>NZ_FODC01000030.1 GCF_900110275.1 Duganella sp. CF517
TGTTCGGCCGGTCGTGATTGTAAGTACATAGCCATCGGGTTGCAAAATCTTGTATCTCATCGAGCGTGTCGAACAAGTGATGGGCTAGCCAATCGTAGCGCACCGTGCGGTTATAGCGCTCGACATAGGCGTTCTGCTGCGGCTGTCCGGGCTGGATGAAGTCAATGCGGATGCCGCGCCTGGCGGCCCAGGCCAGCGTCACGGCGCTGATGTACTCTGGGCCGTTATCGCAACGAATGACCAGTGGCTTGCCTCGCCATTCGATGATCCTGTCGAGCGACCGGATCACCCGTTCAGAAGGCAGCGAGAAGTCGACCTCGATCCCGAGTCCTTCGCGGTTGTAGTCGTCGATCACGTTGAACAAACGGATGCTTCGGCCATCAGCAAGTTGGTCGTGCATGAAGTCCATCGACCAGGTCTGGTTGATCTGCGTGGGCACGGCCAGCGGCAGCGGTTTTTCCCGCACCAGGCGATGCCGCGGCTTGATCCGCAGGTTCAATTCCAGTTCTCGGTAGATCCGGTATACGCGCTTATGGTTCCAGCCGAACGACTTCACGTTGCGCAGGTACAAGAAGCACAGTCCGAAGCCCCAGTTACGCTCGCTAGTGGTCAGGCGCACCAACCAATCGGCAATGATTTCGTTCTCCGCGTTCAGCTTGGCTTCGTAGCGATAGCAGGTTTGGCTGATGCCAAAAGCCAGGCAAGCGACCTTGATGCTCATGCGGCCTGCCTCAACATAGTGGCGCGCCATCTCACGTCGGCGAGATGGCTTCACCACTTTTTTGCCAAGGCCTCCGCAACGATCTCGGCCTTCAGACGCTCCTCGGCATACATCTTTTTCAGGCGACGATTTTCATCTTCCAGCTCCTTCATGCGGGCCATCAGCGAGGCATCCATGCCGCCGAACTTGGAGCGCCACTTGTAGAACGTGGCATTGCTGATGCCGTGCTCGCGGCACAGCTCAGGAACCGGCGAGCCGCCCTCGGCTTGCTTGAGGATGGCGATGATCTGGCTATCGGTAAAACGGGACGTCTTCATGCAGAACTTTCAAAAAATCTGAGTTTAGAAAATTCTACTTTTAAACGCGATCATTTGCTGGGGGGATTACC
>NZ_FODC01000029.1 GCF_900110275.1 Duganella sp. CF517
GTGGCCGGCGACGGTCTGGCGCGCGGTTATCTCGGCCGCCCCGGCCTGAGCGCGGAGCGCTTCATCGCCGATCCGTTCGGCGCCGATGGCGAGCGGTTGTACCGCACCGGCGACCTGGTTCGCTGGAATCAGGACGGCCAGCTGGAATACCTGGGCCGTATCGACCACCAGGTCAAGATCCGTGGCTTCCGCATCGAGCTGGGAGAGATCGAGGCGCAATTGCTGGCACAGGCGGACGTGCGCGAGGCGGTGGTGCTAGCCCTGGATGGTCCGGCCGGCGCGCGCCTGGTGGGTTACGTCTCGGCGCAGGCCGGACAAACACTGGTCGCGGCCGAGCTGCGCGAGAAACTGGGCGAAACGCTGCCCGACTACATGGTGCCGTCGGCCATCGTGGTGATGGATGCGCTGCCGATCAACGCCAATGGCAAGGTTGATCGCAAGGCGCTGCCGGAGCCGGGTTTTGAAAGCGCCGGCCAGTACGAGGCACCGCAGGGGGACACGGAAGTGGCGCTGGCCGCCATCTGGGCCGATATTCTGGGCATCGAGCGGGTCGGACGTCACGACAACTTCTTTGAGCTGGGAGGCCACTCGCTGCTGGCGTTGAGCGTCTTGGAGCGCATGCGCGCGCGCGGCATGGCGGTGCAGGTGCGCACGCTGTTCCAACAACCGGTGCTGGCGGCCTTCGCGCAATCGGTCGCCCGAGACGAGGACCGGCGCGATGTGGTGGTGCCGTCTAATCTGATCCCTGCGGATTGCGACGCGATCACGCCGGAGATGCTAACCCTGATCGACCTCGACGTCGAACAGATCGCGCGCATCGAGGCGGCGGTGCCGGGCGGCGCCGCCAATATCCAGGATATCTATCCGCTGGCTCCCCTGCAGGAGGGGATTTTGTTCCACCACATGCTGCAAGGCGAGGGCGACGCCTATGTCACCCAGCAGCTGCTGGGCTTCGACAGCCGCGAAAGGCTGGAGCGCTTCATCGCCAGTTTCAACCAGGTGATCGCGCGTCACGACATCCTGCGGACGGCGGTGTTGTGGGAAGGCCTGGCGGAGCCGGTGCAGGTGGTTGTGCGCCATGCGGAGCTGGCCATCGAGTGGTTGCCTGCCGTGGCGGGCGGAGAC
>NZ_FODC01000028.1 GCF_900110275.1 Duganella sp. CF517
TGTAGCTCGACACCAGCAAGCCGGCCCCGGCCCGCACCGCGCCGTAGCCATCGGTGCGCAGTTCGGCGCCGGTGCCGCGCAGGCTGCCGCGATAGTTGTCGGCCGCGTGGATCAGGTGGCCGAGATTCAATTCGCTGGCCGCGTGGCTGCTCTTGAGCTGGATGCGACCCTGGTTGTCGGTGTCGTCAAACAGCAGCTGGTTGTAGCCCGCGCCGCCGAATTCCTTGCTGCGCACGCCCCATTGCGCGGCGCTGTTGCGATGGCCGGCCGTATCGGCGGCGGCGCCATGCCACAGCGGACTGTTGCCGCCGGCGACGTTGCCCTGCCCGGATACGCCGTGGTCGTGCGCCGCCTTGAACACGGCGGTGTCGCTGTCACGCTCGCTCTTGCCACCCGGCGTGGGCGCTTGTCCGCCCTCCCCTTGGCCGTTGTACAAGGCGCCGACGATGATCGGCCGGTCGATATCGTTTTCGAGGAATTGCACCAGCACTTCCTGCCCGATGCGCGGCAGGAACTGGCTGCCCATGCCGCCGCCGGCCGAGCGTTGCGCCACGCGCACCCAGCAGGTGGCGCTGGCGTCCTGCTGCCAGTGGAAGCGGATGCGCACGCGGCCCAGCTTGTCGCAGTAGATCTCGTCTGCGCCGTTGGGGCTGCTGCTGCCGTCGACCCCGACGACGATCGCGCTCTGGCTGCCGTGCGCGGTCGGTTTCGGATGGTGGCGCAAGCCGTTCTCGCCGACGACGGGGCGCCATGGAGTATCGGCCGCGATCGCTTCGAAGTGGTTGGCGTAGCCGCTGTCGGCGGCCTGCGCGATGACGGCGGCAAAGTTCTCCGGCTGCGCGCGCAGCGATTCCTCCAGCAATTCCGGGATCGGGCCGAACAGCTCCTCCAGGCCCTGTTTGGCCGGCGTTGGCAGGTTGTTGACGCCCACGCTGACCACGCGCAGCACCACATACGCCGGCTCGGTGTCGCCGGCCGCCAGCGGGCCTTGCGTCAACGTGAATCGGGTGCCGGGGCGCAAGGTGCGCACCGTCGAGCGCGCATCCCACAGGTGGCGGCGCGCTTCGTTCGCTTCCATTTGCAACAAGGCGTAGCGTTGCGCCTGCCCGCCGTCGGAGAAGAAATACTGGCCGGGGGTGTCGTAGCTTTCCAGCATGGGCGCATTGGCGCCGCCGACCGCCTGGTTGGTCGGCACGCTGGCGCTGACGGCGCT
>NZ_FODC01000027.1 GCF_900110275.1 Duganella sp. CF517
AAACTGGGCGCGCGCGGCGTGCTGGAAAGCCTGCGCGAGACGCACGCCGGTTTGACCGGCCTGCTGGCGCACGAACACGCCAGTCTGTCGCTGGCACAGCGTTGCAGCGGGCTGCCTGGCGGTACGCCACTGTTCTCGTCGCTGTTGAATTACCGCCACGGCGCCACCGGCCAGGCCGACAGCGGCATCGCCTGGGAAGGCATGCAGACGCTCGGCGGCGAGGAACGGACCAACTTCCCGGTCGGGATGTGGGTCGATGACTTGGGTCGTGACTTCCATCTGGTAGGCCAGACGGTGCGCTCGGTCGGCGTGGCGCGATTGTGCAATTACATGCAAGCGGCTGTCGAAGGCATTGTGGAGGCGTTGGAGAGGGCACCGGAGCGCTCCATGGGTGAGCTGCAGTTGTTGACGAAGAAGGAGCGCGAACTGCTCCAGCAGTGGGGCGGAAACACCTTGCGCTATCCTGCGCTGGAAACACTGCACCAGCTCATCGAGCGTCAGGCGCAGGCCAATCCGGCGGCGACGGCGCTGATTTACGGCGACGAGTTACTGAGCTACGCGGAACTGAATCTGCGCGCCAACCTGCTCGCGCATTATCTCATCGAACGGGGAATACGGCCGGACGTCAAGGTCGGCATCGCGGTCGAACGCTCGATCGGGATGATGGTTGGCCTGCTGGCGATCCTGAAGGCCGGCGGCGCCTACGTTCCGCTGGACCCCGAATATCCGGCCGACCGGCTGGCCTACATGATGTGCGACAGCGGCATCGAACTGCTGTTGACGCAAAGCGCGGTCAGGGACAGCCTGCCTGTCGCCGAAGGCCTGCGGGTGCTGGAACTGGACACGCTGGATCTGTCCGGCGCGGCGGAGCACAACCCGCAAGTAGCCGTTCACGCCGAGAACCTGGCCTACGTGATCTACACCTCCGGCTCGACCGGTCGGCCCAAGGGCGCGCAACTATCGCACCGAAATGTCACCCGTCTGCTTCAGGGCACGGACGAGTGGTTCAAGTTCGGCGTCGATGATGTCTGGACCATGTTCCATTCCTACGCCTTCGATTTCTCGGTGTGGGAGATTTTCGGCGCGCTGTGCACCGGTGGCCAATTGGTGATCGTGCCGTTCTGGATCAGTCGCTCGCCGGAAGACTTCCTGCAACTGCTGCGCCGCCACAAGGTGACGGTGCTGAATCAGACCCCGTCGGCGTTCGGCCAGTTGATGCACGTCCCGGGCATCTACGACGAGCGCCTGTCGCTGCGCGCGGTCATTTTCGGCGGCGAGGCGCTAGATCCGCAGCGTTTGAAACCGTGGATGGCCCATTGGGGCGATCAAGAGCCGCAGTTGATCAACATGTACGGCATCACGGAAACGACGGTGCACGTCACCTACCGCCGGATCACCGAGGCGGACCT
>NZ_FODC01000026.1 GCF_900110275.1 Duganella sp. CF517
GCCTTGCGGTCCACCTTGCCGTTGGAGTTCAGCGGCAGGCCGTCGAGCACCATGATCGCCGACGGCACCATATAGTCCGGCAGCGCCTGGCCGAGCCGCTCGCGCAGCACCCCCGCCTCCACCGTGTGCCCGGCGTGCGCCGAAACGTAACCGGCCAGCCGGGTGCCGGCGGGACCTTCGTGCGCCACCACCACCGCCTCGCGCACCTCCGGTTGCGCCAGCAGTTGGGCCTCCACCTCGCCCAACTCGATGCGCAGGCCGCGAATCTTGACCTGATGGTCGATCCGGCCCAGGTATTCGATCTGGCCCTCCGCGTTCCAGCGCACCAAATCGCCGGTGCGGTACAGCCGTTCGCCATCGCGCCCGAACGGATCGGCTACGAAACGCTCGGCGCTCAAGCCGGCGCGGCCCAGATAGCCGCGCGCCAGCAGTTCGCCGCCGATGTACAACTCGCCCGCCACGCCCTGCGGCACGGCGCCCAATGCGCCATCGAGCACATAGGCCCGCGTGTCGGCGATCGGACGGCCGATCGGCACCAGCGGCTCGCCGTCGTCGCGGCAGGTCCACTGTGTGACGTGGATCGTGGTCTCGGTCGGACCGTACAGGTTTTGCAGGCTGACGCCGGCCAGACGCCGCAGCGCCTCGCCCTGCGTGGCCGCCGGCATCGCCTCTCCGCCGCAAATGACGTAGCGCAGGCGCGTTTGCGCCTCGATGCCCTCGTGCGCGAGGAAGGCTTGCAGCATCGCCGGCACGAAATTGAGGGTGGTGACCTGATGGCGGCGAATCAGCTCGATGATCCGTTCCGGATCGCGCTGGTCGCCGGGATCGGCCAGCACCAGCCGCACGCCGGTCGTCAGCGGCCAGAAGATCTCCCATGCCGAGACGTCAAAGCTGAACGGCGCCTTGTGCAGCACCGTGTCGGCCGCCGTCAGCGCGTATGTCTGCTGCATCCAGGTCATGCAGCTGGCCAGCGCGCGGTGGCGGATCGCGGCGCCTTTGGGGCGGCCGGTGGAACCGGAGGTGTAGATCACGTAGGCCAGATGCTCGCCGTGCAGCGGCACCGCTGGATTGCGATCGGATTCCATGTCCAGGTCCAGCGTATTCAGGTCCAGCACGGGCAATGCGCCTGCCGGCGGCAAGGCGTCCTTGACGGCGCTTTGCGTCAGCAGCAGCGCGATGCCGCTGTCCTCGATCATGTAGGCCAGGCGGTCGACCGGGTACTCAGGGTCGAGCGGCACATAGGCGCCGCCGGCCTTGAGGATCGCCAGCAGGCCGACCACCATCTCCAGCGAGCGCTCGACGGCGATGCCGACCTTGACGTCTGGACCGACACCGAGCTTGATCAGGCGGTGCGCCAGCCGGTTGGCGCGCTGGTTCAGCGCCATGTAGGTCAGCGATTCGTCGCCGAACAGCAGCGCCGT
>NZ_FODC01000024.1 GCF_900110275.1 Duganella sp. CF517
CTCGGCCAGGCGCTGCCGGACTATATGGTGCCGTCGGCGATCATGGTGCTCGACGGCCTGCCGCTGAACTCCAACGGCAAGGTGGACCGCAAGGCGCTGCCGGAGCCCGAATATGAAAGCAGTGGCGAATACGAGGCGCCGCAAGGGGCAATGGAGGAAGCGCTGGCCGCCATCTGGGCCGGGGTGCTGGGCGTTCGGCGGGTAGGACGCCATGACAATTTCTTTGAACTGGGTGGCGATTCCATCCTCTGCCTCAAGGTGATTTCGCGTGCCCAGGCCAACGGTCTGGCGCTGACACCGCGACAATTCTTCCAGAACCAGACGCTGGCCGGCCTGGTGCAAACCAGCCTGGGACAGGGCGCGGCGACCGAGACGATTCCGGTGCTGCCCGAGGCGAATCGCGCGGGTCCGATGACCGCGTCCTATGCGCAGGTGCGTCAGTGGTTCCTGTGGAAGCTGGCGCCTGAAAGCACGGCTTACCATATCAGTGGCGCGTTGACGCTGGATGGCGCGCTGGATGTCGACGCCCTCAAGTCCGCGTTCGACGCGCTGGTGGCGCGCCATGAATCCTTGCGTACGCTGTTCCGTGCGGACGCCAACGGTCAGGTGAATCAACTGATTCAATCGGCCAGTGGGGCGCATCTCGAACTGATCGACCTGACCGGCATGGCGCCGGACGAATTGAAGGACCGGGTCGATGCCGAAACGGCGCGCGTGCACCAGACGCCGTTCGATCTCGAACGCGGACCGCTGCTGCGTGTGGGCCTGATCCGCGAGGCGGCCCAGCGGCACGTGCTTGTCGTGGTGATGCATCACATTGTCTCGGACGGCTGGTCGATGGGGATCATCATCGAGGAGTTCGTGGAGTTGTATCGCGCTCACGTCGACGGTGGCGTCGGCCAGCTGCCGGCGCTGCCGGTGCAGTATGCCGACTTCGCGGCATGGCAGCGCGACTGGCTGGAAGCAGGTGAAAAAGAGCGCCAGCTGGCCTATTGGAAGGAGCATCTGGGAGATGATCATCCAGTGCTCCAACTGCCAACCAGCCACCCGCGCAAAGTGGATGGAGTCTATCGGGCGGCGAAGCATGCCTTCGCATTGCCGCCGGAGCTGACCAGCGGTCTGAAACTGCGCGTGCAAGCGCAAGGCGCGACGCTGTTCATGGCGTTGCTGGCCGGTGTGCAGGTGCTGCTGTCCCGTTACACGGGACAGACGGATATTCGTGTCGGGGTGCCAAATGCCAATCGTCACAGGCTGGAGACAGAGGGATTGGTCGGATTCTTCGTCAACACGCAAGTGCTGCGTGGCCGTATCGAAGGGTGGAAAAACCTGTCGCAGGTATTGGTCGAGGCCCGGGAGGCGACGCTGGGCGCCCAAACCAATCAGGACCTGCCATTCGAGCAGTTGGTCGAGGCGCTGCAGCCCGAGCGCCAGTTGGGCGCCAATCCCTTGTTCCAGGTACTGCTGAACCACCAGCGACAGGCGACACAGGCCCTGGGACAAATGCCGGGACTCGTGCTTCAGGGGCACGCGCTGGGTGAGCAGGGGGCGCAGTTCGAGTTGACGATCGATACGATCGAAGGCGAGGACGGGCAGGTCCGCGTGACCTTCAGCTACGCGAAGGAACTGTTCGAAGCGGATGCCATCGAGCGCATGGCGCAGCACTACGTCACGGTATTGCGAGCGATGTCCGATCGACCTTCGCAGGCGGTCGAAACGGTGGGAATACTCGATCCGGCCGAGCGTGAAGAGCTTCATGTCTGGGGTGGGCGTAAGGCGCGCTACCCGGCGCAGGGAACGCTGCACCGGCTGATCGAGCGTCAGGCGCTGGCCAATCCGGAGGCCACGGCGCTGATTTACGGCGACGAGTCGCTGAGCTACGAAGAACTGAACCTGCGCGCCAACCGCTTGGCCCACCGCCTGATCGAGCTAGGTGTGGGACCCGACGTCAAGGTCGGCATTGCCGTCGAACGCTCTATCGGGATGATGGTCGGCCTGCTGGCGATCCTGAAGGCCGGCGGCGCCTACGTGCCGCTGGACCCTGAATATCCGGCCGACCGGCTGGCTTACATGATGCGGGACAGCGGCATCGAACTGTTGCTGACGCAAAGCGCGGTCAGGGACAGCCTGCCTGTCGCCGAAGGCCTGCGGGTGCTGGAACTGGACACGCTGGACCTGTCCGGCGAGTCGGAGCACGACCCGCAAGTGGCCGTTCACGCCGAGAACCTGGCCTATGTGATCTACACCTCCGGCTCCACCGGCCGGCCGAAGGGCGTGCAACTGAGCCACCGCAACGTCACGCGTCTGCTCCAGGGCACCGACGCGTGGTTCAAGTTCGGCGTCGATGACGTCTGGACGATGTTCCACTCGTATGCCTTCGATTTCTCGGTCTGGGAGATTTTCGGCGCGCTGTGCACCGGCGGCCAATTGGTCATCGTGCCGTTCTGGATCAGCCGCTCGCCGGAAGACTTCCTGCAACTCCTGCGCCGCCACAAGGTGACGGTGCTGAATCAGACCCCGTCGGCGTTCGGCCAGTTGATGCACGTCCCGGGCATCTACGACGAGCGCCTGGCGCTGCGCGCGGTCATCTTCGGCGGCGAGGCGCTCGATCCGCAGCGTTTGAAACCGTGGATGGCGCAGTGGGGCGACCGGCAGCCACAGTTGATCAACATGTACGGCATCACGGAAACGACGGTGCACGTCACCTACCGCCGGATCACCGAGGCGGACCT
>NZ_FODC01000023.1:0-3164 GCF_900110275.1 Duganella sp. CF517
TATAACTAGCCTGACGATAACCTACTTTCACACTGGTTGCAGCACTATCATCGGCGCAGAGTTGTTTCACGGTCCTGTTCGGGATGGGAAGGGGTGGGACCAACTTGCTATGGTCATCAGGCATTGACTTGTCTGAGCGGTCGTTCCCGGTTGGGCAACGGCGCTCTAATCTGGAAGTAGTAAGTAATCAGTATCTCGATACTGGGTAATGAAGTTGTGTATCAACGAACGCCTCAACGCACTTCTTATTCACCATAACCTGCTAAGGTTATAGGGACAAGCCGTACGGGCAATTAGTATCAGTTAGCTTAATGCATTACTGCACTTCCACACCTGACCTATCAACGTCCTGGTCTCGAACGACCCTTCAAAGAGCTCAAGGCTCTGGGAAATCTCATCTTAAGGCAAGTTTCCCGCTTAGATGCTTTCAGCGGTTATCTCTTCCAGACTTAGCTACCCGGCAATGCCACTGGCGTGACAACCGGTACACCAGAGGTCTGTCCACTCCGGTCCTCTCGTACTAGGAGCAGCCCCCTTCAAATTTCCAACGCCCACGGCAGATAGGGACCAAACTGTCTCACGACGTTTTAAACCCAGCTCACGTACCACTTTAAATGGCGAACAGCCATACCCTTGGGACCGGCTACAGCCCCAGGATGTGATGAGCCGACATCGAGGTGCCAAACTCCCCCGTCGATATGAACTCTTGGGAGGAATCAGCCTGTTATCCCCAGAGTACCTTTTATCCGTTGAGCGATGGCCCTTCCATACAGAACCACCGGATCACTATGTCCTACTTTCGTACCTGCTCGACTTGTCAGTCTCGCAGTTAAGCACGCTTATGCCATTGCACTATTAGCACGATGTCCGACCGTACCTAGCGTACCTTCGAACTCCTCCGTTACACTTTAGGAGGAGACCGCCCCAGTCAAACTGCCTACCATGCACTGTCCCCGACCCGGATAACGGGCCAAGGTTAGAACCTCAAATGAACCAGGGTGGTATTTCAAGGTTGGCTCCACGAGAACTGGCGTCCCCGCTTCAAAGCCTCCCACCTATCCTACACAGATTGATTCAAAGTCCAATGCAAAGCTACAGTAAAGGTTCATGGGGTCTTTCCGTCTAGCCGCGGGTAGATTGCATCATCACAAACACTTCAACTTCGCTGAGTCTCGGGAGGAGACAGTGTGGCCATCGTTACGCCATTCGTGCAGGTCGGAACTTACCCGACAAGGAATTTCGCTACCTTAGGACCGTTATAGTTACGGCCGCCGTTTACTGGGACTTCAATCAAGAGCTTGCACCCCATCATTTAATCTTCCAGCACCGGGCAGGCGTCACACCCTATACGTCCACTTTCGTGTTTGCAGAGTGCTGTGTTTTTATTAAACAGTCGCAGCCACCAGTTTATTGCAACCCGTTCGCCCTACTGAAGTAAATCAGCCAAGCTACAAGGGCGTACCTTTTCCCGAAGTTACGGTACCAATTTGCCGAGTTCCTTCTCCCGAGTTCTCTCAAGCGCCTTAGAATACTCATCTCGCCCACCTGTGTCGGTTTGCGGTACGGTCTCGTATGACTGAAGCTTAGAGGCTTTTCTTGGAACCACTTCCGATTGCTTCGAAACCTAAGTTTCTCGTCCCACTCCCTTGAATTACGCGCCCGGATTTGCCTAAGCGCCTTCTATGAAGCAGCAACCAACTATTCCAACAGTTGGACAACCTTCCGCGATCCGTCCCCCCATCGCATCATACGACGGTGCAGGAATATTAACCTGCTTCCCATCAGCTACGCATCTCTGCCTCGCCTTAGGGGCCGACTCACCCTGCTCCGATGAACGTTGAACAGGAAACCTTGGGCTTACGGCGTGGGGGCTTTTCACCCCCATTATCGCTACTCATGTCAGCATTCGCACTTCTGATACCTCCAGCATCCTTTACAAGACACCTTCGCAGGCTTACAGAACGCTCTCCTACCATATGCTTACGCATATCCGCAGCTTCGGTGACTGGCTTAGCCCCGTTACATCTTCCGCGCAGGACGACTCGATCAGTGAGCTATTACGCTTTCTTTAAATGATGGCTGCTTCTAAGCCAACATCCTGACTGTTTTAGCCTTCCCACTTCGTTTTCCACTTAGCCAATCTTTGGGACCTTAGCTGGCGGTCTGGGTTGTTTCCCTCTTGACGCCGGACGTTAGCACCCGACGTCTGTCTCCCAAGCTCGCACTCATCGGTATTCGGAGTTTGCAATGGTTTGGTAAGTCGCGATGACCCCCTAGCCATAACAGTGCTCTACCCCCGATGGTGATACTTGAGGCACTACCTAAATAGTTTTCGGAGAGAACCAGCTATTTCCAAGTTTGTTTAGCCTTTCACCCCTACCCACAGCTCATCCCCTAATTTTTCAACATTAGTGGGTTCGGACCTCCAGTGCGTGTTACCGCACCTTCATCCTGGCCATGAGTAGATCACTTGGTTTCGGGTCTACACCCAGCGACTATCGCCCTGTTCGGACTCGATTTCTCTACGGCTTCCCTATATGGTTAACCTTGCCACTGAATGTAAGTCGCTGACCCATTATACAAAAGGTACGCAGTCACGGAACAAGTCCGCTCCTACTGTTTGTATGCACACGGTTTCAGGATCTATTTCACTCCCCTCCCGGGGTTCTTTTCGCCTTTCCCTCACGGTACTGGTTCACTATCGGTCGATTACGAGTATTTAGCCTTGGAGGATGGTCCCCCCATATTCAGACAGGATTTCTCGTGTCCCGCCCTACTTGTCGCACGCTTAGTTCCACACATCGCATTTCACATACGGGGCTATCACCCGCTATGGCTCCTATTTCCAGAGGATTCTGTTATGCGTCATGCTAAAACGTGCAGGCTCTTCCCATTTCGCTCGCCACTACTTTGGGAATCTCGGTTGATTTATTTTCCTGCAGCTACTTAGATGTTTCAGTTCGCCGCGTTCGCTTTGCATACCTATGTATTCAGTATGCAATGACCTAAAAGGCCGGGTTTCCCCATTCGGAAATCTGCGGATCAAAGCTTGTTTGCTAGCTCCCCGCAGCTTATCGCAAGCTACTACGTCCTTCATCGCCTGTAATCGCCAAGGCATCCACCATGTGCACTTATTCACTTGTCCCTATAACGTTAGCCCCTTG
>NZ_FODC01000023.1:3567-5288 GCF_900110275.1 Duganella sp. CF517
AAAACTGGTAGGGCTGGTTGGACTCGAACCAACGACCCCCGCGTTATCAACACGGTGCTCTAACCAGCTGAGCTACAGCCCCAAATGCTGTTCTTTATATTGACAGTCGATAAGTGTGAACGCTTGATGAGTGAATCATTTACATGATTCGTGCCACTCTAGAAAGGAGGTGATCCAGCCGCACCTTCCGATACGGCTACCTTGTTACGACTTCACCCCAGTCACGAATCCTACCGTGGTAAGCGCCCTCCTTACGGTTAAGCTACCTACTTCTGGTAAAACCCGCTCCCATGGTGTGACGGGCGGTGTGTACAAGACCCGGGAACGTATTCACCGCGACATGCTGATCCGCGATTACTAGCGATTCCAACTTCATGCAGTCGAGTTGCAGACTACAATCCGGACTACGATACACTTTCTGCGATTAGCTCCCCCTCGCGGGTTGGCGGCGCTCTGTATGTACCATTGTATGACGTGTGAAGCCCTACCCATAAGGGCCATGAGGACTTGACGTCATCCCCACCTTCCTCCGGTTTGTCACCGGCAGTCTCATTAGAGTGCCCTTTCGTAGCAACTAATGACAAGGGTTGCGCTCGTTGCGGGACTTAACCCAACATCTCACGACACGAGCTGACGACAGCCATGCAGCACCTGTGTGATGGTTCTCTTTCGAGCACTCCCAAATCTCTCCGGGATTCCATCCATGTCAAGGGTAGGTAAGGTTTTTCGCGTTGCATCGAATTAATCCACATCATCCACCGCTTGTGCGGGTCCCCGTCAATTCCTTTGAGTTTTAATCTTGCGACCGTACTCCCCAGGCGGTCTACTTCACGCGTTAGCTGCGTTACCAAGTCAATTAAGACCCGACAACTAGTAGACATCGTTTAGGGCGTGGACTACCAGGGTATCTAATCCTGTTTGCTCCCCACGCTTTCGTGCATGAGCGTCAGTTTTGACCCAGGGGGCTGCCTTCGCCATCGGTGTTCCTCCACATATCTACGCATTTCACTGCTACACGTGGAATTCTACCCCCCTCTGCCAAACTCTAGCCTTGCAGTCTCCATTGCCATTCCCAGGTTGAGCCCGGGGATTTCACAACAGACTTACAAAACCGCCTGCGCACGCTTTACGCCCAGTAATTCCGATTAACGCTTGCACCCTACGTATTACCGCGGCTGCTGGCACGTAGTTAGCCGGTGCTTATTCTTCAGGTACCGTCATTAGATCTCTGTATTAGAAAGACCCGTTTCTTCCCTGACAAAAGAGCTTTACAACCCGAAGGCCTTCTTCACTCACGCGGCATTGCTGGATCAGGCTTGCGCCCATTGTCCAAAATTCCCCACTGCTGCCTCCCGTAGGAGTCTGGACCGTGTCTCAGTTCCAGTGTGGCTGGTCGTCCTCTCAGACCAGCTACTGATCGATGCCTTGGTAGGCTTTTACCCTACCAACTAGCTAATCAGATATCGGCCGCTCCAGGAGCATGAGGTCTTGCGATCCCCCACTTTCATCCTTAGATCGTATGCGGTATTAGCGTAACTTTCGCTACGTTATCCCCCACTCCAGGGTACGTTCCGATATATTACTCACCCGTTCGCCACTCGCCGCCAGGTTGCCCCGCGCTGCCGTTCGACTTGCATGTGTAAGGCATGCCGCCAGCGTTCAATCTGAGCCAGGATCAAACTCTTCAGTTTAATCTCTGTTACTTTTGCCGTTTTACCGGC
>NZ_FODC01000010.1 GCF_900110275.1 Duganella sp. CF517
ATCGGTAAAACGGGACGTCTTCATGCAGAACTTTCAAAAAATCTGAGTTTAGAAAATTCTACTTTTAAACGCGATCATTTGCTGGGGGGATTACCATCTCGCCTTTCTCGAAATGACGAAGACTGTCGGTGATGGCAGGGGTAAACCAGTAACCCGCCTGGGGGCAAGGGTTGCCCCCTTCGACACGCAGTTCTTCTGGCCCTGTGGACATAGGTGGGGCTTGTTTGTCGAACTTTCTGGCGTAGTCCACCAGATCTTTTGGATACACGATATGGTCTCGAAAACTGTGATCGTCCAGCTCCAAAAGATAGGCAGCCGCAGCGGCTTCAATCGCCCAATAGCCAAAATACGCGCCGCAACCTTCTGCGTTCATGCTCAAGTGACTGTCGTGCCATGGCGCTTTTTTCATAGACTTGTACCAAGCCTTCAAATAGTTCTCGATGTCCCGAATGCTCTCCTCTGGCGTGTCGCGATAAAAGCTATTGATGATGTCGCGATAGGGCGCGTCGTGGTACCACTCGTCGACTTCGTAACGATCCTTGAGTTCATAGGCAAACAAGTCCTCATAGAGCGTATCTTTGCCGGCAAATGCGCCGTCTAGCATTGCCGCCAGTCGTGGTAATAGGTCACGACGATGTAGCAGATAGCAAAGGCCAATGAGTTGCATTGCGCGCTCATAGTCATCTATTTCGGCAAAGCGCAAAGGCGGAAACGCCGAGTCATGCTGATATTCCCTAACATATTTAGTTGATTGCTCATGAACCTTTATAACTTCGGTAAGGTTATCCCGCAACCAATCCAATGATTCGCCTGCGGTGTAGCGCAATAAATAATTTGTAACTGTATAATCGGCGATCGCTGCTGACACAAGACTGCGGCCCAGTGCATCATTACTTGGATCGCCTAGTTCGCGTGACAGTTCCGCGTGCGCAGTAATGATAAAAAAATTCGTCGTTTTTGCAAAAGCCGTTTCATTTAAGAATTGCTGCCTACGTTTTTCATGGAATTGCATAAAATTTACCTGATTAAGATCGGTGCTAGATGCGGAATTGTTCTATGGCTCAAGTTCCAAACCAAGTTTAGTATGTTTATGATTAACAGCCGCTTTCACTTCTTTTTCGTCATGCCGATGGCCTTCCCCCACCAGGACGGACACTTTCGATAGGTATGATGTTCCTATCGGAGGTATTAAATGGCACGTGAAAGACGAGTATTTTCAGAAGAGTTTAAGTGCGAAGCAGTCAAGCTGGTAGGCCGGCCTGGTGCGAGCAAGGCGGCGATTGCCCGTGACCTCGGCATTGGCGCCAATTTGCTGGGACGGTGGTGCAGAGACGCCAACGTCGATGCAGAGGTTGCAGTCGGGCGCGAGAAAGTCTCGGCCCAAGAGTACGAGCGTATGCGGCGCGAGCTTGCGAAGGTCAAGATGGAGCGCGACATACTAAAAAACCGCCCCACACGGTTGCCCGTGGCCCTTATGAATAGAAACTCTGGACGAGTACACTGGTGGCACGCAGAGTCAGTGGCCGTTAGCTTCTTGGAGGCATAGACCCCGTCAAAAAACCTGGCCCAGGGGAAGCTGCGGACTCATCTGGGGTGGCGTCCTCGGACGACCCCGTTTAGGAAATTGATCAAATCCGAGTCCCCGTCCTGCGCTTAAAAAACCAGGAGGGGATCATGCCCAAAGAACGAACGAGATCGAAGCCCACGGGGCTCCCGATCATTCACCCATACGCGGCCGGCATCGATATCGGTTCGCGATTTCATGTCGCTGCCGTCAGTCCCGACTTGTGCGATGAGCCGGTCCAGACGTTCCAAGCATTCACCGCCGATTTGGAGCGCATGGCGGACTGGCTCATTGCGACCGGAACCAAGACTGTCGTGATGGAATCGACAGGCGTCTATTGGGTTGCGGCCTTCGAAGTGTTGGAGTCCCACGGCCTCGAAGTCATTTTCGCCAACGCCCGGGAAGCGCGCGCCGTCCCTGGCAGGAAGAGCGATGTCAACGACGCTCAATGGCTGCAGCGGCTGCACGCATGCTGCCTGTTGCGTGCAAGCTTTCGACCAGACCGTGACATCGCCGAGCTACGAGCCTACCTGCGCGCCCGCGAAAAACATACGGATTATGCCGCCGCGCACATCCAGCACATGCAGAAGGCGCTGACCTACATGAATATCCAATTGCACCATGTGATCGCGACCATCACTGGCGTGACAGGCATGCGCATCATCCGGGCCATCGTCGCCGGCGAACGCGACCCAGACAAACTCGCCGCGATGCGCGATGTCCGGTGCAAGGAGGGTATCGAAACAATTCGCGGCGCACTGGTCGGAAACTATCAGCCGGAACATTTGTTCGCGTTGCGTCAGTCACTTGCGCTGTACGACTTCTATCAGCAATGCATCGACGAGTGCGATGCCGAGATCGAAAAAGCCGTCGCGGGACTCAATATCGAACGCCCGATGCCGGATGCCCCGCTCCCAAAGGCAAAGCACCGCAGCAAAATGCCTAGCGATCCAAACTTCAATGTGCGCCTGGCCATGTACCAACTCGCTGGCACAGACCTGACACAAATCCATGGCGTCGGTCCGTTCCTGGCACTGCGCCTGATCGGCGAATGCGGGACAGATCTAAGTCGTTGGCGAACCGCCAAACACTTCACCTCTTGGCTGACACTTTCTCCCGGCTGCAAAATCAGCGGCGGGAAGGTGCTGTCGGCGCACACGCGTAAAACGAGCAGCCGACTTACCGTCGCGCTCAGGCTCGCGGCGGTGACGGTCGGGCGAAGCAACACCGCGCTCGGTGCCTTCTACCGCCGCCTCGCCGGCCGGATCGGCAATGCAAAGGCCGTCACAGCTACTGCGCGCAAGATCGCAGTCCTGTTTTACAACGCCATGCGTTACGGAATGGACTACCGTGATCCCGGGGCGGATCACTACGAACAGCAATATCGAGAACGCGTCATCAAACAGCTGCACCGGCGCGCTGCACAGTTTGGATACTCGCTGCAGCCAGAGGAGTCACCGATATAGAGATGAGTTTCTTAGGAAGGCGCTCGGCTACTTCGCAGCCGACCTCAAGTGAAGTACGGCTTCATCGCCAAATATCGAACCATCTGGCCGACGCGAGCGATGTGCCGGCTACTCGGCGTATCGAGCAGCGGCTTTTACGATTGGCTTGGGCGGCCGGCGAGCGCTCACGAGCGCGAGAATGCCGAGCTCCTCAAGGCAATCAAGGATAGTCACGAAGCCAGCGATGGCACATATGGTTCACCGCGCGTAGTGCGAGACCTTATCGACGCTGGTTTCACCTGTAGCGAGAACCGTGTGGCACGGTTAATGAGCGCTGCTGGCATTAAGGCACGTCACAAGCGGCGTCGAGCACCAGGACAGCTTGATTCCCCTGTCCATGCCATTGCGCCGAATCTGCTGGACCGGCAATTTGAAGCGACAGGGCCGAACCAGAAATGGGCAGCAGACTTTACCTACGTGTGGACCGGCGAAGGCTGGCTATTCGTTGCTGTCGTCCTCGACCTGTACTCACGGCGTGTGGTGGGCCGGTCGATGCAACCGACGATGACGGCGCAGCTCGTCATGGATGCACTGATGATGGCTATTTTCCGTCGCGGCCGTCCTCGTGCCGTGCTGCATCATTCAGACCAGGGAGCGCAATACACGAGCGAGAATTTTCAGCGGCTACTCGAATCCCACGGCATCGTTTGCAGCATGAGCCGTCGCGGTAACTGCTGGGACACTCAGTCTATGATGAGCAGCGAACGCCTATCAAATCTGACCCGTGCTGGGATTGGTTCTGTGCCTTTGCGTTGACCTGTCGATTTGGCAGAGCGTTCCCCGAGCGTTGCCGGGCCCGTTGCCTGTGACCTAATAGGAGCTTTGTCCTGCACCGTGAGTGTCCTGTCCGGGAAGTGGGGTTGGTGATGCGCCTACCATTCTTTCGGAGCGCAAATGGACGATCAACTACAAAACGAAGTTGTTCTTGGAGTCGACACGCACTTGGAGGTCAACGTCGGCGCAGTCATCAGTCACACAGGCAAGTTTCTTGGAACATTTGCGGCAGAAACCAGCGCACGTGGCCATCTGGAACTAGTCGAATGGGCACGCTCACTGGGTTGTATTCGACGTGCCGGCGTTGAGGGCACTGGGACCTATGGCGCTGGCCTTGCTCGCGTTTTACGCGAGCAAGGAATTGAGGTTCTCGAAGTCAACCGGCCTAACCGGAGTAAGCGCCGTTTAAGAGGAAAGTCGGATCCCACGGACGCGGAGAACGCTGCGCGCGCGGTGCTTGCCGGCGAGGCGACAGCAATTCCAAAGTCCCAGTCAGGAGGAGCAGAGGCTATGCGCACTGTTTCAGTTGCCAGGCGAAGTGCCATAAAGGCAAAAACACAAGCGATCAATCAGTTGCGAGCCATCCTGGTTAGTGCACCGCAGGAAATCCGTGAACGTCTTTGGAAAACCAAGGCTGAGAAATGCGTCGCGGCGTGCGCTGATCTTGAACAGTTAGGCACGACGACTGTACTCATGGCATTGACCACGACGCTGCGCCTGCTGGCGAAGCGCTGGCTGACGCTGGCGGATGAACTCAAAGAACTCGACAACACGCTTGATAAGTTGACGAGTCAATTTGCGCCAAGCCTTCGTCAGCAGTTCGGTGTGGGACCGCAGACCGCAGCAATCTTGATTGCCGTAGCCGGTGATAATCCTGAACGTCTGCGCAGCGAGTCGGCACTAGCGGCACTTTGCGGAGTAAACCCGCTGCCCGCGTCCTCCGGCAAGACGATACGGCATAGACTAAATCGCGGTGGCGATCGACAAGGCAACAATGCCTTGTGGACCATCGCGATGGTCCGGATGCGAAGTGAACCGAGAACGCGTGCTTATGTTGAAAGGCGGACCACTGAAGGCATGTCCAACAAGGAAATACATCGCTGCCTGAAGAGATACCTCGTCCGGGAGCTTTACCGAGTTATATTGCGCGATCTACAGGTGGCCGGCTCGACCAGTGTCAGCAGCGGTTGTAAACTGATACAGGCAGCGATTGAAAACTGATACACAAGTTTGAGAAGATGGTCGCTTTGCGGAGCGGCCTTGAAACCCAAAGAGGTGTACGTGGAAATTCAATTACTGAAGAAGCATGGGTTAAGCCTACGGCAGATCGCCGCCGAGGTGGGTTGCGCGGTCAATACGGTGCGGCGGCACCTGGCACTGGAGACGGTGCCGAAGTACGAGCGCAAGCACAAACGCCCGACGAAGCTGGCGCCGTTCGAGCAGTATTTGCGTGGGCGCCAGCAGGCCGCGCATCCCGACGTGATTCCCGCCACGGTGCTGCATCGGGAGATCGTCGACGTGGCTACCAGGGCGGCATGAGCCAGTTGCGCGCCTTTATGAGGACGTTGCGGCCAGCGCCGGCGGCCGAGCCGGTGGTGCGCTTCGAGACGGCGATGGGCGAGCAGTTGCAGGTGGATTGGGTCGAGTTCCGCAAAGGCGGCGCGCCGCTGCACGCCTTCTGCGCCACGCTCGGTTTCAGCCGTGCCAGCTACGTGGAGTTCGTCAGCAACATGAAGGTGGAGACGCTCATCGCGTGCCACGAGCGGGCCTTCGCGGCGTTCGGTGGCGTGACCAGGCGGGTCCTGTACGACAACATGAAAACGGTCGTGCTTGAACGCGACGCCTATGGCGACGGCGAGCACCGTTACCACGCCGGGTTCCTCGACTACGCCAGGCACAGCGGTTTCGTGATCAAGCTGTGCCAGCCGTACCGGGCCAAGACCAAGGGCAAGGTCGAGCGCTTCAACGGCTACCTGCGCCGGTCGTTTTATGTGCCGCTGGCGAGCCGGCTGGCGCAGAGCGGACAGCGCCTCGATGTGGTCACGGCCAACGTCGAGGTGGCGCACTGGCTGCGCGATGTCGCCAATGCGCGTATCCACGGCACGATCAAGGAAGCGCCGGCGGCGGTGCTCAAACGGGAGGCGCCGCATCTTCAACCGCTGCCGCCGCCATGGCGCGCCAACATCGCCGCGGCCAGGCCGCAGCCAACAGCGGCGCCGGTGGCGCCGCCACGGCCGGCGGCCGTGGTGAGCAGGATCGCGCAGCCGTCGCCGTTGCAGCATCCCTTGCAGGTGTACGACGCGTTGCTGGGACGGGTAGCGGAAGGAGTGGCGGCATGAACCTGCAGCATGAGCGGATCGCGGCGTTGTGCGAAAGCCTGAAGTTGCCCTTCGTGGCGCAAGGCTACGGCGCCGCAAGCCAGAAGGCGGCCAAGCAGGACATGGCCTACAGTGACTTTTTGGAAGGATTGTTGCGGGAGGAGGCCGCCGGGCGCAACGCCAGGAAGCAAAGCACGATGACCCGGCTGGCGGGCTTCCCGGTGGTGAAGACTTTGGACGAGTTCAACTACGACTTCGCCAAAGGCGTCAAACGCAGCCAGATCGATGAGCTGGCAGGCCTTGGCTTCGTGGAACGACACGAGAACGTGGTGCTGGTAGGGCCCAGCGGCGTGGGCAAGACGCATCTGGCCATGGCGCTTGGGCTACAAGGCCACGCAGGCCGGCATCAAGACGCGCTTCACGACGGCGGCCGATCTGATGCTGAGCTTGACGACCGCCCATACGCAGAACAATTTGAAGGCGGTGATGGACCGGGCGATCGAGGCGTACCGGCTGCTGTTCATCGACGAGATCGGCTATCTGCCGATGACCCGGGAGCAAGCGAACTTGTTCTTCCAGGTCATCGCGGCGCTGTACGAGCGCAGTAGCCTGATCGTCACGAGCAACCTGCCGTTCGGTCAATGGGACATGACCTTCGCGCAGGATACAACGCTGACGGCGGCGCTGCTCGACCGGCTGCTGCACCACGCACACATCGTGCCGATCGCGGGGGAAAATTACCGCCTCAAACATCAGCGCCAGGCCGGCATGATGCGTGGGAGCGAGGTGGCGGAAAATGGCTGAGCACGGACGGTGTTTGGCGACGGCGGTGTATCAGTTTTAAATCGCTGGCACGACGAAATCTGTATCAGTTTTCAATCGCCGTTGACAAGCGGCCGCGACGAGGAAGGCAAGCGTAAGGAGTTCCCGCTAGGCACCGATCTCAACGAAGCGAAACGTAAGTGGGCGCAGCTGGAGTGCAAGCCGATACCCACAGAAGCGACGCCGATGCGCTTCGTCTTCGACCGCTATATCAAGGACATTCTGCCGATGAAAGGCGTTAACACTCAGCGAGAGAACAACGGCTCGATCAAACAGTTGCGCCTGGCGTTTGCCAACGCGCCGATTGACGCGCTGACGCCGCAGCACATCGCCAGCTACCGCGACGCCCGCACCGCCAAGGTACGCGCAAACCGAGAGGTGACGCTGCTGTCTCACATCTTCAACATGGCGCGGGAATGGGGCTATACGACCAATGAGAACCCTTGCCGAGGCATCCGCAAGAACAAGGAGAAGCCGCGCGACTTCTACGCGGACAAAGCGGTTTGGGACGCGGTCTATCGCCATGCGAGCGTCGAGCTTCAAGACGCAATGGACTTGAACTATCTGACTGGCCAGCGGCCGGCGGACGTGCTGAAGATGGCCGACCCGGACATCAGCAACAACGCCCTACTTGTCCGCCAAGCGAAGACAGGGAAGCTGTTGCGCATCATGCTGTACCAGGGCGAGATCAAATCGGAGCTGGCCAGCGTCATCGAGCGCATTCAGGCACGCCCAGGTCGCAAACGCGGGTCGTACCTGGTATCGCTACCGGACGGCCAGCAGCTCAACAAGTGGAATCTGCGCCTTCGTTTCGACACCGCCCGCAAAGCGGCTATCGAGACATGCAAGAAGGAGGAGCAGCACGTCCTCGCCGAGCGGATCGCTCTCTTCCAGTTCCGCGACATTCGGGCCAAGTCCGCCAGCGAGATCGTGGACGCGGCCGATGCAAGCGCGCTGTTGGGACACACCGAGCAGGACATTACCGACCGCGTTTATCGCCGCGTTGGGCAGTCCGTCAAACCTACGCGCTAAGACCGAACATTCCCAGCCTGGCTCCGCAACGAGCCAGGCTAAGGTCGGTTTTCGCCCCATCGCGGACCATGGGGCAGTTCCCTTGGCGGGTGCATGGCTGGCCGCTCTTAATTTATTTTCGCAACAAAGCCTTACGATGCTCAGCCTAAATATTTTAGGACCGCATGGTAGGCAATATAGACCAGCACCGTAACCACTGCCATAGCTGAGAAAACTCTTATCCAATAACGCCGAGGCCAACGCTTGGCCATTCCCACTTGAGCAACCATCATGTACAGTATCGCGGGCCCAAATAAAACGAGAAAGAATGTGGGCAGTGTCCACCAGTGATGAGGACAGTCGCTTATCGCAAAGCAGCCACTTGTCGGTGCCGGCGCTCCTGGCCAATGGATTTCTTGAGTCAAGCGGAGGCTGAGCCATGTCACCAAAAAACCCGTCAAGCCGGCAGCGATGGCGGCCAGAATCCGCATCATTTTATTTCCCAAAAGAGGATCTCCGATGAGCCGCCAAGGTCGGAGTATAGCCTCGGCAAACTTTGAATTCCCATAGTAAAGCGTGCGAACGTCTCAAGCGAGCCTAGAAAGCCGGTTGAAGTCAATCGTGAACCATTCCAGAGATCAATGTGATCGCCCGAGGGGTCTCTCTCACCGTCGCGTTGCCAATAATTTTTAAAGAATAAAATACCGGTCCTACCCGCGATTTTCTTCGTCCAGTCTTTACCAGTGACCGCAACCGGAGCTTTAGGCAAACCGCAGAACGGCTGCTTTTTGAGCCACGCGGCAAGCTCCTCGGCACGAATCGCAAGCTTTTTTCCATCCACTGATACTGCGGCCTGTTTGAACGAGACCATTTGCACTCCGACCCCTTGTATCGCCCAACTAACTTTAATCGCGCACTGGTTGTCGTAGCCTGGCGGCGGCGCCCCTGTTTTCGGGTCCAAATATGGAGAGCTCTTCGGATAAGATTTCCACAGATCGGCGAAGCGCACCACGGGCACATCGATCTTGCACACGGAGTCCTTCGTGGTGTTGGTCTTGACCTTCGCGTGTTGCTTGAGAACCGTTGTCATCGGCCGACCTCTTCCATTTTATCCAAGGCTACATCGCCCCAATAAACGGTGTATTCCTCTTCGTTATAAGTTTCTACACGGGGGAGTATGCCTTCCATAGCTGCGCGGCCAGAGAAGCGTCGTCCGTCCTGCGTTTCGACGAAATACGGAACGCCATCGATTTCGCTGGCGTCAAGCTGGGGTTGTTTGTCATAGCTTTCGGCGGCCTTTGAGGCCGCGCCAGACGAGCTTGGAGGCAAAGCCCCCGGCGCCAATTGCGCTGCAGCCGCCGCAGTCGCAATTGAATGCTCAGCGGCTTGCCTTGTGCCTGAACTCCATTCCACTGTGTCAGTGAATTGGGAAGCGATAAGAACGGCGCCGCACGAGGATTTCATTCCCGCTACCGCCACACCTTGGCCATAGAATGACGTTGTGGTCACATCTTCGGCGATCACAAATGTGCCTTTGCACTTTGGGCAGTACACCTTGTGGCCGAAATATGAGATGGGCTTACCCATGCACAGGTCAAGCGGCGATCCCTCCAATACTGTGCCGCCGTGACTTGTGGTGTCGCCCTATCGGATTATCTCAGGCATGCGATGCTCCCCAAAGAGGATGATATTTATTTCATCATATTAATTTTAACGCAATTTTACAGTCTCAGCGAGGCATTGAATCCGTTATCACCATGCTAGTTGCGGAAACGTTTCCGCAACTAGTCTGATAACACGGGGATCTGCGGAAGGCTTATTTTTTCGCAGCTACGTCAGAAACGAAAAAAGCCCTTTAAAATCAAGGGCTTAGTAATATGCGGTGGCGGAAGCGGTGAGATTCGAACTCACGAACGGCTCACACCGTCGGCAGTTTTCAAGACTGCTGCCTTCAACCACTCGGCCACGCTTCCTATGGCGCAGCATTATACAGAATTCAACCCGTTGATGGGTAATCGCGCGGAAGACGTCGTCAGGCCGCTCGGCTTGCCCGCCCCGGCGTCCAGTTCTCGCGCAGCGCCAGCTCGAAGGCCGCCGCCTCCAGCGGTTGCGAGAACAGATAGCCCTGCACCTCGTCGCAGCCGGAATTCTTCAGGAACGCCAGCTGCTCGACCGTCTCCACGCCCTCGGCGATCACCTTGTGCTTCAACTGCTGGGCGATGCTGATGATCGTGTTGGCGATCGCGCAATCGTTGGCGTCGCTCGGTATGCCGATCGTGAACGAGCGGTCGATCTTCAACGTGTCGATCGGGAAGCGCTTCAGGTACGACAGGCTCGAATATCCGGTGCCGAAATCGTCCAGCGACAACGTCACGCCCAGCGCCGTGATCCGGTCCATGATGCCGATCACGCGGTCGATGTTGTGCATCAAGGTGCTTTCGGTGATCTCCAGCTCCAGCCACGACGGTTCCAGCCCGTAGCGGTTGAGCGTATCCATCACCCGCCCCGGCAGCGACGCGGTGAACTCGCGCGCCGAGACGTTGACCGCCAGCCGGATCGGCGGCAAGCCGGCGTCCTTCCACAGCTTGGCCTGCGCACAGGCCGCCTCCAGCACCCATTCGCCCACCTGCACCACCAGCCCGGTCGCCTCGGCCAGCGGGATGAACTCGGCCGGCGGCACCAGGCCGCGCTGCGGATGGCGCCAGCGCACCAGCGCTTCGGCGCCGATGATCTTGCCGTTGTCGATGGAGAATTTTGGCTGGTAGTGCAGCAGCAGCTCGCCGTTGCCGAGCGCGTAGCGCAGCCCGGTTTCGATGCGCATGCGCTCCTGCATGCCCTGGTTCATGTCCTGGCTGTAGAAGGCGACGTGGTCGCCGTTGACGCCGCCCTCCTGCTTGGCGCGGTACATGGCGATGTCGGCCAGCCGCAGCAAGGTTTCGGCGTCGTCGCCGTCCTGCGGATAGACGCTGATGCCGATGCTGCCGCCGACCCGCAAATCGTGGCCGTCGATCATGATCGGGCTGTTGAGCGTGGCGAGCAGCTTTTGCGCGATCATGCTCGCTTCGAAGTGCTGGCCGAGGTCGAACAGGCCGATGGCGAATTCGTCGCCGCCCAGCCGCGCCACCAGGTCCTGGTCGCGCAGCACCGTGCGGAAGCGGCGCGCCACTTCGCACAGCAATTCGTCGCCGACCTTGCGCCCGAGCGTGTCGTTGATCATCTTGAAGCGGTTCAGGTCGATGAACAGCACGCAGCCTTGCAGCTTGCCGCGCTGCGCCACCATCAGCGCCTGGTCGACCAGCTTGGTCAGCAGCGTGCGGTTCGGCAGGTTGGTCAGCGCGTCGTAGTACGCAAGGTGGTGGATGCGCTCTTCGGCCAGCTTGCGCTCGGTGATGTCGGTGAGGTAGGCGATCAGGCCCATCGATCGCTTGTTGAGGTCGCACAGCGGCGACAGCGACAGGCTGGCCCAGAACACCTCGCCCGATTTTTTCTTGCGCCGCACTTCCATCAGCCGCCCGCCCTGCTCGAGGAACGGGTCGTGGGCGTCGATGTCTTCGTCGTCGTACAGGAACAGGATGTTGCGCCCCACCGCTTCGACCGAGGTGTAGCCGAACAGCCGCTCGGCGCCCTTGTTCCAGCTCAGGATGAAGCCGTTCATGTCCATCGTGACCACCGATTCGTGGATGTGGTCGAGGATCTGCGCCTGGTGCTGCAATTGCGACTCGACCTGGACGTAGGCGTGGGTGCTGCGCTGCGCCAGCGAGTGCACTTGCAGCACGCTGCCGGCCAGCGTGGCGAGGCTGGCCAGGTGCTGGCGGTCGGCGTCGCTGTAGCCGAGCCGTCCGGAGACGGTGAAGCGGCCGAAATAGCGGTCCTCGAACCAGATGTCCTGCGTCAGGCTGGGAACGGCGGCGTCGTTGGCGGCGACGATTTCCTCGACCGGCGGCGCGACCAGCAGCGAGACGGCGTCGGCCGGCAGGTATTCGCCCAGCGGGCTGTTGGTGACGCTGCGCACGATGCGTCCCAGTTCCTCGGCCATGGCGCTGCCGCGCAGTCGCAACACAGCGTCGCAGACGGCGGCGCTGTGGCTGAGGAAGTCGGAGACGGGATGGTCGGCCATGGCTTAGAGATTCCTGCTGACCTGGATGGCCCAGTGGTAGGCCTGCAGCTGCGCTTGCCAGTAGGTGTCGGCGCCGATGCCGGCCTTGTCGAGCGCGTCGCGGTCGTGGTGCTCGACCAGGCTGAGCAGCTCGCCCAGCGGGCCGCCGCGGTCCAGCAGCGCCATGACGACATCCAGGTCCAGGCTGAGCGCGGCGACGATTTCCGTCATCGACATGCCCAGCAACACGTCGAGCAGCGAGAACACGCCGGCGACGAAGGCCATGTCCTGCTGGTCGCGGTCCCAGCCGAGCGACTTGCTGAGCGCTTCCATGTGGGCCGCGCGCACCGCCGCCAGCGGCAGCAGCGGGTTGGCCAGGCCGTCGTCCTGCTGGCGCGCGTACAGCAGCAATTGCAGCCAGCGTTGCAGCTGGCGCCGCCCCAGCACGTTGATCGCCTGGCCGAAGCTGTGGATCGGCGAACTGAGCGCGAACGCCGCCGAGTTGACCAGTTTCAGCAAGTGGTAGGACAGCGCCGGGTCTTGCTTGAGCAGCACTTCGAGTTCGCGCGAGTCGGCGTCGCGCGCCAGCATGCCCAGCAGCGCCAGCAGCCGCTTGCGCGAGGTGCCGTCGCCGGCGCCCTCCTGCGACGGATGCAGCGCGTAGTCGCCGCTGAACCAGTGGAAGCCGGCGTGCGCGCATTCGGCGATGCGCAGCTCGCTGTGCATATTGGTGGCCAGGTGCGGGCCGGGCTGGCCGATCAGCGCGATCACCGGCGGCAGCTTGAGCGAGGCGTCCACCATCAGCGACGTGGCGCCGCACATGGTGGCGGCCGAGCCGGCGCTGACGCCTTCGATCATGATGCGGTAGCCGGCCTCGGCGATGGTGGCGAGTTTCTTTTGCACCGGCACCTCGGCGCAGCGTGCGGCCGGCACGCGCAGCATCACGCGGGCCGGCGGCAGGCTCGACAGCTGCGACAGTTCCAGCGCCGCCGGATCGGGCACCGGCACGATGCAATCGAGCGGCGCCAGCGCGGCAAAGGCGTCGGGCGTTCTGAACAGGGTGAGCGTGGACTGGAAAGCGTCGCCCGTGTCGGCGGACAATTCGAAAGTCAGCGCCACCCACTCGTTGCGAGCGTTGGACACCGCTTGGAATTCCACGAGGGGGAACGGGCTAGTATCGGGCGCGGGCATCAATTTCTCATCGAGGGTGGTGCGCGCAGCGATCGTTCAACTATGACGGGGCAAACAAATACCATGGGGCAGTAGAGTAATTTGCAAATATGACCAGTATAGGAACAACTGACTGCACACAAAAACATTTTTCTTTTTACACAATTGCAATTTTCTAAGCAGTTAGAATATATCAGATATTGCCGGACAAACACGGAATATTAGAAATTGCTCAACAGTATTAGAGGTTCGGCTCGATTTTGTTGCATCCAAACAAAGAATCATGGTGAAAGTTATGTCACTGGGCATGCTGGACGGCAAAACGGATCAATTCGGCCTGTCCTTCGATGCCCAGCTTGCGTTTGATGTTGAGCCGGTGCGTCTCGACGGTGCGCACGCTCAGGTCGAGCGCGCGGGCGATCTGCTTGTTCGATTCGCCGTTGGCGATGTGGCGCAACACCTCGTGCTCGCGCGAGGTCAGCTGGTTGTCCTGGTTTTGCGGCTGCGCCAGCTGGCGCGCCAGCGCGGCGCTGTAGTAAATGCCGCCGGACATGACGGTCTCGATGGCGACGACGATGTCCTTGCCGGGCGCGTCCTTGAGCACGTAGCCGCGCGCGCCGGCCTGGATCGCCTGCGAGACGTACTCGAGCTTGTCGTGCATCGACAGGATCAGCACCGCGATGCGGGGGAACGCCTGCTTGAACTGGGCGGTCGCCTCGATGCCGTTGGTGCCGCGCATATTGATATCCATCAGCACCAGGTCGACCGCGCACTGGCCCGCCTGCTCCAGCGCCTCGGCCGCGCCGCCGGCCTCGGCCACGACCTCGAACTGCGCCATCGCCTCCAGCCGCGCGCGCAGGCCGTCGCGCACCAGGGGGTGGTCGTCGACCAGCAGGATTTTGATTGTTGAGCTCATGGCGTGCGTCTTCCCGGTACTTTAAAAAATTCGGCGGCGGTGGTTCATATTAGCCGTTGCGCCGGCGTTGTTCAGCTATTGTTGGCGGCGTAGGCGCTCAGCACGGTGCCGTCCGACGACGAGACGATCTCGAAGCGGCCGCCGATGGCGTCCATCCGCTCCATCATGTTGCGCAGGCCGATGCCGTGCTTCGGATGCAGCGCGATGCCCTCGGCGTCGAAGCCGACGCCGTCGTCGCTGATGCGCAGGTTGACGCCCTTGCCGTCGCCGGTCAGGCCGATCTCGATGGCGCTGGCGGCGGCGTGGCGCTCGATGTTGGTCAACGCCTCCTGGGCGATGCGGAACAGCACCGTGTTGGCGACGTCGGCCAGCCCGTCGGTGATGCCGCTGGCCTCGAAGCGCACCGGCGTGCCGCTGCTGAGCGTGTATTCCTGGCCCAGGTGGTGCAGCGCCGCCGCCAGCCCCAGGTCGTCGAGGATGGCCGGGCGCAGGTTGTGCGAGATGCGGCGCACCTCGCCCATCACATTGCTCAACTGCCCGGCGGCGTGCTCGAACACCGCGTGCGCGGCCTGGCGCTGCTCCGCTTTGTCCGACGACAGCCGGATCATCCCGGCCTCGATCTGCAACTTGATCGACACCAGCCACTGGCTGATACCGTCGTGCAAGTCGCGCGACAGCCGCGCCCGCTCCTGCTCCTGCGATTCGACCACCCGCTGCGCCAGCACCTTGAGCTTGGCGTCGGCGACGCGGAATTCGCTGATATTGAGCGCCAGCCCGGTGCTGGCCACCGTCACCGAGGCGGCGATGGCGATGGCGGCGATCCACAGCATCGTGTTGTGGATGTTGCCCGATTGCTGGATGTCGATCTTGGCCAGCGCGCGGTCGACGTCGTCCAGATAGATGCCGGTGCCCATCATCCAGCCCCAGTTCGGCATCGCGATCACATAGCCGAGCTTGGCGACCGGCTTGCGCGTCGACGGCTTGATCCACATGTAGCGCTCCAAGCCGCCACCGGCGCGGGCGCGCTGCAGCAGGTTCTGGATCGTCGGCCGGCCCAGCGCGTCGCGCAGCTCGAACAGGTTCTTGCCCACCAGCTCGGGCTGGCGCGGATGCATCAGGGTGTTGCCGCTCATATCGTACAAAAAGAAATAACCGTCGTCGCCGTAGCTCAGCGACGACAGGATGCGCTTGGCCTCCTCCAGCGTGGCCGGGTCGTTGCGGCCGGAATGGTACAGGTGCGAGATCGAATGCGAGGCCAGCGCGACGTAATGCTTGAGCTCGGCCTCTTTGCTGCTGAGATACGCTTGCTGGATGGTCTCGCGCTGCTGCTGGGCCAGCAGCACGGACTGGTGCCGCACCGCCAGCGCGATCGCGCACAGCGCCAGGATCAGCGGCGTGATGGCCAGGAATATGACTTTTTGCCGCAACTTCATGAAACACCGCCCATCCGAATATCCAATTTCCGCGATTCTACGCCCCCGCGCGCGCCCGGTCGTACGTAGTACTACCTAGCGCGCCTGCGTAGTGCTGCGCTTGCGCCGATTATCAGCTTCGTGAATACTCGCCATAAGCTGCCACGATGCCGGATTGACAAGGCCAAGGCAGCACCAGACGAAATTCGGAATCTCCTTGGAGGAAGCATGAAATCTTTACCCACTAGTACACCCCAGACCCTGGCCAGCAAGCTCGGCTGGGCGGCGCTGGCCCTGTGCGGCGCCGCCGCGCTGGGCGTGGTGGCGCTCAAGCGCGGCGAGTCCGTCAGCGCGATCTGGATCGTCATCGCCGCCGTGTGCGTCTACCTGATCGCCTACCGCTATTACAGCCTGTACATCGCCGACAAGGTGCTGGGGCTCGACGACCGGCGCATGACGCCGGCCGCCAAGCTGAACGACGGCCTCGACTATGTGCCGACCAATAAATACGTGCTGTTCGGCCACCACTTCGCCGCCATCGCCGGCGCCGGTCCGCTGGTCGGGCCGGTGCTGGCCGCGCAGATGGGCTATCTGCCCGGCATGCTGTGGATCCTGGCCGGCGTGGTGTTCGCCGGCGCCGTGCAGGACTTCATCGTGCTGTTCATCTCGATGCGCCGCGACGGCCGCTCGCTGGGCGACCTGATCAAGTCCGAACTGGGCCAGATCCCCGGCATGATCGCGCTGTTGGGCACCTTCATGATCATGGTCATCATCCTGGCGGTGCTGGCACTGATCGTGGTCAAGGCGCTGACCGGCTCGCCGTGGGGCAGCTTCACCGTCATGATGACGATCCCGATCGCGCTGTTCATGGGCGTGTATTCGCGCTACATCCGCGTCGGCCGCATCGGCGAGGTGTCGATCATCGGCTTCGTGCTGCTGATGGCGGCCATCTTCGGCGGCCAGTACGTGCAGGAAAATCCGGCGCTGGCGCCGATGTTCAACTTCACCGGCACCGAGCTGACCTGGATGCTGATCGGCTACGGCTTCGTCGCCTCGGTGCTGCCGGTGTGGCTGCTGCTGGCGCCGCGCGACTACCTGTCGACCTTCCTCAAGATCGGCACCATCGTCGGCCTGGCGCTGGGCATCCTGTTCGTCGCCCCGTACCTGAAAATGCCGGCGTTCACGCAATTCATCGACGGCACCGGCCCGGTCTGGTCCGGCTCGATGTTCCCGTTCCTGTTCATCACCATCGCCTGCGGCGCCGTGTCCGGCTTCCACGCGCTGATCTCGTCGGGCACCACGCCCAAGATGATCGAGAATGAAAGCCACGCCCGCTTCATCGGCTACGGCGCCATGCTGATGGAATCGTTCGTCGCCATCATGGCGCTGGTGGCCGCCTCGACCATCGAGCCGGGCATCTACTTCGCCATGAACTCGCCGGCCGCGCTGATCGGCACCACCGCCGAGTCCGCCGCTGCGGCGATCTCGCAGTGGGGCTTTTATGTGACGCCCGAAATGCTGACCCAGACCGCCAAGGATGTCGGCGAGCACAGCATCATCTCGCGCGCCGGCGGCGCCCCGACGCTGGCCGTCGGCATGGCCCACATCCTGTCGAACGTCATCGGCGGCCAGGCGATGATGGCGTTCTGGTACCACTTCGCCATCCTGTTCGAGGCGCTGTTCATCCTCACCGCCGTCGACGCCGGCACCCGCGCCGGCCGCTTCATGCTGCAGGATTTGCTCGGCGCCTTCGTGCCGTCGATGAAAAAGACCGAGAACGTGTTCGCCAACCTGACCGCGACCGCGCTGTGCGTGGCGGCCTGGGGCTACTTCCTGTACCAGGGCGTGGTCGATCCGCTGGGCGGCATCAACACCCTGTGGCCGCTGTTCGGCATCGCCAACCAGATGCTGGCGGCGATCGCGCTGATGCTGGGCACTTGCGTGCTGTTCAAGATGAAGCGCGGCAAGTTCGCCTGGGTCACCATCGTGCCGACCATCTGGCTGCTGCTGTGCACGTTGACGGCCGGGTGGCAAAAGATCTTCGACGCCAATCCGAAAATCGGTTTCCTGGCGCACGCCGCCAAATACCAGGGCGCGCTCGACGAGGGCAAGCTGCTGGCGCCGGCCAAGTCGGTGGCGCAGATGCACCAGATCGTGTTCAACGATTACCTGGACGCGTCGCTGGCCGGCTTCTTCGTCATCGTCGTGCTCAGCGTGCTGGTGTTCGGCATCCGCACCGTGATGCTGGCGCGCGCCAGCAGCAAGCCGACCGCCATGGAAAGCCCGATGGTGCTGGCGCCCAAGGTGCAATGATGTTGGGCGACATCGCCAAGGCGGGCCGCTATCTCGGGCAAAGCATGCGCCTGATGATGGGCCTGCCCGACTACGACACGTATGTCAGCCATCGGGAAGCCACCCATCCCGGCGAACCGATGATGACGTACGAGGAGTTCTTCCGCGAGCGCCAGGAGGCGCGCTACGGCGGCGCCGGCAAGCGCGGCGGTTGCTGCTAGCGAGAAGGCCGGTTCGGTTGAACCGGCTTTTTTTTCGCCCGGCGCGGAATTTTCACGGAACTTTTGATTTAGCTCATCTGTCTAAACTCCTTGGCCAAGCGGCGCCGTCCCGGAGATGCATCATGAGCAAGATGGAACAACATCTGGATTCCACGCTGGAACAGATCCTCGAACTGGCGCGCTGGGCGCCCAGCGGCGACAACACCCAGCCGTGGCGCTTCCAGATCCTCGACCCGCGCCGCCTGGTCGTGCACGGCCACGACACGCGCGACCACTGCGTCTACGACCTCGACGGCCACCCCAGCCAGCTCTCGCTGGGCGCGCTGCTGGAAACCATGGCCATCGCCGCCAGCCGCTTCGGGCTGGCGGCGCAAATCGCGCGGCGACCGGAGGCGCCCGACGCGCGCCCGACGTTCCTCGTCGACTTCGTGCCGGCGCCGCGGCGCGCGGGCGATCCGCTGGCCGACGCCATCCTGGCGCGCAGCGTGCAGCGCCGGCCGCTGAGCCGGCGCCCGCTGACGCCGGGCGAGAAGAGCGCGCTGACGGCCAGCCTGCCGCCGGGCTTCGGCGTCACGTGGCTCGAGGGCCGCCAGCGCGTGGCGGCGGCGCGCTTGATGTACCGCAACGCCAAGCTGCGGCTGACGATGCCGGAGGCGCACCAGGTGCACCAGGCCGTGATCGAATGGAACGCCCGCTACAGCGCCGACCGCATGCCCGACCAGGCGCTGGGCGTGGACCCGCTGACCGCCAAGCTGATGCGCTGGATCATGCGCGACTGGCGCCGCGTGGAATTCTTCAACACCTGGCTGGCCGGCACGGTGGCGCCGCGCCTGCAGATGGACCTGATCCCGGGCCTGGCCTGCGCCGCTCACTTCGTGCTGACGGCGCAGCGCCGCCCGCAGCGCATCGACGACTACGTGGCGGCCGGCCGCGCCATGCAGCGCTTCTGGCTGACGGCCACCGCGCAGGGCCTGCAATTGCAGCCGGAGCTGACGCCGCTGATCTTTTGCCGCTACGTGCGCGACGGCCGCGTGTTTTCCGGCACGCCGGGCATGCAGCAGCGCGCGGCCGAGCTGGCGCAACAGGGCGAGCGGCTGGTCGGCCGGCAAGTGTGGGAGACCGCCGTGTTCATGGGCCGCATCGGCGCCGGCGCGGCGGCGGCGGCGCGCTCGATCCGCAGGCCGCTCAACGAACTGCTGGTCGGCCCGCCGGCGGAGGGCGGCTGATGCGCGCCATCAAACCGTTGCAGATCGCCGTCTTCCTCGCCTTGCTGGGCTTGATCCTGGCGCTGGGCGTCGGCGCCACCGCGCTGCTGCTGGGCGGCCTGCCGCTGGGCGATTTCCGCGGCGTGGCGCTGCTGCTGGCGGCCGTGCTGCTGACCTATCTGGCGGCGTTCGCCGTGTACCGCGGCTTCCTGTCGGCCGTGCCGCTGCGCGAGGGCGAGGTGGCCGAGCACTCGCGCCACGAGCTGGCCGCCAACGTCAACATCCTGTTCTACCTGCTGCTGTTCAATTCGCTGATCCGCACGCATTTCATCCCGGTGCCGATCGTGCGGCTGATCTACCTGGCGCTCGGCGCCAGGCTGGGCGCCAACACCTACAGCGCCGGCGCCCTGCTCGACCCGCCGCTCACGCGGATCGGCAGCAACACCATCATCGGCCACGACGCGGTGGTGTTCGCGCACGTGATCGAAGGCTGCCGGCTGGAACTGAAAGCGGTCGTCATCGGCGACGGCGTCACCATCGGCGCCAAGGCGGTGGTGATGGCCGGCGTGCGCATCGGCGACCACGCCATCGTCTCGGCCGGCGCGGTGGTCACCAAGGATACCCAGATCGGCGCCGGCGAAATCTGGGGCGGCATTCCGGCGCGCAAACTCAAAGCGGCCCCGACACTAAAGGCAAACGAGCTGGGCTAGGGCAATGAACCAGATCAAGCAAGTGCCGGTATTTTTTACGCACTGTTCGATCCGCAACACGCATCGCGACGCAAGCCCTTGAATCCACAGGCTTCGCCGCGGCTGGCAGGGGTTTTGCTGAAGACGTGGAGCGACCTTGATTTCCAGGGTCTTCTATTTCTTGGGGAACAGCTATGAACTATTACAAACCCGCCGCCGCCCTCCTCGCCGCCGCGCTGGCCGCGCCGCTGGGCGCGCTCGCCGCCCCCGTGGTCGGCCTCGATCCCACCGGCACCGGCACCTACACCACCTACGCCGACCTGTGGACCAACATCACCGACACCGCCGTGGTCACCGGCTTCGTGCCCGGCGCCATCGTCGGCCCCGGCGGCATCGCGCCGTACGTGACCGAGCTGCACACGCAGACCGTCATCGGCACCATGAGCAACAGCAATCTCGGCGCCATCGTCACCCCGCCCGGCCTCAACACCAGCTTCGAGCTGACCAAGGTGGTGCGCTTCGAGGAACTGGTCACGTCGCAAAACGCCACCACCGCCACGTTCGGGCTGGCGCCGAGCCAGTCGGCGGCGATGGACGTCGACCCCACCCGCGCCGGGGTGCAGAACTTCGCGGTGTTCTTCGACCAGATCACCCCCGGCGGCCCCAGCCAGGCCGTGCCCGGCAACGGCGTCGACACGGTGCGCTGCTACGGCACCGGCGTGACCGGCGGCGCCGCCAACGGTTGCGGCGGCGGCGCGGGCGACCCGGACGGCGACGGCATCATGATCCTGTCGGGCCACCTGGTCTTCAACGTCGCCAGCTTCACCGCCAGCGGCGCCGTCGGCACCGGTTCGTTCGACACCCGCTTCGTCATCGACTATGTCGACCCGGCCTACCTGGACATCGTCACCGGTTCGGTGTTCATCGATAAATTCACCGGCACCACCAACGTGCCGTCATTCTTTACACCGACCTCGATGTGGGACGGCGCCACGCCCACCACCGTGCCGTTCCTGAAAGTGGACTCCTCGCAATCCTTCGCCGTGCCGGAACCGGGCACCGTGGCCATCATCGGCCTGGGCCTGGCCGGCCTGGCGCTGAGCAAGCGCCGTAAGCTCAACGCGCCTTGCTGAGCGGCCGTTCGCCGTTGCAACGACGGCAGCCTCCCCGGCCTTTTTCAACGGACCCGGCGCCATGCTCGCGGTCCGTTTTTTTTATTGACGGCTTTTTTTACAATAGTTGCCCAAGCGTCGCGCCGGCGTTGCGCAAGTGCTTGATTTCTCACGGTTCACCTTGCTTGGCAAGGGTTTTGCTGTAGAGCCCATACGATCCCGATTTCCGGGGTCCGCCAACTCCAGGGAGCACACCCATGAACATCCTCAAACCCGCACTGGCCGCCGCCGCGATCGCCACCGCCCTGGCCGCGCCGCTCAGCGCCAGCGCCGGCCCCACCGTGGGCCTCGACGTCACCGGCAGCGGCAGCTACACCACCTACGCCGACCTGTGGACCAACGTCACCGACACCGGCCTGGCCACCGGCTTCATCCCCGGCATCACGGTCGGCCCCGGCGCCGGCGCGCCGTACCTGACCGAGCTGCGTTCGCAGATGGTCATCGGCACCATGTCGAACAGCAACGTGCCGGCCATCGTCACGCCCGCCGGCTTGAACACCACCTTCGAAATCAGCAAGGTGGTGCGCTTCCAGGAGCTGGTCGACTTCCAGACGCCGACCACCGCCCACTTCACCTTGCCGCCATCGCAGTCGGCCGCGATGGACGTCGATCCGCTGCGCGCCGGCGTGCAAAACCTGGCCATCTACTTCGACCAGATCACCCCCGGCGCCGGCAGCAGCCGCGCCGTGCCGGGCAACGGCACCGGCACCGTGCGCTGCTACGGCACCGGTTCGACCTCGGCCGGCTGCGGCACCTCGCCCGGCGACACCGACGGCGACGGCATCATCATCCTGTCGGGCCACCTGGTGTTCAACGACGCCAGCTTCACCGCCAGCGGCGCGGTCGGCACCGGCTCGTTCGATTCGCGCTTCATGATCGACTACGTCGACCCGGCCTACCTGGACATCGTCACCGGTTCCATCTTCCAGGACAAGATCACCGGCACCACCAACGTGCCCTCGTTCTTCTCGCCGACGATGATGTGGGACGGCGCCACGCCCACCACGGTGCCGTTCCTGAAGGTCGATTCGTCGCAGTCGTTCGCCGTCGCGGCGGTGCCGGAACCGGGCACCCTGGCCATCATGGGCCTGGGCTTCGCCGGCCTGGCAATGGGCAGCCGCCGGAAACTCAAAACCGGGAGCAACTCCTGATATCGCGGCTGTGTAACTTTGGCGGACCCTGGCGGCGACCTCGGTCCGTTTTTTTTCGCCCGCCGTCGCCGCGTCACCAGGGCAACAGCTTGAGCAGCAGCGCCGACAGCCGGGCGCCGGCGTCGTAGCGGACGAACTGCTCGGCCACCTTGCGCGCGCAGGCCTTGGCGCCGGGCTGTTCGAGCAGGTCGATGGCGGCGCGGCGCAGCCCGTCCTCGCTCAAGCGGTCCGAGCGCAGCAAGGCGCCGGCGCCGCTGGCCACCACGCCGTGCATGTTCAGGTACTGGTCGAGGTTGCCGGCGATGCCCAGCACCGGCACGCAGGCGCTCAACGCCTGCTGGCTGGTCGGACTGCCGCCGTTGCAGACGACCAGGCTGGCGCGCCGGGCCGCCGCGATGCCCGGCAGGTAGGCGGCCACGCGCGCGTTGGGCGGGACCGCTTGCATGTCCACCTTGCCGGCGGTGGCGGCGACCACGCCGACCGGCAACGGCGCCAGCGCCTGCAACACCCGCGGCAGCAAGGCGCCCTGGCCCGAACTGCCCAACGTCACATAGACCACCGGCTTGTCGGCCGGCAAGGCGTCCCACCAGTCCGGCAACCCGGTGGGCGGCGACCACGTCACCGGCCCCAGATAACCATGCGTGGCGGGCAAATCCGTTGCCGGAAACATCTCGGGGATGTCGGCGTACAGCACCTGGTCGGCGTCGGTGTAGACGCGGCGCAGATCGTGGCCGAGCGGCGCCAGCCCGTACGCGCGCCGCACCCGGTTCAGCGGCACGCTGTGCAGGGCGAACGCCAGCGGGCGCGCCAGCTTGAACAGCCGGTCGGCGATCGCGATCGGCAACACGCGCGACAGGCCGATCGCCGGCACGCGGTAATGCTGTCGCACGTGGGGACTCCAGTAGGCGTTGATCACGCCCACATACGGAACGCGCGCCAGCCGCGCGCTGATCGACAGTGACAAGCGGAAATCGCCGATCACCACGTCCGGGCGCACCTGGTTCAACACGCGCAGGTCGTCTTCGACATAGCCGCGCAAGGTCGCCGCGTCGTACACCGGCTTGCCGGCGGCCAACGCGGCCAGGAAGCGCGCGCTGGAAATGCTGGTGATGCCCCAGCTGCGCACGTCGCTGCCCTTGAAAAACATTTCAAAGCCGGGCGCGCAGCCGATGTGGACGTCGTAGCGCCCGCGATCGAGCGTCGCCGCCAGCGCCAGCGGGCGGCCCACGTGGGCCAACGTCACCGCCTCCGCCATGAACAAGATCTTTTTTCGTTCCATATCGCCAGCTTGAAGTGTGGTATCCCGCGCGGTTCGCGTACGCGCAAACGTGCAGCCTTAGACCTAGATCAACATCGTCCTTGCCACATGCATATATTTTTCCTAGTGGCACTCAAGAATCGTGTGCCGCGCACCGCCCGCGTCGACGCCTTCGGCGCCCACTGTATCGTTGGGAACCGCCACGCGATGTTCAATTTCGAACGTTCCGGCCTGAGCCAGAAACTGACCATCATTTCCGTGCTGTCGACGGGCAGTGCCTTGATGCTGGTGTTTATCGCCTTCGCCGTCACCTCGGTGCTCAGCCACACCGACGACGAGCGCAAGCAACTGTCGTCGCTGGCCGGCGTGATCGGCAACAACAGCATGATCGCGCTATCGCGCGGCGACCGCAAGCAAGCTGAGCAGACGCTGGCGACCCTGGTGGCGGAGGACGACATCCTGCAGGCGGCGCTGTACGACGGCGACGGCAAGCTGCTGGCGCGCTACGCGTCCGGCCAGTTGCCCGACCCGCAGCAAGCGCCGCCGCTGATCGAGATCCCGCCGGCCGGGCCGGAGGTGCGCAGCGAACGCACCGGTCCGCCGTGGGCGCCGGCGCTGCGCCTGCTGCGCGACGTCCCGGGCCGCGACGCGCCCGCCGGCAGCGTGCTGATCGAACGTTCGCAGACGCGCATGTGGGGCGACATCCTGAAAAACCTGGGGGCGGCGGCCGTGGCGGCGGTGCTGTCGTTCATGACGGCGCTGCTGATGGCGGCGCGCTTCAAGGGCAGCGTGGCCGAGCCGGTCGGCAAGCTGATCGCGGCGGCGCAGCAGGTCAGCCGCGGCCAGCCCACCGAGCGCATCATCCACCAGCGCAGCGACGAGCTTGGCGCGCTGATCGACAGCTTCAACGACATGCTGGCGCAGGTCGAGGCGCGCGACGGCGCGCTGGCGCAATACCGCGACCAGCTCGAGCGCCAGGTCGGCGTGCGCACCGAGCAGCTGGAAAAGGCCAAGAACGCGGCCGAGGCCGCCAGCCAGGCGAAGAGCGCCTTCCTGGCCACGATGAGCCATGAAATCCGCACGCCGATGAACGGCGTGCTGGGCATGACCGAGTTGCTGCTGGCCACGCGGCTGAGCGAGCAGCAGCGCCACTACACCAGCATGGTCAAGCGCTCCGGCGAGCATTTGCTGGTGATCATCAACGACATCCTCGACTTCTCCAAGATCGAGGCCGGCAAGCTGACGGTCGAATACATCCACTTCAACTTCCGCGATTTGCTCGACGACATAGACAACGTCTTTTCGCCGCAGGCGCAGGCCAAGGGCATACGGCTCGAGCTGGCCATCGCCAACGACATCCCGGTGGCCATCCACGGCGATCCGAACCGCCTGCGCCAGGTGATCTTCAATCTGCTGGGCAACGCCGTTAAGTTCACCGAGAGCGGCAAGATCACCGTCAAGGTCGCCGTGGTGCAGGAGGATACGCAAACGGTCGGCCTGCGCTTCGAGGTGCACGACACCGGCATCGGCGTCTCGAGCGAGGCGCGCTCGCGCATTTTCGATTCCTTCTCGCAAGCGGACGGCTCGACCACGCGCAAGCACGGCGGCACCGGCCTCGGACTGGCGATCTCAAAACAACTGGTGGAGCTCATGGGAGGCACGATAGGCGTCGACCATGCGTTAACTCAAGGGTCGATCTTTTGGTTTGCCGTAAATTTCGATAAACCACGCGTCGATTTTGACGATCCTTCCAACACCAATTTGGGAATACGCGCTTTGATTGTTGACGAAAACCCCACCAGTCGCGCCGAACTGGAACGGCGGCTGACGAGCTGGCGCGTGCTCAGCACCAGCGCCTCGGCCACGCAAGCCTTGCAACAGCTGCGCCACGCCGCCTCGGCCGCGCAGCCCTTCGACGTCGCGCTGCTCGACATGGAGTTGCCGCGCACCAGCGGCCTGGCGCTGGCGGCGGCGATCCACGCCGACACCGGCCTGGGCGCCACCCGGCTGCTGTTGCTGAGCACGGAGCGCAACGCCGCCGACCGGGTCCAGCAGCGCGAGGCCGGGGTCGCCTTTCAACTGATCAAGCCGCCACGCGAGTGCGACCTGTACGACTGCGTCGTCACCCAGACCCAGATGCGCAGGGCCGAACCGGCGCGCCATGCGCCGCCGCCGGCCGCCCCGCAGAGCTTGCCGAACTTGCCGACCCCGCCGGCCCTGCCGGCCCGCTTGCCATCGTTCGCCCATGGCGACGAGCGGCCGATCCGCCTGCCGCATACGGGCGCGGCCTCGCCGGCCGCGCCGCCGCTGTCGACCTTCAGCCCGACCTTCAGCTCGAGCGCGGCGCTGCCGGCGCAGCGCGCGCGCAAGGGACGCAAGGTGTTGCTGGCGGAAGACAATCCGGTCAACGTCGAAGTGGCCAGCGCCATGCTTGAAGGCCTGGGCCTGGACGTCAGCCGCGCCTGCAACGGACAGGAAGCGTTGCGTTCGGTGCAGGCCGGCGACTTCGACCTGATCCTGATGGATTGCCAGATGCCGGTGATGGACGGCTTTGCCGCCACCACCGAGATCCGCCGCCACGAGCAACAGCGCGGCCGTTCGCGCAGCCTGCCGATCATCGCCATCACCGCCAACGCCCTGCAGGGCGACCGCGAATCGTGCCTGGCCGCCGGCATGGACGACTACCTGAGCAAGCCGTTCACGCAGCAGGCGCTGGGACAAACCATCGGCCGCTGGATCACGCTGCCTCGGGTGGCGCCCGCGCCCCAGGGCGGTGCCGCCGAAGCGCCGGCGCCGCCAAGCCCATCCGACGCGGCCGAAACACCGCGCGCCCCCGCCGCGACGCCCGACATGGCGGGGGCGCCGGTCGCGGCCGGCGTCGCGCCGCTACAGGAACCGCTGATCAACCGGCACGCGCTGGAAAACATCCGCGCGCTCAGCGCCAGCAACGGCGACGCGCTGCTCGAGCGGGTGCTGCAGGCGTATCTGGAAGACACCCCGACCCATTTGCGCACCATCAAGTCCGCCATCGACAGCGGCAGCACCGTGCAGATACGCAAGGCGGCGCACAGCCTCAAATCGAGCAGCGCCAACGTCGGCGCCGATGCGCTGGCGCAGCGCTGCCGGGAAATGGAACAGCTGGGCCGCAACGATACCACCGCGGGCGCCGCCGCCCTGCTCGATGATATGGAACGATCTTTCCAGGCCGTACGGCAGGCATTGGGAGCTATCCTGGAAAAGGAAATTTGACATGGCAACGCCCTTCTCCCCCAAGCGCGGTCTGGTGCTGGTCGCCGACGACGATCCCGTGATGCGCCTGCTGATGCTGGAAATGCTGGCCCAGGTCGGCCTCGACGCCGTCGAGGCCGAGGACGGCGTGCAGGCGCTGGCCTGCTACCAGAGCATGGCGCCGGACCTGGTGCTGCTCGACGTCGAAATGCCCGGCATGGACGGCTTCTCGGTGTGCCGCGAAATCCGCCGGCTCGAAACGCATTCGGTGGTGCCCATCATCATGGTCACCGGCGGCGACGAGCTCGAATCGGTGACCAAGGCCTACGAGGCCGGCGCCACCGATTTCGTCTCCAAGCCGATCAACTGGCCCATCCTCGGCCACCGCGTGCTGTACGTGCTGCGCGCCAGCGACGCCATCACCCGGCTGCGCATCGCCGACGCCCACCACCGCGCCGTGCTGGCGGCGATCCCGGACACCTTCTTCCGCATGAACAAGGACGGTTTCTATCTGGACTACGAGCAGGGCCACGAGGCCAGCAGCGTGTTCTCCAGCGACAATTGCGTCGGCCGCCACCTGAACCAGGTGCTGCCCGACGACATCGCGCGACACATGCTGGAAGAAGTGCGCACGGTGCTGGAGACCCAGCACATCCGCTCGCTCGACTACGAACTGCCGATCCCCGGCCCGGCGCCGCGCGTGCGCCACGGCGAGCACGCGGTGCCGTTGCCGGTGCGGCACTTCGAGGCGCGGCTGGTGGCCACCGGCCCCGACGAGGTGCTCGGCCTGGTGCGCGATATCAGCGAGCGCAAGCGCACCGAGGAACAGATCCGCCGCCTGGCCTACTGCGACAGCCTGACCGGCATCCCGAACCGGCAAGCCTTCCTGGAGACGCTGGAGGCGGAGCTGGCGCGCTCGCGCAAGGGCAACAAGAAATTCGCCGTGCTGTTCATGGACCTGGACGCCTTCAAGCGCATCAACGACACCCTGGGCCACGACGTTGGCGACCATTTGCTGATGGCCGTGTCCGAACGCCTGCGCGAAACCACGCGCCCGAGCGACCTGGTCTCGCGCACCGAGGTGGGCGGCAACAACCTGGCGCGGCTGGGCGGCGACGAATTCACCATTTTGATTCCCGACCTGGAACGGGTGGAAAACGCGCTCAACGTGGCGCACCGGGTCAAGGAAGCGATGCGCCGGCCGTTCCTGATCGAAGCCCACGAAATCTTCGTCACCGCCAGCATCGGCATTTCCTTGTACCCCGAGGACGGCGAGGATTGCAACTCGCTGCTCAAGTACGCGGACACGGCGATGTACCACGCCAAGAACTGCGGCAAGAACAACGCCAAGCTGTACAGCTCGTCGCTGACGATGCAGATCATGAGCCACGTCAAGCTCGAGGTCGGCCTGCGCAAGGCCTTGCAGAACGACGAACTGTATCTGCTGTACCAACCGCAGATCGACGTCGCCAGCGCCCGCATCGTCGGCGTCGAGGCGCTGGTGCGCTGGCGCCATCCGGAGCGCGGCGTGATCTCGCCCACCGAATTCATTCCGCTGGCCGAGGAGACCGGCCTGATCGTCCCGATCGGCGAATGGGTGCTGCGCACGGCGTGCCGGCAGGCGATGGCGTGGCAGGCGATCGGCAAGCAGCCGCTGCGGGTGGCGGTCAATCTGTCGGCCAAGCAGTTCAAGGATGAGAATTTGACGCAGATCGTGATGTCGGCGCTGGACGACACGGGTCTGCCGGCCGACTTGCTGGAACTGGAGTTGACCGAAGGCACGCTGATGGACGACGCCCGCGCCACCATGGTCACCCTGGAACAGCTGCGCGCCATCGGCGTGTACCTGTCGATCGACGACTTCGGCACCGGGTATTCGTCGATGAACTATCTCAAGCGCTTCGACGTGCGGGCGCTCAAGATCGACAAGAGTTTTATTTGCGGGCTGCCGCAGGATTCGGAGAACGCGGCCATCACGCGCGCCATCATCGCGATGGCGCATGGGCTGAAGATGGCGGTGGTGGCCGAGGGCGTGGAGACCGACGCGCAGCTGGTACTGCTGGAGGAGTACGGTTGCGACATGGTGCAGGGATATTACCTGGGCCACCCGTCGCCGCCGGAATCGATCACGCTGATGCTGAGCAACCAATGGGCGCTCTCGGCGCCGGCGGTTTAAGCCGGCGGCCGAATCAGGCCGCCTGCGCCGCCTGTTGGAACACCGACACGTTGTCCACCATCGCTTGCGCCATTTGCCGCAGCGCGCCGGCGGCTTCGGCGCTTTCGCCCACCAGCAGCGCGTTCTGCTGGGTGGCCTGATCGATTAACGCCACCGACTCGCCGATTTGGCGCACGCCCTCGGTCTGCTCCCGCGTTGCCGAGCTGATGTCATTCATCAGCAAACTGACGCTGCGAATCGCCGCCACCGCGTCGAGCATGGTGGCCCCGGCGCTACCGGCGAGGGCGGCGCCATGGGCGACGCAATCGGCGCTGGCGCCGATCAAGGTCTTGATCTCCTTGGCGGCCTCGGCGCTGCGCCCGGCCAGCATCCGCACCTCGCTGGCCACCACCGCGAAGCCACGGCCCTGCTCGCCCGCGCGGGCGGCCTCGACGGCCGCGTTCAGGGCCAGGATATTGGTCTGGAACGCGATCGCGTCGATCACCGTGATGATGCTGCTGATTTGCTTCGAGCTGCCCTCGATATTTTTCATGGTCGCCACCACCTGCCCGACGGCATCGCCGCCGCGCGCGGCGATTTGGCTGGCCCGGTTCGCCAACTCGTTGGCCGAGCAAACCATATCGGCGTTCTGACGCACCGTCGAGCCGAGCTGCTCCATCGATGCGGCCGATTCCTGCAAGGCCGACGCCTGGCGTTCGGTACGCTCGCTCAACTCGTTGTTGCCGTGGCTGATGCGCGCGGTGGCGCTGGCCAGGTCCTCGGCGGTCGAACGCACCGCGCTGACGGTTTCGTTCAGGCTCGACTGCATGCGCCGCAGCGCCGCCAGCAACTGGCCGCTTTCGTCCACCGATTCCACCGCGATATGGTTGTCGAGCTTGCCTTCCGCGATGCTGGCGGCCACCGCCACCGCCACCCTGAGCGAACGGGTGATCTGGATGGTGATCAGCCAGGCCAGGGCGGCGGCCAGCGCCACGGCGGCCAGGCTGCAGGCGATCAGCGCGTTCCGCAGCGTCTCGTAGGTCCGCCCGGCCTTGTCGATCATCTTGCGCGAATGGAGGCGCGTGTAGTCGGCATAGGCGACCGTCGCCGCGGTCAGGCGCGTCAGCAGCGGACGGCAGCGTTCGACGATGTCGGCGGTGGCGCCTGCCTTATCCCGGGAGAAAGCGCGCCGGACGATCTCCAGCGCGACCGGCCCATACGCGGCCTCGACTTTTTCGATGTCCGCAAACAGGCGGCGGGCCTGGTCGAGTTCACCGCCGTTCTGCTGCAACATCGCCTTCAACGCGTCCATGTTGCGGCCAACGTCGCGGTGGTCGCGTTGGACTTGCGCATGTTCGGCGGCCATGTCCTGCGGCGAAGACGCCAGGATCAGGTTGCGGGCGGAGATCGCGCGCCGGTCCACGGCAGAGCTGATCTGCTCGACCAGCAGCGCGCGCGCCTGCACGCCGTCGACATAGTCGACGAACTGCCGATTGGCGCGTGACAGCGCCAGCAGGGAAATGCCAACGATCAGCAACAATAGGACGATCAGCGCGCCAAAGGCCACGCCCAGCTTGTTTTTAACCGAGAAATTTTTAAACGAAAAACGGCCGCCGGTATGCTCCATGATGCTTCCCCTAAAGAAATTATTGCATGGCGACACCTTAACATGAATTTGGGAAATTTGATTAATGTGATTTTTGAAAAACCAAATAAATCAATAATTCATGAATCGCCTGCCGCGCCGTTCTTGGCTTTAAAAGCAATAGTGACAAAAAAACCCGCGCGCGGCGGGTTTAATCGATCGACGCGGCGCTCAAAGGACGCCGTCCCGCCTCATCGCGGCGATTTCGTCGTCGCTGTAACCGAGCGAGCGCAGCACCTCGTCGTTGTGCTGCCCCAGCGTCGGGCCGATCCACTGCGTGCGGCCGGGCGTGGCCGACAGCTTAGGCGAAATCGCCGGCAGCTTGACCGGCGTGCCATCGGCGAACTGGTGCTGCTCGAACATCCCGCGCGCCAAAAACTGCGGATCGGTCATCATGTCGCGCACCGAATAAATTTTCCCGGCCGGCACATCGGCCGCTTTCAGCACCGTCAGCGCGCTGTCGATATCCTGCGTCGCGCACCACGCCTGGATGGCGTCGTCGATTTCCTGCGTGCGCCGCACGCGGCCGTCGTTGCGCTCCAGCTGCGCATCCCCGGCCAGGTCGAAGCGTCCCATGGCCAGCATCAGCCGCTTGAAGATCGCGTCGCCATTGCCGGCGATGACGATGTTCTCGCCATCCTTCGTCGTGTAGGTGTTGGACGGCACGATGCCCGGCAACGCCCCGCCGGTGCGCTCGCGCACCACGCCGGCATGATCGAACTCCGGCACCAGCGATTCCATCAGGTTGAAGACGGACTCGTACAACGCCACGTCGACCATCTGGCCCTCGCCTTCCAGCCTGCCGCCGGTGGCGTCGCGGTGCCGCAACGCCATCATCGCGCCGATCACGCCGTGCAGCGCCGCCACCGAGTCGCCGATCGACACGCCCACGCGCACTGGCGGCCGGTCCGCGTGGCCGGACACGTAGCGCAAGCCGCCCATCGATTCGCCGATCGCGCCGAAGCCGGGCAGATCCTTCATCGGCCCGGTCTGGCCGAAGCCGGACAGCCGCACCATGATGGTGGCCGGATTGAGCGCCTTCAATTGCTGGTAGCCGATGTCCCATTTTTCCAGCACGCCGGGACGGTAGTTTTCGACGACGATGTCCGCTTCGAGCGCCAGTTGGCGGGCGATGGCGCGGCCGCGCTCGCTCTTCATGTTGAGCGTCAGCGATTTCTTGTTGCGCGCCTGCACCGACCACCACAGCGACGTGCCGTCCTTCAGCACCCGCCATTTGCGGATCGGGTCGCCGCCGTCGGGCGATTCGATCTTGATCACCTCGGCGCCGAACTCGGCCAGCATGCGCGCGCAGAACGGCCCGGCGATCAGCGTGCCCAGCTCCAGCACCTTGATGCCGGCCAAGGGGCCGGAAGACTTGGGGGATTTGGGATCGGTCATGTCGCCCTGCGGTCCAGCATCGCGCGGGCGATGGTGCCGGCGTCGACGTATTCGAGCTCGCCGCCGACCGGCACGCCGCGCGCCAGGCGGCTGACGTTGAGCCCGCGCGCCTTCAGCAACTCGCTGATGTAATGCGCGGTGGCCTCGCCCTCGTTGGTGAAATTGGTGGCCAGCACCACCTCGGTGACCAGACCGTCGGCGGCGCGCGCCACCAGTTTTTCCAGGTGAATATCTTTCGGGCCGATGCCGTCGAGCGGCGAGAGCCGCCCCATCAGGACGAAGTACAAGCCCTTGTAGGTCAAGGTCTGCTCGATCATCAACTGATCGGCCGGCGTCTCGACCACGCACAGCAGGCGGCGGTCGCGCTGCTCGTCGGTGCACATGTCGCACACCTCGTCCTCGGTGAAGGTGTTGCACAGCGCGCAGTGGTGCACGGCGCTGACGGCCTGGTGCAACGCGCGCGACAGCATGTCCGCGCCTTCGCGGTCGTGCTGCAGCAAGTGGAACGCCATCCGTTGCGCCGACTTGGGGCCGACGCCGGGCAGACGGCGCAGCGCTTCCGTCAGAAATTCCAGCGATTTGGACATATGCCCGGACCGAGCCCTTGCTTAGAACGGCATCTTGAAGCCGGCCGGCAGATTCATGCCGGAGGTCAAGCCGCCCATTTTCTCGGCGGCGGTCGCCTCGGCCTTGCGCACGGCGTCGTTGAAGGCGGCGGCGACCAGGTCTTCCAGCATGTCCTTGTCGTCGGCCAGCAGCGACGGATCGATCGACACGCGCTTGACGTCGTTCTTGCAGCTCATCACGACCTTGACCAGGCCGGCGCCGGACTGGCCTTCGACTTCGATCAGGGCCAGCGCTTCCTGCGCCTTTTTCATGTTGTCCTGCATTGCTTGCGCTTGCTTCATCAAGCCTGCCAGTTGGTTCTTCATCATGATGGAGTTCTCCGTGTTTGAATTAATAGGGATGTGATCGAGGATGTGAGCGAGGATATAATCAGCTCGGCGACGCGGCCAGGGCCGCCGCCGGAGGCACGATCGAGCCCGGCACGACCCAGGCGTCGAACTCGCGGATCATGCTGTTCACAAAGGGATCGTTGGCGATGGTCTCCTCGGCGGCCCGCTGGCAGGCCGCGCGGTGCGCCTGCGCCTCGGCGCTGGCGGTGTACCAGACGGCGCCCAGCTCGGTGTCGACGCGCACGGCGCGGCCGAAACGCTCGGTCAGCGCCACCGTCAGCTTTTCCACGTTGCCCTGCGTGCGCCAGGTTTCGATCGGCACGCGGACCTTGAAGACGACCGCGTTGCCGTCGAAACCGCATTCGATCAGCTCGGCCTGCATCGCCAGTTGCTGGGCCACGCCGCGCAACGGCAGCGCGGCGGCGACCGCCGGCCAGTTGCCGTCCCAGCCGAGCTCGGGCACCGGGGTGATGACGTAGGCGTACGGCGCCTTGGCCGGGGCCGGCGCGGCGCGGGCCGGCGCGACGAACGCCTGCACGCCATCGCCGATGCCATGGTTCGCCGGGGCCGGCGCGGCCGCCGGGCCGTGCGACGGCGCATACGACTGGCTCTGCGCGGGCGGCGCGTAGCCTTGCGGCGCCGGCGACGATTGCGCTATCGCGCTGTCGTCGGAAAATTCGGTGACCCACGGCGGCAGGTCGTCCTCGTCGTCGGCCTGCTGTTGGGCGGGACGGGCGGCGGGCGCGGCGTATTGCGGCGCGGCTGCGGGGGCTGGCTGCTGAATCTGGTGCAGCGGCTGCACGGCCTGGCGCACCGGCGCTTCCAGCACGGCGGCATCGCCACCCGAGGCCGAGGCCGGCGGCAGGTCTTCCCATGGCGCAGGACGCGACGGTGCGGCGGCCTGCGCGGCATTAAAATTTGCGGAGCCCCCCGGCGGCGCGTAGGCGGCGCTCGGCGCCTGAGGCTGGGGCTGGGGCTGAGGCTGCGACGGCGCCATCGCCGGCGCTGCGGCAGGCTCGGCAGCGGCTGGCGCTGGCGCCGATGGGGCTGGTCCGCCGCCATAGGCGCGCGCACCCGGCTTGGAGCCGGCGCGCGCCGCTTCCAGCGCGGCGTTCAAGGCGGCGCGGGCGGGACTGATCGGTCCCGACGGCGCGGCCGCCTGTAGCGCCGGGGCGGGAGCCGCCATCGGCGCGGGCGCAGGCACGGGCGCCGCTGCCGCCATCGTCGGGGGTGGCGCCGCATTCACTGGCGCGCTTGCCGGCGCGACCGCTGCGGGAGCCACGGCCGGTGCCGGCGCAGGCGCAGGCGCAGAAGCGGCCGCGGGCGGCTGCATCTCGCCACGCGCCAGCGCGGCGGCGGCGCCGGCGACCACCGCGGGCGGCGTCATGCTGGCGTGGTTGGCCTGCACATGGGAGGCCGCGCGCGCCGGCGGCGCGGCGGCGGCGCGGGCGGCGGCCACGGCCGCCGGACGCGACATCGCCGGCGCGCCCGCAGGTTGTCCCTCGGCACCGCCTACCCCGGGCCGAAAGGCCAGCATGCGCAGCAGGGTCATCGAGAAACCGGCGTATTCATCCGGTGCCAGGCCCAGTTCATTGCGGCCATGCACGGCGATCTGGTAATACAATTGCACTTCTTCCGCGTCGAACGCGGCGGCCAGGCGCACCACGTCGGCGTACTCGGGCAAATCCTCCGGCAACGCGGCCGGCACCGTCTGCGCCAGCGCGATGCGGTGCAGCAAGGTGCCCAGATCCTGCAGCGCGCCGTTGTACGACAGGCTGCGCGTGGCCATCTCGTCGGCCACGGCCAGCAGGTCGGCGCCGTCCTGCGCCGCCAATGCGTCGAGCAGGCGGATCAGATACGACTGGTCGAGCGCGCCGAGCATGCCCTGCACCGCGTCGAGCGTCACTTCGCCGGCCGCGTAGGCGATGGCCTGGTCGGTCAGCGACAGCGCGTCGCGCATCGAACCGTGGGCGCCGGCGGCCAGCAGGCGCAAGGCCGGCTGCTCGAAGGCGATGCCCTCCTGCCCCAGGATGTTTTCCAGATGGCCGATGATGTGGCCCGGCGGCATCTGTTTCAAATTGAATTGCAGGCAGCGCGACAGCACCGTCACGGGAATCTTTTGCGGATCGGTCGTCGCCAGGATGAATTTGACGTGCTCGGGCGGCTCCTCCAACGTCTTCAGCATCGAATTGAAGGCGTGGTTGGTGAGCATGTGCACCTCATCGATCATGTAGACCTTGAAGCGCGCGTTGCTCGGCGCGTACACCGCCTGCTCGAGCAGCTGCGCCATCTCGTCCACGCCCCGGTTCGACGCCGCGTCCATCTCGATGTAATCGACAAAGCGGCCCGCGTCGATCGCGGTGCACGCCTCGCACACGCCGCACGGTGTGGGCGTGATGCCGCCGTTGCCGTCCGGGCCGACGCAATTGAGCGACTTGGCCAGGATGCGCGACAAGGTGGTCTTGCCGACGCCGCGGGTGCCGGTGAACAGGTAGGCGTGGTGCAGCCGTCCGCTGTGCAGCGCGTGCGTGAGCGCGCGCACGACATGCTCCTGGCCGACGAGCGTTTCGAAGTTCTTGGGGCGGTATTTACGGGCGAGGACTTGATAGGACATGCTGGATTTTACCGTAGATAGCAGGAGCGAAGGGGCCGCGTTGGGCGCGCCAAAGCGGCAATTGTAACAACTCGGCGCAATAATAGGTACGGCAACAATTCTGCCCTACAATTTGTTTTTGCTTCGACCTGTGAAAAATGAAAAAAATCGCCCTGCTCTCCCTGCTGATGTTGTCCCTCAACCTGCACGCCGCCGAGCGTGAATGGACGCCCTATAAAAAACTGGTCGAGGGCCTGCGCCTGGACCGGTTCTACGCGCTGCCGCTCGCCGAGCGCGACCGGGTCAACCTGTTCCTCAAGGTGCAACCGGTCAACAAAGCCTACAAGCCGTCGGATGTCGTGCTGACCGTCGTCGACGGCGCCGAACGCACGCCGCTGCCCGCGCTCACGCCGGACTTCCGGCTGGCGATCGGCGCGCCCAATCCCAAATGGATGCGGGATGACGTCAAGATCATGACCAGCCTGCCCAAGGAAGACAAGACGGCCGTCAACTACGAGGCCGTGACGCCGCTGCCGGAAGGATTGCAATGGTCGTACGCCACCGTGATGGGCAGCGTCGGGCAAATGAACAAGGCGATCAAGAAGATGGCCGGCGCGATGAGCCTGTTCGCCCCGAGCGTCGATGCCGTGCTGTTCAAGTTCGACAAGCCGGCGCAGCTGAGGGTCGGCGCCAAGGTCTACACCACCAACGCGAAACACGAGATCGCGCTGAAGCCGGACGCGGACTTGCTGAAGTCCAACCCGATGATGGTGGCGTCCGAGCGCCCGTTCGAAGCGGAACTGCGGGGCGACTAACCCGGCCACCGGTTCAGCGGACATAAAAAAAGCTGCCTGATGGCAGCTTTTTAATATTCCCGAAGGATTCCCGAAGGAGGCGAGCCTGATCTGCGGCACTTATGGTTAACAGCCGTGGCTGCTTCGTTCCCGACCTGACCAGGTTAGCCGTGCCACAATGCGCAGGGGCCCGCCGGGATCAATTATACCCTACAGGCCCAACTCCTGCCAAATCTGATCGACGCGCGTTTTCACCTCGGGCGTCATGGTGATCGTCGTGCCCCATTCGCGGGTCGTCTCGCCGGGCCACTTGTTGGTCGCGTCGATGCCCATCTTGCTGCCCAGGCCACTGACCGGCGAGGCGAAATCCAGGTAATCGATCGGCGTGTTGTCGACCAGGGTGGTGTCGCGGGTCGGATCGACGCGGGTGGTGATCGCCCAGATCACTTCCTTCCAGTCGCGCACGTTCACGTCCTCGTCCACCACCACGATGAACTTGGTATACATGAACTGGCGCAGGAAGCTCCACACGCCGAACATCACGCGCTTGGCATGGCCGGCGTACTGCTTCTTGATCTGCACCACCGCCATGCGGTAGCTGCAACCTTCCGGCGGCAGATAGAAATCGGTGATCTCGGTGAACTGCTTTTGCAGCAGCGGGATGAACACTTCGTTCAGCGCCAGACCCAGCACGGCCGGTTCGTCCGGCGGCTTGCCCGTATAAGTCGAGTGGTAGATCGGATCGCGGCGCATCGTGATGCGGTCGATAGTGAACACCGGGAAGGAATCCTGCTCATTATAGTAGCCGGTGTGGTCGCCGTAAGGCCCCTCGAGCGCGTGCTCGTAGCCGGACGGATGGTTCTCGTCCGGATAGATATGGCCTTCCAGCACGATCTCGGCCGACGCCGGCACCCGCAGCTCGCTGCCGATGGCCTTGACCAGCTCGGTGCGGCTGCCGCGCAGCAGGCCGGCGAACTGGTATTCCGACAAGCTGTCCGGCACCGGCGTGACCGCGCCTAATATAGTAGCGGGATCGGCGCCCAGCGCGACGCAGATCGGATAGGGCTTGCCCTTGTTCTGTATGGCGTGCTCGCGGAAATCGAGCGCGCCGCCGCGATGCGCCAGCCAGCGCATGATGACCTTGTTCGGGCCCAGCACCTGCTGGCGGTAGATGCCCAGGTTCTGGCGCTTCTTATTAGGTCCCTTGGTGATCACCAGGCCCCACGTGATCAGCGGCGCGATGTCGCCCGGCCAGCAATGCTGGATCGGCAGCTTGGCCAGATCGACGTCGGCGCCCTCCCACACGATGTCGTGGCACGGCGCGCCGCGCAATTCCTTCGGCGCCATGTCCCAGACGGCCTTGACCAGCGAACCCAGGCCAAGCAGGTCCTTGAAATCCTTGGGCGGTTCCGGCTCCTTCAAGCGCGCCAGCACGTGGCCGATTTTGCGCAGCTCGCCGACATCCTCGGCGCCCATGCCGAGCGCAACCCGGCGCGGCGTGCCGAACAGATTGGTCAGCACCGGCATCGTGTGCCCGGTCGGATTTTTGAACAGCAATGCCGGTCCGCCGGCGCGCAATGTGCGGTCGGATACCTCGGTCATCTCTAAATGCGGCGAAACGGGCAATAAAATGGGCCTAAGTTCGTCGATTCGTTGCAGTTGAGAAATAAAATCTCGCAAATCAGAATATTTCATTGTTTTTTAATTTTTCGTGCAGTGAAGCGTACTGTTTAAAAATACAGGTCAAGTAGTTGATTTTATTGGTTTTCCAGCGAACACAAGCAAAAAAGTAAGACTTAAAAGTTATAGCTTTCAATTGCGTTAGTATTGACTTGATATAAAACGGCTTCTACAATTTGCCCTACTTGAAGAGGACACGGTCTCAGGACCACATGGAAGCACATGTTGTTGTTGCTCATTCATTCACGGAGTCGGGGCTCCACATGACATTTTAAGGAGTGTTTTCAAAAGGCGTCTGCCTTACCCCCGAAAGAAGTTGTATTGCGACTGATCGAATACCACAGGGAAAGATCAGCTCAGGCAAGCAATGACGGCGTCCAACGCGCGCACCCATAGCGGCGACGGACGATGATATTTCTGATGCATGGCATTAGCACCCGGTTAGCTGCGTTCGACGCTGGCAGGGACCCGCTTTTACGGCATTTCAGGGGAACTCTATGATTAATCGCTTCACTAGTGCGTCGGCTGCGGCCCGCACTTACCTGGCCGGCCAGCCAGCGACGTCGTTTTTGACGGCCCGCGTATCGGCAAAGGGCATTTTCACCACCGCCCAGCACACTTTGACCATTCTTGGTGTGACCGCTTTAGTTGTCATGGCAGTATTTTTTGTTCGTCCGGACCTGGCCAAAGCCTTGAGCGACAGCCTGAACCCGGCTCCAGAAGTCCCAGCCGTTGCCGCCGTCGTGGCGCCGCCGCTGTCGGCACTGATGCAAACCCAAGCCACCGCTCCGGTAACCGCCTCGGCCAACGCCAAGGACGCCCCGCTGAGCGCCGACGACAAAGCCCTGGTGGGTACCCAGAAGCAGCAACAATGGGTCACCTCGTGGCTGTCGAAGCGCTACCGCGTGGCTGGCGACGCCGCCAACATGCTCGTTTCCACCGCCTACCTGACGGCCCGCGAGATCAAACTCGATCCGCTGCTGATCCTGGCCGTGATGGCGATCGAATCCGGCCTCAATCCGTTCGCGGAAAGCCCGGTCGGCGCGCAGGGCCTGATGCAGGTCATGTCCAAGATCCACCACGACAAATTCCAGGAAATGGGCGGCCTGCAAGCGGCGCTCAATCCGGTCGCCAACATCCGGGTCGGCTCGCTGATCCTCAAGGATTACGTCCAGCGCGGCGGTTCGGTCGAAGCCGGCCTGAAGATCTACGTCGGCGCGGCAGCGTTCGAACATGACGACGGCTACGGCTCGAAGGTCATGGCCGAGTACAACCGCCTGAAGCAGGTTTCGGCAGGCAAGAAAGTGCCGACGATCACGCCTATGCTGGCGGTGGCCAAGCCACAACCGCAGCAGCAGCCGCAGCAGCAAACCGCGCCGATCGCGGCGGCGCCAAGCCCGAACCACGACACGCAAATCGCCGGCCTCTAATATATATAGGGGACACCGACAAAAAGGCCGTTCAGTGCAGACTGAACGGCCTTTTTCTATTGTCCAGCGTCACGGGCAGCTGGTCACCTTGGTCTTGATGCCGTCGCGGAAAGGATCGCGCCCGCCGGTCAGCGCATTGTTTTCCTTGTACGCGCAGTACGAGCCGCCGCCCGGCGTGCGGACCTTGGTCATCAGGCGGCCGTCGGGCATGACCACCTCCTGCGTCGTCGTGCCGCTGTCGTTGCCGACGTAGGCGCCGCCTATCCTTGCGGCCAGGGCCGTCGTATCGTTGGCGATCCGCTTGTCGCGCGGGTTCCAGGCTTCCTTGCGCAGCTGCTTGTCGACCAGCGCGGCGCTGTTGAGCGCGCGCTGCCGCAGGTCGTCGGGCGACTTGGCGGCCTGCTCCGCGAACGGGTCCGGCGGCGGTGAGACGGGCTGGGTGATCGCTTGCGGTTGCGCCGCGGAGACGGCGGCCGGCTCGCTGGGCGCCGGCGTCCGCGTTCTGGCGGCGGGCGGCGTGGCCGACGGCCGCCCGGCCGGCTTCGGTGACGCCGGCACAGCCGGCTGTAGCCGTTTGACCGGCGCCAGGATATAGGTGATGGCCGCGTGCGGCGCCAGGGCAGCCGCCAGCGGACGTTCAGGCGTCTGCCACGCGACGAAGCCCAGCACGTGGGCGGCGCCGATCAGCGCCAGCCAGCCGCGCCGCCGCCAGGCTTGCGGGCCATGGGCAGGATAGAGTTCGATAATGCGCCCTCAAGATTAGTCGAATATCAACTGATTCTCTAGTGCAAGCCGCGCAAGGTCAACGCCCATATAAAAAAAGCCACCGCAAGATACCTTGGGTGGCTTCAGGCGATACCGGATGGGGCTTAGCGTTTCTTGTCGGCCGCCACTTCGTCCGGACGCAGGCGCGCGGCCAGCTTGTCCAGCACGCCGTTGACGTATTTGTGGCCGTCGATACCGCCGAACGACTTGGTCAATTCCACCGCTTCGTTGATGACGACGCGGTAAGGAATTTCCAGGTTGTTCTTCAGTTCGAACGCGCCGATCAACAGCACCGCGTGCTCGATCGGGGACAGTTCGGAGATGCCACGGTCGACCAGCGGCGCGAACGTCTCGCGCAACGCCACCGAATCCTTGATCGCGCCGTACAGCAGCACGGTGAAGTGGTCGCCGTCGGCCTTGTCGAAGCCGTGCGCGCCACGGATGTTATTGACCACGGTGGCGGCGTCTTCATTGTTGAGCAGCCACTGATACAAACCCTGCAACGCGAACTCGCGTGCGCGGTGACGCGGCGTGCGACTCTTGCTAGGGTTGGCGTGCAAAATTTTATCTGTCATGGTTGTACCCGTTTCTAATTACTTACTTAAATACTCACTACACTGCTGAAAATCCGGTCTGGTGCGCCGGCGCATACCGGCACACCCTGCCGTCCTACAAATATTACTCGTCGTCGCCCTGGTCCTGGCTCAGCTCTTCGAGCGCGATGGTCAGGTTGGCCATCTCGACGGCCACGCGGGCGGCGTCGGCGCCCTTGACGGCCATGCGCGCTTCCGCCTGCTCGTCGTTCTCGGTGGTCAGGATCGCGTTGGCGATCGGAATACCATAATCGAGGCCGATACGCGTGATACCCGCGCCCGACTCGTTCGACACCAGCTCGAAGTGATACGTTTCGCCGCGGATGACCGCGCCCAGCGCGATCAGCGCGTCGAACTGCTGCGACTCGGCCATCTTCTGCAGCACCAGCGGCACTTCCAGCGCGCCGGGAACGGCCACATGCAGCACGTCCTCGTCGGCCACGCCCAGGTGCTTCAGCTCGGCCAGGCAGGAGGCCAGCAAGCCGTGGCAGACGTCCTCGTTAAAACGCGCCTGGACGATGCCGACGCGCAAACCGTCGCCGGACAAATTGGTTTCGTAGCTTCCTACCGTCATGATGGACCTCTTTAATATGTGTGTTGTTAGTTCGGTTTGGCCAAGTAGCCGGTCACTTCAAGATCGAAGCCTGTCATCGACGGCATCTTGCGCGGGCTCGCCAGCAGCTGCATCTTGCAGACGCCGACTTCCTTCAAAATTTGCGCGCCGATACCATAGCTGCGCAGGTCCATGCTGGCCGCGCGGCCTTTCGGTTTCGTCTCGGGCTTGTCGAGCGCCTGGAACTGCGAGAAGAACTGCTCCGCCGTCTCCTCGCAATTGAGCAGCACGATCACGCCGCTGTCGGCGGCCTTGACCGCCGCCAGCGACGACGACAGGTTCCACGAGTGGGTGGTCGCCTCCGACTCGAGGATGTCGAGGATCGAGACCGGCTGGTGCACGCGCACCAGGGTTTCCTTGTTCTTTTCGATCTGGCCGTGGACCAGCGCCAGGTGGGCCGAGCCGCTTGGCTTGTCGCGGTAGGCGATCATGCGGAACTCGCCCTGCGCCGTCTTCAGCTGGCGCTCGCCGATCTGCTCGACGAGCGACTCGTTGCGGCTGCGATAGTGGATCAGGTCGGCGATGGTGCCGATCTTCAGATTGTGTTCCTTGGCAAATTCCAGCAGATCCGGCAGACGCGCCATCGTGCCGTCGTCCTTCATGATCTCGCAGATCACCGACGCCGGGGTCAGGCCCGCCATCGCGGTGAGGTCGCAACCGGCTTCGGTATGGCCCGCGCGCATCAGCACGCCGCCCTTTTGCGCTTTCAGCGGGAAGATATGGCCCGGCTGGACGATATCGGTCGGCTGCGTATCCTTGGCCACGGCCACCTGGATGGTCTTGGCGCGGTCGGCGGCCGAAATACCGGTGGTCACGCCCTCTGCCGCCTCGATCGAGACGGTGAAGTTGGTGCCGAAGGCGGTACCGTTACGGGTCGACATCATCGACAGGTTCAACTGGTCGCAGCGCTCTTCGGTCAGGGTCAGGCAGACCAGGCCGCGCGCGTGCTTGACCATGAAATTGATGGCTTCCGGCGTGACGAAATCCGCCGCGAGCACCAGGTCACCTTCGTTTTCCCGGTCTTCTTCATCGACCAGGATCACCATGCGGCCAGCGCGCAATTCGGCGACGATTTCTTCGGTGCTGGAAATTGACATTTTTAATCCTTGGGAACTTTGCGAGAACAGGCCGCTATTTTAAAGGATTTACGCCTTCCCTACCGTAATCAGCCGCTTTTATCCGGCAAAAGACGGCGTTTGCGGCCTCGAGCCTTTGCATATTGCAAACATTACCGACTGGTAAGGCATGCGGCATGCTCGAGCGCCAAGCCGGCGGTTACAATCGGGGCCGGTATCCTGACAATAACTGGAGATTTTCGGATGGGTCGAACGACGCGACAAAAAACGGTGCCTGCGGCCCAACTGCTGATTTCGCTCGGGTTGGCCGCCATGGCCGTACCGCTGCACGCGCAGGACGGCCCGCCGATCTCCCCTTACCGCCCGTCGGTATCGAGCCCGGCACAACTGCCGGCGCCCGGCCAGCTGGAATTCGAGCTCGGCGGCCTGAGCAGCAAGACGGACGACGACCGGCGCGCGAGCTTGCCGTACACCTTCAAACTGGGGTTCAACGAACAATGGGGCGTGCTGATCGGTGGCGAAGGCTACGTCTCGGCGCGAACGGACGGCGATCCGCGCCAGCGCGGCATCGGCGACACGACATTGGAACTCAAGCGCGCGTTCCTCATCGACGATGGCACCGCGTTTGGCCTGGAGTTGGGCGTGAAACTGCCGACCGCCAAAGACAGCATCGGCAGCGGTCGCAGCGACTACGTCCTCAACGGCATTTACAGCCAGGACATGGGCATCGTCCACATGGACGCCAATCTGAACGCGACACGGCTGGGGGCTTACGAGGCCGGCAGCGGGCGGATTCAGAAGGGCTGGTCGGCGTCGTTCTCCGCGCCCGTGTCGGAAAAATGGGGCGTGACCACGGAACTGTCGGGCACGCGCCGCAGCGGCCAGACCAATACCGCCCAGCTGCTGGTAGCCGCCACCTACAGCCCGACCAAGCGCCTGACCATCGATTGGGGCGTTGCCAGAGGCCTCACTTCGGCCTCTCCGGATTGGTCGCTGTTCAGCGGCATTGTGCTTCCATTGGCCAAGCTGTGGTAGCTAATCGCCGGCGCGCCAGGGGGAGCGCCACCGGGAGCGCCGCGCTCACCGCCCGGCGGGTATGACCGTCTTCGCCTGCCCGCCCAGCGCCGCCTCGATCCGCTCCCGGGTCAGCTCGCCTGGATCCCCCTGCCAGATAATCTTGCCGCTGCGGTCGGCCAGCACCGCGTACGGCATGGCGCGCACCGCCAGGCGCTTGAAGAACGCGCCGTCGATATCGGTGCCGACATGGAACTGCATCGGGAAGCGCGTCACAAATTCGGCGATGCTCTTCTCGTCGTCGCGCGTCATGCCCAGCACCACGAGTCCGCGCTCGCCCAACTCGGCATGGAGCTTGTTGAGCTCGGGGATGGAGTGCCGGCACGGCTCGCACCACACGGCCCAGAAGTCGATCAGCACGACCTTGTTGCCCAGGCTGGCGGGCTTGGCGCCGAAGTAGTCCAGCCGCATTGGCTCGACCGTCTTGCCCACCATCCGGCCATTGACGAAATCGTGTATCGCCGCTTGCGCGCCGGAGGCGAGGATCGACAGCAACAGGACGAACGCTAGCTTAAGGAAACGTGACCTTATGATGGTAGTCATGGCGGTTTGCTCTGCTTTTGAAGTGACGGACACTGCATGTTAGGCTGGGCCAAGCCAACTGAATTGCCGAGAATCAAATAACGCATGGAAATTTTGGAGGCGGATCGCAAGCAACACCCCGCCGCCGCAATCGCGCCGTCCCGCCAGCGCGTGCGCCACGAGCATCAAGGCAGACGCCTGCGTCAGGGAAGACCAGGAGCCGAGACGCAGCGCGGGAGAATCACGCCCCGGGCCGCAGTACGATTACTTTCCGGCCGCGCCCACGGACACCATCCGCTCTACGTAGCGGGCGATCAGGTCGATTTCCAGGTTGACCTGCTTGCCGACCGCCAGATGCTTCAAAGTGGTCACGGCGATGGTGTGCGGAATCAGGTTGATCGAGAACTGGCACACCAGATCGGCGCCGGTGCCGATGTCGGTCACGCGGTTGACGGTCAGCGACACGCCGTTGACGACGATCGAGCCTTTGAAGGCGAGGAACTTAGCCAGGTGGTGCGGCGCTTCGACGACCAGCTCCCACGACTCGCCCACCGCCTCGAACTTGCGCACCACGCCGAGGCCGTCGACGTGGCCGGTCACCAGATGGCCGCCGAGGCGCTCGCTCAGGGTCACGGCTTTTTCCAGGTTCACTTCGGTCAGGGTGTCGAGGCCGACGGTGCAATTGAGGCTCTCGCGCGAGACGTCGACGCTGAAGTTGGTGTCGGTCTTTTCGATCACGGTCATGCAGGCGCCGTTCAGGGCGATCGAGTCGCCCAGCGCGACGTCGGCCAGCGGCAAGCCGCCGGCGTTGACGTTCAGGCGCACGCCCGCGAAGGAGCCGCCTTCCAAAGGTTTGACCGATTCAATTTTGCCGACAGCGGCGACGATTCCAGTAAACATGTGAGTGCAATCTTAAAGATGGGTGAATCGTGCAAGGATACGCAAATCTTCGCCGATCTGCTTAACCTCGTGAAATTTTAGACGCTGTTGCAGCGACAGGTCGGTCAACGCCGGCAGCGCGAACATGCCTTGCGCGTCGCCGATCAGGCTCGGCGCCAGGTACAGCAGCAGCTCGTCGACGCAGCCCTCGCGGATCAGCGAGCCATTGAGCTTGCCGCCCGCCTCGACGTGCAATTCATTGATCTGCCGGCGGCCCAGCTCGCGCATCAGTTCGGGCAAGTCCACCTTGCCGGCCGCGTTGGGCAGCATGATGACGTCGGCGCCGGTGGCGCGCAAGGCTGCTTCCTTCTCTGGATTGGCGACGGCGGCCACGATCCAGGCGCCGCCGCCCTCCAATATTTTGGCGGACGGGCTGATATCGAGCTTGCTGTCGACCACGATGCGGCGCGGCTGGCGCGTCGTCTCGACCGCCCGCACCGTCAGTTGCGGATCGTCGGCCTTGACGGTGCCGATACCGGTCAGGATGGCGCAGGCGCGGGCGCGCCAGGCGTGGCCGTCGGCGCGCGCCTCCGGTCCGGTGATCCACTGGCTCACACCGTTGTGTAGCGCCGTCATCCCGTCCAGGCTGGCGGCGCTTTTCATGCGCACCCACGGCAGACCGCGCGTCATGCGCGAGAAAAAGCCGATGTTCAATTCGTAAGCTTGCTCGGCCAGCAGGCCGGTGCTGGTCTCGATGCCGGCGGCGCGCAGCTTGGCCAGTCCCTGCCCGGCGACCAGCGGATTCGGGTCCTCCATCGCCGCCACCACGCGGCCGAGGCCGGCGCGGACCAGCGCGTCCGAGCACGGCGGCGTGCGGCCGAAGTGGTTGCACGGCTCCAGGGTGACGTAGGCGGTGGCGCCGCGCACGTCGTGGCCGCGCGCCTGCGCATCCTTGAGCGCCTGGATTTCCGCATGGTCGCCGCCGGCTTGCTGCGTCACGCCGGCGCCGATGACGTGGCCGTCGCGCACGATCACGCAGCCGATGTGCGGATTGGGCGAGGTCGTGTACAGACCCTTCGCGGCCCATTCCAGGGCCAGGGTCATGCCTTCGAAATCGTTGCTGATGTTCACATTGTCCTTAATTGCTCATTCCGTTGGTTCTCGCGCCACAGCTGCGTCCTGTGCCATTATAAGCAAATGGAAATCGCGTTGCTCGCGCCGCCATATACCAACGTCTGAGAAAAAACTAGTCAGGATTGCCGGCTTCCGTCAGAGTTCAGCCCTTCGACGCGGGTCAAGCGCCGATTACATGGTGTTTGTATTATCCATCAACGCACTTCGCGCTCAATGGCGATGCACGGTCCCAGCAGAGAGGAATTTAATGCAAAAACTGGAAACCATCGAGACAAGGATGGACACCAGGGTTGCGTCCATCGAACGCTTGATCGTGGAAGCAATCGCTTCCGCACGTGAGACGCGTAACGATATCAAAAACCCAAGGTGGACGAATATCGCGACCGCCATTGCGACTGTGCTTGGTATGGCAGCGCTCAATGCGACGGTGCTGTCGAATATGGTGGCGTCCTTTGAATCCGGCAAGAACACGGCCACAGCTCAAGCCGAGGTCAAGAAGAACTCAGAGGAAACCGCAACCCTCATCAAGAAAATGCGGGAAGATCTTGATGCAAGACGCGCAGAGATGCGTTAAGCCGCATAACCGCCGTAATTAATCATTAACCCCACCGCAGTTGACACGGTCGATGGCAGGATCGCAGACGCGCAGTCGGCCCAGCATGTTGATTTTGATGTTGCGCGCATCGTCGCCCCGCGCCAGCGACAGCGTACCCCAGCGCGCCGACAAGCTGTTACTTGCGGCGCAACTGCGTCCCGCGCCGTTGTAGGCGAGGTAGAGCGGCGTTCCCCCGGATGAGAATGCGGAGACGACTGTCATTCCCGCCGGCAGCGGTCCGTGCTGGAATAGGCGCTGTTCGCCGGCGTCCGGCCGGCGGTTGCCGTTGGCATCGACGAACACGATCCAGCCCTTGGCCCAGTCCCTGCCGCTCGGCTCAAGCGGCCCCAGCATTACCGGGCCGCCGCGCGCAATCGCGTGCGAGCGGGTCAGGTCGATGGCGGCGACCAGATCGTTGACGGCGACCCGCAACTGCTGGCGCCGCATCACGTCATGGTAGGCGGACGCGGCGGCGCCAAGCAGGATGCCAGCGAGCACCAGCACAACCAATAGCTCGACCAGCGACACTCCCGCGATGATTCGCTTCATGGCAGCCCCGCTTAGCGCCAGCACTCGGCGAGCGTGCCTTTGGACAGCCGCTCGCCGATGCTGGTGACCGTCATTTCGCGGCATTCGTCGTCGCGGTAGTCGGCATCGACGACGGCGGTTCCGGCCGTGGCGACCAATTGCACGCACTGCTCGATCGGCTCGTCGTCGCAGGCCATGCCTTCGATCTCGTAGCCGCTGTCGGGCGCGCGGCCGCCACTCCACCACTGGAACTGGCGCGCCTCGAAATCGGTCGAGCCGGAGGAGAACGCGATATACGTGCCGTGCTGCGTGAAATAGCGCTCCTGCTGCAACATCAACTTCAGCAGCATCGCCTGCGCCTCGTTGCGGCGCGTGCTGATCACATGCTGCTGCCAGGCCGGCATGGCGGCAGCGGCCAGGACGGCGAGGATTACCATTACGATCAGCATCTCGATCATGCTGAAACCCCTGCGCGCGCGATGTCTCATTTGACGGCCTCGTGAAGTTGACGCCAATTGCCCACCTCGCGCCAGCTGAGGCGACCGGCGCGCTGTGCCACTTTGACGCGGCCGAGGACCACGCTACCGTGTGGGGAAACGTTGGCAACGGCCAGCTCTTTGAGCAGGTACGTGCGGCCGGTAGGGTCGCGCGGCGTCTGGCTGGATGCAATGGGCAGCAGGGACGGCATTGCCCGGTAATCGTCCGACACTTGCCCGACAATCGGCTGCTCGGTGGACGGCGGTGTCGGTAGCCTTGCTACGGCGCTATCCTTGGCCAGCCCGGTGAGCACATTGAGCGCATAGGTGCGGCCGCGGGCTTTGTCACAGGGATCACTTGCGGGCAGCAGCGTATTGAAGAAGACTTCCCCGCCGGCCAGCACGCCGCGATCGATGCTGCGCTCGCCCGTTCTCTCCGCCTGCAGGAAATCGACATACCAGCCCTTGCTGTCGAATTCCATCTTGGCGCCGCTCAAGCTGAACGGCGCGGTGCCGCCATTGTCCAGCAGTACGCGCTGCGTCAACTGGCTGCGACTAGTGACGACCTCGGCGGGATCAAGCAGACTGTCGCGGATGGCGTAATAGGACTGCGGTGAAAAACCGGCCGACGTGCGGTCGGCCTTTTCCAACAACTTTCCCGTCCCGAACAGAACCAGATAACCGCCGCCTTCGGCATACGCCAGCAAGGGCTGCTGGGTGATCGGCTGGCGCGTGCCGCTGTCGTCGCGCGCGACAAACAGGGGCGCGCCGCCGACACCGGGACCGACCGCGCCCGCCCAGGGCGCGCCGCCGCCGAAATCGAAGCGCCACAAATTACCTTGCAGGTCGCCGGCGTAGCCATAACGCAGCGAGCCGGTGCGGTCGGTCACCAGCACCGGCGCGCTGAGCGCGTTGGCCGAGGCGGCGTCCGCAATCGGCGTGGTGAGACGATAGTAGTTGGCGTTGAGCAGCCACGCCGCGCCGCGCGGTTTGTCGAGCGCCAGCAGGAACAGGGCGCCCTTCCCCGTCGGGCTGGCGTTGCCGTCCGGCGCGTATGTGTTCAGCCCGCTCGCAACGACCGCGAAATGCTGGTAGATCGGCACGCCGGCCACCGTGCGCGTCCGCAATTTTGCGATTTGCGGCCGCGTGGTGACATTGCCCATCAGGGTATCGTCGCGGTCGGTGAATTCCCACAGCACGCCGCCGTCGGCGAACCGCAGCGGATCGGTAACGTCCAGCGCGAAAACACCCTGCGCCCCGCCGCCCATGCCGGAGACCAGGATCGTCTTGTCCCTGCCCGAAATCACCGCCTCGCCAACGCCTGCCGGCCCATCGACATACGCCTGGTGAACGTAGTCGGGACCGGGCAGGCGGTTCAACTTTTCCATCACCGCGTTCGGCACATACGCGAACAACTCGCTGCCATCGGCGGCGTTGAAGGCGTGCAGCATGCCGTCGTTGGCGCCGACATAGATGACGTCGGGCCGCGTGCGCGACGCCGCGCCGGGGGCTGGCCCCGCATACACCGGCGTGCCGTTGATGGAATCGCCCAACACGCTGCTGCGCGTGCGGAAGAGCTTGCCCTCTTGGGTCCGATCGCCGCGCAGGAAAGCGAGGCGTTGCTCGCCGAAGGCATCGGCGCCGGTGGCGGGCGGCGGCGCCTGATCCAGTTTCTGTCGCTGCTCGGCCGACAAGGCGCTCCATTCGAACGGGATCATCGCCAGCGCGCCGTTCGGCTCCACGATGGCCGTGAAGATTTTACGCGCCGCCGGGTCTGGCGATGGCGGGCGCGCGCCGTCGCCCGTCAGCAGCGCACCGGCGTCCCACATCGCCGTTGGCGTGAATGAAGATCCCGCGCCGCCGGGCGACAAGATGTAGCGGGAAAAGTGGCCGCCCCAGTCGGCGGTATTGATACTCGCCTGAAAAAGCTCGCCGGCACCGGCGGTGGCAGGTGGCGGCGCCACGCGCAGCAACGACGCGCCGTCGAACTCGGCGGCGCCGGCTGGCGGCGAGGCGACGCGACACGCGGCCGTCAGCGGCTCGCTGGCGATGTCGAGCACCGGCGGCGCCGCGTGCGCGCCAGAGGCCAACATGCCAGCCAGCAGCGCCAACCCTTTCAGCATCTCCACCAACCAACGCCGACCGTTCATCGCAGACATACGCCCTCCTTACTCCGGCTTGCTGAACACGCTTTGCAACACCACCTCGGTCGCCGCTTTCGCGCCGAAACCGATCGCCGTCACCCGATAGCAATAGCTGGGCGTGGCGGCCGCCGACGCATCCTCGCCCGGATGGTGGCACTCGGTGCGTTCGATCAGGTAGCGCGGTTTCTTGAACGGCGCGAAGCCTTGCCCGGTCGGCATCGCCACCCCGGTCGCCGCGCCAAACGCGACCGTGCAGCCGCCCTCGACGGCGCCGGACAAGTCGACCCGCTGCCACACCGGCGCCTCGCCGCAGGCCGGATCGACGACCTCGCCGCCGCCCGCCTCGATGTCACGTTCCGCATCCGCCAACGCATCCTCCGCTGCCTGAAACGCCACTTCGCGATCGCGCTCGCCGCGCGCCGCTTTCTCGCCCTGCAAACTCAGCTGCGCCGCCGACACGCCCAACAGCATCACCAATATCAGCATGAGCAAGCACACCAGCAACGCCACGCCGCGCTCTTGCCGCGGCGCCTTGCAAACCCTCGGGCGCGCCGCCACGTCAGCCGCTCCTGTTGCGCAGCGCGACCGTCATCCCGAATACACGCCGCGCCCGCCAGCGCTGCGCTTCCGGGAATATTCCCTCCGCGATCCGCACGCCCCGATCGTCGCCATGGCCGTCCGAATAAGCCGGCCCGAACAGATCGAACCGGCGCACCACCGCATCGGCCCGCGTGTTGTTCTCGCCATGCAAGAGCAACGCGAGCTTCACGCTGCAAACGCGCTTCCAGTTGGTCTTGCGATGCAAATCGCGCTGCAGTTCCTCCGGCGTGGCGCCGACCAGCGCCAGCGCCGCATCCATGCCGTTGATCGCGGTCGCGTTGACGAAGGTATTGGGAATGCCATCGGCAGGCTCGTCGCTATCGAGGCCGTACAGCACCTGGAAGGAATCGACGCCGCGCACGATGGCATCGGCGCCCCAGCCCGCCGCGCTGCGATACTTGCAGCGCAATTCCGGCTCGCCCCCGGCATCGGCGGCGACATAAAAAATGCTCCATCCGCGCTCGATCACGGCCGATGGCGCGCCCACGCCGAAGCCGGCGCAGTTGAGGCTGGAGCCGTCGCCGTTTGCGCCGTCGCCATGGCCGGAAAAGCGCACCGCCAGCACGTCACTGCCGTTGGCCATGTCCGGCGCCAATCCGGAGATACCGTCGCTGGCCTTGCTGACGCTGCTGGCGTCGATCCCGGCGATCGCCGCCGGCTCGTGCGCGGCCAGCTCGGCCGGCGCCTCCTTGCTATCCCAGTTGACATAAGCGCCCTGCCGTATCGCCTGCGACATAATTTCCAGTGCGTAGCGCCCGCCGTCGTCGATCCACGTGTTCTCGCTGTGGTTGCGGTAGCTGCCGCTGGTCGCCAGCAACAAGCCGCTGGCCAGCAACGTCAGCACCAAGCCCAGTCCGGTGGCGATGACCAGCTCGATAATCGTCCAGCCCCGCTGGCGCGCGCGCATCATGGCGCTCCCACGGCCAAGGTGAGCGCAACCCCTGGCACATACTCGCCGGCCTCGTCCTTGCGCGGCGTGCCGTCCGGATTTTTGCCGCGCCAACCGACCTTGATCACCAACGGCGCGCCGGCGCCGCCGGTGCACGCCCAGCGCAGCTTGCCGCCCGCCCACAGGCCGGCGTCGCGGCACACCACCGCGCGGCCGGCCGGCAAGTTCTCCCGCATCAGCGCCTTCATTTCATACAGGTCGAACGCGGCTAGCTGCGCGCCATCGCAATCGCCGCCATAGCACAGCGCGGCCGGCGGCGGCGGGTTGGGCTCGGCCAGCACATCGTAATCGAGGGTGAGATAGAGGTTGGCGCCGTCGGCCAGGCGCATCTGTTCGGGATTGGCGCGCATGCGTTCGGCCATGCCGACGGCGAGCCACGACGCCTGTGCCAGCAAGGTCGACTGGTGCCGGGCGCGCAGCGCCGCCAGTTGCATCGACACGCCGCCGACGATGCCCAACGCCAGCACGAGCACGGCGATCATCACTTCGAGCAGGGTAAAGCCGGCAACAGCACGGGCCGTGGGCATGCGCACCTCCGCAAGTCGACAGCGACAGTCGGCGACTGTCGGGGACTATGCTAGACGGTAGCAGCGGCCAATGGCCGAGGTATGAGGTGGATCAAGGGTGCGCTAGCAGGATGCTAGCTTTTGCGCGGTTTGCGGTCCTGTCCGACTTCGGCGATGGCGTCCTGGAATTCGGCCAGGTCTTCGAAGTTTTTGTAGACCGATGCGAAGCGGATATACGCGATCTTGTCGAGGCGCTGCAGCTCCTGCATCACCAGCTCGCCGATGTAGCCAGTGTCGACTTCGCGCTTGCCGCTGGTGAGCAATTTTTCTTCGATCGACAACACGGCCGCGTCCACGGCGGGCGCCGCCACGGGGCGCTTGCGCAGGGCCAGGGTCAGGCTGCCGCGCAGCTTGGCGGCCGAATACTCGGTGCGGCTGCCGTTCTTCTTGACCACGTAAGGCATGACCAGCTCGATGCGCTCATACGTGGTAAATCGTTTATCGCATTTGCCGCAACGCCGGCGCCGGCGTATGGAATCCCCTTCCTCGGATACACGCGTATCGAGAACCTGGGTATCTTCATGCTGGCAGAACGGACATTTCATATGAGCCATGGGCAAACTTACATTGAACCACTTGACGGGACGCCGGCCAGGCCGGCATCCCGCCTTACTACTGACACAAATTACTTGGCGTAGACCGGGTATTTATCAGCCAGCACCTTCACCGCCGCTTTGACGCGCTCGATGGTGGCGGCGTCGTGCGGGTTGTCCAGCACGTCGGCGATCAGGTTGCCGACTTCTTCCGCTTCCGCTTCCTTGAAACCGCGCGTGGTCATCGCCGGGCTGCCCAGACGGATGCCGGAAGTCACGAATGGCTTCTGCGGATCGTTCGGGATGCCGTTCTTGTTGGTGGTGATGTGCGCCGTGCCCAGGATCGCTTCGGCTTCCTTGCCGGTCAGGTTCTTCGGACGCAGGTCCACCAGCATCACGTGCGACTCGGTGCCACCGGACACGATGCGCAGGCCGCGCTTGATCAGGGTCTTGGCCAGCACGTCGGCGTTGATGACGACTTGCTGCTGGTAAGCCTTGAACTCGGGTGTCAATGCTTCCTTGAAAGCGACGGCCTTACCGGCGATCACGTGCATCAGCGGACCGCCCTGGATGCCAGGGAAGATGGCCGAGTTGATGATCTTCTCGTGCTCGGCCTTCATCAGGATGATGCCGCCGCGCGGGCCGCGCAGCGATTTGTGCGTGGTCGAGGTGACGAAGTCGGCGTGCGGCACCGGGTTCGGGTACAGGCCGGCGGCGATCAGACCGGCGTAGTGCGCCATGTCGACCATGAAGTAGGCGCCAACGGCCTTGGCCACGGCGGCGAAACGCTCGAAGTCGATTTTCTTGGAGAAGGCCGACGCGCCGGCGATGATCAGCTTGGGCTTGTGTTCCTTGGCCAGCGCTTCCATGGCGGCGTAGTCGATGTCCTCTTCCGGGGTCAGGCCGTACGAGACGACGTTGAACCACTTGCCGGACATGTTGAGCGGCATGCCGTGGGTCAGGTGGCCGCCTTCGGCCAGCGACATGCCCATGATGGTGTCGCCCGGCTTGAGGACGGCGAAGAACACGCCCTGGTTGGCCTGCGAGCCCGAGTTCGGCTGCACGTTGGCCGCTTCGGCGCCGAACAGTTGCTTGACGCGGTCGATCGCCAGTTGCTCGACGACGTCGACGTATTCGCAGCCGCCGTAGTAACGCTTGCCCGGATAGCCTTCGGCGTACTTATTGGTCAGCTGCGAGCCTTGCGCTTCCATCACGGCCGGCGACGTGTAATTCTCCGACGCGATCAGCTCGATGTGGTCGTGCTGGCGGGTGTTTTCTTTTTGGATGGCGCCGAACAATTCCGGGTCAACCTTGGCGAGGGTGTGATCTTTTGCGAACATGAAAAACTCCAATCGAATGAGTAACTGTAGTACTTGGCAGGCTGGATCGAATGAGGGACGCCGATAGCGGACAGGCAGCCTCTTTCGTGCTTTCCATCGATGGGCTGCCCAGGCGAACGGCTAGTGAAATCTCACGTTTCCCGGTGGATGCCCACCTTTCGCCGACGGACCGACGCACCATTTTGGGGCCGACCGCAGCTTTTCGCCAGTTACGTGAGACGTAATGGAACCCGGATTGTAATTTATGCGCCAGATTTGAGCAAGGAAATGACTTGCATAACTTACAAGATTGTGCGTTTTCCCCGGGGACCGCGAGCGTTGCTGCCATTTCGGCTACAATTTTGTCCAGCCTTCCGCCCTCTTACCTCACCGACAAGGATAAAACATGATCGTCTTCATCACTGGCGCCACCGCCGGCTTCGGCGCCGCCATGGCCCGCACTTTCGTTCAAAACGGCCACAAAGTGCTGATCAGCGGACGCCGCGAGGACCGCCTGCAAACCCTGTCGGCAGAACTGGGCGACGCCGTGCTGCCGGTGGTGCTGGACGTCACCGACAAGGTTTCGATCAAAACCGCCCTCGACGGCCTGCCGGCCGCATGGAAGCAGATCGACGTACTGATTAATAACGCCGGCCTGGCGCTGGGCGTGACCCCGGCGCACGAATCGTCGCTGGACGACTGGGACACGATGATCGCCACCAATTGCAGCGGCTTGGTCGCCATGACCCGCGCGATCCTGCCGGACATGGTCAAACGCGGCAGCGGCACCGTCATCAACCTGGGCTCGGTGGCTGGCGCGACGCCATATCCAGGCGGCAATGTCTACGGCGCGACGAAAGCGTTTGTCGAGCAGTTCACGCTGAACCTGCGCGCGGACCTGATCGGCACCGGCGTGCGCGCCACCAACCTGGCGCCCGGCCTGTGCGGCGGCACCGAGTTCTCCAACGTGCGCATGAAGGGCAACGACGAAGCCGCCGCCAAGGTATACGAAGGCACCGTGCCGCTGACGGCCGAGGACATCGCCAACACGGCGTTCTGGATCGCCACCCTCCCGCCCCACATCAACATCAACCGCATCGAAATGATGCCGACGTGCCAGGGCTACGGTCCGCTGGCCATCAAACGCAACGTTCAGTAGGTTCAACCAGGGGGCCACGCAGACGCGGCCGCCCCCTGCAATTCGTAAGCGGTTGTTACAATCCTTGGCAAGTTGCTCATAAAACGCTTAACTGTCGGCAGTGCAATCTTTGCGCCGCGAGTTGAAATCCCGCACAACCGGCGGGAAGGACGTGCTTTTCACCGTTCAAGCTTCAACCAAAAGAACAAAATCGCGTAGAATGTTGCTCAACACAACTTGCAATCCTAACAACATGCCAGCAGAGTTCATCTGGAACGTCCGGGTCTACTACGAAGACACCGACGCCGGCGGTATCGTCTATTACGCGAACTATCTGAAGTTCTTCGAGCGCGCGCGCACCGAATGGCTGCGCCAGCTCAATGTGAGCCAGCACGCTTTATTGCAGGAGCACGACGCTATGTTCGTCGTCAAAAGCGTCAGCGCGGAGTATCATGCGCCTGCTAAGCTTGACGACGTAATAAAATTGACACTTAGTATCGAAAAATTAGGACGCGCCTCGATCTCCTTTGTCCAGGAGGCCTGGTGCGGCGAGCAACTGCTGAACACGGCGCGGGTCAAGGTCGGCTGCGTCGACGCGACGCTGCGCCCCCGCGCGGTGCCGCCGGCCGTCGCGGACAAAATGCGCAGCATCACCAACATCACCAAAACAGACTGATCAGACTGATAAACAATGAACGTCACCCAAGACCTCTCTTTCCTGTCCCTCATCTCCAATGCCCACCTGATCGTGCAACTGATCATGGCGTTGTTGTTCATTATCTCGCTGACCAGCTGGACCTACATCTTCAGTAAACTGTTCGCGGTGCGCTCGGCGCGCCGCCTGACGATCGACTTCGAAAAAACCTTCTGGGCCGGCGGCAACCTGCACGCGCTGCACCAGAACGCCGGCAAGGACCGCGCCACCAGCGGCCCGCTGGCGCGCATCTTCGAAGCCGGCATGGGTGAATTCATCAAGAGCAAGGCCGCCTACGCCGCCAGCCGCGACACCGTCGACCACGGCGCCATCCTCGACGGCGCCCGCCGCGCCATGCGCGCCGCCTTCCAGCGCGAAATGGACGTGCTTGAATCGCACCTGGCCTTCCTGGCCTCGGTCGGCTCGGTGTCGCCGTACATCGGCCTGCTGGGCACCGTCTGGGGCATCATGAACGCCTTCCGCGGCCTGGCCAACGTGCAGCAAGCCACCCTGGCAGCCGTCGCGCCCGGCATCGCCGAAGCGCTGATCGCCACCGCCATCGGCCTGTTCGCGGCGATTCCGGCGGTCGTCGCCTACAACCGCTTCTCGCACGACATCGATCGTCTGGCGATCCGCTTCGAAAGTTTTGTCGAAGAGTTCTCCAACATCCTGCAACGTCAATCGCGTTAAGAAGGCAGAGAGACCATGGCTTCTTCTTTCTCCAGCAGCATGCGCGGCGGCCGCGGCCGCAAGTTCAAGTCCGAGATCAACGTCGTGCCGTACATCGACGTCATGCTGGTTCTGCTGATCATCTTCATGGTCATGCCGTCGGCCACCGATCCGAGCATCGTCGACTTGCCGAACGCTGAAAAATCGACCAAGCCGCCGAGCGACTACGTGCAGATCGTCATCAAGCCGAACGGCGCGCTGTCTATCGGCGTCAAGGGCAAAGGCGAGGACGCGCCCGAAACGGCCCCGAACCGCGACGCGCTGGTCAAGAAACTGCGCACGCTGCACGAGAGCCATCCGGACTATCCGGTGCTGATCGCCGGCGACAAGGAAAGCAAGTACGACGACGTCATCCAATTGATCTCGGAAGCGAAAAAGATGGGCATCAACCGGGTCGGCTTGTCCACCAAATAACACGTGCAGACGATGAAACCCGCAACCGCAGGCGGTCCGTACAAGGTTCCGCGACAAAACGAAGGCTGGCGCTCCATTGTGCTGGCGGTGGCGATGCACGCGGTGCTGCTGCTGTTCCTGTGGGTCGGCGTAAGCTGGCAGAACAATGAACCGACCGAAGTGCAGGCCGAGATCTGGGACATGAAGGTGCAGGACGCCGCGCCGCCCGCCCCGACGCCCGAGCCCGCCCCTGAACCGGAGCCGGAACCCGAGCCGACGCCCGTGGTCAAGACCCCGCCGCCACCGCCGGTGGAGGCGCCGCCCGCGCCGAAGGAACCGGACATCGCCCTCGAACGCTTGAAGGCGAAGAAAAAACTCGAAGAGAAGAAGCTGGCCGAAGCCAAGGAAGCCAAGCTCAAACAGGAAGCCGAAGAGAAACAGGCCAAGCTGGACGCCAAGAAGCTGGCTGAGAAGAAACTCGCCGAGCAAAAGCTGAAGGAAGAGAAGGAACAGGCCGAGAAGGACAAGAAGGAACTGGCCGAAAAGGAAAAAGATAAGAAAAAGGCCGCCGCCGAGAAACTGGCCAAGGAAAAAGCCGAGAAGGCCGCCAAGGACAAGGCGTTCGCCGCCGAGATGAGCCGCATCACGGGCTCGGCCGCCAAAGGTTCGACCGGCACGGCCGCGCAATCTACCGGCGGCCGTTCCGACGGCGGTTACGAGGCCGCCGTTCGCGCCAAGATCAAGAGCAATCTGGCGTTCGGCGGTGCCGACGACACGCTGACCGCGACCTATTTGATCACGCAACTGCCGTCCGGTGAAGTCATCAACAAGCGCAAGATCAAGGGCAGCGGCTCGACCGCCTACGACGAAGCGATCGAGAACGCGATTGAAAAATCGTCACCACTGCCGAAGAAGAAAGATGGTACGGTGGAGCGCGAATTTACAGCCGTCTTTAAATTAAAGGATATGCATTGATATGAAAAAACTGACCCTCCTTTACGCCGGCCTGACCATTGCCGCCACCATGGGCGGCGCCCAGGCGCAGATGCGCATCGAAATTTCCGGTGTCGGCAGCAACCAGATCCCGGTCGCCGTGGCCGGCTTCGCCAATGAAGGCGTGTCGCCGCAGAAGATCTCCGAGATCATCAAGGCCGACCTCGAGCGCAGCGGCGCCTTCAAGGTCATCGACGCCGGCGTCATCAGCGACGTCAACAACATCGACTACAGCGCCTGGAAATCCAAGGGCGCCGACGCGCTGGTCGTCGGCACCGTCGACGCGCTGGCCGACGGCCGCTACGACGTGCGCTACAAGCTGCTCGACACCGTCAAGCAAGCCAAGATCTCCAATTTGGACAAAGCCGTCACCGCGCAGTTCACCCGTCTGTCGGCCCACCTGATCGCCGACGACGTCTACTTCAAGCTGACCGGCATCCGCGGCGCCTTCGCCACCCGCATCTCCTACGTCAAGCAGGAAGGCCGCAACTACCAGCTGCTGGTGGCCGACGCCGACGGCGAAGGCGAACAACTGGCGCTGCGCTCGAACGAGCCGATCATCTCGCCATCGTGGTCGCCGGACGGCACCAAGGTCGCCTACGTCTCGTTCGAACAGAAAAAGCCGGTGGTTTACGTGCAAAACCTGGTCACCCGCGCCCGCACCGTGGTCGCCAACGAAAAAGGCAGCAACTCGGCCCCATCGTGGTCGCCGGCCGGCAACAAACTGGCCGTGGCGCTGTCGAAGGACGGCCACACCCAGGTCTACACCGTCAACACCGACGGCAGCGGACTGCGCCGCGTCTCCAACAGCAACGGCATCGACACCGAGCCGCAATTCTCGGCCGACGGCCAGAGCATCTACTTCACCAGCGACCGCAGCGGCGGCCCGCAGATCTACCGCATGAGCGCCGACGGCGGCGAAGCCAAGCGCGTGACCTTCAGCGGCACCTACAACACCAGCCCGCGCATCTCGTCGGATGGCAAGACCTTGGCCTACATCTCGCGCCGCGACGGCAACTTCCAGCTGTACGTGCTGGACCTGGCCAGCGGCCAGGAGCAGCGCCTGTCGGACACCACCAGCGACGAATCGCCGAGTTTCGCTCCCAACGGCAAATACATCATGTACGCCACGCAAGCCGGCGGCCGCAAGTCGCTGGCCGTGGTGTCCGTCGACGGACGTGTGAAGCAACGCCTGACCACGCAGGCGGGCAACATCAAGGAGCCCACCTGGGGTCCGTTCATGCAGTAATTCAATTCAAACCAATCAATTACTAGGAGAATCAAATGCGTAAACTCAGCAGCTTAGCTTTCGCCATCACCACCGCCGCCATCCTGTCGGCGTGCTCGACCCCGGTCAAAGTGTCGGAGCCGGCGCCAGTCGTCGAGCGCCCGGCCGACAAGGCCGCGCCATCGCAATCGGACACCCGTACCGTCGCCCCGGTTGAAACCAAATCGCTGGACCCGCTGGACGATCCAAAGGGCGTGCTGGCCAACCGCAGCATCTACTTCGACCTCGACAGCTATGTCGTGCGCGCCGATGGCAAGCCAGTGGTGGAAAACCACTCCGCTTACCTGACCAAAAACAAATCGCGTTCGATCCTGGTCCAAGGCAATACCGATGAGCGCGGCAGCTCCGAGTACAACCTGGCGCTGGGCCAGAAGCGCGCCGAAGCCGTGCGCAAAGCCATGACCACCTTGGGCGTGCCGGAATCGCAGATCGAAGCCGTCTCGCTGGGCAAAGAGAAGCCAAAAGCGACCGGTTCGAACGAAGAGGCATGGGCACAGAACCGTCGTGCTGACATCGTCTACAAGTAATCGAAAGCACTACCCTTTTGCCGGGTCACAGGCATAATACGGGGCGGCGCGCGGTATTCAACCGCGCCCTGCCCCGTTTCCATTTTGATTTGCTGAAAGCGCCCGACATGAACAAACTCACCAAATCCGGCCTCGCCGCCGCCCTGCTGGCCGCGCTGACGTGGCTGCCGATGCAAGCCCACGCCGGCCTGTTCGACGACGAGGAAGCCCGTAAAGCCCTGCTCGACCTGCGCGCCAAGGTCGAAGCGATGCGCATCGAAATGAACGCGCGCCTGGACACCAAGTCCGACAAGTCCGCCGCGCTGGACCTGGTCACGCAAAACGAAAACACGATGCAGGAGCTCAATAAGCTGCGCGGCCAGATCGAAGTGCTGCAAAACGAGCTGTCGAACGCGCAAAAGCGCCAGAAGGATTTCTACGTCGACCTCGACACCCGCCTGCGCAAGCTCGAGCCGCGTGAAGTGACCGTCGACGGCAAGGCCGCCCAGGTCGATCCGAGCGAGCAGAAGAACTACGACGCCGCCATGGAACTGTTCAAGGCGGGCGACTACAAGGCGGCCGGCACGGCCCTGTCCGACTTCGTGCGGCAGTTCCCGGCGTCCGCCTACACGCCCAACGCGCAATACTGGCTCGGCAACGCCTTCTACGCCCAGCGCGACTGCAAGAGCGCCATCAGCGCCCAGCTGCAGGTGCTGAAGAACTATCCGGACAGCCCGAAGGCCCCGGACGCCATGCTCAACATCGCCAGCTGCCAGACCGAGCTCAAGGACAAGGCCGCCAAGAAGACATTGCAGGACCTGATCAAGCAATATCCGGAGTCGTCGGCCGCCGTCACGGCCAAACAGCGCCTCGGCGGAAAATAATGTCCTGAGGGCATTTGACAGGTTGGGCCGATACCCCCTATAATCTCGCTTCTTCGGGGGTCGTTAGCTCAGCTGGTAGAGCAGCGGACTTTTAATCCGTTGGTCGCAGGTTCGAATCCCGCACGGCCTACCACCGAAGCACCCTTGGGTCGTTAGCTCAGCTGGTAGAGCAGCGGACTTTTAATCCGTTGGTCGCAGGTTCGAATCCCGCACGGCCTACCAAGAATTATCAAGGAAGCCCACGAATTTCGGTTCGTGGGCTTTTTTGTTTCTGGTCGCTCTCTGGTCAGAACGAAGCCCTCTGCCTTCCCTATCGTTTTCGTCGCTCTTCCTTCAAAGCCAACTGGAACTTCGTCCACAACGGCCGAAGCTGTTTCCTGATACTCTGCGAGTTCATTATTTTGGCAGCCCGATATCCATAGCTAATGAAGTTCCGTCGCCCAAAGTAGGTATAACGCCGCATGAGATTCCCCATGAAGAGCGGGCGGGGGTCTGCTCCTCGCGCAACTCGCGCCCGATTGCGCTTTCTCATGGTTGCTTTCGCTACGTGCATACCCCTCATGAGCCGATCTGAGTATCTAGCGAGAGAGGCTGAACGAAGGTAAATTCGCTCACCGTCAAAGAGGAAACCTAGATACTGAAGAGGCTTATCCGTCACCAAGCGGCCTCCTCGTGTCACAAAATCACGGCGCTCTGTCTTCGCATCCTGAATCTCCAGCTTACACTTTGAGATAGCATCCTTAATAACTGCCTCGCAGGTAGTTTTCGCGGCCAGTGGCAATACAAACAACATATCGTCACAATACCTAAAATATTTCCCTCCTAATCCCTCAACATATTCATTGATAAAACAATCAAACTCTAGCATATAGATATTTGATAGCAGTGCGCTGATTGACGAGCCTTGCGGAATCCCTTTTCCCGTACTATTTGCCCGAATCATTCCGGAGGGACGAACTTTTTCCCTAAAGTCTTCAGGGGAGCACAGGCGATTACGACCTTTTTTCGGGTTATTCTTCGATATACCAAGCAGTTCCAACACCGAATCGAGATTCACCATCGAAAACCGAGTGATGGCTTTATATACCGCGTAGTGATCAGGAGAAAGCTGCGCCACACCAAGGACAGCCATCCAGGCCGACTTTAGTATTTTGTGATCCAATGTGTCGAAGAAACCGCGAATATCTAGGCCAAGGACAAAGCAATTGCTACGTCGCGAAACCTCTGTGAACCCTTCCGCAGCAAAGTGGATGTTACTTTTCCCTAGGGAGCGAAAGGCTAAAACGCAATCCTCTAGGCCGCGCCGAGTCAATTCTTGCTCGTATCGAGCAGATAGCAATTGGCAATAATAAGAGTAGATGTGACTATCGATATGCGATGCATAAGCGACCTTCCGCTCCTTGCGCTTTCGCACAAGCTGCTCCAAATCGTCATCCCACTTTACTTTGGTACTGAGAATATCGAAGTCAAGGAAAGGAAAAAAACTACGCTGAGCGACGCGAACAGGATCACTAACGATAGTTAGCGCCGCCGCTTGGCCTACGGGACGATCAAAGTGAAGATACCCTCTTCTACGGAACCAAGGCTCTCTAGTCGTCTGCATTTGCGAAACGCCTTAAGCTAGCAAACCGGAAGGGCTCAGATGGCGGCACTCTACTAACCGCCCTTCCGGATAAACCAAGTAATCCTCTTACCATCTCACCCCGAGAGGGGCCGAGCCGCATATGTTAGGAATGACGTACAATGTTCACATGCTACTGGAGGTATCCTTGCGGAATCCTGTCATCGCTCTGCTATCAATCGTCCTGGCGATCACGCTGCCGGGCGGAATTGACAACTTGTAACACACCTCCACGTCTTTACGTGGAGCAGTATTACTATAGCATCATCTTTCGACCTCATGTGCAATAATTCCCGCGAACATGTTCCGACTTAGCCTCGGATCACCGGCCCAAACAACCTCATCACTTGCGGCCGTTCTGTCGCGAATATGTGCTCAGCTAGCAGTTTGAACAACGTACCCCGCACTTCGGATTCGGACGTATTGGGCAACTGATCGGCAAGCAACGTACAAATGCTGTCGACAACCGCTTTGCATAAATCTCGCTCATTCGCCACGCCAGGTGCTGGTGCTTGCGCCAAATCTACGGCCCGCAGGGAAAGCGTATTTAACATGAAGTGCTGACGCAATTTGGTCAGTGTGGCGACACGGTGATCCACTAAAAATCGTACTAGCCCAACCTCCAGCGTAAAGGGCAGAAACGAGATGGACGCGCGCTCGTTGCGATAAATCCTGACGATATCCTCAACTTGCGCGTTGTCCAATAAGGGCTCGGCGTCCGCATCCAGCATCACATACGCTCTGGTGACGGAAGGCAACAGCGGCTTCTGTCGCACAAAGAACCGAATAACATTCACGAAACCACCGACAGGTATCGCATTTACGCTAGGCACCGTGGCAGCATCCCGGAACTGATCACCGATAAATCTTCGTGAAAGTTGCTCAACCACAATTCGCGCAGCTTCATCTTCAACGTAAATAACCACATCAGACGCCGCCTCTTCTCGATAGGCGAGCGCGCCTAAAACGAACGAAGGGAAGCAGTTTTCGGCACAAAATACCTTTCCATCTTCACTCGCTTGTAGAAACAATATCTGCCTCCTCGCTGCCTGTTTAATCAAGGTAGCAGAGTGCGTCGAGACAATTACGGTCAAGTTCTTTTCGCCCGCAATTTGCTCCAAATATTTCAACAACTCCGTCTGGGCAGTAGGATGCAATGCTAATTCAAGTTCATCAATCAGTACCAATGAACCACGCGGACAGTCCGCGAGCATCTTAAGCAGCTTCAGAATGCAAAGCTCACCTAAACTCAAATTCTTTTCAGAGAAATAGCTCTTTTTCTGTTTGCCTACACTGGGCAACTCAATTAGGAATGCTGAATTACCCACACCCTTACGGACATTAATAGTCTTTAAGGCATCAAATTTATCAGTACAAAATATCTGATTGGCCGCTGTAATAATATCGTGCCGGGCAGCTCGAACCTTCCTCGGAGAAAAATCGTCTTTATTGGGCTCAATACGATCGGCATTAGCCGCGATATAAACCACCGATGGGTAATTAAGAGTCTCAAGAACGTTACTGTTCGCTTTAGGTAGCGGCACCCATCTCTCTGTCCTATAGGTGTACGTCACCAAGCCGCCCGGAGTTTCATATTGTATGGATGCGCCCTCACAAGAATCTACTTGGTCGGACATCCGCGACGCAGGGAAATGCGAAGGGAAGGCGTTCTTAAAACCGATACGCCTTAGACACCCCAAGAGAGAGGTCTTTCCTGTTCCGTTGCTGCCAGTGAGGAGCCAAACACCTTGCCTCGGAATGGTGAACTCCAAGCAAGAAATATGGCGCAAATTATTTATCGTGATTTTGGATGGCATATTAGCAAGGTCTCTAGCCGGACAGATATTTCCAGGCAAGTGTACATGCAAAAAGGATAACGTCAAGAAAATTTCCGGTCGCCCCCCATGACGACACCTTGCGGCCCCGCCCAAAATGTGCCGCCCGCTTTGGTAGGGAGCGCCAGAGCCACACCCAACACGACCGGAGATAGACCAGACAAGGGGAGCTCCGATTCCGATTTTCGTTCAGCAGGCAATGTGCCACGCAGGCCCACGCGCATTCGCACAGGGCACCTTTAGCTGCGCTCAGAGCCACGGATTTGAACTCCGTGTCTCCAAATGATCCTTCACATTTTTTTGACGCTTCGCAAAGAAACCTTTCGATTGCCGGACAACAATGAGCCTTCATGCCAATCATTACCTAGAGGAAATTATGGCAATTGATGTGTATCTGCAGATAGACGGCATCAGCGGCGAATCGCTCGACGACAATCATCGCAACTGGATTGAATGCATCGAGGTGCATTGGGGCCTTGCGCAGCCGAAAAGCAGCACTGCCTCCACCGGCGGCGGTCATACCGCCGAGCGATGTCAGCACTCAGAAATCAACTTTCTCAAGCTTGCCGACCGCTCTTCGCCCATCCTGATGCAAAGCTGCTCAACGGGCAAGACTATTGCCAAGGCCCGACTGGAGTTCATGCGTGCCGATGGGCTGGGCGAACGGATCAAATATTTTGAAATCAATCTTGAGAACGTTCTGGTATGTCACGTGACTGCGGACATAAGCGAAGGAGAAATCCTAACCGAGCACGTCGGATTGAAGTTCTCCAAAGTGAGTTGGCAATACATCCAGCAACGAGTATCCGGCGGCATCGCTGGCAACACTGCCGGTAGCTGGAACCTTGCCAACAATCGCATCGCGTGAAGCGATCTCCGCTGCCCCCGAACCAACTGCATTCCAGCACAGAGGTTACATACATGGCATACATCTACACGAAAGTTTCAGACCTCGAGGGTAAGGAGAAGGTCGGCACCACGCAATGTGTTGCTCTAGTCCAGTTCTATGCCGGCGCGCCAAACCACAGGGGTTGGAAAGCCGGGGCGGCAGTCCTGGATAATAAGGATATCCAGCCAGGCACCGCCATCGCCACGTTCGTCAACGGCCACTACCCTAGCAACAGCACCGGCAACCACGCCGCGCTTTTTATCCGGCATGGCATCAACGGATTCTGGGTGATGGACCAATGGAAAGATGACCGCCCTGCTGATCAAAACAAGAAACCAACGATATCCTCCCGTTTCATATCATCGAGAGGCCTTACGCAGCGAGCGAACGGCGCTTGGCCGAACGCCAGCAATAATGCAGACGCCTACAGCGTCATTGAGATGAGGTGAAACATGATGCGCAGTCGAATACGATTTGTAGTGGCACTCGGTGCTGCGGCGACGCTCACCGCGTCAGCCGGCACAACGCACGTGATTGAATGTCCGACCGAAATTCCACAAACATCTTTAGCGATCGAGAACCCACCCGCCGGTTGGACACCGTTTGCACGAACGGGGTTGCGTCTCAGTTCCGCCGAGCCCATGTTCGGCCCGCCGTCGGAGAAGGGTTTTCTCAAACCCAGCAGCTCGACAGCGACACGCGACGTTTGGAACGAACTGAAAGGAGTGATCGAAGGAGGAAAATGGATCGCTTGCCGCTACGGAGAACGCGGCGAGGTAATTCTCTCCAAGCGCATAGCTGACGCCACTTCAGCATGCACGGTCGTTGCCAACAGAGGCAAACAAGGCGTCAACCATCCAGAAGTGACGTGCGTTTGGTGACATAAATCTCGCGGTCATTACGAAAAGCCGCAGGGCGAAATCAAGTGGCCGACGAGCGGGGTTAGCATCCGGCCAGACCACGCCAATCTGCGTTACCATAACGGCGTTTGCAGGCGGTGCGCTTACCGCATTTGGTACAGGTCATATCTGGTAGGTTTTCGTGAAATTGCTCCCCGCTCCCGACTACGCGATCCGCGTGATCGCGCCGCAAACTTCCGACTCGGCGCCACAGAGCCAAATTATCGTCGCAGGCCTACCGACCGGTAAGGTCATCGGCGGCGCGGTGCTACGTACAGCCCTCAAGTGGCACGAGTACGTTTTGCTTTTCTTGACCGATGACGTTCTTTTTGAAGAAACCCTGAGCATCTATCTTTAGACGCAGATTTGAACGTCGTGGATTCAGCCAGGATGTACTTCATCTACGCGACGGGAATATTCTCCGATCTGGATCTGACGCGGCTTGGGAGCCGATGCGCTCATCGACTACGAAAAAGAAGATTATATCGACGCCGTCATGCGTGAGACCGGGGGACGCGGTGTCGATATCGTGTTCGACACTACCGGCGGCAACACCCTGGCGCGCAGTGCCGACGCGCCAGCGCAACTCGGAACAACGGTCTTCGGGGAAAAATCGTAATCGACGTCAAAGGTGCGCCATGATTTACGCGATCGCCTGCTCCCGGTCAGCCTTGAATCCGTGGATACCTTCAAGCGAGCATTTGCCGAGGTCGCTCCTTTGCTCGCGCGCGCGGAGGGGTACGGCGGTCACCTGCCCGCGCAAGGGATTGAAACACCACGCCGCTGTATGACAAACTCGGCGTCCCGGCAGCCTACCGTGACGAGATCGGCAAGCAAATCATCGCCAAGATTCCAATCGGCCGCATGGGCACACCGTAAGAGGTGGCAAAAGCCGTGCTGTACTTCGCCTCCGACGAGTCCAAATGGACGGTGGGCGCCGAGATCATGGTCGACGGCGGACGCGCACTCAACGGCAAATAGGCACCCGATGCCGTCGGCCGACAACGGTTCGGCACCGGCATGACGACGCTTGACCTCGATCAATGCCTCCGATTGCCCTGGCACGGCGCGGCGTCGCCGACGTACAATCGCCCAGCAACGACGCCAACGGAAATCTGCGAGGAAAAATGAATCGAATCTTGCGGGTCGCGCTCCCGCTTGCGCTCACACTGGCGACGGCCAGCGCCAGCGGCAGCACATGCTACGGCACGCCGGCGCGGGGGCGCCTGCACGGCGGGGTGCCGCTCCCCGCCCAGGGACAAAACTATGTTCCTTATAGTACGCTGGGCGTGACGCTGGGGAGAACCTACGTGCACCAGACCGCGCGCGATATTGTTGTCGAGGCCTACGAGGCCACGCGCGTCAGCATGCCCGAAAAGCGCTTCATGTATGGCGAGACCGGCCTGGCGACCGGCGGCCCGTTCAAGCCGCACCGCACCCACCAATCCGGCGTCTCGGTGGACTTCATGGTGCCCGTCATCGACCGCGCGCACAAGTCGGTGCTGCTGCCGACGAGCATGCAGAACAAGTTCGGCTACGCGCTGGAGTTCGATGCGAGCGGGTCGCTGGACGATCTGCGCATCGATTTTGAAGCCATGGCGGAGCATCTCTACCAGCTTGCGGGAGCGGCGAAGAAACGCCAGGTGAAGATCAGAACTGTGATTTTCCAAAAAGAGTTGACGGAATTACTCTTCCAGACAAAACGCGGCAACGCGCTGCGGGCCTCGATGCCCTTCATGAAGGCAACGCCGTGGATCAAACATGACGAGCATTATCATGTGGAGTTTTCACTGCCGTGCCGCCCGCTCGGCGAGCATGGAACAGCGTCGAACTGAATCGGCACGCCTTGCAGGCCGGCATCGGGTCGCGCCACGCCGCGCACCCGCGTCCTGTTGCCTGCCGCGCATCGCAAGCGGTGCTAACATGGAAACACACCAATCAACCTGGAGGCATCATGGCCCTTGAGCATGCGAAACCTGGAGAACCGATTGCATTGACCCACGCGGGCGAGGATAGTTCCACCTTTTCCTCGATAGCGTTGACGAAGACGGAGCAGATCGAATTGATCAGGTTGGTGCTGCCCGCCGGCAAAGAAATGCCGGAACATCATGTCAAAGGCGAGATAACCCTGCTGTGCGTGTCCGGCGAAATCGCCGTCACCACGCGCGGCGTCCCCACCGCGCTCAAGCCGAATCAGCTGTTGTACCTGGAAGGCGGCGCCCCCACGCGGTCCGCGCGTTGGCCGACTCGGTGGCGCTGCTCACCATCGTCTTGCGCCACTAAGCCGCCGTACCGGCGAGCAAACCGCCGCGTCGGCCCGCAACCACGCGGGCCGATGCCAAAGTTCGTTCCAGGTCAAAAGGCCGGGGCGCAAACCCGCATAAGATGCGAGAGCGCCCCCATACTGCCGCCGCGTTCATTGCGGACAACCTGAAATGAACGCGATAAAAAGTTCCCTGTTGATGTCATTCGCCGAGAAGTACACCGTGCTGGTGATCGGCACGGCCGGCGGCATGATCATCGCGCGCCTGCTGACACCAGCCCAAATCGGCATCTTCTCGATCGGCGCCGTGGTCGTCGGCATCACGCAGATGGTGCGCGATTTCGGCGTCGGACAATACCTGGTCCAGGAAAAGGACCTCAACACGGAGCGCCTGCGCGCGGCCTACACGCTGACGATGCTGATCTCCTGGAGCATGGCCGCCCTGCTCGCGCTGGCCGCCGATGCGGTCGCGGCCTTCTACGCCGAGCCCGGCGTCGGCGAAGTCCTGCGCGTGCTGGCGCTCAACGTCCTGCTGATACCGTTCGGTTCGATCACGCTGCCCGTGCTGCGCCGGCAACTACGCTTCCAAGCGCTGTACTGCATCAACGTCGCCAACGCGCTCACCAATCTGCTGGCCTGCCTCGCACTGATCGGACTGGGCTTCGGCTACCTCAGCCTGGCGTGGGCTGCGGTCGCCGGCAGCCTGGCGACGGTGCTGGTGAGCCTGCCGTTCCGGCCGGCCGGGATGCCGTGGCTGCCCGGCTTTACCGGCATGCGCAAGCTGCTGCACTTCGGCGCCTACGCGACCGGCTCGAACGTGATCGACGAATGCGGTGTCGCGGCGCCGGACATTATCATCGGCAAGCTCATCGATGTCGAGTCGGTGGGCCTGTTCGGCAAGGCGCAGGCCACGCTGAATATCTTCAACATGCTCATCACGCGCGCGGTCACGCCGGTGATCCTGCCGCTGTTCGCCGCCAACGTGCGCGACGGCCACGACGTCAAGCGCCTGTACCTGCGCACCGTCGCCTACATGGCGGGACTGGCGTGGCCGTTCTTCGCCGTGCTGGCCGTGCTGGCCACGCCGCTGACGCGCCTGCTGTACGGACACCAGTGGGACGCCAGCGCGCCGCTGGTGCGCATCATGTGCGTCTCGAGCGCCACGTTCTGCCTGTTCAGCATGGCGCGCGACCTGTTCGTCGCCATGGGACGGGTACGGCTGCGCGCGCAGCTGGAGGCGATCGGCGTGTCGATGCGCATCGCCGCCATCGTCGCGGCGGCACCGTTCGGGCTCGAGGCGGTGGCCTGGAGCATCACCGCGACGTCGCTGCTGCGTTCGGCATTGTTGTACCGCAGCCTGGCGGCGCTGACCGGCATGCGCGTCGTGGAACTGGGCCGCGGCGTGCTGCGCTCGGCCGGCCTGGCCGCGCTCAGCGTGGCCGGCCCGGCGCTGCTGATGCTGTCGCCCGGCCTCGACGACGCCGGCCCGGTGCTCGTGCTCGCGCTCGCCGGTTCGGCCGCGCTGGCCTGCTGGGTCGCGGGCATCATCTTGCTCAACCACGAGATCAAGCCGGACTTGATGGCGATGGCGCGCCCGCTGCTGCGCCGCCTGTTGCCGAAACCGGCACGGCGCTAGGAAACGATATGCCACAGCATTCCATCATCATGCCCGCCTACAACGGCCAGGCTTATCTGGCCGAGGCGATCGACAGCATCCTGCGGCAGACCTGCGCGGACCTCGAACTGATCATCGTCGACGATTGCGCGACCGACGCGTCGGCGGCCATCGCGGCCGGCTATGCCGCGCGCGACGCCCGCGTGCGCGTGGTGTCGACGGCGGTCAATTCCGGCGCGCCCGCGCTGCCGAAGAATGTCGGACTGTCGCTGGCGCGGGGCCGCTACATTTCCTTCTGCGACCAGGACGACGTCATGCTGCCGGACAAACTGGAGCACGCCACGCGCATCTTCGAGCACCATCCCGACCTCGACATCGTGTTCGCCGACTTCGAGCCGTTCGGCGAGGCGCTGCGCGGCCAGCGCGGCTACCTCGCGCACCAGGGCTTCACCGCGAAGGCGCGCGACTACCTGGAGCCGCTGGGCGACCGCCTGTACCGCTGCCGCAACTTCTGGGGCTGCATGGCCGGCCTGCAGACCGGCATGAGCACGCAGACCATCATCTGCCGGCGCGACGTGATCGTCGGCCAGCGCTTCGACGTGCGCTACCGCATCCTCGACGACATCTCGATGTGGTACCGCTTCGCGGAGACGGCGCGGATCGGCTTCCTCGACCGCACCGTGGCGCGCTACCGCCATCACGACCAGGCGCTGACGACCAACGAAGCCCTGCTCGCGCGCGAGTCGCTCGCCTTCCATCAGGAAAATTACTTCCGCCAATCGCATTTGTTCACCGCCGCCGAAAACAAGCGCTACCGCAGCATGCTGGCCGGCTTCCTGATCCGCGTCGCCGCGTGCCCCAACGTCACCAAGCTCGAGCAACGCGCCAACCTGGCCCAATCGCTGATCTTCGAAGTCCGTCCGAGCACATTGCGCTGGCTGCTGCAAACCTTTGCGTGACCTTGGCTGTTACTTGCATCCGAGACGCCGCGCGCCCGGGAACGCATCGCACATACCGGGAGCGGTGTTCCCTTTGCCGGTGGTGTACCACGTCAGCGCCAACGCGCGGCGGCTGGCGCAGCGGCTCGGGGCGGGCCTGGCGTTGATCAAGCACGACGGGTCGCTAAACGCGCTGACGGCGCGCTATTTCGCCAAGGAAATTCGCCTGGTGAAGCGAGCGCCGGCCGCAGTGTCACGCTGGCCCATCCGCTGCTGCCGAAGACCTACGCGGATGGCCCCGTCCCGATTGAATTTCTCTCAAGCACGTCCTTTTGACTCAGCTATAATTTCCAACTTAGACAGGAGGCGGCATGACAGGCATCGCATCGGGTGATTTGGTCACAGAAAAAGGCGAGAGGCTGGAAATGCTTGTCATCGGCTCGGCGGATGAAGACCCGTACGTTGCGGTCACCACAGTTTTTTGCGTGTGGGAGCGGGACCATATGCTGCACGAAGAAATCTTCCACGTCGACAACCTGGCGCTGGTGCGCAAAGAGCGTCGTCGTGTGATCCGGGGCGGCAATTTGGACTTCCCCGGCGTGAAATAAAAGCGGCCGGGTCCCGCATGCGTTGCGCGACCCGGCCGGCCTGTTTCCGGCAGACTTAGAATGCCATCCGCACGCCGACGTTCACGCGGCGGCCGACGTCTTCCAGGGTCAGGAACTGGCTCTCATTGTTGGCGTACTCGCGCATTCTCGCGTTGTTCAAATTGATCGCATCAAGATACAGCGCGATCTTCGGCGTGATGTTGTAGCGCAAGCTCGCATCGGTCTGGCCGTACGCCGCGCGGTTGCGCGGCATGGTGCTGCCGCCGCCGCAATCGACCGAGAAGTGGTTACGCCAGTTGTAGCTCACCCGCGCCGAGAACTGGGTGTTCTCGAAAAACAGCGAGCCGTTGTACGACTGCGGCGACAGGCCCGGATAACCACAGGCCGGCGCGCCGCCCGCGCGCTCGGCGCTGGCGTCCACGTAGGTGTAGTTGGCGGCCACGCCGAAGCCCTGCAGCCAAGGCATGATCGAGTCGTCGAAGGCGTATTGGCCGGCGATCTCGATGCCCTTGATCTTGCCCTTCTGGCCGTTGCGCACGCGCGAATCGTGCACGACTTCGTCGAACTGCGGTATGCGCATGTCCTGCAAGGTCGTCTCCAGGAAGTCCGACACCTTCTTCATGAACACGGCGGTGCTGACATAGTTGGTCTTCGACAGATACCACTCGTACGACACGTCGAAGTTCTTCGACTGCATCGGCTTCAGGTAAGGGTTGCCGCCGCCGGTCTGGACGTCGCCGAAGCGGCCGCCGTACCAATTGTCCACGCTCATCTGGCTCAACGTCGGCCGGGTCTCGGTCTTGGAGGCGGCAAAGCGCAGCAGCATGTCCTTGGTCAGGTCGATCTTCAGATTGGCCGACGGCAGGTAGCTGTTGTAGCTGTTGTCGACGGTGATGACCTGGTACGGTCCCCACTGCGAAATAAAGGTCGTGTCGTTCGGGCTCTTGACCGCCGACAGCAGCACGCGGCTGGTGCCGGTCGAGCTCGAGTCGACGCGCACCATGCGCATGCCGGCGTTGGCCGACCAGCCGCTGCCCTCCCAGCGCGTGTCGAGGAACAGGCTCTTGACCTTCTCCTCCACGCCCCACGACGACGGCTTGGTGTAGTCGATCGCCATCGGACCGTTCGGATACTTGCTCTTGTCGGCGTACAGCGCCGGGTCGTTCGACTGCGGCAGCAAGGACGGCTGGTTCAGGTAATTGATGTAGGCGTGCGGGTCGAAGCGCAGGTAGGCCGACGGCACCTGGGCGCCGCCGCCGAGGAAGTTTTCCAGCGGCGTCACCGTGAACAGGCTGGCCGGCAGGCCCACGTGGTAGCCGCTGAAGGCGTTCCACGAATCGCTGCTGTAGGTGAGGCGGCCGACCTCGCGCTGCGAATAGCCGACACCGGTATCGGCGCCCTTGAAGAAGCCGATATCGTGGTCCCACGACAGGTTCATGCGCCCTTCCTTCAACTTGTCGTGCAGGTTGACCTGGCCGTTGGAGACGGCGTGCGCGCGCACCGCCGTCGGGTCGGCCAGGCCGTCGCCGAAGGTGATGCTGGGCGTGCCGTTAAAACTGAGCACGTCGCCGTTCTTCGGCACCATGCCGGCCACCACCCACATGTCCGGCGAGGCCGACGTCGAGCGCGACGTCGACACATCGCCCTCCAGGCGCCATTCGTCAGCGATCTTCCATTTCGAATTGAGGCCGAAGGCGCGGGTGATCGACAGGCGGTCGCCGCCCTTGACGATCATGTCGTTCGAGTTCGCCTCACCGAGCAGCTTGCCGGCGCCGGCGATCTCCGGATTGTTGGCGTAGAAGGTCGAGCCGGGACGCAAAAAACTGGTCACCTGGTCGTTCTTGTCGTACTTCACGCCGAGCTGGGTCGGATTGTTCCAGTCGCTGACGGCGACCACCGCGTTTTTCTGGTCCAGACGGGAAAACAGCGCGTCGGCGCTGAGCTTCCACGTCGGCGACGGATTGTATTGCACCGCCAGGTTACCGACCAGGCGCTTGCGGCTTTCCTCCTCCTGCTGGAAGCCGTAGCTCTGCGGCATATACAGCTTGCGGGTGGTGACGTCGGCCATCGTCAGGCCGCGCGAATTGAGGTCGCCGTTGATCATCGCCACGTCGCGGTAGTTCCAGGCGTCGTTGACGGCCTTGTTCTGCTTGGACGCGCGGTCGGTGTACGACACCGAGCCGGCCACGCCGAAGGTGCGCGCCTCGTTGGCGAACGAATACATGCCGCTGGCGTTGGGCGTGTACTTCTTCGAATTGTCGTCGTAGGAGCTCGACGCGTTGAACACCGTCGAATGCCCCACCTTGCCCGACAGCGGACGCGCGGTCTGGATATCCACGGTCGAGCCGATGCCGCCCTCGGGCAGGAACGCCTGCGACGTCTTGTACACCAGCACCTTGGAAATCAGGTCGGACGACAGCATGTCGAACGAGAACTCGCGGCCGCCGGTGTCGCTGGTCATGGTGCGGCCGTTGACCAGCACGTTGTTGAACTCAGGCCCGAGGCCACGCACGGAAATGTAACGCCCCTCCCCGCCATTGCGCTGGATCTGCACGCCGGTGACGCGCTGCAAGGACTCGGCGATATTGGTGTCGGGGAATTTGCCGGCGTCCTCGGCCGAAACGGCGTCGACCACGCCGTCCTGCATGCGTTTGGTGTTGAGCGAGGAACTGAGGGAAGCGCGGATACCGCTGACGACGACTGTCGCGGAAGGATCGATCGCCGGCTGATCGGCCGTTTGCGCGGAGGCGCTGAAGGAAATCACCATTTCGGCGATGAGGGCGGCCAATACAGTCTTCCGCATACGGGTCTGAGGCGTTGTCATTGTTGTCTCCTGTGTTGTTATTGCAGTCCTTTTTTTGTATTGCCATGGCTGCATGACTTTCATATTACGCCCGCCTCAAGAGTGTCAATCTATCATTTATTTGCAAATTCATATTCCAAAATCATATAACTAACAATGTTGAGTTTCTGTCCTGAAGCACAAATGAGAAAAGCCAACCGTTGATCGATTGGCTTTTGTAACCGCTGCGGCAGTTGCCGGCGCTTAGGCGGAAGATGGGCGCATGACGGCCTGGCCGACGACACGTTGTACCAGGCGGGCCAGCGGCGCCTCTACGCACCGGAAGAAAACGGCGCCGGCGGCAAGGCTGGCGGCCCACGCCACAAGCATGCCGAACGCCTGCAATTCCGGCTCGGGCGGTACGAAACGGGTGAACGCCGCGTTGACCAGCAGGCATACCGGAAAATGTATCAGAAACACGGAATACGATATCCGCGCCAAACCATTGACGAGCGACCACCCCTGACCGGTGGATGTTGTTTTGGCGCGACCAAACAGCACCAGCACGCAGGCGACCGCCATCGCCAGCGCGATGCGGCTGCGAAAATCGAGCGCCTGGGCGAAAATCACCGGCAAGAACGCCATGCCCACCAGCAGCGCCGCGGCGCCCGGCTTGCGGCGCGGATCGCCGGCCCACCAGGCCATCAGTCCCAGGCCATAGCTGCCGAAGAAGTATGGCGCCCAGTTATCCCAGTCGGCATCCAGATTGAAGTACACCAGCGACAGCGTGACGGCCAGCGCAACCATGCCGGGCATCAGCCACGCCGGGCGGCGTCCGGCGGCGAGGCGGCCGCCGAACCACAGCAACAGCGCCATCAGCGCGTACAGTTGAAAATCGATGGCCACGTACCAGGCGCCCGCCGACAACGACGGATAACCCAGCACGCCGTGCAACAACAGCGCGTGCGCGGCAAGCTGGCTGAAGGTGGCGGGTTCCGAGATCGAATCGTGCGCCATCAACTTGCCTGCCAGCATGGACGCGGCGGCGGCCAGCAAGGTCGCGACCATGAACGGCGGCGCCAGCTTGGCGTAGCGGCGCCAGATCGCGCCGATCGGGTCGGCCAGGCCGGCGTGGCCGGTCGGCGCCAGGGATTTGGCGGCCAAAAAACCACCGATGACGAGGAAGGCCTGCACCGCGATGCGCGCGCTGTCGCCGAGCCAGCCGATCAATTCCGGCAGCAGGGGCCGCACGTGATCGGCCATCGGTCCGTAGAAGGCGAGATGATGCAGCACGATCAGCTGCGCCGCGCCCGCCTTCAACAGATTGATCAAGCCGAATTGCGATGGCGGACGTTGCTCCGCCCCGCTCGCTCCTTTTACCGCTAACGTCATTGCCATTCCTTGCCATGCTAAAACCATTCAACAACATGTTGAAAAGCAATTGAATTGCTGTCAATGTTGTAGACCGGTCGCTATCATAGCTGAGGCTGGCACATCGGTGGCGCGCGCAGTGCCGAGTTAGGTGAGGAAGTTAACGTTTCTTCATGATCGAACCGAGCACGCCACGGATGATTTCCCGGCCGACCTGGGAGCCGATGCTGCGCACGGCCGACTTGACCATCGCCTGCACCGCCGTGTCGCGCTTGCCGCCATTGCCGAACAAACCGCCCAGCACATCGCCGAACATCGAGCCGCCGGCGGGCTCCTGCTGCCGGGGTTGCGCTGAAGGTTGCCCTGATGTCTGGTCCGTTTGCGGCGTCCCCGGCGATGTTGCGCGTCCGGCCACCGCGCCGGGAGCGTCCTGCGCCGAGCGGGCGCCGGCCGCCACCCGGCCGTTCAGCTTTTCATAGGCCGACTCACGGTCGATCGTCTGCTCGTAGACGCCCGCCACGATGGAACCGTCGATCGCCGCCTTGCGCTCGGCCGCGTCGAGCGGGCCGAGCTGGCTGGCCGGCGGCAGGATGAAGACGCGCTCCACCATGCGCGGCGCGCCCTTCTCGTCGAGGAAGGACACCAGCGCCTCGCCCACGCCCAGTTCGGTGATCACCTGCGACACGTCCAGCGCCGGATTCGGGCGGAACGTCTCGGCGGCGGCCTTGACCGCCTTCTGGTCGCGCGGCGTGTAGGCGCGCAGCGCGTGCTGGACGCGGTTGCCGAGCTGGCCCAGCACCGTGTCCGGAATGTCGATCGGATTTTGCGTCACGAAGAACACGCCCACGCCCTTGGAGCGGATCAGGCGCACCACCTGCTCTATCTTTTGCAGCAGGGCCTTGGGCGCGTCGGTGAACAGCAGGTGCGCCTCGTCGAAGAAGAACACCAGCTTCGGCTTGTCGAGGTCGCCCACTTCGGGCAGGTTCTCGAACAGCTCGGACAGCATCCACAGCAGGAACACCGCGTACAGGCGCGGCGCGTTCATCAGCTTGTCGGCGCTGAGGATGTTGATCACGCCCTTGCCGCGCGCGTCGGTCTGCAGCAGGTCGTCGATGTTGAGCATCGGCTCGCCGAAGAACTGGTCGCCGCCCTGCTCCTCGATGGCGATCAGGCCGCGCTGGATGGCGCCGATGCTGGCCGCGCTGATGTTGCCGTAACTGGTTTTGAAGTCGGCCGCGTTGTCGCCGACGTGCTGCAGCATCGCGCGCAGGTCCTTGCTATCGAGCAGCAGCAAGCCGTTGTCGTCGGCGATGCGGAACACCAGTTGCAGCACGCCCTCCTGGGTATCGTTCAGGTTGAGCATGCGCGCCAGCAGCAGCGGGCCGAGGTCGGACACGGTGGCGCGCACCGGATGGCCTTTTTCGCCGAACACGTCCCAGAAGGTGACCGGGCAGCCGGCCCACTGCGGCGCCTCGAGTTTGAGCGCGGCCAGGCGCGCGCCCATCTTCTCGCTCGGCGCGCCGGCCTTGGCGATGCCGGACAGGTCGCCCTTGACGTCGGCCATGAACACCGGCACGCCGATCTCGGACAGCGACTGCGCGATCTTTTGCAACGTCACGGTCTTGCCGGTGCCGGTGGCGCCGGTGATGCAGCCGTGGCGGTTGACCAGGTTGGACAGCATGTCCAGCGAGATGGTGTCGTTCTTGGCGATGGTGAGGGGAGTCGGCATGGTCGTCTGCGGCGGGATGATAGGAAAAAACCATCATACCGCAACTATGCCCGCGGCTGGCCTTAGCCCGTGCGGCGCAGCGCCACCACGCGCGCGTCGTGGTGGACGTTGATCGCGTAGCCGTTGCGCCCGGCGCTTTTGACGCTGTACAGCGCCCGGTCGGCCGCGTGCATCAAGCCCTCCGGCGTGGCGCTCGGATCGTTGCTGATGGCGATGCCGACGCTGGTGGTCACGCGCAGGCCCGGGCCGCCGACGTCGCCGAAATGGAAGGGCGCGGCCATCGCCTCGACGATCTTGTCGCCGAGCGGCGCGCCCTCCGCCGCGCAGCCGAGCTGCTCGAACACGATGACGAACTCGTCGCCGGCCAGCCGCGCCACGGTGTCGCCGCGGCGCACCGCGCCGTTCAGCCGGCGGGCGAACTCGACCAGGACGGCGTCGCCGACGCCGTGGCCATAGGTGTCGTTGATCTGCTTGAATTTATCGATGTCCAGGAAGGCCAGGCCCACATAGCTGTCGACGCGCCCGGCGCGCGCGATCGCCGCCGGCAGCAACTGGTCGAACATGCGCCGGTTGTTGGCGCCGGTGAGCGGGTCGGTGCTGGCCAGGCGCTGCATCGCGTCCTGCGCCTCCTGGCGCTGGCGCGACAGCAGGTGCAGCGCGCGGCTCAGCGTGCCGAACTCGTCGCGACGCTCGCTGGCGAACACATCGATATCGGCGACGCCGGAATTGATCGACTCAACTTGGTTGCGCAAGTGCGCCAGCGGTTGCATCAGGGCCTTGGTCAAGACCCAGCCGAAGAACGCGGCCAGCGCGGTGATCATCGACGCCGCCGCCAGCGCCCGCCCGCGCACCGCCGCCATCGGCGCGAAGGCGTTGCGGATCGGATAGACGGCGGCGATGGTCCAATCGACTTTGCGCAGCAGCGTGTGCGCCACCAGCACCGGCGTGTCGTCGTCGAGCACGTCGTCGCGCCAACCCTCGGGACGGTGCAGCACGGCCTGGCCCAGCGCGCCGTCCGGGTCCAGCGGGGTCAGCACGCGGGTCTTGTCGGGATGGTGGATGATGGTGCCGTCGGCGCCGACGATGAACAGATAGCCCTGGCCGCGGTGCAGCGAGTCGAGATAATCCGAGAAAGACGGGCGCAGCAGGTCGATGGCGCCCAGCAGCACCATGATGACGTTGCCCTGCTCGTCCTCGACCGGCTGGGTGATGGCGATCACCGGCTTGCCCGACAGCGCGCTGACGAACGGCGCCGAGACCACGCCCTCGCGCGCGGCCAGCGTATCCTTGAAATACTGCCGTCCCGCGACGTTGATGCGGCGCGCATTGCGGCTGTTCAGGCTGGCGATGAGATCGCCCTGGACGTCGAACGCGGTCACGTTGAAGAACTCGCCGCGCAGGCCCTCGCGCGACTCGAGCAAGCGCTGCACCTGCCCCGGCGCGGTGCCACGTTCGCGCATCTCCTCCATCAGCGAGAACAGCAACAGCTTTTTGCCCTTGAGATCGTTGTCGATGTGGCCGGCCGCGCTGCTCAGCAGCGACAGTTGCTGTCTGGCGACACCCTCGCGCATTTCGGTCTCGGCGATCAGCAGCGACACGCCGCCGGCGCCGAGCGCGGCCAGCATCACCATCGCCGTCACCAGCATGGCTATCTTGAAATTAAAACTCTGGATGATGCGGGCCACTGGTTTCATGTCGGTCTGTGCCACACCACGCGCGCAACGAGCGAGGCTACGAGTGTCCGGCACGGTCGGGGCCAGGGGAAGGACGCGGGCAGGAATGGGGCTCCGACGTCAATCGTGCGAGTCTATCCCATTTTTATAAGTTCCACAAAGTAATTAAGTTGCACATCAACCACAATCGGCACGCGGCAACGGTGACCGGCCCGGTTTGCGACAGTCACCCGAACACCGGGCGGAAGAAGCTGCGCTCGTAGCTGACGATCCATCGGGTTTCCTCCGACTGCGGGGGTCGACCGCGGGGGTCAAGTCTGTCATTCGGACACGGTCACAGCTGGACAACGGGGGTCAAGTCTGTCATTCGAACACGGTCACAGCTGTCACGCATGTACCTTTTGCTCAGGCCGTGTCCGAATGTCAGACTTGACCCCAACGTTCACAGTCACGCATGTACCTTTCGCTCAGGCCGTGTCCGAATGTCAGACTTGACCCCAACGTTCAATCGATTCCGCTACGCGAATAGCCTATTCCAAGGAAATAGAGACGATGTCAAATGCGCTGAGAGACCGAGCGATGTCAGGAAAGATTTCATGGGGTGAGGCAGCGAAGGAAGCTAACGAGACGCGAACTTGATTCTGGAAGTTTTCAGGTCGAGAAGCACTGCGGTCGGTCGGGCAATGGCGCGAAAGCTGAAGATACGGGGCACATCGCTGAATCATTTGGTCGCTGGCCACACCGCACTGGTACATGGGCGCAAGTCGACGCAGTCTATGCGTCTATCGTAGCGTCCGCTGGAAGATCGAATCAAAAGGTAAGTACGGCAATCGCACGACTCTCTTTTGCGGGACGCGGGCTGCTCGTCATATCGGTCGGCATCTCCGCTTACAATGTCGCGATGTCAAACAATAAACTTGCCAGCGCCGGCCAAGAACTCGCGTCCACAGGTGCCAGCATTAGCGGCGGTCTCGCGGGTGGCGCCTTGGCCGGATTGGCCTGCGGCCCCGCCGCGCCAGTTTGCGTAACGATCGGCGCGTTTGTCGGTGGCGCAGTAGCGGCCTTCGGCGTGCGACTTTTCTGGTGATGCCACCATGAAGATATTGCCACCGTCCGAGTTTTCATTGCAATGGTTGGCTCTCATCTGAGCGATGAGATGCCAAAGAGCGAAATAGTCCTCGATGGCAGGCCAACCGGCAAAACACTGGATGGTGCGATTCTGGAAGCGGCGCTGCGCTGGAAAGGGCTGATACTTGTCTTCGTCAGTGACGCCGTTTTGTACGAAGACACCTTACACATCTATCTATTGGATAGGAGCTTGCCGGCGCTAGATCAAGCAAGTATGTACGGCCTATACTCGACAGGGACTTTTTCGTTGCTGGATATCGTGCCTCCAGACACCGTTCGATTCGTGTTCTTCGGCGACGTCGTGTGGGGCTTGAAAATATCTGACCACAAACCGTTAAGGTTTCCCATCATGTCCGATCCGCATGGGGTTCGTCGGCCGTTCAGCTTCCATCGCCAATTCAAACTGAACAGTTCCCCGACGATTACCCCGAATTAGGCGAAGCGAGCCAAATTTGCCAAGCTTCACTGGAAGACCGGCCGGAAGAAGCTGCGCTCGTAGCTGACGATGCAGCGGGTTTCCTCCGCGTACTTGAAAGCGGCCTGGCACTCGGCGTCATGCTGCGATTTGGCGCGGTACTCTTCATAGGCGGCGAGCGATGGAAACGTAAACATCGCCAGCGCGACATTGTTGGTGCCTTCCGACGGCAGAAAATATCCATGATGCCGGCCGCCGAACTTCTCGACCAGCGGTATCCAGATTTTGCCGTAGTGCTCAAATTCGGCGAGCTTGTAGGGATCGATGATGTAACGCAGATAGCAGGTGACCATTGAAGTATGTAAATGAGTATGGATGGCTAACTATAGTATAGAAAAAGCAGTCGGCAAACTTTTCTATAGGTCGACTCGCACTGGCCCGCAGCGGCCTCTCAGGTCCGCAGCAGATACATCAAGTCCTCCCGGTCCCGTCCGGGAGGCTGGCTGTAGAGGCAGCTATCCACGCCCAGCCGCGCGCCGTTGGCCAGGTCTAGGCTGAAGCCACGCACATCCTGCGCACGCTGGATCAGATGCACTTCGTAGCACATGTCCACCCCGCAATGCAGCGCCAGCAGCGCCGCCAACCGCAGCGCGCCGCCGTTGCCGGGCAGGAAGCGGTCGTAGCCCTCGCGATCCAGCGGGCCGATCCGCAACCGCACGCGGGCGTCGCAACGATACAGCCGTTGGCCCAGCAGCACGCCGCCGCCCAGATCGACATTTGCCATGCCCAACCGTGCCTGGTCGCCGTCCGGCAGGTCTTGCCACTCCCCCACCAGTTGCTCCACCGCGAACGGCACCTCGAAGTATTCCGCGTACACGCCGGCCATCAGCGGGGCGGACACCGCCCGGGCGCGGATCTGCATCGCGTAGGCCGCCAGCGTCTCGCGGTCGATGGCGTCGCCGTCCACTGCCGAAGGCGCGCCCGACAGCGACGTCAGCATGCGCAGGAACGCGTCGTCGCCGTGCGGCGTGACCATGCACTCCGGCCGGTGCCGGGCCCAGGCCGCGTAAAACATGTCCAGCGCGCGGTGCGAGAACATGTCGAGAAACGCCCTCGGCCCGCCGTCGCTGTGGCTTTTTTCATGGCGGTTGATGCGCTCCGAATAATGCAGCGGCAGGCTGCCCTGGCCGCCCAGCAAGCCCATGAACGCGGGCGTGAGGCGGATGCCCTGGGCGTCGCTGCCGACGCTGTCGATCTGGCTGGGCGGAAAACCCAGCGACAAACGGTTGCGGAAGCGCACGCCGGCGCCGCCCGCTTCCCGCTGCGCGAGCGCGAGCAGCCGCACCGCCTGGAAGAACTCGAAGCGATGGGGTTCGGCCAGCAGTTCGCCGATCAGGCCAGGCTCAACGTGCCGTTGCGGGGCAGACATCGCAGCAACTCCTTTCCATTGATGCTGGAGACGACCACCAGCTGGGTGTAGCTGTTCAGATGAACGTGCAAACCAAACAGATGGTCGAGCAGTTGCGCGAACAGATGCAACCCGGTGCCCGCGAACGCCTCCTCGTCCAGCGCGACCGTCACCTCGGTGCCGCGCAAGTAGGCGCTGCCCCGCGCTTGCCGCACCAGCTTGGTCGCGGGCCGGTGCGACAGGCCGCTGACGCCATCGATCTGCCGCTGCGAGACGGCGTTGTCGCGCCGCGCATACAGCCGCAGCATTGCCGTCAGCGCCGGCAAGCCTTGCCGCGTCAGCGCGCGGTGGTTGAGCGCCAGATGGCTGATCAATCCCCACTGGACGTTGCCGTTCGCGCTCAACCGGTACGAGGTGGTCGGCCGGCGCAGCACGCGGATCGGCAGGCCGCCGACGGCCGCCTGCGTGGCCAGGTCGCCCCGGGGCCGTCCGTATTCCATGTAATGCGGCAAGTCGCGATTGGTGCAGGTCAGGCGCACCGACGCCGTGGCGCGCTCGTTGCGCCACGGCGAAAAGTCGTGATCGACCAGCGTCAGCGAAACATCATGGCCGGCGCCGGCGGCGGCCAGCGCCTCGTCGCGGCTGGCCAGCCAGTAGCGGCCCTTGCGGCTGGCCGCGCCGCCGTGGCGCAGCGAGTAGTACGGAAAGAACTCGGTCACATCGTCGCCGTCCGCCGCTGGCCGCACCAGGTGCACCGAGTCGACGCTGTAGATCTCGCTGCCGCCGCCGGGCAGTTGGTCGGGCATCAGCGGATAGCTACTGCGCGCGTGGGTGATGCGGATCGGCGTCGCCGGCTGCGCGTACAGGTTGACGATGGGGGTGCAGCCGAGCACCAGATTGTCCGCCACCAGCGCGCGCAGGATGCGGGCGGCGGGCATGTCCGGCCGGCAGCCGGCCAGCGCCAGCCGCAAGGTCAGCCGCACGCAGCCGGCCGGCACGTCCGCCAGCACGGCGTCCAGGTCGATGTCGAAGAAGTCGAACTTTTCCGCAAAGGCGAAGTACTCGCCAAGCAAGCGGTAGCCGCCGTGCTCGGACGCGGCCGCCGGCAACAGCGCCTCGCCGTCGCCGAAGCCGACCGGCGCGATGGGCGGCGCGGACAGCACGCGCCATTGGCCGCCCGCCTCCACGCAGGCGCCGGCCGCGCGCATGAACAAGGTGTCGCGCAGGGCGGCGCGCAGCGACGGTTCGCCGTCGATGAACACCCTCAGCGTCGACAGCCCGTCCAATGCCGGGCCAAGCGCGCCGTCCAGGCTGTCGAGCGTGATGCAAACCGCCGCGTCGGCCTCGCCGGGCAGGGGCAAGCCCGGCGGCGCCGCGATGTGCGGCTCGAACCACGCGGCGCTGATCGCCACCGGCGCGACGGCGACGTCGTAGACGGTGCGGAAACGGCAAGCCACCTTCGCCGGTCCGAGCGCCGTCATCGCCGTGCCGCGCGGCACCCGGGTCACGCCGCCGCCAGTCCGGCCGCCATGGTCGATGTGTGCGATCGAGCAGGCCGGCACCGGCCGCAAATAGTGCGGATACAGCATGCCGAGCAGCGCTTCGGCGAAGCCGGCGTAGCCGTCGTCGAGCAGTTTGCCGACGCGCGCGTTGAGGACGGCCGAACCCTGGATCAACCGCTCGACATGCGGATCGGCGCCGCCCCCACCGTCCGCAAAGTCCGCAATGTCCGCCTTCAGGCTGCCGGCCAGCTTGGGATAACGCCCGGCAAATTCGGCGCCGCCCTGCCGCAGCAGGCCCAGTTCGCGTTCGACATACGGCAGCAGTTTATCCATCGTGGCATCCGTGACAAGCCGTGCGGCGCCAGCCGTGATGGCGATGGTCGAACCGCACAGGCTGTCGATAGTCGCATTGCTGCGGATAAGCTTATTGACATGCAGCAATAACAAAGCGCCATGTCGCTAGTCGCGCAACACTTAACGCAGTCGCTTGCGCAGCCACAATCCGTCCGCCCCGGATAGCTCTAACCTGTGAATTCCTCTTTACTTTTCACCGTTTTTTTCACATAACTAGACAGGGATGAGCGACATGGCGACAGCGACAAAAGATGAGAACCAGGAACTCTTTGAGCAAACGATCCGGTCGCTCGAAGCGCAGCTTGCCAACGCCGGCGCCCATTTGACCATCGACGCCTCCGCCCGCCTCGCCTACGCGCGCGAAATCAAGCTCATGGCGGACCGGCTGCGCCACGATGCGTTCACCGGCAAGATCACCTGGGGCCAGGCGGCCGCGCAAGCCCAGGAAACCCGCAACACCGTGATGGCCATCATCCGCTCGCGCAGCACGTCGGTCGGCCGCGCCGTGGCGCAGCGCATCAAGGCGCAAGGCTATACGCTCAACGAACTGGTCGCGCGCCAGACCACCCGCATGTACGGCCCCGGCGCGACCTTCTCCCGGCTGACCGCGTCGCAGCGCAACATCGTCTACGCGTCCATCGTCAGCTCGGCCGGCAAGTCCAATCCGGCGGTCACGCAAACGATGTCACGCCTGTCGTACGTGGGGCGCGGCGTGATTTTCGTTTCACTGGGATTGTCGATCTATAACGTAACGACCTCGACCAACAAGGTGGCGGCGGCCGGCAAGGAAATCGCCGTCAACGGCGCCGGCGTCGCCGGCGGCATGGCCGGCGGCGCGCTGGCCGGCCTGGCCTGCGGGCCGGGCGCGCCGGTGTGCGTTACAGTGGGCGCTTTCGTCGGCGGCGCGCTGGCGGCCTTCGGCGTCAGCTCGATCTGGTAGGGCACCATGAAACTGTTCTCGACCGACGACCTCTCGCTCCGCCCGCGCCAGGCCACCGACGGCCTGCCGCGCAGCGAACTGATACTCTTCGGCGAAACCACGGACAAGGTCGTCGACGGCGCGGTGCTCGAAGCGGCCGTGTGCTGGAAGGGCCACTTCCTGATCTTCCTGACCGACGACATCATCCACGAAGACACGTTGCGCATCTACCTGCTCGATCCCAAGCTCGACATCGTCGACGCCGCCCGCCTCGGGGCGATGTACTCGACCGGCGCCTTCACCGGCCTGGAACTGGTCGAACCGAACCTCATCCACTTCGATTTTTTCGGCGCCACCACCTGGACCCTGGAACTGCTCGACGAACAAGCGTTTGCCGTGCCGATGGTGTCCGACCCCAAGGGCGTGACCCGGCCGTTTAAACTGTCGTGCCGCTTCAGGTTGCACGCCGCCCCGCAGCCGGACGCTTGATCAGCGCCGGAATTTCTTCGGCTGGCGCTTGCGGGCGGCCGAGTTCTGGTCCTGCAAAATCGAATCGACGCGCTCCGACGCTTCGCGCGACAGCTTTTGCGCCAGCTCCGTGTCGGGGAAGTACTCCGGCTGGCGGTAGGCCAGCCAGGCGTAGGCCGAATACAAGCGGCAAGCGTCCTCCACCTCCTGCAAGTTCATGAAATGCAGCGGATTCTGCTCCGGCTTGAGGCGCGTGATCTTCTTGTGCGCCAGCGCGCTGGCCCAGCCTTCCCACGCGTGCTGCAAGCTATGCACCTTGGACGAGATCGGCACCAGCGACAGCGCGAACTTCTCGGCCACCGTCAACTGCAAGGTATCGAGCCAGGCGGCCCGCTCGAACTGGTCCTCGGTGATGCGCGGATAGAAAAAGCCGTCCGGCACGTCGATGTTGTGCACGAAGCGCTTGAGCAGCTTGGCCAGCCCGTGCTCGTTGGTCACCGATGAAATCCGGTGCAAATGTTCCAACGTTGGCGCCACGGCAAAGCCGGTGGTTTTCAGCGGCACCGGCTTTTCGTGCAACAGCGAGCGCATCACGTTATGCGTCTCGTTGTCGTAGCCGGCCACCAGGCCCTCCTCGTGCACGCCGAAGCGGCCGGCCCGGCCGGCGATCTGCCGCGCCAGCGCGGCGGGTATCTCTTCCTCTTCATAGCCATTGTATTTGACGGACGTTGTCATCACGATGCGCGCAATTGGCATGTTCAAGCCCATGGCGATGGCGTCGGTGCCGACCACCACGTCGGCCGCGCCCTCGCGGAAGCGCTGGGCCTGCGCGCGCCGCACTTCCGGCGACAAGTTGCCGTAGACGGTGGCCACCGACAGGCCGACCTCGGTCACCATGTCGCGCCACATCAGCACTTCGCGGCGCGAAAAGCAGATGACGGCGTCGCCGCGCCGCAGATTGGTCAGCTTGCGCACCGCCGACGGCTCCATCGACAGCGGCCCCTTGCGCTTCAACACATGCACTTCCAGCTCGCATTCCAGTCTGGCGGCCAGCACTTCGATCGCGCGCCTTGCCTCCGGCGCCCCGACCAGGTAGACGGTGTGGGCCGGCGCGCCGCAGACGGCGGCGGTCCAGGCCGAACCACGGTCGCGGTCGGCCAGCATCTGGATCTCGTCGATCACGGCCACGTCGACCGGCGTGCGGGTGTCGAGCATCTCGACCGTGCTGGCGACGTGGGTGGCGCCGGCTACCAGGCGCCGCTCCTCGCCGGTGACCAGGCTGACGGCCAACGGCTTGCCGTTGCGCTCCATGCCCTGCAGGCGCTCATAGTTTTCCAGCGCCAGCAGCCGCAACGGCGCCAGGTACACGCCGCTTGGCGCCTTGGCCAGCGCCTCGATGGCCTGGTGGGTCTTGCCGGAGTTGGTCGGCCCCAGCAGCGCGATGAACTTGCGCTTGATGCGGCGGGCGACGTCGAACGACGCCGGATACTCGGCCAGGTTGATGCTTTGCCGGGTGCGCTCGGCGTGCTGCTCCTCCATCTCGCGCTCGACGGCATGCTCCAGCCGCTGGCGGATGCGGTCGAACACGGTGCCGGCCGGCTCCGAGATCTGCATGTCGGCCAGCGCTTGCAGGAAAGGCTGCGGGTCCAGGTCGCAATCGTCGCAGGCATCGGCCATTTCGCGGACGAAGTCGCCGACATAGCCATGCAGCTCGGCGACGACGGCGTCGCTGGCGCGCTCGCGCAGCAACGCCGACCTGGCGTCGCCATCCATCTTGCGCCACTTCGACGGCTTGGCCAGCACGCCTTGGGCGGGCACCAGGTCGTAGGGATAATGCGTGCCGTTATACTCGACAATGCCGGTCAGGCGCAGAAACACCCGCCCTTCCATCCTGGACAACAAAAACCCCTTGGCCGTCAGGCCGAGCTGGCGCATCAGTTCGTCGTCGTTTTCTTGATCTGCAATGTCTGTCATGCTGCTGCCTTGGCGAGTGCGTCTGTGTTTGATCGATACCGCCGGATTATATCGCGCCCCTCCCGCGCCCGTTTTTTGTCTTTCCCAACGATATCTGGCACCATACGCGGCTCCGACCGCGCCAGCTCCGAACACACCGCAATGCCTCAAACTATTATCGCCCCCGTCCAGCATGAATTGCTGATTAAAAAAAGCCGCTTTATCGCCTGCGTGCAGCCGATGACGGACCGGGCGGCCGCGCAAAAAGTGGTGGCGGAATTATGGTCGCAACATCCACAGGCCGCGCACGTTTGCTGGGCATTATTGGCGGGTGGTCAATCGGCCGCCGTCGATGACGGAGAACCCAGCGGAACCGCGGGACGGCCTATGCTGGATGTTTTAAGGCATCAGGATCTGGAGGGGGTATTGGCCACCGTCGTACGTTATTTCGGCGGCGTGAAACTGGGCGCCGGCGGATTGGTGCGCGCTTATACCGACAGCGTGGCGCAAGCATTATTAGGCGCCGAAAAAATCGCCATTATCAAGCTGCGCCACTTGATATGCACCGTACCGTACGCGATGGAAGGAATGGTACGGCGCGAAATTGAAACGGCGGGCGCCAGCCTGGATAATGTCTCGCACGCCGATGACGTCCGGTTCGAATTCAGCCTGGCGGACAATGCCGCCGCTCCGTTTATCGCGCGCCTGAACGAAGCCGGCCACGGCCGCATCCAGTGGATCGATCCGGACGACCAGGCGGCAAGCGGATGAGGCATCCGCCTCGCACCGCTCACAAGCTCGATTTTGGTATATTCGCGCCAATAGCTGGCATGTGTTAGCGATGGGAGCCGGCCCACGTGGCGCGGTGCCACAGCGATTCGAGCGGTCCCTGCGCGTGGCGCTTCAACCACCACACACTGAACTGGCGTTGCAACAACGCCAGCGCGATCCCGATCGCCAAGGCATAACTGGCGCCGGTATATCGATACATCCCCAGCCCGAAGCCATAATAAATCGACGTGCCGATGATCGATTGGACCACATAACTGGTCAAGCTCATTCTGCCTAATGGAGAGAAGAATTCCAGCCAGCGCCACGAGTAAAACAGCAGCGTAAAACAGGACACCAGCACCACCATAAACGCCACGTTCGACCACGACGTCACGATCACCAATAACGGGCGCTGCACGGCCTGGCCGATATTCCACGACTCCGGATAAGTTTTGAGCAGATAAAACGGAATAAACGCCACCACCGCGATCATCAGCGCGCGCAGCCAGAATTGTTTATTCTCGGGCGATGTTTTAAACACGCCTTTCCTGCCCGCGAGCATACCCAGCATAAACAAGGCGGGAATCTGGAATATGCGGCCATTCTCCCAGCTCCACCGTATAACGCCGACTTTACCGTTGGTCAGATTCCCCCGCCAAACGTCTAGCGCGGCGCCATGGGCCATATATTCATTGGCGCGGCCGAAATAAGCCCAGGAAGCCGGATCGGCAAGTTTTGCATCGGGATGTGGCAGCGCCTGGAAAAACTCGATCCACGCATATGGCTGCAGCAGCAGAATAATCGCAATCCAAAGCACTGTCGCGCTGCGCAAGCGCGCCACCGGGACCAACGCCAATCCCAGAACGGCGTAAATGCTCAGGATGTCGCCGTGATAAAACATGGAATTGAACAGGCCGAAAGCCAGCAGCAAGGCCAGGCGCCAAACGAAGCGCGGCCGGAAATCCTCGCCGCGCTGCTCGCGGCTATGCCACTGGATATAGAACGTCATCCCGAACAGCAAGGCGAAGATCGCATAGGACTTGCCGCCGAACAGGAAAAACATGCTATCCCAAATCATCTGGTCCACCGACTTCAGCCACGCCGGCAGGCCGCTTGGCGAAAAATAAAAGTCGAAGTGCTCGATATTGTGTAGCAGCATGATCGAAACGATGGCAAAGCCGCGCAGCGCATCGAGCACATCCAGACGAGAAGGTTTGACGTTCATCGGTTCCATTACCTTGGGAAAATGAGCAGAATGCCAAGTTTATCTGGAAACGCTCCCAGTGGATACGGCGGCGCGACTTCCGTCGACTTCCCTCAGCAATGAGTAGTACATTGCGAAGTTAGTTGCCATGTGGAAAAGTCTGCGGTATATTATCGCCATCCCATGCAACATCGATCGCCCAACCCTCCCGCGATCCGCCCCCTCTTCTCCGGCCCCATTCCCGCCAACGTCTCCGCCATGTCAGCACAGGCGGCGCGCGAGTCCGACCCCTCGACCATTGGAATAGTGAAATGAAAAGCAAGCACATCAAGGTAAGCACCCGGCTGCGCATCGGTTTTGGCGTGATCCTGGCGATGCTGGCCATCGTCATCGGACTGGCCGTCCACCATCTGAGCACGCTGAACGCGGGCACCAACGCCATCGTCACCGAAAATTATCCGAAGGTGCTGGCCGCCCAGAACCTGATGAACATCAACAACAAGATCGCCCGCTCGCTGCGCAACGGCCTGCTGATCCGCGACGACGCCAAAGCCGGCACCGAGCTGGCCGTGGTCGCCGACAAACTCAAGGAAATGGTCGCCGCCAGCGGAAAACTGGACGACATGGTCAAGTCCGGCGTCGGCCAGGGCCTGTTCGACGCGCTGCAGGCGGCCTATCCGCCGTACGCCGCCTCGATCGCCGAAGTGATCCGCCTGCGCCGCGACGGCAGCGTCGACGACGCCGTCGACTTCATGCTGACCAACACCCGCGACTTGCAGATGACGTACATGAAGCGCCTCGACGAGCTGATCGCGCACCAGAGCGACGCGATGGAAAAAGCCCGCGCCAACGCCGAGGAAACCTATCAAAACTCGCGCAACATCATGCTGGTGCTGGGTCTGGCCGCGCTGGGCCTGGGCATCGGCGGCGCCTGGCTGATCTCGCGCCAGCTGCTGAGCCAGCTCGGCGGCGAGCCCGCCGACGTCGCCGCCATCGCCGCGCGCATCGCCGACGGCGACCTGGCGGTGGCGATCGCGCTGCCGCGCGGCGACGCGCACAGCCTGCTGTTCGCGATCCAGTCGATGCGCGACAGCTTGTCCGGCATCGTGCGCCAGGTGCGCGGCGGCGCCGAGTCCATCGTCACGGCGGCCACCGAAATCGCCAGCGGCAACCAGGACCTGTCGTCGCGCACCGAGCAGCAGGCCGGCGCGCTGGAGGAGACCGCTTCGTCGATGGAGGAACTGACCGCCACCGTCAAACAAAATTCGGAAAACGCCCGCCAGGCCAACACGATGGCGCGCTCGGCGTCGGCGATCGCGGTCGAGGGCGGCGCCGTGGTGTCGAACGTGATCGGCACCATGGCCGAGATCAACGACTCGGCCAGGAAAATCGTCGACATCATCAGCGTCATCGACGGCATCGCCTTCCAGACCAACATCCTGGCCTTGAACGCGGCGGTCGAAGCGGCGCGCGCCGGCGAGCAGGGACGCGGCTTCGCCGTGGTCGCCTCCGAGGTGCGCACGCTGGCGCAGCGCTCGGCCTCCGCCGCCAAGGAAATCAAGGCGCTGATCGACGACTCGGTCGCCAAGGTCGGCGCCGGCACGGAGCTGGTCGGCCAGGCCGGCGCGACGATGGAGCGCATCGTCGGCGCCGTCAAATCGGTGACCGACATCATGGGCGAGATCAGCCTGGCCAGCCAGGAGCAGGAAGCCGGCATCGCCCAGATCAACCACGCGATCGCCGAGATGGACACGGTCACGCAGCAGAACGCCGCGCTGGTCGAGGAAGCGGCGGCCGCCGCCGAGGCGCAGCAGGACCAGGCGCAGCAGCTCTCGCAGCTGGTGGGCGTGTTCAAGCTGGCGCCGGCGCGCCCTGCCGCGCCGGCCACGGCCCCCGCCGCCGCGCGCCGCCCCGCAACGCCGGCGCTGCGCGACACCCACCAGCACGTCGCGCGGATCAGCGCGGCGTAACCGACCCGGCGCCGCCGACGCGGCGCCCCCAACGCCGGATCGAGGTGGAGCGGGCAATCGCCACTGGACTTCCGGGACAGCCGACTGTCTGTCATCGAGCCGTAACACTAGCGACCTAAAGTAGCGGGGCCGCACAGCAAAACGGTAACACGAAGACAACAAAGCAACGCGCCTCCCCGGCGCGCGTCCCACCAACGTCCTCACGCGAACCCTATGACCTCACGACGTAAATTCCTCCTCAACGGTGCCCGCGCCGGCATCGCCGCCGGCGCCTACGCGGCCTTCCCGCCGGCGATCCAGCGCGCGCTCGCCATCCCCGCCAACAACGCCACCGGCACCATCCGGGACGTCGAGCATGTGGTGATCCTGATGCAGGAGAACCGCGCGTTCGACCATTATTTCGGCACGCTCGCCGGCGTGCGCGGCTTCGGCGACCGCTTCCCGATCCCGCTGCCGGACGGCCGCAACGTCTGGCAGCAGCGCACCGCCAACGGCGACGTGATCGCGCCGTTCCACCTGGACGGCAACGCCGGCAACGCGCAGCGCGCCAGCGGCACGCCGCACGACTGGCTCGACAGCCAGATGGCCTGGGACCACGGCCGCATGGACCAGTGGCCGCGCTACAAGAACCCGATTTCGATGGGCTTTTTCAAGGAAGCCGAGATCCCGTTCCAGTTCGCGCTGGCCAACGCGTTCACCTTGTGCGACGCCTATCACTGCGCGATGCACACGGGCACCGATGCCAACCGCTCGTTCTTCCTGACCGGCACCAACGGCGCGGTGCCGACCGGCACCGCCTTCGTCAGCAACGAGTGGGACGCGATCGACGGCCTGGCCAGCGGCGTCGACACCGGCTACACCTGGACCACCTACGCCGAACGCCTCGAAGCGGCCGGCGTGCGCTGGATGAGCTACCAGAACATGCCGGATGAATGGGGCGACAATATGCTGGGGGCGTTCCGGCAATTCCGGCGCGCCAACATCGCCTCCGGCTACCCCGTCTCCAGCGGCGGCGCGCCCGGCCGCCCGTACACCAGCACCGGCCAGGCGCTGCCCTACCACGCCTACGACGCGGCGACCGACAACGCCAACAACCCGCTGTACAAAGGTATCGCCAACACCCTGCCCGGCAGCCAGCCCGAGCAGTACCTGGACGCGTTCAAGCGCGACATCCGCGAAGGCAAGCTGCCCCAGGTGTCGTGGGTGAACGCGCCGTCGATCTACTGCGAGCATCCCGGCCCGTCCAGCCCGGTGCAGGGCGCGTGGTTCGTGCAGGAGGTGCTGGACGCCCTGACGGCCAACCCCGACGTCTGGAGCAAGACCGTGCTGATCGTCACCTACGACGAGAACGACGGCTATTTCGACCACGCGCCCTCGCCGTCCGCGCCCTCGCCCGACGGCAAGGGCGGCTACGCCGGCAAGACCACGCTGTCGCAAGCCCAGCTGTCTCCCGAGTACCACGCCTATCCGAAACCGGCCGGCAGCGCCGGGCAGCCGGCCCCGGACGGCCGCGTCTACGGCCCCGGTCCGCGCGTGCCGCTGTTCGTGATTTCGCCGTGGAGCCGTGGCGGCTGGGTCAACTCCCAGGTGTTCGACCACACCTCGGTGCTGCGTTTCCTGGAAGTGCGCTTCGGCGTGCAGGAGCCGAACATCGGCCCGTTCCGCCGTGCCGTCTGCGGCGATTTGACGAGCGCGTTCAACTTCGCCACGCCCAATGCCGAGGCGCTGCCGCAGCTCGCGGGGAAAAAGAACAGAACCCAGGCCGACGCGCTGCGCGCCGCGCAGCAGCGGCTGTCGCAGATCCGTCCGCCCGCCGCGCCGAGCATGCCTGTGCAGGCCGCCGGCACCCGGCCGTCGCGCGCGCTGCCCTACGAGCTGGCGACCACCTGCGAGGTGCAGCCGGGCGCCACGATGAACGCCGCGCGCGTCGTCCTGGGATTCGTCAATACCGGCCGCCAGGCCGCCGTGTTCCATGTGTACGACCGCAAGGACCTGGCCGCCGTGCCGCGCCGCTACACCGTCGAGGCAGGTAAATCGCTGTCGGACGGCTGGACGCCGGCGCCCGGCGGCGCCTATGACCTGTGGGTGCTGGGACCGAACGGCTACCACCGCCACTTCACCGGCAGCGCGCTGCGCGCCGTCGCGGCGGGCCAGCCGCGCCCGGACGTGCAGGTGCGCTGCGACGCCGCCACGGCGGAGCTGGTGGTCCGTCTGGTCAACACCGGCGCGACCGCCTGCACGTTCAATCTGAACGCCAACGCCTATGCGCCGCTGCGGCAGCTGAATACGGTCGCGCCGCGGGCCGAACTGGTGTTGCGCCTTCCGGTGGCGGGCAACGGCTGCTGGTACGACTTCAGCGCCACGGTGTCGGGCCAGCCCGACTACCTGCGGCGCTTCGCCGGCCGGCTCGAGACCGGCCGCCACACGGTCAGCGACCCGGCCCTGGGCCAGGCTTAAGCACCCGGCGGCCGCGCGCCGCTGTTTTCCCTATTTGATTTGACAGGACACTCATGCATTCGATCATCCGCAAACTTGCCTTCAGCGCCGCCATCGCGCTGGCCACGCCGCTGGCCTTCGCCGGCGTGCTCACATTCGACGACATCGTCGGTCCCGACGGCTACGCCCACGTGCCCGACAACTACGGTGGACTGGACTGGTCGGCCTCCGGCCTGTCGGTGTTCACCGGCGCGCAGGCGCCGTTCACGCCGCATTCCGGCAACGGCAGGGTCACCACCGACTGGATCGACGGCGGGCCGGTGGCCAGCACCATCCGCTTCCTGGCGCCGACCGTCTTCAACGGCGCCTGGTTCTCGGGGTTCGGCGACAGCAGCGTGCGCTTCGATCTGTACAGTGGAAACCGACTGGTCGCCAGCTCGGCGCTGCTGCAACTGTCGGCCACGCCGGCCTACCTGGCCGCCGGCTGGAACGGCGCGATCGACGCGATCGTCGTATCGAGCGGCTTCCAGGGCTCGTACGTGATGGACGACCTGAGCTTCCAAAGCGCCTCGGCCGTGCCTGAGCCAGGCTCGATGGCGCTGCTGCTGGCCGGATTGGGACTGGTCGGCGCGATGCGGCTGCGCCGCTCCTAACGCGCCAGCCGGAACACCTTCACCGCCTCGGCCAGCTGGTCGGCCTGCGCCTGCAAGGCGCCGGCCGCCGCCGCGGCCTGCTCCACCAGCGCGGCGTTTTGCTGCGTGGTGCTGTCGATGCTGCCGATGGCTTGATTGATCTGCTCGATGCCCAGCTCCTGCTCGCGGCTGGCGGTGGCGATCTCGCCGACGATGGTGCTGACGCGGCTGATGCCGTTGACGATCTGGTCCATCGTGCCGCCGGCCTGGCCGACCAGCACGCCGCCGGCCTCCACCTGCGCGACCGAGGCGTCGATCAGCTGCTTGATTTCCTTGGCGGCCGAATCGGAGCGGTGCGCCAGGCTGCGCACCTCGGAGGCGACCACCGCGAAGCCGCGGCCCTGCTCGCCCGCGCGCGCCGCTTCCACGGCCGCGTTCAACGCCAGGATATTGGTCTGGAAGGCGATGCCCTCGATCACGCCGATGATGTCGACGATCTTTTGCGACGAGGCGTTGATCGCGCCCATCGTTTCGACCACCCGCGTCATGACCGCCCCGCCCTCGCCGGCGACCTTGGCCGCCGACGACGCCAGCTCGTTGGCCTGGCCCGCGTTGTGGGAATTTTGCTTCACCGCCGACGTCAGCTCCTCCATCGACGAGGCCGTCTCCTCGAGCGAGCTGGCCTGCGACTCGGTGCGCGACGACAGGTCCATATTGCCGCTGGCGATTTCGCTCGACGCCAGCGCGATGGCGTCGGTGCCGCCGCGCACCTGGCTGACGATGCCGTGCAGGCTGGTGTTCATGTCGGCCAGCGCGCGCTTGAGCAGGCCCGTCTCCGAGATGTCGGCCGCGTCGAGCGTCATGCTGCCTGATAAATCGCCCTTCGACACGCGCTCCGCGAACCCGACCGCCTCGTTGAGCGGCTGCATGATGGAGCGGGTGATCAGTTGGCCGATCACCAGCGCGACCAACACCGCCAGCAACGAAAACCCGATGATCTGGTAGCGCGAGTTGGCCACCGCGCTGTCGCCGACCTGCTTGGCCGACTCCGAATTCTTCTCGATCAAATCGCTCAAGGCCGACATGCTTTTTTCCAGCGCCCGGAAGCTGTCCATGAAGCCGCCGAACTTGGCCTGCGCCGCGTCCTTGTTGGTCAGCGACAGCTCGACCATCTCCTCGGTGTTCTTCAGGTAGCGCTCGACGTCGGGCCTTACCGTCGCGATCGCGGCGCGCACCTCGGCATCGATGTCGGCCGCCTCCATGTCCTTGATGCCCTTGCGGAACAGCGCCATGTGCTCGGCCAGGTCTTCGCGCACGCCCTTCACTTCGGCCGGATCGTTCTTGTCGGCGGCCAGGCGCGCGGCCAGCACGTCGGCGCGCAGCGCGTCGTGCATCATATCGGCCTGCAACTGATCCTTCATCGCCGCGCTGTTGGTGCTGATGGCGCCGATCGCGCCGTCGAGCACTTGCACCGCGATGTAGCCGACCACGCCAATCAGGCTGACAAAGGCCAGCGTGACCACATTGGATAACAGCAAGCGCTGCCTGATCGTCAACCGCATGATGACCCCTGTTTAAAACTTCATGGAAAGGCCGACCGTCCAGCTCCAGTCCGGCGTGCGGCTGTTGAGTCCGCGCGACAGCGCGGTATCGATTTGTACCGTCTTGCTCAGCAGGTAGGCGGCGCCGACGTCCAGCGTGCTGATGGTGCCGCCGTCGCGCGCGCGGGCGATCTTTTCGTCGGAGTACTCGACAAAGGTGCGCAACCGCTCGGTCCACCCCTTGCCCACCACGATGCCGAAAATGCCGGTGGTATGGCGGTCGCCGTTATCGTTGGGCAGCCATGCCAGGCCCGGCATGACGCCGAGCGACCAGTCGTCGGCGAACTCCCACTCGGCGGCCAGGCGCAGCGAGCCGCCGTTGCCTTGCGCGCGGAACGGCGCCGAGCCGGTGTCGAGGTCGACGTGCGCGAGCACGCCCATCGATGGCGACGCGCCGTTTTCGTCGGCGACATGCCATTTGACGCCGAGCGAGACGTCGCCGTAACCGCTGTCGGTGGCGCGCGCGCCGCTGGCGAGGTCGGTGCTGGTGGCGCGGATGCGGCCGTCCGTTTCAAGGCGCACCTCCCAGTCCTCGCCGACGCCATAGCGCAGCAGGGTCGGTGTCGAGTATGCTTTGTCCTTGATACCGTCGGCCTTGTTGCGATCGACGGCGAAGCTGGTCTCGATCTGAAAGCGGCCCTTGCCGACCACATTGCTCGATTCGACGAAATCCGGCCGGTCGGTGGCGATTTCATCGTCCGCCGCGATGGCAAAGGCGGGCAACATAAACAGTACGGCAACAATATTTTTGATAGCCATGTAGACCCTCCGACGGCAATGTGCTGGTCCCTAACGTATCACATTGATTTAGATCAACGGTTGGTAAATTTCCACACGCATACACTTGAAATATGACTTCAATCGAGCAACTCACTCCCGCTGATTTCGACCATTTCCTCGCCTATTTGAACGACCATCTGTCGGACAACGGCCGCGACGGCACCGGCTATTTCCAGCCGCTGTCGCGCGACGATGCGCGCTTCCCCGCCGACAAGGCGGACGCCTTCAGGGCCGGCCTGCGGATCGACGTCGGCGCGCCCGGCTGGCGCCGCGTCTGGGTGGCGCGCGACGCCGCCGGCGGCATCGCCGGCCACATCGACCTGCGCGGGCATGCCGAGCGCTACGCCGCCCACCGCTGCCTGCTGGGCATGGGCGTCGACCGCGGCCAGCGCAAGGCCGGCCTCGGCGGGCGCCTGATCGCGCATGCGCAGTCGTGGGCACGGGAATCCGCGCGGCTCGAATGGATCGACTTGCAGGTGCTCTCGTCCAACGCCGCCGCCATCAATCTTTACTTGCGCAACGGCTTCCAAAAAACCGGCGAAGTCGACGGCATGTTCCACATCGACGGCCAGCGTTTCTCGTATACGGGCATGAGCAAGCGCCTGGGCTGAGCCGACGGGACGGCGCGCGGGCGGCCCCCAAGATCATCGCCCGCCGCCGCCGCAACACCGTGCTCGCCATCGCCGCGCTGTACTACCGTGGCCAGCTCAACGAGCGCGACGGCGAAGACTTCAGCACCGCCATCGTCGCGGTCAAGCGGCGCAATGCCAGCCTGGGCGAGTTCATCGAACGCTTTACGCGCGTGGTCGAGATGCCGGCCGTGGCGCTGGACCGGCATTTGACCGAGCAGGTGCTGCTGAACGTGGTCAAGAACGCCATGGAGGCGGTGGAGGAAGCGGGCGCCGGCGGCAAGTTCATCGAATTCGCGCTGGTCGACGGCGACGATGGCGTGCGCTTATCGGTGATTGACTCGGGCAATCTGCTGGGCAAGGTGCCGGCGCGGCAGTTGTTCACGCCGTTTTTCACCACCAACAAGGGCGGCCAGGGGATCGGCTTGCTGTTCGTGCGCGAGGTGATGAACCGGCACGGCTTTGCCTATCGGCTGGCGGCCACCGGCGACGGCGCGACGCGCTTCGATATCTGGTTCAAGCCCTGAGCTGCTGAATATCTGGAAACCCCGTACGGCCGATCACGCGACGCCGATCCGCCCCACCTGCCTCGCCGCGTGCGCGACGGCCATCGCGGGTGAGGCCCGCTTCGCCGGCGCGCCGCCGCCATCGACGCGGAACACGCTGACCACCCGCTCCAGGTTGACCGCCTGCTGCTGCAGCGCTTCGGCGGCGGCGGCGGCTTGCTCCACCAGCGCGGCGTTCTGCTGCGTCACGCCGTCCATCTCGATGACGGCCTTGTTGATCTGCTCGATGCCCAGGCTTTGCTCGTCGCCGGCGTTGGCAATATCGGCCATGATGGTGGTCACCCGCCGCACGCTCGCCACCACCTCGTTCATCGTCACCCCGGCCTGCTCGACCTGGCGGCTGCCGATCTCGACCTTTTCAACCGAGTCGCCGATCAGCTGCTTGATTTCCTTGGCCGCCGACGCCGACCGCTGCGCCAGGTTGCGCACCTCCGACGCCACCACCGCGAAGCCCCTGCCCTGCTCGCCGGCGCGGGCCGCTTCGACGGCCGCGTTCAGCGCCAGGATGTTGGTCTGGAAGGCGATGCCGTCGATGACGGCGATAATCTCGACAATCTTGCGCGACGACGCGTTGATCGCGCCCATCGTGCCGACCACCTCCGACACCGCCTGGCCGCCCTGCCGCGCCACCTCGGAGGCGGCGTGCGCCAGCTGGTTGGCCTGGCGCGCGTTGTCGTTGTTCTGGCGCACCGCGCTGGTGAGCTGCTCCATCGACGAGGCGGTTTCCTCCAACGCGCTGGCCTGCTCCTCGGTGCGCGACGACAGGTCCTGGTTGCCGGTGGCGATCTGGGTCGACGCCGTCGCGATGGTCTCGGTGCCGCTGCGCACCTCGGCGACGATGCCGGCCAGCGCCTCGCGCATCAATTTCATCGCATGCAGCATGCTGTGCCCGTCGCCGGCCCGGGTGTCGACCGTCATCGTCAGGTCGCCGGCGGCGATGCGGCCGGCGATCTCGGCCGCGTAAGCCGGTTCGCCGCCCAGCTGCCGCAGCAGCGAACGGCCGATGGTGACGGCCGCGACCACGCCGATCGCGATGGCAAGTCCGGACAGCACCAGCATCAGCATCCAGGCCCGCTGGTAGGATTTGCCGGCCTCGGCGACGTGCTCATGGTTGTCCTGGCGGTGCAGCGCGGCGTAGTCGTCCATGGCGTCCTGCCAACGCTGGGTGGCGGGTCCGGCTTGCGTCATCACCACCGCGGCCGCTTCCTCGTCCTTGTTTTCCAGCGCCAGCGCGAACGCCTTGTCGTTCAGGGGACCGGCGCTTTGGGCCAGCGTGCCGACGCGGCCGCGCGCCGCCGTTTCCGCCGCGCTGGCGGGCATCGCCTCCAAGCGCCCGAACGCCTTGGCATAGTCGGCGCGGGCCTTGTCCGCCTTGACCATCTCGGTGCGGATCGCCTTATCATCGTGCAGCAGCACCACCGAGCGCGACACCCGCGCGACGATGTGCACCGCCTCCGACATGTTCTCCACCAGCTCGCTTTTGACGACGTTCTCGTTGACGATGGTGTCGAGCTTGGCATGAATCGTGCTCATATTAAATACGCCCAGCGCGGCGATCAACAGCAGCAGCACCAGGACCAGACCGAAGCCCAGGCTGAGCCGGGTACCTACTTTCATGCCGTTGAATGCCATGCGCGACTCCTGGAGGTGGCGAAATCTGCACCGATTGTACGCCCGCCGTTGCGCTATCGATGACAAACGATGCAGATGCGCAACAAACCGCTTATGCAAAAAGCGCATAGGCATATAGCTAAATATTCGTTATATGCGCGATAACGGTCTCGTTTATATTAAGAAACGCATATAAAATGACCGACCGCCAGGCATTTTCCACGTCAGGCCGGGGAATGTGTGGTGGCGGATGATCTGTTTAATTTGTGGCAAAGGGTAAGCGATGGCGATGAACGTGGGATTGAATTTGCTGGCGGCGCTGGTGTTGCTGGGTGTGCTCTATGCGCAGCAGCGCAAGCACGCGTCCTTTTCGGTGCGGGTGTTCACCGGCATGGGGCTGGGCATCGTGCTGGGCGCGGCGCTGCAGGCCATCTACGGCGCCGGTTCGGCCGAGCTCAAGGCCACCGGCGACTACCTCGACATCGTCGGCTCGGGCTATGTCAAGCTGCTGCAGATGATCATCATGCCGCTGATCATGGTCTCGATCATTTCCGCCATCCTCAAACTAAAGGGCATGGATTCGCTGAGCAAAATCAGCGCGCTGACCATCGGCACCTTGATGGTCACGACCCTGATCGCCGCCGGCATCGGCATCCTGATGGCCAAGCTGTTCCACCTGACGGCCGTCGGCCTGACCGCCTCGGCGGCCGACATCGCGCGCGGGGTCTACCTGCAAGGCAAGGTCGAAGCGGCGCAGGCGATCTCGCTGCCGAGCATGCTGCTCAGCTTCATTCCCGCCAACCCGTTCCTCGACCTGACCGGCGCGCGCAAGACCTCGACCATCGCGGTGGTCATCTCTGCCGTGTTCATCGGCATCGCCGCCACCGGCATCCATGCCAGGAAGCCGGACATCTTCGCCTCCTTCGACAACTTCATCAAGGTCGCGCACGCCATCGTCATGCGCATCGTCACCCTGGTGCTGCGCTTGACGCCGTATGGCGTGTTCGCGCTGATGGCGCAAGTGGTGTCGACCTCCAGCTACACCGACATCCTGCACCTGATCGACTTCGTGCTGGCCTCGTACAGCGCGCTGTTCTTGATGTTCCTGGTGCATTTGCTGATCGTCACCGGCGCCGGCCTGAACCCGGTGCGCTTCGTCAAGAAGATCCTGCCGGTGCTCACCTTCGCGTTCACCTCGCGCAGCAGCGCCGGCGCCATTCCGATGAGCGTGCAGACGCAAACGCTGCGCCTGGGCACGTCGGAAGGCATCGCCAACTTCGCCGCCTCGTTCGGCGCCACCATCGGCCAGAACGGTTGCGCCGGCATCTACCCGGCCATGCTGGCGGTGATGATCGCCCCGACCGTCGGCATCGACCCGTTCACCATCCACTTCATCCTGCCGCTGCTGGCGATCATCACCATCGGCTCGGTGGGCGTGGCCGGCGTCGGCGGCGGCGCCACGTTCGCCGCGCTGATCGTGCTGTCGTCGATGAACCTGCCGGTCGCGCTGGCCGGACTGCTGATCTCGATCGAACCGCTGATCGACATGGGCCGCACCGCGCTCAACGTCAGCGGCTCGATCACCGCCGGCACGGTCACCAGCCGGGTGCTGGGCGAGACCGACATCGCCGTCTTCAACAGCGACGCCGACCTGCCGATCGACAGCGACAGCGAGCGCAAATCGGCTTGACCGGAAAACGCGGGAACCGCCCGCACGCGGGTGGTGTCTAATTTTTTCCCTGACCTTTTTTTGAAAGGAAAGAATGATGACTTCCCTGCGCAAGAGAACCACCACATCCAGCACAACCAGCACAACCAGCGTGATGCTGGGCGCGGCCCTCGCGGTCGCGCTGCTGGCCGGCTGCAACAAGCGTCCGGCCGACCAGCCGCAAACCCCATCGGCGACACCGGAAAGCACGACGCCGTCGACACCGTCGACCGCGCCCAGTCCCACGCCGCCCCCGACGCCGAGCGCCACTCCAACTCCCGCGCCGGACGCCGCCCCGCCAGGCGCCACCGGCGGCGGTGCGGGCGGCACCGGGGGCAACGCGGGCACCGGTAGTGGCGGCAATGGAACAGGCACGGGCGGGACCGGCAGCGGCGGCAGCGGCGGGACCGGCACCACGCCTCCCGGTCAATAGGACGTAAAAAAGGCCCCCATCGGAGGCCTTTCGTTCGAGAACACTGCAAGCAGTGTTAGGGGAGCGATCCCCCAACCCGCTTAGAACTTGTAGTTGTACGACAGACCGATCAACGACAGGTGCGTATTGTACGTACCGCGCGTGGTTTCGCCATTGCCGGTGCAGGTGCGCGACAAGGTGTTGCACAGGTTCGTGTAATTGACCTGCGCATCCTTGAAGTCGACATAGCTGTAGGCCAGGTCGATCGACGAACGCTGGTCCAGCTTCCAGTTCATGCCCAGCGAATACTGCATGCGATCGCTGTCCGGCAGCGCCGGGTGGCGCAGTTCGGCGTTTTGCACCGGCGACTCGTCGAACGCCACCCCGGCGCGCAAGGTCACGTTTTCGTTGTAGACATAGTTGCCGCCCAGGGCCACGCGCACCGTGTTTTTCCACTGCTGACGGATCACCTCGGCGCCTTCGGTCGTGCCAGGGAACTCGATGTCCAGGTTACCCAGACGGTTGTGGCGCGACCAGGTCACGTCGGCCATGCCGGCCCACTTGGAATCGAACTTGTGAAAGACGTTGGCCGACAAGGTCTCCGGCGTACGCAGCGACACCAGCGCGGCCGAGTTCACGCGGTTCGACGCGGTGGCCAGCACGCCATTGACAACGCGGTCGGTGGTCACGTTCGAGAAGTCCCAAACGGTGCTGCCCTTCATCTTGTGGCTGATCGACGAACGATAGCTCAGGCCGAAGCGGGTATTCTCGTCCAGGGTGAACATATAGCCCAGGTTGAAGCCGAAGCCCCAATCCTTGACTTCGTTCTCGCCACGGCCGTCGCGTGCCGTCGCCAGCAGCGCCGGATTACCGCCCAATGCCGTGATCTGGCGTATCAGCAAGGCGCCTTGCGCGGCGTTGGCCGGCGTGCGCAGCGCGGCGATGGTGCCCGGCACGTCGACGGCCTGGCCCAGTTCGGCCTTCATGTGTTCCGCGTCGATCCCGAAGCCGAACGAGTGCTGCTGGTTGAGCTTGAACGACACCGACGGATTGAGCGTGATCGCTTCGACCAGCACGTCGGTCAGCGCGTAGCGGCCGTTCCAGGTGCTGCCGTAGTTCAGCTTGGCGCCGTACGGCACGAACAGGCCGAGGCCGACCGCCCATTGATCGTTCAACTTCTTGGTCGCGTACAGCGACGGCGCGGTCACGGAATTAGGCGCGTAATCGTTGGCCTCGGTGCCGCCGGTGCGCGAGCCGGTGAAACGGGTCGAGCCGGTATCGGTATAGGTCGAATGCGGCACCACGACGGTGGCGCCGGCGCTGATCTGCGTGCCTTCCAGGCGCGACATGCCGGCCGGGTTGTAGAAAATGGTCGACGGGTCGTTCGCTTCGGCGCCGCTGGCGTCGGCGGTGCCTTGGGCGGACACGCTCTGCGAACCGAAACGGTAGCCGGAAGCGTTGGCGCCGGTTGTCATCAGGCTCAGGGCGGCGGCGATAATCAGGGGAAGATGCTTGCGTTGCATGGTGGAGTCTCTCATTGTAGTCGGCGACTGTGCGCCAGGTTTTTTTCTGGTCCGACAGCAAATCGAACCGATGAGGGTGGATCTGGTGCTGGAAGGCCAGCAGCTTACTACATTTATAAAGTTTACCGAAAGGGGCGTTACTAGAGGGCAAGCACTAATTTTCACCTTGAAACCGAGCACTTGCTCTGCATTCCAGACGTAAAAAAAGGGCTAAAAGCCCTTTTCCCACCTGGGGGTCAAGTCTGACATTCGGACACGAACTGGTCCGGAAAGCGCCGCTACGGCGCAGGCCGTGTCCGAATGTCGGCACTGACCCCGCTTGCTGACCTAAAAAAAGGGCTAAAAGCCCTTTTTCCACCCGGGGGTCAAGTCTGACATTCGGACACGAACTGGTCCGGAAAGCGCCGCTACGGCGCAGGCCGTGTCCGAATGTCGGCACTGACCCCGCTTGCCGACCCCGCTGGTTGAAGCCGAGGCCGTGTCCGAATGTCGGCACTGACCCCGGGGGTTTATTGCTGGTTGAAGCCGAGGCAGTGTCCGAATGTCGGCACTGACCCCGGCGGTTTATTGCGGATCGAAGGCGTTCTTGTTGAGCGATACCGCAGGCGCCACGACGGCCGGCGTGCCGCCGCCGCGCCTGCCCGTGACCTTGTTGACCACCCACATCAGCGAGCGGTAGATGAAGCGGATCATCGTCAGGAACAGCAGCACTTCGATCGCCGTCTGAACGAACGCGACCACCGCACCCCAGGCGCCGAAGCGCACGGTCCAGCGATCCACCCGGCGGTGGTACTTCAGCGCCAGGTTGTCCTTGTTGATCTCGATGCTGTCGTAGAAGGTCGGCACCATCAGCAGGGTCAGCACGGTCGAGGTGATCGTGCCGCCGATGATGGCGATCGCCATCGGACGGTAGAACTCGCCGCCCTCGCCCAACGCCAGCGCGACCGGGAACATGCCGGCGATCAGCGCGAACGTCGTCATCAGGATCGGCCGCAGACGCATGCGGCCGGCGTACATCAGCGCGTCCTCGCGGCTGTAGCCCTCCTCCTCGCGCTTGCGGGCGGCGTCGAGCAGCAGGATGGCGTTCTTCGCCACCAGGCCCATCAGCATGATCACGCCGATCAAGCTCATCAGATTAATCGTGCCGTTGGTCATCAACAGGCCCAATACCACGCCGATCAAGGACAGCGGCAGCGACAGCATGACCGCGATCGGCGCCGTGAACGAACCGAACTGCATCACCAGGATCAGGTACATCAGGCCGATACCGGCCAGCAGCGAGATCATCATCTGGCTGAACACTTCGTTCATGTCCTTGCCGGCGCCGCCCAGCGACAGGCCGTAGCCCGGCGGGAAGTCGATTTCCTTGGCCAGCTTCATGGCGTCGTTGGTCACCTCGCCCGGCGAACGGCCCTGGGCGTTGGCGCTCACCGAGATGATGCGCTTGCCGTCCTTGTGCTTGATCGTCGACGGCCCCTTGCCCATCGTCACGCTGGCGATCTGGTCGAGCGGCACCATCTGGTTGGTGCCGGCCACGCTGATCGGCAGGCGCTCGATGTTCTCGGCGCTGGTGCGGTCCTCCGGCGCCAGGCGCACGGCGACGTCGCGCGATTCGCCCGTCGGGTCGACCCAGTCGCCCACCTCGATGCCGGCGAAGGCCACGCGCAGCGCTTGCGCGGCGTCGCCGGCGGCGATGCCCATCGAGTTCGCCAGGCCACGGTTCAGTTCGATCTGCAGCTCGTCCTTCGGGTCCTGCTCCGACAGGCTGACGTCGACCGCGCCCGGCACCTTGCGCAGGCGGTCCATGTAGGCGTTGGTGATTTCCATCAGCTTGCGCGAGTCGGCGCCGGTGAACTGGATCTCGACCGGCTTGCTGGCGTTGTTGCTCAAGTCTTCCAGCACCGTGAACTCGGCGCCGACCAGCCCGGCCAGCTTCTCGCGCAATTCCTTGGCGATCTCGTTAGCCGAACGCTTGCGCTCGGTCTTCTTGCCGATGTCGACATAGATGCGGCCGCCGGTCGGGTTGACGTAGGCGTTGGTCTGCTTGGTTTCCTTGATGGTGAACGCGACCTTGGCGGCGCGGTCCAGTTTCAGGCGCGAGTACTCCAGGCTGGCCGACGACGGCGCGCGCACGTCGATGGCGATGGTGCCGAAGTCCGACGCCGGCAGGAAGCTAAAGCCGCCCAGCTTGGCCTGCAGCGCCAGCGCGGCCGCGAACGTCAGCACCGCCAGCACGGCCATCGCCTTGCGGTGGTGCAAGGCCCAGGCGATCACGTTGCCGTAGCGGTCGGCCTGGTGGTCGAACCAGTTGTTGAAGCGCTCGAGCACCTTGCCCAGGCCCTTGCGCGGCGCCGTGTGGTGGTCCGGCGGGTCGCCCCAGAAGGCCGACAGCATCGGGTCCAGCGTGAACGAGATCAGCAGCGAGACCGCGACCGAGCACGTCACCGTCAACGCGAACGGACGGAACCACTCGCCGGTGATGCCCGGCATGAAGGCCACCGGAATGAACACGGCCATGATGGAGAACGTCGTGGCGGCCACGGCCATGCCGATTTCGGCCGTGCCGTTGAGCGCGGCGGTGCGGCGGTCGGCGCCCATCTGCATGTGGCGCACGATGTTTTCGCGCACCACGATGGCGTCATCGATCAGCACGCCGATCGCCAGCGACAAGCCCAGTAACGTCATGAAGTTCAGCGTGAAGCCGCACAGCCAGACGCCGATGAAGGCGGCGATCACCGACGTGGGCAGGCTGAGCGCGGTGATCATCGTCGAGCGCCACGAGTTGAGGAAGGCGTACACCACGAAGATGGTCAGGCCGGCGCCGAACACCAGCGCCTCGATCACGTTGTTGAGGCTGTTCTCGGCGTCCTCGCCGCCATCCTCGGTCACCTCCAGCGTCACGCCGGCCGGCAATTCCTTGCGCATTTCCTCGACCATCGCCTTGACCTTGCGCGCCACCGTCACGGTCGACGCGTCCTTCGAGCGGGTGATCGAGATGCCGACGTTGGGCTTGCCCGAGCGCACGCTGAGGGTGCTCATCTCGGCGAAGCCGTCTTCGATGGTCGCCACTTGCGCCAGGCGCACCAGCTCGTCGCCGGTGCGCTTGACCACCACCTGCTGGAAGTCCTCGGGACGCTCGATGCGGCCGACCAGGCGGATGCTCTTCTCGTCGAGGTCGCCCTTGACCTTGCCCACCGGCGCGTTGGTGTTCTGGTTGCGCAAGGCGTTGACGACGTCGCCGACGGAGACGTTGTATTCGCGCAGTTTCTCGGCCTTGAGCAGCACGCTCAACTCGCGCTTGAGCGAACCGTCGATGTTGACCGCGGCCACGCCGTCGATGCCGCGGAAGCGGTCGGCCAGCTTGTCCTCGGCCAGGCGCGAGATGACGGCGTGGCTTTGCACGCTCGACGACAGCGCCAGCTGCATGACCGGCTGGGCCGAGGTGTCGATGCGCTGCAAAATCGGCTCGCGCATCTCGATCGGCAGCTTGTAGCGCACCGACGCGATCGAATTGCGGATCTCGTCGGACGCCTCGATCAGGTTCTTGCTGAAGGCGAACTTGATGAACACGCGCGCCTGGCCCTCGGACGCGGTCGAGTTGACCTCGGTCACGCCGGTGATCGACTGGAACGACTTCTCCAGCCGGTTGATGATCTCGCGCTCGACCGTCTCCGGCGAGGCGCCCGGATACGGAATCATGACGACGATGAACGGCACTTCGACGTCGGGATTCTGGTTGACCCGCAATTTGCTCAGGGCCATCAGCCCCAGGCACATCATGGCGAGGATCAGCACGATCGTCGCGACCGGCCGTTTGATACTGAAATCGGATAAGAACATGGCGCTGATTCCTTATTTTTCTGCCGCGGTGGAGGCCGAGGCCGCGGCGGAGGCGACCGCCTTCGGCGCGCTGAGCACGACTTTCTGGCCATCCTTGAAGCCCGAACCGGGCACGCGCACGATGGTGTCGCCGGCGGCCAGGCCGGACAGCACCTGCCAGCGGCCGCTGCGCTCGTCACGGGTGCCGATGGTCAGCTGCGCCTTGTTCAGGGTGCCGCCTTTGACGCGCCACACATAATTGTTGTCGCCGGCCTGCACCAGCGCCGACGGCGGCACCATCAGCGACGACGACGATTTCGACTCGACCCGGCCCTCGGCGTACAGGCCGGCCACGCGCGGCTGCGCCGATTCGGCGAATTCGACCAGCACCTCGACCTGGCGGGTGACGGCGTTGGCGGCCGGATCGACCCGCTTGATCTTGCCGGTGAAGTTCTGGCCCGGATAACCGTTGACGCGGAACAGCACCGGCTGGCCGACCTTGACCTCGCCGATCTTGTCGGCCGACACCAGGCCCTCGAAGCGCATGCTCGACGGATCGATCACCTTGATCAACTCCTTGCCGACCTGGGCGGTGTCGCCGTTGGACACCTTGCGCTCGCTGACGATGCCGTCGAACGGCGCGCGCACGGTGGTGCGGCTCAGTTGCTGGCGCGCCGCCACCAGGCGCGAACGGGCGGCCGACAGGTCGCTCAGGGCATTGTTGCGGCGGATTTCGGCGTCTTCCAACGCTTGCGTCGAGACCATGCCGGAGGCGCGCAAGGTCGTGTTGCGTTCATGCATGCGCTCGGCCTGGGCCAGCGACTGCTGGGCCGCGCGCGAGGCTTCCTCGGCCGAGGTCAGGCTGTCGCGGATCGAGGTCTCGTCCAGGCGCACCAGCACGTCGCCCTTTTTGACGGTCTCGCCGTTTTCCTTGAGTACTTGAAGTACGACCGCGCCCACTTCGGCGCGCAGGTCGGCGCGGCGCTCGGGCTGGATCGACCCGGTGATCACCGGGCCGGACGCGAGCGAATTCGATTCGATCGCCAGGACATCTTCCTGCGCCATCTGCAACACCACCTCCGGTTCTTTCTTGGCGTCCTTGTCGCCCTTGCCGTCCGCCTTGGCGGTGGCCGAGGCCGCCGCCTCTTTCCCGGGCTCCTTGTCAGACTTGCCGCATGCAACCAAGGCTGCAGCGACGGCGAGAGCGAGTAGGGTTTTGCGCAACATAAAGTTCTCCGAGAAAGTGGACGTGATGCTATTAGTATTTTAGCCAGACTACAGCGCGCAGAGTATCCCCGAGTGGCCCGCAGAGGTCAATCAACGTGCGACGGACGGCAGAATTTGTGGCTGAAATGCCGAATAAGGGGATGAACGGTAGAACCGGCCCGCGAAACCGGGAGGCCGATTAGCGTAGCGCAATCGGCCAGGCAGGCGTCGCGGCGGCGCATACATGGCCGATTTCGGCATTCCGCCCATCCCGCCCCGCGTACCTCCCAGGTGATCACCTGGCCATGAAAGGGATCAGCCGCGGCCGAAGATCGCGTGGATCGCATGCGCGATGGCGACGCCGGTGCACAGGCCGCCGATGATCTCGACCACGGTGTGGCCCATGCGTTCGCGCAGCCAGGTGTGGCCGGCGGCCGCGGCGGCCGGCCGGCTCTCCGCCGACGCCAGTCTATTAATCGCGGCGGCCTGCTTGCCGACGTGCTGGCGCAGGCTGTTGGCGTCGATGACGACGATGAAGCACAAGGCCACGGCCACCCCGAACGCCGGATGCCCGATACCCTCGCGCAACGCGATCAGGGTCGCCATGCTCGACACCACCGCGCTGTGGTTGCTCGGAAAGCCGCCGTTGCCGACCAAATTAAACGCCCATTTGCGCGCCTTGATGCTATTAATTAGAAACTTGATCGGGCCGACGGTGACCCAGGTGATCAGGGGCGTGACGAGGTAAGCGATGTCCATCCGGAATTCCTTTGCATTTTTGTGGCGCAATTATCGCAGATGGGTTCACAGTGGCGGAAGCAACTCAGCTAAAATTCGGTACATCACATCATTTCCATAAAGACAATTATGCGACATTTCGGCATTTCCTTCATCGTCACCTTCATCCTCCTGGGCCTGGCCGGCTGGTGGGGCTTTAACCACGGCGGCAGTTCCGGCCTGCTGCAAGCGTTGTGGATATGCACCGTGCTCGGCATCATGGAAGTGTCGCTATCGTTCGACAACGCCGTGGTCAACGCCTCGGTGCTGCGCCACTGGAACGAATTCTGGCGCAAGCTGTTTCTGACCGTCGGCATCCTGGTGGCCGTGTTCGGCATGCGGCTGGTGTTCCCGCTGCTGATCGTCTCCATGGCCACCGGCCTGGGCTTGATGGACGTGTGGACCATGGCCACCCAGAATCCGGACGAATATTCCCGCTATCTGACCGGCGCGCACGCGCAGGTGGCGGCCTTCGGCGGCGCGTTTCTGTTGCTGGTGTTCCTCAATTTCCTGTTCGACGAGGAAAAAGAGCTGCACTGGCTGGGCTGGATCGAGGCCAAGCTGGGCGAACACGGCACCGAGAGCCTGGCCGTGCTGCTGGCCCTGGCGGCGGTGTTCGGCTGCGTCTACCTGGTGCCGGAGGGTGAAAAGTTGAGCGTGCTGACCGCCGGCGTGGTCGGCGTGCTGGTGTATCTGGCGGTGGGCTGGATCAGCAGCCTGCTGGAGGAAGACCCGCCGGCCGAGGACGGCGACACCACCGAGGCCGGCGTCGGCGCCGTGGTCTCGGCCGTCTCGCGCGGCAGCATCGGCGGTTTCCTGTATCTGGAGGTGCTGGACGCGTCGTTCAGCTTCGACGGCGTGATCGGCGCGTTCGCCATCACCAAGGATGTCGTCATCATCATGCTCGGCCTGGCCATCGGCGCCATGTTCGTGCGTTCGCTAACGGTGTTCCTGGTGCACAAGGGTACGTTGGACGAATACGTCTATCTGGAACACGGCGCGCACTATGCGATCGGCATTCTGGCACTGATCATGCTCGCCAGTGTCAAATATCACATTCCCGAGTGGTTTACGGGCTTGTCCGGGGTGGCGTTCATCGCCGTGTCGCTGTGGTCATCGATCCGTCACAAGCGACTGCACCCCGCGTGATAAGATTGAAAACATTGCGGACCTACCTGGATATCCAACCGGCTTACTTATGACAAAATCATCGCGTATCGTTCTGTATTTCATCGCCCTGGTGGCTGCCACCCTGCTGGTCTTCGTCGCCTATACGTGGGCGATGTTGCATATTTCCTATTCGGATGGCGAACGCGCGGGCTACCTGCAAAAGTTTTCCACCCGTGGCTGGATTTGCAAGACGTGGGAGGGGGAGATCTTGCTGACCTCGATGCCGGGGGCGATACCGGAAAAGTTCGAGTTCAGCGTGCGCGATGAGAACGTGGCCAAGCAATTGACCGACGCCACCGGCAAGCGGGTGATTTTGAGCTATGCGCAGCACAAGGGCGTGCCGACGCAGTGTTTCGGCGAGACCGAGTATTACATCACCAAAGTACAGGTGCAGCCGTAAAACCGGAGCGTGGTTCGCGATGTTTGAACCACGCCTCCCGGTACAATTTTATCAACGTGCGCGCCACACCGGCTGCGCCTGACGCGCTTCCTTGCGGGCGCGCGCCGCGTCCAGGGTCTCGACCGTCGCCCCTTCGGCCGCGTCGATCTTGGCCTCCACCGTCGCCAGCGCCTTCTGCGCCGCGCCATGGCGGCGGGTTTCCAATTCCAGCAACTTGTGCTTGGCGGCCGTCATCGCGGCGGTCGTATCGGCCACTTTGCGCTGCATGTCGGCATGCGCCTTGGCCGTTTCCAGCAACGCCAGCTGGCCCGCCGCCTTGTCCGACGCCGCTTGCGCCGATGCCTGCTCGGCCTGCGCACGCTGCGCCATCGCATCCGCTTCCGCCTGCTCCGCGTCGGCGCGCTGCCCCGCCGCCTCGGCGATCTGGCGCTCGGCCTCGAGGCGGCCCGCGATCGCCTTCGACGCGCGCACTTCCGCCGCCGTCGTCAACCGCTGCTGGGCCAGCTTCTGCTCGATCAGCGCCAGCGACTCGCGCTCGGTTTCAATAAACTCACGCTCGGCCTGCAACAGCGCTTCGGCGGCGGCGGCCTTGTCCTGCTCGATGCGGGCGCGCTCGGCGTGCACCGCGCCCAGTTCCACGGCCAGGCGCGCCTGCGCCGCCAGCGCCTGCGCGGCGGTGGCTTGCTGCGCGGCTTCCAGCGCCACCTGCGCGGCGATCACGCTTGCCGCTTCGGCTTGCTTGTCGGCGGCGGCGGCCAGCCGCTGTTCGGCTTCCTGCTGCTGACGCAGCGCCTCGGTCTGCGCGCGCTCGGCGGCGACGCGATGCTTGGCGGCAGCGCTGGCGCCCTCCTCGGCCGCCAGCTTTTCCTTCAGCGCGGCGATGGCTTGCTGCTCGTCGGCGGCGCGCGCCTGTTCGGCGTGCAGCACCACCTCGGCCTGGTCGGCCTTTTGCTTCGCCAGCGCGTCGGCCTGGCGTTGCGCCTCGACCTGGCGCGCGATCGTGGCCACTTCGGCCTGCCCGGCGGCGTTGACACTGGCGGCCAGCTCGGCGGCCGTGCGCGACAGCGCGGCGCGTTCCTCGGCCAGCGCGGCGGCGCGCTGCTGTTCCTGGGTCTCGACGCGGGCCGCCTCTGCGGCGAGCTCGTCCGCGATCTGGCGCTGCTTGGCTTGCGCCATCGCCAGCGATTCGGCTTCGACCCTGGCGTGGGTGCTCAGCTCGGCTTCCTGCTCGGCCTGCACCCGGGCCAGCGCGACGGCGCGCAGTTGGCTGTCGACTTCGATGCGCGCTTCGGTCGCGGCCATGATGCTGGCGTCGGCGTCGCGGCGCGCCTTGGCGCTGGCGGCGGCCACCATTTCCAGCCGTTCGCGGTGGATGGCGGCGTCGCGGATCTCTTTTTCGGTTTGCAGGCGCAGGTGCAGCGACTGGGCGGCGCTGCGTTCGGATTCGGCCTTGGCCAGGGCGATCTGCTCGCGTTCCTGCTCCAGATGGGCCAGCGCGCGGGCCTCTTCCAGCGCGCGCACTTCGGCGGCGGCGCGGTTGAAGGCCGATTCCAGGGCGATCTGGTCGGCGCGTTCGCGCTGCACGGTCAAGTCCAGCGCTTCGGCCTCGGCCTGGACCAGCATCTGCGCGGTCTGGCGCGCGGCATACGCCTGGCGCTCGCGTTCGCGCGCCATGGTGGCCACGCGGGCGTCGGCGCTGGCGATGCCGACCACTTCATCCTTGGCGGCCTGCACGGCGGCGACGCGCTCGACCGCCTGAATGCGGGCTTGTTCGGTCTGCGCTTGCAGTTCTTCGGCGGCGCGCGCGGCCTGCTCGGCCAGTTCGGACTCGGCGGCGATCTGCTCGAAGGCGCGCTGGCGGCTTTCGTTCTCGGCCTTGGCGCGCGTCTCGGCGGCCAGGCGGATCTGGGTGTCGGCCTCGACGCGGGCGCGCAGTTCGGCGGTTTCCTGCTTGACGGCGTCCAGGCGGGCCACGCTGGCCTGGGCGGCGGCGCGCAACGATTCGAGGCGCTCGCGGTTGGCGGCGATGGCTTCTTCCGAGGCTTGGGCGTTTTGCTGGGCGACGGCGGCGGCGGCGGCGTCGATGGCGGCGCGGTCCTCGGCCAGCGAGCGGGCGCGGGCCTCGGCGTGGGCGCGGTTCTCGGCGGCGCAGGCGGCCTTCGCTTCGGCCTCGACGCGGGCGATGGCTTCCTGGATGGCCTTCATTTCCATCGCCGCGCGCGGGGTCGGCTCCTTGTTGGCCGGCTCATCCGGGTCATGCAAGACAACGGTGGGAACGGTATCGGCGGAAAAAGCCACGCCCAATTGGACGTCTTCGATTGCGCTTTCGCGTTGAGCCAGTTCTGCTTGCATGAGGTTTCTCGCTAGAGGTGCGTCCCGGCACACGACGGGACTTCTGAGCTCTCATTATCAAACAGCGAACATGCGGGCCGAACCGCAAGCAGAGGGGGGAAAACCCGCTTATTCCGGTTTAACCCGGACCGCTATCAAACCGGCAACGGCGGTTCCTCCATCAACGCGACCTGCTCGCGCAATTCGAGGATGCGGTCTTGCCAGTAACGTTGTGTATTAAACCACGGGAATGCCGCCGGGAAGGCCGGGTCGTCCCAGCGACGCGCCAGCCACGCCGAATAGTGAATCAGCCGCAACGTGCGCAACGCCTCGACCAGGTGCAGCTGGCGCGGGTTGAATTCGCAGAAATCCTCGTAGCCGGCCAGGATGTCGGACATCTGGCGCACCTGCTCGGCCCGGTCGCCGGACAACATCATCCACAAATCCTGGATCGCCGGCCCCATGCGGCTGTCGTCGAAGTCGACGAAGTGCGGCCCGGCATCGGTCCACAGGACGTTGCCGCCATGGCAATCACCATGCAGGCGCAGCTGCGGCAACGCCCCCGCCCGGTCGTACGAGCGGCGCACGCCGTCGAGCGCCTGCTGCGAGACGCTGGCATACGCCTCCTGCAAATCGACCGGAATGAATTGATTGGTCTGCAAGAAATCGCACGGCTCGGTGCCAAAGGTGGCGATGTCGAGCGCCGGCCGCTGCAGATACGGCTTGACCGCGCCGACCGCGTGGATGCGGGCGATGAAGCGCCCGGTCCACTCCAGCACCGACGGATCGCTCAGCTCCGGCGCGCGGCCGCCGTGGCGGGTGAAGACGGCAAAGCGGAAGCCGTTGAAATGATGCAGGGTGCGGCCGTCCAGCGCCAGCGCCGGCACCACCGGAATCTCGCGCGCGGTCAATTCCTCGGTGAACGCATGCTCCTCGAGGATGGCGGCGTCGCTCCAGCGTCCCGGACGATAGAACTTGACCACCAGCGGCAGCGAATCCTCGATGCCGACCTGGTACACGCGGTTTTCGTAGCTGTTGAGCGCCAGCAGGCGGCCGTCGCCGCGCAGGCCGATGCTGTCGAGCGCGTCGAGCACGCATTCGGGATTGAGCGCGGAATACGGATGCGGCACGTGCGCCGGCGCGGCGGCGTCGGCATCGGCGAAGTCGCCGCTGTCGCCGCCCTGCGGTCCGGCCATGGCGGCGGCCAGCGCGGCGGCGCGGGCGTCTTCTTCTTCGTCGTCGATCTGATCTTGGTTATGTTGGTCCATCCCCGCATTGTACGGGGCGCGGCGTGTATACTGTGGCCTTCAATCCAAGAAAAAGAGCAAGCCATGCAACTCGACCAGCCACTGAGCGACAAAGAATTCGACGAATTAGACAATTTCCTGCTATCGGAGCGCAGCCCCGAAGACGCGATGACGATGGACATGCTGCACGGTTACCTGACCGCCATCGCCATCGGCCCGGAAACCATCATGCCGGCCGAGTGGCTCAAGCGCGTGTGGGGCCAGGAGGAAGCGGACGTCCCGAAATTCAAGAACCCGAAGGAAGAGGAACGCATCCTCAACCTGATCATGCGCTTCATGAACGAAGTGCTGGTGACGTTCGAAGTGGCGCCGAAGGAATTCGAGCCGCTGTTCGTCGAGCACGAGCACGAAGGCCAGACCCTGATCGACGCCGAGGCATGGTGCTGGGGCTTCTGGGAAGGCATGGAGTTGCGCCCGGGTTCGTGGCAAGAGATCTGGGATTCGGACGTGCAGGAACTGATGAAGCCGATCTACCTGCTGGGCGCCGACGAGATCGAGGAAGAAGAACTGCCGCTGGTCGAGGATCCGGTCAAGGCCCACAAGCTGGCCCAGGACCTGGAGGCGAACCTGCCGCTGATCTACAAGTTCTGGGTGCCGCGCCGCAAGGCCCCGGTGGCCACCGTCAAGCGCGACGAGCCCAAGGTCGGCCGCAACGACGACTGCCCTTGCGGCAGCGGCAAGAAGTACAAGAAGTGCCACGGCGACGAAGCCGCCAACGACGCGGCCGAATAAGCCGATGACGCCGCCGTCCGCCCTGCTCCTGGCCGCCGCCCTGGCGGCCACCTTGTCGATGGCGGCGCCGGCCGGCGCGGCGACCGCCGCCGTCGCCGGCCCCACCGCCGCACATCCCGAACCCGAAGCTGAACTGCTGACCGACGGCACCACGCCGGCCCAGCGCGAGGCCGACGCCGCGCTGCTCAAGGGCGTCGACGCCGACGAGTTCACCGCCGGCAGCTTCAGCGGGCCGTCCGGCATGCTGCGCTACCGGCTGCTGGCGCCGCCGGCGGGCGCGCAGCACCCCGGCCAGCGCTATCCGCTGATACTGGTGCTGCACGGCTCCGACGGCGTCGGTGACGACAACCGCGGCCAGTTCGGCCGTCTGGCGCGCTCCTGGGCGGCGCCCGCGATCCGGGCGAAATTTCCGGCCTACATCCTGGTGCCGCAATTTCCCGAACGCAGCGCCAATTACGCGCCGTCGGCCGCCGACGGCCTGCTCGCCGCCCGGCCCGGTCCCAACATCGCCACGCTGACGGCGCTGGTCGAACAACTGAAGCTGCAATATCCGATCGCCACCGAACGGGTCTACGTAACCGGCTTTTCGATGGGCGCGTCGGCCGCCACGCAGGCGATTCTGCACCAGCCCGGCCTGTTCGCCGCCGCCGTCGCCTTTTCCGGCATCGCGCCCGAGCGGGCCGAAGCCGCGCGGCTGGCGGCCACGCCGCTGATGCTGGTGCACGGCGACGCCGACACCGAAAACCCGATCGGCCCCGACCGCGCGCTGTTCGCCGCGCTGCGGCGCCAGCCGGGCGCCCGGGTCCGCATGGTCGAATACCAGGGCCTCGAGCACACGGTGCCGCCGGCGATGCTGCTGTCGCCGGCCTGGCGCGAGTGGCTGTTCGCACAGCGGCTGCCCTAAGCCCCGAGGGATAGGGACAGAGTTGCACCAACTCAAGTAGAATTTGGGCATTCATTATCAGGAAGCCCATGTTCCCACTGCCCTTCAAGCTCCCCACCACCGCCACCGCGCCGTTCTGTCCATCGGAAGTGGCCGGCACCATCGAGGTGCCCGCGGGCGACCCGTTCTGGAAAAAAGTGCTGCGCTTCGCCGGTCCCGGCCTGCTGGTCTCGGTCGGCTACATGGACCCGGGCAACTGGGCCACGGCGATCCAGGGCGGCTCGCAGTTCGGCTACCAGCTGTTGTTCGTGGTGGTGCTGTCGAGCCTGGCGGCCATCGTGCTGCAATGCCTGAGCATGCGCCTGGGCATCGTCACCGGCAAGGATCTGGCGGTGCACTGCCGCGAACAGTACCGGCCGCCGGTGGCCAAGACCTTGTGGGGCTTCGCCGAAATTTCCATCATCGCCTGCGACCTGGCCGAGGTGCTCGGCTGCGCGCTGGCCTTCAAGCTGCTGCTGGGCGTGTCGCTGCCGGCCGGCGTCGCGCTCACCGCGCTCGATACGCTGCTGATCCTGGGCCTGAAAGGCAAGGGCTTCCGCCAGATCGAGGCGATCGTGCTGGCGCTGATCCTGACGGTGGCCACCTGCCTGTTCACCGAGCTCATTTTCGTCAAGCCCGACTGGAACGCCGTCGTGGCGGGACTGGTGCCGTCGCTGTCGACGCTGTCGTCGCGCGAGCCGCTGTACCTGGCCATCGGCATCCTCGGCGCGACCGTGATGCCGCACAATCTGTATCTGCATTCGTCGGTGGTGCAAACGCGCGTGGTGTCGCGCCAGGACAGCGCCAAGCGCGAGGCGATCGGCCTGTCGCGCATCGACACCGTCGTCTCGCTGCTGCTGGCGTTGCTGATCAACGGCTCCATATTGGTGCTGGCGGCGGCCGCCTTCCACGAGCCGGGCAACACCCGCGTGCTCGACATCGACGACGCCTACCTGCTGCTCGCGCCCGTGGCCGGCACGGCGCTGGCGGCGACCTTGTTCGCGCTGGCGCTGCTGGCGTCCGGGCAAAGCTCCACCTTCACCGGCACCATCGCCGGCCAGGTCATCATGGAAGGTTTTCTGAAAATGAAAATCCCGTGCTGGCAGCGGCGCGCGCTCACGCGCGGGCTGGCGCTGATCCCGGCCATGATCGGCGTGCTGACCCTGGGCGAGCATTCGGTCGGCAAGCTGCTGGTGCTCAGCCAGGTGGTGCTGAGCATGCAGCTGCCGTTCGCCATGTATCCGCTGATCAGCCTGACGTCGCAACGCCGCATCATGGGCGACTTCGTCAACGCCTGGTGGACCACGGGGTTGTCGTGGTTCCTGTTCGCGGTGATCTCCAGCGCCAACGCCTGGCTGGTGTGGCAAGCGTTCGCCAGCTGAACCGCGACGGCGCATCGCGCGGGGTTGGCCGATTACGCTACGCTAATGCGCCCTGCGTGGTTCCGAAGCGTGCGGGCTTGCCGCATCATCGCCATGTCGCAGCACAAACGCGGCCACGTCATCGAGCGTCGGCGCCAGCCAGCGCAGCGGCGCGGCGATCGAGCCCACCAGCGTGGTGTGGCTGACCTTGTCGTAATACATCTCTTTGACGTCGACCTGATTGGCGCGCAGCAGCGCCGCCAGGTGGCCGGTGTTTTGCTGCGGATCGACCAGCTTGTCGCTGCGCGCGGCGATCAGCAGCGCCGGCGGCGACGTGGCCGACACATGCCGTACCGGCTGCGATTCCGGCGGCGAATCCGGAAAATGAAACACCGGCCTGGTGGTCGGATTCTCGATCGGTAAAAAGTCATATGGCCCGGCCAGGCCGATCCAGCCGCGCACATCCCGGATGGACATGCCCTGCTTTTCCAGCCAACGCCCATCGAGCGCCACCATCGCCGCGTTGTACGCGCCGGAGCTGTGCCCCATCACATACAGGCGCTTGGGATCGCCGCCATAGCGGCCGGCCTGCCTGGCGGCCCACGCCACCGCCTGCGCGGCGTCATCCAGGAAATCGGGATAGCTCACCTCGGGATGGAGCCGGTAATCGGCGACCACGGTGACGATGCCGCGCGACGCCAGCGCCCTGCCGACGAAGGCGTAATCGGCCCGCTCGCCCGCCACCCAGTTGCCGCCGTAAAAGAACACCACCACCGGCGCCTTGCCGCTGGCGTCTTTTGGACGGTAGACGTCGAGCATGCGGCGCGGGCCCTCGCCATACGACAGATCGGCGCTGCGCTCGGAGGCGCCGCCGGGCGACAGCGCGTTGAGCGCGGTCAGCGGCGAACAGGCCGCCAGCGCCAGCAACACCGGCACGGCGACGGCAAGCGCAAGATAGGGACGAGGGATGCGGGACATGGCAATGGATGGGTTCGTTGGTATCCAGGCCAGTGTAGAAGCCTTGCGCAGCGGCGACATTCGGTTTCCCTAACGAACGGTGCGCTGCATCGCTTACAGCCGCGCTATTTCACCTGCGCGCTCCAGTCGCTCAGCATATAGCCACCCGGTATGCCACGGCACAAGCGCGCCGACGACGCCGACGACAGCTTGAAGCCTTGCGCCGTCCACAACCAGGTCGCCTGCACGTTGCAGTCGCCCAGTCCGCGCCCTTTGCCGAAACTGCCCAGCTCGCCCTTGTCGAACGACGCGTTGAGCAGCTCGTTGTCCGGCGCGCCGTCGGCGTCGGTCAGCTTGACCCGCTGGGCGGCATACGGCGGCTTGTCGTCGGCGGTCCACACGGCAAAGCTGGACTGGTAGGCGCCACGCCCGCATTCGATCAGCAACAACAGCGTCGACGCCGACAGGCGGGAAATCTCGCTCTGCGACTCGGCGCCGCCGATCAACTCCGGCGGCTCGTCGCATCCACCCTTCGGCAACTTGCTGGCGATCAGCGGCAGCAGGGCCGCATCCTGCTTGCGCTGCGCCACCGGCGGCAGGCCGCGCAGCACCGGCGCGGGCACCGGCGGCAACACCGCGCTCGCCGGCTTGGCACCAGGCTTGACCAGCGCCGTCACGGTGCCCACCCGTCCCTGCACATCATCGATCTTCAACAGCGCCGCCTTCACTCCGGCCAGCGACAGGCGCCACCTGGTTTTGCCATCCGTGACCTCGGCAAACCCCGCATCGAGCAACGCCGGCAGCAAGTGCTCGATCTGCACCGGCTTGAGTCCGGCCTCCGAGGTCAACCCGGGCAAGGCCAGCTTCCCGACCCGCAGGGTCAGCGGGCCGACCGCCGTCTCGTCCTGATTGATCGCGGTCAGCTTGGCCGCCACGGCCGCGTCCGGGCCGGCCGGACGGCCCAGCCACAGCGCCACCGGCGCGCTATCGCCATCCTCGGACTGATACCCGACCGCTTCGCAGGCGCGCGTGTTGTCGCACGCGACCTCCCAATCCTTGATCGTGAAATGGGCGGCGCAGGCCGTCGAGCCGACCAGCGCCAGCGCCACGGCAACAACATATTGCAAAATCTTCATGTATTACCTTTCGGACGAAAAAAAACAGGTTCAACCGAACCTGTTCCGATGACGCGCGCGTCCCTTACAGCTTGATGAAATGCTCGCGGTAGTATTTGAGCTCTTCGATCGATTCGATGATGTCGGCCATGGCCGTGTGCATCTGGTGCTTCTTGAAACCGGCCACCATCTCCGGCTTCCAGCGCTTGCCCAGTTCCTTCAACGTCGACACGTCGATGTTGCGATAATGGAAATACGCCTCCAGCTTCGGCATGTAGCGCACCATGAAGCGGCGGTCCTGGCCGATGGTGTTGCCGCACATCGGCGCTTTGCCCTTCGGCACCCACTGCTTCATGAACTTGATCAATTCTTCCTCGGCCTGCGCCTCGGTCACGGTCGACGCCTTGACCTTGTCGATCAGGCCCGAGCGGCCGTGCGTGCCCTTGTTCCAGGCGTCCATGCCGTCGAGCACCGCGTCGCTCTGGTGCACCACCATCACCGGCCCCTCGGCCAGCACGTTCAGGTGCATGTCGGTGACGACCACGGCCACTTCGATGATGCGGTCGGTGTCCGGCTCCAGACCGGTCATCTCCATATCCACCCAGACCAGATTCATTTCATTCTGGCGCGGGGTAATGACCGCAGGAGCGGAACCTTCTGGCAAATCGTTAGCTTGTGACATAATTCTCTCTTGGCTCGCGTGAGCCCACGTTAATCCGAATCCGCCATTTTCTCACAGGCATAGAATGTATTCACTCGCGTTTTCGATTTTGTTCGTATCTTTCATCATTTTGACCTTGATCGTGCGCTTCTGGCTGGCTTCGCGCCATATCCGCCACGTGCTGACCCATCGCGGCGCCGTGCCGGCCGAATTCGCCGAGAAAATCCCCCTCGCCGCCCACCAGAAGGCGGCCGATTACACCGTCGCGCGCACCAAGTTCGGCCTGCTCGCGCTGTTGATCAACACCCTGGTGCTGGTCGGTTTCACCCTGCTCGGCGGCCTGCAGTGGCTGTCGGTGGAGATCTTCAAACTGACCGGCGGCGGCATGGGCTATCAACTGGCGTTGCTGGCCGCCTTCGCGGTCATTTCCGGCGTGATCGACCTGCCGTTCGACTATTACAAGCAGTTCGGCCTGGAACAGCGTTTCGGTTTCAACAAGATGACGCGCGGCCTGTTCTTCGCCGACATGGTCAAGGGCGCCCTGCTGGGCGCGGCCATCGGCCTGCCGCTGATGTGGGTCATGCTGACCCTGATGGACAAATCGGGCGGCCTGTGGTGGTTCTACGCCTGGCTGGTGTGGAGCGGCTTCCAGTTGCTGATGATGGTGTTGTTCCCGACCGTCATCGCGCCGATGTTCAACAAGTTCACGCCGCTGGAAGACCAGTCGCTCAAGTCGCGCATCGAAGGCTTGATGAAGCGCGTCGGCTTCGCCTCGAAGGGCCTGTTCGTGATGGACGGCTCCAAGCGCAGCGCCCACGGCAACGCCTACTTCTCCGGCTTCGGCGCCAACAAGCGCATCGTGTTCTTCGACACCCTGCTCTCGCGCCTGCAGCCGCAGGAGATCGAGGCGGTGCTGGCGCACGAGCTCGGCCACTTCAAGCTCAAGCACATCATCAAGCGCATCGTCATGATGTTCGCCATCTCGCTGGGCTTCCTGGCGCTGCTGGGCTACCTGAAGAACCAGGTATGGTTCTACACCGGCCTGGGCGTCGATCCGCTGCTGCTGCCGGGCCAGAGCAACGACGCCATGGTGCTGCTGCTGTTCATGCTGGCGCTGCCGGTGTTCACCTTCCTGTTCAGCCCTTTGACGTCGATCGGCTCGCGCAAGCACGAATTCGAGGCCGACGCCTTCGCCGCCAGGCACACCGATTCGCGCGACCTGGTGTCGGCGCTGGTCAAGATGTACGAGGACAACGCCTCGACCTTGACGCCGGACCCGCTGCACTCGGCGTTCTACGACTCCCATCCGCCGGCCAGCGTGCGCATCCGGCATCTGAACGCGGCGGCCGCGGCATGACTACCCGCGCCGCCCCCGCCACCCGCGCCGACCTGCTCGCCGGCCACAGCCGGCCGGCCAGGCTGGCGCTGACTGCCGACCAGGCCGCGCGCCTGCTCGCGCTCGTGCCGGACTGGTCGCTGCAAGACGGCAAACTGTGCCGCACCTTCGGCTTTCGCAATTACTATCGCACCATGGCCTTCGTCAATGCGCTGGCCTACCTGAGCCACGCCGAAGACCACCACCCGGAAATGACCGTGACTTATAAAAACTGCACCGTGCGCTACGATACCCATTCGGTCGACGATGGCCGTGGCGGCCTGTCCGACAACGACTTCATCTGCGCGGCCAAGGCCGACGCGCTGTTCGCGCAGCTGGCCGGGGCGTCCGCATGAGCCAGCAAGCGCCAGCCAAGCTCAAGGCGACCATCATCGCCGCCCACGGCCGCCACTACCTGGCCGAGGCCGGCGGCGTCAAGCTGCAATGCGTCACGCGCGGCAAGAAGACCAACGTCGCCGTCGGCGACATCGTCGACGTCACCATGACCTCGCCCGACCAGGGCGTGATCGACAAGATCGACGAACGCAAGACCCTGCTGTACCGCTCCGACCAGTACAAATCGAAGCTGCTGGCGGCCAACCTGACGCAGTTGTTCATCGTCGTCGCCACCGAACCGGGCTTCGCCGACGACCTGGTGTCGCGCTCCCTGGTGGCGGCCGAGGCGGCCGGCATCCAGGCCCGCCTGATCCTCAACAAGACCGACGTCACCGAATCGCTGGCGCGCACCCGCGAGCGACTGCAACCGTACGCCTCGCTGGGCTACCCGGTGCACGAAGTGTCGGCCAAGGCGCACCCGGACCAGGCACTGGCCGTGTTGAAACCGCTGCTGGCGGGCCAGTCGTCGATCCTGATCGGCCAGTCCGGCATGGGCAAATCCTCGCTGATCAACCTCTTGGTGCCGGACGCCGACATCGCCGTGCGCGAAATCTCGGCCGCGCTCGACACCGGCAAGCACACCACCACCTTCACCCGGCTGTACCAGCTGCCCGAACTGGGCGCGGGCTCGTCGATCATCGATTCGCCCGGCTTCCAGGAATTCGGCCTGTACCACCTGAGCGAAGGCATGCTCGAGCGCGCCTTCGTCGACTTCGCGCCCTACCTCGGGCATTGCAAGTATTACAATTGCCGCCACCTGATCGAGCCGCAGTGCGCCATCCTGGCGGCCGTCGCCGACGGCAAGATCACCAAGATGCGCCACACGCTGTACGGTCAACTGTTGCATGAATCGTCGCAAACGCTGTATTAAATCGTATTCTTGCAGCATGGAAGCCGCCTTTTGCGTGGCCCGCGCACACGGGATCGGGTTTGGCGATTATAATTCCCAAGGGAAATTATACGTGCGTTTCCATCAACATATTTAGATGCGCGGTTCGAGGACATCGATGGACATGTTTGCGCTCGACGACGAAGTATCGCAGTGGGAAACCGCCCTGCAGACCCTGCGCGGGCCGGCCCGCCTGCCGGTGCTGGTGCCGCTGGCCTGGCACCTGCGCCAGCGCGACAGCGCGCGCGCCGTCGCCCTCGCCCGCGAAGGCCTGGACCTGCTGCCCGCCACCACGTTGGCGCCCGAGGCCCAGGCATCGGCATCGGCGCGGCTGCGGCTGGTCGAGGCGGAGGCCGACTGGCTCGAGGGCCGCCTGCCGGAGGCCGAAGCCAAGGCCGCCGCCGTCGCCGGGCAGTTGCACGCCAAGGACGACCAGCGCGGCCGCGCCGACACCCACTGGCTGCGCGCCTGGGTCGCCATCGACGGCGGCGACCATCCGGGCGGCATCGCCCACCTCGAACGCATGGCGGCCGTCGCCGGCCAGTCCGGCGACGCCGAGCGCGTCGCCATCGCCGAAGCGACCATCGCCCGCTGGGCCGTCATCGAAGACATGCGCGCCGCCGAACGCCGCTGGGGCACCCGCTTTCAACACTTCCAGCACCACCTGGTGGCCGACGCCGGCGCCACCGTGGAACCGGCCGCGCCGCTCGCGCCCAGGGAGCAAGGCGTGGCCGCGTGGATCGGCGACTTCTTCGGCACCCGCGCCAGCCAGGGCGGCCACTACGGCGCCGCCGCCGGCCACTTCATCCGCGCCTACGAGGCCGCGCGCGCCACCGGCCAGCTGCGCGCGGCCATCACCGCCGCCGTCAACGTCGGCCTCGATTTCGCCATCCTGCACGACCACCACGCCGCGCTCGACTGGCTGCAGCGCGCGCTCGACCTGGCCCGCCCCACCGGCTGGCCGCGCAGCGTCGGCGCCTGCCTGTCGCACACGGCCGACACCATGCGCCGCCTCGGCCGGCTCGACGCCAGCGCCGACCTGCTGGCCGAAGCGCTGGCGGTGCTGGCGCCGCTGCCGGCCGGCCGCAGCTACGCCTCGGCGCTGCACTTCCTGGGCGACCTGTCGCTCGACCGCGCCGACTACGCCGCCGCGCTCGACGCCTTCAGCGGCCTGGAACGGCGCGCCGCCGCGCTGCGCCAGGTCGACCTGCACAGCATCGCGCGCCGCGGCCAGGCCCACGCGCTGTGCTTCCTCGATCGTCCGCAGGAGGCGCTGGCCGCCGCCGAGCACGCGATCGAGCTGGCCACCGCCCAGGACCACCTGGACAACCACGTGGCGGCGCTGCGGGTGCTGTCGGAGATCCATGCGCGGCACCCGTTGCCGGCGCCGCCCGGCATGACCAAGCCGAACGCCACGCTGCACTATCTGCACCGGGCGCTGGCGGTGGCCTCGCGCATCGACGGCTACACCCTGCCGGGCGACCTGCTCGACGCGCTCGGCGCCCAGTACGCCCGCATCGGCGACCACGCCCAGGCCTACGCCTCGGCGCTGGCGGCGGCCGCCGCGCGCGACAAGACCCACGGCCAGGAGGCCACCAACCGCGCCATCGCCATGCAGGTGCACCACCAGACCGAGCGCGCCCGCGCCGAGGGCCTGCACCACCGGCTGCTGGCCGCGTCCGAGGCGCACCGCGCCGAGCTGCTGCTGCAAACCACCGCCACGCTCGAACGGCTGTCGGTGATCGGCCGCGAGATCACCACCCACCTCGACGCCGGCGCCATCTTCGCCGCGCTCAACGCCCACGTGCAGGCGCTGCTGCCGGCCAACACCTTCGCCATCTACCTGTGCGACCCCGGCTTCGACACGCTGAGCCGCGTGTTCGGCGTCGAGAACGGCGCGCCGCTGGCGAACAACACCATCGCCGTCGACAACCCGCGCGCCAACGCCGCGCGCAGCCTGCGCGAGCGCGCCGAGATCTACGTCGACGACGCCGGTCCGGACGACATCTTCCTGGCCCCCGGCACGCAACTGATGTCGTGCGCGCTGTACGTGCCGCTGCTGGTCGGCGAGCGCACCCTGGGCGTGATGACGGTGCAGGCGGCGCGCGCGCGCGCCTACGGCGAACGCGAACGGCTGATCTTCCGCACCCTGTGCGCCTACGGCGCCATCGCGCTCGACAACGCCCAGGCCTACCGCCAGCTGCAGGACGCGCAAACGCAGCTGGTGTCGCAGCAAAAACTGGCGGCGCTGGGGGCGCTGATGGCCGGCGTCGCCCATGAACTGAACACGCCGATCGGCAACAGCCTGCTGATCGCCAGCACGCTGCACCAGAAGACCGAGGAACTGGCCAGGCGCCTGGACGGCCCCGGCCTGCGCCGCTCCGACCTGTCCACCTACCTGGACGACGCCGTCGCCGCCCACGCGCTGGTGATGCGCGGGCTCACCAGCGCGGCCGACCTGGTCAACAGCTTCAAGCAGGTGGCGGTCGACCGCACCACCGAGCAGCGGCGCCGCTTCGACCTGCAGCAGGTGGCCACCGAGGTCATCGCCACGATGATGAACCGGGTGCGCGCCAGCGGCCACCGGATCGACGTCGAGGTGGCCGCCGACATCGCGATGGACAGCTACCCCGGCCCGCTGGGCCAGGTTATCGCCAACTTCATCAACAACGCGCTGCTGCACGCGTTCGGCGGCGCCGACGCCGGGGGCGGCGGCCATGGCAACGGCGGCGGGCGCATGTGGCTGCGGGCGGCGGCGCCGGCCGACGGCAAGGTGACCCTGGTGTTCGGCGACGACGGCGCCGGCATCGCGCCGGAGCACATGTCGCGCATCTTCGACCCCTTTTTCACCACCAAGCTGGGCCAGGGCGGCAGCGGGCTGGGATTGTCGATCAGTTATAATATTGTCACGTCCGTGCTGGGCGGGCTGATCACGGTCCACAGCGCGCCCGGCGGCACCACGTTCACGCTGGAGCTGCCGCTGACCGCGCCGGCGCCGGCGCCCGGGGCGGCGGCCGCGCACATCTACCACTAGTGCGTTTCGGGCCGCGCCGGCAGCACAATCTGCGGCAATTCGCCCCTTTGGCCGAATTGCCTTTATAATTGTTCGGCTCAGCCGGCCGCGCATCCAGTCACGGGCCAGTTCACCTGTCAGTTGTCATTATGCCTATCCAAAAACCGATCAAGCATTACCTGCAGTTTTCCGACTTCACGTTGGCCGAATACGAATACGTCATCGAGCGCGCGCACCTGATCAAGCGAAAGTTCAAAAACTACGAGATCTACCACCCGCTGATCGACCGCACGCTGGTGATGGTGTTCGAGAAGAACTCGACCCGCACCCGCCTGTCGTTCGAGGCCGGCATGCACCAGCTGGGCGGCGCCGCCATCTACCTGAACACGCGCGACTCGCAACTGGGGCGCGGCGAGCCGGTCGAGGACGCCGGCCAGGTGATGAGCCGCATGTGCGACATCATCATGGTGCGCACCTTCGGCCAGGACATCATCGAGCGCTTCGCCGCCCATTCGCGCGTGCCGGTGATTAACGGCCTGACCAACGAGCACCACCCGTGCCAGGTGTTCGCCGACATCTTCACCTTCTACGAGCACCGCGGCCCGATCGCCGGCAAGACCGTGGCCTGGATCGGCGACGCCAACAACATGCTGTATTCGTGGCTGCAGGCGGCCGAGGTGTTCGGCTTCCACGTCAACGTCTCCACGCCCAAGGGCTACGACATGGACATGTCGCTGGTGTCGACCGACCGCTATACCTTCTTCGCCAACCCGGCCGACGCCTGCGAGGGCGCGCACCTGGTCAACACGGACGTCTGGACCAGCATGGGCTACGAAGAGGAAAACGCCGCCCGCATCAAGGCCTTCGACGGCTGGATCGTCGACGCGGCCAAGATGGCGCGCGCCGCGCCCGACGCGCTGTTCATGCACTGCCTGCCCGCCCACCGCGGCGAGGAAGTGGCCGCCGACGTCATCGACGGCCCGCAGTCGGTGGTCTGGGACGAGGCGGAAAACCGCCTGCACATCCAGAAGGCGCTGATCGAATACCTGCTGCTCGGGCGCCTCGACGCGCAGTGAGCCCCGCAGTGATCCCCGGATAAAACCTACAACACTTCACCTCCATTGGAACTAGCATGAGCGATATTAAAAAAGTAGTCCTCGCCTACTCGGGCGGCCTCGATACCTCCGTCATCCTCAAATGGCTGCAGGATAACTACCAGTGCGAAATCGTCACCTTCACCGCCGACCTGGGCCAGGGCGAGGAACTGGAGCCGGCGCGCGCCAAGGCGATCAAGTTCGGCATCAAGCCGGAGAACATCTACATCGACGACGTGCGCGAGGAATTCGTCCGCGACTTCGTGTTCCCGATGTTCCGCGCCAATACCGTCTACGAGGGCGAGTACCTGCTGGGCACCTCGATCGCCCGTCCGCTGATCGCCAAGCGCCTGATCGAAATCGCCAACGAGACCGGCGCCGACGCCATCTCGCACGGCGCCACCGGCAAGGGCAACGACCAGGTGCGCTTCGAACTGGGCGCCTACGCCTTGAAACCGGGCGTGAAGATCATCGCCCCGTGGCGCGAATGGGATCTGCTGTCGCGTGAAAAACTGCTGAAGTACGCGGAAGACGCGGGCATCGACATCGACATGAAGCACAAGAACGGCGGCGCGCCGTACTCGATGGACGCCAACCTGCTGCACATCTCGTTCGAAGGCCGCCATCTGGAAAACCCGAGCGCCGAAGCCGAGGAAACCATGTGGCGCTGGAGCGTGAGCCCGGAGAACGCGCCCGACCAGGCCGAGTACCTGGACCTGGAATACGAGCGCGGCGACATCGTCGCCATCAACGGCGTGCGCATGTCGCCGGCCACCGTGCTGACCGAACTCAATCGCCTGGGCGGCAAGCATGGCATCGGCCGCCTCGATCTGGTGGAAAACCGCTACGTCGGCATGAAGTCGCGCGGCTGCTACGAAACCCCGGGCGGCACCATCATGCTCAAGGGCCACCGCGCCATCGAGTCGATCACCCTGGACCGCGAAGTGGCCCACCTGAAGGACGACCTGATGCCGCGTTACGCGTCGATGATCTACAACGGCTACTGGTGGGCGCCGGAGCGCGTCGCGCTGCAAACGCTGATCGACCACACGCAGGCCACCGTCAACGGCTGGGTAAGGGTCAAGCTTTACAAGGGCAACGTGATCGTCGTCTCGCGCGATTCGAAAACCGACTCCCTGTTTGATATGAACATCGCCACCTTCGACGAGGACGGCGGCGCCTACAACCAGGCCGACGCCGGCGGCTTCATCAAACTGAACGCGCTGCGCATGCGCATCGCCGCCAACGCGCGCCTCAAGCGCGGCCAGTAACCCGGCCGGCGCCAGCGAAAAAACCGCCTCCGGGCGGTTTTTTTTCGCGCAAGTCAAGTCTCGCGTCCCCAGGCGGCCACACTCGACGCCGCGCGGCGACGGTTTCTCAGCCGCGCCCCGCGACGAGATGATACATTGCGTCAAGAACACACCGCGCGGAGCGAAAATGCTGCAACACCTCAGTATCAAGACGAAACTCGGCGCCGGCTTCGGCGCCATCGTGGTCATCATCCTGATCCTGCTGACGCTGGCCTACACCAACTTCAGCAAACTGTCGCAGGCCAGCGCGTGGGACCGCCACACGCTGCAGGTGCTGCTCGAGGCCAACCGGGTCGAGACGGCGCTGGTGCAGATCCAGACCTCCACCCGCGGCTTCATGCTCACCGGCGAGGAAAGCGTGACCGTGCCGATTCCCGCCGAGGAAGAGGCGGCGCGCCGCCACCAGGCCAATATCGCCGCGCTCACGATGGACAACCCCGGCCAGCAGCAGCGCCTCAAGCGCCTGGCGCCGATGATCGACAACTGGATCGACAACGTGATCCACCCGCTGCTCGACAAGCGCCGCGCGCTGAACCGCCAGGTCGGCGTGTCGCAGCAGGTGGCCACGTCGTCCGATGTGCTCAACGGCGCCAAAACCATCGCCGACGCGCGCGCGCTGCTGGCCGAGATCAGCGCCGAGGAAAACCGCCTGCTGGCGCTGCGCACGGCCACCTCGTCGCAACTGCAGCAAACCATGTCGCTGCTGCTGATCCTCGGCGGCGGCGTCTGCGTGGTGCTGGCCGGCGTGGTCGGCTACCTGCTGGCGCAGGCGCTGCTCGGGCCCCTGAACCACCTGACCGCCGCCGTCGGCCGCATCGCCGGCGGCGAGGCGTCGGCGCGGGCGAAGGTGGTCTCGCGCGATGAACTGGGCCAGGTCGGCGACGCCTTCAACCGCATGGCGCAGTCGATCCAGGACAGCCAGCTGGCCGAGCAGGCGGCCACCAACCTGCTCAAGTCCAAGGTCGATTCGCTGCTCGGCGTGGTGTCCAAGGCCGCCTCGGGCGACCTGACCGGCAAGATCGCGGTGGCCGGCGACGACGCCATCGGCCAGCTGGCCCATGGCCTCGACAGCATGTTCGACAACCTGCGCGCGTTGCTCAACAACGTGCAAAAGGCCGGCATCCAGGTCACCACCTCGGCCACCGAGATCGCCGCCTCGGCCAAGCAGCAGGAGGCCACCGGCATCGAACAGGCCCAGACCAGCGTCGAAATCCTCAGCACCACCAAGGAAATCTCGGCCAACACGGCGCAGCTGCTGCGCACCATGGAGGACGCCACCGCCGTCGCCGACTACACCACCAGCGCCACCGCCGAAGCCCAGAACAACCTGCAACGCATGGACGGCACCATGCAGCACATGGTCGCGGCCACCGATTCGATCAACGCCAAGCTGGCCGCGCTGTCGGAGAAGGCATCCAACATCAACAGCGTTTTGATCACCATCACCAAGGTCGCCGACCAGACCAACATCCTCTCGCTCAACGCCGCCATCGAGGCCGAGAAGGCCGGCGACGCCGGCCGTGGCTTCTCGGTGGTGGCCACCGAGATCCGCCGCCTGGCCGACCAGACGTCGGTGTCGACCTGGGACATCGAACAGATGCTCAAGGAGATGCAGTCGGCCGTCTCGGCCAGCGTGATGGGCATGGACAAATTCTCCGAGGAGATCCGCCGCAGCGTCGGCGAGGTGCGCCAGGTGACCGACCAGCTCTCCGGCGTGATGGACCAGGTGCAGAAACTGGCGCCGCAGTTCGACGCCGTGCTGCAGGGGATGCAGTCGCAGGCGGTCGGCGCCCAGCAGATCTCGGAGACGATGATGCAGCTCAACGACGCCACCCAGCAGACGGTCGAATCGCTCAAGGCCACCAGCGAGGCGGTGCACCAGTTGCAGTACGCCGCCGGCGACCTGCAAACGAGCGTCGCCAACTTTGCCGTCGCCGCCTAGGCATGGGACAATGCGGCCGCCCGTGTCGTCATGGAGAGAAAAATGTTGAAGCACCTGAGTATCAAGACCAAGCTGTATGTGGGCTTCGGCGCCATCCTTGCCATCATCCTGCTGCTGCTGGCGATCGCCTACAGCCGCTTTAACAGCCTGTCGGAGGCCAATGCGTGGGACCGGCATTCGATGGACGTGATCCAGGCCATCGACAACCTGCGCAACGACCTGCTGCAGGTGCAGGTGGAGGCGCGCGGCTACTACCTGACCGGCACCCCGGCGCGGCTGGAGCGGGCGCGCAAGGAGCTGCTCGACATCCCGGCCTCGGTGCAAACGCTGCAAAAGCTGGTGAGCGACAATCCGCAGCAGCTGGCGCGCTTCCAGCAACTGCAGGCGATGACCGAGCGCTGGGGCAAGGACGTCATCTCCACCCAGCTGGCGATGCGCGAGCAAATGGGCGACAAGCCCGGCGCGGCCGACGCCATGGGCCGCACGCCGCAGCTGTCGGGCACCAGTTCGGCCATCGGCGACATCTACAAGTTCATGGCCGCCGCCACCGCCGAGGAAAAGCGCCTGCTGTCCGAGCGGACCGCGGCTTCCGAGCGCCTGCAGGAAGGCATGCGGCTGGTGCTGTCGGCCGGCGGCCTGGTTTGCGTGGCGCTCGCCGCGCTGGTGTCCTGGCTACTGGTGCGCGCGCTCACCGCGCCGTTGAATCATCTCACCGCCGCCGTCGGCCGCATCGCCGCCGGCGACCAGTCGGCGCGCGCGACCGTGCTGTCGGGCGATGAACTGGGCAAGGTCGGCATCGAATTCAACCGCATGGCGCAATCGATCCAGGACAGCCAGGCCAACGAGCAGGCGGCCACCAACCTGCTCAAGTCCAAGGTCGACTCGCTGCTCGGCGTGGTGTCGAAGGCCGCCTCGGGCGACCTGACCGGCCGCATCGAGATCACCGGCACCGACGCCATCGGCCAGTTGGGCCATGGGCTCGACCGCATGTTCGACAACCTGCGCGGCCTGCTCAACAACGTGCAGAAGGCCGGCATCCAGGTCACCACCTCGGCCACCGAGATCGCCGCCTCGGCCAAGCAGCAGGAGGCCACCGGCATCGAACAGGCGCAGACCAGCATCGAGATCCTCAGCACCACCAAGGAGATCTCGGCCAACACCATCGAACTGCTCAAGACGATGGAGGACGCCACCGCCGTCGCCGACTACACCACCAGCGCCACCGCCGAGGCCCAGAACAACCTCAAACGCATGGACGGCACCATGCAGCACATGGTCGCGGCCACCGATTCGATCAACGCCAAGCTGGCCGCGCTGTCGGAGAAGGCATCCAACATCAACAGCGTTTTGATCACCATCACCAAGGTCGCCGACCAGACCAACATCCTCTCGCTCAACGCCGCCATCGAGGCCGAGAAGGCCGGCGACGCCGGCCGTGGCTTCTCGGTGGTGGCCACCGAGATCCGCCGCCTGGCCGACCAGACGTCGGTGTCGACCTGGGACATCGAACAGATGCTCAAGGAGATGCAGTCGGCCGTCTCGGCCAGCGTAATGGGCATGGATAAATTCTCCGAGGAGATCCGCCGCAGCGTCGGCGAGGTGCGCCAGGTGACCGACCAGCTCTCCGGCGTGATGGACCAGGTGCAGAAACTGGCGCCGCAGTTCGACGCCGTGCTGCAGGGGATGCAGTCGCAGGCGGTCGGCGCCCAGCAGATCTCGGAGACGATGATGCAGCTCAACGACGCCACCCAGCAGACGGTCGAATCGCTCAAGGCCACCAGCGAGGCGGTGCACCAGTTGCAGTACGCCGCCGGCGACCTGCAAACGAGCGTCGCCAACTTCGCCGTCGCGGTCTAGGAACGGGCCGCGCGATGAAACTGCTCGTCTTCCACATCGGCGCCGACCGCTATGGCCTGCGCCTGCGCGACGTGGTGCGCGTGGTGCCGCTGCTCGAGCTCAAACACCTGCCGCTGGCGCCCGACGCCGTGGCCGGCCTGATGGATTACCACGGCCAGTCGGTGCCGGTGATCGACTTGTGCCGCATCAGCGGCCTGCCCGCCGGCGCCGATTATTTCGACACCCGCATCATCGTGGTCGACTACCACATGCCGCACGGAGGCAGCCATCCACTCGGGCTGCGCGCCGAGCGCGTGCTGGGCGTCCGGGAGGTCGGCGAGGCGCGCCTGACCGACAGCGGGGTGCTGGCCGCGCCCTTCCTCGGCCAGGTGGCCGGCGATGCGGACGGCATGCTGCAACTGGTCGAACTGGAGCGGCTGCTGCCGGCGCCGCTGCGCGCCACGCTGTTCCAGGCGGCCGGCACGCCGGCGGACCCGCTGCCATGACCCCGGCCCAGGCCATGCTGCACGCCGCGACCGGCTTGAGCCTGTCCAAATCCGAGGTCGACCGCGCCATCCGCCAGCGCGTCGAGGTGACCGGCGCGCGCGACGCCGCCGCCTACCTGAAGGACATCGCGCCGAAGGAGCTGGAAGCGCTGGTAGAGCTGGTGGTGGTGCCGGAATCGTGGTTCTACCGCGATCAACAAGCCTTCCACGCGGCCGCCGACTACCTCGCCGCGCGGCTGGCATCGGCGCCGGAGCGCTTGCTGCGGATCCTGACGGTGCCGTGCGCCGGCGGCGAGGAACCCTACACGATGGCGATGGTGCTGTCGGACGCCGGCATCCCGGGCGACCGCTTTATCATCGACGCCGTCGACATCAGCCAGGGTTGCATCGAGCGCGCAAGGACCGGCATCTACGGCCGCAACGCGTTCCGCAACCAGGACCTGGCCTTCCGCGAGCGCCACTTCAGCGCCTGCGCCGGCGACGAGTTCCGCATCAACGACGATATCCGCAGGCAGGTGCGCTTCAAGCAAGGCAATGTGCTGGAAGCGGACCTCGATGCGCGCGCCGGCTCCTACGATGTCATCTTCTGCCGCAACCTGTTGATCTACTTCGACAAGCCGACCACGCGGGCGGCGATCGCCAAGCTGGATCAACTGTTGCGGCGGGACGGCCTGCTGTTCGTCGGCTACGCGGAAGTACCGTCGCTGTGCCAGAACGGCTTCGCGCCGCTGCCGTATGCCCAGGCCTTCGGTTTGACCCGGGAAGTGGCGGTTGAACGGCGCAAGGTGGCCCGCGTGGCGATGCCGCCGCAGCCCCTGCCGGCGCCGCCGCAGGCGCGGCCGACGCTGCGCAACGCGCCCGCGGCGGCGTCCCCGCCGCCGCGTTCGCCGGCGCCCCCGCCCCCGCCCCCGCCCCCTTCCGCGCGGGCCGCGGGCGCGCCGCCGGGCGCCGTCACCGCGCCCACCGCCGACCTGCTGGCCGACGCGCGCCGCCTGGCCGACCTGGGACAAGTCAGGGAGGCCGAGGGCAAGTGCCGCGATTATCTGGCGCAAGTGCCCGATTCGGCCGACGCCTATTTCATCCTCGGGCTGCTCAACGAATTGACCAAGAAACTGCAGCTGGCCGAAGACTACTGGAAGCGCTGCATCTATCTGCAGCCGGACCACTACGAAGCGCTGTGCCATCTGGCCCTGCTGGCCGAAACCAACAGCGACGCCGCCACCGCCGCCGCGCTCAAGGCGCGCGCGGCGCGCATCTACAAACGCCAGCAGGCATCATAAGGGCGTCCACACATGACGATCACCACGCATCCCAACCCGCCCACGCCGCCCGTCGCCATCGAAGACTGCTGGAACCGCATCGGCGTGGTCGGCGACCAGAGTTGCGAGAAACTGGAGCAGTACGTCCATTGCCGCAATTGCGACGTCTACGCCGGCGCCGCGCAGCGCAACCTGCAACGGCTCGTCGGCGACGACTATAAAAAGGACTGGGCCACGCATTTCCGCCAGGCCGCCACCGACACGCAAGCGCTGGACGCCTCGTGCCTGGTGTTCCGCATCGGCCGCGAATGGCTGTCGCTGCCGACCAAGCTGTTCGTCTCCGTGGCGCCGCAAGCCAGGCCGCACCGGCTGCCGCACCGCGCCGCGCGGGGACTGATCGGCATCGTCAATGTCGGCGGCACCCTGCATCCCTGCATGTCGCTGGCGGCGCTGCTGGGCATCGACGAAAGCGAAGGCGAGGCCGCGACCCACCGCCACACTTTCGCGCGCGTGCTGCTGATCCGCTGGGAGGACCAGTCCTACGCGCTGCCGGTCGCCGACCTGCACGGCATCATGCGCTACGCCTCGGCCACCGTGCAGGCGCCGGCTGCCACCATCAACAAGGGCCTGAGCCGCTTCCTGTCCGGCGTGCTGTCGCACCAGGACATGCATATCGGTATGCTCGACGCGGCGCTGATCGGCTACCAACTCGCGAGGACGCTGCGATGAGCCAGGATAACAACGGAGACCTGAGCCAGTTCTCCATGATGGACCTGTTCCGCATGGAGGCGGACAGCCAGACCCAGATCCTGACCGACGGCCTGCTGGCCATGGAGCGCCTCAAGGACGCCGCGGCGGTCGAATCGATGATGCGCGCGGCCCACTCGATCAAGGGCGCCGCCGCCATCGTCGGCCTGGAAGTGGTGGTGCAGCTGGCGCACCGCATGGAGGACGCCTTCGTCGCAGCCCAACACGGCAAGCTGGCCCTGACGCCCAACCGGGTCGACGTGCTGCTGGCCGGCGTGGACCTGATACTGCAGCTGTCGCGACTCCAGGACAGCGGCCTGGATGCCTGGCTCGGCGCCAACGCCGACGACGTCACGCGCACGCTCGACGCCATCACCACCATCGCCTTCCTGCCCGAGCCGATCAACCTGCAAGCGGAAGCGGGCCTGTTGCCGCCCATCCCGGCGCCGGTGACGGCGCCGCCCTACTTCCCGCCCGGCGAGCTGCCGGTGGCGGCGGTTTCGCCGGCCCCGGCGCCGGTTCCCGCGCCGCTTTCGGCACCGGTTCCCGCGCCGGCGGCGGACGAGCCGCCCGCCGCGCCGGCCGCGCGCATGCACGCCGCGCCCAAGGCCGCACAGAACTTCGACAAGCTGCTGTCGCTGGCCAGCGAGTCGCGCATCAACGCGCACCAGATGCATCCGTTCGTGCAGAACATGCAACGCTTCAAGCGCAACCAGAGCAGCCTGTTCGCCGTCATCGAACAGCTGCACGAGGCGATCGCCAACAGCACCGACGCCAAGCTGAAGGAGCAATCGCTGGTGGCGCTGCAAAAGACCCACCCGCTCAAGCAGTTCGTGCTGGAGCACATCGCCGACATCGAAGCCTACGAGCGCCGCCTGCTGGCCGTCTCGCAAGCGATGGTGGACGAAGTGCTGACCTTGCGCATGCGCCCGTTCCGCGACGGCGTGCAGTCCTTCCCGCGCATGGTGCGCGATCTGGCGCGCACCATGGGCAAGGATGTGCGGCTGGAGATCGTCGGCGAGGACACGCTGGTCGACCGCGACATCCTGGCCAGGATCGAAAGCCCGCTCAACCACATGCTGCGCAACGCCATCGACCACGGCATGGACACGGCGTCGGCGCGCATCGCGGCCGGCAAGCCTGGCACCGGCACCATTGTTCTGGAGGCCAAGCACCGCGCCGGCATGCTCAGTATCGAAATCAGCGACGACGGCCGCGGCGTCGATTTGGAAAAGATCCGCCGCCGGGTGATCGAGCGCAAGATGGCCAGCGCCCAGATGGCCGGCTCGCTGTCGCCGGCCGAGCTGCTCGAATTCCTGTTCCTGCCCGCCTTCAGCCTGAAGGAAAGCACCACCGAGATTTCCGGACGCGGCGTGGGCCTCGACATCGTCCACGAAACCATCCGTTCGCAAAACGGCACCGTGCGCATCGAGTCGGAACTCGGCGTCGGCTTCCGCACCTGCATCACGCTGCCGTTGACCCAATCGATCGTGCGCGCGCTGGTGGTCGATGTCAAGGGCGAAGCCTACGCCATGCCGATCGCCCAGGTCGAACGGGTCATCAAGATACCGCAATCGACCATCCATACGCTTGAGAACAAGCAGTTCTTCGACTTCGGCGGCGAGCATCTGGGCCTGGTCTCGGCTTCGCAGGTGCTCGAACTGGGCGACACCGACGCCGGCGGCGGCGAGCTGGCGGTGGTCGTCATCGGCACCGGCGCGCGCCGTTACGCGCTGGTGGTCGACACCATCCGCGGCGAGCAAAGCCTGGCGGTGCAAAGCATCGACCCGATCTTCGGCAAGATGCGCGACATCTCGGCCGCCGCCCTGCTCGACGACGGCGAACCGGTGCTGATCCTGGACGTGCCGGACCTGCTGCTGTCGATCGAAAAGCTGCTGCACGAGGGCGGCCTGCATCAGCTGACCAAGTCCGACCACGCCGAGCGGCGCAAGACCAAGCGCATCCTGGTGGTGGACGATTCGCTGACGGTGCGCGAAATGGAGCGCAAACTGCTGCTTGGCAGGGGCTTCCAGGTCGACATCGCGATCGACGGCATCGACGGCTGGAACGTGGTGCGCAGCGGCGACTACGACCTGGTGATCACCGACGTCGACATGCCGCGCATGGACGGCATCGAACTTGTCACGCTGATTAAGAAGGACATTCACCTCCATAAGCTGCCAGTCATGATAGTCTCCTATAAAGACAGACCCGAAGACCGGGCGCGCGGGCTTTCGGCCGGCGCCGACTACTACCTGACCAAGGGCAGCTTCCACGACGAGACGCTGCTGGACGCGGTCAGCGATTTGATTGGAGACGCCAGTAGATGAAGATCGCCATCGCCAACGATGTCGCCATGGCGGCCGAAGCGCTGCGGCGCGTGGTGGCCAGCACCGCCGAACACCAAGTGCTGTGGATCGCCCGCACCGGCGCGGAGGCGGTGCGCATGTGCGCCGACAACCGCCCCGACCTGATCCTGATGGATTTGAACATGCCGGAGCTGGACGGCGTCGAGGCGACCCGGCAGATCATGGAGCACAGCCCGTGCGCGATCCTGGTGGTCACGGGCCGGCCGCAGGACAACGTCAACCAGGTGTTCCGCGCGCTCGGCGCCGGCGCGCTGGACGTGACGGCGACCCCGGTGTTGCAGGGACAGCCCGGCGGCGACGCCGAGTTGCTGGCCAAGATACGCACCATGGACAAGCTGATACGCCATAGCGGCGGCAGCCAGGCGATGGCGCCCCGTCCCGCCGCCAATGGCCACGCCCATGGCCACGGCCACCACGGCGCCGACGGGCCGGTGCCGGTGACGGCGCTGCTGGCGATCGGCGCCTCGACCGGCGGCCCGATGGCCGTCTCCAAGATGCTGGCCGGCTGGACGCCGCCGCGCGGCTGCGCCATCGTGGTGGTGCAGCACATCGACCAGCACTTCGCCGACAATTTCGCGCGCTGGCTCGGCGAGCAGCTCGACATGCCGGTGCGCGCCGCCGAGGAAGGCGACGAACTGGCCGCCGGTACCGTCCTTGTCGCCAAGAGCAACGACCACTTAACGCTGGATCAAAACTATCGGTTACGGTACGATGCCAATCCGAAGGAGTACGCCTACCGGCCGTCGGTCGACGTGTTTTTCCACTGCGTCGCCCAGCTCTGGAAGGGCGAGGCGATCGGCGTGCTGCTGACCGGCATGGGCCGCGACGGCGCCGAGGGCCTGCTGGCCATGCGCCGCGCCGGCCACACCACGATCGCGCAGGACCAGGCCAGCAGCGCCGTCTACGGCATGCCGCGCGCCGCCGCCGATCTGGACGCGGCGCAGATGGTTTTACCGCTGATGAAGATCGGCCCCGTTTTGCGCAGCACCCTGGGCAGCCGCTGATCCGGGCGGCGCCGACACTTAAAGAGAAAATCGATGTCCGAAGCAAACGCATTCGCAGCAGATCCAGAAGCGGCGCTAACCGCCTTCAAAGTCCGGGTACTCCTGGTCGACGACCAGTTGATCATCGTCGAAGCGGTGCGCCGCATGCTGAGCGATCAGACCGATATCGAGTTCCACTACACGACCGACGCCGGCCAGGCGCTGCAGACGGCGTTGCAGCTGCAACCGACCGTGATCCTGCAGGACCTGGTGATGCCGACCATCGACGGTTTCGGCTTGATCAAGATCTACCGCGACGAGGAATCGCTGCGCCACGTGCCGGTGATCGTGTTGTCGGCCAAGGAGGACCCGAAGCTCAAGGCGCACAGCTTCGCCACCGGCGCCAACGACTACATGGTCAAGCTGCCCGACAAGCTGGAGCTGCTGGCGCGCGTGCGCTACCACTCCGGCGCCCATATCAGCCGCCTGCAGCGCGACCAGGCGTTCCGCTTCCTGCGCGAGAGCCAGAAGAACCTGGCCGACGCCAACATCGAACTGCAAAAGCTGGCGGCGCTCGACGCGCTGACCGGCATCGCCAACCGGCGCCGCTTCGACGAGACCATGGCGGTCGAATGGCAGCGTGCGCAGCGCGACAAGAAGCCATTGACCTTGCTGCTGTGCGACGTCGATTTCTTCAAACTGTATAACGACAGCTTCGGCCACCTCGCGGGCGACTTGTGCCTGAAGAAGGTGGCGGCCGTCCTGACCGAACATTTGAAGCGCCCCGCCGATCTGGCGGCGCGCTACGGCGGCGAGGAATTCGCCATCATCCTGCCGGAGACACCGGTGACCGGCGCGCTGATCGTGGCCGAGTCATGCCGCCGACACCTGGAACAGCTGGCCATCGAGAACCCGCAGGCGACCACCGATTTGTCGTCGGTGACGATGTCGATCGGCGTGGCGAGCGTGGTACCGTCGCCGCAGTCGCGTATCGAGGACTTGATCGAGCGAGCCGACCAGGCGCTGTACGCCGCCAAGAACGCAGGCCGCAACCGCGTCATGAGCGCGGACGACCTGCCCGGCCCCACCTAAACCTCATCCCACTAAGGAAAAACCGCAGCATGAGTGCTCAATTTGATCAAGTCAGCGTCGTCAAGAAATCGAACATCTACTTCGACGGCAAATGCGTGTCGCACAATATCATCCTCGCCGACGGCAGCAAGAAGAGCGTCGGCGTGATCTTCCCATCGAGCCTGACGTTCAACACCGGCGCGCCGGAGACGATGGAAATCACCGGCGGCGTGTGCAAGGTGCGCCAGGCCGGCGCCACGCAGTGGCAGACGTACGGCGCCGGACAGGAGTTCAAGGTCGGCGCTAACAGCCACTTCGACATCGAGACGTTGGAGACGGTCGATTACGTCTGCCACTTCGGTTAATCAAGCCATGGCGGGTCGGGCCACCCGCCATCGTCACACAAACACCGGCTCCGGCTCGAGCAGCACACCGTACCTCGCCTGCACGTCCGCCTGGATCGCCCGCGCCAGCGCCACCACCTCGGCGCCGGTCGCGCCGCCGTTATTGACCAGCACCAGCGCCTGTTTCGGATACACGCCGGCCGCGCCCAGGCTCCTGCCCTTCCACCCGCACTGATCGATCAACCAGCCCGCCGCCAGCTTCTCCGTGCCGTCGGGCTGCGGATGATGCACCAGCGCCGGAAAACGCTCCAGCAGCGCCGCGCACTGCGCGCCCGTCACCACCGGATTTTTAAAGAAGCTGCCGGCGTTGCCGATCACCGCCGGATCGGGCAGTTTGCGGCGGCGGATCGCCACCACCGTATCGGCCACCTGTCGGGCGCTGGGCGTGGCATATCCCTGCTCGGCCACCGCCTGCGCCAGTTCCGCATACCGCAGGTTCGGCTGCCACTGCCTGGGCAGCGCGAACGTCACATCCAGAATAACCAGATGGCGGCCGGCGTCCTGCTTGAAGACGCTGTCGCGATAGCCAAACCGGCACGCCCCCGCATCCATCGGATACGTCGTCCCGCTGCGCGGATCGAACACCGTCACGCTGTGCAACACGTCCTTGGTCTCCAGCCCATACGCGCCGATGTTCTGGATCGGCGCCGCGCCGACGGTACCGGGGATGAGCGACAGGTTTTCCAGCCCGCCCATGCCCTGCGCCAGCGTCCACTGCACGAACGCGTGCCAGTTTTCGCCGGCGGCAGCGCGCACCAAATGGCTGCGCTGATCGCCGCCGACCACCTGCTTGCCCGCCAGCGCGATGTGCAGCACCAGTCCGGGAAAATCGCCCGTCAGCAGCAGATTGCTGCCGCCGCCTATCACCAGCCTCGGCAAAGCGGCCCAGGCGGGATCGGCCAGCGCGCCGAGCAATTGCTCTGTTTCCGTCACGCGCAAATACGCGTGCGCGGTCGCGGCGATGCCGAAGGTATTGAGGGACTGTAAAGGAAACTGGTGCTGGATGGAGGACTGTGGATGCATGGAGGAAAAACCGATTAATTTAGTCGATTATAGAGCGAAACAAGCAAAAAACCAGCGCCCGTATGGGGGTGACTGGCCGGTTGTCCGTTAAAATGTCAGACTTTGATGGGGAGCCGTATTGCCCCATGCCACACGAAAAGGAAATAGCCATGCCGTCGTTTGATGTAGTGTCCGAAGCAGATATGATCGAAGTGAAGAATGCCGTCGAGCAATCTCAAAAGGAAATCGCCACCCGCTTTGACTTCAAGGGGACCGGCGCATCCGTCGAGCACAAGGAAAACGAACTGACCGTCGTCGCCGATTCCGAGTTCCAGCTGCAGCAGGTGCGTGACGTGCTGACCAACAAACTGGCCAAGCGCAAGGTCGACGTGCGCTTCCTCGAGGACGGCGACATCAAGAAGGTCGGCGGCGACAAGGTCAAGCAGGTCATCAAAATCAAGAATGGCATCGAGGCCGATGCGGCCAAGAAAATCGTGCGCGTCATCAAGGACAGCAAAATGAAGGTGCAGGCCAGCATCCAGGGCGAGGCCGTGCGCGTGACCGGCGCCAAGCGCGACGATCTGCAGGCCGCGATGGCCATGCTGCGCAAGGACGTCCCCGACATGCCGCTCGAGTTCAACAACTTCCGCGACTGATCCCGCCCGCGCGGCGTTGCCGCGCCGTCACAGAGCGGTAGCACACATGGAGTAGAATTAGTTTAGTCTCCATCGACGATGCTGCCGCGCGACCTGCATAGCGCCGGGCCACGCCCGGCAAACAACCTCGGTAGTCTAAGGATAGCAATGAAACGTGTTGATGATTTCCGCCTGCGATTTGGCAAAAACGAGTACGTGCCCATCATGGTCGGCGGAATGGGCGTGGACATCTCGACGTCGGAACTGGCGTTGGAAGCGGCCCGCCTGGGCGGCATCGGCCACATCTCCGATGCGATGGTCGAGGACGTGTCCGACCGCAAGTTCGATACGAGCTTCGTCAAGGATAAAACCAAGCTCTACAAATTCAACATCAACAATTCGGACAAGTCGGTCGTGCAGTTCGACCTCGAGCGCTTGGCCGACGCCCAGCGCCGCCACATCGGCGCCACCATGGCGGCGAAACAAGGCGATGGCCTGATTTTCGTGAACTGCATGGAAAAGCTGACCATGAACGGGCCGCGCGAAACCTTGCGCACGCGCCTGAACGCGGCGCTCGACGCCGGCATCGACGGCATCACCTTGTCGGCCGGCCTGCACTTCGGCTCGTTCGCCCTGATGGCCGACCATCCGCGCTTCCGTGAAGCCAAGCTGGGCATCATCGTCTCGTCGGTGCGCGCGCTGCAAATCTTCCTGCGCAAGAACGCCAAGCTGGACCGCCTGCCGGACTTCATCATCGTCGAAGGCCCGCTGGCCGGCGGCCACCTGGGCTTCGGCATGGACTGGGCCGAGTACGACCTGATGTCGATCACCAAGGAATTGCTGGCCTACCTGAAAACGGAAAACCTCGACATTCCGCTGATCGCCGCCGGCGGCATCTTCACCGGCAGCGACGCCGTCAGCTTCCTCGAAGCGGGCGCGGCGGGCGTGCAGGTGGCCACGCGCTTCACCATCACCCACGAATGCGGCCTGCCGGCCAAGGTCAAGCAGGAATACGTCAAGGCCACCGAGGACGACATCATCGTCAACGGCATCTCGCCGACCGGCTACCCGATGCGCATGCTCAAAAGCACGCCGGCGATCGGCGGCGGCATCCGTCCCGGCTGCGAGTCCTACGGCTACCTGCTCGACGCGACCGGCAACTGCGCCTACATCAACTCGTACAACCGCGAAGTGGCGGCCCATCCGAACGAGAAAAACATCGTCGTGATGGACAAGACCTGCCTGTGCACGCACATGCGCAACTTCAACTGCTGGACCTGCGGCCATTACACCTACCGCCTGAAGGACACCACGCACCGCAAGCCGGACGGCGAATACCAGCTGCTGTCGGCCGAGCACGTGTTCAAGGACTACCAGTTCAGCACCGACAACCAGATCGCGCTGCCGGAAAAAGAGTTCTGACCGGCGACCGCTCGCGGTAATGAAAAACGGCGCCTCGGCGCCGTTTTTTTATCCTTCGGAATTGATCCGGTGGATTAACGCGCCCAGGACCTCCTCGGCGCGCTCGTTGTCGACCTGGCAGGTGCCGGCGTTCTCGTGCCCGCCGCCGCCGTATTCCAGCATCAGCGCGCCGATGTTGGTCTTCGACGTGCGGTTCAAGATCGACTTGCCGGTGGCGAACACGGTGTTCTGGTTCTTCAGCCCCCACAGCACGTGGATCGAGATATTCGTCTGCGGGAACAGCGCGTAGATGATGAAACGGTTGCCGGCGAAGATGATTTCCTCGTTGCGCAGATCGAGCACCACCAGGTTCTTGTGCACGGTCGCGCAGCGGCGGATCTGGTCCTTGCACTTTTCCGCATGCTCGAAGTACAGGTCCTTGCGTTCCTTCACGTCCGGCAAGGCCATGATCTGCTCGATCGTATGGTTCTTGCACGCATCGATCAAGTCCATCATCAGGTTGTAGTTCGAAATGCGGAACTCGCGGAAGCGGCCCAGGCCGGTGCGCGCGTCCATCAGGAAGTTCAGCAAGTCCCAGTCTTCCGGGTGGAGCACTTCCTGCTCGTTGAAGCGGGCGGCGTCGCCCTTGTCGACGGCGGCCATCATGTCGCCCCAGGCGGCCGGGAAGGCTTTCTCGGCGCCGTAGTAGTCGTAGACCACCCGCGCGGCGGACGGCGCCTCCGGATGGATCACATGGTTGCTGCGTTCACCGGTGTTGCGGATGGTTTCCGACAGATGGTGGTCGAAGGCGATGTGCACACCCGGCACGTAGGGAAGATTGGTCGTGATGTCGTTGTCGGTGATCGCGATCTTCCCGTCCTGCATGTCCTTCGGATGCACGAACAGAATGTCGTCGATCATGTCCAGGTGTTTCAGCAGCACGGCGCAGACCAGGCCGTCGAAATCGCTGCGGGTGACCAGACGGAATTTATTTGCCATGAATCCACCTCAAAAGTTGAACAGTGCGATCATCCATCATACATGCCCTGAGGCACAAAAAGCGCGGAAGGCAACGCTTAAAGTTGCGTCTAATCATTTCTACATCAAGTGTTCGATAGAATCGCGTTTGACATGCGTCATTCCCGGCAGTACGATAAATTTCTTTAACTGGGTTTGAACGGGCGATGTCTGCCCGAGCTCCGTGGCACGGCGTTCCGCGCCTCCACGATACGGTTCAGTTCGAACCCCTCTGACCACCCGCAGGCCGCCGCTTTCAACCAGCCAGGCGCCGCGCAAACAAGGAGGGGCATGATTCATTTGCTTTCATTAGCCGGCAAACGGGCGCTTGCGGAACTCATCGCGGCCGAGCCGGTACTTGCGTTCACGTTCGACGGCACCCTGGCGCCGCCGGTCGTGCTGCCCAGCCAGGCACGCATGCAGCCGGCGCTGGAGCGCTGCTTCCGCGACCTGTGCGCCTTGCTGCCGGTCGCCGTCATTACCGGTCGCGGCCTCGACGATGTCGAGGCGCGGCTGCCGGTGCGTCCCGCTTATCTCGTTGGAAATCACGGCTCGGGCTGTTTGCCCGGCCAGGAGAATGACGCGCCGCGCGCGCGCGATATCTGCTCCGCCTGGTTGCGGCAGATGACCGATGAGCATGGCTTGCACAAGGTCGATCCCGGATTGCTGATCGCCGATCACGGGTGTTCGCTGTGGCTGCATTACCGGCTGCTGCGCGACAGGCCGCGCACCATGCGCGAGATCGAGCGCGTGCTTGGGGCGCTGCAACCGGCGCCGGTGGTGGTCGGGGCGCGCAGCGGCATCAATTTGCTGCCGCCGGACGCGCCCGGCAAGCGTGCTACGTTAAGCACGGTGCTGGATCATGCCTCGCGGCAAACGGCGCTGTATATCGGCGAGGATGAGGCGGACGAGCAAATCTTCAGGGATGCGCCGGAATCCTGGCTGACGGTGCGCATAGGCCGCAGCAAGGACAGCGCGGCGCGATACTTTCTGCACCATCAGTTCGAAGTGCTGGAATGTCTGCAGTTTTTGTTGGGGACGATCAGGCGGCATGAGACGGCTGTCCACGCATAAGCACAAACCTATAGGCAAGACGCAAAAAAGCCCACCATGATCACATGGTGGGCTTCTTCTTATAACTAGCCTGACGATAACCTACTTTCACACTGGTTGCAGCACTATCATCGGCGCAGAGTTGTTTCACGGTCCTGTTCGGGATGGGAAGGGGT
>NZ_FODC01000011.1 GCF_900110275.1 Duganella sp. CF517
GACCACAGCGGCAGCTTCAAGCCCAACGCCCAGGCCAGCATCGCCTTCAGCCAGCCCGGCGCGACGATGCGGGAGGACACGCTGGACCGCTGGCGTACCGAGCTGCGCCTGCAAACCAACGCCATCGAGCTGAGCAGCTGGGACTACCGCTCGCTCGACACCCGCCCGGTCGGCGCCGCCAGCGCGGACGGCGGCGACGGCGCCCCGCTGGTCAGCCGCGACGCGCCCGGCGCCTACGCCTACCAGTCGCGCGAACAAGGCCAGCGCATCGCCGACAACCAGTTGCAGGCGTTCGAGGCCGGCAAGGAAATCCACGTCGGCGCCGGCACCGTGCGCACGCTCGCGCCGGGCACCACGTTCGCCCTCACCGGCCAGGCCCAGTTCGATCTGGCCGGCAGCGACGACGAGCGCAGCTTTCTTGTCGTCCGCACTGTGCATCTGATGCACAACAATCTCAGCGCGGACCTGAAGTCCAGCCTGATGCAGCGGCTCGGCGAAGGCCTGCTCGATGCGCTGATCGGCAAGGAGGAGAGAACGAGCCTGCACGCGGTAGGCAAGGCCATCGGCGAGCGGCCTTTGTACCGGGTCCGCATCGACGCGATCCGCAGCAACATTCCTTACCGCTCCAGCGGCACGGACGCCCACGGCCAGCTGCTCCATCCGCGCCCCACCATCCACGGCCAACAAACCGCCATTGTGGTCGGCCCGCCAGGCGCGCCGATCCACACCGACCGAGATCATCGCGTGAAAGTGCAGTTCCACTGGCAGCGCGGGGCGCAAAGCCACAGCCGCCTTCAACACCCCATGCCCGACGGCCATACCGGCGCGCCCGGCGACGACCAGGCGGGAACGTGGGTGCGCGTGGCCACGCCGATGGCGCCGGTCGCCGGCGCCAACTGGGGCAGCAGCGCCCTGCCCCGCATCGGCCAGGAAGTATTGATCGATTTCCTGGAGGGAAACATCGACCGGCCGGTAGTACTTGGCACCGTCTACAACGGGCGCGGCCAGGCCGACGCCCAGCACAATCAGGTGGCCGGCGGCGCCGGCGTGGCGACCGGCAACGCGCCGGCGTGGTTCCCCGGCGAGGGCGGCGGCCACGCGCACCCAGCGGCGCTGTCGGGCATCAAGACGCAGGCGATCCAGTCAAGCCAGGGTGGCAGCGGCGCCTACAACCAGTTGGTGTTCGACGACAGTCCTGGACAATCGCGCGTGGGTCTGCAGCGCCACGCCACCGCGCACCAGGGCACGGCCGAATTGAACCTCGGCCACTTGCTGCATCAGAGCGACAACCAGCGGCTGAAGGCGGCCGGTTTCGGCGCCGAGCTCAAGACAGAGCACAGCATCGCCGTGCGCGCCGGCAAAGGCGTGCTGCTGTCGACCGACGCGCGTGGCAGCGCCACCGGCAGCCAAATGGACTCGAAAGAGGCCATCACCCAGCTGGAGGAAAGCTTGCAGCTGCAAACCGACCTCGACGAGATGGCGCAGAAGCACAGCACGCTGACGGCCGGCGGCAAGGCGCCCGCGCCGGGGCCGGCCAAGCCGCTGCCCGCCATCGCCCAGCTCCAGCGCAGTATGGAGGTGCTGGGCGCGGTGGAGTCGGACGTGACGGCCTACAGCGAACCGCATCTGCAATTGAGTTCGCCTGCCGGGATCGCAGCGAACACGCCGGCCAACGCGGTGCTTGGCGCCGCCGGCACGAGCCTGACCGCCGGCCACGATATCAATTTCGCGTCGCAGCGCAACAGCTACGCGAGCGTGAAGGAAGGCATCAAATTCTTCACCTACGGCAAGGCGACCAGCGCGCAGAAACCCAATCAGGAGATCGGCATCCGCCTGCACGCGGCCAGCGGCAAGGTCAGCAGCCAGAGCCAGGCCGACGAGACCAGACTCACGGCCGACAAGGCGCTCACGGTCACCAGCACCGCCAAGGGCATCACCGTCGCCGGCAAGCAGCATGTGCGGATGACCGCGCAAGGCGCCCATCTCAAGCTTGAGGGCGGCAACATCGAGCTGCACGGGCCGGGCAAGATCGAGTTCAAGGCCAGCATGAAGGAGTTGACGGGGCCGATGAGCGCGTCCCCGACGCTGCCGGCCTTGCCCAAAGCGGGAAACATCAACCAGGCGATCGAGTTGAACCTGCATTACGGCGACCTGGAGCCGGTTCTGAACGCTCCGTACAAGATCACCTTCGCCGATGGCACATCGCGCAGCGGCAAGCTTGATGCGAAGGGGCATGCCCGTCTTGAAAATGTCCCGCCAGGCGAGTACCACGTCGAATACGGTGAAGATGAGCGGCCATGGAAAGCACCGCCGCTGACGCCCGATCCTCAGCTTCTACAAGCACGGCAACAGAAAGACCAAGCAGCCGCATTGCTGGAAGCGGCAAGGAAAAAAAATGAAACAGGCGGTATGACATGAGCCAGGGCTTTGTAGACGACGTCGTCGAGTTTTTCAAGGATTTGATCCTGGGCGACTTTGAACAGGATCAAGGCAAGGCCGCCATGATCGTGGGCGGGGCCATCTCCCTGATTCCGGTGGTCGACCAGATCATGGACGTGCGCGATGTGTCGGGCATGATTTATCGCGTCGGCAGAAAGGGCGTAGCGCGCGCTGACAAAGATGACTGGATCGACATGGCGCTGGCCGCGTTCGGCTGTATTCCCGAAGTCGGCAGCCTGTTCAAGACGATCGTCAAGCCCATACGCAAATACCGCAAAGAGGCCGGTGCCGCCGCAGCCGGCGGCAACGTGATGATCGAGGCCATGCTCGGCAAAGGAAAGGGCGCCGCGATCAAATTCATGAAGACGTTCCAATGGGCTCAAAACACCGAGTTGGCCATCCAGACGGCGATGGGTGCGCTGGACAACTGCGTCGCGCTACTGACTATCCTGTCGACACCGCATTGGTGGTTGCCCACGGACTTGCAGCATCTGGCACGTGACCTGAAACCGCAAGTCGAGCGCGTGCGCGGGCCGCTCAAAGTCGGCATCGCACAGGGTGCTCAAGCGCTGCAGGACATGATCAAAGACATGCTGGGCGAGGACGCGCTGTGGGTAGCGAAGAAAGTGGCGACAGCGGCCACGGTGGTTGGCAATCCCGCCGCCAAACGGGATCACCGGACAGGCGCTGCACATCCCCACAGCGCCACGCCTCATCCGAGCTCGACCAGATCGGCGCGGAGCGGTTCCACAACCACCACGGCAAAAGCAAAGGAAACGACGTCGCCGGGCAAAGGCAAGGAGCACAAGCCGGTCGCCGACTCCAGCCGTCAAAGCACCGACGGCGGCAGCGCGCCTGTCAAGCATACTCAGCGGCCGATACGGCAACTGCTCTCTAAACTAGAGTTCGGACCAAAAGGTTTAATCGGCGAGCATATGGCCGATTATTACCACATGGAACATGTGCTGGGCAAAGCCGGTGCTTGGCCACATGGCAATATTCACGGCCAATGGCGGTCAAATTATCCGCGCATTGTGGGGCCTAATAATAAAGACGAACGTCCAAGCGAACTGGTCCCAGAAGACCTTGCAAAAGTACGCGTGCACGGCGTCGACACAATCTGGCAAACTAACGAAAACACTTATCATTTTATTGAAGCCAAGTTCAGCGAAAATGCCTATAGTTTGCATTACCGCCTCCAAAAAAACATAAAAAATGGAAGCATCCCTGAGCCGCCGGCCACGCTCAACGACAGGGAGCAGCTGTTGTGGAGCTTACTCGCTGAACCCAAAAAGGGCACGCAAATGGGAAAAGGATGGATTGTAGCAAGCACTAAGACAACCTCAATGCAATCGATTAGCAATTTAAAAAATCGCTGGGTGTACCTTATGTTTGCTCTTCCTTCCACTACCAATCCCTTCGCCAACGCTGTGCACGTGAGCACGATGAAGTTGAGTGTCGCGCCTGGCGCTGGGGATCATCTTGCGGCAATGTTTGAATTAATATCTTCAAATGATTATTACAATATAGAAATTCATAACAAGCACAAGGGGACTCATGGGATATCGGAAACATTTCATTATGCCGAAATAGATCGAATTGCTAAAGCTCGCACCAACGTCAAATTAAAATCGAACAATACAGCTTCCCAAGAAAAAGCCCTGGAAGCCAAAAAGCCAAGCCCGGTTAAGAAAAGAAAGATTTGAAAATTATGAATAATACACCTTTTCATGAGCGCCGCCGACAGCAATTTTTATACGAAGAGCTTTATGAGAAGACGCGCGCAAATCAGGTTAAATTAATCAATGGCCAACTAGAAAACAAACTAACTGCGGAGACGGCTGAAGACCATTCTATCGTTCATCGATTTTTATATTTGGAATCGTTCTGGATCTGGATGCTCGACTACACCGCAGGCGTTCCAATTAGTGAACTGGCACCACGAATAATTGGCATAGTGGACGCGTTCGAGGAATGGAACAATATCCATCAACCATTCTTAAAGGAGGCGGCGCTGGAGTTCCCGGAATACGGTTCCTACGAATACCACGCGGCACCGGATTTCTCCATCTTGTTCGATTATGAAGATACCCTCCAGCTCTTGAGTATTGCCATATTACTGCGTGATCTACGCGCAATCAAACGCATAATTCACATACTACGCAGCCACCGAGGACAAGATGGCTTGTTTGAGCAATTAATTGGTGGATATATTGAGGATGACATTGCGCTGTCTTCGTGCGTGCTCGGGGACCCGTACGACATCCTATTGCAAGTTTTCTACGAAGAGGACGAACAAAAAACACTCGACCTGCTTAATAGGTATCTCGAGCAATGGTATTCCGCAATGAAGGATCACCCACGCTGGTACGACGAGCATCTCAATATCAATAAGGAAGGCTACGCAGGCTACTATGGCTACTGGGCGTTTGAAGCGGCCGCAGTGGTCTACCTCCTAGACCTGAATGACAGTCAAATCAACCATTTAGTCTATCCAAAAGACTTAGTGGATTATGCTCGAACATTGCGGGAGCAAGACCGCTACACGAGCTTGGACACCGAAACCCCAACCCGCCCTGGCCGTGTCGAGGGCGGCCAGCCGTGCGCCCAAACAGGTTTTTGGGAAACGCCGGCTAAATCAAATAGTCGCAGGCACTTCAAGCAAGGCGACATCATGCCCGTGTTTGAAAATTCGGAATATGGGTACACGATCTGGCAGTGGAGTGAGGAGCAATAGCACTCGAAAGAGATAGCGGGAAAAATGGCAAAAAGAACCATTGATCCACAAAAAGATCTGCCATTTCATAAGCGTTCGACGGCAATGTCACCGCCAGTCCGGTGGTGCTCGGCAGCGTCGACAACGGACATATCCGAGCGGCCGCTCAGCACAATCAGGTGGCCGGCGGCGCCGGTGTGGCGACCGGCAACGCACCCGCGTGGTTCCCCGGCGAGGCCGGCGGGCATGCGCATCCGGCGGCGCTGTCGGGCATCAAGACGCAGGCGATCCAATCGAGCCAGGGTGGCAGCGGCGCCTACAACCAGTTGGTGTTCGACGACAGTCCTGGACAATCGCGCGTGGGTCTGCAGCGCCACGCCACCGCGCACCAGGGCACGGCCGAGTTGAACCTCGGCCACCTGCTGCACCAGAGCGACAACCAGCGCCTGAAGGCGGCCGGTTTCGGCGCCGAGCTCAAGACCGAGCACGGCGTCGCCGTGCGCGCCGGCAAAGGCGTGCTGCTGTCGACCGACGCGCGTGGCAGCGCCACCGGCAGCCAGATGGATTCGAAAGAGGCCATCACCCAGCTGGAGGAAAGCGTGCAGCTGCAAACCGATCTCGACGAGATGGCGCAGAAGCACAGCACGCTGACGTTCGGCGGCAAGGCGCCCGCGCCGGGGCCGGCCGAGCCGCTGCCCGCCATCGCCCAGCTCCAGCGCAGCAAGGACTTGCTGGGCGTGCTGGGCGCGGTGGAGTCGGACGTGACGGCCTACAGCGAACCGCATCTGCAATTGAGTTCGCCTGCCGGATCGCAGCGAACACGCCGGCCAACGCGGTGCTTGGCGCCGCCGGCACGAGCCTGACCGCCGGCCACGATATCAATTTCGCGTCGCAGCGCAACAGCTACGCGAGCGTGAAGGAAGGTATCAAATCTTCACCTACGGCAAGGCGACCAGCGCGCAGAAACCCAATCAGGAGATCGGCATCCGCCTGCACGCGGCCAGCGGCAAGGTCAGCAGCCAGAGCCAGGCCGACGAGACCAAACTGACGGCCGACAAGGCGCTCACCTTCGCCAGCACCGCCAAGGGCATCACCGTCGCCGGCAAGCAGCATGTGCGGTTGACCGCGCAAGGCGCGCACCTCGAGCTTGAGGGCGGCAACATCGAATTGCACGGGCCGGGCAAGATCGAGTTCAAGGCCAGCATGAAGGAGTTGACAGGGCCGATGAGCGCGACACCATCGTTGCCGGCCTTGCCGCAGGCGGCCGATCTTGATAACTCGATCGAGATCCTGTTCCATTACGACGACCTGGCGCCCATTCCCGGCGCCGCCTACAAGGTCACCTTCGAGAATGGCACCGTGCGCGAAGGCAAACTCGATGACAAGGGGCACGCTTTGCTGACCGGCACGCCACCGGGAGAGTATGTAGTCGAGTACGGCGACGATCCGCGTCCGTGGAAGCCGCCCGAGGAAGAAACGCCGGCGTATAAGAAGCCGGACTTCAAGGCCGCGATGGATGCGGAGATGGAACGCGAGCGCAAATTGCGTGAGCAAAGTCAGGGGTGGGTATGAGTCTCGTCGACGATTGCATGAAATTCCTCGAAGACCTGATCATGGGCGACTTCAACGAGGACCAGATGGTGTCGGCCCAGATCATTGGCGGCCTGATCTCGTTGATTCCCGTGGTCGACCAGGTGATGGACGTGCGCGATGTTTCGGGCAGCCTGTACCGGATCAACAAGCAAGGCGGCTTCGCCAAGGCGACGATCGATCAAAAGATTTATCTGGGCTTCGCCGCGTTCGGCGTGGTGCCGGAGGTGGGCAGCGCGTTCAAGACCGTATTCAAGCCGCTGTACAAGGAACGCAAGGCGCTCAAGGGCGCGGTCAACAGCGGCGTGGCGATGATCGAACGCATGCTGTCGAAGAAAAAAGGCGGCGCGCTGGCGTGGGTCAAGGCGCTGGACTGGGCCGGCAACACCCAGGCGGCGATCGTGCAGGCGAACATGGCGCTGGAGAGCTGCATCGCGCTGCTCGACTATATCGGCCAGGGGCATTGGTGGTGCCCGGACCATATGGAACAATTGGCGCGCGACGTTTCGCCGGGGATCAAGAAAATGCGCGGGCAGTTAGCCGGGCCGATACGGGAGGGGTCCGGGTATATCAAGGCGTTCATCACCGATCTGTTGGGGCAGCATGCGGCGGCCGTGGTGATGACGGTGGCCAGCAATGCTGGGAGTATTCCGCGTGGTGGGCATCATGGGGCCGGGGCCAGTGGGGCCAGGGGCGCCAGCGCTAATAACCATTTGCGGGTGGCCGACAAGCCGCGACTGAATGGGCGTACCACTACCGGTAAAATCGCCAACGTGGTGCAGCGCACGGCTTTTCAGGCTTACAAGGGATTGGAGAACGCCGCTAAAGGCTTGCCGGGCGAGCATATCGTCGACCACCATGTTATCGAGCACAAGGGCTGGGGACTTAGCTGGAACCGGCATGACATGATTGGAGGCCCTGGCAAAAAAGCCGCCGGTTGGCAAAGCGAATTCAAGAAATTAAATGACAACGAGGTACCGCTGTATCTGTGTACACCTAGCGTACATGTGCTGACCAACGGTATCGACTCACTTTGGCTAACCAATCGTCCAAGGCCACACCAGTTCGCCGTGGTGGAAGCGAAGGCAAGCATGAGTCCGGCCGCGAAGCTGTTGAGTATGCTGGGAGAAGCCAAAGGGAGCGCTGGTAATTCAGGAGGAACAGTCGATCGAAAAAAAAGAACGGATCACCAAGCGGCAACGCATCTGCCCGAGGTCCCAAAGCGGGCATGGTGATGCAGATGAGCCGCACATGGATTCTGGACCGCATCGATAAGGATTTTTATCGATATAAAAGCCAGATTTCTAGAGGTGGATCGAATTATTCCCGCCATGTATTTCTCGTCTCCCCACTCCAAGCATCGGAGCACATTATCGCAATGGAAAAAATCATTCAGAACGGTCTTGTCAGCAATCCGGTGGGAGCGCAAAAATATGCGAAGGAACACAACCGCCATGATGTTCAAAGAGAATTCGGCGAAGGCGATCTTGATGCGGCAGAGGCCGAATACAAAACTACTGGCAAGCCAAGCAGACGTAAAAAGTCCAAAAAAACTAAAAAATAACAAGGAATAACTACATGAGAAAACTAGAATTCGCGGAAAAGCGCCGGCAGGTTTATCTTGACGAAGAGAGCTACCTCAACACGGTGGCCCAGCTAGAGGCTGAGAATACCATCGAGTCCCCAAAAGATTTGCCTCTCATAGACAGATGCCGAGATCTGCAGCTGTCAGCATTGGATAGCTGGACAATTTTTCAATTGCGTTATACGGCGGGGGAAAGTCTAACGGCATTAGCCAATTCCCTGGACAATATCGTGCTGGGATACGAGCGCTGGATCGAGTGTTTGGATGATCTTCCAGACGGTGACTACCGGCCACCGTTCATCATGAACGATATGATCGACACATATGTCGATTATCTAAATATGGCAGCGGTCGCAATCCTATTGCGCAGGGAGGATTTAGTGCCGAGAATTTGCGCGTTCAATGAAGGAACTGATTTTGATCGCGTTGACGCCGTCCTAGAAGAGCTTTTCAAGCATTTCCTACCAGATCGTCCATGGCTTGACTATCTACTGTGGAAAAAACAGTATGAGAAGCTACTGGATGTAGTCGACAGCGATACCCCGGAAGAGATGGCAACAGAAATGCGCCAGTATGTGAAAAAATGGTATTCCAGTATGAAAGGAAAAGCGCATTTTTGGGGGAAGCATGAAAAGATAAAACCAGAATTTACACCGTATTTCGGATATTGGGCCATGTGCGCCGGGGTCTTCACTTATCTCTACAATATTGACGACTCATCCTACCGTGACGAGACGGTGTATCCTAAAGACCTTGTCGATTACGCGCGCAGCATCGCGAGCAACGATGCAACGCAACAGACCAACACGAAGCCGTCACGCGTAGGGGGTGGTGAACCCTGTCCGAAGTCAGGCCAGTGGTTTTCGCCGGCAAAAGCGGCAAGCCAAGCGCACTTCTCCGCAGGCACCGTCATGCCAGACTTCCCGGATGCACAGTATGGCCTGACGATTTGGCAGTGGATCGGACCGTGAGAAAATCGATGAGGCGTCAAGGCCTTACAGGTAGGGCAACCAAGGCGGTCAGCCGCTAGACACAACACCATGCAAAATATAAGTGGCGGGTGGCGGGTGGCGATAGCGCGGGTGTGGCGGATGTTGGATGAAGCGACGATGTTGCGATTTTCGACGTTGTGGACGGAGGAGCAAACGCAGCATGCGGCGGATGATTTTTCCGCGCTGACAAGGGAGGAGCGCGCCGTCTGCGGCGCACTGCGCAAAAATACGTGGGGGCAAAAGCTGCGGTTGCAGCCGGAGCGGATCGGTTGGGATGTCGCGTGGCCAACGCTAAAAGAAATGGTTCATTCATCGATGATGGCCGTCGACCGCCAGTCCGTCCGTGATCCACGTAGGGCGGATTAGGCGGCACGCCGTAATCCGCCACGAGCCGCCAACAACTTACTTCGTGACACGCTCCCAGCCAGCCCGCACCGCTTCCTTGAACTTTTCCCAGTTCGACTGCGGATAGGTGTTCTCCCAGGTCGTGCGCAGCTCGGGCTCGGCGTGCTCCCACGGCTTGTCCTTGTACGACGGGCTGCCGGCCATCGATTCGCCATACTGATACGCCGGGTTGTATTCCTGGTACGTGCCGCCGGTGTACGTCTTCTCCCAGTGCGAGCGGAAATATTCGTCGCCGTCGCTGTCGCCGCGCAGGATGTTCAAACTATCCTGGTTGGCTTTGCTGTCAAGCTCGTCAACACGCTCGCCACGCAGGATATTCAGGCTGTCCTCGTTCGCGCCGGCGGCCACATCGCGCGGATAAATCCGCATGCCGCTGCGCTGCACCGTGCGCTGTCCCTCGGCCAACGGGTCGCCGGTGAACGGGCCGTCCGGCGAGATCATCTCGCCGCGCTGCAGCGAGCCTTGCGTCAGCATGCCCTGCTCGGAGCGGACGAACTCGACCGCCTCCTCGCGCGGACGGATGCCGTGCGGCTCGGGCGCGCTCTGCAGCGCCGGCTCCGGCGTGCTTTGCAGCGCGCCGTACGACGTCTGCTGCATGCCGGTGCCGCTGCGCAGGATTTCCGCGCCGGTCCAGCCGCTGGCGCGCCACATGGTTTCATGCTCGTCGATGTCGATCGGGTTGAAATCCTCGACGATGTCGGCGGCCAGGTCGGCCTTGGCTAGGTCCTCGGATTCGACGGTGAGCACCGTGTGTCCACGGTTTAACGCTTCCGCGTAGACGTGGCGGTCGGCGTGCTCACGTCCTATCAGGTCGCTGAACATCTGCTTGATGTTGCCCAGGATCGACGCGTCGTCGTCGATGCGCGCGCGGCCGGCGGCGCTGCCGGAATCGGTGATCTGGATGCTGCCGCGATCGAATCCATTCAAGATCAGTTCTTCCTGAGCTTGGGTGGCCTCGGCGCGGGTTTCAAATACGGCTGCCAATGTATGGGTCATGATGGGCTCCTCGGTTAAACGCATGGGGTCGATACGAAAAACCAGTCTACGTGGTAAGCGGCAAACTCAGCGCCCGCTTGCCTCTAGGAAAACCCTGCGCCATTTTTGCGTAAGGGCAAACGGCACTGGCCGCCACGGCGACGCTGTCGACTGTCATCGGAGAAGTTCACGGCGGCGATCAGCGAAGGCTGGGATCGCATGACATCCTGATAAGGTCGCGTCGGCTTTATAATGGGGAAATACTTTCATTCAGGATAACCGGACATGCTGAAAACCGCCCAGCGCATAGCGGCCACGTTGTTGACGATGTTGCCGCTATGCGCCTCGACCACCGCGCACGCCGCGCCGGGGGAGTACATCATGATCGCGCCGCTGGACCAGGCCATGCCGATCGTGCGCTTCGAGAACGGCATCCTGACGGGCGGCATCCTCAAGGACCTGGGCGACGCCATGGCCAGGCGGCTGGGGCGGCGCGCGGTCTATCTCAGCGTCGACGTGCCGGGCGTCAAGCAGGTGCTGACCAGCGGCCGCGCCGACGGCATGTGCTACGTGATGCCGTTCTGGATCGACGGCGACTACAACTGGAGCACGCCGCTGCTGCCGGACACCGAAATGGTGGTCGCGCGCGGCGACGCGCCGCAGATCGCCTCGCTGCGGGCCTTGCGCAACAAGCCGGTCGGCACGGTCGGCGGATACCGCTATCCGCGCATCGAGCAGGTGCTGGGCAACGGGTTCAAGCGCGTCGATGCGCTCACGATCGAGCAGAACATCCAGCAGATCTTGGCCGGCAAGACGCAGTACGCGGTCATCGGCGAGACCACGATGTCCTACCTGCAGCGCCAATATCCGGCGCTGCATTTGCGTCCGGAGCTGGTTTTTATCAATTTCAAGGCGCAATGCGCGTTCTCGCGCAAGTCGCAGGTGCCGTTCGAGCAGGTCAATAGTGTCATTGAGACCATGCTCAAGGATGGCAGTATCGAGCAGATTTTGGCCCGTTACCGGTAAGCCGTCACGCGCCCAGGGTATCGGCCCAGATGTTGCGCGCCCAATTCATCGCGTACTCGCCTTCCAGCGCGCTAGGACCTGTCGACACGCCTCCCGAGCCTGACACCACCAACAGCGTCTTCTGCTCCGCGCTGTAGGCGTGAACCGAGGCGACATGGATCACATCCTTGTCCGACACGAAGCTGTAGCAGGTATTGGTCAGCATCGGATGCGGGTCGGGGGCGCGGCCGTTGAGCATATCCACCACCGCCGCCGCGCACACCTTCGCATGCTGATTGGCCATGTGCGCCGACTTGGGCATCAACGGCGACACCTGGATAGCATCTCCCAGCACGTGGATATTCTTCGACTGCGTCGATTCGAAACTGAGGAAGTCCACCCCACACCACCGGCCGTTGGCGTTCGCCAGGCCGCTGCGCACCGCGATCGTCCCGGCCCGCTGCGGCGGAATCACATTGAGCACATCCGCCCGCACCCGGTCCCCCAGTTCCGACACCGCCGTGCGCGTGGCCGCGTCGATATCGGCGGTTCTAAACGATGGCCGGTATTCGATGATGCCGCCATACCGCTCCTTCCACACCTTCTTGAACAGCGGCCCCTTGGACACCACATCGTCATTGGCGTCCAGGATCAGCACTTTCGATTTCGGTTTATAGCGGCTGAAGTAAAAAGCGATCTGCGAGGCGCGCTCGTACGGCCCCGGAGGACAGCGATACGGCGCCGGCGGAATGGTCACCGCGAACACGCCGCCGTCGGGCATCGCCGCCAACTGCGCACGCAGCGCGACGGTTTGCGCGCCGGCCTTCCACGCATGCAGCACCGATTCGCGCGCGCCGGGCTTCAGCATGCCGGACAGCTGGTCCCACATGAAGTCCACGCCCGGCGAGACGATCAACCTGTCGTAGGACAGCGTCCGCCCGCCGGCCAGCGCCAGCGTGCGTTGGTCCGCGTCGATCGCCGTCACCGTATCGCGCAGCATGCGCACGCCGTGCTTTCCGGCCAGCGCTTCATACGACAGCGACAAATCGGCGATGCCGCGCGATCCGCCCAGCACCAGGTTCGATAGCGGACAGGAGATGAACCCGGCATCCGGTTCGATCAGCGTGACGTCGATCGCGCCTTCGCTCCACATGCGCACATAGCGGGCGGCGGTGGCGCCGCCGTAGCCGCCGCCGACCACCACCACCTGCGGTCTGGCCTGGCCGCCGATGCCGGCGCAACCGGCGGTCGAAGCCAGCAAGGTGCCGGCTCCGGCGGCCTGGATGAATTGGCGGCGTTTCATGGCGTCGCCTTCTTCTGCGCGGCGAAGAAAGCCGCCAGCAGCTCGATCTGTTCGTCCGTGTAGCCCTTGGCGATTTGCGTCATGATGGTCGACGGACGGGTACCGGATTTGAAGGCCCGCAGGCTGGCGGCCAGATTTTCGCGGGGCTGCCCGGCCAGGGCGGGCAGGGTTGCGAAATTCGGCGCGTTTTTGGTGTCGCCGTTGGTGCCATGGCATGCGGCGCAGTTGGCGGCGAGGCGCGCACCGGGGGAGATCGTCGCCGCGCCCGCGTTGGCGACGGCCAGCGCCAGCCCCATTACCGTGAATATCCTCAATAACATCGCCACTCCCGTAAAAATAGAATACATCATGGCCTCACCCCCGGCGTCTCCACCTTCATCCCCTTGTCGCGCACGGCCAGCCAGGCCTCCAGATCCACCAGCTCCCGCGCGCCGAATGCCGGCACCTCGGCGCGCACGCCGCTCATGCAGTTGCGCAGGCGGCGCTGCAACGATCCCATCGCCTGCCACTCCAGCCGGTAGATCGGATACGCGGCCGCATGCGCCTGCGGTATCGTGCTGCCGGCCAGGCGTCCGCCCGCGCGCTGATCGTGACACTGCGCGCACGACAAATTCAACTGCCCGATGCGCTGCACATACAAGTCCTTGCCACGCGCGGCCGACGCCCTGGTCCCGGCATCCTGCGGCGGCGCCACCGGCATGCCGCGCGATTGCAGCGCGACGTAGGCCTCCAACCCGAGCAGCTCTTCGCTCTCCGCCCGCAGCGCCGGCGCCTGCTGCTTACGCTCGCGGCAGACGTTGATGCGCTGGGCCAGGTTGAGCGTCGTCTTGCTCCCGGCGTGAAAGGCCGGGAAACGCGCCGCCACGCCGCGCATGCTCTGATTCGCCTCGCCGTGGCAGCTGGCGCATGACTTGCCGCTCTTGCCGGCGGCGGCGCCCCACTGCGCCTCGCCGCCGCTGATCCACAGCATGGCCGGATTGAGCGTGTCGTCGCGCTGCATCGCCTGCGTCGATGCGCTCATGAACTCACCGCCGGAGCGGCGCGCATCCTCGGCGCCGGTCGCGCCCAGCATCAACATGCCCGCGACGCAGCACAACGCGCCGCCCAGCCGCCGGCTCATGCCGGTGCCACCGTCAAATTCATCTTCTCCGTCTGGGCGAAACCGTTATCGCCCTCCCACGCGAACTCCAGCGTCCCCGTCTCCGTGGCGATGGTGAAAAAGCTGATGTACGGGTTGGCGGACACCGCCTGGTGCAGCTCGGCGCCGAAAATCTGCTCGCCGTTGTAGCGGCAGACAAACTTGCGGATGATGTCTCGCGGGATAAGCTTGCCGTCCGCGCCGGGGCGATACCCGGTCTCCATCGGATGCCCGATCAGCGCGCGGATCTCGATGATTTCACCGCGCCTGGCCGTCGCCGGCATGTGGATCAAAGCGCGCGCCATCAGGGAGCCTCCCCTTCGATGCAGGCCGCCAGCGCCACGATCACGCTCACGGATTTGGACCGGTAGCTGCCATCGCCCATGCGCGCCACCGCCGTCAGCTTCTGCGAGGTCGCCAACCTGATGCGCGTGGACACCTGCGCCTTGCCGGCGCGCGGGCCAAGCGTGAACACCGCCACGTCGGTCTGCGGATTGCGTTCGTTGAAAATGGCGATCGCGCCGACATGGTCGGCCGCGCTCATCGCGCTGTCCACCGAAACCGTCACCGGCACCGCGTTGCCGTTGTCGATCAGTTGCGCGATATCGAATGTCATCTTGCCTTCGGCCGGCTTGACGCCGCCGGTGAAGGCATTGATCGCCGCAGCCATTTCATCGGTGGTGGCGAAGGCCGGGCGCACCAGCGCCAGCATCGCCAGCCCGGTGCCGGCGGCAAGCATACCGCGACGCTTCATGGTGTTTGCTCCTTCAGTGTCAGCAGCCAGGCCACGACGTCCTCGATCTGCTGCGCGGTCAATATCGTCTTGTCCTGAAAGGCCGGCGCCACGCGGTTCAGGCCATCGGTTTTGTAATAGGAAGGCATGATCGTCATCGGGTTGAAATGGCTGGCGTCGACGATGCGCAAGCGCAGCTGCGCCGCGTTCCAGCGCCGGCCCGCGCCTTGCAGGTCCGGCGCCAGATTGCCCTGAAAACGTTCCTCGGGAATCGGACCGGTATGGCATAACAGGCAAAGGCTGGCCTGGCGGCTGGCCACCAGCGCGCGGCCGCGCGCCGGGTCCCCGGCGACCGCGCCGGCCAGCGGCGCCGGGATGCCGTCGGCGGCGATCACGTAGCCGGCATCGGCGGCGGCAGGCCGCGCAAAGGTCAGCGCGGCGAGGGCGACGACGGCATTGGCCGAGGCCAGCGCCAACCAGCCCCCGGCGCCTCCGCCTACCCGCGCAGCCACGCCGCCACCTTGTTACGCCTTCTTCAAACTATGGTTTTTCAGCGGCAGGTCGCGTATCCGCTTGCCGGTGGCGGCGAAGATCGCGTTCAACACCGCCGGCGCGGCCACCGCGATGGTCGGCTCGCCCACGCCGCCCCAGAATCCACCCGACGGCATGATGATCGTCTCCACCTTCGGCATTTCGTCGAGCTTGAGCACCTGGTAGGTGTCGAAGTTGGACTGCTCCATCTGCCCATCCTTCAACGTGCACTCGCCGTACAACGACGCCGACAAGCCATACACGAACGAGCCTTCGATCTGCGCCTCGATCTGCTGCGGGTTGACCGCGTAGCCAGGATCGGTCGCCGCGACGATGCGCAAAATCCTGACCTTGCCGGTTTTTTGGTCGACCGATACCTCGGCACATGCGGCAACGTAGCTGCCGAAGCCCATCGTCTGCGCCAGGCCGCGATAGACGCCCTTCTTCGCCGGCTTGCCCCAGCCGGCCTTTTCGGCCACCGCGTTCAGCACCGCCAGGTGCTTCGGATGCTCGGCCATCAGCTTGCGTCGCAGCGCCAGCGGGTCCTGCTTGGTGGCGAAGGCTATCTCGTCGAGGAAGCATTCGAGGTAGATCGTATTCTGGTTCAGGTTCACGCCGCGCCAGAAGCCGGCCGGCACCGGCGGATTGCGCATCGCGTGATCGACCAGCAGATTCGGGAACGAATAGCCGATCGACGCCTCCGGTCCCGGCGCGTTAAGCCCCTGGAACACCACCGGGTCCTTGCCGTCCTTGATGGCCATGCCCAGCGACGCGAGGATCGACTGCCCGGCGATGCGCATGTGCAGGCCGGTGATATTGCCCTTGGCATCGAGGCCGGCGGTCAACTTGCACTGGGTGATCGGATGGTAGCGGCCATGCAGCATGTCCTCTTCGCGCGTCCAGATCAGCTTCACAGGTATGCCCGGCATCTCCTTCGCGATCTTCACCGCCTGCGTCACCCAGTCGTGCGAGGCGCCGCGCCGGCCAAAGCCGCCGCCCAGATGCATCTTGTAGACGTCGCACTTGGCCGCCGGCAGGCCAGCCGCCTCGGACGTCGCGGCCAGCGCCGCCTCGCCGTTTTGCGTCGGCGTCCACACTTCGCAGCGCTCCGGCGTCCACAGCGCGGTCGCGTTCATGGTCTCCATCGTCGCGTGGTTCTGCCACGGGTATGAATACACCGCCTCGATGGTGCGCGCGGCGGACTTGATGGCCGCCCTGGCGTCGCCGTTCGAGTTGCCGACCACCGCGTCGGGCGCGTCGAGCGCCGCCTTCAGCGTCGCCGCCACGTCCTTGCTCGACAAATTCGCGTTGGGCCCCTTGTCCCATTCGATGGGCAAGGCGTCCAGCGCGGACTTGGCGCGCCACCAGGTGTCGGCCACCACCGCCACCGCGCTGTCGCCGACCTTGAACACCTTCTTCACACCGGGACGCTTTTCGATCGCGGCCGCGTCGAAGCTCTTGACCGTGCCGCCGAACACCGGGCAATCCTTGATCGCGGCGTTGAGCAGGCCCGGCATCTTGATGTCCATGCCGTAGATTTGCGCGCCGGTGGTCTTGTCCACGGTATCCAGGCGCGCCAGGCGCTTGCCGACCAGCTTCCAGTCCTTCGGGTCCTTGAGCATCACTTCGGCCGGAGGGCTCAGCTTCGACGCCGCCTCCGCCACCTTGCCGTAGCTGATGGAGCGTCCGCTGGCCTCGTGCGTGATCACGCTGACGGCGGCCACGCATTCGGACGACGGCACCTTCCACGCATCGGCCGCCGCCTGCACCAGCAAGGTGCGCGCGGTGGCGCCGCCCTTGCGGACCAAATCGTGCGATTCGCGGATGCCACGGCTGCCGCCGGTGGAGAAGCTGCCCCAGATACGCTTGCGCGCCAGGTTCTGTCCCGGCGTTGGATATTCGGTGGTGACTTTGCTCCAGTCGGCGTCCAGTTCCTCGGCCACCAGCTGCGCCAGGCCGGTCAGCGTGCCCTGGCCCATCTCGGAGCGGGCGATGCGGATCACGATGGTGTCGTCCGGCTTGACGACCACCCAGGCGTTGACCTCCGGCGTGCCTTTGGAGGACGCCGGCGCGCCCTGCGCCACCGCGTCGAACGGGATATGGAACGCCACCACCAGGCCGCCGGCGGCCGCGCCCTTCAAAAAGCCGCGGCGCGAGACCGAGCCTGGCAACACGGAGATGGCGCTCATGCCTTGCCCCCTTCCACGTGCTCGATATTGAGGCCGGCGCTTTTCGGATCGCCGCCCTTGACCACCACATGGATCGCCGCGCGCACCCGGTTGTAGGTGCCGCATCGACAGATATTGGTCATCGCCATATCGATGTCGGCGTCGGTGGCCTTCGGCTTTTCGCGTATCAGCGCGGCGGCGGCCATGATCATGCCGGACTGGCAGAAGCCGCACTGCGGCACATCCAGCGCGGCCCAGGCCTTCTGGATCGCGTGCGAACCGTCCTTGGACAAGCCCTCGATGGTGGTGATCTTTTGTTCGGCGGTGACGGTGGACACGGGCCGCACGCAGCTGCGCGTCGGTTCGCCGTCGATATGCACGGTGCAGGCGCCGCATTGCGCCACGCCGCAGCCGTACTTGGTGCCGGTCAACCCCAGTTGTTCGCGTATGACCCACAACAGCGGCGTGTCGTCCTCCGCCTCGAATTCGCGCACCGCGCCGTTGACGTTCAATTTAGCCATGCACTTCTCCCTGGATTTGATTGCCCCACTACACCGCTGGTGATACTACACCCACTACATTAACTCTGCATCATCAACGAAATATTTCCATTCTTGACTTGGATCAAAGTTTTTCATGCTCCAGATCAATAGACTTTGAATCGTTACTGAGTGACTAAACCAAGACGACATCAAAGAGGAAGTGAAATGAGCAAGACCAAAGCAATCGCAGCAGCAGTACTGGCCACCCTGAGCCTGACGGGTGTTGCAATGGGCAGCGCCGCGGCGCAAGAATCGCCGTGGCTGGTGCGCGTGCGCGCCGTGCATCTGAACACGGCCGACAAGTCGGATCCGGTCGGCGGCGCCGGCGCGTCGGACCGCCTCACCGTCAGCAACGAGACCATCCCCGAATTCGACGTCTCCTATTTCTTCACGCCCAACCTGGCGGCGGAACTGGTGCTGACCTATCCGCAAAAGCACGACGTCTATCTGGACGGCACCAACATCGGCACCTTCAAGCACCTGCCGCCATCGCTGCTGGTGCAGTACCACTTCACGCCGGACGCGCCGCTCAAGCCGTACGTCGGCGCCGGCGTCAACTACACCACCATGTCCAAGGTGCGCCTGCTCAATGGCGCCGCCAGCCTGGAACACGACAGCGTCGGACTGGTGCTGCAAGCGGGCGTCGACTACGCGATCGACAAACAATGGTCGCTCAACTTCGACATCAAGAAAGCGCAGATCCGCAGCGACGTCATGATCGGCGGCGTCAAGGCCAGCCGCGTCAAGGTCGATCCGCTGATGATCGGTGTGGGTGTCGGTTACCGGTTTTAAATCGCGAGCCTAGAGCGCCGAATAGCGTTCCGCCATTTTCTGTTCGCGGAACGCTTGCGTCATAAAATCCACGAATGCCCGCGTCTTCGCGGGCATCAGTTTTTGGCTGGTGAAGTACAGCGAGATCGCGCCGATATCGAGATACCAGTCGGGCAGCACGCGTTGCAGCTCGCCGCTCTCCAGGTGCGTCCCCAGATCGGTCATCACCAGCATCGCCACGCCCATGCCCATCAACGCCGCCGTGCGGATCGCATCGGGATCGTTTAAAAACACGCTTGGCCGCAGCGGCGCCGACATCCCGTCGCCGGCGCGGTTGCGCATCTCCCACGCCTTGGCCCTGCCGCTCTGCGGCGAGCGCATGACGATCGCGTCGAGGTCCGCCAGGTCGGCGGGCGTCACCGGCGCCTTGCGCCCCTTCATATATGCCGGCGACGCCACCACCACGCCGTGGGCCGGCATCAACTCCCGCGCCACCACGCCGGGCGCCAGCTCGAAACCGCCGCCGATCGCCGCATCGAAGCCGCCGGCCACCAGGTCGACGCGGCGATTCTCCACATTGATGTCCAGGGTGAGCGCCGGATAGCGCGCCATGAACGCCGGCATCAGCGGCAGCACGTGGCGGCGGCCGAAGCCGGGCGCCATGCTCAGTTTCAGCACCCCGGCCGGCTCGCCCGCCTTGGCCGTCACCTCCGCGATCGCGCCCTGGATGCCGTCCAGCCCCGCGCCGACGGAATTCAAAAACCGTTCGCCGGCCTCGGTCAGGGTCAACCCGCGCGTGGTGCGCTGGAACAGCCGCACGCCGAGGTTGCGCTCCAGCTGCGCCACGTTGCGGCTGACGGCGGCCGGCGTCAGCGCCAGGCGCCGCGCCGCCGCCGAAAAGCTGGACGATTCGGCGCTGCGGACGAAGGATTCGAGGTTGGACAGCGTTTCCAAGGCATGCTTTCAACGTTTGCTTGAAGCTGATACTACCAAGCTATGACTACCCGTAGCAAGCGACGGCGGCCATACTGGATTCATCGACACCCGATCAACGAAAGGAAGCACAACATGAACATCTCCATCATCGGCGCAGGCGCCATCGGTTCCGCCATCGCACGCAACCTGTCCAAGGCCGGCATCGCCGCCACCATCGCCAACAGCCGCGGTCCGGAATCGCTGGCCGAACTGCACGCGGAGCTGCCGAACATCCGCCCCGTCGCCATCGACGAAGCGGCCAAGGCCGACGTGGTCTTCCTCGCCGTGCAGTGGAGCCGCATCCCCGACGCCGTGCGCAGTCTGCCGGCGTGGAACGGCCGCATCGTGATCGACGCCAACAACGCGCTCGAAGTGCCGTCGTTCAAAGCGGTGGACCTGGGCGGCCGCGCATCGAGCCTGGTGCTGGCCGACCTGCTGCCCGGCGCCCGCGTGGTCAAGGCCTTCAACCATCTGGGCGCCGCGCTGCTGCAAAGCGATCCGCGATCGGAGGGCGGACGCCGTGTGCTGTTCTACTCGGGCGACGACGCCGACGCCAAAAAAACCATCGGCCGGTTGATCGACCAGCTGGGATTCGCCGGCGTCGACCTGGGCACGCTCGATGGCGGCGGACGCCTCGCGCAGTTCCCCGGCGGCCCGCTGCCGGTGCTCAATCTCGTCAAATTCGGCTAACGTTGCTGGACCACGACAGCGCATTCCTTTCAGGGGCACGGACGGGTATATTGAAAGAATTGCCCCCGTGAACTAAAGGATTGCCGCCATGACCCTCGACCACGTAAAAATCGGAACCCGCCTCGGCGCCGGTTTCGCCATCGTTTTGGCGCTGCTGGTCGCCGTCCTGGCGCTGGGGCTCAGTTCCATGAGCCGCATCGGCAGCAGCACGCAAGACATCGTCGAAGACAAGAACGTCAAGATGGAAGCGGCCAACAATATGGTCGACAGCGTCCGCGACATCACGCTACACCTGACCAATATCGTCGTGGTTCCGAGCACGCCGGAAGTCAACGCCCAGTTGCAGAAAATCGCCGAAGCGCGCAAGAAGTACGGCGAGGCGAAAAAGATCCTGTCCGCGCGCGCCACCGACGCCAGGGAAAAGGCCATGCTGGCCAACCTGGAGGCGCTGATCGCCGACGGCGCGGCCAAGAACAACAAGGTGATCGAGCTGCGCAAGGAAGGCGAAATCCAGGACGCCACCGCCTACCTGACGCAGACGGCGGCTCCCGGCCTGCAAGCGGTGCTCACGGTACTGAACGACATCCTGTCCCATGAAAGCGCGCAGGCCAAACAGGCCGGCGACGACGTCGCGGCGGTGGTGCGGTCCTCCGAGCTGCTGCTGGTGGGCCTGGGCGTGCTGGCCGTGGCGTTGGGCGCGGCCGTGGCCTGGTTCATCACGCGCTCGATCACGGTGCCGCTCAACGCCGCGGTCGACCTGGCCGAGACGGTGGCCGCCGGCGACCTGTCGACCCGCATCGAGGTGACCGCCACCGACGAAACGGGCCGCCTGCTCAACGCGCTCAAGTCGATGAACGACAGCCTGCTCAACGTCGTCGGCCAGGTACGGCAAGGCACGGACACCATCACCGTCGCCTCCAACGAAATCGCCGCCGGCAATATGGACCTGTCCTCGCGCACCGAGCAGCAAGCCAGCTCGCTGGAGGAAACCGCGTCGTCGATGGAGGAGCTGACCTCCACCGTCAAGCAGAACGCCGACAACGCGCGCCAGGCCAACACCCTGGCGCGCAGCGCGTCGGAGGTGGCCAGCAAGGGCGGCGCCATCGTCGCCCAGGTGGTCGACACGATGGGATCGATCAACGCCTCGTCGCGCAAGATCGTCGACATCATCTCGGTCATCGACGGCATCGCCTTCCAGACCAACATCCTCGCGCTGAACGCGGCGGTGGAGGCGGCGCGCGCCGGCGAGCAGGGTCGCGGCTTCGCGGTCGTGGCGTCGGAGGTGCGCAACCTGGCGCAACGCTCGGCGGCGGCGGCCAGGGAGATCAAGGAACTGATCTCGGCCTCGGTGGCCAACGTCGACGACGGCTCCAAACTGGTCAACGAGGCCGGGCAGACCATGGGCGACATCGTCGACAGCATCCAGCGCGTGACCGACATCATGGGCGAGATCACCTCGGCCAGCCAGGAACAGACGATGGGGATCGAGCAGATCAACGTCGCCATCACGCAGATGGACGAGGTCACGCAGCAGAACGCCGCGCTGGTCGAACAGGCGGCGGCCGCGTCGCAGAGCATGCAGGAGCAGGCGGAGGCGCTGGCGCGGGTGGTCGGTTTCTTCAAAACCGGCGCGGCGGCGCCGGCAATGCGGCTGGCGGCGCCGGGGACGGCTATAATGTTGCAAACCCGATAGCACCCGACCGGAAACCCGCCCATGCGCAAGATACTGATAGTACTGATGTCCCTGATGCTGACGGCGTGTGTCGACGATAGCGCCTCGTACTACCCGGAGAGCGGCAACAGCGAGCATGTGATGACCGTGCACCGGACCCAAAAATACTTCTGGAGCAGCGACAGCAGCGTGGAATTGATCATGCAGCATTTGCCGCAGTGCCTGCGCAGGATCGAGCTGTCGGACATGCCGGCCGACGATGTCGAGATCGAGTTGCTGTCCGGCGGGGATAACGTGTGGACGCTGCGCGCCGGCGGCGAAATGTGGCAGATCGAGACGCAAACCTGCACGCAGTATCCGAATGTCAAAGGCGACGGCGGGGAATTGATCGGCGTGTTCCGCGTCGACGGGGGCAAGCTGGTGTTCGAAGCGGCGGTGCTGGAACCGGCGCAATAACCCCCGAGACGTCGGGCGGCGCTTAGCGCGACAGCGCCATCCGGCGCGGGGCCGGCTTGGCCGCCGGACGCGGCTGATGGCTCGCCACGCTCTGCTGCTGGTCGCCGCTCAACTTGAACCGGCTCACCAGCTCGGCCAGATTGCCGGCCTGCTCCTGCATGCTGCCCGCCGCGGCGGCCGCCTGCTCCACCAGCGCCGCGTTCTGCTGCGTGACCGAATCCATCTCCGTGATCGCCGTGTTGACATGGCCGATGCCCGTGCTCTGCTCGCTCGACGCGGCCGTGATCGCCGACATGATCTGCGTCACGCGCGACACGCTGGCCACCACCTGATCCATCGTCGTGCCGGCCTCCGCCACCAGCGCGCTGCCGGCGCTGATGCTGTCGACCGAAGCGTTGATCAGCTCCTTGATCTCCTTGGCCGCGCCGGCCGAGCGCTGCGCCAGGTTGCGCACTTCGGACGCCACCACCGCAAAGCCACGGCCCTGCTCGCCCGCACGCGCCGCTTCGACGGCCGCGTTCAACGCCAGGATGTTGGTCTGGAACGCGATGCCGTCGATGACGCTGATGATGTCGACAATCCGCGTCGCCGAGGCGTTGATCGTGTCCATCGTCTGCACCACCTGCGAGACCACCTTGCCGCCTTTTTCGGCAACCGCCGAGGCCGACATGACCAGCTGGTTGGCTTGCACCGCGTTGTCGGCGTTCTGCGTGACGGTCGAGGTCAACTCCTCCATCGACGCGGCCGTCTCTTCCAGCGAACTGGCCTGCGATTCGGTGCGCGCCGACAAGTCCATATTGCCCGAGGCGATCTCGCCCGAGGCGGTGGCGATGGTGTCGGCGCTGCGGCGGATCTCGCCGATGGTCTCGGCCAGCCGCGCCTGCATCGACTTCATCGCGAACAGGATGCTGGCGTCGTCGGTGGCGTGGGTCTTGATCGACGCGCTCAGGTCGCCGCCGGCGATTTCCAGCGCCACTTTGCTGACGTAGTCGGGGTCGCCGCCGATGGTGTGGCGCAGGCTCTTGTTGACCAGGCTGACGATGGTCCACAGCAACAGGCACACGCCCGCCAGCAGGCCGGCCGACTTGAGCAGCGAGGCGCGGAAGGCGATGTCGATGTCATCCATGTAGACGCCGGTGGTCAGGTCCCAGTTCCACGGGCCATAGTGCTGCACGCGGCTCATCTTGGGCACCGGCACGGTGGTGTTCGGCCGGGTCCACCAGTAGCGCACGAAACCGGCGCCGTCCGGCGAGGCGCCGGCGGCCTGGATGTCGCGGTACAGGTAGGTACCGTTCGGGTCCTTGAAATCGACCATGTCCTTGCCGTCGTTTTCCGCCTTGAACGGGTTCATCAGCGAGACGGTGCCGCTGGTGATGGTGATATAGCCGTCCTTGCCGTAGCGCAGCCCCTTGATCAGCGCCAGCGCCTGCTTTTGCGCTTCTTCCTTGGTCATGGTGCCGTTGGCGGCCTTGTCGCCGAACTGCTTGACGATGCTCAGGCCGGCGTCGTCGATGTGGCGTAATTCGTTGCTGCGTTCTTCGATGCGCAAGTTGCGCGTCTGGATCGTCTCGTACAGGAAAATCGCGGTGATACAGAGCAGGCTGCAAATCAACGGCACCCACAGCTTCTGCTGGAAAGACAATTTGTTCATGGAAGTCTCCTGTTTTCTACAGGAAACTATACCGAAAAATGTTAAATGCAGGGCGTGATAACGCTACCCTGTTGTTTATTTGGGAATTAGAGATTAACAACTCAGCAATAAAAACGGGCGCGGCGATTTTTATCGCTGCGCCCGTTCGCTGACTGGTGAAGATCGGTGGGCAGGCGGCCGTCGCCGCGCCGCCGCCGGCGGCCGGCTACTTACTGTGTCGTGTTGCCTTTGGCGCTTTTGGCGGCCATTTGCGCCTTGACGTTGGCCTTGCGGTCGCTCGGCGTCATGTAGGCGACGTCGTCATACGCTTCGTTGCGGTCCAGCCGGCCAGCATCGCGGGCGGCGATGGTTTCGGCTTTGACGTTGTCGCGGCTCACGGTGCTCGTCGGCACACTGGCGAACGATTGGGTGATGGTGCCTTCGTTCAGGTCGAGCTGGCCGGCGGCGCGCGCCGCGACGGTCTCGGCGATGACTTGTTCCCGGGTCAACTGGCCCGAGGGTGCCTGGGCGAAAGCGGCGCCGGCGGCAACCAGCAGCGAAACCGATGCGATGATGGATTTGACGTTCATTTTATTGCTCCTTATCTGATTAGCGTAATGCTCCGGAGAGCGCTTATCGGCCGGTGCTGCGTTGTTTGTCGATAAGTCATCTTAGTATTAAAAATTCAGATAAAAAAGTGCAATTTTCCGGTCAAACCCATCCGATTATCCGATCATCAGGCGGAAATCAGCGCTTTTCGCTGTCGAGCGAGACGGCCGCATGGGCGTTGTAGCGGTCGCCGGCGGCGGCGTCGGCGGGCACCGCCCGTTCCAGCCGCGCCAGGTCCGCCGCCGACAGCCGCAGCGCGTTCGCGCCCAGCGCCTCCGTCAGGCGGGCGCGGGTGCGGGCGCCCACCAGCGGGACGATGTCCTCGCCCTGCGCCGCCACCCAGGCGATCGCCACCTGCGCCACCGACACGCCGAGTTCGTCGGCGATGGCGCGCACTTTCTCCACCAGCGCCAGGTTGTGGTCCAGGTTGCCGCCCTGGAAGCGCGGGCTGGCCTGGCCACGGAAGTCGGCCTCGCCGGCGCGCTGCTTGCTCCAATGCCCGCTGATCAGGCCGCGCGACAGCACGCCGTAGGCGGTGATGCCGATGCCCAGTTCGCGGCAGGTTGGCAGGATGCCGTCCTCGAGGCCGCGTGAAATCATCGAATATTCGATTTGCAGATCACTGATCGGATGCACCGCGTGGGCCCGGCGCAAGGTCTCGCTGCCGACCTCGGACAGCCCGATGTGGCGCACGTGGCCGGCCTTGACCAGTTCGGCGATGGCGCCGACGGTGTCCTCGATCGGCACCGACGGGTCCAGCCGCGCCGGGCGGTAGATGTCGATATGCCCGACACCGAGCCGCTTGAGGCTGTAGGCGGCGAAGTTCTTCACGGCCGCAGGACGGGCGTCGTAACCGACCCAGTTGCCGGCCGGATCGCGCATCGCGCCGAACTTGACGCTGATGTTGACGCTGTCGCGGCCGCCCGCTTGCAGCGCTTCGTGCAGCAGCAACTCGTTGTGGCCCATGCCGTAGAAATCGCCGGTGTCGAGCAGCGTGACGCCGGCGTCGAGCGCGGCGCGGATGGTGGCCAGGCTCTCGGCGCGGTCGGCCGGGCCGTACAGGTCGGACATGCCCATCAGCCCCAGGCCCAGTTGCGAGACTTGCGGGCCGGTGCGGCCAAGTTTGCGTGTTTGCATGATGTGCTCCTCAGGTGGATAAGCGGAACAACCATTATGCTATTATCGATAGAAGTAATAAACAGCTATAAATCCATTACTTCATTCGAATAGCGATAACAATCATGGATCAGATCAAGGCGATGCAGATCTTCCGCGCGGTGGCGGACTGCAAGAGTTTCACCCAGGCCGCCGTGCGGCTCAACCTGCCCAAGCCGACGGTCACCAACGCCGTGCAAGCCATCGAACAGCAGCTCGGCGTGCGATTGCTACAGCGCACCACGCGCAAGGTCAGCCTCACGGCCGAGGGCGCGCAATATCTGGCGCGCTGCACCGCGCTGCTCAACGACCTCGAGGACATGAACGGGCTGTTCGCCGGCGACGGCCGCCTGCTCAGCGGCGCGGTGCGGGTCGAGCTGCCGGAGCGGCTGGCGCACCTGATCGTCATTCCGGCGCTGCCCGGTTTCCTCGAGCGCCATCCGAACATCCAGGTGCGGCTGGGCTCCGGCGACCGTTTCGCCGATCTGGTCGGCGAGGGCATCGATTGCGCCGTGCGCGGCGGCACCTTGCGCGACTCCACCCTGGTGGCGCGGCGCATCGGCAACCTGCAACAGGTCAACCTGGCCTCCCCGGCGTATCTGGAACGCCACGGCCGGCCGCGGACACTGGACGATTTACAACACCACTACGCGGTCAATTTTTTTTCCAGCCAGACCGGGCGGGACATGGACTGGGAATATGTCGACGCCGACGGCGCCGAACGCACGCTGGCGATGCGCAGCCAGGTCTCCGTCAGCGGTACCGAGGCGTACATCGCGGCCTGCGTCGCCGGGCTGGGCCTGATCCAGGTGCCCAGCCAGACCATCCTGCCGCTGCTCGCATCGGGTGCGCTGGAGGAGGTTTTGCCCGCGTGGCGGCCGGCGGCGATGCCCCTCAATATCGTGTATTCGCACAACCGCCACCTGTCGCCGAGGGTGCGGCTGTTTGTGGATTGGTTAATTAGTGTCATTGAGCAACAAAATGTGTCAGAATGAGGCCATCCTCCCTTAACAAAAGTTATTTTCATGAAACTGCTCCTGTCGACGGCGCTGCTGGCCAGTTATTCATGCGCCAGCCTCGCGGCAACGCCCCCGGCGCCCGGCACGCCCACCGCCCGGGCGGCGGCCGCGTCGGCAGCGGCGGCGGCGGCTTCCACGGCCCGCATGCTGCACGGCGCGCGGCAGCAGATCGACGCCGGTAGCTGGCTCGAGCACGTCACCACGCTCGCGTCGGACGACTTCGAGGGACGCGCGCCGGGCACGCGCGGCGAACAGCTCACCATCGACTACCTGCAGCAGCAGTTCAGGAAACTGGGCCTGGAGCCGGGCAATCCGGACGGCACGTATCTGCAACAGGTGCCGACGGTCGGCATCTCCAGCCACCCGACGATGAGCTACGCCGCCAGGGACGGAGCGGTCACGCAGCTCATCTTCGGCGACGACTACGTCGCCTGGTCGGCGCGCGCCGAGCGGCAGATCGACGTCACCGACTCCGAGCTGGTCTTCGTCGGCTACGGCGTGCAGGCGCCGGAATATCGCTGGGACGACTACAAGGGCGCCGACCTGAAAGGCAAGACCCTGGTCATGCTGATCAACGACCCGCCGTTGCCGGACCCCAAGCAGCCCAAGCGGCTCGACCCGGCCGTGTTCGGCGGCGCCGCGATGACCTACTATGGCCGCTGGGCCTACAAATATGAAATGGCGGCCAGGATGGGCGCGGCCGGCGCGTTGATCGTGCACGAGGCCAAGCCGGCCGCCTACCCGTACGAGGTCGTGCGCAACAGCTGGAGCCGCGAGAACTTCGCCATTTTCGACAAGGCGCCGGACCCGGACTTTCCGGCCGTGCCCGGATGGTTGCAGTTCGACCGCGCGCGCGACGTCTTTAAGGCCGGCGGCTTCGACTTCGAGACGCTGAAAAAGCAGGCGCTATCGCGCGACTTCAAGCCGGTGCCGCTCGGCGTCAAACTCAAGGTGAGCGAACTGAACGCCTGGCGCGAAGTCGCCTCGCACAACGTCGTGGCCAGGATCGCCGGCTCCGACCCGCTGCTCAAGCACGAAGTGATCGTCTACAGCGCGCACTGGGACCACTTCGGCATCGACGAAACCCTGCCGGGCCCGCGCACGCAGCAAATCTTCCACGGCGCGCTCGACAACGCCGCCGGCGTCGCCACGCTGCTCGAGATCGCCAAGGCCTACAAGGCATTGCCGGTCGCGCCCAAGCGCACCATCGTCTTCCTGGCGACCACGGGCGAGGAGCGCGGCCAGCTGGGCGCCAAATACTACACGCGCAACCCGCTGTATCCGATCGACAAAACGCTGGTCAACATCAACTTGCAGGGCATGAACGTCTGGGGCCGCACGCGCACGGTGGAATTGCGCGGCATGGGCCAATCGACGGCGGACGACGTGGTGGTCAGCGTCGCGCGCGGCCAGGGCCGGGCGGTGCGTCCGGACAGCAACGGCGAGTACGGCAATTTCTATCGCGGCGACCAGATCGAATTCGCCAAGGCCGGCGTGCCGGTGGTGTACCTCAGCGACAGTCTCGACTTCATCGGCAAGCCGGCCGGCTACGGCCGCGAAAAGCTCATGCGCTACAGCGCGCAGCAATACCACACGGTCAACGACGTCGTCGATCCCAAGTGGGACACGCGCGGCGCGGTGGAGGACATCGCCCTGCTGTTCCAGACCGGCTACCACATCGCGCAAAACAAAGACGTGCCGCAATGGAAGCCGAACGCCGAGTTCCGCCGCAAGCCAGCCCCGCGTTAACCCCCGGGGTCAGTGCCGACATTCGGACAAACCGGAAGATATGCGGAACTTCTTGGCACACTGGAAGTTCCGCAATGTCCGAATGTCGGACCTGACCCCGAAGGTTGAGGTTGCGTTAAAACCCGGGGTCAGTGCCGACATTCGGACAAACCGGAAAATATGCGGAACTTCTTGGCATACTGGAAGTTCCGCAATGTCCGAATGTCGGACCTGACCCCGAAGGTGACCCCGAAGGTTGAGGCTGCGTTAAAACCCGGGGTCAGTGCCGACATTCGGACAAACCGGAAAATATGCGGAACTTTTTGGCACACTGGAAGTTCCGCAATGTCCGAATGTCGGACCTGACCCCGAAGGTTGAGGTTGCGGGCTACGCGGTAGCCGAGATCGCGCCTGCCTTTACGCAAGCCATTTCTCGTCACGCAGCTTTTGTAACTGAGCCAGGTTGCGTTGCTCGAAGGCGTCGGCGCCGGCCGCGGCGATATCGGCCCGCAGGCCGCGCTCGGCCTGATCGATGCGCGCGGCGTCGTGCGGCGACAACTCCAGCAGACTATTCAGATACGTCACGCCCCACTGCAAGCGCGTCGCCGGACCGGCCGCCGCGTTCCATGCCTTGTCGTACCAGTCGGCCGCCGCCGCCATGTCGCCGCGCCGCTTGGCGGCTGTCGCCAGGCTGAGCATGAAGTAGTAGGGCGAATGGGAGCGCGGCAACTCCGCCAGCAACACCTGCTCCGCTTGCGCCGACAAACCCGCATCGTTCAACGCGCTGACCGCCGTGTTGACCAGGGTGTGCCGCTCATACGGATCGGTCGATTCCGCCAGCGCCGCTTCCACCCGGTCGCGCACCTGCTGCTGCAAACCCTGCGTCGATGTGAGCAAACGCGTCAGCCGCATTTGCAGCCGCACCGCCGCCAGCCGGTCCGGCGCGCCGAGCCAGAAATCGTCGGCCCATCGCGCGGCCATGCCGCTGAGAACAGCGGCCAACTCCTCGCGCCGGCCGGCGAACTTGATCAGGTTGACGCCGCTGTTGCAGAGGATATCCATGTTGGCGCGGGCAAGGCGTGCATCCGAAAAAATCGCCATCAGCACGTCGGCGTTGGCCGCCGCGTCGACACCCTTGCCGGCGGCGGCCAGTTGCGCATGCAGGCCAAGGCGCGCGGCCGCGTCGGCATCGTCGCAGACGCGCACCAGCGCCAGCAAGGTCGCGGCCAGTTCGCGCCCGGCCAGCAAACGCCCCTCGTCGGTATCCCACGAATAACGGCTCAGCAACGACCATTCATTGGCGCCGATCTGGCGCGCGCCGGACAAGGCCGCCGCAAGCGCGTCGGCGGCGCTGGAACCAGACGCATGCACGGCCAGCGCCGTATCGAACGCGTCAACGAACAATTCGCCGTCGAGCTCGCACGGCAGGCGCGTGATCTCGCCGCCGCCGGGCGCGAACAGCACCAGGGTCGGATAGCTGCGCAGCCCGTATCGCGCGGCCAGCGCCTGCGCGCCGGGCGTGTCGCCGTCGAGATGGCAGCACAACACCGACGCCGAGCGCCGCACGAATTCATCGCGCGCGAAGATGTCCGATTTGACGCGGTTGCAGGGCGGGCACCACACCGCGCCCCAGTACAGGAAGAGCGGACGTTGTTGCGCGCGCGCCAGCGCGAAGGCCGCGTCCAGTTCGCCGGCGTGCCGGACTTCATTCCATGCGATGCTCATGCTTTTGGACGGTGGGCATTCAATAATTTGGCCGCGATCGACACGGTCACCGGCGAATCGGGCCACACGTCGTCCGGCCCGAACCAGCGCGCGTCGGAAATCTCCGTCTGGTCGACGCGGATTTCGCCGTCCAGATAGTCGGCGGTGTAAGCGATCATCAGCGAATGCGGGAACGGCCACGACTGGCTGCCGAAGTACCGCAGGTTGTGCACGCGCAGCCCGACCTCCTCGAACACCTCGCGATGGATGGCCTCCTCGATCGATTCGCCCGCCTCCAGGAACCCGGCCAGCGCCGTGTAACGCTTGGCCGGCGAGTTGGTGTGCATCGCCAGCAGCACCGAGTCGCCTTTGCGGATGAGCACCATCATCGCCGGCGAGATGCGCGGATACGCAGTCATGCCGCAGCCCTGGCATTTGTAGCAGCGCTCGCCAGTGAGCCGCTGCATCGGCGTGCCGCAGGCGCCGCAAAAGCGATGCGTGCGCGCCCATTCGGCCAACTGGAACGCCCTGCCCGCCAGTCCCAAAAAGCCATCGTCGACCGCGCCGAACAGCGAGCGCAGCCCGTGGTAGCCATGCTCCGCGTCCACCGGCAGCGGCTGGTCCAGCCACGCCAATTGATAGTAACGCCCCTCCCATGTCCCTAGCGAATGCACGCGTTCGGCCGGCAGATCGAGCGCCGCGACCTGCCCGGGGTCCGGCAAACCCAACGTGGCGTTGTGCAATAGCAACTCCCCTCGGTGGAACACGAAAGTGAGCGCACGGTCGTGCTGTTCGGGATTAATCAGCGGAATAAAAGTGGCGGGCGTGAGCAGCATAGAGGGAACAAGAAAGGTTACGCGCGAACCCTTATCTTACAGTGTTTCTTATTTGCTTCTTTTGCCTGCCCCATCGTCTTGACAAGGTGGCGATGGAAACAACGCCAAGCGATTGTTTTTAGACCAAGATTTACGATGCATTTGCCCGTCTTTTCCCTCAATCAGGGTAATTGCCGGTAAGATATATTTCCGTCAGGAGATAAATTATGCCATCGATAGTACCTGGATTCACCACCGACCAAATCGTCAGCCTGCAGCCGAGCCAGATGGCGCTGCTGACGACGGCCGAAATTGCCCTGCTTACGACAACCCACATGACAGTGCTGTCGACTTCGCAATTGGCCGCGATCGGCACCGCCCAGTTACGCGCGCTATCGACGCAGAATCTGCGCGTGCTCAGCACCGATCAGATCGGCAACGGCTTCACCACCAAACAAATCCAGGCGCTGACGACCGGACAAATGATCAGCCTGACGGACGATCAACTGGTGCACGGCTTGACCACGGACCAGTTCGCCGCTTTGGCGACGGTGCAGGTCGCCGCGCTGACGACCGCGCAAATCGCGCTGGTCGAGGCCGACGACATCGCCGCGCTGCAAACACGCCAGGTGGTCGCGCTGAACACGGCGCAACTGCGCGCGCTCGGTACCGCCCAGATCGCCGCGTTGACGTCCAGCCAGACCGCCGCCCTGCAAACCCGCCAGTTGGCCGCGCTCAGCAACAGCCAGCTGGCCAGCATCGACACCGACGACATCAGCGCCCTGACCACGCTGCAGCTGGTCTCGCTCGGCACCGCCGCGCTCGGCGCGCTGACCACCGGCCAGATGGCCGCGCTGCGCACCGCGCAAAGCAGCAGCCTGTCGACCGTGCAGATCGGCGCCCTGGCCAGCGAACAGCTGGCCGCGCTCGGCACCGCCGGCTTCGCCACGCTGAAAACCGCGCAGATCGCCGCGCTGACCACCAAACAGTTCGCCGCGCTCAGCACCGACCAGATCGTCGCGCTGACCACCGCGCAAACGGCCGCGCTGACCACCCTGCAACTGGCCCAGATGAGCAGCGACCAGCTGGCCGCGATGGAAACCCAGGACTTCGCCGCGCTCAAGAGCCAGCAATTGAACGCGCTCGGCACCGCCACCACCAGCGTCCTCAGCACCGATCAGATCGCCGCGCTGACGACCGCCCAGGTGGCAGCGATGGGCAGCGCCCAGTTGCGCGGCCTGAGCAGCGACCAGATCGCCGCGCTGGGCACCCATCAAGTGGCCGCGCTGACCACCGCGCAAATCATCGTGCTGGGCTCGGCGCAGGTCGCCGCGCTCGAGACGCGCGACATCGCCGCCATGAAAACGGCGCAGGTCGCCGCCCTCACGACGGCGCAGCTCAACGCGCTGGGCGCCGACCAGATGGCCGCGCTGACCACCGCGCAGGCGGCCGGCCTGGGCACCGCGCAACTGGCGTCGCTGGGCACCGCGCTGCTCGCCGCGCTGGAAACCCGGGACCTGGCCGCGCTGCGCACCCACCAGATCGCCGCGATCTCGACCCAGGGCATCGCCGCGCTGGGCACCAGCCAGGTCGCCGCGCTGACGACCGCGCAGATCGCCGCGCTGAAGACGGCGCAACTGGCCGCGCTGGGCACCGACCAGATCGCCGTGCTGAACACCGCCCAGGCCAACGGCCTGAGCACGCAAAACATGGCGCTGTTGTCGACCTTGCAGTTGGGCGCGCTGAGCACGGCCAACCTGGCCTCGCTCAAGACCCAGCAGCTCGCCGCGATGGGCACCGGCCTGATCGCCGCGCTGGGCACCGACCAGATCGTCGCGCTGAAAACCGCACAAGCCAACGCCCTGAGCTCGCTTCAACTGTCGGCCTTGTCGAGCGACCAGTTGAACGCCATGGAAACGCAGGACCTGGCCGCGCTGCGCACCCAGCAGCTGGCCGGCGTCGGCACGGCGAATATCGCCGCGCTCGGCACCGCCCAGGTCGCGGCGCTGACGACCGCCCAAGTCGCCGCGCTGTCGACGCAGCAGACCGCCGCCCTCGGCACCGACCAGATCGTCGCGCTGACCACCGGCCAGGCCGGCGCGCTGACCAGCCGCCAGATCGGCGCGCTCAGCAGCGATCAGGTCGCCGCCATCGAAACGCGCGACCTGGCCGTCATGAAAACCAGCCAGATCGCCGCCCTGGGGACCGGACAGTTCGCTGCGCTCACCACGCAACAGGTCGCGGGCCTGACGTCGCAGCAGGCGGCCTCGCTGCTGACCCAGCAAATCGCCACCCTCAACAGCGACCAGATCGCCGCGATGGAAACGCAGGACCTGGTCGCGCTCAAGTCGCAGCAAGCGGCCGCGCTGTCGAGCGGCGCCGTCGCCGCGCTGACGACGACCCAGTTCGCCGCGCTCGCCAGCACCCAGCTGAGTAATCTCACCAACAGCCAGCTCGCCGCGCTGACGACCGACCAGATCGTCGCGCTGACGACCGCCCAGACCGCCGCGCTGAGCACCCGCGCCATCGCCGCCCTGTCGACCGACCAGCTCAACGCGCTGCAAACGGTCGACTTCGCCGCGCTGAAGACGGCGCAGATCGCCGCGCTGACGCCGACCCAGGTGGCCGCGCTCAACACCGACCTGATCGTCGCGCTGACGACCCAGCAGGCCGCCGCCCTGAGCGGCCCCCAGCTGCAGGCGCTCACCACCGGCCAGCTCGCCGCGATGGAAACGCGCGACTTCGCCGCGCTCAAAACCAGCCAGTTGCTCAGCCTGGGCACCAAAGCCATCGCCACCTTGACGGTCGGCCAGGTCGCCGGGCTGCAAACCGCGCAGATCGCGCAACTGAGCTCGGACCAGATCCAGGTGTTGAACTCGGACCAGCTGGCCGCGCTGACCACGGCGCAAGTCAACGCCTTCAGTACCGCCCAGATCGGCTACCTGCTGACCGCGCAAATCGCCGTGCTGACCACCGCCGACTGGGCCGCGCTCAAGTCGTCGCAGCTGAACGCGCTGAGCGCCAACCAGTTCGCCGCCGTCACCACCGACCAGATCGTCGCATTGACCACCGCGCAAGCCGGCGCGCTGTCCACCCAACAACTGGCGCTGCTGTCGACCGACCAGCTGGTGGCGATGGAAACCCAGGACCTGGTCGCGCTCAAGTCGCAGCAAATCGTCGGCCTCGGCACGTCCAGCGTGGCGGCCCTGGGCACCGACCAGCTGCAAGCGCTGAAAACCCATCAAATCGCCGCGCTGACCAGCAAGCAGCTGGCGGCGCTGACGACCGATCAGATCGCCGCGCTGACCACGGCGCAGGCGAGCAACCTGGGCACCGCGCAGGTGGCTGCCCTGTCGAGCGACCAGTTGCTCGCGCTCGAGACCGCCGACGTGGCCGCGCTGAAGACGGCACAACTGGCCGCGCTGGGCACCGATCAAACCAGCCTGCTGGGCACCGACCAGATCGTCGCGCTGACCACCATGCAGGTCGCCAGTCTGAGCACGCGCCAGCTGCAGGCCTTGACCAGCGCCCAGATCGCCGCGATGGAAACGCGCGACCTGGCCGCGCTGCGGACGGCGCAACTGGCCGGCCTGAGCACCGCCAACCTCAACGCGCTCGGCGCCGACCAGGTGCAGGCGCTCACCAGCGCCCAGCTGAACGGCCTGGGCAGCGCCCAGCTGCGATCGCTGAACAGCACGCAGATCGCCGCGCTGAGCACCGCGCAGGTGACCAGCTTGTCCACCACGCAAGTCGCTTTGCTGAGCAGCGAGCAATTGCTGGCCTTGGGCACTGGCGTGCTGGCGCTGATGAAGACGGCGCAAATCGCCGCCGTCCACACCGCGCAGATCGCCGCCCTCAACAGCGACCAGCTGATCGCGCTGACCACCACGCAAGTAAGCGCGCTGTCCACCCAACAAGTCGCCGCCCTCGGCAGCGACCAATTGAACGCGCTGGAAAGCCAGGACTTCGCCGCCCTGCGGACGGCGCAGATCGCCGCGCTGGGCACCAGCCTGATCGCCAGCCTCAGCACCGCGCAGGCCGCCGCGCTGACCAGTGCCCAGGTCGCCGGCCTGAGCACGGGCCAGCTCGTCGCGCTCGGCACCGACCAACTGCAAACCTTCGCCACCGGCGACATCGCCGCGCTGAGAACCGTGCAAGTGGTGGCGCTGACCACCGGCCAGGTCGCCGCGCTGACCAGCGACCAGTTCCGTTCGCTGACGGCCGCCCAGATGGCGGTGCTCGGCAGCGACCAGTTCCGCGCCCTCGGCACCGACCAGATCGCCGCGCTGAGCACGCTGCAGGCGGGCAATTTGACTACCGCCCAGGTGCACGCGCTGACCGCCGGCCAACTGGCCGCGCTGGAAACGCAAGACCTGGCCGCGTTCAAGACCCAACAAGTCGCCGCGCTCGGCACCGAACAGTTGGTGCTGCTTAACAGCGACCAGATCGCCGGCCTGACCGTCACGCAAGTGGCCAACCTGACCAGCCAGCAAGTGAGCGCGCTGGTCACCGGCCAGATCGTCGCGTTGGAAACGCGCGACCTGGCGGCGCTGCGGACCGCGCAACTGCAAGTGCTCAACAGCGCCCAGCTCGGCGCGCTGTCCACCGACCAGTTGCAGGGCATGACCGCCGCCCAGTTGGCGTCGCTGAGCACGTCGCAGTTCCAGAGCCTGTTGACTTCGCAGATCACCTCGCTGACGACGCAACAGGTCGCCGCTCTGGCCACCGGCCAGATCGCCAGCCTGACCAGCAACCAGCTGACCGCGCTCAACACCGATGAAATCAGCGCGCTCAAGACGGCGCAGATCGGCGCGTTCAACACCGCCCATATCGCGCTGCTGAGCACCGACCAGGTCACGGCGCTGACCAGCGGGCAAGTCGCCGCGATGTCGACCAGCCAGCTGTCGTCGCTGAACTCGGACCAGATCCACGCGCTGGGCTCGGAAGACTTCGCCGCCCTGAGCGCCGCGCAATTGACCGCGCTTGGCGGACTGAGCAACCTGAGCACCGATCAGATCCAGGCACTGACCCAGAACCAAATCGCCGGCCTCACCACCGACCAGGTCGCCGGCCTGACCACCGACCAGGTCGTTGCGCTGACCACGCGCCAGATCGGCAGCATCAGCACCGCCGGCATCGCCGTGTTGAGCAGCGACCAGCTGCGCGCGATCGAACTGGAAGACGTGGCCCAGCTAAAAGTCACGCAGATCGTCGCGCTGAGCACCGTGCGCATCGCCCAGCTGACCAACGACCAGATCACGGCGCTGACCACCGCACAGGTCGGCGGCCTGGCGACCGCCCAGATCGCCGCGCTGACGACGGCGCAAATGCAGGCGTTGACCACCGCCGAGGTGGTGTCGCTCAAGACCGCGCAAATCGCCGCGCTCGGCAGCGACCAGATCGCCGCCCTCGTCATCGACCAGGTGCAGGCGCTCGGCTCGGGCCAGCTCAACGCCCTCGGCAGCGCGCAGTTGCGCGCGCTGACCGCCGACCAGATCATTCAGCTGACGACGCAACAATACGCGCAGCTGGCCACGGCGCAGGTGGCCGCGCTGAGCACGCAGCAATTGGGCGCCATCGAACTGGAAGACCTGGCCGCGCTCAAGACCGCGCAAATCGCCGCGCTGGGCACCGACCAGATCCAGTCGCTGACGGTCGACCGCATCGCCGCGCTCACCACCGCGCAAACCCAGGCGCTGGGCAGCAACCAGCTGCTGGCGCTGACCACGACGCAAATCCAGGCGCTGACCACCGACGAGTTGCTGGCCCTCAAATCCTCACAGATCGCCGCGCTGGCCAGCGACCAGCTCAACGCGCTGCTGGCCGACCAGTGGCAAAGCCTGGGCTCGAACCAACTGAACGCGCTCACCACCGCCCAGTTGCAGGCGCTCAGCGACGACCAGATCATCCAATTGACGACACGCCAAGTCGCCCAGCTGGCGACCGCGCAGATCGCCGCGCTGAGCACCGCCCAGTTGAACGTGATGGAACTGGAAGACCTGGCCGCGCTTGTCAGCAACCAGATCGCCGCGCTGGGGACCCGGCAGATCAGCCAGCTCGGCCTGGCCCAGATCGACAACCTGACCACCGCGCAAGTGGCCGCGCTGACCAGCAATCAACTGGTCGCGCTCGGCACCGACCAGGTGCGGGCGATCGCCACCGACGACCTGCAAGCGCTCAAAACGTCGCAGGTGCAAGCGCTGACCACCGTGCAATTGACCGCGCTGACCGTCGACCAGCTGCAAAACCTCACCACCGCCCAGCTCGACGCGCTGACGTCGGCGCAGGCGGTCTCGCTGACCACCGACCAGATCGCCGCGCTGACCACCTTGCAAATGGACAACCTGGCCACCCGCCAGTTGGGCGTGCTCGGCAGCGACCAGATCGCCGCCATCAGCACCGACAACTTCGCCACCTTGTCGAGTGCGCAACTGGGCGCGCTCAACAGCGCCCAGTTCGCCGCGATCACGACCGACCAGATCGTCGCGCTGAGCAGCGTGCAAACGGCCGCGCTGAGCACCGCGCAAGTGGCCGCGCTTGGCAGCGACCAGCTCAACGCGTTGGAGACGGCCGACTTCGCCGTGCTCAAGACGTCGCAAATCGCCGCCTTGACCACCGCCAACGTCGCCGCGCTGACAACCGACCTGGTTAGTACCTTGGGCACCACGCAAATCGGCGGCCTGAGCACCGGTCAGATCGCCGCCTTCAACACCGACCAGATCAGGGCGCTGGGCACGGCGCAAGTCGGCGTGCTGAGCACCGCGCAAATCAGCGTGCTCAACACCGACCAGATCGCCGCGCTGAGCACGATGGACTTCGTCGCCCTGCACAGCAACCAGCTGGCCGCCTTCACCACCGACCAGATCGGCGCGCTGACCGCCGAACAGCTCAACGCGCTGTCGACCAGCGCCGTCGCCGGCCTGACCACGCAGTTGCTGGGCGCGCTGACGACCTTGCAATTGAGCCTGCTGGAAACCGCCCACGTGGCGGTGCTGACCTCGGTGCAGTTGCCGTCGCTGAACTCGGCCCAGTTGGCCGCGCTCAACACGGACCAGTTCGCCGCGATCAACACCAGCGCCATCAAGAACCTGCAGGCGCCGCAATTCGCCGCCCTGACCACCGACCAGATCGTCGCCCTGACCACGGCCCAAATCCGCGCGCTGGGCAGCACGCAGCTGACCGCGCTGGGCAGCGACCAGGTGGCCGCGCTGGAGACGGTCGACCTCGCTGCGCTGTCCACCGCGCAAGTGACGGTGTTGGGCACCGGCCAGTTGCAAGCCCTGCTGACCGACCAGGTGGCCTCGCTGGCCACGGCGCAAATCACCGCGCTGACCACCGACCAGATCGCCGCCGGCCTCAATACCGACCAGATCGCCGCGTTGACCACGGGACAAGCCGCGTCGCTGGCCACCAACCAGGTGGCGGCGCTGACGACGGCCCAGGTCGTCGCGCTGGAAACGGCCGACTTGTCGTCGTTCACCACGCGCCAGATGGTCGCCCTGACCAGCCGCCAGATCGGCGTGCTGAATAGCGATCAGCTCAACGGACTGACCACCACCCAACTGGCGGCGTTGACCACCAGCCAGATCAACACCGGCCTGGGTTCGGCCCAGCTGGCCGCGCTGGATGCGGACCACATCAGCTCGCTGACCACCGCGCAACTGGTCTACGGCCTGAGCAGCGACAGCATCGCCGCGCTGACGACCGACCAGCTCGTAGCCTTGCGCACCGCGCAAACCTCGGTGCTGAACAGCAGCCAGGTGCAGGCATTGACCACCGACCAGATCGTTGCGCTGAGCACGGCGCAAGCGTCGACGCTGACCACGCAGCAAGTCGCCGCGCTGACGACCGTACAGATCGTCGCGCTAGAAACGGCCGACCTGTCGTCGTTCACCACGCGCCAGATGGTCGCCCTGACCAGCGACCAGATCGGCGTCCTGAATAGCGACCAGCTCAACGGACTGACCACGACCGAACTGGCCGCCTTGACCACCAGTCAGATCAGCAATGGTCTGAGCACGGCCCAGCTGGTCGCGCTGGACGCCGACCACGTCAGCTCGCTGACCACCGCGCAACTCGTCTACGGCCTGAGCAGCGACAGCATCGCCGCGCTCACGACCGACCAGATCGTCGCCTTGCGCACCGCGCAAACCTCGGTGCTGAGCAGCGGCCAGGTGCAGGCATTGACCACCGACCAGATCGTTGCGCTGACCACGGCGCAAGCGTCGACGCTGACCACCCAGCAAATCGCCGCGCTGACGACCGCGCAGATCGTCGCGCTGGAAACGGCCGACCTGTCGTCGTTCACCACGCGCCAGATGGTCGCCCTTACCAGCGACCAGATCGGCGCCCTGAACAGCGACCAGCTCAACGGCCTGACCACGACCGAACTGGCCGCCTTGACCACCAGCCAGATCAGCAATGGTCTGAGCACGGCCCAACTGGTCGCGCTGGACGCCGACCACGTCAGCGCCCTGACCACCGCGCAACTCGTCTACGGCCTGAGCAGCGACAGCATCGCCGCGCTCACGACCGACCAGATCGTCGCCTTGCGCACCGCGCAAACCTCGGTGCTGAACAGCAGCCAGGTGCAGGCCTTGACCACCGACCAGATCGTGGCGCTGAGCACGGCGCAGGCGTCGACGCTGACCACGCAGCAAGTCGCCGCGCTGACGACCGCGCAGATCGTCGCGCTGGAGACGGCCGACCTGTCCTCGTTCACCACGCGCCAGATGGTCGCCCTGACCAGCGACCAGCTCGGCGTATTGAACAGCGACCAGCTCAATGGCCTGACCACGACCGAACTGGCCGCTTTGACCACCAGCCAGATCAGCAACGGCCTGAACACGGCCCAACTGGCCGCGCTGGACGCCGACCACGTCAGCTCGCTGACAACGGCGCAACTCGTCTACGGCCTGGGCAGCGACAGCATCGCCGCGCTGACGACCGACCAGATCGTCGCCTTGCGCACCGCGCAAACTTCGGTGCTGAACAGCAGCCAGGTGCAAGCGCTCACCACCGACCAGATCGTCGCGCTGAGCACCGCGCAAGCGTCGACCCTGACCACGCAACAGGTGACCGCGTTGACGACGGATCAGATCGTCGCGTTGGAAACGGACGATCTGGTCGCCCTGAGCACGCGCCAGATCGCCGCCATCAACACGGTGCAAGTCGCCGCGCTAGGCGCCGGACAACTCAATTCGCTGACCCTGGCGCAACTGGCCGCCTTCGGCACCAGCCAGCTGGCCAACGGCCTGCAAACGGCGCAGGTGGCCGCGCTCGACATCGCCCACATCGCCGCGCTGAGCACTGCCCAGCTGGCCTATGGCTTGACCATCGACAACCTGCTGGCGTTGACCACCGACCAGATCCGGGCGCTGGGCACCACCCAGATCGCCGCCATGACCACCGCCCAGGCCAGCAGCCTGAGCACCGATCAGATCGCCGCGCTGGCGACGGCGCAAATGACCGGCCTGTCCACCGCGCAGATGCAGTGGCTGACGGCCGAGCAGTTGGCCGCCATGAGCGCCGGCCAGGTCGCCGCGCTCGACACCCAGGACGTCGCCGCATTGACGGCCGGCCAGTTCATCGGCCTGAGTACCGCCCAGACCGCCGCGCTGACCACCAACCAGGTGCGCGGCCTCAAGACGGCGCAGATCGCCGCCATCGACGGCGCCCAGATCACCGTCTTCAGCACCGACCAGCTCGCCGCGCTGAGCACCGCGCAGGCGGCCTCGCTCAGCGTCACCGCCGTGATCGCGCTGTCGACCAACCAGATCGGCGCGCTGGCCACCGCCAACGTCGCCGCCCTGGGCACCTTGCAAGTTGCCAGCCTCGACGTCACGCAGTTGCCGGGCCTGAACACAACGCAGGTGCAGGCGCTCACCAGCGCCCAGCTCGGCGCGATGACGGCCGACCAGCTGTACGCGCTGAGCACCAGCCAGATCAGCGCCTTGCGTACCGCACAGATCGGGTACCTCAACACCACGCAGCTGTCGGCGCTGTCGAACGGCCAGATCCAGGCCCTCACCACGGAGCAGGTCGCCAGCATCAAGCTGAGCCAGGTCACCGCGCTGACGGTCGACCAGGTCGCCGCCTTCGACACCACCCAGCTGCAAGCGCTGACGACGGCGCAAATCCAGACGATGACGTCGACGCAGCTCAACGCGCTGACCGGCACCCAGGCCGCCGCGCTGACCACCTTGCAGATGGGCGCGCTGAAGAACGCCCAGATCGCCGCGCTGACGATCGACCAGATCAACGCCTTCACGCCGACGCAACTGGCGGCCTGGACCACCAGCCAGCTCGGTTCGCTGACGGTGACGCAGATCGGCTACCTGTCGACCGCGCAAATCGCCGGCCTGACCAACACGCAAGTGGCCGGCCTCAAGGCGAGCCAGTTGCAGGTCTTCACCACCGACCAGATCGCCGCGTTCACGGCGGGGCAGATCCCGTCGCTGACCACGGCCAATCTGACCGCGCTCAGCATCGCGCAGGCGGACGCCCTGACCGGCGCCCAGGTGGCGGCCATGTCGGTCACGCAAACGATGGCGCTCAACGCCGCCTCGGTCAACTACGCCACGCCGCTGGTGCTGGACCTGGACGGCAACGGCGTGCGCACCGTCAGCATCGCGGCGGGCGTCCAGTTCGACATTCGCGGCGACGGCCAGGCCGTCCACACCGGCTGGGTCGACAACCAGGACGGCCTGCTGGCCCTGGACCGCAACGGCGACGGCGTCATCAACGACGGCGGCGAGCTGTTCGGCAGCGCCACGACCCTGGCCGACGGCAGCAAAGCGGCCGACGGCTACGCGGCGCTGGCCGCGCTCGACAGCAACGGCGACGGCAAGATCAGCGAAGCCGACGGCGCGTTCGGCGCGCTGCGCGTCTGGGTCGACGGCAATTCGGACGGCGTCAGCCAGGCCGACGAGCTCAAGACGCTGGCGCAACTGGGTATCGCCACGATAGCCACCGGCGCCAGCAACGCGCTGGCGCAGCAAAACGGCAACGTCATCGGCCTGACGTCGAGCTACACCGGCACCGACGGCAGCGTGCACGACAGCGCCGACGTCTGGTTCCTGGCGCAAAAACAGGCAGCATCGGCAACACCGGCCGCCTCGCTGCAACAGCAGGTCAGTGGCCTGAGCAACGCCTTGTCGAGCTTTACCGCTGCCAATCCGGCAACACCCGGCGCCCACGATGCGGCACAAACGCAACAGCTGACCGCGTTGAGCGCCGCCGGCGCGGGCGCCGAAAACAGCGTGCAAGCGATGACGGACGCGCTCAAGCAGTACCACGCCGGGCAGGGTCTGCAAGGCGCCGCCGGCGCGCTCACCAACACGCGCCGCGAGCAGGCCGGCCACAGCGCCACCAGCTGGTTTAGCGTCCCCGACCGCTAACCCCACCCGGGGGTCAAGTCTGTCATTAAGACACGCTCACAACCGTATCTGCACGATACGGCGGAGCCTGTGTCCGAATGACAGACTTGACCCCGGAGTTGTTTATCCGTTGAGCAGAGGTGGTTTTACATTCTTGCTCCTGAGCCAAAAGTTGCCCCGTATCCAGCGACAAAAGGTATGATAGTGCCTACCTTTTGTGGCTCTGCGGGCCGTTCGCCGCGTGCCGGACCGATCCAACTTTAAGCCCAGCCATGACCGCTCAAGCTCCTGTCGCATCCGCTCCCTCCGATACCAGCCCGCTGGGCAATGTGATGGCCCTGGCCGCCAGCGGGGCGCTTTCCATCGGCGACCTGTTCGGCGCCGCCGCCGTGCTGCAGGAAAGCGGCCAGCTGCCCGCCGCGATCGCCCTGTACCGAACCTGGATCCTGCACACGCCGTCGCCGCTGGTCTACGCGGCCTGCTTCAACCTGGCCGTGGTGCTGTCCAATAGCGGCGACGATGCCGGCGCCGAGGCCGTGCTGCGCCAGGCCATCGCGCACAATGCGAACTTCGTCGAGGCCCGCCTCAACCTGGGCACCCTGCTCGAACGGGTCGGCCGCCCCGAGGAGGCGCTGGCGATGTGGAACTCCATCCTCACCGACGTCGAGCCGGATATCAAGACCAATCCGACCCTGCACGTGCAAACCCTGAACAACCTCGGACGCCTGCTCGAGATCCGCAAGCGCTACCCCGAGGCCGAGAAGATGCTGGCCCTGAGCCTGGGCATCGATCCGCAGCAGGCCAACGTGATGACCCATTGGGTGCACCTGCGCCAGAAGCAGTGCGAGTGGCCCGTCTACAGCGGCCTGGAACACATCTCGGTCAGCACCATGATCGACGGCACCTCGGCGCTGGCGATGCTCAGCGCCTCCGACGATCCCGCCCAGCAGCTGGCCGCCGCGCGCCGCTTCGTCAACGAGAAGGTCAACGCCGCCGTCGCCCCGCTGACCGGCGCCCATGGCTATGGCCACAGCCGCCTGCGCATCGGCTACCTGTCGTCCGACTTCTGCTCGCACGCGGTCTCGATCCTGACCGCCGAACTCTATGAGCTGCACGACCGCAGCAAGTTCGAGGTGTATGCCTTCAGCTGGAGCCGCGAGGACGGTTCGCCGATCCGCGCCCGCGTGGTCAAGGCGATGGACCACTACATCCGCATCGACGCGCTAACCGACGAACAGGCCGCGCGCACCATCCGCGCCCACGAAATCGATATCCTGGTCGACCTGCACGGCCTGACCCTGGGCGCGCGCCCGAACATCCTGGCCTTCCGCCCGGCGCCGGTGCAGCTGACCTACCTCGGTTTCCCCGGCAGCACCGGCCTGCCCGGCGTCGATTACGTGCTGGCCGACGAATTCCTGATCACGCCCGAGATGACCAAGGACTTCACCGAAAAGCCGCTGTACCTGCCCGACACCTTCCAGATCAACGACCGCCAGCGCGCCATCGCCGCCAAGCCTACCCGCGCCAGCGTCCACCTGCCGGAGGACGCCTTCGTCTTCTGCTCGTTCAACAACAACTTCAAGTTCACCCCCGACATGTTCGGCACCTGGATGAACATCCTGCGCCGGGTCCCGAACAGCGTCCTGTGGCTGGTGGCCGATTATCCGGAAGTGCGCGAGAACCTGTACCGATACGCCGAGGAAGCCGGCATCGACCGCAACCGCCTGATCTTCAATACCCGCGCCGTGCCGGCCGAATACCTGGCCCGCTACCAGCTGGCCGACCTGTTCCTCGACACCTTCCCGTTCAACGCCGGCACCACCGCCAGCGACGCGCTGTGGGCCGGCCTGCCGCTGCTCACCTGCGCCGGCCACACCTTCTCGTCGCGCATGGCCGGCAGCCTGCTGCGCGCGGTCGACCTGCCGCAGCTGATCACCCATAACTTCGCCGATTACGAAGAGAAGGCGGTGGCGCTGGCCAACGATCCTAACCGCATCGCGTCGATGAAGCGCCAGCTGGTGGCCAACCGCATGACCTGCGCGCTGTTCGACACGCCGCGCTTCGTGCGCAACCTCGAGACCGTGCTGCAGCAGGTGGCCAAGCCGGCCGCGCCGCGCATGCCCGCGCCGCAGCACGCGGTGCGCCCGTCCGACGATCCGTCGCAGAACGCGGCGTCCGAACCGGTGCGCATCGACCAGATCCCGATCATCAGCGTGTCCTACAACTCGCCGGACCTGATCGAGGCGCTGCTGCGCACCCTGCGCCAGTTCTACACCAACCGCGTCTACATCATCGACGGCTCCAACCCGGACGTGGCCGAGAAGATCCGCGCCATCACCGACGGCTTCGAGAACGTCGAGTTCATCCCGTTCGGCTACAACATCCACCACGGCCCGGGCCTGCGCTGGGCGATCAACCATCTGGGCCTGTCCGGCGAGGTGCTGTTCCTCGACTCCGACGTCGAGATTATCAAGGGCGGTTTCATCGAATCGCTGCACAGCCATCTGCGTCCGGGCATGTACGGCGTCGGCACCATCCAGCCGGTCAACGAGCAAGGCTACGATCGCGCCGACGGCGTCGTGCGCTACCTGCACCCGGCCTGTATGCTGACCAATATCGAGGTGGTGCGCCAGTGGCCGATGCCGATCAAGCACGGCGCGCCGATGATCTCCACCATGCTGGCGATCCACCAAGCCGGCGCCCATGATCTGATCGGGAGCATCGAGTGGGTGCGCGAGGACTTCGCGCCCAAGCCGCCAAAGCGCAACTACATCAAGCATGACTGGCAAGGCACCGTGATCCGCACCGGCGGCTACCACTACGACCTGCCCAGCGCCACCACCGTGGTCAACACCGACCTGCTGCAGTTCATGCCGCCGGAGGCGCGCAAGATCGTCGAGGTGCATTGCCGCGACGGCGCCTTCGCCAAGGCCTACAAGGCGCGCAACGCCATCGTCGACTACACCGGCATCGAGGCCGATCCGGCGCCCGCCCAGGCGGCCCGCCCGCATTGCGATTTCGTCTTCAACGTTGAAATCGAACACGCCGGCCCGGATTTGTGGGACCACGTGCGCGGCGCCGATTGCTGGGTGCTCGACGAGGCGCTGGAGATGATCGACGATCCGTGGACCCTGCTGCAGAAAATCCGCACCAGCATCGCGCCGGGCGGCAAGATCGTGGCGACCATCCGCAACTTCCAGCACTGGAGCATCCAGGCGCGCATGAACGCCGGCGACCTGCGCTACGGCCCGGCGGGACTGGAGAAATCGCGCAAGCGCATCTTCACGCGCGGCGCCATGCTGGAGATGTTCCAGCAGGCCGGCTTCCAGATCAGCGGCGGCAGCGCGCGCATCGTCGACGAGCCGGCGCGTGAAAAATACCTGCCGGCGATCCGGCTGATGGCCGGCGCCAGCGGCATCGATCCGGTGGTGGCGGTGGAAGACGCGCTGCCGTGGCAGTACATCGTAACGGCAGTCGCCGCTTGAGCAGGGAACGCACTATGAGTTTGCCATTAGTTAGCATCGTCATCCCGTCGTATAAAACCGGCCATTTCGAGACCTGCCTGCGCTCCGCGCTGGGCCAGAGCTATCCGAACATCGAGATCCTCGTCAGCGACAACTGCCCGACCGAGGCGATCAAGGAGATCTGCGCCAAGTACGGCGGCCACCTGATCTACCAGCGCAATTCGGCGATCCGCGAGCAGAACGTGCTCACGGCGCTGTTCGCGGCCAAGGGCCAGTTGATCAAGCCCCTGTTCGACGACGACGTGCTGCACCCGTTCTGCATCGAGCGCATGGTCGCGACGATGAACATGGATCCGGAGATCCAGCTGGTGTTCTCGGCCTCGCAGGTGATCAACGTCGACAACGAACGCACCGAGACGCGCCGTCCGTATGAGGCCAGCGGCAGCATGCCGGCGCGCGATATGCAGCGCAGCATGGTGCTGGGCATGCGCAATTTCGTCGGCGAATTCAGCTCCATCATGTTCCGCCGCGAGCGGCTGTGGGAAATCGGCCGCCACCTGTTCAAGTACCACCACCACGATTGCACCCTGGGCCTGGCCGACGTCGCCGCCTATTTCAACCTGGCGCGCGACGGCAAGGTGTTCTACATCGACGAGGAGCTGTCCTACTTCCGCCACGACCGCCGGCTGGAATCGAACTCCAACCCGAACAGCAACCCGAACTTCGGCTACTGCTTCTCCGACTACATCGACCTGCTGATCGAATCGGCCGACATCGGCATCGTCGCGCCGGAGGAACTGGCGGTGATGGCGCCCACCGTCGACGAGGTGTCGGCGCGCCTGGGCGGCGTGTTCCCGATGATGGCCACGTCCCAGCAGCGCTTCCACGCGGTGCTGGCGGCCAACCGCGGGGGAGCGCAGTCATGATGGACCAGTGCCGGCTGATCGACCTGCCGCCGCACCACGACGTGCGCGGCAACCTGTCGGTGATCGAGGGCGGCGTGCATATCCCGTTCGATATCAAGCGCGTCTACTACCTGTATGACGTGCCGGGCGGATCGGCGCGCGCCGGCCACGGCCACATCGAGCTGCAACAGCTGTTCGTGGCGATGTCGGGCAGCTTCGACGTGATCGTCGACGACGGCTTCGAACGCAAGAAATTCCAGCTCAACCGCTCCTATTACGGTCTGTACGTGCCCGGCATGATGTGGCGCGAAGTCGAGAACTTCTCGTCCGGCGCGGTGTGCGTGGTGATGGCCTCGACCCTGTACGACCCCAAAGACTACTATCACGACTACGACGAATTCGTGGCCGCGGCAAACCACCATAAGCGAGTGTCACCATGAGCGTTCCCTTCCTCGACCTGAAAGCCATCAACCTGTCGCAAGCCGACGAACTGGAGGCGGCGTTCAAGCGCGTGCTGCACTCCGGCTGGTATGTGCTGGGCGCCGAGACGTCGGCTTTCGAAGCCAGTTTCGCCGCCTACTGCAAGAGCAGGCACGCCATCGGCGTGGCCAACGGCCTCGATGCGATCTTCATGATCCTCAAGGCCTACGGCGTCGGCCCGGGCGACGAGGTGATCGTGCCGTCCAATACCTTCATCGCCACCTGGCTGGCAGTCAGCGACTGCGGCGCCACGCCGATCCCGGTCGAGCCGACCGCCGACGGCTTCAACATCGATCCGGCGCTGGTGGAGGCGGCCGTCACGCCGCGCACCAAGGCCATCCTGGCGGTCCACCTGTACGGCCAGACCGCCGACATGGACCCGCTCAAGGCGCTGGCGGCCAAACATGGTCTGAAACTGATCGAGGACGCCGCGCAGGCGCACGGCGCGCTGTATCGCGGCGGCGTGGCCGGCCAGTTGGGCGACGCGGCGGCCTTCAGCTTCTACCCGGGCAAAAACCTGGGCGCGCTGGGCGACGGCGGCGCCGTCACCACCAGCGACGACGACCTGGCCGACAAGGTCCGCACCTTGCGCAACTACGGCTCCAAGGTCAAGTACTACAACGAGGTGCCGGGCTATAACTCGCGCCTGGACGAGGTGCAGTCGGCGCTGTTGAGCGTCAAGCTGCCCAAGCTGAACGCGGACAACGCCCGCCGCCGCGCCATCGCCGCCATCTACGACCGCGAACTGGCCGGCATCGCCGGCCTGGCGTTGCCGTTCGTGCCGGAGTGGGCGGAGCCGGTATGGCACCTGTACGTGGTGCGCCACGCGCAGCGCGACGCGCTGGCCAAGGCGCTGGCCGAACAGGGCATCGGCACCATCGTCCACTATCCGGTGCCGCCGCATCTGCAGCCGGCCTACGCCGATCTCGGATACGCCGAGGGCGCGTTCCCGCTGGCCGAGGCGATCCACCGCGAGGTTCTGAGCCTGCCGATCGGCCCGACCATGAGCGACGAACAGGCGCTCGAAGTGGCCGCCGCCGTGCGTAAATTCTGCACCGTATGATCCATCCCAGCGCGATCATTTCGCCGAAAGCGAAACTGGGCGCCGACGTCGGCGTCGGCCCCTTCACCATCATCCACGACAACGTGGAGATCGGCGACGGTTCCGTCATCGACGGCTATTGCGAGATCGGCTATCCGACTCCATTGGCCGAGGGCCAGCCGCTGGTGATCGGCAAGGGCGCGCGCATCCGCTCGCACTCGGTGTTCTACGAGGGCTCGCGCTTTGGCGACAAGCTGGTGACAGGCCACCGCGTGGTGGTGCGCGAGAAAACCGTGGCCGGCGTCGCCTTCCAGATCGGTACCATGAACGATATCCAGGGCGACTGCCAGATCGGCGACTACGTGCGCTGCCAATCGAATGTCTTCATCGGCAAAATGTCCAAGGTCGGCAATTTCGTCTGGCTGCTGCCGTACGTGGTGCTGACCAACGATCCCCACCCGCCCAGCAACGTGTTGATGGGCGCCGAGATCGGCGACTACGCGGCCATCGCGGCGATGTCGGTGATCCTGCCCGGCGTGAAGGTCGGCGAGCGCGCGCTGGTGGCGGCGCACAGCAAGGTGCACCGCGATGTCGCACCCGGCACCGTCGTCGCCGGCAATCCGGCCGCGTTCCTGTGCGACGCCAGCAAGATCCGGCTCAAGGACGGCACCAACGCCCCGGCCTATCCTTGGACCACCCACTTCAAGCGCGGCTACCCGGCGGACATCACCGACGGCTGGGACGCGGGCCCCACGGCCTGACCGGCCGGCGAACGGACGCCCATGACCCGTCAACTGCACGCAGCCATGGCCGCCGGCAATCTGGCGGAGGCGGGCACGCTGGCGCTGGCGCTGGCGGGACTGGGCGAGCTGTCCGTCATGGACCTGATCGGCGTGGCCGGCCTGCTGGCCGCGCAAGGCAGGACCGAGCAGACCATCGCGTTGTACACGCTGTGGCTCGAACGCTGCGAATCCCCCCTCGAGTATGTGGCGTGGTACAACCTGGCGGTGCTGCAGGCGCAAGGCGAGGACGACGCCGGCGCCGAACGCGCCTACCGCAAATCGCTCAAGCTGCGCCCCGGCTTCACCGAAAGCCAGCTCGGTCTGGGCGTGCTGCTGGAGCGCAAACGCCAGCCGGAAGCGGCGCTGGCATTGTGGCGCGAGGCGCTCGACCTGCTGGAGGCGCTGCCGCCCGTCGCGCCGGCGGCGGCGGCGCTGCAGGTACGCCTGCTGAACAACATCGGCAGGCTGGCGGAGGCGCGCGGCGACCCGGCGCAGGCCGAGGACGCGCTGCTGCGCAGCCTCCAACTCGATCCCAAGCAAAGACTGATCGTGCCGCGCTGGCTGGACCTGCGCCTGAAGTTGTGCGCATGGCCCGTGCACGGCTTCGTGCCCGGCGTCGGCGAGACGGCCTTGCGGCACCACACGTCGGCGCTGGCGATGCTCAGCCTCGACGACGATCCGGCGCGGCAGCTGGCCTGCGCGCGGCGCGAGGTGGCGGCCCGCCTCCCGTCCGCGCCGGCGGCGCTCTCCGGCCCGGATGGCTACGCCCACCGCAAGCTGCGCGTCGGCTACCTGTCCGGCGGCTTTGGCGCCCATCCGACCGGACGCCAGATCGCCGAGCTGCTGGAGCTGCACGACCGCGACCAGGTCGAAGTGTATGGCTTCTGCTGCAGCGCGGAGGACAATTCGGCGCTGCGCCAACGCCTGCTGCGCGCCTTCGACCTGCATGTGCCGATCGGCCCCTTGAGCGACGTCCAGGCGGCGCAGGCGATCCGCGCCCACGAAATCGACATCCTGGTCGACCTGCACGGCAGGCTGCCGGGCGGACGGCCGGGCATCCTCGCCCATCGGCCCGCGCCGGTGCAGATCGGCTGGCTCGGCGCGGCCGGCACCAGCGGCGACGGCTGCGTCGACTACGTCCTGGCCGACAGTTTCGTGCTGCCACCCGAACTGGCCGGGCAGCATAGCGAAAAACCGCTGTATCTGCCGCAGTGCTTCCAGCCGCAAGACCGCCAGCGCGCGCTACCTCCACCACCGCCGGCCGGCGCGCGCGCGCAATACCGCCTTGCCGACGACGCCTTCGTGTTCTGCTGCTTCGGCGCGGCCGAACATATCGTGCCGGAGCGCTTCACCACCTGGATGCGGATTTTGCACGCGGTGCCGGACAGCGTGCTATGGCTGCAAACCGACAGCGAACAGGTACGCGACAATCTGCGCCTGGCCGCGCTGCAGCGCGGGATACCGAGCGACCGCCTGCACTTCGCCGGCGCCGGCGAGCGGCAGGCGGCCCGCTACCAGGCGGCCGACCTGTTCCTCGACACCGGCCCGCACAACGCCGGCGCCATCGCCGGCGACGTGTTGTGGGCCGGCCTGCCGTTGCTGACATGCGCCGGCCGGACCTTCGCCAGCCGCGTGTGCGGCAGCCTGCTGCAGGCGGCCGGCCTGCCGGAACTGATCGCGCGCACGGAAAAGCAGTACGCAGCCAGGGCGATCCGCCTCGCCACCCACCCGAAGGAACTGGCCCGCCTGCGCAACCGCCTCGCGAAAAACCGCACCGGCGCGCCGCTGTTCGACACGCCGGCGCTGGCGCGCGACCTCGAACTGCTGTACCTGCGCGTCGCGCGCGGCACGCTAAAACGCGGCAGGCGCAAGGCCGCACAACAAGCCGCCGACGCCGCACCGCCGCTGGTGAGCATCCTGATCCCGGCCGACGACCCGCTGCCGCTGGAAGCCACGCTGGCCAGTGCGCTGGCGCAAACCCACGCCAACTGCGAGGTGATCGTCAGCGACAGCAGCCCGCATGGCGCCTGCCGCGCGCTGCTCAAGCCCCATCTGAAGGCACACCGGCGCCTGCGCTACAGCCACGCGCCCGGCCTCGGCGCGCTCGACAACCTCAATCACTGCCTGGCGCTGTCCCTGGGCGCCTACATCGCGGTCGCCCCGCCCGGCGACACGCTGGCGCCGGAGAAGATCGCCGTCATGCTGCCCTGCTTCGTCGACCACCCGCACGTCGGCGTGGTGGCCTGCTGGCGCCAGCCGCTCGCGCCGGACGGCCAGCCGCTGCCGGCGGCGCCGCTGTTCGCCGCCGACATCGTGGTCGACGGCGCCTCGCTGTCCAACATGCTGCTGGGCGGCGACGGTGGCGGCGCGGCGGCCATGTGCGCGCCCGGCGCGCTGCTGCTCAAGCGCGCCACGCTGGGCGACGCGTTCGGGCGCTACCGCGAGCGCCCCTACCGCGAACGCGCCAACGTCGCCACCGCCCTCACCGCGCTGCAGGCGGGCCATTACGTCTACCTGCCGCGCGCGCTGTCCACCTTCCGCCCCGCACCGTCGGCGCCGGCGGCGGCCGCGCCCACGCCGGCGGCGACGCTGGACAGCGCGCTCGAAGGCCTGCAACTGCTGCATCAAGCCCACCAACAAGGCCACGACTTCGGCGCGCCCGGCGCCTTCAAACGGCTGTTGTCGACGCGTCTTTCCGAAATGAACACACTCATTTCCACACATCATCTAGCGCTGGCGAGCAGCGCGCAACACCGGCTCGATGCGGTGCAACGCGCCATGCGAATCGGCTACCAACTGCTGCTCACGCCATAGTGTGGTAAATCCTCCATCGCCGGGTCTGCGGCAGCAAAATGCCTGTTCTTTTCCTTTAAAATAGCCCGGGCGCAATAGATAATGTGATCTGCGTCAACATCACAATCCGGGGATAGCATGAAAGCAGTCATATTGGCAGGCGGGCTGGGCACACGGCTCAGCGAAGAGACGACTGTCAAGCCCAAGCCGATGGTCGAGGTCGGCGGCAAGCCGATCCTCTGGCACATCCTGAAAAGCTACTCCGCCCACGGCATCAACGACTTCGTCATCTGCTGCGGCTACCGCGGCTATGTGATCAAGGAGTTCTTCGCCAACTACTTCCTGCACACGTCGGACGTCACGTTCGACCTGCAAAAAAACAGCATGGAAGTGCACGAACGGTTTTCCGAACCCTGGAAGGTGACCTTGATCGACACCGGCGCCGACACGCTGACCGGCGGGCGCCTCAAGCGCGTGCGCCAGCACGTCGAACACGACGAGGCGTTCTGCTTCACCTACGGCGACGGCGTGTCCGATGTCGACATCGGCGCCTCGATCGCCTTCCACAAACAGCACGGCAAGCTGGCCACCATGACGGCGGTGCAGCCGCCGGGCCGCTTCGGCGCGATCGACATCGACGGCCAGCGCATCGTCAGCTTCAAGGAAAAGCCGCAGGGCGACGGCGCCTGGGTCAACGGCGGCTACTTCGTGCTGTCGCCGAAGGTGATCGACTACATCGCCGACGACAGCACCACGTGGGAAAAGGAGCCGATGGAACAACTGGCCAACGAAGGCCAGATGGACGCCTTCCACCACCACGGCTTCTGGCAGCCGATGGACACGCTGCGCGACAAGGTGCTGCTCGAAGACCTTTGGCAAAGCGGCAAGGCGCCGTGGAAGCGATGGCCATGAATCCCTCCTTCTGGCAGGGCAAACGGGTTTTCCTCACCGGTCACACCGGCTTCAAAGGCAGCTGGCTGAGTTTATGGTTGCAGCAGCTGGGCGCGCACGTCACCGGCTTCGCGCTGGCGGCGCCGAGCCAACCGAGCCTGTTCGACACGGCGCGCGTGGCCGACGGCATGACCTCGATCATCGGCGACATCCGCGACGGCGCCGCGCTGCGCGACGCCATGCTCGAAGCGCGGCCGGAGATCGTCATCCACATGGCGGCGCAGGCGCTGGTGCGCTACTCGTACGCCAATCCGGTCGAGACCTACGCCACCAACGTCATGGGCCTGGTGAACTTCTTCGAAGCGGTGCGCAACACGCCGGGCGTCAAGGCGGTGGTCAACGTCACCAGCGACAAGTGCTACGAAAACAAGGAATGGGCCTGGGGCTACCGCGAGAACGAAGCCTTCGGCGGCTACGACCCGTACAGCAACAGCAAGGCCTGCGCCGAACTGGTGACGGCCGGCTACCGCTCGTCGTTCTTCAACCCGGAAAAATACGCCGAGCATGGCGTGGCGCTGGCCTCGGGCCGCGCCGGCAACGTGATCGGCGGCGGCGACTGGGCCGAGGACCGTTTGATCCCCGACATGGTGCGCGCCATCGCCGCCGGCAAGCCGGTGCGCATCCGCAGCCCGCACGCGATCCGCCCGTGGCAGCACGTGCTGGAGCCGCTGTCGGGCTACCTGACGCTGGCCGAGCACCTGTACACCCACGGCGCGGCCTATGCCGAAGGCTTCAACTTCGGCCCGCACGACATCGACGCGCGCCCGGTCGAATGGATCATCTCGCGCCTGTGCGAGAGCTGGGGCGACGGCGCCAGCTGGGAGCTGGACCGGGCGCCGCAACCGCACGAGGCGCACTACCTCAAGCTCGATTGTTCCAAGGCGCGCGCGCGCCTGCAATGGCAGCCGCGCTGGCACCTGGGCCACACCATCGACATGATCGTCGGCTGGCATAAAGCCTGCGCCGCGCACGGCGCCGACATGCGCGCCTTCACGCTGGCGCAAATCGACACCTATCAAAATACCGCATATCTTTAAGCGCATCTGCGCATACAACCAAGGCCGCAATCATGAGTGAAGCACAAACCAAAGAACAACTCCGCGAACAGATCATCAAGCTGGTGGGCGAATACGGCGCGCTGGCCAGCGTGCCGAAGGCCTTCGAACCCGGCGTGACGGTGATCCCGCCGGCCGGCAAGGTGGTCGGCGCGCCGGAAATGGAACTGATGGTCGAAGCTTCGCTCGACGCCTGGCTGACCACCGGCCGCTTCAACGACCAGTTCGAGGCCAGGCTGGCCAAGATGATCGGCGTCGACTTCCTGATCACCGTCAATTCCGGCTCGTCGGCCAACCTGGTCGCGTTCAACACCCTGACCTCGCCGAAGCTGGGACCGCGCGCGATCCAGCCGGGCGATGAAGTCATCGGCGTGGCCGCCGGCTTCCCCACCACCGTCAACCCGATCATCCAGTTCGGCGCGATTCCGGTGTTCGTGGACGTGGAGCTGGGCACCTACAACATCGACGTCACCAAGCTGGAAGCGGCCATCTCGCCGAAGACCAAGGCGATCATGCTGGCGCACACGCTGGGCAATCCGTACAACCTGGACGTGATCGTCGCGATCTGCAAAAAATACAATCTGTGGCTGATCGAAGACTGCTGCGACGCCCTCGGCTCGACCTACGACGGCAAGATGGTCGGCACCTTCGGCGACATCGGCACCATGTCGTTCTACCCGGCCCACCACATCACGATGGGCGAAGGCGGCGCGGTCTTCACCAACAACGCGGAACTGAAGATGATCGCCGAGTCGTTCCGCGACTGGGGCCGCGATTGCTACTGCCCGCCGGGCAAGGACAACACCTGCGGCAAGCGCTTCTGCCAGTGCTTCGGCACCCTGCCGGCCGGCTACGACCACAAGTACACCTACAGCCACCTGGGCTACAACCTCAAGATCACCGACATGCAGGCCGCCTGCGGCCTGGCGCAGATCGACCGCGCGGCCGGTTTCATCCAGGCCCGCAAGGACAACTTCGCGTATCTGACGGAGCGCCTGCAGTCGTGCGCCGAGTTCCTGATCCTGCCGGTGGCGACCGAAAATTCCGACCCGTCGTGGTTCGGCTTCCCGATGACGCTCAAGCCGGAAGCGAACGTCGCCCGGGTCGATTTGCTGACCTACCTGGACCAGCACAAGATCGGCACCCGCCTGCTGTTCGCCGGTAACCTGACGCGCCAGCCGTACATGATCGGCCGCAACTACCGCGTCTCGGGCGACCTGGCCAACACCGACCGCGTGATGAACGACACCTTCTGGATCGGCGTCTTCCCCGGCCTGACGCGCGAGATGCTGGACTTCACCGTCGAAAAACTGGAAGCCTTCTTCGGCGTGAACTTCTAACCATGATGCAGCGCGTCGCCATCCTCGGTGCCAGCAGCCAGATCGCCAGGGACCTGATCCTGTCGAACGCCCGCGCCGGCGCCGGACAGCATGATCTGCTGCTGTACGTGCGCGACGTGGCGGCGACCCGGCGCTGGCTGGACGGCCACGCGCTGGGGTTCGCGGTGGCGCCCTACGCCGACTACGGCAAGGCGCCGCACACGGCGGTGCTCAACTTCGTCGGCGTGGGCGACCCGCGGCGCGCCGCGCAAATGGGCGGCGACATCTTCGGCGTCACCCAGCAGTTCGACGACCTGGTGCTGAACGAACTGCGGCGCCACCCGGAGCGCCGCTACATCTTCCTGTCCAGCGGCGCGGCCTACGGCAGCACGTTCCCGCGGCCGGCCGACGCCGACACGCCGGCCGTGATCAACCTGAACGCGCTGGCGCCGCAGGAATACTATGCGGTCGCCAAGCTGCACGCCGAATGCAAGCACCGCGCGCTGCCGCAGCTGGCGATCACCGACCTGCGCGTGTTCAACTACTTCAGCCACACGCAGGACCTCGACGCCCGCTTCTTCATCACCGACATCGTGCGCGCGATCCGCGACGGCGCGACCTTGCGCACCTCGGCCGACACGATGGTGCGCGACTACCTGCATCCGCACGACTTCCACCGCCTGGTCGACTGCGTGCTGCGCGCGCCGGCCGGCAACCGCGCGCTGGACTGCTACAGCGCCGCGCCGGTCGAGAAAAGCGCGCTGCTGGCGGCCATGCGCGCGCGCTTCGGGCTGCGCTACGAGGTGGCGGACCCCGCCCAACAGGCCGGCGCCGGCGCCGGCAACGTCGTCAACGCCACCGGCGCCAAGCCTTACTATTATTCACTGAACCGGCAAGCCGCCGGCTTGGGCTATCAACCGGCGTACTCCTCGATCGAGGGGATCACCGCCGAAGCGGCGCTCATCCTCGAAGCGGGCGCCGCCGCGCCATAGAAAGAAGGATTCCCCCATGACAGCAGATTTCAGCGCAAACAGCATCCGCCGCACGGTGCTGGAAATGTCCTACGCCGGTTCGACCGTGCACGTCGCTTGCGCGTTCTCGTTGACCGAGATCCTGGCCGTGCTGTACCGCAAGCACCTGCGCTATCCGGACAACAACCCGGACCACCCGCGGCGCGACTACCTGATCCTGTCCAAGGGCCACGGCGTGATGGCGCAGTACGCCTGCCTGTACCAGAAGGGCTGGCTGGCCCAATCCGACCTGCAACGGTTTTACGCCGACGGCACCAAGCTCAAAGGCTTGTCCGACGCCCACGTGACCGGTTGCGAGGTGACCGCCGGCTCGCTCGGCCACGGCTTGTCGGTCGGCGTCGGCATGGCGCTCGCCGCCAGGCTCGACGCCAGCGACCAGATGACCTACGCCGTCGTCGGCGACGGCGAGATGAACGAGGGCCCGATCTGGGAGGCGCTGCTGTTCGCCGCCCACCGCAAGCTCGACAACCTGGTCGTCATCGTCGACGAGAACGGCTTCCAGGCGATGGGCCGCACCAGCGAGGTGATGGAGCTGGGCTCGCTGCGCGACAAGTTCGCCGCGTTCGGCTTCGAGGCCGTGGCGCTCGACGGCCACGACGAGGCCGCGCTCGACGCCGCCCTCGCGGGGTTCAAGGCCAACCGCGACGGCCGGCCCAAGGCCATCGTCGCACGCACCGTCAAGGGCAAGGGCGTGTCGTTCATGGAGGACCAAAACATGTGGCACTACACCCGCCTGAACGCGGACACTTACGCGGCCGCGATGGCCGAACTGGAACCGGTATGAGAGACGCTTTTTCCCGCGCCATCACCGCCGCCGCGCTGGCCGACCCCAAGGTGCTGCTGCTGACGGGCGACCACGGCTACGCGCTGTTCGACGAGTTCCGCGGCCGCTGCCCGGAACAATTCATCAACTGCGGCATCGCCGAACAAAACATGGTGGGCATGGCGGCCGGCCTGGCCAAGGCCGGCTACAAGCCGATCGTCTACGGCCTGGCCTGCTTCATCCCGGTGCGCGTGCTCGAGCAGATCAAACTGGACGTCTGCTACGAAGGCTTGCCGGTGGTCTTCATCGGCGACGGCGCCGGCGTCGTCTACAGCGCCCTGGGCAGCAGCCACCAGTCGACCGAGGACATCGCCGTTCTGCGCGCCATCCCCGGCATCGACATCCTGTCGCCATGCGACGACCACGAAATGGATTACGCGATGGAACAGGCGCTGCGCTTCACGCGGCCGGTGTATGTGCGCATGGGCAAATCGGACGTGCCGGCGGTGCATGCCGAAGCTTGCCGGGCGCCGTTGGGCGACCTGCTGCCGGCGCGCGCCGGCGCCGACGGCCACACCGCCTTCATCGCCACCGGCTCGATGGTGCACGCCGCCGTGCAACTGGCGCAGTCGCTCGACGACCACGCGGTCTGGAGCGCGCCGTGCGTCAAGCCGCTGAACGTCGACCAGGTGCGGCAACTGGCGCGGCGCTATGCGCGGCTGGTGGTGCTGGAAGAGCACAACCGCATCGGCGGGCTGGGCGGCGCGGTGGCGGAGATCGTCGCCGGCCTCGGCGGCGCGCGCGCCAGCGTGCTGCGGCTCGGCATCGACGACCGCTTCTCGCAATTCAACGGCAGCTGGGATTACCTGCGCCGCGAGCACGGCATCGACCTCGAAGCGCTGCGCGGCCAGATCGCCGCGTCCGCCAACACCGCCCATGACTGACATGACCACTTCCCCCGGCCCGATCCTGTCGATCTGCATCCCCACCTTCAACCGCGCGCCGTTCCTGCAGCACACGCTCGACAGCATCGTCGCGCAGGCGGCCTTCCGCGACACCGGCGACATCGAAGTGGTGATCTCGGACAACTGCTCGGACGACAACACCAAGGATGTCGGCGAAGCGTTCGCGGCCGCCTTTCCGGGCAAGATACGCTACCAGCGCCATCCGGAGCCGGTGTTCGCCGACAAGAACTTCGAGGCGGCGCTGCGCATGGGCCGCGGCACCTACCTGAAGCTGCACAACGACAACCTGATGATCCTCGACGGCAGCCTGGCCGAGCTGGTCAAGGTGTACACGGCGGTGGCGGTGGAACGGCCGGTGGTGTTTTTCACCAACGGCAATATGTTCACCGGCAACGCGCTGGAAGCGCTCAACACGCTCAGCGAGTTCGTCGCCAAGGTCTCGTATTTCTGCACGTGGATCGGCGGCTTCGGCATGTGGCGCGAGGAATTCGAAGCGATGCCCGACTTCGGCCGCAACGTCCACCTCAAGCTGGTGCAAACCGACGTCACGTTCCGCCTGTTGGCGATGGGCAAGCGCGCGATCGTGCTGTACGGCGCCTACTTCGCCGGCCAGGACATCGGCCGCAAGAGCGGCTACAACATCGCCGAGGTGTTCGGCAACAACTACCTCTCGCTGATGAAGCCGTATCTGGAGAGCGGCCAGCTCGACCGCGCCGTCTACGAGGCCGAGAAAAAGCGGCTGCTGGTCAACCACATCATTCCCTACTACTTCGGCGACAACGATTTTTCCAAGAGCGGCTTCTTCCAGCACATGCAGGACTACCTGCACGACGACTATTTCTACAAGGCGATCGAACACTTGATCACCGACGTGCCGAAGGCGGTGGCCGCGCCGGCGCCGGTGGTGGAGAAATCGTTCGAGGAGCAAAAGGCCGACTACTGGCGCGCGCTCAACCCGCACAACCACACGATGCTGACGATGTCGTCGGGACCGTTCGACTTCAGCCGGGTGACGGTGGGGCGCCGCTCGTATGGCGAGCTCAACATCATGGCCTACGGCCGCGACGCCGAGCGGCTGACGATCGGCAGCTTCGTCTCGATCGCCAGCGACGTCAAATTCATGCTGGGCGGGAACCATCCGTATGACGGCTTCTCCACCTTCCCGTTCAAGGTCAAGTATCTGGGCGAAATGCTCGAATCGTCGACCAAGGGGCCGATCGTGGTGGGCGACGACGTCTGGATCGGCTACCAGGTGCTGATCATGTCGGGGGTGACGATAGGCCAGGGCGCGATCGTCGCCGCCGGCAGCGTGGTGACCAAGGACGTGGCGCCGTACACCATCGTCGGCGGCAACCCGGCCAAATACATCAAGCACCGCTTCGAACCGGCGGTGGTGGAGCGGATGCTGAAGTTCGACTTTTCCAAGGTCAGCGACGAGGCCATCCTCGCCAACCGCGACATCTTGTACCAAGGTTTAACGGCGGAAAACGTCGACGCCGTCCTGGCGAAGCTGCAATAAAACATCGGGGGTCAAGTCTGTCATTCGGACACGTTCACAACCGTATCCCTGCGGTACGGCCGAGCTTGTGTCCGAATGACAGACTTGACCCCGGGTTTTAGTTAAAGCTGAGGTGCTTGGACTTGTAGATGTACTCGTACTCGTCCATGTCTTTGTTGCGCGCCATGTTCCACAGCGCCGGCGCGCGCGAGATCAGTTCGAACTTGTCGAAGTCGAACGCGAAGTCGTCGGCCTTGACCGGCGGGATCGCCGTGTGGTTGACGTGGTAGATGAACTTGCGCGACAGGCGGCTGAACTGCTTGACGTAGTTGGCCACGTTGTTGAGCGACATCTCCGCCAGGCTGTACGAGTTGAACGCCAGGTCCACCGTGTCGTCCTTGAGGTCGGCCAGCGCGAAGTTCGGCAGCACCACCGCGTCGTATTGCGTGAGGTCGGCCGTGGCCAGGTCGATCTCGCCGAACAACGCGACCTTCTTGTCCGGACAGCCGCTCAGCAGGTAATACGCGCTCAGCGCCATGTTCTCCGGCAGGTCGACGTCGATGTAGGTCAGGTCCGGGTTGTCGCGCATCAGGAAGTGGCCCAGCCCGCCGAAGCCGCCGCCCAGTTCCAGCACCGTCTTGTGCGACGTGCCGCGGATCAGGCGGCCGATGATGGTGGCGTAATAGTGCTGGTAGTCGACGCCGGCGCGGAAGAACTTGCCGTCGATGTAGAAGCCGTACGGATTGCCCACGTTCGGCGTCTCGAGCGCGTCGAGCGGCACCGTCTTGCCGATCGAGTCGAGCCAGATGTTCATGCGGTGCATGACGTCGGCCAGGTACTTGCCCTTGGCGTCGTCGCTGATGCTGCCCGAGAAATAGGTGCTTTCCATGTCGACCGGCATGCCGTGGATGCCGATGGTGCTGCGGTCGCGGAAGAAGTTGGCGTAGATGTGCGCCAGCTTGTCGACGTCGCGGTGCGCCATCGTCGCCATCAGGTCGCCCATGAAGCTTTGGTAGATCGGCAGCCACATGTGGCTGACCTGGTATTCCTCGGCCGCGTCCTTCTGCACCGCCTTGGCTTTGTTATAGGCCGTCATCACGCGCTCGACGATGGCGCGGTCGGCAACCGACGGGCGTTCGATGAATCCGTTGTCTACAGTTAAATACATGGCGGTTCCTGGTTCCTGGTGAGCGGTTATGGTTCGCGGATCGATTCGTCCAGCGCCCGGGTGAGCGGATACAGCAGATACGACATCACGGTGCGGTGGCCAACGACGATCTCGGCCGAGACGGTCATGCCGGGCAGCAGCCGCGTGCCCTCGGTCATTTTCTTCAGGTCGCCCTTGTACTGGATGCGGCTCAGGTAGTAGGCGTCCATGCCGCCGCCGTTCTTGTCGGCGGCGTCGCGCTTGAACGAATCCTGGCTGATGGTGCGTACCTTGCCCTCGAGCATGCCGTGCTTCATGAACGAGAACGCGTCCACCTTCAGGTGCGTGACGGCGCCGGGCTTGATGTAGCCGATGTCGAGCGAGTCGATCTGCACTTCGGCCTCCAGCTCGGCGCCCAGCGGCACCAGCGTGAACAGCGCCTCGGCCTCGCGCACGATGGAGCCCACCGACAGCTTGCCGATCTCCAGCACCACGCCGTCGGCCGGCGCCACCATCTGGATCATCTTGAGGCGCTTGTCGGCCTTGGCCAGCTGCTCGTTGATGCCGTCGCGGTCGCGCGAGGCGGTCAGCAAGTCCTCCATCGCCTTTTGCCGCCAGCTCTTGTCGAACGCCGAGCGCTCGGCCTGGGCCGCCGCCAGTTCGCTGGCCATTTCGATCGCCTTGTTGCGCTGCATGTCCATGTCGCGCTCGACGCCGAGGCGGCGGTCGCGCGCCTCGAGCAGGTGCATCTTGGCGCCGAACTGCTCGGCCATCAGCTGCTCCTGCATCGCCTCGACCTCGCGCAGCGCCTTGACGCGCTGGGCCAGGATCACCTGGTCGTGCTTGTTCGTTTCCAGGCCGGCGCGCAGGCGCGCGATGTTCTGGTCCATCTTGGTCTTTTGCGCCTCGAAGTTGGCCCTGCGCTCGCTCGACAGCTGCGACTGCAGCTGGGCGTCGGCGCTCGAGCCGCTGCCGACGGCGGCGCCGGCCTTGCCCGACAATTCGGCGCGCAGGCCGGCGGCCTGGGTGTCCAGGCTTTGCAGGCGGATGCGCAGCTGCGACTCGTCGGCGGCGCTGAAGGTCGGGTCCAGCGTGGCCAGCACCTGGCCCTTCTTGACGATCTGGCCGACGCGCACGTCGATGCTCTGGATGATCGACGTCTCGAGCGGCTGCACCACGATGTTGGGCAGCGGATTGACCAGCCGGCCGTGGGCGACGACGATCTTTTCGACCGGCGAGAAGCAGGCCCACAGGATGAACGCGATGAACACCAGCAGCAGCAAGTGCAGCGTGAGGCGCACGAACCGCGGCAGCGGACCGCGCTCGATGGCGTCGGCGTCCGGCAGGAACTCGATCTCGGTCTCGTCCTTGCGGCGCTTGAAGCTTAAAGGTGGCTTGTTTGCTGGTTCCATAGGTGCTGGTAAGTTTCGCTACGTGTAAGCAGTTCTTCGTGACGGCCCGCATCCATCAGGCTGCCCTGCTGCATGACCATGATTTTGTCGGCGTTGACCAGGGTCGACAGGCGGTGCGAAATCATCACCACCGTGCGGCCGACGGCGATCTTCGACAGGTTGCCGATGAAAATGGCTTCGCTTTCCGGGTCCAGCGCGCTGGCGGCCTCGTCGAGGATCAGGATGCGCGGGCGCGCCACCAGCGTGCGGGCGATCGACAGGCGCTGCTTTTGGCCGCCCGACAGGTTCGACGCGTTCTCTTCCAGCACGGTGTCGTAGCCCATCGGCAGGCGTTCGATGAATTCGTCGGCGCCGGCGGCCACCGCCGCGGCCACCAGTTCATCGAACGTGGCGTCGGGCTTGGTGACGGACAGGTTCTCGCGCACGGTGCCGCGGAACAGGAAGTTCTCCTGTAACACGACGCCGATCTGGCGCCGCAGGTGCGACAGCTCGATCTCGCGGGCGTCGATGCCGTCGAAGCGCACGATGCCCTCCTGCACCGGATACAAGCCCTGGATCAGCTTGGTCAAGGTGGTCTTGCCCGAGCCGCTGCGCCCGACGATGCCGACCACGGTACCCTGCTCGATGGTGAAGCTGGCCTTGTTGAGCGCCATCGCCTGCGCGCCCGGATAGCGGAAGGTGACGTCGTCGAAGCGGATCTCGCCCTCGAGCACCGGGCGCAGGCCGTTGGCGCCGGCGCGGCCCTCGGGCGCGCGGTTCATGACCTCGCCGAGCATCTTGACCGACAGCGCCGTCTCCTGGTACTCGTTGACCAGGCCGACGAGCGAGATCAGCGGACCGGTGACGCGCCCGGCCAGCATCTGGAAGGCGATCAGCGCGCCGACCGACAGGGTCTGGTCGAACACGTCGGCGGCGCCGACGACGATCAACGTCACCGGCAGCAGCTTGCCCAGCAAGTCGGTGACGGCGTTGCCGGCGATCGAGATCTGGCCGACGCGGAAGTGCATCGTGATGGCCTCGGCCGAGCGCTGGTCCCAGATGCGCCGCTGCGACGGTTCGATCGCCAGCGCCTTGACGGTGCGCATGCCGTGGATGGTTTCGACCAGCATGCCCTGGCGCTGGCCTTCGGCCGAGTACAGCGCGTTGAGGCGGCGCTGGAAGGTCGGCACCATGGCCAGCACGACGCCGCCGATCAGCGCCGCGAACAGCAGCACGATCATCGCCAGCTTGAACGAATAACTGAACAGGATCGGCACGAACACCAGCAGCGCGATCAGGTCGAGCGCGGTGAAGAACAGGCGCCCGGTCAGGAAGTTGCGGATCTTTTCAAGCTGCTGCATGTGGCGCGTGACCACGCCGGCGCTGGTGGTCTCGAAGAAATCGATCGGCAGCGACAGCAGGTGGGCGAACACGCGCCGCGTCAGGCGCATGTCGATCTTGTTGGACGCGGCCAGGGTCAGCGTCTGGCGCAGGAAGCCGAAGGTGGCGTCGAACACCAGCGCCATGACGATGCCCACGGCCAGCACCTGCAACGTCGTCACGCTCTGGTGCGTGAGCACCTTGTCGATCACCAGCTGGAAGAAGATCGGCGAGGCCAGCGCCAGCAGCTGCATGGCGATGGCGGCGATGAAGATGTCGCGGAAGGCCGCCTTCTGCTTGAGGATTTCGGGGATGAACCAGCGCAGCCCGAACGGCTGGTTGGGATCGGTCAGCTTGTGCTGGCGTTTGACGAACAGCACCTCGCCGGCCCAGCGCTTTTCGAACTCGCCGCGCGCGACCATGACCACTGCGGCGTTGGCGTTGGTCGGATTGAGCACGGCGACCTGGTCCTCGGCGCCCGGGTGGCCGACCGCGTCGGCCGGCTTGACGCCGACCACGATGATCATGTTGCCGTCGGCCAGGCGCGCCATCAGCGGGAACACGCCGCCCTGCGCCATCAGCCGCGACCAGTTCAGTTTATCCGCCTTGGCTTTCAAACCGATATCCGCGGCGATGCGCAGCAGCGCGCCGTCGCCCGGCTCCTCGGCGCGCAGCGCGTACTCGTCGATCAGCCGCTCGGGATTGATTTGCAGACCATGATGTTGCGCGATGGCGGTGAGGCACTGGATCGCGGTATGGGGAAATTTATCGTGCATAGGCCTGGTGTATGGGAAAGAACTGGGCCGTGTGCGCGGTGAGGTTTGCCTTCGCGCACTATCGTGCCAGCCTTCGGATTCTAACCCAGCGCAGAGCCCGCAAACGGCTTTTGTTGTTTAGAAGCACAAGCAGGTTTACCCCGCTGTTCGGCGCATCAAAAAAAAACGGCAAGACCCGCGGGTCTTGCCGTCTTGGCGAACGGCTGGCCGGTCGGCCAGCCGATGCGCTCACCAAGCTTACTTGGCCGCCAGGATGCCCTGGTGATGGGCGCCCTGCAGGGCCTTCAGGCGCAGCGTCTCCTCGGTCGAGACCGAGTTGCTCACGGCGCTGAGCTTGGTGTCGTAGTTGCCGATCGCGCTGGCCATCGCCGCGACCGCCGTGTTCGTGCTGGAAGGCATCTCCAGCTTGGTCACGGTGGTGGCCGCGCTGGCCGCGCCAAAGCTCGACATCGCCGACGCCAGGCCGCTGACCGAGCTGGTCAGGTTGGTGCTGGCCGTACCGGCCGCGAACCAGACGTCGGCCGCGGCGTGGGTGGCGCCATCGGCGGTCTCGAAGGTCGAGGTCAGACCGATGATGTTGCCGTTGTCGCGGGCGCCGTTGACCTTGACGTCCAGGTTCAGCTTGGTGATGTTCAGCGACGCCAGCGATTTCAGCTCGTCGGCCTGGCTGACGCCGTCGGCATTGCCGTCGACCCATACCTGCAGACTGGCGAAGGCGCTGTCCTTGGCGTCGATGATGCCGTCGCCGTTGCTGTCGAGCTGGGCCAGCGCGTCGTAGCCGTTGGTGGCCTTGGAACCGTCGGCCAACGTGGTGCCTACGCCGAACAGCTCGCTACCATCGTTGATGGTGCCGTCGCCGTTGACATCGCGCACCAGCAGACCGTCGCCGCCGCCCACCCAGCCGGCGTTGACCTTGGTGCCGGAGGCGGTCAGGTCGAAGCTGACGCCGGCCGAGGCGCCCAGCGTCTCGATGCCGTTGCCGTTCAGGTCCAGGACCAGCGGCGACAGACCTTTGGACGCGTTGAACAGCGCCTGGGCCTGGCCGGTGCTCATGACCGCGATCTGGGTCGTGGTCATCGCGTTCGCTTGCGACGAGCTCAGCGACTTGATCTGGCCGGTGCTCAGCGCCACCACCTGGTCGGTGGTCAGGCGCACCAGCTGCGTCGTGCTCAGGGCGACGAACGACGACGTCTTGAGCGCGGCGATGTCGGCCGTTTCCAGCGCGGCGACATTGTTGGTCGACAGCGCCCGGATCTGCGCGGTGCTCAGCGCGTTCAACTGGTTGCTCGACAGCGCCACGGCCTGGTCGGTGGTCAGGCCGGCCGCGAAGGCCGCCGTGCTCAGGGCCGACACTTGCGCGGTGCCCAGCGCGGTGATCTGGTCGGTGGTCAACGCGGCCACCTGGACGGTGCGCAGCGCGGCCATCGCCGACGATTTCAGACCGACGATGTCCTGCGTTTCGAGCGCGGCGACGCTGCTGGTGCCCAGCGCGCTGACTTGCGACGAGTTCAGCGCGGCGACCTGGTTGGAGGTCAGTGCGACGACCTGGTCGGTGGTCAGCGCGTTGGCCAGTTGCGACGTCGTCAGCGCGGTGATGCCGGCGGTCGACAGGCTGGTCACCTGGTCGGTGGTCAGCGCGCGGATCTGGGCGCTCGACAGGCCGCCGATCGCGCTCGATTTCAACGCGGCCAGGTCGGCCGTTTCGATCGCGGCGATTCCGTCGCTGCTCAGGGCCACCACTTGCTGGGTGTTCAGCGAAGCGGCTTGGGCCGTGGTCAGCGCGGCGACCTGGTCGGTGCTCAGGGCGCGGAACGATGCCGTGCTCAGCGCAACGATCTGGCCGGTCGTCAACGTCGCCACCTGGGCGGTGGTCAGCCCGGCGATCTGCGCCGAGCGCAGGCCGGCGATGCTGGCCGTGCTCAGGCCGGCGATATCGGCCGTTTCGATGGCGCCGATGTTATTGCTCGACAGCGCGCTGACCTGGGCGGTGCTCAGGCTGGCGAACTGGCTCGACGTCATCGCGACGATCTGGTCGGTCGTCAGGCCGTTGGCGATGTTGGCGGTGCTCAGCGCGATCAGCTGGGCGGTCGCCAGGCCGTTGACCTGGGCGGTCGTCAGCGCGGCCACCTGGCTCGAATTCAAGCCGGCGAACGAGGCCGTCTTCATCGCGGCCAGGTCGGCCGTTTGCAGCGCGGCGACGGCGTCGGTGCTCAGCGCGGCGACCTGGGCGCTGCTCAGGGCGTTGGCTTCGGCGGTGGTCAGCGCGACGGCCTGGTCGGTCGTCAGGGCGCGGATCTGGTTGGTCGACAGCGCGGCGACGGCGCTCGCTTTCAGCGCGGCGAAGTCGGCCGTTTCCAGCGCGGCGATGGCGTCGGTGCTGAAGGCGGCGACCTGCTGCGTGCTCAGCGCCGCTGCCTGGGCCGTGGTCAGTGCGACGACCTGGTCGGTGCTCAGGGCGCGGACGCCGGCGGTGGTCAGGGCCATCACCTGGTTGGTCGACAGCGTGGCGATCTGGTCGGTGACCAGCGCGGCGATCTGCGACGATTTCAGCGCGGCGATGCCGGCCGTGCTGATACCGCCGATGTCGGCCGTTTCAATCGCGGCCACGCTGTTGGTCGACAGTGCGCCGATCTGGGCGGTGCTCAGGCTGGCGAACTGGGTCGACGTCATGGCGACGATCTGGTCGGTCGTCAGGCCGTTGGCGATGTTGGCGGTACCCATCGCTGCGAACTGGGCGGTCGCCAGGCCGTTGACCTGGGCGGTCGTCAGCGCGGCCACTTGGCTCGAGTTCAAGCCGGCGAACGACGCCGTCTTCAACGCGGCCAGGTCGGCCGTTTGCAGGGCGGCGACGGCGTCGGTGCTCAGGGCGGCCACCTGGGCGCTGCTCAGGGCGTTGGCGCCGGCGGTGGTCAGCGCGACGGCCTGGTCGGTCGTCAGGGCGCGGATCTGGTTGGTCGACAGCGCGGCGACGGCGCTCGCTTTCAGCGCGGCGAAGTCGGCCGTTTCCAGCGCGGCGATGGCGTCGGTACTGAAGGCGGCGACCTGCTGCGTGCTCAGCGCCGATGCCTGGGCCGTGGTCAGGGCCACCACCTGGTCGGTGCTCAGGGCACGGACACCGGCGGTGGTCAAGGCGACAACCTGGTTGGTCGACAACGTGGCGATCTGGTCGGTGACCAGCGCGGCGATCTGGTTCGATTTGAGCGCGGCGATGGCGGCGGTGCTGATACCGGCGATATCGGCCGTTTCGATCGCGGCCACGCTGGCGGTCGACAGCGCGCCGATCTGGGCGGTGCTCAGGCTGGCGAACTGGGTCGACGTCATGGCGACGATCTGGTCGGTCGTCAGGCCGTTGGCGATGTTCGACGTGCTCATCGCTGCGAACTGGGCGGTCGCCAGGCCGTTGACCTGGGCGGTCGTCAGCGCGGCCACCTGGCTCGAGCTCAGGCCGGCGAAGGACGCGGTCCGCAACGCGGCCAGGTCGGCCGTTTGCAGCGCGGCGACGGCGTCGGTGCTCAGGGCGGCCACTTGCGCGCTGCTCAGGGCATTGGCTTCGGTGGTCGTCAGCGCAACGATCTGGTCGGTCGTCAGGGCGCGGATCTGGTTGGTCGACAGCGCGGCGACGGCGGCGCTCTTCAGCGCGGCGAAGTCGGCCGTTTCCAGCGCGGCGATGGCGTCGGTGCTGAAGGCGGCCACTTGCTGCGTGCTCAGCGACGATGCCTGGGCCGTCGTCAGGGCGACGACCTGGTCGGTGGTCAGGCCACGGACGCCGGCGGTGGTCAGCGCGACGATCTGGTTGGTCGACAACGTGGCGATCTGGTCGGTGACCAGGGCGGCGATCTGGTTCGATTTCAGCGCGGCGATGCCGGCGGTGCTGATACCGACGATGTCGGCCGTTTCGATCGCGGCGACGCTGTTGGTCGACAGGGCGCCGATCTGGGCGGTGCTGAGGCCGGAGAACTGCGCCGACGTCATGGCGACGATCTGGTCGGTGGTCAGGCCGTTGGCGATGTTGGCGGTGCTCATCGCGGCGAACTGCGCCGAACCCAGGCCTTTGATCTGGTCGGTGGTCAACGCGGCGACCTGGCTCGAATTCAAGCCGGCGAACGAGGCCGTTTTCAGCGCGGCGATGTCGGCGGTCTGCATGGCGGCGACGGCGTCGGTGCTCAGGGCGGCCACTTGCGCGCTGCTCAGGGCATTGGCTTCGGTGGTCGTCAGCGCAACGATCTGGTCGGTCGTCAGGGCGCGGATCTGGTTGGTCGACAGGCCGGCGACGGCGGCGGTCTTCAGCGCGGCGAAGTCGGCCGTTTCCAGCGCGGCGATGGCGTTGGTGCTGAAGGCGGCGACCTGCTGGGTGGTCAGGACGGACGCTTGCGCGGTGGTCAGCGCGACGACCTGGTCGGTGGTCAGGCCGGCGACACCGGCGGTGGTCAG
>NZ_FODC01000007.1 GCF_900110275.1 Duganella sp. CF517
TGATAGTGCTGCAACCAGTGTGAAAGTAGGTTATCGTCAGGCTAGTTATATTAAAAAGCCCCTTCCAATGATTTGGTCGGGGCTTTTTTTCGTCCGTATCAGCAAATAATTTACCGAATAAACGGCATAAAAGGTTATAATTCGGCCTCAAGATTCCAGGCGGCGCGGAAAAAGACGCGACGCCAGTACCAGTCAATGCCTGATGACCATAGCAAGTTGGTCCCACCCCTTCCCATCCCGAACAGGACCGTGAAACAACTCTGCGCCGATGATAGTGCTGCAACCAGTGTGAAAGTAGGTTATCGTCAGGCTAGTTATAAGAAGAAGCCCACCAGGTGATCCTGGTGGGCTTTTTTGCGTTTAAGTCCGGACTGAACGTAAAAAAAGCGCTTCCGAAGAAGCGCCTTTCTGGCCGGCTGCTAGCTTAGAAGTGGTACGCCGCTTTCAGTTCAAGGAAGTTGGCACCGCCATTCGGGCTCTTGATGCTGCCATTGGAGAAGTGCTGCAACTTGAGGGCGACTTCCCAGTTATTCTGCATCACGTAGCCGACGCCAATGTGGTCGCCGAACTGGAAGGCGGTCGACAATTCCTTGCCATCGTTCCGATACAGGCTGGACAACAGGTGAACGCCGACGCCGGCTTCATAGTAAATGCCCTTCTTGTTGTCATTCTGGAAGCGGAACACCGGGGTGAAACCCACGTCCCACAGGCTTTTTTCCGAGCCCGGCACATCGCGGTATTGGTTCTGGCGCCAGTAACCGACGCTGCCTTCCCAGTAGCCGCTCAGGTGCGTGCCGTTCGACTGGAACCACTTCACATCCCAATCCTTCGCCGCGCCCAGTCGAACCATACGCTGCTTCGACGCCGTGCCGTAGTCCACCGACACCGAGTCGATCATTTGTTGGGCCACCGCGGCCTGGCTCATCAACAGCGCAACCGCTGCTGCCATCATTGTTTTCGCGAACATAGTATCCTTGTATTGTGTGCTGTATTCATTTGCGTATACGGCTGCCAAGATTGTACCGGTGTTCCGAAAATTCTTCCGGCGCACCGTTGTTTTGATTGGTTCAGGAGCAGAATTGTCTATGCGAATCACATTTCTCGGTATTGGCTTGATGGGAGACCCGATGGTACGCCGCCTGCTTGCCGCCGGCCATTCCGTTACGGTCTGGAATCGTACCTTCGCCAAGGCGGATGCGCTGGCGTCGGCCGGCGCGCTGCCGGTCGCGCGGCTTGACGAGGCGGTGCGCGGCGCCGGCCTCGTCATCTCGATGCTGGAGGCGGGCCCGATCGTCGCGCAAGTGATGGGTGACGCCTTGCCGGCGCTGGCGCCCGACGCCTTGTGGGTGGACATGAGCTCGACGCAGCAGGCGGAGGCGCAGGCGTTTGCTGCGCAGTTGCGGGCCCAGGGCCGGCGCTTTATCGATGCGCCGGTGTCGGGTGGCGTGGGCGGCGCGGCGGCGGGCACGCTGGCGATCATGGCCGGAGGCGATCCCGCCGACTTCGCCGAGGTGGAGCCGGTGTTGGCGGCGCTGGGCCGGCCGACGTTGGTTGGGCCGGCCGGTAGCGGCCAGGTAGCCAAGCTGTGCAATCAGTTGATCGTCGGCGCGACCATCAATGTCGTCGCCGAGGCGATGTTGCTGGCGCAAGCCGCCGGCGCCGACCCGGCGGCGATGCGCGCGGCGATCCGTGGCGGCTTCGCCGAGAGCAAGATATTGGATGTGCATGGACAGCGCATGCTGGAGCGGAACTTCGTCGCCGGCGGCAAGGTGGCGACGCAGCTGAAGGATCAGCGCAATATCCTGGCGGCGGCCCAAGCGGCGGGGGTGACGTTGCCGGTCACGGAGCTGGTGACGGAGCGCTACCGGGTGCTGGCGGAGACGTTGCCGCAGGCCGATCATTCCGCCGCGCTGGTGGGGTTGGAGCGGCTCAATCCGGGGCGGCGGGTGGGTAAGGCCCCGGACCGTGTCTAACGCTGACTGGCGGCCGCGTTAGTTAAGCGGCAGACTCTTCTCCGCCAGCCGCACCCAGAAGCTGGCGCCGACCGGCAGCAAATTGTCGTTGAAATCATAACTGCCATTGTGCAGCACGCACGGCCCCAGTCCATGGCCGCCATCGCGGTGATCCCCCTCGCCATTGCCGATGAAGATATAGCACCCCGGTTTCGCCTGCAGGAAGAACGCGAAATCCTCCGCGCCCATGGTCGGCTCGACATTGTCGTCGACCTTGTCGGCGCCAACCACCTCCTTCATCACCTCGACCGCGAAGCGCGTCTCGGCGGCATGATTCACCAGCGGCGGATAATTTCGTCGGAATTTGTATTCCACCTCCGCGCCGAACGCCGCCGCCGTATGCTGCGCGATCTCGCCCATGCGCGTTTCGATCATGTCCAGCACCGGCGTGGTGAAGGTGCGCACGGTGCCCACCATCTTCGCCTCGTCCGGAATCACATTGGTGGCGCTGCCCGCGTGGATCTGCGTGATCGACAGCACCGCCGTGTCGAGCGGACTTTTCTGCCGCGAGATGATGGTCTGCCAGCTCTGCGCAATCTGCACCGCCACCATCACCGGATCGATGCCCTTGTGCGGCTGGGCCGCGTGCGCGCCCTTGCCCTTGATGGTCAGGTAGAACTCGTTACTGGAAGCCATCATCGGCCCCTCGACCACGCTCATGTGGCCGGAGGGGATGCCGGGCCAGTTGTGCATGCCGTAAATGGCATCCATCGGGCATTGCTCGAACAGGCCGTCCTCGATCATGCGCCTGGCGCCGGCGCCGCCTTCCTCGGCCGGCTGGAACACCACGTAGACGGTGCCATCGAAGTTGCGGTGCTCCGCCAGGTGCTTGGCCGCGCCCAGCAGCATGGCGGTGTGGCCGTCGTGGCCGCAGGCGTGCATCTTGCCGGCATGCCGCGACGCGTGCGGGAACGTGTTCACCTCCTGCATCGGCAGCGCGTCCATGTCGGCGCGCAGGCCGATCGCGCGGTTGGAGCTGCCGTTCTTGATGATCCCGACCACGCCGGTGAGGCCGAGGCCGCGAATCACGGGGATGCCCCATTCCGTCAGCTTGGCCGCCACCACGTCGGACGTGCGCCGCTCTTCGTAGCAGAGTTCCGGATGGGCATGCAGGTCGCGCCGGATGTGCTGCAATTCGGACTGAAAGGCAATGATGGGATCGACTAGTTTCATGTGCTTCTCCAAAATGGGTCGCCTGCCTTGTGGGCGGTGAGAACAGCCATTGTAGCCCTTGTCGTACGAGTTTATCCAGACCGGCCCCAAGCTTGGTATCCACCGCCCCGTAATGGTTTACGATACTGCTTTCAGCCTACGCTTTTTGGACTTCAGACATGACAACCACACAAGTTCGCGCGGTCTGCCCGCACGACTGTCCCGATACCTGCGCCCTGCTGGTGACCGTGGAGGACGGCGTCGCCACCGCCGTCAAGGGCGATCCCGACCACCCGACCACCGCCGGCGTGCTGTGCACCAAGGTGGCGCGCTACACCGAGCGCACCTACCACGCCGAACGCCTGCTGCACCCGCTGCGCCGGATCGGCAAGAAGGGCGAGGGCAAGTTCGAGCGCATCAGCTGGGACGAGGCGCTGTCCACCATCGCCGCCAGGCTCAAGCCGATCGCCGCGCGCGCGCCGCAGGCGATCCTGCCGTACAGCTACTGCGGCACCATGGGCCTGCTGCAGGGCGAATCGATGTCCTCGCGCTTCTTCAACAAGATCGGCGCCTCGCTGCTGGACCGCACCGTCTGCGCCACCGCCGGCGCGACCGGCTACAAGTACACCATCGGCGGATCGGTCGGCACCGACATGGAACAGTTCCAGAACGCCAAGCTGATCATCATCTGGGGCGGCAATCCGATCGCCTCCAACCTGCACTTCTGGACGCGCGCGCAGGAAGCCAAGCGCAACGGCGCCAAGCTGATCGCCATCGACCCGTACCGCTCGCTGACGGCCGAGAAGTGCCACCAGCACGTCGCACCGCTGCCGGGCACCGACGCCGCGCTGGCGCTGGGGTTGATGCACGTGCTGATCGCCGAGGACTTGCTCGATCATGACTACATCGCGCGGCATACGCTCGGCTTCGAGCAGTTAAAAGCGCGCGTCGCCGAATGGACGCCGGAGCGCGTCGCCGACACCTGCGGCATCACCGTGGCCGAGGTGGTCGAGCTGGCGCGCCTGTACGGCGCCACGGCCAAGGCCGGCGAGCCGGTGGCGATCCGCGTCAACTACGGCGTGCAGCGCGTGCGCGGCGGCGGCACCGCCGTGCGCAACATCGCCTGCCTGCCGGCGCTGGTGGGCGCCTGGCGCCACGCGGCCGGCGGCATCCAGCTGTCGTCGAGCGGCTCCTTCCCGTCCAACAAGGTGGCGCTGCAGCGGCCCGACCTGCTCAAGGCCATGCCGCGCACCATCAACATGACCACCATCGGCGACGACCTGCTGCGCCCGGCCTCGCCCGCGTTCGGCCCGGCGGTGGAGGCGGTGATCGTCTACAACTCCAACCCGGTGGCGATCGCGCCGGATTCGTCGAAGGTGGCGGCCGGCTTCGCGCGCGAGGATTTGTTCACCGTCGTGCTGGAACACTTCCAGACCGACACCGTCGACTACGCCGACATCGTGCTGCCGGCCACCACGCAACTGGAACACGTCGACGCCCACACGTCGTTCGGCCACCTGTACATGATGGCCAACAACGCCGCCATCGCGCCGCTGGGCGAGTCCAAGCCCAACACCGAGATCTTCCGCCTGCTGGCGGCGGCGATGGGCTTCGACGATCCCTGCTTCCGCGACACCGACGACGAACTGGCATCGATCGCCTTCAACACCAAGGACGTGCGCGCCGTGCATTTCGATTGGGAGTCGTTGAAACTGAAAGGCTGGCAAAAGCTCAACATGCCGGAGGCCCCGTTCGCGCAGGGCGGCTTCACGACGCCATCGGGCAAATGCGAGTTCTATTCGGCCGCGATGGAGGCCGACGGACTCGATCCGTTGCCGACTTATCTAGCTCCATACGAATCTGTTGCTAGCAACCCTCAACTTGCGAAAAAATATCCGCTGGCGATGATCTCCCCGCCGGCGCGAAACTTTTTAAATTCGACATTTGTAAACGTCAAGAGTTTGCGCTCGGCGGAGGGCGAACCGCACCTCGACATCCATCCCGAGGACGCCGCGAAACGCGGTATTTCGGACGCCGATATGGTGCGCATCCACAATGACAGAGGCAGTTTTATCGCCAAGGCGCGCGTCACCGACAAGGCCCGTCCGGGCATGGTTGTCGGTTTGTCAGTGTGGTGGAAGAAGCTAGCGAAGGATGGCAAGAACGCCAACGAGGTCACCAGCCAGCGCCTCACCGACATGGGCCGCGCGCCGACTTTTTACGATACACTCGTAGAAATTGAAAGAGTCGTTGCTTGAAGGTAGCATATGCGCAATTTCCTCCGCCGTGCCATGCGCGCCAAGTACTGGCTCGCGACGGCATGCTCCGTACTTCTGCTGGCCGGTTGCGCCCAGTTGCGGTACTACGTACAGGCCGCGCAGGGCCAGTACGCGCTGTGGTCGGACGCCCGTCCGATCGACGATTGGCTGGGTGATCCCAACACCGATCCCCGTCTCAAGGCCCGCCTTGAAAAAGCCCTGCTGATCCGCCGCTTCGCGGTGCAGGAACTGGGCCTTCCCAATAACGCCAGCTACAAGAACTACGCCGCGCTGTCGCGTCCGTTCGTGCTGTGGAACGTGGTGGCCACGCCGGAGTTGTCGCTGCGGCCGATCCAGTGGTGCTTCCCGATCGCCGGCTGCGTCAGCTACCGCGGGTATTACAGCAAGGCCGACGCCTCCGCCTACGCCGACGAGCTGCGCGAAGAGGGCAACGACGTCCAGGTCGGCGGCGTGCCCGCTTACTCCACCCTGGGCTGGTTCAGCGATCCGCTGCTGTCGACCTTCATCAATTATTCCGACGCCGAGCTGGCGCGCATGGTGTTCCATGAGCTGTCGCACCAGGTCGTGTATGTGCAGGGCGATACCCAGTTCAACGAGAGCTTCGCCACCGCCGTGGAAGAGGCCGGCGTGCAGCGCTGGCTGGAACTGTACGGCACGCCCGAGATGCGCGAGAGCTACGTGCGCAACAACGCGCGCCGCCAGGACTTCCTGGCGCTGCTGGTCAGGCACCGCCAGATGCTGGCCGATAATTACGCCAGCAAAACCAGCACCCGCCACCGCCGCGCCGAGAAGGCCCGCATCTTCGCCCACCTGAAATCGGACTACCAGAAGCTCAAGGAAAGCTGGGGCGGCTACGCCGGCTACGACCGCTGGTTCGCCGAGCCGCTGACCAACGCGCACCTGAGCGCGGTGGGAACTTACCACGATTACCTGCCCGCCTTCCGCGAGCTGATGAAACAAGAAAGAACGTTCGTGCGATTTTATGGTGCGGCGCAAAAATTGGCTTTGCTTGATTTCGCTCAACGTCAGCAGCAGCTCGACCATCTCACCCGCCTCGCAACGCTGGACGCCGAGCGGGTTACCAGCCTGCCGCAACAAGCCGCCATCGCCGAAGGGACGCGCTGATGCTGCTGTGCAGCATAAAAAGCCGTTAGAAGCGATGTTCTAATTATGCTTAAATGCGCTTGCGTCCGGGCTGAGTGCCCGATAGCATCGCATCTTAGGCAGGCTCATACCGATCGCGTAGACGATCTCCACCTGCTCGGAGCGGCACTGTGCGCCGCGATCATAATGATAACGAGACGAGAGGCACAGGATGGAGAAAATCTGGTTGAAGTCCTATCCGCCCGGCATGCCGACGGAGATCGACACGACGCAGTACCGATCGCTGGTGCAATTGCTGGAGGAGTCTTTCCACAAGTTCGCGGACCGCAACGCCTACGTCTGCATGGACAAGTTCCTCACCTACGCCGAGGTCGACGCCCACTCCAAGCGCATCGGCGCCTGGCTGCAAAGCCGTGCCATGAAGAAGGGCGCGCGGGTCGGCATCATGATGCCCAACGTGCTGCAATATCCGATCGCCATCGCCGCCATCCTGCGCGCCGGCTACACCGTGGTCAACATCAATCCGCTGTACACGCCGCGCGAACTCGAACACCAGCTCAACGACGCCGGCTGCGAAGCCATCATCATCCTGGAGAACTTCGCCAACACGCTCGAGCAGGTGCTGGGCCGGACCCAGGTGCGGCACATCCTGGTCGGCAGCATCGGCGAGATGCTGGGCGCACCGAAGGGCATGCTGGTCAACTTCGTCGTGCGCAACGTCAAGCGGCTGGTGCCGCCGTTCTCGCTGCCCAACGCGGTGCGCTTCAAGGACGCGCTGTCGCAGGGCGGCGGCATGAAGCTGACGCCGGTCGAAGTGAACCAGGACGACCCGGCTTTCCTGCAATACACCGGAGGCACCACCGGCGTGGCCAAGGGCGCCGTGCTGACGCACAAGAACGTGATCGCCAACCTGCTGCAAACGGAAGCGTGGGGCCATCCGGCGATGGGCGGCCTGGCCGAACAGAACGTCATCGTGGCGGCGCTGCCGCTGTATCACATCTTCGCCCTGACGGCGTGCGCGATGTGGGGCATGCGCGTGGGCGCGCTCAACATCCTGATCCCGAATCCGCGCGACATCGGCGGCTTCATCAAGGAGCTTGCCAAGTACCGCTTCCACATGCTGCCGGCGGTCAACACGCTGTACAACGCGCTGCTGAACCATCCCGATTTCGTGCACCTGGATTTCTCCGCGCTGAAGGTGTGCAACGGCGGCGGCATGGCGGTGCAGCAATCGGTCAACGACCGCTGGCGCAAGGTGACCGGCGTTCCCATCGTCGAGGGCTACGGCCTGTCCGAGACCTCGCCGGTGGCCACCTGCAACCGCACCGACATCGCCGACTTCACCGGCACCATCGGCTTGCCGATGCCGTCCACCGACATCGCCATCCTCGACGACGACGGCAACGCGCTGCCGCCGGGACAGCCCGGCGAGATCGCCATCCGCGGCCCGCAGGTGATGGCCGGCTACTGGCACCGTCCGGACGAGACCGCCAAGGTGATGACCGCCGACGGCTTCTTCAAATCCGGCGACATCGGCGTGATGGACGCGAACGGCTACACCAAGATCGTCGACCGCAAGAAGGATATGATCCTGGTCTCCGGCTTCAACGTCTACCCGAACGAGCTGGAGGGCGTGATCGCCGCCCATCCGGGCGTGCTGGAGTGCGCCTGCATCGGCGTGCCGGACGAGCACTCGGGCGAGGCGGTCAAGGTGTTCGTGGTGCGCAGGGACGCGAGCCTGACGGCCGACCAGCTGATGGCCTACTGCAAAGAGCAATTGACCGGCTACAAAAAACCGAAATACATAGAGTTCCGCGAGGAACTGCCAAAAACCAATGTCGGTAAAATCCTGCGGCGCGTGCTGCGGGACGAACACACCAACGAAAAGAAAAAGGCTGCATAAGATGGAAAAAATCTGGCTCAAGTCCTACCCCGCGAACATGCCGGCGGAAATCGATCCGACGCAATACCGTTCGGTCACGCATCTGCTGGAGGAATCGTTCCGCAAGTACGCCGACCGCAACGCCTATGTGTGCATGGATAAATTCCTCACCTACGGCGAGCTGGACAAGCTGTCGCTGCGCATGGGCGCCTGGCTGCAAAGCAAGGGCCTGCAGCCGGGCGCGCGCGTGGCGATCATGATGCCGAACGTGCTGCAATATCCGGTGGCGATGGCGGCCGTCCTGCGCGCCGGTTACGTGGTGGTCAACGTCAACCCGCTGTACACGCCGCGCGAGTTGCAGCACCAGCTGATCGATTCGGGCTCGGAAGCGATCATCGTGCTGGAGAACTTCGCCACCACGCTGGAGCAGGTGATCTCGCACACCAAGGTCAAGCATGTGATCGTCGCCACCATGGGCGACATGCTCGGCACCCTCAAGGGCGCGATCGTCAACCTGGTGGTGCGCAAGGTCAAGAAGCTGGTGCCGGCGTTCTCGCTGCCCGGTTCGGTTTCGTACAAGAAGATGCTGTCCGAGGCGGCCAACATGACGTTGCAGCCGTCCAAGCAGGGACATGACGATATCGCCTTCCTGCAATACACGGGCGGCACCACCGGCGTCTCCAAGGGCGCGATGCTGCTGCACCGCAATATCATCGCCAACGTGCTGCAGAACGAGGCCTGGCTGCAGTTCAAGCAGCACAACGAGCAGATCGTGTTCGTCGCCGCGCTGCCGCTGTACCACATCTACTCGCTGACCATCAGCGCCCTGATGGGCATGCGCATGGGCGGGCTGACCTTGCTGGTGCCGAATCCGCGCGACATCCCCGGCTTCATCAAGGAACTGTCCAAGTACCGCGTGGCGGTGTTCCCCGCCGTGAACACCCTGTACAACGCGCTGCTGAACAATCCGGAGTTCTCCAAGCTCGACTTCTCCAGCTACTCGGTGTGCAACGGCGGCGGCATGGCCGTGCAGAAGGCCGTCGCCGACAAGTGGCTGAAAGTGACCGGCACGCCGATCATCGAAGGTTACGGTTTGTCGGAGACGTCGCCGGTGGCCACCGCCAACCGCGTCGACATCAAGGAATTCACCGGCACCATCGGCCTGCCGATTCCGTCGACCGAAGTGCAGATCCTGGACGACGACGGCAATCCGGTGCCGCTGGGCCAGACCGGCGAGATCGCCATTCGCGGTCCGCAGGTGATGGCCGGCTACTGGAACCGCGCGGACGAGACCGCCAAGACGATGACGGCCGACGGCTTCTTCAAGACCGGCGACATCGGCATCATGGACGAGCGCGGCTATACGCGCATCGTCGACCGCAAGAAGGACATGATCATCGTATCCGGTTTCAACGTTTATCCGAACGAGGTCGAGGGCGTGGTGGCGGCGCACCCGGGCGTGCTGGAAGTGGCGTGCATCGGCGTGCCGGATCAGAACTCGGGCGAGGCGGTCAAGCTGTTCGTGGTGCGCAAGGACGCGAACCTGACGGCCGAGCAGCTGCTGGATTACTGCAAGCACGAGCTGACGGCGTACAAGAAGCCGAAGTTCATCGAGTTCCGCGACGAGCTGCCGAAGACCAACGTCGGCAAGATCCTGCGGCGCCAGCTGCGCGACGAGAAGCCGAAGACGGCCGCGTAATTGTCACGAAATCGCCCTTTCGCGGGCGATTTTTTTTACCTGTTCAATTGTGGCCGGCCGTTTTGCACCACGAAGCTGGCGGCGGTCGCGATGCCGCCGGCCGTATCGTGCACATCGTTCAAGCCGACGAAATGCGCGGTGGTCGCCGCCGGCGTGAGGTTGAGCAGCATGAAGCCGCGCTTGTCGCTGCGGCCGTACTTGATGCTCGGGTTCATCGCCACATACTGGTCGGTGCGCGACTGCGGCCGCGACGGCGACGTGATCGACGTGCCGCAGAACTCAGTCGCCAGCACCGCGTTCGCGTTGGAGCGCGGCCGCGCCGGATCGCGGCTGATTTCGGCGGCGAAAAAGCTGTGCACGTCGCCGGACAGGATCAATGGATTGCTTGCCTTGCTGATGGCCAGCCCGTCGAGCAGGCGCCGGCGCGCCATCGGATAACCATCCCAGCCGTCGGTCCAGACGCGCGCGTCGCCTTCGCTCTTGAACGGCACCTGGCTGTTGTGCGCCATCAGCGTCTGCTGCGCCAGGATGTTCCAGCGCGCCCGCGACGATTTGAGGCCGTCGTCCAGCCAGCGCTGCTGCACCTCGCCCAGCATCGCGCGCCGCGGGTCGTCCAGAGGCGCGCACTGGCGCCGCACCACCGACGACGAGCCGCCGCGTCCCGCCGGCGGGCAGGCTTGCCAGGCGCGGTACTGACGGTCGTCCAGCACATGGAAGCGCGCCAGCCTTCCCCAGTCGTAGCGCTGGTAGATGCGCATATTGGCGAAGTCGCCCGCCCTGGGCAGCACCAGCCGCACCGGCATATGTTCGTAGAAGGCCTGGTACGCCGCCGCCCGCCGGTCCAGGAATTTGGGATTCAACCGTTCGTCGCGGTCGTTGGCGTAATCGTTGGCCACTTCGTGGTCGTCCCAGGTGACGATCCACGGCGCGGCGTGGTGCGCGGCCTGCAGATCGCGGTCGCTCTTGTACTGGGCGTAGCGGTTGCGGTAATCGGCCAGCGTGAAGCTCTCATGGGACCGCACGGCGCTTTTCGGATGGCGCAGCTGGAATGGACCCCACTCGTAGATGTAATCGCCCAGGAAGGCCACCAGATCGGGCGCGGCGGCGGCGATGTGGCGGTGCGCGGCGTAGGTGCCGAACTCCCAGTGCTGGCACGAAGCCACGGCCAGCTTGAGTTGATCGGGCATCGCGTCGGCGGCGGGCGCGGTGCGGGTGCGGCCGATCGGGCTGACGGCGTCGCCCAGCATGAAGCGATACCAGTACCAGCGCGCCGGCGACAGGCCGCCGACGTCGACGTGGACGCTGTGCGCCAGCTGCGGCGCGGCGCTGGCCGTGCCGCTGGCGACGATGCGGCTGAAGCGCTCGTCCTCGGCCACCTCCCAGCGCACGGCGAAGGCCAGCGGCGGCATCGCGGCCGCGTTGAGCGGATCGTGCAGGATGCGGGTCCAGATGACGACCGCGTTGGGCAGGGGGGAACCGGAGGCGACGCCGAGGCTGAAGGGATAGCCGGTGCTGCCGGCGCCGGCCGGCAAGGCGGGGAGGGCGTCGGCGCAGGCCGATGCCGCCAGCGCGGCGAGGAAGATGCGGCGTTGCGCGTCCACCCGGTTGGGCGCCGCTTACGGATGCATCAGCGTTTCGATCGGCGGCACCTTGCGCGGCTTGCGGTCCGAATCGGTCGCCACATAGGTCAGCACCGCCTCGGTCACCTTGACGGTATCGGCCTGCAGGCGGTTGCGCTCCGCGTAGACCTCGACGTTGACGGTAATGGACGTATTGCCAACCTTGACAATATCAGCATAGAACGACAGCAGGTCGCCGACGAACACGGGATTCTTGAACAGGAACGAGTTCACGGCGATGGTCGCCACGCGGCCGTTGGCGCGGCGGGTGGCCGGCAGCGAACCGGCGATATCGACCTGGGACATGATCCAGCCGCCGAAGACATCGCCGTAGACATTGGCGTCGGACGGCGACGGCATCATGCGCAGCTCCGGCATTTTGCCGGCTGGCAGGCCGCGGTTGACCGTGGTGACGGCGATGGGTGTTGGATTTTCGGGCGTGGTCATCGTGAATTCTCTTCAGGGGCTACAATTACCGGGATTGAACCATAAAAAGCCGACATCCGCCATGCGCCGTTACCCGAACTCCCCGCCAGACCCCGCCAGCCCATCGGCTCCCACCCGCAGCGACGCCGCCACCCTGAAGACACTGATTCCGTATTTGTGGGTCTACAAATGGCGCGTGCTGCTGGCGCTGTGCTGCCTGGTCGGGGCCAAGCTGGCCAACGTCGGCGTGCCGGTGGTGATGAAAAAGCTGATCGACGCGCTGACCATCACGCCATCGCATCCGCAGGCGCTGCTGGTGCTGCCGGTCGCCGCGCTGGTGGCCTACGGAGTGCTGCGCGTCTCGACCACCTTGTTCACCGAGCTGCGCGAATTCCTGTTCGCCCGCGTCACGCAGCGCGCCGTGCGCACCATCGCGCTGCAAGTGTTCCGCCACCTGCACGCGCTGTCGCTGCGCTTCCACCTGAACCGCCAGACCGGCGGCATGACGCGCGATATCGAACGCGGCACGCGCGCGGTCGGCTCGCTGATCTCGTACACGCTGTTCAACATCCTGCCTACGTTGGTGGAGATCACGCTGGTGCTGGGTTACCTGGTGCTTCACTACGACATCTGGTTCTCGGTCATCACCTTCGTCGCGCTGGTGTTGTACATCACGTTCACCGTCGTCGTCACCAACTGGCGCACGCACTTCCGCCGCACGATGAACGACCTGGATTCGAAGGCCAACACCAAGGCCATCGACTCGCTGATCAACTACGAGACCGTCAAATACTTCGGCAACGAGGACTACGAGGCCAAACGCTACGACGAAGGCCTGCAGCGCTACGAATCGGCGGCCGTCAAATCGCAGACATCGCTGTCGCTGCTGAACACCGGGCAGTCGATGATCATCGCCATCGCCGTCACATTGATCCTGTGGCGCGCCACGGTCGGCGTCATCGATGGCACGATGACCCTGGGCGATCTGGTGCTGGTCAACTCGTTCATGATCCAACTTTATATTCCGCTCAACTTCCTCGGCGTGATCTACCGGGAGATCAAGCAAAGCCTGGCCGACATGGAAAAGCTGTTCTCGCTGCTGGACCAGAACCGCGAAATCGCCGACGCCAAGGACGCGCAGCCGCTGGTCACGCACGGCGCGCAGGTACGCTTCAACCACGTCGACTTCAGTTACGAATCGAAGCGCCAGATCCTGTTCGACGTCGACTTCACGATCGCCCCGGGCACCACGACGGCGGTGGTGGGGCACAGCGGCTCGGGCAAGTCGACCTTGTCGCGATTGCTGTTCCGCTTCTACGAAGTCAACGCGGGCGGCATCACCATCGACGGCCAGGACCTGCGTTCGCTGACGCAGGACTCGGTGCGCCACGCGATCGGCATCGTGCCGCAGGATACGGTGCTGTTCAACGACACCATCGAATACAACATCGCCTACGGCCAGCCGGGCGCCACGAAGGAGCAGATCGTCGCGGCGGCGCGCGCGGCGTCGATCCACGACTTCATCGAAAGCCTGCCGGACGGCTACGGCACGATGGTCGGCGAACGCGGTTTAAAGCTGTCGGGCGGCGAGAAGCAGCGCGTGGCGATCGCGCGCACGCTGTTGAAAAATCCCGCCATCCTGATCTTCGACGAAGCCACGTCCGCGCTGGACTCGAAGGCCGAGCAAGCGATCCAGGCGCAGCTCAAGGAAATCGCCAAGAGCCGCACCACGATGGTCATCGCGCACCGGCTATCGACGGTGGCCGACGCGCAGCAGATCCTGGTGCTCGACCACGGCCGCATCGTCGAACGCGGCACGCACCAATCGCTGCTCGCGGCCGACGGCCTGTACGCGCAGATGTGGCAGCGCCAACAAGCCAAAGCCGACGAGGAACTGAGCGCCTCGCCATAGTACACAACCCCGGGGTCAAGTCTGTCATTCGGACACGAGCTGTACCATCTTGCCGATGAGGCCGTGTCCGAATGACAGACTTGACCCCGCCGGTGATTCAAACCCCAATGTTTTTTAATTGTTGATAAGGAATCGACCATGAAGTCTCGCTTTGTCCTGGGTGCTGTCACCGCGCTGGTGGCGTGCATGCACAATGCCTACGCCGACCCCACGGAACAGCAGTTCCGCGCCCTCTACAAGGAGCTGGTCGAAACCAACACCACGTTGTCGGCGGGCAGTTGCACGCTGGCGGCCGAACGCATCGCCACGCGGCTGAAAGCGGCCGGCTTCCCGGACTCGGACCTGCATCCGTTCGCCGATCCGCAGTTTCCGAAGGAGGGCGGCCTGGTCGCCATCCTGCCCGGCAGCGACCCGAAGGCGAAGGCCATCCTGCTGCTGGCGCACATCGACGTGGTCGAGGCCAAGCGCGAGGACTGGGTGCGCGACCCGTTCACGCTGGTCGAGGAGGACGGCAAGTTCTACGCCCGCGGCGCGCTGGACGACAAGGCGCAGGCGGCCATCTGGGCCGACTCGCTGATCCGCTTCAAGCAGGAAGGCTTCAAGCCGCGCCACACCTTGAAGATGGCGCTGACCTGCGGCGAGGAGACCGCCGGCGCCTTCAACGGCGCGGAGTGGCTGACCAAGAACAAGCGCGCTCTGATCGACGCCGGCTACGCGCTCAACGAAGGCGCGGGCGGCGAGCTCAATGCCGCCGGCAAGCGCGTCTCGATGACGGTGCAGGCGGGCGAGAAGGTCGCGCAGAACTATCGGCTGGAAGTGACCAATCGCGGCGGCCACAGTTCGCGTCCGCAAAAAGACAACGCCATCTATCGCCTGGCGGCCGCGTTGAAAAAGGTCGAAGGCTACGAGTTCCCGATCCAGCTGGCCGACGGCAGCCGTGGCTACCTGAACGGCATGTCGAAGATCCAGGCGGCGGCCGGCCGCAAGGACGTCGCCGACGCCATGCTGGCCGTGGTCAAGAACCCGGGCGACGCCAAGGCGGTCGCGCTGGTGTCGTCCACCGACTCCAGCTGGGGCGCGATGCTGCACACCACCTGCGTGGCGACCCTGCTCGACGCCGGCCACGCCACCAACGCGCTGCCGCAGCGCGCCCGCGCCAACATCAACTGCCGCATCTTCCCTGGCGTGACGCAGGAAGACGTGCGTCAAACCCTGGTCAAGGCGATCGACGACCCGGCGGTAAAGGTGGAAACGCTGGAGATCCGTGGCGAGAACTCCGCCCCGCCGGCGTTGACGAAGGCGATCCTGGAGCCGGTCGAGCGCGTGACGGCCAAGATGTGGCCGGGCGTACCGGTGATGCCGATCCTGCAGTCCGGCGCCACGGACGGCCAGTTCCTCAACGCCGCCGGCATTCCGACCTACGGCATCAGCGGCATCTTCCTCACGCCGGACCTGGGTAACATCCACGGCCTGAACGAATACATCGGCGTGCAATCGTTGATGGAAGGGCGCACCTTCCTGCACGAGCTGGTAAAAATCTACGCCAACCAGTAACAGCTCCGGGGTCGGGTCTAACACATCGCTACACGGGCCGGACCTTGGACCGTGGTCGCTCCAGGGTTCAGCCCGTGTAGCAATGGCGGACCTGCCCCGGATGAAAAAAGGCCACCTCACGGTGGCCTTTGCGTTCGCGCGCTGGCGTTTTAAGCGGCGTCTTTTACCATCTCGTCTTCCTGACCCGGTTCGAGCAGCTCGCCTTCCCATTTGGCAACCACCGCCGTGGCCACGCCGTTGCCGATGACGTTGGTCGCGGAACGCGCCATGTCGAGGAAGTGGTCGATGCCCAGCAGCAGCAGCATGCCCGCTTCAGGGATGTTGAACTGGCTCAGCGTGGCGGCGATCACCACCAGCGAGGCGCGCGGCACGCCGGCCATGCCCTTGGAGGTGAGCATCAGCACCATCATCATCGTCATCTGCTGGCCCAGCGACATTTCGATGCCGTACGCCTGGGCGATGAAGACGGTGGCGAAGGTGCAGTACATCATCGAGCCGTCCAGGTTGAACGAGTAGCCGATCGGCAGCACGAACGCGGCGATCCGGTTCTTGACGCCGAAGCGCTCCAGGCCTTCCAGGGTTTTCGGATAGGCCGCTTCGCTCGACGCGGTCGAGAACGCCAGCAGGGCCGGGCCGCGCAGCTCCTTCATCAGGCCGAACACGCGGCCCTTGAGGAACAGGAAGCCGGCGAAGATCAGCAGGCACCACAGCAGCACGATGCCCAGGTAGAACTCGGCCATGAACACGCCGTAGGTCGACAGCACGCCCAGGCCGCTCTTGGCGATGACGCCGGCGACGGCGGCGAACACGGCGATCGGCGCGAACTTCATCACGTAGCCGGTGACCTTGAGCATCACGTGGGCCACGCCGTCGAGCGCGTCGACCATGATCTCGGCCTTCTTGCCGACGGCGGCCGCGGCCGAACCGAAGAACAGCGAGAAGATAACGATTTGCAAGATCTCGTTCTTGGCCATGCCGTCGACGATCGAGGCCGGCACCAGGTGGGTGACGAAGTCCTTCAACGTCAGGCTGGACGTGGCCAGCTCGACCTTGGCCGACGCGGTGGCGGCCATGTGGCCCAGCAGCGCGTCGCCCGGACGGAACAGGTTGACCAGCACCAGGCCCAGGCTCAGCGACATGACCGAGGCGATGAAGAACCAGCCCATGGTCTTGATGCCGATGCGGCCCACTTCGCTGGCGTCGCCCATGCGCGCGATGCCGACGACCAAGGTCGAGAACACCAGCGGGGCGATGATCATCTTAATCAGGCGCAGGAACAAGGTCGTGAGCAGCGACATCGAATCGGCGAAACCGACGGGGTTTTCCATCTTGGCATGAACGATGTAGCCCGTAAGGATACCTAGCGCCAGCGCGATCAGGATGTAAGTGGTCAAACGACTCTGTTTATGCATGTTCTCTGTTTTCCATGGTAGTGTCTCTATGGACGCCGGCCGGGGCGGGATTGGTCCGCCAAAGCGCAGTCTCGTACAAAATAATGTCATTTCCTCGCAATGTGGAGGTATGATCCAGCCAATGCAGCTTTGTAAGCTGATGAAACATTGAGCAAGTTCCGCAGTATCCTTGTGGTCAAGGGTACTGTCAAGTTCGCGTGGACGCAGGCCCACACGCCTGTCGCGGGCACTCTCACTTCGCCAAAAATATGATAGCGATAAATAATCTGAGCAAGTGGTACGGCCAGTTCCAGGTATTGGCCGAATGCACGACCAGCGTCTCCAAAGGGGACGTCATGGTCATTTGCGGACCGTCCGGTTCGGGCAAGTCGACCCTGATCAAGACCGTCAACGGCCTCGAGCCGTTTCAGCAGGGCCAGATCGTCGTCGACGGCATCTCGGTCGGCGCCAGGGGCACCGACCTGCCCAAGCTGCGCGCGCGCATCGGTATGGTGTTCCAGAATTTCGAGCTGTTCCCGCATCTGTCGGTGCGCCAGAACCTGACCCTGGGCCAGGTCAAGGTGCTCGGCCGCAGCGAGGACGAGGCCAACGCGCGCGGCCTGCAGTACCTCGACCGCGTCGGCCTGCTGTCGCAACAGGACAAATATCCGAACCAGCTGTCCGGCGGCCAGCAGCAGCGCGTGGCCATCGCCCGCGCGCTGTCGATGGACCCGATCGCGATGCTGTTCGACGAGCCCACCTCCGCGCTGGACCCGGAGATGATCAACGAGGTGCTCGACGTGATGGTCGGCCTGGCGCAAGAGGGCATGACGATGATGGTGGTCACGCACGAGATGGGATTCGCCAGGAAGGTGGCCAACCGGGTGGTCTTCATGGACAAGGGGCGGATACTGGAGGACTGTGGCAAGGATGAATTCTTCGGCGCGCCGCGCTCCGAGCGCGCCCGCGATTTCCTGGCGCGGATCATTCACTAGCTTCAGATCCACCCGCATTACAGATAGCATGCGCCGGCGGCCGCCGGCAGGTCGTTTTTGACGTTCATTGAATTTTTCTTAGGAGGAATCATGTCGTTACCGCGAGTGCTCTGTCGTTTTGCCGCCGCCACTGCCGCCGTTGCAGTCCTCGTCACCGGCCACGCCGCCGCCCAGGAAGCCGGCGGCACGCTGGCCAAGATCAAGCGCACCGGCACCATCACGCTCGGTGTGCGCGACGGCTCCATCCCCTTCTCCTACCTCGACGACAAGCAGCAGTACCAGGGCTACTCGGTCGACCTGTGCCTGAAGGCGGTGGCGGCGATCGAGAAGCACCTGGGCATGTCCGGCGTGAAGGTGGTGATGAATCCCGTCACCGCCGCCAACCGCATCCCGCTGATGGCCAACGGCACCATCGATCTTGAATGCGGCTCGACCACCAACAACGCCGAACGGCAGAAGCAGGTGGCGTTCGCGCCGACCATGTTCGTCATCTCCAACCGGCTGCTGGTCAAGAAGGCGTCGAACATCCGCAGCCTGGCCGACATGAAGGGCAAGACGCTGGTGGCCACCGCCGGCACCACGACGCTCAAGCAGATGACGATGCTGAACAACGAGCGCAAACTGGGCATGACCATCGCCGTCGGCAAGGACCACCCGGAATCGTTCCTGATGCTGGAAACCGGCCGCGCCGCCGCCGAGGCCAACGACGACATCCTGCTGGCCAGTCAGGTCGCCACCGCGCGCAATCCGGGCGAATACGCGATCCTGCCGGAGGCGCTGTCGGTGGAACCGTACGCGATCATGATGCGGCGCGGCGACACGGCCTTCAAGGCGGTGGTCGACGCGGCGCTGACGCAGTTCTACAAGTCGCCCGAATTCTCCAAGACCTACGACAAGTGGTTCATGAGCGCCATCCCGCCGCGCGGCATCAACCTCAATTTCCCGATGCCGGCCACGCTCAAGGCGGTCGTCGCCAAGCCCACCGATTCGGCCGATCCAGCGGCTTACGCGGCGCCGGCGCCGGCGCCCGCACCGAAGACCGACGCCAAGAAATAAGCGGCGGCCGTCGCGATGAACTACCAATGGAACTGGAACATCTTCCGGGAGATGTCGCCGGATGGCGTGCAAACGTATTGGGAAACGCTGCTCGCCGGCCTGGCCTGGACGATGGCGACGTCGCTGGCAGGCTGGGTGATCGCGCTGGCGCTGGGGTTCGCCGTCGGCGCCATGCGCACCTTGCCCAACCGCTGGCTGCGGAGGGCGGGTACCTGCTACGTCGAGCTATTCCGCAACGTGCCTTTGCTGGTGCAGATGTTCCTGTGGTTCTTCGTGATGCCCGAGCTGCTGCCCAAGGCCGGCGGCGACTGGCTCAAGTCCCTGCCCAACGCGCCATTCGTGACGGCGGTGCTGTGCCTTGGCTTCTTCACGTCGGCGCGGGTGGCGGTGCAGGTCACGGCCGGCATCGAGGCGCTGGCCGGCGGACAGCGGCTGGCCGCGCTGGCGCTGGGCCTCGACCTGCCGCAGACCTACCGCTTCGTGCTGCTGCCGCTGGCGGTGCGCATGATCCTGCCGCCGCTGACCAGCGAATTCCTCAACATCATCAAGAACAGCTCCGTGGCGCTGACCATCGGCTTGATGGAGTTGACCGCCAGCGCGCGCGCGATCCAGGAGTTTTCCTTCCAGGTGTTTGAAGCCTTCACCGCCGCCACGCTGATCTATGTGGTGGTCAACCTGGTGGTGATCGCCGCCATGCGCTGGCTGGAGCACCGCCTGGCGCTGCCCGGCACCCTGGGAGGCCGCTGATGTTCGCCCAATTCGACTTCGGCGTCATCGCCAACTCGTGGGTCTACCTGTTCCAGGTCGGCATGGCGTTCACGGTGGAGCTGACGGTGCTGTCGATGATCGGCGGCGTGGCGCTGGGCACCTTGCTGGCGCTGGCGCGCATGTCCAGCTTCAAGCCGCTGGCGCTGGTGGCCGCCGCCTACGTCAACCTGATACGCGCGGTGCCGCTGGTGCTGGTGATCTTCTGGTTCTACTTCCTGGTGCCGTACATGGCCGCGTGGGTGATCGGCGCGCAGGAGCCGGTCAAGGTCGGCACGTTCTGGTCGGCGCTGATCACGTTCACCTTGTTCCAGGCCGCGTACTACTGCGAGATCATGCGCGGCGGCATACAGGCGATCCCGCGCGGACAGGTGCTGGCGGCGCAGGCTTTAGGATTGAGCTACTGGCAGACGATGGGCCGCATCGTGCTGCCGCAGGCCTTCCGCAACATGCTGCCGGTGCTGCTGACGCAGACCATCGTGCTGTTCCAGGATGTGTCGCTGGTATACGTGCTGTCGGTGCCGGATTTCGTCGGCGCGGCCAGCAAGGTGGCGCAGCGCGACGGCCGGCTGGTGGAGATGTACACCTTTGTGGCGCTGGTCTACTTCGTGTTGTGCTGCCTGCTGTCATGGCTTGCGCGGCAGCTGCACAAGAGGGTGGCGATCGTGCGCTAGCCTCTGTTAGTATGGCCCGATTCGAACCAACCAAATGCCATCGCATGCCATCCATGAAGACAATCGCCGGCGCCTTGCTGGCGCTCGGACTGCTCGCCAGCGCGCACGCCGCCGATAAAATCGCCGCCGATCTGGTGCTCACGCAGGCCACGCTGATCGACGTCGCCAACGGCGCCACCATCAAAGGCAAATCGGTGGTGGTCAAGGACGGCAGTATCCTGGCGGTGGTCGACGACCGGCAACTGTCCGGTTACACCGCCAACAAGACCATGCGCTTGCCCGGCAAATATCTGATGCCCGGGTTGTGGGACACCCATGTGCATTTCGGCGGCGGCCCGGCGCTCGTCGACGAGAACAAGCATCTGCTGCCGCTGTATCTGGCCAACGGCATCACCACCGTGCGCGATTGTTCCGGCGACCTGCCGGACACCGTGCTGGGTTGGCGCGCGCAGATCAACGCCGGCCAGCTGGAAGGGCCGACCATCTTCACATCGGGCGCCAAGCTGGAAGGCTACAAGCCGCTGTGGAAGGGCACCATCGAAGTCGGCACGCCGGCGGAAGTGAGCAAGGCGCTGGATGGTTTGCAGGCGCAAAAAGTCGACTTCGTCAAAATCACCGAGAACACGCTCAAGCCTGAGATATATCTGGAAGCGCTGCGCCAGGCCAAAGCGCGCGGCATGCGCACGTCCGGCCACGTGCCGGTGCAGATGACGCTATCGCAGATGTTCGACGCCGGCCTGGGAACGGTGGAGCACCAATCGTATCTGCTGCGCGCCGCCACGCCGCGCGAGCGCGAGCTGACCGACCAGGTGGCGGCGGGCACGCTGACCGGCAAGGAGGCGATGAAACTGAGCCTGCAAAGCTACGACGAGCGCACCGCGCGCGGCGCCTTCCGCCACATGGCGTCGATGGGCACGGCGGTGGTGCCGACGTTGTCGGTGTCGCGCGTGATCGCGTACCTGGACCGGGACGACCACTCGCACGATCCGGCTTTGCAGTACATCGGCAAAGGGCTGCGCGCGACGTACGAATGGCGTGTGCAGCGCGCCGCGCAGGACGACGCCGGCGCGATCGCGCTGCGCAAGGCGACGTTTGAGAAATCCGCCGCGCTACTGCCGCTGCTGGAGCGCGAGGGCGTCAGCATCATCGCCGGCACCGACGCCGGCTTCTTGAACTCGTACGACTATCCCGGCCAGGCGCTGCACGATGAAATCGGCCTGTATGTGCGGTACGGCCTGACGCCCGCGCAGGCGTTGCGCACGGCGGTGGTCAACGGCCCGCGCTTTCTCGGCAAGCTGGATCGCTACGGCGCCATCGACGCCGGCAAGACCGCCGACCTGCTGGTGCTGGATGCGAACCCGCTGCTCGACATCGCCGCCACCCGGCAGATCCGCGTCGTCGTCAGCCGGGGCAAAGTCTACGACCGCGCCCAGCTCGACAAGATGCTGGCCGATACCAAGGAATGGGTCTCGTCGCAATAACTTCGGGGTCAAGTCTGTCATTCGGACACGGGCTGGTCTTTAGCGTGTCTGGCTACCTGTCATTACGGCGCGGGCGGGTGAGGGATGCGGATGGGGCCGTGTCCGAATGTCAGACTTGACCCCGTTCCCCGCGCTGTTTACCGGTGCGCGGCGTAATCCTTCAGGGTTGTCTGCATGAAGTCGATGAACAGCCGCACGCGCGACGGAATCAGGCGCGATTCGATGATCGCGTGGACCGGCGCCGGCGAGACGTCCCAGTCCGGGAGCACGCGCCGCAGCGTGCCGCGTAGGGCGTCGTCGCGCATCTCCGGACCCGCCGAGATGGCGATGCCCACGCCCAGCGTCGCCAGGGTGCGGCACATGCTGACGTTGTTGGCGCAATAGCGCCCGGAGACGTCGACCGTGGTGGTTTGTTTTCCCGACGTGAGCGTCCACCGTGATTGTTTTCCCGACGCCGCCTGGATCACGCATTGGTGGTGCGCGAGGTCTTGCGGGTGTTCGAGCGGCGGCGCGTCGCGAAGGTACTGGGGCGCCGCGAACAGGTAGCGCGGCAGCAGTCCTATCTGGCGGGCGATCAACGTGGACGGCGTCGGCGGCGGCGCGCCGATGCGGATCGCGCAGTCGAAACCGTCCGCCACCAAGTCGATGCGGCGCGGCGTCAGATCCATTTCGAAATCGATTTGCGGATACAGCTCGCCGAAACGCTGGATTGCCGGCGCCAGGTAGCTGATCGCCAGGTCGACCGGCATCGACACGCGTAGCAGCCCGCTGGGACGCTCTGCCAATTCCATCAGCGATTCGTGCGCGATGCGCGCCTCGGCGACGATGCCCTGGCAGCGGCGGAAGTACGCCTGGCCCGCTTCCGTCAATTCCACCTTGCGGGTGGAGCGGTGGAAAAGGCGCACGCCGATTTCCTTTTCCAGGTCGGAGATGCGGCGCGAGAGCGTGGAATTGGGCATGTCCAGCTGCTCGGCCGCGCGGCGGAAGCCCTTGGCGTTCGCCACCGCCACAAACAACTCCATACTCGCCAGCAGTGTCATTGCCATTGCTCCATCGGTGGATCAGTGATTTCATTTTAAGCTATTTATCCACTGGCAGGAACAATGGATGATGACCTCACTGTCATCCACTCCCCGAGGAACTTGAAATGAACCAGCTCTCCACCGCAGTCAAGATCGGCCCTTACGACCTCCGCAACCGTATTTTCATGGCACCGATGACTCGCTCGCGGGCCAACGACGCCGACGGCGTCCAGTCCGAGCTCGCCGTCACCTACTACCGCCAGCGCGCCAGCGCGGGCCTGATCATCACCGAAGGCACCTTCCCTAGCGCGATGGGCAAGGGCTATGTCGCCACCCCCGGCGTTTACAGCGACGCCCAGGTCCAGGCCTGGAAGCGCGTCACCGACGCGGTCCACGCCGAGGGTGGACGCATCTTCCTGCAGTTGATGCACACCGGCCGCATCTCGCATCCGTCGATGCTGCCGCAAGGCGCGCTGCCGGTGGCGCCGTCGGCCATCAAGGCGGCCGGCCAGGCTTACACGATGTCCGGCATGGCCGATTTTGTCACCCCGCGCGCGCTGGAGACGGCGGAAGTGGCGGGCGTGGTGGACGAATACCGCATGGCCACGCGCCGTGCGTTGGAGGCGGGCTTCGATGGCGTCGAGCTGCACGCGGCGTCGGGCTATCTGCCGGAGCAGTTCCTGTCCTCCGGCACCAATGTGCGCACCGACCAATACGGCGGCTCGGTTCCTAACCGCGCGCGCTTTATCCTGGAGGTGCTGCAAGCGATGATCGCGGAGGCGGGTGCGGACCGCGTCGGCATAAAAATCTCGCCGGAGATGGGCTTCAACGACATCGTCGACGCGAACCCGGTCGAGACCTACACCTATCTGGTGGGCCAGTTGGCTCCTTTGAAGCTGGCCTATCTGCACGTGGCGCTGTTCAAGGCGAGCTACGACTATCACGGCGCGCTGAAGCCGTTGTTCGGTGGCGTCTACCTGCTGGGTGGGGGCCAAACCCGCGAATCCGGCGAGCAGCGCATCGCCGCCGGCGAGGCCGATGCCGTGGTCTATGGCAGCACCTTCCTGGCCAATCCCGATCTGCCACGCCGCTTTGAACTGAACGCCCCGCTCAACGCGCCCAAACCAGCATTGTTCTACGTTCCGGGGCCGCAGGGGTATATCGACTATCCGGCGCTTGATGAAGAAGGTGGCAATCGCGCGCTGCGCGTGCACGCGTATGGCGGCCCGGAGGTTTTAGGGTGGGACGAAGTGCCGGTGCCGCAGCCAGGGGACGGCGAGGTGCTGGTGCGCGTGACGGCCGCCGGTGTCAACGGCCTCGATTGGAAGATTCGCGACGGCTTGGTGCGGGACGCATTCCCATTGCCGCTGCCGGCCACGCTTGGCATTGAGCTGGCCGGCGAGGTCGCCGCTATCGGCGCGGGTGTCGAAGGCTACGCGATCGGCGACCGGGTGCACGGCGCGCTCGGCGCGTTGGGCGCGTATGCCGGCCACGTGGTGATCGGCGCCGCCAGGCTGGCGCGGATTCCGTCGGCCACCGACGATGCCACCGCCGCCGCCATCCCGGTCGCATCGCTGACGGCCTGGCAGTTGCTGTTCGAAGCGGGACAACTCCAGCGCGGCGAGACGGTGCTGATCCACGGCGGCGCGGGTGCCATCGGCAGCTTCGCCGTGCAGTTCGCGAAGCAGGCCGGCGCCCGGGTGGTGGTCACCGCGCGCGGCCGCAACGCCGATCTGCTGCGCCGCCTTGGTGCCGACGACGTGATCGACTATCAGCTCGTCCGATTCGAGGAAGCCGTCAACGACATCGACCTGGTGCTCGATTTGGTGGGAGGGGAGACCTTGGCCCGTTCCTGGCAGGTGCTGTCGCCGAAGGGCCGCATCTTCACCACGGCGGCGCCGGAGATCGCGGCGCAATTGTCGGCGGGACGGCGCGGTGGCTGGTTCAGGATGCGCTCGGACGGCGCCCAACTGGCAGCGATCGCGGGCAAAGTGGCCGCTGGCGACCTGACCGTGGTGATCGATGAAGTGGTGACGGCCAAGCAGGCAGGCGATGCCATCGAGCGCAACAAGCAAGGCCACGGCGCGGGCAAGACGGTGATCCGCTTCTGACGAGAACTTCGGGGTCAAGTCTGACATTCGGACACAGGCTGATCAATAATGTGATATCAAAATGTTATTTCCGACTCGGGCTGCCGCCGGCTGCGGATGGGGTCGTGTCCGAATGCCAGACTTGACCCCGGCTTTTCTTAGGTAAAATGGCGGTATCCGCATTTTGATAGCCTGAAAGCCCGCAGCCATGTCCGACTTCGAAAACACCCCCGACAGCATCACCATCGCCCGCCCGGACGACTGGCATTTGCACCTGCGCGATGGCGCCACCTTGGCCAGCGTGCTGCCGCACAGCGCCCGCCAGTTCGCCCGCGCCATCGTGATGCCCAACCTGAAGCCGCCGGTGACGACCACCGCCGCCGCCGAGGCCTATCGCAGCCGCATCATGGCCGCGCTGCCGACTGGCATGAAGTTCGAGCCGCTGATGACGCTTTACCTGACCAACAACACGCCGCCCGACGAAATCCTGCGCGCGCAGGAAAGCGGTATCGTGCACGCCGTCAAACTGTATCCGGCCGGCGCCACCACCAATTCCGACGCCGGCGTGACCGACCTGTCGAACTGCTACAAGACGCTGGAGATGATGCAGGAAGTCGGCATGCCGTTCCTGGTCCATGGCGAAGTCACCGACCAGGATATCGACCTGTTCGACCGCGAGGCCGTCTTCATCGAGCGCGTCATGCGCCCGCTGCGCCGCGATTTCCCGGCGCTGAACATCGTCTTCGAACATATCACCACCAAACACGCCGCCCAGTATGTGGCCGAAGCCGAAGGCCCGATCGCCGCGACCATCACCGCGCATCACCTGCTGTACAACCGCAACGACATCTTCAAGGGCGGCATCCGTCCGCACTACTACTGCCTGCCGGTGCTCAAGCGCGAGGAACACCGCCTGGCGCTGGTCACCGCCGCCACCAGCGGCGACGAGCGCTTCTTCCTCGGCACCGACTCGGCGCCGCACGCGCAGGGCGCCAAGGAAGCCGCTTGCGGCTGCGCCGGTTGCTACACCGCGCTGCACGCGATGGAGCTGTACGCCGAGGCGTTCGAACGCGCTGGCGCGCTCGACAAGCTGGAAGCCTTCGCCAGCTTCAACGGCCCGGCCTTCTACAACCTGCCGCGCAATACCGATACCATCACGCTCAAGCGCGAACAGTGGACGCTTCCCGAGACGCTGCCGATGGCCGACCAGCAGGTGGTGCCGCTCAACGCCGGCGAGACCATCAACTGGAAAATGGTATAAGCAGTGCCGCAATCGATCGACTGGTCGCGCCCCTGGTATGAATCGGTACGGGACGCGGCCGGCAAGCTGACAGCGGACGTCCATTTCAGGGACGCCTTCAGCGCGCAGGCCGCCGCACTGGGCCTGCGCAATCATCTCGGCTTGCCGCTGTCCTTCGTGCCGCAGGAGGCGCTGCCCGACGGCACCGCGTACGAAGCGTTCATCGGCGCCACCGGCGGCGTGCCCACCCGCGACAATCTCCATGACTTCTTCAACGCCCTGGTATGGCTTAGCTTCCCGCTGATCAAAGTGCGGCTGAACGCCCTGCAGGCGGCGCAGATCGCGCAGGACGGCGTGGGCAAATCGCGCGGCCCGGCGCGCGACGCCGCCACCATCTTCGACGAGAACGCGGCGCTGCTGGTGGTGCGCGATTGCGACAGCGGCCATCGTCTGACCGAGGCGTTGCGCGACCATCGCTGGCACGACGCCTTCGTCGATCGGCGCGCCAGCTTCGGTCCGGACGCGCAGGTCTGGCTGTTCGGCCACGCGCTGATGGAGAAGTTGGTTGCACCTCGCAAGGCGATCACCGCGCACACCCGCGTGGTGGTCGCCGGCGACGATTTCTTCGCGATGGGGCACCATGCCCGGCGCGCGTGGCTGGACCGGAAAGTGGCGGAGGACCTGGCCGACAATGGCCTCAGCACCGCCGATTTCACGCCGATGCAGGCGCTGGGCGTACCCGGATGGTGGCCGGACCAGGACGACGCGTTCTACGCCGACGCAACGGTGTTCCGCCCCAAACGGCCAGTCGCAGTAAAATAGCATCTCGCTATCACCGCACCACAACCAACATTCGCCGCCGACGCGGCAGAAAGATCACGCCATGACGCAGGTAATTCGCTGGGGCATACTCGGAACGGGCAAAATCGCCAAGGCCTTCGCCACCGCTTTGCAGGACACGCCCGGCGCAAAACTGGCGGCCGTTGGTTCACGCTCCGTAGATAGCGCTACCAAGTTCGGCGCGGACTTCGGCGCCGAGCGTTTCCACGGCAGCTACCAGGCGCTGGCCGACGATCCCGAGGTCGATGTCATCTACATCGGCACGCCGCACCCGATGCACCATGAGAACGCGCTGATGTGCCTCAACGGCGGCAAGGCGGTGCTGGTGGAGAAGTCGTTCACGATGAACCGCCGCCAGGCCGAGGACATCATCGCGCTCGCGCGCGAGAAAAAGCTGTTCGTCATGGAGGCGATGTGGACCCGCTTCATGCCGGCCGTGGTCGAGGCCAAGCGCATCGTCGACAGCGGCGAGATCGGCAAGCCGGCGCAGGTCACCGCCGATTTCGGCTTCACCTCCGACGCCGGGCCGGAGCACCGCCTGTTCAATCCCGAACTGGGCGGCGGCGCGCTGCTGGACCTGGGCATCTATCCGCTGTCGATGTCGTCGTTCTTCCTCGGCACGGTCACCGGCGTGAAGGCGCAGGCCGAGATGGCGCCGACCGGCGTCGATATGCAGACCGCGTTCACGCTCACGCACGAAGGCGGCGGCGTGTCGGCCTGCGCGTGCAGCCTGCGTTCGCGCACGCCGACCGAGCTGACGATCTCCGGCACCAAGGGCTTCGTGCGCCTGAGCGACCGATTCCACAACACCGAGACCATCACGGTCACCCTGGTCGACGGCGCCGCGCGCAGCGAGCGCACGATGACCATCGCCCGCAGCGGCAACGGCTACACCCATGAAGCACAGGAAGTGGGCCGCTGCATTCGCGAAGGCCTGATCGAAAGCCCGGTCATGCCGCACGCGGAGACGCTCAACATCATGGGCACGCTGGACTCGATCCGCCAGCAGATCGGCCTGCGCTACAGCGCCGACGACTAAAATAAGTTCAAGCACGGTCGGCGCGAACTGGTTAAAATCGGCAGATGCCGTTTCGATAACCAGGAAAAAATCATGTTCGTCGCCAGCCGCGCACCGTCGCTCAAAACCGTGTTGATCGCCACCGGCGTCGTCCTGACGCTGGCGATGGGCGTGCGCCACGGCTTCGGCTTCTGGATGCAGCCGATTTCCCAGGCCAACGGCTGGACGCGCGAGACCTACTCGCTGGCGCAGGCCTTGCAGAACCTGATGTGGGGCGCCTTCGGCCCGTTCGCCGGCATGGCGGCCGACCGCTTCGGCACCATGCGCGTGGTGCTGGTGGGCGCGCTCAGTTACGCGGCCGGCTTGGTATGGATGGCGGTGGTGACCGATCCGACGATGTTCGTCATCGGCACCGGGGTGCTGATCGGCCTTGGGCTGTCCTGCACCGCGTTCGGCGCCGTCAGCGGCATCATCGGGCGCGTGGCGCCGGCCGAGAAGCGCTCGTGGGCATTCGGTATCTCCGGCGCCGCCAGTTCGTTCGGCCAGTTTTTGATGATGCCGGTCGAGCAGCAGTTGATCTCCGCGATCGGCTGGCAGAACGCCTTCTATGTGCTGGCCGCGCTGGTGCTGCTGTTGATGATCCCGATGACCTTCTATCTGCGCGAGCCGGCGCTCGACCATGGCGACGGTCCGCAGCAAAGCATCCGCGAGGCGATGAGCGAGGCGATTCGCAACCGCTCGTTCCTGTTCCTGGTGGCGGGCTATTTCGTGTGCGGCTTCCAGGTGGTGTTCATCGGCGTGCACTTGCCGGCCTATTTGAAGGACAAGGGCATCGGCGATCCGAGCGTGGCGGTGATGGCGCTGGCGCTGATTGGCTTGTTCAATATTATCGGCTCCTACTATGCCGGTAAATTGGGCGGACGGCTGCCGAAACGGTATTTGCTGTCGTCGATCTACTTCACGCGGTCGGTGGTGATTTCGCTGTTCCTGCTGGCGCCATTGACGCCGTTTTCGGTGTACGTGTTCGCGGCGGCGATGGGCTTGATCTGGCTGTCGACGGTGCCGCTGACGAACGGGATCATCGCCGGGATCTTCGGCGTCAAGCATATGTCGATGCTGGCCGGCGTGGTGTTCTTCTCGCACCAGGTGGGCAGCTTCCTGGGCGTGTGGATGGGGGGATTCCTGTTCGCCAAGCAGGGGAGCTACGACATCGTCTGGGGCATCTCGATCGCGCTGGGCGTGATGGCGGGGCTGATCAATTTGCCGATCAACGAGCGCCCGGTGGTGCGCAGCGTGCTGAAGGCGGCTTAGCGATGAAAACGTGGGCGCTGCGGGCGGCGGGTGTGGCGGTGGTGGCGCTGGTGTTCATGGCCTACCTGCAGCCGGAGTTCGTGGTCGACCTGGCGAACCGGTTCTATATGTGCTTCTGACCTGTGCCGGCAGAGCCCGTGTCGTAATGACAGACCTGACCCCGGGTTAGACTTTCAGGAACTCCTCGCGGCCGCCGAGCCAGCGGGCCAGGTGCGCTTCCACCGTGGCGGCTTTTTCGGCGCTGTCGGCGTGCAGCAGGTCGTGCGCGACGTCGCGCGCCTGGTCCACCAGCCAGCCGTCCGTCTCCAGATCGGCGAAGCGCAGCATCGCTTGCCCCGATTGCCGCGCGCCGAGGAATTCGCCCGGGCCGCGGATCTCCAGGTCGCGCCGGGCGATCTCGAAGCCGTCCGTGGTTTCGCGCATCGTCATCAGCCGCTGCTTGGCGACGCCGCCCAGCGGGCTTTGATACAGCAGCAAACAGACGCTGGCCGCCGAACCGCGCCCCACGCGCCCGCGCAACTGGTGCAGCTGCGACAGGCCGAAACGCTCCGCGTGCTCGATCACCATCAGCGACGCATTCGGCACGTCGACGCCCACTTCGATCACCGTCGTCGCCACCAGCACCTGCATCTCGTTGGCGATGAAGGCGTCCATCACCGCCTGCTTTTCCGCCGGCTTCAGGCGTCCGTGCACCAGGCCCACGCTCAGATCCGGCAGCGCTTCGGCCAGCAGCGCGTGGGTGTCGGTCGCCGTTTGCAGTTGCAGCGCTTCCGATTCCTCGATCAGCGGGCAGACCCAGTACACCTGCCGGCCCTCCAGCGCCGCCGCGTGCACCCGTTCGATCACTTCGTCGCGCCGGTTCTGGTCGATCGCGCGCGTGACGATCGGGCTGCGTCCCGGCGGCAGTTCGTCGATGACCGACACTTCCAGATCGGCGTAGTAGGTCATCGCCAGGGTGCGCGGGATCGGCGTGGCCGACATCATCAGCTGGTGCGGGATCGCGCCTTCGTTGCCCTTGTTGCGCAACGTCAGCCGCTGGCCGACGCCGAAGCGGTGCTGCTCGTCGACGATCACCAGCCCCAGGTTGGCGAAGATCACCGCTTCCTGGATCAGCGCGTGGGTGCCAATCACCAGCTGCGCTTGGCCTGACTCGATCAGCTCATAGGCGGCCAGTTTGTCCTTTTTTTTCAGGCTGCCGGTCAGCCACGCGACCTTGACGCCCAACGGTTCCATCCACGCGGCGATCTTGCGGAAGTGCTGGTCGGCGAGGATTTCGGTCGGCGCCATCAGCGCGGCCTGGAAGCCGCTGTCGATCGCCTGCGTGGCGGCCAGCGCCGACACCACCGTCTTGCCGCTGCCGACGTCGCCCTGCAACAGCCGCTGCATCGGATACGGGTGGCGCAAATCGGCGCGGATTTCATCGAGCACGCGCTGCTGCGCGCCGGTCAGCTTGAACGGCAGCGCGCGCTGGAAGCGCTCCGACAGCGCGCCGACCACCTTCAGCGCGGCGGCGCCCTTGGAGCGGCGCGCGCGCTGTGCGCGTTTCAACGACAGCTGCTGCGCCAGCAGTTCGTCGAACTTGACCCGCGTCCACGCCGGATGCGAGCGGTCCGCCAGCGCGTGTTCGTCCACCTGCTGCGGCGGGTGGTGCAGCAGCCGCACCGCCGGTTCGAAGTCCGACAGCCGCATCTCGGCGCGCAAGTCGGCCGGCAAGGTGTCGGTCCAGTCGACCCGCTTCATGGCGTCGCCGATGGCGCGCCGCAGGATCGGCTGCGACAGGCCTTCGCCGGACGGGTACACCGGCGTCAGGGAGGTCGGCAGCGGGGCGCCTTCGTTGATGACCTTATAGGCCGGGTGCACCATCTCGGCGCCGAAGAAGCCGTGTTTCAGTTCGCCGCGCGCGCGCACCCGCGTGCCTTCGGCCAGCTGCTTGACCTGGCTGCCGTAGAAGTTCATGAAGCGCAGTTGCAGGTCGCCCGTTTCGTCGGCGATGTGCACCAGCAGCTGGCGCCGCGGCTTGTAGGTGATTTCGTTCTTGACCACCACGCCCTCGACCTGCGAGGTGTCGCCGCCGTGCAGGCGCGCCTCTTCGATGGTGATGACCTGGGTTTCGTCCTCGTAGCGCATCGGCAGGTGCAGCACCAGGTCCATGTCCGTGTGCAGTCCCAGCTTGGCGAGCTTGGCTTCCGGACTGACGGTCTTCCTGGCAGGTTTTGCAGCGGGTTTTGACGGAATCACAGGCATATTCGAGCGTTTTTCGGGCACTAGCGTAAAATAGAGGGTTGCCCGTGACAAATCAATGGCAATAACGCCGGTATTGTAAGGCTACCCACGCTCATTCGTGTGCCGGGCGTGGCCGATTTTCTTCAACAGTTTCCAGAAGTCCGCAAAATGTACTCGCTTTCCGATTTCGATTTTAACCTGCCGCAAGAGCGTATTGCGCAATTCCCGCTGCCGGACCGCAGCGCCTCCCGCCTGCTGCACCTGGACGGCGAGGCCATCGTCGACCGCCGGTTCGCCGACATCGTCGGCCTGCTGCAGGCCGGCGACCTGCTGGTGATGAACGATACCCGCGTGCTCAAGGCGCGTTTCTTCGGCGTCAAGGAAAGCGGCGGCAAGATCGAGGCGCTGGTCGAGCGCGTGCTCGACAACCGCACCGTGCTGGCCCAGGTGCGCGCCTCCAAGTCGCCCGGCCCCGGCGTCAAGATCCGCCTGGCCGACGCCTTCGACGTCACCGTCGGCGAGCGCGCCGGCGAGTTCTTCACCCTGCATTTCGACGCCGACGTGTTCGAGTTGATCGAGGCGCACGGCCGCCTGCCGCTGCCGCCGTACATCGAACACGACGCCGATACCTTCGACGAGAACCGCTACCAGACCGTGTTCAACAAGGTGCCCGGCGCCGTCGCCGCGCCCACCGCCGGCCTGCACTTCGACGAAAAGCTGCTGGCCGAACTGAAGGCCAAGGGCGTCGAGTTCGCCTATGTGACCCTGCACGTGGGCGCCGGCACCTTCCAGCCGGTGCGCGCCGAAGTGCTGTCCGAGCACAAGATGCACACCGAGTGGTACACCATGCCGCAGGAAACCGTGGACGCGGTGCGCGCGGCCCGCGCCGCCGGCCGCGACGTGGTGGCCGTCGGCACCACCAGCCTGCGCGCGCTGGAGTCGGCCTCGCAAACGGGCCGGCTGGAGGCCGGCAGCGCCGACACCGCGCTGTTCATCACACCCGGCTACCGGTTCAAGACGGTCACGCGGCTGATCACCAATTTCCACCTGCCCAAGTCGACCCTGCTGATGCTGGTGTCGGCCTTCGCCGGTTACGACGAGATCCGCGCGGCCTACGCCCACGCGATCGCCAACGAATACCGCTTCTTCAGCTATGGCGACGCCATGCTGCTGACGACGCAAGCCCGAGCATAATAAGGAATCTTCAATGTTGGAATTTACGCTACACAAGACCGATAGCAGCGGCCTGACCAAGGCCCGCCGCGGCGAGGTGAAACTGAACCACGGCGTGGTGCAGACCCCGATCTTCATGCCCGTCGGCACCTACGGTTCGGTCAAGGCGATGTCGCCGCTGGAATTGAAGGAAATCGACGCCCAGATCATCCTGGGCAACACCTTCCACCTGTGGCTGCGCCCGGGCAACGACGTCATCTCCAAGTTCGGCGGCCTGCACGACTTCATGGCGTGGGACAAGCCGATCCTGACCGATTCCGGCGGCTTCCAGGTGTTTTCGCTGGGCGCGATGCGCAAGATCACGGAAGAGGGCGTCCATTTCAATTCGCCGATCAACGGCGACAAGCTGTTCCTGTCGCCGGAAGTGTCGATGCAAGTCCAGCGCGTGCTCAACTCCGACATCGTCATGCAGTTCGACGAGTGCACGCCGTACGAGATCGACAAGCGCCCGGCCACCCTTGACGAGGCGGCAAAGTCGATGCGCATGTCCTTGCGCTGGGCACAACGATCCAACGACGAGTTCCATCGCGGCGGGAACCCGAACGCGCTGTTCGGCATCGTCCAGGGCGGCATGTTCGAGAACCTGCGCGACGAGTCGCTGGCCGGCCTCGAGGAGATCGATTTCCCCGGCCTGGCCATCGGCGGCCTGTCGGTCGGCGAGCCGAAGGAGGACATGATGCGCATCCTGGCGCACGTCGGCCCGCGCCTGCCGGCCAACAAGCCGCACTACCTGATGGGCGTGGGCACGCCGGAAGACCTGGTGGCGGGCGTGTCGAACGGCGTCGACATGTTCGATTGCGTGATGCCTACCCGTAATGCCCGCAACGGCTGGCTGTTCACCCGCTTCGGCGACATCAAGATCAAGAACGCGCGTTACAAGGATGACAAGGAACCGCTGGACAGCACCTGCTCGTGCTACGCCTGCCGCAACTTCTCGCGGGCCTACCTGCACCATCTGAACCGCACCCAGGAGATCCTGGGCGCGCGCCTGAACACCATCCACAACCTGCACTACTACCTCGACATCATGCGCCAGATGCGCGAGGCGCTGGACGAGGACCGCTTCCACGCCTGGACCCTGCAATTCCACGCGGAACGGGCGCGCGGCATCTAATCGCTTCAACAACTGTTGCAAGTCTTGTAAAAAGAACTCAACCACCCATATGACCGGAAGTCCTTTCGGCTTCCGGCCAGTGCTAGAATACAGCGCTGTTTTTTCAAACTATTATCGGAGTCACCTGTGTTTATATCCAACGCGTATGCCCAAAATCCACTCGACGCCCTCGGCGCGACCGGCGGCTTCCTGGGCCAGTATGGTTTTCTGATTCTGATGTTCGTGGCGATGTACTTCCTGATGATTCGTCCTCAGCAAAAGCGCGCCAAGGAACAAAAGGCCATGATGGAAGCGCTGGCCAAGGGTGACGAAGTCGTCACCGCCGGCGGCGTCCTCGGTCGCATCTCGAAGATTTCCGACCTGTACATCACGCTGGAGATCTCCAGCGGCGCCGAACTGGTGGTGCAGAAGAATTCCGTGACCATGGTCCTGCCGAAAGGCACGCTCAAGGCGCTGTAACCGGCCCAGGCCCCGGCCCGCTTGTCCCAGGATAAGCGGGCCGTATTGCATCCGACGCCTAACCCTGAACGTTGAACAATATGAATCGCTATCCCGTCTGGAAATACATCCTCATCGCCGTCGCCATCCTGCTCGGTGCGCTGTACGCCTCGCCCAACTACTTCGGTGAAGCGCCGGCGGTGCAGGTGACGAGCGGCAAGTCGACGCTCAAGATGACGTCGGACATGGTCGCCAAGGTCGATGAAGTGCTGACCCGGGACAAGATCCCGCACAGCGAACTGACCTTCGACGGCACCGGCACCTACGCCTCGGTGCGCGTGCGCTTCCCCGACCCCGACACCCAGTTCCGCGCCAAGGCCGCGCTGGAAAAGGGCCTGAACGCCGATCCCGCCGATCCGGCCTACCTGGTCGCCCTCAACCTGCAGCCGGACACGCCGAAATGGATGCAGGCGCTGCACGCGACGCCGATGTACCTCGGCCTCGACTTGCGCGGCGGCGTGCACTTCCTGATGCAGGTCGACACCAAGGCGGTGCTGGCCAAGCGCGTGCAAGGGATGCAGGCGTCCGCGCGCAGCCTGCTGCGCGACAAGAACGTGCGCCACGCCGGCATCGAGCGCGTGGGCGACACCATCGTCATCAACTTCCGCGACGACGCCACCCGCCAGAAGGCCAAGGACGTGCTGAGCGGCCAGCTGGCCGACGTGACGTTCGCCGATGCGGGCGCCGACAGCGACCTGAAAACCGTGATGACGCTCAAACCGGCGGCGCTCAAGCAGACCACCGACGAAGGCGTCAAGCAAAACATCGCCACCTTGTCCAAGCGCGTCAACGAGCTGGGCGTGGCGGAACCGATCATCCAGCAGCAAGGCCCGGACCGCATCATCGTCCAATTGCCGGGCGTGCAGGACGTGGCGCGCGCGCGCGCCGTCATCGGCCGCACCGCCACCCTGGAAATCCGCCTGGTCGACGAATCGGTCACGCCGGGCACCGAACTGAGCTCGTCGATTCCGCTGAACTCGGAGCTGTTTACCGTCGGCAAGGGCGTGCCGGTCGTGCTGAGCAAGGACGTGATCCTGACCGGCGACTACATCTCCAGCGCCACCGCGCGCCAGGACCAGAACGGCCAGCCGGCCGTCAGCATCGACCTCAACGGCGATGGCGGGCGCCGCATGCGCGACGCCACGCGCGACCGCATCGGCAAGAAGATGTCGATCGTGCTGTTTGAAAAGGGCAAGCCGGAAGTGTTGTCGGTCGCCACCATCCAGGCCGAACTGGGCAGCAGCTTCCAGATCACCGGCATGGGCACGCTGGAGAACTCGGCCGAGCTGGCGCTGCTGTTGCGCTCGGGCGCGCTGGCCGCGCCGATGGACGTGATCGAGGAACGCACCATCGGCCCGCAGCTGGGTGCCGAGAACGTGGCCAAGGGCCGCCACTCGACGATGTACGGCTTCGCCGCCGTGGCCGTGTTCATGGTCGCCTACTACATGATGTTCGGCCTGTTCAGCGTGTTCGCGCTGGCGTGCAACCTGTTGCTGCTGGTGGGCCTGCTGTCGCTGATGGGCGTGACCCTGACCCTGCCGGGCATGGCCGCGATCGCGCTGGCGCTGGGCATGGCGATCGACTCGAACGTGCTGATCAACGAGCGGGTGCGTGAGGAATTGCGCGCCGGCGCCTCGCCGCAGGCGGCCATCTCGGCCGGCTTCGACCACGCGTGGGCGACGATTATCGACTCCAACGTCACCACCTTGATCGTCGGCATCGCGCTGTGGGTGTTCGGTTCCGGTCCGATCCGCGGCTTCGCCGTGGTGCACACGCTCGGTATCCTGACCTCGATGTTCTCCGCCGTGTTCATCATGCGTGGCGTGGTCAACCTCTGGTACGGCCGCAAGAAGAAGCTGCAATCGATCGCCATCGGTACCGTCTGGCGGCCGGATAACGCGGCTGGCGCGGCTGGCGCGACCGGCGGCAAGGTCGCGACGCGTCCTGATACCAAATAATTCGAGGCTATCACATGGAATTTTTCCGCATTAAAAAAGACATACCGTTCATGCGGCATGCAATCATTTTCAACGCCATCTCGGCGTTGACCTTTGTCGCGGCCGTGTTCTTCCTGTTCTATCGCCCGCTGAACCTGTCGGTGGAGTTCACCGGCGGCACCGTGATGGAGCTGCGCTACGCGCAACCGGCCAACCTCGAGGCGATCCGCGCCACGCTGCGCGGCATCGGTTACGAGCACCCGGAAGCGGCCGGCTTCGGCACCGCGCACGACGTGCTGCTGCGTCTGCCCGTGGTCAAGAACATCACCGCCAAGGATGCGTCGCAAAAGGTCTACGAGGCCTTGTGCGCGGCGGAAAAGGGCGGCCTGACCCAGATCGACAACATCAACGCCAAGGGCGAGCACGTGTTCAAGCAGGCGTGCGCCGGACCCTCCGGCGTCGAGCTGGTAGAGCTGCGCAAAGTGGAGTTCGTCGGCCCGCAGGTCGGCGACGAGCTGACCCAGAACGGCCTGAAGGCGCTGGTGATGGTGATCATCGGCGTGATGATCTACCTGGCCATCCGCTTCGAGTGGAAGTACGCCGTGTCGGCGATCATCGCCAACTTGCACGACGTGGTGATCATCCTCGGCTTCTTCGCCTTCTTCCAGTGGGAATTCTCGCTGACGGTGCTGGCCGGCGTGCTGGCGGTGCTCGGTTACTCGGTCAACGAATCGGTGGTGATTTTCGACCGGATCCGCGAGAACTTCCGCAAGCAGCGCAAGGCCAGCGTGCATGAAGTGATCGACAGCGCGATCACCTCGACCATCTCGCGCACCATCATCACCCACGGCTGCACGCAGATGATGGTGCTGGCGATGCTGTTCTTCGGCGGTCCGACCTTGCACTACTTCGCCATGGCGCTGACCATCGGTATCTGCTTCGGCATCTACTCGTCGGTGTTCGTCGCCGCCGCCATCGCCATGTGGCTGGGCGTCAAGCGCGAAGACCTGATCAAGCCGGTCAAGGAAAAAGACGAAACGGATGGCGCGGTCGTGTAATCGACGCCGCTTCGCCGAATCCCTCCCCGCGTTCGCGCCGGGAGGGATTTTTTATTGGCGGCCATCGGAATCATCGGAATCATCGGAATCATCGGAACCCTGGGAACAATGGGAACCGTAGGGCGGATTAGCGCAGCGTCATCCGCCAAGCGCTGTCGGCGGCTCATGGCGCATCAGGGCAGTGTGGGGGACGTGCGCCCTCCCGATACGCTGTGGTAAACCTTCACTTGCAACCCTCTTTTCCTCTCTTTTCTCCACATTCGAACTCTTTTTTGAATTCGCGATCTAAATAAGAGAAAAGAGAAGAAAAGAGAGGAGGAAAACGAATGTTTACCACAATGCCCGCGCAGCTCTCCATTCATGATGGCGAGTCCGTCTCGCCCAACCAGTTCGCGCGTTCGTTCGCGCGCACCGCCCGCAACGCGTGGTTTGATTTGTCGGTTCGGCGCCCTGGCGACCGGCAGTTCAAGATGGCGTGCGTGCTGCGTGAAGAAATCGCCGCGTTAGAGCGCAAGCCGGATCAAGAACGCGGGGCGGGTGTCGCCGCGCGCGTCGTTCCGGTCGCCTCGTCCGACGCAGCCATGCGCACCCCGAACGAAGTCAAAGCGCCGCCGGCCGCGCCGCCTGGGGCCACATCACCCCCGCCAAGGGAGCAGGTCCAGAAGTCGGATTTCGATCCGGGCTGGGATTTACCCGAACGACGCAAGTTCCGGTACCGCATGGAAGACATCGCGTATTGAAGTCGATCATGCCGCCTCGATCATGTCGTACAACGCCCGCGCGGCCGGCGACAGGTGGCCGGCCTTGCGGGTGATCAGCGCCAGTTGGCGCGAGATGGCCGGCTCCTTCAGCTTGATCACGCGCAGACGCGGATACGTGCCCTTCTGGATCGCCAGATTGGGCACGATGGCCGCCGCCACGCCGGCCGCCACCAGCCCGATGGCGGTGGAGCTGCGCTGCACCTCGTACTGGAACTGCAGGCTCAGATTCATGCTCTTGTCGCCAAGGTAGCTGTCGAGCAGCGCGCGGTTGCCGTTGACGTCGCCGGAGAAGATCAGCGGGTAGGGCTGGATCTGCACCCACGTCAGCGAGCGCCGTTTCGCCAGCGCGTGGTCGTCGCGGCACAGCAGCACGAATTCATCCTGCACCACCGGCACCGAGACCAGATCCGGATGCGTGCTGCCGGACAGGTTGATGCCGAATTCGGCCTCGCGGCTCAGCACCGCCTCGGCCACGCGCGCGGATGCTTGGTCGAGTATCTTGACGCGGTTGTCCGGAAAGCGCGCCGAGTATTCGCGGACGATCTCGGGCAGGAACTGAATGCCGGCGGTCGGCACGCTGGCGATCGTGATGTCGCCGCGCTGCGCCTTGCCGGTCTCGCGGATTTCGGTCAGCGTCGACGACAGCTCCTGCAGCAGCCTGCGCGCCTGCGGCAGGAAGTCCTTGCCGATGCCGGTCAGCGCGATGGTGCGCGTGGTGCGCTCGACCAGCATCACGCCGAGGAAGTCCTCCAGATTGCGCAGCCGTTGCGTCACCGCCGTTTGCGTGACGTGCAGCGTATCGGCCGCCTTCTGAAAGCCGCCAAAGTCCGCGATCGCGACGAACGCCTGCACGCCGAGAATATCGATTTTCATTAGGTAAATGAATGAATGGTCTAAATAAATTCATTGTACTTATATTTGACCGAGGAGGAAAATCCCGCCATCGAGTCCAGGAGTACACACCATGCACACCCAGGCGGGCGCGCTTACCGAGCGCACAGACCAACTATCGCCGCAACTATCGCCATCAACGATTTTCTTCGTCTTCTCCAGGCTGGCGCTGATGGGCTTTGGCGGCGTGATGCCGGTCGCCTACCGCGCCCTGGTCGAGCAGCACAAGTGGCTGACGGCCGGGGAGTTCGCAAAATGCATGGCGATGAGCCAGATGCTGCCCGGGCCGACGGTCTGCAACGTCGGCCTGATGGTCGGCAACCGCTACGCCGGCATTCGCGGCGCGCTGGCGGCGGTGGGCGGCTTGATCCTCGGGCCGTTCTTCATCGTCATCGGGCTGGGCGTGGTGTACCAGCAGTTCGGCGACCTGGAGATCATCCGGCGCGCGATCGGCGGCATGGCCGCCGTCGCGGCGGGGCTGATCCTGGCGACGGCGGCCAAGATGGCGCTGGCGATGTTCGCCAAGGCCCACTGGCGGCGCAAGCACGATCAACTGAAGCTGGCGATGATGGTGCTGGCCTTTGTCGCGCTGGGACTGTTGAAGTGGCAGCTGGCGCTGGTGTTCTGCGTGCTGGCGCCGTTGGGCACCGCCGCCGCGTACCTGCTGGGAGACAAACATGAATGAGCAATCGCCGATCGGCCAGTTGTCGCTGCATATCGCGCTGATGTCGCTGATGGCGGTCGGCGGCGGCGTGGTGCTGCTGGCGCCACAGGTGGGGCAGTATGTGGTCGAAGGCCAGCACTGGCTGACCAACGAGCAGTTCTCCGCCGCCTACGCCATTGCCCAGGCGGCGCCCGGTCCCAACCTGCTGTTCATCTCCCTGGTGGGATGGCTGATCGGCGGCTGGTCCGGCGCCGTCATGACCACCATCGCCGTGATCGTGCCGTCCACCTTGTTGACCTTGACCGCCGTCCGCTGGCACGCGGGCCGCGCCGGCAGCCGCTTGTCGCGCGCGCTGGGCCAGGCGTTCGGCCCGATGTCGATCGGCTTGATGGCCGCCACCGCGTGGCTGTTCACCGGCATCTCCAACACCGACTGGCGCGCCGATGTCGTGACCCTGCTGTCGGCGCTGATCCTGCTGCGCACCAAACTCAATCCGGTGGTGCTGATCGCGCTTGGCGCCGCCGCCGGCGCGCTGCGAATCATCTGACCATCGCTACTGCGAGCGCGCCTTCAACGTCGCCGACGGGCAGTGCCCGAACAGCTTGCGGTAGTCGCTGGAGAACTGGCTGAAATTACTCAGCCCCCACGCGTCGGCGACATCGCCGATCGCCACCCCGCCCGGCGCGCCGTCGTTCAGCTGGCGCCGCACGCCGTTCAGCCGCGTCATGCGCAGGTACAGCATGGGGCTCATCCCCAGCACATCCTCGAAGCAGTACTGCAAGGTGCGGCGGCTCACGTGCACCTGCTCGCACAGCTCCGGCACGGTGATCGCTTCGCTGCGGTGCGCCTGGATATACTCGCGCGCCAGCGCCACCACGCGCCGCCGCCGTTGCAGGCTGGCGGCCAGCTCCGGTTCCACGCAACGGTGGTCCAGCATGTCGAGCAACGCCAACAAAACACCCTGTTGCCATTGTGGCTCCGCCTCGCCGTCCACAGCTTGCGTTGCATCGGGCAGCAGCCGCGCCAAGGTGCGCAGGAAGGCCGCGCGCCCGGCCGCGTCGACCTGCAGCAGATCGGCCGACTGCACGCGCTGCCAATCGATCTGGCAGCCATGCGCGCGTGCGGTATCGGCCAGCAGCTGCCGGCTGGCGACGATGCCGTAGATACTGTAGTCGCTCGGCGTCACCAACTCGAACTCAACATTGCCCGGCTGCACCATGATCGAATCGGCCCCGGTCTGGCGGCCGTTGATGCGCGTGGCCGCCGCATGGTCGGGCAGGCCGAACCAGATCGCGTCCGGCCACACGCGGCACGACTGCCGCACCGACTGGCTCAGGCGTTCGCGGAACACTTGTAGCTGGGGTAACTGACGTTCCGTCAGGGCACCGCGAAACAGGCCGGAGCTGATCTGGTCGTAACGCTGCTCCCAGTTGGTCAGCTCGCTGGCCAATGCATCGGCGTCGTGCGCCAGCACCGTGCGTACGTCGCGCGCATGGTGCAACAACTGTGTTGCAGTCTGGTGCATATCAATTCCCCTGCTGTGTCGCTGTTGTTGTATTTGCCGTCGTCGCCGCACCGTACTGCCTCAAGTTTGCCGATTTTCGATAACGGCGGGCCGGGCCCCGCTTCTATACTGAAATTCGCAGCAACTTCCATACCCGCCCGGACCAGGCGTCCATCCGGGCCTCAGACGCGGCTAAATTAGGGGAAAAAATATGAACGCAAAACAAGCGGCCGGCAAGCCCGCGCTGCAGCAGACGCTGAGCACCTTCCAGCTATGGGGCATCGCCGTCGGGCTGGTCATCTCCGGCGAATACTTCGGCTGGAGCTATGGCTGGGCCTCGGCCGGCACCCTCGGCTTCACCATCACCGCGCTGTTCGTCGCGGCCATGTACACCACCTTCATCTTCAGCTTCACCGAGCTGACCACCTCGATCCCGCACGCCGGCGGCCCGTTCGCCTACAGCAAGCGCGCCTTCGGCCCCACCGGCGGTTACCTGGCCGGCGCCGCCACCTTGATCGAGTTCGTGTTCGCCCCGCCCGCCATCGCGCTGGCGATCGGCGCCTACCTCAACGTGCAGTTCCCGCAGATCGACCCCAAGCTGGCGGCCGTGGGCGCCTACCTGGTGTTCATGACGCTCAACATCGTCGGCGTGCAGGTGGCCGCCACCTTCGAACTGCTGATGGCCTTGCTGGCGATCTTCGAACTGCTGGTGTTCATGGGCGTGGTCGCGCCGGGCTTCTCGATGGCCAATTTCACCAAGGGCGGCTGGTCGGGCTCCGACAGCTTCAGCCTGGCCTCGGTGCCGGGCATGTTCGCGGCGATCCCGTTCGCCATCTGGTTCTTCCTGGCGATCGAAGGCGTGGCGATGGCGGCCGAGGAGGCCAAGGACCCCAAGCGCTCGATTCCGATCGCCTATATCACCGGCATCATCACCCTGGTGCTGCTGGCGATCGGCGTGATGGTGTTCGCCGGCGGCGCCGGCGACTGGACCAAGCTGGCCAACATCAACGACCCGCTGCCGCAGGCGATGAAGCTGATCGTCGGCGAAAACAGCGGCTGGCTGCACATGCTGGTGTGGCTCGGGCTGTTCGGCCTGATCGCCTCGTTCCACGGCATCATCCTCGGCTACTCGCGCCAGATCTACGCGCTGGCGCGCGAAGCCTATCTGCCGCATTACTTCGCCAAGATCCACCCGCGCTTCAAGACGCCGCACCGCGCCGTGCTGGCCGGCGGCGTGGTCGGCATCGCCGCCATCTACAGCGACGAGCTGATCAAGATCGGCGGCCTGACCCTGACCGCCAACATCGTCACCATGTCGGTGTTCGGCGCCATCACGATGTACATCGTCAGCATGCTGAGCCTGTTCAAGCTGCGCCGCGCCGAGCCGCACATGGCGCGTCCGTTCCGGGCGCCGTTCTACCCGCTGTTCCCGGCCATCGCGCTGGCCGGCGCGCTGGTCTGCATGGGGACGATGATCTATTACAACCCGCTGATCTTCGCGCTGTTCGTCGGCTTCCTGGCCGCCGGCTATGTGTTCTTCCTGTTCACCAAGGACAGCCGCCGGCAGCACGCCGCGTTGGACCCGATCTAACCACTGGAGCATACTCAATGTCTAAAACTATCCTCACGCTGGCTTGCGCCGCCTTGTTTTCCGGCTCCGCAATGGCTGCCGATCCCGCACCGCCCCCTGATTGGACCGAGAGCGGCAACGTCACCGTCGTCTCCGACTACCTGTTCCGCGGCATTTCGCAAACGCAGGCCAAGCCGACCATCCAGGCCACCTTGGACTTCACGCATGCGAGCGGCTTGTATGTCGGCCTGTTCGGCTCGGGCGTCTCGCACGCGGCGTACAACAATGGTTCCGGCGCCGAGATCGACGTCTACGGCGGCTACCGCCACAGCCTGAACGCCGACACGGTCATCGACGCCGGCCTGGTCACGTACTGGTTCCCCGGCGCGCATTACGCGACGGGCGGCCAGGACATCAAGTACCATACGCAGGAGGCCAAGCTGGGCGTGAACATCGGCGCCTTCAACGCCTACGGCTGGGTGTCGCTGAACAAGCGCTGGTTCGGCTTCACGATCCAGCCCACCACGGGCGAGCTGGTCGACACGCGCGGCACCCTGTACGGCGAAGTGAACTGGAATCCGGAACTGGCGCCGGGCCTGGTGTTGAACCTGCACGCGGGCAAGCAGAACGTGCGCCACATGAGCGAGTTCAATTTTTACGATGTGAAGGCGGGCGTGACGAAGACGATGGACAAATGGGCGTTCTCGGCGGCGGCGGTGTACAACAGCGGCGACGCCAGCAAGAACGGCACGCCGTTGTGGACCTTCTTCAACGCCGACGGCAGCGGCAAGAACGTGGTGCAGAAGCGGTTGCTGGTGACGGCGACGCGCACGTTCTAGTATTGGTATCGGCATTGGCTTAGCATCGGAGACAACATGGGCAGCTTCTCGCACACGGTGGGCAGCAAAACCTATCAGTTCCGCGACCTCAAGGACTTGATGGCGAAAGCCACGCCGGCCCGCTCCGGCGACCACCTCGCCGGGCTGGCCGCCGCCAGCGCCGAAGAGCGCGTCGCCGCGCAAATGGCGCTGGCCGACCTGCCGCTGACGTTGTTCCTCAACGAACTGGTCATCCCCTACGAGCAGGATGAAGTCACGCGCCTGATCATCGACGACCACGACAAAACCGCCTTCGCCCGCATCGCCCACCTGACCGTCGGCGACTTCCGCAACTGGCTGCTCGGCGACGCCGCCGACGAAGCGGCGCTGGCCGCCGTCTGCGCCGGCATCACCCCCGAGATGGCGGCCGCCGTCTGCAAGATCATGCGCATCCAGGACTTGATCCTGGTGGCGAAAAAATGCCGCGTCGTCACCCGCTTCCGCAACACCATCGGCCTGCAGGGCCGCATGGCCACCCGCCTGCAACCGAACCACCCGACCGACGACGCCACCGGCATCGCCGCCAGCGTGCTCGACGGCCTGCTGTACGGCAGCGGCGACGCCGTCATCGGCATCAACCCGGCCACCGACAACGTGCCGCAGGTGATCAGGATCGTCACCATGCTCGACGAGATCATCGCCCGCTACGGCATCCCGACGCAATCGTGCGTGCTCACGCACGTCACCAACACCATCGCCGCCATCGAGCGCGGCGCGCCGGTCGACCTGGTGTTCCAGTCGATCGCCGGCACCGAGGCGGCCAACGCCAGCTTCGGCATCAACATCGCGCTGCTGGACGAAGCGCGCCAGGCGGCGCTGTCGCTGCGGCGCGGCACCGTCGGCGACAACGTCATGTATTTCGAAACGGGGCAGGGCAGCGCGCTGTCGGCCAACGCCCACCACGGCGTCGACCAGCAAACCTGCGAAACGCGCGCCTACGCGGTCGCGCGCAAGTTCCAGCCGTTGCTGGTGAACTCGGTGGTCGGCTTCATCGGCCCCGAGTACCTGTACGACGGCAAGCAGATCATCCGCGCCGGGCTGGAGGACCACTTCTGCGCCAAGCTGCTGGGCCTGCCGATGGGTTGCGACGTCTGCTACACCAACCACGCCGAGGCCGACCAGGACGATATGGACATGCTGCTGACGCTGCTGGGCGCGGCCGGCTGCACCTTCGTCATGGGCATCCCGGGTTCGGACGATATCATGCTCAACTACCAGACCACGTCGTTCCACGACGCGCTGTACGCGCGCCGCGTGCTGGGCCTGAGGACGACGCCGGAATTCGAAGCCTGGCTGAAGGCGATGCATATTTTCACCGACGATGAACGCGCCACCCTGGGCAGCGGCATGCCGGTGGCGTTCCAGCGCGCGCTGGCCAGTTTGACGTAAAGCACAGGAATTCTATGGACGATGCCGAGAGCAATATCATGGTCGGCCGGCCGCTGCCCGAAGCGGGCGCCGACGGCGTGGTGACCGCCAACCCCTGGCAGTCGCTGCGGCGCTTCACGGCCGCGCGCATCGCGCTGGGCCGCAGCGGCGTCAGCCAGCCGACCGCGCCGCAGCTGGCGTTCCAGCTGGCGCACGCGCGCGCGCGCGACGCCGTGCACCTGGCGCTGGACCAGGCCGCGCTGGGCGAGGCGCTGCTGGCCGCCTGCGGGCTGCGCTGCCTGCCGCTGCACAGCGCGGCGGCCAGCCGCGACATCTACCTGCAACGGCCCGACCTGGGCCGCCGGCTCGACGACGCCTCGCGCCAGGCCTTGCTGCGCCGGCGGACGGTCGAGCCGCGCGGCCACGACCTGGCGATCGTCATCGCCGACGGCCTGTCGGCGCTGGCCATCGAACAAAACGCCGTCCCGTTCATCACAACCCTGATGGCGCGCCTGGCGGACGACGGCTGGTCGCTGGCGCCGCCGGCCATCGTCGGCCAGGGCCGGGTGGCGGTCGGCGACGAGGTGGGCGAGCTGCTCGGCGCGCGCGCCGTGGTGGTGCTGATCGGCGAGCGGCCCGGCCTCAGTTCCCCGGACAGCATGGGCCTGTACCTGACGTGGGCGCCGAAGGCCGGCTTGACGGACGCCAGCCGCAATTGCATCTCGAATGTGCGTCCGGCGGGCTTGACCTACGCCGACGCAGCGTTCAAGCTTCACTATCTGTTATCCGAAGCGCGCAAACGGCAATTGTCGGGCGTCGCGCTCAAGGATGAAACGGCCACCGACAACCACGCACTGGACGCGCCACAGCGCAACTTCCTGCTCGACCACGACTAACGACCATGAGCCGATCCGGCCGACTTTTCCTGCTGATGGACGCGATGCGCGGCTACCGCCGTCCCGTCACCGCCGCCCGCCTGGCCGAACAGCTGGGCGTGTCCGAACGCACGATCTACCGCGACATCCAGACCCTGTCGAGCCTGGGCGCGCCGCTGCAGGGCGAGGCCGGCGTCGGTTACATGCTGAAAGCGGGCAGCTTCCTGCCGCCGCTGATGTTCGGCGCCGACGAACTGGAAGCGCTGGTGCTGGGCGCGCGCTGGGTGCGCCGCCAGGGCGACGAAGGGCTGGCGGCGGCCGCCACCAGCGCGCTGGCCAAGATCGCCACCGCCACGCCCAAGGACCTGCGTGACGACATGGCCGAAACCAGCCTGTGGGTGCCGATGGGGAAAACCGCGCCGGAGGCCAGCGACGTCCACGTGCGGCCGGTGCGCGAAGCGATCCGCTACCAGCACCGGCTGCGGCTGGGCTACCGCGACGAAAAGGGCGCGGCGTCCGAGCGCATGGTGTGGCCGTTCGCGCTGGCGTTCTTCGAGGGCAGCCGCATGCTGGCCGCTTGGTGCGAGCTGCGCATGGGGTTCCGCCACTTCCGCATCGACCGCATCGCCGAAGTGCGCACCACCGGCGAGCGCTACCCGGCGCGCCGCCACGACCTGCTGCGCACGTGGCGCAAGGAACACGCGATCCCCGAAGACTCCTGACAAAAACTGTCGCATGGCGGCCGTACGATGGCGTCCTCACCCACCCTCATCGGAGCAAGCCATGCGACTCTACCACCACTCGATCTCCTCCAATTCCCGCCGCGTGATGCTGGCCGCCGAATACATGGGCACGCCGCTGGACCTGACGGAAGTAAGCTTGATGAACCCGGACGACCGGCGCCGGCTGAGCGAGCTCAATCCCAATTGCAAGCTACCGGTCTTGCAGGACGGCGACTTCACCTTGTGGGAATCGTGCGCCATCATGCAATACCTGGCCGACCGCACCCTGGGCCAGACGCTGTATCCCGACCACATCGTGGCGCGCGCCGACATCAACCGCTGGATGCTGTGGGCGTGTCAGCACTGGTCGCCGGCGATCGGCTACCTGACGTTCGAACGGATCTGGAAGGGCCTGATCGGCCAGGGCGGCCCGGACGCGGACGTCGTCGCCCGCGCCGAGAGCGAGCTGGCCAGGTTCGCGGCGGTGCTGGACGGCCATCTGGCGGGCCGCGAATGGCTGGTCGGCGATAAGCTGAGCCTGGCTGATTTCGCGCTGGCGCCGCCGCTGATGTACACCGAACAAGCCAGGCTGCCGGTCCAGCAATATCCCCATCTCATGGCGTGGTACGCGCGCGTGCGGCAGCTCGACGTCTGGAAAAACACCGAACCGGTCTGGTGATCATGAAATGTCGCTGCTATGTGAATTGGCGCACAGAGCAGGGAGGCGGTGGCAGGTATTCTTGAACTGTCTCCTCTGGAGGAGATCCCTAGTTTTGGACTTTGCCCGCTACCAAGCGGGCTTTTTTTTGCCCGCGCACTCCGGGGTCAAGTCTGTCATTACGACACGAGCCCAACACTAGACGGGGGTTAAAGCATCAGCACCGCATACAGGGAGCGCACCTCGTGCGCCGACTCGACCATGATCGCGTGCAAGGTGCCTTCGCCGACGACGAAGTCGATGGTGCGCGCGCACGGCAAGCTGGTGGCGCCCGGCCGCTGATACAGCGGCGAGTGCACCGGCGACAAATCATTGGCCAGCAGCAGCGTGTCGCCCAGCGTTTCCGGCGGCAAGGCGCGCAAGCCCAGCCACATCGACTCGATCGATTTATAGACGCCGTCCGGCACCGCGAGCTTGGTCAGCACGCCACGGCCGATCTCGACCTCGCCATGCTCGACCCAATCTTCCGGCTCGCCTTCCATCACTTCCGGATGGTCGCCCGCGCACGACAGCATGTAAAAGCCGGCCACCTCGTGCACGATGCCGGCGAACAGCGCCGTATCCGGATCGACATGCGTGACGCGCCGCGCGATCACCTGCGACAGCGCGGCCACATGCGCGGTGTGTTCCCACAATTGATTGATTTTGGCCTGCAGCACCGGGTCGGTGACCTGGCTGCCGATCTGGCGCACGATCAACGCCGCCACCAGCGATTGCAAGGTGCGCACGCCGAGCCGCTGGACGGCCGCGCGCACGCTGGAGATTTCAGTACCGGAACGGTTGTAGGCGACCGAGTTGGCGATGGCGACGCTGCGCGCGGCCAGCAACGGGTCTGCCTGGATCAGTTTGGCCGCCGCTTCGACGTGGCAGTCCGGGTCGCTCAACGCCTGCTGCAGCCGCAGCGAGGCGTTGACGTTGGCCGGGAACGTCAGTTCCCCGCGGCTCGCTTGAGCGGCGATAGCTTTGAAGGCGTCGAGTCTGTCCATCACAAAAATTATACTCTCGAATATTGCCTTGGAGCATTTATTCGGAAAATACTTTCATGCCGCGCCACACCGGCCTGCGCCGTCGCCGCCGCGCCGAGGCGCGCGGGATTACTGCGGTTCGCTGAAGATGGCGTCGCAGCCGTCGACGATGTCGTCGGAATCCTGCAGTTCGTCGGTCAGGCCGAGGTCGAACAGCTCCTCGACCGCGTTCATGAAGCTATTGTGCTTGGTCGCGCCGATCAGGCGGTAGATCTCGCCGTCCTCGTTGCGCACGCCGATCAGCAGCTTTTCCTTGCGCACCTCGTCCGGGGTGTCGACGTTGAGCAGCAGGTTGCCGATGATGTGTTTGTCGAATTTGGCTGGCTTTTTGCCTTCGAGCAGAGTCGTTTTCAAATGTTTTCCTTGGTTGGGTCGGGGGTGGACGGGCATCCGGGATGGCCGGCCATGATCACAGTTTTGAGCTTGGACAGGTTTTTTTCAAGGGCCGCGAGATCTTCCTCGCGGTAGTCCGTGAACAGATTCCTGCCCATCTCCATCATCTTGGGGAAGGCGGCGTTGAACGTCGCCTCGCCGTCGGCCGTCAGGCGGACAAAGAAAGAACGCTTGTCGCAGTCGTTGCGCTGACGCTCCACCAGCCCTTTCTGTTCCAGCCGTTCGATCACGCCGGTCAGCGTGCCCTTGGTGATCAGCGTTTTCTCGCCCAGTTCCTTGTACGACATGCCGGGCGTGTTGCCCAGCGTGGCGATGATGTCGAACTGCGGATGCGTCAGGCCGCTCTGGCGTGCCCGTTCGCTCGAGAGCCGTTCAAAGCCCTGCATGCACTCGGCCAGCAACCGGATACTCTTCAGATATCGTTCACCCATAGACCGTGATTATAGCTGGTTCGCAATTTGCGGCACGGGCGGGTACACTATGCGCCACAATAATTCATAACATAGTTGATAATAAAAACCATGCCACACCACTTGCGCGGCGTCGCCGCGTTGCTCATCGTAACCCTGGTCTGGGGCACCACCTTTCCGGCGATGAAGGACATGACCGGCACGCTGTCCGCCAGCTGGATCGTGCTGAGCCGCTTCGCCATCGCCAGCCTGTTGCTGCTGCCGTTCCTGTGGCGCGCCAGCTGGAGCGATGTGCGCTGGGGCGTGCTGGCCGGCGGCGTGTTGTTCCTGTGCTACGTGTTCCAGATCGAGGGCCTGGCGTTGACCACTTCCAACCGCAACGCCTTCGTCACCGGCCTGAACGTTCTGGTGCCGCCGCTGATCGGCGTGCTGACGGGGAAGATGTTGGAGCGCCGCATCGTCGTCGCGCTGTTGCTGGCGCTGGCGGGCTTGTTCGCGCTGTGCTGGGAGGGCGGTTTCGTCTGGGGGCGCGGCGACACGCTGGCGCTGCTGTGCGCGGTGTTTTTCGGCATTTATGTGGTGTTGATGGCGTCGACCACCCGCAAGGTCGACAAGCTGATGGTGCTGACGGCGTCGCAGATCGTCACGGTGGCGCTGTGCTCGGCGGCCTGGCTGCTGCTGCGCGAAGTGCCGCTGGGCGCGGCCGAACGGGCCGAGGACCTGCCCAACTATGTCAACTACATCCGCACCGGCCTGGAGACATACGCCGTCAACATCATCTACCTGGGCGTGGTCGCCACGGCCGCCATCATCTCGCTGCAAACCTGGGGCCAGCGCCACAGCAGCGCCAACGAGGCGGCCGTGATCTACGCCTTCGAGCCGGGCTGCGCGGCGATCTTCGCCTATTTCTGGCTGGGCGAGACCTTGGCCTGGAACGGCCTGCTGGGCGCGGCGCTGTTGATCTCCGGTATGATAGTCAGCCAGTGGAGCACCGAACGTCCGGCCGCCGCGCTGGCGCCCGAATAGCCACCCTACCATGACGATTCCCGATGTCCTTCGCTAACCTTACCCCGCTCGCCCGGCAACGGCCGCTGCGCATGCTGCTGGTGAACGCGGGCGAGGCCGACGCCATCACCTGGGCCGGGCTGGTGCAGCCGCTGCGGCTGGCCGCGACCATCCTCGGCAAGGATGCCTTGCAGCTGGAAACCCTAACCCCGGCGCAACTGATGCTGGCCCCGCCCGGGCAACGCCACCTGGCGCTGCTGGTGGCCGACGAGAACCAGGCGCCGATGGCGTCCGAACTGAGCCGCGCCGTGATCGAGCGCTGCCGCGCGGCCGACTACTGGGGCGGCGTCGGCGCCGGCGTGCTGTGGCTGGCCGAGGCCGGCGTGATGGCGGGCGTGCGCGTGGCGCTGCCGTGGGCGCTGTACGCCGATACCGAGCACATCAACGAGCGCGCGATCCTGACGCCGCACCTGTTCGAGCTCGACGGGCGCCACCTGAGCTGCTGCGGCGGCGCCGCCAGCATCGACTTCTCGCTGACCCTGATCGAAGCCCTGTTCGGTGCGACGGTGCAGGCCGCCATCAAGGAGGCGCTGTGCATCGAACGCGTGCGCGGCCACGAGGAGCGCCAGCGGGTGGCGCTGCAGGCCCGTTTCGGCGCGTTGCAGCCGCGCCTGTCCGAGGCGGTGACCCTGATGGAAACCAATATCGAGGAACCGCTGTCGACCGACGACATCGCCAACCTGGTGGGGCTGTCGCGCCGCCAGCTCGAGCGCCTGTTCAAGCAATACCTGAACAGCCTGCCGTCGCGCTATTACCTGGAACTGAGGCTGCAGCGGGCGCGGCAACTGCTGCTCGACACCAACCACTCGATCGTCCAGGTCGGGCTGATGTGCGGCTTCTCGTCCGGCTCGCATTTTTCTACGGCCTTCGGCGCGCTGTTCGGCAACACCCCGCGCGAGGAGCGCCAGCGCAAACTGGCCAACCGGCCGGCCTGAGCCGCGCCGGGTTCGGCCTTCCGCGCATATTCCGCGTTTATTCCCCCTGCCAGAAATCCTTGAACGTGGCGTTCCGGAACTTGACGTCGGAGAACTGCGCGCTGAAGCCGTCGCCGGCCGGCGATTGCGACGAGAAGCCGACTTTCGCGGTGGCCGCGCCCGGCAGGCTGAAGCTGCGCACCATGCTCCAGTCGCGCCCGTCCGGCGAGGTGTAGAACACGAACATGTCCTTGCGCCGCAATACCTTCAGGTAGACCGCGCCGCCCGGCCGCACGCCGTGGTGGGCGTCGTCGCCGACGCCCTTGGCCACCGTGGACGAGATGCCGGCCGCGCCGGTCTTGGCGAATTCGAACAGCAGCTTGGCCCAGTTGGCCTTGTCGTTGTAGACGATCAGCGCGCCGCCGTTGAACGCGTGGTTGACGCCGGCCGTGACCTTGGCCGAGAAGATGAAGTCGCCGACCGGCTGGAACAGCACGCGCGGCGTGTTGTCGGCGATCTCGGTGCCGTCGGTGTTGGCGTACAAGTCGGTGCCTTTTTTGGCTTGCAACACCAGCGCCTTGTCCTTGACGCTGGCCGCGCCGAGGTCGAGCTGCGATTCGAGCGCGAACGGCAGCGTGTCGATCGCCAGCTTGCCGTCCTTGAGCGTGGCCTCGCTGGCGTGCGCCGGCGCCGCCATCAGCGCCGCCGCCATGGCGAGCGCGCCTAGCGCGAATTTCTTCTGTTGCAACATGATGAGGTCTTCCATGGTGGTTGGCGTCTGCACGCCCGGGGCCGCCCGCCGGAATGGAAGCGCTCCCATAGTGTTAAAAGAAAAATAACACGTGTGGTGTCGCGATGTCAACAAAATACGGCCGCCTGCCCTATGGCGCGGCCTCGGCGGCGTGACGAATTTGAAAATGCCTGTCGCGTATCCGAAAGAAGGGTTTTGCGGTCCTGCCTATAATGGTGCAACGTCAGCGGATTTCTGCTGGTCGCCCCACTAAACATTGATAGGGAATGCCATGAACGCCAAGCTAGATACGACCGTAACGACCCGTCCTGTGACTCGTCAGACTTTTGATGAAGTCCTGGTGCCTACCTACGCACCCGCAGCGATGGTTCCGGTCCGAGGCGCTGGCCTGGATCTGTGGGACCAGAATGGCAAACACTATCTGGACTTCACGTCCGGCATCGCCGTGGCCTCGCTGGGCCACTGCAACCCGGTCGTGGTCGAGGCGCTGACCCGCCAGGCCAACACCCTGTGGCACCTCGGTAACGGCTACACCAACGAGCCGGTGCTGCGCCTGGGTACCGCGCTGACCGAAGCGACCTTCGCCGACCGCGCGTTCTTCTGCAACTCCGGCGCCGAAGCCAACGAGGCGGCGCTGAAGCTGGCGCGCAAATACGCGCACAGCAAATTCGGCGCGCACAAATCGCGCATCATCTCGTGCTACCAGTCGTTCCACGGCCGCACCTTGTTCACCGTGTCGGTCGGCGGGCAGTCGAAGTACACCGAAGGCTTCGAGCCGCTGCCGCCGTCGATCGACCACATCGTCTATAACGATATCGAAGCGGCGCGCGCCGCCATCGGTGACGACGTCTGCGCCGTGATCGTCGAACCGCTGCAAGGCGAGGGCGGCGTGGTCCCGGCCGACAAGGCCTACCTGCAGGAGCTGCGCGACCTGTGCACCAAGACCGGCGCGCTGCTGATCTTCGACGAAGTCCAATGCGGCATGGGCCGTACCGGTGACCTGTTCCACTACATGACCTACGGGATCACGCCGGACGTGCTGACGTCGGCCAAGGCGCTGGGCAACGGCTATCCGATCGGCGCCATGCTGACCACCCACGAACTGGCCAAGACGCTGGGCGTCGGCTCGCACGGCACCACCTACGGCGGCAACCCGCTGGCGGCGACCGTGGCGCTGACGGTGCTCGAGACGATCAACCAGCCGGCCTTCCTGGCGCGGGTGAAGGAAGCCGGCGCCAAGCTGCGCGGCACGATGGAAAAGCTGATCGCCGACTACCCGCAAGTGTTCGCGCAAGTGCGCGGCGCCGGCCTGTTGCTGGGCATGGTCGTCACCGACGCCTGGAAAGGCCGCTCGAAGGATATCCAGAAGGCCGCCGAAGGCAATGGCCTGATGGTGCTGATCGCGGGCATGGACGTGGTGCGCCTGGCGCCGGCGCTGATCGTCTCGGACGCGCAGATCGCCGAAGTCGATCGCATCCTGCGCCTGTCGCTGGACGGCATGATCGCCGCAGCCTAAGAAGCACCTGCGGCGGACCTGGTTCCGCCGCTTTTCATTTGGGACCCGGCGCATTCCGATGCGCCGGGTCGCTTGCGTTGAATTACCGAAGGAGTTCCCATGTATGTAGTCCGTCCGGTCGAACTTGCGGATATCGCTGCCCTCGAAGCACTGGCGGCGGTGCCCATGCCGGGAGTGCATACCCTGCCGAAGACGCGCGAGAAGATCCTCGCCATGATCGAGCGTTCGATCGCGTCGTTCGCCGCCCACGTGGATATCCCCAGCGAAGAGGCGTATCTGCTGGTGCTGGAGTCGTTGGGCGACGAGTCGTTGGCCGATAAAACCATCGTCGGCACCGCCGCGATCTTCGCCGCCGCCGGTTCCAACGGCACCTATTTCTCGTTCCGCAACGACGTGATCCAGCAGGTGTCGCGCGATCTGAACATCAGCCACAGCGTGCACGCGCTGACGCTGTGTTCCGAATTGACCGGCTACTCGCAGCTGTCCAGTTTTTATGTCGGCGAGCGCGAATACGGTACGCCGGAAGCGGCGCTGCTGTCGCGCGCGCGGCTGATGTTCGCCGTGCTGGCGCCGCACCGCTTCTCCGACCGCTTCTTCGTGCCGCTGGCCGGCGTGACCGACGACGACGGCGGCTCGCCGTTCTGGGATGCGCTGGGACGCAAATTTTTCCAGATGGATTTCCTCGACGCCGAACGCGTGATCGGCGGCGCCCGCAACCGCACCCTGATCGTCGAGCTGATGCCGCACTATCCGGTCTACGTGCCGCTGCTGCCCGGCGACGCGCAGGCGGCCATGGGCCAGATCCATCCGTCGGGCGAGCTGGCGTTCAACCTGCTGACGGCCGAAGGCTTCGAAGCCGACGACTACATCGACATCTTCGACGGCGGCCCGATCCTGCAGGCGCACAAGAATTCGCTGCGCACCTTCAGCGGCGCGCTGCAGCGCCGCGTCAGCACCGCGCCGGAATCGCGCGACCGCGGCCGCGAACCGCAGCTGCGCTACGCGGTGTCGTCCGGCGCCGAGCATAACTTCCGCGCCGTGATCACCCATTGCGCCGCGCTGGAATCGCAAGTCACCGCCGCGCTGCCGGCCGATGTGCTGGAAGCGCTGCAAGTCGCCGACGGCGACACCGTCATCTGCGTCAGAATCTAAGAGTGGACAACCTATGCTAGTAGTACGCGCAATCAAAGCCGACGACCTCGACGCCCTGTACGTGATGGCCACGCAGGTCGGCAGCGGCATGACCACCCTCAAGCCGGACATGAAGATGATGGGCGACCGCCTGGCGATCGCCGTCGCCTCGTTCGCCGAGACCATCCCGCCCGAAAAGCGCGACTACATGTTCGTCATGGAGGATACCGACACGGGCCGCCTGGCCGGCGTGTGCGCGATCAAGGGCGCGGTCGGCCTGAACGAACCGTTTTACAACTACCGCATCGGCACCCTGGTCCATTCGAGCCGCGAACTCGATGTGTTCACCCGCATGGAAACGCTGTACCTGTCGAACGACCTGACCGGCAGCACCGAACTGTGTTCGCTGTTCCTGCACCCTGACTACCGCACCGGCAACAACGGCAAACTGCTGTCGAAGAGCCGCTTCCTGTTCATCGCCCAGTTCCCGCACCTGTTCACCGAAAAGCTGATCGCCGAAATGCGCGGCTACCAGGAGGCGGGCGGACGTTCGCCGTTCTACGAAGGGCTGGGACGCCACTTCTTCAAGATGGACTTCGACCATGTCGACGATTTGACCGCCGTGGGCAAGAAGTCCTTCATCGCCGAATTGATGCCGCGCCAGCCGCTGTACGTGGCCTATCTGCCGGAGGACGCGCAACAGGTGATCGGCAAGGTGCACACGTCGACCGTGCCGGCGCGCCGCCTGCTGGAGCAGGAAGGACTGTACTTCGAAGGCTACGTCGACATCTTCGACGCCGGCCCGGTGCTGCAGGCGCGCGTGTCCGAGCTGCGCGCCATGCGCGACAGCACCCTGGCCGAAATCGGCGCCGTCTCCGACCTGGCGTCGGCGTGCGCGCCCGAGTTGTCGTCAACTTCGCCGGCCGACGAGCCGATGTTGGTGTCGAACACCACGCTGAGCGATTTCCGCATGATCCTGTCGCAGTCGGTGCCCGTCAACGGCGCCCTGGAGCTGCCCGTCGCGGAGCAGGAAGCGCTGTGCTGCAAGGCCGGCGACACTGTCCGCACCCTGACTCTCAATTTGAGGAAGAATCCCCATGTTTAACGCATCGCCCAACGCATCGAACACCGCACTCAGTAACTTCATCAACGGCGAATGGCTGCCGGGCAGCGGCGCCGAACTGTCGACCTTCGATCCATCGAACGGCCAGCAGACCTGGGCCAGCAATGAATCGATGCCGCAAGACGTGGCGCAAGCCTGCGCCGCCGCGCGCGAAGCCTTCGAAACCTGGGCCCTGACGCCGCTCGAGGAGCGCATCGCCGTCTGCACCCGCTTCCGCGATCTGCTCAAGCAGGACGCGGAGGCGCTGGCGCTGCTGATCTCCGAGGAAGTCGGCAAGCCGTTGTGGGAAGCGCGCACCGAAGTGGCGACGATGGCCAACAAGATCGATATCTCGGTGCAGTCGTACGGCGCGCGCACCGGCGAGTCGCACAACAAGGTCGCCGACGGCGAGGCGGTGCTGCGCCATCGTCCGCACGGCGTGTTCGGCGTGTTCGGTCCGTATAACTTCCCCGGCCACCTGCCGAACGGCCATATCGTGCCGGCGCTGATCGCCGGGAACACGGTGGTGTTCAAGCCGAGCGAATACGCGCCGCGCACCGCCATCAAGACCGTGCAGCTGTGGGAGCAGGCAGGCGTGCCGAAAGGCGTGATCAACCTGGTCAACGGCGGCCGTGATACCGGCGTGGCGCTGGGCCAGAACCCGCTGCTCGACGGCGTGCTGTTCACCGGCAGCTGCCAGACCGGCTCCGCGCTGCACAAGCAGTTCGGCGGCCAGCCGGGCAAAATGCTGGCGCTCGAAATGGGCGGTAACAATCCGCTGGTGATCTGGGACGTGAAGGACATCGACGCCGCCGTCTTCATGGCGATTTCGTCGGCCTTCATCTCCGCCGGCCAGCGCTGCACCTGCGCGCGCCGCCTGATCCTGCCGGCCGGCGCGGCGGGCGACGCGATCGTCGCGCGCCTGGTCGACGTGGCCAGCCGCCTGACCATCGGCGCCTCCAATGCCGAACCGGCGCCGTTCATGGGGCCCGTGGTTTCGTCGGTGGTGGCCAAACGCCTGGTGCAGGCGCAGGAGGACATGGTGTCCAAGGGCGGCAAGCTGTTGCTGGAGATGCGCCATCTGGACGCCGCCAGCGGCTTTGTCTCGGCCGGCATCGTCGATGTCACCGCCGCCCAGGACATTCCGGATGAAGAGTGGTTCGGTCCTTTGCTGCAGGTGATCCGCGTGGCCGATTTCGACAGCGCCATCACGGCCGCCAACGCCACCGCCTTCGGCCTGGCGTCGGCGCTGATCTCGAACGACGAGAACCTGTGGAAGATTTTCCAGGTGCGCGCGCGCGCCGGCATCGTCAACTGGAACCGTCCGACCACCGGCGCCGCCAGCACCGCGCCGTTCGGCGGCGTCGGCCAGTCCGGCAACCACCGTCCGAGCGCCTACTACGCGGCCGACTACTGCGCCTACCCGGTGGCGTCGATCGAAAACAATGTACTTGAAATGCCTGCGAAGCTTTCGCCCGGCATGCACTTCTAAGGATCTGAAATGCGCGCACGCGAATTCAACTTCGACGGCCTGGTAGGTCCATCGCATAACTACGCCGGTTTGTCGTTCGGTAATGTGGCGTCGTTCAGCAACGTCAAGAGCGCGTCCAATCCCAAGCTGGCGGCGTTGCAGGGATTGGCCAAGATGCGGGCGCTGGCCGCGCGCGGTTTCGGCCAGGCCTTGCTGCCGCCGCAGGACCGGCCCAACTTCCGGCTGCTGCGCAGCATCGGCTTCACCGGCAGCGACGCCGACGTGCTGGCGAAAGCTGCCAGGGAAGCGCCGGTGATCCTGGCGTGCGCGTATTCGGCCTCGCCGATGTGGACCGCCAACGCGGCGACGGTCAGCCCGTCCGCCGATAGTGCCGACGGCCGCACGCATTTCACCGCCGCCAATTTGAACAACAAGCTGCACCGCGCCTTCGAGCACGAGCAGTCGGCGCGCAGCCTGCGCGCCATCTTCCACGATATCGACCACTTCGCGGTGCACGAAGCGCTGCCCGGCACGCCGGCTTTCGGCGACGAGGGCGCGGCCAACCACACCCGCCTGTGCAAGGACCACGGCAGCGCGGCGGTCGAGATGTTCGTCTACGGACGCACCGAGTTCGACGCGTCGGCGTCGGCGCCGAGGAAGTATCCGGCGCGTCAAACGCTGGAGGCTTCGCAGGCCGTCGCGCGCCTGCACGGCCTGTCGGCGGAGCGCACCGTCTACATCCAGCAGAACCCGGACGTGATCGACCAGGGCGTGTTCCACAACGACGTCATTGCGGTCGGCAACGGCAATGTGCTGTTCTATCACGACCAGGCGTTCGCCGACGAAGCGGGCAGCCTCGATACGCTGCGCCGCGCGATGGCGGGCGTGGGCGCGGAGTTGAACGCGATTCGCGTCGATACCGGCGCGGTGTCGGTGGCCGACGCGGTGGCCAGCTATCTGTTTAACAGCCAGCTGCTGTCCAAGGACAACGGCAAGATGGCGCTGGTGATCCCGCAGGAGTGCGAGGAGAACGCCGCCGTCGCCGCGTATCTGCAAGGGCTGGTCGCCAGCGGGAATGCGATCGACGAGCTGATTCACTTCGATCTGCGCCAGTCGATGCGCAATGGCGGCGGGCCGGCGTGCCTGCGCCTGCGCGTGGCGCTGACCGATGCCGAGGCGGCAGCCATGCATCAAGGCGTGGTGATGACCGAGGCGCTGTACCACACGCTGGTGGCGTGGGTGGAGAAGCACTACCGCGACCGCCTCGATCCGTCCGACCTGGCCGATCCGGCGCTGGCGATCGAAGTGCACACCGCGCTGGAGGATTTGAGCCGGATTCTTGGACTGCCGAACCTCTACGATTTTTGAAATCGAGACGCCCGGGTAACCGTGCTCCATTGATTCGATTTGTAATGCACTATTTCGCCCCAATCTGGTTTAATAGTGCCCGTATCGCCCGACCCTTCGCCGCCTAGCCATAAGCCGGCGCGGCGTCCTGCAACATAAAATACTCATAACGTATTGGAGAAGCAAAGATGAAACAAATGCCACAAGACCTGCGCGCTCAGACGCTGGATTTGATCAACGCCAGCAAGCCCGCCAGCGAAACCAGCCAGGTCCCGGCGCTGATCAGCGCCTGGCTCGGTTCACTGGACGACGAAGACCTGAGCGGCACCGTGCCCGGTAGCCTGGCGCCGGTTTTGTGGGACGGTTTCACGCAAGCCTCCAAGCGCTCCGGCAGCGGCGCGCAGATCGCCAAGCTGCGCTACGAAGATGGCCGCGGCGGCATGGCCACCGCGCTGCTGATCCTCAACGACGACATGCCCTACCTGGTCGATTCCATCGTCATGGCCATGCGCAAGCTGCGCATCGTCGCCAACGGCGTATTGAACTCGGTGCTGCCGGTCGCCCGCAACGGCGAAGGCGTGGTCACCGCGGTTGGCCAATCCGGCGACAAACTCGAGTCCTACGTCCTGTGCCTGCTGGCCGACGACCTGTCGGACGCGGAACTGGGCATGCTGGTCGACCGCGTCGAGATGGTTTCGCGCGACGCCGCCGTGGTCCGCCGCGACAAAGCCGCGATGCAGGAACACTTCAGCCGCATCGGCGCCGAAGCCGCCGCCAACGGCGAAGAGGGCAAGGAAGTCGCCGCCTTCCTGGAATGGGCGCGCACCGAAGGCTTCGAGCCGTTCGGCTACGCCTACTATCAAGTCAAGCCGGGCGTGCGCGAGCTGGAACGCGACATCCCAAGCCGCATCGGCGTATTGCAGGACACCGCGCACCCGGTCTACGGCACCTGCCTGGCCAACATCCCGGGCGACTTCGACACGCTGTCGAAACGCGCGCACACGCTGTCGATCGTCAAGGCCGACGTCGAAGGCACCTTGCACCGCGACCAGGCGCTGGACTTCATCGGCATCCGCCACACCGACCCGCAAGGCGCGATCCTCGGCGAATACTGCTTCGTCGGCCTGTTCACCCGCGCCGCCACGGCCACGCCGCTGAACCGCCTGCCGTTCGCGCGCGGCCGCATCGCCAAGGTGCTGAGCATCGCCGGCGTGCGCCAGGAAGGCTTCCGCGCCGAGAAATTCATCGAGATCCTCGAATCGCTGCCACGCACCGAGGCGCTGGAAGCGGAGCCGGAATGGCTGGCCGAAGTGTGCGGCGCGGTCGTCTCGCTGTACAAGCAGCCGCGCACCAAGGTGTTCGCCCGCCGCGACGTTTACGCGCGCCACCTGAACGTGCTGGTGTACCTGCCGCGCGAGCGTTACAGCGCGAGCGTCGCCTCCGCGTTGGCCAAGGCGCTGCAAGCGAGCTCCGGCGCCCACCACGTCAGCTCGCAAACCCTGGTGGCCGACGGCCCGCTGGCCCGCGTCTACCTGATCGCGCACGGCGCGCGCTATCCGCTGGATCTGGAAACCGACATCCAGCAGCCGCTGACGGCGGTGCTGGACGGCTGGCACGACAGCTTCTCGAAACTGGCCGACGCCGTGTCGAACGTGCCGATGCGCGCCCACCTGCGCAAGATGTGCGCCACGCTGCCGACCGATTATGTCGCCTCGACGCCGCCGGTCGCCGCCTTCTACGACCTGCAAACCATTTTGCAGAACACCGATCCGTCGCGCGTCGACGTGCGCGTGGACGCGGCGGCCGACGCCACCACCATCCGCCTGTATTCGGTGGACCGCGTGCCGTCGCTGTCGACCATCCTGCCGGCGTTGCACAACGCCGGCGTGGCCATCGACCGCGAACAGGCGCACTCGATCCGCATGGACGGCAAGCGCCACTTCGTCACCAGCCTGTCGGTCGATGAAGCCAGCGCCGCCAGCCTGGCCAAGCCGGAAGTGATTCCGGTCGCGCAGGAGCTGTTCGCGTCGCTGTTCAACAACGAAGCCGAAGACGGCCGCCTGAATGGGCTGGTCATCGAAGGCGGCTTGAGCCTGCGCCAGGTGCAACTGGTGCGCGCCTATATGAGCTACTGGCGCCAGACCGGCACCCAGTTCTCGGTGCGCTACATCGCCGAGACCTTGCGCAAGCAGCCGGCCATCGTCAAGCAGCTGGTGGACGCCTTCCTGCAGCGCTTCAATCCCGCGCTGGACCAGGCCACCCGCGACGCCGCGCTGGAGTCGCTGGCCGCCATCAAGGGCCGCCTGCCGTCGATCAACCACGCCGACAGCGAGGAAGTGCTGGGCGCCCTGACCGATTTGATGACCGCGACCCTGCGCACCAACTACTTCCAGAACAATCAAAAGGGCGACAAGATCATCTTCAAGTTCGATACCAGCAATCTGTCGCTGGTGCCGGAACCGCGTCCGTTCCGCGAGATCTTCGTGTTCTCGCGCCGCTTCGAAGGCGTGCACCTGCGCGGCGGCCCGGTCGCCCGTGGCGGCTTGCGCTGGTCGGACCGCATGGAAGACTACCGCACCGAAGTCCTCGGCCTGGTGAAGGCGCAGATGGTGAAGAACGCCGTCATCGTGCCGGCCGGCGCCAAGGGCGGCTTCGTCTGCAAGCAGATGCCGAAGGACGCCGTGCGCGAGACCATCGCCGCCGAAGGCGAAGCGGTCTACCGCCTGTTCATCGCCAGCCTGCTGGAAATGACCGACAACCGCGTGCTGGGCAAAATCGTGCCGCCGGCGGACACCGTCTGCTACGACAGCGACGACCCGTATCTGGTGGTGGCGGCCGACAAAGGCACCGCGACCTTCTCCGACATCGCCAACGGCATCGCCGTGCAGCGCGGCTTCTGGCTGGGCGACGCCTTCGCGTCGGGCGGCTCGAACGGCTACGATCACAAGAAGATGGGCATCACCGCCAAGGGCGCGTTCGAAGCCGTCAAGCGCCACTTCTACGAAATGGACCACGACATCCACGCCACGCCGGTAACGATGGTCGGCGTGGGCGACATGTCGGGCGACGTGTTCGGCAACGGCGCGCTGCTGTCGCGCAAACTGCAGATCATCGCCGCGTTCGACCACCGCCACATCTTCCTCGATCCGACGCCGGACATGGAAAAATCCTTCGTCGAGCGTGAGCGCATGTTCGCGTTGCCGCGCTCCTCGTGGGACGACTACAACAAGGAGCTGATCTCGGCCGGCGGTGGCGTTTATCCACGCACCTCGCGCACGATCGAGCTGTCGCCGCAGATCCGCGCCGCGCTGGACATCGAGGAAACCTCGCTGCCGCCGGAAGAACTGATGCACCGCATCCTGAAGGCGCCGGTCGACCTGTTCTACAACGGCGGTATCGGCACCTACATCAAGGCGTCGACCGAATCGCACGCGCAGGTCAAGGACCGCGCCAACGACAACATCCGCGTCGACGGCAACCAGCTGCGCTGCAAGGTCGTCGCCGAGGGCGGCAACCTGGGCGCGACGCAAGCGGGGCGTATCGAATTCGCGCTGGCCGGCGGCCGCATCTTCACCGATGCGATCGACAACTCGGCCGGCGTGGATTGCTCCGACCACGAAGTGAACGCGAAAATGTGGCTGGACGTGGAAATGAACGCCGGCCTGCTGACCGAGGCCGACCGCAACCGCACCCTGAACGACATGACCGCCGACATCGAGCGCCTGGTCCTGCGCGACAATACGCTGCAAACGCAGTTGTTGGTGCGCGAAGCGCAGGCGCAGACCGACGCCGCCGTGCAAGACGGTTACGCCTCGCTGATCGCCTTCCTGGAAGAAGAGGGCGCGCTGTCGCGCGATCTGGAACAGCTGCCATCGGTGGCCGAACTGGCGCGCCGCAAGTCCGACGGCCGCGGTTTGACGACGCCGGAACTGGCGGTCGTCATCGCCAACGTCAAGAACCGCTACAAGCGCATCCTGTCGGCGCTGCCGCTGACGGAAAACAGCTGGGCCGAGTCGGTGCTCAAGCCGTACTTCCCTGATTTGCTGGTGGCGACCCGTCCGGCGCTGGCGCACCCGCTGGCCAACGCCATCCTGGCCACCGTGCTGGCCAACGAATCGGTCAACCGTTGCGGTCCGCTGATGCTGCGCCAGCTGGCCGGCGAACATGGCGTCGACGAAGCGGACGTGATCCTGGCGTGGGGCCAGGCTTGGTCGGCGCTGAACCTGGCGCCGGTCTTCTCGACCCTGGACGCCGACGCGCTGAAAGTGCCGCGCGCCGTCTCGATCAAGGTCGATGGCCGCACCCGCGTGCTGCAGAAGGCCGTCATCGAAGGCGCGCTGACCGTGCCAGCCGACCAGCTGAAGGACGGCGTGGCCGAGTTGACCCGCCTGTTCGCCAAGCCGGAGACCTTGGCCCACCTGAGTTCCGACGACGGCCAGTCCGACGCCGAACTGACCGCCGGCCTGCGTCCGGAATTCGTCGCCGCCTGGAAGGCTGTCGACGCGATCGAATCGGTGGCGGCGTTTGTGTTCGCGGCGCTGTCGGTCACGCGTCCGGCCGGCATGGATTTGCCGGCCTTCCTGCAAGTCGGCCTGGCGCTGCGCGCGCAAGTCGGCATCGACACGCTGGAACGCGGCCTGAAGCTGCCGGCCACCAGCCGTTCGCAGGAACAGCTGCGCAGCTATGCGCAGAACGCGCTGCGCCGCACGCAGCAACGCCTGCTGTCGCAGGTGCTGCTGCATGCCACCGGCAGCCACTCCGGCGTGGAGGCGGTCGAGCTGGTCGCCAACACGCTGGGCCTGACCGGTTACGCGGTGCCGACCGACCTGGAACAGGCGATGCTGGACGTGTGGGCGCTGTCCGAGGCGACCAACTCCGGCAACACGACGCTGGTGGTGTAAGCGTATGAGCGAGCGTATCGACACTTTGCCGACAGCCTTGCCGGAGGCGGTGCGTGCGCTCGCCGAAGCGGATTTCAGCGCCGTCGCGCAGCGCTTTTCGGCGGCCGGTTTCGCGGTCACGCAGCCGGCCGACGGCATCCTGACCATCAAGGGGGCGGGTGATCGTCCGGCGATGCTGATCTCCGTCGGCGTGCATGGCGACGAGACCGGACCGATCGAGATGGTCGCCTACCTGCTGGACGCCTTGTCGCGGCAACCGCGGGCGCTGGCCGTCAACCTGATGCTTTGCGTTGGTAACATCAGCGCCATCCGCGCCGGCAGGCGCTTCATCGACGCCGACTTGAACCGCATGTTCCGCGCCGAACGCGGCACCCTGGCCGGCACCGCCGAAGCCGCGCGTGCCGACGTGATGATCGCCGCCACCACGGCCTTCTTCAGCGACGCGGGACCGGTGCGCTGGCATCTGGATCTGCACACGGCCATCCGGCCGTCGGTGTATCCGACCTTCGCGATCGTCCCCGAAATCATCGCCGAGCATACGCGGCGCGCGCTGATCGAGTGGCTGGGCCTTGCCGGCATCGGCGCGGTGATCATGAATCCGGCTTCGGTCGGCACTTACAGTTACTACTCGGCGGAGCATCACGGCGCCGCCGGCACCACGGTGGAACTGGGGCGCATCGGCACCTTGGGCCAGAACGATCTGGCGCAGTTCGCCGACGCCTCGCTGGCGCTGGACGACCTGCTGCGCGGCGCGCCCAAGCGCGAAGCGAAACAGGCGCCGCATGTGTTCAACACGGCGCGCCAGATCATCAAGTTGAGCGACAAGTTCCAGATGGCGTTCGGTAAGGACACGCACAACTTCACGGCGCTGAAGCAGGGCGAGGAGATCGCCCGCGATGGCGACACCATCTACACGGTCCAGCATCCGGAGGAACTGGTGGTGTTTCCCAATCCCGACGTCCGGGTCGGCCTGCGGGCGGGCCTGATGGTGGTGCGGATCGACTAGCGCTACCGTCTTAACACCGCTTTACCTCCCTTTACATCCCGCGCTCTCATTGCTGGACGATTAAGTACGTTAACAGGTACAGCATTGTCCTTAACTATGGAGTAAGCACTATGACGACAGCAATCAGCGGTATTTCGGCAAGCGCCGGCGCGCCGGCATTCGACCCTGCGAAAGGGGCGGCACGCCTTGCCAACAAGGTTTTCGGCGAGATGGACGCCGACAAGGATGGCAAGGTAAAGAAGGAGGAATTCGTTTCCGGCCTTGAGTCGAAAGGCGTGTCGGCCGACGACGCGGCCAAGCAGTTCGACGCGATCGACAAGCAGAAGACCGGGTCGATCACGAAAACGGATCTGGAGACGGCGATCAAGAGCGGCGATTTCGCGCCGCCGAAGCCTGCCGAAGGCGGCGCGCCCGCCGCGCAGGGTGGCGGCAAGCCGCAAGGCGCGGGCGGCGGGGCAGGTGGGGCTGGCGCCGCCAGCAGCGCGGCCAAAACCTACGAGGCGGCCGACACCAACGAAGACGGCACCGTGTCGCAGCAGGAGGAGCTGGTCTACAGCATCTCACATCCCTCCGAAAGCGCCTCCGACCCGAGCAAAATCGGCGGCAATATCGACGAGATCGCGTAATCCCGTCCAGTCTTTAATTGCGGGCGATGAGCACCGCAAGAATCGTGGCGGCGACGCCGATCACGGCGACCGCCGCGCCGATGGCGGGATGAAAACGGCGCGAGACGGTGGGAATTTTTTGAACCGGCATGGATGCTCCTTCTTGTCAGACTGTAATGTTGGCTCAAGATTAGCGTGCGTCCTGTTTCCAATCTATACGTCGCGCTGTATCAAAAGTAAGCAACTGTAACCAGGCTGTGTGGCGAGTTCGAATAAAGTTGTATAAGTGGCACAAATTACTTTATAGCGGTAAAGCCGTAAGGCCCTATAATCGCTTAGTTTTTTTGCCCACACATCTCCCACAAGGATAGCCTGTGAACCAAACGCTGGTCCAGAAACTGACCCGTACCAAGCCGGTCGATACTACAGTTCACTCCGCAGCAACCGAGCACCCGCCTACCGGCAATGGCCTGCACCGCTCGATCGGCCTGTTCCCGCTGACGATGATCGGCGTCGGCGCCACCATCGGCACCGGCATCTTCTTCACGATGGTCGAAGCCGTGCCCAAGGCCGGGCCCTCGGTCATCCTGTCCTTCCTGATCGCCGCCATCACCGCCGGACTGACGGCGCTGTGCTACGCCGAATTGTCGTTCCGGATTCCGGCGTCTGGCTCGTCGTACTCGTTCGCGTACGCGACCGTCGGCGAATTTGCCGCCTTCATCATGGCCGCCTGCCTGCTGCTCGAATACGGGCTGGCGGCGAGCGCCACCGCCATCGGCTGGTCCGATTACCTGAACAACTTCCTCAACAACGCCTTCGGCTGGCACATCCCCGAGATGCTGCGCTCGCCGATGATCGTCTCGACCGCGCACGGCATCGAGCTTCGCGGCGGCCACGTCAACCTGCCGCCGATCATGCTGGTGGTGTTGTGCGGCCTGCTGCTGATACGCGGCACCAAGGAATCGGCCACCACCAACGCCATCATGGTGCTGATCAAGCTGGCGATCCTGATCTTCTTCATCGTCATCGCGTTTTCCGGCTTTGACATCAACAACTTCCACCCGTTCTTCAGCCCCGACAACGGCGTGCACATCACCGGCATGGCCGGGGTGACGGCGGCGGCGGCGACGGTGTTCTTCTCGTTCATCGGCCTGGACACGGTCGCCACGGCCGGCGAAGAGGTGCGCAACCCCAAGCGCAACGTACCGATCGGCATCTTGTCGGCGCTGGCGATCGTGACGGTGTTTTATATGTTGGTGGCGGTGGCGGCGATGGGCGCGCAGCCGGCGTCGAAATTCGCCGGCCAGGAAGCCGGCCTCGCGGTGATCCTGCAAAACGTCACCGGCAAAACCTGGCCGGCGCTGGTATTGGCGGCGGGCGCGGTGATTTCCGTGTTCAGCGTGACGCTGGTGACGATTTATGGCCAGACGCGCATTCTGTACGCCATCTCCAAGGACGGCCTGATCTCGAAGTCGTTCCAGAAGGTGAGCGCGAAGACGGCGTCGCCGGTGCAGAACACGTTGATCGTTTGCATCGTCGTCGGGCTGGTGGCGGGGTTTGTCGATGCGACCTTCCTGTGGGACATGGTCAGCATGGGCACGCTGACAGCCTTCATCGTGGTGTCGCTGGCGGTGCCGGTGATGCGCAAGAAGGAAAACGGCAAGGGCGTGAAGGGCTTCCGCGTGCCGTTCGGTCCGTATGTGGTGCCGGGCCTGAGCATCAGCGCCTGCCTGTATCTGATGTTCGGTCTGTCGTTGACGACTTACACGATCTTTATCATCTGGATGTCGGCGGCGGTCATCACGTACTTCCTGTACGGGATGCGCAATTCGAAATTGAATCTGGTGAAGTAATCCGCCTAGTTCGCTACAAACTAAAAAGCCCCGGCACCGCGTTAGCGGCCGGGGCTTTTTGCTACAGCGCGCACGGCTTATTCTACGTCTTTGGTTGGCTTCGAGCCCAGGTACAGGCGCAGGACGAGACCGGATACGGCGATGGCGGCGGGCAGGTTTTCGATGATGGTCAGCATGGTGATTCTCCAGTAGTGAGGTAGTTGAGTGAACCGCGATTAACCGAAACGGGCTGCGATGTAACGCAGTTCGGCAGCCAGGTTAGGCGAGTGGGCTTCCACGTCCTTTGCGGTGCTGCTCAGCCACCAGATCGTTTCATCGGCGCGCTGGGTGGTCGCTTCTGCAACAGCGGCTGGCTTCCGGGCAAACAGCGCAGCGAACAGTTGACGTACGGCGTTGGCGACATTGCCTGCGTAGTTGGCGTTGGTGTGAGTGTTGAAAGTAGTCGAGTTCATGAGAAGCTCCTGTTAAATGTTCGTTTGATGCAGTGCAGTATGCGCCGTATTCAGAAATAAAAAAAATTTTGATTTGTGATACGTGCCATAGGTAGACCGTATAACTCGATGTTTTCCCTATGAAACATCGGTTCTGAAGGGCAACAAAATAGTGTGTATTTTTTTGGGCTGACTGCTGCACCCGGTCACGTTGAATGTCCGAATGGCAATAATGACCGCTGACGGGCCGCGAAACGTGCCGTGCTATTCAGGCTGGTGATATTGGATATCGATTCTGGTCAAAAAATCAATGACGCAGTTTAGCCGCGGCGGTCGAGCCAGCGACCGCCGAACATGGTGCACATCAGCGACAGTACGATCAGCGCGATGCCGGCCCATTGCCAGCCGGTGACGACGTCGCCCAGCAGCAGCATGCCGGCGCTGATGCCGACCACCGGCACGCCCAGGCTGAACGGCGCCACCCGGTTGACCGGGTGGCGCTTGAGGAGCCGGGTCCACATGGCGTAGCCGAGGATGGTGGCCATCCAGCCCAGGTAGGCGATGGCCGCCCACGTGGTCCACGGCGCGCCGGTCCAGTGCCAGCGGGTGGCCGGATCGTCGAACGCCAGCGACAGGCCGATGAACGGCAGGATGGGCACCAGGCTGCACCAGACCATGAAGCCGACCACGTCGAACTCCGGCGTGGCCTGCTGCGCGCGGCGCACGACGATATTGGAGGCGGCCCACATCGCCGCCGCCATCAATGTCAGCACGAAGCCGCCGGCGGTGGTGCCGCCGGCGTGGCCCGGCTCCACGTAGTTCATGCCGAAGCAGACCAGCCCCACGGCCGCCAGCAGCAGGCCGCCTTTGAGCGCGCGGCTGGCGCGCTCGCGCAGCAGCACGAAGCCGAACAGGGCGGTGAAGAACACCTGCGTCTGCAGGATCACCGACGCCAGCGAGGCCGACATGCCGACCTTGAGCGACAGGAACAGCAGTCCGAACTGGCCGACACCCTGGCACAGGCCATAGGCGACGATCCATTTGACGGGGAGTTTGGGCGGACGCACGACCAGGATCAGCGGCAGCACCGCGAACAAATAGCGGGCCGCGCCCAGCTGGAACGGCGTCAGGTCCCTGAGGCCGATCTTCATCGCGACGAAGTTGGTGCCCCAGATCAGCACCACGGCCAGGGCCGAGGCCAGGTCGCGGGTGCTGAACGGGGCGGACGATGAACTCATCGCCCCATGTTAGCAGTGTTAGGCCACGTTGCGAACGATGGCTTCACTGTGGACGATGATTTTTGCGGCGTCGGCCTGCAACAGGCGGATGCGGCGCTGCACCAGGGGCCAGCCGGACCACGGCACGGCGGCGGTGTCGGTGGCGGCGTGCGCCAGCGCGGACGCCGGCGCCGGCGGTTTGCGCGCGTGCCGGTCGAGCGCCTGCGACAGGATGCCGACCACCTGGGCGTGGCTCTCGTCCAGCATGGCGTTGACCGGTTCCTTCGGCAGCTCCGTCACATGGCGGCGCAGGATCGAGCGCAAGGCCGCCACGTGCGCCACCAGCAGGTAGTTCTGCACGATGAACAGGTTGATGTCCTCCACCGCGCGCTGCTTGCTCGATGGCTCGTCGAGCATGCGCACCAGCGCGGAGCTGAGCGAGGCCAGGCTGTCCATCAACCGTTTGCGCTCGATGCGGTAGGCGAAATCGTCCTTGCCCTTGCCTTGCAGCAGATCGAAGCTGGCTTGCATGTAGCGCAGGTTCACGTCCAGCACCTCGCGGATCAGGCGCGGCAGGGTTTGGTATTCCCAGTTGGCCAGCACGAAGCTGAAGGCCGTCGCCACCGCCGCGCCGATGAAGGTGTCGACCAGGCGTTCCATGATCAGGTCATCGTTCCCCGGCGCGATCAGGTGCATTTGCAGCAGGATCATGATGCTGACCGCGATGGCGGCGTAGCGGTAGCGCAGGTAGATAAAGGTGGGCGTGGCCACCGTCGCCAGCACCAGGATGCCGAGGATGGCGGCGGGGTGGTTCAGGAAGCGGATGATCACGGCGGTGATGACGCAGCCGATGATGGTGCCGATGATCCTGTCGCCGCGGCGCTGCTTGGTCATGCTGAAACTGGGCTTGAGGATGATCACGATGGTCAGCACGATCCAGTAGCTGTGCGCCGCGTAAGGCAGCCACGCGGCCACCGCCAGGCCGACCGAGATCGCCATCGCCACGCGCAGCGAGAAGCGGAAGATCGGCGAATCCATGCGCAGGTGCGACAGGATCATGCGCAGCTCGTACTTTTGCTGCGACAGGAAGGGGCCCATGTCGGCGTCAACCCAGAACGGCGTGGTGTCGTAGATTTTCTGGCTGGCCTGGTGCAGCTCGCCGATCATCTTGATGATGGCGCGGATCTTGTTGCGCTGGGCGCGCAGCACCGCCAGCGCTTCCTGCTGCGGCTTGCCCTCGTCGATGCGGCGCTGGATCGCGGCCAGTTCCTCTTCCACGGCGTCCAGTTCCGGCGTGTAGCTGATCTCCGCGTACGAGGCCTTCTTGCGGGTGACGTCGTAGGCCACCGATTCGATATCGCGCGCGGCCTTGTAGGCCAGGTCGTGCAGCGTCTTGAGCACCGGCGAATCGGCCAGGTGCATGCGCAGTTGCGCGTAGTCGGTATGGGTCGACAGGATCAGCTCATACAGGTCCAGCATGCAGACGTGGACCTGGACGACGATGGCGTCCTTGCTGTTCTGGTGCGCGCGCAGGATCAGATCGCGCGAGGCTTGCTGGCGGTCGGCCAGTATGCTCTGATGGCGCACCAGCTTGTTGAATTGCTCGTTCAGGTTGTAGCGGGTGTCGTAGAAGTCGGCCTTGATGTCGATGTAGGCGGCCAGTTCGAACAGCGCCTCGGCCAGCACCTGCTGCTTGATGCGGTGGCGCAGTATCCACGAGATCCCCATCGCGTACGCCAAATATGCCACCGCGCCCAGGGTGAACAGGCCGGTGTGGATGAACGACTGCTTGACCGTCATCGAGTGCTCCATCGACATGGTCATGATGAACAGCGTGGCCAGTTGCAGCGGCATCGACTTTTTGCCGTAGACGACCATCATGCAGGCGAGGAAGCTGATTATCACCAGCATCGTCAGCAGCAGCCAATGCAGCGGCGCGCACAGGCTGATGAGCAAGGTGACGGCGCTGCACAGCAGCACCGAGGCGCTCATCTCGTTGAACTTGTGGCGCAGTGGGCTGGGCATGTCCATCAGCGCGGTGCACAGGGCGCCGATGCAGACCGTCATGGCGGTGGCCATGTCGGCGAACTGCAAGGTGATCACGGTGACGCCGACCAGGCCCGCGGCGAAGCGCAGCCCAAGATAAAAATAGTGGCTGTAGAAGAAAGTGCGCAGATTGAGTGCGTAGTGCATGGCTGTGACCTTGTGGGCAGCGGGTGCTCAGATGCTCATGTGCGCGCGGCGGGATCGCCGCCGCGCGCACGGGGAACGCGAAGTTAAATTGTCAGGCCGTCGTCAGAAGACCGACAGCACCGGGTAGCGGCGCCATTCCGGCTCGGCGTGGCGCTTGCCGTTTTCGAAGATGAAGCCCAATACCTTTTCCTGATCCGACAGCAGCGCCGGATTGGCGGCCTTCCACGCTTCGAACCTGGCTTTCAGTTCCGGCTCGGTTTCGAGCATATCCAGCGCCAGGTCTTCGAACACGTAGTCGGAGAAATTCTCCTTTTTCTCCAGCACGCTGTTGAAGAAGCCCCAGCGGAAGAAGGAGTCGTGGCCCTGCGGCTCCAGCGTTTCGACGGCGTAGCGGGCGTTGGCCTGTTTGAGCGGGATGAACCAGTCGCCCGGCTGCACGGTGAAGCTGCCGGTGCGCGCTTCCAGCTCCACGGCGTCGTGGTACATATGGCCTTCGTACGCGTGCGGGCGCGACGTCACGGAGGCGATGTGATAGTACTGCGCCTCGATGGTCGACGCTTCGTCGAAGGCCGCCATCTCGACGCCGTTCCACTGCAGGCGCTCGATGGCCTCGCGCCAGGCTTGCGGCACGATGTAGCCTTTCGGCGCGCGCACGGTGGCCGCCGGCACGAAGCTGTTGTAGTAGGCGATGTCCTTTTCCCAAGGCTGGCCGCGATCGTACGACAGGCGCTGGTAGTTCCCCAGCAGGCTGGCGCTGCGCTTGGCGGCGTAGCCCTTGAAGCGGAAGGTCGACGGATTGGCTTCGTCCATTTTCCAGGCGACGGTCCATTCGCTGGCGTTGGCCGCCCGCTCCTTGGCGTCGGCGCGCAGCGCGCGGATTTGCGCGCCGTGGGCGACGGTGAAGGCCATCGTCACGTCCAGCAGCGCGCGCATCGATTCGTAGCGGTCCTTGAACGGCTTGAGCATGTGCGTCTCCGGCATGAAGCCGATGACGTGGTGCAGGGCCGCGAAGCCGGTCGAGAAGCGCGGCACTTCCAGGAATTCGGCGATGCCGTCGTCCGGGCTGTCCTTGACGGGGTTGACGTAGGGGCAGGTGGGCCAGCCCTTCGCTTCCATCTGCGCGTAGATGTGCGGCAGCATCGTCTGGCGCAGGAAGGGGCCGAGGCCGTAGCCCAGCTTGTCCGCCTGGGTGTGGATCAGCGTCATCGTGTACGGATAGTCGGCGCCGTTCGACGTGTGGGTGTCGACCATGACGTCCGGGTCCCAGCTGGTCACCAGCTGGTTGAACAGGCGGGCGTTGAGCGTGTCGCACTTGATGAAGTCGCGGTTCAGGTCCAGGTGGCGGCTGTTGCCGCGGAAGCCGAACTGCTCGGGGCCGTCCTGGTTGACGCGCGAGGTGTTGGCGCGGTTCAGCGCGCCGTCGACGTTATAGAGCGGCACGAACAGCAGCACCGCGTCGCCCAGCGCCGCCAGGCGGGCCGGCTCGTAGCACAGGTCGCGCACGATGGCCATGCAGGCGTCCACGCCTTCGGGTTCGCCGGGGTGGATGCCGTTGTTGTTGAAGAAGACGGTGCGGCCCTCGGCCTTGATCTGCGAACGGTCGAACACGCCGTCCGGGCTGACGATGCCGGCGTGCACCGGGATGCCGCCGTCGGACACGCCGATCTGCTCGAACCGCAGCACCTGCGGGAAGCGCTGGGCCAGCTCCTCGTAGAACGCGATACATTCGGTCCACAAGGTGGTTTGGTTTTGATTGCCTTTTTCATAAGGCGTCGGCATATCTGGGTGCATGGCAGTCTGGATCTCAGAGGAACAATGTGAAATGGCGCGCCACGCCTTGTGAGCGTCGGGCGAGCTGTCGAGGGCGCGATTGTATCATTCGTGCCCGATTTTTGAGCGGGGGCAGGGCGCCCGGAGCGGGTGTTTGAGTTGGTTCAAGGAAATAAATCCGCAGGATGGTCTACTGGATTTCTCGTGATGAACCAGGAGCCGGCGATGTGGAACGTGAGTGGACACGGTGCGGTACTGGTGGCTGTGCTGCTGGCGCTGGTGTGCAGGGTGGGGCTGGCGCAGATCGGGCCGCGCTATGTGATCGACGTCAACGCGGCCGCCGGCGTCGCCATCGTCGGGGCGGCGCAAGGCAGCGTGCAGCTGGTCGGCAAAGGGCTGGCGCTGATCCGCTTCCAGGGGCTGCGGCTGTTGACCGTGGGCGCGGACGCCGACGCCTACAGCGCCGAGTCGGTGCGCGACTGGCCGGCGGTCGACCTGGTGCTGGTGACGCCGCCCAGCGTCGGGCGCTATGGCGGACTGGCACCGCTGGCCGCGCTGCGCAGGCTGCCGGTGATCCTGGTGGAGCCGTCCGCCAACGCCACGGTGCCGCCCTTGCCGCCGGCGTCGCCCGGCCGCGACGACGGTCCGCGGTACTACCCGATGCAAACCTGGGACGCATTGCATCTGCGCAAAGGCCGGGCGAAAAGCAAGGATAAGACCTGGCTGCGGGTGACGGCCATGCCCGGCCGGCCGGGAACGGCGCAGGTGGCGGGGTTTGTGCTCGAGATGGGCGAGGGCCGGACCTCGTACCGGCTGTATGTCGGCTGCGAGGCGCTGGCCGCCGACGAGATCGAAGGCCTGCCGCTGCGCCTGCCGGGTGTCGACCTGGCGCTATTGCCGGCGCGCGACGGGCCGCAGTTGTTGCCGCTGGCGCGCGCGGCGCCGGCGGCCACCGGGGCGGCCGCGCTGACCGTGGCCGGCTACGCGTTCAGGGCGGTTCGGCGCTAGCGGCGCGCGTCGTTTACTGCTTGGCGTTGGTGTCCACCCAGGCCGCGAAGGCGCCGGCGAATTTCTTCAGGAACTCCCGGGTGCGGTCGTTGTTGATCTTGCCGTCGTCGCCCAGCAGGCCGCCGGCGCCGCCGATGTAGGCTTCCGGCTGCTGCAGCACCGGCATGTCGAGGAACACCAGCGACTGGCGCAGATGGTGGTTGGACCCGAAGCCGCCGACCGCGCCCGGCGACACGGTGACCACGCCGGCCGGCTTGCCGCTCCAGGCGCTGTCGCCGTACGGACGCGAGCCGATATCGATGGCGTTCTTCAGCGGCGCCGGCACCGAGCGGTTGTACTCGGGCGTGACGAACAGCACGGCGTCGGCTTCCTTGATGCGCTGGCGGAAATGGGTCCATGCCTGCGGCGGCGTCGCGCCGTCACCTTCCAGGTCTTCGTTGTACAGCGCCATCTCGCCGATTTCAACGATAGTGAACTCCAGCGACGGCGGGGCCAGCGCGATCAGTTCGTGCGCGAACTTGCGGTTGATCGATTCCTTGCGCAGACTGCCGATCACTACGGCGACTTTTTTGGCGGGCATGACTTCTCCTGGTATTGAATGGAACGGGAAGCGTTACTGTACCGCAGGCGCAAAAAAAACCACGCCGCGTTGCCGGGGCGTGGTTGTGGTGAAGGCCGGAATTTACTCGGCGTTCATTTCCTTGAGCAGATTGTCGGCGTGGTCGACATGCTTCATGTTCCACAGGATGTAGCGCAGGTCGACCTGGATGTCGCGCGTCATCGCCTTGTTGAAGTCCCAATCGGAGATGATCGAGTCGAGCGTGCCGTCGAAAGCCAGGCCGATCCATTCGCCCTTGCTGTTGAGCGCGGCCGAGCCGGAGTTGCCGCCGGTGATGTCCAGGGTCGCCAGGTAGGCGACCGGCACCGATTTGAGCACCGGATCGACATACTTGCCGAAGTCCTTGGCCTTGATCGCGTCGAGCTGCGCCTTCGGCGCGTTGAACTCGCCTTCGCCGGTGGCCTTGGCGGCGACGCCGGCCACGGTGGTGAAGGCTTTCCAGGTCGAACCGTCGGCGCCCGGATCGCGGCCGGCGATCTTGCCGAAGGTCACGCGCAGGGTGCTGTTAGCGTCGGGATACACCGCGCGGCCCAGGCTGTTCATGTAGGCGATCTTGGCCTTCATGTAGTTGCCGTAGGCTTGTTGCAGCTTGCCGCCCAGTTCCTCCTCGGCCGCCTCTTCCTTCAGGTCGTTGTCGTACAGCGCCACGGCGGCCTTGACGAAGGCGTCGTCGCTGGACTTGAAGTCCTGCGGCTTCTTGTCGAGCCAGGCGTTGCGGGCGGCCGCGTCGCCCAGCTTGCTGCCGGCGTACAGCTTGTCGAGCGCCGCTTGCAGGTCGGCGCGGCCCATGCCGTCCTTGATGCCGAAGACGGCGTCGAAGGCGGCGCTGCGCTGGGCGGCCGGCTGGGCCGCGTACTTGGTCAGGCTGTTCATGACCAGCGCCTTGTCGACCTTCTCGTCGTAGTTGCGCAGCAGCGCGGCGACGCTCGACTTGATGCGCGGCACGTCGCGCACCTGGTAGCCGGACTTGCGCTCGACGTCGGGCTTGGCGTTCTCGTTGGCCAGGCGGTACAGCACGCGCGCCGTGTTGAGCAGGCGCGGCTTGGAGCTCGACAGGTAGTAGTCGCGCTTGGTCTCGGCGTCGCGCTGGGCGATCAGCTTCTCGACCAGTTCGATGTCGGACGCGTATTCCTTCTTGCGGCTCGCGTCGGCGTTGATCCAGGTCTTCAGCGCTTCATGCTCGGCCGTTTTGCGGGCCAGCATATCGCTGCTGGCATACGAGTTCAGCATGCCCTGGCGGTTCTTGTAGTAATTGTTGATGTTGGCCACCTGCGACGCGTATTTCAGCGCCGTATCCTTGTCATCCTTGGTCATCGCGGCGATCGTCGCCAGGTTCTCGGCGGACGTTTTGACGAAGGCCGGATAGCTCCAGTCGAAGGTGAACGCCACCTCGGACGGCAGGCGGTGGCGGTTGGTGCGGCCGGGGTAGCCCAGCACCATGATGAAGTCGCCTTCCTTGACGCCTTCCTTGGCCAGCTTCAGGTAGTGCCGCGGCACGTAGGGGACGTTGTCCTTGCTGTAGTCGGCGGCCTTGCCGTCCTTGCTGACGTAGGCGCGGTAGAAGCCGTAGTCGCCGGTGTGGCGCGGCCACATCCAGTTATCGGTATCGCCGCCGAACTTGCCGACGCCCTCCGGCGGCGCGTGCACCAGGCGCACGTCGCGGATCTCGAGCTGCTTGCTCAGATAGAACTCCAGGCCGCCGTAGAACGACGACACGGTGCAGCGGTGGCCGGCGTCTTTTTCGCACTCGGCGGTAATGGCCTTGCTGTTTTTCTCGATGGCGTCGCTGCGCTTCTTGCCGCTCAGTTTCGCGACGGCCGGCGTCACCACCTGCTTGCTGACATCGGTGACGGCCTTGGTCACGAAGATGCGGCTGCCGGGCGCGGCCGGCAATTCCTCGCCGAAGTTTTTGGCCAGGAAACCGTTGGCCAGCAGATTGCGTTCCGGCGTCGAATTGTGCGCGACGCTGCCGTAGACGCAATGGTGGTTGGTGGCCACGAGGCCTTGCGGCGACACGAACGACGCCGAGCAACCGCCCAGGCTGACGATGGCGCCGGCCGGGAACTCGGTCAGCTTGGTCAGGTTGGCGGGATCCAGTTCGAGGCCGGCGGCTTTCAATTCTTTAGCCACTTGTGGCAGCTGTTGCGGCATCCACATGCCTTCGTCGGCATGGGCGGCGGTGCTCAGGATGGCGAGCGCGATCAGAGTCTTATGCATTTAGTTCGTTTTCCAAAGTGGTGATGGGGACAGCGCTGAGAGTATCCGCAGCATTGCCGTATACGTCAACCAGATTTTTGACGATACAAAATTGCAACCCCGGGGTCAAGTCTGTCATTCGGACACGAGCTCATGCCTGTGCGCCGGCGTCGACCGTTGTTGCCTTATAATCAAGCCTTGTAACGGCGCCCGGAGCGATGCCCGCGGGCTTGTGTGCACCCACCAGAAAAGTCCAACCGCTATGAATGAACAAGTCGAAAAAAAATGCCACGACCTCGTGCAGATGTTGAGTTGTCACCGCGCCGACCACGAGGACATGCAAGACGCGGTTTCCACGCTGATGTTGGCGTTGACCGATGCGGGCGCCTATATCGAAGACTTCCCGGATTACGCATGGTTGGCCGATATATATGAACAAGACTTCGCTGATCCGAAATTAGCCGAGGCGTTGTTCGCATGCGCGCTGGCCGACGCCATCGATGATTTCGCGGTGGTTGGCGACAAGGGAGACGAGATTTTTGATGCCGTCGTGGATGTTCTCGACGACATGGACATCGAGATCGACCCACCTGATTTTGACAGGGGAAATTGGTCCGACTATGCGGAATGTATCGAAACTCAGTTGGCCAAGCTGAACGCTAAGAAACGGCTGGTGGCGTTGGATATAGATTTTTCAGACAATATCACTGTGTTCGTCGTCGAAAGTGCCGACTACGACAGCATTCTCGGGTTGGTTCACTTCTTCAATTTGAAATACGTCGATAGCGCCACGCTTCCCAAGTTCAATTCATAGCAAAACGGGGTCAGGTCTGTCATTCGGACATGAGTCCGTGTCCGAATGACAGACTTGACCCCGGTGGTTGAGGTTGCTTAGTCGGCCTTGATCGCTTCGATCTGGATCGCCAGTTTGACTTCCGGCGCGAACGCCGGGGTGCCGTAGTTCAGGCCGAAATCGGTGCGCTTGAACTCGGCCGTGGCGTCGGCGCCGCACGCTTCCTTCTTGTAGCGCGGATGCATGATGCACTTGAACTTGTCGACCTTCAGCGACACCGGCTTGGTCACGCCCAGCATCGTCAGTTCGCCGTCGACGCCGACCAGCTTGTCACCGTCGAACTTGAACGATTTGCTCTTGTAGGTGATGGTCGGGAACTTCTCGACGTTGAACATGTCCGGACCGCGCGCGTGGCTGTCCATCTTGTCGAAACCGAAGTTGATCGAGGCCGGGTCGATGGCGATGTCCAGCGAGCCGGTCTTGGTCTTGGCGTCCAACGTGACGGTGCCGCTGGTCTTGTTGAACTTGCCGCGCCATACCGACAGACCCATGTGGTCGGCCTCGAAGCTCGGGAAGGTGTGCGTCGGGTCGATGTTGTAGGTGGCGGCGATCGCGGACGAGGCCGAGGCGGCCAGCAAGGTGGCGATCAAAATCTGCAGTTTCATGCGGTGGGTCTCCCTGGGTGGATTGCGGGTGGTGTGTTGACCGGGCTTATTGGCCGGCTACTACGTGGAACTTGATCGTGACGTCGTCGGCCACCATGCTGGTGTCCTTCCATTCGCCTTCGCCGATGTTGTAGGTCAGGCGTTTGATCGGCAGCGCGCCGTCGAACACTTGCTTGCCGCCCTCGGTCTTGACCGTCAGCGGGAAGGTGATGTCGGTGGCCTTGCCCTTGATGGTCAGCTTGCCGGTGACGGTGAGCTTGCCGGCGCCGGCGCTTTTGATGGCGCTCGAGACGAAGGTCGCTTTCGGGAACTGGGCCGAGTTGAACCATTCCTTCTTGGCCACTTCCTTGTTGTACTCCGGATCGCCCATGTCCAGGCTGGCCGTCTCGACTTCGACCGTGGCCTTGGAGGCGTCCGGCTTGGCGGCGTCGTAGTCGATGGCGACCGTGTATTTCTTGAACTTCGATTCGATCGGCACGTTCATTTGCTTGAACGTGGCCGACACCGAGCTCTTGGCCGGATCGGTTTTCAGCACGGCGGCGCTGGCGGCCAGGGCGACACCCATCAGGGAGACGAGGGCGATTTTCTTCATGGTTTTCATAGTGGCTCCGGTAGGGGGGATTTAAGGCTACATGCGCGGCTACACGCGCGGCAGCATGCGCTTGAGCGTGATGTCGCGGTCGATAAAGTGGTGCTTGAGTGCGGCCAGCGCGTGGGCGACTACGACACCCGCCATCGTCATGACCAAAACATAATGAACAGTTTTTAAGATTGCCTTAAGTTCAGGGTCCGGCCCGATCAGCGCCGGCAGGGTGACCAGCTTCAGGTACACCACCGGCACGCCGGCGGCGCTGCCGTACAGGTAGCCGGAGATCGGCGCGGCGAACATCAGGAAATACAGCAGATAGTGGACGCCGTCGGCGACCTTGTGCTGCCACGACGGGATGCTGACCAGCGGCGCCGGCGGCGGATTGGCCAGGCGCCACAGCAGCCGGATCGCGGCGAGCGCGAGCACCGTCACGCCCAGCCATTTGTGCCACGAGAAATACTTGAGCTTGGTCGGCGTGAAGCCGGGGATGGCGACCATCGTCAGGCCGAGGAAGAAGGCCGAGACGATCATCAGCGCGATCAGCCAGTGCAGCAGCATGGCCGTCTTGGTATAGCGTTGCATGGGTGGTACTCCAAAAAATAGTACGTGTTAGGACTAACTGTTGGGGCTAATATACCAAAGAAACGCGCCGTGTGCTGGCGGGCAATAAAAAAGCCTCCGGGACAGGTGTCGCGGAGGCTAGTGTATGACATCTTGCTAAGTTACATCAGATGGCTTTTGCCAGAGCCGGGGCGATGCCGATGTAGTTGGCCGGCGTCATGGCCAGCAGCAGGTCCTTGGCGTCCTGCGGAATGGCCAGGCCGAGGATGAACTCGCGCAGCGCGTCCTTGGAGATGCCCTTGCCGCGTGTCAGTTCCTTGAGCTGCTCGTACGGGTTTTCGATGCCGTAGCGGCGCATCACCGTTTGCACCGGCTCGGCCAGCACTTCCCAGTTGGCGTCGAGGTCGGCGGCCAGGCGCGCGTGGTTCACTTCCAGCTTGTTGAGGCCGCGCAGGCAGCTGTCGTAGGCCAGCAGGGTGTAGCCGAAGCCGACGCCGATGTTGCGCAGCACGGTCGAGTCGGTCAGGTCGCGCTGCAGGCGCGACACCGGCAGTTTCTCGGACAGGTGCTTGAGCACGGCGTTGGCCAGGCCCAGGTTGCCCTCGGAGTTTTCGAAGTCGATCGGGTTGACCTTGTGCGGCATCGTCGACGAGCCGATCTCGCCGGCCTTGGTCTTCTGCTTGAAGTAACCCAGCGAGACGTAGCTCCAGATGTCGCGGTTCAAGTCCAGCAGGATGGTGTTGACGCGGGCGAAGGCGTCGAACAGTTCGGCCATGTAGTCGTGCGGTTCGATCTGGATGGTGTACGGGTTGAACACCAGGCCGAGGCGCTGCTCGATGACGTCCTTCGAGAACGCCGCCCAGTCGAACGACGGATACGCCGACAGGTGGGCGTTGTAGTTGCCGACCGCGCCGTTCATCTTGCCGAGGATTTCGACCTGCTCGATGCGCTTGATGGCGCGCTGCAGGCGGGCGACGATGTTGGCCATCTCCTTGCCCAGCGTGGTCGGGCTGGCGGTCTGGCCGTGGGTGCGCGAGAGCATCGGCACGTCGGCGTTGGCGATGGCGATTTCGGTCAGGCGGGCGATGACGTTGCGCAGCGACGGCAGCATGACGCCGTCGCGGGCCCCTTTGAGCATCATGCCGTGCGAAGTGTTGTTGATGTCTTCCGAGGTGCAGGCGAAGTGGATGAACTCCGACGCGGCGACCAGCTCCGGCACGTCCTTGACCTGTTCCTTGAGCCAGTATTCCACGGCCTTGACGTCGTGGTTGGTGACCGCTTCGATCTCCTTGATGCGGGCGGCGTCGCTTTCCTTGAACTCGCTGGCGATCTTGTCGAGCAGCGCGCTGCCGGCGGCCGAGAACGGCTTGATCTCGGCGAAACCGGCCAGCGACAGCGCCTGCAGCCAGGAGATTTCCACTTTGACGCGGTGGTGCATGAAGCCCGATTCGGACAGGATGGGACGCAGCAGGTCGGTTTTGCCGGCGTAGCGGCCGTCCAGCGGCGACAGCGCCGACAACGTGGAGTAAGCAGGTGTGGTCATGATCGAGGAGGGGAAGTTGAAGAAGGCAAAACGTGATTTTACCATTGGCGGAGGGCGACCCCGCCGATGTTATACTGTCCGCTAACCTTCTACTCTGTGCATCCATGAAACTTATCGGTTCCCTCGCCAGTCCTTATGTCCGCAAAGTTCGCGTCGTCCTGGCCGAAAAAAAGCTCGATTGCCAGTTCGAGCTGGAAAACGTGTGGGCCCCCGATACCGCCATCAGCACGCTGAACCCGCTGGGCAAGGTGCCGGCCCTGGTCATGGAGGACGGCAGCGTGATGATCGATTCGCGCGTGATGGTCGAATACCTCGACACCTTGACGCCGGTATGCAAGCTGCTGCCGCCGAATGGCCGCGACCGCGCCGACGTCAAGTGCTGGGAGGCGCTGGCCGACGGCATGCTGGACGCCGCCATCACCGTGCGCCTGGAGCGCACCCAGCGCCCGATCGAGCTGCAAAGCGAGGACTGGATCGCGCGCCAGATGCGCAAGGTCCATCTGGGCCTGGCGGCGCTGTCGGAAAAGCTCGGCGAGCAGGCCTACTGCGCCGGCAAGAACTATTCGCTGGCCGACGTGGCGGTCGGTTGCACGCTGGGCTGGCTGTCGTTCCGCTTCCCCGAGATCACCTGGCGCGACGACCACGCCAACCTGGCCAAGCTGTTCGACAAACTGTCGGAGCGCCAGTCGTTCAAAGACACCGTGCCATCCGCCTGAAGTTACCATGCCCAAGACGATGCCGCCCGACGCGGACAGCGCCTCCGCGCAGCAGCGGCGGTTGCAGATGGCCGATATCGCCCGGCTGGCCGGCGTGTCGACGTCGACCGTCTCGCGCGCGCTGGCCGGCAGCAAATTGGTCAGCGAGGACACGCGCGTGCGCATCATGGAGCTGGCGCGCTCGCTCAAATACACCATCAACATCGGCGCGCAGAACCTGCGCATGAAGCAGAACCGCACCGTCGGCGTGGTGATCCCGTACGATCCGACCACGCGCCAGCATTTGTCCGATCCGTTTTTCCTGGGGATGCTGGGCAGCCTGGCCGACGCGCTCACCGAGCAGGGTTTCGACATGCTGGTCTCGCGCGTCAACGCCGAGGAGCTGGACGCGGCGGCCGGGCCGTTCGACACCGGCCGCGTGATCGGCATCGTGTTGATCGGCCAGTGGCGCCATCACGAGCAATTGAACCAGCTGGCGGCGCGCCACGTGCCGATCGTGGTGTGGGGCGCGCAATTGCCGCAGCAGTTGTACTGCACCGTCGGCGGCGACAACCTGACCGGCGGCGAGCTGGCCGTCGCCCATTTGCTGGAGGAGGGGCGCAAGCGCATCGCCTTCTTCGGCGATATCAACCTGCCCGAGGTCGGGCAGCGTTACGAAGGCTATTGCGCGGCGCTGCGCAAGGCCGGCATCGAGGTCGATCCGGCATTGCAGGTGTCGGTGTCGTTCCTGCCCGAGGGCGGGCGCGAGGCGGTGCGGGAGCTGCTGGCGCGGCGCGTGCCGTTCGACGCCATCTTCGCCGGCAGCGATTTGCTGGCCATGACCGCCATTAACACGATGCGCGAGCATGGCCTCTACGTGCCGGGGCAGGTGGCCGTCGTCGGCTACGACGATATCGAGCTGTCGACCTATTTCCATCCGCCGTTGAGCACCGTGCAGCAACCGATCCGCGAGGCCGGCCGGGCGCTGGTGGCGGCGCTGCTGGAACTGGTCGAAGGCCGGCCGTCGCCGTCGCTGCAGTTGCCGACCAAGCTGGTGGTGCGGTCCAGCAGTCGCGCCGTTTGACCATTGTCGGATTTGCGCAACCGATTGCATGATTTTAATGGTGCGGCGCACCATTAATCGTACCGTGCCACGCGTTTCTTCCCGATTTCTTCGTCGTCCTACTGTGTAAAAATTGCCTCCAAAACATATTGCGGCGCATCTATGCAATCGATTGCATTAAATCCCCGTTCAAGGAATAATGGCGTACCTGCTCAACAAAACAGCAGAGCAAAACGACAATATCTGGAGACCACCATGAAACACCGCACCATCCAACTGGCCGCCATGTCGGCCGCCGTCGCCGCCGCCGTCCTGCACATGGGCGCCGCCGCCGCGCAGGAAGCCGCTCCCGCCACCGCCGCCGCTGCCGCCGACGGTTTGAACATGGAACGCGTGGTGGTCACCGGCACCACCACCGGTTCGTCGAAAATGAAGACCAGCGTATCGATCAGCACCATCGAGGGCGACGCCATCAAGAATTCGGCGGCGCTCAGCGCGGCCGAAGTGCTGCGCGCCGTGCCGGGCGTGCGCGCCGAGTCGTCGGGCGGCGAGGGCAACGCCAACATCACCGTGCGCGGCGTGCCGGTATCGGCCGGCGGCGCGCGCTATGTGCAGATCCAGGAGGACGGCCTGGCGGTGCTGCAGTCGGGCGACTTCAACTTCATCACGCCGGACAGCTACGTCAAGATCGACGGCACGCTCGATCACCTGGAAGTGGTGCGCGGCGGCTCGGCCTCCACCTTGGCGACCAACGCGCCGGGCGGCATCATCAACTTCATCACCAAGACCGGCGAGGAGAAGGGCGGCCATATCGGCATCAGCCGCGGCCTCGGTTACGACGAGACCCGCTACGACTTCGATTACGGCGCGCCGATCTCGGACAAGACCCGCTTCTTCATCGGCGGCAGCTACCGCACCGGCGAAGGCGTGCGCGATACCGGCATGAGCACCGCCAGCGGCGGCCAGATTCGCGGCAATCTCACGCATGACCTGGACAATGGCTTCATCCGCCTGTCGTTCAAGCACGTCGACGACAAGACGCCGACCGCGCTGCCGGTGCCGGTGCGCGTGGTGAACCGCAAGATCACCGAGATCCCGGGCATCGATCCGCGCACGGTAAGCTTCTATTCGCCGAACTGGGTGCGCGATGTCACGCTGGGCAAGAACAACACGCCGGTGTCGACCGACGTCAACGACGGCCTGCATGTGAAGAGCGATTCGATCGGCCTGGAAGGCTCGTTCGACCTGGGCGACGGCTGGAACCTGAGTAACAAGTTCCGCGCCTCCGACAACAGCGGCCGCTTCACCGGCGTCTTCGCCGGCAACAACGGCGTGAACGGCAACTACACCTTCGCCACCGGCCCGAATCGCGGCCAGGCCTACAACGGCGCCGCCTTCTCGGCGGTGGTGTTCAACACCTCGATCGACGACGCCGGCAATACGCTTAACGACACCAAGCTGTCGAAGACCTTCAAGCTGGCCGACGGCGCGAAGCTGACCACCACCGCCGGCCTGTATCTGTCGAACCAGAAGCTGGCGCTGACGTGGAACTTCAACGAGTATCTGATGCAGCTGAGCGGCGATAAACCGGCGCTGCTGCAAACGGCCAGCGCCACGCCAGGCCTGGTCGGCCCGGCCTTCGGCGGCTGCTGCATGCGCGCGGTCGACATGGAATACAAACTGACGTCGCCGTATCTGAACGTCGGTTACGAGGCCGGTCCGCTGAACCTGGACGCGAGCGTGCGCCAGGACCGCCAGGAAGCCAACGGCAGCGCCAACATCGCCACCGGCGGCCTGCGCTACGATCCTGCCACCGAGCAGATGGTCAACTACAAGATCAACCACACGTCGTATTCGGTCGGTGGCAACTACCGCATCACCAACAACCTGGCGGCGTTCGCGCGCGTCAGCGATGGCGTGGCGTTCAATGCGGACCGGATCCTGTTCGGCACCCCGCTCGATGGTTCGGCGCCGATCAACATCAACACCGTCAAGCAGCTGGAAGGCGGCGTGAAATGGCGCAGCGGTGGTTTGAGCACCTTCGTCACGCTGTTCCAGGCCAAGACCGACGAGAGCAACTACGAGGCGACCACGCAGCGCAGCACCTCCAACAACTACGACGCCAAGGGTGTGGAGCTGGAAAGCGCGTATTCGATCGGCGACTTCCGCATCAGCGGCGGCGCGACGTATACGCATGCCAAGATCACCGGCACGGCCGCCGCCGACGTGGCGAATATCGGCAACTCGCCACGCCGCCAGGCCAAGTGGATCTACCAGGTCGCGCCGACCTACACCATCGGCGACGCGACGGTCGGCGCCAGCGTAATCGGCACCGGCAAGTCGTGGGGCGACGATGCGCACACCATCGAAATGCCGGCGTACGCGGTGGTCAACGCGTTCGTCAACTACCGCGTGACGGAGAAGGCCACCGTGTCGCTGAGCGCCAATAACCTGTTCAACAAGATCGGTTACACCGAAGTGGAAGGCGACGGCCACGCCGCGCGCTCGATCACCGGCCGCGCCGCCAAGGTCACGCTGTCGTACGCGTTCTAAGCTCGGCCACGTGTTCATCCAAACCACGTAAGCACGTAGGGCCGGTTACGGCGTCCCGCCTAATCCGCCCCACGTGCCTTAGCAACGAATCACGGTCCACGCATCAATCACCAAGCCTTTCGACTATGCCCTCTCAAGTACCCTCGGACCGCCTGCTCGCGGCCCTTCCCGAAGATTTGCGCCCGCAGGCGGCTGAACGCCTGAAAACGGCCGGGCCGGTGCTGCGCCGCCTGCTGGCGGGCCTTTACGGCGACCGCGCCGGCTTCGACGCCTGGCTGGGCGATCTGATGGCATCCCTGGGCAAGCTGCACGCCGAGCGCGCGCCCGAACTGCGCGCGCTCGACCTCCAGCGCACCGCCGAACCCGATTGGTTCCTCAACCAGCGCATGCTGGGCTACTGCGCCTATGTGCAAAACTTCGGCGGCAGCTTGCACGGCGTCGCCGAACGCATTCCATATCTCGAGGAGCTGGGCGTCAGCTACCTGCACCTGCTGCCCTTCCTGCGTCCGCGCGAAGGCGAGAACGACGGCGGCTTCGCCGTCACCAGCTTCGACGAAGTCGATCCGGCGCTGGGCACCAACGCCGACCTGCACGCGCTGACCACGCGCCTGCGCACGGCCGGCATCAGCCTGTGCTCCGACTTCATCCTGAACCACGTCGCCGACGACAACCAATGGGCGCTGGCCGCGAAAGCCGGCGACGCCAGGGCGCGCGCGATGTTCCACGTGTTCCCCGACCGCGACCTGCCGGACCGCCACGAGCGCACCCTGGGCCAGGTATTCCCGCAAGTCGCGCCGGGCAATTTCACCTTTGTCGAAGCGATGGGCGGCTGGGTGTGGACCACGTTCTATTCGTACCAGTGGGATATGAACTGGTCCAACCCCGACGTCTTCGCCGAAATGGCGGCGGCCATGCTGCGCCTGGCCAATCGCGGCATCGAAGTGTTCCGGCTCGACTCCACCGCCTTCCTGTGGAAGCGCGAAGGCACCAACAGCATGAACCAGCCGGAGGCGCACCAGATCCTGCAAGCGCTGCGCGCCATCGTCGACATCGTCGCGCCGGGCGTGCTGCTGAAGGCCGAGGCGATCGTGCCGACGCGCGAGCTGCCCGCCTACCTGGGCAGCGCGGCGGCGCCGGAATGCCATGTCGCCTATCACAGCAGCCTGATGGCGGCCGGCTGGGTCGCGCTGGCCGAGCAAGACACCGGCGTGCTGCGCGAGGTGATCCGCAAAACGCCGCCGCTGCCGCCGGCCGCGACCTGGCTCAGTTATGTGCGCTGCCACGACGACATCGGCTGGAACGTGCTGCGCGCCGAGGCGCAAGTGGCTTCGGCGGGCGGCGCGCCGGCGCGCCTGGCCGCCGTTGCGCGCTTCTTCAGCGGCGCGGAAGGCAGCTACGCCAGCGGCGCGGCCTTCCAGAGCACCGATCCGAACGCGGCGCACGGCAGCAACGGCATGGCCGCGTCGCTGACCGGGTTGCAGACCGCCGCCACCGAGGAGGAGCGTTCGCTGGCGCTGCGCCGCATGCAGCTGCTGCACGGCCTGGCGTTGAGCTTTGGCGCGCTGCCGGTGCTGTACATGGGCGACGAGCTGGCGATGGAAAACGACTACGGTTATCTGGATCGTCCGCGGCACGCGATGGACAGCCGCTGGCTGCAGCGTCCCGTGTTCGACGAGCAGCGCTGGAAGCACCGCTACGATAAAAGCAGCGCGCCGGGCATCATGTTCCAGGGCCTGGCCAATCTGATACGCGTGCGCCGCAAACACCAGGCGCTGGCCGCCAACGCGCCGCGTACGCTGTTGGCGGACGCGCCGGACGGCGTGCTGGCGCTGGCGCGCGGCGACGGCTTCCTGACGTTGATGAACTTCACCGGCCAGCCGCAGGACTACGCGTTGCAAGGCGCGTGGAGCGACTGCGCGGCGCCGGGCCGCGTCGAGGGCACGATCACCCTGGCACCCTACGCGATGCACTGGCTGGCGCGCGAATAATATAAAATCGCCCGAGAGGGCGTGGAGACATGCATGGCAACAGCTACAACCCATAAAGCCATCGCCGTATTCGGCGAAGCGCTGGTCGACGATTTCATCACCGAGCAGGTTGTCGGCGGTGCGCCGTTCAACGTGGCGCGCAACCTGGCGGCGTTCGGCGTCGCCACGCTGATGGTCACGCGCATCGGCGACGACAAGAACGGCGCGCTGATGCGCGCGGAGTTCGAGCGCTTCGGCATGAGCCAGGCCGGCTTGCAGATCGATCCGAACGAGGCCACCGGCCGCGTGGTGGTCGAGCGCAGCGAGCAAGGCCACCGCTTCATCATCCTGCCCGACCAGGCTTACGACTATGTGGAGACGGAACCCGCGCTGGCGGCGCTGGCCGGGGCCAAGCCCGGCGTGATCTACTTCGGCACGATGGCGCAACGCCACGAGTGCTCGCGCAAGACGGTGCGGGAGATGCTGCGCAATTCGGACGCCACGCGCTACCTGGACTTGAACGTGCGCGATGGCCAAGTGACGGAACGCTGCGCCTTCGAGTCGCTGCACCTGGCCGATATCGTCAAGGTCAACGAGGAAGAGCTCAAGGATTTATTCAGCTGGTACACCCACACCAAGCCGGGCACGAAGGCCATCGACAGCCCCGAGATGGCGGACGCCTGCCAGGCGTTGATGCGCAGCTTCTCGCTCAAGGGTTTGATCGTCACGCTCGGCGAGCGCGGCGCGCTGCACTTCGGCGCCGACGGCGCCGTCACCGCCAACCAGGAATGCCACGCGCCGGCGCGCATCGTCGACACGGTCGGCGCGGGCGACGCCTTTTCGGCCGTGTTCCTGTTCGGCCAGTCGCAGGGCTGGTCGCTGCCGCTTACCTTGGCGCGCGCCAACGCCTTCGCCGGCGCCATCTGCGGCATCTCCGGCGCGGTGCCGGCCGATATCGCCTTCTACCAGCCGTGGATCGCCTGCTGGCGCAGCGGCGGCGTAATGCCGTCGAAAGCCGGGGCGGTGGTATGAGCGGCGCGCGCGGCGTCACACCGGGCGGCATGAAGCCGCATCTGTCGTTCTGGCAGATCGTCAATATGAACATCGGCTTCTTCGGCATCCAGTTCAGCTTTGGCCTGCAGCAAAGCAGCATGAGCCCCATCTACAAGTACCTCGGCGCCGACGAGGCCAGCCTGCCGTATCTGTGGCTGGCCGGCCCGATGACCGGGCTGCTGGTGCAGCCGCTGATCGGCGCGATGAGCGACCGCACCGTCACGCGCTGGGGGCGGCGCACGCCGTACTTCCTGATCGGCGCGATCCTGTGCAGCCTTGGCCTGCTGGCGATGCCGTTCAGCCCCACGTTGTGGATGGCGGCCAGCCTGCTGTGGATTCTGGACGCGGCCAACAACGTGACCATGGAGCCGTACCGCGCCTTCGTCAGCGACAAGCTGGCGCCCAGGCAGCATTCGCTCGGCTTCCTGACGCAAAGCGCCTTCACCGGATTGGGGCAGACGCTGGCCTACCTGACGCCGTCGTTGCTGGTCTGGCTGGGCATGAACAAGGACGCCGTCAACGCCAGCCATATTCCGCACATCGTCATCGTCGCCTTCTTGATCGGCGCGGTGTTCTCGATCAGCTCCGTGCTGTGGACCTTGAAGACGACGCCCGAGCATCCGCTGACGGCGCAGGAGCTGGCCGAGATCCGTTCGCGGCCGGCCGGCTGGCGCCATACCCTGGGCGACATCGTCAGCGCCGTGCGCGAGATGCCGGCGACGATGAAGCAGCTGGCGTGGGTCAAGCTGTTCCAGTGGTACGCGATGTTCTGCTACTGGCAGTACATCATGCTGTCGCTGTCGACCACGTTGTACGGCACCACCGATCCGGCCTCGCAGGGCTTCCGCGACGCCGGTTTGCTGACCGGGCAGGTGGGCGCGTTCTACAACTTCATCGCCTTCATCGGCGCGCTGGCGCTGGTGCCGTTCACGCGCAGGTACGGGCCGAAGCTGACGCACAGCGTGTGCCTGATGCTGGCCGGTTTCGCGATGCTGAGCATTCCGATGATACATTCGCCGGCGCTGCTGTTCGTGCCGATGGTCGGCATCGGGCTGGCGTGGGCGTCGATCATGGGCAATCCGTACGTGATGCTGGCCGGCTGCATTCCGCCGCAGCGCACCGGGGTTTATATGGGCATCTTCAATATGTTCATCGTGATCCCGATGATCATCCAGATCTTCACGCTGCCGCTGTACTACCGCAGCCTGCTGGGCGGGAATCCGGAGAACGTGATCCGGCTGGCCGGTGGCCTGATGCTGTGCGGCGCGGTGGCCGTGCTGTTCGTGAAATTAAAAAAGCCGCAGGCGGAGGGCCTGCGGCTTGAAGAAACCGAGGCGACCGGCGCCGCGTGACGGCGCCGCAGCTCAGGCCCGGATTTACTCTTCGTTCATCTGGCTTTGCAGGTAGTTCTGGATGCCGATCTTGCCGATCAGGTCCAGCTGCGTTTCGAGCCAGTCGATGTGCTCTTCGGTGTCTTCCAGGATCATCAGCAGCAGGTCGCGCGAGACGTAGTCGCCGGCCTTCTCGGCGGTGGCGATGCCTTCCTTGACGGTCAGCTGGGCGCCTTTTTCCAGCGCCAGGTCGCAGCCGATCATTTCCTCGGTGTGCTCGCCGATCATGATCTTGTGCATCGCTTGCAGGTTCGGCAGGCCGTCGAGCATCAGGATGCGGTCGATCAGCTTGTCGGCGTGCTTCATTTCGCCGATCGATTCTTCGTATTCTTTCTTCGCGATCTTTTCCAGGCCCCAGTGCTTGTACATGCGCGCGTGGAGGAAATACTGGTTGATGGCGGTGAGTTCGTTGGTCAGCTGAGCGTTCAACAAACGGATGACTTCTGGGTCGCCCTTCATGGGGTGGCTTTCTAAAATGGTGGTGGAATACCCGCATTCTGCCACGAACGGGCGGGGGAGGCGTAGCCGCACGGCCGTAAATCGTGCCCGGCGGCGTAAAACTGTATCAATATCTCCGGAGTGAGATTGTTGGTGTTAATGAAAACAATTAACATTCGCACCACCGTCGTGCCGCCAGTGTGTGGCAACCCACCGAGTGCTGGCGCCGCCAGCGCTACCATGGCTGTTCCACTTATCAGCACTTATCAGGAGCGCGCCATGGATTCGATCAATGCCAACCAGCCGGAACAAAACCATCAGGATCTGATCGGCGAGGACGCCGTCAAGAAAATCAAGGACTTCGTCGGCAGCACGCCGGGCTGCTTCTTCTGCACCAACGATGGCGAGGGCGGTCCCGGCGACGCGCGGCCGATGATGGCGCAGCAGGTCGACGACCTGGGCAACATCTGGTTTGTCAGCGCCAGCGACAGTTTGAAGAACCAGGAATTGGCGGCCGATCCGACAGCGACCTTGTACTTCCAGGGTTCGGCCCATTCGGAGTTCCTGCACATCGAGGGCGTGGCCACCGTGCTGCGCGACCGCGCCAAGCTCAAGGAGCTGTGGAGCTTTACGATGAAGACGTGGTTTACCGAGGGCGAGGACGATCCGCGCATCACCTTGATCAAGTTCGCGCCGACCTATGGCTATTATTGGGATACCAAGCATGGCCGCGCGGTGGCGGGCGTGAAGATGCTGATCGGCGCCGTCATCGGCAAGACGCTCGACGATTCGATCGAGGGTCGCCTGGATCTGTGATGAAGTAACCGCCATGCGCCGCCGGCGGCGCATGGTTCAACCGAGTTGGAAATTGATCGGCACCAGCGCGTACACCGGGATGGCCTTGCCGTCCTCGATATACGGTTTGTACAGCGCGCGCAGCACCGCCTGGCGGCCGGCTTCATCCAACTTCTCCGAGCCCGACGATTTCTGGATCGTCACCTGCTCCGCCTGGCCTTTTTCCCCGATCAGCACGCGCAGCATCACGATGCCGCTCTCGCCCATGCGGCGGGCCATGCTCGGATACACCGGTTGCGGCGCGCGGATATATTCGACACCCGTAATGGTTTTCGGCGCCGCCGGCGCCGCCGGCGCTGGCGTCGGCGGTGCCGCCGGGCCGGCGACGGCCGGCGTCGCCGGCTGGTTGGTGCGCGGCGACGGCGGCGCGACCGTGATGGTCGGCTCCACTTGCGGCGTGGCCAGCTGCGGCATCGGCGGGATATAGGTCGGCGTCAGCTTGACCACCGGCACCGTCTTCGGCGGCGGCGGGGCCGGCTTGAGCGGCTCGGGCGAGGCGACGAAGGTCACCGTGACGACCTTGGGCATGACGGCGACGGCGATCTTGCTCATCATCCCCGAATTGATCGCATAAAACAGCAACGCATGACCCACGACGATCGCCGCCATCGGCGCGAACCGGCGGCCGCGCGCCTTCAGTTGGCGCAGTCCAGCATCGTTCACGGACAGCGAGGGCGCCGTCCGGCTATAGGTCATGGTGTTCATAATTAGTTGGTGAAGACGGGACGCTTCAGCACGGTTTCTTTGATCTCTGCGGTGGCCTGGATCGTTGCCAGATGCTCGTTGAGGATTTGTTCGGCGCAGTCGAAGCACTGGCCGCAGCAGGTCGACACGCCCAGGTCGCGGCGCAGTTCTTCGATCGAGGCCACGCCCAGCTCCACGGCTTGACGGATTTCACGATCAGATATGTTGTTGCAGACACATACAATCATTGACGCACCTTCTGGCTAGCTGCTGAAAAAAGGCCGTTCGACCCCGGGCCGAGCACCCCGAACGAGCAATAAAAACATGATTGCAAGTAACTTAATGCGAATCATTATCATTAATCGTATACTGCCTCAACTCGGCGGCCGATGCAAGCGTAAATAGTAGTAATTCGCATTACCGTTTATAATGCTAGTATCTTATTTCCGGCGAGAACGCGCTCTTGCGAACCGCCGGGCGCGTCGCCGCCCACCGGCGGCGCATCCTGACCGGACTTAGCTCATGACGCCTGCTGTTCCCCTGATCACCCTGGACGCGCTGACCACCGGCGCCGCCGCCACCGTGGTGCATGTCGCGCCCGGCGACCTCGCCGACGACGGCGCCGGCCTGGCGCGGCGCCTGATGGAGCTGGGCTTCGTCCCCGGCGAAAAAGTGCGGCTGCTCAAGCGCGGCATGCCCGGCGGCGAGCCGCTGGCCATCAAGGTCGGCAACTCCACTTTTGCGTTGCGCCGCTTCGAAGCCGCGCTGATCTCGATTCAACCGGACCAATAAACAATGGGTGCTGTAGAAAACGCGGTGCCGCAGGCGCCCACCACTTCCCCGTCCCGGACGCCGATCGTGGCCCTGCTGGGCAATCCCAATTGCGGCAAGACCGCGCTGTTCAACCGCCTGACCGGCTCGCGCCAGAAGGTCGCCAACTACGCCGGCGTGACCATCGAGCGCAAGGAAGGCTCATTCAGCTCGCCCCACGGCCACGGCTTCCGCGTGCTCGACCTGCCGGGCGCTTATAGTCTGTCGGCCCACACGCCGGACGAGGAAATCACGCGCGACGTCGTCGCCGGCCTGCGCGCCGGCGAGGCCGCGCCGGACGTCGTGGTGTGCGTGGTCAACGCCACCAACCTGCGCCTGAACCTGCGCCTGGTGCTGGAGATCAAACGCCTTGGCCTGCCGATGGTGCTGGCGCTGAACATGGTCGACGTGGCCAAGAAGCGCGGCATCGAGATCGACGCCGACCTGCTGGCCGACGAATTGGGCATGCCGGTGGTGGAGACGGTGGCGGTGCAGGCCGGCGGCGAGAAGTCGCTGGTGCGCGCGCTCGAACTGATGCTGCCGCTGCCGGCGGCCAAGCCGAATCCGCTGTCGGCGATCGACGCCGTCTCGGTCGAGGACACGCAGCGCGAGGTGCGCCGCATCCTGGCCGCCGTCAGCAACGACGTCCACGACACCGGCAACCTGACCGAAAAAATCGACAACGTGGTGATGCACCCGGTGCTCGGCCCGGTCATCCTGGCGCTGCTGATGTTCCTGGTGTTCCAGGCGGTGTTCACGTGGGCGGCGGTGCCGATGGAGATGATCTCCGGCGGCGTCGAAAGCCTGGGCAAGGTGCTGGGCGCCTATCTGCCCGACGGCATGCTGCGCAGCCTGCTGGTCGAAGGCATCATGGGCGGCGTCGGCAGCGTGCTGGTGTTCCTGCCGCAGATTCTGATCCTGTTCTTCTTCATCCTGATGCTGGAGGATTGCGGCTACCTGCCGCGCGCCGCCTTCCTGCTGGACCGGCTGATGGGCGGCGTGGGCCTGTCGGGCCGCGCCTTCATTCCGCTGCTGTCGAGCTTTGCGTGCGCGATCCCCGGCGTGATGGCCGCGCGCACGATCCAGAACAAGCGCGACCGCCTGGTGACGATCATGATCGCGCCGCTGATGACGTGTTCCGCGCGCCTGCCGGTGTACGCGCTGGTGATCGCCGCCTTCATTCCGGAGCGCGAGGTGGGCGGCTTCATGAGCCTTCAGGGGCTGGTGCTGTTCATCCTGTACTTCGCCGGCATCATCTCGGCGATGGCGGTGGCGTACTTCATGAAGCGCGCCATGGGCTCGACGCACAAGCAGCCGCTGATGCTGGAGCTGCCGGCCTACCACTGGCCGCACATGCGCAACCTGGCCCTGGGCCTGTGGGAGCGCGCGCGCATCTTCCTGACGCGCGTCGGTACCGTGATTCTGACGTTGATGATTCTGGTCTGGTTCCTCAGCACCTTCCCGGGCGCGCCGGAAGGCGCCACGCATCCGCCTATTTATTACAGCGTCGCCGGCATGATCGGCCGCGCCCTGGAATTCGTGTTCGCGCCGATCGGCTTCAACTGGCAGATCTGCATCGCGCTGGTGCCGGGCATGGCCGCGCGTGAAGTGGCGGTCGGCGCGCTGGGCACCGTGTACGCGTTGTCGCAGAGCGGCGACGACCTGGCGCAGTCGCTCACGCCGATCATCGCGGCGTCGTGGGCGCTGCCGACGGCCTTGTCGCTGCTGGCGTGGTATGTGTTCGCGCCGCAGTGCTTGTCGACGTTGAGCGTGGTGCGCCGCGAGACCAACAGCATCCGCTACCCATTGATGATGGCGGGTTATATGTTCGCGCTGGCGTACGTGGCGTCGTTCCTGACGTACCGTATCTCGATGGCGCTGATGGGCTGATAGCTGACAGGAGGCTGATATGTGGCAGCAGATTATCGTTGGATTGATCGTCGCGGCGGCGGTGCTGCACTTTTGCACCAAGTACCTGCCGGCGGCGTGGCGCCAGCAAATCGTGTATTTCCTGACGCGGCGCGGGTTCGACCAGAACAAGATGGCCAAGTTGTTCAAGACGCAGGCCAACTGCGGCGATGGCTGCGGCAGCTGCGGATCGTGCGACTCGTCGGCGCCGGCGGCGTCTTCCGCTTCATCGTCCCCGGATTCGTCGACGCCGCTCAAGCGCGTCATCAAGCTGCACGTGCAGCGCTAAAGGGCAGGGCGGTGCCACGGCGGTGCGTGTGGCAAACCTCCTGTTCGGCGTTCTATTTTCTTCTATTTTCTTCTATTTTCTTCGCTTCCCCATAGCGGGCGCAGGGCCTTCACCGCCTCGAAGGTCGGTCCGAATGCCGCCAGCACGACGGGCAGCCGCGTCAACCTTTCCATTTGCTCGATGAACTGGCCCGCGTCGGCGACCGGCTCGGCATCGAGCACCGGGGTGGCCGCGTGCAGCAGCTTCGTCAGCGCGGCCTGATGCGCCAAATCGTGGCCCGCGCTGGCGCGCAGTTCAGTGATCCGGCCATCCGCGTCACGCTCGCACAACTGTCCATCACCGTCGCCGACCGGCGCCGCGTAGGCGTTGCACCATCGCAGGCCGGGAGCGCGACCGAAAACGTCGAGATGACTGATCGCCAGTCCATCGAGCCGGCCCGCGACCGACAGCGCGTAACGCAGTAGCACGGCGTCCGGATGCGCGCGGCGGAACGCTCCCTGCCATCCGCCCGAGGCGTTGTGCGGCTCGGGAAGGGAGGTTAAACGGGTGTCGTGCGTGGGTAGCGGGCCGTCGCCGTGGCGCGTCAGGTAGCTGCGCAGCGCCCCCAGATGATGTATCTTGGCGTGGAGTCCCGCGTCGGCGGCCACCGCCTGCACCGATGACGGATGGATGGTGCTCCACGTGGTATGCGGATGAAACCCGCGCCATTCGTCGAGCAGGATGCCCTGCGCTCCCTCGAATACCACCGCGCCGGGCATCTGCAATCGCCTTGCCACGTCCGCGCGCCTGGCGGGCGGCACGATCCGCACCAGCTCCATCGAGCGGTCCAGCCAATGTCGCGCCATCATGGCGTCGTTCAGGACTGCGCGCTCGCGCTGGTATTCGGCGTCGTTGGCGGCGACCGGGCAAAGCGGGGCGAACGCCGCAAGCAGGTCGCGCCTGATCGCCTCCAGCTTGGCCGGGGCATGTGCCCGATGCGTCAGGTCGCCGTAGCGCAGCGTCAGTTCCGGCCGGGCGATATCGAGCCTGACCGTTTCACCCACGCCGACGCCGCAACTGCCATGCCGGCCGTCCGCACGCGCAAGCTCGCGCATCCTTCCCGCCGCCTGGTGAAACGGTGTCGTGAGCCTGCATCGGGCGTCGATGATCAATCGATCAAGACCGTCTTCCACGCCGGCGCGCCGCAAATAGTCGTGTTCCACCAGCAGCGCGGTTGGGTGGACGATCACCGGGTAGGCCAGCAGCGTGTAGACGCCGCGATTGAAGCTGCCTGCGCCGAACTGCGAAAAGGTGTGGTGCCGGCCATCGGGCAGCACCACGTTGTGCGCCGCCTGGGCGCCACCGTTGAACCGTACGACGGTGTGCGCGTCCAGCTGCCGGCACAGCGCGTCGACGAACAGGCCCTTGCCGCAGTCACCGAAGCCGAGACCGAGCACCGAGACAAGTCGGGTCGCCATTGATACGGTCATCCGAACAAGCGTTTCCACCAGGGGCTTGGTCCGTCCGGCGCGCCGTTGAACGCGTGCGGCTTGCGCGACGACGCCGGGTCGAGCAGCGCCGCGTAAGGGCTCAGCGTGCGCATGATCGCCGAGACGCGATCACCGGCGATGCCGTTGCCGGCCAGGGTTGCGGCCAGGCCGTCCATGTCGGGGATGGTTTTTTCGGTCAGGGCCACGATCGACGCGGCCACCGCGCACGCGTGTTCCGGCGCCTCCATGCAGATCACGTGGTCGCCCAGCAGATCGCGCCAGCGCCGCTCGCAGCGCTGGCGGCGCTTGAGGTCCGGGATCAGGAAAAAGATGTGGAAGGTTTCGGCGGCGGCGGCGATCACCTCCTCGATGGGGATGTCGCTATCGAGCTTGTCGTCGATGAGCGTGTTGACTTGATGGCGGGAGACGGCCGGGTAGGGCAGCTCGTCGCCGGTCAGGAACAGATACCCCTTCTTCTTGCGTTTGACCCAGCAATCCATGTCGGTGTGCTGGGCGGCGACGTAGAAGGCCAGCTCGTAGCTTTCTTCGCCGCTGCCACCACCTCCGCCTTCGAGGTAGGTCCAGGTCAGCCACTGGTCCATCAGTTCGGCCGTCGATTCGAACTGCCCCACTTGCAGCGAGGCGTCGTCGGAGGTGGCGTCGCCGATGGCCATGAACAGCAGTTGCGGGTCCCGCACGCCGCAGGCCGACAGCAGATTCATGAAGGTCGGCAGTTCGCGGGTGGCGAGGATTTCCGGGATGTCGCCCATCGATCCGGTGACGTCGAGCGCGAAGACGACGCCGAGTGAATTCGGGTGGTCGGCGTTGTCGCGCGCCTCCCGTACCCCCATTCCGTGCGGGTCCATCAAGGCATGGCAGCCGCGCTGGGCGAACACTTCGTCGCGCGAGGCGGACGCGCGGTCGGCGATGATGGCCGCGTGCGCGGCGTGCGAGTAATTACCGTGTCCCATATGGTTCCTTTGCTTGAGGTGATGGAGTGGGGGTGAATGGAATGAAGCGCGGCGCGCCGAAGGCTTCGCGGGCCGCCGCCTTGAGTGCGTCGTCGATGCCGGCGGCGCCATGGCGGGCGCACCAGGCGATGTCCTCGCTGGCTTTTTTCAGCAGCACCGCCAGCGGCGCCGGCAGGCCAGCGCCGATCGGCGGTTCGTCCTCGCCGCCGTGCAGCAGGCCGCGGATCGCCCATGCCGCCTGCATCAGGTCGCGCGCCGGCGTGGCGCGTGCGTCGCGGCGCCGCGCATCGGCCCATCCGATAATCAGCACGCCGTGATCGCCGGGATGCACCAGTAGATGTTCGGGCCCGAGCCGGCCGTGCACCCAGCCCGCGTCGTGCACGTAGCCCAGCACTTCCAGTATGCGGCGCCAGATCCACACCGCATGGCGCGGATCGACGCCGGCCGGGTAATTGCGGCGCACCGCCGCCAGGCTGCCCCAATAGCCCACGGGACTGCGCAACAGCAGCGCCTCGGTCTCGATCGCGCTGTTCGCGCTTGCCGTGCCATGGCCGGCCAGTTGCGGCAGGCGCTGGGAAAAATAGGCGGCGCCCGGGCGCGAGACATTTTGCAGCTCCCGCAGGATGTCGGCCTCCCGTCGCAGGCGTCCGGGCGGGCTGCCCGCGTGCGCCAGCTTGAGCGTGACCCGCTCCGGCATGGCGCCCAAACGCTGGGCCATCGACACCTTCGCGCTGGTCCCGTGGCCCAGCGGCAGCAGTATCCGATAGCGTTCGCCATTGCAGGCGACCGCGTCCCCGCCCGCGCCGTCCAGCGCGGTGGCGCGCGAGCGCAGGTAGGCTTCCCTGAATGACGCGGCCTTGACGATTTTGGCGGCGCGCGTCACTTCGGCCGAGCAGTAGGTGCACACGACCGTGCGCCACTGCGCCTGCCGTGGCAACGGCGCGCCGCACTGCGGGCAGATGAGGGTGACAGGATTCATGCGGGTTGGGTCAACCTGTTGTGAAGCGGCGCGCGGATGCGAGCCGGACGCGCTACTTTAGCCGATTACACGCGTCGACGACCACGACTTGCGCAAGCCGATATCGAAACCCCCCCTTGGCTTGCGTCCGCCCCGGGGGTTAGCACAACGGATTGAACGACTCCGCCTGCGCCATCGGCCAGTACAGGCCGAACACCGGCGGCAGCCGCGCCAGCTGGCTTGGATCGAGCAGTTGGCCGGCCTCCAGATACGGCAGCAACTGCGACACCAGCTTGACCTGGTTGGGCGAGATGCGCCGCACCAGGTGGCGCGGCTTGAGCTGCGACGGGTGCGTCAGGCCGGCGGCGGCGATCAGCTGCGCCAGCGCGGCCATGGTGTTTTGATGGAAGTGGGTCACGCGCAGCACTTTGTCGGGCACCACCAGCGCGCGCTGGCGGTTCTGGTCCTGCGTGGCCACGCCGGTCGGGCATTTGTCGGTGTGGCAGCTTTGCGACTGGATGCACCCGAGCGCGAACATGAAGCCGCGCGCCGAGTTGCACCAGTCGGCGCCCATGGCGATGATGCGGGCGACGTCGAACGCGGTGATGATCTTGCCCGACGCGCCGATCTTGATCTTGTCGCGCAAATTGGCGCCGACCAGCGTGTTATGCACCAGCAGCAGCGCCTCCTGCAGCGGCGTGCCGACATGGTCGGCGAATTCCAGCGGCGCGGCGCCGGTGCCGCCCTCGCCGCCGTCGACGACGATGAAATCCGGCGTGATGCCGGTCGCCAGCATCGCCTTGACGATGCCGAAGAATTCCCACGGGTGGCCGATGGCGAGCTTGAAGCCGGTCGGCTTGCCGCCCGACAGATCGCGCAGCTTATCGATAAACGCCAGCATTTCGAGCGGGGTACCGAAGGCCGAATGGCTCGACGGCGAGACGCAGTCCACGCCCGGCGCGACGCCGCGCGTGGTGGCGATTTCGATTGTCACCTTGGCGCCCGGCAGCACGCCGCCGTGGCCCGGCTTGGCCCCCTGCGACAGCTTCAATTCGATCATCTTCACCTGCGGCGAGGCCGCGTTGGCGACGAAGTTCGCCTCGGAGAAGCGGCCGTCGGCGTCGCGGCAGCCGAAGTAGCCGGAGCCGATCTCCCACACCAGGTCGCCGCCGTGCTGGCGGTGGTAGGGGCTGATGCTGCCCTCGCCGGTGTCGTGCATGAAGCCGCCGGCCTTGGCGCCGCCGTTGAGCGCCAGGATGGCGTTGGCCGACAGCGCGCCAAAGCTCATCGCCGAGATGTTGAACACGCTGGCCGAATACGGCTGCGCGCGCGGGCAGTCCGGGTGGTTGCCGATGTCGATGCGGAAGTCGTGGCCCTGTTCGGGCGCCGGCACGATGGCGTGGTTGATCCATTCATAGCCGGGCGCGTAGACGTCGAGCTGGGTGCCGAACGGGCGCTTGTCGGTGTCCATCTTGGCGCGCTGGTAGACGATGCTGCGCTGGTTGCGCGAGAACGGCGCGGCCACCGTGTCGTCCTCCAGCAGGTATTGGCGGATCTCGGGGCGGATCGCTTCGAAGAAGAAGCGGAAGTGCGCCAGGATCGGGTAGTTGCGGCGCAGCGCGCGCTTGGTCTGCAGCAGGTCGGCGACGCCGACCGCGGTGAGCGCGGCGGCGGTCAGCGGGATCCACCAAGGAGCGCCCAGCGCCAGCGCGGCGAGCAGGGTGACGACGGCGGCGACAAAGGCGATATAGCGCGGGGAAAACAGATTCATGGGCGGTCCGGATGGCGGCGGCTGACAGCGGAGTGTACCGCTGTTTCTTGCAGGAATCCATTACCCATCGGTCATCGACGCGCGATCGCCGGCGACCGGCGGTTAATGCTAAGCTAGCGCGGTCGCGGCGCACGGCCGTTCTTTTTTCGGGAAACCACCATGATCGTTGTCCACCATCTCAACAATTCGCGCTCGCAGCGCGTGCTCTGGCTGCTCGAGGAGCTGGGGCTGGAGTACGAGATCGTGCGCTACCAGCGCGATCCCAAAACGATGCTGGCGCCGCCGGAGTTGCGCGCGGTGCATCCGCTGGGCAAGTCGCCGGTAATCACCGACAACGGCGTCGTCGTGGCCGAGTCGGGCGCGATCGTCGAATACCTGGTCGAGACCTATGGCAACGGGCGCCTGGTGCCGCCGGCCGGCACCGCCGAGCGCCGCCGCTGGACCTATTTCCTGCACTTCGCCGAAGGCTCGGCGATGGCGCCGCTGCTGATGAAGCTGGTGTTCGACAGGGTCGAGACCAGTCCGGCGCCGTTCTTCGTCAAGCCGATCGCCAAGGCCATCGCGCGCAAGGTCAAGGGCAGTTACATCGAACCGCAGATCGCCGCGCAGCTGACGTACCTGGAAAACGAGCTGGCGGCGGCGCCGTGGTTCGCCGGCGCCGAGTTCAGCGCGGCCGACATCCAGATGAGTTTTCCGCTGGAGGCGGCCGCCGCCCGGGGCGGGCTGGACGCGAGCCGGCCGAGGCTGACCGATTTCCTCAAGCGCATCCACGCGCGCCCGGCCTTCCAGCGCGCCATCGAGCGCGGCGGACCGTATGAGTTATTAAAATAAATATAAATTTCCTATTGGAATTGTTGTGCGGTAAGATGATTGTTTTAATAAACACATCTTGGGCGCACATGTTCAACCGAATCACCTTGCTCGCGGCCGTCGCCGCCCTTTCCAGCGGCTGCGCGATCCAGCAAACCGTCAAACCGGTCGAGCGTTTCGCCGATAAGACGGTGTGCATCGTCGACAATCCCGCCGTGCGCGAGGGTTTTCTAATCGCCTACAAGCAGGCGCTGGAGGCGAAAGGGTTCGCCGCGCAAAAAATCGCCGCCGACGCTTCGATCATCCAATGCCCTATCACCTCGACCTACACGGCCAACTGGCGATGGGATCTGGCCATGTATATGGTGTACGCCAACATCAAGGTCTACAACAACGGCAAGCCGATCGGCGAGGTGGTGTACGACGCCAAAAGCGCAGGCATGAACACCGCCAAGTTCATCACCGCCGACACGAAAATCAAGGAACTGGTCGACCAGCTATTCCCGGCGACGGCGGGACAGTAAGGTCGCAGATGGCGCGGCCATCTTTCTCGATGGCTTGCGGGCGGGGTAAAATGGCGGCTTGACCAAGCCCGGATGAATTTGAACATGGGTCGACTCCTCGCCATCGACGGCCTCAATATCGTGCGCCGCGTCTACGAAGCCAGCCCCGAACCCGATAGCGCCGAAAAGGCCGACATCGCGCTGCGCCACGCGCTGTCGTCGTTCCGCACCTTGCTGCACGACCACGAACCGACCCACGTGCTGCCGGCCTTCGACTTCGGCGGGCGCACCTGGCGCCACGACCTGTACGCCGGCTACCGCGAGGGCCGCGCACCGATGCCCACCCCGCTGCGCGAGGCGCTGCCGGCGTTCTACGACAAGCTGGCCGGCTTCGGCATGCACGTCGTCTCGCTGCCCGAGGTCGAGGCCGACGACGTCATCGGCACCGTGGTGCTGCGCTGGCTGGCCGACGGCCGCGGCGAGGCCACCATCGCCACCACCGACAAGGACTTGCACGGCCTGATCGCCCACGGCGCGCGCGTGTGGGACCACTTCAAGAGCGAATGGCACGACCACGCCTGGGTCGAGCAGAAGTGGGGCGTGCCGGCCGAGCAGTTGCCGGACCTGCTGGCCCTGATGGGCGACGTCACCGACTCGATCCCCGGCGTGTCCAAGGTGGGCGTCAAGACGGCGGCCCGACTGTTGCGTACTTACGGCAATCTGGACGCCATCATGGCCGGGGCCGGCATTCTGAAGGACACGCTGGGCGAAACTCTACGAAAGGAGCGCGAAATGCTGTATCTTTCGAGACAATTGGTGCAATTGAAAACAGATGTGCGGGTCGGCGTGACCTGGAATATGCTGGCCTGGGACCGGCGGTAAGCGGTGGCGCGCACACTTAACAGAACAAGGTTTGCAAGATGTTAAAAGCGGTCATTATCGATTCCAGCGCGGTCGCGCGCGGCCTGCTCAACACGGTGCTGCTCGACGGCGGTTACGACGTGGTGGGCCAGAGCCACACCTGCGCCGCCGGCCTGGCGCTGCTGATCAAGTTCAACCCGCACATCGTCTGCATCGCCCGCGAGCAGATGGAGAGCGGCGAGGACGTGGTGCAGGAGATCAAAACCAAGTGGCCCAAGACCCTGATCTTCATGGTCTCGAGCGAATTCGACGCCGCCACCATCCAGGCCGCGCACGCGATGGGCGTGAGCGGCTTCATCGTCAAGCCGTTCAAGGCCGACACGGTGCTCAACACGATCCGCAACGTCGTCATCGCGATGGTCAAGCGCCAGCGCGCGGCGATGGCCGAAAAGGACGCCGCGCCCGACGCGGGCGAGCCCGGCGACGCCTGACCACCCGCCGGGGTCAAGTCTGTCATTCGGACACGAGGCCGGCCGTAGCACATCGATATGGTTGAGGCCGTGTCCGAATGTCAGACTTGACCCCGGGGGAAGGTGGAGCTGTCGATGATGCCGCCGCCGAGGCACACGTCGCCGTCGTACAGCACGGCCGATTGGCCAGGCGTGACCGCCCATTGGGCATCCATGAATTTCAACGCGAAGTCCGAGTCGCCTTCGGGCGCGATCTCGCACGCCACGTCGGCCTGGCGGTAGCGCGTCTTGGCCGCCATCGCGCGCGGCGACGGCGCCTCGCCGGCGATCCAGCTGGCCTGGTCGGCGCGCAGGTCCGACGATAGCAGCCACGGATGCTCGTGGCCTTGCACGATGTACAGCGTGTTGCTGGCCACGTCCTTGCGCGCCACGTACCAGGCGTCGCTGCTGCCGTCCGGATTCTTGTACGCCTTCATGCCGCCCACGCCGATGCCCTTGCGCTGGCCCAGCGTGTAGAACGACAGGCCGACATGCTCGCCGACGGTCTTGCCGTCGTCGGTCTTCATCGGTCCCGGTTTGTACGACAGGTAGCGGTTTAAAAACTCGCGGAACGGGCGCTCGCCGATGAAGCAGATGCCGGTCGAATCCTTCTTGGCCGCGTTGGGCAGCTTGAGCTTTTCGGCGATCTGGCGCACTTCGGTCTTCGGGATCTCGCCCAGCGGGAACAGGGTCTTCGACAACTGCGCCTGGTTCAGGCGGTGCAGGAAGTAGCTCTGGTCCTTGGTGTGGTCGACCGCCTTGAGCAGTTCGAACTTGTCGCCGTTCTGGCGCACGCGCGCGTAGTGGCCGGTGGCGATCAGGTCCGCGCCCAGGTGCATCGCGTGGTCGAGGAAGGCTTTGAACTTGATCTCGGCGTTGCACAGCACATCGGGGTTCGGCGTGCGGCCGGCCTGGTACTCGCGCAGGAAGTCGGCGAACACGCGGTCCTTGTATTCGCTGGCGAAGTTGACCGCCTCGATGTCGACGCCGATGACGTCGGCCACGCTGGCCGCGTCGATCCAGTCCTGGCGCGTCGAGCAGTATTCGGAGTCGTCGTCGTCCTCCCAGTTCTTCATGAACAGGCCGACCACGTCGTAGCCCTGCTCCTTGAGCATCCAGGCCGCGACCGAGGAATCGACCCCGCCCGACATGCCGATCACGACTTTTTTCTTGCTCATTACTTTTCCAGCCTTCTATCCATTAGCGGTGCTCACCGCCTCCTTGAACACGGAGGCGTGGGTTTGTATCAGTTCCAGCGGGGCGCGCCGCCCGGCCAGGTATTCGTCGACGCATTGCAGCACGGTGGGGCTGCGGTGGCGGTCGGCGCAGGCGGCCAGTTCGTCGCGCGTGAGCCACATCGTGCGCAGGATGCCCTCGTCGAGCGGGCGGTCGTGCTGCGCGCCGGGCGTGCCGCAGAACGTGAAGCGCAAATACGTCACTTCCTCGCCGGTGCGGTTGGAGGTGTAGCGCGACATGTACATGCCGACCAGCGCCGTCGGCGTGAAGTCGTAGGCCGTCTCCTCGAGCGTCTCGCGGATCACGGCCTGCTCGAGCGATTCGTGCGGGTCGAGGTGGCCGGCCGGCTGGTTGATGCGGATGCCGTCGCTGGTTTCTTCTTCGATCAGCAGGAATTTGCCATCTTTTTCGACGATGGCGGCAACAGTAACAGAGGGTTTCCAGATACGCGGCATGAGTCATCCTTGAAAGAGCCGACATTTTAGCCTGTTCCGGACGTTTGGTTTGAAACCGGGGTCGCTAAAAGATGGGTTCGTGTTGAACAAAAACAAGGTTTGGTCGGATAAACCGTGATTGACTGTGTGGTTTGCGCCGGATCCAGCATTTTCGACGGCATTTCATGATAAATAGTCATAAATGATGTGATAAAAGCGTCATGTATTGATTAATACACATTCCGTATGATGGGTCCCCCGGGCGGCCGCAGGCCCGCATTTCCGTGTTAGATTCTAGTCAGTTTGTTAATCATTGGAGGCACCATGAGAATAAGCGTACCGGCCGAGACAAGGCCGGGGGAGACCCGGGTCGCGGCCACACCCGAAACAGTCAAGAAGCTGGCAGCCAAACACGAGGTACTGGTGCAAGCGGGCGCCGGGCTGGCCGCCTCGGTCACCGACGAGGCCTACGTGGCGGCGGGTGCGAAGATCGTCGACGCGGCCGAGGCCTACGGCGCCGACGTGGTGCTCAAGGTGCGCGCCCCCAATGCGGAAGAACGCGCGCGGATCAAACCGGGCACCGTGGTGATCGGCATGCTAAACCCCTTCGACGCCGACAACAACGCGGCCATGGCCACGGCGGGGCTGCAAGCCTTCGCGCTCGAGGCGGTGCCGCGCATCACGCGCGCGCAGTCGATGGACGTGCTGTCGTCGCAGGCCAACATCGCCGGCTACAAGGCGGTGCTGGTGGCGGCCAACACCTACCAGCGCTTCATGCCGATGCTGATGACGGCGGCCGGCACGGTCAAGGCGGCGCGGGTGCTGATCATGGGCGTCGGCGTGGCCGGGTTGCAGGCGATCGCCACGGCCAAGCGGCTCGGCGCCGTGATCGAGGCGTCCGACGTGCGCCCGCCGGTCAAGGAACAGGTCGAATCGCTGGGCGCGAAGTTCATCGACGTGCCCTTCATCACCGACGAGGAAAAAGAGATCGCGCAGGGCGTGGGCGGCTACGCGCGGCCGATGCCGGCCGACTGGATGCGCCGCCAGGCGGCGCTGGTGCACGAACGCGCCAAGCTGGCCGACATCGTCATCACCACCGCGCTGATACCGGGCCGGCCGGCGCCGGTGCTGATCTCCGAGGAGACCGTCAAGGCGATGAAGCCCGGTTCCGTGATCGTCGACCTGGCCGTGTCGCAGGGCGGCAACTGCCCGCTGTCGGAACTGAATAAAACGGTGGTCAAGCACGGCGTGCACATCGTCGGCGAGCCCGATCTGGCGACCCTGGTGGCGGCCGACGCCTCCGCCCTGTACGCGCGCAACGTGCTCGACTTCCTCAAGCTGATCATCGACAAGGACGACAAGCTGGCGATCGACCGCGAGGACGAGATCATCAAGGCGACCTTGCTGTGCGCCGGCGGCGAACTCTTAAGAAAATAACGAAGACAATACAACGGAGAACATCATGGAAGTCAGTCATACCATCATCAATCTCATCATCTTCGTGCTGGCGATCTACGTCGGCTACCACGTGGTCTGGACCGTCACGCCGGCGCTTCACACGCCGCTGATGGCGGTGACCAACGCCGTCTCGGCGATCATCATCGTCGGCGCCATGCTGGCCGCCTCGCTCACCGAGGGCGTGATCGGGCAGGTCGCCGGCACCGTCGCCGTGGCGCTGGCTGCGGTCAACGTGTTCGGCGGCTTTTTGGTCACGCAGCGCATGCTGGAGATGTTCCGCAAGAAGGAGCCGAAGGCCAAGCCGGTAGCCGCGAAGGTGGACGAGAAAGCGGGAGGCCACGCATGAACTTCATCTCCATGAACCTGGTGACGATGATGTATCTGATCGCGTCGGTGTGCTTCATCCAGGCGCTCAAAGGGCTGTCGTCGCCGGGCACGGCGCGCACCGGCAACGCCTTCGGCATGTCCGGCATGGCCATCGCCGTGGTGACGACGATCGCGCTGATCCTCAAGCTGCGCGCGGACGCGGTGGCGGCCGGCGTTGGCGCGGGCAGTGGCATGGGCCTGGGCCTGGTGCTGGTCGGCGTGGTGGTTGGCGGCGGCATCGGCGCGCTGCTGGCCAAGAAGGTCGAGATGACCAAGATGCCGGAGCTGGTGGCGGCGATGCACTCGCTGATCGGTCTTGCCGCCGTGTGCATCGCGGTGGCGGCGGTGTCGGAGCCGCACGCCTTCGGCATCGCGGCGGTGGGCACGCCGCTGCCGTTCGGGAACCGCATCGAACTGTTCATCGGCACCTTCGTCGGCGCCATCACCTTCTCCGGATCGGTGATCGCCTTCGGCAAGCTGTCGGGCAAATACAAGTTCCGCCTGTTCCAGGGCGCGCCGGTCAGCTTCGCCGGCCAGCACATGCTCAACCTGATCCTGGCCGTCGTCATGGTCGGCCTCGGGCTGGTGTTCTGCTTCGCCGGCGGCGTCGCGCCGGCATGGACGCCGTTCCTGGTCATGACCGCCATCGCCTTCGTGCTGGGCGTGTTGATCATCATCCCGATCGGCGGCGCCGACATGCCGGTGGTGGTGTCGATGCTGAACTCCTACTCCGGCTGGGCGGCGGCGGGGATCGGCTTTTCGCTCAACAACGCGATGCTGATCATCGCCGGTTCGCTGGTCGGATCAAGCGGCGCGATCCTGTCGTACATCATGTGCAAGGCGATGAACCGTTCGTTCTTCAACGTGATCCTGGGCGGCTTCGGCGGCGCGCCGGCGGAGGCGGGCGGCGGCGGAGCCAAGGAACAGCGCCCGGTCAAATCCGGCTCGGCGGACGACGCCTCCTTCATCATGGCCAACGCGGAAAGCGTGATCATCGTGCCGGGCTACGGCCTGGCGGTGGCGCGCGCGCAGCACTCGCTCAAGGAGCTGGTCGAGAAGCTGACGCACAAGGGCGTGAGCGTGAAGTACGCGATCCACCCGGTGGCCGGGCGCATGCCGGGCCACATGAACGTCCTGCTGGCCGAGGCCGAGGTGCCGTACGACCAGGTGTTCGAGATGGAGGACATCAACGGCGAATTCGGCCAGACCGACGTGGTGTTGATTTTGGGCGCCAACGACGTGGTCAATCCGGCCGCCAAGGACCCCAAGTCGCCGATCGCCGGCATGCCGATCCTGGAGGCGTACAAGGCCAAGAGCATCATCGTCAACAAGCGCTCGATGGCGTCGGGTTACGCTGGTCTGGACAATGAGCTGTTTTACCAGGCCAATACGATGATGGTGTTCGGCGACGCCAAGAAGGTCATCGAAGACATGGTCAAAGCCGTCGAGTAAGGGTTCGATTCACATTTTGTGAATGGTCTATTGCTGTTTGGCCGATTGATGGTTGGGTTGGTGAATCTTATGATGGCTTCACTAACCCACCACAAGGAGCCTCAAAATGAATCGCTTACAAAACAAAGTCGCAATCGTCACTGGCGCATCGTCCGGCATCGGCCGCGCCACCGCCAAACTGTTCGCCGCCGAAGGCGCCAAGGTCGTCGTCGCGGCGCGCCGCCAGGCCGAACTGGCCACCTTGGTCGCGGAGATCGAAGCCGACGGCGGACAGGCCATCGCCTTGGCGGGCGACGTGACCTCGGAATCGTTCAACGCGCAACTGGTCGCCGCCGCCGTCGAGGCGTACGGCCGCCTCGATATCGCCTACAACAACGCCGGCACCCTGGGCGAGATGGGCGAGACGACCGGCGTCTCGGAGCAGGGCTGGAACGACACGCTTGCCGCCAACCTGACCAGCGCCTTCCTCGGCGCCAAACATCAGATTCCGGAGATGATCAAGCATGGCGGCGGTTCGGTGATTTTCACCTCGACCTTTGTCGGCTACAGCTTCGCGTTCCCAGGCGTGGCGGCGTACGCGGCCAGCAAGGCGGGCTTGATCGGTTTGACGCAGGCGCTGGCGGCCGAATACGGTCCAAAAGGCGTGCGTGTGAATTCGGTGCTGCCCGGCGCGGTCGATACGCAGATGTACCGCGACATGAACGACACCCCGGAGGCGACGTCCTTCATCACCAACCTGCATGCGTTGAAACGCGTGGCGCAGCCGGAGGAATTGGCGCGCTCGGTGCTGTACCTGGCGTCGGACGATGCGTCGTTCGTCACCGGCACCGCGTCGCTGATCGACGGCGGCGCGTCCATCACCCGCACCTAATCACCCGCACCTAAAGCGTCCGCTGTGGTAAAGCTTCGCTTTTCTCCTCTCTTTTCTTCTATTTCTTCCTCTTTCCATCGCAAATTCAGAGAAGAGGGAGAAAGCGAGAAAAATAGAAGAAAAGAGAAGTCGAAATAGAAGGTTTGCCACAGGGCGCGGTGCGGGGGAGGGCACCCTCAGCGGCGGCCGTACATCATCAGCTCGGCCAGCACGCCGCGCGCCGGGCCGGCCATGTCGATCGCTGCCAGCGACAGCCCCAGCAGCGCCTGCGCCGGCGAATCGTTGGCGAACACGCGCGCCATCGTGTCGGTCAGGCGCACCGTGGTGCTCCGGTCCTGCCGGCGCAGCGCGGTGAACTGCGCCAGCATCGCCGGCGTGGCGCCTTGCGCCAGCAGGCGCGCCAGCACCGTGACGTCGCGCAGGCCCAGATTCAATCCTTGTCCCGCGACCGGATGCAAGGTCTGCGCGGCGTTGCCGATGGCGACCGTGCGGGCGGTGGCGCGCGGATCGGCGTTCAACCCCAGCGGGAAGGCCAGACGCGGCGAGGCGTGCGTGAAGCGGCCGACGCGCTCGCCGAACGCTGCGCCCAGCGCGGCAAGGAACGCCTTGTCGTCCAAGGCCTGCAGCACGGCCGCGAACTCCGGCCGCACGCACCACACCAGCGAGTACTCGTCCCCCTGCGGCAGCAGCGCCAGCGGGCCTTGTTCGGTGAACCGTTCGAAGGCGCGGTGGGCGATCGGCCGGCTGCTGCGCACCTGCGCGATGATGGCGGTCTGCCGGTAGTCCCGCCGTTGCGAGCGGCTTTCCTGATCGTTGAACAAACCGCCTTCAGCCTGCACGACGATGGACGCGCTCAGCGACTTCGCTGCCCCGCTCGCGGTGTCGGTGACGGTCAGCACCACCGAATCGGCCAGCTCGTCGAGCGCCTCCACGCGGGCGGGACGCAGCGTCGCGATGCCGGCCCGTTCGCAGACGGCGCCCAACGCCGTCACCAGGTCGCCGTAGCGGGTGACGTAGCCGAGTGCCGGCAGGTTGTGTTCGTCGCGGTCGATCAGGCTGCGGCCGAATTGTCCGCGCCGCGAGACGTGGATCTGGTGGATCGCCGTCGCCGCGACGGGCATGGGCCAGGCGCCGATTTCTTCAAGTATCTGGCGGCTGCCGTAGGACAGCGCGATCGAGCGCGGGTCCTTGCTTGCCTGCGCCAGCGACTTGGCGTCGACCAGCGTGATGCGTGCGGCGGGCACGCCGCGCTTGGCCAGCAGCGCGGCAAGCGCCATGCCGGCCGGGCCGGCGCCGCAGATGGCGACGTCGCTATTGTTTTGAAAATCCGTCATCGCTGCCGCATTACCTCTTCGATCTCCGCCACCGTCTTCGGCGCGGCCGCGCTCAGGATGGTGTGGCCGTCCGCTCCGACCAGCACGTCGTCCTCGATGCGGATGCCGGTGTTCCAGTACTCCTCCGGCACGCCGTCGGCCGGGCGCACATAGATGCCCGGTTCCACCGTCAGCACCATGCCCGGTTGCAGCGCGCGCGAAGGTTTGCCGTCCGCGTTCACGTCGCGGTACAGGCCGACGTCGTGCACGTCCATGCCCAGCCAGTGCCCGGTGCCGTGCATATAGAACCGCAGATAGTGTTTGTTGGCGATGACGTCGTCGACGCCGCCGTGGGCATCCTTGTTCAGCAGTCCCAGGTCGAGCATGCCCTCGGACAGCACCCGCAGCGCCGCGTCGTGCGCGCCGGAATAGGGCAGGCCGGGGGCGATGGCCGCCAGCGCCGCCGATTGCGCCGCCAGCACCAGTTCATACAGCCGTTTTTGCGGCGCCGAATAGCGGCCGTCGACCGGGTAGGTGCGGGTGATGTCGGAGGCGTAGCCATCGAGCTCGCAGCCGGCGTCGATCAGCACCAGGTCACCGTGTTGGGTTTGCGCGTTGTTGGCGCTGTAGTGCAGCACGCAGGCGTTGCTGCCGGCGGCGACGATCGAGTTGTAGGCCGGCGCCTGGGCGCCGCTGCGGCGGAATTCGTACAGCAGCTCCGCCTCGATCTCGTACTCGAACATGCCGGGGCGCGAGGCGCGCATCGCCCGCGCGTGCGCGGCGCTGGAGATGGTGGCCGCGCGCAGCATGATGGCCTGCTCGCCGTCGTCCTTCAACAGGCGCATCTCGTCGAGCAGCGGCAGCAGGTCGACCGCGCTGGCGGGCGGCGTGACGCCGGTGCGCGCCATGCGCCGCACGTTGCCCAGCCAAAGCTTGATCTGGGCGTCGAGCGCCGGCTTGCTGGCCAGCGCGCAGTACAGCGCCGGCGCGTCGGCCAGCAGCTTGGTGATCTCGCCGTCGAGGTCTTCGACCGGGTAGGCGGCGTCGAAACCGAAGGCGGTGCGCGCGCCTTCCGGACCGTGGCGGAAGCCTTCCCAGATCTCGCGCTCGACGTTCTTGCGGCGGCAAAACAGGATCGAGCGCGCCGGCGCATCGTCGCCGCGCGCGGCCACCAGCACCACCACGCTTTCGGGCTCGGTAAAGCCGGTCAGGTAGTAGAAATAGCTGTCGTGCCGGTACGGATAGTCGCTGTCGCTGTTGCGCGCCACTTCCGGCGCCGTGCCCAGCACGGCCACCGCGCCGGCCGGCATCGCCGCCAGCACGCGCGCGCGGCGCGCGCCGTAGGTCGCTATCCGGGTTGCCATCGCGGTTGCCATCGCCGCCGCCATCAGCGCGCGCCCCTGGCGCCGGGCGCGATCGGGGCCGGCGGCGCGTTCAGCTTCTCGAGCTGTTCGACGGTGCCGACGTTGTGCCATTCGCCCTGGTACACTTCGCCGCCGACCTGCTTGCTGTCGATGAACGAACGGATCAGCGGCCCCAGCTTGGCGTGCTCGCCCGGCGCGATGCCGTCGAACATGTCCGGCCGGTAGACGCCGATATTGCCGAAGGTCCACTTCGGCGCGCCGTCGGCGCTGTCGTTGGTGAGCGAATACATCGTCAGGCCGAAGTCGCCCTGCGGATGGAAGTCCGGGTTGGGCACCAGGTACAGCCAGCAGACGTCGCGCTGGTCGGCCGGGTAGGGCTTGCCCCACATGTCCTCGTCCTTGAGCACGTCCTTGACCTGCTCGAAGTCGAAGTACGGACAATAGATGTCGCCCGACACGGCCACGAACGGTTCCTCGCCCAGCAGGTGGCGCGCGGTGGCGACGCCGCCGGCCGTCTCCAGCGCCGTTGCCTCGCGCGAGTACAGCAGCGTGGCGCCGTACTTGCTCCCGTCGCCCAGCTCGCGCTCGATCACGTCGCCCAGGTGGGCGGTGTTGATGACGATTTCGGTGATGCCGGCGCGCACCAGGTTGACGATGTGCCAGACGATCAGCGGGCGGCCGCGCACCTTGAGCAGCGGCTTGGGGCAGCTGTCGGTCAGCGGGCGCATGCGCTCGCCGCGCCCGGCGGCGAAGATCATCGCTTTCATCAGAACGTGTAGCCGACTTGCGGCTGCTTGTCCTCGAGCGTGTCGAGCAGGCGCACCAGCGGCTTGAGGTCCTTGTAGCGGTTGGCCGTCTTGCGCACGTAGTCCATCACCGTCGGCAGGTCGCCCAGGTATTGCTGCTTGCCGTCGCGGTGGTACAGGCGGCAGAACAGGCCGAGGATCTTCAGGTGGCGCTGCAGGCCCATGTACTCGAAGTCCTTGTAGAAGGCGTCGATGTCCTGGTTGACCGGCAGGCCGGCCGACTTGGCGTGCTGCCAGTAGCGGATCGCCCAGTCCAGCACCAGTTCCTCGTCCCATTGCACGTAGGCGTCGCGCAGCAGCGAGGCCAGGTCGTAGGTGACCGGGCCGTACAGCGCGTCCTGGAAGTCGAGCACGCCCGGGTTGCCGGCGTCCATCCACATCAGGTTGCGCGAGTGGAAGTCGCGGTGCACGAACACCTGCTGCTGCGCCGTGACGTTGGCCAGGATCGCCTCGAACACGCCCTGCAGCTCGGCGCTTTGCTTGTCGGTCAGCGTGGCGCCCAGGTGCTTGCCGATGTACCACTCGGGGAACAGGTTCATTTCGCGCAGCAGGAAGGCGCGGTCGTATTCGGGCAGCACGTCCGGCGCGCTGGTGGCCTGGAAGCGCACCAGCGACTCGAGCGCCTCGGCATACAGGGTCGAGGCGTTGTCGTGGTCGAGCACCTGCAGGTAGGTCGTCACGCCCAGGTCGGACATCAGCATGAAGCCGCGTTCGTAGTCGGTGGCGACGATGCGCGGCACGGTGACGCCGGCCTGCGTGAGCATTTCGTCAACCTTGACGAAGCCCAGCACGTTTTCCCGCTCCGGCGGCGCGTCCATGACGATCAAGGTGGCGCCGAGCGACGCGCGGTGCGCGGCCAGCACGTCGACGCGGAAGTAGCGGCGGAAGCTGGCATCGGCCGAGGCCGGACGCGCCGTTGCCACATCGACCACGTCCAACGTCGACAGCCAGGCGGCCAGCGCGTCCAGGCGGACATCGGCGGCGTTTGCGGTGGAGGGGGTTGCTCCAGATGTATCTGAAGTTAAATTCTGTAATAAAGACATTAAGCGAACCGTGGAAACCGGCGTAAGGTGAAGATTCCCATATAATAAGGGATTCAAATCAAAAAATCGCCTTTCATGGTGTTTCCTCCCTTCTTTTCATGAGTTGCATGCGCTGGCTACTGGCCCCCCCAACTACGCACCGCTGGGCGTACGCCCTGACCGCCATCGTCACCGTCTCGGCGGTGCCGTCGTACGCCTACGCCCAGGCCGCCGCGCCCAAGCCGCGCGCGCCGCGGGTGGAGGACCCGAACGCCGTCACCACCGTCATGGCCGAGGACATCAGCGGGCGCCCGGAGCGCGAGGTCGTGCTCGAGCGTAACGCCGAGATCGTCAAGGACCAGACCAAGGTGCAGTCCGACTACGCCTGCTTCCGCCAGGTCGAGAACGAGGTCGAGGCCCAGGGCGCCGTCAAGATCTGGCGCTGGGGCGACTATTACACCGGCACCGAGCTCAAGCTCAACATGGACAGCGGCAAGGGCTACATGCTCAGCCCCACCTACCGGATGGCGGCCAACAACGCCCAGGGCAGCGCCGAGCGCATCAATTTCATCAACGAGGACGAGGCGCAGGTCGTCAACGGCACCTACAGCACCTGCGAGGGCACCAATCCGGACTGGTACCTGCGCTCGAGCACGCTCAACCTCGATTCCGGGCGCGACGTCGGCACCGCCAGCCACACGGTGGTGTATTTCAAGGACGTGCCGATCCTCGGCACGCCGGCGCTGTCGTTCTCGCTGTCGGGCGCGCGCCGCTCCGGCTGGCTCTCGCCGACGCCGGGCGTCGGCTCGCGCACCGGCCCCGAGCTGGTGGTGCCGTATTACTTCAACATCGCCCCCAACCGCGACCTAACCCTGTTCCCCAAGATCATCACGCGGCGCGGCTTCCAGCTCGGCGCGCACGGGCGCTACATGGGCGAGACCGACGGCGGCCTGTACCAGGGCGACACCTACGCCGAGTACCTGCCGCACGACAAGAAATACGTGCCGGAGAAGCCGGGCGGCTCGACCGACCGCTGGACCGTGCGCTCCAGCCACAAGCAGGACATCACCGAGGACTGGGCGTTCTCGTGGAACCTGCGCGCGTCGTCGGACAACAACTATCCGAACGACTTCTCCAAGACCGTCTCGAGCTCGACCGAGCGCCAGCTGCTGCGCGAATTGCGCACCGACTACCACGGCGACATCTGGACCCTGACCGCGCGCGTGCAGAAATACCAGGTGCTGCAGGATCCGGCGTCGGTGACCGACCGCTCGCTGTTCGTCACGCGCCCGTACGACCGCCTGCCGGCGATCAATTTCCACGCCGGCCAGTACGACGTGCTGGGCGGCTTCGACTGGGCCTTCGACAGCGAACTGACCCGTTTTAGCCACCCGACCGAAATCAACGGCACGCGCCTGGTGGGCATTCCGCAGCTGAGCTACCCGATCGTCGGCCCCAGCTACTTCATCACGCCCAAGGTCATGGTCAACCTGGCCAGCTACTCGCTCGACAGCTACGGCGCGCAATCGTCGCGCAACCTGTCGCGCGCGGTGCCGACCGTCTCGCTCGATTCGGGCCTGGTGTTCGAGCGCGACGTCACGTTCCAGAACAAGGAAATGACGCAAACGCTCGAGCCGCGGCTGTTTTACGTCAAGACGCCGTACCGCGACCAGAGCGCGTTCCCGACCTTCGACACCGATGCGGCCACGTTCAACTTCAGCCAGATCTTCAGCGAGAACCGCTTCGTCGGCTCGGACCGCATCGGCGACGCCAACCAGCTCACCGCCGCGCTGGTGTCGCGCTTCCTCGACGCCGCCGGCGCCGAGCAGCTGCGCCTGGCGTTCGGCCAGCGCTTCTACTTCGAGGACCAGCGCGTCCAGCTGGCCTCGACCACGCCGGTCAGCGAGGCCCGCTCCGACATCCTGCTCGCCGCCAACGGCCGCATCTCCGAGCATTGGGGCTTCGACAGCGCGCTGCAGTACAATCCCAGCCAGAGCCGGGTGGTATCGCAAAGCTACACGGCGCAATGGATCCCGGCGCCCAAGAAAGTGTTCAACGTCGGCTACCGCTACCTGCGCAACAGTTTCAAGAACATCGAGGTCTCGAGCCAGTGGCCGATCTTCCAGCGCTGGTACGGCGTCGGCCGGGTCAGCTACTCGATGCAGGACAGCAAGATCCTCGAAAGCCTGATCGGTCTCGAATACAAGGCCGACTGCTGGGTGTTCCGCGTGGGCGGCCAGCGTTTCGTGACGACGTCGACGACGGCGTCGACGCCGATCTTCTTCCAGCTCGAGCTCAACGGCCTGTCGCACCTGGGCGTGGGCAGCCCGATCGAGGCGATGAAAAACAGCATCCCGGGGTATCAGCGTTTGAACGAGGGCTACGGCCGCTAAAGCAAGGCATCCGGGCGCGCATCGTCCCCTGTGCGGGGCGCGCGCCTTTTGATTTTTTTACACCTGACTCATGAGCGTTCCACCATGCGTAATGCCAGTATGTACCAAATGAAGCTACTCGCCGTCCTGTTGTGCACCACCGCCCTGGGCGGCTGCAGCCTGTTCTCGAAAAAACCGGCGCCGGCGCCGGCCGCCCCCGCCGTCACCACCCCGGCCGCGCCCGCCGCCACCGGCGCGGCCGCCGCCAAGGCCGATGCCAAGGCCGACGGCAAGGGCTTCATTCCGCCCGGCTCGTCGAGCAACGTCGCCATCGACTCCATCGTCGTCGTCGTCAACGACGACGTCATCACGCAGCGCGAGCTGGCCAACCGCATCAAGACCGTCACCGCCCGCATGCAGGCGCAGAAGGTGCAGATGCCGGCCGCCGCCGACCTGCAGCGCCAGCTGCTCGAGCGCATGATCGTCGAGCGCGCCCAGCTGCAGATGGCCAAGGAGATGGGCGTGCGCGTCGACGACACCCAGCTCGACCGCGCGATCGGCCGCATCGCCGAGGCGCAAAAGCTCAGCGTGCAGGACTTCCGCAACCAGATGGAAAAGGATGGCACGCCGTTCGCCGCGTTCCGCGAGGAGATCCGCGAAGAGATCATCATGCAGCGCCTGCGCGAGCACGAGGTCGACGCCAAGATCCAGATCTCCGACGCCGAGGTCGACAGCTTCATGGCCGCCGAGAAGGCCGCCGCCGCCGAGCAGTTCGAGATCAACATCGCGCAAATCATGGTGCGCATCCCGGACAACGCCACCGCCGAGGTGATCGCCCAGCGCCGCGCGCGCGCCGAGGAAGTGATGCGCCAGCTGCGCACCGGCGCCGACTTCGCCAAGATGGCCGCCACCTATTCGGACGCCAGCGACGCGCTCGATGGCGGCGCGGTCGGCTGGCGCCTGCCCGAGCGGCTGCCGCCGGTGTTCGCCGAGGCGCTGGTCAAACTCAAACCGGGCCAGGTCACGCCGATCATCAAAAGCACCGGCGCCTTCCACATCCTGAAGGCGGTGGACCGCCGCAGCGTGGCCGAGGCCCAGGCCGCCCAGTCGGTGCAGCAGACCCACGCGCGCCACATCCTGATCAAGGTGACGCCGACGATGAGCGCGGCCGACGCCAAGCGCAAGCTGGCCGAACTGAAGGAACGCCTCGACAACAACGCCGCCAAGTTCGAGGACCTGGCGCGGCTGGTGTCGAACGACGGCTCGGCCGCCAAGGGCGGCGACCTGGGCTGGCTGTACCCGGGCGACACGATGCCCGAGTTCGAAGCGGCGATGAACAACCTGAAAATCGGCGAAGTGTCGCAGCCGGTCGAGACCAGCTTCGGCGTGCACCTGATCGAGGTGCTCGAGCGCAAGAGCGACGATGTTTCCAAGGAGCGCGAGCGCAACAACGCGCGCCAGGCCATCCGCGAACGCAAGATGGAAGAGGCGGCCGAGAGCTGGCAGCGCGAAGTGCGCGACCGCGCCTACGTCGAGTTCCGCACCGAAGAGGGCGCCGCCGCCGCGGCGGCCGCGAAACAGTAATCCGGCCGTCAAGGGAGCACGCATGGGCGCCACTTCATCCACCGGGCGCACGGACGTGGCCCCGTCGTTCCCCGCCCGCCGGCGCCAGGGACGGCCGGTCGTCGCCGTCACCGTCGGCGAACCGGCCGGCATCGGCCCGGAGATCGCGATCCGCGCCGCCTGGGCGCGCCGCCACGCGGTCGACTGCGTGCTGCTGGGCGACGCCGCCTTCCTGTCCATGATCGCCGCCGACATCGACCCGGCCATCCGGCTGTCGGCGCTGTCGCTGCAGGCGGTGCGCAACGGCGGCCTGCCGCACTTCGGTCCCGAACGCCTCAGCGTGATCGACGTGCCGCTCGACGCCCACGTCGTGCCGGGCAAACTCGACAAGAACAACGGCCGCGCCGTGCTGGCCACCCTGGACGCCGCCATCGAAGGCGTGCGCGCCGGCTGGTTCGAGGCGGTCGTCACCGCGCCGCTGCAAAAGAGCACCATCAACGACGCCGGCGTCGCCTTCTCCGGCCACACCGAATACTTCGCCGACCGGACCGGCACCGCGCAAGTGGTGATGATGCTGGCCGGCCAGCCGCCGGCGCCGGCCGGCGGCGCGCTGCCGCCGCCGCTGCGGGTGGCCCTGGCCACCACCCACCTGGCGCTCAAGGACGTCGCCGCCGCCCTCACGCAAGCGGGCCTGGCGCGCGTGCTCGACATCCTCGACGGCGACCTCAAAAGCAAATTCGGCATCGCCGCCCCGCGCATCCTGCTGTGCGGCCTGAACCCGCACGCGGGCGAGGGCGGCTACCTGGGGCGCGAGGACATCGACGTCATCGCCCCGGCGATCGCGGCGGCGCGGGCGCGCGGCATCGACGCCCGCGGCCCGTATCCGGCCGACACGCTGTTCCAGCCCAAGTACCTGAAGGACGCCGACTGCGTGCTGGCGATGTACCACGACCAGGGGCTGCCGGTGCTCAAGTACGCCACGTTCGGGCAGGGCGTCAACATCACGCTCGGCCTGCCGCTGATCCGCACCTCGGTCGACCACGGCACGGCGCTCGACCTAGCCGCGCAAGGCCTCGGGCTGGCCGACTGCGGCAGCATGGAGGCGGCCATCGCCACCGCGCTGGCGATGGCCGACGCCGTCGCCGGCGCTTCAACATTCCCTAATTAGAAGAACACCATGAAACACGTAGCCCGCAAACGCTTTGGCCAGAATTTCCTGCACGACAAATACGTCCTGTCGAGCATCACCGAGGCGATCGCGCCGGCGCCGGACGACGCCATGGTCGAGATCGGGCCCGGCCTGGGCGCCATGACCGAGCAGCTGATGCGCACGCTCAAGATGATGCACGTGGTCGAGCTCGACCGCGACCTGGTCGCGCGGCTGGAAAAGACCTACAACCCGGCCAAGCTGACGATCCACGCCGGCGACGCGCTCAAGTTCGACTACGGCACCATCCCGGTGCCGGCGGGCGAGAAGTTGCGCATCGTCGGCAACCTGCCGTACAACATCTCCAGCCCGTTGCTGTTCCACCTGGCCACGTTCGCGCCGCTGGTCAAGGACCAGCACTTCATGCTGCAAAAGGAGGTGGTCGAGCGCATGGTGGCCGAGCCGGGCAGCAAGACCTACGGCCGCCTGTCGGTGATGTTGCAATGGCGCTATGACATGTCGCTGCTGTTCGTGGTGCCGCCGGAAGCGTTCGATCCGCCGCCGAAGGTCGAATCGGCGATCGTGCGCATGATCCCGGTGGCCGAGCAACTGCCGTGCGACGGCCCGACCTTGGAGGCGGTGGTATTGAAGGCGTTCTCGCAACGCCGCAAGGTGATCCGCAACTGCCTGGCCGGCATGTTCAGCGAAGCGCAGATCGTCGCAGCGGGCATCGACCCGACCCACCGTCCGGAAACGGTCTCGTTGGCCCAATACGTCGCCCTCGCCAACCTCCTCAAATAACCCCACCCCGGGGTCAGTGCCGACATTCGGACACGACCTCGTCTTTCCCAGCGGGGTCACCCAGCGGGGTCAGTGCCGACATTCGGACACGACCCCGTCTTTCAGTCCAGCGGTACGGTTGAGGCGGTGTCCGAATGTCGGCACTGACCCCCGCTGTTTTTTACGCTGACACCCGCTGTTTTTTACGACCCCGTCTTTCAGTCCAGCGGTACGGTTGAGGCGGTGTCCGAATGTCGGCACTGACCCCCGCTGTTTTGCTAAAAGCGACAGACAAAAAAAAGCCCGCTGGTGAAAGCGGGCTAAATCCAATTCCTTTGCAAGAAGTGGAGGAGACAAGTACAGTATGCTGCGTCGCGGTATATCACGCCACTTTATTTTTCACATATCGAACATCAGGTATGTGAATATCTGCGGTCTCCCCCGGCTTCCAGGCTTATTTAGGCTTGCACTCCACCAGCAGATTGGTCACGGCCGATTCGCCCATGACGCCCACGCCGTTCTTCACGGTGCAGGTGATGTCCGCCGAGCTCAGCGTCGTGTCCGGGTGGATCGTTACGCCATACGACTGGCCGTCGGCCACGTTGGTGCTGAATGCGAAATCGCCGGCGCCGGTGGCGTCGGTCGGGCTGGTCAGGGTGACGGCGCCGCCGGCCGAGCCGTTCAGCAGCGTCACGGTGCGCAGCACGGCCGGCGTGGTGCCGACGGCGGCGCTCACGGGGAACAGTCCCGTGAACTGGCCGCCGAGCGTATAGGCCCTGCGTACGCACGAGATCGCCACGGAGATGGCCACCGTCTGGCCGGCCGAACCGGTGTTGATGGTGTCGAAATTGCAGGCCATGTGCTCCGGCTGCTGGGCGAACGTGACGGCGTAGCTGGTGCCGTAGCCGATCTGGCGCGGGAACGCGAAGGTGGTCGCGCCGGCCGGGATCGAAATGGTTTCGCCGCCATTGCTCAGCTGCAGGCCGGGCGTGGCCAGGCCGTTGATCGTGCCTTGCACCGTGTATTGCGCCTTGCCGCCGCAGCCGGCCACCAGGGCCGCCGCGCTCAGCGCCACGATGGCGCCCAGATACGATAATTTCATGTAATTCTCCAAAGATTGAGCCAGCGTGTTTATTTTGCGACGCAGTTGACGACCAGCCGGTTGTCATTGCCGGCGGGCATCACGCCGGCGCCCGGCACCGCGTTGGTCACGGGGGCGGTCAGCGAGCAGGTGCGGTTGGACGGCTGCGCCAGCACGGTCACGCCGTAGGGCGAGCCCTCGCCGACGGTATTGGCGAAGGAGAACGCGGCGTCGCCGCCGGCCGTTGCCGACGGTGCGACGTACACCGTGTCCGGGCCGTTGGCCAGGGTCACGCCGTCGTTGTTGCCGGCCACGCCGTCGTCGGCCAGGCCCTTGACCACGCCGCTCAGCACCCACGGATTGGTGACGCAGCTGACCTGGGTGCGGTACGAGGTGAAGGAGTTGGCCTTGTTCTTGCCGTCGATGACCTGGCAGGTGGCGCCGGCCGGCGGGGTGTCGACCTTGATTTCGAACGATTCGTCGACCGCGATCAGGCGGGTGAACTGGAACTGGCTGGCGTTGGCGGCGACGGTGATCTTCTCGCCGGTGGGCACGTTGATCAGCACCAGGCCCGGCTTGCTCAAGCCGCCGACGCTGCCTTGCAGCAGCATGCTGCCGTCGCTACCGCCGCCGCAAGCGCTCAGGACAACGGCACACAGCAGGGCCAGGCCCGCACGCGGATACACACTTTTCATAAAATCTTCTCCAAAACGAATAGGGCCGGCAGCACGCACGGGTGCAGCATCTTACACGGATTTGCCCCGTATTTTAGTGCATTTGGTAACACCAGTCCCCCCAATGGATGTAACAGCTTGTTAGGCGCGCGCGCGCGTCCGGCCCGCGATCGGTGCGACAATAGCCCCGAATCGCCTTATCCACTTACCTTTAGCGCCCATGACACCACGCCCGCCGCAAGCCCTGCTGTTCGATCTCGACGACACCCTGTGGCCGATCGGCCCGGTCATCGCGGCGGCCGAAACCGGCTGGCACGCGTGGCTGGCCGAGCGCGCGCCGGCCGTCACCGGCAAGTATTCGGTCGAGGCGCTGCGCGCGCTGCGCCTGGCGCTGCTGGAAAAGCAGCCGGAGCTGACGGCCGACCTGTACCGGCTGCGCCGCGTCGCGCTCGAGGCCGTGTTCGCCGAAACCGGCGCGGACAGCGCCCACATCGACGGCGCGATGGCGCACTTCAACGTGCTGCGCAACGCCGTCACCCTGTTCGACGACGTCGCCCCGGTGCTGGCCGAGCTGGGCGGCATGCTGCGGCTGGGCGTGATCACCAACGGCAACGCCGACCTTGAAGTCATCGGCCTGCACCACCATTTCGAGGTGGCGCTGGCGTCGGCGCGCTTCGGCCGCGCCAAGCCGGACCCGTCCATCTTCCTGGCCGCCTGCGAGGCGATGGGCGTGGCGCCGGCCGACGCCGTCTACGTCGGCGACGACCTGCGGCTCGACGTGCGCGGCGCGCAGGCGGTGGGCATGCGGGCGGTGTGGATGAACCGCACCGGCAGCCGCGCCCACGTCGACGCCGGCATCGCGCCGGACGTCATTTGCGCCGATTTCCACGAACTGCTGGCGTGGGTGAGGCGACAACTGGGCGATTGATGTCGCGCGACAGCCCCCGGCCGGCGCGGAGCGTGCATAATAGGCAAACACGGCAACTCTCGGCAAATAAGATATACAGTATGCAACTCGACACACGCGCTCAAACCCTGCTCAAAGCCCTGGTGGAACGCTATATCGCGGACGGCCAGCCGGTCGGCTCGCGCGCGCTCTCCAAGATTTCCGGCCTTGACCTGTCGCCGGCGACCATTCGCAACATCATGGCCGACCTCGAGGAGCTCGGCTATGTCGCCAGCCCGCACACCTCGGCCGGCCGGGTGCCGACGCCGCGCGGCTACCGCATCTTCGTCGACACCTTGCTGACGGTGCAACATCTGGACGAGCAATCGGTCGAGGGCCGCATGCGCCTGCAGGCGCCGCAGCCGCAGAAAATGATTGCCAACGCGGCGCAGATGCTGTCGTCGCTGTCGCAGTTCGCCGGCGTGGTGCTCAGCCCGCGGCGCGAATCGGTGTTCCAGCAGATCGAGTTCCTGCGGCTGGGGGAGAAGCGCATCCTGCTGGTGATCGTCGGCCCCACCGGCGACGTGCAAAACCGGCTGCTGCTGACCGACGTCGACTACAGCCCCACGCAGCTGATCCAGTCGGCCAACTACATCAACCAGAACTACGGCGGCCTGGCCTTCGACGAGGTCCACACGCGCCTGCAGGCCGAGGTGCGCCAGCTGCGCGACGACATGGGCCGGCTGATGCAGGCGGCGGTGGAGGCGGGCAGCGAGGCGATGGCGGACAACTCGGACGACATGGTCATCGCCGGCGAGCGCAACCTGCTGTCGGTCAGCGATCTGTCGTCGAACATGACGTCGCTGCGGCAGATGTTCGACATGTTCGAGCAAAAGACCGGCTTGATGCAGCTGCTCGACGTGTCGAGCAAGGCCAGCGGCGTGCAGATTTATATCGGCGGCGAATCGAGCCTGGTGCCGATGGACGAGATGAGCGTGGTGACCGCGCCGTACATGGCCAACGGCAAGATCGTCGGCACCCTGGGGGTGATCGGCCCGACCCGCATGGCCTATGAGCGCGTGATACCGATCGTCGATATCACGGCCAAGTTGTTGTCGAACGCGCTGAGCCACAATTAACCGCGATCAGCCGCGATCAGCCGCGATCAGCCGCGACGCGGCGGCCCGGCGCCGCCGCAATTATGGACGGTGCGGGCAGGCGGTCTTGATGCAGTTGCCATAAATTGCCAGCGCGTGCTCGGCGATCTTGAAGCCGCGCTCCTTGGCGACCATCTGCTGGCGTGTTTCGATCTCTTCGTCGAAGAATTCCTCCACCCGCCCGCAGTCGAGGCACACCAGGTGGTCGTGGTGGGAACCCTCGTTGAGCTCGAAGATGGCCTTGCCGGTTTCGAAGTGGTTGCGGTTCAGCAGGCCGGCCTGCTCGAACTGGGTCAGCACGCGGTAGACGGTGGCCAGGCCGACGTCCATATTGTCGGCCAGCAAAATCTTGTAGACATCCTCGGCGGTCAGGTGGCGCACGTCGCTGTTCTGGAAGATGTCCAGGATTTTAAGGCGAGGCAGGGTGGCTTTGAGGCCGCTGGCCTTCAGATCGGTTGGATTGTTACCCATGTTGGACACTCTTATTCTGGTTGGCGATAGCTAGGCCACAGTTTAACGCACTCCGCGCGCCGCCGCACTGATTGTGGCCACTTATTGCGGCCGCCGGCGTTTGCAAACATTTACACTTGCGCCTTGCAAAACAAGGACATATGGCCTGTTTTACAGGATAATGCTGTCACTTTGCCCGCCCGCGCGGCTCCATCTCGCACCATGCGTCCGGCATGTGCTTTATGATATAGCGTTTTTCGGCATTTCCGCTCGACCAGATTGAGGACATTTATGCGCGTCACCCCGGCTTTATTGCAGTCTTTGTCGCACCGTTTTACCCGCCGTGCTCCGTTGCTCGCAGGCGCCGTCTGCGTCGCGCTGGCCGCCGGCGGCTGTGCTTCCAACACCACGCTGGGCGAGAAATCGAACCAGGTCAAGGAAACCGGGATCACCCTGGACGCCAGCAAGGGCGCGCAAACGACCACCATCACGCCGCTGCAAAAGTTCATGTGGTTCTTCTCGCCATACCGTCCTGACATCCAGCAAGGCAACTTTGTATCCGAGGAAATGTTGGCGCAATTGAAAGTCGGCATGACGCGCGAGCAGGTCCGCTTCATCTTCGGCACCGCGCTGCTGGCCGATCCGTTCCACGCCAACCGCTGGGACTACGCGTTCCGCATGGCCAAGGGCAACGGCGAAGTGACCACCAGCCGCGTCATCGTGTTCTTCGACAACGACGGCAAGGTCGCGCGCTGGGAAGGCGGCAACCTGCCGACCGAAAAAGAATACATCGCCCGCATCGCCGGCCCGGCGCCGAAGATCAAGAAAAACCCGGACGCGCCCGACAACAAACCGGCGTCGAGCGTGCCGCCGCCGACCACGACGGGGAGCGACAACGCCGCGCCCGCGCCGGTGGGCGTGACGGTGGGCAACCAGAACAAATAAGGACGCACGCATGACCGTAATGAATATCGCCATCGCCGGCGCCGGTGGCCGCATGGGCCGCATCCTGATCGAAGCCGTCGAAAACGCGCCGGACGCGCGCCTGGCCGGCGCCCTGGGCCGCGCCGGTTCGGCCGGCGTCGGCGGCGACGCCGCCGCGTTCCTCGGCAAGCCGGGCGGCGTGCTGGTGCAGTCGGACCTGGCGCAAGGCCTGGCCGGCGCCCGGTACCTGATCGATTTCACCCGCCCCGAGGGTACGCTGGAACATCTGGCCTATTGCGCCGAGCACGGCATCAAACTGGTCATCGGCACCACCGGGTTCGACGACGCCGGCAAGGCCGCCATCGCGGCGGCGGCCAAGAAAACCGCGATCGTGTTCTCGCCCAACTTCAGCGTCGGCGTCAACGTCACGATGAAGCTGCTCGAGCAGGCCGCCAAGGCGCTGTCGACCGGCTACGACATCGAAGTGGTCGAGGCGCACCACCGCTTCAAGGTCGACGCGCCGTCCGGCACCGCGCTGAAAATGGGCGAAGTGATCGCCGGCGCGCTGGGCCGCGACCTGAAAGAGTGCGCCGTCTACGCGCGCGAAGGCGTCACCGGCGAGCGCGATCCATCGTCGATCGGCTTTGCCACCATCCGTGGCGGCGACATCGTCGGCGACCACACCGTGCTGTTCGCCGGCATCGGCGAGCGCATCGAGATCAGCCACAAATCGAGCAGCCGCGCGACCTACGCGCACGGCGCGCTGCGCGCCTGCCGCTTCCTGGCCGACAAGCCGACCGGCTTGTTCGACATGTACGACGTGCTGTCGCTCAACGGATGACGCCCGCCGTCGCCAACCAGTTCACCCTGGCCCATTACTGGGAGCAGGGCGACGGCATCAGCCACGCGGTGGCGTTCGTGCTGCTGGCGATGTCGCTGGTGAGCTGGTTCTTCATCCTGTCGAAGGCCTTCGCGGCCTGGCGGGTGCGCCGCAGCTCTCCGGCCGTGCAGGCCTTCTGGGAAGCGCCGACGATGCAGGACGGCGTCGCCACGCTGGAACTGGCCGACCCGGAAAAAATCTACCTGCCATTGGCGCAGCAGGGCGCGGCCCAAATCAAGGTGGCCGAGCGGCCGTCGCTGGGCGGCGAGATGGACCGCGCCGCGCAAGTCACGCGCGTGCTGCGCGTGGCGATCCAGCGCTCGACCAACCGCCTCGAAGGCGGCCTGACCGTGCTGGCGTCGATCGGCGCGACCGCGCCGTTCGTCGGCCTGCTGGGCACCGTCTGGGGTATTTACCACGCATTGGCCAACGTTTCGGCCAACGGCACGGTGCAGATCGACAAAGTGGCCGGCCCGGTGGGCGAGGCGCTGGTCATGACCGCGATCGGCCTGACGGTGGCGATTCCGGCGGTGCTGGCGTTTAACGCCTTCAACCGCGTCAACCGCCTGACCCTGGCGGAGCTGGACGCGTTCGCGCACGACCTGCATGCCTATCTGACCACCGGCGCGCGCGCCGGCAAATAACCTTTTAACTTGAGCCGGGAGCAGCGATGAGCTTTGGCGCCTTCAACCACCACCGCCAGCCGGGACCGATGGCCGACATCAACGTCACGCCGATGGTCGACGTCATGCTGGTGCTGCTGGTGATCTTCATCCTGGGCGCGCCGATGTTCACCAGCGCGGTCAAGCTCGACCTGCCGAAGGCGCAGGCGCCCGCCAGCCAGCCGCAGGCCGAGGCGGCCACCGTCACCCTGGCCATCGACGGCCAGGGCAAGATCTTCTGGAACAACGAGCCGCTCGAACGGGAGGCGCTGGAGGCGCGCCTGGTCGAAGCGGCGCGGCAGGACCCGCAGCCGGAGCTGCAACTGCGCGCCGACAAGGATACCCGCTACGAAGTGGTGGCGCAGGTGATGGCGGCGGCGCAGACCAATGGATTAACGAAACTGGGGTTCGTTACGGACCCGAAGAAAGAGAAATAATGGCAACCGCAGAATTGAACGGCGCGGCGATCACCGACATGGCCAGCTTCCACGCGGCCTGCAAGGCGGCGCTGGGCTTTCCCGACACGTATGGCGCGACGATGGACGCGTGGGTCGATTGCCTGAGTTATCTGCGCGACGACGACGGCATGAGCAAATTCCGCCTCAAGCCCAACGAGGTGCTGGAGATCGTCATCAAGGACGCCGACGCGCTGAAGGCGGCCGCGCCGGACATCCTGGAAGAAGTGACGTACTGCGTAGCCGGCATCAACGAGCGGTACGAGGATTACGGCGAGAAGCCGGCCTTGAAGCTGACGTTGAAGTAATCCAAATTAACCGACGATCGGGATCTGCGCCTTGGCGCCGGTCTCGCCGGGCGCCAGGGTCAGCACCTCGAATCCGGTCTCGGTCACCAGCACCATGTGCTCCCATTGCGCCGACAAGGACTTGTCGCGCGTCTCGACGGTCCAGCCGTCGTCCAGCTCCTTCGTCGCCGCGCGGCCGGCGTTGATCATCGGCTCGATCGTAAACAGCATGCCCGGCTTGAGCACCACGCCCTGGCCCGGACGGCCGTAGTGGGTTACCTGCGGCTCCTCGTGGTAGACCTGGCCGATGCCGTGGCCGCAATAATCGAGCACCACGCTGAAGCCGGCCTTCTCGGCCACCGTCTGGATCGCGAAACCGACGTCGCCCAGGGTGGCGCGCGGCTTGACGGCGCGGATGCCGGCCCACATCGCCGCGTAGGTGGTCTCCACCAGCTTGCGCGCCGCCTTCGACGGCTCGCCGACGTAGTACATGCGGCTGGTGTCGCCGTGCCAGCCATCCTTGATGACGGCGACGTCGATGTTGATGATGTCGCCGTCCTTGAGCACTTCGTCGGGCGAGGGGATGCCGTGGCAGACCACGTGGTTGATCGAGCTGCACACGGTGGCCGGGAAGCCGCCGTAGCCGACGTTGGCCGGGATCACCTGCTGCACGTTGACGATGTAGTCGTTGCACAGCTGGTCGAGGTGGGCCGTGCTCACGCCGGCCTTGATGTGCGGGCCGATCATCGTCAGCACGTCGGCCGCCAGCTGGGCGGCGACGCGCGCCATGACGATTTGCTCGGGCGACTTGATCATATTGGCGTTACGGCGGGACATGGACTACCTCTTTCTTTTCGAAGGGGCGTAGTTTGCCACAAACCGCCAACCCCATGCGCTAGCGTACCTCTTTCGGGTCGAAATGCGGGTTGTAAATCAGGCACAACAAATTGCCGAACGGGTCCGCCAACTCGACCGTTTTGATGTTTTCGCCGACGTCCTGGATGGCGCCGTGGATGGTCGCGCCCAGTCCGACGATGCGGTCGGCCTCGGCCTCGATGTCGTCGACGCCCCAGTAGGCCATGCCGCCGGCGCTGGCCGCCTGGCCATCCGGTATCAATCCCAATTCAAAGCCGCCGACGCTGAAGCCGACATAAAATGGCTGGTCGAAGTAGGGCGCGGTGTCGAACACCTTGGCGTACCACTGCTTGGCGGCCGCCAGATCGGCCACCGGGTACACCAGCGTGCGCAGTCCCTTGATCATGATGATAGTCTCCGTAACGATGTCTAAAACACCATCTTGGCACAAATACGGCGCCGCCGATTGTAAAAATGGAAGGTGATGCCTCAGGCGGCGCTTAAAAAGCGCTCCGGCGCGCTGCCGGCGAATTCCTGGAAATCGTGGATCAGGTGCGACTGGTCGAAGTAGCCGCAGTCGAGCGCCAGCCGCGCCCAATCCGGCGCCGCCGCCGCCTTTAGCGCCGCCGTGGCCCGGCGGAAGCGGCAAATGCGCGCGTACAGCTTGGGCGAGAGCCCGACCCGCGCGCGGAACTGCGCCGCCAGATGCTGGCGCGAGACGCCCAGTTCCCCGGCCAACTCGTCGATCCGCAGGCCGCCGCCGCTGGTGTCGATGGCGCCGAGCGCGCGCCGGATCAGCGCCGCGCCGCTGCAGGCGGCCGAATCGGCATGGCGCAGCCGCCGCAGCAACTGCGTTTCAATCAAGGCAATGCGTGCGCGGTCGTCCAGTTCCCGCGTCCACAGCGCGTCGGCCAGCCGGTCGGCGTCGCTGCGGCCCCACAACAGGTCGATATCGGCCCGCTGATCGGTCAGCGCGTGCAGCGGCGTGGCCAGGAACGCCCCGGCCGCCCCCGGCTTGAAGCGCACCGCCACCGTGCCCACCGGCCCGGCGCTGGCCACCACGATGGCGCTGCTCATCATGCCGACGGCGAACGCCGGCCGCCCGCCGTCCTGCCACAGGATGTCGACGCAGTTATCGGGCAGCACCCGGTGCGTATGCGCGCGTCCGGGCGCGACGGCGGGCACGCGCGCCGTCCACATGCAGTCGACATGGGCGCTTAAAGCCGGGTGGGGAGGATATTCGCGGTAAAGCATACGGTTATCTTACCGTCTGGACGGCGCCGAGGGGCCACTCTCGTGCGCTGGAGGCGGTTGAGCCAGTATAATGTCCGGTTCATATTCCTTTTTGCCGGGCCACGCCGGCTGCACACCATCATGCAAGATAAATATAGTCCCGCCGACGTAGAATCCGCCGCGCAATCCCACTGGAAGGCCATCGACGCCTATAAGGCCGTCGAGCACGACCCGCGTTTCCCGAAAGGGAAGTACTACGCCTGCTCGATGCTGCCTTACCCGTCGGGCAAGCTGCACATGGGCCACGTGCGCAACTATACGATCAACGACGTGATGTACCGCTACCTGCGCATGAACGGCTACAACGTGCTGATGCCGATGGGCTGGGACGCGTTCGGCATGCCGGCGGAGAACGCGGCGATGGCCAACAACGTGCCGCCGGCGCAGTGGACCTATTCGAACATCGCCCACATGCGCGAGCAGATGGAGTCGATGGGCCTGGCGGTCGACTGGTCGCGCGAGATGACCGCCTGCAAACCGGAATACTACAAGTGGAACCAGTGGATGTTCCTGAAGATGCTCGAAAAGGGCATCATCTACAAGAAGACCGGCACCGTCAACTGGGACCCGATCGACCAGACCGTGCTGGCCAACGAGCAGGTCATCGACGGCCGCGGCTGGCGTTCGGGCGCGCTGATCGAAAAGCGCGAGATCCCGATGTACTACGCCCGCATCACCGACTACGCCGACGAGCTGCTCGAACACGTCGACAGCAAGCTGCCGGGCTGGCCGGAGCGCGTGCGCACCATGCAGGCCAACTGGATCGGCAAGTCGACCGGCGTGCGCTTCGCCTTCCCGCACCAGATCAAGGACGCCGACGGCCAGTTGATCCAGGACGGCAAGATGTACGTGTTCACCACCCGCCCGGACACCATCATGGGCGTGACCTTCTGCGCCGTGGCGGCCGAGCATCCGCTGGCGATCCACGCCGCGCGGACCAACCCTGAACTGGCCGCCTTCAACGCCGAATGCAAACTGGGCTCGGTGATCGAGGCCGACATGGCGACGATGGAGAAGAAGGGCATGCCGACCGGCCTGTTCGTCACCCATCCGCTGACCGGGGAGCAGGTCGAGGTCTGGGTCGGCAACTACGTCCTGATCACCTACGGCGACGGCGCCGTCATGGGCGTGCCGGCGCACGACGAGCGCGATTTCGCCTTCGCCAAAAAATACGCGCTGCCGATCAAGCAGGTGATCCAGGTTGAAGGCCAGGTCTTCTCGACCGACGCCTGGCAGGAATGGTATGGCGACAAGGCCGTCGCCGTCGTCACCAACTCGGGCAAGTACGACGGCCTGTCGTACGCCGACGCCGTCGACGCGGTGGCCGCCGACATGGCCGCCAAGGGCCTGGGCGAGAAGAAGATCACCTTCCGCCTGCGCGACTGGGGCATCTCGCGCCAGCGCTACTGGGGCACGCCGATCCCGATGATCAACTGCGCCGATTGCGGCTCGGTGCCGGTGCCGGAAAAAGACCTGCCGGTGGTGCTGCCGGAAGACTGCGTACCCGATGGCAGCGGCAACCCGCTGAACAAATACGAAGCCTTCCTCAAGTGCGACTGCCCGCAGTGCGGCAAGCCGGCGCGCCGCGAGACCGACACCATGGACACCTTCGTCGATTCGTCGTGGTACTACATGCGCTATACGTCGCCGGGCGCCAACTCGTCCATGGTCGATGAGCGCAACGATTACTGGATGCCGATGGACCAGTACATCGGCGGCATCGAACACGCCGTGCTGCACCTGCTGTACGCGCGCTTCTGGACCAAGGTGATGCGCGACTTCGGCATCGTCAAGTTCGACGAGCCGTTCACCAACCTGCTCACGCAGGGCATGGTGCTCAACGAGACCTACTTCCGCGAGGACCAGGCGGGCAAGAAGACCTGGTTCAATCCGGCCGATGTCGAAGTGACGCTCGACGACAAGGGCCGCCCGCAAGGCGCCGTGTCGAAGGACGACGGCCAGCCGGTGCAGATCGGCGGCACCGAGAAGATGTCGAAGTCGAAGAACAACGGCATCGACCCGGCCGCGCAGATCGGCCAGTACGGCGCCGACACCGCGCGCCTGTTCACGATGTTCGCCTCGCCGCCGGAGCAAACGCTGGAATGGTCGGGCAGCGGCGTCGAAGGCGCCAACCGCTTCCTGCGCCGCGTGTGGGCGTTCGGCTACGCCCAAGCGTCGCGCATCGGCGCGGCCTTGAACGCGCCGGCCGCGCCGGTCGCCACCGAGCCGCAGAAAACCCTGCGCCGCGAATTGCACAAGATCCTGCAGCAGGCCGACTATGACCTCAAGCGCATCCAGTACAACACCGTCGTTTCGGCCTGCATGAAGATGCTCAACACGATCGAATCGGCAAAGCTGGACGACAGCGCCGAATCGAACGCGCTGGTGGCCGAGGGCTTCTCGATCTTCCTGCGCCTGCTGAACCCCGTCGCCCCGCACATCACCCACGTGCTGTGGGAGGAGCTGGGCTACGCCAAGGCGCATGGCGACATCCTCAACGCGCAGTGGCCGCAAGTCGACCCGGCCGCGCTGGAGCAGGCCGAGATCGAGATGATGATCCAGGTGAACGGCAAACTGCGCGGCAGCGTGGTCGTCGCCAAGGGCGCCGACAAGGCCACCATCGAGGCGGCGGCGCTGGCCAGCGAAGCGGTACAGAAATTCATCGAGGGCGCGCCGAAGAAGATCATCGTCGTGCCGGGCAAATTGATCAACATCGTTGTTTAACGGTTTAACGGACGGATCTCGGATGACTAACATGGCAAGCAGGTCCCGGTTGTTCCAGCGCGCGCGCTCCCACGCGCGCGTTTGCGCCCTCGTGCTGGCGGTGTCGCTGACGGTGTCGGCGTGCGGCTTCCACCTGCGCGGCGACGGCGGCCACTACACGCTGCCGTTCCCGACGATGTATGTGGGCTTGCCGGAGTCGTCGCCGCTGGCGGTCGATTTGAAGCGCAACATCAACGCCAACGGCAGCACCACCGTCGTCAAGACGGCGCAAGAGGCCGACGGCATCGTCGAGGTGATCTCCAATCCGGAGCACACCAAGACCAAGACCATCCTGTCGCTGAACAGCAATGGCCGCGTGCGGCAGTACCTGCTTCAGTACAGCATCGTGTTCCGCGTGGTGGACAAGCAGGGCGCCGTGCTGCTGCCACCGACGGCGATCGCGCTAAGCCGCCCGATCGACTTCAACGAAACCCAGTTGCTGGCCAAGGAGCAGGAAGAGGCCTTGCTGTACAAGGACATGCAGACCGACCTGGTACAGCAGATGATGCGCCGGATCGCCGCCATCAAGACGACGCGCATGTCGATGCCCGCGTCCACCCCGAACCCGGCGCCGACCCAATCGGCACCGGCCGTGCCGATCCTGTAAGGGCGCTTTATGCAATTGCGGTTGGAAGCGCTGGACGGCCATTTGACGAAGTCCCTGTCCCAGTTGTACGTCATCACCAGCGACGAGCATCTGCTGGCGCTGGAGGCGGCCGACAAGATCCGCCGCGCCGCGCGCGCGCAGGGCTATTCGGAGCGCGACGTGCTGACCGTCGAGCGCAGCTTCAAGTGGGGCGAGCTGTTGGCGGCCAATCAGGCGCTGTCGCTGTTCGGCGATAAGAAGCTGATCGAGCTGCGCATCCCGACCGGAAAACCGGGCAAGGACGGCGGCGCGGCGCTGCAGAACTACGTCAAGGATCTGAGTCCGGACAACCTGACCCTGATCACCCTGCCCAAGCTGGATTGGCAGACGCAGAAGGCGGCCTGGGTGGCCGCGCTGCAGCAGGCGGCGGTGTACATCGACATCGCGCAGATCGAACGGGCCCATTTGCCCAACTGGATAGGCCAGCGCCTGGCGGCGCAAGGGCAAAGCGCGGACCGGCAGAGCGTGGACTTCATCGCCGACCGCGTCGAGGGCAACCTGCTGGCGGCACACCAGGAGATCCAGAAGCTGGCCTTGCTGCACGAGCCGGGCAAGCTGACCTACGAGCAGGTGCACGACGCGGTGCTCAACGTGGCGCGCTACGACGTTTTCAAGCTCAGCGAAGCGATGTTGTCGGGCGATCCGGCGCGGCTGGTGCGCATGCTCGAAGGCTTGAAAGGCGAGGGCGAGGCGCTGCCGCTGGTGCTGTGGGCGGTGTCGGAGGAGATCCGCACGCTATTGAAACTGAAGTCGGGCATGGCGCAGGGCAGGCCGCTCGGCGCGCTGCTCAAGGAATACCGCATCTGGGGTCCGAAAGAGCGCATGATGGACCCGGCGCTGCGCCGCATCTCGCTGCCGACGCTGGAGGCGGCGATGAAGGACGCGGCGCAGGTGGACAAGATGATCAAGGGCCTGCGCGCCAAGGCGCACAACGGCGACGCCTGGGACGCGATGCTGCAGCTGGCATTGAAAGTGGCGCGCGGCTGAAGTTTGTCGCCTGAAAATGTAACGGACATCGTGGAATGAACATGGATATCAAGCACTACATGGAGCAACTGGGACAGCAGGCGCGCAAGGCATCGCGCGCGATGGCCCGCGCCGACAGCGCCACGCGCAACCGCGCGCTGACGCTGATCGCCGACGCCATCGAACGCGACGCCGACCAGCTGCGCGCGGCCAACCAGCTCGACATGGACGCGGCGGCCGCCAACGGCCTGGCGCCGGCCATGCTGGACCGCCTGGCGCTGTCGGACAAGGCCATCGCCACGATGGTCGAAGGCCTGCGCCAGATCGTCGCGCTGCCCGATCCGATCGGCGAGATCTCCGGTTTGAAATTCCGCCCGTCGGGCATCCAGGTCGGCCAGATGCGCGTGCCGCTGGGCGTGATCGGCATCATTTACGAATCGCGTCCCAACGTCACCGTCGACGCGGCGGGCCTGTGCATCAAGAGCGGCAACGCCACCATCCTGCGCGGCGGCTCGGAGGCGATCCACTGCAACCGCGCGCTGGCCAAGCTGGTCAAGGAAGGGCTGGCCGGCGCCGGCCTGCCGGAGGACGGCGTGCAGGTGGTCGACACCACCGACCGCGCCGCCGTCGGCGCGCTGATCACCATGCCGCAGTACGTGGACGTGATCGTGCCGCGCGGCGGCAAGGGCCTGATCGCGCGGCTGATGGAAGAGGCGACCGTGCCGATGATCAAACACCTGGACGGCATCTGCCACGTCTACATCGACGCCAAGGCCGACTTGAAAAAGGCGGTGGATATCGGCTTCAACGCCAAGTGTCACCGCTACGGCACCTGCAACACGATGGAAACGCTGCTGGTCGCGCGCGCGATCGCGCCGGCGGTGCTGCCGCAACTGGCCGCGCTGTACGCGACCAGGCAGGTCGAGCTGCGCGCCGATCCGGAAGCGCTGGCGATCCTGTCGGCGGCCGGCTATCCGCACCTGGTCGCCGCCACCGAGGAGGACTGGTCGACCGAGTACCTGGCCGCGATCCTGTCGGTGAAGATCGTCGACGGCATCGACCAGGCGATGGAGCACATCAACCAGTACTCGTCCAAGCACACGGAATCGATCGTCACCGAGGACCACAGCGACGCCATGCGCTTCCTGCGCGAAGTCGATTCGGCGTCGGTGATGATCAACGCCTCGACGCGCTTCGCGGACGGCTTCGAATACGGCCTGGGCGCCGAAATCGGCATCTCGAACGACAAGCTGCACGCGCGCGGCCCGGTCGGCCTGGAAGGTTTAACGTCGTTGAAATACGTGGTATTCGGTCACGGTGAAGTTCGTCAATAAAGGATAGCTATGCTCTGGATTAAGGCGCTGCACATTTTCTTCGTCATCTGCTGGATGGCCGGCGTGTTCTACCTGCCGCGCATCTTCGTCAACCTGGCGATGGACACCAATACCGCCACCACCGAGCGCCTGACGCTCATGGCGCGCAAGTTGTACCGGTTTTCGATGTGGCTGTCGGTGTTCGCGGTGGTGTTCGGCGCGATCCTGGTCTACATGCAGTATGGCGCGAAAATGCCCGGCTGGATGCACGCCAAGCTGCTGCTGGTGGTGCTGGTGGTCGGCTATCACCACGCCTGCGGTTCGATCCTGAAAAAGTTCGAGAAAGGCGTCAACACGCGCAGCCACAAGTGGTTCCGCGTGTTTAACGAAGTACCGGTGTTCATGTTGTTGGCCATCGTCATCCTGGTTGTCGTCAAACCTTTCTGATCGGAGCATCATGAGCAAAGTCTGTCAGTATTTTTTCGCCATCCATTCGCCGTGGACCTATCTGGGACATGAGCGCTTTGTCGCGCTGGCGCGCCGGAACGCGGTGCAGATCGAGGTGCGTCCTTTCGACCTGGGCAAGGTGTTCGGCGTCTCCGGCGGCCTGCCGCTGGCCAAGCGCGCGCCGCAGCGCCAGGCTTACCGGCTGGTCGAACTGACCCGCTGGTCGGAGTTCCTCGGCGTGCCGATGAACGTGCAGCCGAAGTTCTTCCCGGTGTCGCCCGACCTGGCCAACCGCATGGTGATCGCCGCGCGCCTGACGCACGGCGTCGACGTCGCGCTGGAACTGGCCGGCGCCATCATGCGCGGCCTGTGGGCCGAAGAGAAGAACATCGGCGACGAGGACACGCTGGCGCAGATCGCCGGCGGCTGCGACCTCGATGGCCGCGCGCTGATCAAATCGTCGGAGACGGCCAGCGTGCAGGCCGAGTACGACCGCAACACCGAGGACGCCACCGCCGCCAATGTATTCGGCTCGCCGTGGTACGTGCTCGATGGCGAAAGCTTCTGGGGCCAGGACCGCCTGGACTTCCTCGAGCGCGCCATGCAGAAGTAACGAAGTAAAGCAGTTAAAAGTACGCGGTAACGCAGCAACGCAGCAACGAGTTTTGGTTTTTCAACGGACAAAAGGTACACCTATGGCATCCTATTTTTGCCCATGCCCGCGCGGCATGGAAGCGGCACTGGCCGAAGAACTGGGCGAAATCGCCCTCCTGAGCACCACCATGAAGGTGCACAACCAGGTCCCCGGCGGCGTGCACTGCTCCGGCGACCTGCTCGACTCCTACCGCATCAACCTGCACTCGCGCATCGCCTCGCGCGTGCTGATGCGCATGGCCGTCACCGGCTACCAGAACGAGAACGACATCTACGACCTGGTGCTGGCGCAGCAGTGGGAAGACTGGTTCACCTATGACCACACGATCCGCGTCGACGTCACCGCCGTCAAATCGCCGCTGAAAAGCCTGGAGTTCACGACGCTGAAGATCAAGGACGCGATCTGCGACCGCTTCCGCGACCAGTTCGACAAGCGTCCTTCGGTCGACACCAAGGAACCGGACATGCGCATCGTCGGCTTCCTCGACGCGCGCCAGTTCATCATCTATCTGGACACCTCGGGCGAGGCGCTGTTCAAGCGCGGCTGGCGCGAGGAAACCGGCGACGCGCCGCTGCGCGAGAACCTGGCCGCCGGCCTGCTGCGCGTGTCCGGCTGGAAGCCGGGCATGCCGCTGTTCGATCCGATGTGCGGCTCCGGCACCATCCTGTGCGAAGCGGCGCAGATGGTGCAGGGCATCCCGCCGGGCGCGCGCCGCCGTTTCGCCTTCGAGGCCTTCAACGACTTCGATCCGGCGCCGTGGAACGACATGAAGAATTCGATCAAGGCCAATCCGCTGCCGGCATCGCCGACCATCTTCGGCTCCGACATCTCGGGCGACATGGTGGCGATGACCCGTCATAACCTGAAATGCGCCGGCATCATGTTCGACGTGCCGCTCAAGCAGATCGAGGCGCAGGAAGTGAAGGCGCCGACCGAGCAGCCGGGCATCCTGCTGACCAATCCCCCGTACGGCGAGCGCATCGGCGTGCGCGGCGACAGCTCGCTGCCGGAGGACGAACTGGCCAGCGGCTTCTATTCGGCGCTGAGCACCACGCTCAAGCAGCGCTTCGCCGGCTGGACGGTGTTCCTGTTCACCGCCGACCTGGGCCTGCCGAAGATGCTGCGCTTGAAGGAATCGCGCAAGACGCCGTTCTTCAACGGCGCGCTCGAATGCCGTCTGTTCCGCTTCGACATGGTGGCGGGCTTCAACCGCCGCGAAGCCGCCAAGCCCAAAGAAGTCTAAAAAAGGCCGCGCCGATGTTCCCGACACCTCCCGCCAATCTCCCGCCCGATCCTGTCGAGGACATCCCGCCGCCGCCGCCGTCGCACATGAAGGTGCTCAGCGCGGCGGGGCTGGCGACCATGCTGGCGGCGATGTCGATGCTGGGGCCATTCTCGATCGACGCCTACCTGCCGGCCTTCCCCAACATCCAGGCCTCGCTGGGCGCCACCCCGCTCGAAGTGCAGCAAAGCCTGACGTTCTACATGCTGGCCTTCGCCGCCATGGTGTTGTGGCACGGCGCGCTGGCGGACGCCTTCGGGCGCCGCAACGTGGTGCTGGTGTCGCTGGTGATGTTCGCCATCGGCACCTTGGGCTGCGCCTCGGCGCACACGGTGCATTACCTGTGGGTGTTCCGCATCATGCAGGGCGTGTCGGCCGGCGCCGGGGTGGTGGTGGGGCGCGCCATCATCCGCGACCTGTACGACGATGCCGCCGCCGCCCGCCTGCTGTCGCTGGTGACGATGATCTTCTCGATCGCGCCGGCCATCGCGCCCATCCTGGGCGGCTGGATCGTCACCTTGTTCGACTGGCGCGCGATCTTCCTGTCGCTGCTGGCCTACACGATCCTGCTGTTCATCTACTGCTACCGGCGCCTGCCGGAGACGCTGCCGCCGCACAGGCGCCAGCCGTTCAACCCGCGTTACCTGGCGCGCAACTACGGCGACATCCTGAGCTCGCCGCTGTTCCTGATGAAGTCCGGCGTGGTGGCGCTCAACTTCGCCGGCCTGTTCGTCTACATCGCGGCGGCGCCGGAATTCCTGCCCAAGCACCTCGGCCTGGGGCCGTCGCAATTCGGCTGGCTGTTCATTCCGGCGGTGTCGGGGATCTTCCTGGGCGCGCTGGCGGCCAACCGCATGGCCGGAAGAATGACATTTTCGCGACAGATCGGCATCGGATTCTGTTTCCTGATCGCGGCCCCGGTGCTGAACGTGTCGTACCATCTGTTGTTTCCGCCGGCGCTGCCCTGGTCGGTCGCGCCGCTGCTTTTTTACAACTTCGGCATGTCGGTCGTGGCGCCCGCCGCCACCCTGCTGGCGATGGACCTGTTTCCCCACATCCGCGGCACCGTGGCCTCGTGCCAATCGTTCGCGCTGACGCTGCTGGGGGCGCTCGTGGCGGGCGTGATCGCGCCGTTTCTATCACACTCGGTGCTCTGGCTAGCCGCCGGACAGCTGGGTTTTAGTGCCTCTGCTCTCGTTTTATGGTTGACGTCGCGTCATTACCGGCGCATGCTTCTACGCCATCCGGGTTAACACTTGTTTACGTGAGGAAATGTAATTAGTTTAGGTGGAAAGATCGATATCTGCTTGATAGCTGCCAAGTTATCATGATACTTTATGCTAATATAACTTTTCCAAACGTAATTTCAAGCCTCGAACCTGCCTGAATTACTGATGAAGAAATAACTAATTTGCGGTACTGAGCCGTTGAGTACCCCCCTTATTCGACGACCACTGGCGGCAAAGCTGGATACGATGCATCAACCTGACCATGACATTCGCAATCGATTGCTGATTGCCCGTCTGCCGGCCATGCCGCAGATACTCATTAAGTTGATCGAGCACTTGCAGGCGGACGACGCCGGCATGCCGGAGCTCGCCGCATTGATCGCCAAGGACGCGGCGATGACCAGCAAGATCCTCACCGTCGCCAACAGCTCGGCCTTCCACCGCAACGCCCGCACCGTGGGGCTAGAACAGTCGCTGGTGTCGCTCGGCACCGACATGATCAAGACGCTGGTGATCAGCGAATCGGTGTTCCAGACCTTTAACAGCTTCCCCCATTCCGGCAGCACCGACTTGCGCGGTTTCTGGAAAGGCTCGCTGACGACGGCCGTCATCGCGCGCGACATCGCCCGCAAGATGGAGTACCCGCAGGTCGAGGAGGCCTACCTGGCCGGCCTGCTGCACAACGTCGGCCGCCTGGCGCTGCTGGCGACCGCGCCCAAGGAATACGGCTTCAACTTCATGGCGCGCGACGACGAGGACCTGTGCGCCGTCGAGCAGCGCACCCTGCAGATCACGCACGCGGAGGCGGGCGCGTGGCTGATCGAGCGCTGGCACCTGGACTCGTTCCTGGCCGACAGCGTGCTGTATCACCACGAGCCGCTGGCGCGCCTGGAGTCGTCGCATCCCTTGATCCGCATCGTGCGCCTGGCGCACCTGTTGTGCTGCCACGACGACCAGCACGAGGCGATCGAGAGCGGCGCCCATCTGTGCGGACTCGATGGCGAAGTGCTCGAGCAAATCGTCAACAACGCCGCGCGCCAGGTGGGAAAGTCGGCCGATTACCTCGGCATCGACCTGGCCGGCGTCGACGACGTGCCGGTGCCGGCCGCGTACGCGCCGCCGGTGGTCGATCCGGTGCAGCAGCGCTTGTCCGAGGAAGTGCGCAACATGGTGCTGGTGTCCGAGATGGGCCAGTCGTTCGCGCGCCAGAACGGCGAGGCCGGCCTGCTCGAATCGATGACGCGTTCGGCGCGCATCCTGTTCGATTTCGAGAACGCGCTGGTGCTGCTGGAGAACCCGACCGGCCACGCGCTGCACGGCACCGCCACCGGCGACCAGCAGCTGCGTTTTTCCGAATTCATCATCCCGCTCAACAAGGGCGGCGTGGTGGCCGCGTGCGCGCTGGAACGCAAGCTGGCGATCATCAGCCGCGACGGCCAGCAACAGCCGCCGTTGAGCGTGGCCGAAGACCAGTTGTTCCGCATCCTCGGCAGCGAGAGCATGGTATGCCTGCCGCTGGTGGCCAACCAGCGCTGCCTCGGCGTCTTGATCGGCGGCGCGCCGGCCTGGCAGATGGCCAGCTACCAGAAGCGCGCGCGCTTCCTGCAGTCGTTCGGCACGCAGGCGGCGGCCGCGCTGGAGACGGCCATCAGCGAGCGCGGTCACGCCAAGCGCCAGATCGCCCATGTCGCCGAGGAGTACCGCGAGGCGTCGCGCCGCGTGGTGCACGAGGTGAACAACCCGCTGTCGATCATCAAGAACTACCTGTCGGTCCTGGACAGCAAGCTGGCCAGGCGCGAGCCGGTGGTCGGCGAGATGTCGATCCTGAACGAGGAGATCGACCGCGTCGGACAATTGATCAACGGCCTGGCCGACCTGCAGCCGACCGAGACCACGCGCGCCACCGATGTCGCGCGCGTGGTCGACGACGTGCTGCGCCTGTTCCGCGCCACCGACTTCGTGCCGGCGTCGGTGCAGATCGTCGTGCGCATGCAGGAGGAGCCGGCCGACATCGAGGGCGACGCCGACCTGCTCAAGCAGATCCTGGTCAACCTGATCAAGAACGCGGTCGAGGCCATGCCCGACGGCGGCAAGATCGAAATCGCCAACCGCGGCCACGTCAACCGCGAGCGCAAGCTGTATCTGGAGCTGGTCGTCGGCGACACCGGCCCGGGGCTGTCGGCCGAGGTGCTGGCCAACCTGTTCTCGCAGGTGCGCAGCACCAAGGAAGGCCCGCACCATGGCCTGGGCCTGTCCATCGTCCACGGCCTGGTGAAGAAGATGCAGGGCCTGATCACCTGCCGTTCCGGCAAAGCGGGAACCACTTTCGAAATTTTGCTGCCCGCGCGTAGCAGTCCCAGTCCCGTCGGCGGCGTGCAAACGCGGTTGATGGATTCAGTTTAAGGCCATGATGAACCTGACTCCCGCCGGCTACGCCGCCCCAGAAACGAGTTCGGACGACCCAACCCCCGTCGCCCACGCCGCCGATCATTGGCCCCGCATCCTGCTGGTGGACGACGAACCGCGCCTGCTGTCGTCGTTGTACGAGCTGCTGCGCGACCGCGACTACCACCTGGTGACCGCCACCTGCGGCAGCGAGGCGCTGGCCCAGCTGACCAAACTGAAATTCGACCTGATCCTGCTCGACCTGCGCCTGCCCGACATGAGCGGCCACGAGATCATGGACTTCATCAACGCCAAGGGCATCGACGGCGACGTCATCGTCATGAGCGGGGAGGTCGGCATCGACGCCGCCATCGGCGCGCTCAAACGCGGCGCCTACGACTACCTGCGCAAGCCGTACAGCCGCGAGGAGCTGCTCAAGACGGTGGAGAACGCGCTGCAAAAGCGCCGCCTGGCGGTCGACAACGAGCGCATCGCCTCCAAGCTGGAAAACTCGGAGAAGATGTACCGCTACCTGGTCGACAGCTCGCCGGACATCATCTACACGCTCAACCACGAAGGCAAGTTCACCTTCATCAACGACCGCGTGCAGCAGCTGCTCGGTTTCACCCGCGAAGAGCTGATCGGCAAGCATTACTCGATGCTGGTGCACGACGAGGACCAGGAGCGCGCCCGCTACGCCTTCAACGAGCGCCGCGTCGACGAACGGGCCTCGCGCAACGTCGAGCTGCGCCTCAAGTGCAACACCGGCGCCGGCATCGAGCGCACCTTCAACAACACCTTGATGACGATTTCGCTCAACGCCATCGGCATGCATGTCCCCGACCAGGGCGTCAAGCGGCACGAATTCTTCGGCACCTACGGCGTCGCGCGCGACATCACCGACCGCAAGCGCGCCGAGGAAGTGATCTCCTACCAGGCCTACCACGACATCCTGACCGACCTGCCGAACCGCATGCTGTTCAAGGACCGTCTGGGCCTGGCGGTGATCCAGGCCAAGCGCAAACTGACCGAGCTGGCGGTGATGTTCATCGACCTGGACCGCTTCAAGCTGGTCAACGATACGCTGGGCCACGTCAAGGGCGACGAGCTGCTGCAGCAGGTCTCGCAGCGCCTGAAAACCTGCCTGCGGCGGGGCGACACGCTGGCGCGCCAGGGCGGCGACGAATTCACCATCGTGCTGCCGGAGCTGCGCGACCGCCAGGACGCCAAGTCGATCGCCGACAAGTTCCTGGAAAGCCTGCACGAGCCGTTCGACCTCGATGGCCACCAGGTGCACATCTCCGCCTCGATCGGCATCGCCATCTACCCGAACGACGGCGAGACCATCGACGAGCTGCTGCGCCACGCGGACATCGCCATGTACCAGGTCAAGGCGCTGGGCAAGAACGGCCACAGCTTCTATCACGACTCGATGCTCGACGTGTCGCACCAGAAGATCGCGCTCGAGCAAAGCCTGCGCAAGGCGCTGGAGCTCAACGAGCTGGAAATGTACTACCAGCCGCAGCTCGACGTCGCCACCGGCCGCATCATCGGCGCCGAGGGCCTGATGCGCTGGAACCATCCGCAGCGCGGGCTGCTGTCGGCCGGCGAGTTCCTGCCGTTCGCCGAGGAAAACGGCTTGATGCTGCCGATCTCCGACTGGATGCTGGGCGCCTTGTGCCGCGACCTGCTGCAATGGAACGCCGCCGGCGGCGAGGCGATCCGCCTGTCGCTGAACCTGTCGCCGCAATATCTGGACCGCGGCGACTTCTTCGAGAAGATGCGCGGCGCGCTGACGCGCTATGGCATCTCGCCGGCGCAGATCGAGGTCGAGATCACCGAGAACATCTGCATCCGCAATCCGCAGTACGCGATCGAACAGTTGAACAAGCTTTGCCAGCTGGGCGTGTCGGTGGCGATCGACGATTTCGGCACCGGCTATTCGTCGCTGTCGTATCTGCACCGCTTCCCGATCCACACGATCAAGATCGACCAGTCGTTCGTCAAGGAGATCCACGACGAGAACGGCCACTATCCGGTGATCCTGGCGATCATCTCGATCGCGCGCGGGCTTGGCCTGCACCTGGTGGCCGAAGGCGTGGAGACCGACGTGCAGGCGCGCTACCTGCAGGCCAACGGCTGCACCACGATGCAGGGCTATTTCTACCACCGCCCGATCTCGCTGCTCAGTTTCATCGACGTACTGCAGGACCAGAACCGCTTGTGGGCAACTCCCTCGCAGCCGTCCAACGCCGCCAGCGCCCACAACCCCCACCCGGCGCCAACCACAGACATTCAACCGGCCATGGTCGCAATCCAGGCTTGAACAATCAGCGAAGCAGCATGACGAAATACACGCCTGACGGACCCGATGCCAATAAAGGCACCTACACAGCCGAATTCCTGCGCGTGAAGCAGCAAGCCGAACGTGGTATCGCCAACGCCCAGCATAGCCTGGGCTTTATGTACTTCAACGGCCAGGGCGTGGCGCAAAGCTACGAGCTGGCGGTGGTCTGGTATCGCCAGGCGGCCATGCAGGGACTGGAGCACGCGCAGTACAACCTGGGCGTGATGTTCCAGAAGGGCCAGGGCGTCGAGCAGAATTACGAGGAGGCGGCGGCCTGGTACAAGCTGGCCGCCGAGCAGGGCTACGCCGCCGCCCAGTACAACCTGGGTTGGCTGTACGCCAAGGGCCAGGGCCTGGAGGCGGACACGCAGAAAGCCATGCACTGGTTCAGCAAGGCCGCCGAGCAGGGCGACGCCGGCGCGCAAAACAACCTGGGCATGATGTACGACACCGGCAAGGGCGTGCCGCAGGATTTCAGGCAAGCCATCGCCTGGTACCGCAAGGCGGCCGAGCAGGGTTATGCGCGCGCGCAGTTCAACCTCGGCCTGCGCTACGACAACGGCCAGGGCGTGCCGCAGGATGTGGGCCAGGCGATGTCGTGGTACCGCAAGGCGGCCGACCAGGGCTACGCGCCGGCGCAGTTCAATCTGGCGCTGCGCTTCGACAAGGGCGACGGCATCGCGCAGGACAGCCAGAAGGCGATCCTGTGGTACCGCCGCGCGGCGGAACAGGACCACGCCAGCTCGCAGTTCAACCTGGGTCTGATCTACGACAACGGCCAGGGCGTGCCGCGCGACGAGCAGAAGGCGCTGGACTGGTACCGCAAGGCCGCCGAGCAGGGGCACGCCGGGGCGCAGAACAATCTGGGGCTGCGCTACGACCATGGCCAGGGCGTGCCGCAGGATTACGATCAGGCGCAAAGCTGGTACCGCAAGGCGGCGGAGCAGGGCTATCCCGGCGCGCAGTACCATCTGGGCCTGTTGTACGACGCCGGCCACGGCGTGCCGATGGACCATCAGGAAGCGATTTTCTGGTATCGCAAGGCGGCCGACCAGGGCCACCTGCGGGCGCAGTTCGATCTGGGCCTGCGTTACGAAACGGGACGCGGCGTGCCGCGCGATTTGCGCAACGCGATGCTGTGGTACCGCCGCGCGGCCGAGCAGGATTACGCGGCGGCGCAGTACAACCTGGCGCTGCTGTTCGATAACGACGAGGGACCGCAGCCGGACAGCGCGCAGGCCAACGGCTGGTATGCGAAGGCGGCGGCGCAGGGACATACGCTGGCGCAGTTCGCGCTCGGCCTGCGCTGCGACAACGGCCAGGGCATGCCGCAGGATTACGCGCGGGCCCACCACTGGTATTCGCAGGCGGCCGCGCAGGGGCACTTGCGCGCCCAGTTCAACCTCGGCTTGATGTATCTGGTGGGGCAGGGCGTGCGCGCCGATGTCGCGCAGGCGTGGCTATGGCTGGCGATGGCGGAACGCGGCGGCTTCGGCGCCGCCGAGCGCTATTTGAAGACGGCCGCCGCGCGCATGGACGGCGAACAGCTGGCGCAGGCCCGCCAGCGCTTGCAGGCGCCGCACCTCTCGTAAATCCGCGTCGACAAGGTTGGACGGCACGCGATGTGGCTGTGCTATATTGGCCCGAATGTTGGCGCTCGGCGACCAAGACTTTGATCACAAGGACCATGAACGACCTCGAATTCGCCGAGCTTGTCTCCGCCCGCATCGCATCGTTATACGGCATCGCCAAACGCAGCCAGCATCAATTCCCGGCACACGCGCTGATTCAGACGCGGGCGCTTGCCAGTTTATGCTGCGACATGCTTTACCCGTACGACAGCGATTGGAAGCTGGGCTTGGAGGGCAAGATCAATGTGCTCGTCAAGGCGCATTTGATCAACCCGGACATTCAGGAACTGCTGCATAAATTACGCCGCTGGGGGAATTCGGCCGCGCATCCGGAAGAGAGCCTGCGCAGCGAGGCCCAGCTACAGGCCATCGCCAGGCAGGCGCTGGTCGACGTGATGGCGCTGATTGAGGTTGTCTTCCGTCAGAAAAATCGCGGCGCCCAGGTACCCGACTATGTCATCGTCGATGAAAGCCCGGACGAACTGAGCGCGGTGTGCTACCGGGCGCTGTTCGAAAGCCGTCCGACGGACCAGTTCCGGGCCGCGATGCTGCTGCTGAAGCAGTCGGCGTCCAACTCCCCGACGACGGAACGGGCGCTGGACCTGCTTCGCTACGCCAGCGATGCCGGCTACCCGCCGGCACGCTACCAATACGGGCTGGCGTTGTCAGAGGGAAAAAACGGAACCGAGCATATCGGGCGCGGCGTCCAGTTGATCGCGCTGGCCTGCCAGGACGGCGACATCGACGCGCTGGCCTGGTGCGGCCGTTCTGCGCTGTTGGGCCTGCACGAGGAACCGGTCGACCTCGATCTGGCCAGGAACTATCTGGAGCGCGCGGCCGCCGAAGACCATCCGCTTGCGCTGGTGCTGCTGTCGACGATTCATCGGGAAGGGCTGGGCGTGGCGGCCAACGTCAAGACGGCATTCGATCTGACCTTGCGCGCCGCCGAAGCCGGCTACCCCATCGGCCAATACCAGGCGGGGCAGGCTTTGTATCATGGCGAAGGGGTGGCGGCCGACGAACCGGCGGCGCTCGCCTGGCTACAACTGGCGAGCGATGCGGGCCTGCACATCGCCCAGCGCGCGGTTGGCGTCCTGATACGCAATGGGTCATTGCCGGGAGGATTCTCGCGAGCGGAAGAACTGCTGCAACGCGCCATGCCTAGTGTTAATCAGGCCCACCTGGACCTTGCCGACCTGTATCAGTCGCGGGAAGAACCGGGCAAATGGATCGAAGCGCTCGCGCTGATGCAGAAAGCCTTCGAGATCGCGGTCGGCGACAGGGACGAGGCGACCGCCAATCACGCGTTCCGGATGGCGCCGGCTTTAATCAATAAGCTGATGGCGTCACGCGCCCGCATGTCCGCTGAACAGCTGGAGAGTTTTGCGCTGACGCGCCTGTTGTTCGACGATCAGGGACGGCCTTGCACGAACCGCGAACAGCGCATGCGTGATTTCGTCACGAACGCGATTTCGTTGTCGCGAATCAAAAGCGGCAACGCTGAGGAAGAGACAAGCGCGCCGCCACCGGCCGTCCAGCAACGCATCGCCAATGAAAAAGTCGGCCGCAACGAGCCTTGCTCCTGCGGTAGCGGCAAGAAGTACAAGGCCTGCTGCGGCGCATAGTCAAGCCGCTGGGACGCTGTTCGCGGACATGTGGCCGACCCGGTAATGCTGCTCCGCGGCTGTGATGCCGGTTGCTTGCGCATCGCGCCACAGACTAAACCGCACCACCGTCCATGTCCCCGGCTCGAAACCGGCCACCACCGCGAGCGCGCCGCGTTCGCGCGCCTCGTTCGCCCAGTCCTCCTCGCGTTCGCGCAACGCTGCCAGATCGCTGTACGGCGCGATGCTCCGCACGCTGCGCGTCGCATGCCGCGCCGCGCGCACCTCGTCGCCGACACTGGCGTGCCACGGCGTCCAGGTCCGTACCGACGGCCAGCCGAAGGCCCGCGCCACGCCGGCGAATCCGGGACCGTTCAGAAAGCCATGCATCGACTCCCCGTCGCGCCACAGGTAGAAGGGCGCGTACAGGTTCTCGGACGATTCGCCATGCTGCGCGTACAGGTAGGCCTTGAACGCCAGTCCCGGCAAATCGTCCAGCAGCGGCCCTTTGGCGGCGATGCGCTCGCGCACGATCGCCATATCGTAATCGGCCGGCAGCACGAAGCTGTACTGCATCGCGATCATGATGCCGCTCCCCGCAGCAACGGCGCCGCCGGCGCGCCGCCGCCGAATGACCACTCGTCGCCGAGCGTGGTGGTGATGACCACCATCACATCCTTCGGATCGATGCCCGGGGCCTCGGCCAGGCGTTCGACCAGGCGGCGGTAGAAGGCCTGTTTGATTTCGGTGGCGCGCGGCTTGCCGGCGGTGATCGCGATCAGCACGAAGTCGTCCGAGCGCGGGCCGCCCCCGCTCTCGTAATCGCGGTCGAAAATCAGTTCGTCCGGCTGGTGCTGGTGGATGATCTGGAAGCGGTCGGTGGGCGGCACGTTGAACGCCTCCACCATGGCGGCGTGCAGGCTGTCGCCGAGCGCGCGCAGGTAGTCGGGGGATTTCCCTTTCAGCAGGGAGATGCGGCTCATGGGCATTGTGGCCTCCGTTTGTTTGATTGACAGCGTCAAGATACCGGATTAACTTAGTACTGAAAATCAGGAATATTTTGATCGATAGTTCAATAAATCGGGATGGTTATGCGGAGAATCACGTTCGACCTCGATGTGCTGCGCACCTTCGTCACCGGCGTCGAGCTGGGCAGCTTCGCCAAGGCGGCCGACCGGTTGGGGCGGTCCACCTCGGCCGTCAGCGCGCAGTTGAAGAAACTGGAGGACCAGCTCGACGCGCCGGTGCTGCGCAAGGCCGGGCGCGGCATGGAGCTCACGTCGGCGGGCGAGACCTTGCTGGCTTACGCGCGCCGCCTGCTCGAACTGAACGACGAGGCGCTGACGGCGTTGCGCGGCGCCGATCTGGCGGGCACCGTCCGGCTCGGCATGCAGCAGGACTTCGGCGAACATCTGCTGACCGAGGTGCTGGGCCGCTTCGCCCGCGCGCACGCGCAGGTCAGCATCGAGGCGCGGGTCGGGCGCAACGCGCATTTGATCGAACAGGTGGGCAATGGCCAGCTCGATCTGGCGCTGGCCTGGGACCGGGCCGGCGACTGGCCCTACGCGCATCGGCTGGGGCAACTGCCGATGCGTTGGCTGGCCGGCGCGCACGGCGGGCTGCCGGCGCACGATGCCAACACGCCGCTGCCGCTGGTGATGCTCGACGCGCCTTGTCTGATGCGGTCGGCGGCGATCGATGCGCTGGACCGGGCCGGCATCGCCTGGCGCATCGCTTTCACCAGCACCAGCCTGTCGGGCATCTGGGCGGCGGTCGCGGCCGGCTTGGGCGTGACGGTGCGCACGGCGGTCGGCATGCCGGCCGGAGTGAGGCTGCTGGAGGCGTCGGCGCTGCCGCCGCTGCCGCACATCGGCCTGAGCCTGCTGCAATCGGAAGCGCAGCTCAAGCCGGTGGCGCAAAGGCTGCGCGAGATCGTGCTGGAGGCGGTGGCCCCGGCGTTGGGCTGATGCCCACCGGAGCCACGCGTGGCGGATCAGGCGAAACGCCGTAATCGGCCATGCGTGATTACGTGGTCTACTTCTTGATCCGCAGCCCGGCCAGCTTGGCCACGCCCGCGAGCGTGGTCTGCGCCGCGTTCAGGCCCAGCAGGAAGTCCTTGTCCGAGAAGTTGGCGTACAGGTCGGTCGGCTGGTGCCAGTGCGGGTCCCAGCCGGAACCGATCTGCTGGCCGCGCTCGTTCTCGCGCAGCGAAATCGACGGCACCAGGTCCATGAACGGCGTCGAATCGGTGTTGGTCATGTGGAAGCCGACGCTGGCCGGATAGCGGGTCGCGTACTTGTCGTTGGCGGCGCGGAAGGCCCACGCCAGCTTGGCCGAGGCGTCGGCCTGCTTCGACACCGACTGGTATTCGATGTTGACGTCGGCCTCCAGGCGCTGCTCGGGCGGCGCCACGAACACCGGCTTGCCCTGCTCGTCGACCACCGGCTTGCCGTAGCCGTCGATCTTCTGGAACGGCATGCCGTGGTCGAACAGCATCATGTCGTGCTGGATCATGCCCAGCCATTTAGGCTCGGGATACTTGCCCGATCCCTTGGGCGATTCGATTCCCTGCAAATCCTTGCGCTGGTTGACGTAGGCGGTCGCGCCGTTCAAGCCGCTTTCCTCGTTGTTCCACAAGATGAAGCGAATCGAACGGTCGGTCTCGACGCCGGGCGCGCTGAAGATGCGCGCCAGTTCCATCACCAGCGCGGTGCCGGAGCCGTCGTCGTTGGCCGCCTCGCCGAAGCCGATGCCGTCCATGTGCGCGCTGACGATGTACATTTCCTCCGGATGCTGGCTGCCGACCTTGGTGCAGTAGACGTTCTCGCGCTGCGAGGTGCCGACCGGCGTCAGTTCCGAGTTCAGCGCGCGCAGTTTCTCGTCGGGCTGGGCCATCGGGTCGTTGTTGACGCCGGTGGCGATGCGGTTGCCGAACAAGGTGCTGCCACCCTGGCCCGGCGGGCCGCCGGCGCCGCCGCTCGGAATGCCGGGCGCGCGCTTGGGCGCCGGATCGCCGGGTGCCGCTTGCGTGTACTGGTATTGCAGGCGTTCGGTGTTGGTGCAGCCGTAGGACTTCAGTTGCGCCTCGATCCAGTCGAGCGCCTGGCGGTTGCGTTCCGTCCCCTGGCGACGGTCGCCGAACTTGGTCAGGCTCTTGATGGTGGCCTTGTATTTTTCCAGATCGAGCTGGCCCACCAGCGAGGAGATCGGGTCGGCGGCGGCCGCCAACGGTGCGGGGGCCGGAGCCTGGGCTTGGGCGGCGCAGCCGGCGCAGGCCAGCGCCAGGCTCAATGCTACTACTGGTTTCATGGATTTCCTCTCGGCAGGGTCAATAAGCTCTGTCATTCTGCATCACACCGCAGGATTTGAGAAGTTATCTCTCTTTAGAACCGGGGCAGCCTGTCCAGCGTGATCACATCCGGATGGTTGTACACCTTGCGCTTGTGGGCGCTGGTGTTGAAGTGTTCGCCGGTCCAGAAATTGTTGGGCGAGCTCACGCCGGCCGGGCCGCCGCCGTCGTTCCAGGTCATGAACCACAGCCACGCCGCGCCGTCGGCGCGCATCTTGTCCGGGTCCGGGATGTAGCTGTTCTCGCTCAGCGCGATCGGTTTTTTCTCGGCCGAGACTTGCGCGGTTTGCCGGTACTTCGTGATCTGCGAGCCGTAGGTCTTGTTGTCGGTGTCGTCGTAGATATCGAAGCTGGTGATATCGACCACGTCGTCGCCGGGATACCAGGCCGGGTCCTGGCCGTTCCATACCCAGATCAGATTGTGGATGCCGTGCATCTTGACCAGGCGGTCGTACATGTGGCGCCACAGCAGGATGTTGGCGTAGGCCTGCGGCACGCCGTCGGCGCGCGCGCGGCCCCACCAGAACCAGCCTTTGCCGTCGTTGCCGGAGGCTTCGTGCAGCGGGCGCCACAGCACCGTCACGTTGGCGTCGGACAGGCGCTTGAGCTGCACCGCCACCAGGTCGATGCCGTCGTTGATCTGTCGGTAGGCCGGGCTGGCGGTGTCCAGCGCGCCGTTCGCCACCGGAATCGTGAACGCGGTGTTCTTGCTGGCGTCCGGCTCGTGGACGTAAAAGCGCGCCTGGTTGACTTGCGCGGTCTTCAACAGCGATGGATCGCGCCAGTGCCAGTGGAACGTCACCAGGCCGCCCTTGTTGGCGAAGGCGATCGCCTCCTCGGTCTGGCGCTGGCCCGACAGCGACGGCCCGGTCATGCCGTAGTCCATGAAATCAAAGCCCATCAGCGCCGGATATTTGCCGGTGTCCGCGTTGACGCGTTCGGCCATGTCGATGGAATCGTTCCAAGACAGGTCCGCCTGTCCGGCGATGATGCTTTTGCCCCAGATGCCGCGCAGCCAGGTATAGATGGCGCGGGTTTTGGCGTTGGCGTCCGGATCGACGGGAGCGTTGCGCGTGGCGAGGGTGGGCGCGCCGGTGCGGTTGTCCGGACAGAAATTGCGCGCCACGCAATATCGGCCTTGCTCGAACGCCCAGCGGCCGTCGTCGCTGCCGCACAGGCGCCAGGATTTGCCGTTGATCGTGCAGCTTTCCGCAGCGGTGGCGACGCCCGACAAGGTCAGCATCGCCGACAGGGCGAGCAGTTTGATGGCCGCGGTGGCGGAAGTTGGCATCGAAGATCCTGTTGTTTGAGTGGTCAGCCCACAATGTAGCCGCGCGCTGGGGGCATTTCAACCTGGATAGGTTTTTGGCCGGTTGTTTAGCCGGAATGACGTTCCTGTTTAACGCGCGGCGCATTGCTGTGCCGGCGGTAGCGCCACGCGGTACTTGCGCTGCCGAGTCTTGACCCCACACCGCCGCCCACGGCCTGTATATATAATTGATAACAAATTTCCACACGTCAGGATAGTCATGGGCAGCCCTTTGTTCCGGTTCACCGTAGGCCGTAGTCTGGCCGTGTTGTCGCTATGCGCGCTCAGTACGCTGAGTGCTGCGCCGGCCTGGTCGCAGACCGAGCCGCCAGCACCGCCGGCCGAGCAGGCCGTGGCGGCGGGGGAGGAGGTCATCGCGGAAACCATCCTGGTGGCGGGGCAGCGTCCCGGTCCCGGTTTGTGGAAGGTGTCGAAAGGTGAGCACGTGCTGTGGGTGTTCGGCACCTACTCGCCGCTGCCGACCAAAATGGAATGGCGCTCGAAGGAAGTGGAAGCCATCCTGGCGCAGTCGCAGGAATATCTGCGGCCGCCGGGCGCGACCACCGACGTGGGATTTCTGCGCCAGATGACGTTGTTGCCGTTCGCGATAGGCTTCAAGAAGAATCCGGATGGCGCCGAGCTCAAGGATCTGCTGCCGGAGCCGGTCTACGCGCGCTGGCTGGTGCTGAAGAAAAAATACATCGGCGACGACGATGGCATCGAACGCGAACGGCCGATCTTCGCCGCCGAGACCCTGTTCCGCAAAGGGCTGGAGCAGGCCGGCCTGGGTTCGGGCGGGCGCGAGGTGCGCGAGACGATCGAAAAGCTGGTCAAGAAAAGCAAGATCAAGATGACGTCGACCCAGGCCGTGCTGGAGATCGATGATCCGGTCAAGATGATCCGGGAGTTCAAGAAGTCCCCGCTGGACGACGTCGCCTGTTTTTCCAACACGATGGCGCGGCTGGAGGACGACATAGACGCCATGCGCGTGCGCGCCAACGCCTGGGCCAAGGGCGACTTGGAGGCGATCCAGAAGATCAGCTATGCGGACCGCGACGGCGCGTGCAATGCGGCCGTTCTCAACCTGGCGTTGATTCAGAGCCGGCCGGGGTTGAGGTCGGTGCAGCAGCGGATACAGGATAGCTGGGTGGCGGCTGCCGAAAAATCGCTGGCGGCCAATGCCTCCACTTTCGCGACGTTGCCGGTGAAGGATTTGCTGGACCCGAAGGGGTTTGTCGCGGCGCTGGAGGCGAAGGGGTATGTGGTGCAGAAGCCGGAGTAACGCTCTGCCCCTAGGTCTAGATCAATATTGGCTGGGACGGTCTGAATTACGCTCTGAACTCTGATGGTTTCCGCTAGGAAAATCGTGACAGTGGAGCTTCAATGACTACGGCCAATCTTAGACACAAACCCGACCACGCGTGTTTGCCTCCGAAGGACAGAAAACTAAGCGGAGCCAAATGGGTGCAGCAATTTCCCGGCGGCACTCGTATTAGCGACCTTGCCGGCACTTCCTGTCATGCAGTTGACGATTTCGTTTGTGCTATGACTGAATCGCCACGACCATTGTAGACACTCCTGAGCCATAATTTAGGCAAAGGAGAAATCATGAGCGGGAAGCGGTATACGGAAGAATTTAAGGTCGCTGCGGTCAAGCAGCCGCAGACTGGTTCCTGCCGGCCCCACCTCCGCCGATTCGATTTTCTACGAATGGGCGTTCTATGGTATTCCCTAATTTAAAACGTTTTATTCTCGTTGTTGATGACAACCGGGGGCGCTAAGCTAAATCAGGGCGGTTTGACCCCGCGCACGCGGCAGACTGGGGTTTGAGGGGGCAATGGAACGTAAAACACGGTTAAGCCATTTGGGACAGTCCTCGCAACGGCGGGCAAGATGAACATGAGCATGCATGGTGCTGTTTTTGATTCGAACGCGATCTATTGATCGAGCGCATCAACGCCAGTATCGTACGCTGCCGAGCCGTATATCCACTGAGAACTTCTTCTTTCGGCTGCCCTTTCAATGAGCACCTGCCGTCTGGGAACTTGCAATTAGCCAGACTAAGGAGATGCGACGCGTTTAACTAACCAATACAGATCTACCGTGCTTGCGGCGACGACACGAACTGAACCTGCCATAGCAAATATCCACTAACTATTCTATACCGCGTATTGCAGATCGACTCCCACAACTTGTATATCGCGGGACTCACCCATGAACTGAGGGTAATCAATCTCTTCTTTTGGCCGAAATTTACCTGGCCCACCGCTTATTCCGAAAGTTGTTTGAACCTCTGAGATTGCGCTTCCGCTAAGTATTATTTCCCCGAATCCTGGAGTAGGTGTAAATATACTTCCAACATTTGGTGCCACCACACCAAAACAAGCACCGATTGTACTGTAAACATTGTTGCTGTTAAAACCCAAGGAATCTATAGAAAAAGCGTTGTAGCTCAAATTTAAGCTATTGATTACATTGGCACATTCAACGCCTGCATTCCAAAACGGCATTAGCTCGGTCAATGTTCCTTGAAGTACTGTCTCGAATGGCGCATTTGTAACTGGCATGGTGTATTGGTTGGTCGCGTAGAGCGTTCCAGACACCGCAGTGGTTGTGATTTGCCCGTTATTCATCGCGAAGCCGTGAAGTTCCCCGACCTTATTTCCGAAATCATCGTAGAGCATCCAATAATCATGACCGCCAAACTCAAGCGCAGGTGATTGACTTGCCACAATAATTGCCATAGTTATTCCTTTAGTTGATGATTAACTGCTCAGCGCGCAGATATTCACTTTCACTGATTGGTGAAACAGTAATTCGGTACTCATAATACTTTGATGTCACCTTGTTATTTATTTTCGTATCTACTCGCTGCTTTCCTAAATATTCACAAATTTCGCCGCAGCGGAATCCCATTCTTACAAGCCTTTCATACTGGTGCTCTTTAGGAATGCTTGCCAATGCCCTAGCGATGCGATCATGCAGCTGTCTATTGTCGTGAAAAGGCCCTTCTTTGGCTATCAATTCTCCAATCTCACTACCCATCATTCCAGATGACTCCTTTGCCGTAGAAATCAAAGAAACTTCAATCAAAATTGGAGATTTGTAAGGGTGTACTGCAATATCATACCTTTGTTCGGCATATTGCAGCCATTCATCAGACCGGATAACTGATCGGTAAACTCCCTGAAAATTACAAGAAATCTCGTCACATACAAACCCAAGGCGTCCCAAATTTAATTTTGGGTTCGGAGATTGCTCCACAAAGTTCTTCTGAAGTAACTTTGCAATATTTCGCCTCGCAATTTCCTCGTTTGTGGCTGCACTGGTACTCGCCAGAAGGATTCCAATCTCGCTTGTGCCTAGCCCGCTACTATCAACTTTAACCACGGGCTCTGTTCCGACCGCATGCGAAGCCGTTCCTAAACATAAGGAAAAAATAATACCGAATATAAATCGTCGCACCTGCCCTCCAAATAAGCTATTCTTTCCGATTTTCTGGTTTCCTAATATCTCTCGACTGGGGAACCGGATAATAGAGTCTACAACAATGTCCATAACCGTTTTCTCTCCAATTGTCACTTACATCGATTTGAAGGTGGCAAATTCCGTGCGGGCGTGGCCGTTTTGTGCGCATCTCGATCGACCGTTGAGAAATAGGCCACCCTCGAGGTCGCTTCAGGCTACCTCCAGACTACGGCGCGCGCGGTTTGACCGGGGCGTCTGATGGTGCGCCTACGATATGTCAGGTGCGAGGGAGTGGGGCAGGTAGACGCGTTTGGCACCCCCTCAACTTGCACCGTCCAAGATTCAAAAAATCAATGACCTCTAGCGTCATTTCGGTTGCGGTATTGCAAGCAAATTGAATTTATTGAGCATGGATTATCTTGGTATGTGAATTATGTAAGAAACGGTAACATGCGATTTGTGGAAATTGGTCTCACAAAATCCGGATGACCAATTTGCTGATGCATTGCTCAAACGAGTAAATTCTGCGAAGGCAAATTTTATCCGTGATGGCAGAGCACGGAAAACCAAATCTTTAGCGGCCGCTCCGATGGATGGGGATCCTTTCTATTTAACTAAAAGTTGGAAATGGATACGGCTTGGCGATATAGTTGAATTATCCGGGGAGTTGCTTACGGGAAATCTTCCGCTTGCGACAGGGCATTGCCGGATTACGTCCCGTAAAAAAATATCAATACTACGGAAATTTCAAATCTTCTAATTCCGCTTCCGCCACTTGCGGTTCAATACGCAGTTGTTAAAAACTAAGTGAGCTATTGTCCAGGTTGTGATGTGTTAACAGAACGTAGAGCTGGGGTGTCCAAGGTGCAGCAGGCATTTGCTGAGGAGATCGTAGAATGGACATACGTTTGAGTGAAATCGGAGGCAATACGTTGAAGTGTGCCAGCGCGGCCATCACACCTTGGCGACATAGGCCATCACACTTTCGATCACAGCACCTTGCCGCAATGTTGTCAACCGGGTGCGAATCCGCGTAGAATGCGTGGCACGCGGGTGTAGCTCAATGGTAGAGCAGAAGCTTCCCAAGCGTACGACTCGAGTCGTTGAGGTTCGCCAGAGCCTCCATTCCACCAGGAAGAGGATGAAACTTCTGTGCACCGCCCAAGTTTTAGGGGGCGGATTTCAAAGGAATGCTCACGAAAGTGTGGCTTCCATACGACGAAGGCTGTATATAGCAATTGTCTTGAGGTGTATCAAACAACCTGCAAGACCGAGGGTTCAGCCCCTCGTAGTCTAGAAGCGGTGCGTCACTGGCAACGGTGGGGTGCTAAGTGCTTTGACAATGTAGCCACCCCTCGCGGGGTATGTCTTTTTCCGTGAGGAAGAAGGGATGAGTTCGGCATTTGCGGCTGGGCGAGGCGCTAGACTGAGTTGGATGGTTAATACAAATGAACTGCTATTAAACGTCGTCAAGCTTGACGAGCCATACGCAATGGTTGGAGGCTCGATGTGATCGGTTGTTTGCTTGCTTGGTGCAAACACGCTGACATATGTATCACCGGCGAAAAGGCAGAACCTTCCCAACTCCGTTGCTTATACGGAACGAGGTAAGCCTGTTGTGGCGTCTGGCCCGTCTGGCAGACAAGGATGACCGTAAGGTCATTTGATGACGCAGCAGGTAGAGGATGATGGAAAAAGCGAATGCCTTTCTGTAATGGGGAGGATAGGGGATGAAACGATTGCCCCGACGCGAAAGCGTGCAGACTTCCATCTGGTGATCTTTTGCAAGGTAGTTTGTATATCGTACCCTAATGGGGATAACGCATCCCCGTTAGGGGAGTATTGCGTCTTCCCTTTTGGGGCAAGGCGGGTGTAGCTCAATGGTAGAGCAGAGGCTTCCCAAGCCTACGACGAGGGTTCGATTCCCTTCACCCGCTCCATGATCCCGGAGGTTGATATGGACGCAAGTGAAATCACTTGTGATGTCGCCTCTACATCCTGGAAAGCTTGGCACGAAGTTGATTGGGTCAAGGTCTACCAAGGTGTTGCGAGGCTACAGACAAGAATTGCAAAGGCAGCAAAAGCAGGGGAATGGCGTAAGGTTCGCGCCCTGCAGAGACTCATGACCAAATCCACTGGAGCGAAAGCTCTGGCCGTGAGGCGCGTCACTGAGAATCATGGTCGGAAAACACCAGGCGTGGAGCAGCAAACCTGGAGTACGCCAGACGAGAAGTGGAGTGCGGTAGAAAATCTCAGCAGAAAGAGATACAAGCCGTTGCCTCTACGTCGTATCTATATCCCGAAATCGAATGGTGAGAAACGCCCGCTGGGCATTCCCACTATGCGCGACCGGGCTATGCAAGCGCTGCATTTGTTGGCTTTGGACCCTGTCGCCGAAACGCTCGGTGATTCCCATTCTTACGGTTTTTAGACGTGAACGCTCAACGGCGGACGCCATTGGACAAGTGCGCAATGTACTTAGCCGTGACGTGTCACCTAAGTGGGTGTTGGAAGGGGACATCAAAGGGTGTTTCGACAATATCAGTCATGAGTGGTTGGTTGCCAATGTCTGCATGGACAAGGTGATTCTCCGCAAATGGTTGAAGGCAGGTTTCATCGAAATGGGAAGACTTTTTCCTACTACGGCAGGTACGCCACAGGGAGGCATCATTTCCCCGGTGTTGGCGAACATCGCACTTGATGGGTTGCAGGCCGAACTCACTAGTTTGTTCAGTACAGTGAGGGAAGCTAGAGCAGCCAAAGTCAATTTCGTGCGATACGCGGATGACTTCATTATCACGGGCAGTTCTCGCGAACTTCTAGAGAATGAAGTCAAACCTTTGGTGGCTGAATTTCTGGCTGCAAGAGCATTGATCTTATCTGCCAAGAAGACCAAGGTCACGCAAGTGACGGAGGGCTTTGATTTCCTGGGATGGCATGTTCGATTTTTCGGGCATCAGTTGTTGGTGCTGCCGTCGAAGGAAAACAGGAAGGCGTTTTTGGATAAGATCCGCGAACTGCTTCGGACGAACAAGTCGGCGAGACAGATTGACGTGATTGAGAAGTTGACCCCGGTTGTCAGGGGGTGGGCGAACTATCACCGAAGTCAGAATTCGTCTCAAACGTTTGCTCGAGGCGACAATCAAATCTGGCATGCACTATGGCGATGGTCGTGTCGTCGTCACCCTACCAAGGGGAAGAAGTGGATCAAACAACGCTACTTCAAGTGCATTGAGGGGCGCGACTGGCGGTTTGCGGACAAGGACCAATTGCTACCAATCTTGGCGGGGTATCGGAAGATCGATCACGTCAAGATCAGAGGCGATGCAAATCCTTACGACCCAGCGTTTGACGAGTACTTCTCCATTCGGCTAGCAAAGCGGATGGACAAGACACTCGAGGGTCGCCGCAAGCTTCGATGGTTGTGGTGGTGGCAGGAAGGTCTCTGTCCTCACTGTGATCAGAAGATCACTCGCGAAAGTGGTTGGCATCTGCACCACATCGTGAAGAGATCGGAACGAGGTTCGGACAAGCTAACAAATCTGGTTTTGTTGCATCCGAACTGTCATAGGCAGTACCACGTCAGGGACTCAGCCGACCCTGCCGGCATCTCGAAATACAAGTAGAGGTGTTTTAGGTTGCTTGAGCCGTATGCGGGGAAACTTGCACGTACGGTTCTTAGGGGGGAGGGTTCCAGTGATGGGGCCTTCCTACCCTCCTTACGACGAGGGTTCGATTCCCTTCACCCGCTCCATCAAATCAACGACTTGCCGCGCGATTAAGCGGCTGCTGGTTCCGCAATTCCGATTTGGTTCCGCAAAAATACCCGCCCCATACCGGTACATCCTCACCGAAAACGACCTGGCCTGAAGGGGCGTCTTACCTTGCTTGAGCGCACCGGAATGAATTATTCTCAAATGCGAATTCAAAAACTGCAGGGTTGCTCATAAAATCTAATATCTTTTGACGCATTCGCCACCAGTAACACGATGGAGATACGAACTCAGTTATGCCAAAAAAATACCCGCGCCTTGCCAGGAAAATCCTACTGATGCTGCTGACTACCGCTCTACTGCCAGGCACGGCAGCGGCCGCAAAAATCCTCCGCTACTCCGATCACGAACCGTTGGGCGGCATGCGCACACGGTTCATCAAGGATGTGTTTTTTGCCGCCATAGAAAAGGAATCGCGTGGCCGCCTGAAGATCGACGACCACTGGGGAGGCGAGCTTTCCAGCGGCGACGAAGCGTTGAGCACCGTCGGGAAGGGCGAGGTGGCGGAGATGGCGACGGTCGTGCCCGAATACACGGCTAAGCAACTCCCCCTGCACCAAATCTTTAAAAGTTTCCCGACGGGTCCGGCGGGCGCCAGGCAGGTGTCGTTGTTCCGCCGCATACCTGTGGCTGGGACACCTCTATCTTCTGACGATGAACCGCGTCACATGGGAAGGGCTGGCGCAAGAAGACAAGTTGCTGTCCTGTCGTTCCCGTCCCGATGCCGAGCTCCCCAAGCAGTTTGACGGCCGCATTCGCATTGGAAAGCGCGTCGATAATTCTTGCCGCACCAAACAGGTCGGTCAGGCTCGCGGTGCCAGTCCTTGCAGAAAGCCCTCCCAAACGAAGCAAGGCCGGCCACATGTGGGCCGGCCTTGCTGTCAAATCACGCCGACGTTATTACGTCAGGATCGCGATCAGGATGATGATGGGCAGTGGGATGCCGAGCAGCAGTAGCAGTATCGAGCGCATAGTATTCTCCTTGAATTAGATGACGGTGCGCGTGACGACACGCGCGTGATCGCGGTTGCGGCCGCCGATGGTGGCGCACAGGCTGGCAACGAAGGCGCCCAGCAGCAGCGCGAAGGTCATCCACAGTGCCGAACGTGCAGCTGCTTTGCGGGCCGCTTCCGCCGCGGCCATGGCCTTGGCTTTCACTTCCGCCGCGGTCTGCTTGGCTTGGGCGTAGATCGAATCGACGCGCTGTTCCGCTTCCGCTTGCGACAGGCCGCTGCGTTTGGCGACCAGTTGCGCCATGTAGTTGCGGTCGTCGGCGCTGATTTTGCCGGCCGCCAGATCGGCAACCAGAATGCGGGTGATCTCTTCACGCTCCGATGCCGTGGCGCCCTGGCCGTTCGGCGAACGCAGCAGCATGTCGGCGAAGTAGTCGTTCGAGCGCGGGTTGTCGGCCACTGCCGATGCGCCTGCCGTCAGCGCCGGTGCCGCTGCGGCGCCGGCGTCGATGGTGCCGCTGAGGACAGCGCGCGCGCCGCCGGCCAGTACCGCCACCGTGATCAAGGTCGCCACGGCCCATGCCAGCAGGCCGTGCGCGGTGTCGCGGAAGTGCACTTCGTCGCCGTGGATGCTGGCCCATTTGACGCGCAGCCGGCCGGCCACGTAGCCGCCGATGCCCGACGCGGCCAATTGCGTGAAGGCGATCCAGACGATCGCGGCGACGCCCAGCGGCGCGGCGTTGTACTCGTACGGCGAGACCGACGACAGGCCCAGGCCCATGCCGAGCATCAGCAGCAGGAAGGACAGGGCGGCGGCGGCGGCCGCGCCGGCGAAGATGGCGCCCCAGGAGACGCCGGAGGCGTAGCCGTCGTCGCCATCGCGGCTGACCACCGCGCCGGGTGTGAATGGTTGAGTCTGCATGATTTTTCCTTATGATTGTTGAACAACGCGGAACCGATCATGCGCCAACAGGCTCGATAGCAATGTGAGCGCTCGCACCGATGCACTGTTTTCGTGCGGATTTCGTGGCTTGGCCGCCCGCCGATGTGACTTGCCGTATACTTCAAGCTTGAGATCGCTTTGCCCCACTCCGGAAAACCCCCTATGAATTCAGTCGGCCCGAACCAGCGCCTGTCCACTCGTCTTGCCTTTCTTGCCGCCGGCCTGGCCATGTCGGCCTGGGCGCCGTTGGTGCCGTTCGCCAAGCAGCGCCTGGCGCTGGGCGAGGCGGACCTGGGCCTGCTGCTGCTGTGCCTTGGCGCCGGCTCGCTGATGGCGATGCCCGTTACCGGCTTGCTGGCGTCGCGCTTCGGCTGCCGCGTGGTGGTGCTGGTGTCGGGCGCTTTCGTGTGCCTGGTGCTGCCAGGGTTGGCGGTCGCGCCCACGCCGATGCTGCTGGGGGCCACGCTGTTCGCGTTCGGCGCGGCGCTCGGCACGCTCGATGTGGCGATGAATGTGCAGGCGGTGATCGTCGAACGTGAAAGCGGCGGTTCGCTGATGTCGGGCTTTCACGGCTTGTTCAGCGTCGGCGGGTTTATCGGCGCCGGCTTGATGGCGTTGATGTTGTGGGCGGGGTTGAGTCCCGCCGCCGCCAGTGCGGTGGTGTCGCTGCTGGTGGCGCTGTCGCTGGTCGCGGCGGCGCCGCATCTGCTGCGCGAGCCGGATGCGGGCGAGGGACACGGGTCGATGTTCGTGGTGCCGCACGGCGCGGTGATCTTCATCGGCGTGCTGTGTTTCCTGTGCTTCCTGGCCGAAGGGGCGATCCTGGACTGGAGCGCCTTGCTGCTGACGTCGGAGCAGAACATGGACGCCACCCGCGCGGGCCTCGGTTATGCGGCCTTCGCGGCGGCGATGACGGTGGGACGCCTGACCGGCGACCGCGTGGTGAGCCGGCTCGGTGGCAAGCGCGTGCTGCTGTTGGGCGGCCTGTGCAGCGCGGCCGGCTTTTTCGCCGCCGTGCTGGCGCCGTCCGCGCCGCTGGCGCTGGTGGGCTTCCTGCTGGTGGGGCTGGGCGCGTCGAACGTGGTGCCGATCCTGTTTACGGCCGCCGGCAACCAGAGCGCGATGCCGGCCGGGCTGGCGATCGGCGCCATCACCACGCTCGGCTATGCGGGCATTCTTGCCGGACCGGCGATCATCGGCTTTGTCGCGCACGCCGTCAGCCTGAACCTCGCGTTCGCCGGCCTCGGCGCCGCGATGCTGGTGATCGCCGCCAGCGCCAGGCTGGGCGCCGCGAAGGGCTGAGCTCCCAGCTCGGAGCCAGGAAAAACAACGATGACGTGATTTTTAGTTTGACATCGCGATTCATAACTCTGTATTATGAAATCGATTTCAAGATCAAGGAAAACGATTTCATCTTATCTGAAATCGTTTTCACCATATCTTCTCGCAGTATGCATCGTTTTCATGTAGTCCAGTGTTGTCTGTGGTCTTATGGCTCCTCGGCTTCCCAGTCGAGGGGCCTTTTTTTTTCGGGGTCAAGTCTGACATTACGACACGAACTCGTCTTTAGGATGAGTGCCGGCGACAGTAGGGCCGAGCCCGTGTCGCAATGACAGACTTGACCCCGGGGTTGGCGTTGCTGGCGATTAGCGCAGCTTGATCGTGACGGCCATCGCGTCGTCGCGCACGTCGATGGCGGCGTCGCTGAAATCCGGTGGGCCGAACTTGCCGCGGGCGTCGCGGCTGAAGCCGTAGTTTTCGCTGGGGATGCCGATCAGGTTGCGGTCCAGCTTGTCGTTCTGGTTCTCGTCCTGGTAGGCCAGCACCGCCCAGGTGCCTTTGGGCACGTTCTGGATCGTGACGACGGTCTCGCCGGCCTGCGCCGGCGCCGAGCCGCTGTACAGGCAATCCTTCAAGAATCGCTCCTTGTCGCACACGGCGACATTCACCTTGCCCCTGCCGCCGACGACCGACGAGACCTTTACCTCGATCGTGGCGGCCGACACCGTGGCGGCCAGCAGGAAGGTGGAGATGAGCAACGATGGCTTGATCAGTGAATGCATGGGTTTCCTTTTCTTGGCTGCGTTGAATGGCGAAGGCGAGTTGCTGGCGCTGTGGAAATAGCGGTTATGGTAGGCTGTGTCCACGGCTGTTGCCAGCGCTGCCCACCCCCTGACGGACCGATACGACCCATGATACTGAACACGCTCATCGTCCTGATCACCATTGTGTTGATGGAATTGTTTTCTATTGTCGCGCACAAATATGTGATGCATGGTTTCGGTTGGGGCTGGCACCGCTCGCACCACGAGCCGCGCACCGGATGGTTCGAGAAAAACGATCTGTACGCCGTGGTGTTCGCCGGGCTGGCGATCGCGCTGATTTATTTCGGTACCGAAGGCCACCATCCGCTCGAATGGATAGGCGCCGGCATGACCGCCTACGGCTTCCTGTACTTCGTCGCGCACGACGGCTTGGTGCACCGCCGCTGGCCGTTCCAGTACACGCCGCGCAGCGGCTATCTGAAGCGACTTTACCAGGCGCACCGCATGCATCACGCCGTCGAGGGGAAAGAGGGCGCGGTCTCGTTCGGATTCCTGTACGCGCCGCCGGTCGACGAGCTCAAGCGTCAACTGCGCGTGCTGCACGATGGCCCGCTGCGCCAACGTGGTCGGGACGCTGCCACAAACCCGGCGCACGCGCCGACATCCGCCGAAGACGCGAAGTAAGCGCGCTGGCGCCGCCCTTCGCCAGCAGCCACAGTTTGGTCGCGCGCGACGTGCCAACCCGTTCATCCCAGGCGTGCGCGCCGCGCGCTTTCACGTTGATCCCGATCTGCCGGTAGACGTTGCGCGCCGTGGCGATGGCCCACGCGCTGCGTAGCGGCAGCGCGATGATGCCCTGGTTGGCGGAGGCGTAATACGGTTCGGCGTAATCGACCAGCCTTGACGCCACCCTGGACAGGGCCGCGCGGTGCCCGGGCAGCGCCACCTCGTCCAGCGGAATCCCCGCTTCGCGCAGCCATGCGGCGGGCACGTAGCAGCGGCCCATGCGCGCATCCTCGACGATGTCGCGCGCGATATTGGTCAGTTGAAAAGCCAAGCCGAGGTCGCAGGCGCGGTCCAGCACCGTCGGCTTGCTGGCGCCCATGATCGACGACATCATCAGGCCGACCACGCCGGCCACGTGATAGCAGTAACGCAGCGTGTCGTCGATGGTCTCGTAGCGCGCCTGCTCCACGTCCATGGCGAAACCGGCCAGGTGGTCGAAGGCGAAGCGCGGCTCGATCTTGTGGCGCAGCGCCACCTCCTGGAAGGCGGCGAAGGCGGGATCCGACATCTTCTCGCCCGCGTAGGCGCGCCTGGTCTGGTCCTCGAGTTGCGCCAGTTTTTCGGCGGCGTCGTCCGGCGCCAGTTGCACCGCGCCGAAGCCCAGCTCCTGGCCGTCGACCACGTCGTCGCAATGGCGGCACCACGCGTACAGCATCAACACGCTGCGCCGTACGTCGGCCGGGAACAGCTTCGCCGCCGCCGCGAAGCTTTTGGAGCCGACCTTGATGGTCTGGGTCGCGTGATCCAGCAGCGCCTCGCTCATCGCCCGAACTCCTCGATCATCAAACCGGCCGTCGCCTTGGCCGAGCCGATCACCCCCGGCACGCCGGCGCCGGGATGGGTGCCGGCGCCGACCAGGTACAGGTTCGCCAGCTCGCTGTCGCGGTTGTGCGGCCGGAACCAGGCGCTCTGCGTCAGGATAGGTTCGAGCGAAAACGCCGAGCCGACATGCGCGTTGAGCTGGTCGCGGAAGTCGAGCGGCGTGAAGATGCGGCTGGTGACCAGCTGGTCGCGCAGGCCGGGCATGTAGCGGCGCTCCAGGTATTCGAAGATGCGGTCGCGGTAGCGCGGACCTTCGACGGTCCAGTCGATATCCGCGTTGCCCAGGTGCGGCACAGGCGCCAGCACGTAATGGCTGCCGCAGCCCGGCGGCGCCAGCGACGGATCGGTGATGCAGGGCGCGTGCAGGTACAGCGAAAAGTCGTCGGCCAGCGTTTTGCCGCCGAAGATCTCGGTGATCAGTTCCTTGTAGCGCGGTCCGAAGCAGACGGTGTGGTGCTGTAGCTGGCTATGGTGGTGATTGAGCCCGAAGTACAGCACGAACAGCGAGTTGCTGAAGCGTTTTTTGCGCAGCGAGCCGGCCTCCGACGGGCCGCGCGGATGCTGCGACAGCAGATCTGCATAGGTGTGGACGACGTCGGCGTTGGAAGCCACCGCCTGCGCGGGGAAGTGGCGTCCGTCCGCCAGGCGCACGCCGTTGACGCGCGCGCCGCTGGCCTCGATGGCCGCCACGTCGGCATTCAGTTCGATGCGGCCGCCGATATCCTGGAACAGGCGCACCATGCCGTTGACCAGCGCGCCGGTGCCACCGCGCGGAAACCACACGCCCCAGCGCCGCTCGAGCGCGTGGATCAAGGTGTAGATCGACGACGTGGCGAACGGGTTGCCGCCGACCAGCAGCGAGTGGAAGGAGAACGCCTGCCGCAGGTGCTCGTTCTGGATGAACTTCGAGACGATGCTGTAGACGCTGCGCCATGCCTGCAGCTTGGCCAGTTGCGGGCCGGCCGCGATCATGTCGCGGAACGACAGGAAGGGCACGGCGCCCAGTTTCAGATAGCCTTCGTCGAACACCGCCTTGGAGTATGCCAGGAAGCGCTGGTAGCCCTGCACGTCGGCCGGGTTGAGCGCGTGGATCTGGCGGTCCAGCGATTCCTGGTCGTTGGCGTAGTCGAAGTGGCTGCCGTCCTCCCAGCAAAGGCGGTAGAACGGCGCCACCGGCAGCATCTCGACGTAGTCGGACAGGCGCTTGCCGGCGACGGTGAACAGCTCCTCGATCGCCGATGGATCGGTGATGACGGTGGGGCCGGCGTCGAAGGTGTAGCCCTGGTCTTCGTAGACGTAGGCGCGGCCGCCCGGCTTGTCGCGTTTTTCGAGCAGGGTGGTTTGAATCCCGCTCGCTTGCAGACGGATGGCCAGCGCCAGGCCGCCAAAGCCGGCGCCGACGACCACTGCCTGTTTTGTTTCGTTCATTCGGGTTTCCTGATTTGGTGGGGATGGATTTTGCGTGCGGCCGATATGGCCTGGCCGACCGGCACCGGCGGTTTTCCCGACAGCAGACGGACCTTGTCGCCGAGGGTCGGACGGCCGGCGTAAAAGCGCGCGATCAACGGCGCCGGCAAATGGTAAAAACGCTGCATCACGCGCCAGCGGCTGTCGGCGTCGCCGGCCAGGAACAGCATCCGGTTGAGCAGCCGGAAAAAGCGCTGCCCGCGCCATTCGTGCAGCGCGGTCTGGCGGATGGCGTCGAACAAGGCGGGCGCGCCCAAGTCGTCCAGCGCGGCGATTCGCTCGGCCAGCCGCACCGCGTGCGGCAGCGAATAGCCGGTCGTCGGGTGGAACAGGCCCGCGCGCAGGCCGGAAGTCGGTTGGCCGTCGAGGTCCGACCAGAATCGATCGATGTCGCCGGCCAGCACGATCGGCAGCGAGCCGTGTTCCTCGCGGATGATTTCTTCGATGCGCCAGCCGCGCGAGGCGGCATAGGCGGCGATGTTGGCGCGCAGCCGTTCCGGCTCCCACACGCCGGTGTCGACGTAGTGCGTGTCCTCGATCAGCAGGCGGTCGGGCGCGAAAGGCAGCACGTAGACGAAACGGTAGCCGCCTTGCTGCGCGACGCTGGCGTCCATGATGATGGGCGAGGCCAGTCCGTGCGGCGCGGCCAGGCGCACCTCCTGTCCGAGGAAGGTCTGGTAGCCCAGCGCCAGCCGGTCCGACGGGCGCGGGCCACGGCCGTCGATGACGGCGCCGGCGTGCAGGATCTCTCCGCCGGCCAGGGTCACCGTGGTTGGACCCACTTGCCCTATTCGGGCGCCGAGCCGCAGCGCGTCGCCCAGCGCCGCTTCGATGACGCGGGCGAAATCGTCGGAGGCGATGCTGGCATAGCCGCCGTCGAGCGTCCTGGCGTGTTCGTGGAAGATGACGTCGTAATCCGGCCAGCGCGCCGAGACCAATGGCGCGAGCCACTGCCGCTGCGCCGCATCGAGGTCGCTGTCATGGAACGACCAGGTATGGTTGCCGCCGATGCGGTCATCCTGTTCGAGCAGCAGGATGCGCAGCGATGGACGCGCGGTCCGCAGCCGCCAGGCGATCAGCGCGTTGGCCAGGCCGCCGCCGGCCAGGATCACGTCGTACGGCGCGGCGGTCATGCGATGCCGCTCGCGGTGCGGCGGGCGTCGCTGTCATTCCGGCGGTTGAGGTTTAGCGCTGTTTCGACGATGTCGGCGGCGCGCGGCGTGCCGCCCGCTTGCGCCAGCTGCTCCGACAGGCCGGCAAGCCGCTGGCCGTATTCCGGTTCGTCGAGCAGCCGCCGCAAATGCCTGCCCAGTTGCGCCGCGCCGGTGAAGCGCGGCGACGCCCGCAGCCCGATGCCGGCATGGCAGATCCGCGACGCCACGCCCGGCTGGTCGAAGGCGATCGGCAGGGCCAGGATCGGCGTGCGCGCCGCTATCGCGTCCATCGCCGTGTTCAGCCCCGCGTGCGAAACCACGGCGTCGGCGCGGGCCAGCACCGCCTGCTGTGGCGCGAACGCGCACACCGTGGTCGCGCCGGCGGGACCGGCCCGCTCGACCGTCTGCGACTGTTGCGGGTTCAATCCCCCGCAGTGGGCGACCAGCAGTTGAACATTCAGCCCCCGGCAGGCTTGCGCGATGCGCTTGAACAGCGCAAGGCGCTGGCCTTGCAAGGTGCCCAGCGAGGCGAAGATGAACGGGCGGCCCTCGGCAACGACCGGCATGGGGTCGATGCGCGGGCCGGCGTGCAAGACGCCACCTGGGGCGGCGTGCCGCAGCGGGCCGACGTGGTGGAAATTCGCTGGCAGCTGCTGGCGCGGAAAATCGAAGGCGGCAATCGTCTGGCTGATTTGCGCCAGCGGCGACAGGCACTCGTGCAGCATGCCGCGCGCCGGGATGCCCAGCGCGCGCGCCTGCCGCTCGATCACCTTGCGGTGCGGCGCCATGAGCCAGTCGTAGACGCGGGAGCTGCCTTCATACATCTTCAGCGAACGCTCGTCGGTGCCGAATTGGAACGGCATCACCGGCAGCGGAATGCCCGGTTCGCGGTTGACCGGCAGCGCGCAGGCCACCGAGACGAACGGCATCCCCAGCGCCTCGGCCACCAATCCAGCCGCCGCCTCCATCTGGTCGCCGAGCAGGGCGTCGATGCGCAGGGCTGCGATCGCGGCGGGCAGTTCGCGGCATAGCATGTCGGTGGTGTCGGCCATGTCGACGATGACCTTGCGCAGTCCCAGCGGGCTGCCCGGATTGGCGGCCAGCCGCAGCGAGGCGTCCAGCGACCCTGGCGGATAGCGGTCGGCGCCGAGCGCGTGGAAGCCGATGCGGGCGTCGCGCTCGTTGCTTAGCCAGCCGGCGGCGTCGGGCCGGTGCAGGAAGGTGACCTGGTGTCCGCGCTCGATCAACGCTAGCGCCAGCGCCGACAAGGCGTTGAAATGGCTGTAGAAGGCCGGGGCGACCACGCCGAAGTGGGCCATGCGATGTCCTCTCGACGCGCGCGTTACGGCGCGTGCAGATCGACGACCGGGCCGGCCTTGCGGAACAGGTTTCCGACCAGTAGGCGCGTGCGCTGTTTGCTGCCGATGGCGTCCGTCAGATAGTCGTCGGCGTCGCGCAGGTGCGCGGCCAGGCGGCGCTGGGTCTTTTCCATGCCGAGGGTGGCGGTGATGGTCGCCTTGCCGGCGTCCTTGCCGACATCCTTGCCCGTCTGCGCGCAGTCGTTGCCGGGGACATCCAGCAGGTCGTCCTTGATCTGGAACGCGTGGCCGGCGGCCATGGCGAACGAGCGCAACGATTGCAGCACCCGTTCGTCGGCCTGGGCGATGATGCCGGCCATCTCGACGGAAAGGCCGAGCAGCACGCCGGTCTTGAGCTCGTTGGTGGTGGCGATGTCGTCGACCGAGCGTTTATGGCCGCCGTGCAAATCCTCGAATTGCCCCCGGACCAGTCCCTGCGCGCCGACCGTCTCGGCCAGCGCGCAGACCAGCCGCGTGCGGATCAGCGGCGAGATGTCTTGAGTCTGGGAAAGAATGTGGAAAGCGCGGCTGAGCAGGGCGACCGACGCCAGGATGGCGACGTTTTCGCCGAACTGGATATGCACCGTGGGCTTGCCGCGGCGCAGCTTGGCGTCGTCCATGCACGGCATGTCGTCGAGGATCAGGGAGGCGGCGTGCACCAGTTCGACCGCGCAGGCGGCGTCGAGCAGGGCCGGCGACGAGCAGCCGAGGTCGCGCGCGACCAGCATCAGCAACAAAGGGCGCATGCGCTTGCCGGTGCTCAGCGCCGCCGCGCGCATGGCCTCGGTCAGCGGGTCCGAGGGGACGCCGCCGTCGGGCAAAAAGTAACGGATACGCTCCTCGAGCTCGCGGCGCAGGTCGTCGATCTCGGTCTCCGATGGATCACCGAGCAGCTCCCTTTTGATGCCGTTGAACCGCAGTGTTTCCGTGACCATGCGCAAGTCCTTTGACGATTGACTAATAAATTCCCTTGCGGGCCATCATACCGACGCAAACTTCAACAGACCGGACTTGGGTCAATCGTGCGCGTGCCAACGCACACTTAAAAGCGGTTCATTTTTTGGACAGCCTACTCCTTATTATGGAAGGGCGCAAACCACGTGACCAGGAAAGATGGAATCGTCGCCGCCATCACCAACCAGAAGTAGTGTACATAACCGAGCGCCTGCTGCAGGTGGCCGCTGATGACGCCGGTGACCAGCATGCACAGGCCCATCAGGCCGGTGCCGAAGGCGTAGTGGGTGGTGGTGTACTTGCCCGGCGCCAGCTGCTGCATCAGGTAAATCATGAAGCCGACCGAGCCGAAGCCGAAGAAGAATTTTTCGATCGCCACGCCGGCGCTGATCAGCCAAAGGCTTTCCGGCTGGTAAATGCCCATCAGCAAGAACGTGACGTTGGGGATGTTGACCGCGCAGCACAGGATGAACAACGTGGCCGGCAGGCCGCGCCGCGCGACGAAGATGCCGCCGAGCAAGGAGCCCAGCAGCACGGCGATCAGGCCATAGGTGCCGTAGATCAGGCCGAGCATTTCGTTGGACAGTCCCAGGCCGCCCTTGGCGATCGGATCGACCATGAAGAACGGGCCGATTTTTTCCAGCAGGCCGATACTGAGGCGGAACACGAACGCGAAGCCGACCATCAGCCAGACGTCGCGCTTCTGGAAGAAGGTGACGAAGGAGTCGCGCAGGATGAACGCGGCGTCGGCCACCGACTTGGGCGCGTTTTCGGCCTTGGCGCCGTCCGGCATCACGCGCAGGTGCCACAGCGCGGTGACGACGGTGATGGCGGCGGCGATGAAGAAGATGATGCGCCACGAGTCGATCCACGCCGGGCCGAACACGCCGGCTTCGTGGTGGAAGTAGTGGGTGTGCAGCCAGCCGCTCAGGTACACCATGCCGCCCGAGGCGACGATGGGGCCGACGTTCCAGCTCAGGCTCTGGATGCCGCAGAACAGCGACTGCGTCTTCGAATCGAGCGAGGTGACATACACGCCGTCGGAGGCGATGTCCTGGGTGGCGCCGACCAGCGACAGTAGCCCGAACAGGAACACCATGATGTGCAGGTAGTTCGGCAGCGACATCGACAGCGCGACCGCGCCGAAGCCGATGCCGACGATCAGTTGCGCGCACAGCACGAAGAACTTCTTGGTGCGGTACATTTCAACGAAGGGGGCGAACAGCGGCTTGATGGTGTAGGCCAGGATCAGATAGCTGGCGTATTGCGCCGCCTCGCCGTTGCTCATGCCGAGGTTCTTGAACATGATGGAGGTGACGCTGGTGAGCATCATGTACGTCAGCGCCATCGAGAAGTACCCGGTCGGCACCCACAGCATCGGCGTGCCGCGCGCGAACATCGCGCGGAACAGCGATTGCCGGTCGCCCGGGGCGGGAGGCGCCGGCGGCTTCGGATGCTCTTGCGGCGTGGCGGAAGGTGCTGTCTGCATGGTGTCGTCCTCGTTGTTCTCTGTGGAGTGTAGCACTTGGCTCTGCGGCCAATGAGTACTGCGGGTGATGCGTCGAGTTGATTACGTAGGGCGGATTGGCGGAGCGTAATCGGCCATCAAAGAGCCGCCGGCGGCCCATTGATGGCCGATGACGGCGCGCCGCTGATCCGCCCTACGTGATTACGCCTTTACGCGGCGTGCGCGGCCTGCTCCGCGCGCTGCTGGACCAGGTAATCGCGGTACCACAGCGCGCTGTGCTTCAGGGTGCGCTTCTGCGTCGCGTAGTCGACATGGACGATGCCGAAACGCTTGGCGTAGCCCGAGTTCCATTCGAAGTTATCCAGCAAACTCCAAAGGAAGTAGCCTTGCACGTTCACGCCTTGCAGGCGGGCGTCGTTGAGGGCCTTCAGGTGGCGCAGCACGAAATCGATGCGCGCCTCGTCCGGCACTTCGCCGTTGACGACGGTGTCCGGATTGGCCATGCCGTTCTCGGTGATGTAGATCGGCGGCAGCTCGTATTCGTCGTGGAGCTTGAGCAGCAGTTCGGTCAAGCCGTCCGGGTAGATCTCCCAGCCCATGTCGGTCTTGCCCAGTTTCGCTTCCGGCTGGCGCGGCGGCACTTCGGCGCTGCAGTAGGAGCGGAAGTAGTAGTTCACGCCCAGGAAGTCGATGCGGTGCTGGATGTCCTTGAAGTCGTTGGCGTGGATCTCCGGACCGTTTTCGCCGTAGACGTCCAGCGCCAGCTGCGGGTACTTGCCCTTGAAGATGGGGTCCATGAACCACTGCACCGAGCGGGCGTATTCGAATTCGGCCATCGCGATGTCGGCCGCGCTGTCGGTGGCCGGGTCGGCGGTCCACTGATTGAGCACGATGCCCAGTTTGGCCGAGCTGCCGACCGCGCGCATCGCCTGCATCGCCAGTCCGTGCGACAGCAGCAGGTGGTGCGAGACCTGCACCGATTTTTTCAGGTCGGTCACGCCCGGCGCGAACTGCGAATTGCCATAGCCCAGGTTGGCCGTGCACCATGGCTCGTTGTGGGTCGCAATCGTTTTCAGGCGGTTGCCGAAGCGGCGCGCCACTTCGGCCGCGTAGTCGGCGAAGCGGTAGGCGGTGTCGCGATTGAGCCAGCCGCCTTCGTCCTCCAGGCCTTGCGGCAGGTCCCAATGGTACAGGGTCAGGTGGGCGTCGATGCCCTTGCTTTCCAGTTCCGCCAGCAGGCGGTCGTAAAACGCGAAGCCGGCTTCGTTCCATGCGCCTTTGCCGGTCGGCTGCACGCGCGACCAGGCCATCGAGAAGCGGTAGGCGTCCACGCCCAGGCCGGCCATGATGGCCACGTCTTCCGGGTAGCGGTTGTAGTGGTCGCAGGCGACGTCGCCGTTGGTGCCGTCGATGATCTTGCCGGGGGTGTGGCTGAAGGTATCCCAGATCGACGGGCCTTTGCCGTCGGCGCTGGCGCCGCCTTCGATCTGGAAGGCGCTGGTGGCGATGCCCCAGGTAAACGAAGGTGGGAATTGCGTGAAATCGGTCATTTTTGTCGTTCTAGCAGGTTAAACACGGGGCGGGGAGGGCATTATGACGTTTGAAAACGATTTCACGCCTCTTTTCACGATTAGACCTCAAGTCCTTGTGGGTGTCAATCTTTTGCTGACGCGGCGCCCGGGGCAGGGGGGCGACACTGATATAATGCTGCCTCATTATTTATCAGCTCATCCACCAGCTTCCATCATGTCTTCCGAAACCCCTAAAGACGGCCCGGCGCGGCCGATGCTCTACGACCCGACCGAACACCGCATCCGCAGCTTCGTCACCCGCGCCGGCCGCCTGTCGACCGCGCAGGCGCGCGCGCTGGAGGAGCAGGGGCCGAAGTTCATGATCGGCTACACCAAGGCGCCGCTCGACTACGAGCAGGCGTTCGGCCGCAAGGCGCCGGTGGTGCTGGAAATCGGCTTCGGCATGGGCGGCACCACCGCGCACATCGCCGCCGCGATGCCGGAGAAGGATTTCATCGGCGTCGAAGTGCACACGCCCGGCGTGGGCAGCCTGCTCAAGCTGATCGACGAACAGGGCCTGACCAATCTGAAGGCCATCCAGCACGACGCGGTCGAGGTGCTGAACCAGATGATCCCGGACGGCTCGCTGCACGGCGTGCACATCTTCTTCCCGGACCCGTGGCACAAGGCGCGCCACAACAAGCGCCGCCTGATCCAGGCGCCGTTCGTCCAGCTGCTGGTGCAAAAGCTGGCCGTGGGCGGCTACCTGCACTGCGCGACCGACTGGGAAGACTACGCGGTGCAGATGCTGGAAGTGCTGGGCGCCGAAGCGGGCCTGCAAAACACCGCCGACGGCTACGCGCCGCAACCGGCCTACCGTCCGCTGACCAAGTTTGAAAACCGCGGCCTGAAACTGGGCCACGGCGTGTGGGATCTGGTCTTCACCAAAAAGTAGTTATTTGGCTTGCCGGGCCAGCGCCGCGTTGAAGCGCTCGATCACATCGTCCGGCACCACCTTGCTGCACCAGAGGCGGCGCTCGGACGTATCGCGATAGATCACGTCCGAGAATTTGCCCTTGTCGTCGCGGCCGGGTAGCTCGACCCAGCTCATCATGCAGGCCGGCTCGCGGTTTTCCTTCAGTAGTACCAGCTGCTGCTTGGCCGGCGTTGGGCGGATTTCGTAGGCGATGCCGGCGGCGTCGAGGGCCTCGGTCACCGGCCTGGCCGCTTCCCCGGCCAACCGGCCCTGCGGCGTGGTGTAGTGCACCCCCGCCCGTTCGCTGTAATGCACGGTCAAGGTCTGGCCGGCGGCCGCGCCGCCCGCCATCGCCAATACCAGTGTGGCCAGCGACTTCATCACGCCTCCAGCGTCTCCATATCCAGCACCACCACATACGCCAGGCGGCTGTTCTTCCACACGCCGCCGCCGCGCACCTGCGCGTCGCAGGTGGTGATCCGGTCGGCGACTTCCTCGCGTTTCAGGTTGGCGCGGAAGGCCAGCGAGGCTTTGCGCGACAGGTAGCCGGCCATGCGGCCGTCGAGGAACACGGCGACGGCGGCGCTTTCGTACGGATTGGCGTCGTCCGGCACCAAGGTGGCCAGATACGGCACCCTGGCCGGCTGGTCGCCATGGTCGCCGGCCAGCTCCTTGAGCGTGTTCTGGTAGCGTGACTCGTTGACCACTTCGACCAGGAAGCGGCCATCGTCGGACCAGTGGAGCGCCGCCGGCGTATCCGGCGTCTCCGGCAGTGTCGGCTCGTACGGGGTGGCCGGGCGCGGTGGCAGCACCATCGGCTTGGCGGGATTGGTCTTGATGATCGCGTAGACCACCAGCGCGGTGGCGACGATGATCAACAGGGAGATGGCGAATTGCATGGCGGGTCTGTTCAAGTGCTGGCGTGTGAGGCCGACATCTTAACGCATGCCCTTGGCCTGATACACAATTTTGCCCCCGACGACAGTCTGCAGCACCTTGATGTTGGCGATGTCCTGGGCCGGGATCGTGAAGAAATTCCGGTCCAGCACGATCATGTCGGCCAGCTTGCCCACTTCCAGGGAGCCGGTCAGCGCCTCCTGGCGCAAGGTGTAGGCCGCGTTGAGGGTGATGGCGCGCAGCGCGGCCTCGCGCGTCAGGCCGGGTTGCTTGCCCAGCCGGCCGGCGTATTCCTTGCCGGCGTCCGGGGCGGCGGTGCGGGTCACGCCCACCTTGAGCGCGAACCATTCGTCCAGCGGATCGACCGGCCAGTCGCTGCCATAGGCGATGCGGGCGCCGGCGTCGAGCAGCAGCGCCTGCGGCTCGACGGTGGCGTAGCGCGCCGGCCCCATATAGTCCTTCAATGCGCCGACGGTGTCGGGCGCCGGTTTGGCCCATTGGAACGACAGCACCGGCGTCACATCGAGCTTGGCGAAGCGCGGATAGTCGGCCGGGTCGACGATTTCATCGTGCGCCAGCGCCGGACGCACGTCCTTGCCGGCGGGCGTCGAGCGCAGGTACTCGATCGCGTCCAGCGTCTCGCGCACGGCGCGGTCGCCGTCGACGTGGATGTGCGGATCGATCTTGGCGTTGGCCAGTTCCGTCAGCGTGGTCCTCAGCGCCTCCTGGGTGAAGTAGCTCGCCGGTCCGTTGCTGGCGCCGGGCTGCCAGTCCGGTTTGGCGGCGGTGCCCTTGTTGACCAGGTACGGCTCCAGCATGGCGCCGGTGAAGGCGGGCGCCGAGATCACGCCGTCCATGAACAGTTTGGCGTGGCGCACCTGCAGCGATGGCGCGACCGCTGTCGGGCCCTGGTCGAACTGCTTTTGCTGCTTGAGCAGCTCGGCGACGGCGCTTTGCGGCGTGGCGCCCTTGTCCAGATCGACCAGCACCGCGAAGTGGGCGCGCGCCGTCAGCTTGCCCTGCTTGTGCAGGTCGGTGAAGGCGGTCATCGTTTCCGGATCGGTGTAGGCGTCGAGGAAGGAGGTGATGCCCTGCTGGCGCATCGCCGCCAGCGCGGCGGTGGACGCGGCCAGGTTCTCCGCCACCGTCAGCGGCGGCAGCAAATTCATCGCCATGTCCTGGGCGGCGTCCTCCAGCAGCCCGGTGGCGTTGCCGCCGGCGTCGCGGGTGATTTTTCCGCCGGCCGGATCCTTGGTCTCGCGCGTGATGCCGGCCAGTTTGATCGCCTTGGAATTGAGCTGCACGGAGTGGCCGAACGACGAGCGAACCAGCACCGGGCGGTCGGTTTTCAGCGCGTCCAAGGTGGCGGCGGTGGTTTCCACGCCTTCCGGCAGCATCCCTTGCTGGAACCAATTGACCACCACCAGCCAGCGCTCGGGGCCCGAGGGTTTGCCACTGAGCTTGTCCTTGTCGATGCAGGCCTGGATGCGCGACTGGAACTGGGCGACCGTCAGCGCTTGATAATCGAGGCTGCAATTGAGCAGGCGGCTGCCGCCCGATTGCGGATGCATATGGCCGTCGACCAGTCCGGGCATCAGCATGCGCCCTTTCAGGTCGACGACTTTGGTGGCCTTGCCGGTCAGCGGCTGGAGGCCGGCGTTGTCGCCGACGTAGACGATGCGGCCGGCGCGCACTGCCAGCGCCTGTTGCACGCTGTCCTTGGCGTCCACGGTGTAGATGTAGCCGTTGCGGTAGACGGTATCGGCGGGTGGTGCGGCGGCGTGCGCTGAAACAGCGGCCAGTAAAGTCAGTCCTGCGAAATAAGCCCTGCTGGTCATGCGTCCCCCGGGTTATGCGGCCTCCATTGGTTTGGTGCGCGGCGCCAGCGGCAGAAACGCCAGCAGGTTCCCCGCCAACACCAGCGCCAGCCCGCTCAAGGCGAGCGGCGTCCAGTGGTAGCCTTCGTAAATGGTCGATATGGTCAGTGCCACGATGGGGAATAATACCGTGGAATAGGCCGCGCGGTCCGGTCCTATGCGCCCGACCAGCAGCAAATACGCGGTGAAGCCGATCACCGAGCCTGGAATGGCGAGGTACAGCAGCGCGCCCAGGTAGCGCGGCGACGGATCGAGCGCGAACGGCATCCCCATCGCCAGTGCGGCCAGGCCCAGGGTGGTCGAGCCGATCAGCATGGCCCAGGTGTTGGTCAATGCCGGCGTCAGTCCCAGCGACTGCATGCGGCTCGACAGCAGGTTCCCGCACGAGAAGCACAAGGTGCCGGCCAGGGTCAGCGCGAGGCCGAACAGCACCTTGCTGTCGTTCCAGTGGCCGGCCATCTGCGGCGCGAACAGCAGCACGATGCCGCCCAGGCCGAGCAGGGCGCCCATCATCACCTGGCGGCGGATCGGCCGGCCGAGGAAGATGCGGCCGTTGATCGCGTTCCACAGCGGCGCGGTGGAGAACACCACCGCTTCCAGCCCGCTGGCGACCCACTGGCTGGCGTAGTAGAAGCACAGGAAGTTCAGGCAAAACAGCGCGATCCCCTGCGCGAACAGGTAGGGCCAGGCCTGGCGCGGCGGCCACCAGGGTTTGCGGGTGATCAGCAGGAAGGCCATCAGCACGGCTGCCGCCAGCCAGAAACGGTAGGCGATCGACACCGGCGCCGGCACCACGCCCAGTTGGAAGGTGATGGCGATCCAGGTGGTGCCCCAGATCAGGACAGTCAGCAAATAGAGGAAGATATTCATGCCGTCAGCATGCCGTAGCGGCGGGGCCGGCGGCTTGTCTGAAATTGCGCATTTCGCGGCGGCGGCGCGGCCGTGACGCGCGCCCGTGCTAGACTTTATCCATCATGCCCGCACGTTCCCCTCTCAAATCGCCAGCTCCCGCGCCCGACGGGCTGATTTCGCACGCCGTGTTCCGGACCATGTCGGAAACCGACGCGCAGCTGGAGCGTTTCGCCTGGCTGGGCGACGATCTGGCCGTCGCCATCTGGCGGCGCGACACCGAGATCGCCGAGACCAGCTACAACAAGCCGGGTCACCACACGCTGTCGTACTACATGGGCGGCGGCTATCGCACCGAGCGCGGCGAGCTGCCGGGGCTTTATGGCGCGCCGAAACGGCTTTGCACGCTGCCGGACTGGCACGAATCGAGCTGGATGGTGCGCGGGCCGCTGCGCTTCTTGCACGTCTACTTTTTGCCCGAGCATTTCACGCGGCGCGCGGTGGTGGAGCTGGACCGCGAGCCGCGCGAGCTGACCCTGGCCGACCGCACCTATTTCGAGCATGAGCGCATCGGCGCCTTGTGCGCCGGACTGGCGCGGATGTCGTGGGAGGGGCCGGACGCGCGGCTGCGCGCCAACGAGGTGACGCACGAGACCCTGAGCCATCTGCTGCTGTCGCAATCGATGCCGGCGCCGGCGCAGCGGGTGCGCGGCGGGCTGGCGCCGGCGGTGCGGCGCCGTCTGGCCGACTACATCGAGGCGAATCTGGCGCGGCCAATGTCGCTGGCGACGTTGGCGCAGCTGGCGTGCATGTCGGAGTATCACCTGGCGCGCATGTTCAGGATTTCGTTCGGCATGCCGCCGTCGGCGTGGGTGGCGCAGCGGCGCATCGAGCACGCGCGGCGGTTGTTGAAAACCACCAGCCAGCCCTTGCAGCAGATCGCCGACGCCTGCGGGTATGCGGATTTAAGCCATTTCAGCCACCGCTTCCGCGACAGCGTCGGCGCGCCGCCAAGCCGGTGGCGGAGCGTCGTGGCGTAGGGAGGCTACCCGGGTTGCGCTGGCTTTTCCCACGAAAAGCCCGGCGCGTAAATGTGATAGCCGTCGAAATCGCCCTTGCCGATCGCCACCCCGCGGCTGCGCGCGATCGCGTACACCATGCTCAGGTGGAAATAGAAATTCGGCAGGATATATAAATTCAGGTATTCGTCGGCCGGCAGCGCCAGGTCGGCGAAGCCCGCGCGGTCGCGGCAGATGCGGTCCGCCGGTCCGTTGAATTGGGACGGCGGGATGTCGGCGATAAAACGCATCGTCTCGACCACCTGCCACTGCAATCCGGCGAACGAGATCTCGTCGCCATCGAAGCTGACCACCGGCACCCCGGCCAGCGGGCAGCAGCCGCGCAGCGCGAAATTGGCGGTGGCCCGCACATGCTGCGCAAACGGCAGCATGTCCTCATGCAGGCGCGCCGCCAGCAGAGCGCCGCCGGCTTCACCGTCGGCCGCCTCGATCTTGCCCAACATCCCGCACAACTGCGCGAGCGAACGATGGAACATCGCCGACGGATGCATGGTTACTCCATTTCGCTGATCATGGCGACGATCTCGTCGCCGTAGGACGCCAGTTTTTTCTCGCCGACGCCGGAGATGCCGCGCAGGTCCGACAAGGTGGTCGGCCGCGCCTTGGCGATCTCGCGCAAGGTGGCGTCGTTGAAGATGATGTACGCCGCCACGTCGTGCGCGCGCGCCGTCTCCACCCGCCACCAGCGCAGCTTGTCGAAGATGGCCTGTTCGCCGGTCGACAGGTCGCTCTCCACATAGCCCTTGGAGGCGCGGCCGGCGCTTTTCTGCTTGACCGGTTTCTGGTACTGCCGCAGCTGCACTTTTTGTCCGCCCTTGAGCACCGGCCGCGCGGCGTCGGTCAGCTTGAGCGAGCTGTATGACTCGTGGTCGACCGTCACCAGCCCGAGCGCGATGGCCTGGCGCAGGATGGCGCGCCATTCCTGCTCGCTGCGGTCGGCGCCGATGCCGAACACCGACAGCGAATCGTGGTGCCAGGTCTTGATGCGTTCGGTCTCGACCCCGCGCAGCACTTCGATCACATGGCCGGCGGCGAAGCGCTGGTCGACGCGGTACACCGCCGACAGCAGCTTTTGCACCGGCACCGTGCCGTCGAACGACACCGGCGGAATCAGGCAGGTGTCGCAGTTGCCGCACGGGCCGGAGCGCTCGCCGAAATAGTCGAGCAGGCGCACGCGCCGGCAGCTCAGCGTTTCGCACAGCCCCAGCATCGCGTCGAGCTTGTTGCCCAGCACGCGCTTGAAGGTTTCGTCGGCCTCCGATTCGTCGATCATGCGCCGCTGCAGCACCACATCCTGCAAACCGTAGGCCATCCAGGCGTTGGCGGGGGCGCCGTCGCGGCCGGCGCGGCCGGTCTCCTGGTAGTAGCCTTCGATGCTTTTCGGCAGATCGAGGTGGCAGACGAAACGCACGTCCGGCTTGTCGATGCCCATGCCGAAGGCGATCGTGGCGCACATGACGATGTTTTCCTCGCGCAGGAACTTGGCCTGGTTGGCCGCGCGCTTGGCGTGGTCCATGCCGGCGTGGTAGGCCATCGCGCGCACGCCGTTTTCGTTGAGGAACTCGGCGGTTTCCTCGACCTTTTTGCGCGACAGGCAGTAGACGATGCCGCAGTCGCCGCCGTGCTCGGTGGTGATGAAGTCGAGCAATTGCTTGCGGCCGTTGGCCTTCTCGACGATCTGGTAGCGGATGTTGGGGCGGTCGAACGACGAGACGAACTGCATCGCGTCGCCCAGTTGCAGGCGGTGCACGATCTCGGCGCGGGTTTGCGGGTCGGCGGTGGCCGTCAGCGCGATGCGCGGCACGTTCGGGAATTGCTCGTGCAGCACCGACAGTTTGATGTACTCGGGCCGGAAGTCGTGGCCCCATTGCGAGACGCAGTGCGCTTCGTCGATGGCGAACAGCGCGATCTTCGACGCCTGGAACAGGTTCAGGCAGCGCTCGGTCATCAGCCGCTCGGGGGCGACGTAGACCAGGTCGATCTCGCCGGTGCGCACCAGGCGCTCGATGCGCTGGGCTTCCTCGTAGGTCTGGGTGGAGTTCAGGAAGGCCGCGCGTACGCCGACCTCGGCCAGCGCGTCGACCTGGTCCTGCATCAGCGCGATCAGCGGCGAGATGACCACGCCGACGCCGTCGCGCACCAAGGCCGGAATCTGGTAGCACAGCGACTTGCCGCCGCCGGTGGGCATCAGCACCAGCGCGTCGCCGCCGCCGCTGACGTGGCCGACAATTTCCGCCTGCTGGCCGCGGAAGGCCGGATAACCGAACACGGTTTGCAGCAGGTCGAGGGCGCGTTCGTTATTTTCCTGGTGATTCATGATGCCACTGCAACTACTCAAAAAGTTAGTCCTTCCAGACGATCACGCCAGTGTAACCTGTGATGAGCACCAGCAGGCCAAAAGCGATGCGATACCACGCAAATATCGTGAAAGTATGGGTGGCGATATAGCGCAGCAGCCAGCGCACGCAGAAGAACGCGGAAATAAACGCCGCCACCGTGCCGAGGGTAAACATCGGCAGGTCCGACACCGACAGCAGCGCGCGCGCCTTGTACAGCGAGTAGGCCGAGGCGATCAGCAGGGTCGGAATGCCGAGCAGGAAGGAAAACTCGGTGGCCACCTGGCGCGACAGGCCGAACATCATGCCGCCGATGATGGTCGCGCCGGAGCGGCTGGTGCCCGGAATCAGCGCGAAGGCCTGCGCGATGCCCATTTTTAAGGCATCGAGCGCCGTCATGTCTTCGACCGAGCGCACGCGCACGCTGACCGGGTTGGCCGCCGCGTGGCGCTCGACCAGCAGGATGATGATGCCGCCGACGATCAGCGCGATCGCCACCGGCACCGGCTTGAACAGATAGGTCTTGAGCAGGTTGCCGAAGATCAGGCCCAGCACGGCCAGCGGCAGGAAGGCGATGCCGATGTTGAGGACGAAGCGCTGCTGGGCGCGGTCCGAGGTCACGCCGGCGAAGGCCTTGGCGATGCGGGCGCGGTACTCCCAGCAGACGGCGAAGATGGCGCCGGCCTGGATCACGATTTCAAACACGTTCATTTGTTCTTCCATGCCCTGGAAGCCCAGCAGGTGCTCCGCGAGGATCAGGTGGCCGGTCGAGGAGATCGGCAGGAATTCCGTGAAACCTTCGACGAGGCCCATGATGATGGCTTTTAGTGCGAGGACAATATCCATGTAATTAAGTAGTTACGCGAGGGAGTTTGAGGGAGTGCCGCGAAGTGCATAGCGCCGGGGTCGAAGCTTACCATGTTCGGCGTTGTCTTTTCGTAATCTAACTCAACCGTAATACCGCGATGGTGCGATGCGGCATAAAAAAGCCCGTGGCGCGCGTGTTTCGCCGCGTGGCGACAGCCGTTGTGGACGCATCGGGAGCGTGTTGCAGCGCATCGCGAAGATGCCTGCGAGATAACGTTCGGGGGTCAGCGCAGCTGCAGCACACGCGCCATTTCGCCGCTTTTCTCCAGCGCGTCGAGGGCGGCGCTGACCTGTTCGACGGTGACGCGGCCCTTGCGCGAGACCGCGCAACCGCTCTTGACCTCGCTGACGACCAGCAGGTTGTAGCCGGCCGCCAGCTCGCCGTGCGGAAATTGCTTCTGGATCGATTGGCCGGTGGTCAGGAAGTAGTCGAAGCGCCCGGCCTGCCATTTGCGCACCGTCAGGTTGAGCGACGGCGCGTCGTCGCGCAGGAAGTCGGCGCCGAGCTTTTGTTCGATGTCCGGATAGTGGAAGCCGAGCACGGTGCCGACGGTTTTGCCGCGCACCGCGTCGATCGACATCGGCGCCGGCACCCGCTTCGAGGCGATCAGCACTTCGGAGGTGGGAATGAAGGTGCGGCTCCAGTTGAAGTCGCCCTTGAACCAGGCCGGCAGATAGCCGCACACGACGTCGCCCTCGCCCGATTCGAGCGCGCTCGTCATGCGTTTGCGCGGCAGGCCGACGAACTGCACCGGCATGCCCAGCTGCTTGCCCAGCGCGTTGCCCAGCGCCTCTTGGAAGCCGCCCTTGCGCGGACCCGACTGGGCCGGTGCGTCCTCGATCTTTTGCACGAAGCGCAGCGCGGGCTTGGCCGGTGCCGCCGCCGCCGTCGATGCCATCAACGGCTGCGCCGCCAGCAGCGCGGCGGCAAGCGGGGGGAGTAGTGCACGGAGTGATGCGGTCATGCGGCGCCCGGGGATGTTGACTTGCCAGAAGGTAGCCGATTCCCCGCGCGCCGTCAATCGAATGACGGCGCCGATCACGCCGCCGATGACGGCGGGAACGAGCGCTCCACCTCGGCGATCTCGGCGCGCAGCCACGCGCTGAAGTGGGCGATCTTGCCCATCCCGCGCTTGCCGGGGTTGACCAGCAGCCGGTAGCCGCGCTCGTAGGTGGCGGTGAAGCCGGGAATCATCTTCAGCGCGCCGCTGCGGATATCCTCGTAGGCGATCGTGTAGTGGGTCAGGCCGACGCCGTGGCCGGCCAGCGCCGCCTGCACCAGCACCGCCGCGTTGGTGTAGGAGCGCGAGAAGTCGTGCTTTCCTTTGAGCAGGCCGTGGTCGCGCAGCAGCCTGATCCAGTTGTCGGTCGAGTCCTCGTACAGCAGCGGAAAACGCCGCAAGTCGGCCGGCGTCAGCGCCGTCTCGCCGGGCGCCAGCAGCGACGGGCTGTAGACCGCCACCAGCCGCACGTGGAACAGAAAGTCGGGATCGTCGTGGTCGACCGTCATGATGCGCAGCGCGACGTCGGTGTTGTCGTCGTTGAGATCGACCAGCCGGTCGGTCGAGTCGATGCGGATATCGAGCTCCGGATGCAGCTTGGTGAAGCGGTCGATGCGTTGCACCAGCCATTTGATCGCCAGCGAGTGGGTGGTCGAGATGCGCAGGATTTTCTCCTCGTCGCCGCCGCGCAGCGCCTCGACCTTGGCGCGCAGCTCGCCGAGCACGCGGCGCACCGTCACCGCCAGCTCCTGGCCTTTTTCCGTCAGCGTGATGTGGCGCGGGTGGCGGATGAACAGCTCGAACCCGAGCGCGGCCTCGAGCTGCTTGACCTGCAGGCTGATCGCCGCCGGCGTCTTGTGCAACTCCTGCGCGGCCAGCTTGAAGCTGCCCCAGCGGGCGGCGCAGTCGAAGTCGACCAGGCCGGAGAGCGAACGCAACGGTTTGTTCATGGAGTTCCGAGGTTAAGTTTTTCTTATGCATCAAGCGAAAATAACTCGTTTGATCGCGCGTGCATGCGGGATGAAAATATACCCCATGCGCCGATCAAACTCCATGAGTAAGATTTATTGATGGGAAGGCGCCAATGAACCAGCCAGGAGGCATCATGTCCCGCTCCACCATTCCTTCGCCTCAGGTCGTCCATCCAAGTGCGGGCGCGCGCGCGTCCCGCGCGGGCTTTTACGGGCGCGTGGTCGCCCAGCTGCTGCGGATGTTGGCGCAGATGGCGGTGCGCTAGGGGCCGCGCGTGTCAATCCGATCCGGGCTGGTGGCTTGCTCGAGATCGTTCAACCAGCGTATCGCCATCTCTCGGCTGGTTCCGCACATATCTTCGGCCGGCTGTAATCCTGCACAAAACGCTGGCCGTTCCGGTTGTCCGAAGATGAGGCATCGATTATCTTCTCCGAGTTGCACGCATTTGACGCCAGCCGGTTTCCCGTGTGGCATGCCCGGTATCGGACTCGTAATCGAGGGGGCGATGCAGCACGCCCCGCAGTTGTCGCGGCAGTTCATGGCATCTCTTTAGTGGACAAGCGGTTCGCCGTTGGGCATACCGCGGAGGGCGCTGGAGAAGGGGGGGGCGGTGCGGCAGGCGCCACAGCGCGGGCGGCGTGCCATCGCCGGTGTGGTCGAGGTCATAGGGCCGGTATTTTACCCGGCTTTGCCGGCGGCCAGCCATTTCTCGATGTGGCCGGCGACCCAGGCGCCGTCGTCCAGCGGCAGGTCGTGGCCGGCGTCGGGATGCTCGCGGTGCTCGGCTTGCCAGGCCTCGGCCAGCCGGCGCGAGCAGCGCGGGTCGACCAGCTGGTCGCCGGCGCTGCTCAACACCAGCAGCGGCACGGCGGGACGCGCCGCCGGCGCGCGGAAACGCGCCGCCGACCACAACTGGCGCAGCGCGTTGGCGCGCGTGACGGGGTATTCGCGCTGGTAGCCCAACCAGCGGTTCAGCAGGCCGGCGCGTTCGGCGGCGTCGCCGTGGCGGCTGGTCAGGCGCAGGATCAGCCGTTCCTGCTGTTCGACGCCGCCGTCGAGCAACTGGCGCACGATGGCGCCATAGTTCCGCCAGCGCAGCCGCTCGTGGAAGCGGCTGTAGGGACGCATGCTGGTGTTGATCAGCACGCAGCGGGTCAGCTCGCCCGGATGGCGGCTGGCCCATTCCACCGCCACCATGCCGCCCAGCGACAGCGCCAGCAGCGAGTAGGGCGGGCGCACGCCGCGCGCCAGCAGATCCTGGCGGCAGAAGGCCACCATGTCGGCCACCGCCGTCGGACTGCGCAACGCGTGCCGCTGGCCGTTGCCGGGCAGGTCGGGAGTGACGATTTCGGCGCCGGCCACGGTCTCGGCCAGCTGGTTGGGGAAACGCCCCCAGTGGCGTTGCTCGCGCATCAGGCCGCGCAACAGCACCCAGGGGCCGGCGCCGGCAGGAAGTGGCGTGCTCATGAGTGATACCACTGCGACAACGCGCGCCGGTGTTGCACCTTGCGCGCCAGGCCCTCCGGCATCCAGCGTCCGTGGCTGTTGGCGGCCCGCATCAGGAAGTCGAACCAGATCAGGTGGCGCCGCAGCACCCGCTGCAGGCGGTGCGCCGCCGTCGGATTGAAGAAGGCCACGCGGTCGAAGATCTGGCGCGGATTTTTCTTCACCCACAGCCACGAACCCATCTCCAGGGTCAGCGGCAGGAACGCGCGGTCGCTGCCGGTGGTGCCGTTCAGGTACAGGTAATCCCACAGGTCGCCATGGGTGCGGTACTGGCGGCTTTGCGGCTCGAACACGTAGTTATGATTGGGATAGCTCTGGGTGAACAGTTGCTCGAGCGCGCCGATGTCGGCCAGGTGCGCAATCGGCGTGGCCGTGTGGGCGTGCGGGAACCAGATGCGGTCGCGCAGGCCGAAGCCGGAGTGGCAGTCGAGCGCCATGCTGAACTGGCGCGTCAGCAGCTCGCGCGTGACCAGGTCGCAGACGGCCTGGCTTTCCGGCTCCATCGGCGCGCCGGCCACCCCGCGATACCACGGCAGATGATGGCTGTAGCGCTGGCCGCCCAGCATGAACGGCACTTTTTCCACCGCGCTCAGCGGCGCGTTGCGCATCAGATCGACGCCCTGCGGATTGCAGCGCGTGGCTTGCCACATGCCGCCCGGATTGACCAAGGGCATGAACACCAGCCGCATCGATTCGAGTTGCTGGTGCAGCGTGCTGTCCCAGCGCAGCCGCGCCAGCAGGCTTTCGAGGAACGACAGGATCACTTGCGTGCCGATCCGTTCCAGGCCGTGGATGCCGCCGAAAAAACCCAGCGCCGGCACGTCCGGACTCGGATTGCCCAGCGCGATCGTATAGACGGGAAACCGGCGGCCGTCCATGGCCACCGTGCAGGGGGTGGCGACTTCCAGATGACGCCCGCCTTCGTCGATCAGACGTTTCAGGGTGATCAGTTCGGGCAGGTTCTTCTCGGGCATGTAGGCGGCGGAGGATAGCGGTGACCGACAGTGTAGCCCACTCGCGGCAGGTTTGCGTTATGTTGAATGTTGTTTTGTATTTAATGTTATCCTGTGGGAATATTGTGACATCCACCCACAACGGGAGCTTACCCATGACAGCAAGAACAGTACTTTCGACCACCATCGCCGCCTCCACCATGCTGGTGCTGGCGCTGGGCGGCGCCCCGGCGCTGGCGCAAAACGGCGTGTCCAACTTCACGCCGTCCGAGAAAATCTCGCTCGGCACCATGTCCATCCTGGCCGCGCCGGTGGTCAGCGTGGCCGGCTCCGCCCATGGCGATTCGTCCGGCCCGGCCGCCGGCTCGGGCGCGGTGGCCCTCGGCGGCGCCTACGTCGTCAGCGGCGTCGGGCAAAGCCTGGCGGACGGCGTCGAGGTGGTGCTGACCTCGGTCGGCTCGGCAGGCAAGCTGTCGGTCAAGCTGGCCGGCAAGACGGCCAACGCGATCGGCCTGTCGGTCGGCACGACGGTGCAGGTGGTGTCCGAGACCACCGGCACCCTGCTGGTCGCCTCGGGCAAGGTGGTGGCCTTCATTCCCAACGCGTTGGGCGAGGCGCTGTTGTCGCAAAAACGCCTGCCGGCGCAATGAGCGGGCGCACGCTGCGGCGCGCGGCGGGCATGGTCGCCGCGCTCGCCATGCTGGCCGCCGCGCCGGCGCATGCCGGGCGTTCCTGCGAAGAGCATCCGGTGACGCAGACCGCGCTGGCCGATGCGCTGGCCACCGGCCAAGCCCTGCAGGCCGCGCTGGACGCCACCGGCAGCGACGTGGCGATGGTCGCGCGCCAGGGACAGGATCTGTCCAAGTATGGCCTGAAGTACAGCCACGCCGGGCTGGCGTTCCGCGCCGCGCCGGGGCAGCCGTGGCGGGTGTACGAGCTGCTCAACGAATGCGGCACCGCCGATTCCGCGTTGTGGGTCGACGGCCTGGCCAATTTCTTCCTGGATGATCCGTTCACGCTCGATGCGCTGGTGGTCGTGCCGCCGCCGAAAACGGCCGCGAAGCTGGCCGAGGTGCTGCGCGATCCGGCGGCCCTGCACGGCTTCCATGGCAGCCGCTACAGCATGGTGGCCTATCCGTTCGCCACCAAGTACCAGAACTCCAACCAGTGGGTGCTGGAGGTGCTGGCCTCGGCCGGCGCCAGCGATGTCCGCATCCGCACCCGCGAGCAGGCGCAGTCGTGGCTGAAGATGGTCGGCTACACGCCGACCGAGATGCGCATCGGTCCGCTGACGCGGCTGGGCGGGCGCGTGTTCAAGGCCCACATCGCCTTCGACGACCATCCCAGCGCGCTGCGCTTTTCCGACCGCATCAACGCGGTCACCGTCGATTCGATGCTGGCGTTCGTGCGCGCGCGCGACGAGGGCTGGCGCGTGCAGGAGATCAAGGGCCGCCGCTGACCGTTGCACCGGCTGTCCGCCCGCCGGGGCGCCTGCAAGACGGCTGCGGCATGCGCGATCGGGTGGGTGCGTGGCGCCCGAGGCGGTCAGACCACTTGAAATTGTGGTCTGATAGGTAAACGTTTAATTAGTGCTTGACGTAATGATCGACCTTGCCTAGCCTTCGTATCGGAGACACCAATTACCGATATAAATAGAAAGGTTGAAAATGAAGCAATTGTCCAGCCGACTGACCCTGCTGGTAGCCGCCGTCCTGGCCGCCGGCGCCGTTTGCGCCGAAGGCCCGTTCCGCAATCCCGACAATAAAAGCGCCAACGACGCCGGCGAGGGCACCTATCCGGTGCCGTACAAAAAGCCGACCGAGGCCGAGATCGTCGGCGCGCTCGAGCGCGTGCGCGGCTACATCGACAGCATCACGCCGACCCGCATCGTCGACAAGGCGACCGGCAAGCCGGTCACCGACCTCAAGAAGCCGGTCGCGGGCGCCGTGTTCGAGCCGTCGCCGGGCGACTTCGGCCTGATGGTGTACGAGATGGGCGTGATCCACTCCGGCCTGCTGAAAGCGGCCGAGGTCACCGGCGACAAGCGCTACAGCGACGTCACCCGCCGCCACCTGCAATTTTTCAAGGACGCGCAGCCGTACTTCCAGGCGCAGGAAACCCAGTTCAAGCTGGGCCGCGCCAACAGCTTCAGCCGCTTCCTGGAGCCGCGCTCGCTCGACGACAGCGGCTCGATGTGCGCCGCGCTGGTGCGCGCCCGCTTCGCCAAGGTCGGCCCCGACCTCAAGGGCATGATCGACACCTGCAGCGGCTACGTGCAGAAGAAGCAGTACCGGCTCGATGACGGCACCTTCGCGCGCCAGCGTCCGCAGGCCTCGTCGCTGTGGGCCGACGACATGTACATGGGCATTCCGGCGCTGGCCGAGATGGGCCACCTGACCGGCGACAAGGCCTGGTTCGACGACGCCGCCTCCAACGTGCTGACGATGGCGCAGCGCCTGTACAACGAGCGCAACGGCCTGTTCACGCACGGCTGGAACGCCAACAACCCGGACGCGCCGCGCTTCTACTGGGCGCGCGCCAACGGCTGGGCGGTGCTGTCGATGAGCGACCTGCTCGACGTGCTGCCGAAGGACCACCCGGCCTATCCGAAGGTGCTGGCCCAGTTGCGCGCCAGCCTGCGCGGCATCGCCGAGCTGCAGTCCGGCACCGGCCTGTGGCACCAGATGCTCGACCGTAACGACTCCTACCTGGAGACGTCGGCCACCGCGATTTTCGTCTACGTCTACGCGCACGCGATCAACCAGGGCTGGATCAGTCCGACCACCTACGGCTCGATCGCCCAGGCCGGATGGATCGGCCTGAGCACGCGCATCAACGCCAAGGGCCAAGTGGAAGGCACCTGCGTCGGCACCACGTTCGCCAGCGACCAGGTGTACTACTACAACCGCCCGGTCAGCGTCGACGCCATGCACGGCTACGGTCCGGTGCTGCTGGCCGGCGCCGAGATGGTCAAGCTGCTCAAGAATCCCGCCATCGACATCCAGCACAAACTGCGCACCTATCACTACATGCCGCGCGAGAACGGATCGAAGATCAGCGAGCACTGATCGCCGGATGCGGCGGCACGCTGGGCCGGGCCCGCTTGCGAAATTCCTGGACAAGCGGTTTTAACGGATCGGAATTCAGTCCAGGCCCTGTAATTGTGTCGACATCGGCGAAAGTGCCGCCGTCATGGCAAAAAATGTAACCGGAGATGGTGGTTTTCGTTATTAAAATAGACTATGGCAAGCGGGGAAATGCGGCCACACTTCATGCTGCGAAAACTTTCGCCTGATTCTGGCGCCAATATGAAAAATCCATCCCGCAGCCGCGTTGCCGGCCTGTTCTTCCTTGCGCTCGTGTCGTCGATCGCCGCCCCGGTGGCGGCGCGGGCGGCGCCACCGGCGTTCGCTGCCATTTTTGGCGATCACGCCGTGTTGCAGCGCGGCGAACCCTTGACCGTATGGGGCACGGCGGACCCGGGGCAGCGCGTGTCGGTGAGCCTGGGCGGCGAAACCGCCGAGACGAAAGCTTCGCCGGGCGGCGCTTGGCGGCTGGCCATGCCGGCGATGGCTGCGGGCGGGCCGCATCGGTTGACCGTCTCCGGCGGCGGCGCCGCCACCACGCTCAATGACATCATGATCGGCGACGTCTACCTGTGCGGCGGCCAGTCGAACATGGCGTTCCCGGCGCGGCTGTCGACCGGCGCGTGGTCCGACCTTCCCGCCAATCCGGATCTGCGCTTCGTCAATGTTCAAAACGTCAGCGAAGCGGCCGTCCAGGGCGATCTGGCGCGGCCGCTGGCATGGCAGGTGGTGTCGCCCAAGACGGCCGGCGAGGCGTCGGCGGTGTGCTACTACATGGCGCGCGCGCTGCAACAGCGACAGAAGGTGCCGGTCGGCTTCATCAATTCGAGCTGGGGCGGCACCACGATCCAGGGCTGGATCGGCGCGTCGTCGCTGAAGACTTTGCCCGCCTACGCAAAGCGGCTCGACGCGCTGGCCGACATGGCGTCGAATCCGGCCAAGGCGATGGCCGGCGAGGCGCGCCGGCACCAGCAATGGTGGGAGGCGCACGATCCGCAGGCCAAGGCGCAGCGCGCGTGGAGCGCGCCGGACTTCGACGACGCCGCCTGGCCCGCCGTAACGCCAGCTGGGTCGTGGAAGGAGGCCGGCATCGCGGCGCTGGCGGACTTCGATGGCTCCGCGTGGTTCCGCACCTCCGTGACGCTGGACGAGGCGCAGGCGCGGGCCGCGAACAAGCTCCAGCTCGGCCCTATCGACACCTACGACAGCACCTGGGTCAACGGCGTGCGCGTGGGCGGCGGCAGCACCGCCTGGGTGTGGCGCGACTATCCCGTGCCGGCCGGCGTGTTCAAGCCGGGCCGTAACGTCATCGCCGTTCACGTGCTTAGCGGCGGCACTGGCGGCGGCTTGACCGGGCAGCCGGAACATCGCGGCGTCAGTACCGGCGACGGCAAGTTCATCGCCCTGTCGGCGCCGTGGAAGTATCAAGTGGGCACGCGCTTGAAAGGGTTGTCGATCCCGCCGGCGCCGTGGGATATTCCGACCAGCCTGTCGACCTTGCACAACGCGATGATCGCGCCGCTGGCCGGCTACAAGTTCAAACTGGCGGCGTGGTACCAGGGCGAGTCCAACGCCGGCGAGCCGAAGGAGTACGAGACCTTGCTGCCGCTGTTGATCGCCGATTGGCGCAAGACCTTCGGCCAGCCGCGGTTGCCCTTCCTGGTCGCCCAATTGTCGTCGTTCGGCGCGGTCGCGACCAAGCCGGCTGAGTCGAATTGGGCGCGGTTACGCGAGGCCCAGGCCAAAACCGTCCGCAACGACGCGCATGCCGGCCTGGCCGTCACCATCGACGTCGGCGACCGCGCCGATATTCATCCGCCGCAAAAAGCGATCGTGGGCGAACGGCTGGCCCGGGCGGCGCGCGCGCTGGCCTACGGCGAGGCGATCGCGCCCGGCGGGCCGGAGGCGACCGGCGTGACGCGGGCGGGCGAGGACTTGCTGGTCAAATTCAAGAGCGCCGGTGGCGGCTTGCGTACCTATAGCGCGGGCCACGCGATCGGTTTCGAGGCGTGCGCCGGCGCAGAGTGCCGTTATGTGCTGGCGGCGCCGCAAGGCGACACGGTGGTCTTGAAAGGGGCCAACGCCCCGGGCACGACGCATGTCCGCTATGCCTGGGCCGACGCCCCCTTCGTGAATCTCTACGGCGCCGAGGACCTGCCGGCGGCGCCGTTCGAGCTGGAGGTCAGGTAAGCGGGCAATCAGATCCATGTGGAGGATGACTTGAACAAGAAGAAGACCGACGGTGTGGAAAAGAGTGTTTCGGAAGGCCGGCGGCAGTTGCTGGTATCGGCCGGACTGGCGATGGCGTTTCCCGGACTGGCCGGCGCCACGATGGTCGCCACGCCGGCCGGCGGCGGCCGCGAAAACCTGGAGTTGTGGTACCAGCGCCCGGCAGGCGCTTGGGTTGAAGCGCTACCGGTCGGCAATGGCCGCCTGGGGGCGATGTGCTTCGGCCGCGTGGCCCAGGAACGCATCCAGCTGAACGAGGACACGCTGTTCGCCGGCGGGCCGTATGACCCGAACAACCCGCGTTCGCTGGAGGCACTGCCGGCGATCCGGAAGCTGGTCGATCAGGGCAAGCTTGCCGAGGCGGCCGACATGATCTCCTCCTCGATGATGGCCCAGCCATTGATACAGATGCCGTATGGCGCGGCCGGCGACCTGCTGCTCGACTTCGCGGGCCTGGCGGGCGCCGGCGACTACCGGCGTTCGCTCGAACTGGACACCGCCATCGCCACCACGCGTTTCAACGACGGCAAGGCGCGGCATCTGCGCGAGGTGTTCGCCAGCGCGCCCGACCAGGTACTGGTGATACGCCTGACAGCGCAGGGCGGCACGCTCGATTTCGACCTCGGTTACCGTCACCCGGCCGCCGCCAGGTACGGCGACACCGATTACGACGGCCGCCGGAAAGGGACATCGGCGCCGATCGGCGTGGCGTGGGACTACCTTGAACCGCCGCGCGCCGGCGAGCGCCCGTCCACGCTGTCCGTGCGCGCCGATGGTGGCGACGCGCTGCTGGTCGAAGGCCGCAACATCGAGGCGGCCGGCATACCGGCGGCGCTGCGTTACGCGGTGCGCGTGAAGGCCGTCGGCGACGGCACGATCACGCCGCGCGGCGACCGCATCGAGGTGCGCGGCGCCCGCACGGTGACGCTGCTGGTGGCGGCGGCGACCAGCTACGTCAACTATGCCGACGTCGGCGGCGATCCGCTCAAGACCGTGCGTGCGCAGACCGAGGCGGCCGCCGCCAAACCGTATGCGCGCCTGCGCGCCGCGCACCTGGCGGCGCACCGGAAGCTGTTCCGCCGGCTGTCGCTGCGCATCGGTTCCAGCGCCGGCGCCAATGCCGCCGCGTCCGCGCCGACCAACGAACGCATCGCCGCCGTCGAGGCGCGCGCGGACGCCGCGCTGGCGGCGCTGTACGTGCAGTACGGCCGTTATCTGTTGATGTCGTCGTCGCGCCCGGGCAGCCAGCCGGCCAACCTGCAAGGCCTGTGGAACGAGGGCACCAATCCGCCGTGGGGCTCGAAGTACACCATCAACATCAACACCCAGATGAATTACTGGCCGGCCGAATCGGCCAACCTGGGCGAATGCGTCGAGCCGCTGCTGCGCATGGTCGAGGATTTGTCGGTCACCGGCGCCGTCACCGCGCGCAAGGGCTACGGCGCGCGCGGCTGGATGGCGCACCACAACACCGATCTATGGCGCGCCGCCGCGCCCATCGACGGCCCCAAGTGGGGGATGTGGCCGTGCGGCGGCGCATGGCTGTGCCAGTCGTTGTGGGAGCACTACGAATACAATCCGGACCAGGCCTGGCTGCGCCGCATCTACCCGCTGCTGAAGGGGGCGGCGTTGTTCTTCGTCGACACGCTGGTCGAAGACCCGCAGGGCAGGGGACTGGTCACGTCGCCATCGATCTCGCCCGAGAACGAGCACCACAAAGGCGTGGCCACCTGCGCCGGTCCGGCGATGGACCGCCAGATCGTGCGCGACCTGTTTGGCTGGACGCTCAAGGCCCACGCGCTGCTCGAGGATGGCGACGCCGCCTTCGCCGCCACGCTGGAGACGATGCGCGCGCGCCTGCCGGCCGACCGCGTCGGCGCGCAGGGGCAGTTGCAGGAATGGCTGGAGGATTGGGACGCCGGCGCGCCGGAGCAGCAGCACCGCCACGTATCGCATCTGTACGCGGTGTATCCGAGCGAGCAAATCAACGTGCGCGACACGCCGGAGCTGATCGCGGCGGCCAAAGTCACCCTCAACACGCGTGGCGACAAATCGACCGGCTGGGCCACGGCGTGGCGGCTGGCGCTGTGGACGCGCATGGGCGAGGGCGAGCGCGCCTACTCGATCCTGCAAGGGCTGCTGGGACCGGAGCGCACCTATCCGAACATGTTCGACTCCCATCCGCCGTTCCAGATCGATGGCAACTTCGGCGGCGCGGCGGCGATCCTGGACATGCTGGTGCAGTCCTGGGGCGGCGAGATCCACATCCTCGCGGCGCTGCCCAAGGCCTGGCCGGAAGGTTCGCTGCGCGGCGTGCGCGCCAAGGGCGGCGTCGAGCTGGACCTGGACTGGGCCGGCGGCCGGATGACGCGCCTGCGCCTGCGCGGCAAACCGGGCGACAAGGTCCGGGTACGCTACCGCGACCGCGTACTACAGGTGGTGCTGGATAAAAAAGGCGCCGGCGCGGTGCTGTAGCCGTGGGGCTTTTGCTTTCCCGCGCGGCTGACCATTTCAGGGCCCGGGACGGGGCCGGCGGCTAGAGGGCGACTACAGGGACCGCCGTGGCGGTCACCATGCCGAAAGCGCCGGCTTTTAGAAACGCCAGGCGAGGCCGGCTCGCAGCGTGCGCATCTCGCCCGGATGGGTATGGATATCCGCCACCGGCGCCGCCTCGCCGGCCAGTTGCGATTCATAGTAGTAATCGATGTCGCTCACGCGCCGGTCCAGCAGGTTGAGCACTTCTACGGTGAGTTTAAGGTTGGCCGCCAGTCGGTAACCGAGCTTCATGTTGACCAGTGTCGACGAGGGCGAGCGTATGGCGTCGTCCTCCACCAGCGCGCGCGCACCGAAGTAGCGCAGCCGCACGCCGCCCGACCACTGGCCGGATTCGCCCGACACGCCCACCGACGCGGTGCGGTTGATCGAGCCGGGTATGAATTTGCCGGCTGCGTCGCTGTCGCTGAAGCGCGCGTGCGACCAGGCCAGGTTGGCGTCGATGATCCAGTCCTTGGCCGGCGAGTAGAAGTTGGTCAGCTCCACGCCGTGGCGGCGGCTTGGACGGCCCGCTTCGGTGGTGCCGGCGTCGCCGATGAAGATCAGCTCGGAATCGAGGTCCAGCTGCCAGGCGGCGATGGTCGTTTGCAGGCCGGGCACCAGGCCCACCAGCCGCAAGCCGGCCTCCTTGCCGGTGGCCTTGACGAGCGGGGTGGCGCGCGCGATGGGCGCGCCATCGCCGTCCACCGCGAGGCCGGTCTTGGGATCGACGGTGCCGGTGACGCCCCGCGCGTCGTTGCTGTGGAAGCCCCGGCCCCAATTCAGGTAGAGCTCGGCGTTTTTCCCCGGCGTGAAGATCGCGGTGAATTTCGGACTGTTGATGACGGCGTCCACCTTGCCCGAATTGGCGGCGGTATCGCTGTCCACATCGAAGGTGTAGCGGTCCGAGCGCAAACCGGCGACGGTGCGCAGCCACGGCGTCCAGCTGGTGCTGTTGGACAGGTACAGTGCGCCGCTGCGCTCGGTGACGTCGTCCTCGCGCACGGTGGACAGGCGGCGCCGCGCCTCGCTCAGGTACAGGCCCACCGGCGACAGACGGTCCTGGCGAAGTTGCACGCCGATGGACGTCTCGGACGCGAACGGCCCGAGGGCGTGCTGCCAGGCGCGCTCGCCGTTCAGGCCCAGGATCTGTCGGCTCTCGGCCTGGTGGAACTGGTCGCCGTGTTCGGGGTCGTCGAGCACGTAGGTGACGTTGCTGAACAGGTCGAGTCGCGATTTGATGAAGTAGGCGTTGACCTTGCCGATGCCGTCGGCGTAACGGCGGGTCCAGTCGCCCGACAGGCTGTAGCGCGAGGTCTCGCCGCCGTCGGTGGGATCGAGCGCGCCATACCGTCCGATCAGTCCGCTGTTGAGGGCGCGTTGCGGCACCTGGTCGGTGGAGTTCCATGACGAATGCATGCCCATCGCGGTCAGCCGCAGGTCGTCGTCGCCACGGGCCCAGCTGTACGACAGCACGCCGTTGACGCGCTTATAGTCTTCCGGCGTATCCCACGGCCCGTCCTGGCCGGCCCGCTCGAGCGCGTAAAGCAGGGTGCCGTCTGCCAGCGGCGTCGAGTTGGCGACCAGTATCCGGTGGAAACGGTTTTGGCCCGCCTCCACGCTGAGCAAGCCTTGCGCCAGCTGCCGGACGTAGTCGAAGGCGGCCGCGCCGGCGGCGGAAAAATCGCCTTCCTCCGCATAGTAGGTTCCCTTTTTGTACTGGATGGTGCTGACCAGTTCTGGGATCAGGAAGTTCAGGTCCGAATAGCCCTGGCCGTGGGCGTTGGTGGGCAGGTTGACCGGCATGCCCATCACCGTGGTGCGGAAGTCGGTGCCGTGGTCGAGATTGAAGCCGCGCGCGAAGTATTGATTGGCCTTGCCGTCGCCGGCATGCTGGGTCACGATCAGGCCCGGCACGGCCTCAAGCAATTCGCCGGTGCGCAACAGTGGGCGATTTTCCAGCTGCTTGGCGGTCACCGTGCCCTGGTTGGCGGAGTCGGCCACGCCGAGCGGGATCAGACTGGCGGAGACTTGCACCTGTTGCAAGGGCTGGATGTCTTCGGCGCTGGCTGCCTCGCTGGCGAAGGTCGGCAGGGCGGCCAGCAACATGGATGGCAGCAGGCATAGCCGCGATGGGGAATGCGTCAATAGTATGGTTTTCATGGGATTGTCGATCGTGACCGCGTCGCGGTCTTTTTTTCCGGCACATCCCTCGTGTGCCGAACAAAAAAGAAACAGGCGCGGCCAAGGGCGGACGATGCACCGGCGCGGCGGTGCGCGCCGGCAGTGCCTCCTCCGCCAATACGACAGGTCCCGGCCGCTTGCTTCCATCCGTTCTGGCCGGTATCCGGGCTAACAGGACAAATCACCCCGCCTTCCCATGCCGAACGCACAGTGGACTGTTGGACTGACCGCCGGCACATCACAACACGCCGGCGCCTGTTTTACCGTTGCGGGGACAGCACACGTTGACCGCTGGCCTCCCAGCGCGTGTTTCCCGTTTAACTGCGGTCAAGGCATGACCGCGAGCACCAAAACACCACGATGATACTGTGTGGCGGCGTCCATGGCAATTTGATTAACAGGGAGGCGCCGATGCAAGAACTACAATAAAGACATGCCTCATTTCCTGAATCGACGCGGACTGACCGGCGGCAACGCCGTTTGGTTGCCTACCGTCCCAGGCGGGAAGGCGAACGTGACCAACATCCAGAACGTTGACGGTATCGGTACCAAGGCGCTGGAGACGGTGTATGAGGCCGGCGACGTGCTGCTGCGCGGGCTGCGCCTCGGTGTCAGCAGTTGTTCGACGAGCGGGGTCTGCGACGCCTTGTCGCGGACGTAGGTCTTGATGAAGGCGTCGCCATGCAGCGCCGTCTTGGTGTCCAGCGCGATGCCGCCGCCCAGCGCCTTGACCCTGGCGATGTCCGCCGGACTGATCGTCTCGGCGTGTTCGAGGCTCCAGCGCAGGCCGTCGAGCGGCGTCCTCTGGTTCAGCTTCTCGAGCGCATCGAGGAAAGGCGTGATGTTTTCGTCGTATTGGCGCTACCCCGGCCACGTGGCGGATGGACAGGCTCACTTAGGGGATCGGGCGGGCAACAAAGCCGCCGCTTGACGCTGCGGACCCTTGCGCTTATATTAATGACTTACAAGTAAGTTAATATGAAAACCACCCATGCAAGCCCCTCAAGACACCAAGCCACGCTGGGAGCGGCGCAAGGACGCGCGGCCGCAGGAATTGCTGGCCGCCGCATTGGAGCAGTTCGTCGAACGTGGCTACGCGGCCACCCGCCTTGAAGACGTGGCCAAGCGCGCCGGCGTGTCCAAGGGCACGCTATACCTGTATTTCACCAACAAGGAAGAGTTGTTCAAGGCCGTGGTGCGCGAGACCATCGTGCAAGCCATCGGCGAGGCCGAGCAGGACGCGGCCGTGTTCGAGGGCCACAGCGGCGAGCTGCTGCGCACTATATTGATGGCCTGGTGGGACGAGATCTGCACCACGCACCTGGCCGGCATTACGAAGCTGATGCTGTCCGAAGGCCACAATTTCCCCGAACTTGCCAAGTTTTACAACGAAGAGGTGGTCAAGCGCGGCAGCGACCTGATCACCAGCGTGCTGGTGCGCGGCATCGGCCGGGGCGAGTTCCGGCCGGTCGATCCGGCCGTCATGACGCCGGTGTTGATCGCGCCGGTGATGATGCTGATGATGTGGACCAATTCCTTCATGCCGGCCTGCGAGATGCCGGCGATCGATCCGCACGCGTTCATGAATACCTTCATCGACACCACCCTGGGCGGCTTGCAGATGGCCGCGCCTTGAGCGCTTCCCGTGGCGTTTTCCGTCCAAGTTGCCAATTTGGTAGGTTCATCCCCCTTAAACTGCAGACTGTCGCAATTTCCCGCGATATGGCCGTCAACTCGTTAATATGTGCCTCCATGCCAGTTCAACGATAAAATGACGGATTATTTAATCCCGACCGAGTCATAAGATGAATATCGAACAAGCCCGTTTCAACATGATCGAACAGCAAATCCGCCCTTGGGACGTCCTGGACCCGGAGGTTCTGGAGCTGTTGCACGTGGTTAAACGTGAGAATTTCGTCCCCGCCGCGCACAAGGCGCTGGCCTTCGTCGACGCCGAGATCCCGCTGGCGGGTGGCGAATCGATGCTGATGCCGAAGATCGAGGCGCGCCTGCTGCAGGACGTGAACCTGAAAAAGCACGAGAACGTGCTCGAGATCGGCGCCGGTTCCGGCTACATGGCCGCGCTGCTGGCGCACAAGGGCCGCCACGTGACGACGGTGGAAATCTCGCCGGAACTGAAGGCGCTGGCGGAAAAGAATTTGGCCGACAACGGCGTGACCAATGTGAAGGTCGAGCTGGGCAACGGCGCGCAGGGCTGGCCGAACGGCGCCCCGTACGACGTCATCGTCGTGTCGGGCTCGCTGCCGGTGCTGCCGGAGTCGCTGTTGCAGCAACTGAAGGTGGGCGGCCGCCTGGCCGTCATCATCGGCCAGGCGCCGGCGATGAAGGCGCAACTGATTACCCGTACCGGCGAAGCCGGCTACGACACGCGCACCCTGTTTGAAACCAGCGTCAAGCCGCTGGCCTCGGCGACGACGCCGTCGGCGTTCCAGTTTTAAGCGGCGGGCGGCGTATGCAGCATATTACCGCTCCGGACCTGGCCGCGTGGCTGGCCGACGACGCGCGTCCCAAGCCGGTGTTGCTGGACGTGCGCGAGAATTGGGAATTCGAGACCTGCCGCATCGACGGCTCGCTGCAGATCCCGATGAACACGATACCGGCGCGCATCGACGACCTCGATGAGGACGCCGAAATCGTCTGCATCTGCCACCACGGCGCGCGCAGCCTGCAGGTGGCCGCCTTCCTGGAGCGTAACGGCTTCGGCAAGACGGTCAACCTGACCGGCGGCATCCACGCGTGGGCGTTGCAGGTCGACCCGGCGATGCCGAAGTACTAGCCGCGCGCGACGGAGTCGGCGCGGCGCCAGGGTGGCAGTGTTTTTGATTTGATCAACTTTTTTGATGACTCCAACGGAGAATGCAATGCAGAGACCCCTTATCGCCGTGCTGATCACCAGCGCCTTTTTGACGCTCAACGCACAGGCGGCCGATCTTCTTCAAGTCTATCAGCAAGCGCTCGCGAACGACGCCACGTACGCCAGCGCCCGCTCTTCGGTTGAAGCTGGTCGCGAGCGGATCACGCAAGGGCGCTCCGGGCTGCTGCCGGTCATCAGCGCCAGCGGTTCCAACACCCGCAACACGGGCGACGTCACGCCGTTCAACGTCGGCCAGCAAATCGACACCAACATCCTTGGCCAGCCGATCTACGCCACCAAGCGCGACGCCGACAACCACAACAACATCTACACCGTGGCCCTGGCGCAGCCGCTGTTCAACCTGAGCCTGTGGCAAACCTATCAGCAAAGCAAGCTGGCCCAGGCGCAGGCCGAGGCCACCTTCGCCCAGGCGCGCCTGGACTTGATCACCCGCGTGGCGCAAGCGTACTTCGACGTGCTGACGGCGCAGGACAACCTGACCTCGACGCAGGCGCAGAAAGTGGCCACGACCGAGCAGCTGGCCTCGGCCAAGCGCAACTTCGAGGTCGGCACCCAGACCATCACCGACACCCACGAGGCGCAGGCGGCCTACGATCTGGTGGTGGCGCAGGAATTCGCCGCCATCAACGATCTGGACAACAAGCGCGCCGCGCTGCAGGTCATCATCGGCCAGACGCCGGGCGAGCTGGCGCCGCTGCGCGCCGGCGTGACCATCGCCGCGCCGGAGCCGGCCGCCGTCGATCCTTGGATCAGCTCGGCGGAAGACCAGAACTTCGCCGTCATCTCGGCCCAGCTGTCGCTGGAGATCGCCAAGCGCGAAATCGCGCGCAACCGCGCCAACCACCTGCCGACGGCGAACCTGATCGCCCAGACCCAGCACAACAGCGTGACCGCGAGCGGCACCACCAAGACCAACTCCATCGGCGTGACGTGGAACATCCCGATCTTCAACGGCTTCGCCATCACCAGCAAGGTGCGCGAAACCATCGCGTTGGAAGACAAGGCGCGCAACGATCTGGAATCGACCAAGCGGCTGGCGTCGCAAAACGCCCGCCAGGCCTTCCTCGGCATGAACAGCGGCCTGGCCCAGGTCAAGGCGCTGGAGGCGGCGGAATTGTCGAGCAAGTCGTCGCTCGACTCGAACAAGCTGGGCTACCAGGTCGGCGTGCGGATCAACATCGACGTGCTGAACGCGCAGCGCCAGCTGTATGCGACCCAGCGCGACCTGTCGCGCGCGCGCTACGACACGATCATGAACGGCCTGCGCCTGAGGTCGGCGGCCGGCACGTTGAAGGAAGAGGATTTGGCGCCGGTCAACGCGCTGCTGGCGCGTTAAGCCGCAAGCCCGTTTACAGTCCCGCGCCCCGGCCGTCGAAACTGCGTTCGATCAATTCGATCTTGTAGCCGTCCGGGTCGGTGACGAAGGCGATCACCGTCGAGCCGCCCTTGACCGGGCCGGGCTCGCGGGTGACGGTGCCGCCGTTGGCGCGCACCGCCGCGGCGGCCGCATAGATGTCGTCGGCCGAGATGGCGATGTGGCCGTAGGCGTTGCCCATGTCGTAGCTGGTGGTGCCGTAGTTGTACGTCAGCTCCAGCTCGGCATGGTCGGGATTGGAACCGTAGCCCAGGAACGCCAGCGTATACTTGTACTCCGGGTTGTCACTGGTGCGCAGCAGCTTCATGCCCAGCACTTTGGTGTAAAAATCGATCGAGCGCTGAAGGTCGCCGACTCGCAGCATGGTGTGCAAAATACGCATCGTGGTCTTTCGTTGGTGAAGTGAGAAACCGCGATTTTATGCGTTTTGCCGCATCCTTGCTCGTGCCGGACGTCAGCCTTGCAACTGGGCGTCGAGCGTGATCTCGGCGTTGAGCAGCTTCGACACCGGGCAGTTCAGCTTGGCCTTGAGGGCCGCCTCGTCGAATTTCTTCTGGTCGGCGCCGGGGATCGTGGCCACCAGGTTCAGGTGCACCTTGGTGATGGCGAAGGCGCCGTCGACCTTGTCCAGCGTGACGGTGGCCGTGGTGGCCAGATGCTTGGCCGTCATGCCGGCGTCGGCCAGGATGCCCGACAGCGCCATCGTGAAGCAGCCCGCGTGGGCCGCGCCGATCAATTCTTCCGGGTTGGTGCCGGGGCCGTCCTCGAAGCGCGTGTGGAAGCCGTATTGCACGCCGTCCATGGCGCCGCTCTCGGTGGAGATCTTGCCGGCGCCGTCCTTCAGGGCGCCGCTCCATACTGCCGATCCTGCGCGTTCGTTGCTCATGATGTTCTCCGTGTGGTGGGTCTGTCTATAGGAGTCTCATCATGGCGGCAGTGCGCGGCCCGGTCCGTTCGCTGCCGCACACTGCGTCGGGCCGTTAGCGCGCGGCCGTCTTGGCGGCGGCCGGCGCCACGCGCCAGATGATGTTGCCGACGTCGTCGGCCACCAGCAGCGCGCCGGCCTTGTCGACCGCCACGCCCACCGGCCGGCCCTGCGCCTTGCCGTCCTTGTCGAGGAAGCCGGACAGGAAGTCCTGTGGCGGTCCCGACGGCTTGCCGCCGCTGAACGGCACGAACACCACCTTGTAGCCGCTGTGCGGCTTGCGGTTCCACGAGCCGTGCTGGCCGATGAACACGCCGCCCTGGTAGTTCTGCGGGAACAGCTTGGCATCGTAGAACGCCAATCCGAGCGAGGCCGTGTGGCCGCCCAGCGCGTAGTCGGGCGCGATGGCCTTGGCCACCAGCTCCGGCTTGGGCGGCTTGACGCGGGCGTCGACCTTCTGGCCGAAGTAGCTGTACGGCCAGCCGTAGAAGCCGCCGTCCTTGACCGAGGTCATGTAGTCGGGCACCAGGTCGTTGCCCAGCTCGTCGCGCTCGTTGACGGCGGTCCACAGGGTTTTGGTTTGCGGCTCCCAGCCCATGCCGTTGGGGTTGCGCAGGCCGGTGGCGAACAGGCGCGACTTGTTGGTGGCCAGGTCCAGCTCCCAGATCGCGGCGCGGCCTTCCTCGGCCTCCATGCCGTTTTCGGCGACGTTGCTGTTCGAGCCGACCGTCGCGTACAGGAACTTGCCGTCCGGGCTGGCGATGATGTTCTTGGTCCAGTGGTGGTTGATGGTGCCGGCCGGCAGGTCCATCACCTTGACGCCGGCGGCGGTGATGCTGGTCTCGCCCTCCTTGTACGGGAAGCGCACGATGGCGTCGCTGTTGGCCACGTACAGGTTGTTGCCGACCAGCGCCATGCCGAACGGCGAATTCAAGCCCTTGAGGAAAATGGTGCGCGTCTGCGCCACGCCCTTGGCGTCGAGCCCGCGCAGCAAGGTGATGCGGTTGGCCGACTCGGTGACGGCGCCGGCCTTTTTCATCTGGTGCTTCATGACGGCGCCCTTGATGCCCTTGCTGTCGTCCGGCTTGGGCGGGGCGTTGGTTTCGGCCACCAGCACGTCGCCGTTGGGCAGGGTGTAGACCCAGCGCGGATGGTCGAGCCCGCGCGCGTAGGCGGTCACGGCGAAGCCGGCGGCCGGCTGCGGGGTTTCCTGCGCGGTCCAGCGGTCGACCGGCGCGACGTTGACGGTGGGGATCAGCGATTTGTCCGGCTCCGGCAGCGCCGGATTGGGGCCGAAGCCGACCGGATAGGCGCCCGGCGCCCCTTGCGCCAGCGCCGCGTGCGGCGCCAGCACGGCGCCGAGGATCAGAAGGGCTGCGCTTGCGGTGGTGTTTTTCATAGTGGTGTCGTTACCTGGTAAGTTGTCGCGGTGGCGGACCGGCCGGCGGCCTGGTCGCGCCTTTAATCTCGTATTTAATCTCGTATTTAATCTCGCTTCGTGCCCGGTTGCGGACGCGCCGTGGCGTCGCGCGGGATCGGCGTTTTGACATGCTCGACGCCCGGTTTGTTGCGCGCGTCGGTGTCGACCATGCCGCTGTCGACGTCGGCGGCGGCCTGCTTGCCGACGCTGCGCGGCTCGATGTCCTGGCCGTCGGGCGACTCGTCGCGCTCGTGCGGCATGCGTTGCTCGCCGTCGTTTTTGACCTTGGTGTCGGTATTGACTTGGTGGTCCTTCATGATGTTCTCCTTCAATCGTTGTTGTAACAATAGTAGCGAGTTGGTTTTCCGTCAGTCGCTAGATTGAATTTCGACAACATCGGCGCGAACTCGTTTATCATCGTTTATCATTTAGTCTACTTTTCCTCCGACAGGGTTGATCGCATGAGCACTGCCGCACATTCCGTCCCGGACAGCCACGCGCCGGCCGGCCGCTGCCCCAACTGCGAGGCGGTGCTCACCGGCGCGTTTTGCGCCAACTGCGGCCAGGAGGCCCACCTGCACCACGCCAGCACGCGCGAATTCCTGCACGAGTTCATCGGCCATTACGTGGCGATCGAGGGCAAGCTGTGGGGCACGATGTCGCGCCTGCTGTTGCGCCCGGGGGAGTTGACCAACGAATACATCCGCGGCCGCCGCGTGCGGTTCGTGCAGCCGCTGCGCATCTATCTCACACTGAGCCTGCTGTTTTTCGCGGTGCTCAAGTTCACCGGCGGCTTCGAGCCGGTGATCGACGAACAGGCCAGGCCGGGCGCCAAGGTGGCCGCCACCGCCGGGCGCGACGCGCCGGACGCGGAAGCGGGCAAGGCGGCGGCCGAAGCGGCCATCGCCGACATGGAACAGGAACTCAAAGCCGGCGCGCCGGACGCGGCGGCGCCGAAGGCGGCCAAGTCCGGGGACGGCGACGACTTCGGCCCCGGGCAGGTCGACGACCTGCTGAGCGGCTGGCCGCGCGTGCGGCAGCAATGGCACCGGTTCGACGCGCTGCCGCAGGAGCAGCAGAAAAAGGTGTTCGTCGACGCCTTCTACCGGTACGCGCCGTACGCGATCTTTTGCCTGATGCCGGTGTTCGCGCTGTTCCTGAAGATACTCTACCTGGGGTCGGGGCGGCGCTTCGGCGAGCATGTGCTGTTCGCGCTGCACACCAACGCCTTCGCCTACTTCATGTTCTGCGCCATGTTGCTGATCAACGTGGGCATCGTCGACTTCGCGCTGTGGTGCTGGCTGCTGGCGTACCTGCCGTGGGCGATGCGGCGCGTCTACCACAGCGGCCGCTTCGGCACCTTCTGGCGCTGGGCGGTACTGATGGCGTCGTTCATGGTCTGCATCTTCGTCGCCAGCGCCCTGAGCGCGGCCAGCGGCATCATGACCTTGCACTGAGCGCTGCTGCGGGACGACGGCGGTTCAAAAGCGGGCCGGTGCTTGCAGTCTGGCGGCCCGCGCACTATACTGCGGAAAATACTGTCTAAACGTACAGTAACGGGTGGGCCGACGGGTGATGGCAGAAGCCGGCGTTATGGGTTACTCTGCTGCGTGTCGTCGATCCCCCCTTTTTGCCGAGACTTTTATGACCGCCACGCACGCCGATTTTCAAACCATAGCACTGGTCGTGCGCCCCAACACCGACGGCATCGCCGACTCGGTGGGCAGCGTGGTCGACTTCCTGCGCCGGGGCGGACGCACGGTGGTGTTCGAGGAGCAGACCGCCGAACACCTGGCGGGCGGCTTCGACGGCGTGCGCGCGCTCACCGCCGGCGAGATCGGCGCCGAATGCGACGCCGCCATCGTCATGGGCGGCGACGGCACCATGCTCGGCATCGCGCGCCAGCTGGCGCCGTTCGACGTGCCGCTGATCGGCATCAACCAGGGCCGGCTCGGCTTCATGACCGACATCCCGCTCGAGGGCATGCTCGACGTGCTGGCCAAGATCCTCGGCGGCAGCTACAAGGCCGAACGCCGCACGCTGCTTGAGGGACGCGTGCGGCGCGACGGCAAGGACATCCACTTCGGCCTGGCCGTCAACGACGTCGTCGTCGCGCGCGGCGCCGGCGCCGGCATGGCCGAATTGCGGGTCGACGTCGACGGCCACTTCATGTACAACCAGCGCTCCGACGGCCTGATCATCTCGACCCCGACCGGGTCGACCGCGTACGCGTTGTCGGCCGGCGGCCCGCTGCTGCATCCGAGCCTGGGCGGCGTGGTGCTGGTGCCGATCGCGCCGCACGCGCTGTCGAACCGGCCGATCGTGCTGCCCGAATCGAGCCAGATCGTCATCGAGATCGTGCGCGGGCGCGATTGCAGCGTCAACTTCGACATGCAAACCTTCGCCAGCCTGCAGTCGCAGGACCAGATCGTGATCCAGCGCTCGCCGCACGCGATCACCTTCCTGCACCCGGAGGGCTGGAACTACTTCAACACGCTGCGCGACAAGCTCCACTGGAACGAGTATCCGTCGGGCGAAGGCAAACTCAATTAACCACTCTCCAGGCATCCATGCTCCGTACCCTGTCCATCCGTGATTTCGTCATCGTCGACTCGATAGAACTGGAATTTTCCGCCGGCTTCACCGTCTTCACCGGCGAGACCGGGGCCGGCAAATCGATCCTGATCGACGCGCTGACCTTGGCGCTGGGCGGGCGCGGCGACGCCAGCGTGGTGCGCGAGGGCGCGGCCAAGGCCGACATCACCGCCGATTTCGCCGTCAACGAACAGGCGCGCGACTGGCTCGCCGCCAACGAGTTCTCGGTGGAGGAGGGCGGCGCGCTGCTGCGCCGCGTGATCGACAACGCCGGCCGCAGCAAGGCCTACATCAACGGCGTGGCCGCGACGGCGGCGCAGCTGCGCGAGCTGGGCGACATGCTGGTTGACATCCACGGCCAGCACGCGCACCAGTCGCTGATGAAAACCGAGGCGCAGCGCGTGCTGCTCGACGGCCAGGCCGGCGCCGGCGCCGACGCCGACGTCAAGGCGGTGGCCGCCAGCCACAAGGCCTGGCGCGCGCTGGCCAGGCAGCTGCAGGAATTCGAGACCAACGCCGCCAACGTGCTGTATGAACGCGAGCGCCTCGAGTGGCAGGTCAACGAGCTGGAAAAGCTGGCCGTCAAACCGGGCGAATGGGCCGAGGTCACCAATGAGCAAAGCCGCCTGTCGCACGCCGCCAGCCTGCTCGAAGGCGCGCAGGAGGCCTTGGCGGCGCTGTCGGAATCGGAGGACCATCCGATCCTGTCGCAGCTGTCGTCGCTCAACCAAAAACTCGGCAAGCTGGCCAACATCGACACCGGCCTGCAAGCGATCGTCGACCTGATCGAACCGGCGCGCATCCAGCTGCAGGAGGCGGTGTACGCGATCAACGATTACCTCGACCGCGTCGACCTGGACCCGGAGCGGCTGCGCCAGGTGGAATCGCGGATGGAGGCGATCCATTCGGCCGCGCGCAAGTTCCGCGTCACCGAGGAGGATCTGCCGGACGAGCACGCGAAGCTGGCCGAGCGCCTGACGCAAATCGCCGACGCCAGCGACATCGAGGGCCTGCGCAAGCAGGAGGAAAAACTCAAGGCGGCCTACCTGGACGTGGCGGGTCGCCTGAGCGCCACGCGCGCGCAGGCCGCGCGCCAGCTGGGCGAAGCGGTCACCAAGGCGATGCAGGAACTGAACATGACGGGCGGGCGTTTCGAGGTCGCGCTCAACCCCGGCGAACCGACAGCCCATGGCCTCGAGCAGGTCGAGTTCCTGGTGGCCGGCCACGCCGGCGTGGCCGCGCGGCCGCTGGCCAAGGTGGCCTCGGGCGGCGAACTGGCGCGCATCTCGCTGGCCATTTCCGTGATCACCTCCAACGCCACCACCACGCCGACGTTGATCTTCGACGAAGTCGACAGCGGCATCGGCGGCGGCGTGGCCGAAGTGGTCGGCCGCCTGTTGCGCCGCCTGGGGCAGGAGCGGCAAGTGCTGTGCGTCACGCACCTGCCGCAGGTGGCCAGCCAGGCCGGCCAGCACTTCCAGGTCGCCAAGGGAACCTTGGACAACGGCAAAACCGCCTCGCGCATCGACGTGCTCGACGCCAAGGCGCGCGTCGAGGAAGTGGCGCGCATGCTGGGCGGGCTGGAGATCACCGCCACCACGCGCAAGCACGCGCGCGAGTTGCTCGCCTCCTGATCCGTACCCCGGGGTCAAGTCTGTCATTGCGACACGGGCTGATCCGTCCGACGAGTTCCCCTCTCCAACCTTGCCCGAAAGACCGGCGCCGCTGTCGCCGGTACGTTTGCGCCCCGTCAGTCCCCGCCCGCCGCGTGCGCCTAGAGTTAAAGGCAGCACCGGACCAGCGTTCCCGACGCGATCCGTGTGGCCGCAGCGCAAGCGCCTGCTTGCGCGCATTTCTTGCGAGGGGAAGCCATCATGCAACGTCAATCGATCCGCACCACCGGCGCGCGCCGCCGCGTCATCGCCGCCGCCATCGCCGCCTTGTTCACCGCGCTGCCGTGCCGCGCCGCCGAGCCGCAAGCCAACCCGGTCGACCAGCAGCGCGTCAGCCAATACACGGTGATCAACCTCGGGCCGGAACTCGCCAACGCCGTGCTCAACGAGCGCGGCGAGGTGGCGTTTACGGGTTTCAACGCCACCGACACCATCAGCCGCTTCTTCGACGGCGAGCGCATCTGGCCGATCGGCCCGACGGCGGGCGGCTTCACCTTGGTGTCCGGATTGAACGACCGCGGCGTGGCGGTGGGCGCGACCAGAACGGCCGACGAGACCGCCGCGCGGGCGTTCTCGTGGACGCTGGCCGGCGGCCTGCGCGTGCTGCCCGGCGCGGCGCCGTCGACGGCGCTCGACATCAACGAACGCAACGAGATCGTCGGCTGGGTCTCGGCGCCCGGCGTGGTGGCGCGCGCGATCCGCTGGAATCCGGACGGCGGCACGACATTGTTGGGGCCGCTTCCCGCGTCGTCGTCGGAAGGCACCGCCATCAACAACCGGGGTTACGCGACCGGCTACACGACCGTCGCCGACGGCGCCATCCACGCCCATGCCACGTTGTGGGACCGCAACGGCGCCCAGACCGACCTCGGTCCGTTCGACGGCGGCGACGGCTTCGGCCTGCGCATCAACGAGCGCAACGAGGTGGCCGGCGTGTTCAACTACCCCGCCACCGGCCGCACCGAGGGGTTTTTCTGGAGCCGTGACACCGGCACCGTGCGCATCGACGCCGGCCCGGCATTCGGCCTCGGCGACCTGAACAATCGAAGCGAGATCGTCGGCAGCGCCGAGATCGGCGGCCGTCCCCGCGGCTTCTACTGGACTTTGCGGCGCGGTATCGTGCCGTTGCAGCTGGGCTTTGGCAGCATCAGCCAGGCCTACGACATCAACGACCGGAGCGAGATCGTCGGCGCCGTCGCCGCGGCCGAGGGCGCGGCCTGGCGCGCGGCGTTATGGCCGTCCTATACCGCCGTGCCGATCGACCTGAACACGCAACTGTACCGGGCGCCGGCGGGCCTGGAGCTGCGCGCGGCCTTCCGGATCAACGACCGCGGCGACATCCTGGCCGACTCGAACGCCGGCCTGGTGCTGCTGCGCCCCGGCCGGCGCGGCACCGACGCGCCGGTGCTCGGTCCCGTCATCGGGCTGCCAGCCATGGCGGAGCTCGGCCAAGACTTGACGATGACGCTCAACTTCTCCGACAACAACGCCGCGCAAACCCACACCGCCAGCGCCGTCTGGAGCGACGGCTGCCCGTCGTCGGCGTCGACCGCCGGCGAGGGCGGCGGCACCGGCCAGGTGCGGCTGCAGCATGGTTTTTGCGCGCCCGGCTATCACACCGTCAAGGTGCTGGTCACCGATTCGGGCGGACGCGCGACCGAAACGTGGCGCAACTTACTGGTCGTGTCGCCGACGCTGGCCGCGCTCAGCGGCGAGGGCGCGTTGGCCGCCGGCGGCGCGCTGGCGGCGCCCGGGCATCGGCACGCACCGCTGCGCTTCGCGCTGTGGGCGCCGCTCGGCGACGCGCCGGGCGCCGCCGCCGGCAAGGCCGTGCTCCGCTTCTCCGGCCCGTTCCAGTTCGATGGCGACGTGGTGACGCGGGCCGATTCGACCGGCGGCCAGGCGCGGCTGGAAGGCGCGGGCCGGCTCAACGGCCTGGACGGCTACCGCTTCGTGCTCGAGGCCGTCGATGGCGATGCCGGGGAGGGCGCCGGCGCCGACCGCCTGCGGCTGCGCGTGACCCACGTCGACGCCACCGGCGCCGAGGTGGCCGATTACGACAACGGCGCGCCGGGCGCGGCGGCCGGCGGCCAGCGCGGCGCCGTGGTCCAGGGCGGGCTGACGCTGCGCCGCTAGCGGCATCGGTGTGCGGGCCGGCGCGCGTTGCCGTGGCGTGCCGGCCCCGTCCGCGCAGGCGCCCGCTTGCGCGCCTTTTCTTTTTGCGAGGAAGCTCCATCATGCACACTTCATCGATTTGCGGCGTCGCGCGCCGGCGCGCCATCGCCGCGCTGTGCGCGTCGCTGCCATTCTGGGCCGGCGCGCAGACCCCGCCGGCCGAGCCGAAAAACCAGGCCGGCCAGTTTCCCTTCGGCCTCTACACGGTTATCAACCTCGGGCCGGAGCCGACCGCGGCGGTGCTCAACGAGCGCGGCCAGGCGGCGTTCACCGACGACAATTTCCCCGACACCGTCAGCCACTACTTCGACGGCGACCGCATCCGGCCGATCGGCTCGCTGGGCGGCGGCTTCACCTATGTGGGCGCCCTGAACAGCCATGGCGTGGTGGTGGGCGCCTCGGCCGGCGCCGGGCAGGCCGGCGGGATCGCCTACGCCTGGACCCTGGCCGGCGGCATGCGCGCGTTGCCCGGCACGGCGCCGTCGGCGGCGGCCGATATCAACGACCGCAACGAGATCGTCGGCCGGCTGACCGATCCCGGCGGCATGGTGCGCGCGGTGCGCTGGAATCCGCTCGGCGGCGCCACGCGCCTGGGGCCGCCGCTGGCCGAGTATTCCGAAGCGCGCGCCATCAACAAAACCGGCTACGCCACCGGCGTCTCCACCGGCACCACCGGCAACAGCGTGCCGCACGCCGTCCTGTGGGACCGCGCCGGCGCCGCCACCGACATCAGCGCGGTGCCCGGCGGCTTCGGCTACGGCGTCCACATCAACGACCGCGGCGAAGTTGGCGGCTTGATCAACGAAGGCCCTTTCGCCCCCTGGAAAGCCCTGTTCTGGAGCCGCGCCACGGGCACGCTGTCGATCGACGCCGGCATCGACTACCGTCCCGGCGACCTGAACAACCGTGGCGAGCTGGTCGGTAGCGGGGAGGTCGGCGAGCAGCGCAAGGCCGTCCATTGGACCCTGGGACGCGGCCTGGCGCGCCTGCCGGTCGACGCCAGCCTGTTCAGCCACGCGGCCGACATCAACGAGCGCGGCGAGATCGCCGGCTCGACCTTGCGCGCCACGGCCGACGGCTTCATCCAGCGCGCGGTGCGCTGGCCGTCGTCGACCACGCTGCCGGTCGACTTGACCACGCGCCTGTACCGCGCGCCGGCCGGCCTGGCGTTGTGGGAGGCGCTGGCGATCAACGACAACGGCGCCATGCTGGCGACATCGAACGCCGGGCTGGTCATGCTGCGCCCCGGCCTGCGCGGCACCGACGCGCCGGTGCTCGGCCCGATCGTCGGCCTGCCGGTCGTGGTCGAGCTCGGCCAGGAGCTGGACTTGACGCTCAACTTCACCGACAACGCCTGGGCGCAAACGCACACGGCCGGCGTGGCCTGGGCCGACGGCTGCCCGTCGCCGGCGCCCAGCGTCACCGAGGCCGGCGGCGTCGGCCAGGCAAGGCTGCGGCACCGGTTCTGCGCGGTCGGCTATTACGCCGTGACGGTGGTGGTCACCGATTCGGGCGGCCGCTCCACCGAGCTGCGGCGCAACGTCTTCGTCGAGGCGCCCGGCATGGCCTCGCTCAGCGGCGAGGGCGTGCTGGCCGGCGCCGCGACACCGGGCAGGCGCGGGCAGCGCGGCTTTCCACACGCGCCGCTGCGGTTCGCGCTGTGGGCGCCGCTCGACGGCGCGGCGCCCACGGCAGGCGTCGCCGCCGGCGCGCCGATGGCGTGGTTTTCCGGCCCGTTCCACTTCCGCAGCGATGCGGTGACGCGCGCCACCAGGACCGGCGAGGGCCGCGCGCGGGTGACGGGTACTGGCCGGCTCGACGGCCGGGCCGGCTATCGTTTCGTGCTCGAGGCCGTCGATGGCGGCGCGCTGCAGGGCGCGCGGCTCGACCGCCTGCGGCTGCGGGTGACGCACGCCGACGCCGCCGGCGCCGAGGTCGTCGATTACGACAACGAGCCGGCGCGGCCGCCGGCGGGCGCCGACCGCACCGTGGTGGTGGAGGGCGGGCTGACGCTGCGACAATAGACCCCGGGAGCGGGCATCACAGCCGATTGGGTTTCTTATCTATAATGGCGACCTGTCCTATTCAAACCGCCATTGGCCCCCATGACTTTCTCCAAAGAACCTCCTTACAAGCACGGCACCGTCGGCCGCAGCGCGATCGTGCTGGTCAACCTGGGCACGCCCGACGCCCCGACCCGCTCGGCGGTGCGCCGCTACCTGAAGGAGTTTCTGTCCGATCCGCGCGTGGTGGAAATCCCGCGCGCGGTCTGGTGGTTCATCCTGAACCTGATCATCCTGCCGTTCCGCTCGGGCCAGTCGGCCAAGAAATACGCCACCATCTGGACCCGCGAGGGCTCGCCGCTGAAAGTGCACACCGCCGCCCAGGCGATGTACCTGCTGGGCGCGCTCGGCGAACGCGGCCACGAGAACCTGACCGTGGCCATGGCCATGCGCTACGGCTCGCCGTCGATTCCCGAAGTGTTGACCAAGCTGAAGGCCGACGGCTGCGAGCGCATCCTGGTGCTGCCGGCCTATCCGCAGTATTCCGGCACCACCACCGGCTCGATCTACGACGCCGTGTTCGACCACTACGGCTCGGTGCGCAACATCCCCGAGCTGCGTTTCGTGCGCAACTACCATGACCACGACGCCTATATCCGCGCGCTGCAGAACTCGGTGCTGGCCCATTGGGAAGCGCACGGCCGCCCCGACAAGCTGGTGCTGAGCTTCCACGGCGTGCCCAAGCGCACCCTGATGCTGGGCGATCCCTACCACTGCGAGTGCCTCAAGACCGCGCGCCTGCTGGCTACCGCGCTGAAATTGAAGCCGGAGCAGTACATGGTCACGTTCCAGTCGCGCTTCGGCAAGGCCGAGTGGCTGCAGCCGTACACGGCGCCGACCGTCGCCCAGCTGGCGCGCGACGGCGTCAAGCGCATCGACATCATGTGCCCGGGCTTCACCAGCGATTGCCTGGAGACGCTGGAAGAGATTTCGATGGAGGTGCGGCATGATTTCGAACAGGCGGCCGGCGGCCGCCAAGGCGTCGGATTCCACTACATCCCGTGCCTGAACGAAGCGCCCGACTGGATCGCCGCGCTGGGCGAGATCGCCGAGCAGCACATGATCGGCTGGCCGACCCAGATGTCGCCCGCCCAGCACGAGGAGCGCCGCAAGGACGCCGACACCGGCCGCGCCGCCGCGCTGCGGCTGGGCGCCGCCGACTAGCGCCGCCGACCGGCGCCGCGGCGGTGTGCGGCCGCCGAAACCGCTGAAAAAGTGACAACTACACCACACCCGCCCGGTTCCGGGATAATCAGCACTTGCGGTCGTTGAGTGCCAGCCTGTTAAAATAGCCAACTGTTGGATCCGCCCGACGCCGCCTGCGCGCGGCGCCGGCGCGCGCCGGAGCCGGCGCTGGGCTGGTGACCAGCTGATTAATCAGTGGGCAGAATAACCCTTGAAAACATAGGATATCGCCCCATTTGCAGCCAGTGCGGTAACAAAAGTAATGTCAAACAAATACGATTGTAGGAGTCTTTAGATGCAAGATCAGGAAAATCAAGCAGTACCTAATCCGGAAGCGGCCGCCGAGCCGGCCGCGCCATCGACTCCTGACCAGCAGCCTTCCCTGGAAGAACAGCTGGCCAGCACCGAAGCGCGTCTGGCGGAAATGCATGACGCGTTCATGCGCGCCAAGGCCGACAGCGAGAACATCCGCCGCCGCGCCCAGGAAGATGTCGCCAAGGCGCATAAATTCGCGGTGGAAAGCTTCGCCGAAGCCATGGTGCCGGTCAAAGACAGCCTGGAAATGGCCCTGAAGGTCGAGTCGCCATCGATCGAGTCGCTGAAGGAAGGCGTGGAAATGACGCTCAAGCAGCTGACCGCCGCGTTTGAAAAGAACCGCCTGCTGGAGATCCAGCCGGCGCAGGGCGACAAGCTCGATCCGAACAAGCACCAGGCCGTTGCCGTGGTGCCGGCGGACCAGGAAGCCAACACCGTAGTTTCCGTGCTGCAAAAAGGTTATATGATCGCGGACCGCCTGCTGCGTCCCGCCATCGTGACCGCCGCGCAAGCGAAGTGATGTCCGGGGTGAAAATATTTTCACCGTCAGCCGAACTTAAGCACTTGAAAACATACAGCTTTTCCACATATTAGTACCATCTGAACTTAGCAAAGAGGAAGAAAAATCATGGGTAGAATTATCGGTATCGATCTGGGAACCACAAATTCCTGCGTTTCCATCATGGAAAATGGTCAGCCAAAGGTAATCGAAAACGCCGAAGGCGCGCGTACGACGCCATCGATCATTGCTTACCAAGAAGATGGTGAAATTCTCGTCGGCTCGCCGGCCAAGCGCCAGGCAGTGACCAATCCGAAGAACACGCTGTTCGCGGTGAAGCGTCTGATCGGCCGCAAGTTCGACGAAAAAGAAGTGCAGAAGGACATCGGCCTGATGCCTTACACGATCACCAAGGCCGACAACGGCGACGCGTGGATCGGCGTGCGCGACAAGAAACTGGCGCCGCAACAGATTTCGGCCGAAGTGCTGCGCAAAATGAAGAAAACCGCCGAAGACTACCTCGGCGAAGAAGTCACCGAGGCGGTCATCACCGTGCCGGCGTACTTCAACGACTCGCAACGCCAGGCCACCAAGGACGCCGGCCGCATCGCCGGCCTGGACGTCAAGCGCATCATCAACGAGCCGACCGCGGCCGCGCTGGCCTTCGGCCTGGACAAGAACGAAAAGGGCGACCGCAAGATCGCCGTGTATGACCTGGGCGGCGGCACGTTCGACGTCTCGATCATCGAGATCGCCGACGTCGATGGCGAGAAGCAGTTCGAAGTGCTGGCCACCAATGGCGACACCTTCCTCGGCGGCGAAGACTTCGACCAGCGCGTCATCGATTACATCATCGACGAGTTCAAGAAGATCAACGGCCTGGATCTGAAGAAAGATCCGATCGCCCTGCAGCGCATCAAGGCTTCGGCCGAGCGCGCGAAGATCGAACTGTCGTCGTCGCAACAGACCGAAATCAACGAGCCGTACATCGCCATGGCGAACGGCGCGCCGGTCCACCTGACCTTGAAGATGACCCGCGCCAAGCTGGAATCGCTGGTCGAGGAACTGATCAACGCGACCATCGAGCCATGCCGCATGGCGATCAAGGACGCGGGCGTCAAAGTGTCCGACATCGACGACATCATCCTGGTCGGCGGTATGACCCGCATGCCGAAGGTGCAGGAAAAAGTCAAAGAGTTCTTCGGCAAGGATCCACGCAAGGACGTGAATCCGGACGAAGCGGTCGCCGTCGGCGCCGCGATCCAGGGTTCCGTGCTGTCGGGCGAGCGCAAGGACTTGCTGCTGCTCGACGTGACGCCGCTGTCGCTGGGTATCGAAACCCTGGGCGGCGTGATGACCAAGATGATCCACAAGAACACGACGATTCCGACCAAGTTCTCGCAAGTGTTCTCGACGGCCGACGACAACCAGCCTGCCGTGACCATCAAGGTGTATCAGGGCGAGCGCGAAATCGCCGCCGGTAACAAGGGCCTGGGCGAATTCAATCTGGAAGGCATCCCGCCGGCATCGCGCGGCACGCCACAGATCGAAGTGACCTTCGACATCGACGCCAACGGCATTCTGCACGTCGGCGCCAAAGACAAGGCCACCGGCAAAGAGAACAAGATCACGATCAAGGCCAACTCCGGCCTGACCGAAGCGGAAATCCAGAAGATGGTGAAGGACGCCGAAGTCAACGCCGAAGAAGACAAGAAAGTGAAAGAGCTGGCCGAATCGCGCAACCAGGCCGACGCGCTGGTGCACTCGACCCGCAAGTCGCTGACCGAATACGGCGACAAGCTGGAAGCGGGCGAGAAGGAAGCGATCGAAGCGGCGATCACCGAGCTGGAAGGTTCGATCAAGTCGGGCGACAAGGCCGACATCGACGCCAAGGTGGCCGCGCTGTCGACCGCCTCGCAGAAGCTGGGCGAGAAGATGTACGCCGACATGCAGGCGCAGCAGGCTGCGGCCGGCGGCGGCGAAGGTGCCCAGGGTGGTCCGGGCGCGGGCGCCGGCGCCGAACAGGCCAAGCCACAGGACGACGTGGTCGACGCCGACTTCAAAGAAGTCAAAGACAGCAAGTAATTTGTCCGCAAGAGCGCCGCTTCCCCTACGAAGCGGCGAGCGCCGAGCCGTGCGGCCGTGTAAGCGGTGCCGGCTCGGCTTTTTAGCGTAATCAGCACACAGTATAAATACAGCAAGGTCCCGACAAAATGGCAAAGCGTGATTTCTACGAGACACTTGGTGTCGCAAAAAACGCGTCGGAAGACGAGATCAAGAAGTCCTATCGCAAACTGGCGATGAAATACCATCCGGACCGCAATCCGGATAGCAAAGAGTCGGAAGAAAAATTCAAGGAAGTCAAAGAAGCGTACGAGATGCTGACCAATCCGGAAAAGCGCGAGGCGTATGACCGTTACGGTCACGCCGGCGTCGATCCGAACATGGGCGGCGGGGGCGGCTTTGGCGGCGGCGCCGGCGGTTTCGGCGACGCCTTCGGCGACATCTTCGGCGACATCTTCGGTGGTGGCGGCCGTGGCCGCGGCGCCGGCCCGCAGGTCTATCGCGGCGCCGATCTGCGCTACAACCTCGAGATCACGCTGGAGCAGGCGGCGCACGGCTTCGACACGACGATCCGCGTGCCGTCGTGGGACAAGTGCGACACCTGCCACGGATCCGGCGCCAAGCCGGGCACCTCGCCGGTCACCTGCACCACGTGCGCGGGCCACGGCCAGGTGCGCATGCAGCAGGGCTTCTTCAGCATCCAGCAGACCTGCCCGAAGTGCCACGGCACCGGCAAGATCATCCCCGAGCCATGCGCCGCGTGCGCGGGCCAGGGCCGCATCAAGCGTAACAAGACGCTGGAAGTGAAGATACCGGTCGGTATCGACAACGGCATGCGCATCCGCTCGTCCGGCAACGGCGAACCGGGGACCAACGGCGGACCGTCGGGCGATTTGTATGTGGAGATCCACATCAAGCCGCACACGGTGTTCCAGCGCGAGGGCGACGACCTGCATTGCGAGATGCCGATCTCGTTCGCCAAGGCGGCGCTGGGCGGCGAAATCGAAGTGCCGACGCTCTCTGGTAAAGTGTCGTTCACGATCCCCGAAGGCACCCAGTCGGGCAAGACCTTCCGCCTCAAGGGCAAGGGCATCAAGGGCGTGCGTTCCGGCTTCGCGGGCGACTTGTTCTGCCACGTGGCGGTCGAGACCCCGGTCAAGCTGACCGAGAAGCAGAAGGACATGCTGCGCGATTTCGAGAAGCTGACCACCGAGGGCGGCGCCAAGCATAGCCCGCAAAGCAAAACCTGGCGCGACAAGGTGAAGGACTTTTTTGAGTAACCGTTTTGTGTAACCCCGTCGTCACACAGGACGCGTAATATCGGACCGCCGTGCAGCCCATCTTGGGCGGCTCGGCGGTCTTCTTATGTACAAGTACAAGAGGAGCATTCATGAGCGATCAAGACATCAGCAATTCCCCGTTGCGCGGCCTGTTGGAAAACAACCGCAAGTGGGCCGATTCGGTAGTGGCACGCGATGCGGATTTCTTTAACCGCCTCGCCACGCAGGCGGCGCCGGAATATCTGTGGATCGGTTGTTCGGACAGCCGCGTGCCGGCGAACGAGCTGCTGGGCCTTGCCCCGGGCGACGTTTTCGTCCACCGCAATATCGCCAACGTGGTGGTGCACTCGGACCTGAACGCGCTGTCGGTGCTGCAGTTCGCGATCGATGTGCTGAAGGTGAAGCATGTGATCATCGTCGGCCACTACGGCTGCAAGGGCGTGCACGCGGCGATGACGGGCCAGCGTTTCGGCCTGGTCGACAACTGGCTGCGCCATGTGCAGGACGTCAACCAGAAGCATGGCCGCTACATGGGCGATGTGATGCCAAGCCAGGAGCGGTCGAAACGGCTGGTGGAGTTGAATGTGGTGGAGCAGGTCTCCAACGTGTGCCAGACCACGATTTTGCAGGATGCGTGGGATCGCGGCCAGGACGTCACCGTCCATGGTTGGGTCTACGGTATCGAGGATGGCAAGCTGCACGACCTGGGCATGACCGTCACGGCCGCGCATGAATTGGCGCCGCGTTCGGCTGTCAGGCTGGGCAAGTATGAGGATCAGTTGAGCTGATTCGGCTTCAGCGGTATCATTTCTGCCCGCTAAATCGTTGAGTAGGGCACAACCCGCAGCTGTCTTTGAAGACTTACTCGTGCTTTCATTTCTGAGTACTTTGGAGGCAGCTGTCGCGACGATTGATGACGTCGTTTTCGATGGCGTTAGGCGCTCGTCTCTGACGCCTTCTGGAAGCCCCCCAAAAATTGTGCTACCCATGCGTTGCTGAGGCGAGGCTGGAGATAAGCGTACATCCGCAAGCGCACTTGTGACCGTGCAAAGCGACCATTCGTCCACCAACCAGATAAGTCGCCGTGCCCTCGACAATGACATTTACGCCATGTCCCGGCATCGGACATGAAATTTTGTCACCCATGCGTGCGATGCCAATGCCTCCGATACTGTGAGTCGGCGATGCGGTGGTGACGGTACCACCATGAGACGTCATATCCCCCAACCGAACAATGGGCAGCGCCATGCTAGTTCCTATCTCAGGAGTGTTTGCGTTTAATTTCGACTCAGGCATTCGATGATAATTCGGTTTCAAGCTTTGTTAGGCGTGTAAAAACCTTTAGTTTTTCCGCGATGCTATCGCTTCGTAATTCTCCGATCAACTTTCTATAGTTCGTCTGATCAGCTTCGGTACGTGCGGAACGTTAAGCGCGTTTAGCAACCTGCGTGCCGCTCTTGCCACCTCGTCACTGTCGGTTTCGATTAAGATAACTTGTTTAAGAAAGCTAACCGATTCTATGGTCGGAGGTGTTCGACCAATGGCATCTATCACCAATGGTCTCAGGTAATCGACGTAATCCGAGTGATCTTCAATCATATGTTTTTGATAGGAAAGATCGCTGGTGTGATCGAGTAACTCTTCCTGAAGCATGTACGCGCGTGCATATCCGTCGCCACGCATCTTTTTCTTCCTGCTTAAGTGGCTTCTGTCTAAACGTAAAGAAAAAGCCATGTGCGTGAGAGGAAATTGTAATTTTTACGTGGAAAGTTTTTCGAGTTGTTTGAACGCATTTTCCTTGGTCCGTAGGTCTTCATTATGCAGATTTCTGTATATGCTCAAATACTCTTTCTTACCCACCGATTCTTCGCTCACGCCATAGCATTCTAAAAGTTTGTCCACGGCATGTATCCGCGCAAGTTGCTCTGTTTCTACCCGAATCATTGCTTGGAGGCAGGATTTAAGTTCAGGGGTGAGCTTGCTCGCGGGCACGTAGTAGGCTGCTTTTTCTCTTAATCTTTCGTCTGGATCAGCCATAAACCGAATGAAAATCTGAATCAGACTCTCGTCGTTTTCTATACGAGAAAGATTCCAGGCGGCGGCAATCTGTGCATCACCATTTAACACGCCCATCGCCATTAGTCGCTTAATCGACTCACCAGCACGATTACGGTCGGCTCTAAAAAGGCCATGAACGCTTTCTTCAGTCCCTCCTTTCTCCACAAGTTTTAACAGGTAATCAAATGCCATCTCTCTTTCCTCATGGGTCATGTCAGTGAAATAACTTTCACTCAGTCCGTCCAAGCGTTCCTTATTCTGCATCGAAAAGAAGTCTAAAAATCGTTGATATGCATTCATGGTTTCGGTCTTTGATCAAATTTTAGTAGCTGTTCAATGTACCCTTGGGAAAGTACATTCGTTGTTGAACTGCCATCTACGACATGCACCTTGATTTCACTTATCTGTCCCATTTTTTGAAGATAGGTTAAGGTGGGTTTTTCTTGAGTATGCCAGATGGTCGTCGGGTCCCATAGCTTAGCCGGAGTCTGTACAAGATTTACTTGCCCAGTCACTGCTTCGGCATATTTTTTCGAAACGTTTTCCCATAAATCGCTTGTCCACGGTGGTGGGCCTTTATCGGCGTTCCATGCGAATTTGCTGTTCACCTCTGGCCAATTATCAATTATCCGGCCGCCCGGCGTGGTTTCCAAAGTTACCCCGCCAATCTTCTCTGCAAATGTTCTCGCCGCGTCTGGGTGGCCAGTAAGCTTTGCCTGATAAGACGTGCCTGACCAGAACACTGCACCATCTTTTGGCGATGATACGTCTAGCCTTTTTATCACCTCATCCCAGTTATCGCCCGGATTTTTGGGCAGGTGCGGCTCCAATATGTCGCGAGCTTCCTTAATTTTTGCTGCGGCGAGCGCCGTGTCGCCACTTTTTTCCGCTTCCTTTGCTTCGTTCGATAATTGTGTGACCCGCTCGAGATCGGCCGCCGCCGTCGCATCAGCTGCGGCTTGCTTCTTCGTGTTGGCTCCATCGTCAGGAGGCTTGCCCGGATGAGGGCTGTCTTTTAACGGTGGATCCGGAACTGGCTTTGGAGTTCCCTTTGGTTTGGGTGCGGGCTTGGTGGTTGGCTTTAGCGTAGCGCCTGCCGCAGGCGCTTCATCCTCTACTTTCGCCAGTACTTTTCCCGGCGTGTCCCTAACCCGCTGCTTTGCCGGGACCGCCGCCACCGTTTTGTCGGCCTGGACGCCAGCGGACACCGTGTGCGCTTCCTTGGGCGCGGCCTGTGCCAACACCTTTCCCAACCGCGCGTCGAGTTCGACCAGCGCTTTGGGGATTTGTTTCAGCCCGTCCTGCTGTACTGCGTAAAACTTCTTCTCCCACTCGACAAGTTTGGCAATGGCGGCCTTGACGCTATCGAAGTACTTCAGGCTTTCCAAGTGCACACGCAGCGACTTGACGATTTCCAGCAGCTTACCGCTGATCTTGCGCAGCGCCTGAAGCAGGGCCTTTTCGTACTGCGCAAATTTAACTGCGCGCAAAAACTTTAAGATGTCACCCTTGATGAACTTTTGCAGGAAGCGCACCAGTTCCACCAGCTCGGACGCCTCCTTGATCAACAACAGCATGACCGCACGCAGCGCCGCACCCAACTCCGAGCCGGCGATGCCGCCGACAATAGCGCCAACGCCGGCCGCCCCGAAACCGCCGGCAGCCATCGCCAGTGGCAACGCGATGACGATAAGACAGGCGCACAACAACACCCACTCCATCAAGTCTTCCCGCTTCTCCGGATGGTTGGCCAACCGTAGAATGACCGCGACCGCGTCGCGGGCGCTGGTGACGATGACCACGCCAGGCAGAAAGCTCACCAACATATCGGCCATGACGGCCGATAGCGGACGATTGTCGACGAACTCGCCGAAGAACACGGATTTGAGCCAATCCATTCCGCCGACGATCTGCTCCCAGGCGTCGTCCAGAATACCGTTTTCGTCTGGCCGCTTGGTCATACCTGACCCTCTTTTTTCGCGCCGCGCGGCGTCCAGTTCAGTAGCTCATGGATGTCGTCATCCAATTCGGTACTGACGGTGGAGCTTGCCTGCAAAGGCTTGTAGTCATATTCAATCTTTGCGCCGGCGCCCGGTGGCACGTCGCTGATCCGGGCGACACCCAGCGCGTCGAGGATGCCCTTGCGTACGCTGCCATCGCTTAATGTCGCCTTGTAGGCGGCACCGGCCAACGGCGCTCCCCAGTCGGTGAGATGGCGGAACTCCACGTCGGTCTTTTGCAGTTCGGATTTGGGCACGTGCGGCATCAAGTAGGACTTGTTCGTCGGCCCCGGCATCGTATGCATCGATGCCTGCGCGGTCCAGGTGCCAGGCGTTCCGTTAGTGATGCCGGATGCGTTGATTTTGATGAACGAGCCGCCTGCGGAAATCGTAACCTCTTCTTTGGCGTGGATTTCGATACGCGATGTCGTCGACAAAAGGCGCACCACCTTTTCCGCAATAAGATCGAGGTCGTCGCTTTGCGCCTGGACCTCGACTTTGCCCTTGGCGGCAAAGAGTTTGATGCCGGCGTTGTAGGCGAATAGACTAATTTTTTCGGCAATGCTGGCGAGTAGGCTTTTGCCCGTCGCGACATTGATATCCGTGCCCGATGACAGCGTCACTTCGGCGCCCGCGTGCACATGCGTGCCTTTGGTGCTAGCTAGGCCGATGCCTGCGGCCGACGCCGCCACAAGGATCGGCTCCTTAAAGCGGTTGGCGCCGCCTTGGCCGTCGCCTTCGTACCGTTCCTGGGTGGCGTCGATGAATTGATTGAGCGCGTCCTGGCCGAGCAGCGCTTCGGCGCCCGCCTTCGATGCTGTGTCAGACAGGTTTTTTGTCAGCGACGCGGCCGCTTTCAGTTGCGTGGTCGCTTCGGTCGCATCGAGTTGCGTGCCTTGCGGTCCCGCTCGGCCAAAGGTACTCAGGTACAGTCCCTTTTGCGTGACGACCGCCCCGAAATCATCGGTGCTGAGCGCAAACCCCGATCCATAGAAGGCGCCGCGCGTATTGCCTTGCTGGCTGACGAGGTAGCCAAGGGTCAGTTGCGCATGGGCGCTGGTGCTATAGAGATGAACCCTGTTTTGCTTGGTGGTGTCGTCAAGCACCAGTTGATTAAAACCACTGCCTTTGTACTCCTTGGACTTGTAGCCCGAGAGCCTGCCGTCCGTGCGCCATTGCGGGGCCTGCTCCTCGTTGTACAAACGTCCCGAGATCACGGGACGGTCCGCATCGCCATTGAGGAAGGTGACAATGACTTCCTGCCCCACGCGCGGGACATTGACACCTCCCCAGCCTTGACCGGCGTTGGGATAGCTGACGCGCACCCAGCACGAAGCGCGCTCGTCGCCGGGATTTTGCCGGTCCCAGCGAAACTGGACTTTAACGCGGTTGAGATGATCGGTATAAATCTCTTCATTCGCCGGTCCGACGACTATCGCGGTCTGCGGATGCAAAACGGGCTTGGTGTGCTCGAAGGGGCTACGGAAGGGAACCTTGCGGCGTTGGACTTCCATGCGGTTGAAACAATGACCCGTGTGCTCGCGCGCCATGTCTCGCCCCATGGATGCCTTAGCCGCGTTCAGTTGCGCCAACAGGCTGCCGGGAAAGTTCGCGAGTGTGTCCGACAGCGGTAGATTATTTTCGATACACCATTCCACCGCAATCACCAGGAACTGGCGGTCCTCCGGCGCATCGGCTTGATGCACCCGATGGTCTTCAAAGGTGAAGTAGCGACCGACTGGCAGCGAGCGCACACCCGAAACGGCGAAGTACCGTTTCATGCACGATTCCCATTGCTCGACCCTTAAGCGTGCCAGCTTGTCGCCGTGTTCCTGTCTCGAATAGCTATAAGCGCCGGCGTATTCATAGATTTCCAACTGCGCAGGCAGATCGCCATGCTCTGCACGCACGACGGTATTGCTTTGCTTTGATACGCTCGGCGCCTTGTAATCGTCCGTTGTGATGGTCAGTTGATTGGCCGCCATACCGCGATCCGCGCGCCAATGCGTGATCTTGTTTAATTCGTCTTCCGTATCCCCAGAGTGGAAGTGAATTTCTTCCTGGGCGATAGGCTTTAGTTCAAAGGCGCTGTCGGTGATCACCAGAACGTGCCCGGAGCCGTCGGGCAGTTGCTCGTGATAGCTGTACCAGCCTTCTTCTTCCATCAACCGTTGGGCAAAATGCCAGTCTGTATCGCATTGCGTGCAATACGACCGCCGCCGCGCGGGCTCCCGCACGTCAAAGCGGAAATTCCCTTGCGCCTGCGGATGGACGTTAAATACGTCGCGCAATATGTCGTCGGCGGTTTTGTCTTGCCAGATCCGTGCGTCTTTCCGATATTTAAGGAAGTGCAGCCATGGCGCGAAGGCCAGCTGGTAAAACGTGAGCTGGCCGTCGCTGCCCAGGCGCTTCATGGTATGCACGTAGCCATGGACGGGCAAATAGTTCCGATCCTGCTGCCGCACCCATAGTGTGACGGGTTGCGCAATGAGCTTTTTGAGTTCGATATCGTGGACGACCGAAAGGCAATCGAGCCAGTATTCGTAGCCTCGCGCCAGCCGGTCATCGGCGAGCACGCGTTGCGGTATAAGCACGTTTTCGCCAAGTGGCGTGGTTAATTTGACGAGGCGGTCGTGCTGTTCAACGAGTACTTGATCCGGCGACGGGAGGGTATTCAAATCGGCCATGGTGGACGGCTACCTTGTGTTGATCAACGCAGCGCAAAATGGCGTGAGAGGAAGCACCGCGCGCTGATAGATTGGCAAGTACGACCGCCGCACGGTGAACAACGTTATCCAAAGCGGGGGTGATCATTGATTCTGCCCACTGCGCCATAGTGCTGTCTATCGCTGTGTCCATCCTTCTTGCGGTCAGTCAAATGGGGGAGGACCGCATGTCTAAGCAGTAATCCGCATATGGATATCGGATAAAGTTCGTTTTGTTTATATGGCGTGCGGCATAGACTAGGCGACTACTTATCGAATGGGCGTGTGCCATGTCTGCCGTTCTCCAATCCGCTTTCGACATCGAATTGTTCGACGCGCCGCTCGGCGCCGAGATACTCGGCCTGGACCTGACCCGTCCGCTGTCGCCGCGCCAGTTCCAGCGCATCCACAAAGCCCATCTCGACCACCACCTGCTGGTGTTCCGCGACCAGCGCATCACGCCGCAGCAGCAGGTCGATTTCAGCCGCCGTTTCGGGCCGCTGCAGATTCATGTACTGCGCAACTTCCAGCTGCCGTCCCACCCGGAGGTGCTGATCATCTCCAACATCATCGAGGGCGGCCAGCCGATCGGCCTGGGCGACGCCGGCCACTTCTGGCATTCCGACCTGTCGTACAAGGAGAAGCCCAGCCTCGGCTCGCTGCTGCACGCGCAGGAGCTGCCGGCGGAGGGCGGCGATACGCTGTTCGCCAATATGCATCTGGCGTGGGACACCTTGCCCGCCGCGCTGCGCCACGCGGTGCAGGACGCGCGCGCCGAACATAGCTATCTGGCGCAGTACGAGGAACTGCGCCGCCGCAGCCCCTTCCGCCCGGCGCTGACGCAGGCGCAGATCGACGAGGTCAAACCGGTGACGCATCCGGTGGTGCGCACGCATCCCGAAACCGGCCGCAAGGCCTTGTTCGTCAGCGAGCATTTCACCACGCGCATCGTCGGTATCCCCGACGACGAAAGCCGCGCGCTGCTGGCCGAGTTGTTCGCGCACAGCGTGCTGCCGGCGCATATCTATCGCCACAAGTGGGCGCCGCACGATCTGGTCTTCTGGGACAACCGCTCGCTGATGCACCTTGCCGGCGGCACGCCGGAGCATCTGCGCCGCAAGCTCTATCGCACCACCATCGAGGGCGACGCGCCTTTCTGAGATCTTCAAATAGCCTAAGGAATCCGATGTCCAGACTTACTCCCCGCGCCCTCGCAGCCGCAATCGCATCCACCCTTGTCCTGAGCCTTGCCGCCACCTCCAGCGCGCGGGCCGAGGGCACGCTCCGCATCGCCCAGCAGTTCGGCGTGGTCTACCTGCTGCTCAACGTCGCGCAGGACCAGCAGTTGATCGAGAAGGAAGGCAAGAAGCACGGCGTCGACGTCAAGGTCGAGTGGAAGCAGCTGTCCGGTGGCGCCGCCGTCAACGACGCGCTGCTGTCCGGCGCGGTCGATATCGCCGGCGCCGGCGTCGGCCCGCTGCTGACGATCTGGGACCGCACCGCCGGCCGGCAGAATGTCAAAGGCGTGGCCTCGCTGGGCAGCTTCCCGTACTACCTGGTCAGCACCAATCCCAAGGTGAAGACGATCGCCGACCTGACCGAGAAGGATCGCATCGGCCTGCCGGCGGTGACGGTGTCGGTGCAGGCGCGCATCCTGCAGTACGCGGCGGCCAAGCAGTGGGGCGACAAGGAATTCGCGCGGCTCGATAAATTCACCCAGACCTTGCCGCACCCGGATGCGGCGGCCGCCGTCATCGCCGGCGGCACTGAGATCAACGGCCACTTCGGCAATCCGCCGTACCAGGACCAGGAACTGGCCGGCAATCCGAACGCCCACATCATCCTCAACTCGTACGATGTGCTGGGCGGTCCGAGTTCGGCCACCGTGTTGTACGCGACCGAGAAATTCCGCGCCGAGAATCCGAAGACTTATCGCGCGTTCACCGGCGCGCTGGCCGAGGCGGCGAAGTACGCGAGCGCCAATCCGGAAGGCGCGGCCGATGCCTACATCCGCGTCTCGAAGAGCAAGGTCGATCGCGATCTGCTGCTGAAGATCTTCAAGAACCCCGAAGTGCGCTTCAGCGTCGAGCCGCAAAATACGCTCGGCCTGGCGCAGTTCCTGCACCGCGTGGGCGCCATCAAGAAGAAGCCCGCCAGCTGGCGCGACTACTTCTTCGACGATCCGGTCATCACGAAAGGCGGGTGAGATCATGGCCTTCCAGGTGGTTCGTCCCAACACCGGCATCGCGCCGTTGCTGATTGCCGATGGCGTGAGCCTGGAATACGGCGCCACGCGCGCCACGCACGACGTCAGCTTCAACGTCTATCGTGGCGACCGGTTCGTGCTGCTCGGGCCTTCGGGCTGCGGCAAGTCCTCGCTGCTGAAGGCGGCGGCGGGTTTCATCAAGCCGGCCGCCGGCAGCATCAGCATCGACGGCAGGACGATCGACGGACCGGGGCCGGACCGCATCGTCGTGTTCCAGGAGTTCGACCAGCTGCCGCCCTGGAAGACGGTCAAGGAAAACGTCATGTTCCCGCTGCTGATGACCAAGCGCCTGAATCGCCATCACGCCGAGGAGCGCGCGCGGCACTGGATCGCCAAGGTGGGACTGGGTGGCTTCGAGGACGCGCATCCGCACACGCTGTCCGGCGGCATGAAGCAGCGGGTGGCGATCGCGCGCGCGCTGGCCATGCAGCCGGAGATACTGCTGATGGACGAACCCTTTGCCGCGCTGGACGCGCTCACGCGCCGTAATATGCAGGAGGAGCTGGGACGGCTGTGGGAAGAGCTGCGTTTCACGCTGCTGTTCGTCACCCATTCGATCGAGGAGGCGCTGGTGGTGGGCAACCGCATACTGCTGCTGTCGCCGCACCCGGGGCAGGTCAGGGCGGAATTGAACAGCCACCAGTTTGGCCTGGACAGCGCCGGCGGCGCCGACTTCCAGGCGGCGACGCAGCGCATCCACGGGTTACTTTTCGGCGCCCCGGCGCAGGCTCACCCCGCCCCGGTGCCGGCCTCCGTGCCCGCCGCCGCCGGCGCACCGCTTGAGAGGAGCCGCGTGTCATGAGCCTCGTCCTCGATCCGCCGGTGCGTCAGGAGTATGTCTACGCCACCAACACCGCCGCGCCGCGCGCGGTCGACATCCCGCTGCCGCTGGTCCGGCGCGCGTGGCAACAGGCATGGCTGCGTAAGAGCTTTATTCTGATCCTGTTGGCGGTGCTGTGGGAAGGCGTGGCCCGCTGGCAGAACAACGACCTGCTGTTGCCGGGCTTCGTGCAAACGGCGCAAGCCTTCGTCAGCGGCGTCGCCAGCGGCGAACTACTCGACCGCGTGCGCATCTCGCTGGCCGTTCTGCTGCAAGGCTATGTGGCCGGCATCGTCGCCGCCTTCGCGCTGACGGCGCTGGCCGCGTCCACGCGTGTCGGCCGCGACCTGCTGGAGACGCTGACGTCGATGTTCAACCCGCTGCCGGCGATCGCGCTGCTGCCATTGGCGCTGCTGTGGTTCGGCCTGGGCAAGGGTAGCTTGATCTTCGTGATTGTGCATGCGGTCCTGTGGCCGCTGGCGCTGGGCGCCTACGCCGGTTTCCAGAGCGTGCCCGAGACGCTGCGCATGGCCGGCCGCAATTACGGCCTGAGTGGCCTGCGGCTGGTGCTGCACATTTTGGTGCCGGCCGCGCTGCCGTCGATCCTGTCGGGACTCAAGATCGGCTGGGCGTTCGCGTGGCGCACGCTGATCGCCGCCGAGCTGGTGTTCGGCACCACCGGCGGGCAGGGCGGGCTTGGATGGTACATTTTTCAGAACCGCAATGAGCTCTACACCGACAAGGTGTTCGCCGGGCTGGCCGCCGTGATCCTCATCGGACTGCTGGTGGAAAACGTGGTATTCCGACCACTCGAAAGCGTCACCGTCAAGCGCTGGGGCATGCAACGATAATTTGAGGGCTGGCAGGATTCGGCCTTTGTGCCTTAGAATCTGCCCATGCACATCAAAATTATCGGTTTGTTATGACCATGCGTAATTTACGTATCGTGGTTGTCAACGCCATCATCCACGCCGGCGACGAGGATGACGAGTCGTTGCGCGCCCAGGTCGAACGGGCCAGGGTGCTGCGTATCGGCCTGCTGGAAGCGGGCTACGACATCGTCGCCTCGCTGCCGCCGGACATGTACCTGCCCGAGCGGATCGCCCAGCTGCAGCCCGATATGATCATCGTCGACGCCGAATCGGACGCCCGCGACGTCCTCGAACACATCGTCATCGCCACCCGCGACGAGCGCCGCCCCATCGTCATGTTCACCGAAAGCGCCGACACCGAGAGCATGGATGCGGCCATGGCGGCCGGCGTGTCGGCCTATATCGTGGCCGGCCTGCAGGGCGACCGCATCAAGCCGGTGCTGCAGGTGGCGCTGGCGCGCTTCAAGCGCGAGCAAAAGCTGCTCGAGGAGCTGTCCGACACCAAGAGCAAACTGGCCGAGCGCAAGGTCATCGAGCGCGCCAAGGGCTTGCTGATGGAGCGCCAGCGCTTCACCGAGGAGCAGGCCTACCAAAAGCTGCGCGGTATGGCGATGAGCAAGAACCTCAAGCTCTCCGAGGTGGCCCAGCGCATCCTCGACGTCGAAGACCTGCTAGGTTAATACTTTATTTTAGTCCCCCGTCCAAAATGATGCGAGGCGCACCGCCGGTGCGCTTTTTTCGCCGCGCGCCAGTCATTTAGCGGTGCGCGGGCCGATCGCGCTTTCGTTTCCTCCCTCTGTAAACACCGCTGGCACGGACATTGCATAGTCCGTAGGCAAGCGCAATGATGCGCCGATGAGCCTTGCCAACGGCGGTGGGGCACACCAGACAACGACGTCTACCGAACATGAATGCGTTCATGCGGGGTAGGCGTTTTTTTTGTCCGAACGGTTTTACTGTCTACAGAGGGATAGTCATGAACGATAAGAAGCTACCAGCAGATTCCGCCTTGCCACCGGCCGCCAGCGACGTTAATGTTTCGCGCAGAGCGGCAATTCAAAAAGTGATTCATGGTGCGGGTTTAGTAGCGGGAGGAAGTATGTTGGGTTTATCGACGGGTGGCGTGTGGGCGGCGGGTTCGGACAAACCGGAAAAGGAAGAAATCAAGATCGGCTTTATTCCACTGACCGATTGCGCGTCGGTGGTCATGGCCTCGGTCCTGGGCTTCGACAAAAAGTACGGCGTCAAATTCGTGCTCAGTAAAGAGGCCTCGTGGGCCGGCGTGCGCGACAAGCTGGCCAACGGCGACCTCGATGCGGCCCATGTGCTGTATGGCCTGCTGTACGGCGTCCAGATGGGCATCGGCGGCCAGAAGAAGGACATGGCGGTGCTCATGGGCCTCAATAACAACGGCCAGGCGATCACGCTGTCGAAGAAGCTGGCCGACAAGGGCGCCGTCGATGGCGCCTCGCTGGCGAAGCTGATGAACTCCGAAAAGCGCGAGTACACCTTCGCCCAGACCTTCCCGACCGGCACCCACGCGATGTGGTTGTACTACTGGCTGGCCGCCAACGGCATCAACCCGATGAAGGACGCCAAGGTCATCACCGTGCCGCCGCCGCAGATGGTGGCCAATATGCGGGTCGGTAACATGGACGGCTTCTGCGTGGGCGAGCCATGGGGCCACCGCGCCATCATGGACGGCATCGGCATCACCGCCACCACCACCCAGGACATCTGGAAGGACCACCCGGAGAAGGTTCTCGGCTCGACGCTGGAATTCGCCAAGAAGAACCCGAACACCTGCCGCGCGATGATGGCCGCCATCCTGGAGGCGAGCAAATGGATCGACGCCTCGCTGGCCAACAAGAACAAGATGGCCGAGGTCATTGCCGACAAATCCTATGTCAACACCAGCAAGGATGCGATCGACCAGCGCATCCTGGGCCGCTACCAGAATGGCCTGGGCAAGACCTGGGACGACCAGAATCACATGAAGTTCTACAACGACGGCCTGGTGAACTATCCGTTCCTGTCGGACGGCATGTGGTTCATGACGCAGCACCGCCGCTGGGGCCTGCTGAAGGACGATCCTAACTACCTGGCCGTGGCCGCCTCGGTCAACCAGATCGATTTGTACAAGGACGCGGCGACCATGACCAAGACGCCGATTCCGAAAAGCCCGCTGCGGACATCGAAGCTGATGGACGGCTCGGTGTGGGACGGCAAAGACCCGAAAGCCTTCGCCGCCTCGTTCAAGATCAAAGCCTGATGTCCCTACCCAGATAGAGGAACGCCATGAACGCCATGCTCAAACCCGATAGCGCCGCCCCGGTAGCGGCGGCACTCGACACCAAACCGGCCCGCCGTCCACGCCGCCCGCTCGCCGCCAATTCGACGGCGCGGGTGCGCAAGCAGGTCTCCGCCACCGCCCTGAAGATCGTCGCCCCGTTGCTGGGCGCCGCGCTGCTGGTGCTGGTGTGGCAGCTCATCACCGTAAAGAACACCTCCTTCCCGACGCCGCTGGTGACCTTGCAGGAAGCGATCAAGCTGTTCTCCGATCCGTTCTACCGCAACAGCATGAACGACCAGGGCATCGGCTGGAACCTGCTGGCGTCGTTGCAGCGGGTGGCGATCGGCTTCGGCCTGGCCGCCGTGGTGGGCATCCCGCTGGGCTTCCTGATCGGCCGCGTGCAGTTCATCGGCAATATGTTCAGCCCCATTATCAGCTTGCTCAAGCCGGTGTCTCCGCTGGCGTGGCTGCCGATCGGCCTGCTGGTGTTCCAGTCGGCCAATCCGGCCGCGATCTGGTCGATCTTCATCTGCTCGATCTGGCCGATGATCATCAACACCGCCGTCGGCGTGCAGCGCGTGCCGCAGGATTACATGAACGTGGCGCGCGTGCTCAATCTGTCGGAGTGGAAGGTGCTGACCAAGATCCTGCTGCCATCGGCGCTGCCGTACATCCTGACCGGCGTGCGCCTGTCGATCGGCACCGCGTGGCTGGTCATCGTCGCGGCGGAAATGCTGACCGGCGGCGTGGGCATCGGCTTCTGGGTCTGGGACGAGTGGAACAACCTGAACGTCCCGCACATCATCATCGCGATCGTGGCGATCGGTTTTGTCGGTCTGCTGCTGGAGCAGGCGCTGATGGCGCTGGCCCGCGCCTTCACCTACGAACAAGTATCCAACTAAGGAGCACTGTCATGGACGATCCAAAATTCATCGATGTCGAAGGCGTGGAAATGGTCTTCCACACCAAAAAAGGTGTGTTCCACGCGCTGCGTGAAATCGATCTGACGGTGCGCAAGGGCGAATTCATCACCCTGATCGGGCACTCGGGCTGCGGCAAATCGACCTTGCTCAATCTGATCGCCGGGCTGCTGAAACCAACCGACGGCGTGCTGCTGTGCGCCAACCGCGAGATCGCCGGGCCGTCGCCGGAGCGCTCGGTGGTGTTCCAGAACCACTCGCTGCTGCCTTGGCTGACCTGTTACGAAAATGTCCACCTGGGCGTCGAGCGGGTGTTCGGCAAGGCCGAATCGAAGGCGCAGCTGCGCGAGCGCACCATGCAGGCGCTGTCGCTGGTGGGCCTGACGGCCGCTGAGACCAAGCGTCCGCACGAGATCTCGGGCGGGATGAAGCAGCGCGTCGGCATCGCCCGGGCGCTGGCGATGGAGCCGAAAGTGCTGCTGATGGACGAACCGTTCGGCGCCCTCGACGCGCTCACCCGCGCCCACCTGCAGGACGAACTGCTCAAGATCGTCGCCGCCACCAAATCCACCGTGGTGATGGTCACGCACGATGTCGACGAGGCGGTGCTGCTGTCTGACCGCATCGTCATGATGACCAACGGCCCGGCCGCCACCATCGGCGAGATCGTCGATGTACAGCTCGAGCGTCCGCGCGACCGCGTCGCGCTGGCGCAGGACGCGCGCTACACCGAGTACCGCACGGCCGTGTTGGAGTTCTTATACCGGAAACAGGCGCATCCCGCGAAGGAAGCGGCGTAATGGACCTGTCCACGGGCACGCTGCCGCCTCCCGGCGCCGCCCCCAAGGCGCTGACCGGCGAGGTATTCAGCGCCTTGATCAACCTCTCGGGGCGGCGCCGCTTCACCTCGCAGCGCATCGTGCTGTACGCGCTGCTGGCGTCGCAGGGGCAGGAGGAGGGCGCGGCAACCGCGCGGGAGGCGCTGGCGCTGTTCCGGGGCGCCCACAAGTCGCTGTTGAGCGAGGCGGACGGCCTGCCGGGCGTATTTTGTCCGGAGCTGCGCGAAGCCTACTTCGGCAAAATGGACGGCGACCGCCAGATCGTCGCCTTCGCCGACCTGGGCGAGCGCACGCTGAACGCGATCGCGCGCGGTTCGGCGCAGGCGGCGGAGCTGCTGGAGGAGCTGGTGCGTATCACAACGCCAACGTTGGGAATCCTGAACCAGATCACCGGCATCTACGAGGAGCAGGCCAAGCAGAACGCGCGCCTGGTGCGCAAGCAGCTGCGCGGCGTGATCACCGATATCGAGACGATCAACCGCCAGGCGCGGATGGTGGCCTTCAACGCCCGCATCGTCGCCGCGCGCGCCGGCGCGGCCGGCAAGGAGTTCTCGGTGGTGGCGGGCGTGCTGTCCAGCATCAGCGGCGAAATCGACGAAATGGTGGCCGCCGCCCTGGCCGCCGCCGGCTAACACCCGGGGTCAAGTCTGGCATTCGGACACAAGCTGGACCGTATCGCGGCTTTACGGACGAGCTCCTGTCCGAATGCCAGACTTGACCCCCCGCTTGGCCACCGCTTGGATGTGATGGATGCAACGCACCGCCATCGCGCACCGTCAGCGTGCGCCATGCACCGCAACATCGCACCGCGACAAGCTTGTAATTTCTTTACTGAAACTTCACAAACACGTTCTCCCTCTGTAGCGCCAATATCCGGACCATTGGCACGCCTCTTGCATTAGTTGAAGCAGGGGATCAACGGCGATCCCTCCCAAATACATACGGCCGGTCCAAAGAAGGACCGGCAGGACAACGGCGTCCGCCTGACCTGGTTTAGAACACCTTGGTTGAGCGGGCGCCTTTTTGTTTTCTGAACGGGATAAAAAATGGCCAGCAAAGCTACCAGCATCAAGCTCTTCTCGATCTCAACGCCGCAGATGCGGGCGTTCCACCTGACCTGGATGGCGTTCTTCGTCTGCTTCTTCGCATGGTTCGCCTGCGCGCCGCTGATGCCTGTCATTAAAGGCGAATTCGGTCTGAGCGTCGCGCAGATCGCCAACATCAACATCGCCGCCGTCGCCATCACGATCCTGGTGCGCCTGATCGTCGGCCCGCTGTGCGACCACTTCGGCCCGCGCAAGGCCTATACCGGCCTGCTGCTGCTCGGCTCCATCCCGGTGATCGGCGTGGCCTTCGCCCAGAGCTACGAGAGCTTCCTGTTCTTCCGCCTGGGGATCGGCGCGGCCGGCGCCAGCTTCGTCATCACGCAGTACCACACCTCGGTGATGTTCGCGCCTAAAGTGGTCGGCACCGCCAACGCGGCCGCCGCCGGCTGGGGCAATGCCGGCGGTGGCGTCGCGCAGGCTGTCATGCCGCTCTTGATGACGGCGATGGTCATGCTGGGCGTCTCCGAGACCTTCGGCTGGCGCGCCGCGCTGATCGTGCCGGGCGTCCTGATGATCATCATGGCCGGCGTCTACTACCGCTACACCCAGGACTGCCCGCAAGGTAATTACAGCGAGCTGCGCGCCGCCGGCATCCCGATCGAAGGCGGCAAGAAGGGCGGCTGGGAGAGCTTCAAGCTGGCCGCCGCCAACTACCGCGTATGGCTGCTGTTCATCACCTACGGCGCCTGCTTCGGCATCGAGATCTTCATCCACAACATCGCCGCGATCTACTACGTCGATCACTTCAAACTGACCCTGGGCCAGGCCGGCATGGCCGCCGGCAGCTTCGGTTTGCTGGCGCTGTTCGCCCGCGCATTGGGCGGCTGGGCCTCGGACAAATTCGCCGCCAAGGGCAACCTGAATAACCGCGTCACACTGCTGTTCGTGCTGATGCTCGGCGAAGGCGCCGGCCTGCTGATGTTCGCCCACGCCGGCACCGCCGCGCTGGCGATCGGCGCGATGCTGATCTTCGGCCTGTTCACCCACATGGCTTGCGGCGCGACCTACGCCGTGGTGCCGTTCGTCGACAAGCGCGCCCTGGGCGGCGTGGCCGGCATCATCGGCGCCGGCGGCAACGTCGGCGCGGTGGCCGCGGGCTTCCTGATGAAGGGCCTGGGCGACACGCAGCAGACCTTGAGCATCCTGGGCATCGTCGTCGCCGCGACCGCGCTGTGCGCGCTGGCCGCCCGCTTCGGCACCTCCGCCATCGAAGAATCCGTCTCCGCTACCAAACTGGCAGCTTAAGCTTAAAGGAACCTATCATGAAAATCATCGTTATCGGCCACGGCATGGTCGGCCACAAATTCCTGGAAAGCCTGGCCGCCAGCGGCAAGACCAACCTGCAGGTGACGGTGCTGTGCGAGGAAGTGCGTCCCGCGTACGACCGCGTGCACCTGTCGGAATTCTTCTCTGGTAAAACCGCCGAAGACCTGTCGCTGGTGAAGCCCGGTTTCTTCGAACGCGACGACATGGTGCTGCGCCTGAACACCCGCGCCACCGCCATCGACACCGCCGCCAAGACCGTCACCACCGGCGACGGCGACGTGCTCCCGTACGACAAGCTGGTGATCGCCACCGGTTCCTATCCGTTCGTGCCGCCGCTGCCGGGCAAGGAGCGCAAGGATTGCTTCGTCTACCGCACCATCGAGGATCTGGAAGCGATGATGGAATGCGGCCAGCGCTCCAAGACCGGCGTCGTCATCGGCGGCGGCCTGCTGGGCCTCGAATGCGCCAAGGCGCTGCGCGACCTGAAGCTGGAAACCCACGTGGTCGAATTCTCGCCGCGCCTGATGGCGGTGCAGGTGGACGATGGCGGCGCGCGCGTTCTGCGCCGTAAAATCGAAGAGCTGGGCGTGACCGTCCATACCGGCAAAAACACCACCGCCATCGTCGACGGCGTCGATGGCACCCACCGCATGGAGTTCGCCGACGGCGGCCATCTGGACGCCGACATGATCGTCTTCTCGGCCGGTATCCGCCCGCGCGACATGCTGGCGCGCGAATCCGGCCTGACCGTCGGCCCGCGCGGCGGCATCGAAATCAACAACAACTGCGTCACCTCCAACCCGGACGTCTACGCCATCGGCGAATGCGCGCTGTGGGGCGGCTTGATCTTCGGCCTGGTGGCGCCGGGCTACGAGATGGCGCGCGTCGCGGCCAAGCACATGCTGGGCGAGGCGGGCGAATTCGCCGGCGCCGACATGAGCACCAAGCTGAAATTGATGGGCGTGGACGTGGCCAGTATCGGCGACCCGCACGGCAACATCGCCGGCAGCCGCTCGTACCAGTTCACCGACGAGCGCAAACAGATCTACAAGAAGATCGTCGTTTCCGACTGCGGTAAATACCTGCAAGGCGCGGTGATGGTCGGCGACGCCGCCGAATACGGCACGCTGCTGCAGATGATGCTGAATAAAATCGAACTGCCGGAATCGCCGGAGTTCCTGATCCTGCCGCAGTCGGACGGCGCCGCCAAGCCTGGCCTGGGCGTGGACGCTTTGCCGGAAGGCGCGCAAATCTGCTCCTGCAACGACGTCTCCAAGGGCGCGCTGTGCGCGGCGGTGGCCGCCGGCGCCTGCACCATCGGCGATCTGAAAAGCTGCACCAACGCCGGCACCTCGTGCGGCGGCTGCGTGCCGCTGGTGACGCAGGTGATGAAGGCCGAGATGAAAAAGCTCGGCATGGCGGTCAACAACCACGTGTGCGAACACTTCGCCTATTCGCGCCAGGAGATGTTCCATCTGATCAAAGTCGGCCAGATCAAGTCCTTCGACGACCTGCTGGCGAAGCACGGCAAGGGCCTCGGTTGCGACGTGTGCAAACCGCTGGCCGCCAGCATCCTGGCGTCGGTGTGGAACGACTTCGTGCTGAAGAAGGAACATGCCAGCCTGCAGGACACCAACGACTACTTCCTCGGTAATATCCAGAAGGACGGCACCTACTCGGTCGTTCCACGCATGCCGGGCGGCGAGGTGACGGCCGACGGTCTGATCGCGGTCGGCATGGTCGCCAAGAAGTACCAGCTGTACACCAAGATCACCGGCGGCGCCCGCGTCGACCTGTTCGGCGCCCGCGTCGAGCAGCTGCCGCTGATCTGGGAAGAACTGATCGCCGCCGGCTTCGAATCCGGCCACGCCTACGGCAAGTCGCTGCGCACGGTCAAATCCTGCGTCGGCTCGACCTGGTGCCGTTATGGCGTCGACGATTCGATCGGCCTGGCCATCGAACTGGAAAACCGCTACAAGGGCCTGCGCACGCCGCACAAGATCAAGTTCGGCGTGTCCGGCTGCACCCGCGAGTGCGCCGAGGCGCAGGGCAAGGACGTCGGCATCATCGCCACCGAAAAAGGCTGGAACCTCTACGTGTGCGGCAACGGCGGCATGAAGCCGCGCCACGCCGAATTGCTGGCGACGGACCTGGACAAGGCCACGCTGGTGCAGTACATCGACCGCTTCCTGATGTTCTACACCCGCACCGGCGACCGTCTGCAGCGCACCAGCACCTGGCGCGAGAACCTGGAAGGCGGCCTCGATTACCTGAAGCAGGTCGTCGTGCAGGACAAGCTGGGCATCGCCGCCGACCTGGAAGCGGACATGCAGCACGTCGTCAACACCTACGCGTGCGAGTGGAAGGAAGCCGTCGAGAATCCGGAGACGCGCAAGCGCTTCCGCACCTTCGTCAACAGCGAGAAGGGCGACGACAACGTCGTCTTCATGGAGGAACGCGGCCAGATTCGTCCGGCCACCGTGGAAGAACGCAAACGCGTGATTCCGATCGCCGTCAGCGCGGCTTGAGGAGAATACAAATGCATCGCGATATTCAAACTGATAACTGGATCGCCGTCTGCAACCTGGACGACATCGTGCCCAACACTGGAGTGTGCGCACTGCTGAACAACGCGCAGATCGCCGTCTTCCACGTCAACGACGGCGGCCCGCGCGTGTTCGCCATCGATAACTACGATCCGAACTCGGAAGCCGCAGTGCTGTCGCGCGGCCTGGTGGGCAGCCTGGGCGAACGCATCGTGGTCGCTTCGCCGATCTACAAGCAGCACTTCGACCTGCAAACCGGCGAATGCCTGGAAGCGCCGGCCAACTCGGTCGGCACTTATCCGGCACGCGTGGCAGACGGCAAAGTCTGGGTAGGCCTATGAAATCCCCGGAGCGCGTGGAATCGAAGCCTGCGCTGGTCGTCATCGGCAACGGCATGGCCGGCATGCGCACGGTCGAGGAGCTGCACAAACTCGATCCGGACATGTACGACATCACCGTGTTCGGCGCCGAGCCGCATGGTAACTACAATCGCATCCTGCTGTCGCCGGTGCTGGCCGGCGAGAAGACGATGGACGACATCATGCTCAACACGCGTGAGTGGTACGTCCAGCATGGCATCACGCTGCACGCCGGCGATCCGGTCGAGCATATCGACCGCCGCAATCGCATCGTGCGCGCGCGCTCCGGCCTGGAAGTGCGTTACGACCGCCTGCTGATCGCCACCGGCTCCAAGCCGTTCATCATTCCCGTACCGGGCCACCAGCTTCCCGGTGTATTGGCCTTCCGCGATATCCAGGATGTGGAATCGATGCTGGAGGCGGCGCGCAACCACAAGCACGCGGTGGTCATCGGCGGCGGCCTGCTGGGACTCGAAGCGGCCAACGGCCTGCAACGCCAGGGCATGTCCGTCACCGTGGTCCACGTGACCGACGCGCTGATGAACCAGCAGCTCGACAAGCCCGCCGCGCAACTGCTGCAAAAGGCGCTGGAGGACAAGGGCCTGAAATTCAGATTGAACGCGCAGACCGCCGAAATCGTCGGCACCGATCGCGCCACCGCCGTGCGCTTCAAGGATGGCAGCGAGATCCCGGCCGATCTTGTGGTGATGACCGCCGGCGTGCGCCCGAACATCGAGCTGGCCAAGGCGGCCGGCTTGCACTGCGACCGCGCCATCATCGTCGACGACACCTTGCAAACCTACGATCCGCGCATCTACGCGGTCGGCGAGTGCGTGCAGCACCGCAGCGCGACGTTCGGCCTGGTGGCGCCGATCTGGGACCAGGCGCGCGTTTGCGGCGCCCACCTGGCCGGCGCCGGCGTGCGCCGCTACGTGCAGCAAACTTCGCCCACACGCCTGAAGGTCACCGGTGTAGACTTGTACTCGGTCGGCGATTTCGTCGGCGGCGAGGGCTCCGAGGACCTGGTGCTGCGCGATGCGCGGCGCGGCGTCTACAAGCGGCTGGTGTTGAAGAACAACCGCGTCACCGGCGCCGTGCTGTATGGCGACGTCAAGGACGGCCCTTGGTATTTCGGCCTGATCCAGAACAACACCGACATCACCTCGATCCGGCAAACCCTGTTATTCGGCGAGGCGCTCAGCGCCAGGGCCGCGTGATTCAATAGTCTAAGCGAGCGAATTTTGAACCTGTCCCAAGACCATCTGTCAGTCCGCACCACCTGCGCCTATTGCGGCGTCGGTTGCGGTGTGAGCGCCACCCCCAAGGGCGACGGCACGGTCACCATCGCCGGCGACAAGCTGCACCCCGCGAACAAGGGGCGCCTGTGCGTCAAGGGTTCGGCGCTGGGCGAGACGGTTGGCCTGGACGGCCGTCTGCTGTATCCGCAGGTTCGCGGCGATGAGGGCCTGCGCCGCGTCTCGTGGGACGAGGCGCTGGACAAGGTCGCCGGCACCTGGCGCGCCATCATCGACGAGCATGGCCCGGACGCGGTGGCCTTGTACGTCTCCGGGCAATTGCTGACCGAGGACTACTACGTCGCCAACAAGCTGATGAAGGGTTACATCGGCAGCGCCAACATCGACACCAACTCGCGCCTGTGCATGTCGTCGGCGGTGGCCGGCTACAAGCGCGCCTTCGGCGAGGACCTGGTGCCGCTGTGCTACGACGATCTGGAACTGGCCGACATGGTGGTGCTGGTCGGCTCCAACACCGCCTGGTGCCATCCGATCCTGTTCCAGCGCATCCTGAAGGCCAAGGAGCAGCGGCCGGAGATGAAGATCGTCGTCATCGACCCGCGCCGCACGGCGACCTGCGAGCTGGCCGACCTGCACCTGCCGGTGAAGGCGGGCACCGACGTCTGGCTGTTCAACGGCTTGCTCAGCTATCTGAATCGCATCGGCGCGGTCGATCCGGCCTTCGTGGCCGACCACACCAACGGCGTCGACGCGGCGCTCGCCACCGCCAACGCCGATTGCAGCGACCCGGCCGTCGTGGCCAGGATCTGTCGCATCGAGCTGCCGGTGCTGATGGAGTTCTACGAACTGTTCGCGTCCACGCACAAGACCATCACCGCCTACTCGATGGGCGTGAACCAGTCGTCTTCCGGCACCGATAAGGTCAACAGCATCATCAACTGCCACCTGATCGGCGGCCGCATCGGCCAGCCGGGCATGGGGCCGTTCTCGATCACCGGCCAGCCCAACGCCATGGGCGGGCGCGAAGTGGGCGGCCTGGCCAACATGCTGGCGGCGCACATGGACCTGGACCGCGCCGACCACCGCGAAGTGGTGCAAACCTTCTGGGAATCGCCGGCCATGGCCGACAAACCAGGCCTGAAGGCGGTCGATCTGTTCAAGGCGATCGAGGACGGCAAGGTCAAGGCGGTGTGGGTAATCTCGACCAATCCCGTGGTCAGCATGCCGGACGCCGACCAGGTGCGGCGCGCGCTGGAAAAGTGCGAATTGGTGGTCGCCACCGACATCATGCAAAACACCGACACCAACGCCTACGCCGACGTGCTGCTGCCGGCGCTGGGCTGGGGCGAGAAGGAGGGCACGGTCACCAATTCCGAGCGCCGAATTTCGCGCCAGCGCGCCTTCCTGCCGGCGCCGGGCGAAGCCATGGCCGACTGGAAGATCCTGGCGCTGTTCGCGCAGCGCATGGGTTTCAACGGTTTCGACTTCGCCGGCGCCAACAGCGTGTTTGACGAACACGCGCGCCTGAGCGGCTTCCGCAACAGCGCCGCCGACGTGCCGCGCGCCTTCGACATGTCCGGCCTGGCGCGGTTGAACAAGAACGAGTACGACGGTCTCGAACCTATACAGTGGCCGGTGCGCCGCGGCGCCGACGGCGGCTTCGATGTGGAACAGCGGCTGTTCGCCGACAAGCGCTTCGCCCACGCGGACGGCAAGGCGCGCTTCATCGTTACCGTGCCGCGCGCGCCGGCCAACGCCATCAGCGAGGACTTCCCGCTGGCGCTCAACACCGGCCGCGTGCGTGACCAGTGGCATACGATGACGCGTACCGGCAAATCCTTCACGCTGGCCGATCACATCTCCGAGTCGTTCGTCGACATCCACCCGCAGGACGCGCTGCTGCACGGCGTGCGCGAGGGCGACCTGGCGCGCGTCAGCTCCGAGTGGGGCGCGATGGTGGCGCGCGTGCAGCACGGTGGCGGCATCCCGCGCGGCACGGTGTTCATTCCGATCCACTGGTCGGGCCAGACGTCGTCCGACGCCCGCGTCGGCGCATTGGTCAACCCGGTGGTCGATCCGGTGTCGGGCGAGCCGGAATTCAAGCATACGCCGGTGCGCATCGAGCAGTTCCGCGTCAACTGGCACAGCTTCATCCTGAGCCGCACCGAAGTGGATCTGGAGAGCGTGGCCCATTGGACCCGCATCCAGGGCCGCGAATTCGCCCGTTACGAACTGGCCGGCCGCAACACCATCTCCGATTTCGGCCCGTGGGCGCGCGGCGTGCTGGGTGTTGATGATCTCGATGCCGACTGGCTCGAATACGAAGACCGCACCGCCGGCGTGTACCGCGCCGTGCACGTGGTGAACGACCGCATCGAACAGTGCATCTTCCTGTCGCCGCGCCAGGACATGCCGTCGCGCGCGTGGCTCGCCAGCCTGTTCGTCAAGGAGCAGTTGAGCGAAATCGACCGCGTCGGCCTGCTGGTCGGCATGCCGGTCGAGAAGGGCGCCGACACCGGTCCGACCGTGTGCTCGTGCTTCGGCGTGGGCCGCAACACGATCTGCAACGCGATCGTCGAGAAGGACTTGCAGACGGTCGCGCAGGTGACGTCCTGCCTCAAGGCGGGCGGCAATTGCGGCTCCTGTGTCCCCGAAATCAAGAAGATTCTTGTGCAAACGCGCGTGGAGGCGGCGGAGGCAAGGTTGTAAATATGGTAAATTAGACTATCGATCGCTTGATCATCACTACAGAGAGCGAACATGTCTATCCGTGAAAACTTCTCCGACGCCGATATGGACCAGTGGCTCAACGAGAACCGAGTCACTGAAATTGAATGCCTGGTGCCCGATCTGACGGGCGTCGCGCGCGGGAAGATCCTGCCGCGCGCGAAATTCACCCAGGAGCGCGGCATGCGCATCCCCGAGGCGGTGCTGGGCATGACCGTCACCGGCAACTACCCGATCGAAAACGCGGCCTACGACCGCGCCATCTCCTCCACCGACCGCGACATGATCCTGCGCGCGGACCCGGGCAGCATCACCACCGTGCCGTGGGCGGTCGACCCCACCGCGCAGGTGATCCACGATTGCTACTTTGCCGACGGCACGCTGGTCGATTTCGCGCCACGCTCCGTGCTGCGCCGCGTGTTGAAGCTGTACGCGGAGCGCGGCTGGAAGCCCGTGGTCGGTCCGGAGCTGGAGTTCTACCTGACCGAAAAGAACATCGATCCCGATCTGCCCTTGCGGGCGCCGGTGGGCCGCAGCGGCCGCGCCGAGACCAGCCGGCAGGTGTACAGCATCGACGCCGTCAACGAGTTTGATCCGCTGTTCGAGGATATCTACGACTACTGCGCGTTGATGAACCTCGATGTCGACACCTTGATCCACGAGACCGGCGCCGGCCAGATGGGCATCAACTTCCAGCACGGCGATCCGCTGGCGTTGGCCGACAACGTCTTCTACTTCAAGCGCACCTTGCGCGAGGCGGCGCTCAAACACGACATGTACGCGACCTTCATGGCCAAGCCGATGGCCGGCGAGCCCGGGTCGGCGATGCATGTGCACCAAAGCGTGAGCGAGGCCGCCACCGGTCGCAATATCTTCAGCGCGGCGGACGGCTCGCCCTCGGCCGACTTCCGCCACTACATCGGCGGCCTGCAACGCTACACGCCGGCGGTGATGGCGATCATGGCGCCGTACGTCAACTCGTACCGCCGCATCGTGCGCCACACCGCCGCGCCGATCAACGTCCAGTGGGGGAACGACAACCGCACCGTTGGATTCCGCATTCCGATTTCCGGCGTCGAGCAGCGCCGGGTCGAAAACCGCATCATCGGCGCCGACGCCAATCCGTATCTGGCGATGGCGGTGACGCTGGCCTGCGGCTACCTCGGCATGGTGGACAAACTGGAGCCGACGCCGATGATCTCCGGCAGCGCCTACGACCACGCCTCCGAGCTGCCGCAGGGATTGCCCCAGGCGCTGGAATGGCTGCGCCGCGAGGACCGCATCCGCGAGGTGCTGGGCGAGCGCTTCGTCGACGTCTACACGGCGATCAAGGAAGTCGAGCACCAGGAGTTCATGACCGTCATCAGCCCTTGGGAGCGGGAACACTTATTGCTGCATGTATAGGCGACTTATAGGCGACTATAACTGGCAGCATTTATAATCACGTGTCCAAAAATCGGGCGGCCTGCGGATGACCGCTTCTGATATATTATTAATATCATTTATATTCTTATAACATGACCATAGAGCGAGCTGCTGAACCCTTCCTCCTGATCCGCAATCTGGTTAAGGAATTCGACGGTGTCCGCGCTGTCAACGACGTGTCGGTCGCCATCAACAAGGGCGAGATTTTCGCGTTGCTGGGCAGCTCGGGCTGCGGCAAATCGACCCTGCTGCGGATGCTGGCGGGTTTCGAGACGCCGACCCAGGGTCAGATCACGCTCGCCGGCAAGGACATCGTCAGCGTCCCGCCGTATCAGCGCCCGATCAACATGATGTTCCAGTCGTACGCGCTGTTCCCGCACCTGTCGGTGTGGGACAACATCGCCTTCGGCCTGCGCCGCGACGGCCTGCCGAAAGACGAAATCTCCGCGCGCGTGGAGCAGATGCTCAATCTGGTGCAACTGGCCGCATACGGCAAGCGCAAGCCGCACCAGCTCTCCGGCGGCCAGCAGCAGCGCGTGGCGCTGGCGCGCAGCCTGGCCAAGCGGCCGCAATTGCTGCTGCTCGACGAGCCGCTCGGCGCGCTGGACAAGAAGCTGCGCGAGCGCACCCAGATGGAACTGGTCGGCATCATCGAGGAAGTCGGCGTCACCTGCGTGATGGTCACCCACGACCAGGACGAGGCGATGAGCATGGCGACGCGCATCGCCGTCATGAGCGAAGGCCGCATCCTGCAGGTCGGGCCGCCGGGCGAAATCTACGAAACGCCGAACTGCCGCTTCGTGGCGGACTTCATCGGCAGCGTCAATCTGTTCAACGGCAGCGTGGCGGTCGATGAGCCGGACCACGTCATCATCGACACGCCCGAGGGGCGCCATTACGTCACCCACGGCATCACCGGCACGATGGGGATGCCGGTGTCGGTGGCCGTGCGGCCGGAAAAAATCGCCCTGCAAACGGAGGCGCCGACCCTCGAGCAGCGCGCCAACGCCGGCGAGCATGGCTACAACTGCGTGCAGGGCGCGATCACCGCGATGGCGTACTTCGGCAACGAGACGCTGTATCACGTGCGCCTGGACAGCGGCATGGAGATCAAGGTGTCGCGCACCAACGCCGCCCGTCATGACGACGCGGCCCTCAAGCGCGACCAGCGCGTCTACGCTTGGTGGGACGGCGCCGATGTCGTCGTGCTGACCAGCTAAGGCGGGGCGCGCATGAACTTCCTGAAGAATTTACTGACCTTGCGATGGCTGACCGGCCGCCGCGTCGTCATCGCCGTGCCTTTCCTGTGGCTGACGTTCGCCTTCCTGGTGCCGTTCCTGATCGTTTTGCGCATCAGCTTCACCGAGTCGGACATGGGCAATCCGTTCGGCACCTTGATGACGCTCGTCGACGGCGTCATCACGCTCAAGGTCAAGATCTCGAACTACCTGTTCATCGCCGAGGACGAGCTGTATGTGCTGACGTATCTCAGCTCCCTCAAGTTCGCCGCCATCACCACCGCGCTATGCCTGGTCATCGGCTACCCGTTCGCCTACTTCATGGCGCGCGCCAAGCCGACCGTCCGGCCGGTGCTGCTGATGCTGGTGATGCTGCCGTTCTGGACCTCCTTCCTGCTGCGCATCTACGCCTGGAAGGGCATCCTGGCCAACAACGGCATCGTCAACAACTTACTGATCGGGATCGGCGCGATCAGCGAGCCGCTGCACCTGATGAACACCCAGTTCTCGCTGATCATCGGCATGGTCTACGCCTATCTGCCGTTCATGATCCTGCCGCTGTACGCCAACCTGGTGAAAATGGATACACGCTTCCTGGAGGCGGCCGCCGATCTTGGCGCGACGCCGCTGCAGGCGTTCTGGCGCATCACCGTGCCGTTGTCGAAGTCCGGCATCATCGCCGGCTCGATGCTGGTGTTCATTCCGGCCATCGGCGAATACGTGATTCCAGAACTGCTGGGCGGTCCCGAGACGCTGATGATCGGCCGCCAGCTGTGGGACGAATTCTTCACCAATAACGACTGGCCGCTGGCGTCCTCCGTGACGGTGGTGGTGATCCTGCTGATCCTGGTGCCGATGGCGATCTTCAATAAATACAAGGCAGAGCAGGAGGCCCGCTCATGAAAGGCAATACCACTTTTATGCAGCGCTGGTTCGGGCGCGGCTGGCTGTCGATGGGCTATCTGTTCCTGTATCTGCCGATCGTCGTGCTGGTGGTCTTCTCGTTCAACAGCTCGCGCCAGGACATGGTGTGGAGCGGCTTCTCGCTGCAATGGTACGCGGCGCTGATGAACGACACGGAGATCATCAGCGGCCTCGGACTGTCGCTGCGCATCGCGCTGATGACCGCCTGCGCATCGGTGGTGCTGGGCACCTTCGCCGCCTTCGTGCTCAATCGCTATCACCGCTTCACCGGCCGCACGCTGTTCGCCGGCATGGTCAGCGCGCCGCTGGTGATGCCGGAGGTGATCATCGGCCTGTCGCTGCTGCTGATGCTGGTGTCGGTGCAGAAGGTGTTCGGCTTCCCCGAGCGCGGCATGATGACGATCTGGATTGGCCACACCTTGCTGGGCATGGCCTACGCGGCGGTGGTGGTGCAATCGCGCCTGCAGGAGATGAACAAGTCGCTCGAGGAGGCGGCGATGGATTTGGGTTGTCGGCCGTATCAGGTGTTCTTCCTGGTGACGCTGCCGAACATCAAGCAGGCGCTGGGTTCCGCGTGGCTGCTGACGTTCACCTTGTCGCTTGACGACGTGGTGTTGTCAGCTTTCCTGTCCGGGCCCGGATCGTCGACGATGCCGATCGTGATCTTCTCGCGTGCTCGTCTGGGCCTGGACCCGCGCGTGAACGCGGTGGCAGCGCTGACCATCCTGGTGGTCACCATCGGCGTGATCGCGTCGAGCCTCTACATCGCCCGCAACGAGCGGCTGCGCCAGAAGCAGATTTCGTCGGCCGCCAAGGGTTGAACGTGAATCATCCGGGGGCGCCGGGCCAGGGCGTCTTCGGATGGTGATCCACGCGCTGCTCCGAGCGCGATTTCATTAGTCCGAGAATCGAACGGTGAAAGTCCTTCAAAACCATTTTGCCCCACAGGTTGCCATACGCTTGCAAGCGCGACTTGTTGATGAACCGCGTCGTCATGCTTAGATCGGTGCCGCCGTCCGAAGTCGGTTTCAGTGCATAGCCGCCATCGACTAGTTCGAAATATCGACCATTGATCTCAACATGTTCGTCAAGCGCCTCGCGTGGAATCGCGCCCTTCGGGACGACGAAGCGGTATCGCAGGGCTTGCGGCATGGCCGATTCGGTGATCACCTCGTGGAACCACACTCCCTTTTCCCAACGGCTGGTACGCACGCTGCCAGGGCCGCCACTGCCGCTCATTTGCGCTTCGAGCGGCTTCGGTAGTCCGACCAGATGCACGAAAGTGAATCCCAGCTCGCTCGGTTTGATGTCGCGAACGTCCGCCAGCTTATTGAATACCGCCTCGGGCGACGCATCGATGTGGATGGTGTTGCTCACGGTTTGTATGCTGCGCTCGGGCGGCAGCAGGCTCTCGAGCGGTCCAATCAGGAATGGCAGCAGCGCCAATGTTGGCAGCGTTGAGCGGTTGATCCGCGAGTGATTGTGGATCGCGCCTCCGATCAGGCCACCCAGAATGCCGGCGATCATGAAAACTGGTACGACCAGCACGATGCAGAGCAGACCCTCCACGAACGTTACGAACATCGAAATCAGGAACAGCGCCATCGCGGAACTCGCGAGGCCAACCTGGCGGGAAGGTTCGATCCGCGTTCCACGCTCCGCTCCCCACAGCACAGCGATCGCGCCGACACTGAAGGGACATACGAACAGGAAGGCGGCGGAAATCGCATTCAAGAACGAATGCACCTCGGGATCGGCCAATCCAAGCCGGACCGCCAGGCCGTAGGCCGCGCCGATGAGAACACCCGCTATCTTTTTTTTGTATGGGGATGGGGTTCTCAACGGCGTACCTCCGACTGGATGATGGTGGCCAGAATCCGGCCATAATGGGTGATCTGCTCCGGCGTGCAGTAGGCGTAGCCGACCAGCAGGCCGCGCCGCGTCGGCGGCGACAGATAATAGGTTGAAAGCGCCTTGACCTGGATGCCCGCTTCCGCGGCCTTGCGCTCCAGCGCCACGTCGTCCGCGTTGCCGGGCAGTTGCACCACGAGGTGCAGTCCCGATTCCTCGCTGGAGATGGTGACGCGGCCATCGAGGCGCGATCCGAACTGGTTCACCAGCGTGCGTCGCAGCAGCTCGCGCCGGGCGCCGTAGGTCTGGCGGATCTTGCGCAGGTGCGCGGTGAAGTGGCCGAGCGAGATAAAATCGGCCAATGCCGCCTGCACCATCAACTGGCCGGGCCGCTGCAAATCGTACAGCGCGGTCTTGAAGCCGTCGATCAGCCCGGGCGGCACCACCAGATAGCCGATCTTGATGCCGGGGTAAAGCGCCTTGGAGAAGGTGCCCATGTAGAGTACCCGGTCGTCGTTGTCCAGCCCTTGCAGCGCTGCCAGCGGCCGGCCGGTGTAGCGGAACTCGCTGTCGTAGTCGTCCTCCAGTATCCACGCGTCCTTGCGCACGGCGACATCGAGCAGCTCGCGCCGGCGCGCAAGGCTCATGACCGCACCGGTTGGATATTGATGGGAAGGCGTCACGTAGATCAGGCGCGGTTTGGTCGCCAGATCCGCCGCCTTGATCGCCATGCCTTCGCCGTCCACCGCCACCGGGTGCAGTTTAAGTTCGCGCGCCTGGAACACCCGCCGCGCGCCCCAATAGCCAGGGTCCTCGATCCACGCCGTATCGCCGGCGTCGGCCAGCAACTGCGCGCACAGATCGAGCGATTGCTGCGTGCCGCCGGTGATCAGCACCTGTTCCACCGATACCTTGACCGAGCGCGATAAGCGCAGATACTCGGTAATGGCCTGGCGCAGCGGCGCGTAACCGCCGGCCTGTCCATAGTCCAGCAGGTCGGAACGCAGGTCGCTGCCCACCTCGCGCCACACGCGGTTTTGCAGCCGATGCCAAAGCTTGAGCGGAAACGACGAGAAGTCCGGGTCGCCCGGCGCGAACGGCTGTATCTCGAACTTTGGACCGGCCGCCACGCGTGTGACCTCCTGGCCGCGTTTCGACAACCTGACGGCCAGCTGCGCTCTTTGCGCGGTTCGTCCGCTTTGCGGCGCATGCGACGGACCGCCGCGCATGCTGGCACTGTGCGCCTGCAGGTCGGCCACGTAGGTGCCGCTTCCGAGCCGGCTGGTGACGTAGCCCTCCGCCGCCAGCTGCTCGAAGGCGGCGATCACGGTGTTACGGGCGATGCCCAGATCCGCCGCGAGGTCGCGGCTGGACGGCAGCTTGCCGCCGGCGGTCAACTGCTGTTGATGGATTGCCACCTTGGCCGCCTCGTACAAGCGGCGCTGCTGTGGCAAACGCGGATGGAAGCCGGTTTGCGCCAAGGTTTGGGCCAGCAGCTCGGAGGTGGGGGACATGGCGCGCAAAGTGGTTCTAACAAATATCAACAAGTGGTGCTCACCATGATACCAAAATAGGAATATGATCAAATGTAATTCATGTTAAATCGATAAATATGCGCAGCCCTATCGTTTTGGTCCCAGCCTGCGTCAATCTGGTCGGCGTCCACGCCAGCCACACCGCGCATCTCAAGTACGTTGCCGCCGTGGCCGACGGCGCCGGCTGCACGCCGCTGATCCTACCCGCGCTCGGCGCGGCCACCGATTTCGATGCGGTGCTCGATCTGGCGGACGGCATCATGCTGACCGGTTCCCCCTCAAATGTCGACGCTGCCCTGTACGGACAATCGGTGCTCGATCCCTCGCTGCCGCGCGACCCCGCGCGCGACGCCACCACGCTGCCGTTGATCCGCGCCGCCCTTGAACGAGGCATTCCGCTGCTGGCGATCTGCCGCGGCTTCCAGGAGATGAACGTGGCGCTGGGCGGCACGCTGCACCAGGCGGTGCACGATGTGCCGGGCATGTCCGACCACCGCGAGCAGAAGACGCTAACGCTTGAGCAGCAGTACGCGGCGTCGCACCGCGTGACCTTAAACCCGGCGGGACGCATGGCACAAATCCTGGGTGGCGTCTCGACGATCATGGTCAACTCGCTGCACGGTCAGGGCATCGCCAAACTGGCGCCGGGCCTGGTGATCGAGGCGCGCGCCGACGATGGACTGGTCGAAGCCTACAGCCTGCCGGGCGACACGGGATTCACGCTCGCGGTACAGTGGCACCCCGAGTGGCGGTTATCCGAGAACCCCGACTCGATCAAGTTGTTCCAGGCCTTCGGTGAGGCCTGCCGCATCTACAAGCAAGGGAGAGACGCATGAAGACCTACGAACAGTGGGCGCGGCGGGTCCCTTAGTGCCCCTATTCGCGACATCGCGCAAGACCACGGCAACGGCGGCCCGCAGGCGGCCGCCCGCACGATCAAAACAACAATGAGAGAATCACATGGCAATCCGCGAGAACTTTACGTACACAGATATGGATCTGTGGCTGAACGAAAAACACGTCACCGAAATTGAATGCCTGGTGCCCGATCTGACGGGCGTGGCGCGCGGGAAGATACTCCCGCGCGGTAAATTCACCCAGGAGCGCGGCATGCGCATCCCGGAGGCGGTGCTGGGCATGACCGTGACCGGCAACTACCCGACCGAGGACGCGGGCTACGACCGCGCCATCTCCAGCACCGACCGCGATATGATCCTGAAGGCCGATCCGACCACCATCACCATGGTGCCGTGGGCCAGCGATCCGACCGCGCAGGTGATCCACGACTGCTACTTCTCCGACGGCCGCCTGGTCGATTTCGCCCCGCGCTCCGTGTTGCGCCGGGTGCTCAAGCTGTATGAGGACAAGGGATGGAAGCCGGTGGTGGCGCCGGAGCTGGAGTTCTACCTGACCGCCAAGAACACCGACCCGGACCTGCCATTGCGACCACCGATCGGCCGCAGCGGCCGCGCCGAGACCAGCCGCCAGGTCTACAGCATCGACGCCGTCAACGAGTTCGATCCGCTGTTCGAGGACATCTACGATTACTGCGAATTGATGAACCTCGACGTCGACACCCTGATTCACGAAATCGGCGCCGGCCAGATGGAGATCAACTTCCTGCACGGCGACCCGCTGGGACTGGCCGACAAGGTGTTCTTCTTCAAGCGCACCTTGCGCGAGGCGGCGCTCAAGCACGATATGTACGCGACCTTCATGGCCAAGCCGATGGCGGGTGAACCGGGTTCCGCGATGCACGTGCACCAGAGCGTGGTCGACGTCAAAACGGGCATGAACATTTTCAGCGCGGAGGATGGATCGGCCGCGCCGATCTTCAAGCAATACATCGCGGGCCTTCAGCGCTACATGCCGTCGGCGATGGCGATCGTCGCGCCGTACGTGAATTCGTACCGCCGCCTGGTGCGCCATACGGCGGCGCCGATCAATATCCAGTGGGGCATGGACAACCGCACCGTCGGATTCCGCGTGCCGGAATCGGGTGTGCAGGATCGGCGCGTCGAAAACCGCATCATCGGCGCGGACGCCAATCCGTACCTGGCGCTGGCCGTCACGCTGGCCTGCGGCTATCTCGGCATGACCGAACAGCTGGAACCGACGCCGATGACCGTGGGCAGCGCCTACGACCTCAAAGTAGAACTGCCGCAAGGCCTGCCGGAGGCGCTGCAGCACCTGCGCGCCGAGGACAAGCTGCGCAGCGTTTTGGGCGGCCGTTTCATCGACGTCTACGCCGCCATCAAGGACCTGGAGCATCAGGAATTCATGACCGTCATCAGCCCGTGGGAACGCGAACACCTGCTGCTGCACGTCTGACCGTCCAACTCTCCAACAAGGAATCACTATGGCTAACAACTCATTGGCACCAAGCGCCGCGCTGGTCGCGTCGGTAAAAAATCCCGCCGCGCCGCAGGTGTACGACACCGCCGCGATCCAGAAGCTGGATACCGCCCACTACATGCACCCGTTCACCGACCACAAGGCGCTGGGCGAAAAGGGCGCGCGCGTGATGGTGCGCGGCGAAGGCATCTACCTGTGGGACTCGCAGGGCAAGAAGGTCCTCGACGGCATGTCCGGCCTGTGGTGCGTCAACGTCGGTTACGGCCGCACCAGCATCTCTGAAGCGGTGTACCGGCAGATGGAGACGCTGCCGTTCTATAACAGCTTCTTCAACACCACCAACGTGCCGGCGGTGGAGCTGGCGGCCAAGCTGGTAAAGGTATCGCCGCCGCAGTTCAACCACGTCTATTTCACCGGCTCCGGCTCGGAAGGCAACGACACCAATCTGCGCATGGTGCGCCGCTACTGGGACGTGTTGGGCTACAAGGAACGCCACACCATCATCAGCCGCCACAACGCCTATCACGGCAGCACCGTCGCCGGCGCTTCGCTGGGCGGCATGGACGGCATGCACGCGCAGGGCGGCTTGCCGATTCCCGGCATCGTCCATATCGGCCAGCCCAATTACCTGGAGTCCGGGCGCGGCATGACCGAGGACGAATTCGGCATCGAGGCCGCTTCGTGGCTGGAGCAGAAAATCCTGGAGGTCGGCGCCGACAAGGTGGCGGCCTTCATCGGCGAGCCGGTACAGGGCGCCGGCGGCGTGATCATCCCGCCCGCCACCTACTGGCCCGAGATCCAGCGCATCTGCGACAAGTACGGCATCCTGTTGATCGCCGACGAGGTGATCTGCGGCTTCGGGCGGCTCGGCAAGTGGTTCGCGTCGGAGCTGTTCGGCATCAAGCCCGATCTGATCACCTTCGCCAAGGGCGTCACGTCCGGCTACGTGCCGCTGGGCGGTGTGCTGGTCGGCGACCGTGTGGCCGATGTGCTGATCGGGCAGGGCGGCGAGTTCAATCACGGCTTCACCTATTCCGGCCACCCGGTGGCCTGCGCGGCCGCCCTGGAAAATATCCGCATCATCGAAGACGAGAAGCTGGTCGAGCGCGTCGCCAACGAAACCGGGCCATATCTGAAGAAGCGCTTTGCGGAACTGTCGGACCATCCGCTGGTCGGATACGCTGACAGCTGCGGCTTCGTCGCGGGCCTGAATCTGGTGCGCAGCAAGGGAGCTATCGCGCACGACAACGTGACGTTCGACGAGGCGCTGGGCGTGGGCATGGTCTGCCGTGGATACATGTTCGACAACGGCATGATCATGCGCGCCGTCGGCGACCGCATGATCATCGCGCCGCCGCTGGTGATGACCGTGGCCCAGATCGACGAGATGGTGGCGCTGATCCGCAAGTGTCTGGACCTGACCTACGCCGACATCAAGGAACGCGGCTGGGTCTAAACCCGAATTGGATTGGAGCGAAAAATGACGACAAAGATGGTGCCAGCATCGTGGCATGAGCAGGCGGCCGGCCTGCAGATGGATGGCCGCGCCTTCATCGGCGGCCAGCGCGTATGGGCCAAGAACGAACAGCAGTTCGAGAACCTGTCGCCGATCGACGGACGCAAGCTGGGCATGGTGGCGCGCTGCGACGGCGCCGATGTCGACGCGGCGGTCGCCAGCGCGCGCGAGGCCTTCGAAGCGCGCAGCTGGGCGGGCAAGTCGCCGGCCCAGCGCAAGCGCATCATGATCAAGTTCGCCGATCTGGTGCAAAAGTACGGCCCGGAGCTGGCCCTGCTCGAGACGCTGGACATGGGCAAACCGATCAAGTACAGCCAGAGCGTGGACGTGGGCGCGACCGCCAACTGCCTGCGCTGGTACGGCGAGGCGATCGACAAGATCTACGACGAGATCGCGCCGACCGCCGAGAACAGCCTGGCGTTGATCACCCGCGAGCCGGTCGGCGTGGTCGCCGCCATCGTACCGTGGAACTATCCGATGATCATGGCGGCGTGGAAGATCGCGCCGGCGCTCGCCGCCGGTAACAGCGTGGTGCTCAAACCTTCGGAGAAGTCGCCGCTGACGGCGCTGCGCCTGGCCGACATCGCGCTGGAGGCGGGCATTCCGGCGGGCGTGTTCAATGTGCTGCCCGGCTATGGCCACGAGGCCGGCGCCGCGCTAGCGCTGCACATGGATGTCGACTGCATCGGCTTCACCGGCTCCACGCGCGTCGGCAAGCAGATTTTGCAGATGGCCGGCCAGTCGAACCTCAAGCGCGCGTGGACCGAGTTGGGCGGCAAGTCCGCCAACATCGTCTGCGCCGATTGTCCCGACCTCGATGCGGCGGTGGCGTCGGCCATCGGCTCGATCTACTTCAACCAGGGCGAGAGCTGCAACGCGCCATCGCGGCTGTTCGTCGAAGCGTCGATCAAGGACCAGTTCATCGAGAAGGCGCTGGCGATGATGCCTGACTTCCAGCCGGGCGATCCGCTCGACGAGAACACGGTGATGGGCGCCATCGTCGACGCGACGCAGCTGAAAACGGTGATGGGCTATATCGAGGCCGGCAAGGCGGGCGGCGCCAAGCTGCTGTCCGGCGGACGGCAGGCGCGCACCGAGAGCGGCGGCTTCTTCGTCGAGCCGACGTTGTTCGACCAGGTCGACAGCGGCATGACCATCGCGCGCGAAGAGATTTTCGGGCCGGTGCTCTCGGTGCTGGCCTTTACCGACTTGAAGGAAGCGATCAAGCAAGCCAATTCCACGCCCTACGGTTTGCAGGCGGCCGTGTGGACGTCCGACATGACCAAGGCTATACAAACGGCGCGCGCGCTGCGGGCCGGCACCGTGCACGTGAACCAGTACGACGGCGACGATATCACCGTGCCTTTCGGCGGCTACAAGCAGTCCGGCAATGGCCGCGACAAGTCGCTGCACGCGTTCGATAAATACACCGAACTGAAAACCACCTGGATTCAGATAGGCTAGCGAAAAGGGAGACGGCGATGAGCCAGGCAATGAAGGATTTTCTACGCGAGCGCAATATCCACGAGGTGGAGTGCGTGATCGCCGACATGACCGGCATCGCGCGCGGGAAAATCCTGCCGAAGGACTTGTTCCTCAGCGAGGGCGAGATGCGCCTGCCTAAGAGCGTCCTGCTCAACACCGTCAATGGCGAACAGCCGAACAACCTGCCCTACACCGGCGCCACCGATCCGGACATGATCTGCGTGCCGGATCTGGCCACTTTGCGGCAGGTGCCGTGGGCGGCGGAAAACGTCGCGCTGGTGATCCACGATTGCCAGAACTTCGACGGCACGCCGGTCGGCCTGTCACCGCGCGCGGTGCTGCGCAAGGTCCTCAAGCTGTACGCGGACCGTGGCTGGCAGCCGGTGGTGGCGCCGGAAATGGAGTTCTACCTGGTCGCGCGCAGCAGCAATCCGCACGAGCCGCTGACGCCTCCACTGGGCCGCAGCGGCAAGACCGAATCCGGCCGGCAGTCGTACTCGATCGACGCGGTCAACGATTTCGATCCCTTCTTCCTCGAGCTATCGACCTTCTGCAAGCAGCATCAACTGGGCGTCGAGACGCTTATCCACGAAGCCGGCGCCGGCCAGATGGAAATCAACTTCACCCACGGCGACGCGCTGGAACTGGCCGACCGCGTGTTCCTGTTCAAACGCGCGGTACGCGAGACGGCGCTGCGGCACGGGATCTTCGGCACCTTCATGGCCAAGCCGATGGAGACGGAGCCGGGCAGCGCGATGCACATCCACCAAAGCATCCTCGATGCGGCGACCGGCAACAACATCTTCAGCGACAAAAAAGGTGAGCCGAGCCCCCTGTTCTTCAACTATATCGCGGGCCTGGAGCGCTACACGGCGGCGGCCACCTTGCTGTTCGCGCCGCACGTCAATTCCTACCGGCGGCTGTCGCGCTTCATGTCGGCGCCGACCAATGTCCATTGGGGCTACGACAACCGCACCTGCGGCTTCCGTATTCCCAACTCCACGCCGACCAATCGCCGGGTGGAGAACCGCGTGCCCGGCGTCGACGTGAACCCTTATCTTGCGATGGCCGCGACGCTGGCGTGCGGCTACCTCGGCATGGTCGACGGCCTGACGCCTTCCGAGCCGACCGAGGGCAGCGCCGAGCATGTGCATGACCAGCTGCCGCGCAATCTGGAGGATGCGATCTTGCGGCTGCGTGAATGCAAACCCTTGAGCGATATATTGGGCGATCTGTTCGTGCAGGCGTTCTGCGAAGTCAAGGAGCTGGAATTCGCCACCTACAGCCGCGTGATCAGTTCCTGGGAGCGCGAGCATCTGATGCTGCTGGTGTGAGGAGGGGGCGATGCGCAACACACGCGATGGATTGAACTGGCCGCGCGCGCAGGCGCTCGCGGCGCGGGAACGCGCAGCCTACGTGGCAAGCAATCCCGAATCGGCGCGGCTGGCGGCGGAGTCGGGGAGGAATCTCCTGTTCGGCGTGCCGATGCACTGGATGAACGATTGGTCGACGCCCTTCGCGCTGGCGGTGGACGAGGCTTCCGGCGCGCGCTTCCGCGACGTCGACGGCCATGAATACGTCGATTTTTGTCTGGGCGATACGGGGGCCATGTTTGGTCATGCGCCGCCCCCTGTGGCGCGGGCGATCGAGCGCCAGGCCACGCGCGGCTACACGGCCATGCTGCCGTCGGCGGACGCGGCGCCGGTGGCGGCGGAACTGGCACGGCGCTTCGGCTTGCCCTATTGGCAGTTCGCGCTATCGGCTTCGGACGCCAACCGCTTCGTGCTGCGCTGGCTGCGCGCGGCGACGGGGCGCGACAAGGTGTTGGTCTTCAATGGCTGTTATCACGGCACGGTGGACGACGTGTTCGTCGACCTGGTCGACGGCGTGCCGACCCAGCGCGATAGCCTGCTAGGGCAGGTTCACGCGCTGACGGATCACACGGTGGTCGTCGAGTTCAACGATTTGCCGGCGCTGGAAGCGGCGCTGGCGAAAGGCGATGTCGCCTGCGTGCTGGCCGAGCCGGTGATGACCAATATCGGCATGGTGCTGCCGCAGCCCGGCTATTGGGAAGCGGCGCAGCGGATCATCCAGCGTCACGGCACGCTGCTGGTGATCGACGAGACGCACACGATCAGCAGCGGCCCGGGAGGCTACGCCCAGGCGCACGGCATGCGGGCGGACGCGCTGGTGATCGGCAAACCGGTCGGCGGTGGAATCCCCTGCGCGGTGTATGGTTTCACCGAAGAGCTGGCGCGCAGGGTCGAGCAGGCCAAACGCGGCGCGCCGCCGGGCCACTCGGGTGTCGGCACCACCTTGAGCGCCAATATGTTCGCGATGGCCGCGATGCGCGCCAATCTCGAACAGGTCATGACCGACGCGGCATACCGGCACATGTTCGCGCTGGCGGCGACGCTGGCGCAGGGGCTGGGTGACGTCATCGCCCGCCACAAGCTGGCATGGTGCGTGACGCGGGTTGGCGCCCGCACGGAATTCCAGTTCGCCCCCACCGCGCCGCGCAACGGCGGCGAGGCGCAGGCGATCCTCGACGGCGAACTGGAACAGATCATCCATTTGTACCTGCTCAATCGCGGCCTGTTGATCACACCCTTCCACAACATGCTGCTGGTCTGCCCCGGCACCGGCGAGGCCGATGTCGCCCGCTTGCTGTCCACCTTCGACGATTGCCTGCGGGAGCTGGTCTAACAAAACCGCCACTGAAACAATCGGGATACAAATCGACGCACCAACGGCTCAACGATGAGCTCGCTATGTGCTCCACCGAACCGATACGATCGCCCGCCAGGTCTACCCTCGTCAGAGCGCGGGGCCTGCATTTCGACATGCCCGCGCACTTTGACAGTGCGAGGATATGATATGAAAATCGGCATGATAGGTCTGGGGCGCATGGGCGCCAACATGGTCTGGCGGCTCGCCAGGAACGGTCACCAGTGCGTCGCCTATGCGCGGCACGCGGAGACGGTGAAGTCGGTACTGCGCGAGGGCGTCACCGGCGCCTCCTCGCTGGGGGATCTGGTGTCGCAGCTGGAGACGCCGCGCGTGCTGTGGCTGATGGTGCCGGCGGCGTCGGTCGACGCCACGCTCGACACCCTCAAGCCACTAATGCAAGCGGGCGACATCGTCATCGACGGCGGCAACTCGCACTACCACGACGATATCCGGCGCGGCGCGCAGCTCAAGGAGCTCGGTCTGCACTACGTCGATGTCGGCACCAGCGGCGGCACGCACGGCCTGGAGCGCGGCTACTGCCTGATGATCGGCGGCGAGAAGGAGATCGTCGGCCATCTCGAGCCGCTGTTCGTGTCGCTGGCGCCGGGCCACGCGGCGGCCACGCCGACACCGGGCCGCGACAAGCCAAACAGCAGCGCCGAACAGGGCTACCTGCATTGCGGGCCGAATGGCGCGGGTCACTTCGTCAAGATGGTCCATAACGGCATCGAGTACGGCATCATGGGCGCATACGCCGAAGGGCTGAACATCCTCCGCAACGCCAATATCGGCAAACTCGAACACGAAGTCGACGCCGAGACCACGCCATTGCGCAATCCAGAGCATTACCAGTACGACCTAGATCTGGGCGAGATCACGGAGGTATGGCGCCGGGGCAGCGTGATCAGCTCGTGGCTGCTGGATTTGACCGCCGACGCGCTGCTCAAGGACCCGCATCTGGACCAATTCGCCGGCCGCGTCTCCGATTCCGGCGAGGGCCGCTGGACCATCAACGCCGCCATCGATGAAGGCGTGCCGGTGCCGATCCTGAGTTCCGCGCTGTTCGAGCGTTTCAGCTCGCGCGGCAACGCCGAATTCTCCGGCAAGGTGCTGTCGGCGATGCGCGCCGGCTTCGGCGGCCACGCCGAGAAACCGGCCAAGCCATGATGGACGATATCGTTTTTCTGGTCGACTGCGACAACACGCTGATGGACAACGATGCCGTCCAGCGTGACCTGCGCGACCATCTGGAACGCGAGTTCGGCGCCGAGGCGCGCGACCGCTATTGGGAGATCTTCGAGGAGCTGCGCTCGGAGCTCGGCTACGCCGACTACCTGGGCGCGCTGCAGCGCTACCGCGTCGACGCGCTCAACGAGCCGCGCCTGCTGCTGATGGCCGGCTGGTTGATGAACTATCGCTTCGCCGACCGCCTGTATCCGCAGGCGCTGGATGTCATCAAGCACCTTGGCCAGTGGGGCAAGGTGGTGATCCTGTCGGATGGCGACGTGGTCTTCCAGCCGCGCAAGGTGGAGTATTCCGGCCTGTGGGACGCGGTCGAAGGCCGGGTGCTGATCTACATCCACAAGGAGACCATGCTGTGCGAGGTCGAGAAGGCCTACCCGGCGCGCCACTATGTGATGGTCGACGACAAGGTGAGGATACTGGCGGCGATGAAGTCCGGCTGGGGCGATCGCCTTACCACGGTGTTTCCGCGCCAGGGACACTACGCCACCGCGCCAGATGTCGCCAGCTTCACCACCCCCGATTTGACCGTCGAACGTATCGGCGATCTTTTGCAGCACCAGTTGCCGGCGTTCGCCGGCCGTGAAAAGGAGAGCACACCATGAACCCTGCATTGCGTCTGTATGAGCTCGGGCAAAGCCTGTGGCTGGACAATATCACGCGCGGACTACTCACCAGCGGCACGCTGGAGAAGTACATCCGCGAGTACGACCTGAAAGGATTGACGTCGAATCCGAGCATCTTCGAGGCGGCCATCCACGGCGCCGATTTCTACGACAAGGCGATCGCGCAACGCAGCGCCGCCGGCGAGTCGGGGGAGGCGCTGTTCCTGGAGCTGGCGCTGGAGGATTTGCGCGCCGCCGCCGATCTGTTCCTGCCGATGCATAAAGCGTCGGATGGGCATGACGGCTGGGTCTCGATGGAGGTCTCGCCGCTGCTGGTGCACGACGCCGAGGGCACCCTGCGGGAGGCGAAGACGCTGCACGAGCGGCTGGGCCGCCCGAACGCGTTCATCAAGATTCCCGGCACGCCCGAGGGCGTGAAGGCGATCGAGGAGGCGATCTTCGCCGGCATTCCGGTCAATGTGACCTTGCTGTTCTCGCGCGAGCAGTATCTGGCTGCGGCGGAGGCGTATATTCGCGGCGTCGAGCGCCGGCTTGAGAAGGGGCTCGATCCGAAGGTGGCGTCGGTGGCGTCGGTGTTCGTCAGCCGCTGGGATACGGCGGTGAAGGACAAGGGGCCGGAGGGCGCGAACAACACGCTGGGAATCGCGATGGCGCGCCGCACCTATGTGGCGTATCGCGAGTTGCTGGCGTCGCAGCGCTGGAAGCTGTTGGCGGAGCGGGGCGCGTTGGCGCAGCGGCTGCTGTGGGCCAGCACAGGAACGAAGGACCCCGAGGCGTCGGATGTTCTGTATATGACGTCGCTGACGGCGCCGAATACGATCAACACCGTGCCCGAGAAGACCTTGCTGGCGTTCGCCGACCATGGCATCGTCAATGGCAGCATGCCGCCAGAGGGGGGCGATGCGGAGAAGGTGATCGCCAAGTTCGCCGATGCTGGCATTGACGGCGACGAGTTGGCGGAACGATTGCAGCGCGAGGGCGCGGAGGCGTTCAGCAAATCGTGGGCGAAGCTGCTCGAGGTGATAGAGCAGAAGAGCGGGCGGTGAGCCGGTTGACGTAGGGCCGATTACGGCGCGCAGCGTAATCGGCCCTACGTGTTTTACGTGTCAAGCACGTTCGGCGTGCAGGTTCGTTAGCCCAGAACCTGCCGCGCCATCAGCAGCACATTCTCCACCCCGAAACCATACTCCCGCAGCAGCCGCTCACCCGGCGCCGAGGCGCCATAGCCCTCGATCGACAGCACCTTGCCGCGCTGCCCGACGTAGCGATGCCACCCCTGCGCCACGCCGGCCTCGATCGCCAGACGCGCATCGAGCGCCGGCGGCAGCACCTCGTCGCGATACGCCTGCGGCTGATCCTCGAACAACTCCCAGCTTGGCATCGACACCACGCGCGCGCGCACGCCGTCCTCCAACAACCGCGCCTGCGCCCGCAAAGCCAGGTCCACTTCGGAGCCGGTCGCGATCAACACCAGTTCCGGCTTGCCGCCGTCCGCCTCGCTGACCACATACGCGCCGCGCCGCAAGCCTTCGGCCGCCGCATATCGCTCGCGGTCCAAGGTCGGCACGTGCTGGCGCGTGAGCACCAGCGCCACCGGTCGGCCGGACGATTCCACCGCCACCTTCCACGCCACCGCCGTTTCGTTGGCGTCGGCCGGCCGGATCACCACCAGCCCCGGTATCGCCCGCAGGCTGGCCAGATGTTCCACCGGCTGGTGCGTGGCGCCATCCTCGCCCAGGGCGATGCTGTCGTGCGTGAACACGTACACCACTTGTAGCCCCATCATCGCCGACAAGCGGATCGCCGGCCGCATGTAATCCGAGAACACGAAGAAGGTGGCGTTGAACGGCAGCGCGCCGCCATGCGCGGCGATGCCGTTGCTGATGGCCGCCATCGCGTGTTCGCGCACGCCGAAGTGCAGGTTGCGTCCGCGCCGGCTCCAGCCGCCGCCGTTCGATCCCTGGCGGTCGCCGGTGCTCTCGTCCATGCCGTCCGGCTGGAAGTCGCCGAAGCCGGCCAGCGCGGTGAAGGTCGACGGATCGAGGTCGGCCGAACCGCCGATCAGCGCCGGCAGCCTGGCCGCGATGGCGTTGGCCACCTTGCCGGCGGCGGTGCGCGTGGCCACGCCCTTGGCGTCGGCCGGGAACACGGGGATGTCGGTATCCCAGCCTGCAGGCAGCTCGCCGGCGCCGTCGCGCATCAGCTGTTTGAGTTCGCGCGCCTCGTCGGGGAAGGCTTGTTCGTAGGCGGCCAGCCGGTCCATCCATTCGGCCTGGTGGCGCGCGCCGTGGGCGCCACCGTTGGTGAAGGGGCTGGCCGCACCGTCGGGAATCAAGAACGGCGGGTCTTCCGGCCAGCCCAGCGCGCGCTTGGTCAGCGCCACTTCGTCGGCGCCCAGCGGCGAGCCGTGGGCGTCGATCTTGTCCTGCTTGTTGGGAGAGCCGAAGCCCAGGTGGCTGCGCACCAGGATCAGCGAGGGCTTGTGCACCTCGGCGCGCGCGGTGGCCAGCGCCTGCTCGATCGCCTCGATGTTGTTGGCGTCTTCCACCGTCTGGATATGCCAGCCGTAGGCCGCGAAGCGCGCGGCGCGGTCCTCGCTGAAGGTCATGTCGCTGCCGGCCGACAGCGTGACCTGGTTGTCGTCGTACAGGTAGATCAACTTGCCCAGCTTGAGGTGGCCGGCCAGCGAGGCCGCCTCCGACGCCACGCCCTCCATTAAATCGCCGTCGCTGACGATGCCGTAGGTGTGGTGGTCGATGACGTTGTGGCCCTCACGGTTGTAGCGCGCGGCCAGGCTGGCTTCGGCGATGGCCATGCCGACGCCGTTGGCGAAGCCCTGGCCCAGCGGGCCGGTGGTGATTTCCACGCCCGGCGTGTGGCCGCGCTCCGGATGGCCGGGCGTGCGGCTGTCCCATTGGCGGAACTGGCGCAGGTCGTCCAGCGACAGGTCGTAGCCGCTCAGGTGCAGCAGGCCGTAGAGCAGGGCCGAGCCGTGGCCGGCCGACAGCACGAAGCGGTCGCGGTCGAACCAGTGCGGATCGGCGGGGTGGTGTTTCAGAAAGCGCGTCCACAGCACGTAGGCCATGGGGGCGGCGCCGAGCGGCAGGCCGGGGTGGCCGCTGTTGGCTTGCTGGACCATGTCGACGGCCAGGAAGCGCAGCGTGTTGACGCTGAGCTGATCGGTGTTGTTCATGCGTGACTCCTCGTAGCACATACATAGGAGGCCGACGCCGGAATGGGGCGGCCGCCTCCGTCAGGCTAGCCCAGCAATGCTTCCGGCTCTGTGCGGCACGCCACCTTGCCGTGCGCGCTTCGCTAAGAAGAAAAAGCGCTTATCAAAAATGAATATAATATTTGCAATGCTGAAATGACAAGCTTATAGTCGCTACGTCGCACGCAAAAAAACCAGTTGAAGTCTTCGCAAATTAACTTTTGATTAGGAGCGCTATCTTGGGTAAATTGTTTTCCGCCAAATCCGTCCTCGCATCCGCCGTTTTCCTGCTGGCCGCCAGCGCCGCCCATGCCGACATCACCACCTACACCAGCCAGTCATCCTATCTGGCGGCGGTCGGTACGACCGGCGTCGATACCTTCGACGATCTCGAATCCACCGGATACGACGGCCCGCTGACGCGCACCGCCGGCGGCTATGGCTACACGGTCAGCGCGGCGCCGAATTCGGGGGAAATCTGGGGGGCGACCGACGACTTCTCGGATATCTGGCTCACCGGCGGCAACCGCCTGGATCTGGTGACGTTCGCGCCGAGCGCGCCGCTCGCGGGTGTCGGCGGCTTCTTCTTCGGCTCCGACCTGTTCGGGTTTTCGACGCCGGCCGCCTACCTGACTTTGTCGGCCACCGACAGCACCGGGTCGACCGTGAGCTTCACGCTGAACACGCCGAAGTTTAATTCGTTCGTCGGCTTCGTCTCGACGGGCAGCCTGGTGTCCTTCAGCGTCACGGCGGGCGACCAGCCGGGCGTATGGGCGACGGTGAACGACCTGCACCTGTCGGGCCCCGCCGCGGTGACGACGCCGGTGCCGGAACCGGAAACCTACGGCATGATGCTGGCGGGCCTGGGCGTGCTAGGGTTTATCGCCCGTCGCAAACGCCAGCGGGCGTAATCGGCAGCGGGGCATCGGCGGCCGTGGACCGCCGATGCCTTGTTAGAAGCAGTGCTCCAGCGCCGGGAAGCTGCCGTCCTTGACCGCCGCGACATAGGCGCCGATGGCGGCGTCGATGCTGGTCTGGCCTTCCATGAAGTTCTTCACGAAGCGCGCCTTGCGGCCCGGGAAGACACCCAGCAGATCGTGCATCACCAGCACCTGGCCGGTGCAGTCCGGACCCGCGCCGATGCCGATCGTCGGTATCGCCAGCAGGTCGGTGACCTCCTTGCCCAGCTGCGCGGGGATCGCTTCGAGCAGCACCATCGAAGCGCCGGCCTGCTGCATGCGCAGTGCGTCGGCTTTCAGCAGTTCCGCGCTTTCCGTGGTTTTGCCCTGCACCTTGTAACCGCCCAATTGGTGTACCGACTGCGGCGTCAGGCCCAGGTGCGCGCACACCGGAACGGCGCGCTCGGTCAGGAAGCGCACCGTATCGGCCAGCCACGCGCCGCCTTCGAGCTTGACCATGTGCGCGCCGGCCTGCATCAGCTGCACCGAGTTGGCATACGCCGTCTCCGGCGTGCCGTAGGCGCCGAACGGCAGGTCGGCCATGATCAGCGCCGACTTGCTGCCGCGCGCGACCGAGGCGGTGTGGTACGCCACTTCGGCGACGGTGACCGGCAACGTCGATTGATGGCCGTTGCAGACCATGCCGAGCGAATCGCCGATCAACAGGATCTCAACGCCGCAGCGGTCCATCAGCGAGGCGAAGCTGGCGTCGTAGCACGTCAGCATGGAGATTTTTTCGCCGGCGGCGCGCAGGGCGGCAAGCGTGTGCACGGTGACAGCCTTGGTGGCGGCCGCTTTGGCCGGTGCAGGTGAGGTGGTGGCGGCGGGCTTTTGGCTCGCGGCCAGTTCGTTTCCTTGCAAATAACCAGACATGGTGGTTCCTTTAGAGATGAAGTCGGACCGCGATAGTGTAGTCCTGAATGCTATCGCGTGCAGAAGGTCAGGTGGCCGGGGCGATGCCCTGGCCGGCGACGCCGGCCGCGTAATCGCGCGCCGGGCCGCGTCCCGGAATATGGATCGCCGGCGCCAGTTCCAGCAGCGGCACCAGCACGAAGGCGCGTTCGGTCATGCGCGGGTGCGGCACCGTCAAGGTCGGACTGGCGATGACGGCGTCGCCGTACAGCAGCAGGTCCAGGTCCAGCGTGCGCGGGGCGTTGCGGTACGGGCGTTCGCGCCCGTGCGCCTGTTCGATGTCGTGCAGCGCGCGCAGCAGCGCCTCGGCGTCCAGGGTGGTGGCGACGCGGGCGACGGCGTTGATGTAGTCGTCGCCGCCGGAGTCGATCGGCGCGGTGCGGTACAGGTTTGACGTGGCCATCAGCGTGCAGCCGGGCAGGCTTTGCAGGCGTTCGACGGCGTCGGCGACGTTGGCGCGCGCGTCGCCAAGGTTGGCGCCGATGCCGATGTAGGCGATGGTGAAGGCGAAGCCGCCTTCATCCTTTTTGCCGATGATGCCCATGGTCGCGAGTGCGGTTTACTCGCCGCCGCCGTTGCCGCCGGTGCCGGGCGCGCCGCCTTCGGCCGCCTCGGCAGGGCCCTTGCTACGGCCGCCGCGGCGCGGTGCGCGTTTGCGCTTGCTCGCCGCGCCGCCGGTGGCCGACGACGACTGGCCGGCCGTCGCGATCAAATCCTCGCGGGTGGCCTCGTCGCCCTCGTAGAAGGCGGTCCACCATTCGCCCAGTTCGGCGTCGATCTCGCCGGAGGCGCAGCGCAGCAGCAGGAAGTCGTAGCCGGCGCGGAAGCGCAGGTGCTCCAGCAGCTTGTAAGGCGACTTGCCGGTGCGGCGCTCGAAGCGCGGCTGCATCGACCAGATGTCGCGCATGTCGGTGCCGATCTTGCGCTGCAAGGCCAGCTTCTCGGTCTGCGAGTCGAGCACGTCGTCGGCGGCCAGGTGCAGCGCCGGGATGGTTTGCTCGCCGGCGGCGCGGTAGGCGGTCCATTTCTCCAGCACCTGGTGCCACAGCAGCGACGCGAACAGGAAGCCCGGCGACACCGTCTTGCCGGCGGCGATGCGCGAATCGGTCGAGTCCAGCGCCAACGTGACGAACTTGAAGCCGAGCGGCTGCTCGAGCACCACGTCGAGCAGCGGCAGCAGGCCGTGGTGCAGGCCTTCCTTGCGCAGCTGCTGCAGGCAGGCCAGCGCGTGGCCGCTCATGAGGAGCTTGAGCATCTCGTCGAACACGCGCGCCGGCGGCACGTTGTCGATCAGCGACGCCATCACGGGAATCGGCGCGGCGGTGACCGGTTCGATGGTGAATTTGAGCTTGGCCGCGAAGCGCACCACGCGCAGCATGCGCACCGGGTCTTCGCGGTAGCGTGCTTCCGGCTGGCCGATGATGCGCAAGGTCTTGGCGCGGATGTCCTCGATGCCGCCGTGGTAGTCCAGCACCTGCTGGTTGGCCGGGTTGTAGTACATGGCGTTGATGGTGAAGTCGCGCCGCACCGCGTCCTCCGCCTGCGAGCCGAAGGTGTTGTCGCGCAGGACGCGGCCATGGTCGTCCTTGGGCGCGTTGTCCAGCGTGGTGCCGCGGAAGGTGGTCACCTCCAGCAGGTCCTGGCCGAACATCACGTGCACGATCTGGAAGCGCTTGCCGATGATGAAGGCGCGGCGGAACAGCTTGCGCACCTGCTCCGGCGTGGCGTTGGTGGCGATGTCGAAGTCTTTCGGCTTCACGCCCAGCAGCAGGTCGCGCACGGCGCCGCCGACGACGAAGGCCTCGAAGCCGGCTTCCTGCAAGGTGCTGGTGACGCGCACCGCGTTCGACGACAGCAGCTTCGGATCGATGCCGTGGGCGTCGGGGCCGAGTATCACCGGCGTGTTGGTGTCGCGGGCCTTGGCGGTCTTGTCTTTGGTGCCGAGGATTTTTCGGATCAGTTTCTTAATCATTGAATAGTTCAATTAATGCCCAGCCTTGAGCGGTGGCGTGCGTTTTCAGGGTGGCGTTCGGGTTGGTCGCGATCGGGTGCGAGACGATCGACATCAGCGGCAGGTCGTTGTGCGAGTCGCTGTAGAAGTAGACGGTGTCGAAGTCCTCCAGGGTCTTGCCCATCTTTTCGAGCCAGGCCTTGGTGTGGACGATCTTGCCGGCGCCCTGGGTCGGCGTGCCAAGCAGGCGGCCGGTCATGACGCCGTCGGCGTCGCGTTCCGGCATGGCCGCGATCAGGTGCTCGACGCCCAGCGCCTTGGCGATCGGTTCGGTGACGAAGTGGTTGGTGGCCGTGACGATGGCCACCAGGTCGCCGGCGTCCTGGTGTTTTTTCAGCAGCGCCAGCGCGGCCGGGCGGATCGCCGGCACGATCACCTCGTTCATGAATTGCGCCTGCATCTCGGCCAGCTTCACCGGCGGGAAGCCGGCCAGGGTGCCGAGCGCGAACTCCAGGTATTCGACCGGATCGATCGTGCCGGCCTGGTACTGCGCGTAGAAATCGTCGTTGCGGCGCTTGAAGGTGGCCGCGTCCACGGCGCCGATGCGCACTAAGAACTCGCCCCACTCGTGGTCGGAGTCGATCGGCAGCAGCGTGTGGTCAAGGTCAAAGAGGGCAAGCTTCATGCGGGATTCGTCATTCTTTCGCTTCCGCCTGCAACCACTCGCGCAACAGCGGCAGGGTGATCGGGCGTTGGGTTTCAAGGGAATACTGGTCCAGCGAGTCGAGCATCGTCGATAACGATCGCATGTCGCGCTGAAAATGGGACAGCAGGTAGGGTATCACGCCGGGCGACAGCGTCAAGCCGCGGGCGGTGGCGGCGGCGCCCAGCGCGGCCACCTTTTCGTCGTCGGTCAGGCCGTGGATCTGGTAGATCAAGCCCCAGCCCATGCGCGTGCGCAGGTCCTCGCGCACCGGCAGCACCGCCGGGGCGACGGCGCCGCTGCACACCATGAAGGCGTTGTTGGCGCGGATTTCGTTAAACAGCGCGAAGGCGTCGATCTGCGCCACCGGCGACAGTTTTTCGCAGTCGTCAAGCAGGTACAGGTCCACCTCGGGCGAATACTGGAATTCGGACTCGATCGAGAACGGCGAGATGTAGCGCGCGCGCCGCTGTTCGTCCTCGCCGCCGGCGCTGGCCAGCGCCTTGAGCAGGTGGGTCTTGCCCACGCCGCCCAGGCCCCACAGGTAGGCGAAGTGCTCGCGCGAGCTGCGATCGGCGAATTGCGCCATCAGCGCCGCCGCCTCGGCGTTCTGTCCCACCTCGAACGATGCGAGGCTGTGCGCCTGGTCCGCGCCTAAATCGAGCACCAGCTGTTTCATGGCGTTCGCCTTGGTTTGATCGTTTGCATAACGCTTTTCTTGACGCTTTTTTTAGATACGTCACGCATTATAGAGGGGCGCCGGGGCGCGTGGTGCCGAAATGCCAAGGGTGGGTCGCCCGTGCCGCCAGCCAGAATGCCGTGTGCTTGTGCTCTAGCGCGAGGGGAAATGGCATGGAATGTGATTTAGATGGTTAAAAACGGCAGGTGGACGGGGCATTTTGATAAAATAGCGGATTGACCGGGTTCGCGCAGGCTTATTTGCGCGGATTTGTGCAGAATAGCGCTGAAAACGTGCGATTTTGTTACGAAACGGTCTCCGCCTTCTATTTTACCGCCTCCGCTGCGAAATACACCATGAGCCAAACTTCAAATGTTTCCCTGTCCTACCGTGACGCCGGCGTCGATATCGACGCGGGCGACGCTTTAGTCGAAGCAATCAAGCCTTTCGCCAAGCGCACCCTGCGCGAGGGCGTCATGGGCGGCCTGGGCGGTTTCGGCGCCATGTTCGAGATCAGCAAGAAGTACAAGGAGCCGGTGCTGGTGTCCGGCACCGACGGCGTCGGCACCAAGCTCAAGCTGGCATTCGAGCTCAACCGTCATGACACGGTCGGCATCGACCTGGTCGCCATGAGCGTCAACGACATCCTGGTGCAGGGCGCCGAGCCGCTGTTCTTCCTGGATTACTTTGCTTGCGGCAAGCTCGACGTGGCCATCGCCACCGACGTCATCAAGGGCATCGCCCAGGGTTGCGAGCAGGCCGGTTGCGCGCTGATCGGCGGCGAAACGGCCGAAATGCCGAGCATGTACCCGGCCGGCGAATACGACCTGGCCGGTTTCGCGGTCGGCGCGGTGGAAAAATCGAAGATCATCGACGGCACCAAGATCGCCCCGGGCGACGTCATCCTGGGCCTGGCCTCGTCGGGCGTGCACTCGAACGGTTACTCGCTGGTGCGCAAGATCATCGAAGTGGCCAAGCCGGACCTGGAAGGCGACTTCCACGGCAGGAAGCTTGCGGACGTGCTGATGCAGCCGACCCGCATCTACGTCAAGCCGCTGCTGGCGCTGATGGCCTCGATGGAAGTCAAAGGCATGGTGCACATCACCGGCGGCGGGCTGGTGGAAAATATTCCACGCGTATTGCAGCCGGGCCTGGTGGCCGAGCTCGATTCGAAATCCTGGACCTTGCCACCGCTGTTCACGTGGCTGCAGCAGCACGGCGGCGTGGCCGACGCCGAGATGCACCGCGTGTTCAACTGCGGCATCGGCATGACGGTCATCGTTTCGCAGGAAAACGCCGCCGCCGCCATCGAGCAGCTGGAAGAGGCCGGCGAGATCGTCTACACCATCGGCAAGATCCGCGCCCGCGTCGGCGACGAGCACCAGACCATCGTCGTGTAACTTTACATGCGAGCGGAAAGAGCGGACCATGCCTTGGCGTGGTCCGCTTTTTTTATGGAGAATCGGCATGGATGAGATGATGAGGGGGCGCCTGGTCGCCATCTTGCGGCAACGGTTGCCGGCGTTGTTGGCGGTCTATCTGTTTGGCAGCCGCGCGAACGGTCGCGCGGGGCCGGACAGCGATGTCGATATGGCCGTGCTGGTGGCCGGCAAGCTCGATCCGGTCACGACGTGGGAACTTGCTCAACTGTTAGCCAATCAGGCCAACTGCGATGTCGATCTGGTCGACCTGCGTGGCGCGTCAACGGTCATGCAGTACCAAGTCATCACGACAGGGATACTCCTGTGGAAAAAAGACAGCCAAGCCGCGTTATACGAATGCTTTATTCTCAGCGATAAAACCGAGCTCGACGAGGCAAGGGCGGGCTTGCTTGTGGATATACAACGCGAAGGACAAGTGTATGGCAGCACCCAACGGTAATGATGATGTCGTTCTTAACAAAGCCGCCACGATCGAGCGCTGCGTCGCCCGAGCCCGCGAGGAGTATCTGAAAGATCCGGCGACCTTTGATCGCGATTTCACGCGCCAGGATGCTGCGATCATGAACATTCAGCGCGCATGCCAAGCCGCGCTCGATATAGGACAGCATGTCATCCGCAGCGAACGCCTCGGCGTACCGCAGAGTGCGAGGGATGTGTTCGATTTGTTGTCCAAGGCGCACATCATCCAGGCCGAACTGGCCGACGCGCTAAAACGAATGGTCGGCTTTCGCAACATCGCCGTACACGATTACCAGATTTTGCACTTGCCTATCGTTGTGACCATCATTGATAAGCACCTGGAGGACTTTTTGCGCTTCAGTAAGTCCATGCTGCAACGGGGGAGGCCTCATACACACCAGCCCGTGTAGCAATGGTGGACCTGACCCCGGAGTTGCTTTTGATTATGGGGCGGCTTCGCAGGCGTTTTTGACGAGGAACGCTTGCGTGATTTTGGCGATCGCCGCCTTAAGCTCGGCCGGGCCGCCGTCGTACATGTCGTTGTGCCTGGCGCCGGGCGGCTTGACGATGCAGGTGCCGTACTGTTTTTGCTCTTGCGCGTCCGGCAGCACGCCGGGGTCCGCTTGCGTGTCGCTGGCGCGGATCGACAGCACCTTGACCGCCGCCGTGCGCGGCAGCGCGCCGCGCCGGTTGTCCAGCGTGACCACGCGGGTGATCGTCGGGTCGCCTTCGCCGGCGCGCTCGGCCGAGATGTCGCCGCCCAGCGAGTGGCCGATCAATGTCACGTGCCGCCAGTCGTAGCCGGGATGCGATTTGCTCAGGCTGTCCTGCACGAAGCGCAGGTTGGCGACGCCACGGCGGCGCATGGTCTTCAGTTGCGGGCCGACGTCTTCATTCCTGTCCAGCTTGGCGTCGGTCGGCAATTGGTGGTCGACGCTGACCACCAGCCAGCCCGCCCGGTTCAGCGCCTCGACCAGGAAGCGGTATTGCTTGTAGCCGTTGCCGTAGCCGGCGCTGAGCAGCGCCACCGGACACGGCGCCTTGGTGCACGGCGCGGCCGGCAGCGACAGTTCGATCGGGATCGCGCGCTGCCGCGCCTGGTCCTGCAAGGTCAGGTCCAGGCTTGCGGCCGACGCGGCCGGGGCGGCGCCGCCGAGCGACAGCATCAGCGCGGAGATGATTCGGAGATTGCGATGACGGACCATTGGACATCCTTGATCGGCGTGCGGGTTTCGCGGTCGCGCCGGTAGCTGTGAAAGGCGAAGCCGGCGTCGCCGGGATGGCACATCGTGCATTCCGGCGCGGCGGAGAAAGTGGTGAAGCCGGCGCGCGCCAGTTGCCAGGCGGTGATGCCTGCCAGGTTCAAATTGCCCGCCTCCGACGCGATCACGCGCGCCGGCATGGGGTAACGCGCGCCGAATTGCGCGATCAGTTCGGGCGAGACTTGATAGCAGCAGTCGCCCGCCGCCGGTCCGGTCGCGGCCAGCCAGTCGCCGGCCTGTTCGCCGCGCGCGGCCAGCATCCCGCCGAAGCGCGCGATGATGCCGGCGTAGGCGCCGCGCCAGCCCACGTGCAACGCGGCCACGGCCTTGCCGTCCTTGCGCGCCAGCAGCACCGGCACGCAGTCGGCGGTGGCGATGGCCAGCAGCAGGCCGGGGCGCTCGGTGAACATGCCGTCGGCCTCGCCGCAGTCCTGGCGCTCGCGGTCGGCGATGGCGATGTGCGTGCCGTGCCGCTCGTGCTGCATCGGCCGCCGCGCCCAGTAGTGCGGAAAGTGCCGCGCCATGTCGTCGTGCCGCCCGCCGAAGCCGTGCACGACCGATTCCACCGACGCTAAAACCGTGCTTCTGATAACCATCGTTTGCTGCTAACTCTTTCTATCGTTTAAGGATTTTCTCCACCGGCGCCGGGCGCAGGCGGAAGGCGTCCGGCATGCCCGAGCCGAGCAGCGGCCGCAAATACAGGCGGAAGGCGTCCGTGACATCGGTGCCGCTGGCGCTGATGAACTCGTCCTCCATGACGCGCGTCTTGCCGGCCACCGCTTGCAGCGCCTGCAGTTCGTAGTCGACCGAGTAAAAGCCGGTGCGCTTGATGGCGACCGAGCCGTCGCGGTCGCCCCACATGGCGAACTGCACGGCCTTTTCGGCCACCTCGCGCGCTTCGCGCTGGTCGACGTCGGAGACGCAGCCGATGAACGAGCGCTGCAGGTAGCCGAAGGTGTCGCCGCGCACGCGCTTGATGCCCAGCTTGGCCTTGATCTCGTCGCACAGCAGGTCGGCCAGCGCGCCGGTGCCCGACAGCTGGACGTTGCCGTGCGCGTCGCGCTCCACTTCCTTGGCCAGCAGGCTGGCGATCGCTTCGCCGGAGGCGTCGTGGATGCCTTCGGAGACGGCGATCACGCAGCGGCCGTAGCGCTCGTAGACGTCCTTGACGTCGAGCAGGAAGCGGTCGAGCGAGAACACCCGCTCGGGCAGGTAGATCAGGTGCGGGCCGTCGTCGTGGAATTTCTTGCCCAGCGCGGCGGCGGCGGTCAGGAAGCCGGCGTGCCGGCCCATCACCACGCCGACGTACACGCCCGGCAGCGCGGCGTTGTCGAGGTTGGCGCCGGCGAACGCTTGCGCGACGAAGCGCGCGGCCGACGGGAAGCCGGGCGTGTGGTCGTTGCCGACCAGGTCGTTGTCGATGGTCTTGGGGATGTGCATGCAGCGCAGCGGATAGCCGGCTTGCTGCGCCTGCTCGCTGACGATGCGCACCGTGTCCGACGAGTCGTTGCCGCCGATGTAGTAGAACTGTTCGATCTGGTGCGCGCGCAGCACTTTGAAGATCTCTTCGCAATACTTCATGTCCGGCTTGTCGCGGGTCGAGCCGAGCGCCGACGACGGCGTGGCGGCCACCAGTTCGAGGTTGTTGCTGGTCTCGCGCGTGAGGTCGACGAAGTCCTCGTTGACGATGCCGCGCACGCCGTGCATGGCGCCGTAGACGCGGGTGACGTCGCGGAAGCGGCGCGCCTCCAGCACCACGCCGGCCAGCGACTGGTTGATGACGGCGGTCGGGCCGCCGCCCTGGGCGACCAGAATTTTGCCTGAAGACATGTTCCGCTCCTTATCGTGGATAAGACTGAGCCGTGACTATACAGCGAAATTTTTATTTGCCACCGATGTTTTTATCCAGGAACTTTTCCACCCGTCCCCAGAAATCGATGCGGTTTTTCGGCAGCGCCCAGCCGTGGCCCTCCTCCTCGTACTCGATCCATTCGACGTCGGGGTTGCCTTCCTTGACGGCCTGGTAGAACTTGGTGCCGTGCGGCAGCGGCACGCGCCGGTCGGCGCCGCCATAGGCCAGCAGCAGCGGCTGCTTGATGCGCGCCGCCTGCAGCAGCGGCGAGGTGGCCTTCAGTTGTCCGGCGTCCTTGACCTGGTCGCCGACCAGTTCCGGCATGCCGTACTGCTTCCAGCCGTCGGGCATGTCGGAGCTGAAGTTCCAGTGGCCGTCGTACAACAAGTTGATGTCGGTGACGCCGGCCCAGTTGATGCCGCAGCGGTACAGGTCCGGGTCGTTGATCAGGCCCATCAGGGCGGCATAGCCGCCGTAGCTGGCGCCGGCGATGCAGATCCGCTTGGGGTCGGCGGTGCCCCGGGCGATCGCCCAGCGCGCGCCGTCGGCGATGTCGTCCTGCATCTTCAAGCCCCATTGCTTCCAGCCGGCGCGGAAGTGCTTTTCGCCGAAGCCGGTGCTGCCGCGAAATTCCGGTTCCAGCACCGCGTAGCCGCGCGAGGCCAGGAACTGGCTGTTCGCGTTCCAGCCCCAGCTGCCGCCGCGCAGATACGGGCCGCCGTGGACCAGCATCACCAGCGGCAGGTTCTTGCCGCCGCCGTTGGGCACGGTCAGCCAGGCAGGGATCTCGAGCCCGTCGCGCGCCGTGTAGCGCACCAGCGTTTGCCGGGCCATCCGCTGCGGATCGATCTGCGGATGGCTGCTGCCGAGCAAGCGCAGCTTTTGGGTGTCGCTGTTGTAGAGCATGGTGCGCGCCGGCGACTGGTCCGAATAGGCCGTCACCATCACCCACGGCGACTCCGGCCGCGTCGGCAGCGACAGCAGGTTGACGGTGTTGGGCAGCATGCGGTCGACCCGGGCCTGCATCGCCTTCATGTCGTCGTCGAGCCAGTCGGTGTCGCGGGCGTCGGTCAGGCGGCGCACGCCGAGCAGCTTGCCCTTGCCGAACAGCAGGCTACCGGAGAAATCGTAGTCCGCCAAGCGCACCACCGGCTGGTCGGAGATCTTGTTGGTGGCAAAGTCGAAGGTGTACACGGCCGACTTGTCCTGGCCGGCGTGGCTGGCCACGTACAAAGTGCCGTCGGGCCCGAAGGCCAGCGGGCTGAAGGTGTCCTTGCCGCCGGTGTACACGTCGAAGCTGACGAGCTTGCGCCACTCGTCGCCGTTGGCCGGGTCGCGGTAATAAATGGTGCTGACCCTGCCCTCGCGCGTGGTGGTCAGGCGCGGTTCGCCATTGTGGTCGAGCAGCCAGCTGCGGCTGCCGCCGGGACGCTTGAACGACGTGTAGCGGCCGGTCTTCGTATTCAGGCGTTGCAGATCGACATAGTCGAGCTGGCCCCGCTTGGTGCCGGCGCGGTAGGTGACGTAGATGTCGTCGGAATTCTGGCCGTTCTTCTGGCCCAGCAGATAGGTGTTCCACGGCAGCAGTTCGCGGCCGCGGGCGCCCGGGCCGCCGCCGCCGCCGCCGCCGCCGCCGTTGAGCGGTTTGCCGCTGCGGCTGACCAGTTGCAGCAACTTGCCGCCGTCGCGGTCGATCGCGAACAGCCCCGGCGCGTAGCGCGCGTCGCCCTGGCCGACGCTGCGGTCGGTGGCGGTGAACACCAGCCGCTCGTCGTTGACCCATTGGAAGGAACCGATGTCGGCGTCGGCGAAGGCGCCCACCACCTTGACGCTGGCGTCGCTCAAGGTCATCACGCCCAGGCGGTCGCGGCCGTCCATGCCGGCCACGCGCACCGCCAGGTACTTGCCGCTGGGCGAGAACAGCGCGCCGCTGAACTGGGGATTGTCGTAGAAGGCGGCGATCGGCGGCGGCGTGGCGTCGGCGGCCGGGTCCGCCGCGTCGGCGGCATGGGCGGCCGGCGGGTGCGACAACGCGGCGGCGGCCGTCAGGGTGGCGCCGACGAGCAACTGATGGAATCGCATGGGCGGTCGGGAAATGGTGGAGGTCCCGCACGATACCACCGCGTTATCAAATCCGCCACATTTCCCCTTGGCGCTGTTGTTGGCCGCCTACGGCGTGGCGCCCGGGCCGATATGCTGGTCCAGGAATTTTTCCACCCGGCCCCAGAAGTCGATGCGGTTTTTCGGCAGCGCCCAGCCGTGGCCTTCTTCCTCGTACTCGATCCATTCGACGTCGGGATTGCCCTGCTTGACGGCCTTATAGAAGCGGGTGCCGTGCGGCAGCGGCACGCGCAGGTCGGCGCCGCCGTAGGCCAACAGCAGAGGCTGCTTGATGCGCGCCGCCTGCAGCAGCGGCGAGGTGGCCTTCAATTGCTCGGCGTCCTTGACCTGGTCGCCGACCAGCGCCGGCATGCCGTATTGCTTCCACGCGTCCTGCATGTCGGAGCTGAAGTTCCACTGGCCGTCGTACAGCAGGTTGATGTCGGTCACGCCGGCCCAGTCGATGCCGCATTTGTACAGGTCGGGATCGTTGACCAGGCCCATCAGGGTGGCGTAGCCGCCGTAGCTGGCGCCGGCGATACAGACGCGCTTGGCGTCGGCGGTGCCCTGGGCGATCGCCCAGCGGGCGCCGTCGGCGATGTCGTCCTGCATCTTCAAGCCCCATTGCTTCCAGCCGGCGCGGAACAGCGTTTTGCCGAAGCCGGTGCTGCCGCGGTATTCCGGCTCCAGCACCGCGTAGCCGCGCGAGGCCAGGAACTGGGCGTCGGCGTCCCAGCCCCAGCTGCCGCCGCGCACGTAGGGGCCGCCATGGACCAGCACCACCAGCGGCAGGTTCTTGGCGGCGCCGCGCGGCATCGTCAGCCACGCCGGAATCACCAGGCCGTCACGCGCCTTGTAGTGGACCAGCGATTGCTGCGCCATCCGCGCCGGATCGATTTGCGGAAAACGGCCGCCGACCAGGGTCAGCTTTTTGGTGTCGCCGTTGTAGAGCATGGTGCGCGACGGGAACAGGTCCGAGTACGCCTCCACCAGCACCCACGGCGACTCCGGTTTGGTCGGCAGGGTCAGCAGGTTGATGGTGTTGGGCAGCATCTCGTCGATCCTGGCCTGCATCGCTTTCATGCCGGCGTCGAGCCAGGTCGTGTCCCAGGCGTCGGTGAGGCGCCGCACGCCCAGCAGTTTGTTGTTGCCGAAGATCAGATTGCCGCTGAAATCGTAGCCGTCGAGCACGATCAGCGGCTTGTCGGCGATTTTGTTGGTGGCGAAATCGAAGGTGTAGACGGCCGACTTGTCGTGGCCGGCGCTGCTGGTCACATACAGCGTGCCGTCCGGGCCGAAGGTGAGCGGCGTGAACGCGCCCTTGCCGCCGGTGAAGGTGCTGAAGCTGACGAGCTTGTGCCACTCGGGGTCCTTGGCCGGGTCGCGGTGGTAGATCGTGCTGACGCCGTTCTCGATCGTGGTCGTCAAGCGCGGCTCGCCGTTCAGGTCCAGCTGCCAGTGCATGCTGTCGCCCGGACGCTTGACCGAGGTGTAGCGGCCGGTGAGCGTGTTGAGGCGCTGCAGCTCGACATAGTCGATTTGCCGGGTCGGTTGGATGGCGGGCTTGACCACGTAGACGAATTCCGAATCCTGGCGGTCCTGCTGGCCCAGCAAATAGGTATTCCACGGCAGCAGCTCGCGGCTGCGGATGGCGGTGGCGCCGCCACTGGTGATGAACGGTTTGCCGGCGCGGCTGGCCAGTTGCACGAACTTGCTGCCGTCGCGGTTGACCGCGTACAGGCCGGGGGCGTAGCGCGCATCGCCCTGGCCGACGCTGCGGTCGGTGGCGGTGAACACCAGCCGCTCGTCGTTGACCCAGTCGAACGTGCCGATGTCGGCGTCGCTGAAGTTGCCCACGCCTTTGACGCTGTTGTCGCTCAAGGTGATGACGGCCAGCGCGTCGCGGTGGTCCTTCTTGCCCAGGCGCACGGCCAGGTATTTGCCGCTGGGCGAGAGCAGCGCGCCGCTGAACTCGGGATTGCTGAAGAAGTCGGCGATCGGCGGGCGCGCGGCGGCGGCCGGCGGCGTGTCGGCCGCCGCCGCCAGCGGCGACAAGCTCAGCACTGCGAGGGCGATCAGGGTGGAGCGGACGAACAATTGCTGGAGTCTCATGGCGCGCTATGAAAGTAGGATAATGGGGATGACGCCGGGAGCGTATCACCAAGTTATCAAATCCGCCACATCGACGCGATGCTTGAAATGTAACGTTACATCTCCTTGGGTTCGGCCGCGCGGATGTAGTCGACCAGGGCGGCGGTCTCCGGCGCCGGCGCCGGCGTCATCAGGCTGACGGCCAGCATCGTCAGCAGGCCCGCCGGCACGCCGAAGATGCCGGCCGAAATCGGCGCGATGTGGAACCACTGGCCGGCCGCGCTGCCGCCGAGGATCGGGTTGGTGTGCAGCATGTAGTAGAGGCACACGGAGAAGCCGGCGATCATGCCGGCCACCGCGCCCTGGTAGTTGGCGCGCTTCCAGAACACGCCCAGCGCCAGCGCCGGGAACATCGCCGAGCCGGCCAGCGAGAACGCCGCGCCCACCAGCGAGATGATGTCGCCCGGCTTGGTCGAGGCGGCGTAGGCGGCGATGAAGGCCACGCCCAGCAGCAGCAACTTGGAGATCGTCACGCGCTTTTGCGTGGAGGCGGTGCGGTCGACGATCTTGTAATAGATGTCGTGCGACAGCGCGTTGGAGATCGCCAGCAGCAGGCCGTCGGCGGTCGACAGCGCGGCCGCCAGCCCGCCGGCCGCCACCAGTCCGGAGATGACGTACGGCAGGCCGGCGATCTCCGGCGTGGCCAGCACCAGCACGTCGGCGTCGATGGTGATCTCGGCCAGCTGCACCACGCCGTCGCGGTTGATGTCGCTGATGCTGAACAGCGGATTGACCTTGTCCACATTGCTCCAGTACGACACCCAGTTGGGCAGGTGGGCGAAGTCGCTGCCGACCAGCGCGCTGTAGATGTCGTACTTGACCAGCACCGCCAGCGCCGGGATGGTGAGGTAGATCAGCAGGATGAAGAACAGGGTCCAGAACACCGACACGCGCGTCTCGTGCACCGACGGCGTGGTGTACGAGCGCATCAGGATGTGCGGCAAGGCGGCCGTGCCCAGCATCAGGCAAAACACCAGCGCCAGGAAGTTGTTGCGCTTGATGTCGGAGGTGGCCGGATCGCCGGGGTAGGGCGTGGCGTGCGGCGTGATCGGCTCGGCGCGGGCCAGGTTCTGGGCGCGCGCGTCCGACCACATGCGGGCCGCCTCGTCGGCGTCCTTCGGATAGGCGATCAGCGCGCGCTCGGCGTTGCGGATCTCCAGCAACGAGGCGTTGCGCAGCTTGACGTCGTCGAGCTTGCGCTGCATTTGCAGCCGGCCCGCCTCCCACGACGACGGCAGGGTGTTGAGGCGCAACTGGTAGTCGTCGGCGCGCTGGCGGAAGATGGCGCGCACCTCGGCCTCCTTCGGGTCTTCCTGCAGCACCGCTTCGCGCGCGCTCAGTTGCGGCAGCAGCTTGCCGTAGGCCACCTGCGGGATCGGGTTGTCGCTGTGCTTGGCCGACAGCCAGATGGCCGGCATCAGGAACGCGACCAGGATGATGATGTATTGCGCCACCTGGGTCCAGGTGATCGCGCGCATGCCGCCCAGGAACGAGCAGACCAGGATGCTGGCCAGGCCGAGGAAGATGCCGACCGAGAAGTCGACGCCGGTGAAGCGCGAGGCGATCAGTCCCACCGCGTAGATTTGCGCCACCACGTAGGTGAACGAAACGATGATGGTGGCGATCACGGCGATGACGCGCACCGCGCGGCCGCCGCGGCTGTCGTCGCTGGCGCCGCCGTAGCGCACGGCCAGGAAGTCGGGGATGGTGTACTGGCTGAACTTGCGCAGGTAGGGCGCGATCAGCAGCGCCACCAGGCAGTAGCCGCCGGTCCAGCCCATGATGTAGGCCAGGCCGTCGAAGCCGTGCAGGTACAGGCCGCCGGCCAGGCTGATGAAGCTGGCGGCCGAGATCCAGTCGGCGGCGGTGGCCATGCCGTTGAACATGGCCGGCACGCGGCGCCCGGCGACGTAGTATTCCAGCACGTTGGAGGTGCGGCTGAGCACGCCGAGCGTGGCGTACAGCACGATGGTGGCGAACATGAACAGGTAGCCGATCCACACGCGCGGCATGCCCTCCTGTTCCAGCACCGCCAGCGAGATCAGGAAGAAGACGAAGCCGAGCGTGAACAGCAGGTAGTAGCGGCTCAGGCGGCGGAAGAAGGTGCCGGGTTCTTTCAAACGGGTGGCTCCTTGATGGCGGAGGGTTGGCGCGGCGCGGCGGCCAGGTCGAGGCGGCGCATGCGCCAGGCGTAGAACGCCAGGATCGCCAGCGACACCAGCGACGCGCCCTGGGCGGCCAGGTAGAACGACAGCGGCCAGCCGAACACGCTCAGGCCGGTCAGCTCGCGCGCGAAGAAGGCGACGCAAAATCCCGTGAGCAGCCACAGCAGCAACAGCCAGCCGGTCATCGCGCGGGTCTTGCGCCAATGCTGTTTGCGCGTCAGCGGCGCGCCGGACGGGGCTTTGGTGTCATCCATAGTGTGGCGCTTCGCTTTCCGCTTCCGGCGCCGGCGGCGGCGGGAAGCCGACGCGGAACAGGCAGCCCGGCAGCTTCGGTTGCAGCGAACGGGGATTGCTGTAGATATCGACCTCGGCGCCGTGCTGCTGGGCGATCTCGCGCACGATCGCCAGCCCCAGGCCGCTGCCTTCGGCGGCGTGGCCGAGGATGCGGTAGAAGCGCTCGAACACCCGCTCGCGCTCGGCCTTGGCGATGCCGGGGCCGGTGTCCTCCACTTCCAGGTAGCCGGGTTCGCCGTGCTGGCCGCGCACCCGCACCGTGACGCTGCCGCCGGCCGGCGTGTAGCGCAGCGCGTTGTCGATCAGGTTGGACAGCAGTTCGCGCAGCATGGTCGGATCGCCGACGATCTGCACCGGCTCGGGCGGCGCCTCGTAGCCCAGGTCGATGCGGTGCGCGAACGACGCCTGCACCCAGTCCTGCACCACGCCGCGCGCCAGTTCGGACAGTTCCAGCGGCAGCATCGCCGCGCCGGTCTGCGGCTGGTTTTCGGCGCGCGCCAGCGCCAGCAGCTGGTTCACCAGCCGCGTGGCCGCCTGCGAGCTTTTGGCCAACTGCTCCAGCGAGCGGTGGATCTCGCCGCCGTCGGTCTGGCGCAGCGCCAGCTCCGACTGCATGCGCATGCCCGCCAGCGGCGTGCGCATCTGGTGCGCGGCGTCGGCGATGAAGCGTTTCTGCATCTCGATCGACAGCGACAGCCGCGCCAGCATCTCGTTGAGCGAGCGCACCAGCGGAGAAATTTCCTCCGGCACGTCGCTCGACTCGATCGGGCTCAGGTCGTCCGACCCGCGCGCGCGGATGCGCTCCTGCAGTTGCGCCAGCGGCGACAGGCCGCGCGCCAGCGCGAACCACACCAGCGCCAGCACGATCGGCAGGATGATGAACTGCGGCAGGATCACGCCCTTGATGATCTCGTTGGCCAGTTGGCCGCGCTTCTCCAGGGTTTCGGCCACCTGCACCAGCGCCAGCCGCGGCGCGTCGTCGCCCACCGGTTCCAGCCGCACATACGAATAGGCCACGCGCACCGGCGTGCCGTGCATGCTGTCGTTGCGGAAGCGCACGCTGCCGGCGCGGTAGCGCTCGTCCTCGTCCATAGTTGGCGCCGGCAGGTCGCGGTCGCCGTCGATGTGTTCGCCGCGCGGGCCGTGGATCTGGAAGTACACATTGTCGACGTCGTCGGCGCGCAGGATGTCGCGCGCCGAGCCGGGCAGGCTCTTGATGATCTTGCCGTCGACCGTGCGCACCTGCTGCGCCAGCACCGTCACGCTGTCCTCCAGCGCGTGGTCGAACGGCTGGTTGGCGATCGACTTGGCGACCAGGTAGGTGATGGCGATGCTCATCGGCCACAGCAACAGCAGCGGCGCCAGCATCCAGTCGAGGATTTCGCCGAACAGCGAATTTTGCACGCCCTCGTCGACCTCGGCGGCGGGCGGCTGGTAGACCGGGCCGTCCGCCTCCGCGTCCGCGATGGGCTCGGGCGCGGGCAGGCGGTTCACTTGGCGGCGTCGCCGAGGTCGGCGTTGGCGCTGGCGCGGGCCGCGTCGGAATATTTCTCCAGGCAATAGCCGAGCCCGCGCACGGTGGCGATGCGCACGCCGCCGACCTCGATCTTCTTGCGCAGCCGGTGCACATAGACCTCGATGGCGTTGTTGCTCACTTCCTCGCCCCATTCGCACAGGTGGTCGACCAGCTGCTCTTTCGACACCAGGCGGCCGGTGCGCGCCAGCAGGATTTCCAGCAGGCCCAGTTCGCGCGCCGACAGGTCCAGCATCTGGTCGTTGATATAGGCGCTGCGGCCGACCTGGTCGTACGCCAGCGGCCCGTGCTTGATGATGGTGGCGCCGCCGCCGGCGCCGCGGCGCGTGAGCGCGCGCACCCGCGCCTCCAGCTCGGACAGCGCGAACGGCTTGGCCATGTAATCGTCGGCGCCCAGGTCGAGGCCGTTGACCCGCTGCTCGATCGAGTCGGCCGCCGTCAGGATCAGCACCGGCAGCAGCGACGCGCGCGCGCGCAGCCGCCGCAGCACCTCCAGCCCGGACAGCTTGGGCAAGCCCAGGTCCAGGATCAGCAGGTCGAATTCCTGGGTCGACAGGGCGGTGTCGGCCTCCTGGCCGTTGCGCACGCAATCGATGGCGTAGCCGGACTGGCGCAGCGAACGCGTCAGCCCATCGGCCAGCACGCTGTCATCCTCGGCAAGTAAAATACGCATGTAAGGCACTCCGGCTGCAGAAGATCGTATTGTGTTTCATTTCCCGCAAGGTGGCGAGTTTTTGTACGATTTGGGCGATTCGATACAAATCCGCTTGCATTGATCACTGTTTTTTTATACAGTACTGCCTGAACCGACGAATTGTCCCACCACCCACTGGTTGAAAGCACATTATGGACGACAAAAAAGCTGTAATTCCCGCATCTGAAAAAGCCAAGGCGCTGGCCGCCGCGCTGGCACAGATTGAAAAGCAATTCGGCAAAGGCTCCGTCATGCGCATGGACGCCAACGCGCCGATCGAGGACGTGCAAGTGGTGTCGACCGGCTCGCTGGGCCTGGACATCGCGCTGGGCGTCGGCGGCTTGCCGCGCGGCCGCGTGGTGGAAATCTACGGTCCCGAGTCGTCCGGTAAAACCACGCTGACGCTGCAAACCATCGCCGAAATGCAAAAACTGGGCGGCACCTGCGCGTTCATCGACGCGGAACACGCGCTGGACGTCGGCTATGCCCAAAAATTGGGCGTCAACCTGCATGAACTCCTGATCTCGCAGCCGGACACCGGCGAGCAAGCGCTGGAAATCTGCGACGCGCTGGTGCGTTCGGGCTCGGTCGACCTGGTCGTCATCGACTCCGTCGCCGCGCTGACGCCACGCGCCGAGATCGAAGGCGACATGGGCGATTCGCTGCCGGGCCTGCAAGCGCGTCTGATGTCGCAGGCGCTGCGCAAGCTGACCGGCTCGATCAACCGCACCAACACGCTGGTCATCTTCATCAACCAGATCCGGATGAAGATCGGCGTCATGTTCGGTTCGCCGGAAACGACCACCGGCGGCAACGCGCTGAAGTTCTACGCCTCCGTGCGCCTGGACATCCGCCGCACCGGCTCGATCAAATCGGGTGACGAGGTGATCGGCAACGAAACCAAGGTCAAGGTCGTCAAGAACAAGATCGCGCCACCGTTCAAGGAAGCGCACTTCGACATCCTGTACGGCGCCGGCACCTCGCGCGAAGGCGAGATCCTGGACCTGGGCGTGGAAGCGAAGATCGTCGAGAAGTCCGGTTCGTGGTACAGCTACAACGGCGAGCGCGTCGGCCAGGGCAAGGACAACGCCCGTATTTTCCTGCAGGAGCGTCCGGCGCTGGCGTGGGAAATCGAAAACAAGGTCCGCGAATCGCTGGGCGTGCGCACCTTGCCGCCGCTGGCGGCCGACAAGGCCGACAGCGTCGTCAAGCTGAAGTCGGTCGACAAGGCGGACAAGGGCGACAAGGCCGACGCGGCGTAAATTCGCCCGTGGTCCTGACCGCAGCCACCGTGCCATTCCCATGGCCGGTGGTTTTCTCATTGTGCAGAGGGTTTTATGGCCGCACCTCAACTTAGTCTGAAGGGACGCGCGCTGCGGTTTTTATCGATGCGCGAGCACAGCCGGCTGGAGCTGGGCCGCAAGCTGTCCAAGTACGCGGAGGAGGGCGACGACATCGAAGCGCTGCTCGACCTGCTGGAAAAAAACAACTGGCTGTCGCAGCAGCGGTTTTCGGAATCGCTGATCCACCGCCGGTCCGCGCGGTTCGGCAACAGCCGGATCGTGGCGGAACTGCAAAGCCACGGCGTCAAGGGCGAAGCGCTGCAGGAACTCAAGGCCGGCCTGGCCGATAGCGAAACCGCGCGCGCCTGCGAGGTGTGGGAGCGTAAATTCGGCGTCGTCGCCAGCGACCCCAAGGAGCGCAACAAGCAGATGCGGTTCATGATGCTGCGCGGTTTTTCCCAGCGCGCCGTGCAAGCGGCGATGAAGGGCGCCGACCTCGACGAGTTCGACGGCAACTGATCGTACGCGCGCCACCGATCCGCCGCGCCGACAAAGCGGTGCGCGCGCGCGACATCGTCCCCCCGCACCGCAGCATTTATGATTACTTGGCATCAGGCACGTCGCAAGTCGGGCTGGGGTGTGCTACACTTTTAGGGTTTTTGCAGCACCGTGGGTGCGGTGGTTGTCCGTAGAAGCTACGGCAACGTGCATTTTCGATAAGAGAAATGCGCAAGGCTGCTAACTAACTCATGCCGCGAGAGCGGTATATTCTTATGTCACTGTCAATACCTGATCACTGTCGTGCGTTGCGCACGGTCGTCCCAGCATATCCGCATACCGGTTGCCTATGGAAGATTGACGCCTGTTTCACCTCCGGCCATCGCGCTGGCTGCACCCCCCTGATCGTCGCCTTACCCCCCAATTCCAAAACATCGCCCCGCACTGCGTCACGACGCCGTCGCACGGGCCGGTTTTACCCGCGCTGGGTGGACAAAGCAGCACCGGGTAGCGCGTAGCAACATCTGCTTATCTAGCATCACACATTTCGCAGTATCAACCGATTTATACACATCAGCATCAGAAGGGAAGCCAGCATGAAAATCCATGAGTATCAAGGCAAAGAAATCCTCCGAAAATACGGAGTGACGGTTCCGCGCGGTATTCCGTGCATGTCCGTTGAAGAAGCAGTCAAAGCTGCGGAAACCTTGGGCGGCCCGGTCTGGGTTGTGAAAGCACAAATCCACGCCGGTGGCCGTGGTAAAGGCGGCGGCGTGAAAGTGGCGAAATCGCTGGAACAAGTCAAAGAATTCTCCGAGCAGATCCTCGGCATGCAGCTGGTCACGCACCAGACCGGCCCTGAAGGCCAAAAAGTACGCCGCCTGCTGATTGAAGAAGGCGCGGACATCAAAAAAGAACTGTACGTGTCGCTGGTCACCGACCGCGTCTCGCAGCGCGTCGTGCTGATGGCCTCGTCGGAAGGCGGCATGGACATCGAAGAAGTCGCCGAGTCCCACCCTGAACTGCTGCACTCGATCGCCATCGATCCGGCCGTCGGCCTGACCGACGCCGATGCCGACGCGATCTCGACCAAAATCGGCGTGCCTGCCGAGTCGATCGCCGACGCCCGCGCCAACCTGCAAGGCCTGTACAAAGCCTACTGGGAAACCGATTCGTCGCTGGCCGAAATCAACCCGCTGATACTGACCGGTTCGGGCAAGGTCATCGCGCTGGACGCCAAGTTCAACTTCGACGCCAACGCGCTGTTCCGTCAACCGGAAATCGTCGCCTACCGCGATCTGGACGAAGAAGATCCAGCCGAAGTCGAAGCATCGAAATTCGACCTGGCCTACATCTCCCTCGACGGCAACATCGGCTGCCTGGTCAACGGCGCCGGTCTGGCCATGGCCACCATGGACACCATCAAGCTGTTCGGCGGCGAGCCGGCCAACTTCCTGGACGTGGGCGGCGGTGCGACGGCTGAGAAAGTCACCGAAGCATTCAAGATCATGCTGAAAAACCCGGGCCTGAAAGCCATCCTGGTCAACATCTTCGGCGGCATCATGCGCTGCGACGTGATCGCCGAAGGCGTGATCACCGCGGTGAAGGCTGTCTCGCTGAACGTGCCGCTGGTGGTCCGCATGAAGGGCACCAACGAAGACCTGGGCAAGAAGATGCTGGCCGATTCCGGTCTGCCTATCATCGCTGCCGACACCATGGAAGATGCAGCGAAGAGCGTCGTAGCAGCCGCTGCCGGTCAAGCTTAATTAAGGAATCAACATGTCCATTCTGATCAATAAAGATACCAAAGTCGTTACCCAAGGGATCACCGGCAAGACCGGCCAGTTCCACACCCGCGGCTGCCGCGACTACGCGAACGGCAAAAATGCCTTCGTCGCCGGCGTGAACCCGAAGAAAGCCGGCGAAGACTTCGAAGGCATTCCAATTTTCGCCAACGTCGCTGAAGCGAAAAAAGAAACCGGCGCCAACGTGTCGGTCATCTACGTCCCGCCAGCAGGCGCCGCCGCCGCTATTTGGGAAGCCGTCGAAGCCGAGCTGGACCTGGCAATTTGCATCACCGAAGGCATTCCTGTCCGCGACATGATGGCCCTGAAGGACCGCATGGCCAAAGCCGGCTCGAAGACCCTGCTGCTGGGCCCTAACTGCCCAGGCCTGATCACCCCCGACGAAATCAAGATCGGCATCATGCCGGGCCACATCCACAAGAAGGGCCGCATCGGCGTGGTTTCGCGTTCGGGCACCCTGACCTATGAAGCAGTCGGCCAGCTGACCGCGCTGGGCCTGGGCCAATCGTCGGCAGTCGGCATCGGCGGCGACCCGATCAACGGTCTGAAGCACATCGACGTCATGAAGATGTTCAACGACGATCCTGATACCGACGCGGTCATCATGATCGGCGAAATCGGCGGTCCGGACGAAGCCAACGCGGCTTACTGGATCAAAGACAACATGAAAAAACCGGTGGTCGGCTTCATCGCCGGTGTTACCGCTCCTCCGGGCAAGCGCATGGGCCACGCCGGCGCGCTGATCTCCGGCGGCGCCGACACCGCGCAAGCCAAACTGGAAATCATGGAAGCTTGCGGCATCACTGTCACCAAGAACCCGTCCGAAATGGCGCGTCTGCTGAAAGCCATGCTGTAATAACAGCCCGGTTGAATGTGGAATAATAAAGGGGAGCCTCGTGCTCCCCTTTATCTTTTGGAGAACCGGATTGGCGAAGATCATCGTCACGCGCGACGGCCTGGTGGAACGGCAGGTTCAGCTGGGCAAAGAACGGATGACCATCGGGCGCCATCCGCGCAACGACATCGTGCTGACGCATCCGGCCGTCAGCGGCGAGCACGCCGTCATCGTCACCATCCTCGACGACTCCTTCCTGGAAGACCTGCACAGCACCAACGGCACCTTCGTCAACGGCCACCGCATCGGCAAGCACTTCCTGCAACACCAGGATGTCATCAAGATGGCCAGGTTCCAGGTCGAGTTTCTGGCCGACGGCGTGCGGCCGAGCATGGCCGCCGAACCGCTGCTGGCCCACATCGAAGTCTTAAATGGCAACAATGCTGGTAAACAAATGGCGCTGACCAAGCCGCAGACCACGCTCGGCCGCGCCGGCGTGCAGGTCGTGGTGGTCGAGCGCCGGCCGGACGCCTATACGCTGACGCACAGCGAGGGGGCGCAGGCGCCGCTGGTCAACGGCGTCGCGCTCGGCGAGCAGGTTTGGCGGCTAGCGGATGGCGACGTGATCGACCTCGGCGGCACGCGAATGGCCTTCCGCATCGGCTGACAATAATTGTCACAGATTGTCACGGCTGACAAAACGCGGCGGTCGGAACTGACAAAAAACGGCAGCGCAGGGGGCTAAAATGGCGCTAATGAAAATGTTCCGGCCCGTTTTGCCTGAAAAAGAGGCTGGCACACCGCTTGCGATAAGACAGGTGTACCACCCAATTTTTTCACCCCACAGGAGTCGCAAAATGAAATCCATGAAAATGATGAAGAAACAAGCCCAGGCCGGCTTCACCCTGATCGAACTGATGATCGTCGTCGCGATCATCGGCATTCTGGCGGCGGTCGCGATCCCTGCGTACAGCGACTACACGATCAAAGCCAAAATCGCCAATGTTCAAGGGGCGGCGGACTCGCTGAAAACCGCGGTGGCATTGTGCGCGCAAGAAGCCGGCGGTGTGGTGACGGATTGCACCACCGGCAGCAACGGCGTGCCGGCATTTACCCCGACCAAGGAAGTCGCCTCGGCAACTGTCACCGCTGGCACGATCACCATGGTGTTGGCCTCGGGTCTCGGCACTGGCGTCACCGGCAATGTGGTCTACGAACCGACCATTGCGGCCGGCGCGACGAATTTGACCTGGAAGGTCAGCACGACAGCCACCAACGACGCGGCCAAAACTGCGCTGACCAAAAACAACATCGTACCGTAACTCCGCAAGCGGTAAAAAAAAACCGGCTACGCCGGTTTTTTTTCGCTGCGGCTTCTTCAAACGATCTTCTGCCGATCCGCGATCAACGCCTCGTACGTCAAATTCTGCAACATCGTGTAGTGCACCGGGTCCAGATCGACAAACTGCACGCCGTAGGTAAACACTTCCGGCTTGTCCCCGGCCGCCGGCTTCACCACATTGATATTGCGGATCGTCGCCTTCGGATTCACGCGCACCTGCCGATTCCCCGGCTGCGCGATCAAATAGAACGACAACGCCACGTGCGCGTCATCCTCCGGCAACCGTTTCGCCGACTCGATCAGCGCGCCCGACACGCTCAGGTTCACCAGGAACACCGAGGTGGTGCCGACCGGCGTCGTCACCTGCGCCGGAATATCCACCTTGACCCGCATCGCCGCGCGCAGGCTGGTTCCCTGAATCGACACCGGGAACGACAGATGGGCATAGAAGAATGGGCGGGGAAACACGCGCTGGACGACGCACGAGAACGAGCACACGTTCACGCCGGAAAACACGCGGATGGTCAGCTTGTCGCCCTCGTTGATCGAGATCGGCGCGTTGTTCTCGAACGGCACCTTGACGATCATGTATTCGTCCTTGACCCAACCGATGATGGTCGAAAAGTGCTGGATCGGCTTGATGGTGCGATGGGTGATGAACTGGATCCTGCCGCCCACCTGCAGGTTCATCTGTTCGAATTCGTATTCCTGAGTCTTGGCTTCGCTCGGGGGAGGGTTGCTGCTCATTCAATTTCTTTCTCGTAGACGCGTGGGCGGCCACGGCAAGGTGGCTGTCAAAAAATTACTTCCGTGCTATTTATTATATACAGGTTAATGAAAAGTAACAAAGCGACAATCGACGAGGCTGTCATGGACAGCGAGCAAGCAAGCAAAGCGTTGTGTTTCGACCATAAAACCAAGCAAGACCAATCGCTTAATCTGGTTGCCAGCTAGCTGGTCGCGCTCCAATCCCCCGACTTGCCGCCGTGCTTTTCCATGACCCGGATATCGCTCATGACCATGCCGCGATCGACCGCCTTGCACATGTCATACACAGTCAGCAGGCCGACCTGGACCGCGGTAAGCGCTTCCATTTCCACGCCTGTCTTGCCGAAGGTCTCGACCTGCGCCTTGCAGTGAACGCTCGAATTGGCCACATCGGTCTCCAAATCGACCGTCACCCGCGTCAACGCCAGCGGATGGCACAGCGGAATCAAGTCGCTGGTGCGCTTGGACGCCATGATCGCGGCGATGCGCGCGATGCCGAGCACATCGCCTTTTTTTGCCGTGCCGCCGGTGATGATCGCCAGCGTCTCCGGCTTCATGCGGATGGTGCCGCTGGCGACCGCGATGCGGTGGGTTTCCTGCTTGGCGCCGACGTCGACCATGTGGGCTTGCCCGGAGGCGTCGAAGTGGGTCAGGTGGTCGGATGGCGGGGCGGAAGTGGTGTCGGTCATGATGAAGGGCTAACAAAATATTTCGGTGGCGGGCACTGTGCGTGAGCACCCGAGATGCGGGTATCATATCACCGTGAAATCGAACCGTTGCCCCCCTCCCTCCGATGGCCGCCGTCCGCTGCGCATGCGCATGATCGCCGCCGCCCTGCTGGTCGCCATGCCGATGGCCATGGCGCAGAACGCGCTCGCGCCCGCCAGGATCCCCAACCTGCCGGCGCTGGGCGATACCGAACGCCAGGACTTGTCGCCGCTGATGGAGCGCAAGCTGGGCGAGGAGATCATGCGCGATATCCGCCGCGACCGCGATTTCCTCGACGACGGCCCCATCCTCGAATACCTGAACACCTTCGGCAACGCGCTGGTGGCGGCCCGCCCCGACGCGCGCGGCGAGGCCAATTTCGACTATTACTTCTTCGCCGTGCGCGACCCGAACCTGAACGCGTTCGCGCTGCCGGGAGGCTTCATCGCCGTGCACTCGGCGCTGCTGCTGGCGGCGCAATCCGAATCGGAGCTGGCGTCCGTGCTCGGCCACGAGATCGGCCACGTGGCGCAGCGCCACATCGCCCGTTCGATCGGCCAGCAAAAGCAGGACGCGCTGATCCCGCTGGCGGCGATGATCCTTGCCGCGCTGGCGTCGCGCGCCGGCGGCGACGCGGCCATGGGCGTGTTCATGGGCGGGCAGGGCCTGGCGATCCAGCGGCAACTCAATTTCGGCCGCGACGCCGAACGCGAGGCCGACCGCATCGGCTTCCAGATCATGGGCGAGGCCGGTTTCGATACTTCCGGCATGGTGGGTTTCTTCCAGCGCATGCAGGCCGCGTCGCGCAATTACAGCGATCTGGTGCCGGCTTATCTGCAGAGCCACCCGCTGACGACCGAGCGCATCGCCGACATCCAGGCGCGCATCCGCGACCAGCCGTACAAGCAGCGCGTCGACAGCCTCGATTTCTATCTGGTGCGTTCGCGCGCCCGCGTGTTGCAGGACCAGACCTCGCAGGGCTATGTCGAGGCCAGGACGTTTTTCGAGAATCAGATGTTGCAGGAGAACCGCCATCAACTGACGGCGGGGCAGTACGGCATGGCCTTCCTGGCGCTGAAAAAAGGCGATACCGCCAACGCGCAGGTGTGGCTGGACAAGGCGCGCGCGACGTTCGGCAAGGCGCCCGCCGCCGGCACCTTCAGCGCGGCGCCGAAACCATCGTCGGATGCGATCTTCGTCAGCACGGCCATCGAGATCAAGCTGGCGCAGTCCAACGACAAGGCCGTCCTCGCGCAGGCGGTGGTCGACGCCGAAGCGGCGCACCAGCGTTATCCGCTGTCGCGCGGCATCGCGCACCTGTACGGCGAGGCGCTGATCGCCGCCGGAAAATACGAGGAGGCGGCCAGCTATCTGCGCGACCAGGTGCAGTCCTACCGCGAAGACCCGAACGCCTATGATTTGCTGGCGCAGGCGTATGCGAAGCAGGGCAAGATGGCTTTGCAGCACCTGGCGCTGGCGGAGTCGTATGTGTTGCAGGGCGGCGTGTTGTCGGCGCTCGACCAGCTCAACTACGCGCGCAAGGCGCCCGACGCGTCGTTCTACGACCAGGCCGTGATCGATGCGCGCGAGCGCGAGTTGCAGGCGCGCCGGCGCGAGGAAATGGGCGACAAGGGCAAAAAGGATCTGCGCGAGGCCGACAGCAGGCCGGCGTTCAAGGCGGAGATGCGGTCGGGTACCCGCGCCGAGGACGACGACCGGACCGGCAACCCGAACCGCCCGAATAGTCCGTTTTCCAACCAGTCGACCAATCCGTTCGACCGGCTGCGCCAGGGTTCGTCGGACCTTACGCCGGGGCGCTCGGTTCGCTGACGAAGCCGAAGTGCGCCGCCAATTGCGCGGCGGCCACGCGGTGCACCGGCACCTGGCGTTCGTGGTCGGTCAACGTCAACGTGGCGGCGACCGATTGCGCATCGCTCGCCATCCATTCCAGCAAGGTCTCGTCGGCCACCGGCTCGTCGTTCATCCTGAGCAGCGGCAGCACCTGCGCGAAGTCGCGGTCGTCCAGCTGGGCGACGATTTCGCCGCTGCGCAGCACCAGCGCGCCGGTCTCCGTCAACACCGCCTTGTCGATGCCGCCCATCGCGGTGCCGGTGTGCAGCAGCCAGCCGCAGGACGGATCGGTGCGCACGATGTAGGGCGTCGCCTCCAGGTTCACATAGACCCGCTGCGGGCCGTTCTGGAAATACCAGCAACCCCTGTCGTCGGCCGCGTAGTTGCGCACGATGAAGGCGATCAGCGCCTCGTGCGCGAGCTTGTCGCCGGGGAGATTCTGCTGCTGGGCGCGCTCGTCGCGCATGCGCCAGTTGCCGCGCGCGTCCAGACCCAGCCAGCCGTAGCAGTGGGGCACGTTCGGCCATTTGGCCAGCGCCTGCTTGACGATGTCATCCATGTTTCTTCTCGATCCGTATCTGAGCCATACCGTCGTTGGCGCCTTCCATGAAGTGAATCAAACGCTGCGGCAGCCAGTGCAGCTTGCCCGGCAGCCCGCCGACCGCGAAGCCGACATGGCCGCCGTGCTCAGGATAGTCCAATACGACGTTCGGTGCCGCACGCTGCGGCAGGTGGCGGCCCGGCAGGAAGGGATCGTTCCTGGCGTTGAGCACCAGCGTCGGCACGGTGATGTCGTTGAGCACGTGCTTGGCGCTGGCGCGGTCCCAGTAATCGTCGGTGTCGCGGTAGCCGTGCAGCGGCGCCGTGACGACGTTGTCGAAGGCGTACAGGTCGCGCGCCGCGTGCAAAGCGTCGAGGTCGAACAGGCCGGGAAACTCGCGCAGCTTGGCGATGCACTTGGGCTTGAGCGTTTGCAGGAACATGCGCGTGTAGATCATATTGAAGCCGCTCGACAGCGAGGCGCCGCCCTGCGCCAGGTCGAGCGGCGCCGACACCGAGCAGGCGGCGTCGACGAAGTCGGCCTGGTGCTGCGATTCGCCCAGCCAGCGCAGCAGCGCGTTGCCGCCCAGCGAGACGCCGGCCGCGTAGAACTTGCCGCCGCCTTGCGCGGCGTGCTGGGCGTGCAGGCGGCGGATGATCCAGTCGACTTCGGCCGCGTCGCCCGAATGGTAGAAGCGCGGCGCGCGGTTGGCCTCGCCGGAGCAGCCACGGAAATGCGGCACCGCGCCGGACCAGCCGCGCGCGGCGATGTCGGCCATCAGGGCGCGCGCGTAGTGGCTGTCGGACGAGCCTTCCAGGCCATGGAACAGCACCACGAACGGTTGCCCCGGCCGGCCGTCGACGAAATCGACATCGACGAAGTCGCCGTCCGGCGCGTCCCAGCGTTCCCGCCGGAACGTCACCGCCGGCTTGGCGATGGCGACGGCCGGGTAGATGGTTTGCAGGTGACCGCTAGGCAGCCAGAACGGAGCGGTGTACTTCACGGCGCTGGACGATGGCGTTAATGCAGGACTTGCGTCGACGTGTCGGCCGGCGCCGGACCGGGCGCGACCGAGACGTGGTGCAGCACGATGCGCCAGCCGCGCGGGGTTTTGACGTAGACGTTGGTGGCGACCAGGTGCGCCGGCTCGCCGCTGGCGGCGGTCGCGCCTTCGACCACCGTGTGCACGGAACTCATCAGGTTGTGGGTCTCGTGCAGTTGCGACGGCATGATGTGCAGGCCGCCATGTTCGAGGATCTTGCTCCACGACGCGCGGATCGCCGCGTGGCCGATCAGGCGGGTGCCGCCCGGATGGACGCAGACGATCTCTTCGTCGTCGGCCCACAGGGCCATCAGCGCGTCCAGGTCGGCGCGGTTGAGCGCGGCGTAGAACGCCGTTTCCACCTCGACGGCGCTGCCGTTCAACTGTTTTTCTCGTTTAATGGGCATGCGGGCTCCGGGGGACGCGGCTGGCGGTGGGCATGGTGTTAATGGTGGCCGACGACGGTGCCCGGCTTGAGGCGGTAGGCGGTGCCGCAGTACGGGCACTTGGCGACGCCGTCGTGGTTGAATTCCAGGAACACGCGTGGGTGCGACGACCACAGCGGCATGGCTGGGTTCGGGCAGTGTGCCGGCAAATCCTTGCCATCCAGCTCAACGGCGTTGGTGGCGGCTGCGGCGGACGTGTTGGCGTTGGTCATGTTGTAATGCTCCGAAAGGCGTGAAAACCACGATTTTAACGGAATTGCGCATTGAGCAAAAATCATCGGTAAAATAGCGCCTCCACAATACGGGTGTGGCCTGCTGTGTGGCGGGAATGCCACAACCACCTGAGCACCTGAAGCCACATGACCGAACCGAGCAGCACCCCTCCCGCGCCCGCGCCCCGGCCCGAACCGTCCCGGCCCGATCATTACGTGGCCGAACACCATGAGCCTTCCTGGCGGGAGGGCCTGAAGGTCGGCACTCCCACCCTGTTCGGCATCGGCGCCTGGGGGTTGGTGGTGGGCATCGCGATGGTCAAGTCCGGGCTGAGCGTGCCGCAGGCGCTGGGCATGACGTTGCTGGTGTTCGCCGGCTCGGCGCAGCTGGCGGCGTTGCCGCTGATCGCCGCCAGCGCGCCGATCTGGGTCATCTTCCTGACGGCGTTCGTCGTTAATCTGCGCTTCGTTATCTTCTCGGCCTTGCTGGCGCCGCACTTCGCCCATCTTCCGTGGACGCGCCGGTTCCTGCTCGGCTATGTCTCCGGGGATCTGACGGTGGCGCTGTTTTTGCAAAAATATCCGTCCGAGGCGCCGCAGGTGGGGAAATTGTCCTATCTGAAGGGCTTGATGTATCCGAACTGGGGTGCGTGGCAGGTCGGCTCGATCGCCGGCATCTTCCTCGGCAGCACGGTGCCGCCGGAGTGGGGGCTCGGCTTTGCCGGCACGCTGGCCATCATCTGCGTGATGATTCCGCTGATGGTGGGGCGCCCGGCGCTGTGCGGCGTGCTGGTCGCGGGCGGCGTGTCGGTCGCCGCCGCCGGGTTGCCCTATAAATTGGGCCTGTTGCTGGCGGTGCTGGTCGGCATGTCGACCGCGATGGCGGTGGAAGAGGGCACGGACAAGTGGCGCAACCGCCGGGGGAACAACAATGGCTGATTGGGAAATTTGGGTCGTCATCGGCGTGCTGGCGCTGGCCACCGCCGCCACGCGCAGCTCGTTCTGGCTGATCGGCCAGCACATCACCATCCCCAAACGGGTGCAGGAAATGCTGCGCTATGCGCCGGCCTGCGCGCTGGCGGCCATTATCTTCCCGGATCTGCTGCTGGCCCCGGACGGCCGCGCCGTCGTCGATTTCAGCAACCTCAAACTGATCGCCGGCGTCGTCGCCACCGGCTACTATTTGCTGCGTCGCAACATGCTGGAGACCATCGTTTTCGGCATGGCTTTCTTCACGGCACTACGCCTGCTGCCCCGCCTGCTGCCCTCGCTTGTTCCTGTATTTCAATAACAATAAAACACGGCCCGGCTTGCGGTAAAATAGCGCTCTTCTTTCAACTCACCCTTGGGTCGCCATGTCCGCTGTTTTGAACTTCATCCGTCTGCAAGATCTCATCGCCCAGAATGCGCTGCAAGGCAAGCGCGTCTTCATCCGTGCCGACTTGAACGTGCCGCAGGATGATGCGGGCAATATCACCGAAGATACGCGCATTCGCGCGTCCGTTCCGGCGATTAAGGCGGCCGTGGCCGCCGGCGCCAAAGTGATGGTGACGTCCCACCTGGGCCGTCCGACCGAGGGCGAGTTCAAGCCGGAAGACAGCCTGGCGCCGGTCGCCGCGCGCCTGTCCGAGCTGCTGGGCCAGCCGGTCGAGCTGAAACAGCAGTGGGTCGACGGCGCCGGTCTGGAAAACCTGCGGGACGGCCAGGTCGTGCTGCTGGAAAACGTCCGCGTCAATAAGGGCGAGAAGAAGAACAACGACGAACTGGCGCAAAAAATGGCCAAGCTGTGCGACATCTACGTCAACGACGCGTTCGGCACCGCCCACCGCGCCGAGGCGTCGACCCACGGCATCGCCAAGTTCGCGCCGGTCGCTGCGGCCGGTCCGCTGCTGGCCGCCGAGCTGGACGCGTTGGGCAAGGCGCTGGGCGCCCCGGCCCGGCCGCTGCTGGCCATCGTCGCCGGTTCCAAGGTGTCGTCCAAGCTGTCGATCCTGAAGGCGCTGGCCGACAAGGTCGACAACCTGATCGTCGGCGGCGGCATCGCCAACACCTTCATGAAGGCGGTCGGCCTGAACATCGGCAAGTCGCTGGTGGAAAACGAGCTGGTCGAGGAAGCCAAGGCGATCATCGACATCATGGCCAAGCGCGGCGCGCAAGTGCCGATCCCGGTCGATGTCGTGTGCGCCAAGGAATTCTCGCCAACGGCCGTCGCCACCGTCAAGGACGTGGCCGATGTCGCCGACGACGACATGATCCTCGATATCGGTCCGAAAACCGCCGCCACGCTGGCCGCGCAAATCGCCGCCGCCGGCACCATCGTCTGGAACGGCCCGGTCGGCGTGTTCGAGTTCGACCAGTTCGGCGAAGGCACCAAGACCCTGGCGCTGGCCATCGCCAACTCGAAGGCGTTCTCGATCGCCGGCGGTGGCGATACCTTGGCGGCGATCGCCAAATACGGTATCACCGAGCAGATCGGTTACATCTCGACCGGCGGTGGCGCGTTCCTGGAATTCCTGGAAGGGAAGACCTTGCCGGCGGTGGAGATCTTGACGCAGCGTGCTGCGGCGCAATAACTTGAGTATCATGCGACGTAAAAAGCACGGTCGTGCGGTGTAGCAAATTGCCAGTAAAATCCTAGTAATCGCTGAAAAAAGTCCGGTTCGTGAAAGTTTGCTACAAAGATTTGTAGTCTGGCTACATTAGTGGCCGCCTTTGAACCGGGCGACACCAAGCTCGGCACGAGCTTACAGTGCAGCTTTTCCTGGTTTTTTCCTGGTTCCCGCCGCTGTCGCGGGGGCTGTCCGCATGACCCAACGCTAAGGAATCCTATGTCCCGTAGTACCAAAATTGTCGCAACGATCGGCCCGGCCTCTACAGACTTCAACGTTCTGGTAAAAATGATACGCGCCGGGGTGGATGTCGTGCGCTTGAACTTCTCGCACGGCAAGGCGCAGGACCATATCGACCGCGCCAAGCTGGTGCGCGAGGCGGCGGCCGAATGCGGTCGCGAAGTGGCGATCATGGCGGACATGCAAGGTCCTAAGATCCGCGTTGGCAAATTTGAAAATGGTAAGATCGACCTGACCAATGGCGACAAGTTCATCCTGGACGCCAAGTGGGGTGAAAACGGCGAACTGGGCAACCAGGAACGGGTCGGCCTGGATTACAAGGCGCTGCCGCAGGATTTGCGCGCCGACGACAAGCTGCTGCTCAACGACGGCTTGATCGTGCTGGTGGTCGACAAGATCGTCGGCCATGAAATTTTCACCACCGTGAAAATCGGTGGCGAGCTGTCCAATAACAAGGGCATCAACCGCCAGGGTGGCGGCCTGACCGCGCCGGCGCTGACCGCCAAGGACATGGAAGATATCAAGACGGCGATGAGTTTCCAGTGCGATTATCTGGCGATCTCGTTCCCGAAAAGCGCAACCGACATGGAAATGGCGCGCACCCTGGCCAACATCGCCGGCGAGCCGTTCAACCACAAGCCGATGATGATCGCCAAGATCGAGCGCGCCGAAGCGATCCCTGTGCTGCAGGAGATCCTCGACGCCTCCGACGGCATCATGGTCGCCCGGGGCGATTTGGCGGTGGAAGTGGGCAACGCGGCGGTGCCGGCGCTGCAAAAGCGCATGATCAAGATGGCGCGCGAGTCGAACAAGCTGGCGATCACCGCGACCCAGATGATGGAGTCGATGATCTTCAACGCCGTGCCGACCCGCGCCGAAGTGTCGGACGTGGCCAACGCCGTGCTGGACGGTACCGACGCGGTGATGACCTCGGCGGAAACCGCCTCGGGCCGCTACCCGATCGAGACCGTGGAAATGATGGCCGCCATTTGCGTGGAAGCCGAGCAGTCCGAGTACAACAAGCTCGACGCCGACTTCCTGAATGTGACCTTCACCCGCATCGACCAGTCGATCGCCTACGGCGCGCTGTTCACCGCGCACCACCTGGCGGTCAAGGCGATCATCGCGCTGACCGAGTCCGGATCGACCGCGCTGTGGATGAGCCGTCACAACATCGACACGCCGATCTACGCGTTGACGCCGAGCGTGACGACCCAGCGCAAGGCGGCGCTGTACCGCAACGTGAAGGCATACAATCTGGCGCAGGCTGGCGATAGCGCCGCCGTGCTGCAGGCGGCCGAAGACTTGCTGGTGCAAAACGGCATCGTCAAGAAGGGCGATATGATCGTCGTGACGTGGGGCGGCCAGATGGGCCAGGCCGGCGGCACCAACGCGCTCAAGATCGTCAAAGTAGGTATTAAGTAAGTCCGATAGCGCGCCCCCGCGGAACGGGGGCGCAATGCTCCGGCAACCAAGTTTTTTTATTGTTTGGAGTACACATCATGTCCCTCGTATCCATGCGTCAACTGCTGGACCACGCCGCTGAAAACGGCTATGGCATCCCTGCGTTCAACGTCAACAATCTGGAGCAAGTGCAGGCCATCATGGCCGCCGCCGACGCGCTCGACAGCCCGGTCATCATGCAGGCATCGGCCGGCGCCCGCAAATATGCCGGCGAAGCGTTCCTGCGTCATCTGATCGACGCCGCGATCGAAGCCTATCCGCACATTCCGGTCGTCATGCACCAGGATCACGGCCAATCGCCGGCGGTCTGCATGGCCGCGATCCGCTCCGGCTTCTCGTCGGTGATGATGGACGGCTCGCTGGAAGCGGACGGCAAGTCGGTCGCATCGTACGAGTACAACGTCGAAGTGTCGCGCGAAGTGGTCAAGTTCTCGCACGCCATCGGCGTCACCGTTGAAGCCGAGCTGGGCGTTCTGGGCTCGCTGGAAACGATGAAGGGCGACAAGGAAGACGGCCACGGCGCCGACGGCACCATGACCCGCGAGCAGCTGCTGACCGACGTCAACCAGGCCGCCGACTTCGTCAAGCAAACCCAGTGCGACGCGCTGGCCATCGCCATCGGCACCTCGCACGGCGCCTACAAGTTCACCCGCAAGCCGACCGGCGACATCCTGGCGATCGACCGCATCAAGGAAATCCACGCGCGCATCCCGAACACCCACCTGGTGATGCACGGTTCGTCGTCGGTGCCGCAGGAGCTGCTGGCCATCATCCGCGAGTTCGGCGGCGACATGAAGGAAACCTATGGCGTGCCGGTGGAAGAGATCCAGGAAGGCATCCGTCACGGCGTTCGCAAGATCAACATCGACACCGACATCCGCCTGGCGATGACCGCCGCGATCCGTCAGTTCATGTTCCAGAACCCGTCGAAATTCGATCCGCGCGACTACCTGAAGCCTGCCCGCCTGGCCGCCGAACAAATCGTTCGCGCCCGTTTCGAGCAATTCGGTTGCGCCGGCCAGGCGTCGAAAATCAAGCAAGTGACGCTGGAAAAAATGGCCGAGCGTTACAAGGCCGGCGAGCTGCAACAGATTGTGAAGTAAAATTCGGGTTGGACGGGCGAAGGTGGCCCGAATCTCTTGACCGGCTGGCAAGGTTTCCTTGTCGCCGGTTTTCGCTTTTTCTACGTTTGGTTAATACATTCTCCGCTATGAACAGCCTTTACCAATCCTCCATCAAATCCCTGCCACTGCTCGGCCATGGCAAAGTCCGCGACAACTACGCCGTCGGCGACGATAAAATTCTGATCGTCACCACCGACCGCCTGTCCGCCTTCGACGTTGTCATGAACGAGCCGATTCCCGGCAAGGGCATGGTCTTGAACCAGATGAGCGATTTCTGGTTCGAGAAACTGGGCCACATCGTGCCGAACCACCTGACCGGCGTCGCGCCCGAGTCCGTGGTGGCAGCCGATGAGGTGGAGCAGGTCAAGGGCCGCGCCGTGGTCGCCAAACGCCTGAAGCCGATCATGGTCGAGGCGGTGGTGCGCGGTTACATCATCGGTTCGGGCTGGAAGGATTACCAGGCCACCGGCAGCATCTGCGGCATCGAATTGCCGGCCGGCCTGCGCCAGGCGGAGAAATTGCCCGAGCCGCTGTTCACCCCGGCCGCGAAAGCCGAGCTGGGCGAGCACGACGAGAACATCAGCTTTGCCGACATGGAAAGCCGCATCGGCGCCGAACTGGCCGCCAAAATGCGCGATATCAGCATCAAACTGTACACCGCCGCCGCCGACTACGCGGCCACGCGCGGCATCATCATCGCCGACACCAAGTTCGAGTTCGGCCTGGACGAAAACGGCGTCATGCACCTGATGGACGAAGTGCTGACCGCCGATTCGTCGCGCTTCTGGCCGGCCGATTCGTACGCGCCGGACATGTCGCCGCCGTCGTTCGACAAGCAATTCGTGCGCGATTACCTGGAAACCTTGGACTGGGGCAAGACCGCGCCGGCGCCGGCATTGCCGGCAGACGTCATCGACAAGACCCAGGCCAAGTATTTCGAAGCGATCGAGCGCCTGACCGGCCAGAAGCTGAAGGCCTGAGATGGCGGACGCTAACAACAAGCCGCTGGTCGGCGTCATCATGGGCTCGTCGTCGGACTGGGACGTGATGCAAAACGCGGTCGCCATCCTGAAACAGTTCGGCGTGCCGTTCGAGGCGCAAGTGATTTCCGCGCACCGCATGCCGGACGAGATGTACGCGTACGCCAGGAGCGCCCGGGCGCGCGGCTTGCGCGCCATCATCGCCGGCGCCGGCGGCGCCGCCCACCTGCCGGGCATGGTCGCGGCGATGACCATCGTGCCGGTGCTGGGCGTGCCGGTGCCGTCGAAGTATCTGCGCGGCGAGGATTCGCTGCTGTCCATCGTGCAGATGCCCAAGGGCGTGCCGGTGTCGACCTTCGCCATCGGCGAGGCGGGCGCCGCCAACGCCGCGCTGACGGCGGTGGCGATGATCGCCGCCAACGACGACGCGCTGGCCGACAAGCTGGAAGCCTTCCGCGTGACGCAGACCGAAGCCGCCAAGGCCATGACGCTGCCGCTTGAATAACGTTTGAAATAAATCGATGAGCAAAGATTTTTCTCCACTTGTGCCCGCCGCCAATCCGGCGGCGTGGCTGGGCGTGATGGGCGGCGGTCAACTGGGCCGCATGTTCGCCCAGGCCGCCCAGAGCATGGGTTACCAGGTCGCCGTGCTGGAGCCGGCCGATGAATGTCCCGCCGGCCAGGTCGCGCAGCGCCTGGTCAACGCCGGCTACGGCGACGCCGCCGGCCTCGACGCGCTGGCCGCGCAATGCCTGGCCGTCACCACCGAATTCGAGAACGTGCCCGCCGACAGCCTGTCGCGCCTGGCGGAGCGCGTGTTCGTCGCCCCCGACGCCCACGGCGTCTCGGTGGCGCAGGACCGCATCGCCGAGAAGAAATTCTTTGTCGATTGCGCGCCGCGCTCGGGCGTGCTGCCGGCGCCGCACAAAGTGATCGCCACGCAGCAGGATATCGACGATATCGCCGACGATCTGCTGCCGGGCATCCTGAAGACCGTGCGCATGGGTTACGACGGCAAGGGCCAGGTCCGCGTGAAGTCGCGCGAAGACGTGCGCGCCGCGTTTGAAAGCATGGACAAGGTCACCTGCCTGCTGGAAAAAATGCTGCCGCTGGCCTATGAAGTGTCGGTGCTGACCGCGCGCGGCGCCGACGGCGCGTCGGTGGTCTATCCGATCGCCGAGAACGTCCACCGCGACGGCATCCTGTTCACCACCACCGTGCCGGGCCCGAACGTTTCCGAGGCCAGCGCCAGGATCGCGCAACAGGCGGCGCAGGCGATTGTGGCCGAACTCGGCTACGTCGGCGTGCTGTGCATCGAATTCTTCGTCTTGACCGACGGCAGCCTGGTGGTCAACGAAATGGCGCCGCGTCCGCACAACAGCGGCCATTACACGATGGACGCCTGCGTCACCAGCCAGTTCGCGCAGCAGGTCCGCGCGATGGCGCGCCTGCCGCTGGGCGACGTGCGCCAGCATTCGCCGGCCGTCATGCTCAACATCCTGGGCGACGTCTGGTTCGAAGGCGACAGTGCGGGGGAAGCTGAGACTGCGCGCGAACCGGCCTGGGACCGCATCCTGGCCTTGCCCGGCGCCTGCCTGCATCTGTACGGCAAGGACGATCCGCGCCGCGCCCGCAAGATGGGCCACCTGACCATCGTCGCGCCGACGTTGGACGAGGCCCGGCGCCAGCTCGACGCCGCCTGCGCCATCCTGGGTATCGCGCCGTGAAGAAACCGCATCACGCGGTCGCTGACGGCGCCGACATCGCGGCGGCGGCGCTGGTGCTGGAGGAGGGCGGCCTGGTCGCCTTCCCGACCGAGACCGTCTACGGCCTCGGCGCCGACGCCGAAAATCCGGCCGCCGTCGCCCGCATCTACCAGGCCAAGGGCCGCCCGAACGACCACCCGGTGATCGTGCACGTGGCGCCCGGCGCCGATCTGGACTACTGGGTCACCGACATCCCTGACGAAGCGCGGCAACTGGTCGCCGCCTTCTGGCCGGGACCGCTGACCTTGATTTTGAAACGCGCCGGCCACATTCCCGACGCCGTCTCCGGCGGCCAGGACACGGTCGGCATCCGCTGCCCGTCGCATCCGGTCGCGATCGCTTTGCTGAGCGCATTCAAGGGCGGCAAGGGCGGCGTGGCGGCGCCGTCGGCCAACAAGTTCGGCAACGTCAGCCCGACCACGGCCCAGCACGTGCGCGACGAGTTCGCGCTGGACGACGCCGATGAAGGCTCGATCACGGGCGATGACGCCTGTTCGGCGGCCTTGTTGACGACCGTGCTCGAGGGCGGCCCCAGCCAGGTCGGCATCGAATCGACCATCGTCGACCTGTCGCGCCTGGCGACGCACGGCCCGGTGCTGCTGCGTCCGGGCCATATCAGCGCCCGGCAGATCGCCGACGTCATCGGCCGATTGCCGGCCGCGCCCGACCAGGCCGCGCCGCGCGCCTCCGGCACGCTGGAATCGCATTACGCGCCGCGCACGCCGGTGACCATGCTCGACGGCGCCACGTTGACGGCGAAGCTGCCGCAACTGCAAGCGAAGGGCGTCAAGGTTGCCGTCATCAGCCACGCGCTGCCGGCGCTGGTGGCCAGCCAGCAGGTGCTGCCCGCCGATCCGGCCGGCTACGCCTACGGCCTCTACGCCGCCTTGCGCGACATGGACCAGACCGGCTCGGACCTGATCCTGGTCGAAACCCCGCCGCAGGATGCGCAATGGCTGGGCGTCAACGACCGCCTGCGCCGCGCGGTGTTCGGCTCCGCCGGCGTGATCGAATCGCTGCTCGATTGATCGCGCCGCCGGCGTTTTGAGCTGGATCAACTTGCACTCAAAAAGCCGAGCAACTGTTCCTTTTTGCTCACAACTAATGAGTTCGTCGGGTGTTTTCCTATACAAGCATCGCCAACGCTGGCATATTAGTCGGGATGCGAATAGCACGTTCGTTCGTAGCAAATCATAAAAGAATATTTACAGGAGACAATATGCGCAACACCAAATTTGCACTCGCTGCAATGACCCTGGCCGTCCTTGCGGGTTGCGGCGGCAGCGCCGACCCGAAGCCGGGTGATCAAACCATCAAAAACAAGTACAGCGCACAAGTGTCGTTCGGCGACAGCCTGTCCGACGTGGGTTCGTATGCCGTCGGCACCGTGGCTGCGCTCAAGGGCGGTAAATTCACCATCAACGGCGACAACACCGCGATCGCCTCCACCCTGACCGGCAGGAACTGGACCGAACTGATCGCCGCCCAGCTGGGCCTGGCCGCGCCGTGCGCGGCGCTCACCGGCCTCGACGGCGACGCCAGCAAGGGCTTCTCGGTGCCGCAGGTGGCCCACGCCGGCTGCTACGGCTATGCGCAGGGCGGCTCCCGCGTCACCAATCCGGTTGGACCGGGCAATAAATTGGCCGGCAGCGCGCTCGGCGCGTTGACGGTTCCCGTCGTCACCCAGGTGGCCAACCACTTGAAAGCGGTCGGCGGCAAGTTCAAGGGCGACGAGATGGTCTTCGTCATGGCCGGCGGTAACGATGTGCTGTTCCAGCTGGCCGCGCTGAGCGCCGGCGCCACCGCCGCCGGCACCGCCGCCGGCGGTCCGGCCTACTTGCAGAGCCTGGTGCCGCAGTTGGCGGCGGGCGCGACCAATCCGCAGACCGCCGCCCAGGCCATCGCTTTCGCCGCGCAAACGGAGGCGGCGCGCGCCGGCAGCACCCAGGCCAGCATCACCCAGGTCGCCATCGGCGCCGCCGCCGTCCAGCCGGGCAACTCGGCCGTCGCCGCGCAGGCCGTCTACGGTCCGATGGTCGCCAAGGCCACCGCCGACGCCACCGCCGCCGGCACCAAGGCCGGACTGGATTACGCCACCGCCAAGGGCCCGGAACTGGTCGCCGCGCTGGCCGCCGCCGGCACCGAACTGGCCAACCTGGTCAAGACGCAAATCGTCGCCAACGGCGCCAACTACGTGACGGTCAACAACCTGCCGGACGTGGCCACCACGCCGTCGGGCCGTGGCCAGTCGGCCGCCACCCAGGCGCTGATCAACGCCATGGTGAGCGCCTTCAACAACGCGCTGACCGCCGGCCTGTCGGCCGAGCCCAAGGTGCTTATTGTCGACGTCTTCGCCGTCAGCCACGACCAGGCCACCAATCCCGGCCCGTACGGCCTGACCAACGTGACCGAGCCCGCCTGCGACCTGAGCGCGGCCAAGAACCCGCTGGGCACGTCGCTGGCGTGCAACGGCGGCAACCTCAAAGCGGGCGACGTCAGCCACTACTCGTTCGCCGACGAAGTCCATCCGACCCCGTTCAACAACCTGCTGCTGGCCCGTTATGTGTCCAGAAGCCTGGTGACCAAGGGCTGGCTGTAATTCTGTCGTCGCGGGCGGGCGCCGCTGAGCGCGGCGCCCGCCGGACCACACCATAAAAAATCAGGAGACGATATGAACAAGGGTTTCAACACCACCGTAAAACTGCTGGCGCTGGCCGCCGCGATGTCGGTGGCCACGGCCGCGTCGGCGCAACAGACCACCGGCACCTGGCTGGTCACCGCCGGCATCAACAAGATCACGCCGAAGGTCAAATCCGGCGACGTGTCGGCGCCGGCGCTGCCGGGCACCAAGGCCGACATCGATTCGGACACCAAACCGCGCGTGGCGTTCGCGTACATGGTCACCGACAATGTTTCGGCGGAAATCGATCTGGGCCTGCCGTACAAGCACGACCTGATCGGCTCGGGCTCGATCGAGGGCACCGGCAAGCTGGGCACGTCGGAAGTGTTGCCGCCGACAGCCTTCATCCAGTACCGCTTCCTGCCGGCCAACGCGATGTTCCGTCCGTATGTCGGCCTGGGCATCACCTACGCCCACTTCCAGAAGGAACGCGGTTCGGGCCAGCTGACGGCGATCCTGAACACCGGCGGTCCGGGCGCGACCTTCAAGGTCGACGACAAATGGGCGGCCAGCTACCAGGTCGGCGCCACCGTCAAGATCAACGAACAGTGGTTCGTCGATGCCACCGTGATCAAGACCAAGCTCAAGACCCAGGTGCATTTCTCGACCGGCCAGAACCAGGATATCCGCCTCGATCCGCTGGCGGTGAGCGTCAGCGTCGGCTACAACTTCAAGGGTTTCAACTTCTGATTATCGAATTTGGGCCGAAAAAAAACCGCTGCGATGTTGTGCAGCGGTTTTTTTTCATCCTGCGGGCGGCTTATTGGAACGCCTGGATGCCGGTCTGCGCGCGGCCCAGGATCAGGGCATGGATGTCGTGCGTGCCCTCGTAGGTGTTGACCACCTCCAGGTTGACCATGTGGCGGATGACGCCGAACTCGTCCGAAATGCCGTTACCGCCGAGCATGTCGCGCGCGACCCGGGCGATGTCCAGCGACTTGCCGCAGGAATTGCGCTTCATCATCGAGGTGATTTCCACCGCCGCCGTGCCGGCGTCCTTCATGCGGCCCAGCTGCAGGCAGCCTTGCAGGCCGAGCGTGATTTCGGTCTGCATGTCGGCCAGCTTTTTTTGCACCAGCTGGTTGGCGGCCAGCGGACGGCCGAATTGCGAGCGGTCCAGCACGTACTGGCGGGCGATGTGCCAGCAGGCCTCGGCCGCGCCCAGCGCGCCCCAGGCGATGCCGTAGCGGGCCGAGTTCAGGCACGTGAACGGACCCTTGAGGCCGCGCACGTCCGGGAAGGCGTTTTCCTCCGGGCAGAACACGTTGTCCATGACGATCTCGCCGGTCAACGAGGCGCGCAGGCCGAACTTGCCGTGGATGGCGGGGGCGCTCAGGCCGGCCATGCCTTTTTCCAGCACGAAGCCACGGATCGCGCCTTCGTCGTCCTTGGCCCAGACCACGAACACGTCGGCCACCGGCGAATTGGTGATCCACATCTTGGCGCCGGTCAGCGCGTAGCCGCCCGGCACCTTCTTGGCGCGGGTGATCATCGAACCGGGATCGGAACCGTGGTTCGGCTCGGTCAGGCCGAAGCAGCCGATCCATTCGCCGGTCGCCAGTTTCGGCAGGTATTTCTGGCGCTGCGCCTCGGTGCCGAATTCGAAGATCGGCACCATCACCAGCGACGACTGCACGCTCATCATCGAGCGGTAGCCGGAATCGACGCGCTCGACTTCGCGCGCGATCAGGCCGTAGGAGACGTAGTTCAGGCCGGGACCGCCGTACTGGTCGGGGATGGTCGGCCCCAGCAGGCCCAATTCGCCCATTTCGCGGAAGATCGACGTGTCCATCTTCTCGTGGCGGAACGCCTCCAGGATGCGCGGGGCCAGCTTGTCCTGGCAATAGGCAGCGGCGGCGTCGCGCACCATGCGCTCGTCGTCGGTCAGTTGCTGGTCCAGCAACAAGGGGTCATCCCAGTGGAATTGGGCGCGGGCTTGGCTCATGGTGGTCTCTCATTATGGTGAATGCTGCCAGCATTCTATGCCGCGCCGCCCACCCCGGCTTTTCAAATGGCGACACCAATTTCCGTTTTTAGCCCAGGCTGCCGAACTGGCCGCCGTGGAAGATCAGCGGCGGCGCCGGCGTAAATTCGCACAACTCGACCTCGCCGACGAAAATCACGTGGTCGCCCTCGGGGTAGCGGCTGCGGTTGTGGCATTCGAACCAGGCCGAGCCGCCCTTGAGGATCGGCTGGCCGGTGCGCGACAGCTCGTACTCGACGGTTTCCCACGGATTGCTGCCGCGCGTGGCGAACAGCTTGGCCAGGTGGGCCTGGCCGGCGCTGAGCACGTTGATGACATAATGCGAGTTACCCGTGAAGATGGGCATGCTGTTGGCGCCGTTCGACAGGCTCCACAGCACCAGCGGCGGATCGAGCGAGACCGAGTTGAACGAACTGGCCGTCAGGCCGCGGAACGTGCCGTCGGCCAGCCGCGTGGTGATCACGGTCACGCCGGTGGCGAACTGGCCCAGCGCCTGGCGGAAATGGGCGGTGTCGAAAGCGCGTTCTTCGGCGCGGGGGGAGATGGTGTGCATGGGTCGGCCTGGGTTCTTTTAGCCATTATGCCAAAGATTTGTGGCGGCGATGGAATCCGCCCCGTCGCGCGGCGCTAAACTGGCGGCGCGCGGCGCGCGATTGCGTTACAGTGGCCCATGGCAAGCGGCTTCGATACGGAGGGGGCTATGGGCAGCAATGGCGCGCCGGGCGCGGCGCTGGAGACGGCGGTTCTGGGCGGCGGCTGCTTTTGGTGCCTGGAGGCGGTGTATCTGGAAGTGAAGGGCGTTGTAAGCGTCGAGTCCGGCTACACGGGCGGCGCCGTGCCGCATCCCACGTACGAGCAGGTGTGCGTCGGCGACACCGGCCACGCCGAAGTGGTGAAGTTGCAATTTGATCCCTCCGTCGTCGCCTACCACGACCTCCTCGAGATTTTCTTCACCATCCACGATCCGACCACCGCTAACCGCCAGGGCAACGATGTCGGCACGCAATATCGCTCGGTCGTCTATCACCAGTCGCCGGAGCAGGAGGCGACCGCGCGCCAGGTCATCGCCGAGATGGCCAATGTGTGGGACGCGCCCATCGTCACCGAACTGTCGCCCGCGCTGCCGTATTACAAGGCCGAGGATTACCACCAGGATTACTTCCGCCGCCATCCGTTGCAGGGCTATTGCGCGTTCGTGGTCGCGCCCAAGGTGGCCGAGTTCCGCAAGATCCACGGCCATCGCATCAAATAGCGCGTTGCGTTTGCTCCGGGTACATGTATTTGCGTGACCATGGCAACGTGCCGCCGCGCTGGCCCGCCTTGTGGCCGACGATTTGATACAGGCTGATCCAATCCTGCTCGAACGCGTGGCTGCAACCGGCCAGGTACACGTGCCAGATCCGGTAGCGCTTGTCCCCGGCCAGCGCGCGCAGGCGCTCGCCGTGCGCTTCGAAATTGTCGGTCCAGATGGCGCAGGTGCGCGCGTAGTGCCGGCGCAGGTTCTCCACGTCGTACGCCTCCAGGCCGCCTTGCTGCATCGCTTTGAGCACGCTGCCCACGTGCGCCAGCTCGCCGTGCGGAAACACATACTTGTCGATGAACTCGCCGCCGCCATAGGGCGCCTGGCCGTTGTCCGCATCGGTGGAGGTGATGCCGTGATTCATCACCAGACCGTCCGGCGCCAGCAGCCGCTCGATGGCGGCGAAATACTCCGGCAAATGCCGCAGTCCGACATGCTCGAACATGCCGACACTGGTGATGCGGTCGAACTGGCCGCGCACGTCGCGGTAATCCTGCAGCCGGATCTCGACCAGGTGCTCGAGGCCGGCCAGCCGCACGCGCTGCCGGGCCAGCGCGTACTGGTTTTCCGACAAGGTGACGCCGACGCAGCGCACCCGGTACTGCTGCGCCGCGCGGATCACCAGCGCGCCCCAACCGCAGCCGATGTCGAGCAGCGTATGGTCGGGCCGCAGCACGATCTTGCGCAGGATGTGGTCGATTTTCTTGAGCTGGGCGGCGGCCAGGTCCTCGTCGCCGTCCTCGAAGTAGGCGCAGGAATAGACCATGTTCGGGTCGAGGAATTGCGCGTAGAAATCGTTGGAGACGTCGTAGTGGTAGCGGATCGCCTCGGCGTCCTTGTGCTTGTCGTGCTTGATGCCGCGCGCCAGCCGCGATAACTTGCGCTCGGGCTTGAGCGTGGTGCGCGCCAGCGCGTTGACGACGGCGATCATGTCGCGCGCCGCGCCCTTGACCTCGATCGCGCCTTCCACATAGGCGGTGCCGAGGTTGGCCAGCGACGGCTTGAGCAGGTAGCGCGCGGCCGCCACATTGGGCAGGCGTATCGTCACCCGCGGCGCCTCGCTGGAAAAGTCGACGCACTGGCCGTTCCACAATTCAATGCGTAGCGGCAGCGCGATCTGGCGCCGGATGCCGGCGATCCAGGCGCTGAAGCGATTTTGTACGAACACTTGTGCCAACACGATGCACCTCCGGTTCAGAAATAAAAAGACCACCGCAAGCGATGGTCTGGAGTTCCGAACCGGCGCGCGCCGGCCGTGGTTACGGCTGCAAACGCTCCTTGATCCAGCTGCCATCGGCCTGTTTCACATACACGATCCGGTCATGGAAGCGCGAACGGCGCCCCTGCCAGAATTCGATGCGCACCGGATCGAGGCGGTAACCGCCCCAGTGTTCCGGCCGCACCGGATGCGCGCCGCTGGCGGCGGCCGACGCATCGTAATTGGCTTCCATCTGTTCCCGGTTGGCGATGGGCGCGCTCTGCCGCGAGGCGATCGCGGCGATCTGGCTTTTCACCGGCCGGCTATGGAAGTATTGATCGCTTTCGTCGGCCGAAGTTTTGACGACCTTGCCTTCGATGCGTACCTGACGCTCGAGCTCGCTCCAAAAGAATAGCAGCGCCGCGTGCGGATTGTCGCGCAATTGCCGGCCCTTCTGGCTGTCGTAATTGGTGTACCAGGTGAAGCCGCGCGGATCGAATTGCTTGATCAACACAATGCGCGAGGTCGGCCTGCCGTCGGCGTCCACCGTCGCCACGCTCATCGCGTTCGGCTCGTTGACCTTGGCGTGCAGCGCCTCGTCGAACCATTTGCCGAACTGGGCGATCGGATCGTCGAGCACGTCCGCTTCCGTCAGGCTGGCGCGGCCATAGTCGAGGCGCAGATCGGCCAGCACCACGCCGTCGGCCACGGCGTTGGCGACGGCCACCTGCTGTTGTTCCGGCACCTGGCTTTGCGGCAGCGCGGGCGTGATGCCGCGCCGCGATTGCATGGCGCTGCCCAGTTGCGCCATCTGCTCCGGGCTGAACAGGCGCTTGGCCATCGGCGCGATGTTCGCTTCCTCCTTGGCCATGTGGGCGGCGTAGGCGTCGCAAAAGCGCTGCACGTCCGGCGCGGACAGGTCCGCGCCGGCGCCGGCGGCGATACGCTCCAGTTGCGCGCGGACGATTTCCCAGTCCTTGTCCATCAACTGGTGGTCGGCCAAGATGCCCGGCACCAATTGGTCGAGCAGCGCGGCGTCGGCGTCGCGGGCGGTGGCCTGCAACATCGGCATCAGGTTTTGTTCTTCGTCGTCGTGGTGCAGGTGGGCGGCGTTGTTGAAATATTTCAGCACGGCCTGCGCGGCTTGTTGCGCCTCGGCGTCGGCGCCGTGCGCCGGCAGGTGCGCCAGCAGGTTTTGCATGGTCGACAATTGTTTGCGGATCCGGTCGTGGCAATGTTTCAAAACTGCTATCGGCTGGCTGAAATCGGGGGCGGTGTCGAACAGGGGTTTATTCTCGGCGTTGCTCATGGCGTGGGGCTTAGGCTGGGGGGGGAAAGTCATTCTAGAATAATTCTTGTCGCCGCGTCCGGTAAAATGGCGGGATGAACAGTATCCCTGACCTTATTGTCGACGCGGACGTCGACTTCGACCGCCGTTTCGGCGGCATCGCCCGATTGTACGGCGAACGCGCGCTGGCGCGCTTCCGCGGCGCCCACGTATGCGTGGTCGGCGTCGGCGGCGTCGGCTCGTGGATCGTCGAGGCGCTGGCCCGCAGCGCCATCGGCCAACTGACCCTGATCGACCTCGACAACGTGGCCGAATCGAACATCAACCGCCAGATCCAGGCGCTGACCGGCACCGTCGGCCAGGCCAAGATCAGCGCGCTGGCCGAGCGCATCGCCCAAATCAATCCGTCCTGCGTGGTCCACCAGATCGAGGATTTCGTCAGCGCCGACAATCTCGACGAGATGCTCGGCGCCGGCAAGTTCGACTACGTGGTCGACGCCATCGACAGCGTCAAGGCCAAGGCCGCGATGATCGCGTATTGCCGCCAGCACGCGCTGCCGCTGGTCATCATCGGCAGCGCCGGCGGCCAGACCGACCCGACCCAGATCGCCGTGCGCGACCTGGCACGCACCGAGCAGGAACCGCTGCTGAAAAAAGTGCGCAAGGTGTTGCGCAGCCAGTACGGCTACCCGCGCGGCGAGAAAACCAAGTTCCACGTGGACGCGGTGTTTTCGATGGAGCCGCTCAAATTCCCCGAAACGGGAGAGGTGTGCGCGGTCGACGGCGACGACCGCGCCGGCGGCGTGACCGGTTTGAACTGCGCCGGCTTCGGCTCGGCGATGGTGGTCACGGCCACCTTCGGCATGGTTGCCGCCGGCCACGTGCTGCGGCGGCTGGCCGACGGCGCGCAGGCGGCGCCGGCGCCGGTACCAGCGGTGGCGGCCGACGCGACGGCGTAGATTTTATCCGGTGCGCCAGGCAGGTTTGCTATCATTGTGCGCGCTGGCCCGGCCGCCGTGCCGGCCACAGAAACTCATTGAAAGAAAAAAACATGACGCGTAGTTCCGTTTTAGTAGCAATGCTGTGCGCGCTGGCGGCCTCCGTGGCCCAGGCCCAGACTCCCGCCGCTCCGGCCGCTCCGGCCGCTCCGGCGGCACAGGCGGCGCCCGCCGCGCCAACCACCACCGCCACGCCCGCCGTCGCGCCGCCGCCGCCGCCGATGGTCGTCGGCTCGGCCACGCCGGGCCCGGCCGCCGAGCAGTTGATCATCACCGACAGCAAGGTCGGCACCGGCAAGGAAGCGACCACCGGCGCCACCGTCTACATGCACTACACCGGCTGGCTGTATCGTCCGCTGGCGAAAAACATGCATGGCAAGCAGTTCGACTCGTCGATTCCGCGCGGCGAGCCGCTCGACTTCGTGCTCGGCGCCGGCCGCGTCATCAAAGGCTGGGACCAGGGCATCCAGGGCATGAAGGTCGGCGGCAAGCGCACCTTGATCATTCCGTCCGAACTGGCGTACGGCTCGCGTCCCTCGCCGGGCAGCGGCATCCCGCCGAACTCGGCGCTGATTTTCGACGTCGAACTGATGGATGTAAAGTAAGCGTATAAATCCGTCGTTGTCCGCGCGGGAGGAGTAGACTGGCTACTCCCCATCGCGCGGAGGTTTTTTCCATGAAAATTGCCAACGACGTTACTGAACTGATCGGCCGCACCCCGCTGGTGCGGCTGCATCGATTGACCAAGGGCCTCGACGCTGACGTGCTGGTCAAGCTGGAATACTGCAACCCGGCCCACAGCGTGAAAGACCGCATCGGCCTGTCCATGATCGAAGCGGCCGAGGCGGCCGGCCAGATCCACCCCGACACCATCATCCTCGAACCGACCAGCGGCAACACCGGCATCGCGCTGGCGATGGTCTGCGCCGCGCGCGGCTACCGCTGCACGCTCGTCATGCCCGACACCATGAGCCGCGAGCGCCGCATGCTGCTGCGCGCCTATGGCGCCGAGCTGATCCTCACGCCGGGCGGCGAAGGCATGCTCGGCGCGATCCACCGCGCCGAGGCGCTGGCCGAGGGCGACCGCCGTTACCTGATGCCGCAGCAGTTCAACAATCCCGCCAATCCGGATGTGCACCGCCGCACGACGGCCGAGGAAATCTGGGACGACACCGACGGCCGCGCCGACATCCTGGTGGCCGGCGTCGGCACCGGCGGCACCATCACCGGCGTGGGCGAAGTGATCAAGGCGCGCAAGCCGGAGTTCCGCTGCATCGCGGTCGAGCCGGAGGCGTCGCCGGTGCTGGCCAAGGGCGTCAAGGGACCGCACCCGCTGCAGGGCATCGGCGCCGGCTTCGTGCCGGCCGTGCTCAACACGCGGGTGTACGACGAGATCATCGGCGTGAGCAACGACAACGCCTTCGAGACCGCGCGCCAGGCGGCCAGCCAGGAAGGTTTGCTGGTGGGCATATCGTCCGGCGCGGCGCTGTGGGCCGCGCTGCAAGTGGCGCGCCGGCCGGAAAGCGCCGGCAAGATGATCGTCACGATCATCCCGTCGTTCGGCGAGCGTTACCTGAGCACCGCGCTGTACGCCAGGTTCGCCGATTAGTGCGCGGGCTCCTGCAGGCAGCACTCGTGCACCGTGGTGCCGAGCCGCACCTGCAAGGTACTGTGCTGGATCGAGAAATCCTCGCGCAGCTGACGGGTGATGTCGTCGACCGCCACGTCTCCCGGATAACCGGCCGGCGTGACCAGTTGCGCGGTCAGCGCCGTCTCGGTGGTGCTCATCGCCCAGATATGCAAATCGTGCACCTCGGTCACGCCGGGACGGCCGCGCAGGAATTGCTCGATCTCGCCGCGATCCACGTTGTCCGGCACCGCCGCCAGCATCAGGCGCAGCGACTGCCTGAGCAGCGACCAGGTGCTGTAGACGATGATCGCCACGATCACCATGCTGACCGCCGGATCGACCCAGTTCCAGCCTGAGTAGCGAACGATCACGCCGGCCACCAGCACGCCCAGCGAAATGGCGGCGTCGGCGGCCATGTGCAGATAAGCGCCGCGGATATTGATGTCGTCCTTGCTGCCGGCCATGAACAACCACGCCGAGAAACCGTTGACCAGAATGCCGACGCCGGCCACCACCGACACCGTCAAGCCGGCCACCGGATCCGGATGCATCAACTGCTGCACGGCCTCGAAGGCGATGCCGCCGCACGCGACCATCAACAACATGGCGTTGAACAGCGCCGCCAGCATCGAGGTGCTGCGCAGGCCGTAGGTGTAGCGCTGGTTCGGCAGGCGCTTGGCCAGGATGGCCGCGCCCCAGGCCAGCATCAGGCCCAGCACGTCGGACAGGTTGTGGCCGGCGTCGGCCATCAGCGCGGTGGAGTTGGCCAGGAAACCGTAGAAGAATTCGACGCCGACGAACACCAGGTTGAGCACGATGGCGATGGCGAACGCGCGGCCCATGGTGTTGGGATCGCCGTGGTGGTGATGGCCGTGGCCGTGCGAGTGATCGTGTCCATGGCCGTGGGCGTGGGCTTTGACGGCCTGCCCGGCGGGCGCCTGGCCGCGATCATGATCATGCGCGTGACCATGCGCGTCGTGGTCGTGGTCGTGGTCGTGATGGTCGTGGTGCTTGCTCATGCTTCGTTCCCGTTGGCAGGTTCGGCGATATGTTCGAGCATATCGTTCAGGACGTCGCTGATATGCGCATCGGCGGCGGAGTAGAAAACTTGTTTGCCTTGCCGCTCGGACTTGACGATGCGCGCCGCGCGCAGCAAGCGCAAGTGGTGGCTGACGAGGGAGCTGCTCAGTTCAAGCGAGGTGGCGATGTCGCTGACGGCGATCGGCGCCGCCACGCAGGCGAGCACGATGCGCAAGCGGGTCGGATCGCCCAGCAGGTGGAACAGGTCGGCCAACTGGGCGATGGCGGGATCGACGCCGGCGTAGTCGTGTTGACAGCTCATGTATTTTGTATAACTCATCATGTGAACAGGTATTCACATGTTAGCACGAAAAAGGCGGTGCGCAACGCGCGACGGCGGATGCCGCGTCCGCCGCTTCCTTACTTCTGCAACTCCGCCTGCAACTGGTTGCGCGCCTTCGGCTCCAGCTTCTCGATGGCCTTGGTCAGTTTTTCCGCGTTGCGCAAAGCCAGCGTCTGCTCCGGCGTCAGCGCCTTGGCCTCGATGACGGGTGCCGGCGGCGGCTTGGAAAACACCGCCTGCGCGCCGACGACGATCAGCGCACTGAGCATGGCGATGCCGGCGGCCGCCCCCAGCAAGCGCAATTCGCGCGGCGTGATCGCCGGCGACTGCGTGGCGATCGGCCGCACCGGACCGGGCGGCGTGGGCACATAGCCGGCGGAGGCGGCGGCCGGCGCCGCCGACGGCTCGTTGGTCGCGTCCAGCGGCGCCGCCTTGCGCGCCGCGTCCGCCACCGGCGGCAGCCCGCCCGCCAGCCGCGCATGTTGCGTCAGCTCGAGCGAGGCGGCGTCGATGGCCGCGATGTGCCGCCCGACCGCCTCCTCCAGCACCGCTTCGTTGAGCGCCACCAGCGCAAAGATCGGGTCGTCGATGTCGATCTTGACGCCGGTTTTTTCAAACACCAGACTGCGCAGCTTTTGCTGATCCATGGCAGCTTACCACTCGACCTTGTCGAGCTGCTCGAACAGATCGCGGAACACCACCTTGATGCGCTGCTTTTCCATGACGTTGAACTTGTCGCTTTCGCGCACCTCGTTGGCGGTCAGGCGCGCCGTGTTCATCTTCTTGATGTCGGCGCCGAAGGTGTCGGCGTTGCGGGCCGACAGCACGATGCGCCCGCGCACGCGCGACGAGTTGTCGGCGTAGGTCTGCGATTCGGTGAACTGCTTGCCGGACGCCGACTGCAGCAGGCCGAAGTGCTCGTTTTCCCACAGCACCAGCGGCACCTTGGTGGCCTTGGCGGTCGACACGAAACCCATCGCCGTGTCGTGCAAGGTGTCGCCGCCGCCGACGATGGTGTGGATGTAAACCTTGCGGCCCGATTCCTCGAGCAATGCGAAGCAATCGTTTTCAAGCAAATAGCCCATCAGCGGCGAGAAGGTGTTGGCGCCGTTGTCGATGACGCAGTTGCCTTCCTCTTCGAGGATGTCGATCATCAGCGCGTCGAAGCGTTTCGGATCGATGGTGCGGCTGTCGGTCATCACCGGCACGTGCTTGACGTCCATCGCCTTGTAGCGCGAAAACGTGGCGTTCTCCTGGTCGGTGTCGTAGCAGCGCAGCGGCTGGCGCTGCGCTTCCAGGTCGCCGGCCGCGTCTTTGCTGGCGAGCCACTGCGCCAATATCGTCGACACCAAGGTCTTGCCGATGCCGCCCTTACCCTGAAGAATAAAATGTACCGTGTTTTGCATCGAAATCACCCCTGAATCTGCTTGGAATAGACGCACCATCGCGCGCGAACGCATCGAGAGTAATTGTTTTGTGGCAGGAAGGCAACCATCACAGCGTGATGGCGCCATCGGGGGGAAGGGAGGGTCAGTCGATGAAGCGCAGCAGGCCCTGCAACGCGTGGATCACGGTTTGCTCGCGCACCGCCTTGCGGTCGCCGCTGAACACCAGGCGCTCGGTGTGGACGGTGTCGGCGTTGGCCCAGCCGAAGCAGACGGTGCCGACCGGCTTGCCCGGCACGGCGCCGGTCGGGCCGGCGATGCCGGTGGTCGAGACGGCCAAGTGGGCGTTGCTCGCACCGAGGGCGCCGCTCGCCATCGCCGCGGCCACCTCTTCGGAAACGCTGCCCATCTGCGCGATCAGCGCGGCCGACACGTCCAGCAACTCGCTCTTGGAAGCGTTGGAATAGGCGATGAAGCCGCAGTCGAACCACGCGGTCGAACCGGCGATTTCGGTGATGGCCTGGGCCACGCCGCCGCCGGTGCACGACTCGGCGGTGGCCAGGATCAGGCCCTTGTCCTGCAGCGCCTTGCCGACCTGCGCGGCCAGGTCGAGGATGGTGGTGGCGTTATCGGATTGCATCTCGGTGGTCATGTAAACTCTCCTTCTGAAGCGGCGTTCGGGAGCCGGCTGGGATATCCCGCTGGGTGTGCTGCCACTGTACCATGCAGATCACAATCGTTGCCAGCGATGCACGCTGATTAACACCAACCCTAACTTTGCATAAAAACATTAGACCGGCGATTTGAACTTGCGTACACTCAATGGCACTGCGTGGCGTGCTCAGCCTAAACACCGCGGATGCGCGCACCAGCCTGGCAAGCCGACGTCGCTTGCGGGAAGAAAGCGGACTGATCCGGCCATAACGCCGGTTCGATAGCACCGGAGGCGCAGCCCATGATCAGCCAGACCGACATTTTTCACGCACGCATCTTGATCGTCGACGACCAGGTCGTCAACGTGGAGCTGCTGGAATTCCTGCTCAAGTCGACCGGCTACCAGGCCGTCACCGCCACCACCGATTCGCGCGTGGTGGCCGACTGGCACAGCCGGCATCGATACGACCTCATCATCCTCGATTTGCAGATGCCGGGCATGGACGGCTTCGAGGTGATGGATGCGCTGCGCCCGCTCGAAGCCGATTCCTGGCTGCCGGTGCTGGTGGTGACGGCGCAGCCGGACCTGAAACTCAAGGCGCTTGAATCGGGCGCGCGCGATTTCCTCAGCAAGCCGATCGACCCGGTCGAGGTGCTCACGCGCATCCGCAACATGCTCGAGGTCCGCCTGCTGCACCGCGAGGCGCGCAACTACAACGTGCGCCTGGAGCAGACGGTGCGCGAACGGACCGTCGAACTGCAGCGCTTCCGCAGCGCCATGGACGCCACCGCCGACGCCATCTTCCTGCTCGACGCGGCCACGGCCGAACTGGTCGACGTCAACGACGGCGCCTGCCGCATGCTGGGCTACCCGCGCGACGAGATGCTGGGCCAGACCGCCAGCCGGCTCGGACTGGGCACGCAGGCGCTGCTGCGCGCGCAGGCGCACCGGCTCGACGACTACGCCGCCGCCGTCGGCCAGGCGCGCACGCCGGAACTGGCCGAACTCGAATTGATGCGGCGCGATCTGGTGTCGGTGCCGGTGGAGATCTACTGGCAGCTGCTCACGCGGCCCGGCCAGTCGACCGTCATGCTCGGCGTGGCGCGCGACATCAGCGAGCGGCGCCACTCGGAGGAACTGCTGCAGCACATGGCCCACTACGACAGCCTCACGGGCCTGCCCAACCGCACCTTGTTCTTCCAGACCTTGGCCGACGCGATCGCGCTGGCGCAGGAAAAATCGTGGCGCATCGTGGTGTTGTTCATCGCGCTGGACCGCTTCAAGAACATCAACGACTCGCTCGGCGCCGCGCTCGGCGACGAGCTGCTGCGCCAGTTCAGCAACCGGCTGGTGCAATGCGTGCGCCTGCGCGACACGGTCGGGCGCATGGGCGGCGACGAATTCGCGCTGATCCTGTCGATGCCGCGCGACCAGCAGGACGCCGTCCACACGGCCAACGAGGTGCGCGAGGCGCTGCGCCTGCCGTTCGACTTGAACGGGCACCCGGCGGTGCTCAGCGCCAGCATCGGCATCGCCATGTATCCGGACGACGCCACCGATCCCGAAACGCTGCTCAAATACGCCGACACCGCGATGGAGCGTGCCAAGCAGGCGGGCCGCGACGGCTACCGCTTCTTCACCGCCGGCATGAACGTGCAGGTGCTAGCGCGGCTCGACATGGAGCTGGCGCTGCGCCGCGCGCTCGACAACGACGAACTGCTGCTGTACTACCAGCCCAAGGTCAACCTGCACACCGGCGCCATCGCCGGCGCCGAGGCGCTGCTGCGCTGGCAGCGGCCCGGCTTCGGCCTGGTGTTCCCGTCCGAGTTCGTGCCGGTGCTGGAGGACACGGGCCTGATCGTGCGCGTCGGCGCCTGGATCATCGACGCCGCCTGCAAGCAGATCGGCGCCTGGAACCGGAGCGGCGTGGGGCCGGTGCGCGTGGCCGTCAACGTCGCCAGCCGCCAGTTCATCGAGGGCGACCTGGAACAGGTGGTGCGTTCGGCGCTGGTGCGCCACGAGGTGCCGCCGGAGCTGCTGGAACTGGAGCTGACCGAAACCGCGCTGATGTCCAACGCCGAGCGCACCATCATGGTGCTGACCAATCTGAAGGCGATCGGCATCAAGGTCTCGATCGACGATTTCGGCACCGGCTACTCGTCGCTGGCCTACCTGCAGCGCTTCCCGATCGACAAGCTCAAAATCGACATCGCCTTCGTGCGCGAGATCACCACCAATCCGAACGACGCCGCCATCGCCACGGCCATCATCAGCATGGCGCACAGCCTTAAGCTGCGGGTGATCGCCGAGGGCGTGGAAACGCGCGCGCAGCTCGAATACCTGCGGCGCAGCCGCTGCGATGAAATCCAGGGATACTTCTTCAGCCGTCCGGTGGCGCCGGCCGACATGGCGGTGCTGGTCGAATCGGGCCGCTGCCTGCCGGTCGATCCGGCCGCGCCCAACCAGCCGGCGCAAACGCTGCTCATCGTCGACGACAACCCGGATATTTTATGGTCGCTCGGCCAGCTGTTCCAGCGCGACGGCTACCAGATCCTGACGGCCGGTTCGGCCGACGAAGCCTTCGAGCTGCTGGCGCTGCATCCGGTGCAGGTGATCCTGTGCGACCAGCGCCTGCCGGGCATGAACGGCACCGAGTTCCTCGGCCAGGTCAAGGACATGTACCCCGAGACGATCCGCATCATCCTGTCCGGCTACATGGGGCTCGACGCGGTGCTCGACTCGGTCAACCGCGGCGCCATCTACCGCTTCTACACCAAGCCGTGGGACGACACGCAGCTGCGCGACAACATCCGGCTGGCGTTCCACCACTACTGGCTAATGCACGGCAGCGGGCGCAGGGTGGGGCAGCCGGACGAGGATGTGACCGCGCTTCAGGACGTGAAGTGATCGAAGCCGGCGAGTTGGAGGTCTAGCGGCGCGCCGGCGGCGTCCACCAGGCGCAGCCCCGGCGCCGCCTCGATGCTGCCGACGCGCGTGACCGCCGTGGCCACGCTGCCGGCGGCCGCGATCACCGCCGCGCGCGCCGACGCCGGCGCGGTGAAGCACAACTCGTAATCGTCGCCGCCGGCGGCGGTGTAGGCGCGCCGCAGCGCCTGCGGGAAGGCCGTCAGCGCCTCGCCGGGCGGCAGCGCGTCCACGTTCAAGGTGGCGCCCACGTTCGACATCGCCAGGATATGACCGAGATCGCCCACCAGGCCATCGGAGATATCGATGGCGGCGCGCGCGATGCCCTGTTCGGCCAGCACGGCGCCCAGTTCCACGCGCGGCACCGGCGTGTGCATGCGCACGGCGGCCGTGTGCAGCGCCGCCGCGTCCATGGTTTGTTCAAGGCGGTAGCCTGCCAGCGCCAGGCGCGCGTCGCCCAGCGTGCCGGAGACCCAGATATCGTCGCCCGCTTGCGCGGCGCTGCGGCGCAAGGCTTGGCCCGGACGCAGCTCTCCGAACACCGTGATGCAGATCGTCAGCGGCCCCTTGGTCGTGTCGCCGCCTATCAATTCGATGTTGAAGGCGTCGGCCAGCGCGAACAGGCCGTGCGAGAAGCCGGCCAGCCAGGCGCGTTCGGCCGACGGCAGCGCCAGCGCCAACGTGAATCCGACCGGCCGCGCGCCCATCGCCGCCAGGTCGGACAGGTTGACGGCCAGGCTCTTGTGGCCGAGCCGATAGGCGTCCTCGCCGGCGAAGAAGTGGCGGCCCTCGACCAGCATGTCGGACGAAATCGCCGTCTGCATGCCGGGCGTGGGAGTAAGCAGCGCGCAATCGTCGCCGATGCCGAGCGTGGCCCGGCCCGGTTGCTGAGGGCGCTGGAAGTATTCCTTGATGAGGTCGAATTCGGAGATCATGGCTTATTGTACCCAGCCGGGCACGGAAGGGCACAAAAATGAGAGACGCGGCTGTCAGGCGAACTTACACAAAGGCAGTCAAAGCAAGCACGATCTAAACCACGTAGGGCGGATTAGCGTAGCGTAATCCGCCAAGCTCAGACGGCGACACAAGGTTGACTAGGACGATAAGGGTTCAGTACTTAACCGAACATAGCGCAGTTAGAGGAATCTCGATATCTACGAATTCGGAGGCTCTGTCATCTGCCATGACGACGGTTCTGCAGCTCCGCAATTTGGACAGTAAGGCCACAAGTTCATCTTGAATGGCTCGCCGTCAGTACGGGCGTCGCGGGGCGATGTTAGAAGCGCAGACGCAATGTTTGCGATTTCGCCGCTCGTTCAGGACGACTTAGAGTTAAGGTTGCCATGCGGAAACCTCACGGACAGTCGTGCGCGCGCATGGTGCCGGTACGCGGTGAAACCGAATATTGCTGTTGCGCTTAAAGCTAAGGGGATGGGACATGGAAATGGTCATTTGTCTAGGCGCCGCCTTGGTGCTTTCTGCTTGCGTGATTTACTACGAGAGCAGCAGGAATCGAAGCCGGAAGGAGTTCATCCAAAACTTCATGCCACCGCCGGAACTACTGAACGTGCTGCGCGCGCGTCACCCACATTTATCGACGGCCGATTGCGAAACAGTCGTTCGGGGACTCCGTCAGTTCTTCCTGGCTCACCACGAACGCCGTAGGTATTTTCTAGCGATGCCTTCGCAAGTCGCCGACGATCTTTGGCATGAGATGATCCTGTCCACGCGGCTCTACGAACAATTCTGCCGTCGCGCCTTCGGTAAAACGCTGCACCACACGCCGGCGCACGCCGCCGGTGCTGGCCGCAAGACCCAGAAAGGCTTGCGACGCACCTGGAAGCTCGTCTGCGAGCAGGAACGCATCAACCACAAAAAGCCCACCCGGCTTCCATTGCTGTTCGCCTTGGACGGAACGCTGAAGATCAAGAACGGCTTCGTATACCTACCGGATTGTGGCGAAACCATGCGCCAGGTGGCTGCGCTGGGCGCGGGCGGGACGACCGGCGTTTATTGGGCCGCCGATCTGGGCCTCGACTCAGTGACAGCAGATGATTGGAGTGGAAACGATTGCGGCGGCGGGGTCGACTGTGGTGCAGGTTGCGGGGGCGGGTGCGGCGGTGGCTGCGGTGGCGACTGAGCAGCGATGAGCCGCGCCGCCGAAATATTGTCAATCCCAATCAATTGTCGGATATCAATAGCCAAACTGAATAAATGAGGAAATGTTACTATGTTGAAGCTATTGATAGCCTAAAGCCGCTAAAAACACCAAAAATTCGGTCAATTGCCATCGGGAACCATAAATTCTGCCAATAACCGTTATCATCGTTGGTGAAAATACCTACTTAAATGAAAGAATTGGTCTGATAAAATCGTAGGCTTTCCGACCGCACAAACAGGAAGGCAGCACAGCATGGATTCGTCATCTGAGAAAAAAGAAGAAATTCGTCAACAATTGCGCGTCGCCGCGCTCGAGTACCACGAGTTCCCGACCCCAGGCAAAATCAGCGTTACGCCGACCAAGCAACTGACCAACCAGCGCGATCTGGCGCTCGCCTACTCCCCTGGTGTGGCCGCCCCGTGCGAAGAAATCGTCATCGACCCGGCCGCCGCCTATAAATACACCGCGCGCGGCAACCTGGTGGCCGTCATCACCAACGGCACCGCCGTGCTCGGCCTGGGCAACATCGGCCCGCTGGCCGCCAAGCCCGTCATGGAAGGCAAGGGCGTGCTGTTCAAGAAATTCGCCGGCATCGACGTGTTCGACATCGAAATCAACGAACTCGACCCGGACAAGCTGGTCGACATCATCGCCTCGCTCGAGCCGACCTTCGGCGGCGTCAACCTGGAAGACATCAAGGCGCCCGAGTGCTTCTACATCGAGCGCCAGCTGCGCGAGCGCATGAAGATCCCGGTCTTCCACGACGACCAGCACGGCACCGCCATCATCGTCGGCGCGGCCATCATGAACGGCATCCAGTACGTCGGCAAAGACATCAAAAACTGCAAACTGGTGGTCTCCGGCGCCGGCGCGGCCGCGCTGGCCTGCCTGGACCTGATCGTCGACCTCGGCTTCCCGCTGGAAAACATCTACGTCACCGACCTGGCCGGCGTGGTCTACAAGGGCCGCACCGAGCTGATGGACCCGGACAAGGAACGCTTCGCGCGCGACACCTCGGCCCGCACCCTGGCCGAAGTGATCCCCGACGCCGACATCTTCCTCGGCCTGTCGGCAGGCGGCGTGCTCAAACAGGACATGGTCAAGGCCATGGCCTCGAACCCGCTGATCCTGGCGCTGGCCAATCCGAATCCGGAAATCCTGCCCGACGACGTCAAGGCCGTGCGCGGCGACGCCATCATCTGCACCGGCCGTTCGGACTATCCGAACCAGGTCAACAACGTGCTGTGCTTCCCGTACATCTTCCGCGGCGCCCTCGATTGCGGCGCCACCACCATCACGCGCGAGATGGAGATCGCCGTGGTCCACGCGATCGCCGAACTGGCGCACGCCGAGCAGTCCGACATCGTCGCCACCACCTACGGCTTCACCAACCTGTCGTTCGGCCCCGAGTACCTGATCCCGATGCCGTTCGATCCGCGCCTGCTGATCAAGATCGCGCCGGCCGTGGCCAAGGCGGCCGAGGATTCCGGCGTGGCGACGCGTCCGATCAAGGACCTGCAAGCGTACGCCGACAGCCTGCAGCAATTCGTCTACCGCAGCGGCACCTTCATGAAGCCGCTGTTCCAGGTGGCCAAGAAGACCGAGATGGATCTCAAGCGCATCGTCTACGCCGAGGGCGAAGAGGAGCGCGTGCTGCGCGCCGTGCAGGTCATCGTCGACGAGAAGCTGGCGCGCCCGATCCTGGTCGGCCGTCCGGCCGTGCTGGAGGCGCGCATCACCAAGTTCGGCCTGCGCCTGAAGCACGGCGTCGACTTCGACGTCATCAACCCGGACCACGACGACCGCTATCGCGACTACTGGCAGACCTACTACGACATGACCAGCCGCAAGGGCGTGACGCAGGAATACGCCAAGCTGGAAATGCGCCGCCGCCACACCTTGATCGGCGCCATGATGATCAAGAAGGGCGACGCCGACGGCATGATCTGCGGCACCTTCGGCACCACCCAGCTGCACCTGCACTACATCGACCAGGTGCTGGGCAAGCGCGAGGGCGCCTGCGTCTACGCGGCGATGAACGTGTTGATCATGCCGGAGCGCCAGCTCGTCATGGTCGACACCCACGTCAACGAGAACCCGACGGCCAACGAGCTGGCGGCCATCACCGTCATGGCGGCCGAGGAGATGCGCCGTTTCGGCCTGTCGCCGCGCGCCGCGCTGCTGTCGCATTCGAACTTCGGCTCGTCCAACAGCGAGTCTGCGCAGAAGATGCGCGCCGCGCTGGCGCTGGTCAAGAAGCTCGATCCGACCCTGGAGATCGACGGCGAGATGCACGGCGACACCGCGCTCGACTCGAAACTGCGCCACGCCATCATGCCCGAATCGACCCTGACCGGCGACGCCAACCTGCTGGTGGCGCCGAACATGGACTCGGCCAACATCGCCTACAACCTGGTCAAGACGGCGGCCGGCAACGGCATCGCGGTCGGTCCGATCCTGCTCGGCTGCGCCCAGGCGGTGCACATCCTGACGCCGTCGGCGACGGTGCGCCGCATCGTCAACATGACCGCGCTGTGCGTGGTCGACTCGGTGGCCCAGCGCAAGGTGTAAGCCGCCCTAGTCCGAGCCACCCTTTCCAGCCGTGACGGCCCGCCAGGCGCGGGCCGCTGAAGCCGGTCCCGTTCCGCCAGGAGCCGGGCCGGTTTTTCGTGTCGCCGGCACGCTGTAACAGGATGTAATTTATGTAATGTCGGCGCCGCCGCGGGCCGCGCCATGTTACGAGCCTGTTACAATACCGGACAATTTTTATCCTACAATTTGCAGCCACACACCATGACGAACACAAAAAAAGCCCTCATTACGGGCATCACCGGCCAAGATGGCGCGTATCTGGCAGAGTTGCTCCTTGAAAAGGGCTATCAGGTCACCGGCACCTATCGTCGCACCAGCTCGGTCAACTTCTGGCGCATCGAGGAACTGGGCATCCAGTCCCATCCGAACCTGAGCCTGGTCGAGTACGACCTGACCGACCTGGCCTCGAGCATCCGCCTGATGCAGACGGTGCAGCCGGACGAGGTGTACAACCTGGCCGCCCAGAGTTTCGTCGGCGTGTCGTTCGACCAGCCGCTGACCACCGCCGAGATCACCGGCGTCGGCCCGGTCCACCTGCTCGAGGCGATCCGCATCGTCAATCCGAAGATCCGCTTCTACCAGGCGTCGACCTCGGAAATGTTCGGCAAGGTGCAGGCCGTGCCGCAAAAAGAGGACACCCCGTTCTACCCGCGCAGCCCGTACGGCGTGGCCAAGCTGTACGCCCACTGGATGACCGTGAATTACCGCGAGTCCTACGGCATCTTCGGCTCGTCGGGCATCCTGTTCAACCACGAGTCGCCGCTGCGCGGCCGTGAGTTCGTCACCCGCAAGATCACCGATTCGGTCGCCAAGATCCATCTGGGCCTGCTCGACGTGCTCGAACTGGGCAACATGGACGCCAAGCGCGACTGGGGCTACGCCAAGGAATACGTCGAAGGCATGTGGCGCATCCTGCAGGCCGACGAGCCCGACACCTTCGTGCTGGCCACCAACCGCACCGAGACCGTGCGCGACTTCGTCAGCATGGCTTTCAAGGCGATCGACGTGGCCATCGAGTGGAGTGGCGCGGCCGACAACGAGATCGGCACCTGCAAAAAAACCGGCAAGGTGCTGGTGCGCGTCAATCCGAAGTTCTACCGTCCGGCCGAAGTCGAGCTGCTGATCGGCGACCCGGCCAAGGCCACCGAAAAACTGGGCTGGACGCCCAAGACCACGCTCGAAGAGCTGTGCCAGATGATGGTCGAGGCCGACCTGCGCCGCAACAAAGCCGGCTTCTCCTTCTAAGGTGAACGCGGTGACGGCGGCGCTCGAGGGCAGCGAAGGCACCGGCAAACGGGCCTTGATCACCGGCCTGTCCGGCTTCACCGGGCGGTACGTGGAGCAGGAGCTGCGCGCGGCCGGCTACGAGGTTTTCGGCACCGTGTCGCCGGACGGCGCGCCCGCCGAGGGCCGCTACCCGGTCGACCTGAACGACCGCGCCGGCCTGGCCGCCGTGGTGCAACAGGTCCAGCCCGACGTGGTGGCGCACCTGGCCGCCATCGCCTTCGTCGGCCACGGCGACGTCGAACAGATCTACCGCGTCAACGTCGCCGGCACCCGCAACCTGCTCGAGGCGCTGGCCGGCCTTGCGAAAAAACCGTCGGCGGTGCTGCTGGCGTCGAGCGCCAATATCTACGGTAACACCGACGTCGGCGTGATCGGCGAGGACGTCCCGGCGGCGCCGGCCAACGATTACGCCGTCAGCAAGCTGGCGATGGAATACATGGCGCGCCTGTGGCAGGACAAGCTGCCGCTGATCGTGGTGCGTCCGTTCAACTACACCGGCGTCGGCCAGCACGAGAACTTCCTGCTGCCGAAAATCGTCTCGCACTTCCGCCGCAAGGCCGCCGACATCGAGCTGGGCAACCTGCACGTGTGGCGCGACTTCTCCGACGTGCGCATGGTGGCGCGCAGCTACCGCCGCCTGCTGGCCGCGCCGGCCGCCGCCGGCCGGACGTTCAACATCTGTTCGGGCCAGGCCTATTCGCTCGGCGAAGCGCTCGACATGATGGCCGACATCGCCGGCTACCAGATCAACGTCCACGTCAACCCGGCCTTCGTGCGCGCCAACGAAGTGGTGCGGCTGGTCGGCGACAACAGCCGCCTGGCCGCCGTCACCGGCCCGGTCGACAGCGTGCCGCTGGCCGACACGCTGCGCTGGATGTACCAGGCTTGAGCGCCGTGGGCGCCACGCCCCGGCTGCGCGTCGGCCTGTCGACCACCACCGTCGAACCGGTGCTCACCGGCGGCCGCCTGGACGGCATCGGCGTCTACAGCCGCGCCTTGCTCGACCATCTGCCCGGCGCCGGCTGCGAGGTGCTGCCGCTGAGCTTTGCGCCGCCGGGCGACGCCGGCCGCCTGACGGTGGGCCGCGCGCTGCCGCTGTCGTTTCCGCTGGCGACCCTGGGCGACTTGATCCTGCCGGCCGGCGTGCACCTGCACGCCAGCGGCGCGATGGGCAAGGACGCGCCGCCGCTCGACCTGTTCCACGCCACCGATTACCGTATCGTGCGCATGGATTGCCCGGTGGTGGCGACCCTGCACGACGCGCTGCCGATTTCCCATCCCGAGTGGTGCAATCCGAAGATGCGGCGCCTGAAGAACTGGTTGCAGGTCAAGGCCGCCCGCAAGGCGCAGCATGTGATCACCGGCTCGCGCTACTCGATCCGCGAACTGGTCGAATGCTTCGGCGTCGACGAGCGCCGCATCAGCGTGGTGCACCACGGCGTCGGCGCCGAATGGTTCGACGCCCCGGCGCCCGAAGCGCGCGACGCGACCCTGGCGCAGTACCAGCTGCAGCCCGGCTACTTCCTGTTCGTCGGCACGCTGCAACCGCGTAAAAACATCGCGCGCCTTCTGGACGCTTATCTGGCGCTGCCGCCGGTGCTGCGTTCGGCGCGCCAGCTGGTCATCGTCGGCGCGCCGGGCTGGCGCAGCGAGGAGCTGGTCGACCGGATCAAGGCCGCGCAACAGCGCGGCGAGAACGTCGTCTGGCTCGACAAGCTGACCGACCACGGGCAGCTGCGCCACCTGTACGCCGGCGCCGGCGCCTTCGTCTTCCCGTCGCTGTACGAGGGCTTCGGCCTGCCGCTGGTCGAGGCCTTCGCCAGCGGCGTGCCGGTGGCCAGCTCCAACGCCACCTCGCTGCCGGAAGTGGCGCAGGGCGCGGCGCTGGAATTCGATCCGCTGTCGGTGCCGGAGATGACCGCCGCCATGACGTCCATCGCGCGCGACGACGCGCTGCGCCAGCGCCTGGTCGCCGCCGGCCACCGCCGCGCGCTGGAACTGACCTGGGACGAGGCGGCCCGGCGCACCGCCGCCGTGTATCATGACGTCCTGTCACACTAACGCCACATAACCCCGGCTGCGCCGAGCAGCCCGACCACAAGCCATGCGCGTCCTTCATTTCTACAAGACCTACTACCCCGACAGCTGGGGCGGAATCGAGCAAGTCATCCGCCAGATGTGCGTGGGAACCGGCCGCCTCGGTGTGACCAACGAAGTGCTGACCCTGACCCGCGACCGCGGCCCGGCGCGCATCGAGTTCGAAGGCCACACCGTGCACCGCGTGCGCATGGACTTCGAGATCGCCTCGACCGGCTTCTCTTTCGCGGCGATCCGCGCGCTGGCGCGCCTGGCGCGCAAGGCCGACGTGATCCACTACCACTTTCCGTGGCCGTTCATGGACATCGCCCATTTCATGGCCCGCATCGACAAACCGAGCGTGGTGACCTACCACTCGGACATCGTGCGCCAGAAGAACCTGCTGCGCGTCTACAGCCCGCTCAAGCGCCGCTTCCTGCGCAGCGTCGACACCATCATCGCCACCTCGCCGAACTACCTGGCCTCGTCGCCGGTGCTCAAGCGCTTCGAACACAAGACCCGCACCATCACCTACGGCCTCGATAAAAGCATTTATCCGCAGCCGTCGGCGGCGGTGATGGACAAATGGCGCGAACGCTGCGGCGAGCGCTTCTTCCTGTTCGTCGGCGTGCTGCGCTACTACAAGGGCCTGCACATCCTGCTCGACGCCATGGCCAACATCGATTATCCGGTGGTGATCGTCGGCGCCGGACCGATCGAGCGGGAGCTCAAGGAGCACGCCGCCCGCCTCGGGCTGACCCACGTCACGTTCGTCGGCGCGGTGGAGGAGGAGGACAAGATCGCGCTGCTGCGGCTGTGCTACGCGATGGTGTTCCCGTCGCACCTGCGCTCGGAGGCGTTCGGCATCTCGCTGCTGGAGGGCGCGATGTTCGGCAAGCCGATGATCTCGAGCGAGATCGGCACCGGCACCACCTACATCAACATCGACAACGAGACCGGCCTGGTGGTGCCGCCCGACGACCCGCAAGCGTTCAGCGGCGCCATGCGCCTGCTGTGGGAGCAGCCCGAACGCGCCGCCGAAATGGGCCGCCGGGCCGAGGCGCGCTACTGGGAGCTGTTCACCGCCGAACGCATGGCCGAGAACTACCACGCGTTGTACCGCGAGTTGGCGGCGCGCCACAATGGCAGGCGTCCGGCCCCGCGCGACCGCGCAATTTGATCTAGCGCAAGGCTTCGGCGGGCGCCGGCGGCTATCATGGTCACCGAACTCCGCGCCCTGCCGACGGTCCTCATCGATGGCGCTACCAAGATGGCGCCACCCCCTGTGCGACGCAACGACGTCGTCCGGGCGGGGGTTCACCACCCGGCCACGGGCCGTCGCCGGCGCTCCCGGCCTCCCTTACCGCAAGCGGGTAGAATACCGCCATCGCCCCAATATGATGGAGAACCGCGTGCGCTGCCTGGTCATCGAAGATGAAGTAGAAACCTCGAACTACATCTGCAAGGGCCTGCGCGAAGCGGGCTATCTGGTCACCGCTTGCGCGACCGGTCCGGACGGACTCGATTACGCCACCGGCGAGCAGTGGGACCTGATCATCCTCGACCGCATGCTGCCGGGCCGCATCGACGGCCTGTCCATCGTCGACAAGCTGCGCGCGCTGGGCAAGCAGACCCCGGTCATCATCGTCAGCGCGCTGACCACCATCGACGCCCGCGTGACGGGCCTGCGCGGCGGCGCCGACGACTACCTGTCCAAGCCCTTCGCCTTTTCCGAGCTGCTGGCGCGGGTCGAGGCGCTGCTGCGGCGCAGCGCCCCCGGCGCCGACAGCACCCAGCTGCAGGTGGCCGACCTGACCTTGGATCTGCGCACCATGCGCGTCACGCGCGGCCCCAAGGTCATCACCTTGCAGCCGCGCGAGTACCGGCTGCTCGAGTACCTGATGCGCAACGAGAACCAGGTCGTCACCCGCACCATGCTGCTCGAATCGGTGTGGGACTACCACTTCGACCCGCAGACCAACGTCATCGACGTCCAGATCAGCCGCCTGCGCGCCAAGGTGGACAAGGATTTCCCGGTCATGCTGATCCACACGCTGCGCGGCGTCGGCTACCGCATGGGCGCCGGCGCGGCCGACGCGGCGGCCGACGGGACGAGGCCCGCGCTTGGCTGATTCCCCGACCAGGTCCGCCGCTTCCGGCGGTTTCCCGGCCAGGCGGCCTTTCGGGCCGCTCGGGCGGGCCTCGATCGCCGCCAAGCTGGCGCTGGGCTACGGCCTGCTGGGCACCTTCTCGATCGTGGTGGTGTCGGCGGTGTTCTACAGCGGCACCATCGGCGTGCTCGATGATAACCTCGACGGCAAGATCGTCTCGCAATCCGAGCGCCTGATCGAACACGCCCGCTTCCCCGGCCACGGCGCGCTGGTGGAGGAGGTGCGGCGCCAGCTGGCCGACGGCGTCGACAGCGACCGCGAGATATTCCAGCTCCTCACCGGCAACGGCGTGCCCGCCGCCGGCAACCTCGATGTCGTGCCGGCCGGCGCCGGGGCCGCGCCGCCGCGCCGCGCGCTCATGCTCACCACCGTCGTCAAGCGCAGTGGCCACGACCGGCCGGCGCGCCTGTACCTGCGGCCGATGGCCGACGGCGGCCTGCTGATCGTCGGGCGCGACCTGAGCGAGCAGCACGCGGTGCGCGAGGTGATCTGGCGCGCGCTGCTGGCCGGCGCCGGCGTGTCGCTGCTGCTGACGGTGGCTGGCGCGCTGCTGTTCCGCCGTGGCATCGAGGGGCGCCTCGGCGAGATCCGCCGCACCGCCGCCCAGATCGAGGCGGGCAACCTCAGTCACCGCATTCCGGTCTCCGGCGGCGACGAGTTCGCGCTGCTCAACCGCGACATCAACCGCATGCTCGACCGCATCGAGCTGCTGATGGAGGGCATCCGCCACGTTTCGAACGCCATCGCCCACGACCTGCGCACGCCATTGAGCCGCATCCGCGGCCGGCTCGACGACGCGCTGCGCCACGAGATGACGGTGCCGCGCCTGGCCGGCGCCGCCCACGACGCCATCGACGACATCGACGACCTGATACGCTTGTTCGAGCGCCTGCTGCAGATCGCCGAGGCCGAATCGGGCATGCGCGCGCGCCTGTTCGAGCGGCTCGACCTGGGACGGGTGGTGGCCGACATCGGCGAGATGTACGAGGCCATCGCCGAGGATGGCGGCATCGCGCTGACGGTCGACGCGCCGGCCTCGCTGTACGTCGACGGCGACCGCAACCTGCTGGCCAGCGCGGTCGCCAGCCTGCTCGACAACGCCATCAAGTACGCCGGGCCGGGCGCCGCCATCCGGGTGCGCGCCGGCCTGCACCAGGGCCGCGCCTCGATCGCCATCCACGACAACGGCCCCGGCATCCCGGAGGCGGAGCGCGGCAAGGTGACGCAGCGGTTCTACCGCCTCGACAAGAGCCGCCACCTGCCCGGCAACGGCCTGGGACTGTCCATCGTCAGCGCCACCGCCACCGCGCACGGCGGTTCGCTGACCCTGGAGGACGGCGCGCCCGGTCTGGTCGCGCGCATCCTGCTGCCGCTGGCGCCGGGGTGACGGCGCGGGCGCGCGGCGCCAAGCTATCCTACCTGTAATGCGGCCGCAATCTTACGGAGAGGCGCGTGGTCCTATCATGGATTCACGCTCACTCGACTCTCCATCACCATGCATGATTTAAGCGACATCGCCCACTGGCTGCAACACCACCCGATCCACCACGACTCGCTGGTGCACGGCAGCTTGCCCGATCCAACCTTCGTCACCGGCGGCGAGACCGTGGTCTCGTTCAGCACCAACAACTACCTGGCGCTGGCCAACCACCCGCGCCTGGTGGCGGCGGCCAAGCAGGGCCTGGACCGCTACGGCGTCGGCAACTGCGAATCGCGCCTGCTGGGCGGCGACCTGGAAGTCTACCGCGAGCTGGAACGGCGCCTCGGGGCGCTCAAGCACAAGAGCGACGCGGTGCTGTTCGTGACCGGCTACATGACCAACATCGGCGTGCTGTCGTCGATCGTCAAGGCGGCCACGCTGGCGCGGCTGCACGGCTTCCGCACCAAGAAGCGCCACAAGTACGCCTACTACTCGGACGAGTTCAATCACATCAGCATCCGCGAAGGCATCCAGATGTCCGGCGCGCTGCGCTACAACTACCGGCACTGCGACATGAACCACCTGGAAGCGCTGCTCAAGGCCGGCGCCGGGGAGGGCACCACGCCGCTGATCGTCAGCGACGGCGTGTTCAGCATGGAGGGCACGATCGCGCCGTTGCCGGAGCTGGTGGCGCTGGCCGAGCGCTACGGCGCGCTGCTGTACATCGACGACGCCCACGCCACCGGCATCCTGGGCGCCAACGGCGGCGGCACCTCCGAGCATTTCAACTGCTACAGCGAGAACATCATGCAAATGGGGACATTGAGCAAGGCGCTCGGTTCGATCGGCGGCTTCGTCGCCGTCGAGCGCGACGTCGCCGACGTGATCCGCCTGACCAGTTCCGCCTACGGCTTCACCTGCCCGCCGCCGCCGGACCAGGCGGCGGCGCTGCTGGCGGCGCTCGATTTGCTGGAGCAGGAGCCGCAGCGCCGCCAGCGCCTGTGGGACAACCAGCGCTATTTCATCGAGAAGATGGCGCCGCTGGGCTACACCATCATCTCGACGCAGACGCCGATCCTGCCGGTGTTGATCGGCGACGCCGAGACCTGCCAGCGCTACGCGATCGAATTGCGGCGCGAGGGCGTCCATGTCGACGCGATCCAGTTCCCGGCCGCGCCGGTGGGCCAGGCGCGCCTGCGTTTCATGATGAACGCCGGCCATACCCGGGCGCAGATCGACCACGTGGTCGCCGTGATGGCGCGCATGGCGGGACGCGAGCTGCGCCTGGTGGCCTGACGTCCCCTCCCGGCGGCCGCGCCGCCTTCACCACTCAATGCTCTGCCCAGCGCTCCTTGATCTCAAGGAGCGCGGGCATCTGTTTCAGGAACAGGTCGACCAGCTCCGGCTGGAAATGCCTGCCGCGCTGCTGCAGCAAGTGTTCGACCGCCCGCTCCACCGGCCAGGCCTCCTTGTAGGGCCGCGCCGACGTCAGCGCGTCGAACACGTCGGCGATGGCGACGATGCGCCCGACCAGCGGAATCTGTTCGCCGGCCAGGCCGTTCGGATAGCCGCTGCCATCCCATTTTTCGTGGTGCGTCACCGCCAGCTGGTGCGCCATCGCCAGCATGCCGTGCGCGTGCTTGCCGATGATTTCGCCGCCGATCGCGGCGTGCGTTTGCATGATCTTCCATTCATCCGCGTCCAGCGGGCCCGGTTTGCGCAGGATGCTGTCGGGGATGCCGATCTTGCCGACATCGTGCATCGGCGCCGCGTGCAGCAGGTCGTCCGCCTCGGCCTCGCCCATGCCCAGCGCCAGGCCGAGGATGCGCGAGTAGTGGCTCATGCGGATCACGTGGCGCCCGGTCTCGTTGTCCTTGTATTCGGCGGCCAGGCCGAGGCGCTGCACGATCTCCAGGCGCGTGCGTTTCAGTTCGTCGACGCGCACCAGCGACAGGTGGGTGCGCACGCGCGCGCGCACGATCGCCGGGTTGACCGGCTTGGTGATGTAGTCGACGGCGCCGGCGTCGAAGCCGATGACTTCATCCTCGCCCTCGGTCAGCGCGGTGACGAAGATGACCGGGATGTCGGCGGTGGCGCCATCGGCCTTGAGCGCGCGGCAGACGTCGTAGCCCGTCATCCCCGGCATCATCACGTCCAGCAGGATCAGTTGCGGCAGTTCCTGGCGCGCCAGCTCCAGCGCGCGCGCGCCGTCCTTGGCGTACAGCAGGCGGTAATGGTCCTGCAGGATGTGGCGCAGCAGCTGCAGGTTGTTGGCCTCGTCGTCGACCGCCAGGATCAGCGGCATGTTCGGTTGGTGTGTGGTGATCATGGGTTTTCCTCCGCCAGGCTCTCCAGCATGGCTTCCAGTGTCGCGTGCGCGAGCGGTAAGTCGAATTCATTCAAGGCGTTTTCGATGTCGGCCAGCTGGCGCGTCAGCGCGGCCGGCGCGCCGGCGCCGCCGATGCCCGCCGCCAGCGCCGCCAGCGCCGCGTCGTTCAATTCGCCGCGTTTGAGCGCCGGCAGCAGCTGGCCGGCCTTGGCGCGCACCAGGGCGGCGTCGTAGGCGGCCGGCGGCGTGCCGGCGGCGGTGCGCGGCGGCGGTGGCGCCGGCCCTTGCAGGGCGTCGCCGGCGTGCCGGGTGTGCGGGTCGCGCGCCGCTTCCAGCGGCAGCCTGACGTGGAAAATGGCGCCCTGGCCCGGCGTGCTCTCGGCCCAGATCCGGCCGCCCATCAGCGTGACCAGCTGGCGGCTGATGGTGGTGCCAAGCCCCGTGCCGCCGAAGCGCCGCGTCATCGAGGCGTCGGCCTGGGTGAACTGGTCGAAGATCGCCTGCAGCCGTTCCGGCGCGATGCCGATGCCGGTGTCCCGCACTTCGATGCACAGGCAACCGTCGTCGCCGCGCGCGCGCAGCGTGACGGTGCCGGCCTCGGTGAACTTGATGGCGTTGTCGACCAGGTTGCCGATGACCTGGCGCATGCGCAGCTGGTCGCCGTGCAGCCACGCCGGCAGCGCGGCGTCGTAGTCGACGTCGATGCGCAAGCCCTTGTTGCGGGCGTTGCCGCCGAAGGTGGACGCCAGTTCGTCGATCAGTTCCGCCAGGTTGTAGTCTTCGTTCTCCAGTTCCACCGCGCCCTTGTCCAGTTTGGCGGTGTCGAGCACGCCGTTGAGCAGGCGCAGCAGCGAGCGGCCGGCCTTGTGCACGGTGCCCAGCTGGTGGCGCTGGCTGGCGTCGAGATCGGTGTCGAGCAGCACCTTGGTGAAGCCGAGGATGGCGTTGAGCGGCGTGCGGATCTCGTGGCTCATGTTGGCGACGAAGCTGGCGCGCGCCGCCGCCGCCTGTTCGGCGATCTCCTTGGCCTTGCGCAGTTCCTGCTCCATCTGATGGCGCTCGGTGATGTCGAGGATCACGCCGTCGATCCAGACGATCTCGGGCCGGTCCTCGTCGCGCGTGACGGCGCCGTTTTCCCATACCCAGCGGGTGCCGCCGTCGGCGTGGACGATGCGATACTCGACCTTGTACGGCGCCAGCGCGGCGATGCTGCGCCCGATCTCGGCCGCCACGCCGGCGCGGTCCTCGGGCATGATCAGCGAGCTCAGTTTGCGGGTGCGCCCGGCGCCGGTGAAATCGCTGGCCGGGTGGCCGGTCAGGCGCTCGATGCCGTCGCTGATGAACAGCGGCGGCGCGTCGAACTCCATGCTGCTGCGGAAGGAGATGCCGGGGATGTTGCCGATCAGGGAGCGCAATTGCAGCTCGCTGTCGCGCAAGGCCTGCATGATGGCGCGCCGCTCGGTGATGTCGGTGATGAACAGCACGAACAGATCGCGCTCGGCCAGCGTGGCGTGGCCGACCGCCAGCCGGATCGGCACGATGGCGCCGTCCTTGCGCACGCCCAGCACCTCGCGGCCCTTGGTGGTGAGCGTGGCGGCGTCCCCGCCCAGGTATTTGAGCAGGCCTTCGCGTTCGGCGCGTTCCTGGTCGGCCATCAGCAGGCGGATATCGCGGCCGACGATCTGGCCGCGCGTCCAGCCGAAGATGCGCTCGGCCGAGACATTGAATTCGTGGATGGTGCCGGCGCGGTCGATGGTGATGACGCCGTCGATGGTGGTGGTGAGCAGCGCGCGCATCCAGCTTTCGCTTTCGCTTTTCTGGCGGAACAGTTCGCGGTAGCGCAGCAGGCCGTTGGCCGACATGATGAAGATGGTGATGGCGACCGTGATCAGGGTAATCGCCAGCGCCAGGTAGATGCCGCGTTGTTCCGGCACGGCGCCGGCGGGCAGCCGGCCGACGAAGCGCGCCGCCGCCATGCCGGTGTAGTGCATGCCGGCGATGGCGCAGCCCATCACGCTGGCGCTGATCAATCCCAGCACGTGGCGGTGCAGCCGGCCGCGCAGGTTGCGCAGGCCGAAACGTATCCACAGCGCCAAGGTGGCCAGCACCACGGCCACCACGATCGACAGCGCGAACATCCGCGGGTCGTAGCGCAGGGCCAGATCCAGTCGCATGGCCGCCATGCCGGTGTAGTGCATGGCGCCGATGCCGGCGCCCACCAGCAGGCCGCCGGTCAGCAAAGGGGCGGTGGTCAGCTGGCTGCGGCTGATGATCGCCAGCGCGACGCACGAGGCGCCCAGGCTGGGCAGCACCGACAGCAGCGTGGTGCCGGGATCGTAATCGACCACGGTGCACAGGTTGAAGGCGAGCATGCCGATGAAGTGCATGGCCCACACGCCGCAGCCCAGCGCCAGGCTGCCGCTGCCGAGCATGACGATGCGCAGGGCGCGGCCCCGGCTGGTGCTGGCGTGCGCCAGGCCCACCACTTGCAAAGCCATCCATGATGAAAAGATGGCAACCAGGATGGAGAGCGCGACCAGCGGGGGGGAATAGGTGCCGTAGTTGATCAGCGACGGATCGTCCGGCGGCGAGAACAGGTGCTGTAGTAAGTGGATATTCATGTGATAGCGGGTGCTGTCTGGTCCGGCGCAACGGCGACCATATCACATAAAAAACCGCCCGAAGGCGGTTTTTGGCGAACTGTTGTTTCGCGCCTTGTCAGGACTTGGCGAAGGCCAGGAAGTCGGCGTTGAACTTTTCCTTATGGGTGTCGGTCAGGCCGTGCGGCGCGCCCGGGTAGACGATCAGCTTGGCGTGCTTGACGATGGCGGCCGAGGCCTTGCCGGCGGCGTCGATCGGCACGATCTGGTCGTCGTCGCCGTGGATCACCAGCGTCGGCTTGTCGAACTTTTTCAGGTCGTCGCGGAAATCGGTCTCCGAGAACGCCTTGATCGAGTCGTAGGTGTTTTTGTGGCCGCCCTGCATGCCCTGGGCGTACCAGGCGTTGATGATGCCTTGCGACGGCTTGGCGCCGGGACGGTTGTAGCCGTAGAACGGGCCCGAGGCGATGTCCAGGTACAA
>NZ_FODC01000005.1 GCF_900110275.1 Duganella sp. CF517
GCCGGCTTGCCCAGCAGGGGCGCCAGTTCGATAAACGCGTCGGTCGACAGCGCGATGATGTCGCGATGTCCGATCGCTTGCAGCCCCTCGTCGGCGGCAAAGGCTTCGACCATCAAGGCGGGGGCTTCGTCGCCTAGACTGAGCGCGTACAGCCGGGTGGCGCTGGTGAATTCCGCCAGCGCGCCAGTAATTTGTTCCAGAGTCGATGTTGCCATGCGGTCAACCTCAAGAAATCTCTGGCACGAAGTGTATAAGAAGTTAAGTTTTCTTGCCGCACGACCCCGCAACCGGGAAATCGACCCGCGCTATGCGGCCGGAATTCCCAGCGATTTCACAAACAGACAATTAGTCCGCCACGGGCGCCGGATAGCTGACCTCGAGGATGTCGAGCTCCTCGACCCCGTGCGGGGCCTGGAAGGTGATCAGATCGCCCTCGCGCGCCTTGGTCAGCGCGCGTGCCACCGGCGCCACCCAGCTGATCTTGCCGTTCAGCGGGTCGAGCTCGTCGATGCCGACGATGGTGATCGTGCGGGTCTCGTCGTGCTGGTTGCAGTAGGTGACGGTGGCGCCAAAGAAGATCTGGTCGCTGCCATGGTGCACGCTGGGGTCGACGATGGCCGCCGAATCCATGCGCTTGGTCAGGAAGCGGATGCGCCGGTCGATCTCGCGCAGGCGCCGCTTGCCATATATATAGTCGCCATTCTCGGAGCGGTCGCCGTTCGACGCCGCCCAGTGCACGATGCGCACCACCTCCGGGCGGTCGACGTCGATCAGTTGCAGCAGCTCATCCTTGATGCGCTGGTAGCCCGCCGGCGTGATGTAGTTCTTCGACCCGGCCGGGATGGCCAGCGCCAGCGCGGCGGCTTCCTCGTCGTCGTCCCCGTCCGATTCTTTGACAAATGCTTTATTCATGCGGGCCATTGTACCCCCTGTCACCCCCGGCACGCGCCGGCGCGCCGCACGCGAGACGACATTCCCCGCGCCGGCGGCGCTTTCACGTATCATGCTGTCAGAGGAACAACATAACCAACAATGAAACCCATCCGCCGATACGCACGCCGACTGTTCGCGCCGCTGGTGTATCTCGCCGCCGTGTTACTGCTGCTGGAAGACTGGCTCTGGACGGTCGGCGCGCGCCTGATGGCCAGGCTCACCGCATGGCCGCCGCTGCACCGGCTCGAGGCGTGGATCTGCCGCCTGGGGCCGTACGCCGCGCTGGTGCTGTTCGCGTTGCCGGCGGTGCTGCTGTTCCCGGTCAAGCTGCTGGCGTTGTGGGCGATGGGCAACGGCCATGCGCTGACCGGCCTGATCGTCATCGTCGTCGCCAAGGTCGTCGGCGCGGCCGCCGTGGCGCGGCTGTACCTGCTCACGCGGCCGGTGCTGCTGACCATCCTCTGGTTCGCCCGGCTGCTGGGCTGGTTCCTGGCCTTGAAACAGCGCTGGGTGGCCAGCCTGCGCGCCACCGCCGCCTGGCGCCGGGTCGACGCCGTCGCGGCCGGGGTGCGCCGCTGGCGCCGGGCGCTGCCCGTGCCCGCGCCCGGCAGCTGGACGGCGCGCTTTCGCCGCCTGTTAAAACGTTTCCGCGCGCGCTGACGCCTACCACACCATGATCGACGGCCTACCGATGAACCCACCTTCCGATAATTCCACCGGCGGCGCCGCGCTGGCGGCCGAGCTGGCCGAGGTGCGCGCCCGCTTCGACGCCATCGTCTCCAACACGCCCGGCCTGGTCTATCAGTTCGTGCTGCACGCCGACGGCGGCGTCTCCTTTCCTTACCTGAGCGACGGCTGCCTGGCCCTGCTCGGCGTGACGGCGCCCGAGCTGCACGCCGAGCCCGGCCGCTTCCTCGACCTGATCCTGCCCGACGACCGCCGCGCCTACCGCGAGGCGATGCAAGCATCGGCGTCGGCGATGTGGAGCTGGAACTGGGAAGGCCGCATCTGGGTCGACGCCTGGAAGGACGTCAAATGGATCAACCTGCGCGCCACGCCGCACCTGCTGCCCGGCGGCGACGTGCGCTGGGACGGCATGATGACCAACATCACCGAGAGCAAGCTGGAACAGATGGAGGTGCGCCAGTCGCGCGCCCGGCTGGCCGAGCTCAGCGCCCACACCGACCGCGTCAAGGAGCAGGAGCGCACCCGCATCGCCCGCGAAATCCACGATGAACTAGGCGGCAACCTGACCGCGATCAAGATGGCGCTGGCGATGCTGGCCGCCCGCCTCGACGACGCCGACCCGGCGCTGCGCGAAAAAACCGACTATGTCGACGCGCTGGTCGACCGCACCATCGACGCCGTCCACCGCATTTCGCTCGACCTGCGCCCCGCCCTGCTGGACCTGGGCCTGGTGGCGGCGCTGGAGTGGCAGGTCAAGGAATTCGAAAAGCAGGCCGGCGTGCCGAGCACCTTCTGCGCCAACCAGCGCGACATCGCGCTCGACAACGACCAGGCCACGGCGCTGTTCCGCATCGCCCAGGAGGCGCTGACCAACATCGCCAAGCACGCCAACGCCACCCGGGTGACGGTCAAGCTGGCGCGGTTGCGGCACCACGTCTCGCTCAAGATCAGCGACAACGGCCGCGGCATCGGCCAGGCCGACCGCGCCAAGGCGGCCTCGTTCGGCCTGCGCGGTATGGCCGAACGGGCCCGCGCGCTCGGCGGAACGTTAACGCTGAGCCACGCGGCCGGGGGCGGAACTGTTGTTGCCATCAAGATTAAGCAAGATTAAGCACCATCGCGCGCGCGAAAACGCTCATCGCGGCGGCGGCCGGCACTACAATAGCTGGAGTAAAAATTACCATTGTGAAATAATGTCACGGCGGATATCCGGAAAGCGTTAGAGAAAAATAACAAATGACAGAAAAAGCCATCATCAAGGTCTTCATCGCCGACGACCACGCCATCGTGCGGGAGGGCTTGAAACAAATCCTGGCCGAGACGCGCGACATCGTCGTCGCCGGCGAGGCCGAGAACGGCCTCGACGCGGTCAAGCTGTTCCGCAAGTCGGAATGCCAGGTGATGCTGCTCGACATTTCGATGCCCGACCGCAGCGGCATCGAGGTGCTCAAACAGATCAAGAAAGAAAAGCCCGAGCTGGCGGTGCTGATGCTGTCGATGCACCGCGAGGATCAGTACGCGATCCGCTCGCTCAAGGCCGGCGCCTCCGGCTACCTGACCAAGCAGAGCGCGCCGCGCGAGCTGGTGACGGCGATCCGCCAGGTGGCCGGCGGCCTCAAATACATCAGCCCGGCGCTGGCGCAGGAACTGGCCAACCACGTCGGCGAGGACCACGAGGCGCCGCCCCACGACACGCTGTCGGACCGCGAATACCAGACGCTGACGATGATCGCCTCCGGCAAGACGGTGGGCATGATCGCCAAGGAACTGTCGCTGTCGGTCAAGACCGTGAGCGAGTACCGCGCGCGCCTGCTGGTCAAGATGAAACTGAAAAACAGCGCCGAATTGACGCACTATGCGATCAAAAACCAACTGATCGAGTAATCGGGCGCGGGCGTCGCGGCGGCGCGGGTAAGATGGCGGGTGATCCATCGTCGGCGCCCGTCCGACATGGTTGACTGATTACACATATCTAATGCCGTGATGAAAGGCATCTTCCGCCCCCTGCTCCGGGCATTGCCTATCGTGACACGGACTTATCATTGGTGTAATCAGAAAACCTTTTAAAAGGCCGCGTGTCATCTATGTCCAAACCATCCACTCCCGAGCAGAATCCGGCCGATATCGCGCGCGAGGCGTTCAAGCGCCTGGCCGTGCGGCGCATCGCGCCGACGCCGGAAGCGTACCGGGATATTTATAACGAGATCGCCGGCATCACCGAGCCGGCCGCCGCCGCCGCGCCGGCGGCCCCGGCGCCGCTGGGCAGCGTCGATCCCGGCCCGGAATCGGTGCTCAGCCAGTTCGCCACCCGCCTGGCCGAAAACACCGGCGACCTGGCCGACTTCGGGCGCCGCTTCAACCGCGCCGTCAAAACGCGCGACTGGGAAGGCTACGCCAAGACGCTGTCGCAGCTGGTCGAGCGCCACTTCGTCGCCAGGAAGGGCATCGAGATCGCCGGCGCCGACGCCGACAACGAGCAAAGCCGCGTGCTGCGCGACCTGCTGAGCCGCACGCTGACGTTCGCCGTCGCCTCGCTGCTGAGCGGCGCGCCGGTGCTGGTGGCCGAGGCCGAATCGTTGGGCGCGGCCACCAAGCTGGCCCACAGCGAAGAGGCGCTGGCCGAGATCGGCCTGCGGCTGAAACAATTGTGCTTCCAGATCGAACTGCGCGGCGGCGACAGCGGCGAACAGCAGGAATTGCTGCTGCGCCTGTTCAAACTGCTGCTCGAGAACGTCAGCGAGCTGCTCGACGACGACAGCTGGCTGCGCGGCCAGATCGAATCGGTGCAAAACCTGATCGCCGGCCCGCTCGACGTGCGCGCGCTGGAGGAAGCCACGCGCAGCCTCAAGGAAGTGATCTATAAGCAGGGCCAGCTCAAGCACAGCCTGTCGGACGTCAAGCTCACCGTCAAGAACATGATGATGACCTTTATCGACCGCCTCAGCCAGGTCGCCGCCTCGACCGGCGACTTCCACGAGAAAATCGGCGGCTACTCGGAAAAGATCAGCAAGGCCGACAATATCTCCGAGCTCAACACCATTCTCGACGAGGTGCTCAAGGAAACCCGCTTGGTGCAGAGCGAAGCGCTCAAGGCGCGCGACAAGATGGTGTTGGCGCGCCAGGAGGTGCAGGACGCCGAATCGCGCATTCACGCGCTCGAGGCCAAGCTGCAGCATTTGAGCGAGCTGGTGCGCGAAGACCAGCTGACCGGCAGCCTCAACCGCCGGGGCCTGGACGACGTCTTCGAGCGCGAGACCGCCCGCGCCGACCGCCGCGGCACGCCGCTGTGCATCGCCATCCTCGACCTCGACGATTTTAAAAAGCTCAACGACACCTACGGCCACATCGCCGGCGACGCGGCGTTGAAGCACCTGGTCAAGATCGTCAAGGACACCTTGCGCTCGATGGACGTGATCGCCCGCTTCGGCGGCGAGGAATTCCTGATCCTGATGCCGGAAACCTCGGTCGAGGCGGCCGCCACCACGATGACGCGCCTGCAGCGCGAGCTGACCAAGCATTTCTTCCTGCACGATAACGAGAAGGTCTTGATCACGTTCTCGGCCGGAGTGGCGTTGCGCCGCCCCAACGAGGAGCAAACCGAACTGGTCAAGCGGGCCGACAAAGCGATGTACACTGCCAAGCAGACCGGGAAGAACCGGGTGGTGACCGCCGAATAGCGTCGACCTGTGGTCGATTCGACCACGAAAGCGCGGCGGCGCCCCCTCGAAACCCCTGCAACCCGGCCTTCGCCGGGTTTTTTTTCATCGAAAACAGCGTGAAAAATAATTATTTTGGCCCTAAAGATTCGCGTTTCGCGGTCGTTTAAGCGGGCACCCGGGACCAGCTCGACGGTGGAAAGCGACGATTTCCTGCTGTTGCCCACCCTAAAGCTTCCCGCAGGGCAACCGTTAATCATTACAACAGCGGTTTGATTGTCTCGGAACGGGGAGACAGACCAAAGTGAAATGAGCACCTAGCCCAAATCGAAGTAATCTGGAGAATCATCATGGCACAAGTCATCAATAGCAACATCGCATCGCTGAACTCGCAACGTAACCTGAGCAGCTCGCAAGCTTCCCTGTCGACCTCGTTGCAGCGTCTGTCCTCCGGCCTGCGCATCAACAGCGCCAAGGACGATGCCGCCGGTCTGGCCATTTCCGAGCGCTTCACGTCGCAGATTCGCGGTAACCAAACGGCTGCGCGCAACGCCAACGACGGTATCTCGCTGGCTCAAACGGCCGAGGGTGGCTTGAGCACTGCTGGCGATCTGCTGCAACGTATCCGCGAACTGGCTGTCCAGTCCGCCAACGGCACCAACTCCGATTCGGACCGTTCGTCGATTCAAAACGAGGTATCGGCCCTGTCGCAAGAGCTGGACCGCGTCGCCAACACCACCCAGTTCAACGGCCAAAACGTGCTGGACGGCTCGCTGACCTCGGCCCAGTTCCAGGTCGGCGCCAACTCCGGCCAGACCATCAACGTCGGCGTCGGCTCGGCCAAGGCAACCGATCTGGGCAACAACGCACTCAAATCGGCCACCGGCGGCACCCTGACCACCTCGCTGTCGCAAGCGGCATCGAACGTTGACGGCACCAACAACATCGCCGCCAGCGAAACGTTGACCATCACCTCCGGCAAGGGCGTCTCCACCGACGTCGTGGTCAACGGCCCGAACGCCGGTGCCACGCCGCCGAAACTGCAGGCCGACAGCGCCGCCAAGATCGCCTCGAACATCAACGCCCAGAGTGGCACGACCGGCGTCACGGCCAAGGCGTCGACCAGCGCGACCATCACCGGCATCACCGACGGCGCGGTGCAGTTCGAACTGCGCGGCGCCAACTCGGTGGCCAACGACTCGACCTCGAAGGCGGTCACCATCTCCGCCAAAGTGGTCGGCGGCGACCTGTCGGCACTGGCCCAAGCCATCAATTCGCAAAGCGGCACCACCGCCGTCACCGCGTCGATTAAAAAGGATGGCGCAGGCGTCGCCTCTCTGGTACTGAGCAACTCCAACGGCGATGATATCAACCTGAAGAACAAGCTGGCGGACACCGCCACCGGTCTGGGCGCCGCCTCGATCGCCGGCGCGGCCACGCCGGCCAACGGCACCGCCGCAGCCGTGCCAGCCGCCACCCAAACCATCCCGCAAGGCGACGCCACCGGCACCAACGCTTCGGTGGTCGTGGGCGGCAAGCTCGACTTCTCGTCGGACTCGGGCTTCTCGATCAAATCGACCGGCAACGCGATCCTCGGCGGCACCGCCGGCGACTCGTTCGGTTCGGATCTGCAATCGGTCGCCAAGCTGGACGTGAGCACCGTCGAAGGCTCGAACGCGGCACTGAAGACCATCGACTCGGCGCTGAACCAGATCAACAGCAACCGCGCCGCGCTCGGTGCGATCCAGAACCGTTTCGCGTCGACCATCGCCAACCTGAACACGACGACGGAAAACCTGTCCGCTTCGCGTAGCCGGATTCAAGATACCGACTTCGCCGCGGAAACGGCAACCCTGACCCGTGGCCAGATCCTGCAACAAGCCGGTACCGCGATGCTGGCGCAGGCGAACTCGCTGCCGAACGGCGTGCTGTCGCTGCTGCGTGGTTAAGATCCGGGGATGGGTTGACGTCGTACCGTCTCTCTGACCAGGTTCCCCGGCTGATTTTGTCAGCCGGGGATTTTTCGTAAAGGAAACATCATGACTATCGATACCATAGGCTCGGCCACACCGGCCCGCCAGGCCGATCGCGCCCCCGCCAGCGGCGACGTGGCGGCGTTGCCGGGCGCCCCGCGCGCGCCGGCCAGCGCGGTCGACACGGCGGCGGCCGTCAAGGGGCCGTCCACCGTGCCGAACGCCGAGCAGCTCAAGGAAGCCGTATCGCAGCTCAACAAGGCGTCCCAGGACAAGTCGCAGGGCCTGGAGTTTTCCATCGACAATGACAGCAAGCGCACCGTCGTCAAGGTGATCGACCAGACCACCAAGGAAGTGCTGCGCCAGATTCCGACCCCGGAAGCGCTGGAAATCGCCAAAGCGCTGGAATCGAAATCCAGCACCGCCGGCCTGCTGATCCAGCAGACCGCATGAAGCGGCCGCGCCATGGGCGCGCCGCTTTTTTTCTTTTCGGGCATGCTTTTCTGAGGCAATGCCCAGCATTCCCCATCGCGCCAACCTGGTTGGCGCCCGCCGACGCGGCAGCGCCGCCTGTTTTTTCCGCTTTGCCCGAACAGGCCGGTAATCTCCCCTCTCAAGTCCGGTTTGATTCTGCCGATATTGTCTTATATTATTGCTTTACTTAGGAGCGCATTGTGGCCATCTCATCACCAGGCATCGGCTCGAACCTTCCGGTCAACGACATCATCAGCAAGCTGATGGTGGCGGAGTCGGCGCCGCTGGCGCAGTTCGACAAGAAGTCCGCCAGCTATCTGGCGCAGGTGTCGGCGTTCGGCAACCTGTCGAGCGCGCTGGGCGCGTTCCAGTCGTCGCTGTCGAGCCTGACGTCGCTGAGCGGCTTCCAGACCATGTCGACGACGCCGGGCGACGCCTCGATTTTCACCGCCACCGCCACCAGCAGCGCCAAACCGGGCAGCTACCGCGTCAACGTCACGCAGATCGCCCAGGCCCAGGTGCTGGCCTCGAACGGCTACAAATCGACCACGGCGGCCATCGGCCTGGGCGCCAAGACCACCATCAATTTCTCGCTCGGCGCCGTCAGCGGCGGCACCTTCGGCATCACCGGCGGCGCGCTCGGCGCCAGCCTGAGCACCGGCGGCCTGACGCCGGGCGCGCTGAGCATCAACGGCACGGCCATCGCCACCGACGGCACCACGCGCAGCGCGCGCCTGCTGGCCGACGCCATCAACGCCAAGAGCACCACCACCGGCGTGTCGGCCAAGGCGGCGGCCACCGTCACCAGCGCCACCTTGTTCGGCGCCGCCGGCGCCTCGAGCTTCGGCCAGGTCGACACCAGCGGCGGCGGCAGCTATTCGCTGTCCGTGGGCGGCGTGGAAATCGCCATGCAAGCGACCGGCGTGGCCGGCGGCGCCGGCGTGACGGCGGCCTCGATCGACGCCGCCCTGACCGGCAACACGGCCACCGCGCGCGCGCTGGCCGACGCCAACATCACCTTCACCGGCAGCGCCGCCGACGGCACTTTGCAATTCACCAACGCCGACGGCAGCAACATCGCCATCGCCGAAGCCGTCTCCGGCACGGTCACGGGCGGCATCGGCAACAACGGCGCGCCCAATATCGGTTCGAGCACCACGGCCGTCGCGTCGATTTCGCTGGTGTCGGCCGACGGCAGCCCGATCAAGGTCGGCGGCACCAACCCGGCCGGCGCGGGCCTGGCCGAAGGCACCGGCGGCGCCTACCTGGGCGCCGACTTCGCGGCCGACGCCGACCGTACCAGCGGCAACATCGTCATCGACAGCACGAACAATACGCTGGAAGGCATCCGGGACGCCATCAACAAGGGCAATTTCGGCGTTACCGCCTCGATCGTCAAGGACGGTTCGACCGGCGCCAACGCCACCCCGAACCGCCTGATCCTGACGTCCACCAACAGCGGCCAAAGCTCGACGATGAAAATCACGCTGTCCGGCACCGGCGGCGACCCGGCCGATCCGGCGCTCGAGAGCCTGCTGGCCTACGATCCCAAGGGCGTGCAGAACCTGAGCCAGAAAGCGGCCGCCTCGGACACCAAGGCCACCGTCAACGGCATCGACGTCACCAGCTCCAGCCTGGGCATCTCGGGCGCGATCGAGGGCGTGACCATCAGCACGCTCAAGGTCGGCGCGTCGACCTTGACGGTGTCCAAGGACACCGGGGCGTTGACCAATTCCGTCAACGGCTTCGTCAAGGCGTACAACGAACTCAATACGCAGATGACCGCGCTGGGCGGCTACAACGCCGAGACCAAGACCGGCGGCCCGCTGCTCGGCGACACCACCTTGCGCAATCTACAATCGTCCATCCGCGCCCAGATGTCGAGCACCATCACCGGCCTGCAAGGGACCAGCCTGACGAACCTGTCGCAGATCGGCATCGCGTTCCAGAAGGACGGCACGCTGTCGCTGGACAGCTCCAAGCTGCAAAAGGCCATCGACAACAATTACAACGATATCGCCGGCTTGTTCGCGGCGGTCGGGCGCAGTACCGATCCGGAGGTGAAATTCGTCAGCTCCAGCGCCAAGACCAAGGCCGGCGATTACGCCGTCAATATCACGCAACTGGCCACCAAGGGCACGTTGCAAGGCAGCGCCGCGCTGCCGGCCGAGACCACGATCGACGCGGGCACCACCTGGACCATCACGCTCAACGACACCGTGCCGGCCAACCTGAACAACACGCAATCGGTGAGCATCCCGGCCGGCACCTACAATCCCAGCCAGTTGGCCACCATGCTGCAGTCGGCGATCAACGGCGTGAGCCAGTTCTCCACGGCCGGTGCCACCGTCGCGGCGACGATCGGCGATGACGGCAAGCTCAAGCTCGAATCGACGCGCTACGGTTCCAAGTCGAATATCACCGTCTCGAGCGACAGCGGCAGCCCGGTCTCGGCCGTGTTCGGCGCCGGCGCCCCGGTCAAGGGCGTCGACGTGGCCGGCACCATCGGCGGCTACTCCGCCACCGGTGACGGCCAGACCCTCACCGGCGCCCCCGGCGCCGATGTCGACGGGCTGAAACTGACGGTGGAGGGCGACCAGATCGGCTCGCGCGGCACCTTCGGCTTCTCGCAAGGCTACGCCTACCAGCTCAACTCGCTGGCGGCCGGCTATCTGGGCGCCCAGGGCGCGCTGACCAGCCGCACCACCGGCCTGAATAAAACCGTGGCCGACATCACCAAGCAACGCGACGCGTTCAGCGTGCGGCTGGTCGACATCGAGGCGCGCTACCGCAAGCAATATTCGGCGCTCGACACCATGATCGCCAGCATGAACACGACGACGTCGTTCTTGACCCAACAACTGGCCGCCCTGGCGGCCAACAATTAACACGAAGCCCTTCACAGGAGACGGAATATGTTCGGATCTCGACACACTGGCGTGCATGCCTATGCCAAGGTCGGCATGGAAACAGGCGTTGTGGCCGCCAGCCCCCACAAGCTGATCGTGATGCTGTTCGACGGCGCGCTCGTCGCGCTGAGCACGGCGTTGAACGGCATGCGCAGTGGCAATATCGCCGAGAAGGGCAAGTCGATCTCCAAGGCCATCATGATCATCGACAGCGGCCTGCGCGCCGCGCTCGACAAAAAGGCCGGCGGCGAGATCGCCGAGGGGCTCGACTCGCTGTACGAGTACATGAGCGGACGCCTGGTGACGGCCAACATCACCAACGAGCCGGCCATCCTGGAGGAAGTGCAGCGCCTGCTCATCGAACTGCGCGACGCCTGGAACGCCATCGCCGACACCCCCGCCGCCAGCGGCATCAAACAACCCAACCTCGCGAGCGCCTGATCCATGATGACCAGCCAAGAAATTTTATCCGTGTACGCCGCCATGGCCGCCCTGACCGAGCAGATGGTGCAGGCCGCCACCCGCAGCGACTGGGACATGCTGGTGCTGCTCGAGGAGCGCGTCGCCGCCCACGCCAAATCGCTGCGCGAGCAGGAGCCGGCGGCGCCGATGCGCGGCGCCGAGCGCGAACGCAAGATTGAACTGATACGCCAGATGCTCAACGCCGACCGCCGCATCCGCGACCTGACGATGCCGTGGATGGAGCAATTGTCCAAACTGATCAACTCGACGGGCACGGAACGGCGCGTGGTGAGCGCCTACGGCAGCGTTTAACGCAGGCCGGCGTCATGCTGCCGCGCTTTGACGCCGCCGTCATGCCCGTCCGCCCGGCCGACGGCCTCGGCGCCGGCGCGGCCGTCGGCGACGAGCGCCAGGCCGCGTTCCAGCGCGTGCTGCAGGGCATGGTCGGCAAGTCGGTGACGGCCGAGGTCATGTCGCGCTTCAACGACGGCAGCTCACTGGTCAAGGTGGCCGACAACGCGGTGCGCATGATGTTGCCGCCCGGCGTCAACGTCGGCGACCAGGTGCCGCTGACGGTGCTGACCGCCTCGCCCCGTCCGACCTTCCAGCTCGGCACCGGCACGCCCGGCGCCTCCCCCACCGTGGTCTACAGCGAGGGCGCGCCCGCCGATGGCGGCGAGGCCCTGTATTCGCCGTCGCCGCCAGCGGCCGGCCAACCCGGCACCGGCCGCGCGCCGGCCGCCGCCGTCCCCGGCCAGCCGGGCCAGGCTCAAGCTGACGCGGCCGACGCGGACGCCGTGCCCGGCCAGCTTCGCCCCGGCGTCCCGCCCGGCGCCCCCGCCGCGCAGGCCGCCACGCCGCCCGCCCTCGCGCGCCCCGGCGCCGACCCTGCCTCCGCCGCGCAGGGCAAACCCGGCGACGCCGCAGCGGCGGGACGGCCGTTGCCGGCCGGCGCGCAAGCGGCCGGCACGCCGTTGCCGGCCGACGCCGTCAAGCCGCACAGCCTGGCGGCCACGCTGCTGGGCAAGGCGCCCCTGACGCCGTCCAGCGAACTCCCCGAACTCGACCACACCACGCCGCAATCGACACTCAGCAACACCGCCCGCGCGCTGACCACCGTGCTGACGACGGCGCAGGGCGGCCAGGTGGCGCAACTGGCGCTGATCGGCAAGACCGCGCTGTTCGGCGGCGCGTTGCCGGACACCGACGCGCTGGCGCAAAAGCTGCAGGACACCATCTCCAAAAGCGGGCTGTTCTATGAATCGCATGTGACCGAATGGGTCAAGGGCGAGCGCACCTTGCCCGAGCTGATGCGCGAACCGCAGATGCAGCGCATGGCGCACGCCGGCGAGCAGGCGGCCGCGCGCGCGGCCGCCAACGGTCCCGACCTGTCCGCCGCACAGATGATCAACCAGCAACTGCACACGCACGAGCAGGGCCGGGTCCAGTGGCAGGGCGAGGCCTGGCCCGGCCAGCCGATGCAATGGGACGTGCGCCGCGAACAGCGCGAAAAAGGCCGGCAGGACGGCGGCGCCGGCGACGACACGCCGGAACAGATCTGGCGCAGCGGCGTGCGCTTCCGTTTCCCGCTCCTGGGCGAGGTGTCGGCCGCGGTCACCCTGGTCGGCGGCCAGGTCCACATCCAGGTGCAAACCGGCAGCGACGACAGCGCCGACACGCTGCGCCTGCACGCCGGCCGGCTGGAGCAGGCGATGGAGGCGGCCGGAGCGCCGCTGTCGTCGCTGCTGATCACGCGCGACAATGCCGGCGACGATGGAGGCGGCGATGGCCGATGACACCCCGCGCCGGCCGCTGCAGCAGGCGGTGGCCCTGGCCTATCAGGAAGGCGCGCCGGCGCCCAAGGTCGTGGCCAAGGGGCGCGGTCTGGTGGCCGAGCAGATCATCGGCGTCGCCAGGGAAGCCGGCGTGTTCATCCATGAGTCCAAGGAACTTGTGTCTTTACTCATGGATGTGGATTTGGATCAACAAATTCCGCCCACGCTCTATAGGACGATTGCGGAACTATTGGCGTGGCTATATCATATTGAATCAGCGCAAAAGTCCGGCTTGCCGCTTCCCGAGGCGCCGGACACCAGCCTCCCCCTCACCGAAATTTGACGCCGGCCCAGATGTATCCACACTTTCAGGATGTCGAATTGGAAAACTGGCATGACTATGAAATCGAGTCGCGCAAGGAGATCGTGTCCCTGCTGCGCGGCATCGGTGAGAAGAACCAGCTGATCCGCATGCTGATCCAGGGCGAATCCGACGTCTGCGTCACCTCCATCCTCGAGGTCGACGACCAGCTCGACACGGTTGTGCTCGACAGCTCGATCGACCCGGAACAGAACAAGCGCATCCTGGCCGCGCAGGGGCTGTCGTTTGAAACCACGCTCGACAAGGTGCGCATCCTGTTCGCGGCCGAACGGGTCGAGGCCACCGTTTTCGAAGGCAATCCGGCCTTTAAAATCACCGTGCCGCCGACCCTGATCCGCCTGCAACGGCGCGAGTATTACCGCATCGCCACGCCGGTGACCAATCCGGTGCGCGTGGTCGTCACGCTGCCGGACGAACTGGGCGGCATCACCACCTTCCCGCTGGCCGACATCAGCTGCGGCGGCATCGCCATCCTGGACAACAAGATGATCCTGGGCGACGCCATCGGCAGGGAATACCCGAACTGCCGCATCGACCTGCCGGAGATCGGCCAAGTGACCACCGCGCTGCAGGTGCGCAACTCGCTCGACCTGACCCTGCTCAACAACAAGACCAACCGCCGCCTTGGCTGCGAGTTCGTCGACATCCAGCGCAGCACGCTGGCCTATGTGCAGCGCTACATCACCAAACTCGAACGCGAACGCAACGCCCGCATCGCCGGCATGATGTAAGCGGCGCCGGGTCAGCGGCGGTACGCCCCGCGGTAGGCCGACGGCGACGTCTGCAACACGGTGCGGAAATACTGCCGCAACGACAACGCCGAACCGAACCCCGCCTGCTGCGCCACCACCTCGATCGACGCGTCGCCGCTTTCGAGCATCCATTGTGCATGCGCCAGCCGCTGGCCCAGCAGCCACTGCTTGAACGAGGTGCCGGTGGCCTGGCGGAAGTGGCGCGTGAAATTGCGCCGGCTCATGGCCGCCCGTTCGGCCAGCGCGTCGATGCTGTGCGCTTGCGCCAGGCGCTGCGTGACCCATTCCAGCACCCCGGCGAAGCGGCCGTCGCTGCTCGACACCGGCAACGGCCGTTCGATGAACTGTGCCTGCCCGCCCTGCCGGTGCGGCGCGATCACCAGTTGCCGGGCCACCCGGTTGGCGGCGTCGGCGCCGCGCAGCTGGCGCAGCAGATGCAAGCAGCAATCGAGGCCGGCGGCGACACCGGCCGACGTCAGCACCTGCCCGGCGTCGACGTACAGCACGTCGGGATCGACGTCGATGCGCGGATGGCGCGCGGCCAGGGCGGTCGCGAATTGCCAGTGGGTGGTCGCGCTTTTGCCGTCCAGCAGGCCCGCCTCGGCCAGCGCAAACGCCCCCAGGCACAGCCCCACCACGCGGGCGCCGCGCGCGTGGGCGGCGCGCAAGGCGGCCAGCAGCGCGGGCGGCGCCGTCCGGCAATCGCTGTGCCACGACGGCATGATGACGATGTCGGCATCGTCGAGCGCGCGCAGGTCGTGGTCGGTGGCGATGGCGAAGCCGGCGGAAGTGCGCAGCGGCGTGCCGTCGGCCGCGCAGACGCGCACGTCGAAGCCGCCGTCCTGGCCGGCGTCGAACACCAGGCACGGCACCGAAAGGTGGAACGGCGTGATGCCGTCGTAGGCGATCACGGCGACGCGGATGGGGCGGTCGGAAGTAGGCATGGCCCGATTATACCGAAACGGCGCCTTCGGGCCACTGGCCGGGACCGGCGACTGGGCCGACAATGGACGCCGTCATCCACCACCCGAAGGAATCAGCCATGTCCAGCTCCCCGCGCCGCGCCCTGCTCGTCATCGACGTGCAAAACGAATACTTCACCGGCCAGTTGCCGATCGAATTCCCGCCAGTGTCGACCTCGCTGCCCAACATCACGCTGGCGATGGACAGCGCCGGCGCGGCGGGCATTCCGGTGATCACGGTGCAGCACGACGCGCCGGCCGAATCGCCGGTGTTCGCGCTCGGCTCGCCGGCATGGCGATTGCATCCGGACGTGGCCGGCCGCCACGCCGACCATCACATCCACAAGCAAGCGTCGAGCGTGTTCGCCGGCACCGGCCTGGCGCAATGGCTCAAAGACAAGCAGATCGACACCTTGACGATCGCCGGCTACATGACGCACAACTGCGACGCGGCAACGATCTACCACGCCGCGCACGACGGTTTGACGGTGGAGTTTCTGGCGGATGCGACCGGCTCGCTGCCCTACCGAAACGCGGCGGGCCAGGCCAGTGCGGAGGAGATACACCGCGTCTACAGCACGGTGTTCCATTCGAACTTCGCGGCGGTGACGAGTACCGCCGACTGGGTAAAAGCCGTGCAGGCAGGCCGGTCCATCGAGCGCGACAACATCTATCTCTCCAATCAACGCGCCCGAAACCCCCAATAACCCCGGGGTCAGTGCCGACATTCGGACACGGGCTGATCGGTAAACGCCCTTGTAAAGTCGAGCTCGTGTCCGAATGTCGGCACTGACCCCGCGGTAATGCTTGTAAAGTCGAGCTCGTGTCCGAATGTCGGCACTGACCCCGCGCGGTGAGGGTGCGCGGTTATACCTGCATATTCATGATCTCGTGATAAGACGAGACCAGCTTGTTGCGAACCTGGATTGTTGCCTGGAAGTTAATGCTGGCCTTTTGCATGGCGATCATCGTGTCCGACAGGCTGACGCTGTCGTCGCCCATGGCGAAGCGCTTGCCCATGTCGGCCGCTTGCACCTGGCTGGCGTTGACCGCCGCCAGCGATTTTTCCAGCGCGTCCGAAAACTGCGCCTTCGGCACCGCCGGCGCCTCGGTCTGGATCACCGGCGGCGTCAGGCTCGGGCGCGTGGCGTGCGCCTTCAACTGGGCGATCATGGCCTGGATCTGGCTGCTGTCGATGCCACCTGTCTTCATTTGATGCTCCTATCTGTTGCTGCCGCGAAACAAATTCCGCGACATGGCCGAGCCCGGCGTTACAATACGGAACGGCTCTATCAGTCCTGCCAGAATACCAAGCCCGGCACAACGGCACATGGACGAGCAAGACGGTAAAGGGCGCTCTATTCCAAGCATTAAATTTCCGGACGACAAGCAATAATCTGTTCTGCGCTCCCCCATCTCAGACCCAGTTACCCGGAACCCAACCATCATGGCCGCAGCCGAAGCAATCGACAACGACACAGCAGCCCCGCCAGCACCCGGCGACGACGGTGCGGAACGGCTGCCCTTTATCCGCACCCCGATGGGCCGCAACTTCATGCGCGCGGCCGCCGCCGCCGCGATCGTGGCGGTCTTGATCGGCCTGTACCTGTGGAACAAACCGCCCGATTACGGCGTGCTGTTCTCCAACTTCACCGACCGCGACGGCGGCGCCATCACGGCCGAGCTGGACAAACTGAACATCAAGCACAAGTTCTCGGAGAACGGCGGCGCCATCCTCGTGCCGACCGAGCAAGTCCACGACGCCCGCCTGAAACTGGCCGCGCAAGGCTTGCCCAAGGGCGGCAACGTCGGCTTCGAGCTGATGGAAAACCAGAAACTGGGCGTGTCGCAGTTCCTCGAACAAGTCAATTACCAGCGCGCCCTCGAAGGCGAGCTGGCGCGCTCGATCCAGTCGCTGGCCGCCGTCGAGAACGCCCGCGTCCACCTGGCGCTGCCGAAACCGTCCGTGTTCGTGCGCGACCAGCAAAAGCCGACCGCGTCGGTCCTGCTGACGTTGCACCCGAACCGCATGCTCGACCCGGCCCAGACCGCCGCGATCGTCCACCTGGTCGCCTCCAGCGTGCCGGAACTGATGCCGGCCAACGTCACCGTGGTCGACCAGGCCGGCAACCTGATCTCCGACCAGAACAAGAACGGCAACGGCGGCCTGAACGCCAAGAACATGGATGAAACCCAGCTCAAGTATGTCAAGGACATGCAGCTGCAAGTCATCAAGCAGGTCGAATCGATCATCGTGCCCATCGTCGGCGAGGGCAACGTGCGCGCCGAAGCCACCGCCGACGTCGACTTCTCCAAGATCGAGCAGGCCGCCGAGACCTACAAGCCGAACTCGCCGCCGGCGGCCTCGGCCATCCGCAGCCAGCAAAGCAGCGAGACCAGCGGCGACGCCAACGCCAATCCGGGCGGCATTCCGGGCGCGCTGTCGAACCAGCCGCCGGGCACCGCCACCGCCCCGCTCGACCAGGCCGTCGCCAACGGCCCCAACGCGCCGGCGCCGGGCACGCCGCCGGGCGGCGTCAACGCCAACGCGGCCGGTCCGAAACACAAGGAATCGACTACCAATTATGAAGTCGACAAGACCGTGCGCTACGAGACGCGCGGCATGGGCGGCCTGCGCCGCATGACGGTGGCCGTTGTGGTCAATTACAAACGCCTGGTCGACAAGGACGGCAAAGTCACCATTAAAGCCTATACTCCAGAGGAGATGGCCAAGATCAACGATCTGGTCAAGCAGGCGATGGGCTACAACCAGGACCGGGGCGACGCCGTCAGCGTGGCCAACTCGCCGTTCGACGGCGTCGACCGGCCGTTCGAGCCGGCGCTCGACTGGTGGCGCGATCCGGCCAACCTGCCGATGGCCAAGGACCTGGCCAAGTTCCTGATCACCGCGCTGATCCTGCTGTACATCGTGCTGCGCATCGTGCGTCCGATGATGCGTCCGGTCTTCAAGAAGATCGACGAGATCAACGCGCCGGAGCCGGAACCGGAAGAGCCGGAGGAAGTCGTCGAGGAAGGCCCCGACGAGGCCCTCATCGCCGAGGAAGAACTGCGCAAGATGGAAGAGAACACCGTCAAGACTTACCGCGAAAACCTGGCGATGGCGAAAAAACTCGCCGTCGAGGACCCACGCATCGTTGCCAACGTGATCAAGGAATGGATAGGCGCAAATGACTGAGAATACCGGACTCCAAAAAGCCGCCATCCTGATGCTGGCGATGGGCGAGAGCGAAGCGGCCGAAGTGATGAAGTACCTCGGCCCGCGCGAAGTGCTGAAACTCGGCGCGGCCATGGCGACCATGAAGAACGTGCCGCACGAGGAAGTGGTCGGCACGCTGGACAACTTCCGCGAGATGGTCGCGGCCGCCTCCACGGTCGGCCTCGATTCGGACGAGTACATCCGCCAGGTGCTGACCAAGGCGCTGGGCGACGACAAGGCCTCGGTGCTGCTGTCGCGCATTCTGGGCGGCAAGGACGCTTCCGGCATCGAATCGCTGAAGTGGATGGATTCGCAGTCCGTCGCCGAGCTGATCCGCAACGAGCACCCGCAGATCATCGCCACCATCCTGGTCCACCTGGAACGCGACCAGGCCTGCGAAATTTTGAGCCACTTTACCGACCGCCTGCGCAACGACGCCGTGCTGCGCATCGCCACCCTGGACGGCGTGCAGCCGGCCGCGCTGCGCGAACTGAACGACGTGCTGACCAAGCTGTTGTCCGGCAACGAGAACATCAAGAAATCGTCGCTGGGCGGCGTGCGCACGGCCGCCGAGATCCTCAACTTCATGAGCGGCGAGCAGGAAGGTTCGGTGATGGACAACATCAAGAACTACGACAACGACATGGCGCAGAAGATCATGGACGAGATGTTCGTGTTCGACAACCTGATCGACATCGACGACCGCGGCATCCAGTTGCTGCTGCGCGAAGTGCAGTCGGAAATGCTGATCATCGCGCTCAAGGGCGCGTCGCAGGAATTGCGCGACAAGATCTTCAAGAACATGTCGGCGCGCGCCAGCGAGATGATGCGCGAAGACCTGGAATCGAAAGGACCGGTGCGCCTGTCCGAAGTGGAAACCCAGCAGAAACAGATCCTGCAAATCGTCCGCCGCCTGGCCGACGAAGGCCAGATCGTGTTAGGCGGCAAAGGCGAGGATTCGTTTGTCTAATTTGCCCAAAGAGCAGCAAACCGCGTTCCAGCGCTGGGAGATGCGCTCGTTCGGCGACGAGCGCCCCAGCGTGGTGGCGCTGCGCGACGCCGAACAGCGCGAACGCGACGCCGAGCAGGCCAGGATCGACGCCGAGCAGCGCGTGCACGAGGCGCTGCTGGAGCAGCAGGAGCTGGTCGAGATCGGACCGCCGCTGCCGCCGCCGCTGGAATATCCGACCGTCGAAGAACTCGAACACATCCGCGAAGAGGCGCGCCAGTCCGGCTACGAGGAAGGCCACGCGGCCGGCCACGCCGACGCCCTCGCCGCCGGCGAAATCGCCACCAAGGAAGAACTGCAGCAGATGCGCGCGCTGGCCGACGGCTTCAGCGGCGCGCTGCGCGACGCCGACCAGCTAATCGCCAACGACGTGCTGGACCTGGCGCTGCAACTGGCCAAGGGCATGCTCAAGAACGCGTTGCAGGTCAAGCCGGAACTGGTGCTGCCGATCGTGCGCGACGCCATCGACTACCTGCCGGCGCTGCAACAGCCGGCGCAGTTGCACCTGCATCCGGACGACGCCGTCATCGTGCGCGCCGCCATCGGCGAGGAGCTCGACAAGGGCGGCTGGCGCGTGATCGAGGACGCCGCCGTCGGCCGCGGCGGCTGCAAGGTCGATACCGCCAGCAACCAGATCGACGCCACCGCCGCCGCGCGCTGGCAGCGCCTGAGCCACGCGCTGGGCAAAGAAGTCGATTGGCTGGACTGACATGAACGCCGCCCGCGACAAAAGCCCGAACGACGCGGCCGCCCCCGCCGCCAGCCCGGCCACGCATGCCGGCCGCTGGAAATCCTACCTGGGCGACTGCGGCGCGCTGGTCGGCTTCGTCGAACCGATGCAAATCTCCGGCCGCGTCACCCGCGTGGCCGGCCTGGTGATGGAGGCGGTCGGCCTGCGCCTGGCCGTCGGCGCCGCCTGCACCGTGCCGCTGCCGGGCGGCGGCAAGATCGAGGCCGAAGTGGTCGGCTTCGAAGGCGACCGCCTGTTCCTGATGCCGCAAAGCGATGTCGAAGGCGTGGTGCCGGGCACCCGCGTGTTCCCGGTCGAGCCGGCGATCCCGAAACCGGGCACCGTGGCCCATCCGCGCCGCCGCCCCAGCGACCGCGCGCGCCACCTGCCGGTCGGCCCGGAACTGCTGGGCCGCGTGCTCGACGGCGCCGGCCGCGTGCTCGACAACCTCGGCCCGCTCAACGCCTCCGACAGCGCGCCGATCAACACCCGCCCCGCCAACCCGCTGGGCCGCGCGCCCATCGTCGACACGCTCGACGTCGGCGTGCGCTCGATCAACGCCATGCTGACGGTGGGACGCGGCCAGCGCATGGGCCTGTTCGCCGGCTCCGGCGTCGGCAAGTCCGTGCTGCTGGGCATGATGGCGCGCTACACCGAGGCCGACGTCATCGTCGTCGGCCTGATCGGCGAACGCGGCCGCGAAGTAAAAGAATTCATCGAGCAGATCCTCGGCCCCGAGGGCCTGGCGCGCTCGGTGGTCGTGGCCGCGCCGGCCGACACGCCGCCGCTGATGCGCCTGCAAGGCGCGGCGTACGCCACCGCCATCGCCGAGCACTTCCGCGACAAGGGCCAGAACGTGCTGCTGATCATGGACTCGCTGACCCGCTACGCGATGGCGCAACGCGAGATCGCGCTGGCGATCGGCGAACCGCCGGCCACCAAGGGCTATCCGCCGTCGGTGTTCGCCAAGCTGCCGGTGCTGGTCGAACGCGCCGGCAACGGCGAAGTCGGCGGCGGCTCGATCACCGCCTTCTACACCGTGCTGACCGAGGGCGACGATCAACAGGACCCGATCGCCGACTCGGCGCGGGCGATTTTGGACGGCCACATCGTGCTCAACCGCCGCCTGGCCGAGTCGGGCCACTACCCGGCCATCGACATCGAACAATCGATCAGCCGCGCGATGCACTCGATCACCACGCACGAACACCAGCAGCGCGCCCGCCACCTGAAACAGTTGTTTTCGCGCTACGAGCGCAGCCGCGACCTGATCAGCGTCGGCGCCTACGCGCCCGGCACCGACCCGGTATTGGACCAGGCTATCGTGCTCCACGATCGGATAGAAAATTTCCTTCAGCAGCAGATCACCGAACGGGTCACCATGGACGAGAGTTTGGGCCAACTTACCTCTCTGTTCGACTGATGGACGCGGTGCGCCGCCCCCTATAATTGATTCACTATGGCATCCAAAGCGCAACTTGAAACATTGATCGACCTGGCCCGCCGGGAAACCGACGATGCGGCCAAGCGGCTCGGCGCGTCCCTCAAAGCGGTCGACGAGGCCACGCAAAAGCACCAGATGCTGGTTGGCTACCGCGACGAATACGTCAAACGTTTCGAGGAGGCGCAGGCGGCCGGCATCACGCCGATGGCCTACCGCAATTTCCAGGCATTCATGGAAAAGCTGGACGTGGCCGTCAAGGGCCAGCTGGAGATGATACGGCACGCCGAATACCGCGCCGACCAGGAAAAAGCCGCGTGGCAGACCGCCGAGCGCAAGCGCATGTCCTACTCGACCTTGAACGAGCGGGCGGACGCCGAGGCGCTTAAGCTGGAAAACAAGCGCGACCAGAAGCAGATGGACGAACACGCAGCACGACAGGCTTATTACAAGCGTTGACCCACACTAGTTGAACCCTACCGACACGGCGCGATCATGCAAACCACCAATCTCCAACTTCCGACGCTGAACGCCAACGCGGTCGCGGCACCGAAGGCCAATCTGAACCTGGGTGCCGGCGGCGACAACAACGCGTTCAAAAAGGCGCTGTCGCGCGAGATGGATCAACGCCAGGCCAACATGATCGCCAAGACGCCGGACCGCCCGGCGCCCGCGTCGCGCCCGTCGGCGCCCAAACAGACCGCGCCGGCCAAGCCGGCGCAGCCGCAGAACCAGCAAGCGGACGCCGCCGACAAAGCCGCCCAGCCGGCTAGCCGCGCCGACGCGATGGCAAGCGCCGCCGCGCCAGCCCCGGTCAAAACCAGCGCCGGCGACAGCGGCACCGACGGCGCCGGCGACAGCGCGACCAGCGACGCCCAGGCCGCCAAATCGGCCGACCCGGTGGCCGATATGCTGGCCCTGGTGGCCGCGTTCAATCAACCGCCCGCCCCGGCCGCCAGCGCCGGTACCGACGCCTCGGCCGCGATCGGCGGCAACAGCGGCGCCAGCGCCGCCGCCCTCGCCGCCGAAGCGGCCGCCGCCGCCGCCGAACTGGCCGCCGCCAAAGCCGGCGACGCGGCCATCGACGCCGACGGCCTGGCCGCAACGGCCGGCCCGGTCGACAGCGCCGACGCCGCCGCGCTCGACGACGCCGCGCTGCTGGCGGCGAAAGCCGGCGCCGGCGCCGATGCGGCCGCCGACTTCAAGGCCGCGCTGACCAGCGCCGGCGCCAACGCGCAAGCGGTGGCGGATGCGGCCGCGGCCGCTGCTGGCGCCAAGGCCGCCGCCGCTGCCGCCAGCGCCGCCGGCAAGCTGACGCCGGTACCTTCCAGCGCCTTGTCCAAACCGACGGCCACCACCGACGCCGATCCGGGCGCGGCCGGCCTGGACGACAAGGCCGGCGCCAGCGCCGTGTTGAAAGACACGGCCGCGACCAGCGCCGACGCCGACGCGGCCGCCACCGGCAAGGCCGCGCCGGCCGCCGACTTCCAGCAACAACTGACCCAGTCACAGCAAGCCCGGCAGCATCAATCCGACACTGCCCTGGCCGCCGCCGCGCCGCGCGCCGGCGCCGCCAACGCCGAGGCCCTGCCCGCGCTGATGGACACCGCCGCCGCCATCGCGCCGACGGCGCAAGCGGCGCTCGAGACGGCCAAGGCGGCCGTCGCCGCGCCGGCCGACAAGCTCACCAGCCGCGTCGGTACCCAGGCCTGGGACCAGCAACTGGGCCAGAAGGTGATCTTCATGGCCGCCGGCGGCGAACAGAGCGCCACCATGGAATTGAATCCGCCGGACCTGGGCCCGCTGCAGGTCGTGCTGAGCGTGAACAAGGACCAGGCCACCGCCGCCTTCAGTTCGGCGCAGCCGGAAGTGCGCCAGGCGCTCGAAGCGGCGCTGCCGAAGCTGCGCGAAATGATGAGCGAGGCCGGCATTCAGCTCGGCAGCGCGACGGTATCGGCCGGAATGTCGGACCAGAACAACGGTTTCAACCAGCAAGCCGCTTCGATGCAAAACGATAGTGGCAGCCAGCGCGGCGCCCGCGCCGGCGGCGGCGCTGTTGCCGGCCGTGGCGACGGCGACGATGGCGGCAACGCCGCGCGCGCCAGCGCCCCGGCGCGCCGCCTGCCGGCCGGCGCGGTCGACACCTTCGCCTAAGCGGCGGCGGACGGCGGCCGGCGCGCCGGGAACGGCGGCGCGGCCCTGCCGGTTTGTTGTCGGTTCAACTATGGAAGCGTCAAGCAGCCACTGGATCATGGTTCTTTTCGGCATTTCCAACCGCGCAGGCACAACCGATAATGACATAATGGTGAAATGATCCATTCGTCCCATACGGGCAAAGGCAAGGGTAATTTTGAAAGCGAATCCAAAAGTGAAAGCTGATCAGAAAGTCGAAGCGCCCGCGGGTGGCGGCAGCAAAAAGCTGATCATCATCATCGTCGCGGTGGTGCTGTTGCTCGGCGCGGCCGGCGGCGGCGCGGCCTGGTTCTTCATGCACGGCAAGGAAGACGCGCACGAGGAAGAAGACAAGCCGGTCAAGAAAAAATCGGCCAAGAAGGCCGGACCGTCCGAGTACATTCCGGTCGAGCCGTTCACCGTCAACCTGCAACCGGGCGAATCGGGCGTCAGCGACCAGTACCTGCAACTGGCGTTCACGCTGGAAGTGTCGAGCCTGGAAGAGGCGGACAACGTCAAGAAGAACATGGCCAAGGTGCGCAACCGCGTGCTGCTGCTGTTGTCGAGCAAAAAAGCCGCCGACATCAACACGCCCGAGGGCAAGGTCCAGCTGTCGAAGGAAATCACCGAGCAGTTGTCGGAACCGTTCGAACACCGCGGCGACAAGCAAGACATCATCGATGTGCTGTTCACGTCGTTTATCATCCAGTAAGCAGCAGTTGACAGGTAAGTAATCCACCATGGCCGATAATTTTCTCTCCCAGGAAGAAGTCGATGCCCTTCTGAAGGGCGTCAACGGCGACCAGGACGACGCCCAGCAGCAAGAGGACGTCGCCGGCGTACGGACCTACAACCTGGCCACGCAGGAACGCATCGTCCGTGGCCGGATGCCGACCTTGGAGATTATCAACGAGCGTTTCGCGCGCCTGCTGCGCGTGGGCCTGTTCAACTTCCTGCGCCGCAGCGCCGAGGTCTCGGTCGGTTCGGTGCGGGTCTCCAAGTACAGCGAATTCATCCGCAACCTAGTGGTGCCGACCAACCTCAATCTGGTGCACATGAAGCCGCTGCGCGGCACGGCGCTGATGGTGTTCGATCCGGGCCTGGTGTTCCTGCTGGTGGACAACCTGTTCGGCGGCGACGGCCGCTTCCACACGCGCGTCGAGGGGCGCGACTTCACCCAGACCGAGCAGCGCATCATCCTGCGCATCCTCGATATCGTGTTCGAGGCCTACACCAAGTCGTGGGAACCGGTCTATCCGGTCGAGTTCGAGTACATCCGCTCGGAGATGAACACCCAGTTCGCCAACATCGCCACGCCGAACGAGGTGGTGGTGGCGTCGACCTTCACGGTGGAGCTGGGATCGGTGTCCGGCCAGATCCACTTCTGCATGCCGTATTCGATGATCGAGCCGATCCGCGATTCGCTCACCTCCAGCCTGCAGGGCGAGGCGCTGGAAGTCGACAAGCGCTGGATCCGCCTGATGACGCAGCAAATCCAGATCGCCGAGGTCGAGGTGGTCGCCTCGCTGGGCACGGCCAAGGTCAATTTCGACGAGATCCTCAACATGCGGGTGGGCGACATCATCCCGCTGACGATCCCGGAAATGATCTCGGCCACCGTCGACGGCGTGCCGGTGATGGACTGCAGCTACGGCGTGATGAACGGACAATACGCGTTGAAGGTCGAGAAATTGCTCTCCAATGCAGAAAACCTTAAATAAGACCGGGGCGTTGGCCGCCGGTAACCGCAACACAGGAGAGAAACATGTCGGATAATCAAGACGACGATCAAAGCATGGACGACCCTTGGGGCGCCGCGATCGCCGAGCAAGCCCAGGCGGAAGCGGAAGCGCTGCAGGCGCAGCAAGCGCAGCAGGCCGCCAGCGCGGCCGTCTTCAAGGACTTCTCCGGCACGCCGAGCAAGACCGAGACGCACAACGATATCGACTTCATCCTCGACATCCCGGTCCAGCTGACGGTCGAACTGGGCCGCACCAAGATCGCCATCAAGAACCTGCTGCAACTGGCGCAGGGCTCGGTGGTCGAGCTCGACGGCATGGCCGGCGAGCCGATGGACGTGCTGGTCAACGGCTGCCTGATCGCCCAGGGCGAGGTGGTGGTGGTCAACGACAAGTTCGGTATCCGCCTGACCGACATCATCACGCCTTCCGAACGCATCCGAAAACTGAATAAATGAAGCACGGACCGACCCTTTCCCTGATCCTCGCGGCGGCCCTGGCCGCCGCGCCGGCGATGGCGCAGACCACCGCGCCGGCCGCCGGCAAGGCCGCGACGACGGCCGCGCCGGCGCCAACTGTCACCGCCCCGCCGGCCGTCCCGGCCACCGCCGACGCCGCGCCACCCGTACCCGCCGCCACCGAGGCGGCCACCCCGGCCGCGGCCACCGCGCCGGCCACGCGCCCCGGCCCGCTGGCGATGACGGTTCCGACGCCGCCGCCGGCCGCCGGCGCCGGCAGCCTGATGCAAACCACCTTCGCGCTGCTGTTCGTGCTGGCCCTGCTGGTGGGCGGCGCCTGGTTCCTCAAGCGCTTCGGCCCCAGGAACCTGGGCGGCGCCGGCGGCACCGTCAAGCTGGTCGGCTCGCTGAGCCTGGGCACGCGCGAGCGCATCCTGGTGGTCGAGGTCGGCGACCAATGGATCGTCGTCGGCGCCTCGCCGGGCCGCATGAACGCGCTGGCGACGATGCCGCGCCAGGAAAACAACGACGCGGCCGTTCCCGCCACCCTGCAAACGGCCAACTTCGCCGAGTGGTTCAAACAAACGATCGACAAGCGCAATGCGAAATAAACCGCAGGGTACCAAGTCCGCCGCGCTCAAATCGCTGCTGCTGGTGGGCGCGCTGGCGCTGCCGCTGCTGGCGGCGGCCCAGTCCAACATCGGCATCCCGGCGCTGAACGCGACGCCGGCGCCGGGCGGCGGCACCAACTACACCTTGCCGCTGCAAACCATGCTGTTGATGACGGCGCTGTCGTTCATCCCGGCGGCGTTGTTGTTGATGACGTGTTTCACCCGCATCATCATCGTGCTGTCGCTGCTGCGCCAGGCGCTGGGCACGCAGTCGGCGCCGCCGAACCAGGTGATGGTCGGGCTGGCGCTGTTCCTGACCCTGTTCGTGATGGGACCGACGTTCGACAAGATCTACAACGAGGCCTACCTGCCGCTGCAGGAAAACAAGATCACCATGACCGACGCGATGGACAAGGGCGCCGCGCCGCTCAAGACCTTCATGATGAAACAGACCCGCCAGGCCGACCTGGCGCTGTTCGTCAAACTGTCGCGCAGCCCGGCCCTGCAGGGGCCGGAGGACGTGCCGCTGCGCATCCTGGTGCCGGCCTTCGTCACCAGCGAACTGAAGACCGCGTTCCAGATCGGCTTCGCCATCTTCATCCCCTTCCTCATCATCGACATGGTGGTGGCGTCGGTCCTGATGTCGATGGGGATGATGATGATGTCGCCGGCGGTCATCTCGCTGCCGTTCAAGCTGATGTTGTTCGTGCTGGTCGACGGCTGGCAGTTGCTGCTCGGCTCGCTGGCGCAAAGTTTTTACTAGGAGCGCGCGATGACACCCGAAAGCGTCATGACCCTGGGCCGCCACGCGATGGAGGTGACCCTGATGATCGCCGCGCCGATGCTGCTGGTGGCGCTGATCATCGGCCTGATCGTCAGCATCTTCCAGGCCGCCACGCAGATCAACGAGGCCACGTTGTCGTTCATCCCCAAGCTGGTCGGCATCTTCGTGGCGCTGGTGGTGGCCGGCCCGTGGATGTTGTCGGTCATGCTCGACTATATGCGCGAGGTGTTCGGCGGCATTCCCAACCTTGTTGGCTAGATGCTATTAGTTCCGAAAAGAAATGTAACTGTGGGTAACAAACCCTCATGATTACCGTCGCCAGTGCCGATATCAACATGTGGATCGCAGGATTGCTGTGGCCGCTCACGCGGATCCTCGGCCTGCTGGCGGCCGCGCCGCTGTTCGGCAACAAGGCGGTGCCGGCCAGCGTCAAGGTGATGCTGGGCGTGATGCTGGCGGCGATCGTGGCGCCGGCCGTGCCGGCGCTGCCGGCGGCCGATCCGATGTCGCTGGCCGGGCTGCTGATCCTGGCGCAGGAGATGCTGGTCGGGCTGGCGATGGGCTTTAGCATCCGCATCATCTTCGCCGCCGTGGAGATGGCAGGGGAAATCTCCAGCCTGACGATGGGCCTGGGCTTCGCGACGTTCTTCGATCCGAACACGCAGGGGCGCTCGTCGGCGATCAGCCAGTTCCTGGCGCTGGTGGCGACCTTGGGTTTCCTGTCCGTCAACGCCCATCTGGTGCTGCTGTCGGCGCTGGTGGAAAGTTTTTCGTCGTTGCCGGTGTCGGCCACGCCGCTCTACAGCGGCGGCTTCAAGCAGTTGGCCGATTGGGGCGGACGGATCTTCAGCACCGGCGTCCAGCTGTCGCTGCCGATCGTGGCGGCGTTGTTGATCACCAACGTCGCGCTCGGGATCTTGACGCGCGCGGCGCCGGCGTTGAATTTGTTCGGGATCGGTTTTCCGATCACTTTAGGTGTGGGTTTGCTAGTGGTCGCCATGACACTGCCGTACCTGGCGACGCCGGTACAGAACCTCTTTTTGGATGGCATTGAACGGGCGCGGCTGATGCCGCGCACCTGGTCCCAGCGGCCCCCTCCCGTCGCGCCGGCAAGCTTGCCGAACCGACAACCGGGCCCGGCGCCATAGCGAGGTTCAATCGCCTTTCGGTAGTATTTGGTTTCCATGTGGCAATTTAGTGCGTATCATGGAAGCTCCCGGGAGACCAAGCAATGACTTCGATTATCACAGGCTTTACCACAGACGCGATCGCCAGCATGTCGACGGCACAGATCGCGAGCCTGTCGACCGAGGACTTGCAAGCCTTCAGTTCCGACCAGTTCTCCGTGCTGAGCACGGCGCAACTGCGCGCCATCGGCACCCGCCAGCTGGGCTTCCTGAGCGCCGACGGCCTGGCCGGCCTGACCACCGACCAGGTGCCGGCGCTGACGTTGCCGCAGGTGGCCGCGCTGACCACGCTCCAGATCGCCCTGCTGAGCACCGACCAGCTGGTCGCGCTGAGCACGCGCGAGATGACCGCCCTCGGCAGCCGCCAGCTCAACGCCCTCAACCACCTGCAGGTGGCCGCGCTCGAAACCGACGACCTGCGCGCGCTGCAAACGCTGCAGATCGCCACATTGGGGTCGAACCAGGTCGCCTCGCTGACGACCGACCAGCTCAACGCGCTGGCCACCCGGCAACTGGTGGCGCTGAGCACCGGCGCCATCCAGGCGCTCGGCGCCGATCAGCTGACCTCGCTGGCGACGGCGGCCATGGCGCGCCTGGCCACGCAGCAAATCAACGCCCTGACGGCCGAACAACTGGCGCTGGTGTCGACCGACCAGATCGCCGGCCTGTCGAGCGTGCAGATCGGCGCGCTGGCGACGGCCTCGCTGGCCGTGCTCACCAGCGACCAGATCGCCGCGATCGAGACGCGCGACCTGATCGCGCTGAGCGGGGCCCAGATCGCCCTGCTCAACGGCGACCAGCTCGCCGGCCTGAGCACCGACCAGGTGCACGCGCTGCGCAGCGACGCCATCGCCGCCCTCACCGTCAACCAGTTGCCGGTGCTGACGACCGACCAGATCGTGGCGCTGGCGTCGCTGGCGCCGTTGAACGCGGCGCAGATGGCCGCGCTCACCACCGACCAGCTGGCCGCGCTGACGACCCGCACCGTCTCCATGCTCGGCAGCGCCCAGCTGGCCGCGCTGCTGCCCGAGCAGGTGCAGGCGCTCACCACCGACCAGATCGCCGCCCTGGGCACCGCCCAGGTGGTGGCGCTGACCACCGCCATGGTGGCCCAGCTGACCACCGACCAGGTGGCCGCGCTCGAGACGCGCGACCTGGCCCGGCTCACCAGCGTCCAGATCCGCGTGCTCAACAACGACCAGTTGGCGGCGCTGACCACCGACCAGATGGCCGCCATGGCCAGCGACAACCTGGCCGCGCTGCTGCCCGGGCAGCTGGCCGCGCTCAGCACCGACCAGATCGCCGCGCTCAAGAGCCTGGCGCCGTTGGGCACCTTGCAGATGGCGGCGCTCACGACCGACCAGCTCGTGTCGCTGGAGACGCGCGACCTGGTGGCGCTGACCAGCACCCAGCTGGCGGCGCTGACGGCCGAGCAGGCGCAGGCGCTGACGGCGACCCAGATCGTCGACCTGACCGCCGCCCAGTACCGCGGCCTGAGCACCAACATGCTCAACGCGCTCACCAGCGCCCAGATCGGCCAGATCGAAACGCGCGACATCGCCGCGCTGCAATCGGCGCAGGTGGCGCGCCTGTCGACCGACCAGATCGTCGCCCTCAACAGCGACCAGTTCGGCGCGTTGACGAGCGCGGCCGTCGCCGTGCTCAGCACCGACCAGATCGGCGTGCTCACGAGCGACCAGGTCAACGCCCTGTCGAGCCTGGCCATGCTGTCGAGCGCGCAGATCGGCGGCATCACCACCGGCCAGCTGGCGTCGCTGACGACGCGCCACCTCGGCACGCTCACCAGCGGCCAGTTGCGCGCGCTGTCGCTGGAACAGGCGCAGGCGCTGACGACCGACCAGATCGTCGCGCTGAGCGCGGCGCAGCTGCGCGGGCTGGGTTCGGTGACGATCACCGCCCTCTCCACCGACCAGATCGCCGCCATCGAAACGCGCGACATCGCCGGCCTCGACACCATCCAGATCAACCAGCTCACCAGCGACCAGATCGCCGCGCTGGGCACCGCCCAGGTCGCCGCGCTCGACACCGCCGGCACCGTCGCGCTGTCGACCGACCAGATCGTCGCGCTGTCGACCGACCAGATCGACGCGCTGCGCTTCATCGCCGCGCTGAGCACGCGCCAGGTGCGGGCCCTCACGACCGCCCAGGTCGCCAGCATCACGACCGCCGACGTCAGCGCGCTGGCCACCCGCCAGGTCGGCGCGCTCGACAGCGGCCAGCTGGCCGCGCTCACGACCGACCAGATCGTCGCGCTCAACAGCGCGCAACTGGCGGCGCTGGGCGACGAGGCCGTCGCCGCGCTGAGCACCGACGCCATCGCCGCCATCGAGACGCGCGACTTCCGCGCGCTGCGCACGGCGCAACTGGCGCACCTTGGCACCGACCAGATCGTCGCGCTGACCACCGCCCAGCTGGCCGTGCTGGGCACGGCGGGCATCCGCGCGCTCGACGCCGGGCAACTGGCCGTGCTCAACAGCGACCAGATCGCCGCGCTGAGCGCGCTCACGCCGCTGAGCTCGCGCCAGATGGCGGCGTTGACGACCGACCAGATCGCCCAGATGGGCACGGCCGACTTCGTCTCGCTGCAAACGGCGCAGATCGCCGCGCTCAGCATCGAGCAGGCCGCCGCCATGACCAGCGACCAGGTGCAGGCGATGACGACGGCGCAATTGCGCGCGCTGGGCACCGACCGCATCGCCGCGCTCGGCACCGACCGCATCGCCGCGCTGCGCCTCGACGAGATCATGGCGCTGAGCACGCGCCAGATCGCCGCGCTCGGCAGCGACCAGCTCGACGCGCTGGCCAGCCGCCAATTGGGCGCGCTCACCACCGCCGAGGTGGCCGCGCTGACGGCGGCCCAGATCGCCAGCCTGGACGACGCGCAAATCGACGCGCTGGCCACGCTGTCGGCGCTGACCACGCGCCAACTGGGCGCGTTCAGCACCGACCAGTTGGCGCACCTGAACCTGGCCGACCTGGGCACCTTGCGCTCGCAGCAGATCGCCGCCCTCAACAGCGACCAGTTGATCGCGCTGACCACCGCCCAGATCGCCGGCCTGGCCACCGCCCAGGTGCGCGGCGTGTCGACCGCCAACATCGGCCTGTTGACGACCGACCAGATCGTCGCGCTCGGCAACACGGTGCTGGCCAGCCTGTCAACGCGCCAGATCGCCGCGTTGTCGACCGACCAGGTGGCGTCGTTGACGACCCGCCAGATCACCGTGCTGACCACCCAGGAAATCGCCGCGCTGACGGCCGCGCAGAAGGCCGCCCTCACCAGCGACCAGCTCGGCGCGCTGTCGTCGCTGGCGAGCTTCTCGACGGCGGCCATCGCCGCGCTCACCACCGACCAGATCGCTTCGCTGTCGCTGGCCATCGTCGCGAGCCTGACGACGCGCCAGATCGCCGCGCTCACCACCGACCAGATCGGCGCCCTGAGCACCAATGCGGTGGTGGCGCTGACCACCGCGCAAATCCGCGCGCTCGGCTCGGCCCAGATCGCCGCGCTGACCACCGACCAGGTGCCGGCGATCGAGCTGGCCGACGTGCTGGCGCTGTCGACGCGGCAAATCGCGGCGCTCACCACCGACCAGCTGGGCCGGCTCACCAACAGCCAGTTCGCGACGCTGAGCACGCAACACATCGCCGCCCTGACCACCGTCCAGATCGCCGCGCTCACGACCGACCAGGTGGCCAGCTTCGCCAACCTGGCGCCGCTGACGAGCCGCCAGATCGGCGCGCTGACCACCGACCAGATCGCCAGCCTGGCGCTCGACAAGATCGCCACGCTGCGCACCAACCAGATCGCCGGCCTGACCAGCGTCCAGGTGGGGGCGCTGACGACCAACCAGATCGTCGCGCTGAGCACCGCACAGGTGCGCAGCCTGAACGCCGCCACCCTGGCCGCGCTGTCGACCGACCAGGTGGCCGCGATCGAGGCGATCGACATCGCCGCGCTGGGCACCAACCAGATCACCATCCTCAGCAGCGACCAGCTGGCCGCGCTCACCGCCGGCCAGTTCGCCGCGCTGAGCACGCGCGCCATGGCCAGCCTGAAGAGCGCGCAGATCGCCGCGCTGTCGACCGCCCAGCTGGGCAGCCTGGCATCGCTGGCGCCGCTGACGACGCTGCAGATCCGGGCCCTGACCAGCACCCAGATCGACAGCCTGGGCCTGGGCCAGATCGCCACCCTGGCCACGCGCCAGCTCAACGCGCTGAGCAGCGCCCAGCTGCAGGCGATCAACACCAACCAGATCATCGCGCTCGAGACGCGCCAGGTGCGCGGCCTGTCGACGGCGGCGCTGGCGGCGCTGACGACCGACCAGATCGCCGCGATCGAACTGGCCGACATCGTCGTGCTCAGGACCGACCAGGTCGCCTCGCTGACGACCGACCAGGTGTCCGCGCTGACCCTGGTGCAACTGGCGAGCATGACCAGCCAGGAAATCGGCGCGCTGACCACGCGCCAGATCGCCGCGCTCAGCAACGCCCAGTTCGCCGCGCTGGGCAGCCTGGCCAGCCTGAGCACGCGCCAGGTGGCCGGCCTGTCGAGCGACCAGATCCTCGCGCTCACGCCGGAGCAGTTCGCCGCGCTGCGCACCGCCCAGATCGCCGCGTTCACGACCAGCCAGATCCAGTACTTCACCACCGACCAGATCCCGGCGCTGACCACCGCGCAGATCCGCGCCTTGTCGAACGCGGCCATCGCGGCGCTGACCACCGACCAGATCGCCGCGCTGGCCGGCGACGACCTGGCCGCGCTCAAGACCAGCCAGCTGGTGGTGCTGGGCAGCGACCAGCTGGCGGCGTTGTCGGCCGACCAGTACGGGGCCCTCACCAGCACCGAGATCTCGGCGCTGACGACGCGCCAGATCGGCTACCTGACGGCCGACCAGCTGGCCGCGCTGTCGAGCCTGAAGCCGCTGACGAGCGTGCAGATCGCCGCCCTCAGCACCGACCAGCTGGGCGCGATGACGGCCGAGCGCTTCGCCACCTTCGGCACGCGCCAGCTGGCCGCGCTGACCAAGAACCAGGCCGGCGGCCTGACCGCCGCCCAGCTGATCACGCTGTCGACCGGGCAGATCCGCGCCATCGCCACCGCCCTGCTGTCGCGCCTGGACCCGACCCTGATCGCGCAGATCGAGGTCGAGGACCTGGCCGCGTTCACCACCGCGCAGCTGCGCTCGCTCACGACCGACCAGGTCGTCGCGCTGACGCTGGACCAGTTGCACGCGCTCAGCAGCGCCGACATCGCCGCCTTCTCGCAGACCCAGCTGGGCGCGATGACGCCCGAGCAGGCCGCCGCGCTGGGCAACCTGGCCGACTACTCGACCGCGCAGATCGCCGCCATGTCGCTGGCGCGCATCGCCGCGCTGACCGCGCTCGACATCGAATTGCTCAACTCGCGCCAGATCGGCGCGCTGCAGACCGCGCAGATCGCCGTGTTCAGCGCCGAGCAGCTCGTCGCCTTGAGCGCGGCCCAGGTCGGGGCCTTGAGCCTGCCGGCGCTGCGCGCGCTCAGCGCCGCCCAGATCGCCGCCATCGAGGCGGCCGACATCCCCGGCCTGAAGACGGCGCAGATCCAGGCGCTGTCGACCGACCAGTTGCTGGCCTTCACCGCCGAGCAGGTCGGCGCGCTGACCACCCAGGAAGTGGCCAGCCTCAAGACGCAACAGGTGGCCGCGCTCAGCGCCGACCAGCTGCGCGCGCTGACCAACATCGGCGGCCTGACGACGGCCCAGGTGCGCGCGCTGAGCGGCGACCAATTGCAGGCGCTGCTGCCGGAGCAGATCGCCGCGCTGCGCACCGCGCAGATCGCCGCGCTGAGCGCCGCCCAGGCCGCCCTGCTGACGACCGACCAGATCGTCGCGCTGACCGCCGCCGAACTGCTGGCGCTGACCACGCGCGCGCTGGCCGGACTGACCGCCGAACAGATCGCCGCCATCGAGCTGGGCGACATCGCCGCGCTGCGCTCGACGCAGCTGATGTCGCTCACCACCGACCAGATCGCCGCGCTCAGCCTGGACCAGATCGCCGCCATTTCGACCGGCGCGATCTCGGCGCTGACGGTCAACCAGGCGCGCGCGCTGAGCGCCGACCAGATCATCAACCTGACGCCGACGCAGGCGGCCGCGCTGTCGACCCGGGCCATCGCCTCGCTCAGCGTCGACCAGTTCGCCGCGCTCGAACCGCTCGACCTGGCCGCGCTCAAGACCGCGCAGATCCGCGCGCTGACCTCGGCCGAGGTCAGCGGCATGACCAGCGTCCAGCTGATGGCGCTGACGGCGGCCCAGGTGGCCGCGCTCAGCGCCGCCCAGCTGGGCTACCTGACGCCGGAGCAGTTCGCGCTGCTCGACGTGATCGGCTCGTTCAGCACGGCCCAGGTGGCCGCGCTGAGCACCGAGCGCATCCAGGCGCTCAGCGACACCCAGCTGGCCGCGCTGAACAGCCGGCAGATCGGCGCGCTCACCAGCCGGCAAGTGCAGGCGCTGACCACGCACCAGATCCAGGCGCTGTCGGTCGAGCAGTGGCGCGCCCTCGGCACCGCCGCCCTGCGCGGCCTGTCGAGCGAGCAGATCGCCGCGCTGGAGATCGAGGACCTGGCGGGCCTGCGCTCGCAGCAGTTCGCGGCGCTGTCGACATTGCAGATTTCGCAGCTGAGCGTCGAGCAGTTCGGCGTGCTGTCGACGGCCGAACTGGCGGCGCTGACGGCGGCCCAGATGAAGGCCGTGTCGAACGCCCAGCTGGCCGGCCTGAGCACGTTGTCGGCCTTCACCAGCGCCCAGGTCGCCGCGCTGACGACCGACCAGCTGATCGCGCTCGGTATGGACCAGCTCGCCACGTTGCGGCCGGCCCAGGTCGCCGCGCTGACGCTGACGCAGTTGCGCGGCATCAGCACCGACCAGTTGGCCGCGCTCAGCACCGGCCAGGTGCGCGCCATCAACCTGACCGCGTTGGCGGGGCTGAGCACCGACCAGATCGCCAGCATGGAGATCGAGGACATCGGCGCGCTCAGCGACGCCCAGGTCGACGCCCTGACCCGGCCGCAGATCGCCGCGCTGACGTTGGCGCAGGTGGGCGTCCTGAACACCTCGCAGATCGAGGCCATCAGCGTGGCCGACGTCGGCGCGTTGTCGACCGGGCAGATCAACAGCCTGCGCACGCTGTCCGCGCTCAACCTCGGCCAGGTGGCGGCGCTGACCACGCAGCAGGTAAGCGCCATCGACGGCGACCACTTCGCCACGTTGCGCTCGGCGCAGCTCGGCGGGCTGAGCTTGGGCCAGGTGGCGCAGCTGACCGCCGGCCAGCTCGGCGCGCTGAGCACCCGCCAGCTGCCCGGCCTCAACCTGGTCGCGCTGAGCACGCTGCAAATCGGCACGCTGAACCTGGCGGCGGTCGCCGCCCTGAGCTCGGTGCAACTGAGTTCGCTCAAGACCAGCCAGCTGGGCGCGCTCACGATCGAGCAGTTCACGGCGCTGAGCACGCGCGCCCTGGCCGGCCTGGACGTGACCAAGATCCGCGGCCTGACCACCAGTCAGCTCGGCTCGCTGAGCTCGCTTAATACCTTCACCGCCGGCCAGATGACCGGCTTCACGTCGTCCCAGATCGCCGGCCTCGGCGCCGAGATGATCGGCAACCTGCGCACCAACCAGTTGGCCGCGCTGGGCGCGGCGCAGGCGCTGGGCCTGACCACCGCCCAGGTGGCCAGCCTGGAGGCGCCGCAGGTCGTGGCGCTGAACGCGTCGGTGTTCAACGCCTTGAATTCCGACCAGATCCAGATGCTCGACGCCAACGACATCGTCGCGCTGCGCACGGCGCAGGTGGCGGCGCTATCGGCCGCCACCATCGCCAACCTGAGCGCCAACCAGGTCGCCGCGTTCACCACGGCGCAGGTGCGCTCGCTCAAGGCGCTGCAGATCGCCGCGCTCACGTCCGACCAGGTCGCCGCGCTGACGGTGGCCGAGCTGTCGGCCTTCACGATGGCGCAGGCCGGCGCGTTCAGCGCCGACCAGCTGGCCGCGCTGAGCGACGAGCAGCGCGCGGCGTTGCTGACCAGTCCGTTGATCCTCGACCTCGACGGCAACGGCGTGCGCACCCTGGCGCTGGAGGCCGGCGTCCGCTTCGACCTGCACGCCGACGGCCGGCAGGTCGCCACCGGATGGGTCGGCCAGGGCGACGGCCTGCTCGCGCTGGACCGCAACGGCGACGGCGCCATCAACGACGGCGGCGAGCTGTTCGGAACCAGCACGGCCACCGCCGGCGGCGGCAAGGCACGCGACGGCTTCGCCGCGCTGGCCGAGCTCGACGCCAACGGCGACGGCGTCGTCGACGCGAAGGACGCGCAGTTCGGCGACCTGCGGGTGTGGGTGGACGCCAACGCGGACGGCGTCAGCCAGAGCGGCGAGCTGCGCACGCTGGACGCGCTCGGCATCGCCAGCGTGAACGTCGGCGCCACCAGGACCAGCGCACTGGACAACGGCAACTGGATCGGACTGGAATCGGGCTACACCAGCGCCGACGGCGCCGTCCACCAGGTGGCCGACGTCTGGTTCCGGGCCGAGCGCGCCGGCGCGCCGGCTGGCGGGGGCGGCACCGGGGTTGCCACCGGGTTTGCCACCGGGGTTGCCACACAGGTGAGCGCGATGGCGCAGGCGCTGGGCGGCTACGCGCAGGCGCAGGCGGCGCCCACCGCTGCCGGACAATTGACGATGGCGGCCGGCATGACGGCACCCGCGAGCGCATTGGACAGCAGTGTCGCCGCCCTCGGCGACCAGATGCGGCAATACCATGCCGGCACCGGCTTGAGCGGCGCGGCGACGGCGCACGGCGACGAGTGGTTCCGCAAGCCGGCGCCGGCCGGTATGCTGGCCGCCAGGTAGGGCCGGCGCGGCATCCGACAGCGGCAAGCCTCGTGCTTGCCGTTTTTTTTGCGCCGTCCGTTTGCACTTTGTAATTTACACAACGTTGATTCCTTCGTAGACTAGCGTCGATACCTCCACCGGTCGACCAGCATGCCCACGCGAAAAATCAAGCTCGGCGCCAAAACCGTACAACTGGACGCGCGCGCGGACCGGCTCGACCTGCGCGACCGCCGCTACGCGCCGCCGATCGCCTCGCTGCCGCCGCGCTGGCCCGACGACGCCACGCTGCGCCGGCTGCTGCCGCCGTACATCAAACGGGGACTGGTGCTGGACCAGGACAAGGACGGCGCCTGCACCGGCTACGGCCTGGCGGCCACCGTCAACTTCCTGTTGTGGACGAACGCGAAAAACAACAAGGATTTCACCGGCGTCAGCCCGCACATGCTGTACGACTTGGCGCGCTTCTACGACGAATGGCCGGGCGAGGATTACGACGGCTCGAGCTGCCGTGGCGCCATGAAGGGGTGGAACAAGCACGGCAGCTGCGCAGATGCGCTGTGGACCCGCAGCGTGCACGCGGCCGGCGCCAGCGCCTACCGCCCCGCCGACGACTGGGCGCGCGACGCGCTGGCGCGCCCGCTGGGCACCTACTACCGCGTCGACAGCGCCTCGCTGACCGACATGCAGGCGGCCATCCACGAGATCGGCGCCATTTATGTGTCGGCGGCCGTGCACGAGGGCTGGGCGCTCGGCCCCAGCCGGTCACAGGCGCCGGGCCAAGGCCACGACGGCCTGCCCGACATCGCCTGGCGCGACGGCGCCGAGGCGACCGGCGGCCACGCGTTCGCGCTGGTCGGCTACAACGAGCGCGGCTTCGTGGTGCAGAATTCCTGGGGCGCGGACTGGGGCGCGGGCGGCTTCGCCGTGCTGGCTTATCCGGACTGGCTTGCCAACGGCACCGACGCCTGGGTCGCCGCGCTGGGCGTGCCGCGGGTGGAACAGGCGCTGCCGCCGTCGCGCGCGCGCCGCATCGGCCAGTCGCTGGCGTCGGGCGACACGCATCCCCGTGCCGCGCCGCGCGCCGGGTTGGCCGCCGCGGCGGCCACGGCGGCCCAGCCGTGGAGCACCGAGGCCGCCTACGAGCACGCGCTGGTGGCCGGCAACAACGGCGCGGTGCGCATCGGCCGTCCCGACATCGGCCGCGCCGGCGACCTGGTCGAACGGGTGGCGCTGGAAAACGTCGACCGCTGGCTGCGCGGCGCCGAGGGCGCCAGCAAGAAAATCGTCGTCTACGCCCATGGCGGCCTCAACGCGGAAGCCGACGCGATCCGGCGCATCCGTGTCATGGGCCCGTACTTCATGGCCAACGGCGTCTATCCGCTGTTCTACACCTGGCGCACCGGCATCCTCGACACCGTCGCCGGCGCGCTGGACGACGCGCTCGGCGCCGTCGCCGGCCAGTCGCTGTTCGGCGGCCTGGCGGCCGAGGCCCGCGACAAGCTGCTGGAGGCGGCCGCCCACAACGTCAAGTGGGCGTGGAACGAGATGAAGGCCAACGCCGCCGGGGCCGCGCTGGACGGCGGCGCGCTGCACCTGCTGGCGGCCGCCCTGGTGCGCCTGCGCAGCGCCCATCCCGGGCTGGAATTGCACCTGGTGGGCCATTCGGCTGGTTCCTTCGTGCACGGCCACCTGCTCGACCTGTGCCAGGCCGCCGGCCTGCCGGTGGCCTCGGTGACGCTGTACGCGCCGGCCTGTTCGCTCGACTTCGCGGCGCGCCACTACCAGGCCAGGGTGGCGGACGGCTTCATCGCCGCCGACCGCTTCTGGCTGCACCTGCTGTCGGACGTGAGCGAGCGCGCCGACACGGTCGGGCCGTACGGCAAATCGTTGCTGTATCTGGTGAGCCGGGGGTTCGAAAACGTCCGCAAGACGCCGCTGGCGGGCCTGCAGCGCCTGCTGTACCGGGGCGCCAACCAGCACGACGACGATCTGTGGAAGCCGGCCGACTGGCCGCGGGTGAAGGCGTGGCGCGCGTGGGTGGCGGCGCTGCCGCCGCAGGCCGACGGCGCCGCCGCCTGCGAGGTCACGAGCGACCGGGTCCGGGTGTCGGCGACGCGCAGCGAACAGGCCAGCCACGGCGGCTTCGACAACGATATCCGCGTGCTCGGCCGCACCATCAACCGGGTGCTGGGCCGCTCGCCGTCGGCGCCGCTGGCGGTGCCGGTCGCGGACCTGGGCTTCGACTAGCCGGGACGACTAGCTGATGTAGTTGAACAGCGACAGGCCGGACAAGGTCTTGAACGACTTTTGCGCCGCGTCCAGGTTGGTCTGCTGCTGCGTGAACAGCGAGATCGCCTTGACCACGTCGACGTCCTGCAGGCCGGACAAGGTGGTCGCGTATTGCAAGTTGAGGTCGTCGCCGGAGCTGTCGAGGTAGTCGAGCTCCTTGAGCCGCGAGCCGACCGCCGACTCGATCGACAGCATGTTGTCGTAGGCGCTGTCGACGTTCAGGTGCGCCTGGTTGAGCTTGTTGCTGAGGCTGGCCTGGCCGGCCGGGCCGTCGCCGGGCGCGCGCAGCGCCGAGATGATGTCGGTGATGGTGGTAAACACCGACTGCTTGGTGCTGGGCTCGACGCTGAAGCTGTCGAGGTCGGCCGGATCGCCCTTGATATCGAATTGCATGCCGTCAAAGGTGATGTTTTGCCCGCTGACATACGGTTGCGGCACGGCCGGCACCGGCGTGGCCGGCACCGGCTGGTTCAAGGTCAGGTCGGTGACGGTGTAGGTGGTCACCTTCGGCACGCCGGGCGAGGCCGGCACCACCTGGAAATCGATCTGGTAGCGGTTGCCGGTCAGCTGGGTGGCGTCCTTGACCGAGCCGCCGCTGATGATGCCGCTGCCGCCGCGGTCCAGATTGCCGGGCGCCGCGCCGGTGACGAAGGTGCCGTTGCCGGTGGCGTTGTTCTCGTACACGGACGCGCCCGAATCGCTGATCGGCAAGGTGCGCGTCGAGCCCACCTGCAGCGAGCGCTGCCCCTGGTCGCCCTGGTAGGCGGCGCCGGTGGCCGTTTGCGTGAACGGCAACGTCGTCGATTTGTAGCCGGAGAACACATAGCCGCCGACCCCGTCCGAGCTGTTGGCCTGGCCCAGCAAATCCTGCAGCCTGCCCTCGAGCTCGACGGCCAGCGACTCCCGGTCCTTTTGGGTCATGCTGCCGTTGCCGGCGTTGACCAGCAGCGTCTTAATGTCCTGCATGATCGTGCCCGAACTGTGCAGCGCCACCGTTTCCAGCGACAGCATGCCCTTGGCGTTGGCGCGGTTGGTCACCAGCTGCGTGTTGATGCCCTGCGATTGCGTCACTTCGAGCGCGCGCGCGGTGGCGATCGGATCGTCGGCGGCGGTCAGGTTCTTGCGCCCGGTGGACAACTGCGACTGGGTGCGCGCGAGCGCCGACTGCAGCGAGCTGATCTGCCCGACGCCGACGTCGTAGATGGTCTTGGAACTGATGCGCATGATCATGATGCTACCTCGTCAATATTCTGTATCGGGCGCCGAGCCGCCCGCTGGTTTCGCCCATTCGGTGCGACTTGGTTTTGCCACTTGGTTTTGCCACTTGGTTTCCACTTAATTGCCCAGGCTCAGCAAGGTGTCGAACAGCTGGCTGGCCACCTGCATCACCTTGCCCGACGCCTGGTAGGCCTGCTGGTAGCGTAACAGATTGGCCGCTTCCTCATCCAGATTCACGCCCGACACGCTTTGCTGCGCGTTGGTGGCCTGCGCCACGGCGGCGTCGGCGGCGGCGCCGCCGATCTGCGCCTCGCGCGCCTTGTTGCCGACATAGTTGACCATCTGCGCATAGGTGGTCTGGAAGTTGGCATTGCCGTTGTCCATCGTGTTCTTGGTCTGCAGCGCCGCCAGCAAGGCGCCGTTGCGGCTGTCGCCCACGCCGCTGGTGTTGGGGCCGACCGTGAATTTGTCCAGATCGGCCGGCGTGCCGCTGATGGCCAGGTTGATGCCGCCGAAGCTGATGGCCGCGCCGTCCGTGTACGGAATGCTCGCCGTGCCGGCCGGATACACTGTGGCCGTGCCGTTGACCGTCACCGTCACGTCCTGCCCGGCCGGGAAGCCCGACAGCGAACCGCTGGCCTTGTCGAAGGTCAAGGTCACCGGCGCGGTCAGCGCGTTGCCCGGCGTCAGGTAGTTGGCGTCGACGGTGCCGGCCGTGATCTTGGCGTTGCCGGCGTTGGTGGTCGGCGCAGTGGTCGAGATCGGCGCGGCCAGCGCGATCTTGGTGCGGTCCTCGACCAGCACGTCGAAATCCTTGGCGGCGTTGTAGGTCGGCCGCACCAGGAAATTGTCGTTGGCGGCCGGCGTGCCGGTGATGGTGTAGGCCACGCCGTCGATCACTTGCGGCTCGGTCTGCGGGAACGGGTTGATCTGCGTGACCTGGCCGTCGCTGAGGCGCTTGACGCTGAAACTGGTGCCGTCGAAGTCGACGCTGTAGTCGCTCGCCGTCAAGGCGCTGGCGTCCTTGACCACGGCGGTGACGTCGGCGGTGCTGCTCGCCAGGTTGTTCGCATTGGTGCCGACGTAGGCGTTGATCGGGCCGAAGAAGGCGGTGCCGAGGGCGCCGTTCTGGTCCTGGCCCAGCTCGTGCTGGGCGTTGAAGGTGACGGCGATGGCGGCCGCCACCTGGCCCAGCGAATTTTGCGCGCGGTCCATGGCGCCGTTGCGGAACTCCAGCAGGCCGCCCAGCTGGCCGCCGGTCAGCACCCGGTCCGGCAGCGGGCTGAAGCCGCCGGTGTCGGCCAGGTAGCCGACCGTGACGCGCGAAACGTCGGTCGGCGAGGTCGACGTGCCCAGGGTGAAGGCCTTGTTGCCCACCACCAGCGGCTGGCCGGTGCCCATCTGCACCGTCAGCGAATTGTTGTCGCCGGCGATGACGGTGGTCTTGACCAGCTTGTTCAGTTCGGTCAGCAGCGCGTCGCGGTGGTCCAGCAAGTCGTTGGGCGCCTTGCCGTCGGTGCTGAGCCCGGCGATAGTATTGTTGAGTTCGGCGATCTGGCGGGCGAAGGAATTGATCTCGCCGACGTTCGAGACGATCTGGCCGTTGACGCCGGAGGCGATTTCCGACAGGCGCGCGCTCATGCCCTGGAAGCGCGCCGCCAGCGACTCGGCGCTCGACAGCATGGCCTGGCGCGACGCGGCCGAGGCCGGATTGGAGGTGGCGTCCTGGACGCCGTTGAAGAAGTCCTGCATCGCCGGCGACAAGCCGGCGGTCGGATCGGCCAGCAGGTTGTCGATCTGGCTGATCTGCTTGCTGTACACATCGAGCGAGGCCTGGTTCGACTCGGCGTTGCGCAGCTGGGTGGCGAGGAAGTTGTCGTAGTAACGGCGCACGGCCGCCACCTCGGTGCCGGTGCCGACGAACCCGAAGCCCTTGTCCTGCGTCGGCGTGTCGACCTGGATCGCCACCTGACGGCTGTAACCGGGCACGCCAGCGTTGGTGATGTTGTTGCCGGTGGTTGCCAGCCCCACCTGCGCTGCCAACAGACCGCTTTTGCCGATGCTGAGAAGACTCATGATGTTTTACTCTTAGTTATTATTGGTAACGGCGGCGCGCCGGAAAACTTGAATCAACGTTGCATGAACCGCCACGGCGCGCCCGGCCGCCACCGGTCAGCCGGCCAGCGAGCGCGTGATGATGCTGGTCAATTTGGCCGCGTATTGCGGGTCGGTGGCGTAGCCCGCCTTCTGCAAGCCCCGGGCGAAGCTGCTGGCGTCGCCGCCGCTGGCGAGCACCTTCTCGTAGCGTGGATTGTTCGACAACAATTTCGCGTAATCCTTGAAGCTGTCGGCGTAGCTGTCGTAGGCGCGGAATTTCTCGACGCGGGTCTGGGCCTTGCCGTTGACGTATTCGGTGGTGGTGGCGTCGACCGTCTTGCCCTTCCAGTCGCCGCCGGCCTTGATGCCGAACAGGTTGTGGCTGTTGGTGCCGTCGCGGCCCTTGATCTCGCGCTTGCCCCAGCCGCTCTCGAGCGCCGCCTGGCCCAGCATGAACTTGGCCGGAATGCCGGTGGCCAGGCTGGCCTCCTCGGCGTGGGCCGACAGCTTCTCCTGGAAGCTGCGCACGTGCGGCGCCTGCGAGCCGCGGTTGCCGCTGACCGTCGCCGCGGTTTTACCCACCCCTGCGCTGTTGTCGTCGACCGCCCCCGTTTTAGGGGCGACGTTGGCGGCGCCGGCGCCGCCGGCCGCCGCGATGGCCTTTTGCAGCTTGGCGTCCATCAGGCTGGCCACGCCGCTGAAGCTGCCCGCGTTGGCGCCGCTGGCGCCGTCGCCGGCGCCGCCGATGTCGAGCGCCTTGGCGTCGGCGGTCTTGGTCAGCTGGCGGATCAGCACGTCGGACAGGCCGATGCCCTTCTTGGCGATGTTCTGGCTGGTCTGCTGGTCGAGCATGGTGGTGAACATCTTGGTCTGCTCGCTGTTCATCATGCCGTCCTGCGGCGAGGCGTCGCGCATGCTCTTCATCATCATGTTGACGAACATGGCCTCGAACTGGGTGGAGGCGGTTTTCAGCGACTCGGCGCCGCCGGCCTTGGCCGACTGGCGCAGCGCGCCCATGTCCTTGACGTCGAGCGCGAACTTGCTGCTCAGATTACTGCCGAGGTCGTTGGATGTCTTGGGACTGGTCATGGCGAACTCCGCTTAAATAATTTCCAGCTCGGCGCGCAGCGAGCCGGCGGCTTTCATGGCCTGCAGGATCGACAGCAGGTCCTGCGGCGTGGCGCCGATGGCGTTGAGCGCCTTGACCACTTCGGCCAGCGAGGCGCCGCCCTTGACCATCATCACCTTGCCGCTATCCTTCTTGATATCGACGCTCTGGTTGGGCGTGACGACGGTGCGGCCGCCGGCCAGCGCGTTGGGCTGGCTCACCTGCGGATCGGCTGTCACCGAGACTGACATATTCCCGTGGGAAATGGCGCACGTTTCAAGCGTCACGGCGCGGTTCATCACCACCGAGCCGGTGCGCGCGTTCATGATGACTTTGGCGGGCTGCTCGGCCGGATTGACTTGCATGTCCTGCAAGGTGCCGATGAACGTCACGCGCTGGTCGCTGCCGCTGGGCGACTGCACGCGGATCACGCGGCTGTCGAGCGCGTAGGCGATGCCCGGGCCGTATTTGTCGTTGATGGCCTCGACCACGCGGCTGGCGGTGGCGAAGTCGGCGGTGTTCAGTTCCAGCTTGATCTGGTTGCCCTCGCCCAGGTTGGAGGCGACGGCGCGCTCGACCGTTGCACCCGCGGAAATCTTGCCCACGCTCAGGTGGTTGACGGTCAGCGAACTGCCGCCGGCGCCACCGGCGGCGACGCCGACGCCGCCCACCAGCACGTTACCCTGGGCCATGCCGTAGACCTGGCCGTCGGCGCCCTTCAAGGGCGTCATCAACAAGGTGCCGCCGCGCAGGCTCTTGGCGTTGCCCATCGACGAGACGGTGATGTCCAGGGTCTGGCCCGGCTGCGCGAACGGCGGCAAGGAGGCGGTGACCATGACGGCGGCGACGTTCTTCAGTTGCAGCTGGGTGCCCTGCGGCAGGTTCACGCCCAGTTGCTGCAGCATCGACACCACGCTTTGCACGGTGAACGGGGTTTGCGTGGTCTGGTCGCCGCTGCCGTCAAGGCCGACGACGATGCCGTAGCCGATCAGCTGATTCTGGCGCACGCCGGCGATGCTGGCCAGGTCGCGCAGGCGCTCGGCGTGGGCGCTTTGCACCATCGACGCCAGCAGCACGAACGCCAGCGCGATCGCCACCAGCTTGCAGATTTTGACGACGCGGCGCGGGGCGTGGGTCAGGTTGTTCATCATGGCCTCAGAACGGCAGCAGGCTTTGGAAGAAGCGCGAGGCCATCGAGGCCATTTCCGCGCGGTCGACCTGGCTGCTGGTGCGGTATTCGACCTTGGCGTCGGCCACGGCGGTCGAGGCCACGGTGTTGCCGGTGGCGATGTTGTCGGGATTGATCATGCCGGAGAAGCGGATGAATTCGACGCCCTTGTTCATCGCCACCTGCTTCTCGCCGGCCACGATCAGGTTGCCGTTCGACAGCACCTCGACCACCGTCACGCCCATGGTGCCGGTGAAGGCGTTGCTGGCGGTCTGGTTGTCGCCGTCGCTGTACTTGCTTTCGTTGGTCACGGCCAGCGGGTTGCCGAACGTCGATTGCAGCGGCTTGGGCAGCGCCACGCTGACATTGCCGGACTTGTTGCCCGAGCTGGTGCCGGCCTTGTTGGCGGTGGTGCGTTCGGTAATGACCAGGGTCAGCACGTCGCCCACCTGGCGCGCGCGGCGGTCCTCGAAGATCGGGCGGAAAGCCGCGCCCTGGTAGATGGCGCCGTTGTTGGGCTTGGCGGCCAGTTGCTCGGCGTTGAGCGGGCGCGCCGACATCGGCGTGTTGACGATCGAGGTCGGCGTGCTCATGCAACCGCCCAGGGCGGCCGCGGCGATGATCGAGAGTGCGGAAAATGCGTGTTTCATGGTCTGCCCCTTACAGCTGCGCCAGCTTGGCCAGCATCTGGTCGGACGTGGTGATGGCCTTGGAATTGATTTCGTAGGCGCGCTGGTTCTGGATCATGTTGACCATCTCCTCGACCACGTTGACGTTGGACGTTTCGACAAAGCCCTGCAGGATCACGCCGGTGCCGTTGGTGCCCGGGGTGTTGGTCTGCGGATTGCCCGACGCGCCGGTCTCGACGTACAGGTTCTCGCCCTTCGACTCGAGCCCGGTCGGGTTGATGAAGGTCGACAACTGGATGCTGCCGATCTGCTGCGGCGCGACCTGGCCGGGCAACGTCACCGAAACGGTGCCGTCGCGGCCGACGGTGATGCTTTGCGCGGTGATCGGGATGGTGATGGCCGGCTGCAGCACGAAGCCGCTGGAGGTGACCATCTGGCCGTTGTTGTCGCGCTGGAAGGAGCCGTCGCGGGTGTAGGCGGTGGTGCCGTCGGGCAGCAGCACGTTGAAGAAGCCGTTGCCGTTGACCATCAGGTCCTTGTCGTTGCCGGTCGACTGCGGATTGCCCTGGGTGTGGACGCGTTCGATCGCGACGGGACGCACACCGGTACCGAGCTGCATGCCCGATGGCAGGTTGGTCTGTTGCGACGATTGGCCGCCGGGCTGGCGGATGTTCTGGTACAGCAGGTCTTCGAAGACGGCGCGCGACTTTTTAAACCCGTTGGTGCTGACGTTGGCCAGATTGTTGGACGTGACGTCGAGCGCGGTCTGCTGCGCTTCCATGCCCGTCTTGGCGATCCAAAGTGAACGTATCATTTTCCTTCTCCCGTAGCATGGATGGGAGCGGCCAGAAGCGACAGCTACTCATCCCACACCACCATTATGCGGGAGAGGTCATCAACCCAAAGCGAGGATCTGGGTGGCTTTTGCGGCGTTATTCTCGGCGTTCTTCAACAGGCTCATTTGCATCTCGAACTGCCTTGCCAAGCTGATCATATTGACCATGGAATCGACCGGATTGACGTTGCTGCCCTCGACCGCGCCGTCGACCACGCGCACCAGCGGATCGTTCTGCGCCGGCGTGCCGTCCTTCTGGCGGAACAGGCCGTCGTTGCCGCGCACCAGGCCCTTGGGGTCCGGATTGACCAGCTTGATGCGGCCCAGCGTGTTGGACGGGCCGGGCTGATAGTCGGTCGAGACGGTGCTGACGGTGCCGTCGCCGGCGATCATCACCGTCACGTCCGGCGGAATGGCGATCGGGCCGCCGTCGCCGATCAGGGTCTGGCCGCCGGCCGTTTGCAGCAGGCCGTTTTCGCTAACCTTCAGGCTGCCGTTGCGGGTGTAGGCCTCGGAACCGTCCGGCGACTGCACGGCGATCCAGCCCTGGTCGCGGATGGCGATGTCGAGCGGCCGGCCGGTGGTCTGGATCGGCCCGGCGCGCATGTCGGCGCCGACCGTCGAATCGACCACGAAGGCGCGCGTTTGCAAGCCCTCCGACACCACCGGCACGGCGCGGAAGCTGTCGAGCTGCGCGCGAAAGCCGGTGGTGTTGACGTTGGCCAGGTTGTTGGACGTGGTCGCTTGCTGCTCCAGCACGTGCCGCGCCCCGGTCATCGCGGTGTAGATCAGACGGTCCATGGTTTACTCCTTCATTAACGCAGCTTATTACCTCAGATTCACCAGGGTCTGCATGATGCCGTCCTGGGTCTTGATCGTTTGCGCGTTGGCCTGGTAGACGCGCTGCGCGGTGATCATATTGACCAGTTCGGCCGTCAGGTCGACGTTCGACGTTTCCACCGAGCTGGCGCGCAACGATCCCATCGAACCGGCGTTCGGTACGCCCACTTGCGGAGGACCCGAGTTCGAGCTTTCCGCCCAGGCGTTATTGCCCAGCGGGGTCAGGCCGTCGACGCTGGCGAAGTTGGCCATGGCAATCTGGCCCATGGCGCGCGACTTGCCGTTGCTGTACTGGCCCAGGATCACGCCGTTCTCGTCGATCGCGTAACGCTGCCACGAACCGGCCGAGTAACCGTCCTGGGTCGAGCCCAGGTCGTTGGTCACGCTGCCGTACTGGGTGGTCTTGTCGAACGTGGTCAGCACCGTCATCGGCTGTTCCGCGCCGGTGTCCGGGAAGATCGGCAAGGTGATCGAGAACGGCAGGGTTTGCGCCGGCACCAGGGCAGCCATGGCGCCCGGGCTGAGCGCGCCATTGCGGTCGAACACCAGGGTGCCGACTTTGACGGCTGGCACGGTGACGGCGGCGGCCAGCTTGGCGGCGATGTCGTCCGGCGTCATGTCGACAATCGCGCCGCTGCTGGTCGGGTCGAGCGCGGCGAGCGCGGCGTCCAGGGAGGCCAGCTGTTCGGGCGTGGCCGCGGCCGGCGGCGTGGTGGCCGCGGTGGTCATCGCCGCGTGGGCGGCTGTCGCGTAGGCGAAGGCGGTCTGGTTGATGATGTCCTGGTCGGGCGGCGCGGCGCGCACAGCGTCATTGTAGGCGGTACGGGCCGCGACCACGCCGGGTTCGAGGTTGATCGACGCGACCACGCCGGCGGACACGATTTCCTTGTTGTCGGCCGATGCATACACGTCCCAGGTATTGGCGTCGGTCTTGACGTAGTACGTGGTCATGATGTGCGAGGTGCCCAGGCTGTCGTAGACGTTGAGCACGGTCTGCTTGTTGTACGAGTTCGGGTCGTTCGCATTGAACGGGTTCACTTTCGGCACTTTCTCGGCCGAACTGAGGTTCATCTGGAAGTTGGCCTTGGTGGTCTGCACCGGCGTCAGGTCGGACTTGTCCAGGGTCAGCGGCACCGGCGCGCCGAGCTGGATCACGCCGGCCGTGTTCGACAGGTAACCGGTCAGCTGCGCGCCCTGGGCGTTGACCAGCGTGTGGGTGTTATCTTCGTGGAACTGGCCGTTGCGCGAGTACTGCACCGCGCCATTGACCACCATGCGGAAGAAGCCGCCGCCGTTGATCGACACGTCCAGCGGGTTGTTGCTGGTTTCGATATTACCCTGGGTGAACTGCTGGGCGATCTTGGAGGTCGTCACACCGATGCCCGGGTTGTTGCCGGAGACGCCGTTGAGCGAGTTGGCGTACAGGTCCGCAAACTGGGCTTGCGAACCCTTGAACCCGACCGTGCTGGCATTGGCGATGTTGTTGCCGATGACGTCCAGCGATTTGGATGCGGCGTTCAGGCCGCTCAGTCCTTGTTGGAACATGGTATTCCCCTATGGTGTGAGACTTACAAAACTTCCTTGATTTCGGCCATCGTGAAATGGCCGAGCGAGGTATTCAGTTTGACGCCGGCCGCGCCGGTCGACACGCTGGCGACGGCCGCCAACTGCAACTGCGTGGCGTCGGTGAGCGTCTTGCCGGTGCTGGCGGCCTTGACGCTGAAGGTGTAGCTGCCCGCCGGCGCCGCGGCCTTGTCGTCCATGGTGCCGTCCCAGGTGATCGGGTAGGTGCCGACGTCGACGTTTTTCATCGACATCGTGCGCACCACCTTGCCGGTCTTGTCCATGATGCTGATGTCGACCGTCTCGGCCGGCGAAGCCAGGTCGACGCCGAACACGCTGCTGCTGGTCTTGACGCCGGCCGCGTCGGTGCTGGTGCTCAGTTCGATACCCTTGCCCGCCACCAGCACGCCCTTGCCGATCAGGCTGACCGCGTTCATCGATTGCGCGCTGGCCTGGTCGGTGCGCAGCGATTCGAGCGTGGCGTTGACCTTGTTGATGCCGGTCACCGTCGACAGCTGCGCCAGCTGGCTGGTCATGGCGGCGTTGTCCATCGGATTGAGCGGATCCTGGTTCTTCAGCTGCGTGATCAGCAGCTTCATGAACTTGTCCTGGTCGGCGCCGATGTCGTTGCTGGTCGACGCCGTGTTGCTGGTGGCGCTGTTGGTGGTGTTGTACGTCGACGCCTTGGGCGTGTCGATGATGCCGCTGGTGGTGGCCATGGTGGGGCTCTCTTAGGATACGTGTTAGTTCTGGCCGATGGTCAGCGTTTTCGCCAGCAGCGACTTGGCCGCGTTCATCGTCTCGACGTTGGTCTGGTACGAGCGCGACGCCGACAGCATGTTGACCATCTCGTCGACCACGTTGACGTTGGGCATGGTGACGTAGCCCTTGTCGTCGGCCATCGGATGCTTGGGGTCGTACATCTGCTTCATCGGCGACTGGTCCTCGACCACCTTGCGCACGCGCACGCCGGTCGAATCGCCATTGGCCGTCGGCGTGGCCTCGAACACCACCTGGCGGGCGCGGTAGGCCTCGCCGCTGGCGCTGGTGGCGCTGTCGGCGTTGGCCAGGTTGGAGGCGACCACGTTGAGGCGCTGCGCCTGGGCGCTCATGGCCGAACCGGAGACATCGAAGATTTTAAATAATGACATGATTAGTTCCCTGACTGGATCGCCGCCATCATCCCTTTGATCTGGGCGTTGATCATGGTGACGCCGGCCTCGTAGCGGATGGCGTTGTCGGCGAACTGGTTGCGTTCGACGTCCATGTCGACCGTGTTGCCGTCGACGGCGCCCTGCACCACGCCGCGGTACAACAGCGGCGTGCCGTCGCCCAGCGTGCCACCGGTTTGCTGGGGGTTGGGGAAATGCTTGGCGGCGGTGGTCTTGAGCGTGGCGTTCGCGCTCGGGCTGGCCTTGTCCAGCGCGGCCTTGAGCGCGCTGCCGAAATCGACGTCGCGGGCCTTGTAATTGGGCGTATCGGCGTTGGCGATGTTGGACGCCAACACCGTCTGCCGCTGCGAGCGCAGGCTCAGAGCGGCTTCGTTAAAGCGCATGTAATCGTCGAGTTTACCAAGCATGACAACCTCCGGATACCGCCCAAACAGTGGACGAACTTGTTATGACAGGATTCATCATACGGAGTTGCTCCAGTGAACCATCGACAGAGAAGCACCCGCTTTTCCGCGCTATTCAAGCTTTCAAGTCGGGGCCGCCGGACTATGATGGCAATATTGAAGGGGAAACCTACGCCATGACATCACGCCTCACACCCAAAGCACGTCCAGCCATCCGCCTGGCCGCCCTCGCTCTGTTGTCGGCGGCGGCAGCGGCCGCGCACGGCCAGCAGAATCCGGCCAACCAGGCCGGCCAGCCGGCGCAGCCGCGCCAGGCCGCCTACCATGACCGCGCCGCCCTCAAGCGCACCGTGGAGGAGTTCCTGCAGGTGCAGACCGGCGGCCTGCCGGGCCAGGTGACGGTCGCCGTGGGCGCCATCGACCCGCGTATGAGCCTGGCCCCCTGCCCGGCGCCGCAAGCCTTTTTCATGCCCGGCGCGCGCGCCTGGGGCAAGACCACCGTCGGCGTGCGCTGTGCGACACCGTCGGCGTGGACGGTATATATTCAAGCCAGCGTGACGGTGATCGGCGAGTACGTCGCCAGCGCCGCGCCGCTGGCCCAGGGCCAGGCCATCGACGCCGGCCAGCTGGTGATGCTGAAGGGCGATTTGACAATGTTGCCGGCCGGGATAGCCACCGACATCAGCCAGGTGGTCGGCCGCAGCAGCAATAGTTCGTTGCCGCCGGGCACACCGATGCGTATCGACACCCTGCGCACCAAGCCGGTGGTGCAATCCGGACAACTGGTGCGGCTGGTGTCGAGCGGTTCGGGTTTCAGCGTGTCGGCCGAGGCGCGCGCCATGGGCACGGCGGGCGACGGTCAGGTGGTCCAAGTAAAAACTTCCGGTGGGCAACAAATCACCGGGATCGCCAAGGCGGGCGGACTGGTGGAGGTGGCGTTTTGAGCGAACGCCGGGTTCTGATGACGCGCGGGGCTAAAGTTTTCCCGGCGCGCGCCGTTACATACTCAGATCCCGGGGCTTTAGGCCCCAACCAGAGAAGGATGATGCTGTGAAAATCAACGATACTTTAAAGAACACGACCGGCTTGCCGGCGTCGAACGCGGCCCCCGCCTCGACCGCGCGCGGCGCGGACAAGGCGGCGCCGGCGCCGACCGCCACCAGTTCGGAAAGTGTGCGCCTGTCGCCCCAGGGCCAGGCCATGGCGGCCAGCGCGGCCGGCGGCAGCAGCGGCGTGTTCGACACCAAAAAGGTCGAGCGCATCAAGCTGGCCATCGCCGACGGCCAGTTCCAGGTCAACTCGGAAAAAGTAGCGGATGGCTTGCTCGATACGGTCAAGGATCTGCTGCACTCACGAAAGCGTTAGGATAGTCATGTCAACCGTCACCCCGCTCAACAATCTGCGCGAAGAAGAGCAGATCATGGCCACGCTGCTGGAGCTGCTCAAGCAGGAGCAGCAATTGCTGGTGACGGCGGACACCGACGGCCTGCCGGCCGTCACGGCGAAAAAAACCGCGCTGATCGCGCAGATGACGTTGTTGTCGGCCCAGCGCCACCGCGCGCTGGGCAAGGCCGGTTTTGCGGCCGAGGAGTCGGGCATGGAGGCGTGGATCGCCGCCAGCGCCGACGACCGGATCGCCCAGTCGTGGAAGCTGTTGCTCGAACACACGCGCGAGGCCAAGGAATTGAACCGCATCAACGGCATGCTGATCAATAAGCAGATGGGCCACACGCAGGGCGCGTTGCAAGCCTTGCAGCCATTGTCTTCCGGCGCGAACAACGTCTATAGCGCCAGCGGGATGTCGAGCACGATTCCGCGCAGCCGCGGCTTCTTGGCCGGCTGACCCCTCCCCTCATATCATGTCCTTTTGTTGCGGCGCGCCTTGATTGGCGCTGCGTGCGCTGCGTCGACGCGGGCATGGCCGATTACGCCGCGCTAATCGGCCGTGCGTGGTTCAGAAGATTTATTGCGCCGGGGCCGGTGCCGGGGCCGGGGCCGGGGCCGTTGGCGCCACCGGCGTCGTCGGCAATTCGGTGACCGTGTCGGGGATGCCCGACAGGATGGTGACGGCCACGCGGCGGTTGCGCGCGCGGCCGATCGGGTCGTCGTTGGGCGCCACCGGCACGTTGGAGCTGAAGCCGACCGCCGTGAGCCGCGCCGGCGCCACGCCGGCGTCGATGAACAGACGCACCACGCTGCTGGCGCGCACCGCCGACAATTCCCAGTTCGATGGATACAGCGAAGTGCTGATCGGCAGATTGTCGGTGTGGCCCTCCACCTGCACGTTGTGGCTGTCGTCCTTGAGCAGCGCGGCGACCGCGCGCAACGCCTCGACCGAATCGGCGGTCAAGCGCGCCTCGGCCGGATCGAACAGCACGCTGGCGTTGATCTCGACGCTGACGCCGCGGCTGTTCTGCGTCACCCGCACCTTGCCCTCCTTGACCAGCGGCGCCAAGGTGGACAGCAGATCCTGCGCCAGCTTGGTCATCTGCTCCTTTTCCTTGCGCAGCATTTCGGTGCGGCGCTTCAGGCCCGGATTGGGGATCGGCAGGTTCTGCACCTGCGTGTTGATCGGCTCGGCCGAACCGGCGCCGCCGAAGGCGTCGCCGAGGGCGTCGGAGAACACCTTGTATTTGCCGATGTTGACCGAGGAGATGGCGTACATCACGACAAAGAACGCGAACAGCAAGGTGATGAAGTCGGAGTAGGAAATCAGCCAGCGCTCGTGGTTCTCCACGTCGTCGTCGAACTTCCTGCGCGCGCGCCGGTACTGGTACTGCACGTCAGTGCTCCCGCAGCAAGGTGGCGATGCGCTCGTCGATGACGCGCGAATGGTCGCCGGTGGCGATGTCGTAGAACACGGCGGCGGCGATCTCCTGCTGGTGCACCGCCTGCGTGACGATGGCCTTCAGCTTGTTGGCGACCGGGTAGAAGAACAGGTTGGCCAGCCCGACGCCGTAGATCGTCGAGACGAAGGCGACGGCGATGCCGGCGCCCAGCTTGCTGGGATCGGTGAGGTTTTCCATCACGTGGATCAGGCCCAGCACCGCGCCCAGGATGCCGATCGTCGGCGAGTAGCCGGCCGCCGATTCCCAGATCCGCACCGCCTGGCGCTCCTCGGTTTCGTAGGCGGTGATCTCGGTGTCGAGCAGGTGGCGCAGCTTGTCCGGATTGATGCCGTCGACGATCAGGCGCAAGCCCTTGGTGTTGAACTTGTCCTTGGAGGCGAGCATGTAGCGCTCCAGCGACAGCAGGCCGTCGCGGCGCGCGGCCAGGTTCCAGGCGCTGATGTCGCGCGCCAGCGCGGCGCGCGTGTCCTTGGGCGGCGCGAACACCAGCCGCAGCATCCGCACGCCGCGCATGAAGGTGCGGAATTTGGTCTGCAGCAGCACCGCGCCGACGGTGCCGATGACGACGATCGCGAAGGCGGCCGGCTGCAGCAGCGACGATAGTTTGCCGCCTTCGAGCGTCTGGCCGACGGCGACGCCGGCCAGCGCCAGCAGCACCCCGATTACACTGGCCCAGTCCACGACTTCTCCCTGAGCGAGGCGCGCAGGCGCGCGACGGCCTGCGTATGCAATTGCGATACGCGCGATTCCGATACGCCCATCACGGCGCCGATTTCTTTCAAGTTGAGCTCCTCTTCATAGTACAGCCCCATCAGCATTTTTTCGCGCGGCGGCAGCGCGTCGATGGCGTCGATCACGGCCTGGCGGAAGTCGCCGTCGAGCAGCGAGCGCAGCGGGTCGCTCTCCTCGTCCGAGCAATAGCGGTCGAGGAAGCTGTCGTTGCCGTCGTCGTCGTGGAAATCCTCGTAGTACACCAGCTGGTGGCCGCCGCCGTCGGACAGCATCTCCTGGTAGTCGGCCAGCGACAGCTTGAGCATCTTGGCCACCTCCGACTCGGTCGGCGGATGGCCCAGGCGCTGCTGCAGCGTGCTCATCGCCGTTTCGATCTTGCGCATGTTCTGGCGCATCGAGCGCGGCAGCCAGTCGCTGTTGCGCAGTTCATCGAGCATGGCGCCACGGATGCGCAGCACCGCATAGGTCTCGAACTGGGCGCCATGGGTGTCCTCGTACCGGCTGATGGCGTCGAGCAGGCCGATCATCCCGGCTTGCACCAGATCGTCGACTTCGACGCTGGGCGGCAGTTTCGCCTTCATGTGATGGGCAAGGCGCTTGACCAACGGCATATGCTCCGTCAGCAAAGAATTCTTGTCCGCTTTCCCTTTGACCGTGTACATAGCCTGATGTTTGTATTCTTATTTATAGTTCATTGATAGTTAGCTATGCGCCAAGATCTTCGCCACGCCGCTGCCCGCGCCCCCGTTCCGCTCACAGCGAACGTGCGACCGACGGCGAACCGGCCAGCGCGAAGCGCCCCGCCAGTTGACGGAACGCGACCGAGGCGCCGGCCAGCGGAAAGGCGTCGACCACCGCGCGACCGAGGCGCGCGGCGCGCTGCAGGTATTCGTCGGCCGGCACCGATCCCATCGAGACCAGGTTCACGGCCAGATAGCGGCTTGCCGCTTGCGCCATATTATCGTATACCACTTTTGCTTCCGATTCGGAAGCCCCGGTGACCAGAATTCCGAACGGGCGGCGGCCCAGTTCCTGGTTCAGGCGCTTGATCATGCTGTAGGCGGCCTTGATCGAGGTGGCGCTGTTCGACACCTGCACCACGATCTCGGAACTGGCCATGACCGGCACCGGGAAAGCCTCGCCGTCGAATTCGCCGTCGACGATGACGATGCCGGTCTGCTTGACCAGCACATCGAAAGCCTTGGCCAGGCGGCGCGTTTCATCGGGACCGCTGCGCAGCGCGCCGCGTGTCATCGACGCCACAGCGAAGCCCTGCGGCACCTGGTGGATCACCTGGTTGAGCGCGCACTCCTGGCGCGCCACATCGAGCAAACTGGCGCCGCCGTCGACGCCGAGGCGGGTGGCCACGCCGTGCGCGCTGGCGCAGGCGTCCATGATCAACACGTCGTTGCCGGCGCGCGCCAGCGAGGCGCCCAGGTTGACCAGCATGGCGCCCTTGTCGTCCTGCGGCGTGGCCGACAGGAAGGTGACGATGCGGGGCTTGGGCCCCGCCAGCATGCGGCGCAGTCCCTCCGCCTGGTCGAAATCGAAATTAGCCAAGGTGCACCTCGCGCATCGACAGGTCGTTGCTGGCATTGGACATCAGCATCGGCAGTTCGGCATCGAGGTATTGGGTGCTGACGGCGTCGCGTTTCAATTTGAAAGCGCGGTCGATCAGGTAGGCCGGATCGGCCAGGTGCAGGTCTTCCGGCACGCGCTGGCCGTTCGAGACGTAGAACAGGTTGAGCTTCTGGCGGATGACGACATCGAGCACGTTGCCGATCGCCGCCGCCTCATCGAGCTTGGTCATGATGCAGCCGGCCAGGCCGCTGCCCTGGTAGGCGCGCACCACTTCGTTGAGCGTCTCCTGGGTGGCGGTGGCGTTGAGGCACAGCAGGCGCTTGACGTCCGAGCCGGCCCCTTGCAGCATCGAGACCTGTTCGGTCACCATCTGGTCGCGCTGGCTCACGCCGACGGTGTCGATCAACACCGTGTGCTTGTTGCGCAGCTCCTTGAGGGCGATGCGCAGGTCGGCTTCGTCCTTGACCGAGTGCACCATCACGCCGAGGATCTTGCCGTAGATGCGCAGCTGTTCGTGGGCGCCGATACGATAGGCGTCGGTGGTGATCAGCGCCAGCTTGTCCGGGCCGTGGCGCATCACGCAGCGCGCGGCCAGCTTGGCGGTGCTGGTGGTCTTGCCGACGCCGGTCGGGCCGACCAGCGCGAACACGCCGCCCTGGTCGATCAGCGCGTCCTCGTTGGCCATGGCCGACAGGTTGCGGGTCAACACGGTTTTAATCCAGCGCATGCTGTCGGCGGCGTCGCGGTCGGCCGGCAGCTTTTCGATCAGGTAGCGCGCCAGGCTGGCCGAGAAACCGGCGGCCAGCATTTCGCGCAGCACGGCGGCCTTTTGCGGCTCGCGCGCCTGGGTGCTGCCCCAGGCGATTTCGGCCAGCTGGGTTTCCATCATGCCGCGCATGGCGCGGATCTCGCCCATCATCACCTGCATCTCGGCGGCGGCGTTCTGCTTGGCGCTGGCGACGGCCGAAGCGACCATCGCGGTGATCTGGTCGACGTCGAGCGACGGCGCGCGCGGCTGGGCCGGCGCCGACGGCGCGGCGGCCGCGGCGGCGGTCTTGCTGGCGTACGACGACGGCGAGGCGACGACGCGGCGCACCGGCTCGGCCGGCATCTCGCCGGCGCGGTTGTCGAAGCGCGGTTCCATGCGTTGTTCGAGGCGGCCCGCCGGCAGGCCCAGGCCCAGGTCCAGCGACGGCGCCGGTTCGGCCATCGGCGAATGCGGCGCCGGCGACGACAGCGACGCGGCGTCGTCGTTGGCCAGCGCGAGGATCTCGACGCCGCCGTCGGACTGGCGGTTCGACAGGATCACGGCGTCCGGGCCGAGCGATTCGCGCACCTTGCGCAACGCCTCGCGCGAAGTCGGCGCGCTGAATTTTTTGACGTTCATGGCTGGCTCCCCGGGAACGGGGTGGCGCGTGCTTGCGAGGTAGGTGTGGCCATCATCGACTCCTGTAGCGTGAGTAGCGCGTCTTCCGGACGAGACGCTTTTCTACTCGGACAGTGCCATTATTGACGATGCACTCAGGAAACGATCCGATGAACAAGGGCGGAAAGGGGCCGCATTTCCCCCCGGCCGTGGAGATTGCCTATTTATCAGCGAATACCTCGGACAAACTGCGGGCGGCAAGCACATTTTTAGTCCAGACGGTGAGCTGGTCGGCATCGGCCATTGCCAAACTGGCACGGCTCACCGCGTCGAGTTCGCCGAAGCGCTCGGTTAGCAACACCGCCAACATGTCGGCGAGCGCTTCGCGCCGTCCTTCTTGCCGTCCTTCTTGCCGTCCTTCTTGCCGCCCTAGTTGCCGTCCTTCTTTCCTGCCGATCTCCATGCCGATGCGTTCAATTGAAGACATGTAAGTCATGGTCGTTCTCCTTTCCCAGTGCAAGATGCCATGGCGCAGCCGGGCGTCCAGTTCCTGTGGCAGCGCCATGATCCAATCGATTACGCGATACAGGTTGATGATACGCTGACGATCCCAGTTCCGCTGATACAGTAGCTTGGTCAAACGCCACTTGGCGATACATCGGCGACGCGCGTCCCGCTTGGTTTGCAACGCGAGCAAATGCGCGACGGTGACCAGCGCAAAAGGATTGTCCAGCGCTAGCAGCTCGTCCACGCGGTCGGAGTAATCTTGCAGCTTGACGACGGGGAAATCGATGCGCATCTCGCAACCGAGAAGCTTGTAAGAGAAGGCGCAGGGCCGCCAACGCCAACTGGCATCGGTAAGCAACGCCAGGCTGGCAACGGGGCGCCGGTAACGACGCGGTAGTTGTAGACGAAAATGCGCTCGGCGAAATCCTTGTCGTGCCGCCCCTGTACTTCCAGATGCACCAGCACCCATTGCTCGCCGCCGGTATGCAACTGGACGCGCACCAGCTTGTCGAGCACGCGTAGGCCGAGCTCGGCATCACGCGTCAGCGCGGCGAACTCCCGGTCGAGAAAGTCGGGCGGCCGCGACCAGTCGATCGCGGCGTGCGCCTGCGGAAAATAGAAGGCCATGAACTCGGGAAAGTGATGCGTGACCACTTCCTTCCACGGCGTGTCGTAGTCGTCGTCCATACCGCAGTCTAGGCCGCCCGCACGAGCGACGATCCCGAACCGCTCAATCTTGCCGTTACTGCTGCCCCACCAACGCCGTCACGCGGATGGTTTTAGTTTCCGGAATCTCCGCGTGCGACAGCACCTTCAACTGCGGCAAGGCGCGGCGCAGGAAGCGCGACAGCAAGGCGCGCAGCGGCCCCGGCACCAGCAGCACCGGCGTCAGGCCCAGCGCCTCCTGCTGCTGCGCCGCCTGCTGGGCTTGCTGGGCGATGGTGTCGGCCAGGCCCGGCTCGATGCCCGCGCCGTCCGGCCCGCTGGCCGCCAGCGCCTGCATCAACAAGCGTTCCAGGCGGTTATCCAGGGTCATCACCGACAGCTCGGACGCGCCCGGGAACAATTGCTGCACGATGGCGCGGCCCAGCGAGATGCGCACCAGCGCCGTCAGGTCGTTCGGGTCCTGCGTGTGCACGGCGTGCTCGGCCAGGGTCTCGATCACCGAGCGCATGTCACGGATGTGCACGCCTTCCATCAGCAGGTTTTGCAGCACCTTTTGCAAGGTCGACAGCGACACCATCTTCGGCACCAGGTCTTCCACCAGCTTGGGCGCCTCCTTGCCCAGGTGGTCGAGCAGCGACTGCACCTCGGCGCGGCCGAGCAGCTCGGACGCGTGGGTCGTGATCAAATGGTTCAGATGGGTGGCCACCACCGTGCCGGCGTCGACCACGGTGTAGCCCATGCCCTGCGCCTGGTCGCGCAGGCCGGCGTCGATCCACGTGGCCGGCAGGCCGAAGGCCGGATCGGTGGTCACCAGGCCCTGCAGGGTGCCGCTGGCCATGCCCGGATTGATCGCCAGGAACTGGCCGTTGAAGGCCTCGCCCGCGCCGACCTCGACGCCCTTGAGCGTGATGCGGTAGGCCGACGGCTTCAGTTCCAGGTTGTCGCGGATGTGCACCGGCGGCGCCAGGAAGCCGACCTCCTGCGCGAACTTCTTGCGGATGCCCTTGATGCGCTTGAGCAGCTCGCCGCCCTGGGTCTTGTCGACCAGCGGAATCAGGCGGTAGCCCACTTCCAGCCCCAAGGTGTCGACCGGCATGATGTCCTGCCAGCTGGCCTCTTCCTGCTCGGGCGCGGCGGCCGGCGCGGCGGCCTCGGCCGCGGCGGCCTCGGCGGCCGCCCCGCCGCCGGCCTTGGCGCGCTTGGTCATCAGGTAGGCGGAACCGGCCAGCACGCCGGCCAGCAGCAGGAACACCAGGTTCGGCATGCCCGGAATGATGCCCATGCCGCCGATGATGGCGGCGGTGATGTACAGCACCTGCGGCTTGGCGAACAACTGCCCCACCATCTGGGTGCCGATGTCCTCGTCGCTGGCCACGCGCGAGACCACGATACCGGCCGCCACCGAGATGATCAGCGACGGGATTTGCGCCACCAGGCCGTCACCGATGGCCAGCAGCGTGTACAGCTTGATCGCCTCGCCGAACGCCAGCTCGTGCTGGATCACGCCGACCAGCAGACCGCCGACGACGTTGATCACCGTCACCAGGATGCCGGCGATGGCATCGCCGCGCACGTACTTGCTGGCGCCGTCCATCGCGCCATAGAATTCGGCTTCCTGCGACACTTCGCTGCGGCGCTTGCGGGCGTCGGCTTCACCGATCAAACCGGCGTTGAGGTCGGCGTCGATCGCCATTTGCTTACCCGGCATCGCGTCCAGCGCGAAACGGGCGCCCACTTCGGCGATCCGGCCTGCGCCCTTGGTCACGACGGTGAAGTTAATGATGGTCAGGATGATGAACACCACCAGGCCGACCGTGTAATTGCCGCCGATGAGGAAGTGGCCGAAGGCCTCGATCACCTTGCCGGCGGCGTCGGGACCCGAGTGGCCCTCGGTCAGCACCACGCGGGTCGAGGCCACGTTCAGCGACAGGCGCAGCATGGTCGACACCAGCAGGATGGTCGGAAAGGCCATGAAGTCGAGCGGCTTGACCGTGTACAGGCTGGTCAACAGCACGATCACCGCCAGCGCGATGTTGAAACTGAAAAAGATGTCGAGCACGAACGCCGGCAGCGGCAGCACCATCATCCCCAGCAGCATGATGATCAGGATAGGCGCCGCCAGGCTCGCCTTGTTCTTGCTGTTGGCGATGCCTTGCAACCACGGCGGCAGTTTGATGTTGCTTATTGCGTTCATGCGGAAGCTCCGTTATTCGACTCTGGTTTCTTGCCGTATTTGGGGATAAAGGCCGGGTTCAGCGGATCGAGCTCCGGCGGCACGTCCAGCGTCTTCGGCACGTCCGGACGGTTGCTGCCGCCCTTGCTGAACAGGCGCAGCTGGAAGACGTAGGCCAGCACCTCGGCCACGGCCGCGTACAGCTGTTCGGGAATCTCGTCGCCGATCTCGGTGTGCTGGTACAGCGCGCGCGCCAGCGCCGGCGCCTCCAGCAAGGTGACCTTGCTGTCCTTGGCAATTTCGCGGATCTTGGCGGCCACCTCGTCGGTCCCCTTGGCCACCACCTTCGGCGCGCCGCGCATGCCGTCGCTGTACTTGAGCGCGACCGCGTAGTGGGTCGGGTTGGTCACCACCACGTCGGCGGTCGGCACGTCGGCCATCATGCGGCGCTTGGCCATCTCGCGCTGCAGCTGGCGGATCTTGCCCTTGATTTGCGGATTGCCGTCGGACTCCTTCGATTCCTGGATCATCTCCTGGCGGGTCATCTTCAGCTTGTTAGCGTAATGCCACATCTGGTACGGGCCGTCGATGGCGGCGATCAGGCCGAGCGCGCCGACGATGAACAGGAAGCTGCTGCCGAGCATATTGATCAAATGGACGGTGCCGAGCTTGAGCGGTTCGACGGCCAGGCCGATCACCGCGTCCTTCTGCCGCATCACCACCATGTAGGCGACCACGCCGACCACCAGCGCCTTGGCGATGGCCTTGAACAGTTCGACCAGCGCGTTCTTGGAAAACATATTGCCGATGCCGGTGATGGGATTGAGCTTGCTGAACTTGGGCATGAAAGCCTTGCCGGAAAACAGCCAGCCGCCCACCAGCAGCGGCGACGCCAGCGCCACGACCATCACCGCCACGCCCAGTGGCAGGCAGGCGATCATCACCCGCACCACGTCGACCAGGATGCGGTTGATCAGCACGTCGGGATTGAAGATTTGCTCCTGGGTCAAGGTCAGTCCGGACACCAGGGCGGAATTGAGTTGCCGTATCAGGCCGTCGCCGGTCAGCCACAGGCCCGCGCCGGCGGCCATCAGCACGGTAAACGTGGCCACTTCCCGCGATCGCGGAACGTCGCCTTCCTCGCGCGCCTGCTCGAGGCGCTTCGCTGACGCGGGTTCGGTCTTTTCTGCGTCGCTATCTTCTGACATGGTCGGCCTGCCGCGTGATGTATTTCGATGTTGCCATTATCGAGTGCGGCAGGACCCGACCATCGGTCGAATACGGCGGTATTTCAGTGCTTGCTCACTGATTCCGCACGGCAATTGTCTATTTGGCTAGCTTGCCTTTTGAACGACTTTCTGGTCGATGGCGCCGAACACCGACTTGGCGTCGCCGTTGAGCATCTCGATGCGGATGGTGTCGCCGAAGGCCATGAACGGCGTGAGCGGCGCGCCGCCGGCGATCATTTCCAGCGCGCGCTGTTCGGCGATGCACGAATAGCCGCGCTTGGCGTCCTTGTTGGACACCGTGCCCGAGCCGACGATCGTCCCGGCCCGCACGTTGCGCGTGGCCGCCAGGTGGGCGATCAAGTGGGGAAAGTTGAACACCATGTCGACGCCGGCATGCGGCTGGCCGACCAGCTTGCCGTTCCACGTCGAGCGCAGCGGCAAATGCACCTTGCCGCCCTTCCAGGCGTCGTCGAGCTCGTCCGGGGTGACCGCCACCGGCGAACAGCTGGTGGCCGGCTTGCTTTGCAAAAAGCCAAACCCCTTGGCCAGCTCTTCCGGAATCAGGTTGCGCAGCGACACGTCGTTGACCAGCATCAGCAGCCGGATGCGCTGGTGCGCCTGGTCCGGCGTCGCGCCCATGGGCACATCGTCGGTGATCACGGCCACTTCCGCTTCGAAATCGATGCCCCACTGCTCGTGGAACAGTTCGATATCGTCGGTCGGACCCAGCAGCTCGTCGCTGCCGCCCTGGTACATCAACGGCTGCTCCCAAAAGGCGTCCGGCATCTCGGCGCCGCGCGCCTTGCGCACCAGCTCGACATGGTTGACGTAGGCCGAGCCGTCGGCCCACTGGAACGCGCGCGGCAGCGGCGCCATGCAGTTGGCCGGATCGAAATCGAAGGCGCGGCGCGCGCGCCCCTGGTTCAGGTCGTGGTAGATCGCCTCCAGTTGCGGCGCGATGAAGGCCCAGTCGTCGAGCGCGCGCTGCAGGCTGCGCGCCACGCCGTCGGCCAGTTGCGCCGTTTTGAGGTCGCGCGCGACGACGGCCAGCTGGCCGTCGCGGGTGCCGTCCTTCAGCGTCGCCAGCTTCATGCGGCGGTGGGCGCCGCGGCAGGCGCCAGCAGCGCCAGCTGTTCGGCCGTCAGGTAGCACCACTCGCCTTCGGCGATGCCGAGCGATTCGAGGGTCAGGCCGCCGATGGCCGACCGGTGCAGCGCGCTGCAATGTTTGCCGGCAGCCGCCAGCATGCGCTTGACCTGGTGGTATTTGCCCTGCTCGAGCACAATCTCCAGCAAATGCTCGCCGCGGCGCACGCAGGTTTGCGCGGCCAGCGGCGCCGGCTCGTCGTGCAATTGCACCCCGGCCAGCAGCTGCGCGACCAGCTCGTCGGTGACCGGGTCTTGCGTCGTGGCCTGGTAAATCTTTGGAACATGCCGCTTCGGCGACGATTGTGCGTGGATAAACGGGCCATCGTCGGACATCAGCAGCATGCCGGTGGTGTCGTGGTCGAGCCGGCCGACCGGCTGCACGTCGCGCCAGGTGAACTGTTCGGGGAGCAACGTCAGCACGCCGGGATGGTGGCTCGGCTTGCGCGAGCACTCGAAATTGGCCGGCTTGTGCAGGGCGATGTACAAATGTTCGCGATAGACCCACTGCTCATCGAAGATGGTCAACACCAGGCCATCGGTCTCGATGCTGGCTTTGTAATTGTCGTGCACGACGCCGTCGATGCTCACTTCGCCATCCTCGATGAGGGAGCGGCAGTACTTGCGGGTGCCATAACCCTGCGATTGCAGGATGCGGTCCAGGGATAATTTACTCATGGCCGGATTTTACAGGATGCGCCAGGCAGCGGGAAGGATGCGGGGACGATGGCGGAAAGGTCGCGTCCGCGCGACAGTGCAATGTCCTGGACAGCTTGTTTTATTGATCCGCATCAAGTGCCCCGAAGATTGAATGGGTAGACTCAAAGCTCATTAGGAATCCGCCTAATGGACTAGGAAATACTCAGCAGGACGACAATATGACCACCGTACTCAAGGTTAACCCGGCGGCACAGGAGCAGGCCGCCATGCACCGAACCAAACTACTGCTGGCCCGCTGCCGCGGCTGCACCCCTCCCCTGGTGACGGACGTCCAGACCCGCTGGCATCAGCAGCGCCAAGCCCATTTTCTCGCCTGGCTGGAAGCGGGCGGCTTCGCGCAATCCGATCCGGAGCGGCACCACGAAGACCGGCAGCGCGAAGCGGTCGGACACGCGCTGCGCGACGGCGGCCCGGCCCCGGACTTGCATGCCGACACCGACCCGGCGATGCTGCGCCCAATAGAAAACAGCGGCATTGCGCCGCTGTTTTCAGTCCCCTGAAGGGACTCTGACGAGGAATCGAAATTCTCTCAAATCCGCATCCATGATGCGGTTTAAGTAGTTCAATCACATTGAATCAAGATCTGCTGACAACGAGATAAACTGTTTATATCGGCCTCCCTTGGAAAGAACTACCCCCTTACTATAGTCCACCAAGTCGGATATGCAAGCCTAAATAAGACCGGATTGTTAATGTTTATCGCTACGCCAGACATCCGGCCCTGGCGGCTAAGGCGTCAGCGCAGGCTGGGCGTCGCGGTGCCGACCGCCGATTTCATCGCGCCGGCGCCCATCGCCGCGCCGAATTTCTTCAGCACGCGCTCTGGCAGGCCTTCGTGCTGGGTGTAGTCGACGATGTCTTCGGCGCGGATGACGTCGCGCGCGACGCTGTCGACCGTGCCCAGGGCGTCGGCCAGGCCCATGTCGATCGACTTGGCGCCGGTCCAGAACAGGCCGGAGAACATCTCCGGGCTTTCCTTGAGCCGCTTGCCGCGGCCGTTGCGCACCACCTGGATGAACTGCTGGTGGATCTCGTCGAGCATCGCCTGCGCGTACTGTTTATGTTTGTCCGTGAGCGGCGTGAACGGGTCCATGAAGCCCTTGTTCTCGCCGGCCGTCAGCAGGCGGCGCTCGACGCCGACCTTGTCCATGAAACCGGTGAAGCCGAAACCGTCCATCAGCACGCCGATGGAACCGACGATGCTGGCCTTGTTGACATAGATGCGGTCGGCGCCGGCGGCGATGTAATAGCAGCCGGAGGCGCAAATCTCGTCGACCACCACATACAGCGGCTTGCCCGGATAACCCTTGCGCAGGCGGTTCATCTCGTCGACGATCATGCCGGCCTGGACCGGACTGCCGCCCGGGCTGTTGATGTGCATGACGACGGCGACCGAGCCGGAATCGGAAAACGCCTTGTTCAGCGCCGGGATCACCACCGAGGCGGCGCCGCTGCCCTCCGATTCGATGGCGCCTTCGATTTCGATCAGCGCCGTGTGGCGGCCCAGCGTCTCCTCGGAGCCGGTCCAGCTGAAATCGAAGTACGTGCTCAGCGCGACGACGATCACCAGCAAGGTGGCGAACTTGAAGAAGATCCCCCAGCGGCGCGACGATTTTTGCTCTTTCAAGGTGGCGAACACCAGTTTTTCCAGCACCTCGCGCTCCCAGTTGGCAGCGGGTACGGACGGGGTCACCGGTGGCGCCGGCGTCGGTGGAAGATGGTGGCTGTCGATGTTGTCGCTCATGGATTACTTAGGTTGGAGGTTTTCAGGCGTTTTCGGGACAAGCGGGCGTACGTAGTCGTCGGGCTGCCAGAAGATGCGCTGATCGTGTTCGACCACGCCGATCGGCCGCAGCCGTCCGCCGCGGCACGGGCCGCCGGCGCACAGACCGCTCTCCGGCACGTAGATCGCGCCGTGGGTGGAACACATCAGATACAGGCCGCTGGACTCGAAAAACTCGCCCTCCGCCCAGTCGAGCTCGATCGGCACGTGGGCGCAGCGGTTCAGGTACGCGTAGGCCATGCCGCCGTAGCGCACCACGAAGCCGGTACCGTCGGCGCCGCCGGCGGTGACGGCGAAGCGCACGCCCTTGCCGCCTTCCAGCACCGCGTCCGACGCACAGACCAGTATTTCTTCGTTCATCAAGCGTGCTCGCTCAACCATTGATGCAGTTCGGCCACGGTGGCCGCCGAGTACAGCGGCTGACAGGCCGCCAGCTGGTCGGCCGGATGGGCGCCATACTGCACCGCGATGCCGGACGCGCCGGCGTTGTTTGCCATCAGCAAATCATGCGAAGTATCGCCGATCATCACGGTACGGCGCATATCCTGCCCCAATTCCCGCGTCAATTCCTGCAGCATGGCCGGGTGCGGCTTGGAGAACGTTTCGTCGGCACAACGCGTGGCATCGAACATCGACAACAGCTTAACGTCGTTCATCGCCCGGTTCAAGCCGACCCGGCTTTTACCGGTGGCCACGGCCAGGAAATAGCCGCTCTGGGATAACTCCACCAACATATCCTGCACGCCGGGGAACAACGCCAGTTCATGGTCGCGCGACAGGAAATGGTAGCGGTAGCGCTCCACCATGCGCGGATAGTACGACGGGTCCACCTCCGGCAGCACCGCCTGCATCGCCTCGTGCAAGCCGAGGCCGATGACGTGGGCGGCGACGTCGTCGCGCGGGATCGGCAGCGACAAATCGCGCGCCGCCGCCTGGATACACTTCACGATCGTCGAGGTGGAATCCATCAGGGTGCCATCCCAATCGAAGACGATCAGATCAAATTGCTTTCTTGCCATGTGTTCCGGCCGCTAACGGCGGCCGGCTCCTTAGAATATTTGCGATTAGTTAAGAGGTTTTCCCAAGCTTACCAAGAATCGTTCACATTCGGCGGCCAATGGCGCGTTCAACGTCATGATTTTTCCGGAATCAGGGTGGGTGAACGTAATCTGATGGGCGTGAAGGAACATCCGCTTGAGCGCGCCACGCGTCGCGTCGGCCTTCAGCAGGACCCGGTTCAGGGCGAAATCGCCGTATTTGTCGTCACCGAGGATGGCGAAGCCGGACGATGCCAGGTGAACCCGGATCTGGTGCGTGCGTCCGGTCTTCAGCTCGGCTTCCAGCAGCGCGAACTCCTTGAATTTCTTCAGCAGCGAGAACACCGTGTGCGACGGCAAGCCTTCGGCCTGCACCGCCACGCGGCGCTCGCCGTCGGCCGTCGTGTACTTGTGCAGCGGCAGCTTGACGTGCTGGCGCGCGTTTTTCCAGTCGCCGGCCACCATGGTCAGATAGCGCTTGTCGGTATGGCCGTCGCGCATCTGCTCGTGCAGGTTGGTCAGCGCCGAGCGTTTCTTGGCCAGCAACAGCAAGCCGGAGGTGTCGCGGTCGAGCCGGTGCACCAGTTCGAGGAACTTGGCGTCCGGACGCGAGGCGCGCAGCTGTTCGATGACGCCGAACGACACGCCAGAGCCGCCATGGACGGCCACGCCGGCCGGCTTGTCGATGACTAACAAGTGGCTGTCTTCGAAAATGACCTTGAATTCGGCGGCCGGCACGTGCGTGGTGTCGGCTTTTTCGGCGATGCGCACCGGCGGAATGCGCACCACGTCGCCCTGCACCAGACGGTACAACTGGTCGATACGGCCCTTGTTGACGCGCACTTCGCCCGAGCGCAGGATGCGGTAAACGTGGCTTTTCGGCACGCCTTTGCAAATACGCAACAAGTAGTTGTCGATGCGTTGGCCGGCTTCTTCTTCAGTGATGGTGACGAATTGTGCTTGCAGCGGCAGCGGTGTTGAAGGGGGAACAACATCATTTTGCATCTTCATTTGCTCTGTCTTCCCAGAAATCTCTCTAAGTCCTTCATTTTGAATATATAATTGTTTCGCTGCGGTTCGAACTGCGGCAAGTGTAAGAATAAAAGCACATTTTACACAGGGGCGTCACCACTGGCCTCGCCAAATTGCAAATTCAGAGGAAAATATGTATACGCACCAGCCATGCGGGAATCAAGGTTGCACCGTTGTTGTAATCGGATGCCGGCATGGATGCAGAATTAAAATGATTGGATTGTAAGGATAAAGTCCGGCCAGCCTGGCTTCGAGCCAGGCTGGCCGGTTGATGAAGTTGATAACGCTTGCCGTTTTCGCCAGACCCCATGCTTTGCTGCAAGCGACGGAAGGCTAAAACCAGCCTGGTTACATTGCAACTTCGCGAAGTTGTAAATATCGAAGTTGTAATACTTGTAGTACGTAAGCCTGGTCAGGATTTGGCTTTCAACGACGCTGCCCACCGCCTGCATTTCTCTGCCTCCCCTACGGGCCGCATGGAAGAGTTGCAGGTGATGCGGGCACTCGGCATGTCGATCGACTTTCATGCGCCCAGTTGCGGCCGCAATGCTGGCTCACCGCCCGCGTCGCTGCGCCGCACAGGATGGGCATACCCACCGCAATCGTCTTAATTCTCGCGTATATCCCTGTACCTCGCCGTTTCGCTCCAGGGCGAACGGCATAGAGATGGCCCACGGGTCGCGGAGTTAATAAAAATGAAACGCATGTTGTTTAATGCTACGCAGCAAGAAGAGCTGCGCGTAGCGATCGTCGACGGTCAGAAACTGATCGATATCGACATCGAAACCGCCGGACGCGAACAGCGCAAGTCCAACATCTACAAAGGCGTGATCACCCGCATCGAGCCCTCGCTGGAAGCGTGCTTCGTCAGTTACGGCGAAGATCGCCACGGTTTCCTCCCTTTCAAAGAAGTAGCCCGCACTTATTTCCGTGAAGGTGTCGACGTCCGTACCGCCTCCGTCAAGGAAGCGCTGCGCGAAGGCCAGGAAATCATGGTCCAGGTCGAAAAGGAAGAGCGCGGCAACAAGGGCGCCGCCCTGACCTCGTTCGTCTCGCTGGCCGGCCGCTATCTGGTCTTGATGCCGAACAACCCGCGCGGTGGCGGTGTTTCCCGCCGTGTCGAAGGTGAAGAGCGCCAGGAATTGCGCGAAACCATGGACAAGCTGGACCTGCCGCCTGGCATGTCGGTCATCGCCCGCACCGCCGGCATCGGCCGCAACGTCGACGAGCTGCAGTGGGACTTGAACTACCTGATGCAACTGTGGCGCGCGATCGAAGGCGCCGGCAAGTCGGCCTCCGGCGCGTTCCTGATCTACCAGGAATCGTCGCTGGTGATCCGCGCGATCCGCGACTACTTCCAGCCCGATATCGGCGAGATCCTGATCGATACCGACGATATCTACGAACAAGCGCACCAGTTCATGAGCCACGTGATGCCCGACATGGTGCACCGCGTGAAGCGCTACAGCGACGACGTGCCGCTGTTCTCGCGTTTCCAGATCGAACACCAGATTGAAACGGCGTACTCGCGCACCGTGCCGCTGCCATCGGGCGGCGCCATCGTCATCGACCACACCGAAGCGCTGGTGTCGGTCGACGTCAACTCGGCGCGCGCCACGCGCGGCTCGGACATCGAGACCACCGCCTTCAACACCAACTGCGAAGCGGCCGAGGAAGTGGCGCGCCAGCTGCGCTTGCGCGACCTGGGCGGCCTGATCGTGATCGACTTCATCGACATGGAAGTGGCCAAGAACCAGCGCGAAGTCGAACAGCGCCTGAAGGACGCGCTGCACCACGACCGCGCCCGTGTTCAGATGGGCAAGATTTCCCGCTTCGGCCTGATGGAACTGTCGCGCCAGCGCCTGCGTCCGTCGCTGTCGGAAGGTTCGCACGTGACGTGCCCGCGCTGCTCCGGCACCGGCCACATCCGCGACACCGAATCGTCGGCGCTGCAAGTGCTGCGCATCATCCAGGAAGAGGCGATGAAGGAAAACTCGGCCACCATCCACGTGCAGGTGCCCGTGGACGTCGCCGCCTTCCTGCTCAACGAAAAGCGCGGCGAAGTGCTGAAGATCGAAAACCGCCACCGCATCGCCGTGATCCTGATCCCGAACAAGCATCTGGACACGCCGCACTACAAGCTCGAGCGCATCAAGCACGACGATCCGCGTCTGGAAGACAGCCAGGCCAGCTACACCCTGGCCGAGAGCGCCGAAACCGACATGGCCTACAGCAAGCGCCAGAAGGAAGAAGCCAAGCCGCGCCAGGAAGCCATGGTCAAGACCATCACGCCTGACCAGCCGGCCCCGCTGGTCGAGCGCAAGCCGGCCGAAACCGTCATCACGCCGGCCCCGGCGCCGGTGCCCGCACCGGCCGAGCAAGGCTTCTTCGCCAAGCTGTTCAGCTTCCTGAGCCCGAAACCGGCCCCGGTCGCGCAGCCGCAGCAGCCGACCATCGTCGTCAAGGCGCCGTCGCCGGACCGTGGCGACCGCAACGCCCGCGGCCCGCGCGGCCGCAGCCGTAACGGCAAAGGCGCCCGTGGCGAGCGCGAAGAGCGCGAACCGGGCGCGGCCCGTCCGGCGGCGGATGACGCCAAGCCGGTCGACGCCAGCGGCCGCCCGGCCCGTCCGCCACGTCCGCCGCGCGAACCGCGCGAGCCGCGTGAGAACACCGGCGCCGGCATCACCGCCGACGGCCAGGCGCCGCGCGAGCGCGCCGAACGTCCCGAGCGCGCCGAGCGTCCGGAACGTGCCGAGCGCACTCCGCGTCCACCACGCGAACCGCGCGCCGACAAGGCCCCGGTTGAAGCCAAAGTGGAAGAGCTGGCCTTGAACGCGGGTCTGGCATCGACCGGTCCGCTGACCGGCGCCGACGCCGCCACCAGCATCCTGAAGACCGCGCCGAACGCCGGTCCCGAGGGCGATGACAACGACGTGACGGCCGACGGCGAAGAACCGCGCCGCCGCCGCCGTCGTGGCGGTCGCAACCGCAACCGCCGCGACCGCGAAGGTGGCGAGGGCGTCGAAGGTATCGACGGCCAGGAAACCGAAGCGGCCGGCGAAGCTGGCGAGCACGGCGAGCACAAAACGCCGAGCTTCAGCGTCGCTCCGGCGGCCGAAGCGGCCGCCGTGGCAACCGACGCCGATGTCGCACCGGCGCCGGTCGAAGCATCCGTGACGGCCGAGCCGGTTACCGCGAACGTTGAAGCGGCCGAGCCGGCACCTGTGGTTGAGACCGCTGCAGCCGCGGCCCCGGCGCCAGCGATCGAAGCGGCGCCAGTGGCCGAGCCGGCCGCAGCCTCGCTCGACGGCACCGTTGTGATGCAAGCCCAGGCGCCAGCCGAAGCGGCAACGCCGGTTCAAACCGAGGACGCCTTTGCGGCCCCGGTCGCCGAGCCGGTCGCCGCGCCAGCGGCGGTCGCCGAAGCCGCCGCGCCAGTGGCAGCCGAGGTCGCTCCGATCGAAGCGCCAGTGGAAGCCAAGGTCGAAGCGCCAGTGTCGGCACCGGTTGAAGCGCCTGCCGTCGCGGAGCCAGTCGCTGCCGCGCCAGCACCAGTGCCAGCCCCGGCGCCGGCACCAGTGGCCGCCCCGGCACCCGCCCCTGTAGCAGCCCCTGCCGCTCCAGCCGCCCCGATCGACCTGCAGGCAGTGCTCGGCTCCGCCGGCCTGACCCTGGCAGCCACCGACCCGGCCAAGCTGCGCGCGGCGCAGGAAGCCGCCGCCAAGGTAGCGGCCCCGGTGCGCGTTCCACGCGAACGCAAGCCACTGCCACCGCAAGCGGACGAGCCGCTGGTTCAAGTCGACACCCGCCGCTAAGCTGGTGAAGTAGCGAAAAAAAAAGGGAAGCCGCGCGCTTCCCTTTTTTCATTCTGCCGACGTGGTTTGATATGGCCGCTAAACCCGCTCGGCGCCATCGTGCTATCGTAGCTCCTTCGGCGGTAAGCGAATTTCCTTAACAGCAATATTGTAGAGTCATGGCAGAAAAAATCATCATGATGGCCCAGCAGCGCCGCGGCGCGCCGGCCATTCCCGCGATCCTGGAAGCGCCCACCGGCCTGCTGAGCGATCAGCTGGCGCGGCCGCTGCACGACCTGCGCATCTCCGTGACCGACCGTTGCAACTTCCGCTGCGTCTATTGCATGCCGAAGGCGGTGTTCGACAACGATTACCAGTACCTGCCGCACACCTCGCTGCTGTCGTTCGAGGAGATCACGCGGCTGGCCAAGACCTTCATCGCCCACGGCGTCGAGAAAATCCGCCTGACCGGCGGCGAGCCGCTGCTGCGCAAGAACCTCGAACGCCTGATCGGCATGCTCGCCGAACTCAAAACCATCGACGGCAAGCCGCTCGACCTGACCCTGACCACCAACGCCTCGCTGCTGGCGCGCAAGGCGCAATCGCTCAAGGACGCCGGCCTGCAACGCGTGACCGTTTCGCTCGACGCGCTCGACAACGCCACCTTCCAGCGCATGAACGATGTCGACTTCTCGGTCGACGACGTGCTCAAGGGCATAGACGTGGCGCACCAGGTGGGCCTGGGCCCGATCAAGATCAACATGGTGGTCAAGGGCGGCATGAACGACGACCAGATCCTGCCGATGGCGCGCCACTTCCGCAACACGCCGTTCATCCTGCGCTTCATCGAATACATGGACGTCGGCGCCTCCAACGGCTGGAAGATGGACGAGGTGATTCCGTCGGCCGAGGTGGTGCGCCGCATCCAGGCCGAGATGGCGCTCGAGCCGGTCGCCGCCAACTACGCCGGCGAAACGGCGGCGCGCTGGCGCTACGTGGACAACGACGGCGCCGGCGCCGGCGCCGGCGAGATTGGCCTGATCTCCAGCGTCACGCAAGCCTTCTGCGCGAACTGCTCGCGCGCACGCCTGTCGACCGAGGGTAAGCTTTACACCTGCCTGTTCGCCACCAGCGGCCACGATCTGCGCGCGCTGCTGCGCGAGGGCCGCAGCGACGAGGAAATCAGCACCGTGCTGGCGCACCTGTGGCGCGCGCGCGGCGACCGCTATTCCGAACTGCGCACCAACAATACCGACGGCCTGCCACGCAGCGCCAACAAGGTCGAAATGTCTTACATCGGAGGGTAGTGTCTGTGAAGAGCAAGATCACCGGGCTGATACTCGCGGGCGGGCGCGGCACCCGCATGGGCCGCGTCGACAAAGGCTTGCAGCCGTTCCGCGGCACCACCATGATCGCCCATGTGCTGCGCCGCCTGGCGCCGCAGGTCGACACCGTCGCCATCAACGCCAACCGCAATCTGCCGCAATACCAGGCCGCCGCCGGCGCCGACACCGTCGTCATGCCCGACCAAATGAGCGGCTTCGAAGGCCCGCTGGCCGGCCTGCAAGCGGGCTTGCATTACTGCGCCACCGAGTTGCTATTGACGGCGCCGTGCGACTCGCCCTTCCTGCCGGCCGACCTGGCCGCGCGCCTGTACGCCGCGCTGGAGACCGAAAATGCCGACCTGGCCGTCGCCGTGACCATGGAAACGGACGAACAGGATGGCGGCGCCCCCTACCGCCAGCCGCATCCCGTATTCAGCCTGCTCAAGGCCAGCCTGCTGCCGCAACTGGAGGCTTACCTCGCCACCGGCGCGCGCCGCGTGGAGGGCTGGCACAAATCGCTGCGCGTGGCCGAGGTGATGTTCGACGACGCCTCCGCCTTCCGCAATATCAATACGCTGGAAGAGTTGAAGCGGCACGAGCCCGAAGCGGCCACACCCGCCGCGACGCCGGTCCCCGCCGCATCCCCGGCCGGCGACCCGGACGCCCTGCCCGTCGACGAGGCGCGCCGGCTGATCGCCCAGCGCGTCACGCCTGTCGCGGCGACCGAAAAAGTCGCTGTATGCTCGGCGCTGGACCGCGTGCTGGCCGAGGACATCATCTCGCCGATCAACGTCCCCGCCTACGACAACTCGGCGATGGACGGCTACGCGCTGCGCGGCGCCGACTTGCCGCTCGACGCGGGCGCCGGACCGGTCACCCTCAAGGTCATCGGCGCCGCCTACGCCGGCCGTCCCTTCGAAAAAACGGCGGCGCCCGGCGAATGCGTGCGCATCATGACCGGCGCCGCCATGCCGCCCGGTTGCGACAGCGTGCTGCCGCAGGAACTGGCGGCGGCGATCGGCGAATCGAGCGTGACCATCGCGCACGGCACGATCCGCGCCGGCGCCAACCGCCGCTTCGCCGGCGAAGATTTGACCGCCGGCGGCGTCGCGCTGGCGCGAGGCAAAATCATGCGTCCCGCCGATCTGGGTCTGGTCGCGTCGCTCGGCATCGCCGAAGTGACGGTGCGGCGCCGCCTGCGCGTGGCGTTCTTCTCCACCGGCGACGAACTGCGCTCGCTGGGCGACACGCTCGATACGGGCTGCGTCTACGACAGCAACCGCTACACCTTGTTCGGCATGCTCACGCGCCTCGGCTGCGAGGTCGTCGACCTGGGCATCGTGCGCGACGACCCGGCGGCGCTGCAGGCGGCGCTGCGGTCGGCATGCCGGGAGGCGGACGCCATCATCACCTCGGGCGGCGTGTCCGAGGGCGCGGCCGACTACACGCGCGACATCATGGCGCTGCTCGGCGACGTCGCTTTCTGGAAGCTGGCGATGCGGCCGGGCCGTCCGCTCGCCTTCGGCGAGGTGCGGACCGGCGACGGCGCCGCCTGGCTGTTCGGATTGCCGGGCAATCCGGTGGCGGTGATGGTGTCGTTCTATCTGTTCGCGCGGCCGGCGCTGTTGCGCATGATGGGCGTGGACGAGGCGCGGACCATGCCGCAAACGACGCGCGCGCGGGCCACGGAAGCGATCCGCAAACGCCCCGGCCGCACCGAGTACCAGCGCGGCATCGTCTCGACCGGCGTCGATGGCGGCGCGCAGGTGCGGCTGACCGGCGCGCAGGGCTCGGGCATCCTCAGTTCGATGACGGAGGCCAATTGCATTGTCGTGCTGCGGCACGGGCAGGCCGGCGTCGCCGTTGGCGACCCGGTCGACATCATCCTGTTTGACGGGTTGATTTAGCGCCGCGCCTACTCTTGCTGCCTTAACCGCAGCAGCGCCTCGGCCGAATCGGCGAACAGCGCCGCGTCCTTCTCGATGCGGCGGAACGCCCGCCCCAGGCTGGCGCGCATGAAGGTGCTGTGCGCGTAGCGCGTGACCTTGCTGTAGTAGCGCTCCGCCAGCTGGTTGACCGCCTCCACATACTGGTCCATCAAGTCCGGCGCGATCGAGAAATTGTCGTAGTTGATCACCGCCGGCACCTTGCGTCCCAACGGCGCCAGGCGCTCCGACACCAGCGCGCAAATACGCTCGATGGTGGCCGCGTCGCCCACCTCGAAACCTTCGAAGTTCACGAAGAACAGCTGCTGCTGCGCGTCGTACACCAGCCGCTGCTCCAGCGGCCGCGCGAGGAAATCGACCCGCCAGTTCATCGGCAACGGCGCGAAAATGCGCGCGTCCATCAGTTTCAGCTGCGCGCTGATCGAAGGCTTGAAATCCATCTGCGCCAGGATGTCGCGCTCCAGATCGACGCCGGGCGCGATCTCGATCAACTCCAATCCCGACATGCCGCCATCGAGCACCAGCTTGAACACGCAACGCTCGGTGACGAACAAGGCTTCCTGCCCCCGCCGCGCGGCATATTCGCCACTGTAGGTGCGATGCTCTACCTCCGCGACGAATTTGCGCGTGCGCCCCTTGTCGGCGGTGAAGGTGCCGACGAACACCACCTTGCGCGCGTTCTGGCTGATATTGATGAAGCCCCCGGCGCCGGCCAGCTTGCTGCCGAACTTACTGACATTCAGATTGCCGTGCCGGTCCGCCTGCGCCAGGCCGAGGAAGGCCACATCGAGCCCGCCGCCGTCGTAGAAATCGAACTGGTACGGCTGGTCGATGACGGCGTCCGCGTTGGTGGCCGCGCCGAAGTTCAAGCCGCCGGCCGGCAGGCCGCCGATCACGCCCGGTTCGGCCGTCAAGGTCACCAGGTCGAGCAGCTTCTCCTCCGCCGCGACGTTGGCCACGCCCTCGGGCATGCCGATGCCGAGGTTGACGACATTGTTCGGCCGCAGCTCCATCAGCGCGCGGCGCGCGATGATCTTGCGCTCCGATAGCGGCATCGGCGCCATCGCCGACAAGGCCACGCGCAGCTCGCCGGCGAAGGCCGGGTTGTAGGGCTCGGCGAAGGTCTGCATGTGGTATTCGGGCTTCTCGGCCACCACCACGCAGTCGACCAGGATGCCGGGTATCTTGACCTGGCGCGGGTTGAGCGTGCCCCGCTCGGCGATCCGCTCGACCTGCACGATGACGATGCCGCCGGAGTTGTGCGCCGCCATCGCGATCGCCAGCGCCTCCAAGGTCAGCGCCTCGCGCTCCATGGTGACGTTGCCGTTGGCGTCGGCCGTCGTGCCGCGGATGATCCCCACGTGCACCGGCTGCGCCTTGTAGAACAGGTATTCGTTGCCGCCCATGGTGGCCACCTCCACCAGCTCCTCGGTGGTGCGGTCGTTGATCTTGCCGCCGCCGTGGCGCGGATCGACAAACGTCCCGAGGCCGACGTGCGTGAGCAATCCCGGCTTGCCGGCGGCGGTGTCGCGAAACAGCTGGCTGATGACGCCTTGCGGCAGGTTGTACGCCTCGATCTTGCCGGCGATGGCCAGCTGCTGCAGCTTGGGGACCAAACTCCAGTGGCCGCCGACGACGCGTTTGAGCATGCCCTCGTGCGCCAGGTGATTGAGGCCGCGATCCTTGCCGTCGCCCTGCCCGGCCGCGTAGACCAGGGTCAGGTCGCGCGGATGGCCGCCGCCGTCGGACGCCGGCGCCAGGAAGCGCCGCTCCAGCGCCACCGCGATATTTTCGGCGAAACCGACGCCGACAAACCCGCCGGTGGCGATGGTGTCGCCGTCGCGTATCAGGCCGACCGCGTCGGCCGCGCTGACGATCTTGTCGCGCTGGACGGCCGGCATGCCGACGGTGGAAAAATCAAGGCTACGTCCTGGCATGATCGGCTCCGTTTTTTAGTCCCGCGTTCTAGTCGGTCTCGAGATCTGGCTTATCCAGTTCAGGCCCCAGCAGCAACTGCGCCGCCTCGCTCGGCAGCGCCTCCACCGTTTTGAGCTTGCGCGCCATCTGGCGGCTGCGGGTCTCCGCCGATTCGATGTTCTTGGCGGCGCGTTCCAACGTCAGCTTGGTCGCGGCCAGCACGTCGCCGAACTTGGCGAACTCCGTCTTCACCGCGCCCAGCACCTGCCACACCTCGGACGAGCGCTTTTCCAGCGCCAAGGTGCGGAAGCCCATCTGCAGGCTGTTGAGCAGCGCCGACAGCGTCGACGGCCCGGCGATGCTGATGCGGTGCAGCCGTTGCAGTTCATCGGCCAGCCCCGGACGGCGCATCACTTCCGCGTACAGCCCCTCGGTCGGCAGGAACAGGATGGCGAAATCGGTGGTGTGCGGCGGCGACACGTATTTCTCGGAGATCGTCCTGGCCTCGCCGCGCACCGCCCGTTCCAGCTCGCGCCCGGCCAACGCCACGCCCTCGGCGTCCGCGCGGTCGGCGGCGTCCAGCAGGCGTTCGTACTGCTCCTTGGGGAATTTGGCGTCGATCGGCATCCACACCGGCGCCCCGCCCTCCACCTGGCCCGGCAGCTTGAGCGCGAATTCGACCCGCGCGCCGCTGCCGGCGATGGTCTCGACGTTTTTCCCGTATTGCTCCGGCGTGAGCACCTGCTCGAGCAGCATCTCCAGCTGCACCTCGCCCCAGGTGCCGCGCGTTTTGACGTTGGTCAGCACCCGCTTCAAGTCGCCGACGCCCAGCGCCAGCTGCTGCATCTCGCCCAGCCCCTGGTGGACGCGTTCGAGCCGCTCGGACACCTGCAGGAACGACGCCGTCAGGCGCGTCTCCAGCGTCGCGTGCAGCTTCTCGTCGACGGTCTTGCGCATCTCTTCGAGCCGGGCGCCGTTGTCGGCCTGCAGATCCTTGATCTTGGCCTCCAGCGTCGCGCGCACCTCCTGCATGCGCGCCGCGTTCGACTCGGTCAGCCGGGCCAGCGCCTGGTTCATGCTGTCGGCGAACTGCTTCAGGCCCCGGCTCTGCTCTTCGCGTCCGACCAGCCCTTGCGCCTGGAGCTGGCGGCGCATGTCCTCGAACTGCTGCACGGTGGCCGCGTGCGTGGTTTGGGCCGTCGTTTGCAGCTGCATCCGCACCTCGCGCTCGACGCGCTCGATGCGCTCGGCCAGGCCGGCGTCGGCCTGGGCGCCGCCGGCGCGCCCGCGCAGCAGCGCCACCACCTGCATCACAAGCACAAGGAGGAGAAACAGCGCCAGCGCCGCCAGCAGAAATTCGGTCTGGGTCATCGTGTCAATCCGGCTTGTTGCGCATCCAGTCGGCGGTCTGGTAGAACGACTCCATCAGCCGCACCCGCAGCGCCTCGTCGATGCCGACATCCTCCATCGCCCACGCCATCGCGCGCAGCCACTGGTCGCGCTCCCGCGTGCCGATGGCGAACGGCATGTGCCGCATCCGCAGGCGCGGATGGCCGTGCGCCTCGATGTACAGGTCCGGCCCGCCCATCCAGCCGCTGAGAAACATGAACAGGCGCTCGCGCGCGTTGTCGAGCGTCGGCGGATGGGCCGCGCGCAGCAGCGCGAACTCGCTCTCGAGTTCCATCAAATCATAAAAACGGTCGACCATCTCGCGCACGCGCGATTCGCCGCCGATCACTTCGTAAAGGGATTGCGGGGTTTGTGGGGTTTGTGGTTCAGTCATAGCCGTCATGATAGCGTACCGGGGCGCCGGGCGCGCAACGTACACAATGCGCGCCACCGCCCCTTACACCAGCGCCAGCCGGTCCAGACGCCGCGTCGACGACCAGCTCTCCAGGTCGACCTGCGGGCGGATATCCTCGCACGCCTGGACGATGCGCGCCAATTGCGAACCGTCCAGGCCCGAGTTGAGCGTCAGCCGCACCAGCGAACGGTTCTTGGCGGTGGCGGGCGCGCAAAACATGGCGCCGTAGATGCCGTGCGTCTCGAGCAGCTTGCGCAGCGCCAAGGTCTTGGGCTCGGGGCCCGGCTCCAGCGCGATGATCTGCTCGCTGCCCTCGCTGACGTTGTAGCCGAGCGCGCCCAACTCCTCGCGCAGCTCGAGCGCGTTCGCGCGCAAGGCGGCGCGGCGGTCGTCGGCCGCCGCGACGAAATCGATGGCGGCGTCGAACCAGGCCAGTTCGTGACCCAGCAGACAGGAGCTGAAAATGGCCGGCCGCGATTCCGACAGGAAGTAACCCTTGAACTTGTTCGAACACGTGATGAAGCCGGCGCGCCCGGCGAAGGCCTTGGCCAGCGACGCCGTGCGGAAATGCACGCGCTCGCTCAAGCCCTGCGCCGCCACCAGCCCGGCGCCGCGCGGTCCGTGCGTGCCCAGCGAATGCGATTCGTCGACGATCAGCAGGCAGCCGTGTTGCTCCGCGATCTCCACCAGCTCCCGCAGCGGCGCCACGCTGCCGTTGGTGCTGTAGAGCGCGTCGACGGCGATCAGCCCGCGTCCATGGCGCGCCAGTTGCTTGCGCAAGTGCTGCATGTCATTGTGCAGGAACGACACCGGCGCCGCCCCGGCCGACTGCACGCCCTCCCACAGCGACGCGTGGGCCTGGATGTCCAGGTACACCGGGATGCCGGGCGCGGCCAGGGTCTGCACCAGGCCGACATTGGCGGCCCAGCCCGATTGCGCGAGGATGCCGTCCTGCGCGCCCATCAGCGCGGCGAACCGGCGCTCCAGCCGGTGCTGGGCGCTGCCCTCCTGCAAATACACGGCCGACATCAGCATTCCGCCGCCGCTGTCGCGCAGCGCGGCGATCTGCGCGCCCACCAGCGCCGGCTCCCCGCCCAGGCACAGATAGTCGTTGCCGGCCAAGAACACCGTGCCGCGCGGCGTCGGCTGCCACGCGTGCGGGTGCTCGCCGCCCAGCAATTGTTCGATGCGGGTGATGTAATGCTGGTCCATGCGGGCGTTGACATAGTCCGGCATGGCTTGCTCGGCGGATAGGGTCAAGCCATGGGAAAGGGAGGTGGCATTGCCACGCATGCGGTTTTCAGCGATAGCTCGGGACATTTTATGATCTCCTCGGAAGTGGAAAGGTTGCAATTTGTGAATCTCATGTCGCACCTTGCAGCAAATAAAGAGAGGGAGATTGATGCAAATCAACTTGTGATTTGATATGGCCGGGCATGTTCCGATTTCAGGCGATGATGCAAACTTGATACACGTCACATCGGCCATGAAGCATCCCCTGCAAGCACGCTGGAAACGTTGGCAACACGGAGTGGTCCAGTCGCTGCTGCTCTATCATGGCCGCGAGGACCATGCGACGGTGCGCGTGCTGCTGTTGGCGTGCATCGGCACGGTGGGCATGCCGCTGTATTACGTGATCTGGCAGCATTTTTTCCCGCAGGAATATGAAAGCCTGCCGCTGCGCATGGTCGGCATCCTGCTGTGCGCGCTGGGCCTGTTCGCGCGCCAGTTCACGCGCCGCATGCTCGAGTTGTACCTGCTGGTGGCGCTGAGCTACATCTTTCCGTTCTTCTTCACATTCATGTTCGTCATGAACCACGCCTCGGGCGTGTGGGCCGAGTCGCTGCTGATCGGCCTGGTCGTGCTGTTCCACTTCGATACCGGCCTGGCGCTGCGGGCCTATGTGATCGGCACCGCGCTGGCGTGCGTGGTCGTCGTCGCGCTCGGTGAGGCCGCCACCCTGCTCGGCAAGCCGGTGTTGCAGCAATTGCCGGTGCAATGGTTCACCATCGCCGTGCTGTCGGCGGCCAAGATCAGCCGCAACGTGCTGGCGCAGGAAAAGCTGGCCGGGCTGGGCGCGGGGCTGGCCACCGTGGCCCACGAGCTGCGCACGCCGCTGACCAGCGTCGACGCCAACGTGCGCGGCCTGCTCAGGTTGTTCTCGGACATCAACGGCCGCGTGGCCGAAGACCGGCTCGGCACGATCGACGCGCTGGCCCGCATCCAGTTCGAGGTGCGGCACATGAACCACATGATCGACCTGTTCCTGCTCAGCGCCACGGCGGTGCGGCAAAACCTGCGCCCGGTCGAGGCGGTCTCGATGGAGACGGCGGTCGAGGCGGTGCTCAAGCGCTACCCGTTCTCCAGCGCCGGCCAGCAAAAAATGGTCACGCTGGAGGTGCGCCGCAATTTCCGCTTCGCCGGCCAGGCCGAGCTGTCGGTGGTGATCCTGCTCAATTTGCTGCGCAACGCGCTCAAGGCGGTGCAGCGCGCCGGCAAGGGCCGCGTGCGCATCGTCGTCGACGGCGCCCACGAGCCGCCGCGCCTGCTGTTCATCGACACCGGCTGCGGCATTCCGGCGCCGCAGATGTCGCTGATTTTTCGCCGCTTCTATTCCTATCCGCCGCACAATGGCGCCGGGATAGGCCTGGCGCTGTGCCAGGAAATCATGGAAGCGTGGAACGCCACCATCCGGTGCGTGTCGCGCGAAAGCGCGTACGCCATCTTCGTGCTGGAGTTTCCCCAGCAGTTGTCCACTTCGAGGTGAATTTATGCATCTGCCCGTCTATTCCCACCCCACGCTGACCGTGCTCGTCGACGACAGCGGCTCGTTCCTGAAAAGCCTGTCGTTCCAGCTCGACCCCATGCTGGCGAGCAAAACCTTCCACGACACCTCGGCGGCGCTGCAATGGCTGCGCCAAAGCGAGGCGGACGACGGCGTGCTGCTGCAGGTGAACTTCGACATGCAAAACCTCACCGGCGACCAGTGCAACATCGCGCTCGACCTGGAACGCATTTACCGCATCGGCGAGCAGCGCCGGCGCTTCTCCACGCCGTCGGTGCTGGTGGTCGACTATTCGATGCCGCAAATGAACGGACTGGAATTTTGCGAGGCGGTCAGCCACCTGCCGTGCAAGAAGATTTTGTTCACCGGCACGGCCGACGAAAAAATCGCCGTCAGCGCCTTCAACCGCGGCCTGATCGACCGCTACATCAAGAAGAGCGACGACCACGCGCTCGACATCCTGGAGGTGGAGATCGCCGCGCTGCAACGCAGCTACTTCGACGGCAAGTCGGAAACCCTGCGCGAGCTGGTGCTGCTGCATAACTATCATTTCCTGGGCGACCCGGTGCTGGCCGGCCTGGTGCAGCATTTGATGGCGTCGATGGGATTCGTCGAGCACTACATTTTCCCGAATCCGACCGGCATCCTGTTCCTCGACAAACACGGCAAGGCCAAGCTGATGATGATCGAGACCGAACAGGGCATGTACGCGCAGTACGAGATCGCCCGCGACAGCGACGCGCCGCCGTCGTTGCTCGATGCGCTGCTGGCGCGGCGGGTGCTGCCGTTCTTTTCGGATGCCGAGGGCGACGGGATGTACGCGCGCGAAGTCGGCGACAGCTGGCACCGCTACTGCGCGGCGCCGCAGCTGTGCCATGGGCGCGAGACGTATTATTGGGCGCTGTTCGACTTGCCGGCGCACTATTTCGACAAGCTGCCGTACGCGTATGCGCAGTTTTTAAAGGAGCACGCGGCGCAGGAAAGCGTGGCCGCGTGATTGCAAGGCAACAAGCCGCCGACGCCGGCGGCTTGCCGCTGGCGATTACGCCTCGCGCAAGGTTTGCAACGGCGGCTGGCGCAGCACGTTGCGCAAGCCCAGCCAGCCACCGGCGATCGCGCACGCCGCGCCGGCCACCAATCCGACCAGCCACACCGACGGACTGAACGCCCAGGCGAACTTGAACTGATACGTCGCCAGCGCCCATCCCATGGCCGCCGCGCCGGTCGCCGCCAGCACGCCCGACAGCGCGCCGACCAGCGAGAACTCGATCAACTGCGCCTGCGACAATTGCTTGCGCGTGGCCCCCAGCGCCCGCAACAGCCCGGACTCGCGGGTGCGCTCATCCTGCGATCCCATCAACGCCGCGTACAGCACCAGCAAGCCGGAGGCCAGCGTGAAGATGAACAGGAACTCGATCGCCGTCACCACCTGGTCCAGCACCGACTGCACCTGCCGCAGCAGGCCGCCGACATCGACAATGGTCAAGTTCGGGAAATCGCGCGTCAGCGCGTTCATCACGCCGCCCTGTTGCGGCGGCAGGTGGAACGCCGTGATCCAGCTTTGCGACACTTCCATCATCGCCGCCGGATTGATGATCACGAAGAAATTGACCCGCATCGATCCCCACTCCAGCTTGCGCAGGCTGGTGATGGTGACGTCGACCGGCGCGCCGGCTATGTCGAAGCGCAACTTGTCGCCCAGCTTCCAGCGCAAGGTCTTGGCGATGCCCTCCTCCACCGACGCCTCGGCCGAACCGGGCGTGTCGGCGAACCACTTGCCGGCGCTGATCTTGTTCTCGGCCTGCATCCGCGCCATCGTCGACAGATTGAACTCGCGGTCGGCCAGGCCGCGCGCGCGGTCCTCGGTGTACGTTTCCGCCGTGACCGGCTGGCCGTTCACCGCCGTCAGGCGGCCGCGTATCATCGGATACTGCGGCGCGTAGCCGACGCCGGCCGCCTCCAGCCGCTTGGCGACCTGCTCGCGCTGTTCCGGCTGGATATTGATGATGAACCGGTTCGGCGCGTCCGGCGGCGTGGCGTTGCGCCAGGCCGACATCAAATCCTCGCGCACCACGGTCAGCACCAGCAGCGCCATCATGCCCAGCGCCAACGACACCACCTGCACGATGGTCGCCCCCGGACGCCGTTGCAGCGACGTGATGGCGAAGCGCCAGCTTTGATGGTCGATGGCGCCGCGCAGCGGCTTGAGCGCCTTCAACCCCAGCCACGCCACCAGCCCGAACACGACGAAGGCGCCGAGGAAGCCGGCCGCCGTGTACCCGGCCAGCTGGGCGTCGCCAGCCTGCCACAGCAGCAGCAAGCCGAAGCCGCCCATGCCCAGGCCGTAGGTGGCCAGCGCCGCCACCTGCGGCGGCTCCTGCTCGCGGCGGATCACGCGGTTGTGCGGCACCTTGCGCAATTGCAGGATCGGCGGCAGCGCGAACGCGGCCAGCAGCAGCATGCCGATGGCCAGGCCCTGCAGCGCCGGATAGATCGTCGGCCCCGGCAGGTCGGCCGACACCAGCTTGCCCAGCACCTCGAGCAGCACGTAGTGCGCGCCGAAGCCGACCGCCACGCCGATGGCGCTGCCGGCCAGGCCGACCATCAGGAATTCATACAGGTACATCGCGGTGACCTGGTTCTGCGTCAGGCCCAGGCAGCGCAGCATGGCGCAGGCGTCCAGATGGCGCTGCATGAAGCGGCGCGCCGCCATCGCCACGGCGACGGCCGCCAGCATCGCCGACAGCAGGCCCACCAGCGACAGGAAACGGTCGGCGCGGTCCAGCGTGTTGCGCATTTCGGGACGGCCGTTTTCCAGCGACTCGACGCGCACGCCCTTGATGTTGTCGGCCTTGATCTTGTCGTCGAGCCATTTCTGCAACGACGCGGCGACGGCCGGGCCGTTGTCCAGCGTCGCCGGCGCCGCCAGCAGCAGGCGGTAGGTCACGCGCGAGCCGGGCTGGATCAGGTCGGTCGCCGGCAGGTCCTGCAGCGCCAGCATCACGCGCGGCGCGAACGCCAGGAAGTTGGCGCCGCGATCCGGCTCCGAGGCGATCAGCTGGGCGATCTTGAAGCTTTTGTCGCCCAGTTTGAGCTCGTCGCCGATGTTGGTGTTCAGGCTGCCGAGCAGGCCGGCGTCGATCCACACGGTGCCGGGCGCGGGAATGCCGGCGGCCGGGGCGCCGTCGCTTTGATCGGCCCGGGCCGGATCGGTGGTCAGCTTCAGCTTGCCGCGCAGCGGATAGCCGGGGCCGACCGCCTTGAGCGAGGCCAGCATCGAGGTCGACTGTTCGCCCGCGCCCGCCTGCGCCATGCTGGGGAAGACCACGGTGTCGGTCGCCACCAGGCCGCGCCGCAGCGCCTCGGCGCGCCACGCGGCAGGCACGGGATTGTCGGCGCTGATGACGACGTCGGCGCCCAGCAACTGGTGCGCGTCCCGGTCGAGGCCGCTACGCAGGCGGTCGACGAAGAAACCGGTGGCCGACAACGCGGCCACCGCCACCGTCAGCGCGATCAGCAGGAAGCGCAACTGGCCGGCGCGCCAGTCGCGCGCCGTCATTTTCAGGGCAAGCTTGAACATTGGTGTGACCCTTGGTGTCGATCCGGTGCTTAGACGGCGGCCGCGGCGAAGTAGGCGTCCACCTCGTCGAGGAACTTCTGTTTCTCGGCGGGCGGCAGGAAGGCGGCGGTGAAGCCGTTGCGCGCCAGCCGCTGCGCGTGGGACAGGCCCAGCGGCAAGGCTTCGAAGGTGGCGATGAAGTTGTCGTTCATATAGCCGCCGAAATAGGCCGGGTCGTCGGAGTTGACGGTCGCCACGATGCCGGCGTCGAGCAGCTCGAGCAGGTTGTGCTGGCCCATGTGCTGGAACACGCACAGCTTGACGTTGGACAACGGACACACGGTCAGCGCGATCCGCTCGCGCGCCAGGCGCTGCGTCAGCGCGGCGTCGTCGAGGCAGCGCACGCCGTGGTCGATGCGCTCGACCTTGAGCACGTCGAGCGCCGTTTCGATGTATGCCGGCGGGCCTTCCTCGCCGGCATGGGCGACCAGGCGGAAGCCGAGCTCCTTGCAGCGCGCGAACACGCGGGCGAATTTCTCCGGCGGATTGCCGAGCTCGGATGAATCGAGGCCGATGCCCAGGTACTTGTCGCGGTACGGCAGCGCCTCCTCCAACGTGGCGAAGGCGTCCTCCTCCGACAGGTGGCGCAGGAAGCTCAGGATCAAGGTGGCGCTGACCGGGCTGTCCTGGCAGGCGCGGTAGATGCCGTCGATGACGGTCTTGATCGGCACGCCGCGCGCCGTGTGCGTTTGCGGATCGAAGAAGATCTCGGCGTGGCGCACGTTGTCGGCCGCGGCGCGCTGGAGGTAGGCGGCCGTCATGTCGTAGAAGTCCTGCTCTTGCAGCAGCACGCTGGCGCCCGCGTAGTAAATATCGAGGAACGATTGCAAATCGGTGAAGGCATAGGCGGCGCGCAAAGCCTCGACCGACGCATATGGCAAGCTGACGTTGTTGCGCTTGGCCAGCGCGAAGATCAGTTCCGGCTCCAGCGAGCCTTCGATATGGATGTGCAGTTCGGCCTTGGGCATGCCCTCGAGGACGGCGCGCAATTGTGGGTTCAACATGTTCTTTTTCCTGGTACGGGTGGCGAGAGGGGTGACGCTAGCTGGACATCTTATCTTATCCCGGCGTCGGGCTCACCGCGGCGCTTCGCGCGGTGCGACAGCGGGCGCCGGGTTGCGGCAAAATTTATCTATTACGAGGCGCGATCGGCACGGCGCGCACAGGCGTGATACTGTGGCATTAGTGTGGTAAAAACGAGCGAAAAAAATGCCATTCAACTCACGGGAAACGTCAAAAATTTCGCAATAATATTCTTTAAAATCAGCATGTTACGAAAGAGTATTAACGATATTACGACATATCTTTTGACTTCCTGCGGCAATAGAGCAATAATAAATTTCATAGACGTAAGAAGCATTACGACCGACACATAAAAGCCGTCCACCGGCATGCAGCCAGCGGCAATAAAGCCAGCTCAAGGACACGGGCAATCCGTGCCATCAAAGGAAGCTGGAGACAAGAAAAACAAGATCGAAAGGGAACACACGAATTAGGGCCAGGGCAGCCGTAACTGCCGGTGACCCGTGACTGGTAGGCTTACATTAAAGGACACCCAAATGACCATTTTTGACAACTACGCCGCACGGTACGAACGGACCAAGGAAGAAGAGATGTCGATGAAGGAATATCTCGACCTCTGCAAAAAAGATCGACTCACCTACGCGAGCGCCCCCGAGCGCATGTTGGCCGCCATCGGCGAACCAACCCTGGTCGACACCCGCAACGATACCCGGCTGTCGCGCATTTTTGCCAACAAGGTCATCAAGATCTATCCCGCGTTCCGCGAGTTCTACGGCACCGAGGAAGTGATCGAGCAGGTGGTTTCCTACTTCCGCCACGCCGCCCAGGGCCTGGAGGAACGCAAGCAGATCCTTTACCTGCTCGGTCCGGTGGGCGGCGGCAAATCGTCGATCGCCGAAAAGCTCAAGTCGCTGATGGAACACGTGCCCTTCTATTGCCTCAAGGGCTCGCCGGTCAACGAATCGCCGCTCGGCCTGTTCAACGAGGAAGAGGACGGCGTGCTGCTGGAAGAGGATTACGGCATCCCGCGCCGCTACCTGCGCAACATCCCCAGCCCGTGGGCCGTCAAGCGCCTGCACGAATTCAACGGCGACATCAACCAGTTCCGCGTGGTCAAGCGCTACCCGTCCGTGTTGAAACAGGTGGCCATTTCCAAGACCGAGCCGGGCGACGAAAACAACCAGGACATCTCCTCGCTGGTCGGCAAGGTCGACATCCGCAAGCTCGAGGATTATTCGCAGGACGATCCGGACGCCTACAGCTACTCGGGCGGCCTGTGCCTGGCCAACCAGGGCTTGATGGAATTCGTCGAGATGTTCAAGGCGCCGATCAAGGTGCTGCACCCGCTGCTGACGGCCACGCAGGAAGGCAACTACAAGGGCACCGAGGGCTTCGGCGCGATCCCGTTCGACGGCATCATCCTGGCCCACTCGAACGAGTCCGAATGGAAAACCTTCCGCAACAACCGCAACAACGAAGCGTTCCTCGACCGTATCTACATCGTCAAAGTGCCGTACTGCCTGCGCGTGACCGACGAGATCAAGATCTACGACAAGCTCGTGGCCAACTCGTCGCTGTACCAGGCCCCGTGCGCGCCCGGCACCTTGAAGATGATGGCGCAGTTCGCGATCCTGTCGCGCCTGAAGGACCCGGAAAATTCCAGCATCTTCAGCAAGATGCTGGTCTACGATGGCGAAAACCTCAAGGACACCGATCCGAAGGCCAAGTCCATGCACGAGTACGTCGACTACGCCGGCGTCGACGAGGGCATGAACGGGCTGTCGACGCGCTTCGCGTTCAAGATCCTGTCGAAGGTCTTCAACTTCGACAACACCGAGGTGGCGGCCAATCCGGTGCACCTGTTATACGTGCTCGAGCAGCAGGTCGAACGCGAGCAGTTCCCGCCCGAGACCGAGCAGAAATACTTCTCGTACATCAAGGAGCACCTGGCGCAGAAATATGTCGAGTTCATCGGCAAGGAAATCCAGACCGCGTACCTGGAAAGCTATTCCGAATACGGCCAGAACATCTTCGACCGCTATGTCACGTTCGCCGACTTCTGGATCCAGGACCAGGAATACCGCGATCCGGACACCGGCGAGAGCTTCGACCGCGAGTCGCTCAACAACGAGCTCGAGAAGATCGAGAAGCCGGCCGGCATTTCGAATCCCAAGGATTTCCGCAACGAGATCGTCAACTTCGGCCTGCGGGCGCGCGCCAATAACGGCGGCAAGAATCCCGCCTGGACCAGTTATGAGAAATTCCGCACGGTGATCGAGAAGAAGATGTTCTCCAATACGGAGGAACTGCTGCCGGTGATCTCCTTTAACGCCAAGGCCAGCGCCGAGGACGCCAACAAGCACGCCGACTTCGTCGCGCGCATGGTGGAAAAAGGCTACACGGCCAAACAGGTCCGTTTGCTGTGCGAATGGTATTTGCGCGTGAGGAAGTCCTCTTAAGCAGTATTGCCGCAGCCGCGCCGACCCGCCACGGCGGCGGCCGGCGCGGCGCCGACCCATCGCAGCAGGAGGCATCTTTTGACTTACCTCATCGATCGACGTTTGCAGGGCAAGAACAAATCCGCGGTCAACCGCGAGCGCTTCTTGCGGCGCTACAAGTCGCAGATCAAGGACGCGGTGGGACGGGCCATCAAGGGCCGCTCCATCACCGACATTGAAAACGGCGAGAAGGTCTCGATCCCCGTCAAGGACGTGGGCGAGCCCTCGTTCGGCCACGCCCATGGCGGCGTGTGGGAAACCATCAACCCCGGCAACCAGGAATACCAGAAAGGCGACCTGATCAACCGGCCCAAGGGCGGCGCCGGCTCCGGCCGCGGCAAGGCCGGCAACAGCGACCAGATGACCGAGGATGACTTCATCTTCGAGCTGTCGCGCGAAGAGTTCATGAACTATTTCTTCGAGGACTTGGAACTGCCGCACATGGTCAAGACGCAGCTGACCGCGACGACCGAATTCAAGAACCAGCGCGCCGGCTACAACATGTCGGGCACGCCGTCCAACATCCACGTGCTGCGCTCGCTGCGCGGCGCGCTCGGCCGGCGCATCGCCGTCGGCGGCAACTCGCGCAAGCGGCTGCAGGAAGCCGAAGCCGAGCTCGAGCAACTGCTGCGCGACGGCGAGGCGCTCGACGCCCCGCACGTGCTGGAGCTTAAGAAATTAATTCACCACCTGCACACGCGCTTGCTGGCGATCCCCTTCATCGACCCGTTCGACCTGCGCTACAGCAACCGCATCAAGGTGCCCAAGCCGATGACGCAGGCGGTGATGTTCTGCATCATGGACGTGTCCGGCTCCATGGACGAGACCCGCAAGGACACGGCCAAGCGCTTCTTCATCCTGCTGTACCTGTTCCTCAAGCGCGTCTACGACAAGATCGACGTGGTCTTCATCCGCCACCACACGGCCGCCGCCGAGGTCGACGAGGAGGAATTCTTCCACTCGCGCGAATCGGGCGGCACGGTGGTGTCGTCGGCGCTGCACCTGCTCGACAAGATCATCGAGGAGCGCTACGGCGCCGGCAGCTGGAACAGCTACGTGGCGCAGGCGTCGGACGGCGACAACTGGGACAACGATTCGGTGCTGTGCCGGCAACTGCTGATCAACACCATCATGCCCAAGGTGCAGTACTACACCTATGTCGAGATCACCGACGGCCCGCCGCAAAACCTGTGGGAGCAGTACTCGCAGATCCCGGACCACCACGCCAACTTCGCCATGCAGAAAATAGTCACGCCGGCCGATATCTATCCGGTGTTCCGCGAACTGTTCAAGAAACAGCCGAAATAGGCGGCCGCGCCGGCCGCCCACCTAGCGAGCGCCCCATGAACGACATGACGCACCAGCCCTCCCCCAAGCCGCGCCATCCGCGCGCCCTGCCCGAGCAGTCCGAATGGACGTTCGAACTGATCGAACAGGCCCACCAGGAAATCCGCCGGGTCGCCGAGAACTTCGGGCTCGACACCTATCCGAACCAGCTCGAGATCATCACCGCCGAGCAGATGATGGACGCCTACACGTCGGTCGGCATGCCGGTGTCGTACAACCACTGGTCGTTCGGCAAGCATTTCCTGTCGACCGAAAAGGGCTACAAGCGCGGCCAGATGGGCCTGGCCTACGAGATCGTCATCAACTCCGACCCGTGCATCGCCTATTTAATGGAGGAGAACAGCCTGACCATGCAGGCGCTGGTGATCGCGCACGCGGCCTACGGCCACAACTCCTTCTTCAAGGGCAATTACCTGTTCCGCACCTGGACCGACGCCGAGGCCATCGTCGACTACATGGTGTTCGCCAAGAACTACATCGCCGAGTGCGAGCAGCGCCACGGCATCGACGCCGTCGAGCTGCTGCTCGACTCCTGCCACGCGATCCAGAACTACGGCGTCGACCGCTACAAGCGGCCGGCCAAGCTGTCGATGATGGAGGAACGGGCGCGCCAGAAGGAGCGCGAAGCGTACGTGCAATCGCAGATCAACGACCTGTGGCGCACCCTGCCGCGGCGCGAGGAGGAGGAGGCCGAAAAGGCGGCGCCGCGCTTCCCGCCCGAGCCGGAGGAAAACCTGCTGTACTTCATCGAGAAATACGCGCCGCTGCTCGAGCCGTGGCAGCGCGAGATGGTGCGCATCGTGCGCAAGATCAGCCAGTACTTCTACCCGCAGCGCCAGACCCAGGTGATGAACGAGGGCTGGGCCACGTTCTGGCATTACACCATCCTCAACCAGTTGTACGACGAGGGCGTGGTCGCCGACGGCTTCATGATGGAGTTCCTCAAGAGCCATACCAACGTGGTCTACCAGCCGCCCGTCAACAGCCCCTATTACAGCGGCATCAACCCGTACGCGCTCGGCTTCGCGATGATGACGGACATCCGCCGCATCTGCGAAAACCCGACCCCGGAGGACCGCGAATGGTTCCCAGACATCGCCGGCAGCGACTGGCGCAAGACCCTCGACTTCGCCATGCGCAACTTCAAGGACGAGAGCTTCATCGCCCAGTACCTGTCGCCCAAGCTGATCCGCGAGTTCCACTTTTTCGCCGTGCTCGACGACGACAACAACGAGAAACTGGCGATCTCGGCCATCCATGACGACCTCGGCTATCGTTACGTGCGCCAGCAGCTTGCAGAACAATATAATCTCGGCAATCGGGAGCCCAACATCCAGGTCTGGTCGGTCAATACCCGCGACGACCGCGCCCTGACGTTGCGCCACACGCAGTTCCAACGCCGTCCGCTGAACCAGCAGGCCGGCGAGGTGCTCAAGCATGTGGCGCGGCTGTGGGGCTTCGACGTCCACCTGGAAACGGTGGCGCCGAACGGCGAGGTGGTCAGCACGATGGAGGTCAAACGGGAGAAACGCGCCCGGGGAAGTTGACCAACATATATAGAGTGCGCTCGCGAGCGGCCGTGCGAAGTCAGGCACGGCTCTTGCAAGGTCTAAGTCGGGGTCAGGGGCGGTGCTCTGGCCCCGGTTTTTTTTGGTAAATGCATGACGCGGTCGGGAAGTCAACAGCTTTTTACGGCTTTTGAGAAATTACCTCTCGCAACAATTTCATGAACGAAACATTCGCGGCCAAATTATCAACTGTTGGTAGTAAAATTACGCTGATAATATTCCGTGAATGGGCTTAAGGGAAAACTAAGTAACGTGGTAGCCTGCCATGCCCCAATTCTGCGCCGTGCACGCTTGCCCGGTGAACCAATTTGGTGCAAAGTGAGCGCTATCACATAGGAAAACCCTATGAAATTTAACCGGTTTTAGGGATGAAAATTCTATGTAAAATCAAGAATTCGTATGTATAATTCGCCGACGTCCCGGATGCGGCTGTTGTTTTGTGTCGCCATTTTGGGGTTTAGTAGCAACAAAAAGAGTTGGTATTGGAGAAAGCAGGCATGAATTTCACGCACAACGAGAAAAGCACCGGGAAGAACTTTACAGGCATTACCATTGTCGTTTTGTTGCACGTCCTGGTTGCTTATGGAATCATAACGGGCCTGGGAACCCGCCTGGTGGCAAAGATGGTCGCCCCAGTGGAGACAAAGATCATCGAGGAAGTAGCACCTCCTCCACCAAAGGAACTCCCCCCACCGCCACCTCCGCCAGAGATGAAGGCTCCCCCGCCACCATTCATCCCGCCAGTCGAGGTGAACGTGCAGCAGCCGCCGCCGCAGCAGAACGTGATCGCCAACGCGACCAACGTGAAGCCGCCGACGACCGAGATCCAGAAAGCGCCGCCGGCACCAACAGCGCCGCCGACCCCTGGTCCGGCCAAGGCTGTCAACGTTGCCGCGGTCGCCGACTTCAGCACTTGCGCCAAGCCGGAATGGCCGAAGTCGTCGCTGCGTAACGAAGAAACGGGAACGGTGACGTTGTCGTTCCTGATTGCTGCCGATGGCCGCGTTGCCGACTCCAAAGTCGTCAAATCGAGTGGCTTTAGGGATCTGGACAAGGCAGCGGTTAGCGGCATCAGCAAATGCCGTTTCAAACCGGGTCTGACCGACGGGAAACCGACGGAAGCGTGGATGCAGATGCAATACGTCTGGACGCTGGAGTAAAAACCGAGACAGCTGTGTCGTCTCACTTAGTAAGTTTCGTTGTCATACATTCAGCGATCTGATTATTTTATCAATTTGGAGGAAGCATGTTTAAGAATACCCGTTTGTCCGCTGTACTGGCCGCTGTGCTGTTTTCCGTGACCGCAGCCACCGCCCTGGTAAGCGCCCCAGCTTTCGCTGACGCGCCAGCCTCGGCAGCTTCGGCTCCAGCAGCCGCTCCAGCGGATGCGGCAGCAGCACCAGCACCGGCGGCCGACGCCGCTGCTGCGCCAGCAGCAGACGCAGCTCCGGCAAAAGCCGCCGGCGGCCATGAAGAAGTGGAAAATCCATATGGCTTCAAGGCGGTGTGGGACGCAGGCTTCGTTTCGCGCGGCACGCTGATCATCCTGTCGATCATGTCGATGGGTTCGTGGTACATCATCATCACCAAGCTGATCGATCAGGCCAAGATCTTCAAACAGTCGAAAGAAACCTCGGCCAAGTTCTGGAAAGCATCGTCGATCGCTGCTGGTTCGGCTGCCCTGAAAGAAGGCTCGCCATTCCGCTTCATCGCCGAGACCGGCACCAAGGCCACCGTGCACCATGACGGCGCCCTGCTGGAACAAATCGACCTGTCGACCTGGGTGACGATGTCGATCCAGCGCGCTGTCGACAAAGTTCAGTCGCGTCTGCAAGACGGCCTGTCGTTCCTGGCAACCGTCGGTTCGACCTCGCCGTTCATCGGTCTGTTCGGTACCGTGTGGGGTATTTACAATGCGCTGATCGCCATCGGCATGTCGGGTAACGCTTCGATCGACAAGGTTGCAGGTCCGGTCGGTGAAGCACTGATCATGACCGCCTTCGGTCTGTTCGTCGCCGTTCCAGCCGTTCTGGGTTACAACTGGCTGGTGCGTCGTAACAAAGCCGCGATGGAAGATGTCCGTTCGTTCTCGGCCGACGTGCACTCGGTGCTGATCTCGGGCGCGATGTCCACCAGCGAAGCTGGCCGTCTGGCCGGCGCTAAAAAGATTGGATAATTAATCATGTCGATGTCCGTAGGCTCCGATAGCGGAGACGAAGATCAAGTCATGTCGGAAATCAACACGACGCCCCTCGTGGACATCATGTTGGTTCTGCTGATTATCTTCCTGATCACGAGCCCGGTTGTTCTGAAGCTGATCAAGATTAAGCTGCCAGAAGAAACCAACCAGGTCATTCAGACTAAGCCGGAAGATGTCAACATCGTTGTGAGCAAGGATGGCGACATCTACTGGAACCAGAAGAAGATGCGCGACGCGAATGAGCTGTTCGACAATCTGAAGGTGGAAGCAGTGAAATTGCCGCAGCCGGAAGTACACGTACGTGGCGACCAAGAAACACGCTACGAAGCGATCGGCAAGGTTATTTTCACTACCCAGCGCGCTGGTATCCAGAAGGTCGGCTTCATCACCGAACCGCCTGATAAGGGTTAATCCCCGTTAGCGCACCGCAGGCCGGAACCCGGCCTGCCCTTCTTAAAAGGAAACATCATGAGTATGAATGTCGGCTCTCCGGCGGCCGCCGGCGCGGATCCGGAACCAATGATGGAAATGAATATGACGCCCCTCATCGACGTGATGCTGGTGCTGATTATCATGATGATCATTACGATTCCGAAAGCCAACCACTCGGTCAACTTGAACATGCCGGTCGGCACCCCGCCGCCACCGACCAAGGACCCAGTGGTCATCACGATCGACGTTGACTTCGACGGTACGATTCTGTGGGATAACAACGTCGTTCCCGACCGCGCATCCCTGGAAGCGAAACTGACCGAAGTCGCGGCCCAAGCCGACCAACCGGAAGTGCATCTGCGTCCGAACAAGCTGGTCGAATACAAGGCCGTCGCCGGCGTCATGGCGGCAGCGCAGCGTCTCGGCGTCACCAAAATTGGCCTGGTCGGCAACGAACAGTTCCAATAAATTTGTTCTATGTTCAACGATAGGCAGGACCATTCCTGCCTATTTCGCATTTTGAAGAAAGAAAACTTACCCATGACCAAGTTTCGTCTCGCTCATCTCGGCCTGGTAATGGCCGCTATTGGTTTTACAGCAGCAGCTCCAATTGCAGGTTTTTCGTCGGTCGCCTACGCTGCCGAAGCGGTGCGCGCTGAAATCGGCAAACCATTGCAGGAAGCACAGAAACTGGCTGCGGCAGGAAAGAACAAAGAAGCGGTAGCAAAACTGAAGGAAACCGACTCGGTCGGTAACAAGAGCGCCAACGAAACCTATCTGATCGAACGCACCCGCGCCTCGGCCGCCGCCTCCGCCGGCGACTACGACACCGCCGCGCGCGCCTTCGAGAGCGTGATCAACTCGGGCAAGCTGTCGGCCGCCGAACAACCGAAATTCACCCAGGCGCTGGCCGGTATCTACTACCGCATCAAGGATTATCCGAAAGCGATCACCTGGATCCAGCGCGCGCTCAAGGACAATCCGAACGACGGCGCCATGCACGAACTGCTGATCCAGACCTACTACATCAGCGGTAAATACCCCGAGGCCGCCAAGGAACTGCAAGCGTCGAAGAACCTGAACGAAGCCCAGCTGGGCATGCTGGCCAACATCCAGCTCAAGCAGAACGACAAGGCCGGCTACGTGCAGACCCTGGAACGCATGGCGGCCAGCTATCCGAAGCCACAGACCTGGGCCGACCTGCTGCAACGCGTGCAGGCCAAGCCGGGCTTCTCGCCGACCCTGTCGCTCGACGTGCTGCGCCTGCGCCTGGCCAACGGCCTGCTGACCAAGCCTTCCGAGTACATGGAAATGAGCCAGTTGTCGCTGCAGGCGGGTAACCCGGCCGAAGCGATCAAGATCATCAACGAAGGCTACAAAAAAGGCGCGCTGGGCACCGGTTCCGACGCCGCCCGCCACCAGCGTCTGAAAGACCTGGCCGCCAAGACCCAGGCCGAGTTCGACGCCAAGCAGGCCACCGACGAAGCCGAAGCCGTCAAGGCCAAGGACGCCGACGCGCTGGCCAACATGGGCTACGCGCTGGTGTCCGCCGGCAAGGCCGACAAGGGCCTGGCGCTGATGGACCAAGCCGTCAAGCTGGGCACCGGCCGCAATCCGGAAGCGATCAAGCTGCACTACGGTATCGCGCAATCGATCGCCGGCAAGAAATCGGCCGCGTTGTCGACGTTGAAATCGGTCAAAGGCACGGACGGCACCGCCGACCTGGCCCGCTACTGGACGCTGGGCCTGAACAAAGCCGCGTAATCCGGCCGCGTTGGGACCCTGAAAGCGCTGTCTGCTCCGGCAGGCGGCGCTTTTTTCCATTTCAGCGACCGGAAAGCGGGCAAAAAGCCCGTTCCCGCCCCCGCCCATGCCCATTGCGGATGTGCATCGCCGAAACAAACCGTATAATCCTCCATTTAGCGACAGTTCCCCCAGATTCCCATGAAGGTATTTCGAGGTCTCCCCAACGCGGCGGCGCGCGCGCCGTGCGCGCTTACGATCGGCAACTTTGACGGTGTCCACCTCGGCCACCAGGCATTGCTGGCCCGCGTGCGCGCCGCCGCCACCGGCCTCGGCCTGGAAGCGGCGGTGATGACCTTCGAGCCGCACCCGCGCGAATTTTTCGCCAACAAGGCCGGCGACCCGTCCAAGGCGCCGCCGCGCATCGCCAACCTGCGCGACAAGCTGCAATCGCTGTCCGACAACGGCATCGACCGCGTCATCGTCGAGCACTTCTCGGCGCCGTTCGCCGCCCTGACGCCGCAGGAATTCACCGAAAAGGTGCTGGTCGAGGGCTTGCACGTCAAATGGCTGATGGTCGGCGACGACTTTTGCTACGGCGCGCGCCGCGCCGGCAACGTCCAGATGCTGCTCGAGGCGGGCAAACAGTACGGCTTCCACGTCGAGACCTTGCCGACGGTGATGAACGGCAGCACCCGCATCTCGTCGTCGGCCGTGCGCGCCGCGCTCGCCGAAGGCGACTTCGGCCACGCCGAGGCGCTGCTGGGCCATCCGTACGCGATCTCCGGCCACGTGATCCACGGCCAGAAGCTGGGCCGCACGCTGGGCTTCCCCACGCTGAACCTGCGCGTGTCGCACCGGCCGGCATTGTCGGGCATTTTCATCGTCCAGGTGCACGGCCTGGCCGAGCGGCCGCTGCCGGCCGTCGCCAGCCTCGGCGTGCGCCCGACCGTCGACGACAGCGGCCGCGTCCTGCTGGAAGTGCACGTGTTCGACTTCAACCAGGGCTGCTACGGCAGGCAGGTGCGGGTCGAATTCCTGCAAAAGATCCGCGACGAGGAAAAATACGTCGACCTGCCGACGCTGACGGCCGCCATCCACCGCGACGCCGACATCGCCCGCGCCTACTTCGCGCGGCGCGACGGCGCGGCCGCCGCCTCCGGCGACCTCGTCAGCGCGACCAACGCCACCGACCGAATTTGAGCGCGCGACCAGCTACGCGCGCCGGCTACACAGAATTCCCGCATACATCACTGAAGAAAAAACATGTCCGATAAAAGCAAAGCCCCGAAGAAGCCTGAAAGCAAGTACCCGGTCAACATGACCGAAACCCCGTTCCCGATGCGCGGCGACATGGCCAAGCGCGAGCCGGGCTGGGTGCAGCAATGGCAGGATAAGAAAGTCTACGAGCGCGTGCGCAAGGCCGCCGCCGGCCGGCCGAAATTCATCCTGCACGACGGCCCGCCGTACGCCAACGGCGACATCCACCTCGGCCACGCCGTCAACAAGATCCTCAAGGACATGGTGGTCAAATCGCGCTCGCTGGCCGGGTTCGACGCGCCCTACGTGCCGGGCTGGGATTGCCACGGCATGCCGATCGAAATCCAGATCGAAAAACTGTACGGCAAAAACCTGCCGACCGCCGACGTGCTGACCAAGGCCCGCGCCTACGCGCTCGAACAGGTCGACCGCCAGCGCAAGGACTTCATCCGCCTGGGCGTGCTCGGCGAATGGAACAATCCCTACCTGACGATGAACTTCTCGAACGAGGCCGACGAACTGCGCGCCCTCGGCAAGATGCTCGACAAGGGCTACGTCTACCGCGGCCTGAAGCCGGTCAACTGGTGCTTCGATTGCCAGTCGGCCTTGGCCGAGGCCGAGGTCGAATACCAGGACAAGCGCGATCCGGCGATCGACGTCGGCTTCAAGTTCGCCGAGTTCGACAAGCTCGCCAGCGCCTTCGACCTGGTCCAGCTGCCCACCCACGAAGGCTACATCGTCATCTGGACCACCACGCCGTGGACCATCCCGTCCAACCAGGCGCTCAACGTCAACCCGGAAGTGACGTACGCGCTGGTGCAAACCGCGCGCGACGGCCAGCCGCTGCTGCTGATCCTGGCGCAGGACCTGGTCGAATCGTCGCTGGCGCGCTTCAAGCTCGAGGGCGTCACGATCGCCACCTGCCTGGGCGCAGACCTGGCGGGCATCAGCTTCCTGCATCCGCTGCACGCGGCAGACACTTTCTACAACCGCCTGTCGCCGATGTACCTGGCCGACTACGTGACCACCGAGAGCGGCACCGGCGTGGTCCACTCGGCGCCCGCCTATGGCCTGGACGACTTCATCTCCTGCAAGGCGCACGGCATGGCCGACGACCAGATCCTGACCCCGGTCATGGGCGACGGCAAATTCATCCCGGCGCTGCCGCTGTTCGGCGGCATGACGATCTGGGAGGCGTCCAAGCCGATCTGCAACGCGCTGCGCGAGGCCGGCGCGCTGTTCGAGGTCAAGATGTTCGACCACAGCTACATGCACTGCTGGCGCCACAAGTCGCCGATCATCTACCGCGCCACGTCGCAGTGGTTCGCCGGCATGGACGTCAAGCCGAAGGACGGCGGCGCCACGTTGCGCGAAGCGGCGCTCAAAGGCATCGCCGAGACCAAGTTCTTCCCGGACTGGGGCCAGGCGCGCCTGCACGGCATGATCGCCAACCGTCCCGACTGGACCCTGTCGCGCCAGCGCCAGTGGGGCGTGCCGATGGCCTTCGTGGTGCACAAGGAAACCGGCGCGCTGCATCCGCGCACGCCGGAGCTGCTCGAGCAAGTGGCCCGGCTGATCGAAAAGGGCGGCATCGACGCCTGGCTCGCGCTGGATTTGAAAGACCTGATCGGCGACGAAGCGGCCGCCTACGCCAAGAACAAGGACACGCTCGACGTCTGGTTCGATTCCGGCACCACCCACCAGACCGTGCTGCGCGGTTCGCACAAGGAGCAGTCGGCCTTCCCCGCCGACCTGTATCTGGAGGGTTCGGACCAGCACCGCGGCTGGTTCCACTCGTCGCTGCTGACGTCGTCGATGCTCAACGGCACGCCGCCGTACAAGGCGCTGCTGACGCACGGCTTCACCGTCGACGGCGAAGGCAAGAAGATGTCCAAGTCGCTGGGTAACACGCTGGCGCCGCAGAAGATCTCCGACACGCTCGGCGCCGACATCCTGCGCCTGTGGATCGCCTCGACCGACTACACCGGCGAGCTGTCGATCTCCGACGAGATCCTCAAGCGCGTGACCGAAGCCTATCGCCGCATCCGCAACACGCTGCGCTTCCTGCTGGCGAACATCTCGGACTTCGATCACGCGCGCGACGCCGTGCCGGTGGCCGAGATGCTGGAGATCGACCGCTACGCGATCGCCAACATGGCCGCGCTGCAGAAGGAGATGGAAGCCCACTACGAACAGTACGAGTTCCAGCCGGTGTATTCGAAGCTGCAGAACTACTGCTCGGAGGACCTGGGCGGCTTCTACCTCGACATCCTCAAGGACCGCCTGTACACGTCGGCCGTCGGTTCGCACGCGCGCCGCTCGGCGCAGACGGCGCTGTGGCACATCACGCAAAGCCTGCTGCGCCTGATGGCGCCGGCGCTGTCGTTCACGGCGGAGGAAGCCTGGGCCATCTTCGCCGGCGAGCAGGCGTACCGGGCCAGCGACGAGACCATCTTCACGCAAACCTGGTGGCAGCTGCCGCAGCCGGCCGACGCCGAGGCGCTGCTGGCCAAGTACACGGCCCTGCGCGCGGTGCGCACCGACGTGACCAAGCAATTGGAGGACTTGCGCACCTCGGGCGCGATCGGTTCGTCGCTGCAGGCCGAGCTGACCATCAAGGCCGCCGGCGACAAGTACCGGCTGCTGGCCAGCCTCGAGGACGACCTCAAATTCGTCTTCATCACGTCGCTGGCGCAAGCCGTCGAAGTGGCGGCCGACGCCGATGAAGCGGTCGAAGTGGCCGCCTCCACGGCCGAGAAGTGCGAGCGCTGCTGGCACTACCGCGCCGACGTCGGCGCCCACGCGGACCATCCGACGCTCTGCGGCCGCTGCCACAGCAATCTGTTCGGTGCGGGCGAAAAACGCAAGTTCGCTTAATATTGGGCCCGCCGATTTCCGACCGCGCGGCGGTCGGATCGGCGGCGCCGTCGCCACGAACCTCTCTGATATTTTATGGCCACTAAAAAAATCTTCCCGACCAAGTCGTCCTCCAGCCTGATTCCCTGGCTCGGCATCGCCTTCATCGTCATGCTGATCGACCAGCTGTCGAAGATCACCATCACCCGCACCTTCCAGCTGGGCGAGGAAAAATTCATCACCTCGTTCTTCAACCTGGTGCTGGCCTATAACAAGGGCGCGGCCTTCAGCTTCCTGCACAACGCCGGCGGCTGGCAGCGCTATTTCTTCACCGGCATCGGCATCGCCGCCGCCGCCTACATCATCTACCTGTTGAAAAAACACGGTGGGCAACGCATGTTCTCGTGGGCGCTGTCGCTGGTGCTCGGGGGCGCGGTCGGCAACGTCATCGACCGCCTGCTGTACGGCCACGTGATCGACTTCCTCGATTTCCATTGGGCCGGCTGGGGCCACTTCCCGGCGTTTAACATCGCCGACGCGGCCATCTGCATCGGCGCGGCGCTGTTCATCCTCGACGAACTGCGGCGCGTGAACAAATAAGCGGGAGAGCGGCATCATGGAATTGACTGGTAAAAAAATCGTCCTCGGCCTGTCCGGCGGCGTGGCCTGCTACAAGGCGGCGGAACTGTGCCGCGCGCTGACCAAGGCCGGCGCCTCGGTGCAGGTGGTGATGACCGACGCCGCCACCCACTTCATCACCGCCGTCACCATGCAGGCCCTGTCGGGCAACAAGGTGTTCAGCAGCCAGTGGGACCCGCGCGTCGACAACAACATGGCCCACATCGACGTCACCCGCGACGCCGACGCGATTTTGATCGCGCCCTGCTCGGCCGACTTTATGTATAAGCTGGCGCACGGCGTTTGCGACGACCTGCTGTCGACCATGTGCCTGGCGCGTCCGCGCCGCGTGCCGCTGCTGGTGGCCCCGGCGATGAATGTGGAAATGTGGCAGAACCCGGCCACCCAGCGCAACGCCCGCCAACTCGAAGAAGATGGCATCGTCATCTTCGGCCCGGCGGCCGGCGACCAGGCCTGCGGCGAGGTGGGCATGGGCCGCATGCTGGAACCGGCGCAGCTGCTCGAAGAGCTGATCGCGTCGTTCCAGCCCAAAGTGCTGGCCGGTAAGCGCATCCTGATCACCGCCGGCCCGACCTTCGAGCCGATCGACCCGGTGCGCGGCATCACCAACCTGTCGTCCGGGAAGATGGGCTACGCGGTGGCGCGCGCGGCGCGCGAAGCCGGCGCCGAAGTGGTGCTGGTGTCCGGTCCGACGGCGCTGCCGGCGCCGTTCGGCGTGCAGCGCATCAACGTCCAAAGCGCGGTGCAGATGCACGACGCGGTGCTGGCCAATGTCGACCACCAGCATATCTTCATCGCCGTGGCGGCGGTCGCCGACTGGCGCGTGTCCAATTCCAGCGAACAGAAACTGAAGAAGAATCCGGACGGCTCGGTGCCGGACCTGAAGTTCGAACAGAACCCGGACATCCTGGCCACGGTCGCCGCACGCACCTCGCTGGCCGGCCATCCGTACTGCGTCGGCTTCGCCGCCGAATCGGAAAACCTGATCCAGTTCGGCGCCGACAAACGCGAGAAAAAAGGCATTCCGCTGCTGGTCGGGAACATCGGCCACCACACCTTCGGCCAGGACGACAACACCATCATCCTGTTCGACGAAAACGGCCACACCATCCTGCCGCGCGCCGACAAACTGACCTTGGCGCGCCAGCTGATTTCCGAAATCTCCAAACGCATCTCGCAGCACTCGCTGTTCGCAAAATAATAGAGCACAACGCATGAAAAACATCGACGTCAAAATCCTCGACCCGCGCATGAAAGACCAGTTGCCGGCCTACGCCACGCCGGGTTCGGCGGGCCTCGACCTGCGCGCCTGCATCGACGCGCCGCTCACCATCGAAGCCGGCCAGACGGTGCTGATCCCGACCGGCCTGGCGATCCACGTCGCCGATCCGGGCTACGCCGCCATGATCCTGCCGCGCAGCGGCATGGGCCACAAGAACGGCATCGTACTGGGGAATCTGGTAGGCTTGATCGATTCCGATTACCAGGGCCAGTTGATGATCTCGACATGGAACAGGGGCAACAGCGCGTTCACGCTGAACCCGATGGAACGCCTGGCGCAGCTGATTATTGTTCCCGTCCTGCAAGTCGGTTTCAACGTCGTCGAAGAATTCGACACCAGCGAACGCGGTGCCGGCGGTTTCGGAAGCACCGGAAAACACTAAAAGAACTCGGAGACTAGGGATGGTCCAGCAACACAATTCGAAGAAATTCGCCACTATATCCCTGCTGGCCGCGGCCATGATGCTGTCGGCCTGTTCGACCTTCACCTCCAGGACGGCCGAACCCGCGCAGGGTCCGGTGGTCGCGCGCACGGTCGACGAAGGCGCCCCGGTGGTCACCGCCAAGATGGCCGCCGCGCGCCAGGCGCTCGGTCAGATGGTGGCGCTGCAGGACCGCCTGTACCGCATCGCCGGTCCGCTGTTGATCAACAACGCCGACCTGTGCCGCAACCAGGCCCGCAACCTGCTCGGCTTCACCGCCAAGAACAAATACTCGTACTCGGGCGAATTCGTCGACGCCGCGCAGGCGGTGCTGAACTACGGCGACCGCCTGGAAGTGGCCAGCGTGCTGGCCGGCAGCGGCGCCGCCCGCGTGGGCCTGCGCAAGGGCGACGTACTGCTGGCGGCCGAGGGCAAAAGCCTGCCGACCGGCCAGCACGCCGAGACCGAGGCGGCCGGCGTGCTGGGCCCGCTCGTGGCCAACAACCAGTCGCTCAACCTGATCGTCGAACGCAATGGCAGCAACCAGGCGCTCAAGGTGCCGGTCACGCGCGCCTGCGCCTTCAAGATCGACATCGGCAATTCGGACAACATCAACGCCTACTCGGACGGCCAGCGCGTGATGATCACGCGCGGCATGGTCAACTTCGCGCAAACCGACGAAGCCATCGCCTACGTGCTGGCCAAGGACATCGCCCACAATGTGCTGGGCCACGCCGCCAAGACGCGCTCGGCCTACACGGTCGGCAGCATCATCGACAACCTGGTCGCGGTGCGGCCGGACCTGTCGATGCTGATCGGCAGCGCCGGCATCAAGCCGATGCCGCAGGAACTGGACGCGGCGGCCGATTCGCTGTCGCTGTACATGGTGGCGCGGGCCGGCTTCAGCACGGCGCAGGCGCGCGCCTTCTGGCAGCGGCTGGCCAGCCAGTATCCCGCTTCGGTCTTGAACGGCTACACCGCCAACCACCCCGGCATCAACTACCGCCTGTCGGCGATCGACAAGACCGTGGCCGAAATCAAGGGCAAGCAGGCGGCCAAGAAGCCGCTGGTACCGTGAGCCACATGAGAACACCGGCGTTGATGGCGGTGGTGCTGATGTCGCTGGCCGTCTCGGGCGCCGCCCAAGCGGCGCAATGGCGCAAAGTCAGTTCGAGCCCGGGCAACGTCTTCTACATCGACAGCACCAAGGTCGTCAAAAAAGACAAGACCCGCAAGGTGTGGTCGCTGCAGTCCTATACCAAGGCGCAGCAGACGCCCGAGGGCAAGCCTTACCGCTCGGTCAAGGCGCAGCACCTGTATTCCTGCGAGGACCGCACGGCGGTGATGCTGTCGCAGGTGTTCTATCCCGAAACGATGGGCAGGGGCGAACCGGTCGAGAACTATATCTACGAAAAATTCAGCCCCGAGGAGGTGGCGCCGGGCAGTCCGTTCGAAAAAGCGCTGGCGAAGGTGTGCAAGCGCTGACTTCGCGCAAGCCTTAACGGATGTTCGGGAAATCGGGGAACACGGTCCCCATCAGCCAGGTCAGGCCGCCGCAGAACACCACGGCGATAATCAGCACGATCAGCAGGCGGCCGAATTTTGGTGAGCCGTCGTCTTCCTTGTGGTCGTTCATGGCAGTTCCTGCAAGCTTTGTAGAGGCGTAGTATATTCCATCCATGGACAGCATCGACCTCGAAGTACTCAAAACCAGCGCCGCGTGGATCGCCTCCGGGCGCCGCTGCGAACTTATCACCGTCATCAAGACCTGGGGCTCGAGCCCCCGTCCGGTCGGCGCCACCCTGGCCATCTGCGAAGATGGCACGGTGATCGGCTCCGTCTCGGGCGGCTGCATCGAGGATGACCTGATCGCCCGCGTGCGCGACGAAGGCATCAGCCGCAGCTTGCCCGAGATCGTCAGCTACGGCATCACCGCCGACGAGGCGCACCGTTTCGGCCTGCCCTGCGGCGGCACCATCGAACTGTCGATCGAACCGCTGTCGGAACGCAGCCGCGTCGCCGAACTGCTGGACCGGCTGGAGCGGCACGAACTGGTGCAGCGCCGGCTCGATCTGCACACCGGCGACGTCGAGCTGTCGCAGGCCGCGCCGGGCGCGCAGATGCAGGTCAGCGAGCGCGCCATGGTCACCCTGCACGGACCGCGCTGGCGCCTGCTGATCATCGGCGCCGGCCAGTTGTCGCGCTTTCTGGCGCAAATCGCCACCGCGATGGACTACCACGTCATCGTCTGCGACCCGCGCGAGGAATACCGCGCCGGCTGGCAGGTCGACGGCGTGCAGCTGGTGCACGACATGCCGGACGATATCGTGCTGTCGATGAAGCTCGACCACCGCAGCGCCGTGGTGGCGCTGACGCACGACCCCAAGCTCGACGACCTGGCGCTGATGGAGGCGTTGAAGTCGGACGCGTTCTACGTCGGCGCGATCGGCTCGCGGCTGAACAACAGCAAGCGCCGCGAGCGGCTGCTGGAGTTCGACCTGACGCCGGAACAGCTGGCGCGCCTGCACGGGCCGATCGGCCTGTACATCGGCAGCAAAACGCCGTCGGAGATCGCGATATCGATTCTGGCGGAGCTGACGGCGATCAAAAACGGCGTGCCGACGGCGATGCTGATCCCGCACGCCGCCTCGCCGGCGGCGCCGGGCGACACCGTCTGCGCCGTCGACAGCGGCGCGGTATAAAAGCGCAGGCGCAGACAATTCGAAAGCAACAATCGGCTGGTGCGATGGGCGCCGGCACGGGACAATAGCGCGGTCACGCAATTACGCAATCGCGCCAACCGCAACTGGAACCCGCATGAGCACCGCCAACCTCCTCCGCCTGATCTTCCTGGCCGCCATCTGGGGCGGCTCCTTCCTGTTCATGCGGATCGCCGCGCCGGTGCTGGGCGCCGCCGTCCTGATCGAATACCGCGTGCTGTTCGCTTCCCTCTTCCTGGCGGTGATCGCGGTGGTGCTCAAACAGCCGCTCAACCTGCGCAAACACTGGAAGCACTACTTCATCCTCGGCCTGTTCAACTCCGCGCTGCCGTTCCTGATGTTCGCCTTCGCCGCGCGCACGCTGTCGGCCTCCCTGCTGGCCGTGCTGAACGCCACCACGCCGCTGTGGGGCACGCTGATCGCCGCCGTTCTCACCCGCCAGATGGTCGGCGGTAAAGTCATGCTCGGCCTTGTGCTGGGCGCCTGCGGCGTCGCGCTGCTGGTCGGCTTCGACCATGTCAGCGCCAAACCCGGCGCCGGACTCGCGATCGCCGCCGTGCTGTTCGCCTCCTTCAACTACGGCATCGCCAGCAACTACGCCAAATCCGTCAAGGACGTCGAGCCGCTGTCCAACGCGCACGGCTCCATGTGGGCCTCCACGCTGCTGGTGCTGCCGGTGGTGCCGTTCTTCCCGGCGCCGGGCGAGCCGAGCATCGGCATCATGGGCGCCGTGATCGCGCTGGGGGTGCTGTGCAGCGGCATCGCCTACCTGATCTACTTCCGCCTGATCCGGGATGTCGGGCCGTCGTCGGCGCTGACGGTGACCTTCCTCAGCCCCCTGTTCGGCATCTTGTGGGGCACGCTGTTCCTCGGCGAGACGGTCGGCTGGTACACCATCGTCGGCGCCGCCATCGTCATCGCCGGCACCGCGCTGGTCACCGGCTTCCGCCCCCACTTCGGCCCGCTGCGCAAAGCCAAAACCGTATGAAAAGCTTCACGCTCGACCTGCCGGCCAACTACCGCCTGCGCGACGTACTGGCCTTCCACGGCCGCGACACCGAAAGCGTGGCCGAGGAAGTCGGCGCAAAGCGCCTGCGCAAAGGCGTGGTGCTTGACGGCGTGCCGGTGGTGCTCGACATCGGGCTTGCGCCAGCCAGCGCCAGCTGCGCGGTGCACGCCGACGGAAAGCTGTCCAAAGCCACGCAGCAGCGCGTGCGCGAGGCGGCGCTCAGCATCCTCGGTCTGCGCATCGATCCCGAACCGTTCCGCGCCTTCGCCGCCAAGGACGACATGTTCGGCCCTTTGACCTTGGCGCAGCCGGGACTGCGCATCGTGCAGTCGGCCACCGTGTTCGAAGCGCTGACCTGGGCCATCATCGGCCAGCAAATCAACCTGTCGTTCGCGATCTCACTGCGCCGCACCTTCATCCTGCAGGCGGGCCGCCGGCACAGCAGCGGCTTGTGGTGCTACCCGGAGGCCGCCGACGCGGTCAAACTGGGCATCGAGGATCTGACCGGCCGCAAATTCTCGCGCGCCAAGGCGGAGACCTTGCTGCGCCTGGCGAACCTGGTCGCCAGCGGCGAACTGCAACTGGACGCCACGCCGACCAACAGCATCGAGCAGATCTCGGCGGCGCTGCTGGCGGTCAAAGGCATCGGCCCGTGGACGGTCAATTATGGCCTGCTGCGCGGCTACGGTTACGCCGACTGCTCGCTGCACGGCGACGTCGCCATCCGCGCGGCGCTGCAACAGCTATTGGGTGAAGAGGTCAAACCCGACATGCCGCGCACCGAACAAATCCTGGCCCGCTACGCGCCGCACCGCACGATGGCCGCCGCACACCTGTGGGCCAGCCTGCACCCGCGCGGCGACGACGACAAAGATTCCGCTTGATCCTGACGTAACGTCAGGCTTTACGATTCCGGCATCTCCGACCACTACCAAGGATGCCATGAGCTGGATCGAAAAACTGCTGCCGCCCCGCTTCAACCGCAACGGCGCCGAACCGCGCCAATCGATACCGGCCGGCCTGTGGATCAAGTGTCCGGCGTGCGAAGCGGTACTGTACCGCGCCGATCTCGAAGCCAACCTGCACGTCTGCCCCAAATGCGGCCACCACCTGCGCATCCGCGCGCGCGCCCGTCTCGACGCCCTGCTCGATACCGGCGGCCGCCACGAGATCGGTCAGGAAGTGCTGTCCGTCGATCCGCTCAAATTCAAAGGCAGCAAAAGCTATCCGGCACGCCTGCAAGCGGCGATGGAAGCGACCGGCGAGACCGACGCGATCATCGTCATCGGCGGCGCCATCCTGTCGGTGCCGGTGGTGGTGGCCTGCTTCGAATTCGACTTCATGGGCGGGTCGATGGGATCGGTGGTCGGCGAGCGGTTCGTGCGCGGCGTGCGGGCCGCCATCGACCAGCACGTGCCGTTCATCTGCATCACCGCCAGCGGCGGCGCGCGGATGCAGGAAGGCCTGCTGTCGCTGATGCAGATGGCGAAAACCACCGCCATGCTGGCAAAGCTGGCGGAGAAAAAACTGCCGTTCGTCTCGATACTGACCGATCCCACATCGGGCGGCATATCGGCCTCGTTCTGCTTCCTCGGCGACCTGGTGATCGCCGAACCGAAGGCGCTGATCGCGTTCACCGGCGCGCGCGTCATCAAAAGCACCTTGGGGGTGACGCTGCCCGAGGGCTACCAGCGGTCGGAATTCCTGCTCGACCGCGGCGCCATCGACATGATCGTCGACCGCCGCGACATGCGCGCCGAACTGGCCTCGCTACTGGCCTTGCTGCTCAAGCTGCCGAAGGACGCGGTGGCCTGAACCGCCAGGCCGGCGTACACTATCGCGCATGAACGAACATCGCAATCACGCCGTGCTCAAAATCGGCGAACTGGCCGCCCGCTCCGGCCTGACGGTGCGCGCGCTGCACCACTACGACAGCATCGGCCTGCTGACGCCATCGGCGCACACCGATTCCGGCTACCGCCTCTACAACCGGGCCGACGTCGCCCGCCTGCACCAGATCCAGGCGCTGCGCCGCTTCGGCATGTCGCTGGCGGACATCGGCACCTTCCTCGCCAGTCCCGACGCGCCGTTCGCCGACATCGTCGCCCAGCAGATCGCCACCCTCGACCAGCAAATCGCGCAAGCGAGCGCGCTACGCGAACAGCTGTCGCACCTGCACCGGCAAATGGCCGGCGGCGGCGAGCCGGAGCTGGCCGACTGGCTGTCCACGCTGGAGATGATGAACCTCTACGACAAATACTTCACCAAGGACGAATTGCACCGCCTGCCCTTCTGGCAGCAGGACGCGCGCCGCAACAGCGGCTGGGCCGCGCTCGTGGCGCAGATACGGGACGTGATGGAAAAAGGCGTGCCGCCGTTCGACGCCGGGCCGCGCCAACTGGCCGAGCGCTGGATGCAAATGCTCGAGCGCGACACCGCCGCCAATCCCGACTTCGCGCGCCGCATCACGGTGATGATGGAGATTGAACCGGCCGCGCAACTGCACACCGGGATCACGCCGCAACTGAAGCAGTACGTGATCGAAGCGTTCGGCGAACACAAACTGGCGCTGTACGCCGACTATCTCGACGACGACGAATTACGCCGCATGCGCGTCGGGGCCAGCCAGCACGGCGCGGAGTGGATGGCGCTGATCGCGGCGGTCCATCGGCAGCTCGAAGCCGGCGCCGATCCCGCCGATCCGGCATCGCAAGCGTTGGCCCGCGAATGGACGACCTTGTTCAGCGCCCGCATCGGCGACAACCCGGCGACCTTGGAAAAGATACGCCACGCCCACACGCGCGAACCGCGATTACTCGTCGGGACATGGGTCACGCCCGCGATGCTCGATTTCATCCGCGCATCCCGCGCCACGTTGCCACCGGCCTGACTTGCCCGCCCGTTTGAGCGGGCGCAAAGTGAGGAACAATTGCTCGATAGCGACTACTTGCCATGAAGCCGCCGCACAAAAGAAAAAGCCGCTGATTCCTGTAAAGGAATCAACGGCTTTCGAATTTGGTTGCGGGGACAGGATTTGAACCTGTGACCTTCGGGTTATGAGCCCGACGAGCTGCCAGACTGCTCCACCCCGCGTCTGTGCAATCATTATAGGGCAGTTCAGCAATTTAGGCAATGTTAATCCTGAAATCGCGCGCGATAGTCCAAATAAATGCATTCCCCCGCTACCGTAGCCAATGCCGTGCGCGCCGCAATCGGTGTAAAGTAACCAACATGAACAAAAATATCCTCCGCTGAGCACCTTCCCCTATGAAATTCTGTTCCGAATGCGCCTCCCCCGTCAGCCTGCTGATCCCAGCCGGCGACAACCGTCCCCGCTACGTTTGCGAAAGCTGCGCCACCATCCATTACCAGAACCCGAAAATGGTGCTGGGCACGATTCCTGTGTGGGAACGCGATGGCGAGTTGAAAATCCTGCTGTGCAAGCGCGCGATCGAACCGCGCCACGGCTACTGGACGCTGCCGGCCGGCTTCATGGAAAACGATGAAACGACGGCCGAGGCGGCGATGCGCGAGACGCAGGAGGAAGCCGGCGCCAACATCGAACTGGGTAAACTGTTTTCACTGTTGAACGTCGCGCGCGTGCACCAGGTCCATATGTTCTACCTGGCCACCCTGCTCGACCTCGACTTCGCGCCCGGCGAGGAAAGCCTGGACGTGCAGATGTTCAGCGAGGCCGAGATCCCGTGGGACGACCTGGCCTTCCCCACCATCCGCACCACGCTGGAACTGTTCTTCGCCGACCGCGCGCGCATGCGGGAAGACCAAAGCACCGGCTACCGCTTCCACGCCCAGGACATCACGCGCGCGATGCGCTCGGACGCGGAACCGACGTGATCCCCTGGCTCGAACGCGACACGCCGTTCCCGGACGTCTCGCAAGCGCTGACGTCCGAGGCGCCCGGCTTGCTGGCAGCGGGCGCCGACCTGTCGCCGCAACGCCTGCTGATGGCCTACCGGCACGGCATCTTCCCGTGGTTCTCGGAGGGCCAGCCCATCCTGTGGTGGAGCACCGACCCGCGCATGGTGTTGATGACCGACCGTTTCCGCATCTCCGACAGCCTGAAGAAAACGCTGCGCAAGGTCGAACGCGAAATGGCCGCCGGCGGCCGCTGGCAGGTGCGCTTCGACAGCGCCTTCGAGGACGTCATGCGCGCCTGCGCCGCGCCGCGCCGGGACGGCCCCGGCACGTGGATCTCGGAAGACATCATCGACGGCTACACCGGCCTGCACCGGCTCGGCTACGCGCATTCGGCCGAGGTATGGCTGGACGGCGAGCTGGTCGGCGGCGCCTACGGCGTCTCGATCGGCCGCATGTTCTACGGCGAGTCGATGTTCGCGCGCGTGACCGACGGCTCCAAGATCGCGCTGGCCTACCTGGTCGGCTTCCTGCGCCGCCATGGCGTCAAGATGATCGATTGCCAACAGGAGACCGGGCACCTGGCCTCGCTGGGCGCGGCGCCGATTGCGCGCGCGCAGTTCCTGGCGCATCTGCGCAACAATATTGAATTGCCGCAAATCACCGTGTGGGAACCCATTGCACCGCTGGCTGCGGGCAGTTAAGCTAAAGGTGACAAGCGCCATACACAACTACGCGCTATCATAAGGAATCGAACCTCGCCATCGATAGGACGTGCATGACGCACCTGAACGATCTGCCTTTCGCGACGCTGCAGTTTTACACCACGGCGCCCTACCCTTGCAGCTATCTGGACGCGCGCCAGGCGCGCTCGCAGGTGGCTACGCCTTCCCACCTGATCAACGCCGACGTCTACTCGGAACTGGTCAAAAACGGCTTCCGGCGCAGCGGCATCTTTACATATCGACCATATTGCGACGGTTGCCAGGCCTGCATCCCGGTGCGCGTGGTGACCGAACAGTTCGTCCCGAACCGCGGCCAGCGCCGCGCCTGGGCCCGGCATGGCGACCTGCGCGCCGGTGTCGCCACCCTGCAATTCTCCGACGAGCACTACGAACTGTATCTGCGCTACCAGAGCAAGCGCCACGCCGGCGGCGGCATGGATCAGGACAGCCGCGACCAGTACGCGCAATTCCTGCTGCAAAGCCGGGTCAACACGCGGCTGGTGGAGTTCCGCGAGCCCGGCGGCACCTTGCGCATGGTCAGCATCATCGACGTGCTGTCGGACGGCCTGTCGTCGGTGTACACCTTCTTCGACCCGGATGTCGAGGGCGCCTCCTACGGCACCTTCAACGTGCTGTGGCAGATCGCCCAGGCGCGCGAGCTGAGCCTGCCCTACATCTACCTGGGCTACTGGATCAGGGAAAGCCCGAAAATGTCCTATAAAACCAACTTCAAGCCGCTGGAGGCGCGCATCAAGGGCGTATGGAGCGTGCTGGAGGCCTGATAAAATACCGGGGCCAACAACCAGAGCCCCCCCATGTCCGAAAAATTCCTGTATTCCCTGGCCCGTCCGATGCTGTTCTCGATGGACGCCGAAGCCGCGCACCACTTCACCCTTCCCGCGCTCAAACGCGCCGCCGCGCTGGGCTTGACCAAGCTGGTCAAGCAACCGGCGGCCGACCCGCGCACCGTGATGGGTGTCACGTTCAAGAACCCGGTCGGCCTCGCCGCCGGGCTGGACAAGGACGGCGCCTTCATCGACGCGCTGGCGGACCTGGGCTTCGGCTCGATCGAGGTGGGTACCGTCACGCCGCGCGGCCAGGCCGGCAACCCCAAGCCGCGCATGTTCCGCCTGCCGGCCGCGCACGCCATCATCAACCGCATGGGCTTTAACAACGGCGGCGTCGACGCCTTCGTCGCCAACGTGCAGGCGTCGCGCTTCTACCAGGACAAGGCCGGCGTGCTGGGCTTGAACATCGGCAAGAACGCCGACACGCCGATCGAGCGCGCGGCCGACGACTACCTGCACTGCCTGGAAAAAGTCTATCCGTACGCCAGCTACGTGACGGTCAACATCTCCTCGCCCAACACCAAGAACCTGCGCCAGCTGCAGGGCGGCTCCGAGCTCGACGGCCTGCTGGCGCAACTGAAGGACGCGCAGGCGCGGCTGGCCGACCAGCACAAGCGCTACGTGCCGCTGGCGCTGAAAATCGCGCCGGACATGGACGGCGACCAGGTCAAGAACATCGCCGACGCGCTGCTGCGCCACAAGATCGACGGCGTCATCGCCACCAACACCACCTTGAGCCGCGACGCCGTGGCCGGCATGCGCCACGGCGCCGAAGCGGGCGGGCTGTCGGGCGCGCCGGTGTTCGAGCTGTCGAACACCGTGATCCGCCTGCTCAAGGCCGAACTGGGCGACGCCCTGCCGATTATCGGCGTTGGCGGTATCATGCGCGGTGCGGACGCCAAGGTCAAAATGGACTGCGGCGCGCAACTGGTGCAGTTGTACAGCGGCCTGATCTATGCGGGCCCGGCACTGGTCAACGATTGCGCGCGGGCCGTGCGCGGACATTAAGGAGCGGGCATGCAGAAGGTACAACTTGGTTCCAGCGCGCTGGAGGTCACAAAGATCTGCCTGGGGACGATGACGTTCGGCGAGCAGAACACCGAGGCGGACGCGCACAGCCAGCTCGACTACGCGCTCGAGCGCGGCATCAACTTCATCGACACCGCCGAGATGTACCCGGTCATGCCGCGCGCGGAGACGCAGGGCGCGACCGAGCGCTTCATCGGCAGCTGGCTGAAAAAGTCGGGCCTGCGCGACAAGGTGGTGCTGGCGACCAAGGCCGCCGGCCCGAATCCGAACATCGGCTGGGTGCGCGGCGGCAAGCAGAACTTCGACGCCGCCAACCTGCGCGCGGCGGTCGACACCAGCCTGCAACGGCTGCAAACCGACCACATCGATTTATACCAGTTGCACTGGCCCAGCCGCAACGTGCCGATCTTCGGCGCCAGCGTCTTCAATCCGCAGCTCGAGCGCGAGTGCGTGGCGGTCGAGGAAACCCTGGCCGCGCTGGGGGAGCTGATCAAGGAAGGCAAGATCGGCGCGATCGGCGTCTCCAACGAATCGTGCTGGGGCGTGAGCGAGTTCATCAAGCAATCGGAAATCAAGGGCTTGCCGCGCATCGCCAGCATCCAGAACCTGTACAACCTCACGGCGCGCCATTACGAAACCAGTTTGCTCGACGAGACCTGCTTCCGCGAGAACGTCGGCCTGCTGGCGTACAGCCCGTTGGCCTTCGGCCAGTTGACGGGCAAATACCACGACGACCCGAACGCGCGCGGCCGGCTGACGATCTTCCCGCCGACGTGGAGTCCGCGCTACCTGCGGCCGACGGTGCTGGCGGCGGTCGCGCAATACACCGAGCTCGCGCGCGACAACGGCCTGACGCCGACGCAACTAGCGCTGGCCTGGTGCTACGGCCGCTGGTGCGTCGCCTCGACCATCATCGGCGCCACCAGCCTGGCGCAGCTCAAGGAAAACATCGACGCCCACGACGTCACGCTCACGCCGGACATCATCGCGCAGATCGACGCCATCCACGCCACCCTGCCCAACCCCGGCCAGTAAAATAACCGGGGTCAAGTCTGTCAATCAGGCACGAGCTGAACAATAACCGGGGTCAAGTCTGTCAATCAGACACGAGCTGAACTGTAGGGCGCCGTGGCAGCGCGCCTACACATCGGGCCGTGTCCGAATGTCAGACTTGACCCCGGCGGATGTACACATCGGGCCGTGTCCGAATGTCAGACTTGACCCCGGCGGATGGGTATATGGTTAGACGCAATCGTTCGTTGGTGTTCAATGGGACGGCTGCTATGCTGTGCCACCACCTTCGCACACGAGACCGCCACATGACTTCACGCCACATCGCCACACCGCTTCTGCTGAGCACGCTGATCGCCACCATCGTCATCCCCGCCTTCGCCCAGGACGCGCCCGCCGACGGCGAGCTGCAGTCGGTGGTCGTCACCGGCACCTACGCCAAGAACCGCCGCACCATCGATTCCGAGTCGCCCGTCGACATCATCAGCGCGCGCGAATTGCAGGCCAGCGGTTCGACCGAACTGGCCACCGTGCTCGGCCGCCTGGTGCCGTCGATGAACTTCCCGCGCCCGTCCGGCGCCGACACCAGCGACGCCGTGCGTCCGGCCCAGCTGCGCGGCCTGTCGCCCGACCAGACGCTGGTGCTGGTCAACGGCAAGCGCCGCTACACCTCGGCCGTGGTCAACGTCAACGGCACCCAGGGCCGCGGCTCGGCGCCGGTCGACCTGAACGCGATCCCGCTGGCGGCGATCGAACGCATCGAGGTGCTGCGCGACGGCGCGGCGGCCCAGTACGGCTCCGACGCGATCGCCGGCGTGATCAACATCATCCTCAAAAAAGGCGCGGCCGGCGGCGACGTCGAAGTCGGCTACGGCGAGTACAAGGAAGGCGACGGCAAGCAACGCACCGTACGCGGCTCGACCGGCTTCGCCCTGGGCGACCAGGGCTGGGTACGCGTGGCCATCGAGGCCGCCGAGCGCGATCCGACCAACCGCGCCGGCGCCGACGTGCGCGACTCGCGCGAACCGCGCTACGGCCAGGTCAACCAGCGCTACGGCGATCCGGAAAGCCATCCGCGTAGCATCTTCGTCAACAGCCAGTACCGCGTGACCGACGATATCGACTGGTACGCCTTCGCCAACCTCGGCGAGCGCAAGACCTCGGCCGCCGCCACCTGGCGCACCGCCTTTACCAATAACAACCAAGCCTTGCCACCGGTGTTGCGCAGCACGCTGTATCCCGAGGGCTTCCTGCCGCTGCAAAACAGCACCTCGACCGACCAGTCGCTGGTGACCGGCCTGCGCGGCGAGCTGTCGGGATGGCGCTGGGACGCCAGCCTGAACTACGGCAGCAACAGGTTCCGCCTCAACCTCGACAACACCGCCAATTTCGACCTGGGCGCCGGCACCCCGACGCACTTCTACGCCGGCATGCTGCAGAACACGCAGGGCTTGTTCAACTTCGACGTGGCCAAGGAGTTCCCGGTGGCCGCCTTCAGCGGTCCGCTGACGGTGGCGCTGGGCGTCGAGGCGCGTCATGAACAATATGAGATCGGCGCCGGCGATCCGGCCTCCTACGACCGCAGCGGCGCGCAGGGTTTCTCCGGCTTCCGTCCGGTCAACGCCGGCAAGAATAGCCGCCACAACAAGTCAATCTACGCCAACTTCGAAGCCGAGATCACCAAACAGTTCTCGGCGTCGGCGGCGGTGCGCCACGAGCGCTACAGCGACTTCGGCAACACCACCTCGGTCAAAGGCTCGACCCGCTACGCGTTCAATCCGCAGGTGTCGCTGCGCGCGACGGCCTCGTCCGGCTTCCGCGCGCCGTCGCTGGCGCAGCAGTTCTACACGATCACGACCACCAACTTCTCGGTGGTCAACAACGTCAACACGCCGATCGAGACCGGCACCTTCGCCGTCGGCAGCGCCGCCGCCAGCGCGCTGGGCGCCGAACCGCTGAAGGCCGAGAAGGCCCGCAACTACAGCATCGGCCTGCAGGCGCAGCCTACACGCAACTGGAGCGCGTCGGTTGACGCCTACCGCATCGACATCGACGACCGCATCGCGCTGTCGACCAGCATGACATTGTCGCCGGCGCTGCGCAACGCACTGGCCAACCAGGGCATCCTGGTCGGCGCCGGCCGCTATTTCACCAACGCCATCGACACCCGCACCACCGGCGTCGACGTCGTCAGCACCTATCGCTGGGACCTGGCCGGCGCCGGCCGCTACGACTTCACGTTGGCGTACAATCACAACAAGAACACGGTCCAGCACGTCAACGCCAATCCGGCCATCCTGACCGCCAACACGCTGACCCTGATCGACCGCCAGACCATCAACCGCCTGACGGTCGGCTCGCCCAAGGACAAGTTCAGCCTGGCGACCGACTACACCTTGGGCGCCTGGAACGCACGCGGCGTGATCACCCGCTACGGCAGCTTCACCGTGCCGCAAAACAATCCGACGCAGGATCAGGTCTACGATCCGCAATGGGTGCTGGACCTGTCGGCCAGCGTCAAGCTGAGCAAGAACTGGCGCCTGAGCGTAGGCGTGGACAACGTGACCGACAAGTATCCGGACACGATCACGTCGGTGGCCAACCTCAACCTCAACGGCATCAACCTGTACAGCGGCTGGGCGCCGAACGGCTTCAACGGCCGCTATTACTACGCCAAGGCCGGCTACAGCTGGTGATCCTCAGCGCAGCGCCAGCGCCTGGCGCGGCGCCGCGCCGAATCCGGCCGTGCCGGCCAGCTTGAACACGCTGACGGCCTGGGCCAGCAAGTCCGCCTGATCGCGCATGCTCTGCGCGGCGGCGGCGGCCTGCTCCACCAGCGCGGCGTTCTGCTGCGTCACGTCGTCGATCGAGATGATGGCCTGGTTGACCTGCTCGATCCCCGTGCTCTGCTCGCTGCTGGCGGCGCTGATCGCGCGCATGATCTCGGCCACCTGCTTGACCGATTCCACCAGGCCCGCCATCGTCGCGCCCGCCTCGCCGACCAGCGCCGAGCCGGCATCGACCGTCTCCACCGAGCGCCCGATCAATTCCTTGATTTCCTTGGCGGCGCTGGCCGAGCGCTGCGCCAGGTTGCGCACCTCCGACGCCACCACCGCGAAGCCGCGGCCCTGCTCGCCGGCGCGGGCCGCCTCGACGGCCGCGTTCAGCGCCAGGATATTGGTCTGGAAGGCGATGCCGTCGATCACGCTGATGATGTCGACGATCTTGCCCGAGCTTTCCTTGATCGCGCCCATCGTATCGACCACCTGCCCGACCACTTTGCCACCCTTGGTGGCGTAGTCCGATGCGGCCACCACCAGCTTGGTGGCCTGGCGCGCGTTCTCGGCGTTCTGCGACACCGTCGACGTCAACTCCTCCATCGACGACGCGGTCTCTTCCAGGCTGGACGCTTGCTGCTCGGTGCGGCTGGACAAATCGAGGTTGCCGCTGGCGATCTCGTTGGAGGCGGTGGCGATGGTGTCGGTCCCCGAGCGCACCTGGCCGACCGTGCGCGCCAGGCTGTCGTTCATGTCGATCAGCGCGCGCAGCAACTGGCCGGTCTCGTCGGTGGTATGGCACTCCATGCGCGTGGTCAGGTCGCCGCCGGCCACCGCCTGCGCCATGCCGACCGCGCGGTTGAGCGGCAGCGTGATGCTGCGCGAGATGATGGTCAGCACCCATGCAGCGATGCCGGCCGCCAGCACCGTCAGCACGATCATCGTATTGCGCGAGCTGGCATAGGCTTGCTCGGCGACGGTGCTGGCCTGTTCCACCGCCGCGTTCTGGAACTTGACCAGCTCGGTGAGCGCGTTGAGATAGGCGGTCTGCTCCTTGCGCACCGTGGTCAGCAGATAAGTGATGGCGGCGTCGCGCTGGTCGGCGTCTGCCGACCTCTTCAGGAACTCGGTTTGCACCACCAAATACTTCTCGCGCGCATCGAGCACGGCCTGCAACCTGGCGGCGCTGCGCGGATCGTCATCGTCGGAAATCAGCACGCGCAGTTGGTCGAGCTTCTCGCCGATTTCGATCTTGCGCTTGTCGACGCGCTCCAGCTCGGCCTTGACCACCGCCGGGTCCCTGGACAGCATGGCGTTGCGCATCGCCCGCGCAATATCGTTGAGACCGCCTATTGTTTCGTAAGCCAGTATGACCTTGGGCACCTTGTCGGTGGCCAGGTCCTTGGTATTGTTGTTGAGCTTGCCAAGGTTGCCGATGCCGACGATGGCGATGCCGAGCATGAAGATGATCGCCACCCCGAGACCGGCGCCCAGGCGGGTGCCGATTTTCCAATTCCCGATTCCCATGTTGACTCCCAGAGTAAAACCGAAGGTTTAAATAACTGGATGCAGCAACAGCAATTGAAAATTAGTATAGGGTGGTTTTTGAGTGCAAGAAATAAAAATTGTCGGACTGTTCTATGGCTACCACATTGCTACGGTAGCCATGTGGACACGCATGCAACGCGTCACGACAGATCCCCGCCGTTCAAGGCGGCGTCGATTTCCGCCCGTGTCAAATCCGGCGCGAATTGCTGGATGAAGTGGTAGGCGTACGAGCGCAGATAGGCGCCCTTGCGCACCGCCAGCCGCGTGGTGTTCGGCGCGAACAGGTGCGACGCCTCGACCGCGCGCATGCCCTTGTCGCGGCCGTGGTCGAACGCCATCGAGGCGACGATGCCCACGCCCAACCCGAGCGCGACGTACTGCTTGATGACGTCCGAATCCATCGCCGTCAGCACGATGTCGGGCTTGACGCCGGCCTGCGAAAACGCCGCGTCGATATGCCCGCGTCCGGTGAAGCCGACGTCGTAGGTGATCAACGGGAACTCGGCCAGGTCCTCCAGCTTGATCGGCGAGCGGCCCAGCAACGGATGGCCGTCCGGCACCACGATCAAATGGCTCCAGCGGTAGCAGGGGAAGGACACCAGGTCCGGGAACTGCGACAAGCCCTCGGTGGCGATGCCGATGTCGGTCTTGCCCGACAAAATCCATTCGGCGATGTGCTCCGGCGCGCTCTGCTGCAAGGCGATGCGCACGTCCGGATACGCGCTGCGGAAACTCTGCACCACCTTCGGCAGCGCGTAGCGCGCCTGCGTGTGCGTGGCGGCGACGCTGAGCGTGCCGCTTTGCTGGCCGGTGTACTCGAGGCTGGCCTGCTGCAAATTCTCCGCCTCGATCAGCAGGCGGTCGATGATTTTCAGGATGCCCTTGCCCGGCTCGGTCATGCCGGTCAGGCGCTTGCCGTTACGTTCGAAAATGACCACGCCCAGTTCGTCTTCCAGCTCGCGGATCTGGCGGCTCACGCCAGGCTGCGAGGTGAACAAGGCGTTCGCCACTTCGGTCAAATTATAGCCGCGCCGGGCGGCTTCGCGGATCGAGCGCAGTTGTTGAAAATTCATATTGAAGCTCCAGCGTCAACAAACACATGCAGGCGCTTGGGACGCACCACCAAAGTCTCGCCCTCTTTCAGTTGCAGATGGCTGAAACGCTCATTCGACATCACCGCCTCGATCAGCTCGGACGTATCGTCGCGTTCCAGGTCCAGTTGCGCCAGCGGACCGATCGCGTGCGCGCGGCGCAGCTTGACGACGATGCCCTCGGCGCCCGGCGTGTAGCGCTCGATGTCCAGGTCGTGCGGGCGCACGTAGGCCGTGCCCTTGCCGTCGGCGTCGGGCTGGCCCGGCACCTGGAAGGTCGCGCCGCCACTGGCCAGCACGCCATCCTGCACGCGGCCGTGGAACATGTTGACGTTGCCCAAAAAGCCGTACACGAACGGCGAGGCCGGATGGTTGTAGACCTGGTCCGGCGCGCCGATCTGCTCGACGTTACCCTTGTTCATCAGCACCACCTGGTCGGCCACTTCCAGCGCCTCCTCCTGGTCGTGGGTGACGAAGATCGACGTCACGTGCAGATCGTCGTGCAGGCGGCGCAGCCAGCGGCGCAGTTCCTTGCGCACCTTGGCGTCGAGCGCGCCGAACGGCTCGTCCAGCAGCAGCACGCGCGGCTCGACGGCCAGCGCGCGCGCCAGCGCGATCCGCTGGCGCTGGCCGCCGGACAGTTGCGGCGGATAACGGTCGGCCAGCCAGTCCAGCTGCACCAGCTCCAGCAATTCCTTGACCTTGCGGCGGATCTGGTCTTCCGACGGCCGCTCGGCGCGCGGTTTGACGCGCAGGCCGAAGGCGACGTTTTCGAACACGGTCATGTGCTTGAACAGCGCGTAGTGCTGGAACACGAAGCCGACCTGGCGCTCGCGCACGTGGCGGTGCGAGGCGTCGTTGGCGTCGAGCAGCACCTGGCCGGAGTCGGGATGCTCGAGGCCGGCGATGATGCGCAGCAGGGTCGTCTTGCCGCAGCCCGACGGTCCCAGCAACGCGGTCAGCTCGCCCGCCGGAAAGTCCAGCGAGACATTGTTGAGGGCGACGAAATCGCCGAAACGCTTGTTGATGTTTTTAACTTCGATCGTCATGTCAGTGCTCCTTGGAACGTGCGTCATCGGCGATCGATTCGTTCAAGCGCCAAGAGATAAAGGATTTCAGGGCCAGCGTCACCAGCGCCAGCAAGGCCAGCAGGGACGCCACGGCGAAGGCGGCGGCGAAGTTGTACTCGTTGTACAGAATCTCGACCTGCAGCGGCACGGTGTTGGTCTCGCCGCGGATGTGGCCGGACACCACCGACACCGCGCCGAACTCGCCCATCGCGCGGGCGTTACACAGGATCACGCCATACAGCAGGCCCCACTTAATGTTCGGCAAGGTCACGCGGCGGAACGTATCCCAGCCGGACGCGCCCAGCACGATGGCGGCCTCTTCTTCTTCGCTGCCCTGCGCCTGCATCAGCGGAATCAGCTCGCGGGCGACGAACGGGAACGTGACGAAAATGGTCGCCAGCACGATGCCGGGCACGGCGAACAGGATCTTGATGTCGTGCTCCTGCAGCCAGGGACCGAACCAGCCCTGCGCGCCGAACAGCAGCACGTAGATCAGGCCGGAGATCACCGGCGACACCGAGAACGGCAGGTCGATCAAGGTCAGCAAAAAGCTTTTGCCCCAGAACTCGAACTTGGCGATACACCACGACGCGGCGACGCCGAACACCAGGTTCAGCGGCACGGCGATGACGGCGGTGATCAAGGTCAGCTTGATGGCCGAGATCGCGTCTTCCTCGACGATGGCCGCCACATAGGCTTCCCAGCCCTTGCGGAACGCTTCGGCGAACACGGCCACCAGCGGCACGAACAGGAACACGGTCAGGAACAGCAGCGCGATGGCGATCAGCACGCCGCGCACCCACAGCGGTTCGAGGATTTGCGGCGCCGACGGCAGTTCGCCGCGACGCACCGGGACGGGAGGCAGTCCGCTCATATTATTTACCCGACTTTCCGCGAGCCCAGGCTTGCAACAGGTTGATGGTCAACAGCATGATGAACGACACCACCAGCATCACCACCGCGATCGCGGTGGCGCCGGCGTAGTCGTACTGCTCGAGTTTGGTGATGATGAACAGCGGCGTGATTTCGGAAATCATCGGCATGTTGCCGGCGATGAAAATCACCGAGCCGAACTCGCCGGTGGCGCGGGCAAACGCCAGCGCGAAGCCGGTCATCAGCGACGGCATGATGGTCGGGAACACCACGCGGGTGAAGGTCTGGAAGGCGTTGGCGCCCAGGCTGGCGGCGGCCTCTTCCAGTTCGCGCTCGGCATCCTCCAGAACCGGCTGCACCGTGCGCACCACGAACGGCAGGCCGATGAAGGTCAGCGCGACGACCACGCCGAGCGGCGTGAACGCCACCTTGATGCCCAGCACGCCCTCGATGAACTGGCCGAACCAGCCGTTGGCCGAATACAGCGCCGTCAGGGTGATGCCGGCGACGGCGGTCGGCAGCGCGAACGGCAGGTCGACCAGCGCGTCGATGATGCGCTTGCCGGGAAACTCGTAGCGCACCAGCACCCAGGCGACGATGCCGCCGAAAATCACATTAATAAACGCGCCGATCAGCGAAGCGCCAAACGTCAGCCGGTACGACGCCATCACCCGGTCCGAGGTGACGGCAGCCCAGAAGCCTTCCCACGTCATCGTGAAAGTCTTGAGGAAAACCGCCGACAACGGGATCAGCACGATCAGCGTGAGGTAGAAAATCGTGAATCCCAGCGACAGCCGGAAGCCCGGCATCACGCGGAATGGCGCGCCCCGGGCGGCCACGGCGGGCGTGGCGGGCGCTGCAAGAACTGCTGACATGAATGCTCCCTTATTACAAATTCTTCTATAAGGGCTGCATAATCTCATCTGTGCTTCATATTACAAACGAAGCTTTTTTCATTAAGTTAGACGAATAGGCTATATAGGTACTCACATTATGAGTTTGGCGGCCACCGCTACCAGAATGCAAGCGAGCAGCCCGCGCAGCAGGCGCTCCGGCACCGATTTGGCGAAGTAGGAGCCGATGGTGATGCCGGGCAGCGATCCGACGAGCAGGGTCAGCAGCAGCATCCAGTTGATCGAGCCCAGCCACCAGTGGCCGACGGCGGCGATGGCCGTCAGCGGCACCGCGTAGGCGATGTCGGTGCCGGCCACTTCGGCCGGGCTCAGTTTTGGATACAGCATCACCAGCACGGTCGCGCCGACGGCGCCGGCGCCGATCGACGAGATGGTGACCAACGTGCCGAGCACGGCGCCGGCGAAAATGGTCGCGCCGGTCAGCTTGGCGCCCTGCAACTGGCGCTCCGGACGGGCGTTGATCCATGCCAGCATCTTGCGGCGGAATAGCAGCGCGCAGACGGTCAGCATCACCGAGCCGGCGATCGAATAGCGGATGATTTGGCCCAGTTGCGGGCTGAGGGTGCCGAAGTATTTGAGGCCGACACTGGCGACAACGGCGGCCGGCAAGGCGCCGATGCACAGGCGCCGCACGATGTCCCAGTGGACCGTGCCGCGCAGGCGGTGGGTGAAGGTGCCGACACCCTTGGTCAGCGAGGCGAAGGCCAGGTCGGTGCCGACGGCGACCGCCGGCGAAACGCCGAACAACAAGGTCAGCAGAGGCGTCATCAGCGAACCGCCGCCGACACCGGTCATGCCGACCAACAAGCCGACCGCGAAACCTGAAATAACAAACGATACATCCATTCAATTCCCCAAGAGTAGGCCGCAGGGTACCTACTCTAGGGAAATATCCAAACAACGCAATCCTTATTTGCTTATGCGTTATCCGTTGGCCTTATTTGTTCGGCTGCGGCGTGACGCGCAGGTAAGGCTTGGCGGCGGTGTAGCCTTTCGGGTACTTTTGCTTGAGCACTTCCGGGTCTTGCACCGTCAGCGGAATGATGACGTCGTCGCCATCTTTCCAGTTGCCGGGCGTGGCCACGGTGTGGGCGTCGGTCAACTGCAGGGCGTCGATGACGCGCAGCACTTCGTCGAAGTTGCGGCCGGTGCTCATCGGATAGGTCAGGCTCAGGCGGACCTTCTTGTTCGGATCGATGACGAACAAAGTGCGCACGGTGGCCGTGGTCGAGGCGTTCGGATGGATCATGTCGTACAGGGTGGCGACCTTGCGGTCTTCGTCGGCGATGATCGGGAAGCCGACCACGGTGTCCTGGGTCTCTTCGATGTCGGCGATCCAGCCCTTGTGCGATTCGGCCGGGTCGACCGACAGCGCGATCGCCTTGACGTTGCGCTTGTCGAATTCGGGTTTCAGCTTGGCGGTCAGGCCCAGCTCGGTGGTGCAGACGGGCGTGAAGTCGGCCGGGTGGGAGAACAGCACCACCCAGGAATCGCCCGCCCATTCGTGGAACTTGAGCTTGCCGATGGAGGAGTCTTGTTCAAAATCTGGGGCGGTATCGCCGAGTCGTAGTGTCATGGTGGTCTCCAGAGGTTGGCGGATTAAATGGCAAGGGCGTCAATGCGCCGCGAGGGCTCCATTCTGCACCCTATCTATTAAAAAATACAAGATTTCCAGGCCTTCGGGCCAATCGCCCAGGCCGGACTCGGCGTTGATATGCCCCAGCGCGCCGCCGTCGATGAATTGGCTGTGCCAGCGTTCGGCCCACAAGGCCGCGCGCGGCGCCGCCATCCACGGATCGTTGGTGCTGCCGATCATGATCGACGGCACCGGCAACGCCTGCTTCGGCAATTGGTCGGCGACGTTGAACTTGTCCGGATCGGCCGGCGCCACCAGCAGCAGGCCGGCCACGCCGGACGGGTCGCGCGCCACGCTGTGCATGCTCGCCAGGCTGCCGAAGCTGTGCGCGACGATGATGGTTGGACGCGGATCGCCAGCGGCGGTTCCATGGCCACGCTGGCGGTCGACCCGGGCCGACCAGCGCGCCAGATCGGGCGCCTGCCAATCGTCCTGCTCGACCCGCTCGAAGGCGGGAAACAGGCGCTGCCAGCGGCTTTGCCAGTGATCCGGACCGCTGTCATGCAAGCCCGGCGCGATCAGGATACGGAAACCGCGCAAATCCGCGCTGGCCAGGCCGGGCATGATGCTTACTTCGGCTGGTAGATCTGGTCGAACACGCCGCCGTCGGCGAAGTGGATCTTCTGCGCCTTGGCCCAGTCGCCGGAAATGTCGGCGATCGTGAACAGTTTGACGGCCGGGAATTGCGAGGCGTATTTCTTCGCCTCCTTCTCGACGGCCGGACGGTAGTAGTTCTTGGCGATGATTTCCTGCGCGGCGTCGGTGTAGAGGAAGTTCAGGTAAGCCTCGGCCACCTTGCGGGTGCCGCGCTTGTCGACCACTTTGTCGACCACGGCCACCGGCGGCTCGGCCAGGATCGACACCGACGGCGCGACGATGTCGAACTTGCTCGGTCCGAGTTCCTTGATGGCCAGCAGCGCCTCGTTTTCCCACGCGATCAGCACGTCGCCGATGCCGCGCTCGACGAAGGTGGTGGTGGCGCCGCGCGCGCCGGAATCGAGCACCGGCACGTTTTTATACAGCTTGCCGAGGAATTCCTTGGCACTCGCCTCGGTGCCGCCCGGCTGGCGCAGCGCGTAGCCGTAGGCGGCCAGGTGGTTCCAGCGGGCGCCGCCGGAGGTTTTCGGGTTCGGGGTGATGACGGCCACGCCCGGCTTGACCAGGTCGTTCCAGTCCTTGATGCCCTTCGGGTTGCCCTTGCGGACCAGGAACACGATGGTCGAGGTGTAGGGGGTGCTGTTGTGCGGCAGTTTCTTCTGCCAGTCCGGCGCCAGGATCTTGCGCTCGGCGATGGCGTCGATGTCGTAGGCCAGCGCCAGCGAGACCACGTCCGCCTCCAGGCCGTCGATGACGGCGCGGCCCTGCTTGCCCGAACCGCCGTGCGATTGCTTGATCTTGACGGTGTCGCCGGTTTTGGCTTTCCAGTCCTTGGCGAAGGCGGCGTTGACGTCCTGGTACAGCTCCCGGGTCGGATCGTACGACACGTTGAGCAAAGAGATTTCAGCAGCAATGACGGATGAAGCGGCCGTAGCGGCAAAAATGGCTGCGGCGATGATTTTTTTGGACAGCATTTGTTTCCCCTAGTTGTGTTAGACCAAAGAGTAATGCCGCCCCTTATAAATGAGAACTAAGCTTTTATCAGTTCTATATACCAGAAACGCATAAAGACTAGTAAAAGCGGTTGAACAGCACCACCGCCCACGTCGCGGCCGCCAACAGGCAAGCCAGCAGCACCGCCGCGCTGCCGAGATCCTTGGCATTCTTGGACAGCGGATGGCGTTCCAGCGAAATGCGGTCGACCACCGCCTCGATCGCCGAGTTGATCAGTTCAACGATCAAGACCAGCACCAGCACCGCGATCAGCACCAGTTTCTCGAACGCCGACACCTTGAGCACCAGCGCGACCAAGGTGCCGGCAACAAACAAGCCCAGCTCCTGGCGGAACGCGTGCTCGTGCTTCCAGGCGGCCTTCAATCCGTCGACCGAGTAGAAAAAGGCGGAAAAAATCCGTTTCAGACCGCTTTTGCTTTTGAATTCGCTGACAGGTTCCATGAACGACAAGCCGAGATAAAGATGACGCATTATGCATCAATTCCCATTTTTTTCACATTATGGTATAACGTAGTTACCGCATACTGCACCGCACCAACCACATGATGAAAATCGAAACCGTTCCTGAGCAAAAGACCACTATCCAGGTGATCGAACGCATGGTGGCGTTATTAGACGCTCTCGCCAAGTATCCCGATCCCGTCAGCCTGAAGGAATTGTCCAAGGTCTCCGGGCTCCACCCTTCCACCGCCCACCGCATCCTCAACGACATGGTGCTGACGCGCTTTGTCGACCGCATCGAACCGGGCACCTACCGGCTCGGCATGCGCCTGCTCGAACTGGGCAATGTGGTCAAGAGTCGGCTGTCCGTGCGCGAGGCGGCGCTGGATTTCATGCGTGCATTGCACAAAAAGACCCAGCAGACCATCAACCTGTCGGTGCGCCAGGGCGACGAGATCGTCTACATCGACCGCGCCTTCTCGGAACGCTCGGGCATGCAGGTGGTGCGCGCGATCGGCGGACGCGGTCCGCTGCACCTGACCTCGACCGGCAAGCTGTTCCTGTCGGTGGACGAGCCGAAAGCCATCCGCGCCTACGCCACGCGCACCGGACTGGCCGGGCATAACAAGAATTCGATCACGGATTTGTCCAAGCTCGAGCGCGAGCTCAGCCTGGTGAAGTCGCGCGGCTACGCGCGCGATAACGAGGAATTGGAACTGGGGGTGCGTTGCATGGCCGCCGGCATCCATGACGACAGCGGCAAGCTGATTGCCGGGCTGTCGATCTCGGCGCCGGCCGACCGTCTGCAGGAAGACTGGCTCGAAGATCTGGTGACAACCGCCAACCAGATCTCCGCGACCCTTGGTTACATGCCGGTCGAATAAACCGGCGAGCTGCTGTTGGTGGTCAGCGCGGCGGGCTTGAGCGCCTGCAGCCAGGTGCGCATGCGGCCGGCATCGGCGGTACGCGATTGCTTGCCCTTGGAATCGAGGAACACCATGATCACCGAACGGCCTTCGATGACGGCTTGCATCAGCAGGCAGCGGCCGGCTTCGTTGATGAAACCGGTCTTCTGCAGGCCGATCGCCCAGTCGGGGCTGGCCACCAGGTGATTGGTGGTGCCGAACTGCATCGGACGACCGTTGGCTTCGACGATGGCCTTGGAATCGGTGGAGAACTGGCGCAGCATCGGATGCTGATAAGCCGCCATCGCCAGCTTGGCCAAATCGCGCGCGCTGGCCACATTCATTTTCGACAAGCCGCTGGAATCGACATAATGCGTGTCGGTCATGCCCAGTTCGCGGGCCTTGGCGTTCATCGCCTCGACAAACGCCGGCTTGCCACCCGGATAGCTGCGGCCGAGTGCCGAAGCGGCGCGGTTTTCCGAACTCATCAGGGCGATGTGCAGCATGTTGGCCCGGGTCAGCTGGGCGCCGACGCGCAGGCGCGAGCTGCTGAATTTTTCGCGGTCGACATCGGCGTCGGTCACGGTCAGCACTTCGTCCATGTCCTGGTTGGCTTCCACCACGACCAGGCCGGTCATCATCTTGGTGATCGAGGCGATCGGCAAGGCGACGTTGGAATTCTTCTCGAACAATACTTCCGAGTTGGCCTGGTCCAGCACCAGCGCCACGTTGGACTTGAGGTCCAGCGGATCGTGCGTCGAACTCAACCCGGCCAGGTCGCCCATGGTCGGCATGGCCGGCGCGGCGGTGATGAGGCGCTGGTACACCACCTTGCGGCGGCCGTTGACCTTGGTCACACGTTTGACCATGCGGTCGCCGGTGTCCACCGCGGCGATCCGCATCGTCTGGCGGGCCTTGGCTTTTTTGACCACGGCTTTTTTCGGCGCGGCGGTGGAGGCGGTCGCAGCCTGGGCGGCAGTCATGCCGGCGGATGCAAACATCAGCGAAATGAGCGCACTTAACGCTAGTTTATACATTCGTATCCCCAAAAGAAGAAAAGCCGGATTTCACAATCGACTGTTGCAGTGTAGCAAAATGGTGAGGGAGCGCAAGCTAAATTATCCTCGGCAGCATCTTTGGTTGCGGATCTGCAATACGCATTTGGCTACCCTTTTATGCAAGCTAGTCCTTTACGACAAATTTAACAAATTCTTCGACCGGCATGCGCTCGGTGATCAAAGAATTTTCGATTTTTGTCATGTCGGCGTAACCGAGCGACATGCCGCACACCACGGTCTCGTTGTCGGGGATGTTCAGGACAGAAGCGATGACCCGATGATACTGCGTAAAAGCGGCTTGCGGACAAGTATCTAGTCCGCGCCCGCGCGCCGCCACCATCACGCTTTGCAAGAACATGCCGTAATCGAGCCAGGACCCCTGCTCCATGACGCGGTCGATCGTAAAGATCAACCCCACCGGCGCGCCGAAGAACTCGTAATTGCGGCCATGCTGGGCCGCCATGCCGGCCTTGTTGTCGCGGGTCAGCCCCAGCAACGCATACAAATCCCAGCCGACCTTGCGGCGGCGGTCGATATACGGCGACACCCATTCGCTTGGGTAATACGCGTACTCCTCGGTGTGCAGCCTGGCTTGCTCCGGATCGTTATATATGGCCAGAATCGCCGAAGACAACTCCTGCTTGCGCTCGCCTTCCAGCACATACACTTTCCACGGCTGGGTATTGGTGCCGGACGGCGCCCTGCCCGCCACCCGCAGGATAGTCAAAATGTCGTCGCGCGCCACCGCTTGCGGCAGGTAGGCGCGGATCGAGCGGCGCGACGTGATCGCGGCATCGACCGCCTGCTGTTCCGGAGTAGAAATCATGTGTCCTCGCTATTTGGATTTGCTCTTGCTGACCACGAAAAACACCCCGGTGACCGCCAGCGCCATGCCGGCCACGCCGAGGAGATTGAACACTTCGCCGAACATCAGCCACGCCATGACGGCCGTGGTGGGCGGCGTCAGATACATCAGGCTGGTGACCTGGGTGGCGTCGCTGCGCCGTATCAGTGCGAACAACAGGAAAATGGCGCCGATCGACAGGCCTAAAACCGACCACAACAGCGCACCGATGAACTGCGTGGTCCACTGCACCGCAGCAAACGCCGGCGTCCAGCCTTCGAACACTATCGCCAGCGGCAACACCACCACGGTGGAGGCGGCGAACTGGATCACCGTGCCGGTGCGCAGGTCGAATTGCGGGCAGTGGCGTTTCTGGTACATGGTGCCGACCGTGATCGACACCAGCGCCAGCACGCACAGCGCGATCGCCTCGACCGACAGGCCGGTGAGCTTGATCTTGGCGGCCACCACCAGGGCGACGCCGCCGATACCGAACACCAGCCCCAGCCACTGACGCGGCAGCACCTTCTCGCCGATCAACGGCGCGGCGAAGGCGGTCAGGATGGGCTGCATGCCGACGATCAGCGCCGACAGGCCGGCCGGCATGCCCAGCTTGATGGCGCACCAGACCCCGATCAGATAACCGGCCTGGACCAGCACCCCGGCCAGTGCAACCTGGCGGATCTTGCCGCGCGGCCAGGGCGCGCGCAGCAGCAGGACGATCGGCACCAGCAACACCAGCACGCCGAGAAAGCGCATCAACAGGAACGTCAGCGGCGGCGCATACGGCAATCCGAACTTGGCCACGATGAAGCCGCTGCTCCATAAGAGGACGAAAAACAACGGCATGGGCGACAGAAACGTCGCATGCGCGGCCGGCGTGGCGGCGGGTTTGGGAGCGGAAACGGCGGTCGGGGTATCGGACATGAAAACTGACTAGCTGGCTGAAAGGAAACCGGCGGCCGCGAACGGCGCCGGTTCAGGTTTGGCCGAGTCTATCACGGCGGGCGTTTCCGAACCGGCGCTGTCGCCACAGCCAGCAACCACGCCATTTCCCGCGCTGCAGCGCAATAAGTTTTAGCTGGGAAATGCTTCCTCAAAACGACGTTTCATGCCTTGATGCAACGCACAAAAAATCGCTTGACTTAATTTCCCAACGCCGTAAAATCGTCTTTGTTGCGTTGCACAATTTGATCGGTTCGAAACGTGCTTCTGTTTCTCGCCGACGTAGAACGGCAGTATCCAATTAATGACTATTTTTCTGGAGAGTTAAATGTTTTCAATCCCTGAGCAATTTTCCAATGCGACCAAAGCCAACTTTGAAGCGCAGTTCGCTATCTTCTCGGCCCTGACCAACAAGGCGTTTGAAGGCGTGGAGAAGTTTGTCGACCTGAACCTGACCGCCGCCAAGGCATCGCTGGAAGAGTCGTCGATCACCACCAAGCAGCTGCTGTCGGCAAAAGATCCGCAAGAATTCTTCTCGCTGGCATCCGCTCAGGCCCAGCCGGCCGCTGAAAAGACCCTGGCATACGGTCGTCATCTGGCGAACATCGCCCAGAGCACCAGCGCCGAGTTCAGCAAAGCCGCTGAAACCCAGATCGCCGAAACCAACCGCAAAGTCATCTCGCTGGTGGAAGAAGTAAGCAAGAACGCCCCGGCCGGCAGCGAGAACGCCGTCGCCCTGTTCAAATCGGCCATTGGCAACGCCAACGCCGGCTACGAACAGTTCAGCAAAACCGCCAAGCAAGCTGCCGAGTCGATCGAAAGCAACGTTGCCCAGGCAGTGAACCAGTTCTCCGCAGCCGCCGCCAAGGTCGCTCCGGTACGCAAGTAATCAGCAGTAGTGCCGGCGCCAGCGCGCCGGCGCCCGTTCTGCGGTCTCCTCGGCATCCGTGGTTTCCTCCTGACGGATGTCCTTAAAAGCCTCGGCCCGCGCCGGGGCTTTTTTTTGCCTGCCTACCTCGAACGTACCTGGAACCTACCTGGAACGCGTGCCCACGCTAATGGACCCGTTATTCGCCCAGATAGGCGGCCTTGACGCGCGGATCGTCGAGCATGTCGGCGGCGTTGCCGGTCATCGTGATGTTGCCCGAATCCATGACATAGCCGCGGTGCGCCGCCTGCAGCGCCAGCTTGGCGTTCTGCTCCACCAGCAGGATGGTGATGCCCTCTTTCGAGACATTGCGGATCACTTCGAAAATCTTCTCGACCATGATCGGCGACAGCCCCATCGACGGCTCGTCCAGCAGCAGCAAATTCGGATGCGACATCAGCGCGCGCGCCATCGCCAGCATCTGCTGCTCGCCGCCGGACAAGGTGCCGGCCATCTGCGCCGCCCGCTCTTTCAGGCGCGGGAACACGTCGAACCACCTGGCGATGTCGGCCTCGATGCCGGCCTTGTCGTTGCGGGTGAACGCGCCCATCATCAGGTTTTCCTGGATCGACATGCGGGTGAACACGCCGCGCCCCTCCGGCACCATCGCCAGCTTTTTCTGCACCAGATGGAACGACTTGCTGCCCTTGAGCGACTCGCCCTCGTAGGTGATCGTGCCCTCGACCTTGCAGGCCGGCAGGGTGCCGGTGATGGCTTTCAGGGTCGTGGTCTTGCCGGCGCCGTTGGCGCCGATCAGCGCGACCAGCTCGCCCTTGTTCACTTCCAGGTCGATCCCCTTGACCGCCTTGATGCCGCCGTACGCGACTTTCAGTCCCGATACTTTTAGAACGTTTGCGCTTCCGATACCGCTCATTAGTGCGATCCTCCCAGATAGGCTTCGATGACCGCCTTGTTGCTTTGTATTTCCGCCGGCAGACCCTCGGCGATCGGTTTGCCGTATTCCAGCACCATCAGCCGGTCGCACAGGCCCATCATCATTTTGACGTCGTGCTCGATCAGCAGCACGGTCTTGCCCTCGTTCTTGATCTTGACCAGCAGCTCGCGCAGCGCTAGTTTCTCGGTCGCGTTCATGCCGGCGGCCGGCTCGTCCAGCGCCAGCAGCTGCGGATCGGTGGCCAGCGCGCGGGCGATCTCCAGGCGGCGCTGGTCGCCGTACGACAGGAAGCGCGACGTGCGGTTGGCGAACTGGCCGATGCCGACGAAGTCGAGCAATTCCTGCGCGCGCTTGCGGATGGACGCCTCCTCCTCGCGCGCCGCCTTGTGGCGGAACACGGCGCCGAACACGCCCTGGTGCGAGCGCACGTGGCGCCCGACCATGACGTTCTCCAGCGCGGTCATCTCGCCGAACAGGCGGATGTTCTGGAACGTGCGGGCGATGCCGGCCTTGGCCACCTCATGCGGCGCGGACGGCGAATACGGCTTGCCGGCCAGCTCGAAGGTGCCGGTGTCCGGCTGGTACAGCCCGGTGATGACGTTGAAGAACGTGGTCTTGCCGGCGCCGTTGGGACCGATCAGGCCGTAGATCTGGCCCTTCAGGATCTTGATGCCGACATCGGTCAGCGCCTGCAGGCCGCCGAAGCGCTTGTTGACGCCGGCGATGTTGAGAATGACTTGTTCGCTCATTGTGTATTTCCTCAAGCCGCCACGGTGCCGGACGATTGATCTTTGGTATCCGAATCGCTGTCGGGACGGTCTTCATGCTTGGGCGCTGGCCACAGGCCGGCCGGACGGTTGAGCATGATCAGCACCATGGCCAGGCCGTACAGCAACTGGCGCAGCACTTCGGCTTCGATCAGGATGTGGCCGAACAGCTTTTGCTGCAGCGGCTCGACGACGTGGCGCAGCACTTCCGGCAACGCCGCCAGCAGCGCGCCGCCCATGATGACGCCGGGGATGTGGCCGATACCGCCCAGCACCACCATCGCCAGCACGGCGATCGACTCCGTCAGCGAGAACGATTCCGGCGACACGAAGCCCTGGAACGACGCGAACAGCGCGCCGGCGACGCCGCCGAACGAGGCGCCCATCGAGAACGCCAGCAGCTTGACGTTGCGGGTGTTGATGCCCATCGCCTTGGCGGCGATCTCGTCCTCGCGGATCGCGACCCAGGCGCGGCCCAGGCGCGAGTGCTGCAGGCGCGACGTGACGAACACGATGGCGATGCACAGGAACAGGAACAGGAAGTAGTAGGCGTTCACCGACGGCATCGAGAAGCCGCCGAAGACGACGGTGGCGCGCGAACCGGCCTCCCCCGCCAGGTTGACGCCGAACACGCGGATCGGATCGATCAGGTTGATGCCCTGCGGACCGTTGGTGAAGTTGATCGGCTCGTTCAGGTTGTTCATGAAGATGCGGATGATCTCGCCGAAGCCCAGGGTCACGATGGCCAGGTAGTCGCCGCGCAGCTTCAGGGTCGGCGCGCCCAGCAGCGCGCCGAACAGGCCGGCCGTGGCGGCCGCCAGCGGCACGATCACCCACACCGACAGGTGGATGCCGTTTTGCTGGATTTCCGGGCCGAAGATGGCCACCAGCGATTCGCCCAGCACCGGGTACTGGTTGATGACCGATTCGAGCAAGGACGCGAACTGTGGCGAGGCCAGCAGGCCGGTCATGTAGGCGCCCACCGCGTAGAAGGCGATGTAGCCGAGGTCGAGCAGGCCGGCGAAGCCGACCACGATGTTCAGGCCCAGCGCCAGCATGATGTACAGCAGCGCCATGTCGATGATGCGGACCCACGAGTTGCCGAACTGGGCGGCGAAGAACGGGAAGATCAGCAAGCCGATGAAGACCACCGCCATGCTGCCGTAGGCCTTGCGCGGATTGCGGGAAACGTCGAAATTGAGAATAGCCATGATGTCCCCTTATGCGCGGTCGGCGACGCGCTCGCCCATGATGCCGGACGGACGCACCGTCAGCACCAGGATCAGCACGACGAAGGCGAAAATGTCCTGGTAGTGGCTGCCGAGGAAGCCGCCGGTCAGGTCGCCGATGTAGCCGGCGCCCAGGCTCTCGATAATGCCGAGCACGATGCCGCCGATCATGGCGCCATAGATGTTGCCGATGCCGCCCAGCACCGCCGCCGAGAACGCCTTCAGCCCCGGCACGAAGCCCATCGCGAACTGGATCGAGGCGTAGTTGGCGCCCCACATCACGCCGGCCACGGCGGCCAGCGCCGCGCCGAGCGCGAAGGTGGCCACGATGACCTTGTTCGAGTCGACGCCCATCAGGCCGGCGACCCGGGGATTTTCCGCCGTGGCGCGCATGGCGCGACCCATCTTGGTTTTTTCCACCAGCAGCACCAGCCCGGCCATCGACACGGCCGCCAGCACCAGCAGCAGGATTTGCGTCTGCGAGATCAGTGCACCGGCGACATGGATCGGCTCGGACGACAGCAACTGCGGGAACGGCAGCGGGTTGCGGGTCCAGATCATCATCGCGAAGGTTTGCAGCAGGATCGACACGCCGATCGCCGTGATCAGCGGCGCCAGCCGCGGCGCGTTGCGCAGGCGGCGGTAGGCGACGCGTTCGATCAGGATGTTGACGATGATGCAGACGGGGATGGCGCCGCCGATGGCGATGGCCAGCTTGACGTAGCCGGGCAGGTCCGGCGCGTACTCGTTGAGGTATTTGAGGATGGTCAGGCCGGTCATGGCGCCGACCATCAACACGTCGCCATGGGCGAAGTTAATGAGGTTGAGCACGCCGTACACCATGGTGTACCCCAGCGCGACCAGGGCATACATGCTGCCCAGCACCAGTCCATTTATGATTTGTTGGATAAAAGTATCCATTAAGAGCCTTTAAATTGGTGTTGCACAGACGGTCCAAGTAACAAAAACGGCACCCGGGGTTAGGTGTCCCCGTAGTGCCGCGGTTGACTACACAATAATCATGCAAGTTTCATGCCTGAGCGACATCAAACCTAGCGAACTGGCTGGGTGCCGGCCTGCCCGCTTCAGGGCCGAACCGACAAGTTTTTGCGAGCGAGGCAATGATAGCGAGATTCCCGAAAAACTAACTGCGGAATAACGTCAAAAGTGCTGAATTAAGTTTTGCGCGCGGCGCGCGCGGTTCGGCGCCTGCTCAGGCCACGCCGTCGATCGCCGGCGCTTTTGGGCCGTCCAGACCCTTCGGCAGCGGGAAGGTCACCGCCTCCTGCACACCGTCGAGCGGGCGCACGCTGCGCACGCCGCACTCTTTCAGACGGTCGATGACCGCCTGCACCAGCACCTCGGGCGCCGACGCGCCGGCGGTCACGCCCACCCGCAGCTTGCCTTCCAGCCAGGCCGGGTTGATCTGCGTCGCGTTGTCGACCATGTAGGCGGGCGTACCCATCTTCTCGGCCACCTCGCGCAGGCGGTTCGAGTTGGAGCTGTTCGGGCTGCCGACCACGATCACCAGTTCCACCTGCGGCGCCATGAACTTCACCGCTTCCTGGCGGTTGGTGGTGGCGTAGCAGATGTCGCCTTTTTTCGGCTCGATAATGGCCGGGAATTTGCGCTTGAGCGCCTCGATGATCTCGGCGGTGTCGTCAACCGACAACGTTGTCTGGGAGACATAGGCCAGATGCTCGGGCTTGCTCACCTCCAGGCGCTCGACGTCGGCCACGGTTTCCACCAGATACATGCCCGCTTCGGTCTGGCCCATCGTGCCCTCGACCTCGGGATGGCCGTCGTGGCCGATCATGATGATTTCGCAGCCCTGCTTGCGCATCTTGGCCACTTCCACGTGCACCTTGGTCACCAGCGGACAGGTGGCGTCGAAGATGCTCAGGCCGCGCGATTCCGCCTCGGCGCGCACCGCCTTGGACACGCCGTGGGCCGAAAACACCAGGGTGTTGCCGGCCGGGACGTCGTCGAGGTCTTCGATGAAGATCGCGCCCTTGTTGCGCAAGTCTTCCACCACATAGGCGTTGTGGACGATTTCGTGGCGCACATAGATCGGCGCGCCGAACTGCAGCAGCGCGCGCTCGACGATCTCGATCGCGCGGTCGACGCCGGCGCAAAAGCCGCGCGGCTGGGCCAACAGGAGTTCTTTATCGCTCATCACTGCCTCACAGAACGGAAATAAGGTTGACTTCGAACTTCAGCGGCTGGCCGGCCAGCGGATGGTTGAAGTCGAACAGACAGGTGTCATCGCCCAGCTCGCGCAGAATGCCGGCGAAGCGGCCGCCGCCCGGCGCCGCGAAGTCGACCAGGTCGCCGACTTTGTAGTCGGCGCCGGGCACGGAGTTCTCGTCCAGCGTGGCGCGCGTGACTTCGCGCACCAGTTCCGGATTGCGCGGGCCGAAGCCGACACCCGGTTCCAGCTCGAACGTCTTGTGCGTGCCTTCGGGCAGGCCGATCAGCAATTCCTCGAGCACCGGCGCCAGCTGGCCCTGGCCCAGCATCAGGGTCGCGGGATTTCCACTAAAGGTAGTGACGATATCAGTACCGTCCAGGGAGGCCAGACGATAATGCAGGGTGAGATAAGCCGATTGGGTGACGACAGGTTGCGCGTTAGACATGACTGGGTTCGGTAAGCTGGCAAAGGCTATATTGTAAGCCACCTTGCCCCTCGCGCCCGCCGCCTGTGATGATTTGCGGAGGATATCGATGACGATCAATGATTGGCCGGCCGAACGCCGTCCGCGCGAACGACTGATCCGCGAGGGCGCGAGCGCGCTGTCGGATGCGGAACTGCTGGCGGTATTCCTGCGCATCGGCGTGCCGGGACAGGACGCGGTGCAACTCGGTCAGCACATGGTGCACCATTTTGGATCACTGCAGCGACTGTTCGGCGCCAGCCTGAAAGAATTCTCGGCGATCCATGGCTTGGGACCGGCCAAGTACGCCCAACTGCAAGCGGTAATGGAGCTGGCGCGCCGGGCGATGCTGGAGGAAGTCCGCAGCGGCACCACACTCGGTTCGCCGCGCGCGGTGAAGGAATATTTGCTGCTTCTATTTAGCGGCAAACCCTTCGAATCGTTTCACGTGCTGTTCCTGGATGTCAAAAACCGCCTGATCGACAGCAAGGAATTGTTTCGCGGCACGTTGACCCATACCAGCGTCTATCCGCGCGAGGTGGTCAAGGAAGCACTGGCGCGCAATGCCGCCAGCGTCATGCTCGCGCACAACCACCCTTCCGGCACGCCCGACCCGAGTGAATCGGACCTGCTGCTGACGCGGGCGCTGGTGCAGGCGCTGGCCCTGGTCGATATCCGCATCCTCGACCATTTTGTTGTCGCTGGCCATCAGGTCCACTCGTTCGCCGAGCATGGGCAGATGTGAGTTTCAAGCTCTCCCGCCAAGGTATTTCATAGGAGAAGTACCAACCGCCCCTCGAAATCACAATTGTTAAATTTATTGAGATTATCAAGACACAATTGTTTTTCACAAGTCATTGAAAAAGCTGAGTTTTTTGGATATACTCTCGTTTTTCCAATTGTGGAATGTCTTTTAAGGAGTGCGTTATGGCACGTGTTTGCCAAGTTACTGGGAAGAAGCCGATGGTCGGCAACAATGTTTCCCACGCAAACAACAAAACCAAACGTCGTTTCCTGCCTAACCTGCAGAACCGTCGTATTTTTGTTGAATCTGAAAACCGCTGGGTTTCCCTGCGTCTGTCCAACGCTGGTCTGCGCGTCATCGACAAGGTCGGCATCGACGCCGTCCTGACCGACATGCGCGCCCGTGGCGAAAAAGTCTAATTAGGAGCTACCATGGCAAAAACTGGCCGCGACAAAATCAAACTGGAATCGACCGCAGGCACGGGTTTCTTCTACACCACCACCAAGAACAAGCGCACCACGCCTGCTAAAATGGAGATCATGAAGTTCGATCCTAAAGCACGCAAGCACGTCATGTTCAAAGAAACCAAGATCAAGTAATCGACTGCGCGATCTTCGCTTCCAAAGAAACCGCCCGGCGCAAGCCCGGCGGTTTTTTTACGCCCCGCCCCCAACGCCGGGGTCAAGTCTGCCATTCGGACACGTGCTCAACGCTAGGACCGGCTCGGCGCCGTTTTGTCTTGCAAACTTACACTCAATGTTGGGCCCGTGTCCGAATGTCAGACTTGACCCCGAAGGTACAAGGCGCCGTTTTGTCTTGCAAACTTACACTCAATGTTGGGCCCGTGTCCGAATGTCAGACTTGACCCCGAAGGTTGGGTCCGGATATAAAAAAGCCCCGGATTTGACGTCCGGGGCTTTGTCGTTGCTGCAGCGCTTGCTTTATGCGTAGCTGCGCAGGCGGAACGAGAATTCTTGCAGCGATTTGATGCCCGACGCTTCGGCGCGGTTGCACCAGTCCTGCAGCTTGTGCAGCAGCTGGTCGCGCGTGAAGTGCGAACGCTCCCAGATCACGCCCAGCTCGACGCGCATGTTGTGCATGGTTTCCAGCGCTTTGCTGTGCTGGAACAATTCCACCAGTTGCTGCTGCTGCGGCGCTTCCAGCTTGCCCGGCTCGCGCTGCAACAGCTTGCGCGACGACTTCAGGAAACGCGATTCCAGCTCGGCCTTCGTTTTCAGGTGCTCGACCTCTTCGTGCCAGGCGGCCTTGATCGATTTGGCATACTTGGCCATCACGTCGTAGCGGTTGGCGATGACCGATTGCAAGGTGTCGAAGTCGGCTTCCACTTTGCCTTTGGCGAACTTTGGCTCCGGCGCGCGTTTCTTGACCTTGGCCAGGCCCATCACTTCCAGCGCGCGGATGTAGGCCCAGCCGATGTCGAACTCGTACCATTTCGACGACAGCTTGGCCGACGTCGCGAACGTGTGGTGGTTGTTGTGCAACTCTTCGCCGCCGATCAGGATGCCGAACGGGATGATGTTGGTGGCCGCGTCGGAGCAGTCGTAGTTGCGGTAGCCCCAGTAATGGCCGATGCCGTTGATGATGCCGGCGGCCGTCACCGGTATCCACATCATTTGCACGGCCCACACGGAAATACCGATGACGCCGAACAGCGCGAAGTTAATGAACAGCAGCGCCACCACGCCCGCCCAGCTGTAGCGGGTGTACACATTGCGCTCCATCCAGTCGGTCGGCGTGCCGTGGCCATACTTTTCCATGGTTTCCAGGTTCTTCGATTCGGCGCGGTACAGTTCGGCGCCTTCCCAGAACACTTTCTTGATGCCACGGGTGACCGGGCTGTGCGGATCTTCCTCGGTGTCGCATTTGGCGTGGTGCTTGCGGTGGATCGCCGCCCATTCCTTGGTGACCTGGCCGGTGGTCAGCCACAGCCAGAAACGGAAGAAGTGGCTCGGAATCGCGTGCAATTCGAGCGCGCGGTGGGCCTGGTGGCGGTGCAGATAGATGGTAACGCTGGCAATGGTGATGTGTGTAACGGCCAGGGTGTAGAAAAACACTTCCCAGGCGCTAAATCGGGTGACCCCGTTAGACAGAAAATCCAGTACCGCATTTAAACTAAAGCTCATTAATACTCCAAAGTGGGCGTGTCACGCATCGCGGTGGCTCCGCAAATATTGCGTTTTCGACAGGCGCAGGAAGTCCATTAGTCGTGCTAACAACCTGCAATTGTACGCTGAATCAAAGCTGATTTGAGGAAGGATTTCCTGCAGTAACAGGGTTTTCCTTTGGCACGGTCGTGCTTTCTTCGCCGGCCAATGCCGGTGGCAACCCGCCCAAAATGCGCATTTCCCTCTGTGGGAACGGTACCGAAATGCCATGCTCCTTCAACGCGCGCCAGATCGCACGGTTGACGTCGGATGTGACGCCGCCGCGGCCATTTTCCGGGTCGTTGATCCAGAAACCGACTTGCAAATCAAGACCATCGGCGCCGAAGTTGAGCAAGGTGGCCGATGGCAGCTTTTCCTTGCTGACCCGCTCGACGCTTGCCGCCGCGTCTTCGAGCAGCTTGAGCACCGTGTCGACATCGGTGTCGTACGCCACCGATACCTTGGTGGAAATATTGACCATACTGCTGGAGAGCGACGAGTTCTGCACCGCGCCCGACACCAGCATCTCGTTCGGGATGATCGATTCCATGCCGTCGAGCGCCTGCAGCACCGTGTAGCGCGTGTTGATCTGCGTGACCTTGCCGCTGTACTTGTCGACCGTGATCATGTCGCCGATGGTCAGGCTGCGGTCGAGCAGGATGATGAAGCCGGACACATAGTTGCTGGCGATCTTCTGCAAGCCCAGACCCAGGCCGACGCCCAGCGCGCCGCCGAACACCGACAGCACCGTCAGGTCGATGCCCACCAGCGACAAGCTCACCAGCACGGCCGCCAGGATCAGCACCGCCCGGACCGTGCGCGACAGCACCACGCGCAGGCTGGTGTGCATGCCCTGCAGGCGCATCAGCCACTCCTCGAGCGCGGTGCCGGCCCACAGCGCCAGCATCAGCATCACCACCACCGACACGATCGCTTGCAGCACGTCGGCGATCGATACCTTGTATTTGCCCATCGGCAGGATGGTGTTGTCCATATAGAGGAACACGTCATCCCACAGGCCGGTGATGTAGACGACGAACGCCAGCCACACCAGCACCTGGAAAAGCTTCTCGAACGCCAGCATGGTCGGGCTGATCTCGCCCCGGCGGGCGAACACGCGCCGCAACAGGTAGACGGTGAAGCGGATCACCGCCAGCGAGCCGAAGATCGGTATCGCCACCTTCAGCAGGTTGTTGGGATGCTTGTAAAACTCCAGCAGCGCGATGCGCGCCAAGGTCAGCAGGCCGACGACGAGCATCGGCGGCACCACCCTGCCGACGCTTTCGACGCCGAAGCGCATGATGTCGGTGCGGGTTTCATCGCGTCCCGTGTATTTGCGCAGCAGCCGCGCCAACGTCCATCCCAACGCCACCGACACGACGATCGCGGCGATCTGCCATAGCAGCGCCGGATCGCGCAAATCGCCGGAAAGGTCTTCGATCAGATTGAAAAGCGGCTGTTGTTTGGGCATATATAGCGCTGAGTGTGGCTGGAGGCCGTAGCGTAACGTAAACGCCGGGCCCGGTCGTATGGATGTTAAAAAAGACCGGGCAAGGTCGATCTCCCGGTCTTTTCACTGATGGCGCGCGCCGAAGATTACGCTTCGTCGGCCGCTGCTTCTTCTTCCTTCGCCGGCGCCACTTTCTTCGACATCGGCTTGCGTTCGAACACGGCGGCGAAGAAGCCGTCGGTCTGGTGCTTGTGCGGCAACAGCTTGAGGTAGTCGCCCATCTCCAGGTCGATCTTTTGCTCGGCCAGCACTTTGCTCATCGGCACCAGTTCGAAGTCGGCATGCGTTTCCAGGAATTGCTTGGCGATGAAGTCGTTCTCGTCTTCCAGGAAGCTGCAGGTGGCGTACACCAGGCGGCCGCCGCCCTTGAGCAGGCGCGCGGCGCCGTCCAGGATCGCCGCCTGCTTGACTTGCAACTCGCCGATCGCGCTCGGCTGCTGGCGCCATTTGACGTCCGGATTGCGGCGCAGGGTACCCAGGCCCGAGCACGGCGCGTCGACCAGCACGCGGTCGATCTTGCCGGCCAGACGCTTGATCTTGGCGTCGCGCTCGTGCGCGATCTGCACCGGATGCACGTTCGACAGGCCGCTGCGCGCCAGCCGCGGCTTGAGCTTGGCCAGGCGCTTCTCGGACACGTCGAACGCGTACAGGCGGCCGGTGTTGCGCATCGTCGCGCCCAGCGCCAAGGTCTTGCCGCCGGCGCCGGCGCAGAAGTCGACCACCATTTCGCCGCGCTTGGCGCCGACGATGGCCGACAGGATCTGGCTGCCTTCGTCCTGCACTTCGATATGGCCGCTCTTAAACAGCGGCAGGTTTTGCAGCGCGGGCTTTTGCAGCACGCGCAGGCCCAGCGGCGAATACGGCGTCGGCGTGCTGCGGATCGGCGCTTCGGCCAGGCCGGCGGCGACTTCCTCGCGCGTGCCCTTCATGGCGTTGACGCGCAGGTCCAGCGGCGCCGGCTGGTTCATGCCGTCGGCCAGCGCCAGGGTTTCCTCTTCGCCCATCTGCTCGACCAGCTTGTCGAATAGCCATTTGGGCATGTTCGAGCGGCTCGACTTGTGCATCACCTTGCGGTCGATCTGCAGGATGCGCTCGACCCACGCGATCTCGTCCTCGGTCAGCCCGCCCATCGAATCGAGGCCGACGGCGTCGGCCATGCCCAGCAAGGTCAGGCGGCGCATCGTGGCGCCACCGCCCGCTTCGGAGAAATCGGTGTAGAACGATTTGTTGCGCAGCACGTTGTAGATGCACTCGGCGATGCCGCCGCGTTCGCGGCCGCCCAGGCGCGGGTGGTCTTTAAAATAGCGCGACAACGTCGTGTCGGCGGGCGCGGCAAAGCGCAAAATCTCGCGCAACACTTCTTCGGCGTTGGCGAGTATCGCTGGTGGCAATCTCATGGAATTCCTTGGTTAAATTATTTTGTGGTGGTCACATGTTCGTCCACATGGACGGTTCCCTGCGCTATCGTCAACCTGTCCTCGACAAACCAGCGCACCGCGCGCGGGTAAATCACATGCTCCTGTTCCAGCACGCGCGCCGACAGGGTTTCCACCGTGTCGCCGGACAGCACCGGCACGGCGGCTTGCGCCACCATCGGCCCGTGATCGAGTTCGGCGGTGACGAAATGCACCGTCGCGCCATGCTCGGCCACGCCGGCGGCGAGCGCCTGCGCATGCGTCGCCAGGCCGGGGAACAGCGGCAGCAGCGATGGATGGATGTTGAGCATGCGGCCGGCGTAATGCGCGACAAAAGGCTCCGTCAAAATCCGCATGAAACCGGCCAGCACCACCAGGTCGGGCGCAAAGCCGTCGATCACGGTTTGCAACGCGGCGTCGAACTCGGCGCGGCTGGCGTAGTCTTTGTTGGCAACAACGGCCGTCGCGATTCCGTGGTCAGCGGCAAACGCCAGCCCGGAGGCGTCGGCGCGGTTGGTGATGACGGCGGCAACACGGGCGGGCCAGCGCTCGGCTCGCGCCGCGCGGACTATCGCTTCCATGTTGCTGCCGCGACCCGAAATAAGGATGACGATGTTTTTCATAGGCCGACATTGTACCTTGTCCACACCGGCCGGACCAGAAAATGCCGAGAAATGCTGCGGCGCAGCAGGCATCCGCCCCATGCGCGAAGCGGGATGCGGAGGGGGATTCCGGCTTACTCGAAGGAGTAAAACACCCGGAATGGAACTTTCTTTTCGGCCCAATAATCGGCAGCGTCGCGGAACACGTCCAATAAGGTTTCCCGCGCTTCCTTGTCAAATTTCTGGGTATTGGGCAATTGCTCCAGCACCACCAGGAAACCTTCCTGCGTGCCGGCCTTGAACATGGTGTCGGTCAGCGTCTCGCGCAGTCCGTCAAAATTCTTGCCTATACCTTTGGGAAACAGAAACGATTCCGCGATGATGCCCAGCACCTGCTGCTTGGTCGCGCCGGCGTTGCAGTGCGCGTACAGGAAGTGGTGGCCCAGACGGGCCGCCTCCTCCTGCAACTCGACCACGCGGAAGGCGCGGATCGATTGCACGAGGTTGGGCGGCACGGTCATCAGCAACGTCTCGTTCTCATCCATTTGACCTGGTATGTACGGTGTGTCCACTTTGCTGTCGTGAGTGCCTAACTTGTTGATTAATGAGTAAATAATTTGAGCACCTGTCCACTTTACACGGTCCGCTGGTCTAAGCTTGCCGTGGCTGATTCAACATCTTTCTCGAATCCCATACGCATATTAGGGTAACGTGTTGTTCCTTCCAGATCAACACGAATGTGACTGCCCGCGCAATATTTGTCAGAAACAGAACAATTTTGGACGGTTTCGGCCCCGAATCCGCACAATTTCGGCACGGAATGACGCCATTCGCCTGCCGGCGTCCGCGCGGGCGGCCTTGGCCGCTGTTACAATTTGTTGCCACAGATACCGCTTAGCCACTGTTCCCCGCGCCCCAACGGGAATACCATTGAGGCATGCAATATCAGAATCCCTGATAAGACACCCTGACAGACAACGAGGTACCAAATGAACTTGCAAGCCAAATTGATCGCATCCGTACTTTGCGTGAGTGCACTGCCTTTCGCCCAGGCTGCCGATTTCGAGGATTACGGCCGGGTGGTGCGCGTCACCCCGCAAGTCGAACAAATCAACCGCCCGCGCCAGGAATGCCGTACCGAATACGTACAAGTCCAGCAGCCGGCGCCGCAGCGCGGCGTGGGCGGCGCCATCATCGGCGGCTTGATCGGCGGTTTGGCCGGTAACCAGGTTGGCGGCGGCAGCGGCCGCTCGGTGGCCACCGCCGCCGGCGCCATCGCTGGCGCCGTCGTCGGCGACCGCGTCGACAACCAGAACCTGCCCAACAGCGGCGGCGTGCAGGAACAGCAAGTCAAGCAGTGCCGCACCGTCGACCATTGGGAATCGCGCACCTCGGGGTACGAGGTCACCTACGACTATCGCGGCCGCAACTACACCAGCGTGATGTCGTACGACCCGGGCGAGCGCGTGCGCCTGCGCGTGGTGGTCGAGCCGATGCAGCGTTGATCGCCTGAACCGCACGCAACGCCCGACAATGCCGGTCCATCGACCGGCATTGCCGTTTTTGGCTTGCCTTGACGTAAGGCATCGCGGGATAATGCCAATTGACTCCCGCCCCCTCCCCCAACCCACCCCATGCTGATCAAACGTAAATCCATCGAAAAAGAAGAATCCTCCCGTCCGGCGCGCAAGGCCAAATATGCGCCGGTGACCTTGTCGGAGCAGGATGGCGTGCGCTACCTGCACTTCGGCACGGAATGGGTGCAGGGCGCCATGCGCATCCGCAAGCCCAACTGGCCGGAGCTCGAGTACGCGCAGCAGATGATGGCGTGGATGCTGTGGCTTGAGGAACCCGCGGCCATCGCCCAGCTGGGCCTGGGCACGGCCACGTTGACCAAGTTTTGTTACGCGACCTTCCCGGCCGCCTCGGTCACGGCGGTGGAGCTGAACCCGTCGGTGATGGCCATCTGCGCCTCGATGTTCAAGCTGCCGCCGAACGACGCCCGGCTGCGCGTGGTCGAAATGGACGCGCTCGACTACGTCAACGACGCAGCCAACGCCGGCGCGCTCGACGTGTTGCAGGTCGACCTGTACGACGCCACCGCGCGCGGCCCGGTGCTCGACAGCGCCGAGTTCTACCAGTCCTGCAACGCCTGTTTGCAAGACGACGGCATCATGACGGTCAACCTGTTCGGCGACCACCCGAGCTACGCGCGCAACATCAAGGCGATCAAGTTCGCGTTCGAGCAGGTGGTGTGCCTGCCGGAAGTCCATGACGGCAATGTCGTCGCCATCGCCTTCAAGCGCAAGCGCGCGATCGACGTGGCAGCGCTGGCCGAGCGCGCCGCGCAAATCGTCGCCGAGACCAAACTCCCGGCGAAGTCATGGGTCAAAGGATTAGCGCAAAGCCTGGCCGCCGCATAAACAGCAGTTGAAGTCGCATCACCGTTCCGCCCAACTTTAGAGAGTGACCGCAACGATGCCTTCCGCCCAGCCCGCCACCAAGCAGTCTCCGCTCGATCTGCAGCAGATCTACACCTGGCTGCTGGCCGACGGCATGATCCGCAAGACCGAGGTCAAGGAGCTGTACGCGCAAAGCCAGGCCATCCTCAAGAACACGGTCGGCCCGATGCACCCGCTGTGCGCGGTGGCGCACGCCAAGCTGCTGTCGGCGCAGCCGCCGCACAAGATGCTCACCCTCGACGCGCTGTGCGAATGGCTGGCGCAGCGCACCGGCCTGCAGTTCATCCGCATCGACCCGCTCAAGATCGACTTCACCAAGGTGGCCGACGTCATGTCGGCCAGCTACGCCGCCCGCTTCAACATCCTGCCGGTCGAACTGACGCACGACACCTTGGTGGTGGCCACCGCCGACCCCTGCTCGATCGAATGGGAGGCGGAGATTTCCAAGGTCTCGCGCCGCGCGATCCGCCGCGTCATCGCCAACCCGCTCGACATCGCCCAATACACCACGCAATTTTTCAGCCTGGCCAAGTCGATCAAGAAGGCCAACAAGTCCAACGGCAACGACCTGTCGCTGCGCAACAACTTCGAGCAACTGGTCGAGCTGGGCAAGATCAACAAACAGGTCGACGCCAACGACCAGCACGTCATCAACATCGTCGACTGGCTATGGCAGTACGCGTTCGAACAGCGCGCCTCCGACATCCACCTGGAGCCGAAGCGCGAGCTGGCGGCGATCCGTTTCCGCATCGACGGCGTGCTGCACCAGGTGTACCAGGTGCCGGCGGTGGTGATGATCGCCATGACCGCGCGCATCAAGCTGCTCGGGCGCATGGACGTGATCGAAAAGCGCCGCCCGCAGGACGGCCGCATCAAGACCCGCACCGCCGGCGGCCAGGAGGTCGAGCTGCGCCTGTCGACGCTGCCCACGGCCTTCGGCGAAAAGCTGGTCATGCGCATCTTCGATCCGGACGTGGTGGTCAAGACCCTGCCGGAGCTGGGCTTCCCGCTCGACGACGCCGAGCGCTGGGACGCGCTGACCAAGCGTCCGCACGGCATCATCCTGGTGACGGGACCGACCGGCTCGGGCAAGACCACCACCCTGTACACGACGTTGAAAGCGCTGGCGACGTCGGAAGTGAACGTCTGCACGGTGGAAGACCCGATCGAGATGGTCGAGGCCGCGTTCAACCAGATGCAGGTGCAGCCGGGCATCGACCTGTCGTTCGCCGACGGCGTGCGCGCGCTGATGCGGCAAGACCCGGACATCATCATGGTCGGCGAGATCCGCGACCTGGCCACGGCCGAGATGGCGATCCAGGCCGCGCTGACCGGCCACCTGGTGCTGTCGACCCTGCACACCAACGACGCGCCGTCGGCCGTGATGCGGCTGCTGGAACTGGGCGTGCCCTATTATCTGCTGGAGGCGACGCTGATCGGCATCATGGCGCAGCGCCTGGTGCGCACGCTGTGCGCCGACTGCAAGGCCGCCGATGGCGAGCTGGGCGACGAGATCTGGCACAGCATCGTCGGCGACTGGGCCTTGCCCAAGCCGGCGACGATCTACCGCGCCGTCGGCTGCCCGGAATGCCGCCAGACCGGCTACCGGGGCCGCACCGGCCTGTACGAGCTGCTGACGGTCACCCAGGCGTTCAGCGAGCAGGTGCGCGAAGAGACCGACATCCACGCGCTGCGGCGCCAGAGCGTGGCCGACGGCATGAAGCCGCTGCGCATCGCCGGCGCGATGAAAATCCAGGAGGGCGCGACCACCGCCGACGAGGTGCTCAAGGTCACCGCCGCGCTGGGAATGAAGGAAACAATAAAATGATTTCAGAAAACCCTTTGCAGTTTTCCGGAGGCTGTATATAATACGGCCTCTTTCGGGGGTCGTTAGCTCAGCTGGTAGAGCAGCGGACTTTTAATCCGTTGGTCGCAGGTTCGAATCCCGCACGGCCTACCACCGAATTCGCAGTATCAGATGAAGCAGCTACGAGCAATCGCAGCTGCTTTTTTTGTTTGGGCGATCGATTCCCGACGCGCGCCTTATTGCAGGCGCGCGCAAAAGGCCGGCGCGCTCTCGTCGACGATCACGCCGCTGGGCCAGCGGCCATCGCGCTGCCGCGCGCGCTTGAGCGCGGCCGCCAGCGCCGCGTCGCCCTCCACCGCGTAGACGAACACCGGCATCTTCATCATCGCCGCGTCCGACAGCAACGCCGGATTGGCGTCGAGGCTGCGCGCGTCCACATGCACGCCGACCGGCATGCCGACGTCGCGCTTGACAGTGGCCAGCCAGGCCTGGTCGAGCCTGGGCGCGCGGGCGCGGCTGGCGATATAGCGGGTCACGCCGTTGGCGCCGGCGGCCTCGGCGTTGCGGCCGTCGAACACCAGCAGCCCGAGATAGCCGGCGGCGTCCGCCTGGCGGGCGCAGCGCAGGTTGCCGACCAGGCCCGACGTCATGAACCAATTGCCATGCGCCATCTCCTGCTGGAATTGCCGCACCAGCGCCTGCACCTGGGCGCACGGCGCCACCTCCTTGATCTCGGCGTTGAGCGCGCGCTGCGGATAGCCCGACGCCAGCGCCGTGACGTCGCTGACGAACGGCGGCGGCTCGCCGGTGGTGTTGCCGCGCAGTTTCATCTGGGCGGCGCGCCAGTCGGCGCTGGTCAGCTGGCGCGCCTGGCGCGGCAGGTCGGTCTGCACCACGCGGCCGGTCAGCAGATCGTGATGGATCACCCAGCGCTGGTCGGCCAGCATCTGCATATCGGTCTCGACGCCGTCCCAGCCGCCGTCATAGGCCGCGCGCAGCGCGCTCAGCGAGTTCTCCGGTGCGCCGGCCACCGCGCCCCGGTGCGCATGCACCTGCATGCCCAGGCAGGCGGCGCCGGCCGGCTGCGCGGCGAGCGCCAGCATCAGGGTCCAGGCCAGCAGCGACGCGGCGCGCTTATTTTTCTTTCGGGTGATAACCATATTCCATTCCGTTCAGGAGGTTGCTGCGGATCGCTTCGTTGAGCGGATAACTGTGGCCCTGGCCGACCGCCACCACATGGGCGACATTGGCCAGGAGGCCCTTGCCGGCGCTGGTCCAGCCGCCTTCGCCGGGCACCGGCTGGCGCGCCCACGCCAGCATTTGCTGGAACAGTTCGCTGCGCGTGATGCGGTTGTCGGTCACCGACAGGCCGCCCCAGACGCCGGCGAACGCCAACAGCAGCACCCCCGTCGCGCTCCACGCGGCGCGCCGGCCGAGGTGGCCATCGGCGCCGGCGCGCATCAACAGAAACAGCGTCGCCACCAGATACAGCAGCTTGGAAAAGTGGCCGATCGCGCCGAGCAGCGAGAATAGCAGCGCTACCGGCGGCACGATGGTGGCGCGCGCGGCCTGCGCGCCCTCTTGCTCGAGGCTGGCGCCGCGCGCGAAGCGCGCCGCCGGCGCGTCGTAGCCGCCGCGGCGCTGGCGCACCTGGTTGCCGACCCACTGTTCATACAGCCGGTTGAACTCGCGCGGGCTGGCGTAGCTCAGCGCCACCTGGGCGCCGCCCGGCAAGCCCAGCTTGCCGCGCAACTCCTTTTGCACGCCGGGGCGGGCGACAAAGGCCGGGTAGTCCAGGCCGGGCGCGATGCGCTCGCCGCCGACGGTGACCGCGCGCGCCGATCCCGACATGGCCTTGCGATACCGCTGCTCGACCGCCTCGCGGAAGGTCGCTTCGTCGGCGGGGTCCCAGTCCGGCGGCACCGGCGCGCTCTTGCGCACCTTGGCCACCACCGCGCCGCGCCGGTTGGCCGGCACCGTCGACGGGGTCCAGCCGTGGCGCGACAGCGACCGCAGATATTCGTTCCACGCCTTGTCCTGTTCGCGCAGCAAGCCTTCGTCGGACGCGGTGGGAATGCGCGCGTACTTCTGCCAGTTGTCGTGCGTGCCCTGCATGACCTTGACGTAGCCGTCGTAATAGCCCTGCGCGCCTTTGCCCTCGTGGCGGATGGCCGCCTCGATCAACTGGTCCTTGACGCCTTTGATGCGGTCGTCGAGACGGTCGACCGACACCGCCAGGAACGGGAACAACGCCAGGAAGGCCTTGCCTTCGGGCTGGGCGAAGATGGCGGGGTCGTCGACCAGGCCGTCGAGCGCCAGCCGGCCGCCCACCAGTGAACGTTGCAGCAGCACCGAATTGTAGGCCGTGCGGCGGAACTCGGCGTCGCGCGAATTCACCAGCCCGTCCACCAGCATCTTGATGCTGACAAACACCACCACGGCGATCACCAGGCAGGTCAAGCCGATGCGGAACAGCGACGGGCCGCCGCCCTGCGGCGTGCGCCGGCGCAGCATCAGTTGCAACGCCACCAGCGCGGCGGCGATGCCCGACAGCGAGCGGCCGTAGATTTCGATGTGCTCGACATCGTCCGGCGTGGCGTTGCCGCCGACCACGTCGAGCAGGCGGGCGTTGAAGCCCAGCTCGAAGCACAGATACAGCAGTGTGATGACGATCAGGAACAGCGTCTGCTTGAAACGGTAATCGCGCATGGTCTAGTGCCGCAGGTCGAGATGAATGACTTTGACCTCCTCGGTCGGCATCGTCATCGGCGGCGGGGTTTGTGCCGGCGATGACGATGCCTTGGCGGTGGCGCGCCGCGCCGGCGCCGGCGCGGCGGGCGGGAGCGCTGCGGCAGCGGTCGCCGCCGCCGGCGCGCCGTCGGCCTTGTGCGGCGGCTGCGGAACCACCCGGCCGCCATCGGGCGCCGCCGGGACGTCCGGGACGGCGGCGGTGCGCGACGGCGCCGGATCGTTGGCGCGCTGCTGCGGGCGCGCCGGTTGCGCGGACTGTGGCTGCGCTGGTGGCTGCGGCTGCCATGGCGCGAGCCCACCGCCCGGCGCGCGCAGGTCGGCATCGGCGAACGGCCGCTGCGTCAGATTGACGCCCGGCGCCGCCATCGTGCCGGCGTTGAGCATGCGGCCGTCGATATAGATGTTGCGCTGCAGCCTGCCGTTGGCGGCGAAATCGAAGTACAACGCCTGCCCGCCCTCGGCCGCTTCGACGCGCGGACGGTCGCCGCAGTTGCCTATGCCCCATTGCAGCACGTCGCTCCCCTCGATCGACAGCACCTGGTACTTGAACGGGCAAGCGCGTTCCTGGGTTTCGATCACCACCACGGTGCGCGTGCCCATGTCCAGCACGCGGGCGATACGGGCCGACTGCGCGTTCGGCAGCGGCACCACGCGCATGCTGCCGCTAAGCTTGACCGAGAAGGCGCCGTTGTTCGGCGCGCGGCGCAGCGTGCCTTCGGCGCCGCTTTTCACCTGGAAGGTGCCGACCGTGGTGCCGAACAGCTGGGCGTTGTCGACGCCCACCAGGATGCCGCCCTTGCCGTTCGATTGCACCGCGCAGCCGCCCAGCGCGATGGCGGCCGCCAGCGCGGCGAGCGCGCAGGCGAGCCTGTTTCGAGTTGTCATTGTTACCTGCTCCTGTAGATGCCTGTGACGATAGGGCGAAGGCGCCCGGGAAGATACCCATCGCCATGATTGCCGAATTGAGCAGTATATTTGATAACATTTGACGCCGTCAGCATTTTCCGCAACCGGCGCGGCGATTTTTCATCGGGGCGCGCCGGCCGGTTCGGCGTCGAGCTGCGCGCGAATCTTTTCGATGTCGACCTTGCGCAGATACTTGGGGATGTTTTTCCACATCGCGTGGTAGCCGTAGCCGCCGTTCTCCAGCTCGTCGAGCGCCCGCTCCTTGCTCCAGCCCTGGTACAGGATGCGGTACATGGCCGCGATCAAGCCGGTGCGGTCGGCGCCATGCCAGCAATGCAGCAGCACCGGACCGTCCTTTTCGGCTTCGCGGATGGCCTTGAGCGCGGCCACCACGTTGGCGTCGCTGATGGCCCAGGTGTAGATCTTGACGCGGCGGATGGCGATGCCGCTCTCCTTCAGCCATTTCTTGTCGGAGTGGAAGGCGCGCAAGCCGACCACGGTGCGCACGCCCAGCGGAACCAGCGCGGCCACGTCATCGCGGCCCAGTTGGGCGCTGCGGTACAGCGTCGGCGTGACCCGGTAGAAGTTCGGCGACGTGCCGACCCGCCGCGCCCATTCGGGATGACGTTCGGCGGCGGCGGCCGCTTCCGCCGCCATCGCGGGGGCGGCCAGGCCGAGCATGGCGCAGGCGGCGGCGGCCAGGCGTTTAAGCGGGAGGAACAATACGGCAAATGATGTCATGGTTTTTTATAGGAATAGAAGAACAGGCCGGCGGCCACCAGCAGCGATACCCAATAATCGGTGGGCGCGAACCAGAACCAGTGTTTATGCCAGGCGATGAAGGCGGGGCTGAAGTGGGCGACGCCAAAGGCCGGGTTGAACACAAACCACAGGTAATCCTCGGCGATCCAGAACAGCATGATGCTGGCGAGCGCGCGCGCCTCCAGCCGCAGCGACCACTGTTGCAGCATCACCAGCGGATAGTGGAAGAACAGCGCCATGAACGGAAACACCCAGGCGTGGTAGCCGGTCATCGGGCGGCCGCCCCAAAAGATATCCAGCAGCCAGTGGTGCTCGATGCGCCAGGTCGGCAGGTTGGCGGCCCAGCCGGCCGAGCCCTCGATCTGGATTTCGGTCATCGCGAAAAACAGCCCGAGCATCACTACCCATGCCAGCGTCAGCACGATGCCCCAGGCGCCGCCGCGTTCGCGCGCGACGATGCCGGCGCCCACGGCCCCGAGCGTGCTCATGAAGACGCCCCGACGGCGCCCCCGCCCAGCACCCGGGCCAGCACCGCCGCCGCCGCGCCGGGGCGGCCCAGCGCGCGCGCCTTGTCGCGCATGTCGGCCAGCTTGGCGGGATGCTCGAGCAGGTAGCGCACGCGGTACTCCAGCGTCACCGCGTCGAACGCTTTCAGCGCCACGCCCTGCTCCAGCAGGAAGTCGGCATTGCGTTCCTCCTGCCCCGGGATCGGCGCGTTGACGATCATCGGCACGCCCATGGCCAGGCATTCGGACGTGGTCAGTCCACCCGGCTTGGTGATGACCAGGTCGGCGCACGCCATCAGCCGCTCCACCTTGTCGGTGAAGCCCTGGGCCAGCAGGCGGCCCGGATACGCGCGCGCCAGCGCTTGCAAGGCGCTCAGCGCGGCCGCGTTCTTCCCGGCCAGCACGATCAGCTGGAAGTTGCCCTCCAGCGCCAGCAGGCGCGCGGCAATGGTGTCGAGGCTGCCCAGGCCGGCGCCGCCGCCCATCAGCAGTATCGTCGGCAGCGCCGGGTCCAGTCCGAACTCGGCGGCGCACACGGCGCGCTCGAGCGGTACGCCGAACACCGGCATGATGGGGATGCCGGTGACGGCGATACGCTCGGCCGGGATGCCCTGCGCGCGCATGCGGAACGCCACCTCGTCATTGGCGGCGAAGTAGCCGGCCATGTGCTCGTGCACCCACATCCGGTGCAGGTCGAAGTCGGTGACCTGCACCCATACCGGCGTCTTGAAGCCCGCCTTGGCCGTCAGGCGCGACAGGATTTCGGCCGGCAGGAAGTGCGTGCAGATGATGACGTCCGGCGCGCTCCGCTTGATTTCCCTGAGCAGCGCGCTGGTGTTGAGCCGCTCGATGCCGCGCCGCAAACGCTCCATCGAACTGTCGGCCCGGGCCTCGTGGGTGGCCTGGTACAGATAGCCCCACAGGGTCGGCGCCTTGTTGACCAGCTTGATGTAGAAATCGGTGTACATCTTGCGAAAGCCGGCGCTGACGAAGTCCATCACATCGAGATGGGTGGCGCTTGCGCCGCTGCCGCCGTCGGCGGCATGGCTGCGGATCGCCTCGGCGGCGCGCATGTGGCCGGCGCCGGCGGAGACGCTGAGCAGCAGGATTTTTTTCTGGGTCATGAAAGGACGTAGGCTCCGTGATAAGACTGGCTGTGATTAAAATGAAAAACGACGGCGTTACCGCGCCCGTCCCGGCAGGCCCGCCTGCGCTTCCGCGACCAGCGCGGCGGCGTCGCCGAACATCGCCGGTTGCGCCGCCAGGCATTCCCGGCGTTCGCGCGCGATGCGGTCGCGGTTCGCGGACCGGTTGGCGGCGTCCAGCCGGAAGCCGAACGCGGCGTCCGCCGGCCCCGCGCCGGCCGCGCCGAATATGCGCTCGAGCATCAACTCGCCCAGCGCGGGCTTGAAGTGGCCCGACTCCCAGTACCAGCGGGTGGCGTGGACCACATCGCCCTTGGCAGGGATCGGTTCGCATTGTAATGCGCCGTAGCCGCTGAAGTCCCACAGTACGACGCGCGCCTCGGGATGGGCCGCGTTGAGGCGCGCGACTTCGCCCGCCAGCCGCAGCTTCCACTGCTCGAACACCGGCCACAAGCCGGTCTGCTCCAGCATCGCCAGCAGTTGCGCATGATAAGGATAAATGATCAGGTGGATCGCGGTTTTTTCGCGCGCGGCGCCGTCCAGCAAACGGCCCAGGTCGCGCCATTCGGCCGAACTGTCGCTGCGGGTCCGGACAATGCCGTGCGGCGCCTGCGAAAAGCTGCGCGCGTTCTCCCGCGCCCGCTGCAGGAAAATGGCGTGGTAGCCCTCCTCGCGGGCGATGCGCAAATAATCGAACAAGGGATTGAAGCCGCGCGCGGTCATGGTGCCGGCGTCCGCATCGTGCTGTATCCGTAACGTCTTCACAGCGTCGAGTAGCGCGTCGAGCGAAAACGCGGTGTCGATCCGCCAGCGATGGCGGGCCAGGCCCGTCGGCGGCGGCCGCTCCGGCGCGTCGGCGCGCTCCGGATCCAGCAGGAAATCGAAAAACTCCACGCCCAGCAGCATCGTCGCGGGGGCCGCGCCGGCGGCCCGCAAGTGCTCGAACTGTTCGCGCGAGGTGCCGACGCCGGTTCCGGGTATCGCCAGATTGTAGGCCGGGCGGCTTGCCGCGCCGAATTGCGTGCTATCCGGATCGATGCCGACGTCGACGCGCGAATTACCCATCAAGACGATGGCCGGCCGCATGGCCTGCGCGCCGGCCAGCTTGATCTGCGCCTGGTAATGATCGGGACGCGGCTTGACGGCGTTGAAGCCGGCGACGTCGACCAGCCGGAACAAGCGATACGGATCGACCACCACGACCAACAGCACGGTCAACAGCACGCCGGCCAGCAGCGCGGCGGCCATCCACTTGATAAATCCGGCGTAGCTGCGATCCTCGGCCATGCGCGCTTCCTAAAATTGAAAATACAAGAACTCCGCCGGGCGTCCCAGCGACAGCAGGCAGGCCAGCATCAGCACGCTGAGCGCGACCGCCCAGCGCCGGTTCGGCAGCCAGGTCAGCGGCACGGCCGGCAGGCTCCAGGCCCCGCCCGCCCCGGCGCGGAAGTCCAGCGCGGGCTCGCAGCGCCGCATGATTTGCTGCGTGTTCGGCATCGTGAAGCAGATCGCCGCCGCCACCAGCACCCACAGCCAGGTCTGCACGAAACGCGTGCCGCCGCCGATGTAAAAGGTCACGCCCAGCTTGTCCAACAGCGGTCGCAGCGCGTGCAGATGGCCGGCCAGCGACGCCGGCAGCGCGATGCCGTCGTGGCCCCACATGGCGCCGACGATCGCCACCGCGCGCGCGAAATCGGTGGCCCGGAAAAACACCCAAGCAAAACAAACGGCGGCGAAGGTCAACCCGACGCTCGCCAGCCGCCACGGCGGCGCGCCGGTGGGCAGGCGCAGGCGCGCCGCCAGCGCCGCCCAGGCGTGGTTGACCATCAGGTAGGCGCCGTGGAGCAAGCCCCAGACGGCGAAGTTCCATCCGGCGCCATGCCACAGGCCGCCCAGCAGCATGGTCAGCATCAGATTCAGATAGCGGCGCACATCGCCCCGGCGTCCGCCGCCCAGCGGGATATAGAGGTAATCGCGCAGGAAGCGCGACAGCGTCATGTGCCAGCGGCGCCAGAAGTCGATGATGTTGACCGACTTGTACGGCGAATCGAAGTTGAGCGGCAGGCGGATGCCGAAGATGCGCGAGATCCCGATCGCCATGTCCGAGTAGCCGGAAAAATCGAAGTACAGCTGGAAGGCATAGGCCAGCACGCCGCCCCACGCCACCAGCAATCCCTGCGGGTCGGACTGGTTGAAGAAGAAGTTGGCGTGCGGCGACAGGTTGTCGGCGATCAGCACCTTCTTGGCCAGGCCGATGGCGAAGATGCTCAAGCCGATCGCGACGTTGGCGGCCGACAGCCGATAGCTTTCCTTGCGTTCGAACTGCGGCATCATCTCGGCGTGGTGCAGCACCGGGCCGGCGATCAGGTGCGGAAAATACGTGATGAACAGCAGGTAATGGACAAAGCGGTATTCCTTCACCTTGCCTTGGTAGGTGTCGACCAGGAAAGCGATCTGGGTGAAGGTGTAGAACGAAATTCCGATCGGCAGCACCACATGCCACAACGGCCAATCGGCGCCGCCGACGGCGTTGACGCCGGCGATCAGGAAGTCCGCGTATTTGAAGTAGCACAGCAACAGCAGGTTGGCGCCGACGGCCAGCGCCAGCCAGCGCCATTTGACCGCGCCCGCGCCGTGGCCGATGCGCCGGCCCGCCAGGTAGTTGAAGCCGATCGAAGCCAGCAGCAAGGGGATGTACTCGACGCTCCACCAGCCGTAGAAGAACAGCGAGGCCGCCGCCAGCCAGCCGGCCGCCAGCACCTGGCTGCGGCGCGCCAGGGCGAAGTACCCCAACGCCGTTATCGGCAAAAACAGCAGAATAAAGCTGAACGAATTGAAAAGCATAGCGGTCCGGCGGGGCTGGAGGGAGGCGCGGCAGACGTGGCGCGCGGCATTAAGGCCATGCTAAAGTTAAATTATTTAATTGTCTATTTAAAAATATCACTTTTCTCTGGTGAAATTCCAGCGGTCGAGCGCGATCGCCACCCGCCACGCTATACTGGCGCCATGACCGCCACGGCAGAACATCTCTTCGTCAAAGCCCGTCATGGCAAGCCCATGGCCGCCGTCGACAGCCTGACGCTGGTCGCCGGGCTCGGTATTGCAGACGACATCAACGCCCACCGCCTCAGCCCGCGCCAAATCCTGGTGACCGCCGCGTCGGAACTGGCGGCCCTGGCCCTGCCTCCGGGGGCGCTGCGCGAGAACCTGGTGATCCGCACTGACAGGTCCGGGGACTTCCAGCCCGGCGCCGCGCTCACGACCGCCGGCGGCATCGAAATCCGCCTGACGATGCACTGCGAACCGTGCAAGCTGCTGCTGCCGCTGGTCGGCGACCTGGCCGGCATGATCGGCCGGCGCGGCATCCTCGGCGTGGTCGTCGCGGGCGGACCACTGCGGCGCGGCGACGCCCTCGAGCTGGTCCCCGGCCGCTATCCGGCCTTGGCCGAATCGGTCTACCAAAAATTCCTCGATTTCGTGCCGACGATACCGCGCGGAAGGGTCGTGCGTTACAGCGATGTGGCGCTGGCGATCGGCGCCGACAACAGTTTTGTCCGCGCCATTCCCGGTTATATCAAACGCAGCCTGGCCACCGGCCTGCCGTTGCATCGCATCGTCAGCGCGCGCGGCCAGTTGCTCGCCACCGTGGCCGGCCAGGCGGACCGGCTGGCGGCGGAAGGCGTGCCGTCGGCCGGCGCGGTCGACCTCGACGCCTATCTTTGGCATGGCGATGTGTAGAAGGTGGCGCTGCGCAGGCAAACCCACGTGGCGCGGAATGACGCGGCTGTTATACTTTCCCGTAGTTAAAAGTTAAGAACGCAAGCGATATCGAAAACGCAATGAAAACCCGCGCACCCCACCGTAACACACCATGCTGCTGACACGGCTGCAAGCGCCGCTATTGGCCTGCTCGCTGCTGTTCGCGGCAATTCCGGCCAAGGACGCGGCGGCGGCCGGTCCGGTCGTCACCTTGCGGGTGGCGGCGCAGGCCGGCACCGATCCCAAGTTCATCGACGCCGGCGACGGCCGCGTCATCGGCGTGTGCGTCGATATCTTCCGCACCATCGAGCGCATCGATCCGGGCCTGGTGTTTGTCGGCGACCAGCAATGGCTGCCGCTGGTGCGCGCCCACGCCGAGGTGGCCAACCACCAGCACGACGCGCTGTGCGCGATCCAGCGCACGCCCGAGCGCGAAGTGCAATACAACTATCTCGACCTGCCGCTGCTGCCGCTGCGCTTCCAGCTGCTCGCGCGCGCCGACGATCCGGTCGTCATCCACAGCTGGGAAGACGTGCGCAAGCTGGGCGCGAACGGCGTGATCCTGACCAACCGCGGCTTCGGCACCACCGAGGCGCTGGAGCGCATCGGCAACCTGCGCTTCAGCGCCAGCGCGGCCGACCCGATGAACAACCTGCAAAAGCTGGTGGCGCGCCGCGGCCGCTTCTTCCTGCACCGGGGACCGGGACTGAAGAATTTCGTGCAACGTTCCGGCTACGGCGCCCAGGTCAGGATCCTGCCGATGGTGATGTACCAGACCGAAACCTACATGGCGATGGGCACGCACGTCGATCCGGCGGTGACGGCCCGCGTGCGGCGCGCCGTCGAGCAGATGGAACGCACCGGCGAACTGGCGCGCCTGCTGAAGAAATGGGATTGACGGAACGGCCGGGCCAGGCGCGCGGCCCGCAGGAACTTGATTGACAGCAACCGCCGTTTTGGCGACTATCGTCGTTTTGTCTTTTTAACGACCACGCCATGACTCCACCGCGCCTTTCCCTTCTCGCCCTGCTCCTTTCCGCCGCGCTCGGCGGCCACGCCCACGCGGCCGACGCGTCCGCCAAACGCGCCATCACCCACGAGGACGTGTGGCTGATGAAACGGGTCGGCGCGCCGACCGCCAGCCCGGACGGCAAGTGGGCGGTGTTCGCCGTGACCGATCCGGCCTACGACAGCAAGGAGCAATGGTCGGACCTGTGGATCAAATCGCTGGCCGACGACACGCCGGCGCGCCGCCTGACCTTCAGCAAGGGTGGCGAAGGGGCGCTGAACTGGTCGCCGGACAGCCGCCAGCTGGTCTTCGTGGCCAAGCGCGACGGCGACGACACCGGCCAGATCTACCGCATCGACGTCGCCGGCGGCGGCGAGGCGCAGCGCCTGACCACCTTGACCTTGGGCGCGCGCCAGCCCAAATTCAGCCCGGACGGCAAGCAGCTGCTGTTCGTCAGCGATACCTTCCCCGGCGCGGCCGGCGAGGACGACATCAAGAAAATCGCCAAGGAGCGCAAGGAGCGCAAATACAACGTGCGCGCGTACGAAAGCTTCCCGCCGCGCTTCTTCGACAAATGGCTCGACGACAAGCAGGTGCGCCTGTTCGTGATGGACGCGGCGGTCGGCGCCAAGCCGCGCGACCTGCTGGCCGGCACCAAGCTGGCCGCGCTGCCGGGCTTCGGCGGCGGCCAGGGCGACGAGGGCCAGTCGCTCGACGCGATCTGGTCGCAGGATGGCAGGGAAGTGGTGTTCTCGGCGTCGATCAACCGCGACGAGGCGGCGCGCGCGGCCGGCTACACGCAAATCTTCTCGGTGGCGGCCGCCGGCGGCGAGGCGCAACAGCTCACGCGCGACCAGCACAGCTACCGCGCGCTCAAGTTCAGCAAGGACGGCAAGACCTTGTTCAGCCTGACCGAGGCGGAGGAGCCGGGCAAGGTCTACGACGTCAGCCGCATCGCCAGCTTCGCCTGGCCGATCGCCGATCCGGCGCCGAAGATCCTGACGGCATCGCTGGACCGCTCGATCTCGCGCTTCGTGCTGCCCGATGGCGGCAACCGCGTGGTGTTCAGTTTCGAGCACGCCGGCCTTGAGCAGCTCCATTCGATCAACTACGCGGGCGGCGACCTGCGCGCCGAGCCGTCGCTGCCGACCGGGTCGATCGGTTCGCTCAGCGCCGGCGGCAAGGCGCTGGTCGGCGTGTGGGAATCGGCCATCAACCCGCCCGAGGTGTACGCCTTCGGCAATGGCGCGCCCAAGCGCCTGACCTCGTTCAACACCGAGCGCGCGGCCGCCATTGACTGGCAGGCGCCGGAGCACTTCTGGTTCAAGGCCAGCGACGGCCGCATGATCCACAACATGATCGTCAAGCCGGCCGGCTTCGACCCGGCGAAAAAATATCCGCTGTTCGCGGTGATCCACGGCGGCGCGGCCAACATGTGGCGCGACCAGTTCGTGCTGCGCTGGAACTACCACCTGCTGGCGCAGCCGGGCTATGTGGTGCTGCTGACCGACTACAAGGGCTCGACCGGCTATGGCGAGGAATTCGCACGCGCGATCCAGGGCGACCCGCTCAAGGGTCCGGGCGACGAGGTCAACGAGGCGGTCGACGAGGCGGTGCGCAAGTACGGCTTCGTCGATGGCGCCAGGCTGGCGGCCGGCGGCGCCAGCTACGGGGGCCACCTGGCCAACTGGCTGCAGGCGACCACCACGCGCTACAAGGCGATCGTCTCGCACGCGGGCGAAATGGATCTGGTGATGCAGTGGGGAACCAGCGACAGCATCTTCGGGCGCGAGGTCAACAGCGGCGGACCGGTGTGGGGCAATTTGCCGGTGTGGCGCGAGCAAAGCCCGGTGATGCAGGCGGGGAATCACGAAAAGGGAACGGGGTTCAAGACGCCGATTTTGATCTCGGTCGGCGAGCTCGACTACCGGGTGCCGGCCAACAACGCGTTGATGAACTTCGCGACGCAGCAGCGCTTGAATGTGCCGAGCAAGCTACTGGTGTTCCCGGACGAGAACCACTGGATTTTGAAGGGGGATAACAGCCGCTACTTCTACAGCGAAGTGCACGGCTGGCTGGCGAAGTATTTGAAGTAATTTTCCCCGCGCAAGCGGCTGTTCGTGGCTCCCGCCGGGGCACGAACAGCCATACCCTCCGCTTAATTGAAACTCAAGCCCGTGGCGCTGGTGTTGGTCAACGTCCTGGCCTTCAGGTCGATGCGGAAACTGTCGCTCGGCTTGCCCGAACCCAGCCCCTTCAAAATCCCGAACACCTGCTTGAACTGATACTGGAACAGCACGTTGACCGGATTCTGGTCCGACGGCAAATCGCCGATCTTGACGATGGCCGCCGGCGCCGCCGGAAACGCCGCCATCAGCACCTTGTACTGCGCCACCCGCTGCGCGCCCATGTCGCGCAGCGCCAGCTCGCCCGCATACACCGTCCGGTGGAAGTCGCCGTAGAACTCGTACGCGCTGATCTTGGCGAAGTCGTCCAGCTTCAGATTCGCCGCCGACGCCAGCTGCTCGGCCTTGGCGGTCGCCGCCGCCCAGTCGGCCGTCAGCTGGCTCGCCGCCACGCCCCCGTCGGCCACCGCCCCCTTGGCGGCGCAGGCGGCCGTCAACGGCACCACAGCCGGATTGTCCTTCAGCTGCGCCAGGGTCACCCTGGTCTGTAATTGCGACAGGATCAGCATCTGGCGCGCGTCGAGCGCGGTCGCCGCCTGCTTCATTTCGCACGGCCAGTACTCGTCCATGAAACGCAGGCGCGACAGCTCGCCGAAGTAGGTGCGGGTGAATTCGCCGTACGAGCGCGTATCGAGGATATTGCGGTTCCAGCGCTTGGCGACATCGCCGGCCAGCACGCTGCCCTGCAGGTAGTCGTACTCGGTCTGATACAGCGGGAACAGCTCGTTATAGCGCGCCACGTTGTTGAGGCCAACGGTCTGCACATCGACCAGGTCCTTGCTCTGGTAGCTGACGATCTTGTACGCCGCGCCGAACACGGCCAGCGACGGCGACTGCACATTGACCAGGTAGTTGCCGGCGGCGTCCTGGAAATCGTTGGTGCCGTTGAAGTGCATGTGGCCGCCCACGTGCAGCGGCAGGCCGGTCGCGGCCAGCGCCCTGGTGGTGGCCGCGTCCGGCACGCGCGCGGTCTGGAAGGCGCCCGGCTTGAACACCGCCTTCATCGCGTCGGTCTGGTTGGCGTAGAAGTCCATCGTCGGATAGTGCGAGAACGCCATCAGCTGCTTGCCCTGCGCCTTGGCGCGCGCGGCCACCGACTTGATCCATTCCATTTGATGGATCTTGTGCGTGGTCACCTTATTCCAGCCGGCGTTGCCGGCGTTGTCGAAGCCGGCGAACGCGGTCGGATTGGCCGGGTCGAACTTGCCGTTCGGGACGTGGACGTTGGCGTCGACCGCCAGCAGCCACAGGCCCTTGACCGGTTCGACCAGGTAGCTGGCGTCGATGATGTTGGTGCAGCGCGTGTAGGACTTGCCCAGCTTGGTCTCGCCGGCGGCCTTGTAGCTGCCGCCCTCGCCTTCCGCGCAGATCTCGAACTGGCGCTTGTTCAACGCCGACGAGGCCGACGCGGCGTCGAAGCTGTATTTGCCGTCGGCGTATTTGCTGAACGGGGTTTCCCAGTAGACGTCGCTCTTGTTCGGCATGTAGCCGAAGTCGCCGAGCTTGGTGAGCAGGCGCTCGTAGCCCTGCTCGGTGAGCTGGGCGGTGCAGACGACGGTCGGGTCCTTGGCCTTGCAGGCGGCGTTGTTGGGCGCGTAGATCTTTTGTTCCTTGCCGTCGCGCGTGAGGAAGTCGTTTTTGCCGGCCTCGTCGTCGTCGTACGGCTCATTGGGGTCGTGGTTGCCGGGCGCGATAAAGAAGCGCATGCCCTTGGCCTGGTATTCGCGCAGGATGTCGGCCAGGCCGTCGATGTTGATCGGCTGGGCGTCGTCGGAGATGTCGCCGGGCAGCGCGACCAGGCGGATGTTCTTGCCGTAGGCGTCGTCGAGCGCGGCGCGGAAGGCGAAATAGTTTTCGTTGAACAGGCGGGTGGAGGTCAGCTGCGCGTACATCGTGCGGATGGTGGCGTTGCGGCCGTCCCTGGTCGGGATGCCGGAAAACTGGCTGCTCTTGAAGTCGCCGTAGATGTTCTCGAAGTGCACGTCGCTCATGAAGGCGACCGGGGTCGACGTGTAGCCGTCGGCCGGAATCGGCTCGGTGGCGGGGACGTGGTCGCTGCCGCATGCGGACAACAACGACATCATGGCGGCGGCCGCGATCAGCGGCCGACGGGCGTTCCAGGCATTGCGCATGCAATCTCCATCAGTCTGTTTCAGGTGGTGCGCATTGTGGCACCCCGGTGTGACAGGCCGATTACATGGCAGGACGCGGCATACGCCGGATCAGCAAAATGACGCCGGCGGCGAGCAGACAGGCCGCGCCGGCGGCGAACAGCGCCGGGTTGTAAGTGAGCATGATGGTGCGCGCCCTGCCCGCCCCCCAGGCGGCCACGGCCGCGCCCAGCTGGTGGCCCGCGAACACCCAGCCGAACACCATCCCCGCCCGCTCCTTGCCGAAGGTGGACGCCACCAGCCGCACCGTCGGCGGCACGGTGGCGATCCAGTCCAGGCCGTAAAACATGGCAAACAGGGACAGCCCATAAAACGTGAACTCGGAATACGGCAACCAGAACAACGACAGCCCGCGCAAGCCGTAATACATGAACAGCAGCTTGCGGTTGTCATAGCGGTCCGACAACCAGCCCGAGCCGATGGTGCCGACCAGGTCGAACGCCCCCATCATCGCCAGCACCGATGCGGCCGGCACGGCGGCCAGTCCGGCGTCACCGCACAGCGAAATAAAATGCGTCTGGATCAGGCCGTTGGTGCTCAGCCCGCAGATAAAAAACGTTCCGAACAGAATCCAGAACACGCGGTTGCCGGCCACGCTGGCCAGCACCTTGAACGGTGTGGCGAACGTGATGTGCATCGGCGGCGTCGGCGGCGCGACTTCAGTGCCCGGCGCGGCGCCGTAGGGAGTGAGGCCCAGTTCGTTGGGCCGGTTACGCATCAACAGCAACACCAGCACGGCGACCAGCGCGCAGGCGGCAAACACCGGAATGACGGCCATGCGCCAGCCGAAGCGCTCGATCAGCCAGGCGCCCACCGGCAGGAAGACCAGCTGCCCGGTGGCGGAACTGGCGGTGAGCATGCCGACCACCAGGCCACGGTGGCTGTCGAACCAGCGGTTGGAGACGATCGCGCTGAGCACCAGCGCGGTCATGCCCGAGCCGATGCCGAGCATGACGCCCCAGAACAGCACCAGGTGCCAGAACTGCGTCATTTGCGTGGCCAGCGCCATGCCGGTGGCCACCAGCGTCAGCGCGGTGACCACCACGTGGCGCAGGCCGAAACGCTCCATCAGGATGGCGGCGAACGGCCCCATCAAACCGAACAGCACGAAACGCACGGCCAGCGCGGACGAGATTTGTTCGACGTTCCAACCGAATTCGGCGGCCAGCGGCTGCAGCAGCGCGCCCGGCAGGCCGAGCGCCGCCGACGAGGTCAGCCCCGTCAGGAAGGTGACGGCGACGATCACCCATGAGTAATGCCAGCCGCGCCGCCGCAGCCAGTTGGAAAGCGATAGTGCGAACATGATGTTCCTTGCGATGACGATGGATGCGGCGATGCGCGGTTGCAGACCACCGCGCGGTCCGGCCATTTTAAATTATGGTCATAATGAATGCAAGGAAAAGAAAGGGGCCTCGGCGGAGGCCCCGATCAGGGGGAAAGACGGGCTACGGCTTATTTGATGCGCAGCGAGCTCTTGACGTCGGTGACGCCTTTGACGTTGCGGGCCACGTCGACCGCTTTATCGGCTTCGGCCTGCGACGGCACGAAGCCGCTCAGCACCACGCCGCCGTTGGTGGTTTCAACTTTGACGTCCAGCGATTTCAGTGCCGGCTCGGCCATCAGTTCGGTTTTGACCTTGGTGGTGATGACGGTGTCGGCGACGGCGTCCTTGGCCAGCTCGGTTTTCGATTTGGCTTCGCACGATGCCTTGTCGGTGCCGGTCATGGCGCTGCAGTCGATGCCGGTCTGGGCGACGTCGGCGGCATCCTTACCGGCCTTGGCGGCGTTGATGGCGGCGACCTGCTGCGACTTGGCGGTGCTCAGGCAGCTATCCTTGGCGTTGCCGTCCAAGGTATCGCATTTTTCCTTGGCCAGGCCGTACTGGGCATCGGCCAGTTCGGTGCGAGCTTTTTCAATCGATTTTTTGTCGTTCTTGTACTGCATCGTGGCGTTCGCCTCGGCCGTCGCGCGGGCGACTTTGGCCTGCTCCTGGCAGACGTCCTTGGCATTGCCGGACTGCGCATCGCAGGCGGACTTGGCGGTCTTGTAATCGTTGGCAGCTTTGTTGGTGGCTGCCTTGTAGGCCACCGTGTCGTTGGCTGGGGTGGCGGCGAAACTGGCGCTGGCGGCGCCGGCCAGAACCAGGAAGAGGAGCTTGTTCATGATGTGTCCCTTTGTTGTGGTGGTTGGTGGACACATTAAACGCCGACAGCAGAGAAACCTCTGTGCGGGAACGAACAGAGTTGGGGAATTGTTATTTTATGACTATGCACACCGCCGGCGTGACTTCGATATCGCTAGCGCTGAAGCGACGCCTGGCGCATGCCCTGGCGGGCGTCCTGGCGCGCGTCCTGGTTCAGCAGACCCTTTTGCCACAGGCTGCTGGCCTGCTCGAACAACGGCAGCTCGGCGGCAAAGGCGTCGCCGCTCGACGCCAGTTGCAGCCACGCCATGGTGGTGTGCGAACCGACAACCGCGCCGGACGGCGAGGGTTGACGCACCTGGCGCATCCATGCGGCGACGATGCCGTACTGCTCCGGGTGACGCTGCTGTATCCACGCCAGCGCGGCCAGATCGGCGAAGCCTTCCTCGCGGCGGGTCTGCTCCAGTTCCTGCGCTTGGGCTTGGGCTTGACCGTGCGCGGCGTGGTCGTGTTCCTCGAAACCGGCCGGCATCTCGTGCCACTGCCCCTGCACGTAGCGCCAGCAGTGGCCCACTTCGTGCGCGAACATCGCCTCGATCATCAGCGCCCGCTGCTCGGCCGGCACGCTCGACAGGACGTCTTCGGCATTGGTCTTGTTACGCATCGTCAGCACCAGCTTGCAACGTCCGTCCTGGAAGCCCAAAGCCAGCGGCACGTCGGTCGGCTTGCCGGTGGGCTGGACGATGATGTCGATCGGCAGTTTCAGGTCTTTCTTGGCGTACTTCAGCATGGCCGATCCGGCGGTGAGCCAGCGGGTTTCCATGTCGGTCAACTCCGCCGCGGAAGCGAAGTTGGAGCAAAACAGCAGCAGGGAGATAAGTAGGCGCGTGATCATGATTTGGTTTCCTCAAACCAACTTTATCACGACCACGGAAACTTTTATTGCCGTACGGAAGTTTTTTTCTACGTAGGCAAACTTGAACTATTTGTTTGAAACGCCACTGTGTAAGCGGATTGACAACGGAGACCGGACGGCCCCCGTTCGGGAAAGGTGAGGACTTACTTCGCCAGCAGGCTTTGCGCCGTCTTGAATTCCGGACGGATATCGTTGGGCACGGATTTCATTTTATCCAACGCTTTTTGCACGTCCGGACGGATCACGACGTATTTGGTCATCATCTCCCGCGCGCGCGCGTAGTCGCCGGTGGCCTCGATGGTCAGGAACTCGCGGTCGAGATCGGTGACGGCGGACTTGATCTTTTTGAAATCCACCGCGAACGTGCCATCGCCATGCGACACGAAGCCGCCCTTGTCGAGAAGATAATTCACCTGGATCGCCATGCCGCGCGCGTGCGAATCGGTCAGGCCGAAATGCAAGGTGCGGAACGCCGACGCCAGGAACGTCGTGTACAGCTTGCGCTCGGCCGCCTCGCCCTGCCCCAGCGTGCCGGCCAGCTGGCCCTTGTCCATCATATAGGCCAGCACGTACAGGCCGGTGATGTCCGCCTTGGCTTCCTCGATGGTCGAATAGGCTTCCTTCAAGTCCTGGCGCGGGGTCGATTCCTTGCCGTCGACCTTGGTCACGTGCGGTCCCAGGCCGTGCGTGATCTCGTGCGCCAGGATGTGCGTGAAGAACGAGTCGAAATCGACATCCTTCTGGTCGGCGGGCTTGAGCACCAGCTTGGAGATCGGCGTCAACGTCGATTTGAACTTGGCTTGCTGTACGTTCTTGAGCATCACGCGCTTGGAACCGCGCTGGCTGATGATGCGCTCGTCGTTGGGCAGGTTATAGGCGGCCGTCTGCACGCCCATGTTGCCGTCGCCGGCGCCGTACACCTGGTTGACCACAACCATCGGCGCGATGGCGCCGACCTTCGGATTGCGGTACTGCGCGTCGAGCGGCAGATTGTCTTCCAGCTCCTGCATGTGCTTGGCGAAGAAGTCGAGCTTTTGCGTCTCCTTCTGGTCGCGGATGTTGACGTAGGCCTCGAACGCGGCCTTGTAGCCGAACAGCTCGTCGTTATAGGTCTCGTACGGGCCGATGGTGACGTCGACCGGCGCGTCCAGATCCATCCAGGCGAAGTCGGAGGCCAGATAGTCGTTGCTCAGGAAAGCATCGGCGCGCAGTTCGAGGAACTTCTTCAGCGAGGCGTTGTCGGTCGCGGCGGCGGCTTGCTTGAGCAGCGCGGCGGCCTGCTGCAGTTCGGCCTTGTATTCGTCCGAATATTTGACGGTGGTGAACTGGCCGTCGGCGTTGCGGCGTATCGTCGTGAAAAACCACTGCGCCTGTTCCTTGTCGATCGCCGGCAAGGCGTTCATCCAGGTTTCCAGCTGGGCCTTGCTGGCGTCGGCCGGATAGAAATTGCCGCCCTCCGGCTTTTTGGCGGGAATCTTGATGCCGTCGATCTCGGCCGGCAGGAACGATTCATGGCTGTCGAGGATCGACCACGGCCCCTTGTTGAGCCAGAAGTAGCCCAGGCGGGCCTGGCCCAGCGGCGTCTTGTCCTTCTTCAGCGCGGCCCACAGCGCCTCGTTGCCGGACCAGCGCTGGCGCAACTGCAGCACGTCGATGATCTTGGCCGCCTCGATCAGTTTGACGATGGCCTTCTTGTCGCCGGCGGAGAGTTTGCTGGTGTCGGCGGTCAGCGCGATCGGCGCGTACCGCTTGCTCATTTTGTTCAGGTCGGCGACGTCGGCGGGCGCGGCGTAGGCGGCGGCGCAGGCGAGCGCCAGCGCCAATGGGAGCAGGATTTTTTTCATTCGAACCTCGGGTGGAGTGAGGGTCACATTGTAATCCACCGGTCGCCCTGCCCTCTGCCCGGAGCAACAGCTTGCGGCACCGCCGGCGCCAGGTCGGCCAACCCCAGTTGTGCCAGAAACGCGGTCTGCTTCACGTGGTAAACAGCGTCGATGGCCTCCGTGCCTTTTTGCTGACCATCGATGATGACCCGCGATGGACGCGTGCCACGTGGCATGGACAATACCTGGCACGCGGCACTGCCCACGTCTTCAACCGTCAGCGCGCCACCGTTGGCCGCGTCGATGGCGCTGAGTTTGTCCCCCAGAGTGGCCATGCGCGCGGCAAGATCGCCATACTGCTCACCAATCGCCGCATAGGCGGGCGCCTGCGCGTGTGCGAAGTGTTCGGTCCCTGTAGTAAAGGCGCCGGGGACCAGTGTCACGCTTTCGATACCGAAAGGACGTACCTCCATGCCCATGATTTCAGCCAGTGCATCGCCAGCGACCTTACTGGCAACGTAAGGCCCCAGAAATGGTTCGTGCAAACGCGCGGTCGTGCTGCCGACGTACATCAACAGTCCGCGACCTTGCCGGCGCATCGCCGGCAAGACGGCGCGATTGACACGTAACCAGGAAAGCGCATTGGTATCGATGATCCGTGCGACCTGATCGATCGAGAACGATTCGCTGATCCCTTGCATCAGCATGCCGGCATTGTTGACGACGACATCCAGACGTCCATCCTTGCCGAGGATGGCGTCCACCGCCGCCCGACAACCGGTTTCGGACAGGACATCTAGCTCCAGCGTGCCAAGCGCAATGTTTTCACGCTTGGCGAGTTGCCGCAGCTGCGCGACGCACTGGGCATTTTTTCCTTCAGTTTCGCGCATGCTGGCATAGACGATGTGGCCATTGCGTGCCAGCGCCAATGCAATAGCATGGCCTATGCCGGACGAGGCGCCGGTCACGAGCACGACTTGTGGATCTGTTTGCATGAGTGCCTCCGTTATATAGGGTTCAACCTTGTGGCGGGAATTGGCCAAGTTGCAGGAAGAGGCCGAACCAGTCCTCCATGTGCCACGTGGTGGTGACTAGGCCGTCGGCGAGCGTGTGAAACTCGTGCAAGCGGAAACTGACTTTTTTCCCGGTTGGAGCGATGCCGAACAGCTCACCCAAATGCGTCCCGCTGATCTCGGCGCGCACGGCAACCTTGCCAGGCTGCTGGACCGTGTCGTGGATCGTGATTTGCACGTCTGGTAATGCGGCGGCAAGCATGCGGAGGATGGGCTTGATGCCTGCCGGGCCGGGTTCCTGCCCCGGCGCCAGCGGAATGTCGTCCCAGTCGGGGGCGAGCACGGCGTCCACGAGGTCCGGGTTCTGTTCGCTGAAAGCCCGATAAAGCGTTTGCACAGCAATGAGTTCGGCGCGTAATTGCTGGGAAAGGTCGGTAGTTGCGATAGTCATGAAAGGATCTGCTCAGAGTTGAAGGAAGTGTCAGTGTGTTCTTTGCAGTACAATCAGTCCAACAAATAAACTATATAAGTGATTATTTGAATCATGGATTTTCATGGCATCGATTTGAATTTACTGGTCGCTTTCAACGCATTGATGAGCGAACGAAATGTGACGCGTGCCGCGACACAGGTGGGCGTGAGCCAGCCTGCCATGAGCGCGGCCTTGTCGCGGCTACGTATCCTGCTCGGCGATCCGCTTTTCCAGCGCAGCAGCACGGGCTTGATTCCCACGCCGCGCGCGCGGGATCTGGCGCTACCGGTCGAAGAGGCGTTGCGCCAGATTGAATTGGCGATGATCAGCCAGCCCGTTTTTCAGCCCGGGACGGCGTCGGTGACGTTCAAGCTGGGCCTGCAGGATTACCCGACGGTGGTCGTGCTTCCGCCCCTGATCGCCGCACTTGAACGCTCCATGCCCGGAGTAACCTTGAACGTCATTGCGTTTAATGACCGTGACGCCGCTGTCGATTTGCTCGATGCAGGGGAGATCGATGCCGCGATTGGCGTGTCGCCGACGGATACGGATGCCCGCATCCGGACGCGGCCACTGCTGCGCGACGAGTTTGTCACCATCGTATCGCGCGATAATCCGGCGGCGGGACGTCCAATGGACTTGAACAGTTACCTCCAATTGCAGCACGTGCTGGTGTCACCCGAAGGGCAGATGCATGGGCTCGTCGATCAAACCCTCGCCCAACAGGGAAAGAAGCGCAAGCTCGCATTGACCTTGCCACAACTATTTGCGGTGCCTGCGGTTATTGCCCGCACCAACTGGGTCGCCACCATACTCAAACGCGCAGCGCTTGAGTCGCAGGCTAGTCATCGACTGATGCTGTTCCCGCCGCCCATGGCGTTGCCTGAAATCGTTTTTCACCTGATCTGGCATCGACGCAGCGATAACAACCCCGCTCAACTTTGGTTCAGGGAATTTATCGCAGAACATTCAGTCGCTGTGGACTGAACCTTTCCACGACGTGGGTCTAGTCGGGAACAGCCTCGCGTGTCGGAACAACAGGACAGGTTGTCGGCGCAAATCGTTGGGCCGGACTACCATTGATCGTCGCGACGATCGGCTTTTCGTTCGCCGACGTCCATCTCAACGTCGGCCACCAACGCTGCACGTCTTCAGGTCTCGGCACGGTCGGTTCGACAGATTGGCCAGGCCGTGGCGTGATCACTTTCAGGTCGGCGCAGCGCGCCGCCGCCAATACGCGCTCCACCGGTTCGGTCCAGGCATGCGGCGCCAGTTTGAACAAGCCCCAATGTACCGGCAGCAGCACGCGCGCGTTGACTTGTTTCGCCGTCAGCACCGCCTGCTCCGGACCGAGGTGCGCATCAGGCCAGGCTTCGCTGTATTGACCTGATTCAATCAGCGCCAGGTCGAAAGGTCCGTAGCGTTCTCCTATTTCCGTCATCGCATGTTGCAATCCGGTGTCACCGGAAAAATACACCCGGTAGCGCGCCCCCAGCAATGCAAAGCCTCCCCACAAGGTGTGGTCGCTGCGCGGATCGAGACGCCCCGACGAATGACGCGCCGGCACGATCGCGACAGCCAGCGCGCCGACCTGGGTCGATTGCCACCAGTCCAGCTCCACGATGCGCGTCCGCGCAATGCCCCACCGCTCCAACCGCCCGCCCATACCGAGTGGCACAATGAAGAGATTGGTCCAATGCCGCATCGCTATAATTGTAGCCTGGTCCAGGTGGTCATAATGGTCATGCGAGATGATGACCGCGTCGATGCGTGGAAACTGCGTCAGCGCGATGACCGGGGCGTACCAGCGCCGCGGTCCCAGCCATCCGATCGGCGACGCGCGCTCACTCCAGATCGGGTCCGTCAGGATCCGGATGCCATCAATTTCCAACAACGTCGACGAGTGGCCAAACCACGTGACACGTAAGCCGCTGTCAGGCGCCATTGCCAGCATAGCCGGGTCTGTCATCACAACCGGTACGGGTGAAGCCGGCACGTCGTCGGGTGCGCCCGAGAGCGCCCGCAGCAGCGCTTTGGGCAGATCGGTGTGGCTTCCTTCGGCATTCCGGAAGCGGCCGTCGCGCCACTCGGGAGACGCCGCAATCGCCGCCGGCCGGTCGCCTGCGGTGCTCGCCCGCCATGCCTGGCAACCGCACAGCATAGATGAAATCAGCAGGACACCGGCTATGAATATGGGCGCGGCTCGCCGTCCCATCTCCGCAAACAGCGAAAATTGCATCACGGTGGCTTGCAGGTATTGGGAGCCGAGGTATCGTTGGCTCATTTTTGTGCGAACGCGCGGCGGCCAAGAAACCATTCCGCAAGCAGGATGTTGGGCACCCAGCACAGCCAGGAAACCACTTGATAGGCCACCAGGAAGTCGAGCGCCAGCAGGCTTGATAACGGCAGATAGACACGCAATGTGACGGCCGCTAACGTGAGTGCGAAAGAGCGTATCATCCATCGCCGGTGCGCGGTCACGTTGCCTTTGAGGATGTTGTAGATCGCGACACTGGTGGTCGCCAGCCAGGCGCACCCCAGGGCGCCGAATCCGGCGCCGGCAATTGCCCCGGCCGACGTGCCTGCCGCCAGTATCAGCGCCGACACGCCTCCAATCAGGCAGCCGAGCACGTACAGGCGGCCGCCGATGCGATGCAACACAGGCCAACGTGCACGTATCGCCGGCAGAAACTGCGTCGCGCCCAGCAGCAAAGCCGATGCCGCACCGGCCGCATGCACCTTGATCCAAGGATTGAAATAGCGGTTCAACGCGGTCACTTCGGGAACCGGCCCCTTGCCGGGTAGATAGCGCAAGGAGACGAGCGCGATGACGCTGCTGATCAGCGCCATGCCGCCCCAGGCGAACCAACCCCATGCGGGCATCCCCTCCCCGCTGCCAGCGGCGGCGGCGGCAGTCCGCGCCATCACAACGTCACCACCAGCTTGCGCGCCGACACGCCGCGGCGTTGCCGCGCCATGGCTTCCGAGATAGATTGCAGGCCGTGCCCGACCACCTCGGAAGGCGGCATCGCCGCATATATTTTGCGCGACAGCGCCTCCGGCAAGAATGCGCCGTAGATCATCTTCCCCACTTCGTTCTCGATGAGCGAGCCGCCCCAGATCATCTTTGTCTCGAGCCCGGTCCGCTTTGCCAAGAGTTTCAGCGCGATGCTGCCGGCCACCATTTTGGCGAGTGCTGGCAGCAGTTTGCGCCAACGGCCCGGCGTGCCCGTCACGTCATCAAACGACGCTGGCGCGCTAGCTTGCGCGACAAAGCGTCTGCCTTCACACTGTGCAAGTATGCGCATGCACGCGGCGGCCGCGCCCTTGCCGATCGTGATGGCCCCGACCACCTGGCGACCGCGCATCGCGTCGACAATCTCCGCATCAACAGATGGACGGCGATAGTCGAACACGTGCGCCGCGCCCAGCTGGCGGACGTAATCGAAGTTAGCGGGCGAGCAGGTCGTCGCGACGTCATAGCCCGCTGCGCGCGCCAGTTGAATCGCGTTGCTGCCGACGCTGGAGGAGCCTCCCCATACCAGCACGGTCTCGCGCGTTGGCACGGGGTCCACCCGCGGCGGTGCGAGTGCCAGAAAGTCCTTTTGGAAAAGTCCGCACGCCGCGGTGGACAGACCTAACGGCAAAACCGCCGCGTTTTCGAACGATAGGTCCGCCGGAATGGGCGAGGCCATGTGCGCAAGCAGCAGCACGAGTTCCTGGAATCCGCCTTCCGCCGCCTTGTTGCGACATTTTTCGATCCCGGCAGCATGCCCAAGCACGCGATCGCCAATGCGAAAACGGCTCACCCCCGGTCCCAAGGCCACCACCTCGCCGGCCACATCCGTTCCGATGACTGCGGGATAGGCAAGGTAGCCCGTGACGACATCGCCAACCGCCTGTACGTAGCGATCGAACGGGTTAACGGCGAGCGCGCGGACTTTCACCGCGATCTCGCCGGCACCCGGACTGACGTCGGGGACCGACGCGATGATTAATTGTGCCCGCTTGCCGGGCAGCAGGAGCGCTAGGTGTGTCTGTGGAGTCATAATCATCTCATCGTTGAAGGTTAGCGGTTACTATAAGCGCGAACATTCGGACCATCCATGCGCGATGGTCGCAATATTTATCGCTATCGTCCAAATCTGATGGATCCACTATCTGACTTTCTCATGCTCATGCGACCTTGCGATTACGGCTTTCGCGGTCTGGACGCCGCCGGCAACTGGGCGCTCGCGTTTACCGCGTCCGACGGCGTGCTTTGCTTCGCGATCGAGACCGGCGGCTGCTGGCTCCGGCTCGCCGATGCGGCGGCGCCGACGCGTCTGGAGGCGGGCGACGTCGTGTTGTTAACCGGTGGCGGTGCGGTGCATCTGTATTCCGGTGAGACGGCGGAATCGCGGGACGCCCAAGCGTTTCTGTCCCAAGTGCCGCCAGGCGAAGTGGCAACGCTCAATGGCGGTGGGGAGTGCAGAGGTATCGGCGGCTACTTCGGCCTGGAAGGAACGGACGGCAGGGGCTTGCTTGACGCAATCCCTCCGGTCGTCCACGTCCAGTCCGCGACCAGCAAGACCGCCCTCTACAGCGGTGTGAAGCGCCTGATGAGCGAGCTGCGGGATCCGCGCCCGGGTAGTGAATTGATCGCTAGTCATCTTGCGCAGGCACTGCTGGTCGAGGCATTGCGCGCGCACCTGGAGAATGCGACCGCCAGCCAGGGATGGCTCGCGGCGCTTTCGGTGCCAACCTTGCGTCGCGCGCTGACGGCCATGCATGCCGACGTCGCCCGTCGCTGGACCTTGCAGGATTTGGCTGCCGTGGCCGGCATGTCGAGATCGAGCTTTGCTGCGCGCTTCGAGCAGGTTACCGGGCAGACGCCAATTGCCTATCTCACACGTTGGCGCATGTTCCTCGCTGCGGACCGGCTGGCCAAGTCTGGCCGCTCTCTGGCCGATGTGGCGGCGTCGGTCGGCTATGAGTCCGAAAGCGCGTTCGGCTCTGCGTTTAAGCGCGTGATGAATTTCTCGCCACGCCAATACCGCACAAGATCGTCCACCCAATAAGGCGGCGCGGCCGCGCATGCTCCGGCTAGCGCGCCGCATCGGGTACTTGCGCCTTCGCGACCCAAACTATCGGATTGCCGCTACCAGGCCCGGTACACCTGCCCCGTTTGCGCGCCGTCGACGCTGCGCGCATACGCCAGCGCGGCGCGCTTGCCGGCGATCGGCTCGAAGCCGATGAACAAAGGCCCGAACACCGGCATCGACTCCTGCAGCACCGTCGGGCTGACGACGTTGATACGCAGCCCGCGCGGCAGCTCGATCGCCGCGCCGCGCATAAAGCCCACCACCGCCGCATTGGCCGTGCTGGCCGCCGTCGCGCCGCGTATCGGATGATCGGTGTCGACGCCGCTGGTGAGCGTGATCGAACCGCCGTCGTTCAAATAGTCACGGGCCACCAGCGCCACGTTCACCTGCCCCATCAACTTGCTGTTCAGGCCCACGTGGAAATGCTCCGGCGCGAGTTCATCGAACGGCCCGACGTGCAGCGCGCCGGCGGCCACCACCACCGCGTCGACCTTGCCGACTTGCGCGAACATCGCCCGCACCTGGGCGATGTCGGCGATGTCGGCCTGATACCGGCCGCTGCGCGTACCGACGCCGACGATCTCGTGCCGTTGTCCGAGTTGCTCGACGACGGCGGAGCCTATGGTGCCTGTCGCACCGATCACGATCACTTTCATGGCCGCCCCTTTACCACGCACGATAGACTTGGCCGGTCTGGGCGCCGTCGACGCTGCGCGCGTACGACAGTGCCACGCGCTTGCCCGCCGCCGGCTCGAAGCCGATGAAGAACGGGCCGTAGCTGCCCATCGATTCCGCCAGCACCGTGGGGCTGACGGCGTTGATGCGCAAGCCGCGCGGCAGCTCGATGGCGGCGGCGCGCACGAAGCCTTCCACCGCCGCGTTGACCATCGTCGCGCTGGCGCCATTGCGGATCGGCTGCTCGGCCACGATGCCGCTGGTGAGCGTGATCGAACCGCCGTCGTTCAGATACTCGCGCGCCACCAGCGCCACGTTCACCTGCCCCATCAACTTGCTGTTCAAGCCCACGTAGAACTGCTCCGGCGTGAAGTCGGCCAGCGGGCCGAAATGCAGCGAGCCGGCGGCCACCACCACCGCATCGACCTTGCCGATTTGTTCGAACGCCGCCCGCACCTGGGCGATGTCGGTGAAGTCGGCCCGATACTGGCCGCTGGCCGCGCCCACCGTCACGATCTCATGGCGCTTGCCCAATTCTTCCACCACCGATTTGCCCACCGTGCCCGAGGCACCGATAACGACGATTTTCATGATCCACTCCCTGTCTGGTTAAGTGGAACCAGTATCGCGGCAATCACGGCATGAATAAATGAGCTAAGATTAAGTTCATTACAAACTTATGGTTAGCAATCATGGACAAGCTGCGCAGCATGGAGATTTTTGTCGCGGTGGTCGACGCCGGCAATTTCACGGCCGCCGCCGACAACTTCAAGATTTCCCCGGTCATGGTCGGCAAGCACATCGCGCAGCTGGAGGCGACGCTGGGCGCGCGCCTGCTGACCCGCACTACGCGCCGCCAAAGCCTGACCGAGATCGGCGCCCAGTACGTCGAACGTTGCCGGGCCATCCTGGCGCAGATCGCGGCCGCCGAAACGGGCGCCGAAGCGATGCGCAGCGTGCCGCGCGGACGGCTCAAGATCACCGCGCCGGTTTCCTTCGGCACCGAATGGATTGCGCCGGCGATGACGGACTATCTTCGCCGCCATCCGGAGGTGAGTCTGGATTTGAGCCTGAGCGACCGCACGGTGGACCTGGTGGAGGAAGGATACGACGCCGCCATCCGCATCGGCCGGCTGGAGGATTCGACGATGGTGGCGCGGCCTCTGTTCGATTACGCGATGGCCATTTGCGCCAGCCCGGCGTATCTGGAAAAGCACGGGGCGCCGCAAACGCCGGACGACCTGGCGCGGCACGAATGCCTGGATTTCATGGCGTGGTCGCTCAACATGCGCTGGCGCCTGCAGGGGCAGACCGGCAACCGCAACCTCGAGGCCAGCCGCTTCCGCGCCAACAACGGTCAGGCCTTGCGCATGGCCGCGTTACAGGATTTTGGATTGGTGATGCAGGCGGAGGTGCTGCTGGCGCAGGACATCGCCGCAGGACGGCTGGTGCCGGTGCTATGCGACTACATGCCGACGCCGCGTCCGATGAATCTGGTCTACCCGCGCGACCGGCAAGCCACGCCGAAGCTGACCACATTCGTGGACTTCATCGTCGACCGGTTCGGGCCAACATGGTCCCCGGGCCACGAAGACAAAACGCTCAGGACCAGCGGCGCACCGCCGCTGGCCTCATCGCGTAACCGTAAAACAATCGCGTAAAACTCAATTGCGTAAAACTTAGCTGCGTAACACTTAATTGGCCACCGCCGCCAGCCGCTCCGACGGCTGCCAGCCTGCGCCCAGCGCGCGTGCCACCGACACCGCCGCCAGCAAGCGCTGCGTATTGATCTGCACCGCCGCGCGATCGGCCGTCAGCGCGCTGCGCTGCGCATCCGTCACATCCAGATAGGTCGACACGCCGCGCTCGTAGCGCGCACGCGCCACCAGATAACCGCGCGCCGCCGCCACCTGCGACGCCGATTGCGCCTCGCCCTGCAACTGGCGCTGCTGTACATCCGACAGCGCGTCCTCGACCTCGCGCAAGGCCGTCAGCAGCCTGGTTTCATGATTGGCGAGCGCCTCCTCATAGCGCGCCTTGGCGATCGCCAGGTTGGCCTTGTTGCGGCCACCGTCGAAGATCGGCAGCGACAGCGCCAGCGGACCGGCGCTGAACTGGCGCGAACTTCCCTCGCCCAGCTTGCGCAGGCTCTCCGACGCGTACCCGAAGTTGCCGGTCAACGTCACGGAAGGATAGAACGCGCCTTCGGCCACGCCGATCTGCGCGTTGGCCGCGCGCAGGGTCGCCACGCTGCCCGCCAGATCCGGACGCTGCGCCAGCAGGCTGGCCGGCAGGCCGACCGGAATCGCCGGCGGCTGCGGCAGCTTGGCCGCATCCGTGTTGGCCGCCGTCAGCATCGCCGACGGCGAGGCGCCGACCAGGGTCGCCAGGCTATGTTCCAGCAGGTTGCGCTGGCGCTGCACTTCCTGCAGATCGGCCTTGGCGTTCGCATACTCGATGCGGGCGCGCGAGACATCGAGCTCGTTCGACAGGCCGGCGTCGAAGCGCGCCGTCACCAGCTCCTCGCTTTCGCGGCGGGTATCGAGCGCGCCCTTGAGGATCGCGATTTCGGCATCGAGGCCGCGCAGCTGCCAGTAGGTCGTCGCCAGCTGCGACGACAGCACCAGCAGCACACCGTCGCGGTCCGCCTCGGCCGCCAGCGCCTGCGCGTCGGACGCCTCCACCAGACGGCGCACGCGGCCCAGCAGATCGAGTTCGTACGACATCGAAGCGCCGACCGTATAGTTGTTGCCCTTGATCGAACGGCCGCCCAGCGCCAGCCCTTGCGACGTCTCCGCCGACGTGCGCGAATTGGCGATCGAGGTGTTCACGCTCAGCGAGGGCTGCTGGCTGGCGCGGCTGACGCCAACCTGCTCGAGCGCCTGCACCAACCGCTGCGCGGCCGCCTTCACGCTGGGATTGTCGCGCAGCGCGGTCTGTTCAAGATCGTTCAAGGTCTTGTCGTTAAAGACCGTCCACCACTGAGCCGGCAGATGCGCCTCGCTGGCGCCGGCCTGCGGCAGATGGCGGAACGAGGCGTCGGCGACGTTTTTCGGCGCGGAGAAATCGCTGCCGACGGTGGCGCAGCCGCTGACTGCCAGGGTGATGGAGACAGCGAGCGTCAGGCGCTTCAAAGCTGAATTGAACATGGTGTTACCTCACAAATTAGTTAGAGTTGGCGCGCGCATCGATTTAGTGCGCACCGCCGCCGCCACCGCCCGAAGGGGCTTTGACTTTATCCGAGAACCACAGCACGCCGATGCAGGCGAACAGCACCATCGCCACCAGGAAGAAGCCGTCGTTGTAGGCCATCACAAAGGACTCGCGCCGCACGATGCCGTCGACCGCCTTGAGCGCCATGTCCGACGCCGTGCTGGCGTCCATGCCCTGGCCGATGAACGATTGCGTCAACGCCGCCAGACGATCCTGCGTGGCCAACGCGAAGTTGCTCACCGATTCGCCGATGCGCTGCGAGTGGAAATGCTCGCGCGTCGTCAGCGCCGTCGCCAGCAGGGCGATGCCGATCGAGCCACCCAGGTTGCGGGTCATGTTGATCAGGCTCGATGCCGATGGCATGTCCTTCGGCTGGATGCCGTTCATGGCGAAGTTCGACAACGTCAACATCACGAAAGGCTGGCCCAGCGCGCGCACCACCTGTGACCACAGCAGCTGGTCGTAGCCGGTGCTGGCGTCCATGTAGGCGTTCATCAGGCACGAGCCGCCGAACAGCAGCAGCCCGAAACTGCACAGGATGCGGTTGTCGATCTTGGACGACAGCTTGGCCACGAACGGCATGATGAACAACTGCGGCAAGCCTGACCACATGATCACTTCACCGATCTGCATCGGCGAGTAGCCGGCGATCTGGCCCAGGTACAGCGGCAGCAGGAACGACGAACCGTACAGCCCCATGCCCATCGCCATCGACAGCGCGGTGGCGGCGGCGAAATTGCGCTTGCCGTACAACCCCAGGTTGACGAAGGGCTGCGGGCGCAGCGCGCTGTTGACCACCCAGCCAAGCAGGCCGACGATGGACATCGCCGCGAAGGTGATGATGAAGGACGAATCGAACCAGTCCTTGCTGTTGCCCTCTTCCAGGAAGATCGTCAGGCTACCCAGGCCCACGGCCATGAAGGCGATGCCCAGCCAGTCGGCGGTCAGCAACAGCGACGGTTGCGACTTTTCCTTTTCCAGGCCGATCCCGATGCCGAAGATCAGCAGCAATCCTGGCACCCAGTTGATGAAGAATATCGACGGCCAGCCGTAGATTTCGCTCAGGTAGCCGCCCAGGGTCGGGCCCATCGACGGCGCCAGGGTCGCGGTCAGGCCGAAGATGGCCATGCCGGTGGCGCGCTTAGACGGCGGCAGCAACGTCATCACGATGGTCATCGCCATCGGAATCAGGGCGCCACCGGTGAAGCCTTGCAGCATGCGGAAGGCGATCATGCTTTCGAGGTTCCACGCGAAGCCGCATAGCGTGGAGAACACCAGGAACAGCGCGGTGGTGCCGATCATGTAGTTGCGCAGGCCGAAGACGCGCGTCAGCAGGCCGGTCATCGGAATGATGATGATCTCCGCCACCAGGTACGCGGTGGCGATCCACGAGCCCTCTTCCTGCGTGGCCGACAACGCGCCGAGAATATCCTTGAGCGACGAATTGGTGATCTGGATGTCGAGCACCGCCATGAAGGCGCCCATCATGCCGGCGGCGACGGCCATCCAGGTGCGGGCGGAGACCTTCTCGCTCGGCATGACGGGGGCCTGCGGAGGGGCGAGCGGCTTCCCGCCGCCCGGCGTATCGATCGTGGTGCTGGCCATGGAGTGGCTCCTTAGTGCGCCGCGACTTTGGACGGTGCCGCGGCGTGCGCCTTGGCCTCGTTATCCTGCTTCAGCGACACTTCGGCGATCGCCGACATGCCCGGCACCAGGCGGCCGTTCAGGGCCTTGATGTCCTCCGGCTTGAACACGATCTTGACCGGCACGCGCTGGACGATCTTGGTGAAGTTACCGGTCGCGTTATCGGCCGGCAGCAGCGCGAACTGCGCGCCCGACGCCGGCGCGAAGCTCTCGACGGTGCCGATCAATTCCTTGCCCGGCATCGCATCGATGCTCACTTTGACTTCCTGGCCCTTTTGCAGCTCGGCCAACTGGGTTTCCTTGAAGTTCGCGGTCAGCCAAACGTTGTCCTGCACGATGGCGGTGATCTGCTGGCCCGGTTGCAGGCGCTGGCCCACTTCGATGGTGCGCTTGCCGATACGGCCGCCGACCGGCGCCAGGATCTGGTTATAGGCCAGCTGCTGCTGCGCGTCCTTGAGCTGCACGCGCAGCACGTCGACCTGCGCCTTGAGCACGTCGCGCGCCGACCGGGCGGCCGCGATCTGCGCCTTGGCGGCCGAGGCGCTGTCCTTGCGTGCATTGAGGTCGGCGATGGCGCTGGCGCGGCCGGCGACGGCGGTGTCCAGTTCCGATTTCGAGACGGCCTTCATCTGGCTGTTATACAGCTGGCCGAAACGCTCGGCGTCCTGGTTCGCGCGCACCAACTGGGCCTGCGACTGCGCCACCTGCGCGGCCGAGGCGCTGGCCTGGGCCTGGGTCTGGGCGATCTGCGCCTCGGACTGCACCACCTGCTGCTCGGCCGACGCGATCTGCGCCTGGATCTGCTCCACTTTCACGCGCTGGTCGAACGGATCGAGTTCGGCGATGACATCGCCCTCGCGCACGATCTGGTTGTCGTCGATCAGCACCTTGGTGACCACGCCGGAAATGCGCGACGACACCGGGGTGACGTGGCCGGCGACGTAGGCGTTTTCCGTCTCGACGAAATAATGGCTGCGGTACCACATGCGTCCACCGGCGGCCAGGGCGGCGATGGCGATCAGGCCGGCGATGACCAGCACTTTGCGATTCGGCTTGGCCGGACCGGCGGGCGCCGTGGCCGTCGCGGCTGGCGCGCCGGGAGCACCCGCGGCCTGTGCCGGTGGCACGGCGCTGAGTATCTTTTGTTGTTCTTGTGGATTCGACATGTGTTGCTCCGCATAAATGAAATGGAATAAGGTCATTATTCGCCTGTTCAATTCCAAAGTCAAGAAATGAAACGATTGCATTTCATTTTTATTTGGACTAGCATGACCGCATTCGTTATCATTAGGCGCCATGAAAATTCCCGACCTACACACCAGCGCGATTTCCGCGCCTGGGGAGCTCGACTGCCCCGACGAGGCCGTCGCCGATCCGTGCTCGCCCTGCTTCGGCAAGGCTGCGGGACGCCCGCGCGCGGCCGACAAGGAAGCACGCCATCGGGCGCTGCTGCATACGGCAAAGAACTTGTTCCTGGAAAAGGGCTATAGCAAGGTCAGTCTTGAAATGATCGCCCGCGAAGCCCATGTGGCGGTACGGACGATCTACGTCAAGTTCGGCGGCAAGGCCGGGTTGTTGAGCGCCATCATCAGCGAGGGCCGCGCGCATTTCTTTGCCGATATGGCCAGCATGGAAACGGACCCGCGTCCGCTGGAGGAAATCCTCGGCGACTTCTCGCTGCGGTTCCTGGAACTGGTGTCGCTGCCGTCGTTCATCAGCCTGCACCGCATGGTGGTGGCCGAGGCGCTCAGCACGCCGGAGCTGGCGGACACTTTCTATCAGGCCGGACCGCGGCAATCGCGCGAGCAATTGAAGCGCCTGTTCGTGCGGCCGGAGATCCGCGCCCGGCTGCGGCCGGAACTGGGGCTGGAAATGGTGGCGGTTCACCTGACCAATTGCCTGCTGGGCGACCACATGACGCGCCTGCTGTACCCCAGCCACTCGTCGCCGACCACCGATGAGTTGCGCCAGCGCGCGACCGATGGCCTCGATCTGTTCTTGCGCAGCGTGCTACGTTAGAAGCTGTGCAACTTTGCGGTTTGTTCTATACTTGTTTTTTAAATTGGAGCACACATGAGCAAAATGAATCGACTGGACTGGAGCAAACAAGTAACGCTCATGAATGAGCGCATCAAGAACTTCCAGGCCAATCCCGGGCAGGAACAGCTGGACGCCGTGGTCCAGGAATTGAAGGCGTATGCCGAAGCCGCGCGCACGGGCGGCATCGAAATCCCGACCCGTTTCACGGTCAATTAAGCAAACCGCAAAAACACGCAGGGCGGATCAGCGGGAACCGCGTAATCCGCCATGCCGGCGCCGTCGGCGGCCAGCTTACTTGCGCGACATCGCCACCAGCGCGTCCAGCACCTGCAAGGTGGCCTGGTTCAACTGCTGGCGCGGGATCTGGCCGGGATTGCTGCTATCGACCATGGTCGGATTGGTCAGGTAGCGGCCATTGACGATCAAGGTCGGCGTGCTGTTGACCTCGTATGTGGCGGCCACGCGGCCCGCGTTCTTCAAGCGGGTGATGATCGCAAACGAGTTATACACCGCCAAGAACTTCTGCTTGTCGATGCCGTTCTTGACGGCCCAATTGATGTTGTCCTCGTCGCTCTTCAGGCGCTGGCGCTCGACGTGCCAGGTGCTCAGCACTTTGGCGTGCATCGACTCTTCCAGCTTCATCGCCTCCAAGGTCAGGAACAAATGCGCCTCCGGATCGTTGGCGCCCGTCAGCGGCAAGTGGATGCGGCGGAACACGATGTTATCCCCCTGCTTCTTCACCCAATCCAGCATGGCCGGCTCCAGCGCGTAGCACGCCGGACAGTGGTACATGAAGAACTCGATGACCTCGACTTTTTTGCCTTCGGCCTGCACCGGCTGGGGCGCCTTCAAGGTGGTGTACTCGGCGCCGTTCTTCGGCGCGGTTGGCGAGGCAAAGGCGGCGCCGGCCATCAAGGCGGCGGCGGCGAAAACGAATTTCAAGCGAAACATGGTCATCCTTTAAAAAAATCGGCAATGGGAATATACCAGCTTCCCGCGCCGCGCGGCGACCGTGGCCGCCCAAAACCGCCGTCGGCTACAATTGCTAACAACTGATACCGATCGCGCCACCCGGAACCCCGATGAAAATGACACCGTTCGCCCTCGCCGCACTGGCCTTGTCGCTGGCCTTGCCGCTGGCCGTTTGCGGCCACGCCCACGCCGCCGCGCTCTCCCCCACCGAGCAGAAAATCGTCGACGCGGTCAAAGCGCACGCGCCGCAAGGACTGCAACTGCTGGAGCGCTCGGTCAACATCAACAGCGGCACGATGAACCACGACGGCGTGCGCGAGGTGGGCAAGCTGTTTCGCGAACAGTTCGACCAGCTGGGCTTCGCCACGCGCTGGATCGACATGCCGCCGGCTGTGCGGCGCGCCGGCCACCTGGTGGCCACGCGCGAGGGCAAGCGTGGCAAGCGCCTGCTGCTGATCGGCCATCTCGACACGGTATTTGAAAAAGACAGCCCGGTGCAGCTGTGGAAGCGCGAAGGAGACCGCGTGCGCGGCCAGGGCGTCAACGACATGAAGGGTGGCGACGTCGTGATCATCGAAGCGCTGCGGGCGCTGCACAAGGCCGGGGCGCTGGACGACACCACCATCACCGTCATGTTCACCGGCGACGAGGAAGACGCAGGCGAACCGATCGACATCTCGCGCGCGGACATGGTGGCCGCCGCCAAACGCAGCCATATCGCGCTCGCCTTCGAGGGCACGGTGCGCGACAAGGACGGCAAGGACACCGGCACCATAGGCCGCCGCGCGTCGTCGTCGTGGGAGCTGGAAGTCAAGGGCAGGCAAGGCCACACCAGCGGCATCTTCAGCGAGAAAGCCGGCTATGGCGCGGTGTACGAGGCCGCGCGCATCCTCGACGGCTTCCGCCAGCAGGTGATCGAACCGGATCTGACCTTCAGTCCGGGCCTGATTTTGGGCGGCACCGATGTCGACGTCGATGCCGTCGGCGACAAAGGCCAGGCCTCCGGCAAGACCAACGTCATCTCCCGCGTCGCCACGGTCAGGGGCGATCTGCGCTATCTGAGCTACGAACAGCGCGACCGCGCGCGCGCGCGGATGCGCGCCATCGTCGACCAGAACCTGCCGGGCACCAGCGCCAGCATCGTCTTCCACGACGCCTACCCGCCGATGGCGCCGACCGCCGGCAACATCGCGGTTTTGAAGGCGTACTCGCAGGCCAGCAAGGACGCCGGCCTGGGGGAGATCCCCGCCCTGCCGCCGGGCCAGCGCGGCGCCGGCGACATCCAGTTCATCGCGCCGCTGATCGACAGCCTCGATGGCTTGGGCGTGAGCGGCAACGGCGCGCACTCGCCAGACGAGGACCTGGAGATCGCCTCGGTCGAACGTGCCACGATACGCACGGCGCTCCTGCTCTACCGGCTAACGCGCTGACCTCTCATTTAAAACCCATCAGAGTGACTCTCATGGATGCCCCGGCCGCGCCTCCAGCCCCGCGATATCCTTCATCAGCGCGATCAACCGCTTCGCCCCCAGCCCCAGCGGCCGGTCATTAAGCCACACCACATCCACCCACAACCGCAGCTGATTACTCATGCTGGCGAAATCGATGCCGAGCAGCTCACCATCCGCCACCAGCGGCGCCACCAGCCGGCGCGGCAGGAAAGCCCACCCCAGCCCCGCCTGCACCATGCCCAACGTGGCGAGGTGGCTATCGGTGCGCCACAGCTTGCGCGACACCAGCACCCGCATATCCTCCTCGTGCGCCTCGCGGCTGACGATGGCGATCTGCCGCATGTCAACCAGGTCCTCCAGCCGAAAGTGGCCATTGCGCTCGCGCGCCAGCGGATGGCGCGGCGAAATCACCGCCACCAGCACCTCGCTGCCCAACTCCTGGAAGCTCTCGTGTTCATCGACCTGCGGGCGCTCATAGAGCAGCGCAAGTTGCGCCGTCCCGTCGTGCAGCATGCGCCGGGCGTCGGCCTGCGGCGCCGACAGCACCTCCACTTCCAGCGACGGGAATTCGTCCGCCAGCCGCGCCAGCGGATCGCTCCACGCGGCCGATAACAGCTCCGGCGCGATGACCAGTGTCAGACGCCGCTCCATGCCCTGGTGCAGCGACAGCGCGTGCGCCTGCAAGCGGCGCAGCTGTCCAGCCAACTGCCGCGCCTCCGGCTCCAGCGCGCGCGCCATCGGGGTGGGCAGCGCCTGGCGCGAGCCGCGCTCGAACAGCTCCAGCCCCAACTCCGCCTCGAGATGGCCGACGGCCATGCTGACGGCCGACGGCACCCGTCCAAGCGCGCGCGCGGCGGCGGAGAAGGAACCGTGATCGATGACGGCAAGGAAAAGTTGAACGTTGTCGCTGGAAAAGGCCATCGGGCTATACTGTCAGAAAAACTGATACCTGTCGACTTTTTCAATCAAAAATACTCAACTATGATGTCATCCATAGTTTTTTGAGAGGAAATATCATGCAGGGTTTAAAAAGAAAAATCGTCTATGTCTCGTTGTTCGAGCTGTTTGCCGTCGCGCTCACCAGCAGCTTTTTGATGCTGCTGGCCGGACATGACGCGGCCCATTCGGGGGTGGCGGCGATCGCCTCGTCCACCATCGCGGTGGTCTGGAATTTTATTTACAACTACCTGTTCGAGGCCTGGGAATCGCGCCAGGCCACGCGCGGCCGCAGCGTCGCACGACGCGCCGCGCACGCCATCGGTTTCGAGGGCGGCCTGGTGGCGGTACTGGTGCCGTTGTTCGCCTGGTGGCTCGACATCTCGCTGTGGGAAGCGCTGGTGCTGGACCTTGGCCTGGTGGTGTTCTTCATGATCTACACTTTCCTGTTCAGCCTGGTCTTCGACCGTGTGTTCGGCCTGCCCGCGTCGGCGCAAGCCGTTGGCTGACCGGAAAATATACTACCATCACTATTCTTTGCGAAAGTGCAAGTTCGGCCGATCACTCCGGGCTCATCATGAATAGACACACACCACTATTCATTCCGGAGGAACCATGAACGATCTAATCGACGTACTGTTGTTAAGTCTCGCCAATCTGATCATCCTGACGATACTCTTGATAAGAACCGACGCGCAACTGCAGAAGATCAGAAGTATCGAGTCGTTTTTGGCCAAGATGTTCGGCAAGGCCTCCGGCAAACCAGACGAAGGCGTTCGCGCTGCTACTGCGGAAGTAGCGCCGTCAAAAACGTCGCAGCCAGCACGCCAAGGCCAACCATCAAAGCGTAGGCGATAAGGGCCATCACCGCCCCGCCCTTGCCGCCCACTGGCGCGCCGGCCGCAGTGCGCGCACGCGACGACAGAAACCAGGCGCCCAGGCCGACCTGGATCACCAGCCCGACCGCCACCAGCACCGTCAGCGGCACCGCGTTACCCGATAGGCGGTTAAGCAGCGTGCCCAACCCCAGCACCGTCAATAAAATCAAACTGAAGATACAGGCGTCGCGCCAGCTCAGGCGCGCGCGCTTGTACAAGAAAGCGGCCAGCTTGTTGATGCTCGTGTAAAGCGCGACCGAGACCAGCAGCGGGACGATGGAGGGAAACGAAGACATGTGGAACCTGACAATAAAAAAACCGGGAACGAGTCCCGGTTTCGTGATGATGCGATAACTTAGCGCTTGCGCGGCGGCGGCAGGTCGGTGCAGACGCCTTCGTACACTTCGGCGGCCATGCCGATCGACTCGCCCAGGGTCGGGTGGGGATGGATCGTCTTGCCGATGTCGGTGCCGTCGCAACCCATCTCGATCGCCAGGGCGATCTCGCCGATCATGTCGCCGGCGTGCGTGCCGACGATGGTGCCGCCGATGATGCGGTGCGTTTCAGCGTCGAACAGCAGCTTGGTGAAGCCCTCTGCGCGGCCGTTGGCCACGGCGCGGCCGCTTGCGGCCCAAGGGAAGTGGCCCTTCTCGACCTTGATGCCCTTGGCTTTCGCTTCGTCCTCGGTGATGCCGGCCCATGCCACTTCCGGATCGGTGTAGGCCACCGATGGAATCACCTTCACGTCGAAGTGCGACTTCTGGCCGGCGGCGGCTTCCGCCGCAACGTGGCCTTCGTGCACCGCCTTGTGCGCCAGCATAGGCTGGCCCACCAGGTCGCCGATGGCGAAGATGTTCGGCACGTTGGTGCGCATCTGGCTGTCGACCGGGATGAAGCCACGGTCGGTGACGGCCACGCCGGCCTTGTCGGCGGCGATCTTCTTGCCGTTCGGGCTGCGGCCGACGGCGACCAGCACCAGATCGTAGACCTGCGGCGCCGGCGCGGTGGCGCCGGCTTCGGCGGCTTCGAACGTGACTTTGATCCCTTCCGGCAGCGCTTCAACGCCGACGGTCTTGGTCTTGGTCATGATGTTATCGAAGCGCTTCTCGTTGAACTTCTGCCAGACCTTGACCGCGTCGCGGTCGGCGCCCTGCATTAAGCCGTCCATCATTTCGACGACGTCGATGCGCGCGCCGAAGGTCGAGTACACGGTGGCCATTTCCAGGCCGATGATGCCGCCGCCGATGACCAGCATGCGTTTCGGGATCTGGCGCAGCTCCAGCGCGCCGGTCGAATCGACGATGCGTGGATCTTCCGGCACGAACGGCAGCTTCACAACCGCCGAACCGGCGGCGATGATGGCCTGCTTGAACTGCACGACCTTCTTGCTGCCGTCGCCGGCGGTCACTTCGATGTGGTTCGCGCTCAGGAACTGGCCGACGCCTGTGACGATTTGCGTCTTGCGGGCCTTGGCCATGCCGGCCAGACCGCCGGTCATGTTCTTGATGACGCCTTCCTTGTACTTGCGCACCTGGTCGATGTCGATGGTCGGCTTGGCGAAGGTAACGCCGGTGTTGGACATGTGCGACGTCTCGTCGATCACCGACGCCACGTGCAGCAGCGCCTTCGACGGGATGCAACCGACGTTCAGGCACACGCCGCCCAGCGTTTCGTAACGCTCGACGATGACCGTGTTCAGGCCCAGATCGGCGGCGCGGAACGCGGCGGAGTAACCGCCGGGACCGCCACCGAGGACCATCATGTCGCAGTCGATGTCGACCTGGCCGGAATAGCTGCTACCGGCCGGCGCGGCGATCGGCGCCGCGGCTGCCGGAGCGGCGGCTGGAGCAGGTGCAGGTGCAGGTGCAGCGGCGGCAGGCGCCGGCGCGGCCGCGGCTGGAGCCGCGGCGGCGGCACCTGCCGCCTCCTCGACCACCAGCAGCAACACGCCTTCCTTGACCTTGTCGCCAACCTTGACTTTGACTTCCTTCACCACACCTGCGTGCGACGAAGGGACTTCCATGCTCGCTTTGTCCGATTCGACGGTCACCAGCGACTGATCGACCTTGATCGTGTCGCCAACCTTGACCATCACCTCGATCACTTCAACTTCTGCGAAGTCGCCGATGTTCGGCACTTTCACTTCTGTGGTCATAGTCGCTCCTTACAGCAGAATTTTGCGCATGTCGCCGAGCACTTCGCTCAGGTACACGGAGAAGCGAGCACCCATCGCGCCGTCGACCACGCGGTGGTCGTAGGACAGCGAGGTACCCATCATCAGGCGGGGCTGGAAGGCCTTGCCGTCCCACACCGGCTTGATCGACGCCTTGGACAAGCCGAGGATCGCCACTTCCGGCGCGTTGACGATAGGCGTGAAGTGCGTGCCGCCGATGCCGCCCAGCGACGAGATGGTGAAGCTGGCGCCTTGCATATCGGTCGGTTTCAGCTTGCCTTCGCGCGCTTGCAGCGACAGGTCGGTCATTTCCTTGGCGATCTGCGAGACCGATTTCTGGTCGGCGTTCTTGATCACCGGGACCACCAGGCCGTTCGGCGTATCGGCCGCGAAGCCGACGTTGTAGTACTGCTTGAGGATCAGGTTTTCACCCTTCTCGTCGAGCGAGGCATTAAACGACGGGAATTTCTTCAGCGCGGCGACCGATGCCTTGATGACGAAGGCCAGCATGGTCAGCTTGGCGGCGTCCTTGTTCTTGGCGTTGGCGTTGTTGGTCTCGACGCGGAATGCTTCCAGATCGGTGATGTCGGCTTCGTCGAACTGCGTGACGTGCGGGATCTGAACCCAGTTGCGGTGCAGGTTCGGGCCACTGATCTTCTTGATGCGCGACAGCGGCAGCAGTTCGGTAGGACCGAATTTGCTGAAGTCCAGCGACGGCCATGGCAGCACGCTGAAGTTACCGCCACCACCCACACCGGAACCACCGCTGGCGGCGCCCGAAGGAGCGGCCACGGTGCCGGCGATCACACCCTTGACGTAGTTCTGCACGTCGATCTGGGTGATGCGGCCCTTGGGACCGGAGCCCGGCACCTTCAGCAGGTCGACGCCGAGTTCGCGGGCGAACTTGCGGATCGACGGCGATGCGTGCGCCAGCTTGCCGGTTTGGACCGAGCCTTGCGACGCGGCCGGCGCGGCGGCCGCAGCGGCGGCGGGAGCCGCCGTAGGCGCAGGCGCGGCTGCGGCAGGCGCAGGCGCCGAAGCGGCTGCTGCCGGAGCAGGCGCCGAAGCCGCCGGAGCGGCAGCGCCGCCGGTGGCTTCAACCACCAGCACGATCGAACCCATGGCGACCTTGTCGCCGACCTTGATCTTCACTTCCTTCACCACACCAGCGTGCGACGAAGGGATTTCCATGCTGGCCTTGTCCGATTCCACGGTCAGCAGCGATTGATCGACCTTGATCGTGTCGCCGACTTTGACCATCACTTCGATGACTTCCACTTCCTTGAAGTCGCCGATGTCCGGCACTTTGACTTCGACCGGGCCGGCCGAAGCGGCTGGCGCGGCGGCCGGTGCCGGTGCCGCAGCAGGAGCAGCAGCGGCGGCTGGCGCCGGCGCAGCAGCGGCAGCGGCCGGCGCGGCGGCCGCCGGAGCAGCTGCGGCTCCCTCGGCTTCCAGCAACAACAGCAGCGAACCCTCGGCGACCTTGTCGCCGACCTTGACCTTGATTTCCTTGACCACGCCGGCGGCGGACGAAGGAATCTCCATGCTGGCCTTATCCGATTCAACGGTGATCAGCGACTGATCGACCTTGATCGTGTCGCCGACCTTGATCATCAACTCAATGATTTCAACTTCCTTGAAATCGCCGATATCCGGGACTTTAACTTCCACAATGCTCATAGCGTTTGCTCCGTATTCTATTTATTGGGTCACCGGATTTGGCTTGTTCGGATTCAGGCCGTACTTGACGACTGCTTCCTCAACCACCTTGACGTCGATCTTGCCTTCTTCGGCCAGCGATTTCAGCGCGGCGACCGTGATGTAGTAACGGTTCACCTCGAAGAATTCGCGCAGCGCGGCGCGGGTGTCCGAACGGCCGAAACCATCGGTGCCCAGCACGCGGTAGGTGCGGTCCTTCGGAATGAAGGCGCGGATCTGTTCAGCAAAGGCGCGCATGTAGTCGGTCGTCGCAACGATAGGACCGGAGGTATCCTTCAGCAGCTGCGTCACGTAAGGCACACGGGCTTCCTTGGTCGGGTTGACCAGGTTCCAGCGCTCGGCGTCCTGGCCGTCGCGGGCCACCAAGGTCAGCGACGGAGCGGACCACACGTCGGCGGCGATGTTCCAGTCGTTCTTCAGCAGTTCGGCGGCGAAGATCGATTCGCGCAGGATGGTGCCGGAGCCGATCAGTTGCACGCGCTGCTTGGCGGCCTTGTCGCCCTCCTGCAGCAGGTACATGCCCTTCAGGATGCCCTGTTCCTGGCCAGGCTTGATGCCCGGGTGCGGGTAGTTCTCGTTCATGATGGTGATGTAGTAGAACACGTCTTCCTGTTCTTCCACCATGCGGCGCATACCGTCCTGGATGATCACGGCGACTTCGTGGCCGAAGGTCGGATCGTAGGGCATGCAGTTCGGGACGGCCGCCGCGAACAGGTGGCTATGGCCGTCTTCGTGCTGCAGGCCTTCGCCGTTCAAGGTCGTACGGCCGGCGGTGCCGCCCATCAGGAAGCCGCGCGAACGCATGTCGGCCGCTGCCCACACCAAGTCGCCGATGCGCTGCATACCGAACATCGAGTAGTAGGTGTAGAACGGGATCATCACGCGGTTGTTGGTCGAGTACGACGTCGCCGCGGCGATCCACGAGCTCATACCACCGGCTTCGTTGATACCCTCTTGCAGGATCTGGCCGGCCTTGTCCTCGCGGTAGTACATGACCTGGTCTTTGTCGACCGGCTCGTACAACTGGCCTTGCTGGTTGAAGATACCGACCTGGCGGAACAAGCCTTCCATACCGAAGGTGCGCGACTCGTCGACCAGGATCGGAACGATGCGCGAACCGACGCTAGGGTCTTTCAGCAGCGTGGTCAGGATACGCACGAAGGTCTGGGTGCTCGATACTTCACGGCCTTCGGCGGTCGCGTCCAGCACGTTCTGGAAGGCGCTCAGTGGCGGCACGGTCAGTTTTTCGTCGGCTTGCTGGCGGCGGGCCGGCAGGTAGCCGCCCAGCGCGGCGCGGCGCTCGTGCAGGTACTTGATTTCCGGCGCGTCGTCGGCCGGCTTGTAGAACGGGATGTCGGCCAGCTTGTCGTCCGGGATCGGGATCGAGTAGCGGTCGCGCATTTCGCGCACGGCTTCGTCGGTCAGCTTCTTGGTGTTGTGCGCGGTGTTGCGCGCTTCGCCGTGCTTGCCCATGCCGAAGCCCTTGATGGTTTTCACCAGCAGGACGGTCGGCTGACCTTTGTGCTCTTGCGCGACCTTGAAGGCGGCGTAGATCTTGTGCGGATCGTGGCCGCCACGGGTCAGGCGCCAGATGTCGTCGTCGGTCATGTTGGCGACCATCTCGAGCAGCTTCGGATGCTTGCCGAAGAAGTTCTTGCGCACGTAGGCGCCGTCCTTGGCCTTGTAGTTCTGGTATTCGCCGTCCAGCGTTTCCATCATCACCTTGCGCAGGATGCCGTCCTTGTCCTGTTTCAGCAGCGCGTCCCAACCCGGACCCCAGATGACTTTGACGACGTTCCAGCCAGCGCCGCGGAAGTCCGCTTCCAGCTCTTGAATGATCTTGCCGTTGCCGCGCACCGGACCGTCCAGACGCTGCAGGTTGCAGTTGACGACGATGACCAGGTTGTCCAGCTTCTCGCGCGCGGCCATGCCGATCGCGCCCAGCGATTCCGGCTCGTCCATCTCGCCGTCGCCGCAGAAGGCCCAGACCTTGCGGTCGGTGGTGTCGGCGATCGAGCGCGCGTGCAGGTACTTCAGGAAGCGCGCCTGGTAGATCGCCATCAGCGGGCCCAGGCCCATCGACACGGTCGGGAACTGCCAGAAGTCCGGCATCAGTTTCGGGTGCGGATACGACGACAGACCCTTGCCGTCGACTTCGCGTCGGTAATGGGTCAGTTGTTCTTCGGTCAGGCGGCCTTCGAGGAACGCGCGGGCGTAGACGCCGGGCGACGAGTGGCCCTGGATGTACAGCAGGTCGCCGCCGTGGCTTTCGCTCGGCGCTTTCCAGAAGTGGTTGAAGCCGATGCCCAGCATGTTGGCCAGCGAGGCGAACGAGGACAGGTGGCCGCCGAGGTCGCCGTCGACGCGGTTGGCCTTGACGACCATCGCCATGGCGTTCCAGCGCATCCACGAGCGCAGCTTCTCTTCGTATTCCAGGTTGCCCGGGCAATGCACTTCCATGCTGGTCGGGATGGTGTTGACGTAGGCGGTGTTGGCTGAGAACGGGATGTCCGAGCCGCTTTGGCGGGCCAGGTCGATCAGGCGTTCCATCAGGTAATGAGCACGTTCAGGCCCCTCTTGTTCCAGCACCGCGGCCAGAGCATCCAACCATTCTTTGGTTTCTTGCGAATCAGGGTCGGTGTTTGCCGTTACCTGGTCAAGTTGAGCTGACATGTATTAAGTCTCCTGAGTTGAGTGCCCGTTTATACCGTTCTGGGCCGTTGGAACGCTGTCTTTAATGAATTATTTACTATTACTTCAATGACGTGTGGGGATTCTAACAGTGATTTTTTGGTTTTTCAAACTATGATACGACATTTCGTATCGTGAAATTTCCCTATGAAAATCTTGTGCGGCGCAACATGGCAAACCCCACGGAAACGCGGCGCGGCGCGCCTTGGCGCTTTATAATCCTGCTTTCCTCTCCAACCTGGTTAAATCATGCCTGCTCAACTGATCGACGGAATCGCCCTCTCCCAAAAACTGCGCGCGGAAATTGCTGCACGTGCTGCCGCCCTCACCGCCCAAGGCAAGAAACCCGGCCTGGCCGTGATCCTGGTCGGCGACGACCCGGCCAGCCACGTCTACGTGCGCAACAAGGTCAAGGGTTGCGAGGACGCCGGCTTTTACTCGTTGAAGGAGCAATACCCGGCCGACCTGACCGAGGCCGCGCTGCTCGAGCGCATCGCCGCGCTGAACGCCGATCCGGCCATCCACGGCATCCTGGTGCAAATGCCGCTGCCCAAACATATCAACCCGCACAAGGTCATCGAGGCGATCTCGACCACCAAGGACGTCGACGGCTACTCGGTGCTCAGCGCCGGCGAACTGATGACGGGCCTGGAAGGCTTCCGTCCGTGCACCCCGTACGGCTGCATGAAACTGATCGAAAGCACCGGCGTCGACCTGCGCGGCAAGCACGCGGTCGTCATCGGCCGCAGCAACACCGTCGGCAAGCCGATGGCGCTGCTGCTCTTGCAAGCCAACGCCACCGTCACCATCTGTCATAGCGCGACCCCGGATCTGGGCCTGTACACCCGCCAGGCCGATGTCGTGGTGGCCGCCGTCGGCCGCCGCAACACCTTGACCGCCGACATGGTCAAGCCGGGCGCCATCGTCATCGACGTCGGCATGAACCGCGACGACGCCGGCAAGCTGTGCGGCGACGTGGATTTTGCCGGTGTTAAGGAAGTGGCGTCGCACATCACGCCGGTGCCGGGCGGCGTCGGTCCGATGACGATCACGATGCTGTTAATGAACACGGTGGAAGCGGCAGAACGTAGTTAATCCCTCACATTATTTGGAAGCCGACATGACCACAGACGCAAGCAATCCCCTACTCGATTTCTCCGGCCTGGCGCGTTTCGACGCGATCAAGCCCGAGCATGTCACCCCGGCCATCGACGAGCTGCTGGCCAAGAGCCGCGCCGTCGTCGAGCAGTTGCAGACCCCGTCGGCGCAGGTGACGTGGGAGAACTTCGTCACGCCGCTGGAGAACGCCACCGAGCTGCTGGGACGCGCCTGGGGCATCGTCAGCCATCTGAACAATGTCGTCGACACGCCCGAACTGCGCGCGGCCTTCAACGAAAACCAGCCCAAGGTCACCGAGTTCTGGACCGCGCTGGCGCAGAACGAGGCGCTGTTCGACCAATACAAGGCGCTGCGCGCCTCGCCCGAGTTCGCGACCTTGTCGCCGGCGCGCAAGCGCATCGTCGACAACGCCATCCGCGATTTCCGCATGGGCGGCGCCGAATTGCCTGCCGATAAGAAGGAACGCTTCGCCGCCATCCAGGAAGAGCACGCGTCGGTGTCGACCCGCTTCTCCGAAAACGTGCTCGACGCCACCAACGATTACAAGTTGCTGGTGACCGACGAGGCCGACCTGGCCGGCCTGCCGGACGACGCCAAGGCCGCCGCCCGCGCCGCCGCCGAGAAGGACGGCAAGCAAGGCTTCCAGTTCACGCTGCACTTCCCTTCCTACTACCCGATCCTGCAGTTCGCCCACAAGCGCGACCTGCGCGAGACCGTCTACCGCGCCAACGCCACCAAGGCGTCCGAGCAGGGCGAGGTGTTCAGCAAGAAGGATGAGTGGGACAACACGCAAAACATCGTCACCCTGCTCAAGCTGCGCGACGAGGAAGCCAAGCTGCTCGGCTACAAGAACTTCGCCGAAGTGTCGCTGGTGCCGAAGATGGCCAAGTCGCCGGACGAGGTGGTCAACTTCCTCGAAGACCTGGCCAAGCGAGCCCGTCCGTTCGCCGAGAAGGACCTGGAAGAGCTGCGCCAGTTCGCCAAGGCCGAACTGGGCATCGACGAACTGCGGGCGTGGGACATTCCGTACGCGTCCGAGAAGCTGCAGGAACGGCGTTACGCGTTCTCCGCCCAGGAAGTCAAACAGTACTTCCCGGAACACAAGGTCGTCGACGGCCTGTTCCGCCTGATCCAGAACCTGTTCACGGTCGAGATCAAGCCGGACGACGCGCCGGTGTGGCACAAGGACGTGCGCTTCTTCCGCATCGAACGCGATGGCAAGCTGATCGGCCAGTTCTACCTGGACCTGTACGCGCGCGCCGGCAAGAGCGGCGGCGCCTGGATGGACGACGCCCGTGGCCGCCGCGCCGACAAGCAGAGCGTGCAAACGCCGATCGCCTACCTGACCTGCAACTTCACCGAACCGGCCGTGGTCGACGGCAAGGCGCAGCCGGCGCTGTTCACGCACGATGAAGTGATCACCTTGTTCCACGAGTTCGGCCACGGCCTGCACCACATGCTGACGGCGGTCGACGAGCTGGGCGTGTCGGGCATCTCCGGCGTCGAGTGGGACGCGGTCGAACTGCCGTCGCAGTTCATGGAAAACTTCTGCTGGGAATGGGAAGTGCTGGAGCACATGACGGCCCACGCCGTCACCGGCGAACCGCTGCCGCGCGCGCTGTACGACAAGATGCTGGCGGCGAAGAATTTCCAGTCCGGCTTGCAGACCTTGCGCCAGGTCGAGTTCTCGCTGCTCGACATGCACCTGCACTACGACTACGACGCCGGCACCGGCAAAACCGTGCAGCAGTTGATCGACGAAGTGCGCGCCAAGTTCGCGCTGATCATTCCGCCGGCGTTCAACCGCTTCCAGAATTCCTTCGGCCACATTTTCGCCGGCGGCTACGCGGCCGGCTACTACAGCTACAAGTGGGCCGAGGTGCTGTCCGCCGACGCCTACGCGGCCTTCGAGGAAGCCAAGGCGCTGGGTCCGGCGGCCACCACGGAAACGGGCAAGCGCTATCTGCGCGAGATCCTGTCGGTCGGCGGCTCGCGGCCGGCGCTCGAATCGTTCACCGCCTTCCGCGGCCGCGAGCCGAGCATCGACGCGCTGCTGCGGCACAGCGGTATGGCCGCCTGACCAGACTTCGTCTAAACGATATACCGCCGCGCGCATCGCCAGCCGATGTCGCGCGGCATTTTCTTTTTCGGCGCGGTCGATAGCAACATCGATGCCAGCGCCAAAAACGGTTTTCGCATAAACTGGAATCACGCGGCCCGCGCCGCATGCATTCCCCTCTACAGAACAGAACAACAGCCATGACACGCATCGATTTCCACACCAACGTGCCGGACAAGATCGCCTACGCCTGCCGGCTGGTGCGCAAGGCCTGGGCGGCCAACCATCGCGTGGTGCTGATGGCGGAAGATGAGGCACAACTGAACGAACTTAACGCGGCGATGTGGACATTTTCGGCGACCGACTTCCTGCCCCACGTGCTGGCCGGCGATCCGCTCGCGCCGCACACGCCGATCGTACTCACCGACAACGATGAGGCGGAATTACCACACACCGAATTATTAGTAAATTTGTCGCGCCGCGCTCCGGCCAGGGTTGCCGGGTTCGAGCGCATGATCGAAGTGATTTCCTCCGACGAGGATGATGCGGCCGCCGGCCGCAAGCGCTATGTCGCCTACAAGCAGCAAGACTATCCACTTACCCACTTTGTCACAGGAAAATCATGAGCCAAGCCCAATCGTTTGACGCCAGTATCCCTGTATTGACGGAAGTCCTCAAAGCCGAGCCGCTGGGCGGGGACCTGCTGCCCGGCGAGACGGCCAACGCGCCGCTCGCCACCTCCACCCGCGCCGAGATGGCCGCGCAGCTCGAAGCCGACGCCGTCGACGGCTGGAGCGACGCCGAATGGGCGATGCTGGAACACCGCCTGTCCGAGCGCATCATGGGCAAGCTGCAATCGCGGGTCGACTTCGTGCTCGAGCAGCGCATCAAGGACAGCATGGCCGAGGTGTTGACGCACGCGCTGCACGGCCTGACCAACGAGATCCGCATCGGCCTGCACGACACCATCGAAAAGATCGTCGCCCGCGCCGTGTCGCAGGAACTGACGCATCTGCAAGCGCAGAAGAAATAATCCTCCATCCTCCAGATCCGCGCCCGGACGGTGCGCGGATCGCCCCGTTTGCGCGCACCGCCGCACCAATTTTGGTAATGCATCATAGATAGCCGTACCAATTCTGGATCTGTATCAGCAAAGCGCAAAACTTTCGCACTTCTTTCGTGTTTCCTCCTTTGCGCGGGCAATTATTTGTTGTACCTTTTGGCCTTGCAGAAAAAACTGCGGCGTTCACAAGACAGCCGTCGACTATTCAACCATTGGAGAATGTATATGCTGTTCAAATCTAAATTCATTCCACTCGCCATCGCCCTGGCTTTCGCCGGCAGCGCCAGTGCGCAAGAAGTGATCAAGATCGGCCACGTCGGCCCGGTCTCGGGTCCGTCGGCTCACCTGGGCAAGGACAATGAAAACGGCGCCAAGATGGCCGTCGAGGAATTGAACGCCAAAGGCTTCAAGATCGACGGCAAGCCGGTCAAGTTTGTTCTGCAACTGGAAGACGACGCCAGCGATCCGAAGCAAGGCACGGCGGTCGCGCAGAAGCTGGTCGACGCCAAGGTCAACGGCGTGATCGGCCACTTGAACTCGGGCACCAGCATCCCGGCCTCGAAGATCTACTACGACGCCGGCATTCCACAGATTTCGCCTGCCACCACGCAGACCAAGTACACGCAGCAAGGCTTCAACTCGACGTTCCGCGTGGTCGCCAACGACGCCAAGCTGGGCAGCACGCTGGGTTCCTACGCGGTCGGCAAGATGGGCGCCAAGAAAATCGCCGTCATCGACGACCGCACCGCCTACGGCCAGGGCGTCGCCGACGAATTCATCAAGGGCGCAAAAAAAGCGCTGCCGGGCGTGCAAATCGTCGGCAAGGAATTCACCAACGACAAGGCCACCGACTTCAACGCCATCCTGACCACCATCAAGGGCAAGAATCCGGACCTGGTGTTCTTCGGCGGCATGGACTCGGTCGGCGGCCCGCTGCTGCGCCAGATGAAGGCGCTGGGCATCAAGGCCAAGTACATGGGCGGCGACGGCATCTGCACCGAGCCGTTCGCCAAGCTGGCCGGCGACGCCGCCACCAACGGCACGGTGATTTGCGCCGAAGCGGGCGGCGTCTCGCCGGAGCAGCAAAAGAACATGGACGACTTCGTCGCCCGCTACAAAAAGAAATACAACGCCGACGTGCAGATCTACGCGCCGTACGTGTACGACGCCATCATGACGATGGCCACCGCCATGGCCGACGCCAAATCGTCGCAGCCGGCCAAGTACCTGCCGTTCCTGCACAAGATCAAGTACCAGGGCGTGACCGGCCTGATCTCGTTCGACACCAAAGGCGACATCAAGGACGGCGCGCTGACCTTGTACACCTACACCGACGGCAAGAAAACCAAGGTCGAAGTGGTCAAATAAACTGCCCGCCGTCGGGTAAACGCAAAACGCACCCGAGGGTGCGTTTTTTTATGCCGACCAGAAGTGGATTACTTCTGCGCCAGTACCCATTTGACCAGGGTCTTGGCTTCCGCCTCGCTCACCTGCGGATTGGCCGGCATCGGGATCGCGCCCCAGGTGCCCGAGCCGCCCTTGATCACTTTGGTGACCAGCTTGCCTTCGGCGTCCTTTTGACCGGCGTATTTCGCCGCCACGTCCTTATAGGCCGGGCCGACCAGCTTGGTCGCGACCGCATGGCACGCCATGCAGTTCTTGGCCTTCGCCAGATCCAGGCCGGCATCCGCCATCGCCGACGACGATGCAAAAGCCGTGGCCACTACCATCCCTACCATCATCAAATTGCGCTTCATCATGCTCTCCAGTGTTTGTGCCATCAATGCGTCCATCAATGCGTGCTATCAATTTCGTGTTTTCGATCCGCCAATCATTCTACCGCGTTTTGCCTTTGTGCATTTAACGCATAAACCACCCAAGGGTTGACCTGACATTAGAATATTGCTCCCAGTAAAGCTGGAATCTTTGTAAGATGAGGGCAGGAGGAAAACCATCATGCCGATCATTTTGCTCATCGTGGCGCTGTGCGGGCTGCGTTATTTTGAAGTGTGGAAGTTCGCCCAGCTCTCGTGGTGGTGGATCGTCGCGTTGAGCGTGTTCGCCTTCGTCTGGTTCGAATTTCTGGAACCGCTGTTTGGCCTGGACAAACGCAAAGCGCACAACGAAGACGAACGGCGCCGCCAGGCCCGCGTAAAAGATAACTTCGACAAGAAGTCGTAACACCGCAACAGTGGCCGCACAGCCCGCCACGCTCTTTTTCTGTTGCACGATGCAAGTCGCCCGTCCGCGCCGGTAGTGTCGCGCTCGGCTTCTTGCCTGTCACAGCCTCTAACTATGCCTTCTTTGGGCCGCCGTCAATGCCGGCGCGCATTGTTGCATCTCAACAAAAAGTGACTATTGGAGACTATTTGAGGCAAAGCACTCACTAAGATCAATTGTCCGATATGCGGAATTCTTATTTGCATATGCGGATCATGATGGACCTTAGGAGGAAGTATGAACGCGCGTAACATGACAATTGCGAAACGGCTGGGCATGGGATTTGGCCTCGTTTCGGTGTTCCTCATCGTAGTGATAGCGCTCGGGTTGGTCAGCATGCGCCAGATCCAGGGCCGCATGGACGAGATCATCAACGTCAACGGCGTCGAAACCCGGCTCGCCCAGACCATGGATTTGACCGTCACCGAGCGCGCACTGGCGATGCGCAATCTGATTTTGTTGAAAGAAGATAAAGAGATCCAGATCGAGATCAAGCGCATCGCCGAGCAGGAGAAAAAATACACCGCCGCCCAGGACAAGCTGGTGCAGATGTTCGGCGCGCAGGCGGAAACCTCGGCCGAGGAAAAGCAGCTGCTGGACCAGATCAAGAAGCAGGCCGCGCTGGCCGCCCCCTTCATCGCGCGCGCCGCCGCGCTGGCGCTGGAGCAAAAACAGGACGACGCGTACAAACTGCTGCGCTACGAATTCCGCCCGGTGCAACGCGCCTGGTGGGACATGATCCGCAAGCTGATCGCCGTCGAGGAGCAGCAGAACCTGGAAGCCACCCAGGCCGCCGCCGCGGCCTATGAACGGGCGCGCACGGTGATGCTGATCATCGGCTCGCTGGCCCTGCTGACCAGCCTGGTCGCCGCCGTGATGATCACGCGCGGCGTGGTGCGCGAACTGGGCTGCGAGCCGGAGCACGCCGCCGAGATCGCCGGCCAGATCGCCGCCGGCAACCTGGCCGTGCAGATCGACACCAAGCCGGGCGACGACCACAGCCTGCTGTTCGCGATGCGCTCGATGCGCGACAGCCTGGCGCAGATCGTCACCCAGGTGCACGCCAGCACCGAAACCATCTCCACCGCCGCCAGCCAGATCGCCTCCGGCAACCTCGACCTGTCCTCGCGCACCGAGCAGCAGGCCAGCACGCTGGAGGAAACCGCCTCGTCGATGGAGGAGTTGACCAGCACCGTGCGCCTGAACACCGACCACGCGCGCCAGGCCAACGGCCTGGCCGAATCGGCCTCCTCGGTGGCGGTCAAGGGCGGCGCCGTGGTCGCGCAAGTGGTCGACACGATGGCCGCCATCAATATCTCGGCGCGCAAGATCGTCGATATCATCGGCGTCATCGACGGCATCGCCTTCCAGACCAATATCCTGGCGCTGAACGCGGCCGTCGAGGCGGCGCGCGCCGGCGAGCAGGGACGCGGCTTCGCCGTCGTGGCGACCGAGGTGCGCAATCTGGCGCAGCGCTCGGCGGCGGCGGCCAAGGAGATCAAAGACCTGATCGGCGATTCGGTCGACAAGGTCGAAGCGGGCAACCGCCTGGTCGAGCAGGCCGGTTCGACGATGCATGAGGTGGTCGCCAGCGTCAAGCGCGTGACCGACATCATGTCCGAGATCATGTCGGCCAGCCAGGAGCAGTCGAACGGCATCGAACAAATCAACACCGCCGTCACCCAGATGGACGACGTGACGCAGCAGAACGCCGCGCTGGTCGAGGAGGCGGCGGCCGCCGCGCAGGCGATGCAGGAACAGGTCAACAGCCTCAATCAGGTGGTCGGCATCTTCCGCGTCGAGGCGCAAGCCGGCGCGCGGCGCCCGCCGATGAAGGCGCTGGCCAAGGCGGCGCCGGTTCAGCGTCTGGCGCACGCGCCGTCACGCCCGCCGGCCAAGCCGGCCAAGGCCAAGGCGCCGGCCTTGGCTTCGGACAGCTGGGAACAATTTTAAGTCGCCACGCCACCCGCCAACGGAGAAACGATCATGGGCAAACTGGACAAACTCGCACCCACCGGCGCGGCCGGCAACGTACCCCATCTCTTCTGGCATGCCAGCCAGGTGACGGCGCAGGCGCGCACGCACCAGGCGGGCCAGCAGGCGGCCACCATCTGGCTCACCGGCTTGAGCGGCGCCGGCAAATCCACGCTGGCCTGCGCGCTGGAGAAAAAGCTGATGGCCGCCGGCCACATGGCCTACGTCCTCGATGGCGACAACCTGCGCCACCACCTGAACCGCGACCTGGGATTCTCCCCCGCCGACCGCCGCGAGAACATCCGCCGCAGCGCCGAAGTGGCGCGGCTGATGAACGACGCGGGCCTGATCGTGATCTGCGCCTTCATCTCGCCATTGCGCAGCGACCGTGAAATTGCGCGCGACATCATCGGCAGCGGCAATTTTGTCGAGACCTACGTCAGCACGCCGTGCGCGGTGTGCGAGGAGCGCGATCCCAAGGGCTTGTACGCAAAGGCCCGCGCCGGCCTGATACCGGAGTTCACCGGCGTCTCGGCGCCGTACGAGGTGCCGCTCGATCCCGCCATGTCGCTCGACACCGGCGAACTGTCGCTGGAGCAGTCGTGCGAACGGTTGCTCGAGCACCTGTCGTTCCGGTTCCTATGATGGCGACGGGATCGCCGACCAAGTACGACGTCTTCAACGGCGACGCCGACGGCATCTGCGCGCTGCACCAGCTACGCCTGCACGCGCCGGCCGAGACCACGCTGATCACCGGCGTCAAGCGCGATATCGACCTGCTGCGGCGCGTGCCGCAAGGCGCGGCCGAGGTGGTGGTGCTCGACATCTCGCTCGACGCCAACGCCGGCGAGCTGCGGCGCCTGCTGGACGGCGGCGCGCGGGTCGACTACTACGACCACCACTCGGCCGATTGCGCCTTCGAACATGCCAACCTGCGCCTGCATTGCGACGGCTCGCCCGACGTCTGCACCAGCATCCTGGTCGACCGCCAGCTCGGCGGCCGCCACCGGCTGTGGGCGGTGGCGGCCGCTTTCGGCGACAACCTGGAACAGGTCGGACAAACCATGGCCACGGACATGGGCCTGCGCGACGACGCCATCGCCGACCTGGCGCGGCTGGGCCGGACCATCAACTACAACGCCTACGGCGAATGCACCGAAGACCTGCACATCGCCCCCGAAGCGCTGTACCGCGAATTGAGCGGCTACGAAAATCCGTTCGACTTCGTCGCCGCCAGCGCCATCTACCGCGACCTGCGCGAAGGTTACCGCGAGGACTGCGCCCGCCTGCACGAGCTGCAACCGTACCTGGAGCGGCCGGGTGGCGCCATCTACCTGCTGCCGGCGACGGCTTGGTCGCGCCGCGTCAGCGGCGTGCTGGCCAACCGGCTGGCGGCGCGGCGCGACGGCGCCTCCTTTGCCGTGCTCAATGAGCGGGCCGACGGCTCCTATCTGGTCAGCGTGCGCTCCGGGGCGCCGTCGCTGCGCAGCGCCTGTGGCCTGTGCCAGCAATTCGACAGCGGCGGCGGCAGGGTCGCCGCCGCCGGCATCAACCGCTTGCCGCGCCAGCAACTGGCCAGCTTCATGAAACGCTTTTGCGAGTATTTCGAATTGAAAGGAACATGGAATGACCACCGCCCCCAAAACTCCTAGCCTCCACGCGGCCCAAGGCGCCCGCCCGCGCCCCGTGATGATGATACCGTTGCGGCGCTGCGGCAGCCACGCGCTGCGCCTGCGGCTGAACATGTCGCCGCAGTTCTACTCGCCCTACCCGCTGCACATCGTCGACCTGATGCCGCTGGTGCCGCTGTACGGCGACCTGCGCGACGACCGCAGCTACTTCCGCATGGTGACCGACGTGATCGGGCTGCAGGCGGTCAGCATGGTCAAGTGGCCGGGCACCGTGTTCGATCCGGTCGAGATTTTCGAGACCATCCGCAATGAGCCGCGCAGCATCCACCGCGTGGTGTGGGAGCTGCTGCTGCGCGCCGGCGAGCGCCAGCACGCCGGCGTGGTGATGGACAAGTCGCTCGACAGCGTGCACTACGCGGACCAGCAAATGGCGCTGTATCCGGATATGTTGTTCGTCAACGTGGTGCGCGATCCGCGCGCGCAGGTGGCGTCGATGAACCGCGCCATCATCCACGACTTCGACAGCTTGCTCAACGCGCAGACCTGGCTCGCCGCGCACCGCGCCGCCGACCATGTACGCACGCGCTGGCCCGACCGGGTGCTGACGATACGCTACGAGGATTTCCTGTCGCAGCAGGAGGTCACGCTGCGGCAGGTGTGCGTCTTCCTCGGCATCGACTTTTTGCCGCAAATGCTGGACGTGGCGGGCTCGCAGGAGGCCAGGCAGCTCTCGCAATTGTCGGCGCTGTGGTCGTCGAACTGCTACCCGCCGATCGCCGCCAATATCGACAAGTTCAAGCAGCAGCTGACGACGCCGGAGATCAACGCCATCGAGACGCTGACGGGCGAGTACATGGATCGCTATGGCTACACGCGCCTGACGGCGGGGGACGCCGAGATCACGCCGGAACTCAAGGCGCAGGCGCGCCTGCGCTCGGACGAGGGGCGCGAGCGCGCGTGGCGCGATCTGGAACTGGACAATTTCAGGGATTATGTGCTGCGCCGCTGCCGCGCCGATTACTTGGCGCAGCTGGCGGCCAGGTTGACGCAGCAGGCGGCGCATCCGGGACGCAATACCATCGTCACGTTGGACGAGTTGGACCCGGCGGCGTTCGAGGTGACCGATTGAAGCCGGCCGCCCCGACGTGATGGCTTAACGCTTCAACTGCGACAAATCGCGCACGGCGCCACGGTCGGCCGACGTGGTCAACGCCGCATACGCCTGCAACGCCTGCGACACATAACGCTCGCGGTTGACCGGCTGCCAGGCGTCGCCGCCCTTCGCCTCCATCACCTGGCGGCGCGCCGCCAGGTCGGCGTCGCTGATGCGCAGGTTGATGCTGCGGTTCGGGATATCGATGTCGATCATGTCGCCCTCTTCCACCAGGCCGATGGCGCCACCCTCGGCCGCCTCCGGCGACGCGTGGCCGATCACCAGCCCCGACGAACCGCCCGAGAAGCGGCCATCGGTGAACAGCGCGCACGCCTTGCCCAAGCCCTTGGACTTGATGTACGAGGTCGGATACAGCATCTCCTGCATGCCCGGGCCGCCTTTCGGACCTTCGTAGCGGATGACCACGACGTCGCCCTCGTGCACCGTGTCGCCCAGGATCGCCTCGACCGCCGCATCCTGGCTCTCGAATACGCGCGCCTTGCCGCTGAATTTCAAAATGCTCTCGTCGACGCCGGCCGTCTTGACGATGCAGCCCTTCTCGGCCAGGTTACCGTACAACACGGCCAGACCGCCGTCCTGCGAATAGGCGTGCGCCTTGTCGCGGATGCAGCCGGCGCTGCGGTCCAGGTCCAGGGTCGCGAAACGCTCGGACTGCGAGAACGCGGTCTGCGTCGGCACGCCGCCCGGCGCGGCGCGGAACAGCTGGTGCACCGCCGGATCGTCGCTGCGTTTGACGTCGTTGCGTTCGATCGCCTCGGCCATGGTGGCCGCGTGGATGGTCGGCAGCGAGGTGTCGAGCAGGCCGCCGCGCGCCAGTTCGCCCAGGATGCCGATGATGCCGCCGGCGCGGTGCACGTCTTCGATGTGGTATTTGTCGGTCATCGGCGCGACCTTGCACAGGCATGGCACCTTGCGCGAGATGCGGTCGATGTCGGCCATGTTGAAGTCGACGCCCGCCTCGTGCGCGGCCGCCAGCAGGTGCAGCACGGTGTTGGTGGAGCCGCCCATCGAGACGTCGAGCGCCATGGCGTTCTCGAACGCGGCCTTGGTGGCGATGGAGCGCGGCAGCACCGAATAGTCGTCCTGCTCGTAATGGCGCTTGGCCAGTTCGACCACCAGGCGGCCGGCGCGCAGGAACAGCTGTTCGCGGTCCGAGTGCGTGGCCAGGATGGTGCCGTTGCCCGGCAAGGCCAGGCCCAGCGCCTCGGTCAAACAGTTCATCGAGTTCGCGGTGAACATGCCCGAGCACGAACCGCAGGTCGGACAGGCGGAACGTTCGATTTCGGCGACGTCGGCGTCGCTGACGGTTTGGTCGCCGGCCTTGATCATGGCGTCGACCAGATCGAGCTTGATGATCTTCTGCGTGCCGTTGACCACCTTGACCACCTTGCCGGCCTCCATCGGGCCGCCGGAGATGAACACCACCGGGATGTTGATGCGCATGGCCGCCATCAGCATGCCCGGCGTGATCTTGTCGCAGTTGGAGATGCAGACCATGGCGTCGGCACAGTGGGCGTTGACCATGTATTCGACCGAGTCGGCGATCAGGTCGCGCGACGGCAGCGAGTACAGCATGCCGCCGTGGCCCATGGCGATGCCGTCGTCGACGGCGATGGTGTTGAATTCCTTGGCCACGCCGCCGGCCTTCTCGATCTCGCGCGCCACCAGCTGTCCCAGGTCCTTCAGGTGCACGTGGCCGGGCACGAACTGCGTGAAGGAGTTGACCACGGCGACGATAGGCTTGTCGAAATCGCCATCCTTCATGCCGGTGGCGCGCCACAGGGCGCGCGCGCCGGCCATGTTGCGGCCGTGGGTGGTGGTGCGGGAACGGTATACAGGCATGATGTTTCTCCAGTGATAAGGCGGCTCTAAGGCTTTGAGCGTAGCCTGACAGATTGCCTTGCCCCTGCGCCGGTGTCAAATATATGATTTCCGCCTCTGTGAGTCGTATAAAATATCACCAGAGTAAATTTCAATACAAACACATATGAATCTGGAACGAGGATGAACCTGGAACTCCGGCAACTGCGCTACTTCGTCACCGTGGCCGAGGAACTCCACTTCGGCAAGGCCGCGCTGCGCCTCCACATGACGCAGCCGCCGCTGTCGCAAACGATCCAGGCGCTGGAGCAGTCACTGGGCGCGGCGCTGTTCGAGCGCAACCGCCGTGGCGTGGCGCTGACGCCGGCCGGCATCGCGCTGCTGCCGGAGGCCAGGCGGCTGCTGGCGCGGGCGCTGGAGCTGCCGCAGCTGGTCCAGCGGGCCGCCGCCGGCGAGGTGGGACGCCTGACGCTGGCCTTCGTCTCCTCGGCCGACTACAGCGTGCTGCCGCCGTTCCTGCGCGCCTACCGCGCCGCCTATCCGCAGGTGCAGATCACGCTGCAGGAGGCCACCTCCGACCTGCAGCTCGACGACCTGCTGCACAACCGCATCGACGCCGGCCTGCTGATTCCACCGCTGCCCGACAAGGCCAGGCTGGAACTGGACTATCTGCCGGTGCTCAACGAGCCGCTGGTGCTGGCCGTGCCGGCCGGCCTGCTGGCGAAGAAGGGCAAGGTGGCGCTGGCCGCGCTGCCACGGTTACCGCTGATCGTGTTCCCGCGCGCGATCTCGCCGGCGCTGTACGACGCCATCCTGTCGGTGTTCCGCGACGCCGGCATCACGCCGGAGATCGGCCAGCAGGCGATCCAGATGCAGACCATCGTCAGCCTGGTGTCGGCCGGCATGGGCATGGCGCTGGTGCCGCAGTCGGTCTCCAACCTGATGCGGCCCGGGGTAGAATACCGGGCCTTGGCCGGCGCAGGCCCGCTGGTCGAAACCGGCCTGGCCTGGCGCCGCGACAATACCTCGCCGGTGCTGCGCGGCTTTTTGGAACTACTGAATAAGAACTTGGGAAAGAACGCTCTATGCTGATACATCCGATGCCCGATCCGGTCGCCATTCATCTGGGACCGGTCGCGATCCACTGGTATGGCCTGATGTACGTGCTGGCCTTCGCGCTGTTCATCACCCTGGGCCGGGTGCGCATCAAGCAGCCGCACATCGCCGCGCAGGGCTGGCGCAAGGAGGACCTGGACGACATGCTGTTCTACGGCATGCTCGGCGTAGTCATCGGCGGCCGCCTGGGCGAGGTGCTGTTTTATGAGCCGGTCAAATACTTCTCCAACCCGATCGAGATCTTCAAGATCTGGCATGGCGGGATGTCGTTCCACGGCGGCTTTATCGGCGTGTTGATCGCGATGGCCGTATGGGCGCGACGCGCCGGGCGCAATCTGCTCGACGTCTACGACTTCATCGCGCCGCTGGTGCCGCTCGGGTACGCGGCGGGACGCCTTGGTAACTTCATCAACTCGGAGCTGCCGGGCCGCGTGGTGTCCGATCCGTCGCTGCCATGGGCGATGATGTGGCCGGACATCTCGTACCCGCTGTTCCCCAACCCCGTGTTCCTGCAAGGGCTGCGCCATCCGTCGCCGATCTACCAGATGCTGATCGACGGCTTGCTGGTGTTCGCGATCCTGTGGCTGTACGCCCGCAAGGAGCGTCCGCGCCTGGCGGTGGGCGCCTTTTATACGCTGCTGTACGGGTGCGCGCGCTTCTTCACCGAGTACTTCCGCACGCCGGACTGGGAGACCACCATCCTGGGCATGCCGATCACCTCCGGCCAGGTGCTGTCGCTGCCGATGATCGTCGGCGCCATCGCCATGCTGGTGTGGGCCTACAAGGTCAAACAGAAAGGCCGCGCGCCGGTCATTTCTTCAAAAGCTTGACGATCGCTTTCCATTGCGCCGCCGTGACGGGCGTGATGGACAGGCGGCTGCCCTTCTGCAGCACCACCATATCCTCCAGCGCCGGGATGGTCCGCATCTCGGCCAGCGACAGCAAACGGGTTTTCTCCGTGCCCTTCACATCGACCGAAATCCAGCGCGGCTGCTCCGGCGTCGCCTTGGCGTCGTAGTACTTGCTGGTCTTGTCGAACTGCGTGGCGTCGGGATACGGCCCGCCCGCCACCACCGCCAGGCCGGCGATGCCCGGCTCCGGGCAGCTCGAGTGGTAGAACAGCACGCCGTCGCCGTCCCGCATCTGGTCGCGCATGAAATTGCGCGCCTGGTAGTTACGCACGCCGAACCACGGCGTGGTCTGATCCTTTGACGCCATCACGTCGTCGATACTGACTTCATCGGGCTCGGACTTCATCAACCAGTATTGCATCGCTTTTCTCCAGACGAAAAAAAGCGGCTGCGCATTCACATGCTAACAACCGCTTTCTAAGATTAGGCCCCGCCTGTGCCGTCTTTGCCGGCATCCCGAACCAAACGGTTCAAGGTGGTCACAGTTAGTTCAATTTCGGGTTCATCGGTCTAGCGACGCTCACGCCCATCGAACAAAATTCCGCAACCGGTGCACATAAATGGTTCAAGGAATATATGGCAATCGCGAACACCGCAGGGTACGAAGAAGTTTACTCTCTTGTCCGCCGCAAAGGAAGGAGTTTAGCGAATTAAAACAGGGTTTCTTGCGGGGTAAGTGCGCTATCGAGCACTTTGTGCATGGCCGCGATCTTGGTCTGCACTTCCAGGATCGACATGTCAGACAACGGACCTTGCGGCGATTTCACCGACAGGAATTCCGCCGCCATGCCCAGCGCGGCCATCACGGCGATGCGGTCGTTGCCCTTGATCTTGCCGCCATCGCGGATGCCGGTCATCTTCTTGTCCAGCAAAGCGGCCGCTTCGCGCAGCGCGCGCTCTTCCTCGGGTTTGCACACCAGACGGTATGGCTGTCCCATGATGGACACATCCAGCTGAATCATCGTACATCCTCTTTTTCAGCCAGTTTGTCGGTTGCGGCTTGCTCAGCATCGTCCTGGTCGGACTCGGGCTTGGACTCCTGATCCAGCGACGGCACTTTTTCCAGCAGCGCCACGATGCGCGCGGAGGCGTCGTTGAGGCGGCGCTGATAGCCCAGGTTCTCGGCCACGATGGCGGCATTCGCTTGACGCAACTGTGCATTCTCGCGGCGCAAGGCATTGGTCATCTCGGCCAACTGGTCGATCTTGTCGGATAGTTCTTCAAATTCGGAAATCATCCCGCCACTATAGGCAGCGCGCGGGGCGCCGTCAACCGAATCCCGTGTCCGCAGCACCAATTTGGGGCTGCGGACACGGGATTTACGATGGATTTAATTAATGGCTAAGAATACAAGACACATTCTTATTGCTTTGCCAGCGTCATCACTTTACCCGCGGCTCGATCGTGACGTGCCCTTCGATGCCGCTGCCCTGACCTGGCTCGGCTTCGACGATCACATTGATCTCACGTTTGCCAGTGCCCGCCGGCAATGACAGGTCCAGTGGCGCGGGCGCGTACGTGTCCTTCTTCCCCACCAGCGCGCCGTCGACCCACACTTCGGCCTTGCCACGGATGCCTCCGAAGCGGATCAAGCCGTTGCCGTTGGCGAGGTTCTTGCGCGGCGTGAAGCTGGAGCGGTACAGGTGATATTTCGCGCCGGCGTCGGCCCATAGCGGCGGCGAACCCCATCCCCAGGTGTTCATATCGAAGCCGGCCAGTTTCTGGTTCGGGTCCGGACGCTGGTCGCTGACCGGCGCCACGCGCCAGCTGCGCACGAAGGTCGTCGGCGCGTCGGCGCTGGCGACGAACGGCTCGGGCGCCACCGCCTTGACCGGAATCGCGATCTTCGCCGCGTGCAGGCCGGGCGCCGTGGCGACCACCTCTACCGGCTGATTGCTGTCCCAGTTGGTCTGCACGATCAATTGCGCCAGGCCGTTGAACAGACGGCGCGTGGCGCCCTTCTCGTCCTCGTGCGAGGTCGGATCGCCGTTGCCATGGCCGATCGAGCGGCCGCCGCCCGTCACCGCGAAGGTGACATTGGCGTCGGCCAGCGGCACCGCGCGGCCTTGCGCGTCCAGCGCGCGCACCGTGATCGGCATGGCGTCGCGGCCATCGCCGGCCAGTTGCGCGCGGTCCGGCACCAGCTCCAGCGCGACGGCGGCGCCGGTGGTCTCCACCGACGTGCGCGCGACTTCCCTGCCGCCGCGATAACCGACCGCCTCCAGCTTGCCCGGCGCGTAGGCGACATTGAAGAAGTTCATGCGGAACGGATCGACCTGCTGCTCGCCGAGCGCTTTGCCGTTCAACAGCAGCTGCACCTTCTCGACGTTGGCCATCACCATCACGCGGATCTCCTTGCCCTCGCTGCCGCTCCAGTTCCAGTGCGGCGCGATGTGGATCAGCGGACGGTCCTTGATCCACTGCACCTGATGGATATAGTAGGCGTTCTTCGGGAAGCCGTTCAAGTCCATGATGCCGAACACCGAGCTGACAGCGGGCCACTCGTTGGGCGTCGGTTCGCCGCGATAATCGAAACCGGTCCAGACGAAGCCGCCGGCCACGTAAGGACGGGTGGCGATCGCCTCCCACGCGTCGCGGTGGGTATTACCCCACTGCGCGGCGTCGGCCAGGTCGTCGTAGCTGGCGATGATGCCCTTTTCCTTGACGGTCTTGAACTCGCCGCGCGTCATGAAGGCCGACGTGTCCTCCGAGCTGGTGAAAGGCTTGTCCGGGAAGGCCTTGTGATAGCGGTCGTAATCCGGCACCTGGTAGTTGGCGCCGACCACGTCGACCGCGTGCGAGACATTCAGGTCGCTGAAGAAGCCGCCGTTCATCGCCGCCGTCACCGGACGCGTGTCGTCCAGCGATTTGACCACGGCCGCCATGCGGCGCACCATCTCGTAGCCGACTTCCGAACCCTGCACCGGCTCCTCGTTGAAGACCGACCACAGGATGATGCCCGGATGGTGGCGGTCGCGCTTGACCATCCACTCCAGCTGCTTCATGTAGTCCGGCGACGGATTGAAGTTGCGGTTCTCGTCCATGACGACAAAGCCCATGCGGTCGACCATGTCCAGCACCTCGGCCGCCGGCGCGTTGTGCGAGAAGCGGATCGCGTTCACGCCCAATTCCTTGAGACGGCGCAGGCGGTATTCCCACACCGAATCCGGGATCGCCACGCCGACGCCGGCGTGGTCCTGGTGGATGCACACGCCCTGCAGCTTGACGTGCTGGCCGTTGAGGAAGAAGCCCTGCTGGGCGTCGAAGCGGATGGTGCGGAAGCCGGTGTGCAGCGACACCTCGTCCTGCGCCTTGCCGTCCTGGATCACGCGCGTGGTGACGCGGTACAGATTGGTTTTCTCGATCGACCACAGGGCCGGATCGTTGATGGAAAACGGCAGCTTGACGACGGCATCCTTCAATACGCCGACCGACGCCTTGGCGGTCTGGCGGCCGACCTGCTTGCCGGCCGGGTCGAACAGCGTGACTTCGACGGTGACGTCGGAGACCTTCTTGCCGCTGTTGTTGACGGTGACTTCCACCGGCAAGGTCCACTGTTTTCCTTTACCGGCGCGCGGCACGGCGTACACGCCGTCGGTCGCCACGTGCAGCGGCGCGCGCTTGACCAGCCACGCGTGGCGGTACATGCCGGCGCCCTCGTACCACCAGCCCTCCATCGCCTCCGCATCGGCGCGGATCGAGATGGTGTTGAGCGAGTCGCCATAATTCAGATACGGCGTGATGTCGATGTTGCTGGCGTTGTAGCCGGACCAGTTGCGGTTGACCACATTGCCGTTGACCCAGACCGTGGCGTGGGTGGCGATGGCGTCGAACTGTAGCTCGAAATGGCGGCCGCGATCGGCCGGGTCGACCTTCAGGTAGCGGCGATACCAGCCGATGCCGCGCGGACGGTAGCCCTGCGAGATATTGGCCTTCGGATCGAACGGCCCTTCGACGGCCCAATCGTGCGGCAGATCGAGGCGGCGCCAGTCGGAGTCATCGAATTCGGTGCCGGCCGCGCCGGGCGCGTTGCCGGCTTTGGCGTTGCTATACGATTCCTCGTGGCCGACGATGGGCGGGTGGACAACGTCGCCCAGGTGGAACAGCCAGCCGCGATCGAGCGACAGGCGCTCGCGCCCCGCTTTGACGTCAGGCTTGGTGGAAGTGGTGGAGGTGGTGGCCGCGTGGGCCGACACGCAGGCCGCCAGCAGCAAAAAAGCGGAGCCAAAGCCCCGCCAATTGAAGATGTTGGAATTCAAATTGGACTCCCGATAGGCGAAACCCGCAAACCTGGGGTCGTACCCCTGGGGGTACGACCCCGCCTAGCCGTGCGGGTTAAAAAAAACGGAGCAGCGCTCTCACGCACCGCTCCGTAAAACCACGATAAAAAAGTTACAAGAGACTAGGACATCACAGCTTGAACGACAGGCCCAGGTTGAAGCGGCGACCGAACTCGGTCACTTCCTGCTGCAGCGGGTTGTTAGCACTGGTGTAGACGGCCTTCTGATTGGTCAGGTTGTCGACACCGAAGCGCAGCTGGATGTTAGGCGTGATTTGCTTGGCCAGGTTCAGCGTCAGATAGGTTTCGTCTTCGTTGACCAGCAACTGGCCGGCGCTCCAGGTTGGATTGCGCACGAACGAGCTGTGATAGTTGGCCGACAGGCGCGCTTCGTAACCCGCTTTTTCATACCACAGCGTCACGCCGCCGTTGTGCTTCATCAGGCCCTCGATCGGGTAGGGATTCACGCGCGGGGTCTGCTCACGGATGGTGCTGGCCGTGTAAGCGTAGTTACTGGCGATACCCAGACCATCGAACGGCGCGGGCAAACCGGTGAAGGCTTGCTGGTACACCAGTTCCAGGCCACGGATGTTGCCACCTTTGCCGTTGACCGAACGGGTGATGTTCTCCGACTGGGTGATGGCGATGTAGCGCTGCACTTCCTTGTAGAAGGCGCCGGCCGACAGCAACGAACCCTTCGAGAAGTACCACTGGTACGCCAGATCGACCTGGTTGGCCATCATCGGCTTCAGCTCGGGATTACCGGCGCTGCCGGTGATTGGCTGGCCGCCGGTCGACAGGCTCAGATTACGCGAGGCGCGCAGTTCGTCCAGCGGCGCGCGCGACATGGCGCGGGCCAGGCTGAAACGAACCTGATGTTCCTGCTTCTCGTCCAGATTGAGGATCAGGTTCAGACTAGGCAGGATCTCGGTGTACGAGGTGCCGGCCGACACCGGGGTCGCCGGAGCGCCGCCCAGCGACTCGTTGCCGTAGCTGTCGGTCTTGGTGTGCACGACGCGCACGCCGACGTTACCGCGGTAGGTCTTGCCGAACGCTTCGCCATCGAGGTCGCCCTGGATGTAGGCCGAGGTGCTGCGCTCCTTGACCTTCCAGCCGGACAGCAGATCGTTTTGCGTCTGCGCGCGGCCGGTCGGATTGGAGGCGTTCGGGCCGAAGGCGGTGGCGATGCTGCCGTTGAAATCCTTGAGCGCGATGTACGACGGGAAGCCATCGACGGTGACGGTCTCGTAAGCCGATTGTGGAATGGTCACGCCATCGAACTGCCAGGTGGTCTGGCGATAGCTCTTTTCGCGGTCGGACGCGCGTACGCCGACCTTGATGCGGTTGATGATGCTGTTCTCGATCGGACGGGCGGCGCTCACCGACGCGGCGTTCAGCAGATCCTTCACGTGGCCGTCGGTATCGACGTACAGTTGGGCGGCGCCGAAGTTGGCCGGGTTGCCGGTATTCAGACCGCCGAAGTTATATGACTGGTTCTCGTTGCCGGTGAAATTCCAGGTGGTCTTGGTGAAGTCGTTGCTGGTCTGGCGCACGTCTACCCAGGCGCTGCCGCGCATCGCGTGCGAGGTCGACAGATCGGTTTCGACTTTCCAGTCGCCGGCGTTGAACTTGCCGTTCAAGCCGCTGGCGGCGACGCTGCTATCCTGGGTCCAGCGCGAGTGGTTGTTCACCACTTTGGTCCAGTCGGCGGTGGCGCCGGCGACATAGCCGTTGCTCACGTTGACATTGCTGTAGTTCGAGAAGTTGCTCAGTCCATCCGTCCAGTGCTGCAACTGGTCTTCGTCGACCGACGACTTGGCGTAATAGGTGTCGGCGGTGATCAGCACGTTGTTGTTCGGCTTCCACTCGACTTTGGCCAGCACGCTGCTGCGCTCATTGCTGCCACGACGGACATCGTCCTGGAAGCCCCATGGCGTCTTTGGATTGGCGCCTTCGTCAAAGCCCCAGTGGCGAACGTTCTTTTGCACCGACGGCTGGTCCTGATAGCTGAACGCGATGGCCGCGCCCAATGTCTTGTTCAGGAACTGGTCGATGTAGACGCCGCCCAGGCGCGGCGCGGTCTTGTCGGCGCCCGGAATGTCCTTGGAGATCGCGTAGTACAGGGCGTCGGCCTTGAGCGAAATCTGGCGGCCATTGTATTTCAGCGGCGAAACCGTTTGCAGGTCGATCGAGGTGGCGATGCCGCCTTCAACCAGCTCGGCGTTCTGCGATTTGTAGACGGTGGCGCCGCTCAGCGACTCCGACGGGAACTGCTCGAAACGCACGGCGCGGTTAGGCTCCGACGATGCCAGTTCGCGGCCGTTCAGCGTGGCGCCGATGAAGCGTGGGCCCATGCCGCGCGCGACGATTTGCGACGCGTTGCCGCGATCGAGGCCGGACGACAGGCCAGGCAGGCGCGCCAACGATTCGGCGATGGTGGTGTCGGGCAGCTTGCCGATGTCTTCCGACGATACGACTTCCACCATGCTGTTGCTGGCTTCCTTGGCCGCCAGCGCGTTGCGCACGGAGGCGCGGATGCCGGTCACGTTGACTTGCTGGATATCGCCGGCCACTGGCGCCGACGGTGCCGCGGGCGCGGCGGCTGCCGCTGCGGCTTCTTGTGCCAAGGCTTGCTGCGCCATCAACGGGGTGGTGAAAAGCGCCGCGATGAGCAAGCTCATTTTCTTGTGTTTCATGTGCATCTCCAGTGTTTGTATGAGTTCCGTCTCTGGTACAGAGCGGACGGATAGACTGGATGCTAAGCGAAACACGAGTTCAGAAGCCAATAGCTAATTGCAATCTGCCCATATCAAGTTCGTATATCAGACATACACAATGACGCAAACAGCAATAGCTCAGCTATGGCAACAGGAATAGAAAGAAGATCAAGCCGGCGGCAGGTAATGCGGGTACATGCTGGCGGCGGCGTCGCGCAAAGCCAACAACATTGCATCGGCGCCAGGCGAGAGCTGGTGCCGTTTGCGCGTGACGATGCCGAACGAATCCATGCTCACGCCCAGGTCGAACGGCAGCACGGTCATCAATCCGGCTTGCAGATACGCTTGCACGGCGTCCGCCGGAAGCGCTACCACCATGTCGCTGCTCATCAACAGGCTGGCGACCACCGGCAAGTCTTGCGTCTCCACCGTCTCGCCGGGCTGCTCCAGGCCGTGCGATAAAAACAACGCGGTCAGGCGGTCGCGCAGGATGCTGCCGGCAGGCGGCAACACCCAGCACTGGTGCATCAGCTCTTCGAGTTGCAGGTCGGTGCGGCCGGCGAGCGGATGGCCGCTGCGCGCGATCAGCAGATGCGGCTCGTCGGTCAGCGGTTCGAAATTGAGTTCGTCGGCGGCGGCCGTGTCGAGGATGCGGCCGACCACCAGATCGAGCTCGCCGCTGCGCAGGCGCTCGACCAGCACTTTACTGGTCGACATCTTGACCGCGACATGCACGCGCGCGTGGCGCGACTTGAGCAGGTTGATCGCCTTCGGCACCAGGCTGGTGGCCGGCGCCAGCACGGTGCCGATGCCCACGCGTCCGCGCAGGCCGGACAGCAGCTCCATCACTTCCTGGTGGGCGGCGTCCATCTCGGCCAGCGCCGCGCCGGCGCGGCGGATCAGTACTTTCCCGTACCAGGTCGGCGAGACGCCGCGCGAGAGCCGCTCGAACAGCTGAACGCCGAGCGCGTGTTCAAGCTCGCCCAGTAATTTGGACGCACCTGGCTGAGTCAGGTTGGCGGCTTGCGCCGCGTGGGCGATGGAGCCATGGCGGCCCAGTTCTACCAGCAAGACCAGATGGCGGGTTTTTAGATGGGAACGAACAAAGCGGTCTGAGCGGGAATCGGTCATATGGGTGATTATCTTGATCGCCCATCATATATGGCGGGCTGGTGCAGCGTCAATCACCGATGGCAGGTCCGGGCAGAACGGCGAAGCGGGCGGCGCCGCCATCGTCGAACGGCACGTCCGGCACGCCCCGGGACGGATGGCGCGCCAGATCCGCCGGCGAATCTGGCGCCAGGTCGGGCGGCAGGCCGTACAGGCCGCCGTTCGCGCCGAGCACCAGCAGCTGGCGCAGGCCCTCGCCGCCGAACGCCACGCCGGCGGCCGCCTCGCGCGCCATGCCGATGCGGCGCAGCGCGCCGCCGTGCGGCGCGTATTGGACCAGGGCGCCGCCCTGCACGCTCCACAGCCGGTCGCCGCTGTCGACCACGGCCGCGCCGGCGCCGCGCGCCAGCACCGGCGCAAAGGTTTTCACGTTGCTCACCTTGGCGCGCTCCGAATCATATTCGCATTGCATGATGTCGCCCTGGGCGGTGTCGGCGAAGTACATGCGGCGCCCGTCCGTGCTGAAGGCGATGCCGCCGGCCTTGACGACCACCGGCAAGGCCAGCCGGCGCAGCCCGTGCTGGTGCGAATACTGGTAAAAACTGCCGATCGGACGCTGGTCGCTGGCCGTGTTGGCGGTGCCGAAGACGAAATTGCCGCCGCGGTCGGTGCAGCCGTCGCTGATGCTGGTGCGCGGCTCGGCGGCGTCGACGGTGAGCAGGACCTGGCTTTGCAGCGGCCGGCTGGCCTGGCCGGGCGCCGGCAACTCGACCATGCCAAGGCGCTTGCCCTGCCCCAGCAGCACGCGGCCGGAGGTGCAGCACGCCAGCACGCAGGCGTTTTCCTGCAGGCGCTGGCCGCTGGGCATGCCGGCCGGGGCCGGCCAGGCGTACAACTGGCCGCCCTGCGGATCGGGCCAGCGCCAGCAGCGGCCGGCGGGGTCCCAGCGCAGCGCGGTGCCGGCCTGGCCGACGCGCAGCAGCATGATGCCGGGGGTCGACGCGACATGCGTACTGGAATCGATCATGCTGGCCGTGCTCCGGAGGATAGAATTGCGCCAGTCTAAAGGGACAAGGTTTACAATTGGTATGAATTTGCAACTATCAGCTATGCTGATATCAGATAGCTGGCTGGCTTATTTCTGCTATTCGATAATGATATGGCTCGTGTTGAATTAATCATATTTCCTGTCTAGGCGGGACGCTTAGACTGAAGGCTGTTCCCCGAACTTATTCTCCTTCTCCTATGAAAATCACCAAACTGACGACCTATCGTGTTCCACCGCGCTGGATGCTGCTGAAAATCGAGACCGATGAAGGCGTGGTCGGCTGGGGCGAACCGGTCATCGAAGGCCGCGCGCGCACCGTGGAGACCGCCGTCCAGGAAATGGAACCATACCTGATCGGCGCCGACCCGGCCCGCATCAACGACCTGTGGCAGACCATGTACCGCGCCGGCTTCTACCGTGGCGGCGCCATCCTGATGAGCGCGATCGCCGGCATCGACCAGGCGCTGTGGGACATCAAGGGCAAAGTGATGGGCAAGCCTGTCTATGAACTGCTGGGCGGCCTGGTGCGCGACCGCATGAAGATGTACAGCTGGGTGGGCGGCGACCGTCCGTCCGACATCATCGAACAGATCACCAAACTCAAGGCCGGCGGCTTCGACACCTTCAAGATGAACGGTACCGAGGAACTGGGCATGCTCGACACCTCGGCGGCCGTCGACAAGGCGGTGCAGCGCGTGGCCGAGATCCGCGAAGCGTTCGGCAACACCATCGAATTCGGCCTGGACTTCCACGGCCGCGTGGCCGCGCCGATGGCCAAGACGCTGCTGCGCGAACTGGAGCAGTTCCGTCCATTGTTCGTCGAAGAGCCGGTGCTGGCCGAGCAGGCCGAGTACTACGCGCGCCTGGCCGAAATGACGGCGATTCCGCTGGCCGCCGGCGAGCGCATGTACTCGCGCTTCGAATTCAAGAACGTGTTCGCGGCCGGCGGCCTGTCGATCGTGCAGCCGGACCTGTCGCACGCCGGCGGCATCACCGAATGCCTGAAGATCGCCTCGATGGCCGAAGCCTACGACATCACCCTGGCGCCGCACTGCCCTCTGGGTCCGGTGGCGCTGGCCTCGTGCCTGGCGGTCGACTTCGTGTCGTACAACGCCGTGCTGCAAGAGCAAAGCATGGGCATCCACTACAACAAGGGCGGCGAGCTGCTCGACTACGTGATCAACAAGGAAGACTTCACGATCACCGACGGCTACTGCAAGCCGCTGCCTAAACCAGGTTTGGGCGTGGAAGTGGACGAGGAACGGGTGATCGCCGCGAGCAAAAACGCACCCGACTGGCGCAATCCTGTATGGCGCCATGCGGATGGCAGCGTCGCCGAATGGTGATGCGGTAGTGAACGAGCCGGCGCTTCGACGCCGGCTTTTTTCTGCCTGAAGAAATACAAAACGAATGCGCAAACATATGCGCATCGTACCAAGCTTGAAAACAAAATCAACGGAGACTTACCATGAAACGTACCTTGCTCGCCGCAGCATCGCTATGCCTGATCGCCGCGACCCAACTCATCGGCGTCGCCCACGCCGCCGATCCGGTCAAGATCGGCTTCCTCGTCAAACAGGCGGAGGAGCCGTGGTTCCAGGACGAATGGCGCTACGCCGAGCAGGCGGCCAAGGACAAGGGCTTCACCCTGGTCAAGATCGGCATCCCCAACGGCGAGAAAATGATCGCCGCGATCGACAACCTGGCCGCGCAAAAAGCCCAGGGCTTCGTCATCTGCGCCCCGGACGTCAAGCTGGGCAAGGCCATCGAGCGCTCGGCCAAGCGCAACAACCTCAAGGTGATCTCGGTCGACGACCGGCTGGTCGACGGCAGCGGCAAGCCGATCGCCTCGATCCCGCACATGGGCATCTCCGGCTACGCCATCGGCAAGCAGGTCGGCGAAGGCATCGCCGCCGAAGTCAAGAACCGCAAATGGAACATCGCCGACGTGGGCGTAATCCGCGTCGCCTACGACCAGCTGCCGACCGCCAAGGAACGCACCACCGGCGCCATCGACGCGCTCAAGGCGGCCGGCTTCCCGGTCGCGAACATCGTCGACGCGCCGCAAGCGAAGACCGACACCGAGAGCGCCTTCAACGCCGCCAACATCGCGCTGACCAAGAACGCGCGCTTCAAGCACTGGGTGGCCGTGGGCCTGAACGATGAAGCGGTGCTGGGCGCCGTGCGCGCCGCCGAAGGCCGCGGCATCAAGGCCGACGCGATGGTCGGCGTCGGCATCGGCGGCGCCAAGGCCGCCGAGAATGAACTGAACAAACCGGCGCCCACCGGCTTTTATGGCTCGGTGATGATCAGCGCCAGGCAGCACGGCTACGAGACGTCGGTCAACATGTACAACTGGATCACCGGGAAAGCGACCCCGCCGGCCGAAGTGCTGACCAAGGGCATGCTGATGACGCGCGCCAACCAGGCCGACGTCCGCAAGCAAATGGGGATGTAAGCCATGGCGGCTTACCTCCAATTCGACGAGGTCTGCAAATTCTTCCCCGGCGTGAAAGCCCTGAACGGCGTGAGCTTCGACGCGCACGCCGGCCAGGTGCATGGCCTGCTGGGCGAGAACGGCGCGGGCAAGTCGACCCTGCTCAAAATACTGGGCGGCCAATATAAACCCGACGGCGGCCGCCTGCTGGTCGACGGCGCCGAGTGCCGCTTCACCAGCGCCAAGGACGCCATCGGCGCCGGCATCGCCGTCATCCACCAGGAGCTGCAGTACGTGCCCGAGCTGACGGTGGCGGAGAACGTGCTGCTGGGCCGCATGCCGACCCGCTTCGGGATACTGGACAAACCCAAGGCCCACCGCATGGTGTCGGAGAAGCTGGCCGCCATCGGCGTCGACCTGGCGCCGGACGCCAGGCTGGCCGACCTGTCGATCGCGCAGCGGCAGATGGTCGAGATCTGCAAGGCCATCATGCAGGATGCCCAGGTCATCGCCTTCGACGAACCGACCAGCAGCCTGTCGCACCGCGAGACCGAAATCCTGTTCCGCCTGGTGCGCGAACTGCGCGCCGACGGCCGCACGCTGATCTACATCTCGCACCGGCTGGAGGAACTGTACGCGCTGTGCGACGCCTGCACCATCTTCCGCGACGGCCGCAAGATCGTCACGCACCACGTCATGGCCGAGGTTCCGCGCGACCGCCTGATCAGCGACATGGTGGGGCGTGAACTGAGCGACATCTACGATTACCGTCCGCGCGCGCTCGGCGCGGAACGCCTGCGGATACAAGGCCTCAACGGCCGCCACATGCGAGGTCCGCAAAGCTTTTCCGTGCGCGGCGGCGAAGTGCTGGGCTTTTTCGGCCTGGTCGGCGCCGGCCGCAGCGAGTTGATGCGGTTGCTGTACAACGCCGATCCGCGCAGCGCCGGCCAGGTGCTGCTCGACGGCGCGATCGTGCCGACCGGCGCGCCGACCGACGCCATCGCCGCCGGCATCGTGCTGTGTCCGGAGGACCGCAAGGAGCAAGGCATCCTGGCCACCGCCTCGGTGGCGGAGAACATCAACATCAGCGTGCGCCGCATCGACCTGCGCGCGGGCCTGTTCCTGCGCCATAAGAAGGAGGCGGCGCTGGCCGACGAATTCATCGCCCGGCTGCGCATCAAGACGCCCAACCGCGAGCAGGAGATCCGCCTGCTCTCGGGCGGCAACCAGCAGAAGGTGATCCTGGCGCGCTGGCTGGCCGAACCCGGGCTGAAGGTGCTGATCCTCGACGAACCGACGCGCGGCATCGACGTCGGCGCCAAAAACGACATCTACCGCATCATCCACGAGGTGGCCGAACGCGGTTGCTGCGTGATCGTCGTCTCGAGCGAACTGCCGGAGGTGCTGGGCATCTCGGACCGCGTGATCGTCATGCGCGAAGGCGCCATCTGCGGCGAACTGTCGCGCGCCGACGCCAGCGAAACCGAGGTGCTGCGCCTGGCGCTGCCCGATGCGACCGCCGGCGGCCTTGCCCCCGCCCCCGCCCACATTGAAACGCCAGCCCTTCATACCCGGAGCATCGCATGAACGTCTCATCCATCAATCCCGCCGCCAAGCCGGCGGCTCCCCTGGTCTCGCGTCAATGGCTGATCGAATACAGCATGCCGCTGGCGTATGTCGTACTGTTCGCGGTGCTGGCCGTCACCGTCGAAAACTTCTTCTCGGTGACCAACGTCGTCGGGCTGATGCTGTCGGTGGCGCAGATCGGCATGGTCGCGTGCACCATGATGCTGTGCCTCGCCTCGCGCGACTTCGATTTGTCGGTCGGTTCCACCATCGCCTTCGCCGGCGTGCTGGGGGCGATCGTGCTGGAACATAGCGGCAGCGTGGCGCTGGCGGTGGGCGCCGGTCTCGCGGCCGGCGCCCTGATCGGCGCGCTCAATGGCGTGTTGATCGCCTACCTGCGGGTGAACGCCTTGATCGCCACCCTGGCGACGATGCTGATGGTGCGCGGCCTGGCCTTCATCGTCTCGCAGGGCCAGGCGGTCGGCATCAACAACGACGCCTTCATCGACTTCGGCGACACCCGCATCTTCGGCATGCCGCTGCCGGTGCTGATCTGCGCCTGCTGCTTCGTGGTGTTCGGTGTTTTGCTGAACCAGACGGTCTTCGGCCGCAACACGCTGGCCATCGGCGGCAATCCGGAGGCGGCGCGGCTGGCCGGCGTGCGCGTCGAGCGGCTGCGCGTGTGGATCTTCCTGCTGCAAGGGTTGGTCACCGCGATGGCGGGCCTGATCCTGGCCTCGCGCATCACCAGTGGCCAGCCGAATGCGGCGCAGGGCTTCGAGCTCGATGTGATCTCGGCCTGCGTGCTGGGCGGCGTTTCGCTACAGGGCGGCAAGGCGCGCATCTTCGGCGTGCTGATCGGCGTGCTGATCATGGGCACGGTGGAAAACGTCATGAACCTGATGGATGTCGACGCGTTTTACCAGTATCTGATGCGCGGCGTGATCCTGCTGGTGGCGGTGCTGCTGGACCAGCTGAAGACGCGCGGCGACCGCCATTAACCCCGCTAACCGTGATTCGCCGGGGCCCGCGTGACAAATCGCTTATCAAACGAGGTCGCCATCGTCACCGGCTCGACACAAGGCATCGGCGCGGCCATCGCCCGCCGCTTCGTGGCGGAAGGCGCGCTGGTCGTCCTCAATAGCCACCGCGACGACGACCATGCCCGCGCCATCGCCGACGAACTCGGCCCCGAACGCGCCTTCTTCATCGCAGCGGACGTCGCCGACCGCGCCGCGATGGAACTGCTCGTCGCGCGCACCGTGGCGCGCTTCGGCAAAATCGACATCCTGGTCAACAACGCCGGCATGAACGTCTTCGGCGATCCGCTGACCTTGAGCGACGACGACTGGAAGCGCTGCTTCGCCGTCGACCTGGAAGGCGCCTGGAACGCCGCGCGCGCCGTGCTGCCGGCCATGCTGGTGCAAGGCGGCGGCAGCATCGTCAACATCGCATCGGTCCACGGCCACAAGATCATTCCCGGTTGCTTCCCCTACCCGGTCGCCAAGCACGCGCTGATCGGCCTGACGCGCGCGCTGGGCCTGGAATACGCCGCGCGCGGCATCCGCGTCAACTCGATCTCGCCGGGGCTGATCGTCACCGACATGGTCGAACGCCACTTTGCCGGCTTTCCGGACCCGGAGGCCGAACGCACTCGCCAGGCCGCGCTGCTGCCCTGCAAGCGCCTCGGCACGCCGGAGGAAGTCGCCGCCACCGCGCTGTTCCTCGCCAGCGACGAAGCCCCGTTCATCAACGCCACCGACATCCTGATCGACGGCGGCCGTTCGCAGCTGTACCACGAATAAACCGCCGGCCCCCGTTAGCGCGCGTGCAAGTTGAACACGTCAAATCCTGACGATGATGGAAGTTCGTTCATTCCCTGAGCTTCGTCTTGTTCACTGCGCCCCGCAACATGACGATAGGCCAAATATTTCCCCCCAGTCTCGCCAAGGCCACCCGTGGCCACCACAATAAGCATCTCGTGCGGCGCAACGTAAAACCTCATTGGACGGTTCTTCTCCGCAAAGTCCAACCGATCTGGACGGTCTGAATCCGCAAAGTATGTGATGGCGAAACCCTGTAGCGCGTTCGCAGTAAATTCACCGGACACAATCAGCGCGCGCTGCGTCTTGCCCACGCACTGCGCATTAACCATGGCGCCTCGCGAGTTATCAAGACTTCCAAAGAACGGTGTGCGCACTTTTCCATATTGAAGATAATAGATGTACGTCGAAGCGATTTTCAAGTCCCGAACCACAGCGACATGTTGAGAGGGTCGAGGCCCCAACTTACAGGTAAGAACCTGCTCTGCCGCGACGGCGCTGGTGGCGAGACACACAGCGATAACACTGAAGATTTTTTTCATTTGACCATGTCTCGCAACACTTCCATCGAATCAGGATTTGCTGATAATTTTTCGGCAGCAGCTTTGATCTTGTCATAGTAAATTCCGTTGCGCAGCCCCCTGTAGTCCTTGTATGCCTCCACGACTGGGGAAGTCGCGCCGGCAGCGCTGTTCTTGGATATTAACGCCTGAAGATACGCAGTACCCGTGCGAATATTTACCGCCTCGTCAGCGAGCGCTGGACTGTCATGAAAGGCATCTGCTTCTGCGTATAGTTCGGCCTCTGGGCGCCGCTCCTTGCGCGGTCTCTCCAAGTTCTTCAAGCGTGCGAGTTCCCGTAACGGCGCTTTCAGCAACTGCATTAATCCGCGCGCGGAACTTCCCTGGGCTCGAGCATCCTTATCAAATCTCGACTCCATGTAAATCTGGCAGATGATAACGTCGGTCCCCACTGAAAATCGATTATTGGCTTCGACAAGCGCCCTGATTTCCCTTAGTTTCGAGGAATCATCTACTTTTACTATTTCTGACTTCGTATCGGACACAGGTGTCAGCTTTGCCGTGTGAGTTTTGACGGGTCTCCGCTGTGTCATTTCAATGGTCCCAGTTGGGATTGATCGGACAAGGCTCTGGCGCGAAAACACGCAAAATGGCATGGTCGGCGTGTCGAGCGGAGACCTTCGCGGTTCTTCCACTGGAATTGGTGCGCCATCCAAATGCTTGCCACCAGCGAGTTCGATAACGTAAGGCCAGTCGACCATAGGAACGCCGGACACTTTATCCGTCAGCAGAAAGTCGAGATCGTAATCCTCGTCCACTTTCGCCAGAATTGAATGTTCCGCAGCTGATACGTCCACGCTTGACGAAGCGTTAGTCCCGCGCGTTACTTCCACTACGTGACATCGCAATGATTGGCTTGCAACAAGACGGGGCGAGGGGATGCAACCGCACAGGCAGAGATCGTTTTCCAGCGCCACTTGCTTACCGTTCCAATGCTCTGGAATTCTTGGACCGACACACAGAATTTGACCTTGCGATTTGCATGCCGGACAAGAAATCAGGTCATTTTCCAAGGCGATGGACACACCATTTATACCGCCATTGGCGCTCGCTGAAATGACCTTGCCGCCCGACGTAGTCGGCGCACCGAGTGTGATGGTGTAACGTTCATAACTTTTCTCAACAAGATTGATGGATTTAGTATTGGAGCCCTGCGTAATGATGGTTTTGAGAAAACTCAAACACGTCGCGGGTCCAATACGGTAGTCGGGTCCGGAGGCATGCGATCCGAGGGCGCAAGTTACAGGTGGCGGCAATCCTATCCCGAGTGTGGCGGCCCGATGTCGGCGGTCTGGCGGCAAACTGTCGTAGTGTTTCGGGCATAATTCGCCCATCCTCCAGTTTCATTACTGACAACTGGAGCCAACAATGGATGATGATATGAAGTTAAGTGCAAAAACCGTCAAGCGCCTGCGCGCCGAACGCGCCTGGTCTCAAGAGCAACTGGCGGAGATCGCCGACGTCAGCCTACGCACAATCCAGCGGGTCGAGTCCGACGGCAGCGCCTCGCGGGAAACCAGGATGGCCCTCGCCGCCGCCTTCGATATCGATATCCGCGATCTGGCCGAACCGGAGGCCGCCTTACCCGAACCGCCATCGCCGCCGCCTTCGTCTTCGCCTGTCGTCGCGGCGCCAAAGCAGTACCGGGTGGTCGGCCTGATCGCCCTGCTGGCGGCAATCCTGTCGGTGGGGGCGTCGTATTTTTCGTCGGAACAGTTGCCTTGGGCGCTCACCACGCTGGCGCCCATGACCGCCATCGCCAGCGGCTTGTATTCGGTCTTCGCCTGGTATTTCTCGGGAAGAACGCCACTGTCCACCCCGGCGCGCCGGACGGTGCAATTCGGCTTCATCACCTGCGCGCTGGTGCTGTTATTTTCCTGCTTCAGCGCCTCACCAAGGGCCACGGCCACAACCTACCTGCAAATGATGCTGTTCGCGTGCGCCATCCGCCACGCCTTCGACTGTTATTTTTCGCGCGGCCGCTAGAACTCACCGCTGGTTCGCCCGCAACACGCGGGCGTGCGCCCTATGCCCGATCGCGAGGTGCCGCGACGTCAGGATCACCACCAGCGAGCCGAGGACCGGGAACGCCGTAAGCAAACAGCTTCATGCCCTGGATCACGGACTCCGACTGCGCCACGCCGGGCACGTAGCCCAGCCGCTCCGAAGTCCAGCCCACCATCGCCAGCGATGCCGCGCCGCCTGCTTTAAATATGACCAGGATGTTGGCGAAGGTGGCCGTCTGGCGCCGCTCGCCCTGACGGAACTCCGCGAAATCGGTGATGATCCCCGGAGGGACGCTAGCATTTTGTAGTCATCTTTACAACATTCCCCTTCTTTTTTGCGCCTTCTCAAGGTATGCGCCTTGAAATACGGTTGGGTCGTCCCTATAATTGGCACTCGTTCCGAGAGAGTGCTAACAGCACCCTCGACAACTTTCCGTTGTGGCAATCTGCTCATTTAGGCAAGTTTGGCACGACAACAAACTGTACCAATGCTAATTAAGGAGTTTTGTATGAACCTTCGCCCTTTGAACGATCGCGTAATCGTCAAACGCCTCGACCAGGAAACCAAAACTGCGTCCGGCCTGATCATCCCTGATGCGGCCGCTGAAAAACCGGATCAAGGCGAAGTGCTCGCCGTCGGCAATGGCAAGATTCTCGAAGATGGCAAAGTCCGTCCGCTGGATGTCAAAGTAGGCGACCGCGTTCTGTTCGGCAAATACGCCGGCCAGACCGTCAAAGTTGACGGTCAAGAACTGATGGTCATGCGCGAAGAAGACATCATGGCAATCGTCGTCAAGTAATTGACCGCACGCTTGCAAACAGTACTCACCTAATTCTGGAGAAACAACATGGCAGCTAAAGAAGTAATCTTCGGCGACGCAGCGCGCGCCAAAATGGTCGAAGGCGTCAACATCCTGGCCAACGCCGTCAAAGTCACCCTGGGCCCGAAAGGCCGCAACGTCGTGCTGGAACGCTCGTTCGGCGCCCCTACCGTCACCAAGGACGGCGTGTCGGTCGCCAAAGAGATCGAACTGAAAGACAAGCTGCAGAACATGGGCGCGCAAATGGTCAAGGAAGTTGCTTCCCGCACCAGCGACAACGCCGGCGACGGCACCACCACCGCCACCGTGCTGGCCCAGGCCATCGTGCGCGAAGGCATGAAGTTCGTGGCCGCCGGCATGAACCCGATGGACCTGAAGCGCGGCATCGACAAGGCCGTCGCCGCCACCGTCGAGCAGATCGCCGTGATCGCCCGTCCATGCACCACCACCAAGGAAATCGCCCAAGTCGGTTCGATCTCGGCCAACTCGGACGCATCGATCGGCGAGCGCATCGCTGAAGCGATGGAAAAAGTCGGCAAGGAAGGCGTCATCACCGTGGAAGACGGCAAGTCGCTGAACGACGAGCTCGACATCGTTGAAGGTATGCAGTTCGACCGCGGCTACCTGTCACCATACTTCATCAACAACCCGGAAAAGCAAGTCGCGATCCTGGACAATCCATTCGTCCTGCTGTGCGACAAGAAGATCTCGAACATCCGCGATCTGCTGCCGGTACTGGAACAAGTCGCTAAAGCCGGCCGTCCACTGCTGATCATCGCCGAAGACATCGAAGGCGAAGCGCTGGCGACCCTGGTAGTGAACAACATCCGCGGCATCCTGAAAACCTGCGCCGTCAAAGCGCCAGGCTTCGGCGACCGTCGCAAGGCCATGCTGGAAGACATCGCGATCCTGACCGGCGGTCAAGTGGTGGCGGAAGAAGTCGGCCTGACGCTGGAAAAAATCACGCTGGAAGAGCTGGGCCAAGCCAAGCGTATCGAAGTCGGCAAGGAAAACACCATCGTCATCGACGGTGCCGGCCAGGCCGAAGGCATCGAAGGCCGCGTCAAGCAAATCCGCGTGCAGATCGAAGAAGCGACCTCGGACTACGACCGTGAAAAACTGCAAGAGCGCGTGGCCAAGCTGGCCGGCGGCGTTGCCGTGATCAAAGTCGGTGCCGCCACCGAAGTTGAAATGAAAGAAAAGAAAGCCCGCGTTGAAGATGCACTGCACGCTACCCGCGCTGCCGTGGAAGAAGGCATCGTGCCAGGCGGCGGCGTGGCCCTGCTGCGCGCCCGCGCTTCGATCACCGTCAAAGGCGACAACCCGGACCAGGACGCAGGCATCAAGATCGTTCTGCGCGCCATGGAAGAGCCACTGCGCATGATCGTGCAAAACGCCGGCGAAGAAGCTTCGGTGGTGGTTGCAGCGGTTCTGGCCGGCACCGGTAACTACGGTTACAACGCCGCCAACGGCACCTATGGCGACATGGTTGAAATGGGCGTGCTGGATCCAGCCAAGGTCACCCGCTCGGCACTGCAAAACGCAGCGTCGATCGCCGGCCTGATGCTGACCACCGATTGCATGGTCGCCGAAGTCACCGACGACAAGGCAGCTGGCGGCGGCATGGGCGGTATGGGTGGCATGGGCGGCATGGGTGGCATGGACGGCATGATGTAATTGCCGGCCGGCTCAGCCCAGGCTGAGCCAGCCTCGCTGCATGGAAAAGCCAGCTTCTTCGGAAGCTGGCTTTTTTTATGCCATGATTTTGTTTCGTCTATGATAGAGTTGGCAATTCCGCAACAACATGCCCAACACATGCAGACGATACGCGCCCGGATGACCTATTTGCGCAACGGCGAAGGATTCGCCGCCGTGGCCTTGCCCACCGTCCTGTCAATGGTATGGGAAACATCGGGCGCTCCGGTGGCATGGGGCATGCGAGGCGCGGCCATTGCGATGGTCGTCTACATCCTGTTGCAGGGCATGCTGTACTGGCAGCTGAAGCTACAGTCGACGGTGCGGCGTCAGCCCTTGCCCGCGTATTTCCAGCCGCTGTACAGCTTCTTTAAATATTCGAACATCGTGGCGATCTCGGGGGTGGTGATGTTTATCGCGTTGACCGGTAGCCGCTCCGCAGACCTGTGGTGGTCGTGCGGCCTGCTGGCATTCGCCGCGCTGGAGCACATCAACTATTATCACTACCAACTGATGTACGACACGCGCGCCGCTTTCGATTACGTGCGCCGCAACGGCCGCCTGCGCAGGGCGGCGCTGGGGTTGGACATGAACCGAAACAAGCCAGTGTGAGCATCGGCGTTACTGTTCACTATGGAGCCGTCGAATTAGCTCGGCGCCGCGCTCCCGGCTTAATCCCTCCACACGCTCGATCAGTTCATCGTTTGCGGTGCCAAGCTCACATATGTACCTATTGGCCATCTTCGTGTCCAGATCCTCGATTTCCTTGCCCTCCGCTTCTTCAATCTTGCTAAGTATTTTCTTGGCAAGCTCAACAGCTTCAGGCGTCGGCATGCTGCGAACATGGGAAAGAAGTAGTCTGTCTTCGACATCGCAGGTACGCCGACCTGCGACAGGGCGCTCATGCAATAACCAACGGCTTCCGTCGCGGCCATTCGTGGAACAGATTCAAGCAAGGTTCGCCAATTCATCATCATCTCCCGTTACAGTTCGATGGCATCGAATAGCTTTCTAGGCAAGTTTTCGATAAGAAATTCTTCTGACAGCACAGCCGCCCTCTCGCTAACAGGCACAGGCCGCAAGAGGCGACATACCGGCAGCCCAGGAATCACCAACAACAGCGGCTTAAACTCGTGCAGTTGCGCTCGCAAAACGACGTCCAGTATCTCCCTATGCGTTGCGGCGCTGATCAGACCTGCGCTAAGTTTGGCGTCCGCGCCACCCTGAATATTTCTCCGGGTGCTAAATACCTTGGTCGAATGCAGATCGCCGGCCTCCACCTCTTTTCTTAACGACTAATAAATCTCTCTCGGGTTAGACGTCGTTGGCACGCAATTGTTCTGGCTCATACGCGACGAAGCATCAAAATAAGGCGTGCACCAGACGTAATGATGCTTGCCGTTATAGCGCTCACAAATGAAGTAGGCGAGCATCGTGCAGCAGGAATAATAGATACGCTTGTGATTCATGACGCCGGCCTCCGTCGCAGCGTGAACATGGGCTTTGATGATAAGCCGGCCTTCCGCCGTCCTTTTGCCGGGCGCGGCCCACGTTTGACCGCCATCATGAAGGAGCCGAAGACTCAGGCGTCGCGGAACTCCGCTTCGATCGCTTCGCGGCGCGGCTCGTCGGCGATGTGCAGGATCAACGTCTCGGCCAGCTCCAGCGCCGGATGCGAGGCGCGGTGTTTGGCGAACCAGAAGACTTCGCTCAAGTCCTCGTCCTCGTGCGCGGTGGCCATCAACTGCTGGTCTTCCGGCACGTCCTCGTAGTCCGTCGCCTCAAGGCTGGCGTCGTCGATCGACTCGCGCCACGCCTCGCATTGGTCGCCCCACGCGAGCGCGTATTTGCAGCCGGACTCGACCAGCCAGCGGCTGACGTCCCAGCGCGTCATCTCGGGCACTTCGGCCTCGACCATGATGATGGCTTTGAAGGCGGTCAAGCCTTCCAGCACCGGCAGTTCGTTTTCCGGAGCGAGGTGTAAATATCTGATCGATGGTTTCTGCATGATGGCGCCGCCGTAATGTTCAAGCGACGCATTCTCACCCTAAATGGCCGATACCGCAACGGCCGAGGCAGGCAACGACTCCTGACAGAATCTGACGGAGGCGCTGGCTAGAATGAGCTTCCTTTTTTCAACCGGAGTTCAACATGAAACCAGCAACCGCCAGCGCCGTCATCCACTTAAACTTCCGCGGCCAGGCGCGCGAGGCGCTCGACTTCTATCAATCCGTGTTCGGCGGACAGGTCAATGCCATCACGTACAAGGACTTCAACCAGGTGAGCAACGAAGCAGAGGCGGACCAGCTGATGTGGGGCCAGGTGATGGCCGATAGCGGCTTCCGCGTGATGGCCTACGACGTGCCGTCGCACACGCCCTGGAACCCGGGCGAGAACGCCTTCCTGGTCGCCGTGGAAACGACAACGCAGGACGACGTCCGCGCCTATTGGGAAAAATTGTCCGCCGGAGCGACGGTCACCGCCCCGCTGCAGTCGGCGCAATGGACGCCGTTGTTCGGCATGCTGAAGGACCGCTACGGCATCAACTGGACCTTGAGCGTCGCGACCCAACCAGCCGCGACGTAAGTCCCGGGACGGTGCGGCTTAGAACGGGTCCAGCGCGATGGTGAACTTGCCGCTGGCGTCGATCGCGCCCATGGTGTAGCCCTGCCAGCCCGGATAGCCCTGCGGCTCCCAGTAGAACACGCCCAGGCCGTTCGAACCGAGCGCCTTGGTCTTGCTCAGCAGATCGGCGAGCATCGCCTTGGAGGTGGCCGCCTGGGTCCAGTCCATGCCGACCTCGGTCACCATCACCGGCTTGGCATAACGCGACACCATGTCCCACATATTGGTGGAGATCTTGTTGTTGTAGTTGGCCCAGTCCGAAGCCGGCGGATAGTGCGACATGCCGATCACGTCCCACTTGGCGCCGGCGCTTTTCACGCCGTCGAAGAACCAGCGGAACACGGCGTTGTCGTGGCCGTTGGCCAGGTGCAGGATCACCTTGGCGTTCGGATAGACGGCCTTGGTGGCGTTGTAGCCACTATTGATCAGGCCGGCCAGATTGCCAAAGCTGGTGGTCTTGCCTTCCGGCCACAGCATGCCGCTGTTGATCTCGTTGCCCACCTGGACCCATTCGACGTTGATGCCGTTGGTCTTCAGATAGCTGAGGATGCCCTGCGTGTGGCTGTAGACGTCGTTATTGAGCTGCGCCAGCGTATGGCTGGCCCAGGCGGCCGGCTTGGTCTGCTGTCCCGGATCGGCCCAGCTGTCGCTGTAGTGGAAGTCGATCATGATGCGCTGGCCTTGCGCGGCCGCGCGCTTGGCCTTGTAGAGCACGTCGGCGCCGTTGTTCCAGCCGCCGCTCGGGTTGACCCACACGCGCAGGCGGATCGAGTTGATTTGCAGGTTCTTCAGCAGCACGAAGGGGTCGGTCTTGACGCCGCTGCTGTTATGGAACGAGTAGCCGCTCGACTCCTGCTGGCTGACCCAGCCGACGTCGGCGCCGTTGGCGAACGTTTGTGCGCAACCGACGGACGCGGCAAGGCCCATCGCCACGCCGCAGATGGCGGCGAGCAAATTCTTGAATGTCATTGTGTCTCCAGTGTCTTATTGATTTTTATGGTTGTATTACGCTGTGCTGCCTGCCACCTGTGCGCACCTCCCCCTGCCGCGTCGCGCGGCACATTTTTGACTGCGGGATAGCGCGCCGGCCTCGGGCCGGCGCTGCGATTGCTGAACCGCCGATTAACCGAAGCGCGCGGCGGGAACGCCGGCCACTTCCACCCGCACCGAGAACAGCGAACCCGTCAGCGGGAACTTGGCGAGCTCCTCGGGCGTGTTGTCTTCGCTGGCGGTGGTGATGAACAAGGTTTTCAGGTCCGGGCCGCCGAACGTGCACGAGGCCGGGTTGCGCACCGGCACCGGGATGGTTTCCAGCAGTTCGCCTTGCGGCGAGTAGCGGCACACGCGCGAGCCGCCCCATTGCGCGACCCAGACGCAGTTTTCGCTGTCGACCGTCATGCCGTCCGGCGCGCCTTCCTTGTCGAATTCGAACTGGCGCCACACGCGCGGCTCGCCCACCGTGCCGTCGGCCGCCAGCGGATAGGCGTAGGTGCGGCCTTCGAAACTGTCGGTGTGGTACATCGTGGCGCCGTCGTTGCTGAACGCCGGGCCGTTGCAGATGTGATAGCCGTCGTCGGCCACGGTCAAGCTCAAGTCCTTGTCGAGGCGGAACAACATGCCGATCGCCTGCGCGTAATCGGTGTTGTGCATCGAACCGGCCCAGATGCGGCCGGCGCCGTCGACCTTGGCGTCGTTCATGCGCAGGCCGCTGCCTTCGGGGAACGGCCGCGCCAGGTATTCGATGCGCAGCTCGGGCTCGAGCCAGACGCGGGCGATGCCGTCGCGCAGGCCGGCCATGAAGCCGTCGCCGTCGCGGCGGGCGATCAGCCAGCAGATGTAGTCCGGCATGGTCCAGCTGTGACGCTCGCCGCTGGCGGTGTCCAGCGCATGCAACGTTTGATTTTTCAGGTCGACGAAATACAGGCGGTTTTGCTCCGCCACCCACAACGGGCCCTCGCCCAGTTGCGCGCCCACTTCCCACAGACATTGCACGTCATGCTTGCTCATTGGTTTTATCCCAGGATGAAAGGAATCAGGCGGCCAGGCCGCGCCAGGTGTTGACGAACGCGGCCGCGCGTTCGCCGAGCTGCTCGATCGTCACGCCGGGCGTGTAGAGCGCGCCGCCGATGCCGAAGCCGGTCGCGCCAGCCTTGACCCAGCCCGGCATCGTCTCGGGTGTGACGCCGCCCACCGGCCACATCGGGGTGCCGGCCGGCACCACGCTGAGCATGGCCTTCAGGCCGCCGTGGCCGATCATCTCGGCCGGGAACAGTTTCAGCGCGTGGGCGCCGGCGTCCAGCGCGGCGAACGCCTCGGTCGGCGTGGCCACGCCGGGGGCGCAATACATGCCCAGGTCGGCGGCGCGGCGGATCGCCGCCGGATTGCAATTGGGCGACACCAGCAGGCGCCCGCCCGCTTCGTACACGGCTTCGACGTGCCCGACGTTGAGCATGGTGCCGCCGCCGACCAGGGTGCCGGGCAAATTCAGTTTGACCATCGAGGCGATGCACTCGAGCGCGCCGGGACGGTTCAACGGCACCTCGAGCGCGCGGAAGCCGGCGTCGTACAGCGTTTGGGCGACCGCGACGGCCTCGGCCGGTTGCAGGCCGCGCAGGATGGCGACCAGCGGAGTGGTTGGATGGGAAATAGTCATGATCAGCCCTGCTTGATGAATTGGGAAATCGCCGTGCAGTACACGTGATGGGGATCGAGCACTTCGCATTTTAAGCCGAAGTGGGCGGCGGCGGCGGCGTAGCGGGCGGCCAGCGCCGGCGAGCCGATAACGGTGATGCCGGCGCCGTTGCCGTCGGCCGGCAGTTCGCGGGCAGAATGCGCAACATCGGCGAACTCGGCGCCGATCAGCAAACCGCTGACGACGGCGGCGGCCTGCTGCTGCGGCCAGGTGCGCGAGACCACGCCGGCGCGCACGCGGAACAAGGTGTTCGACAGCGGCTCGTTGCGCGCGGCCTGGTTCAGCCCGGTGGCGAAGCCTTCGGCGTCGGTGGTGTCGCCGGCCATCATCGACGACAGGGTGCCGCCGGCCGACAACATGGCGAACAATTCGCCGGTCATGTAGGTGGCGAAGGACTGGATCACGCCGTCGCGCAGCAGCACCCATTTGCTATGGGTGCCGGGCAACACCAGCCAGCCGTCGCGCTTGCCCAGCGCCACGGCGCCGAGCAGTTGCGTTTCCTCGCCGCGCATCACGTCGACGGCGGCGCCGTCGCGGTAGCAATAGCCGGGAACGATGTGGCAGCGGCCGGCCCAGGCCGGATCGATGACGGGCGCCAGGTGTTGCGGCAACTCGGTCAGCGGCACGGCGGCGTCCAGATAGTTGACCTCCTGCCAGCCGGAGGCGCTGCCGACCATGCCGGACATGATCACCGGCACGTCGCTATCGAGGTGCATGGCATCGAGCAAGCCGTCCAGCGAGGCGCTGAAACGCTCGCGGCCGCCGACCGCCAGCATGCCCTGGCCGTCTTCATGTTCCGCCAGGCAGTTGCCTTGCTGGTCGATCAGATAGGCGCGGCGGTTGCTGGTGCCCCAGTCGACGCCCAGAATTGTCTTTTCCACTAGTCGGTGTCCTTTTCTTATGGTGCGAAGATGGTACAAAAATGGCTATAGTGCCGCCAATGAATTATCTCGCGCAACTGATACCAAAATAATATAGACAATAATATAGACCTTGAGCATCCCGTGACGCCCGGCCGGTTTGCGCTACGACAAGCGGTGCCGGCGGCTAGCCTCCTATAGTTATTCAACACGGGAGGTTCCATGAGCGCGGCCGACGTCCACCAACATACCAAACAGCAAGACTTCGACACGCTGGCGCGCCAGCTCGGACTCAAGCCGCGCGACCCGTGGGTGGGCGGCAGGGTCGATTATGAATGGGATCAGCTGCGCATGGTATTGGACGTCATGCCGCTGCGCCTGCCGGACATGCAGATCCTCGAATTCGGCTGCAACATCGGCGCCTCGGCCATCCTGTTTTCCTACCTGGGCGCCAAGGTCAGCGCCACCGACGATTCGGCCGACTGGGTCGCGCTGGCGCGCCTGAACGCCGCGCGCTACGGCATCGACAATATCGACTTCGCCCACGTCGCCGACTCGCGCCGCCTGCCCTACGCCGACGGCCAGTTCAGCCTGATCGCCTGCAACAGCGTGCTCGAATACGTGGCGCCGGCCGAGCTGTCGGCCGTGCAGCGCGAGCTCGACCGCGTGCTCGCGCCGGGCGGGTTGATCTTGCTGACCGGGTCCAGCAACCGGATCTGGCCGCGCGAAGCGCACAGCGGACGCTGGCTGGTGAATTACCTGCCGCGCTGGATCGATCGCGTGCTCGGCAAGCCGCTGCCGCGCGGCGTCTGGCCGTGGGCGATGCGGCGCGGCTTCGGTCCCCACTACGACAATCTGGACACCGCCCACCCCGACAATTTCCTGCTGCGCTCGCGTTTGCGCGGCGGCGCCGACGTCCGCAGCCTGCAGCCGCTGTTGTGGCTGGCGCGCCGGCTGGGCATCGGCCCGGGCATGCTGACGCCCAATATCTGCTGTTTCCTGCAAAAACACGCGCTTTCATAGGCGAACTGGAGGGTTCAAGTTGCCCGATGGATGCCTTTGGTTTAGTATGGCCGTCAACAAAATAGTCCAGGCTATCCCTTATGGCATCTCGCTCTCCGTCCCCCCGCACCTTGGCCATCGCCGGCGCCGCCGCCGTCGCGCTGGCCATCGGCGTGGGTGTTTATTTGAACAACACGGCGCCGGTGGCGGCGCCGCCGGCGCCGGTCAAGCCGGCCGAGCCGGTCGTCGCCAGCAAGGCGCCGCCGGCCAAGGCGCCGCGCCCCGCGCCGCCGCGTCCGGCCGCCAGCGAACCGGCCGCGCAGGCCGAACCGAAGGCCACCCGCACCAAGGAACAAGCGTCGGCCGCGCTGATGGCGCTGCCGGAACTGCAACAGTGGTCGTCGATGCTGGAGAAAAGCTCCGGCGGCAAAGTGCGCGGCGCGCTGATCGAATACGATCCGACCCCGCGCAAGCTCAACGGCAAAAGCTACTGGCAGTTCAGCTTTGTCGAAAACAGCGCCGAATCGGCGCAGCGCTGGGAAAGCTTCCTGGTCTCGTCGAGCGACGACGAGATCCTGGTCGAAGACGCCACCAACGACGAGGTCATCAGCCTGGCGCGCTGGCGCCGGGAAAAGCATCCGGAAAAGCGCATCAACATCGACGGCTAAGCGGCCGACGCCGCCTTGCGCTCCCGCGGCGCCGGCGTCGCGCCCGCCGCGCTGGCCACCGTCCCCACCCACAGCACCGAGAACACGGTCAGCCCGGCCGCGATCCAGCCGTTCCACGCGTAGCCGACAATGTGGCCGGCCGCGTCCGTATGCAGGGTCAGTCCGCCCAGCAAGGCGCCGACGCCGCTGCCCAGCTGCTGGATCGCCGCGTTGGCGCTGAGGAAGGCGCCGCGCTTGGACGGCTCCGGCACGGTCGTCATCAACGCCTGCAACGGAATCGTGCGCCCGGACACCGCCGTCATGAAGAACGGGAAGAACAGGATCACCGCCACCAGCGGCATGACCGGCATGTGCGTCATGAACATCATCGGCAGCACCGACAGCAGCGCCAGATAGCGGTAGACCTTGTGCGCGCCGGCGCGGTCCGACCACTTGCCCACCAGGCGCGCGCTGACCAGCGTGGCCAGGCCGCCGGCCAGATACACATAGGTGATCTCCGCCGGTTTGACGCCCAGGTTGTTGACCAGCACCGGCGAGATGAACGGGATCACCAGCATGCCCGTCATCATGTTGACGAAGGACAGCGCGAACGCCCTCAAATGGTTGGGCACGCGGTACAGGGCGATCAAATTCGGCAGCACGGCCGACAGCGGCACCCGATGCGTCAGATGGCCCGTAATGGACGGCAGCGTGCGCGCGCCCAGCGCCCAGATCACCAACGAGAACAGCACCAGCAGATAGAACGGCGACGCCCAGCCGAAGTGCGCGGCCAGCATCACGCCGGCCGGCACGCCGACCACCGCCGCCAGGCTGAACGAGGTCATCACGATGCCGGTGGCCGCGCCGCGCCGGTGGGCCGGAATCAGGTCGCCGATGATGGCCATGACGATCGCGCCGAGCACGCCGCCGGTCACGCCGGCGAACGCCCGCGACAGCACCAGCACGTGGAAATTGGGGGCGATGGCGCACGCCAGGTTGGACAAGGTGAACAGCGCGAACATCCACAGCAGCAATTGCTTGCGGTCGAAGCGGTCGATATACATCGCCGCCAGCAGGCCGGACAGGCCGGCGCACCACGCATAGGCCGACACCGCGCCGGACACGGCGGCCGGCGTGATCGCGAACGCCTGCATCAACTGCGGCGCGAGGGGCATCATCACCATGAAATCCATGATGACGGTGAATTGGGTCAGCGCCAGCAGCCACAGGACCAGGCGCTCGCGCGCCGGGGCCAGGGTGGGCGAGGGAGGAACGGTCATGCTCATTCCAGCGCCAGGATCTCGGCCGTCGTGCGGCGCAGGATCGCCCGGATGTGCTCCAGCTTGGCCGCACTTGGGTGGTTTTCCTGGCCCTGCGCGATGACCGCGTGCTTGAGCTCATGCATGATCGTGCGCAGGTCGTCGCGCGACTCGGCCGGATCGCTCATGCGCGCCACGATGGCGTCGACGAACTGGCGGTTCTCGGCCAGGAAGGCCTCGCCCTCGGCGGTGATGGTATGCAGCTTCTTGTTGCCGTCGGCGCTGGCCGAGACATGGCCCATATCGAGCAGCATCGACAGCAGCGGATAGATCGCGCCGGGGCTGGGCGTGTAGCCGCCGCCGGAACGCTGCTCCAGTTCCTTGATGATCTCGTAGCCATGGCGCGGCTTTTCCGAAATCAACTGCAACACGATGTAGCGCATGGCGCCGGCATCGAACATTTTCGGGCCGCGGCCGCGACCGCCTCCGCCGCCATGATGCGGACCATGCGCCGCGCGCGGATGATGATGATGATGATGTGAAAAACCAAACATTTTGAACTCCCTTCGATATAACACGTTAAGATATAAATTATTACGATATAACTTATTAAGATATATCTTATCCTATTTTTAGCAGAGTTCAAGCGGCGATTTGTAACAAGCAACGCCGGAACGAAAAAAGCAGACCGTCGGGTCTGCTTTTTGGTGGGGGACGTTGGGCGCCTAGCTGTCGAGGTGGGAGATCAGCAGGCGCCGGTTGTCGGTTTCGCCGCTCTTGGCCTTGGGCTGCACCACCACGCGCGAGTTCTGCGTGTCGAGCGAGATGCCGACCGACAGGATGTCGATCAGCAGCAGCTGCAGGATGCGCGAGATCATCGACAGGAAGGTGGTGCTGTCCTCGGTGTGGTCGACCGCCAGGCAGACGCTGGCCTTCTTGGCCAGCGGCGAATTGCTGGCCGTGATGGCGATGACGTCGGCGCCGGCCGCGCGCGCCGCGTCGACCGCTTCCAGCAGGTCCGGCAGCTTGCCGGAGTTGGAAATGGCGATCACCACGTCGCCCGGATTGAGCAGCTCGGCCGCCAACGTCAGCAAGTGCGAGTCGCCGTAGGCCGACGTCGGAATGCGGAAGCGGAAGAACTTGTGCTGGCCGTCCAGCGCCACCACGCGCGAATTGCCCATCGCGTAAAACTCGACCCGCTTGGCCTTGGCCACCAGCGCGATCGCCTTGTCGAGCGAGCGCACGTCCAGCTGGTCGCGGAATTTCAAGATCGCGGAAACGGTATTGTCGATGACCTTGGCGCTCAGGTCGTGCGTGCTGTCGCTGACCCGCACCTGGCTGTGGCGGACCGGGATCGCGCCCGTCAGGCTGCTGGCGAACTTCAGTTTGAAATCGGCCAGGCCGAGGAATCCGAGCGAGCGGCAGAAGCGGATCACGGTCGGCTGGCTCACCTCCGCCAGGCGCGCGATGTCGGCGATCGGTTCGTTGAGCACCAGGCGCGGCTGCTCCAGCACCAGCTGCGCGACGCGCTGCTCGGCCGGCGTCAGTTCGTGCTGCAGATGCTGCACGCGCTCCATCAGCGTGTTGGCGCCGCTGCGTCCGCGCAGGTGCTCGGACAAGATCGTCGCCACGCCGTAGAAGGCCGGATTCGGCGTCGTGATCACGTAGGTCGGAATCTCCGACAAATAGCTGGTGAAGCGGCCCTTGGCTTCGAAGCGCGAGCGGAACGGCGAAGTGGCGAACCAATCCCCCATGCGCGGCACGATGCCGCCGCCGATGAACATGCCGCCGAACGCGCCCAGCGTGACGGCCAGGTTGGCGGTGGCGCCGCCCAGCATCGCGCAGAAGCATTCCAACACTTCGAGGCACAGCGGGTCCTTGTCGGTCAGCGCGCCGGCCATGATCTCCTGCGACGTCAGGTCGCGCACCTGGCGGCCATTGCGCTTGGCGATGGCGCGGTAGATGATCTCCATGCCGGGGCCGGAAATCAGGCGCTCGGTCGAGACGTGCGACCAGGTCTGCCACGCGTACTGCAGGATCGAATATTCGCGCTCGTCGGCCGGGGCGAAGTTGGTGTGGCCGCCCTCGGAACCGAGCGTGACGAAACCGTCGACGGTCGGGATCACGCCGGACACGCCAAGGCCGGTGCCCGGTCCCAGCACGCCGATGACGGAGTTCGACGCCGGTTTGCCGCCGCCCACCTGCATCAGGTCCGCCGGCTTGAGGCCCGGCAGCGACATCGCCAGCGCCGTGAAGTCGTTGACCACTAATAAAGTGTGCAGGCCGAGCGCGCGGCGCACTTCGTCGGTGGAGAATTCCCAATCGCGGTTGGTCATGCGCACATGGTCGCCGCTGACCGGGTTGGCCACCGCCAGCGCGGCGTGGTTCAAGGTGATGTCGGCGTGGTCGGACAGGTACGATCGCAGCATGGCGACGATGTCGCTAAAGTCGTCGCACTTGAGCACACGCACGGCGCGGAATTCGCCGGGGGCCGTTTGCAAAGCGAAGCGCGCGTGCGTCGCGCCGATGTCGGCCAGCAGGCGCGGGCCGTCGGCGAACGCCGTGCGGTTGAGTTTTTGGTCTACTTCAGCTTGTTTCATCGTTCGATTCAGTCAAAACAGTTGGCGGAAGCATACCCGAAATATCTGGTGTTAAGAAGCTAAGAGAGCGCGAACTGAAAGCAAACGGCGGCAAATCGCCGCCGTCCGCCCTTATTTGGCGTAGCCGAACCAGGCGCCGAAGGCCGGCAACCGCACCTGCGCGCCGTCCACCGTGCCAGGCAGGTCGTAACCTTCCATCTGTTCGGCGCCCGCCACCTGCGGCAACGGGAAGCTGACCGCCTCGCCGGCCAGATTGAACACGGCGATGATACCGCGCTCGCCGTCGGCGTCGCGGCGCAGCGCCAGCACCGGCTCCGGCGTATCGAAGAACTGGATGTCGCCGCGCGTGAGCTGCGGCAGCTTGCGGCGCCAGGCGATGAATTTGCGCGTGAACGCCAGCGACGATTCGGCGTCCGACTCCTGCACCGCCGCCGCCTTGGCGATATGGTCCGGCGACAGCGGCAACCACGGCTTGCCGGTGGTGAAGCCGCCATCGGCGGTGCCGGTCCACGCCATCGGCGTGCGGCAGCCGTCGCGGCCCTTGAACTCCGGCCAGAAGGTGATGCCGTACGGATCCTGCAGCAGTTCGAACGGCACGTCCGCCTCGGCGAACGCCAGCTCGTCGCCCTGGTACAGGCACGGCGTGCCTTTGAGCGACAGCTGCATCGCCAGGATCATCTTGGCGAACGCCTTCGGCGCGCCCGGTCCGCCCCAGCGCGTGGCGACGCGCTGCACGTCGTGGTTACCGACCGACCACGAGGCCCAGCCGCCTTTGACGCGCGCCTCGAACTGCTCCACCTGTTTGCGGATGTAGTGCGAGGAGCACGTCGGCACCAGCAGGTTGAAGCTGTAGGCCATGTGCAGCTTGTCGCCGCCGGCGGTGTATTCGGCCATCACGGCCAGCGAATCGTCGGCGCCCACTTCGCCGATCGACACCGCCTGGTATTCGTTGAGCAGGGTGCGCAGCTTTTGCAGGAACGGCAGGTTCTCCGGACGGCTCTTGTCGTAGACGTGGGCCTGCATGCCGTACGGGTTCACGTCCGAGACGGTGGCGGTGTCGCGGTTGACGGCCGGCGGATTGCTGCGCAACTCGGGATCGTGGAAGTGGAAGTTCGACGCGTCCAGGCGGATGCCGTCGACGCCGCGCTCGAGCCAGAAGCGCAGCGCGTCCAGGTGCGCCTGCTGCACTTGCGGGTTGTGGAAGTTGAGCTGCGGCTGGCTGACGAGGAAATTATGTAAATAGTATTGACGACGGCGCGTATCCCACTGCCACGACGAGCCGCCGAACACCGACATCCAGTTGTTCGGCGGGTTGCCGTCCGGCGCCGGGTCGGACCATACGTACCAGTCGGCCTTGGGATTGTCGCGGCTCGACCGGCTCTCCTTGAACCACGGATGCTCCTCGGCGGTGTGCGCCATCACCTGGTCGATCATGATCTTCAGGCCCAGGCTATGCGCCTTGGCGATCATGACGTCGAAGTCGGCCAAGGTGCCGAACATCGGATCGACGTCGCAGTAGTCGGAAATGTCGTAGCCGAAGTCCTTCATCGGCGATTTGAAAAATGGCGAAATCCAGACGATGTCCACGCCCAGCGATGCGATATAGTCCAGCTTTGCCGTAATCCCGGGCATGTCGCCGATGCCGTCGCCGTTGGTGTCGAGGAAGCTACGCGGGTACACCTGGTAGATGATCGCCTCGCGATACCAGTCGTTAGCGTGCGGGGAAACTTGAGTTAGTTGCTTAGTCATAAGAGAATCCGGGGTTGGCTGCGTGTCGTGGAAGGTGTGCGGCTGAGTTTGTAGAGAATATACATCACGATATTGTTTTTTTCAATCGTGTACCAGATTTGGGATTATCACAATTAATCCATTTAAATCAATTAGTTATGAGTTTTTATCGGAATTCATAAAACAAAAATGAGTAGTCAAACTACACAAATTTTAGGAGAAACCAGTGACTAGCAGCGCGATCGCCAACGGCAACGGGCCGATGCCCCGACAAATTCCCTACATCATCGCCAACGAAGGCTGCGAGCGTTTCAGCTTCTACGGCATGCGCAACATCCTCACGCCGTTTCTTCTGAGCACGCTTTTGCTGTTCATCCCGATGGAAGACCGCACCGCCGAGGCCAAGCACGTCTTCCACACCTTCGTCATCGGCGTGTACTTCTTCCCGCTGCTGGGCGGCTGGCTGGCCGACCGCTTCTTCGGCAAGTACAAGACGGTGTTCTGGTTTAGCCTGATCTACGTGGCGGGACACGCCTGCCTGGCGATCTTCGAGGACAACCTCAAAGGCTTTTACTTCGGCCTGGCGCTGATCGCCTTCGGCTCGGGCGGCATCAAGCCGCTGGTGGTGGCCTTCGTCGGCGACCAGTTCGACCAGACCAACAAGAACCGCGCCAAGCTGGTGTTCGACGCCTTCTACTGGATCATCAACTTCGGCTCCTTCTTCGCTTCGCTGCTGATGCCGGTGATGTTGCGCGACTACGGCCCGGCCGTGGCCTTCGGCATCCCCGGCATCCTGATGGCGATCGCCACGCTGGTGTTCTGGATCGGCCGCAAAAAATACGTGCACGTGCCGCCGGCCGCGCCCAATCCGGATTCGTTCAGCAGCGTCGCCCGCACCGCGCTGTTCGCCGAGGCGCCCGGCAAATCGCGCCCGGGCCTGATCGTCGCCGGCATCGGCGCGGCCGGCGCGGTGCTGTCGCTGTGCATGTCGCCGCAGTGGGGTTTCGTCATCGCCGCCTGCACCGCGCTGGTGCTGTTGCTGGCCTTCGGCGGCATCGGCGTGTCGATGCAACTGGAACGCGCGCGCGGCCTGCACACCGACGAGGCGGTGGAAGGCGTGCGCGCCGTGCTGCGCATCCTGATCGTGTTCGCGATGATCACGCCATTCTGGTCGCTGTTCGACCAGAAGGCGTCGACCTGGATCGTGCAGGCCAACGCGATGGACAGCCCGCTGCTGTCGATCTTCGGCTGGGAATTCACCCTGCTGCCGGCACAGATGCAGGCCATCAATCCGATCCTGGTGATGCTGCTGATCCCATTGAATAACATCGCGCTGTTCCCGCTGATGCGCGCCATCGGCATCACGCCGACGCCGTTGCGCCGCATGGGCATGGGCATCGCGCTGTCCGGCGCGGCGTGGATCGTGATCGGCGCCATCCAGCTGCAAATGGACGGCGGCGACAAGGTCTCGATCCTGTGGCAGCTGCTGCCCTACGCGCTACTGACGTTGGGCGAGGTGCTGGTGTCGGCCACCGGCCTGGAATTCGCCTACAGCCAGGCGCCGGCGCCGATGAAGGGCATCATCCTGAGCTTCTGGTATCTGGCTGTCACGGTCGGCAACCTGTGGGTGTTGATCGTCAATTCGGGGGTGAAGAACGACGCGGTCAGCGCGCACATCGCCACCAGCGGCATGAGCTCCATCGCGTTCCAGATGTTCTTCTTCGCCGGCTTCGCGCTGCTCACGGCCGGCGTGTTCGCGTTGTACGCGATGCGCTACAAGATGGTCGATAATTACCGCGTCGCGTCGAAATAACCCGGCAGGCCGGGCCGAGTCCGACTTGCACACGGGCAGGTATCCTACTTGGGAAGTGTTTGGGGTGTGCAACAATCGTTTGGTTATCGGAGTCACTCAAGGAGACGATCATGCCTACCCCATTCACCACCACCAAAACCGCCATCGGCCTGGCGGCGTTCTGCCTGGCGACCGCCTTCAGCGCGGCCGCGCACGCGCAAAGCAAACCGATGTCCGACAAGGATGTCGTCCAGCCCACCGGCAGCACCGGCGCCACGGCCTTCCAGTCCAAGGGCGCGGCCAAGGGCGAGGCCGAGGCCAATACCGGCGCGCAGAATGGTAACGCCGGCATGCAGCCGACCAGCAAGCCTGGCTTCGACAACAAGCCGCCCAAGGGCGCCAGGGAAGATTGCCATCGCCCTCAAGGCGGCGTCGATGCCAGCGGCGGCGAAAACATCGCCACCGCGCATAAAGACAACACGACCTGCACTAACCAGCCGGCGAAGAAGGCCGACAAAAAATAGGCACGGCGGCCAGGCGCCGCTGGCTGCAATCGAGGTACTGCTGCAGGTTGGCGGCGACTTGCCGCGCCTCGTCCAGCAAGCAGGGATCGGCCGCCACCGGCGCGACGTCGGCCCGGCGGCTGATCAGCTCCTCGCGGTAGACGCTGGTGAATTTTTTGTAGCGCAGCTTGAACGACCAGTGCGACGCGAGGAAGCCAAACACCTCGGCGCACTGGCTTCGCATCGACTTATAGCTCACCACCAGATAGCGGTGCTTCGGCAGCGTGTCCAGGGTCTGCAAGATCATCCGGTTGTACACCAGCCAGGCCCTCAAGTAGCGGTCGCGGTGCTTGCGGCGATGCCGCGCCAGCCGCATCGACCGGTAAAAACACTTCCAGGCCATCCGATAGGGCCAGCTCTTGGCCTGGTATCGCTTGTCGAGCAGGCCGAAGTCGCGCTTGAGCAGCGAATGCACCACCTCCTCGTAACCGCGCAGCAGCACCAGATACTTCGCCTGCGGCAGCAAGGCCGCGTAGGTATCGAGGAACAAGCAGGTACGCGGCTCCTTCCAACCCCATTGCGGAAAGCTGGCATTCCTGGCGTCGATCAGGGAGCCTATTTCCTCGCGCTCGCGCGCGCTCGGCGTCACCGCCCCGGGCGGATGCAGGCCGTCGGGATGAACCCCTTTGTCGATCAGGATTTGCTGGTGCAGCCGGAGGAAGTCCTCGTCCTCGAAATGGCCTTCGACATTGCCGGTGCCCGCGCCGACCAGGCGTTCACCGACCTGTAGGCCGCAATCACGCAACCAGTGGGTAATCAGCGATGTGCCCGAGCGGTGCATCCCCGCGATCACCAGGACATCACTGGCCATGCCCCGCCCTCCTGCTTCGAACGAAAGCGGTCTGACCCCGCACATACTCGCAGATGCGCGCGGTGCACTCCTCGATGCCGCTGTCGCGGGTATCCAGGTGCAGGTCCGGTTCGGATGGCGGCTCGAACGGGTCGTTGACGCCCGTCAGGCACGTTAACTTGTCGGGCGCATCGTCGGGCAGGCTGGCGCGCCGGTACAAGCCCTTGGTGTCGCGCCGCCGCAGTTCGTCGAGGGAGCAATCGATGAACACCACTTTCACGTCGGGATAGAGCGCCACCAGTTCCTTGCGCACGTCGTCATATGGGCTGATGGCGCTGACGATCGTGACGATGCCGTGCGCGGCGAATTTATCGGCCAGATAGCCGAGGCGACGCAGATTCTCGCTGCGGTCCCCACGCGAAAATCCCAGGTCGGTAAACAAGCGCGCGCGATACGGATCGGCGTCGATGACTTCGACAGGAATCGACTGTCGGCCGAGACTGTCCTTGACGCTGTTGGCAAGCGTCGACTTGCCGGCGCCGGACAGGCCGCAAAATAGCAGTATCATGTTAGCCCTCCTTGAAAAACGAATGCGGCCAAGACTAGCAGCGCAACGGCTGCACCGACCCGACAATTACCGCTTGATACAGGGCGTACAGTACGGCACAGGGTGTAAATGAAGCGGCAATCAAAATCCTACACCATTCAGGTTTGTGTTAATTTTTGATAAGAAATCAAAGCCGAGCGCCGGTGATTCGTATCGAAACTACAGATTCTGGAGTACCATATCCGCGAAATTTAAGGGAACTGCGGTTTATTTGTAGTCGCACTACTAAATTAACGGTTTGGAGACGGGATATGGCTGGTAAGCGTTTGGTGGCGGGTTCGTTAGGGGGCGCGCTGGCGCTGACATGTTTGACGGCCTCGGCGGCGCCGGTGCTGGCCGATTGCGACGGGGCGTTTGCGACCGCGCTGCACGCGGCGCCCGCCACCGACGCCCGCGCGTACTGGCTCAACCGTCAATTGATCAAATGGCCGGGCGCCGATGCCGCCAACGGCGTGTTCAAGCTCTATTATTCCGCCAATGCCTTGCTGCGCGCGGCGCCGGGCGCGCGCGTCACCGGCGAGGACGGCGTGCTGACGCTGCCGCGTTTCGATGGCGCCGTGCCGTCCGAGGTCGCGCGGCGCTTCAAGTTTGCCGGCGACGGCGCGGTGCTGAGCGTTCCCGACGCGGCGCGGCTGCTGACGCAGCAAGTGCTGTTGGTGCGGGAAGGCGGGGACGGCGTCGTGCTCGACGTGACGTCGCTGCAGATCGCCGGCGCGCTGGACGACCTTTACGCCGGCGCCGCCAAGGTCAAGGACCTCGGCGCGACAGCCAATGCGCGCGGCGCGGCCTTCAAGCTGTGGGCGCCGACCGCGCAGAACGTCGCCGTATGCACCTACGCCACCGGCTCGTCCAAGGCCAGCGCCATCACACCGATGGAACGCGACGACGCCACCGGCGTCTGGTCCGCGCGCGCCAACGGCGCCTATTACCAATACCTGGTCGACGTCATGACGCCGACCGCCGGCATCGTGCGCAACCTGGTCACCGATCCCTACTCGGTCAGCCTGACCACCGACTCCAAACGCAGCTACATCGCCAACCTGAACGCCGCCAAACTCAAGCCGGCCGGCTGGGACAGGACGCCGTCGCCGAAGAAGGTCGCCGCGCCGACCGACATGACGGTCTACGAACTGCACGTGCGCGACTTCTCGATCAACGACGGCACCGTCAGCGCGACCAACCGCGGCAAGTACACCGCCTTCACCGAAGCCGGCTCGAACGGCATGAAGCACCTGGCCGCGCTGAGCCGCGCCGGCCTGACCGACATCCACCTGCTGCCGGTCTACGACATCGCCACCGTGCCGGAACAGGGCTGCGTGGCGCCGGACATCGCCGCCCTGCCGGACCTCACGCCGGACGGGCTGGAACAGCAGGCGGAAGTGACCAAGGTCAAGTTCACCGACTGCTACAACTGGGGCTACGACCCGTATCACTACACCGCGCCGGAAGGCAGCTACGCCACCGATCCGGCCGACGGCGCCAAGCGCATCGTCGAATTCCGCCAGATGGTGCAGGCGCTGCACAAGGCCGGCCTGCGCGTGGGCATGGACGTGGTCTACAACCACACCTTCATCGCCGGCCAGAATGAGAAGTCGGTGCTGGACCGCGTGGTGCCCGGCTACTACCACCGGCTGAACGCGAGCGGCGGCATCGAACGCTCGACCTGCTGCGACAACACCGCCACCGAAAACCTGATGATGGCCAAGCTGATGATCGACTCGGTCGAAACATGGGCGGTGCAGTACAAGATCGACTCCTTCCGCTTCGACCTGATGGGCCACCAGCCGCGCGCCGCGATGGAGGAACTGCAGGCGCGCGTCAACCGCGCCACCGGCCGCCGCATCGACTTGATCGGCGAAGGCTGGAACTTCGGCGAAGTGGCCGACGGCGCCCGCTTCGTGCAGGCCTCGCAGCTGTCGCTCAACGGCAGCGGCATCGGCACCTTCAGCGACCGCGCGCGCGACGCCATGCGCGGCGGCGGCGCCGGCAGCAACGGCGGCGACGGCAGCGCGCAGATTATCGCGCAGCAGGGCTACATCAATGGCCTGGTCTACGCACCGAACGCGCAAGCGCCGGCGCGCCCCACCGCCGACCTGCTGCAAGCGTCGGACATGGTCAAGGTCGGCCTGGCCGGCTCGCTGCGCAACTACACGATGCGCACCTGGCAGGACGAGACCAGGCAGCTGCGGGATATCGTCTACGGCGGCAACCAGCCGGCCGGTTACGCCAGCGAGCCATCGGAAACCGTCAATTACGTCGAGAACCACGACAACCAGACGCTGTTCGACATCAATGTCTACAAGCTGCCGCTGGAGACCACGGGCGCCGAGCGCGCGCAGGTGCAAATGCTGGGCGCCGCCGTCAACGCCTTCAGCCAGGGCGTGGCCTACTTCCACGCCGGCTTCGACATCCTGCGCTCCAAATCGCTCGACCGCAACAGCTTCGAATCGGGCGACTGGTTCAATCGCCTGGACTGGACCTACCAGGACAACTACTACGGCACCGGCCTGCCGCGCGAGGAGGACAACGGTAAGGACTACGCGCTGATGAAGCCCCTGCTGGCCAACGCCGCGATCAAGCCGGCGCCGGCGGACATCGCCTGGTCGCGCGACGCCTTCCGCGATTTGCTGGCGATCCGCTCGAGCAGCACGCTGTTCCGCATGCGGACCTCGGCCGACATCGCGCAACGCCTGCGCTTCCACAACACCGGATCGGCGCAAGTGCCGACGGTGATCGCCGCGCACCTGGACGGCGCCGGCTACGCGGGCGCCAACTTCAAGTCGGTCACATACCTGATCAACGTCGACAAGGTCGCCCAGCGCATCACCGTCGACGACGAAAAGAATCGCCGCTACCAGCTGCATCCGGTGCACCTGCGGGCCGGCGCGGCGGACCGGCGCATCGCGCGCGAAGCGCGGTACGACGCCGCCTCCGGCACCTTCACGCTCCCCGCGCGCAGCGCAGTCGTATTCGTCGAATAACCCCCACCCGGGGTCAGTGCCGACATTCGGACACGAGCACAGCCTTATTGGCGCTCAGTTCGTGTCCGAATGTCGGCACTGACCCCGGTTTTGTTCTCGGCTTGCAAAATTGGGCGACTCCCGCGATAATGGAATAATTCTCATTTGCGTTTGCGCCCGCAGCCCGTTCCGCTCCAGCCACGTCACCGCCGTCAAAGAGAGAAATCTCCCTTCTCCCTTGAAAGACCCCTATGACTGTGTCGCAGTCCCAGAAAGCGCCCCAATTGCGTTACCGCGCCGGCGTCGCGTTGCGCGCGCTGGTCGCCATCTTCGGCGGCTACGCAGTGGCGGCCGCGATCGCGGCGGTGCTGGCCATGTGGCTGCCCATCGCCCGCGTCGAAGCCGCGCTGACCGCCACCATGGCGGGCCTGATCGTTTATCCGTGCGCGATTATGTGGTGCTTCGCCGCGCGCACGCCCCTGCGCGCACTGGGCGGCCTGCTGCTGGCGGCGCTGCCGTTGGCGCTGCTGCTGGCGCTGGGCGCGCAAGGTGCGCCGGCATGAAGGAAGGCTTGCGTCAATCGATGGCCTGGCTGCACACCTGGTCAGGCCTGCTGGTGGGCTGGGTGCTGATGCTGATCTTCATGGCCGGCACTTCCAGCTACTACCGCGATGAGATCACGCTGTGGATGAAACCCGAGCTGCACCGGACGGCGATCGCGCCGGTGACGCCGGCGGTGGCGGCCGATCAAGCCGCGCGCGTGCTGCAAAAGCGCGCGCCCAACAGCGAGCGCTGGTTCCTGTCCATGCCGAGCGAGCGCGAGCCGGCGGTGCAAACGATGTGGGCGCCGCCGGCCGGCGAAGGCAAAGCCAAGGGCAAGGGGCGGCGCCGCTTCCAGGAGGCCCTGCTGGACCCTGCCACCGGCGCCGAACTGGCCGAGGCGCGCTCCACGCGCGGCGGCGACTTTTTCTACCGCCTGCACTTCGACCTGCACTACATGCCCGTGCCGGTGGCGCGCTGGATCGTCGGCATCTGCGCCATGTCGATGCTGGTGGCGATCCTGTCCGGCATCGTCACCCACAAGCGCATCTTCAAGGATTTCTTCACCTTCCGCCCCCGCAAAGGCCAGCGTTCCTGGCTCGATTTCCATAACGTCAGCGCGGTGCTGGCGCTGCCCTTCCACCTGATGATCACGTACACCGGCCTGGTGACGCTGATGTTCATGTACATGCCGTGGGGCGTGAAGGTCGCCTACAACAACAATGACAAGGCCTTCTTCGCGGAGCTGTTCCCAGGCCTGCCGCAGGGCGCCAAAGCCTCCGGCGTGGCCGCGCCATTGACGCCGCTCGGCCCCGTGATCGCCCACGCCAGCCAGGCCTGGGGCGGCGCGCCGGCAGGAAGGATCACGGTCAACTTCCCCAACGACGCGGCGTCCACCATCGCCGTCACCCGGCAGGAGGGCCGCGGCGTCAGCTCGGACTTGCCGACGCTGATCTACGACGGCGCCACCGGCAGGCCGCTGCCGTCGCCCGACGCCGGACGCGGCGCCGCCGTAGCCACGCGCGGCGTCATGTACGGGCTGCACATCGGCCGCTTCGCCGATCCGCTGCTGCGCGCGCTGTTCTTCATCTCCGGCCTGGCCGGCAGCGCGATGGTGGCCACCGGCCTGCTGCTGTGGGCCGTCAAGGAAAAACCCAAGCATCTGAAGGCGGGCCGCATCGGCTTCGGCCTGCGGCTGGTGGAGGGCCTCAACATCGGCGCGGTCGCCGGTCTGCCGCTGGCCATGGCGGCCTATTTCTGGGCCAACCGGCTGCTGCCGGTGGGGCTGGCCGAACGTCCGGCGGCGGAGGCCAGCTGGTTCTTCGTCGCGTGGGCGGTGGCGATGGTGGCCGCGCTGGCCTGGCCGGCGCGCCCGATGTGGCGCCTGCAACTGCTGGTGGGCGGCCTGCTGTTCGCGCTGCTGCCGGTGCTGAACGGCGCGACCGGCGGCGCCCACCTGCTGGTCAGCATCCCCAATGGCTTGTGGGCGCTGGCCGGATTCGATGGCGTGACCTTGCTGATCGGCGGCCTGCTGCTATATGCTTCGGCGCGGCTGGGACGTGCGCCAGTGACAAAAACTCGACTTGCGGGGAATGCGGCATGACTACGATTTACGCGGTAATGACGGGATGCGCGGCGGTGGCCGGGGCCTTTTCGGGCTTCGCTTTTCTTGGCCTGGCGATGGATCGCCACTGGGCCGACGTCCACGGACGCGGCGCGGAACCGTCGCCGGCGCAGCGCCGCCGGCTGCAATGGTACGGTGGCGGGCAGCTGTTGTTGTCGCTGCTGGCATGTCTGGCGCTGCGCGGCAGTTCGCAGGGCTGGGTGCTGTGGCTCGGCGCGCTGACGGCCGCCGGATGGATGGCGGTGCTGATGATGACGTATGCGGTGCGGCGCTTGCCGCGCACTGGTATGGCGGCCGGCGGCCTGGCCGTGCTGGGGGCCGGGGTGGCGATGCTGGTGCATTGACCGTTACATGGTATCTTTTCGGCTTCTCCATCGTCCGATCAGATCATGAAACTGAACGCACTTTATTTGTCCGCCGTGTTGTTCGCGCTTACGAAATGGGCAGCGGCGGCGCCGGTCGTCGATCCGGTCGACTGGGTCAATCCGCTGATGGGCACCGCCAGCAAGCCCGAACTCTCCAACGGTAACACCTACCCGACCATCGCGCTGCCGTGGGGGATGAATTTCTGGACGCCGCAAACCGGCAAGATGGGCAACGGCTGGACCTACACCTACGACGCCGACAAGATCCGCGGCTTCAAGCAAACGCACCAGCCGTCGCCGTGGATGAACGACTACGGCCAGTTCGCCATCATGCCGGTGGTCGGCCAGGCCGGTGGCAAACCGAAATTCACGCAGGACGACCGCGCCAGCTGGTTTTCGCACAAGGCCGAAGTGGCAAAGCCTTACTACTACAGCGTCTATCTGGCCGACGCCGATGTCACGGCCGAGATCGCGCCGACCGAGCGCGCCGCGCAGTTCCGCTTCACGTTCCCGCGAACCGACGAGGCATACGTGGTGGTCGACGCCTACGACAAGGGCTCGTACATCAAGGTCATTCCGGCCGAACGCAAAATCGTCGGCTACAGCACCCGCCACGCGCGCGGCCCGCTGCCGAAGAACTTCAAGAACTACTTCGTCATCCACTTCGACAAGCCGTTCGCCTCCACCCGGCTGTGGAACGGCGACCAGCTGGCCGGGGACGTGCTGGAACTGGCGGCCGACCATGCCGGCGCGCTGGTCGGCTTCAAGACCGCCAAAGGCGAAAAAGTCGGCATGAAGGTGGCCTCCTCCTTCATCAGCGAAGAACAGGCGGAGCTGAACCTCAACCGCGAACTGGCCAACGACAGCTTCGACACGACCGCGCAAAAAGGCAGGAATATCTGGAACAAGACGCTGGGGCGCATCAGCGTCGAAGGCGGCAGCGAGGAGCAGACGCGCACCTTCTATTCCAGCCTGTATCGCACCTTGTTCTTCCCGAATAAGCTCTACGAGATCGACGCCGACAACCAGATCGTCCATTGGAGTCCGTACAACGGCCAGGTCCTGCCTGGCCATATGTTCGCCGGCACCGGCTTCTGGGATACCTTCCGCGCGCTCTACCCTTTCCTCAATCTGATGTACCCGTCGATCAACCGTGAAATGCAGGCCGGCCTGGCCAACGATTTCAAGGAAGGCGGCTGGCTGCCCGAGTGGTCGAGCCCCGGCTACGCCAACGTCATGATCGGGAATAACTCCGCCTCCGTGGTGGCGGAGGCGTACATCAAGGGCCTGCGCGGCTACGATATCGAAACGCTGTGGCAGGCGCTCAAGCACGGCGCCGACAACGAAGGCCCGATGAGCGCGGTCGGGCGCGCCGGCGTTGGCTACTACAATGATCTGGGCTACGTCCCGTACGATGTGAAGATCAACGAAAACGCCGCCCGCACGCTCGAATACGCGTACGACGATTTCGCCATCTACCAGCTGGGCAAGGCGTTGGGCAAGCCGCGCTCGGAGATCGCCATCTACGGCCAGCGCGCGCTGAACTACAAAAATCTGTTCGATCCGGAGACGGGTCTGATGCGCGGCAAGAACCGGGACGGCAGCTTCCAGTCGCCGTTCAACCCCTTCAAATGGGGCGACGCCTTCACCGAAGGGAATAGCTGGCACTACACCTGGTCGGTGTTCCAGGACGTGAACGGGCTGATAGAGCTGATGGGCGGGCGCGAAAAATTCGTCGCCAGGCTCGATGAGGTCTTCACGCTGCCGCCGGTGTACGACGAGAGCTACTACAAGGCCGTGATCCACGAGATCCGCGAAATGCAGATCGCGAACATGGGCCAGTACGCGCATGGCAACCAGCCGATCCAGCACATGATCTACCTGTACGGCTACGCCGGCGCTCCGTGGAAAACCCAGTACTGGGTGCGCGAAACGATGAACCGCATGTATAAACCGACACCGGACGGCTACTGCGGCGACGAGGACAATGGCCAGACCTCGGCGTGGTACGTGTTCTCCGCGCTCGGCTTCTACCCGGTCACGCCGGCGGTGCCGCAGTACGTAATCGGCGCGCCGCTGTTCAAAAAGGCCACCCTGACGCTGGAAAACGGCAAAACCATCGTCATCAACGCGCCGGCCAACAGCGACAGCAGCCGTTACGTGCGCGCGCTGAAGGTCGACGGCAAGGCCACCTCGAAGAACTGGCTCGGTCACGCAGACCTGGTGCGCGGCGCGACGCTGGACTTCGACATGGGGCAGCGGCCGGAAACCCGGCGCGCCGTCGCCCCGGCCGACGCGCCGTACTCGCTCTCCACCGATCCACAGTATCCATAAAGCCACACGGCGGGCGTCGGCCCGCCCGCCTTCCGCCCTCCTGGCTTATCCCAAAGCAAGTTTTACGCGTATCGTGCGCAGCGATTTTTAAATCGTGCTATTATTTATTTCATTAGCGCAATAATGTTTTCCTTGTTGCAAACAAATTCAGAGCCGCAGAGCCCCAAACACGCTCAACTCTTGCCGTTCGACAGGCGTTGGTGACCTTTCCGTCATCATTCGCCCGCCAGTGCCCCACCCCGCATTGAATAGCACCTTGTCGACCAATTAACGAATGACCGGATCATGACTATTTCTTGCCAACTCAACGAAGCGCGCCGGCTGGAGGCACTGAACAAACTCAATCTGCTCGACACGCCGCCCAGCGATGCCTTCGACCGCATCACCCGCATGGCCGCGCGCCTGTTCGACCTGCCGATTGCGGCGGTGTCGCTGACGGACGCCGACCGTCAATGGTTCAAGTCGCGCGTCGGCGTCGAGCATACGTCGATCCCCCGCCTGCACGCGCCGTGCGGCGAAGTGGCCGACAGCAGCCGCGTGCTGGTGATCCCGGATATGCTCGACGATGCGTTGTTCCGCGACAGCCCGCTGGCCGCCAGCGGCATCCGCTACTACGCCGGCGCCCCGCTGACCACCATCGACGGCCACTGCCTGGGCGCGATGTGCGTGCTGGGCACCGAGCCGCGCGAGACCACGCAGGCGGAACTCGACATCCTGTCCGACCTCGCCGCCATGGTCATGGCGCAGATCGAGATGCAGCATGCGCTCGGCCGCGTCGATCCGCTCAGCGGCCTGCCGAACCGCAACCAGTTCATCGAAGACTTCCAGGACATGCAGCGCGAACGCCCCGCCGGCGAGCAGCGGCTGGCGGTGCTGATCAACCTCGCCACGCCCGACCAGATTTCGCACGCCGCGCGCGCCTTGAATCCGTCCTTCCTCGACGAACTGGTGATCGATTCGGCGGCCTGGATACGCGCCGAGACGGGGCCGCGCCGCAAGGTCTACCACGTCGCCGCCATGCAGTTCGCGCTGCTGTCGGAGCCGGGCATGAGCCTTGAAAGGTACGTGCCGATCCTGGAGGAGAAGCTGGAGGTGGGCGTCAGCATCAGCAAGATGCGCTTCGTCACCACGCCGTCGATCGGCGTGACGCCGTTCGACGTCGGCACGGCCGATGGCCTGAACATCCTGCGCCAGGCGCAAAGCGCCGCGCATGACGCCATCGACAGCCCCACCCACGTCGCCGTGTACTCGGCGGTGGAAGACCGCGCGTACCGGCGCCGTTTCAACCTGCTCAACGACTTCGCGGCGGCGCTGATCGGCCGCGATCAACTGCGCCTGGTCTACCAGCCGCGCATCGACATCGCCAGCGGCGCATGCGTCGGCGCCGAGGCGCTGCTGCGCTGGACCCATCCGACGCTCGGTGCGATCGGTCCCGGCGAATTCATTCCCATCATCGAGCGCTCCGGCCTGGCGCAGGCGACGACCGAGTGGGTGCTGAACCGCGCCTTGCGCCAGCAGCAGGCATGGCGCAAGGCCGGCCTGGAGCTGCAGCTGTCGCTCAACGTCTCGGCCTCCAACCTGATGGAGCCGGACCTGGCCGACCGCGTGGTCGCCGGATTGGAACAATATGGATTGCCGCCGGAATGCCTGGAGCTGGAGATCACCGAAAGCGCCATCATGGAGCAGCCGCTCAAAGCCAACGCCATGCTCGAAGCGCTGGCCGGCACCGGTGTGCACCTGGCGATCGACGACTTCGGCACCGGCTACAGCAGCCTGTCGTACCTGCAGCGCATGCCGGCCAACGTGGTCAAGATCGACCAGTCGTTCATCCTTGGACTGGAGGACGACCATCGCCAACAGGGCTTGGTGCGGACGATGATCACGATGTCGCAGGACCTGGGACACCGGGTGGTGGCGGAAGGCGTGGAGCGCGGCGACGTGCTGGCGTTCCTGCGCTCGGCCGGTTGCGACGAGGCGCAGGGTTATTTGTTCGCGCGTCCGCTGGAAGTGGAGGCGTTCGCGGCGTGGTGCCGCGACAGCAGCGCGTGGGACGACGCGGTGGCCGCGAGCATTCCACGGCGCGAAGCGCGCGCATTGTGCTCGCTGGCGCGGCCGAACGCCAGTCTGGCGGCGTCACGCCGCCGCCATCAGTCGCGTTGAAACGTTAAACCGCTCGGAGCTTGCGGGCCGCCGCTATTCCCCGATCAGCACTATCGCGTTGCGCGTGCCGAAACCGACCTTGCCGCCTTTGACCACGGCCGTCTTGCCCGAGTAGTAATCCTTGACCTTCTGGCCGTTGGCGAACACGCCGTGCACGTTGATCGTGCTGGCTTTGTCGGTCGGCTGCTCCAGCGCGACGACCACCTTGTCGCGCAAGCCGCCCTTGTCGTAAGTCCGCTTGAATACATATGGCTTGGCCTGCAGTTGCTGGTGCGCGCCCGCCCCCACCGCGACATGCGCCTGGCGGAACAGTCCGAGCTTGCTCCAGTGCGCGCGCACGTCGGCGATCTTGTAGCCGTCGCGCGCCGTGTTCTTCTCCAGCTCATCCCAGTTCATGAAGGTGCGCAGCCTGGCGTCGCCCACCGCGTCGGCCTGATCGAGGCTGCGCGCGGTTTCGTCGCCGTAGTAGATTTGCGCGGCGCCGGGCGCCAGCAGCAGCTTGGTCGCGCTCTCGAACGGCCGTTTTCGCTCGCGGTCGAACGGCTGGTCGTAATCGTGCGAATCGATATAGTTGAGCACCGAGTAGCCGTTCAGGGCGCCGCCATGCAGCATGCTCGAATAACTGCTGAACAACGACTCGTAATCCTTGTTCGCATCGCGCACCAGGCCGAAATTAATCAGGCTATCGAAACCGTTTTGATAGTAATTGGCGCTCTGTCCACCCAGATCGTATGTCTGGCCGTTGGCGATATCGTAGTTATAGACTTCCGCCGTCATGTAGAACTTGTCGTCGCCGAGCTTCTTGTCCGGATTGGCGCGTTTCCAGTCCGCGAACGCCGCATCGGCCACGCTGCGCAATTCCTTCCACGCCTTGGCCTCCACGTGCTTGACGGTGTCGGCGCGGAAGCCGTCCACGCCATACTTGCGGATCCAGTCCGTGTGCCACTTCATCATGTAATAGCGTGGCGCGCGCGGGTAGCCGGTGCGCTTGAAGAATTCGTCGAGCTCTCCGACCTCCTTCGTGTAGCGGCCTTCGCGCCGCCACTTCTCCACCAGTTGCGGCGGCAGCTCCACCTCCTCGTCGCTGTCGGTGCGCAGATCCGGCAGGTTCTTGACCAGGGTGCATTCGATGGTGCTCTTCGCGTCCTTGTGCGTGCATACCGGTTCGGTGCGCACCCACTGCTGCGGCCACGCCTTGTCGATCGTCGTCTCGGGGCCGATCTGGTTCATCACCACGTCGAGGATGACGCGGATGCCGCGCGCGTGCGCGGCCTCGACGAAATTGCGGAAATCGGTTTCGGTGCCCAGGTTGGCGTCGACGGTGGTGAAGTCCTTGGCCCAGTAGCCGTGGAAGCCGTAGGATCTTCCCGTGCCCTCGTCGGTGCCTTCGTGGATCTGCTCCACCGGCGGCGTGAGCCAGATCGCGTTCACGCCCAGGCTGTCGAAGTAGCCGTCGTTGATCTTGTTGGTGATGCCGGCCAGGTCGCCGCCCATGAAGCCGCGCAGCGGCGCGGCGTCGGCGTTGCGGCCATAGGCCAGGTCATTGCCGGTGAAGGCGTTGTTGAAGCGGTCCGTCAGCAGGAAATAGACTGTGGCGTTCTCCCACAGGAATGGCTTTTTCGCGGCCGCCGGCGTCGCCGCCGATTTTGCCGCCGGTTCGGCGGCCACCGCCGGCGCGCCGAAGGCCAGCGCCAAAGCCATTCCAAGGGTCGTACGTTTGCTCCACTGCGTCCATTCCATGCTGTCGTCCTTTAGTAGTTACGTGGTGACGGTCGGACGCGCGCGTCCGGTCCATCCTTCGATCCCGCCGACCTGCTCGGCGATCAGGATCAATGCGGAAAGCGCCTGCTGGGTAGGCAGGTGGTGCATGGCCGGATCGTCCTCGTAGCGTTCCAGATAAACGCGCAAGGTCGCTCCTTCCGTACCGGTGCCCGACAAACGGAACACGATGCGCGAGCCGTTGGTCATGACGATGCGGATGCCCTGCTTCTTCGACACCGAACCGTCGATCGGATCGGTGTATTCGAAATCGTCGGCGAAATCGACCACGTAGTGGCCCAGGTCCTGGCCCTTCAGGGTCGCCAGCTTGATGCGCAGCGAATCCATCAGCTCATTGGCGCCTTCGACCGGCACGCCCTCGTAGTCGTGGCGCGAGTAGTAGTTGCGGCCGAAGCGCGCCCAGTGCTCGCCGACCAGCTGCTCGACCGACTTGCCGGTGACGGCCAGCAGGTTAAGCCAGAACAGCACGGCCCACAGGCCGTCCTTTTCGCGGATGTGGTCCGAGCCGGTGCCGTAGCTCTCTTCGCCGCACAGCGTCGCCTGGCCGGCGTCGAGCAGGTTGCCGAAGAACTTCCAGCCGGTCGGCGTCTCGAAGCTCGGGATGCCCAGCGCGGCGGCCACGCGGTCGGACGCCTGCGAGGTCGGCATCGAGCGGGCGATGCCTTTCAGGCCGGCCTTGTAGCCCGGCGCCAGGGTCGCATTGGCGGCCAGCACGGCCAGGCTGTCCGACGGCGTGACGTCGAAATTGCGGCCGACGATCATGTTGCGGTCGCCGTCGCCGTCCGACGCGGCGCCGAAGTCCGGCGCGTTGTCGGCGGCCATCAGCTCGATCAGCTGGGCGGCGTTGACCGGATTCGGGTCCGGATGATGGCCGCCGAAGTCCTCCAGCGGCTCGCCGTTGATGACGGTGCCGGCCGGCGCGCCCAGCATCCCTTCCAGGATCGCCTTGGCGTACGGGCCGGAGACGGCGGACATGCCGTCGAAGCACATGCGGAAGCCGCCGCCGAACAGTTTTTTGATGGCGTCGAAATCGAACAGCTCCTGCATCAGTTCCGCGTAGTCGGCCACGGAGTCGATCACTTCGACGTCCATCTGCTCGATGCGCGAGGCGCCGATTTTATTCAGGTCGATGGCGGCGGCGTCGCTGATGCGGTAGGCGGCGATCGATTCGGTGCGCTGGTAGATCGCCTCGGTCAGGCTTTCCGGCGCGGGGCCGCCGTTGGCGATGTTGTACTTGATGCCGAAGTCGCCATCCGGTCCGCCCGGATTGTGGCTGGCCGACAGCACGATGCCGCCCAGCGCCGCGTGCTTGCGGATCACGCAGCTGACGGCCGGCGTCGACAGGATGCCGCCCTGGCCCACCAGCACCTTGGCGAAGCCGTGCGCCGCCGCCATGCGCAGGATCACCTGCACCGCCTCGCGGTTGTGGAAGCGGCCATCGCCGCCGACCACCAGCGTTTTACCGGCGACGTCGCCCAGCGTCTCGAACACGCTTTGCACGAAATTCTCGAGATAGGACGGCTGCTGGAAGACGGTGACTTTTTTCCGCAGGCCGGAAGTGCCCGGCCGCTGGCCAGGGAAAGGTGTGGTGGTGACTGTCTGAATGCTCATGTTCGCTCCGCGTAGATAAAGAATGACAAATTGGTGACATCGGGGTGACCACGGCAAATCAGCCGCGCACCACCGCGCTGCGACGGTTGTACCTGTTCCGGCCAAATCGCGTCGCACAACATACTTGTCTCACGAACAATATTACAGCATCAGCCCTGGGGGTCCGCGTTATCTTGAACGGACATCGTCAATATCGCCGCCACCAGCATGCACACGCCGCCCAGCATCAGGGTCTTGACGGCGTGGCCGTCGAACACCTGCTTGGTCATAAAGCCGAGCAGCAGGCCGCTGACGATCTGCGGGATCACGATGAAGAAATTGAACACGCCCATGTAGTAGCCCATGCGGCTGGCGGGCAGCGCGCCGGCCAGGATCGCGTACGGCATGGTCAGGATGCTGGCCCAGGCGATGCCGACGCCGATCATCGGCACGAAGGCCATGTTCGGATCGCGGATCGCGAAAAGGCTGATCAGGCTCGCGCCGCCGATGGCCAGGCAGGTCATGTGCACGAACTTGCGGCTGGTGTGGCGCGCGAACACCGGCAGCATGAACGCGGCCAGCGCGGACACGCCGCTGTAGACGGCGAACATGACGCCCACATGGTTGCCGGCCTGCTGGAAGGCGGCCGATTGGGCGTCGGTGGTGCCGTAGACGCTTTCGCCGATGGCGTTGGTGGTGTAGATCCACATCGCGAACAGGCCGATCCAGGTGAAGAACTGCACCGCCGCCAGCTGCACCATGGTCTTCGGCATCTGGCCAAAGCCGCTGAAGATTTCCGTCAGCGCGCGGCCCAGGCCACGGCTGCCCTGCTGCCCGGCGCGAAACGCTTCGAGGTCGCTTGGCGGTTCTTCCTTGGCCGTCAGCACGGTCCACATCACGGCGCTCATGTAAATCGCGCCGCCGGCGTAGAACGAATAGCGGACAGTGTCGGGGATGGCGCCGTTGATCGGCACATTGCTCACGCCCAGGTAGTCGGCGAAAATGGTCGGCAGCAGCGAGGCGATCACCGCGCCCCAGCCGATGAAGAAGGTTTGCATCGCGAAACCGGCGGTCTGCTGCGACGGTCCGAGCTTGTCACCGACAAAAGCGCGGAACGGTTCCATCGAGACGTTGATCGCGGCGTCGAGCATCCACAGCACGATCACCGCCATCCACAGCGCCGAGGAATTCGGCATCAGGAACAGCGCCAGCGACGCCAGCACGGCGCCGACGAAGAAGAACGGGCGGCGGCGGCCCCACCGCGGGTGCCAGGTGTTGTCGCTCAGGTAGCCGATGATCGGTTGCACCAGCAGGCCGGTGACCGGCGCGGCCAGCCAATACAGCGACAAGTCGTCGGGGTTGGCGCCCAGCGTGGAGAAAATCCGGCTGGTGTTAGCATTCTGCAGCGCGAAGCCGAACTGGATACCGAAAAAGCCAAAGCTCATATTCCATAGCTGCCAGAACGACAGTATGGGCTTGCTGCTGGATGATTTCATGCGACGCGTCCCGATTATTGAAATTTGTAGCAAAATAACACGGCACCCTATGTGTGTCAATTGAAAGGATACCGAGGTAAAATAACGCCAAACGGCGCGCCTTGGACCAAATTTTATAGCCAAATGTAGCCAAACAACAGAACACATAACATCCACGAGACTCCTTCCCGACATGACAAGCAATTCCCTTCTAAAACTTGCCGTTTTGCCACTAGCCCTGCTCACCCTGCTTGCAGCCCCCGCCCCGTCCGCGCTGGCGCAGAACGCCGGGCGTATCTTCGCCAGCGCCAAGCTGCATGGCGGCTATATGGAAGTACGCACCAGCGACGGCGTCTATCTGATCAAGCCCTACACCCGCAGCATCATCGAAACCACCTTCATCCCCGAGGGCGAGACCGCCGATCCATCCTCGCACGCGGTGGTGCTGGCGCCGGCGGCGGTGACCACCTCGTTCTCCGACAAGGCCAACAAGATCGAATACGCGACACCGGGCCTGGTGGTCACGGTGACCAAGTCGCCGTTCCAGATCTCCTACGCGTACAAGGGCAAGCAGCTGGTCGCGGAAAAAAAGGGCTACATGAAGGTCGCCGACGACGTCGCGACCGGCAGCAAGGATATCAACAAGGGCGCGCCGCGCGTGCTGGAGGCGATCGAATTCGCGCTCGACAAGGACGAAGCCTTGTACGGCGCCGGCGCGCGCGCGGTCGGCATGAACCGGCGCGGCAACCGCTTCACCTTGTATAACAAGGCGGACTACGGCTACGGCGCGACCTCCAAGCAGCTTAACTACGGCATGCCGATCGCGCTGTCGTCCAAACTGTACGCGCTCCATTTCGACAACGCCCGCACCGGCTACCTCGATTTCGACAGCAGGAAGGACAACAGCCTGCGCTGGGAAACCATCGGCGGGCGCAAGACCTATCAAATCGTCGCCGGCGACAAATGGGAGGACGTGGTCGACAACTACACCTACCTGACCGGCAAGCAGCCGATGCCGCCGCGCTGGGCCTTCGGCAACTTCGCGATGCGCTTCGGCTACCACAGCGAAACCGAGGCGCGCGCGGTGGTCGACAAGTTCATCGCCGACGACATCCCGCTCGACGCCATCGTCTTCGATCTGTACTGGTTCGGCAAGGAGGTCAAGGGCACGATGGGCAACCTGGCCTGGGACGCGGACAACTTCCCCAACCCGATCGGCATGATCTCGGACTTCAAGCAAAAAGGCGTGCAGACGGTGGTCATCAGCGAGCCGTTCGTGGTCGACACCTCGAGCCGCTGGCAGGAAGCGGTCGACAAGAAGATCCTCGGCACCGACGCCGACGGCAAGCCGCTGGCCTACGACTTCTTCTTCGGCCATACGGGCCTGATCGACATCTTCGGCCAGTCCGGCAAGGACTGGCTGTGGAATATCTACCGCGATCTGCGCCTGCAGGGCGTGACCGGCGTCTGGGGCGACCTGGGCGAGCCGGAACTGCATCCGACCGGGATGCGCCACGCCACCGGCGGCGCCGACGAGGTCCACAACATCTACGGCCACCAGTGGGCCAGGCTGGTGGCCGAGGGCTACGAGAAGGACTTCCCCACCGAGCGTCCGTTCATCCTGATGCGCGCCGGTTACTCGGGCACGCAACGCTACGGCATCATCCCATGGTCGGGCGACGTCGATCGCAGCTGGGCCGGACTGCAATCGCAGCCGGAGATCTCGCTGCAAATGGGGATGCAGGGCGCCGGCTACATGCACTCGGACCTGGGCGGCTTCGCCAACCCGGTGCTGGACAACGAACTGTATGCGCGCTGGCTGCAGTACGGCGTGTTCCAGCCGGTGTTCCGCCCGCACGCGCAGGAGGAAGTGCCGTCCGAGCCGATCTTCCGCGACGACAAGACCAAGGCGCTGGCGCGCGACGCCATCCGCATGCGTTACCGCCTGCTGCCATATAACTACACGCTCGCCTTCGACAACAACCAGAAAGGGCTGCCGCTGATGCGCCCGATGGTGTACGAGGAGCCGGGCAACGCCAAGGTGCGGGCGATGTCGTCGACCTACCTGTGGGGCAAGGACTTCCTGGTCACGCCGGTGATGAAGGCCGGCGCCGCCAAAGCCGACGTGTACTTCCCCGCCACCGCCGCGTGGTTCGATTTCTACACCGGCGAGCGGCAGGCCGGCGGCGCCACCCGCTCGGTGAAACTGAGCGCCGACCACGTGCCGGTGTACGTGCGCGCCGGCGCCTTCATCCCGATGACGCGCGTGGTGCAGACCACGCGCGACTACACCACCAGCAACATCGAGCTGCACTACTACCACGACGCCTCGGTGAAAACCGCCGCCGGCAAGCTGTATGACGACGACGGCCTGACCGCGCGGGCCTTCGAGCATGGCAAGTACGAGCTGGTGACCTTCACCAGCAAGGTGTATCGCCGCGGCCTGTCCATCAACATCGATTCGGCCATCGGCGACAACTGGCGCCGGCCGGAGCGCAGCGTCGACCTGACGGTGCACAATGTCGGCGCCAGGCCGGCGTCGGTGCGGGTCGACGGCAAGGTGGCGACGTTCGCCTGGGACGCCGGCAGCAAGCTGCTGACACTGGTGCTGCCGCCCAGCGCCATGCCTTCAAGGACCGTCTCCATCGCCCTGTAAGCGTGTATGATTATCTGCGATCGAATCCAGGGATCCGATCGCCGATACGACTACCCAGGGAGATGCACTTGACACCAAAAATTATCAGCACGCTGCTCGCGGCTTCCGCCATGACAGCCGCCAGCGTTACCGCGCTGGCCGCCCCCGCAAAAAAACCCACCGTCGCCGAAGCCGAACGCTTTTTGGCCGACACGGAAGAACGCCTCAATAAGCTGAACAACGAACAGGCGCGCGGCGCCTGGGTTGGTTCCAACTTCATCACCGACGACACCGAGGCGATCGCCTCCTACTTCGCCGAACGCTATCTGACCGCGTCCGGCGAGGCGGCGATCGGCGCGCGCCGTTTCAACGGCCTGAAACTGCCGGCCGAAGCGGCGCGCAAGCTGATGCTGCTGCAGCAAACGCTGGTCTTCGCCGATCCGAAGGAACGCGAACAATACGCCCAGCTCCAGGCGGCGATGAACGGCGCCTACGGCAAGGCCAAATACTGCGTCAAGAAGGACGACGGCACCGCCGACGCCTGCATGGCGCTGGGCGAAATGGAAAAGGTGCTGGCCAACAGCCGCGAAGAGCCCAAGCTCAAGGAAATGTGGCTGGGCTGGCACGCGCAATCGCCATCGTACAAGAACAAGTACACCGAATATATCGCGCTGTCGAACAAGGGCGCCAAGCAAATGGGCTTCGCCGACACCGGCGCCATGTGGCGCGCGCAGTACGACATGCCGCCGGAAGCCTTCGCCGCCGAGATGGAGCGCCTGTGGCAGCAGGTCAAGCCGCTGTACGAATCGCTGCACACCTACACCCGCCACAAGCTGCGCGAAACCTACGGCCCGGACGTGGTGCCGCTGACCGGTCCCATTCCGTCGCACCTGTTCGGCAATATGTGGAGCCAGAGCTGGGACAACCTGTACCCCATCCTTAAGCCGAAGACGGGCGCCAGCGCCTACGACCTGACCAAGGTGCTGGAAGATCGCAAGACCGACGCCACGCAGATGACGCGATACGCCGAGCGTTTCTACACCTCGCTGGGCATGCAGAAGCTGCCGGCCACGTTCTGGGAACGCTCGCTGCTGACCAAGCCGCGCGACCGCGACGTCGTCTGCCACGCCTCCGCCTGGCCGCTGAACGAACAGGACGACGTGCGCATCAAGATGTGCATCACGCCGACGGCGGAGGACTTCACCGTCATCCACCACGAACTCGGCCACGTGTACTACTTCCTGGCCTATAACAAGCAGCCCTTCCTGTTCCGCAATGGCGCCAACGACGGCTTCCATGAAGCCATCGGCGACACGGTCGCGCTGTCGATCACGCCGGATTACCTGAAGAAGGCCGGGCTGATGGAGCAGGCGCCGGAAGCCGACGCCGATGTCGGCGACCTGCTCAAGCGCGCGTTGTCGAAGGTGGCGATCCTGCCGTTCGCCTACTCGGTGGACAAGTGGCGCTGGGATGTCTATGCCGGCAAGACCAAGCCGGACGACTACGACAAAACCTGGTGGCAGCTGCGCGAGCAGTACATGGGGATGAAGCGTCCGGCCGCGATGGTGGCCGGCGGTTTCGACGCCGGCGCCAAGTACCACGTGGCGGCGGACGTGCCGTACGCGCGCTACTTCCTGGCCGACATGCTGCAGTTCCAGTTCCACCGCGCGCTGTGCCGCGAGGCCGGGTATACGGGTCCGCTGAACCGCTGTTCGGTGTACGACAACGCCAAGGCCGGCGCCAAGCTGCAGCAAATGCTGGCGATGGGCGCGAGCAAGCCGTGGCCGGAAGCGCTGAAGGCGATATCGGGCGAGGACAAGATCGACGGCGGCGCGCTGCTGGAGTATTTCGCGCCGTTGAAAACCTGGCTGGACCAGCAGAACGCGGCCTTCGCCGCCGCGCAGAAGCAGTAAGCGAAAAAAGCCACGGAAACACATAGGGCGGATTAGCGCAGCGTAATCGACCATGCAAGCGCCGACAGCGGCTCGCACATGGCCGATTTCGGCGTTCCGCCTAATCCGCCCTACGTATCTCCCCGAGAGTTCAAGTGCCGCGGAATCACGTTGCCGCTCTCGCCCCCACCGCGCTCAGGGCAGCAACCCCGCCGCCCGATACGCCTCCAGGGTCCGATCGAACACCGCCACATCATCGCAACCGCGCGCCACCAGCTGCGCCCCCTCCACCGCCGAGAACACCGCAAACGCCCACGATTTAACCGCCGCCGGCGCCATCTTGGGCTCCCTTCCTCTCGAAGAATCCGTCCGGCGTGGTGCCGGTGCTCGAACTTGACGACGGCACCTTCATTTCCGAATGCGTCGCCATCACCGAATACCTCGACAACCTCGATGGCAATCCCATCCTGACCGGCAGCACGCCGCGCGAAAAGGCCGTCATCCACATGATGCAAAAGCGCGCCGACGACCAGCTGATCGACGCCATCGGCAACTGGTTCCATCACGCGACGCCGGGCCTGGGACCGGTCCTGGAAGCGTACAAGAGCCCGGAGTGGGCGCATCGCAAGGAATGGGGCGAGCGCCAGTTCGCCAAGTTCCAGCGCGGGCTGGACTACTTCAACGGCGTGCTGGGCACGCAGCCGTACATCGCCGGCGAACGCTTTTCGATGGCGGACATCACGGCCTACGGCGCGTTGCTGCATGCGGCGGCCGCCGGCGTCGGCATCCCGGACGAATTGACGGCATTGGCGTCCTGGCACGCGCGCATCTCGGAGCGCCCTAGCGTCAAGCAGCGCAGCGGCCAGCATTGACAGTCGGACGCCGATAAGTATTTAAACACGTAAAAAAACCCCCGCCGGCTTGCGCTGGCGGGGGCTGAGGAACGGAGATGCAACCGGCTTAGAACTTGTAGTTCATGCCCGCGATCACGGTGCGGCCGTACTTCGCGTATTCCAGCTGCTGGGCGCGGTCGCCGTTATAGGTTTCATACGCGGCGTTGCGCAGGTTGTTGACCTGCAGGACCAGCCCAACGCCCTTCATCGCGCCGCTGTTGAACGTGTAGCCGATCTGGAAGTCGACGACGTTCTCGCCGACGACGTAGCGCAGCGCGCGGTCGTTCGAGAAGTTGCCGATCTCGCCGACGAAGTCGGAACGACGACGCTGGCTGATGCGCGTTTCAAAACCATTCTTCTCGTAGTAAGCGGTCAGGTTGGTGGTGCGCTTCGACAAGCCCGGCAGCGGGATGTTCGAACCGATGCTGCCGCTTGGATCTTCGATGGCGATCTTGCTCTCGGTGTAGGTGGTGCTGGCGCTCACGCCGAAGCCGTCAAGCACCGGCGTGAGCATGTTCAGCGGCATCGAACCGGACAGCTCCACGCCTTTCAGGATGCCGCCGTTGCCGTTGTAGGCGGCGGTGTAGTTGCCGATGCGCGAAGCGAGCGGACGACCGTCCGGCATCAGGTAGCCTGCCGGGAAGTAGTTGGAAAAGTCGTAGCTCTTGGTCTGCGTGAAGATGTAGGTGTCCAGCTTCTTGAAGAACGCGGCGGCGGCGACATACGCCTTCTTGGCGAAGTACTTCTCGTACGAGATGTCGAACGCCTTGGCGCGCCATGGGTCCAGCTGGGCGTTGCCGCCGCTGGCGCTTGGCTCGCGCTTGGTGGTGTCGACGTTGATTTCCAGCGCCGAGCGCATCTGGTCGACGCGTGGACGCGCCAGTTGCTTGGCCAGGCCGACGCGCACGGTCTGGTCGTGGTCGAAACCGAAGGCCAGGTTCATGCTTGGCAGGAAGTCGGTGTAGCTCTTGCCGTCGTGGACAGGCTTGATCTGGCTGCCGACCGGGGCGCTATTGTCGACATAGCGCGAATCGGACGACTGGCTGGTGTTTTGCATCTGCACGCCGATATTGCCGCGCAGGCTGACCGAAGGGCTCAGCTCGGCTTCGATGTTGGCCTTGGCGAAGCTGGTGACGACTTTCTCGTTGACCGTCCACGCTTTCGGGATCAGGTAGGTCAGGTCTTCGCTCGGCTGGAACGACATGAACTGGCTGACCATGCCCGGCACGTTCCAGGTTGGAATCGAACCGGCGCCGGCGAAGCCGAGGTCGACATTGCCATACTGCAGGCTGCCAGGCACGGAGACCGGCGCGCCGACCAGGTTGATGCTGCCTTCCGGCTGGCGCTTGCTCTTGCTGCGGTCGGCGTAGTTGACGCCGAAGTCGAAGCTGGAGAACGCTTTTTCCAGCGCGCCGGCGGCACGCACGTTGGCGGTCAGCTTGGCGCCTTTCAGTTCGTCTTCCACGCTCGGCACCTTGCCGTAGCCGGAGCCGTAGATGGTGTTACCGACGAACAGGTTGGCCGGGTTGCTGTAATTGAGGCCCGTGGTCAGCTGCGAGTAGCCGCCGTTGCCGTAGCCCAGGTTGACCTTGTCCAGCAGCGCCGAGGCGCCGCCGTTGCTGTATTGCAGGTTGTTTTCAAGGCTCAGCTCGTTGCGCTTGGCCTTCGAGTAGTTCAGGTCGGCGAAGATGGTGAAGTCGTTGTTGCGGAACTCGTTGCTCCAGCCCACCGCGCGGATATCGTCCTTGCGCTTGTTGTACATGCCGCGCACCAGCGGGCGCACGTTGTTGAGCGTGCCGCCGGCGATGGTGCCGTTGTTGACCTGGACCGGGTTGTAGTTCGATTCGCTCTGCTCCAGCGAGATTTCCAGCTGGTTGGCGGTTTCCTCGGCCTTGAAGCGCGACGCGTACACGTCCAGGATGCTGGTCCATTGCTTGTTCGGACGGTATTGCAGCACGCCCATGACGCCGTCGCGCTGGTTCTCGCCGCTGCGGGCCACGGCCTTGATGCCGTTCGAGGCGAAGGTGCCGGCCGGCAGGCCGTTGCGCGCGTCGCGTTTCCATGGCTCGTACAGTCCGGTTTCATTGGACAGGATCGGGGTTTCCAGGCGCGCGTAGCCGAGCGCGATACCGATCGTGCGGTTGGCGAACTGGTCGATGTAGCTGGCGCTGAAGCGGCTGCCGGTGTCCTTGGCGTTGCCGATCTTGCCCAGCGAATTCTTCTCGCCACGGGCGTTCAGCGCCACGGTGCGGCTGGAGAAGTTCAGCGGACGCACGGTCTGCATGTCGATGGTGCCCGACAGGCCCTGGCCGACCAGGCCGGCGTCGGGGGTTTTGTAGACGGTCACGCCGCTCATCAGCTCGGACGGGTATTGATCGAACTCGACACTGCGGTTGTCGCCGGTGCTGACCTGCTCGCGGCCGTTCAACAAGGTGGTGGAAAAGTCCGGCGACAGGCCGCGGACGCTGATGACCTGGGCACGGCCGGCGACGCGCTGGGCGGACAGGCCCGGCAGGCGCGAGATCGACTCGGCGATGCTAACGTCCGGCAGTTTGCCGATGTCTTCGGCCGAGATCGCCTCGACGATGGAATTGGAATCCTTCTTGACCGAAATGGCGCCCTCGATACCGCGACGGATACCGGACACGACGACGGACGCGATCGGCGCCTCGGTCGCCGCCGGAGCCTGGTCGGCGGCGCTGGTCTGTGCGTACGCCGGGCTGGCGAGCGCGGCTACAAACAAAGCGCAACCCGCTGCGACCGGCTTTAATGGAAATGCAGCGGTCTTGCTGCGCTTATTTGCGAAAATACTCATTCAATGTCCCCTCAACACGACATAAATTAATTTCCCGCAACATCAGGCGCACCGCATCGGGGCGTCACAACTACACGGGAATCCAAGGAAAGCTGACGTTCTCAAGACGTTCTGGCAAGAATTTTGTACTAAAACTAGATTCACTGTCAATTGAACTTCTGTTTACCTACGGATTGCCGGGCCCGGAGACATGCGGCTTCCCTATGAGAACGCTTTTCCCGTTGTATTTCCACTACAAGATGCGACCGAATCATATGTAGTAGAACTACATATTTTCCGAAAAAACGACGTGTTTTTGAAAGCAAATGTCAGTTTATTGCCTGGTTGAAGGCGTCCCGATGCCACCGCGCTCCGCGAAAAAGCGGGCGATACGCCGATGCGGCCGGAAAACCACAAGATTTTTGTATTTCGAGTAAATTTCGGTTTGGCGGCTTGTTTGATACGCGCCGGCATTTAGAGTATTCTCTGGCCCAAACGAGAATAAAGCATCCACCACAGACGAAAAACCGCCGTGTAGTACGACTACTTGAGGCGGTACGCGGAGACCGTATGAAGAAAATCCTGATGACCGGCGTGCTGCTGGGCGCCCTGCTGCCGGCGTTTGCCGACACCGCCGGCTACCGCATCGAGCACATGGAGCCGCCGCTGTGGTGGACCGGCATGCATAGCGGCAAGTTGCAGCTGATGGTGCACGGTCCGGCCATCGCCGACCTGGAGCCGTCGCTGGATTACCCGGGCGTGCGGATCGCCTCGGTGTCGCGCGTGGCCAATAAAAACTACCTGTTTATCGACGTGGACATCGCGCCGGATGCCGCCCCCGGCAAGCTCGACCTCACCTTCCGCCGCGCCGGCCAGATCCTCCGCCATCCCTATCAGCTGCTGGCCCGCGACCGGAACTCGGCGCAACGCATCGGCTTCAATAGCGCCGACGCCATCTATCAGGTGATGCCGGACCGCTTCGCCAACGGCGATCCCGCCAACGACAGCGTCGCCGCGATGGCCGACAAAGCGGACCGCGCCGAGCGCTCCGGCCGGCATGGCGGCGACATCAAGGGCATCGCCGATCACCTGGACTATGTGGCGGACATGGGCTACACCGTCATCTGGCCCACGCCGCTGCTGGAATCGGACATGCCGGCCCATTCGTACCACGGCTACGCCACCACCAACCACTATCGCATCGACCCGCGCTACGGCAGCAACGCCGAATACCGCGACCTGGTGGCGCGTGCGCGCGCCAAGGGACTGGGGGTGATACAGGACGTTGTGCTCAACCACATCGGCGCCAGGCACTGGTGGCTGCAAGACCTGCCGACGCCGGACTGGCTGACCTACCAGGGCCGGTTCGTGCCGACCGCGCACCACCGCACGGCGGTGCAGGACCCCTATGCGTCCGCCGCGGACAGGCGCAACTTCACCGCCGGCTGGTTCGCGCGCGGCATGCCGGACCTGAACCAGGCCAATCCCTTCGTCGCCACTTATCTTATCCAGAACAATATCTGGTGGATCGAGTACGCCGGCCTGGCCGGCCTGCGCGTGGACACCTACGGCTACTCGGATACCGCCTTCCTGAGCCGCTGGTCCGGCAGCCTGATGGCCGAGTATCCGCGACTGAACCTGGTGGGCGAGGAATGGAGCACGCTGGCGCCGGTGGTCGCCCACTGGCAGCGGGGCAAACGGAATTTCGACGGCTACGTGTCGCACATGCCGAGCATGATGGACTTCCCGCTGACCGACGCGCTGCGCCGCGCGCTGGCGGCGCCGGACGGCGATGAGCGCGGCCTGACCGATTTGTACGAGGCGCTGTCGCTCGATCACGTGTATCCGGACCCGGGCAATCTGGTGCTCTTCGAAGGCAACCACGATATGTCGCGCATCTACAGCGAACTGCATGCCGACGAGGGCCTGTTCCGCATGGCGATGGCCTTCGTGGCGACGGCGCCGCGCATTCCGCAGTTCTACACCGGCAGCGAGATCCTGATGACCAGCACCACCAAGGGCCGCGACGATCCGTCGTACCGGCAGGACTTACCCGGCGGCTGGCGCGGCGACGCCGTCAACGCCTTCACCGGCGCCGGCTTGAGCGCGCCGCAGGCGGCCGCGCAGGCCTGGGTGAAGAAAGTGCTCAACTGGCGCAAGGGCGCGGCCGTCATCCACCATGGCCGGACCATGCACTTCGGGCCGGAGCAAAACACCTATGTCTACTTCCGCTACGACGATACAAAAAAGGTGATGGTCGCCCTCAACAAAAACAAGACCGACACGGTACTGAAGACGGCGCGCTTCCGCGAGATACTGGGCGCCGCGCGCGCCGGCGTCGATGTCCCGACCGGCCGGCGCGTCGCGCTGGATGGTGAAATAACACTGCCGGCGCGTTCGGCGCTGATACTGGAGATAGAACAATGATTATTCGCCTGACCGCGCTGTGCGCCGCCATGTCCCTCGCCACGCCGGCATCGGCCGCGACGACAGCCTCCGCCAACTATCCGACCTGGGACGGCAAACAGGAAACCGTGCGCTATGCGACGCCGGATGCGGGCGCCGCGCTGCGCAGCTATACGCAGGCGACCACGATGCGCGTGCGCGAAGGCGGCAAGCAAGAAGTGGCGTATCGGGAATCGGCGGCGCTGCCGACGGTTCGCAGCGGCAGCCTGGCCTTCGACGCGCTGTTCGCGCTGGCCGGCGTCGAGATGACGCAGGACTCGGTGCGCGAGATCCGCGACGGCAGCTACAACGGCGGCAACGCCATTGCCTGCGAGTGTTTCGAGACCGGCGAATTGTGGCACTACGTGTGGACCCGCGACCTGTCCTACGCGGCGTCGCTGGGCCTCGGCATGCTGGACCCGCGGCGCGTGCGCAACTCGCTGCTGTTCAAGCTCTCCGGCTATCGCGACGGCGTCAAGCCGGGCGCGCACGTGGCCGGCGGTGCGGACGGCCCGCAGATCATCCAGGACACCGGCAGCGGCGGCAGCTGGCCGGTCAGCACCGACCGCGTCAGCTGGGCCTTCGGCGCCGACGAGGCGCTCAAGGCGCTGGCGCCGGACGAGCGCCGCGCGTTCGCCGCCACCGCGCTCAAGGCGCTGACCAACACGCTGGAAAACGACCGGATCGCCGTCTACGACCGCGCCGATGGCCTGTACAACGGCGAAGAATCGTTCCTCGACTGGCGCGAGCAAAGCTATGCGGCGTGGATCCCGGGCGACCTGGCCAGCATGGCGACGTCGAAGGCCTTGTCCACCAACGCCGGCCATTACAAGGCGCTGACACTGGCCGCGCAACTGGCGGCGGAGCAAGGCGACCAGGCCTTGGCGGATAAATATTCGGCGTGGGCGGCGGATCTGAAGCGCGCCATCAACCAGCGCTTCTGGCAGGCCGACACCGGCATGTACAGCAGCCTGGCCGCCGGCCACTTCGACGGCGCGCCGCTGTACAAGTACGACTGGCTGGGACAGTCGCTGGCCATCGTCACCGGCATCGCCGACGAACGGCAGGCGCAAAGCATCCTGGCGCGCTATCCGCATGGTCCGCTCGGCGCGCCGGTGATCTTTCCGCAGCAGGCCGGCATGGCCGTCTACCACAACCGCGCCATGTGGCCTTTCGTGACGGCCTATGGCCTCAAGGCCGCGGCGATGCACGACAACGTGGCGGTGGCCGACGCGGCCTACGACACGCTGATGCGCGGCGCCGCGCTGAACCTGTCGAACATGGAGAACCTGGAATGGATCTCCGGCCAGCCGATGCTGGAGGATAAGCGCAAGGTGGACGGCAAGCAGGCCGACCTGAGCGGACCGGTGGTCAATTCGCGCCGGCAGCTGTGGTCCGTGGGCGCTTATCTGGGCATGGTGGTGGGCGAGGTGTTCGGCGTGCGGACGACCGACACCGGCATCGCGCTGCGGCCTTTCGTCACGGCCAAGCTGCGCCGCGAGGCCTTCGCCGGCAACGACGTGGCGACCTTGGACAACCTGACGGTGCGCGGCAAGCGCCTGCGGGTGCGTCTGCTGCTCCCCGCCGCCGCGCCATCCGGCACGCAAGGCTACTACGCGATCGACAGCGTGACGGTCAACGGCAAGGCCGCCACGCAATCGCTGGACTGGTCCGCGCTGGCCGACGACAACCAGATCGACATCCGTTTGGGCGATCTGCTGCCGGGACGGCAGGAAAAGCACGACGTCCGCGCCAAGCCGCTGGCCGAAGACCCTTCGGTGTACGCGCCGTCCGAGCCGCGCATCGTCAAGCTGGAACGGGGCACCTACGGCTTCCCTACCCTGCACATCGCCTATCCGGGCGCCAGCAAGGGCGTGGTGTACAACATCTACCGCAACGGCGAACCGGCGTCGCAGCGCATCACGGCGAACAAGTGGGCCGACCGCCGCGCGCCGCGCGCCGGCCAGGGCGGCGGTGGCAACCTGTGCTACGCGGTGGAGGCGATGTACGCCGGCTCCGGCAACCGCAGCCACCACAGCGCGCCGGTCTGCCTGGAGACAGGCATCGAGATCGGCGCCGGCGACGCCCGCGTCCAGTCCAGCATCGCGGCCGGCGGCGGACGCATCGCCGGCTGGGGCGCGCCGGCGGACAAGTTCGCGGTGCGCGACATCAAGGTGGCGCACGACGGCAGCTACGCTGTGCAGGTCAAATACCGCAACACCGCGCACCAGATCAACCTGGGCATCAGCGGCGGCGTAAAATGGCTGTCGTTGAAGGACGACAGCGGCAAGATCGTGGCCGCCGGCGTGGTGCAGTTGCCGCATTCGCCGGAGCACGCCGGCCCGTCGTATTCGACGCCGATCAGCGCCGCGCTCAAAGCCGGCAGCTATCGCCTGGAACTGGAGGACCACTACAACATGACCTACCTGCAAAGTAACACCACCTACAGCGACGCCGGCGGCGTGAAGGGGGCGTCGAACAAATTCGACATCCACGGCGTGCGCGTGATGCCGGTCGCCCCGCAGGCCGCCGCCGGCTCCAGCGCCGACGCCTCCAGCGCGCCGGCCGGCGCCGTCCGCATCGTCGAAAATTTCGCGTCGCCGCAGTTGGGCAACAGCCGCAACCTGCGCATCTACCTGCCGCCGGGTTACGAAAACACGCCGCGGCGCCGCTATCCGGTGCTCTACATGCACGACGGCCAAAACCTGTTCGACGCCAGGACCGCAGCCTTCGGCGTCGCCTGGGACATCGGCGCCACGATGGACCGCCTGATCGCCGAAGGCGCCATCGAACCGGCCATCGTGGTCGGCATCGACAACACCAAGGACCGCATGGACGAATACACGCCCTGCTGCGATCCGAAACACGGCGGCGGAAAAATCGACGCCTACATGGCCTTCATCGTCGATACGGTCAAACCTTGGGCCGACGCCAACCTGCGCACCCTGCCCGGCCGCGAGCACACGGCCATCATGGGTTCTTCGCTGGGCGGGCTGGCCTCGGTGTACATCGCGCAACGGCATCCGGAGATCTTCTCCAAGGCCGGCGGCGTATCCGGTTCGTTCTGGTGGAATGACGGCGCGTTCATGAAGAACGTGCCGGCGCGCCAGCCGGTCAGGTTCTACATCGACGCCGGCTCCAAAAAGGACGGCATCGAGCACACGCTCAAAATGCGCGACGCCATGCTGGCGCAAGGCTACAAGCTGAATGAGGATCTATATTTCTACGAGTCGCCCGACGGCGTCCACAACGAGAAATCGTGGGCCGCGCGCGCGCATCTGCCGCTGACCTGGTTCTTCGCCGCTACGAAGTAATCAGTTCGATGCGGCGTTCGCGGTTGGCCAGCAAGGTGTCGACCTCGCCGGGCGGGACGGCGGGGCCGAGGCAGAAGCCGAACGCCTCGTCGCAGTCCATCGCCATCAGGCGCGCCAGCTGCTCGCCGGTCTCGACGCCGCCGGCGATCACCCGCATGTCCAGCGTGTGGGCCATGGCGATGATGGCGCGCACCATGGCGCCGTCGCCAGATCCCTTGGCCGCATTGACGGCGCCGGGCGCATCGGCCGGCTGGCGCACGCCCTGCAGCTCGTCGATGAAGCTCTTGTCGATCTTGACCACGTCGACCGGGAAGCGCCGCAGGTAATTGAGCGAGGCGTAGCCGGTGCCGAAATCGCTGATCGAGATGCGCACGCCGAGCGCCTTCAGCTGCCGCAACGTCGCCTCGCAATTCTGGTTGCGGTCGATCAGCATGCCCTCCCTGATTTCCAGCTCGATCAAGTGGCCCGGCACGCCGGCCTGCGCCAGTATCGTGGCGAAGGTCTGGGCGATGTCCTTCTGGTAGAACTGGCGCGGCGACACATGCACCGACACGGTCATCGGCAGCCCTCTATCCATCCAGAGCCGCGCCTGCGCCGCCGCCGTCGCCAGCACCCAGGCGCCGACCGGCAGGATCAGCGCGCTCTCCTCGAGCACCGGCAAAAAATCGAGCGGCATCACCACGCCGAGCTCCGGATGGTTCCAGCGCAGCAGCGCCTTGACGCCGGTGATGCGCTGTGCGCGCAGGTCGAGCCTGGGCTGGTAGGCCAGCACGAATTCGTGGTGGTCGAGCGCATGCCGGAGCGCCGTCTCCAGGATCAGGCGCGAGTACGCCTTGACCTGCATGCTCGGCGCGAAGCGCACGCTGGCGCCCTTGCCGCGCTGCTTGGCCGCGTACATCGCCAGGTCGGCCTTCTCGACCAGCTCGTCGATGCTTTCGTCGTCATCCGGATAGACCGCCACGCCGACGCTGGCGGCCACCGCCAGCGACTGGCCGTGGATGGCGAACGGCGCGCCGAGGGCGGCGATGATCTTCCCGGCCACCTGCAGCGCGTCGTCGGCCTCGCGCAGCTCCGTCAGCAGCACGATGAACTCGTCGCCGCCCTGCCGCGCCACGGTGTCGACCTCGCGCACGCACTGGCGCAGCCGCTGCGAGAACTGCACCAGCACATGGTCGCCGGCGTCGTGGCCGAGCGTGTCGTTGATCCGCTTGAAGTGGTCGATGTCGACGAACAGCACCGCCAGCAGGCTTTTGTGGCGCCGCGCGTACGCCACGCCGTGCTCGAGCCGCAGCTGGAATTGCAGGCGGTTGGGCAGGCCCGTCAGGCAGTCGTGGTGGGCGATGAAGTCGAGCCGCATTTCGGTCTCGCGCTGCGCTTCGAGCGCGCCCTGCAAACGCGCGCAGCGGCGCCGCAGCACGCGCGCGCGCATTTCGCCATACCATAGCGCCAACAGACACGATCCGATGCCTATCAATGCCGGCCACAGCAGCTCCATGGGATCCCTCTTCTTTTGCTACAGCGGTGAAGGGGAAATCATAATGGATACCGCCGGTCAACAATGGGCGTTCGGCGGGCCGCTTGACCGGCGTCAAACCCGCGTCAGATGGCGCTCAAGCCGGCAACAGCGGACGCCGTGTCGGCGCCAGGCGCACGGCGGGACCCTGCCCCTGCTCCTGCAGCTTGAAGATGCTGACCGCTTCCGACAGGCTGGCCGCCTGCTGCGTCAACGCATCGGCGGCGGCGGCGGCCTCCTCCACCAGCGCGGCGTTCTGCTGCGTCACGCTGTCCATCTGGCTGATGGCGATGCTGATTTGTTCGATGCCGTCGCGCTGCTCGCCGCTGGCGACCGAAATCTCGCCGATGATGGCCGTCACCCGCTGCACGCTGCTGACCACCTCGCCCATCGTCTCGCCGGCCTGCCCGGCCAGCCGGCTGCCGGCCTCGACGCGGCTGACCGAGTCGCCGATCAATTCCTTGATCTCCTTGGCCGCCGACGCCGAGCGGTGCGCCAGGTTGCGCACCTCGGACGCCACCACCGCGAAACCGCGCCCCTGCTCGCCGGCGCGCGCCGCCTCGACCGCCGCGTTGAGCGCCAGGATATTGGTCTGGAACGCGATGCCGTCGATCACGCCGATGATGTCGACGATCTTGCGCGAGGACTCGTTGATCGAGCCCATCGTCTGCACCATCTGTTCGACCGCGTCGCCGCCGCGCGCGGCCACCCGCGAGGCGACGTCGGCCAGCTTGCTGGCCTCGTTGGCGTTGGCGTTGTTCTGCTGGACGGTGGTGGTCAGTTCCACCATCGCCGCCGCCGTTTCCTCGAGCGAGCTGGCTTGCTGCTCGGTGCGGCCGGACAGGTCCAGGTTGCCGGCGGCGATCTCCACCGTCGCGCCGTGGATGGTCTCGGTGCCGGCGCGCACCTTGCCGACGATGCCGCTCAGATTGCTCTGCATGGTCTTGAGCGCGCCCAGCAGCTCTCCGATCTCATCCTTGCTATCGACCCGCACCTCGCTGCGCAGGTCGCCGCCGGCGACCGTCTGCGCCACGCCCACGGCGGCGTGCAGCGGCACGGTGATGCTCTTGATCAGCCACAACACGGTCACGCAGCCGACCACCAGGGTCACCGCCAGCGTGACGCCCATGACCAGTATGGCCTGCGCGTGCGCGGCCCGGCTTTCCTCCTCCATCTGCTGCATCAGGCGGCTCGATTCCTTGCCGATGTAGACGACGATGTCGTCGATCTTCCTGGTCGGCTCGCGGTCCATGCCCTTGACCAGGTTGTCGACCACGTTGGCGCTGGCCGGATTGGCGGAATCGTATTGCTTGAGCGCCTCCAGATAGCGCGCGCCCAGTTCGGTTTGGGTCTTGATGGCGTCGTCGACCAGCGGCGTGCCCAGCTTCAAAGCGCCGAGCTGTCCGTCCAGTTTTTTCAGGGCGGCGCGGGTGCCCTCGCCGGCCTTGACGAAGGCCTTGGTATAGCGGTCCAGCTGCGCCGGATCGTTGCCGCGTATCAGGATGTTCTTCCACTCCTGCACCTGGATCTTGAACTCGACCTGGGCGCCGCGCGCGGTGTCGATGGCGTGGCTCAGCGCCAGCGAACGCTGCAAGGCCTGCGCGCTTTGCGCCGTGCTGCTGTCGAGCGCCCGCCAGCCGCCGGTGGCGACGACCGCCAGCGCGACAAAAAAGAACGCGCCCAGCAAGCCGAGTCGAATGCCGATCTTCAAATCGCCGAGTTTCATAATTTTTCCCGTGGCAAGAATTGGCTTTCATCATGCGCTTGCCGCGCAAGGATGCCAAGACCGGCACGCCAGAAATCGGCCCGATTCGCTCCGTTGCAACAGATCAGATCGACCGGGGAGGAAACTCGATGCAGTAAATATTGGTAGGACGATCATTCGGCGGCAACGGCCGCGTTTCGACGAAGGTCAAGCCCAGCTTGTGCAGCAGGCGGATCGAATTGACGTTGCCCGGGTCCGTCAAACCGAGCACGCGCTTGATGCCCAGCACGCCGCGCGCGTAGGCCAGCACGGCGACCGCCGCCTCGTGCGTGTAGCCCTGGCCGAAGAACTCGGGGCGGATGGCGTAGCCGATATCGGGCTCGGGCAGCGGATCGCGCCGGATCAGGCCGCACAAGCCGAGCGCCCGGCCGTCGCCCTTGCGCTCCATCACATACAGCGAGTGGCCGCAGCGCTGCTGCATCGCGCGCGGGCCGTCGATGATGGCGGCGCGCGCGTCGGCGAGGCTGCGGATGCCCTTGTCGCCGATAAATTCGAGCCACGTCGGGTCGTTGACCAGGTCGTAATAAAACGCGGCGTCGTCGACTTCGATGGTGCGCAGGCGCAGGCGTTCGGTATCCAGTATGTTCATGAGCTCAGGCGTCGGGCCAATGGGAAGGGTCTTCCAGCAGCTGGTACATGACGTAGACGTCGACGTAGCCCAGGTACTGGTGGTAATAGGCGCGCGGCAAGGTGCCGACGATGGAGAAGCCGAGTTTTTTCCACAGCAGCACGGCGGCGACGTTGGAGCTGACCACGTAGTTGAACTGCATCGCCAGGTAGCCCTGGGCGCGGGCGCGGTCCAGGCAATCGCCGCCGAGCAGCTTGCCGACGCCGACGCCCTGCGCCGCCGGGCTGACCATGAACGAGGCGTTGGCGACGTGGGCGCCACGGTCGCGCTGGTTGGCGATCAGGCGGTACATGCCGAGCAGGCGTTCGCCGTTGAGCAGCGCGACGTACGACTGCACGCCCGGGCCGAACCAGTAGGCGTGGCAATCGTCGCGGCTGGTGTCGGCGGCGAAGTAATAGGTGTCGCCGCTGGCGATCAGTTGCTGGAAAATGTCCCACATGGCGCCGAAGTCGGCTTCCGTGGCGGCGCGGATGGCGATTTCTTTCAAGTGGGCTCCAGGGGACGGCAAACGGTGAGTCATTATCCGGGAAAATCGTATTCAATTGTCATGGATTTCCGCCGGCAAGTCCAGCCGCTACCGGTTCAGGCGGAAATTGACGCTGTCGGGCCGCCCCGGCAAGTCGAGCCGCGCATTCGCGCGCGGCGCTTCGGCGATCACCGCGCCGCGCCGCATCACCAGGCGCCGCGCCGCCCGCAACCGGATCGCCTCCACCGGATCGGCCGCGTCCAGCAGCACCAGGTCGGCGTGGTTGCCGACCGCGATGCCGTACTGCTCCAGTCCGAGGATGCGCGCCGGCGTCGTCGTCACCGCCTCGAAGCAGGCGCGCATCGCGTCCTGCCCGGTCATCTGCGCCACGTGCAGGCCCATCTGCGCCACCTCCAGCATGTCGCCCGAGCCCAGGCTGTACCACGGGTCCATCACGCAATCGTGGCCGAAGGCGACGTCGATGCCGGCCGCCAGCAACTCCGGCACGCGCGTCATGCCGCGCCGCTTCGGATAGGTGTCGTGGCGGCCCTGCAGGGTGATGTTGATCAGCGGATTGGCGATGGCCGCCACGCCGCCCTCGCGTATCAGCGGCAGCAGCTTGCTGACGTAATAATTGTCCATCGAATGCATCGACGTCAGGTGCGAGCCGGTCACCCGGCCGTGCAGCCCGAGCCGGTTGCTTTCGTACGCCAGCGTCTCGATGTGGCGCGAGTGCGGGTCGTCCGATTCGTCGCAGTGCATATCGACACGCAAGCCTTGCTCGGCGGCGAACTCGCACAGGATGCGCACCGATTCGGCGCCGTCGGCCATGGTGCGCTCGAAGTGCGGAATGCCGCCCACCACGTCGACACCCATGGCGATGGCGCGCTTCAGATTGGCCAGCGCCGTCGGGCTGCGCAGCACGCCGTCCTGCGGAAACGCCACCAGCTGCAAATCCAGGTACGGCGCCACCAGCCGCTTGACCTCCAGCAGCGCCTCGACCGCCAGCAAGCGGTCGTCGCAGACGTCGACATGCGAGCGGATCGCCAGCAGCCCGCGCGCCACGGCCCAGTCGCAATACTGCAACGCGCGCCCGATCAGCGCCTGCTGCGTCAGGTCCGGCTTCAGCTCGCCCCACAGCGCTATGCCCTCGAGCAAGGTGCCGGAGGCGTTGACGCGGGGCAGGCCATAGCTGAGCGTGGCGTCCATATGGAAGTGGGCGTCGACGAACGGTGCGCTGACCAGATCGCCGCCGGCGTCGATCTCGCGCCCGGCCGTCACCGCCAGCGCGGGCCCGATGGCGGCGATGCGCCCTGCTTCGATGGCGATATCGACACCTTGCCGGCCGTCGGCCAGATTGGCATTGCGGATGACCACATCCATGGAGACGCTCCCGGCGTTGTTATACAGTAAGCCGATTGTAGTCACTTTCCCCCGAACACACCACTTGTTGCGCCGCAGCAATCACGCGGCGTTCGACCGATGTTTTGCGCTGGATCAAACTTCGGTGAAATAGTGTCCACCCCGCATTTTTCCTAACAGCACTCTTTCCTGAATGGTCCAAAAAATAACTTTCCAAGGCTGTTGTTCGTCGCTAGAATGTTCTCATATTGCATCGCAACAGACGTTCCACCGTCGTCCAGGAGAAACCATGTCTTCGCTTACCGAACAGTTTTCCGCCGTCACGAAATCGCAATTGGAAGCACAGTTTAAGATTTTCAACACCTTCGCCAGCACGGCCGTCGACAGCGCCGAAAAAGTCATCGCGCTCAACCTCAACGCCACCAAGGCCTCGGTCGAGAAATCGTCGGCCGCCGCCAGGAAGCTGCTGGAAGCCAAGGGGCCGCAGGAGCTGTTCAGCCTGAACGCGGGCCAGCCGACCGGCTTCGACAATCTGCTGGCCTACGGCCGCCAATTGGTGAGCATCGCCACCGCCGCCCAGACCGAGCTGCTGCACAGCGCGCAGAGCGGCATCAAACAGGCGCAGGAGCAAGCGCAGGAGCTGGCCAAGGCCGCGCCGCTGGCGTCGTTGTCGGCGCCGGCCAGGGCGGCGCAGCCGGCCGCCCCGGCAGTCGTCCCCAAGCCGGCGCCGCTGGCGTCGATCGCCCCCGTCGCGGAGCCAGAACCCGCTCCCGCCGCTCCCGCCGCGCACGCCAGCGAACCGGCCGCGCCGCCGCAGACCTTGGCCGCCGCCGTCTCGGCCGCCGTCGCCACGCCGGACAACGCCCCCGTGATCGCCGAAGCGTCGACCGCCTCGGCCAACGAACCGCTGGCCTCGCCGCCGCAGAAAGCGGCCAAGACGTCGGTCAAGCCGAAGCCGGCCGCCGCCCCGATCGAGCCGCCGGCGCCGATCGAGGTCAAGGCCGAAGTCAAACCCGACCCCGTGAAATCGTCCTTCCCCGCGCCGGCGCAAAAACCGATCGCGCTGGCGCCCGAGGCCAAGCCGTCCAAGTTGAAGGAAGTGGCGCCGAAAGGCAAACCGGCGCCGGGCAAGCCGCTCGACATGGTCAGCGGAAACAAAGGCAAGAAATAACCGGCCGCGCGCACCGGCCGCGCGCGCCACGCACACGCTTCAAACCAGCGGGCTCCGGCCCGCTTTTCTTTGCCTTGCTGTATCCTAGCGGACTACGCGCCGGCAACGTTCCGCCGGCCCCACGCTATTCCGAGGCAACATGTCTACACTCTCAGCGCTGATTGGCGGCTTTGTACGCCAGCACAGCCGCGCCTATGCCATTTCCGGCCTGATGCTGGCCGGCGTGGCGACGCTCACCGTTTGGGTGCCGCGCAAGGTCGGCTCCATGATCGACGGCCTGGCCGCCCACACCCTGTCCGGCAGCGCCCTGCTGATGGAAATCGGCGGCCTGCTGCTGATCGGCCTGTCCATTTATTTCCTGCGCGTGGCGTGGCGCCAGATCCTGTACGGCGCCGCCTACAAGCTGGGCGTGTCGCTGCGCACCCGCCTGTACGCCCGCATGTCGCTGCAGGGCGCCGGCTTCTACCAGCGCCAGCGCACCGGCGACCTGATGGCGCTGGCCACCAACGACATCGACGCCATCGAAATGGCCGCCGGCGAGGCCATGCTGGCCGGCTTCGACGGCGCGCTGACGCTGGTGCTGGTGCTCGGCGTGATGCTGCTCGGCGTCGACTGGCGCCTGGCCTGCGTGGCGCTGCTGCCGTTCCCGCTGATGGGCTGGGCGTTCTGGTACATTTCCGGCCACATCCACACCGCCTCGACCGATTCGCTCAAGCGCTTCAGCGACCTGAACGACCACGTGCAGGAAACCCTGTCCGGCGTGCGCACCTTGCGCGCGCTCGGCCTGGAGCAGCGCAGCGCCGAGCAGTTCGGCGAACTGGCGCGCCACGCGTCCGACGCCAGCCTGCGCGCGCAAGTGTGGGAAGCGGCGTACGAGCCGGCCGTCGGCCTGACCCTGACCGCCGCCAGCGCGCTGACCATCGGCGTCGGCGGCTACCTGGTGTGGCAGAACCAGCTGACCATCGGCTCGCTGACCGCCTTCACCATGTACCTGGGCCAGCTGATCTGGCCGATGTTCGCGGCCGGCTGGGTGCTGTCGCTGATCGAGCGCGGACGCGCCGCCTGGGCGCGCCTGCAGCCGATGCTCGACGCGCCGCTGGCCATCGACGACCACGGCAGCCTGACCAAGGTCGAGCCGGGCGCGCTGACGCTGTCCGGGGTCGGCTACGCCTACCCGGAGCAATCGACACCGGCCCTGGGCGGCATCACGCTCGCACTCAAACCCGGCCAGACCCTGGGCCTGGTCGGCCCCACCGGCAGCGGCAAGTCGACCCTGCTGCGCGTGCTGATGCGCCAGCTCACGCCGCAATCGGGCAACGTGCGCTGGAGCGGCCACGCGCTCGACCAGTACCGGCTGCACGCGCTGCGCGCGGCCATCAGCTGGGTGCCGCAGGAGTCGTTCCTGTTCTCGTCGTCGATCGCCGACAACATCGCGCTGGCCCGTCCCGGCGCCACCCGCGCGCAGGTCGAACACGCCGCCAACCTGGCCGCCATCCACGACGACATCCTCAACTTCCCGAACGGCTATGAAACCGAGGTCGGCGAAAAAGGCATTACCCTGTCCGGCGGCCAGCGCCAGCGCGTCGCCATCGCCCGCGCGCTGCTGGCCGACAACGACCTGCTGCTGCTCGACGACGCGCTGTCGGCGGTCGATACCGGCACCGAAACGCGCATCCTCGAACACCTGGAGGAATTGCGCCGGGCGCGCCCGGGCCGCAGCGCCGTCATCGCCAGCCACCGCCTCAGCGCCGTCGTCAACGCCGACCTGATCGTCGTGCTGCGCGACGGCCGCATCAGCGAAACCGGCAGCCACGAACAACTGCTGGAGCAGGACGGCTGGTACGCCAGCCAGTGGCGCTATCAACAATTGGAAGCCAGTCTCGATGCCCTCTAATACCGAACCAAAAACCGGCGGCCAGACGCGCCAGGCGTTCGCGCTGCTGCACCGCGCCGCCCGCCCCGACCAGCACCACCTGGGCTGGGCCGTGATGTGGCTGATGCTGGCCGCGCTGCTCGAGGTGCTCGGCCCGATCATGGGCAAGGCGCTGATCGACGAACACCTGCTGCCGCGCCACCTGGACTGGCCGCGCATGGCCGCGCTGCTGGCCGGCCTGCTGCTGACCGGCTGGATCGCCAGCGGCCTGCGCTACCTGCAGCTGGTGCGCCTGTCCGGCCTGGCGATGCGCTCGGTGATGCGGCTGCGGCAGATGGTCTACGGCCACGTGCTGCTGCTGCCGATGTCGTTCTTCGACCGCGCCATCACCGGCCAGCTGGTCTCGCGCGTGACCAACGACACCGAGGCGGTCAAGAACCTGTACATCCAGGTGCTGTTCGTCATGCTCGACAGCACCATCGTATTGGTCGGCACCATCGCCGCCATGGCGTTCCTGGACTGGCGCCTGATGTCGATGGTGCTGGCGCTGCTGCCGGCGGTGCTGGTGATCGTCTGGCTGTACCAGCGCTGGAGCGCGCCGGCCGTCACCCGCGCCCGCGCGCTGCGCAGCGACATCAACGGCCAGATGGCCGAATCGATCGGCGGCATGAGCGTGCTACAGGCGAACAACGCCGAGGCGCGCTTCGGCGCCCGCTTCGCCGCCACCAACCACGACCACTACACGGCGCGCCTGGCCGAGCTGCGCGCCAACGCCTGGCTGCTGCGCCCGGCGCTGGACCTGTTCAACATCATCCTGCTGGCGGCCGTGATCTTCATGTTCGGCAACCGCGAGATGACCGCCTCCGAGGTCGGCGTGCTGTACGCCTTCATCAGCTACCTGGCGCGCGTGATCGAGCCGCTGATCCAGATCACCATGCAGTTCAGCCAACTGCAGCAGGCGGTGGTGGCCAGCGCCCGCGTCGCCACCCTGCTCGACGAGGCGGCCGCCAACGAGCATAGCGCGGCGGCGCCGGGCAACGCCCGCCACGCCGGCGCCGACCGCGACGACGACGGCGCCCGGCCGGCGGTGGCGATCCGCCATCTGAACTTCGCCTACAACGAAGGCCAGACGGTGCTGCACGACCTGTCGCTGGAGATCCCGCAGGGGGCGTTCTTCGGCATCGTCGGCCACACCGGCAGCGGCAAGTCGACCCTGCTGTCGCTGCTGCTGCGCTTTTATCCGGCGCACCACGGCAGCATCGCCATCCACGGCGTGCCGCTCGACGAGATCGACAACGAGCGCTTCCGCGCCGAGGTCGGGCTGGTGCCGCAGGACCCGTTCCTGCTGGCCGCCTCGGCCCGCGAGAACATCGACATGGGACGCGGACTGACGCAGCAACAGATCGAGACGGCGGCGCGCGCGGCGCACGCGCACGACTTCATCACCGCGCTCGACCAGGGCTACGACACCCCGCTGGGCGAAGGCGGTTCGCGCCTGTCGGTCGGCCAGAAGCAGCTGATCGCCATCGCCCGCGCGCTGGCGGGGCAGCCGCGCATCCTGCTGCTCGACGAGGCGACTTCGCACATCGACTCGCAAACCGAGCAGATCGTGCAGGTGGCGATGGACGAATTGCGCGGCAAGGTGACGGTGATCGCCATCGCCCACCGGCTGTCGACGATCCGCGACGCCGACCGCATCATCGTGCTCAATCACGGCCGCATCGCCGAGACCGGGCCGCACGAGCAACTGATGCAGATCGACGGCGGGCTGTACCAGCGGCTGTACCTGTTGCAGCAATTGGCCGCGTAACCGGCACGGGATCGCCACGGGATGGCCGCCCTGGTCATCTTGATTTGTCAACATGTGCGCTTTTCGATGAAAAATACGCGCACTGCGTCTTTGGTAGTTGCAACAAGAATATAATTACCCGGATGACTCCGCAGTGGCGGAGCGCTTTCAGGGGGCTTGGCGTTGGTGGTGATGAGAAACAGCTGGTGGTTGATCCAGGCGCGTACGTGCGCACTGGCGGCGGCTCTCACGCTATGCCCCTCGGCGGCCTTCGCCCAGATGGACGAGGCCACGCTGAACGGCCGCCTGTTCGACATCCGCGAGCAAAGCCGCTTCGTCCCCGACAAGGCGCTGGCCGAGCTGCTGAAACTGCAGCCCGAAGCCGACGGCAAATCCCCGTACACCCGCGCCGAACTGCTGGTGCAGATCAGCGCCTCGCGCATGCGCCTGGGCGACAACGCCGGGGCCATGGCCGGCGCCGAGCAGGTCATCGCCTACGGCAAAAGCCTCAAAGACAACGTCATCATCGCCAAGGGCATGCTCAACAAGGTGTATGTGCTGTCCGCCAAGGCCGACATCGAAGCCGCGCACGCGCTCGCCTTCGAGGCGGAAAAACTGGCCATGAGCACCGACAACGCCGCGCTGCGCACCCAGGCCACCATCACCGCCGGCCAGTGCTACGCCGAGCAGGGCAACTTCCCGCCGGCGCTGATCACGCTGCAGCGGGCGCTGGACCTGTCGCGCACCGTCAAGGACGATCCGGCGATGCCGGCCGCCGCCCTCAACGCGCTGACCACGCTGTACACCCAGATGAAGGAATTCGACAAGGCGTCCGCCAGCCTGGCCGATTTGTTGGCCGAGACCGAAAAACTGAACTCGCCGGGCCGCATGGCGATGGCCAAGACCACCGAATACGGCCTGGCGATCGACTCCGGCCAAAACAAGCGCGCGCTGGCGGCGCTGCTGCGCACCCTGGAGCTGGTGCGCAAGCTCGGCGCCGAACGGATGGTCGGCTCGACCCTGGTCAACCTGTCCGACAGCTACCTGAAGGAACGCGATTACCCGCGCGCGGCCCAGTACGCGCAGGAAGCCTTGCGCCTGACACAGCGCAGCAACGACGAATCGAGCACCGCCGTGGCGCGCATCAACCTGGCGCAGGCCTACCTGGCGATGGGCCGCATCGCCGAAGGCAAGGCCGAGTACGAAGCCGGCATGGCGCGCTATGAGCGGGAAAACAACAAGCCTTATCTGCAACAGGTGCTGCGCGAATATGGCGAGGTGCTGGAACGCTCGGGCGACCTGGCCGGTGCGTTGTCGGCCTACCACCGCGAGCGCGAGCTATCAAACGAGCTGTTCGAAAAGCAGCGCCAGAAAGCGGTGCTGGAGCTGCAGGAAAAGTACGCGACCGAGAAAAAGCAGCGCCAGATCGAACTGTTGAGCCGGGAGAACCAGCTCAAGGGCGTGGAAATCGATAACCGCCGGCTGCAACAGCGCATCTGGTGGCTGCTGGCGCTGGTGTTCGGGCTGGCCTCGCTGATGATCGGCATGTTGTACCGCAAGGTGCGCAACGCCAACGCCCAGCTGGAGGAGAAAAACCTCGAGCTCAAGGCGCAATCGACGCTCGATCCGTTAACGTCGCTGTACAACCGGCGCCACTTCCAGGAATTCATGCGCGGGCTCAAGCCGCACGACAAGTTGCCGCCGGAAATCGAAAAGCGCGCCGAGCACCGCAACGACATCGTCGGCGCGCTGTTCCTGCTCGACGTCGACCATTTCAAGAACGTCAACGACACCTACGGCCACGCCGCCGGCGACGCGGTGCTCAAGATGATCGCGGAAAATCTGCGCATCGCGCTGCGCGAGACCGACATGATCGTGCGCTGGGGCGGCGAGGAATTCCTGGCGTTCCTGCCGGCCAGCCCGCGCCACGGCCTGGACGACATCGCCAAGCGGATCCTGACGGGGATCTCGTCGCAGACGATCCGCTATCAGGGGCATGAGATCTCGGTGAAGGTGTCGTTGGGGTTCTCGCCGTTCCCGCTGACGCCGGGCGGCACGCCGCTGCCGTGGGAACGGGCGGTCAACCTGGTCGACATGGCGCTGTACATGGCCAAGTCGCACGGCCGCAACCGCGCGTACGGGGTGCGCGGCTTCGCCAACCTCGAGCGCACGTCGATGGAGGCGATCGAACAGGACCTGGAACGCGCGTGGCGCGACGGCTTCGTCGATTTGAGCGTGGTGTCGGGCGAGACGGCGGCGCAGGCGCTGGCACCGGCCGCCGCCTGAACCTGCCGCCGCGCCATCCGCCGGCCGTTATCGTCCAGCCGCTAGCTTGCAGCCGTCGCGCGCGTCACTTGGCCGGCGTGCTGCCCGCCTCGCGCTCGCGCGCCTTTTCCTGCATCTTCTCGCCGGCCTGTTCCAGCTTGCGGCCGGCGGCATCGGTGGCCTCGTTGAACTTTTGCCCGGCCGTCGTGGCGGCGCTGTCGAGCTTTTGGCCCGCCGTCTCGCCGGCGCGGTCCAGTTTTGCCCCGGCCGTCTCGGCGGCGCGGTCGATCTTCTGGCCGGTGTCCCTGGCCGCTTCGCTCATCTGCTGACCGGCGTTGTCGCGCACCTGGCTCAATTCGCTGCCGGCCTTGGCCGTGGCCTGGTCGACCTTGCGCCCCGCGCGTTCGGCCGGACCGGCCTCGCTCGGATCGTCCTTCTGGCAACCGCCCAATAGCGCCGCCACCGCCAGCAGCAGGGCGCCGGCGCCGCGAATGGTCGTGCTTGTATTAGTAGCCATCTTAGTCTCCCTCAAGAATCATTGTCATTAACATACAACATCCCGCGCCGATGCAGCGCACGGGACATCATGACAGGAGGGCGGCGGATCAGGCGATTTTCTTGGGCGGCGGTGGCGGCGTGAAGACGATGTTTTCGGACGTCGGCGCGGTATCGCTCGCGTCCGACGTCTCCAGCCAGTTCATCAATTTTTCCATGCGGCGGATCAGGATGCCCTTGCTGCTGATATAGCCGACCTGCTCGAAATTCTCCGGCTTGCTGACCATCTTGGACACGGTCGGCAAGTTGTCGGCCAGGCGTTCGAACGCCTTGCGCGCCTTCTGCTCCCACTTGACCAGGTTCGGCTCGTTGAAGCGGTTGCTCTCGTAGTAGATGGTCAACGTCCGGTCGTGGTTGCCGAAACCGACAATGGCCGAGCCCTTGCGCACCGTCTCCAGCACGTCCTCCTTGATGCTGGCCGTCGGCACGAACAACGCGGCGCGTCCGTTCGCGTCGGGGCGTTCCAGCGGCAAATCCTGTCCCATTATTACCGTCATCATGCATCCTGTTGTTATGCCAAGGAGTTGCTGCTAGGCTATATTCCTGATTCTATATCGCTCCCTTGGTCATTACAAGGAGAATGCGCTGCGGCGTGGCGGCGGCGCGAATGCCCATATGAAAGCCCTTATAATGCGACATTCAATGCGGCAATCCTCATGGCAGACCCTGTTATCTTAATGACTACTTCCCGCTTCGGCGACATTCCCGACCGCGCGGTCGACACGGCCGAGCGCAACGTGCGCGACACACTGGCGCTGGCGATCGAACACGCCGCGCCGCAGGGCGCGCTGATCGTCTACGACACCCGCACCGACCTCAACCGGGCGCTGACCGAGGCCTACCGGCGCGTGGCGCCGGACGCGCGCTTCGTCGACTTCGACACCGTCGCGCCGGACGACGTGCTGGCCGCCTTCGCCGACATGGCGGCGGGCGACCTGGTGGTGCTGATCCAGTCGACCAGCTTCCGGCTCGAAGCGTTCCGCATCCGCATCGAACTGTTCAAGCGCGGGCTGAAGGTGATCGAGCACGTGCACCTGTCGCGCATGCCGGGGGAACAGGGGCTGCACTACATCGATGCGCTGGCCTATGACCCGGCCTACTATCGCGGCGTCGGCCACGCGCTCAAGGCCCGCATCGACGCCGCGCGGCACGGCGTGGTCGACAGCGGCGACGGCGAGCGGCTGGTGTTCGGTTCGCCGTTCGAAGCGGCCAAGCTCAATATCGGCGACTACAGCGGGATGAACAACGTCGGCGGCCAGTTTCCGCTGGGCGAAGTGTTCACCGAGGCGCGCGACCTCGAGGCGGTCAACGGGCGCGTGCGCATCTTCGTCTTCGGCGACACCGCCTTCCTGGTCAACAAGCCGGCCACGCCGGTGACGTTGATCGTCGAAAAAGGCCGCGTGGTGGGCGCCGAAAACGCCACGCCGGAATTCGACAACATGCTCGCCATCATCCGCGCGCACGAGGGCGAGGTCTGGCTGCGCGAACTGGGGTTCGGCATGAACCGGGCGTTTTCGCGCGACTGCATGGTCGACGACATCGGCACCTTCGAGCGCATGTGCGGCATCCACCTGTCGCTGGGCGCCAAGCACGGCGTGTACGCCAAGCCACAGTTCAAGCGCAAGGAAGCGCGTTACCACGTCGACGTGTTCGCGGTGACGGAAGCGGTGTATCTCGACGACGAACAGGTCTACCGCGACGGCGCGTGGCGGGTCTAGCCGGCTCTATCATTCCGGACAGAAAATTTCCAAAAAGAACATTATTTAGTCTTTTGGCATTACAATCTCGCCTGCGCGGCACGTGCCGCGGATCAAACCAGGAGAGAATTCGTTGCGTAATCCGTCCATCACCCTGGCCTGCGCCCTGTCGCTGATGCTGTCCGCCTGCGGCGGCGGTGGCGGCGGCGCCGGCGGCGCCCAGCCGGCCCCCGCTTCCGCCGCAGCGCCCCTGAAGCTGACGGCCGTCACCCCGGCCGATGGCGCGACCACCGGCGTCGACGCCGTGGCCACCGCCAGCTTCGACGCCGCGCCCGCGATGCCCACGCTGACCGCCGCCACCTTCTCGCTCAGCAGCAGTATCGGCGCGGTCGACGCCCGTCTGGCGCTGAACGGCAGCACCGTGAGCCTGACGCCCACCGCGCCGCTGGTGTGGGGCAGCCGCTACCAGCTCAAGGTGTCGGACACGGTCGCCAGCACCGCCGGCGGCAAGCTGGGCGCGTCTTCGCTGACCAGCTTCGATACCCGTATGCCGAGCTGGGGCGCGACGGCCGCGGTCGATGCCGCCGCCGCGCCGGTATGGGTCGGCCCCGCGGACGACGTGGTGATGATCGGCAGCGCCCGCAACGGCGACACCGTCAGCCTGTGGTCCGAACTGCGCAACGCGACGACCCAGATGGTGGCGCGCCACTACTCGGCCGCCAGTCAACGCTGGAGCGCGGCGGTCTACATCCAGGGCAACAGCAATTGGGCGGAAGGGGCCGCTCTGAGTGTCAACGGCGCCGGCAACGCCTGCGCGATCTGGGAGGAAGCGCAGGACGATGGCCGCTTCGTCGTGCGGGCGGCGCGCTTCGACGCCGCCGCCGGCCAGTGGTCCAGCCCGCTGACCATCTCCAACGCCAACGGTCCCTCGTCGCGGTACGCAAAGCCGCAAGTCGCGGTCGGCCAAAACGGCAACATCATCGCGGTTTGGAAGCAGTATGTCGGCGGCGGCGGCGGCGCCACCATCGACGCCGCCTACTACGACGCGGGCAGCCAGCAATGGACGCCGGCGCGCCCGCTGCACGGCGTCGCCGACACCGGCTTCCCGGTGACGGCCATCGACCCGCGCGGCAACGCCATCGTGCTGTGGTCGCAGGTCGTCGCCGCGCCAAACGACTATGTCGCGCACGCGGCGCGCTACGATGCGGGCGCCAAAGCGTGGAGCACCCCCGCCATCATCGCGACCACCGCCGCTGGCACCTCCTTTGTGTCGAAGCTCGCTTTCGATCAGGCCGGCAACGCGATCGGGGTCATAACAGAATATACGTCCCCAAGCGTCGCGCTGGGCGTGGTGCGCTACAGCGCCGCCAGCAATAGCTGGAGCAAGCCCCAGGTGGTCGATGTCAGCACCTCCAGCTCCGAACAGCTCGCCGTCGACGCCGCCGGCAACGCCATGCTGGTCTGGCGCGAATACAACCTCGGGCGCGCCACCGACACGATCAAGAGCCGCCGCTACCAGTCGTCGACCGGCACCTGGAGCGAGCTGACCAGCATTGACGATCGGGTCACCTCGACCATGCCGTTGGTGGTCGACAGCGCAGGTAACTTCGTGACCGCTTGGGTGGGGTATTCCGAAACCAGCTATGCACTCAAAACCATGCGGTTCAATGTCGCCACCGGCAAATGGGATACGCCGACGACGATCGCGGCGGGCGCTGCCCAATTGCGCGATCCGGTGCTGACGATCGACCAGAGCGGGCAGGCAATGCTGCTGTGGCCCCAGCATTCCAGCACCGGTTTCTCCGACGCGCATATCCGCTTCAGCCGCTTGACAGGACGCTAAGCGACGGTAAGCGCCGCTAAGCGGACGCCGCCGGGAGGCGCCGCAATGGGCGGTCCCAAGGCGGCACCGGCTGGCCATCCGGCTGGAATTCGGCCACCAGATGATCGATCAATGCCCTGACCTTGGGCGACGGCTGGCGGCTGGCCGGATACAGCGCGCTCAGATGATTGAGCGGCAGCTCCCAGTCGGCCAGCACCGGCACCAAACTGCCCTCCATCAGCGCGCGCCAGGCCAGGAAGGTCGTGTTGTAGACGATCCCCAGTCCCTGCTGCGCCGCGTGCTGCAGCACCAGCCCATTATTGGCCGTGAACGCGGCCTGCACGCGCACCGTGCGCCGCTCCTCCCCTTTGCTGAAGTGCCACGCGGTGCCGTCGGTCAGGTGGCTGAAGTGCAGGCAGCGGTGGCCGTGCAAATCCTCCGGCGTTTGCGGCACGCCATGCCGCGCCAGGTAATCCGGCGACGCGCACAGCACGCCTTTGCACGGCGCCAGCGGGCGCATCGCCAACGCGTGCACGTCCGGTATCCCGCCCACCCTGATCGTCAGGTCGAAGCCATGCTCGATCGGATCGAGCAGCGCGTCGTCCAGGTACAGCATCGGCGACAGCTGCGGATGCAGCAGGTTGAAACGCGCCACCGCGCCGGCCAGCCATTCGCTGCCAAAACTGGACGGCGCCTGTATCCGCAGCGGCCCGGCCAACTCCGCGCCGGCGTGGGCCACCACCCGCGCCGCCTCGCGCGCCTGCTCCACCGTCGCGGTGCACGGCGCCAGGTAGGCCTGGCCGGCGTCGGTCAGGCTCACCTCGCGCGTCGAGCGGTGCAGCAGGCGCGCCTGCAGCCGGTCCTCCAGCTGCAGGATGTGCTTGCTGACCATCGCCCGCGTCAGCCCCAGCCGGCGGCCCGCCTCGCTGAAGCTGCGCAGCCGTGCCACCTCGACGAAAATCTCCATTGCGCGTAACTGATCCATGCGCGATTGTCTCCACTTTGACGACAATGTGTCAACCTTTTCGCCAATTGTCCGGCGCGCCGCAGCGCCGTACAATGACCGATCCATACTATTCTCCGGAGCCGGGCATGCTGACAGACGCGCAAAAACAACAATATCAACGCGATGGCTATATCGTGCTGCCGGACTTCAAAAGCGCCGCCGAGATCGCCGCGCTGCGCGCGCGCGCCGCGCAGATTGTCAACGAATTCGATCCGAAAGGCGCCGGCATCTTCAGCACCGTCGAACAGGAAAAAACCACCGACGACTACTTCCTGCGCTCCGACAACACGATACGCTGCTTCTTCGAAGAGGAGGCGTTCGGCCCGGGCGGCGAGCTGAAACAGGACAAGTCGCTGTCGATCAACAAGATCGGCCACGCGATGCACGATCTCGATCCGGTGTTCCGCACCTTCTCGGCCGACGCCCGCCTGGTCGCCGTCGCCCGCGACCTGGGGCTGAACGACGCCCAGGTGTGGCAGTCGATGTACATCTTCAAGCAGCCCGGCATCGGCGGCGAGGTGCGCTGGCACCAGGACGCCACCTACTTCGACACCGATCCGGTGAGCGTGACCACGTTCTGGTTCGCGCTGGAAGACGCGACCCTGGAAAACGGCTGCATGTGGGCCGAACCGGGCGGCCATCGCGGCCCGATGCGCGAACGCTTCCTGCGCACCGGCGACGACGTGCGCATGGAAAAACTGAGCGACATGCCATGGCCGGACGACAGCACCGCCGTGCCGCTCGAATGCAAGGCCGGCAGCCTGGTATGCTTCCACGGCCTGCTGCCGCACTACAGCGCGCCGAACCGCTCGGCGTTTTCGCGCCATGCCTACACGCTGCACGTCACCGACGCCGCCACCGAATACTCGCCGCTGAACTGGATCCAGCGCGACGCCAGCTTCCCGGTGCGGGGCTTCCTTTGATCGTCCAGATCTTCGCCGCCCACTGGGGCAACAACGAACTGGCGCCGCAGGTGTTCGTCGACCGCGTCAAGGCGGCCGGCTTCGACGGCATCGAGATGTCGCTGCCGCTGGACGCCGCCGCGCGCGGCGACTGGACCGGCCGCATCGCCGCCGCCGGACTGGGACTGATCGCGTCGCAGTGGGAGACGGCGCTGGTGCCGGGCTTCGAGGCGCACCGCGCGGCGCTGGACGAACTGTTGAACAACGCCTGCGCCGCCGGGCCGCTGCACGTGAACTCGCAGACCGGCAAGGACTATTTCACGCCGGCGCAAAACGGCGCGCTGCTGGAACTGGCCGACGCCATCTCGCGCCGTCACGGCGTGCCGATCTACCACGAGATCCACCGCGGCCGCTTCAGCGCCCATCCGATGCTGTTGCTGCCGTATCTGGAGCGCATGCCGGAGCTGCGCTTGACGGCCGATCTGTCGCACTGGTGCTGCGCCTGCGAATCGCTGCTCGACGACCAGCCGCAAACGCTGGCCGCGACGTTGCCGCATGTGCGCCACATCCACGCGCGCGTCGGCCATCCGCAAGGGCCGCAGGTGGCGGACTTCCGCGCGCCGGAGTCGCAAGCCGCGCTGGCGGCGCACCTGTCGTGGTGGGACGAGGTGGTGCGCCTGCGGCGCGCGGCCGGCGCCGGACGCATGACGTTGACGCCGGAATTCGGCCCGGTGCCGTACACGCAAACGCTGCCCTATACGCAACAGGAAGTGTCGAACGCGTGGGAGCTCAACGTGGCGATGCTGGCGCTGCTGCGCGGGCGGTACGGCCATTGAGGGACGACCGCACGTCACGTCACTGTGGCGGATTTACCGGCAGCTCCAACGTCACGCAGGTCCCCTTGCCAGGTTCCGCCTCGACCCCGATCGTGCCCCGCAACACGCCGGTCACGATGTTGTAGACGATATTCATCCCGAGCCCCGAGCCGCCCTGTCCCAGCTTGGTGGTGAAGAACGGATCGAAGACCTTGTGCAGCGTGGCGGAGGTCATGCCGACGCCATCGTCGCGAAATTCCAGGATCACCGTATCGGCGCCGCCGCGCCGCGCCCTGATGCTGATGGCGCCGCAATCGCGCCCGTCGAAACCGTGCAGCAGCGCGTTGCCGATCAAGTTGCTCAGCACCTGGCTCAAACTGCCGGGATAGGAGTCGAACTCCAGATCGCCCGGCACGTCGACGGCGACCTCGCACACGCGCCGCCGCAGCTGCGTCGCGTACGTCGCCAATGTGTCGCGCACCACGTCCTCCAGGGCGAACGTGCGCCGCTGGCCGCTGGCCTGGTCCACCGCCACCTGCTTGAACGACGTGATCAGATCGGCGGCGCGCGTCAGCGACGTGTTCATGATGTCGCACGCCTTGCGGGCCTCGCCCAGGTGCGCCTCCAGCGCCGAGCGTTTCAGGCCGCCGTCGGTCGCCAGGCGCCGCTCGAATTCGCGCACCATGTCGCTCAGCGCGCTGGCCGTCAGCAGGCTGTTGCCGATCGGCGTATTCAGCTCGTGGGCGACGCCGGCCACCAGCGCGCCGAGCGCCGCCATTTTCTCCGACGTCACCAGATTGGTCTGCGCCTGCTTGAGCGTCTGCACCACCGACGCCAGATCGCTGCGCGCCTGCTCGACGTTGCTCTTTTGCCGCTCGAGCTCCGCCAGGCTGCGCTCCATCTGATGCTTGGTGTCGGTCAGACGCCGCCCCGACACCAGCAACGCGGCGATCAAGGCGCTGATGATGAATCCCGCCACGCCGATCAGCAGCACCGGCAGCGACGAACTGCCGTAGCGCGAGCCCTCGTGGCCGTGAAAGCGCAGCAGCCAGCGGCGGTGCCCGACCGGCAGCACCTTGAGCGACATCAGCTCCAGCGGCAGCAACCGGGCCGGCGCGATGGCGTCGGCCTTGCCGTCGCTGTCGTACAACAGCTTGTCGCCCGACGGCGGCAGGGCCGCGCCGCCGTAGCCGCTGTCCTCGATCCGCACATGCAAATGCTCGAGCAAGGGGGCGTCGATCACCTCGCGCATCAGCGTGTTGACGCGGAAGACGATGGCGACGAATCCCACCAGCGCCCCGGCGCGCTGCTCGGCCGTGTGCAGCGGCAGTCCGTTGCGGAAGACCGGCGCGCGCGCCACGAAACCGGGTTCGCCGCTGTTGTCCTGCACCAGCGTGATGCGCTCGGTGGCGACGATGTCGCCGCTGTCGCGCGCCAGCTCCAGCGACTTCAAATGCGGCGGCAGCGCCGCCAGATCGAGGCCGAAGGCGTTCTCGTTGCCCTTCAGCGGTTCGGTGTACTCGATGACGTAGTGGAGCGGCCGGCGGCTGGCCGGATGGATGTGGAACTCCGGATAACCGCGCGGATCGACGCTGGTGTCGCGCCGCACCGACTCGGTGAACGCGGCCAGCCGCTCCTCCGGCACCACCCGCACGAACTGGATCGCCTGGAAGCCGGGATAGCGCCGGTCCAGCTTGAGCTCGCGGATGAAGCGGTTGAAACCGGCCCGGTCGACGCCGTCGCCCAGCGCGTACATGCCCTTGATACTGAGCAGCATGTCGAAATAGGTTTGCAAGCGCACCTCGGTGTCGCGCGTGACCTTGTCGGCGTCGCGCTGGAAATTGGCCCGCACCTGGGCGCGCTGCTCGGTGGCCACGACATAGCAGGTACCGACTGTCACGCAAATGCCGATGGCGAAAGCCAGTAAGCCGCGCGCGCGCATGTGGCCCCTGGATCAGGTGGCGACAAACGGCAGGGAGTCGCCGCCTTCGTCGCCGGGGCTGTCGCTATAGCGCTCGGCGATGGCCATGAATTCCTCCTCGGCCGTGAGCATCGCGTCGACCACGTCGGGATCGAAATGCTCGCCGCTGGCCTGGCGTATCATCTCCATCGCCGTCTCGTGCGTGAAGGCGGGCTTGTAGACCCGCTTGGAGATGAGCGCGTCGTAGACGTCGGCCACCGCCATCAGCCGCGCCGACATCGGTATCGCCTCGCCGGCCAGGCCTTCCGGATAGCCGGAGCCGTCGTAGCGCTCCTGGTGCGAATAGGTGATCTCGCGCGCGTAGCGCAGGAAGGTGTTGGTGTAGCCTAGGTGGTTCTCGACGTTGACGATGGCGTCGCGCCCGTACACCGTGTGCATTTTCATGACGGAGAATTCGGCCTCGGTCAGGCGGTCCGGCTTGAGCAGGATGGCGTCGGGGATCGACACCTTGCCGATGTCGTGCAGCGGCGCGGCCTTGTACAGCGATTTGATGTTGGCGTCGCTCAGTTCCTCGGAAAAGCGCTTGTGGCCCTGCAGCTGGCGCGCCAGCGCGACCACGTAGTGCTGCACGCGGCGCAGGTGGTTGGGGGTCTCGTATTCGCGCGTCTCGGCCAGCGACGCCAGCGCCCAGATCATCGCGTCGAGCATCTGGCCCAGCTCCAGCGTGACTTCCTCGACCACGTGTTCGAGCAGGTTGCGCTGCTGCTTGAGCAGCTCGCGCGAGTGGCGCAGCTGCAGGTGGGTGTCGACGCGCGCGCGCAACACATCGCCGATGACCGGCTTGGCGACGACGTCGGCGCCGCCCTCCATCAGGGCGCGCTCCTCGTCGCGCTCGTCGCGCGTTTGCAGGAAGATCACCGGAATGTCGGCGGTGTCGGGGTTCGATTTGAGCTGCTGGCAGACGGCGTAGCCGTCGATGTCGGGCAGCGCCGTGTCCAGCACGACCAGATGCGGTCGCGGCACCTGCTGCATCACCGACAGCGCTGCCCGGCCGCTGTTGGCCAGCCGGATTTCGTACTGTTTCTGCAACAGTCGATTCATCTCGATCAGATTGTCCGAAGCCTCGTCAACGATGAGTACGATGGCTTTTTTGACGTTCATGTACCGCTACTCCCACGGATTAGTCCTATACAACCGCTGTCGCCTGCTGGTCCGCGCAGCGTCTCAACCCAATCATAACTGAGTGGGGCCGAATAACTAGCCTAATCTGCGCCCAGGATTTTTTTACGCGCCATCGCTTGCAATTGTATAGCGCACTACCCATAATGGAGGCATGAATACGAAAAAACACCCCGACGACACCACGGCGGCCGCCGTACCGCAGCTGGACGGGCAGCTGTGCTTTGCGCTCTATTCGACCTCGCTGGCGATGAGTAAGATCTATCGCAAGCTGTTGCGCGGCCTGGGCCTGACCTACTCGCAGTACCTCGTCATGATGGTGCTGTGGGAGAAAAACGAGCTGACCGTCTCCGAAGTGGGCGAACGGCTGTTCCTCGACTCGGCCACCCTGACGCCGCTGCTCAAGCGCATGGAGCAGGCCGAATTGCTGACCCGCACCCGCGCCGCCAGCGACGAGCGCCAGGTGATCATCACCCTCACGCCGCAGGGCGACGCGCTGCGCCACGAGGCGGCCAAGCTGCCGCCGGCCATCCTGCAGGCGACCAAGTGCACGTTGGACGAGGTGGTCGGCATGAAGCAGCAGCTCGACGGCCTGCGCGCCGGCCTGATGGCCTCGGCCAACTGAGCGCGATGACGACCTCCGCCCCGACCACCTCCGCTCCAATTTTCACCCCGCCCGGCGACGTGGTGGCGGCGCTGCGCGGCGCCGGCTACGCCTTGCTGGCGCCGGACGACGTGGCCGCGCTGGCCGGCGTGCCGCTGGCCGAACTGAACGCGCTGATCCCCGGCTGGGACGCGCTGGCGCTGGATAACTATCTGAAGGACGGCGGGCGCTATCGGCGCCGCCGCCACTCGTGCTTCGTGCAGGAAGGCGCCCGATTGACGCAGACGGCGCACCGCGCCCACTGGCAACCGCTCGAGTACAACGCCCTGCACGGCGGCATGCACCGCCTGTTCGAGCCGATGCTGCCGGAAACGGTGGCGCAGCCGGCCTGGAACGCGCTGGTGGCGGCGATCGGCCAGGTCTGCGCCGCCGCGCGCGGCGACGCCCACGCCGGCCAGCCGTGGTACGTGGAGGCGCACCAGTTCCGCATCGACACCACCGACGGCATCGGCCGTCCGACGCCGGAAGGCGCGCACCGCGACGGCGTCGACTTCGTCGCCGTGATCCTGATCGCGCGCGCCGGCATCAAGGGCGGCGAGACTCGCATCTTTGAAGCCGCCGGCCCGAACGGCAAACGCTTCACGATGACCGCGCCGTGGACCATGCTGCTGCTCGACGACGCCACCGTGATCCATGAATCGACGCCGATCCAGCCGCTGTCCGGGCATGGCCACCGCGATACGCTGGTGCTGACCTGGCGCGCGGGTGGTTTCCAGGGACAGGAAAATCCCCTGCTTCAGGGCTAAATCCGATATAGTCACATCAGCTAAATACCGCACCAGGAGGGTCGTCTGTGGACGCCAGCTACGAGATACAGCCCGACGAAATCGAAATTCTGATCGTCGAAGACAGCCCTACCCAGGCCGAAAGACTGCGCCGCCTGATCCAGTCGATGCGCTACAAGGCGCGCGTGGCCGGCAACGGCCGGCTGGCGCTGGAGGCGATCCGCGAGCGCAAACCGCACCTGGTGCTGTCCGACATCGTGATGCCGGAAATGGACGGCTACACCTTGTGCCGCGCCATCAAGACCGATCCGGAACTGCGCGACATCCCGGTGATCCTGGTGACATCGCTGATGGACCCGAAGGACATCATCCGCGGCATCGAATGCGGTTCCGATAACTTCATCCGCAAGCCGTACGCGGAGGATTATCTGCTCAACCGCATCGGCCACATGCTGATGAACCAGAAGCTGCGCAAGAACCAGAACATGGAGGTCGGCATCGCCCTCTACCTGGGCGATCAAAAGCACTTCATCAACGCCGAACGCCAGCAAATCCTCGACCTGCTGATCTCCACCTACGAACAGGCGGTGCAGGTCAACAGCGAGCTGCAGGCGCGCGAGCGCCAGGTGATCGAACTGAATATGCGGCTGGCCCACCACGCCGGCGAGCTGGAAACCATCAACCGCGAGATCGCGCTGAAAAACCTGGAGCTGGCCGAGGCCAGCCGCATGAAGTCGGCCTTCATCGCCAACATGTCGCACGAGCTGCGCACGCCGCTCAACGCCATCATCGGCTTCACCGGCGCGCTGTTGATGAAGCTCCCCGGCCCGTTGACGGCGGAACAGGACAAGCAGCTCAACACCATCCGCACCAGCGCGCGCCACCTGCTCTCGCTGATCAACGACATCCTCGACGTGGCCAAGATCGAAGCCGGCAAGGTGACCCTGGAACTGGAGACGGTACAGTGCCAGGAGCTGGTCACCGACGTCGTCGACACGCTGCGGCCGCTGGCGCTGCAAAAAGGGCTGGCGCTGGAAATCGACCTGGCGCCGGGCGCCGTGGTGCTGGAGACCGACCGCCGCGCGCTGACGCAAATCCTGCTCAACCTTGGCAATAACGCCATCAAGTTCACCGAAACAGGCACCGTGCGCGTGACCCTGGCGCTGCGGCCGGCCGAAGGCCAGAACGTCATCGAGTTCTCGGTGGCCGACAGCGGCGCCGGCATCCGCGAGGAAGACCAGGGCAAATTGTTCCAGGCGTTCTCGCAGCTCGACTCGACCTCGACCCGCCACGCCGAAGGCGCCGGACTGGGACTGTACCTGTGCCAGAACCTGGCCAACCTGATCGGCGGCTCGTTGTTCTTCAAAAGCGATTTCGGCCGTGGCAGCACGTTCACCCTGGCGCTGCCGCGTCGTGCCTAGCATGACACGGATGAGCTGTGCACTGTGGCAACATAACTACAGTATTTCTACCGTATTGCACCGCAACATAAATCAGGATATATTGGAACTGTCTCCTCCAACCGTTCGCTGAACATTGGAATTGAGCCCGCCACCTCACCGTAGCGGGCTTTTTTTTGCCCTTTTTTCGGTGTTTACGGCAGAGTCGTCGGGGACCTGGCTCTGCTGCAGTGCGATAGTTCATCACTAAATTAAACAATCGATTTAGTTATATCATTTGTTTGAGTTATGTGGTGTAATCGCGCCATGAACGCTAAAGCCACCTCCCCCACCACCACGGCCCCCAGCCAGCCAGCGGACGACGTCCGCAAGCCACGCTCCGATGGCGAACAGTCGCGCGAGCGCCTGCTTGTCTCGGCGATGCGGCTGTTCGGCCAGCAGGGATTTTCCAAAACCTCGACGCGCGAGATCGCCCAAGCGGCCGGCACCAACGTCGCCGCCATCAGCTACTACTTCGGCGACAAGGCGGGCCTGTACCAGTCCTGCTTCAGTTTCATGTGCGCCGAGGCGGGAGGAAACGTCGCGGCGTTCGACCAGCCGCACTTCACCTTGCGCGAATCCCTGGAAGGCTATTACGGCCAGATGATGGCCCCCCTTCTAAAGGAGAACACGGAGGCGGATGTGATGTTGCGCCTGTTCTTCCGCGAGATGCTCGAGCCCACCGGGCTGTGGGCGATGGAGGTGGAAAACAACATCAAACCGGAACACCTGGCGCTGGTTGGGGTGCTGTGCCGCCATCTGGGCCTGGACGAGGCGACCGACGACGTCCACCGGCTGGCTTTTTCAATTCCCGCCCTCTGCATACAATTATTGATCTCCCAGGACGTCATCAATGCCATCACGCCGCATATGTTGTCCACGCCGGAGGCGATAACCGAGTGGGGCGACCGGCTGGTCGACTATGCGGAAGCGCTGTTCAATGCCGAAAAACTTAGACTCCAAAGGAAAGCATGAAGATTATCGTACGCGCGACGACGGCATTGGCCGTCGCCACGGCGCTCAGCGCCTGCGCCCTGACGCCACCGGCGCCTCACGTCGACGCCCGGGCGCCAGTGCAGTGGCAGGCGCCGCTGCCATCGCAATTGCCCCACAACGGCAACCAGGCCGACCTGGCCAACTGGTGGCGCCATCAGGCCGACGCCCTGCTGGTGCGGCTGATCGAGTCGGCGCAGGCGGTCAGCCCGACGGTGGCATCGGCCGCCTCGCGCATCGCGCAGTCGCGCGCCGACCGCGTGGCCGCCGGCGCCGCGCTGGTGCCGGCGCTCGACGGCACGGGCAGCATCAGCCGCGCCAACCAGCAATCGACCTTGCCGATGGGGACCACCTCGCAGGCGGCCTTGCAAACATCCTGGGAGATCGACGTGTTCGGCGCCAACCGCGCCACGCGCGACGCCGCGCAAGCGCGCCTCGACAGCGCGCAAGCCGGTTGGCATGACGCCCGCGTCTCCGTCGCCGCCGAAGTGGCGAACCAGTACTACGCGCTGCGCGCCTGCGAGCAGTTGCTGGCCGTCGCCAAGCAGGACGCCGCCTCGCGCGCCGACACCGCGCGCCTGACGGAGCTGAGCGCGACCGCCGGCTTCGAATCGCCCGCCAATCTGGCGCTGGCGCGCGCCAGCGCCGCCGAGGGCAACAACCGCTACCTGACCCAGCGCGCCACCTGCGACGTCAACGTCAAGGTGCTGGTGGCGCTGACGGCGCTGCCGGAAGCGGAACTGCGCCAGCAATTGGTGAACGGCGTGGCGGCCGCCGAAGCGGTTGCGCCGGCCATGGCCATCGCCGCGCTGCCGGCCAACACCTTGAACCAGCGCCCGGACGTGTTCACCGCCGAACGCGAAGTGACCGCCGCCAGCGCCGAAGTGGGCAACGCCCAGGCGCAGCGCTATCCGCGCCTGACCCTTTCCGGCTCGGTCGGCATCGCCAACTTCCGCTCCGGCGGCGAGAACACCAAGACCGACACCTGGACCATCGGCCCGCTGTCGGTGTCAGTGCCGATCTTCGACGCCGGCCGGCGCCGCGCCAATGTCGACGCGGCCGGCGCGCGCTACGACTACGCCGTCGCCAACTACCGCTCCACGGTGCGCCAGGCCGTCAGCGAACTGGAACAGGCCCTGGTCAACCTGGACGGCACCGCCGCCCGCGCCACCGACGCCCAGACCGCGCTGGACGGCTACCGCGCCAATTTCACCGCCGTCGAAGAGCGCTACAAGAACGGCTTGGCGAGCCTGTTCGAACTGGAGGACGCGCGCCGCACCCGCCTGGCCGCCGAGCAAACCGTCATCAACCTGCAGCGCGAACGCAGCGCCGCCTGGGTGTCGCTGTACCGCGCCGCCGGCGGCGGCTGGAGCGCGCCGGCCGACGGCGCCCCCGCGGTCGCCACCGCCAGCGCCAACGGCGCCAACGTCCAATAAAAACAACCTGACCGTCCAATTATGAAAACTCTGAAAACCAATCTGAAACCGCTTGCCATCGCCGTGCTGGCAGTCTTCGTCGTCGCCGGCATCGGTATGGCCGTGTACTCGCCGGCCACCCAGGCCGCCGATGAAAAGAAAGCCACCGCGCCCAAGGCCGCGCTGACCGTCACCACCACCCGGCCGTCGACCGCCAGCGCGCCGATCAAGCTGGCCGCCAACGGCAACGTCGCCGCCTGGCAGGAGGCCAGCGTCAGCAGCGAATCGAACGGCTTGCGCCTGACCGAGGTGCGCGTCAACGTCGGCGACGTCGTCAAGGCCGGCGACGTGCTGGCCGTGTTCTCGGCCGAGACCATCAACGCCGACATCGCCCAGTCGAAAGCGGCGCTGCAGGAGGCCGAGGCCAACGCCGCCGACGCCGTGGCCAACGCCGCCCGCGCGCGCACCTTGCAAAATTCCGGCGCCCTGAGCGCGCAGCAAATCAGCCAGTACAACACCACCGAGCAAACCGCCAACGCCCGCATCGCCTCGGCCAAGGCGGCGCTGGCGAACCAGCAGCTGCGCCTCAAATACACCAAAGTGGTGGCGCCGGACGGCGGCATCATCTCCGCCAGGACCGCCAACGCCACCGTCGGCTCGGTGTCGGCGCCCGGCACGGAACTGTTCCGCATGATCCGCCAGGGCCGCCTGGAATGGCGCGCCGAGGTGGTCGCCAACGACCTGCGCAGCCTCAAGCCGGGCACGCCGGCCGTCGTCAAGGCGGCCAACGGCAGCGAAGTGACCGGCAAGGTGCGCATGATCGCGCCGACCGTCGACCTGCAAACCCGCTCGGCGCTGGTGTATGTCGACCTGCCGCCGAACGCCGGCGCCGGCGAGGCGCCGTTCAAGGCCGGCATGTTCGCCAGCGGCCAGTTCGAGCTGGGTAAATCGGACGCGCTGACCGTGCCGCAGCAATCGATCGTGGTGCGCGACGGCTTCAGTTTCGTGTTCCGCCTGAACACCGACAGCAAGGTCAGTCAGATCAAGGTGCAGCCGGGCCGCCGCCTGGGCGACCGCATCGAGGTCAAGGGCGGCCTGACGGCCGACATGCAGGTGGTGCTGCGCGGCGCCGGCTTCCTCAACGACGGCGACCTGGTACACGTCGTCGCCGAGGGCGCGCCCGCGCGCGCCGCCGCCCCGGCATCGGCCGCGGCCAAATAAGGACACGCCATGAATTTTTCCTCCTTATCGATCAAGAACCCGATCCCGGCGATCATGCTGTTCGTCCTGCTGACGCTGGCGGGGCTGATGGCCTACAAGGCCAATCCGGTGCAGGACTTCCCGGACATCGAACTGCCGATCGTCACCGTCACCGCGACCCTGGACGGCAGCGCGCCGGCCCAGCTGGAGACCGAGGTGGCGCGCAAGATCGAGGATTCGGTCGCCACTTTGCAGGGTGTGAAGAACATCTACACCACGGTGCTCGACGGCGTCTCGACCACCACCATCGAATTCGTGCTGGAGAAGCAGATCTCGGACGCCGTCAACGACGTGCGCGACGCGGTCGCCCGCATCAAGGCCGACATGCCGGCCGAACTGCGCGACCCGACCGTGACCAAGGCCTCCACCGCCGGCCGCGTGGTGCTGACCTTCACCGCCGCCGCCGCGCAGGTGCCCGGCGAAAAAATGGACCAGCAGGAGCTGAGCTGGTTCGTCGACAACGTCGTCGCCAAGCGCCTGCTGGCGGTGCCCGGCATCGGCTCGGTCAAGCGCGTGGGCGGCGTGTACCGCGAAATCCGCGTGGAGCTCGACGAGGCCCGCATGGCGGCGCTGCGCGTATCGGCGCTGGACGTGTCGCGGCAACTGCGGTTGGTGCAGAAGGAAGCGCCGGGCGGACGCGGTGACGTCAGCGGCGCCGAGCAATCGGTACGCACCATCGGAACCGTCAAAAGCGCGGCCGAACTGGCGGCCATGGACCTGCCGTTGCCGGACGGGCGCCGCGTGCGGCTCGACCAGGTGGCCACCATCACCGACACCGTCTCCGAGCCGCGCGCCATCGCGCTGCAGGACGGCAAGCAGGTGATCGGCTTCGAAATCTTCCGCAACAAGGGCGCCAGCGAACTGGCCGTGGCCAAGGGTGCGCGCGAAGCGGTCAAGGAACTGGAGGCGAACAATCCGAAAGTGGTGCTGAAGCAGGTCATCGACAACGCCCATCCGGTCGAGGAAAACTTCGACGGCTCGATGGAACTGCTGTACGAAGGCGCGCTGCTGGCGGTGCTGGTGGTGTGGTGGTTCCTGCGCGACTGGCGCGCCACCCTGGTGGCCGCCGCCGCGCTGCCGCTGTCGGTGATGCCGGCCTTCCTGGGCATCTACCTGTTCGGCTACACGCTCAACACCGTCACCTTGCTGTCGCTGGCGCTGGTGGTCGGCGTGCTGGTCGACGACGCCATCGTCGAAATCGAAAACATCGCGCGCCACCTGCGCATGGGTAAAACCCCGATGGAGGCGGCGATGGAAGCGGCCGACGAAATCGGCATGGCGGTCATCGCCACGACCTTCGCGCTGGTGGCGGTGTTCCTGCCGACCGCCTTCATGAGCGGCATCCCCGGCCTGTTCTTCAAGCAGTTCGGCTGGACCGCGGTGATCGCGGTGCTGGCGTCGCTGGTGGTGGCGCGCTTGCTGACGCCGATGATGGCGGCCTACCTGCTCAAGCCGATCGCGCATGGCGAGGAAAAAGACAGCTGGCTGATGGTCCGCTACCTGCGCGTGATGCGCTGGTGCCTGAAGCATCGCGGCATCACGGCGCTGGCCGCCGCCGCGTTCTTCGTCGCCTCGATCTCGCTGGTGGGCATGCTGCCGACCGGCTTCGTGCCGGCCGCCGACCGCGCGCAAACCCAGATCAACCTGGAGCTGCCGCCGGGATCCACGCTGGCCGAGACCAGCGTCATCGCCGAACGGGCGCGCCAGGCCGCGATGGGCGTACCCGGGGTCAAATCCGTGTTCAGCTCCATCGGCGGCGGGTCCAGCGGCGACGCCTTTGCGCCCGGCGCGGCGGCCGAGGCGCGCAGCGCCGTGCTGACCATCACCACCGTGCACCGCACGGACCGCAAGGAATCGATGGCCGACATCGACGACCATATCCGCAGCCGTCTCGACGCCATCCCTGGCGCGCGCTTCAAGGTCGGCCCGCCGGACAACGGCGTCAAGCTGCAACTGGTGCTGCGCAGCGACGACCCGGTCGTACTGCAAGCGACGGCGCAAAAGGTGGAACGCGAAATGCGCACGCTGCAAGGCGTCGGCAACGTGCGATCGAGCGCCTCGCTGGTGCGTCCGGAGATCATCGTCACGCCGGACTTCGCCAAGGCCGCCGATCTGGGCGTGACCGCCAACGCCATCGGCCAGACGGTGCGCGTGGCCACCGCCGGCGACTACGACACCGACCTGACCAAGATGAATCTGCCGGAGCGCCAGGTGCCGATCCGTGTCAAGCTGCCCGATTCGGTGCGCGCCGACCTCGATGCCATCGGCCGCCTGACGGTGCCGGGCAAAAACGGTCCGGTGCTGCTGGCGACCGTGGCCACCATCACGATGGAAAGCGGCCCGGCGCAAATCAATCGCCTCAACCGCAGCCGCAACGTCACGTTCGAAGTGGAACTGGGCCGCCGCGCGCTGGGCGAGGTCGACGCGGAAGCGCGCGCGCTGCCGTCGCTGAAAAACCTGCCGCCGTCGGTCAAGATCGCGGAACTGGGCGACACCCAGGAAATGGCCTCGCTGTTCGCCAGCTTCGGCCTGGCGATGCTGATCGGCGTGTTGTGCATCTACTGCGTGCTGGTGCTGCTGTTCAAGGACTTCATGCAGCCGGTGACGATTCTGGCGGCGCTGCCGCTGTCGATCGGCGGCGCCTTCGTGGCGCTGCTGATCACCCGCAGCGCCTTGTCGATGCCGTCGATGATCGGCTTGATCATGCTGATGGGGATCGTTACAAAAAACTCAATCTTGTTGGTCGATTATGCTATTCTGGCGCGCCAGGAAGGCATGAACCGCTTCGACGCGCTGGTCGACGCCTGCCACAAGCGTAGCCGGCCGATTTTGATGACCACCATCGCCATGGGCGCCGGCATGATGCCGCTGGCGCTGGGCTGGGGCGCCGACCCCAGCTTCCGATCGCCGATGGCGATCACGGTGATCGGCGGGCTGATTACGTCGACGCTGTTAAGCCTCCTGGTGGTGCCGGCCGTCTTCACCTACATCGACGACTTTGAACATCTGCTCGGACGCCTGATGCGCAAACTGCGCCGCCATCCGGCGCCGGCGGACGACCAGGACCAACCGATGCGCAAGGTCGCCGGCGGACATTAATCGGGCATTCGACAACGCAACAAGCAGGGAGACAAACATGGAATATGAAATCACGGAACTGCCGGCGATACGCGTGGCGTATCTGCGCTACAAAGGACCGTTCGGCGCCGCCATCGGCGAGTTCTGGAAAGAGGTGTTCACGCCGTGGCAGAAGGCCTTCGGCCTGCACAACCGCGTGACGTACGGCGTGGCGCAGGACGACCCGGGCACCACGCCGCCGAACGAATGCCGCTACGACGCCTGCGTCGAAGTGGCGGCCGACTACCCGATCGCCGAACCGGCGAAGGAGGCGACGCTGCCGGCCGGCCGCTACGCCGTCGCCAAATTCAACGGCACGGCCGACCAGATGCCGGCGGCGTGGGCCGCGTTCTTCGGGCAGATCCAGGCCGAAGGCAGCTTCGCGCCCGGCCCGTGCATGGAGCGCTACCCTGCCGACTATGCGATGGACCCGGCGACGGGCGTGTTCTCGGCCGAGCTTTGCATCCCGGTCAAGTAAGCTGTACGGCCCGTTTGATGATCGATTCACCGACGCGGATGGCGATCCAAACGGGTTCGAGGTTCTATTGTTGGAAACGCGCTTCAGGCACGACGCTCACCCTTGGGAGAGACAAATTCCGCCTATCATCCAAAATCTTACCGGCGCAGGGATGCTTAGCAATCTGCGTCCCGGAGACGTAGTTTTTTTGCAGACCACTCTTCGATTCCGAAATGACTCGGGCCACTATCAACCCGCCGCAATAAGGGCCAGTTATGCTGGATTGCCTCTTGGATTATTTCTGGCGTATTGAAGGGGGTTCGCATGAATAACCAAATTCAGATTGAGGCCAAGCTCAAAGGATTAGCATCGGAGGATGCGGCGAGTTTCCTGATGGAGACTTTTCCGATTGAAGCCGCGAACTACAGTGATGCTTTCCAAGTCATGGCGCATCGGTCATGGAAAAAAACTGATCAATTGCGATTGGCGCGTTTTTACTTGAAGAAGAGCCCGTTCGTCAGCGCGAAACCATATGAAGTATTTGCTTCATTCATGTCCTTGGCAGCGTTAATATCGGTAGTCAAGGAAGCGATATCGAACAAGCCAAATGATCGTCAATTCATCGCCTATCATGTGGCCCCTCTTCTCAAGAAAAGCATTAGGACCGAGAAGGATCGCGATCTGGTCGCTAGGTTCATTACGGAGTTGAAGTCCAGTCAAACCGGACTTGATCCGACTAATCAAGCCCGTACTATCGATTTTTAAGCGCGGGACAACTCATATCGCCTTCCTGACAATCCTGCAGCGCTTTAATCTCCTTCAACCGGCTCTCGGTTTTCGCTGCGAGACAGCCGCTGCGCACCATCGGATAGGCGCTGCCGCCTTCCGCGCCCGAGCTTTCGAATGCGCAAGACAGGTCCCTGAACTTGACCCAAGCTAGCTGCGCCTGCGTCAGCTGCTTCTTTTGCTCCGCGTTCAGGCGGGCGCGGTACTCGTTATAGGCAAGGTTCAACTTCTTATCGGCAGCGGAATAAGCCTGCCCGGCGCATTGCGTCATCTCGGATTGCGTCGCGGGGGCACTGCAATCGGCCCATGCGCTTGCGGACAGCAACGGCAACAACACTGGCATCACAAATCTGCTTATCTTCATCTCCATCTCCTTGGAATAATCAACCCGACGTCGCGGGTTGCAACGCAATGACGGCCATGCCGCCCAACGCCAGCGCCGCACCCGCCATATCCCAGCGGCTTAGCGCGATGCCATCGACAAAACGAAGCCACAACAACGCCACCGCGATGTACATGCCGCCATATGCGGCATAGGTGCGGCCGGCAGCGCTGGGATGTAAGGTTAGCAGCCAGGCGAAAAGCGCCAGCGAGGCCGCCGCCGGCACCAACAACCACATCGTCTTGCCCTGCTTGAGCGCCAACCACGGCAAATAGCAGCCGACGATTTCAGTCAGCGCGGTCAGCGCGAACAAGCCAGTCAATTTCAAGATGTCCAAACAACGTCCCCCGCAAAACTACGGTTGCGGCGTCCAGCCGCCGCCCATGGCGCGATACAGATCGACCGACGCGACCAGCATCCGCGTGCGCAGTTGCAGCCGTCCGACATCGGCGCTGTACAAGGTGCGCTGCGCGTCCAGCTCCTCCAGGTACGAAGCATAGCCGTTGCGATAGCGATTATGCGCGATGCGCAAGGTCTCGGCCGCCGTGGCGCGGCGCGCGTCGTTCTGCACCGCTTGCTCCCTGAGCTGGTAAATCGCCCCCAGGCTGTTATCGGTCTCCGAAAATGCCGTGCGCACGGCGTTCTCGTAGGCGAAGGTGAGCTGGTCGCGCTGGGCCGCCACCGAGTCGGTCTGCGACTGCACGCGGTCGCCCTCGAACACCGGCGCGGCGATGGCGCCGGTCAGCCGCCACAACGCCGTCGGCGAATTCAGGAAGTCGTGCATTTTCAGGCTTTGGATGCCGCCGACGGCCGTCAGCTTGAACGACGGCAGCAACTGGTCGCGCGTGGCGCGCAGATTGGCGTTGACGGCGACCAGGTTGAATTCCGCCCGCGCGATATCCGGCCGACGGCGCAGCAGTTCGGATGGCAGCCCTTCGGGCACCGGCGGCGGCTCCAGTTGCGCCAATTCCGCACCGCGCGCGATCGGTCCGGGATTGCCGCCGGTGAGGATGGCCAGCGCGTTCTCCTGCTCGAAGATCGAACGCTTCAGCTGCGGCACCTGCTCGGCGGTGGTCTGGTACTCGGCCTGCGCCTGCAGCCACTCCAGCCGCGAGCTGTAACCGACATCGAACTGGCGCTTGGCCAGGTCGCGCGACTCGCCGCGCAGCTTGAGCGTCTGCTCGGTCAACGCCAGCTGGGCGTCCAGCCCGCGCAGGTTCAGGTAGCCGGTGGCGACGGTGGCGGCGATCGACAAGGCCACGGCGTCGGCGTTGGCCCGCTCCGATTGATAGGTGGCGGTGGCGGCGTCGGTCGCGGCGGCCAGACGGCCCCACACGTCCACTTCGTAGCTGGCCTGGATCTCGGCCTGGTAGACGTTGGTGACATACGGCTGGCCATTCGACGCCAACTGGCGCGTGCGGGTCGGCGCCGTATCGACGACGACGTTCGGCTTCTGCCCCGCCGCCGCCACGCCTACCAGCGCGCGGTACTGCGCCACGCGTGCGCGGGCGATGCGCAAGTCGCCATTGTGTTCGAGGGCCTTGGTCACCAGCGCGCTCAGAACCGGATCGCCGAAGGCCTGCCACCATTGCTTTTCGACCGGCGCGGCGCTCTGGGCGGGACCGGGAGCAGTGCGCCAGGCGACGGGGGTCTCCAGGGTCGACGCCGGCGGCGGGCCGACCTTGGCCGCGCAACCGGCCAGCGCCACGATGACCGCGGCGGATACGGCGCGCAGCGCGCCGCGCCGGCTTTGCGACAGTCGCCGGCACTTCATCGGCCGGCTCCCGCGCGCGCCGTGGCGCGCCTGCCATCCGAGTCGTCGAGAACGGCGGAGGTGTCGATGCTGACGATCACCGACATCCCCGGCGCCAGCCGCGCGGCCTTGGCCTGTCCCGGATCGATGCGTATCCGCACCGGTATGCGCTGCGCGATCTTGACGAAATTGCCGGTGGCGTTATCGGCCGGCAGCACGCTGAATTCCGATCCGGTGGCCGGCGATATCCGTTCCACCTGCCCGGTCAGCACCGCGCCATCGAGCGCGTCGACCTTGAAGGTGGCGCTCTGCCCCACCTGCACGTTGTTCATCTGCGTCTCTTTCAGATTGGCGATCACCCACAGCTGGCGCGGCACCAATCCCATCAGGTTGGCGCCGGTGTTGACGTAGGCGCCCTTGCGCACGGTGACCTGTCCCAGTTGACCGTCCTCCGGCGCGATGATGCGGGTGTTTTCCAGATCCACCCGGGCCGCCTTCAGCGCGGCCTGCGCGTTGGCCACCGCCGCCTCCAGCGACAGCTTGTTGACCGTCACCGACTGCACCTGCTGTTTGGCGATGTCCAGATTGGCGCGCGCCTGCGCCACGGCGGCAACCGTCTGCGCCTGCGCGGCTTTTGACGCGTCCTGCTCGCGCAACGACAGCGAGCCGTCGGCCGCCAGCGAATTGACGCGGCCAAGATCGGCCCGCGACCTGACCGCCTGCGCCTGCGCGTTGGCCAGCGTGGCCTGGTTCAGCTGCACGCCCGCCGCCGCCGTCTTGCGCGACTGGTCCCAGTTGGCCAGCGCCGCCTTCTGCGCCGCCAGCTGCGCCTGCGCCTGTTCGTAGCGCTGCTGATAAATGCGGTCGTCGATCTGCACCAGCAAATCGCCCTGCTTCACCTGCTGGAAATCCTGCACCTTGACGTCGACGACATAGCCGGACAACTGCGTGCCGATCAACGTGACCTGCCCGCGCACCAGCGCGTTCTCGGTCGAGACGATGGCGCTGGTGAACGGTGGCAGCCGCCATGCGTACAGCACGATCAGCACGCCGATCAAGGCGACCAGCGAAAACGCGATGGTGGAAACGATCTGCCCGCGACGGCTGGGCGCCGCAGGCAATGGCGGCGGCGCGGCGGCGGTGGCCGGTGTGGCCGGAGCGGAGGGAGGAGCGGAGGTATCGGGTGTATTGGTAGCCATGTCGTTCAGCGTGATCCGGAATTGTTAAGAGAGACGTTGGCCATGCCGGTCTGCGCGTTGTGCGCGGGACTGGGCTGGCACACCACACAGATCGACCAAAGGTAGCGCGCCAGCATCCATGCGAGCGTGAGCACCGCCACCAGTGCGATCATCAGGAAGACATCGTTGTAGGCGAGGATGTTGGCCTCGCGCGCGGCGGCGGCGCCAAGCGAGGCGACGCCTTGCGCGTTGCGCATCGTTGGATCGGCAAGCGTGGCGCCAAGCGACGCGCCGCCGCTTTGAATCCGCGCCGCCACCTGCGGATCGAGCAGGGTCAAATGCTCGACCAGGATGCTGGAGTGATACTTCTCGCGCACCACCTGGAAGGTGCCGACGATCGCGGAGCCGAGCAAACTGCCCAGCGTTTGCGTGATCGAGAACATGACGGAGAAGCTGACCAGGTTACTCGGCGCCGCGATCACGGCGCCAAAGCCGGAGACGAAGGTCGGCCCGATAAACAAGGCGCCGCCGAAGCCGAGCAGGAACTGGCTGACATACATATCGACCGGACGTGTCAGATTGGTGGCGTTGGAATCCATATACGCGCCGATCGCCATCACCACCAGCGACACCATCAACTGCGCGGGAATGCGCGCCGGCGTGATCGTCAACGCGCTCGCCAGCAGGCCGGCCAGGGTGCCGATCATGACGATGATCCACAGCGTCTGCATCTGGTCGTTGGTCAGTCCGAGCGCCTGCAGGAAGCCCACCGTGCCGCTGGCCTCGGACTGCACGATGCGGATCAACAGCACGGACAACGCCAGCCGCGCGATGTTGGCGGTACTGAGCCAGCGCGTGTTGATCAACGGGCGGGCGCGGTTATGCTCGATCAGCAGCGCGCCGGCGATCAGCACGATGGCGCCGGCCAGGCACAGCCCCAGCCAGCGCGACTCGAACCACCATACGGTGCGGCCCAGCGCCAGCGCGGCGGACAACAGCGCCACGCCGGGCGCGAACAGCGCGAAGGTGACGAAGTCCATTTTTTCGAACGCCTTGATGCGGTCCCCCGGCGGCAGCTTGAGGAACAACACGCCGGCCAGCGACACCAGGGCCAATCCCAGCTCGAAGAAGTACAGGCCGCGCCACTCGCCGAACTCCATCAGGTCCGACGAAAACAGGCGCGCCATCGGCAGCGCCAGTTGCGAGAAGCCGATACCCAGCACCACCGCCTTGACGCGATGCTGTGCCGGGAAGGCTTGCAAAACGTAATAGAGGCCCAAGGTTGAAAGCGCGGCGCCGCTCATGCCGTGGGCGGCGCGCACCGCGATGGCCGACGCCAGCCCGTGCACGAACAAGTGCGCGACGGTGGCGACCGCGTACAGCACCAGGAACAATTCGGTGAACAGCCGCAGGCCATACTGCTGGCGGAATTTGACCAGCAGGAGGTTCATCGAGACGTTGGCCATCACGTAGGCGGCCGGCAGCCACTGGATCTCGGCCGAATAGACGCCCAGCGAACCTTGAAGGTAAGGCAGGTTGACCAGCACCAGCGCGTTGCCCAAGCCGCCGGTGATGGCGACGATGAAGCCGATGACGAAGAACGCCAATCGGCGTTCGGTCGTGTGGATAGGACTCGATGGCGATCCGGGGAGCACCGGTCGCTCGTGCGGAAGCCAAACTTGAGGGGCGTACACGTCCATCGATGCCAGTTCTTATCGGTCTTTAAGGGGAGGAAGTTGTTGGAACGAGCATATCACTACGCACGTCATTAATGAAGTTCCGCAGGGCGGCCAAAAGGAAGGGGCGCCGGTTTTTGACCGGCGCCCCCTCACCCTACACCAACCGAAGGTTACAACGCAGCCGCGTCAACCTCGCGCTGGAAGTTCCGATGCGCGCCCAGGGCGGCCTTGAACTCGGCCAGCGCCGGCACCACGCCACCGGCGGGAACGCACCACAGCGATGGATCGGCCGAACCGTCTTCCATTTTCTCCGGCACGCCGGCCTTGCGCAGCAAGTCGGCGCCCGCCCCCACCGCCAGGATCGGCTTACAGTGACGGAACTGCTGGCGCACGAAATCGAGCGCGTCGGCGTCACCCATCAACATCTTGACACTGGCTTCGCCATCGGCGACGACCACCGCGTCGTACAACACCGGCGGACCGCCCTGGATGGTGATTTCCACATCCAGGGCGCTGCCATCGGCGGCGACCAGTTGGCCCAGGTGCGGCGCCACCACGCGCGGCACCGCGCCGGCGGCCAGCAAATCGGCGTAGATCGCCTTGACACCGGCGGCATCGACGCCATGCGCCGCCAGGATGGCGACCTTGCGCGCCTGGACGCCAACGGCGCCGGGACGCGCCAGCAGCGACAGCGCCGGCGACGGTGCATAGTGCGGCTGCGGCGCGGTGGTCGCCAGCGGCATCGGCGCCGGCACCTCCAGGCCCAAGCCCTGCGCCACGCCTTCGGCCAGCACCGGATCGACGTTGGCCAGCATCGACAGCAGGCGCACGCGGATAGCGAGCGTTTGCACGCGCCCCAGCTCGAAGCTGAACGCGTTGACGATGTGGGTCTGCTCCGACGGCGTCTGGCTGATCCAGAACAGGCGCGCCTGCGAATAGTGGTCGGCGAACAGCTCCGGCTTGCCGCGCACCTTGTCCTCCGGCGCCTGCTTCACGCTGCTGAAGGCGGTCTGGAAGCCGGCCATCCCGGCCTGGAACGGATTACCGCCGGCCAGCGAGTTCGGCTCGTAGGCCACGCGTCCGCGCGCGATCGCCTGGCGATGCATGCCGTCGCGCTGGTTGTTGTGCACCTGCGCCACCGGCGTGTTGATCGGGATCTCGTGGAAGTTGACGCCACCGAGACGGCTGATCTGGGTGTCCAGATACGAGTGGATACGGCCTTGCAGCAGCGGGTCGTTGGTGAAGTCGATGCCCGGCACGATGTGCGCGGTGCAGAACGCCACCTGTTCGGTCTCGGCGAAGAAGTTGTCCGGATTGCGGTTCAAGGTCATCTTGCCGACGATCTGCAGCGGCACCAGTTCCTCCGGCACGATCTTGGTCGAATCGAGCACGTCGAACGGGAATTCCTCCGCCTGTTCCTCGGTGAAGATCTGCACGCCCAGTTCCCATTCAGGGTAGGCGCCCGCTTCGATCGCTTCCCACAGGTCGCGGCGGTGGAAGTCGGGATCGGCGCCGATGATCTTGGCCGCCTCGTCCCACACCAGCGAGTGCGTGCCCGGCACAGGATTCCAGTGGAATTTGCAGAACACCGACACGCCATCGGCGTTCACCAGGCGGAAGGTGTGCACGCCGAAGCCCTGCATGGTGCGGTAGCTGCGCGGGATGGCGCGGTCGGACATCTGCCACAGCAGCATGTGGGTCGATTCCGGCATCAACGTGACGAAATCCCAGAAGGTGTCGTGCGCGCTGGACGCCTGCGGCATCGCGAAATGCGGCTCCGGCTTGACGGCATGGACCAGGTCCGGGAATTTCATCGCATCCTGGATGAAGAATACCGGCATGTTATTGCCGACCAAATCCCAGTTGCCTTCGTCGGTGTAGAACTTGACGGCGAAGCCGCGCACATCGCGCACGGTGTCGGCCGAACCGCGTTCGCCGGCGACGGTGGAGAAGCGCACGAACACCGGCGTGCGTTTGCCAGCGGCGGCGAACGGCGCGGCGCGCGTGACGGCGCTCAAATCGCCATAGCTTTCGAAGTAGCCGTGGGCGGCCGAACCGCGCGCGTGCACCACGCGCTCCGGAATGCGCTCATGGTCGAAGTGCGTGATCTTTTCGCGCAGGATGAAGTCTTCCATCGCGGTCGGGCCGCGCAGGCCGATCTTGAGCGAATTCTGGTTGTCGGCGACCGGCACGCCCTGATTGGTGGTCAGGCGCTGGTCGGCGGAATCGACACGCACGCGGTCCAACGGCTCGATGGTGGCGTTGACGCTGTGCGGCGGCACGCCGCTGCCGACTTTTGGCGAAGCGGTGGTTTCGCCGGTGGTGCTGGCGCCGGCGATCGGATGCGGAGGCGTGACGGTCTGGCCGGGCTGCGGCGTGCGCGAGGCGTCGCCATGTTCGCCAGCTTTATTGGCGTTGAACGGCATGCCCGCGGCCACTGCCTGGGTGCCGCCCACCTTGGCCAGCAACGCAGCTTCCTGGGGCACGCCGCCCAAACTGGTCGGCGGCGCGGAGGTCGATGGTCCTGCGACGGTGCTCAATACGGAGCCAGCCCCCATTACGGAGGCCGGCGTCTTTTTACTAGTTGCCATTTGGTGTCCCTTGGTGATCGGCGCCCGCACGGGCCGCCGGTCGCACCAGCAGCGATACCGGTCGGGCAGCCTGGATTACTTGCGCGAGTTAAGCAGCTTGGAGATGCCATAGCCTGCGGCGGCGGCGATCAGCACCGAGATCGCAGGGCTGGAGCGCACGTGGCTGCGGCCCGATTCGGCCAGTTTTTTGTAGCTTTCGGTGACTTGCTTGCTGCGGACGGCCAGACGCTCGGAAACGCTGTCGACGGTGCCGGAGACGCTGGCGACGCCGTCGGCGACTTTATCGACGCCGGTATGGGCGCGGGTGGCCAGACGGTCGGCCGTTGGTGGAACCTTGTCGGCAACGCGGTCGATGGCGGCGTGCGCGTCGGCGCGCAGGTCTTTGCCGATCTGGGTCACGCCTTCGCGGGCGCTGTTACCCGAGCCGCTACCGGCGGTGTTACCGGCGTTGTTGCCCGTGCTATTACCAGTGGTACCGTTGATTTTAGTATCGATGCTGTTTTCCATGATGGTTCCTCTCGTTTGTTGGTCGTTTGTTTCAACACTGCAGGAACCAAGATAGGCTTGTTGGTCACATGCTACCGTGCGCAATCTAACAAAGTAGCAACCTCGGGCGAAGTTATCCGCCGATGCGCGGCTAAGTGAGTTGCCACACGGACGGTGCACGCGATTAGGCGGATGCTCAGGTAAAATACCGTAACACCGACTCCAGGAGAGCGCCATGTTTCCCATCTCATCCACAACGCTGAGCGGGCCCAATCCGGCGAACTTTCCGCTGGTATCGCCCACTGCGGCGGTCGACTCAGTCAACTCCTCGACGATCGCCCCGGTCGGATCAGCCATTGATGCCCCGGCACAATCATCGGTCCAGGTGGATTTGTCGCCCGTGGCCAACTTCTTGCTGACGGTGTCGCAGTCGCGCGAGCAGATCGCCCAGTTGCAGGCAACGGTAGCCAATGGCGCCGATCCGCAGGAGGCGGCCGCCCGCGCCGCGACCTTAAATGACGCCACGCAAAATGTAGTGAATGCGTTCAACTTATTGCCGGGCGTGGAATTTAACCAGGCACAGCCGCAAGCACCGTCGCTGCTGAATAGCCTGGTGGAAAGTTTGAACCGGCAGACCTTGGGCGCGCAGGCGAACCAGCGGCTGAACCAGACGAACCAACCAAATCAACCTCAAAGCGGCGCCCAGAGCCTGGCCCAAAGTCTGTCGCGGATCGGCATCACCCTGCAGCCGCCGTTGTTGTCGGACGCCGCGGCCGGCCTGTCGCTCGACAACGAGATCTTGCGCGCCTCCTTCAACACCGACAACCAGTCGACCACCGGCACGCTGCAAAACACGCTCGATACGTTCAGCGAGCTGGCGACGCGCTTCGCCGAGCAGTTGAGCGCCGCCGGCAGCGGCGCCCTGCCCGCGCTGGCCAGCGCGCAGCAGGATGCGTTGACGCCGCAAGACCTGGTGGCCAACGCGCGCCTGGATATGGCGCGCGCCGAACTCGATCTGCTCAGGCAAATTCCATTGCCCGACACCGCCGCCGACAGGCTGGCGGCGCAGCGCGCGGAACTGGAAGAGCCGCTCACGCCACGGGCGACCGCGCCGGATTCGCCGATCGTCAATCCGCTGCAGGCCTCCACCGCCGAGGTGATCGCCGCGCAGAACGCCGAGGCGCTGCGGGCGCAGGCCGACGCGCGGGAAGCCGACGCGCGGGAAGCCGACATCGACGCGCTGCCATCCCAGCAAAGCCAGGCCGCGCAATCGCTGCAAGCGGCCGACCGGGTGGAGCAAGGCCGGGCGGCGGATGCGGCGCAAGAGAACCAGCGGACGTCGGAGGCCGCCACGGAGCGCAGCGCGGCGCAAGCGGCTGCCGATGCCGCGCAGGCCACGGCGGCGGCACAGGCGGCGCGCCAGCAGGCCGCATCCGGATTGAACGCCACCACCGCCGCCAGAACGCAGGCGGCGGCGCAGGCAAACATCGCCCGCAGCGCGGCGTCGGCCGCGACCGCAACCAATTCCGCCAACGCGACCGCCGAGCAGCAAGCCGTCGCGGCGCAAAACGCGGCGACCAATCTGGCGGCCGCCAACGCCGCGGCCGCGTCGGCATTGGCGCAGGCCCAGGCCGCGCAAGGCGCGGCCGACGCCCTGGCGGCGCAAAGCGCCGAAGCCAGCGCCGTGGCGGCGCAGGCACGCGCCGCGCTGGCCGCGGCGACGTCGCCGGAAGCGGCCAACGCCGCCGGCGCCATCGCCGCCCAGCAGGCCGCGGCCGCCCAAACCACCGCCAGCAATCTGGCGGCCGCCAACGCGGCGGCGGCGGACGCGCAGCAACAGGCGCGCGCCGCGCAAGTGGCCGCCGTGCAGGCGTCGACGGCGCAAACCAATCCGCTGCAGGGCAACCCCGCGCTGGCGGCGGCCATCGCCGCATACAACATCACCGACCCGGCGCTGCTGGGCGCCAATGCGCGCGCCACGCAATCGGCGGTCAGCGCGACGCCGCGTGTATCGGCCGTCGCGGCGCCGGCCAGGACGCGCGGCATCGGGCCCGGCCAGTAAGGCCCGCGGCATGCGGCCGGCCGCATGCGGAAATCGGCACAGGGATGGCGCGTCGAAGGCGCGCCATCCCGCCATCGCCGCGCAAGGCCGCTTCCCCGCTACCGAATTAAATTTCGAGCGCCCGTCGTTTATCGGCCGATCGCGCCAAATATTTCCCGATCCCGCGCCAAAGTCACACGATAATACGATTCGTTTTTAGCGATAATCACGAATTGCATTTCACAACCATCGACATCGGGAGTTCGCATGTATTTGAAGCACAGCGTGAAGCACAGCGTGAAGCACAGCGTGAAGCACATCGCCGCCGCCACGGCGCTACTGGCCGCCGCCGGCGCCTACGCCCAGGACGCCGTGGTCAAGATCGGCCATAGCGGCCCGCTGTCCGGCGCGCAGGCGTTTTCGGGCAAGGACAACGAGAACGGCGCCCGTCTGGCGGTGGAAGAACTCAACGCCAAGCCGATCACCGTGGCCGCCAAAAAGCTCAAGTTCGAACTGCTGTCGGAGGACGACCAGGGCGACCCGAAAGCCGGCGTCGCCGCCGCGCAAAAGCTGATCGACAACGGCGTCAAATACGTCGTCGGCCCTTACAACTCCGGCGTGGCGATTCCCGCTTCGCGCGCCTACAACGATGCCGGGGTACTGGTCGCGACCATCGCCACCAATCCCAAGATCACGCTGCAAGGCTACAAGGGCCTGTTCCGCGTCAACGCCAGCGACTCCCAGCTCGGCTCCAAGATGGCGCTGTACGCGGCCAATGAACTCAAGTTCAAAACCGTCGCCGTGATCGACGACCGCACCGCCTTCGGCCAGGGCGTGGCGGAAGAATTCAAGAAGCAGGCGAAAGCCTCCGGCATGACCGTGGCCGGCCACGAATTCACCACCGACAAGGCGTTCGACTTCAACGCCATCCTGACCAAGCTGAAAAACAAGAAGGTCGAGGCGATCTTCTTCGGCGGCTACGCGCCGCAGGCGGCGCCGATGGTGCGCCAGATGAAGCAGCTGGGCATCACCGCCAAGCTGCTCGGCGGCGACACCATCTGCACCGGCGAGATGGGCAAGCTCGGTGGCGACGCGGTGGCCGACAACGTCCTGTGCTCGCAGGGCGGCGCGATCCTGGACAAGGCCTCCAGCGGTCCGGCGTTCAAAGCCAAGTACAAGGCGCGCTACAAGCAGGACGCCGACGTCTACGCCGCGTCGTACTACGATGCGACCATGATGTACGCGCAAGCGATGCAAAAGGCGAATTCGATCGATCCGCAGAAGGTGTCGGCGGTCATCGGCGCCGGTTCGTACAAGGGCGTCGCCGGCACCTACGCGTTCGACGAGCGTGGCGACATGAAGCAGTCGCCGGTGACGATCTTCACCTTCAAAGGCGGTCAGCCGGTGCCGTTGACCAGCTATTGACCCGCTTGCGATAGCGGCCCGGCGGCCGATCGCGCGCGGTTCAACGCGATCAGGCTGTCGAACGCATGCCGGGCGCCTTCGCACGCTTCGGCGATGTCCCGCGCGCCCACCACGTGTTCACGCAGCGCGGCGATGAATTGCTGCCAGCGGGGGCCGGGCGAACCGGCTCCGCGCAGATAGCCGAGCGGATGGGGCGCCAGCTTCTCCGCCAGCCGTTTATACAGCACCGCCCCGCCTAGTTGCGATCCTTCGACCACATAGCACACGCCCCAGCGCCACGCCGGCCCGCACTGCGCCGGCCAGGCCGCCGCCGGGCCGCCGCGCGGCGCGTCCGCCATGCCGGCCATCGCTGCGTGCGCCAGATCCTCCCGGATCGCATCCAGATAGGCAGGCAGCCTCGGCGCGTCATCGAAGCGCCCGATCCAGTCCTGGATCGGCGCCAGCCACTGCTCCAGCAGCCGCAAATGGTCGTGATAGGCGCGCAAATCCACCTCCGCCGCCGCCAGCGGCGTGCCGGCGTCGAGCTCCGCGTGTCGCTGCGCGGTGGCCTCCCGCAACGCGGCCAGCACATCTTGTTCCACAGTGGAAATTTCTTCCAAGATATTTCCCAATTTCTTATCGATGACAAGATTTTACACAGTGAAATGCTAGCGCGCGCACGGTAGACGCCGACAAATTCTGGAAAGATAGAGCTAAGGTAAAATTTAGTTACTACCAGCATACTGCCTATGAACCAAAACCAATCCCAGAACTGCTCAGTGCTGTTGATCGACGACGAAGCGATGGCTGAAGACTTGATCGGCTATCACATGTCGCGCCAGCAAGGCATCACGCTGCGCTATGACAATCGCGCCGAACTGGCCGTCCAGCTGTGCAAGGAGGTCGACGCCGATGTCCTGCTGGTGGACCTGCGCATGCCCGGCGCCGACGGCTTCGACGTGATCCGCATGCTGCGCGCCGATCCGCATACCGAGCATCTGCCCGTGATATTGCTGTCGTCGGAGGACGATGCCGATATCAAGGCGCAGGCGTTCGCGCTCGGCGCCAACGACTATCTGGTCAAATGGCCGGAGGCGCGCGAGCTCGAAGCGCGCATCCGCTACCACTGCGCCGCCTATCAGGCGCGCCAGCAGCGCGACGCCGCCTTCCTGGAACTGCGCCAGCGCGAAGAAGAGCTGCGGGTCAGCCAGGCCGCCCTGCACCAGGCGCAGAAGATGGAAGCGATCGGCCAGCTGACCGGCGGCGTCGCCCACGATTTCAACAACGTCCTGCAAATCATCAGCGGCAACCTGCATTTGCTGCAGATGGTCGGCGACGTCAACCCGCAAGGCATGGCGCGCATCGAGAACGCGCTCAATGGCGTCGAGCGCGGCGCGCGGCTGGCCGCGCACCTGCTCGCGTTCGCGCGCCGCCAGCCGCTGCAAAGCGCGGTGGTCGATTTGACGCCGGTGCTGGCCGATATGGACGACATGCTGCGCCGCGTGCTCGGTCCGCGCGCGGTGGTGATCGCCGACATCGCCACGCGCTTGTGGAACACCGACGTCGATGTCAGCCAGCTCAATAACGTGATCCTGAACCTGGCCATCAACGCGCGCGACGCCATGGGCGGCGACGGCACGCTGACCATCCGCGCCCGCAACCTGCACTCCGGCTCCGAGCAGCTGTCGAAGATCGGCGACGGCCAGGGCGACTACGTGTTGATCGAGATCGCCGACACCGGCTCGGGCATGTCGCAGGAGGTGATGCAACGGGCGTTCGAGCCGTTCTTCACCACCAAGCCGACCGGCCAGGGCACGGGGCTGGGCCTGAGCATGGCCTACGGTTTCGTCAAGCAGTCGGGCGGCGAAATCGCGCTGCAAAGCACCTTGGGCTCAGGCACCTGCGTGCAGATCTATCTGCGCCGCAGCCAGGCCCAGGCCGAACCCGAGCACTCGACGGCGCTGCCGGCGTTGACCGGCGGCGTGGAAACCATACTGGTGGTGGAGGACGAGGAGGCGGTGCGCGCCGCCACCGTCGACATGCTGTCGACGTTGGGCTACAAGGTACTGAGCAGCGCCAATGCCGAACAGGCGACCCACCTGATCGACGGCGGCGTGCATATCGACCTGCTGTTCACGGACGTGATGATGCCTGGCCGCGTGAGCAGCCTGGAATTGAGTGAGTTGGTGCGCGAAAAGCTGCCGCTGGCGCAGATCCTGTTCACGTCCGGTTATGCGGAAGGGGTGCTGTCGCACGACGGCAAATTGCCGCCGGGGGTCAATCTGCTGCAAAAGCCCTATACCGTCGAAACCCTCAGCTCGCGCATCCGCCAACTGCTGCGCAAGCGCGGCGCAACCGCGTCGGCTTAAGCGCGGCGGCCGACTACTGCGGCTTGACGTAGCGGTGCGATCCCGGCGGCGGCTCGTTGAGCACCGCCCAGAAAATCCCCAGGTCGGCGATCGCCCGCACGAACTCCTGGAAATCGACCGGCTTGACGACATAGGCGTTCACGCCCAGTTCATAGCTGCGGATCAGGTCCTGCTCCTCGCGCGAGGACGTCAGCATCACCACGGGGATGCTTTTCAGCGTCGCGCTGCCGCGGATCTCGGCCAGCACTTCCAGGCCGTCGACCTTGGGCAGTTTCAGGTCGAGCAGCACCACGGCGGGGTTGCCCTGCTCCCGGCTGGCGAAGCTGCCGCGCGCGTGCAAATAATCGAGTGCGTCGGCGCCATCGCGCACGACGATCACTTCATTGGCCAATTGGCTGCGTTCCAGCGCAATCAGCGTCAGCTCCAGATCATGAGGGTTGTCTTCAACCAGCAGGATAGGCTTTAACATAGGCGTGCCTCAAACTTTATCGGTATTTGTATTGGTATTGGTCGGTATGGCAAAGGAAAACGTCGCTCCCTCGCCCGGCGCCGACCGCGCCCAAACGCGGCCGCCATGGCGCTCGATGATCCGCCGTACATTCGCCAGGCCGATGCCGGTGCCCTGGAAGTCCTCCATGCGGTGCAGCCGCTGGAAAACCCCGAACAGCTTGTGCGCGTAATCCATGTTGAAGCCGACGCCATTGTCGGCGACATGGAACACGGTTTCCTGGGGCAGCCGCTCGCTGGTGATACGTATGACGGCAGGATCGCTCTGCGCGGTGAACTTGACGGCGTTTGAAAGCAGATTGTACAACGCCAGCTGCAGGAACGACGGATCGGCGATGATTTCAGGCAGTTGCTCGACCTGCCAATCGATGCGGCGCGCGGGGGTGTCCGGCGCCAGTTTGTCGATGCAGCCGCGCACCAGATCGTCCATGCGCACGCGCACCGGCCGCAGTGCCGCCCTGCCCATTTGCGAAAAACTCAACAAATCGTCCACCAGCTTGCCGGCCAGCCGGGCGGATTCCTTGATGTTGACCAGGAAGCGCTGGCGCCTTTCCGGGTTATCGCTGCCAGCCGTCTCCATCAGCAGGTCGGAGAAGCCGACGATGTGGCGCAGCGGCGCGCGCAAGTCGTGCGACACCGAGTACGAGAACGCCTCCAGCTCCTTGTTGGCCCGGCCCAGCTCCTCGGCCAGATCGGCCATTTGCTCGGCGCGTTCGAGCGCGATCCCCAGCAGCGCGGTGCGGAATTCCAGCGCCAGTTCCAGTTCGCCCTCGTGCCACGGCGCGGAGGTGCCATGGACCGCCTCGCGCCAGCTGGCGAAGCTGGTGCGCGGCGACAGCATGCCCGGCGACTTTTCCATTTTTTCCGGGCGACCCGCCCAGTCGATCGAGTACACCACCTCGGGACGGAACCACAGCAGATAATGCTGGTGGATGCGCGAGATCTGCATCGCCATCAAGCCGCTGGCGGAGTCGGTGTAGGCCGCCGCCGCCGGATAGACGGTACCCAGACGGTCGCTGTGGAACAGGTCCTCGTGCACGTTGGCGCTGAGCCATCCCACCAGGCCGCGTATCTGCTCGTCGTCCGGCGTGAGCCCGTAGCTGATCAACCGGTCGTCGACGACGATGGCGACGCCGCCGGCGCGCGCGAAGCGCAGCAGCTCGGGCAGCACGCTGCGCAGGTTTTCGATGAAGTCCGCGCCCTGCGTCAGACCGCCCAGCAGGTTGACCATCACGCGCCGCACCTCCAGCCGGAACTGCATCTGGTCGGCGTCCGAACGGTTGCGGATGCGCAGCGCCAGGATTTGCCCCAGCTGCTCGCACACGCTGCGCTGGTGGAAGCTGAGGTGGCGCGCCTGCGAGTGGTGGCACGAAATCAGGCCCCACAGCTTGCCCTTGACGATCAGCGACACCGACATCGACGCCATCGTGCCCATATTGCGCATGTATTGCAGATGGATCGGCGAGACGCTGCGCAGCGACGCGAACGACAGGTCGTTGGGCTTTCCGGTGAGCGGATTTTCGGCTGGCACCAGCCGCGCCGGCTGATAGTCGGCATCCTGGATCAGGCGGATGCGGTTGGCCAGGTACAGCTCGCGCGCTTGGCGCGGAATGTCGCTGGCCGGGAAGCGCTGGCCAAGATAGCCGTCGTAGCCCTCGCCGATGCATTCGGCCAGCACGTTGCCGTGGCCTTCCTCGTCGAAGCTATAGACCAGCACCCGGCCGAAACCGGTCAGCGCGCGGATCTCGCTGGCGGCCAGCTGGCACAATTCAACGATGGTGTCGGCGTCGCTGATCTTGTTGAGGAAATCGCCGACCAGGGGATACAGCTGCTGGATGCCGGCGTCGATGGTGCCGCGCGCGCGCTCGAATTCGAGCACCAGCAAGTCGTCGTAGGCGTGGGCCAGCACGTCGAACGCCTCGCCTTCCAGGCCGACGGTGGCGATATAGGCCGGACGCTCGCGCAACTGGCCGCCGCGCAGACTGTGTTCGAGCGCCTGCGCGCTGCGGGCGCCGATGACGTCCGTGAGCGGGCGCCCGAGCGCCTTCTCGGGCGGGATGCCGGTGAACTCGGCCAGATTGTCACTGACCTGCATCACCTCGAGCCGTGGCGAGAGCGCCAGCAGGAAACCATGCGGCTGAATACTGCCCGGCGTACGTATAGGCTCGCTGTCACATGTCGCTAATTCGGTGTCGGTGCTGGCCTGTGGCATGATGGGCTGCGGGCGAACCCGGTATTAACAAAGCCACATGATATCAACTTTTGGGCCGTCCCGACGCACGATGCGCCACCAATAACGGGTCAGCGCCGAAGATCAGCTAACCCAGTTGCAGCTCCCAGTACCCCATGTCGATCCAACGGTCGAACTTGCGGCCCACCTGCTTGAAATGGGCGACTTTCTCGAAGCCGAGGCGTTCGTGCAACGCCACGCTGGCCGGATTGGGCTGGGCGATGCCGCCGATGGCCATGTGGATTTCGCGCGCGCGCAGCTCCTCCAGCAGGGTTTCATACAGCGCCGAGCCGATGCCCTTGCCGCCCCGCCCCGGCGCCACGTACACGCTGGTCTCGGCCGAATAGCGGTAGGCGCTGCGCACGCGCCATTTGGTGGCGTAGGCATAGCCCACCACGGCGCCCTCGGACTCGTACACCAGCCAGGGCAAGGCCGCCGTCACGTCGCGGATGCGGGCCGCCATTTCGTCCGGCGTCACCGGGCGCTCTTCGAAACTGATCACCGTGGTGGCGACGTAGTGGTTGTAAATCTCGACAATGGCGCAAGCATCGTCCGGTGTGGCGGGTCTGATCATCGGTAAGTCAATACGTGTTGAAAAAATCATCGAAAATAGGAATGATGGCAAGCGACAGCACCCCCAGCGCCAGCGGAACGGTGGCGATAAAACCCAATAACTTAAAGCCGAACGCCCCAAGCAGGCCGCCAAGCAGGAAGGCGCCCAGCAGGGAACATAACAAGGATAGGCGATTGCGATCGGCCACGACCTTTTCGGGCCTAGCGCCGTCTGCGCCGCCTTGCCCCATATTCCAATAAAACAGCTTGCCCAACTCGATGCCGATATCGGTCACCAGCCCGGTGACGTGGGTGGTGCGGATCTCGGCGCGCGACACCTTGGTGACGATGGCGTTCTGAAGTCCCATCACGAAGCAAAGCAGGGCCACGATGGCCGTGATGTGGCCTCGCCCCGCCAGCGTGCCGCCCATCACGCCGAAGACGAGCAACAGCGCCGCCTCCAGCATCAGCGGCAGCGCATAGCGGCTATGGGCGCCCCGGCGGCGCCCCCAGTTGACCAGGATCGCGGAGGTGGCCGCGCCCAGGAAGAAGGCCAGCAGCGATATCGCCCCCGCCAGCAGCAGCGCCGCGTCGCCCACCGCGGCGTTGTCGGCCAGCGCCGAGACGATGCCCGACATGTGGGAGGTGTATTGTCCGACCGCGAAAAAACCGCCGGCGTTGACCGCGCCGGCCACGAAGGCCAAGGCGCGGCCAAGGCGGCGGTTGCTGATATCGGTGCGGTGCGGACCGGTCAAGGCGCGCAGGTAGTGCATGGGCATGGCGGCTCGCTTGCGGTCTACTGTCGGCAAGACGATTGTAATCGATCCGGATTCCCGTATCAGAAGTCGTGATTGGCCGGGTAGTCCGAATAGAAGTCGTTATCCCACCTGAAATGGGTGGTGGAGATGGTGATGGTGATGTCGAGCGCCTCGACAAAATGCCACCAGCCCACCGGCAGGAACAGGATCTCTCCCGGCGCCAGCACGCAGTCGATCACCGGCACGTTCGCCATCATGGGAAAGCGCTGGATATCGATCGCCCTCCCGTCCACCGGCGTAAAGCAGTGCCGCTGGTTGTACAGACGGGGAATATCGCAAGGCGCGATCAGGCGCACCCGCTTGCGGCCCGCGATCTGTATCATGAAGTTGTTGGTCAGGTCGTGATGGAACGGCGTGAGCGTGCCGGCCGGCCCGAACCAGAAAAAACCGCGCCGCTCGTCGTTCAGATAGTCGGCCAACGGCGGCAGATCGGCCATCAGCTCCCGCAGCGCCTCGCGGTTGCTCTCGTCGTTATTGGCGGTCATGTAGAAATCGTTGGTGCGGCCGCTGGCGCGCACCAGTTCCACGTATTCGCCAAACGGCATGCGCCGTTTGTGCGCCTGGCTATTCAGTTCGTAGTCCGGATCGGCGTCGCGGCCGAACTGCACCTCCACTTCGCGCTCGCCCAAATGGTCGCGCAAATAATCCAGTGTCCATTTTGCGCGGGCGACGCAGTCTTCCAGCATGCCGGTGATGATCACCGGCTGGTTGCGGCGGTAGTGCTCTGCGAGGAAGGCATCGCCCGACAGGCGCTCGCGGCGCGGTACCTGCGCCGGCGCCAGACGGTTCAAGCGCGACTGGATGCCCAGCACCCAGTCGCGCTTGGCCAGCCGGTTGTGCAGGCGCGACGCCCCCTTGAGGTAAGGGCTGCGCAGCGCGGCGTCGACCTCCGCCAACGCCTCCTGCTCGCTGATGCCGGATTGGATCAAAATCCCGACCAGGCCTTCCGGCCGTCCGCCCAACATCAGGTTCTCGGCGATCCAGGTGCGCCATGCGTCGTTGACGGCTACGGGTGCAACGGCGGCATGGTGCATCATGGCTTAGCGTCCTATCCAGACGGCGTTGGTCAGGGCGCCGTTGGCGTCGCCGTCCAATTCCCAGGAAAAGGCGCCGCGCAGGTTTTGATCGCGCACATACTGCATCTTGGTCGCGATCACGGTGGGGTCGTCGTAGCTCCACCACTCACCGCCGCTGCCGGTGTAGAGGTACAGCTGTTTCGTCACCGGATGATACCAGCGCGTCCCGGTTTTGTTAATCAACACCTTGTAGTCGTCGATTCCGGCCTCGTAGGCGCCGGTCGCCGCGCCGCCGGTGCTTTGATACAGGCCGTTGCCGTTCGGGCCGGCCGCCACGCCCTTCCATCCGCGTCCGTAGAACGGCACGCCGAGCAGGATCTTATTGCGCGGCATACCGGCGGCCACCAGCGCGGTGATCGCATCGTGGCTGTTGTACTTGGCCAGATTGCCGGTCGAGGGATCGGCCGGGTCGTGGTACAGCGGCGCGTGGAAGTTGGTGGTCGCTTCCCATCCGCCGTGGAAGTCATAGGTCATCAGATTGACCCAGTCCATGTACTGGCCGTACAGTGCCGGTTCGGTCTGCGCGATCTTCTCGCCGCCCGCGCCGATGGCCGCCGTCAGCGCATAGCGCTTGCCGTCGATGGCGCCCTGCGCGTCGAGCTGCGCGCGGAATTCCGCCATCAGCAAGGTGAAGTTGTGCTTGTCGTTGACCGTGTCGACGGTGTTGTAGGTCTGGCCGCCGCCGCCCGGGTATTCCCAGTCGATGTCGATACCATCGAAAACACCCTTGGCCGCGCCCGCGCCGCCGCGCCCATCCTGGACCGGCAGGTCGCCGGCGATGAACATCTTCACGCAGGACTTGGCCAGCTGCTTGCGCAGCGCGTCGGTTTTGGCGGCCGCCGAGAAGTTCTTCGACCAGCTCCAGCCGCCCAGCGAGATGAAGATCTTCAGGTTTGGATGCGCGGCCTTGAGCAGCTTCAGTTGCAGGAAGTTGCCGCTCAACGGCGCATCCCATGGCACGGCCTGGCCGTTGACGGTGCGCGCCGGCGAGCGTTGATAATCGGCGTACGCATCGCCGCCGGTCCCCGCGTCGGGCGAGTTGGGATTCGACCCGCCGGTTTCGGCCTTGGTCACCATGTCGCATTCATAGCCGCCGTTTTTCGCGTAGGTATTGGCGAAGGCGTAATTAATGAAAGTGAGCTGGTCGGCCACGCTGGTCTGCACGCCGTTGACCGGCGTTTTGGTGGTGTGGATGTCGGCCACTTCGTAGTTGCGGCCATAGACGCCCCATTGCGCGAAGTAGGAGCCGATTTCGCGGCCGCCGGGGATCGGCGTCGGCGTCGGCGTTGGTGTGGGCGTGGGCGTGGGTGTCGGAGTAGGTGTCGGTGTCGGAGTGGGTGTCGGCGTCGGAGTCGGTGTCGGTGTCGGCGTGGTGGTTTGCAAAGCCCACGGTCCCCACTGTTCGGTGCCGGGCACGTTATTCTGCGTCCACCACTTGGCCTTGTAGACGGCACCGTTGTAGGTCACGCACATGTCGACCGTATAAATCGCCGCCGCCGACCAGGCCGGACAGTTCTCGGCGACAGCCGCCGCCGCGGTTTGCACCGCCGCCAGCAACTTGTTCGATGTGTCGGAAGCGGGGCTGTCGCCGCCCCCGCCGCAAGCCGCCAGCATGCCGGCGATCAGGCCCATCACGGCCGCATTCCCCTTCACTGCATGTTCCATCATCTCTCCTTCGGGTGGGTGATCTATGCTTTTCTTGTTTTTTCAGGATGAAACCGAAAGAATTGGTAGTCAAGTGGTTTTAATAATTGCATCCACTCTAATACCAGTTACGCATAGAAAACAGTCTTGGGAGAAACGAAGCATAGCGATCAAGACACCCGGAGTGAGCACACACTAACGACGCTGGCGCGTCGTCTTATTCGGGTATGAAACTGGCAATTGAATACCCGCCAATAACCATTTTGTTAATCGGCGAGTACCAATTTGACACAATAAAAAAGTGGTACTGAAGCGGGTGTCAGTACTCGCCGGATTAATTCGCGACTTGCATAACCGCGCGTGCGATACCGTCATGGATTTCCAAAACGCGGGGAGCGCTTTTACCGAAACTCATTTTGTAGCAGACCTGCCCGTCTTTCCAGGCGGTCGGCAATACCATCAATAATTGGAAGGCGCTCGGGTCTTCATCCTTGCATGGGAAGATCGTCGGCGTACCGGCAAGCACGATGGCCTGCATCGGCTGGTCGCCGTCGATTTCCACGTGATGCCCGCGCACCGAGATGGCCTTGCTCGCGCCGGAGAAGTCGTCCAGCTGAACGTGGCCGACAACGCTATCGTTACGGCCGTCGACGACCAGATTCAGGCGCAAGGTCGGACCGCCATCGACGGCGCTGTTGACTTCATAAACGGCGGTAAACAATTGACTCATGATCTATTCTCCAGTTGGACGCAAGTGCATGGACGCACTGTATCGACCAACTGGAAACACCGCCTTCCGGATACCTTCTGACTGTCAACTCTCTGTTTTTAAACCACTTTTACAAGAACAAAGGGACAGCGCAAGCAGCATCAGCGCTTCGGCAGCCGCCAGTCCGGACGGACATAATGGCAGGTGTAACCGTTCGGAATGCGCTCCAGGTAATCCTGATGCTCCGGTTCCGCCTCCCAGAACGCCCCCGCCGGCGCCAGCTCGGTCACCACTTTCCCAGGCCACAAACCGGAGGCATTCACATCGGCGATGGTGTCCTCGGCCGTCGCTTTTTGTTGCTCGTCGACGTAGAAAATAGCCGATCGATAACTCATGCCGACATCATTGCCCTGGCGATTAGCGGTGCTTGGATCGTGGATCTGGAAAAAGAATTCCAGGATTTGGCGATAGCTGATGACCGACGGATCGAAATTAATCTCGATCGCCTCGGCGTGCGTGCCGTGATTGCGATAAGTCGCATTGGGCACATCGCCGCCGCTATAACCCACGCGCGTGCTTTCGACGCCGGGCATTTTACGGATCAAATCCTGCATGCCCCAAAAACAGCCGCCGGCCAGAATTGCTTTCTCAATCATCATCATCATTCCTTTTCGATATTGGATCTTCACCTAAGTTGGTGACGACTATGCAATTATTCAAGAAATAGAGCGACTTATACGCACAGTAATGTAAATACCTTGCCTTCGCATACTGGTTTACCTCTATAATCTGGTTCAGGACAGCAATTCTCGTCCTGCCCGCCGTGCCCAGATTCACCGCACGCGCAATCAAACCCGGCCTGGCCCCAGCCGAAAGACGCAACGCTTCAGTTGCCCACTTTTTCGATCGATATCATGGACCAGTCCACTCCCACCAAACGTATACTCATCATCGACGACAATCGCCAGGCGGCCGACGTCGCGGCGGAGTTGCTCAGCCTGTACGGCTATCAAACCGCGGTCGCCTACAACGGCGCCGAAGGATTGCAGAGCGCAAACGACTTGGCGCCGGATGTCATCCTGCTCGACCTGGGCATGCCGGGCATGGACGGCTTCCAGGTCGCCGCCGCCTTGCGCGCCCAGCCACAGTTTGCCGACCTCGCCTTGGTCGCCTTCACGGCCTGGGGCGACAAGGGCACGCGCCAGCGCACGCAGGACGCCGGCTTCGACCAGCACATCACCAAACCGGCCGGCATGGAAGAAATCCTGCGCGCCATCGGCACCGCGTGCGACATGCGCGCCAGCTTCGCGCGCAAGATCGCGTAACGGCCGCCGCAGGGCAAGTGCCGGCGCGCGGTGGGTGCGCGCAAGGCCATTGCTTTTGTGATACTGTCCTCGTAACGACAGGAGGCCCCATGATGATAGAACGACGTTCCCGACCCGACCGCGCCAAGGCCATCGCCGTGCACGCCGGCATTGCCATGCTCGACACCGACGGCCGCGAAGCCGCCGCAATTTTCCTGGAAGACGCCGGCGTGCCGCTGCCGGTCATCGCCCGCGTACTCAACGAGCCCGACAAGCGCCGCGCCGCCGACAAGCTGTAAGCGGGGACCGGCGACCGCCAGCCCCCGAGCCCATCCAAACCCCGCCGGGCGGATTAGCGAAGCGTCATCGGCCATGCGAGCGCCACCGCCGGCTCGAGGCCGGTCACGCGATTACTTATCCCCCACCAACTGCACCGCATCGATAACCTTGTAATCGTGCTGCAAGTTGTTAGCGTAAGTCACCTTCAAAGCCTTCGCCTTGTAAGCGGTCTTGGTAAAAGTCTTCACGAACCACGTACGGTTCCCGCGATTGTCTTTCTTCACATCGCTCACACCTTCCCACACGGTGTTCCACTTGCCGTCGGTATCCTGCAGCTCCACCTTATTGACCGCCTCCACGCCCTGCCCGCTCGGCAGCACGATGCGCACCTCGGTCGCGTTGACCGGCGTCGCGAAAGTGGCCTCCAGCCAATCGAAACCTTGATCGATATGGTTGTTGGTCCACGTGCTGCCATCGCTAGGACCGACAGCGTTCTTGGCCAGATTCGAATCGGAAGGCGTCTTGCCATCCTGATCGCCAAAAACCGAGCTCGCCTTGGCCTCGCTCGCCCACTGCGCGCGCTGATCGTTGATGTACTTATCTTCCATCACGCCGTAGGCCAACTGTGCCTGCTTCTTGGCCATCTCGCGCTGTTCGTCGGTCTGCTCGGCCGCCGGGACCTTGCCCGCGGCGGCAGGGTCGGGCGCGGTGACTGGTACTGGCGCGGCGACGACCGGCGCTTCCTCGACCTTCTCATGCTTTTTGCATGCCGCGAGTGCTGCGGCCACGATCATCGCGCCTATGATGGCATTGCGTTTCATCCGGTATTCTCCCTAGTGAAGTAAGTTATCAAAATGATCTTACATTATTTGTGCGTTTTTGAGCGCACTTAACACTAGCTGTTTGGAAGCGGCTGCGCGCAGCGCAAATTTGGACGGATGCGGCATTGTCGGAATGCGTACCCGCTATTTGACGCGATACAGCGCGCACAACTTGTTGCCGTCCGGATCGCGGACATAGGCCAGGTGCATCGCCCCCAAGCTTCCATCGCGCAGGCCCGGCGGCTCCTCGCATGACTTGCCGCCATGCGCGACCGCGACGTCGTGAAACTCCCTCACCTGCTCGGGAGAGTTACATTTAAAACCAATCGTACCGCCGTTCGCGCAACTCGCCTGCTCGCCATTGAGCGGCTGGGTAATAGCGAAGGTATTTCCTTCGTGTCGATAAAAAAGCCGCTCATGGCCGGCAGCCGCCGTGTTGCGGAACGGCTCCCCCGCGCCCAGCACGCCGAGCACGGCGTCGTAAAACCGTTTGGAGCGTTCGATATCGTTCGAACCGATCATCACATGACTGAACATTTTCTTGTCCTTTAGTCTATTGAAGCCGAGTGGCGATGCGCCGCAACCAGTGTAACGCCATCGATTCGGCGAAATCAATCGCGGCGCGTGTATGCTTCCGCCATGGACTCCCTGATCGCCGCCTCCGCGCGGGCCCTTGCCGCCGGCGATGCCCTCGGCGCCCTCAAGCATGTCGCCTTGCGCGACGACCCGGCGGCGCTGGCCTTGCGCGGCATCGCCATGGCCCAGCTCGGCGAACATCCGCGCGCGCGCGAACTGCTCAAGCGCGCCGCCCGTGGCTTCGGCGCGCACGAGCAACTGGCGCGCGCCCGCTGCGTGGTGGCCGAGGCCGAAGTGGCGCTGGCCGTGCGCGATTTCAGCGACTCGCCGCGCACGCTGGCCTCCGCGCTGGCCACGCTGGAAGCCCACGCCGACCACCCCAACGCCATGCAGGCGCGACTCATCGCGGTGCGCAAGCTGTTGCTGCTGGGCCGCCTCGACGAGGCGCAAGCGCAACTGTCCCGGTTGAACGGGCGCCCGCTGCCGCCGGCACTGGCGGCCGTCGCCGAGCTGGCGTCGGCGGAACTGGGGCTGCGCTCGCTGGACATCGCGCCCGCGCGCGCCGCGCTGGGCCGCGCGCACGCGGCGGCCGAACGCGCCCGCGTCCCGGCCCTGGTCGCCGAAGTGGAGGAAGCGCGCGGCGCGCTAGCGCACCCGGCGGCGCGGCGCCTGTCCAACGGCCAGACGCAAGCGCTGCGGCTGGAGGAAGTCGCCGACCTGCTCGATTCCGGGGTGCTGGTGGTCGACGCCTGCCGCCGTGGCATCGGCACCGATACCCATTGGCGGGCGCTGGCCCGCCGTCCCGTGTTGTTCGCCCTGGCGCGCGCGCTGGCCGAAGCCTGGCCCGACGCCGTCGACCGCGAGGCACTGATCGCCGGCGCCTTCAACACCCGCCAACCGGACGACACCCACCGCGCCCGGCTGCGGGTCGAAATCGGCCGCCTGCGCGCGCTGATCACGCCGCTGGCGCGGCTCGACGCGACGGCGCGCGGCTTCGCGCTGCGGCCGCTGGACGGACGCGACGTGGCGCTACTGGCGCCGCCCATCGACGGCGACCAGGGCGCGCTGGTCGCGCTGCTATCCGACGGCGCCGCCTGGTCGACCTCGGCGCTGGCGTTGGCGCTCAACGCCAGCCAGCGCACCGTGCAGCGCGCGCTGGCCGATCTGGCGGCCCAAGGCCGGGCGCGCTGCATCGGCCGCGCCCGCACCCAGCGCTGGCTGGCGCCGCCGCTGGCCGGATACACGACAATCTTGTTACTCCCCGCCGCCACGCAGATGGCATAAAGTGCCGTTGCGGCGCCGATCCCGGCGCCTCCACAGGAGATGACCATGACCAGCAAACCCAGCCAACCCGCCGAACCGGCGCCGCGCGCGGCCGAGATCGTGCGCGAATACGGCCCCTTCCCCGACACCGACAAGGTGAACGGCGTCACCCACGACGGCAAGCGCATCTGGGCCGCCACCGGCAAACGCCTGATCGCCTTCGACCCGGCCAGCGGCGACCCGACCGACTCGCTGTCCTGCCCCTGCGACGCCGGCACCGCCTTCGATGGCACGCACCTGTACCAGATCGCCGAGCGGCGCATCGACAAGATCGATCCCGCCAGCGGCAAGGTGGTGGCATCGATCCCGGCGCCCGGCGACGGCAACGACTCCGGCATGGCGTGGGCCGAGGGCAGCCTGTGGGTCGGCCAGTACCGCGACCGCAAGATCCACCAGATCGACCCAGCCACCGGCAAGATCCTGCGCACCATCGAATCGAAGCGCTTCGTCACCGGCGTGACCTGGGTCGACGGCCAGCTGTGGCACGGCACCTGGGAAGGCGACGAGAGCGAACTGGTGCACGTCGACCCGGCCAGCGGCGCCGTGCTCGAGCGGCTGGGCATGCCGCCCGGCACCGGCATCAGCGGGCTGGAATCCGATGGCGGCGACCTGTTCTACGCCGGCGGCGGCGCCAGCGGCAAGGTGCGCGCCGTGCGCCGCACGCAATCCTCACGTTAACCAACTTCCAGGGAGCAGAGCATGAACGCACTACGGCATCCCGTCGTGTCGGCGGAACAATGGCTGGCGCACCGCAAGGCGCTGCTGGCGCGCGAAAAGGAATTGACGCATTTGAAGGATCAGGTCGCCCGCGAACGCCGCGCGCTGCCCTGGGTCCGCATCGACAAGCACTACGTGTTCGACACGCCGTCCGGCCCGCGCACCTTGGCGGAGCTATTCGAAGGCCGCCGCCAACTGGTGTTGCAACACTTCATGTACACGCCGGGCGCCGAACAAGGCTGCAAGAGCTGCTCGTACATGGCCGATCACACGGACGGTGCGCTGGCGCATCTGGCGCAGCGCGACACGACGGTGGTGGCGGTCTCGCGCGCGCCGTTGGCCGATCTGGAGCGCATGCGCACGCGGATGGGCTGGCGCTTCGCGTGGGTGTCGTCGGGCGAGAGCGAATTCAACTACGACTTCCACGTCAGCTTCACGCCGGAGGAGATGGCCGACGGCACGGTCTATTACAACTATGTGCGGCAGCCGTTCCCGCATCCGGACGCACCGGGCGTGAGCGTGTTCTACAAGGACGACGCGGGACAGGTCTACCTGACCTACTCGACCTACGGGCGCGGGGTAGAAGTGATGATGCATACCTATAACTTGCTCGACTTGACGCCGCTGGGGCGCAACGAAGACGGCCTGTCGTATCCGATGGAATGGGTGCGCCACCATGACCGTTATGAGACGGCGCCGGTGGCGGCGGCAGCTTCGTGCTGCGGGGCGGGCGCTTGAGGCGGAGAGCGGCATCGTGTCCGGCTGGCTTCCATGGCTGGCGGTCGCCGGGGTCGGCGCCCTGCACGGGCTGAATCCCGCGACCGGCTGGATGTTCGCAGTCGCGCGCGGCGTGCGGGCGCGCGACTGCGGACAGGCGCTGCGGGCGTTGGTGCCGATTGCGGTCGGGCATGCGGCATCTGTGGCGCTGGTGGCGGCTGCGGTGTCGTCGGGGCTGGTGATGGATCGCGCGATGCTCTGGTGGTTGGCGGCCGGGCTGTTGGCCGGCATCGTTGTGCATCAGCTGTGGCGCTTCATGGGCCGGCGTCGGCGCCCGCCCGGCGGCCCTGCGGCGCTGGCGTTATGGTCGCTGATGATATCGACGGCGCATGGTTCGGGGCTGATGCTGGTGCCGGCGCTGATCCCGCTATGCCTGTCCGACACGCCGGCGCGGGAAATCAGCGCCAGCGGCTCCATGGTCATGGCGCTGGCCGCAATCTGCGTCCACACCGCCGCCATGCTCGCGGTCACGGGCGCGATCGCCGTGGTAGCCTGTCATGGCATCAATCCCAAGTGGCGGGGTCGGAACGCCACGATCCGCGCCTCCGCAAAGTGAAGGAATCCACATGCGAATTTCAAATCTCATCGTCTTGACCGGCGCGCTTGCGCTGCCGATCTTTTCCGAAAATGTCTGGGCGACTGAACTTGAAAGCGAGCAGGCCGCTCTCGAAGAATGCGGCGCTTATTCGCAAGCCGGAATGCGGGAATGTCTGGCGCAGAAATCCCGTGAAAGCGGCGCAGCACTGAGGCGCGCGGAAGAGCAAGCGATCGCCGCGCTTTCAACATGGGACGAGGATGCGAAATTCATCCACCTTGCGAAGCAAAAGCTGCGGGCGTCCAGTAAAGCGTACGAGCGATACCGCGATGCGCAGTGCGCCTTCGCCGCCTCGCTTGGCGGCGGCGCCATCGGTAATGCGCTGGAAATGCGGCGCCTTTCCTGCCAGGTCGGGTTGAATAATGCGCGCTCGAAGCAACTCAATACTGACTTGGCGGCGCTGCCCTCGCTAAAATCCGTGAAATGATCGGTGGAAAAATGAACTTTTCCGAAATTACCAATTTAGCACCAAGGATATTATGATCAGCTCGCCCCTAATATTCGCCGCGCCGACGCTACGGATCACTCACATATCGCTTCTCGGACAACTGACTAGACCAAGCCATATTTTGAAAAATGAGGCATCGCGAAGTCAATGAATTCAGGCTCGCTAGACCAAGGTCTGTCGATCGGAGACCAGCTCATCCATACAGTGAAAAATCGAACTTATAGCTTTCGCCGCCAGGAACGGGATATGGTCGTGCCCTAATGTCAGACTTCCATGCCTACTAGGTAGAACGTATTGCGAGCCTGACATATTGAATATTCAAGGTAATCGCCTCGCTATACCGTAGCACAAACGAATCGCCGTCCACATCGTAAAATCGAACAGGCTCGATGATCGCTTCAACTTCCTCGCTTGCGCTTGCAGTCAGTTTGTCTCGTGATAGCGGACGACGCGCGACGTTCTGCAATACAAGGCGGTCGAGTTGCCCCTCAGAATCAACATAAAATTCATCGAGCACCCCCACGTAGAGTACTGCTTCTTTTCCAACCTCGACAATTGCCGAAATCAGAATCATATCGGGAGCTTCGTCTTCGGCAAAGTCTGCCCCGGTCAATAAATAGTACCAAGGCGCTTTGTGAAAGCGAAATATGTAGTTGAAGCGCGACGCGGAGCGATCAAGCCTGTATTTCGTAATAATTGCTCGCAATGCCATGGGAAAGACGAATGCGGCGATTAAAAGGCTCGAGAAATAAGAGGTAACCCACCAGAAGCTTGCGGCAAAAGCAGCGGCGGCGCCTTCGTGCACGGTTACCGCGCCAGACAGCAACTTCAACAGAACCAGCGGCTGAAAGGTTTGGCCCGCGATGACGTTAGCAAGACCTAGCCACACGCAGTGAACCAGCACCGACCATACAACCGCCTCGGCCACTACTTCGCCAAAAGGTGAAAAATCAAGCGAAGTTCGTTCTACACGCTTCAGCCGAGTGCGAAGAATAAATCCAGGAAGTAGCACGAAGAAGATAACGATGGCGGGAAGCGCAACGTTCACGGCTTTGTCAGTCAGCTTTTGCCTTAGGGACGACAGTAGCACTAACAGTCACCGCAGTGCTGCCCCGGCGAACATGTATCCGACTAGACTCCGCGTCAAGCGAAGGCGATTTGGAACGATTGCTCACCAAAAAACGACGCAGCTCGTTGCGAGCTTGTTCGTCTGCAAGCAGATCTTTCGCTAGCTGGCTTTTGAGTGCTTTCATCGCTTGACTATGCCATAACTGACAGGCAAAAGCACGCAGTTCATCGTGCCGTTCGCACCGTAGAAGCAGAAAACCCGCGCCTTCTTGCGAAGGCGCGGGTCTCTGTCACTACCTGATTCTTGGTGCGCTTGCCGGGTTCACTCCTACTATGAAGGAGGTCTCAAAGCGTCTAGTCCAGATCGCTTATCCGGTAAAAATCCAACAGAGCTTCAGTGCCGTTCCGATCGTCGCATTTTTACAACACATATCTTTTCAGTACTACTAAAGATTCATCAGATTGATTCGATTTTCTCATCAAAAATTTACCTAGATGAATTTGATAAATGCGATGAAAAATTTAGAGAATAAAAAAATACTAGTAAGTTACAATTGGTGAGATTTCCCATATGGAAATAATGTTAGATTATTGAAAAATTTTGCTGGATAATTTACCTTCGCAACATCAAATTTTTCAAAGGATTATTATGCATTTAGTAACAAAATCTTATTTTGAAAGCTTCTGTAAAGATTTTGGCGCTCCTTATGAGGAAGCTAAAAATTTTGAAGCCTTTGTAAATTATTGCGTCTTTTCCAAGTATTCTGGTGACAATGTTGAGGCAAGTGACTTAGTTTATGAAGGGGCAGACCCGGGAATTGATGGCGCGTTGTTATTCCTAGACGACAGGGCAGTATTCTCTGTAGAAGAGCTCATAGAGGTATTTGACACTACCAAACGAGAATATCAAGTTACTATAGTGCTGACTCAAGCGAAACGCTCAACGACTTGGTCAAAACAAGAGATAGATTCTTTTGTATCTGCCATTATAGACTATCTTTCTGAAACTCCTGCGCAGCCTCATAGTCAGTACCTTTCGGATTTCAGAAAGATGTTTGTAGCTATTTTTCAGAACATCGGCCGAATTAAAGGCGGACTTCCAAACATACATGCTTATTTTTTGACAGCTGCCCCAGATACTGAAGCCGTCGAAATAAATGCAGCGTTCCAGATAGGCGAAGCTGCATTGAAGAAAATGGGTTATTCAAATGAGACGCTTTTAGTCAAAGGTCACAGAGAAATTATTCATGAACTTTGGCTTTCAGCTGAAGGGCCAATGGAAGCAAGGCTAGCGACTGTAGGCTATGCACCTTTTCCCGCAGTTCCGAATATCAGCAATGCGTACGTGGCAACCGTTACAGCGCGAAGCTTCATTGATGCAATCCTAAAAGATAAAAACGGGGCTCCTAGAAAAAAACTTTTCGAAGAAAATGTTCGAGATTTTTTGGGAGTAGACGTTGAAGTCAACTCTGAAATCGCTGAAACATTAAGCGATGCAGATAAAAAAGCTCGATTTGGTTTAATGAATAACGGAGTTACGATTGTGGCTTCTAGCGTTCGCCCCGCAGGACAGGAGATATATATACGAGACTTCCAAATTGTAAATGGCTGTCAGACTTCGAATATTTTAATTTCTATGGACGACGTAGTCGACAACACAGTATGTCTAATGATAAAATTGATTGAGGCAGATGAACCTTCGGTAATTGATGACATCGTCCGGGCAACAAACAGACAATCTAAAGTTGAAGACGCTCAGTTTATCTCTACACTAACTGCGCTAAGAGATTTAGAACAATATTTCAATGCTCGGGGCGTAACCGAAGCAAGTAGAATATATTTTGAACGAAGAAAAGGTCAATACAGAGCAGATAACGTTGCACCTGTGCGAATCTTCGACGCCAGAGAAACTGCACGCTGCTATGCTGCCATGGTTATGATGCGTCCTGACTTGTCTAGCAGGTATCCTAATAGATTGACAGGCGAATTATTAAGCGAGGTATTTGTAAAAGGCGCTCATGAAGAAGACTACTATACCGCGTGCTTTAGTCATTATAGATTAAGGATGCTAACATCCAATAAGCGGTTTGACGGAAAATATTCAAAACTTCGGTGGCACATCATCACGGCAGCATCAAAATACTGCGCAGCAAAATATAAGAAATTAGGTTGCAAAACAAAAAATGAGGCGCTTTACAACATTTTTGCAGCGAATGATGGAGAGTGGTTCGACAGATTAAATTTATTGATTACAACTGCCCTTCCCGATCCAGACATCTCTCGCGACCTTCTCAAATCACCGCCGCTCACGGGAACAATGCTAGCCAACGTCGATAAGCTTCTTTGAATTTCTCAAAGTCATTTACGAATTTCATGAAATTTAATTAAAATTTACTCTCAAAAATTTTTAAATTAAAATAAAACCTAAGGCTAAATTTTTAATCCAGCCTTAGGTCATTCGACTTTTGTATTTTCGTTTTATCGAAGTCTTTCCAAGGGAAATATCAAAAAATTTCTTAAAATTATTACTTATGCATAAATTATTATTTTGAAGATATATTTCGCGCATTGAGGTTACATTGTTGACCTTTCTTTCTGATAAGAGTTCTAAGGAATTTTTTGTATTCCGGCTCACCGTGCGAGCAAGAGCCAGGATGCGGTCGAGAGCAATCCTGTGAACAATCCGGTCAACACCGCCGTCAAAACGGTCCGCACGGCGGAGTTCTCTCCTAGTCTGCCCATTTTGGACACTGCAGCCTCGGCTTCCAATACGGCCTGCTTCCACGACGTAAGCGCCCCCTCCATTTGTATTTTGAACTGCGTATTTTGATCGCGGCTGCGCTGCTCGATCTGTTCGATCTTCCTGACGCTTGATAAGGTCTCCTGGGTCAATACTGCCATCGCCTTTGCCAACGGCTCCAGCAGGGACGCCAATTCGTCCACGCTGCTCAGCTTCGCCTCGCGCAGCGACTCGATCTGCTGATGCAGCGCCTGTACCCGCGCCTCGTTCGAAACAGCGGCCAACTGCTTCATGGTCTCGGTTTTTGACATAACCCACTCCTCGCTTTGCCAGCCCCATGGGACTGTATGCTTTTCCAAGATCGCTGCCCTTCATCATTACGCCGTCAAGCAAGTAGGACAGGCCAGATAATTTGGTTCCACCCAGCTGTGTCACAGGCACTAGCCGTATGCCGGCCGCCTGCAGCCGCTCGGCGTAATCAGTGAAGCTGTAGCACCGCTCCGCCGCGCTGTCGCACAGCTGCTGCAAGCGCTGGCGTGTGGATGGCAAGCCCGTGCGCAGGCCCTCCTCGATTTCGCCCTTGGTGGGCGCGTGGCGCTTGGCCTCAATTGAAGGTCTCACCTGGCGCAATTTGAAATCACGCTCGATGACCCGCATTAGCACTTCATGCCGTCGGTAATCGTGGCTGTCGGACGTGACGCCGCCATCGAAGCGAATTCGGTTCACCAGCAGATGGATGTGTGGATGCTCGGTGTCGGTGTGGCGCGTTACCAGATACTGGTTGTTCTCCAGCCCCATGCCGCGCAAGTAACGCTGGGAGATCTGCTGCCACTGCGCCTCGCTTATATCTTCACCGGGGGCGGCAGACAACGAGACATATAAGACTGCTTTGCCCAGCTTGGGCCGCAGCTTGCGGATCTCGCCAAACTCCTTCGCCAGCGCACGCGGCGTCGAACCGCCCATGTTGGTGTCGATCACGTGGGCTTTGTCCTTGGCCAGATCATATTCGAGCGCGCCGCGAAACCCTCGCCCCTTGATGGCTTTAGCGATCATCAACACTGTCCTTTACGCCAAGAAGGATAAGCCGCAGGCACTGCGTTTCGGCCAGCAACTGCTCCAACAAAACTGTCGCGACGTTCACACGTTCCCCCTCGTTAGCGAGGCGTGTGAGCTGGTTGAGATTTGCCGCAAGCCGTGCCAGTTCGGCGTACTGCTCACGGTTGATCGCAGCCACTGGTGGCGGCGGCAGGCGACGCGATAAGGCAGCTGCGCGCAGCCACTGGGCAGGCTTCATCTGCATCGACGCGGCGCGCTCGCGTAGCAGCGCATATTCGGCAGCAGATACACGCACGCCGATGGTCACTGCGCGCAAGTCGGCGGGGTCGCCTTTGGGGCGACCTCCTTTGGCGTAACGTTTTGGCAGTTCGGAATTCATCGTGGACCTCGCCGAGGTTGGCAAGCAAAGCGCGCCCGGCCCCGCAGGGCAAGCCACGTTTGAGCGAAGCGAAAACATGGCTTGCTCCTCACCGGCGGCGCGCACTCCTCCACTGTAGTCAACGAAAGTCAGCGCAGACTGAGCCGCGTCAAGCGGCACCTGCCATTTCTGTAGTGCACAATCCGTCAGGAAAGCCGCTGGCGTGGACAAGGTGCATCAACGCTGCGCACGAAACAATGCAATATCGCGGGCAGGAAACAACAAGCGCACTTTCCTGATCGCAGCATTGTGCAGCCTCATGAGCTCGCTGATTTCAAAGCCGTAACGTCGCCAACCTAGCGCTGCATCAAGGGTGCGCCATGTCGAGGACCTACCTTAGACGAAATTGAATCGGCACTGGAGGCCACTATGGGTACCAATCAACCAATTCCTGGAACCGGCCGCGTGATGCGCTTGCGCGAGGTACTGGCGCTCTGCGGCATGTCGCGTGCTACCTTGTATCGCGAGGTTAAACTGCGGGGATTTCCTGCCCCTGTCAAACTATCGGCACGCTCGGTCGGCTGGCTAGAGGACGACGTCATGACATGGCTGGCGGAGCGTATTGCCCAGCGCGGACACGCTTATGGCCGAGTTGAGCAAATCAAGCCTCCGAACTGACGGATTAGCGCCAATGGTCCCTGCTCAGTGGAGCGGCCGGGACGACCTCGCTGCCGATCCGCAGTTTGTCGAGGTAGTCGGCCCAGCGCTGCATCATCGCCTTGCGCGCTGGTAGATGTGCAGTGCGGTTGTAAGCGCGGCCATTCGGATCGATCACACGATGCGCCAGTTGGTGCTCGATCAGGTCTACGCGCTCTTCAAGCACTTCGTCCAGTATCGTACGCGCCATGGCCCGGAAGCCATGCGCCGTCATTAGCTCTTTGGGGAAGCCCATGCACCGTAGCGCCACGTTGATCGAGTTTTCGCTCATGCACAGTTGATCGCTGCGCAGGTTGGGGAACACGAACTTTGCATGACCCGTGACGCGATGGACTTCGCGCAATATTTTGACTGCCTGCGTGGACAGCGGCACCATGTGCTGCATCTTCATTTTCATCTTGGATGCGGGAATTCGCCACTCTGCCGCGTCCAGATCGAATTCCTGCCACTCTGCGCCGCGCAACTCACCGGGACGCACAAACACCAGCGGCGAGAGTTTTAACGCCGCCACGACCACGATATGGCCTTCGTATGCATGAATGGCGCGCATCAGTGCCGCAACTTCTTTCGGCTCGGTCAGTGCAGCGTAGTTCTTGCGCGGCACCGCCATCAATGCGCCCTTCAGGTCGGGAGTAACGTCGCGCTCCGTCCACCCAAGCGCCACGCCAAAGCGCAATATCTGGCCGCACACCTGCCGGATGCGATGGGCCGAATCAATCGCGCCCCTGGCTTCCACGCGCTGGATAATCGCCAGGATGTCGCGTGGCTTAATTGTCTCCACCGACATCTCGCCGATGAACGGGAACAGGTCATGCTCAAGCCACGACAGCACCTTCTCCTGCGTGCGTGGGCCACGGGTGACCGCCATCTTGGTCCACCAGGTTCGCGCCAGCGTTTCGAACGTCCGGGATTCAACTTTGACTGGTTTAGGTTGCAACATCCTAGTACTCGGATGGGGATCGACGCCTGCCCGCAACTGCTTGCGAGCGTCCGAACACCGCTCGCGCGCATCTGCTAGCGATACTTCCGAATAAATGCCGAACGGGATGGTTTTCTGTTTGCCTTCAAACCGGTAATTCATGCGCCAATACTTGTTTGACGCGGTGACCAGCAGGTACAAGGCGCGTCCATCGTGGTATTTATCGCCACTGGGCTTGCCAGAATGATGAAGTTTTCGAATGAAAATGTCTGTGAGCGCCATGACGAGCTCCTCCGTGACAGACGTTGAGGGACTAGCGATTCTTGGGGGACAAGAGCTATTCCCCATCCCCCAATCGGCTGAAATCCCATGCTACGTCAGTGGAAACCACGAGACAACAAAAAACCCGCGCTCCCTATGAGAGAGGCGGGTTTCGAGACTTCTTGACACTTTTTACTGCTGAGTTCTGGTGCCGCTTGCCGGAATCGAACTGGCGACCTTTTCATTACGAATGAACTGCTCTACCAACTGAGCTAAAGCGGCGAAGTCGCACATTCTAACAAATATTTCTTACTGCACGCTAGCCCTAAACCAATAAATTTTAGCCATGCTGCAAAAATGTCATTGCTTTGTGCGCCGAACAGGCTAGAAACGGCCCAATCAGCCCTGATGATAGCCCGTCACCACCGCCACCTCATCGCGCGAACCCAAGAACACCGGCACGCGCTGATGCAGCTTGTGCGGCTGGATGTCCATGATGCGCTGGGTGCCGTCGGTGGCCGAGCCGCCCGCCTGCTCGACGATGAAGGCCATCGGATTCGCCTCGTACATCAAGCGCAGCTTGCCCGGCATCGACGTGTCGCGCGTATCGGCCGGGTACATGAAGATGCCGCCGCGGTTCAGGATGCGGTGCACGTCGGCGACCATCGAGGCCACCCAGCGCATGTTGAAGTTGGTGCCGCGCGGGCCGTTTTCGCCTTCGAGCAGCTCGTCGACATAACGCTTGACCGGCGCGTGCCAGTGGCGAGCGTTCGACATGTTGATCGCGAATTCCTTGGTCTTGGCCGGGATCTTCATGTCGCGCTGCGTCAGCACCCACGAACCCATTTCGCGGTCCAGGGTGAAGCAGTTGACGCCATTGCCGGTGGTGAGCACCAGCATGGTCTGCGGGCCGTAGACGGCGTAGCCGGCGGCGACCTGCTTGGTCCCCGGCTGCATGAACGCTTCCTCGGTCGGCTCGCCCATGCCTTCCGGCGCCTTCAGTACCGAGAAGATGGTGCCGATCGAGACGTTGACGTCGATGTTCGACGAGCCGTCCAGCGGGTCGAACGTCAGCATGTACTCGCCCTTCGGATAGCGGTTCGGGATCGGGTGGATGGTTTCCATCTCTTCCGACGCCATCGCCGCCAGGTGGCCGCCCCATTCATTCGCTTCGAGCAGGATCTCGTTGGAGATGATGTCGAGCTTTTTCTGCACTTCGCCCTGGACGTTTTCCGTGTCGGCGGTGCCGAGCACTTCGCCCAGCGCGCCCTTGCCCACGGCGTGGCTGATGGTCTTGCACGCGCGCGCGACCACTTCGATCAGCAGACGCAGTTCGGCCGGGATCGTGTTGTTCTGGCGCTGTTCTTCGACCAGGTATTGAGTGAGGCTGATGCGTTTCATGGTTTCCCTTGTGATGAAATATAAATCGTTTAAATCGTTGTCAGTCCGCGAGCGCCTTGGTCACCACTTCAAGCACGTCGTTCGAGAGCTTGGCGCGGGCCGCGACCTTTTCCAGCGCGCGCTTCATCTTGGCCTGCAGCGCCGGGGCGTATCGGCGCCAGCGGTCCATGCCGCGCGCCAGCCGCGCGGCGACCTGCGGGTTGATGGCGTCAAGCTTGATCACGTGCTCGGCCCAGAATTCGTAGGCGCTGCCGTCGGCGGCGTGGAACTGCGACGGATTGCCGCTGGTGAAGTTGAAGATCAAACTGCGCGCGCGGTTCGGGTTCTTCAACGTGAAGGCCGGGTGCTGCATCAACTTGCGCACGCCGGCGACGCCGGTGGTCGGCGCCGATGCCTGCATGGCGAACCATTTGTCGACGACCAGCGCTTCGCCCTGGAAGTCTTCGTAGAATTTCTTCAGATACGGGCCGGCTTCGGCGCCGCTGTGGATCATCGCCACCAGCGCGGCCGAGCGGTCGGTCATGTTGCCGGCCTTTTCGAACTGCTGCTGCGCGAGCTTGAGCTCCGCCATGTCCGGCGCCACCATCAAGTACGACAGGCACAGGTTCTTCAACGCGCGCCTGCCGGCCGACAGCGCGTCCGGGCTGTACTCGCCCGGCGTCTGGTTGGCGTGGTACTGCGCCAGCAGCTCGGTCTTGAGCGCGGCGCCGATGGTGCGGCGCATGAACTGGCGCGCGGTGTGGATCGCCTGCGGATCGACCACGTCCATCTGCTCGGCGATGATGGTTTCCGACGGCAGGATCAAGGCCAGCTCGCGGAACGCCGGGTCGAGCGTGTCGTCGGTCAGCAAGGTGCGCTGGGCGCTGATGAAGGTGGCGTCCAGTTTCAGGCCGGCGTCGCTGCCGCCGGCGGCCGCCACTTGCGCGGTCAGCTTGAGCAGGCGCGCCATCGCCAGGCGCTGGCCCGCTTCCCAGCGGTTGACCGGGTCGCTGTCATGGCTGAACAGGTGCAGCAGTTCGGCGTCGGTGTAGTCGTATTCCAGCACCACCGGCGCCGAGAAGTCGCGCAGGATCGACGGCGTCGGACGTTCGTCGACATTGCGGAAGCGGAAAATCTGCTCCTGCTCGGTCAACTCCAGCACCACCGTGGTGGCGCCCTTGGCGTGCTTGCCGCCCTCCAGGGTCAAAGGCAGGTCCTTGCCGCTGGCCGACAGCAGGCCGACCGCCACCGGAATATGGAACGGCAGCTTGTCCGGCTGACCGGCCGATGCGGTCGAGCGCTGGCTGAGGATGATGTCGAAGTTGCGCTTGACGGCGTCGTAGCGCGTGCGCGCGGTGACCACCGGCGTGCCGGCCTGGCTGTACCAGCGCTCGAACTGGCGCAGGTCGCGGCCGTTGGCGTCGGCCATGGCGGCGCGGAAGTCGTCGCAGGTCACCGCCTGGCCGTCGTGCCGCCCGAAGTACAGGTCCATGCCCTTGCGGAAGCCTTCGCGGCCCACCAGGGTTTGGTACATGCGCACCACTTCGGCGCCCTTTTCGTACACGGTCACCGTGTAGAAGTTGTTGATCTCGACGAAGGAGTCGGGACGCACCGGGTGCGCCATCGGGCCGGCGTCCTCGGGAAACTGCGCCTGGCGCAGCGTGCGCACCTGGTCGATGCGGGTGACGGCGCGGCCGCTGTCGGTGCCGATCATGTCGGCGCTGAATTCCTGGTCGCGGAACACGGTCAGGCCTTCCTTCAGCGACAGCTGGAACCAGTCGCGGCACGTGACGCGGTTGCCGGTCCAGTTGTGGAAGTACTCGTGGCCCACCACCGCCTCGATGCCGGCGTAATCGACGTCGGTCGCCACGCGCGGGTTGGCCAGCACGAACTTGGTGTTGAAGATGTTGAGGCCCTTGTTCTCCATCGCGCCCATATTAAAGTCGCCGACCGCGACGATCATGAAGCGGTCCAGGTCCAGCTCCAGGCCGAAGCGCTCCTCGTCCCAGCGGATCGAGTTTTTCAGCGATTGCATGGCGTAGTCGGTCTTGTCGAGGTTGCCGTCCTCCACCCACACCTGCAGCAGCACTTCGCGGCCGGAGTTGAGCGTGTATTTCTCCTCCTGGCAGACCAGGCGCGCGGCGACCAGCGCGAACAGGTACGACGGCTTCTTGAACGGGTCTTCCCATTTGGCGTAGTGGCGGCCGTCGCCGAGGTCGCCCTCCTCGATCAGGTTGCCGTTCGACAGCAGCACCGGATACGCGGCCTTGTCGGCGCGCAGCATGACGGTGTACTTGGCCATCACGTCCGGGCGGTCCGGGAAATAGGTGATGCGGCGGAAGCCTTCGGCCTCGCACTGCGTGAAAAAGTTGCCGTTCGATACGTACAACCCGGACAAGGTAGTGTTTTGCACCGGCGCGCACAGCGTTTCGATCTCCAGCACCACGGTGTCGGGCGCCTTTTTGATCGTCAGCGTCGAGCCGTCGAGCTTGTATTCGGTCGGCGCCAGCGCCTTGCCGTTCATGCGCAGCTGCACCAGTTCGATTTCCTCGCCGTGCAACACGATGTCCCGGCTCAGGCTAACCGGATTGTGCCGCATGGTGACGCGGCTGGCCACCACGGTGCGGTCGGGGTCGAGATCGAAGCCCAGTTCAACCGTATCGACCAGGAAAGCTGGAGGGGTGTAATCTTTGCGATATATCGTCGCGGGGCTGCTATCTGTGCGCATGGGGGCTCTGGGTGGACGTAGGCAAAAGCCTATTTTACCAATACCAGCGCCAGCGGACGTGTGAATCGCCCGCGGCGGCCATGGCCGGGACCCGGTGCGCCAAATAAGTTGCCTTAAATAAGTTGCTTGTGTCCACGCTGCCGTAACAATCTGTAATAATCGTGCAAGGTCCGGGGCTGCGTCGTAAACTTAGCACTGGAACATACCGTCTTACCTGAGAGGGCACCACCATGAAATATCTCGCCGTCCTGGCGACTGCCGCCGTCATGCTGTTGACCGGCTGCGCCACCACCATCCGCAGCAACGTCACCGCCTTCAACGACTGGCCGGCCGACCTGCCGGACAAAACCTATGCCTTCGAAGCGCCGCAAGGGGCCGACGACACGCTGGAATACCGCAGCTACCAAGTTCTCGTGAGCAATGAACTGGCCAAGCTGGGCTTCCGCCAGGCCGCCGAGGGCCAGCAGCCGAAATTGCTGGTGGGAATGAAATACGTGACCATCGACCATCCGGTGCGCGTGCTGGAAGCGGACGATCCGTTCATGGGCCCGTATTGGGGTCCGGGTTACGGCCGCTACGGCTGGGGTTACTCGCGCTGGGGCTATCGCCCGTATTTCTATGATCCGTTCCGCTTCAGCCCGATGCGCATCGAAGAACGCATCAAGCACCAGTATCAGCGCCAGCTGCGCGTCACCATCAACGGCACGACCGGCCGCAAGCTGTACGACGTGACGGTGCAAAACACCAGCCTGATCCAGGCCACGCCGTATGTGATGCCGGCGCTGGTGCAAAGCGCGTTCACCGGCTTCCCCGGCCAGAGCGGCGTGCCGCGCCGGGTCGACCTGAAGATCGATCCGGCCACGCAGACGGTCGAAGCCCCGGCGGCGGTGGCCGGACAGGCCGCGCCGGCCCGGACCAACTAACCGGTCTTTTCAAAGAAAAAGCCCCTGTGTGCCGAAGCACACAGGGGCTTTTTTTCAACCGCGACCAGAATTACTTGGTGGCGATTTTGGCGGCTTCTTTCAGGTCGCCGACTTTTTCTTGTACTTTGCCTTCGGCCTGCTTGCCCAGGCCTTTGGCTTCTTGCTCTGGCGAGTCGATCAGATCGCCGACTTCTTCCTGAATCTTGCCGCCGATGTTTTTCAGCTTACCTTCGATTTGGTCTTTGTTCATGATGTTGCTCCTGATTGGTGCAAACCGGAATGGCTTGGCTTGAGACACAGAATACTAAGGCTGAGCTAACTCATCTGTACGCTTGCGTACTTAACTGCCATCGTTGGATTTTTTTACTCAACAAGACGCTAACCGTCGAGTTCGCTGATGTACACTGCGTGCGTGCCACTAGCCCAGCCCCCGCGAGACCGCACAACTTTTTATTGCGAAATCCGTCCCCGGTCTTTGGAGCTTTATGGAAACACACGATCACAGCGCGCCGACAACGGCGGGCGCCGACGCCTCGCGCCGGCAAGCCCACCTGTCGATATTCGAAAACAGCCCCGATTGCGTCAAGCTCCTCGGCGTCGATGGCAGCCTGCTGGCGATGAACGTCAACGGCCAGTGCGTGATGGAGATCGATAATTTTGGCGCCGTGTGCGGCGAGATGTGGCCCAGCCTGTGGCCCGAGCCGACCCGCGAACAAGTCAGCCAGGCCATGGCCAACGCCCGCAATGGCAGCATCGGCCACTTCGAGGCGTTCTGCCCCACCGCCAAAGGCACGCCCAAGTGGTGGGACGTGGTCGTCAGTCCCCTGCTCGGCAGCGACGGCTCGCTGCAAGGGCTGCTGTCGATCTCGCGCGATATCACCCGGCAGCGCCAGGCGGACGAGCGCGAACGCAAGCTGATGAACCAACAGGCCGCCGACCACGACCGCATGTGGCGCTTGTCCACCGACTTGATGCTGGTGGCCGATTTCAACTCGCAGGTCGTCTCCGTCAATCCGGCCTGGACCACGATCCTCGACTACCAGGCGGCGGACATCATCGGCCGCGACTTCATGACCCTGGTGCATCCGGACGACCGCGCCGCCACGCTCAACGAGGTGGGCCGGCTGGCCAGCGGCCTGACGACCTTGCGCTTCGAAAACCGCTACCGCCACGCCGACGGTTCGTGGCGCGACATTTCCTGGACGGCCGTGCCGGACGCCGACCTGATCCACGCGGTCGGGCGCGACATCACCGACGAAAAGCGCGCCGCCGAAGCGCTGCGCGAAACCGAATCGGCGCTGCTGCAGGCGCAAAAGCTCGAATCGATCGGCAAGCTGACCGGCGGCGTCGCCCACGACTTCAACAACGTGTTGCAGATCATCTCCGGCAACCTGCAACTGCTGCAATTGTCGGCCGGCGCCGACGAGGCGACCATGAAGCGCCTGACGACGGCCACGGTGGCCGTCGACCGGGGCGCGCGGCTGGCCTCGCAGCTGCTGTCGTTCGCCCGCCGCCACCCGCTCAAACCGGTGGTGGCCGACCTGCGCGAGCTGCTCGGTTCGATGGACGACTTGCTGCAACGGGCGATCGGCGACTCGGTCGCGGTCGAACTGGCGGTCGACAACGACCTGTGGCGCACGCTGATCGACCCCAACCAGCTGGAAAACGTGCTGCTCAACCTGGCGATCAACGCGCGCGACGCCATGGACGGCCGGGGCAGGCTGACCATCGAGCTGCGCAACGCCGAGCTGGACGCGGCCTATTGCGCCGGCTACCCGGAGGTCGGCGCCGGCCAGTACGTGATGCTGGCCGTCTCCGACACCGGCTGCGGCATCCCGGACGATCTGGCCGACAAGATCTTCGAGCCGTTCTTCACCACCAAGCGCGAGGGCGAAGGCACCGGCCTGGGCCTGAGCATGGCCTACGGCTTCATCAAGCAAAGCGGCGGCCACATCAAGCTGTACAGCGAAGTCGGCCACGGCACCACGTTCAAGCTGTATCTGCCGCGTTCGATGGCGGAGCTGGAAACCTTGCCGGCGGCGCTCAACGGCCCTGTGGTCGGCGGCAACGAAACGGTGCTGGTGGTCGAGGACGACCTGCAGGTGCAGGAGACGGTGGTGGAAATCCTCAAGGGCCTCGGCTACACGGTGCTCAAGGCCGCCGACGGCCAGAGCGCGCTATCGATCATCGACAGCGGCCTGCCGATCGACTTGCTGTTTACCGACGTGGTCATGCCCGGGGAGCTGCGCAGCCCGGACCTGGCGCGCCGCGCCAAGGCCATCCTGCCGGGGCTGGAGATCCTGTTCACGTCCGGCTACACGCAAAACGCCATCGTGCATGGCGGCCGGCTCGACGCCGGGGTCGAGCTGCTGAGCAAACCTTACCGGCGCGAGGATTTGGCGCGCAAGATCCGGTTCATGTTCGCCAACCGCCAGCATGTGGAATCGCTGCACCGCGACCGGTCGAGCATGAAAACGGCGCCCGCGCAGCCGGCCGAGGGACGCCGGCGCAGTATTTTGCTGGTCGAGGACAACGAGGATGCGCGCATGCTGACGGCCGAACTGCTGGAGTCGCTCGGGCACGTGGTCGACTCGGTCGGATCGGCCGAGGAAGCCTTGCAGCGCATCGAGCGCGGGGATATCGATGTGCTGCTGACCGACATCAGCCTGCCTCGCATGTCGGGCATCGAGCTGGCGGCCCAGGCGCGCGCCGATCAACCCGAGTTGGACATCGTGTTCGTCAGCGGGCACGACAAGGACAACGCCGGCTTGTCGGACGCGTCGGCCAAGTTTTTGCTCAAGCCGTTCAATTTCGCGCAGCTGGAAAACGCGCTGGGCTGACGCCGGCGCGTTTTTTCTATACGCCGGAATGCCGCTTCAAATACATCGGCATCAGCCACCAGACGACGGCGATCAACGCCGCCATGATGCCGGCCATGATCACGCCCACCCTGCCCCCGAACACTTCCGAGATCACCAGATCGGTCCCCAGCACCAGCGCGATCGCCAGCGCGAACGAACCGGCCACGATCTGCTTGGTCGCCACCCGCTTGAAGCGCGCCCGGTCCTTCAGCGGCCGCATCAGGCGGTGCTGGATCGCCGGCGCGCTCAGTAGCACCAGACTGGTCAAGGCCAGGAAAAACGTCGCCAGGAACAGCAGCTTTTCCGTATGGTCGATATGCGCGAAACCGGCGTTGAACGGCAGGATGATCAGGAAGGCGGACAGCATCTGCGCGCCCGGCAGCAGGATGCGCATTTCACTGAGCATGTCGGAGAAGTCGCCGTCGTCGTCCTCTTCCTCGTCGCGCAGCTGCTTGCCCTTGACCTTGTCCTCCTCGAAAAGGCTGCCGCTCATGGCAGGACGATCGTCGAGCCGGTGGTCTTGCGCGCTTCGAGATCGATGTGCGCCTGGGCCACGTCGGCCAGGTTATACCGCTGCCGCACGTCGATCTTGACCGCGCCGCTGTTGACGACGCCGAACAGCGACTTGGCCGCCGCCTCCAGATCCTCGCGCGTGGCCATGTACGCCCCCAGCGACGGCCGCGTGATAAACAGCGAGCCACGGTTATTCAACTCGCTCAGCGCCACCGGCGGCACCGGGCCGGACGCGTTGCCGAAGCTGACCATGGTGCCGAGCGGCGCCAGGCAGTCCAGCGAGGCGGTGAAGGTATCCTTGCCGATCGAGTCGTACACCGCGCACACGCCCTTGCCGCCGGTGATCTCGCGCACCCGCTCGGTGAAGTTCTCGCGGTTGTAGTTGATCACGTGGTCGGCGCCGTTCTCGGTCGCCAGCGCCGCCTTCTCGTCCGAGCCGACGGTGCCGATCAACGTCACGCCCAGCACCTTGGCCCACTGGCAGGCGATCAGGCCGACCCCGCCGGCGGCCGCGTGGAACAGGATCGTGTCGCCCGCCTTCAGGTGCACGGTGCGGTGCAGCAGGTACTGCACCGTCAGCCCTTGCAGCATCATGGCGGCGGCGATGTCGAAACCGATCTTCTCCGGCAGCACCAGCAGCTGCGACGCCGGCATGTTGCGCGCTTCGGCGTAGGCGCCGTTCGGCCGCCCGGCATAGGCCACGCGGTCGCCGACCTTCACTTCGGTCACGCCCTGGCCCACCGCCTCGACGGTGCCGGCGCCTTCCATGCCCAGCCCGCCCGGCAGCGGCTGCGGATACAGGCCGGTGCGGAAATAGACGTCGATGAAATTCAGTCCGATGGCGCCGTGGCGCACCTGCGCCTCGCCCGGGCCGGGCGGCGGCAGGTCCACATCCACCAGCTCCATCACTTCCGGGCCGCCCACGCGGTTGATACGAATTGCCTTGGTCATCACTGCCTCCATTACACGAGTGTCAGAGTGTAGCGCGCCTCAGGCGGCCGCAGCGCGCAACTGCAGTTGCGACAACACCAGATGCGCCGACGAGACATTGGTCGCGCACGGCGTGTTGTGCACGTCGCACGCGCGCACCAGCGCGTTGATGTCCGGCTCGTGCGGCTGCGGCGTCATCGGATCGCGCAGGAAGATCACGCAATCGATCTCGCCCTGCACCAGCATCGACCCGATCTGCAAGTCGCCGCCGAACGGCCCGGAGTGCTTGCGGTCCACCTCCAGCCCCAGCTCGTTGATCAGGCGCCCGCCCGTGGTGCCGGTGGCAACCAGGTTGCAGGTCGACAGGAAGGCGCGGTATTCGCCGGCCAGCAAAATCATGTCGTCTTTTTTCTTGTCGTGGGCGATCAGGGCGATGCGGGTTTTCATAGCGTTATCCATGTATACGGTTTATCCAGTTTTATTTTTTACTCTTGGACAGCAGATAAATCCCGGCGATCACCAGCGCGGTGCCGGCCAGTTGCCAGGACGTGACGGGTTCGCCCAACAGCAGCGCGCCCAGAAACAAGGTCGATACGGGGCCGATCATCCCGGCCTGCGAGGCGGCGCCGGCGCCGATGCGCTCGACGGCGGCCATCGTCATGAACACCGGCATCACCGTGCACAGGATGCCGTTGACCAGCGACAGGCCGTACACCTGCACCGGCTGCACCAGCGCCGACGCCGGCCGCAGGATGAAAAACTGGGCGATGCAGGCCACGCTGGAGACGCACATCGCGTACGACACCAGCCGCAGCGCCCCCAGCCGCTTGACCATCTCCCCCGACAGCAGCAGGTAGACGGCGTAGGCGGCGGCCGATCCCGTCACCAGGGTCGCGCCCAGCGCGACGTTGGCGCCGCCGTTGCCCAGGTCGTGCAAGAACACGAACACGATGCCGCAGTAGGAGGTCAGCAGCGCCAGCCACTGCTTGCCGCTGATGTGCTGCTTGAGCAGCGTGGCGCTGATCAGCAGCACGAAGGTCGGCGTCAGGAACAAAATCAGCCGCTCCAGGCCCACCGTGATGTACTGCAGCCCGAGGAAATCGAGGAAACTGGACAAATAATAGCCGACCAGCCCCAGGCCGATCAGGCGCCAGCGGTCGGCCTTCGACAGCGGCGCCGCGCCGCGCATCTTCCACACGGCGACGGCGGCGAACACCGGCAGCGAAAAAATCATCCGGAACGCCAGCACGGTGACGGCGTCGAGGTCGTAGCGGTAGAGCAGCTTGGCGACGATGGCCTTGGTCGAGAACAGCACCGCGCCGCCGATGGCGATTCCCAGGCCGCCCAGGTAGGCGGCGCGGGGGGAGCTGCCGTCGGGGTCGACATTCGTTATGCTTTTGTCCATCCCTCGATTGTAAGGCCAAACAGCCCCGGCCGCAGAGGGCGGCGGTTTTGGCGCCCTGCCTTATGTTAAAATACCGCCCTCACCGCATAGCAACGACTATCGCCAACCCCGAACAAAACCGCGCCGAAGGAAGACTGAACATGGCTGGACACAGCAAATGGGCCAATATCAAGCACAAAAAGGCCGCTACCGACGCCAAACGTGGCAAGATCTGGACACGTCTGATCAAGGAAATCACCGTGGCCGCGCGCATGGGCGGCGGCGACATCCAGACCAACCCGCGCCTGCGCTTGGCGGTGGACAAGGCGGCCGACGCCAATATGCCGAAGGATAACGTGCAACGCGCGATCACGCGCGGCACCGGCGGCGAGGACGGCGCGGCCTACGAGGAAGTACGCTACGAGGGCTACGGCATCGGCGGCGCGGCCATCATCGTCGACTGCATGACCGACAACCGCGTGCGCACGGTGGCCGAAGTGCGCAACGCCTTCAACAAAAACGGCGGCAACATGGGCAACGAGGGCTCGGTGGCCTTCATGTTCAAGCATTGCGGCCAGTTCCTGTTCGCGCCCGGCACCAACGAGGACGCGCTGATGGAAGTGGCGCTGGAAGCCGGCGCCGAAGACGTGGTCGCCGATGAGGAAGGCGGCTTCGAAGTGCTGTGCGGCCCGCACGACTTCGCGACCGTCAAGGATGCGCTGGAGGCGGCCGGTTTCAAGGCCGAAGTGGCCGAGATCATCATGAAGCCGGCCACTGAAACCGTCATCACCGGCGACAACGCCGTCAAGATGCAAAAACTGCTGGACGCGCTGGAAGCGCTGGACGATGTCCAGGAAGTCTATTCCAACACGCTGATCGAAGACTGAGGATTTATGAAAATATTGGTAGTCGGCTCCGGCGGCCGTGAACACGCGCTGGCATGGAAATTGGCGCAATCGGAACGCATCCAGATGGTCTACGTCGCCCCCGGCAACGGCGGCACCGCGCGCGATTCGCGCCTGGTCAACGTCAACATCACCGATCTGCACGAACTGGCGACCTTTGTCGAGCAGGAGCACATCGGCCTGACCGTCGTCGGCCCGGAAACCCCGCTGGCCGGCGGCATCGTCAACCTGTTCCGCGCCCGTGGCCTGAAGGTCTTCGGCCCGACCAGGGAAGCGGCGCAGCTGGAGTCGTCGAAGGACTTCGCCAAGGCGTTCATGCAGCGCCACGGCATCCCGACCGCCAAATACCAGACCTTCTCGGACGTGGCGCAAGCGCACGCCTACATCGACGCCAACGGCGCGCCGATCGTCATCAAGGCCGACGGCCTGGCCGCCGGCAAGGGCGTGGTGGTGGCGCTGTCGCTGGAAGAAGCGCATCAAGCCGTCGACGACATGCTGGCCGATAACCGCTTCGGCGACGCCGGCGCCCGCATCGTCATCGAGGAATTCCTGGCCGGCGAGGAAGCGAGCTTCATCGTCATGTGCGACGGTAAAAACGTGCTGCCGCTGGCCACCAGCCAGGATCACAAGCGCCTCAAGGACAACGACGAAGGCCCGAACACCGGCGGCATGGGCGCCTACTCCCCTGCCCCGATCGTCACGCCGGCGATGCACGCCCGCGTGATGCGCGAGATTATCAACCCGACCATCGCCGGCATGGCGAAGGACGGCATCGTCTTCACCGGCTTCCTGTACGCCGGCCTGATGATCGACGCCGCCGGCAATCCGCGCACGCTGGAATTTAACTGCCGCATGGGCGACCCGGAAACGCAGCCGATCATGTCGCGCCTGAAGACCGACCTGGTGACGGTGATGGAACACGCCGTCAACGGCACCCTGGACACGGTCGAACTGGAGTGGGACCGCCGCACCGCCGTCGGCGTGGTGCTGGCAGCCGCCGGCTACCCGGACGCGCCGCTCAAGGGCGCCGTGATCGAAGGCATCCCGGCCGAGACGCCGGAATCGGTGACCTTCCACGCCGGCACCGCCGAAGTGGGCGGCCAATTGCAGGTGACCGGCGGGCGCGTGCTGTGCGTGGTCGGCCTGGCCGACAGCGTCAAGCTGGCGCAAAAGCAGGCCTACGAGGTGGTCGACCAGATCTCCTTCGAAGGCATGCAGTGCCGCCGCGACATCGGCTGGCGCGGGCTGAAACACTAACAACATGCTGTCCGCCCCGAATCCAGCGGCCGTCAAGGCCTTCCTGCTCGATCTGCAGGCCCGCATCGTCGACACGCTCGAAGCGCTCGATGGCAAGGCCTTCCTGCGCGACGAGTGGGAGCGCCCCGAGGGCGGCGGCGGGATTTCGCGCCTGGTCGAGGAAGGCAACGTCATCGAACGCGGTGGCGTGAACTTCTCGCACGTGCTGGGCGCCAGGCTGCCGCCGTCGGCGTCGGCGATGCGTCCCGATTTGGGCGGCAACCCGTGGGAAGCGATGGGCGTGTCGCTGGTGATCCACCCGCGCAATCCGTACGCGCCAACGGTGCACATGAACGTGCGCTTCTTCACCACCACCACCGTCAACGGCGAGCCGGCGTGGTGGTTCGGCGGCGGTATGGACCTGACGCCTTATTACGGCGACAAGGAAGACGTCAAACACTTCCACCAGAGCTGCCACGACGCGCTGGCGCCGTTCGGCGACGACCTGCACGCGCGCTACAAGAAGTGGTGCGACGAGTATTTCTACCTGAAGCACCGCCAGGAGGCGCGCGGCGTCGGCGGCATCTTCTTCGACGATTTGAACGAACAAGGCTTCGACCGCAGCTTCGCGCTGATGCAAAGCGTGGGCGATTCGTTCCTCACGGCCTACCTGCCGATCCTGGAGCGCCGCAAGGACACGCCGTACGGCGAGCGCGAACGCGATTTCCAGGCTTACCGGCGCGGGCGCTACGTCGAATTCAATCTGGTGTTCGACCGTGGTACCCTGTTCGGCCTGCAGTCGGGCGGCCGCACCGAGGCGATCCTGATGTCGATGCCGCCGATCGTCAAATGGCGCTATCGCTGGGAACCGGAGGACGGCACGCCGGAAGCGGCGCTGTACACCGACTTCCTGCCGCACCGCGACTGGCTGGCCGCGTGACAAAGGCCATGGCACAGCGGGTTGCACTGCTGGGCGGCAGCTACGATCCGGTCCATTACGGTCATATCGCCCTCGGCGCCTATTTCGCGCAATTGCTGCAAGTGGACCAGCTGCGCGTGATCCCGGCCGGCCTGCCGTGGCAAAAAGCCATGCTCAAGGCGACGCCGGAACAGCGCGCCGAGATGGTGGCCATCGCCTTCAAGGACCAGCCGTTCGACGTCGCCATCGATATGCAGGAAATCGAGCGCGCCGCCAAGGGACTGCCGACCTACACCATCGAGACGCTGCGCCTGGTGCGCGCCGAGCTGGGACCGGACGCCTGCATCGCCTTCGTGATGGGCGCCGACCAGCTGCAGCGGCTCGACACCTGGAATGAATGGCAGGCGCTGTTCGACTACGCCCATATCTGCGTAGCGGCCCGCCCTGGCTTCGACATAGGCGCCGCCGGCCTTCCGCCGGCGGTCGCCGCGGCGTTCTCCAGCCGTTTGGGAACGCCTGAACAAATCCGCAACACGCCGCACGGTCTGACTTATCTGGCACAAGACTTCGCGGTGGATATCTCCGCCACCGAAATACGTGCGGCATTACAACGGGGGGAACAGGCAAACTCGCTTATCCCGCCGCTAGTGCTAGACTATATTGAACAACACAATCTATACAAAAGCTAAATGGACATCAAAAAACTGCAATCCCTCGTCGTTGACGCCCTCGAAGACGTCAAGGCACAAGACATCACGCTGTTCGACACCACCCACCTGACCAGCCTTTTCGACCGCATCGCCATCGCCTCCGGTACCTCCAACCGCCAAACCAAGGCGCTGGCCGCCTCGGTGCGCGACAAGGTCAAGGCCGCCGGCGGCGACGTCTACGGCATGGAAGGCGAGGACACCGGTGAATGGGTGCTGGTCGACCTGGGCGACATGATCGTCCACATCATGCAGGCGCCGATCCGCGCCTACTACCGCCTGGAAGAGATCTGGGGCGACAAGCCGGTCAAGCTGGGCGCGGCCAAGCGCAAGTCGACCAAGGAAGGCGAGGAAGCCGACGAGCCGAAGAAAATCTCCAGCCACCTGGCCGCCGGCAAAAAAGCCGTCGACGCCTCGCCGGTGATCGAGAAGAAGACCCCGGCCCGCAAAGCGGCCGCCGCCAAACCGGCCGCCGAGAAGAAACCGGCCGCCAAGAAGGCCGCCATCCCGGTCGGCAAAACCATCAAGGTCGGCAAGACCAAGAGCGCCGTCGCCTCGGCCGAAGCGCTGAAAGCCCTGCCGCCGAAGCCGAAAGCGCCGAAGGCGGCCAAGCCGAAAGCGGACGAAGCGCCGGCCAAGACGGTCATCAAGCGTATCAAAAAAGTCGCAGAGTAAGCGTCCATGCAGCTGATCATCGCTGCGGTCGGCCATAAAATGCCGTCCTGGATCGAAACGGGCTTCGCCGAATACGCCAAGCGCATGCCGCCGGAACTGAAGATCGTGCTCAAGGAAATCAAGCCGGTCGACCGTTCGGGCAGCAAGACCGCCGCCACCGCGATGGCGCTCGAACGCGAGCGCATCGAGGCGGCGCTGCCCAAATCGGTGCGCATCATCGCGCTCGACGAGCGTGGCAAGGACCTGACCTCGGTCGGCCTGTCGCAGCAGCTCGAGGCGTGGCAGCAGGACGGGCGCGACACCGCCTTCCTGATCGGCGGGGCCGACGGCCTCGATCCGGAGCTCAAGGCGCGCGCCGAAGGCCTGATCCGGATTTCCAGTATGACGCTCCCTCATGGTATGGTACGGGTATTGTTGGCCGAACAACTGTATCGCGCCTGGTCGATCACCCAGAACCATCCTTACCACCGGGTTTGACGGCGTCAGAAAATATCACATGAAACTGGTCGAAAAAAAGATCTACCTCGCCTCTAAAAGCCCGCGCCGGCGCGAACTGCTGCGCCAGATCGGCATCGATTTTGAACTGCTGCTGCTGCGCGCCGACGGTCCGCGCGGCGCCGACGTCACCGAAAACGTCATCGACGGCGAAGCGCCGCTCGACTACGTGGCCCGCGTGGCCCAGGAAAAAGCCGCCTTCGGCTACAACCTGGTGCAGCGCCGCCACCTCAAGCCGCGCGCCGTGCTCACCGCCGACACCACCGTCACCATCGACGGCCAGATCCTCGGCAAGCCGGCCGACCGCGCCGAAGCGAACGCCATGCTCACGCAGCTGTCCGGCCGCACCCACCAGGTGCTGACGGCCATCGCCGTGCATTCGGCCGACTTCACCGGGCAAATCACGCAAGTGTCGGAAGTGCGCTTCGGCGTGCTGTCACCGGCCGCCATCACCGCCTACTGCGCCACGCTCGAACCCTACGACAAGGCCGGCGGCTACGGCATCCAGGGCCCGGCCGCGCAATTCATCGAGCATATCTCCGGCAGCCATTCGGGCATCATGGGCCTGCCGCTGTACGAGACCGCGCAGCTGCTGCGGCAGGCGGGTTTGCCGCTGCCGTAAGTGGCGTGTATGATCAGTCTTCACATAGCCACAGAAGCCGCGCCAGCCGGCCGCCGAGACAAATGAACGAAGACATCCTGATCAACATCACCCCGCAGGAAACGCGGGTCGCCCTGATTTTGCAAGGCGCCGTGCAAGAGCTGCACATCGAACGCACGCTCACGCGCGGCCTGGCCGGCAATGTCTATTCCGGCAAGGTGGTGCGGGTGCTGCCCGGCATGCAATCGGCCTTCATCGACATCGGCCTCGAACGCGCCGCCTTCCTGCACGTGGCCGACATCTGGGAGGCGCGCCCGCACGACGGCGGCCAGAACGCCGCCCCCACCCCGATCGAGAAAATCCTGTTCGACGGCCAGGTGCTGACGGTGCAGGTCATCAAGGACCCGATCGGCACCAAGGGCGCGCGCCTGTCGACGCAGATCTCCATCGCCGGCCGCATGCTGGTGTACCTGCCGCAGGACGCCCACATCGGCATCTCGCAGAAGATCGAAAAGGAAGCGGAGCGCGAGGCGCTGCGCACGCGGCTCCAATCCCTGCTGCCGGCCGACGAAAAAGGCGGCTACATCGTGCGCACGCAAGCCGAGGACGCGTCGGACTCGGACATCGCCGCCGACGTCGAATACCTGCGCAAGACCTGGGGCGCGATCATGCTGGGCGCGAAAACCAAACCCGCCACCACCCTGCTGCACCAGGATTTGAGCCTGGCGCAACGCGTGCTGCGCGACTTCGTCCACGACGACACGGCCACCATCCAGGTCGACTCGCGCGAGAACCATCTGAACCTGGTCGAATTCGGCAAGGCCTACACGCCCGGCGTGCTGCCACGCCTGCAGCACTACACCGGCGAGCGGCCGCTGTTCGACCTGTATGGCGTCGAGGAGGAGATCCTGCGCGCGCTGGGCCGGCGCGTCGACCTCAAATCGGGCGGCTACCTGATCGTCGACCAGACCGAGGCGATGACCACCATCGACGTCAACACCGGCGGCTTTGTCGGCGGGCGCAATTTCGCCGACACCATCTTCAAGACCAACCTGGAGGCGGCGCACGCGATCGCGCGCCAGCTACGCCTGCGCAACCTGGGCGGCATCATCATCCTCGACTTCATCGACATGGAGAACAACGAGCATCGCAACGCCGTGCTGCAGGAGCTGAAAAAGACCTTGTCGCGCGACCGCACCAAGGTGTCGGTGTCGAACTTCTCGGCGCTGGGACTGGTGGAGATGACCCGCAAGCGCACGCGCGAATCGCTGGCGCACATCCTGTGCGAACCCTGCCCGGCCTGCGCCGGCAAGGGGCAAGTGAAAACCTCGCGCACCATCTGCTACGAGATCCTGCGCGAACTGCTGCGCGAAGCCAAGCAGTTCAACCCGCGCGAATTCCGCATCCTCGCGTCGCAGGAAGTGGTCGACATGTTCCTCGAGGAGGAGTCGCAGCATCTGGCGATGCTGGGGGATTTCATCGGCAAGAAGATCTCATTGCAGGTGGAAACGGCCTACCACCAGGAGCAATACGACGTGATTTTAATGTGAGGATTTATCCTTTAGAATCAACTTCTTACGCTTTAGAAAAAGTATCTCTAAGCCTTAGCTACGCAGCTAGCTACACATGTCTCATGCAGCTCCAACTTGTAAATACCCCTACCTTAAGGTATCAAAGAGTAGCAGGGTTGTATATTTCCAATCCACATATCGCCTTGCCTCGCTCAGGTTCTTAGAGATTTCAGCACCACGTTCTCGTGTCGCTCCACGATGCCTGGCTGGGGGACTTAAGGGGCGAGCGGAAAGGGGGCGATGTAGTAGCTCAAATTTGATCTGATATCGATGTCAGATGGGTTTAAGACTGTTTGATTGCGTTGGCCATCTGTACTAGCTCCGGATCCAGCCCAAGCGCCTCGCCGAGCAGTCCAAGGTTTTGCGCGAGCCACGGCGTGAAATCCCGAGCCTCAGATAACCACACAGTTCGAGCATCAACATGTTCAAGCTTTCCTGGTGAAATTGTCATTAAATCCTTTGTGTGTGTGGAGGTAGTTATTTGCCGGAGCGAACAAGATTCATGTGTGTTGTATGGCGATCTCAAGCTATGGCGGCATTTAAAGTAGCTTCATTTGGCTGACGTTGCTTCTATTCCATACTGAGGTGAAGAACCCGCTGAGTATCGAAAACACGCGGTTAACGACAGCCAGCGCTGAGCGAATCGAATGAATCGTGGGCTAGAATTTTGTCACAAACTCCCTCAACGTCGGGAGCAGATCTTGGTCTACAAGTCGAGTCTCGATGGCATTTGCCTTCTTCACATGTTCTGGGTCAGTCACATCGAACCTATCAGTCACCGTTACGATCAAAGTTCCTTGTTGTTTTTTGCCTTTTCCGTCCGTGATGGGAATTACATGGGCCGCTTCCGGGACTTGTTTTGCGTTTACCTCAAACGGGAGATAAATCATCCATCCCGGCGGGCGGTCAGGGAATATTCGGCGTTTGCTGTATCCGCTGGGTACCACTTTTACTAATATAGGATTCCATATAGTGATCACAGCTTTTACGAGTGTAACTACATTCCTATAGTCGATAAATTCGGTAACCCCGTCGGCGCTAAAATCCAGATCTGATGGAATGCGGCTGGTATTATAGGTCGCGGTGTATACTATCGCGCCCTGGTCATCCTTACCATTCCAGACCCCCAATGTACGAAGATCAGTTGCGCGATTGCCCTTGTCAGCCTTCGCTAGCGCGAGTGCGGCTGGGCTGACGCCACTGGAGGTAAATGCCTGGTTTAACAAGGAATTGGCTTCCGTGTCCGCAGGCGGGAACCAATCGTTGATCGGTTGGCCCAATGTTTCCAGAGATTTGGCGAGTTTCCACAGATCATTGTACTGGTTGTCCAAGGATGGAAGACTGGTGCCAGTCCTGATGTTTGCGCTAACAGCGAGATAGGAACTCATGGAGTCAAGTGTGTAACAATGGGCAGTAAGGATAAACTGAACGATTCAGTACAGTAAAGATAGCATTTCGGTTCCATAAAATGCCAGTGTAATTGGGCTGGTGACGCAGCCTCAACAACGGCACATGCCGCCGGCCCTCCAAATCGCCCGAACGGGACAGGCGCTTCGCCTTCGTCGACCTGTCCCTTTACACTGATGCGGTATCAGGACATGCGCGCGCGCGCCTTGCGGCGCAGCGCCCCGCCCAGCATGCCCAAGCCCAGCAAGTACATCGCCGCCACGCCCGGCTCGGGTACTGGACTGACAGTCTGCCGCGCGATGAACGACAGGTTATCCGCGTAGCCATCGTTGTCGCCCGAAACGAGACGCTCCATCGACAGCCAGAACGATAGCTTGCTGGTACCGGCAGGCATGATTCCCGAGGATTCCCGGTAGTACAGGCCGGTCTGGTTGCCGCGATCCTGCGCGGTGACGGGACCGATCGCGGCGCTTCCTATCTCATTGTTCCCCGCATCGAGAAACTGCACATAGAACAGCGCGTTATCGCCCTGGTCGGCCCAGCCGCCGAGCCAGCCGCTCAGGGAATAGGACGTGTTCTGGGCCGTCGGCATGCCGAAGTCCAGCGTTTGCGACCCCACGGCATACTGCCCGAGGCCGGCGAACATCTTGGTTCCGCGATCGACCGGGCCGGGCTGGGTGGGCAGCACCCAGTTGTTGCCATAGTCCACCGACTGCACCATGTTGTAAGCCGAATAACCGGTCCAGCCGCTTACGCCCGCTTCCGCGTCGCCGTTGACAACCAGGTTCTGACCGTAGGTGACGGCAGCGTTGCCGCTGCATGCCACGGCGAACAAGGCCGCGGCAACGAAAAATCTGCATTTCATGAATAGCTCCTTGTAAAGTTAAACGACGCGGTACTGGTCGAGTTGCGCGGCCCCGTGCATCGCCGGGTCGCTGATCGACGGCAAGCCGTTTTCCAGATGGCCGGCGAAGCGGCGCAGCCAGCCCGGCAGGCCAGCCACGCGCACGCTGTAGTCATACCAGTTGGAACTCGATGCCAGCGGCAGCCGGACGGTGCTCTTCGAGCGCGCGACGACGCGCACTTGCAACGGCTTGTTGGCGTAATACTTGTTGGCGGTGAGTTCGAAGGTGCAGGGCTGGGCGCCATTGTTGACCAGGTCGATGAGCAGCTCGCCGGCGCTGCGCTCGGCGCGGATGCTGATCTCCGGCCATGCGGCGTTGCCGGCGGCGCGCGCGTCGCCGACGATGTGGCGATGGAAGCCGTTCGGTCCCAGTATCCAAAGATCGTAGGCGGCCGCGGTGTTCCAGCGGCCTGCCAGCTGTTTGCCCGGTTCGACCGTATAGCGGCGCGGGACCTGCTCCAACGCCAGGCGGTCGTACACGTGGAACACCGCGCCGGCCTCGCCCAGGTTGTCGAACCGGAGCTCCACCTGGCCGCCGCCCGCTGGCACCTGCGCCTGCACCTGGAGTTCATAGGGCAGCGCGCGCGCCGGACGCACGCCGGCGGCCTGGACGGGCGCCGACAGCGTGGCCGGTGTCGCGGGCACCTTGGTGTTCGGCAGGCTCAGCGCCATCGAACGGCGCGCGGCCGTTTCCGGCAGCAGTTGCTTGAAGCCGTTGTCGTTCGGGTTGGCGAAGTCGAAGCAGGACAGCAGGTTGCCGCTCACCGCGCGGCGCCATGGGCTGATCAGCGGCTCGCGCACGCCGAAACGCGCCTCGATGAAACGCACCACCGAGGTGTGGTCGAACACCTGCGAATTGACCCAGCCGCCCTTGGTCCACGGCGAGATGACATACATCGGCACGCGCGGCCCGAGGCCGTAGGGGCGATGGAGGGTGCGGGCATCGGCGCCGTTGAGCACGTGATGGTACTCGCCGGTCGTATCGACGGTCGACGCGCCGGCCAGCTGCGATTGCGCCGGATTGCCGCCGTAGCTGGTGTACGCCGGGACCGCCGGCGGCGGCATGTGGTCGAAGAAGCCGTCGTTCTCGTCGAAGTTGATCAGCAGGACCGTCTTGCTCCAGCTGTCCGGATTGGCGGTCAGGGCGTCCAGCACGCGCGCGATGTAGTCGGCGCCCGACGCCGGACTCGACGGTCCCGGATGTTCGGAGCCTTCGGCGGTGGCGACCACCCAGCTGACCTGCGGCAGGCGGTTGGCAAGCACGTCGGCCTTGAGCAGGTCGAGGTCGCGCGTCGTGGTGCCGCGGTCGCGCAGCGCTTGCGAATAGCCCGGCCGGCGATACCATGCGTTGCGGAAAGAGCGGAATCCGGCCAGCGAGTTGTCGGTGAAGTTGTCCGCCATGTTCTGGTACACCTGCCAGCTGACGCCCGCCGCCTCGAGCCGCTCCGGATAGGTGGTCCACAGGTAGTCGGTGGACATGTCCGGATTGAAGTCGTCGCGGCTGTTGTCGGTCGACGGGCCGCCCGCCGCCGCCAGCGGATCGTTGTGACCGCTGAACAGGAACAGCCGGTTGGTGTTGGTGCCGGTCTGGGTGGCGCAGTGGTAGTGGTCGCAAATGGTGAAGGCGCGCGCGAGCGCGAACTGGAACGGAATGTCGGCGTCGGCGTAATAGCCCATCGAGTGGTTCTGCTTGACCGCGCACCAGTCGTTCATGCGTCCGTGGTCCCACGCCAGCTGGGCGTCGAGCCAGCTATGTGGCGTGCCGGCCACGCGCATGACGGGAAAGTCCTGCACCGTGTTGAGCCGGAACGGCGCGATGGCGCGGCCCTGCGGCCAGTTGGGCCGTCCGGGCACCGGCGCGCCGCCGGCGGAACTCTGCACGAACACCGATTTGCGGTTGAACAGATTTTGCCGGTCCATCACCGGAATCGGGAACGGATCGCCGAATCCCCTCACCCCTTCCAGGGTGCCGAAGTAATGGTCGAAACTGCGGTTCTCCTGCGTCAGCACGACGATATGCTCGACATCCTGCAGGCTGCGGGTGCGCTGGTTGGCCGGCAGGGCCAGCGCTTTTTGGATCGAGGGCGGAAAGGTCGCCAGCACGGCGCTGGCGCCGGCCGACTTGCCCATCGTGCGGAGGAAGTCACGGCGGCTCATGCGGACACCTGTGTGCGGGCGGGCGCGAATCTGAAGATATGCATTTGATTGATCCAGGTCGATTGTCGGGGAAACACGAAAACGGAGGTCATGCAAGCCGAGAGCTTACGCACCAACGATGAAAAGTTGATGACATGCCATGCATTTATCGCACTTTTCTTATTTCGGTAACAATCCCGCCAAGCGCCGCCGATCGGAACCGGCAAGTAACTTTCTTTACGGCACGCATGCTAGACTAGGCGTCATCGACCGGCCCGGGAACCTGTTCATGAGCGCGCTTAAACACCTGTTGTTCGCATGTTTGCCCATCCTTGGCGCGGCACAAAGCGCCACGGCCGCCGAGCGCCTGGCCGTGGGGGCGCGCTTCGACCGGATTTTCGAACAAGGCGCCGACGGCCAGTGGCGGGGCTTGGGCGTCGACGTGCTGCGCACGCTGGCCGCGCGCGCGGGCGACACGGTACGCTTCGGCATCTATCCGTGGGCGCGCGCGCAAGCCATGGTGCAACGGGCCCAGGCCGACATCCTGATCGGCCCCTACAAATCGCCCGAACGGGACAAACAGTACGCCTTCGTCGAACTGCCCTTCTACCGCGACCGCATGGTGTTCTACACGCGCAACGGCGCCAACCCGCCCTGGCGCGGCGAGTTCGGCCCGATCGCCGCCACCCGCATCGCCGCCGTGCGCGGCTGGCACTACGGCGCCCGCTTCGATCAGGCCCGGCCCCGGCTCAACATCAGCGAAGTCAATCAGCTGGAACACGGCGTGCAAATGCTGATGCACGGCCGCGTCGACCTTCTGGCGACCAATGAGCGCAACAACGCCGCGCTGATCGGCACACTGCGCGACAGCGGGCGCCTCGCCGCCCTGTGTCCCGCCATCGCGCAACTGGACGGCTATCTCGCCTTCCCGCGCGGCGCCGGGTTCGCCGCCGCGCGCGACCAGTACAGCGCCCTGTTCACCGAGATGGTGCGCTCGGGCGAATTCGCCCGCCTGGCGGCCAGGCACGGCGTGCTGGCGCCGGCCGGCGCGGCCGCCGATGGCCGTTCGAGGGAGGCCGGCGCCAGCGCCGCCGCGTACAATAAGCCGTGCCCCGCCGCTCCGTCCAATCCGCCCTGACCCGTTTCGAGGAGACTCGCCCCGCCATGTCGACGCCACGCCACCGCCTGTCGCTGCTACTGAGCCTGATCGGCGTGTCGGCGTGCGCGGCCGCCGCGCCGGCGGCGCCGCCAGCCAAATTCGCACCGATTCCGGTGCTGTCGATCTTCCGTCCGGTGCAGCCGAACGGCTCGGCCGACGACGCCCTCGCCAGCGGCCGGGTGGTGCCCGGCCACTACCGCATGGCCGCGCCGGCGAGCAAACGCTGGCGCATCGCCTTCCTGTTCCCGCACCTGAAAGACCCGTACTGGGGCGGCTGCGCCTACGGCGTCGTCAGCGAAGCCAAGCGGCTGGGCGTAGCGGTCGACATCCTGCCGGCGCAGGGCTACAACGACCTGGCCGGCCAGCTGCGCGAGATGGAGCGCGCCATCGCCGGCAAGTACGACGCCATCGTGCTGTCGCCGATCGGCATGACGGCCAACAACGCCTCGATCGCCAAGGCGCGCGCGGCCGGCATTCCGGTCATCGAGCTGGCCAACGACAGCCGCAGCGACGACCTGGCGCTCAAGGTCACCAGCTCGCTGCGCGGCATGGGCCTCGAGGCCACGCGCTGGGTGGTGCGCGACGCGCAACGGCGCGGCCTCAAATCGATCAACATCGCGCTGCTGCCCGGACCGATGGGCGCGGGCTGGGTCAAGGGCGAGGTCGACGGCACCCGCATCGCGGCGCAGGACGCCGCCATCGCGGTCAACATCCTCGACATCCGCTACGGCGACAGCGACTTCGCCGGCCAGCGGCGGCTGGCGGCCGAGCTGCTGGCCAGGCATGGCGCGCGGCTCGACTACCTGCTCGGCTGCACCGGCTGCGCGCCGGCCGCGCTCGAGCCGCTCAGGCAGGCCGGCTTGAGCGGCAAGGTGCGGCTGGTCGCCTACGACCTCACCGGCGAGATCGCGCGGCTGATACGCACGGGCGACATCGACGCGGCGGCCGACACCAAGGGCGTGAGCCAAACCCGGGTCGCCATCAACGCCGCCGTCAACCTGCTCGAACGGCGCGGCAACGAGGCGCCGCACACGATCCTGGTCGAACTGGGCATGGTCGACCGCCTCAACTTCGCCACCTATCCGCTCGATACCTCGATCGCGCCGGCCGGCTACAAGACCGTGCTGTCGTACGATCCGGCGCGCAAATAGACGCCGCGCCGCGCGCGTTTTCTTCTTCTTGGGCTCGCTTGAACTTCTGCGGCCACCGGCTATATTGTCATCTAGCCATCGCCTGATTGCCCACGGGCCAGACGGCGCCATCCGCCACCATCCGGAGAAGATCATGCCACTGCAGCACTACGGCGTCCTCAAGGGCCGTCCGATCAACCGCCAGCTCGGCTCCAGCCAAAACGCCCACTACCAGGTCCATGTCGTCGACGACACCACCGACTACCGGATCGCCGTCAACGTCAAATCGCAGCTGGCGCCGTCCGAGGTCGAATACGTGGTCGACCCGCACTTCGACCATCCGCTGCTGGCGCACCTCGACGAGCTGCCGGTCGGCTGGTCGCCGCTGCCGTCCAAGCCGGCCGGCGCGGCGCTCGATTTCATCCGGGGCAACCTGTTCGATCCGCGCCAGATGGTGCCGCTGCCGCTGAGCATCAACGGTCCCGACAACGACCTCAACGACAAGATCGACCAGCACATCCAGCGCGCCATGGGCGACGAGCACGCGCTGCTGTACGCCTTCGGCGAACGCTGGGGGCCGGAGGCCGGCAAGAAGGACAAGATCTTCGGTTTCCTGCCGGGTAACGGCGTGCACGACATCCACATGAACCAGGCCAACGCCGCCGACTTCAAAAAGGACGACGGCGTCTACCAGGACGGCGGGCTGCTGCTGCACTTCCCCGACCAGAACCAATGGGTCGCCATCTTCCTCAAATTCCAGTCGCAGACCTGGCACAGCGACGACCAGACCGGCCACCGCATCGAGGGCGGCGTCAGCGGACCGCCGGGCGACCAGCCCAACCCGCCGGACCCGTTCGAGCCGGGCGGCCTGCCGACGCCGGAGGCGCCCGACGGCGCGCTGCGCATCGTCGCCGCGCTGGTCAATCCGGTGCGCTCGCCGGAGATCGAAACCGTCACCCTGCTCAACCTGACGCCGCAGGCGGTCGACCTGGCCGGCTGGAAGCTGCTCGACCGCGACAAGCACGCCATGCCGCTGGCCGGCACCGTCGCCGCCGGCGAGACCGTGCGCGTGACTTTGGCGGCGCCGGTGGTGCTGCCCAACAAGGGCGGCATCATCACGCTGCTCAACGCGGACGGACTGCGCGTCGATGGCGTCAGCTACACCAAGGCGCAGGCGTCCAATCCCGGCTACTCGCTGAAATTCTAGGCCGCGCGGGGACGCCATGCGCGCACAACGCACCGACGGCGGCCTGCACGTGCAGGCGATCGCCGGCAGCCATGTCGTGATGTTCGGCTTCGACTGGCCGGCCGCGCGCGCCGGCCAGCTGCAGGGCTTCGCCTTGCACCGCACCGACCACGGCACCGGCCGCGCCGGCTGGCTCGACAGCCAGAAGCGCTATCTGTCCACCGACCCCGGCACCGCGACCGGCGCCAGGGTGTCGACGCGCCAGCACCCGCTGCAAACCTTCCAGTGGGCCGACTACACGGCGCGGCCGGACGTCGACTACACCTACCGCGTCGTCGCGCTGGGCGGCACGCCGGCCGCGCTGGAGCCGCTGGCCGAGGCGCAGGTCGCGGTGCGCACCGTCACGCGCACGGCGTCCGGCCACGCCGTGCACTTCAACCGGGGCGCGGTGGCGGCGCAGGAGTACGCGCGCCGCTTCAACAACCGCGCACCCGAGGATGTGCCCAACGGCCAGGCCTTCGATTGGCTCGGCAGGGGCCTGCCGGAGGCGCTGCTGGCCTTCATCGCCCGGGCCGGGGCCGGCGACGCGCTGCACGTGGCGATCTACGAGGCGCGGCACGCGCCGGTGCTCGAAGCGCTGCGCCAGGCGCGCGGGCGCGGCGCCGAGGTGCGCCTGGTCTACGACGCCAAGCAAAACGGCGACGCCGACAGCCCGGCCTTCCCGCGCGAGGACAACCGCGACCAGATCGACGCCGCGCAACTGGCCGACGTGGCGATCGCGCGCGAACAAAATCCCAGCTACATCGCGCATAACAAATTCCTGGTGCTGTCGAAAGGCGGCGCGCCGGCGGCGGTGTGGAGCGGCTCGCTCAATTGGTCGCAGAATGGCTTCTTCGGCCAGCTCAACGCCGGACACGAAGTATGGGACGCCGGCGTGGCGGGTCAGTTCCTGCGCTACTGGCAGCTGCTGGCGGCCGATCCCGGCGGCGCCGACCTGCGCGCCGACATCGTCGCCGCCTTCCCCCTGCCGGCGCCGTGGCCCGACGGCTGCACGCCGGTGTTCAGTCCGCGCCAGCAGCGCGACGCGCTGGACCGCTACATCGGCGAAATCGCCAATGCCGACGCGGTGCTGCTCACCCTGGCGTTTTCGATCGACGCGCAACTGGGCGAGGCGCTGACGCCGGAACACGCCGGCCTGCGCCTTGTGCTAATGGACGGTTTGAAGGGCAACAAAACCCAGGTCGACAAGCTCGAACAAACCGTCCGCCAGATCCGCGCCACGGAAGCCGGACGGGTGGCGATCGGCGCCTATCTCAGGACCAACGCGCTGGACCAGTTCCTGCTCGAACGCAGCAACGCGATGGCCAAGCACGTGCAGTTCGTCCACACCAAATTCATGCTGGTCGATCCGCTCGGCGCGCGGCCGCTGGTGATCACCGGCTCGGCCAACTTCAGCGTCGCCTCCAGCAAGCAGAATGACGAGAACATGCTGGTGATCGCCGGCGACGACGACGTCGCCGACATCTACCTGGGCGAGTTCATGCGCTCGTACACCCATTACGCGTTCCGCGACGCCGTCAAGTCGGCGGCGTTGTCGGGCGCGCCGTTCGAGGTCAAACCGTTGAACGAGGACCGCAGCTGGGCCGCCGCCTACTTCGCGCCCGGCTTCAGGAACCGTCAACGCCGCTATTTTTCCCGCAGCACCGTGTAACCACCACCGAAGGAGTCGCATCATGAGTGAATTGAGCACCACCCCGAGCACCAATCCGCACAACGCGAAATACCCGGAGATCATCACCGAAACGGAAACCGACGAACGCGTCGAAAGCACCGAGGAACAAAAGCTGGTCTACGAGTCCGGCGCGCCGAGGGGGACCTCCGTCATCAAGAAGGTCACGATCTCCAAGATCAAGATCCGCACCACCACGCCGTATCTCGGCACGGTGTGACGATCGCTGGCGCCGGCCGAAGATGAACCTCCGCCAGGACTTTACGCAGCCGGTGGCGGCCGCGCTGCGCGACCATGGAATCGTCGTGGTGGCCGGCGCGCGCGGCCTCGGCGCCGGCGCCACGGTGCGGGCGGCGCTCGCCACCTTGCCCGGCGCGGCGCCGTGGGAGCTGGACGGCGACGGCCACACCCACGGCTACCTGGCCGGCTTCGAGCCGTTCGTGCTGCGGCTGCTGGACGACGCGGCGGCCAACCGCCCGGCGCTGGCCGCCCGGCATGAACAAAGCCTCAAGCGCGTCTGGCCCTGGCGGCCTTGCGCGGCGTTCAAGATGCCGCGCGACCTGACCGGCACCGCGCCGCGCGAGGAACGCACCCGGTTTTACCACTATGAATATCAAAACAAGCTGCTGGTCGGCGTCGCCGAATTCGTCGGCGACGCGCTGGCCGCTTCCCCCTTCCCTGTGTCGCTGGTGATCGACAACGCCGAGCGCATGTCCCCGACATCCAGGCACCTGCTGGACATCCTGCGGCGGCTGCCGGGACTATCGGGCAAGCTGCGCTTCGTCCTGTTGGACCGCAGCGCCACCGGGCTGACCGGCGACCTGCCGACGGTCGTGCTGGCGCCACTCGGCCGCGCCGAATTCGAACTGGCGGCCGACGTCGGCCACCTGCCGCCGGCGCGGCGCGACGCGGTCTACCTGCAATCGGGCGGCAATCCGGCAATCTGCAAAACGCTGGCAACTTGCCTGGGCAAGGACCTGGGCACGACGGCCGCCCTGCCCGTCGCCACCGTCGTCGATTTGTATCTCGGCACGCTCGACGGCGAGCGGCGGGCCGCGCTGGCCGCCGATTTCGTCGCCGCCGCCGGCCGCGGCGATCTTATCGCCGAACGCAACGCCGCCGCCATGCCGGACGCCCTGATGGACGATCTGCATCACGCGCGGCACATGGCCGCGCTGGAGCGCCACCTGCGCGGCGCCGGTCCGCTGGTGCTGGTCCACGCGCTGGCGATCCGGGACCCGATGCGCCGCCTGCAGGCGCTGGTCGAACCGTGCGACGTCCTGATGGGCATCGGCTTGTACGACACCTGGTTCGAGTTCTTCGCGGCGCTGTTCTCGGCGCGTCCGCAGCGCCGCCGGCAAGCCGGCAACGACGCCGTCGACGGCCTGTTCATCAACGCCGCCTTCGTGCTGTACTCGATGGGCTACACCGCCGCCGCGCTGTCGTTCCTCAACGAGTTCCTGGAAGCGTCGCCGGACAGCCGCTTCGTGCCCACCGCCTTGTACGCGCAATCGATGACGTACGGGCGCTATCAGATCCCGGTCGACCTGCCGGCCGCCGAGGACTGCGCCGTGCGCAACCTGCGCCTCATCGACGAGAAATTCCCCGACCATCCGCGCCACACCTACATCAAGGTCTTCGCGGAGAACGCCTACGCCTACATCAAGGCGCGCCAGGGCAAGTTCGACGAGGCGCTGGCGCTGTGCGAGCAGGGCATCGCCGACATCGTGGACGAATACGGCGCGGACCAGTTCCAGCTGCACCGCTCGATCCTGATCTACAACACCAGCCAGGTCTACGAACTGGTGAACGACACGGCGCGCGCCGAGCGGCGCCTGCGCGACGCCATCGCCTGCGACCCGTTCTATGCCGAATACTATAACGACCTTGGCAATCTGCTGTCGCGCCTCGACGGCCGCGAGGAGGAGGCGCTGGCCGCCTACGCCAAGGCGATCGCGCTGTCGCCGCCGTACTACGAGGCGCATCTGAACCGTGGCATGCTGCGCGCGCAGCGCGGCGACCAAAACGGCGCGCGCGCCGACTTCGAGCGCGCGCTGGCCATCAAGCCGACGGAATGGCGCGCCATGCGCGAGCTGGGCAACCTGCGGCTGGCGGCGGACGACGCGGCCGGCGCGCTGGCCGCCTACGACCTGGCGCTGCGCCACGAGGAACGCGACGCCGACCTGCACGCCAACGCCGCGCTGGCCGCGTCGGCGCTGGGCGACAGCGCACGCGCCATCGGCCACGGACAGGCCGCCGTCGCCATCCATCCCCGCCACGCCGCCGCCCACAACAATCTGGCGGCCGAATTGCTGGCGCTGGGGCGGCACGACGAGGCGCTGCGCCATATCCGCCTGGCGGTCGACTGCGACCCCGATCCGCAGTATCGCGAGAACGAGGCCGCCATCGAGGTCGCCCGCGTTATGTCGGCAGCTTCGCCACCACCTTGATCTCGAACTGGAAACCGGCCAGCCACGTCACGCCGACGACGGTGGCGGTCGGGAACGGCGCCTGGCCCCAGTACTCGGGCGCCACCTCGTTCCATACCATCTCGAACACCTGGTCCGGATCGATCATGAAGATGGTGACATCGGCCACGTCGTCGAAGCCGCAGCCGGCGGCGGCCAGGATCGCGTTCAGGTTCTGGAACGCCAGCCGCACCTGCGCCTTCAGATCCGGCTCCGGCGAGCCGTCCTCGCGGCTGCCGACCTGTCCCGACACGAACAACAGGCCGCCGGCGCGCACGGCCGGCGAGTAGCGGTGCTTTTCGTACAGCGCATGGCGGTTGGGCGGAAAAACGACGTCACGGGTTGTCATGGCTAACTCCTTATATATGCAGAAGAATCCAGTCTACTTGCAATCAAAGCCCAGATAAACGCCAAAAATATCCCATCACTATTTGTATAATCCAAACAATTAATGGATCGGGAGACGATATGGACAGGTTCGATGCGATGACGGCGTTCGTCCGGGTGGTGGAGGCGGGCAGTTTCACAAAGGCGGCCGAGACGCTCCACATCAGCCGCACCAGCGCCACCCAGCTGGTGCAGCAGCTCGAGGCGCGCCTGCGCGTCAAACTGCTCAACCGCACCACGCGCAAGGTCAACGTGACGGCCGACGGCGCCGCCTACTACGAGCGCGTGGTGCGCCTGCTTGCGGATCTGGACGATACCGAGTCCGGGCTGTCGAATGCGTCGGCGCAGCCCAAGGGCAAGCTCAAGATCGACGTGCCCAGTCCGCTGGCGCGCATGATCCTGATGCCGGCGCTGCCGGCGTTCCACGCCCGCTATCCGGATCTGCAAATCGACATGGGCGTCAGCGACCGCACGATCGACCTGATCGGCGAGAGCGTCGATTGCGTGATCCGCGGCGGCGCGCTGCGCGACCTGTCGCTCAAGGCGCGCCACGTCGGCGACCTGCAGCTGGGCGTGTACGCGGCGCCCGCGTACCTGGCGCGCCACGCCGCGCCCGCCCATCCTAGCGAGCTCGAGCATGGCGCGCACCGCGTGGTCGGCTTTTTATGGGGCCGCACCGGCAAGACCTATCCGCTGCTGTTGCGCCGCGACGACGAGACGGTCGCCATCGAGGCGCGCTACGTGGTCGCCGTCGACGACGGCAACGCCTATCTGGCGGCCGGCCTGGCCGGCATGGGCGTGCTGTGGCTGCCGCGCTATATGGCGAAGCCGCACGTGGCCAGCGGCGAACTGCTGCCGCTGCTGGAGGACTGGCGCCTGCCCCCCATGCCGCTGCACGTGGCCTATCCGCAGAACCGCTATGTCAGCACCCGGCTGCGCGTGTTCATCGACTGGGTGGCCGATTTGATGAAGGAACACGCGCCCATCGAAGGCCGGTGAATCCCGACGAAAAAGCCGATGAGGGCCTCCCGGATTGTGATAACGTTGTCGAACAAATTACAATTAAAGGAGACAGTATGCGCAACAGCATCACCCTGAAAAGTTGTATCGCCTTTTGCCTGGTCCTGGCCGGACCGTTCGCACTGGCCGAGGCGCACCTGCCCGCGCCCATGCCCACACCGGCCGTCGGCGACTCCTGGACCTACCAATACACGGACGTCTGGAAAGGCGTCAAAGGCAACGTCAACAAGATGGAGGTCACCGCCATCGACAACGCCGGCGTGCACGTCGAGGTGCGCCGGGCGTCCAGCAACGCGCTGGTGACCAAGCAGCTCTTCAGCGCCGAAATGAACCCGGTCGACCGTGGCGCGATGCATTTCTCGCCGTCGTTCGCGCGCTACGCGTTCCCGCTCACCCCCGGCAAGGAATGGAGCACCGAGGTCACCGGCGACAATCCGAAACAGGGCAAGCACTGGCGCTACACCATCAAGGGCAAGGTGCTGGACTGGGAAAAAATCAAGGCGCCGGCCGGCGAGTTCGACGCCATCAAGGTGGTGGTCGAGGCGCTCTACCGCGGCGACGAAACCAACAGCAACGGCGGCAACGGCCAGTTGACCGAGACGGTCTGGTTCGCCCCGGAACTGAACAACTTCGTCAAGCTCGATTACCGCGACACCGACTGGCAAGGCCGCATTTTCAACCGCGACAGCTGGGAGTTGACCTCCTACGTGCGCGCCAAGTAGCGGCATAGGCAGGCGCCGTGGCCACGCGATCCCCTCCCGCGACGCCCGCCGACCCGCATAGCGACGGCCGGCTGCGCGCGCGTCCGGCGTTGCGGCCGCTGGCGCTGCTGGAGCAAGCACCGCCGGCGCCGCTGCCGCCCGGCCGCCACACGCTGGCCTTCGCCAACGGCCGCCAGGCCGTGCTGCACGTGCCGGCGCCGGCCGACGGCGCACCCGCGCGCCCGCTGCAACTGATCGTGCTGCTGCACGGCGTGCGCCAACTGCTCGGCGGCGCCGACGACAGCGCCATCGAGCACGCGCGGCGCCATGGCGCGCTGCTGCTGATACCGCGCTCGCTGACCGACAGCTGGGACGTGATCCGCGGCGGCTACGGCCCCGACCTGGCCTTCCTCGACCGCGTGCTGGCGTGGACCATGCGGCGCTACAGCGTCGACCCGGACGCGCTGGTGATCGGCGGCTTTTCCGACGGCGCTTCGTACGCGCTGTCGGTCGGCTTGATGAACGGAGATTTATTCAGCGATATCGTGGCGTTCTCGCCCGGCTTCATGAAGCCGATGCGGCGCGTCGGGCGGCCGCGCGTGTTCGTCGCCCACGGCAGCGGCGACGAGGTGCTGCCGGTCACGCAGGGACGCGCGATCGCCCTGCAGCTGGCGCGCGAGCACTATGCGGTCCACTACGAGGAGTTCGACGGCCCGCACGTGGTGCCGGCGCCGGTCGCGCGCGCGGCGCTGCGCCGGATCGCCGGACGCTGAGGCTTACTTAGAAATGCGCAGGATGGCGCTGGCCAGCTTGGAGAAGCATGGCGTCAGGTCGGCCTGCGTGGCGGCGTAGCAGTACACGCCGATCGGCTTGGCGGCGTTGAAGCAGCGGCTCGGCGCGTCGGTGGCGTTGGCCATGCACTTGAGCGTGTCCTCGCCCTTTTCGCCATCGGCGCCGCTGCCGGCCTTCAGCGCCGAGCCCAGTCCGAGCGTGAAGACGAAGATCCCTTCGTCGCGCGACTTGGCGGCCATCGCCTCGACCAGGTTGCGCGCGGCGCGGTTGACGTTGCGGTAGGTGATGGCGTTGGTCACCACGCGCGGCGAATTGGTCACGACCGGGAACTCGTACGTCGTCTTCGGGTCGTTGGACTGTTCATAGGTGACGTGCGCATTGTAGAAGGCCGGCAGCGCGGAGGCGCGGTTCTTCAGATAAGTGCCGTTGTACTCGGTCTCCGGGGTGCAACCGTCGCCGACGTCGTCGGACTGCTGGTCGAGTTTGTACAGCCCGCCCGGCTCGCCGCTGCCGTCGTCGTCGGTGGTGACGGTGCCGGGTTTCTTACAGACGCCGTTGTTCCACGTCAGATAGGTGCCGAACGAGTTGGGCGCGCCGTCGGAGAAGAACACGATCACGCGCAGATTGGAGCGGTTCAGGTTGGCCGTCGGCACGCTGTTGATCATTCTGCGCGCCTCGTACATGCCCTCGGGCGAGGCGGTCGAGCCGGTGAACGCATAGCCCTTGATGTGGGTGGTCATGCTGGTGCGGTCGAACCCGCGCGCGATCGGCCGGATTTGATCGTCGATCACGGCGCCATAGGAAAAATGCAGCAGTCCGACGCGGTCGCGCTCCGAATTGAATTGCTTGAGGAAGGTGATGGCCGAACTGCGCACGGTGGCCGCCTGGCCGCTGAGCGAACCGGAGATGTCGAGCGTGACGACCATGTCGAGGTCCTTGCGCTTGGTTTCGGTCATCACGCTGGGCGACAGCGGGCCGGACACCACACCGCCCATCAACACGCTCGGCATGGTGGCCGATGCGCTGACGTTGACCGTCACCTCGCCACCGTTGAAGCTCACCTGCGTTTCGTTGAGCGTCGGCGTCGACAGCAAATAGTTGGCCGGGAAATTGGCGTTGAAAAACCGCGTCGCCGCCGCGCGGGCGTTGGCCGTCTGCGTGGCCTGGTCGCCGCCGATGCTGGTGGCGCGCGCGGCGGCCAGGCTGGCGGCGTCGGTGGCCGCGTTGAGCTTGGACTTGATCATGTAGCTCAGGCCGGCGCTGAGGACCAGCCCGACGGCCGCGATCAGCACCGTCACGCAGATCGCCAGCAGCACCGTCACCATGCCGCGTTGTTGGGGTTTGGGGAAGCGTCTCATCAGAACACCGTCATCGAGTAAAGATCGGGGCCGATGGTCGAGGTCGACACCGAGCCGAGGGAGAATGGCGCGAACACCATGTTGAATTTGTAGAACGTCTCGACCACGTAGATCACTTCGCCGTCGGCCAGCGCGCCGCTCATCAGCGCTACCGCCGGCGCGTTGGCGCCGGTCGGCACCACGCAGGTGCCGGCCACGGCGCCGGCCCAGCTGCCGCAGGTCCAGATCTTGCTGGCGGGCGCGTAGCCGCTGACGCGGAAGCCGCGGTTGTTGACCGAGTCGTCCCAGCGGTACTGCTCGAGCACGATGCTGCGCGTGACGCCGTTGCTGGCCAGTCCCATGATGCGGGTCACATAGATCATGCCGCGCTCGTTCATCTCCAGCGGCGAGCCCGACGCGGCCACCTGGCCGATGATGACCTGCGCGTTCTCCGACAATTGCAGCTTGCCGCGCGAGGCCAGGTTGGCGCCTTCGCGGCTCAGGTTAATCAGGATCATGTTGGCCTGCACGCCGCGGGCGATGTCGACCAGCGCGACGACCAGCAGCAGCAACAGCGGCAGCCACAGCGCGAACTCGACGGCGGCCAGTCCGCCGGCGCGGCGGCGCCGCCGCGGCAAGGATTGGTGGGGTGGCATGCGGCGCCTCATTGGTAGGTCTCGTTGCGCATCGTCGTCGCCACGGAAAAATGCAATACGCCGCCCTGGAACATCGCGCCGATGATCGGCGTGACGATCTTCCAGCTGCAATCGAGGCGGATGACGACCACGTCGTCCGGGCCGCCGAACATCGTCGCCGAATAGGCGTTGGCGGTGGCGTAGGTGGTGTTGTTGACCGTGATCACCGGGTTGACCGAATCGTACATGCCCACCGAATTGTCCTTGATCGACTGGATGATGGCCAAATAGCGCTGGCGGTTGCTGGCGGCCGGGTCGCGGTCGCTCTGGCCGGTGATGGCGTAGCGCGAACCCTCGCGCACCGCGTACTGCATCGTCAGCGACGTGAAGAAGATGATGCTGAACTCGAACACGGCCATGAGCAGCAAAAACAACACCGGCGCGATAAACGCCATTTCGACCGCTGCCGAGCCCTTCTGGCGTGCGCGCGGGAATCTGGATACAGTCATAACAAGGCTTCCGTGAGGCGGACAGCAGGGGGACAGGCAAGAGCGCACGCGGCGCGGCACTGCGGTGGAGGCGATTGCGGCCGCTTGCGCGCCGACGCCGGCGCCACTGGATCGGGGTGGCGATGAAGACATTGTAACCCGCTTATTTTGTTTCGCGTAATCATTTAATGTTTTTCCTCAACATCATCCGCGCACGCTCTGCTAGATCCGGCTAGACAGGACCTGCTTCTGTGCGTAGACTCCGACGTGTCGCTAGCGCAACTATTTTGACTAACTTTTAATGTCTGTTCACTATAGTGAAACCAATGCTGTAGGGCAACCGTATATGTCCTGCAGGCCGGGAGAGAGCAACACATTGGACAGCTTAGCCACAACTTTCATGCAGACAGCAGCACAACCACGCAACAACGACGTCGCCGGCGCCTCGATGATTTTCATCATGCGGCTGGTGCTGGCCGTCTCCGCGCTGCTGACCTTGTTCATCGCCCCCGACGACATGGGCGCCTACGAGCGCCAGGGCGCCCTCACCTGGCTGATCTTCATCGGCTACCTGCTGCACAGCGCCACCCTGCTGGTGGCCGTGCGCTACCACGGCAACCCGTTCTGGCACGGCAAGGTCGTCTACTGGCTCGACCTGGGCTGGTATTGCCTGATGATCTACTGCACCGGCGGCGGCAGCAGCTATTTCTACCCCTTCTTCTTTTTCGTGATCCTGACCGCGTCGTTCCAGTGGGGATTCGACGAGGGCGCGCGCATCACCCTGGCGGCCGCCGTGGCGCTGGCGGTGGCGACGTGGCTGGCCAACAACAGCACCAACCAGGGCCAGCTGTGGTTGCGCACCACCTTCGTGCTCGCGCTCGGCTACATGATCGCCTACTGGGGCGGCCTCGGCCTGACCCAGCGCCGCCGCCTGGCGCTGCTGCGCGAGGTCAGCCAGCTGTCCAACCCGCGCTTCGGCGTCGACCAGACCATCGCCTCGATCCTGCACCAGACGCGCGACTTCCACCACGCCAGCCAATGCCTGCTGTTGATGCGCGAGGGGCCGGACGAGTTGTGGCGCCTGCATGCGACCAGCGCGCGCGGCCAGGCCGGCCAGGGCACCCGCTCGATGCTCGGCGAGGCGGCCGCCGCGCCGCTGCTCGCGTTCGGCGACGACGCGCTGGTGCAGTACGCGCGGGCGCTGCACCCGCGCCTGCCGCGCACGCTCGAGGCGGCGCAGCGCGTCCGTGGCGCGCCGGCCTGGCGCCGGCTCGGCGCCGACGCCGTCGAGCCGCTGGCCGACCTGCTCGACGCCGCCTCCTTCGTCAGCGCGCCGCTGCCGCTGCGCAAGGGCGAAGGCCGCATCTATCTGGTGTCGGACCAGCAGCGCCTGAACCGTGGCGACGCCGTGTTCCTGCAGCAGCTCGCGGCGCAGGTGTTCCCGGTCATCGAAAACATCATGCTGCTCGACCGCCTGGCGTCCGACGCCGCCTTCCGCGAACGGCAAAAGATCGCCCGCGACCTGCACGACAGCACCATCCAGCCCTACATCGGCCTGCGCCACGGCATCAGCGCGGTGCGCCAGAGCCTGGAGGCCGAGCACGCCGCCGCCGCCGAACTGGACCGGCTGCTCGACATGACCGGCCAGGTCATCGCCGACATGCGCGCCTTCGCCAAGACCGTGCGCCAGGGCGCGGCGCGGCAGGAAGCCGAATTGCTGGTGGCGCTGCGCCGCCAGGCCGGCCAGGTGCGCGCCTTTTACGGCATCACGATCGAGGTGCGCGCGGCGGACGACCTGAGCGTGAGCGACCGCCTGGCCGCCGAGGTGTTCCAGATCGTCAATGAAGGCATGAGCAATATCCGCAAGCACACCCGCGCCCGCAGCGGACTGGTCGACCTGAGCAATGTCGGCGGCCAGCTGGTGATCCGCATCGAAAACGACAGTCCGGAACCGCCGGCCACCGCCTTCCTGCCCGGCTCGATCGCCGAGCGCGCCGCCGCGCTTGGCGGTACGATAGCGATCGAGCACCTGGCGCGCGGCGCCACCGTGGTCAGCGTCGCCATTCCGGTCTAACGAGGGACAATTTCATGAGCACTAGCACCGCCCCGATCCGCCTGCTGTTGGTGGACGACCACAAAACCATGCTGTGGGGCCTCGAAAAACTGGTCGAGAGCGCCGGCGCCGAACTGCAACTGGTCGGCACCGCCCACAACAACGACAGCGCGCTGCTGGAGGCGCGGCGCCTGCGCCCGGACCTGATCGTGCTCGACCTCGACCTCGAAGGCCGCAGCTCGATCGAAATCCTGCCGGCGCTGCTGGCCGACAGCGGCGCGCGCGTGCTGATCCTCAGCGGCAACCGCGACCAGGCGCTGCTGGGCGAGGCGGTGCGCCTCGGCGCGCGCGGCGTGGTCGGCAAGGAGGCGCCGGCCGAGGTGGTGCTGGCGGCGATCCGGCAAGTCCATCGCGGCGAGCTGTGCCTGGACCCGGCGCTGACGCAGGCACTGCTCAACAAGATGGTCACGGCGGCGCCGGCCGATCCGGAGGCGCCGCGCATCGCCACGCTCACCCCCAAGGAGCGCAAGATCGTCGCCGTCGTCGCCGACAGCAACGGCGCGCCCAACAAGGAACTGGCCGCGAAGCTGTTCATCGCCGAACCGACGCTGCGCAACAACCTGACGACGATCTATCAAAAGCTCGGCGTGGCCAACCGCCTCGAACTGTACGTCTACGCCACCCGCCACGGCTTGAACGCCTCCTAGCCACATCACCGGCCGCCGCGCCGGCCGCGCCCTCCCTCCCCGCCACACCGCGCCAACGGCCGCCCCCGTGACATTTGTCACGGCGCGGCCGCCGCACATCGTGACAATCCTCCCCCGACAAAGTGACATCCGTCTGATGTGGATCAAGATGGGCTTCCGTAGAATTCATTACATCAGCAGCGAACTTGAAACAGCTGAGAGGAAATCAGCCAGGAACGACCAACAGGAGTGCGGGATGCAAGGATCAAAAGGCAGGGTACGCGACATCGGCCGGTTCATCGGCGATGCCGGCGGTGCCAGCCTGATCGAATATGCATTGATCGGCGCGCTCGTTTCAGTGGTGGTCATCATTACGCTGCTAGCAGTTTTAGGACCTAAAACCTGACCCCCGTTTTAGTGGAATGCCGTAACACCATTTCGCAATCTCACTTATATCCAAGGAAACGACCATGAACGCCATCAAAAATTTCATCAATGACGAAGCCGGTGTCACCGCCATCGAATACGCCCTGATCGCCGCCGGTATCGCCGTCGTCGCCGGCGCCGCCGCCACCGCCATGGGCCCTGCGCTCAAGACCAAGTTCAACGCCGTGATCGAAGCACTGGGCGGCACCAAGGTAGCGTAATCGCCACCAGCGGTAACAAGGACCGGCCCGCGCGCCGGTCTTTTTTTTTGCCCGGCGCACACACCCCGCGCTACTATCGCAGCACCTCCCTTTCCGGTCGAACGCGTCATGAACAAGCTGCCCCTGATCCTGCTGTGCACCCTGCTGGCCTTGGCCGTGTGGAACGACCTGCGCACGCGCCGCATCCCCAACGCGCTGGTGTTCGGCGGCGCCGTGCTGGGCGTGGCGCTCAACTGCCTGTACGCCGAGGGCGCCGGCCTGTTCATCGCGCCGCAGGGCGGCATCGGCTTTGCGTGGTCGCTGGCCGGCCTGGCCACCGGACTCGCGCTGCTGGTGCCGATGTACGCCATGCGCGCGCTCGGCGCCGGCGACGTCAAGCTGATGGCGATGGTGGGCGCCTTCGTCGGCCCGTGGGGAACCGTCGTCAGCGTGCTGCTGACCCTGTTGGCGGGCGGCGTGCTGGCGCTGGCGGTCGCGGCCTGGCACGGGCGCCTGCGCGCGATGGTGCGCAACACCTACCACATGGGCGTGTACGCGCTGATGCGCCGCCTCGGCGGCGAGGCGATCAAGATCGAGGCGCCGGCCGAGGCCAGCGGCCGCCTGCCGTACGCGGTGGCCATCGCCGCCGGCACCCTGCCCTACCTGGTGTGGGGCGCATGGCGCGGCGAAGCGTTGTTTTCCTGAAAAGTGTGTCTTTTTTTTGCCACGCGGGACACATGAACCACGCATGATGTTGACCTGGATCAATTATCTGCCGACAATCTTCATACCTGTATCACGACAAGGATTTCATGCACGCCGAGCCGGACCTCATGGCCGCCAATGCCGAGCGCGACGCGCCGGCCAACGCCCGCGCGCCACGCAGCATCGAGGAAACTGGACTGCCTTTCCTGTTCCTGACCGAACTGGTGGCCAAGGTCCTGTTCCAGCGCGGACAGGTGCGGCTACCCGAACTGGCTAGCCATCTGAAACTGAGCATCAGCGCCATCACGCCGCTGGTGGCCTTCCTGAAGACCGAAAAACTGGTCGAGGTCACGCGCAGCGGCCACAGCGGCACCGACGCCGACCTGACCTACAACCTCACCGAGGCCGGCGCCCAGCGCGCCGTCGCCTGCCTCAACCGCAACGCCTACGCCGGCCCGGCGCCCGTCACCCTGGCCGCCTACGTGGCCCAGGTGGCCGCGCAAAGCGTGCGCCACCTGCACGTCACGCGCGCGCACGTGCGCGCCGGCTTTCACGACGTGGTCGCCAACCAGGCCGTGCTCGACCAGATGGGCGCGGCGATGAACTCGGGCCGCGCGATGTTCATCTACGGCCTGGCCGGCAGCGGCAAGACCTTCCTGGCCGAGCGCCTGTGCAGCCTGCTGCACGGCGTCATCGCCGTGCCGCACGCCATCATGATCGACGGCGAGGTGGTGCCGTTCTACGACCCGGTCCAGCACCGCGTGGCCGCCGGCGCCGCCGAGCGCGCCGCCGAGCCGGCCGAGGGCGGCGAGCTGCTGCGCCAGCTCGACGCGCGCTGGGTGCGCGGCGTGCAGCGCCCGGCCGCCCTCACCGGCGGCGAGCTCACGCTCGAAATGCTGGACCTGCGCTTCGACCCCAACACCCGCCTGTACCAGGCGCCGCCGCACCTGAAGGCCAACAACGGCATCTTCATCATCGACGACCTGGGACGCCAGCGCTGCTCGCCGCTGGAGCTGATGAACCGCTGGATCGTGCCGATGGATCGTGGCGTGGATTATCTTTCGTTGCATACAGGCCACATTTTCCAGGTCCCTTTTGATGTGGTCGTGGTATTCTCGTCGAACTTCTTGCCAGAGCGATTATCCGACGGCGCCTTTCTGCGCCGGCTGGCCTACAAGATCGAAGTGCCGCCCCAAACCCAGGCGGAATATGAGCTGCTTTTCAGGCAGGCGTGCACGCAATACGGCATGGCGTTCGACGCCGACGCCTTCGCCTACCTGCTCAGCGAACACCACGCGAAAGAAGACACCCCGCTGCTGGCCTGCTATCCGCGCGACCTGATCCGTCAAGTGCGCGACCTGGCCCGCTACGAGGGCACGCCCGCGCGCGTCGACCGGCGCGCGCTCGACTGGGCGTGGAACAACTACTTCGCCGGCGCCGGCGCGCGCCGGGTCAACGAACAGCAGAAAAAAGAACGCGACCGCCGCGACCAGTCGCCACCGGCCTAGCCGGCGGCCGGCCGCCCCGGTACGCAACAACGACGAATAACCACGAAAGCACAGCATGAGAAATACGCGGGCCTTGACGATGATAGCGGTGGCGCTGGTGATGGCGCTGGCGGCGGTGGTGCTGGCCGCGCAGTGGATCGCCGGCCAGTCCGCCAGCAACAGCAACAAGGTCGCCGTGGCGCTGCTCGACATCGGCATGGGCACGCGCGTCACGCCCGAGCTGATCCACATGGTCGACTGGCCGGTCAACTCGATGCCGCCCGGCGCCATCGTCGACGCCAAAACGCTCGACGGCCGCATCACGCGCACCAACATCCTGCGCGGCGAGCCGCTGATGGAAAGCAAGCTGGCCCCGGCCGGCACCAGCGGCGGCCTGTCGGCCGTGGTGGCGGCCGGCAAGCGGGCCATGACGGTGCGCGTCAACGACGTCGTCGGCGTGGCCGGCTTCGCGCTGCCCGGCAACTTCGTCGACATCCTGGTCAACACCCAAAGCGACAGCGGCGGCGACACCGGCGCGCGCGAGCAGGCGATCTCGAAGATCGTGCTCGAACGCATCCTGGTGCTGGCCATCGCGCAGGAATCGAACCGCGACGACACCAAGCCCAAGGTGGTCAACGCCGTGACCCTGGAACTGACGCCGGAACAAGTCGAAAAACTCGACCTGGCGCGCAGCGTCGGCACGCTGTCGCTGGTGCTGCGCAACCAGATCGATCCGCTGTCGGCCAACACCGAAGGCGCCACCAAGAGCAGCCTGCTCGACGACGGCAAGCCGCAGCCGGTGGCGCACGCGCCGGCTGCGGCGCCGGCGCCGGCGGCAATGGCCCCCGTTGCGCCGCGACCGGCCGCGCCGCGCCCGGCGCCGGCCGGCGACAAGGTGGAAATGATCAAAGGCCTCGACCGTAGTTCCCAGCAGTTTTAAACGGCAGTTTTAAACCGAAGTTAAACCGAAGTGTTAAACCGCAGTTCTAAGCCGCAGTTATAAACCGCAGTTATAAACATATACCGCCCTCACCAGAGAGATAGCCTTGATGACTGCAACCACGCGCGCGGCCCGGCCGGCGCCCTCCCGTCTCCCGCTGCTGGCCCGCGCCGTGCTGGCCGCGCTGTGCGCGCTGCCGGTACTGGCGAACGCGGCCCCGGCGCCCGCGCCCGCCGCCGCCCCCACGGCCGCGCGCGGCACCGAACTGGCCGCGCTGATGACCCTGTCCGAGGGCAAGTCGACCTTGATGCACCTGCCCTATCCGGTGGCGCGGCTGGCCGTCGGCGACGCCAAGGTGGCCGACGTCATCCTGCTCAATCCGAGCGAAGTCTATCTGCTGGGTAAGTCGACCGGCTCGACCAACCTGATCCTGTGGAACAAGGCCAACCAGGCCACCATCATCGACATCGTCGTCGGCCTCGACAGCACAGCGCTGCGCCAGCAGTTCGATCAACTGTTCCCGACCGAAAAGGACATCCGCATCACCGTCTCCGGCGGCGCGCTGATCCTGTCGGGCGTGGTCAGCGACTCGGTCAAGGCGGCCCAGATCGTGTCCGTGGCCGGCGCCTACCTGCAGCGCAACAGCCGTTCCGGCGCGGGGGCGGCCCCGGCGGCCGGCCCGGCGGCGGGCGGCGCCGATCCGGCGTCGCTGCTGTCGGCGGCCACGCCGGCCACCAGCGCGGCCGCGCCGAACAGCCCGGCCGGCGCCGGCGGGCGCGTCATCAACATGCTGGCTGTGGCGGCGCCGCAACAGGTGATGCTGGAGGTGCGCATCGCCGAAATCTCCAAGACCCTGGTCGACCAGCTCGGCGCCAGCGTCGGCCTGGTGGGCCACAGCGGCAGCTGGACCTACACGCTGCTGAGCAATCTGCTCACCGGCAATCCCGGCAAGCTCGACGCCTTCAACGGCAAGAACGGCAAGTTCCTCACCTTCGACGCGCAAAAGAACGACGGCCTGGTCAAGATCCTGGCCGAGCCGACGGTGATGGCCATCAGCGGCCAGGAGGCCAGCTTCCTGGCCGGCGGCAAAATCTTCATCCCGGTATCGCAGAACAGCGGCACCGGCGTGCCCACCATCACGCTCGAGGAAAAGGAATACGGCGTGGCCGTCAAGTTCACCCCGACCGTGCTCGAAGGCGGACGCATCAACCTGAAAGTGTCGCCCGAAGTGTCCGAACTGAACCGTGAAGGCGTCGGCATCACCAGCGGCAACAGCGCGGCGACGTCGGTGCTGCCGTCGTTCACCACGCGCCGCGCCAGCACCACGGTGCAGCTGTACGACGGCCAGAGCTTCGCCATCGGCGGGCTGATCAAGAACAACGTCACCACCAACATCAAGGCCTTCCCGGGACTGGGCGAGATTCCCGTGCTGGGCGCGCTGTTCCGCAGCAGCGACTTCCAGAGCGACCGCACCGAACTGGTGTTCATCGTCACGCCGCACCTGGCCAAGCCGCTGCCGCCCAACCCCAAACTGCCGACCGACGCCTACAGCGAGCCGAGCCGCGCCGACTTCTTCTTGCGCGGCAAGCTCGAAGGCGGCGCCCCCCCTGCCTCCCCTGCCCAGCCGGCACCGCCGGCCGCCGGCTTCGACGTGAAATAGGACGCCCCATGCCACCGACCCCAATTTCGCCGCGCCGCGCCGGCGCCCGCCTGCTGGCCCTGGCGGCCGCCTGCGCGCTGTCGGCCTGCGCCAACGCGCCCAACATCGACCGCCAGTTCGGCGCCAGCCTGCGCGCCGCCGTGGCCCAGCAAACGCTCGACCCGCGCGCGGCCAACGACCGCCGTCCCGTCAACGGCCTCGACGCGCAAGCGGCGGCGGCCGCCTACGAGAACTACCAGCGCTCGTATTCGTCGCAGGACCAGCAGCAGCAAAGCGGCTTTACCATCGGTTCCGGCCTCAAGTGACCGGCGTTCCACCCACCAGCGAGCACGAACCAAATTGAAGATAGCTGTCATTTCCCGCGATGAGCGGCACCTGGCCGACGTGATGCGCATGCTGCGCGCGCGCTCGCCCTCCGACGAGGTCGACCACCTGGGCGGCGGCGTGGCGCGCCTGTCGATGCTGGGCGACGAGCAGTTGCCGGACGTGCTGGTGATCGACCGCCCGTCGGTCGGGGACGGCGACCTCGACCTGCTCGAACGCTTCTCGGCGCAGCACCCGCGCATCGCCTGCGTGGCCCTGAGCGAAGAGCGCGACCCCGAGTTCCTGATGCAGGCCATGCGCGCCGGCATCCGCGAGGTGCTGCCGTCGCCGGCCACCAGCGCCAGCCTGAACACGGCCATCGAACGCATCGGCGAAAAGCTCGAGCGGCGCAGCCAGGCCAACGGCAAGGTGCTCGCCTTCATCTCGTGCAAGGGCGGCAGCGGCGCCACCTTCCTGGCCACCAACCTCGGCTACGCGCTGGCGGCCAGCGGCAAGTACAAGGTCGCGCTGATCGACATGAACCTGCAGTTCGGCGACGCCTCGCTGTTCGTCTCCGACCACAAGCCGCTGGCGACGCTGAGCGACGTGGCCCAGCAGATCCACCGGCTCGACCCGTCGTTCCTGGCCTCGAGCATGCTCAACGTCACGCCCAACTACGGCGTGCTGGCCGCGCCGTCGGACCCGACCCACGCCAACGACGTCAAGCCCGACCACATCGACGCCATCCTCAAGCTGGCGCGCCGCCACTACGACTTCGTGCTGCTCGACGTCGGCCGAAGCCTCGACGCGGTCACCATCCGCGCGCTCGACCACGCCGACCAGATCTATCCGGTGTTGCAAACCACCCTGCCCTACATCCGCGACGGCAAGCGCATGCTCAACGTGTTCCGCTCGCTCGAATACGGCAAGGACAAGATCAGCGTCATCGTCAACCGCCACGACAAGGGCGGCGAGATCAAGCTCAAAGACCTCGAGGGCGCGTTCGACACCGACGTCAGCATCACCATGCCGAACCATTACGACGCCGCCGCGCGCTCGGTCAACCAGGGCGTGCCGGTGATCCAGCTGGCGCCGGCCAGTCCGCTGAGCGTGGCGCTGGTCGAGCTGGCGCGCAAGCTCAGCGGCGAGGCCGCGCCCGAGCAGCAGGGCGGCGGCTGGCTGTCCAAACTGCGTCCGCGCAAAGCCTGACGGCGCCCTCCCTTACCAAGGCTAAACGACCATGTCCACACCTCCCATCTCCCTGCGCGAACGGCTCGAAAGCGGCGAAACGCGCGTGGCCGGCCAGCGCGCCGTCGCCATCGACAACCGCGCCTACCAAAAGCTCAAGCAGCGCCTGCACGCGCAGCTGCTCGACCGCGTCGACCTGGAAAGCATGCAGCGCCTGAGCCAGGAGCAGATCCGCATCGAGTTGCGCAACCTGGTCGAAAAGCTGCTCGAGGAGGACGCCGTCGTCATCAACGACGCCGAGCGCAAGACGCTCACGCGCGACATCCAGAACGAGATGCTCGGCTTCGGTCCGCTCGAACCGCTGCTGGAGGACCCGACCGTCTCCGACATCCTGGTCAACACCCACCGCCAGATCTACGTCGAGCGGCGCGGCAAGCTCGAGCTGACCGACGTCACCTTCAGCGACGACGCCCACCTGATGAAGATCATCGACAAGATCGTCTCGCGCGTGGGCCGGCGCATCGACGAGTCCAGCCCGATGGTCGACGCCCGCCTGCCGGACGGCTCGCGCGTCAACGCCATCATCCCGCCGCTGGCCATCGACGGCCCGATCATGTCGATCCGGCGCTTCTCGGCCGACCCGCTGCGCCTGGCCGACCTGGTCGCCTACGGCAGCCTGACGGCCGACATGGCCGAGGTGTTGCAGGGGCTGGGCAAGGCCAAGGTCAACATCCTGATCTCCGGCGGCACCGGTTCGGGCAAGACCACCATGCTCAACGTGATCTCCGGCTTCATCGGCCGCACCGAGCGCATCGTCACCGTCGAGGACGCGGCCGAGCTGCAGCTGCAGCAGCCGCACGTGGTGCGGCTCGAGACGCGTCCGCCCAACATCGAGGGCAAGGGCGAGGTCAGCCAGCGCGCGCTGGTGCGCAACGCGCTGCGCATGCGGCCCGACCGCATCATCCTGGGCGAGGTGCGCGGCGCCGAGGCGCTCGACATGCTCGGCGCCATGAACACCGGCCACGAGGGCTCGATGGCGACCATCCACGCCAACACCCCGCGCGACGCCCTGACCCGGCTCGAGAACATGATCAGCATGGCGGCGGCCAACCTGCCGACCAAGGCCATGCGCCAGCAGATCAGCAGCGCCGTCGGCGTGGTGGTGCAGGTCTCGCGCATGACCGACGGCAAGCGCAAGGTCATGTCGATCCAGGAAGTGACCGGCATGGAGGGCGAGATGATCACGATGCAGGAAATCTTCACCTTCAAGCAGACCGGCCTGGCCGACGACGGCGCCGTGCACGGCCACCATACCGCCAGCGGCGTGCGCCCGCGCTTCATCGAGCGCCTGCGCAACTTCGGCGTGGCGGTGTCGGCCAGCGCCTTCGACCCGGTCACCAAATAGGACCCGCCATGGACCTTCGTCTGATCCTGTTCGGCGCGCTGGTGTTCGGCGCCGTCGGCCTGCTGGTGTGGGGCGTGTTCACCGGCTGGAACAAGACCCGCAGCCCCGAGGCCGAGCGCGTCGCGCGGCGCCTGCGCGCGGCCATCGGCGACAGCGGCACCGAGCTGGCCGTGTCGATCACCAAGGAGCGCACCTACAGCCGGGATCCCGCGCTCAACCGCCTGCTGGCGGGCGTGCCGGGCATCGCCAAGCTCGACCGCCTGCTGCTGCAGGCCGGGCGCGGCATGACGACGGCGCAGCTGTGCGCGCTGATGGGCGGCTGCGCGCTGGTCGGCTTCATCGTCTTTTCCAGCATGGGCCTGCCCTGGGTGGGGCGCCTGGTGCTCGCCGGCCTGTGCGGCTGGCTGCCGGTGCTCGAGGCGATGCGCGCGCGCCGGCTGCGCATCACCACCATCGAGCGCCTGCTGCCCGAGGCGCTCGACATGATGAGCCGCGCGATGCGCGCCGGCCACGCCTTCCCGACCGCGCTCAAGATGGTCGGCGAGGAGATGCACGACGTCGTCGGCGCCGAGTTCCGCAGCGTCTTCGACGAGGTCAACTTCGGCGTGGCCATGCCGGACGCGCTGATGAACCTGGCCACGCGCGTGCCCAGCACCGACCTGCGCTATTTCGTCATCGCCGTGCTGATCCAGCGCGAGACGGGCGGCAACCTGACCGACCTGCTGACCTCGATCAGCGCCATCATCCGCGACCGCCTCAAGCTGCTCGGCCAGGTGCGCGTGATGTCGGCCGAGGGCCGCATGTCGGCCTGGGTACTGGGCCTGCTGCCGTTCGCCGTCGGCGGCCTGGCCACGCTGGCCAACCCCGGTTCGCTCGATCCGCTGTTCACCGACCCGCTGGGGCGCAAGATGCTGTACGGCGCCGCCGGCATGATGCTGCTCGGCGTGTTCGCGATCCGCAAAATCACCCATATCCGGGTCTGAGGAGCTTCGATGACGCTGATCCAGATCCTGTTCCTGGCCGTGCTGTTCGTGTTCGTCTTCGGCGGCGTGCTGCTGGCGGTGCGCCTGCTGACGGTCAATCCGGTCAAGGACCGGCTCGAGGCGCTGCAGGAACGCAGCCAGGTCACCCGCCGCGGCGCGCGCTGGCTGGAGGCGGCCATCAACCTGGCCGCGCCGCTGGCCAAACTGTCGGTGCCGGCCGAAGGCTGGGAAAACTCGCCGGTGCGCACGCGCTTCATCAACGCCGGCTGGCGCACGCCATCGACGCCCGGCCTGTTTTACGCCGGCAAGACCGGGCTGGCCGTGGCGTTGCCGCTGCTGGTGTTCCTGTACCTGAGCAGCCGCGCCGCCGGGCCGGGCGACTATAAGATGCTGTGGCTGGTCAGCGCCGCCGGCATCGGCTACTACCTGCCCAACATCGTGCTCAACCACGTGTTGAAAAAACGCCAGCGCGACATCTTCGAAAGCTTCCCCGACGCGCTCGACCTGATGACGGTGTGCGTCGAGGCCGGGCTGGCGATGGACGCGGCGCTGGCGCGCGTGGCCAACGAGATCGGCCTCAAAAGCCTGGTGCTGGCCGAGGAGCTGCAACTGGTGACGTTGGAGCTGCGCGCCGGCAGCGCCAAGGAAAAGGCGCTGCGCAACCTGGCGCTGCGCACCGGCGTCGAGGACGTCGACGCGCTGGTGACGTTGCTGATCCAGGCCGACCGCTTCGGCACCAGCATCGCCGATTCGCTGCGGGTGCAATCGGAACTGCTGCGCACCAAGCGGCGCCAGCGCGCCGAGGAGCAGGCCGCCAAGATCTCGCTCAAACTGCTGTTCCCGCTGATCTTCTTCATCTTCCCCAGCCTGTTCGTGGTGCTGCTGGGACCGGCGATGCTGAACATCTACCGCAACCTGATGCCGTCGCTGACGGGAAGCAACTGATGACCGCGCGGCTGATACCGTGGCTGGCGCTGGGCGCCCTGCTGGCCGGCTGCGGCGCGCCTCCGGCCAGGCCGCCATGGACTGTGGAGCCGCTGATGCGCGTCGAGCACGGCGGCGACGCCGCCGACGCCCTGTACCGCCTCGGCCGCTACCACCAGCAACGCGGCGAGGCGGCCGCCGCCGACGACGCCTTCGCCCGCGCGATCGCGCTGCGGCCGGACCGGCTCGACGCCCGCAACGCCCGCGCCGTGCTGCTGGCCGGCGAAGGCCGGCAGGCGGAGGCGGTCGAGCTGCTGCGCCAGCTGGCGGCGCAGTTCCCGCACGACGCCCAGCCGCTGAACAACCTGGGCTACCTGTACTATCTGCAAGGCCGGACCGGGCCGGCGCGCGCGGCCATCGAGCAGGCGCTGCGCATCGATCCGCAGCACGCGCAGGCGCGCGCCAACCTGGCGCGCATGACGCCGGCTCCCGGCGCCGCCGCGACGACTCCGGCCGCCACCGTCGCCGCCGCGCCGACGCAGAGCACGACCCCGGCCGCGGACGACGGCGTGGCGCGCGCGCGCTGGCAAGTGGTGGCGCTTGCGCCGAACGAATTCAGCTTGCAAGCGGTGGCCGCCGCACCGGCCGCCGCTTCCCCGGCCCCGGCCGCCGCCGCGTCCAATGCCGACGATGGCAATCGCCATGGCGATGGCGGCATCCAGATCGTCAACGGCAACGGCGTGCGCGGGCTGGGCGAGCGCACCCGCCGCCTGCTGGCCAGCGGCGCGCTGCCCGCGGCGGCCGACGCCGACGTCGTCAACCAGCGCGGCCACCATCAGCGCGACACCATCATCGAATACCTGCCCGGCCAGCGCGAACGCGCCGTCCTGGTGCGCGCCGCGCTCAAGGGCCGCGCCAAGCTGCTGCCGGCGCGCGCGCTGCCCGCCGGCCTGGCGCTGCGCGTGGTGCTGGGTCGCGACCACGCCGCGCCGGACCGCGCCGCCAAGGCCGCCGCGCCCAAACGTTTGCCCGACGCTGCGCTGTTGACGATGAACAGCGCCGCCCCCCATTTCAATCAGGAGTAACCATGCTCAGAACAACACCGTCCCCGCGCTGGGCCAACCATGCAGTCGCCGCGTGCGCCACCGTGCTGCTCGCCGTCGCGCTGACCGCCTGCGGCGGCGGCTCCGGCAGCGCCGCCGGCGGCTGCACCACGATCGATCCAAGCCGGCCCAGCAGCCTGCCCGGCTGCGGCACCACCCCGGGCAACCCGGCCACCGGCGCCGCCGCCGTCTCCCTGGCGTTGACCGACGCCGGCGGCGCGGCCGTCGCCGGCGTCACGCCCGAGCGCGGCGCCACCGTCACCGCCACGCTCAGGAACGCCGCCGGCCAGGTCGTTCCCAACACGCTGGTCACCTTCACCACCACCGACAAGACCGGCGTGTTCACGCCGGCCAGCGGCAGCGCCATCACCGACGCCGGCGGCAAGGCCAGCATCACACTGGCGGCCGGCGGCGTGTCCGGCGCCTTCGCCGTCAGCGCCACCGCCACCGTGGCCAACGCCACCGTGACGGCCAACGTCCCCTATTCGGTGCAAGTGCCGCAGTTGACGCTGGGCGCGCCGGTGGCCGCCCCCACCACGCTGGCCGCCGGCGGCACCGCCAGCCTGACCGCCACCGTGCTCAACGGCGGCACGCCGTACGCGCCGGCGCAGTCGGTCGCGTTCACGTCGCCGTGCGTGGCCAACGGCAAGGCGCGCATCGCCTCGCCGGTGACCACCGTCAACGGCGTGGCCAGCACCTCCTACACCGACCTCGGCTGCGGCGGCGTGGACGTGGTCACCGCCAGCTTCACCTTCAACGGCAACCCGATCAGCAGCAGCGCCAGCCTGACGGTGCAGCCGGCCAGCGCCGGCCAGCTGGCGTTCGTCTCGGCGCTGCCGCAAAACATCGCGCTCAAGGGGTCCGGCGGCGCCGGCCGCCAGGAAAGCGCCACCATCACCTTCAAGGTACTCGACCGCAGCGGCAACCCGGTGGCCGGCCAGGCCGTCAACTTTTCGCTCAACACCAGCGCCGGCGGCCTGACGCTCAATCCGGCCAGCGGCACCACCGGCGCCAACGGCCTGGTGACCACCACCGTGGCCGCCGGCACCGTCAACACGCCGGTGCGGGTGACCGCCAGCCTGCCGGGGACCAACCTGAGCACGCTGTCGGACCAGCTGGTGGTGTCGACCGGCGTGCCGGAACAAAACAGCTTCACCCTCAGCGCGGTCATCAGGAACCTCGAAGGCGGCCAGTTCAACGGTTGCCCGGCGCCGTCCGGCACGCTGGTCACCGCCCGCCTGGCCGATCACTTCCGCAATCCGGCGCCGGACGGCACCGCCGTCAGCTTCACCGCCGAGGGCGGCTCCATCGACGCCTCCTGCCTGACCGGGCTGACCAGTACCACGCTGACCGACGGCACCGTCATCACGCAAAAAGGCACGCCGGGCGAATGCACGGTGCGCTACTGCGCCGGCAACCCGCGTCCGGCCGACGGCCGCGTCACCATCCTGGCCTACGCGCTGGGCGAGGAAAGCTTTGTCGACGCCAATGGCAACAACCTGTTCGAGAGTGGGGAAAGCTATACGGATCTGGGCGAGCCGTTCCGCAACGACCGCGCGGTGACCGACGCCAACGCCAACTTCGGCGACGACATCTGGAGGACCGGCAACGCGGCGCGCGCCAGCGGCGAGCAATACATCGATTCGAACGGCAACGGCGTCTGGAACCAGGGCGGCAACGGCGCCTACAACGGCGTGCTGCAGGCCACGCCAAACGTCAACACCGGCAACGCCAACACGGTCAATGTACGGCAAGCGATGGTGATGGTATTGTCCAACAGCACCGCCAATGTCTCGCTGCTGAACGAGGCGGCCAACGGCGCGCCGACCATCGGCACGCTGGCGCTGGCCCAATGCGTGACCGGCACCAAGTTCGACAACGTGCCGCGCAGCTACCAGTTCGCCATCCGCGACGACAATCCGACCGTGTTCGCCGGCAACCAGCGCGCGGCGCACGCGGGCGATCCCTTGTGGTTGTTCGACCGTCCGGGCAATCCGCTGCCGGCCGGCACCGTGATCAGCTTCGCCGCCAGCAACGGCCTGGTGATGGGCGCGCCCAGCTACACGGTGCAAAACACCAATTCGGCCGACTCGGCGGCATGGACCTACAGTGTGTCGCTGATCAGCGATGCCGGCCAGGACGCTTCCAGCCTGCTATGCAACAACCCGGTGCGCACGGGCGCGCTGACCATCACCGTCACCACCCCGAGCGGCGTGGTGAGCCGGTTCAATTATCCGGTCACGGACTAAACGGGTCAGACGGATTGGAGCGGCGCGGCCCGTGCCAGCATGGGCCGCAAACTTCCCCACACCAGCTCCGGCGCCATCTGCACCATGCAGTTCTGGTGCCCGAGCGGGCACTCGCGCTGCTTGCACGGCGAGCAATCGAGGCGCAGCGAGATCGACGCCGCCAGGTCCGAGAACGGCGGCGCGTGGTCCGGATCGGTCGGGCCGTACAACGCCACCACCGGCCGGTTCAGCGCCGAGGCGATATGCAGCAGGCCCGAATCGTTGGCCACCACCGCCGCCGTGCGCGCGACCAGCGCGATCGCCTCGGCCAGGCTGGTGGCGCCGGCCAGGTTGAACACGGCCGCGCCGGCGGGCATGGCGGCGGCCACCTCGGCGCATGCCTGCCTGTCCTTCGGCGAACCGAGCAGGGCGATCTGCGTGGCCGGGTCGTTGGCCAGGATGGCCTGGCCCAGGCCGGCGAAATGGCGCGCCGGCCAGCGCTTGGCGCCGCCGAATTCGGCGCCCGGCGCGAACGCCACCAGCGGCCGCGCCGGATCGATGCCGGTGCGCGCGCAGACGGCGGCGATTTGCGCCGCGCTGGCCGCCAGGCGCGGGCGCGGCAGCGCGGCGCGGAACGCCGCGCCCTGCGCCGCCCCGGGCGCCGCCGGGGCGCCGGCCAGCGCCGCGTAAAACGCCACCATCGGGCGCGGCGGCGTCTCGTCATGGTGCATGACGTTGATCAGGCCGTGCCGGCTCTCGCCCTTGTAGCCGACCCGCCGCTTGATGCCGGCCAGCCACGGGATCAGCGCGTATTTAATCGTATTGGGCAGCACATAGGCCTGGTCGTAGCCGCGCCGGCGCAGCAGCCGCGCGTACCTCCAGCGCTCGCGCAACTGCAGCGCGCCGTGGCGGAACGGCGTCTCCAGCACCTCGTCGACCTCGGCCATCTGCCGCCACACCGGCGACACCGCCGGCGGCGCCAGCACGTCGATCGGCTGCTCCGGGTGGGCCGCGCGCAGCAATTGCAGCAACGGCTGCGCCATCACCGCGTCGCCGATCCAGTTGGGCGAGATGACCAGGATGCGCGGCGCGCTCATGGCGCCGTCCGCGCGGCCGCCGGCGCAGCCGACGGCCTGCCGGCCAGGCAGAAGCCGACCAGCACGAACAGCATCAGCGCGTAGAACATCGCCGCCCGCGTCGACCAGAAGATCACCTCGGTCAGGCCGAAACTGAAGTAGCTCAGCGTGAGCAGCATGCCGGCCAGCGCCGGCGCGGCCGCGCCGGGATGGCGCATCTGCCGCCAGAAGAACAGGAACGGCGCCACCAGCGTGCCCAGCCAGGCGAGCAGGCCGACGATGCCGCCGTAGACCAGTTGTTGCAGGATATCGTTATGGAAGTGCTCGAATTCCAGCACGAACGCCCGGCTCTCCCCGGTCTCGACCATGTGCTCGAGCTGCTGCCGGACGTCGCGCTCGCTCGCGCCCATCACCGGATGGCGCTCGATCACCCGCAGCGCCGTGCGCCACAGTTCGATGCGCACGCCGACGTTGGTGTAGCGTTGCTCGCCGTCGACATACTGGCGCACGTCGCTGATGCCCTGGTCGAGGCGGTCGCGGGCGCCCGTTTGCGGGATGAAATAGGTACTTACAAGCAAGGCCAATCCCAGCAGCGCCAGCCCCTTGCGCAGGCGCCCGCGCAGCACGTGGCCGTAGCGCACCAGCAGCAGCATCGAGAACAGGATGGCGACCCAGCCGCCGCGCGTGCCGGTGGCGATCGAGCCGACCAGGCCGGCGAGCGCGCCGAGGCCGGGCCAGATGGCGGCGCGGCCGGCGAAATCGAGCGTGCCGGCCAGGCACAGCAAGCCCATGCACAGCATCAGGTCGCCGAAGGTGATCGCGTTGATCAAGCCGCCCGGGCGCTCCATGCCCAGGCCCCAGCGCTGGTAGGCGATGAAGGCGGCGCCGGCGAACGCGCCGGCGATCAAGCCCCACCACAGCGCCTTGCGGCCGGGGCGGTACACCAACACCGTCAGCATGGCGCTGGCCGCGAGGAGCATGCGCAATGGTTTTTCCAGGTTGCGGGCGCGTCCGTCCGGGGCGGCGGCGGCCACCGCCGCCAGCAACAGGAAGATGCCGAACGCTGTCAAAACACCACGGATCTCAGTAACATGAGGTAACAAGACTGGCGTCGCGCGGCGCCAGTGGTAGAGTGCCACCACCAAAAACCCGACGCTGCACAAGCCCACGCCGAAGTTGGTGATCAAGACCAGAAAAGGCAAACAAAAGACCAGGCTGTGGATAAAGACAGTGCTGAGGGAGAACTTGGTTAAGGTATTATTCATTCATTTTTAGATATTATTACTACAGGGCATTTTGTACTGCTCATTACATGTCAGCCGTCAATATTTCACTCATCATCACCACCTACAACCGGCCCGATGCGCTCACGGCCGTGGTCGACGCGTGCTTCGCGCAGTCCGACCTGGGGTACGAAATCATTATCGCTGATGACGGCTCGGGCCACAACACGCGCCAGGCCGTGGCCGCGCTGCAGGCGCGCGCGCCGCTGCCGCTGCGCCATGTGTGGCAGGAGGACAAGGGCTTCCGCGCGGCCCGCGCCCGCAACCTCGGCACCCTGGCCGCCAAGGGCAACTACATCGTCTTTCTCGACGGCGACTGCGTCCCGCAGCGAAATTTTATCAGTCAACATAAAAAGCTGGCGCAACGCGGCCACCTGGTCTCCGGCAGCCGCGTGCTGCTGAGCGAGGCGGCCACCCGCCGCACGCTCGACCAACACCTCGACCTGCAGCGCCTGAGCCTGGGCGAAAAGCTGCGCTGGCGCATCGGCGGCGACCTCAACAAAGTAGTGCAACTGCTGATGACCTTGCCGGACTGGCTGCGCACCAGCAAGCGCTTCACGTGGCGCCGCATCAAGAGCTGCAACATGGGGGTGTGGCGCGCCGACCTGGAACTGGTCAACGGCTTCGACGAGAGCTTCCTCGGCTGGGGCCACGAGGACGCCGACCTGGTGATGCGCCTGTATAACGCCGGCGTGATGCGCAAGGACGGCGCCTTCGCCACCGAGGTGTTCCACCTATGGCACCGCGAAAACGCCCGCGACCAGGCGCGCAGCAACCGCGCGCTGGTGCTGCAGCGCGCGGCCGAACGCTGCACGTGGGCGGTGCGGGGATTGCGCGAGCAACAGGAGCCGGCGGCCCTCGCCGCGGGCCAGATAGTGCCATAATGAACTGTTATAATCGAACTGTTCCGCCAATACCGTCCCGGCCCGCCGCCACCCACCCTCGCGCCCATGAATACTGCCAGTAACTCGCTGCCGCTACCCGAGACAGGCAGCCCGTTCGCTTCCGCATTGTTGTTCGCGTTGCCCGCGCTGGCGCTGGCGGCCGGCTTCGGCGTCGGCGCGGCGCAGGCGGCGCTGGTGCTGGTCTTCCCGCTGGTGGTGCTGCTGCGCCCGCGCGCCATCTTGACCGTCTACCGGCGCCACGGCCTCGAACTGGCCGGCGTCATCGCCGCCTTCTGCGCCTGGTTCGCCGTCTCGCTGCTGCGCGCCGGCAGCGGACCGGCCTCCGGCCAGCCGCCGCTGGACTGGCCGCTGGCCCTGCTCGGCCTGGCCAGCATCGGCGTCATGTACCACTTGCGCCCGCGCGCGCGGCAACTGTGGGCCGGGCTGTGCGCGGCCGGCGTGCTGGCCGCGCTGCTGGCGATCTATCACCTGCCGGGCGGCGCCGCGCGCGCCGTCGCGCCGGGCTACGCGTCCACCCTTGGCGACCTGGCGCTGGCCTGCGGCCTGATGGGCCTGTGCGGGCTGGGCGCGCTGCGCCACACGCGGCTGGCCTGGTTGCCGGTGCCGGCCGTGCTGTGCGGCATGGCCGCGTCGCTGATGGCGGGCGCGCACGGCTGGCTGGCCCTGGCGCTGGCGCTGATCCCCCTGCTCGTCTACGCGCGCTCGCTGGCCGACCGCCGGCTGCTGGCGCTGTGCGGCCTGGCGCTGGTGATCGCCTGCGTGATGCCGGCCGTCGGCATGGCCGGACGCATCGGCGCCGCCATCGAAGAGGTGCAGCGCTACCTGGCCGCCGGAACACCGCTTGACAGCGCCGTGTTGCTGTTGCTGTACCTGGCGCCGCTGTGCCACTTCATCCTGCAATTGCGCCGCCCGGACCGTGGCCAGCACCCGCTGGCGCTGGCCGGCCTGGTGCTGGTGGCCGCCTTCGTCGGCTTCACCCTGGACGGCGCGATGCCGCTGGCGCCGGCGCCCGAATCGTTCTACGTGTTGCTGGTGGGCAGCCTGGCCGGCCTGTGCCTGGCCGCGCGGCACCATCCGCCGCCGCGCCGCATCATGATCACGCGCACCGACAATATCGGCGACGTGGTGCTGACGCTGTCGCTGGCGGGCTACCTCAAGCAGATCTACCCGCAGGCCGAAATCGTCTTCCTGTGCCGCCGCTACGCCGCCGCCGTGGTCGCCCAGTGCCGCCACGTCGACCGCGTGCTCACGCTCGAGGAACTCGGCGGCGACCAGGCCGGCGCCATGGCGCGCGCCGACTGCGACACCGTGCTGTTCGCCTTCCCGCGCCGCCACCTGGCCATTGCCGCCTTCCGCGCCGGCATCGCGCGCCGCGTCGGCAGCAGCCGCCGGGTCTACCACTGGTTCACCGCCAACCGCCTGATCAACATCAGCGCCAAGAAAACGCCGCTGCACGAGGCCCAGCTCAGCTTCAAGCTGCTGCTGCCGCTGGGCATCGACTTCGTGCCGACCCTGGAACAGGTGTGGAAGCTGTACGGCCTGACGACGCCGCGCCACCCGGCCGCCGACGCCGTGCTGGCCGCGCCCGGTTTCAAGCTGATCCTGCATCCCAAATCGAACGGCAACGGCCGCGAATGGCCGCTGGAGCACTACACCACCCTGGCGCGCATGCTGGGCGCGGCCGGCGGCGTGCGGGTGCTGGTCACCGGCAGCCCGGCCGAGGGCGAACTGCTGGCCGAGCAGGCGCCGGCGCTGCTGGCGCTGCCCAACGTGGAAAACATGTGCGGCCGCCTCGACCTCGAGGGCTTCACGGCGCTGATCGGCGGCTGCGACGGCCTGATCGCCAGCGGCACCGGGCCGCTGCACCTGGCCGCCGCGCTGGGGCGTCCGGTGGTGGGCCTGTTCCCGCCGCTCAAACCGATCGACCCGTCGCGCTGGGCCGCCGTCGGCCCGCGCGCGCACAACCTGGTCACGGCGCAGCCCTGCGGCCATTGCGCCGATCCGGCCCGCTGCACCTGCATGCTGGCGATCGCGCCGCAGCAGGTGTTCGACCTGGTCCAGGGATGGCGCGCCGACGCGGCGCAGGCCGCCGCCTGAACGGCGTGCGCGCCGGCAAATCAAAATCCGGTACTATGACTTTTTCGTCCTAGGAGGGAATGTCATGCGCGTGGATATTTATTGCCGAGATGAAGCACAAGGGAAGCACAGCTATCTGGCCGTGCCGGAAGGAAAGCCGATTCCCGAGGAAGCGACCAGCACCGACTGGCAACCCGAGGCGCAGAAGGTCGAGGTCGACGACGACAGCGACGATCTGCCGCGCTATCACATCGTCCACCCGCTCGAGCAGATCGGCGCCAAGGGCTACGCGATCACCAGCTTGAACGAGCAGATATAGTAGTGCGCCCGCGCCCCGGTCACGCCGGGGCCGCGGGCCGCGCCGCCACCACCATCAATATTCGATTTCGACTTCGCTGGCGCCCAGGCCCTGCTTGAGCGCCAGCTGCAAATCGTCCGACGGCGCCACGCGCCAGCCCTCCCCCAGCTGCAACACGCACTTGACGCCCTGCGGCGCGACCTTCATCGCCACCGGCAGGCCGTCGGCCATGCGGTGCGGCGCCAGCAACTCGGCCATCTTCCTGGCGTCGACATTGGCCGGCAGCGACATCGCCAGCTGTTTGCCGTAGTTGACGCGCGCGGTGACGATGTCGAACACCCGCTCGGCCGAGATGCGCAGCCCGCCCGAGAAGCGGTCCTCCGACACCTTGCCGACGACGGCGAGGAACTCGTCGTCCTTGAACATGCGCTTGTTCTCCTCGAACACCTCGGAATACACGGTCACCTCGACCACCGCCGTCTTGTCGTCCAGGGTGACGATCAGGATCTTGCCGCGCTGCGTCATCTGCGGGCGGATGCCGGTGATCACGCCGCACAGCATGCGCGGCTCGCGCGACGGTTCCAGTTCCGCCAGCTTGGTGCGGGCGAAGCGGCGCGCCTCGGGCGCGAACGAATCGAACATGTGGCCGGACAGGTAGAAGCCGAGCGCGATCTTTTCCTCGGCCAGCTTCTGGCGGTCGGTGAACGGCGCGCACTTGACGTACTCCGGCGGCGCCACCAGGTCGCTGTCGTCGCCGCCGAACAGGCTGACCTGGTTGGCCGCCTTGGCTTCCTGGTCGGCGCACTCCATCGCGAAACCGACCGACGCCAGCAAAATAGCGCGGTCGATGCCCAGGCAATCGAAGGCGCCCGAACGGATCAGGGACTCGATGGTGCGGCGGTTGATCTGCTTCTTGTCGACCCGCTTGCAGAAGTCGAACAGGCTGGTGAACGGGCCGCCGGCGGTGCGCGCGGCGATGATCGCCTCGATCGCGCTCTGGCCCGAGCCCTTCACCGCGCCGAGGCCGTAGCGGATCTGCGTGACCTTCTTGCCGGTCACCGACGGCGGCGGGCCGTCCGGCATGAAGCGGTAGTCGGACTTGTTGATGTCCGGCGGCAGGATGGTCAGGCCGCAGATGTCGATCGAATCCTCGACCAGGATCTTGACCTTCTCGGTGTCGTCCATCGCCAGCGACATGTTGGCCGCCATGAACGCGGCCGGATGGTGCGCCTTCAGATAGGCGGTATGGTACGACAGCAGCGCGTAGGCGGCGGCGTGCGACTTGTTAAAGCCGTAGCCGGCGAACTTCTCCATCAAGTCGAAGATCTCGTCGGCCTTCTGCGCGGTCAGGCCGTCCTTGGCGGCGCCGGCGCGGAAGATCTCGCGGTGCTCGGCCATCTCCTCGGCCTTCTTCTTGCCCATCGCGCGGCGCAGCATGTCGGCGCCGCCCAGCGAGTAGCCGCCGACGATCTGCGCCATCTGCATCACCTGCTCCTGATACACCATGATGCCGTAGGTTTCGGACAAAATGGACTCGGTGCGCGGATCGGGATAGTCGAACTTCTCGCCGTGCTTGCGTTTGCAGAAGTCGGGGATCAGGTCCATCGGGCCCGGACGGTACAAGGCGACGAGCGCGATGATGTCCTCGAACCGGTCGGGACGCGCGTCCTTCAGCATGCCCTGCATGCCGCGCGACTCGAGCTGGAACACGGCCACGGTTTTGGCCTTGGTCAGCAGCTCGTACGACGGCCGGTCGTTCAGCGGCAGGCGCGCCAGGTCGAACTCGGCCTCCTTCGGATCGAGCGCCTTGATGTAGCGCACCGCGCGGTCCAAAATCGTCAACGTGGTCAGGCCCAAAAAGTCGAACTTGACCAGGCCCACGGCCTCCACGTCGTCCTTGTCGTACTGCGACACCACGCCGCCGTCGCCGCCCTGCGTGTACAGCGGGCAGAAATCGGTCAGCTTGCCCGGCGCGATCAACACGCCGCCGGCGTGCATGCCGATGTTACGGGTGATGCCCTCGACCTGCTGCGCCAGATCGAGCAGCTGCGCCACCTCCTCCTCGTTCTGCTGGCGCTCCTTGAGCATCGGCTCCTCCTCGATCGCCTCGGCGATCGACACCGGCTTGCCCGGCTTGAACGGAATCAGCTTGGAGACGCCGTCGCAGAAGTTGTAGCCGAAGTCCATCACGCGGCCGACGTCGCGGATCGCGCCCTTGGCCGCCATGGTGCCGAAGGTGGCGATCTGCGAGACCGCCTCCTTGCCGTACAAATCCTTGACGTGCTGGATGACGCGGTCGCGCCCCTCCTGGCAAAAGTCGATGTCGAAGTCGGGCATCGAGACGCGTTCGGGATTGAGGAAGCGCTCGAACAGCAGGTTGTATTTGAGCGGGTCCAGATCGGTGATCAGCAGCGAATAGGCGACCAGCGAACCGGCGCCCGAACCGCGGCCCGGTCCGACCGGCACGCCGTTCTCCTTGGCCCACTGGATGAACTCCGCCACGATCAGGAAGTAGCCGGGGAACTTCATGTTGCAGATGGTATCGGTCTCGAACTTCAACCGCGCCTCGTAGCGCGGCCGTTCCTTCTCCCGCCGCTCCGGGTCCGGGTACAGGTGGAGCAGGCGCTTTTCCAGGCCGGCCTTCGACTCGGCCACCAGGAACTCGTCGATCGTCATACCGGGAGGGGTCGGGAAGTTCGGCAGCTGCGGCTTGCCCAGCACCAGGGTCAGGTTGCAGCGCTTGGCGATTTCCACCGAGTTTTGCAGCGCCGCCGGCAGGTCGGCGAACAGCGTGCGCATCTCGGCCTGCGACAGGAAGCGCATGTTCTCGTTGAAGCGGCGCACGCGCTTGTTATTGGCCAGCATCTCGCCTTCGGCGATACAGGTGCGCGCCTCGTGGGCGATGTATTCGTGGCCGGAGATGAACTGCACCGGATGCGTGGCCACCACCGGCAGGCCCAGTTTGGCCGCCAGCGCCACCGAATGGCGCACCTGCGTCTCCTGGTTGGCCTGGCCGGCGCGCTGGATCTCGATGTAGAAATGGCCGGGGAAGATCGCCGCCCACTTTTGCGCGTTCTTTTCGGCCAGCGCCGGGTTGCCGTTCTCGATGGCGATGCCGACGTCGCCGAAATGGGCGCCGGACAGCGCGATCAGGCCGTTGGCCGGATTATCGTCGGGCAGCAGCTCGTAGGTCTTGGACGCCAGCTCGGCCAGCCACTCGGTGCGGATCTCGGCGCGGCCCTTGTACTGGTTGGTCAGCCAGGCGGTCGACAGCAGTTCGCACAGCTGCAGGTAGCCCATGCGGTTTTTGGCGAACAGCATCAGGCGCGACGGCTTGTCGCGGTTGTCGTCGTTGGTGATCCAGACATCGACGCCGACGACCGGCTTGATGCCCTTGCCGCGCGCGCTCTTGTAGAATTTGACCATGCCGAACATGTTGGACAGGTCGGTGACGGCCAGCGCCGCCTGCTTGTCCTTGGCGGCGGCGCCGACCAGGTCGTCGATGCGCACCAGGCCGTCGACGATCGAATACTCGGAGTGCACCCGCAGGTGGACGAAGGCCGGCCCCACCGGCGCCACCACGCCGTCGTCCGGCGCCACCACCTGTTCCACCGCTTGCTCGTTTGCTACCATGTTCATACGCTGCCCACCGCTGGTTCAATAACCGGCTATTTTACAGCGCGGCGGCGCGATCGGGGATTTGGCAGCCGCCCCGGGCATCTATAGGGGAACGGTGCCGTATAATAAGCCGCTTTATCGAATAGACAACGACACTGGCGTTCCCGGCGCGGCGGCATCCCAGCGGTGGCGGCCTGTCGTTCCATTGCATGAATATCAATAAAATCAAATACCTGCTGGCGTGGCTGGTGCTCGCCCTGAGCGCGTCGGCGCTGCGCTTCAAAGTCATTCTGCAGAGCGACACGCTGTTCCTCGACGACCTGTTCTCCGACCTGCTGCGGCACGGCGGCCGCTGGGCCGAATGGAAATTCTCCTCCGCGCCGGCCTTCGTTCCCGACATGCTGCTGTATTGGCTCGCCTTCCCGCTGTTCGGCGACCCGGCCGCGCGCATCTTCTTCGTCTCCCTGGTCCAGGTGTTCCTGGTGGCGGCGGCGCTGCTGTGGTGCGCGCGCAGAATCGACCCCGCGCTGGGCAAATCGGCCGCCGCCTCGCTGCTGCTGGTGCTGGCCCTGTTCACGCTGGCCTCGGCCAAGTCCGGCATGTGGCTGTACTTCTATACGACCAACAACCACCTGGCCACGCTGCTGTTCGGCCTCACCGGCACCGGCCTGATGCTGCGCTATCTGGAGCGGCCGGGCGCCGTCCCCGCCGCCTGGCTGGTCGCCGGCTGCGTGGCGGCGGTGCTGTCGACCCAGCTGTTCACGCTCAGCTTCACGCTGCCGGTGCTGGCGCTGCTCGGCGGCGCCTGGCTGATGCTGGGCCGCGCGCCCGCGCACCGCGCCACGCGGCGCTCGCTGGCGCGGCTGGCGGCCATGGTGTTCGGCGCCCAGGTGCTGGCCATGCTGCTGGCCAAGGTGGTGATCCGCAACGCCGCCAACGAGGGCCGCGTGCGCGCCTCGCCCGAGACCGCCGGCGTCGCGCTGCGCAACCTGCTGCAGGCGATCAAGACCGCGTTCGCCCCCGACAACGGCCTGACCATGGCCTGCGCCATGCTGGTGCTGCTGGCGCTGCTGTTCCTGGCCTACCGGCTGCTGCGCGCCTGCGCGCTGGGCCGCCAGGGCCTGACGGTGGCCGCCGCCGACTGGCGCTTCGGCGCCGCCGCCGCGCTGCTGGCCGTGGTGTCGGCGGTCAATCTGTTCGGCGTGGTGCTGTCGGGCGGTTTCGCCGACCAGTTCGGCCTGCGCTATCTGATGTTCCCGATGGCGCTGGCGCTGGTGCTGGGCGTGATCCGGCTCGACCAGCTGCTCGGCGCGCGCGCCTGGCCGGCGGCCGCCGCCCAGCTGGCGCTCGGCGCCGTCGTCGCCATCGGCGCCGGCCGCCTGACGCTGGCGCCGCCGCCGCCCATGGTCGACGGCGCGGCGCTGGCCGCCGGCTGCCTGGCGCGCATCGAGGGCGCCGGCTTCCCGCTGCGCGCCGGCATCGCCGACTACTGGAACGCGCGCAGCCTGCGCTACCTGCTGCCGGCCCACAACCCGATGCTGGCCACCGACAGCACGCTCGCGCCCAGCTTCCACGTCTCCACGCTCGGCCCGGTGCTGCGCCCGGCGGACTATCCGTCCCACCGCTACAACTTCGCCGTCCTGTACGGCGCGGTGCAGCCGGTCGATCCGACCTACACCGCCGCCACCTTGCGCGCGTCGCTGCCGGCGCCGGCCCGGGTCGAGCAATGCGCCGGCGGCCGCCTGGAGATCTGGCTGTACCAGGACGATAGCCTGGAGCGCGCGGTGAAACAGGCCGGCGCCGCCTGGGCCCGCAAGGAAGGCCGGTGAGCGGACCCGCCGCGCCGTCCGGCCTGCGCGCCTTCCTCGGCTTCCTGCTGCTGTCGGGGCTGGGCTGGCTGTGCGACATGCTGACCTACACGGCGCTGGTGCGGCTGGCCGGCATGGCGCCGTTCGGCGCCAACGTGGTGTCGTCGTACGTCGGCGTCAGCTTCGTCTGGTTCACCTCGCTCGGCATGGTGTTCCGCCGCAGCGGCGCCGGCGCCGGCCGCTTCCTGGCCTTGTACTGGTGTTACCAATTCGTCTCGATCATGGCATACTCGCAGTTGTTGCAGATGGTCGCCGCGCTGCTGGCCGACCGGACCGGCGTGGCCGCGCTGCACGGCGCGCTGGCCGCCAAGATCGTCGTCACGCCCTTCAATCTGGTCACCAACTTCCTCTTTATGAAAACGCTGACGCGCTTCATGCGCGCCGCCTGACCCCCTGAATCCCGGAACCCACGAACCCATGCCCCAGTCACCGCCCCGCATCCTCGTCTTCATCCCGGCCTACCGCTGCGCGCCGCAGATCGTGCGCGTGATCGACCAGTTCGACGAGCGCGTGCAGCGCGCCGTCGACACCGTCATGGTGGTCGACAACCGCTCGCCCGACAACACGCTGCAGGCGGCCGTCGAGCGCGCCGCCACCCGCCTGACGCACTGCAACTTCATCGCCTGGACCAACGACGACAACTATGGCCTGGGCGGATCGCACAAGGCCGCCCTACGCTACGCCATCGAGCACGGCTTCGATTACCTGGTGGTGCTGCACGGCGACGACCAGGCCGACATCCGCGACCTGCTGCCCGAGCTCGAGCGCGGCGCCCACCTCGACGCCGACTGCCTGCTCGGCGCGCGCTTCATGCCCGGCAGCCGCCTGCTCGGCTACTCGGCGCTGCGCACCTTCGGCAACCGCGTCTACAATCTGCTGTTCTCGCTGGGCGCCGGGCGCCGCATCTACGACCTCGGCTCGGGCCTGAACCTGTACCGGCTGGCGCCGCTGCGCGAGTTTTACTACAAGGGTTTCCCGGACGACCTGACGTTCAACTACGTCATGCTGCTGGGCAGCTACCACGCCGGCCAGCGCGTGCGCTTCTTCCCGATCAGCTGGCGCGAGGACGACCAGGTGTCGAACGTGCGCCTGTTCCGCCAGGCCTTCAAGGTGCTCGGCCTGCTGGGCGCCTACTGCCTGCGGCGCGGCCGCTTCCTGGCCGGCGACATGCGCGCCAAGGCGCACGCCGCCTACAGCGGCAGCATCGTGGCGCGCCGCGACGTGGTGCGCCAGGACGAATGAGCCGCGCGCTACGCCTCTATCTGGCGCTGCTGGCCGGGCTGCTGCTGGTCTGGCTGGCGCTGCGCGCGGGCGCGGCCGGCGGCCTGGCGGGCCTGGCGAGCCTGGGCGGCGCGCCGGCGCTGGCGCCGGCGCTGCTGCTGTACGCCGCCTCGCACCTGTGCCGCATGCTGCGCCTGGCCATGCTCAGCCTGGACCAGCGCGAGCACGTGCCGGCGCTGCTGGCCGCGCACGGGCTGACCGCCTTCCCCAGCAGCTTCCTGCCGTTCAAGATCGGCGAGATCCTGCGCCTGGCGGCGTTCCTGCACGTGTTCCCGGGCCGGCGCAAGGCGCTGGCCGTGTGGCTGGCCGAACGCTGCGCCGACGTGCTGGTGCTGTCGGCGCTGATGCTGGGCCTGGCGATGGTCGAGGTCACGCTGCCGGCGCCGATGCGCACCGTGTTCCTGCTGTTCCTGGCCGCCAGCGCCTTCGTGCTGCTGACCCTGTTCGCGGCGGCCAAGACCTTCGTCTACCTGAACCGCCACCTGGTGCTCGCCAGCACCAGCGCGCGCGGCCTGATGGTGCTGCGCGCCAGCCACGCGCTGCGCCAGCTCGAGCTTGAGCTGCTGCGCTCGCTCGAAGGCAGGCTGACCGGCCTGCTGCTGCTGTCGGTGCTGATCTGGCTGCTCGAAATCTCCGCGCTGGCGCTGTTCCTGGCCCACCTCGCGCCCAGCGGCAGCGGCCTGGCCACGCTGTTCGCCCACGGCCTGCTGGCCAACCTGAGCCCGGGCCAGTCCGGCCTCGGCCCCGGTCCCGGCCCCGGCCAATACCAGCCGCTGGTGCTGGCCGCGCTGGCGCTGCTGTCGATGGCCGCGCTGGCGCTGGCGCGCCGCCTCCACCAAGGAAAATCCTGACATGTCGCAGCTGCACCACCAACTCATCCTGGTCGTCGACGACCGCGAACTGGCCGCCGGCGAGGTGCGCGGCGTGGTCGGCCCGCGCCGTTTCGGCGACATCCTGTTCCAGCGCCGCACCTTGTTCGAGCGCTTCCGCGCCAGCCTGCCGGCCTGGGCGCCGGAGCGCCTGGTGCACCTGCGCAGCAACGAGCAGCTGCCGGCGCTGCGCGCCACGCTCGAGGCCAGCGGCGACGACGGCGCGCTGTGCGTGATCGCCGGGCGCGCCGGCTTCCCCGACAGCGGCGAACTGCGCCAGCTGATCGAGCGGCTGCCCTACGCCAACGACGATTTCAGCGACCGCCTGTACCAGCCGCTGCTGGTCTTCCTGCGCAACGCCCACTGGCTCGTCGAGCAGTGGCCGGCGTTCGAGGCGGCGCCGCTGCACACCTGGCAGGCGCCGTGGCGCGACTGCCAGCGCCTGCAGTCGGTGCGCCCGCTCGACCTGGCCCACCTGCAGCAATTCCTGATGCTCACCAGCGGTTCGACCGCCGCGCGCCACTTCAACCAGATCGACGTCGACGAGTATTACTACACCAAGAGCTCGTCGGACCGGCGCAAGATGCGCGCCGAGTACGCGTTCTACGACCTGGCGCCCGAGGCGATGCGCCCGTGGCTGATCCAGCCGTTCGACTTCCGCGAGCAGGACGAGCGCGCCTCGTACAAGATGATGCGCTACTACCTGGCCGACGCCGCCCTGCAATGGGTCCACGGCGCCTTCGAGGCCGACAGCTTCCAGTCGTTCATCGAGCGCCTGCTGTTCTTCGTCGCCCAGCGCCCGCGCCGGGCGTGCGCCAGGGCGGCCTCGCTGGCGGCCGCGCGCGCGCTGTTCGTCGACAAGCTCGAACGGCGCGCGGCCGACTTCCTGGGGCGCGACGACGGCCGCCGCATCGAGGCGCTGGTGGCCTCGGCCACGCCGTCGCTGGCGCTGGCGGCGCAGCTGCAACGCTACCTGCGCCTGTACGCGCGCCACGAGGCCGGCTTCGGCTTCGACCACGAGGTGGTCGGCCACGGCGATCCGTGCTTCTCGAACATCCTGTACGACCAGCAGCGCCACCTGCTCAAGCTGATCGACCCCAAGGGCGCGCTCGACGAGGCCGAACTGTGGACCCACCCGCTGTACGACCTGTGCAAGATCTCGCACAGCGTGCTGGGCGACTACGATTTCATCAACAACGGCCTGTACCGGGTCGGGTTCAATGACGACAACAGCTTGCGGCTGGACCTGACCTTGGAGCGCCAGGCCGCCCTCAAGCCGCTGTTTACGCGGCAGCTGGCGCGGCTGGGCCACGACCTGCGCGCGGTGCGCCTGGGCGAGGCCTCGCTGTTCCTGTCGATGCTGCCGCTGCACATCGATTATCCCAACAAGGTGATGGCCTTCCTGCTCAAGGCCAACGCCATTCTAGACGAGGTGGAATTTGGAAAAGCAACTTGACGACGACGAAGCGCTGCTGGTGGTCGATATCGACGGCACGCTGTGCGACATCAAAACTGCGGCGCAGACCTACGCCGAGCTGGTGCCGCGCGCCGACATGGTGGCCAAGCTGCGCGAATACCAGGCGCGCGGCTACCGCATCCTGCTCTACACGTCGCGCAACATGAAGACCCACAACCACAACCTGGGCTTGATCAACAAGCACACCGCGCCGGTGATGCTGGCCTGGCTGGCGCAATGGGACATCCCGTACGACGAGATCCTGTTCGGCAAGCCGTGGCCGCGCAGCAAGGGCTTCTACATCGACGACCGCGCCATCCGGCCCGACGAGTTCCTGAAGCTGTCGGAACAGGAAATCCACCAGCTGCTGGGGCAATCATGAGCGGCACCATCGTCGTCACCATGGCCGGGCGCGGCTCGCGCTTCTACCAGGCCGGCTACACCGTGCCCAAGTACGAGATCGTCGCGCACGGCCACAGCCTGTTTTACTGGTCGATGCTCTCGCTCAAGCACTTCATCACGGCGGACACGCGCGTGGTGTTCGTCTGCCTGGCCGAGAACGATTCGGGCGCCTACGTGCGCGCGCAGTGCGCCGCGCTCGGCATCGCCGACGTCCACATCCACGAACTGGCCGAATTGACCGACGGCCAGGCCACCAGCGCCCACGTCTCGCGCGCGCTGTGGCGCGCCGACGGCCCGCTGCTGATCTACAACATCGACACCTATGTCGAGCCGGACGCGCTGCGCCCCGAGGCCATTCCGGCCGGGGCCGACGGCTGGATCCCGTGCTTCCAGGTGCCGGGCGAGCACTGGAGCTTCGTCAAGCTGGGCGAGGACGGCTGGGCCACCGAGGTGGCCGAAAAGCGCCGCATCTCCGACTACGCCTCGATCGGCCTGTACTGGTTCGCCGCCGGCGCCGACTACGTCGCCGCCTACGAGCGCTACTTCGCCGACCCGGCGCACCTGGTCGGCGGCGAGCGCTACGTGGCGCCGCTGTACCAGCAACTGTTGCGCGACGGAAAACGCATCGCCATCGCCGACCTGGCGCCGCGGCGGGTGCACGTGCTGGGCACGCCGGCCGAACTGGCGGTGTTCGAGGCGGCCACGCCGAACTGAGCGTCCCGGCGCCGGTTGCGGCGCCCGGGCGGGCCGCCGGCCGGGCGCTTTGGCCGGCGGCGGCGCGCCGCGTTTATAATACCGCCTGTTTAATTGATTTCGAGCCGCACCATGCAAGCTACCGCCCCCGACGCCGCGTACGTCAACATCGCCGCGTACAAATTCATCACTCTTGACGATCTGGACACCTTGCGCGCCGCCTACCAGGCCGTGTGCGCCGAGCGCCGCCTCAAGGGCACCATCCTGCTGACGCCGGAAGGCATCAATATGTTCCTGTCCGGCCTGCGCGCCGACATCGACGCCTACCTGGCGTGGGTGCGCGCCGACGCCCGCCTGGCCGACCTGGAGGTCAAGGAAAGCCTGTCGGCCGAACAGTCGCACAAGCGCATGCTGGTCAAGATCAAAAAAGAAATCATCACCATGCGCATGCCGCTGATCAAGCCCGAGGAAGGCCGCGCGCCGTTCGTCGACGCCCGCACGCTCAAGCGCTGGCTCGACAACGGCGTCGACGACCAGGGCAAGCCGGTGGTCATGGTCGACACCCGCAACGATTTCGAGGTCGACGTCGGCACCTTCGACAACACGGTCGACTACCGCATCGGCAAGTTCACCGAGTTCCCCGACGTGATCGCCGCGCACAAGGCCGACTTCGACGGCAAGACCGTGGTCACCTTCTGCACCGGCGGCATCCGCTGCGAAAAGGCGGCGATCCACATGCAAAACATCGGCTACGACAACGTCTACCAGCTCGAGGGCGGCATCCTGAAGTACTTCGAGGAGGTCGGCGGCGCCCACTACACGGGCGACTGCTTCGTGTTCGACTACCGCACCGCGCTCAATCCCAAGCTCGAGCCGACCGAGACCGTCCAGTGCTTCGTCTGCCGCGCCGTGGTCACCCCGCGCGAACAACTGTCGCCGCAATACGTGTACGAGAAGTCGTGCCCGCAATGCCACGGCAAATGAGCCGGCCGGTCAGCGCGACAACCGGCCCGCCGCCGGCGCGTCCCTGACCGTGCCGTAGCTGCCGCGCAGCGCCAGGAACGGCAGCTCGATGGTGTGGTAGCTGAGCGTGGCCAGGCCCCACACCAGCGCGTACACCAGCGCCAGCGCCAGCGCCGCGTCGAGCCAGCCGGTGCCGGTCCAGTGGACCATCCCGAAGCGCTGGGCCAGTATCTGGACCACGCCCATGTGCAGCAGGTAGAACGAAAAGCTGATTTTTCCGCCATGGGTCAACGCGCGCCCGAACCAGCGCGGCAGCTGTCCGCGCCAGGCCACCCAGGTGACGATGACGCCGGCCCACACCAGGCTCTCGAGCATCGACCAGCCGATCCAGAACGGCGACTTGGGCGCCGCGCCGAACGGCGCCACGTGCGCCTGCAGCGCGCTGGCGCACACGGCCAGCGCCAGCGCCGGCGCCAGCAGCCAGCCGGCGCGTTGCGACAACCCCGACTGCCAGCGCGCGAACGCCATCGCCGCCAGCATGCCGATGACGAACTGGTCGAAGCGGCCCACCGCCGTGCTGAAATACATCAGCGAACTGTTCGTCGTGGCGCCGTAGGCCATCAGCTTAAAGAACACCATCAGCGCCAGCACCTGGGCCAGATAGCCGGCGCCGCGCTCCAGCGCGAAGCGGCTCAGCCACGGGAACACCAGGTAGAACATGAACTCCAGCGGGATGCACCACAGGGCGCCGGTGACCACGCTGCGCGAACTGGGCGAGTCGCCCAGGTTGGCCGACAGCAGGTACAGGATGTCCTGCGGCTGGAAGCTGTCGCGGTTGAGCGAGAGGGCGACGACGAACATCGTCAGGTACAACGGCCCGATGCGCAACAGGCGGTTGCGGATGAAGGGCCGGTAGCTCAGCCGCCGCTGCCACTGGGCGATACGCATGAACAAAAATCCCGACAAGGTGAAGAACAGCGCCACCCCGGTGTGGCCCTCGTTGACGAGGCCGGCCCAGGCGGTGTCAAGGCCGCCGCCGCCCAGCGCGCGCCACTGGTGCGAGAAATGGAACAGGAACACCAGCGTGGCGGCGACGCAGCGCAGCTGGTCGACGCGTTCGATATAGGGCAGATTCAGGGATTTCATCGCCGGCCAATTCCTTTATGGATTGCACTATAATAACCCGCGTTCGAGCGGCCACGCCGGCCTTAAGCACCGCCGTCGTCGCATCGGCATGCTCCCCCGCTTACAATACTTCCTGTTTTGATCAATCCAAGCCGCACCTGCTCCATGCAGGCGACGGGAGAGTTATGAATAACAAGTTTATCTTTGCCAACCAGCTGCGTGGCGTGGCCGCCATGCTCGTGGTGATGACGCATTATTTCGGCACCTTTTTTGGCGAGCAGGACTTGCTGGCGGCACGCACTTTCTCGCCCAACCTTCAGCTGACGCCAGCGCCATGGGTGCACATGTTCGAGCTGCCTTATCAGGGCCCGTTGGGCGTCGCCGTGTTTTTCCTGATCAGCGGCTTCGTTATTCCTTATAGCCTGCAGAAAACCAGCAAGGCTGGTTTCCTGCTCAACCGCATCTGCCGAATCTACCCCACCTACGCCGCCAGTCTCGGCATCGGCACGCTGGCGATCGTCGCCAGCGCGCACTACTGGGGCCAAGCGTTCAGCTACGAACCGAAGGTGCTGCTGGCCAACGCCTTGCTGGTGCACAACTTGCTCAATCTCCCCTCGATGGACGCGGTCAACTGGACTTTGTCGATCGAAGTCAAATTCTACCTGTTGGCGGCGCTGGGAACTGCGGCCTTCTTCAGCCGCAAGCCGTGGTGGCATCTCGGTTTCCTGGTGTTTGCGGTGTGGGTCACATGGTATGGCGCCGGCGTTATGCTGACGCTGTTCCTGATGGAACTGAACTACATCCTCTTCATGCTGATCGGTGTACTGTTTCATCAGCATGTCAGCGAGCGGATCAGCACCCGTGCGCTGGTGTGGCGCGTCTTGCTGTCGACGGCGGTATTCAGCCTGACCTGGTCTCTCGGCCCCCAGCGCAGCCAGTTCCCGACTGTGACGGTGTGGTATTACCTGGCGCTGGCGGTGTTTGCGCTGTGCTACGCGCTGCGTTCACGCTTCAGACCGCATCGGCTGCTCGATTTCCTGGCCGATATCAGCTATCCGCTGTACTGCGTACACAGCCTGGCCGGCTACTCGCTGCTGAAAATCCTGCTGCACCGCGGCTTGCCGTATGGCGCCGCGGTGTTGGTGACGCTGGCCAGTGCCATCCTGCTGGCGTGGCTGCTTCATCTGACCGTGGAGCGCGGCAGCATGCGGCTCGGCCGGAAACTGGCCGACGAATTGACGCGCCGCCAACCGATGGCCGCCGGCGCACCAGGCAGAAGCTGAGCAGTTAGTGGAAATAGGCGGCGACCTCGCGCACGTCGTTCGGCGACAGCGAGCCGGCGGCCGCGCGCAGGCGCAGCATGCCCAGCAAGTAGGCGTAGCGCGCCTGCGCCAGGTCGCGCTCGCTGGTATAGAGCTGCTGCTGCGCGTTGAGCAAGTCGAGGTTGATGCGTACCCCGCCCTTGATGCTCTGGCGCGTGGCCTCCATCAACAGCTGTCCCGAGGCCACCGCCTTGTCGAGCGCGCGGATGCGCGTCACGCTGCTCAGCACGAGGCTGTATTGCTTGCGCAGCTCGAGCAGCACCCTGTCGGTCTGCACCTGCAGGTCGGCGCGCGATTTTTCCCGCGTCGCCACGGCCTGGCGCGTGCTGGCGCTGACGGCGCCGCCCTGGTACAGCGGGATCGTCAGCTGGATGCCGATCGCGCGCACCGTGCTGTCCTGGTTGTAGGTGTTGATGGTTTCCGAACTGCTCTTGCTCAGGCTGGCGACCATGTCCAGCTTCGGCATATGCCCGGCGCGGTTCTTGTTGATTTCCTGGTCGGCCGCCTGCAGCGCGAAGCGGGCCGCCTGGATGTCCGGATTGTTGGCCAGCGCGATCTCCTTGAGGGCGTCGTAGCCGCCCGCGTCCGGCGGCGCCAGCCGGAATTGCGGCGCCAGCTGGTCCAGCCCGCGCACCTCTTCGCCCACCAAGGTCGACAGCGTCGCGCGCAGGGTCGTCGCGTTGTCCTCGGCCTCGATCAGCTGGGCCTCGGCCAGGTCCAGCCGGGCCTGGGTTTCGAGCGTGTCGGTGCGGGTCCCCTCGCCGCCCTTGAACAGGCGGTCGTTGACCTGCTTTTGCTCGAGGTAGGCGTCGCGCTGGATCCGCGCCAGGCGCACCTGCTCCTCCGCGAACAGGGCGTCGACATAGGCGCCGACCACCCGCAACACCATCTCCTGGGTGCGGCCGCTGAACTGCGCGACGCTAAAGTCGGATTGGGCCTGGCCCTGCTTGTAGCGGGCCCACGCCTCCATGCTGAACAGCGGTTGGCGCAGCTGCACCACCGCCGACTTGCTGATGTACTCGGGATGGCTGGTGACCTGCCGGCCGAGCCCGTTCGGCTCGGTGATGTCGGCCCAGTTGCGGTTGGTCGAATAACTGCCCTGCAGCGCCGGCAGCAGCGCCGAACGGCCCAGCACGCGGTACTCGGCGCCGGCGTCGCGCTCGGCCACGGCGCCCTGGAAGGTGGGGTCGTTGCGCAACGCGTTTTCATAGGCCTGCGTCAGGCTCATGGCGTGGGCGCCGCCCTGCAGCAACATCATGGCGGCGGCCACGCGGCACGCCAGTCGCGCCAGCCGCGGCGCGGTCGGGAGGGGACGGTTCACGCTCAATCCTCCGACATCGACGAGTGGGAGCGGTCGATCACCGGCTTGAGCAGATAACTCATCATGGTGCGTTCGCCGGTCTTGACGAACATCTCGACCGGCATGCCGGACTGGATTTGCAGTTTCTTGGCGGCGATCAGCTGCGCGCCGTCCTTGTCGACCTTGGCCCGCACCTTGTAGAAGGCCGCGCCGGTTTTTTCGTCGACGGTGCGGTCGGCCGAGACCTGGATGATGGTGCCCGGGATGTGCGGCGTGCGGTTGGTGTTAAAGGCGGAGAAGATCAGTTCCACCGGCAGGCCGACGTGCACCTTGTCGACCAGGTTGACGGCCAGCTGGCCCTCGACCACCATGGCGTCGTCGCTCGGCACGATCTCCATCAGCTTGGCGCCGGCGCCGACCACGCCGCCCTTGGTGAACACGTTCTGGCCGACCACCACGCCGTCCACCGGCGACTTGAGCTCGGTGTTGGCGACGTCGAAGTTCTGGCCCGAGATACGGCTCATCAACGCTTCCGCCTCGCGCTGGGTGTCGGCCAGCTGGGTGCGCACTTCCTTCTGGTAGTCCGACAGCGCCTGGCTGCGCTTCATCTGCAGCTCCAGCACCTGGCTGCGGGCGCGGCCGATATTGCCGACGTCCTCGGACATCGCGCCGCTGATCTGGACGTAGGTGCGGTCGAGGTCGAGCATGCGGTTGCGGGCGATGTAGCCGTCGGTGGCCAGGCTGCGCATGTTGTCGAGCTGTTCCTTGAGGATGGCCAGCTGCGTCTTCTTGCTGTCGCGCGATTCCTGCAGCCCCTTGAGTTGCTGGTTCAGGCCGGCGATATTCTCGTCCATCGCCGACAGCTGGCTTTGCAGCGACGCCCGGCGCGACGTGAACAGCTGCTGCTGCAGCGCGTAGTTGGTTTGCACGCGCGGATCGTTGCGGTCGGCCTCCAGCGCCGGCGGGAAGGCGACCTTGGCCAGCCCGTCGCGTTCGGCCAGCAGGCGCGCCTCGCTCGAACGGGCGGCGAAGTACTGGGCGCGCGAGGTTTCCACCTGGGCGCTGGCCTGGACGCTGTTGAGGCGCACCAGCAGCTGGCCGGCCTTGACGACGTCGCCGTCGTGCACCAGGATGTCCTGGATGGTGCCGCCGCCCTGCGTCTGCACCGCCTTGCGGTTGCCCTCCTTGGCGACATAGCCCTGCAGCGGGACGCCCTTGTCGAGCGGCGCCAGGCTGGCCCACAGCACGAAGCCGCCCATGCCCAGCACCACGATGAGCCAGCCGATGCGGCTGGCCGCGCGGGCGTCGGTGTTGACCGTCAACGGCTCGACGTCGTGCGCGATGACCTCGCTGGCCGGTTCTTGTTTGGTGATAATCGCCATGTCTGCTTATTCCTGTTCGGTGGTGGCGGCGGCCGCAGTTCCGGCGGCGGCGGCGAGCACGCCCTGCTCCGCCTGCGCCTTGGCCTGGGCCTGCGCCTGTTGCGCCTGCAATTGTTTCTGGTTGGCCTCCTGCAACGCCTTCAGCACGTCGTTGGTGGGGCCGAAGGCGGCCGTCATGCCGTCGCGCAGCATCAGCAGCTTGTTGGTGGCGCCGATGATGCTGGTGCGGTGGGTGATCAGCACCACCGTCTTGCCGCGCTGGCGCATGCCGTGGATGGCCTGCAGCAGCGCCGCCTCGCCGACGTCGTCGAGGTTCGAGTTCGGTTCGTCGAGCACCACCAGGCCGGGGTCGCCGTACAGCGCGCGCGCCAGGCCGAGGCGCTGGCGCTGGCCGCCGGACAGGCCGGCGCCGCCGTCGCCGAGCGGGGTGTCGTAGCCCTGCGGCAGGTGCAGCACCATGTCGTGCACGCCGGCGCGCTGGGCCGCCAGCACCACCTGCTCCGGATCGACTTCGCCGAAACGGGCGATGTTGTCGCTGACGGTGCCGCCGAACAATTCGATGTCCTGCGGCAGGTAGCCGAGGTGCGGGCCCAGTTCGCCCTTGTTCCATTGGAAGATGTCGGCGCCGTCGAGGCGCACCTTGCCCATCAGCGCCGGCCACACGCCGACCAGCAGGCGCGCCAGCGTCGACTTGCCCGAACCGCTGGGCCCGATCACGCCGAGCACGTCGCCGGGCGCGATGCCGAAGGTGATGCCACGCAAGACCGGCGTCTTGCCGCCCGGTGGCGTGGCCGACACGCCCTCGACCATCAGGTTGCCCAGCGGCTTGGGCAGCGCCATGCCGGCGCCGCGCTCCGGATTGTCCGCCAGCAGCTTGGCCAGGCGGCCATAGGCGGTGCGGGTGCTGGCCCAGCTCTTCCACACGGCGATGACCTGCTGCACCGGCGAGAGCGCGCGCCCGACCAGGATCGACGCGGCGATCATCATGCCGGGGGTCATTTTGTTCTCGAGCACCAGCAACGCGCCGAAACCGAGCACCAGCGACTGCAGCGACACCTGGACGAACTTGGTGGCCGCGCTGACGGTGCCGGACTTCTCGCTGGCGCTGGCCTGCAGTTGCAGGAATTTGCCATGCAGCTTGAACCAGCGGCGCTGCAGGTTGGGCAGCATGCCCATCGATTCGATGACCTCGGCGTTGCGCAGGTTGTTGGTGGCCAGGTTGGTGGCGGCGATGGCCATCATGCTGGCCTGCTGCAGCGGCTCGTGCGAGACGCGCTCGTTGACGTAGGCCAGCACCACCAGGATGGCGGTGCCGCCCAGCGCGAAGAAGCCGAGCGAGGGCTCGAAGAAAAAGATGACGATCAGGTAGACCGGGAACCACGGCGCGTCGAAGAAGGCGAACAAGGCGTTGCCGGTCAGGAACTGGCGCAGGTTGGTGAGGTCTTGCAGGGCCTGGCCGGCGTTGCCGCCGGCCTGCTTGAGGTTTTGCTCGAACGCGGCGCTGTAGACCCGCTTATTGAGCGCCATGTCGAAGCGGGCGCCGACGCGCACCAGCACGAAGCTGCGCACCAGCTCCAGCGAGCTCATCACCAGATAGGCGCCGACGATCATCACGGTCAGCATCAGCAAGGTGATTTCATTGCGGCTGGCCAGCACGCGGTCGTAGACCTGCAACATGTACAGCGACGGCGCCAGCATCAGCAGGTTGCTGATGGCGCTGAAGACCCCGACGGTGATGAAGGTACCTTTGAAACCGGCAAGGACTTGCTCGATTTCGTTTTTTGTTTTCAGAAATGTATTTTTCATGGGGCTTGCACGAGGCAATAGGTAGTACAAACAGCGGTGTGGCGGGCACGCCGGCGGGCAGTGGCAAGGAAGGGCAGCGCGCGCCGGGGCGGAGCGGCCCGGTGGCCTCGCGACCATCAATTATGTGATCCCTGTCACAATTTCCGAAGCTTAACACAGTGTTTTTACAATTACCAGCGGCATCGACCGTTTCCCTGGTTAGCATTTGTAAGTGTCGCGCGCGGGCACCAGAGGGGCGCGCGCGCGCGCCGGGGCGCATGAAAAAAAGCCCGCCCCCTTGCGGGGACGGGCTTTCATCGGTTCGCGACGGCGCTGTTATTAGTCTGGTTTGACCTCAACCGACCGCCACAGCGCCAAGCTTGGCCATGATTACGCTGCGGTGTCGAACTTGGTGCTCAGGTCGACCGAACCGGTCAGCTTGACGACCAGGTCGGTGTCGCCCAGGGTACCGGCGACTTCGCCTGGAACGATGACGTCTTTGAAGACGTAGGTGTTGCCACCGAACTGGAACGACACGATGCCGTTGTTGCCGGCGACGGTCTGGGCGGCCGACGCGGTAGCGGCGGCTTGCAGAGCGTCGTTCAGGTTGGTGACCGACGAAGCCAGGGTCAGTTTCGACACTTGAGCGGCGGCGCTGCCGTCGATGACCACATTGTTGAACACCAGGGTGTCGACAACCGACACGCCAGCCGTTTTGCTTTCTTGCACAGCGTCGAAGTTGGTGATGGTGTCCATCGCCTTGAAGGTCGACGCGACGGTGACCATGTCGTGGCCCGAACCCAGGGTGATGGTTTCTGCGACGGTGGTGTTGCCGGTGTACGTCAGGCCGCCAACGACTTTACCGTCCAGATCCAGGCCGCCCAGTTTCGATGCATCGACGGTAGCCAGGGCCACGCCGGCGCTGTTGTTCAGCGTGACGGAGCCGTCGCCAACCAGGGTGACTGCCTTCAGCGCGGTGTTGTGGGTCGCATCGACGGTCACGGTGGCGGCAGCGACGAACTTCACTGCGTCGTCAGCTGGATCGACGGTGCTGTTGACATTGACGGTCAGCAGGGTCTGTACGTCGCCATTGATGGTGGTGGCGATGTCGGCAGCGTCCGAAGCGACGTGCACCACGGCGGTGTTGCCGTTGACGGTGACGGTCTTGCCGGTGGCGGTGATCGAAACATCGACCGCGCCCGAACCGTAGACGGCGGCGATGGCGCCCGAAGCGGCGGTGTAGCCGATGCCCGACACGCTGATGTTGCCGGTGGTGGTGACCAGTTCCGACGCGTTGGTGACGGTGGCGCCGTCAGCGGTGAACGACAGGGTGGCGAACTCGGTCAGGAACGAACCGTCAACCGCGGCAGCGCCGAACTCGGCGACTTCGATGCCGGTGGCCGCGCCGGTCAGCACGGCGTACTGGGCCGCGGTGAAGGTGGTCGAGCCGATGGCCAGGGTGTCGGTGCCTTCGCCGCCGATCAGCGATGCGCCGACCAGGTCAGCGGTAACGGCAGCGACGAAACGGTCGTCGCCGGCGCCGCCGTCGACGGTCACCGAGCCGGTGACGGCCGGGGTGACGCCAACAGCTGCTGCGATACCGGAGACCTTGACGTTGACGACGTCGTCGCCGGCGCCGGTCGACACGGCCAGAGCGGTGCCGGTGTTGGCGGCCGCGAAGGTTTTGTCGATGGTGACGGTGTCAACGCCGCTGCCGGTCGACAGGGTCGCCAGTTTGGTCAGCGCGGTGGTGTCGATGGTCAGGTCGCCACGCGAGCCCGAAGCGTTGACGCTGGTCACGGCGGTCAGGCTCGACACGTCCAGGATGGTCGCGTCGCCGGCCAGGCCGACGGTCAGCGTAGCGATCTTGGCGTTGGTGTCGGTCAGGGTGACGGTGCCGCCCGACGAGGTGCCGGTCAGGGTTGCCGAGGTCAGCGCCGCACCGGTCAGGGTGATCGCGCCGGTGGCGTCGACCAGTTTGACGGCGCCCGAGGTGGCTGCAGCGACGTAGCTCACGGTGTTGGCCAGTGCGCCGGTGCCATCGGTGAAGGTGACGGTCTGCTTGTTGACGTTGGTCACAGCGGTGTCTTTGCCGTCAACGGAGATTTCGGTCGAACCGGCGAAGAACGCCGAATCGATAGTGGCTGCACTGGCGCCGGTCAGGCTGATCTTCTCAACGTTTTTGACCGTACCCGCGAAGGTGCCGGCACCAACAGCCGACAGGTTCAGGGTGTCGACGCCGAAGCCGCCGTCGATGGTCTCGCCACTGGTCAGGTTGGCGGCGGTGCCGGTGATGGTGTCGTTGAAGTTTTTGCCGACGAACGCGTCGGTAGTACCAACGGTCAGCGCGAATGCTTCGCCACGGGCGGCGGCGGCGTTCGACTGGACGGTGTCCAGGTTGTTCAGCGCGGTGGTCAGCGAGGCGTTGGTGGTGATGCCAGCCAGCCATGCTTTGGCGACGGCGTTCGGCGAGGTGCCCGAGTAACCGATGATTTCATCAGGGGTCAGGGTCGAGGTGAACTGGTCGGCGGCGGTGGTCTTGTTGGTCACGGCGACCAAGTCGGCGTTCTGGGCGCTGTTGGCGATGGTGTAAGCAACGGTGCCGATGGTCAGTTCGCCCGACGACAGTTTGCCTGCCCAGTATTTCAGGCCGGCTTCTTCAGCGGCGCGGCCGAACAGGTTGATGTACAGCGCGTTGACGATTTCGAAGTTGCTGACGCCATCGTACAGATCGGTGTATTCCTTGGCGGTAGCGAATTGGCTAGCGATAGCCTCGACGCTGCCAGCAGCGTCAGCGCGTGCTTGCCAGAAAGCCAGACCAGCGGTGTCGGCTGGACGGTTGAAGTAAGCGATGTACAGTTTTTGGATATCTGCAGCGGAAGTAGCCATTTAGTAACTCCTGGGAAATGCATTAATAAGAATGAATCTGCGGTGCCTTGTTGCCCGCAGTACTACGGCAGCCATAATGGCAGAAGAGCAGCGGTGATTTATGTGACGGACATCACAAGAAACCATAAAAACCACTCAATCAGCCTAAATAACATCGCCGGCGCTTTATTTTTAATCAAAAGGCGCGCCGGATTATGAGATAAGGCGGGCCGGAAATCAATAGCAGGGCTCGCCGCCCTATGGCGGCGATGTGTTTATAACACCGCCGTTAGCAGATAAACACATAAACAAATGCGATTTAAAACCGGGCGCTATTATATTAATAGCGTGAGAATTGGAGAGAATCGGAGGGGCGGGAGAAAAGCCGGTCGTGATAAAAACACACGACCGGCCAGGGGATGTTTATTTGGTCCAGTAGGTCACGCCGTTGACGCTGCGGGCGGCGTCGAGGCGCGAGTAAAACAGATAGGCGGCGTCGTTCTGGCTGCCCAGCGTGCCGTTGACGCTCATGTTAGTGTTGCCATAATTGACCGCCGACCCGCCCAGCTGGCCGTTGCGCGCCACCGAGCCGACCGCCTTGAGGTTGAAGCGCTCCTGGCCGGTGAGCAAGTCGAACGAGGTGGCGAAGCTGGCGGTGGAAAAATCGACCAGCAACTTGCCGTTCTCCATCGTCGCCGCCGAGATGACGCCGGTGGCGTCGTGCAGCACCGCCGCCTCGCCCTGGCGCAGTGCGAACCCCGCGCTGCCCTGCACCGGCGTCTGCCAGTCGGCGCCCTTGGTGCGGTAGATCGAATAATACTTATTGGTGGCCACGCGCTGGGCGCCGGCCGCCGTCATCACGTCGGCGTCGACGTTGACGCCGTTGCCGGCGACGGCCGCCCAGCGGCCCCAGACGATCTTACTGTCGGGCAAAGGCGGCACCTCGGGCTTGGGGGCGGTCACCTCGACCGTCACCGGCGGCAGCGGGTCCGACGGCAAGGTCGGCGGCGACTGCGGCTCGGACGGCGCCACGTTGGCCCGCGCCACCTGATGCAGCAGGCTGTCGGCCTTGAGCGGATCGAGGCTGGCGTCGGCGGCGTTGGCGGCCGGCGTCGCCCCGCCGCCCTTGGCGACGGGCTCGTCGGCGCGCGGCGGCGCCACCACGTTCGGCGCGACCGATCCGGCGCTCATCAGTTTTGGCTCGGCCTGGCCGCGCCGCACCTGCAGCATCTGCCCCATCTGCCCGGCGGCCAGCTCGCGGCTGGCGGCGTGCTCGCACGGCCCGGCGCCGCCCGGCGAACAGGTGCCGCCGAACCCGCTGACGACGATCGCCCCGTCCAACACCGTCACATTCGACGTCTGCTGGTCGGTAAACACGGTGAAGTCGGTGCCGCGCACGCCGATCGCGGCGACCGGGGTGTTGAAACGGAAATTCTGGCGCGCGGCCTTGACGCCTTTGCCCGAGACGCTGCGCGCCACGCCCGACAGCAGCTCGAGCTTGACGCGGGTGTTGGCCGGATTGTTGCCGTCGATATGGTAGGCGTCGATGCGCGCGCGGCTGGCCGGACGCAGGATCAGCAGGCCGTCGTCGACGGTCTTCAGATAGATATAGCCGTCCTTGCCGGTCGACAGTTCGTCGCCCTCGCGCACCGCCTCGCCCAGCGTGGCGGCCTTGGCGCCGGCACGGGCCTCGCCGCTGACGAACACGATGCGGCCGGCCTCGCCGGCGGCGGCCGCGCCGGCGCCGACGGCCAGCACCGCCGCCAGCGCGCAGTGCGCCAGGCGCCGGACCGGAATGGACAAACAATTATGAACCAACATGATAGGGACTCCTTTTTTGTATCATCGGCCGACGCGCCCGTGTTGTCGGTGACGACCGTCACATCATTACTCAAGGGCATCCCCGCAGCGACCCCGACCCGGCGCGGCGCGCGCGGCGCGGTGCCCCGGCGCGACCACTATACGGCGGCGGCCGCCGCAACTCCACATTTGTTACTTTTGCTCACCATCTAGCGTCCCCCGTGGTTCGACATAGCTTCAAAGCAATACTGTTAACCCGCGTTACCGCATCGGCGTTATACTTGCAGCGATCCACACAGGGCGCGGCCGCGCCAACCCGACCGACTCATGACACTTTCGTCCCCGCTCCGTTCGCCCCCACCGAGAACCCGCACCACCCGCACGCCGATCCTGTTGATCGCCGCCGCGGCCGTCGCGCTCGGCGCATGGGGACAGTGGGGCGCGGGCGCGCCCGGCGACGAGTGGCTGCGCGACCGCCTGCTGCGCCTGCGCGCCGACGCCGCGCCCGACACCCGGCTGGCGCTGATCGACATCGACGAGGCGAGCCTGGCGGCGCTGGGCCCGTGGCCGTGGCCGCGCGCGCGCATCGCCGACCTGGCCGAACTGTTGCTGGCCGACTACGGCGCGCGCGCCGTCGCGCTCGACCTGGTGTTCCCGGAGCCGGCCGACGGCGCCGGCGACGCCCGGCTGGCCATGCTGGCGCGCCACGGTCCGCTGGTGCTGGCGCAGGCCTTCGACTTCCACGGCGCGCTGCCGCTGCGGGTCGGCCAGCCGACCGCCGGCGTGGCCGGCGCGCCCGGCGGCGCCGTCGTCGCCAGCGGCGTGGTGGCCAACCATGCCGGCCTGGCGCCGGCCACGCGCACCGGCAACATCGGCTTCATTCCCGACGCCGACGGCATGCTGCGGCGCCTGCCGATGCAAACCTGGTACGAACAGCGCCGCTACCCGACCTTGTCGCTGGCGCTGCTGCAGGCCGGCGACGCCGCGCCGGCGATGCCGGCCGGCGGACCGCGCGGCGCCATCGGCGGCGCCGGCGACGGCCTGCTGCGCATCCCCTACCGCCGCGCGTGGGACGCCTATACGGTGATCCCGGCCAGCGCCATCCTGGCGCGCGAGGTCGCGCCGGAGCTGCTGGCCGGCAAGCTGGTGCTGGTCGGCTCGTCGTCGCTGGGCCTGTCCGACCGCGTCGCCACCCCGCTGAGCGCCTCGACCAGCGGCCTGCTGGTGCACGCGGCCGCCCTCAGCGCCCTGCTCGACGCCCGCGCCGGCGCCGCCCCCGCGCCGCTGCCGGGCGCCGCCATCGCGCTGCTGTTCACGGCCGCCGTGGCGCTGCTGTCGGCCTACACGCTGGCGCGCCGCTCGGCGCTGGCCAACATCGGCCTGCTGGGCGCGGCCAGCCTGGCCTGGCTGGCGCTGGCCGCGCTGCTGCTGCCCCACGACGGCGGCGTCAACAGCGCAGGCCCGTTGCTGGCCAATTTCTTCCTGCTGGCCGCCGGCGTGCCGTTCGCCTGGCAAATGACGCAGCGCCAGTCGCGCCGCCTGCTCGGCACGCTGCGCCAGTACGTGGCCGACGCCGTGGTCGACGAGCTGCTGCGCAGCAACCTGGCCGATCCGCTGGCGCCGACGCGCTGCGAGGTGACCACGCTGATCGCCGACATGCAGGGCTACACCGGCCACGTCGCCGCGCTGCCGGTCGAACAGGCGGCGCAGCTGACGCGCGATTTCCTCGATTGCCTGACGCGCCCGGTGCTCGAGCAGCACGGCACGCTCGACAAATACACCGGCGACGGCCTGGTCGCGTTCTGGGGCGCGCCGCTGCCGGTGGCCGACCACGCCGACCAGGCGCTGGCGGCCGCGCGCGGCATCGCCGCCGCCATGGCCGGCTTCAACGCCGCGCGCGCGGCGCGCGGCCAGGCGCCGCTGCGGGTGCGCATCGGCATCGAGAGCGGGGTCGCCATGGCCGGCGACTTCGGCTCGAGCGCGCGCAGCATCTACACGGCCGTCGGCGACAGCGTCAACGTCGCCTCGCGGCTCGAGACGCTGGCGCGCGAGCTGCCGCACGACATCGTGATCGGCCCCGGCACGGCCGCGCTGGCGCGGCGCCACACGTTGCTGCCGATCGGTCAGACCACGTTGCGCGGCAAGCAAGCGTTCACCGCGCTCTATACGCTGGCGCCGGCCGAGCACGGCGGCGCCGGGGGCCGGGCTTGAGCCGCCGGCGTCCGCGCCGCGCCGCGCCGTGGCTGGCGGCGCTGCTGGGCGTGCTGGCCGGCGGCGCCGGCGCGGCCGCGCCGGCCGACGACGCGGGCGCGCCGGCGGCGATCAGCGCGGCGCCCGACCTCTACATGGACGCCATGCGGGCGCTGTCCGAGGGCCGCCAGGACGACGCGGCGGCGATCCTCGAGCGCATGCACAACCTGGGGCCGCGCCACGCCGGCGAATGGCTGGACCTGGCGCTGATCCATTGCGCGCTGGGCAACGCCGCGCGCGCCGAGGCGCTGTTCACCGACATCGAATCGCGCTTCGCGCCCCCGGCCGGCATCCGCAACATCATCGCCAACCAGCGCAAGCTCGGCTGCCTGGGCTGGCAGGCCAACCGCCAGTGGACGCTGGGGCTGGCGCGCGGCAGCGACAGCAACGCCAACCAGGGCGCCACCAACGGCAACTTCATCATCGACGGCGCGCCGGCCGAGCTGCTGGCCGAGTTCCGCCCCCGCCCCGACCAGTTCAGCACCGTCACGCTCGACTACTTCCGCGAACTGAACCGCGACGGCGACATCGGCTGGTTCCAGGCCGGCGCGCGCCGCTACGACCAGTTATCCCAGTACAACACGACGTCGCTGTTCGCCGGCGCCGAGCATCCGTGGCGCGCCGGCGCCTGGGAGTGGCGCGCCAGCGCCATGGCCGGCGTGGTCACGCTCAACGGCCGCCTGTACCAGCAGCAGGGCCAGCTGCAACTGCGGGCCACGCCGCCGCTGGCGCTGCCCGCGCCGTTCAAGCTGCAGGTGAGCGCGGCCGTCACGCGCCTGAACTACAAGACGCTGAGCAACTTCGGCGCCACCACGTTCGAGCTGCGCACGCTGCTCGACTACCGCAAGGACACCGTGCGCCTGCAGGCGAGCGCCGGCCTGCTCGACGACCGCGGCAACGGCGCGCGCCCCGGCGGCGACCGCCACGGCTGGAGCGCCCGGCTGTACGGCCGGCGCGCGCTGCTCGGCCCGCTGCAGGGCGAGCTGGACCTGAGCTACCTGCACTGGCAGGGCGAGGCGATCTATTCGGCGCGCTACATCGAGACGCTGCGGCGCCAGCGCACCGGCGCGCTGCGCGCGGCGCTGATCTACCCGCTCGGCGCCGCCCACAGCGTCCAGCTCGAGTGGCGCCAGATCGACAACCGCGAGAACATCTCGATCTTCCAGTACCGCAGCAGGCAACTGCAGCTGAGCTGGCTGTGGAACGCGCCGTGACCGGCCCGGCCCCGCTCTTGTAAAATAGCGCCATGACATCCTCCCCAGACAAGCCGGCGGCCGCCCCGGCCGCCCCCGCCGCCCCGGCCGCCATTCCCGCCGTCAACATTCAGGTCCACCTGCGCAAGATCCCGCTGCTGGCCGGCCTGACCGAGGCGGAAATGGCGTCGATCAAGGGCGAGCTGCGCTTCCGCCAGCACGCCAAGCGCGACGTCGTGCTGCAAAAGGGCGGCGAAGGCGACGGCCTGCTGTTCCTGCTGTCGGGCCAGCTGCAGGTGATCGACGTGACCGAGGACGGCCGCGCGATCGGCCTGCGCATGCTCGCGCCGGGCGACTTCTTCGGCGAGATCGCCGTCATCAACGGCTCGCGCCGCACCGCCTCGGTGCTGGCGATGTCGTCGGTGCTGGTGGCGTTCCTGCCGGCGCCGGCGGCGCTGCACATGTTTTCGCACTATCCGTCGGTGGCCAACCAGATGCTGCGCCACCTGGCGGCCAAGATCCAGCGCGACTCGGAGTTCCGGTCCTTGCTGAGCATCAACGACACCAAGCGCCGCATCTACAGCTACCTGGTGCAAATGAAGACGCCGCAGGGCGCGCCCGGCCAGCCCGACGTCGTCGAGAACCTGCCGACCCACCAGGACATCGCCAACATGATCAACACCAGCCGCGAGACCGTCACGCGGGCGCTCACGGCGCTGGCGCAGCAGGGCATCGTCCAGAAGGACCTGCACCGGCTCATCATCGTCGATCCGAAGGCGCTGCAAAAGCTGATCGAGGGCTCCTGAGGCGCGCGCCGCCGCCCGCACCGGCGTGATGTATAATTGCGCGCTTTTTTAACGTTCCCGGACGGCGCCGCGCGCGCCCCAGACCATGACCCCACACACCCCCGCCCCCGCCGCGCAGCGAGCCCGACCATGATCGTCATGGGGCGCCTGCGCAACCTCGCCGCCTACCGCGGCTTCATCCTCGGCAGCGTGCAGCGCGAGTTCCAGTCCAAGTACCGCAACTCCATCCTCGGCGCCGCCTGGACCGTGCTCAACCCGCTGGCGATGATCCTGGTCTACACGGTGATCTTTTCGCAGGTCATGCACAACCGCCTGCCCGGCAACGCCTCGGCCTTCGGCTACAGCATCTACCTGTGCGCCGGCGTGCTGACGTGGAATCTGTTCGCCGAGATCACCAGCAAGGCGCAGACGGTGTTCATCGACAACGCCGGCCTGATCAAGAAAATCAACTTCCCGCGCCTGTGCCTGCCGATCATCGTGGTGGCCAACGCGCTGCTCAACTTCGGCATCATCTTCACCTTGTTCACGGCGTTTCTGATTATTTCAGGCAACTTCCCCGGCCCGGTGTTCGCCGCCATGCTGCCGGTGCTGCTGCTGCAGATCCTGCTGGCCATCGGCCTGGGCATGGTGCTGGCCGTGCTCAACGTGTTCTTCCGCGACGTCGGCCAGTTCTTCAGCATCGCGCTGCAGTTCTGGTTCTGGTTCACGCCGGTGGTGTACCCGGTCGCCGCCCTGCCCGAGCACGTGCGCGGCTGGCTGGCCTGGAACCCGATGGCGCCGATCATCATGGCCCACCAGCGCGTGCTGGTGGCGCACCAGGCGCCCGACTGGGCCAGCCTGCTGCCGGCGGCGGCGCTGACCGTCATCCTGTGCCTGCTGGGCATGCAACTGTTCCGCAAGCGCGCGGCTGAAATGGTGGACGAACTGTGAACGGCTCGATATCGCACGGCAGCATCGAAGTGACCAGCCTGGGCAAGGCCTACCGGCGCTACCCCAACCACCGCGCGCGCCTGCTCGAATGGCTCTCGCCGTCGAAGCGGCCGCGCCACGACACCATCTGGGTGCTCAAGGACGTCAGCTTCAGCGTGCGCCCGGGCCAGGCGCTGGGCATCATCGGCATCAACGGCGCCGGCAAGAGCACCCTGCTCAAGCTCATCACCGGCACCGCCGCGCCCACCGTCGGCCGCGTGGCCATCGGCGGGCGCGTGGCCGCCATGCTCGAGCTGGGCATGGGCTTCCATCCGGACTTCACCGGCCGCCAGAACGCCTACATGGCCGGCCAGTTGCTGGGCATGAGCGTGGCCGAGCTGACCGCGCTGATGCCGGCCATCGAGGCGTTCGCCGAGATCGGCGAATACATCGACCAGCCGGTGCGCGTGTACTCGAGCGGCATGCAGATGCGCCTGGCCTTCAGCGTGGCCACGGCGCGCCGCCCCGACGTGCTCATCGTCGACGAGGCGCTGTCGGTGGGCGACGCCTACTTCCAGCACAAAAGCTTCGAGCGCATCCGCGCCTTCCGCGCCGAGGGCACCACCTTGCTGATCGTCTCGCACGACAAGGGCGCGATCCAGTCGGTGTGCGACCGCGCCATCCTGCTCGACAAGGGCCGCGTGAGCAAGGAGGGCACGCCCGAGGAGATCATGGACCTGTACAACGCCATGCTCGCCGAGCGCGAGGGCGCCGCCGACGGCGTGCGCCAGGAGACGCTCGACAACGGCAAGGTGCAGACCATCTCGGGCACCGGCGAGGCCACCGTGCGCCACATCGCCCTGCTCAAGGACGACGGCACGCCGGCCGAGGTGCACGGCACCGGCACGGCCGTCACGCTCAGCGTCGAGGTGGCGGTGCACGCCGACATCGCCGAGCTCACGCTGGGCTTCCGCATCAAGGACCGGCTCGGCCAGAACATCTTCGGCACCAACACGTTCCACAAGCTGGCGCCGCTGCGCGCGCTCAAGGCCGGCCAGCGCCTGCGCGCCAACTGGCGCTTCCGCCTCGACCTGGGGCCGGGCAGCTATTCGGTGGCCACCGCGCTGCACAGCGACGACAACCACCTGGGCCAGAACTACGAGTGGCGCGACCTGGCGCTGGTGTTCGAGGTGATGAACCTGCAGCACAGCTATTTCGAGGGTTGCGCCTGGCTCGACCCGCAGATCGACATCGTCCACGAAAGCGCGCCATGAGCCTGACCTCCTACGCCCACAACTTCGAGGACGTGCTGCTGGTGCGCGCGCTGGGCCACCTCGAGCGCGGCGTCTACGTCGACACCGCCGCCGGCGAGCCGCTGCGCGGCAACGCCACCCAGGCGCTCTACGAGCGCGGCTGGCGCGGCGTCAACCTCGAGCCGTCGCCGGCGCGCCTGCGCCGGCTGCGCATCGCCCGCCCGGCCGACGTCAACCTGGCCGTGGCGGCCGCCGGCGCGCCCGGCGAGCGCACTTGGTTCGAGCTCGGCGGCGAGGACGGCGGCGCCGCCACCTTCGACGCCGCGCTGGCGCGGCGCCACCGCGCCGCCGGCCACGACGTGGTCCAGCACAGCGTCGCGCTCGACACGCTCGACGCGCTGTGCGCGCGCCACCTCGACGGCGCGCTGCACGTGCTGCGCCTGGGCGAGGCGGACGCCCTCGACGGGCTCGACCTGGAACGCTGGCGGCCGTGGATCATCGTGCTGCGCGCCGCCGGCACGGCGCCGCTGGCGGCGCTGGCGGCGGCGCGCTACGCGCTGGCCCACGCCGACGGCCACAGCCAGTTCTACGTGGCCGACGAGCACCGCGCGCTGGCGCCGGCGCTGGCGCTGCCGCCGCACCCGGCCGACGATTTTGTGCTGTGCGAGGACCACCACTACAGCCATCCGCTGACGGCGCTGCGCCGGCGCGCCGAGCAGGCCGAGGCCGACGCCGAGGCCGCGCGCGCCTGGGCCAAGGACCACGTGCGCGAATGGCGCCAGAAATTCGACCGGGTCGAGGCGGCCGAACAGCGCGCCGCCGCCGCCGACCAGCGCGCCGGCGAGGCCGACCAGCGCGCCGCGGTGGCCGACCAGCGCGCCGCCGACGCGCTGGCGCGCCTGTCGCACACCGGCGAACGGCTGCGCGCGGCCGAGGCCGAGCTGCCGCTGCAGCTCGCCCGCGCCAATCACGCCGAGGGCACCTTGGCCGGCGTCTACGCCAGCGCCTCGTGGCGCCTGACGCGCCCGCTGCGCGCGGGCAATCTGCTGCGCGCGCGCGCCACCGCCTGGTCGCGCGCGCTGCCCGGGCGCGTGGCGCGCGCGCTGCTGCGCCGCGCCAAGGGCGCCGCCGGCGTCGCGCTGCGCTACGTGAACGCGCGGCCGCGGCTGTCGTTCTTCCTGCGCCGCAACCTCGCGCGCCTGCCCTTCATGGTGCCGCTGATGCGCCGGCTCAAGCTGCGCCTGGAGCTCAACGCCCGCCACGGCGCCGCGCCGGCCGCCGTCCACGCCGAGCTCGACGACCTGCCCGACTCGGCGCGCCGCGTGTTCGACGACCTCGGCCGCGCCCGCCCCCCCCATTCCTGACCGGACCCCATTTCTATGCGTATCGTAATCGACCTCCAGGCGTGCCAGGGTTCCAGCACCCACCGCGGCATCGGCCGCTATTCCATGGCGCTGCTGCAGGGCATGCTGCGCCAGGCCGGCGGCCACGAGTTGCGGGTGGTCTACAACAACCACTTCCCCGACAGCGTCGCGCCGCTGCGCGCCGCGCTCGCCGCGCTGCCGCCGTCCCATCTGACCGGCTACGACCTGCCGACGCCGATCTGGGAACACCAGCCGCTCAACAGCTGGCGCCTGCGCGCCGCCGAGCAGGTGCGCGAGCACTACCTGGCCGGCCTGAAGCCGGACGTGGTCCACGTCTCGAGCCTGTTCGAGGGGCTCGGCGAGGACGCCTGCGTGTCGGTGCTGCACGGGCGCGGCCAGTTCGACACCGCCGTCACGCTGTACGACCTGATTCCGCTGATGCGCAAGGAAACCTACCTGGGCGACCCCAACGTGGCCAACTGGTACTACCGCAAGCTGCAAAGCCTCAAGAACGCCGAGCTGCTGCTGGCCATCTCCGGCCACTCGCGGCGCGAGGCGATGGACGCGCTGCAGCTGCCGGCCGAGCAGGTGGTCAACATCTCGTCGGCGGTCGACACCATCTTCGTGCCGCGGCCGCTGGCGGCCGAGGCCGAGCTGGCGCTGCGCCAGCGCTTCGGCCTGGCGCGCCCGTTCCTGATGTACACCGGCGGCATCGACTACCGCAAGAACATCGACGGCCTGATCGAGGCCTACGCGCTGCTGCCGGCGCCGCTGCGCCGCCAGTACCAGCTCGCCGTCGTGTGCAGCATCCGCCCGGAGGACAAGGCGCGCCTGCTGGCGCTGGCGGCGCGCTTCGGCCTCGACGACGGCGACGTGGTGCTGACCGGCTACGTCTCCGACGACGACCTGGTCTCGCTCTACAACCTGACGGCGCTGTTCGTGTTCCCGTCGCTGCAGGAGGGCTTCGGCCTGCCGGCGCTCGAGGCGATGTCGTGCGGGGTGCCGGTGATCGGCTCGAACAACAGCAGCATCCCCGAGGTCATCGGCCGCGCCGACGCGCTGTTCGATCCCAACAAGGTGGCCGACATCAGCGCCAAGATGCAGCAGGTGCTGGCCGACGCCGGCATGGCCGAGTCGCTGCGCGCGCACGGGCTGCGCCAGGCCAGGCTGTTCTCGTGGGACGCCAGCGCCAAGGCCGCGCTGGCCGGCTTCGAGCAGCTGCACGCGCGCCGCGCCGACGCCGCCCGCACCCTGGTGGCGGCGGCCGGCGGGCGCCGCCCGCGGCTGGCCTACGTCTCGCCGCTGCCGCCCGAGCGCACCGGCGTGGCCGACCACAGCGCCGCGCTGCTGCCGGAGCTGGCGCGCTATTACGACATCGAGGTGGTGGTCAACCAGGCCGACGTCCAGGCGCGCTGGGTCCAGGCCAACTTCACCGTGCGCAGCGCCGACTGGTTCGACGCCAACGCCGGGCGCTACGACCGCGTGCTCTACCACTTCGGCAACTCCGGCTTCCACGCGCACATGTTCGCGCTGCTGGCGCGCCACCCCGGCGTGGTGGTGCTGCACGACTTCTACCTCAGCGGCGCGATGCACTACCTGTCGTCGCTGGCGCACAGCGGCGACGCCTACGTGCGCGCGCTGTACCGCTCGCACGGCTACGGCGCGCTGATGCACGAGCAGGCCGAGGGCCGCGAAGCGTCGTACTACCGCTACCCGTGCAACAAACAGGTGCTCGACGACGCCACCGGCGTGATCGTCCATTCGCGCTACTCGCGCCAGCTGGCCGAGCGCTGGTATGGCGCCGGCCAGGCCGACGACTGGCACGCCATCCCGCTGCTGCGCGCCGTCGCCGACGGCGCCGACCGCGCCAGCGCGCGCGCCGCGCTCGGCCTGGCCGACGACGACTTCCTGGTGTGCTCGTTCGGCCTGGTCTCGGTCACCAAGTGCAACGACAAGATCGTCGAGGCGTGGCTCAACTCGGCGCTGGCGGGCGACGCCAAGTGCCGCCTGGTGTTCGTCGGCGAAAACCATATCGGCCCGTTCGGCCAGGCGCTGCAAAGCCGCATCGCCGGCCACGCCAACGTCGCCATCACCGGCTTCGTGTCGCCGGAACTGTTCCACACCTACCTGGCGGCGGCCGATTGCGGCGTGCAGCTGCGCAGCCGCTCGCGCGGCGAGACCTCGCTCACCATCCTCGACAGCCTGGCTTCGCGCCTGCCGACCATCATCAACGCCCACGGCTCGGCGGCCGAAATCCCCGACGACGTGGTCATCAAGCTGCCCGACGCGTTCACCGACGCCGAATTGAGCGCGGCGATCCTGCGCCTGCGCGACGATCCGGCGCTGGCGCGCGAGCTGGTCGCGCGCGGCGTCGACTTCGTCGGCCGCGTGCACCACCCGGCCGCCGTCGGCGCCGCCTTCCACGCCGCCATCGAACAGGCGTCGCGCCGCGGCGCGCAGGCGCAGTACCGCGCGCTGCTCGAGGCGCTCGGCGCGCTCGACACGGGCGTGGCGCCGACCCGCGAGGACCGGCTGCAGGTGGCCGCCAGCGTCGCGGCCAACGCCGCGGCGCGCGGGCTGCCGCAGTTGCTGGTCGACATCGGCGCGGACGCGGAGGCGCCGGCCGCGCGCGCCAGGCTGCTGCGCCTGCTGGCCGAGGCGCCGCCGGGCTACCGCGTCGAACCGGTGCGCCGCGACGGCGACGCCTACCGCTACGCGCGCCGCCACACGCTGGCGCTGATCGGGCGCGACGACCTGGCGATGGCCGACGCCGTGGCCGAGATCGGCGCCGGCGACGCCTTGCTCAGGCTCGACGGCGATGGCGACGACGACGACGGCGCCGCCGCGCTGGCGCGCCGGCGCGGCGCCACGCCGGTCGCGCACGAGGACGAGCTGTATGACGCCTGAAGCGCCCCGCGCCGCGCCGCAGCTGCTGCTCGACCTGTCCGAGCTGGTGCTGCACGACGCCCGCTCCGGCGTGCAGCGCGTCACGCGCGGCCTGCTGGCCGCGCTGCTGGCGGCGCCGCCGGCCGGCTACGTGGTGCGCCCGGTGTACGACGCCGGCGGCTACTACGCCTACGCCGAGATCGACGGCGACGACGCTGGCGGCGCCGGCCGCCACCGGCCGGCGGCGGCCGGCGCGGAACGGCCGCTGCGGGTGGCCGCCGGCGACATCTTCCTCGGCCTCGACCTGGCGCTCGAGGCGGTGGCGCGCAACCGCGCCGTGCTCGAGAGCCTGCGCCTGCACGGCGTGCGGCTGCATTTCTTCGTGCACGACCTGCTGCCGCTGCGCCATCCGGAATGGTTCGTCGACGGCGTCGTGGCCGCGTTCGCGCGCTGGTTCGACACCATCGCCGCGCTGGCCGACGGCCTGGTGTGCAACTCGCGCGCCACCGCCGACGACCTGCTCGACTGGCTGGCGCAGCGCCCGCCCACGCGCGCCGTCCCGCCGCGGGTGGGCGTGGCCCACCTGGGCGCCGACATCGCCGCCACCGCGCCCAGCGGCGGCGTGGCCCGCGCCGACGAGGCGCTGCTGGCGCGCCTGGCCGGCCGGCCGACGCTGCTGATGGTCGGCACGCTCGAGCCGCGCAAGATGCACGCGCAGGCGCTCGAGGCGTTCGAACAGCTGTGGCGCGGCGGCGACGACGTCAACCTCGTCATCGTCGGCAAGCCGGGCTGGCGCGTCGACGGCCTCGACGCGCGCCTGCGCGGCCACCCCGAGCTGGACCGGCGGCTGTTCTGGCTGGAACAGGCCAGCGACGAATTGTTGCTGCGCCTGTACGGCGCCGGCGACGCGTTGCTGGCCGCCTCGCGCGCCGAGGGCTTCGGCCTGCCGCTGATCGAGGCCGCGCAGCACGGCCTGCCGGTGATCGCGCGCGACCTGCCGGTGTTCCGCGAGGTCGGCGGCGCGCACGCCTGGTACTTCGAGGCGGCCGACGGCGCCCAGCTGGCCGCCGCGCTGCGCGCGTGGCTGGCGCTGCGCGCGGCCGGCCGGGCGCCGGGCTCGGCGGCCATGCCCCATCTCGACTGGGCCGCCAGCGCCGGCCAGCTGCTCGCCTGCGTGATCGCGGCCGGCTGGTACAAGACGGGGCCGGCGGCATTGCCCTGAAGTTACAAATTATCACAATTTAACGCGCCGCCCGCCGCCCGGGCCGGCGCGCCCAAAGGCCGCGCCATGCGGCCCGCGGGGCGGTTCGCGGCGCCGTGCGCGCCCCGGGCGGCATTGGTGATTTCGCAATAATCCTTTATACTCCCGCCCTATTTACCTCTTTTTACATTCTATGCACCCGCGACATGTTCAACCTGGGTTGCTGACCACACGCTGCCTGTACCTCCTGCTCTGCGTCAACATCGCGCTGCTGGCGTTCTACCTGGCGATCGACTACCAGCTCGTGTTCCACTCCGATTCGGCCGTCAAGAACCTGCTGGCGCAGGAAATCCACGAGACCGGCCAGTACTTCCCGCGCGCCTGGAACTACGCCAACGGCGACCTGTGGGTGTTCAACACCCACACCTTCATCCTGGCGCTGCTGCCGCTGCTGGGCAACGGCTACGCCGCGCACGCGGCGTCGGGGCTGGTGTCGGCGGCGCTGATCCTGTACGGCGCCTGGCTGCTGACCGGCATGCTCGAACAGCGGCCGCCGGCGCGCCTGGCCGGCATGCTGGTGGTGTCGGCCGGCATGTCGCCCATGATGGCCGAGCACGTCTACGGCCAGGCCGCCTACGGCTCGATCTTCTACATGGGCTGCTTCCTGCTTCGCGCCTACTGGTCGCTGAGCCAGGCGCGCGGCGCGCGGCGCCTGCCGTGGGCCGGCGCCACCGCCGCGCTGACGGTGCTGGTGTTCTGGTCCAATCCGCAGCGCGCGCTGCTGGTGTATGCGCTGCCGCTGCTGGCGGCGGCGGGCGTCCAGCTGTCGCTGGCGCGGCGCGACGGCGGCGCGGCGCGCGCCCACTGGGCCGCGCTGGCGGTGGTGCTGGCCGCGGCCGTGGCCGGCGTGCTGCTGAACCGCCACACGCTCGCGCAGGTCAACAACAACATCGGCCTGTCGCTGATCGGCTGGCTCGACGTCAAGACCATGGCGCTCAACGGGCTGGCCGTGGCGCAAGGCGTGCTGAGCCTGTTCGACGGCCTGCCGCCGCCGGGCGCCAAGGTGGCCTCGGCCGCCGGGGCCTACGCGGCGCTGCGGCTGGCCGGCGCGCTGCTGCTGCTGGCGCTGCTGCCGTGGGCGCTGTACCGCGGCCTGCGGCCCGAGCGCGGCCCGCGCCAGCTGGTGGTGGTGTTTACCGCCGTCGGCTTTGGCCTCAGCCTGTTCCTGATGGCGACCACCACGCTGGCCGACATGACGTCGCCCGAATCGTCGGTGCGCTACCTGGTGCCGTCGCTGCTGGGCATGCTGCTGATCCTGGCCGGCACGCTGTCCGAGCGCGCCGGCGCGCCGCTGGCGCGCGCCGGCGGCATCGCCGCGCTGGCGCTGCTGGCCACCAGCGCGCCGGCGGCCTACCTGTCGCCGTTCAGCGAACTCGTCACGCTGCCGCGCGAAGGCCTGGCGCTGCTCACGCCGGAGCGCCGCCTGGCCGGCTTCCTGCGCGCCCAGGGGCTGCGCTACGGCTACGCGACGTTCTGGGTGGCCGGCAAGACCTCGGTGCTCAGTTCGGGCGCGGTGCGGGTGCGCCAGGTCGAGTTCGAGCGCGGCCTGCCGCAGCCGATGCGCAAGCTCTCGTCGGACCGCTGGTACGCCCCGGCCGCCTGGCGCGGCCCGACCTTCGTGGCGCTGCGCGACAGCGAGCTGGCGCTGCTGGACCAGCCGCTGCTGGCCAGCTACGCCGGCCAGCCGCGCCTGCTGCGCTTCGAGGACATGAACGTGCTGGTCTATCCGACCAACCCGGCGGCCAGCCTGCCGTCGTGGGACACCGACGTCAGCCGCCCGCTGCGCTACGCCATGGACCGCCACACGCTGCACCAGCGCGGCGTGCTCGAGCACGGCGCCATCACCACCGCGCCCGGCGAGGAGGGCAATCTGCACTTCGGCCCGATGCGCACGCTCGCGCCGGGCAGCTACGCGGTCAGCTTCGAGCTCGACATCGGCACCGGCGCCGAGGCCGGCGCCGCCGGCTACGGCATGGTCGATGTCGTCAGCGCCGCCGCCACCCAGGTGCTGGCGCGCCAGGGCGTCACCGCCGCCGGCCGGCAGCGGGTGACGCTGCGCTTCCGCACCCAACAGCCGCTGAGCGCGGTGGAGTTCCGCGCCTTCAGCACCGGCCGCGCCCGCTTTACGCTGCGCGCCATCGACCTCGAACGCGGCGCGCCCGCCGCCACCGCGGCCCCCGCCGTCCAGGAGAAATAAGCCATGCCAGCCGTCCCCCATATCTCCGTCGTGATCCCGGTCTACAAGGCCGAGAAGATGCTCGACGAACTGTACCGCCGCCTGCGCGACGCGCTCGAGACGGTCGGCCCCGATTTCGAGATCGTGCTGGTCGAGGACTGCGGCGGCGACCGCTCGTGGGACGTCATCGAACGCCTGGCCGCGGCCGACCCGCGCGTGGTCGGCCTGCAATTTTCCCGCAACTTCGGCCAGCACTACGGCATCACGGCCGGCCTCGACCAGTGCCGCGGCGACTGGGTGGTGGTCATGGACTGCGACCTGCAGGACGCGCCCGAGGAGATCCCGCGCCTGTACGCCAAGGCCCGCGAGGGCTACGACGTGGTGCTGGCGCTGCGCGGCCCGCGCCAGGACCCGCTGCGCAAGCGGGTGACGTCGTGGCTGTTCTACCGCCTGTTCAGCTTCCTGGCCGACATCGACATCGACGGCGACAGCGGCAACTTCCGCATCATGTCGCGCCAGGTGGTCGACAATTTCGGCCGCATGCGCGAGCAGTTGCGCTTCTTCGGCGGCCACGTGCAGTGGCTCGGCTTCACCACCACCGGCCTGCAGGTGCGCCACGCCGAGCGCCTCGAGGGCGCCTCGACCTATACCTTCGCCAAGCTGTGCAAGCTGGCCGCCGACACCATCCTGGCCTATTCCGACAAGCCGCTGCGCCTGGCCGCCACGCTGGGCCTGACGATGGCCGGCGTCTCGTTCGCCTTCGGCGGCTGGCTGCTGGCGCGCGCGCTGCTGCAGGGCACGGCCATCCCGGGCTGGTCGAGCCTGATCGTCTCGCTGTACTTCATCGGCGGCTTGATCATCGGCATCCTGGGCATCCTCGGCATCTACCTGGGCAAGACCTTCGACGAGGTCAAGCGGCGCCCGCTGTACGTGCTGCGCCGCCTCACGCCCAACGCCGCGCCGGCGCGCGCGCGGCCCGACTGACCCCCCGATTTTTCCTGGAGCCCCCATGCACATCGCCCTCTCCGACATCGACCGCCAGCGCTTCGGCGTCACCGTCGCCAAGACCACGCTCGCCGGCGGCGACGCCGTCGCCGCCGTGATGGACTGGTGCGCCGACGCCGCCGTCGCCCTGCTGATCGCGCGCTGCCCCACCACCGAGCTGGCGCTGGCGCAGCGGCTCGAGCAGGCCGGCTGCTTCCTGACCGACACGCTGGTGTACTACCGCAAGCAGGCCGTCGACGCCGGCGCCGCGCCGCTGCCGGACGGCTACAGCACGCGGCTGGCGACGCCGGCCGACGCCGACGCCGTCGAGCGCCTGGCCGGCGCCACCTTCGCCGGCTACCTCGGCCACTACCACACCGACGCCCGGCTGCGCGCCGCCGACGCCGACCTGGTTTATTCGAGCTGGGCCGCCAGTTCCTGTCGCAGCCCGGCCGTGGCCGACGCCGTGGTGCTGATCGAGCACGCCGGCGGCATCGTCGCCTTCGCCACGCTCAAGACGCTGGCCGACGACCGGTTCGAGGGCGTGCTGTTCGGCGTCCATCCGGCGCACCAGGGCAAGCGCCTGTACCAGGCGCTGATGCGCCTGGCGCAACAATGGGGCGGCGCGCGCGCGCTGGCGACCATGGTGGTGTCGACCCAGGTGACCAACGTCGCCGTGCAAAAAGTGTGGTGCCGCCAGGGCTTCGAGCCGTCGGACAGCTTCTACACCTTCCACAAATGGTTCGACGCCCCGGCCCGATGATGAACTACCTCTACATCGCCATGACCATCGCCCTGACCGTCTACGGCCAGATCATGCTCAAGCTGCAGGTCGGCAAGGCCGGCGCGCTGCCCGAGGCCGGCGCCGACAAGCTGCTGTTCCTGGTCAAGCTGCTGCTCAACCCGTGGGTCGTCAGCGCCTTCGCGGCCGCCTTCCTGGCGTCGGTGACGTGGATGGCGGCCATGACCAAGTTCGAGCTGGCCCACGCCTACCCGTTCATGGCGCTCAATTTCGTCATCGTGCTGCTGCTGGGCGCATGGTTGTTCCACGAACCGCTGTCGATGCTGCGCATCGCCGGCGTCACCCTCATCTGCATCGGCACCATCGTCGCCGCGCAAGGCTAAAAGGATAAAAACATGACCCCGATCCCGTTCAACAAACCCTTCATGACCGGCCGCGAGCTGTGGTACATCGCCCAGGCCCACACCAACGGCCACCTGTCCGGCGACGGCCAGTTCACCCGCCAGTGCCACGCCTGGCTGGAGAAGAAGACCGGCGCCCGGCGCGCGCTGCTGACCCACTCGTGCACGGCGGCGCTGGAGATGGCCGCGCTGCTGACCGAGGTGCAGCCGGGCGACGAGGTGATCATGCCGTCCTACACCTTCGTCACCACCGCCAACGCCTTCGTCATGCGCGGCGCGGTGCCGGTGTTCGTCGACATCCGCCCCGACACGCTCAACATCGACGAGACCAAGATCGAGGCGGCCATCACCGCGCGCACCCGCGTCATCCTGCCGGTGCACTACGCCGGCGTGGCCTGCGAGATGGACACCATCATGGACATCGCCCGCCGCCACCGGCTGTTCGTGGTGGAGGACGCCGCCCAGGGCATCCTGTCGACCTACAAGGGCCGCCCGCTGGGCAGCATCGGCCACATGGGCACCTACTCGTTCCACGAGACCAAGAACATCGTCGCCGGCGAGGGCGGCGCGCTGCTGGTCAACGATCCCGAGCTGGCCGAGCGCGCCGAGATCATCCGCGAAAAGGGCACCAACCGCAGCCAGTTCTTCCGCGGCCAGGTCGACAAGTACACCTGGGTCGACATCGGCTCGTCCTACCTGCCGGGCGAAGTGATCGCCGCCTTCCTGTGGGCCCAGCTGGAGGAGGCCGAGGCCATCAACGCGCGCCGCATGGCGCTGTGGGAGGCCTACCACGCGGCGCTGGCGCCGCTCGAGGCCGAGGGCAGGCTGCGCCGTCCGGTCATCACCGCCGGCTGCGAACACAACGCGCACATGTACTACATCCTGCTCGAGTCGCTGGAAAAACGCACCCAGGTCATCGCCGACCTGAAACGCCAGGGCATCAACAGCGTGTTCCACTACGTGCCGCTGCACAGCGCGCCGTACGGCCTCAAAAGCAGCCGCCACCACGGCGCCATGACCCATACCGACGCGCTGTCCGACCGGCTGCTGCGCCTGCCGCTGTGGGTCGGCCTGGAGGACGGGCAGGATCGCGTGCTGCGCGCGCTGCGCGAGGCGCTGTAACGGCGCCGGACCCGCGCCGGGCGTGGGCGAAAAAAAACCGCCACTGACGATGGCGGTTTTTTTTCGGCCGCGCGCGGCGCGCACGTGGAGCACGCGGCGGCTCAGGCCTTGGGCGCGCCGCCCAGCAGGAAGGCCAGCTTTTGCTTCGGCTTGGCGGTGGCGCCGCCCAGGCTGGCGCTTGGCGCCGGCGCGGCCGCCTTGGCCGGCTCGTACGGCTTGAGGAACCATGGATCGACCTTGTCGCGGCGGCCGCCCGGGCTGTACGGCGACGCGCCGGCGCTGCGCGGGGAACGGTCACCGCGGTCACCTCGGTCACCGCGGTCGGGGCGCTCGCCGCGCTCCGGCCGCTCGGACGGCCGGCCGGCCGGCGCGCGGCCGGCGCCGTCGTCGCGGCGCGGACGGCGCTCGGCGCCGTCGCCGTACGACGGCGCCGGGTTGAAGCCGGTCAGCTCGCCGCGGCGGATGGTTTGCTTGATCAGTTTTTCGATGTCGGCCAGCAGGCGCTCGTCCTTGTCCGAGTAGATCGACAGCGCGTCGCCGGAGGCGCCGGCGCGGCCGGTGCGGCCGATGCGGTGCACATAATCCTCGGCGTTGTACGGCAGGTCGTAGTTGATCACGCACGGCAGGTCGGTGATGTCGAGGCCGCGCGCGGCGACGTCGGTGGCGACCAGGATGTCGATCTCGCCCTTCTTGAACGATTCGAGCGCGGCCATGCGTTCCTGCTGCGTCTTGTCGCCGTGGATGGCCACCGCGCTCATGCCCTCCTGCTCCAGCCCCTTGGCCAGGCGCGAGGCGCCGATCTTGGTGTTGGAGAAGATGATCACCTGCTTGAGCGCGCGCTGGCGCAGCAAGTGCGCGGTCAACGCGTGCTTCTGGTTCTCCGCCACCTTGTAGACCACCTGCGTGACCTTGTCGGCGGTCTGGTTGCTGCGCGCCACCTCGATCGTGACCGGATCGGTCAGGAAGGTGTTGGCCAGCTTTTTGATTTCCGGCGAGAACGTGGCCGAGAACATCAGGTTCTGGCGCTGCTTCGGCAGCAGGTTGATGATGCGCTGCAAGTCCGGCAGGAAGCCCATGTCGAGCATGCGGTCGGCTTCGTCCATGACCAGCATTTGCACCTGGCCGAGGCTGATGTTTTTCTGTTCGATGTGGTCCAGCAGGCGGCCCGGCGTGGCGATGACGATCTCGACGCCGGCCTTGAGGATGATGGTCTGGCCCTTCATGTCCATGCCGCCGAACACCACGGTCGAACGCAGCGGCGTGTGCTGGGCGTAGGCCTTAACGTTCTCGGCCACCTGCACCGCCAGTTCGCGGGTCGGCGTCAGGATCAGCGCGCGCACCGGATGGCGCGCCGGCGAGGTGCTGGTGCTGGCGTGCGCCAGCAGCATCTGGATGATCGGCAGCGCGAAGCCGGCGGTCTTGCCGGTGCCGGTCTGGGCCGCGCCCATGACGTCGCGCCCCTTGAGCAGCACGGGAATGGCTTCGGCCTGGATCGGCGTCGGGTGCACATAGCCCTGGTCGTTGAGCGCGCGCAGGATGTGCGGCGACAGGCCGAAATCGGCGAACCGGACTTGTTGCACTTGCGGAACGTCCAGCACCGGCGGGACGGACTGCGGCGCCGGCTGCGGCGCTGGCGCCTCTGGCGTGGCGGCGGCGGCCGGTTCGGTGGCGGACGGGGTGGTGATCTCGGTTTCGGACATAGTAGTTGCGGCGGCCCTGCGGCGGACAGCCAAGCTTTCTTCAATTAACGACAAATTCTGCGCTGCCCGCCCCGGCGGCGCGCCGACGACGCGGGCGGAACCGGGGAAGTGCGAAAAGGATGATGCGGTGGCAGCGCTATGACAGCAAATACGACGAGCAGGAGACAATAGGCGCCGTAAACTATACCCTAAATACGGCAAAGACGCTAAAAGTGCCAGCTTTTATATCGAAACCATTGCATCATTGGCATGTATAATAGGGTTTCTGTTCAGAATCTATCTTAGTCGGGCGTAACATCGCCCGCTGACGCGCGCGTCGTTACGCCATCGGACACTCCACCATGTTTGTGCTATTAACGGCCCTACGCCGGGGCTATCGCCTATTGCTGTCATCGCTGTCATCGCTGTCATGGCCGTCGCCGGCGCGCGCCGCGCCGCCGCTCGCGCTGTCGTTGGCGCTGTCGTTGGCGCTCTTGACGGCCGTGCTGGCCGCGACGCCCTCGCCGGCCGGTGCCGCGCCGGCGCCGTCGCTGCGCTTCAAGAAACTCGGCCCGCTGGGCGGCGACGAGCCGTCGATGCTGTCGATGATGCAGGACCGCAAAGGCTACGTGTGGGTCGGCACCCACACCAACGGCCTGTACCGCTACAACGGCTACCAGGCGGTCAAGTACGCCAATATCCCCAACGACCCGACCAGCCTGCCGCACGACCGCGTCTCGGCCATCTACGAGGACAAGCAGGGCCGCATCTGGGCCGGCACCCAGGCCGGGCTGGCGCGCTTCAATCCCGAGAGCAACAACTTCACCGTGCTGGCCCCGGCCAAGGCGCCGAAGAACCACCGCATCGTCAAGAACATCATTTCCGACGGCAAGGACGGCATGTGGATCGGCAGCTGGGGCGGGCTGCAGCACTTCAACCCGAACACCGGCAAGTTCACCGTCTACGCCCACGACGACAACGACCCCGACAGCCTGGCCAGCAACGACCTCAACGCGCTGGCGCTGGACGACCGGGGCGGCGTGTGGATCGGCACCTGGCCCGGCGGCCTGGACTACCTGGCGCCCGGCGCCAAGGTGTTCCGCCACCACCAGGTCGATCCGGCGCCGGTGCCCGACGCCCGCGTCAACATCGTGCGCGCGCTCAAGTTCGACCGCGGCGGCGCGCTGTGGATCGGCACCGAGTCGGGCGTGATCCGCTGGGACGGCAAGGGCGACTGGGCCGGCCGGCGCGCGATCGAGTCGCCATACAGCCGCATCACCAATTTCGACGTCGACGACAAGGGCGTGCTGTGGTGCACCACGCTGTCGGCCGGGCTGCTGCGCTGGAACGAGGCCGACGGCAAGTTCGATCAGTTCGTGCACGCCTCCGACGATCCGTACAGCCTGCCCGGCGACAACCTGCGCGCGGTGATGCAGGACCGCGGCGGCATGCTGTGGATCGCCTCGTTCACCGACGGCATCGCGCTGGCCAACCTGTCGAGCGAAGGCTTCACGCGCCACGTGCCGTTCCGCATCGACCGCCGCTCGGCGCCGGCCAGCAACGCGTTGCTGAGCCTGGCGCGGGCGCCGGACGGACGCCTGTGGATGGGCGGCAACGTCGGCATGAGCCTGTACGATCCGGCCACCAGCACCGTCATCAAGAGCTACCACGCCGACGACAAGACGCCGGGCAAGCTGTCGCACGCGATCGTCTACAGCATGTTCCAGGACACGCGCGCGGACAAGGACGGCAAGAAGCCGCTGTGGCTGGGCACCTCGAACGGCCTGAACCGCCTGGACACGCCCGACAGCCCGTTCCAGGCCATCCACTTCGGCAACACCGCCAGCGACTACATCAACGCCATCGCGCCGGCCGGCGGCGGCGCGCTGTGGCTGGCGACGGGCAACAGCCTGATCCGCTACGACCCGCGCACCGACGCCCGCAAGATCTATTACAACGATCCGCAAAACATCAGCAGCCGCAGCGTCAACGGCACCTCGGCGGTGCTGGAGGACAGCAGCGGGCGCGTGTGGGCCGGCTCCGAATGGAACGGCGGCGGGCTCGACCTGCTCGACCAGGCCAGCGGCAAGTTCACCCACTTCCGCCACGCCAACGACGACGCCGCCAGCCTGTCCGACGACAACATCGTCAGCCTGCACGAGGACGCCAAAGGCCGGATCTGGGTCGGCACCAGCAAGGGCCTGAACCTGATGCAGGCCCGCGCCGACGGCAAGATCGGCTTCAAGTCGTACGCGGCGGCGATGCGCGCGCACAAGATCCTGGCCATCGAACACGACCTGGAAGGCAATATCTGGTGCAGCACCATCGCCGGCCTGTTCCGCCTCGATCCGGACACGGGCAAGGTCAGCCACTTCACCTCGTCGGACGGGCTGAGCGAGGGCTTCACCGTCAACTCGTCGGCCACGTCGGCCGACGGCGTGCTGTACTTCGGCGGCGTGCACGGCATGACCGCCGTGACGCCGGCCAACGTGCGCACCCGCTCGGTGCCGCCGCAGGTGGCGATCACCGACATCACCGTCTTCAACCATTCGCTGCAGAACGGCCAGCCGCGCGCCGACGTCAAGGCCGAGGGGCCGGTGACGGCGCCGACCGCGCTGACCCTGTCGTCGCAGGCGTCGGTGTTCTCGCTCGAGTTCGCGGCGCTGCACTACACCGAGCCGGCCGAGAACCGCTACGCCTACCAGCTGCAGGGCTTCGACCGCGAATGGGTGCACACCGACGCCTCGCACCGCAGCGCCAGCTACACCAACCTCAATCCGGGCCACTACCTGTTCCGGGTCAAGGCCGCCAACCACCTGGGCGTGTGGAACGAGGAGCCGGCCACGTTGAAGATCACCATCACGCCGCCGTTCTGGCAGCGCTGGTGGTTCCGGCTGGGCATGGCGGTGCTGATCGTCGGCTCGCTGGTGCTGGCCTACAAGATCCGCATCCACCGGCTGACCCGGCACCAGCTGGAGCTGGAGGCGCTGGTGGCCGCGCGCACCGGCGAGCTGGAGGAATCGAACCGCAAGCTCGCCGCGCTCAGCACCACCGACGGCCTGACCGGCGTGAGCAACCGCCGCGGCTTCGACCTGGCGCTCGCGGCCGAATGGCGGCGCGCCGCCCGCACCGGCCAGACCTTGGCGCTGTCGATGCTCGACGTCGACTACTTCAAGAAGTACAACGACCACTACGGCCACCAGGCCGGCGACGCCGCGCTGCGCAGCGTCGCCGAGCTGATAACCTCGCACGGACGGCGCACCACCGACATCGTGGCGCGCTACGGCGGCGAGGAGTTCGCGCTGCTGGCGGCCGCCACCGACGCCACCGACGCCTTCGGCGCGGCCGAGGAGATCTGCGCGCAGCTGGTGCTGGCGCGGCTGCCGCACGAGCAGTCGCCGTTCGGCATCCTGACCATCAGCATCGGCGTGGCCGTGATCGTGCCGACCGAGGACACCTCGCCCGAGGTGCTGGTGGAGATGGCCGACCGGGCGCTGTACCGGGCCAAGGAAAAAGGCCGCAACATGGCGCTGCTGGCAATGCCGCCGCTGTGATGGAGAAGGCGGTGAAGGAGGACGATCCCGAGCCGGCGGCGCCGCAGCCGCCGGGTCCGCGCGACTGCTGCCACAGCGGCTGCACCTGGTGCGTCGACGATCTGTATCAGGACGAGCTGGAGAAGTATCGGGCGGCGCACCAGGCGTGGCTGGCGCGGCGCGATCATCGGAACGACACGGGGGACACCGGAAACACGTAGGCCGGGTTAGCGCGGCGTCATCGGCCATGCGTGCGCCGCGCTATGCGTGCATGGCCGATGACGGCGTGCCGCCCGATCCGCGCTACGCGCAACCGTGGTTCAGAAGGTTTCCCATTCGTCGCCATCGGCGACCTGCTTGACCGGCTTGGCCGGTTTCTTCGGCGCCAGCGCCACCCGTGCCGGTGCCGGTGCCGGCGCGGCCAGCGGCTTGCGCGGCACCGGCGCCGCCATCGCCGCCGACCCGCTTAGCTTGAAGATACTGACCACCTCGCTCAAGCGCGCCGCCTGCTCCTGCATCGACTCGGCCGCCGCCGCCGCCTGCTCCACCAGCGCCGCGTTCTGCTGCGTCACCTGGTCCATCTGCGTGATCGCCACGTTGACCTGCTCGATGCCGTCGCTCTGCTCGGCGCTGGCCGAGGTGATCTCGCTCATGATGTCGGTCACGCGGGTGATGCTCGAGACGATCTCGTTCATCGTGGTGCCGGCCTGGTCGACCAGCTGCGAGCCGGCCTCGACCTTTTCCACCGAATCGCTGATGAGCAACTTGATGTCCTTGGCCGCCGCCGCCGAGCGCTGCGCCAGGTTGCGCACCTCGGAGGCGACCACTGCGAAGCCACGGCCCTGCTCGCCGGCGCGCGCCGCTTCCACGGCGGCGTTGAGCGCCAGGATGTTGGTCTGGAAGGCGATGCCGTCGATCACCGAAATGATGTCGACGATCTTGCGCGACGATTCGTTGATCGACGACATCGTGCCGACCACCTGCCCCACCACGTCGCCGCCCTTGATGGCGATGCCGGAGGCCGACTGCGCCAGCTGGTTGGCCTGGCGGGCGTTGTCGGCGTTTTGCTTGACGGTGCTGGTCAGCTCCTCCATCGACGACGCCGTTTCCTCCAAACTCGACGCCTGTTCCTCGGTGCGCGACGACAGGTCCTGGTTGCCGGCGGCGATCTCGGCCGACGCCGTGGCGATGGTGTCGGTACCGCTGCGCACCTGGCTGACCAGGCGCTGCAGATTGCCGGTCATGTCGCGCAGCGCGCCCATCAGTTGCCCCGTTTCGCAGGCGCTTTCCACCTCGATGGTGCGGGTCAGGTCGCCGCCGGCGACGGCCGTCGCCACCGACACCGCCTGCTGCAGCGGCGCCGACACGACGCGGGCGATCCACAGCGCCAGCGCGACGCCGACGCCGATGTTGACCAGCAGCAGGATGACCGACGTCATGCGCGCGTTTTCATACGTGACGGTGGCGGCGTCGCTGGCGGCGTCGCCGCCGTCGATGTTCAGTTTGACAAGCTTGTTGACCGCTTCGGTCAGGGTCGCCATCGTCTTGGCGGACGCGCCGCGCGACAGCGCGCGCGCCTCGTCCTTCTGGCCGCCGGCCGAGAACTTGACGATTTTGTCGTGCTCGGACATGAAGGCGGTCCAGGCCTGGTCGAACTCGGCCGCGATGGCCTTCTCCTCGGCGCTGCTGATCAGCTTTTCATACGCCGCGCGATGCCCCTTGATCGTCGCCAGCGTGTCGTCCATCCGTTTCTCGTACGTGGTGAAGCCGGCCGGGTCGTCGTTGATCAGGTGCGCCAGTTCCCAACGGCGCATCTCGCCGATATCGGTGCGCAGTTCCAGCGCCATGCGCACGCTCGGCATCCAGTTCGACGCCAGGTCGTCCGAGGCCTGGTTAACCCGCGACATCGACATCATCGCGGCCACGCCCATCACCGCGGTCAGCAACAGCACGACACCAAAAGAGACTACTAATTTGGTAGCGATTTTCAGGTCATAAAACCATTTCACGGCATACTCCTCGAGCTCAAAAGTCTCGGTAGTATGAGGCGATGCGGCGGCCGCTGCCAGCGCCACACCGCAGTTGTAGCCCATAAGCAACAAAGGCGTTCCACTCTCTAAACCTTGCGCGAAACGCAAAATTTATCGATTGGAACGCCTGCTTGCGGCGCCGGCGCGGGCCGGCGTTTGCGCTTACAACTTGCCGTTGAGGGTGACGAAGATCTGGCGCGGCGCACCGGTCAGCAAGGTCTGCGCGGTGCCGTTCGGATCGCGGGCCTGGAAGCCGTTGGTGCCGATGGTGCCGATGTATTCCTTGTCGAGCAGGTTGGTCACGTTCACCTGCAGCGACAATTCCTTGAGCAAGCCCAGCGACTTCATCTTGTAGCCGGCCGACAGGTTGGCCAGCCAGAACGACGGCACGCCGTTGTCGTTCATGTAGGTGTAGTAGCGCTTGCCGGTGAGCTTGCCGCCGAGGCGGGCGAACCAGCTGCCGGTCTCGTACGACGCTTCGGTGCTGAACAGGTTGCGCGGCGCGTTGACCACGGTCTTGCCGCTGACCGGCACCAGGGTGCTGCCGTCCATGTAGTCCGACTTGTACTTGGAATCGTTGAAGGTGTACGAGTTGAACCAGCTGATCTCGCGGTTCAGTTTCCACACGGCGATCGCTTCGACGCCCTTGGTGTCGACCTTGCCGACGTTGACGAAGGTCGACGGGCAACCGACGATGCCGGCGCAGGTGGCCACGCTCAGTTGACGGTCGTCGAAGCGGGCGTTGTAGACGGCCAGCGAACCCTGGATGGCGGCGCGCTTGAAGCGGTAGCCGAGGTCGACGTTGGTGGAGGTTTCCGGCTTCAGGCTGGCGACGCCGGCGTTGTAGGCGTCTTGCGTCTGCGAGAACGGCCCGCCCACGCCCGGCTGATGCGCGCGCATGTTTTTCGAGGCCGACGCGAACACCTCGTCGTCGGCGCTGATGGCGTAGTTGACGCCGGCTTGCGGCAGGAAGTTCTTTTCGGCCGACAGCTTGCCGGCGGCGCGGGTGCCGACGATGTTGCGGGCGGCGATGTCGACGCTCATGCTCTTGAAACCGGCGTTGATTTTAAGCTTGCCGTCCATCAGGCTCAGGCTGTCCTGCAGGTAGTACTGCGCGGTGGTGGTGATGAAGTTTTGCGCCCAGTCGGTGCGGAACGGGTTGCGCAGGTAGACCATCGTGTCGGCCGGGCCGGTGACGGCATAGTAGTTGCGGCTGCCGGTGTGGTCGTTGCGTTCGCCCCAGGCGCCGGCGGTGATGGTGTGGTTGCCCAGGTCCCAGGTCAGGTCGGTCGTCACGCCGTGGCGCTTGATCTCGTATTCGGTGGTGCGCAGCGAGATCGGGTTGGCGGCGTTGGTGGCGACGTACGGCGTGTACCAGTGGCCCTGGCCTTCGTTCTCGTGGTTGTAGAGCGTGGTCTTCAGTTGGAAGGCCGGCGTGAAGTTCAGGTCCAGGGTCAGGCCGCCCAGGGTGTCCTTGCGCAGGCCGCCGGCCGAGTAGTAGGCGTCGTCGAGGCTGTTGACGCCGCCGCTGAACTGGCCCTTGGCGGCGTTGACCGCGCGCTGGAAATCCGGCTGGTAGTTGTCCCACTCGTAGCCGAGGCGGTTGATCATTTCCTTCGACATGTCCTGGTAGTCGATTTCCTTGCGGTCCGAATGGTTCAGGAAGGCGGTCAGGCTGTTCTGGCCGAAGTTGAACACGAAGCGCGAGTTGATCTGGTCCTGGTCCTGGGCGCCCTCGCCCTTGGTCTTGTCGGTGCGCTGGCGGGTGCCGCTGATGAAGGCCTTGACGGCGCCGTTGATCAGGCCGGTGTCGACACGCACGAAGGTGCGCGAGGTCGAATCGCTGCCCAGGGTTTGCGAGGCGGTCACGCCGAACTCGTCGGTCGGCGCCAGCGTGAAGAACTGCACCGTGCCGCCCAGGTTGCTGGTGGAGGCGGTGCCCAGCGAGCCGGCGCCCTGCGACACTTGGACGCCGCCGATGTTTTCCGACGAGATGGCGCGGCTGATGTGCAGGCCGTTGTTGTTACCGTAGCTCATGTCGCCCAGCGGCACGCCGTCCAGGGTGAAGCCCAGCTGGCTCTGGTTGAAACCGCGGATGCTGAACGAGGTCGACCACTCGTAGGCGCCGAACGGATCGGCCGACTGGAAGTTCACGCCCGGCAGCTTGTCGAGCACCTTCAGCGGGCTGGTGCCCGGCAGCGCCTCGGCCAGGTCGGCCTTGTTGATGTTCTGCACCTGGCGCGACTGGCCGCGGCCGGTGATCTCCACCGTTTGCATCGGACCGGCCAGGGCGCCGGCGGCGGCGGCGCTATCGGCGGCGTCGGCGGCGTCGGCCGCGTACGCCTGGACGGCCAGTGCTTGCAGGACCACCAGGCACAAAGGTTTCAGAGGGAAGCGCTGTTGCATGAGTGTTCTTCTTTCTTGCGGGTTAGTGGAATGATCGACTCGCAAGATTGTAGGAACGGCATGTGACGTTGCGATGACGGTGCTATGACATCTGGATGACATGGCAACAATTTGCAAAGGGAATCGGGTAAGCTGCTATTTTGGCGGGACCTGGAGGCGGCCATGTTGCGGATGATCATGTTGCTGATGGCGACGGTGGGGGTGGCGTTGCTGGGTGCGCCGCCGGCGGCGCTCGCCTTCGAGCGCCCCTTCCCGCCCGACGCGCTGCGCGGCAGGATGACGCCGGGCTATTTTCCCGACGTCGGCATCGACGGCAAGGCGCGCCGGTTGTCGCCCTCCGCGCGCATCTTCAATCAAGACAACACCATCGACATGCCCGGCTCGCTGCGTGGCAGCGATATCGTCGTCAATTACACCGTCGACGCCACCGGCCATATCGACCGCATCTGGATACTGACGCGCGACGAGGCGGCGCGCAAACTACCGACGGCGGCGGAGGCCGCCGCCGCCGGCAACTCAGGAAGCCGATAGCCGCCGTGCGCCGGCGAAGCGCAGCAGCTCGTCCGGCGCGATCGGCCGCGACAAATAATAGCCTTGCAGGTAGTGGCACCCCATCGTTTCCAGGATCGCCGCCTGGCCGGCCGTCTCGACGCCCTCGGCCACCAAGCGCAGCCCCAGGCTGTGTCCCATGGCGATGATGGCGTTCACCAGACTGTTGCTGCGCTCGCTATGCTCGATGTCCATGACGAAGGCGCGGTCGATCTTCAAGGTGTTCAGCTGGAAGCGGGTCAGGTAGCTGAGCGACGAATAACCGGTGCCGAAGTCGTCGAGCGACATGCTCACGCCCAGGGCGCGCAGCCGCCGCAGCACCGCGCGCACCTGGCCGCCGTCGTCGATCAGCACGCGCTCGGTCAATTCCAGCTCCAGCCGGTGGCCGTCCAGGCCGTTGCTGGCGAGCGCCTGCTCCACCAGGCCCACGAAGGCCGGGTCGGCCAACTGCCAGGCCGAGACGTTGATGCTGATCGTCAAGCCGCCGAGCGGGCCGTCGCGCCAGCGCGCGACCTGGCGGCATGCCTCGTTCAGCACCCAGGTGCCGATGGCGACGATCATGCCGCTGTCCTCGGCGACCGGGATGAAGCGGTCCGGCGCCACCCACCCCAGCGCGGCGCTGTGCCAGCGCAGCAACGCCTCGACCTTGGCCGGCTTGCCGGTCCGGGCGTCGACGATGGGCTGGTACAGCAGGGTGAACTCGCCGGCCTCGATGGCGCCGCGCAAGGCGCCGTCGATCACCAGCGCCTCCTTGGCGGCGGCGTTCATGGCGTCGTTGAAGAAACGCAGCTCGCCGCGCCCGGCTTTCTTGGCCTCGTACATGGCGATGTCGGCATTGCGTATCAGCATATCGCTATCGCTTCCGTGCAATGGATAGCACGCGACGCCGACGCTGGCCGACAGGGCGATCGCATGGTGGGACAGGTCGAAACGGTTGGCGATGGCGCCGATGACGCGCTCGGCGCATTCGGTGGCCATCTGCTCGGCCGTGCCCGGCGCCAGATCGGGCATGACGACGATGAACTCGTCGCCGCCGAACCGGGCCAGCACGTCGTCCGGGCGCAGCACGCCGTACAAGCGGTGGGCGGTCTGGCGCAGCAGTTCGTCGCCGATGGCGTGTCCGAAGGAATCGTTGACCCGCTTGAACTTGTCCAGGTCGAGGAACAGCACCGCGCATTCCCGCCCGGCCGCCGCCGCGCCGGCGACTTCCTGCGCCAGCGACACCGACAGCGCGTGGCGGTTGAAAAAGCCGGTCACCGGATCGATGCGGGCGGCGCGGTACAGCATGTCGTCCTTTTTCTTGCGCTCGCTGATGTCGATCAGCTGGATCAGGCAATACAGGCGGCCGCGCTCGATATAGGGAGAGCCCATCATCTCGACCGGCAGCTTGACGCCGTTATGCAATTTAAACGTCGCCGTTTCGGTCAGCGGATACTGGACGCCCTTGGCCTCGAAACGCTGGAAATACGCGTCGGCGATGGCCGGGGTCAGGTCCGGCAGCAGCTCGCACACGTGCTTGCCCACCAGGTCGGACGGGCTGTCGAACCCCAGCAGGCTGGCGCAGCGTTCGTTGGCGACATGAACGTAGCCGCGCCGGTCCCGTATCAAAAAACCATGACTGAGGCTGTCGATGGTGCGCGCGTAGCGTTGCTGGATCTCGTCCTGCACCGAATAGATCAGGCCGAGCATCGACAGGGTTTTGAGCAGGGAGGTGCCGGCGAACCAGACCAAATACAGCTCCGGTGTCAGGGTAATCGAAGAGACGATGTTAAATAGTCCGCGCGCGATCAAGGTATAACCGAGCCAGCGGTAACGCTGTTGGGCCTGCACCAAACGCACGCCCATCCATAACATGACGGCACCGCTGATCGACGCGGTGGCGGGCGCCACCAGGTCATAATAAGCGTTCCACAACAGATAGAATATGCCGGTCAGCGCGGCGGCGGCAATTAATATTCCCCGCAAATGCCGGCGGCGCAGATCGCCGAGAAAATATTGTGTGCCGCCCCAATAACCGACCATGCCGGCGGTGAGCATCAGCGCGCATATAAACAGGCGAATCTGGTGCGGCAGAAACTTTGCGCCGACAAACCACGTCATGACGCCGATCATTATCGCGATCTGCCCCATACCCCAGAACAGGGCGTGTTTCTCTTTACGCTGGGTTAGCCAGAGAAATATAAGCAAGACGCTCAAAATGGCATCCGACGCAAAGGCCGCCGCCATCATCGACTCGCTTAAGTAATTGCCCGGTTCCATACGTATTTAATCCCACTGGTCGGTGCGCCATATCTTCGCAACTTTCAACATTGTATGCGAACTGTTGGCGGGATCGTTCCCGATGGAAATAAATTTACAACCAGATGAAGTCGGCTGGCGAAAAACTGGGCAGCAGGCGCAACATTTCGTGGTTTTCATGCCAAAAATCAGCACGAACCAGCCAATTTTCAGCCTGAACCCGTCTTGCGGCGGCTACACGAACAACGTAACCGCCAATGTCCACATTACCAGCGCGATCACACCGTCCAATATCTGCCAGGCACGCGGACGAGTGAATACCGGTATCAAAAAGCGTGCACCCCACCCCAATCCGCAAAACCATATAACCGACGCCAGCATTGCGCCCAATGCAAAATAAACCGGTCCGGCGCCGATTTGCTGGCCGCCTATCGAACCAAGTAATACCACCGTATCGAGATAAACGTGCGGATTCAATAAACTGAACGCCAGCATCGCTCCGATCACCGCATGGCGGCTGGCGGCGGGTTTAGCATTGTCGGCTTCCATCGCAACCGGATTCAATGCGGAACGCGCCGCCCTCACCCCGTACCAGAATAAAAACCCGGCGCCAGCCAATTTAATCCAGAAGAGCAATCCGGGCGCCTCGACAATTAACTTGCCCATGCCGGCGACGCCGGCGCCGATCAGCATCACATCGCAGATAATGCAAATGGCGATGCAGGTCAGCACGTACTCTTTCTTTAAAGCCTGACGCAGTAAATAAGCGTTTTGCGATCCGATGGCGACGATCAATCCCCCGCCCAGCCCCATGCCCTTTAAAAATGCGGTCACTTCCATGCGTCCTCCAGTGTTCAAGGACGACAGCGTAGCGCCCGCCGAAAGATAAGTATAATTAATAATACTGACCAAATATTAGGAACGCTAATGAGCCGGATCGACTATCGCGGACTGGCGGCGCTGGACGCCGTAATCGACCATGGAAGTTTCGACAAGGCCGCGGCAGCCCTGTCGATCACCCAATCGGCCGTCTCCCAGCGCATCCGCATGCTGGAGAACAGTGCCGGCGAGTTGCTGATCGTGCGCAGCCAGCCGCCGGTGGCGACCGAGGCCGGCCAGCGGCTGATCGCCCACTATCGCCAGGTGCAGCTGCTGGAAGCAGCGCTGACCGAATTTCGGCACGCCGGACCCGGTGCCGCGCCCCTGCCGGAAATCGCCATCGCCATCAATGCCGACAGCGCCGCCACCTGGCTACAGGAAGCGGTCGCGCCATTGATGGGCTCGGGCGACTGCATGTTGCACATCCGCCTCGACGACCAGGACCACACGCTGACGATGCTGCGCGAAGGCCGTGTTTTCGGCTGCGTTACCAGCGAAACGGCGCAAGTTGCGGGCACCACGTCCACCCCGCTCGGCGCCATGCGGTATGTATGCGTCAGCAGTCCGGCGTTCGCGGCGCGCTGGTTCCCGGATGGCTTCACCGCCGATGCCGTCCAGCACGCTCCCGCCTTGCATTTCGACCGCAAGGATATGCTGCAGACGCGCTTTGTCGCGCAGCGCACCGGCCATACCGGACGGGTGCCGCACCATTCGCTGTCCAGTTCGGACGGGTATGTACGCTTCATCGAAGCCGGATTTGCCTACGGCATGCTGCCGCTGCTGCAATGCGAAGCGCAGCTGAAAGCGGGAACGTTGGTGGATCTGGCGCCGGGCCACGTGCTGGACGTGCCGCTGACCTGGCATATCTGGGATATCCAGACGCCATTTACCCGCACGCTGTCGGACAATATCGTCGCGACCGCGCGCAAATGGTTGCTTTAGGCTGTGCCCGCCCGTGCATCCATGGCGTCCAGATCCTGGCGGGCGCGCGCTTCCCACTCGTCCGCGTCCGGTTGATGCGGATGCGTGATGTCCGCCGGCGGCAGCGACTCCAGCTTGCCGGTGCGTTTATACAGCATCACGTTGGTCCAGGCGACCGTGCCGGCAGGGAAATAATGCAGCAGCGTGAAGGCCGGATGCTTGAGCGCGTAGGTGGTGGTCGTCACCAGCGCGCCCTCTTGCAGTTCGCGCGCCAGCTTGTCGGCCAGCGCGTCCATCAGCGGGCCGAAACAGGTGCTGTACAAGAACACCAGGCTGGCGCCGTGCACGTCGACCTTGAACATGTCGCTTTCGACAAAGGAGATGCGCGATGCCAGGTCGAGCAGGTGGCTGCCGGTGGTCGCGTCGCCGAAAGGCAAGGTCAACGGGGCGTTGGCTGTCAGCGGCGTCGGCAGATGGGCTACGCCGCGCTCGGCCAGCACCAGCAGATTGTGCAGGCGCTGCAGCGCCATGCGGTGGCGGTAGCCCATGCACTCGACACCGACGCAGCGCTGGAACGGAAACGCCAGCGCCGCCGACATCACCACCTTGCCCAGTCCGCTACCCAGATCGACCATGACGCCGCCGGGACGGATCGCCGGCGCGATGGCGTCAAACAGGTTATCGAGCTCGTAGCGGGCGAATTCGCCATAGATCAGGCCGCCGTCCTCGATCAGCCAGGCGCGGATTTCGTCGTCGCCGATCTGTTCCAGGTCGCGGAAACCGGGTGGCGCCGGTTGCTTGGGCAGCATGCCGTGCGGCTGTATGCTCGCCGGCAAGGTGCCGATGATCACGCCCAGATGCGGGCGCAGGCGCTGCAGCAGGTAGTCGCGGCGCGATTTGTCTTCGAGGCAGGCCCGCAGCGCGTAGCCGACCTCGATGAATCCAAGAAAGCGGGAATCGGGCACCAGGTCCAGCAGCGGCCGCACATGCTTTTCGCCGCCTTGTATGCTTTGAAACAGCGCTTCAAAGATATCGGCGGGTTGCTTGAAGCTGGCGACCGGTGTGACCGGCCCGTCTTCGGTGCGGAAAACTGGCGGCATCGTGTGACTGTTCATCGGCGGCTTCAGGTGGGGGAGTCTCATACTGCATCTCATCAGTATTCTAGAACAGATCGATCCCGCGTGTGGTCACTATCTCAACAGTTTCAGCTTAACCATTAATTAAGCCGCCGTCAGCCCCGCAGGCCGACCAGCAACCGGGCGACATCCTGGTGCGCGGCCTGCCAGCCGGAGCTGGCCAGCGCCGGCGCGCACACCGGGCACACCTCGAACGGATTGCAGTCGTGCGGCAGTTCCTGATACAGCTTGCCGATCACCGACTTGCCGACATAGGAGTCGACCGAAGCCGGCTTGGCCTTCGGCGCGGCGGCGGCCTTGGCCGGGACGAAATCGGCGCCGCCCGGCGGCAACCATTTTTCGAACGCCTCGGTCGGCTTACCATCGGGCACGTACCACGACTTGCGTTCGCCGTTCCAACGGGCGCCCAGCGCCTTGGCCTCGTCTTTTTCCGCAAACGGAACTTTAAGAAACATCATTTTCGCTACTCCGCGATGGGGAAGGCGCCATTTTACCGCCTGCCCCGCGCGCCATGTTGACCGTACGCCGCAACGGCGCTATAGTCTCCGGAAGTACTTGCCAAAGGCAACCAATAAGGAACGATATGGATCAGCATGTGCGGCAACAGGCCGAGGTGGTACGGCAATTCAACCGTTTTTACACCGTGCATCTGGGTTTGCTGCGCGGACGCTACCTCGACACCGACTACTCGCTCAGCGAAAGCCGGATGATGTATGAACTGTCGCAAAGTCCGGGCTGCACCGCCAACCATCTGCGCACCAAGCTCGGTCTGGACGCGGGCTACATGAGCCGCATGGTGCGCTCGCTGACCGAACGCGGGCTGATCGAAGGCGTGCGCTCGGCGCGGGACAAGCGCGCCACGTTGCTCAGCCTGACCGCCAACGGCCAGGCCGTGATCGCCGACATCAATCACCGCGTCTCGTCGGAAACGGTGCGCATGCTCGACCAACTGGGCGAGACGCAACGCGCGGAGTTGCTGGCGGCGATGAGCAAGGTGCGGGAGATCCTGTCGCCGCCGTCCACCCACCTTGTGCGCGCCACGGCCGCGCAGCTGAACGACGCGCGGCACTTGCTGTACGAATACTTCGACGTCATCGGCGTGGTGCTGCGCGACGACGACGACGCCATCCGCGCCTTCCTCGACGACGACAGCTCGGCGATGTGGATCGCCTACGTGGACGGCGCCGCGGCCGGCTGCGTGGCGATGCGGCCGCTACCCGATATCGCCGGCGCGGTCGAATGCAAGCGCCTCTACGTTGCCGACCGCTACCGCCGGCGCGGCCTGTCGCAGGCGCTGATGCGGGCGCTGGAAGAGCACGCCGCGCGGGCCGGCCACACCAGCGTGTATCTCGACACCAAGGACGACCTGCGTGCGGCGATCGGGCTGTACGACCGGCTGGGTTACGAACGCTGCGAACGCTACAACGACAATCCGCAAGCGACCATCTTCATGCGCAAGCGGCTGGGCTGAACAGCGGGCGGCGTTACCCGCACCGGGTCAAAATGCCAACATCGTCGCCGCATGCCCACAAAGTGGACGCGGGATGCAAGCGACTGTGAGAAAATGACGCCCAACAATTGACGATTCGACTAGCGCCCATCATGCCCACGATTGAACCCCTGACACTGACTTTGGCGGAACTAGCTGCCCGCTGGAATATGACGGCACAACAAGTGCTGGAGTACGCGCCGGCCCATGGCTTGCCGATGTACTTTTACTTCGACGGCCTGGTGTTCAACTTCGGCGACAAGTGGCACCGCGCCAACGGCGACGCCAGCGTCGCCCAGGACCTGGATTCGCACCAGACCCGCGCCGCCGCCATCGAGATCGACCTGCAGCGGCAGACCTTGCACAAGCGCGGCCTGCTGAAACTGACGCAGTGGGAAGAAGCGCTCACCGACGACGAGCTCAGCCATCAGCAGGCGGAGTCCGACCGCCTGACGGAGGAGATCGTCCGGCTGACGGCGATGCTCAAGCAACGCGGCGAAGCGCGCCAGAACCATGTGCGCAACGGCCTGTTGCGCGCCGCGCCGAGGACCTTGCACGAAATCGCCGCGCACGGCAAGACGCGCTTTCCGCAATTCGCCTTCATGCCGCACACGCCGCCCGGAGGCGACGTGGAGGAAAAGGTGACGGCCGGCGCCGTGATCGCCATGGAGGACGGTTTCCCGCTGAAGGAATTGCTGACGGAGGACGACCTCGTGATCTCGATGCTGGACATTAAGATCGCCGAGGAAGCCGGCAATCACAAATCGAAAAGCTGACCTACAAGACGATGCGCTTCTGCTCGCGCGCGGACTTGTAAATCGCCTCGATGATGCGCATGTCGCGCAACCCTTCCTCGCCGGGGACGATGGGCTCGCGGTTGTCGATCACGCAGGTCGACATGTGGTCGAGCTGGCCCGCCCACTGGGTCTTGCCCGGCCCCGGCGGCGGCGTGATCTCGTTGTTGCGGCCGCTGCCCACCCACATGCGATGGCCGCTGTAAGCGGTTCCCGGCTCCAGCTCGATACGGCCCTTGTCGCCCATCAGCAAGATGTGGTTTTGGTTCGCGCTGTACATCGACATGCATGAACCGATCACGCCGGAAGGAAATTCCAGCTGAAACTCGATCATGTCCTCGACCTCGCGGAAGCGCGGATCGGAACGATCCGTGGTCTCCTTGGCGTACACGGCGATGGGCTCCTCGCCCGTCATGTAGCGCGCCGCCTGCAACGCATAGATCCCGATATCCATCAGCGAACCGCCGCCCGACAGCGCCTTCTTCAAGCGCCACGACGACGTCCCGCCCGCCGTGAACCCGTGCTCCGAACGGAAATAGCGCAGCTTGCCGATTTCACCGGCGCGCGCGCGGCGTATCGCCTCCAGGTTGTACGGCTCGAAGTGGCTGCGATAGCCGATCATCAATTTCTTGCCGGCTTTTTTGCAGGCCGCGATCATTTCCTCGCACTCGGCGGCGGACAAGGCCATCGGTTTCTCGCACAGGATGTGTTTGCCGGCGGCGGCGCCACGGACGGTGTATTCCTTGTGCATGAACACGGGCAGGCAGATGTAGATGACGTCGACCTCGGGATTGTCTTTGAGCTTGTCGTAGCTCTTGTAATCGTAGATGCCGGACTCCGGCACGCCGTGCTCGGACGCCACGCGCTTGGCCTTGGCGGCATCGCCGCTGACCAGCGCGACCAGCTTGCTGTGCTGGCAGTTTTTGAACTGCGGAATGATGATGCCGAGGCCGTAGCCACCCAGGCCGACGATCGCATAACCGAGTTTGCGTGGGGGTGTCGCGGCCCACACCGGAGCCCCGACCGCCGTCGCCGCCAGCGCGCCGCCGGCGGCAAGAACAAGACTACGCCGATCCAGATCTATCATCCCGTTTCTCCTCATTTACGTTAATTCGCGTTGATTTTGAACGCCAATTTTAGTATAGAAGCAACGCGCGCGATTGGACCGGACCGGAAAAATTCCGGCGTGGTTCTTAGCGCGCGGAAGCGAGCAGCGACACGAACATCGACCCCGAAAACGCCAGCAGCACGCCCGCCGCGATGCGATGCACCAGCGGCTGGCGCGGCGTCGCGCTCGGGTAGGCCAGCACGGCCGAGCCCATCGCGATCCACAGCGCGGCGATCGGCAGCAGCAGGCTACTGAACAGCAAGTAAGCGTGCGACAGCGCGGCGCCGCCGTCGGCCAGCGGAGGAAACACCACGGTGGCGAAGAAGAACGCCTTTGGATTGAGCAACGTCACGAAGAACAGGTCGCGCGGACCGATGGCCGCGCTGCCGGCGGCGCCGGCCTGGGGCGCGGTGCGCCACAATTTGATCGCCGAGTAAGCGATATAGGTCGCCGCGCACGCGCGCGCCACCGTCGGCGCCCAGGGCGCGATGGCGGCGGCCAGCGCCAGGAAGGCGCACCAGATGCCGATGGCGATCATGTAACCGCCCCACTCCGCAGCGATCAAGCGCAGCGAGCGGCGGAATCCGTCGCGGCTTCCCGCCAGAAACAGCAGCGTGTTGGTGGGGCCCGGCGTCAACAACACGGCGGCAATGGTCAGCGCCATCAAGGTGGTGCCATGCGGCGCCAGTTGCGACAGAGAAGGGAAATTCATCGGTTATACTTTTTGTGGAAGCGCTTGCGGCGGTAATTTTGCCATGTATGCAACTAGATGCCCAGCGAAATATGCGCGGGATGAAGTGCCGCTGGAATGAGCGTATATTTACAGCTCACCGAATCGTGTCATCGCAAAAGGGTAGGTCATTCATGAGTAAGTTCATCCTTAAGGTCGGAACGGCTGCGGCAGTGCTGCTTGCCTGCGCCAATGCCTCCGCGGCGGCGACTGTCACCTACATCAATTCCGAGAAAATGACCGATGTCCCGCGCTTTTCATCGGACCGCGAATCGATGGAAATGATTCTCCAAGAGCACCTGAATCTGCTGGCTACCAAGCTGCCGGAAGGTCAGCAACTCAAGGTTGAATTCATCGATATCGATCTGGCCGGCGATGTGTTTCCGAGAGTGCCCGTCCGGGATATCCGCGTGATGAAGGGCCAGGCGGACTGGCCCCGCATGCACCTGCGCTACAGCATCGAGCAGGACGGCAAAGTGCTGCGCAGCGGCGAAAGCGAATTGTCCGATCCGAACTATCTGATGGGTGCGCGCAGTTATAACCAGGACCTGTACGGGCACGATAAACAGATGCTCGATGACTGGTTCAGGAAGGAAATCATGCCGGCGCGCTAAGGCGCCGCACTCGGCTGCCGATGGCCAAATGGCGATGCATAAAGAATGCCCGCTGAAGCGGGCTGGTTCTTATATCAGTCCAAACTTCTTCAACAGGCCAAGCAATATCTGCGCTCACCATGAAATCACTTCTAACATTGACCCTCAGCCAATCATTGGTCTGTCGATAACGGACGCGGCGGAGAAGCCTGACTGGTGGCGCCGAACGATGTATCAATCGTTGCCGTAATCAGCCCCCCGCCGAACTGAACAACATGTCCCATCCAGAAATGAAAAAGGGCTAGCTCAACGCTAACCCTTTGTGTCACTACCGAATTTGGTGGGCCTCCCGTGAGTCGAACACGGCACCAACGGATTATGAGTCCGCTGCTCTAACCAAGCATGAGCTAGAGGCCCAGGGTGTTGCAGATGCGCTGGGAACCGGCTAGCCCCTCTGACACGCGCTCGCTTTTAAAACGAACTCGCGAGCATAAGGGCTAGCCCAGCCGCTAGTCAAGCCTTAGTTGCCTTCTAAGAAGCTTTTCAGCTTGTCGGAACGGCTAGGGTGACGCAGCTTGCGCAGGGCCTTGGCTTCGATCTGACGGATGCGCTCGCGGGTGACGTCGAACTGCTTGCCGACCTCCTCCAGCGTGTGGTCGGTCGACATCTCGATGCCGAAGCGCATGCGCAACACCTTGGCCTCGCGCGGCGTCAGTGAGTCGAGCACGTCCTTGACGACGCCGCGCATCGACGCGTGCAGCGCCGCGTCCGACGGCGCCAGGGTGTTGTTGTCCTCGATGAAGTCGCCCAGGTGCGAGTCGTCGTCGTCGCCGATCGGCGTCTCCATCGAAATCGGTTCTTTGGCGATCTTCATGATCTTGCGGATCTTGTCTTCCGGCATTTCCATCTTGATGGCCAACGTCGCCGGATCGGGCTCGGCGCCGGTTTCCTGCAGAATCTGGCGGGAAATACGGTTCATCTTGTTGATGGTCTCGATCATGTGCACGGGAATGCGGATGGTGCGCGCCTGGTCGGCGATCGAGCGCGTGATGGCCTGGCGGATCCACCACGTCGCATAGGTCGAGAACTTGTAGCCGCGACGGTATTCGAACTTGTCGACCGCCTTCATCAGGCCGATATTGCCTTCCTGGATCAGGTCGAGGAATTGCAGGCCGCGATTGGTGTACTTCTTGGCGATCGAGATCACCAGACGCAAGTTGGCCTCGGTCATTTCGCGCTTGGCCTTGCGCGCCTTCATTTCACCGGCCGCCATCTGGCGGTTGATGTTGCGCAAGTCCGGCAGCGGCAGCACGACGCGCGCCTGCAGGTCGATCAGGCGTTGCTGCAGTTCCTTGATCGTCGGAATGTTGCGGCCGAGGATGGCGCTGTAGGCGTGGCCGGCGTTGACTTCGCCGTCGACCCAGTCCAGATTGGTTTCGTTGCCCGGGAAGACCTTGATGAAGTGGGCGCGCGGCATGCCGCATTTGTTGACGGCGACGTCGAGGATCTGCTTCTCGATGTGGCGCACTTCGTCGACCTGGCCGCGCAAGGTGTCGCACAGCTTTTCGACGACCTTGGCGGTGAAGCGGATGCCCAGCAGTTCGTACGAGATCGCTTCCTGGGCCTTGACGTAGGCCTTGGAGTTGTAGCCTTCCTTCTCGAAGGCGCGGCGCATCTTGTCGAATTGCGTGGAGATGACATCGAACTTGTCGAGCGCGGCGTTCTTCAGCGCTTCGAGCTGTTCGGCGGAGAAACCGGCGGCACCGGAGGCGCTCGCTTCTTCCTCTTCCTCTTCTTCCTCTTCTTCCTCTTCCTCTTCCTCGTCGTCCTCTTCGGCCGGCGCGGCGACGACCGGCGCGGCGGCGACCTCGTCGCTGTCATCGACCAGGCCGTCGACGATCTCGTCGATCTTGATCTCGTCGGCGCGGATGCGGTCGGAGGCGGCGATGATCTCGGCGATCGTCACCGGGCAGGCGGAAATGGCCTGGATCATGTCCTTGAGGCCGTCCTCGATGCGCTTGGCGATTTCGATCTCGCCCTCGCGCGTCAGCAGCTCGACCGAGCCCATCTCGCGCATGTACATGCGGACCGGGTCGGTGGTGCGGCCGAAGTCGGAGTCGACCGTCGACAGCGCCGCCTCGGCGGCGGCCTCGGCTTCGTCATCGCTGGTGACGGTGGCCACGTTGTCCGACAGCAGCAGGGTCTCGGCGTCCGGCGCGTGCTCGTAGACGGCGATGCCCATGTCGTTGAAGGTGCCGATGATGCCCTCGATCGCTTCCGGATCGACGATATTTTCTGGCAGGTGGTCGTTGATCTCGGCGTACGTGAGGAAGCCGCGTTCCTTGCCGAACTTGATCAGGGTCTTGAGTTTCTGGCGCCGGCGCTCGAGTTCTTCCTCGGTCGCTTCGGTGTCCGACGAGAACGCATCCTTGAGCAACGCCTTTTCCTTGGCCTTGCGGTCCTTGGCCTTGGCCTTGTCGACGGCTTTGAGCTCGGCGCGCTCGACCGCGTTCAGCGCGGCGACTTCGTCGTTTTCTGGCTGGAATTCTTTCGGCTTGCGCCCGCGCCGGCCCGGCACTTTGACCGATGGCAGCACATAGCCCGAGGTGTCGATGGCCGCAAGCGTGGCGGCGTCCGTGGTCTGGCTGACCACGGGCGGGTTGCCGCTGGCGACGCGCGTTTCCGACTTGTCCGCTGTCTTGGCGGATTGGGCGGTCACTTTGCTCGGCTTTGCAGCCGCTTTGGATTCAGGTTTCTTGATTGGCACAGGCGCTTTCGATTACACAACGACTTGCTTATTTAGGATAAAGTTTCTTGCGGTTCAATTTGTTTGGAACCTACGTCTTCGAACTTGCCGAGCAGTTCGACAATACTACGACTTACTTACACCCGGTCAGACAGATCGACGCGAACTCCACCGCTGTCGGCAAAATTCTACTGCATCCAGACACGTGCGTGGGGGCAAGAAACCATGACTAGGTTAGACAGCAAACAGAAGGTCCGCTGATAGCGTCCCCGCTGGAGGTGCGCCGACTAAACCAAAGCTGGCCCTGGCCGCCGACACCGCGTCTTTCCATGTCGATCAAGAGCCTAACTTACTGAAAACAAACACACTCTGAACAAAAAACGATGCCAAAAGATACAACACTTAGCGTTTTATTATAGCACGCCACTTTTCAATATCCAGAGGGAAGAGCCCCGTTTCCCCCTCTGAAAACATGACAAAAAGATGACACCCAAAAACGCGCGGCAACTACATCACGCCGCACCGCAACATTATCGGTTCGCCAACTCCGCCTGCGCCTCGCGCAATAGCTGGTCTTGCTGCGAAGTCAACTCACGATAGCGCACGCCAATCTCGTCCGACGACAGGCCGGCGGCGAACAACTGACTCAATTCCTGCTTCAACGCGTCGTTCTTGACCTGGCGGATCGCGCCGCGCAGGAACGCCCGCACTGCATCAAAATCGGACTCGGACTCCTTGACCACCTCGGCGATGATGCCGTCGTACTCGTCGCCCTGCGACTTCAAATGTTGCGCGAACGCCGCAAAACTGCCGTTCGGCCCCATCGCCTGCGCCGCGCCCACCAGCTGCGCCAGGCGCTCGGCCGGCTCGGCGCCGAAGAATTCGAACGCCTTCAGCGCCGCCGCGTCGATATCGAGCGACAATGGCGGATGCGCCACCAGCAGCCGCACGATCTGCAATTCCAGCCCGACCGGCACCGGACGGCCGCTGCGGGCCGGCGCCTTGCGGGCCACCGCGACCGGCTTGGCCAGCTCGAACAGCACCTCGATCTCCGACGGCGTGGTCTGCGTCAGCTGCGCCAGGCCGCGCACGATCTGCAGCCGCAACGCCGTCGGCGTCATCGATTGCAGCAGCGGCTTGGCGTCGAACTGGGCGCGCGCCCTGCCCTCCGGGCTTTGCAAATCATGCTCGCCGACCACTTCCTTGATCAGGAACTGCGACAGCGGCATCGCCTCGTGTATCTCCTGTTCGAATGCTTCCTTGCCATGCGCGCGGACGTAGCTGTCCGGATCGTGCTCGGTCGGCAGGAACAGGAACTTGATGGTCTTGTTGTCCGTCACGTGCGGCAGACAGGCTTCCAGCGCGCGCCGTGCGGCGCGGCGGCCGGCCTTGTCGCCGTCGAAACTGAAAATCACCATGTCGGTCTGACGCAACAATTTCTGTACATGATGGGTGGTGCAGGCCGTGCCCAGCGTCGCCACCGCTTGCGGGAATCCCATCTGCGCCAGCGCCACCACATCCATATAGCCTTCCGTCACCAGCACGTAACCGGCGTCGCGGATCGCCTGGCGCGCTTCGAACAAGCCGTACAGCTCGAATCCCTTTGAAAATAAAGGCGTTTCGGGAGAATTCAAGTACTTTGGTTCGCCGTGGTCCAGGACCCGGCCGCCGAAGGCGATGACCTGACCCTTGGTGTTCTTAATCGGAAACATGATCCGCTCGCGGAAGCGGTCGTAGCGTTTGCGGTTGCCGCCATCCTCGTCGACCTTGTCGATCACCAGGCCGGCCTCGGCCAGCGCCACCGCCTCGTAGTCGGGGAAGATGCTTTTCAGGCCGTCCCAGCCGGCCGGCGCGTAGCCCAGGCCGAAGCGGGCGGCGATTTCGCCGGTCAGCCCGCGATTTTTCAGGTAGGCGATGGCGTCGGTGGCGCCGCGCAGCTGGGCGCGGTAAAAGTCGCAGGCCTGCGTCATCGCGTCCGACAGCGCCAGGCTTTGCGCCTGCATCTGCGCGCGTTGCGCCGGCGGAATCTTGTCATCCTGCTCGGGGACCACCATGCCGACGTTCTGCGCCAGGTCCTTGACGGCGTCGACGAAGCCCATGCCCGAGTATTCGATCAGGAAGCCGATCGAGGTGCCGTGGGCGCCGCAGCCGAAGCAATGGTAAAACTGTTTGGTCGGGCTGACCGTGAAGCTGGGCGACTTTTCACTGTGGAACGGGCACAGGCCCATGAAGTTCGCGCCGCCTTTTTTCAGCTGCACGTAGCGTCCGACGACGTCGACGATATCGACGCGGTTGAGCAAATCGGAGATGAATGATTGTGGGATCACAGGGCTGAACGGTCTTGGTAATTTTTCAGACTATACCGCCGCGCCGATCCGGTTTTGATGCGAATCAAGGCACGGCGGAGGTAAAAACAGCGCTGGCAGCGCGCCAACATGCCGCCAACCGGCGGCATGCTGATTATGCCGGGGACAATGCCTTCTTGACCAGAGCCGACACGACGGTCATGTCGGCGCGGCCGGCCAGCTTCGGCTTGACGATGGCCATGACCTTGCCCATGTCCTGCGGACCGGCGGCGCCCGAGGCGGCCACGGCGGCCGTCACTTCGGCGGCGATTTCCTCGTCCGACAGGCCGGCCGGCATGTAGGTGCTCAGAATGGCCAGCTCGGCTTTTTCGATGTCGGCCAGGTCCTGGCGGTTGCCGGCTTCGAACTGGGTGATCGAATCCTTGCGCTGCTTGATCATTTTTTCCACGATGGCGACGGTCTGGTCGTCGTTGACCTCGATACGCTCGTCGACTTCCTTGCGCTTGATCTCGGCCAGGATCAGGCGGATGGTGGCCAGGCGCGACGCTTCCTTGGCGCGCATCGCGTTTTTCATGTCTTCGGTGATTTGTTCTCTCAGGCCCATGTGGATTTCCCTTGGTAAATGATGGTGTATAAATGCGAAAACCCGCCGCGGCGAACCGGAGCGGGTATTCTCTAGATGCAGCTGAACTCAACCCTCAGCGCAAGCGCCATACTACCGGGCTGGGTCTGCGTAAGCAGTCTTAGAAGAGTTTTTTCGGCAGTTGCTGGCTGCGGATGCGCTTGTAGTGACGCTTCACTGCGGCTGCCAGCTTGCGCTTACGCTCAGCCGTTGGCTTTTCGTAGAACTCGCGTGCGCGCAGTTCGGTCAGCAGACCGGTTTTTTCGATGGTGCGTTTGAAGCGACGCATTGCGACTTCGAACGGCTCGTTTTCTTTAAGGCGAATAGTGGTCATGTAAAAATTCAAACCGTTTGAGGTTATAGGGAGAAAGAGACTATAGCAGCTTTTGCAGCAAAATGGAACCCCACAGGCCGCGTGGACGGCCCGTCGTGTGGTTTTCCCTGCAAAAACAATGCGGCATCAGTGACACAACCTGAGGCAATCTTTCTATAACATCAACGATTGCACAAGCGCCGCTACAGCAGGAACAACGAGTATATCAGACGGACTGCCCCGCCGCCACACCCGATGCCCACGCCCACTGGAAATTGTAGCCGCCCAGCCAGCCGGTGACGTCCACCGCCTCGCCGATGAAGTACAGGCCCGGCACCTTGGTGGCCATCATCGTCTGCTGCGACAACTCCCGGGTATCGACGCCGCCGCGCGTGACTTCGGCCTTTTTGTAGCCTTCCGAACCGTTCGGCGTCAAAGTCCACTGGTTGATGGCGGCGCCGAGCTTGCGCAATTGCGCGTCCGGCATGTCGGCCAAGCGGGCGTCCAGCGCGAAACCGTGCGCCAGCAGCAAGCCTTCGGCCAGGCGCGCCGGCAGCCATTGCGACAGCACATTGCCCAGCTGCTTCTTGATCGTGCCCTTTCCTTCGATCAGCGTGGCGGCCAGGTCCAGCTCCGGAATCAGGTTGATGACGATGGGCGTGCCCGGCGTCCAGTAACTGGAAATTTGCAGGATCGCCGGGCCGGACAGGCCACGGTGCGTGAACAGCAAGTCTTCGCGGAAGCGTCCGCCGGTCGGGTTGCGGCCCTTGAAGGAACCGGTCTCGACGTCGACTTCCAGCGCGATGCCGGCCATTTCCACGAACGGCGCCCACGCCTGCGGGTCGAACGTCAGCGGCACCAGCGCCGGGCGCGGCTCGACCATGCGCAGCTCGAACTGCCCGGCGATGCGGTAGCCGAAGTCGGTCGCGCCGATTTTCGGGATCGACAGGCCGCCGGTGGCGATCACCACGCTATCGGCTTCGATCGTGCCGCTATCGGTCTGCAGCACAAAGCCGCCCTCGCCGGCGCGCTCGACGCTGTCGACCTTGCACGGCATCCACCAGTGGACGTCGCCGGCGGCGCACTCGTCCTTGAGCATCTCGATGATCTGTTCGGCCGAGTCGTCGCAGAACAGCTGGCCGCGATGCTTCTCGTGGTAGCCGATGCGGTGCTTCTTGACCAGCGCGACGAAGTCGGCGGCGGTGTAGCGTGACAACGCGCTCTTGCAGAAATGCGGATTGTCGGACAGGAAGTTGGCCGGGCCGGCGTTGATGTTGGTGAAGTTGCAGCGCCCGCCGCCGGAGATGCGGATTTTCTCGGCCAGCTTGGTGGCATGGTCGACCAGCACCACGCGCTTGCCGCGCTGGGCCGCCGTCGCCGCGCACATCATGCCGGCCGCGCCGGCGCCGATTACTGCCACATCAAACTTTGCCATTTTGGATTCCCATCAGATAAGGGGCGGTATTGTACGCGAGTCGCGCCGGCCGCCCCTACCCGGGCCCTTGTTGCGCCGGCTTACTCGATCGGCTCGCTGACCCGCTGGCGCGACTGCAAGGTGCGCGACACCAGCAGGCACTGGGCCACCTGCTCGGCGATCGACGGTGGCACCGGCACGTCGCCGCGCAGCACCGACGCGATCCACTCGGCGGTGGCCGCCGCGCTTTTGTCTTCGGGCAGCACCGGCAGCTCGCCGACCTGGGTTTGCTTGGGCACCAGGGTCGTGCGCAGGCCGCCGTGGAACCAGTCGATCTGCTGCGCCTTGTTGGCGTTGGCCACCGTTTCGCCCTCGGTGCCGCGCATCAGGAAGGCGTCGCCGCGCTCGTGCAGCGCCGACGTGGTGAAATACTCGCCAAGCATTTCCAGGTATTCCGGATGGGTGTACGACACCAGCCGCAGCGCCGGTCCGGCGAACGGCTGCATGATCTTGACCAGGGTGTGGGTCGAATTGCGCACGCCCAGCCGGCGCCGCAACGACAGCATGTACGCCAGCTTCGGCGCCAGCGCGTCGATGGTGATGAAGGCGACGTGGCCCTTGGCCATCTCCTCCTCGGCCTCGGCGCGGTGCCGCACGGCCGTCACGCCCAGCGCCTCGAACACCTCGGCGCTGGCGACGCGGCCCAGGTCGTGCGCCACGCCGTGCACCAGCACCGGCACGCCTTCGCGCGCCAACAACATGGCCAGCAGCGGCGTCAGGTTGGCCATCTTGCGGGCGCCGTTGTAGCTTGGAATACACACCGGCGCGAACTGCCCCGGCGGCGCCGTCAGCGGTTCGAACGCGCCCTCGGCCGCGTCGAGGAAGCCGGCGATCTCCTCCACCGATTCGCCCTTGATGCGCATCGACAGCAAAATGCCGCCCAGCTCGAGGTCGGACACGCGTCCGTCGAGCATGGCTTGATAGAGGTCGTGGGCGTCGTCGCGCGTCATGCTGCGGGCGCCGTTTTTGCCACGGCCGATCTCCTTGATGAGTCGGGCGGCGAGGAAGGGTTCGGTGTTCGATATCGTCATGACACCAAGCTTATACGATTTTGCCGAAATGTGAAAAAACCTTACTGGCGGAACCGGTATTAGCTAATTCGGCTACACTATGTGTTCCCTCGAAAAGAAATATAGTCCAATCATGATTTCCCCAGACATCGAAAATATCAACGTCACCTCGTTCGCGCCGATGCCGTCGCCGGAAGCCCTGCACGGCAAGCTGCCGCTGACCGACAGCGCGTCCGAGACCGTCATGAAGGGCCGCGAAGCCCTGCGCAACATCATCGACCGCAAGGACAAGCGCCTGTTCGTCGTCGTCGGCCCGTGCTCGATCCACGACCCGGTCGCCGGGCTGGACTACGCCCGCCGCCTGAAGGCGCTGCAGGCCGAAGTGGCCGACACCATGCTGCTGGTGATGCGCGTGTATTTCGAAAAGCCGCGTACCACCACCGGCTGGAAGGGCTATATCAACGATCCGGACATGGACGATTCGTTCCGCGTCAACGTCGGCATGGAAAAGGCGCGCCAGTTCCTGCTGGACGTGTGCGAGCTGGGCCTGCCGACGGCGACCGAGGCGCTCGACCCGATCTCGCCGCAATACCTGGGCGACCTGATCGCCTGGACCGCGATAGGCGCGCGCACCACCGAATCGCAGACCCACCGCGAAATGTCGTCGGGCCTGTCGACGCCGGTCGGCTTCAAGAACGGCACCGACGGCGACATCAGCATCGCCATCAACGCCATCCTGTCGTCGGCGCATCCGCACGCGTTCCTGGGTATCAACGCGCAAGGCAATGTGTCGATCGTGCGCACCCGCGGCAACGCCTACGGCCACGTGGTGTTGCGCGGCGGCGACGGCCGCCCGAACTACGATTCGGTGTCGATCGCGATCGCCGAGCAGGCGCTAGCCAAGGCCAAGCTGCCGGCCAATCTGGTGGTCGATTGCTCGCACGCCAACAGCTACAAAAAGCCGGAACTGCAACCGCTGGTGATGGGCGATGTCATCCATCAAGTGGTGCAGGGCAACCAGTCGCTGGTGGGCGTGATGATCGAATCGAACATCGTCGGCGGCAACCAGAAGATCCCGGCCGATCTGAGCCAGCTGAAGTACGGCTGCTCGGTGACCGACGGCTGCATCGATTGGGAAACCACCGAAACCATGCTGCGCGACGCCCATCAGCAGTTGCTCAAGCGCCCGTAAGGTAGTGAACGGCCGTCAGCCGAAGGCCATCACCCTGGTGGCCACGCCGAACGCGCCGGCCAGCGCCGCCTCGGCCTTGCTGGCCGGGGCGCTCAACTCGCGCAGGTCCAGGTAGACCTTGCAATCCTCGACCTTGACGGAATAGCGCCGCGCGACGCTCTCGCGCGGCTCGACGTCCACCGTCTCGAGCACGGCGAATACGCTTTCCTCGTCGGTGCGGAACAGCGCCACGCCCGGCAACTCTTGCCAAGCCAGTCCACGCGGCACAAGGCGCGCGCCGCTCAGCGGCACATCCTTCACTTTGCAAATCAGCTTCCATTGTTCCGACATAGCGCCCTCCGGCTGTCAACTTACAGATCCTTCTCTAAGCAAAACTGGTGCCACAGGGCAAATACGTTAAATCCGGGTCAAACCCTGTCCCTTTGGCAAAATTGCGCACCCGGCCGGTGCGCGGCCGGCATCGGCTGGTGCAGCGATGCAAGGTCAACGGGCGCGCTTTCCATTACAATGGCGGATTACCCTTTCACCTTGCAGCCCTTTCATGATCGTTCTCGGCGTCGAATCCTCCTGTGACGAAACCGGCCTTGCGCTGTACGACACGCAGCACGGCCTGCTGTCCCACGCCCTGTATTCGCAGGTGGCGATGCACGAGGAATACGGCGGCGTGGTGCCCGAACTGGCGTCGCGCGACCACATCCGCCGCGCCATTCCGCTGCTGACGCAGACCCTGGAAGGCGCCGGCAAGTCGCTGGCCGACATCGACGCCATCGCCTACACGCAGGGCCCCGGCCTGGCCGGCGCGCTGCTGGTCGGTTCGTCGGTCGCGTGCAGCCTCGGACTGGCGCTGGACAAGCCGGTGCTGGGCGTGCACCACCTGGAGGGGCATTTGCTGTCGCCGCTGCTGGCGTCGCAGCCGCCGGAGTTTCCATTCATCGCGCTGCTGGTGTCGGGCGGCCATACGCAGCTGATGCGTGTGGACGGCGTCGGCCAGTACACTCTGCTGGGCGAAACCCTGGACGACGCCGCCGGCGAGGCGTTCGACAAATCGGCCAAGCTGCTGGGGTTGGGCTATCCGGGCGGACCGGCGATCTCGCGCCTGGCCGAGTTCGGCGATCCGGCGGCCTACAAGCTGCCGCGCCCGATGCTGCACACCAAGGATTTCAATTTCAGCTTCTCCGGCCTGAAGACGGCGGTGCTGACGGTCGTGAAGAACCACGACGAGAAAATCATCGCCAATATCTGCGAGCAGGACAAGGCCAACATCGCGCGCGGTTTCGTCGACGCGATCGTCGAGGTGCTGACGGCCAAATGCGTGTCGGCGCTCAAGCACACGGGGTTGAAGCGGTTGGTGATTGCTGGCGGGGTTGGGGCCAACTCCCAGCTGCGGGCCTCGCTGAACGAAGCCGCCGCCAAGAAGAAGTTCAAGGTGTACTACCCCGAACTGGAGTTTTGCACCGATAACGGCGCGATGATCGCCTTCGCGGGCGCGATGCGGTTGATGATCAACCCGGACGCCGCCAAACGCGATTATTCGTTCAACGTACGGCCGCGCTGGCCGCTGGACGAAATCAAGGTGGTGTAAGCCTTAGCCTTGGGCGAAGGCCATCGAGGCCAACACGGCCAATCCGACCAGCGGAATCAGGTATTTCGCCTTGGCTTTACCCAGCGACACGCCACGGGCGGCGATGCGCTCGCTGCGCGAACGGTGTTCGTCGGCTGCCGATTCGTGGAACAGATTCGATTTTGCTTTGTCTTCAGTTGCGTTCATAACGTCCTCCTTAAGATTCGATCTTCTTCCTTTCTCAATAGCAATGCAATTGTCGTGCCAAGAAGATTGGACAAAGTTTGTCCTAATCGATCTATTCTAGGGATTTTTGTCTCAAACACACCACACGATACGGCTGGGCAAGCACTAAAACCGTGCGCAAGCACCAATCATGTGAACCGGACAGCGATATCGTGGAGCCGGCGCGCTCAATGCTGCGGCGACAGCAGGTCCTGGCGTGGATAGCCCCAGCCCGGCACGCCTTCGGGACAGGCCGCCGCCGGCACGATGCGCAAGGTGGTGAAATTGCCACGCGGCGTCAAGGCGAAACGGTAGTCCGACAATTCGCCCTTGATCGCGTCCAGCCACGGCGCGCGGCCGAAACGCAGCCAGGCGTCGACTTGGCAGTTGCCGTTCTTCAACTCGCGCAAGCGCGCCAGACTGCCCTCCTTCGTCTCGAACTGCATCACCGAGGACGACAGCGCCGGCGCCGATTGCGACTCCACCAGCGCCGCCGGACACGATAGCGGCGCCAGCCACGTCGGCGCGACGCTCGCCACGCCGCGCCGCAAGCGATAGCTGCCCGCCGCCTCGTGGCTCTCGACGCTGACGTAACTCCAGCATAAAGGTTGCGACGGATACGCCGTCATCACCACGTCGAGCACCCGCGATGACGGATCGGCCTGATACAGCGCCGCGACGATCAGGCGCCGCCCCAGCTGCGACGCGGCGCCCTGCACCGCGATAAAGGCGACGCTGACGCCCAGCGCCAGCAGCAACCCCGCCCGGCCGCTGGCGCCGGCGCGCCACTGCGCCGCGCCGCACGCCAGCGCGACCAGCAGCAGCGCGGCCACCGACGGTCCGCCCAGATAATCTTTTGCCGCGAAGAACACCAGCACCGCGAGCAAGCCGGCCAGCCCCAGCCAGCGCGCCAGACGCCAGCGCATGATCAGCGCCATCGGCGTGCCGATCGCCACCCAGAACAACGGTTCGACGATGAACACCATGTCACCGAAGAACCAGCGGCCGCTGAACGGATACCACGGATGCAGCCCGTACGAGTTGGTGTAGTCCATCAACAGGTGCAGCGCGAAGCCTGTCGCGATGCTGGCCGCGAGTCCCCAGCGCGCCGTGCGGCTGGACGTGAGCAGCGCCCGCGCCGACGGCCAGCACAGCCACAGCAGCGCCGCCAGCAGCAAAGCCTGCGGCAACGCCAGCAAGGCGGTGTGCGTATGGCCGCGATGCTGCAGCAGATAACCCAGCGGGTCGGGCAGCAGCCGGGTCAGGAACAGGTCGAGGTCGGGAAAATTGCTGGCCAGCGCGCAGGAAACCAGCAACAGCCGGTGCCGCACGCGCTGCGAGGTGTCGTCCGCTTCGCGCGGCAGGCTGCGGTGTACCAGTTCGCCAACGCCGAAACCGATGATGCTGTGGGTAATATTGTCCATGTTCCTAGTCGAGATCGAGCAATTGCTGCAAGCGGCGCGGGTAGTGATTGAGGAAGTCGCGCGTGATGGCGAAATGCTCGGTGTCCTGGTACGCCACTTCGGTGATGCCGGTGCCGTCGAACAGCAAAATCTTCGCGTTCGGATAGGACAGCAGGATCGGCGAGTGGGTGGCGATGATGAATTGCGAATCGTCGCGCACCAGTTGATGGATCGCGCTCAGCGCCGCCAACTGGCGGTTCGGCGACAACGCCGCCTCCGGCTCGTCCAGCAGATACAGGCCTTTGCCGCGGAATTTCTCCAGCAGCACAGCCATGAACGCTTCGCCGTGCGAGCGCGCATGCAGCGATTGCGCGCTGGCCGAGGTCCGCTCGAAGATCTCGTCCATGCGGGTGGCGACGTTGTGGAAGCTTTCGGCGCGGAAGAAATACCGGTCGCGCGGCGTTTTGAAGCTCTTCGACAGGCGCAACGATTGATGCAGCGGCGCCGCCTCCAGCGCCGTGTTGAGGCTGATGTTACGGCTGCCGCCATCGATGCCGAAGCCCAGCGCCAGCGCGATCGATTCGAGCATCGTCGATTTGCCGGCGCCGTTCTCGCCGATAAAAAACGTCACGTCCGGATGGAAGCTGATCGATTCGAGCCCGCGCACCGACGGCACGTTGTACGGATGCCGGTCCCAATCGACCTCTTTGCCAAACTGCGCCGTGATCCGTTGCAGATACGGCTTGGCCGCCAACGCCATCGGCTAGCGCTGCACGTCCACGCCGCGCCAGAACGCGACGTGGTCCTTGATCTGTGCCGCTTTTTCCAACGGCTGCGGGTAGTACCAGGCGGCGTTCTCGTTGTCCTTGCCGTCGACGCTGACGGTGTAATAGCTGGCCAGCCCTTTCCACGGGCAGCGGCTGGTGTGGTCGCTCGGCTTCAGGTATTCGGACTTGAGCGCCGATGGCGGAAAATAGACGTTGTTTTCGACGATTTCGACTTCATCGTCGCTCGCTTGCGCGATGACGGCGCCGTTCCAGGTGGCGGTGGGCATCAGGTGATTCCTTTCAGTGTGGTTCAAGGACCGCGCCTTCGACGCGGTTGCGGCCGGCGTGCTTGGCGCGGTAGAGCGCCGCGTCGGCCTGGCGCAGCAGGCTCTCGGCGTCGGCGATCTCCATGTGGTCGAACGCGGCCACGCCGAAGCTGGCCGTGACCGGCAGCGGCCGCGCGCCGGCGTAATGCAGCTGCGCCTCGATCTTGGCGCGCAAGGTCTCGGCGAACTTCAGCGCCCCTTCCAGCGGCGTGTTGGGCAGGATCACGCACAGTTCCTCGCCACCGTAGCGGCCGGCGATGTCGATCACGCGCACGCTCTCGCGCAACAGGCGGCCGACGCCGGCCAGCACCTGGTCGCCGGCCGAATGGCCGTGTTCATCGTTGATGCGCTTGAAGTGGTCCAGATCGATCATCACCGCCGACAGCGGCGAGCGGAAGCGCTTGGCGCGCGCCGCCTCGAAGCGCAGCCGCTGCAGCAGCGAGCGGCGGTTGTGCAGGCCGGTCAGCTCGTCGGTAGTGGCCAGCAGCTCGAGCTCGCGCACGGCGTCGCCCAGGGTGCGCTCGCTGGCCCGCAATTCGATCAGCGCCATCACCTGGCGTCCCAGCCGCGACAGGATCGAGCGCTGCTCGTCGTCCAGGCCGCCCGGCTTGGTGTCCATCACGCACAAGGTGCCGATGGCGAAGCCGTCGGACGAGGTCAGCGCCACGCTGCTGTACATGCGCATGTGCGGCGCGTTGACGGTCAGCGCCATGCGCGCGGTGCGGTAATCGGCGGTCAGGTCGGGAATCTCGGTGGCGGCCTCGCCCAGCACCGCCAGCGAACAGTAGCTCTCGCCGCGCGGCAGCTCGCCCATGTGCATGCCGGTGCAGGATTTGATCCACACGCGGTCGGCGTCGACCAGCGAGACGAAGGCATACGGAACGTTGCAGATGCGCGCCGCCAGCTCGGTCAGGAAGCTGAAGTCTTCGCAGGCGGGGGAATCGAGGATGTCGTAGCGGTGCAGCGCGGCCAGCCGGAACTGGTCGGCTGGCGGGCGGGAGGTGGTCAGCGTATGTACGTTGTCTGCGGCCAACATAGGTCCCCCGGGTAACGACGCGGTTTTATTATAAATGGATGTTGCCAGTTAATTTTATAACAAAACCAGGAGTCGGGGAGGGCCGCCGGACCGCTGACCCGCATATTTTTACGATTGCGCCATGATCTCGCGCAGCGCCTTTTCAAACACCGCGGCGGGCTGGCCGCCGGAGATCAAATGGCGTTCGTTGATGATCACGGCCGGCACCGAGTTGATGCCGTGGCGCTGGAAGAACTGCTCGCGCTCGCGCACCTCGGCGGCATAGCGGTCCGATTTCAGCACATCGGCGGCGGCGGCCGTGTCCAGGCCCACTTCGCCGGCCACGCGCAGCAGCACTTCGTGCGAGCTGGGATCGTCGCCCAGCGTGAAATAGGCGGCGAACAGCGCCTCCTTCAGGGCGCGCTGCTTGCCCGCGTCCTCGACCTCGGCCCAATGCAGCAGGCGGTGGGCGTCGAAGGTGTTGTAGATGCGGCTGCGCTTGTGCATGGCGAAATCGAAGCCCACCTCGGCGCCGCGCGCGCGTATCATGTTGCGCGCCTGGTCCTGTTGTTCGGGCGTGGAACCGTACTTTTCGGTCAGGTGTTCGTCGATGTTCTGGCCTTCGGGGCCCATCTTCGGGTTGAGTTCGAACGGCTGGAAATGCAGGCTGACGTCGGCCTCGCTACCGATGTTGTCGAGCGCTTGCTCCAGCGATTTGAGGCCGATCGCGCACCATGGGCAGGAAACGTCGGAGACGAAATCGATTTTGACAGGAGTGCTCATGCGGGGGCCTTTGCTGAAAGTGATAAGTCAGCATATAGCGGCGTCCGTCCCGAATTCAAGCGCCAGCCCCCGTCATCGTGTTTATTTTTTGGCTTTGACGGCGTCTTTGCTCTTGCTGCCGATGCGGCTTTCCTTGCCAGCGATCAAGTTCGAGATGTTGGTGCGATGACGGAAAATCAACAACACGCACATGACGAAGACGGCGGCCAGTTGCGGATCGAAGCCGAACAGCAGACCGTAATAGAACGGCGCGAACAGCGCCGCGATCAGCGCCGCCAGCGACGAGTAGCGGAACGCGAAGGCCACCGCCAGCCACGTGGCGAAGGTCGCCAGGCCCAGCCACGGGTTCAGGCCCAGCAGCACGCCCAGCGCGGTCGCCACGCCCTTGCCGCCGACGAAGCGGAAGAACACCGGCCACAAGTGGCCGAGGAACACCGCGATCGCCACCAGCGCGATGGTGGCGTCGCCGATCTGCAGCTGCTGCTGGTAGCGCATCGCCAGCCACACCGCCAGCCAACCCTTGGCGCCGTCGCCGATCAGGGTGACGATGGCCGCCGCCTTGTTACCGCTGCGCAAGACATTGGTGGCGCCGGGGTTTTTGGAACCGTAGGTGCGGGGATCGGCGATGCCGAACAACTTGCTCGTGATCACGGCAAACGAGATCGAGCCGAGCAAATAGGCGGCCACGGTCATCCAAACTGTATTCATTGTTTCCTCAAAAAATGTGACGTCCCCACCGGGGACGCAAGAATATACACTGACAAGGCTCAGTCGGCCAGAGCGCAGTGGACCGGCTTGGCCCCCAGCAGGTCGACCAGCACGTGCGGCGCGATGCCGACCAGATATCCCTTCCTGCCACCATTGATATAAATGGTTTCCAGCGCAAGGATGCTATCCTCGACGTACACCGGCAGCGCCTTGCGGGTGCCGAACGGCGAGGTGCCGCCGATCTGGTAGCCGCTGTGGCGCGTGGCCACGTCCGGTTTGCAGGGCTCGACCGACTTGCAGCCGATGCCGCGCGCCAGGTTCTTGGTCGACACCTTGCAGTCGCCGTGCATCAGCACGATCAACGGTTTGGCGGCCTCGTCCTGCATGACCAGGGTCTTGACGACATGGTGTTCGTCCACGCCCAGCTCGCGCGAGGATACGCTGGTGCCGCCGTGCTCCTCGTAGTCGTAGGGATGCTCGGTGAAAGGAACCTTGTGCTTGCGCAGAAACTGCGTCGCCGGGGTTTCGGAGATATGCTCTTTTTTGGCCATGCGTGATACGCTGTTCGTGAAGGTTGTCGTCTACAGGAGTTTCTCATTATGCAGCAGGAAATTCGCTTTGCCACTTTCAATGTTTGCAATCTTTCCCAGCCTGGGGCGAAATTGTACGACAACTTGGCGCCGCTCACGCCGGCCGACTACCAGGCCAAGGTGCTGTGGACGGCCCAGCAGCTCGACCAGCTCGACGCCGACGTCATCGGCTTGCAGGAAGTGTTTTCGATGGCGGCGCTGCGCGACGTGCTGGCCGCCAGCCGCCGCTACCGCGAGGCCTCGCTGTCCGGCTTCGACCCGGCGCCCGATCCGCTGACCGGCGAGCCGCGCCCGACGCCGCAAGTGGCGCTGGTCTCGCGCCTGCCGCTGGCCGCGCCGGCCCACGCCTACCAACTGTTTCCGGACGGCGTCGCCATGCCCGAGGGGAACCGCGACGCCGACCGCTTCGCCCGCGCGCCGCTGCACGCGCAGGTGCTGCTGCCGGACGGGCGCGTCATCGACGTGCTGGTGATCCACCTCAAATCCAAGCGCCCCGACTACCGCCACGGCGACCCCGGCGACGAGGCCATGCTGTACGCGCAAGCCAACCTGCGCTCGCTGATCCGGCGCGGCACCGAGGCGGTGGCGCTGCGCGCGCTGCTGAGCCAGATGGACCGCGACGGCCGCCGCCCGCGCATCGTGCTGGGCGACTTCAACGACACCGCCGACGCCGTCACCACCACCATCGTCATGGGCTCGGGCTGCGTCGGCCTGGCCGACGAGGAATTGAGCGGACGGCTGTTCGACAGCAACCAGATCCAGCGCGGCCGCGACCGCCTGCGCCATGTCGGCTACACCAACATCCACGAGGGCCACTACATGACCATCGACCACGTGCTGGTGTCGGAGGAATTCAACCCGGCCTCGCGCTTCGCGGTCGGCGAGGTGATCGACGTGACGTATCTGAACGACCACCTGTTGCAGGCCAGGCCCGAGGCGTCGGACCACGGACAGGTGCTGGTGCGCGTGCGCCTGTACGACGAGCGCCGCGGCCGCGAGCGCGCGACCGAGATGTGATCAGGCGGCGTCGCCGTCCAACAAACCGCTCAGCCCGTCAAGGCTGCCGCTGGCGCGCGCGTAGCGGCCCTGATACTGGTCGCATCCATGTTCGCGCAGGAAGCGCAGCTGCGCCTCGGTCTGCACGCCCTCGGCCAGCACCGTCAACCCCAGGCTGCGCGCCATCGCGATGATGGCGTTGACCACCGGCGCGTGCACCACCGAATTCGCCGCCCCCTCCCCTTCCGCTTCACCCTCCCCCTCGCCGATGCCGCTGACGAACGACAGGTCGATCTTCAGCTTATCCAGTGGATACTCCTTCAGATGCCCGACCCGCGTGTAGCCGGTGCCGAAGTCGTCCAGCGCCAGCCGCACGCCCAGCGCCCGCAGCGCGCCCAGCGTGGCGGCCGCGCCGGCGCTGTGCTTCATCAGCATTGCCTCGGTCAACTCCAGCTGCAGCAGCGGCGGCGGCAGGCCGGACGCCTGCAGCGCCGCGCGCACGTTGTCGACCAGGTTCTTTTGCAGAAACTGCGTCTGCGACAAGTTGACGCCCACCACCAGCGGATGGCCGGCGTCGTGCCAGCGCCGCGCCGCCAGGCAGGCCTGCTGCAGCACCCACTCGCCGATCCGCACCATCAGGCCGCTGTCCTCGGCGACGCCGATGAAACGCTCGGGCCGCAGCAGGCCCAAGGTTGGATGGCGCCAGCGTATCAGCGCCTCCGCCCCTAGCGGCCGGCCGCTGGCGATGTCGACCTCGGCCTCGTACGCCAGGATAAACTGCCGGTCGGTCAGCGCGCGCCGCAGCTCGTTCTCGAACGCCACGCGCTCGACGATCTGCGCGTTCATCTCCGGGCTGAAGAACTGGTAGCCGTTGCGGCCGCTTTCCTTGACGTGGTACATCGCCAGGTCGGCGTTTTTCATCAGCGTTTCGATGTCGGCGCCGTCGTCGGGAAAAATGCTGACGCCGATCGACGTGCTCACGTGCAGCCGGTGCGGCTCGAGCACGAACTCCTGGGCGATGGCTTGCTGGATCGTGGCCGCCACGTGCGCGGCCTGGGCGATGCTGCCGATGTCGGCCAGGATGACGACGAACTCGTCGCCGCCCTGGCGGCTGACCGTGTCGACGCCGCGCACGCACTTGACCAGCCGCGCCGCCACCTCCTTGAGCAGCAGGTCGCCGACATGGTGGCCGAGCGTGTCGTTGATGTACTTGAAGCGGTCCAGGTCGAGGAACAGGATCGCGGCCATGCGCTGGTTGCGCCGGGCCGCTGCCAGCGCCAGGCTCATGCGGTCGAGCAGCAGCACGCGGTTCGGCAGGTCGGTCAGGAAATCGTGCTCGGCCAGGTGGCGGGTGCGCGCCTCGGTGCGGCGGCGGTCGGCCAGGTCGGTCATCAGCGCCAGGTACATCGTCAACTGCGCGTTGCGGCGCGCGGAAATGTCGCGGAACGCCGTGTACAGCAGCGCGCCCTCCTGGTGCGCCACGGCCGTCATCAGCACCTCGGCCCAGAACTGGCGGCCCCGGCGGCCGACGCAGCACCACTCGAAGCGGTGGTTGCCGTCGTCGTGGGCGCGCGCCGCCAGCTCGCGCAGCAGCGGCGCCGACAACACGCCCTCGGCCTGTTGCAGCGGCGAGAAATCGGCCAGTTGCTGGCCCAGCATGTCGGCCGGATCGTCGCATTCGAACAGCGCCAGCCCGGCCGGGTTGACGCCGACGACGCGCCCGTCGCGCACCAGCACGACGGCGTCGCTGGTGTTTTCGTACATCAGGTGAAGGTCGACAGACACATGGGCCTCTTTTGGCGATGGCGCCCTCGCAGGCCTTCGCCATTCTTGCGCCTGCGGCGGAAATCCCCTTGACGTGCCTCAAACACGCTCGATCCCGGTTTTATGCATTTCAGCCGCGCTTTTGCGCCACTCGTCGCATTTCGATGGCGATCGCCCTTGCAAATTCATAAAGTGCCAACATGCGCGGTCCCTCCGGCGCCACCCCATTCGCAGAAGAACGATATGAAAATTGAAACCTTGCCCCCCGCCTCCCTCCCCGCCGCGCGCGCCAAAAGCTGGCGCAAGCCGGTGGCCGTCCTGGTCGCGCTGGGCCTGGCCGCCGGCGGCTGGACCGTCATGCGCGGCAACCACAGCGCGCCGGCACCGGCGGCCGCGCCGGTGGCGCAGGCGGGCAAGAACGACAAGAAACAGGAAGTCTTCGAACTGGCCAGCGGCGACATCGCGGCCATCGATGCCAGATCATTGGCGGTCAGCTTGCCCTTGTCCGGCTCGCTGGCGCCCCTGAGTTCGGCCACCATCAAGTCCAAGATCTCGGGCGTGGTGGAGGCCACCACGGTGCAGGAAGGCATGGCCGTCAGCGCCGGCCAGGTGCTGGCGCGCATCGACCAGGCCGACCTGCGCGCGCGCCTGCAACAGCAGCAGGCCATGCTCGACGAAGCCCAGGCCAAGCTGTCGATGGCGGCCAAGAACGAAGCCAACAGCCAGGCGCTGCTGTCGCAAAAATACATTTCGCAAAACGCCTTCGATTCGACCCAGAACACGGTCGCGCTGGCGCGCGCCAACGTCAAGTCGGCCGCCGCGATGGTCGAGATCGCCCGCATCGCGCTCAACGACGGCATCATCAAGGCGCCGATCAGCGGCATCGTCAGCAAGCGCCACGTGCAGGCCGGCGAGAAGCTGGCGCCGGACATGCCGGTCTACAGCATCGTCAACCTGTCGGAACTGACCCTGGAGGCGCAGGTGCCGGCGTCCGAGATCCCGCGCGTGAAAGTCGGCCAGGACGTGCGCTTCAAGGTCGATGGTTTCCAGAAGCGCGAGTTCGCGGGCAAGGTGGCGCGCATCAATCCGGCCACCGAGGCCGGTTCGCGCTCGATGCTGGTCTACATCGCCGTGCGCAACGACGACAGCGCGCTGCGCGCCGGCATGTTCGCCAAGGGCAGCATCGTCACCGACCGCTCCGGCGTCGCGCCGATCGTGCCGATGACGGCGCTGCGCGACGACCAGGGCCGGCAGGTGGTCTACAAGATTGAAAACGGCAAGGTGGTGGCGCAGCCGGTCACGCTGGGCCTGCGCAACGACGACGAAGGCTACGCCGAGGTCACCGACGGCCTCGACAAGGGCGCCAACGTCATCGTCTCCAAACTGAACGCAGTCAAGCCCGGCGCCCAGGTCAAGCTGCCCGCCGGCGCCGTCGCCACGCCTTCCACGCCGGCCAAAGCGGCCATGCTGGCGAAAGGCTGATCATGTGGATCACTAAAACCAGTATCCAGAACCCGGTGTTCGCCACCATGGTGATGGTGGCGCTCGTGGTGCTGGGCATGTTCTCGTACCGCGAACTGGGCATGGAGGCCATGCCCAATGTCGACATTCCCGGCGCGATGATCGAAGTCAATTATCCGGGCGCGTCGCCCGAAGCGGTCGAAAACGACATCACGCGGCCGATCGAGGAAGTGGTCAACACCGTCAGCGGCATCAAGACCTTGCGCGCCAACTCGTGGGAGGGCCGCGCCGGCGTCTACGTCGACTTCGAGCTGTCGACCAATATGGACAAGGCGATGCAGGACATCCGCGACAAGGTGGCGCTGGTGCGTCCGCGCTTCCCCAAGGAAGCGAAGGACCCGTTCATCGTCCGCTTCGAAGGCGAAAACAGCCAGCCGATCGCACAGATCGGCCTGACCGCCACCGCCCACACCCTGCGCGAACTGTCGACCATGGCCGACCAGGTCATCGGCAAGCGCTTCCAGGGCGTAGCCGGCGTCGGCCAGGTGCGCCTGAACGGCATGGCCGCGCGCCAGATCCTGATCAGCCTGCGTCCCAACGACCTGACCGCGCAAGCGATCGGCGTCGACGAAGTCATCGCCGCGATCCAGGCCACCAACACCAACCTGCCGGCCGGCTCGATCAGCTTCGCCGGCAACGAGCAACTGGTGCGCGTCGAAAACAAGATGAAGGAGGCGCGCGACTTCAACAAGATCATCGTCGCCCGCCGCGCCAACGGCCCGGTCTACCTGGAACAGGTGGCCACGGTGATCGACGGCGCCCAGGAGGAGATGTCGGTCTCGCGCCTGAACGGCCAGCGCGCCGTCACCATCGACATCACCAAGGTGCAGGACGCCAACGTGGTCGAGGTCGGCACGCGTGTCCAGAAGGTGGTCGCCGAGCTGCAAAAATCGCTGCCGTCCGACATCACCTTGACCCTGCTCAACGACGAATCGGTCAAGGTGAAAAGCCAGCTCGACAACGTCAAGCGCACCATCATCGAGGGCGCCGTGCTGACGATGGTCATCGTGTTCTTCTTCCTGCACTCGTGGCGCTCGACCATCATCACCGGGCTGACGTTGCCGATTTCGGTCATGGCCAGCTTCATCGCGATGAAGGTGTTCGGCTTCACCTTGAACTTCCTGACGCTGATGGCGCTGTCGCTGTGCATCGGCCTGCTGATCGACGACGCCATCGTGGTGCGCGAGAACATCGTGCGCCACCTGGGCATGGGCAAGAACCACCGCAAGGCGGCCGAGGACGGCACCAACGAGATCGGCCTGGCCGTCATGGCCACCACCTTCGCCATCGTCGCCGTGTTCATTCCGGTGGCCTTCATGCAGGGCATCATCGGCCGCTTCTTCCTGCAATTCGGCATCACCGTGGCGGTGGCGGTGATGGTGTCGCTGTTCGTCAGCTTCACGCTCGACCCGATGCTGTCGTCGGTGTGGCCCGATCCGGTCAAGGACCGCTTCAAGTACGTGCCGTGGCTGGGCCGCCTGATGCATTGGCTTGAAGGCGGCGTCGACCGGCTGCACGTGGTGTACGGCAAAATCCTGGGCCTGGCGCTGCGCTGGCGCAAGCTGACCCTGGCGTTCGCCTTCGCGCTGTTCGCGGGCAGCCTGATGCTGGTGCCGATGATCGGCGGCGAGATGATGCCGGAGCAGGACAACGGCTGGGTCAACCTGCAAATGAAAACGCCGGTCGGTTCCAGCCTGGAATACAGCGACAACAAGGTGCAACAGGTCGAGGCGGCGCTCAAGGAGTTCCCCGAGATCGCCAGCGTCATCGCCGTGGTCGGCACCGACGAGGGCCGCAACGTCTCGCGCATCGACATGAAGCTGGTCGACCGCATGACCCACAAGCGGCCATCGCAAAAAGTCATGGAAGGCAAGATCCGCGAACGCCTGGGCAAGATCGCCGGCATCACGATGTCGGTCGGCTGGAAGCCGATCTTCATCGCCATCCTCGGCACCGACGAGGGCAAGCTCGACACCGTGGCGCACCGCCTGATGGACAAGATGCGTCCGATCAAGGGGCTGGTCGACCTGGAGTACAGCCAGGAAGGCGCCAACCCGTCGACCACGGTCAAGATCAACAACGAGCTGGCCAGCGACCTGGGCCTGACGGTGCAGCAGATCGGCACCGCGCTGCGCCCGTTCGTGGCCGGCGACACCACCAGCCACTTCCTCGCCTCCGACGGCCAGAACTACGACGTCAACGTGCAGCTGCCCAAGTCGGGCCGGCAAAAGGTGGCCGACCTGGCCGACCTGTCGCTGGCGTCGAGCAAGCTGGGGCCGGACGGCCGGCCGGTGATGGTGCCGCTGCGCCAGGTGGTCGACTTCGTGCCGTCGTTCAGCCCGCAGGTGCTCAAGCGCCAGGCACTGCAGCGCCGGGTGGCGATCTACGCCAATACCTCGGGTCGTCCCGGCGGCGACGTCGACGGCGACGTGCGCAAGGCGATGAAGGAGATCGATTTGCCGGACGGCGTGCGCTTCGACGTCGGCGGCGACGCCGAAAGGATGGAAGAGACCATGACGGCGGCCATCATCGCGCTGGCCATCGCGGTGATCTTCATCTATCTGGTGCTGGCGTCGCAGTTCGGCAGCTTCCTGCAGCCGGTGGCGATCATGATGTCCTTGCCGCTGTCGCTGATCGGCGTGCTGGTGGCGCTGCTGGCGACCGGCAGCACCTTGAACATCTTCTCGGTGATCGGTTTCATCATGCTGATGGGGCTGGTGACCAAGAACGCGATCTTGCTGGTGGACTTCACCAACCAGGCGCAGCGCGAGGGCATGGGGCAGTTCGAGGCCATCATGAGCGCCGGCCAGGTGCGGCTGCGGCCGATCTTGATGACGACCTTGGCGATGGTGTTCGGCATGTTGCCGATGGCGATAGGCCTGGGCGAAGGCGGCGAGACGCAGGCGCCGATGGGCCGCGCGGTGATCGGCGGGGTGATCACATCGACCATTTTGACGCTGGTGGTGGTGCCTGTGGCGTACACGTACCTGGACAACCTGGGCAAACGCTGCGTGCGGTATTTCAAGCGCAGGCAGCATGAGGAGCACAAGGAAACCGTCGAGCACCTGCACGCTGTTCGTAGGGCGGATTAGCGCGCAGCGCGTAATCGGCCACGCGCCGCCGACGGCTCATGCATGGCCGATTACGCTACGCTAATCCGCCCTACGTGGAACCGTGGCCGAGCTTTATTCCTTAGCGGGCTCGGCGCTGGGCTCACCGCCCTCTTCGTCGTCCTCAAGCAATTCGCCCTCCTGGGCCAGGCCCGGATTGGCCTTGAGCTCGGCCTTGCGCCGGGCTTTTTCATCCGCTTTTTTCTTCTTTTCCAGCTCGCGCTGACGTTTTTCGTACTGGAAGTTTGTCTTCGCCATTTGCTACCTCTTCTCTATCCGGTTGATTACCTGCTCACATTATGACGCAGATACGGCCGATGCAAGTTTTTCAGCCTCGGGGATGATGTTGCGCATGCAGATGTTTCAGGCGTTCCCTTGCCACATGGGTGTAGATTTGCGTGGTCGAGATGTCCGAATGACCAAGCAATAACTGCACCACGCGCAGATCGGCACCATGGTTGAGCAGATGCGTGGCGAACGCATGCCGCAACGTGTGTGGCGACAATGGCGCCGTGATGCCCGCCTTCAACGCATGTTTTTTGATCACGACCCAGAACATCTGCCGCGTCATCGGGCCGCCGCGTCCGGTGACGAACAGCGCGTCGTCGACCTGGCCGTTGAGGATCACACCCCGCGCGTCCTTGACATAGCGCTCGATCCACACCCTGGCCTGCTGGCCGAACGGCACCAGCCGCGTTTTGGCGCCCTTGCCGGTGACGCGCAGCACGCCGTCGTTCAGGCTCAGCTCCAGCATCTTCAGGTCGACCAGCTCCGACACCCGCAGGCCGCTGGCGTACATCAGCTCCAGCATGGTGCGCTCGCGCAGGCCCAGCGGCGTGTTGACGTCGGGCGCCGCCAGCAGGGCCTCAACTTGAATTTCGCTCAAGGTGTGGACGAAGCGGTGCGGCTGCTTGGCCGATACCAGTTTCAGGCTGGGATCGTCGGTGATGCGGCGCTGGCGCAGCAGCAACTGGTAGAAGCGCCTGATCACCGACAGCCGCCGGTTGGACGAGGTGGCCTTGCCGCTATCCTCGTGGCGCGCGGCGATGTAGCCCTGGATGTCGTGCGTGGCCACGGCCGCCAGCCCGGCCACGTTGGGCCGCTGCGACTCCAGCCAGCGGGCGAACAGGCGCATGTCGCGCCGGTAGGCTTCCAGCGTGTTTTTCGACAGGCCGTCCTCCAGCCACAGGCTGTCGCAGAATTCGTCGATCAGAGCAGTGTTGTCTGTTGCCATGCGTACTCGCTCGAACCTTCGTGGGCCAGCAGCCAGCGCTTGATGCCCAGCAGGTAGCCGTTGGGATCGTCGCTGTTGGCAAAGCCGCCCAGGCCGGCGGCGGAGGTGACGCGGTGGCACGGCACCACGATCGGGAACCAGTTGGCGCCGCAGGCCTGCCCCACCGCGCGCGGCGCCGAACCGATGTGCCTGGCCAGCTCGCCGTAGGTGCGCACGCTGCCGCGCGGGATCGAGCTGATCGCGCCCCACACCGTCTTCTGGAAGTCGGTGCCGGCCTGCTTGAGCGGCAGGTCGAAGCGGTAATCCGCATCCTCGCAGTATGCTTGTAGTTGGGCAACTGCCGTCGCGGCCGCCGGGTCGCCGGCGTCCTTTGCATCAAAATGGGGCGGCAGGTAACACAGCTCGGTGATCAGACCACTTGCGGTCCGCACTCCGATTTTCCCGAATGGCAATTCCACGATGGCCGAAAAAATTTCACGCTGCTGTTGTATATTCGTCACAGTTGATGCACCAAAAAAGGTCTCCGTTAATGCCAGCCGTTTTTCGCAACGCACCATCATGTTGCGCGCCCGCGACAACCTTTTGTGCCGGAAGTCGCGGAAGTGGCACGGCGGCGGGGTGTAGGGTTACGCGCCACGCCCGCATTGTAAAACGGCGGACGAAAAAAAACGCACCTGAAGGTGCGTTTTTAAACCTGCTTCACGTTCCCGGTCGTTTGCGTGTCCCCGTAGCGCGCTTGTGGCGGCCTGCAGCGACTATCACAACGACATTCTGTAAAACGTGTGTCTCCTCGATCGATTGCCGGTATTAAGTACCGTTTCTATCACACTCCCCACCTACAATTCCTTGCCCTTGCTACCGAAACAAATTTGCTTATTCGGGAACCCCTGAGAGCGACGCCATCATAACGCATCTTTTTCGGTTTTTCCCGTTTTTTTCAGGTTGCAGCGCAGCGTTACTTTAAGAGTAAATTAAATTCGGGAGCCACAAAGAAATTTGTGGTACATATGTGACCAAGATCAAGAAGCCCAGCATTGTTAACAGCCATGGCCAGACGGCAACAGTCAGTTCGGTGATGCCCATCTTGGTGATGCCCGACGCCACGTACAGGTTCAGGCCCACCGGCGGATGGCACATGCCCACTTCCATGTTGACCACGATCAAGATTCCGAAGTGCACGGGATCGATGCCCAGCTTCATCGCCACCGGGAACAGGATGGGCGCCATGATCAGCACGATCGAGGACGGTTCCATCACGTTGCCCGCCAACAGCAGCAGGATATTGGTCACCAGCAGGAAGGTGATCACGCCCAGGCCTTGTCCGGTGATCCACTCGGCCATCGCCTGCGGGATGTTCTCGCTGGTCATCAGGAACGAGAACAAAATCGCGTTGGTGATGATGTAGAGCAGCATCGCCGACATCGCCGCCGAATCCAGCAGGACCTTGCCCACCTGCGAGAGCTTCAAATCCTTATAGACGAACACGGCGATGATGAACGCGTACACCGCCGCCATCGCCGCCGCTTCGGTCGGCGTGAACGTGCCGGTGTAGATGCCGCCCATGACGATGACGATCAGCAGCAGGCCCCATGCGCTCTTGCGGAAGGTCGACCAGCGCTCGCCCCAGCCGGCCTTGGCCATGCGCGGATAGCCGTGCTTGCGCGCCAGATACCAGGTGGTCAGGCCGAGGAAGAACGCCAGCATGATGCCCGGCACCACGCCGGCCATGAACAGCTTGCCGACCGAGGTGTTGGTGGTGACCGAATACATCACCATCACGATCGACGGCGGGATCAGGATGCCCAGCGCGCCCGAGGTCGTGATGACGCCGGCGCCGAACGCCTTCGGATAGCCCTGGCGCACCATGGCCGGCAGGATGATCGAACCGATCGCCACCACGGTGGCCGGCGACGAGCCGGACACCGCCGCGAACAGCGCGCAGGCGAGCACGCCGGCCAGGGCCAGGCCGCCGTGCCAGTGGCCGACCATCGAGCTGGCGAAGTTGATCATGCGCCGCGCGACGCCGCCATGGGTCAGGAAGTTGCCCGCCAAAATGAAGAACGGGATGGCCATGATCTCGAATTTCTCGATGCCGGTGAACAGCTTGAGGGCCACCGTATCGATCGGCACCTCGGTCATGGTGAACAGGAAGGTCAGCACCGTCAGGCCGAGCGAGATGGAGATCGGCATGCCGGTCAACATCAGCGCCAGCAGCAGCACGAAGATAATCAGGGCGTTCATGCGTTGGCTCCTTTTTCAGCCTTCAATTCGTCGTCCAGGCCCTCGACATGCGAGTGGTCGTGCTTGGGCAGTTCGCCGGTCTTGACGAAGGCCACCAGCACCTGCAGGAAGCGGAAGCACATCAGGTAGGAGCCGAGCGGCACGGCCAGGTAGACGATCCACATCGGCAGTTCAAGGTCGGCCGAAGTCTGGTCGGTCTGCGCCATGTGGTGGACGAAGTTGGCGCCCAGGGTGCCGATGATGCCGGTGAACAGCGCGCCGGCCAGCAGGCCGAAGACGACGAATTTATTGCGCCAGGGTGTGCTCATGCGGTTGATGATGACGTCGACGCCGACGTGGATGCCGGTGCGCACGCCGTAGGCCGCGCCGAACTTGGCCATCCAGACGAACATATAGATACAGGCTTCCTGCGCCCAGCTGGTATTGAGTTGTATCAGGTAGTCCTGCAGGCCGGGAATCGGCAGCCCGGACAGGTATCGGTGGACCACCGATACGAAGATCAGAACGGTCGCCGCGCCCATCAGGGTCGCGATGATCCATTCTTCGAGTTTATCGAGGAATTTCATGGAGGGATCCTTCAGTGAGGAATGGAGGACGGGGCGGCGAGCGCCGCCCCGTCAGGCAGGCTTATTTTGCCGCTTCTTTGTTGATGGCCGAGATCAGGTCTTTACCGATCCGGCTTTCCATCGATTGCTGTACCGGCAGCAGGGCCTTGCGCCACTCCGCCTGTTCTTTCACGCTCAAGGTGTAGATCTCGGTCTTGCCGGTCTTCTTGATCGCTTCGAGCGCCAGATCGTTGTCGCGCTGGGCGATGGCTTTCTCGAACGTGGTCGCTTCCTTCATCGCCTTGTCGAGCGCGGTGCGGATGTCCGGCGGCAGGCCGTCCCAGAACTTCTTGTTGACGATGACGGCGTAGCCCAGGTAGCCGTGGTTGGACACGGTCACGTACTTCTGCACTTCATGCATCTTCTGGGTGTACATGTTCGACGGCGGATTCTCGGTGCCGTCGACCACGCCGGTCTGCAGCGCTTGATACACTTCCGAGAACGCCAGCACCTGCGGGTTGGCGCCCAGCGCGCGCATCTGCGCGTCCAGCACCTTGGACGACTGGATGCGCAGCTTCAGGCCTTTGAAGTCGGCCGGCACGCGCAGCGGCTTGTTGGCCGACATGACCTTGAAGCCGTTGTCCCAGAACGCCAGGCCGGTGATGCCCTTCGGTTCCAGCTTCTTCATCAGGCCCTTGCCGATTTCGCCTTCGGTGACGTTGTACAGCGCGGTCTTGGACGGGAAGATGAACGGCAGGTCGAACGCTTCGAATTCCTTCACGCCCAGCGGGCCGAACTTGGCCAGCGACGGCGCCAGCATCTGCACGGCGCCCAGCTGCAGCGCTTCGAGTTCTTCCTTGTCCTTGTACAGCTGGCTGTTCGGATAGACCTCGACCTTGACGCGGCCGTTGGTGGCCTTTTCGGCAAGTTGCTTGAACCGTTCGGCAGCCTGGCCCTTGGGGGTATCGGTGGCCACCACGTGGCTGAATTTAATGACGATAGGAGCTTGCGCGTAGGCGTTAAAGCTCAATGCTGCGCTCAGCACGAGCAATGCGTGTTTCAATTTCATGAAGTCTCCAGAGGGGTGTGAAAGTACACTATTATTGTAGTTTGATAGATTCTTCAGGACAACGTCGCATTGTTCAATTGTGGAAAACCACAATGACCGTTTTTTGCCAACGCTATACCCTGAGCGCCCATGACAACCCCGCATTCCCAGCCGCTTGCAGCCCGCCGACCCAGCGCGAACTCGACGCTGCGCTGGGTTTTGCCGATCGTGCTGGTGTTGTTTTTTCTAGCAATTTTAATTTGGCTGCCGTGGCAGGCGCGCCAAATGGAGAGCAACGAACGCCAGGAACAACTGATCGCCGACACGCTGTGGGTTGAGCAAACGATACGCTTTCAATTGGGCAGGGACGAGGAAAGCCTGGCCGGCCTGGCGCAGGAGATCGGCCTCGGCCGTCTGACGCCGGAACAGGGCCACGACCGGCTCGGCCGCGTGCTCAAGAACGGCAAGGAGCTGCTGCGGGTGGTCTGGCTGCGGCCGGACGGCTCGCTGGTCGCCACCAGCGATCCGCAGGCCGCGCCGGTGGTGCTGACGGCCGCCTCGCGCGCGACGATGGAGCTGACCCGCAAGACCCGCAACCCGATGTACACGCAGCCCGAGGTGCAAGCCGCCAATCCCGCGGCCGCCCCGTCCGAAGTGCTGATGGATTACCACGTGCCGCTGTTCAGCGGCGCCAACTACCTGGGCGACCTGGTCGCCACCTATAAAACCAGCGCCCTGCTCGACGAAATGGTGCCGTGGTGGTTCGCGCAGGACAACCAGGTCACCCTGGTCGACCGCGACGACAAGGTGCTGGCGCGGCGCGCGGCGGCCGGTCCGGGCCACGGCGTCTACACCCACAAGCGCGCGCTCGACCTGCCGGGCGCCTCGGTGCGGCTGGTGACGGACAGCGTCAAGAGCGCGCCCAAGCTGCTGCCCAATTTGCTGGTCGGCTCGGTCATCGTGCTCTCGCTCGGATTGTTATGGAGCCTGGTGGCGCTGTGGGGCCACATCTCGCGCCGCCTGGCCGCCGAGGGCGCGCTGCGCCAGCAGATGTCGTTCCGCACCGCGATGGAGAACTCGCTGGTGACCGGCCTGCGCGCGCGCGACCTCGAAGGCCGCATCACCTACGTCAATCCGGCCTTCTGCCAGATCGTCGGCTACCCGGCCGAGGACATCGTCGGCCGGCTGCCGCCGATGCCGTACTGGGCGCCGGAGGCCATGGAGGAATACCAGACCCGCTTCGCCTCGGTCCTGGCGGGCAAGGTCACGCCGCAGTTCGAGACCTTCTTCCAGCGTCCGGACGGCCAGCGCGTGCCGGTGCTGGTGTTCGAGGCGCCGCTGGTGGACAACCACGGCAAACAGACCGGCTGGATGGGCTCCATCCTCGACATCTCGGACCGCAAGCGCGTGGAGGAACTGAACCGCCAGCAGGAGGAAAAGCTGCAGGCCAGCGCGCGCCTGGCGACGATGGGCGAAATCGCCTCGATGCTGGCGCATGAACTGAACCAGCCGCTGGCCGCCATCTCCAGCTACACCACCGGCGCGCTCAATGTCTTGGGACGCGCGCAGGACAAGGGCGACGCGGTCGACGCCGGGCTGCTCAAACCCGCGCTGGAACAGGCCAGCGCGCAGGCGCAGCGGGCCGGCCAGATCATCCGCAGCGTGCACGAATTCGTCAAGAAGCGCGAGCCGCTGCGCCAGTCGGTCGGCATCCAGTCGCTGCTCGACGGCATCCAGGCGCTGATCGAACTGCAGGCGCGCCAAAGCTACGTTTCGTACCAGACCAACATCCCCCCGGACCTGCCGGCGGTGCTGGCCGACCGCGTGATGATCGAGCAGGTGCTGCTGAACCTGACCCGCAACGCCATCGAGGCGATGCAGCACATTCCGCCACAGCGGCGCGTGCTCAACGTGGTGGCGGAGTATGATGCGGCCAGCGCGCAGGTGAGCGTGGCGGTGATCGACCAGGGCCACGGTATTCCCGACGAGGTGGCGCAGCGCCTGTTCTCGCCTTTCTTCTCGACCAAGGCCGAGGGCATGGGCATGGGATTGAACATCTGCCGGACTGCGATAGAATTCCACGGCGGCTCGCTCGCCTACAGCCCCAATCCGCAAGGCGGAACCATATTTACGTTCGTGCTGCCGGCGGTGACGGTGGCGACGGAACAGGAGAACTGACAAATGCTGCACATCGTCGATGACGAAGCGGTCGTACGCGACTCGCTGACCTGGCTGGCCACTTCGCGCGGGATAGCGTCGCGCGCCTACGAGGGCGCGCTGCAGTTCCTGCAGCAGGTGGAGCTGGGCGAATTCGACGCCGACGGCGACTGCCTGCTGCTCGACGTGCGCATGCCGGACATGAACGGCGTGGCGGTGTTCGACCAGCTGGCCGCGCGCGGGCTGACGCAGCGCATGCCGGTGATTTTCCTGACGGGCCACGGCGACGTGCCGATGGCGGTCGATACGTTGAAGCGCGGCGCCTTCGATTTCTTCGAGAAGCCGTTCAACGACAACCAGCTGATGGACCGTGTGCAGGAAGGCCTGGCCGGCTCGCGCAAAGCCGGCGAGATGGCGGTGGTGCACGCGCGCCTGGCCACCTTGTCGATGCGCGAGCGCGAGGTGCTCGATTTGATCCTGGCCGGAAAAATGAACAAGGTGGTGGCCGACCAGCTGGGCATCAGCATGCGCACGGTCGAGGTGCACCGCGCGCATATCTTCGACAAGATGCAGGTCAAGACGGCGGTCGAGCTGGCCGGGTTGCTGAAATAAAACAGCATCGCTGCGCTTGATTTCCATCATATCGCCTCCTACCATGGAGTGACATGATCGTCCGATGATCACATGGGACGAAAACAAACGGAAAAAAAACTTACGGAAACACGGCATCGATTTTGCCGATCTGGAAGCCGTTTTTGACTACCCAATACTGTCCGATGAGGACAGCGACGCCGGTCAAGATGAAATGCGAATAAAAAGTCTGTGCCTGTTTCGCGGTGACGTTGTCGTTATTATCTGGACACCACGTCCCGACAACGCACGCATTATTTCTTGCAGATACGGTGACAAACATGAAACGCAAGAGTATTTTGGAAACCTATTTCACCCAGGAACAAATTGACGCGGCAATCGCCAGGGCGCCCGATCGGGTTGACGATCCGGATTCGCCTTACGATCCAAATGATGAAGCAGCGGTAAAGGCCTACTGGTCTAAGGCCAAGATCACGCTGCCCGGCGAACACCCGTTTCAAAAAACGCCCAAGAAAACGGGCACCTGAAGCGTATCACCCCTTCTGCGTGGCGATCCACTCGTCCACAACCTTCTCCAGCACCGACAGCGGCACATCGCCCGTCTGCAGCACCGTGTTGTGGAACGCCTTGATCGAGAACTTGTCACCCAGCGCCTTTTCCGCCTTCGCGCGCAGGTCGAGGATGCGGAGCATGCCGATCTTGTACGCGCACGCCTGCCCCGGCATCACCACGTAACGCTCCACCTCCGACGCCGGAATGCCGTAGTCGATGCCCTGCTGGCGCGTCCATTTCATCGCGTGCAGGCCGGTGTCGACCACCAGCCGCTTGGCGCGGAACAGCTCCGCGTCGAGCTGCCCCAGGCGTCCCACCGTATCGCCGTCATACCACTTGTTCTCAGCCGCCAGCTGCTCCGCATACAGCGCCCAGCCCTCGACATACGCCGAACCGGAACCGAACACGCGGTCGCGGCGATAGCGCGGCAGCCCGTTATTTTCCTGTTGCAGCGCGATCTGGAAGTGATGGCCCGGCACCGCCTCGTGGTACACCAGGGTGCGCATGCCGACGATGCGGAAGTCCGGCCCCGGCATCGGCGCCCAGAACACGCCCGGCAGCGTGCCGTCCTTGGCCGGCGCGGAATAATGCGCGGCGGCCGTCTTCTCCGTGAACGCCGGTTCGCGCTTGACCACCACCGGCGCTTTCGGGGTGACGTCGAACAAATCCTTGGCGCGCGCCTCGGCGTCGCGCATCAACGCGTCATAGCGCGCCAGCATCGCCGGACGCGGATCGGCCTCCTTGGGCTGCGAATCGGCTTCCAGCTTGACCATGCGCTCCTTGATGCCGCCATCCTTGTAACCCAGCGACACCAGCAAGCCATCCATCTCCTTCTCGATGCGCGCCACTTCCTTCAGGCCGATGTCGTGGATCTGCTGCGGCGTGTAGTCGGTGGTGGTCATGCGGCGCAGCGCCAGCGCGTAGGCCTTGTCGCCGTTCGGCAGGCGCCACAGGCCGGCGTCGGCGGTGGTGCGCGGCAGTTGTTCCTTCAGCAGCGTGCGCGTGCGTTCGAACGCCGGCAGGATGGCCTGCTTGACGGTCGCCGTGGCCTCCGCCGTGAACTTGGCCTGCTGCTCCGGCGAGACGTCCTTCAACGCCGCCATCCGCTGCGCCAGCGAGGCGACCAGCACGTTCTTGTCGGCGCCGCCGTCGAGGAAGCGGTCCAACTGCCCGATCGACGATTGCGTGATAAAGGTCGGCATCAGGAAGCCACGGCTGGCGGCGCCCTGCGCCCGCGCGATGCCGGTGTCGATCTTGCCGGCGACGGACTTCAGGCGCGCCAGATAGTTTTCGACGTCGCGCTGGTCGCGGATCGGATGCTGCTGCGACAGGAAGTTCACGATCTGCACATGCAGGCCGGTGAACTGATTGAACACGAACTGGTGGTCCTCGAACGCCACCGCGTCGACCGCGCCCTGCAGGTTCCACGCGATGGCGGCGGCGCTGGCGCGCTGCTGCGGCGTCAACGCCTTCTGATCGATCGCCTCCAACTGCTTCAGCGCGGCCTTGGCCTTGGCCACTTCGGCCTTGCGGTACTCCGGCGTGTTCGGCGTCAGCGCGCGGTCCAACTGGTCTTGCTCCTTGCCGCTGAAGTACTGCTTCTGCGTGGCCTGTTCCGGGTCGCTGCGCACCTTGGCGTCGGCGACCTTGTCGGCCCATGCGTCGAAGCTGGCCGCCTGCGCGGCGAGGGAGAAGGAGGCGCCGGCGAGCAGCGCTATGAACCTGGTTGAAGTTTGCATGGGCATCGGTCTTTTAAAGGAAAATAACCGCATGAGTGTAGCCCAATCGGGCCACGCAAACCAGCGCTCAGGCTTGGGTCGCGGCGCCTTCGGCATGGCACGCCAGCGCCCACTCGACATGCTCGCGCACCAGCGCCGACGGGTGCTCCAGACGCGCCGTCAGCGCGGCGACGATGGCCGCGTCGCCCGCCGCGCCGGCCGCCGCCGCGTTGCCCAGGCCGACGGCCAGGTTGCGCAGCCAGCGTTCATGGCCGATGCGGCGTATCGGGCTGCCCTCCATCTTGCGGTTGAATTCCTCCTCGCTCCAGCCGAACAGCTCGACCATCGAGGCGCTCCCCAGTCCATGCCGCTCGTCGAAATCGGGCAGCACCGCGCGCTGCGCGAACTTGTTCCACGGGCAGGCGGTCTGGCAGTCGTCGCAGCCGTACACGCGGTTGCCGATCAACGGCCGCAGCTCGGTCGGAATCGCGCTTTTCAGTTCGATCGTCAGGTAGGACACGCAGCGCCGGGCGTCGAGCCGGCCCGGCCCCAGGATCGCCTGCGTCGGGCAGATGTCGATGCACGCCGAGCACTGGCCGCAATGGGCGCCGGTGGGCGGATCGACCGGCAGCGGCAAATCGACCAGGAATTCGCCCATGAAGAACATCGAGCCGGCGGTGCGGCTCAGCAGCAAAGTATGCTTGCCGCGCCAGCCCAGCCCCGCCTTCTCGGCCAGCGGCAGCTCCATCAGCGGCGCCGAATCGGTGAACACGCGGTAGCCGAAGTCGCCGATTTCCGCCTTGACCTTGTCGGCCAGTTGCTGCAGCCGCGCGCGCAGCACCTTGTGGTAATCCCTGCCGCGCGCGTAGACCGAGATGACGGCGGCGCCGGGATCGGCCAGCCGGCGCCGTTCGCGCTCGCGCCAGTCGCCGCCTTGGTCGGCCTGCGGGCCCGCGCCCGGGACGGCCTCGGCGCCGGTTTCAGCCTCCCTCGGCAGGTAGTTCATGCGCGCGCTGATCACGCGCACCGTGCCGGGCACCAGTTCGGCCGGGCGCGCGCGCATCATGCCGTGGGCGGCCATGTAGTCCATTTCACCATGCATGCCGGCGTCCAGCCACGCCCGCAGGCCCGCCTCGGCGTGACTGAGGTCGATGTCGGTGATGCGGATTTCGGCGAAGCCCAGTTCCACGCCCCAGCGCTTGATGCTGAGGGCGAGTTCGGCTAGATTGGATTCAGGCAAGGACATCGGTGGCTTATCGGGGTACACCCTGCAAGGACGCGGGCGGTTACAATGGCTGGCGATTCAACCAACATGACATTCTATTCGATGCAGCACTTCACAGCCCATCTCCACGACGAAGCCGCGACCGCCGCACTGGGCTCGGCCCTGGCGCGCGCGCTGGCGCCGGGCCTGACGATCTACCTGCACGGCGACCTGGGGGCCGGCAAGACCGCCCTCACCCGCGCCCTGCTGCACGCGGCGGGCCACGCCGGCACCGTCAAAAGCCCGACCTACACGTTGTCGGAACCATATCGAATCGACCTCGGCGGCCGCGCCGTGGGCGTGATCCATTTCGACCTGTACCGCATGGGCAGCCCCGAGGAATTCCTCGACGCCGGCTTCCGTGAAGACTTCAACGGGGACAACATCTGCATCGTCGAATGGCCTGAAAAGGCCGACCGCGTGCTGCCACCGCCCGATATCGACCTGTACCTGACCGTGGCCGGCAACGGCCGTGATGTAGAATTGCAGGCGTCCACCGCCCTGGGTAACTCATGCCTTCAAAGCCTCAAATTCGCTCCCAACATGTGAGCGCGGAGTCCACTCCGGCCGTCTCGCGGCGCACCGTCCTGAAGGCCGGCGCCACCCTGATGCTGTCGGTGACCTCGCTCGCCGCGCCGCTGCGCGCCGACGCCGCGCAAATCCTCGCCGTGCGCGTGTGGCCGGCCGACGACTACACCCGCGTCACGCTGGAGAACGACGCGGTTTTGAAGGCCACCCACTTCATCGTCAAGGACCCGGAGCGCATGGTGGTCGACATCGAAGGGCTGGAGCTCAATCCGACGCTCAAAAGCCTGGTCGCCAAGATCCAGTCCAACGACCCGTACATCAAGCAGGTGCGCGTGGGCCAGAACCGGCCCAACGTGGTGCGCCTGGTGTTCGACCTGAAGGAAGAGGTGCGGCCGCAGGTGTTCACCCTGCCGCCGGCCGGCAACTACAAGGACCGGCTGATCTTCGACCTGTATCCCGTCAAGGAGGCCGACCCGATCGCCGCGATGATCGAAAAGGGCAACTGGTCCAACGACGGCAAACCGCCGTCCGGATCGTCGTCGGCCGCCACCGGCAGCACGCCGAAAGGCGACATGCCGCCGCTCAAACCGGGCGAAGCGGAGATGGCCGCCAACGCGCCGACGCCAAGGGAGCAGCTCGAAGCGCTCAAGCCGGACATGAAGGCCGAGCCGCGCGCCGAACTGCGCGACCAGGTCAAAACCGCCGAGGCGCAGGCCAAGGCCGCCGACAAGGCCGATAGATCCGACAAGGCCGACAAGAACAACGTGGTGCGGATGATCACCATCGCGCTCGATCCCGGCCACGGCGGCGAAGACCCCGGCGCCTCCGGCAAGAACGGCAGCAAGGAAAAAGACATCGTGCTCGCCATCGCCAAGCGCCTCAAGGCCAAGCTGGAGGAAGCGCCCAACATGCGCGTGATGCTCACGCGCGACGGCGACTACTTCGTCCCGCTGGGCAAACGGGTGGAAAAGGCGCGCAAGGTGCAGGCCGACCTGTTCGTGTCGATCCACGCGGACGCCTTCGTGCAGCCGTCCGCGCGCGGCTCGTCGGTGTTCGTGCTGTCGGAAAAAGGCGCCAGCTCGACCGCGGCGCGCTGGCTGGCGGACAAGGAAAACCAGGCCGACACCATCGGTGGCGTCAACGTCAAGAACCACGACCGCCAGCTGGCCAGCGTGCTGTTCGACCTGTCCACCACGGCGCAGATCAACGACAGCCTGAAGCTGGGCAAATCGGTGCTGGGCGAGATCGGCGGCATCAACCGCCTGCACAAAGGCTCGGTCGAGCAGGCCGGCTTCGCCGTGCTCAAGGCGCCCGACATTCCGTCCATTCTGATCGAGACGGCCTTCATCTCCAATCCGGAGGAAGAGGCCAAGCTGCTCGACGACGGCTACCAGAACCAGATGGCCAACGCCATCGTCAAAGGCATACGGCGCTATTTCGCCAAGAATCCGCCGCTGGCCAAGAACCGGCTGACCTGAACCCGGCCAATCAACCAACGCATTCACTTCACGGAAGAACCATGGCTGTAGTTACGATGACAGAATACGGCGCCCTGCCGGCGGTGCAAATCACCGCCGCCGATGGCGCGCGGGCGACGGTGTCGCTGTTTGGCGCCCATCTGCTGTCCTGGAAAACCGGCGACGGCAAGGAGCGCCTGTTCGTCAGTTCGCAAACGCCGCTCGACGGCAGCAAGGCGATACGCGGCGGCGTGCCGGTCATCTTCCCGCAGTTTAATGTGCGCGGCCCCGGCCTGCGCCACGGCTTCGCCCGCGTCAGCACCTGGCGCCTGACCGACAGCGGCGGCGACGGCGGCCATTCGTTCCTGGAGTTCAGCCTCGATCAGGACGACCTGGCAGCGGAGCACGCGCAGGCGTGGCCGCACGCCTTCGCGCTGACCTTGCGCTTCACCTTGCACGGCGACGCGCTCGACGCCGAGTTCACGGTCCGCAACAGCGGCGCGCAAGCCTTCCCGTTCGGCGTGGCGCTGCACACCTATTACGACGTCGGCCACCTGAGCGCGACCAGCATCAGCGGCCTGCAGCACCAGCAGTACACCGACCACCATCTGAACACGGCCACGCAGGAGCATCCGGCGCTGCACTTCACCGAGAAGCACGACCGGCTGTACCAATCGACGCCGTCGCTGACCTTGAACACGGCCAACGCCACCATGAGGCTGGAGCAGCAGGGTTTCAGCGAATGGGTGGTGTGGAATCCGGGCCAGGCCGATGCGGCCGCGCTGGTCGACCTGGCCGACGACGAGTACCTGCGCTTCGTCTGCATCGAGCCGGCGCGCGTGGACCAGCGGGCGCTGGAAGCCGGCGCCGCCTGGACCGGCAAGCACCGCATCTGCGCCGACTGACCCGGCTCGCTTAGTTCGATTCCTTGACGATGCGGCCGGAACCCGGCTGGACCGGCCGCGCGTTCAGCGGATAGAGGCGGCTGAACAGCGCCAGCTGGGCCGGCGAGGCCTGGACCGGCTCCTTCATCACCAGCCACAGCACGCCCTCCTGGCAGGGCGGCGTCGTCATCGATCCCATGAAGGTGAAGTAATCGCGCCGCGCCGGCAGCAGGTCCATCGGATCGAGCACCACCGACGGCGCCAGCGTCTCCAGTTTTTCCAGCGGCAGGTTGTTCCACACCGTCTGGATCACCGGCTGCGGCTTGCCGCGCTCGAGCAGCAGCGCCAGCATGGCGATGCGCCCCTCGACGTCCTTGTGCACCAGGTGCACCACCATCTCGTAGCCCTTGCCGTTGATGCGCTCCTCCGACGGCCGGTGGAAATGGAACTGGACCAGTTCATACATCCGGTTCTGCACCGTGAGGAAATTGCCGCCGCCGACCATCACCTGCACCGTGTGGCCGTTGTCGGTCACGTTGAACGTCGACGGGTGGTAGTCGAAGCTGATCTGCTCCAGTTCGACCTTCATGCCGTCGCGGATATCGATCGGCGACTGGCGGTTGCCGCTGCCGCACTTGGACCACGCGGGATTGATCTTGCCCCAGTTGGCGGGGCCGGTCTCGCCCTCGTAGGACCAGGTGTTGCTGAAGAATTTGGGCGCCGCCGGCGGTGGCGCGGCGGCGGCCACCACGGCCGCCTTCCTGGCCTTGGCGGCGGCGGCGGCCCGCGCCTGCTGGTTGGCGCGCATGATGGCCAGGCGGGCGGCGATCTTGGCCGACAGCTCGGCCTCGGCGTCGCCCTCGGCCGGCTTGCGCACCGGCGACGACGCGCCGGCGGCGCTGGCGGCGCCCGCGGCCGAAGCGCCCACCGCGCCGGCGCGCGCGCCTGCCCCACCGGCGATCGGGGATTTCGCCGACGGCGAAACGGACGGATCGGTTGCGGCGCCGGCGGTCGTGACGACGCAGCAGCAGGCAATCAGGGTGAGCAGGGAGGGCACGGTACGCATGAGTTTCCAGAGTAAAAGAATTACATACTGGTTTACGGATGCATTTGGGCAAAACTTGAGACGCGCCGACGTTGGCGGGGAGAATTATTTTGGGGGGAGTCGGTAAAGCGGCACGCCGCGCGGGTCGCGCGGCGTGCTTGCCAGCAGGAAGCGAGGCGGGAGGCGGGATGTGGCTTAGCGGCCCATCACGCGGCGGCCCAGCTTCCAGGCGCCGCCGAGCAACATCGGCACCACGGCCACGCCGACACCGACCATGACGATCTCGGTCAGGTGGTCGCGCACCAGCGGGATGTTGCCGAAGAAGTAGCCGGCGGTGGTCAGCAGCACCACCCACAGCACCGCGCCGGTGATGTTATACAGCTGGAAGCGCGTATGGGTCATGTCGGACACGCCGGCCACGAACGGCGCGAAGGTGCGCACCACGGGCACGAAACGCGCCAGCACGATGGTCTTGCCGCCGTGCTTTTCGAAGAACTCGTGCGTCTTGCGCAGCGCGTCCTTGTTGAGCCAGCGGTAATCGTGGGTGAACACCTTCTGGCCGATGGCCTCGCCGATCCAGTAATTGAGCGTGTTGCCGGTGACCGCCGCCGTAATCAGCAGGAACATCAGCAGCGCAAGGTTCATCTCGCCCACCGCGCACAGCGCGCCGGCGATGAACAACAGTGTGTCACCTGGGAAGAAAAACAGCACCACCAGGCCAGTTTCGCAGAAAATAATGGCAAACAACACGGCGTAAACCAGGGTGCCGTATTGTTGAATGATCACTTCCAATGTTTTGTCGACATGAAGGATCATGTCAAAGAATTGCATAAAATCCATATTCTTCCCATAAAGTGTGCGCCGGAATCATACACCACCAATGCCGCGAAAGGTCGAAGTTTCCAGCCCCTCCCAACCAGTTTACAATCGTCCGCGTGCCCGCAGCAAGCGGATACGCCTAACCAAGGAGATTCTGGATGTCCCTGACCGCCGTTCTACGTGCTTGTACCTATGCCGCGCCGCTGACCACCGCCGCCGCGCTGGCCGCGCTGACCTCCATGGCCTCGGCCGCCGACCTGCCGGCCAGGCCGAGCGCCGGCGACCTGGTCAAACAATCCCAAGCCGCCGACTGGCGTCCGCTGGACCCGAACAACACCCTGTACATGGAGTTGCCGGCCGGGCGGGTGGTGATCGAGCTGGCGCCCGACTTCGCGCCCCGCAGCATCGCCAACCTCAAGACCCTGGTCGGCGAAAAGTACTTCGACGGCCTGGCCGTGCTGCGCTCGCAGGACAACTACGTGGCGCAGTGGGGCGATCCCGACGCCGAAACCAAACCCAGGCCGCTCGGCGCCGCCAAAGCCAAGGTGGCGGCGGAATTCACCGTCCCCATGGCCAACGATAAGCATTTTGTGCGCCAGATGGACTTCGACGGCTACGCGCCGCAGATCGGCCACTCCAACGGCTTCCCGGTCGGACGCGATCCGAAGACCAAAACCACCTGGCTGGCGCACTGCTACGGCATGGTCGGCATCGGCCGCGACAACGACACCGACAGCGGCAGCGGCGCGGAGCTGTACGCGGTCAACGGCCACGCGCCGCGCCACCTGGACCGCAACGTGACGGTCATCGGACGGGTGGTGTCGGGCATGGCGCTGCTGGCGACGCAGCCGCGCGGCGGCGAGGCGATGGGCTTCTATGGTGCGAACGAGGCCAGGACGGCGATCAAATCGGTGCGTCTGGCGGCCGACGTGCCCGAGGCCGAGCGCAGCAACCTGGAGGTGATGCGCAGCGAGGCGCCGATTTACAAGCGGGTGATCGAGGCGCAGCGCAATCGCGGCGGGCCATGGAACAAGTTCTCGCCCAATTACGTGGAGCTGTGCAACGCGCCGATACCGGTGCGCGAGCGCCCGGCGTTATAATCGCTGCGATGAACGCGCCAGACACCCAAACCCTCGCCCCCGCCGCTCCCCGCCCGATCCAGGCCCTGCCCGACCAGCTGATTTCGCAGATCGCCGCCGGCGAGGTGGTCGAGCGGCCGTCCGCCGTCGTCAAGGAGCTGCTGGAGAACGCCCTCGACGCCGGCGCCACGCAGATCACCGTGCGGCTGGAGGAAGGCGGCGTCAAACGCATCGCCATCACCGACAACGGGCGCGGCATCCCGCCCGAGCAGATGCCGCTGGCGCTGGCCCGGCACGCGACCTCGAAGATCGCCTCGCTGAACGACCTGGAAAACGTCGGCACGCTCGGCTTCCGGGGCGAGGCGCTGGCGTCGATCGCCTCGGTGGCCGCCGTCACGCTGACCTCGCGCACCGCCGACGCCGCGCACGCGTGGGAAATCGTCGGCTCGCACAACGGCACGGTGGCGCCGTCGTCCGGCGCGCTGGGCACCACCATCGACGTGCAGGACCTGTACTTCAACACGCCGGCGCGCCGCAAGTTCCTCAAATCCGAGCAGACCGAATTCGGCCACTGCGCCGAGGTCGTGCGCCGCATCGCGCTGGCGCGCCCGGACGTTTCGTTCTCGCTCAGTCACAACGGCCGCACCATCGACCACTGGAACGTCAGCGAGATGGCCAAGCGCAGCGCCCACATCCTCGGCGACGGCTTCGCCGAGGCGCGCCTGCCGATCGACGAACGGGGCGGCGCGCTGCGCCTGCACGGCTACGCCGGCCTGCCGACGGCCTCCAAGGCGCGCGCCGACGGCCAGTTCTTCTACGTGAACGGGCGCTTCGTGCGCGACAAGGTGCTGGTGCACGCGGTCAAGGCGGCCTACCAGGACGTGCTGCACGGCGACCGCTTCCCTTCCTATGTGCTGGCGCTCGAACTCGATCCGGCGCTGGTCGACGTCAACGTCCACCCGTCGAAGATCGAGGTGCGCTTCCGCGACAGCCGCGCGGTGCACCAATTCGTCTTCCACGCGGTGCAGCGCGCGCTGGCCTCGACGTCGGCCACCGCGCACGGCAGCGTGCCGTCGCCCTTGCCGGCGGCCGAAAGCCTGAACAGCGCGACCTGGCGCGGCGAACAGACCTCGTTCGGCCTGGGGCCGGCGCTGCTGGACGCTAATTACACGCCGACGTACTCGCCGTCGCCGTTCGGATCGCGCAATGGCGACGCCGGCGGCGCCGGCTTCGGCGCGCCGCGCTTTGGCGGCAACGAGGGCGGCGTCGCCCAGAGCACCGAAAAATACGGCGCGCTGTTCGGCGGCGCCGGCCGCATCGACGGCTACCGCGCCGAAGCGGATATGGCGCTGCCGCAGGCCAGCCCGTTCGCGGTGTCCTCCGCCGCCATGGCGCAGGAGGAATTCCCGCTCGGCTTCGCGCTGGCGCAGCTGCACGGCATCTACATCCTGGCGCAGAACACCAAGGGCCTGGTGCTGGTCGACATGCACGCCGCGCACGAACGCATCCTGTACGAACAGTTGAAGACCGCGCTGGAGAGCCGCGTCGCCGGCGAGGAGATGCAGGTGCAGCCGCTGCTGATCCCCGTCACCTTCTACGCCGACGCGGTGGAAGTGGGCACCGCGCAGGAACACCAGGAGACGTTGCAGGCGCTCGGCTTCGACATCGCCGCGCTGTCGCCGACCACCTTGGCGGTGCGCTCGGTGCCGGTGCTGCTGAAGAACGCCGATGCCCAAACGCTGGCGCGCGACGTGCTGCGCGACGTGCGCGAATTCGGCGGCTCGCGCGTGCTGATCGAGCGTCAGAACGAACTGCTCGGCACCCTCGCCTGCCACACGGCGGTGCGCGCCAACCGCATCCTGTCGACGCAGGAAATGAACGCCCTGCTGCGCCAGATGGAAAGCACCGAACGCGCCGACCAGTGCAACCACGGCCGCCCGACCTGGGTGCAGGTGGAAATCGGCGCGCTCGACAAGCTTTTCCTGCGCGGCCAATAAGATGAACGCACCCGTTTCAAAGCCGCTGGCGGTGGCCATCATGGGACCGACGGCGTCCGGCAAGACCGCGTCGGCGCTGGCGATCGCCGAGCGCATCCCGTCCGAGATCATCTCCGTCGATTCGGCGCTGGTGTACCGCGGCATGGACATCGGCACCGCCAAGCCCACGCGCGAGGAGCGCGCCGCCGCGCCGCACCACCTGATCGACATCCTCGACCCGCTCGATTCGTATTCGGTGGCGCAGTTCCGCACCGATACCCTGCGGCTGGTCGACCAGATTGTCGCGCGCGGCAACCTGCCGTTGCTGGTCGGCGGCACCATGCTGTACTTCAAAGGGCTGGCCGATGGCCTCGACGACCTGCCGGGCGCCGATCCGGCCCTGCGCGTGGAACTGGAAGAAGACGCGGCGCGCATCGGCTGGCCGGCGATGCACGCGAAGCTGGCCGCGCTCGACCCGGAGACGGCGGCGCGGCTGGCGCCCAACGACGCCCAGCGCATCCAGCGCGCGCTGGAGATCTGCGCCTTGAGCGGAAAGCCGATGTCCGAGCTGCTGGCGCTGCGTGAGAAGACCGAACTGCCGTTCGAGCTGCTGTCGTTCGCGCTGGAGCCGTCGGACCGCGCGGTGCTGCATCAGCGCATCGCGCGCCGCTTCGACATCATGTTGGAAGAGTCCGAGGACGGCAATCTGATCACCGAGGTGGAGGTGCTGCGCCGGCGCGGCGACCTGCATCCGGGACTGCCGTCGATGCGCTGCGTCGGCTATCGGCAGGCGTGGGAGTATCTGGACGGGACAATCGACTACGCGACCATGCGCGAGACGGGCATCATCGCCACGCGCCAGCTCGCCAAGCGCCAGTTGACGTGGCTGCGCTCGATGCCGGAGCGCGTGGCGCTCGATTGCCTGGCGCCCGATCCGGCCGGCGCCATGCTGGCGCGGATCGCCGAAAAGCTGGGGTAAACGCCACCCCGGTCAGGTGGTCGGCGGCGCCGAATCCATGTAAATGATTTCCCACAGATGACCGTCGAGGTCCTGGAAGCCGTGGCCATACATGAAACCGTGGTCCTGCGGCTCCTTGTAGGCGCTGCCGCCGGCCTCGATCGCCTTGTTCACCAGCGCCGCCACCTGGTCGCGCGACTCCACCTGCAGGCACACCAGCACCTCGGTCGAGGTGCGGGCGTCGCTGACCGGTTTGGGCGTGAAGGTCTTGAAGCGCTCCTCGGTCAGCAGCATGACGAAGATGTTCTCGGCGACGATCATGCAAGTGGCGCCCTCGTCCGTGTAATGCTGGTTGAACGAATAGCCCAGATGGGTAAAGAATTGCACCGATTTCGGCAAGTCGCGCACAGGCAAATTCACAAAAATATTGGTGGCCATACCATCTCCATTTCGTTATATGCTGATCGTCCGGACTTCAGAATACCAATATGCTAACGTTTTAGCGACTGCCACGCGCTTGCACACACTTTTTTAGAAAAATCTTTGGACCACCCTTGACAGTCCAAAGCCCAACCCCGATAATGCTGGGCGTTGCAGGTGATATAGCTCAGTTGGTTAGAGCACAGCATTCATAATGCTGGGGTCGGTGGTTCAAGTCCACCTATCACCACCAAGAATTCGATAAGCCGCTGCCCCGAAAGGGTCAGCGGCTTTTTCTTTGCTGCTGCAGGCCTTGCCGCATCCGCGAGGTCACTGACGGTCTTCCAGCTAATTCGCTACACTGGTCTACGTGAATTGGCGACACGAGGTATGTCATGCGGAAAATCACCTTGGATATCGAAGACAGTCACTTCGCCGCGTTCGAAGCGATGGCGCGTGCGAAAGACGTCGACACGCTCGAGATTATCAACACGCAGCTGAAACAAGCGGCCAACCTTCTTGAGATGGTTGAGCAGGCGACTGGCGTGCTGCAGCAATCGTCTGCGGACCAAATATTAAGGGAAATCGCAGCATTGAACGCTCTGATGGCGTGGGCCACTAAAACAGACAATCTGGGCGCCGCGTTGTCGACGCCCCCCCCGGTCAAGGGCACCCTGGAGGAGCGCCGCGCGGCGCGTCTCGCCCTACTGAAGCAGGGCGGGCCGCTCTGGGCAGGCGGAAGGAAAGCTGAAGGACGCACCGTCTGTCGATTTGGCGCCGGCACCATTCCAAAGGTCGCGCTTACGCTGCGGCCAGCGGCGCGGACGTCTTCTGGCTGGCCCAATACCCGTAATCGACGTCAATGTTTTCCAGCAGCCCGAGGAAATCGGTGGCCTGGCCGGACAGCAGCTGGCCCAGCTGCATCGATAGATTGCACTGCTTCTCGACCAGCTTGGACATGGTGTTGGCCTGCCGCAGCTGCCCGTAGTCTTCGAGCAGTAGCGTGCAGCCCTGGCGCCAGTTCAGCCCCTGCTGGTGCAGGCGCTGGCCGACGGCCGCCGTCAGCTGCATCGATTCGCTCCAGACGGCCGGATCCCACAGCCGCGCCGTCAGCGCCAGCGACAAGGCGCCGTTGTTGACCATGCTCGCGGCGTATTTCTGCGTCAGCCGTTGCGCGGTCCTAGCATGCTCGACGTGCGTCGCCGCGCTGGTGGCGAGCGCGCTGGCTTCGGCGGCGAGATCTGGCTGATGATTCGGTGTCAATCCGACGGCGACGGGGTATTTACTCATGGCGTCCTCCTAATCAAGCGCAAAGGCGGTCAAGCATGGCGTGTATGGCCTTGATCTGCACGGCATCACGGGAATAGTAAAGCGACTTCGCATCCTTGCAGCTGTAGCCCCACCAATCCCAGCAGCCATCCGGGTTTTGCACCTCGCCGTTGTCGGTGCCCTCGGCCTGCGGATAGAGCACGATGATGTCGTTGCTCTCGGCGATTTCGTTGTAGCCGGTGCTGGTGATGTAACGGTTGCCGTAGGGCGGCTGGTTGGCGACGTCGGCGCGGCCGGCGACATAGTCGGTGTAGTTGTAGCCCTGTTTGCAGCCGTGCAGGGCGATGTGCACGCGCGGCGCCTTCACCGATCCGGCCAGCACCCGCGAGGGAATATAGGCGTAGCCGAATTGGCTCATGCTGGTCCAGCGCGCGTCCGCGCCGAGGAACTCGGTCTGCTCGAAGCGCAGCAACTGGCCGGCGGCATAGTCGGCGGGCGGCTTCAGGCCGGCATAGATATGGCGCAGGATGTCGTGCGACTGCATGAATCCGCCGTTGTTGATGTACGGCGGCTGGTTGGTCGCCAGCGCCGAATCCTCCGGGTTGTCGGTGATGATGCAATGGCCCGAGGGCACGTTGTCGTGGTAGGCGATGTTCTCCGGCTTCACGCCCAGCATCTCGTAGAACTGGCGGGTTTGCGCCACCACGTCGGAATAGACGACGTCGTCCCGGCTGCCGGTGAAGATGTAGAGCCGGTCATCGGCGAGATTGGCGACGTCGTCGATCAAGCCCTCGCTGGCCGATTCGCGCGTCATCGCGGCCAATTGCCGCGCATCGGGCGCCGTTTGCGGAATTAGCGGACTCATGCAAATGTACAGCGAGTTTTCGATATACGCGTCCTCCTCCGACACCAGCTGCCGCGAACGGTAGGTCTGGGCGCAGCGGAACGGCCCGCCGGCGATGATGCCCGCCCCCGCGAAGCTGGCCGAGCGGGCCAGGTGCAGCTGCACGGTCATGAAGGCGCCTGACGACAGGCCGGAAATCGAATTTTTCTGCTTCGACGCCCCGTACGATCCGAGTTGAACAATTTTCGCTCCTGCGCTGGCCAGCATCGTGCGTCTCCTTGTTTGGCGATTAACGGTCCGGGGTGCGGCGGGTGCTTTCTAGCCGCGTAGAAACGCTATTCTGTGATCTCCCCGTGATTGGTTCTTGCGATTTGTCAAAACTCTCGACGACCGGCGCGTAGGTTTTTTTCCACAAATTCGTATAGAAAATTTGCATCCGTCTATACGAAGTGGGAATACCTGCCCGCACAAATAATCATCTTGTTGATTGCTTATGATTTTTTTGCCAATTACACATTCCGATTTGCAAGCCACCGGCAACATTGGCGGCGGCTCGCTGAGAGGGAAACAGCCCTCTCCCCATCAAATTCTTCCTCCACGGAAACCGTTTAACTTCCGGTCGCCAGCCGCTCTACCGCGAGTTGCTCACTGTTTGCTAAATGACTAGTCTTGACCGTGCCAGGCAGGAGACGGCTTAGGCGACCCAGAAATCAAACACTGAGGATAAAAATGAAAAAGAAGACATTGGAGACGATGGTGGCGCTGGCACTGGCCGCCATGTACGCGCCGGGCGCACTGGCGCAGGAGGCCGCGGCCACCGCCAGCGGTGAATCGGCCACCCCGGCCGCCCCGCCCGCCGCCCAGGACCGGGTCGAAACCGTGGTCGTCACCGGTTTCCGCTCCAGCCTGCAGAAGGCGCTCAATCTCAAGGCCCAGGCCATCGGCGTGCGCGACTCCATCGTCGCCGAGGACATCGGCAAATTCCCCGAGGCGAACGTCGCCGAATCGCTGCAGCGCGTGCCCGGCGTGATCCTGAACCGCGACGAATCGTCCGGCGAAGGCCAGCGCATTTCGATCCGCGGCCTGCCGACCGACTATTCGGTCACGACCCTGAACGGCGCGCCGGTCAACACCACGTCGACGTCGACCATCGGCAGCGCGGCGCGCGGCTTCAACTACGACGTGTTCGCGTCCGAACTGTTCGGCCGCGTCGACTTCTACAAATCGCCGCTGGCCGAGCTGACCGAGGGCGGCCTCGGTGGCGTGGTCGACCTGCAGACCCCGCGCCCGTTCGACAATCCGAAGCGCACCATCCGCTACGGCCTGACCGACACCTACAACACCGCCTCCAAACACCACGATCCGAACGGCTTCGTGCTGTATTCGAACACTTGGGACAAGCTGGGCTTCCTGATCGGCGCCTCGCACTCGGGCAGCGTCAACACCCGCTCCGGCTTCGAGGCGACCGGCGGCTACAACAGCTCCTTCAACGGCAGCCAGAATCCAGTGAAAGGCAATTTCGCGCTGACCCTGGACTATGACGATCCGCGCGCCAACCTGTCCGGCTATACCCGCGACCAGATCGACAAGGCCCTGCTGCCGCGCATCTACCGCTTCTACGGCTCGCAGAACGAGCGCACCCGCGACGGCCTGGTCTCGTCGCTGCAGTGGAAGACGCCGACGCTCAACCTGAGCCTCGACACGATGTACTCGAAGCTGGAGAACACCCGCGAGGAGACGCTGTTCGGCATCCTGGTGCGCAGCACCAGGACCAGCAACCGCACGTTGCCGGCCGGCGCCAACGGCAACAACGGCCTGATTCCGGTCAATGTGCACATCGACCCGGCCACCAACCTGCTGACCGGCACCTTCGCCAACACCACCTACAACGCCGGCGCCGGCTACACCAAGGACGAAACCGAATTCGGTTACGGCGCCTTGAACGGCAGCTGGAAGGTCAGCGACAAATTCACCCTGACCGGCCAGGCCAGTTTGAACCAGAGCAGCGCCACCAGCGCCACCGGCCAGCTGTCGAGCTTCATCTACGGCGCGCAATCGACCATCGATTACGGCAGCGACCATGTCTATCCGTCGATCTCGTCGCCGACCAGCTACACCGATCCGAACAACTGGAGCGGCTTCGCCGTCAGCACCGGCTGGACCAAGGAGACCGACAAGGGCAAGCAGGCGCGCGTGGTCGCCGACTGGGACTACGACCTGCCCGGCGAATGGACCGGCCACCTGAAAGCCGGCCTGACCTTCGTCTCGACCACCAAGGGCGTCAACAAACGTAACGGCACCTCGCTGGCGACGGCGAAGTTGAACAGCATCGGCGCCGCCGGCATGCGCAACGGCATGACCAGCAACCTGCCGATCGATAACCTGGACTTCGGCGCCGGCTGGCCGCATGCGTGGAGCACCTGGGACAGCAACTACTTCTACTCGCAGTTCGATCCGAACACCTACAATCCGCAATCGGCGTTCACGCCTTCGCAAAGCTTCACCGCGCAGGAAGACGTCAAGACCGCGTTCGTGCAGTCGGACTTCAAGGGCAAGGTCGCCGACCACGAATTGCGCATCAACGCCGGCGTGCGCTTCTCCGGCACCGACACCAAGATCGACAACTTCAAGCAGCAGGGCGCAAGCCTGGTCTACTCGCCCAACCACGAGCAAGGCTCGTACAGCAATGTGCTGCCGGCCGTCAGCGGCGCCTTCGACCTGACCGAGAACCTGATGTGGCGCGCCTCGTGGGGCAAGACCATCACGCGCGCCTCGCTGTCGGTGATCGCCGCGCAGACCGTGATCCCGAACCAGTTCGACAACACCGCCACCTCGGGCAATCCCAACCTGCGCCCGCAGCAGTCGAAGAACCTGGACACCAGCATGGAATGGTACTTCTCGCCCGGCAGCCTGCTGTCGGCCGCCTACTTCAAGAAGGAGCTGACCGACGCCACCGTCGCCAACACCCAGATCGTCACCTTCGGCTCCCTCGGCCTGCCCGACACCGCGCTCGGTCCCCTGTTCCAGGACGCCAGCGGCCGCGTCGACCCGAACCTGGCGATGACGCTGCGCAGCTACACCAACGCCGGCCGGCAAACGCTCAAAGGCTACGAGCTGGCCTACCAGCAGGCGTTCAGCTTCCTGCCGGCGCCATTCAACGGCATGGGCGCGCTGGCCAGCTACACGCACATCGATCCGTTCAACAGCGCCAAGTGGATCTCCAACGCCGGCAAGGAGATCGAAGTCAACTCGGTGCCGAAGTACGCCTACAGCACTACGCTGTATTTCGAGAACGGCCCGGTCGCGATGCGCATGTCCTACAACTACAAAGGCAAGTCGCTGCACGGCGATAACCCGCGCAACCTGGGCGACGATTTGATCCGCTGGCGCGCCGGCCGGGGCTACCTCGACGCCAACATCAGCTACAAGATCAGCGAGCAGCTGGAGTTCCGCATCGACGCGCTCAACCTGAGCAACACGCTGGCCCAGGACTATTTCGAGGATGCCAGCGGCCAGTACGGCAGCGGCAAGAAGACACGGATGGACTATGCCAAGTATGATGGCCGCACCATCAAATTCGGCATCCGTGGAAAACTCTAAGGGACCATCACCAAGCTATGATGAAACGACTCTTCGCAACCGGCGCGATGGCGCTCGGTCTGGCCGGCTGCGGCACCCTGCCGCCGCCGGCGGTCGACACCTCCGAACAGGAGGTTGTCGCCATTATCAACAAGGTCAACGACTACTGGCAGCAGCGCGAGACACCGCAAAAGTGGGCCTTCTGGGATATCGCCGCCTACCACACCGGCAATATGGAGGCCTACAAGATCACCGGTAATCCGCGCTACCGCCAGTATTCCGAGGACTGGGCCATCCACAACCAGTGGCAGGGCGCGAAGTCCACCGACAAGACCAAGTGGAAGTACCAGTACGGCGAGACCGACGAACATGTGCTGTTCGGCGACTGGCAAATCTGCTTCCAGACCTATGTCGATCTGTATGAGCTGGACAAGATCAAGGACCCGCGCAAGATCGCCCGCGCGCGCGAGGTGATGGAATACCAGATGAACACCGCGCAGAAGGATTACTGGTGGTGGTCGGACGGCTTGTACATGGTGATGCCGGTGATGACCAAGCTGCATAACGTCACGGGCGAGCGCAAGTACCTCGACAAGCTGCACGAGTATTTCGACTATTCGAACAGCATCATGTACGACGCCGAGGAGCGGCTTTACTACCGCGACGCGCGCTACGTCTATCCGAAGCACAAAAGCGTCAACGGCAAGAAGGACTTCTGGTCGCGTGGCGACGGCTGGGTGTTCGCCGGACTGGCAAAAGTACTCAACGACCTGCCGAAGGACGACGCCCACCGCGCCGACTACGTGGCCAAGTTCAAGGGCATGGCGCAGGCGCTGAAGAAGGCGCAGTCGAACGACGGCTACTGGACCCGCAGCCTGCTCGATCCCGCGCACGCGCCCGGACCGGAAACCAGCGGCACCGCGTTCTTCGTCTACGGCTACCTGTGGGGCATCAACAACGGCGTGCTCGATCGCGACGAGTACCTGCCGACGGTGCGCAAGGGCTGGAACTTCCTGAGCAAGACGGCGCTGCAACCGGACGGCCGGATCGGCTATGTGCAGCCGATCGGCGACCGTGCGATTCCGGGACAGGTGGTCGACCAGAATTCGACCACGCCGTTCGGTGTCGGCGCGTATCTGCTGGCGTCCTCCGAAATGGTGCGGCTGCTGAAAAAATAATAACGGAGACACGATGGAACGACGCAATTTCATACAGGCCGTGATGGCCGGTTCGGCCGCGGGTGCGACGCTGGGAGCGCAAAGCGCCGTCGCCGCGACTCCAGCCCCGGCATCGGCTTCGCCGGCCGGCGCCGACGGCAAGACCGCGCGCGCGCAACTGGCAGCGCTGGCGCAAAAGATGACCGAACCGGTGCTGGCCAACATGGCGGCCGGCACCTTGAAGAAAAACTTCGCGCTGGAAGTGAGCCCGACCTGGGATGGCCGCGACAAGGGCGTGGCCTATCTCGAGTGCTTCGGCCGGCTGATCGCCGGCGTGGCGCCGTGGCTGGCGTTGGCGGACGACGGCACGCCGGAGGGCCGCACCCGCAAGCGCCTGCATCAACTGGCGCTGCAAAGCTATGCCAACTCGGTCGATCCGGCCAATCCGGACTACCTGCTGTGGAAAGGCCCGGGCCAGACGCTGGTCGATTCGGCCTACTTCACCAATGCGCTGATCCGCGCGCCGAAGGCGCTGTGGGAGCCGCTCGACGCCAAGACCAAGCAGCGCATCATCGCCGAGATCAAATCGCTGCGCCGCATCGAGCCGCCGTACATCAACTGGATGCTGTTCGCCGCCATGAACGAAGCCTGGCTGATGTCGATCGGCGAGGAGTTCGACCCGCTGCGCATGAACGTGGCGATCCGCAAGATCAACGAATGGTATGTGGGCGACGGCTGGATCAAGGACGGCGACGCCTTCCACTTCGACTACTACAACGCCTTCGTCATGCACCCGATGCTGGTGGAGATCCTCGACGTGCTCGATCAGAAAAAAGGCGCGTTCTGGAACGGCAAGCCCGAGGAGCTGCGCGCGCAGGCGGTCAAGCGCATGCAGCGCTACAGCGAGCACCTGGAGCGCTTCATCTCCACCGATGGCAGCTTCCCGCCGATCGGCCGTTCGCTGACCTACCGCACGGCGGCGTTCCAGCCGCTGGCGCTGCTGGCGCTGCGCAAGCAGCTGCCCGCCAGCCTGCCGGAGGGCCAGATCCGCGCCGCGCTGCAGGCGGTGCACAAGGCCGTGTGGACGGCGCCCGGCAACTTCACCAGGGACGGCTACCTGACCATCGGCTTCGTCGGCCACCAGCCGGAGCTGGGCGACTGGTACTCCAACAACGGCAGCATGTACATCGCCTCGGCCAGCCTGCTGCCACTGGGCCTGCCGGAGAGCGACAGCTACTGGACCTCGGCGCCGCAGGACTGGACCCAGAAAAAAGCCTTCGCCGGCGCCCGTTTCCCTAAAGATTACCCAGTCAACTACTGATCCCATGACCACATACTCCGTAAAACGCCGCGAAGTGCTGCGCGGCGCCAGCGCCGCCATGGGCAGCCTGCTGCTGCCGGTGGCCGCCCAGGTGCACGCCGCCGCCTCCGCGCGCTTCGCCATCGGCGACAGCGACTTCCTCCTCGACGGCCAGCGCCTGCAGATCCGCTGCGGCGAAATGCACTTCGCCCGCGTGCCGCGCGAATACTGGACGCACCGCCTGAAAGCCATCAAGGCCATGGGCCTGAACACCGTCTGCGCCTACCTGTTCTGGAACTACCACGAATGGCGCGAGGGTAAATACGACTGGCAGGGACAGCGCGACGCCGCCGAATTCTGCCGCCTGGCGCAGGCCGAGGGCCTGTGGGTGATCCTGCGTCCCGGCCCCTACGCCTGCGCCGAGTGGGAAATGGGCGGCCTGCCATGGTGGCTGCTGAAGAAGCCCGGCGATAGCTTCCTGCGCACGCGCGACGCCAACTACATGACGCCTGCCAAGCGCTGGATGAAGGAAGTCGGCCGCGCGCTCGGCCCGCAGCAAATCACCAAGGGCGGTCCTATCCTGATGGTGCAGGTCGAGAACGAGTACGGCTTCTTCGGCGAAGACCTCGACTACATGCGCGAGATGCGCCAGGGACTGCTGGACGCCGGTTTCGACGTCCCGCTGTTCCAGTGCAATCCGACCAACGCCGTCGCCAAGACCCATTTGAAGGAGCTGTTCTCGGTGGCGAACTTCGGCAGCGATCCGGCGGCCGGCTTCAAGGTGCTGGACCAGGTGCAGAAAGGGCCGCGCATGTGCGGCGAATACTACTCCGGCTGGTTCGACACCTGGGGCGCGCCGCACCGGCGCGGCTCGGCCGCCGGCGCGGTGGCCGACATCCAGACCATGCTCAAGGCGAACGGCTCCTTCAGCCTGTACATGGCGCACGGCGGTACCACCTTCGGCCTGTGGGGCGGCTGCGACCGGCCCTTCCGTCCCGACACCACCAGCTACGACTACGACGCGCCGATCAGCGAAGCGGGATGGACGGGCGAAAAATTCCAGGCCTACCGCGACGGCATGAAGCCCTACCTGATGGCCGGCGAAACGCTGCCGCCGCCACCGCCGCAAAACCCGCTGATCGCCATCGCGCCGTTCACGCTGAAGCAGTCGGCGTCGGTGTCGTCGGCCTTGCCGGCCGACGCCATCAAGGCCGTCTCGCCGCAGCCGATCGAGCAGTACGACATCAGCCGGGGGCTGGTGTCCTACAAGGTCACCCTGCCCGCCGGTCCGGCCGCCACGCTGGAAGCGGCCAAGGTGCGCGACCTGGCCTGGGTCTACATCGACGGCAAGCAGGTCGGCACGATGGACACGCGCTACCGCCGCTTCAAGGTCGACCTGCCGGCGCGCAGCCGGCCGGCGACCCTTGAAATCCTGTTGTACACCATCGCGCGGGTCAACTTCGGCGTCGAGATCCACGACCGCAAGGGCATGCACGGGCCGGTGCGTTTGGCCGGCCAGCCGCTGGAAAACTGGGAAATCCGCGCCATCGACTTCGACGCCGACGGCGTGCTGCCGCCGCTGGCGTGGAAAACCGGCCGCGCCAGGGGTCCGGCCTTCTGGCGCGGCGAGTTCGACGCGCCGCAAACCGGCGACACCTTCCTCGACATGTCAAGCTGGGGCCAGGGCGTGGTCTGGGTCAACGGCCGCTGCCTGGGACGCTACTGGAACATCGGGCCGACGCAGACCATGTACCTGCCCGGCCCTTGGATCAAGCGTGGCCGCAACGAGGTGGTGGTGCTGGACTTGACCGGGCCGCAAAGCGCGCGCATCGCCGGCCTGAAGGCGCCTATCCTCGACAAGCTGCGTCCGGAACTCGATCTGGCCCGGCCGCCGAACAACGACAAACCCGCGCTGGATAACGTCAAGCCGGCGCACGAGGGCCAATTCCAGAACGGCGCCGCGACCCAGGATGTCAAGTTCGCGCAGGCCGTCAAAGGCCGCCAGGTGTGCCTGGAGTCGCTCGACGCCTTCGACGGCAAGCAGTTCGCGGCCATCGCGGAACTGGCGCTGCTCGGCGCGGACGGCAAGACGCTGAACCAGTCCAACTGGACCATCGCCTACGTCAGCAGCGAGGAACGCACCAGGGAAGACGGCTCGGCGCTCAACGCCATCAACGGCCAGGCCACGGACTTCTGGCATAGCGCCTACACCGGCAAGGCGCCGCATCCGGCCCACCCGCACCGCATCATCCTCGACCTGGGGCAGTCGGACACGGTGGCCGGCTTGCGCTACACGCCGCGCCAGGGCGCCGACGGGGTGACCGGGCGGATACGCCGCTACCGCGTCTACGTCGGCGAGCAGCTGGTCAAAACCGGCTGACCGCACAACGGTCGCGCGGTCGCGCGGTCAAGCGGCCATGTGTGCGTCGCCGATGACACACATGGCCGATTACGCCGCGCTTATCGTCCCTAGGCGCATGCAAGCATTGACAGCAACTATCTTGTCGCGCAATCATCTCAACCACGGCCACGGTGGCCGGGATGATGGCGTTACAAGGGCAGCCGGCGATGAACAAGCGCGAGAATTTTTGGCATCATCCGGGCTGGCTGTTTTGCCTGCTGCTGCCGTTGTTCCACTTCGCCAGCGTCAAGCTGACCTTCTTCTGCGCCGTCACGCCTGAAAACGTGGTGGTCGTCTGGCTGCCCAACGCGGTGCTGCTGGCGGCGCTGCTGCGTTTCGAGGGGCGCCGCGCGCCGCTGCTGGCCGCCCTCACCTTCACCTCCGACGTGCTGGCCAACGTCAACGCCTTCGGCTGGATGGGTGCTGTCCTGTTCAGCGTGTGCAATTTGACGGAAGTCCTCGTTACATACGCTTTGATGCGCCGCAGCGGCGCGTCGTTCAGCCTTCAGCGCCTGAAGGACCTGATGATCTTCATTTTGGCCGGCCCCGTGGTCGGCGCGCTGCTGGCGGCCTTCATGGCGGCGGCGGTGCTGCATTTTCTGTTTCACGCCCCGCCTTCGTACTTCACGCTGACGCGCCTGTGGTGGTTCGGCGACGGTCTCGGGCTGCTGATCTACACGCCGCTGCTGGTGTCGCTGTCGCAGCCGGCGCGCCACGAACGGCGCCTGACGCGGCTCGACGACACCCTGCTGATCTTCACCCTGCTGCTGGCGACGGCCGTGCTGTCAGCGCACGGCGGCGAGATCGACGGCGTCTCGGTGACGCCGACCCTGCTGCTGCCGGCGGTGGCGCTGATCGCCTTCCGCTGCGGCATCCGCCTCACCACGCTGACGGTGGCGCTGATTTCGCTGTCGACGGCGATGATGATGACCACAGGCTTGAAGCCTTTCGGCGACGTGCCGGTGCATCTGGAGACGGTGCGCGCGCAGGAGTTCATCCTCACGCTTTGCATCGTCGGCATCGGCTTCGCCGTGCTGCTGGACGAACTGCACGCGCGCGAGCGCGACCTGGAAAACCGCGTGCGCCTACGCACCCGGGAACTGGAAAAGTCGAACAGCCTGCTGGCGGCCATGAGCGCCACCGACGGCCTGACCGGCATCGCCAACCGGCGCCGCTTCGACGAGATGCTGGCCAGCGAATGGAACCGCTGCCGCCGTGGCAACCGGCTGCTGATGCTGGCGATGCTCGACGTCGACCTGTTCAAGCAGTACAACGACCATTACGGCCACCAGGCCGGCGACGACGCGCTGTGCGCCGTGGCCGACGAGCTGACCACGCATATCCGCCGCAACAGCGACTTCGTGGCCCGCTACGGCGGCGAGGAGTTCGCCATCATCGCCGAAGCGCAGGACCTGCCGCACGCGCTGGCGATGGCCGACATGATCTGCCGCTCCATCTCCGCGCTCGGGATCGGGCACGAGCGCTCGCCGTTCCAGGTGCTGACGGCAAGCGTCGGCGTGGCGCTGATCGTTCCATGCGAGGACGACCACCCGCTCGATCTGATGAAACTGGCCGACGCGGCGCTGTACCGCGCCAAGCAGCAGGGCCGCAACCGGGTCGAAGTGGCCGACGCCGAGATGGTCACCTGAGCGCCGCCTGGGTGCCGGCGCCGCCGGCAGCCTGGCCGGCCGGTTGGTGGGCGGGCTGGCCGGGCGCTTTGCCCGCCAGCTGGCGGTACTGGCTCGGCGTGACGCCGGTGGTGGCCTTGAACTGGCGCGTGAAGGCGGAATGGTCGCCGTAGCCGCAGGCCTGGGCGATTTCGGCCACGCTGGCGCCGCCGCCCAGCATGCGCGACGCCGCCTCGACGCGGGTCTGGATGATCATCTGCCGGGGCGTCAGGTGGAAGATGCGCAGGAAGTAGCGCTCGATCTGCGCCACCGACATGTTGGCCGTGCGCGCCAGTTCTGCCAGGTGCAGCGGCTGCCCGTACTGCTCCTGGATCAGGTTCACCGCCGCCGCCACCTTGCGGTAGGCGGGATTCTTCTTGTCCGCCATCGCCAGGTCGCGCGAGACGCCGGTCAGGCCGACGATGCGGCCAGCGGCGTCGCGCAGCGCCGTCTTGCGCGTCAGGCACCAGCCGGGATCGCGGCTGGGATACAAATGCAGCTCGAGCTGGTCCTCGATGTCGTTGCCGCCGGCCAGCACCGCCATGTCCTGCGCGACGTACGACTGGCCGAACGGATGGGCGAACACCTCGGCCGGGGTGCGCCCGATCAGCGCCGATTTGTGCCGGCGGCCGCACCGCTGCACCAGCGTTTGATTGACCACCACATACCTTCCCTGCACGTCCTTGACGAAGAAAACCACGTCCGGCAGCGCGTCGAAAAGCGCTTCGGCGAAGAAGGGATCGGCTATGCCTGCGCCCAGCGCGCGGCGGGCGGGGTCGTCGGGAGGGGAGGAATTGTCCATGTTCGCGATTGTGCCAGCGGTCCGCGCCGCAGTCTGCTGTTTTTTCGCGATTGTGCAGATTTCGTCATTTAACGTGCGCAGGCGGTGCAAGACAGCCAGGCCCGGGAAGCCTAAGATTTGAGCATGAAAACCATCACCATCATCGACTCCCATACCGGCGGCGAGCCTACCCGGCTGGTCACCGAGGGCGGCCCGGATCTGGGCAACGGCCCCCTGGACGAGCGCCTGGCACTGCTCAAACGCGAACACGACACCTTCCGCTCCGCCGTGGTGTGCGAGCCGCGCGGCTCCGACGTGCTGGTCGGCGCGCTGCTGTGCGAGCCGCACGCCGCCGATTGCGCGGCCGGCGTCATCTTCTTCAACAATGTCGGCTACCTCGGCATGTGCGGCCACGGCACCATCGGCCTGGTGGCCTCGCTGGCCTTCATGGGCCGCATCGGGCCGGGCCGCCACCGCATCGACACGCCGGTCGGCGTGGTCGAGGCGCGGCTGCACGAAGACGGCAGCGTCACCGTCGACAACGTCGCCTCCTACCGCAGCCGCGAACAGGTCACCGTGGACGTGCCGGGCTACGGCGCGGTCACCGGCGACGTCGCCTACGGCGGCAACTGGTTCTTCCTGGTCGCCGGTCATGGGCTGGAACTGAATGTCGCCAACGTCGAGGCGCTGACCGCCTACAGCGCGGCCGTGGGCGCGGCGCTGCAGCGGGACGGCGTCACCGGCGACGGCGGCGCGCTGATCGACCACATCGAACTGTTCGCGCCATCGCGCACCGGCGCCGACAGCCAAAGCTTCGTGCTGTGCCCCGGTAAAGCCTACGACCGCTCGCCGTGCGGCACCGGCACCAGCGCCAAGCTGGCCTGCCTGGCGGCCGACGGCAAACTGGCCGAGGGCGCGCTGTGGAAGCAGGAAAGCGTCATCGGCAGCGTGTTCGAGGCGTCCTACCGCTATCGCGGCGAGCAGCTGATCCCCAGCATCCGCGGCAAGGCGTGGGTCAACGCGCAGGCGTCGCTGATCCTCGACCCGACCGATCCTTTCGTGTGGGGCATCCGGTGAACAACACCGACGTGATCGTCGTCGGCGCCGGCATCGTCGGCGCGGCCTGCGCGGACGCGCTCAGCGAGCGCGGACTGCGGGTGGCGGTCGTCGAGCAGGATATCGCCGGCGGCGGCGCCACGGCGGCCGGCATGGGCCACCTGGTGGTCATGGACGACAACGCGGCCGAACTGGCGCTGTCGGCGTATTCGGTCTCGTTGTGGAACGACCTGGTGGGCGAACGCCCGCAGCGCCACGAGTACAGCGGCTGCGGCACCATCTGGGTCGCCGCCGATGAAGAGGAAATGGACGCCGCGCGCGTCAAGGCGCAGACGCTGTCGGCCTACGGCGTCACCTGCGAACTGCTGTCGCCGGCGGCGCTGTACGCGCGCGAGCCGCAGCTGCGCGCCGGGCTGGCGGGAGGACTGCTGGTCAAGGGCGACGGCCTGGTCTACCCGCCCAAGAGCGCGCGCATCCTGCTCGACCGCGCGATGCGGCGCGGCGCCATCACCAAGCGCGCCGCCGTGACCGCCATCGAGGACCACGGCGTGGTGCTGGCCGACGGCACGCGCCACCAGGCGCAGCACATCGTGCTGGCCGCCGGTTCGCGCTCGTCGGCGCTGCTGCCGGAGCTGCCGGTGCAGCCGAAGAAAGGACACATCGCCATCACCGACCGCTATCCCGGCTTCGTCCGGCACCAGCTGGTGGAGCTGGGTTATATCAAAAGCGCCCATGCCGCCAGCGGCGACTCGGTCGCGTTCAATTTGCAGCCGCGTCCCACCGGACAAGTGTTGATCGGCTCCTCGCGCCAGTTCGACACCATCGACACGGCGGTGGAGCCGGCCATGCTGCAACGGATGCTCAGGCACGCCACCACCTTCACCCCGGCGCTGGCGCAACTGCACGTGCTGCGTTGCTGGACCGGCCTGCGCGCCGCCACGCCCGACGGCCTGCCGCTGATCGGGCCGCACCCGGCGCGGCGCGGCCTGTGGCTCGCCACCGGCCACGAGGGCCTGGGCATCACCACCTCGCTGGCGACGGCGCAGCTGCTGGCCGGCCAGATGCAAGGCGAGAGCACGCGCATCCCCATCAATCCCTACCTGCCCCGCCGCTTCCATGTTTGAATTCGCCGCCCACACTTTTGCCAACAACCGCGCCAACGGCGACAGCATCACCCTCAGCATCGATGCGCGCGCGGTGAGCGTGGCGCCCGGCGTCAGCGTGGCCGCCGCCATCGCGATGGCGGGCAACATCGTCACCCGGCGCTCGGTCGGCGGCGCCGCGCGCGCGCCGTTGTGCGGCATGGGCGTGTGCCAGGAATGCCGCGTGACCATCGACGGCCGGCCGCATCAGCTTTCGTGCCAGGCCTTGTGCGCCGACGGCATGCATGTGCAGACCGGCGCGCCGGAGCGCGCGGCATGAGCCACTACGACATCCTGGTGATCGGCGCCGGCCCGGCCGGCCTGGCGGCGGCGCATGCCGCCTGCGGCGGCGGCGTGCGGGTCGGCATCGTCGACGACAATCCGCTGGCCGGCGGCCAGATCTGGCGCGGCGGCCCCGATCGGCAGGCCGACCCGCGCGCGCAATCGCTGTGGAGCGCACTGCGCGACGCGCCCAACGTCACCTTCCTGCCGCAAACGCGGGTGCTGTATTCGCCGGAGCCGGGACAGCTGCGGGTGCAGTCGGCGGCGGCCTCGGACACGCTGCGCTTCGGCCATCTGATCCTGGCGACCGGCGCGCGCGAACGGCTGCTGCCCTTCCCCGGATGGACCCTGCCCGGCGTGACCGGCGCCGGCGGCCTGCAGGCGCTGGCCAAGGGCGGCTATCCGCTGCAAGGCAAGCGGGTGGTGGTGGCCGGCAGCGGTCCGCTGCTGCTGGCGGTGGCGGCCACGCTCAAATTCAAGGGCGCGCACATCGTCGCCATCATCGAGCAGGCGGCGACGCCGGCGATGGCGCGCTTCGCGCTGGGCCTGGTCTGGACACCGGCCAAGATCGGGCAGGCGCTGCGGCTGGCCGCGCAACTGAAGGACGTGCCGTATCTGCGCGACAGCTACGTGCATTCGGCGCACGGCGACGGCACCTTGCAATCGGTGCTGGTCCAGCGCGGGCATGGACGCGAGCTGGAAACGCTGCAGTGCGACTACCTGGCCTGCGGCTACGGCCTGATGCCGAACGTGGAACTGGCGCAGGCGCTCGGCTGCGCCACCGCCAGCGACGGCGCGCAAACGGTGGTCGACGCCGACCACTTTCAGCAAACCTCGGTGCTCGGCATCTACTGCGCCGGCGAAGGCACGGGCGTGGGCGGGGTCGACCTGGCGCTGGTGGAGGGCCGCATCGCCGGCCTGTCGGCCAGCGGCCAGATCGTGCCGGCGCAGGCCGAATTCGGCGAACGCGCGCGCTGGCGCAAATTCGCCGCCAGCCTGGCGCGCGCCTTCGCGCTGCGGCCGGAGCTGGCCACGCTGGCCGGCGACGACACCATCGTCTGCCGCTGCGAGGACGTCGCCCACGGCGAACTGCGCACCCACACCACGTGGCGCTGCGCCAAGCTGCAAACGCGCTGCGGCATGGGGCCGTGCCAGGGCCGCATCTGCGGCGGCGCCACCGAAGTGCTGTACGGCTGGCGTCCCGACGCGGTGCGCATGCCGATCTCGCCGGCGCGCATCGACACCATCATCGCCTGAGCAACGCCGGGCCAGGCCGGCCCGAGCGGGGTCTGGAAAATTAATTGCGCTTGGCGACCGAGGTGCGCAGCACCAGTTGCGGTTCGATCATCACGGTATCCGACGGCGGCTTGCCGTCGATCGCGGCGATCAGCTTTTCCATCGCGGCGACGCCCATCCGTTCGCTCTGCAGGTCGACCGTCGTCAGCGCCGGCGACGTGTATTGGCCGTACTGGATGTTGTCGAAGCCGGCCACCGAGATGTCGGCCGGCAGGTTGAAGCCCAAGGTTTGCGCCGCCTTCATGAAGCCGAGCGCGATCAGGTCGTTGTAGCAGATCAAGGCGTCGGGCGGCTGCTCGCCCAGCATGATGGCCGAGCTCAGGCGCTCGCCTTCGGCCGAGGTCGGCGCGCCGCCTTCGTAGACCGTCAATTGCTGGCCGTAGCCGGCCAGGCATTCGCGGATCGCGCCCAGCCGGTCCTCGTCGCGGCGCGAGCGCGGAAAGCGCAGGTAGGCGATCCGCTTGTGTCCCTGCGCGACCAGGTGCCGCACCAGCATGCCGGCGCCGCGATGGTCGTCGCTGCCGACCCACGGCAGGTTCAAGCGCGCCGGCCGGCCGAAATACACCAGCGGCTTGCCCAGGTCCATGACCCAGTCCATTTCCGATTCGAGCATCCGCGAAAAAATGATCAGGCCGTCGACGCGCCGGCTCAGCGCCTCCAGCAGGGGCCGCTCGCGGTCGGGATTTTCCTCGGTGTCGACCAGCAGCAAGGTGTAGCCGTGCGCCAGCGCGACCCGGTTGGCGCCCTTGACGATGCTGGTGAAATGGGGGTTGCCGACGTCCAGCACCGACAGGCCGATGCTCTTGGTGCGGCCGGTGATCATCGATTGCGCCAGCGGATTGGAGCGGTAGCCCAGCCGCGCGATGACTTCCCTGATGGTCGCCTCCACCGCCGGCGAGAAGCGCTGCGCGCCGTTGACGAACTTGGAGACGGTGGCCGTCGATACACCGGCCTCCGCCGCGACGTCGCGGATGGTTGCTACATTTTTTTTCATGATCGGGCTGTGGGATAGGCGCGGCGCCAAAGCGGGGATATTAGCACGCGCCCCCGCCCTCCCGATCAACCCGCCGATCGGCCGCCTACAGGTCGGTGATTTCCTTATGGCGCGGCACCAGCGCCTTCATCACGCACCACGCCACCAGGTAGGCCAGCGCGCAGATGCCGAACATGATCATGTAGCCGGTGCGGATGTCGTTGACCGACTTGTAATAGTCGAACACCCAGCCGCCCAGTTTGGTCAGCGCGACGCCGCCGATGCCGCCGGCCATGCCGCCGATGCCGATCACCGAGGCCACCGATTTTTGCGGGAACATGTCCGACACGGTGGTGAAGATGTTGGCCGACCAGGCCTGGTGCGCCGAGGCGCCGACGCCGATCAGCAGCACCGGCACCCAGAAGCTGATCGCGCCGAGCGGTTGCGCCAGCAGCACCACCAGCGGGAAGAAGGCGATCACCAGCATGGCTTTCATGCGGCCGTCGTACGGCGCGTAGCCGCGCGACATGAAGTAGCTGGGGAACCAGCCGCCGCCGATCGAGCCGATCATCGTCATGCTGTACAACACGGCCAGCGGCACGATGATGGCGTCGCCCTTCATGCCGTATTGCGCCGACAGGTAGGTCGGCAGCCAGAACAGGAAAAACCACCAGACGCCGTCGGTCATGAACTTGCCGAAGGCGAAGGCCCAGGTCTGGCGGTATTTGAGCAGCTGGAACCACGACACTTTTTTGGCGGCGGCGGCCGACGCTTGCTCGGTGGTTTCGACCGGCTGCACCGAGTCGCTGCGGATGTAGGCCAGCTCGGCCTTGGACAGGCGCTTTTGCTGTTCCGGCTTTTCATACAGCCACAGCCACACCGCCATCCACAGGAAGCCCAGCGCGCCGATGATGATGAAGGCCGACTGCCAGCCCCAGACGGCGGCGATCAGCGGCACCGTGATCGGCGCCAGGATGGCGCCGACGTTGGCGCCGGAATTGAAGATGCCGGTGGCGAAGGAGCGTTCCTTCTTCGGAAAGTATTCGGCGGTGGCCTTGATCGCGGCCGGGAAGTTGCCGGCCTCGCCGACCGCCAGCACCGCGCGCGAAATCATGAAGCCGACGATCGACGGCACCAGCACCACGCCGAAGGCGGCGCCGAGGACGGCCGCGCCCTCGCCCATCGGCACCGAGAACGCGTGCAGGATCGCGCCCAGCGACCAGATCAGGATCGCCACCACGTAGGCGGCCTTGGTGCCGATCTTGTCGACCACGCGGCCGGCGAACAGCATCGAGATCGCGTAGACGAACTGGAAGGCGGCGGCGATGTTGGCGTAGTCGGTGTTGGTCCAGCCGAACTCCTTGGACAGGTCCGGCGCCAGCAGGCTCAATACCTGGCGGTCCAGGTAGTTGACGGTGGTGGCAAAAAACAACAGTGCACAGATGGTCCATCGGTATTTACCGACGGCTTGGCCCACCACGTGCGGAGTTACAGGCTCGCTCAGGTTCATGGCATCACTTATGTTTTGGTTTTTGGTGATGATCTCTCGGTCTCCACGAGATCACTTTAGTCGTATGTCATCGTACAACTATAAAACTTGTTAAGCAAGCATAAAGATCAGCCGGTTGCCGCCGCAACGCGCACGAAGTTGAGCGATTCACGCCGTCCCGGCGATCGGCCGGGACGGGTTGTAGGACGACCTCAGGCCGCGCGGGCGGCGCGGGCGTCGCCGGTCTTGACCAGCAGCAGCGCCACCAGGCTGATCACCGCCGCGCCCGACAAGTAGTAGCCGACGTATTGCAGGCCGTAGTTGGTGGCCAGCCAGGTGGCGATGTACGGCGCCAGCGAGGCGCCGAGGATGCCGGCCAGGTTGAACGTCAGCGAGGCGCCGGTGTAGCGCACCTCCGGCGGGAACAGTTCGGACAGGATGGTGCCCAGCGGGCCGTAGGTCATGCCCATCAGCGCCAGCCCGACCGACAGGAACACGGTGATCTGGACCAGGCTGCCCGAGCCGAACAGCGGCGCCAGCGCCAGCCCGAACACGGCGATCGCGGCCGAGACCCAGATCAGGGTGGTGCGGCGGCCGTAGCGGTCGGCCCACAGCGCGGCGAGCGGGATCGTCAGGCCGAAGAACAGCACGGCGATCAATTGCTGGATCAGGAAATCCTTGCGGGTGAACTTGAGCGCCGTGGTGCCCCAGCTGAGCGCGAACACCGTCATCAGGTAGAACAGCACGAAGGTGGCCAGCGCGATCAGGGTGCCCAGCACCAGCACGCGGCCGTGGTCGCGGAACACCGTCACCACCGGCACCTTGACGCGCTCGTTCTTGTCGAGCACCTTCTGGAAGTCCGGCGTCTCGTGGATCTTCAGGCGGATGTACAGGCCGACGATCACCAGCAGCGAGCTGGCCAGGAACGGGATGCGCCAGCCGTAGCTGAAGAACTCGGCGTCGGTCAGCACCTCGCTCAGCAGCAGGAAGATGCCGCCCGACAGGAAGAAGCCGATCGGCGCGCCCAGCTGCGGGAACATGCCGTACCAGGCGCGTTTGCCCGGCGGCGCGTTCTCGGTCGCCAGCAGCACCGCGCCGCCCCACTCGCCGCCCAGGCCCAGGCCCTGGCCGAAGCGGCACAGCGCCAGCAGCGCCGGCGCCAGGGTGCCGATCTGCGCGTAGGTCGGCAGCATGCCGATCACCACGGTCGAGATCCCCATCATCAGCAGCGCCGCGACCAGGGTCGCCTTGCGGCCGACGCGGTCGCCGAAGTGGCCGAACACGGCCGAGCCGACCGGGCGCGCGAAGAAGGCGATGGCGAAGGTGGCCAGCGACTGCAACGTGGCGGCGGCGGGATCGCTGGCGGGGAAGAACAGCTTGGGGAACACCAGCACGGCGGCGGTGGCGTAGATATAGAAATCGAAGAATTCGATGGTGGTGCCGATCAAGCTGGCGAACAGCACCGTGGACGGCTTGTTGGTCTTGGACGATCCCGGTTGAGACATGCTCATGCGTGAGGCTCCTGCGGATGGGTGGTGCGCCTCATCATACACACCCGGTCCGCAGCTTGCCAAGCAGATATGATTGCCTGCGGGGCCGGGTCAGTGATCGATTTGCGACAGTCCGGCGGCGATCTCGTCGGCCTTGAGCGGCCGCACCACGCGCGCCACTTCGCGGCCGTCGCGCAGGAAGATCAGGGTCGGCCACAGCTTGACCTTGTAGGAACGGCCCAGCGGACGGCCCGGGCCGTCCTCGACCTTGTAGTGGTTGACGGCGTCATGGCCGGCCATCGCCTGCTGCAGCGGCGGCTGGGCCGCCATGCAGTGGCCGCACCAGTTGGCGCCGAACTCGAGCACGGTGGCGCCGGGCATGGCGTCGATCTCGGCGCGCTGCGGCGCCTCGGCGGTGTAAACAGTTTTCATTTATTTGGTCTTGAACTTGGCACATGGATCGGTGCGCTGCTGCGTCTTGAGCTTGTGCGCCACGTCGTACAGGCTGGCGCCGGCGTCGCCGCCTTCGACGAAACCCTCGCTGCGCACCGCCAGTATAGGCTCAATCTGATTGAGCCAGCGCGCGACACCGATGTCCTTGCGCACGTGGCCGTTGCCGGCGATCAGCACCACGTCGCGCGGGCGCTGCTCGCGCACGATCTTGGCCATCCAGATGTCGCGCGCGACCTGGGCGTTGACCATGCCCCCGATCATCATCTCCGGCATCATGTCGCAGTGGCCGACGGCGATTTCCCGTTGCTGGGCGGCGCGCACGTCGGCCGGCAGCGGCTGGTCCAGGCGGTAGTCCTTGATGCTTTGCGCGTCGAACGTGGCGGTGACGCCGTCGCGCACCACGCGCGAGGCGTCGGCGCGCGACAGGTTGCCGGCCACCAGCGGCAGGTGATAGGTCAGCGCCAGCTGGATCACCGGGTAGTACAGTTGCCAGTCCCAGCGGGCGCCGTTGACCACGCGGATCACGCATTGCGCGTCGAGGCAGCCCTGTTGCGCCTTGGCGAGCAAATCCTGGTCTTCGCGATCGAACTGTTCCATGACGATGGCCGGCCGCCAGCCGCCCTCCACCCGCTGGCGCAGCGACTCGTAGCGCAGCCGGTGCCCCTGGGCGTTGTCGTGCACCTCGCCCAGCAACAACACTTGCGGGTTGGGGCCGGCAGGGGCGCCCTCCCCGGGCACCGGTGCCGCCTCCCGCCGCTGGCCGCCGGCGCAACCCGCCAAGGCCAGGCCGACGGTGAATGTTGCCGCAAAACCAATTGTCCGCCAGACTTTTTTATTAGTGGATATCATTCCGCTCCTCACGTCCGTGTTCGCTAGAAAAAACGTTACGCCCGCCATATGTTATGCTGTTGTTGCGGCGCAATATTAAATTTCCTTGATATAAACACAGATAGCAATATGTTATGAATTGTGGTTTAATAGTCTTTGTGCAATAAACGTTCAACGCATTGCGGCCGCAAGTCTAAGGTGTCTGCATTAAATTGCTGTTAAGACCCGGACCCGCAGTATTGCCATAGGAATAAATTATGAAAATAACACCGCTTATAACCTCCCTGCTGTTTGCGCTGAGCCTGACCGGCGCGGCGCACGCCAAGGTCGACGCCAAGCCGGCAGCGCCTATCGCACCTGCAACAATTGACGCTGAAAAATGCGTGCCGAACGCGGCCTCCTCTTGCCTGACCGCCGACGATTCCGCCGCCAAGGACGATGACAATATCGATCTGGCCACGCTGCCGAAAGCCAATCCGGCGCAGCAGGTCGACGCCGCCGCCTCGCCGGTGCCGGAGCCGCAAACCTTCGCCATGATGGCGCTGGGTTTGGCGCTGCTGGGTTTCTCCTCGCGCCGCCGTCCATCGTCGGACAAGTTCGAGAACTAACCTCGCCGCTGTGCGGCACGACAAACATCCCGCCCGGTGCGGGATTTTTTTTTGGCCGCTACATTTTGCTCGCTAGTAGCACAGCGATCGTATGTTGCTGATGGCGACGCCCTGGGCGATGGCGCGGAACACGCAGCCCAGCTTGCGCCAGCCGTCGTCGGTGAGCATCACCGCGCCCAGCGCCAGCGCCAAGGCGATGGCCACCACGATCAGCAAACCCTTGATGGCGTCTTTATTCATGCAGCCCCCCGGTCGAGGCGGTATGCGCTTGCGCGTCAGGCGGCGTCCGCCAGTGTGTAGTCGAAATCGTAGTAGTGCTTGCCGCCTTCGATGCGGATGTTCAGGGTGCCGCTGAGCCCTGCGAGCTGGTCGCGGCCGGAATCGGGCACCACCGCCACCGCCAGGCTGGGCGCGCCGCGCTCCATGATGCCGCGGTGGTGCAGCAGGAAGTCGCCGCGCTTGCCGTCGAGCGTGCCCTCGACCCGCTCGATCGCCACGTACACGCCCGAGCCCAGCGCGCTGTCCATATAGGCCAGCATCTCGCCCTTGCCGGTGGCGGCCAGCGCGCCATGGTATTGCTTGTCGAGCGACATGCGGCCGACGCCGGTGTCGGCCGCCACCGCCGAGGTCGATTCCGGCTGCATCTTGACGCTAAATTCCCCTGTGATCCTGTTCATCGCTGCCTCCTGTTAAGCGGGCAGGCGGCTTTCCGCCTGCCCGCTGGTGTCGTCGACCGGCGTCACGCACGGCATGCGCAGCGTGAAACTGGCGCCGTGGCCCAGCACGCTGGCGACCGTGACCGTGCCGCCGAATTGTTTGGCCATCAGGTTGAACACGATGTTCAGCCCGAGCCCGGTGCCGCCCTGCCCGCGCCGCGTGGTCACGAACGGATCGAACACCTTGTCCAGCATTTCCGGCGGAATGCCCTTGCCGTTGTCGCTCACCCGCATCTCGATCCAGTCGTCCTGGCGCACCACGCCGATGGTGATGCGGCCCTCGTCGTCCGGTTCGAACGCGTGGTCGACGCAGTTGAGCGTCAAATTGGTGATCACCTGCGCCAGCGCGCCCGGGTAGCTGTCGAGCATGATGTCGGGCGGGCAATCGATGCCGACCGCGATATGCGTTTTCTTCAGCTTGGGCTGCAGGCTGGAGACCACTTCGTTTATATAATCGCGCAATTCGAAGCGGCGGCGCGCCTCGCTGACCTGGTCGACGGCGATCTGCTTGAAACTGTGGATCAGGTGGGCGGCGCGGTAGGCGTTGTTCATGATCAGGCGCGTGCTTTCGGCCGCCGTGTCCAGGTAGCGCATGATGTCGGATTTCTTGATGTTGCCGCCCTCGACGGCCAGCTGCACCTTCTCGGTCGCCTCCATCAGCACCGAGGCGCTGGTCAGCGCGATGCCGACCGGCGTGTTGATCTCGTGGGCGACGCCGGCCACCAGCCCGCCCAGCGAGGCCAGCCGCTCGGCCTGCAGCAGCGATTCCTGCGTGCGGCGCAGGTCGGCCATGGCGCGCGCGGTGGCCTGGGCCGACTTGCGGGCCTCGTCCTCGGCCTCGCGGATGCGCTGGATGTTCGATTTGACCTTGCGCTGGATGGCGTTGAAGCCGCGGATCACCTCGCCGAGCTCGTCGCGCCGGCTGTCGGGCAATTCCTCGACCTCGTCGCTGCCGCGCGTGGCCAGGTCGAACAGGCCGTCGCGCAGGCGCTTGAGCGGGTCGAACACGATGCGCAGCGACAGCGCCAGCGCGGCCACCAGGATCAGGTCGAGCAGCAACACTTCGATCACCTTGCGGCGCACCTCGGCGGCCAAGGTGGCGTCGATCTGGGCGCGGCTGAAGTTGACCACCACGCGGCCGACGATGACCGGCTTGAGCGCGGCGCCGGCGGCGCCGGAGTCGCGGTAGGCCAGGTCGGCCACCACCGGCGTGCCGGCGACGGCGGCGTCGTTGTCGATGGCGCTGATCTTGCCGTCCTCGTGGCGCAGGCGGCCGGAAAACAGGCCGACCGAGGTGTCGTAGACGCGGATCGACACCAGTTCGGGCGGCATCATCTCGGCCGCGACGATGTTGTCGACCTTGGCCTTGTCCAGGTCCCACAACGCCGACGGCAGGCTGGTTTGCAGCCGCGTCAGCACGCCCTGGCGCAGGCGCTGGCTGCTCACTTCGAGTTCGTGCCCGAGGCTATATTGCGCGTAGGTGCCGGAAATGCCCAACACCAGGGTCACGATGACCACGAACAGCAGCGTCAAACGGCCTTGAATACCAGACATCGAACACCCTCCCCCGACCACGTATTTGACGGCAACATCCCAATGTACGGTATGGGCTGCGTCTTGGCAAGAATTTGGGGCGATCGCGGGCAGGCAGCCGGCAGACTTCGCCCGCGCGCAATGGTAATATCGTGCAACAGGTGGGCCGCCGACACGCGGCGGACAACCCGACATTAGCGGAGGCACCATGACGGGCAATTATCATCAACTGGCGACGGCCGAGGTGCGGCCGGGCATGGTCCTGTCCGACGTGCTGCTCGACGTCCAGGGCCACGTGCTGCTACCGCAGGGCACGGTGCTGACCGAGGCGATGCTGGCGCTGATGCCGCGCCACGGCATCGCCGTGCTGCCGATCGTGCGCGACGAGGTGGCGCCGGAAGTGGCGCAGGCCGCGTTGACGCGCCACCAGGCGCGCATCGACCAGCTGTTCCGCAAGAACGATGCCGACAGCGACCACGACTGGGCCACGGCGCTGCTGCGCCGTTTCGTCACCGATTTCCGGCTGGGCAAACCCGACCCGGAGCAAGCCACGGAGCACCCCGGACATGAGTAACACCCTCAGCTACGACGACGTGGTGCGCAACCTCGACGATTTGCCGTCGCTGCCGGCGGTGGTGATGGAATTGCTCAACAGCATAGACCAGGACGATGTCGACATCTCCGTGCTGGCCAAGAAGGTGTCGTACGACCAGGCGCTGACGGCCAAGACGCTGCGGCTGGCCAATTCGTCGCTGTACGGACTGCAGGTGAAGGTCACCACGATCCAGCAGGCGATCACCTACCTGGGGTTCCAGACCACCCGCAACCTGATCACGGCGGCGGCCGTCACCGGCTGCTTCGCCGAGGGGCATTGCCCCGGCTTCGACCACAAGGCGTTCTGGCGCCACTCGATCGCCACCGCCGCCTGCGCCAAGGTGCTGGCGCGGCAAATGCGTTTCAATCAGGATTACGCCTTCACGGCCGGGTTGCTGCACGATATAGGCAGGCTGGTGCTGGTGTCGTGCTTCCCCAACCAATATTCGATCACCCTGGCCTACCGCGAGGAGCACGACTGTTATTTGCTGGAGGCCGAACGCAAGGTGCTGGGCGTCGATCATGTCGACGCCGGCATGGCGCTGGCGGAGCACTGGAATTTTTCCGACACGATGCGGCTGGCCATCGGCGGCCACCACGATCCGGAAGCGCCGGGCGCGGGCTTCTTGGCGGCCATCATTCATGTGGCCGACGCCATCGTGCACGCGCTCGATCTGGCGCAGGTGAGCGACGATCTGGTGCCGCCCGTGTCCACCGTGGCGTGGACCGCGCTGGGCCTCGATGAGGAAGTCTATCTGCAACTGTTCCGGGAAACCGAGCTGCAATATGAAGAAATTTCGATGGTGCTGCTGAGCTAACGGATGACGCCGACGGACTGCCGAGCCGTCATGAAACGCACGAACGACAAGAAAGCGTCACCTGCCGGCCGGGATGAACGACGTCGACTCGACGTCGCGTCAACCACGGCGCGGCAGGTGCGGAAGCTGCGGGCGCATTAATGACGCGCGTAATTTCCGGCCTCGGCCTTTTCTGGACGCTCTTCAGGCTTCGGACGGCCCTGGGCATCGGACAGGCGGTATTTGGTGCGGCGGTCGCCCATCAAATCGCGCAGGTCGCGGATGCTCATGCCGGTCACCTCGTGCATGCGGATCAGCAGCGACGCGCCGACCGGCAAGCGGTGGTGACGGATCTTGCTGATGACCGGCGGCGCCACTTCCAGCAGGCGCGACAGCGCGGCGTCGTTTTTCAATTGCATCTTGCCCAGCAGGATGTCGAGCAGATGGTTCGGGTTGTAGCTTTCTTGGGAAGCAAGAGCGTGGTGTGCCATGATTTTCCTCGTTGGTTGGGTGAAGTGATAGTGCTGGTCGGAACTTAAGGACAACTTAGAATTTATCAATTAACCGCTTGCCAGGATAAGCAGCTAACAGAATGACTAAAATTAATCCTCGACCCGATTCGCCTCAATTGCCTTTCGTGCAAGAGAATTCTATGCTTAAAGCGACTGCTCCAGCGGGCGCACGGTGCGTGAAGATTGTTTGACATCAACCGCCGGCTAGAAAACTTAGCAACTATACTATTTCATCACATGGGGACGGAGGGTGTCGCACGCAAGAACTTGTAGGAAATTGTTACATGAAGCAAGTTCATGCAGAATGGCAGCGCGCTTGCTGCCCCTCGGCAACTGTGTCATGGCCAGGGCAACATTCTTGCGCGCCGGGACCGCGCCGGCGGGGTCCGGCCCGGTCCGCGGCAGCGTTTCAAAATGCGGCTCGAACGCGGTTTGCATCGGCAAATTACGCTAAACTAGCGCCTGTGCGCAACCGTGCCCCATCCCGCCTCATCTCTTAAAAGCATTCCATTGAAAACCAAAACACCCGTTCAGCCGCATTACTTTGTTCCAGAGCCGCTCGACAACTCGCGCCTGGCCCATTTGTGCGGTCCCCTCGACGAAAACCTGCGGCAGATTTCCGCGGCGCTGGACGTCACCATTTTCCGTCGCGGCGAGAAATTCATCGTCAGCGGCCACAATGCCGAACGCGCGGTGCAGATCCTGGAACAGTTCTACGCCGTCGCCAACAAGGTGGTGCCCATTGAAGAAGTGCAGCTGGCGCTGGTGGAACAACGCGCCGGCCTGGCGGCCGCCGCCACCGCCGCAGGCGCTGCCGGCGACGCCAAGCCGCACGCGGTGGCCGAGGCGCCGTTCGTCGAGCCGGACATCAACAGCCCGGTGCTGAAGACGCGCCGCACCGACCTGCGCGGCCGCACGCCGCACCAGATCCGCTACCTGCGCAACATCCTCGAACACGACATCAGCTTCGGCGTCGGCCCGGCCGGCACCGGCAAGACCTATCTGGCCGTGGCCTGCGCGGTCGACGCGCTCGAGCGCGACGCCGTCAAGCGCATCATCCTGACCCGCCCGGCCGTCGAGGCCGGCGAGCGCCTGGGCTTCCTGCCTGGCGACCTGGCGCAAAAGGTCGATCCATACCTGCGCCCGCTGTACGACGCGCTATACGACCTGCTGGGCTTCGACCGCACGCAGAAAATGTTCGAGAAGCAAGTCATCGAGATCGCGCCGCTGGCCTACATGCGCGGGCGCACGTTGAACCACGCGTTCGTGATCCTCGACGAGGCGCAAAACACCACCGTCGAGCAAATGAAGATGTTCCTCACGCGCATAGGGTTCGGCAGCAAGGCCGTCATCACCGGCGACGTCACGCAGGTGGACTTGCACAAGAGCCAGAAAAGCGGCCTGGTCGACGCCGTCCAGGTGCTGAAGGACGTGCGCGGCATCGCCTTCAGCCACTTCAACAGCGAGGACGTGGTGCGCCACCCGCTGGTGGCGCGCATCGTCGACGCCTACGAGACGGCGCACAACCACGAAGCCGAGATCGCCCCCCTCCTCAAAGCCACCGCCCTTAAAAATGTCCGTAAAAAATAAATTGACCTTGTCGGTGCAGTATCCCGACCCCCGCCTGAAGGAAGTGATCACCCGCGCGGCCATCCGCAAGTGGATACAGGCGGCGCTGTTCGCGCCGGCCGAACTGACCATCCGCTTCGTCGACGCCGCCGAAGGCCGCGAGCTCAACAAGCAATACCGGGGCAAGGACTACGCCACCAACGTGCTGACGTTCGCCTACAACGACGGCGAGCAGCTGGACGAGGACGCGCCGACGCAAGCGGACATCATCCTGTGCACCGACGTGCTGCAGAAGGAAGCGGCCGAGCAAAAGAAAACGGTCGAGGAACACACCGCCCACCTGATCGTGCACGGCGTGCTGCACGCGCAAGGCTACGACCACGAGGACGACGAGGAAGCGGCCGAGATGGAAGGCATCGAGACCGAGCTGCTGACCGAGCTCGGTTACGCCGATCCTTACGCCGCCGAGAAAGCCGTCGAGTAGCGGCGCGATCGCTGCGCCTCAAGCCCCGCCCGCCAACACGCCGACCGTATCGACTATCCGCTCGAGCAACACCTCGTCGTATGGCAACCACGGCAAGGCCGCCAGCCGGGGACCGTCCGGGCGCGCCGGTGACGCCACCGGCGCCCCGCCGCGCGTCACCCGCCCGGTCGCCAAACTGACGGCGTGGTCGCCCACCCGGACGTCGCGCTCCCCGACCGCCACCCGCCCGGCCGCGATCAGCGGGGCGAATATCTGCAGCAAGGCGCTTCGCCGCAGATCGGCCATGCGCCCCGGCTTGACCTCCGACAGCCTGTGCAAGTGCAGCATGCGCAGCTCGTCCGGCACCGCCCCATCGCCGTCGTCATCGAGCCCGATGCCCGCCGTGCTCACCAACAAATCAACCGCCCGGCAAGCCTCTGAAAAGACCACCGGCGCGATGCCGTCCGGCGCACATGTCCGCCAGCCTATGCCGTCGCGCCGTTCGAAGCGCAACCCGGTCGACACGCAATACCCGTCGGCCCCGGGATACAACTTGCCGTTGACGGAGAACCCGACCCGCAACGCGCCGAAACCCCGTAGCAGGTCGTCGTAGCCGATCCGCCAGCCTTCGCGCCGCGCCAGCCCCAGCAGGCGCCGCACCGCCAGCACGTGGCCGCTGAAATCGGTGGGCGGCAGGTAGAACTCGCGGTACACCTGGCGAAATGGCTGGCGCAGGCGGCGCGCGGCCAGCAGCGCTTGCCAGGCGGCCCGCTCCGGCTCGTCCGCCGCCAGCGGGTGCCACAGACTGACCCGGCCCGCGTCCGGCAGCGCCAGCGGGCGGCCGGCACTATCGCTCGCCAGCAATCCCTGCGGCGTGGACTGGATCATGAAACCGGCATCGCCCGCCCCCAGGGTCCACACCAGCGCCTGCGCCACCGGCGCGCCAGCCGCCGATCGCGCCAGCGCACGCCATGCATCCATGTCCAGCGATGTTACCAGCCAGTATCCGGATTCCAGGCAGGACGCCAGCATGGCTTGCTCGCGCTTGCCGGATTTGAGGCTGGCAAGCATGCGCAGGGCGACCTCGGGCCGCTCCATGAGGGCCCGTTCGGCCGGCTTCAGATTGCGCGCCAGCTTTTTTTGCACCCCGGCATGCCGCACCACGCCCAGCGCGTCGCGCAGCGCCCGCACCGCCTCGGGCGTTGGCACGCCTTCGACCGAGTGACCCAGCGCGATCGCCAGCGACTGCGACGGCGCGGTCTTGGCGGCGGTCGGCGCCACGCACGATTGCGGCAGCAGGGCGCCGATCATGTCCGGGAACCACGGCTCGTCACGCAGCGCCGCCACCCGCGCCGCGCGCGCGATCACCGGCGTGTCGTCGAGGGCGAAGGCGCCGTCGGCGACGTAGGGCACCGCGCCGGCGTGAATCTGGCCCAGACGCAGCACGGCCCGCCGCAGCGCGTCGCGCGCGAAGGCGACATAGGCCGGCTCCGCTGCCAGCGCCAGCGCCGGATCGCCCGGCCCCTCCCGGTCGCCGGCCGCGCCCGGCCAGTAGATGCCGACCCAGTCCGAACCGCCGAGGGTCAGGACGGCCTGGTCGCTCAGCCGGTCCAGCATGGCGAATTCGGCCAACAGATAGGTCGCGTCACGGTATTTGCCGGCCACCAGCGCGGCCAGCTCGGCACGGGTGGCGGCATCGCTCCAGCGCGCCAAGGCATAGCTTTGATGAATAGAACGTGTCCATTCCGCTGGCTCGCCCAGGATCCGGCGCAATTCCGCCGCCAGGGCGGGCGGCGCCTCGCCGTCGAGCCAGCCCAGGCACTGGACGGCGATCGCAGGCAGCGACACCGACCGGAACGCGGGCAGGGCGCTCTCGGCGTCGAAAAGCGGGGTCAGCCGCAATTCCGCGGCCTGCTCGATCAGGGCACGGCCGACGGCGCGCGCGGCGGGATGGGATTCGAGGGTGCGGGCGGCCTCCAACGCCGGCCACAACCTGCCGAAATCATGCGGTGTCAGGCCGGCGATGGCGACCGGCGCACCGACGAAACGCTGATGGTCGGGCGCGGCGGTGAGCCGCCCGAGCAGCTCTCGGGCAACAGGGGAAAGTGGCGAATTGGGCATAGTTGCAAAATATAACACGCGTTCGACAGCGCTGTTTTTTTGGCAAAAACCAGCGTCGGCGAGCTTTTGGTGTATCCTATACCCCTTCAAAACAATGGCTCACGCCTACTATGCAAGAGCACTCTAGTGGCGTCAAGACTGACGCCAAACCCCATCGGTCACTGTTTGAACGCCTGACCGCACTGATTTCCCCCGAGCCCGAGAACCGCGCGGAACTGCTTGAGGTTCTGCACGACGCCCACGAACGCAACCTGATCGACGCCGACGCCTTGTCGATGATCGAAGGCGTGTTCCAGGTCTCCGACTTGTCCGCCCGCGACATCATGATTCCCCGTTCGCAGATGGATGTCATCGACATCTCCAAGCCGATCGAGGAATGGATGCCGCAGGTGCTGGCGACGGCCCACTCGCGCTTCCCCGCCATCGAGGGCGAGCGCGACAAGGTGATCGGCATCCTGCTGGCCAAGGACCTGCTGCGCTACTACGCCGAAGAGTCTTTCGACGTGCGCGACATGCTGCGCCCGGCCATCTTCATCCCCGAGTCCAAACGCCTGAACGTGCTGCTGCGGGACTTCCGCGCCAACCACAACCACATGGCGATCGTGGTCGACGAGTACAGCGGCGTGGCCGGCCTGATCACCATCGAGGACGTGCTGGAGCAGATCGTCGGCGACATCGAGGACGAGTACGACTTCGACGAGGAAGAGGACAACATCCTCTCGATCAAGGAAGGCGTGCACGGACCGCGCTGGCGCATCAAGGCGCTGACCGAGATCGCGCAGTTCAACGAGGAGCTCGACACGTCGCTGCCGGACGAGGACGTCGACACCATCGGCGGCCTGGTCGCCAAGCACCTGGCGCGCATGCCGCACAAGGGCGACATCTTCGACTACCAGGGCATGCGCTTTGAAGTGCTGCGCGCCGACGCCCGCCAAATCCACGTGCTGCTGGTGGAAAAACTGCCGGCCGCCCCCGACACCGGCGACACGCAATAATGCGCTTTCGCCGCGCCAATCCGAACGACCCGCCCAAGCCGCAACGCAGCACCAAAGGTCGGATGATCATCACCATGCTGGCCGGCGCGCTGTGCGTATTCGCCTTCGCGCCGTTCGGCTGGTGGCCGCTCGAGATCCTCGGCCTGGCGACGCTGTTCTACCAGGTGCTGCGCAGCGCCGACGTCAAAAGCGCGGGCCTGATCGGCTGGGCCTTCGGCTTCGGCTGGACCGCCGCCGGCACCCACTGGCTGTACGTGTCGCTGCACGACTTCGGCGCCATGGCCGCGCCGATCGCCGTCGCCGCCGTGCTGCTGCTGGCCTGGGGCATGGGCTTTTACACGGCGCTGGCGATGGGCGGCGCGGCCTGGCTGCGCAAGCGCTGGTCGCTGCCGCTGCCGGCCGCCAACCTGCTGGTGCTGCCGGCCATGTGGGCGCTGTTCGAATGGGTGCGCGCCTGGCTGTTCACCGGTTTCCCGTGGATGTCGTCCGGCTACGCCCACAATCACAGCCCGCTGGCCGGCTACGCGCCGGTGATCGGCGTCTACGGCCTCGGATGGCTGGCGGCCGTCATCGCCGGCGCCCTGCTGCTGCTGCTGCACCGCACCCGCATCAAGGCGGCGGCGCTGGTCGTCGCCATCTGCGCCGCCGGCGTCGGCCTGACCTACCTGCAATGGACCTACCCGGAAGGCAAGCCGATTTCGGTGCGCCTGCTGCAAGGGAACATCCCGCAAAGCGAAAAATTCGACGGCGCCCGCGTCATCGAGACCATGAAGCTGTACCACGACGCCATCACCGCCGCGCCGGCCGATCTGATCGCCACGCCGGAGACGGCCATCGTCATGCTGCCGCAGCAGCTGCCGCCGGACTACCTGCCCGGCATCGCCCAGTTCCTGACCAGGACCGACAGCAACCTGATACTCGGCATCCCGATGGCCGACAGCCAGACCGCCTATTTCAACAGCGTGATCGGCCTGACGCCGCGCCAGGGCAGCGCCTACTACCGCTACGACAAGCACCATCTGGTGCCGTTCGGCGAGTTCATTCCGCTCGGCTTCCGCTGGTTCGTCAACCTGATGTCGATCCCGCTCGGCGACCAGACCAGCGGCGCCGACATCCAGCCGGCCTTCCCGATCAGGGACCAGCGCGTGCTGCCCAACATCTGCTACGAGGATTTGTTCGGCGAGGAGATCGCCGCGCAGTTGAACCATCCGGCGCGGGGCCAGAAGCCGGCCACGATGCTGCTCAACGTCTCGAATCTGGCCTGGTTCGGCGACACCATCGCCATTCCGCAGCATTTGCAAATCTCGCAAATGCGCACGCTGGAGACGGGCCGGCCGATGCTGCGGGCGACCAATACCGGCGCCACCGCCATCATCGACGGCCACGGCGTCGTCCGGCACCAGTTGAAGGTCAACACCTTCGGCACCCTGGCCGCCGACGTCCAGGGCATGGCGGGCAGCACGCCCTTCATCATCTGGGGTAACAAGCTGTTTCTGCTGCTGGCGGCGCTGGCATTGGGCGGCGCCTGGTTTTGGGCGCGCCGCGCAAAAAACCGGGCCAAAGCCGCTTAATCTCTACAGGCTGCCGGCAAAACCCGCTAAAATTGCCCCTTTAGCATAACCGCAACCGCGCGTTCCCCGCCCCGCGAGGCGCGCCATCGACCACACAAGATGCTGACATTTCAACAAATCATTCTGACCTTGCAAACCTACTGGGACAAGCAAGGCTGCGCCCTGCTCCAGCCCTACGACATGGAAGTCGGCGCCGGCACCTTCCACACCGGGACCTTCCTGCGCGCGATCGGCCCGGAGCCTTGGCGCGCGGCCTACGTGCAGCCGTCGCGCCGCCCCAAGGACGGCCGCTACGGCGAGAATCCGAACCGCGGCCAGCACTACTACCAGTACCAGGTGGTGATGAAGCCGGCGCCGGAAAACATCCTTGACCTGTATCTCGGTTCGCTCGAGGCGCTGGGCCTGGACCTGAAACAGAATGACGTGCGCTTCGTCGAAGACGACTGGGAATCGCCGACCCTGGGCGCCTGGGGCCTCGGCTGGGAAGTGTGGCTGAACGGGATGGAGGTGACGCAGTTCACCTACTTCCAGCAGGTCGGCGGCCTCGATTGCAAGCCGGTGCTGGGCGAGATCACCTATGGCATCGAACGCCTGGCGATGTACCTGCAGGGCGTGGAAAACATGTACGACCTGGTGTGGACCACGTGGGAAGAAAACGGCGAAACCAAGACGCTGAAGTATGGCGACGTGTTCCACCAAAACGAAGTCGAACAATCGGCCTACAACTTCGAGCATTCGAACGCCGAACTGCTGTTCGCCCAATTCAACAACCACGAATCGGAAGCCAAGCGCCTGATCGAAGCGCAACTGACGTTGCCGGCCTATGAGCAGATCATGAAGGCGTCGCACAGCTTCAACCTGCTCGACGCGCGCGGCGCCATCTCGGTGACCGAACGCGCCGCCTACATCGGCCGCGTGCGCGCCCTGTCGCGCCTCGTGGCGCAGGCCTACTACGAGTCGCGCGAGCGCCTGGGCTTCCCGATGGCCCCTGGCCTGGCCGCCGCCGCTGAACAAACTGTATAAATAATATGACCCAGACCCTCCTCATCGAACTGCTGACCGAAGAACTGCCGCCGAAGGCGCTCGCCAAACTGGGCGCGGCCTTCGCCGCCGGCATCGTCAACGGCCTGAAGGCGCGCGACTTCCTCGAAGCCGACAGCGTCGCCACCTCGTTCGCCTCGCCGCGCCGCCTGGCCGTTTCCATCACCAGGGTGCGCGCCACCTCGCCCGACAAATCGATCCGCGAAAAAGTGCTGCCGGTGTCGGTGGCGCTGGACGCGGCCGGCAACGGCACGCCGCCGCTGGCCAAGAAACTGGCCGCGCTGGGCTTCCCCAACCTGACCGTGGCCGACCTGGAACGCGCGCAGGACGGCAAGGCCGAGAGCTTCTTTTACACCTACACGGCGGCCGGCAGCGCGCTGCAATCGGGCCTGCAGGCGTCGCTGGAGGAATCGGTCGCCAAGCTGCCGATCCCCAAGGTGATGAGCTACCAGCGTCCGGACGGCGCCACCGTGCAATTCGTGCGTCCGGCCCACAGCCTGATCGCGCTGCACGGTTCGACCGTGCTGCCATTGACCTTGCTGGGACTGACCGCGTCGAACGTGACCGAGGGCCACCGCTTCCTGACCGCGCCGGGCCAACGCGCGGTCACCATCGCCGACGCCGACAGCTACGCCGAAACGCTGAAATCGAAGGGCAAGGTGCTGGCCGGCGTCGAACAGCGCAAGGAACAGATCCGCGCCGACCTGCTGGCCAAGGCCGGCGCCGACCAGGTCTTGATGCCCGAATCGCTGCTCGATGAAGTGACGGCATTGGTCGAATGGCCGGTGGTCTACGAATGCAAGTTCGAAGAAGAGTTCCTGGCCGTGCCGCAGGAATGCCTGATCCTGACCATGCAGACCAACCAGAAGTACTTCGCGCTGACGGACGCCGACGGCAAGCTGCGCTCGCGCTTCCTGATCGTCTCCAACATCGCCACCGACACGCCGGACGCCATCATCGGCGGCAACGAGCGCGTGGTGCGTCCGCGCCTGTCGGACGCCAAGTTCTTCTTCGAGCAGGATAAGAAAAAGACCTTGGAATCGCGCCTGCCGCTGCTCAAGAACGTCGTCTACCACAACAAGCTGGGCACCCAGGCCGAGCGCAGCGAGCGTGTCAGCGCGTTGGCCGGCTTCATCGCCACCCAGGTCGGCGGCGACTCCGCGCTGGCCACCCGCGCCGCCAAGCTGTCCAAGGCCGACCTGCTGACCGACATGGTCGGCGAGTTCCCCGAGCTGCAAGGCATCATGGGCACCTATTACGCGCGCAACGACGGCGAGCCGGAAGACGTGGCGCTGGCCGCCTCCGAGCACTACCAGCCGCGCTTCGCCGGCGACGCGCTGCCGTCGACCGTCACCGGCACCGCCGTGGCGCTGGCCGACAAGCTCGAAACCCTGGTCGGCATCTGGTCGATCGGCCTGCAGCCGACCGGCGACAAAGACCCGTTCGCGCTGCGCCGCCACGCGCTCGGCGTGCTGCGCATGCTGATCGAAAAACGCCTGATGCTGTCGATCCGCGGCCTGCTCGATTCGGCCGCGCAGCAGTTCACCGGCATCGCCGGCTTCAAGGACCCGGTCCTCGAAGTGACCGCCTTCATGCTGGACCGCCTGCGCGGCATCCTGCGCGAGCGCGGCTTCTCGCCGAACGAGATCGAGGCGGTGGTGGCCCAGAACCCGGACCGCCTGGACGACATCGTGCAGCGCCTGGAAGCGGTCAAGGCCTTCGCCGCGCTGCCGGAAGCGGCCTCGCTGGCCGCCGCCAACAAACGCATCACCAACATCCTGAAGAAGAACGAGGAAGCGCTGAGCGCCGCCGGCACCAGCGCCGTCGACCCGGCGCTGCTGCAGGACGAGGCCGAGAAAAAGCTGGCCGCCGCCGTCACCCGCGTGCAGCCGGACATCGACGCCGCCTTCATCCGGGGCGATTTCGCCGACGCGCTCAAGACCCTGGCGCAGCTGCGCGACGAAGTCGACGCCTTCTTCAACGATGTCATGGTCATGGCCGACGACGTCGCCCTGCGCAACAACCGTCTGGCATTGCTGTCATCGCTGCATGGCATGATGAACCGCGTGGCCGACATTTCGAAACTGGCGGCCTAAATGGGTGCGCCGTCCTTGAAACTGATCATCCTCGATCGCGACGGCGTCATCAACCATGATTCGCCCGATTTCATCAAGTCGCCGGCCGAGTGGATTCCGATCCCCGGCTCGCTCGAAGCGATCGCCCGCCTGAACCAGGCCGGCTATCGCGTGGTGATCGCGTCGAACCAGTCGGGCATCGCGCGCGAGTTCTTCGACATGACGACCTTGAACGCGATCCACGCCAAGATGCACAATCTGGCGCAGCAGGTCGGCGCCGACATCGACGCCGTGTTCTTCTGCCCCCACGCGGCGGCCGACAACTGCGATTGCCGCAAGCCCAAACCGGGCATGTTCAACGAGATCTCGCAGCGCTACAAGGTCAGCCTCAAGGGCGTGCCGGTGGTGGGCGACTCGCTGCGCGACCTGCAGGCCGGCTATGTCACCGGCTGCGTGCCCTATCTGGTCCTGACCGGCAAGGGCGAAAAGACGCAGCAAACCGGCGGCCTGCCGCCCGGCACGCTGGTATTCCCCGACCTGGCGGCGATGGTGGGCCACCTGCTCAAAACCAGCGTGCCGCCGGCGCTGCACGTCGTTAGCTAACAAGTATTTGGAGTCTGCATTGGGTCATCCCGTATTGTTTTTGCGTTCCCTGATTTTCACCATCATCATGGTGATATCGACCGTGGTCTGGGCGCTGGTCTGCTTCCTGGCCGCGCCGCTGCCTTACAACAAGCGCTTTTGGGTCACCGCGCGCTGGAATGTGTTCATCGTCTGGTGCGCCAAGGTTATCTGCGGTATCCGCTACGAGATCAAGGGCGCCGAAAACTTCCCGGACGCGCCGGCGGTGGTGCTGTCGAAACACCAGTCGGCGTGGGAAACCATCTTCCTGCTGCCTAACCTGCCGCGCCCGTTGGTATTCGTGTTCAAGAAGGAAATCCTCTATATTCCCTTCTTCGGCTGGGCGATGGCGCTGCTGCGCATGATTCCGATCGACCGCAAGCAAGGCAAGAACGCGTTCAAGCACGTGGTCCGCCACGGCAAGCGCCGGCTGGCCGACGGCCAATGGATTATCATGTTCCCCGAAGGGACGCGGATTCCCGTCGGCCAGGCCGGCAAGTACAAAAGCGGCGGCACGCGCCTCGCCATCGCCACCGGCGCCGTGGTGGTGCCGATCGCGCACAACTCCGGCGAGTGCTGGCCAAAAAACTCTTTCATCAAACGGCCCGGCCTTGTTACAGTATCGATAGGTAAGCCAATTTCGCCCGAAGGACAAACTCCGGACGGCATGATGCAACAGGTGGAAACTTGGATAGAATCAGAAATGCGCGTCATTTCGCCCCACGCCTACAACGCTGGCTAGACGACCTGGCCACGTTGGTGAAGCCGGCGTCGCCGCAAGACGACGCCAGCCAGCTCGACCTGTTCGCACGGGAGGCGCAGGCGCAGGGTCAAGCTTCCTCCGCCAAACCCGTCTACACCTCGCCGGTGTGGTCGGTGCCTCCTTCCTCCAGCAAGCCTCCTCCGATTTCCCCGTACATAGCGCCGCCCACCACCGCGGTCCCGCTCAAGCCGCGCGTGGCGCCACCGCCGGCCGACCAGCCGCCGACGGCCAAGCGCCAGTTGATGGTCGGTGAATTCATCCTCGAATATGAACTGCGGCGTTCCACGCGCCGCTCGATCGGCTTCATGATCGACGACGACGGCCTGCGCGTGACCGCGCCCAAGCGCATCAGCATCGCCGAAATCGACAACGCGATCCGCACCAAACAGCACTGGATACTGGGCAAGCTCAAGGAACGGCGCGAGCGCCGCGCCGCGCGGCTGCAAAAGCCGCCGGTGGAATGGATCGACGGCGCGCAGATTCCGTATCTGGGCGCCGACATCACGTTGCGGCTGCTCGTGGGCGGGCGCAATCGCTCCAGCTACAACCCGGCCACGCGCGAGCTGTCGATGGTGCTGGTGCCCGGCGCCACCGAGACGCTGCTCAAGGAGCGCGTCAAGTCGTGGTACCAGCAGGAGGCCAAGGTGCTGTTCGAGCAGCGCCTGGACCTGTACGCGGGCCGCCTGGGCGTCAGTTACCACTCGTTCGGCCTGTCGTCGGCCGGCACGCGCTGGGGTTCGTGCACGGTCGACCGCAAGATCCGCCTGAACTGGAAATTGATCCACTTCTCGCTGCCGCTGATCGACTACGTGGTCGCCCACGAACTGGCGCACACGCTGGAAATGAACCACAGCGCCGACTTCTGGAACACCGTCGGCCGCATCTACCCCGAGTACGACGAAGCGAAGAACCTGCTGCGCAAACGGGCGCAGGAGCTGCCGGTGCTGTTCGCCTGAAATCACTGCATTCTGCGTGCTTTTGCAGCCATCTTCCCTCTTACTGCTGAGTTCGCCATAGCCTGTCACTATCATATTGCACCGCACAATTTAATTGCCGTACGGAATTATCTGTGATATTTTGTCTCATGTTTGATTTGATTCGAATCAAGTAACGGCAAATTGTGTCACTAAAAACGGGGGTTATATGGGTCAGGCAGGTGCAACCAAGAAGATGGGTTTGGTACTGGGTGGTGGTGCGCCAAATTCACCATTGATAGCGGGTGCGCTGGCTGCATTCCTCGACCAGGAGGTTGAGTTCGACGTGATTTCCGCCTCGGGCGCGGGTGTGTTGATGGGGCTGCTCTACACCGCGCCGCTGGAGGGTTCGCCGCGCGAGGCGCTCAAGCGCTGGGCCGACACCGGCGTGGCCGACACCATCTACAAAATGATGCCTGTTAACTACAAGCTTTTCCATAAGCCGGGCAAGGAAGCGGACGCCTTCCGGGGCGTGTTCTCGCCCCATGCCGGCAATTCGGTGTTTCCGGGCCTGCAAAAAGTCATGGGTGGTTCGGTGCCATGGGCCGACTGGACCCAGTTGATGATGTCGACCATGTCGCCGTCGAGCCTGTCGTCGAAAAGCCTCGGTTTGTGCGCCCACGCGCCGTTCCTGGAAGGCACGATCGACTTCTCGGCCATCTCGACGATGAAGCCGGAGTTCTACATCAACGCCTACAACCTGAACCAGCACAGCATGAAGATCTGGGACAAGCGCGAAATCCAGGTCGAACACGTGCGCGCCGCGCTGTCGTTCCCGTTCCTGTACGCGCCGACCACGATCGACGGCGAGGACTACATCGAAGGCGCGGCGCTGGAGACGTTGAATTTCGACCCGTTCATCGAGGGCAAGGGCGAGCACGTGGATACGGACGTGCTGGTGGTGCTCGACATCCTGGGCGACGAACGCCTGCTGCGCAAGCCGCGCGACCTGTACGATTCGTGGGTCGGTTCGATGATCACGCCGCTGGTCAACATTTCGAAGCAGCAGTTGCGTTTGTTCGAGCTGGAGCACAACACCGACCACCAAACCGGCGAGCCGAAGCGCCACATGCTCAAGCTGGAATTGATGGCCGCCGTGCCGGATCAGCACATTCCGTACACGATGGACTGGTCGTCGTCGAATATGCAGTTGTTGTTCGATGTCGGCTACAAGGCCGCGACGCGCTTCTGCCGTCAGAACGCGGACGTGTTGCGCTTCGCGGAAGATACGGAGATGGCTGCTTAAGCACGCGCGGTCGGCGGCCCATGGCGGATTACGGCGTGCCGCCTGATCCGCCCTGTAAGATTCGCATTCATTGCTCAAATTCAATCGGATCGGGGTGCGGCAACGGCCGGTCTACAATGATTCGACCACTATTTTTAGGAGGCGATCATGAGCGAAAACGCACCCGTCAATCCCGGCGACGAAGCGGCTCCGGGCACGCCCGGCACCGGCGACGACGTCTGTCCGATCTGCCATGGCACCGGCCGCGTCCTCGACGAGGACGACACCATCCCGTGCAGCAACTGCGGCGGCAGCGGCATCATCACCGAGGGGATCGGCGGCGGATAGGGGCCGCCGGATCAGCGTTTGAGGAGCGGCGCCAACAACGCCAACGTGCGGCGGGTGGCGCCCCGGTACTGGTTGGCGAACGCCAGCGCGCCCCGCCCCATCGAGGCGCGCGCCGCGTCGTCGCGCAACAGCGTGGCGGCGGCGGTCACCAGCGCTGCGGCGTCGGCCACGCGCTGCGCGCCGCCGGCGGCCAGCGCATCCTCGGTCGACTCGGCGAAATTGAAGGTATGCGGCCCGATCAGCACCGGCTTGCCCAGGGCCGCCGGCTCGATCAAATTCTGCCCGCCCAGCGGCAGGAGGCTGCCGCCGACGAACGCGCAGTCGCACGCCGCGTAATAGGCGAACATCTCGCCCATCGAATCACCCAGCAACACGTCGATGTAAGCGGGAATCGACGCTTCGGCCGCGCCGTCCAGCGCCAGCGCGCTGCGCCGCTGCACATTCAGTCCGGCCTCGCCCACCATCTTCGCCACCTCGTCGAAGCGCTGCGGATGGCGCGGCACGATCAACAGCAAAACGTTTGCTGGCAGCTCGGAGCGCCCTTCGCGCACCGCCTGCAGTATCGACGCCTCCTCGCCCTCGCGCGTGCTGGCGAACAGCAGCACCGGACGCGCGCCGATGGCCTTGCGCAGCGCCGCGCCGGTGGCCAGCGCCGTCTCCGGCACCACCACGTCGAACTTGATGCTGCCGGTGACCTCCACCCGCTTGACGCCGAGCGAGCGCACGCGCTGGGCGTCGGCCTCGGTTTGCGCGGCGACCAGCGAGATGCCGTGCGCCGCGTCCAATATCAGCGAACCGAGACGCCCGGCCTTGCGCAGCGAGCGCTCGGACAGGCGGGCGTTGGCCAACACCACCGGCACGCCGCGCGCGCCGCAGGTGGCGATCAGGTTCGGCCAGACCTCGGTCTCCATCAGGATGCAGACCGCCGGCTTGAAATGCTTGATGAAGCGACCCACCATGGTGCCGGTGTCGTACGGCAGATACGACTGCACCAGCCGCGCGCCATGTTTGGCGAACAGCGACTTGCCGGTGGCGCGCCCGGTCGGCGTCATGTGGGTCAGCACGATGCGGCCGTTCGGATACTCGGCCAGCAGCGCGTCGATCAACGGTTCGGCGGCGCGGGTTTCGCCGACGGACACCGCGTGCACCCACAGCACCGGGGATGCGGACGAAGACGAGGACGTGGTCGAGGCGTCGTAAAACCCCAGCCGCTCGCCCCAGTGCTCGCGATAGCCGGGCTCCTTGCGGCCGCGCAGCCACAAACGCGCCAGCACCAGCGGCATGGCCAGCCACCACATCACGGAATAGAAAATACGCATGGAACTCAGCCCAGCAAACTTTTGGCCGCGGCCAGCACTTCGGACACGGAAGGCGGCGCGCCGCGATCACCCAGATTGATGATGCGCGGCGACCAGTTGCCCTCGGTCTTCCAGCGCGGCGAATCGGCGTAGATTTCCACCGTCGGCCGCACGAAGGCCGCGGCGATGTGCGTCAAGCCGGTGTCGACGCCGATCACCAGGCCCGCATGGCGCGCCAGCAGCATGGCGTCGGCCATCGACAGCTTGGGCAGCACGCGCGCGTTAGGCAAATTGGCCGCCAGGTGCTCGGCCTCGGCCTGCTCCTTCGGCGAGCCCCAGGGCAGCAAAATCGGCATCGGCGCCAGCTCGCGTCCCAGGGCGATCCAGTTCTGCGGCGCCCATTTCTTCGGATCGCGCGCGGTGCCGTGGAAGTACACCACATAGGGTTCGGCCGGCATCCAGGCCGGGCGCGGCTCGTCGGCCGACACCTCCGGCAGGCCGAAATCGGCCGGCGTGTCGACCTGGTAGCCCAGCGCGGCGGCGGCCACCAGGCGGCCGCGCGCCACCGCGTGCGTGCGCGGATCGGTCGGAATGCTCAGGTTATGGAAGATGCGGGAGACGCCCTCGTAGCCCGAGCCCTCGCTGCCGTTGGCCAGGCCGACCTTGCGGCCGCCCTCGGCTACCCGCGCGGCGCCCATGATGATGCCGGTCTTGAGCAGCCCCTGGGTGTCGAACACGTAGTCGTAGCGCTGCTGGCGCAGGGTGCGGAAGAAGGCCTTGATCTCGGCCCGCGTCTCCGGCTTGCCCAGGCTTTTGCGCCAGCGCCGCAGCGCGAACGGAATGATGGTGCGCACGCGGGCGTTGAGCCGCACCAGGCTGACGTAACCCTCCTCCACCACCCAATCGATGTTCGCATCGGGGAAGCGGCGGGCGATGTCGGCCACCATCGGCAGGTTGTGCAGCACGTCCCCCAGCGAGGAGACGCGCACCAGCAAGATGTTGAGCGGCTTGCCAACGCCCGTGCGCGGGGACATCGCTTAGAAAGGCAGTTCCGCGTCCGGCTTGGCGGCCAGGATCACGCTTTTGAACTGGCCCTGGATGCGCGCCAGCGCTTCCGGCGTCTCCGCTTCGAAGCGCATCACGATCACCGGCGTGGTGTTGGACGAACGCGCCAGGCCGAAGCCGTCCTCGTATTCCACGCGCAGGCCGTCGATGGTGATGATCTGCACATTGCCCGGGAATTCCGCGTCCGCGCGCAGCTTGTCCATGACGATGACGTTCTCGCCTTCGCTCAGGTGCAGGTGCAGCTCGGGGGTGCTGTCCGACTGCGGCAGGGCATTGAGCAGCGCCGACGGATCGGCTTCGCGGGTCAGGATTTCCAGCAGGCGCGCGCCCGAGTACAGGCCGTCGTCGAAACCGTACCAGCGGTCCTTGAAGAAGATATGGCCGCTCATTTCGCCGCCCAGCGGGGCGCCGGTTTCGCGCAGCTTGGCCTTCACCAGCGAGTGGCCGGTCTTGTACATCAGCGGCACGCCGCCGCTTTTGGCGATGTACGGCGCCAGGTGGCGCGTGCATTTGACGTCGTACAGGATCTGCGCGCCCGGATGGCGGGTCAGCACGTCGGCCGCGAACAGCATCATCTGGCGGTCCGGATAAATGATCTGGCCATCCTTGGTCACCACGCCCAGGCGGTCGCCGTCGCCGTCGAAGGCGATGCCGATTTCGGCGTCGGTCTCCCGCAGCGCGCGGATCAGGTCCTGCAGGTTTTCCGGGTGCGCCGGGTCCGGGTGGTGGTTGGGGAAATTGCCGTCCACTTCGCAGAACAGCTCCACCACTTCGCAGCCCATGCCGCGATACAGGTCGCCGGCGAAGGCGCCGGCAACGCCGTTGCCGCAATCGACGGCGATCTTGATCGGACGCGCCAGTTTGACGTCGCCGATGATGCGCTCGAGGTACTGGGCGCGGATGTCGTGGGTGCTGTATGCGCCCTTGGCGGCGGCGGACGAACCGTCATGGTCGACGATGCGCTGGTACAGCGAGGTGATGGCCTCGCCGTGGATCGCTTCGCCGGCCAGCACCATCTTGAAGCCGTTGTAGTCCGGCGGATTGTGGCTGCCGGTGACCATGATGCCCGACGCCGCGCGCAGCACGTTGGTGCCGAAATAGACCATCGGCGTGGCCACCACACCCAGATCGATGACGTCGACGCCGGCCAGTTGCAGGCCCTCGGCCAGCGCCGCCGCCAGCGACGGTCCGGACAGGCGGCCGTCGCGGCCGATCACCACCCTGGTCTCGCCCTTGGCCAGCGCGGCCTGGCCGAACGCCTGCCCGATCGAACGCGCGACGCCGGCATCCAGGGTTTTATCGATGATGCCGCGAATGTCGTAAGCTTTGAAGATCGTTTTGGATAAGGAGACCATATTGGATTGTGATATGCGTGCCGGAGCGATGCAGTGGCGTAGCGGACTGCCTTGCCGGATGGACGCGGATTAGGGAAAAAGGGTGCCGCCCGCGTGGTGGCGGGACACAACATCATAGTGTAAGTGCGATGCCGGCGGCAGGCAAGCCCCCGCCCGCCCGTCACGGGGATAAAACGCTTAAACTTTCAGGCCGGCGATGTCTTTGCCGGCGTCCAGCCATTCCTTGACCCATTTCGGCTGGCGGCCGCGGCCGGTCCACTGCTGGGATTCGTCGGCCGGGTTGCGGTAGCGCGGCGCCACCGAACCGGTTTTCTTGCCGCCGCGGGCGGTGCTGACGCCGCCGACCAGCTCCTTGAGCGGCATGCCGACGCTTTGCGCGATCGCCAATATTTGTTCGCGGGCCTTGGCCAGATCCTGACCCTCGCGCTGTTTCAATTCGCGTTTCACTTGCTCTTGCAGATTACGCAAATCCGCGGAAGACATATTCGACAGGTCCATTTGGCTTTCCTTTAAAGTGATGACAATATAAAGCGCTGCGCGAATATATTACCTCAATCCGGAAAAATCACAATTTCTTATGGCGTATCATCCAGCGCGGCGCCTTAAAGCGGACAATGCGCACGTAAATCCAGATGTAACTGCTGATAAACAAAATACAGAACACCATTAATACCCAGGTGTGGCGCCAGAATACCGTGGCCGGTATCACCGCCATCAGCGAAAACATCCATAAATACGGCGACGTCAGCGAATTGCGGCGGATTAGCGCGCGCGCTTCTTTACGGCCGACCGCCCATTGCACGATGCGGCGGAAGATCAGGCTATGCAGGTGGATACCGTCGGGCATGGCGGGAGACTTGCCACGGACGAACATTCGTCGATAAACGGAAAACAAGGTTTCAAACGTCGGATAAATTAATAACAACGCGGCGTACCAGGTAGAAACTTGAGGATTGCGCATTACCAGCAACAACGCCAACTCGCCCAACATAAAGCCGATGAAATACGCGCCGCCGTCGCCCAGGAATATCATGCCGACCGGATAATTCCAGATCAGGAAACCGGCGGTGGCGCCCGCCACCATCAGCGCCGCGATCAGCACGAACATATCATTGACCTGCAAGGCCACATAGCCGAGCGAGAGCAGCATGCAAATACAGACCACGCTGGCCAGGCCGTTAAAACCATCGATGATGTTGACGGCGTTGGCCACGCCGGCCACCGCCAGGACCGTCAGCGGCAGGGTGATCCACACATATTGGATCGGCCAGGCGGCGAACGGAAAATCGATGCGGTCGATGCGGGCGTCGAGCAGCAGGTAGCCCAGCGCGGCGGCGGCCATGGTCAGCAACAAGCGGCGCGTGGCGCTGACGCGGCCCGTGTAATCCTCGACGATGCCGCCGACGAAGGCGATCGACGCGCACGCCAGCAGCGAAAACAACCAATTGCCCATCGACGGCACGCGCCAAACCGAAATGGCGGAACTGAGCGCGACCGACAAAAAGATCGACAAGCCGCCTATCCGGGCGACCTGGTGCGCGTGCACTTTCTGGACGCCGAGGAAGTCCGAATCCAGCGCCGGCCCGTGCAATCTTGATTCTTTGATGACCAGCAGGGTGAGGAGCGCGGAAGCGACAAAGCTCAGTAAAAAGGAAAACATATTTTATCTATACAAAATTACCGGATGCGCTTGGGATAGCCTTCGTCCGCCGGGTTATCGGCACGCTAACCCGCGATTGTACCGGATTGGCCGCGGTAATCCTGAATTGATAACGGGGAATCGCCTCGCGGCGGAGCGGCCGGCTTTTGTCTATGCGCCGGCATCATAACAGCAGAAAAGTGGTCGGGCGGAAATGCTTACCAATCGATACAAATGGCGGCCGCGCTCACTCCATGCACAGGCGCAGCGCCGCTTTCCAGTCCGGCAGATGGCAAAAGCGCGTCATCAGCAATTGCGACGACATCACCGAGTATTGCGGCCGCCTGGCCGGCGTCGGGTACTCGGCGCTGGCGATCGGCAGCACGCGGCATTCGAGCCCGGCGGCCTCGACGATCGCCTGGGTGAACTCGAACCACGTGGTGCGGCCCTGCGCGCTCAAATGATAAACGCCGCTGTTGCGGGTCCACCAGTCGGCGCCGCCGGCGCGCGCCTGCGACAATACCAGCGCCGAAGTGTCGGCGATGGTGCGGCTCCACGTCGGCGCGCCGTGCTGGTCGGCCACCACCCGCAACTCGTCGCGCTCCCTGGCCAGGCGCAGCATGGTGAGCAGGAAGTTCTTGCCGCGCATGCCATAGACCCAGCTGGTGCGGAAGATCAGGTGCGGAATGCCGGCCGCGATGATGGCTTGCTCGCCGGCCAGCTTGCTGGCGCCGTAGACATTGAGCGGCCCGGTGGCGTCGCCCTCCACCCGCGCCGACGGGTCGCTGCCGTCGAACACGTAGTCGGTCGAGTAATGCACCATCGCCGCGCCCAGCAGCGCGGCCTCGCGCGCCATCAGCGCCGGCGCCTCGGCGTTGACCCGGTGCGCCAGCGCCGGCTCGCCCTCGGCCTTGTCGACCGCCGTGTAGGCGGCCGGATTGACGATCAGTCCCGGCTTGACCTGGCGGATCACGTCGCGCACCTGGTCCAGATCGGACAGGTCCATGACTTGCCGGTCCACCGCCACCACCTCGCCCACGCCCTGCAGGCTGCGCGCCAGCTCGTAGCCGACCTGGCCGGTGCTGCCGGTCAGCAAAATCTTCACGCGAACACCTCGGCGGCGGCCAGCGGCAGCGCGGCCTGGTCCTTGGGCGACAAGGTCGGCGTCACGTCCAGCGGCCAGCCGATGCCGATCGCCGCATCGTTCCACAGGATGGCGCGCTCGTGCTCGGGCGCCCAGTAGTCGGTGGTTTTATAGAGGAACTCGGCGTGCTCGCTGGTGACCACGAAGCCGTGCGCGAAGCCGGCCGGTATCCACATCTGGCGCATGTTTTCCGCGCTCAGTTCGACGCCGTACCACTGGCCGAACGTCGCCGAGCCCTTGCGGATGTCGACGGCGACGTCGAACACCGCCCCGGCCGTCACGCGCACCAGCTTGCCCTGCGGCTGCTGGATCTGGTAATGCAGCCCGCGCAGCACGCCACGGCGCGAGCGCGAGTGGTTGTCCTGCACGAACTCGGCGGCCACGCCGGTGGCCGCGGCGAACTGGCGCGCGTTGTAGCTCTCGTAGAAGAAGCCGCGCTCGTCGCCGAACACGCGCGGTTCGAGCACCAGCAACCCTTCGAGCGGCGTAGTGACAACCTTCATCGTGGCACGACCTTGTCTTCCAGGATCTGCAGCAGATACTGGCCATAATTGTTCTTCTTGAGCGGCTCGGCCAGCTTGCGCAGCTGGGCCGCATCGATATAACCCTTGCGATAGGCGATTTCCTCCGGACACGCCACCTTCAGCCCCTGGCGTTTCTCGATGGTGGCGATGAACTGGCCCGCCTCCAGCAGCGACTCGTGGGTGCCGGTGTCGAGCCAGGCCATGCCGCGCCCCATGACTTCGACGTTGAGCTGCTGTTTCTCGAGGTAGACGCGGTTGACGTCGGTGATCTCGAGCTCGCCGCGCGCCGACGGCTTGATGCCGGCGGCGATGTCGCACACCTGGTTATCGTAGAAATACAGGCCGGTGACCGCGTAATTGGACTTGGGCTGCTTGGGTTTTTCCTCGATCGACACGGCCTGGCGGCCGCCGTCGAATTCGACCACGCCGTAGCGCTCCGGGTCTTGCACGTGGTAGGCGAACACGGTGGCGCCGCTGGCCTGCTCGCTGGCGTGGTTGAGCAGCGCGTCGAGATCGTTGCCGTAATAGATGTTATCGCCCAGGATCAGCGCCGATGGCGCATCGCCGACGAATTCCCTGCCGATGATGAAGGCTTGCGCCAGGCCGTCCGGCGACGGCTGCACCGCGTAGCTGATGTGGATGCCCCACTGGCTGCCGTCGCCCAGCAGGTCCTGGAAGCGCGGCGTGTCCTGCGGCGTCGAGATCAGCAGGATCTCGGTCATGCCGGCGAGCATCAGCACCGTCAGCGGATGGTAGATCATCGGCTTGTCGTAGATCGGCAGCAGCTGTTTCGACACGCTCATCGTCACCGGATACAGGCGGGTGCCGGAGCCGCCGGCCAGGATGATGCCCTTGCGGCGGTTCTCGTGGGTGGTGCCCATCATGATTGGCCTTCGCGATTAAAGTAGTTGGTTTCCACCCATTTGGCGTAGCCGCCCGACTGCACGTCGTCGACCCATGCCTGGTGGTCCAGATACCACTGCACCGTCTTGGCGATGCCGGTCTGGAAGGTCTCGGCCGGCTTCCAGCCCAGTTCGCGCTCGAGCTTGCGGGCGTCGATGGCGTAGCGGCGGTCGTGGCCGGGACGGTCCTTGACGTAGGTGATCTGGTCCCGGTAGCTGGCGCCGTCCGCCTTCGGCCGCAGCCGGTCGAGCATGTCGCACAGGGTGTGCACCACGTCCAGGTTGGCCATCTCGTTCCAGCCGCCGACGTTGTAGGTCTCGCCCAGGCGGCCGCCGTCGAGCACGCGGCGGATCGCGGCGCAATGGTCGCTCACGTACAGCCAGTCGCGCACCTGCTGGCCGTCGCCGTAGATCGGCAGCGGCTTGCCCGCCTGCGCGTTGGCGATGATCAGCGGGATCAGTTTTTCCGGGAAATGATACGGACCGTAATTGTTCGAGCAGTTGGTGGTCAGCGTCGGCAAGCCGTAGGTATGATGATAGGAACGCACCAGATGGTCGGACGCGGCCTTCGACGCCGAGTACGGGCTGTTCGGGGCGAACGCGGTGGTCTCGCTGAACGGCGCGTCGTCCGGGCCGAGCGTGCCGTAGACCTCGTCGGTTGACACGTGCAGGAAGCGGAACGCCGCCTTTTCCGAGTCCGGCAGCGCCGACCAGTAGGCGCGCGTGGCTTCGAGCAGGCTGAAGGTGCCGTTGATGTTCGTGTTGATGAATTCGCCGGGGCCGAGGATCGAGCGGTCGACATGGCTTTCGGCCGCGAAGTGCACCACGGCGCGCGGCTGGTGCAGTTCGAACAATGCCAGCACCTGGGCCTGGTCGCAGATGTCGCCGCGCACGAAGATGTGGCGCGGGTCGCTTTTCAGCGACGCCAGGTTGTTCAGATTGCCGGCATAGGTCAGCTTGTCGTAATTGACCACCGGCTCGTCGGACTGCGCCAACCAGTCGATGACAAAGTTTGAACCGATGAACCCGGCACCACCTGTAACAAAAATCATTTAGTATCCCGCAGCAAGAGTCAAAACAGTCGTAAGAGTGATTTTATGTGAAACTGCGCTGCCTACGGGCAAAAATCAACATTCGCACTCTGATTTCAGGGTAATTCAGATTCCAAAGCAACGAACCAGAGAGCTTCCATATGAAAACCTATGTAATCGGGGATTTACAAGGCTGTCACGAGCAGGCCTTGTCCATGCTCGACCGCATACGCGCGCACGCGGCCGAGGTCGGCGTGGCCGAGCCCGCCATCCTGTTCGCGGGCGACTTGATCAACCGTGGCCCGGATTCGCTGGCCACCCTGCGCCACGTGCGCAAGCTGTGCATGGCCAGCGGCGGCCTCATCGACAGCGTGCTGGGCAACCACGACCTGCACCTGCTGGCCGTGGCCTACGGCATCCGCGCCGAGCACAAGTCCGACACCTTGGCCGACATCCTGCACGCGCCCGACCGCGACGAGCTGATCGACTGGGTGCGGCGCCGTCCGCTGGCGATCCGGGTGCAGGGCCACGTGCTGGTGCACGCCGGCCTGTTGCCGCAGTGGAGCGCCGACCAGGCCATCGCGCTGGCCGGCGAGGTGCAGGACATGCTGCGCGGCCCGGACGACAGCTTCGCCGAGTTCCTGGCCGAGATGTATGGCAACCTGCCCGACCGATGGTCGGACGGGCTGCGCGGCGCCGACCGGCTGCGCTGCATCATCAACGCCATGACGCGGCTGCGCTTTTGCAGCGCCGACGGCGTGATGGATTTCAAGATGAAGGAAAGCGGCACGGCCGAGGAAGGCTCGGGCCTGATGCCGTGGTTCGAGGTGCCGGGGCGGCGCACGGCGCGCGACACGGTGGTGTTCGGGCACTGGTCGGCGCTGGGGCTGACGTTGAAGCCCAACCTGATCGGCCTCGACAGTGGCTGCGTGTGGGGCGGGCAGTTGTCGGCGGTGTGTCTGGAGGACCGCAGCCTGCTGCAGGTGCAATGCCCGCAGTTCCAGGAGCCGAGCGACAAGAAGAAAGCCTGATGGGTCGCGGCGATCTGCAGGGCGGGTCAGGCGCAACGCCGATTACGCCGCGCTAATCCGCCCTGCTTGTCCGTGGCCCGGCATGCTTCACCGTGCCCTCAATGCGGCGCCGCCGTCACGCCCAGCGCGGCGGCCACCGCCTGGTGCGTCACCTCGGCCAGTTCGCGGCGGTGCGCGCCGATGGTGTCGATCGGCGCCAGCACCATCAACTTCGCCAGCACCGGCGGGCCGTCGAGGATGGCGATGATGCTCTCGGCGAAGGTCATGTCGCCGATGAAATCGACCGACGGATGCCGCGCGCCCGTCGGATCGACGTACGACAAGGCCACCGGCTGCACCGGCACCCTGGCGTCGATCGCCGCCTCGAACAGGTTGGCGTGGAACGGCAGCAGGTTGCCCTGCGACGAGGTGGTGCCTTCGGGGAAGAACGCCACGCGCTCGCCGCGCTCCAGCGTCGTCACCAGCCCCTTGAAGATATGCCGCAGATCGCGCCGGTTGCCGCGCGAAATGAAGACGGTGCCGGCCTTCTCCGCCAGCCAGCCGGCCAGCGGCCACGAGCGGATTTCCGCCTTGGCGACGAAATGGCTGGGGTGCAGGCTGTGGACGACGAAGATGTCCAGCCACGACACGTGGTTGGCCACCACCACCGCCCGCTCCAGCATCGGCGCTGCCGCCTGCTGCTCGACCTCGACGTTGCACATCTTCAGCAACCGGGTCGACCAGCGGCGGATGTGCGCGTTACGCTTGTGCTGGCTAATCCACGGGAACACCGTGGCGCAGATTCCCATCCCCGACAGCACGTGCAACATCACCCGCGTCAGGCGGAAGATCATTGAAATTTTCATCCAGAAAATCAGCCGCTCAGCCGCGTTGGTAGGCGACGTGGCCGGCCACGATGGTGGTTTGCACCTGCCCGGTCAGGTTGTAGCCGATGAACGGCGTGTGCTTGCCCTGGCTGGCCAGCGCCGACGCTTCGACGGTCCAGGTCGCCTGCGGATCGAAGATGCAGACGTCGGCCACCGCGCCGACCGACAAGGTGCCGGCGGCCAGGCCGGCCACGCGGGCGGCGTCGGCCGTGATGCGCGAAATGGCCCGCGCCAGCGGACGCGGGGCGGCTTTGCCGGCGCCGTGGTGCTGGCCGGCGGCATAGTCGTCGGCCCATTTCAAGGTCAGCGACAGCAGCAGCTCGAGCCCGGTGGCGCCGGGCGAGGCTTCGCCGAACGGCAACAGTTTCTCGTCGTCGTCGACCGGCGTGTGGTCCGAGCACAGCGCGTCGATGGTGCCGTCGAGCAGGCCGAGGCGGATGGCGTCGCGGTCGCGCTGGCTGCGCAGCGGCGGCGTCAGGCGCGCGTTGGAGTCGAAGAAGCCGATGTCGGCGTCGGTCATGTGCACGTGGTGGGCGCCGACGTCGCAGGTGACCGGCAAGCCTTCCTTCTTGGCCTGGCGCACCAGCTCGAGGCCGGCGGCCGACGACAGGCGGCACAGGTGCACGCGGGCGCCGCTCGAGCGCATCAATTCGAAGATGGTGTGCAGCGCGATGGTTTCCGACATCACCGGCACGCCCGACAGGCCCAGGCGCGACGCCAGCGGCCCGCTGGCGGCGATGCCGCCACGGCCGATGTGCGCGTCCTGCGGGCGCAGCCAGACCGTGTAGTTGAAGGTTTTGGCGTACTGCATGGCGCGCAGCAGCACGTTGGTGTCCTCGATCGGTTCTTCCGCCTGCGCGAAGCCGATGCAGCCCGCTTCGGTCAGTTCGGCCATCTCGGTCAGCGCCTTGCCCTTGAGGCCGACGGTCAGCGCGCCCAGCGGGTGCACGTGGGCCTGGTTCAAGGTCTTGGCGCGGTACTTGAGCATTTCCACCAGGCCCGGCTCGTCGAGCACGGGATCGGTGTCCGGCGGGCAGATCAGGCTGGTCACGCCACCCTGCATCGCCGCCTGCATTTCCGATTCCAGCGTGGCCTTGTATTCGTAGCCCGGCTCGCGCAAGCGCGCCGACAGGTCGACCAGGCCGGGCGAAACGATCAGGCCGGCGGCGTCGATGGTGTGGTCGGCGGTGAAGCCGGCCGGGGCCGCGCCCACCGCCAGCACCTTGCCGTCGGCGATGTACAGGTCGTGCTTGGCGTCGATGCCGTTGGCCGGGTCGACCAGGTGGCCGTTCTTGATATGGAGAGTTTTATTCGAGTTCATTCCTGCTTTCATCCTTGCGTTCCCGCCACAATGCTCATCACCGCCATCCGTACCGCGATGCCGAACGTCACCTGCGGCAAAATCACCGCCTGCGGACCGTCCGCCACCGCCGAATCGATTTCCACGCCGCGGTTCATCGGCCCCGGGTGCATGACGATCGCGTCCGGCTTGGCCAGCGCCAGGCGCTCCGGCGTCAGGCCGTAGCTCTTGAAGTATTCCTGCGCCGACGGCAGCAGCGCGCCGCTCATGCGCTCGTTTTGCAGGCGCAGCATGATGATCACGTCGACGCCCTTCAAGCCCTCTTCCATGTTGGTGAAGGTGCGCACGCCCATCTGCTCCAGGCCGCCCGGCAGCAGCGTGTGCGGGCCGATCGCGCGCACTTCCGGCACGCCCAAGGTGGTCAGCGCGTGGATGTCCGAGCGCGCCACGCGGCTGTGCAGGATGTCGCCGACGATGGCCACCGTCAGGTTGGTGAAGTCCTTCTTGTAGTGGCGGATCGTGTACATGTCCAGCAGGCCCTGGGTCGGGTGCGCGTGGCGGCCGTCGCCGGCGTTGACCACGTGCACGTGCGACTGCCTGGTGTCGTGCAGGTGCTTGGCGATCAGGTACGGCGCGCCCGACTGCGCGTGGCGCACCACGAACATGTCGGCGTGCATGGCCGACAGGTTGTCGATTGTGTCGAGCAGCGATTCGCCCTTGCTGGCCGACGAGGCCTGGATGTTCAGGTTGATGACGTCGGCCGACAACCGCTTGGAGGCGATCTCGAAGGTGGTGCGGGTGCGCGTCGAGTTCTCGAAGAACAGATTGAACACCGACTTGCCGCGCATCAGCGGCACTTTCTTGACGTCGCGGTCCGAGATGCCGACGAACGACGAGGCGGTGTCCAGGATGTGATTGAGGATGGACTTGGGCAGTCCCTCGATCGACAGCAGGTGCTGGAGTTCGCCGTTTTTATTCAGTTGCGGATTGAGCATGGTGGTGGGGGTCGTGATGTTATGCGTGGTCTAGGGTAAGCGTGAATTGTCCATCGTCGGCGCGCTTGAGCACCAGCGCCTGCCCCGGCGGCACGGCCACGTGCGCGGCGACGAAATCGGCGGCCACCGGCAACTGGCGCTCGCTGCGGTCGACCAGCGCGGCGAGCATGATGCGCGCCGGGCGGCCGTAGTCGAACAGCTCGTTGATCGCGGCGCGCGTGGTGCGGCCCGTGTAGAGCACGTCGTCGACCAGCAGGATGTTGGCGGCGGCGACGTCGAAGCAGATGTTGGTCGGCTTGACCTCGGCCGGCAAGCCCTTCTTGGCGTAATCGTCGCGGTAGAACGAGACGTCGAGCACGCCGCAGCGGGCCGACAGGCCGAGGTCGGCCGCGAGGCGTTCGGCGATCCAGGCGCCGCCGGAGTGGATGCCGACGATGGCGACGTCGGACACGCCTTCCAGGCCGGCCTTGACGTCGGCCAGCAGGGCCGCGTACAGCGTCTCGGCATCGAGTTGGTGGGGGTTCAGTGTGGACATGGTGGTTCGCTAGGTTGCGTCGAAATATTGTTGCAGGATGATGGCGGCGGCGCGGTCGTCGATGACCTCGCCGCGCCTGGCGGAAATGACCGCCGACGAATAGCGCTCGTCGACCAGCTCGACCGGCAGGTTGAAGCGGCCGTGCAGCTGGTTGGCGAACTTGCGCGCGCGCGCCGTCATGTCGTGCTCGGCGCCATCGGGATGCATCGGCAGGCCGACCACCAGGCGGGCGGGTTTCCATTCGTCGAGCAAGGCGCCGATGGCGGCAAAGCGCGTGGCGTTGTCGATGGCGGCGATGACTTTGACTGGCTGGGCCTGGCGAATCATCGTGTTACCCATGGCCACGCCGATCCGTTTGACGCCGAAATCGAAAGCGAAGATGGTGTCGACGCTCACGGTTGACCGAACTCACGCATGGCCGGCCTCGGACGTGAGCATCAGCGGATCGATGCCCAGCAGGCGCATGGCGGCCGTGTAGCGTTCCTCGATGGGCAGGTTGAACAGGATGTCGGGATCGGCGCCGACGGTGAGCCAGCCATTGCGGCCGATCTCCTCCTCCAGCTGGCCCGGGCTCCAGCCCGAGTAGCCGATCGACACCAGCATTTGCGGCGGGCCCTCGCCGGCGGCGACGGCCTCGAGCACGTCGATCGACGTCGTGAAGGCGATATCCTTGGTCACCGTCAGCGACGACGAGTAGCGCTGGCCCGGCGTGTGCAGCACGAAGCCGCGGTCGTCCTGCACCGGGCCGCCGAACATGATGGGCTCGTCCACGTGGGATTCCAGGCCCGGGCCCTCCTCCAGCTTTAAGTCTATGCGTTCGAACAACACTTGCATGGTCATATCGGTCGGTTTGTTGATCACCACGCCCAACACGCCGTTTTCGTTGTGCTCGCAGACATATACGACGGTGCCGCCAAAGACCGGGTCTTGCATGGAAGGCATTGCAATTAGGAAATGATTAGCCAGGTTCAAGGATGGGGTGCCGCCGGTGCCGATGGGGCCCAGTTCGTCCATCTCCTCCCGGGATTCTCCCTTGCTCAGGGCCGATACAGGTAGAGTTTTGCCGATTTTGCTCTTCTTCATACGCGTTGCTCTCTCTGTGCTGGGTGCGTGATCTTACCGTGCCGCCGCTGGGTCCTGCACTAGTTCCCTCGCCTTGTCCTGGACAAATGCTGTAACATCGCGCCGCTAGCAGCTGTCCCTCTCACCGATAGTTTACACTGAATTGAGGGTGCGGCCATGATTGCGTTCCCCCACGAGATTGACACAGACCGAATGAAACTGAAATCGTCCCTGGTATGGCTGCGCCGCGATTTGCGCGTGTTCGACCATGTCGCCCTGAATCAGGCGCTGCAGGACAGCGCCGCCGTGCATTGTGTTTTTGTCTACGATACGACCATCCTGGACGCCCTGCCGCGCCGCGACCGCCGCGTCGACTTCATCCATGCCAGCCTGGCCGAGGTGGCCGACGAGCTGCGCCAGCTGGGCGGCCACCTGATCGTGCGCCATGCCGATCCGGTCACCGACATCCCGGCGCTGGCGGCCGAACTGGGCGTCGACGCCGTGTTTTGCAACCACGATTACGAACCGCAAGCGATCGCCCGCGACGCCGCCGTGGCCGGGGCGCTGGAAGCGGCCGGCCGCCGGTTCTTCAGCTACAAGGACCAGGTGATCTTTGAAAAAAGCGAAGTGCTGTCGCAAACCGGCGGCGTGTTCTCGGTATTCACGCCCTACAAGAACGCCTGGCTGAAAAAGATGACGGCCGATCCGTCGGTGCTGGCGCCATACCACATCGGACCGCACGCGGCGCGGCTGGCGCCGCCGCCCTCGCCCGCGCCGGCGCTGCCGACCCTGGCCGAGTTGGGCTTCGAGCCGAGTAATCTGGCCGAGCTCGCTATTCCGACCGGCATGTCCGGCGCGGCGGCGCTGTTCGACGATTTCCTGCCGCGCATCGCCGACTACAAGACGGCGCGCGACTATCCGGCGGTCAAGGGGCCGTCGTACCTGTCGCTGCATTTCCGCTTCGGCACCCTGTCGGTGCGCCATCTGGTGCGCACGGTGGTGGACCTGATGGCGCGCGGCGCCGGCGGCGAAGGCGCGCCGGTCTGGCTGGCCGAACTGATCTGGCGCGAGTTCTACGCGATGATCCTGTTCCACAATCCGCACGTGGTCGGCGGCGCTTACAAGCCGGCCTACGACGCCATTCAATGGGAGACGGGACCGGAGGCGGATGCATTGTTCGCCGCCTGGTGCGAAGGCCGCACCGGCTATCCGCTGGTGGACGCGGCGATGGCCCAGCTGAACCAGACCGGCTATATGCACAACCGCCTGCGCATGGTGACGGCCTGCTTCCTGATCAAGGACCTGGGCATCGACTGGCGGCGCGGCGAGGCGTATTTCGCGCTGCAGCTGAACGACTTCGACCTGGCGTCGAACAACGGCGGCTGGCAATGGGCGTCGTCGTCGGGCTGCGACGCGCAGCCGTACTTCCGGATTTTCAATCCGATCACGCAATCGGAGAAATTCGACGGCGCCGGTAAATTCATCCGGCGCTATCTGCCGCAGTTGAAAGACCTCGGTGACAAGGAAATCCACGCACCATGGCAAACCCCGCGCATGCCGCCGCTCGATTATCCGGCACCGGTCGTGATGCACGACGAAGCGCGCAAACGCACGTTGGAGCGCTACGAGGTGGTGAAGAAACCCGCGCAGCCGGAATAAGCGCGGTTATTTCAATAAGCCGCTGATCGCTTCCAGCAGCACCGGCTCCTGGAACGGCTTGCCGAAATACGCGTTCACGCCCAGCTGCAAGGCGTAATTGCGGTGCTTGTCGGCGCTGCGCGACGTGATCATGATGATCGGAATCTCCCTGGTCCGGTCGTCGCCGCGCACGTTGCGTGTCAGGTCGAAGCCGTCCATGCGCGGCATCTCGATATCGACCAGCATCAAATCCGGCGTCATGTCCTGCAGCTGCTCGAGCGCGTCCACGCCATCCTTGGCCAGCAGGACGTTGTAGCCTTCGCGCTCCAGCAAGCGCTGGGTCACGCGCCGCACCGTCATCGAATCATCGACCACCATGATGGAGCGCGCGCCCGGACGCGCCGGCGCCGCCGGATTGGCCGCCTGCGCATACCGCCGCCGCGCCTCCGGCTGATGCGCCAGATGCTGCACCAGCGCCACCGGATTCAGAATCAGCACGATATCGCCCGTCCCCAGCACCGTCGCCCCGGCGATGCCCGCCATGCGCGACAACTGCGGACCGATGTTCTTGATGACCACCTCGCGGTTGCCCAGTACCTCGTCGACCTGCACCGCCAGCCGCTCGTTGCCGTTCTTGAGCATCATCACCGGCGCCGACCGCTGCGACGGCGGCGGCGCATCCGCCTCGCCCAGCAAGGCGGGCAGGTAATGCAGCGCCGCCTGGTGCCCCTGGATCGGCACGAAGCCGCTGTGATGCGCGTCGGCCAGCGCCGCGTCCTTCATCTGCAGCACCTGTTCGACCAGGATCGACGGGAAGGCGTAGGTCTTGCCGCCGGCGTCGAGCAGCACGACCTGGGTGACGGCCAGGGTCAACGGCAGGTGGATGGTGAAGCGCGTACCCTTGCCCCGCTCGGAGAACAGGTCGACGCGCCCGCCCAGCGCTTGCGCCTCCGACTGCACGATGTCCATGCCGACGCCGCGCCCCGACAGCTCGGTCAGCGATTCGGCGGTGGAGAAGCCCGGCTCGAAAATCAGGTCGGCGATCTGCGCGTCGGTGACCTCGTCCCCCTCGTGCAGCAGGCCGCTGCCGATCGCCTTGGCGCGGATGCGGTCCAGATCGAGGCCGGCGCCGTCGTCGGAAAATTCGATGACAACCTCGTTGCCCTGCTGCGTGACCTGCACCAGCAGCTCGCCGGTCTCGCTCTTGCCGGCTTCGGCCCGGGCGGCGCGCGACTCCACGCCGTGGGCGATGGCGTTGCGCAGCAGGTGTTCGAACGGCGCGGCCATGCGCTCCAACACGCTGCGGTCGATCTCCACGGCGCTGCCGCGAATGTCCAGGTTGACGCGCTTGTCCACTTCCTTGGCGCTTTGACGGGCCACGCGGAACAGCCGCTCCGAGATGCTGGCGAAGGGCACCATGCGCACCCGCATCAGGTCACGCTGCAGGTCGCGCGTCAGGCGCGCTTGCAGCACCAGATCGTTGCCGGCGGCGTCGACGCCACGGGTCAAGCTTTCATGGAACGAGGCGACGTCGTTGACGCTTTCCGCCATCATGCGGGTCAGCTCCTGCAGGCGGGTGAAGCGGTCGAATTCGAGCGGGTCGAATTCGCGCTCGCTCGACACCGACATGCGCGAGGCGATCTGCGATTCGGCCTGCATTTCCACCTCGCGCAGTTGGCGGCGCAGGCGGGTCAGGTTCTCCGAGAAGTCCAGCAGCGACGAGCGCAAGGTGGCCACTTCGTTCTCCAGCTTGGAGCGCGAGATCGATACCTCGCCGGCCTGGTTGACCAGCCGGTCCAGGATGTCGGCGCGCACGCGCACCAGCGGCGATTTGGCGCCGGCCGGCGGCTCCTCGCCCGGCGGTATCGCCGACGCAGCGGTGGCCACGTCGTCCGCGGCCGCGATGTCGGCGCCGGGCGCCGCATCGCCACCCGCCGTCGCCGGGGTGCCGGCCTGCATGCTGTCGATATCGGCGGCAAGGCCTGCCACACCCGCCTCGGCCGGGACGGACTTGAGCGCGTCCGGATGCTGCAACTGCTCGAACAGCAGCAAGGCGTGGTCGTAGTGCGCGAGCAGCTCGTCGAACGCCTGCGGCGTGGCGAAGCCGGCGTGCACCATGTTTTCGATATGGGTTTCGATTTCATGCGCGTGCTGGCCCAGGCGCATCGCGCCGGCCATGCGCGCGCTGCCCTTGACGGTGTGCAGAAGGCGCAGCAGGCCTTGCGCGTGGGACGTGTCGGCGGGATTATGCTGCCAGGCGCGCAACGCTTCGCCCACTTGCGGCAGCAGGTCGGCGCCTTCTTCGACGAAGACCGGCAGCAGGTCGGCGTCCAGCTCGTCGTTGAAGAGCGCGGGGGCGGCGGCCAGAATTTCCGGCTCGGCCGGGGCCAGTTCGATGATCTCGGCGTCCGGCGTGGCGGCGGGTTCCGGTTCGGATTCCGCCTCGGGTTCGGGTTCCGGTGCCGGTTCCGGCTCGGGTTCCGGCTCGGCTTCCGGCTCGGGTTCGGGTTCGGCTTCCGGCTCGGGTTCGTGTTCCGGCTCGGGTTCCGCTTCCGGCCCGGGCGCCACTTCCGGCTGCGGCTCCGGCTCCATTTCCGGTTCCGACGGCGCGGCGATGTTCAGGGGCGGCTCGGCAAAGGCGTCGTCAAAGGCCGCGTTGAACAGGTCATCGATGCTGTCATCGGCGCGCGCTTCTATCTTTTTCGGCTCCGGCGCGGACGCGGGGACTTCCGATTCCGGCACGCTCCCGCTCAGCACTTCGTAGGCGTCCCTGAACAAACGGTCCAGCGGCGTGTCCTCCGCCTCCGGCTCCGTCGACTGCGGCGGCGAGGCGATGTTCTCCATCGTCTCCGCCACCAGATCGTCCAGGCGCGCTTCGATATCCCGGCCGGCGCCGGGTGGCGTGGCGGCCAGTTCCTCGCTCAACTGCTGCAAGGCGGTGACCAGTTCCGGCTGCGCGGCCGGCATCCCACCCTGCGCAAAACTTTGCAGCATCTGGCGGATGCGCTCTATCGCGAAGTCCAGCAGGTCGTGCTGCGCCTGATCCAGATGCGGAGCGGGGGGCAGCAGCGATTCCAGCGTGGCCTCCAGCGCCAGCGCCACTTCGCGCAACACCTTGAAGCCGACCGTGCCCGACGTGCCGGCCAGCGTGTGGGACGCCTGCAACGCCTCGGGATTGACCGGCCGGCGCGGCTCATGGCGCCACTCGCCGAAGTCCTGCTGCAGCAGGCGAACCAGTTCGTCCGTTTCGTGCAGATAGATGTTGTACAACGGCAGGGGGATGGCCAGCTCGCCGATATGCTTGACGTTGTCGTCGCGCGGCGCCAGCGGCGGCGCGACGGTGGGGAACTCGATGACGTTGCCGGTGGTGGACGGCGCCGCAGGTGGCGTTGACGGCTCGGCGACCGGCACCGGTTCGGTGGCCGGCGGCGGCTCGGCGACCTCGGATGCCTCGATCGCCACAGGCGCCTCGGTCGCCTCCGGCGCCGCAGCCGCGTCTTCGATGAAGAATTCGCCGCCCTCCTGAACACGCAGGGCGGCGGCCGTCAAAGCGTCGGCGTTGCGTGCCGACACGCCTGCGGACGCCAGCTCCCCGACCCATGCACCCAGCTCCCGCGCGGCGGCGGCCAGCAACTCGAACAGCGCATCGGACAAAGGCCGCTCCTCGGCCAGCCAGGTGTTCATCACGCGCTCGACCGCATGCGCGGCGTCGGCGAACTGGTTCAGCCCCACCATCCGTCCGCTGCCCTTGAGCGTATGGAAGGAGCGGCGCAACATGATCAGCGACTGCTCGCCGCCGAATGCCGAACGCGGCTTGCCCAGCGTTTCATCGACAAAGTCCAGCACCTCGCGCGCCTCGGCGATGAAGATCTCCAGCAGTTCGGCCTCCACCGCCGCGTCGCTGGCGGCGGGCGGCGGCGCTTCGGCCGGCATCGACGCCGGCGCGGGCGCCATCACCTCCTGATCCAGCACAGGTATCGACTCCGATTCCGCCATCTTCTTGAACGGCACCGAACGGAAGGTCCCCTGCTGCGCATCGAAGGTAAAACGCTGGCGCGCGCCGGCCGCGTTTTGCGCCAGCATATCGACAAAAAAGCCCAGCGCGCCGACATTCTGCGCGATGTCGTCGAGCGTCTTCGCCTGCAGCGCCGGATCGCCGCCGCCGGCAGCCAGCGCCTGCACCGACGCCTTGACGTGCAGCGCCGCCTTCATCGCGTCTTCCTGATCGAGCATCGCCAGCGCGCCCTGCAGCTGGTGCAGCACCGGATCGAGTTCGGCCAGCGCCGCGCGCTTGGACGGATCGATGTAGTACTCGTCGAGCACCTTCTCCACCTGGCGCAAGCCGGTCTTCATTTCCAGCGCCAGCGCGATCGCGGTGTCGTCCTGCCGCATCTGCCGCGCCAAACCGTTTTGCCACTGCGCCGGCTCCGGCGGCGTATCGCCGGAGACCAGCGCCAGCAAGCGCGCGCCGATCGTATCGGCGTTCGCCGCGAAGTCGGTCGGCAGGTGGCGGATCTGTTCCAGGCCATGCTCGGCGAACAGCAGCGCGGTGGCCATTTCCAGCGCCAGCTCCTCGCTGCGGCCGGCCGCGACGGCGGTGCGGGCCACCTCGGCCAACTGGCGCATCAGCGCGCCGAGGGCCGGCATATTCAACTTGTCGCATTCGCCCGCCACATCGGCCAGCGCGGTGTCGAAGGCGACATCCAGACCCGGATCGATTTCCGCGTCGGCCAGCCTGTCCCAACTGGCCTTGGCCTGCGCCATGCCGGTCTTGGCGCGTTCCAGCGCCTCGCTGTCGATCTGGCCATAGCGGCGGGTCTCGTAGTCGTCCGGCGCGAGGCCGTCGAGCGCGAAGGCGGCGCGCATGGTTCTCGCCGTCGGCGATTCGGTGCCGGCGCCGGCCGCCGCGATGAAGAACAGCGCGTCGCGCAGCATCGTGTCCGGCTGGGCGACGGTGCCCTGGCTGAGACGGCGGATTTGCAGATTGATCAACCCGAACAGCTGTTTCACATACAGGCTGCCGGCCAGCTCGCCGTCGGCCACCAGCTCGGCGAAGCCCTGCATCGCCAGCCAGAAGGTGCGGGCCTTGGCGTCGCGCTGGGCGTCGGCGACCAGCTTCACGGCGTCGAGCAGCGCGGCGGCGTGTTGCCGCTGTTGCCCCGGCTCGGTGCTTTTCATGTAAGGCAGCAGCGCGCGTTCGAAACGCTGTCGGTAGGCCGTGTAGTCGGCCACGGCGTCGGCCACGGCGTCGGCCGGCGCGTCGGCGCCCTCGCCGCCTTCGGCGAAGTCGGGGGCCGGCGCCGCGGACAGATCGGGGAAGAACAAATCGGCCGGGTGTATGCGGTCGGCGCCTATCATCTCCTGCACCGCGCGGTAGTAAGGGAAAAGCCTGGCCGGCTGCGACGGCGCGCCCTCCAGCAGCTCCTCCAGATACTCGACCAGCGCCTGGTACAACTGCGAGACCGCCTCCACATGATCGGTGCTGCACTTGACCGTGCCGGCCTTGAAGCGGTCAAGCGCCGCCTCGGCCAGCTGCGTCATCTGGCTCACACCGTCGATGTCGACCATCTGCAACGCGCCGTGGGCCTGGTGCAGATGCGATTTCGCATGCTGCAGCTGCGTCGCCTGATCTTCCGCCGCCCTGCCGCCCGCCTCGACCAGCGCGGTCCTGGAGCGCGCCAGCGATTCGCGGATCTCGACCATCACCCAGGACAGCGGTCCGGTATCCAGTTGCGGTTGCGGCGGTGTCGAAAAATCAGTTGTGGTCATGCTTGCCTAGGCCTTTCAATGAGGTGCGCAGCGTGCGTTCAGGACGCGATACGGAATCGCGCCACCGAGTTTTTCAATTCCTGCGCCAGCACGGACAGTTTATGGATCGATTGCGCGGTTTGCTGCGTGCCGTCCTGCGTCTGCTCGGTCACCGTGAGGATGTGCTGGATGTTGTGCGCCACGCCGTTGGCCGATGTCGCCTGCTGGCCGGTGGCGAGCGAAATGCCGGAAATGAGCTCGGCCAGCCGGTTCGACACCTGCGAGATGTCGTTCAGCGCCGCGCCGGCCGCGTCGGACAAACGCGCGCCTTCGACCACGCCCTGGGTCGACTTTTCCATCGCCGCCACCGCGTCGTGGGTGTCCGTCTGGATGGTGCGCACCAGCGCGCCGATCTGCTTGGCCGCTTCGGCCGAGCGCTCCGCCAGCCGCTGCACCTCCTCCGCCACGACCGAGAAGCCGCGCCCCGCCTCGCCGGCCGACGCGGCCTGGATCGCCGCGTTCAGCGCCAGCACGTTGGTCTGTTCGGTGATGTCGGAAATGAGCTCGGTGATCTCGCCGATCTCCTGCGACGATTCACCCAGCCGCTTGATGCGCTTGGAGGTGTCCTGGATCTGCTCGCGGATCTCGTGCATGCCCTTGATGGCGTTTTCCACCGCCGTCGACCCTTGCTGCGCCGCCGCCACCGACTGGCGCGCGACGTCGGCCGATTCGCTGGCCGAGCGCGACACGTCGGTGATCTCGTTGGCCATCTTGGCCACGGTGGCGCTGGCGTCCTGGATCTCGCGCGACTGCCGCTGCGACGCCTGCAGCAGATTGCTGGCGATCGTTTGCGCGTGCGTCGACGCCTTGGTCACCTGTTCGGCGGTCGCGGTCACCCGCCCCACCAGCCCGCGCAATTCTTCGACCGTGTAGTTGACCGAGTCGGCGATCGCGCCGGTGATGTCCTCGGACACGGTGGCTTGCACCGTCAGGTCGCCGTCGGCCACTTCCTGCAGCTCGTTCATCAGGCGCAGGATCGCCGCCTGGTTCTGGTCGTTCATGGCCTTGGCTTCCTCCTCCTTGCGCTGCGATTGCTGGCGCATCGCCTCCGCCTCCCGGCGGCGGCGGTCGGCGCCGCGCGTGCGGTTGTGGGAATCCATCAGCAGCACGCGGCCGATGGCCGCCGCTATGATCAGCGTGAGCAAACCGCCGGCCACCATCAGCCAGAACGTCGGCCCGAGCGAGTCCTGGTCTTCGCGGTAGGCCTGCTGCAGCACCGACAGTCGTTGGCGCAAGGCCTCGTTGTCATTGAAGATCAGCTGCTCGGCGGTTTTCGCGGCGCTGAATTTATCCAGCTTGTTGAGGATCGCCGTCACCAGCTTTTGATATTCCTCGAAGTCGCCTTTGAGCGCGGTGAACTTCTCGCGCAGGTCCGCGTCGCGCACGGCGGCGATGCCCAGCGGCGCGCTGCCGTTGAGGAAACCGTCGACCGTGTTGCGGAACACGGTCGTGTCGCGCCCCAGCTGGAACGCCGTCTCCGAGCTGATGCCGCCGGCCGTGAGGAACTCGCTGGCGCCACGGCTCATGCGCTGGGTCAGCATCGACAACCCGCCCAGGGCCGCCAGCTCGCGCCCCGTACCGCCGCGCTGCAGCTTGATGGCGGTGATTTCCTCGGTGCGCGCCAGCAGGTCCGGCGACATCGTGTTGAGTTTTTGCAGCGTCTTGTCGACGCCGCTCAAGTCGCCCTTGAGCGTCAGGATGGTGTCGGCGGCGATGTCGGTGGCGCTCCACTGTTTGCTCGCCGCCACCACCACCGGCGCCAGGTCGGCGCGCGGTTCGCCGATTTCGCGCCCCTGATAGGTGCCGCCGCGCGTCATCAGCCGGATGTCGTTATTGAGTTCCTTGCGGCTTTCCTCCAGCTGGCGGAAGCCTTCGGCGCTACCCTGCACCGCGTTCGGCGCCGCTTTGCCGATGCGCTGGGAATGCATCAACGCGTCGCTGGCGACCTGGGTTTGGGCCGAGCGGTTGGCGCTGTGGATGGTGTTGAGCGCGACGAACACCGCGCTCGCGCCAAGGCTCACGGCCAGCGCCGTCGACAAAATACTCAGTTGGCGCTGCGCGGGCAGATGGCCGATCAGCGGCAGTTTGAAGCCGGCCGCGGTTTCGGCGGGCGCCACGCGGGTGCCGAGACGGCCCAGCGCATCGCGCAGGCGCAGCGGCGCGCCGCCGTCGGTGGCGGCATCGGCGGCGGCGTTTTCGGTTGCGGCGGCGGCATGCATGAACTGCGAATCGCCGGCCTCGCCGAATTCCGAATTCGCTGTCAGGTCCTGGTCGGCATTCCGGTTGCCATTCGAAAAACTACCCATCTTGAAAGCCATTCCACCCTCTCCGGATTAAATTATGCGACCGGCGGTGCGGCCCGCCCCTGCCAGTTTGGTCCCCATCACCCGCAGTGTACGTGCATCAGTAGCCCACCTGCAGAAAAGCGGGCTCGCGCACCAGCTGCGCCAGGTCGATCCGGGTCCAGCTTCGGCCCTCGGCGTCGTCGAATTGGTGGCCGCACCACGCCGGCGCGCCGTCGGCGGGCGGCGCCGCTTGCATGTCCGCCAGCTTGCGCAGCCCCAGCACGCGCCCGGCCAGCAGCGCGCAGTTAAAGCCCAATCCCGGCGCGAAGGTGATGAAGCGGCGCTCCGACACCGTGGTGTCGTCGGCGCCGTCGCCCTGCCACTGGTAGCGCGCCAGGTCGATAACCCCGGTCAGGTTGCCGCGTATATTGGCCAGGCCTTGATACCAGTCGCGCGTCAACGGCACCGGCGTCACCGGCTGCGGCGGCACGATCTCGCCGATCTGCGTCAGGTCCAGCAGGCACGGACGGCCGCCGATCAGCACACCCAATTCGCGCCCGCCGACGTTGGCCCCGGTCTTGGCGGCCTGCATGCGCTCGAGCAGTTGCACCTGATACTGGCGCAGGCGGCTGCGGCGTTCCGTGCCGGCCGGCGCGGCGGCGCCGTCGGCGGCGCTGTCTGGCGCGCGGTTGTCCATCGCTTAGTCTTGGCCGGCCGGGCCGGCATTGCCCGCCTGGACGTCGAGCGCGGCGATTTTGGCCAGCAGGTCGGCCGCGTCGACCGGCTTGACCAGGTAGTCGCGCGCACCCTGGCGCATGCCCCAGATACGGTCGGTCTCCTGGTTTTTGCTGGAGCAGATTATCACCGGCACATCCTGCAGCGCCGGGTCGCGGGCGATCGAACGGGTGACCTGGAAGCCGTTCGCTCCGGGCATGACGACGTCCATCAGGATCAGCTGCGGCTTGTCGGCCTTGATCTTGACCAGCGCCTCCTCGCCGTTTTCGGCCACGGACACCGAAAAGCCGTTGCGCACCAGGATATCGGTCAGGTAGTAACGTTCGGTGGGCGAATCGTCGACGATCAAAATGCGGTGTATGGCCATAATTGCCTCTGTGGCTTTCTTATTCTGGTGACGGGACGGACGCGCCGCCGGTGTGCTCGCGCACGGCGGCCAGCAGGCTGTCCTTGGTAAAAGGTTTGGTCAGATAGGCGGCCGAACCGACCATCGCGCCGCGCGCGCGGTCGAACAGACCGTCCTTGGACGATAGCATCAGCACCGGCGTGGCATGGAATTTCGCGCTTTTTTTAATCAGGGCGCAGGTCTGGTAGCCGTCCAGGCGCGGCATCAGGATGTCGCAAAACACCAGCGCCGGGTGGTGGTCGTTGATCTTGGCCAGGGCGTCGAAGCCGTCTTCGGCCAGCACCACCCGATAGCCGGCCTGGCTCAGGAAGATCTCGGCCGACCGGCGTATCGTGCTGCTATCGTCGATCACCATGATTTTCAGGGCCGAATCGGTCACATTGGCTTGCGGCGTGGTCGTCATAATCGAATCGCTTGATTGATGCTACACGATAGCATAGGCGGAGCGGCCGGCGCGCCTTGCTGGCGCCGGGCGGCCGGATACAACCGCCCGCGCCGGCTTGTGTCAGATGGCGACCATCTCGAAATCGTCCTTGCGCGCGCCGCATTCCGGGCAGCTCCAGTTCATCGGCACGTCGGCCCAGCGGGTGCCGGGGGCGATGCCTTCGTCCGGGAGTCCGGCCTGCTCGTCGTAGATCCAGCCACAGATCAGGCACATCCAGGTCTGGAACTCCTGCGTTGTTTCATTGCTACTCACGTTCTGCCACCCTTCAATCAAGTAAAATGCTGAATTAGGTATCTTAATCTACCAGCCGTGCAAAACCAAACTTCTCCTCTCATATTAAGCTTCGGCGCTGCCGATCCGGCTGGCGCGATGGGCGTCCAGGCCGACCTGGCGGCTTTTTCGGCCCTCTCCTGCACCGGACTGGCGGTCACCACCGCGTTGCTGATCGGCGACAGCGCGCGCGTCGAGGACGTGCAGGAAATCGATCCGGACTGGGTTTCCGACCAGGCCCGCGTGGTCCTGGAGGACATGACCATGGCCGCCTTCAAGGTCGGGGCGCTGACCAACATCGAGCAGGTGGCGGCGATCGCCGAGATCCTGTCGGACTATCCGGACGCGCCGCTGATCCTCGATCCGTTCAGTTCCCGCCTGCCCGACCTGCCCGACGACGACGCCGAGGAACTGCTCACCGCCGTGCGCCAGCTGCTGGTGCCGCAGGCGACCCTGCTGATGCTGTCGCTGGTGGAACTGGGCCGGCTGGCTGAGACCTGGCGCGAAGGCGCCGAGGACACGCTCGAATCGGACGTCGAGCATTTGCTGGCGTTGGGCTGCGAATTCGTGCTCGTCACCGGCACCGCCGCCGGCACGCCGCAGGGCGATCCGAGCTCGCCCAACATCCTGGCCAACACGCTGTTCGGCGCCGATGGCATGGTCAGCCACGACGCCTGGCAGCACCTTCCGGGGCCCTTCCTCGGCGCCGGCGGCACCTTGTCGGCGGCGATCACCGCCTTCATGGCGCGCGGCGCCGACGTGCCCGAAGCGGTGGCGGCGGCGCAGGAATACACCGTCGGCGCGCTGGCGCACGCGCAGCGCTACGGCATGGGCAAGTTCGTGCCCAACCGCTTTTTCCATTTGCTGACCACGGCCGCCGACATGCAGTAATCCGGCCACCCTCGCGCGCCGTCCACACACCTGACACTGAAGATGCCAACATGACCACGATCTCGAACAACACCTCGAACAACGATACCCTGTTTGCCCGCGCCCAGAAAACCACGCCGGGCGGCGTCAACTCGCCGGTGCGCGCCTTCCGTTCCGTCGGCGGCACGCCGCGCTTCATCACCCGCGCCGAAGGCCCGTACTTCTGGGACGCCGACGACAAGCGCTATATCGACTACATCGGCTCGTGGGGCCCGGCCATCGTCGGCCACGCCCATCCGGCGGTGGTCAAGGCGGTGCAGGAGGCGGCCGCGCGCGGCCTGTCGTTCGGCGCGCCGACCGAGGGCGAAGTGCTGATGGCCGAGGAGATCTGCCGCCTGGTGCCGTCGATCGAGCAGGTGCGGCTGGTCTCGTCGGGCACCGAGGCGACCATGAGCGCGCTGCGCCTGGCGCGCGGCGCCACGGGGCGCGACAAGATCGTCAAGTTCGAGGGCTGCTACCACGGCCACGCCGATTCGCTGCTGGTGAAGGCGGGCAGCGGCCTGCTCACCTTCGGCAATCCGACGTCGGCCGGCGTGCCGGAGGACTTCGTCAAGCACACGCTGGTGCTGGACTATAACGACGTCGAACAGCTGGAGGGGGCGTTCGCCTCGTTCGGCGACGACATCGCCTGCGTCATCGTCGAACCGGTGGCCGGCAATATGAATCTGATCAAGGCCAGCGAGGCCTTCCTGCGGACCATGCGCGCGCTGTGCACCAAGCACGGCTCGGTGCTGATCTTCGACGAAGTGATGTGCGGCTTCCGCGTGGCGCTGGGCGGCGCGCAAGAACTGTACGGCATCAAGCCCGATCTGACGGCGCTGGGCAAGGTGATCGGCGGCGGCCTGCCGGTGGCGGCCTTCGGCGGCAGCGCCGAGTTGATGGGCAACATGGCGCCGCTGGGCGCCGTCTACCAGGCCGGCACCTTGTCGGGCAATCCGGTGGCGGTGGCGGCCGGGATGACGACCTTGCGGATCATCCAGGAGCCGGGGTTCTACGAAAAATTGAGCGCCACGGCGGCGCGCCTGGCGGCGGGATTGACGGCGGCGGCCAAGGCGGCCGGCGTGGTGTTCTGCGCCGATTCGGTGGGCGGGATGTTCGGTTTGTATTTCAGCGAGACGCCGCCGAACAACTACGCCGAGATGATGGCCGGCGACCGCGCGCGCTTCAACACCTTCTTCCACGCGATGCTGGACGAGGGCGTGTATTTCGCGCCGGCCGCGTTCGAGGCGGGGTTCGTCTCGGCGCAGCACAGCGACGCAGTGATCGACGAGACCATCGCGGCGGCGGGCCGGGTGTTCAAGAAGCTCGCGGGCTGATTCGCGGTCTTAACCCCGGACCAAGGGCGTCATGTTTCGATGACGCCCGTATTGAAGTTGTACTCGAACAGATCGCCGTAGCGCCCCCACTCGATCGCCACGCGCAACGCGCGCTCGGCCTCCTCGTCGCTGAGGGTGAAGCGCAGCAGCTTGAGGAACAACTCCTCCGGCAAATCCCCCGACTTGTCCTGCTTGAGCCCATGGCAGATGTACGCCACCAGCGGCACATGCTCCAACAACTGCGCCCCGAACATCGCCTGCCGCTCGGCGTTGGCGGCCACCGCGTAGCGCCCGCCCAGCTCCGTCAACAGGATATCGCCGTTGGTCAGATAAGCGAACCCCAATAAAATCAAGGCGTTGAGCACCTCCAGCAGCTCGGCGTCGGTCAATTCGGTCTCCTCGGCCAGCTGCGGCAAATCGGCCCGCCCCGAGAACGGCTCCTCGGCCAGCAGCTCCAGTATCCCCTCCATGTGCGCGATGTTGGCCTGCGGCAGACGGTCGCCCAGTTGCAGCTTGACCTCCTTCTCGCTGATCAAGCCGCGCCGCCCCGCCCCCGCCGTCATCAACTCGTACACCTGGTCGATCAGGTGGCGCACCTCCGCCCCCTCGGCCTTGCGCGGCTGCGGCAGCGATATCGGCAGCTCGGCGCGCACCCGCCCCGGATCGCTGGCGAAAATCAGCACGCGGTCGGCCATCATCACCGCCTCCTCGATGTTGTGCGAGACGACCAGGATCGCCTTGGTCGGAATCCGCCCCGACTGCCACAGCTCCAGGATCTCCTCGCGCAGGCGCTCGCCGGTCAGCACGTCCAGCGCCGAAAACGCCTCGTCCATCAGCAGCACCTCCGGCTCCATCACCAGCGCGCGGGCGATGCCGACCCGCTGGCGCATGCCGCCGGACAGCTCGCGCGGCAGCGCGCCCTCGAAGCCCGACAGGCCGATCAAATCGATCACCTTCCCGGCGCGCTGCGCGCGCTCGGCCGCCGGCATGCCCTGCGCCTCCAGCCCCAGCTCGACATTCTTCTGCACCGTCAGCCACGGGAACAGCGCGAACGACTGGAACACCATGCGGATGCCCCGCGCCGTGCCGTACAGCGGCATGCCGCGATACAGCACCCGGCCGTCGTCGGCGGGAATCAAGCCCGCCATGATGCGCAGCATGGTCGATTTGCCGGAGCCGGACTGCCCCAGCAGCGCGACGATCTCGCCCTCGTGCAGCGTGAAGTCGACGCCCTGCAGCACCGCGCGCGCGGAGCCGTCGGCGGCGCGGAAGTGTTTGCCGACCGATTTCAATTCGACGATAGGTGTGCTCATGATGGACCCAATACAAAAAATGCGGCTAGAAATGCAGCCGGCTTTCGGCCAGCGTGTACAGGCGGCGCCAGACGAAGTGGTTGAAGCCCATGACGAAGATGCACATCACCCCGATGCCCAGCGCGATGCGCGGAAAATCGCCGCTGGCGGTCATCTCGGCGATGTAGCTGCCCAGCCCATGCGCCTTGACGGTGGTGCTGCCCCAGCTGACGTATTCGGCCACGATGCTGGCGTTCCACGAACCGCCCGACGCCGTGATGGCGCCGGTGACGAAGCTGGGGAAGATCGCCGGCAGCAGATAGCGCCGCCATTTGAGCCAGCCGGCCAGGCCGAAATTCTGCGCCGCGTGACGCAGCTCGGTCGGTATCGTCGAGGCGCCGGCGATCACGTTGAATAGCAGGTACCACTGGGTGCCGAGGATCATCAGCGGCGACAGCCAGATGTCCGGGTTCAGATGGAAGCGCATGATCAGGATCACCGCCACCGGGAACACCAGGTTGGCCGGGAACGCGGCCAGGAACTGCGCCACCGCCTGCGTGCGCGAGGCCCAGCGCGGGTTCATGCCGATCCAGACGCCGACCGGCACCCAGATCAGCGCCGCCAGCGCCAGCAGCAGCACCACGCGCAGCAAGGTGTAAAGCCCCAGCACGAACACATGTCCGACCTCGCTCCAGCCGACCTCCGTGCTGATGAAATGACCCAGGGTCCACAAGGCGTAGAACACGACGGCGGCGATCACCGCGTCCCACACCCGCTGCGCGCCGCGCGCCCGCGTGTGGCGGCGCGCGCGGATCGAGGTGCCGTCGTGTCCGAGGCGGAACAGCGCGATGGAGCGCGACAGCAGGTCGCCGCACCACGCCACCAGCGCCTGCGTGCGCTCGGTGCGGCGCAGCCACGTGAGCAGCCACGATTGCTGGGCCGTGTCGCCGCCGGTTTCCTCGAAGCGGAACTTGTCGGCCCACGCCAGCAACGGCCGGAAGAACAGCTGGTCGTACATCAGCACCGCGATCAGCATGGCGAACACCGCCCAGCCCATCGCGCCAAGGTCGCTGCGCTCGATCGCCAGCGCGATGTACGAGCCGATGCCGGGCAGCTTGATGTTCTGGTTGGACACCGAGATCGCCTCCGACGCCACCACGAAGAACCAGCCGCCGGACATCGACATCATCATGTTCCACAACAGGCCGGGCATGGCGAACGGCAGCTCCAGGCGCCAGAAGCGCTGCCAGCCCGACAGCTGGAACACGCTGGCCGCCTCCGACAATTCGGCCGGCACGTTGCGGAAGCCCTGGTAGGCGGAGAACGCCATGTTCCACGCCTGCGACGTGAAGATGGCGAAGATCGCCGCGCATTCGACGCCCAGCAGGTTGCCGGGGAACAGCGCGATAAAAGCCGTCACCGTGATCGACAGGAAGCCGAGGATGGGGATCGACTGCAGGATGTCGAGCAGCGGCACCAGCACCTTTTCGGCCAGCTTGTATTTGGTGGTCAGCGCGGCGAACACGCAGGCGAACACCACCGACGCGCCCAGCGCGATGAACATGCGCAAGGTGGTGCGCAGCAGGTAGTACGGCAGGTTGACCGGGTCCAGCGACAGCGGCAGCGCCTGGCCCAGCTCGTACGGCCGCGCCATCTGCTGGCCGCCGTAGGCCAGCAGCACGAACACCGCCAGCACGACGGGCAGCAGCGCCCAATCCCAGCGGTTGCCGCCGGCCTCGACCACCTGGCGGGGGAAAAATTGGCGTTTCTTGTTCATGACTTATGGCCGGAAAGTGAGACTGGCGGCCATTCTAAAGGAAACGGATGTCACCTTTATTACGGTTGTGAAAGTTGAACAACGGTGAACGCGCTATCGCAGAACACGGAAATTTCACAAATGACGAATTTGACGGCCGGCGGGCCGCCCACCGCCGGCGCCCGCGTACATCGTCATAAATCGCCACCATTTCGTTGCCAATAACCAACTAAGCAATCATTTTCGTCATTTTCCTATATTTCCGTATGGAAATTAAGTACAATCCCTGCATTGACCGACGCCCCCACCGAAAGCCGAACGATGCCCCATAGCAAAGACTCAGTCCTGACCACGCGCGCCACCGCCGAATTGCTGGGCGTGGCCGTCAGTACGGCCCAGCTGTGGATCGAGAACGGCGCGATCCCGTCGTGGAAGACGCCGGGCGGCCACCGCCGCGTGCGCCTGAGCGCGGTGCGGCGCCTGATGGAGCAGCGCAACGGCGATGGCGCGCCGGCCGGCGCCGCCAAGCCCAACGAGCGCGCCGCCAGCGGCGTCGAATTCCTGCCGGCCGCCGCGCCGCCGTACCCGGTCGCGCACGACGAAGCCGAGCGCCTGCTGGCGCTCGACGCGGCGCGGCTGGTCGACACGCCGGCCGAGTCGGTATTCGACCGCCTGACGTGGCTGGCGAGCCAGGTCACCGATTCGCCGATGGCACTGATCAGTTTATTGACGTCGCGCCGCCAGTGGTTCAAGTCGCGCGTCGGCATCGACGCCAGCGAAACGCCGCGCGACTGGGCGTTCTGCAGCCATGCGATCCTGCAAAAAGGCCTGTTCGTGGTGGAGGACGCGACCCGCGATCCCCGCTTCCACGACAACCCGCTGGTCACCGGCGAACCCCATATTCGTTTTTACGCCGCGTTTCCGCTGCTCGACGGCGGCAACCATCCGCTGGGCACGCTGTGCATCCTGGACCGGGAACCGCGCAAGCTCAGGGACCGCGAAGTGCGCTCGCTGCGCGAACTGGCGGCGTTGGCATCGGAAGAAATTCAGCGCCGCGCTCCGCGCTAAGGATCGCACGAGGCGCGCCGCCCCGCCCCCGCCGGCGCGCCCAGCACTTTGGTAGCAACCAGATAAACAGCAGCAAATCCGTCGGCCCCGCCCAGCTCCCGCGACCGCCACCAAACCACTTATCGCCGCCTTGCGGTTTCGTTTCCCTAGCCAGCGTTGCGCCGGATGTTGTGGAGACCTCTATATGTTCGGGAAAATACAATGAACGCACTGAAAAAACTCAAAATCGGTACCCAGCTCAGGTTGGGATTCGGCATGCTGACCGCCTTCATGCTGATCCTGGCCGCCGTCGCCATCGTCGGCGTGTCGTCGATCGCGGCCGCCTTCAAGCAGCAGGACCGTATCAATGAACAGCACCTCGAACCGCTGTACGCGGCGCGCGAGGCGCTGGCGCAGACCGGCCTGGCCGCGCGCAACGCCTTCATTTTCAACGACGACGCCCAAGCCGCCAGGGAACTGGCGATCGTCGACGAACAAAAGGCGCTGTATCTGGCCGCCGTCGAGAAAATGACGCCGGCCTACGGCGGTAACGCCCAGTTCGGCAAGGTCAAGTCCGGCCTGCTGGCGATGGCCGAGGCGCTGAAGCAGCCGCGCAAACTGCGCGAGGCCCAGCAGATGGAGGCGTTCGGCAAATTCCTGGTCACCGAATGCAGCCCGCTGCGCCGCCAGATCGTCACCGACATCGCGGTGCTGGTGAAGGCCACGCAACAGGAGGCCGCCGCCGCCGCCGAGCTGTCCGAAAGCCGCGCGGCAACCGTGCGGAGCTGGGCCATCACGCTCACCATCGTCGCCTTCGTGCTGAGCGTGCTGATCGCCCGCCAGATCAGGCGCTTGCTGCTCAAGCAGCTGGGCGGCGAGCCGGCCTACGCGGCCGAGATCGCCAACCAGATCGCCGAGGGCGACCTGGCCGTCATCGTCGACCTCAAGGACGGCGACCACCACAGCCTGCTGCACGCGATCAAGACCATGCGTGACAGCCTGGCATCCATCGTCGGCCAGGTGCGCCAGGGGACGGACGCGATCGCCAGCGCCTCGGCCGAGATCGCCCACGGCAACGAGGACCTGTCGTCGCGCACCGCCACGCAAGCGTCGTCGCTGGAGAAGGTCGCCACCGCGATGGAAGAGCTGACCTCGACCGTCAAACAGAACGCCAGCAACGCCCAGCAAGCCAACACCCTCGCGCAGACCGCCTCGTCGGTGTCGGAGGATGGCGGCGCAGTGATGCAGCAAGTGACCGACACCATGGCCTCGATCAACGAATCGTCGAAGAAGATCGTCGACATTATTTCGGTCATCGACGGCATCGCCTTCCAGACCAACATCCTGGCGTTGAACGCCGCCGTCGAAGCGGCCCGTGCCGGCGAACAGGGCCGCGGCTTCGCCGTGGTGGCCACCGAGGTGCGCAACCTGGCCCAGCGCTCGGCCTCCGCCGCCAAGGAAATCAAGGCGCTGATCGACGACTCCGTCACCAAGGTCGGCACCGGGTCGGAACTGGTGCTCAAGGCCGGCACGACGATGCACGCGGTGGTCGACAGCGTCAAGCGCGTGACCGAGATCATGGGCGAGATCAGCACCGCCAGCGCCGAGCAGAGCCAGGGCATCGGCGAAGTGGGCAGCGCCATCGGCGAGATGGACGGCATGACGCAACAAAACATGGCGCTGGTGGAGGAAGCATCGGCGGCGGCCCAGCAACTGCAGGAGCAGTCGGCCGGCCTGGCCGGCCTGGTCGGCCAGTTCAAGCTGGACGGCGATCGCAGTCACATTGCCGCGGCCCAGCCGCACATCAAGGCTGGCAGGGCGAGCGCCCGTCCAAGCCTGCGCCTGGCGCGCGGCTAGCCCGGGGTCAAGTCTGACATTCGGACACGAAGTGAGCGGTAGCGCCGTCAACGTGACGGCGCGCGCCGGGACAAATTACTTCAGCCAGCCGCGCCGGCGGAAGTACCAGAACGGCGCGATGGCGCTGGTGACCATCAGTATCAGCGCGAACGGATAGCCGAACGCCCAATCCAATTCCGGGAACCAGCGCTTGAAGTTCATGCCGTAGATCGAGGCGATCAGGGTGGGCGGCAGGAAGGCCACGCTGGCCACCGAGAAGATCTTGATGATCTTGTTCTGGTTAATATTGATGAAGCCGACGGTGGCGTCCATCAGGAAGTTGATCTTGTCGAACAGGAAGGACGTGTGGCCGTCCAGCGATTCGATGTCGCGCAGAATCTGGCGCGCCTCTTCGAACTGCTCGGAATTGAGCAAGCGTCCGCGCATCAAGAAGCTGACGGCGCGCCGCGTATCCATCATGTTGCGGCGGATGCGGCCGTTCAAGTCTTCCTCGTGGGCGATGGAGTTCAGCGCGGCGGCCGCGTCCTGGTCGGTGAACTGTTCCTGCAGCACGCGGCCACTGACCTCTTCCAGATTCTGATAAATGCCCTCGAGCGCGTCGGCCGAATATTCGGCGTCGGTGGCGTACAGGTCGAGCAGCACGTCCATGTAGTCGGCGATCGAACCGGGCCGCGAGCGGGCGCGCATGCGCACCAGGCGGAACACCGGCAAGTCGTCGGTGTGGACCGAGAACAGCATCTTGCGCGCCAGGATGAAGGCGACCGTGACGATGCGCGACGGGCCGTCCTCCTCTTCCAGCAGGAAGTCGGTGCGCAAGTGCAAGTCGCCGTTTTCCGCTTCGTAATAACGGGCCGACGCTTCGATGTCCTTGACTTCGTCCTCGCCCGGCAAGGTCACGCCGTAGATGGCCTTGACCCATGCGCGTTCGTCGTCCGTCGGGTCGGTCAGGTCGACCCAGACCGGCTCAACCTGTTCCAGGTCCGAGCGGCTGTCGATGGGCACCTGGTTGAGTCGGCCATTCTGGAGAACGAAAACATTGATCATGGGTACGCGAGCCTTCTGGAAACAGCGCAAGTGTACCCGCAAAGCCCCTGCCGAGGCCAGCCTGCCACACGGTTTTTCGCCCTATCGGGTCGCTTTTTCAATCATTTTATCGGTTGCCGACCGCGGGCCGGACTCGGCCGGGTCGGGCTTGGGCGGTTTCGGCGCCTCGATGCCGCGCGTGTCGAGGGATTTGACCACTTTGCCATCCTTGCAGTCGACATCGGACAGCACGGTTTTGCCGTCGATCACGCATTTGCGCAGCACGCCGGCCGGCGCCGGCGGCGCGACGACGGCGTGACCGTTGGCGTTGGCCGCGCCCGGCGCCGCCGGCGGCTTGCCGGTCAGCCGGGCCAGCCCTTCGGTGAAAAAATTACGCTCGTGCCGCGCCGACATCAACAACGCCATCGCCACCGCCGCCAGCGAGGCCATGACGATCGCCACCTGGATGAGTCCGAAACCGTGTTGCCGTTTTTGCATACCGATATCTCCGCGCGGGTTCAACCGCTATGGTAACTCCGCCGATCCCATGCGGCGCAGGATGACGCCGGTGCGCCGCGCCAGATAGCCGGAGTCGCGGTGCGTGTCGTAGAAGCGCGGATTGGGCAGCATCACGGCCAGCTTGGCCGCTTGCGAGGCGCCCAGGTTGGCCGCGCTGACGCGGTAATAATGCTGCGCCGCCGCCTCGGCGCCGAAGATGCCCCTGCCGAACTCCACCACGTTCAGGTAGATCTCGAAGATGCGCTCTTTTTCCATCAGCGTTTCCAGCATATAGGTGATGATCAGCTCCTGGCCCTTGCGCAGGTAGCTGCGCGAGCCGGACAGGAACAGGTTCTTGGCCAGCTGCTGCGTGATGGTCGAACCGCCCGCCACCACCTTGCTCTTCTTGGTGTTCTTCTCGTAGGCCTTTTGCAGCGCCTCCCAGTCCACGCCCTGGTGCTCGGAGAAATTGGCGTCCTCCGAGGCGATGATGGCGCGTTTAAGATTCTTCGAGATGCGGTTGTACGGCACCCAGACCTGCTTGATTTCGGCCTTGGGATTTTTCTCGCGCAGCGCCGACTCCTGCTGGCGCATGAAGCTGGTGCGCGACGGATTGTGGTCGATCCACCACCAGATCTGCAGGAAGAAATACAGCTGCACCGCCGCGAACAACAGCACCGGCAGGATGAAGATCCACTTCACCCAGGCGAACTTGCGGCCACCCTTGGCGGCGCTCATAGCTGCTCGCGCAGGCGTTGCAGCACGTCGCCGGTGGCCGGATGCACGCCGCGCCAGACGCTGAACGCCTCGGCGGCCTGCTCCACCAGCATGCCCAGGCCGTCGCGCAGCCGTGCGCCGTGTTGGGCGGCGAACTGCAAAAATACGGTGGGGGACTTCGCATACATCATGTCGAAAGCTAGCGCGCCCGGCGCGAACACCGAAGGCGACACCGGCGGCACCTCGGCGCCCAGGCTGGCGGCGGTGGCGTTGATGACGATGTCGAATCCGCCGTCGATGTCGGCGAAACCGCAGCCCGACACCACGCCCTCGCCGCCCAGCGCGGCGAACTGTTCGGCCAGCGCGAGGGCGGTGGCCACGGTGCGGTTGGCGATGACCAGCTGCGCCGGACGATGCTCCAGGATCGGCAGCACGACGCCGCGCGCCGCCCCGCCCGCGCCCAGCAGCAGCACGCGCTTGCCGGTGATCGCCACGCCGGCGTTGCCGACGATGTCCGCCACCAGGCCGGCGCCGTCGGTGTTGTCGCCGATGATGCCATCCTCGGTGAAGTGCAAGGTATTGACGGCGCCGGCCGCCTGCGCGCGTATCGTCAGCGCGTTGGCGACCTTGACCGCTTCGAGCTTGAACGGCACGGTGACGTTGGCGCCTTTGCCGCCTTCGGCGATGAAGGCGTGCACGGCGGCGGCGAAGCCGTCCAGCGGCGCCAGCCGTTTTTCGTAGTGCAGCGCTTGACCGGTCTGGGCCGCGTAGGCCGCATGTATCTCGGGCGATTTGCTATGGGCAATCGGGTTGCCGAACACGCAATAGCGATCCATCGTCATCGTCCTCCGCCGCTCATGTCGGCTTGTAGTTTGTCATCGCGGGTAAATTTGAACGTCGTGACGATCACCCACAGATCGTCCTTGTCGGCCGACAGCATGTTCGGCGGGAATTTGCCGAACGGCGCCGCGCGGCGCACGATATTCATGGCGGCGTCGTCCAGCGCGGCGTTGCCGGAGCTGCGGTCGACCTTGATGCCGCCCTCCTTTTCGTAAATCGTGCCGTCCTGGAAAACCGGGATCGACAGCACCAGCTGGCCGTACAGCTTGCGCCCGTTTTTCTGCGGGAAGTTCAGCGTACCGATATCTTCGATCCGCTTTTGCAGCGATTTGTAGTACATCGCGTAGCCAACCCCGCGCGTGCTCGGCGTGATGAAGGTTTTCTTCGGCCGCTTGTTCTGGTCTTCGATGGTTTCGCTGATCTCGGCGGCGCGGCGGGCGATGGCCTTGCTCGAGTCGAGCAGGTCGGCGCCGCTCGGCAACGGATCGGGCGCGGCTTTCTCGGTCACCGGCGGCGCGTTGAACGGATCGGGCTTGGCCACGCGCGTCAGCAGGTTGCGCTGGCGTTCCTCGAGCTCGGCGATGCGGCGCTTGGAGGCCTTGATGCTTTCGCCGTCTTCGGTCTTGCGCATGTCCGGCAGCGGCGACTTGGAGCGGCCCTTGTCGACGTTGCCGCCGCCGTCCAGGTTGGCCTGGGCCAGTGCTTCGGCTTTCAGCGGTGCTTTGCTGTGCTTGGCGTTGACGAGGATGACTTCCAGGCCGGGATCGGTGGGCTTGACCGGCGCCGGCGTCGGGGCGACAAAGCGCACCGCCAGCATGGCGGCGTGCGCGGCCACCGAGATGCCGATGGCGATGTACAGGAAGCGGTTTTCTTTGAAGGATTTCACGCGGCGGGCTTCAGTTTCGTCGGTTCAAGGCGATGCGCCAAGGCGGTAGCTGATTTTAACCGATTTACCACCCTCATCAGGCGGCGTTGCGGCGCAAGTTGAAGAAGGCGTTGACGGTCAACCGCCCCGTATGCACGTCGTCGCGCAGCAGCGCGGGACTGTGGATGTCGGCGCTGTGCAGCACCGTGCCGTGGTAGAAGATGGCCCGGTTGAACGCCGGCTGCGCGGTGTAGACCTTTTCAAAGTAGCGGTCCGAGGCCACCGCGTAGCCGTCGCCGGCGCCGGTCAGCTCGGTAAACGCCTGGCGATCCAGTACGCTCGATTGCAACACCATGTGCTCGAACTCGGACGCCGAGCAGGTTTGCCGGAAGAAGCCGGTGCCACCCAGGCGCGGGTCCTCAAACAGATACAGCACCATGGCGCCGGTGCCTTCCCGGTTGGGCTGGGGAACGGTGTCGAAGTGACAGACGCGCTGCAAATTGCGCAACTGCGGCGGCTGCAGCGTGGCCAAGGCCAGCCGCGTTGCCAGCATCGTGGTGCGGCGCGCGCCGAGCGGCTTGCGCACATGCTGGACCACGAACTGGTCGAAGGCCTGGGTCATTTCCGGCGCCAGGTTCAGTTCCGGGCCGGGAAAGTAGTTGTGGTCGGCATCGCTGAATTCCGCGCGCGCGCGGCCGGCCAGTTCGATCATTTTGCGCGGTTCCAGCAGCAAGTCGTCGACGATGACCAGGTTTTCTTCGCCGTACAGGGGCACGACGCTGATCTTGGCGCGCGGATTGAACATCATGCGGCCGGCGGCCCGCTCGTTGCCGCCGCTTCCGCTGCCGCGCTTGCTTCGGCCGTGTTTTCCTCGGCTGCTTCGGGGTCGTTGGCGTCGCCGGCGGGAATCGCCTCCTCTTCCTCGTAGTCCAGCTCGGCATCGGCGGCCACCGCGTCGGTGGTCGGAATTTCCAGGATGCGCGCTTCGATCGACAGGTCGACCTCGTCCCAACGCAGGATGTCGATCTTGACCTGCGCGCCGCGCGCCACCGACGGCATGCCCGGCAGGCGGATGATCAGCGGAATGTCGACCAGGCGCAGCACCTCGTCCTTGAGCACGACCGCTTCGACCTGGCGGGCGTTTTCCTGGCCCAGCCAACGCAGGCACCAGTAGCGCTCCATGTTCGACTGGTGGTCGCCATAGGCGGCGTAGGCCGCGTCGAACTGCGACACGATGGCGAACAGTTCCGAATCCTTCGGCTTGAACGGCGCCACCAGCGGCGCCGTCACGCCGTGCTCGGCGCACGCGAGGATCTGCCACTGGTTGACCAGATCGGTATAGCGGCGCAGCGGCGACGTGCTCCACGCGTATTGATCGACGCCCAGGCCCTGGTGCGGCGCGGCATGCGTGACCATGCGCACCTGCATCTTGGCGGCCCAGCCGCCGACGCCCTGGCCCTGGCTGCGGTAGATGCCCGGCACGCCGTGGTCGTGCATCAGCTTGCCCCAAGTGCTGTTGGCGAAGATCATCAGTTCGGCGACGATCTTGTCCAGCGGCGCGCCGCGCTTGCGGCGGCTGACGGTGACGATATCGTTCTCGACGTAGAAGTTGAAATCGACGCGGTTGTTCTGTTCCGGCTTGAGGCCGAAGCCTTCGCGCTTGACCATGCGCGCCGCCTCCAGCACCTGCGCCCACTTCCAGATCAGGCCCAGTTCTTCCTTGTGGGCGTAGTCGCCCTCGCCGCTGGCCAGGGTTTCCTCGTTGACCAGGTCGTCCAGGTCGTTGTGGCGCAGATTGCTTGCGATCGGCACCATCTCGGCGCGCGTCTCGGTGGCGACCACCGACCAGTCGGCCGGGTTCAGGGTCGCGTACAGCGACAGCGCCGGGCAGGTCTTGCCTTCGGCCAGGGTGAACGCCTCGACGATCGAATCCGGCAGCATGGTGATCTTATCGCCCGGCATGTACACGGTGGACATGCGCGCGCGCGCCATCTTGTCGACCGCGTCGTCGGGCTTGATGCCCAGGCCCGGCGCGGCGATGTGGATGCCGATCTTGACGTTGCCGTCGGCCAGCCTGGTGACCGAGAAGGCATCGTCGATTTCGGTGGTGGTGACGTCATCGATCGAGAACGCCTTGACGTCGGCCTGCGGCAGCTTGGTCGGCGCCACCGGCACCGGCACGTCCGGGAAGCCGGCGCCGCGCGGGAAGCTCTCGAACAGGAACTTGGCCATGTGCAGCGCCTTGGGCGACTCCACGCCACCGGCCGCGAGCATCAAACGCTGCGGATTGGTGTGCAATTCATTGCAAGCCGCTTCCATCGCCTTGTATTCGATCGAATTCTTGTCGGGCTTGAACAGCAGTTGCATGACGATGTTTTTCATCGATTCCGGCAACTTGTTGGCCTTCAGCTCCTCGACATACTGGGCCTGGATCAGCGCTTGCTGTTTCTTTTTCTCGATACCGGCCTGCGCCGCGCGCAGGGATTGCTCCGGCGCGGCCTTGTAGCGGCCACGGCCCTTCTTGTAGAAATAGATCGGCGCGGAGTGCAGGCTCAGGATCAGGCCCGCCGCCTCGGCCGGCAGCGGCGCGTGGCCGAAGTACTCGGCGCCCAGCTCGGCGAAGCCGAACTCCTCCTCGCCGGCCACTTCCCACAGGAAGTCGAGGTCGATCTCGGCGGCAACCGCCTTCGCCTGTTCCATCAAATCCGTCGGCGACGGCTTCTCGTACTGCAGCAGCACGTCCTTGATCTTGACCTTGCTGCGCTTGCCGCTGGCCATCTCCACCTGATAGGCCTCGCCCGCTTGCGACATCATGGTCCCGACCTTGAAATCGCCGGATTCTTCGAAAAATAGATTCATTGCTCGCTTCTGTTCGTTGTTTATTCGTTATGACTGCGCTGTTGTTTCAGGTCCAGCACGGCAGGCAGAAACACTTCCGTGACCAGCAGAGTACCCCGGCGGCGCCGATATAAACAGCGCCGTGCATATAATATGCGCTCTTGCAAAGGCGCCTCGTTCTCGCGGAACAGGGCGGCCGCGGCGCGCTGCGCCAATGGATGCCCTTCCCGCAATCTTGCAAATTCCAAAACGCCGCGCCGCACTTGCGGGTCGCCAAACAAGGTCGTCCCCAGCGAGCGCTCGCCCAGCGCGCTAAATAAAGGCCAATCGGCCGCCGTGGCCGACATCGGCACCACCGTGTGCGCGAACACCACCGGCCTATTATCACACCGCAGCAACACTTCCCTCTCCCACACGCGGCCGGGCCGGTGCAGGCCGATCACGGCGGCCTCGTCGGACAGGCAGCGGGCGACGCGCTGGTGCAGGCACTGCACGCGGAAAGTCTGGCTGTGGTCCTTCAGTCTGGCGGTCAGCGAACCGCCGGCCGTCAACCATGGGCGCAGGGACGGCGGCGCGTTCAGGGCCAGCACATGCGGCTGCCATTGGGTCTGTCGCAGGGAAGCGCCACGGCTCGGCGAGGACAACACTCTCAACGGCCGGCCTCGATGCCGCAAAACGCCAGCACCGCATCCACATACTCGGGAAACTCGGAAATGCCGTGGTCGCTGCCGTCGATCACGTGCTGGCGCGCGCCCGCATAATGCTTGACCATGTCGCGATAGTCCAGCACTTCGTCGCCGGTGGCGGCGATCAGGAAATAGCGCGCGGGCCGGGTGATCGGATCGACCGCCAGCGCGCGCAGTTCGTCGATATATTCACGCTTGAACTCGAACGGCTCGTCGGAGTGGAATTGCGTTGTCACGCCGACATGCTTGTCCAGATCCTGCAACGGCACGATGGCTGGATTGAGCAACACGGCGCGGCAACCGATGCGCTCGGCCAGCCAGGTGGCGTAGTAGCCGCCCAGCGAGGAGCCGATAATGCTCAACTCCTCGGCCGGCACGCCCTCTATTAAAGAGAGCGCCAATTCCATCGCCAGCTTCGGCGAGGCCGGCAGCTGCGGGCAGACCAGCTGGTCCGACAGACCCAGTTCGGCCATCCGCTCGCTGATCACGCGCCCCTTCATCGACTTCGGCGACGAGCGGAATCCGTGCAGGTAAAGAATCATCGCGCCAGCGCTTCCAGGATTTTAGCGTGCACGCCGCCGAAGCCGCCATTGCTCATCACAATGACCTGGTCGCCCGGCCGGGCCGCCTTGGCGATGGCCGCCACCAGCGCGTCGATGTCCTCGTAGGCGCTGGCGATCTCGCCCAGCGGCGCGAGCGCGTCGCCCAGGCTCCAGCCCAGCGACTTTTCGCTGCCGAAGCCGAACACCAGGTCGGCGTCGCCCAGGCTGCCCGGCAATGCATCCTTCATCGCGCCCAGCTTCATCGTGTTCGAGCGCGGCTCGAGCACGGCCAGGATGCGCGCGGTCTTGCCGATCTTTTGGCGCAGGCCGCCGACGGTGGTGGCGATCGCGGTCGGGTGGTGGGCGAAGTCGTCGAACACGGTGATGTTGTTGACGGTGCCGCGCACTTCCATGCGGCGCTTGACGTTCTCGAACGTGGCCAGCGACTTGGCCGCCTGCGCCACCGGCACGCCGACGTGGCGGGCGGCGGCGATCGCGGCCAGCGCGTTGGCGCGGTTGTGCTTGCCGGTCAGGTTCCACTCGACCTTGCCGACGGTTTCGCCGCCGAAAATGACGTCGAATGTGCCGTCATCGTATTCGTTCATCGCCCATTCGGCGCCGTCATTGTGGCCGAAGCTTTCCTTCTCGCTCCAGCAACCGCGCTTGAGCACGCGCTGCAGCGAGGCCTCGTCGCCGTTGTAGATGACGCGGCCGATGCCGGGCACGGTGCGCACCAGGTGATGGAACTGCGTCTCGATGGCGCCCAGGTCGGGGAAGATGTCGGCGTGATCGTATTCCAGGTTGTTCAGGATCGCGGTCTTGGCGTGGTAGTGGACGAACTTGCTGCGCTTGTCGAAGAAAGCGGTGTCGTACTCGTCGGCCTCGATGACGAAGAAGATCGACTCTTTATCACCCTGCACCCGGGCGGAGACGCCGAAGTTCAGCGGCACGCCGCCGATCAGGAAGCCGGGCGCGTAGCCGGCGTCTTCCAGTATCCAGGTCAGCATGGCCGAGGTGGTGGTCTTGCCGTGCGTACCGGCCACGGCCAGCACCCAGCGGTCCCTTAATATATGTTCGCCCATCCACTGCGGGCCGGACACGTACGGCAGGCCGCGATTGAGAATCTCTTCGATCAGCGGATTGCCGCGCGAGACCACGTTGCCGATCACGTACAGGTCGGGATTGAGCGCGGTCTGCTCGGGGCCGAAGCCCTGTATCAGTTCTATGCCCTGGGCTTCCAGCTGGGTGCTCATCGGCGGATAAACGTTGGCGTCGCAGCCGGTCACGCGGTGGCCCGCCTCTTTCGCCAGGACCGCCAGGCCGCCCATGAAGGTGCCGCAAATACCGAGAATATGAATATGCATAGTGTGTAACAGGATCGATCCGCGCAAGTGAATACGCGATTTTACCTGAGCCGACGCCGAATTCCCGGTTCAGAGTATTATCTCGTCCATGACGCCGAATGTTATCGAAGAAGTCCTGCTGCTCCGCGCCGAGATCGCCGCCGCCGCCGCGCGCCTGATCGCGCAGGATGGCGCCGACTACAACGCCGCCAAGCGCAAGGCCGCCAAACAAATCCTCGGCGACACGCAACCGCCGCCGAACCTGCTGCCGGACAACGCGCAGATCGAAGAGGAAGTCCGCATCTACCAATCGCTGTTCCACGCGGACACCCAGCCGGCGCGCCTGTTCCGGCTGCGCACCCTGGCGGTCGACATCATGGAAGGCCTGGCCGCGTTCAATCCGTTCCTGACCGGCGCGGTCCTGAACGGCACCGCCGGTGCGCACGACGACATCCATCTGCAACTGTTCGCCGACAGCGCCAAGGAAGTCGAGATCTTCCTGCTGAACCGCAATTTGCAAATCGACATCTCCGAAACGCCGCACTTCAAGGGTCCGCGCTACGATCCGGTCGAGACGGTCAGCTTCATGTGGCACAAGGAAGGCGTCCACGCCGCCTTATATGAGCTGGACGATTTGCGCGGCGCCGTCAAAACCCGTGGCGACAAGCTGATACGCGCCGATATCGCCGCCGTGCGCGCGCTGCTGGTTAGTAGCACCCATACCGACGACAACACCAACCGAAACCCCGATCATGAATAAAAAACATCTGGCCGCTTATGTCGGCGTCGCCCTCCTGTTCGCCGCGTCCGGCGCCTGGGTCGGCTTCAACAAACAACATGCGGCGCCGATCACCACCACGGCGCCGGCCGGCGTGACCGGTCCGGTGGGCGCGCTGTACGCGCAAACACTGCCCGACGCCAAGGGCGCGCCGACCGCGCTGGCCCAATATAAAGGCAAGGCGATGCTGGTCAATTTCTGGGCGCCGTGGTGCGCGCCGTGCGTGCAGGAGATGCCCGAGCTGTCCGAGCTGGCCGCCGGAGAAGCGGGTAAGAAGCTGCAAGTTATCGGCATCGGTATTGATTCGCCGTCAAATATCGCCGCTTTTAGCGACAAATACAAAATTACCTATCCGGTGCTGGTGGCCGGCATGAGCGGCACCGAGCTGTCGCGGCAGTTCGGCAACACCGGCGGCGGCCTGCCGTACACGGTGCTGATCGGCGCCGACGGCCAGGTCAAGAAGACCTATCTGGGGCGGCTCAAATTCGACGAGCTGCGTAAAGACCTTGCAACTCTTTAACTGGATTCAGCAGTTTTTTTCTCTTGCCAATGCCAGCAGTTGGCGGCAAAATGCGGAACTTTCGCGGAAAACGGTCTAGAACCATGGCAAAAAAGCTTCTACTTCTCAACGGTCCCAACCTCAATTTATTGGGCACCCGCGAGCCGGAGGTGTACGGCGCCAACACCTTGGCCGATGTCGAGCAAGCCGCCGTGGCGCAGGCCGAGGCGGCCGGCGCGACGCTGTCCTGTTTCCAGAGCAACCACGAGGGGGCGCTGATCGACCGTATCCATGCCGCCAGGACCGAAGGCGTGGACGCCATCGTCATCAACCCGGGCGGGTTGACCCATACCAGCGTCGCGCTGCGCGACGCGCTGGCGGGGGTCGCGATTCCGTTCGTGGAAGTACATATTTCCAATATTTACCAGCGCGAGTCGTTTCGCCACCATTCCTTCCTGAGCGCGATCGCGTTGGGCACGATCTGCGGACTGGGTATCGAAGGATATCGGTTTGCCATCGACTTCGTCGTTAAAAGGCGTTAATCTACGCGATCTGCGCGCAAAAAATTACGAACTTAACACGGTTTCGCCCACGAGGCGGCGCCGCTCACACTTTACATAACAAGATATTCCGGGGGTTACATGGATCTACGCAAGCTGAAGACCTTGATTGATTTGGTCGCGGAGTCGGACATCGCCGAGCTCGAAGTGACCGAAGGCGAAAGCAAAGTGCGCATCGTCAAATCGTCGGCCATGCCGCAAAACCAGATGGTGATGATGCAGCCGCAAGGCATGCCGCAGTACCACGCAGCTCCCGCGCCAGCCGCCGCGCCGGCCGCCGCAGCGGCCCCGGCCGTCGCAGCCGAGCCGACCGGCCACATCGTTAAATCGCCGATGGTCGGCACCTTCTACCGTTCGTCGGCGCCGGGTTCGGCCGCGTACGTCGAAGTGGGCGCCGTCGTCAAGGAAGGCGACACCCTGTGCATCATCGAAGCAATGAAACTGTTGAATGAAATCGATGCCGACAAATCCGGCACGATCACCCAGATTCTGGTCGAGAACGGCCAACCGGTCGAATTCGGCCAACCGCTGTTTGTGATAGGCTAAGTCCGGTTCGCGCCCTCCCCCCGTCGGTGACGGGCGCGCCGGCTTTGTTCCGCATTCCCTCCTCTACCTGACGTTGCCGGATTTTCGGCGCTCACAGACATACGCGAACCTATCATGTTTGAAAAAATCCTCATTGCCAACCGTGGCGAAATCGCCCTCCGCATCCAGCGCGCCTGCCGCGAAATGGGCATCAAGACGGTCGTGGTCCACTCGGAAGCGGACAAAGACGCCAAATACGTGAAGCTGGCCGATGAGTCGGTGTGTATCGGCCCGGCGCCCTCGTCGCTGAGCTATCTGAACATGCCGGCCATCATCAGCGCCGCCGAAGTGACGGACGCCGAAGCGATCCACCCGGGCTACGGCTTCCTGTCGGAAAACGCCGACTTCGCCGAGCGCGTGGAAAAATCGGGCTTCGTCTTCATCGGCCCGCGCTCCGAATCGATCCGCATGATGGGCGACAAGGTCTCGGCCAAGCAAACCATGATCAAGGCCGGCGTGCCGTGCGTGCCCGGTTCCGACGGCGCGCTGCCGGACGATCCGAAGGCGATCGTGCAGATCGCCCGCAAGGTCGGCTATCCGGTCATCATCAAGGCGGCCGGCGGCGGCGGCGGTCGCGGCATGCGCGTGGTGCACACCGAGGCCGCGCTGATCAACGCCGTGGCCATGACCAAGACCGAAGCGGGCACCGCCTTCGGCAATCCGGAAGTGTATATGGAGAAGTATCTGGAAAATCCGCGCCACGTGGAAATCCAGATCCTGGCCGACGAACACAAGAACGCCGTCTGGCTGGGCGAACGCGACTGCTCGATGCAGCGCCGCCACCAGAAGGTCATCGAGGAAGCGCCGGCGCCGGGCATCCCGCGCAAGCTGATCGAAAAGATCGGCGACCGCTGCGCCGAAGCCTGCCGCAAGATCGGCTACCGTGGCGCCGGCACCTTCGAATTCCTGTATGAAAACGGCGAGTTCTACTTCATCGAGATGAACACCCGCGTGCAGGTCGAACATCCGGTGACCGAAATGATCACCGGCATCGACATCGTGCAAGAGCAGATCCGCATCGCCGCCGGCGAAAAGCTGCGCTTCCGCCAGCGCGACGTGATGCTCTCGGGCCACGCCATCGAGTGCCGCATCAACGCCGAGGACGCGTTCAAGTTCACGCCGTCGCCGGGCCGCATCACCTCGTGGCACGTGCCGGGCGGTCCCGGCGTGCGCGTCGATTCGCACGCCTACGCCGGCTACTACGTGCCGCCGCACTACGATTCGATGATCGGCAAGGTCATCTCGTACGGCGCCACCCGCGAGCAGGCGATCCGCCGCATGCAGATCGCGCTGTCGGAAATGGTCGTCGAAGGCATCTCGACCAACATCCCGCTGCACCGCGAACTGATGATCGACGCCCGCTTCATCGAAGGCGGCACCAACATCCATTACCTGGAACAGAAGCTGGCCGACATGCCGGACCTGCATAAACTGAGTTTGAAGGCGCAATAATGAGCTGGACTGAAATCGTCATCGAAATCGCGCGCGACCACGCCGAAGCCCTGTCGGACGCGTTGATGGAAGTCGGCGCGCTGTCGGTGTCCGTGGAAGACGCCGACGAAGGCACCGACCAGGAGCGCCCATTGTTCGGCGAGCCGGGCATGGAACCGACCGAAGCGGCATGGGATCACAGCCGCGTCGTCGCCCTGACCAACGAGGATGACGACCAGGCCGCCATCGTGGCCGCCGCCGCCGAACAGATCAAGCTGGCGACCCTGCCGAAGTTCGCCACGCGCAAGGTCGAGGAGCAGGACTGGGTGCGCCTGACGCAATCGCAGTTCGCGCCGATTCACATCGGCAAGAACATCTGGGTCGTGCCGAGCTGGCACGAGGCGCCGGACCCCGACGGCCTGATCCTCGAACTGGACCCGGGCCTGGCCTTCGGCACCGGCAGCCATCCGACCACCCGCCTGTGCATGGAGTGGCTGGAAGCGAACCCGGCGCCCGGCAAAACCGTGCTCGACTACGGTTGCGGTTCCGGCATCCTGGCGATGGTCGCCAAGAAGGTCGGCGCCGGCGAAGTGGTCGGCGTCGACATCGATCCGCAGGCGATCGAATCGGCGGCCGACAACGCCGAACGCAACAAGTGCGACATCGAATACTTCCTGCCGGACACCTTCGCGCAATCGCAGCACGCCGCGCAACAGTTCGACATCGTGGTCGCCAATATCCTGTCCAGCCCGCTCAAACTGATGGCGCCGATGCTGTCGGGCCGCGTCGCCCCCGGTGGCGCGCTGATCCTGTCGGGCGTGCTGGCGCGCCAGGCCGACGAAGTGGCCGCCGCCTACGCGCCGTTCATCAAGCTCGGCGTCTGGGCGGAGCAAGACGGCTGGGTCGCCCTGCATGGCCGGCTCGGCAGTGATGCGGTACCCGCCCCGCGCTAACGGCAGCGATGGCGCTCGCCACTAAATGCCCCCACTGCAGCACGACGTTTCGGGTCGCTCATGACCAGTTGAAATTACGTGGGGGCATAGTGCGCTGTGGCTCCTGCAATGAAGTTTTCGACGGCAACGCGGCCCTGCTCGAGCCGCTCGCCATCCCGCAACCGGTGTTCGCGCCGGTTGTGTCCGAAGCACCCTACTTCCCTCCGCCGACACCCGCGCCCTTCGATGAAGCGGTGGCCGCGCCGGATCCGCGCGCGCTTGAACCGGCCGGAGCCGAACCGATCTACACCTTGGAGCTCGACAGCGCGGTGGACGAGACGGCGCCGGAATGGCAGTCCGGGCACGAACCCGCGATCGGACCCGAGCCGGCGATCCAGCCCGAAGTCCTGCCGGAACCGGAGGCCGACGCTGAACCCGAGTCCGACGTCGAACCCGAGGCCGATGCTGAACGTCAAGCCGAAGCCGGGGTCGAGCCCGAACCTTTCCCTGCTGAAGAGCAGCGCCCGCCCGTCCTCGAGCCGGCGCCGGACGACCCGCTCGCCATCGAACCGATGACGCACGAGGAGCTGGAGGCGGCGTTGGCGGCCGAACTGGCGCTGATGGAGCAAGACATCGCGGCCGGGGCGGCCGAGCAGGAAGCCAAGGCCGCGCCATCGACGGCCGCCGCCGACCGCCAGGAACCCACCCTCGACCCCGACTCCCGCTACGACCTCGACGAGGCCGACGAGGAGGCGCTGGTCCAGCTCGCCGCCGCCAGGGAGCGCGACAGCGCGCCACAGTTGCACACCTTGCTGCGCGCCGCCTCGGCCCCGTCGCAAGACCACTTCGCGCCCCAGGCCGAAGTCCACAGCGTCGAGCCGCCGGCACCGGAGGCGGTCGAAGCGGAAGTCGACGACCCGAACGAGCCGGGCTTCCTCAAGCGCGACCGCCGCCGCGAGCGCTACGGCAAGACCATCAACATCGCCATGGGCGTCGGCTCGCTGCTGCTGGCGGGCGCGCTGGCGGCGCAAGGCTTGACCACCTTCCGCAACCAGCTGGCCGCCAGCTACCCGGGACTCAAGCCGACATTGCAGGACATCTGCGCCGCACTGGGTTGCAAGATCGAACTGCCGACCCGGATCGACGAGCTCGTCATCGAGCAGGGCGAACTGCAAACCTTGAGCGAGACCACGTTCTCGTTCACCACCCTGCTGCGCAACCAGGGCGCCACCGCGCAGCAGTGGCCGCACATCGAACTGGTGCTCGACGACGCCAACGACAAGGCCATCTTGCGCCGCGTGTTCACGCCGCGCGACTATCTTGGCGCCGATGCCGCACCGGAAAAAGGATTCGCCCCGCGCAGCGAGCAATCTGTCAAACTGTACTTTGAATTGAAACAGCTGAAAGCATCCGGCTATCACATCGCAGTCTTCTATCCATAAAGAACTATCATGACTCAGACATCCATCATCTGCGGCTCGCTCGCGATCGACACCATCCTGCAATTCCCGGGCCGCTTCGACAGCATCCTGCTGGCCGACCAGCTGCACAAGGTGAACGTATCGTTCCTGGCGCCGACGATGCGAACGGAATACGGCGGCTGCGCCGGCAACATCGCCTACAACCTCAAGATGCTGGGCGGCGAGCCGCGCATCGTCGGCGTCATGGGCCAGGACAACGCCGCCTACATCGAACGCCTGCACAAGCTCGGCATCTCGACCGACAACATCCTGATCAAGCAGGAGGCCTACAACGCCCAATGCTTCGTCACGGCCGACGAGGACAACAACCAGATCAACGCCTTCCACCCGGGCGCCATGTCGTACGCGCACGAGAACGACGTCGCCAAGGCGGGCACGGCGGCGGTGGCCATCATCTCGCCGGACGGCCACCTGGGCATGCAAAAGCACGCCGCCGACCTGGCCAAGCTGCAGATCCCGTTCATCTTCGACCCGGGCCAGCAGCTGCCGATGTTCAATGGCGCCGAGCTGATCGCCTTCATCGACAAGGCCACCTACGTCACCGCCAACGACTACGAAATCGAATTGCTGATGGACCGCACCGGCCTGACGTTGCCGCAGATCGCCAGCCGCCTCGACGCGCTGATCGTCACGCGCGGCGAGCACGGCTCGGAGATTTACGCCAAGGGCGAACGGATCGAGATTCCCGCCGTCAAGGTCGCCGACGTGCTGGACCCGACCGGCTGCGGCGACGCCTACCGCGCCGGTCTGCTGTTCGGCATCACGCAAGGCTGGAAATGGGAAACGACCGGCCGCCTGGCCAGTCTGATGGGCGCGATCAAGATCGCCAGCAAGGGCGGCCAGAACCACCAGCTCACGGCGGCCGAGATCGCCGATCGCTTCGAAGCCGCGTTCGGCTACCGCTTCTAAAAGTCACATCCGGGGTCAGGTCCGCCATGGCTACACGGCCCACGTGTGGCGGACATGGCGGACGATGGGCCCGCCACACAAGGCAAATCCGGGATCGGGTTCACCATCTACACAACAGCTCGTGTAGCAATGGCAGACCGGACCCCGGATTTTTTATCGGCCGTTGAAGGCCATGCCCAGCAGAATCTGGGCGATCTGCAGCGCGATCAGCGCCACCAGCAGCGATAAATCGAGATTGCCCACCAGCGGCACCACGCGGCGGATCGGCTTGAGCAGCGGCTCGTTGAGCGCGCGCACGAACGGCGCCAGCGGCGCGTGCGGATTGACCCAGCTGAAGATCGCTTCGACCACCAGCAGCGCCATGAAGCCGTACAGTATCCATTTGAGGAAGCGCTCGAACGCGGCCAGCAACACCGCCTGCGCCGGCCAGCCGGCAAAGAACAGCACCGAGGTCGCCAGCAGCACGATCAGGAAGGCGCCGATCAGACTGGCCCAGTCGTAGCCGCCCATGCCCGGCACGATGCGCCGCAGCGGCCGCACCAGCCAGTCCGACAGCTGGAACGTGAACTGGGCCACCGATTGCGGCGGACGCACGCGGATCGCCTGCATCCAGAAGCGCAACAGCAAGGCGCCGCCCAACAGCGTGGCGATGGCGTCGACAATCAACATAACAATACTAAGCACGGTCCCTCCAAAAAAAAAGCCGCTGTGTGATTGTCTCACACAGCGGCCGGTTGCCTCAGCAGGCACCTAAGTATTTAGCTTAGGAAGGACGCGTGCTGGTTGGGAACGGCCATGCGGCCGCCGGTGCCAACACGGTTTTCGCTGCCGGCACGGCGGCAGGAGCGGCTGGCTTGGCGACAGCTTCCTTCTTCGGCGCGGCCGCTTTAGGGGCGGCTTTTTTCACCGCCGGCTTGGCTGCCGGAGCAGGCGCTGCCGCGGCAACTGGCGCGGCTGCCGGCGCTGGCGCGGCGGCCGGTTTGGCGGCTACCGGTTTAGCGGCTGGCTTGGCGGCAGCTGGTTTAGCGGCAGCCTTGACGGCTGGCTTCTTGGCAGCTGCCGGCTTGGCCGCTGCCTTAACCGGCTTTTTTGCTGCTGGCTTAGCCGCTGCCTTTGCAGCTGGCTTGGCTGCTGTTTTTGCCTTGGCGGCTGGTTTAGCGGCGACAGCTTTTTTGGCTGCTGGTTTAGCTGCTGCTTTCGCGGCAGGTTTAGCGGCTGGCTTGGCGGCCGCTTTTTTCGCTGCCGGTTTGGCGGCTACTTTTTTTGCCGCTGGCTTGGCTGCAGCTTTTGCTGCTGGCTTCGCCGCTGGCTTGGCAGCTGCTTTTTTAGCGGCTGGCTTTGCTGCTGGCTTGGCTGCTGCTTTTTTGGCTGCTGGCTTTGCTGCTGGCTTGGCTGCCGCTTTTTTCACTGCTGGCTTGGCTGCAGCTTTCGCTGCTGGCTTCGCTGCTGCTTTGGTCGCTGGCTTGGCTGCTACTTTTTTCACGGCTGGCTTAGCCGCTGGCTTGGCTGCTGCTTTCGCTGCTGGCTTCGCTGCTGGTTTGGCGGCTGCTTTTTTCACTGCTGGTTTTGCAGCTGGCTTTGCAGCTGGTTTAGCAGCGGCTTTGGCAGCTGGTTTAGCGGCTGGTTTGGCGGCTGGTTTGGCGGCTGGTTTGGCGGCGGCTTTCGCTGCTGGCTTGGCGGCTGCTTTCGCGGCGACAGGCTTTTTCGCTGGGGCGGCGGCTTTAGTAGCGGCCGGCTTTTTTGCTGCTGGTTTCTTTGCGGCAGTTGCCATTTTTAGTTCTCCTTCATCGGGGATGGGAAAATTCACATACAAGATTTAAACCCGTCCGGCCCCGGATTGGGCCAGGCGAATTATTCATCGGCACAAACAGGACACTGTTTGCGCTAATGAATTCGGCACCAGCTGAACTGCTGCAACCCCTCACGAGTGCAGCGCTTCAGCCATCTATCTGTCCGCCGTCCGTGGCCGGCGCGGCGTGCAGATACAAATCTTGTTGCGACGTTTTGCGGGTGGTCGGGCGTGTGCTCAGCTCCAGGGACCTACGTCGCAGCCATCGACCGTTTTTGTTTTCAAACAAAAAACCGCCCAACCTGAACCGAATCAGGAAAGACGGTTGAACAAAAACGGTTTGGTCTTGTGCATATCTTTGTGAATCTGTATCCCGTGATCGCGATCATTTCTGCGGTGTGCGCACTTCAAAAAAAGCGCACCTTTATAAACACACATTTTCAATCTCGTAAAGTACACGAAAACCTTGTCGGTACGCAACCGGCACGAGAAGTATTCGTCCGCTTTTTTTCGTCTTATGCTCGCCATTTCACATACGCGTGGCAGTTCGCGCTTGCTCGCTTGCGACATCGTGGTGCGATGTGCGCGCTCAATCGAGTTCGAAAATGCGCCTGCCGCGCCGCGCGGAAAAATCGCGCTTCAAAGCGAGCCAATTGCCGCCTGGGTGTCTGCGATGCCGCCGTCATCTGCGCGCGTCGCTCGCCACCAACTTCCGAATTCGAGAGCGCTGGCGCATCGCATGCGCGCTGTCGCTGCTCACTGTTTTTAAATTCGTCGCGATTATGAGACAGAGTGCGGGGAATGGCAAGCGGAATACAGCGATGCGCGACGACGCCTGCGCGCTCGGCGCGCGCGTCGATGCGTGGCGATGTGTGTCGGCGAGTGGTCGACGATGTGTCGGCGCGTCGCGAGCGCTGTCGCCGATGCGCGCTGGTTGAGTGTTCGACGCGTTGCGCGTCGGCGAGGGCGTGTCGGACTACTCGGCTTCGTGGTCGGCGTCGGTACTCTTGTGGCGCAGCACCCGGGCGTTCACGTCGCCGCGCCGGCCTCGCATTGGCGATCGACCTCGCGCGCCGCCACGTCGACGTTGTTCTGGTCTACAGAATTGAAGGACCGCCCAGCGGCTCGCGCGGCAATGGCATCCAGCCGCGCACCCTGCAAATGCTCGACGCGCTGGGCGTGGCCGATCGCATGGTGGACGCCGGCGGCCTTTATCCGGCGCAGCGCGGATACCGCGCCGACGGCGGCCACGACGAGCAAGCGTCGACCGAAGGCCTGGCGCCCTCGCCCGCCGAGCCGTACACGCTGCCGCTGATGCCGCCGCGGTATCTGACCGAGGGCGTCCTACGCGACAGGCTCGCCGAACTCGGACACGCGCCGCGCTGCGGCCACGAGCTGACCGGCTTCGAACCGGATGGCGAAGGCGTCACCGCGCGGCGGGCGACGGCCGGCGGCGATGGCCACGGTGCGGGCGCGCCACCTGGTCGGCGCCGACGGCGGCCGCATCCTCGTGCGCAAGACGCTGCCGCCGTCATCGCCGCCCGCACCGGGCGCGCCGACATCGCGCTGCACGCGGTGCATTGGTGCTCGGTGCAAGAGATGAGTTCACGGCTGGCCGACCGCTACCGGGTCGGCCGCGTGGTGATCGCCGGCGACGCCGCGCACGTCCACCCGCCGACCCACCGACAGGGTCCGAACACCAGCGTGCGGGATGCGTGGAACCTGGGATGGAAACTGGCGGCGTGGTGGACGGCGCGCCGGACGCGCTGCTCGACACCTACGAGACGGAGCGGCGCGAGGTGGCGGCCGGCGTGCCGGGGCTGTCGGGCAAGCTGCTGCAGGCGGCGCGCACGCGCGGCGACCTGCGGCGCGGGCGCGAGACGCAGCAGCTCGACCTGGGCTACCGGAGCTCGCCGCTGACGCACGACGCGCCGCGACGACGACGACGACGCCATCGTGCGCGCCGGCGACCGCGCGCCGGACGCGCCATGACGCGGCGCGGCCGGTCAGCCTGTGCGTTTGTTTGCGTTGCTCGGTGGCGGCGCGTGGACCTTGCTGCGCTACGAGCCGGCCGGCGCCACGGCCATCGCCGCGCGCGCCGGGCTGAGAATAGTGACCGTTGGAATGAACCGCGCGCCGCGCGACGACGGCGGCCATCTGCGCGCGGCGTACGGTTTCGCGCCGGGGGACGTGGCGCCGATCCGGCCGGACGGCTACATCGGCGCGCTGGCCGGCGGGGAGGCGGGCCTGCGGGAGTATCTGGAACGGTTCGTATAAAAGAAAAAGCCCGGCTATCGAAGCCGGGCTTTTTCCATGCAACTCAGACCGCCATCAATCCCAGTTCAGCGCGCCGCCGGTCTGGTACTCGATCACGCGGGTCTCGAAGAAGTTACGCTCTTTCTTCAAGTCGATCATCTCGCTCATCCACGGGAATGGATTCTCTTCCTGGTCGAACAGCGTCTCCAGACCGATCTGCGTGGCGCGGCGGTTGGCGATGAAGCGCAGGTAACCCTTGAACATGGTCGCGTTCAGACCGAGCACGCCGCGCGGCATGGTGTCTTCGGCGTACGCGTACTCCAGGTCCACGGCCTTCAGGAACAGCTGCTTGATCTCTTCCTTGAACGCCGGGGTCCACAGCAGCGGGTTTTCCATCTTGATCGTGTTGATCAAATCGATACCGAAATTGCAATGCATCGATTCGTCGCGCAGGATGTACTGATACTGCTCGGCCGCGCCCATCATCTTGTTCTGGCGGCCCAGCGCCAGGATCTGGGTGAAGCCGACATAGAAGAACAACCCTTCCATCAAGCAAGCGAAGACGATCAGGGACTTGAGCAGCTTCTGGTCGTTTTCCACGGTGCCGGTGGTGAAGGCCGGATCGGTCAGGGTGTCGATGAACGGGATCAGGAACTCGTCCTTGTCGCGGATCGACTTGACTTCGTTATAGGCGTTGAAGATCTCCGACTCGTCCAGGCCCAGCGACTCGACGATGTACTGGTAGGCGTGGGTGTGGATCGCTTCCTCGAACGCCTGGCGCAGCAGGTACTGGCGGCACTCCGGCGCCGTGATGTGGCGGTAGGTGCCCAGCACGATGTTGTTGGCGGCCAGCGAGTCGGCGGTGACGAAGAAGCCGAGGTTGCGCTTGACCAGGCGGCGCTCGTCGTCGGTCAGGCCGTTCGGGTTCTTCCACAGCTCGATATCGCGCTGCATGTTCACTTCCTGCGGCATCCAGTGGTTGGCGCAGCCGGCCAGGTATTTGTCCCATGCCCACTTGTACTTGAACGGCACCAGCTGGTTGACGTCGGTTTTGCCGTTGATGATGCGCTTGTCGTCGGCGTTGACGCGCAGCGCGACTTGCTCGGCATTGGCTTCGCCGGTGGCCAGTGCGGCGTCGTTGATAGCTTGTGGTACCGCTGGTGCGGCTTCTTCGTCCCAGGACAGCGACATAGTGTGTTTCCTTCTGAATTCGGTCAAATAGAACCGCCCGGACGGGCCGGGGCGGTTCGCTCTATATATATTAGGTGGCGCGGGCGTGTTGGCAAGGCCGGCAAGCCCGCGGCCGGCTTATTGGCAAGCTTCGCATTCCTCGAAACCGTCGTCGCCGGGACGCAGGTAGCAGGCTTCGCCGTCCGCTTCGGCGGTCACCGCCGCAGCCGCCGCCACCGGAGCGGCGGCCGCCGCCGAGGCGATCGCGCTGGCAGACATGCCGCCGTCCACCGACACCGCGTTCAGCGCGCCGGTCTTCGAGGTCGACTTCTCGGTGTGGGTGGCCGAGGTGGTGCGCAGGTAGTAGGTGGTCTTCAGGCCGCGCAGCCATGCCAGCTTGTAGGTCTCGTCGAGCTTCTTGCCCGAGGCGCCGGCCATGTAGATGTTCAGCGATTGGGCCTGGTCGATCCACTTCTGGCGACGCGACGCCGCTTCCACCAGCCAGGTCGGCGACACTTCGAATGCGGTTGCATAAATGTCACGCAGGTCGTTCGGGATGCGGTCGATCTTGGCCAGCGAGCCGTCGAAGTACTTCAAGTCGGCGATCATGACCTCGTCCCACAGGTCGCGCGCCTTCAGGTCGCGCACCAGGTAGGAGTTGATCTCGGTGAACTCGCCCGACAGGTTGGACTTCACGTACAGGTTCTGGAAGGTCGGTTCGATGCAGGCCGACACGCCGATGATGTTCGAGATGGTCGCGGTCGGGGCGATCGCCACGCAGTTCGAGTTACGCATGCCGAACTTCTTGATGCGCTCGCGCACCGGCGTCCAGTCCATCGCCGACGACAGGTCCTGCTCCAGGTAGCCGCCGCGCTCTTCGGCCAGCAGCTTGACGGAGTCCTGTGGCAGGATGCCGCGGTCCCACAGCGAACCTTTGTACGATTGATAATGGCCGCGCTCTTCCGCCAGCTCGGTCGAGGCCAGGTAGGCGTAGTAGCACACCGCTTCCATCGACGTGTCGGCGAAGGCCACGCACTCCGGCGACGAGAACGGCACGCGCATCATGTGCAGGCAGTCCTGGAAGCCCATCACGCCCAGGCCCACCGGACGGTGGCGCATGTTGGCGTTGCGGGCCTTGTCGACCGCGTAGTAGTTGATGTCGATGACGTTGTCGAGCATGCGCATCGCGGTGCGGATGGTCTTTTGCAGCTTGACGTGATCGAGCTTGCCCTCTTTCATATGGGCCGGCATGTTGACCGAACCGAGGTTGCAGACGGCGATTTCGTCGGGACCGGTGTTCAGGGTGATCTCGGTGCACAGGTTCGAGCTGTGGACCATGCCCACGTGCGACTGCGGCGAACGGATGTTGCACGGGTCCTTGAAGGTGATCCACGGGTGGCCGGTTTCGAACAGCATCGACAGCATCTTGCGCCACAGGTCCAGCGCGGCGATCTTCTTGAACACGCGGATTTCGCCGGCGGCGGCCTTGGCTTCGTAGCCCAGGTAGGCTTTCTCGAAGGCCTTGCCGACCAGGTCGTGCAGGTCCGGGCAATCCGACGGCGAGAACAGGGTCCAGTCGCCCTTTTCCATCACGCGCTTCATGAACATGTCCGGAATCCAGTTGGCGGTGTTCATGTCGTGGGTGCGGCGGCGGTCGTCGCCGGTGTTCTTGCGCAGGTCCAGGAACTCTTCGATGTCCATGTGCCAGGTTTCCAGGTAGGCGCACACCGCGCCCTTGCGCTTGCCGCCCTGGTTGACCGCGACGGCGGTGTCGTTGACCACTTTCAGGAACGGCACCACGCCTTGCGATTTGCCGTTGGTGCCCTTGATGTGGGCGCCCAGCGCGCGCACCGGGGTCCAGTCGTTACCCAGGCCGCCGGCGAACTTGGCCAGCAGCGCGTTTTCCTTGATGGCGTCGTAGATGCCTTCCAGGTCGTCCGAGACGGTGGTCAGGTAGCACGACGACAGCTGCGAGCGCAGGGTGCCGGCGTTGAACAGCGTCGGCGTCGAGGACATGAAGTCGAACGACGACAGCAGGTTGTAGAACTCGATGGCGCGCGCTTCGCGGTCGGACTCGTTCAGCGCCAGGCCCATCGCCACGCGCATGTAGAACGCCTGCGGCATTTCGATGCGAACGTCACGGACGTGCAGGAAGTAGCGGTCGTACAGGGTTTGCAGGCCGATGTAGCCGAACTGCAGATCGCGGTCGGCGACCAGCGCCTTGGCCAGGCGGGCCAGGTCGAATTCGGCCAGCTTGGTGTCCAGCAGCTCGTTTTCGATGCCCTTGGCGATGTACTGCGGGAAGTAGGTGAGGTACTCGGCGGCGGCCGCGCCCTGCGCGACTTCCTTGCCGAAGACTTCCTTGCGGATCGTGTGCAGCAGGATGCGGGCCGTCACTTGCGAGTAGGCCGGGTCCTTTTCCATCAGCGCGCGGGCGGCCAGGATGGCGGACTTGTGCAGCTCTTCGACCGGCACGCCGTCGTACAGGTTTTTCAGGGTCTCGGCGACGATGGCGTCGGCGTCGACGTGCTTTTCCAGGCCGATGCAGGCGGCGTTAATCAGGCCGGTGACGCGGTCCATTTCCAGCGGCTTGCGCTCGCCGTTTTCCAGCACGTGGATTTGCGGCGCGGCGATCTTGGCGCTGGCGCCCTGTGCTTCCTTGAGCGCGCGGCGCTCTTCCATGTGCTTGGCGCGGTACAGGACATAGGCGCGGGCGACATCGTGCTCGCCGGAGCGCATCAGCGCCAGCTCGACCTGGTCTTGCACGTCTTCGATGTGGAAGGTGCCGCCCGATGGCTGGCGGCGCACCAGCGCCGTCACGACGCTGGCGGTCAGCTGTTCTACGAGTTCGCGGACGCGCGCCGAGGCGGCGCCCTGGCCGCCGTTCACGGCCAGGAAGGCCTTGGTGACAGCGATCGCGATTTTCGACGGTTCAAACGCGACGACCGCGCCGTTACGGCGGATGATGCGGTAGTCACCGAGGTCGCCCGCTGCCGTGGACGGGCTGCTGGCGGTGCTCGCAGCGGCTGCTGGTACCAGCGCTGGATTGATGGTGATGTCTTGTGTAGATTGCATTTAAGCTCCCCGATAACGGCGTGCAGTCAGTGCTGCGCGGCTATGTTTGTAAAAAAAGGCCAAATTGAAGCGATCAGCCACACCTGCCTGGCTGGTTAAACTACTTTAATAAGGGTGGTGAGTTGGTCCAGGAACTTGCTGTGACTTGATTAACCAGTGCCATGTTAACTACTATATCTAGTGATTGCGAAGAACCGATCCACTGATTGTAGTGTTCCGATGGGGCTAATACAAGGGGAAATTTTTGCGTTTCCGCCATTTTTTCGGTTGACTTTACAGAACGCCTTTTACAAAGCGCAATACAGCGCTAGCGCCCACTAACCCGGCTTTCGCGATCGGGAATTCTTCACATAATTTCCGGCAACTTTTAACATAAAAGTTCCAATCGAACAACGGTCCGGGGTCGGTTTTGCGGCCCGGCGCGATGTCCTCGTGGCCCTGGACGTCGGTCAGCGGGTAGCGCCGCGCCAGCGCCGCCGTCAGCGCCGCCAGCGCCGCGTACTGCGCCGCTTCGAACGGCGTGTCGTCGGTGCCTTCGAGCTCGATGCCAAGCGAGTAGTCGTTACATTTTTCGCGGCCGCGAAACGACGACGTACCGGCGTGCCAGGCGCGGTCGTTGGCCGAGACATACTGGATCACCCGGCCGTCGCGGCGCACAAAAAAATGGCTCGACACTTTCAGCCCGCGCAGGTCGGCGAACGAAGGGTCAGCATTATAGTCCACCCGGCCGGTAAACAGGTCGGAGACGTGGGGACCGCCGAAACGGCCGCCCGGCAGGCTGATATTGTGGATCACCAGCAGCGTGATGTCGGCCGGGTCGGGACGGCAATCGAAGTGCGGGCTGTCGTAGCGGCTCGCCGCCGGCCACCAGCCGTCCGCGCCTATGCTGTCCTTCATGCCTCGGGCTCCTGGATGTTCAGCTTCTGCATTTGATAGCGCAGCTGGCGGAAGCTGATGCCCAGCAGTTGCGCGGCCTGCGTGCGGTTGAACTGCGTCTGCGTCAGCGCGCGCAGGATGATGTCGCGCTCGATCTGGTTCAGGTAGTCGGGCAGGCTGGCCGGCAGCGGCTCCGGCAGCGGCGGCACCGGCGCGGGCGGCGGTGCCGGCCCGGCGTCCGGCTGCGCCGGGATATTCGGCAGCGGTATCCACATCGGCGCCGGCGCCGGCGTCGGCGATGGCAACGGCCCCGCCGACTCGGCGCCGCGCGCGCCCTTGAGCGCCAGGTCGGCCACCTCGATGACGCCATCGTTGGCGAAGGCCAGCGCCCGTTCCAGGATGTTTTCCAGCTCACGCACGTTGCCGGGGAAGGAATAGCCGCGCAGCGCGTCGAGCACGCCGTCCCCCAGCGCCGCCCGGTGCTCGAAGGTGCCGAGCCGCTCCAGTATCGCGCCGGTCAGCACGCCGAGGTCGTCGAGCCGCTCGCGCAGCGGCGGCAGGCCCAGTTCGATCACGTTCAGCCGGTAGAACAGATCCTGGCGAAAGCTGCCCTGCTCCACGCATTGCGCCAGGTTTTTATGGGTCGCACTGATAATCCGCACGTCGACCGGCTCCTCGGCGGTGGCGCCGATCTTGCGCACGCGCCGCTCCTGGATCGCCCGCAGCAGCTTGACCTGCATCGCCAGCGGCAGGTCGGCCACCTCGTCGAGCATCAGGGTGCCGCCGTCGGCCGCCTGGAAAAAGCCGTCGCGGTCGTCGGCGGCGCCGGTGAAGGCGCCCTTGCGGTAGCCGAAAAACTCGGCCTCCATCAGCGCCTCCGGAATCGCGCCGCAGTTGACCGCGACGAAGGGCTTGCCGGCACGCGAGCTTTGCGCGTGGATTTCGCGCGCCGCCAACTCCTTGCCGCTGCCCGATTCGCCGTGGATGGCGATCGGCGCCATCGAACGCGCCAGCCTGGCGATCTGCGCGCGCAGCGACTGGATCACCGCCGACTCGCCCTTCAACCGGCTGGCCGGCGGCGTTTCGCTGGCCGCCAGGCCGGCCGGCGGCGCGTTCAGGCGCAGCGCCGAGCGCACCATCAGCCGCAATTGGTCCAGCGCCACCGGCTTGGAGATGTAATCGAAGGCGCCGGCCTTGAGCGCGACGACGGCGTTGTCGGCGCTGCCGAAGGCCGTCACCACCGCGATCGGCGTGTTCTTGTGGGCGGCGTTCACCTCGCGCACCAGCTCCAGCCCCAAGCCGTCGGGCAGGCGCATGTCGGTCAGCACCAATTGATAATCCCGATGCTCGCGTTCCGCCCCGGCCAGCAGCGCGCGCGCCTGCGCCAGGGTCGCCGCGCTGTCGACATCCAGCCCCATTTTCACCAGGGTCAGTTCCAGCAATTCGCGCAGGTCGGCTTCATCGTCGACCACCAGCACGCGGGGAGAACGCTCGCTCATGGCACTGCCTCTTCTTATTTTTGCGCCGGTTGGGCGAAGGTGATCACAAAGCGTCCGCTGGAGCGGCGGCCGCCATCGGGGCTGTCGCGGCTATCGAAACGGTATTCGTAATCGAGCCGGGCTTCGTTATTCAAACACAATTCGCGCGCCAGATACAGCCCCAGGCCCGTGCCTTTGCTCGATGTGGTGTAAAACGGCTCGAACAGGTGGGCCCGCACCTCCGGCGAGATGCCCGGGCCGTCGTCCTGCACGTGCAGCTCCATGCGCTGGGCGTGGTGCGGATGGGTGAGCAGGTCGACCCGGATCGACCGCGGCCCGCCGCTGGCGTAGCGCACGGCGTTGTTTAACAGATTAAGCACCACCTCGCGCAGGTGCAGCGGATCGAAGCGCACCATCGTGCCCGGCGCCACCGACAGGCCGACGATGTCCGGCGGCAGGCCGTGGTTGTTGATGAATTCCGAGCGCAACTCGGCCAGGAAGCCGTCCAGCGCCAGCGGCTCGTTATTCGGCTGCACCTTGCGCGACAGCTGCAGGATGTCCTCGACCATGCGGTTGACCCGCGCCACGTTGTCGCCGACGATCTTGAGCAGGCGCAGATGCACGGCGCTGTCCAGGTCCTCCCCCAGCAGCGCGGTGGCGTGGCCGATGGCCGACAGCGGATTGCGCACCTCGTGGGCGATGCTGGCCGTCAGGCGTCCCATCGACGCCAGCTTCAGTTGCTGCGCCTGGTTTTCGATGCCCGTCACGTCCTGCAGGAAAATCACGCTGCGCTCGAAGCCGACGCCGGACGACGACGCGTCGACCGCCGCGAAGCGCACCTTCAAATGCGCCGACAGGTCGCGGCGCGCGCTCCAGGCGGCGGTCAACCCTTGCAGCGCGGCGTCGCTGAACGGCTTGATGGTGACGAACACCGTGCTGCGCGCCGGATCGTCGCGCCATTCGGCGTACGCCTGCGCCAGCGGCGCCAATGGCGCGGCCGCCGACAGCTTGAAGTTCAGGTCCGGGCCGACCAGTCCGAGCATCTGGCGCGCGGCCGGATTGCCGGCCGAGACCCGCCCGTCCGGATCGACCACCAGGATGCCGTCGCCGATATTGGCCATCACCAGCCGGTTGACCGCCTGCTGCACATTGATTTCCACGCCGCGCTGGATCGCCAGCTCCTCCTGGCCGATCAATTTGCCGGCCATGCGGTTGACCACCAGCACGGCGGCAAAGAAGGCGGCGCCGTACAGGCCCGATTGCAGCAGGCCGTGCTGGCTCTCCATCGCCAGCAGCTGCCACACGCTCTCGCCCAGCATGAACAGCGCCACCAGCGCGGTGCAGAACAGCGCCAGCACCAGCGGCGCCAGGATGGCCGAACCGGCCAGCGGGAACAGATACAAGATGGCCAGGCCGCTGCGCACGCCGCCGCCGGCGAGGTACAGCAGCGAGATGACGGCCAGGTCGCAGGCGATCTGCGACAGCAGTTGCAGCAGGAAGCGGCGGCGCCAGGAGACGGCCATCAGCGCGAAGCCGACCGCCAGGCCCAGATACGCCAGGCACACCGGCAGGTACGGATATTCGTCGACGGCGCGCAGGCCCCGGCTGTCGAAACTCAGATAGACCAGCAGCACCAGCGCGATGACCACGCGGGTGGCGTTGAGCGTTTGCAGCGAGCGCCAGAAGGTGGCGCGCGATTCAGCCGACAGGGCTTGCAGGCGCGCCACCACCGGCCGGCCCGGGCTTTACGCCGCCGGCGCGGCGGCGTGCGCCGCGCAGCAGTAATCGCGGCCGTTGGCGTGGACCGCCTCCGAGGCGGGGAAGAAAATACCGCACCTGGCGCATTCGAGCATCGTCTCGGCGTCGGCCAGCGCCTTGTCGGTGCGCGCCTTGTAGGCGGTCTGGCTGGCGCCAGGCGCGCCGGGCGGCACCTCCTGGTTCGGCGGCGGCTGGCGGAACTGCTGCTGGTTGCGCTGTTGCGCGCTGCGGATTTTGCTGCGGATCGCGAAGATCACCAGGAAAATCAATCCCAGCCAAATCAAAATACGGCTCATGCCCATCCTTTATGCAAAACCACTTCAAACACAAAACGGCTGCCGACATATGCCAGCAACAACGTCGCAAATCCGGCCAGCGTGAAGCTCAGCGCCGTCTTGCCGCGCCAGCCGCGGAAGCGCCGGCCGGCCAGCAGCGCGGCGAACAGCATCCAGGACAGTAGCGTAAACGCCGACTTGTGGTCCCATTTGAGCGCCTGGCCGAACAACTGTTCCGAAAACACGATGCCCGACAACACCGTCAAACTCAATAGCGTGAAACCGAAGCCTATCATGCGGAACAACAGCTTCTCCATCGTCAGCAGCGCCGGCAGCTGGTCCAGCGCGCCGGACAGGAAGCTTTTGCGGTCGGTGGCCGCGTGCAGGCGCGCCTCCTGCAGCGCCATCAGCACGGCGTGGAAGGCGGCGATGGTCAGCGTGCTATAGGCCATGGTGGCGATGGCGATGTGCCAGCCGAACAATGAGGTTTTGCCCTCCAGCGGGATCAGGTTGCCCGGGAAGACGGCTTGCAGCGCGGCGGCGACGGCGGCGCTGGGCATGACCAGGCGGCGCATGCCGTCCAGGCTGAAATTGCGGTTTTCCAGCCAGTAGGCCGCCACCGACACCCACAAGGCCGACGACAGCATCGCCGCGAAGCCGATCCGCAGCGAACCGGCGGCGGCCACCTCCAGCCACAGGCCGGCGCCGTGCAGCGTCCAGGCGGCCACCGTCACGGCCGAAATCAGGCCGGCGCGGCGCGATGGCAGGGCGGCGCACAGGATGTACAGCGCGATGGCTGCGATGAACAAGTAGGTCTGCATGTCCCGCAGTTTACACCATCGCTCAGTCGACGGCTGCCATCCTCAGTTCGTCGTTGTGGTGGCGCTGCTGTTCCTCCATGACCAGCTGCCCCAGTTCGCGCTTCAAGGCGTTGAATTCGGCGGCGGCCGGATCGCGCAGGCGCGGCAGGTCGACCATCAGGTCGCGCTTGACGGTGCCCGGCCGGTAGGTCATGACGACGATGCGGTCGGCCAGGTAGATCGCCTCTTCGATGCTGTGGGTGATGAAGATGATGGTCTTTTTCAGCTCGGACCAGATGCGCAGCAGTTCGTCCTGCAGGTTGCGCCGGGTCAGCGCGTCGAGCGCGCCGAACGGCTCGTCCATCAGCATGATCGGCGAGTCCAGCGCCAGCACGCGGGCGATCGCCACCCGCTGGCGCATGCCGCCCGACAGGTCCTTCGGAAAGCGGCTGCGGAAGTCCTGCAAGGACAGCATGGCGAGCAGCTTGTCGACGACGGCGTTGATCTCGCCCTTGGCCATGCCCTTGATCTCCAGGCCGAAGGCGACGTTGTCGGCCACCGTCATCCACGGGAACAGCGCGTATTCCTGGAACACCATGCCGCGCTCCGGTCCCGGACCGGTCACCAGCTTGCCGTCGGCGGTGATGCTGCCCGCCGTCGGCGGCGCGAAGCCGGCCACCGCGTTGAGCAAGGTGGATTTGCCGCAGCCCGAAGGCCCCAGCAGGCAGACGAACTGCCCCTGCGGGATCTCCAGGTTGATGTCCTTGAGCGCCACCAGTTCGCGGTCGGCGGTCTGGAACACCTTGCTCACATTCGATACGACGATATGGGTGGCGCTCATCGATGCTCCAATCTTAGTTTTCCAACCCGCGGTGCCAGCGCAGCAGGTGGTTATTCAGCTTGTTCATGCCGACGTCGATGGCCAGGCCGATCAAGCCGATGCTGATCATGCCGGCGATGATTTTGTCGGACCAGAAGTACTCGCGCGCCTCCAGGATGCGGAAACCGAGGCCGTTGTTGACGGCGATCATCTCGGAGACGATGACCACGATGAAGGCGGTGCCGATGCCGATCCGCACGCCGGACAATATATAGGGCACGGCGGCCGGCAGGATCACGCGCACGAACATGGTGCCGCCGGTGGCGCCCAGGTTGCGCGCGGCGCGCAGGTAGATGCCGTCGACCTGGCGCACGCCGGCGATGGTGTTCATCAGCACCGGGAAGAAGGCGCCCAGCGCGATCAGGAACACGGCCGGCGGATTGCCCAGCCCGAACCACAGGATCGACAGCGGAATGTAGGCGATCGGCGGGATCGGCCGCAGCAGCTGCACCAGCGGATTGAGCCAGTCGTAGACGCGCGCGTTGGCGCCCATGGCCAGTCCGATCGGCAGCGCCAGCCCGGCGCCGATGACGAAGCCCACCACCACCCGATACAGGCTGCCGATCGAATCGGTGATCAACTCGCCGGAGACGGCCCACGACAGCCAGCCGCCGGCGGCCGGGTCGTAGGGCTGCAGCGGCAGCAGGTAGGCGATCCACTTTTCCACCACCGCCAGCGGCGACGGCAGCACCTGCGGATTGACCCAGCCGAGCATCGCCACCGCCTGCCACACGGCGATGACCAGCGCCGGCACCACCATGCCGACGGCGGCCTGCCGCCAGGACGAGTTGGAGCGGGCGGCCATTTACTTCACGCCCAGGTTCTTCTTGGCCGCGTCGAGCAGGTCGGTCTTGACCCAGTCCTTGGCCAGCGGCGGCTTGCTCATGCGGCCGACGCCGGTCTTGACCATGACGTCGGTGGTGGTCTGGATATGCTCGGGCGTGATGTCGTAGCTGTACGGCGAATTGCCGATGGCGTCGTCGAAATCGTCCTTGGTGATCTGCCCCTTGAACACCACCTCGCGCACGTATTTCTCGGCCAGCGCCTTGTTCTCGATGAAGCTCTTGGTCGCCTGCACGAAGCAGTTCATGAACTTCTCGGCCACCGGCCGCTTCTCCTTATAGAACTTCTCGGTCATCACCATGGTGCGCACCGGTTCGCCGATCGGCGTGTCGTAGGGCTTGAGCATCTCGGTGCCGAAGCCCTTGTTGATCGCTTGCGAGGACTGCGGCTCGGACTGCATCATGGCGTCGATGTTCTTCCCCAGCAGCGCCTGGTTGAGGTCGGCGTAAGCGAGGAACACCAGCTGCACGTCCTTGCCCGGCTGGTCGGCGAACGTCATGCCGTTTTTTTGCAGCTCGGCCAGCAGCAGCACCTCCTGGATGCCGCCGCGCGTGACGCCGACCCGCTTGCCCTTGAGGTCCTTGACGGTCTTCAAATTGAGGTCGGTGCGCCCGACCAGCCGCGCGCCGCCCTTGGCGAAGCCGGCCACGACGTAGATCGGCGCGCCGCCGGCGCGCCCGGAGATGGCCGCCTCCGAGGCCGTGGTCCCGATGTCGAGCTCGCCGGCGATGATGGCCTGCATCACGTCCAGCCCCTTGGCGAAGACATGCTCCTCGACCTTGATGCCGCACTTGGGCGCGATCTCTTTGATATAGGAGACGGCGCCGTAGTGGGCGAACTTCAGGTTGCCCAGCCGGACCACGTCCTGCGCCTGGGCGCCGGCGGCGCTGACCAACAACCCGACACACACCATCCTGCAGATCGATTTCAGTCTCATCCGTCCCTCCTAAGGTCTCGACATGGCCGGCGGCCACTCTTGTAGTGTGGCGATCATATCAAGCAGGCGGGCACTTGCCTATCGTCATGAAGCCGTCTCCCGTTGCTATTTGTTACAAAACAACCCTGTCAGAGTGACAATGCGTGAGTATTTAAAGGCGATCTGCATCGATAATGACATGTTGATTCACCAAGGTTGCGTCTACTCACATGAGATTACAAAGTTCCCGCACGGACGTTGACCTAGCTCAATGAAGCAAACCTCGCGAACCGGCGCCGCCGGGCGGGCACAAAACTACAACAACCCACCAAGAAAGTCGCAGATGACCTCAAGCAAAAAGACCTATACGCGCCGCAAGTTCGTCGGCACCGCGCTCGGCGCCCTGGTGGCGGCCAACCTGGCCGCCTGCGGCGGCGGCGGCGGCGGCGGCACCACCGCCCCCACCACGCCGCCGGCGCCGGAGGCGCCGCAGAAGATCGACCTGGGCACCACCGCGAGCCGCATCGTCGGCACCAAACCGGTGACCCTGACGGCGACGCTGGGCCGCGCCGCCGACGTCACCTGGGCGCTCGGCGTGGGCAGCCTGGGCACGCTGTCGGCCACGACCGGCGCCAGCGTCACCTACACGCCGCCGGCCGCCGCCGTGAGCGCCGCCACGCCGGTCACCATCACCGCCACCTCGGCCGGCGTGACGGCCACGGCCAAGCTGGCGCTGATGCCGGACCCGCGCCAGCGCACCGGCCTGGCCCTGCTGGCCGGCTCGCTGGGCGGCAAGGGCCTGATCGACGGCCAGGGCACGGCGGCGCGCTTCCTGGAAATCGGCGCCATGGACGTCGACCGCAGCGGCAATCTGGTGGTGGCCGATCTCAACTGGGCCGACAGCCGAACAGCGGCCGGTATCCAAAACCAGTTCACCGTCATCCGCGTCGTCAGTCCGAGCGGCAACGTGCTGACGGCCATGCCGACGGCGTCGCTCGGCTACGGCCACGCCGACGGCGGCGCCGCCACCGCGCAGACCGGCAAGGTCAGCGGCCTGGCCGCCGCCCCCAACGGCGACATCTATTTCGTCGACAACGACGGCGGCGCGCGCCTGCGCGTGCTGCGTGGCGGCCAGATCACCACCTTGCAGAGCAACCTGGCCGCCGCGCGCGTGGTGATCGACCGTAACGGCAACATCTACCTCTACAGCGAAGCGCAGGTGCTGCGCGCATCCGCCGACGGCGCCACCGCCACCGTGCTGGCCGGCGCCGCCACCGCCGGCGTGCAAGCCGACGGCCAGGGCGCCGCCGCCCGCTTCTGGAACATCACCGACGCCACCACCGACGCCAACGGCGACCTTTACGTCGCCGACGGCAACATCTTGCGCAAGATCAGCCGCACCGGCCTGGTGACCACCGTCGCCGGCGTGGTCGGCGCCCCCTACGAATCGATCGACGGCGACGCCGCCACGGCGCGCTTCGGCGGACTGCTGTCGGTCTCGCTGGACAACAACGGCAACCTCGTCGTGCTCGAAGAGGGCAGCGACGGCGTCAACGTGCGCCAGGTCACCCCGGCCGGCGTGGTGAGCACGCTGCACCGGGTGGCCAAGCCGCCGGCCACCGGTTTGTTCCCGCCCTACGGCAGCGCCACGGGCGTGCGCAAGCTGCGCTTCAACAGCGCCACGCGCACCATCCAGCTGGCGCGCGAAGCCCAGATCGACCAATTGAGCGGCGGCACGCTGCAACCGTTCGCCGGCTTCGAGGGCGACAGCCACCTGGAGGTCGACGGCCCGGGCGAGACGGCGCGCTTCGTGCGCCTGAGCCATCTGGCGGCCGACCTGGCGGGCAACCTCTATACGCTCGAGTTCGCCGAGTGGAACTTCGGCGCGCGCATGGAGGACGCCCACGGCCTGTGGCTGCGCAAGGTCGCCGCCGACGGCACGGTCAGCACCGTGGTGGCCGACAAGGACTTCGCGTTCAAACCGAACGGCATCGTCGTCGACGCCGACGGCAACGTCTTCCTGTCGGCGCGCCCGCCGCAAAACTCGATGTCGGTCAACTCGGGCGGCGCGCTGTACAAGGTCACGGCCGCCGGCGCCGTCACGGTGTTCGCCGGCACGGCCACGCGCGGCCAAACCGCGTCGACCGACGGCACCGGCGCAGCGGCAACCTTTATCGCACCTAAGCTCGAAGGAATCGACATCGCCGGCAACCTCTATGTCAGCGACGTCGACAAGTTCCGCAAGGTCACGCCGCAGGCGGTGGTCACCACCATCGCCGCGCTGCCGGCCGGCCTGAACGCGGCGCCGAACGGCCTGGTCTACACGGCCGACGCCGCCGAGGACGTGATTTACGCCACCGACGCGGCCGGCAAGCGCACGGTGGCGGTGGGCGCGCCGGGCGTGCCGGGCATCCGCCTGGGCGCCTTGCCGGCCGGACTGTATGCGCCGGCCGGCATCGTGCCGACCGGCCCGAACAGCTTTGCCGTGATCTCCGGCGCCGCCGTTCTGCGCCTGCTGCTGCCCAACTAAGCGAACGGGCACGCCGCATCGCAGCCAACCCCGGTGCGATGCGGTAAAATGGCGGCCATTGCCCGGCCTGGCGCCGGGCGCCCTCACGTCCATACTCCAGGTGCATCATGCTAGATAATCTTACCCAACGCCTTGCCAAGGTCGTCAAAACGATGCGCGGCGAGGCCCGACTGACCGAGGCCAACACCGCCGAGATGCTGCGCGAGGTGCGCATGGCGCTGCTCGAGGCCGACGTCGCCCTGCCGGCCGTGCGCGAATTCATCGCCCGGGTCAAGGAAAAGGCGCTGGGCGAGGAAGTCATTTCCTCGCTGACGCCGGGCCAGGCGCTGGTGGGCGTGGTGCAGCGCGAGCTGGCCACGCTGATGGGCGCCGACCTCGGCCCGGAGGCCACGCAGCTGAGCTTTGCCCAGCAGCCGCCGGCGATCATCCTGATGGCCGGTCTGCAGGGTGTCGGTAAAACCACCACCGTCGGCAAGCTGGCCAAATACCTGAAGGAAGAAAAGAAGAAAAAGGTGCTGACGGTGTCGGCCGACGTCTACCGTCCGGCCGCGATCGCCCAGTTGCAATCGGTCACCGCGCAGGTCGGCGCCGACTTCTTCCCGTCGACCGCGCAGGACAAGCCGGTCGACATCGCGCTCGCCGCGCTCGACTGGGCCAAGAAGCACTACCACGACGTGCTGATCATCGACACCGCCGGCCGCCTGGGCATCGACGAGGCGATGATGACCGAGATCGCCGCCGTGCACGCGGCCGTCAAGCCGATCGAAACCCTGTTCGTGGTCGACGCCATGCTCGGCCAGGACGCCATCAACACCGCCAAGGCCTTCAACGACGCGCTGCCGCTGACCGGCATCGTGCTCACCAAACTCGATGGCGACTCGCGCGGCGGCGCGGCGCTGTCGGTGCGCCACATCACCGGCAAGCCGATCAAGTTCGCCGGCGTGTCCGAAAAACTCGACGGCCTCGAACCGTTCGACCCGGCCCGCATGGCCAGCCGCGTGCTCGGCATGGGCGACATCATGGCGCTGGTGGAAGAGGCGCGCAAAGGCGTCGACAGCAAGGCGGCGGCCGACCTGGCGCAGAAGATGAAGGTCGGCGGCAAGTTCGACATGAACGACTTCAAGGCGCAACTGGGCCAGATGAAGAAAATGGGCGGCATGGCCAGCCTGGTCGACAAGCTGCCGGCGCAGTTCCAGCAGGCCGCCGGCGGCGCCAACATGGACCAGGCCGACAAGCAGGTGCGGCGCATGGTCGGCATCATCGATTCGATGACGCCGCAGGAACGGGCCAAGCCGGAACTGATCAAGGCCACCCGCAAGCGCCGCATCGCCGCCGGCGCCGGCGTCCAGGTGCAGGAAGTGAACCGCATGCTGACCCAGTTCGAACAGATGCAATCGATGATGAAAAAGCTCTCCGGCGGCGGCATGATGAAGATGATGCGCTCGATGAAGGGCATGATGCCTGGCATGCGCTAAGGCGGACCACGGGCGCGCCCGCGCGTGCCCGGAGGGTGCCCCAACGCATGCGCCAAAGCAGCGCGCACACGGGGAAATATGCGGGTTTGCGCCCCTGGACGGTGCACTGGCTCACGTAGCCAGGTATTTACGTGGTGTTTCCGGGCAAAAACGCGAAAAAGACTTGCATAAGGCTTAAAACCCCACCAATATTAGCCGGTGCGATCAATTGCGCAATTTTCCATGTGTTCGTTAAGGAGGCTCGAGAATGGCAACAGCCAAAAAAACCCCAGCAGCAGCACCAGCTAAGAAGGCCGCGGCCGCCAAACCGGCAGCCGCGAAAAAAGCAGCACCCGCAAAAGAAGCGGCAGCCAAACCAGCCGCAGTGAAAAAAGCCGCGGCACCGGCCGCCGCACGCAAACCGAATGCCGCATTCATGAAAGCGATGACCCCGTCGACCGTGCTCGCAGCCGTCGTGGGCGCCGATCCGCTGCCACGTACCGAAGTGACCAAAAAAGTCTGGGATTACATCAAAAAGCTCGACCTGCAAGATCCGGCCAACCGCCGCATGATCAACGCCGACGACAAGCTGAAAGCTGTATTCGGCGGCAAGGCCCAAGTGTCCATGTTCGAAATGACCAAGCTCATTTCCGACCACCTGAAATAAGCGCAGCGGCCGCCAGGCCGCGCCGGAGATGCCTCCCTCGCCCAGCGACGGAGGCATTTTTTTTTGCCCGACGCCGGCGTTACGCCGTGCCGGCCAGCGAGGCGTCGGACGATTCGCGCGTGATCAGGGTGAACGGCATCAGCTTGTGCTGCACCGGCGCCGGGTCGCCCGCGCGGCGGCGGCGGATCTGGTCGATCAGCAGGTCGACGGCGGCGCGCGCCATGTCGCTGATCGGCTGGTGGATCGTGGTCAGCTCCGGCCACACGGTGGTGGCGACCGGCGTGTCGTCGAAGCCGCACACCACCAGGTCCTCGGGTACCTGCAGGTGCAGGCCGTGCGCCACCGCCACCACGGCGGCGGCCATGTCGTCGTTGGCGGCGAAGATGGCGCTCGGCCGGGTCTTGTGCGCCAGCAACTGGCGCGCGGCCGTCAGGCCCGAGCGGTACGTGAACAGGCCGGGCGCGACGCGCTCCGGCAGCACGGCCAGGCCGGCCTCGGCCATCGCGTCCTGGTAGGCCTTGTAGCGCAGCAGCGCCGGCGTGTGCAGCGGGTCGCCCTGGATGAAGGCGATGTCCTGGTGGCCGCGCCCCAGCAGGTAGCGCATCATCGCCATCGCGCCTTCATAGTCGTCGATGCGCACGGCCGACACGCCCGCCACCGGCCGGCCGGTGGCGATCGCCACGGTCGGCATGCCGATCTGGTCGAGCTGCTTCAGCGCGGATTTGGAATCGCACAGCGGCGGCGGCACCAGGATACCGTCGGCGCCGTTGGCGATCAGGCGCGCGATGGCGCTGCGCTGGCTGCGCAAGTCGTCGCAACGCTCCAGGATCAACTGGCCGCCGCTCTGGCTGCACTGGTCCATCGCGCCGACCAGGAAGGCGCTCATGTAGGCCGAGCTGGGGTTGCTGTAGAGCAGGCCGACGCCCAGGGTGCCGACGCGGGCGGCGCGGGCGGCGAAGTTGACCTGGTAATTCAACGCCGCGATCGCCGCCGTCACCTTGTCGCGCGTGGCGTCGGAGACGTGCGAGTTGCCGTTCATCACCCGCGACACCGTCATGGCCGATACGCCGGCAACGCGCGCCACGTCGTAAATGGTGGCGCCGCTCTGGCTCCGATCGTTTTGTTTTACAGGCACGTGGTTCCCTTGCTGGCTGGTCAGCGATTCCTTGGTTCATCAAGTGCTGATTATATGCGATCACGCCCGCCTTTCCGACGCCCGGGGCGGGCGCCATGTCCGAAAGCCGGGCGCGTGCCTAGCGCAGCCTCACTGACGCACCGCCGACGGCGCCACGGTGAAGCTGTAGCTGGCCGGCTGCAACTTGACGCGGTACTTGGCGTGCGCCCGGCCGTCCAGGCTCCAGCCGGTATCGCCGCCGACGCCGGCCTGCGCCAGGTCGATCAACAGCGAACCGTCGCCATGCGGCGCGATCTCCGAGCTTTTCCACGTCCCGCGCGGACGCAGGTACAAGTCCTCGTACGGGAAGGCCAGCGCGTTGACCGACAACGGCGCCGCGCCCCGGACCGTGATGCCGGCGCCGCGCGCGTCGAACAGCGACAGCCAGCGGACGTCGGTCTTGTTGCCGCTTTCCTGCGGACGGCTGTAATCATAATACTGGTCGGCCACCTTGCCGCTGTAGCGGCCGATGGCGTAGCCGGTGCTGCGGTCGGCGTACGATTCCTGCGGACCGCGGCCATACCAGCGCACGCCGTCGAGCGAATTGTCGTTGTCGAAGCGCAGGCCGAGGCGCAGCGGATCGGGCAGGTCGTCGCGCAGCGGCGTGAACGTCGAGGCCACGCCCAGCACGCCGTCGGCGTTCAGCGTGTAGACCGTTTCCCAGTGCGCCGCCCCGGCGCCAAAGCTGTACAGCACCTTGACGCTGTTGGCGCCCGCCTCCACCGCGCGGACATTGCGCTGCTCGGTGAAGGTTTTCCAGACCTTGTGCGTCTTCTCGACGCCGGTGCCCTCGTCGTTGTCGTTGAGGCCGCGCCAGAAGTTCGGCGTGCCGCCCTTGAGCAGGATCTTGCCGTCGACGATGTAGTTGATCAAGCCGGTCTTGGCATCCATCCGCAGCGACGCCTTGCCGGCCTCGATGCGGACGTCGTCGCCGTTGCGGGAAGGCTTGACCATCCGCGTCGCCTTGGCCACCTTCGGCGCCGGCGCCAGCACGAACTGCGACCAGCCGACCACGCTGCCGGCGGCCACGCCCATGGTGGACGCGTCCTTGGCCTTGGCGCGCAGCGTCAGCACCTGCTCGCCGCCGCCATTGCCGATCCGGGGCAGGCGCAGCGGCACCTCGCGCCTGCCGGCGGCGGCCACGGCCGGCACCTTCAACACACCCTTGGCCGCCTCGACGCCGTCGTTGGTCAGCACCCAGTCGAAATCGAGGCCGGAGGTGTCCCTGAAGTCGTAGCGGTTGACCACGGTGATGCTGCCGGCGCCGGGCTTGCCCTCGAACACCAGCGGCGAATACACCTTCTGCACCTCGTAGTACTCGGGATCGGGCGTGCGGTCGGCGCGCAGCACGCCGTCGCCGACCACGCTGTTGTCGCCGTTTTTGGGGTTGACGTCGAAGCCGGAGGCCCAGAAGCGGCGGCCCTTGTCATCGTCCATGTAGACGGTCTGGTCGACCCAGTCCCAGATGAAGCCGCCCTGCAGCTTCTTGTTGGCGCGGATGACTTGCCAGTAGTCCTCGAAATTGCCCAGCGAATTGCCCATCGCGTGCGCGTATTCGCACTGGATCATCGGCTGCTTGTAGCGCGGATCGGCCGCATAGTCGGCCATCTTCTCGATATCGTCGTACATCGGCGCGTAGATGTCCGTGTACGTGTTGGGCAGGTGCTCCTCGCCGATGGTGCCGTGGCCCAGATAGCTGATCAGGCGGGTCGGGTCGTTGTCGCGTATCCACTGCGCCGCGTTGTCGAAGTTGGGGCCGGTGCCGGCTTCGTTGCCCAGCGACCAGAAGATGATCGACGGATGGTTCCTGTCGCGCTGGACCATGCGCGAGACGCGGTCCAGGTGCGCCGCCTTCCAGTGCGGCTTGTAGCCGAGCTGGATCTTTTCGCGCTCCTCCGGCCGGCCCTTTTCCAGCGCCTGGTCGCCGGCCTGCATGTAGCCGTGCGATTCGATGTTGGCCTCGTCCATGACGTACAGGCCGTATTCGTCGGTCAGGTCGTACCAGCGCGGATCGTTCGGATAATGCGAGGTGCGCACGGCGTTGACGTTGGCCCGCTTCATCATCTCGATGTCCTTGCGCATCAGGTCCATCGACATCACGCGGTAGGTGACCGGATCGTGCTCGTGGCGGTTGGTACCCTTGATCATCACGCGCTTGCCGTTTACGCGAACCTCGCGCACTTCCCCGCCGGCCACCTCCACCGTGCGGAAGCCGATCCGGCGCGCCGTCGCCGACAGCAGCTTGCCGTCGGCGTCCTTGTACTCGACCACCATGCGGTACAGGTTGGGCGTCTCGGCCGACCAGGGCTTGACGTTGCGGATCACGCCGTCCAGCGCCAGCTTGTCGCCCCGCACCCGGCCGGCGGTGCTCAGCACCGCCTTGTCGCCGTCGTACACCGTGACGGCGATTTCGCCGGACGATGGCGCGCCGGCCAGTTCGGCGTTCAGCGCGAACAGGCCGTCCTTGTAGGTCTTTTTGTCGAGCAGCGCGGTGACCGTGTAGTCGCGCAGGCGCGACTTCGGCTCGGCGTAGACATACACGCTGCGCTCGATGCCGGACAGGCGCCAGAAGTCCTGGTCTTCCAGATACGAGGCGTCGGCCCAGCGGTAGACCTCGATCGCGATGCTGTTCTTGCCCGGTTTGACGTATTTGCTCAGATTAAATTCCGACGGCAGCTTGGAATCCTCCGAATAGCCGACCTTCTCGCCGTTGACCCAGATGTAGTAGGCCGCGCCGGCGGCGCCGATGTGCAGGAAGACATCGCGCCCGTCCCAGTCGGCGGGCACGACGAAGTCGCGGCGGTAGGAGCCGACCTCGTTGAGCGCGGGCGGAATAAACGGCTCGGCCATCGGGAACGGATAATCGATGTTGGTGAAGATCGGCTTGCCGAAGCCCTGCGCCTGGATCATGCCGGGCACCTGGATCGTCTTCCAGCCGGCGAGGTCGAAGCCGTCGCGGTAGAAGTCCTTGGGACGGGTTTCCGGCCGCTCCGAGTACGCGAACGACCAGGTGCCGTCGAGCGACAGATAGTATTTGGACGCGGCCGGGTCGGCGGCGATCGCCTTGTCCGTGCTCTCGAAATTGAAAAAGGTCGCCTTCATCGGCTCGCGATTGACGGCAACCACTTCGGGCTGCTCCCACTCGGTCGGCGGCGCGGCGTGCGCGGTCCCCATGGATAGGCTGGCCAGCGCCAGCAGGCATGCGTGAACGGAAAGGCGCAGCGCCATCGGTTTTGCCATCGGTTTTGCCATCTGTTTTGCCATCTGTCTTTATCTCCTTTATTGTTTTTGTTCCAAAAACGAAAAAAGACGGAAGGTATGACCTTCCGTCTTGTCCATGACAGCGCCCCGGTTTATTTACCGAATTTGTAGCGCAATGCCAGGCTGAAGGTCCGTCCATTGCCGTAGTGCTGGCGTTCCAGGCTGGTCTGATACGTGCCCGGTTCGCCGACATAACGGTTGATTGCCTTGTCGAGTATATTCGACGCGTTCAACGACAAGGTAAACTCATCGGTGAGCTGGTAGTTTATCGAACCGTCGAGCACACCGTTGGAATCCATGTAGCGTGCTTCGATCGGGTTGGCCGACACGCCGAACAGGATCGCCTCCGAGCGCCAGGTGTAGACCAGCCGCGCCGACAGCTTGTTGTCCTCGTACAGGCCGGAAATGCTGTAGCTGTTCTTCGACTGCATCGGCTGCGGCGTGGCGACGATGCGCGGCGCCGACGCGGTGCCGAAGTTGACCGGGTTCGAGGTGTTGACGTGGGTGTAGGAACCGGCCACGCCGAAGTTTTTCCAGACGCCGCCGAAGGCGTCGAGGAAGTACTGGCCGCCGAGCTCGATGCCGCGCACATAGCCTTTTTCCGAATTGACCGACTTGGTCACCGAATACTGCCCGCCGCTGCAACCGTTGTCGGCCGAGCCGCTGTACGGCACGGCGGTGGCGACCGCCTGGCACTGCGTGATGCCGTTGAAGAAGCCGCTGATCTCCTTGTCGAAGATCGCCGCCGACACATAGTTCGACTTGCTGAAATAGCGCTCCAGCGAGAAGTCGAAGCTGTTGGCCGTCTGCGGCCGCAGGTCCGGATTGCCGACGTTGCCGGTGCCGTTGACCGGATTGACGGTGATGCTCGGATTGAGTTGATCGAGGCCGGCGCGCGTCATGCCCTTGCCGTAGCCGAAGCGGGCCAGGAAATCCTGCGTGATGTAACCGGTCACGTTCAGCGACGGCAGCGCGTTGGTGTACGACGTCTCGCGGAAGATCTCCGGATAGCTGGCCGGCGTGGTCTGGTTGTTGATGGTGCGCGCGGTCGCCTTGCCCTTGGTGCGCACCACGCGCACGCCGACGTTACCGGTGACGCGGTCGTCGAAGGCGGAGAATTCGCCCATCATGTAGCCGGCCAGCGTGTTCTCGCTGATCAGACGGCGGGCCTCGAGGTTCTCGACATAGTTGCCCTCCTGGCGGATGCCGGCGTTGGGGAACTGCGTGGCCACCTGGTTGCCGGTCAAGCGGTCCGGCGCATACACCAGGTAGCCGCCGGCATAACCGGCTTCGCCTTTCATGAAATTGGTCGGCGACTGCTCGACCTGGCCGACGGTGGCCACCGAAATGGCGTTCGAGCGGTTGGCGGCGAGCGCCGCGCCGTCGGTGGTCAGCGGCCGGCCGTTGAAGGTGAAGTTATTGAAGGTGCTTTCCTGGTGCGCGTAGCGGCCGCCAACCTTGACGCGGCGCAGGAAGCCGTCGCCGACGCTGTAGGCGGCGCCGAGAGCGCTGGCGTAGCCGCTGTCGTCGTACTTCACGTTGGTGCCGTTGTTATAGTCGCGATAGACGAAGTTGGCCGGATCGGTCAGGCTCGGACCGGCAAAGTTCAGCTGGTGCGGCGCGCCGTCGGCCACGCGGCTGGTGGACCAGCCCAGGCCGGGCGCCGAATCGAGGTTGACGGAGCGGTTGTCCTGCTTTTGCGTGGCCTTGACGTAGTTCACGTCCCATTTGAGCGACAGGTTCTCGGTCGGGTTCCAGTCCACGCCGCCGGCGGCGATCCATGTGGTGTAAGGGCGGCGCTCGTCGCCGCCGGTGGTGCTGACGCCGGAATTGAGGAAGGTGCCGCCGCGCAGGCGCTGGCCCACCAGGACATTGTCGGCGCCGCCGTTGGCGTTGCGGTTGGCCAGCCCCTCGGTGAAGGCGAACGGCGTGGTCTGCAGGTTCTGCACATTGGCGCCGTCGACCGAGTTCAAGCCGCGATAGTTCTGGTGGTATTCGTAGAACGTGTAATTGAACTCGGTGAACACGCGCAGGGTGTTGTCGGCGCGGTAGTCGGCCGCCAGGTTCAACCCCTTGCGCTCGCGCATGATGGTTTCCTGGAACACGTTGCTGGTCAGCGCGGGCGCGACCATCACATTGTTGACCTGCTCGGCCGTCAGCCCGCGCAGGTCGGGCGTGTTGGCGCCGACGGTCGCCGACGTCGGCAACGTGGGCACGCCGGTCAGGAAGTGGACGTCCGTGCGGCCCACATAGGCGGGATTGGCCTGGCCGCGGTTGTTGCCGGTGTTGGCCGCCGCCAGTGCCGCGTACTCGGCGCTGTCGGCGCGGATCGCGCGCTTGAGGTTGGCGCTGCCGTTGGCCGGGTTGTTGTCCGAGCGGCCGGTGCTCTTTTGATAGACGCCGGCCGCCATCAGGCCGAGCTTGGCGCCGCCCGACAGGTTCCAGCGGTTGGCCACCAGCCCGAACACTTCCGGCTCGGTTTCCCTGGCCAGGTCGTTGTACTTGCCGGCGACGCCCATCGACACCGTCAGTCCCTTGAAATCGCTCGGGTTGCGGGTGCGCACGTTGACCAGGCCGCCGATGCCGCCCTCGATATGCTCGGCGCTCGGATTCTTGAACACGTCGACGCCGGCGATCATGGCCGGAATCGCGCCTTCCAGATTGTATTCGCGGCTGCCGGCGGTGAAGTAGGCGCGGCCGTTGACCTGCGAGGCGGTCTGCCCCGACAAGCCGCGGATCACCAGGCCGGAGCCGGTGCCGACCGGCGACGCGCCCTCGCCGCCATAGCGGTAGCCCTGCACGCCGGGCACGCGGGTCAGCGTATCGACGACATTGGGATCGGGCAGCTTGCCGATATCCTCGGCGGTGATGGAATCGACGATCTCCATCGCATCGCGCTTGATGGCCAGGGAGGAACGGGCGCTGGCGCGCATACCGGTGACGACGACGACTTCGGGCTCCTGCGCCAGCGCGCAGGGCGCCACCAATAACCCTTGCGCTACGGCGAGCGCGAGCGCCGACACCTGTACCGCGACAGTGACTTGCTTGTTCATTGAATGATCTCCGTTATTGTTTTATACGGGCTTGGTGCCCGTTTTTAGAAACTCTGCCGACATGATATCGATAACAGGTTTCAGCCACATTGTACGACAGTTAAATACTTGCGGATCGGTATGTCTCTTTTTTCTAACAGTAAAAAAAACCGGCGGTCGTGAGGCCGCCGGCCAAGAGCGACGGGGATACAGCTCCACTGGAGACAAAGCGATATCCAGCGATGCCGCGACAAACACTGGGAAACAAGACCGGCGCAAGACCGGGCCGGCCCGGGGGCGTACCGACAACGTGTTATCGATAACAGTTCAGATCGTAGCACATCTTTTTTGCGACTTACATTATTTTCCGATTATTTTTTTCTTGCCCGGGAAGCGGTTACAACCGGCAATCGCTATCGGCGACGCCGGAGGCGCGCTGCCACTGCCACACCTGGACCCGCTCGCCGCGCGGCAAATAGGTGATGGGGAAGCGGCGGCCGTCGCGGGTGACGTTGAGCGTCAGCCTGGTGTCCTGCTCGCCCTGGATCTTGTCCATCGCCACCGCGTAGGTCACCACATCGCCGTCGCGCACGCCGGCCTTGGCCGCCGCGCCGCCGGCCTGCAGGCCGCGTATCGTTTTGACGTCGCCCACCAGCGAGGCCGGATCGAAACCCAGCTCGAAGCGGCGCACCTTTTGGGTGGTGCGCTTGAAGCACGGCCCGAAGTCGTCGGACTCCGGCACGATCACCTCGCCGGCCAGCATCGCCTCGTGCAGCGCCGTGCCCGCCGGCCCCAGTTCGCGCGCCAGCAGTTGCGGCCACAACGCGGCCATGTCGGCGGGCTTGGCGTCGGGCTTGGCGTCGGATTTTGCGTCGGACGTCGCGCCACGGCGCCTGTTCATCTCCAGCACCAGATCGTCGAGCGAGCGCTTGCCGTTGGAAGCCTTGCGGATGCGCGCGTCGACGACGGCGAAGTACATCGCGCCGCGATCGTACGGCAAGGTGCGGATGCGCGTGTCCTCCCAAAAGCGCGGCATGATCTCGGCGTCCCGCGTGGTGTTGAGGGCGTCGGAATAATAGCGCGCGGCGGTGTGGTTCAGGTCGTCCAGAAACTGCTTCGCCGTGATCAGCCCGGCGCGAAACGGCGCCAGCGCCTGGTAGTGCACGGCGATGCCCTCGTCGTACCAGGGCGCGTCCACGCCCTCGGTCCAGGTGTGCGCCATTTCGTGCGACAAGGTGATCTTCAGGTCGTCGGTCGAGATACCCTTGCCGTGCGTGATCAGGAAGGACTGCGTCAGCGCCGTGCCGCCGCCGGCGTTGATCGGGTTATAGCGCAGGAACACGCGGTAAGGCGGCGCCTGTTTGCCGTCGCCGAAAAAGCCGTTCATCCACTGATGCAGCTTGCCGGCCCATTCCATCAGCGGCGCCGGATCGGTGGCCGGCGCACCCAGCCAGGCGGACGAGAAGCCATGCGGCGCCACCGCGGCCGGCACGCGCGTCATCGGACCGGCCATGAAGATGGTCGACCACAGCCGCGACGGCGCCCCGTTCGGCAGGTTCAGATCGCCCTCGCCGAAGCTCGACGTGGCGGTTGCGCCCTCGCCCAGCTTGGACAGGTCCCACCGCAGCGACAGCGGATAATTTTTGTCGCCCCCGGGCAGCAGCAGGAACACATTGCCGACGCCGGAAAAGCCGCCGCCCTCGGTGCGCAAGCTGTACGGCGGCGCCGCGCCACGGGCCGGCGGCCGGTTGTCGATCGGCGCCTGGTAATGGATCACCAGATCGCCCTGCACCTCGCGCGTGGACGACCAGTGGCGCACCGGACCATCCGGTCCCTTGACATCGCGGGCGGCGAGCGGCACCTCGCCGAAGCCATCGCGCACCACGAGATCCTTCAGCGTCAGCGCGACCGTCTCGACATTGGCCACCACGCGCGGCAACTTAAACAGCGGCACGCCGACGGCGGCCTGGACGTCCGGTATCGTCATCGTCACGTCGACCACGCCGCTGCCGGCATCGATGTCGTCGGTCTGTTTGAGCGGCCCCGGCTGAAGCGTCAGCACCAGCGGCTTGGGCAGAGGCGCCTGCGCCCGCGCGGCGGCGCCAACGGCCAGCGCGGCCAACAACAGGAAAGCGGCAACGCGACGCGCGACGACATCTGCGAACATGGGTGCTCCGAAATGGCTGGGGTAGGCTACGACTTTACCACCCGTCAACATTTCGCCGCGCAACGTACAGCCCCAACCTTCGGGGTCAGTGCCGACATTCGGACATTGGGGAACTTCTAATAACCAAAAAAGTTCCGATTTTTCGCCATTTGTCCGAATGTCGGCACTGACCCCGGGGTGGAGGGGGCGTCCAATGCGCGCGCGTCTGCTCACCCGCAAACCGTTCCGCGCGCGGCTTCCTATACTGGTTTGATCCGCGCCACCAGCCCTGGGGAAACCGATGAGTCTAGCCGTGTTGAAAAGCCGCGCCCTAGCCGGCATGGACGCGCAGGAAGTCAATGTCGAGGTGCACCTGGCCAACGGCTTGCCCGGCTTTACCATCGTCGGACTGGCCGACACCGAGGTCAAGGAGGCCAAGGACCGCGTGCGCGCCGCCATCCAGAATGGCGGCTTCGAGTTTCCCGCCAAACGCATCACCGTCAATCTGGCGCCGGCCGATCTGCCCAAGGAATCGGGCCGCTTCGACTTGCCCATCGCGCTCGGCATCCTCGCCGCCTCCAAGCAAATCCCGTCCTCGCGGCTGCACCAATACGAGTTCGCAGGCGAGCTGTCGCTGTCGGGAGAGCTGCGACCGATACGCGGCGCGCTGGCCATGTCGCTCGCCACCCGGCGCGACGGCGGCCGCCTGGCCTTCATCCTGCCGCAAGCCAACGCCGACGAGGCGGCGCTGGTGGCCGACGCCGCCATCTATCCGGCCCAATCGCTGTTGCAGGTGTGCGCGCATTTCTCCGCCAGGTCGGCCGAGTCGATGCTGTCGCGCCATGAATCGTCGCCGCTGGTCGTGCCGGCCGAATATCCAGACTTCGCCGACGTCAAAGGCCAGATCTTCGTCAAGCGTGCGCTGGAGGTGGCGGCCGCCGGCAACCACAGCATCCTGTTGGTCGGGCCGCCCGGCGCCGGCAAGACCATGCTGGCCGCGCGCTTCGCCGGACTGCTGCCGGCCATGACGGACGAGGAAGCGCTGGAAGCGGCCGCCGTGCAATCGCTGACCGGCGGCTTCCGCATCGAACACTGGAAGCGCCGGCCGTTCCGCGCGCCGCACCACACGTCGTCGGGCGTGGCCCTGGTCGGCGGCGGCAGCGTGCCGCGCCCCGGCGAGATCTCCCTCGCGCATCGCGGCGTGCTGTTCCTCGACGAACTGCCGGAATTCGACCGCCGCGTGCTCGACGTGCTGCGCCAGCCGATGGAGTCCGGCCACATCACCATCTCGCGCGCCGCCCGCCAGGCCGACTTTCCCGCGCACTTCCAGCTGATCGCGGCGATGAACCCGTGTCCTTGCGGCTACAACGGCCACAGCAGCGGCGTCTGCAATTGCTCGCCGGATCTGATCAAGCGCTACCAGGGCCGCGTCTCCGGCCCGCTGCTCGACCGCATCGACATACAAATGGAAGTGGCCGCCGTCGAACCGGACGTCCTTAGCGAGGACGCCAACGGCGAACACTCGGCCGTCATTTGCGCCCGGGTGCAGGCCGCCGCCGTGGTGCAGTTGCAACGCCAGGGCAAGCGCAACCAGTACCTGACCACGCGCGAGATCGATCGGTTCTGCAGACCGGACAAAGCCGGCAAGGCATGCCTGAAAGCGGCGATGGAACAGTTTCAATGGTCGGGCCGCGCCTACCACCGCATCCTGCGGGTGGCGCGCACCATCGCCGACCTGGCCCACGCCGAGCGCATCGGCGAGGCGCATGTCGGCGAGGCGGTGCAGTACCGGCGGGCGCTAAGGGACCGTTGAGCAAGACGCACAAACGCATGGAGCCTATCCCCGGCCACATGTCGCGCTCGCCAGTCCATATCATCTAAAAGACTATAATAGACCTCATCGAGGTTTTCGTACTGAGTCCGATCGACCTTATCCTAAGTAAAATCGCGCGTTTCAGCGGACCCGATGTTACGGACATTAGCGAAATGATTCGCATGTTTGGTATCACAGCAAACGACATTAACGAACGAGCCGAGCAAGCAATCGGGGGCTACGTCGGCAATACGGACTAGCTCCGGATGAACCTGCGCGACGTCCTGGAATGGGCAGCAACCTTGGCAAACGCCGAAGTTAAAGAAGTCGATGATCAATGCTGATAGCTCGTACTCGCATTTCCGCTGCGGTTTGACGGCGATCAGCCGGGGCGGCCTGGGCTACCCATCCAGAACGTCCATTCCGCCTGTTGCTTCGCCGAGTTCAGGCGGGACTTTTGCCAGCTCGCCTTGTCGTCCAGTTTTTGCCACGGCTGCTTGCCGGCGGCGGTCGTCGAGGCGACATATTGCCGCCAGCGGTAATGATCGTAGACCGAGATGATATGCGCCGCATACGACTCCGCCACGCTGCGGTCGCCCTCGATGACCAGGAAATTCTCGTCATTGCTTTCTGACGCCATCTCGGAAAAATTGTGCGAGCCGGTGACGACCACCGGATGCGCGCCGAACGGGTCGATGCACATGACCTTGCTGTGCACGAGGACCGAGATTTTCCCGCCCCGCATGAACTCCTCGGCCCAGAACGAAAACTGGTGCTTGATGCCGGAAGGCGTGAACACGTCCAGGTTCATCGGATCCGACTTGCCGCCGCCGACCAGTTCCGCCATCAGCGCCCCGTCGGCGCCGCCGACAAAGCGGTTCAACACGCCGCGCACGAATTGCCCTTGCGCGCGCTCCTCCAAAATATCGAGCACCGGACCATTCGGACCGGGCATGAAGGAGAGGAACAGGATGCCGTCCTGCGCGCCCTCGACCAGCGCCTGTAGACGCTTGAGATCGGCGTTCTTGACCGTCGGCGTGAACCACGGCTCGATATTCGCCGGCACGGCGGTGCCGGCATCCGGCGCCGCATTGCTCGCCTTCAGAGTCGACGGCGCCTCGCTTCCCGCCTCGGCAAGACGATGCCACTGCGCCAGATATTGCGTGGCCAACTCGGCGCTCTCGATCAACACCGCATTGTTTATTTGGGTAAAAAGGCCCGTCGGCGTCAGGTTGGTCGACCCCGTCCACACGGCCACCGGCCGATCGCCATCCACGACGACGATGAACTTGTTGTGCCCCAGCGCGCCCACCTTGCGTGGAGCGGCGGTCATGCGGTCGATGACGACGCAGCCCGCCGCGTGCACCTTGGCCCTGCCCTCGGCGTTGGCATCCGGTTCCGTGACCTTGGTGCTACCGTTGGCCAGCACGATATTGGCGCGCGGTCCAAGGTCGCAAAAGCGCTGCGTGACCTCCTCGTCCTCGAGCTCGAAGAGGGCCGCGTACAAGCTGATGTCGGGGTTGCCGCCGGCGTTGTCGAACAGCTGGCGCAGCGCCACGATCAGCGATCCGCCGCAGAAATCGCGCAAAAATTCGCTGGAAACGTCGGAGATCCGCTCGACCAATTCGGTTCCCGTCTCGATCTCCATCTCGGCCGCGACCTTGGCCATCCAGCGCGACGCGGCCATGGGCCGATTGAAGAAGCAGCTCAGCCGTCCACCGGCCGGCTGGACGGCATGCACCTCGACCCATGCGCTGGCCCACTCTTCCCGTGGCTCCAGCGCGCCGGGTTTTCCGACCATCGGCACCACGCGATACCTGGCGCGGTCATTGAAGCCCACCTCGTGATCCGTCCAGCTATAGCGCTGGAACGGCCAGACGTCCGACGGCTGCCGCTGATCGGGCCCGCCGCCGACATCCGTGGCGAAACCGACCCGGTTCCACAGAAACTCGGCTTGATTCAGCGGCCGGTTCCCGTCATCGCTTTCCAGCCATACCCGCTCGATGGCGAAGCCTATGCAATTTTCCAGCTCTCCGGCCCGCCAGATCAGGAAGGCGTCATCGGTGTTGCAGTACACATTCAGTTGGACTTGGTCCATCTGTTCCCCCGTGCCGAAAGTTTAAATAGCGAAACTACCATACCAGCGGCGTATGACCGGAACATGTCAATTCGCTTACATCTCCCACTGGAACTTTATCGTCAGCGACTTGCTCACGGTATCCGGCGCGCGCGTCTTGTCGCGCGAATAGCCGACCGACAGCGAGCGGCCGTGGCGCCACAAGTGGCGGTACAGCAGCGAGCGGTGCACCTGCCGCTCGGCCCACGGCTCCAGGCCGGAGACGCCATCGTCGCGCCGCGCCGCCGCGGTGTTCTGCGCCAGCAGCCGCAGCGAATCGGCCGGCGTGAAGTGCAGCATGCCTAACCAGCGCCAGCCGTTGTCAACGAAGGCCGGCCGCCCGAGCGTGCCCTGCACCCAGGCGCGGTTGACGCGCTGGTCCAGTTCCATCGCCCAGCCGCGCGGCAAGGCGAAGCGCATGCCCAGCTCCACCAGCGCATTGCCGCCCCGGCCGACGCGGTCGGCGTCGACGTCGAGCTGCTTGCCCAACGTTACTTCGGACCGGATCTTGGTGATCCATGGCAGCGGCGACGTCTCCAGGCCGAAGTGCAGCGCCGGCACGTCATGCAGCGGTCCTGCGCGGCGCCCGCGCTGCTGGTCGAAGCCGAGGTTGGCCCAGAAATCCGTCTGGCGCGCGGCGCGGAACCAGATGCCCGGCTGCAGCTTGCGTTCGACGATCTGGTTGGCCTGCTGGCCGGAGAACGCATCGGACACGGTGCGGATTTCGTGCAGCCCCAGGTGCGCTTCCATTTCGTACGCCTCGAACGGCGTGCCGGCGACCTCCAGCCGCCGCGGTCCCAGCCGGCGGTTGAGGTTGATATCGGTCTTGACGATGCCCGTTTGCGGCACGAAACCGTTATCGTTGACGAAGCCCGGACCGATCGCCTCCAGCTTCAGCTCGTTCCACCAGCCCTCGGACAAGTGCGTGTACTTGCCCGACAAATAGGCGCCGTTGCGCGCCGGCACCCGCACCGTGGCCGACACCGGCGCGTCGGTAAAGCCGGCGCTGGTCTGCGAGTGCATCAACAGCCAGGTCGCCTGCCGGCCGTCGCCGCGCCATTGGCCGTCGAAGCCGAACACCTGGTTGCTGCCGGCGTCGCCGTAGTCGCGCTGCGAGACGAAGGCGCCCAGCAGCGCACCGTCGGCGTGCCAGCGCGCGCGCAGCAGGCTGGTCAGGGTGCGCCGCGTTTGATCGTACTCCGCCGTCTCGTAAGGCCCGCCGCGCAGCACGATGCCGCCCTCCTGGTCGCGCAGGCTCATTGCCGTGGCGTCGGCCTGCGCCGCGCGCCAGGTGCCGCGCAAGCCCCATTCCGGATCGGCCACCGTGCGCGAGTAGAACGCCGCCAGCGGCAGCCCCAGCACGTCGGCGCTTTCAAGGAAGAAGCCGCGCTTCTCCGGCAGGCTCAGCGCGATGCGGCTGGCGCCCGACGCCGTCGGTTCGTCGATCTCGACCTGTGAAAAGTCCGGGTTCAAGGTGGCGTTGAAGACCATGTCCGCGCGCGGCCGGGCATTGATCTCCAGGCCCAGGCTGCCCTTGTTGGCGCGCTGCCGGCCGGCGCCGTCGGTGTCGCTGCCCGAGCGCAAGGTCAGCTCCGGCTTGATGTCGAGGAAGCTGCGGTCGCGCACGGCCTCCACCGTGCCGCCCATGCCGTCGATGTCCTGCATCACGCCGATGTGGCCGATGGTGTCGGTCGTCAAAGGGGTGCTGGTCAGCAGCAGGCCGCCGGCGTGCGGCACGTTACGTTCGATCATCACGCGCCAGGCCTTGCCGTCCGCGTAGGGAAAACGCAGGTTCGACAGCGGCCAGCGTACTTCCATGCTGTAGCCGTCGGGCAGGCGCTGGACGGCGGCGTCGATCGGAAAATCAGGGCCGAGGTCGGACTCGTCCTCGTCGGCGCGGTAGATGCCGTCGTTGAGCACGCCGGCGGTGTTGACGCGCACGAACTGGGCGGCGCGGCCGTGGCCGGTCGGATCGAGCCAGATGCCGATGAAGTCCTGGTCGGTGCCGACCTTGTCGCGCCGCGCCAGCGAACCGCGCAGGTTTTGCGGCGCCGGGTCCCAGGCGCGGATGCCGAACACCAGCGCGCCGTCGTCGATCAGCAGGCGCACGGTGGTGCGCAGCGCGGCCGGCGCGGCGTTGCCGCTGTTGGGCAGAAACTCGTGGAAGGTGTCGAACTCCCGGGCGTCGCGCCAGGCGTCCTCGTCCAGCGCGCCGTCGACTTTCACCGGCGACGTGTGGTCGATCAGGCGCGCCGGCAGCGGCAAGACCTTGCGTTGTTCGCGCTCGGCGGCCTCCAGCGCCTGGACCTCGCATGTCGCCGCCAGTCCGGACAGAACCAGCATGCCGACGCGGTTGCGCGCATCGCTCAACACCCTGCTCAAAATTTTGATTAATTGATCCACGGCCGCCTTCAAATCGATCACGGCCATGCGCGCCGCGCGGGCGGTAGTTTAAACTAAAGCAATATCAATCTGAGAACTTTTTTGGGCGGCAACCGCGCAATTTTCGTCATGGGCGGGATTGTGAAATCCACCAATGCGCGTAATGATTCTTCCCATCTGAACCTGGAAGCATGGTTTCGCTCATTCTTATCTGCTAATCTTTTTTCAGAAACAGGCAACACAGCAAGCAACCACCGAGCGACCTCGGCCACCATACCAGCGTGGCCCTCGTCTTATCGGCGCGGAGTACGCGAGGTACTCCAGTGAGCGCTGCAAGAAGCAGCGCCTATAACTGGAGACATGTCATGCGCATCACCCACTGCGGCCCTAAAAAACGGCCTGTTGCAGTATTTCCCCCGTCGTTCTTCATGGCTTCGGCCGTGGCCGCCGCGCTGCTGTGCGTGCAGCCGCTGGCGCAGGCGCAGGACACGCGCGACGTGCGCGAACCGACCCTGCCGAAGTCCTGCGCGGTCGTCACCGCCGAAGCCGCCGAGGCCACCAACCACGGCCGCGACGACGCCGCGCGCATCCAGCAAGCCCTCGACCAGTGCGCGCAGGGCGGCGCGGTCCACCTGGCGGCGGGCGACGACAAGCGTCATGTCAGCTTCACCGCCGGCCCGCTGACGATCGGCAACGGCGTCACCCTGGTCATCGATTCCGGCGTCACACTGTACGCCAGCACCAATCCACTGCTGTTCGACAACGGCGAAAAAACCTGCGGCACGCTCGACCTGGCAGGCAAAGGCTGCCGTCCCTTCATCACCGTCAACGGCGCCAAGGGCACGGGCATCATGGGCGACGGCGCCATCGACGGCCAGGGCGGCCAAGCGATCGACGGCAAGCCTGAAACGTGGTGGCAGATCGCCCGCCGCGCGCAAAAGGAAAAGCTGCGCCAGAACGTGCCGCGCCTGATCCAGATCGACAACGCGCGCGACTTCACGATGTACCGCATCACCTTGCGCAACTCGCCCAACTTCCACGTCGCCCTGAACAGGGTGGACGGCTTTACCGCCTGGGCCGTGCGCATCGATACGCCGCATGACGCGCGCAACAGCGACGGCATCGACCCCGGCGCCTCGCGCAATGTGACCATCGCCCACAGCTACATCCGCACCGGCGACGACAACATCGCCATCAAGGCCGGCAACAACGGCATGAGCGAGAACATCTCGATCCTGCACAACCACTTTTACAGCGGCCACGGCATGTCGATCGGCAGCGAGACCAACGGCGGCGTGCGCAACGTGCTGGTGGACGACCTCGCCATGGACGGCACCACCTCCGGCCTGCGCATCAAGAGCAACGACCGGCGCGGCGGCGTGGTCAGCGGCATCGTCTACCGCAACGTATGCCTGCGCGGCAACCGCTGGCCGCTGTATATCGATACCAACTACGAGCCCGGCCCGGCCGGCCAGCTGGTTCCGTCGTACAGCGGCGTGCGCATGGAGAGCGTACACAGCCTGACGCCGGGCCAGGTGATCCTGCAAGGCTACGACGACGCCCATCCGCTGCGGCTGGCGCTGAAGGATGTGGTGGTGGACGGCAACCCGCCGGTCAAGACCGCTTCCATCCAGTTCGACGGCCAGCTCAACGCGCCGGACGCGCGCGCGGTCGATTGCGCCAAGCGCTTCGTGCCCTTCCCCGAGGGCCCGCGGGCCTGGCCGGTCTACGTCGCGCGGCAATGACCATGCGGATTCCTTTTACCGTCCTCCTCGGAGCGGCGTTGCCGCCGCATGGTCACGCGGCCGGCGCGCCGCAGTGGACATTGTCGCCGGCGGCGCGCGCGGCCGGCGTGCAGGTCGATACGCCGTTGCGGATCGTTTTCGACAAGCCGCCGGTGCTGGGCACCGAAGGCGCGGTCCGCATCTACCGCGTCGCCGACCGCGCGCTGGTCGACGAACTGCGCCCCGGCGAGGACGTCGACGCCATCGGTCACGCGCAGCAGGAATACAAGCGCGTGGTGCGCTACAGCCCGATCCTCGTCCAAGGCGCGACGGCAACCATCCGCCCGCACAGCGCCAAACTCGATTACGACACCGAGTACGAGGTCGTGGTCGACGCCGGCGTGTTCGCCAGCGCCGGCATCGGCCCATGGACCTTCCGTACCCGCGCGGCGGCGCCGACCGGCAACACCCTTAGCGTCGACGATGACGGCCCGGCCGACTTCCGCACGGTACAGGGGGCGCTCGACCACGCGATGCGCCGCTTGCCGCGCGCCGCGCCGGTGTCGATCCGCATCGCCAACGGCCGCTACGACCAGTTGCTGTATCTGCGCGGCAAGGACAACCTCACCTTGCATGGCGCAAGCCGCGACGGCGTGATCCTGGAGGCGACCAACAACGACGGCATCAATCCCGGAACCGGCGCCGGCCGTGGGCCGCTGACGCCGGCCGCCAACGGTGGCCGCTCGGTGTTCCTGATCGAGGACGCCGACATGGTCACGCTCGACCATCTCACCATGGTCAATAACACCGTGCGCGCGCGCAGCAAGGGCGGCCAGGCCGAGACGCTGGTCTTCAGCAGCGACCGGGGACGCCTTGTCGCGCGCGACGCCAGCTTCTTCAGCGAGCAGGACACGATCCAGGTCAAGGGCTACGCGTGGTTCCACCGCACGCTGATCGCCGGCAATGTCGACTTCATCTGGGGCGGCAACCGCGCGGCGTTGTTCGAGGACAGCGAGATCCGTACCGTCGGCGACAGCGCCCACGCCGGCGGCGGCTACATCGTGCAGGCGCGCACCGTCGCCGCCGGCGAGCCGGGGTTTGTGTTCCTCAACAGCCGGTTGACGCACGGCCCCGGGCCGCTGGGCAACGACGTGCCTGCGGGCAAAGTCTACCTCGCGCGGCAGGGACCGGCGGCGAGCCGGGACAACGTCAGCTTTATCAATTGCCGCATGGACAGGCATATCGCCGCACAAGGTTGGGCGCCGAAGAAACCGCAGACGCCGGAGGCCAACCCGGGCGCCGGCTGGGGCGAGTTCGGCAGCATGGACCTGGCGGGCCGCCCGCTGGACCTGAGCCAGCGCACGCCGGGGCACCAGTTGACGGCCGAGCAGGTGGCGGCCCGCTTCGGCAGCAGACAACAGATTTTCAACACCTTCAACGACGGCAAGGGTTGGAACCCCACACCGTAATTGTTTCACCGCCACACCACAGACGTTTCATTATAAAAAATAGGAGACTGAACATGACAACCACCACCAAACCCCGGCTCGCCCTGAGCGCCATCACCCTCGCGGTGCTTGCGCTGAGCAACCCGGCCCACGCGCAAGTCCAGCAGTCCGACGACAGCATGACCCGCGTCGAAGTGACCGGCTCGTCGATCAAACGCATCGCCACCGAGAATGCCCTGCCCCTGACCACCTACAAGGCCGAGGAACTGGAAGCCCAGGGCCTGACCACGATGTCCGAAGTGGCCACCTCGCTGGTCACCGGCGCCACCAACGAGCCGGTCGGCGGCGGCGGCGGCGGCACCATGATCAACATGCGCGGCCTCAACACCAACCGCACCCTGGTGCTGCTCAACGGCCGCCGCCTGCCCAACGAGGCGGTCGGCGCCAGCTCGGTCAACGTCGACGTCGTGCCGATGAGCGCGGTCGAGCGGGTCGAGGTGCTGCGCGACGGCGCCTCCGCCATCTACGGCACCGACGCCATCGCCGGCGTCATCAACTTCATCACCAAGCGCACCGTCAACAAGGTCAGCCTGAGCGCCGGCATCGTCAAGCCGCAGCGCTCCGGCGGCGGCGAGCAGCAGCGCGTGTCCATCACTGGCGGCACCGGCGATTTGAAAAAGGACGGCTGGAACGTGTTCGCCTCGTTCGACATGCAACGCCGCACGTCGCTGATGCAAAAGAGCCGTCCGGAAATCTGGGACCAGGATCGCATCGCCCAACTTGGTGGCACCGTCTTCACCAGCAACACGTCCGGCTCATCGTCGTCGCCGGCCAACTACACCGTCTACAACAACGGCAAGCCGACCACCACCACCGGCAACCCGTACTGGGCGACCGGCTGCGGCAGCAACTACGACGCGCCATACAGCCTGGCCTCGACCAAGGCGTCCGGCGCCGGCGCCAAGACCTGTATCCTGGACCCGACCATTTACCCGCAACTGCTGCCGGACAACAAGCAAACCACCTTGTTCACCAAGGCCTCGATCCGCCACGGTGACGACAAGCTGTTCACGGTGGAGATGCTCAACACCGAGTCCCATATCGACGCGCTCAATCCGCCGCAGGTGTTCGGCGCGCAGACCGATTACGACAAGCTCAACCCCGGCGTGCGCAAGCCGCTGTTCATCAACCGCGGCAGCAAATGGTATCCGGGCGGCAGCGGCGGCGTGCCAGCCGTGGCCGGCGTCACCGGCCAGGACCTGGCGCTGACGTGGAGCCTCGACGAGCTGGGAACGGCCGGCACGCACGACCGCCAGAACACCAACCGCATCGTCGTCGCCGACGAGGGCGCGGTCATGGGTTGGGACTACCGCGTCGGCTTCAACGCCGCCATGAGCGAGCGCCGGGTCGGCTACAAGAGCGGCTTCGTGACCACGCCGGAACTGTACGCGGGCGTGGCCAACGGCACGCTCAACCCGTTCGGCAAGCAGGACGCCGAGGGCCGCGCCTATCTCGACAGCATCAGCGTCGACGGCGAAAACTACCGCACCGCCCGCGTCAAATATTTCGGTCCGGACTTCAACCTGTCGCGCGAGCTGATGCCGCTGGCGGGCGGCGCGCTGGCGATCGCCGTCGGCGGCGACCTGCACCGCGAAATGTACAGCGACCGCACCAGCATGCTGGCCAACGCGGTGACCTACAAATCGTCCGGCGCGCCGGGCACCAATCCCAAGGGCGCGCGCACCATCGGCGGCCTGTACATGGAACTGGACGCGCCACTGACCAAGCAGCTCGACCTGACGCTGGCGGCGCGCGCCGACCACTTCAGCGATTTCGGCTCGACCTTCAATCCGAAGGCCAGCGTGCGCTGGGAACCGCACACGGCCGTCATGCTGCGCGGCACGGCCAGCACCGGCTTCCGCGCGCCCACGCTGCCGGAACTGTACGGCGCCGCCCGCACCCGGGCGCCGTCGGTCAACCGCTGGGACGATCCGCTGCTGTGCCCGAGCCCGACGCCGTCGCAGCCGAACACCGGCAGCTTGACCACCGACCCGCGCTACGCCGGCCTGAACCTCGATCCGGCGCGCGTTTGCAACACGCAGCTGACCACCCTGACGGGCGCCAATCCGGACCTGCAACCGGAGGAATCGCGCACCTACACCGCCGGCATCGTGCTCGAGCCGGTCAAGAACATGATGCTGTCGTTCGACGTCTGGGACATCAAGATGAAGGGCACCATCGCGCAGATCACCGAGGACACCATCTTCTCCGACGTCAACCGCTACAACAACCTGTTCACGCGCAATCCGGACGGCACCCTGGATTACATCGTCGTCACCCGCATGAACATGGGCGGGCTGCACACGCGCGGCGTCGACGTCAGCTTCCGCTACGTGGTGCCGACCAGGCAATGGGGCAAGTTCGGCGTCAACCTGGACGGCACCTATGTCGACCAGTACGAAGGCCAGAACGACGCCGGCGGCGCCTGGGTCGACAGCGTCGGCCGTCCGGGCGCGCTGGCGACCGGTTCGACCTCGGCCAACACCTACATCTTCAAATGGAAGCACAACCTGCGCTTCTCGTGGAACTACGCCAAGTTCGGCGCACAGCTGACGCAGTCCTATACCTCCAGCTACGAGGACACCAACGCGCTGCCGACGCAAAAGCCGGGCCAGCCGTTCCACAACGTCATCGACCACTACATCCTGTACAACCTGAGCACAAACTACAAGTTTTCGGATAACCTGAAAGTAACCTTTGGCGTCAACAACCTGCTGAACGAGGAACCGCCGCTGTCGAACCAGCGTTTGAGCTCGCGCGTCGTGTTTGCGCAAAACATCGCCAAACCGATCGGCCGCGCTTACACCTTGCGCGCCGAATACACCTTCTGATGCCATGACGATGAAAACAATGAACCGTCACACACTCGCCGGCGCCATGTTGTTGCCGCTCGCGCTGGCCGCGTGCCAGAGCGCCCGCGTCGACGCGCCGGCCGCGTCCTCCAGCAAACAGCCCTGGGTATCGGACCTCGGCAACGGCCAGTACAAAAATCCCGTCCTGCACGCCGATTATTCCGACCCGGACGCGGTCCGCGTCGGCGACACCTACTATATGACCTCGTCGAGTTTCAATAGTTCGCCCGGCCTGCCGCTGCTGACTTCGAAGGACATGGTCAACTGGGAGCTGGTCGGCCACGCCTTGCCGGCGCTGTCGCCGTCCGAGCGCTTCACAGTGCCGCGCCATGGCGACGGTGTCTGGGCGCCGTGCCTGCGCTACCACGACGGCAAATTCTGGATCTTCTACCCGGACCCGGACCACGGCATCTTCGTCATCACGGCGGACCGTTTCGACGGCCAGTGGAGCGCGCCCAAGTTGCTGCTGCCGGGCAAAGGCATCATCGACCCGACCCCGTTGTGGGACGACGACGGCAAAGCCTACCTGCTGCACGGCTGGGCCAAGAGCCGGGCCGGCTTCAACAACATCCTGACCCTGCGCAACATGGCGCCGGACGCCAGCAAGCTGCTCGACACCAAAGGCACCACCCTAATCGACGGCAACGCGATCAAGGGCTACAAGACGCTGGAAGGGCCGAAATTCTACAAGGCCAACGGCTACTATTATGTGTTCGCGCCGGCCGGCGGCGTCGAGGAAGGCTGGCAGTCGGTGTTCCGTTCGCGCAGCCTGAACGGACCGTACGAGGTGCGCACCGTACTGGAACAGGGCAAGACGGACATCAACGGCCCGCACCAGGGCGCCTGGGTGCGCGCGCAGGACGGCAAGGACTGGTTCCTCCACTTCCAGGACAAGCACGCCTACGGCCGCGTGGTGCATCTGCAACCGATGCGCTGGGTCGACGATTGGCCGATCATCGGCGAAGACGGTCCGAACGCGGGCGCCGGACAACCGGTGCTGACCCACGCCAAGCCCGTGGCGGGCGCGGCGGTCAAGACGCCGCCGACCTCCGACGAATTCGACGGCCCCAAGCTCGGCCTGCAATGGCAGTGGAACGCCAACAGCAACGCAAAGTGGTATTCGCTGAGCGAACGTCCCGGCCAGCTGCGCCTGTTCACGCAGGCGGCGCCGGACGCGGCCGATTATGTCCGCGCGGCGCCATCGATCCTGGCGCAAAAGCTGCCGGCGCCGGAGTTCGTCGTCGACACCCGCGTCCAGCTGAACGACGCCAACGACGGCGACCGCGCCGGCCTGATCGTCAACGCCATGCAATATGCGTGGCTGGGCCTGCGCAAGACCGCCGGCGCGACCCAGCTGGTCCACACCACCTGCGGTCCGGCCGTGGTGCGCTGCAAGGAGACGGCGACCGTGGTGCTGCCGTCGGCGCCCGCGTCGCTGTACCTGCGCATGACCATGGCGCCCGGCGCGATGGCGAGCTTCGCCTACAGCACCGACAACGTGACCTTCCAGACCGTGGGCCAGCCGATCAAGATCAGCAAGGGCCGCTGGGTGGGCGCGCAGATCGGCGTGTTCAGCGTCGGCGGTGGCGCTGCCGGCAACGCCCAGGCATCGAGCCTGGATGTCGATTACTTCCGCGTTACGGCGCAATGATGGAGATGGATAAAATGACTCAAGTAACGAACCCGCAACGCCGCAACATCCTGCGCGCGGCCTCGGCGGGCGCCATGCTCGGCGGCGCCGCGCCACTCGCGCTCGGCCAGACGCCGGCCGCCGCCGACCCTTGGGCCACGGCGCAGCGCATCATCGACCGCTTCGCCAAGCCGCTCGTGTTCCGCAAGGAAGACTTCCCGATCACCAAGTTCGGCGCCAAGCCGTGCAAACTGGCCGAGATCACCACCACCGGCGGCGACGAGCCGCTGAAGCGCATGTCGCCGGTCGCCAAGTCGCCGGACTGCTATCCCGCCATCGCCGCCGCCATCGCCGCCTGCAACAAGGCCGGCGGCGGCCGCGTGCTAATTCCCGCCGGCGCCTGGTACTGCGCCGGACCGATCGTGCTGCTGTCCAACGTCAACGTCCACCTGGCGGCCGGCGCCGAGGTCTACTTCAGCGCCAACCCGAACGACTACGCCAAGTACGGCGACATCGATTGCGGCAAGAACGGCAAGCTGGTGATCTCGCGCTGGCAGGGCAACGACGTGCTCAACTTCTCGCCGATGATCTACGCCTACAACCAGCGCAACATCGCGCTGACCGGCGAGGACTGGACCAGCATCCTCAACGGCCAGGCCGGCGTTCCTTTCGAAGCGGGCGGCGGCGGTTCGTGGTGGGACTGGAGCGGCAAGAACAAGCAAGCGCCCATGCACGGACGCAAGATCAACCCGGCCAATCCGGAATCGCTGGCGGCGGTGGCCCCGATGCTATCGGACGCCGAGCGCGCGCTGATCCAGGGCACCCGGCCCGACTGGCGCACCGACTCGCGCTACCTGCCGGCATTGTCCGAGGCCGGCGTGCCGGTGGCCAAGCGCATCTTTGGCCTCGGCCACTACCTGCGCCCGTGCATGGTCGAATTCATCGGCTGCACCGACGTGCTGATGCAGGGCTACCAGTTGCTCGATTCGCCGTTCTGGCTGCACCACCCGGTCAACTGCCGCAACGTCCACTTCAGCAAGGTGCGGATGGAAAGCAAGGGCGCCAACAGCGACGGCTTCGATCCCGAATCGTGCGACACCATCCTGGTCGAAGGCTGCCTGTTCAACACCGGCGACGATTGCATCGCCATCAAGTCCGGCAAGAACCGCGACATCGCCGAAGGTCCGACGCGCAATATGGTGATCCAGGACACCATCATGAACAGCGGCCACGGCGGCGTCACCCTGGGCAGCGAGATGGCCGCCGGCATCGAGCACGTGTACGCGCAACGCATCGAGTTCCGCAACGTCCACTGGGACAGCGATCCGCTCGGCACGGCCATCCGCATGAAGACCAACATGAATCGCGGCGGCTTCCTGCGCCACTTCTACGTGCGCGACGTGACCGTGCCCAACGGCGTCAAGACCACGCCCGGCTTTTACAATCCGCTGCCCGGCTCGGTCATCAAGCCGAAGACGGTGTCGACCAGCGGCGGCGGCCTGATCACCATCGACTGCGACTACGCGCCGGCCGACGACGACGTGCGCATCCGGCCGCCGTCGGTGTCGCACGTGCACATCTCCAACGTCAAGGCCGGCAACATCAAGGTCGACGGCGCCGAGGTGTCGTGCTACCAGGCGATGGTGATCCTGGGCCCGGTGGCGACCAGCTTCAACGGCAAGCCCGGCACCCCGGTGCTGCCGCTGACCGACATCACCATCACCGACTGCGACTTCGGCACGCCGCGCAACGCCGAGCAGCCGTGGTTCACCCATAACGTCAAGGGCCTGGTCTTGAAGAACGTGCGCATCGCCGGCAAGACCATCTCGACGGTCCTGGACACTTGAGGCGGATCGCGATGACAATCCCAACCACCCATGCGGCACGCCGCAATTTCATGCAGACCCTGGCGGGCGGCACCCTGGCCCTGGCCGGCGGCCTGCCGGCGCAACTGCTGGCCGCCTCCGCTCCCAACGATCCCTGGAGCCAGGCCCAGGCGATCATCGACCGCGTCTCGAAACCGCTCGCCTTTCGCAACGAGGATTTCGTCATTACCGCGTTCGGCGCCAAGGCGTGCGAGCTGGCGCCGATCAACGCCTGGGTCGGCTCCAGCGACCGCGCCGACATCCACACGCCGGCACCGGGATCGACCGATTGCTACCCCGCCATCAGCGCCGCCATCGCCGCCTGCCACCAGGCCGGCGGCGGCCGCGTCTTGATCCCGACCGGTAATTGGCTGTGCGCCGGGCCGATCGTGCTGCTGTCGAACGTGCACGTGCATCTGGCCAAGGGCGCGCACGTCTACTTTTCCGCCAATCCACTGGACTACGCGCGCCATGGCGAATTCGATTGCGGCGCCAATGGCAAGCTGTCGCTAACCCGCTGGGAAGGCAACGATTGCCTGAATTATTCGTCGCTGGTGTACGCCCACGGCCAGCGCAACATCGCCCTGACCGGCGAGGACTGGACCTCGATCCTCGACGGCCAGGCCGGCGTGCCCTTCCCCGGCGATGCCGATTGCTGGTGGTCGTGGAAGGGACGCGAGCGCAAGGGCGAGGTGCATGTGCCGTTCACCGTGGGCAAGGTGCAGGAACGGCCTAACCCGCGCAACCGCCCGCTGGCCGAGATTGCACCGCATCTATCCGCCGACGAGGCCGGAAAGATCCAGGGCGACGATCCGTGGTTCCTGTCGGACTCGCACTACCTGCGCGCATTGAGCGAGGCGCGCGTGCCGGCCAAGCAACGCATCTTCGGCATCGGCCACTTCCTGCGGCCGCACATGGTGCAATTCATCAGTTGCACCGACGTGCTGCTGGCCGGCTACCAGACCACCAACACGCCGTTCTGGCAGCACAACCCGGTGGACTGCGCCAACGTGCATGTGAAGGGCATTTACGCCAACAGCATGGGCGCCAACAACGACGGTTTCGATCCGGAATCGTGCCGCTACGTGCTGATCGAAGGCTGCCAGTTCAACACCGGCGACGATTGCATCGCCATCGATTCCGGCAAGGGCACCGATACGCAGTTCGGTCCGTGCGAGAACGTGGTGGTGCAGAATTGCCGCATGCACAGCGGCCATGGCGCGCTGACCTTGGGCAGCATCATGTCCGGCGGCATCCAGAACGTGTATGCGCAGAACCTGGTGTTCGAGAACGCCAATTGGAAGACCGACCCGCTCAACATCGCCATCCGGCTCAAGACCAATATGGCGCGCGGCGGCTTTTTGCGTAATTTTTACGTTCGCAATGTGCGGATCCCGAACGGCATCCGCACCACGCCGGCGTTTTACAAGCCGACGCCGGGATCGGGCATTCCGGAGCAGACGGTGGCCGCCGGCGCCGGTGGCGTGATCACCTTCGATTGCGACTACAGTCCGCTCGACGATACCATCCGCACCCGGCCGCCGCTGGTGACCAATGTGCATATCTCGGGCATCACGGTGGGCAATGTACAGACCAGGGACGGCAAGTTCTCCTGCTACCAGCCGATCGTGGTGCTGGGGCCGGTGGCGGTGAACTACAACGGGCCGGACAAGCCGCGGATTCTGCCGGTCAGCAACGTCACCATCAGCGACTGCGACTTCGGCACGCCGGTGGCCAAGCAGCCGGCGTACCTGTACAACGTCAAGGATCTGGTGCTGAAGAATGTGACCATCGCCGGCAAGCTCCACAACCAGCGCTTGTCGTCGTAAGCGCCGTCAGACCCCGGCCAGCGCCAGTTGGGGCGCCGGCCGCTTTGGCGGCTGCCCCGCCGGCGCGGCCCGTTCCTGCTCGAGCTTGAACACGCTGACCACCTGCGTCAGTTGCGACGCCTGGCCCTCCAGCGCCGCCGTGGCGGCCGCCGCCTGTTCCACCAGCGCGGCGTTCTGTTGGGTCACGGCGTCCATTTCGTTGACGGCCTGGTTGATCTGCTCGATGCCGACTTCCTGCTCCCGGCTGGCCGCCGTGATCTCGCCCATGATGTCGGTGACCCGCTGGATGCTGGCGACCACTTCGGTCATCGTGGTGCCGGCCCGGGCCACCAGCTGGTTGCCCGCGTTGACTTGCTCGACGGAGTCGTTGATCAAGGTTTTGATTTCCCGCGCCGCGCCGGCCGAACGCTGGGCCAGGTTGCGCACTTCCGACGCCACCACGGCGAAGCCCCGGCCCTGCTCGCCGGCGCGCGCCGCTTCCACCGCCGCGTTCAAGGCCAGGATGTTGGTCTGGAAGGCGATGCCGTCGATGACGCCGATGATGTCGGAGATCTTGCCGGCCGAGGCGTGGATGTGGCCCATCGTCGTCACCACTTCGGTCACCACCGCGCCGCCCTGGCGCGCCACGTCGACGGCGGACACGGCCAGCTGGTTGGCCTGCCGCGCGTTGTCGCTGTTTTGCCGAACGGTGGAGGTCAATTCCTCCATCGACGACGCCGTCTCTTCCAGCGCGCTGGCCTGCTGTTCGGTGCGCGACGATAGGTCCAGGTTGCCGCTGGCCACTTCCGCCGTCGCCGTCGAAATCTCGTCGCTGCCGGCGCGCACCTGGCCGACGATGTCGTTCAGGCTGTGGGTCATGTCATTGAGCGCCTGCAACAGCGATCCGATCTCGTCCTTGCTGCGCACCTCGACATGGCCGCTCAGATCGCCGGCGGCGACGGTCTGCGCCAGCGCCACGGCCCGGTTCACCGGCACGGTGATCGAGCGCGTGATGAACCAGCCGATCAGCACCGCCATGATCGCGGCGGTCGCCGACAGGATGGCGCTCAGTTGCACGGCCGACGCGCCGCCCGCCGCGATCTGCTCGCCGTCCTTCTTCATCAGCGATTCCTGAAAATCCTCCATCGCGTTGATGGCGTTGAAGTACGGGGTTTGCGCCGCCCGCAGCTCCTTGCTCACGTATTTGCCGGCCTGCTCGGACTGGCCATCCCTGATCAACTTGACGACGGCATTGCGCGCCGCCGCGTAGGTGTCGCGCCGCTCGCTCAGCGTCTGGAACAGTTCCCTACCCTTGGCAAGCGTCAGCATGCTGTTCAGCTTGACGATATATTCTTCGTTCGCCTTCAGCGAGGCGTCCATCTTCTCCAGCTGCGCCCGCACTTCCGCCGGGTCGGCCGCGCCGATGACGGCGTTGCGCAACAAGCGCGCCTGCACATTCACCTCGGTCTGAATTTGCCGGGCCAGCGTCAGCTTGACGAAGCTATCGCTCAAGATCCGTTCCGTCGCCTGGTTGATCAGGTTAATGCGGGTGATGGCCACCAGCGCCACCGCGGCCAACAGCAGCACCACCACGCCGAAACCCAAGCCCAGCCGCGTTCCGATTTTCAAGTTAGAGAGGTTCATGATAGTTTCCATTGGAGGTCGATTGGCACAGCAACAAATAGATGTTGACCCAATCGCGGCAGGCCACATTGCGTCAAGGCAAGCCAAAACCATGCGTGTTGCACCGATGCGTCAGCATGCTGGTTGATAGCGTCGATGCGGTTTTGGGGTACGCCGGGGGAATGATTTGGCCAGGGTGCCTGGCAGCGCCGTCAGGCTTGCTGCTATATTGAACAATTAACTTCGTGAACAATTAACTTCGTGAACAATTAACTTCGCGCGCAATTAACTTCGCGCGCCATCAACGTTGACCGTGCAAACACCATGACACGCCTAAACCTGCATCTCCTGACGACCGTCGCCGCCGTCGCCCTGCTGGCCGGCTGCGCCACCACCCAAGCGCCGCTGACCGAGTTCACCGCCGGCTCCGGCGGCCCGCGCGCGCCGGAGCAACTGGCCGTCACGTTCGAAAAGGCCGACCTGGCGCTGCGCGTCGATCCCGCCACGCGAAGCATCCGTGGCGACGCCGCGCTGACCTTCACCGCCAACGCGCTGGCAACTTCGCCGCTGACCCGCATCGCCGTTGAGCTCGACCGCAACCTGCCGGTCGACGGCGCCAGCGTCGACGGCGTGGAATTGGCGCGCGCGGCGATCAGCAACCCGGACGGCCGGCTCTACCTCACGCTGCCGGCGCCGTTGGCGGCGGGCGCCAGCACCACCGTGCGCATCCGTTACCACGGCGTGCCGCACGTGGCCAAGCGCGCGCCATGGGACGGTGCCTTCGTCTGGAGCAAAACGGAAGACGGCCAGCCGTGGATCGCCACCACCGTCGAGGGCGAAGGCTGCGACCTGTTCTGGCCCTGCATCGACCATCCGATGGGCAAGGCCAAGCTGATCGACCTGCACATCAGCGTGCCGGCGCCGCTGGTGGTGGCCGGCAACGGCGTGGCCGTCGGCATGGACGAGCAGGACGGCTGGCGCACCTACCACTGGCGCGCCAAGAATCCCAGCACCTACGGCATCGCGCTCAACATCGGGCCCTACGAGACGCTGTCGGGCGACTACGCCAGCCGCTACGGCAACACGATTCCACTGCGCATGTGGTATCTGAAAGGCCACGAGCGGCAGGCCCAGGGCCTGTTCGCCGAGTTCGCGCCGATGCTCGATTTCTTCGAGCGCCGCATCGGCCCCTACCCGTTCGGCGACGAGAAAATGGGCGTGGTCGAAACGCCGCACCTGGGCATGGAACACCAGACCATCAACGCCTACGGCAACGGCTACCTGAAGTCGCCCTACGGTTACGACTGGCTGTTGCACCACGAACTGTCGCACGAATGGTTCGGCAACCAGATGACCAACGCCGACTGGGACGACATGTGGCTGCACGAGGGCTTCGGCAGCTACATGCAGCCGCTGTACCTGCAATGGCTGCGCGGCGAAATGGCGTTCCAGGCCGAGCTGTTCAATCACCGCAAGTCGCTGCGCAACAAAGTGCCGGTGGTCGGCGGCAAACCGCAGCGCATCGAGGACGTCTACGACGACAAGCGCGGCGGCCCGGGCAACGACATCTACACCAAGGGCTCGCTGATCCTGCACACCTTGCGCAACCTGATCGGCGACGACGCCTTCTTCCGCGCCACGCGCCGCATGGTCTACGGCACCGACACGCCCGCTCCCGGCAACTTCCAGCCGCGCTGGAGCAGCACCAGGGAATTCATCGCCATCGCCAGCGACGTCAGCGGCCGCGACCTGGGCTGGTTCTTCGACGCCTACCTGTACCACGCGGCGCTGCCCGAGCTGGTCGAGACGCGCAGCGGCGACCAGTTGCGACTGGCGTGGAAGCTGAACGACGGCGGCCCGTTCCCGATGCCGCTGGAGGTGCGCGTCGTCGACGACCAGGGCGAACGCAGCGTCCGCCTGCCGATGACCGGCGGCCTTGGCGAACTGACTTTGGCGCCCGGCGCGCACTATACTGTCGATCCGGCGTCCCGCGTGCTGCGCCAGCAGGCGCATATCGACGAATGGAAGCGCGACGAAGACGAACGCAAAAAGAAGAAAGAGACGGCATCATGAAAAAAATTTCGCTGGCGCTGCTGATGGCGGCCGCGTTGTCCGCCTGCAGTCCGCAATACGACTGGCGCGATTACCGCAGCAATGACGCGCCGTACGCGGTGCTGTTCCCCGGCAAGCCGGCCAGCCAGACCCGCGCCATCAAGCTCGACGATCTCGACGTGAGCATGACGATGACGGCGGCCGAGGTGGACGGCGTGGTGTTCGCGGTCGGCAGCGCGCAATTGGCGGACGCGGCGCGGACCCCGGCGGCGCTGGAGGCCATGAAGACGGCGCTGGTCAAGAACATCGGCGCCACAGTGACCAAGAACACGGCGTCGGCGGCCGCCGGCCGGACCGAGCTCGATGTCGAGGCGAAAGGCAGCCAAAACGGCGAGTCCATGCTGCTGATCGGCCGTTTTATCGCCAAGGACACGCGCATCTACCAAGTCATCGTCATGGGGCGGGAGAAAAATATCGTGCGCGACACCGTGGAAACCTGGTTCAGTTCCTTCAAATTGAACTAAAACCTGGCGCTTGGCTTACAAGATGCTTAACTGACGTGCGCTAACGTCCATACAGATGGGCTCGTCTCTTGTAAAGTTTCCGTGACGACCTAATGTGAACAGCAACGGCACGCCGCTGCTTCGCCATTCGGCGCACCGTCAGACCTCCTGATCAATAATACTAAGAAAGCGCATCATGTTAATTGCCTTCAAATCCAAATCCAGCCCTGAAGTCCTAATGTATCAGGAACACGCCCAACGCATCCTCGACTTGCTGCACAAAAACCCCACGCGCGGCGTCATCACCGCCGCCGAGGCGGAGCAGGCGCTGTCGGTGCTCGAGCATGAAGTGGCCGAAAGCAAACTCCATCCTGAAAACGATGTCGAGCACGACATCCACGCGCACGAGAAGGAAGAGAACGAGACGGTCGAGCATGCCGTCATGCAGCGCGTGGGCTTCCACGCGCGCGCCTATCCGCTGCTGGAGATGCTGCGCTCGGCCAAGCAGGAAAACGAGAGCATCATCTGGGGCGTCTAAGGCCCTGAACCGTGGGAACGCGGCGCGTCAATCGCCCGCCAGGCTTGCCTTGAGCGGCAGGTCGATCGTGAACCGCGTCCCCACGCCGACCACGCTGTCGACCCGGATGCTGCCATCGAGCAGCGAGGTCACGATGTTGTACGTGATGCTCAAGCCCAGCCCGTTCCCCCCTTGCCCCAGCTTGGTCGTGAAGAATGGATCGAAGATCCGCGCCTGGTGCTCGATGGCGATGCCGGCGCCGTCGTCCTGGAACACGATCCGCACCCGGTCCGGCCCCAGCCGCACCGCCCACAGCCGGATCACGCCGCCGCTGCGTCCCTCGAACGCGTGCAGCAGGGCGTTGTTGATCAGGTTGATTATGACCTGTCCGTAGGGTCCGGGGAAGCTGTCCATCTCGATATCGTCCGGCATCTCCAGATCGACCTGATGGCCCGCCTTGCGGATCTGGTTCTTCATCGTCGTGACGATTTCCTGGCTGGCCTGGTGCAGGTCGAAATGGCGCCGCTTGGCGCTGGCCTGGTCGACCGCCACCTGCTTGAAACTGTTGACCAGCTCGGCCGCATTGCGCAGGCTGCGCATCAGCAGCGTCGACGCTTCGCGCGCGGCGTCGATGAATTGCGCCAGGTCGGAGCGGCGCAGCACGTTGCCGTTCTGGCGCAGTTCGATCTCCGCCGTCTTGTCCTCGAGCGTGCTGGCGATCACCAGGCTGTTGCCGATCGGCGTGTTGAGCTCGTGCGCGACGCCGGCCACCAGCGACCCCAGCGCCGCCAGCTTCTCGCGCTCGACCAGCTGCTGCTGGGTATCCTGCAACTGCCGGTAGGAATCGGCGTTGGCGAACGCCACCGCCACATACGACGCCAGCGTGGTCAGCATGTCGACATCGATGCGCTGGTAGGCGCGCGCACGGTAACTATGGACGGTGATGATGCCGCGCACCTGGCCGCTGACGGAAATCGGCACATAGATGAGCGAACGCGGCTCGGTCGGCAGCGAACCGTCTTCGAGCGTGCCCATGTTCTCGGCGCCGGACACCAGCGCCAGGTTGGCGATGTAGCGCGCGTACTCCGTTTCCAGGTCGTTGATGAACACTTCCTCGGCATGGTTGATGCACCATACCGCCAGCTGGTTCGGCTCGAGCATGCTGCGCGTGTACGGCGTGTAGCGCTTGCCCTTTTCCATCGCGAACGGGTACTCGATCAGCTCCTGCTCCGGCCGGTAGATGCCGATGCCGAACACGCTCGCGTCCATCAGCGCGTGTACCTGCTGATATAGCATGGTCATGATGGCTTCGCTGTCGAGGTTGGCCGTGATGCGGCGGCCGATGTCGGAGAGCAGCGAGATATTGCGGTGCGCCAGCTCCACGCTGTCCTTTTGCAGCTCGGCCTCCTGTTTCTGGCGTTCGATCGATTCCTTCTGCAGCACCAGTTCGCGCGTGCGGCTGCCGACCTCCTCCTCGAGCGCCTGCTTTTGCCGCATCAACATGCGGATGCGGATGCGGAACAGCAAATACGCCGCGCCCGCCACCAGCCCGGCCATGAGCAGGCGGAACCACCACATCTTCCAGACCGGCGGCGTGACGATCAACTCCAGCACCGCCGGTTCCGGGCTCCAGACGCCGTCCTTGTTGGCGGCGCGCACCCGGAACACGTAGCGGCCCGGGTCCAGGTTGGTGTAGGTGGCGAAGCGCTTGCCGGCGTCCGTCGTCACCCACTGCGGATCGAAGCCCTCGAGCTGGTAGGCGTAGCGGTTGCGCTGCGGGTCGGCGAAATGCAGGGCCGCGAACTCGATCGAGAACATCACGTCGCGGTGGCTCAAGGTCAATGTCTTGGCGTCGCGCAGCGTGCCGTTGGGCAGCACGTCGGGACGCCGCACGTCGCTCAGGATCGACTCGTTGAAGATGAAGAAATCGGTGATGGCGATCTGCGGCGGACGCGTGTTGTCGTGGATGTCCGACGGCTTGAACGCCGTCAGGCCCGCCAGGCCGCCGAAATACAACGTGCCGTCCGGCGCCTTGTGGGCCGCGCCGATGAAGTACGACCCGTCGATCAAGCCATCCTTGGCCGTGTATTGCTTGAAAAACCCGCTCTCGGGATTGAACATCGCGATGCCGGCGGTGCTGCTGATCCATAGCCGGCCGTTGTCGTCCTCCAGGATGGCGCCGATCGGATCGACCGCGCCGCCGGTCTGTCCGGGGTAATAGCGGAAGCGCAGGTCGCCGTCCGGCTGCGGCAGCGCCTTGCAAAGGCCGGCCGCGGTGCCGACCCACAGCACGCCTTTCCGGTCCTCGAAGAGGAACGGCACCCGCTTGTGACTCAGGCTGTCCGGACGGTTCGGATCGTGGCGGTAGTGGCGGAACTTGCCGGTGGCGCGGTCGAAGCGGTTCAAGCCGTTTTCCGTGCCGATCCACAGCATGCCTTGGCGGTCCTCCAGCAGCGCGTAGACGCGGCCGTCGACGCTGTCGGGATTGCCCGGATCGGCGCGATAGGTGGTGACGGCGTCGGTGTCGGGATCGACGCGGTGCAGCCCGCCCCGCGTGCCGGCCCAGATAACGCCGGCCCGGTCGACCAGCAGCCGCTGGATCGACAGCGCATTCGGATCGGCGTCGAACGGCACCCGCGTGTAGCGGCCGGTGGCCGGATCGCGCCGCGCCAGGCCGGTGGCAGTGCCGACCCACAACCGCCCCTTGAAATCGGTCGCCAGCGCGATCACCGTCTCGCCGGGCAGGCTGCCTGGATCGCGCTCGTCGCGGTGCCAGGACTCGACCGTGCGCTTGGTCACGTCCAGCCTGGTGAGCCCTTCGCCCGCGCCGAGCCACAGCTTGTTGTCGCCGTCGCCGCTGATCGCACGCACCTTGCTGTTGGTCACGCCGGGCAGCACGCCGGACGATTCGGTGTAGCGCTCGAAGCCACCGCTGTCGAGATCGACCCAGTCCACGCCGGCGTACCAGTTGCCCACCCAGAGCGTGCCGGTGCGGTCTTGATACAGCGCCGTGACCTGGTTGTCGCCGATGCCGTGGCGGTTCAGGCCATCCCAACGGTAGCTATGGAACTCGCCGCTGGCCCGATCGCGCCGTTTCAATCCGTCCGCCTGGGTACCGATCCACAAGGTGCCGTCGCTGTCGTGCATCAAGGCGTTGACGCGCAGATCGCCGAACGGCTGGGAAACCGCAGGTGGCAGGCGCTTCGGCGTGGCGCCGTCGACCCGCCAGGCCTGCAGGCCGGCCATGGCGCCCGCCCACACCACGCCGTCGGGCCCCACCGACAGCGCGGTGATATTGTTCGATGGCGACGCGCCCTCTTGCGGTGTCAGATGCAGGAATTTGGCGGCGTCCGGCGGCAGCATTTCCAGCCCGCTGGCCGTGCCTATCCACAGATTGCCGGACTTGTCGCGCGCCACCGCGTTAACCCGGTCGTCGGAGATGCTGTCCGGGTCGGCCGGCGCGTGCCGCAAGGTGCGCACCTGGCCGCTTTTGATATCGAGATGCTGCAAGCCCTCGCTGGTGGTCAGCCACAGGCCGTCCTTGCCGTCGCCGATGATATTGGTGACGGCAAGAATGCCGGCCTTGATGGGGTGGTGGATAAAGCCGCCGGTGGACGGGTCGTAGCGGTCCAATCCGCCTTTACTGCCGACCCACAGCCGGCCGCCGGCGTCCTCGTACAGGGCCTGCACATAATTGTCGAGCAGGCTGTGCGGGTTGGCGGGGTCGTTCTTGAAGACGGTGATACGGTAGCCGTCGTAGCGGTTCAGTCCGGCCTGAGTACCGATCCAGACAAAGCCCTGGCGGTCCTGGACGACACCGGTGATGGACTCCTGCGTCAGACCCTGCTCGACACCGAGGTGTTCGAAGCGGAGGCTGAGCGGGGCCGCATGGACGAGCGAACAGAACGCCAGCAGAAACAGGCCGCAAAACCGCGCCATACGCATCGCAAAAACTGACATAGGGTTGCACTCCGATATTAAGATATTGTAATGCAGAAATGTCGGGCAAGAAAACTGGCGGCGGAGACACGAGCCATGCGGGCGAGCAAGGCGGGGCAGGGACGAAAAAAAGCCCCGACCAAATCATTGGAAGGGGCTTTTTAATATAACTAGCCTGACGATAACCTACTTTCACACTGGTTGCAGCACTATCATCGGCGCAGAGTTGTTTCACGGTCCTGTTCGGGATGGGAAGGGGT
>NZ_FODC01000004.1 GCF_900110275.1 Duganella sp. CF517
CGATTGGCTGGCCCATCACTTGTTCGACACGCTCGATGAGATACAAGATTTTGCAACCCGATGGCTATGTACTTACAATCACGACCGGCCGAACATGGCACTTGGTGGCATCACCCCAAAACAGAAGCTTGCCTTGGCCGCTTAACCTCTACTTTTAGCGCGCTCTAAAAATGGGAGGATTACCCAGGAAGACGGGGCGGTTGGTAACGCTCGGTCCAAGGTCTTTGAACGAGAATACGCTTCGTGCAGTTGTCGGTAGTAAATACTGCCATGACCATTACGCGGAATACGATACTAAGCTTGAGAAAGAGGTCTTTAGCCCTGAAATTCTTGCGGAGATAATTCGTAACGAATGTGATGGGCTGGGCCGTGTGGACCTGTCGAAAATCCGGAGCCCCGGCTTCTATGTTGATGCTGGCAAGCTCCTGGTGCATTTTGGTAACGAGGTGTACCAATCTAATGGCGAACCAGTCGATACAACGCCTGGCGCTGCTATTTACGAATCTGGACCAGGTTTGGGATTTTCGTTCGATACTCCAGCTGCAACGCAGGAAGAAGTTCAGCGGCTGGAGGAAGTAATCAAGGGGTTCAACTTTCAGACAAGTTTCGGCAGTGTGGCAGTGCTGGGATGGTTTGCGACGGCGGTTTTCGGCGCCGTCGTCGACAATCGCCCAATCTTGGCTGTGACCGCCGAGAGTGGGTCTGGCAAAACGACACTGATTAATCTCTTGAATGGAATGCTTGGACCACAAGCATTTCTTCGTGACGGTATTCCCACGACAGCTCAGGTCATTCATGAGTTAGAGAACCGTTCTGCGGCTCTCTTGGTCGATGAGCTCGAAGCTCGTGATACCCCGAAGCAGTCTTTGAAAGAATTTCTTAAGCTATTGAGGACCTCGTTCACGAATTCCAAAGATGCCCGCTTTACGCGCGTCTGCGGAGGCCGAATGAGGTCGTTCAACGCACCGGCGGGAATTTTGGTCGCGGGAATTGCATTGCCGGTATTTGACGGCCCTGCCGAATCGCGCACCGTCAAAATTCAGATGCAGATGCCTTCAGAAGGCGGCCCACGTATGTCCAATCCGCTCCTCGCCTCGTCGAACAGCGACAAAATCATCGAGCTGGGCGCACGAATTCGCCGTTTGCTGATGGGCCGCTGGGATGTTCTTGCCTCCACTCAAAAGGTGGTGCGCGGGATGCTCGTCGGCCTAGGTCACGAAGCTCGTGCAGCGGATTTGTATAGTCCGCTGATTGCAGGATACGTCGCTTTAACTTCAGAAGAGCTGCCCAGCCAGGAATGGTTGACGGCGATTTTGGAGGAGTGTCAGTTGACGACGGTTGAGGTCAAGAATGTTCAACGTGATGGCGATGTTTGCCTTTCACTGCTGCTTAACCGACGTGTCGATTTTTACGAGGAGGTTGGTGGCAAGGCAGTGAAGTCGCAAAGGCGTATTCGCGATGTTATCGGCCGCATCATGTCGTCGGACTTGGATGACGAGATGCGTCGGGCTCTCATTCGGCAGCTCGAGAAATTCGGGCTGCGCCCAATGTGGGCAAAGACTACTAGCAAATGGAAGCTTGTTGTCGCGACTTCTGATACGAATCGAGGCATGGGTCTACTGATGCAGGGGACTTCATGGTCTTCAGGCGGTTTGAAAGATGTTCTCCTGCGTTTGCCTGGGGCCGTTGTGGGCCAGCAGCGTGTGGATGGAATGTCCCAAAAAGTGGTGGAGCTGTGCCTTAGGGAAGACCTCATTTCACCGGATTCTGACGGTGAGTATGAGCTGCCTGAAGCTGCATAGCGGAGGCTGTCGTAGGTTTGACGGCATCTTGAAGAGTTTGGGCACTAAAGGCACTGGGACTTCGGTCTTGGTGCCTTTTTTTTCATATTATTTACTCGGGCTTTAGCTCGGAGAATTGTCGCTTTCCTATCAGGTCTCGCCAATTTTCTGGCAACGTTTTTTCAGCATCAGGGCGCAATATTTTCCTGATTTGCGCTGCGAGCTCTGCGTCGTCGTCCGGTGCGGGAGGCTCTACTGCCGTTAAGTAGACGCTGCACATGTCGGGACTATCGAGCCCTGCGCAATAAGTTTCCGCAGGTGGGAACAGGGGGGCATTAGAGGTGCCATCGTAATAGGCGGAAAGTGCATCGCTGACTGAAAGCTCTACACCGTCGAGGCTCGCGTGAAGGCATTTACATTCCGCGCGGACTACGACTCGGACCGTATCGCAGCCTGCATTTTTTGCTCGGCGCAGCACTTCATAGTGATGGCGCAACTGTGAGCAAGTCTTCAAGACAGATGGATGAATGGCTCCAATTAAGCTATCGCGTGCTTGGGCTATTACGCAACGTTCAACAGGTTCGGCATTGGCTTCATGCTTGGTGCTGGCGTGCCAAAGTAATGTGGTCAGCCCGTCGGACAGTCCTGATGCCTCACCGACACAGGGGAATCGATTCAGCGCCGGAACTAAGACAGTTTTAAAATCCTCGAACGTCATGAAGTATGACGAGCTCATGAGATTACCAATTTTTCGACGCCTGTCATTTTCTAGCTGCCATGTGGTCTTCGTCATCGTCTCTATCTCATTCAATCGTACCTGGGTTACCCGGCGATGCGGTGAGCTAAAATGCGCCTTACGAATTCGCCGCCAGTTTGGTTGTTGGCAATCAGTGCCTTACGTCGGCTTTGACCTTGGCCTCATCCACGCCCGCATTGACCGACGACTCCATCACGGCCGCGTACGCATCCTGCACGTCCATGCCGGTAATGTCATAGCCGTATCCGCGCATGACGCCTTGCAGCGCGGTCATTCCAGCCGCCATGGCGAACTCTGGCCGCTTGACGGCAAAATCCCTCGCTGCGCGAATAAGCGTTTTGGGGTCTGCCGGACTGCGGTTCGCAAATTCGATTGCCAAGTCGAACAGGCCCGCGCCCTTGGCCGCCGCAAACCACTTTCCTTCTTGGCCTGGCTGACGCGCAACCAGGTCGCGCAAAATAGTCTCCTTGGGCTTGTCTGGGTATTTCTTGACGATGGCCTTGAATGTCGCCACATTAGTCGTCGCGTACGTAGCTTCAAGGGCGTAGCGCGCATATGCCTCGTCGGCGAATCCCGATGCCAAGAGAACGCCCTCGCAGAACTGCGCAATCGCCGCCAGGGGAGCGTTCAGCCCCTTGATTCTTCAGCGTACCGAATCGCTTCGGCGCGCTTACCTTGGGCCGCCAGGGCCTTCGCGCCCCACACCCTGTAATGCCAGGACTTGTGTCGATACTCCGACTTCGCTACCAATGAAATCAGCTCGTCGTAACGGCCAGCAGCATATAGCGCGCTAAGGCACGGAATCGTCCCTTTGGAATAGCCGTATTCGCCAGTGCGTGCGCAATGGTCCCACATTGTCGTCAACGTCGGCGACAGATAGTCAGCCCACTTTGCAGCAATCTCCGGTGTCGAACATAGCTCGCCCCAGAAGTCGCCGAGGTATTCCAGGTACGGCATATCGTCTTCCTGGAGTGCCTCAAACAGCCGGTCCAGCCACTTTTCACGAACGGGGCACGCCACGTCTGCCTTGTATATGATGGGCACGAGCGTTTCGATGGCGCGGTTGACGGCGCTGCCGATACCGCCGGAAGAACTGTCGACCTGCTCAATGGATGGCGCCAGCTTTTCCAGGAACAGCACGGCACCCTCGGCGGCCATTACGGGCTCTTTCTTTGCGACCGCCTTAATTTCAGCGAGGGCTTCTTTGATGCGGAGGATGGGCGTGTCCGATTTCCAGCCGAAAGCGTTGCGGCGGAAGCGAGGGGCGAATTGCCATTTGTAGGTGGTCATGGCCAGGATTTTAACCGACCGGGACGTCCCGACGATGTATATGCATGACCTTCCGATACCGGCTTCCGATGTAGTGCCACTGCGTGTAGTCAGGCGGATTGATACATTGGTTCCATCATGAACGGTTAAGGCTTCGATGAATCTCGGACGTTGAAGGTCACAACAGAAGCTAGCTGATTTCGAAACACCTTTCTTCTTTAATGGAAAGCAACTATCATCGGTTACTACTTTTTTAACTTACCTGTATGCTGGAGAACGTGTTGAGTGACCAAATTTCTTTTGTTGACCCTGGCTTTGCAGACAATCCCGAACCGCGTTGTCCGTGCGTGCTGCTACTTGATGTGTCCGGAAGTATGAGCGGTGCTGCAATTTCGGAATTGAACGCAGGACTTGCGACGTTCCGAGACGAGCTTGCGGCTGACTCGCTCGCGATGCAGCGAGTCGAGGTCGCTATTGTTACATTCGGTCCAACGCAAGTTGAACTGCCATTTACGTCGGCAGGGGCCTTTTACCCCCCTGCTCTGAATGCGCGCGGCGATACCCCCATGGGCTCTGCAATCATTCAGGCACTTGACTTGCTTCGCGACAGAAAAGCCGAATACCGCGCAAATGGAATCGCATTCTACCGACCCTGGGTTTTCTTAATTACTGATGGAGCACCCACCGATTCTTGGCAGACCGCCGCAGCGGCAGTTAAGGAAGGGGAGACATCTAAGTCGTTTGCGTTCTTCGCGATTGGAGTGAAAGGAGCGAACATGGAAATTTTGAGCCAGATTAGTGTGCGGTCTCCTTTGTCGCTACAGGAACTCAAATTCCGAGAATTGTTTAGCTGGCTGTCGAACTCACTTCGCTCGGTGTCACGCTCGACGCCAGGTACCGAAGTTCAGTTGACTGCTCCGACCGGATGGGCTTCAGTTTGAGCTGGTTTGCGGTTGGTGCATCAGTCGCCGGTACGTCGCACATATCTACTAATCGCGGATGCGAAGACAGCTGCTGGTTTCAAACTGACTCGCTTGCTGACGGCCCATTTTTAGCAATATTCGTCGCCGACGGGGCAGGGAGTGCCTCACACGGTGGAGTCGGCGCCGAGCTGGCAATGCAAGCGGCTGCCGAGGTATTGGCAGATAAAGTGGCGGCTGGAGAGTTCGGCATCACAGATGAGTTGGCTGTTGAATGTGTATTGGGTATTCGCATGCGCCTGGAAAGCTACGCGGCCCAGCATAGCCTGGTAATGCGAGACTTGGCCTGCACATTCTTGGGCATTGTCGCTCTTCCTCAAGCCTCGCTGGCAATGCAGATTGGAGATGGTGGGATAGTGTTGAATGCTGGCAGGGGATTGGAATTAGCCATAATACCGATGTCCGGTGAATACGCAAATATGACCAGTTTTGTAACTGATGAAAATGCCGTGGAAATATTACAGACGCGTGAGTATCTAGCTCAGCTTACTGAGGTTGCTGTATTCAGTGACGGATTGCAACGGATTGCGCTCCAGTTGCCTACAAACACGCCGCACCCCCCCTTCTTTAGCGCATTTTTCGACGGATTGCGCCGCGCCACGCCTAATGAAGAAGAAAGTTTTCATTTGGCCGTTACCAACTTTTTGAACAGTGAGCGCGTCAACGCTCGCACTGACGACGATAAAACTCTGGTCGTCGCAATTTTTAATGAGTGAAAGACGTGGTAAAACCTTTTCTTACGTCGCGTGGGGAGTCCGTAACCGTAAGTCGAGAACTTGGCCGTGGTGGCGAGGGTAGCGTATTTGAACTTGCGCCGGAGTCGGGCAAAGTCGCAAAAATTTACCACAAGGTCCCTGACAAGAAAAAGCAGGATAAGCTCCGCTACATGGCGGTGCATTCGTCAGAAAAGCTCCTCAAATATGTCGCGTGGCCGCAAGACACTCTTAGTGATTCCAAGACCGGTGCAGTGGTTGGATATCTCATGCCCAAGGTTGCGAACCGTTCTTCGATTCAGATGTTGTACAGCCCAGCTCACCGTAGGCAAAATCACCCTAATGCAGCGTGGGACTTCCTGCTATTCATTGCAAGGAATGTCGCCGCAGCGTTTGAAGTGCTTCATGCGGAAGGGCATATTCTTGGTGATGTAAACCAAGGTAACGTCATGGTTGGCAAGGATACTACGGTAGTGATTATCGACAGTGATTCTTTCCAAGTGGACGCTAACGGTATTATTCACTTTTGCGAGGTGGGCGTGTCTCATTTCACGCCTCCTGAGCTACAAGGTCTCTCATCGTTTGCAGGCTTTCGTCGAACTGTAAATCACGACAATTTTGGACTCGCCCTGCTAATTTTTCACACCTTATTCGGGGGGCGACATCCGTACGCAGGGGTACCGCAAAAAGACGGAGTCGGAGATTCCCTTGAAGGCGATATTAAAGAATTCCGCTATGCCTACGCAAGAGATGGGAAGTACAGAGGCATCGGCCCACCGCCACGGTCTATTCCGACGTCGATGTTGCCGTTTGAGGTGGAGCAGCTATTTCATCTAGCATTCACTGAGCAGGGTGCTCGTACTGCTCGCCCTACAGCAAGGCAGTGGGTTGTTGCGCTGGATGCTGTTCGCGGCGGATTGAAAAAGTGCATTAGTTCGGCGTTGCATGTATATCCGGGCCACCTTGCAGAGTGTACTTGGTGCTCGCTTGAGAAGATTGGTGTTTCCTATTTCACAGATACAGGTGTGGCCTATGTAAGGCCAGTCACGGGGTTCGACATGGGGAAGTTCTGGCCAATCTTAGAGTTGGTGCCCCTTCCATCCGCATTCGTATTCCCTTCCATTCCTGTTTTCGCCCTCATTGCGACGCCACTTTCAGCAGAGGCGATGGCGGAGAGTGGCCAGTTGTGGATTCGAATAATAGCTGTCCTGGGTGGCTTGTTAATGATTGCTCAGTCGATGAAGCTAGTTATTCCAGCCGTGATTGTCGCTGTCTTGGGTTGGCAGTTCGGCAGTCCAAAAGAAAACAAGGCTCGTGCGGACGAACATCGGAAGAGGAAGCAGTCAAGAGACTCTGCAAAAGCAAACTTCGACCGGCTCGTGCAGCAAATAACCTCGTCAGTCGGGCCACAAGGATTTCTCGCGAAGAAAGCCGAGCTGGCGGCCCTGCGTGATGAGTATAGAAAGATTCCAGAAATGGAGCAGCATGAAATTACTCACCTAAAAAATACTGCTCAAGAAAGGCAGAAGAAAAAGTTTCTCGAGAGGTGCTTCATTGATGTAGCTACTATTCCAAACGTGGGGCCTGGGCGGAAGGCCGCGTTGCGTTCTTTCGGCATCGAAACGGCAGCCGATGTATCGAAGCACGCCGTGATGCAGGTCAAGGGATTTGGTGAAAGAAATACGCGTGCGATGATGGACTGGAAAGCAAGTTGTGAGCGTAAGTTTGTTTATAACCCTAGCCTAGCATTCAAGCCAGCAGATACCAATGCAATTCGGAAAAAATTTGGTACTAGAGCTGCTCAGATTGAACGAGCTCTCGAAGCTGGCCTGGGTGAGTTGAAGTCGTTTGCTGCGGTATCGGAGAGCAGAAAAAAGGCTGCGCTGCCTACTTTAGAGGCAGCGGCGAAGCAACTTGCGCAAGCGGAAAAGGACTTGTCAGTTTTCTAGACAAAGCGTGCAAAGGCTAGCACGGCGCGTAAGGTGAGCGTTCATTGTCATCAAAATGGTTTTTATAATGACGCCCTATTTATTTTTTTTTGCAAAAACTTGTCATTGGTTGGATTTAAAATATTTAATATTGGAGTGAATGTGAGAATTTCTGAAATAAATTGGGGCGATGATAGCGCTGAGCGTGACCCTTATCTTCTTGACTACTTTATAGCATCTGACGCTTTTAGTAGGTTAAGTAATAAGTCTAAAAATATTGTAGTAGGAAGAAAAGGTGCAGGTAAGAGCGCTCTTAGAAAGAAATTAGAACAAACGTTTGAGATTCAAGATGAGACGTATGTGGTAAATCTTTCGCCAACATTTAATGCTATTAGGAATGTATTAAATGATGATGATATAACTAACGGTGGATTTGGGCAGGAAATTTTCTTTCAGCACACATGGCTGCGCCAAGTATTTTTGGATTGCCTATGTCAAGTGGGTAATAGTGCTAAGGGAAAATATGTAGAGGAAAACCTAGAGTTCGCCCGTAAAGTCGCACTGGAGATGAATCGTACCTCCAAAGATTTCGTGGAGAATATTTCTGATATTTTATCTAAGCTAAAGGTTAAAGCAGGGTCACTTGGTGATTTCGGAATTACGTTGGAAAGAGAGCTTCGCAACGTTGCGGAGGTCGATTCTCTGCAACATCATGTGAAGGCAATAGCAGACGGAGGAGCTAAGTTTGTGGTTTTGGTAGACGACTTAGATTTAGGATGGGATAACTCCACTGTTGCAAATAATTTGTTGTTAGGACTGTTAAGTGCGACAAATGCGCTTGCCGCGCTCTCAAAGAATATATATGTCTGCGTTTTTCTACGTGAGGACGTTTACTCTATTCTTATTACAAAGACGCAACATTCAGACAAGTATAGATATTGAGCCGTTACGATGGTCGCACGAAAATCTGTTGAGGATATTAAATAAAAGAATAAACTTCAATAGGTCGAATTTTCTTTTGAGCCATTTAACGTCACCTTTTGAAACGGTATTTCCTGTAACTGTGGGTACAAGTAATACGGATAACTGGATGATTGAACGGACGTTAGGGCGCCCACGTGAACTAATACAACTTGCTCGATACTACACTGAGTCGGTGGAGAATGGGGAGCCTAGCGCAGAGAAATTGAAGGATTCAGAGCAGGCCTACTCATCTTGGAAGCTTGATGATTTGTGCACCGAGTATTCAAATCAATATCCAGGGCTAATAACAATTTTTTCTTTTTGGAAGACAAAATTTTTCCGTCAAAAATATCATTTGAAGAAAAGTGAGATTGAAGAAATGCTTCTGAGACTTACTGCTGAGGTCGAACTCAATGCCGACTGGTTTAATAAAATTGTCGATGATATTGACCTAAACAAGTTTTTAAGAGTTTTATATGAAATAGGTTTTATCGGAGATTTCGTGCAGGGAGGCCAGGGGGGGAGCAAAACCTGTTATGCCTACTCTGACCGTCATGAACCATTATTCGAAGAGGTACAGATTCATCCCTGTTTCCGGAAAGCTGTACATACGGTAGAGCGAATTCGAACTGAGCGCGTGAGTGGGGCAACTCCACCTTAAGCGACTGAATCATTACTTTTATTTTTTGTAATATTTTTATATTGTGCTATCAATTCTATGATAAGCTTTCTTTAGCCAGAAGAAGCCGAGTTGGTTTGCAGAATTTTTAGCAGTAGAGTGATGTTGACTATTATGAAAATATTCCACGAGGACTATCTGCCATTAAGAAGTGGCGCTGCCAGTGCAGCATGCCAAGGGAGAGTTAGCTAGGAAGTTGTTCCTTAGATTCGAACTCGTTATCCTAGAGCTGTCACCATTGTTTGCATAATGTTAAAAAAGCTCTGGGCTTAATGTTACACGGTAACGTTACGTTGCTTGTCGCAAATTTCAGCGCTGAAAGTTGAACGGCCTTATGGGGCTGCTTGGGGGGGGGCGAGGGGGGCGGCAGAATAAACGGTCAGAAGCGCTCCTTTTTACGCTGTGGGAGAAGGAGATGATGCGCCGGAATACCTAATGGCAGAGTAGAATGATGCCCAGTAGAATTTATCTTTTTCGCATCATTCGAAAGCTGGTCAACAATGAATCATCAAGCCCTCTCGTCTTTCATTTGGTCGGTCGCCGACCTTCTGCGCGGCGACTACAAGCAATCCGACTATGGCAAGGTCATCTTGCCGTTCACCATATTACGTCGCCTCGACTGCGTGCTGGAAGCCACGAAACCGGCAGTACTAGCGGAGTTTGATGCCAAGACCAAGGCTGGGCTGAACCCAGAGCCGTTCTTGGTACGTAAGGCAGGCCAATCCTTCTACAATACATCATCGCTGGACCTGACAACGCTGCTGGGCGACCAGGACCACATCCGGCAGAACCTCTACGCCTACATACAGGCGTTCTCGCCAGCAGCGCGCGACATCTTCGAACGGTTCGACTTCTATACCCAAATAGAACGTCTCGGCAAAGCAGGCCTCCTGTACCTTGTTGTCGAGAAGTTCGCGAACATCGACCTGCATCCGAATGTCGTGGACAATGCCGACATGGGCTTGGTCTTCGAGGAGCTGATTCGCAAGTTCGCTGAAATCTCTAACGAGACCGCCGGTGAACACTTCACCCCGCGCGAAGTCATCCGGCTGATGGTGAACTTGCTGTTCATCGAGGACGATGATGTGCTCACGCCAGGTAATGCTGTTGTGCGCACTATCTATGACCCTACGGCCGGTACGGGGGGCATGCTGTCCGTCGCGGGTGAGTATCTATCTGAGCACAACCCTGACGCTCGCCTGACCATGTTTGGCCAGGAACTGAATGACGAGTCGTACGCTATCTGCAAAGCAGACATGCTCATCAAGGGCCAGGATGTCGGCAACATCGTAGTCGGCAATACTCTTTCAGAGGATGGCCACGGGGGCAAGAAATTCGACTACATGCTTTCCAATCCTCCGTTTGGCGTCGAGTGGAAGAAGGTCGAGAAGGAAGTGCGCAAGGAGGCTGCGGAGAAGGGCTTCGATGGACGCTTCGGACCAGGGCTGCCACGCGTGTCGGACGGCTCAATGCTGTTCCTGCTGCACCTCATTGCTAAGATGCGCCCGGCCGTCGATGGCGGTAGCCGCATCGGCATCGTGCTGAACGGCTCACCTCTTTTCACCGGTGGTGCAGGCTCTGGTGAGAGTGAAATTCGTCGCTACGTACTCGAGAACGACTTGGTCGAGGCCATCATTGGTCTGCCTACGGACATGTTCTACAACACCGGAATTTCGACTTATATCTGGATTCTGTCGAACAAGAAGCCTGACGACCGCAAAGGATGGGTGCAGCTCATTGACGCCAGCAGCTTCTGGCAGAAGATGCGCAAGAGCTTGGGCAGTAAGCGCAAGGAGATGTCCGATGACCATATTGCTGATATTACGCGACTGTTCGGCGACTTTAGCGAGGGCGACCTGGTCGCGGTGCTTGATGCCAAAGGCAATGAGGTTGAGCGAAAGGTATTGGCACCTGGTGATAAAGCGCCGGATGCGCCGGAAGGCGGAAAGGTCAAGGTCGCACCAATATCCCGCGTGTTTAAGAACCACGAATTTGGGTACACGACCATTACTGTTGAGCGTCCAATGTACGACGAGGCGGGCAAAGTTGTAGTAGGGCTGAAGGGCAAGCAGAAGGGCCTGCCGCAAGCTGACAGCTCATTGCGCGACACAGAAAACGTGTCGCTGGTCGATGAGGTTCAGGCGTATTTTGAGCGCGAGGTATTGCCGCATGCGCCCGATGCATGGATTGACCATGACAAGTCTAAGGTCGGCTATGAAATTCCGTTCAATCGGCACTTCTATGTGTTCGAGCCGCCGCGTGACCTGCATACCATCGACGAGGAACTCAAGGGCGTCACAGCCACAATCATGAAGATGCTCGAGGAGTTGGCGGAATGAGCTTAAGACGATACTTGCAATATAAAGATAGCGGTGTTCAATGGCTAGGGATGGTGCCTGACCATTGGGTAGTGAAGCCATTTAAGTGGGTAATTGAACGTAACGACGGAGGTGTTTGGGGCGATGAGCCAGATGGCATTTCCGACACTCTCGTCCTTCGTTCAACCGAGCAGACTGTTGCTGGGTGCTGGAAACTGGATGACCCAGCCTTGCGTAAATTAACTGAGTCCGAAAAGACATTTGCGCGATTGGAGGCAGGCGATTTGCTGGTGACAAAGTCAAGTGGCAGCTCGTTGCATATTGGTAAAACGACGCTTGTAACGGAGGATATCGCTAAGCTTGAATGTTGCTATTCTAATTTCATGCAGCGTATTAGATTGTCGGATACTTTTCTTCCAAAGCTCGCTTGGTTCGTCATGAATAATGATTTGGCTCGGCTCCAGTTTGACCTGCTATCTAATTCGACAACAGGATTGGCGAACTTAAATGGCACGATGATTGGCAAAATAATATTGCCGGTGGCGCCGCTGCTCGAGCAAGTGGAAATTCTTACTTTCCTCGACTACGAAACCGCCAAAATTGACGAACTGATTTCGGAGCAAAAAAAACTCATCACGCTGCTCGCCGAAAAACGCCAAGCTACCATCTCCCACGCAGTTACCAAGGGATTGAATCCAAATGCGTCGATGAAGGAATCTGGCGTGGAATGGTTGGGGGAGGTACCGGAGCATTGGACTGTTAAAAACCTACGCCACTTTGCAGCGGTACTCAGAGGAAAATTCACACATAGGCCACGAAATGACCCCGCGTTTTATGATGGTGATTACCCGTTCGTCCAGACTGGTGATATCACAGGAACTGACCGTTATATTTCGAGCTATAAGCAGACCTTAAATGAGAAAGGTGCGGCCGTTAGCAAGGAATTTCCGAAAGGTACATTAGTGATGGCTATTGCGGCAAATGTTGGAGATGTGGCTATCTTAGACTTTGCTGCATTTTTTCCAGATAGTGTAGTAGGTCTGGTTCCAAACCACGGAACAGACTTAACGTATTTCTATTATCTTTTGGGCGCAATGAGGAAACCAATGCATCAGATGGCTACCGTGAGCACCCAAATGAATCTGAACGTTGAACAGATTACTGCACTAATCGCTGGATGTCCACCTTTAGCGGAACAAGAGTCAATTGTTCAATTTTTAGATAGTGAAATATGTCGTCTTGATTTGTTGACTGTAGAAGCGACCCGGGGGATAGGTCTGTTAAAGGAACGTCGTAGCGCTCTTATCTCCGCAGCCGTCACCGGAAAAATCGATGTTCGTCGAGAAGTTCAACAAGAGCCAGTCACAATTCAGGACGCCTCCTAATGTCTAGCCTGCACAAGGAACTCCATTTCGAAGCCGCCATTTGTGAACATTTGCTGGCCAAAGGTTGGTTGTACGCGGAAGGCGATGCTGCAAATTATGATAAGCAGAACGCAATTTACATGCCAGACTTATCGGCATGGCTGGAGGTCACGCAGCCAGACAGCTTCCAACGGTTGAACAAAACCCACGGTGCCGCGACCGCCAAGAACCTGGCTGAGCGTGTTCGCAAGAATTTGAACGAACGTGGCACTCTCGATGTGCTGCGTCGTGGCGTCGAAATGCTGGGCTTAGCAAAGCCGCTGTCCTTTGTGCAGTTCAAACCAGCGCTTGCCATCAACCCGGTCATCCAGCAGCACTACGCCGCGAACAGGCTGCGCGTGGTCCGTCAGGTGCATCACTCGCTCAACAAGGGGCATGAGTCCATCGACCTGGTGCTCTTCGTGAACGGTATTGCGGTTGCAACATTGGAGCTGAAATCGGACTTCACGCAGAGCGTGGAGGATGCCGTTGACCAGTACCGCTATGACCGTGACCCTGCACCTAAAGGCGGAATGGTCGAGCCGCTGCTGTCGTTCCCTGGCGGAGCGCTGGTGCACTTCGCCGTTAGCCAGGCAGAGGTGCAGATGACGACTCGTCTCGCAGGCACGGCGACGCGGTTTCTCCCCTTCAATATGGGCAATTGTGGTGCTGCCGGTAATCCCCCCAATCCTGATGGCTATGCGACGTCCTACCTTTGGGAAAATGTCTTTTTTCGAGACAGCTGGCTGGAAATTCTTGGTCGTTACCTAATCGGAAAGCGCAACGACAAAAAGCAGATGACGAGCGTGATTTTCCCACGCTACCATCAGCTCGATGCAACGCGAAAATTGGTGGCTGATGTGCTGGCCAATGGTGCTGGCGAACGTTATCTGATTCAGCATTCTGCCGGGTCGGGAAAGACGAATTCCATTGCTTGGACAGCTCACTTCCTGGCGGATTTGCATGGTCCGGACAACAAGAAATTATTCGATAGCGTGCTGGTGGTTTCGGACCGCACTGTGCTTGACTCCCAACTACAAGAGGCCATCTTCGACTTCGAACGCACTACAGGCGTCGTCGAAAGTATCACCAACGAGAACGGCAGCAAGAGCGCTCAGTTGTCGCAGGCGCTGAAGAACGGCAAGAAGATTATCGTTTGTACCATTCAAACGTTTCCGTTCGCTTTGAAGGCTGTGCAGGAGCTCTCCAGCACAGAAGGCAAGACCTTTGCCGTCATCGCTGACGAGGCCCATAGTTCACAAACAGGCGAGGCAGCATCTAAGCTGAAGCAACTGCTGTCAGCCGAAGAGCTGGCTGAGTTGCAGGACGGCGGCGAAATCGGGACCGAGGACTTACTCGCTGCGCAGATGGCCGCGCGTACCGGCGCCGATGGACTTACCTATGTCGCTTTCACAGCCACGCCGAAATCGAAAACGATGGAACTTTTTGGTCGACCGGGTCCTGATGGATTGCCACAGCCGTTCCACGTCTACTCAATGCGCCAGGCTATCGAAGAGGGCTTCATTCTCGATGTCCTGAAAAACTACACGACCTACAAGCTTGCGTTCAAGCTCGCCAACGACGGCAAGGAATACGACGAAAAGGAAGTCGAGAAGAGCGAGGCAATGAAGGGCATTATGCAGTGGGTTCGGCTGCACCCGTACAACATCGCCCAGAAGGTCAAAGTCGTAGTCGAGCACTTCCGCGAAAACGTGCAGCCGCTTCTGCAAGGGCGAGCCAAGGCCATGATAGTGGTCAGCAGCCGAAAGGAAGCTGTACGCTGGCAGAAAGAGATTGCAGGATATATCCAAAAGCAGAACTATCCTCTGGGCGTTCTAGTGGCGTTTTCCGGCGAGGTTGATGACCCGGCCAGCTTCCCTGAACCGGTGAGTGAAGTCAGCAAGGACCTTAATCCTGGGTTGAAGGGCCGCGATATCCGCGAAGCGTTCAACGAGCAGAATTACCATTTGCTGTTGGTGGCCAACAAGTTCCAGACTGGATTTGACCAGCCACTGTTATGTGGCATGTATGTGGACAAGAAGCTGGGCGGTATCCAGGCAGTACAGACCCTTTCGCGATTGAATCGCGCTGCGCCTGGCAAGGACACTACATATATTCTTGACTTTGTAAACGAGGCGGCAGAAGTGCTAGCTGCGTTCAAGACCTACTATGAAACGGCCGAGCTTGAGGCAACGACTGACCCTCATATGGTGTACGACCTGCGTGCGAAGCTCGATAGCGCTGGTCACTATGACGATTTCGAAGTGGACCGAGTGGCCAAGGTCGCGACGGACCCGAAGGGTACGCAGAGCCAACTGCTCGCTGCGATTTCGCCGGTGGCTGACCGACTGCTGACGCGATTCAAGTCGGCGCAAGCGCAGAAGGTGGCGGCCGAAGCCCAAAACGACGAAAAGAATTCACAGGCGGGTAGGGACGCAATGGCAGCCCTATTGTTGTTCAAGAATGATATGGGTGCGTTCGTCCGCTTGTATTCGTTCTTGTCCCAGATTTTCGATTACGGTAACACTGACATCGAAAAGCGTTTCCTGTTCTACAAGCTGCTGTTGCCACTGCTGGCGTTTGGACGTGAGCGTGATACGGTCGATTTGTCCAATGTGACCTTGACACACCACACCCTGAAGAATATCGGCAAGCAGGCGCTTACTTTGGGCCAAGGTGAGAAACCCAAGCTGCCACCGATGGATGGTGCCGGTAGCGGCTCGGCCCAAGACAAGGAGAAGGGCTACCTTGACGAAATCATCGAAAAGGTGAACGGTCTATTTGAAGGCGAACTGTCCGACAACGACCAGCTCGTCTACGTGAATGGCGTGATTAAGGGGAAGTTGCTTGAGAACGAGACCTTGATTCAGCAGGCTGCCAATAACAGCAAGGAGCAGTTCGCCAACTCGCCAGACCTGTCGAATGCGCTCCTCAATGCCATCATGGATGCACTTGATGCCCATACCAGCATGAGTACGCAGGCCTTGGATTCGCAGCGAGTACGTGACGGCTTGAAGGAAACTTTACTCGGACCTGCTCAGCTGTATGAGGCGTTACGTGCGCGTTCTAATGTTGATGGCATTAGACCTTAATTCTCACTAGCGCATCCGATGGGAAAATATGATTTTGAAATACTGACATTATGTGCTCTCTGTGTGGTAGCTTGCAATACGAAGTGGTCTAAGTCTCGAAGCTCGCCTTGTTGGAATTGATGGAAGATTATTATGGATGAGAAAATTGTGTTGCCGCTAGGGCTAATAGCGCCGAGCGATTTTGTTGAAGTATATAAGTCGTCCGGTAGATATATATTTCAGATTTCCACCGATTACCTCAAAAGTATAGAGTACGATGTTTCTGAAGTATTAATAATACAAAGAGTTATATCGTTGGCACAGAAGAGCAACCAAATCGAGGTTTGGTGGCCACGCTCTATAGCGAATTTTGTATTTAACTCGCCTACTCTGTTTCCACTGCTCGCAGTTCTTCTATGTATTGATTCGGCGGTACATAAAATTGTGGGAGATAGCGGGGAAAAAATTGAAATTGATGTCGAGGAAAGTAGGCAGCGCATCTATAAATTTATTCCAAAAGCAGACTTATTCTCTGACGTGCAGATAATGTTGTGCGCTGATAGTAGAGGCCACGGACGTCCACACTCACTTTATAGCAAGTCAGGAAGTCCATCTATTGCGAAAGATAAATTTGAATCAATAGTGGACCGTTTAATGGCCAGTCTGTCCACCGGCATGCCATCCGCCAAACATGCTATAAAATTCAGTCAGGCAATGGGCACAATAGTGGCTGAGCTCTTTGAAAATACGGATTTGCACGGTCGGCTGGACCTAAATGGAATCCCTGTCAAAAAAAGTGGTTTGCGCGGACTTATATTTAAACGAATCGAAATAGAGAAAAATAGTCCAGTTTCTTCTGGTGAAAATTATGATGAAAATTCTCCAAAAGCATTCCGCAAGTTTACGAAGCAAAAGGTAGGTGCGCTGGAAATATCAATTTTTGACTCCGGCATTGGATTTTATCCATCCTTTACGAAAACATCTTTGCTAGAGACTACTAAGATTGAGGACGAATGGGAAGTCTTACATCGCTGTTTGAAGCGCCATTATGATGATGTTTCTGGAGTAAAGGCAGTTTCGCATCGGGGTATGGGACTTTATGAAGTGCTTCGCGCTCTTAAATTTGTGAATGGAATGATAGAAGTACGCTCTGGGCGTGTATTTGGATTTAGGACATTTCTACCAGGGCAAATGGAATTTCTTATCGAATCTTTTGAGTCTGAATTGAGACCGGGAATGCCAAAACCGTTGCTTCTTGATGGAAATAGAAGGGTTAGCAGGTCGCCGACACCCAACGAGTATTTAAGCGGCTCCTCCGTTCGCGTAGTAATTCCTATTTATTAATTATGCACGCACTTAACCTAAGCACAAGATTTAAAGATAAATCCTATCAAGGCGAAGCCGTACTGTTAGTGTATGACGAGCAGCATCTAAGCAGCAATATAATAAGCGAAGATGTCCGAGACCAATTTGAGTCGAGGCCAGCGACCGCTCGCGTGTATGTATTAGCACCATTCTTGCCTCAGTCAGAAATACGTGAGGCATTTTTAGAGGGAACTCTTTTTAATCGGGTTCAAAGCTATTTTCACGCCCTCGGTGGTCGAATTTACATTTGTGGTTTCGGCGTAGCGAACGGTAGAAGCACATGTGTAGGAATTCCTTTTACTGTGAATTCGGAAAATGAACCCGTTGAAGAGTCTCCTGTTGAAATTGACTCAGAGTTGATTCATGGCTGGCTTTTTGACCTCTTTGATAGATATTCCGGACGTGTTAGCGCACCGCCTGGAGTTCATTTTGGCAAATCCTCAGGTAAACACTCCGATAAATTTTTACGTGTAAGCAATATTACGTTGTCATCGAAGTCATGCGCCTTGATAGGATACTGTACGTTGGGAAGCATAATCTGCGCGCAACCGAAAAGGATATATGTCGACACAGCACCACTAATTTCTGTTGCCTTTGCGATGGAGAAAATTGCATTGGTAAACTCTTTATGGGAACTGCCAGTTCAGATTACTTCGTTTAGCTCCTACGGCGGACTTGCTAAACTTCCTGCTGCTTCCAATCGAGATGTGGTGCTCATCTCTGCTTCCACTTCAGGTGGATTGGTCAATAAAATTCTAGAAAAAGGATTTCAATCCGGGAATATTGCGACTTTATTCTTTCTGGCGTCATCTCATGATGCAGTCTGCGGAGAGGCTAACGTCTGTAATCTTACTTTTTACCCTGGTCGAAATTTCGGTTATCCGTACTTAGAAAACTATTCCGCTGAAGATTGTAAATTTTGCAAGGATAATATTTTTTTGGCCGAATTGGAAGGTGACCAATTTTTATTGGAAAAACGTGCTTTAAAAAAGTTAATGATAAAGAAGGTAACTCAAAAGCCTGAGGCGAGAGAAGCATTCGAGTTTTTTGCGCGACGTGGGTTCTTTGAAGTACAACTTTATGCAGATTCCCATAGGGGAAGTATTTTTTCAATAGATTCTGATTTGATTCTTTCCCATCAGGATGTTAGGTCACCGCTGCTTCGACTGATTAAGCGATTTACGCCATCCCCTTTGAATTATTTGATTGTGGATGGTATTTCCATTACGAATGTGAAAATTTTGTTGGCTGAATCTGGCTATTCTGGTGTCGACGATTTGAATATTGTCGCATCGACTGCACTCTCAACCTTACCTTCTGTTCCGGGCGGAAGTGCATTAGTTATTTTCGGAGTTCTAGACGATTTTTCTAGGGCGAGAGACATAAATGCTCAACTGAGAACTATTGTGTCAAAGGGCATTGTTGCCTATGTTTCCGCACTTACGATAGCGGATTCAGCAGAATATTTAGCAGATTTGAAAATGTTTTTGTGTTACGGAGAGCTTGGTAGGGATACGTTCACGTTTGCCAGTGCCCATCAGTTGATGCTTCCTCGAAGGGGAGGCGAAGTAACTTCATGGGAGCTTGAGCGAGATTTATTATTAAAGCTCAAGGCAGAGTTCCCGAGTATAGCGGAATTTTCTGCTCGATTAGATATTATTGAAAATAGCGGTACGCGTGGGAGTGATTTGTTTTGGAGTGCAAGTGGAGTTGAACTTTCAATAAAACCAGATTTTGCCTACCTCAACTCCAGTAAGAGTCCTGAACTAATATCGCAAGGTGATATTTTTGCGGTTATATCCAATCTGATTGCTACGTCACGGGTCAATGAACGGGGTTTGAACGCCCCAATTGTCGTTGGGAAAGAGCCGATAAAATGGACGCAATCAATTTATGGCCATACCGTACTTGACCCGCGAAATTTTGAAGACTATAACGATGACATTTTACGCGGTGCTTTTTTGCGCGGCGCATTGAGCAGTGAGTTAAACTATTGTCACGACGAGGAAGCTAGCTCAAAGATTTTCTTTGTTATTCAAGCTCAAATTTTGGGATGGGCGAAGGGACGTGGAGACAGCTTGCCTGAATTTTTGGTCGCTCTTAGTACCGGAAGATTAACCTTGTCACCGATATATATTTCCAAAATAAAATTAATTGTTCGTTCGGCAGCACTTCCTGATTATTTGGTTGTACTTGCTGCTAATATATAACGTTTGGACTTGGTGGTGCTCGCTGTTGCTTGAAGTATTATATGCATGCTGGTTAAATAATGACTGCTATCTTACAAAAGAATAGCTGTTCATATTTTCAACCAAATGCGTTATTGTGGAATCGAGGAGCGAAATGTTATTGGTTGGCGGTTATTATCGGAGATAGCATTGGACCGTCACTATAGGAGTACATGGCTTGGACATTTCAACGGATTTTGACGAACTCGATGCCCTCAAAGCAAAGCTCGATGCGTTGCCGCCGTTGCCAACTGCGGCACTGCGCAACCTGCATGATGAGTTGGTGCTGCGATGGACCTACAATTCCAACGCCATCGAGGGTAACACGCTGACGCTGATGGAGACCAAGGTCGTGCTTGAGGGCATTACAGTCGGTGGAAAGCTCCTGCGCGAGCACTTTGAGGCCATCAACCATCGCGATGCCATTTTGTACGTGGAGGATGTGGTCCGTAAGGCCGAGCCTCTGAGTGAGTGGCAGATACGTAATCTTCATCGCCTGGTGCTTAAGCAGATTGATGACGACAATGCCGGTGCCTACCGGAAGCTGAACGTAACCATTGCAGGTGCGCGCCATGTGCCGCCGGACATGCTGCTGGTGCCTGAGCAGATGGCGGCGCTGATGCATTGGTACGATACAGAGGGGGGTGTCCCTATGTCCTTCGTCAAGCATTTGTGAGCGGTGTGGGGCAATAGAGTGTCCCGTCTCGCATCATGGCGTACATGACGTCACAGCGGCGTCTGGCGAGAGCGATCAAGGCTTGGTTGTGGCGCTTGCCTTGGCTAATCTTTCGGGCATAGTAAGCCCGCGATATGGGGTCTCGTAGCGCTGCGAAGGCAGATAGGAACAACGCTCGCTTGAGCACTTTATTTCCTCGTCGCGATGGATGCTCACCGCGAATCGAGGAGCCAGAGCGGCGGGTAACGGGTGCCAGCCCAGCATAGGCCGCAAGGTGAGCAGCTGAGGCAAACGCTTTTGCAGCGACCTCTGTAAGGAGTCGGGCAGCGGTCCTGACGCCGACTCCAGGCATGCTGGTCAGGACTGAGCAAAGAGGGTGCGCTTGCACTAGTCGTTCAACCTCTTGGGCGACTTCGTCGCGCTGAACGCGTAATGCCGCGAGCTGGTGCGCTAGGCGCGGCAACACAATTGTGGCGGCATTCGTTCCTGGCACAACTACCGTTTGCTCAGAAACCGCCTGACAGATCTCATGGGCCAAGCCTTTCCCCATTCGCGGCGCGAGCTTGCTGAGCTTGTTCGCCAGACTCTTCTCGCTAGTGGCGGCCAGGCTGGCCGGCGAAGGGTGCCGTTGCAGCAGATCCAGCACAGCCGGGTGGTCAAGCCGTGGGCCAAGTACACGCTCAAGTGCTGGATGGATTTGTGTCAGTAGCCCACGTATTCGGTTGCTTGTCTGTGTAATTTGGTCGGCCAGATCATCGTCAAAGCCGCACAGCATAGTCAGTTCCGCAAGCTGTTCGTCGTCGAGACGAAGTGAGCGCAACGCATGCGGCATGGAGCGTGCCGCTTCGGCGATGATGGCGGCGTCCCGCGCATCGGTCTTGGCTTCGCCGGCGTGCAGATCGGCGATTCGACGCATGGCAAGGCCGGGGAGATAGGCCACCAGAATACCTTCGGCTCTGGCGACGGTCACTGGCAATGCTCCAATGGTTGTGGGCTGGTCAACGACCAGCAGTAGTTTGCCATGTTCCTTAAGACTGGAAAGCAGTGCTCTCAGCCTCGTTTCGTCATTCGGCAGGGCCTTATCGAACAAGCGTTTGCCAGCTCTGCTAAGTGCAACGGCATGGTGTTCTCCTTTGCCGACGTCAACGCCAACAAAGACATCTATAGCATCGTAATGTTCAATCGCGTCCATGCGACCTCCCGCTACAAGAGGTTCTAATGGCCAATGGCATACGGCAGCAGGTCTCGGCATCCACGTTACGGATGGCCTCAGCATGTTTCCCGGGCCAAGTCCCTATCAGCGATCACCAGCCACCCACCAAGTTCGGTGACAACACCCCCCGGATCATGGGCGACTGGGGGCAACAATCATGCCGAACTTGGCTGGCCAAAACCTTGAGGATCAAGGTCTGTATATAGTAACGGGGGGGCGTGCACCCGGTCGTTCGCGCGGCTAAGTTGCACGTCGACTTTGTGAAAATCCATCCATTCGTCGACGGCAATGGTCGCACAGCTCGGCTGCTGTTGAACCTGGAGTTGTTGAAGGCTGGTTTCCCGGCCATTGTGCTGCCGGTGACACGTCGCTTGGCTTATTACGAGGCGTTGGACACTGCGCACGTGGACGGCGATATGGGGCCGTTTATCGAGTTGGTGGGCGAGTGTGTGCGGGAGGGTTTTGCGCCGTATTGGCATATCCTGGGAATTGCCCCAGTGCTTGACTAGGCATGGGGAAGCGCACTGCCGAGGAGGGCGAGCATCATCTCACGGAAAAATGGCGAGCCCGAGGCCCGCCTGAAAAATCACTACTTGCCAGCGTCGCGTTGGACGTCGGACAGCAGATATGCCCGCATGCCCGCTTCAAAATAGTCCCAGCCCATCGCCATCACGCCGCCAATTGTGCAGAACACCGTTAAATTGCTGTCGCTCGCCTCAAACCTGGCGCCATTTCTCTGGAGCAGGGCCATAGCAGCGACTGCTTGCTCAGCCAGGCTGACAAATCCGATAGCTGGGGGCTCAGGCCCTTCGCTGAAGACCCTGATGCTCCCATCGTCGTGCACGACCACCAGCGGGCCGGTATCTGTGCCGACTGCCCTTGGGTTGACAGCCTTCAGAAACGTCCGCCGCAGTGCGTCGCCGGTCAGTGCCGAAATTCACCTTCATCCAAATTGGCCTCATCTCAAATCGCAGGACGTCCCTGCGATGAGTGTAGGTAACTAGGTATGACACGAGCATTCGGGTCTTCTTCTTAAGGATGTGGGATAAAGGGGCTGCGTGCATAGTTCGAATGAAAGCTGGAGATTCGAACTAGCAGGCTCGCAAGGGCGTAATCGAAGAGTGGAACGTGGCACTTGGTTCGACGATGTGGCAGTTCTAAAGCCCTGTTTATAACAACACGACGGTGCGTTTAGGTGTGCCATAAGGTGTGACAAAATGACTCGGCTGTGCTACTATAAGTCCTTGATAAATAAGGAAACAAGTGCTTGTGAGCGCGAATCTCACCGCTTCCGCCACCTTAAAAATAAGCCCTTGATTGCAAAGGGCTTTTTTTCTTTATAACGCTTCTACACCTAGCACGGTGTCGATGGATCGACACGAATTTGCAGCTGTCTTGCTTCGAACTGGAAGACGACCAAACGCTCGATCACAGACCGCTTGCCACCCACGTTAGACGGAATGCGAAGCTTGACGCCGCTTTGCGGGCCGCCTGTAACTTGGAGATGCCCGAGGCGATTTATTTTTGCACTTCCACCCAGATAGACGGGGAAAACTCCCGATCCTGATCCTCGTCCAACTCCTCCGCTCGCAGGCAATGCGGGCAGCTCCTCTTTTCGCGGTTGGCGTATACCCAGGGATGCCAACCGGCGAAGCACAGGAATTTGCGTAGGAGAAGCGGCGCGTCTGAGGCAGGAATGTTTAGCATGTTATTTTGAAAGGGACGCGTTCGTAAAACGCTTGCCTTCATTATATGGAAATTGATAGGAGGAAATCTATCAATTTCTAACGGCATGACGGGAAGCGCATCGCATTCGTTGCCAGCCGACTTGCGGGAGACTCGATTTGCTGTTTTTTTGTGCAGTTGTTTTGTCTGCCGCACACTAGCCGCCGGCCGCGTGTGAGAAGATAAGGGACGTAACCCTACTCATGTCGCGCAGGTTTGTCGGCGAGGGGTTGAAACCAGCTGTTTTAAATCGAGGTGATATGCGTCGATACTGTTTCGCGATGGCGCTCGGCGCTTTACTCAGTTGTGATGCGTCGGCCGATGCGCCGCGGCCCCTCCCAAAACAAAGGTGGTCTGTTCCGCTTCTGGCAGATTTTGTGCGACTGCCGATCTGGAAGCCCAGACTACTGACTTGCTGTAGCAGCAAATAAAATCGGCCTACCTGTGTTGCCGTTGACAGCAATCAAATAGGCGCTGCGATAGTTCTGGAAACCGCCGCTTTGTCCAAGGTCGCCAAACGGAAAACTGACGCATAGATAGCTCCCGTTTTTGTCGCCGACTTTCGCCCAATCTGCAGAGAATGGATTTAACTCTGTAGGGCGCACGTTAAAGCCGGGAAGCATACGGGCCCGCGCGATGGGGAGCAGGTAGTCACCGTAAATGATCGCGTTCTCTTCCCCACGCTCGGCATAGCCAATCTGCTTTCCATGAGAGATGACGTAGTAGGTTGCGTTGAAGCCGTCCTTATAGTCTTCTTCCGAGTAAATTTTGTCAGTCGCGATCGGCTGCAATTTCACGGAAGGTGACATCGCCTTGGCGGCGAGACAACTCAGGGTTATCATTTTGGAAGGCGTCTTGGCATGCAAATTGGCAGCAAGCAGGCCACTTAGAAGCAGCAAGCATAAGCGTTCCATTTGTACTCCCATCCTTTTGTTACCTTCAAGAATTCCGGATTCAATTTCCAGAAGATGGTGCCCCCATGCGCAGCCGTCGAATCGTATTGGTGATCGTACCGTCCGACTTCTTCGGTCATCTTCGAGATATTCCCAGTCTTGCGGTCTCCGGTCTTGGTGATCTTGTAAGCCTGCGTAATTTGTTTTGATGTCCGCGCCAAGTTGCGGAAACGGTCTTCTCAGGGATCAGACGATCCGCACAGCAGTTGAGCGCCGGTTGATCTCAGGCGCTTACGATTCTTCGTTGAATTTGAGCATGATGAAACGCCCGCTGCATGAATCGCGATCAAGAGGGTTCCTTCAAGCGCGATTCTTGCGGCGCCGTGCGATCGAGCCGGTCATGGCCAGCCCCGCCAGCATGAGGGCGTAGCTGGATGGTTCAGGGACGGCGGAGATGGTGACGGTAATGCTGTCCGGCGTGCCGCCGAACATCGTACTGATGTCCGGACCGGTGATATCGTTTGTGAAGTAGAAAGAGGCGCTTTTGTTGAACTCAGCGCCGCTGACGTCTTGCGAGAAGGCTTGAGACTGGTAAAAACTTCCCGTCGGAACAAACGCTGCGGAATAGCTGCTCGCATAAGTCTGTACTTGCAACACCTGGACACCCCCCGTCACGCCCAACATGGTGCTCGACACTTCAGCGCCATTGATGTTGCTCGAAAGTGCGCTGGAAATGAGCTGGCTCCCATTGACGGTCGCGTTGGCGCTGAAGGTCTTGGTGTGGCCGTTGACGGTGACCGTGACGGTGTATCCCGGACCGTTGCCGTACAGCTCAGTTGCGGAACCTGCGGTGTTGCTGAACTCCCACTGCGCCGGGTCGGTGCTGACGGTAATCGTTTCCGTGTACGCCAGGCCAGTCAAGTCCCGTCCTATCCAGGAACCCGTGTCAGGTATGTCGCCAAAAAGTTGCATATGGTCATATCCATAGTCGATATGGCCGGTCGTGGTGAGGGTCCAGGTTTGTGCTTGTGCCTGGCTGCAGAGGGCGCTCAGCGCCAGAAGCGCGCCGGCCGCGAATAATTTGATCGTCATGTTTGCTTTTCGTAGGAGGTTGAAGGGACCGCGAACCACCACGACATTGGTGGCCCGACGGTTGCACCACTAAGCTTAGCCCGCTTGCTGCGGTGGACCGAAGCGCCCCAGACGGCCAGGCCGGAGAGAGCATCGTAGCCGTCATGCCGCAACAGGCAGCTCGCGTCTATTCGAGCGCGGCATAATGGCTTTCGTTGATATTTATATCACAATGGTATCATCAAGGCATGCTGATGAAAATTTAAATTTTGATAATTTCACTGGGCTTAAAGTGATACCGGTGGGGCTCGCCGCATGGATGTACGCGCTGTTCCAGGACGTTTCCGACAGCGGTGGCGACGCCGAAAGCGTCTTCGAGCTGGACCACTTGATCGATGACATCATGCTGTACTGGTTGCCGAACAGGGCATGCAGTCGATGCAGCGGGGTGGGATGCCGAACGTGCCGATGCAAACGCCGGCCGGGATCAGCATGTTCCCGGGCGAGCAGTTGCGACTGTCGAGGCGCTGGGCCGAACGCCGCTTCGCCGACCTGGTCCATTTCAACGAACTGGCGCAGGGCGGACATTTCGCGGCGATGGAAAAGCCCGCGGAGTTGGTCGCCGATGCGCGCGCGACGTTCAGATCGCTCGCGCCGGCATAGGCCATTCACCCGATACCGCCTTGGCAACATTCTCCTTACACTGGTCTCACTAACCCAACAAACCCAAAGGAGAACGCCATGACCACCATCAAAACCTCGCTGCGCCTGCTCGCCATCGCCACCGCCTTCGCAACTATCACCCCGCAAGTTGGCGCGGCCACCACCGATGCCAACGCCAAACCTTCGGTCGTCATCGTGCACGGCGCCTTCGCCGACGGTTCCGACTGGGCCAAGGTGATCCCGCTGCTGCAGGCCAAAGGCATCAAAGTCACCGCCGTCCAGAATCCGCTGACCTCGCTGGCCGACGACGTCGCGGCGACGCGCCGCGCGATCGCCGCCCAGCCTGGCAAGGTGGTGCTGGTGGGCCATTCGTGGGGCGGCACGGTCATCACCGACGCCGGCCAGCACGACAAGGTGCGCAGCCTGGTGTACGTCGCCGCGTTCGCGCCGGACGCCGGCAAGTCGACCGCCGAAACCGGCGAAGGCTACCCTGCGGCCCCCGGCACCAAGCGCTTCGTGGCCGACGGCGAAGGCTTCCTGAGCCTGCCGGAAGCGGCGATGCGCGAAGACTTCGCCCAGGACGTGACGCCGGCCCAGGCCGCCATCATGACGGCGACGCAAGGCCCGATCCAAGCCAATGCCTTCGCCGACAAGGTGACCGCCGCCGCCTGGACCAGCAAACCGTCGTGGTTCATCGTCAGCGCGCGCGACCGCATGATCGATCCGGGCTTGCAGCACGCGATGGCCAAGAAGATCGGCGCCAAGACCACCGAACTGGCGGCCAGCCACGTGCCACAGCAGTCGCGTCCGGCCGAGGTGGCGAAGGTGATCCTCGACGCCGTCGCCGCAACGAAGTAAGCACACAGCCGGGGACTAGCGGGCGCAGCTGACATCCAGCGCGCCTTCCTCGGCCAGCCGGGACACCTGCTCGATCAGCGCGCGCATCTTCGGCTGGTTCTGGGTGCGCATAGGGAAGTAGAGGAACAAGCCGGACGTCTCGGGCACGCACTCCGTCAGCACCCGCAGCAGGCGTCCGCGCTTGACGTCTTCATCGATCTCAACGTCGGGCAGGTAGGCGATCCCCATGCCCTGGCGCGCCCACTCGGCCAGCATTTGCGTGTCGTTGGCGGTCAGGGCGGCGTCGGTGTCGAGCAGCAGTTCGCCGTCGTCGCCGCTCAAGCGCCACGGCGGCAGGCGGCTGGAGGTGGAGAAGCGATAGCGCAGCGTTTGATGGCCGAGCAGGTCCCTTGGCCGCTGCGGCAGGCCGGCTCGCTCGAAGTAGCCCGGCGCCGACACGAGCGACCACGATAGCGGCCGGCTCAACTTGATGGCCACCATGTCCTGCGCGATCGCCTGGCCCAGCCGGATGCCGGCGTCGTAGCCCGCCGTCACCAGGTCGACCAAGCCGTCGTCGAGCGACAGGTCGAACGTGATGTCGGGGTAGGCGGCGCGCATGCGCGGCACCAGGAAGCGGGCGACGAGAAACCCGAAGGCGCGCGGCGCGGTGACGCGCAGATGGCCGGACGGACGGCTCTGGAAGCGCGACAACTCGTCGAACGCTTCGTCGATCTGGCCGACCGCCGGCTTGAGGGCCGCCAGCAGACCGGCCCCGGCATCCGTCAGCGACACGCTGCGGGTGGTTCTGACGAACAGCGGCACGCCATGCTTTTTCTCGAGCGCGCGCACGCCTTTGCTGACCGCCGTGGGGGCGATGTTCAACCGCCTCGCCGCCTGCGTGAAGCTGCGGTCAGCCGCCACCGCCAGGAAAAGCCGGATCAAATCAAGCGAACTCATAGCAGCCTATTTTGAACCGTTGGTTCATAGATCATGTCCATTCTGGTCCTTTTTCTTCATGATGCCCGAATATACACTGGCTTCACATCTTGAGGAGAATGACATGAACAAACTACCGCAATCCATCATCGACTACGTCGAGGCCTCCAACGCGCAGGCGCCGCAGCGCGCCGCCGCGTGTTTCCACCAGGACGCCGTCGTCCATGACGAAGGCCGCACGCATCATGGGCGCGAGGAGATCACCGCCTGGATCGCCGAAACCGGCGAAAAGTACCGTGCGACGATGGAACCGATCGAACTGCAGGAAGCCGATGGCCGTCACATCCTGCGGGCTGGCGTTAGGGGCAATTTCCCGGGCAGCCCCGTGACGCTGAACTTCAATTTTGAACTGCGCTCCGGCAGCATCCAGTCGCTGGAGGTCAAGCCATGAGCGGCTATCTGTTCGACGGCAAGCATGCGCTCGTGACCGGCGGCACCAAGGGGATGGGCGAGGCCATCGTTCGCAAACTGGTGGAGCAGGGCGCGACAGTGATCGCCCCGGCGCGCCACTTGCCGGCGGAGCCGCTGGCCGGCGTCCGCTATCTCGAAGCGGACGTGTCCGGCGCCGCGGGGGCGGCTTATGTCGTCGACGCGGTCCAGCGCGAATTCGGCCACCTCGACTTCCTTGTCAACAATGTGGGCGGCTCGTCCGCGCCGAGCGGCGGCGCGCTGGCGCTGACCGACGACATGTGGGACGCGGCGCTCCAGGTCAACTTGATGGCGGCCGTACGGCTCGACCGCGGCTTCCTGCCGGCCATGCTTGAGCGTGGCGCGGGCGGCATCGTCCACATCACGTCGATCCAGCGGCGGCTGCCGCTGTACGAATCGACGGTGGCGTACGCGGCCGCCAAGGCCGCGCTGGCCAACTACAGCAAATCGCTGGCCAACGAATTCGGCCCGCGCGGGATTCGCGTCAACAGCGTCTCGCCCGGCTTCATCGAGACCACCGCCGCGCAGGCGTTGATCACCCGCATGGCGACCCACCGGCAAGGCGGCGAGGACGAGGCGCGCGAGGCGCTCATGGCGTCGCTGGGCGGCATCCCGATCGGCCGTCCCGGCAAGCCGAACGAAGTCGCGGAATTGGTGGCGTTCCTGCTGTCGCCGCTGGCGGCGTCGGTCCATGGCGCCGAGTTCGTCATCGATGGCGGCACCACGCCGACCGTTTAGGCGGCAAGATTCATCACGACGAACACGGCGGCGGATTGCCCTGGACAGCGTTTTCAACTAAAGTACGAAAATGCAACTAGAGCACACCGTCACCGTCGAGGAAGCCGTCCAACTGCTGGCCTTGGTCGGCGACTTGAGCATGGGCCAGCCCACCAATCAATCGATACGCTCGGCCCATCTGGCCGAGCGGCTGGCGCTGGCGGACGGCGCCGGGCCGCAGGCGTGCGGTCATGTGCGGCTGGTGACCTTGCTGCGCTGGTCGGGGTGCACGGCCAACGCCAGCGGCTTCTCGGCGCTGCTGGGCGACGATGTCGCCGGGCGCGACGCGATGCTGCTGGATACCCTCCCGCCCGACAACCGGATGACCTTCACCAGCGTGGAGCCGCTCGCTCGCATCCATTGCGAGGTGTCGGGCGCGATCGCACAGGTGATGGGCTTGCCGGAGGAAGTCGAGATCGGGCTGCGCCGCTTTTGGGAGCACTACGACGGCGGCGGCACGCCGGATCGGCTGTGTGCTCCGCAGATTCCACGGCTGGTGTACCACGCCAACCTGGCGGGGGACCTGGAGCTGCTGACGCGCGACCGTGGCCTGGACGAGGCGCTGCGGCTGATCGCCGCGCGCGCCGACAAAAAATATCCGGCGGACCTGGTGCGCCTGCTGGCGGCGCACGCCGAGGCCTGGCTCGCGGCGATCGAGGCGCCGGCCTGTCCGGTGCAGATTCCGGCCCTGGCCGTGCCGATTCCGCTGACGATCGTGGCCGACACGATCGAGCTGAAATTGCCATGGCTGATGGGCTATTCGCGCCGCCTCGCCGATCTTGCCGAACGCGCTGCGGCGCTGGCGGGCCTTGCTCCTGCCCAGCAGCGCTGTCTGGGACGCGCCGCGCTGATCCACGGCATCGGCCGCGCGGCGGTGCCGAACATCGTCTGGGAGCGTGACGGCAAGCTCGGCATGGCCGATTGGGAAAAGGTGCGGTTGGTGCCCTATTGGACGGCGCGCGCCGGCGTGCAGATCCCTTCGCTGCGGGCGGAGGCGGCGCTCGCGTCCCACGTCTACGAAAGGCTCGATGGCAGCGGCTACTACCGCGACCTCGATGGCGAGTCGCTCAACCTGCCGCAACGGATACTGGCGGCCGCCGCGTCGTATGCTGCGTTGTGCATGCCGCGTCCGTGGCGCGCCGCGTGCGCGCCGCAGGAGGCGGCACGCATCCTGGCGGCGGACGCGCTGGCCGGGCGATACGACATGCAGGCGGTGAATTTTGTGATCGCCGCCGCCGATGGCACTTGTGTCGAGCCAGGCGAACCGGCGGGCCAGCGCAAGAAGCTGTTATCGGAGCGGGAGATCGCGGTGCTATGCCGGCTCAGCCTGGGCGAGAGCAATAAGGAGGTCGCGCGCGAATTGCAGATCAGCCCCTCCACCGTGGGCACCCACGTCGAGAACATCTTCCGCAAACTCGAATGTTCAACCCGCACCGCCGCCACGCTGAAAGGGTTGACCCTCGGCCTGATCCACGCCGAGTGATCAACCGGACGGGCCGCTTATCTCGCCTCGGGCGGGATCGCTTTTATGTCGGCGGAGAAGGCGGCGTGCGCGGCCGCATCGACCGGCCTGTGCTTGATCTCGGTCCTGGCCGGATCATTGCCGAGATAATTGTCGTTCTTCCAGTTCTTCGACGGCCGCACCGGCCTTGGCGTGAAGCCGCCGCCGCAGTTGGGACAGACGTTCGACAGCACGCTCTCGACGCAGTCGGCGCAGAAGGTGCACTCGTAGCTGCAGATGCGCGCGTCCAGCGCCGCCGGCGGCAGGGATTTGTCGCAGTGTTCACAGGTCGGTCTGAGTTGGAGCATGGGGCTGTCCTTTGGTTGGCTGTGCTGCTTGCAAGTATAGCAACAACCGCGTTGCAGTCAAAGGATCGCCGGCCCGCGCGGTCAGGAGTCGCCCGATGGGCTTGTTCGGCTGTGCGCATAGCGCGGCAGATCGTCCGGCCAATGCAGCGCGTCGGCGACGAAGACATGGCTTTGCGGTAGCGCCTGTTCCGGCGCGTCCAGGCTGCCCGTGGTGACGTCGATCTCGCCGGGACTGTCATCGTCCGCGAACGTCAGCTGGGTGCCGCAACGCGGGCAAAAGGTGCGCGTGGCGTGCGACGACGAACGGAAGCTGGACGGCTCGCCGGCGGTGAAGTGGAAGTCGTCGGTCGCCACAGTGAACCACGCCACCGCCGGCGCGCCGGTGGTGCGGCGGCAGAGGGTGCAGTGGCACAGCGTTTGGTTGCGGATGCGCTCGGCGGCCTGGTAGCGGACGGCGCCGCAAAAACATTGTCCGGTCAGCATGGGAGCTCCTGATCGCCTGCAATGGGAGCTTTACGATACCCTAAATCCGCAAGGTGCCGCGACACCTTAGCGCGGTCATCGAGCGCTCCGCCTGCTTCGCTTCCATGCGGCAAGTACATGCCGAATCGCTTCGTGCTATGCTTTTCCTCACTTTCGTAAGGAGGACACCATGCCCGCTTCCCACGACACCTACACCCGTCAGCAGGGGTTGAAAAACACCTACGACGTCGAATACACGGCCCTGCGCTACAAGATTTCCCTAGACGGCAGAGTGCTGAAAGACATCCAACTCGATATCCACAACACGCCCGGGCTCGATCCGGACGCCGCATGGTCGCGTGCCGTGTCCGATATCGAATTCCTGCGCGGAATGCCCGAACACTAGCCGCCACAGCGGCGTCTACCGGATCACTGGCCGGCCACCATCGCGCCCGCCTGGGCGGCGAACCAAGGCTGCATGCGGCGGATCGCCTCGGCGATTTCCGGCGTCGACACCGCAAAGCTGAAGCGGATGAAGCGCTTGCCCTCGACCGGATCGAAATCGATGCCCGGCGCCGTCGCCACGCCTGTGTCGTTGAGCAGGCGGGTGCAGAAGTCCAGGCTGTCGTCGGTCAGGTGGGCGATGCTGGCGTAGATGTAGAAGGCGCCGTCCGGCGGGGCGATGGCGTTCAGGCCCAGTCCCGGCAGCGCGTCCAGCAGCAGGCGGCGGTTAGCCGTGTACACCGTCAGGTGGCCTTCGAGCTCGTCGAGCGCGTCGAAGGCGGCCAGCGCCGCGTGCTGGCTGAGCGACGGCGCCGTCAGGAACATGTTGCCGCAATAGGTCCAGGCGCGGTGGATGTGCTCGGACGGCACCAGCAGCCAGCCCAGGCGCCATCCGGCCATGCTGAAGTACTTGGAAAAGCTGCTGACCACCAGCGCGTCGGGCGCATAGGCGAGTATGGTCTGCGCCGGCTCGACGTAGCTCAGGCCGTGATAGATCTCGTCCGAGATGATGCGGATGCCGCGCGCGTGGCAGACCTTGGCGATCGCCGCCAGTTCGTCGGCGGCGATGATGGTGCCGGTCGGATTGGCCGGGCTGGCGATGATCACGCCGGCCGGCGCCGGTTCGATCGCTTCCAGCGCGGCGGCGGTGAGCTGGTAGCGCACCTCGGCGCCGCAGGCGATTTCGACCGGTTCCAGGTGCAGCGCCTTGAGCGTGTTGCGGTAGGCGACGTAGCCCGGGCGCGCCAGCACGATGCGGTCGCCCGGCGAGAACAGCGAGTTCAGCGCCAGCACCAGCGCCGGCGAGGCGCCGCACGTCATCAGGAAGCGGGCGGCGTCGACCTTGATGCCGTAGCGCTCGTCGTAGAAGCGCGCCAGGCGTTCCTTCAGCGGCGTGCTTTCCCAATAGCCCATGTTGTCGGCGTCGAGCATCTGATGGGCCTTGTCGATGGCCGCCATCGGCGCACCGGTCGACGGCTGGCCGAATTCCATGTGGATGATGGAGCGGCCCTGCGCCTTCAGGGCGTGGGCGAGGCGGCTGAGGCCGACGGCGTGGAACGGGTCGAGTTGCGCTTGCATGGAGCTCCGATGGTCGGGAAGGTCCGATAGTGTAAGGCAAAACCGAGCCCTCGGTGCCGCCGCGTTTAGTCGTTGATTTCCACCACGCGGCCATTGGACGCCTGCACCGGACGGGCGTTCATTTTGTAGACGTGGCCGAACTGGGCGATCTGCTGCGACGAGACCGGCACCGGCGTCTTCATCACGAACCACTTCACGCCTTCGCTGCACGGCGGCGTCGTCAGCGAGCCGCTGAACGTGTAGTGGGCATGGTTTTCCGGCAGCAAAGTGGCGATGTTGATGCTCACGCCGGGCACTTCGACTTCTTTCTCCTTCTGCAGCGGCAGGTTGTCGAAGATGGTCTTGATCATCGGGCGCTTGGCGCCCGGCTCCATCAGCACGCCGACCACGGCCAGTTCGCCCTCGGCGTTCTTGTGCACCAGGTGGGCGACCAGCGCGTAGCGCTTGCCGTCGATGCGTTCCTCGCTCGGCTTGTGGAAGTGGAACTGCAACAGCTCATAACGTTTGCCGTCGACCGTCAGGAAACTGCCGGGCGCGTAGTTGACCTGGATCGTATGGCCGTTGTCGATCACCTTGAGCGGGCTGGCCTGGTAGTCGAACTTGAGTTCGGACAGCGCGGCGTGCTTGGCGTCGGCCGTGTGGATGTCGATCGGCGACTGCACCTTGCCTTGCGAGCACGACGTGAATTTGCTGTCGATCTCGCTCCATTTGTTGGGGCCCGTTTGACCGCTGTACGACCAGTGCGGATGCGCCTGCGGTTCCGCGCAGTGGCCGGCGATCGATAGCAGGGCGAGAAGGCCACCGGCGGCGGCGGTGCGCAAGGTGGCGCGGGGTGCGTTGTTCATCAGGTCTCCAGCGGGTTGACAGGGTAGTGGGAAGGTAACAACTTAAATTTCCACGAGACATTTAACTTACATCTAGAAATATTTGTCGGGGTAGCCGCAACATTAGGAAACATGAGGATGTTGTTTTTGAGAACCCCCGACCGCAGTAACGACGCCTTGCACTTGCTATACTGTTACCTGTTGAACACGGATCATGGGAACAGCTTTGCGGGCGATGACGAGACGATGGAAGCGGTGGGGCTTGGGTGTGGCCGGCGCGGTCGGGGTGTATGCGTTGGCGGGCGGCTGGGCGTTGCCGTGGCTGATCAAGCGTCAGGTTCCGCAATTCGTCGAGACCGAACTGGAGCGCAAAGCCAGCATCGGCGACGTCAGTTTCAATCCATTCACCTTGCGGCTGGAGGCGAAGGACGTGCGCGTTACCGAGGCCGACGGCGCGCCGCTGTTCGGCGTCGGCGCGCTGGCGGTGGAGATGCAGTGGCGCTCGCTGGTGCGCCGCGCCTGGAGCCTGGCCGAGATCCGCGTCACCGCGCCGTCGGTGCGGCTGGCCATTTCTGCCGACGGCAAGTTCAACATCGCGCAGCTGATGGAGACCCTGGACAAGCGCAAGAGGGACGACAGCGACAGCGGCATGCCGCGCCTGATCATCGAGCATTTCGCGCTCGAGCAGGGCAGGGTGGAGATGCACGACCGCCATGCCGGTTATAACGATACCTTCGCGCCGATCGCCTTCGAGCTGAACCACCTGAGCACGCTGCCGGACGAGAACGGCAACTACACCTTGAGCGCCGATGCCGGCCTGGGAGGCAAGCTGCGCTGGAAAGGCGCCGCCGCGCTCAATCCGATCGGCGGCAGCGGCGTGCTGTCGCTGGAGAATGTCGCGTTGCCGGGCATGTCGACGTACCTGAAGTCGTTCATGCGGGTGGTCGTCAGCGATGGCCGCTTGTCGGCCAGGTTGCCCTATCGATTCGGCTACAAGGACGGAAAGCTGGACGCGAGTCTGGCCGGCGCCAGTCTGGCGTTGAACGATCTGGCGGTTCAACATGCCGGCGGGGCGGCGCCGTTCGTCAAGCTGAAGGCGCTGGATGTGGGCGGCGTCGGCGTCGATCTGGGCAAGCGCTCGGTCGAGGTCGGCGCGCTGGGTTTGAAGGGCGGCGCGCTGGCATTGCGGCGCGATGCGCAAGGACGGATCGACCTGGCGAATGTGATGGTGCCGCCGTCCGCTTCCGCTAGTGCGCCGGCGCCCGCGGCCAAGCCGGCGCCGAAGGAGGAGGGCGGCTGGAAGGTGCGCTTCAAGCAGATCGGGCTGGATGACATCGCCGTCAACGCGCTCGATGAAACCGCCAGTCCGGCGCTCAAGATCAGCACCGACAAACTGACGTTGAAGCTGCAATTGCGGCTGGAAACGGCTGCGAGCGGACTCAAGCTGAACATCGACGATGCCGCGTTTTCGATGGACAACCTGGCGCTGGTCGGCGGCGCGATGACGCCGTTGAAGCTTGGGCGACTGGGCTTCGACGATGGCGCGCTCGATCTGGCCGCGCGCCATGCCAGCCTGGGCCGTCTGTACGCGGAGGGCGGCTTGCTGGATCTGTCGCGCGACAGCGCCGGCCGGTTCCTGTTCCTGGACCGGCTGCCCGCGTCGGGGGCGGTTACGGCCGCGACGCCGGCCGCCGCGCCTGCGCCGGTCAAGTCAAGTGAGACCGCCTGGACCGCCGCCGTCAAAACCGTCGAGCTGAGCAAATTCGGCGCGCGCTACGACGACGCCAGCACCGGCATCAAGGCCACTCTGCAGGACTTCAACCTGACGCTGGCCGACGTCGGCAGCGACCTGAAAAAACCGCTGGCGTTTCAAGGTGGCGTCGGCCTGCGTGAAGGCGGCCAGCTAACCGCGAAGGGCAAGGTGGTGCCCGCCACCGGCGCCGTCGATACCGAATTGACGTTGAGCAAGCTTGCGCTGGCGCCGGTACAGCCGTTGCTGAGCAAGTATGTCAAGCTCAAGCTGGCCGATGGCAGCCTGTCCGGAGAGGGCCGCCTGCGCACCGGCGCCGGCGGCGGCAAGGCCAATCCGGCCGTGCGCTACGATGGCTCGTTCGAAGTCGCCCAGCTGGCGCTTGACGAAGAAGACAACGACCACTTCGCGCGCTGGAAGTCGGTGCGCGCCGACAAGCTGGCGCTGAGCGTGTCGCCGAACTTGCTGGATGTCGCCGAGCTGCGCGTGGTCGAACCGAACGCGATCCTGATCATCGAAGACGACCGCAGCCTGAATGCGCAGCGGCTGCTGGTGAAAAAGTCCGACCCCGCGCCGCCCGTCGCGGCCACCGCGTCGGCGGCGCCCGCCGCCAGCGAGGCGTTCCCGATGCGCATCCGGCGGATGCGCTTCCAGAACGCCAAGCTGGACTTCACCGACTTGAGTTTGCGTCCGCAGTTCGGCGCGAAGATTTATGAGCTCAGCGGCCTGGTCACGGGGCTGTCGTCGAAGGCGGACGCGCGCAGCCAGATCGAGCTCGACGGCCGCGTCGACGATTTCGGCCTGGCGCGCATACGTGGCCAGTTGAATCCGTTCGTCCCGGCGCACAACACCGATGTCAATGTCGTGTTCAAGAACGTCGACATGGTGTCGGCGTCGCCGTACTCGATGAAGTTCGCCGGTTACAAGATCGCGCAGGGAAAAATTTCGCTCGACCTGCAGTACAAGGTGCGCAACAGCCAGCTCGAAGGCAACAACCAGATCGTGCTCGACAACCTGACCCTGGGCGAGCGCATCGACAGTCCGGACGCGATCAAGCTGCCGCTCGAGCTGGCGCTGGCCATCCTCAAGGACAGCGACGGCCGCATCGACCTCGGCGTGCCTGTTTCCGGCAATATGAACGATCCACAATTCAGCTACGGCTCCGTGGTGTGGAAAGCCATCGGCAACATCCTGAGCAAGGTGGCGCTGTCGCCGTTCCGCGCGCTGGGCAATCTGTTCGGCGTCAGCGGCGACAAGCTGGACGCGGTCGAGTTCGATGCCGGCGGCGACACCGTGCTGCCGCCGGAGCGCGAGAAGCTGCGCCAGGTGGCGAAAATCCTGGCGGGCAAGCCGCAGTTGAAGCTGTCGGTGCCGGGCCAGTACAACGAGGCCGCCGATGGCGCCGCGCTGCGCACGCAGGCGGTGCGCCGGCTGGTGGTGACGCGGGCGGAAATCAAGCTGGCGCCCGACGAACAGCCGGGACCGCTCGATATCGGCCAGCGCAAGGTGCGCGGCGCCTTGCGCGACCTGTATGCCGAGCGCTTCGGCGCGGCCGAGCTGGACAAGCAGAAGAAGGCGGCCGAAGGCGCGGCCGGCGCCACGCCGGCGCTGGCGCGGGCCGACGACGAGGCCCGGTCCGCCGATCCGGTCGCGCAGAAGACGCTGCCGATGCTGCAGCGTTTGGGAAAACTGGTGCAGGGCGAACCGCAGGTGGCCGACGCCAGCGCCTTCTACGGCAAATTGCAGGAACGCCTGGAGCAAAGCCAGCCGTTGCCGGAGGGGGCCTTGCCCGCGCTCGGCGCCAAGCGCGCCGCCGCGATCGTGGCGGCGTTGAAAGAGGCGGGCGTCGACGTTGCCGCGATACACACCACGTCACCGGAGAAAGCCGACGCCGCCATCGGCAAGCCGGTCGCGCTCAAACTGGCACTGGCGGCGAAATAGATGGCCGCCGACAAATCCCACGTCGGCGGCGGCGGCGCGCTGCTGGCCGGATTCGCGCTGCTGTGCAGCCAGCTGTCGCTGAACGTCGGCGCGGCCGTCGCCAAGCATCTGTTTCCGCTGATTGGCGTCGAAGGCGTGACGGCCTACCGGGTCGGCTTCGCCGCGTTGCTGATGATGGCCGTGTTCCGCCCGTGGCGCACGCCGCTGACGTGGCCGCAAGCCTGCAACGTCGCCGTCTACGGCAGCGTGATCGGGTTGATGAACCTGATGATCTACCGCTCGTTCAATCTGATACCGCTGGGGATCGCGGTGGCGATCGAAGTGGCGGGGCCGCTGACGGTGGCGGTGCTGTCGTCGCGCCGGCCGCGCGACGCGGTGGCGATCGCGCTGGCGGTGGCCGGGCTGTATTTCCTGCTGCCGATCCACGGCCATGTCGATCAGCTCGATCCGGTCGGCGTCGCCTACGCGGCCGGGGCGGCGGTGTGCTGGGCCTTGTACATCGTCTTCGGCAAGCGGGTCTCGGTCATGCACGGCGGACAGTCGGTGGCGTGGGGCATGACGGCCGCGTCGCTGTTCATCGTGCCGGTGGGGGCGTGGTATTCGGGTGCCGTGTTGTTGACGCCATCGTATATGGCGATCGGGCTGGCGATCGCGGTGATGTCGAGCGCGTTGCCGTACACCCTGGAGATGCTTTCGATGCGCAACCTGTCGTCGCGCACGTTCAGCATGTTCAGCAGCGCCGCGCCGGCGCTCAGCGCGCTGGCCGGCATGCTGCTGCTGGGCGAGCATCTGACGCCGACGCAGTGGCTGGCGATCGCCGCCATCGTGCTGGCGTCGGCGTTGACGACGTTGAGATAGCTCAAATCGCACCACGCGGTGCCCAAAGTTGCGCCGGTGCCACCAGTCGTGCCAACGCCGAGCGTCATCCAGATGCCGCCTTGTCGCTGGTGTTGCTTTTCATGCTAGATCGTGGCAGCATGGTCGCTTGATCCAGGAGAAGCCATGCAAGTCGCCCGCGCACAACAACCGATCGCCGCCGCCGCCGTCACCTTGGTCATCTGGATCGGCTGCATCGCATCGTTCCTGCCGCCGCTCGTCAAGCACACGACGAACTCGGTCCCGCTGATGATCGTGGCCGGACTCGGTATCGCAGTCAGCGCCATCCTGCATCTGATCTTTGTCGGCGTGGCCGCCAAGCGGCTGGGCCGCTCGCCAACCTTGTGGGTGGTGGTCGCCCTGTGCGGCTTTCCGATCGCGTCGATCATCGGCCTGATCCTGTTCGAATGGTTCAGCGACGAGCAGAACCAGTCGCCGGCGTAAGGACTTGCCAACATCCGAATTGATGGGCTAGTATGGATCCCGATGCAACATTGCATCGACGTCGCTCGGACGGTTCCGGGCGCTTACGTGAGATATCCATGACCGACACCCAAACTCCGCGCAGATTTTCGCGCATCGATCGCCTGCCTCCCTACGTTTTCAATGTCACCGCCGAGCTCAAGCTGGCGGCGCGCCGTCGCGGCGAAGACATCATCGATATGTCGATGGGCAACCCGGACGGCGCCACGCCGTCGCACATCGTCGACAAGCTGGTCGACACCGTGCGCCGTCCCGACACGCACGGCTACTCCGCCTCCAAGGGCATCCCGCGGTTGCGGCGCGCGATCACCAAGTGGTACAAGACCCGCTACGAGGTCGATTTCGATCCGGATTCGGAAGCGATCGTCACGATCGGCTCCAAGGAGGGCCTGGCGCACCTGATGCTGGCCACGCTGGACGCCGGCGACACCGTGCTGGTGCCCAACCCGAGCTATCCGATCCACATCTGGGGCGCGGTCATCGCCGGCGCCAACATCCGTTCGGTGCGCATGACGCCGGGTGTCGACTTCTTCGACGAACTGGAACGCGCGGTGCGCGAAAGCTATCCGAAGCCGAAGATGATGATCCTCGGCTTCCCGTCGAACCCCACCGCGCAATGCGTGGAGCTGGAGTTCTTCGAACGGGTGGTGGCGCTGGCCAGGCAGCACGACATCCTGGTGGTGCACGACCTGGCCTATGCCGACATCACCTTCGACGGCTGGAAGGCGCCGTCGATCATGCAGGTGCCGGGCGCGCGCGATGTGGCGGTGGAATTCTTCACCATGTCCAAGAGCTACAACATGGCCGGTTGGCGCATCGGCTTCATGGTCGGTAACAAGGAACTGGTCGCGGCGCTGGCGCGCATCAAGAGCTACCATGACTATGGCAGCTTCACGCCGGTGCAGGTGGCCGCGATCGCCGCGCTGGAGGGCGACCAAAGCAGCGTCGGCGAGATCTGCGCGATGTATCAGAGCCGCCGCGACGTCCTGCACAAAGGCTTGTGCGAAGCGGGCTGGCCGGTCGAGAAGCCGAAGGCGTCGATGTACATCTGGGCGCGCATCCCGGAGCCGTACCGCCACCTCGGTTCGCTGGAGTTTTCCAAGCTGCTGCTGTCGGAGGCCAAGGTGTGCGTGTCGCCGGGCATCGGCTTTGGCGACTATGGCGACGAGTATGTTCGCTTCGCCTTGATCGAAAACGAGGCGCGCATACGCCAAGGGTTGCGTGGTATCAAAGCCATGTTGCGCAAAGTGATGGAATAAATCTGCGCGCTCTTTAAGCGGCATCAAACGCATGGTCCGATGCGGCAGCTAATGTAGCTCCTGAACCAACCCAGGAGCTCCATTATGCGTCCACTGCCCATCGGCGACAGCACGCGGCGCCTGATCGCCGCCGTCAAGAAACTCGAGAACACCCTGAACACCGTGGGCCTGCCGCGTTTCGTGGCGCGCCTGCCGGTGTGCTGGCTATGCTGGCACTACTGCCGCACGCTCGACCAGAAAATCGTGCGCATCCGCCGCATCGCCGGCAAGTTCGAGCAGTGGCTGCCGACGATACGCGATTTCGGCAAGGAAGGGCCGGCGCAGCTGGAACTGATCGACGTCGACCACAGCATGCGCGACGACATCGAGGTCACCAAGAAAACGATGTGGGAACTGCGCGGCTATTGCATCGACGTCGGCCGCATGTTCGAGCAGCTCGGCTACCAGTCGCTGCGACTGAAACGCCGCCAGGCGACCTTCCTGCAAGTGCTGGAGACGTCTTGCGTATCGGCCAGCACCATGCAGGAAGCGCTGGTGGCGCATGACAGCGCGGTCCTGGCCCTGCTGCGGGCCCAGCAAACGCACGAGCGCGAGCGCGCGGCGGCCGGGTCCACGTCCTAGGCTTTAAAACCCTTCCAGCACGATCTTGCCCTTGGCGCGGTTGCTCGCCAGCAGGACGTGCGCCCGCTTCAGGTTGGCGGCATTGATCTTGCCGAAACGTTCGCCCAAGGTCGTTTTGAGCACGCCGGTGTCGACCAGCATCGCCACATCGTTCAGCAGTTGATGCTGCTTCTGGATGTCGGCGGTGTTGAACATCGAGCGCGCGAACATGAATTCCCAGTGCAGCGAGGCGCTCTTGCGCTTGAGCAGGCGCACGTCGATCGCGGCCGGGTCGTCGATCACCGCGACCTTGCCCTGCGGCGCCAGCACTTCGGCGATCGCGGTCCAATGGTGGTCGGTGTGCGTCAGGCTGGCGACATAGGTCACCGGCGGCAGGCCGAGGCGGGCGATTTCCTCGTTCAGCGGCTTGCCGTGATCGATCACGTGGTGGGCGCCCAGCTCCTTCACCCACTCCGCCGTTTCCGGGCGCGACGCGGTGCCGATGACCGTCAGGCCGGTCAACTGGCGCGCCAGCTGCACCAGGATCGAACCGACGCCGCCGGCCGCGCCGATGACCAGCAGCGACTGTCCCTGCACGCCTTTGTCGCGGCTCACTTCCAGGCGGTCGAACAGCAGTTCCCACGCGGTGATCGCCGTCAGCGGCAGCGCGGCGGCGTGGGCGAAGTCCATATTCTTCGGCTTGTGGCCGACGATGCGCTCGTCCACCAGGTGCAGCTCGCTGTTGGTGCCCGGACGGGTCAGGTCGCCGGCGTACCAGACTTCGTCGCCCGGCTTGAACAAGCTAACGTCGGGACCGACCGCCTTGACCACGCCCGCCGCGTCCCAGCCGATGACCTTGTCTTCGCCTTCGGTCGGCGCCACGTTGGCGCGGATCTTGACGTCGACAGGATTGACGGAAATGGCTTTGACTTCGACCAGCAGATCGCGGCCCTGGGCTTGCGGGGCGGGCAGCTCGATGTCGATCAGCGAATCGGCGTGGTCGATGGGAAGGGCCTTGCGGTAGGCGACGGCTTTCATGAGTTCTCCTAAAAATGGAATGGAATGCGGATGGGAGTATCATCATTTATTTCGTGGCGCGGAAAAAGAGGCGCCTCAGCGAAACACTTTCAAAAAAACGAGGAAAATGCTGCGACTTGATGATTTGACCGTTTTCGTCCGCACCGCCGATCGCGGCAGCCTGTCGGCTGCGGCCAGGGACCTGGAGATTTCCCCGGCGCTGGCCAGCGCCGGCGTCAAGCGGCTGGAGCGGGAGCTGGGCTTGCGGTTGTTCGCCCGCACCACGCGCTCGCTGCGGCTGACGGAGGAGGGCGAACACTATCTGCGGCATGCGCGCGAAGCGCTGCGCCTGCTGAAGGATGGCCACGACGCGCTGATCCAGGGCCAGGAAAGCCTGGGCGGGACCCTGAAGATTTCGATGCCGTCGGATCTGGGGCGCAATATGCTGGTCGGCTGGCTGGACGAATTCCAGTCCCAGTATCCGAAGGTCAGCTTCCAGCTCAGCATCAGCGACCGCGTCTCGGACATGTACCGGCAGCCGGTCGACATCGCCATCCGTTACGGCAGACAGGACGATTCCAGCCTGATCGCGCTGCCGCTGGCGCCGGACAACCGCCGCGTGCTGGTTGCTTCGCCGGATTACATCAAGCAGCACGGCAGGCTGACCGAGCTAAAAGATTTGACGCGGCACAACTGCCTGCGCTTCATGCTGGAAGACGTGATCCATGACCGCTGGAGTTTTTATTCGGACGCGGCCGGCGAACCGGTGGCGATTCACGTCAACGGTAACCGCAGCGCCGACGACGCCGACGTGGTGCGGCGCTGGGCGGTGGCGGGATTGGGCGTAGCCTATAAATCGCGACTGGACTTGCGCGACGATATCCGCAGCGGGCGTCTGCACATCCTGATGCCGGACGTGCTGGGCGAGCCGACGCCGCTGAATATGCTGTGCATGCACCGCTCGCAGATCACGCCGACGGTGCTGCAATTGCGCGACTTTCTACGCGCGCAGTGCGAAAAAGCGTAGCACCGGCATAGTTGCGGCACCGGCTAAAGCTGTCTTCGCTTAAAAAGTCATTAAAGCAATAGCGTGCGCACTTGCAGTGATGGCAAAACCCCTTAACATAGCTTCATGACTATTGTTGCTTGCCGTTGAATTGCGCCTCGCCAGTTGGCTGGCCGCGTTCGACGGCGGGGTTACGGCAGGACGCATCGGTTTGATGACGGCTCGCCAGCTGCCAGATCCAGGTGAGGAGCGCGAGCGAGGTGGCGGCATCGGCCGGCCTGTCTTGCGACTGGATAGGGCAGCTGGCACCGGCAACCATTAGTGCGCCTTCGACAGGATCAACAGCCAGCGGCGGCACAGCAATACTTCCAGGTGACCGGCTTGCACGCCGGTATCGCATTCGATGACGGGGTTGACCGCGTAGTAGCGCTTGCGGAAATCACGGCAGACCAGCAATTCGCGTTTGCCCATGCGCACCAGGAAGGAAGTAGGCATATATTCCATGCCGAAGCGGGAGCTGAAGCTGTTATTAACTGTTGTCATGACATTTTCCTTTTGGGAGAAGCGTTTAACGAGGAGTTCAGAATAGCATAAGTACTGTATGAATACACAGGTACTGTGTAAATAAACAGTAAATTCGCTGTTTCGTAGTTTTTCCGCCAACTTCAACGGCCATCCATCCGGGAGCACCAAATTTTCAGCAAATCCATACGTTTCATCGAGGCAAGACTGTCGCCGGGCGGCGAATTCGGCCTGCACCTGACCCTCGGCGTGCTGATGATGGTGATCACGGTCGCCATCTTCGGCAACCTGGCGTCCGAGGTCATGGAACAAGACGACCTCACCGTGCTCGACCTGCATATCGCCAACTGGTTCAACGCCAACCATTTCGAGCCGATGACCAGCATCATGATGGCGATCACCACGCTCCACACGATGCCCGGCGTGATCGTGCTGGCGTCCGCCTTCGGCTTCTATTTATGGAAGCGCGGGCAGGTCTACTGGATCTGGGCGCTGCTGCTCGGCGTGCCCGTCGGCATGCTGCTCAACGTGCTGCTCAAATACATCTTCCAGCGCAGCCGCCCGGTGTTCGAAGAACCGCTGGTCACGTTGGCGACCTACAGCTTCCCCAGCGGCCACGCGTCGGCGGCGACCTTGTTCTACGGCCTGGTCGCGTGCTACGTGATGATTGCCTGCAAGGGCTGGAGTGTGCGTTTGGGCACAGCGGCGGCCTGTGCGATGATGATACTGTTGGTGGCCTTCAGTCGCGTCTACCTTGGCGCGCACTATTTGAGCGATGTCCTTGCCGGCATGGCGGGCAGCGCGGCGTGGCTGACGATTTGCATCACCGCCATTTCCACGCTGCGCCGCCGGCGCGAGGCGAAAAGCTTATCGAACGATTCCGGGGGAATGCTCTGAACAGTATTGTAGTCATCGTCAACGCCAGCGCCGGACAGGGCTACTGCGGCGGCTGGTCCGCCGCGCTGGCGGAAAAATTCCGCGCGCAAGGCGCCGAAGCGGATATCACCTTGGCCAAGAGCGGCGAGGAAATGATCGCCCGCGCCAAGCGCGCCGTGGCCGATGGCGCCCGGGTCGTGGTGGCCGGTGGCGGCGACGGCACCATCAACGCGGTCGCGTCGGCGCTGGTCGGCAGCCAGACCCGCCTGGGCGTGCTGCCGCTGGGCACCCTGAACCACTTCGCCAAGGATTTGAACATTCCGCTGGAGCTGGACGAGGCCGTCGCCAACGCGGTGCATGGCGCACCGGCGCAGGTTGACGTGGGCGAGGTCAACGGCCGCATCTTCCTCAACAACTCCAGCCTCGGCATCTATCCCGACATCGTGCGCGACCGTGAAAAGCAGCAGAAGCATCTGGGGCGCAGCAAGTGGCACGCGTTCGCGCGCGCCGTGTTCGTCGCGGCGCGGCGTTTCCCGTTCATGAGCGTGCGGCTCAAGATCAACGGCAGCGAGCATTTGCGCCGCACGCCGTTCGTCTTCATCGGCAACAACGAATACATGCAAGGCTTGACCATGGGCGAGCGCGAGCGGCTCGACAGCGGCATGATGTATCTGTACGTGGCGCAAAAGCCCACGCGGCTGGGCCTGCTCCGATACGCCATCCACGCGCTGTTCGGCCGGCTGTCGGAAGCCAAGGATTTCGACGTGCTCTCGTCCACCGACCTGGTGATCGAGACGCGCCACCGCGAGATACGCGTCGCCACGGACGGCGAAGTGACCGTGATGACGCCGCCATTATGCTATCGTTCCAGGGCCAAGGCACTGAACGTGATCGTCCCTGTCGTACCGGCCACGTAGGAGGGGAACATGCGAACCATCGTCCATTTATCGGACCTGCATTTCGGCAGGGTCGACCAAGCCTTGCTGGCGCCGCTGCAGCAACTGACCGCCCGGCTGGCGCCCGATGTGGTGGTCGTCTCCGGCGACCTGACGCAGCGCGCCAAGACCGAGGAATTCAAGGCCGCGCGCGCTTTCCTGGACACCTTGCCGGGGCCGCAGATCGTGGTGCCGGGCAATCACGACATCCCCTTGTACAACGTCGCCACCCGGTTCCTGACGCCGCTGCGCAAATATACGCGCTACGTCACCCTGGATCTGGCGCCTGAATATATCGACGATGAAATCGCCATCCTCGGCATCAACACCGCGCGCTCGTTGACGTTCAAGGACGGGCGCATCAACGACGAGCAGGTGGCGCAGATGCGCCAGCGCATGAGCGCGGTCAATCCGAATCTGACGCGCATCATCGTCACGCACCATCCGTTCGATTTGCCGGAGACGTTCGACAAGGACGACCTGGTCGACCGCGCGCCGATGGCGATGCGGGCGTTCTCCGAGTGCGGCGTGGATTTGCTGCTGGCCGGGCACTTGCACGCCAGCCACGCGGGCAACAGCGAGAAGCGCTACAAGCTCAGCGGCTACGCGGCGCTGGTGGTGCAGGCCGGCACGGCCACGTCCACGCGCGGGCGGGGCGAATCGAATTCGTTCAACGTGATCCGGGTCGACGCCGAGCGGATCGAGGTCGACCGGTATAGCTGGGTCGACGGCACCGGCAGCTTCGAGCGGGTGACGACCGAGTGCTTCCAGCGCATCGGCGAGGCGTGGCACATGGCCGCCAAGGCCTGACGCGTCGGGCTACCACGGAAACAGGCAGGGCGGATTAGCGGGCGAGCCCGCCAGACCGCCCTGCCTGTTTTCGAAACGGTTAGGCTACAGCCAGTAGTTCATGATGCGCGCGGCCCATTCCTTCATGCGGTCGCTGACAGGCCGGTTGCGCCAGTCCGCCAAGGTGATCTGTTTCGAATCCCGCATGTCTTCCTGGAACGCCTTCTCCATCTCGCTGCCGAACGCCGCGCCCAGCACCACCACGTTCAGTTCGCTGTTGTGCAGGAAGCTGCGGGTGTCGATGTTGGTCGAGCCCACCGTCGACCAGGTGCCGTCGATGACGGCGGTCTTGGCGTGCAACACGGCCAGCTTGAGGTGGTAGATCTTGATGCCGTTCGACAGCAGCTCGTCATACAGCGCGTGGCTGGCGTGGAACACCAGTCCGCTATCCGACACCCCCGGCAGCACGATCTTGACATCCACGCCGCGCTTGGCGGCGGCGATCAGCGCGTCGGTGGTCTGGCGGTCCGGCACGAAATAGGCCGACGTCAGGTGGATGCTTTTCTTCGCTTCCTGGATCGCCAGGCTGTAGGCCTTGAAGATTTCAAACTGTCCGCCCGGGTCGCTCGCCAGCACGCGCACCACCTTGTCGCCGGCGATCACCTGTTGCGGGAAATACTCGGCCTCCGGCAGATCGGTGCGGTCCTGCGTGGCCCATTGGCGCACGAACAGCCACTGGAACGCGTGCACCGCCGGCCCTTCGAGCTTGATGTGGGTGTCGCGCCAGCCGACGTCTTCCTTCTGTTTGGTTTGCTTGCCGCTGGAGCGGAACAGCGAGCCCTTGGAGTAGTCGGCGCTGATGTTGATGCCGCCGGTGAAGGCGGTCTTGCCGTCGACGATCAACACCTTGCGGTGGTCGCGGTTGTTCACTTTCCAGTCGTCGCCCTTGACCTTGGCCGGATTGATCGGGTTGTACTCGAGCAGGTTGACGCCGGCCTTGCGCATGCGGTCGAAGAACTCGGCCGGCACGCCGATGGTGCCGACGCTGTCGTACAGGATGTTGACGACCACGCCCGCCTGCCGCTTGGCGATCAGTGCGTCGGCGAACTGTATGCCGAGTTCATCCTGGTCGAAGATGTAGGTTTCCAGGTTGATGTTGTTGCGCGCGCCGTTGATGGCCTTGAGCATTTCGCTCATCGTTTGCGGTCCGTCGAACAACAAGGTTACCTTGTTGCCGTCGATCAGGGGCACGCCGGTGGCCGCTTCCTCCAGCACCGCCTGCTGCTTCAGGTCGAGCGAGCCCTTGGGCCAGCGCTTGGCCAGCAGCGCCTTGGTGCGCGCCGCGCCGAGGTCGCCGTTCTTGCCCTTGACGGTGGGCGTGGCGGCGGCCGCCGGTTCGAGCTTGTCGCCCATGGCGGCCACATCGGGCAGCGAGGCGCATGCGCCCAGCAAGCCCCAGCACATGAGGAACATGGGAAGCCAGATACGCATGCTTGAGGATTTCATCGGGTTGCCTTTTGGGGTGATTTTGATTCATCGGACAGCGCCAGCGGCGCCGCCTCTTCTGCGGAAGAGCCGAAAAAGAACGAGATCGGCCCCTGTATAAACCTGCGGCCCAGCACCTTCATCAACTGCCAGCCGTGCTTGAAACGTACCTGGCGCGAGCGCAGCGCCACCCACAACGCCAGGCCGAAGCTGACCAGCAAATTGACCGTGCCGATCAGCACGAAACCGGCGACCGACGTCGCCACCAGCTGCCAGCTGACGTTGTAGTCGAGGCCGACCATGGCGGTGGCGAAGTTCGCCGACGAGAACGTCACGTGGCGGATGTCGAGCGGCATGCCGAGCAGGAAGCCCAGCAGCGGCATCACGCCCAGCAGGATGCCGAAGAAGAAATTTCCCATCAGGCCGCCGAGGTTGTTTTCCATGTAGACGCCGAAGCGGTCCAGCCGTTCCCGGCCCAGCAGCCAGCGCAGGCCGCGCAGTTGCGCGATGCGTTGCGCCCAGCGCGTGTACAGCGCCTTGTTGTCGTAGTAGCCCGAGATCAGGCCGGCCACGAACAGGCAGACGCCGGCGATGGCCGCGTACACCAGCGCCGGGCCGCCGAACGGATCGATGTCGGCCAGCAGGTGCATGGCCTTGCCCGGCGTGACCAGATGGTGGCCGGTCAGGTAGGGCCAGGCCATGGCGATCAGCCATGCGGTGGGGATCGCCGTGGCCAGGTTGCCCAGCACCGCCATGTTCTGCGTGCGGATCACCTTGTTGCACAGCTCGGCCATGCTTTCGATGTCGATGTTGCGGCCGTCCCGGCTGTGCAGGCCGGCGGCGATGCGCGAGGCCGTCATCGCCGGCTGCTTGGTGGCGACCGTGAAATGCAGCACGTGGATGAACATGAAGCCGAGCGAGTAGTTCATGCTGAACAAGAAGGTCTCGACCAGCGGCGCGGCGCGCAGGTAGGACATCAAGATCTTGAACAGCGCCATGAAGCCGATGATGACGCCGGCGCCGGCCGACGACAGGAACATGCCGCCGAGCTCCTTGCGGTGGTCCGCAACGTAGTGTTCGCCGGTATGGCTGGCGTTCTCGGTGACGTTGCGCGCCAGCAGGTCGATATTGTCGCGCAGCAGATCGCTGACGGCGTACTTGTTGCTGTGCGCGTCGACCAGTTCCAGCGCCAGGCCGACGGCGGCCGCGCGGCGCGGGCTCGGCGGACCCTGCTGGCCGACCGCTTGCGGATGCTGCGCCTGCAGCTCGGCCGGCGCGATCAGCAGCGCGGCCGGCGCGACGGTCTCGGCCTTCAGTTCGCCGCTGACGTCCACCAGGAACAGCAGCTTGCGCAGCCGGGCGATGCTTTGCGTGAGCGCCACCAGCAGGTAGGTCAGCGCGATGCTGGTGCCCTGGTGTAGCGCCTTCTTGCGGATCTTGCCGACCACCACGTCGCACTGGTCCAGCATCACCAGCAGGTGGCGGGCGTCCTCGACCTCGACGTCCTCGCCGGCCAGGTTGCGCTGGTAATTGTCCAGATAGGCGTTGACCTCGAAATTCTGGCCCATGAAAGGCGATTCGTAGGTCTCCATCTCGGTGTGGAAATTGGTCAGCTTCGGTTCCAGGCCGATCGCGCAGATACGGTAGGACAGCGTCCGTATCGCTTCGAGCAGGCCCGGCAGCATGAGGTTGGGGGTGCAGCGGGTGGTGGCGTCGTCGCGGCTGGCTTCGCGGCGATCGGGTGGATTGCAGATCACATCGACCAGCGCCAGCCAGTCGGCGGCGGGCACGGCGCTGATCCACAGGCGGTCGGTGCGCTTGTAGATCACCTGGTCGAGCGCTTCGCTCAGGTAATCGTTGCCGAGCGCCGGCGGCAGGATGCGGAAGGCGATGCGGCGTTTGAGTTCGGTGAAAAAGCCGTCGTTCGACAGCACGCCGATTTCGGTGTACAGGCTGGAGTGGCGACGGCTGGACAGCAGACTGCAGGCATAGCCGCGCAACGCGAGCGCGTGCGCGGGACTGCCCTTCAATAATTGGGCAAGGGTGCGCACGTTGGCGGTGGCGCGCACGCCATCGTTGGGGCGCTGGGGACGCAGTGTATCGAACAGTTCGACCATGAGGCCGATGTCCGTGCTTTCCGCGTCTATACGTTGTAATATTTCGAGCATGCACAGGGCGGAATTACCGCAGTTTTGACTAAAAAACGCAGTATATCCAGTCAGCATGCTCCGGTATGTACGCTGTCGTACATATTTCTATCTGTCAGGAAATTCCCCTGCTCAGCATAACAAGATTCTTTTTGCCGCCTCGCGCAATTCCGCGCGGAAATCCGGATGGGCGATGCCGATCAGCGCCTCGGCCCGCTGGCGCGCCGATTTGCCCCGCAACTGCGCCACGCCGTATTCGGTGACGACGTAGTTGACGTCGTTCTTGCCGGTGGTGACATGGGTGCCCGGCGTCAGCGTGGGCACGATGCGCGAGATCGCCCCCTCCTTGGCCGTCGATGGCAGCACGATGAAGGCCTTGCCGCCGTTCGAGCGGTTGGCGGCGCGCACGAAATCGACCTGGCCGCCGGTGCCGGAGTAGGGCAGGTGGGCCAGGCTTTCAGATCCGCACTGCCCCAGCAGGTCGACCTGCAGGCTGGCGTTGATGGCGACCAGCTTGTCGTTCTGGCCGGCCAGGTAGGGATCGTTGGTGAAGCTGACCGGATGCATCTCCAGCATCGGGTTTTGGTGCATGAAGTCGTACAGCTTGCGCGAGCCCAGCGCGAAGGTGGCCACCATCTTGCCCGGCATGAAGGTCTTGCGGCTGTTGTTGACCGCGCCGGATTCGACCAGCTTGAGGATGCCGTCGCCGATCATCTCGGTGTGCACGCCGAGGTCGCGCTTGGAGGTCAGCTGCTGCACCACCGCGTCGGGGATGCCGCCGTAGCCGATCTGCAAGGTCGAGCCGTCCTCGATCATGGCCGCCACTTGCCTGCCGATGGCCTCCTGCACCGCGCCGATGGCCGGCAGGCCGACCTCGATCACCGGCTCGTCGCTTTCGACGATGGCCGTGACCTGCGACAGGTGGACGATGCAATCGCCGTGGGCGACCGGCACGTTCGGATTGACCTCCAGCACCACCACGCGCGCCTTGCGGATCGCCGCCATCGTGTAGTCGGCCGCCAGGCTAAGCGCGAAATTGCCGTGCTCGTCCATCGGCGAGGCCATCGAGAACACCACGTCGGCGGGGATCAGGTCGCGCAGGATCAGTCCGGGCAGTTCGGAAAAGTAGGCGGGAATGAAATCGGCCCAGCCGGCTTGTCCCGCCGAGCGCGAGGCGCCGCCGAAGAACAGGGCGACGTGGCGCACATGGTTGACGGTGTCGCAGTCGAAATACGCGTATTTGCGCATGGCAAGGATCTGCGCCACCCGGACGTCCTGGTAGCTGGTGCGCCTGGCCGACAGCGCGTGCAGCAGCGATGGCGGCTCGCCGGCGCCGGTCGGCACGATGATGGTGTCGCCGTTCCTCAACAATTCCACAGCCTGATCCGGAGAGCAACGTTTGCTGGCGTATTCAACATGCATGGCGTTTTGCCTTTCACATAATGAAATCCAACTATAAACCAAGTGGCGAAGAATTTGACGTAAACGTGTTAAGCCGCACAGAGCGGTGGCGAAGGGCGAACTATTATGAACCTAACAATTCACTAAAGTTCCTTGCCCATCATGAAACCGAACCTTCTCGTTACCGCGCTGTCCCTGATCGCGCCACTGGCCGCAGGAGCGCAAGAGTCGTCCTCCGCCGAGGTCTACGGGTTGCTGGACGCGGGTGTCGTCGTGGAACAGGGCTGCAAGACCGACTGCGCCCGGACCAGGGTCGACAGCGGCATCGCCTCCGGCTCGCACATCGGCGTGCGTGGCCGCGAGCAACTCGGCGGCGGCACGTCGGCCGTGTACACACTCGAAGCGGGCGTGCTGAACGACACCGGCGCGTCCGAGCAGAGCGGCAAGCTGTTCAACCGCCAGGCGTACGTCGGCATCGACGGGCCGATGGGGCTGGTGACCATGGGCCGCCAATACAACCTGGTCTACGAGACCCTGACCGACGTGGCCGATCCTTTCCATGGCGGCATGGCGGGCGCCGCGTCGAACCTGGTCGGCTACACCACCAAGCGCTATGACAATGCCGTCAAGTACAAGACCAAACGCGCCCGCAGCGGCCTGATCGGCGCGGTCCAGTACAGCTTTGGCGAGTCGCCGTTCAACAGCAAGGTCAACCGCGCATACGGCGGCAGCCTGGGTTACGACAAGGGACCGATCAAGATCGGCATCACGCACCAGCGCAAGGACAACCTGCTCGACGCCACCGGCACCACGCCGGCGGTGGACCAGTCGGCGCGCAACACCTTGGTGGCGGCCAACGTCGACTTCGGCAGATTCATCGGCTACGCCGCGTACGGCCAGAGCCGTGGAGAGGGCAGCTCGCACTGGGACATGTCCAATCCGTATGGCGCGGTGGCGCAGACCTTGCCGACCGATAAGAGCCGCGACGCGCTGTTCGGCGTTGCCGTGCCGATGGGCGCGACCACGCTGCTGGCCTCCTTCATCCGCAAGGACGACCGCACCATGCTCGACCGCGACGCCGACCAGATCGCCATCGGCGCCAGCTACGCGCTGTCCAGGCGCACCGACTTCTACGCCTCGCTGGCGAAGATCAAGAACCGCAACGGCGGCGCCTACACCGTCGGCAACGCCACCAGCCAGGGGCGCGGCGACAAGGCCCTGAACGTCGGCATGCGCCATGCGTTCTGAGCGGCACGTTCCGTACTGCATTTAAGGTTGCCCGCACAAACGTGATAAATTGCTTGTTTCTCTGATTTCGGAACAAGCATGCATCTGACATACTTCAACGGCGAATGGGCCGAGGGCAATACTCCACTGTTTGGCGCGATGGACCACAGCGTATGGCTGGGTTCGTCCGTGTTCGATGGCGCGCGCGCCATCCGCGGCCATCTGCCGGACCTGCGCCTGCACTTGCAGCGCGTCATCGTCTCGGCCGAGCGGGTCGGGCTGGCATGTCCGTTGGGCGTCGATGAAATGGAAGCGCTGGTGCGCGAAGGCGTGGCGAAGTTTCCGGCCGACGCCGAGCTTTACGTCCGTCCGCTGGTGTTCGGCACCGATGGTTTCCTGGTGCCCGTGCCCGAGAAGAGCGCTTTCGCGCTGACGCTGTTCGACGCGCCGATGCCCGCATTCACCGGTTTTTCCGCCTGCCTGTCGGCGCAGCTGCGTCCGGACGCGCTGATGGCGCCCACCGACGCCAAGGCCTCCTCGCTGTACGTCAATACCGCCAAGGCCATCCGCGAAGCGCAAAAGCGTGGCTTCGACAACGCGGTCGTCTGCGACAGCACCGGCAAGGTGGCCGAGTTCGCGTCGGCCAACCTGTTCTTCGTCACGGCGGACGCCAAGGTGGTGACACCTGCCGCCAACGGCACCTTCCTGTCGGGCATCACCCGCGCCCGCGTGATCGCGCTGCTGGCTGAGGAGGGCATCATGGTCGAGCAACGCGCGGTGGCGCCGGAGGAGTTGGAGAGCGCCGTTGAAATCTTCAACACCGGCAACTACGGCAAGGTCATGCCGTGCATCCGCTACGAAACGCGCGATCTGGCGGTCGGCCCGATCGCCACGCTGGCGCGCGAGCGCTACATGGCGTTCTCGGAAAGCCAGTAAAAACCGCGTCCGGTCAGCCCTTCGGCTTGGCCGGGCAACTGGCGCTCAGCCAGCGTCCGGCGGAATTGACCTTGACCTTTTGCGGCGCGCCGGTCGCCTCGGTGTTGACATCCATAATCATCGTGTAGTGGCTGTCGTCGCTGAAGCGGACCTGGCCCTGGCCGCTGGAGTTTGGATTGGTGCAGCTGAACGACACGTCCAGCCCGCCCGCCACCGGCGCCGTCTTCGACGTGCAATTGCCCTTTTGGTTCAACGGCAGCTCCTTCTTGGCGGCCATCTCCGGCGTCACGCACGCGGTCACCGTCATGCTGCCGTCGCCGCCCACCTTGGGCACCGACACGCCGTTCTGCGCCAGCATCGCCTCCATCTGCGCGCGCTGCGCCGGCGGCTTGTTGGCCAGCTGCTGCATCGCCATCTGGATGGCGGCGTCGGTTTGTATGTCGCCGGTCTTGACCGTGTTATTCAGTTCCCACAAGCCGGGCTTGATGGTCTGCGCCTGCGCCGTGGCCATGGACAACAGGGCCAGCGCGATCAAAAAACGTTTCATAGTCACTCCATGGAAAAGCCAGCGCACAGCATAAACGAAAACACGGCGCGAAAAAACGGCGCACCACCGCGAGGGTGGGGCGCCGCTTTGATCAGTTCGCGGTGTAGCGGGGTGCTAGACGCCGCGACCACTAATCAGGCGCAGCAGTACCATGATGATCGCAACGACCAGCAGTACGTGGATGAAGCCGCCAATGGTGTACGAAGTGACCAGGCCCAGCAGCCACAGGATAAGCAGAACTACAGCGATGGTATAGAGCATGATTCTCTCCTCAAGTTGTTATTGCGACGTCCACGGTGGGCATCGAAGGCGATGTCGAACTGTTGTTCGTATCTTGGAATCTATTATCTTTAAAACCAGCTTAAGCTTCTGTACGGTGCCGTACGTAAGACTGATTTCGGCTGAATAATTTCACTAGCGGTATCAATTGGCCGAGCGCAGCTGGCCGTTCACCACGCGCACGGCGTCGCCCGAGCCCCATGCCGGCTGCGCCGACTGGTTGAAGGTCCGGGTGGTGCCGTTGTCCATGCGGACCACGACGCGCCACGTGCGCGTGGTCTTCATATGGGTTTCGACCTGGTTGCCGGCCACCGCGCCGCCGACGGCGCCCGCCACCGTCGCCAGTTGACGGCCATGGCCGCCGCCGACCTGGTTGCCCAGCAGGCCGCCAAGGATGGCGCCGCCGGCCGCGCCGACACCGCTGCCTTGCGGGCGGTGTTCGATCGCACGTACCGACTCGACCACGCCGCAGCTTTTACACACCGCCGCCTGCTTGGCTTCCGGTTCCGGCGCGCGGTCCTGGTTGCGGCCGGTAGCGTTGTTGTCGGCGTTGCGGTCGGCATTGCCGTTGGCGGCGAGGCTGTTGGCGACGTTGTTGGCGCCATTGTTTGCGCCGTTGTTTGCGCCGTTGTTTGTGTTGTTATAGGCCGGGACCGGCTGCTGATCCGCCGGCGGCACCGACGACAGTTGACCGGGCAGCGGCGCCGCGCCGGGCAGGCTGCCATTGGCGTTGGAGGTCGGCAGCCAGCCCATGATGGCGGCGGTGCCGACGCCGCAGAACAGCACCACCGCGACGGCGGCAATGATCATCAGCGGGTGCAAAGCGGGTTTGGTCGGGGTGGTTGGGGTAGTCATGAGGGCGTCCTTTTTTCGTGTTTGTGCGCGTGTTCGCAAGCGGTTATCGTACGCGCGGAATTTTCCTATAGGACATGTTTAGCTTCCGTGCGTCACCGTACATACAGGGTAAATGATTACCCTTACGCTCAATTCATGCATACCCATCTCTCACACCTATCCGAAGAAGACAGGAGCCAGCCACGACCGGCGGTCAACCGCTTACTGTCGAGCTTGCCAGAGGAAGAACAAGGCCAGCTCGCCAGGCTCAGCGAACCCGTCAGAGTCGAAGTCGGCGACGTGTTGTACGAACCCGGCCAGAGCATCCGTTATATCTATTTTCCCATCGACAGTCTGATCTCGCTGCTGGCGGTGGCCGAAGGCCGCATGACGCTGGAAGTGGGCGCCGTCGGCCGCGAAGGCATGATCGGCGCCTCGGTGGTGCTCGGTCACGAAATGGCGCAGGTGCGCGCGGTGGTGCAGCGCGCCGGCCGCGCCACCCGCATCGACGCCACCGAGTTCGCCGCCGAGTTCACGCGCATGGAGGCGTTGCAGCGCCTGCTCTACCGCTATACCGATACCCTGCTGGCGCAGGCGATCCAGATCGCCGTGTGCAGCCGCTTCCATGTGCTGGAGGCGCGCCTGGCGCGCTCGCTGCTGATCACCCGCGACCGCTTGCAATCGGAAAAATTCCATCTCACGCACGAGTTCCTTGCGCATGCGCTGGGCGTGCGCCGCGTCGGCGTGACCAAGGCCGCCAGCGCGCTGCAAAACCAGAAACTGATTTCCTACAGCCGGGGCAACATCGAGATCCTCGATTCGGCCGGACTGGAAGCGGTCTCCTGCCGCTGCTACGAGCTGGTCAAGGACAACGGCGCCATCGGCATGGGCAACGTGTTTTTGTAGAAACCCGCGTTGGCGTTGCGCTAAGCGCACAATCAATCATCCGCTTGATTTTATAGGTATATGTATCTATTTGACAATGTTTTCTGAGCGCATTTACGGCTAGCATCGACTGGCTGTACCCGTTCTTTTGAAAACACTGCGAGGAGATGCATGAACAACTATAACTATTTGGGCGCGATCCTGGTCGTCGGCGCCGGCCTTGCCGGTTGCGGCGGCGGTTCCGCCGACCCGGCGTACGCCAGCACCGGCTCCATCAGCACCGCCGCTGAGGTCAGCGTCAACGCTGCCGCCGCGGATCCGCTACTGAACCAGACCGGCAACCCGGCGTACAAGGAAATCGAACGCTATAAAAGCTGGCTCAGCACTAACAGCGACGCCGCCGCCGCGCTGGCCGCCGACAAAACCAAGGCCACCAACATCGTCTCGTGGCAAATGCCGCACGGCGGCTTCTACAAGCTGCCGGCCTGGTACGGCGCCCCGTGGAACGGCACGGCCAGCCGTTCCGAATGGTTCGGCGCCAATGGCGTCGAGCTCGGCACCATCGACAACGACGGCACGGTCACGGAAATCATGTTCCTGGGCGACGTGTACGCGCGCAGCGGCACCGTCGCCTATCGCGACAGCGCGCGCAGGGCGATGGACTTCATTTTGAACATGCAGTATCCGTCCGGCGGTCTGCCGCAAGTGTATCCGGCGCGCACCGGCACCTCGTATTCAAACCACGTCACCTTCAACGACAACGCGATGGTGCGCGCGCTGGTGTTGCTGGACCACGCGGTGAAACAGAAAGCCCCGTTCACCGGCGACTTCTTCACCCCGGCGCAGCGTGCCCGGATGACGAACGCGCTCAATCTGGCGGTGGGTTACATCCTCAACGCGCAGATCGTGCAGAACGGCGTCAAGACGGTTTGGTGCGCGCAGCACGATCCCGTCAATTTCGCGCCGCGTGGCGCGCGTTCGTACGAGTTGCCGTCGAAGAGCGGCAAGGAATCCGCGCAGATCGTGGCCTTCCTGATGACGCGCCCGCAGTCGGCGGCCGTCGCGGCGTCGGCCAGGGCGGCCATCGCCTGGTACAACAGCAGCCAGGTCAAGCTGGTGAACACGGCGTACGAGAAGACCAATTCCAAAGCGACCAACACCTCGCCGTTCATCGCCAAGGCGGGGTCGACCACGTGGTACCGCTTTTACGACCTGAACGCCGATACCGGCTTCTTCAGTGGCCGCCTGCCGACCGATAACCCTCCCGGCACAGGCAAGCAGTACGACATCATGAATGTCGAGGCCGAGCGCCGTTATGGTTACGAGTGGGGCGGCAGCTACGGCACCAGCCTGTTCGCTTACACCAGCACCGTCGGATATTAATCCGGCAGCCAATGCAAAACCGCCCCGTTCAAGCCGGGGCTTGAACGGGGCGGTTGGCATGTAAAACGTTGTTTGATTAACGCGGTGGCTTGTTGACCTGGTTGCCGATCACGCCGCCGACAGCGGCGCCGCCGACCGTGCCGACCGCGCTACCGCCGGTCAGCACCGAGCCGGCCACCGCGCCGACGCCGGCGCCCACGGCCGTGCTTTTATCTTGCGAAGACATGCCGGCGCAAGCGCTCAGGCCCAGGGTGGCGGCCAGAATGGCCGCGGTCGATGCGATACGTTTGATGTTCATAATCTTCTCCTTACGCTGTTAAGGCGCGGCGTCTGGCCCGCTCCAATGACTACAGAGTACGTCTCCGCTTGCCACATTTCCGTACGACAGCGCACATTGAAACACCTTGTTACCCTTTAGGTTGCGGCTTGATATTCTGCGCGTTCTTGCCCGGCTTTTGCCGCAAGGTCTGGCCGGGCGGCGGCGCCACCGGCTTGCCGCCGCCCTGGGCCAGCAGGGTCTCGCAGCCGGTCGTTTCGCCCGGTCCGGCGTTGACCAGCGGCAGGATCGCCGCGATCGGCGCCACCACCGCCAGCGCCAGCGCGCCGCCGGCGCGCATCGCCAGCACGCCCTTGTCGATGCTGACGTCCGGGTCCTTGAAGGTGCCGCGCACATAAATCGGCGCCCGCAGCGAGATCACGCGCACGCCCTTGGCGTCCGGCCGCAGGGTCAGGTCCAGCTTTTCGTTCTCGAGGTTGACGGTGCCGGCCACGTCGATCTTGGCGTCGGAGGTGTCCACCACGAACAGGCGCGAGCGCATCAAGCCATTGGTGACGCTGAAGTCGGTCACCATGCAGTTCAGCTTGACCTGCTTGTCGCCGATCAGCTTGGTCAGCACGACGTTGCCCAGATTCAGTCCCATCTCTTCCAGCAGCAGCTTGCTGACGCTGCCCTCGTTGATCACGCCTTTGAGCTCGCCGTTCGACGAGCCCAGCAAACCGGCCACCGAGTTGCCCGTGGCCGATAGCGACATGTCCGCGTTGACCTGGCCGACGGTGGCCTGCATGCCGTCGATGGTGGGGAACAATTGCTTGAGCTGCAGCTTGCGCGCGTTCGCCTTGAGCTCGGCGCGGATGGCGTGCGGATTGATCTTGCCGCTGCCGTCGAGCATGATGTTGGACGTGAAGCGGCCGCCGGCGATGTCGAAGTTCATCGGCGTCAGCGACAGCACGCCGTCCTTCATGTGGATCAAGGTGTCGAGGTTGTGGATCGGCAGGCCGCCGTCGCGCGTGATGCGCTGGGCCTTGAAGCTGACGTCGGCGTCGAGCGCGGTCCAGCGTTCGGTCTTGAACGTTTCGACCGGCAGCACGCGGTTGCCCGGCTGGACGGCGTCGACGCCGCGCGCCTGTTTGCTGGCGTTGGAGTCGGCGCCGACCAGCGGCCCGAGGTCGGAGAACTGCAGCAGCTTCGATTCGACGGCGCCCGTCAGCACCGGACGCGGCTGGCCGGAGCGGTAGTCGAGCTTGCCATGGATGTCGCTGCTGCCGACGCGTCCGGTGAACTTGTCGTAGATCCAGTGGCTGGCGTTGGCGCCGATGCTGCCGGTCAGATGTCCCTCGGTGGCGAAGGCGGGCGTCTCCGGCAGCAGCACGCCGGTGATGCCGTACAGGCGCGCCATGCTGGGGCCGGAAATCTTCAGGCGCATGTCGAGCGCGGTCAGCGCGGTCGGCTTGGTCAGGGTGCCCTCGACGGCGATGCGGGTGCCGCCCACGTCCAGGCTGGCGGCGAGCGGGAAGGGCACGGTCTGCTGCCGCAACGACAGCACCGCGCCGGACTTGCCGCTGCCGGTGATGGCTTGGTTGTTCCACTTGCCGCTCAGCTTCCACGACACGCCGTAGGTGCGGTCGGCGTTGATGGTGTCGACGGCGGCGGTGGCGTCCACATGGGTCACGGCGTCGATGTAATGCACCGCGCCCTTGGCGAAGACCACGCGCTGCAGGTCGAGTTGCCACGGCGACGGCTTGTCGGCCTGCTTGAAGGTCCAGTTGTTCTTGCCTTCGGCATCGCGCTGCAGCAGCACGCTGGGATTGTCGAAGCGCAGCACCGGGATCGCGATCCTGTGTCGCAGCAGCGGCAGCAGTTCGACGCCGAAGGCGAACTGGCCGACGCTGGCCATTTCCGCCGGCGCCCGCATGCCGGCCGGATTGCCGACGTGGACGTCCTTTGCCACCAGGTGCGGCAGCGGCAGGTAGTCGCGCCAGGTGCGGTCCGCGCCCGACAGGCCCTGCTGTTGCCACGTCAGCGACAGGTCGCCGCGGATCTCGAACGGACGGTCGATCGCTTCGCTGATCTTGTCGTTGAGCCAGGGCCGCGCCTTGTTCCAGTCGTAGGCCGCCAGCACGACGGCGGCGACGACCGGCACGGCCACCACGATGCCGGCGACGGCGAGGGCGATGCGGGTGCGGCTGGGAAGGCGGCGGGTGTTGGCGGTGGGGTTGCGGTTCGGGTCCTGCGGGGTCATCGGCTGGCCTTTCTTATTGGTAACGGCATTTTACACACCTGCGCGGCGCGGGCGGGCCCGGTTGTGCGCTGGCGCACCCTGTGCGGCGGCAACGGCGGGTCCCCGTGTTCAATGTGCGGCAGCGTACTGAAGCACCGCAGGCAACAGACTATAACGTTACCTGTCCACACAAACTTTCAAGGAGAACAATAATGACGACGACCTTACACCAAAGACTGACACTGATTTGCGGCACTGCGGTGCTGCTGGGCCTGACCGCTTGCGCTAGCAACAAAACCCCGGCCACCGCCGACGTCGCCGTCTCGCGCGCCGCCGTGGCCAACGCCACGTCCGCCGGCGCGGCCGAGCTGGCCCCGGCCGAAATGCAATCGGCCCGCGAAAAGATGGCGCGCGCCAACCAGGCGCTGGCCAACAAGGATTACAAGACCGCCCAGGATCTGGCGGCGCAGGCCCAGGCCGACGCCCAGCTGGCGCAGAGCAAGGCTAATTCGACCAAGGCCACCGCCGCCGCCGACGAGCTGCAACAGAGCATCCGCGTGCTGCGCGAAGAGTTGAACCGCAATAGCACCACCACCCAATAATAGAGACGAAGGAATCATCATGAAACAACTGAACCTGAAAAAATTGAGCGTCATGCCTACCGTGCTGGCGGTGTCGATCATGCTGGCCGCGTGCAGCTCCGCGCCGACCACCACCAGCCTGCTGGACCAGACCCGTGGCGACTTCTCGGCCGCGCAAAGCAACCCATCGGTCGCCGCCAACGCGCCGGTCGAATTCAAGGCCGCCGCCGAAGCGCTGGACCGCGCCAACGCCGCCGCCGACAAGAAGGAAAGCGTGGACGCGATCGACAAGCTGGCGTATCTGGCCAAGCAAAAGATCGCCGTCGCCCAGGAAGTGGCGAAGAGCAAGCAAGCTGAATCGGACGTAGCCAATGCCGGCCGCCAGCGCGACGAGATCCGCCTGCAGCAGCGCACCCAGGAAGCCGACAAGGCCAAGATGAGCGCCGAGCAAGCCAAGGCCGACGCCGACGCGGCCCGCCGCCAGGCCGAGGCGGCCACCGCCAGCGCCCGCGAAGAGCAATCGAAGAGCGCCGCGCTGCAACAGCAGCTGGCCGACCTGCAAGCCAAGCAAACCGACCGCGGCCTGGTGATCACGCTGAACGACGTGCTGTTCAACACCGACAAGGCCGAGCTCAGCGCCGAAGGCATGCGCACCGCGCAAAAGATGGCCGACGTGCTGTTGCAGGAACCACAGAGCGCCGTTTTGATCGAAGGGTTTACCGACTCCACCGGTACGTCGGCGCACAACCTGCAGCTGTCGCAGCGCCGCGCCGAATCGGTGCGTAACGCGCTGATCGGCCTGGGCGTGAAAGCCGACAAGGTTTCCACCCGTGGCTATGGCGAAGCGTTCCCGGTCGCCAGCAACACCGACGCCGGCAGCCGCCAGCTGAACCGCCGCGTTGAAATCGTGCTGTCGCAAAACGGCGCGCCGATCGCTAACCGCCGCTAATGGCGGCAGCGGGGCCCCGGCCGCCGCCGGACATTTCCGGCGCGGCCCCTGAAGGGCTCCGTTGGCAAGACTTTCTGTACTTTTTTTAAGGAAAATATCATGGCTGAATCAAACCCCACCCAACCGGCAGGCATCGATAAAGAAGCCATCCGCGCCGCCGCCCGCAATCTGGAGGACGGTCCGGTCACCGCCGGCTACAAGGGTGACCGCACCGCCGTCATCAAGATGCTCAACGAGGCGCTGGCTACCGAACTGGTCTGCGTGCTGCGCTACAAGCGTCACTACTACACGGTCAGCGGTTTGCAGAACGGTCCGATCAAGGCCGAGTTCCTCGAGCACGCCCAGCAAGAGCAGGAGCATGCCGACGCCTTGGCCGAACGCATCGTTCAACTGAACGGCCAACCTGATTTCAATCCGGCAACGTTGCTCGATCGCAGCCATGCCGAGTATGATGCTTCGGAGGACGTCCAGGCGATGATCCGCTCGAATCTGATCGCCGAGCGCGTGGCGATCGAATCGTACCGCCAGATGATCGAACAGATCGGCGATACCGATCCGACGACGCGTCATCTTTTGATCGGCATCATGGCCGTGGAAGAAGAACACGCCGATGATATGCGCGATTTGCTTGAATAACGACTAACATTTCGATTTTGCTGTAAAGTTTTCACACCTCACAACCATAATAGGAGCTCCATCATGCTGGAACAAAATATCTCTACCGTGAATAACGACGTGAAAACTCTGGTCAAAGATGCGCAAGCATTGTTTACCGCCGCCACCGCCCTGACCGGTGAGAAGGCTGAAGAACTGCGCGGCCGTGGCATGCGCGCGCTGGACACCGCCCTGGCAAAGGCCCACGACGCGCAAATCAGCGCCCTGGCCGCCAGCAAGGAAGCCGCCAAGCAGGCCGACGTTTACGTCAAAGAAAACCCATGGCGTTCGATCGCCGGCGCGGCAGCCGTGGGCCTGCTGATCGGTGTCATCATCGGCCGCAAGTAATCCATGGCGCAAGCTGATGAGTTGACTCGTCCGCCAGGCCTGATCGCGTCGCTGGGCAATATCGCCCGCAACAGCATCGGCCTGCTGCTGACGCGGCTGGAACTGGCCGCGCTGGAATTGTCTCAGGTGCGCAATCACTTGATGCATCTGGTGCTGGCTTTCGCGCTGGCGGTGGTGGCAGGGTGCTTCGCGCTCGCCTATGCCACCGTCACGATTGCTTATCTGGCGTGGGACGCGCTGGGCTGGACGATCCTGCCCATTATGACCGGCGTCTTCCTGCTGCTGGCTATCGGGCTGATGGTGTACGCGCGCGGTTTGATCCGCGGCGGCAAGCTGGGCATGCCCGCCACCATGGCGGAACTGAAATCCGACCGCGACATGCTGTTGTAACAGGAGCGCATATGACGAAAGACGCGGAAAGCACGGCGTTCGCCGCTGACAAACAGCGGCTGATCCGTGAAGGCGAGTTGTATCGCATCAAGGTTGTGCACTCGAAGGCGCTGGTCGCCAACGCGATGCATCCCGATGCGCTGTTTCATGGCGCGGTGGACCACGCCGTCGGACTGGCGCAAGCCCGTCTGGGCGGCCTGCTGCAGCCGGGCGGCATGAGCGGCTTTAACTACAAGGCGCTGATGCCGTACGCGCTGACGGTGGGGTCCTTCATCGCCCGCAAGAAGCTGATCAAACCGGCGCTGGGCGTGGCTGCGGTGCTGGGGCTGGGCGCCGCCTGGCTGATGCGCCGCAAGCGCGTCACGGGCTAGTGTCTTGAATTCGTCGTCCAACAAACTGAACCCCGCGGGCATGCGCATCGTGCTGGTGCTGCAAGGGGGCGGGGCGTTGGGCGCGTATCAGGCCGGCGTGTTCCAGGCCCTGCACGAGCATGGCCTGGCGCCCGACTGGATCGTGGGCACGTCGATCGGCGCCATCAACGCCGCCATTTTGGCCGGCAATCCCCACGCAACCCGGCTGGCGCGCCTGCGCCAGTTCTGGGAAGGCATTTCCCACCGCGACCCCTACGACATGCGCCGCGTGCCCGATGCGCAGCGCCGCTCGAATATCTTCGCGCAGACCTGGGATACCTTGCTGCGCGGGGTGCCGGGCTTTTTCAAGCCGCGCCTGTTCAGCCCTTTCGCCGCCGGCATGGCGGTCGATCCCGAGCAGGCCAGCTTCTACGATACCGCCGAACTGGGCGAGACGCTCAATTCCCTGATCGATTTCGATTACCTCAATGGTCCCGAAGGCATGCGCCTGACCGTCAACGCGCTCAAGGTGACGTGCGGCACGCTGCGCAGCTTCGATAACCGTGACCTCGACATCAACGTCGACCATATCCGCGCCAGCGGTGCCTTGCCGCCCGGTTTTCCGGCGGTGCGCATCGATGGCGAGCTGTACTGGGATGGCGGCCTGTATTCCAACACGCCGCTCGAGACCGTGCTGGACGACGCCAAACCGGTCGATACGCTGTGCTTCATGGTCGATTTGTGGAGCGCCGACGGCGAGGAACCCACGACGCTGGACCAGGTGCAGACGCGGCAGAAGGATGTCACCTTCGCCTCGCGCTCCAAGCGCCACCTGGACGATTACGTGGCCCGCCACAAGCTGCAGCAAAAGCTGCGCGGCCTGTACGCCGCGTTGCCGGAGCATGCGCAGACGGAGCAGGGCGAGCAGGATCTGGCCGAGCTCGGTTGCGGCACGACGCTGCACGTGGTGCGCCTGGAATACGCGGGACGCGACTGGAACATGGCGGCCAAGGACATCAATTTTTCCAAGGGCTCGACCGAGTGGCGCTGGGACCAGGGCTACCAGGATGGGCTGCGCGCCGTCGAGGCCGCAGGCTGGCTGGCCTTTGTGTCGGAAGATACGCCGCTGGTGGTGCACGAGTTGCCGCCGCTGCCCGCCGCCCAACCGGCGCGCGCCCGTGAAAAAGCCGCCTGATCTCTCGGGCGGCTTTCCGTATCCACTACATGCAGATCAGGGCCGTTTATTCTCGGCCAAAACTTGCGGCACCTTCTCCATGTCACGCTTGTAGGTCGCGCGCGCTTCGCGCAGGCAGGCATCGCGTTCGCCGGCCGGGCCCTTCTTGCAGGCGTTGGTCGATTCGGCCAGCGCCGCGCCGATTTCCTTGCGCAAGGTGCGCGACTGCTCGGCGCTGGTGGCATCTTCCTTATACCATCGCGCCGGATCGCCCTTGGCGATCTCCTGCTGTTGCAGCTGGATGTTCTGCGGCGGCGTGTTGTCCTGCGCCTGCGCCGACAGCGCCGCGCAGGCCATCGCCAGGCCGCAGGCAATGTGATGGAAACGCGTCATGATGGCCCCCTGCGTTTACAGCCGGCCCGTCAGCAGCATGACCAGCAGGATCAGCACGATCAGGCCGGTGATACCGCTCGGCGCGTAGCCCCAGTTGCGGCTGTGCGGCCAGGTCGGCAGCGCGCCGATCAGTGCCAGTACCAGAATAATCAGAATGATGGTGCCCATGGTGTTCCCCTTAATTTAGTCGTTGTTTTTGATGGTGTGTTAACTGCGTTTGCTGCGTTTGCTGCGTTTTGGTGTAACTGGATTAGTAGCGGTACAGGCGGCCGTCGACCAGGCGCACGCGGTTGCCGACGCGCAGGTCATATACGCTGTCCTGGTTGACCAGGCGGTAGTCGCCGTTGTCCATGCGCACGCTGATCTGGTATTCCTCTTTGGCTTCGTTGCGGTTGCCTTCGACGGTGTTGCCGACGACCGCGCCGCCGACGGCGCCGGCCACGGTGGCTGCCGCGCGGCCGCTGCCGGAACCGACCTGGTTACCCAGCAGGGCGCCCACCAGACCGCCGGCGACCGCGCCGGCGCCGCTGGTGCCGGCCTTGGCTTGCTTGATCTGGATCGATTCGATCGTGCCGTAGCTGGCCGATTCGTTCTGATTTTGGTACGAAACTTGTTGCGGCGCGTTGTTGGTGCTGGCGCAGCCGCTTAACACGGCGGTGCCGGCGATCATCAGTGCAGCCAGGGTTTTTGTGAGGTTCATGTTGTTCTCCTGAAAATGTGATTCCAGAATAGTCACACGGCAAAAGTGGGTCTGTGCGGTTTCGCACGAAGTTTGCCAAGTGGAGGGGAGGGTGCAAACGCCTGTCCCGGGTCAAAATTTTATCTGTGTACGGTACCGTACAGATGTCCATTTGGAAACCACGTAAAACGTCTACATCGGTAGCAGAGATGTCCAAAACGTCCCGCTCGCTGACAAACTTATTAGTTAATAACTCCAAGGAGAACCGCCATGAAAATCGCACATAAAATCGCCACCGCCCTGTTCACCGTCTCGCTGCTGGCCACCGCTGGTTGCGCTTCGACGTCCACCAAAGAAGGCACCGGCGAGTTTGTTGACGATTCGGTCATCACCACCAAAGTGAAAGCCAGCATCTTTAACGAGCCGACCCTGAAGTCGACCGAAATCAATGTTGAAACCTTCAAAGGCACCGTGCAGCTGAGCGGCTTCGTTGCCCAGCCGGCTGACATCGCCAAAGCAGGCGAAGTCGCCCGCGGCGTCAAAGGCGTGACCTCGGTCAAGAACGACATCCGCGTCAAGTAAGCTTCATCTGCCGGCGCGCCGTGCTCCCCCGGAGCATGCCGCGCCGGGATTTTTTTGTGAGTCATCATGAGCCAGCCGCCTGTAGAGATTTCGATTCCTCCTATTCCGGCCAGCGTTGTGGCCACGGCTCCCACGGCCGATCCCGATACAAGTCATCTCCCCCGCATTCCCCTACACGTCAACGCCCGCGGCCTCGCGCTCGGCGTCATCGCCACGGTCGCCTTTGTCTACGCGTTGCAATGGTCGCGCGGCTTCCTGGTTCCGCTCCTGCTCGGCATTCTGATCAGTTACACGCTCAGCCCATTGATGGGCTGGCTTGAGCGCCGCCACATCCCGCGCATCGTCGGCGCCACGTTGATCACCATCGCCATGGTCGGCGGCTCGGCGCTGGTGGTCGACAAGCTGCACGGGCAGTTCGAATCGATCGTCGAAGAGCTGCCCAGCGCCGGCCACAAATTGTCGCGCCTGGTCTCCGAGCGCCTGCATGGCGGCTCCAGCACCTTGCAGCGCATCCAGGCGGTCGCCACCGAGTTACAGCAGGCCACCGCGGGCGCCCAGGAACGGCGCGCCTCGCGCCGGGCCGCGCCGGCGCCAACCACCTCCGACTTCCCGCTGATGGACTGGGTGTGGGCCGGATCGATGGGGCTGATGGGTTTCCTGAGCCAGGCCACGATGGTGATCTTCCTGGTGTTCTTCCTGCTGCTGTCCGGCGATACGTTCAAGCGCAAGCTGGTCAAGCTGACCGGGCCGTCGCTGTCGAAGAAAAAGATCACCGTGCATATTCTCGAGGACATCAACACCTCGATTCAAAAGTACATGCTGATGCTACTGGTAACCAACGGCATGCTGGCGCTGCTGATGTGGGTGGCGTTGCGCTGGATCGGCCTGGAGAACGCCGGCGCCTGGGCCATCGTCGCCGGCTTGCTGCACCTGATGCCGTATTTCGGTCCGCTGCTGATCATGCTCGCCACCGGCATCGTCGCCTTCCTGCAATTCGAGTCGCTGCAGATGAGTTTATTGGTGATGGGCAGTTCGCTGGCCATCGCCACCTTGGTCGGAACGGTGATCACCACCTGGATGACCGGCCGTTTCGCGCGCATGAACGCGGCGGCGGTGTTCGTCAGCCTGTTGTTCTGGGGCTGGTTGTGGGGCGTCTGGGGTTTGCTGCTGGGCGTGCCCGTGATCGTGATCGTCAAGGTGGTCGCCGAGCGGGTCGAGGGCATGGAAGTGGTGGCGGAGTTGCTGGGCGAGTAGCCGGGCGATCCGGCATGGCAAAAGGCCGGCGATGCGCCGGCCTTTTTTTTTTCGTCACGGGAACCACGACCCGTGGCGCGGTTTACATCGGCTGATTGCTTGGCGTGCTTTCGCTGCCAGGCTTGGTGACCGTGGTGGTTTGCGGCGGCGGCCGGTGCCGCAAGCTGCCCAGCTGCAGCGCGTACTGCCGCGCGAACTCGGCGCCGACGAAGAAGATCTGCGCCGAGTAATACACCCACAGCAGCAGCGCGATCACCGAGCCGGCGGCGCCATAGCTGCTGGCCACGCCGCTGTTGCCGATGTAGGCGCCGATCGCATACTTACCCAGCGAGAACAGCGCCGCCGTGCCCAGCGCGCCGATGGTGACGTCGTGCCACGACAGCTTGACCCGCGGCAGCATCTTGAAGATCACGCCGAACAGCGCGGCGATCACGACGAAGCTGATCGCGTAGTTGAGGCCCGTCAGCAGATCGCCGGCGTTGACCCAGACGCTGTGCACGTATTTCTCCAGCACCGTCAACACCGCGCTGACCACCAGCGACACCATCAACAGGAACGCCAGCACCAGCACCATGCCGAACGACAGCAGCCGGGTGCGGATGACGTCCCACACGGTGCCGGTCTTGAGCGGCGGCACCTGCCAGATCGCGTCCAGGCTCGCCTTGAGCTCGGCGAACACGGTGGTGGCGCCGAACAGCAGCAGGGCGCCGGCGATCAAGGTGGCCAGCCGGCCTTCCTCCTTGCTGCGGGCGCCGGCCAGCACCAGCTGGATCGCTTCGGCGCCCTGGTTGCCGACCAGGCCGCGCAGCTGCGCGAACAGCTCGCCCTGGGCCGCCTGCGGCCCGTAGAACCAGCCGGCGATGGCCAGCACCAGCACCAGGATCGGCGCCAGCGAAAACAGTGTGTAAAAAGCCAACGCCGCGCCCATGCTGCCGCCGCGGTGGTCGAGCCATTCGTAGACGGTGCATTTCAGCACCGAGACTATATTTTTGTTCATATAAAAAAAAAGCCCCGCAACTTTCGTCGCGGGGCTCCTCAATTAATTAATTAATTGACGCGGCGTTCGATCGTGATCTGTTCGACCTCGACGCGACGGTTCGGTTCCAGGCACTTGATCAGGTCGGCGCGTTTCTTGTTGTCGCAGGTGACAACAGGATTGGCTTCGCCCTTGCCTTCGGCGACCAGGCGGTTGGCGGCGACGCCCTTACCGACCAGGTAGTCCTTGACCGAGTTGGCACGCTTCTCGGACAGCTTCTGGTTGTACTTGTCGCTGCCCAGACGGTCGGCGTAGCCGGTGATGACGACGTTGTCGACGGTCGGGTTGGCGTTCAGCACGGTGGCGATCTCGTCCAGCTTAGGCTGGTTCGAGTTCAGCTTGGCGCTGTCGAAGGTGAACAGCTCGGTCGACGACATCGTCACTTTTTCGAAGCGCGCCGGCGCTGGTGGCGGCGGAGCGACCGGTGCCGGTGGTGGCGGCGGCTGCACGGCTTCCGGCGCAGGCGGCGGTGCCGGTGGGGCAGGGCGCGGTGGCGCGGCGAACGCGAAGTTCAGGCCGACGGTCACGTAGACGTTGTCCGCTTTGCTAGGCGGGAAGGCATCGCCGCGCAGGAAGCCGTGCTGGTTGCGGATGTCCGCCTGGAAGCTGGTGCGCTCGTTCAGGTCGGCCTGGAAACCCAGACCGGCGCTGACGTACGGCGAGTTCTTGGCGATTTCGCCGAAGGTGTTCAGGTTCGCCTTGTCGCGTTCGACGCCGGCGCCGACCAGGATGAATGGACGGAACGATTTACGGGAGAACATGTACAGCGCGTCGGCGCCCAGGCTCTGCTGCTGATAGCGCTCGCCGTTTTCCTTCGAGCGGGCGTAGGTGCCGCCCAGCTGCACGTCCCAGTTCTGGTTCAGTGCTTTACCGAACTTCAGGCCGCCGCCGTAGCCTTTTTTGTCCACGCCGAATGCGTCGTTGTCAGGCTTCATGCCGTTGACGCTAGGCTGGACGTACCACGATGGATTGATGACCGCGTCTTGAGCGACAGCGGAGAACGACGCGCAGAGTGCTGCGACGGCGAGGACGATTTTCTTAGTTTTATTCAAAGTATGCTCCCGATTGATAAATATGGCGATTTGTTGCTTCTTCAGCAGCAGTGCAGTGCTTACCGCTGTTGGACCGAAGATTAGGTAACTTTCATGATGTGGTCGGTTCGCTACCGCACAAAAGCTTGTGCTGTATCAAATCGTACACAAAAGTTGAAACTTTTGCTTGCATTGGCCGGTCCGAAGACTATATGGCCGGAATCGAGGGCGGGGGCCGGAAATTAAGGGCGACAGCTCGCCGTTCGGCCTGCGCGATGGGTTTCGGATCAATAAGTCCGCGGTTCGGTCACTAATGTTCGTTGCCGCACAGACTGGTGCGCCACGACAAGGCATTCTTGAGTCAGATGCAGAGACTGTGGCGTTTCAAACCGTAGGCCACCCCTCTCGCTGCCACTAATCTCGGCAAATTGTTATAAGGAGTGTTCAAATGCATGCAGTTAGACAACCTCAACATCTGGTTCAGAATGAGATGAAAGCCTCGCCGGAAATGCAGGCTACCACCAAGCTGATGCTGGTGGAACGTCCGGCCCCGGCCCCTCTGGACCGCAAACCGGCGCTGTCGATGGCGTCGATCGAGCGTGTGCGTTCGACCTCTGCGACCCTGCGTCGCATAGAAAATATGCAAAAACTGATCGGCGAATTGTCGATGCACGAGATGCTGGCCGACGAAATCGCCTGGTTCCTCAAGTTCTCGCCGTCCGGCGCCCGCAAATACATCCGCGACCTGCGCGAAGCCGGCGTGATCGAACTGGCCCGCTATGTCGAAGGTACCGCCACCTATCTGGGCAAGGCCGTGTACCAGCTGACCCCCGACCCGGAACGCGTCGCCGCCTTCCTGGCCGCGATCGTGCAGCCGAAGCGCGAAGGCGCGCCTCCGCGCAAGGAACGTCCAGGCATCCGCGAGCAGGCCATGGCCGGCAGCGGCCGCCACTTCCACATCCTGGCCGACGACACCCACTACGCGATCCGCGTCAACCGTGGTCCGGTGATGCGCGATCCACTGGTCGCCGCGCTGTTCGGCTCGGCTCCTTCGGAGCAGAAAGCGGCCGAATAAGCCGCCTGAAGCGCCGAATCAGCGCGCACAAGCCGCCGGCCGCCGAGGCCGGCGAACAGGTGTAAGATCGACAGCCGGGCATGCCCGGCTGTTTGCATATTGAAAAGCAGACAAGCCGCCCCACTTAGCCAGCAATGGATATCACACGGACGCGCGGCACATGGAAGCTTTGATCTGGATCGGCCTGACGGCGCTGGCGATAGCGCTGCCTTTTTATGTGCCCCGCTGGCGCCTGCAACGGGTGCTGGCCAAGCCGTTGCCGGCCGAGGCGCAAGCCGTTTTACAGCGCAACATCCCCGTCTACCGCCGCATGACACCCGAGTTGCAGCAGCAACTGCAGCGGCTGGTCGTGCAATTTCTACATCAAAAGAAATTCGTCGGCTGCGAAGGCGTCGAGTTGACCGACGAGATGGCCGTCATCATCGCCGGCCAGGCCTGCCTGTTGCTGCTCAACCGCCCCACCAAAGTCTATCCGGCGCTGCACACCATCCTGGTCTATCCGAGTGAATTCGTGGCGCGCCGCGCAGAGGTCGGCCCGGGCGGCGTCGTCACGCCGGGACACCAGAGCATGCTGGGCGAATCGTGGGACGACGGCCGCGTCGTGCTGTCGTGGGACGACGTGCGGCGCGGCGCCGACGACTGGACCGACGGCCACAACATCGTGCTGCACGAATTCGCGCACCAGCTCGACAGCGAGTCGGGCCGCGCCAACGGCGCCCCGTATCTGGGCAGCCCGGACAGCTACAGCGAGTGGGCCGAGGTGTTGTCGCGCAATTTCCAGCACCTGCGCCACAGCGCGATGTACCGCCAGCAGAGCGTGATGGACCATTACGGCGCCACCAATCCGGCCGAGTTCTTCGCCGTCGCCACCGAAACCTTTTTTGAAAAGCCGTACCAGATGGCCGAGCACCACGGCGAGCTGTTCGCCGAGTTCCTGAAGTATTACCGGGTCGATCCGCGCGAATGGCTGCCGCCGCCGCCGCCGCCGGAAGCGCCGGCCGATGCGCCGTACGCGTGGAACCCGACCTGGTCGCACTGAATAGCCGGACCCGGGATTCCGCCCCGGGCTGTCACGGATGAGGCATAATTGTCCATGCGCGACGCCAACGAGGCTATCACCATGCAATTTGACGAGTTCGAATTATTCACCTCCGACGCCAGCGCCCCGCGCGCCGCGCCGGCCGCCGCCGAGGCGACGTCGCCCATCGTCCGGCTGCAGTATCTGGTCGACAACACCCCCGCCATCATCTATTGCACCGTGCCCAGCGGTGACTTCAAGATGACCTTCGTCAGTAACAACGCCTTCAACGTGCTCGGCTACCGTCCCGAGCAGATGGTGGCCGATCCCAATTTCTGGTTCGACCACATCCACCCGGACGACGCGCCGAGCATCTTCTCCAGCCTGGCGCTGGTGTTCACCGAAGGCCAGCGCGCCTACGAGTACCGCTTCCGCATCCACGACGGCAGCTATCTGTGGATGCACGATTCGCTGCGCCTGATCCGCGACGACAAGGGCGCCCCGCTCGAAGTGATCGGCTCGCTGACCGACATCACCGAGCGCAAGCTGATGGAGGAGGCGCTGCAGGCGCGCGGCGTCGAGCAGCAACAGCTGATCGGCGAGCTGCGCAGCGCCCACGAGCAGCTGCTGCAATCGGAGAAGATGGCCTCGATCGGCCAGCTCGCCGCCGGCATCGCCCACGAGATCAACAACCCGGTCGGCTTCGTCAATTCCAATATGAGCTCGCTGAAGAACTACGTCGGCACCTTGCTCGGCGTGATCGACCAGTACGAGCAGGCGGCCGCGCCCCATCCGAACCTGGCGGTGCAGCTGGCCGCGCTGCGCAACCAGGCCGACCTGGAGTTCCTCAAGGAGGACGTGACCGACCTGGTGCGCGAGTCGATGGACGGCCTCAAGCGCGTGAAGGACATCGTCCAGGCGCTCAAGGATTTTTCGCACGTCGGCGAGACCGAGTGGCAGGTGGCCGACCTACATCACGGCTTGGATAGCACGCTGACCATCGTCAGCAACGAGATCAAGTACAAGGCGCGGGTCGACAAGGCGTACGGCGTGCTGCCGCCGGTCACCTGCCTGGCCTCGCAGCTGAACCAGGTGTTCATGAATTTGCTGGTCAACGCCGCCCACGCGCTGCGCGAGCAGGGCGGCGTGATCACGATCCGCACCGGCGGCGCCGACGGCTGGGTTTGGATCGAGGTCGGCGACAACGGCGTCGGCATCGAGCAGGCCAACCTCAAGCGGATCTTCGAACCGTTCTTCACCACCAAGCCGGTCGGCAGCGGCACGGGCCTGGGCTTGTCGCTGTCCTACGGCATCGTCAACCGCCATGGCGGGCGCATCGACGTCGCCTCGGTGCTCGGCCAGGGCACGCGCTTCACGGTGCACCTGCCGGTGCGCCCGCCGCAGTCGCTGGAGACGCCGGCCAGGGTCTGAAGGCCGGCCCCGCGCTCACTCCGCCTTGGGGTTGCGCACCCAGATCGACAGCCGGCCGCCGGCCTTGGATTCGAAATCCTGCACCTGCTGGATCATGCGGGCGTCGAGCGTGTGGTCGACCGTCAGCAGCATCAGGCCGTCGCGGCTGACCAGGTCGCGCGCCAGCACCATGCCGGGCAACAGCTCGCCCGACAACACCTCGACCCCGACCACCGCCGCGCTGACGCCGCCGTCCATGATCTGGCGGAACGCCGACACCACGTTCGGGTCGTAGCGCTTGCCGCTGGCGTCGAGGATCAGCGACTTGGCCTCGTCGGCGCGCAGGTGGCGCTGCACCATGCCGCCCTGTTGCAGGTTGTAATAGTCGACCGCCAGCGACAGGATGCGCGCGCCCAGCGGAATGGCCAGCCCGGCCAGGCCGTCGGGGAAGCCGTTGCCGTCGAAGCGTTCGAGCTGGGCGCGCAGGATGGCGGCGCTGCCGCGCAACTCCTCGAGCGGCATCAACAGCTCGGCGGCGCGGATCGGATGCTTGCGGAACAGGCCCAGCGCGTCGCCGGCCAGCATCGTCAGCGGCGTCGACAGCATGTCGTCGCTGAAGCCGATCTTGCCGATGTCGTGCAGCAGCGCGGCGATGAACACGTCCTGGCTTTCCTTGGCGTCGAGCTCGAGCCGCACGCACAGCTGGCGCGCCAGGTCGGCCACCTGGCGCGCGTGGCCCGGCTGGTTGTGCGCGCGCAGCTCGATCATCGTCGAGAAGATCTTGATGGTGGTGACGAAATTGGTCTTGAGCTTGTTGTTGGCCGCCACCGTCGCCTCGTGCTCGACCTTGAGCAGCCGGGTGCGCGCCTCGACCTTGGCCTCGAGGCTCTGGTTGAGCAGCTTGAGCTCCTCGTTCTGGCGCAGCGCCAGCGCCTCCAGCCGCTGCTTGTCGAGTTCGAGCTGGCGCCGTTCCAGCGCGTGGCGCACCAGCAACAGCATGTCGCTGTCTTCCCACGGCTTGGTGATGTAGCGGTAGATCTCGCCGCAATTGATGGCGTCCTGGATCGACTGGATGTCGGAGTAGCCCGTCAGCAGGATGCGCAAGGTGTCGGGCCAGCGTTCGCGCACCTTGGCCAGGAAGCGGGCGCCGTCCATCTCCGGCATGCGCATGTCGGAGATGACCAGGTCGACCGCCTCCTTCTCCAGCACCGCCAGCCCCGGCGCGCCGCCCTCGGCGGTGAGCACGCGGTAGCCGTTGGCGCGGAACAGGCGCCGCAGCGACGACAGGATGTTCGGTTCGTCGTCGACGCACAGCACGGTGGGCGGCGCGGCCGCGGCGTGCGCGGCGAGCGATGGAGTCGGCGGAAGGGGCGGTTGGTTCATGCTGTGGGGTCCTCGGTGGCGGCGCCATGGCGGATCGGCAGCCGCACGCGGAAGCGGGTACCCTGGCCGAGCGCGGTATCGACGTCGATACGGCCGCTGTGTTTTTGTACGATGCCGTAGGCCAGCGACAGGCCGAGGCCGGTGCCCTTGCCGATGGCCTTGGTCGTGAAGAACGGGTCGAAGATGCGCGACACGGTTTCCGGCGCGATGCCGCTGCCGTTGTCGCCGATCTCCAGCCAGACGTGGTCGTCGCCGTCGCGGCCGGTGCGCACGGTGATGCGCCCGCGCTCGTCGCCGATGGCGTGGGCGGCGTTGACGATCAGGTTCATCACCACCTGGTTGATTTGCAGCGGCAGGCACTGGATGTCGGGGATGGCGCCGTACTCCTTGACGACGTCGGCCTTGTATTTGACTTCGTTGCTGACGATGTTCAAGGTCGAGTCGATGCCGCGGTGCAGATCGGCCCAGACCCATTCCTGGTTGGCGTCCACGCGCGAGAAATCCTTCAAGTCTTGCACGATGTGGCGCACCCGCACGATGCCTTCGCCGGACTCGGCCATCAGGGTCGGGATGTCCTGGCGCAGGAAGTCGAGGTCGATGCGCTCGCGCAGCGCGCGCAAGGTGGCGGCGTCGGGCGCCGCCAGCGACGGCTCGGCCCTCTGGTAGGCGTCGAGCATGCCGAACAGCTGGTCCAGGTAGTTTTGCAGCGTGCGGAAATTGGAGAAGATGTAGCCGATCGGATTGTTGATCTCGTGGGCCACGCCGGCGGCCAGCTGGCCGATCGAGGCCAGCTTGTCGGCTTGCAGCAGCTGCTGCTGGGCGCGCGACAATTGCTGGTTCAGTTCCGTCAACTCCAGGTTGCTGCGGCGCAGCTCGGCCTCGGCCAGCAGGCGCTGGGCGATGTCCTCCTGCAGCTTGGCGTTGATGTCGGCCAATTGGCCGGTGCGCTTGTCGACCACGTGCTCGAGGTTGTCGTGGGCGCGGCGCAGCGCGTTTTCCGCCACCCGCCGCTCGGTGACGTCGCGCAAGGTTTCAATGGCGCCGACCACGCGGCCGTTGCCGTCGCGCAGCGGGGCGGCGGTGAAATGCAGCCAGTGGCCGCTGGCGCCGATGTTGGGGAAGAACTCTTCGACCTCGTAGGCGTCCGGGATCAGCGCCGAGCGCCGGTGCTTGCCGGGATACAGCCGCTCCAGCTCGCTTTCCAGCCCGGCGGCGCCGGCGATGATGACGTCCGCCAGCAGGGGGCGCGGCCTGGGGTAGAACGCCTGCCAGTGGTTGGCGGTGCCGACCATGTCGGCCTTGGTCCAGCCCAGCAGCTGCTCGCAGGCGCGGTTCCAGTGGGTGACCACGTGCGCGGTGTCGATGGCGAAGGTGGCCACCGGGTGGCCGTCGAAAAACTCCGACAGCGCGATGTCCGCCGGGCCGTCCTGTTCGGCTGCGATGGAGGTGGTCGCGTGGCTCATGGCGTCAGGGTCTGGCACATGTCGTGGAACAGTTGCTCGGCCTCGGCGAAGGTGCTGTCCCAGGCGCCGTCGTCCAGCGCCAGCGCTTGCCATACCTCGAGCGGCAGCGGCGGCACCTGGTCGTCCTCCTGGCCCGACATGTCGAGCGCGTGGGCCAGGATGTTGGCCATGTAGACCACCATGGTCAGCGTGGGGGCGGCGCGCGCGCCGCCGGTGGCTTGCGCGACGGCCTGGTCGGCCAGGTGGTGGCCGGCCACGGCCGCCTGTATCTGTTGCGGAAACTTCCAGTGGGACGTCAGCGCGGCGCCGACGGCGGCGTGGTCGATGCCGAACACGGCCAGCTGGGCGGCCGAGGTGACGCAATCGTGTTCGCGCCGGTAGGCCGCCACGCGCCGGTAGTCGGCCGGAAAGCGGGTGCACAGCACCAGCGTGCCGAGGTCGTGCAGCAGGCCGGCGGTGAAGGCGGTGTCCGGATTGACGCCCAGGCGCGGCGCCAGCGCGCGCGCGCACACGGCGCTGCCGATGGCGTGGCGCCAGAACGCCTGGAAGTCGAACTCGATGTCCTTGTCGGGCGTGAAGCTGGCCGTCACCGAACAGGCCGTCACGAGGGTGCGGATGCTGTGGAACCCCAGCACCGAAATCGCCTGCTGGATGGTGGTGACTTTCGATTGCAGGCCGTAGAACGACGAGTTGGCCAGGCGCAGCGTCTTGGCCGTCAACGCCTGGTCGAGCGCGATCTTGGCCGCCAGCACGTGGGTGTCGATGTCCTCCCGCTCCATCGTCGCCAGCAGTTCGGCCACCACCGCCGGCAGCGACGGCAGGTCGCGCACGCACTTGATGATGTCGTCGGCCGCGATCACGCGGGGTCCCGCTCGCGGTAGGCGCGCAGCACGCGCAGCAACAGCCCGCCGCCCGTTTCCGCGCCGGTGTCGTCGCCGCTGTGGCGGAACAGCCGCTGCAGCCGTTGCATGCGCAGTTCGCGCTCGCGCGCCAGTTGCGCCGGATCGACCGCGGCCGCTTCCTCCGGCGCCCACACCACGCAGCGCTCGACGCCGCGCCGGCGCAGCGACGCCAGCATGCTGTCGGTCAGCGCGGCGTCGCGCGGCAGCAGCACGCCGCCGTGGGCGTCGAGCAGGGCGCTGGCCAGGGTCATGCCGGCGGCGGCCTGGTCGAGGTCGATCTCGGTCGGTTTGGCCGCGGCGTTCATGGCGCTGCTCCGGTCAGGCTCAGCGTGATCAGGCTGCCGCGCGAGGCCGAGCTCTCGCCCATCGGATACACCACCACCGCGTAGCGGCGGCCGTCGATGTCGACCAGGTGGCAGGTCGGGCCGCTGTCGCGCGGCGCTTGCGCGCGCGCGGGGCCGGCGGCGCCGGCCGGTGGAAACAGTTGCGGCAGCACGCTGCCGGCCTCGTTGCCCAGCAGCGTGCCGCTGTGGTGGAACAGGCCCTCGGCGGCGCCGTTGATGAAGGCGATCATGCCGCCGTCGTCCATGCCGATCACCGGCAGCGGCAGATGCTGCAGCACTTCGCGCGCCACGCTCAGGCTGACCTCGTCGCGCTTGATCTGCCCTTGCTTTTCCAGCAGCAGCTGTTCCAGCTGGCGGTTGGCGGCGGCCAGTTCCAGGTTGGCGCTGCGCACCTCCAGGTGCAGGCGCTGGTTGTCGTCGGCGATCTCCTTGAGGCGGAACGCCTCGGCCACATGGCCGCGCAGCAAGTCGTCGTCCCACGGCTTGGTCAGGAATTTATAGATCGCGCCCTCGTTGACGGCGTCGGTGACCGACTGCAGTTCCGTGTAGCCGGACAGCATGATGCGGATGGTGTCCGGATACTGCTGCCTGGCCTTGCGCAGGAAATCGGCGCCCAGCATGCCCGGCATGCGCTGGTCGGAGATGATGACGTCGACCGGCTGCCGGGCCAGCAGCTCGAGGCCCTGCTGGCCGTCGTTGGCGCTGTGGATCTCGTACTGGTCGGCGCGCAGCAGGCGCTTGAGCGCGGAGACGATGTTCGGTTCGTCGTCGACCAGCAGCAGGCGGCGCGGCGGCTTGTGCATGTGCCGCAGGTGCGGCGCCAGCGCGCGGCCGCTGGTGAGCAGGTGGCCGACCTCGTCGGCCGCGAGCGGCGGGGCGAAGAAATATCCCTGGATCAGGTCGCACAGATTGCGCCGCAGGAAGTCGCACTGGGCTTCGGTTTCGACGCCCTCGGCCACCACCTTCATCCCCAGGTGGTGCGCCATGGCGATCAAGGTCTTGCACATGGCCGCGTCGTGGCCGCTGGTGACGACGTCGCGGATGAAGTGGGCGTCGATCTTGAGCGCGTCGAACGGAAAGCGCTTGAGGTTGCTCAGCGAGGCGTGGCCGGTGCCGAAGTCGTCCAGGGTCAGGCGCAGCCCCGCAGCCTTGAAGCCGGCCAGCAGCGCGTCGCAGTCGGCGCCGGCCTGCGTCAGCGCGCTCTCGGTCACTTCCAGGGTCAGCATATCGGGCGCGATCCCGCACTCCTTCAGCATGGCGGCCACGGCCGCGCCCAGGGCCGGATCGCGGAACCGGCTGGGGGCGACGTTGATCGCCACCTTCAAGCTGCTCAGGCCGGCCGCGCGCCACGCGTGCAGGTCGCGGCAGGCCTGGCCCAGCACCCAGTCGTCGATCGCGCCGGCCAAGCCGGCGGCGTCGGCCAGCGCCAGGAATTCGCGCGCGGCCAGCATACCGTGGACCGGGTGGCGCCAGCGCACCAGCGCCTCCAGGCTGGCGACGGCGCCGGTCCGCAGGTCGACCAGCGGCTGGTACAGCAGCACCAGTTGCTCCGACGCCAGCGCCTGCCGCAGACCGGCGCCCGGGTCCCCCTCGTCGGCCGACGGCGGTGACGCCAGCATCGGCGCGCGCAGGGCGCCGGCGCTATCGTCGCCGACGGAGGCCGGGGCGAGCAGTGACCGCGGGAGTGGAGCGGTGGTCATCGGCGTTCCTATTCAAATGCAAGCTGTGGGCTGCAAAATATCTGCCGTCATGCGATCGATTATACGGCCAAGCCACCCATAGTTGTCATCCGGTATCAACTCGTTGCACACATCGGACACTGGCCGCTCCGGCCCGGCCGCGCCGAACCGGCGCCCTCAGTGCGTAAGCGCACGGAAACGGCGGCCGCGCCGGTGCATATTGCGCTGATCGGGCTTCGGCCGAAACCAGGGAGAACAGCATGAGCAATATTATTGCGGGGCATTTCCAGCTACAGGATGAAATCGCGGACGCGCGCATCGCCTTGCTGCGCGCCGGCTTCGCCGCCGACCGCATCAGCGCCTTCTACGTCAATCCGCAGGGGCAGCACGACATGTATGAACTCGGCGGCGACCACGACAAGTCGCCGGGCGCCAAGGAGACCGACGACGGCGTGGTGCAGGGCGGCGCCACGGGCGCCGTGGCCGGCGCGGTGGCCGGGACCGCCGCGATTCCGGTGGCCGGCCCGCTGGGTCCGGTGGTCGGCGCGCTGGTCGGCGCCCACGTCGGTTCGCTGTTCAGTTTTTCGAAGATGAAGGACGCCGGCGAGTCGGAGGAGGGCAGCGCGGAGAACATGCGCGCGCCGCGCAAGTCGGGCATGATGATCGCCGTCGAGGTGGTCGACAGCGGCCAGGAGCAACAGGCGCTTGACGTGCTGCGCGGCCTGGGCGCCAAGGATGTCGAGCGCGCCGAGGGCAACATCAGCGCCGGCGATTGGCGCGACTTCGACCCCACCTCGCGGCCCGTGCCTGCCTAAGCAGTCGTTGCCGCGGTTGTTGCTTATGCGAGACGGTGGCAGCGCGGGCGCGATTTTCCCGGGGATCGTTGCTACAATCGACCGCTTGCATGGGGGATGCGGCTATGACACACGCGTGGCTGGTGTTGACGCTGGCGGACGGGCGGGATGTGAGCGCGCCGTCCGAGGCGCAGATGGCGGCCGCGCTGGCCGAACTCTACAGCGGCGGCGACGCCGGTCCCGACGGCGCCGCCGGCAGCGTTGTGCTGCGCTTCGGCTATGACGACGGCCTCATGTACGAAATGGAGGTCGCCAGCGGCGGCGCCGTGCGCTTCGCCGAATGGTCCGACCGCGACTGCGAGATCGCCCTGGCCGATCCGCGCACGATGACGGCGCCGGCGCCGGCGGACGCGCTGCGGCTGTGGCGAATGATGGCGCAGCGCCAGGTGGCGAAAATCCGCAGCCAGCCCTGGCGCGACGGCGGCTGACCGGTCCACGCGCCAACCGCTCGACGGCTTCACTTTTCAACGGACGTACTTTTCAACCCGGTTGCGGCCTCAACGGCGCCGCTGTTCCATGCGCGTCTGGCACCCGATGCACAGGCGCGCTTCCGGCCGCGCGTCGAGCCGCGAGAAGCCGATTTCCTCTCCGCAGTTTTCACACAGTCCATAGCTGTCGTCGTCAAACTTGGCCAGTGCCTGCCTGACGGTCGACAATTGTTTGGTGGTGTGGGCCGCCGTCTCGTGGACGAGGGCGTTGAGCGTGCGCTGGCTGGCGTTGTCGGCCGGCGAGGCTTCGGCCTCGTGCGGCAACGGCAGGCGCACGTCGGTGCTGCGGTCCAGATCGTCCGCGAGTTGGCTGAGCAGCGCCTTGCGGGCGCGCTCCAGCCGCGCCTGCAAGGTCCGCCATTGATGTTCGTCCAGTCCGTTCATGCCGCGCGCTCCTTACGTCGTTTGACCGGAGGTGGCGCGGTTTGTTCGGCCCAGCGGCGGGCCGGCGTGGATCCGCGGCGTGGCCGTGCGCCGGTGCGGACCTCAGGCCGGCGGCGCGTCCATCGCCTGCAGATGGTGCTTGATGGTCTCGAACGGCTTGGCCAGCTTGTCGGGTTTGCCGGTGGCGATGGCCGCCGCCAGCGACAGCAGCTCGCCGGTCAGCTGGATCAAATCCTTGGTGTGCTGGATCTTGCGGATTTTTTCCTGCGCGCGGGCGGTCACGTCCAGCAACTGCTGCTGCGTGCCGCCCAGTCCGCTCGCGGCCAGCACCGCCGCCTCCAGGTACAGGCTGTTGGCGCGCTGGCGCAGCGCCACTTCGTTTTCAAACAGCGCCTGCGCGACCGTCTGCGCGATCGCCGGCGGTTTCTGGCGGATATCGCGCATCAGGCGCGTATGCAGGGCGTCGGCGCTGGCGGACAGGCTGTCGGCCAGCGCTTCGATGTCCAGCTGAAGGGGATTGGTAGTCATCGCTGCTCCTGTATGGGCTTAGTTGGACGGGATCTGGTCGAGCAGCGCGCGGTGGCTCTGCTCGATCGCCGCCAGGTTTTTGCGCGCCAGGGTCTGGCGCTGGCCGATCAGGCGGTACTCGGCTTGTTTGTTCTGCTGCGCGCTTTTGGCCAGCGCCGTCAGCAAGCGGTCGCGGGCCGGGTCGAGGAAGGGAATCTCCGACTCCAGCATGCCGATGACGATGCGCTCCTCGTTCTCGCTGGACTTGTCGTACAGCCGCAGCAGCGTGCCCATGGCCTCGAGCAGGTCGCGCACCGGTTGCTCGGCGTCGCGCATGACCTGGTTGACGGCGCGTTCCTGGGCCGGCGCCGTGATGGCGCGCGCGATCAAGGTCGTCAGCCGGGCGAAGGCGTTGACGTGTTTCTCCTCGATGCCGGAGTCGGGCCAGGCATTGATGCCGCCGCCGATGGTCTTGATCTGGTCGCGCAATTCGTACTGCTCGTCGCCGGCCAGCACGCCCAGCGTTTGCATGTACGCTTGCACGCCGTATTGCAGCTTGACGAAATCGTCGCACGCCTGGCGCCGCTTGGCGTCGAGCTCGGCCTCGCGGGCGTCGGCGGCGGCCGTCAGGAAGGGCTGTACGCGCTGGTAGGTCGTTCGGTAGCGTTCGGTCAGTTCGTGATACGCGTTCAGCTTGGGCGCCTGGGCGGCGAAGGCGCGTACCTCGGCCATGCGCGGCGTGCTGCTGGCGCAACCGCCGAGCAGGGCCAGCAATCCGAGTAACAGGAAAAGACGCGGCAGTTTCATGGGTGCTCCTTTGGGGTTGGGACTATTGTTGCGCTGGGTGTTTACGACTGCTTTGCGAATGCACAGGTTACGGCGCCAGTGCGCGCCGCCAATCGAGGCCGGCGACGGTGTCGCCGGCGGGAACGTATTCGCAGCCCAGCCAGCCCGTGTAGCCGAGTTCGTCGATCAGCCTGAACAGGTGGCGGTAGTTGATCTCGCCGCTGCCCGGCTCGTGGCGGCCCGGGGTGTCGGCGATCTGCATGTGTTTGATCATCGGCAGGTTGGCGCGGATGGTGTTGCTCAACTCGCCCTCCATGCGTTGCATGTGATAGATGTCGTACTGCAGGAACAGGTTGGGGCGGTCCGCCTCGGCGAGGATGTCGAGCGCCTGCGCGCTGCGGGTGAGGAAATAGCCGGGCATGTCGAAATGGTTGATCGGCTCGATCAGCAGGTCGATGCCGTGCGGCAGGGCCAGATCGGCGGCATGGCGCAGGTTGTCGACAAAGGCGGCGCGCGCCGCCGCCGGCGCCAGGCCGGGCGGCGGCTTGCCGGCCATGCAATGCAAGCGGGTCGCGCCCAGCGCCAGCGCGTAGTCCAGCGCCGGCCGCACGCCGGCGCGGAACTCGTCCACGCGCAGCGGATCGCAGGCCATGCCGCGCTCGCCGGCATCCCAATCGCCGCAAGGCAGGTTGAACAGCACCAGTCGCAGGCCGTTGCGATCGAGCCGTTCGGCGATCTGCGCGGCGTCATAGGCGTACGGAAAAAGGAACTCGACGGCATCGAAGCCGGCCTCCCGCGCCAGCGCGAAGCGGTCGAGGAAGGGGGCGTCGGTGAACAGCATCGACAGGTTGGCGGCGAAGCGTGGCATGACGTTCCGATAATCGTTAGCAATCCGATATCGTAAACGAAATTTGCCCGCCCCCCCAAAAAAGCTTCACCCCCGGGGTCAGTGCCGACATTCGGACAAACCAGAGCAGATGGGGAACCTTTTAGCGCGCCAGAAGTTCCGCGATGTCCGAATGTCGGCACTGACCCCGGGGTGGGGGCGAAAAAAATGCCGCTCAATTCGCATTGAGCGGCATTGCATGGGCGCGGGGCTGCTTAGCGGCCGCGTCCGCCCGAGCGGTGCGGGGCCGCCGGGCGCGGGGCGCTGGTGCCCGTGCGCGCACCGCCGCCGTTGCCGCCGGCCGAGGCGCCAGGCGCGCGTGGCTTGCTGCCGCCACCGCCACCGCCGCCGGTCTTGGCGCCGCCGCCGCCACCACCGCCCGGCTTGCCACGGCCTTGGCCGCCGCCGCCGCCGCTACGGCCGCCGCCCGGACGATGTCCGGCGCTGCGCAGCTGCACGGGCTGCGCGCGCGCGTTCAGGTCGGGCTCGAAGCCCGGGATCACTTCGCGCGGCAGGGTCTGCTTGATGAGCTTTTCGATGTCCTTCAACATGTCGTGCTCGTCCACGCAGACCAGCGACACCGCTTCGCCGGTGGCGCCGGCGCGGCCGGTACGGCCGATGCGGTGCACATAGTCTTCCGGGATGTTCGGCAGGTCGTAGTTGACCACGTGCGGCAACTGGTCGATGTCGATGCCGCGCGCGGCGATGTCGGTGGCCACCAGCACTTGCAGCTTGTTGTCCTTGAACTCGGACAGCGCCTTGGTGCGCGCCGACTGGCTCTTGTTGCCGTGGATCGCCATCGCGCCGATGCCGTCCGCGCCCAGCTGTTCGACCAGCTTGTTGGCGCCGTGCTTGGTGCGCGTGAACACCAGCACCTGCGACCAGTCGTTCGACTTGATCAGGTGCGCCAGCATCGGGTGCTTCTTGTCGCGGTCGACCGGGTGGATCTTTTGCGCGATCACTTCCACCGTCGAGTTGCGGCGCGCCACTTCGATCGTCGCCGGCTTGTTCAGCAGGCCGTCGGCCAGCGCCTTGATCTCGTCCGAGAAGGTGGCCGAGAACAGCAGGTTCTGGCGCTTGGCCGGCAACGCCGCCAGCACTTTCTTGATGTCGCGGATGAAGCCCATGTCGAGCATGCGGTCGGCTTCGTCCAGGATCAGGATCTCGACCTTCGACAGGTTGACGGTGCGCTGTTCCATGTGGTCGAGCAGGCGGCCCGGCGTGGCGACCAGGACGTCGACGCCATGCTTGAGCTGCTTGATCTGCGGGTTGATGCCGACGCCGCCGAAGATCACGGTCGAGTTCAGCTTGGTGTACTTGCCGTAGATGCGCACGCTTTCCTCGACCTGCGCCGCCAGTTCGCGGGTCGGGGTCAGGATCAGCGCGCGGATCGGACGCGTGGTGGTGTTGCTCGTCAGCGCCGCGCCGGCGGCGTCGGTCGACAGGCGTTGCAGCAGCGGCAAGGTGAAACCGGCGGTCTTGCCGGTGCCGGTTTGCGCGCCAGCGAGCAAATCGCCGCCGTTCAGGACCGCGGGAATGGCCTGCAGTTGGATCGGGGTCGGCGTGGTGTAACCGGCTTCGGTGACAGCACGGACAATAGCGTCGGACAAACCGAGGGAAGAGAATGACATGGTAACTTTATATGAGGATCGGCCTGTCGCCTCGGAGGGCGCCAGTCGCAGGCAATCGGATTTTTGGATTGCGGCGCAAAGGACTGGTCAGATGCCGCAGCTATCAGTATAGCAGCTAAGTCCGCTTGATGTTTCAAATAGGAAATGAAAAAGGGAGCGGATGCTCCCTTTTTTTGTAACAGATTGTCTATTCACGCCCCATTACGGGGCGCAGCGCCGCCGATTACGCGAACGGCGTCAGCAGGCCGACCATCTGGCCGAAGATTTTCGGGCTGGCGGCGATGATGTCGCCCTTGTACAGATAATCGGACTCGCCGTTGAATTCGCCGACGATGCCGCCCGACTCGGTCACCATCAGCGAACCGGCGGCGATGTCCCAAGGCTTCAAGCCTTTCTCGTAGAAGCCGTCGAGGCGGCCGGCGGCCACGTAGGCCAGGTCCAGCGCGGCGCTGCCCGGACGGCGCACGCCGTGCGAGCGTTCGGCCATGATGCCGTACATTTTCAGGTATTCGTCCAGCGCCTTGGCGTTGCCGGCCTGGTAGCCGGTCGACAGCAGCGCGTTGGCGATGCGGTCGAGCTTGGTCACGCGGATGCGCTTGTCGTTGAGGTAGGCGCCGGCGCCCTTGGTGGCGGTGAACAGGTCGTTGCGCACCGGATCGTAGATCACGCCCTGGGTGATCACGCCGCGCTGCGACAGCGCGATCGAGATGCAGTACTGCGGGAAGCCGTGCATGAAGTTGGTGGTACCGTCGAGCGGGTCGATGATCCACGTGTATTCGGTCTCGTCGTTGGCGTTCTTGGACGGACCCGATTCCTCGGCCAGGAAGGCGTGGTCCGGATAGGCTTTGGACAGCACCTCGATGATCGCCTGTTCGGCGGCCTGGTCGACGTCGGTGACGAAATCCTTGTGGTTTTTCTCGGTCACGATGACGCGGTCGAGGTCGAACGAGGCGCGGTTGATGACGGCGGCGGCGCGGCGGGCGGCTTTGATCGCCGTGTTGAGCATTGGGTGCATGTTAAGCTTTTCCGTTAAAAGAACGCTAACGCCCACCGGCGGACAGGGGCCGCGGCGGCGCGCTAGGGAACAAGAGTGAATTAAAGAGCGGAGCGGCGCCGACAGGGTAAAATCCGGATTTGCGGGCTGGCTGTTGGCCGGGCCGCAAGGTTGAAGTTATTGTATCGATACCGCGCAATAGCGCTATTTTAAATGAACCTGCCCGAAATCAACACCAATCTTTTCACCCGACTGCGATTTATCCTGGTCGAAACGAGCCGGGCCGGCAATATCGGGGCCGTCGCGCGGGCCATGAAAACCATGGGGTACAGCGATCTGGTGCTGGTCACGCCGCGCTTCGAGAACGCGGTGCAGGACCCGGAAGCGGTCGCCTTCGCCAGCGGCGCGCAGGACATCCTGGCCAACGCGCGGGTGGTCGGCAGCATCGCCGAGGCGCTCGACGGCATCAACTTCGCCGCCGCCGTCTCGGCGCGGCTGCGCGAATTCTCGCCGCCGGTGCTGACGCCGCGCCAGTTGTCGACGCAGCTGGTGGCGCAGCCCGCGCTGCGCGCGGCGCTGATCTTCGGCAACGAGCGCTTCGGCCTGCCGAACGAGCTGGTGGAAAAATGCAATGTGCTGATCAACATCCCGGCCAATCCGGAATATTCGTCGCTGAACCTGTCGCAGGCGGCGCAGGTGCTGGCCTACGAATGCCGGATGGCGGTGCTCGACGGCGCCGGCGTGACCCACACGCCGCGCCAGCCGGCCGGCGACGCCAGCGACATCGGCTTCCACGGCGAGGCCGCCAGCCTGGCGCAGATCGAGGGCATGTACCAGCATCTGGAGCGGGCGCTGGTGGAGATCGGGTTTCTCGACGCCGGCAACCCGCGCAAGCTGATGCCCAGGCTCAAGCGCTTGTTCTCGCGCGCGCAGCTGGAAAAGGAAGAAGTGAATATCCTGCGCGGCATCGCCCGGCACATGACCGGCAAGCACAAGGCGGGCAAGGGCGGTTAAACGAAAATAACATGGGTGGGTGGCGACGATGGCTTCAAACCGCAGGGCTTTTTTCAAGGTCGGCCTGGCCGGGGCGGCCGCACTGGCCGCCGGCGGCGCCGTCTACCGTCTGGCCCGCGCGCCCACGCCGGGCCACCGCTTCGCGCTGGACGGAGCGGCGGCTACACTGCTGACGGCGCTGATCCCGTCCATGCTCGGCCCGGTGCTGCCGAGCGCGCCCGGCGCCCGCGCGGCCGCGATCGCCCACACCGTCGACCACGTCGGCGCGGCCATCGCCGGCCTGGCGCCGGCCGCGCAAACACAACTGCACGACCTGTTCGGCATGCTGTCGCTGGCGCCGGTGCGGCGCCTGCTGGCCGGCGTCGCCGGCGGCTGGCCGCAGGCCTCGCCGGACGCGGTCGACGCCTTCCTGCACAGCTGGCGCCACCACCGCCTGCGGACGCTGCAAACCGCCTACCTCGCGCTGCACGACCTGATCACCGGCGCCTGGTACGCGCAGCCGGCCAACTGGGCCGCGATCGGCTATCCCGGCCCGATCAAAGCGCTGGCGTGAACCGGATGGGCAACACCAACATTCCCATCGCCGCGCAACGTGGCCCGATCCCCGATCCGATCCACGCCGGCCTGGCCGCCGGCTGGCGCGTGACCGACTGCGCGCGGCTGGACGACGACTTGGTCCTGGAGGCCGATGTGGTGATCGTCGGCAGCGGCGCCGGCGGCGGCGTCACGGCCGAGATCCTGGCGAACGCCGGCCTGCGCGTGCTGATCGTCGAGGAGGGCGCGCTGAAGTCGTCGAGCGACTTCAAGATGCGCGAGGCCGACGCCTATCCGGCGCTGTACCAGGAGTCGGCGGCGCGCAAGACGCGCGACAAGGGCATCAACATCCTGCAGGGCCGCACCGTCGGCGGCGGCACCACGGTCAACTGGACCAGCAGCTTCCGCACGCCGCCCGGCACGCTGGCGTACTGGAACCGCCACTACGGCCTGGCCGACTACACGCCCGACGCGATGGCGCCGTGGTTCGCCATGATGGAGCGCCGCCTCGACATCGCCGAATGGGCGCCGGCGCCGAACGAGAACAACGACGTGCTGCGGCGCGGCGCGGCCAGGCTGGGCATCGCGACCGGCATCATCCACCGCAACGTCAGCGGCTGCTGGAACCTCGGCTATTGCGGCATGGGCTGCCCGACCAACGCCAAGCAGTCGATGCTGGTGACGACGATTCCGGCGGCGCTGGAACTGGGCGCGACCTTGCTCACGCGCGCGCGCGCCGAGCGGCTGGCGATCAACGGCGACCAGGTGGCGCGGCTCGATTGCGTGGCGCTCGATGCGGCCGGCTTGGCGCCGACGGGGCGCCGCATCACCTTGCGCGCCCGGCACTTCGTGCTCGCCGGCGGCGCCATCAACACGCCGGCGCTGCTGCTGCGCTCGGTCGCGCCCGATCCGCACGGCCTGCTGGGCAAGCGCACCTTCCTGCATCCGACGCTGGTCTCGGCCGCCGTCTTCGCGCAGCGCGTGGAGGCGTACGCGGGGGCGCCGCAATCGGTGTATTCCGACCACTTCCTGCACACCGGCGCCATCGACGGCCCGGTCGGCTACAAGCTCGAGGCGCCGCCGCTGCATCCGGTGCTGATGGCGACCACGATGGCCGGCTTCGGCGCGCAGCACGCGCGCCTGATGGCGCGCTTCCCGCATGCGCAGGCACTGCTGGCGCTGCTGCGCGACGGCTTCCACCCGGACGCGCCGGGCGGCAGCGTGGCGCTGTCCGGCGATGGCGCGGCGGTGCTCGATTATCCGATCGGCGACTACCTGTGGGACGGTGCGCGGCGCGCCTTGCTGAGCATGGCAGAGATCCAGTTCGCCGCCGGCGCCGGCACGGTGATGCCGGTGCACGAGGCGGCCGGCGAATACACCAGCTGGCGCCAGGCCAGGGCGGCGATCGCGGCACTGCCTTTCAAGCTGCTGGCCACGCGCGTGGTGTCGGCCCATGTGATGGGCGGCTGCGCGATGGCGGCCGACGAGCGGCGCGGCGTGACCGCCGCCGACGGCAGCTATCGCGGCCTGCGCAATGTGTCGGTGCACGACGGCTCGCTGTTCCCGACGTCGATCGGCGCCAATCCGCAGTTGTCGGTGTACGGCGTGTGCGCCAGGCTGGCCAGCGGCCTGGCGCTGCGGCTAGCAAAGGCTTAGCCGGGATTGTCCCGCAAATGACAAGGGCGGCCCTTGTCAGCTCGCATGATTGCGACACTTCGGTTCGCATGACGGGAGTATGATGGGACCATGATTAAACGTTTCCTTATCGTTTTATTGACGGTCCAGATCGGCGCGATGCTGGCGCTGTCGTTGTCGCTGTACCGCTGGTGGCATCCGGCGTGGCGCGACGCGGTTGGCGCGCCGGTCGCCGCGCTCGCGTGCCTGGCGGTCGCGGCGGCCTGCGTGCTGCTGGTGCGCCTGCTCATCAACGTCAACAACTTCCGCCTGAGCCGGCGCGCGCGCGGCGCCGCGCCGGCCGGCCACGCGCTCAATCCCGTCACTGCGGTCAAGCTGGTCGCGCACGAATTCCTGTCGTCGATGCTGGCGTCGTCGTACTACATGTTGCGCCCGCTGGGGCTGCGCCTGCAACCGCAGGCGCGCGGCCTGCCGGTGCTGCTGATCCACGGTTACGCCTGCAACAGCGGCTACTGGCTTCCGATGAGCAAGCTGCTGACGCGGGCGCGCATCAGCCATTACGGCATCGACCTGGAGCCGCCCGGCGCGGCGATCGACGACTTCGTGCCGCAGGTGCGCGCGGCCGTCGAGCGCCTGTGCGCCGAGACCGGCAGCGGGCAAGTCGTCGTGCTCGCGCACAGCATGGGCGGCCTGGTGGCGCGCGCCTATCTGCGCCGCCATGGCCATGCCCGGATCGCCCGCGTCATCACGCTGGGCACGCCGCACCACGGCACTACGCTGGCCGGCTTCGGTCCTGGAAGTAACGCGGTGCAGATGCGGCGCGACAGCGCATGGCTGGCTTCGCTTGCGGCCACTGAGGCGGATTTGCAACGCAAATTATTTTCATCCATTTATTCGGTCCACGACAATATCGTCGCGCCCCAGGATTCGAGCGATTTGCCCGGGGCGCGCAACCTGGTGTTTGGTGCAATCGGCCATGTTGCACTGGGCCGCCACCCCGAAATCATGCATTGCGCGCTGGCGGAAATCAAAACCGCAACACCTGTGTGATTTTGTGTGATTTTTCACGGGATTTGTTGCTGTATGGTTACTCGTATGAAGTACAGTAAACAGGTGGAACGATGGCGATGGACTTCGGCACCCTTATCCTCGACGAGACGCCCGACGCGGTGATCATCACGCGGCTCGACGGCGAAGTGATGTATTGGAACAACGGCGCGCGGATGGTGTTCGGATATGGCGGGGACGAGGCGCTGGGCCGCAAGCTGGCCGATCTGATCGAGGTGCCGGGGGCGGACGATGGCGGCGCGGTGGTGCGGCAGACGCTCGGCGCCGGCGCGGCCAGTTACGAGTCGGTGCGCCGCGCCAGGGACGGCGCGCTGGTGTACATCGACAGCACCAGCAAGCTGCTGCGCGACGGCGCCGGCGCGCCGGAATATATTTTGTGGAGCAAGAAGGACGTCACCCCGCTCAAGGTGCTGCGCGACGCCAAGCTGGTCGAGGCGCGCTTCCACGGCATCCTGGAATCGATGCCGGACGCGATCATCGTGGCCAACGCCAGCGGCCGCATCGTGCTGGCGACGCGCCAGGCCGAGACGCTGTTCGGCTACGAGCCCGGCGCGCTGCGCGGCATGGAGCTCGAGCGGCTGATGCCGGCGCGTTTGCGCCCCGGCCACCGGGCCCACCGCAACGATTACGGCGCGCGGCCGGCGCTGCGGCCGATGGGCAGCGGCCGCGACTTGTACGGCTTGCGCAGCGACGGCGTCGAGTTCCCCGTCGAGATCAGCCTGAGCCCGATCGAGACGGAGGAGGGCACCCTGACCATGAGCGCGATCCGCGACGTCGGCGAGCGCAAGCGGATCGAGCTGGCGCTGCATGAAAAGAATGTCGAGTTGGCAAAGGCGGTGGCGGCCAAGGACCGCTTCCTCGGCGGCATGTCGCACGAGCTGCGGACGCCGTTGAACGCGATCATCGGTTTTACAGGTACTATGTTGATGAAGTTGCCTGGGCCCATTAATTCCGAGCAGACCAAGCAATTGCGGATGGTGCAAAGCAGCGCGCGCCACCTGCTGTCGTTGATCAACGACCTGCTCGATTTGACCCGGATCGAGTCCGGCAAGGTGACGCTGGAGCTGGTGCCGCTGGCGTGCCGGCCGCTGGTCGACGAGGTGCTGGCGCTGCTGCAGCCGCAGGCGCGCAACAAGGGCCTGGCGCTGGCGCTGGTCGGTTCCGAACGGGAAGTGACGGTCATGGCCGACCGCCGCGCGCTGCAGCAGATTTTGATGAACCTGGTCGACAACGCGATCAAGTTCACCGACAGCGGCACCGTGCAAGTGCGGCTGGCGACAACGCAGGTGGACGGGCGCGGCTGCGCCGCCATCAGTATCGGCGATAACGACAGCGGTGCCGACGCCGGTCAGGGCGGGCGGCACCAGGCGCTGTCGCAGTTGCAAGCCAGTTCGATGCGCCAGTTCGAGGGCACGGGCCTGGGCCTGCATCTGAGCCAGAAGTTGGCCGCCCTGCTGCATGGGGAAATTTTGTTTGACAGCGAGTATGGCGTCGGCAGTATTTTTACACTGACGCTGCCGCTGGAGTCATCACAGGGGGAGTGACAAGGTGTCGGCACGTATACTGATTATTGAAGACAATGCCACCAACATGGAGTTGATGGTCTACCTGCTGCGCGCGTTCGGCTACACGCCGCTGTCGGCGGTCGATGGCGAGGCGGGCGTGGCGGCCGCGCTGCGCGAGCTGCCCGACCTGATCATCTGCGACGTCCATCTGCCCAAGCTCGACGGCTACGGCGTGGTCGCCGCCTTGAAGGGCGACGCGACGGTGCGCCACATCCCGACCCTGGCGGTGACGGCGCTGGCGATGGTCGGCGACCGCGAACGCCTGCTCGCGGCCGGCTTCGACGGCTATATCGGCAAGCCGATCGAACCGGACACGTTCGTGGCGCAAATCGAGTCTTTTTTGGACGGGGAGATGTCGACCCCGCCTAAAAACGACATCGCCACGATCCTGATCGTGGACGACCACGTGCTCAACCGCGAGTTCCTGATGACCCTGCTCGGCTACGGCGGCCACCGCCTGCTGGAGGCGTCCAACGGCGCCGAGGGCCTCAAAATGGTGCTCGCCGAGCGGCCCGACCTGGTCATCTCCGACATCCTGATGCCGAATATGGACGGCTACGAGTTCGTCACGCGCATGCACGGCAATCCGGAGACGGCCAACGTGCCGGTGATCTTTTACACCGCCACCTACCGCGAGCGCGAGGCGATGGCCGTGGCGCAATCGTGCGGCGTGCGCTGGGTGCTGCCCAAGCCGTCCGATCCGGACGTGATCCTGCGCACCGTGCACGAGGCGCTGGGACTGGCCATGGTCGGCGACGGCGACGCCGATGGCGGGCGCGACCTGCCGGCCTTCGCGCCCGAGCCGCCGCAGGAGGGGCGTTTCCTCAACATCGACGACAAGGTGGCCGAGTACCTGGGCGAGCTCGAATCGAGCAGCCAGCTGATCACGCAGTTCGCCAACGAATCGACCGAGGCGGCCGACGGCGCCCCCGAGCACCTGTCGCTGATGACGCAGCGGCTGTCGAGTTCCCTGTCCAGCCTGCAGGCGGTGAGCCTGCGGCTGACCGCGCTCATCGAGCTGGGCATCGAGCTGGGCACCGAGCGCGACCCGCGCGCGCTGGTCGAAATCGGCTGCCGCGTGGCGCAGAACATCTGCGTGTCCAAGTACGCCTGCATCGGCGTGCTGGAGGCCGACGCCACCGAACTCACGTACTACGCCAGCTGCGGCGCCGGCGTGCCGATCCGCCAGATCGCGCAGTCGCCGCGCGCCGGCGTGCTGCGCGGCCTGCTCGAGCAGCGCATGCCGTGCCGCATCAACGATCTCGACGGCAATCCGGCCAACATCGGCCTGCCGGCCGGCCATCCGCCGGTGCACTCGTTCCTGGGCGTGCCGATCGCCTCGCGCGAGCGCACCCACGGCTGGCTCTATCTGGTCGACAAGCTCGGCGCCGACGGCTTCTCCGAGGTCGACGAGCGCGTCGCCGCCACGGTGGCCGCGCAAATCTCGGTGGCCTACGAAAACCTGCTGCTGTACGACGAGATCAAGCGCCACCACGCGCAGCTGACCTTGGACATGAACGCCCGCATCCGCCTCGACGAGGACCTGCGGCGCTTCCGGCTGGCGATGGACGCCACCGCCGACGCCATCTTCCTGGTCGACCGCGCCGGCATGTGCTTCGTCGACGTCAACGCCACCGCCTGCCGCATGCTCGGCTACGAGCGCGAGGACTTCCTCAAGATCGGCCCCGGCGTGGCGGCCGAGGGCGATCTGCGCAAGCTCGAGGAACTGTACGAGAAACTGCTGTCGGGCGACCAGAGCGGCGCCATGACGGAACTGCTGCTGCAATGCCGCGACGGCAAGCCGCTGGCGGTCGAGGTGCAGCGGCGCACGTTGCGCTCGGGTCCGAGCTGGATCCTGGTGGCGGTGGCGCGCGACATCACCGAGCGCAAGGAGGCCGAGCAGCGCCTGCTCAAGCTGGCGCACTTCGACACGCTGACCGGCCTGCCCAACCGCAGCCAGTTCTACGATTCGCTGACGCACTCGCTGCGCCAGGCGGCCGAGCACCAATGGTCGCTGGCGGTGCTGTTCCTCGACGTCGACCGCTTCAAGAACGTCAACGACACGCTGGGCCACACCATCGGCGACGAACTGCTGCGCCAGTTCTCCAGCCGCCTGGTCGACTGCCTGCGCGTGCGCGACACCATCGGCCGCTTCGGCGGCGACGAGTTCGCCGCGATCCTGATGCTGCCCGAAGGCGCGCAAAACGCCATCGCCGTGGTCGACAAGATCCGCGACTCGATGCGCCGTCCGTTCGACCTCAAGGGGCACGAAGTCACCGTCACGGCCAGCATCGGCATCGCCGTGTTCCCCGACGACGGCACCGATCCGGACGTGCTGATCCAGTACGCCGACACCGCCATGTACCGCGCCAAGGAAGCCGGGCGCGACGCCTTCCGCTTCTTCACGGCCGAGATGAACGCGCAATCGCTGGCGCGCCTGGACCTGGAGAACGCGCTGCGGCGCGCCATCGACAACCAGGAGTTCGTGCTGCACTTCCAGCCCAAGGTCCACATCGGCAACGGCCGCATCAGCGGCGCCGAGGTGCTGATCCGCTGGAAGCGGCCCGGCCACGGCATGGTGTCGCCGGCGCTGTTCATTCCGATCCTCGAGGAGACCGGCCTGATCGTGCGGGTCGGCTCGTGGGTGATCCACGAGGCCTGCCGCAAGATCGCCGAATGGCGCCGCACCCACGGCTGGGCGGTGCACCTGTCGGTCAACGTCTCCGGCATCCAGTTCTTCGTCGGCGGGCTGGAGGAGGAGGTGCTCAAGGCCATCAAGGAGCACGACATCGCGCCCGAACTGCTGGAGCTGGAGCTGACCGAAAGCTCGCTGATGTCGAACGCCGAAGAGACCATCACCGTGCTGCAGAACCTGAAGGCGCTCGGCATCCAGATCTCGATCGACGACTTCGGCACCGGCTACTCGTCGCTGGCGTACCTGAAGCGCTTCCCGATCGACAAACTGAAGATCGACATCGCCTTCGTGCGCGAAGTCACCAGCAACCCGGACGACGCCGCCATCGTGCTGGCCATCATCAACATGGCGCACAGCCTCAAGCTCGAGGTCATCGCCGAGGGCGTCGAGAAGGACGCCCAGCTGTCCTACCTGCGCCGGCACGGCTGCGACGAAATGCAGGGCTACTTCTTCAGCCGTCCGTTGCCGCAGGAGGAGTTCGAGGCGATGATGCGCGAAGGGCGCCAGCTGCAGGCGCCGGTCGACGAGACGGTGCTCGACCAGCAAACCCTGCTCATCGTCGACGACGACGCCTTCATGCTCGACGTGCTGACCGACTTCCTGTCGCAGGACGGCTACCGCATCCTGACGGCGCAGACGGCCGCCGAGGGCTTCGACATCCTGGCCAAGCACCGGGTGCAGGTGATCCTGTGCGACCAGTGCATGCCGTTGATGAGCGGCACCGAGTTCATGGAGCGGGTCAAGAACCTGTGCCCGGACACCTTCCGCATCATGCTGTCGGCCTACGCCGACCTGACGCCGATCATGGCCGCCATCAACCACGGCGCCATCGACCGCTTCTACACCAAGCCGTGGAAGGGCGCGGTGCTGCGCGAGAACATCCGCGAAGGCTTCCGCCTGCACGCGCGCGCGCACGGCCCGCTGCGCATCGCCGAGGCGGTCCAGGCGCCGGCTTGACGCCGTGCGCCGCCGGCCCTGACAAAATGGCGGCCGGCCAGCCGGCCGCCAGCGGACGTGGCGCCGTTGCCGCCGTCAGTTGCCGGATCCGGGCGGCCGGGCCAGCGCGTCGCTGATGGCCGCGTGCAGGATGTCGAGGTCGATCGGCTTGGTCAGGTAGCGGAAGAAGCCCGCCTCGATGCCGCTGCGGATCTCGCTGCGCATGGCGTTGGCCGTCAGCGCGATCACCGGAATGTGGGCGGTGCGGCGGTCGGCCGCCAGCGCCTTTTTGGCCTCGTGCCCCGACATGCCGGGCAGATTGATGTCCATCAGGATCAGGCTGGGCTGTTGACTGATGGCCAGCGCGATGCCCTGCGGCGCGTCGACCGCCGTGATCAGCCGCAGGTCGGCGCGGAAGCCGATCGCATCCTCGATCAGCTTCAGGCTGGCCGGATTGTCCTCGATGTACAGGATGGTGGGCGTGGCGCCGCCGGACTGGGCGGCGGACGGCACCTGCAAGGCGACCGATGGCGCCGGCGCGGCCGCCTCCGGCGGCAGCGCCGGCAGCTCGATCCAGAACACGCTGCCGACACCGACGCTGCTGCTCACGCCCAAGGTGCCGCCCATCAGCTCGACGAGGCGCTTGGTGACGACCAGGCCGATGCCGGTGCCTTCCTCCGCGCCGGCCTCCTGGCCGAGGCGGTTGAACGGTTCGAACAGCGCCGCGAGCTGGCGCGGAGCGAGTCCGGCGCCGGTGTCCTGCACCGAGACGCGCACCGTCTGCGCCGCCGCCGTGACGTTGAGCACCACCGCGCCGTCCTTGCGGTTGTACTTGATCGCGTTCGACAGCAGGTTCAGCACGATTTGCTTGAGGCGCGTATGGTCGGCGTGCACGACGACCGGCGCCGCCTGCGGCCGCAGGATGCGGATGCCGCGCCGCGCCGCCTGGTCTTCGACCATGGTCACGACGCCGGTCAGCAGCGGGCCCAGCTCGACCGGCTCGAGCGACAAGCTCATGTTGCCCGATTCGATCTTGGCCAGGTCGAGGATCTCGTCGATCAGCGCCAGCAGGTGTTTGCCGGCAGCGACGATGTTGTGGACGAAGGCGCGCTTCTGCTCGGCCGTCGACGGCAGCGCCTCGTTGGCCAGCAGCTGCGAGAAGCCGAGGATGGCGTTGAGCGGCGTGCGCAGCTCGTGCGACATGCTGGTCAGGAAGCGGTCCTTGGCCAGGTTGGCGCGTTCGAGTTCGAATTTTTGCTCGTTGAGCGCCTGCTCGATGCGCTTGCGGTCGGTGATGTCGCGGATCGCCGAGGACACCAGCATGCCGTCCTCGGTCTCCAGCGGCGACAGGCTGATCTCGACCGGGAATTCGGTGCCGTCGCGGCGCAGGCCGTGCAGTTCCAGTCCCGCGCCCATCGAGCGCGGCCGCGGCTGGCCGACGAAGCCGCGCCGCAGCGCCGGATGCTGGGCGCCGTAGCGGGCCGGGATCAGCACTTCGATTTTTTTGCCCAGCAACTCGGCGCGCGGATAGCCGAAGATCTGTTCGGTCTGCGAGTTGACCAGCACGATTTCGCCGCCCTGGTTGACGATGACGATGGCGTCCGGCGCCGATTCGAGCAGGCCGCGGAATTTCTGTTCCGCCTTCTTGCGCTCGCTGACGTCGCGGATCGCGCTGATGACGAAGGTGCCGGCCTCGGTCTGGATCGGCGACAGGCTGATCTCGACGGGGAATTCGGTGCGGTCCTGGCGCACCCCATGCAAATCGAGGCCGGCGCCCATCGTGCGCGGGCGCGGCTGTTCGAAGTAGCGCGTGCGGTGGCCGACGTGGGCGTCGCGGAAGCGGTGCGGCAACAGCACTTCGATGCGCTGGCCGACCAGTTCGTTGGGGTTGTAGCCGAACAGCCGTTCGGCCTGGGTGTTGGCCAGCACGATGGTGCCGGTGAGGTTGGTGACGATGATGCTGTCCGGCGTCGATTCGAACACGTTGCGGAACTTGACCTCCATCAACTGGGCGTCGCGCATCGCTTTGAGCTGGGTGCGGTCGCGGGCGCTGAAGACGACGTGCCGCACCTGCCCCTGGGCGTCCGCGATGGCGACGCTGGAGGCGTCGATGTAGATCAGGCTGCCGTCTTTTTTCCTGCGCAGCGATTCGTAGTCGCAGCTGCCGCTCTCGGCCAGCTTGCGGCCGATGTCGCGGTCGGCGTCGCCCTGGTCGGGGAGGGAGATCAGCGACCACAGGTTGCTGCCGATGGCTTCCTCGGAGCTGTAGCCGAAGATGCGTTCGGCGCCCTTGGTCCAACGCACGATGGTGCGGTCGGGCGTGGTAACGACGACCCCGCCGGGCGCTTCCGTCAAGATCAGTTGGTCCAGATCATCTTGCATTTGCATGGCGCGACCTAGTTATTAATTTAGTAAATTTATACGGAGTCCGGACGACGCTGTCAATGGACTTCTTTCGCTATTGTTGCGTGCGGGACGCTTGCGAAGGCCGCTGGCCGGGCCGCTTGCCTGGCCGCTTGCCTGGCCGGTCGGCGTCGGGCGCCGGCGGCGCGCGCGCCGGCCTGCGCCGGTGCCGAAGAATGGCCTATCTCGCGTTAATTCGCTGTCATCGACGTGGAAGTCATCCCGGTGTTCTCACTTGGCCCGCAGAGGTGTTATGCTTGCACGAGAATAAACAGAGATCCTCGCTATGCAACAAAAAGCACCCCGCCGCACCCGTGAACGCATACTGGAATTGTCCTTGCGCTTGTTTAACGAGTTCGGCGAACCCAACATCACCACCACGGTGATCGCCGAGGAGATGAATATCTCCCCCGGGAACCTGTATTACCATTTCCGCAATAAGGACGACATCGTCAATTCGATCTTCGTCCAGTTCGAGGCCGAGATCGAGCGCATCCTCACCGTGCCCAATGGCCGGCGCTCGAACATCGACGACGTCTGGATGTACCTGCACCTGATGTTCGAGCTGATCTGGCGCTACCGCTTCTTCTACCGCGACCTCAACGATTTGTTGTCGCGCAACCGCAAGCTCGAGCTGCATTTCAAGCAGATCCTGGCGCACAAGATCAAGGTCGCCAAGCAGCTGTGCGAGGACTTGCGCAGCGAAAAATCGCTGGAGGCGTCCGACGCCGCCATCGACGCCATGGCCACCAACATGGTGGTGGTGGCGACGTACTGGTTGTCGTACGAGTACGTGCGCAACCCGCGCAAGTACAGCGAGCAGCAATCGATGGCCGACGCGCTGGCGCGCGGCTGTTATCAGGTGCTGTCGCAGATCGGGCCGTATCTGCGCAATGAGACCAGTTTGCTGTTCCAGAAACTGTCCGAAGAATACCTGAAGAAGCTCAAGTGAGCCGACGGAGACACCATGGCCTGGACCCCTTTCCCCTATCCCGATCCCGCCTACCGCTACACGCCGGAGGGCCTGCAGGCCGCCTGGCCGGCGCTGCACAGCGGCGACCTGGAGCCGTTCCCGGCCAACCCGGCGCTGCTGCAGGCGTGGATCGCCTTCCATGCCGGCGAGTTCGAGCGCGCCGCGCGCCTCGGCCTGGACGTCGGCGTGAACGGCTACTCGGTCGCGCACAAGGCGATCTGCATCTACGCCCAGTACCTGGAAACGAGCGTTAAGAAGCGCATCGCCACCTTCGAATGCGTGGCCGAGCGCTGCGAGCGCCAGCAGCGCGAGCAGCCCGCCAATCCGGCCGGTTACTATTGGCACGCCTACGCGCTGGGCTATTACGCCGAGGGCATCTCGGTGGTCAAGGCGCTGGCGCAGGGGCTCGGCCCGCGCGTGCGCGCCAGCCTGGAAAAAACCGTGCAACTGGCGCCGGCGCGCGCCGACGCCCACGTCGGCCTGGGCGTCTACCACACCGAGATCGTCGACAAGGTCGGCGCCATGATCGGCGGCCTGACCTACGGCGTCAAGAAGGAGGAGGGCTACCGCCACTTCCAGACCGCGCTGCGGCTCGATCCGGAGTCGGCGATCGCGCGCATCCAGTACGGCCATGCGCTGGCCATGCTCGACGGTAAAAAGAAAATGGCCGACGCGACGGCGTTGCTGGAACAGGCCGCGCGGCTGCCCCCGCGCGACGCCATGGAGCGGCTCGATGTCGAGGCCGCGCGACAGGAACTGATGGAGGAAAAGCAGCAGTGACGAAGACGATTTGTGTGTATTGCGGCGCCAACCCCGGCGTCAGCCCGGTCTACGCCGAGGCGGCGCGCGCGCTGGGCCGGGCGCTGGTCGATCAAAACCTGGCGCTGGTGTACGGCGGCGGCAATGTCGGTTTGATGGGCATCATCGCCGACGAGGTGCTGCGGGTCGGCGGCGAGGCCACCGGCGTGATCCCGACCGCGCTGGTCGAGCGCGAGGTGGGCCACACCGGGCTGACGCGCCAGTTCATCGTCAAGGACATGCACGAGCGCAAGGCCATGATGGCCAGCCTGTCGGACGGCTTCATCGCCATGCCGGGTGGCATGGGCACTCTGGAGGAATTGTTCGAGATGCTGACCTGGTCGCAGCTGGGCATCCACGCCAAGCCGATCGGCCTGCTCAATGTCGACGGCTTCTATGACGGCTTGATCCAGTTCATCGCCCACGCCAGCGGGCAGGGCTTCATCCGTCCGCAGCACGCGGCGCTGATGATGTCCGACAGCGATCCGCAGGCGCTGCTGAAACTGCTGAAAGCATAGCCTTCACCGTATGGCCGGCGCCCGCCACATCCTGATCCTGGCCGCCGGCAGCGCCGGCGACGTCTATCCCTTCATCGTCGTCGGCCAGGCCCTGCTGCGGCGCGGTTACGACGTCACGCTGGTCGCCTCCGATAATTTCAGGGAGCGGGTCGAGCGCGCCGGCATGGCGTTCGCCTCCGGCCTCGGTCAGGCCGAGCTCGACGAGTTGGTGCACGACCCCGACCTGTGGCATCCGCAGAAGGGGTTCTTCACGATCTGGAAGAAAATGGCCAGGCATTTCGCGCCGTCGTATGCGCGGCAGCTGGCGCTGGTCGACCAGCGGCCGACGGTGGTCGTGGCCAGCACCCTGGCGCTGACCGGCCGGATTCTGCAGGAGACGCGCGGCGTGCCGCTGGCCACGGTGCACCTGGCGCCGTCGTGCTTCTTTTCGGCCTGCGACCCCGCCGCGCGGGCTGGGCTGGAGTGGCTGGCGAGGATGCCGCCGTGGGGGGTGCGCGCCGTGCTGGGCCTGATCGAGCGCCTGGTTCTCGATCCCGCGGTGCGACCCGAAATCAACCGCTTGCGCGCCACGCTCGGATTGGCGCCGGTGCGGCGCGTGATGAGCCATTGGCTGCATTCGCCGCGGCGCGTCATCTGCGCCTTCCCCGACTGGTTCGCCGCGCCGCAGCCCGACTGGCCGCCCAACACCGTGTGCACCGGTTTTCCGCGCATGCCGGCCGCGCCGGACGACGCCCCGGGCGACGCCTTGCGGCGCTTCCTCGACGCCGGTCCCGCGCCGATCGCGGTCACGCCGGGTTCGGCGATGGCGCACGGCCGCGCATTCATCGACCGCGCGATCGCGGCGGCCGGCGCCTTGCAACAACGGGTGGTGGTGATCACGCCGTTCCGCGACCAGCTGCCGGCGGTGTTGCCGGCGTTCGTGCACCACGTGCCGTACGCGCCGTTCGACGCGCTGGCGCCGCGCGTGGCGGTGTTCGTCCACCACGGCGGCATCGGCACCAGCGCCGCGGTGATGGCGGCCGGCAGGCCGCAGCTGGTGGTGCCGTTCTCGTACGACCAGCCCGACAACGGCATGCGCCTGGCGCGCCTCGGCGTCGGCGCCATGGTCAAGCCGGACGCGCCGCTCGACGCCTGGACCGCCGCGCTGTCGGGTTTGCTGAACCGGCCGCAGGTGGCCGCCGCCTGCGCGGCGCTGGCCGCCAGGCTGGCGGCCGAACGCGCGCCGGCCGAGCAGATCGCCGATTTGGTCGAGGAGTTGGCGGTCACGGCTTTACGTGGGGCGGACTAGGCGGAACGCCGTAATCGGCGATGGATGCGCCGCCGGTTGCCCATACATGGCCGAGTGGTCTAAAGCAAACCGCTGAAAAATAAGGAGACGGAGTGACTAAACGCCTGAGCAAGATACTGATCGCCATCATCCTCGCGGGCTGTGCCTGCGTGGCGGCAACCGCCGTAACCGCCGCCGGGGCGGCACCGCCGCCCGCCGCGCGCGCCGCCGACGTCCGCGAGCGCATCAACATCGACAAGGACTGGCGCTTCGCTCACGGCCACCCCTACGATGCGCAAAAGGACTTCAAGCACGGACTGCGTCCGTTTTTCTTCGCCAAGGCGGGCTATGGCGACGGTCCGGCCGCCGTCGACTTCAGCGACGCCGCCTGGCGCAAGCTGGACCTGCCGCACGACTGGGCGGTCGAGCTGCCCTTCGATGCGCGCGGCAACACCAACCACGGCTCGCTGGCGATCGGCCGCAACTTCCCGGAAAACAGCGTCGGCTGGTACCGCAAGGTGGTCCATATCCCCGCCAGCGACCAGGGCCGCCGCATCGCGCTCGAGTTCGACGGCGTCTACCGCAACAGCGTGGTCTGGGTCAACGGCCACTACATCGGCACCGAACCGAGCGGCTACTCGGGCTTCCGCTACGACATCACCGATTACTTGAACGTCGGCGGCGACAACGTCATCGCCGTGCGCGCCGACGCCACCGTCGAGGAGGGCTGGTTTTACGAGGGCGCCGGCATCTACCGCCATGTATGGCTGACCAAGACCGCGCCGCTGCACGTGGCGCAGTGGGGCACCTTCGTCAAAACGACAGTGGCAGGCGGCAAGGCGCGCATCGACGTCGACGTCACCGTGGCCAACGACGGCAAGAGCGCGCAATCGTTCACGTTGCGCCAGCAGGTATACGCGCCGGACGGCAAGCTGGTGGCGCAGGCCGAGCAGGCCGGCCGCAGCGTGCGCGCCGCGCGCGACGGCGAGTTCAGCGCCGCGCTGACGGTGCCGGATCCGCGCCTGTGGTCGATCGAGGAGCCGAACCTGTACACCATGAAAACCACGCTGCTGCAAAACGGTCGCGTGGTCGACAGCTACGACACGCGCTTCGGCATCCGCACCGTGGTGTTCGATCCGGACACGGGCTTTTCGCTGAACGGCAAGCCGCTCAAGCTGCAGGGCACCAACAACCACCAGGACCACGCCGGCGTCGGCGTGGCGCTGCCGGACGGCCTGCAGACCTGGCGCCTGAAGCAGCTCAAGTCGTTCGGCGTGAACGCCTACCGCGCCTCGCACCATCCGCCGACGCCGGAATTACTGGACGAGGCCGATCGGCTCGGCATGCTCGTCATCGACGAGCACCGCATGATGGGCACCACGCCCGAGGTGCGCGGCCAGCTCGAGCGCATGATACGGCGCGACCGCAACCATCCTAGCGTCATCATCTGGTCGGTGGGCAACGAGGAGTGGGCGCTGGAGTGGAAGGCTCCGGGCCCCCACCTGGCGCGCGAGATGGACGGACATGTCAAGCGCATGGACCCGACCCGGCGCACCATGGTCGCCACCAGCGGATCGGGCAAGGGCGTGTCGCTGGAGGCGGACGTGATCGGCTTTAACTACGGCGCCCAGCATGACGTCGACCGCTTCCACCGCGACCATCCGGCCAAGCCGGCGATGATGTCGGAGGAGGGCTCGACCTTCACCACGCGCGGCGTCTACTTCGACGATCCGGCGCGTTCGCATCTGAACGCCTACGACCGCCAGGCCCGGCCGGGCAGCAGCCTCAGCATCGGAGAGGGCTGGCGCCGCGTCCGGGAGCGCGACTGGATGAGCGGCATGTTCGTCTGGACCGGCTTCGACTACCGGGGCGAGACCACCCCGTTCGGCTGGCCGGCGGTCGGTTCGCAGTTCGGCATGCTCGACACCACCGGCGTGTTGAAGGACACTGCCTATTACCTGAAGTCGGTGTGGACGCGCGAACCGATGGTGCATATCCTGCCGCACTGGAACTGGGCGGGCAGGGAGGGGCAGCCGATCAAGGTGCATGTGTACAGCAACGGCGACGCGGTCGAGCTGTTCCAGGACGGCCGCCCGCTGGGCCGCAAGACGCTGGTCAAGGACGGCCAGCTGGAGTGGATGGTGCCTTACCAAGCCGGAAAATTGACGGCGACCGCGTACCGCGAAGGCCGGCCGGTGGCCACGGCCGAGGTGGCCACCACCGGCGCCGCCGCGCGCGTCGCGCTCAGCGCCGACAAGACCGACCTCAAGCCCGACGGCACCGATGTCGCCGTGGTATGGGTCAACGTCGCCGACGCCGCCGGCAAGATCGTGCCGACCGCCGGCGACCTGGTCGGCTTCGAGGCATCCGGCCCGATCCGCATCATTGGCGTCGGCAATGGCGATCCGGGTTCGCACGAGGCCGACCGTCCGGCCGACCGCCACACTTTCGTGCCGCTTTCCGGCTGGCGCACGCTTGCCGTCGACGGCGCCGAGCATCCGGCGGCGCGCAGCGCGGCGGTCGATACGTCGTCGTGGCGCGATCCGGCCGCGTGGCTGCCGCCCACGGCGCAGCCGCCGCTGACGCCGTATCTTGTGTTGCGTGGCGAGTTCCCCCGGCCCGTTCTGGCGGCGGACGGTCGCGCCGCCTTGTTCATCGACCGGCTCGACGCCGGTCAGGCGGTGTATGTGAATGGCCGCGCGGTCGAGCCGGCGCCGGTCGACGGCGGCCTGATGATCGCGCTGGACGGCGCGCAGCTAAAGGACGTCAACAGCCTGGCCTACGTCGTGCCGACGCCCAAGGATGGCGTGCAGGGCGTGTTCGAGCGTTCCGTGGGCACCAGCAAATGGGGCGTGCTGCGCGTGACCGCCCCGGCGGCGCCGTGGCAGCGGCGCGTGTTCAACGGCTGGGCACAGGTGATCGTGCAATCGACCGCGCAGGCCGGCGAGGCGAGCTTGACGGCCAAGTCGCCCGGCCTGGCGCCGGCGATGATCCGGTTCCAAAGCGGGCCGGCCGCCCGCTAGCGCGCCGCCCGCCGCCGGGGCTTTTCGAGGCCCGCGACCAGCATGTCGAACAGCGTGCGCGATGCCGGCGGCATCGCGTGTTGATGCCTGCTGATCAAGCCCAACGTTCGGTTCACGGTGGGATTGACCAGAGGAACGCCGACCACCGCGCCGTGCGCCTCCCGGGGGATCGACAGCCCGGGCACCGCCGCCACCCCCAGCCCCGCTTCCACCAGCGCCAGTACGCCTGACACGTGGTTGATCTCGCAGGAGATCCACGGGTGTTTTTCCACGCCGGACAGCGCGGCGTCCAGCACGCTGCGGTTGCCGCTCGACTTGGCCACCGAGATATAGCGTTCGCCGACGGTGTCCTTCCAGTTGAGTTTCTTGCGCTTGGCCAGCGGATGGTCATCGCGCATCGCCAGCACATAGCTTTCGACATGGATGGGCTGGAAATGGATTTCCGGATTCTCCGCGCCGGTAAAACTGATGCCGAAGTCCGCCTCGCCCGTCAGCACGAGGTTGAGCACGTCCTGCGCGCTTTCATCGTGCACACGCACGCGAATTTTCGGAAACTGCGCGCTGAAACGCTTGAGCACGTCCGGCAGGAAATGCAGCACGGCCGAGGGCACGCAGGCGATGGTCACCGTCCCGGTGCGATGCGCGGCGAGGTCGGCGACGCCCAGCACGGCATCCTCGAGGCCGTTGAGCGCGTCGCGCACGTTCACCAGGAAGGCCTGGCCGACATTGGTCAACTGCACGCGCCGCGTGGTGCGTTCGAACAGCTTGACCCCCAGCGCTTCCTCCAGTTTTTCGATCCGGCGGCTGAGCGCGGGCTGCGACAGGAACAGATCCGTCGCGGCCTGGCGAAAGCTGTTGCGCTCGGCCACTGCCACGAAGGCCTGCAAATCATGAAGTTCGTAATTGATGCGTTGCATGCATTAATCCTCGGAAAAATTGCAATTATCAAATTATGCCATTTCAACGATGATTCGGTACTCATCAGCAGCCTCGTCAAGAAGGCGTCAATCAGAAGGCATCATTCGAAAATGGAGACACGATGCGACATCGGTGCACGTTCGCGTTTCTGGCGGTGGCAAGCGGTAGCTGCCCGGGCCAAAGCAGCGCGATGATCTATGGCATAGGGGATGTCGGCGTCCGTGTTGGAAAAAGCCTGAACGCCGCCAACGCGCCGCTGGCCGGCGGCACGCTGTCCTCCGTCAGCAGCGGCGTAAACAACACCAGCCGCTGGGGCCTGCGCGGCCAGGAAGACCTCGGCGGCGGCTGGCTGGCCGTCTACCGCCTCGAGGGCGGGCTCAATCTGGACACGGGCAGCTCGGCCAAATCGGACAAGCTCTTCGACCGGCAGGCATGGGTGGGCCTCAAATCGCCGCTGGGATCGGTGTACCTGGGGCGCCAGGCGACGCTGCTGGCCGACGCGATCGCACCGGTCGATCCGCTGGGCATCCGCTACGCCAGCTTCAACCCGAACGTCAACATCACAGGGTTGAGCAACACCGCGTTCGGCGGCCACGCTTTCGGCCAGCAATATGGCGCCAGCGGCTATGCCGACAACTTCTACCGGCTCGACAACATGGTCAAGTACACCGCCAACGTCGGACCGGTGGTGGCGCGCGCGGCGTATTCGTTCGGCGAGGTGGCGGGCGCGACGTCGCCATTGTCGACCTTGGGCGGCGCCCTGGCGTACCAGCAGGCGGGGCTGGCCGTTTCCGGCGCCGCGATGCGCTTTCGCAATCGCGACAACCTCGTCCTCGACGCCGGCGTGCTGGGCGCCGCCTACCAGGTGGAAAAATGGCAGTTCAAGGCCAATGTCGGCTTGAACCGCGCCGACACCGGCGTCGACCGGTCGGTGCGGCAGGGCGTGATGTCCGCCGGCTTGAGCCGGCAATTCGCGCCCGATCTTCTGCTGACGACCGCTTACTACAAGGTGCGGCGCTCGGCCACCGGCTTTGTCGACGACGGCTTCGACCGCGCCTTCGCCTATCTGGAAAAAAACCTGTCGCCGCGCGCCACCCTGTACCTCGAATCGGACTACACGCGCTGGCGCGGCGACGCCGCCGGCGTCACCGGCACCCGTGCCGACGACCGCCATGGCGCGGCCCTGACGCTCGGCTTCATGCAGAAATTTTAACGATCGGAGAACGACCATGCCTCAACATCATTCGATACGGAAATCCCGCCCATTGCTGGTCGCGCTCGCTTTGCTGGCCGCCGGCCCGGCGCATGCCGCCGACATCCGCGTGGTCAGCTCGGGCGGCTTCGCCCAAGCCTACAAAAACCTGGCAGCCGAATACGAGCGCACCAGTGGCGACCATTTGCTGTCCGAATGGGGACCGTCGATGGGAACGACCGCCAAGGCGATCCCGGCGCGCCTGGCGCGCGGCGAGCGGATCGACGTCGTCATCATGGTCGGCGACGCGCTCGACAAGCTGATGGACGCGGGGCGCCTGGTTCCCGGCACCAAGGTGGTGCTGGCCAATTCCCCGATCGCCTGCGCGGTGCGTCACGGCGTGGCCAAGCCCGACATCAGCACCACCGACGGCTTGCGCAAGGCTTTCCTGGAGGCGCGCAAGGTGGCCTACTCGGACAGCGCCAGCGGCGAATACATCGAGGGAAAACTGATGATGAAACTGGACATCGCCGAGCAGATGCAGGGCAAGGCCGCGAAAATCCCGGCCACCCCGGTGGGCGAAATCATCGCCCACGGCGAGGCCGATTTCGGCTGCCAGCAGCGTAGCGAGCTGATGCCGGTCAAGGGCATCGACATCGTCGGCCTGCTGCCGCCGGAAGTGCAGTTGATGACGGAGTTTTCGGCCGCGCTGGTGCGCGACGCCCGCCAGCCCGAGGCCGGACGCGCCTTGCTGCGCTTCCTCGCTTCGCCCGCCAACGCCGCCGCGATCGAGGCCACCGGCCTGCAACCGGCGGCGGCGCCCGCCGCGCACTGAACGACCTCTTTTCATCTTTCATCGATAGGTAACACATGGCTATTCAATCCAGCGCCCAGCGCCTAGCGCAGGCCGCGCGGCCGCCCGAACCGGCGCGCGCCCCGTCCCGCATCGCCACCGTCATCCGGGTGACGAGCGGGAATTTCATCGAGATGTACGATTTTTTCCTGTTCGGCTTCTACGCCACGTATATCTCCAAGGCGTTCTTCCCCGCCACCAGCGAATACGCGGCCTTGATGATGACGTTCGCCACCTTCGGTGCCGGGTTCTTCATGCGGCCGCTCGGCGCGATCATCCTCGGCAGCTATATCGACCGCATCGGCCGCCGCAAGGGCCTGGTGCTCACGCTGGCCATCATGGCCTCCGGCACGGCGTTGATCGCCTTCGTGCCCGGCTACGAGACCATCGGATTGCTGGCGCCGCTATTGGTGCTGATCGGCCGCTTGCTGCAAGGCTTTTCGGCCGGCGTGGAGCTGGGCGGGGTGTCGGTCTACCTGTCCGAGATGGCGACGCCCGGCAACAAGGGCTATTACGTCAGCTGGCAATCGGCCAGCCAGCAGGTCGCCATCATCTTCTCCGCCGCGCTCGGCTACGCGCTCAACGAGACGCTCAGTAAAGATTTCATCGCCGACTGGGGCTGGCGCATCCCGTTCTTTATCGGTTGCTCGATCATCCCGGTGGTGTTCTATATCCGGCGCTCGCTGCAGGAAACCGAGGCCTATCTGGCGCGCAAGTCCCATCCGACGTTCCGGCAAATGCTCAAGACCATCAGCCTGAACTGGCCGCTGGTGGTCGCCGGCACCATGCTGATTGTGCTGACGACGGTCGCGTTCTATCTGATCACCGTCTACACGCCGACCTTCGGCAAGAGCGTGCTCAAGTTGAGCACCGAGGAAAGCCTGCTGGTTACCCTGTGCGTCGGCCTGTCGAACTTCATCTGGCTGCCGGTCATGGGGGCGCTGTCGGACCGGATCGGGCGCTGGCCCATCATGGCGGTGTGCTCGGCGCTGACGGTGCTCACCGCGTATCCGGCCTTGTCCTGGCTGGTCGGCCATCCCAGTTTCGAGCATATGGTCATGGTCGAGCTGTGGTTGTCCTTCCTGTACGGCAGTTACAACGGCGCCACCATCGTCGCGCTGACCGAAATTATCCCGGCCAGCGTGCGGACCACCGGCTTTTCGCTGGCATACAGCCTGGCCACCGCGCTGTTCGGCGGCATGACGCCGCTGGTGTCGACCTTGCTCATCGAGAGCACCGGGGACAAGGCGGCGCCGGGGTACTGGATGGCGGGCGCCGGCGCCATCAGCCTGATGGCGACGTGGCTGGTCTATCGCGGCATCGTCAGGGAGCGCCATCCGGTCGCGGCCGTATAGACGGTGCCGACGCCGCGCGGGGCTGGGCGCGCGCCGCGGCGATTCGGCGCGGGCGGGCGCCGGACGCGACCTACTTGGTACCGGGAACTTAATCATTGATCCATAGTTGTATTTTCGATAAAATCGCCGGCTCGACTTTTGACGGATAACATCGATGCGCGTGGGATTTTTTTTGATGGCACTCGCTTGCGGCGCAAGCCAGGCGGCCGAGCCGGCATGGCAACCCTTCCATTGGGCCATCGGCAGTCTCAACGGTGGTCCGTCGGAGCGCCTGGCGCTGCTGTTACCGGTGACCGTCGACGGCGTAGCCTGCATCGTGCAGCTCGATACGGGTGCCAACGGCGACTGGAACTGGAAAAAGCGCGACGGCGCGCTTGCGGGCGACGAACGGGCGGCGGTCGAACTGGCCGGGTTGCAACGCTGGATTCCCGCCACTGCCGCCAACCTGGCGCAACTCAAGGAACCCGATTGCGGCGGCAGCCCCATCGCCATCGTCGGCAACGCGATGTTTGAAAACGGCACGCTGACCTTGGACCTCGGCCGGTCGCGCTACGCCTATGCGCCCCAGGCGTTGCTGGCAGGCGTGCGGGATGCGCAACCGCTGCTGTACCTGAGCTGGGCCCAGGGCGGCGGCCATGTCGTGGTGGAAGTGCGGCGTCCCGGCGCGCGCGTCGGCTATGCCATGCTCGACACGGGCGCCTCGCGCTTTGGATTGGTGGCGACGAACGCGGAGGAGTGGCGCGCGCTGGCGGCCGGCGCCGCGCGGCCGACGTCGGCCGACCCGGGCACGGTCAGTTTCACCGGACCCAAAGGGGAAGCGGTCACCTGCGGCGACGTGCCGCTCCAGGACGGGCTGGAAGTGGCTGGCAAGACGCTGCGAAGCGTGCGCGCGTCCTATTGTGAAGGGCACAGCTTCCAGGGGCCGCTACGCCTGATGGGCACGCTGGGCATGGCGCCGCTGGGCGACCGCACCATTACGCTGGACTACCTGTCGCGGCGCTGGACCCTCAGCGACTAGCCGCCGCAGCGGCCTGTCGAACACAGGACTAAGTCCACAGCCGGCCGGCGCCGGTATCGAGATGGGTGAGGTACAGGCGCAGATCGAACTCGTATTGATGGTAGTTCGGCTCCATGTACGTGCACAGCTTGTAGAACGCCTTGTCGTGCTGCTTTTCCTTGACGTGCGCCAGCTCGTGCACGGCGATCATGCGCAGGAATTCCAGCGGCACCTCCTTGAACATGGTGGCGACGCGGATCTCGTGCTTGGCCTTGAGCTTGCCGCCCTGGACGCGCGAGATCGACGTGTGCAAGCCCAGCGCGTGGTTGATCACATGGATCTTGCTGTCGTACTCGACCTTGTTGATCGGCTCGGCGTTGCGCAGATGCTCATCTTTCAATTCCTGCACGTAGTTGTACAGCGCCTTGTCGGTGCGCAGCTCGTGCGGTTTCTTGTAGCGCTTGAGCAGCACCTCGCCCAGCTGGTTCTTGGCCAGCAATTGGGTCACTTGCTGCTGCGTTTGTTCGGAATAGGCGCTGAGGTACTTCAGGGAGGACATGGCGTGGCGGCTGAAAAGATTCGAGGCGTGAATGTACCACAACCATGACAAAGGGCTTCGCGTCGAGTACGATGGCGCAAACTTCCCAGCGCTCATCCATGCTCGATATCCTCGCCATCACCAGTCCGATTTACATCATCGTCCTCGCGGGCTACCTCGCCACCCGCTTCGGCGTGTTCGAGCGGGCCGACATGCGGGTGTTCGGCAAGTTCGTGCTCAACTTCGCGCTGCCGGCGCTGATCTTCAACGCGCTGGCGACGCGCCATATCCGCGAGGTGCTGCACCCGGCCTACCTGCTGGCCTACCTGGGCGGCTCCCTGATGATCATGATGATCGCGTATGTGGGCGGCCGGTCGGCCGGCTTGAACAACATGCGCAGCACTTTCCTGGCGATGGGCGTGTCGTGCTCCAACAGCAGCTTCATGGGCTTTCCGATCCTGTTGCTGATGGTGGCGCCGGTGGCCGGCGTGGCGCTGGCGCTGAACGTGATGGTGGAGAATCTGGTGATGCTGCCGCTGTTGCTGGCGATGGCGGAAAGCGCCCGCGGCGCCGGCGGGTCGTGGCAGCAGGTGGTCGGGCAGTCGCTGACGCGCCTGGCGCGCAATCCGCTGGTGCTGGCCGTCACGGCCGGCCTGGTCGTCAGCCTGGCCGAAGTGTCGCTGCCGCAGCCGGTGCTGCGCAGTGTGACCTTGTTCTCGCAGGCCAGCGGCGGCGTGTCGCTGTTCGCCATCGGCGGCACGCTGGTGGGCTTGCCGTTGACGACCGGCTGGCAGCGCGTGCTGCCCATTGTCGTGGGCAAGCTGGTGGGGCATCCGTTGGCGGTGCTGGTGATTATTTCGCTGTTGCCGCTGGTCGGCATCGCGCCGATGGAGCCGCAGCTGCGCGCGGCGGCGCTGCTGATGGCGGCGATGCCGATGCTGAGCATCTATCCGATCCTGGCGCAGGCGTACGGCGAGGCCGACCGCAGCGCGACGACCTTGTTGATTTGCATGGTGGCGTCGTTCTTCACGCTGAGCGCGTGGATGTGGTTGGTGCGGTAGACAGCACCAACCACGGCGCGCCGGCGTTACTTCGCCTCTAACTTGGCGCGCACTTTCGCGACATCCTTTTCCGACACCGCGCCCGCCGTGTTGCCCCAACCCTGGCGCACGAAGGTCGCCAGCGCGGCCGCCTCGCTGTCGCTGAGCCGCTTGCCGAAGCCCGGCATCACCAGCACCGACGGCGCCTTGTCCGTCGACGGCGTACGGGCGCCCGCCAGCATCACATGCAGCAGCGCGGTCGGATTCTCGGCGTTGACCACGGTGGCGCCGTCCAGCTCGGGGAACACCCGGCTCGCCCCCTTGCCGGTGACGAAGTGGCAGGCCGAGCAATTATCCAGATACAGCCGCTCGCCCAGCGTCAGGTTGACGGCCGCCGACAATTTCTTGACGGTGGCGTCGCGCCCCTGCGGCTTGACGGCGGCGCCGGACGCCGGTGCCGGCGGCAGCGCCTTCAGATACGCGGCGATGTCGTTGAGGTCGGCGACGGTCATCTGCGAGGTGCTGTGCTGGACCACGGCCGTCATCTCGCCGGCCACCGCCGAATTCTTGTTGCGTCCGGTTTGCAGGTAGTCGACGATGGCGGCCTGGTCCCAGCGCGGCAGCGCGCGCAGCGACGGCACCGGCCAGCCATTGAGCTCGCCGCCGGCGAGGAATTTGGCCTCGCCGCTGTTGCTGGCCTTTTCGTTGAGCGCGAAGCCGCGCGGCGTGTGGCACGTGCTGCAGTGGGCCAGACCTTCGACCAGATAGGCGCCGTTGCGCACCTGCGGGCTCCAGCCCGGCTGCGGTTTGAACGGTTTGCCGTCGGCGAAGAAGAAATTCCAGAACGCCATGCCCCAGCGCTGGTTGAACGGGAAGCCCATCTTCGATTCCGGCGGCGCGTAGGGCGACGCTTTGACGCCGCTTTGGAAATAGGCGTACAGCGCCGCGATGTCCTGGTCGCTGACCTTGGCGTAACTGGTGTACGGCATGGCCGGATACAGATGGGTGCCGTCGGCGCGCACGCCCTTGCGCACGGCGTCGGCGAACTGCTGCTCCGTGTAGCTGCCGATGCCATGTACCTTGTCGGGCGTGATGTTGGTCGAGTAGATGATGCCGTGGCCGCTGTCGATGGGCAGGCCGCCGGCGAAGGCGGGCTTGCCCGGCGCGCTGTGGCAGGCGATGCAGTCGCCGACCTTGGCCAGGTAGGCGCCGCGTTGCGCCAGCGTCTGGCCTGGCGCGGCTGCGGCCGTGGCCGCGGTCGTAGCGGCGGTCGCGGCCGAGGCCACGCCGGCGGCGCCGATGGCGGCCGCTGTCAGGAAATGGGTGAGTGTTTTCATCGTGCGCTTGCTCATGCCTGCACCAGCGGGCCAGGGTTTTTCAGGTACTGTTGTGTGATCGCCTCGGCGGCGAACAAGGTGATGGCGCCGATCAATGCGGTCGGATTGGCCTGGAAGTTCTGCGGGAACGCGTTGCCGCCCGGGACGAAGACGTTGTGCACGTCCCACGATTGCGTGTAGCGGTTGAGCGCCGAATCGCGCGGCGAGGTGCCCATGATGGCGCCGCCGACGTTGTGGGTCGAGACGTACTTGGTGATGTCCCAGTGCGAATCGAGGCCGAGGAAATTTTCCGACATGGCGTCCGGCTTCAGTTCCTTGGCGATGTCGAGCACGATGCCGCGCAGGTGGCGTTGCAGCTTGAGCTCGTTCTGGCGCCAGTCGAATGTCATGCGCAGCAGCGGCTGGCCCCACGGGTCCTTGTAGTTCGGGTCCAGGTCCAGATAGTGGCCGCGATAGGACATGCAGCTGGTCGAGATGCTGACCTTCATCGAGCGCCCGTACCAGTCGACCATGCCGTCCTTCCAGCCCTTGCCCCAGGCCGGCGTGCCCGGCGGCAGCGCGGTGCCGATCGGCGCGCCGGTCGCCTGCGAGCTGTGGATCTTGGCGCCGCCGATGAAGCCCAGGCCCGGCCCGTCGAAGTTGCCCGGCGAGATATCGTTGAACATTTCACCGGTGGCGCCGGCGGTGGCGAACGGGTTGAAGTGCTTGTCCTTGAAGAACAGGGTGGCGTCGCCGTTGCTGAGGAAAGCGTAGTTGCGGCCGATCACGCCCTGTTCGGTGACCGGGTTGTACGGCTCGCCGATGCCGGACAACAGCATCAGGCGCACGTTGGCGAACTGGAAGCTGCTGAGGATGACGATCTTGGCCGGCTGGAACACCTCGCGCTGCTGCTCGTCGATGTAGGTGACGCCCTTGGCGGTCTTCTTGTCGGCGTGCAGGTCGACGCGGATGACGTTGGCGCCGGTCTTGTAGTCGAAGTTGGGCATGCGCTTGACCACGTCGAGGATGGTGGTCTGCGGCGTCGCCTTCGAATAGTTCAGGCACGGATACTTGCTGCAAAAACCGCAGTAGTTGCATGGCGCCAGCTGGGCGCCGTACGGATTGGTCCACGCCTGCGTGACGTTGGCCGACGGATTCGGAAACGGATGGTAGCCCATCTTTTTGACGGTGGCCGCGAACAGCGAGCTGTTGAGCGTGTCGTGCAGCGCCGGCAGCGGGTAGGGGTTCGAGCGCTTGCCTTCGAACGGATCGCCGCCGGGCTGGATCTGCCCGTTCAGGTTGCCGGTGGTGCCGGACAGGCCGCAAATCTTGTCGAACTTGTCCATGTGCGGCTCGATCTCTTCCCACGTAAACGGGAAATCCTTGATGCGCATGTCCGGATCGAGAACGCCGCGCTTGTAGGCCTGGTCGGCGTAGGTCTTGAGCTTGATGTCGGTTTCGGTCGGGCGGATCAGCACCCCGGTCCAGTGCAGGCCGGAGCCGCCGACGCCGTTGCCGGGCACGAACGCGCCCCACTTGCGCGTCGGCAGCGCCGTCTCGCCGGTGTTGTAGCGCACGGTCAGGGCCGCTTCGCGCGGCGTGACGAAGACCTTGTTGCGGATCGCGTAGGCGTACTGGTCGGCCGGTTTCGGGTAGGCGAAGTCTTCCGGCGGGCGGTCGGGGCCGCGCTCGAGCGCGCGCACCTTCAAGCCGGCGTTGGCCAGTTCGATGGACATGATGGAGCCGGCCCAGCCGAGGCCGACGATGACGACGTCGACTTCGTCGTTGGTAATGTTAGGCATAAGTTATTTGCAGAAGAGATAGGAGGGGATGCTTACGCGCGCTTGCCGCTCAGGCTCACCGGCCCGAGCGGATATTTGACGTCGTGCACATCGACCCATTCGGTGTAGGCGGCACGCGCGCCGGGGAAGCTGATGGCGACCCAGGCCTTCATGTCCTTGTTGCCGCCGTACATGGGATCGGCCAGGTAGCCGTTCTTGGTGTCGTCGAGCATCTGGCCGAAGAATTGCGAGGCCTTCAGCGACGGCTCGCCGAGGTCGGCGAAGCTGATGGTGTTCTTCTGCAGCCCGGTGAGCACGGCGTCGCGGTCGGCGGGCGCCAGTTGCTCGAACGGCTTGTGGTGCGTTTGCTGGCTGTATTGCTGGGCGAGCTTGATGCCGAGGCGGTACATCTGCTGCGGCGTGTGGTTGTGCTGGAAGCCCAGCGTGGGGGCGGCGTCGTCCTTGTGCGGACCGTCCATGTACACTTCGCCGCCGATGCCGGCGTGCAGCTGCTGGTCGATGAAGACCGGCACGTTGGTCTCGAGCGCGCCCGGACCCTTGCCGTCGGCGGGGATCAGGCGGTCGCAGGCGGCCATGACGAAGCGCCATTCGTCGGCGGTGAAGAACACCGGTAGGTACTGTTGCAACTCGATTTCCTCGAGGCCGGCGGCGCGCGCGCGGTAGACGGGGATGGAGGCGAGGGGGACGGCGGCGGCGCCGGCCAGCAGCAGCGTGCGGCGCGACAGGTTGATTTTTGTGGTGGGCATGGTTGGCTATCGGGGGATGGCTGGGATGAATACTTCACTAATGTACTACATTTTTGAATATTTCACATATGTAATTAGACGGAGGCTGTGCCTGTCCTCTTGGGTGGGAGGGGATGCTCCAGGGAAAAGTGCGCGCGTCGAGCGGCCGAAGCCGCTACCCTAGCGGCAAACCCTTCGTCAGGAGTCTGCTTTGGATATACGTCAATTCGGCATGCCGATCGCCGGCATCGGCCCGGAAAACTGGATCGTCGCGGCCATCGCCTGCGTGGTCACCTTCGCCGCCATCCACGGCGCGCTGATGCTGCTGCGCCGTCGCATGGCCAGGCTGGTCGACTCCGGCCAGGCGGACAAGCCGGCCGCCGAACTGCTCGGCGCCACCCTGGCGCGCACCAGCAACCTCGCCGTGGTGCTGATTTCGGTGCTGGTGGGCCTGTCGTTGCTGGACTTGCCGCCGCCGTGGCACCAGCGCGTGCAAATCCTCTGGTTCATCGTGCTCGGCCTGCAGGTGACCTTGTACATCGACCGCGCCGTCAGCATCGGCACGCGGCGCTACTTCCGCCAGCATTCGGCCGACGAGTCGGCGCCGGACACGGTGGCCAACACCCTGATCGGCTGGGCCGTCAAGACGGTGCTGTGGGCGATCTTCGCGCTGGCCGTGCTGTCCAACCTGGGCATCAACATCACCACCTTCGTCGCCAGTTTGGGCATCGGCGGTATCGCCGTGGCGCTGGCGGCGCAGAACATCCTCGGCGACCTGTTCGCGTCGCTGGCGATCGCCATCGACAAGCCGTTCGAGGTGGGCGACGCGATCGCCGTGGCCGGCGTGTCCGGCTCGGTCGAGCATGTCGGACTGAAAACCACGCGCATCCGCGCCGACAGCGGCGAGCAGATCGTCATCTCCAACGCCGACCTGCTCAAAAACGTCGTGCGCAATTACAAGCGCATGTCGACCCGCCGCGTGCAGCTGTCGTTCCGCATCAACCCGGCCACGCCGGCGGCGCTGGCCGCCGTGATTCCGGCCGCCATCCGCGAGATCGTCGAGGCGCAGGACGAGGTGCGCTTCGACCGCGTCCACCTGAAGGGATTGAGTCCGGAGGCGATCGAGTTCGAGCTGGTGTTCTTCATGCTGACGTCCGCCTACGGCACCTTCATGGATACGCAGCAGGCGGTGCTGTTGGCGGTGATGGAGAAGTTCGACCAGTTGGGCGTCGATACCGGCACCCCGGCGCACCATGTGATGCTCGAGCGCCAGCCGCGCGCCGTGGACGACGCGCCGCCGCGCAACGAGCTGGCCGAGTTCAAGGGACGCACGCACGGCAGCCGCTAGCCGGTCACGACACGCTTGCTTCGTCAGTCGCCGCCGCCGCCGCCGCACCCGCCGCCGCCGCACCCGCCACCACCGTCGCTTCCGCCATCGCCGCCGCCGCCACCGTCGCCATCGCCGGAACCCGAACCGCCGCCGTCACCGCCCCCCAGATCGGCGCCGCAGTAGACGGCGCCGCCGGCGCCGACGCCGCCCGCGTCGCCTTGGCGCCTGACGCCGCTGCAATCGGGGACGTAGTGGAACCCGCCGGGAATGCCGAGTTTGGTGTCCAGGGCGAACAGCAGAGGCAGCCGGGTGGGCTTGAGCGGGTTGATGTTTTCTTCATGGCAGGCGAAGTGCCAGGCGCGGCGGATGCCTTGGTTGCCCTGATTGCGTTCGCTCAGGACGACGGCCGGCGTGTGGTGCAGCATGTGGCCGAAGGCGCGGCGGCAGAATTGCTCATACTCCCGGGTGTACAGGATGAATTCGTGCCACATATCATCAACCACCTGCGACGGCATCGAGATGAATTTGCCGCCGCTCTTCAAATGCGCGAGGAAGAATTGGCGCAGGCCTTGCGCCACCAGTTGGCAGTCCTTCAGCGACAGTTCTGGATGGTGGGACCGCAGCGCTTCGAACAATCCGTTGGGTAGCAGGAAATCGCGGATGTGGGCTTCGCGCCGCGCACGCCGCGCGCCGATCCGGCGCGCCCAGAGGAAGCCGGAAAAACTGGCCAGCAATACGCAGGCGATGGAAACGACAAGATTCATGGCGCCGACCCGTTGAAAGAGACGGCCTATGATTGCATAAAAGACAAGTCCTTGCAATGCGTTCGGCGGCGCACCGGGCCGTTCCCTGCACAGCCCAAGCTGTCATCGGGCGCCTCGTTATATAATCAGGTATATTGCGGTGAATGAATAACATGATGATAAGGATATCCATGCGGGCTTTGAACATGACATTGGCGGCGGTCTTGATGAGCGCTTTCGCCACGGCGTCGGCCACCGACATCACGGTCTCGGCCGCCGCCAGCCTGACCAATGCCTTCAAGGAAATCGGCGCCGCCTACGAGAAGGAACACGCGGGCGACAAGGTGCACTTCAACTTCGCCGCCTCCGATCCGCTGGTCCAGCAGATCAGCAAGGGCGCGCCGGTCGACGTGTTCGCCTCGGCCGACCAGGAGGCGATGGACAAGGCCGAATCGCTGAAACTGCTGGCGCCCGGCACCCGCCGCGACTTCGCCACCAACAGCCTGGTGCTGATCGCGCCGGCGAACAGCAAGCTGGCGCTCAAAGGCATCGCCGACTTGCAGCAGGCCGCCGTCACCCGCGTGACGATGGGAAATCCGGCCAGCGTGCCGGTTGGGCGCTACGCCAGGCAAGCCTTGGAGCAGGCCAAACTGTGGGGGGCGGTCGAGCCGAAGGCCATTTTCGGCACCTCGGTGCGGCAAAGCCTCGATTACGTGGCCCGTGGCGAGGTCGACGCCGGGTTCGTCTACGCCACCGACGCGATCGTCCAGAAGGACAAGGTCCGCGTGATCGCCACCGTGCCGACCGCCACGCCGGTCAGCTATCCGATCGCCGCGATCGCCGCCGGGCCGCAACCGGCGGCCGGACGCCAGTTCGTCGATTACGTGCTGGCCCCGGCGGCGCAGGCCATCCTGGCGCGCCACGGCTTCGGCCGCCCATAGGGAACGCGCGGTTGGATAGTTTTTTTGCCGAACCGGCCTGGATCGCGCTGCGCCTGTCGCTGAAGGTGGCGCTGTGGGCCACGCTGATCGATCTGGTGTTGGGCATCGCGCTGGGCTACCTGCTGGCGCGCAAGCGCTTTCCCGGCCGCGAACTGCTGGACGCGCTGCTGACGTTGCCGATGGTGATGCCGCCGACGGTGCTCGGCTACTACCTGTTGGTGGTGATCGGACGCGAGGGCGTGCTGGGCGCGTGGTTGCAGCAAAGCTTCGGCATCAACCTGATCTTCACCTGGCAGGCGGCGGTGATGGCGGCGGCGGTGGTGGCGTTTCCGCTGGTGCTCAAGGGCGCGCGCGCGGCGTTCGAGGCGGTCGACGGCCAGCTGGAACAGGCCGCGCGGGTGCTGGGCGTCCCGCCGTTCGGCGTGTTTCTGCGCGTGACGTTGCCGCTGGCGTGGCGCGGCGTGCTGGGCGGCACGTTGCTGGCGTTCGCCCGCTCGATGGGCGAGTTCGGCGCGACCCTGATGGTCGCCGGCAGCATTCCCGGCAAGACGCAGACCTTGTCGATCGCCGTCTACGAAGCCGTGCAGGCGGGGCAGGACGACAGTGCGAATTTGCTGGTCATTATCACGTCGGTGGTGTGCGTCGCGGTGCTGATCGCGGCCAACAAACTGACGCCGAATCGCAATCTCCAGGGCTGACCATGCAAATCAAAGTCGACATCAACAAGACCCTGCGTTCCGGCGCGCGCGCCTTCGAACTGGACGCGCGCTTCGAATCGGCCAGCCGGCGCGTGGTGATCTACGGCCCGTCCGGCGCCGGCAAGAGCCAGCTGCTCAAAGCGCTGGCGGGCTTGATGACGCCCGATCGCGGCCAGATCGAACTGGCGGGGCGCCGGCTGTTCGACAGCGACGCCGGCATCGACCTGGCGCCGCAGCGGCGGCAAGTGGCGTATCTGTTCCAGGATTACGCCTTGTTCCCACACTTGAATGTGCGGCAGAATATCGGCTTCGGCCTGCAGCGCGGATGGCGCAATCCATTGTCGCGTGTCGATGGCGAGACCATCCGCTATTGGTTGCAGGCGTTTGAACTGGACCATGTCGCCCATCAGTTCCCGCACGAGTTGTCCGGCGGACAGCGCCAGCGCGTGGCGTTGGCGCGCGCGCTGGCGCCACGGCCGACGGCGCTATTGCTGGACGAGCCGTTCGCCGCGCTCGATCCGGGACTGCGCCAGCGCATGCGCGCCGAGCTCGACACCTTGCAGCGCAAGCTGGCGATTCCGATGATACTGATCACCCACGATCCCGAGGACGCGGCGGCTTTCGGCGACCACGTGCTGCGCATGGAACAGGGACGTGTCGCCGATGCGCAGGAACAACCAGCATGAAGCCGGCCATGGAATTGCAGGGCAACGTCTGGATGACCATCGGCGGCCAGAAGCTGGGCGGGCACGAACGCGTGGCGTTGCTGGCCGCGATAGCGTCGACCGGCTCGATCACCAGCGCGGCCAAGGCGGTGGGCATGAGCTACAAGGGCGCGTGGGACGCGATCGAGGCGATGAACAACCTGGCCGGCGAACCGCTGCTCGAGCGCGTCGCCGGCGGCAAGGGCGGGGGCGGCACGCGGTTGACGCCGCGTGGCGCGCAACTGGTGGAGAATTTCCGCAAGATCGACGACGAGCATCGCAAGTTCGTCGCGCATCTGAGCGGCCAGTCGCATGCGCTGGCCGATGATTTTTTGCTGATCCAAAGGATGAAAATGAAAACCAGCGCGCGCAACCAGTTCAGCGGCAAGGTGGTCGACTTGAAGGAGGGCGCCGTCAACGACGAGATCACGCTGGAGATCGTCGGCGGCCAGCGGATCGTCGCCACCATCACGCGCGACAGCAGCGACAGTTTAAGTCTGACCATCGGCGCCGAAGCGTTTGCGTTGATCAAGGCGTCGTCGGTGATCGTGGTGGCGGAGATGGGAACGGCGCGCTTGTCGGCCCGCAATCAACTGGCCGGCAAGGTCACGCGGCTGCAGGCCGGCGCCGTCAATACGGAAGTGAGCATCGAACTGCGCGGTGGCGGCGTGATCGCCGCCATCGTCACGCGCGAGAGTGGCGATGCGCTGGCGCTGGAAGTCGGCAGCGAGGTGAGCGCCGTCTTCAAGGCGTCGAGCGTCATCGTCGGCACGCCCGCTTAGTTCGCCTTAGGTGTCGCTCTTGCCGCCCTGGCGGCTACCCGTCTTGGCCGATTGCTCCGAACCCGCGCCGCTGCGCGCCGTCCCTGTCGCCGCATTCTTTTCCGCGTTGGCGCGGGCGGCGGACTGGCGGCTTTCGCCGCCCTTACGGCCGATCTGCGCCATATGCTCGCGATCCCGGCTGACCGTCTCGCCGCCTTTTTGGCCGGCGCGGCGCGCTTCCTCCGAATCGAATTCGTGTGCCGTGCCTTTTTGGTGGGCCGCCTGGCCGCCTTTGCTGGCGATGGCGCGCTGGGTGGCTTCGTCCATCGCCGCGAATCCCCGCTTTGCCGTGCCCTTCGGCTTCGGCTGGTCGTTTCCTGAGTTATTACTATTACTTGCCATAACTTCCTCCTGATATCCGGTGGTTCCGTCGGGTTGGTAGTAGGGGTGATAAGCAGCGACGCATTTCGCCGCTCTGTATGGTTAGAGTTGCAAGATTGGCGGAAGTTCCACTTGCCCCCCCGGGGACGGCATGGCGGCTTCGTCGTGTGCTTCGGTTAAAAGAACGCCGGGTTCGCGCCCGGCGGTTGTTCAGCACAGGGATAGACGCCACTCAGGTGGGAAGGTTCCAAAAATGCACGATCGTTCTAGTTTTACCGGATGGCGCCAGCCGTGCGACAATACCGGCCTTGTTATTGTTCCGTTGATATCGAAATCCACCGTGATGGCCATGACTAAACCCGCAAACCCCGAATACATCCTGAGTTTTTCCTGCCACGACCAGCGCGGCATCGTTCATCGCGTTTCGGGTTTTTTGGCCGATCACGGCTGTAACATCATCGATTCGGCGCAGTTCGGCGACAGCGAGTCGCGCCTGTTCTTCATGCGCGTGCATTTCGCGCTGGAAGACAGCGCCATCGGCGACGAGCTGCTGCGCGCCGATTTCGGCCTGCTGGCGGCCGAGATGCAACTGACCTTCGACATGCGCGACGCGCATTACAAGCCGCGCGTGATGCTGATGGTGTCGAAGATCGGCCATTGCCTGAACGACCTGCTGTTCCGCTACAAGAGCGGACTGCTGCCGGTGGAGATTCCGGCGATCGTCTCGAACCACATGGATTTCTACCAGTTGGCGGCGAGCTACAATATTCCGTTCCACCACCTGCCGCTGGCCACCGGCGCGCCGCCGGAAGCCAAGCTGGCGCAGGAAGCGAAGGTCATCGAGCTGATGGACACCCACAAGATCGACCTGGTGGTGCTGGCGCGCTATATGCAGATCCTGTCGCCGGGCCTGTGCACGGCGTTGAAGGGCAAGGCGATCAACATCCACCATTCCTTCCTGCCCAGCTTCAAGGGCGCCAAGCCGTACGCGCAGGCGCACCACCGCGGCGTCAAGCTGATCGGCGCGACCGCGCACTTCGTCACCGGCGACCTGGACGAAGGTCCGATCATCGAGCAGGATGTCGAGCGGGTCGACCATTCGATGGACGCCGAGACCTTGTCGGCGATCGGCCGCGACGTCGAGTGCGTGGTGCTGGCGCGCGCCGTGAAGTGGTTCGTCGAGCACCGCATTTTGCAAAACGGCGACAAGACTGTCGTCTTCAAATAAAGAGATTGACCGATGGCCCTCAAAGCAACAATTTACAAAGCCGACCTGCAGATCGCGGACATGGACCGCAATTTCTACGAGACCCAGTCGCTGACGCTGGCGCGCCACCCGTCCGAGACCGACGAGCGCATGATGGTGCGGCTGGTGGCGTTCGCGATCCACGCCAACGAGGCGCTGACCTTCACCAAGGGCTTGTTCGACGTCGAAGAGCCGGATATCTGGCAGAAGGACTTGACCGGGGCGATTCAGTTGTGGATCGAGGTCGGCCAGCCCGACGAGAAGGTGATCCTGAAGGCCAGCGGCCGCTCGGAGCACGTCTATGTGTACAGCTACGCGGCCACCAGCCATATCTGGTGGAAGTCGCTGGCGAACAAGGTCGAGCGCTGCAAGAACTTGACCGTGATTAATTTGAACGCCGACGCCACCGAGCAACTGGCCCGCATGGCGCAGCGCTCGATGCAGCTGCAATGCACGATCCAGGACGGCCAGATCTGGCTGACCGACGGCACCACCACGGTGGAAGTCGGCCGCGAGACCTTCAAGGGCGAGCGCTAGGCTTTAGCGCACCACCGCGCCGCCCTTCATCACCCACCGCACCCGCTCCAGCACCGTCACATCCTTGAGCGGTTCGCCGTCGACGGCGATCATGTCGGCAAACTTGCCCGCCTCGAGCGTTCCGATCCGGTCGCTCCAGCCCAGCAACTCGCTGGCGTTGACGGTGGCCGTGCGGAGCGCCTGCGCCGGCGTCATCCCCAGCTTGACCAGCACCGCGAATTCGCGCGCGTTCAAGCCGTGCGGATAGACCGCCGCGTCGGTGCCGAACGCCACCGGCACGCCGGCCTTGATCGCGCGGCCGATATTGATGCGCGCCTGCGGCAACACCACCCTGGCTTTTTCCAGCAGCGGCTTGGGCAGCTTGATCGCCTCGGCGTTCTCGATCAGCCAGTCGCCCAGGTACAGCGTGGGCACCAGCCAGGTCTTGTGTTCCTTCATCAGCTTGATGCCTTCGTCGTCGATGTACGAGCCGTGCTCGATCGAATCGACCCCCGCCAGCACCGCCAGCCGGATGCCTTCGCCGCCGTGCGCGTGGGCGGCCGCCTTGCGTCCGAGGCGGTGGGCGTCGCCGATGATGGCTTTCAGTTCTTCCAGCGTGTACTGCGAGGTGCGCGGATCGTCGCCGAACGAGAGCACGCCGCCGGTGGCGCAGATCTTGATGACGTCCGAGCCGTATTTGATGTTGCGGCGCGTGACCTTGAGCGCCTCCTCGACGCCGTCGGCCACGCCGAGGCCGGTGATGCCGTATTGCGGGGCGTGCACGGTGTCGTCGCAGTGGCCGCCGGTGATGCCCATCGCGGGGCCGGAGGCGGCGATGCGCGGGCCGGGCACGTCGCCGTCGTTGATGGCGTCGCGCAGGCCGATGTCGGTGTAGCCGTCGGCGCCGACGTCGCGCACGGTGGTGAAGCCGGCGTGGAGCGTGAGGCGGGCGTTCTTGGCGCCGGTCAAGGTCGAGCGCGGGATCGATTTGGCGACGATGGCGTAGCCGGCGTCCTGCGGGTCGGCGGTCAGGTGGGTGTGGCTGTCGATCAGGCCGGGCAGCAGGGTTTTGTCGCCCAGGTCGATGACCGTGGCGCCGGCCGGGATCGCCAGCTTGCTGCCGGCGGCGGTGATGCGCTCGCCGCTGACGAGGACCACGGCGTCGTCGATCACCGTGCCCTTGCGCACGTCGACCATGTGCGCGGCCTTGATCGCGGTGACGGCGGCCGGGGCCGCCGGGACGTCCGCCGCGGCGGCGGCGCTTAATAATACCGCGGGCAACGACGCCAGCGCGCGGCGGACGGATGAGGCGATGACGTTCAAGTATTTTCTCCCGGTGGTTGAGGTTTTGTTTGACGCGCGACAAAGCGGGCTCGCCGACAAGCGTACTCGTCAATGATGTCCAACGCTACACTTTGTCGATGAAAAGTCACAGCGATATGTTGTATAAACAGTTGTTCGCCCATCCCGAAGTCGTCCGGGATCTGCTGACGGGTTTTGTGTCGGCCGATTGGCGTGGAGCGCTGGATACCGGCGCGTTCGAGCGCGTCAACGCCAGCTATGCCAGCGAGAACGGCAAGGCCCGCCACGAGGACATTGTGTGGCGCGCGAAAATCGGTGGCGATTGGGTCTACGTCTACCTGCTGCTGGAGTTCCAGGCGCGCTCCGATCCATGGATGGCGTTGCGCATGCAGGCCTATGTCGGGCTGTTGTGCCAGGACCTGGTCGCGCAGCATCGGCTGACCCGCTATGGAAAGCTGCCGCCCGTGTTGCCCGTCGTGCTGTACCACGGCCGCAAGACTTGGAGCGCGAGTACCGATCTGGCCAAGCTGATGCTACCGCCACCGGCGGGACTGGAACGATTCCAGCCACGCCAGCATTACTTAGTGATCGATCAGCACCGGAACGTTGACGCCGACGGCCGGTCTAACGTGGTGGCGATTTTGTTCCGGCTTTTGCGTTCGAACAGCGACGGGCAACTGCGCGAAGCGCTGAATGTTTTCGCGGAGCGGATGAAATCGCCGGATATGTTGCGTGCCCGCGATAGCCTGGTGCGTTGGGTCCAGGCCGTATTGCGGGATGAGTTTTGCGAGACCGATATTCGTTTGGAGGAGGGCCCCGCCATGTTGTTCGACAAGCGATTCAAAAAGTACGAAGACCTGCTGGAGTTCGAGGCGATCCAACGTGGACGCGCCGATGGCCTGCGTCTGGCGTTGCAAGACGCGTTGGAAACCATGACGGCGGACTCCAAGGATGCCTTGCCCGCTGGCGTGGAGGAGAAAATTTCAGCGGCCGATGCGCAGCAATTGCGGAGGTGGTTGAAATTGCTGTGTGGCGGCGTCAAGCCGCAGCATCTGTTTGCCGGGCCTTGACGCTTTGTGCCGCCCTTACTGCGGCATAGCGCCCAGCCGTTTGATCGTGCCCGAGCCGCGAATGTTCTGGCTCACCTTCGGATCGCCGTAGTAGCCGATGTCGCCCGAGCCGGCCACGCTCAGGTTCAGCGTTTTGCTGGCCGACACCGTCGCCTCGCCCGAGCCGCCGATGCTCACCACCGCGTCGCGCGCCGCCAGTCGGCCCGCCCGTACCTCGCCCGAGCCGCCGATCGAAATCTGCAAGCGCTCCACGTTGCCGCCCACGTCCAGGCCGCCGCTGCCGCCCAGCGACACCGCCAGCGACTCGGCGCGCAGGTCGCGCACAGTGAGTTCGCCGGAGCCGCCGATGTCGAACTGCATGCGCTCGACGTGCAGCTGGTCGGCCGCCACCGCGCCGGAACCGGCCACCGACACCCGTTCCAGCGTGCGCGCCATGACCACGATCTTCATATTGCGCGTTTCCAGCGACAGGTTTTTCTTGGCCGGGCGAATCCGCAAGGTGCCGTTTTCCACCACCGTCTCGACCAGCGCCTGCAGGTTGTCGTCGGTTTCGACGATGACGCCCTCGATATTGCCCTGGCGGATCTCGACATTGCCGCTGACGCTGGTCGCGAAGGCGGTGAAGTGACCGACCTCGCGGTTCTGCTTGACGATCTTGCCGTTGCCCTGGACGCGGTCGCCCCCGACCCAGCTCAGGGGGCCGGCCAGCGCCGGGTTGCCAGGCGCGGCGACCGCCAGCATGCCGGCGGCGAGGATCAGGACGCGCAGTGTGCTGCGAACGGTGGTGGTGGTCATGCTGTTCTCCCGGTTGGTCATCTTGAGTAGCGATACTACGCAACCGGGACCGCCGGCGTAACCGCGCTGCGACAGAATGCATGCTGGGCGGGCTGGAATGCGATCCGCCGGGGCTTTGCGGGCGGCGGCACAAGGCCGTGGGCGGCGGCCAACGGCGGGTCCGGGTGGCGGCATGAGGTATCATTCGGCCTATCCCGCAAAACCCTCGCACCACCACCGCGACACCTATCTGGAATCACATGCTTATCATCACCATCAAACAGGGCAAGGAAAAGAGCTTGCTGGCCGGCGACCCCTGGATCTATCCCACCGCGATCGACAAGGTCGACGGCAAGCCGCAGGAAAAAATGAAGCCGGGCTCGACCGCGATCGTGCAAAGCTCCGCGCGCCAGTTCATCGGCCGCGCCGCCTATAACTCCAAGTCGCAGATCCGCGCCCGCATGTGGAGCTACAAGGAGGACGAGCCGGTCGACCACGCGATGATGAAGCGCCGCGTCAAGGCCGCCGTCGCCAAGCGCGCCGCCGCCATCCGCGCGGCCGGCCCCAACGCGCTGGTGCCGGTGATCCTGGGCGAGGACGACGGCCTGTCCGGCCTGCTGGTGCACGGCTGGGGCGGCGTCGACGGTTATTTGATCTGCCAGTTCCAGTCCGGCGGCGTCGACGCCTGGAAAGTGCCGATCGTCCAGGCGCTGCTGGCGGAGACCGGCTGTCCCAACGTCTACGAGCGTTGTGACGACCTGATCCGTAAGGGCGAGGGCTTGCCGTTGTTCTCCGGCGCGCTGGCAGGCGAGGAGCCGCCCGAACACGTACTGGTGCTTGAAGGCAATCAGCGTTACAGTATGGACTTATGCACCGGCTTCAAATATCCGAAGCTGAAGAGCTAGTTCCTATGCCCCGGAGAGCACTGTACAGATGGAAAATTACTTGTCGTCGCAAATACGCACGCTGACCTATATCGAGAACGAGGACCACCCGGTGTTCGGCACGCTGGTACAGCAGATCCTGCACCTGCTGAACTCCAAGCTCATTTTCAGCGACATCCTGATCCATCAAAACAGTCCGCTCCTGCTGCGCCAGCCCAAGGGGCTGGTGGCGGTGACCGATTCGCCGATCACCCGCGAGGAGCTGGAAGAATTCTTCGAGGTGGTCGAGCCGAACTGGTCCGAGCGTATCCAGGACCGCGCCTTCGACCGCGCGGTCGACCTGCACACGGCGCGCATCCGCGCCAACTGTTTCACCTTCCAGGGCAAGAAGCGGCTCGGCTGCGTGATCCGGCGCTTCCCCAAGGAGCCGATGCCGCTCAATCAGCTGGGACTGCGCCAGCACGAGCAGAACTTCGCCAAGCTGACCAGCGGTCTGGTGTTGATTATCGGCGACACCTGCCAGGGCAAGTCGACCACCATCGCCTCGATGCTCGACGAGATCAACAAGCACCGCTCCGGCCACATTATCACCATCGAAGACCCGGTCGAAACCCTGATCCCGCAGCGCCAGTGCGTCATCACGCAGCGCGAGGTGGGCTTCGACGGCGACGTCGAGAGTTTCTACCTGGGCGCGCTGGACGCGCTGCGCGAGCGGCCGGACGTCATCGTCATCGGCGAGATCCGCGACGCCCAGACGGCGCAGGAGGCGCTGGCGCTGGCCGAATCGGGGCCGCTGGTGCTGGCCTCGCTGCATGCGCGCTCGACGGAGTTGGGCTTGCAGAAGATGGTGCGCCTGCTGGGTAACTCCGAGGCGCAGTCGCAGGCGCTGGCGCACGCCTTGCGCGGCGTGCTGTGCCAGGCGTTGCTGCCGTCGCTGGAAGGGGAGCGCTACTATCTGGCCACCGAATGCCTGACGTCCAATCCGGAGGTGGTCGACATGATCGCCGGCGGCCAGCTGTCGGCGCTGCGCGGCTGGATGGCCGGCAAAACCAGCGAAGGCTGCCACACGATGAACGCTTCGCTGCGGGTGCTGCTGGCCGAAGGCAAGATCGGCGTCGACGACGCGCGCAACGCCACCACCGACCGCATCGGCTTCGCCGAGCACCATTAATCCAGCGGAATCGCCCGGTACCGGTTGACCTCGTTATTGTCGACCGGCGGCGCGTTGTTGCCCCACGCGCTGCGCAGGTAGGAGACCACCTGCGCCACCTCGGTGTCGTTCAACACATGGCCGAACGGCGGCATGCTGTACGGACGCGGATTGCCGGCCGTGCCGGGCGCGAAGCCGCCGTTGAGCACGATGCGGATCGGATTGACCGCCTGTTCCATCGTCAGCGCGCGGTTGCCCGCCAGCGGCGGATAGCCGGGCGGCATGCCGGCGCCGCCGGCGCCATGGCACTCGGCGCAGTGCTGCTCGTACAGCCTGGCGCCCGCCGTCAGGAAAGCCGTCGCCTGCGGCCCCTTGTCGCGTTCGAATTCCGACTTGACGCCTTGCGCCGGCAACGCCCGCAGATACACCGCCATCGCGTTGATATCGCCGTCGTCCAGATGCTGCAGGCTTTCCCGGACCACCTCCGCCATCGGCCCGAACACGGTCGCGCGCGGCGACACGCCGGTCTTCAGCAGGGCGGCGATGTGCTCTTGTTGCCAGTCGCCCAGGCCCGCTTCGGCATCGGCGTTCAGCGACGGCGCGTACCAGCCCAGCACCGGTATCAAACCGCCCGACAGGCTTTCGCCGCTTTTTCCGCTCACCGCGCCCAAGGCGTTGCGCGGGCTGTGGCAGGCGCTGCAGTGTCCCAGGCCCTGCACCAGATAGGCGCCCCGGTTCCAGTCCACCGACTGCCCGCTCTCGGGACGGAACACCGCCGGCTTGAAGTACAGCGCGCGCCATGCCGCCAGCATGAATTGCTGGTTGTACGGGAAGCGTAATTGATGCGGCCGGTTGGCTTGGCTCACCGCCGGCACCGACTGGAAGTAGGCGTGCAGCGCGTCCGAGTCGTCGCGCGTGATGCGGGTGTAATTGGTGTACGGGAAGGCGGGATACAACAGGCGGCCGTCCTTCGATTTGCCGTTATGCAGCGCGAGCCAGAAGTCGTCGGCGCTCCAGCCGCCGATGCCGGTGGCCTTGTCCGATGTGATGTTGGGCGAGATCACGCTGCCGAACGGCGTAGTGAGCGCGCGGCCGCCGGCGTATTGCTTGCCGCCGCGCGTGGTGTGGCAAGCCATGCAGTCGCCGGCCTTGGCCAGATAGGCGCCACGGGCGATTTTCCCGGCCGGCGACAGCTTGGCCGTGACGGTCGGCGGCGGGCCGGGATCGTCGCTGCCGGTACGGACCAGCATGAACAGCACGCCGGCCACGGCCAACCCGAGCAGGCCCGCCAGCGTATACAGGATTTTTTTCATCGTCGTCGTCCCCGCGCTCATTGGGCGCCCCCCGGCACGCTGCCGCACGGCTGCGGCAACGGCAGGGCGATGCTGGCGGCGGCGGCCGGCCGCGCGGCGGCGTCCGGCGGCTGCTTGCTGAGCCAGGCCGAGACGGCGGCGACGTCGGCCACGGTCAGCTTGCCGGCGATGTCGGCCATGCAGTCGGGCGCGGCGGCGCGGCGCACCTGGTTCTTCCACGCGCCGAACTGGGCGTTGACGTAGTCGCTGGGCAGGCCGACCAAGCCCGGGATGGCCGGCTCGACGCCGTACAGCGCCGCGCCGTGGCAACTGACGCAGGCGGGGATTTTTTTTGCCGGATCGCCATGCCGCACCAGCGCCTCGCCGCGCGCCAGGCTGGCGGCGCCGGCGTTGGCGCCGCTGCCGGCCTGGGCCGGAGGGTAGGGCGGATGCCGGGCGGCGAAGTAGTCGGCGATCTCGCGCAGGTAGGCGTCGGGCAGATGGTCGACCATATAGGTCATCATCGGATAATTGCGGCGCCCCTCGCGGAAATTGACCAGCTGGTTATACAGGTAGCCGGCCGGCTTGCCGGAGATGCGCGGGAAGAAGGCGTCGCCGCGCTCCTTGGCGGCGTGGCAGGCGATGCAGGCGGCCACGCGCTGCTCCAGCGTATCGGGTGGCGTCGCGGCGGCGGCGGGCAGGCTCAGCGCCAACAACGCGCCCAATCGCAAAGTGGAAAAAGTCGGCATACGGTTCCTGGTCCCTGATTATTTCAGACAGGATACCCGGGTGTTGCCAGAAATGACAGTGGACAGAAGGTCTAGGCGTCGGTCGGCGGCGGCTTGGGCGCGCGCGGCAGCTTCACCGGCCGCATCGGCGGCAGCTTGCCGCCGTTGGCGATCCAGTGCCGGTACACGCGCAGCGCCACCTGCGCGTCGTCGGCCGCGTACAGGATCTGCTTGTCGTTCAGGCGCGGCAGCGCCCAGTTGGTGGTCGAGATTTTCTTGGACTTTTGCAGCTTCTGGCCGAAGAACTTGGCCACCGCCGTCTTGGCGCCGAGGTCGTTGCGCTGGCCCGGCGTGCGCAGCGCCACCGACAGGTCGACCACGCCGGCGGCGCGGATCGCCAGCTTGGCGTGCAGCCGCTTGACGTCGTCGGACAGGCCGAAGCCGACCTTCAGCGGCGCCGGCTGCTCGAGGATCGCTTGCAGCAGCTCGAGCGTTGGCGCCGGCGTGTTGCCGCCGATCTGGAACAGATAGGCTTTGTCGTCGGTGGAAAATTGGATCAGATGGGGGCCGGTCGAGGTCTCGCCTTTGACGAAGGTCGGCTTCGACTCGGTGTCGAAGCCGATCGCGTCGGCCGCCAGCAGGGCGGCGCGCGCGGCGAGCGCATGGTCCGGCGTGGTCACCAGTTGCACATCGGCGATGCGCAGGCCGACATAGGGCGGCAGATCGGCCTCCGCCGCCGGTGCGTGCCGAGTGTTCGGCAACTGCGTGGGCAACTCAGCCAAGCTTAACCCTTGCGCGAGAATTTCGCGGTCAGCTGGTTCAGCTTGTCGGCGCGCACGCGGGCCGCTTCCTCGGCGGCGGCGGCGTCGCGCTCGGCCTTCTTGCGTTCGGCTTCTTTCTTGAAGCGCTCCTGCAGTACCTGGGTGGCGTGGGCGCGGTGGGTGTCGGTGACTTCGGCGCCGGGGGTGCCGTCGAGGTCATGGCGCACCTTGGCTTTTTCCATCACTTTCAGGTAACGCAAGGAGCCGGTGTGGATGCCGAGCGCCGAGCGCATGGTCTTGCGGTCCAGTTCGGGCATGACCGCCAGGATCTGCTTGTCGATACCGATCGACAACGGCAGAAAATCGCGGAACGCCGGGAATTGGGTTTGCAGCTGTTTCAACAGGGTGCGCGGGGTCAGGGCCGCGGTGGCCGGAGCGGATGCGGCTGGCTCGGTCGCCAAAGGCTGAGGGGTAAGGCTAGTGTTCATCGACTTCGTAGGTTAAGCAAGAGGCGCCAGCATATCATGCGCCCCCCGGGATTGCAGTGCCTTTTAGGCCAGCGTGCCGGTTTGCTCACACTCCGGCCAAAGGGAGATGGACGGCAGGTGCGGCGCCGGCCTAAAACGTGTATAATGCTTGACGCACCAATTGCAGGGCGGTGCGGTTCAGTTTGGTACAGGATGCGATAGGTCTGACAGGGGCGCGTGCCCTTGTTATATGGTTTCAGGATGTCGGATATGTGATTTATTCATTATCCTGATGTCTCGCTATACGGCATACTTTGCCCTCTCCTCATTCTTCACTGAAAAGAGAAACAAGCCCGTTGTTGGAAGCGGGCTTTTTTTATTCCGCAGATAGTCGTCAGCTAAATTACAACATTTCCATCCATGCGCACCGGTAACGGTCGGCGCGGGCTATGGTATTTTGTATTTTCTGGCGAATACGCATTGAGAGACTTTTAATGACAAAAACGCCGAAAACTTTAACGTTGTCCGTCAAGACCGCCCGCACCAGCTCCGCTCCGCTGGTGGTGCCAAAGACGACTCTATCCTATGTGATCGATAATGCGCAAGAGGCAGCGAGCAAAGTAACGGTAGTCAAGAAGAAAACGCGCCTGAGCGCCGCCGCCGAAGCGGCCCAGGCCGAGGCGCAGGTGGCAGTCGAGTCGCCGGTCAAGACCGTCAAGGTGGCGCGCAAGGGCGCGCCCGCCGGCGCCGACGAGCCGGTCGCCGACACGGTGGTGGTCAAGGCCGCGCCGAAGTCCAAGCTGGTCAAGGTCGCCAAGGCCGAGCCAGCGCCGGTGACCATCGTCACCGCCGGCCCGGCCGTCAGCCAGGTCACCGACGCCGCCACGCTGGCGTCGATCGACACCTCCGGCTATCTGCTGCCGAGCGTCAAGGTGCCGGGCCGCCGTGGCCGCAAGCCATCCGAATTCACGCCGGAAAACGACGAAGTGGCGGCGTTGAACGCCGTCGAGCGCGCCGAACTGAAGGCCGTGTCGAAGGCGCGCGAGCGCAAAGCCAAGGGCGGCGCCGCCGACATGCTGGGCATGGACCCGAAAAGCTCGGCCGAGGACCTGGAGCGCCGCCGCAACCAGATCAAGAATTTGATCAACATGGGCAAGGAGCGCGGCTTCCTGACCTACGCCGAGATCAACGACCAGTTGCCGGAAAACATCGTCGATCCGGAAGCGATCGAAGGCATCATCGCCACCTTCAACGACATGGGCATCGCCATCTACGAGCGCGCCCCGGACGCCGAATCGCTGCTGCTGACCGACAGCGTGGCCACCGTCACCTCCGACGACGAAGTGGAAGCGGCCGCCGCGACCGCGCTGTCGACGGTCGACTCCGACTTCGGCCGCACCACCGACCCGGTCCGCATGTACATGCGTGAAATGGGCGCCGTGGCGCTGCTGACGCGCGAAGGCGAGATCGAGATCGCCAAGCGTATCGAAGGCGGTTTGAAGGACATGATCCAGGCCATCTCCGCCTGCCCGACCACGATCGCCGAGATCGTCGCGCTGGCCCGCAAGATCGAAGCGGACGAGCTCAAGGTCGATGAAGTGGTGGACGGTTTCGTCGACCTGAACGAAGCGAACAACGCGCCGGCCGTGGCCGCCGCGCCGGCCGCGCCGTCGGACGACGACGAGGAAGAGGAAGAGGAAGTCGAGGAGGAAGACGGCGACGCCAATGGCGGCGCGGCCGGCTTCTCGACCGAGCAACTGGCGCAGTTGAAAAAAGCCGCGCTGGAAAAGTTCGACGTCATCTCGACCCAGTACGACAAGATGCGCAAGGCCGCCGGCGGTTACGGCTCGAAGGCCTACGTGTCGGCGCAGGAAGCGATTTCCGCCGAACTGCTGGGCATCCGCTTCACCGCCAAGGTCGTCGAAAAGCTGTGCGACACGCTGCGCGGCCAGATGGAAGAAGTGCGCCACATCGAGCGCGCGGTGCTGGAGCTGTGCGTGAACAAATGCGGCATGCCGCGCGCCCACTTCATCAAGGTGTTCCCGGGTAACGAGACGGACCTGGACTGGGTCGACGGCGAAGTCGATTCGGCCTATCCGTACAGCGCCATCCTCGGCCGCAACGTGCCGGCCGTCAAAGAGCTGCAAAAGAAGATGATCGACCTGCAAGCGCGCGTGGCGCTGCCGCTGGCCGACCTGCGCAAGATCAACAAGCAGATGGCCGCCGGTGAAAAACGCGCGCGCCAGGCTAAGCGTGAAATGACGGTCGCCAACTTGCGCCTGGTGATTTCGATCGCCAAGAAGTACATCAACCGTGGCCTGCAATTCCTCGATCTGATCCAGGAAGGCAACATCGGTCTGCTGAAGGCGGTCGACAAGTTCGAATACCGCCGCGGCTACAAGTTCTCGACGTATGCGACCTGGTGGATTCGCCAGGCCATCACCCGTTCGATCGCCGACATGGCCCGCACCATCCGCGTGCCGGTGCACATGATCGAAACGATCAACAAGATGAACCGCATCTCGCGCCAGATCATGCAGGAAACCGGCAGCGAGCCGGACCTGGCGACCCTGGCCGTCAAGATGGAAATGCCGGAAAACAAAGTGCGCGAAATCATGAAGATCGCCAAAGAGCCGATCTCGATGGAAACGCCGATGGGCGAGGACGGCGATTCGCAGCTGGGCGACTTCATCGAGGACAACACCACGTTGGCCCCGCTGGACGCCGCGCTGCACGCGTCGATGCGCAACGTCATCAAGGAAGTGCTGGACTCGCTGACCCCGCGCGAAGCGAAAGTGCTGCGCATGCGCTACGGCGTGGAAATGTCGAACGACCACACGCTGGAAGAAGTGGGCAAGCAGTTCGACGTGACGCGCGAGCGGATTCGCCAGATCGAGGCGAAGGCCATGAGCAAGCTGCGCCAGCCGTCGCGTTCGGACAAGCTGAAGACGTTCCTGACGCAGAACTAAGCGTCGAGCAAGCAAACAAAAGGGAGGCCGAGCGCCTCCCTTTTTTTTCGTCCGTCACCTGTCCCCGCATCGCGGCGGCCGCAGGCCAGTCCGAAGTTTATTGCATGAACCAGCCGTGGCTGACGACCAGCGATTGACCCGTGAGCGCGTTCGATGGGAAGCTGGCGAACAGCAGCGCGACTTCGGCCACGTCTTCGACCGTGGTGAATTTGCCGTCGACGGTGTCGGCCAGCATGACTTTTTTAATGACGTCGTCCTCGGAGATGCCCAGGCTCTTGGCTTGCTCGGGGATCTGCTTGTCCACCAGCGGGGTGCGCACGAAGCCGGGGCAGATGACGTTGGCGCGCACGCCGTGCTCGGCGCCTTCCTTCGAGACCGCCTTGGCCAGGCCGATCAGCCCGTGCTTGGCCGTGACGTAGGCGGACTTGAGCTTGGAGGCTTCCTTCGAGTGGACCGAACCCATGTAGATGACGCTGCCGCTGCCGGCCTTGTACATGTGCGGCAGGCAGGCCTTGGTGGTGAGGAAGGCGCCGTCGAGATGGATCGACAGCAGCTTTTTCCAGTCCTCGTAAGGGAAGTCCTCGACCGGGTGGATGATCTGGATGCCGGCGTTGCTGACCAGCACGTCGATCCCGCCCCAGGCGTCGACCACGGCGGCGATGCCGGCGTTCACTTGCGCCTCGTCGGTGACGTTCATGGCGACGGCCATCGCCTGGCCGCCGGCGGCCTTGAGCTCGTCGGCGGTGGCCTGGGCCGCTTCCAGGTTGAGGTCGGCGATGACGATCTTGCCGCCTTCGCGCGCGTAGATCAGGGCGATTTCCTTGCCGATGCCGCTGGCGGCGCCGGTGACGACGCAGACTTTGTCTTTCAGTTTCATGTGCTGGCTCCTTGGGTTGGGTTGGGTTGGCTGGGTTGGCTGGGTGGGTGGGTGCTGCGACATTACACGCCATGCGCGGCGCATGTCGCTGCTCCAACGTACAGTGCACCACCTGGCTGAAGGGAAGGTTAAGACTTCTCACTGGCCAGCGTCACCCGGACCTGCGCGCCGCCTTCGCTGCCGTTTGCGACTTCCAGCACCGCGCCGATGCGCGCGGCGCGCTCGCGCATGCCCACCAGGCCGTAGTGGCCGCGGCGCTTGCCCTGGTCGAGGATGTCGTGCGCGATGCCCTTGCCGTCGTCGCGCACCTGCAAGGTCAGCGCGTCGGCGCCAAAGTCCAGCTCCACCACGATTTCCCCGGCCCCGGCGTGGCGGAAGGCGTTGCCGATCGCCTCGCGTCCGATGGCGAACAGATCGCCCCGCAGCGCCGCTTCCAGCGGATAGGGCGCGCCGCGCACCACCAGGCGATAACGCGCCGGCAGCAGCTCGGCCAGGCCGTTGCCGAAGCACGCCAGCGCCTCGGCCAGCGTCTCGTCGGCGGCCGCCGCCGAGCGCAAGCCCATCACCTCGTCCCGCCCCTCGACCAGCGCCCGTTCGATGTAGCCGATGCCGCGCTCCATCGCCGCGCGCGCGGGCAGGGCCGGCGGTATCTGCTCCATCGCCGCCTGCATCATCAGCACCGTGCCCTGCGCCTGTTGCAGGAAGGTGTCGTGCAGCGCGCGGGCGATGCGTTCGCGCTCGCTCAGGCGCTCCAGTTGGCGCGCCTCGATCAGCCTGGCCACCTGCGCCAGCCGCCAGCGCCACGCCAGCACCACCAGCAGGATCAGCAGCACACCGCACAGCAGCTTGAACCAGCCGCTTTGCAGGAACGTCGGCGGCAGCGCGATGTCGAGCGCCGCGCCCCGGGAATTCCACACGCCGTCACGGTTGGCGGCGATCACGTGGAAGCGGTAATTCCCCGGCTGCAGGTTGGTGTAGAACGCTTCGCGCCGGCCGTCGGCGTTTTGCCAGTCCTGGTCGACGCCGTCGAGCCGGTAGCGGAAGGCGCCGCGCTCCGGCACCGACAACGCCAGCGCGGTAAAGGCGATGTGCAGGTTGTTCGCGCCCTGCGGCAGGCGCAGCGGCCGGTCGGCGGCGTAGCGCTTGCCGTTGCTGGAGACCGAAAGGATTTCGACCGGCGGCGGCAGCGGGTCGCGGCGGATGGCGCCGGGCGTGATCAGCATCGCGCCGCTGGTGGTCGACAGCCACAGCTTGCCGTCGCCGGCCTGCACCATCGACGGGAACGGGCCGCTGGGCTGGACGGTGCCGGTCAGGCCTTCTTCGCTGCCCAGCAGTTCGTACGCCACCCTGGCGCCGTCGCGCACGAAGGCCTCGAGCTGGTCGGCGCCGATGCGGAAGGCGCCGTCGTGGCCGTGCAGCCAAAGTTCCCCCTGGTCGGTGGCGACGATGCCGCTGATGCCGCGCAGCTCGTGGCCGTCCGCGGCCAGCAGCGGCACGAAGCGCTGGCCGTCGTAGCGGGCCACGCCCGATTCGCCCGCCACCCATAAATTGCCGTTGCGCTCATAGATGCACAGCACATTGCCGATGCGCAGGCCCTGTTCGGCGCCCAGCAGCGCCACCCTGGCGCCGTCGACGACGGCGATGCGGTTGCCCTGGTAGCCTATCCATAGCCGCTCGTGGGTGTCCGACAGCAGCGACATCACGCGCAGCTTGGGCAGCGCCGGGTACGGTTGTTCCCACCGGCCGTCGCGGTAGCGGAACAGGTCGTAGTTCAGATAGCTGGCCCACCAGTCGCCGTTGCGGCCGTGCGCCAGCGCGTACAGCGTGGGGCTGTCGCGCAGCGGCGCCGGCGGGGCGGGGATGAGCTTGCCCGCCTGCCAGATGCCCCGATAGCTGCCGAGCGCGGGGCCGCCAGCGCCGCTGCCGGCCACCGAGCTCCAGAAACCGGTGCCGAGGGCGGCATGCCGGCGGCCTTCGGCGTCCATCAGCCAGGCGTTGGCGGCGAAGTTGCTGAGCCAGACCTTGCCGTCGGCGCCGGCCGCCAGGCCCGGCGTGACGATCGGCTGGTCGCCCGGCAGCGGCACGGCGCGGTGGCGGCGGAATCGATCGAGGCCGGTCGCGGTGCCGAACCAGATATTGCCGTCGCGGTCTTCAAAAAAGGTTTGCGGACTCAGGCCGCTCAAGCCCTGGTCGCGCGTGAGGCGCTGGCGCGGATCGGGAAACACGTCCGGCAGCACGCGTTCGATGTGGGTATCGCTGGCCAGCCACATCGTGCCGGCGCGGTCGAACCACATGCCGCTGCCCGGCAGTTCCGGCTTCGGCGGCCTGGCGCCGGCGACCGGCGGCGTCTGCGCCAGGCGGTAGTTGGCGTCGCCGCCGTTCGACACCCATACTGTGCCGTCGGGCCCGGCGGCCAGCGACGCCAGCTCGATGTTGCCGGGACTGGCGACGCGGTAGCGCGCCTCGCCGGCGCGGCGGTAATAAACGCCGCTGGAGGTCGAGACCCACTGCGTGCCGGCGCGGTCGAACAGCACCTGCCAGATGGCCTGGGGCGGATTGAAGCCGCTGTCGGCGCCGATGCGCACCCAGCGGTCGCGGGCGCGGTCGAGCCAGGCCAGGCCGCGCGCGGTGGTGGCCCACAGCACGCCGTCCGGCGCGGTGGTGAAGCTGTGGGCGGCGCCCGGCGGGAAGCCGTTGTCGGCGCCGTAGTGCGCGGCCTTGCCGTCCTTGAAGACGCTGGCGCCGCCGAAGCGGTAGCCGACCCACAGGCCGCCGTCGGGCGCGGTGTGCAGCGGCAGCACGATGGTCGAGCGCAGCGCGTGGCCGCCGACCTGGTCGCGGCGCTCGAAATTGACGCCGTCGAAACGGTACAAGCCGGTGGGCGTGGACAGCCACAGCCAGCCGTCCGGGGTTTGCGTGATGGCCTGGACTTGCGCCGGCGCGCCTTGGGCGGCGCTCCAGGCGCGGTGCGCGTAGTCGCCGAGCAGGCGCGCGTGCTGCGCGGCCAGCGCCGGCGGGGTGGGCGCGATCAGTGCGATCAGCGCGATCAGCGCGCACAGCGCTCCCTGCATCAGCAAGCGGGCGCGCAGAAGTGTCCAACTCGTGATGATGTCCATGACAAGGAGCATAGCGGATTTCAACTTGAAATTTCAAACCACAAATTAAAAACGCAAAAAAAACGCCCCGGGGATCAGTCGGGGCGCTGGTCGTTCAATCGACGGTGAAACGGCTTAGCCGGTGTTGCGCAAGCCGGCCGCGACGCCGTTGATCGACAGGTGGATGCCGCGGTGGACCCGCTCGTCCGTCGCCTTGGCCGGATCGACCGTCAGCGCGCGGTGGCGCTTGATCAGCTCGACCTGCAAGTGGTTCAGCGGATCGAGGTAGGCGATGCGGTTCTGGATCGAGCGCGCCAGCAGCGGGTTGCCCGTCAGGCGCTCGGACGCGCCGGTGATGTCCTGCAGGATCGTCAAGGTGTTGGCGTGCTCCTCGGTGATGCGCTTGAAGATGCGGTCGCGCAATTCCTTGTCCTGCACCAGCTCGGCGTAGCGCGAGGCGATCGCCAGGTCGGTCTTGGCCAGCACCATGTCCATGTTCGACAGCAGGGTGGCGAAAAACGGCCAGGCTTGCGACATGTTGCGCAGCTGCGCCAGCCGCGTTTGCTGGTCGCCGTCGGCGATCCAGGCGCCGATGGCGCTGCCGAAGCCGTACCAGCCCGGCAGCAGCAGGCGGCACTGGCCCCACGAGAAGCCCCACGGAATCGCCCGCAAGTCCTCGATGCGCTTGGTCGACTTGCGCGAGGCCGGACGCGAACCGAGGTTCAGTTCGGCGATCTCGGCGATCGGCGTGGCGCTGAAGAAGTAGTCGGTGAAGCCCGGGGTTTCATAGACCAGGTTGCGGTAGGCCTTGTAGGCGCGGTCGGAAATCTCCGCCATGATCGCCTCGAACTGGCTCAGCTGCTCGAGGTGGGCGCTGTCTTCCGACTGCGGCATCAGGCTCGCCTCCAGGGTCGCGGCGACCAGCAGCTCGAGGTTGCGGCGGCCGATGTCCTTGTTGGAGAACTTGGAGGCGATGATCTCGCCCTGTTCGGTCAGGCGGATCTGGCCGTTGACGGTGCCGTGCGGCTGGGCCAGGATGGCCTCGTAGCTCGGACCGCCGCCGCGGCCGACCGTGCCGCCGCGGCCGTGGAACAGGCGCAGCTTGACGCCGGCTTTTTCGAACACCGTCACCAGGTGGGTTTCGGCCTTGTACAGTTCCCAGGTCGAGGTCAGGAAGCCGCCGTCCTTGTTGGAGTCCGAGTAGCCCAGCATGACTTCCTGGATCTGGCCCTGCTTGGCGATCAGGCCCTTGACCAGCGGCAGCGCCATCACCGCTTCCATGATGCCGGCGGCGCGTTGCAGGTCGGGGATGGTTTCGAACAGCGGGATGACCATCAGGTCCAGTTCCGCCTCGGTGCGGCCGTCGCCTTCGCCGGCGGCGATGCGCAGCAGGCCCATCTCCTTTTGCAGCAGCATCACTTCCAGCAGGTCCGACACGGTTTCGGTGTGCGAGATGATGTAGTTGCGGATCGCCCTGGCGCCGTAGCGGTCGCGGATCTGGCGCGCCGCGCGCAGCACGCCCAGCTCTGAATCGGTCTCGTCGGAGTAGTCGATGTACGGCGAGTACAGCAGGCGCGGCTGCGACAGCTCGCTCAGCAGCAGCGCCACCTTGGCGTCTTCGTCGAGCGACGCGTAGGCCGGCTCGCCGCCGGCCTTGGCGAACAGCTCGGCCAGCACGCGCTCGTGGATGTCGGACGACTGGCGCATGTCCAGCGACGCCAGGTGGAAGCCGAAGATGTCGGCGGCGCGCTTCAACGTCGACAGGCGCGGGCGCACCAGCACTTCGCCGTGGTTGGCGACCAGCGACTCGACCAGGGTTTGCAGGTCGGCCGAGAAGCCGGCGGCGCTGGCGTACGGCTCGGCGTGGCCGACTTCCTTGCGCAGGATGTTGGTCGCGCCCAGCGCGCGGGCGGTGCTGGCCAGGCGCGCGTAAATGCCGATCAGCGCGCGGCGGTACGGTTCGTCCGCGCGGTGGTCGGAGGTGTCCGGCGACTGGTCGGCCAGCGCCTGCAGCGCGGGGGTGCAGCCGACCATCAAGGTCGAGATCGACAGCTCGGCGCCCAGGGTGTGCGCCTCTTCCAGGTAGAAGTCGAGGATGGTGGTGGCCTGGCGCACCAGCGCGTGCTGCATGGTGCCGCCGTTGACATTGGGGTTGCCGTCGCGGTCGCCGCCGATCCAGCTGCCCATCTGCACGTACGGCGCGTTGATCGGCTTGACCTGCGCTTCCTGGTCGTCGGCGGGGGCGCTGCCGTAGTGGTGCGCGATGTCGCTCTCGATGTCGTCGTACAAGCCCGGCAGTTCGCGCAGGAAGGTGGTGCGGTAGTACGACAGCGCGTTTTCGATCTCGTCGGCCACGGTCAGCTTGGTGTAGCGCAGCATGCGGGTCTGCCACAGGGTGGCGATGCGCGCGCGCAGCAGGTGCATGTTGGCGGACTTTTCCTTCGGCGTCAGCGGCAGGTCGCGTTCGGCCAGCAGGCGGGCGATGTCGTGCTCGGCGTCGAGGATGGATTTGCGCTGCACTTCGGTCGGGTGGGCCGTCAGCACCGGGGCGATCAGGGCCTGGTCGAAGAACTCGCCGACGGTCTGTTCGCTGACGCCGGCTTCCTTCAGTTTGCACAGCGCGAAGCTGACGCTGCCCTTCTGGGCGTTGGAGCCGGCCAGCAGGTGGGCGCGGCGGCGGCGGATGTGGTGCTGGTCCTCGGCGATGTTGGCCAGGTGCGAGAAGTACGAGAATGCCCGCACCACCGAGATGGTCTGTTCGCGCGTGAGGATCTTGAGCATGCCGTCCAGTTCCTTGGCGGCGCCGGCGTCGGCCTCGCGGCGGAAGCGCACCGCCGTTTGGCGGATGGTTTCGACCACGGCGAACACTTCCTCGCCTTCCTGGTCGCGCAGCACGTCGCCCAGCAGGCGGCCGAGCAGGCGGATATCCTCTTTAAGGGGCGCGTCCTTGTCTACTTCGGGAGCCGCGCCTGATTGTTCAGCGATGTTGTCGTCGATTGCACTAGATTGTTTTGCCATGTGATAAGCCGCAAAGATGTGAAATGTCGGTGCAAAGGCTGGTAGCCCGGTTCTGCATGAAGGTGAGCATGATAAAATTTGTGATCTTAAACATGCGCGATTTACTGGCCAGCGCCGGTGAGCGTCAGCTACAGCGAAAGAACTGGTTTTGAAAACATCCGAAGTGGTCCAAACTCCCCCGTCCAGATTGGTGATCGCATCGCGGGAGAGCCGCCTGGCCATGTGGCAGGCCGAGCACGTCCGTGAACGCTTGACATTATTATATCCGCAGTGCGATGTCAAAATTGTCGGAATGACGACGAAAGGCGATCAAATTCTGGATCGCACCTTGTCCAAGGTCGGCGGCAAGGGCCTGTTCGTCAAGGAACTGGAGGTGGCGATGGCCGAGGGCCGCGCCGACCTGGCGGTCCATTCGCTCAAGGACGTGCCGATGGAGCTGCCGGAGGGCTTCGCGCTGGCCGCCGTGATGCTGCGCGAAGACCCGCGCGACGCCTTCGTCTGCAACGACTACGCCACCCTGGCGGACCTGCCGCCGGGCGCCATCGTCGGCACCAGCAGCCTGCGCCGCCAGGCGCTGATCGCGGCGCGCTATCCGCACCTGGTCATCAAACCGCTGCGCGGCAACCTCGACACGCGCCTGTCCAAGCTCGATCGCGGCGACTACAGCGCCATCATCCTGGCCGCCGCCGGCCTCAAGCGCCTGGGACTGCCGCAGCGCATCCGCGCCGTGCTGGCGCCCGAGGACAGCCTGCCGGCCGCCGGGCAGGGCGCGATGGCGATCGAGATCGCCGAGCGCGACGACGGCATGGATTTGAAGGCCTTGCTGGCGCCGCTCAACGACCTGGCCACCGAGCAGGCCGTCAGGGCCGAGCGCAAGGTGTCGAGGGTGTTCGGCGGCAGCTGCCAGATTCCGCTGGCGGCCTACGCCACCGTGGAGGACGGCCGGATGCACCTGCGCGCCATGGTCGGCACGCCGGACGGCAGCCGCGTCGCCAGCGCCGAGGTGCGCGGCGCGGCCGCCGATCCGGAGGCGCTGGGCCTGCAAGTGTCCGAGCTGCTGCGCGCGCAGGACGCGGTCGGCATCCTGGCCGCCTGCCTGAGCGACGCCGCCCAGGCCGAGGAGGAGGCGCGCTCGCGCGAGCTGAACGCCGACGGCTCGACCGGCGCCCAGCCGGTTTGATGGCCGGCGGAAGACCATCGCATGACCGGTAGCGTCGTCATCACCCGGCCCCTGGCGCAAGCGCGGCCGCTGGCGGCCCGCGTGGCCGCGCTGGGGCGCGAAGTCGAGGTGCTGCCTTTGCTGGAGATCGCGCCGCTGCCGGACCCATCGGCGCTGCGGGCCGCGCTGGCGCGGCTGTGCGGCCCCGTGCCGGCCTACGCGATGGTCGCGTTCGTGTCGCCCAACGCCATCGACGCCGCCTTCGCCCATATTCAACAGTGGCCGGCCGGCGTGACGGCGGCCGTGGTGGGCGAGGGCAGCCGGCTGGCGCTGGCCGCGCACGGCGTCACCGCGGACCGGTTCGATATCGTCAGCCCGGCCGACAACGGCCACAGCGATTCCGAACATTTGCTGCAAACGCTGGATTTGGCCGCGCTGAAAGACCGTCCGGTGCTGATCGTGCGCGGCGAGAGCGGACGCGAGCTGATGGGCGACGGCCTGCGCGCGGCCGGCGCCCGGGTCGACGTGGTGGCGGCCTACCGCCGCTCGGTGCCGCAGCTGACGCCGGCGCTGGAAGCCACCCTGCGCCGCTTGCTGGCGCGACCAAACGACTGGATCGTCACCAGTTCCGAGGCGTTGCGCGGCCTGTGCGGCCTGCTGGCCGAGCTGGATGCAAAAAGCCCGGGCGGCACGCCGTCATGTGTTGTGTCGATGCAACAACAGCATTTGATCGTCCCGCATGCCCGAATTGCCGAAACTGCAAGCAATTTGGGCTTTTCCCGTCTGACGCTCACCGGATCAGGCGACGAACGCCTGCTGGCCGCGTTACAATCACGCCTATGAACGATTTGCCTACATTACCCGACCCTGTCGCCCCGACCGGCACCGCCTACGGCGCCGCCGCCGAGTCCCCGTCCGCGCCGCTGAAATCGCCGCCGGAGCCCCGCTTGCTCGACACGCTGCAACAGCCGCGCATCCTGCTGGGCGGGGTGGTGGTGCTGGCCGTGTTGCTGGCCGCCCAGACCTGGTCGACCCACAACAAGATGGGCAAGCTGCGTCAGGAAATGGCGCTGCGCCTGCAAAAAGGCGACTCGGTCAACGCCGAAACCGGCACCATGGCGCGCGCCGTGCAGGAAACCAGCCGCGAATTGCAGATCAAGGTTGGCCTGCTGGAAAGCAAACAACTGGAGGCGCAGAGCCAGCAACTGGCGCTCGAGCAGCTGTACCAGGATCTGTCGAAGAACCGCGACGAGTGGGCGCTGACCGAGATCGAACAGGTCTTGTCGACCGCCAGCCAGCAGCTGCAACTGGCCGGCAACGTGCCGGGCGCGCTGATCGCGCTGCAAAACGCCGACCGCAGCCTGTCGCGGTCGGACAAGCCGCAGTTCATCACGATCCGCCGCGCCATCGCCAAGGACACCGAAAAGCTCAAGGCCCTGCCGAGCGTCGACTCGGTCGGCGTCGCGCTGCGCCTGGACAACGTCATCGCCCAGATCGACCACTTGCCGATGCTGTCGGACGAGAAGCCGACCTTGCCGGCGGCGCCGGAAAAGAAGGTCAAGCTCAAACCGCTGCTCGACAAGAACGGTAAGCCGGTGCCCGTGGTCGAACCGAGCGAGCCGAGTCCATGGCTGCTGGCGCTGCAAAACACCTGGACCGGCTGGAGCACGGAAATGTGGACCGACGTGCGCCAATTGATCCGCGTGCGCAGCGTGGAAACGCCGGACGCGCTGATGCTGTCGCCGACGCAGGCCTACTTCCTGCGCGAGAACCTCAAATTGCGGCTGCTGAACGCCCGCATGGCGCTGCTGTCGCGCAATGAAACGGCGTTCCGCGCCGACCTGATCGCCGCCCAGGAAGCGCTGGTCAAGTATTTCGACACGCGCGCCAAGAACACCCAGACCGTGCAGGCGCTGCTGCGCCAGGTGCAGACCAGCAATCTGGCGATCGAGATGCCGACCCTGTCGGACAGCCTGAACGCCGTGCGTAACTACAAAGCGAAGCAATAACCATGCGATTATTTCTCTGGTTGGTCGCATTGATGGCCGCGGCCATCGGCATCGCCGTGACGGCGCGTTTCAATCCGGGCAACGTGGTGCTGTTCTACCCGCCGCACCGGATCGACATGTCGCTCAACTTCTTCTGCGTGCTGGCGGCGGCGCTGTTCGTGTTCCTGTACGCGGTCATCCGCGCCTTGCGCGCCACGCTCAAGATGCCGGCCAAGGTGGCGCTCTATCGCCAGCAAAAGCGCGAGCGCGATGGCAACAAAGGCTTGCGCGAGGCGTTGAAGGCCTTGTTCGAAGGGCGCTTCGGCCATGCCGAAAAGGCCGCGATCCGGGCCTCGGAACTGCCGGAGAACGCCGGCGTGGCCGCGCTGATCGGCGCGCGCGCCGCGCACCGCATGCGCCAGGGCGCCCGCCGCGACCAGTGGCTGGCCAAGCTGAACGACGACAACGTCATGAAAACCGCGCGCCTGATGACGATGACCGAATTGCTGGTCGACGACCATCAGCCGGAAGCGGCGCTCGACGCCGTGCGCGAGCTCAACGCCAGCGGCACGCGCCACATCCACGCGCTGCAATGGTCGTTGAAGGCCCAGCAGCAGGCCAAGAACTGGCCGGAAGTGCTGCGCCTGGTGCGCTCGCTCGACAAGCACCGCGCGCTGCATCCGGCGCTGTCGGCGCGGCTGCGCGAGCTCGCTTACGCGGACATGCTGTCGGACCACACCAACGACGCCGAATCGCTGCAGCGGGTGTGGGCGACGGTGCCGAACGCGGACCGCGTCAAGCCCTACGTCGCCTGCCTGGCGGCGACCGCCTTCAACGCGCGCGGCCTGCACGACGAGGCGCGCAGGGTGGCCGAGGAATCGCTGGCCGCCGACTGGGACGAGCGCGTGATCCGCGCCTACCGCGAAGCGGCGGCGCCGGCCGGCTCGGCGGCGTTGCTGGCGCAGATCGAGGCGTGCGAAAAATGGCTGCACACGCGCCCGACGGACGCCGAACTGGCGCTCACGCTCGGTTCCCTGTGCCTGAAGCAGAAACTGTGGGGCAAGGCGCAGCGCTATCTGGAGCAGGCGCTGTCGGACGCGTCCGATCCGCGCATGGTGCGCGAATCGCACCTGAAGCTGGCGCAGATGCACGAGGCGCTGCAGCAGCAGGAAGAGGCGGCCAACCACTACCGCCAGTGCGCGCTAGCAACCATCCTGTGAATAACCCCGGGGTCAAGTCTGTCATTTAGACACGAGCGGGACCGTAGCATCAAGATACGGTCGAGCCGAATAACCCCGGGGTCAAGTCTGTCATTTAGACACGAGCGGGACCGTAGCATCAAGATACGAATAACCCCGGGGTCAAGTCTGTCATTTAGACACGAGCGGGACCGTAGCATCAAGATACGGTCGAGCCGGTGTCCGAATGACAGACTTGACCCCGCGGGTTGGAATGACAGACTTGACCCCGCGGGTTGTTGGTTCGGAGGGGGGCGTTTTTCATTTGGGACTGGGTACGCTTGCGTACAGATGGTGGCGGCATAAGAGCGCACGATGCTTGCACTGGCCGATGAGCGATCTTTCTTTTCATCGGCCCTCCGCAGCATTCCCCACCTCAAGGAAAATCCCATGTCGTTTCAACACGCAGTCGTCTGGCTTGACCAGACCGAAGCCCACGTTATCCATTTCACCCGTGACGACGCCGAGACCGAAGTGATCAAGACCACGTCGCAGCACAAGAAGGCTGGCGTCGTGAGCAACAATCGCGCCGAGGAAGACACCACCTACATGGACGAGGTCATCGCCGCGCTGACCGAAGCCAAGCAAATCCTGGTGGTCGGCCCCGGCCAGGAAAAGCTGGCGCTGATGCGCCACATGACCAAGGCCCACGCCGACACCGCCGACAAGGTCGTCAGCGTCGAAACGGTCGACCATCCGAACGACGGCGAGCTGTTGACCTATGCGCGCAAGTATTTCGTCAAGTCCGATCTGACCCATTAAAATTTCCGCACGGTAGTGCTGCAATGCACAAGCGCTCTGGACTTCGTTATAATTACGCAGTTAAACATTTGCCAGCACAACAACGAGGAAACCCATGAGCTTGAATAAAGTGCCTTCCGGCCGCGATTTGCCAAACGACTTCAACGTGATCATCGAAATCCCGATGAACGCCGATCCGATCAAGTACGAAGTCGACAAGGAATCGGGCGCGATCTTCGTCGATCGCTTCATGGGCACCGCGATGCACTACCCATGCAACTACGGCTACGTGCCGAACACCCTGTCCGACGACGGCGACCCGGTCGACGTGCTGGTCATCACCCCGTTCCCGCTGATTCCGGGCGTGGTGGTGCGCTGCCGTCCTATCGGCGTGCTGAAGATGACCGACGAATCCGGTGAAGACGCCAAAGTGCTGGCCGTGCCGGTCGACAAGGTACTGTCGATCTACAGCCACTGGCAGAAGCCGGAAGACCTTAACGAACTGCGCCTGCGCCAGATCCAGCACTTCTTCGAGCACTACAAAGATCTGGAAAAAGGCAAATGGGTCAAGATCGACGGCTGGTACGGTCCGGAAGAAGCCAAACAGGAAATCCTGAACGGCGTCGCTTCGTACAACAAGGAAGCGGCAAGCAATTCCTGATGCACCGCCGGCCGAACCACCGGCCGGCAGCAAAAAGCCCCGTGCGGGCTTGCGGCGACCTCGGTCGTTGCAAGCCCGCGCGGGGCTTTTTTATTTGTCCGGGCGGGTTTATTCGCGCGTGGCGCCCTCGGCCGCTTCGGCGGCCTCGGCCTCGCGCCGCAAGCGCGACATGTATTGCGGCGTGATGCCCAGGTAGGAGGCGATCGCGCGTTGCGAGATGCGCGCCTCCAGCCCCGGATATTCCTCGCGGAACGCGGCCAGGCGCTCTTGCGCCGACGTCTCGCCGTTGCTGTAGGCGCGTTGCGCCAGGCTCTGCAAGCCATGCATCGCGGCCTGCAGATGATAATGTTGCAATACTTCATGCTGGGCGCGCAGCGCGCACGACTGCGCCCAGTCCAGCGTGAAGCCGTGGATGGTGGTTTCGGCGACCAGGAACTGCACGGCCGCTTGGCCGCTCTCGCCGGTGATCAGATCGGTCAGCGTGGTGGCGGACTCGCCCTCGCGGAAAAACCGCAAGGTCATCTCGACGCCGTCCCGATTGAAAAAGCCGCTGCGCGCGACGCCGCTGGCGAGCCAGTGCACCTGGGTGGCGGGCACGCCGGCATGCTGCAGGAACTCACCTTTGCGCGCGTGGAACGGCTCGGCGATCGTCGCCAGCAGGTTCGTCACGTTGGTGTAGGACTCTTCACTGACATTGATACGCTTCATTGTGGCGGACTTGAAGCGGTTCCGTTGTTTTATAAAATCTGCATTCATGCTGTGTGTGCCACATTCCTCATAAAACCATACAACGGGGCATAGAGTATAGGCTTGATTGAAAATGCTGTGAAGCAAACTGGTTTCATCAATCCGGACAAAATTGTATCAACCCGATTTTACCCCGTTGATCAAATGCGGGTATCGGCGGCCTCCGTTGACGCCCGCGCCGGTCCGATCCGTCAGGCAAAGACGCCGCCGACATCGCCGCGCCGGCGGGGCGGCGTTGACCCGGTTTGCCGAGCGGTACGTTCCCACGCGCAGGCCTGGTTACGATTACAATAAAGGTCCAAGCTAATAGAAGGAGTTACACATGGACGCAAAAGCCTCCAAGATCGATATCGGCCTCTCCGACGAAAGTCGCGCGAACATTGCCGCCGGCCTGTCGGGCCTGCTGGCGGACAGCTACACGCTGTACCTGATGACCCATAACTTCCATTGGAACGTCAAAGGTCCGATGTTCAACAGCCTGCACCAGATGTTCATGGCGCAGTACACCGAGCAGTGGACCGCGCTGGACCTGATCGCCGAACGTATCCGCGCGCTGGGCTATCCGGCGCCGGGCACGTACACCGAGTTCGTCAAGCTGGCGACCATCAAGGAAGTCGAAGGCGTGCCGAAGGCGATGGAGATGGTTCAGCACCTGGTCAAGGCGCAGGAAGCGACCGCGCGCACCGCCCGCAAACTGCTGCCGCTGGTGGAAGGCGCCGACGACCAGCCGACCGCCGACCTGCTGGCCACGCGCCTGGACACGCACGAAAAAACCGCGTGGATGCTGCGTAGCCTGCTGGAAGAGTAATCGTCACATGCGGCGCGGAGCATCATCGCGCGCCGCGCGTGGCCGCGTGGTTGACCCAAATCACGCGCCGGCGGGCTTGAACGGCACGTGCTCCCCGAGCTCGTCGATGTATTGGTTCATGGCCGCCGTTTCCTGCGCCAGGAAATCGGCGATGGCGTCGGCGAAGCGCTCGTCGGCGATCCAATGCGCCGACCAGGTCGGCGTCGGCACCAGCCCGCGCGACATCTTGTGCTCGCCCTGCGCGCCCCCCTCGAAGCGCGCGATGCCGTGCCGGATGCAGTATTCAATCGATTGCACGTAACACGTCTCGAAGTGCAGCCCGGAGACGAATTCCTGCGTCCCCCAATAGCGGCCGTACATGATGTTGCCGCCCACCAGATTCAACGCCACCGCCACCGGCGCTTCGCCGCGCTTGGCCAGCACGATCATCAGGCTGTCCGGCGCCTGATCCAGCAAGCGCTCGAAAAACTTCAAGGTCAGATAAGGCTTGGAAAAGTGCGCGTGGTAGGTCGACACATAGCAGCTATAGAAAAACCGCAGCACCTCCGGCGTGATGGCGCGGCCGGCCAGATGCGTAAAGGTGATCCCCGCATCGTGCACGCGGCGCCGGTCCTGGCGGATCTTCTTGCGCTTTTCCATCTTGAAGCTGGCGAGGAAGGCGTCGAAGTCGGCGTATCCGGGATTCTCCCAATGGAACTGCACGCCTTCGCGCAGCATGAAGCCGGCCGCTTCCAGCGCTTGCCGGTCCTGCTCGTCGGGGAACAGGATGTGCAGCGACGACGTCTGCAACTGCCGCGCCACCTGCAAGGCCGCGCGCGCCAGCAGGGCGCGGTCTTCCGGCGTGCGCGCCAAGAGCCGGCTGCCCGTCACCGGCGTGAACGGCACCGCCGACAGCAGCTTCGGATAGTAGGGAATGCCGTTGCGGTGGAAGGCGTCGGCCCAGGCGTGATCGAACACGTACTCGCCGCGGCTGTGATCCTTCAAATATAGCGGCATGGCCGCCGCCAGCGCACCGTCGCGGTGCATCACCAGGTAGCGCGGCGTCCAGCCGGTTTGTGTGGAAGCGCAGCGGGTGTCGTGCAGCGCGTGCAGGAAGGTGTAGGCCAGCGTCGGATTGTCGCCGGCGATGGCTTGCCACTGCGCCTGGTCGACGTTTTCCAACGAGTCGATGATCGAAAACTCTGCTTCTGACACGCTTTGCTCCAGCTCTGATGTTGGCGCCAGTCTAGCCTATCTGGCGCTGATCCGTTGGCGGCGGCGCGTGCATGGCCGTGCGATAATTGGCTTTTGTTTGGTTGCGCACGCGAAAGACTTTACATGAGCTCGAATTTCCTTAATTTGTACACGCATGATTTCGCCCGGGTCGCCATCGCGGCGCCGGTTTGCCGCATCGCCGATCCGGCCTACAACGCCGGGCAGACCATCGCGCTGGCCGCGCAGGCGGCGGCGCAGGGCGCGGCGCTGGTCGCGTTTCCCGAGCTGGGCCTGTCGGCCTACACCTGCGACGATCTGTTCCACCAGCGCGCCTTGCTCGACGGCTGCCTGGACGCGCTCGACACGATCGTCGCCGCGTCCGCGCAGTGGAAGATGGCGCTGGTGGTCGGCGCGCCGCTGCGGGTCGAGCACCAGCTGTACAACTGCGCGGTGGTCGTCGCCAACGGCCAGATCCAGGGCGTGGTGCCCAAGAGCTACCTGCCGAACTACGGCGAGTTCTACGAGGCGCGCCAGTTCAGCAGCGGCGACTACGCGGTCGCCACCGAGATCGATCTGCTGGGCGAACGCGTGCAGTTCGGTTCGGGTTTGCTGTTTGAAGTGGCCGACCTGCCGCTGTTCAAATTCCACGTCGAGATCTGCGAGGACTTGTGGGTGCCGGTGGCGCCGTCGTCGTTCGCGGCGCTGGCCGGCGCCACCGTGCTGGTCAACCTGTCGGCGTCGAACGCGCTGGTCGGCAAGGCCAATTACCGCAACCAGCTGGTCGGCCAGCAGTCCGCGCGCTGCATCGCCGCCTACCTGTATACCTCGGCCGGCGGCGGCGAATCGAGCACCGACCTGGCCTGGGACGGGCAGGGCGTCATCTACGAGAACGGCGAGCTGCTGGCCGAGCCGAAGCGCTTCGTCGACGAGCCGACCCTGACCTTCGCCGACATCGACCTGGAACGCCTGTCGCGCGAACGCATGCGCATGAACACGTTCGCGCAATCGGTGCAGCGCCACGCCGCCGAGGTCAACAAATTCCGCACGGTGTTTTTCGAGCTGGAAATCGGCCGCGAAGAGCCGCTGGCGCTCAAGCGCTGCGTCGAGCGCTTCCCGTACGTGCCGGCCGACGCCCGCCGCCGCGACGAGCGCTGCAACGAGGTCTATAACATCCAGGTGCAGGCGCTGGCGCAGCGCCTGACGTCGAGCGGCATCACGAAAGTGGTGATCGGCGTCTCCGGCGGCCTCGATTCGACGCACGCGCTGCTGGTGTGCGCGCGCGTGATGGACAAGCTCAAGCTGCCGCGCACCAATATCCTGGCGTACACGATGCCCGGCTTCGCCACCAGCGGGCGCACGTTGAAGCAGGCGCACGCGCTGATGAAGCTGGTCGGCTGCTCGGCCCAGGAAATCGACATCCGTCCAAGCTGCGTGCAGATGCTCAAGGACTTGAACCATCCATATTCGGAAGGGCAGGCGCAGTACGACATCACGTTCGAGAACGTGCAGGCCGGCGAGCGCACCAACCACCTGTTCCGCCTGGCGAACCACCACAACGCGATCGTCGTCGGCACCGGCGACCTGAGCGAGCTGGCGCTGGGCTGGTGCACCTATGGCGTCGGCGATCACATGTCGCACTACAACGTCAACGCCAGCGTGCCGAAGACCTTGATCTCGCACCTGGTGCGCTGGGTGGCCGAATCGGGCGTGATCGGCCGCAACGACGCCCAGGTGCTGCTGGACATCCTGGGCACCGAAATCAGTCCGGAACTGGTGCCGGGCACCGCCGAAGGCCAGCCCGAGCAGCGCACCGAAAGCACGATCGGCCCGTACGAGCTGCAGGATTTCAATCTGTACTACGTGCTGCGGTTCGGCTTCCGGCCGTCGAAGGTGGCGTTCCTGTCGCTCAACGCGTGGCAGGACCGGGAGCAGGGCCGCTGGCCGGATGGCGACCATGTCACGCGCAACCAGTACGACCTGGCGGCGATCAAGAAAAACCTGGGCATCTTCCTGGACCGCTTCTTCCGCACCAGCCAGTTCAAGCGCAGCTGCGTGCCGAACGCGCCCAAGGTCGGCAGCGGCGGCTCGCTGTCGCCACGGGGCGACTGGCGCGCGCCGAGCGACGCCCAAAGCGTGGTCTGGATGGACGAATTACGCTCCATTCCGGTGCAGGAATAGATAAAAATCAGTGAAAAACCGGGCAAACAGCGGGTTTTCGGCCGGTTTTTCAGTCGGGTGTGGACAGTCGCAAGTTGTCGATTACAATATACTCAATCGCTTGCGGTTCGCCGGCTACAGATTTTTGTATTTAGATTGCCCATAAGGAGAAGTCATGAAACAGATTACCGCTGTGATCAAGCCGTTCAAATTGGACGAGGTGCGCGAAGCACTGGCTGAAGTCAACGTCACCGGCCTGACGGTCACCGAAGTCAAAGGTTTCGGCCGCCAGAAGGGCCATACCGAGCTGTATCGCGGCGCCGAATACGTCGTCGACTTCCTGCCGAAGGTGAAAGTGGAAGTGGTCGTCGATGACGGCGTGGCCGAGCAAGTGGTCGACGCCATCATCAAGGCCGCGCGCACCGGCAAGATCGGCGACGGCAAGATCTTCGTGCAGAACGTCGAGCAGGTCATCCGTATCCGCACCGGCGAAACCGGCGCGGACGCAGTGTAAGCTTCTCCACGCAACACATTCCAATGCCGGCTTAGCCGGCATTTTTTTTATCCCATATTTTCTGTATATCGTTGCTTGGTTATATTAGTTCGGGTTTTGTGGGTGGATTAGTAATATAGCCGCACTGTCCACTCCCGAGCTGCCGCACCATGATCAACACCGGTCCCTTCGCCCTCGCGCTATCGCTGCTGGTTTCCGCCGCCGACGTGGCCGCCGCGCCCAGCGTCTATCCGACCGGCGTGACGCGCTACGACACCAGCACCGCCTACAACAGCTACGTGATCTTCAGCGGCCAGGACAAAAAAACCCATTTGATCGACATGAACGGCAATGAGGTGCACAGCTGGAACGCCGAGGGCTTTCCGCCGGTGCTGCTCGATCCGGCGCTGACCGGCGGCAAACGCGGCCACGTGCTGGTGCAGTTGGCCAGCACCGCCGGCACCTCCAACGAGGGCAACGGCCTGCGCAACCAGGCGATCGGCGAACTGGATTGGGACAGCAACGTCGTCTGGCAGTGGGGCGCGGCCGGCGACGCGCAGGGCGTGTACGGCCAGGTCGAGGGCAAGGCGTCGGCGCAAGTGCCCGGCGGCAGCGCCAAGCAGCATCACGATTGGCGCCGTCTGCCCAACGGCAATACGCTGGTGCTGGCCAACCTGGTGCATCCGGTGGCCGGCTTCGCCGCGCCGCAGGTGCTCGACGACGTGATCTATGAAGTCGGCGCCAACGGCGATATCGCCTGGAAGTGGATCGCCTCCGAGCATCTGGGCGAATTCGGCTTCTCCCCCGCATCGCTCGGGCTGGTCAAGTCGGGCCAGTCGCCGCGCGGCAAGGGCGCGCCGTTCGATTACCTGCATATCAATAACATGTCCGTGCTGGGACCGAACCGCTGGTTCGACGCCGGCGACCAGCGTTTCCATCCCGATAACGTCCTGATCGACTCGCGCGAGGCCAATTTCATCGTCATCATCGACAAGCGCAGCGGCAAGGTGGTGTGGACGCTGGGCCCCGACTATCCGGCCCAGGCGCGCGGTCCGCGCGTGCTGCCGCGCGCCGTCGACCAGATCGTCGGCCCGCACGACGCCCACCTGATCGAGCCGGGCCTGCCGGGCGCGGGCAATCTGCTGGTGTTCGACAACCAGGGCGAGGCCGGCTATCCGCGCGTCGGCGTCGGCGTCCAGCCGCGCTCGCGCGTGCTGGAGATCGATCCGGTATCGAAACGCATCGTCTGGGAATACACCGGCGCCGATTCCAACGGCCCGGACTGGAGCTTCTACAGCTCGTTCATCAGCAGCGCGCGCCGTCTGCCGAACGGCAATACGCTGATCGACGAAGGCATGAACGGCCGCATCTTCCAGGTCACCAACAAGGGCGATATCGCCTGGGAATACGTCAGCCCGTACTTCGCGCCGACGCCGGTCGCCGGCGCCGGCAGGCCGGTGCTGAGCAATTGGTTGTACCGCGCCCAACCGGTGCCGTACGGCTGGGTGCCGGAAGGCACTCCGCGCTCCGAAAAAGCGGTCACGCCGCCGGAGCCAGGCAAGTTCCGCGTAGTCACGAACTAAGCGCGGACACGCCACGGCCCGGCCACCCGCGCCGCGCCCTTCCACATACCTATAACAGACGCGCCGGGCCACCCGCCGGCGCGGCGGGCCGGCCTGAGCCTGGCCCGCTTCAATCATGGAAACCGCTATGCAACAGAAAAAACTCGCCGCCGCCGTCGCCGCGGCTTATGGATTGGTGTTCGCCCATGCCGCGCCGGCACAGGCTCAATTGCCCGCCGTGGCCGCCGTGGCCGGGACGCCCGCGGCGGTGGGGGAGAGCGGCAGCGCCGGCGCGAGCGGCGATGCCGGCCCGTCCGCCGCCGCCACGCCGGCCGCCGCCGCCGCCGCGGTGGACGCCTCGCAGGAGGTGGTCGCCCGCGTCACCGTCTCCACCCGCCGCCGCAACGAAACCTCGCAAAGCGTGCCGACCACCATGAGCGTGCTGGACGCGAACAGCCTGGAAAGCAACCGTGTCTACCGCGTGCAGGATTTGCAGCAGCTGCTGCCGAGCACCACCGTCAACTACGTCCACGCCCGCCAGATGAGCTTTGCCGTGCGCGGCCTGGGCAACAACCCGGCCAGCGACGGCCTGGAGGGCAGCGTCGGCGTCTACCTGGACAACGTCTACCTGGCCCGCCCCGGCATGGCCGCCTTCGATACGCTCGACATCCAGCAGCTGGAGCTGTTGCGCGGCCCGCAGGGCACCTTGTTCGGCAAGAACACCACCGCCGGCGTGCTCAACATCACCAGCAAACAGCCGACCTTCCGCGCCGAAAACAGCGCGCAGCTGTCCATCGGCGAGCAGGGCTATGCGCAAGGCAAGGCGGTGATCTCGGGCGCGTTTTCGGACACGGCCGCCGGCCGCATCTCGCTGTACAAGACGCACGAGGACGGCTACATCACCAACCTCCACAATGGCGACAAGGTGCAGGGCGGCGACCGCCAGGGCGTGCGCGCGCAGCTGCTGCTGGAACCGGACAACCGGCTCAGCGCGCGCCTGATCGCCGACTACAATGTCGAGGATTCCAACAACGGCACCTTGATCTTCTACAGCGCCGGCCCCAGCGGCCGCTTCCTGACGCAGGCCGCCGCCGTCGGCGCGCATCCGGTCACCGATCCGGCGCGGCGCCAGGTCAACCTCGACGCCGGCTCGCACGTGGCGGTGCACCAGGGCGGCGTCTCGGGCGAGGTCAACTGGAAGCTCGACAACGACTACAAATTCACCTCGATCAGCGCCTACCGCTTCTGGAACTTCACGCCGCGCAACGACGACGGCCTCGACGTGCCGGTGGTGCTCAACGTCGGCGCCTCCACCCGCCACCGCCAGTTCACCCAGGAGTTCCGGCTGGCCACGCCGCTGGGCCGCGACGTCGAATCGGTGCTTGGCGCCTACTACTATTATCAGAATCTGGACAACACCAGCTTCACCGTCAACGGGCCGCTGGCCGACCGCTTCAACGCCACGCCGGCCGGCGCCTGGAGCAACGTCAGCAGCTACGGCTACGGCCATCTGCGGGTCAACAGCTACGCCTTGTTCGGCCAGTCGATCTGGCATATCGATCCCAAGTGGGACCTGACCGCCGGCCTGCGCGCCACCTACGAGGACAAGCTGGCGCGCGTCACGCGCGACGTGCCGATCGGCGCGCCGGTCGGCGGCGCGGCGCTGGCCGCACGCAACGCCCGCTACGGCGCCTACAATTCGGGCGACGTCCGCTTGAACAACCTGAGCCCGTCGGCGCTGCTGACGCTGGCGTACAAGCTCGATACCGACGTGCTGGCCTTCGGCAGCGTCTCGCACGGCGAAAAATCCGGCGGCATCAACCTGTCGGTGCCGGGCGCGGCCGGCGCATCCTCGCTCAAGGTCGACAACGAGAAGGCCAACAACCTGGAGCTGGGCATCAAGAGCAACCTGCTGGGACGCCGCGCGCAGGTCAACGCCAGCCTGTTCTGGAACGAGGTGCACGGCTACCAGAACAACGCTTACGACCCCGTCAGCGCGACGTCCTACCTGACCAACGCCGGCGACGTGCGCAGCCGCGGGCTGGAACTCGACACCAGCCTGGTCGTGGCGCGCGGCTTCACCGTGGGCGCCAACGGCTCGTTCAACGACGTCACGTACACCAAGTACAAAAACGCGCCATGCCCGGCCGAGCGCCTCGGCCCGTCGTGCGATTTGTCGGGCCGGGCGGCGCTGGTCAACGCGCCGCGCTGGATCGGCAACCTCAGCGCGCAATACGCGCACGCGCTGGCCGCCAGCATCGAAGCCTATGGCAACGTCAACTACGCCTATCGCGGCGCCACCTACGGCACCTTGGACGCGTCCGAGTATTCGCGCATTCCAGCCTACAGCCTGACCAACCTGTCGGCCGGGATTAAACTGAAGCGCGGCGCGACCCGCTGGGACATTTCCGTGTGGGCCAAGAACGTGTTCGACAAGCAGTACTACACCAGCATGTGGAACACCAGCCCCAACGCCTATAACACCGTGATCGGCACGCCGCGCCAGGTGGGCCTGACCGCCCGCGCGGATTTTTAATGGAGACCAGCAATGACCGATAAAATCGACACCACCGACAACACCCGCCGCCGCATCCTGAAAACCTTGCCGGCGCTGGCGCTGGCGGGCTATGTGCCGGGCGCGCTGGCGGCGGGCAAGCAGCAGCCGAACATCATTTTCATCCTGGCCGACGACCTCGGCCACGCCGACCTGGGCGCCTACGGCCAAAAAGACATCAAGACGCCGCACCTCGACCGCCTGGCCGCGCAGGGGCTGCGCTTCACGCAGGCGTACGCCAACTCGGCGGTGTGCTCGGCCACGCGTTTCGCGCTGATCACCGGCCGCTACCAGTACCGCCTGCGCGGCGGCCTGGAGGAGCCGATCGCCGGCGCCTCCGACACCATCGGCCTGCCGCGCACGCATCCGACCTTGCCGTCGCTGCTGCGCAAAAACGGCTACGGCACCGCGCTGATCGGCAAGTGGCACCTGGGCTCGCTGCCGAACTTCGGGCCGATCAAGAGCGGCTACGACAGCTTCTTCGGCAACTACGGCGGCGCCATCGATTACTTCACGCACAAGCCCGGCGTCGGCCCCAACGTCAAGGAGGACCTGTACGAGAACGAGGTGCCGGTGCAGCAGATCGGCTACTACACCGATCTGCTGGGCGCGCGCGCGGTCGATTTCGTCAACCGGCAAAAGGCGGGCAAGCCGTTCCTGCTGTCGCTGCATTACACGGCGCCGCACTGGCCGTGGGAAGGTCCGGGCGACGAGGCGATTTCGCGCGACATCGGCAACATCTTCCACTATGACGGCGGCGACCTGGCCACCTACGGCCGCATGGTCGAATCGCTCGACGCGTCGATCGGCCGCGTGCTCAAGGCGCTGGAGGACCAGGGCCTGGCCGACAACACCATCGTCATCTTCACCAGCGACAACGGCGGCGAACGGTTCTCCAACACCTGGCCGCTGTCCGGGCAAAAAACCGAGCTGCTGGAGGGCGGCATCCGCGTGCCGGCCATCGTGCGCTGGCCCGGCAAGATCGCGGCGGGGCAGGTGACCGACCAGGTCGCCGTCAGCATGGACTGGCTGCCGACCCTGCTGGCGGCGGCCGGCGGCGCGCCCGATCCGGCCTATCCGCCGGACGGCCAGAACCTGCTGCCGACGTTGCTGGGCCAGGCCAAGCCGCGCGAGCGCACGGTGCTGTGGCGCTACAAGGCCAACGCCCAGCGCGCCATCCGTTCGGGCAACTGGAAGTATCTGAAAATCGGCGGCAACGAGTTTTTGTTCGACGTCGTCAAGGACCAGCGCGAGCGCGCCAATCTGGCCAAGCGCCACCCCGACGTGTTCGCGCAATTGAAGGCCCAGTGGGAAGCGTGGGACCGGGAGATGTTGCCGATTACCCCCGATGTGCGCACCCATGGCGTCAGCGGCAACGTGCAGGCGGATCGCTACGGCGTCCAGCCGATAGGGCGAATTCCCGACTGATATTCAGTTAACGTCCAAAACTAAAACTCATTAATCCCCGCTTTGGCGGGGATTTTCTTTTGTTGTTTCTGTTTAGCTTGTGCGGTTAAACAGCGACAACCGACGCAGAATTATTTGTTCGTTGCTCGCATTAATGTTAATTTGTGATGGACAAGCAGCAATTGCGAGTTATAAAAAAACAATGCGGGAGACAAACATTTGACAACGTCATCGATGCCGGCCGGCGCCTCGGCCGCGCCCCACCTCGTAAAGCCGCGCGTGGCATATGCCTGCGCCGCCTTTGCTTGGCCGAAAGATGAAAACGTTGTCATAGTGAGTCGGTTGTAAAAAAAACCTCGGCAAACGAGCATAAAAATACTGACAGGAGACGAGATGGGCAGCACTGACACGCATGGCGGGGCGATCCGCAGGATCGTCATCGTGGGCGGCGGCACGGCCGGCTGGATGGCGGCGGCGCCGCTGGCCCAGCGCCTGGCGCGCCACCCCACCGAGCCGTGCGAGGTGACCCTGGTGGAATCACCCGAGATCGGCACCATCGGCGTCGGCGAGGCGACCCTGCCGACGATCCGCGCCTACAACGAGGCGCTGGGGCTGGACGGCGCCGACTTTGTCGCCAAGACCCAGGCCAGCTTCAAGCTCGGCATTGAATTCAAGGACTGGGGCCACGTCGGCAATCGCTTCTTCCACGCCTTCGGCGACTTCGGCCCGGTGCTGGCCGGCGTCGGCGCGCACCAGCACTGGTTGCGCCTGGCGCAGGCGTTCAACAGCATGCCGGATATCGAGAACTGGTCGGTGCCTTCGGTGATGGCGCGCCACGGCAAGTTCAGCCCGCCGAAGGACGACCAGCCCGGCGTGACCGACGCCTATTCCTACGGCTTCCATTTCGATGCCAGCCTGTACGCCAAGTATCTGCGCGACTACGCCGTGGCGCGCGGCGCCCGCCGCCTCGAAGGCATGATCGTCGAGGTCGAGCAGCATCCGCAAAGCGGCTTCGTCACCGCCGTGAAACTGCAGGACGGCCGCCGCATCGAAGGCGACCTGTTCATCGATTGCTCGGGCTTCCGCGGCCTGCTGATCGAAGGCGCGCTGAAAGCGGGCTACGAGGATTGGAGCGCCTATCTGCCCTGCAACAGCGCGCAAGCCGTGCCATGCGCGTCGGTCGCGCAGTTGACGCCCTACACCCGCTCCACCGCCAAGCAAGCGGGCTGGCTGTGGCGCATCCCGCTGCAGCACCGCACCGGCAACGGCCACGTCTACAGCGACGGGTTCACCAGCGACGAGCAGGCGCGCCGCGTGCTGCTCGACGGCCTCGACGGCGCCGCGCTCGACGAGCCGCGCCAGCTGCGCTTCACCACCGGGCGGCGCCGCAAGTCGTGGGTCAAGAACGTGGTCGCGATCGGCCTGTCGGCGGGCTTCGTCGAGCCGCTCGAGTCGACCAGCATCAACCTGATCGAAATGGCGGTCGGCAAGCTGCTCGAACTGTTCCCGGACCGCGATTGCGCCCCGGCGCTGGCCGACGAGTTCAACCGCTTCATGGGCATCCGCTACGAATCGGTGCGCGACTTCATCATCCTGCACTACAAATTGACCAAGCGCGACGATTCGGAATTCTGGCGCTACTGCGCCGACATGGCGATTCCGGACGCGCTGCGCCACCAGATCGAGTTGTTCCGGGAGACCGGGCGCGTGGCCATCGTCGATCGCGGCGGCTTCGCCGAGCCGTCGTTCGTGGCGATGATGATGGGCCTGGGCGTGATGCCGAAACGCTACGACCCGCTGGCCGACCGCGTCGACCTGCGTGCGGTGCACGGCCACTTCGCCGGCCTGCGCGACCTGATCGCCCAGACGGTGGCGCGCATGCCCGATCACGGCGCCTATGTCGCCGGCCAGGCGAAGTCGGGCGCGGCATCGCGGGTGGCAGCCTGACATGTGCGCATACATGTTTTATTTCATCACAAACTTTATGGAGGCGTAACTTTCCAAATAGCACTTATCAAGAGACCTGTATCAGTAAGACGCGACACTGGAGCGTTATGACTTGTAACTATAAAAACCACCTATACCCAGGGGAGACGAAGTGAGTACATTAAAGAAAACCGCGATCGCCGCGGCGGTCGCGCAGGTTGTCCTGCTGCACAGCGGCGCGGCATGGGCGCAAACGGCCGATAGCACCAGCGCCGAGCCGGCAAAGAACCCCAACGTCGTTGTCGTGAGCGGCCAGCGCGCCGCGCTGCAATCGGCGCAAAAACTCAAGCAGGATGCCGACGAGGTCGTCGACTCGATCGTCGCCGAAGACATCGGCAAGCTGCCGGACCGTTCGGTCACCGAGGTGCTGCAGCGTATCGCCGGCGTCACCATCGACCGCAACATGGCGGGCGACCCGAACCGCCAGTCGGTCGAGGGCTCCGGCGTGTCCGTGCGCGGCCTGACCTACGTGCGTTCGGAAGTCAACGGCCGCGACGCGTTTTCCGCCGGTGGCGGCCGCTCGCTCGGCTTCTCCGACGTGTCCCCCGAGCTGATGGCCGGCGTCGATGTCTACAAGAATCCGTCCGCCGAACAGGTCGAAGGCGCCATCGCCGGCCTGGTTAATCTGCGCACCGCCATGCCGTTCGACTACAAGGGCTTCAAGGGGACGGCCGGCTTCTCGGAATCGTATTCCACCCTGCGCGAGGGCAAACCGTCGCCGACCAGCACCCTCCTGCTGTCGAACCGCTGGAACACGCCGTTCGGCGAAGTCGGCGCGCTGGTCAATTTCGCCAAGGCGGAGAGTCCGAGCCGTTCGGACGGCGTCGGCGTCGACCCATACTTCCCGCACGTGAACTCCACCGATCCGGCCCTGTACGACCGCTCCAAGACGCAATGGATACCGATGGGCGTCGGCTATCGCTCGCAGGACTTCGAACGCACCCGCCGCGGCGACTACGCGGCCCTGCAGTGGAAGCCGAACAAGGACTTGACGGCCGCGCTGACCTACTTCAAGACCCGCTACAAGGAAGACCTCGACGAGCACGTCGTGGCCTCGTCCGAGGACAAGTGGTACCAGCAGGTCGCCAGCGCCGACTCGGTGTTCGACAAAAACGGCGCCTTCCAGAGCGGCACGATCTCGAACCCGACCTACAAGGGTTCGCCGTTCAACAGCTCGCAGCGCATCAACACGCGTGAATCGGCCACCCGCGACACCTCGCTCAACGTCCAGTGGCGCATCACGCCGGACCTGTCGTGGACCAACGACTTCCAGCATGTGCATTCGACCACCGAAGGCTTCGACGCCGACGTGTCGACCGGCTTCATCCTGCCGGACCAGACCATGAACATGACCGGCAAGGTGCCGCAGATCGGCCTCGGTTCGGCCGCCTACATGGCCGACCCGAAAAACTACTACTGGGCCTACACCCAGGAAGCGCTGGACCGCGCCACGGCCACCCAGAAAGCGTGGAAATCGGACGTCAAATATTCGTTCGACCACCCGGTGCTGCGCGACATCCGCTTCGGCGTGCGCCTGGCCAACCGCGAAGGCGAGAACCACAAGGCGCAGAAGTTCTACAACTGGTCGGCGATCACCTTCCCGTGGATGGAAGGCTGGCAGATCAACGGCGTCGCCCGCCTGAACGATCCGCGCTTCGCCGGCGGCTCGTCGCTGCAGACGATGGACAACTTCTTCGGCGGCAAATTCAACATCCCGCCGATGCTGTTCGCCGACGAGGCCACCGTGCGCGGCTTCCCCGACCAATGGAGCAAGATCCACTCGTATCACGACGTGCTGTGCGCGGAAAAAGGCTCGACCTGCGATCCGTGGAAGGCGGCGACCTTCAACGACCCGGCCGCCAACAACACGCAGACCGAGAAGACCCGTGCCGCCTACACGCAGCTGCGCTTCGGCTGGGATGACCTGAAGTACCCGATCGACGGCAACGTCGGCATCCGCTACGTGAAGACGACCGGCGCCGGCAGCGGTTACGTCTCGTTCACGCGGCCTAGCCTGCCCACCGGCGGCAGCGGGGTCACCCCGACCGGCCAGGGCAACCTGATCGACATCGCCTCGTTCGCGGAGCAGCAGACGGTCAACAATTCGTACGACAACTGGCTGCCTAGCCTGAACCTGCGCATGAAGGCCACCGACCAGCTGCAATTCCGCTTCGCGGTGGCCAAGTCGCTGTCGCGTCCGGACTTCAACCAGCTGCAGGTGCAGACCACGCTCAACGCCCAGCACAGCCAGACGGTCACCCGCGACGCGGCGGGCAACACCACCGCCATCCGCTTCGACGGCACCAACCTGAGCGGCACCAGCGACGGCAATCCGCTGCTCAAGCCGACCACGTCGACCAACGTCGACCTGACCGCCGAGTGGTACTTCGCCAAGGCCGGTTCGCTGACGTTCTCGGCCTTCAACAAGGACCTCAAGGACATCATCACCACCAAGAACTACAGCTACAACGCGGTCGACGTGAACGGCACGCCGCGCACCTTCGTGGTGACCGGTCCGGTCAACGGCGCCAACGGCTTCGCCCGCGGTTTCGAACTGGCCCATCAGCAGTACTACGACTTCGTACCGGACTGGCTGCGCGGCATCGGCAGTCAGGCGAGCTGGACCTACGTGTCGAGCGAGCGCAAGCTGAAAGACCCGGTGTTTAACGCATGGTGCTCGGGCAACGACGCCTCGACCAACTTCAACCTGTTCATCAACGGCTGCGATACCGATGGACGCGCGTTCGGCAAGACCCCGTTGCAGGGCCTGTCGCGCCACACCGTCAACCTGGCGCTGATGTACGAGGCGCACGGCCTGTCGATGCGGGTGGCCTACAACTGGCGCTCGCGCTACCTGCTGGGCGTGACCCAGTGGGGCAGCCGCGGCACCAACGGCCTGAACACGAATCCGGCCGCCCCGGCGGACAAGTACCTGATCCCGACGACCGTCAACGACCAGGCCTTCGGTCTGCCGTTGTACCAGGCCGGCTACGGCCAGGTGGACGCCTCGATCTTCTACGACTTCACGGACAAGTTCCGCGTCGGGATCCTGGGCACCAACCTGACCAACACCTACACGCGTCAGATCATGGAGCAGCACGCGGGCGACTTCACCCGCCAGGTGTTCATGAGCGGCCCGCGCTACACGGTGCAGGCCACCTACGCGTTCTGATCGGGTCGTAATCCTCGATCCGCCGGCGGGGATGTTCTCCCGCCGGCGATCTTTTCCCGCCCGGGCCCGTCCCGCGCGGGATTTTTTTTGTCTTGGCTGGGGCAATCCGCACCGCCATGCGGGGTTGGGGGACTACCGCCACCCCTCTGCATAGGTACTCATCGCGCCGGCCGGGTCAGTGGCGTCCGATCCGCAGGTCGAACTTCCACGTCACCAGGCGCAAGGTGGTGATGAAGGTGGCGCTGGTCCACAGCGCGTAGTCGTCGGAGACGCCGGTGTACTGCAGGCCGATATACATCCAGCAGCCGAAGAAGGCGCAGATGGCGTAGGGTTTGCCGTCGCGGAACACCATCGGCACCTCGTTGCAGACGATGTCGCGCAGCACGCCGCCGAAGATGCCGGTGATCACGCCCATCATCGAGGCGATGAACAGCGGCATGCCGGCCGCCTGCGCCTGCGACACGCCGGCCACGGCGAACAGGCCCAGGCCGATGGCGTCGGCGATGACGATCAGGCGTTCGGACAGGATTTGGCGCAAGGTGCGCATCAGCGGCACGGCGATCAGCGCCAGCACGAAGATCAGGATCGCGTATTCCTGGTGCATGACCCAGAACAGCGGCCGGCGGTCGAGCAGGATGTCGCGCAGGGTGCCGCCGCCGAAGGCGGTGATGAAGGCGACGGTGAACACGCCGACCAGGTCCATGCGCTTGCGGCGCGCCTCGACGAAGCCGGAGAAGGCGCCGACCAGGATCGCCACGATTTCGATGATGATGATCAGGGAATCGTGGACGGGGACGGGCTTCATGTGGGCATGCGGACGGAGTGGGAATGTCCGTAGGTTAACATGCCGCAACAATTTGGTGTGGGCCAGATGCGCCCGGCGAGCTCGTTACAGACGTTCCGGCCGCAACGCGGCGCGCAACAGCACGATCAACGCGCCTTCGCCGCCCTCGGAAGGACGCGCCTGGCAGAAGGCGACCACTTCCTCCTTCTGCACCAGCCAGCTGTGCACCATCGACTTGAGCACCGGCTCCTGGCTCTTCGAACCGAAGCCGCGCCCGTGGATCACGCACACGCAGCGGTGGTTGCGCATCGCCGACTTGCGCAGGAAATCGCCGATGGCGTCGCGCGCGGCGTCGCGCCGCAGGCCGTGCAGGTCCAGCTCGTCCTGCACCGGCCAGTGGCCCTTGCGCATCTTCTTGACGATGTCCGGTCCCACGCCCGGCGCCGCGTAATTGAGCGCCGGGTCTTCTTCCAGGTAATGATCGACTTCGAACAGGTCCGACAGCGACTCGCGCAGCACGGCCGCGTCGTCCTCGGCCTGCGTCAGCTTGCGCGCCGGCGCGGCGGCAGCGCCGGCCGACTTCGGCAGCGCCGGCACGTAGCGGTCCGACACCGGCATGCGCTTGACGCCGCCCACGCTGGACTGGAAGATATTCGCTTCCACCGCCTGCGTTTTTTCCCGCTTGACGCGCTCGGCCTCGGCGGCCGCGCGCTGGTCCGCCTGTTCCTTGAGCTGCCTGGCCAGGGATTTCAGGTCGGCGAAGTCTTTCAGGCCCACAGTTACTCCTGCGCTTCCAGGTAGCGCTGGGCGTCCAGGGCGGCCATGCAACCGGTGCCGGCGCTGGTGATCGCCTGGCGGTAGATGTGGTCCTGGACGTCGCCGGCGGCGAACACGCCCGGCGCGCTGGTGGCGGTGAACATGCCCTCGGTGCCGGCCTTGGTCTTGATGTAGCCGTTGTGCATCTCGAGCTGGCCTTCGAAGATGCCGGTGTTCGGCTTGTGGCCGATCGCCACGAACAGGCCGTGCACGGTGACGTCGGTGACGGCGCCGGTGTCGGTCGACTGGATCTTCAAGCCGGTCACGCCGCTGTCGTTGCCGACCACTTCCTGCAAGGTGTGGTTGTACTTGATCTCGATCTTGCCTTCGGCGACCTTGGCGTTCAGGCGGTCGATCAGGATCGGCTCGGCGCGGAACTTGTTGCGGCGATGGATCAAGGTGACCTTGGTGGCGATGTTCGACAGGTACAGCGCTTCCTCGACGGCGGTGTTGCCGCCGCCGATGACGGCCACTTCCTGGTTGCGGTAGAAGAAACCGTCGCAGGTGGCGCAGGCGGACACGCCTTTACCCATGAAAGCCTGTTCCGACGGCAGGCCCAGATACTGGGCCGAGGCGCCGGTGGCGATGATCAGCGTGTCGCAGGTGAATTCGTTGCTGTCGCCCTTGAGGCGGATCGGACGCGCGGCCAGGTCGACGGTGTGGATGTGGTCGAACACGATCTCGGTGTTGAACTTTTCCGCGTGTTGCAGCAGCCGCTGCATCAGGTCCGGGCCTTGCACGCCCATCGGGTCGCCGGGCCAGTTTTCCACGTCCGTGGTGGTCATCAACTGGCCGCCTTGCTCCATGCCGGTGACCAGCATCGGGTTCAGGTTGGCGCGGGCGGCGTAGACGGCGGCGCTGTAGCCGGCGGGGCCGGAGCCGAGGATCAGTACGCGGGCATGTTTAGCAGTGGTCATGGAGGGCTTCTTAATATGTTGGATTAATCCGAATTTGGGGGCGTTTAGAGTGGAGGCAAGGGCGGCCGGGCGGCTTGGCACACGCGGCAACCATTGCATTCACGCAGGCAATACAAGATTATAGTGCAAGCAGGCGAAGAGGATGAATCGTCGGGCCGCTTGCAAGCCTGATGACGTAAAATACGCCTATATGAATATTTCCTCCTCGCTAACGTTGCAACACCTTAATACCTATGAGCAGTAAAAAAGTTCAGGAGCGAGCGCCAAAAGCTGGAACTTCCTCCTCGCCGGGCTACACCCGCACCCCGACCATGCGCCAACCGCTGCCGAACCGGCTAGTGCGGCTGCTGTCGGAGGCGCGCTGGCTCGCGTTGGCCGTGCTGGGCCTGTATTTCGTGTTGATACTGGCCAGCTACAACAAAATGGACCCGGGCTGGTCCCACGAGACGCTGGTTCCCAAAGTGACCAACCTCGGCGGACGCGCCGGCGCCTGGCTGTCGGACCTGTTGCTGTATATCTTCGGCATGTCCGCCTGGTGGTGGGCGTTTTGCCTGCTGCGCCTGGTGTGGAACGGCTACCGCCAGCTGACGCAAAAATACGTGATGTCGAAGGAAGCCGACCCCGAGCACGCGCAGGAGGGGCTGATACGCGCTATCGGCTTCCTGCTGCTGTTCGCCGGCAGCGTCGGGCTCGAATATCTGCGCATGTACTCGCTGCACGCGGAATTGCCGCGCGCGCCGGGCGGCGTCTTGGGCGAGTTGATCGGCCATTCTGCCCATGTGGCGTTCGGCTTCACCGGCGCGACCTTGCTGCTGCTGCTGTTGTTCGGCCTGGGCTTCAGCCTGTTCTTCCACGTGTCGTGGCTGGCCGTGGCCGAGCGCATCGGTTATACGATCGAGACCGGCATCGACTGGTTCATCCAGCGCTACCAGTACCGCGAAGACCGCCGCCAGGGCGAAGTGGCGGCCGTCAAGCGCGAGGAAGTGGTCGTCATCGAGCGCGCCAAACATGTGGAAAAACACGTGGTGTCGGCGCCGGTCAAGATCGAGCCGCAAGTCGTCGCCGTGGTCAAGTCCGAGCGCGTCGAGAAGGAACGCCAGGCGGTGCTGTTCCAGGATTTGAGCGGCGACAGCCAGCTGCCGGCCTTGTCGTTGCTGGACGAGGCCGCGGAGGTGCTGGAAACCGTGCCGATCGAGACGCTGGAATTCACCAGCCGCCTGATCGAGAAAAAGCTGTCGGACTTCGGCGTCGAAGCCAAGGTCGTGGCGGCCTATCCGGGACCGGTGGTCACCCGTTACGAGATCGAACCTGCCACCGGCGTCAAGGGCAGCCAGATCGTCGGCCTGGCGCGCGACCTGGCGCGTTCGCTGTCGCTGACGTCGATCCGCGTGGTCGAAACCATCCCCGGCAAGAACTACATGGCGCTCGAGCTGCCGAACGCCAAGCGCCAGATCGTGCGCCTGTCCGAGATCGTCGGCTCCAAGGTCTACAACGACAATCCGTCGCCGCTGACGGTGGCGCTGGGCAAGGACATCGCCGGCAAGCCGGTGGTGGCCGACCTGGCCAAGATGCCGCACTTGCTGGTGGCCGGTACCACCGGTTCCGGTAAGTCGGTGGGTATCAACGCCACCATCCTGTCGCTGCTGTACAAGTCCGATCCGGCCGACGTGCGCATGATCCTGATCGATCCGAAGATGCTGGAGATGTCGGTGTACGAAGGCATTCCGCACCTGCTGGCGCCGGTGGTGACCGACATGCGCCAGGCCGGCCACGCGCTGAACTGGGCGGTCAACGAGATGGAACGCCGCTACAAGCTGATGTCCAAGCTGGGCGTGCGTAACCTGGCCGGCTACAACGCCAAGATCGCCGAAGCCAAGAAGCGCGAGGAACTGATCCCGAATCCGTTCAGCATCACGCCCGATTCGCCGGAGCCGCTGGAAAAACTGCCGACCATCGTCATCATCATCGACGAACTGGCCGACCTGATGATGGTCGTCGGCAAAAAGGTCGAGGAATTGATCGCGCGTATCGCGCAAAAAGCCCGTGCCGCCGGTTTGCACTTGATTCTGGCGACGCAGCGTCCATCTGTGGACGTGATTACCGGCCTGATCAAGGCCAACATCCCGACCCGCATCGCGTTCCAGGTGTCGTCGAAGATCGACTCGCGCACGATTCTGGACCAGATGGGCGCCGAGGCGCTGCTGGGCATGGGCGACATGCTGTACATGCCGCCGGGGACCGGTTTGCCGGTGCGTGTCCACGGCGCCTTTGTTTCCGATGACGAGGTGCACCGCGTGGTCAAGCACCTCAAGACCACGGGCGAACCGAACTATATCGACGGCATCCTCGAAGGCGGCACCCTGGAAGGCGAGGGCGGCGCCGACGGCGCGGCGGCCGGCGAGGGCGGCGGCGAAGCCGATCCGATGTACGACCAGGCGGTGCAGGTGGTGTTGAAAAACCGCCGCGCCTCGATTTCGCTGGTGCAACGCCATTTGCGCATCGGTTATAACCGCGCGGCGCGTTTGCTGGAACAGATGGAAAATAGCGGTGTCGTGTCGCCGATGCAATCGAACGGCAACCGCGAAATCCTGGCGCCCGCCGCCAGTGCTGAATAACCAAGGAATAGATAACGTATGAAGTATTTGAAAAACATAGTGGCGCTGGCGGCGGGTTTGCTGCTGGCCGGCGCGGCAAGCGCCACGGCGCTGGACCAGTTCAAGACCTTTGTCGCCTCGACCAAGGCGGCCAAGGGCGAATTCACGCAGCGCCAGGTCAAGAACACCAGCGGCGAGGCCGCCAAGCCGACGCCGCCGTCGAGCGGCACCTTCCTGTTCGCCCGTCCCGGCAAGTTCATCTGGACCTACGTGAAGCCCTACGACCAGGTGCTGCAGGCCGACGGCGAAAAGCTCTACATCTTCGACAAGGACTTGAACCAGGTCACCGTCAAGCAGCTGGGCAACGCGCTGGGCTCGTCGCCGGCGGCGATCCTGTTCGGCAGCAACGACCTGGAAAAGAACTTCACGCTGTCGGAGGCGGGCACCAAGGATGGCATGGAGTGGCTCAAGGCCGTGCCGAAAGCCAAGGACACCAGCTTCGAGCAAATCACCATTGGCCTGCGCGACGGCTTGCCGCAAGCGATGGAGCTGAAGGACTCGTTCGGTCAGACCTCGCTGCTGACGTTCAGCAAATTCGAGAAAAATCCCGCGCTGACTGCGACGAGCTTTAAATTCGTCATGCCGAAGGGCGCGGACGTGTTCAATAATTAAAGATTAAAGTATGCAGTGCTAACGCCGCAGCTGCGACGCTGCGGCGTTTTTCCATTCTGAGACACTATGGCTGACCTATTTGCAACAGAACCGCGCCAGCCGCTCGCCGAAGCACTGCGGCCCAAGACGCTCGATGACGTGATCGGCCAGCACCACCTGCTGGGGCCGGGCAAGCCGCTGCGCCTGGCGTTCGAGTCCGGCCAGCCGCATTCGATGATTTTGTGGGGCCCGCCCGGTGTCGGCAAGACCACCCTGGCGCGGCTGACCGCCAACGCCTTCGAGTGCGAGTTCATCGCCTTGTCGGCCGTGTTCTCGGGCGTGAAGGACATCCGCGCCGCGATGGAGCAGGCGCAGCAGAACCTGACGATGGGCAAGCACACCATCCTGTTCGTCGACGAGATCCACCGTTTCAACAAGTCGCAGCAGGACGCGCTGTTGCCGTACGCGGAGTCCGGCCTGGTCACCCTGATCGGCGCGACGACGGAAAATCCATCGTTCGAGGTCAACTCGGCGCTGCTGTCGCGGGCGCAGGTGTACGTGCTGCAATCGTTCAACGAGGACGAGTTGAAGCAGCTGGTCGCCAAGGCGCGCGCCAAGGTGCTGGCGCATCTGGAGTTCGACGACGCCGCCATCGACACCTTGATCGGCTACGCCGACGGCGACGGCCGCCGCCTGCTCAATCTGCTGGAGCAGACCAGCACGGCCGCCAACGCGGCCAAGACCAACAAGGTCACCAGCGAATTCATCCAGAACGCGCTGACCCTGAACGCGCGCCGCTTCGACAAGGGCGGCGACAATTTCTACGACCAGATCTCGGCGCTGCACAAGTCGGTGCGCGGCTCCAATCCGGACGCGGCGCTGTACTGGCTGTGCCGCATGCTCGACGGCGGCGCCGACGCCAAATACCTGTCGCGCCGCATCGTGCGCATGGCCTGGGAGGACATCGGCCTGGCCGATCCGCGCGCCATGCAGCTGGCCAACGACGCCGCCGCCACCTTCGAGCGGCTCGGCTCGCCGGAAGGGGAATTGGCGCTGGGCCAGGCGGTGATCTACCTGGCCATCGCCGCCAAGAGCAACGCCGGCTACAACGCTTTCAACCAGGCGATGGCGTTCGTGAAAAAGGACAAATCACGCGAAGTGCCGGTACACCTGCGCAACGCGCCGACCAAGCTGATGAAGGAACTGGGCTACGGTCACGAGTACCGCTACGCCCATGACGAACCGCACGCCTACGCGGCCGGGGAAACCTATTTTCCGGACGATATGCGCGAGCCGGGCTGGTATCAGCCGGTGCCGCGCGGCATGGAAAGCAAGATCGCCGACAAGATGGCCTTCCTGCGCAAGCTCGATGAAGACGCCGGTAAACACTAAAGGAACAGCATGCAGCAAGTGATCGTGGTCGACGACATCGATGTGTATATCGAAGGCGGGGTGGAGGGTTCCGAGACGATCGTCATGATCCACGGCTGGCCGGACACGTACCGGCTGTGGGACGCGCAGGTCGAGGAACTGAAGAGCCGCTATCGCTGCGTGCGCTTCACCTTGCCCGGTTTCGACCTCGGCAAGCTGCGCCGCGCGTACTCGCTCGACGCGACGATGCGCATCCTGTTGCACATCGTCGCCGCCGTCAACCAGAAGCAAAAGGTGACGTTGATGCTGCACGACTGGGGCTGTGTATTCGGTTACGAGTTTTACATGCGTAACAAGGGGCTGGTGTCGGCCATCATCGGCGTCGATATCGGCGACGCCAATTCGGACGCCACCGACCGCTCGCGCTCGTTCGGGCAAAAGCTGATGGTCAGCGGCTATCAGAACATCCTGTCGCTGGCGTGGGCCATCGGCGGACCCATCGGCAACATGATCACGCGCGGCATGGTCAACGCGATGAAGGTGCCGGCGCCGAAACAGTACATCAGCTCGGCGATGAACTTCCCGTATTACATTCTGACGGCGGGCGCGGCGGGGTCGTACCGCTCGCTGGTGCCATTCTTCCCCAAGGTGCCGATGCTGTTCATCTACGGCATGCGCAAGCCGTTCATGTTCCATTCGACGCAGTGGCGCGACAAGCTGGCGGCGAAGGACGGCTGCAAGGTGGTGGCGATGAACACCGATCACTGGCCGATGGTGCGCGATCCCGATGGATTCAACCAGGTTGTGCTGGAATGGCTGGAAAAGCCGTCCGCAAAAGAAGAAGCCGCCGGCGAAGACGCGGCGGCTTAAGTTCCCTTGCGATTACGTTGCGATGACGTTGCGATCAACTATTAACGCAGTTTGATCGGCTTGTAGTACGGTGCGAACGGTGGCGCTGGCAACTGCACGCCGGCATAGGCGTCGCGGAAGCATGCGGCTTTGCGGTTCTCGACGTCGGTGGTGCTCTTCGTAACTTTGCCGGACGCGTCCAGGGTCAGCACGATCACGACCGGATACTTGGACAGGTCATGGCAATTGCCTTTCTCGTCCAGCTTCTTGGCGTTGTTGAAGTTCAGCGACACCTCTTCATACTTGGTCGCCTTGTCGTTGGGGAACTGCTTGTTGAACTTGTCCATTTCGGTGGCGAAGTTCGGGTTGGCCGGTGGCGGCGCTTCATCGGCCGGCGGACCGCCGCCCAGCGTCGAACAACCTGCGGCCAGAACGATCAATGCGCTCATCGCGCCCATCTTCAGATATTGATTTTTCAAATTATTCTCCTCGGGGCTGTATTGTTGACGCATTGTACATATTCCGAGGGGCGCACGGCGCACGATTAGTTGCGTAGGTGAAATCCTACAGATGCAGACCGGAAAGGACTGTGGCAACCTTGTGTTGCAAGCCCCGCCAGCCCGCCGGCACCGCCGTGTCCGCCGGCAGGCGCACGCGCACCACGCCCGTGCCGACCGCCTCGATCAGGATCAGGCCGTCGTTCGGCACCTCGAACGTCAGTCCCCGGCGCAGCATGAAATCGGTGTGCTCGCCATACGCGGTGATCCAGGCCGTGCCGTCCAGGCATTCGATCCGCCGGCCGGCCGCGTGGGCGATGCGCAGCGGGTAGTCCTGGGTCAGACGGTATTCGGCCAGGCCTTGCTGGACGGTGACCAGTTGCGGTTTCATGGTGGCTCCTGCGGGTGAATGATGCAACCAGAATACGCAGCGGAGGGTGGCCATAACAGATGCAGCGAATCGAAATTGTTACCATCACAGTGGCGGTTTCGTTAAACTGTTATGGTCAAAATGATTGCCCGCTGTACCTGTCGGCGAAGGGTGGGGCTGGGCCACAATAGCGCAATGCATATCAATTTGTACGAGCAGCTAGCCAACGATCTGGGCGGTTTGATCGCCAGCCGCGTCTTCGCGCCCGGCGACCGGTTGCCGTCGATCCGCCACCTGGCGCAGCAAAAGCGCCTGTCGGTCAGCACCGTGATGCAGGCGCTGCGGCTGATGGAGGATCGCGGCCTGATCGAAGCCCGGCCGCAGGCGGGCTACTACGTGCGCCACCGCAGCCGTACGATGGCGGTGATGAGCGACGCCGTGCAGCTGCAGGAGCCGGCCTATGTCGGCATCAACAACCTGCTGATGCGGGTGCTGAAGGCCAACGAGGAGCCGGACATTGTGCAGCTGGGCTCGGCTTGGCCGCTCGACGAGCTGCTGCCCATGAAGCGCATGCAAAAGATCGTGGCGGCGGTGGCGCGGCGCGATGCCGCCATGCTCAGCTCGGTCAGCTGCTACGAAACCAATCATCCGGAATTCGCCCGCCAGATCCTGCGGCGCGCGCTCGACTGGGGCCGGCTCGACCCGGCCGAGATCGTCGTCACCACCTCGTGCACCGAAGCGATCAGCCTGTGCCTGCGCGCCGTCGCCAAGCCGGGCGACACCGTGGCGATCGAGTCGGCCAGCTATTTCGTGCTGCTGCAGCTGATCGAATCGCTGGGCATGAAGGCGCTCGAGATTCCCGTCCATCCGAAAACCGGGCCGTCGATCGACGCGCTGGAGCTGGCGATGAACGCCGGCCTGGTGCAGGCCGTGCTGTTGGTCCCGAACGCCAACAATCCGCTCGGCTGCATCATGCCGGAGGCGAACAAGCAGCGCCTGGCCGGTCTGCTGTCGCGGCACAACGTGCCGTTGATCGAGGACGATGTCTATGGCGACTTGTGCTTCACGCCCGAGCGGCCGTGGCCGGTCAAGGCCTACGACACCACCGGCCACGTCATGCTGTGCTCGTCGTTTTCGAAGGCGGTCAGCCCCGGCGCGCGCGTCGGCTACGTGCTGGCCGGGCGCTACGCGCAGGATGTGGCGGTGCTCAAGATGGTGTCGAGCGGTGCCACCAGCCACTTTTTCCAGGCGGTGCTGGCCGAGTTCCTGACCGGCAGCGCCTATGAGAACCAGCTGCGCAAGATGCGCAGGGCGCTGTCGCAGCGCATCGCCCGCATGTCGGACGCGATTTGCGCCTCGTTCCCGCAGCAGTGCACGGTGTCCGAGCCGCAGGGCGGCTTCGTGGTGTGGGTCGGCATGCCGGAGCAGGTCGACGCGCTGCTGCTGCACCAGCGCGCGCACGAGGCCGGAGTGGCTTGCATGCCGGGGCAGTTGTTCTCCGCCTCTGGCAAATACGGCAACTTTGTCCGGCTCAATTGCGGCAACGCGTGGAGTCCGCGGGTGCAGGCGGCCGTGTCCACGCTGGGCGCGCTGGTGCACAGGCTCGCCGACGAGGGCGCGCCGCTGCGCAGCGCCGCCTGACACGCGCCATCGGCGCGCTCCCCGGCGCCCGCTCCTTCCGCCATAGTGCATTTCAGCCGCCGTTTTCGGCGCTTCGTCGCATCCCGGTGGTTTCGCATACGCCCTTTAGGTACAGTACAACCATACCAAAGCGGCAGACATAAGTCGGTCGAAACCACCACCCCAGGGAGCTATCATGAACATCGCTAAAAACATGGAAATCATCTTCGTCACCGTCGCCGTCATCGCCGGCGCCACCTCGTTCGCCACCGCCGCCGACGCACCGGCGATCATGGTCCGCGCCGACTCCGCCGTCGCCCGCGTCGCCACCGTCAACGCCGACATGCCGGTCGTCACCGTGACCGCCAAGCGCCTGACCGCCGCCGAAAAAGCCGCCCTCTAATCCGGCGGGCGGTTGCACCAGCCGGCGGGCTGCTCAAAACTCGCAAGGAAGTGGCATCCTCTTGGTACAATTGACGTTTTCGATACAAACGGCACTTGTCCCCATGATTGATATCCAACTTCTCCGCAAAGATATAGCCAACGTCGCCGCGCGCCTGGCGACCCGCAAGTACCAGCTCGATGTGGACGCGTTCAACGCCCTCGAAGCTGAACGGAAAGCGATCCAGACGCGCACCGAAGAGCTGCAGGGCAAGCGCAACTCGCAGTCCAAGCTGATCGGCATGATGAAGGGCAAGGGCGAAGACACGACGGCGATCATGGCCGAAGTGGCCGGCCTGGGCGACGAGCTCAAGGCCAACGAAACCGCGCTGTCGGCGGTACAGGTGAAGCTGGCCGATTTCATGCAGGCGATTCCCAACCTGCCGCACGAATCGACCCCGCAAGGCACGGATGAATCGGGCAACGTGGAAGTGCGCAAGGTCGGCACGCCGCGCAGCTTCGATTTCGACGTGAAAGACCACGTCGACGTCGGCGCCCCGCTGGGCCTGGACTTCGAGGTCGCGACCAAGTTGACCGGCACGCGCTTCTCGGTCATGAAGGGCGGCATCGCCCGTCTGCACCGCGCGCTGGCGCAGTTCATGCTCAACACCCACACCGACGAGCACGGCTACACCGAATGCTATACGCCCTACATGGTCAACGCCGACTCGCTGCGCGGCACCGGCCAGTTGCCGAAGTTCGAGGCCGACCTGTTCTCGGTCAAAAAAGGCGGCGTGGAAGGCGAGGGCGAAACCTTCTACCTGATCCCGACGTCGGAAGTATCGCTGACCAACATCGTGCGCGACGAGATCGTCGCCGCCGACAGCCTGCCGCTGAAGATGACCGCGCACACGCCATGCTTCCGCTCGGAAGCGGGCAGCTACGGCCGCGACACGCGCGGCATGATCCGCCAGCACCAGTTCGACAAGGTCGAAATGGTGCAGGTGGTGCATCCGGACACCTCGTACGCCGTGCTGGACGAGATGGTCGGCCATGCGGAAACGATCTTGCAGCGCCTGGGGCTGCCGTATCGCGTGATGTCGCTGTGCACCGGCGACATGGGCTTCGGCGCCACCAAGACCTTCGATCTGGAAGTGTGGCTGCCGGCGCAGAACACCTACCGCGAGATTTCGTCGCTGTCGAACTGCGAAGCGTTCCAGGCGCGCCGCATGCAGGCGCGCTTCCGCAACGCCCAGGGCAAGCCGGAGCTGCTGCATACGCTCAACGGTTCTGGCCTGGCGGTGGGGCGCACGCTGGTCGCCGTGCTGGAGAACTACCAGCAGGCCGACGGCAGCGTCGAGATCCCGGAAGTGCTGCGTCCGTACATGGGCGGCCTGACGCATCTGAAGGCGTAAAAAATAGTCCTTCCATTTTTTCTGCGGGCTGCTATAATCTTGCCTTCTCGCAGCAGTGACGTGGGAAAAGGAGAGGTGGCAGAGTGGTCGAATGTACTTGACTCGAAATCAAGCGTACGTTAAATCGTACCGTGGGTTCGAATCCCACCCTCTCCGCCAGTATTTAGAAAAACCCGCTTCGGCGGGTTTTTTGTTTTGCGGAGAGGAGCGAGCGCAGCTCGCGCGCGGGATTCGAAGACTCGCGCGTACTCGCGCGAGGGCGGCCTGCGGGATGTAGGCGAATCCCACCCTCTCCGCCAGTATTTAGAAAAACCCGCTTCGGCGGGTTTTTTGTTTTGCGGAGAGCAGCGAGCGCGATCGTCTACACAAATGTGTTTTGGCACTTCCGTCTTTTATTGTCGCCTGTTATAATCTTGCCTTCGCCGAACAGGCGGTGCAGGACCATTAGGAGAGGTGGCAGAGTGGTCGAATGTACTTGACTCGAAATCAAGCGTACGTTAAATCGTACCGTGGGTTCGAATCCCACCCTCTCCGCCAGTAATACTAAAAACCCGCTTCGGCGGGTTTTTTCATTTCTGCTGCCGTTCTTATGCGGCACTGTTGGCTTGCGCAAAAACATGGTTTTTCCAGGATCGCGTAGCATGAGCGCGGAGAAATGGAGGAAACATGGAACGTGCAACTATCCCGTCGTGGACTTTGAAAAACTCAAGAATTTTTGCGTGTGCCTTGCTGATGGGGGCCGCATTGCCCGCGATGGCGCAGCGCGCGCTTGGGCAAGCACCATCGCCAGCAACCAAGCCAAACGCCGGCGTCGCCACGCCCCACGAGTTGTTCGGCCCCTTGTTCGAGGCGGTGCAGGCGGCGCGCATCTATCCCGACGCCAAAACTTTTGCCGACGCCGTCGCCAACGAAGATCCGCAAACCATCCTCGCGCAGTACCAGCGCGAACAGCCGAAGGACGGCGCCGCGCTGAAGGCCTTCGTCGAACGCTATTTTTCGCTGCCGGCGCCCACCCCGGTCACGCTGCGCCAGCACATCGCCTCGCTGTGGCCGGTGCTGACCCGCCCGCCGCTCGATCCGCCCAAAGGGTCGTCGGCCCTGGCGCTGCCGGCGAATTACGTCGTTCCCGGCGGCCGCTTCCGCGAAATCTACTACTGGGATTCGTACTTCACGATGCTGGGCCTGAAGGCCGACCACCGCACCGATCTGGTCGATTCGATGATCGTCGATTTTAAAAGCCTGATCGAACGCTACGGCTTTATCCCGAACGGCACCCGCAGCTATTACCTGAGCCGCTCCCAGCCGCCGTTCTTCGCCGCGATGACCCAGCTCAAGCCGCTCGGCGACCGCGCCGACGACGCCAAGGTGCTGGCGGCGCTAAAGACCGAACACGCGTTCTGGATGCGCGGAAGCGGGTGCTTGCCGAAGGCCGGCGCCGGCGCCTGCGAGCGCGTGGCCCGCCTGGCCGACGGCACCGTCCTGAACCGTTACTGGGACGCCAAGGACTCGCCGCGCGACGAGGCGTTGGGCGAGGATGTCGCCACCGCGCGCGAAGCCCAGCGTCCCGCGTCCGAGGTCTACCGCGACCTGCGCGCGGCGGCCGAAAGCGGCTGGGACTTCTCGTCGCGCTGGCTGGACGATCCCGCGCGGCTGGCCACGATCCGCACCACGACCATCGCGCCGGTCGATCTCAACAGCCTGATGTACCAGCTGGAGGGCGAGATCGAACGGCGCTGCGAGGCGGCCGGCGACAGCGCCTGCACCGCGCAATTCCGACGCGCGAAGGAGGTGCGGGCCACGGCGGTGCGGAAACATCTGTGGGTCGCCGCCGAACGGCGCTATGCCGACTTCGACCTCGTCAAAAACGCGCCGACAACGGTGCGCAGCGCCGCCACGCTGTACCCGCTGTGGGTGGGCATGGCGGCGCAATCCCAAGCCGACGCGGTCGCCGCCGCCACCAAGGCCGAACTGCTCGCCGAAGGCGGCTTGCGCACCACCCTGGTCCGCAACGGCCAGCAATGGGACTCGCCCAATGGCTGGGCGCCGCTGCAATGGGTCGCGGTCGACGGCCTAGCCCGCTACGGCCACAAGGAGCTCGCCCATGAGATCGCGCGGCGCTGGGTCGGCACTGTCGCCCGCACCTGGGGCGAGACCGGCAAGCTGCTGGAGAAATACGATGTGGAGGAACGCAAGAGCGGCGGCGGTGGCGAATATCCCACCCAGGACGGTTTCGGCTGGACCAATGGCGTCACCAGCGCGCTGCTGGAGCGCTACCCGGACTTGAATTAATAACGACTTCTTCCGGAAAGGGTGCTGCAAACGTGGCATGGCGGGGGCGCCTGCCCGCAATCCCGGCAGACACAAGATTTGCTCGATGTTGGCGCAACGTGGGCCAAGACACAGCGCGGGCGCCGCGCGCGTGCGAGAATCTCGCTTTCAAGGGGATATTCATGTTCGGTTTCGATGTGCGCGCGGCCAAGGTGACTTGGACGGTTTTTCTGGTGGCGCTACTGCTGTTCGTGGCCTATCTTGTTTCGTCGACGCTGCTGGTGGTGGTGTTCGCGGTGTTTTTCAGTTATCTGCTGTACCCGCTGGTCGAGCTGGCCGACCGCTTCCGGCCGCGGCGCGTTTCGCGCACCTTGTCGATCGGGGCGGTGTTCCTGCTGGTGATCGCGCTGGTCGTGGTGGCCGGCACCTTGTTCGGCACCCGCATCGAACAACAGGCGAGCAGCCTGAGCCAGCAGTTGCCGGCCTTGCTCAAATCCGGCTCGCTGATCGACCGCATTCCCTTGCCCGACTTCATGGAGCCGCTGCGCGCCCGCATCCTGGCCTTCCTGCAAGGCCAGATGGCCGCCGGCACCGACCAGGCCATGCCTTTCGCCAAGCAGTTCGGCGCCGGCGTGTTGCACGCCGCCGGCAATCTGATTTATCTGGTGCTGGTGCCGGTGCTGAGCTTCCTGCTGATCAAGGAGGCGCCCGCCATGCGGGTCGGCCTGCTGGCCATGCTCAAGCCGGGCCAGCGCGGCCTGTGGTCGGGTATCATCGCCGACCTCGATTTGCTGTTGTCGCGCTACGTGCGCGCGGTGCTGATTTTGTCGATCGCGACCTTCATCGCCTATAGCATCGCCTTCTCGCTGCTCGGCGTCGAATATTCGCTGTTGCTGGCCGGTGTCGCGGCGGTGCTGGAATTCATTCCGTTCGCCGGGCCGCTGGCCGCCGCCGCGCTGGCCCTGCTGGTGGCCGGCTTCACCGGCTACGACCACATGCTGTGGCTGCTGATGTTCATCGCCGCCTACCGGCTGGTGCAGGATTACGTGATCAATCCTTATCTGATGAGCGAGGGCGTCGAAGTCAGCCCGCTGATGGTGATCATCGGGCTGCTGGCCGGTGAACAGCTGGGCGGCGTGGCCGGCATCTTCCTGTCGGTGCCGGTGATGGCGGCGGCCAGGTTGGTGTTCCTGCGGTTGCGCGAGGTGCGCGCCGCCGAGGCTGTGCCCGTTCCCGCGCCGGTGCGCAATGTTGGCGAAGGCGTCGGATAAGGCAATGCGTCGTCCTTATTTACCTTCGCCGCAGCACTTCTTGTATTTCTTGCCGCTGCCGCAAGGGCAGGGATCGTTGCGGCCGACCTTGACGGTTTTGACCGGCTCGGGATGCCAGTGGGCGTTGATACGGATGACCGACTCGATGACGCCGCGTTCCCAGTCGTCTCCTTCGCGCTGGAACGGCGCCAGCCATTCGGGATGGGCGGCGCGCAACGGCGCCCAGCCTTCCGGGTCGAGCGCCATGCCGGCCTCGAAACCGGCGGTCCACGCCTCGCCGCTCCAGGCGCCGCCGCACTCGTAGATCGGCTCGAAGCTGCCCGGGTCCTGCGTCATCCATTTGCGCATATATTCGAGGTGGCGCAGCACCAGGCCGGTCGCGGCGCCGGTGCCGGCCGCCGGTGCGCCACCCCAGACCTTGTCCAGCCAGGCCGCTTGCGGGACCGGGCGCGGGCCGATCACCAGCGCGGTCAGCAAGCCTTCCAGCGCGGCGACGTCCATCGCCTGTTCGCCGATGTCGCGCAGCAGGTCGTCAAGCTGGTCGTATTCTTCGTCCGTGAGGGGTGTGGTGAGCATGGTGTTAGCCGGTAGTCTGGGGAGTCGACATTCTACCTGCAAGTGACGCTCTCAATCAGGCAAGCAATTTTATTGAATTCGCAATATGATGCGTGCGAACATTAATTCATTCCAAATTCCAAGGAGTCGACATGAAACCAAGTATTTTCCTGGCTGCGGCCACCCTCTCGATCGCCGGCTGGGCCGGTGCCGCCGCGCCTGCCGCTCCCGTCGCCGCCGCCGCGCCCGACGCCGCGCGGGTCCAGGCCGCCCATGATCTGCTGGCGTCGATGCAGGCCGAGAAGATGCTGCGCATGACGGCCGGTATGAGCAAGTTCCCCAGCCCGGCGCAACGCGAGCTGACCATGGCCAAGGTGGAAAAGGTGACGCCGCAGACGGTTTATACGCGCCTGTCGCAGCCGGTGGCGCGCCTGGTGAGCACCGAGACGGCGCTCGAGATGACCCGCTACTACCAGTCGAGCTACGGCCAGCGCCTGCTCAAGGAAACCTATAACGGCGGCCCGCGCATGTACGCGGCCGACCCGACCCCGACGCCGGCCGAGAAAGCCGAACAGAAAAAGCCGGCTTTCGTGAAAGCGAGCAAGGAATTCAAGGCGGCCGAGCCGGCCATCCGGCACGAGGTGTTCGTGCTGCTGACCGAAATCAATAAAGGCAAGTGACGTAAAAGTTTTCGTTGCAAATTGAAAATTATTAAAAAATAAAGCATACTAAGTCCTTAACTTTTAAGGACTTACCGATGTTGAAGAAATTCGCCCTGGCGCTGGCGCTGCTGCCGGCGCTGCCGCTGGGGGCCGCCCACGCGGCCGATCTGCCGGCCTATCCGTTCATCCACGTCAGCGGCGAGGGCTTTGTCATGCTGCCGCCGGACATCGGCGAGATCGACTTCGACGTCAGCGCCTTCGATGCGGATCCCGCCGTCGCGGTCGGCGTGGTCCAGGCCCGCGTGGAACAAATCCGCGCGCTGCTGGTCGAGCAGTCCGGGCCGCCCGAGGGCGACAGCGCGGCCGGCCTGGAAGTGCAGGACATGCGCAAGGAGATGCGCAAGTCCGCCAATCCCGACGCGGCCGCGACATCGGATTACGATATCCTCAGCTCGGTGCACATCGTGGTGCGCGACTTGACCAAATGGCGTCCGATCATGCAGGCGCTGCTGGAGATGAAAAACATCGACCATATGTCGACCACGTTCGGCAAGAGTGACCGCCTCAAGGTCGAGCAGGAGTTGACCGCCGCCGCCATCAAGGACGCGCTGCGCCGCGCCGAGGGCATGGCGGCCGGATTCGGCAAGAAAGTGGGGCCGGTCACGGCGATCTCCTCGAGTCCGCTGCGCAACCTGACCAAGGCCGTCGGCCTGATGCCGAGCGATTACTACAATTCCGAGCGCCGCGCCCAGGCCAAGACCAGCGAGAAGGATTTTCTGTCCGTCACGGTGCTGCGCTGGACGCAGAATGTGGACATGATTTTCCGTATCAAGTGAGGTGGATGGAGACCTGGTCTTGCGACGGGCTGCGTTCGCTGCCGCACGCAATGGCGCAGTCGGGCGCTTGTGAATCGTGACTTGTACCCGATCTGCATGTAGAACCCACTTAGGAGGAACCTGTCATGACCGCCATCGACCAATACGCCGCCGCGCACCGCGCCCATTCGACGCCCGATCCCGAGGTGCCGCCGCCGCAGCCGGAAAAAGATCCGCCGCCGGACGATATGCCGGTGCCCGACCAGGCGCCGATCGAGGAACCAACGCCAAAGGCGCCGCCGCTCAAGGTTTGAGCGGCTGGTTGCGGTAGCGATTGCGTATTAAGGGCGCGGGGCCTGTTTGGGCTTGCCCTGCTCGCCGTCGTCCGGCAGCGGGGGAATGCTTTTGATCGCCTCGTCGGTTTCGCGCTGCCCCGGCGAGCGTTCGCCGCTGCCGATGTCGGCCTCGTCAAGCATGTGGCCGCCTCCAGCGCCATGTTCGTCGCCGTGCGGTTTCGTGGGTTGATTCATGATGGACTCCTTGGTTGACTGAAGCCCATGCTAGCAGTTTGCCGCCGGCACCGGCGCGCGCTGGACGCTGTGACAAAGTGTGATTATCGTTGCTCGACAGATACAAATTTATATGTTTGTGTTGAACGTCACACTGCCGTCATGAAACTGTTCCTATAATTTAGTCATGGCATCGTTTTTCCTTCACGGAGAGCATCATGGGCAATTCCTTACACAACAAAATCTACCTCGGTCGTCGTCGTAGTGTCGTGTTAAGCACGAAGCGTGTCCAAGCCCTGATTTGTATCGCCGCCTTTGCCAGCATCGGCCTGGTCTGGCTGGCGATCCGGGCGCTGTAAAGCAGTCGATTGCGCCATTGTTCGGGCGGGACGTTCGTTTCCTTGTAAACGTGTTGGCGGCGCATTTTCTTGCCGTCATCCCGCCGGACGCGTACCATGAGGGCCGCAGCGGTCTCTTATGGAAAAAATGGCAATGAAGAACGAGAAATTAACGCAAGACGAGTACAACGCGCTCGACGAAGTCAAACGCGGTATCAAAGGTGAGCGCGTCAGCGCTTGCGTCGGTCGCAACACCAAACGCCTGACCGGCATCAAACTGTTCACCATCGCCAAGAACGGCCGCATTTCGCTCACCGACAAGGGTGAGGAAGTCTTGTTCCTGCGCCGTTGCATCCTGGGCTTGCGCGCCATCGAGGCCGATTCTTCCAGCCCGCTCGACGCCGACGTGGCCATGTTCCTCGGCAAAAAATCCCATATCGTGCCCCGCGCCGAAGGCGGCTTCGAGCTCAGCGACAAGGGCCGCGAATCGCTGGCCGATATCGCCAATCAAGGTTTGTGATTGAAAAAAACGCTCCGCTGGAGCGTTTTTTTTGATGTAATGTAGTAATAAATCAGCAACTGGCGTAAATGAGAGCACGCATCCCGTGATGAGAGTCGATACCCTGCGGAAGTTTAGGAGCCTGTTTGGCGTCATGGTGGCGGCCGTCGCCGTGGTGTTGCTGATCGTTCTGCTGGGGATCGGGCACGTCGTCAACCAGAGCCGCCTGCGCTATTACGCCGCCGCCGACGAGACCTCGCGCAATCTCGCCGTCACGCTGGAGAAGTTTCTCAACTCACACTTCCTCGAGGTGGACCTGGCGATGCGCCGCGCCGGCGCCGAGTTCCAGTCCATGCACGCGGCAGGGCGCTTCGACAACGACAAGTTCAGCGCCTACCTGCGCTCGCTCAAGGAGCGCATCCCGCAGGCCGACGCCGTGCGCGGCGCCGACGCCGCCGGCCGCGTCATCTACGGCGAACGCATCGACCAGTCCAAGCCGCAGGACCTGGGCATCCGCGAATTTTTCCAGCGCGCCAAAAGCGAACAGGAGCTCATCATCGGCACGCCGGCCAGGTCGCGCATCAGCGACGAGTGGGTGTTGCCGCTGGCGTTCCCGCTGACGATGCCGGACGGCGGCTTCGGCGGCGCCGCCTACGTGCTGATCAACAGCGCGCGGCTGACGGCGGCGTTTGCCGAGCTCAATATCGGCCGCCACGGCGCCATCGTGCTGCTCGATAACCGCAAGCGCGTGCTGCACCGCTATCCCGAGGCCGAGGACATGCTGTTCGGCACCACCATCAAGGTCAACGCCATCACCCAGCGCATCATGGACGGCAAGGCCGACCGTGGCACGTACACGGTCATCAGCCCGCGCGACAACCTCGAGCGCACCCTGAGCGTGTCGCGGGTGGGCGTCTACCCGGTGTACGTGGTGGTCGGGCTGGCCAGCGACGATTTCCTGGCGCCGTGGCGCAAGGAGGTGCGCAACGCCGCCGTCTTCGCCTCGCTGCTGGTGCTGCTGGCGGCCGCTTTGCTGATGAGCATGCGCTTCGGCTTGCGCAAGCAATTCCAGTCGGTCGAGCAGCTGATCGAAAACAAGCAGGCGTTGCAGGACTTGCTGACGCAGCTGACGGCGTCCGAATCGCGCTGGCGCTCGCTGACGGAAGGCTTGCCGCAGATGGTGTGGACCGCCACGCCGAGCCTGCGCGTCGACTTCCTCAGCCATCACTGGGAGGAGTTCAGCGGCATTCCGCCCGAACAGATGCTGGGCGACGACAACTGGGCCAGCGTGATCCACCCGGACGATATCGCCGCGATGGCGGCGGCCTGGCGCCAGGCCAGCACCGAAGGCACCGAATTCCGCTGCGACTGCCGCATGCGCCGCCGCGACGGCGTCTGGCGCGTGTTCGACAACCACGCGCTGCCGCAGCGCGACGCCGGCGGCGCCGTCGTCAGCTGGGTCGGCAGCAGCACCGACCGCACCGAGTCGCGCGCCTCGCGCCTGGCGCTACAGCAGGCCAAGGAGGAGGCGGTGCAGGCCGGCCGCGCCAAATCGGACTTCGTCGCCAACATGAGCCACGAGATCCGCTCGCCGATGAACGCCGTGCTGGGCATGCTGCAACTGCTGCAGCAGACCGAAATGAGCGAGCGCCAGCAGGACTACACGTCCAAGGCCCACTCGGCCGCCAGCGCCTTGCTGGGGCTGCTCAACGACATCCTCGACTTTTCCAAGGTGGAGGCCGGCAAGCTGGCGCTGGACCCGCATCCGTTCCGGCTCGACAAATTGTGGCGCGACCTGGCGGTGATCCTGTCGGCCAATGTCGGCAGCAAGAATATCGAGGTGCTGTTCCGTATCGATCCGGCGCTGCCCGACCTGATCGTCGGCGACGGCCTGCGGCTGCAGCAAGTGCTGCTGAACCTGGCCGGCAACGCGATCAAGTTCACCGAGCACGGCGAGGTCGTGCTGTCGGCCAGGCTGCTCGCGCGCGACGGCCGGCGCCTGTCGATCGGCTTCGCGATCCGCGATACCGGCATCGGCATTTCGGCGGAGCAGTGCCGCCACATCTTCGACGGCTTCTCGCAGGCGGAGGCGTCGACCGCGCGGCGCTACGGCGGCACCGGCCTCGGTCTGGCGATCAGCCAGCGGCTGGTGGCGTTGATGGGCGGCACGCTCGGCGTCGACAGCACGCCGGGCAAGGGCAGCGTGTTCGATTTCACCGTCGAGTGCGAGGCGGCGGAACAGCAGCCGGCGCGCGAGGCGCAGCCCGGCGCGCAACCGCCCGACGAGCTGATGCGCGGCCTCAAGTGCCTGGTGGTCGACGACAACCCGGTCGCGCGCGTGGTGCTGAGCGAAATGGCCGGCTCGTTCGGCTGGCAGGTCGACCTGGCGGCCAGCGGCCACGAGGCGCTGGCCGCCGTCGCAGACCAGCTGGCGCGGCAGCGCGCGTACGACGTCGTGTTCATCGACTGGCGCATGCCGACGCTCGACGGCTGGGAAACCAGCTGCCAAATCCGCAAGCTCGCGCCGTCGGGCAAGATGCCGCTGATCGTCATGGTCACCGCCCACGACCGCGAGCTGCTGGCGCAGCAGCACGAGGATTTGTCGCCGGTGTTGGATGGTTTCGTGGTCAAGCCGGTCACCGCCTCGATGCTGTTCGACGCCGTGGCCGACGCCCGCATGGAGCGGCGCGCGCCGCTGTCGCTGGTGTCGGTGCCGTCGAAGCAGCGGCTGGCCGGCCTGCGGCTGCTGCTGGTGGACGACAACCCGGCCAACCAGCAGGTCGCCAGCGAATTGCTGGGCAACGATGGCGCGCGGGTCGAGGTGGTCGGCTCCGGCGCGTTCGCGATCGAGGCGGTCACGCGCGGCGGGCCGATGCCGGATTTGATCCTGATGGATATCCAGATGCCGGAGATGGACGGCTACGAGGCGACGCGGGCGATCCGCAAGCTGCTGGGGGAGGGCGCGCCGCCGATCGTGGCGATGACCGCCAACGCCATGGCCGCCGACCGCATCGCCGCGCTGGAGGCGGGCATGGTCGACCACGTCGGCAAGCCGTTCGATCTGGCGCAGCTGATCGATGTGATCCTCAAACATGTGGGGCGCGGGCCGGCTGGCCCGGTGGCGGCCGCCGTCCAGGATGCTGTCGCTCCGGTTGCCGCTCCCGTTCCGGTTGCAGCCCCCGTTCCCGCCGTCCCCGTGAGCGCCTCGTCCACCGACAGCGGCGCCATGCCGCTGCCCGAGGCCGGCCTGAACAGCACCGCCGCGCTCAAGCGCATGGGCGGCTTGCAGCCGGTCTATCTGATGGCGCTGCGCAGCTTCGCGGGCGAGTCGGTCAAGCTGGCAGAGCAACTGCAGGAGGCGCGCGCCGCAGGCGATGCGCAGGCCGCGTTGCCGGTGCTGCACACGCTCAAGGGCTTGTCCGGCACCGTGGGAGCGGACCGCATGGCTGTGCTGGCGCAGCTGGCGGAAGCGGCCTTGAAAGGGGGCGCCTCGGCACGCGCGTGGGATCAACTGGGGCTGGTGCTCGATGGCGTCCCGGGATTGGTCAGCGATATCGAACAAGCGGTGCGCCAGCTAGCGCCGGCGACACCGAAAACTTGAATTAGTCTAAAACAACGATTTTTTACATAAACTGGGAAGCAAACAATGGAAAAACCGATGACGTGGTCGGCCCACGAACTGAGCATGACCGTGTTGATGACACCCGACATGGCCAACTTCTCCGGCAACGTGCACGGCGGCACCATCCTCAAGTATCTGGACAGCGTCGCCTACGCCTGCGCCAGCCGCTATTCGGGCAGCTATGTCGTGACGCTGTCGGTGGACCAGGTGATGTTCCTGCAGCCGATCCACGTGGGCGAGCTGGTCACGTTCCTGGCCTCGATCAACTACACCGGCCGCACCTCGATGGAAGTGGGCATCCGGGTGGTGACGGAAAACATCCAGCAGCGCCTGGTGCGCCACGCCAACAGCTGCTACTTCACGATGGTGGCGGTCGACGCCGGCCGCAAGCCGGTCGAAGTGCCGGCCCTGGTTCCTGAAACGGAAGAGCAGAAGCAGCGCTGGGAGCAGGCCCTGCTGCGCAAACAGTCGCGCCAGATGGTGCACGGCGCGCGCAAGGGCTAATCACGAAAGCGCGTGATGTCCCGAAGGCCGGATGGGCCGGCGATCACGCTTGATTCAGTCGGACTGCCGCTCCAGCCGCTCGGCGACCAGCACCGTGACGACCGCCTGCAGCACGTGCACGGCCCAGCGCTCGCTCGCCTTGCGCAGGCCGGCTTTCGCTTCGCCCTCCGTGATACCGAGCACCGGCGCGATGCCGGCGATATTAACCGCGTACAGCGCGGTGCCATACAGCGTGCCCAGCGCCACGGGCGACAGGTTTGGCGCCAAGTCGCGCAGCGCCGGCAGGGCGGCCCCGAAGGCCGCTGACGCGCCCAGATGATTGGCGAATTCAACGACGCTTGTGCCGGCGTCGCCGATGACGCCGCGCGATCCGGTTGTGCGGTCTATCCAGTCGACAGCATCGCGGTCGAGCGTCTTGGTGAGTAATCCGGTCTTGCGGCCCGCGACCATGAAGGCGGTGGTGACGACGCCGGCGACCAAGCCTCCCAATATGGCTGCTTTGTGCTTTTGCATGAAGTTCCTATCGATAAGGTGAGTGGCGGACGAAGCGGCGGCGCGTCGCGCCGATTATGTCTTCACTATATGCTCGAGTCTGGTCGGGCTCGGTGCGGTGCTGCACCCCGGTGCTGCACCCAGCTGCCGCACCCATTCTGCAGTCCCGCCAAGGTCTCCATGTCACCGCACCATGCACGGCATCTTGTTATCGAACTTCCAGTTCGGGATCAGGTACTGCATCGCCACGCCGTCGTCGCGCGCGCCCAGGCCCATTCCCAGGTAGAGCTGGTGCGCCGCCTCGACCGCCTCCATGTCCAGCTCGACGCCGAGGCCGGGCTTGGCCGGCACCTTGACCATGCCGCCTTCGATCTTCAACGGATCGCGCGTCAGGTGCTGGCCGTCCTGCCAGATCCAGTGGGTGTCGATGGCGGTGATCTTGCCCGGCGCGGCGGCGGCCACGTGGGTAAACATCGCCAGCGAGACGTCGAAATGGTTGTTCGAGTGCGAACCCCAAGTCAGGCCCCATTCGTGGCACATCTGCGCCACCCGCACCGAACCCTGCATGGTCCAGAAATGCGGGTCGGCCAGCGGAATGTCGACCGATTGCAGCTGGATCGCGTGCCCCAGCTCGCGCCAGTCGGTGGCGATCATGTTGGTGGCGGTCAGCAGGCCGGTGGCGCGGCGGAACTCGGCCATCACTTCGCGGCCGGAGTAGCCGTTCTCGGCGCCGCACGGATCTTCCGCGTAGGCCAGCACGTGGTGCTGGTCGCGGCACAGGCGGATCGCGTCCTTGAGCAGCCAGCCGCCGTTGGGGTCCAGGGTGATACGGGCGTCGGGGAAGCGTTCGGCCAGCGCGGTGACCGCCTCGATTTCCTCCTCGCCCCGGAACACGCCGCCCTTGAGCTTGAAGTCGTTGAAGCCGTAGCGCTGGTATGCCGCCTCGGCCAGGCGGACCACCGCTTCGGGCGTCAGCGCCGCTTCGTTGCGCAGGCGCAGCCACGAGTCGGCACCTTCGGCGGCGTCGGCCGGCGTGTCGGCGTAGGGCAGGTCGGTGGCCTTGCGGTCGCCGATGTAGAACAGGTAGCCGAGCATTTCGACGGCGTCGCGCTGCTGGCCGTCGCCGAGCAGGGCGGCGACCGGGACGCCGAGGAACTGGCCCAGCAAATCGAGCAGCGCCGCCTCCAGCGCGGTGATGGCGTGGATCGCCACGCGCAGGTCGAACGTCTGCAGGCCGCGACCGCCGGCGTCGCGGTCGGCGAAGGCCCGGCGCGCGTGGTTCAGTACGGCGTTGTAGTCGCCCAGCGCGCGGCCGACGACCAGCTCGCGCGCGTCCTCCAGCGTTTGGCGGATCGCCTCGCCGCCCGGCACCTCGCCGACGCCGGTGCGGCCGGCGCTGTCGGTCAGGATGACCAGGTTGCGGGTGAAGTAGGGGCCGTGGGCGCCGCTCAGGTTGAGCAGCATGCTGTCGCGGCCGGCGACCGGAATGACGCGCATGGCGACCACGCGCGGCGTGTCGTGGGCGGAGGGTGACGGTTGTTGGGGCATTGTGATTCCTGGTTTGTGCGGACTAATGATTGCGCTATCATTCGATCATACCGGCCGCCCTTGGAAAATTCAACACAAATTTACACGCCGGATCGGCATTTAACGGCGCTATCAATGATTGAAAATGATGCGCTGCTGTATAATCCGTTGTTATGGATAACAAAAAACCCGTCAAGCCTGTTGTGAAGAAGGCAAAGCCCGCCACTAAAGGCGCCGCTAAAGCCGCCGGCAAAAACGCCGCCAAAGGCGCGGCGGCCAAGCTCGCCGAAAAAAACGCCGACAAAAACGATCTGCGGGTGTTGCACACGCCCACCGCCGACCTGAGCGTCAGCGGCGCGACCTTGATCGACGTCGCCAAGGTGGCGGGCGTGTCGCCGATCACTGTGTCGCGCGCGCTGAACCAGCCGCATCTGGTGCGCCCGAACACGGTGGCCAAGGTGCAGGAGGCGGTGCAGCAGACCGGTTATGTCAAGAATATGATGGCCGGCGCGTTGGCGTCGAACCGCAGCAAGCTCATTTCGCTGGTGCTGCCGACCATCGCCACGCCGATTTTCGCCGACATGGTGGAAGCGGCCAGCGACCGGCTGACGCAGGCCGGCTACCAGGTGCTGCTGGGGTTGTCGCGCTATGAGGCGTGGCGGGAAGAGGTGCTGGTCGAGACCATCCTGAGCCGGCGTCCGGACGGTGTCATGCTGACCGGGACTTTGCACACCGATATCACCCGCCGCCGTTTGCAACTGGCGCGCATACCGGTGGTGGAGGCGTGGGACATGTCGCCGTCGCCGATCGACATGGTGGTCGGTTTCTCGCACGAGGGTGTCGGCCACGCGCTGGCGCGGCATCTGGTCGAGCGCGGCTACCGGCGCATCGCCGTGCTGTCGGCCGACGACCCGCGCGCCGAGCGGCGCAACCAGGGTTTGCAGGCCGAGCTGGCCAGGATGGGGATCGCCGTGGCGGCGGTGCAGACCATGCCGCCGCCGACCACGATGCAGGCCGGGCGCGAGGGTTTGACGCGGTTGCTGGCGCTGGCGCCGGACATCGACGCCGTCTACTGCAGTTCGGACACCCTGGCGCACGGCTTGATGATCGAGGCGGTGAGCCGTGGTCTGAAGGTGCCGGAGCAGTTGGCGGTGATCGGTTTCGGCGATCTGAATTTCGCCGCGCACACCCATCCGCCGTTGTCGACGGTGCGGGTGGACGGGCGCAATATCGGCCTGGTGGCGGCGCAGGCGATACTGGACCGCATCGATGGCGTCACCCGGGACCAGGACACGGCGTCGCGCGTGTTCGATACGGGATTCGAGCTCATACAGCGCGGCAGTACGTAAAGCCGCCCGCGACGGACACGGACCCCGGATCCGCGGCGGTTGATTGATATCCGTAGGGGCCGGTGGGCGTGGGTTATTCCCCCCGGCGGGCGTTCCATCTCAGGCTGAACACCGTCCAATGCGCCAGCAAGCGATTCAACACCGGCAGCGCCAGCCCATGGTTGCGCGCCACCTTTTGCTGCATCGCCAGCGCCGGCGACGGCGCGGCGCCCTTGACCGCGAACAAAATCCGGTTATTCCCGGCGATCCCGCGAAACCAGCAAATCCGCCCCTGGAACGCATGCCGCAGCCGCCGCAGCATCGGGCCGTACTGCGGATCGTAACTGAAGATATTCGCCACCATCACGCCGCCGGGCCGCAGCGCGCGCCGGCAATCGGCGTAAAACGCCGCGCTGCCCAGCGCGGGCGGCAGGCCGGTGGCGTCGAAACCGTCGACCAGCAGCACGTCGACCGCGCCGCGCAATTGACGCATATACAACGCCGCGTCCGCCTCCACCACGCGAAACCGCGCATTGTCGCGCGGGATGGCGAATTGCTCGCGCAGGGCGATGACGTCGGCGCGCAACTCGAGCACGGTGATGCGGCTGTGCGGCAGATAGCGGTAGCAGAACTTGGCCAGCGAGCCGCCGCCCAGCCCGACCATGACGATGTGCTCGGGCCGTGGATGAAACCGCACAAAACACATCATCGCGCGCGCGTAGCTAAGGATCAGCTCGTCCGGGCGCGACAGCCGCATCTCGCTTTGGATCATGCCCGGCTCGAATTCAAGCGAGCGCTTGTCGCCGCGCGTGTGGACCAGGGGACGAAGGGTGGGTGGCGTCAAGATTTGTTGTCTTGTGGATTTACATGGGCGATTTATAGTAGCATGCCGGTCCGGCCCATGGGCCGAAAGCGCGGCGATTGTGTCACGGGTGGTCGCGGCCGCCATGCTTGCATTTACAGACGGAAAAATAATAGGTACATTGACGTTAGCCCCGGCGGCCCTTGGCTGCCATCTTGGAGAAGATACGATGTTTTTAGATCACCCTACGCTTACCGCCACCAACAGCTTGACCGAACCGGACCGCATCGAGCGGCTGACCCGCGTCTACGGTTATGTCGCCGCCCTGGCCGACGTCGCCGGCAAGCTGACTTTCATCGAGAAGGTCAGCCAGCTGCACGACCACAAGGGCACCTTGATCGTGTTCTGGCACGACGCCCCGACCGAGGACGAAAAAGTGTACTTCACCCAGGCCTGGGCCAGCAAAATGGGCGACGGCAGCACCAACGTCGAGCACGAGGTCTGACCAGCCCCCGGTCATGGATATAAAAACCCTGGTACTGGCGCTGGCGCTGGGCAATCTGAGCCTGTGCGCGGCGCTGTTCTTTTTTGAGCAGCAGCAGGGCGCCGCCGGCGGCGCGGGCCCGGTGCGCACCGCCACCTGGTCCCGGGCCAAGCTGTTCCAGGCCGTCGCCTGGACCCTGCTGTACCTGCGCGGCACCCTGCCCGATTTCCTGACGATCCCGTTCGCCAACGCCTTGCTGTTCACCGGCTTCGCGCTGGACGCCTCCGCATTGTGGGAGCAGGCCGGCCGGCGCGTGTGGCGCCGCTATCTGGTGCCGGTGCTGGGGGCGGCGATCGCGGTCTTCGTCAGCGCCTGGCTGGTCGACAAGCCGGCGCCCGAGCGCATCGCCATCACCTCGGTCGTCGTCGGCTTCTTCTTCGTCGCCGGCGCGGCCGCGCTGGGACGCGGCTGGTCGGCCGGCACCATGCTGCGCCGCTATCTGGTGGTGGCCATGCTGGTGCTGGCGCTGGCGGTGGTGGCGCGCGGCTTGCTGTCGCTGGCGCTGCCCGGCGGCTGGAGCTGGGTCAGCCCCGCGCTGATCCAGGGCGTCGGCATCGCCGCGCTGTACTTGATGATGCTGAGCAACGCTTTCGGCTACCTGCTGCTGGGGCACGAGTGCCTCGACGGCGAGCTGGCGCGGCTCGAGGTGCTCGACGCGCTGACCGACGTGCCGAACCGGCGCGGCTTCTACCAGGCGCTGACGCCGTGGATGGCGCTCGCGCGCCGTCCGGGCCTGCCGACGGCGCTGATCATCCTCAATCTGGACCATTTCAAGCGCATCAACGACGATTACGGCCACGCCGTGGGCGACATGGTGCTGGTGGCGATGGTCGACGTCTGCAAAAAACAGCTGCGCGACAGCGATTTGATGGGCCGCCTGGGCGGCGGCGAGTTCGCGATCCAGCTGCCGCGCACCACCCAGGACGACGCCATGATGGTGGCCGAGCGTATCCGCAACGCCATCGCGCTGCTGCCGGTCAAGGCCGAAAAGGCCGTCATCAACATGACGGCCAGCCTGGGGGTGACCACCATCCGCGCCGACGACAGCGCCGTCAGCCTGTTCAAGCGCGCCGACGAGGCGCTGCGCGAGGCCAAGGCCTCCGGCCGCAACCGGGTGGCCGAGGCGCAGTCGCCCGCCAGCGCGCTGGAGGCGTAGGCCCGGCGAGACATCTTTCGCGTGTTTGACGGCGTGCGCGGGCACGGGCGTCATCACGCTGTCATAATGGGCGCATATCGTGGTGATTTTCGTAACCGTGTAAATCGTTTAGTTTGATTCCGGTCCAGCGCAAGCCTTCGTAGCCGTTTGCACAGAGAGGCTTTCATTTATGTACGCAGCAGTAGATTTGGGTTCCAACAGTTTCCGCCTGCACGTCGGCAAGCACGATGGCGATGCGATCCGCGTGCTGAAAAGCGTGCGCGAACCGATACGCCTGGCCGCGGGGCTGGACGACAAGGGCAACCTGACGCCGGTGGCGATGCAGACGGCGCTGGCCTGCCTGAAGAATTTCCGCGCCGTGCTGGATGGCTACAAGCTCGATGGCGTGCGCGTGGTCGCCACGTCGGCGATGCGGGTGGCGCGCAACGCCGCCGCCTTCCTGCCGCAGGCCGAACTGGCCATCGGCCATCCGATCGAGATCATCTCCGGCGAGGAGGAGGGGCGCCTGATCTACATGGGCGTGGCCAATGCGCTGGCCACCCCCGGCGAGCGGCGGCTGGTGATCGACATCGGCGGCGGCTCCACCGAATTGATACTGGGGCGCGGCCAGGAGATCGAGAAGGTCGAGTCGTTCAGCGTCGGCACGGTCAAGCAAAGCCTGTCGTTCTTCGTCGGCGGCCGGGTCGACGCGCCGTCGTTCGAGGCGGCCATCCTGTCGGCGCGCAGCCATTTCGAGGACGCCGCGCCGCCGTACCGGCCGCAGTTCTGGAAGCAGTGCTACGGCTCGTCGGGCACCGCCCGCACCATCGCCGACATCATCGTCAAGAACGGCATCGGACGCGAAGTCAACGCCACCACGCTGGGTGCGTTGAAACAGCGTTTCATCGACTTCGGCCACGTCAGCAAGATCGAGATGGCCGGCCTGCGCCCGGACCGCGCCGGCACCATCATCGGCGGCCTGGCGATCCTCATCGGCCTGGTGCGCGAGCTCGATATCCCGGTGGTGCAGCCGATCGAGGCCGGCCTGCGCATGGGGGTGATGTGGGATCTGCACCTGCGCTCGACCAAGCGCGATCGGCGCGAGCAGTCGGTGCAGGCCTGCGTGCAGAAGTTCCACGTCGACGAGCGCCGCGCCAACCGCGTGGCCGACGACGCGCTGGCGCTGTACCTGCAAACCAAGCCGGCCACCGAGGAGTACACGCGCCATCTGTACTGGAGCGCGCTGCTGCACGAGGTGGGCCTGGTGGTGTCGCAGACCGGCTACCACAAGCACGCCGCCTACATGGTCGAAAACGCCGACCTGCCGGGCTTCACCACCCGCGAGCAAAAGGTCATGAGCCGCCTGATCCTCGCCCACAAGGGCAATCTGCGCAAGGTGGCCGAGGTGCTGGCCGAGCCGGATTTCGCCAAGGCGGTGGTGGCGCTGCGGCTGGCGGTGCTGTTCATGCACTCGCGTATCGACATCGATTTCAGCCTGCTCAAGCTGCGCGTGAAAAACCGCATCGAGCTGGAGATCCGCCGCGAGTGGGTGGCCGAGCATCCAACGCTGTCATACTGGCTGGAGAAGGAACAGGAGAACTGGGACGAAGTGGGCGTGGATTTCACCATCCGGACCAGCGGCTAATGTAGACCGGGAAGGGAAACGACGATGACACAGCACCGCCATCGTGGAAGCTTCGGGCGTATCTTCGCCGCCGCCATGTTGGCACTGGCGTTGCCGTTGGCGTCGCACGCGGCAGACAAGCCGAAGGAAGTCGTCTCCCTGTGCTTCGAGGACCAGGACGTGCTGCCGTGGCGCACCGAGAAGGGCGACGGTCTCAATTTCGCGCTGCTCAAGATGGTCGAGCAGCGGCTCGACATCCAGTTCAACTACGCGAGCATCCCGTGGAAGCGCTGCCTCGCGCAGTTGAAGGCCAACGCCGTCGACGGCGCCTTCGCCGTCAGCTACAAGCCGGACCGGCGCGAGCTGGGCGAGTATCCCGGCGGCGAGAAAATCGACGCCGGCAAGCGTATGCACGTGGACCGCTATGTGGTGCTGCGCAAAAAGGGCAGCAGGGTCGAATGGGACGGCAAGAGCTTCAGTCACCTGGATGGGCCGGTCGGCTTCCAGCTGGGGTATTCGGTCGGCGACGTGCTGCGCGCGCAGAATCTGGAAGTGGACGAGGGCAGCCAGCGCGCGGTCGAACTCGCCCGCAAGCTGATCGCGGGCCGCGTGGCGGCGGCCGCCGTCGGCGGCAGCGACGCCGCCGGCCTGATGCGCGGGCCGCTCGCGCCGGAGCTGGAACAGCTGCCGATTCCGATCATCGAAAAACCGTACTTCCTGATCCTGTCGCACGCGATGCTGGCTTCGCGGCCGGAGTTGGCCGAGCGGATCTGGCGCGCCGTCGAACAGGCGCGCAACAGCGCGGCGTACAAAAAGCTGGAACGGGCCGAAAGTGCCAGTCACTAACGCCAGCCGGCCAGCCGCCGCCAGCGACGCCGCCGCCGACGCGGTGCTGATGCGCGGTCGCGGCCCGCTTGCGCGGCTGCGCGCCGCGTGGCGCCGCAATATCTTCCTGCGGCTCGGGTGCGGCATTTTCTTCGCGCTGGCCGTCTCCACCGCCATCTACACCACCTATGTGATGCAAACGCTGCGCGCCGAGGCCGAGCAAAACCTGCGCGAGAGGGCGGAGCGCTGGACGGCGGTGCTGTCGCGGGCGCTGGCGCGGCCGCTGTTCGATATCAACAGCGCGGCCGTTTCCAGCGTCGTCGACGCCTCCGGCGCCACCCCGGAAGTGCTGGTGCTGCGCGTGCTGGCGCCCAACGGCGCGGAAATCGCCAGCTATGTCTCGCCGCTGCGCGAGCCGGTGGCGGCGATCCACCTGCGGCGCGACATCGGTTTCAGCGACGCCCGCCGCAGCTATGCGCTGGGGCATATCGAGCTGGCCTTCTCGCGCCAGCAAATGGACCAGGACCTGCGCCGCCGAATCGTCGACACGGTGGCCGCCAACCTGCTGCTGGCGATGGGCATCGGCCTGTCGATCTTCCTGGTCGCGCGGCGGGCGGCGCGGCCGTTCTCCGACATCCAGGCAAGCCTGGAGAAGCTGACGCACGGGGAAACCGACATCAAGCTGTCCGGCATCGGCCGGGAGGACCAGGTGGGGCGCATGTCCGCAGCGGTGCTGCGCTTCCGCGACACGCTCACGCGCCTGCGCGACGCCGAGCACGAGCTGCGCGACCTGAACGCCGATCTCGAGATGCGCATCAGCGACCGTACCCGCGAGCTGACCGAGTCGATGCTGATCGCCGAAGAGAGCGAGGCCAAACTGCAAACCATTGTCGACACGGCGCTCGACGCCGTGGTGCGCACCAATCCCGAGGGCCACATCGTCGGCTGGAACACCCAGGCCGAGCGAATCTTCGGCTGGAGCCGCGAGCAGGCGCTGGGGCGTGAGCTGGACCAGACGATCATCCCGCCGCGCTTCCGCTACGACCACCATCGCGGCATGCGGCGGCATGTGTCGGGCGGCGGTGGCGGTGCGCTCGATACCCGCATCGAGGTGTTCGCGCTGCGCCGCAGCGGCGAGGAATTCCCGATCGAACTGTCGATCACCAAGGTTAGTACGGATACACAGGGCGGCTACGAGTTCTGCGCCTTCATCCGCGACATCAGCATCCGCCGCGCGCGCGAGCAAAAACTGGTCGCCGCCAACGTCATGGCGGAAGCGGCCAACGTCGCCAAGTCCGAATTCCTGGCCAATATGAGCCACGAGATCCGCACGCCGATGAGCGCCGTGCTCGGGATGGCGTATCTGGCGCTGCGCACCGAGATGACGCCCAAGCAGCACGACTACATCAGCAAGATCCACATGGCGGCGCTGTCGCTGCTGGGCATCATCAACGACATCCTCGATTTTTCCAAGATCGAGGCCGGGCGCCTGGAGCTGGAGTCGATTCCCTTTTTGCTGGACGACGTGCTGGCCCACGTCTCCAGCGTGACGGCGCAGCGCGCCGCCGACAAGCAGCTGGACTACGTGATCGACGTCGCCCCCGACGTGCCGCGCTATCTGGTGGGCGATCCGCTGCGGCTCGGCCAAGTGCTGATTAACCTGGTCAACAACGCGGTCAAGTTCACGCCGTCCGGGGCGCTGGCACTGCGCTGCGCGCTGGCCGGCGCCGGTGCTTCGGACGGCAAGGCCAGGTTGGCTTTCTCGGTGCGCGACACCGGCATCGGCATGACGCCGCAGCAGCAGGGAAAACTGTTCCGCGCCTTTATCCAGGCCGACGGATCGACCACGCGCCAGTACGGCGGCACCGGTTTGGGCTTGTCGATTTCGCAGCAACTGGTGCGGCTCATGGGCGGCAATATCGACGTCGAGAGCCAGGTCGATCACGGCTCCACCTTCCGTTTCGAAGTGGAACTCGCGGTGTCCGACGCGGCGGCGTTCGCGGTGCGGTCGGCCGTCTACGAGGGCCCGGTGGCGGAGCTGAAGCTCGAGGCGTCGCCGCGCCGCACCGCGCGCGTGCTGCTGGCCGAGGACAGCGCCGACAACCAGGACGTCACCCGTGAGCTGCTGGCGTTGCAGGGACTGGACGTCGAAGTCGTCGGCGACGGCCAGCTGGCGGTGGAGCGGCTGCTGGCGGCCGGGCCGCATGCCTACGACCTGGTGCTGATGGATCTGGGCATGCCGCTGCTGGACGGCTACCAGGCCACCCAGCGGCTGCGCCAGGACGGCCGCTTCGACGAGCTGCCGGTGATCGCCGTGACGTCGCACGCGCTGGCCGACGTGCGTGCGCGTTGCCTGGCCAACGGCATGCAGGATTACATCACCAAGCCTATCGATCCGCAGCGGCTGTACCGGGTGCTCTCGCGCTGGCTGGGCATGTCGATGAAGGTGGTGCCGCCGCTGCCGCCGCGCGCGGAAGTTCGGGCCGTCAGCGAAAAGGATGCGCGCCGGGCGATCGCCGAATTGCGCGTGCTGCTGGCGGAATTCAGCGGCGAGAGCCTGGATTATTTCGAGGGTGTGCGCGCCAGCCTGGCGGCGATGTTGTCGCCGCAGACCATGGCGCGCCTCAAGCATCACATGGAGCAGTACGAGTTTGAAGCGGCCGGCAAGTTGCTGGCGGCCGTGGCCGATGAAGAAGAATGAGGAGGTGCCATGAACACGAAAGTCGATGACCGCGCAACGGTGTTGATCGTTGACGATACGCCGGACAATCTGACCTTGATTGCCGGCCTGTTAAAAGACCGCTACAACACCAAGGTCGCGACCAGCGGCGCGACCGCGCTGCAAATCGTCGCGTCCGCGAAGGTGGATTTGATTCTGCTCGATATCATGATGCCGGACATGGACGGCTTCGAGACCTGCCGCCGCCTGAAGGCCGATCCCGCCAGCAGCGCCATTCCGGTGTTGTTCCTGACGGCGAAAGGGCAGGCCGAGGACGAGGTGATGGGCCACAAAGCGGGCGGCGTGGATTTCCTGCGCAAGCCGGTCAGTCCGCAATTGCTGTTCGCCAGGGTCGCTGCACATTTGCGATAACGCAAGCAAAGTTTATGTAAATGATATATATTGTTTATATTGTTGATTAAATTGGAGTAAGTATGAACAAGCCCGTTAACGGTCTGGCCAACGGAAAAGCGCCAACGACCAAAGCCGCCGCCAAGCCAGCCGCCGCCAAAATCGCCGTCGCGCCGGCCGCCAAGCCAGCCGCGAAAGCTGCTGCAAAGCCTGCCGCCAAACCTGCCGCCGCCAAGCCGGCCGCCGTGAAACCGGCCCCGAAAGCGGCGGCCAAGCCAGCGCCGAAGGCCGCCGCGAAACCAGCGGCCGCCAAGCCGGCGCCTAAAGCCGCCGCCAAGCCGGCACTGAAAACCGCCGCCCCCAAGGCCGCACCGAAAGCCGCCGCACCTAAAGCCGCCGCACCTAAAGCCGCACCTAAAGCCGCTCCAAAAACTGCTCCAAGAACTGCTCCGAAAGCGGCCGCGAAATCGCCTGTGGAAACTTCCAAAACGGCAGCCGCCAAGCCGGCCGCCACGGATGCCGCCAAGCACAAGCTGCCAAAGGAAAAGCTGGTGCGCGACAGCTTCACGATGCCTGAACAGGAATACGCGGTGCTAAGCCAGGTCAAGAAAGCCTGCCTGAAAGCCGGTTTCGAGATCAAAAAGAGCGAACTGTTGCGTATCGGCGTTGCACTGATCAGCCAGATCGACATGGCGACATTGCAAAAAGTGCTGGGCAGCTTGCCGCAGCTCAAAACCGGTCGCCCGAAGAAAAACTGATTTAAAAACAACACTTGTGCGCATGTCACGGAACTGACATTAAGTTGTCATTTCCTTGAAGTATTCGGTCGGTACGCTTGCTTCGTCTTCCACAGAAAGGATGAAGCATGCAAACCTCGATCATACAAGCGGACGTCCGAGCGACCTCCGGCAAGCTGGTGCTCAGTATGGCAAGCACGCCCGAAGAACTGCGTGAAGTGCAGCGCCTGCGCTACAAGGTGTTCATCGAAACGATGGGGCTGAATTCGCTGGTGCGCGAGGATGGCCTCGACAGCGACGAATTCGACGAGCATTGCGATCATCTGATCGTGCGCGACACGAACACGCTCAAGGTGGTGGGCACCTACCGCCTGCTGAGCGCAGCGCGCGCCCGCAAAATCGGCCGTGTCTATTCCGAAGGCGAGTTCGATCTGGGCCGCCTCAACAACCTGCGCAACCGCATGGTCGAAGCGGGCCGCGCCTGCATCCATCCCGACTATCGTGGCGGCAGCGTCATCATGCTGCTGTGGTCCGGCCTGGCCGAATATATGCGCCGCGAGAATTGCGACTATCTGGCCGGCTGCGCCAGTATCAGTCTGGCCGATGGCGGCCACAACGCCGTCGCCGTGTTCCAGTCGCTGATTGGCCAGCACATGGCGCCTTCCGAATACCGCGTCACCCCGCACCTGCCGTTCCCGTTCACCAAGCTGGAAGCGGCGCAAAAACCGCAGATACCACCGCTGCTCAAGGGCTACCTGCGTTCGGGCGCCTGGATTTGCGGCGAACCGGCATGGGATCCAGACTTCGAAAGCGCCGACTTGTTCCTGCTGCTGCCATTGGCGAATCTGGATGGCCGCTACGCGCGTCATTACGGCATGGCGAACGAGCCGTTGGCGGCGTAACGTGGCATAACGCCCGCCCGCCTGCGGTATCGTCCCGCCCCGTGTAAAATGGTTCATTTGCGGGGCGGCGGCGATGATATTGGACGATGAAGTAGAACGGGCGGGCTTTCAGCTGCGCCCAGCGGTGCGCCATCGGGGCACCGCGCCGCGGGACGCCTCCAGCGCCACCGACCGCGTCGCCGAGGAACTGCCGGTGGCACTGGTCGTCAACGGCATATCGCACGCCGTCATGATGGTCACGCCGCGCGAGTTGCAGTCTTTCGCCGTCGGTTTCGCGCTCACCGAGGGCCTGGTGGCCCAAGCCTCCCATGTCTACGACATCGAACTGCGCGAACATGCGCGCAGCTTCGAAGTGGAAATCACCATCGCCCAGGAAGATTTCGTGCAGCTTAAACAGCAGCGCCGCTCGATGGCCGGCCGCAGTGGCTGCGGCGTGTGCGGCATCGAGAGCCTGGAGCTGCTGGACCTGAAGCCCGGCCGCATCACGGCGCCGGCGCTGCACGACGAAGTGTCGCTGCCGCCGGCGATCGCGCGCGCGGCGGCGGAATTGGGCGCGCATCAGCAGTTGATGAAGGTCACCGGCGGCGTGCATGCCGCCGCCTGGTGCGATGCGGATGGCGCGGTGGTGAAAGTGTGCGAGGACGTGGGCCGCCACAACGCGCTGGATAAACTGATCGGCCACCTGGCGCTGGACGGCGTGGACATGCGGGTCGGGTTTGTTTTCATGTCGAGCCGCGCCAGCTATGAGCTGGTGCGCAAGGCGGCGCGCATGAATATCCCGATGCTGGCGACCATTTCGGCCCCGAGCACGCTGGCGATCGATATCGCCAGCGAGGCCGGGATCAAGCTGGTGAGTTTTTGCCGTCAGGACGGGTGCGTGGAGTACACCTGACGGCCTTACTCCGCAGGCGTTTGGTCCGCTGACAACGACAACAATACCGGTATCGACTTCGACGTCGGCGTGCCGGCGCCGTCGGCGGTGCTGTGCAGCGGGATCAAGCCATTGGTCTCCGGGAAGTAGGCGCCCAGGCAGCCGCGCGGGATATCATATTCCACCAGCACGAAACGTTCGGCGCGGCGTTCGACGGCGTCGTCCCATACGCTGAGCATGTCCACATACTGGCCGTTCCTCATGCCCAGCATCGCCAGATCGTCTTTGTTGACGAACACCACGCGGCGCAGGCCGAACACGCCGCGATAGCGGTCGTCCATGCCGTAGATCGTGGTGTTGTACTGGTCGTGCGAGCGCGCCGTCATCAACACCATCAAGCGCTCGCCGTGCAGGGCGCGGGCGCGGTGGATCGGCGTGTCGGTATCGACCGCGTGCACCACGAACTGCGCCTTGCCGCTGGCGGTGCGCCATTCGCGCTCGCGCGAGGCCACCTTCAGATGGAAGCCGCCCGGCTTGGCCACGCGCGCGTTGAAGTCGTAAAAATCGTCGAACACCCTGGCGACGGCGTCGCGGATGCTGGCGTAGTCGCCGGCATAGGCGTGCCAGTCGACCTTGTCGCTGCCCAAGGTGGCGTGCGCCATGCGCGCCACGATCGCCGTCTCCGACAGCAGGTTGTCCGACGCCGGCTGGTTCATGCCGTACGACAGGTGGACCATGCTCATCGAATCCTCCACCGTCACGCCTTGCGGCACGCCGTTTTGCATGTCGATCTCGGTGCGGCCCAGCGTCGGCAGGATCAGCGCCTCCTTGCCGAGGATCAGATGGCTGCGATTGAGCTTGGTGGCCACGTGCACCGTCAGGTCGCAGGCGCGCAGCGCGTCGAAGGTGAGGGGCGTGTCCGGTGTCGCCATGGCGAAATTGCCGCCCATGCCGAAGAACACTTTCACCTTACCGTCCAACATCGCCTGGATGCTTTCGACCACGTCGTAGCCATGCGCGCGCGGCGGCTCGAAATCGAACACCTTTTGCAGGCGGTCGAGGAAGGCCTTGGTCGGCTTTTCCTCGATGCCCATGGTGCGGTCGCCCTGCACGTTGGAGTGGCCGCGCACCGGGCACAGGCCCGCGCCCTTGCGGCCGATATTCCCGCGCATCATCATCAAATTGGACAGCATCTGGATCGTCGCCACCGCGCCCTTGTGCTGGGTCAGGCCCATGCCCCAGGTGCAGATGACGTTCTTACCGTTGATATAAACGTCGCTCAGCTCCTCGATGCGCGCGCGCGGCACGCCCGATTCGGCCACCAGTTCGGCCCAGTCCTGGGCGCGCAGGTCTTGCGCGAACGCGTCGAAGCCGGTCGTGTGTTCGGCGATGAAGGCGCGGTCCAGCAGGCCGTCCTGGCCGGCGGCCATGGCCTCGTCGTCGCGTTCGACCAGGCGCTTGGCCAGCGCCTTGATCAGCGCGAAGTCGCCGCCCAACGTCGGCTGGATGAACATGGTGCTGATGGCGGTGCTCGAATTGGTCAGCATCTCCAGCGCGTGGGCCGGGCTGGTGAAGCGTTCCAGGCCGCGCTCGCGCAGCGGATTGATGGAGACGATGCGCGCGCCGCGCTTGGCGCAGTCGCGCAGTTCACCGAGCATGCGCGGGTGGTTGGTGGCCGGATTCTGGCCGAAGATCAGCAAGGTGTCGGCGTGCTCGAAATCCTCCAGCGTGACCGTGCCCTTGCCGATGCCGACGGTGCCCGGCAGGCCACGGCTGGTCGGCTCGTGGCACATGTTGGAGCAGTCCGGGAAGTTGTTGGTGCCGTACATGCGCACGAACAGCTGGAACAGGAAGGCCGCCTCGTTGCCGGTGCGGCCGGACGTGTAGAACGCGGCCTGGTTCGGATCGGGCAGGGCCTTCAGGTGGCGGGCGATCAGCGCGAAGGCGTCGTCCCAGGCGATCGGCAGGTATTTGTCGCTGGCGCTGTCGTAGACCATCGGGTCGGTCAGGCGGCCGTGCTGTTCGAGTTCGTAGTCGGACTGGCGCAGCAGGTCGGCGACGGTGTGCGCGGCGAAAAACGCCGGCTTGACGCGCTTGCTGGTCGCTTCGGCGGCGACGGCCTTGACGCCGTTCTCGCAAAACTCGAAGGTCGACGCGTGTTCGCGGTCGGGCCAGGCGCAGCCCGGGCAGTCGAACCCGTCAGGCTGGTTTTGCTTGAGCAGCGTCCTGAAATTGCCGCCGCTGACCTTCTCGCGCACCAGGTTGATGGCGACCTGTTTCAGCGCGCCCCAGCCGCCCGCGGCGTGGTGGTACGGTTCGATGTGGCCTTCGGGTTTATCTTTTTGCATGTTGCCTTCCGGTAATATAACTTATTTCCGAGAGTATAGTGCAGAATGACTTTTGCGACAGAAAACGGATCAAGGATGCGGTGATGGATGATGAAGTGATGGCGGTGCTGATCGGCTTGCTCGAAGCGCTGTGGCGCATCGAGGCCGCGCAGCCCGGCAAGCCGTGCTCGCTGGCAAAGCTGAGCAAGCAGTCGCAGCGCCCGATGAGCGTGCTGCGGCGCCAATTATTGATGCTGGTGGAAGCCGGCTGGGTCGAGCTGAGCCTGGACGAGGGCGGCATCACCGGCAGCGTGCGCCTGAGTGCGGCCGGACTCCGACTTACAGGGGAGCTGTTTACCTGATGAAAGGCCCTTGCATCGAACCCGGCAACGGCTTAAACTTGCTGTACCGTTTGGTACAACTCTAGAAAGCACAACATGACACGTCCTCCGCTGCCTCCCTTTACCCGCGACACCGCGATCCAGAAAGTCCGCATGGCCGAAGACGGCTGGAACACCCGCAATCCGGAAAAAGTTTCGCTGGCCTACACAGAAGATTGCAAATGGCGCAACCGCGCCGAATTCGTCACCGGCCGCGCCGACATCGTCGCCCTGCTGACACGCAAATGGACGCGCGAGCTGGACTACCGCCTGATCAAGGAATTGTGGGCGTTCGAAGGCAACCGCATCGCGGTGCGCTTCGCCTATGAATACCACGACGATTCCGGGCAGTGGTACCGCGCCTACGGCAACGAAAACTGGGAATTCGCCGCCGACGGCCTGATGCAATGGCGCCTGGCCAGCATCAACGAGGCGCCGATCGCGGCGGCCGACCGCAAGTTCCACTGGGATGCCAGCGGTCCGCGTCCGGCCGATCACGCCAGCCTGAGCGAGCTTGGCTTCTAGCCGTGGCAAGGGTGATGGGCGAGCGCGGCGACGTGGTGCCGCTGCTGGCCGAGGTGTTCCGCAGCTATGGCTACGAGGGCGCCAGCCTGGCGCGCATCAGCGACGGCACCGGCCTGGGCAAGGGCAGCATTTATAACTTCTTCCCTGGCGGCAAAGAGGAAATGGCCGCGGCCGTGCTGGCCCATATCGACGGCTGGTTCCGCGACCAGGTGTTCCAGCCGCTGCGCGAGGGCGCCGACGCGGCGCGGGGCGTGGACGACATGTTCACGGCGGTCGGCCGCTATTTCCTGTCGGGCCGCAAGGTGTGCCTGGTCGGCGTGTTCGCGCTCGGCCATGAGCGCGACCGCTTCGCCGTCAAGGTGCAGGCGTACTTCGCCGAATGGATCGCCGCGCTGGCGTCGGCGCTCGAGCGCGGCGGGCGCGCGCCGCAGGCGGCCCGCGAACTGGCCGAGGACGCCGTCGGCGCCATCCAGGGCGCGCTGGTGCTGGCGCGCGCGGCCGACGAGCCGGAGTTGTTCATGCGGTCGCTGGAGCGGATGCGGGCGCGCTTGGCATAGCGTCGATGAACAGGCCCGGCGGCGGGGCCGACCAAGGCGGCGCAACGGCGCGGCGAACCGAATCGGTGGCGGCCGGTCAAACTTGTTTTGACGGGTGCCCGCCATGAATCCTCCGCTGACCGCCGTCCTGGCGCCCGAGCTCGCTCCCGACATCCTGCTGCGGCAGATCTACCTGAACGTGCGCGACTTCGCGATCTTCACCGTCGATCCGCGCGGGCTGGTCACCAGCTGGAACATCGGCGCGCAACTGGTGTTCGGTTTCACGCCCGACGAGATCATCGGCAAGAGCATCGACGCCATCTACACCGTCGAGGATATCGCGCAGGGCCACCCGGAGTTCGAGCGGCGCACGGCCGCCGAGTGCGGCCGCGCCACCGACTACCGCTGGCACGTGCGCAAGGACCGCTCGCAGTTCTGGGCCGACGGCATCCTGACGCCGATTCCCGGCCCGGCCGACCCGGCCCAGCCCCTCGGCTTCCTCAAGATCCTGCGCGACGTCACCGACCGCAAGCTGGCGCAGGACGAGATCCACCGGCTGGCGTCGATCGACGTGCTGACCGGCCTGGCCAACCGCGCCGCCTTCGACGCCCACCGCGCCGAGATGGTGGCGCTGGCGGGACGCACCGGCCAGCTGTTGCTGCTGCTGATGATCGATCTCGACCAGTTCAAGGAGGTCAACGACCTGATGGGCCACCACGCCGGCGACCACTTGTTGCAACAGGTGGCGCAGCGCATCCGCGCGGTCAGCCGCGAGAGCGATTTCATCGCGCGCATCGGCGGCGACGAATTCGCCATGCTGCAGCTGTACGCGCCGTCGCCGGCCGCCGGCGGGGCGTTGGCGGAAAAGCTGCTCGAGTCGCTGCAGCAGCCGTTCCTGATCGACGGGCGCGACATCCGCATCAGCGCCAGCATCGGCATCGCCGTCTGTCCGGTCGACGCCACCACGCCGGACCATCTGCTCAAAAAGGCCGACCTGGCGATGTACCACGCCAAGAACGACGGCCGCAACTGCTTCCACTACTACACGCAGGAACTCGACGCGATCGCGCACCGAAAAAACGCCGACCACAGCGAGTTGAAGCGCGTCATCAACGGCAAGCAGTGCTGGCTGGCCTACCAGCCCATCGTCGACGCCGTCAGCGGCCGCACGGTGGCGATGGAGGCGCTGTTGCGCCTGCCGGGCCGGTTGTCGCGGCACTCGGTCGATTACGTGATCGGACTGGCGCAGGAAATCGGCCTGCTGCCCGACCTGGGCGCGTGGGTGCTGCGGCGGGCCTGCGCGCAGCTGCGGCAATGGCGCGACGCCGGATTGCCGCAGCTGCGCGTGTGCGTCAACACCTGCGCCGAGGAGCTGCGCAACGCCGATTACCAACGCCGTCTGGACCTGGTGCTGGCCGAATTCTCGCTGGCGCCGCCGGATGTCGAACTCGAATTGACCGAGCGCGATGCCATCGAACTGGAACGCAGCGGCAGCGATATCATTTTCCGTCTGCGCGAGCGCGGTTTTCCGCTGTCGCTCGACGATTTCGGCACCGGTTATTCGTCGCTCAGTTATCTGCGGATACTACCGGTGACGACCATCAAGCTCGATAAGAGTTTTTTGCATGGTGTACCGGAAAACGCCGACGCCAACGCGGTCGCCGGTACCGTCATCCAGCTGGCGCGGAGCCTGCGCTTGCGGGTCATCGCCGAAGGCGTGGAGAGGCCGGAGCAGGTCGGCTTCCTGCGTCAGCTGGGCTGCGGCGCGTTCCAGGGACATCTGTATTCGCCGGCGCTGTCGGTGGACGAGGCGACCGCGTGGCTGCGCGCGCAGGCCGCGGACGGCTCAGATCAAGCCTAGATCCTGTCCCTTGGTGCCGAAGATGCGCTCCACCCCACCGGCATCGAGTCCGTACATGCGCGCGAACAGGCCGCCGAACATGGCGCGGTATTCGTTGAGCACCGGGTAGTCGCGGTTCTGGAACAATGTGTTCTGCTCCAGCCGTATCTGCTCGCCGCGCACCCGGCCGCCGGCGATGCCGCCGCCCAGCACCCAGTACACGCTGCCGTGTCCATGGTCGGTGCCGCGGTTGCCGTTCTCGCGGAAGGTGCGCCCGAATTCGCTGACCACCACCACCACCGTGTCCTTCCAGTCCGGCCCCATTTCCTTCGCATAGGCGGCCAGGCCGCGCCCCAGTTCCTCGAAGCGGCCGGCCAGATAGCCGGTGGCGCCGCCCTGGCCGACGTGGGTGTCCCAGCCGCCGACATCGACGAAGCCGATGTTGTATTTATCCTTCATCAATCTGGCGATGCGGCGCGCCTCCAGCTCGAAGCCCTTGGCGGTGATGGCGTTGCGGTTGGCCGCGTCCATCTCGCCGATCATCTCCTTCATCACATCCTCGCGCACCACGAAGCCGTCGCGCACCTGCCGCGCCAGCGCCGTGTCGCCATACATCGAGGCGATCAGCTTCGCCTGGCGGGCGTCGACGCCGGGTTTGCCGATCGAACGCAGCGCCATGTTGGGCACTTGCGCGCCGCCCTGCATGATCAGCGGCAGCTGGTCCGTGAACGAGATGGCGCCGGCGCCGATGTTGGAACGATCGGAGTTCAAGGTCGTCGCCAACCGGTTCAGGAAGCCGGAGCGGTAGTCGCGCGTGCCATCGAGTGCCTGGCCCAGTTCTATGCTGTCCTGCGTTTCGAAGTGGCTGCGCGAGATGTCCTCGGTGCCGGCGAACGGCACGAACGCCACCTGGCCGATGGTGAACAGCGGGTAGATACTCTCGCGCAGCGCCGGGTGCAGGCCCCAGTCGGCGTTGACCGGCAGCGCCGCGTTGAGGTCGTCGCCGGGTTTCGGCACCGCGATGTTGGGCCGCGCCTTGTAATAGAACTGGCTGGAGATCGGCACCAGCAAATTGGCGGCGTCGTAGCCGCCGCGCATGAAGACGAACAGCAGCCGCGTCTTGCTGGCCGGTGCGGCCCACAGTTTGCCGGCCATCGTGGCGACGGGGAGCGCGGCCAGGGAGTGGAGCAGGGTGCGGCGTTTCATCGGCGTCTCCTCTTCAGCGGTGCATCAACTCCGGCGACGACAGCAGGAAGGTGTTCCATTCCTGCGGCGACGTGGCTTGTTCGAGCGCCTGGCGCGTGGGCTGGCCCAGCGTTTGCTGCAGCGTTTGATAGTACAGCGCGTTGGCCAGTTGCGGGAAGGCGGGGCGCTCGGTCGGCTGCGGGCCGTCGGTCTTGAACAGGCCCGCGTTGCCGGAGCCGATCGCCTTGGCGATTTCAAAGCGCGTCGTCATCTGGCCCGGACTGGCCCAGCCGGATTCGGTGAGCGGATAGCCGTCCGGCGTCTGGCGTCCGTACAGCGGCTCGGCCATGCGGTTGAGCCACGACAGCATCGGGCCGGTGTTGAGGATCACCTTGTCGTCGTAGGTCAGGCGCACGGCGGAGACCACGTAGTGCACCGGATCCTTGAACTTGCGGCCCAGCGACTGCGCGAATTCGTCGGAGGTGAACATCGTGCGCAGCACCGCCGCGATGTCGCCGTCGCTGGCGGCGAAGGTCGCGGCCATGCGCCCGACCAGCGCCGGCGGCGGTTCGTCGGCGACGAAGTAGACCGCCAGCTTGCGGCTGATGAAGCGCGCCGTGGCAGGGTGGCGGGTCAGGCGCTCGATCGCCTCGTCGACCTCCGCCAGTCCCCGGCCCTTGACGGTCTGTCCGAGGAATTCCTTGTTGCCGTAGTCGTGGCGGTTGGGATTGAACTCGAACAGGCCTTGCCGCAGGTACTGCGCCTGCAGTTCCTTCTTCACCTTCGGTTCGGCGTTGCCCAGGTTGACGCCGACGCCGGTGAGGATGCGCGCCAGTTCCTGCACGTCGCGCTGGCTGTAGCCGCCGTCCACGCCCAGCGTGTGCAGTTCCATCAACTCGCGCGCGTAGTTCTCGTTGATGCGGTTGGCGGCGTTTTGTTCGTTGTCCAGGTAGCGGATCATGGCCGGATGGCGCAGGGTGGCGGCCAGCAGGTCGCGGAACTTGCCCAGCGCGTGCGGGCGCACCGCCTTGTCCTCGTAGTCGCCGACCAGCACGCGCAGGTTGCTCTTGCCCTGGTGGACGCTGAAGTGGTTCATCCAGAACCACGTCATCTGTTCCTGCAGCTGGTTGGGCGAGTACAGGTCGCGCAGCAGCGAGCGCGCCGCCGCTTCCTTCGCCACCCGGTTCAACTCCTGCTGGTAGGCCTGCTGCGCCGACTTCTTGTCGTCGTCGACGGTGATTTTTTCGATGTCCTTGCGTTGCTGGTCCAGCTCCTCGATCAATTGCCGCAGCGGCTTTCGGGTGATCGTCATGGCGTCGATCTGCGCCTGCGCGGCAGGCGGCAGCGGCGCCGGCGAGGGATGCAGCTGGCGATCGAGCCAGCTGTCGTAGCCGAGTTTTTCGGCCTGCTGCCAGGTGCTCTGGTTGACGCCCCAGCTGACGCGGTTCAAGGCGCCGGCCAGCTGCCGTGGCTGGACCGCCGAGGTGGCGGGGGCCTGGAAGGGCGTGGCGCAGCCGCCGAGGAGGAGCAGCGCGGCGCAGGCGGCCAGGTATCTGATTCGCATGGGCGTGATGGGCATGGTGATCGTCATAAGGCTGTAGAGTACGCCAATCCGGACGAACTGCTATATTTGCGATGTATCGTGTGCTACAACATGTTACCGTGGCCCGCAGCGCGTCCCACGATTTCCTCATCGAGAACCCCATGGCCAGATATCCGCTTCGCCTTCTTTCGCTATGCGCCGCGCTGTCGGCCGGCCACTGCGCCTTCGCCGCCGTCACCTTGCAGGTCACGGCGTCGGCGCACACCGAAGCCGCCAAAGGGGTGACCAACCCGCCGGCCGATTCGCGCCAGGTGATGGACGTGACGCTGTCCGATGACTATACCGCTGTCAAGATGCCGAAGGTTGAATTGATCTACGACTTCAAGTCGCGGCGCTACCGCGTGCTCGATACGGTCAACAAGGTCTATGTCGACTACTCGCTGTACAGCTTCGCCGGCTTCCGCGCGATGGAGTTGAAGAACCGCGAGAACGTCAACGCCATGCTGGCCAAGGCGAAGATCGATACGCCGCTGAGCCGCCAGGTGGACCGCGAGCATGAGCTGTCGGTGGCGGACGGCGAGGCGGTGAAGATCGACGAAAGCGCCGGCGACGGCATGCTGGAGTTTTCCAGCGAGGGCCGCAAGCTGGCCTCGTGGAGCAAGGCCGGCGCCAAGGTCGGCGCGGCCGACGCGGCGCGCTTCGCGCAGTTCCTGCGCTATACGCAGGCGGGGCATCCGCAGCTGCTGGCCAGGCTGGCCGGCGATGGCGTCATTCCCGGGCGGTTGACGTTCATCGTCAACACCGGCGTGGGCGTGCGCACCGTCAGCATCAGCGTCGCCGACGTGAAAAGCGCGCGGCCGCCGGCTTACGATCTGAAAGGCTACACGCCGCGCGCTGCGCGGCCGGGCGATGCCGTGGGCGGACTGGCGGGGGAACTGGATATCATGCTCGACCGGATGGCGGCGCTGACGCCGGAGCGGATCGCCGCGCTGCGCGCCGCCCATCCCTGCGACACCGCCGCCGACTACCGCGACGACCAGCTGCTCGACACGATGCTGGGCCGGACCGAGTGCGTGCTGGCCACCGGCGAGCCGATGCTGCCGTTCACGCCGGCGCAGCTGGAGAAGATGCGCGAAGACCCGGCGGTCGCTCTGATGCTGGCAGCCGTGAGCCCGAAGAACAAGGAGGAGTACGAAGGCGCGGTCAAGACGCTGGCGGAGCTGCGCAAACAGGCCCCGCGCAAGGCCTACGTGCTCAAGCTGCTGGAGGCGAACAACCGCCTGCGGCTCGGCCAGCGCAAGGAAAGCCTGCGGCTGTTTGGCGAGGTGCTGGAGGCCAATCCGGTATTGGGCGGCGCCTACAAGGATCTGGGGGATTTGCTGCTGTTGACCGGCGATAGCCCGCGCGCCTGGCGCAGCTGGGACATCGGACGCGCCATCGCGCCGAAGGTGCCGAATTTCACGGTGGTCAATGACTTCGAGGCGCAACTGCTAAAGCGCTATCCTGAATTCTTTTGATTGGTTTGGTGTCGGGTGGGACAAGGTGAGGCTCGAGGGAGGCTTAATGCGGCGTTCAGCGGGGTTTGGGCTGACGCTTTGGTGCATTAAGGGGGCGCCGCTACCGCATACCGGCGCCTGGCATGGCAAGATCAGCTGTGCTGCTCAATGCATTGAAGCGGTCGACAGATCTTTTAATTCCCGTATGCTGATCTCTGACTTTTCATGCATACGCAGCAAAATCGTCGCTCCAACTGCCAACTTGCGGTGTCGGATTTTGCTGATGATGGGAGGCTGCACTTCCAAAACTCGGCACAATTCGGCGTCGTTTTTTAAGTTCATTTTTTCGATCAAGGTATCAAGCAACTTATTCGGGACGAAGCTGGATGGTTCCAGCGCCCGAGCACGATTCATGGCCTCGATCAGTTCCAGCTTTTTTTGCCGTACGTTCATGATTTGCTCCTCCTTTGCTCAAACGTGTCAAAAAAGACGTTTCCCAGCAAGGCTAGCGCCCACACTTTTGATCTGAATGTGGTGCGCGACTCAACATTCTTGATAACCATGCAAGTTAATTTAAATAATACTACTTCGCGCGGAAAATTGCTGGGTTTAACAAATGAATTATCTTGTTTATTGCTTAAACGGGTTGACGTTTGTTGTTTCTTGTATGCAGCTTTTCGATAGTTGTAGGACTTTGTCTGTCATCTCGGCCGCCGTGTGCGAGTGGGTCACCATGATGGCGCACGCGCCGGTCGATTTTATTTCGCGGCGCAACAAGGTGAGGATGCTGTGGGCGGTGTCGGGATCGAGGTTGCCGGTCGGCTCGTCGGCCAGCACCAGCGCCGGACGGTGCACCAGCGCGCGGGCGATCGCCACGCGCTGCATCTCGCCGCCGGACAACTGGTGCGGGAAATCGCCGCCGCGCCCGCCCAGGCCGACGGCGTCGAGCATCTCCGCCGCGCGCGCCGTGGGCAGGCCGTTGAGCAGCAGCGGCAGCGCGACGTTCTGCAGCAGCGTCAGATGCGGCAGCACGTGGAAGGCCTGGAAGATGAACCCCATGCGCGCGCGCCGCAGTTTGGTGGCGGCGTCGTCGTCGAGGCCCGCCATCGGCACGCCGTCGACGATGATCGGCGACTCGCCCGGCGCGGCGTTGGCGGCGATATCGGGGGTATCGAGGCCGGCGATAAGGTTGAGCAGCGTCGATTTGCCGACGCCGGAGTCGCCCATGATGGAGACGAATTCGCCCGCCTTGAAGGTCCACGAGAGGTTGGACAGCACCGGACGGCCGCTGGCATAGGATTTGGACAGGTTGCGCAGTTCGAGCATGGGGACGGGGTCCTGGAGGGAAGCGGATTAGCGGGTGAGCGCGCGGCGCATCGCGAAGCTGATGGCGTCGACCAGCGCCACCAGCAGCAGCATGGCGATGATGACGGTGGCCGCCTTCTGCATCTGGAACAGCGACAGGTGGTATTTGAGCATCTGCCCCAGACCGCCGGCGCCCACCACGCCGAGGATGGCGGCGGCGCGGATGTTGTTCTCCCAGCGGTACAAGGTATAGGACAGCATCTGCGGCAGCGTTTGCGGCAAGGTCGCGTAAAAGAAGGCGCTGATGGCGGAGGCGCCATTGGTGCGCAGGCTTTGCTCCGGCAGCGGGGCGGCGTTTTCCAGCGCATCGGCAAACAGCCGCCCCAGCACGCCGGCCGTGTGCGCGGCCAGCGCCAGCGTGCCGGCGAACGGACCCAGGCCGGCGGCGATCAGCAGGATCGAGGCCCACACCAGCTCCGGGATCGAGCGCAGCACGTTGAGCGCGGCGCGCACCGCCGCGCGCGGCGCGCGGCCGAAGCGGCCCGACGCCGGCAGCGACAACGCCAGCCCGGCGACCACCGCCAGCAAGGTGCCCAGCGCCGACATCGACATCGTTTCGATCGTGGCCCACGCGGTCTTGGTCAGGAAACCGGCCGACAGGTTGGGCGGCGCGAAGCCGGCCAGCAGTTCGACCACGCTGTCGACCGCGTCGGCGGTGAAGAACTCGCGCCACTTGAGCGGCAGGGCGGCGAAGCTGGCCGCCACCAGCACCAGCACCAGCGCCATCAGCGCCAGCACGGTCCAGTCGCGGGGCGGTGGTTCGGGCATCTCGGTTCGCGGTTTGACGTCGATCATCCGAGCCGCCCGCGCAGGATTTTGGAGAACAGGTCCGCCAGCGCGACCAGCGCCACGAACACCAGCAGCATCGACGACACCTCGGCGCCGGCCAGCATTTTCATCGATTCATCCATGCGCTGACCGAGTCCGCCGGCGCCGACAAAGCCCATCACCACCGAGCCGCGTATCGCGCACTCCCAGCGGTAGACCGTGTACGACATCAGTTCCGACGCCGATTCCGGCAGCGCGCCATACAGCAGCGCGCCCAGCCTGCCGCTGCCGTTGGCCATCAAGGTGTCGGTGGCGTGCGAGTCGGACGATTCCAGGATCTCGGCGTAGACCTTGCCCAGCATGCCGCAGTAGGTGAGGGCGATGGCCAGCACGCCGGCGGTGGGGCCGAGGCCGATGATGCGCACGAACAGCAGCGCCCACACCAGCTCCGGCACGCTGCGCAGCAGCACCAGCAGCCAGCGCACGCCCTGGCGCAGCAGCCGGGCCGCCGGGCGCATGCGTCCCGTGCCCAGCGCGGAGATCGACAGTTTTTCGTTGATGATCAGCGTGGCCGGGATGGCGCCCAGCAGCGCCAGGGTCAGGCCGGCGGTGGCGATGGCGACGGTCTGCCAGGTTTCGCGCAACAGCATGCGCAGGAACTCGGCGCCGTGCGCGGGCACCAGGAAGTCGGCCAGGAAGCGTCCCGTGGCCGACAGGCTTTGCCAGTCCCACAGTATCCACGGCTTGAATTCGCTGACGACCAGCATCGGCCACAGGACGACCAGGGCCGCCGCGCAGGCCAACAGCCGGCCGCGCCATGCGGGATCGGCGCGCAGATGGGGCGGGAAATCGGGTGGAGAAACAGCCATTACAGACAAGCGCCGATGCCCAGTTTGACGGCCAGCGCCTCATGGTCGGGGGCCGGCGCGCTGGCGGTTTGCTCGCCCTGGTACAGCGCGTCGATCATCTGTTGCGTGACCTGTTCGCGCGGCAGGTCGAATTCGATGCGGCCGTTGCGCAGCGCGACGATGCGCGGGAAGTGGCGCAGCGCCAGCTCGACCTGGTGCAGGCTGCAAATCAGCGTGGCGCCGCGCGCCGCGGCTTCGTCGCGCAACGTGGCCAGGGTCAGTTCGGACAGCGCCGGATCGAGCGCGGACAAGGGCTCGTCGACCAGCAGCGCCTTGGCCGGCGACAGCAGCAGGCGCGCCAGGCCGCAGCGCTGGCGCTCGCCGCCGGACAGGCGGTCGACGCGCGAATACAGTTTGTCGCCCAGATTGAAGCGCGACAGCGCCTGCCACGCCGCTTGCGGGTCGGCGGGTTTGAAGAGTGACACGAGGGCGCGCCACACGCTCCATTGCGGCAGGCGCGCGGCCAGCACCGCCGTCACCACGCGCTGGCGCGGCGGCAGCGGCGGGGTTTGCGGCGCCAGGAACAGATGCGCGCGCAGGCGGTGGCGCGCCGATTCGCGCAGCGCCCATGGATCGATGCCGAAGGCTCTAAAACCGCCTTCGGCCGGCCGCTGGGCGCACGCCAAGGTGGCCAGCAAAGTCGTCTTGCCGGCGCCGGAGGGGCCGATCAGCGCCAGTTGCTCGCCCTGTTGAACGGTCAGCGAGATCGCTTGCAGGGCGGGAGCGGCGGAAGCCGAAGCCGGCGCGCCGAGGTGGCGCACCGTCAGGTTCCGCAATTGGTAGGTCGGCATGACGTACTTTTAAACCTTACTTCTTCAGCAGGCCGGCGTTTTGGGCGGCGGCTTCGATGGCGGTGTAGTTCTCGGCCTTGGTCGGGATGAACTTCGAGGCGCGCTGCAGATCCATGATGATCTTGTCCTGCGGGTTCTTCGGATCGAGTGCCAGGAAGGCGTCGGTGATCTTCTTCTTCAGGTCCGCGCTCATGTCGGTGCGCACGCTCCAGTTGTAGTCGAAGTAGCCAGGGGTGGTGTAGAACACGCGCACCACGGCCGGATCGACCTTCTTCTCGGCGACCAGTTTTTCCCATACCGAGATGTTCAGCGCGCCGGCATCGACCTTGCCGCCGGCGACAGCGGCGACGGTGGCGTCATGCGCGCCGGAGAAGGCGATGCGTTTCAGATCGCTGTCCGGATCGATCTTCGCCGCCAGCAGGTAGGAGCGCGGCATCAGGTGGCCGGAGGTCGACGACTCCGAACCGAAGCTCAAGGTGCGGCCTTTCAGGTCTTCCAGCTTGTTGATGTCCTTGTTGGTGGTGATGAACACCGAGCGGAATTTTTCGTCTTCGGCGCGCTGCACCAGCGGCGTGATCTGGTTTTTGCTGCGGTCCTTGGCCTGCACGAAGGTGAAGCCGCCGAACCAGACCATGTCCACTTTCTTGTTGATCAGCGCTTCGACCGACGCCGCGTAATCGGTGACCGGGGTGAATTCGACCTTCAGGCCGGTCTTTTTCTCCAGGTATTCGCCCAGCGGCTTGAACTTGCGTTGCAGCTCCGTCGGCGCCTCGTCCGGGATGGCGGACACGCGCAGCACGCGGTCGGCCGATTGCGCCTGGGAATGGGCGGCGGCCAGCAGCAAGCCGGCGGCCAGCAGGGATTTGAGCGTGTTCATCGGGGAAAATTTCATCGTCGGTGCCCTATGTGAAGGATTTATGCTTCTATTTATATGAATGTAACTCGGCCGAAAGTGAAAAACCGCACGGTCATCGGCCACGCGGCACTTCAAAATGGATATTCAGCTATCATAACAAAAAGTTTGTCTACGGCAGGGGGAGACCGCTGGCGGGACACGCACCTTCAGTCAAAGGCAGAGTCACCATGCAAATGTCCCGCCCTCACGGCAGCGCTGCGGTCGTTGCCGAAATCAGCGCCGGTCTGCTGGCTCCCAACGCGCACACGTCGCCCAAATACCTGTACGACGGCCTCGGTTCCAAGCTGTTCGAGGCCATTTGCGAACTGCCGGAATACTATCCCACCCGCACCGAGGCCGGCATTTTCGCCGCGCACGGCGCGGACATGGCGCGCGACATCGGCACCGGCACCTCGCTGATCGATCTGGGCGCGGGCAATTGCGCCAAGGCCGCCGCCCTGTTCCCGCTGCTGCAACCGGCGCAGTATGTGCCGGTCGATATCTCGCGCGACTTCCTGCTCGATGCCGTCTCGCGCCTGCAACAGCGCTTCCCCCACATCGACATGACGCCGCTGGGACTCGACTTTTCCAGCGGCTTTTCGTTGCCCGACAGCGTGCGCCATCGGCGCCGCCTGTTTTTCTACCCCGGCTCGTCGATCGGTAATTTTTCGCCGGAACAGGCCAAGGTGTTCCTGCGCGGCCTGCACGCCAACGCCGGCGAGGACGGCGGCCTGCTGATCGGCGTGGACCTGATCAAGGACGGCGCGGTGCTGGACGCGGCGTACGACGACGCGATCGGCGTGACGGCGGCCTTCAACCTGAACATGCTGCGGCACGTGAACCATTTGCTTGGCGCCGACTTCGACGTGCGCCAGTGGCGGCACCTGGCTTTCTTTAACCAGGAGGAAAGCCGCATCGAGATGCACCTGGAGGCGCGCAGCGCGTTGACAGTGCGCTGGCAGGGCGGCGAGCGCCGCTTCGCGCAGGGCGAGCGCATACACACCGAAGACAGTTATAAATACACGCGGCAGTCGTTCGTCGGCCTGCTGGAGCAATCCGGGTTCGCCACCAACCGGGTCTGGACCGATCCGGCGGGCTGGTTCGCCGTCATCCACGCCCGCGTCATCCGCAACTGACAGGAAGCGACACGATATGGACATGCGTTTGCCACAGCAGCCACCTTTCGCCCAACTCGGCGCCCGCTATTACACCGTGCGTCAGCGTTCGCTGCTGCTGGCCGAACCGTTGACCGACGAGGATTGCGGCGCGCAGTCGATGCCGGACGCCAGTCCGATCAAGTGGCATCTGGCGCACACCACGTGGTTCTTCGAGACCTTTATCCTCGAACGCATGGAGCCGGGCTTCCAGCCTTTCCATCCGGCGTTCAGGGTGCTGTTCAACTCCTACTACAACGGCGTCGGCGAAAAGCATCCGCGCGCCCAGCGCGGCCTGTTGACGCGGCCGGCGATGGCGCAGGTGCGCGCCTACCGCTCCAATGTCGACGCGCGCGTGGCGCGCTTGTTGGGTGGCGAGGCCTGCGAACTCGATGAATCGCAGCGCGGACAGCTCGAGATGCTGATCACGCTGGGGCTCGAGCACGAGCAGCAGCACCAGGAACTGATGCTGACCGACGTCAAACACCTGTTGGCGCAAAGCGCCTTGCTGCCCGCGTATATGGAGGCGGCCATGCCGCCGGCGCCGGTGGCGCCGCCAGTGTCATGGGTGGACGTCGACGGCGGCCTGACCGAGATCGGCTACGACGGCGCCGGCTTTTGCTTCGATAACGAGCTGCCGCGCCACAAGCAGTATGTGGCGCCGTTCCAGCTGGCGTCCCGCCTCGTGACCAATGGCGAGTACCAGGCGTTCATCGCCGCCGGCGGCTACTTCAACGCGGCGCTGTGGCTGGCCGAGGGCTGGGATTGGGTGCGCAGCCAGAATCTGAAGTGCCCGATCTACTGGCAGCAGGACGACAACGGCAACTGGCGCGAATTCACGCTGCGCGGCGCGCAGCCGCTGGACCCGAACCTGCCGGTGACGCATCTTTCGCTGTTCGAGGCGGACGCCTATGCCCATTGGGCCGGCGCGCGCCTGCCCACCGAGGCGGAGTGGGAAGTCGCCGCCGCCGGTGCGGCCGTCGAAACCGGCGAGCTGCATCCCGCCGGCGCCGGCGTCGCCATGCTTGGCGCTGCGGGGCTGCTGCAAATGTTCGGCCATTGCTGGCAGTGGACCAGCAGCAGCTACTCGCCGTACCCGGGCTACCAGACCGCGCCGGGCGCGCTGGGCGAATACAACGGTAAGTTCATGCTGAACCAGTATGTGCTGCGCGGCTCGTCGTGCGCCACGCCCGCCGGGCACGCGCGCGCCAGCTACCGCAACTTCTTCCCGGCCGGCGCCCGCTGGCAGTTCACCGGCATCCGGCTGGCGCGGCAAGCCTGAATCCGCCGCCGCCGCCTTGGTAGCGCCGGGCGTTATATCGCCCCGGTCCCGCCACAATCCGCACGCACAAGCGGCACAAGGCCTGTCATAAATGTCATACGAACGATCTTAATTAGCATATGCGGGTTAAGTTTCATCCGCGCGCCCCTATTCGCTTGCTATTGGTAGTGAGGTAAATGATAATTTATGCATCGTTCGATTCCACTTTTTTATCTTTCTCTTATTATGCCTATCCTCATACGCCGATTAACTCCCGCAGACGCCGCAGCTTTCCAGTCATTGCGCCTTTCCGGCCTTCGTGAAACCCCAACCGCTTTCACATCCAGCTATGAAGAGGAGTGCAATACACCGATCCCCGTGACCGAGGCATACTTCGAATCCGAGGCTGGCCGCAACCGTTTCGGCGCTTTCGACGGCGACCGCCTGGTCGGCATGGTCGGCGTCGGCCGCGAATCGCAGATCAAGCTGCGTCACAAGGCCTACATTCGCGGCATGCAGGTCGATGTCGCCTATCGCGGCACCGGCGTCGGCCGCCAGTTGATGGAACACGCGATGGAATTCATCTCGACCATGGAGGGCGTGACCAAGGTCACCTTGGCCGTCACCGTCGGTAATGCCGCCGCCATCACGTTGTACGAGTCGATCGGCTTCAAGGTCTATGGACGTGAACATTGCGCGTTGATCGTCGACGGCGTGCCATACGACGATGTGCTGATGGATATCCAGCTGTAAGCGAAGGTCTCAACCCCAAATCGTCAACGCAAGCGATGTATTCTTGCGCGCAGGATGAAAGTTAGGCTATTATTGAGAATAATTCTCATTCATAATGTCTAATGTTGGCCGCATCCCTCCATTCCGAACAGGTCAAATCGATCTACGACGCCCACCACGGCTGGCTTGAGTGCTGGCTGCGCAAAAGGCTGGGCAATGCGTCGGATGCGGCCGACATCGCCCAGGATACCTTCGTGCGCGTGCTGGCCCGGGAGATGGCGATCCGCGAGCCGCGCGCGATGCTCACCACGATCGCGCAGGGCATGGTGGCCAATTTCTACCGGCGCCGCGACATCGAACTGGCTTACGAGCAGGCGCTGGCCGCCTGGCCGGAGCAGCATGCGATGTCGCCGGAGACGCGCGCGATCATGCTCGAGACGCTGGTCGAAATCGACGCTTTGCTGAGCAACCTGGCGCCGCTGGTGCGCGAGGCGTTCCTGCTGTCGCAGCTCGATGGCATGGCGCAGGCCGACATCGCCGCGCGGCTGGGCATCTCGCTGGCCACCGTCAAGCGCCACATCGCCAAGGCCATGCTGCACTGCTGTTTCGGCGACTGACATGACGACACCCCCGATTCCCTCCGACGTGCGGGCGCAAGCCGTGGACTGGCTGGTGGAACTGCAGTCGGAGCTGGCCGACGACGACCTGCGTCGGCGCTGGCGCCTGTGGCACGATGCCGATCCCGCGCATGCGCAGGCATGGGCGCGCGTGGAGGCGTTTGGCGACAAGCTGCAAAGCCTGCAACCGGACATCGCCCACGCCACCCTGGACGGGGCGCGGTCGGAGCAGCGCCGTACAGCGCTCAAAACGCTGGCGATGCTGATGGGCGTCGGTGGCGCCGCCTGGCTGGCCGGGGAGGAGGCGCCATGGCGCGAATGGTCGGCCGACCACCGCACCCGGGTTGGCGAACGCGCGGTGCTGATGCTGGACGACGGCACGCGGGTGCGCATGAACGCCGACACGGCGCTCAATATTCGTTATACCGCCAGCGCGCGCATGCTGCAGCTGCTGCGCGGGGAAATCCTGGTCACCACCGCGCACGAACCCGCGTTCGAAGGTGTTGCGGCGCGCCCTTTTTCGGTCGACACGGCCGAAGGCTCCGCGCGCGCGCTCGGCACCCACTTCCAGGTGCGCCGGCTGGACGGGCGCAGCGTGGTGTCGGTGTTGGCCGGCGCGGTGGAGATCCGCCCGGCGGGCGGCGGCGCCGCCGTCAGGCTGGGCGCGGGCCGGCAGGCCGGCTTCACCAGTGCCGGCGTCGGTCCTGTCGCGGCGGTGGACGACGCCATCGCGGCCTGGATCGATGGCATGCTGGTGGCGCAGGACATGCCGCTGCCGGAATTCCTGGCCGCGTTGAACCGCTATCGTCCCGGTCATTTACGCTGCGCGCCTTCGGCGGCGCGGCTGACCGTCAGCGGAACCTATCCGCTCGCGGACTCCGACAAGGTGCTCGACACCCTGCAAACCACGCTGCCGGTCAAGGTCGACCGCTACACCCGCTACTGGGTCAGCGTCGGCCTGAAAAAATAATTCAAAAATAGTTGAGCTGTTTCGGTTTCTCGCGGGGCAATGGGGATAAGAAGCTTTTTTATCCCCGCCATCCAGGAATCCAGACATGCACCAGAATTCACTCCCTTTGCTTGAGCGGACCCGCCGCCGCGCCATCGCCTGCGCCATCAGCCACGCGCTGCATGGGTTGGCGGTCGGCTTGATCGCCGCCGCCCCGTTGGCCATGGTGACCAGTCACGCCAACGCCGAGGAGGCCGACAGCCTGCGCAACTTCAGCATCCCCGCCGGCCCGCTGGCCGCCACCCTGAACCGCTTCGGCCGCGAGGCCGGCATCATGCTGTCGTTTTCGACGCAGGCGACCCGGGACATGCAAAGCCCGGGCGTGCGCGGCGTTCATACGTCTGCGTCAGGGCTGGCGGCGCTGTTGAAAGGGACCGGACTGGCCGCCACGCGTCAGGCCAACGGCGGTTACGTGATCGCCGTGTCGGGACCGTCGGCGGCGCAGGTCGACAGCGCCGCCGCGCTGCCGATGGTGCATGTGGTGGCGCAGACGCAGGGCGCGACGACCGAAAACTCCGGCTCCTACACCGGCCGCGCGACCACCATCGGCAAGATGGAGCAGTCGATCCGCGACACGCCGCAATCGGTCAGCGTGATTACGCGCCAGTTCATGGACGACAAAAACCTGGTGACCCTCGACGAGGTGATGGCGCAAGCGACGGGCGCCACCCGTTCGCAGCGCAATTTCGGTTCGCACACCTTCACCATCCGGGGCTTCGCGATGGACACCTACCTGGTCGACGGCGTGGCCGGCACGGTGTTCGACCCCACCGGCTGGATGCCGACCGATATGGCGATCTACGACCGCGTGGAAGTGCTGCGCGGCGCCGCCGGCCTGATTGTCGGCGCCGGCGATCCGAGCGGCGCGGTGAATCTGGTGCGCAAGCGTCCGCGCAAGGAGGCGCATGTCGACGTCAACCTCAGCGCGGGTTCGTGGGACAACTACCGCACCGAAGTCGACGCCGGCGCGCCGCTCAACGCCGCCGGCAGCTTGCGCGGCAGGGTGGTGGTGGCCTACCAGGACAAGCATGCCTTCCAGGATGTGACGCGCTCGCGCGAGCCGCTGCTTTACGGCGTGATCGAGGCCGATCTGGGCCGCGACACCACCTTGACCATGGGCGCGCGCCGCCAGGAGAACACCGTCGACGGCTACACCGTTTTCGGCCTGTCGCGCTACAGCGACGGCGGTGCGCTCGATGTGCGGCGCTCGACGTCGATGGCGCAGGATTGGAACCAGCACGACGCCACCTTCAACGACGTCTTTGCGGAGCTTGAGCACCGTTTCGGCGCCGGCTGGAAGGCGCGCCTGGCCGCCAACTACAACGATGGCGGTTTCGAGCAGAAGGTCGGCATCACGCGCGGCGCGGTGAACCGGGCCACCCTGCGCGGCGCCACGCTGTACGACCTGTATTTCAAGAATCTGGACGTGACCAGCTATGGCGTGGACGCCAGCGTGACCGGCGGCTTCGACGCGCTGGGTGGCCGGCACCAGGTGGCGGTGGGCGCCAACTGGTCCAAGCAGGAGCAGAACAACAAGACCGCCGATATACGAACCAACATCCCGGTCAATATCTTCAACGTCAACCACGCGGCCGTGGCCGAGCCGGTGCGCCCGGCATGGACGGTCGATGCCGATACGCGCGACCAGCGCTACGGCGTGTATGCCAGCGCGCGGCTGGAACTGGCCGAACCATTGCACCTGTTGCTCGGCGCGCGCGTGAGCTGGCAGGATTATTTGCAGGTCAACCGGCTGACCGGCGCCAAGCTGGCCGACTACCGGCAAGACCACGAGTTCACGCCGTATGCGGGCCTGGTGTACGACTTGAATGCGCAATGGTCGCTCTACACCAGCTATGCCGACACGTTCCAGGTGCAAAGCACTTTCCTGAGCGCGGACGGCACGCCGTTGAAGCCAGCCGTGGGCGCCAACTACGAGGCGGGCGTCAAGGGCGAGCTGTATGACGGGCGGTTGAATCTGTCGCTGGCGGTGTTCAAGATCCGCAAGGACGATCTGGCGGTGCTCGACGAGGCCAATCTGGGCATGTGTCCCGGCTCGCTGTCGACCAGCGACTGTTACCGCAACGGCAGCACCCTGCGCAGCAAGGGCGTGGAGCTGGAGGCGAGCGGCGAACTGGCGCCGGGCTGGCAGGTATCGGCCGGCTACACCTACGTTACCAGCCGCGACGACGCCGGCGCCAGCATCAGCTCCGAGACGCCGCATCATCTGCTGCGCGCATCCACCAGCTATCGCCTGCCCGGCCGGTTCAAGGCGCTGACCGTGGGCGGCGCCGTCTCGGCGCAAAGCGGCTATGCCTTCCCGGCGTCGGACAACACGGCCGTGACGATGGGCGAGGGCGGCCGCGCCGTCTGGGACATGAACGCGGCTTACCGCATCAACGACAAATGGACGGCGCAGCTAAACCTCAACAACCTGTTCGACCGTCGTTATTATTCGATGCTGGGCTCTCTGACGCGCGGCAACTACTACGGCGAACCGCGCAGCGTCGGCCTGATGCTGCGCGCTTCCCTGTAATCGCGGCGCGGGTGGCGGCATGAGGGATAGCTGGCGTCTTTCGATGGGATGGCTGCACACGTGGGGCGGCCTGATAACGGGTTGGCTGTTGTGCGCGATCTTCCTGACCGGGACGCTGAGCGTGTTCCGCGAGCCGATCACGCGCTGGATGCAGGCCGTCCCGCCGGTGGGCGCGCCGGCGCAGCCGATGGCCGCAGGTGCTTCGGTCCAGCGCGCGCTTGACCACCTCGAGCTGCAGGCGCCGAAGGCGCGCTTCTGGCGCGTCGAGCTGCCGGCGCGTCCGGACGAGGCGCTGCGGGTGTTCTGGCGCGATAAAGGCGGCGAGCGGCAGCATGCGATCGATCCCGCCAGCGGTGCGGTGCTGCCGGCGCCGTGGGGCCGCGAGACCCAGGGCGGCCGTTTCTTCATGACCTTCCACTATTCGCTGCAGGCCGGCCTGACCGGCTTCTGGATCGTTGGCGTACTGTCGATGGGGATGCTGGTGGCGCTGGTGTCGGGCGTGATCGTCCACAAGCGCATCTTCAGCGACTTCTTTACTTTTCGTCCCGGCAAAGGGCAGCGCTCCTGGCTCGATGCGCACAATCTGTTCGGCGTATTGACGTTGCCGTTCCTGTTCATGATCACGCTGACCGGGCTGGCGATTTTCTATTCGAGCTTCATCCCGCTGCCGCTGCGCGCGGCATACGGCGGCGACGAGCAAGCGTACGAGCGGCTGGAGCACGATCTGGCGGCGGAGGCGCCGGCGCCACGCCGCAAGATGACGGGCACGCCGGCGCCGTTGCCGCGAATGGAACCGTTGCTGGCGAAGGCGCGCGCGCTGCTGGGCGGCGAGCTGCGCATGCTGGTGGTCGAGCGCCCCGGCGACGCCAGCATGGCGGTAAGGGTGTTCGGCCGCGCGATGGACGACAGCGACACCGGCCGCATCCTGAACCAGCCGGGGGTCGCCCTGTTCGACGGCGTCAGCGGCGCGGTGCTCCAGTTGAAGAAGCCCGACCCGGTCGAGGAATCGGTGGGCCAGGCCACGCACCGCGTGATGGAGCACTTGCATTACGCGCGCTTCGGCGGCTGGACCATGCGCTGGCTGTATTTCATGAGCGGCCTGGCCGGCACGGCGCTGATGGCGACGGGGACCATCCTGTATCTGATCAAGCGGCGGCAAAAGAGCGGTGGCGAGTTCGGCGCCGCGACGGCCGGCGTCTACCGCTGCATAGACGCCATCAACACCGCCTCGATCAGCGGCACCGTGCTGGCGTGCGCCGGCTATTTTTACGCCAACCGGTTGCTGCCGGCCGAGTTGGCCGCGCGCTCCGGCTGGGAGATCGGCGCCTTCTTCATGGTGTGGCTGGCGACGCTGGTGCACGCGGCCGTGCGTCCGCGCGCGGCCGCCTGGATCGAACAGCTGGCGCTGGGCGCCTTGCTGTGTGCCGGCCTGCCTGTGCTCAACGCGCTGACGACCGGGCGGCATGTGGGCAGCTATCTCGCCGCCGCCGATTGGCAAAGCGCCGGCGTCGAGCTGACCGCCATCGGCTTTGGCGTACTGCTGGCGATGGCGGCGCTCAAGGTCCGCCGCAACGGGCGCAAAACATGACCGCTAAACTGAAGGGCCCCGTGAGCGCGCGCTATCGCTGGACGGTGGTATCGCGCCTGCTGGCGGCGACTGTCGGGAGTTATGTGGTGGCTTCGTTATTCGGCGCGCTGACCGCATTCGTTCTGCCGGAGCTGTCCGGCCTGACCCTGGCCGACGGCGTGGTGATCGGCACCATGCTTGGCTTTGTGGTGCATGCGGGATTGTTCGTGTTCGCGTTTTCACCCGTGCGCGCGGGCCGGGTGTGGGGATGGCTGCTGGGGATGGCGCTGCTGATGGGGGTGATGCTGTGGGCGGCCGGCGGGAACGCGCTGTTCCCGCCGGCGCCGCATTGAAAAGCTATTAAGCCGCGACCGCGCCCTGGGCTTGCGCCGCTTCGATGGTGTTCAGCTGGCGATTGACCGCGCTGAGCACCGCCTTGAACGAGGCGGTCAGGATGTTGCTGTCGGTGGCCGCGCCGAACAGGGTCGGGCCGTTGGCCAGCCGCAGTTCGACATAGCATGCCGCCTGGGCGTTGGCGCCCGAGCCGATCGAGTGCTCGTGGTAGTCCATCAGTTTGATGTCCAGGCCGAGCGCGTCGACGAAGGCGTCGATCGGGCCGTTGCCGCCGCCTTGCAGCGCCATCGGCGCCTGGCGGTGGGTCAGGTTGATGTCGATCTGTACCGGCTCGTCGCTGGTGGTGTCTTCCACCATCTTGTGCGAATTGTAGGCGTACGGCGCGTTCTGTTCGAAGTACTCTTTGCTGAAGATGTCGTAGATGCCTTCGGCGGTGATTTCCAGGCCGGTGGCGTCGGCCACCGCCTGCACCGCGCGGCTGAACTCAATCTGCAGGCGGCGCGGCAGCACCAGGCCGTAATCCTGCTCCAGCAAGTAGGCCATGCCGCCTTTGCCGGACTGGCTGTTGACGCGGATGACGGCGTCGTAGCTGCGACCCAGATCGGCCGGATCGATGGGTAAATACGGAATCTCCCAGATCGAGCCTTCCTTCTGCTGCGCGAAGCCCTTCTTGATCGCGTCCTGGTGCGAGCCGGAGAAGGCGGTGAACACCAAATCGCCCACGTATGGATGGCGCGGATGCACCGGCAACTGGTTGCACTCCTCGACGCACTTGCGCACTTCGTCGATGTCGGAGAAGTCCAGGCCCGGGTGCACGCCCTGGGTGTAGAGGTTCAAGGCCAGGGTGACCAGGTCGACGTTGCCGGTGCGTTCACCGTTGCCGAACAGGCAGCCCTCGACGCGGTCGGCGCCGGCCATCACGGCCAACTCGGCCGAGGCGACGGCGGTGCCGCGGTCGTTGTGCGGGTGGACGCTGATGATCAGCGAATCGCGGCGCGCCAGTTTGCGCGACATCCATTCGATCTGGTCGGCGTAGACGTTCGGCGTGCTGCATTCGACCGTCGACGGCAGATTGATGATCATCTTCTTGTGCGGCGTCGGTTCCCAGATCGCGGTGACGGCGTCGCAGATATGCTTGGAAAAATCGAGTTCGGTGGTGGAGAACGACTCCGGCGTGTATTCGAAGCCCCAGTCGGTCTGCGGGTGCTGCTTGATCAACTCCTTGACCAGGGTGGTGCCGGTGGTGGCGATGTTGGTGATCTCTTCGCGCGACATGCCGAAGACGACCTTGCGGAACACCGGCGCGACCGAGTTATACAGGTGGACGATGGCGCGCTTGGCGCCGGCCGCCGCTTCCACGGTGCGGCGGATCAGTTCATCGCGCGACTGGGTCAGCACGATGATGGTGACGTCGTCGGGAATGCGGTTTTCCTCGACCAGCTTGCGCACGAAGTCGAAGTCGGTCTGCGACGCCGAAGGGAAGCCCACTTCGATTTCCTTGAGGCCGATCTTGACCAGCAGTTCGAAGAAGCGCAGTTTCTTCTCGGGGCTCATCGGCTCGATCAGCGCCTGGTTGCCGTCGCGCAGATCGGTGCTCATCCAGATCGGCGGCTTGGAGATGATATTGTTCGGCCATTGGCGGTCGGACAATTGAACTGGTGGGAAGGCGCGGTACTTCGCTGCTGGGTTCTGCAACATCATGGGGTGCTCCTGGGTCTTTTAAATTGGGAAGTGCTGGAAAGAGTGCTGCGATGCGCTGCTTGCGCCGGCGCTGCGTGTGGCGAAAGGCTGCCGGGCGGCCACGGAACGCTAGGCCAGGCAACCGATCGGTAGTTTTAGCAGTAGCGGCGCGGGGCCGAACGCACACGCGTCAGCCCGCGGCGCGATCGAATCGCCGGTGCGGGATGGAGCATGGGTGGCCGTGGTGAGCATCGGTGCGGACTTTCCTGGGTTTTTGGAGACTTGTGCGGCTTATGGCCGGCACGGGGTGCGTTGAAAACGCGGCTGGAACGCGGATTAAGCGCGTGCTAGTAGGCGCGCTGCTAGCGATAGGCCAGCAGACGGCAGCAGGAAAGCGGATAGGTGCAGATGCGAAGTCATAGGCCTTAATGTACGAGATCGCCTGCGTTGCTGTCAAGGGAATTGATGTGCGAGGCGAAAACCAGCAACGTATCGACGAAGGTAGAGCTCGTCGGCAGTGGTGCCCGTGGTTCTCATATTGCTCTCCTGAATCATTGGTGCGGTCGAAGCGCGCACGTATTGGCATCGTCAGGTTTGGGCCCGGCCAGCCTGTTATGCTGGCGGGGCTTGCGCGTGGACTAGCGCAAGCCATCGGATGTGTTGATCGAGGAAGTCTGGCCGCTCGAATTTAAAGGAATAACGATGGCGACATTGGAACGGGCGATCGCGATTGCCGCGGGCGCCCACGCGGGGCAGGTCGACAAAGCGGGACAGGCGTATATCCTGCATCCGCTGCGAGTGATGCTGCGGGTGACGTCGGCGCACGAGCGCATGGCGGCGGTGCTGCACGACGTGGTCGAAGACACGCCGGTGTCGCTGCGGCAGCTGGTCGAGGAAGGGTTCGCGCCGGAGGTTATCGGCGCCGTCGACGCACTGACCAAGCGCCCGGGCGAATCGCGCATCGACGCCGCGCGCAGGGCGGCCGCCGACCCCGTCGCGCGGCAAGTGAAGCTGGCCGATAACGCCGAGAATATGGACTTGTCGCGGATTGAAAACCCCACCGACCGCGATTTCGCACGGCTGGAGGAATACAAGGCCGTGCGGGCAATCCTGCTGGGGCGTGAAGGCGCGGTTGATTAACCGGCGGGCCGGGCGTGGCGCCCGGCCACCGCAAGTGGATCAGTGGCCTTCGCCGGCGTTGAACATGGTCTTGGCGTAGATCAGGCCCAGGCCATAGCCGCCGCCGTGCGCGATCGAGGTGGCGACGGTTTCGTTGTAGGTCTCGCCGCGCGCCCAGTCGCGCTGCAGTTCGAGCAGGTACTGCAGCGACGTCATTGGGCGGGCGCCCAGTTGGACCATGCGTTCGACGGCGCGTTCGTGCGCTTCGTCGGAGACGTCGCCGCTGGCGTCGGTGATGACATAGACTTCAAACCCCTGGTCGAGCGCCGACAGGGCGGGGCCGACGATGCACACCGACGTCCACAATCCGGCCAGCACGATCTTGTCCTTGCCGATGGCGTTGACGCGGTCGGCGATGCGCGGGTCTTCCCAGGTGTTCATGGTGGTGCGGTCGATCGCCACTTCGTCCGGGAAGACCGATTTGATTTCGTCGAAGATCGGGCCGGAGAACGATTTCTCGGCGACCGTGGTCAGGATGGTCGGGACCTTGAAGCCCTTGGCCGCCTTGGCGACCAGCGCGACGTTGTTGCGCAGCTGGACCGGGTCGATCGACTTGGTGGCGAACGACATCTGCGACTGGTGATCGATCATGATCAGCGTGTGGTTGGTCGGGTTCAGCAGGGTGTTGCCTGGTTGGGCGATGGCGGTTGGCATGGTGTTCTCCTAATTGATGTTGAATGATTTCGATTGGTTGGTTTGCGTTTTATTTCGTGTTTCTCGCTGCTGGAATGAAGTATCGGCGACGCGAACGGAAAATAAAAGCGGAAAAATTACCGATCTATGTTCGAAAAAATCGAAAATCAATTTCGGGGGTAAAAAAGCGCGGGGCGGATGGCCGCGCCGCGCATCGGACAGCCGTGCGGCCGACCGGTTTTATTCGACGCGCACGCGCGCTTCGCCGTCGGCCATGCGGCCAATGACGGCGGCCTCGCCGAAGCCTTCGCGGCGGAACAGTGCCAGTACGTCGTCGACGCTGCCCGCGTCGCACGAAACCAGCAGGCCGCCCGAGGTTTGCGGGTCGGTCAGCAGCATGTGCTGCGCCTGCGAGACGCCGGCGCCGAGCGTCACGTCCTTGCCGTACGCTTCCCAGTTGCGGCCCGAGGCGCCGGTGAAGTAGCCATCGTGCGCCAGCTGCTCGACGCCCGGCAGCAGCGGAATCTTCGCCATCTCCAGGTGCGCTTCCAGCTTGGCGCCGCGCGCCAGCTCCAGCAGGTGCCCCAGCAAACCGAAACCGGTGACGTCGGTCAGCGCGTGCACGCCGGCCATCTCGGACAGCGCCTTGCCGGGTTTATTCAGCTTGGTGGTGTTGGCGATCATGGCCTTGTAGCCGTCGGCGTCCAACTTGTCCTTCTTCAGCGCGGCCGACAGCACGCCCACGCCCAGGGGTTTGCCCAGCACCAGCACGTCGCCGGCCTTGGCGTCGGCGTTGCGCTTGACCTTGGACGGGTGCACGAGGCCCAGCACCACCAGCCCGTAGATCGGTTCGACCGAGTCGATGGTGTGGCCGCCGGCGATCGGGATGCCCGCTTCGGCGCAGATCGATTCGCCGCCCTTGATGATCTGGCCGATGGTTTCGATCGGCAGTTTGTTGATCGGCATGCCCACCAGCGCCAGGGCCATGATCGGCGTGCCGCCCATGGCGTAGACATCGGAGATGGCGTTGGTGGCGGCGATGCGGCCGAAGTCGAACGGGTCGTCGACGATGGGCATGAAGAAGTCGGTGGTGGCGATCAGCGCCTGTTCGTCATTGAGCTTGTAGACGGCGGCGTCGTCGGCCGTCTCGATGCCGACCATCAGTTCCTTCGGCACCGGGAAGCCGGTCGAATTCTTCAGGATCTCCGACAGCACGCCGGGCGCGATTTTGCAGCCGCAGCCGCCGCCGTGGGAAAAGGAGGTCAGTTTGATAGCGTCGTTGCTCATTTGTTCATTCCTTGGTTGGGGCTCATTCGGTTATTGAGCAGATTATCCACTAACTCGAGCAACGCCGCCCGTTCGGCGGCCGGCGCGAACAGCGGCGCGCGGGCGTCGCACTGGGCGCGCAGCAGCGCGTGGAAGGACGGGTCGTCGATGGTGCGGTCGATCAGGCGCGCCAGCGCGGCGGCGTCGCCGGGCGGGAAGTAGCCGGCGTAGTCGTCGCCCAGCATGCCGCGGTTGCCGTTGATGTCGCTCGCCAGCACCGGCACGCCGGCGCTCACCGCTTCGATGATGACGTTGGCGCCGCCCTCCATGTGCGACGTCAGCGCCATCGCGTGGCTGCGCTTGAGGCGCTGGCGCGTGGCCCCGTGCGGCATGGCGCCGAGCCACCGGTAGCGCGGCTCGTTGTTTGCCGTGACCTGGGCGGCGGTGGCCAGCGCCGGTTCGAGCGCGCCGCCGATGTGGATCAGGCGCGCGGTCGGCGACGTCACCAGCGCGGCGGCGCGCATGAAGGTGTGCGGGTCTTTTTCCGTGCGCAGGTGGCCGATCATGCAGATATCCGCATGGCGCCTGGTCGCCGCGGGCGCCGGCCGCAGCGTGGCGGCGGACTGGTAGATGACGCGGCTCTTGGCCTGCAACCGCTCCGGCAGCATTCGCAGGCCGGCCGCCTGCAGCAGCACCAGCGCGCCGGCCTGCTCCAGCGAGCGTTGCGCGCTGGCGTCGGTGTCGATGTCGCGATACAGGTCGGTGCCGGTCAGCAGCAGGATGGACGGCCGCTCCGGCCACGCGTGCGTCCAGGCGTCCAGCGACGCCGCCGAGCGGCGCGCGTGCAGCGCGATGAGGAGGGCCGGCGCCAGGTCGGCAGGCGCGGCCGGCGAGGGCGTGTCGGCGCCGGGCCATGCGAGGCTGATCGTGACGCGGTAGCGCGTGCGCAGGAAACGCGCCCAGCGGCTGGCGCTTTGCCAGTTGCCATTGTTGGCGCGGGCCGACGCCGGGCTGACGATCCAGATATGCTGTCGTGTCACTGGTGTTTTGCTTAAAAGTCGTTACAATCGCCCCATGAATTCCAGCCCACCCTCGTTCCGGAACGCCAGTCCACAGCAATTGGCGCAATCGCTGCGGCATGCGCGGGATTATACGCTGCTGCTGTTCGATTGCTTCGCCGCCGCCGGCATGGACGTGCCGTCCCGCGTGCCGCAACTGCGCATCCTCAATCCGCCGCTGTGGGAGCTGGGCCACATCGCCTGGTTCGCCGAATGGTTCATCCTGCGCGAGGCGGCGTCGAGCCATCCGGCCGACGGCAACGGCAACTGCCTGCTCAGCCGTGGCGACGACTGGTTCGACTCGGCGCTGGTGCCGCACCGCAGCCGCTGGACGCTGGACCTCCCCGCCACCGGCGCGCTCAAGACCTACTGCCACGAGGTGCTGGACCGGGTGCTCGACAAACTGTCGCGCGAGCCCAACACCGACGAGGCGCTGTACCCTTACCGGCTGGCGCTGGCGCACGAGGACATGCACGGCGAGGCGCTGCTCTACACCTTGCAGACGCTCGGGCTGCCGGCGCCGGCGAAGGCCGCCGCGCCGGCGCCGGCGCTGTTCGCGCCGTCGGAGATCGGCTTCCCCGGCGGGACCATCGAGATGGGCAGCGCCGGCGGCGGCTTCGTGTTCGACAACGAGCGCGCCGCGCACGCCGTGCGGGTGGGGCCGTTCACCATCGACAGCAGCCTGGTGACCAACACCCAGTATGCCGATTTCGTCGCCGATGGCGGTTATGACGACCGCCAGTTCTGGAGCAACGCCGGCGCCGAATGGCTGATGCGCCAGGAACGCTCGGCGCCGCGCCACTGGCAGCGCGACGGCGGCGTGTGGCGCACGATGCGCTTCGGCGAGCTGACCACCTTGGGCGGCGCGGAGCCGGTGCGCCATCTGACGCTGTACGAGGCGCAGGCCTATTGCGCCTGGGCCGGACGGCGCCTGCCGACCGAGGCGGAGTGGGAGTACGCCGCGTTGTCGGGCCACCCGGCGTTCCGCTGGGGCCAGTTATGGGAGTGGACGTCGACGCCGTTCGAGCCGTATCCGGATTTCGCGCCGGACCGCTACCGCGAGTATTCGCAGCCGTGGTTCACCACCCACCAGGCGCTGCGCGGGGCCTCGTTCGCGACGCAGCCGAGGATGATCTCCCCCAAGTACCGCAATTTCTACATGCCCGAGCGCGACGACATGTTCGTCGGCCTGCGTACCTGCGCCTGGCAAAAGTAGCTACGCGTTTGCATGCTTGCTCTGCTATCCTTTTCTCTTTTTGAAAAGGGCGCACGCCATGAAGTTCAAGCATCTCCTGATCACCGCCAGCGTACTGGGCGCCCTCGGCGCGGCGCTACCGTCTTTCGCCGCCGACGCCAAGGCGCAAGCCAGTGTGGTCGTCATCCGCGCCGGCAAACTGGTCGACGTGGTGGCCGGAACGGTGCTCAAGGACCAGACCATCGTCATCACCGGCGAGCGTATCACCTCGGTCGGGCCGAGCGCGTCGGCCAGGGTGCCGGGCGGCGCGCAGGTGATCGACTTGTCGTCGCAGACGGTGCTGCCAGGCTTGATCGACACGCATACCCATTTGACCGCCAACGCCTACCTGGGCGGCTACAACGCGCTGGGCGTTTCCGACACGCGCGCGGCGCTGTACGGGGTGCGCTCGGCGCGCAAGACGCTGGAGGCGGGCTTCACCAGCGTGCGCAACGTGGGCGCCGGCGGCTTTGGCGACGTGGCGCTGCGCGACGCCATCGACGAGGGCGACTTCATCGGACCGCGCATGCGCACCGCCGGTTATGCGATCGGCATCCAGGGCGGTCATTGCGACGAAAACCTGCTGCCGCCGGATATGAAGATCACCGGGCGCGGCGTGGCCGACGGGCCTTGGGAGGCGCGCGCCAAGGTGCGCGAGATGGCCAAGTATGGCGCCGACGTGATCAAGATTTGCGCCTCGGGCGGGGTGCTGTCGAAGGGCGACGAGCCGGGCGCGCAGCAGTACACGCTGGAGGAGATGCAGGCCATCGTCGGCGAGGCGCACAAGCTGGGACGCAAGGTGGCCGCGCACGCGCACGGCGCCAGCAGCATCCGCGATGCGATTCTGGCCGGCGTCGATTCGGTCGAGCATGCGAGTTTGATCGACGACGAGGGCATCAGGCTCGCGCGCGAGAAGGGCACGTATCTGGTGATGGATATTTATAACGACGACTTCATTTTGCAGGAGGGCGAGAAGGCCGGCATGCTGCCGGAGTCGATCGCCAAGGAGAAGGTGATCGGCCAGCTGCAGCGCGATAACTTCCGCAAGGCGTTCACCGGCGGCGCGAAGATGGCGTTCGGCAGCGACTCTGGCGTGTATCCGCATGGCGACAACGCCCGGCAGTTCGCGTACATGATCAAATACGGCATGACGTCGATGCAGGCGATTCAGGCGGCGACCATCAACGCGGCCGATTTGTTGGGGTGGAAGGACAGGGTGGGGTCGATCAGCGCCGGCAAATTCGCCGACATCATCGCGGTCAAGGGCGATCCGGCCGAGAACGCGGCGGAGTTGACCAAGGTGTCGTTCGTGATGAAAGGTGGCGAGGTGATTCGGCGGTGATCGGAAAATCCGCAGGGCATTCGGGGGGCGTACCAGACGGGCACGACCCCGTCGTACGGGGTGCGGGTCCGATACGCGTTTAGATCAGCGATTCGGCCAGGTCGGCCAGGTCGTTGGCGTAGTCGATCTCGATCAGTTCCTTGCGCGCCACGCCGCTGCGGTAGGCGGCGGTGGCGATCTTCGGCGTGACGCCGCGCAGCAGGCGCGGGTCCAGCAGGCCAGGCACCACGTAGTCCTTGCCGAAGCGCGCGTCGGCGCGCGCCATGTCGGCCAGCGCCACCACGCAGGCGCGCTTCATTTCCTGGTTGATGGTCGAGGCGCCGCAGTCGAGCGCCGCGCGGAACAGGTAGGGGAAGCATAGCGCGTTGTTGATCTGGTTCGGATAGTCCGAGCGGCCGGTGGCGATGATGGCGTCGGGCGCCACCTCGCGCACCAGCTCCGGACGCAGTTCCGGTTCCGGATTGGCCAAGGTGAAGACGATCGGGTGCGCGTTCATGCGCGTGATGTCGGCCTGCGACAGCACGCCCGGACCGGAGACGCCCAGGAAGACGTCGGCGCCTTCCATCACGTCCGACAGCCGGGTGGCGGTGGTGTGCTGCGCCCACGCGGCTTTTTCGCCGTCGAGCGCGCGCACGGTGGTCAGCACGCCCTTGCTGTCGCAGACGAAGATGTTGTGCTTCTGCGCGCCCAGGTCGACCAGCAGCTCGAGGCAGGCGATGGCGGCGGCGCCGGCGCCGGAACAGACGATTTTGACGGTGGCGATGTCGCGGCCCGTCATTTCGATCGCGTTGAGCATGCCGGCGCCGACGACGATGGCGGTGCCGTGCTGGTCGTCGTGGAACACCGGGATCGACAGGCGCTCGCGCAGCTTGCGCTCGATGTAGAAGCATTCCGGCGCCTTGATGTCTTCGAGGTTGATGCCGCCGAAGGTCGGGTGCAGCGCGGCGATGATCTCGACCAGCTTGTCCGGATCGGTCTCGTCGATTTCGATGTCGAAGGCGTCGATGCCGGCGAATTTTTTGAACAGAACCACTTTACCTTCCATCACCGGCTTGCCGGCGAGCGCGCCGATGTTGCCCAGGCCGAGCACCGCGGTGCCGTTGGTGATGACGCCCACCAGGTTGCCCTTGGCGGTGTACTCGTAGGCCTTGGCCGGCTCGCGCTGGATTTCGACGCAAGGGGCGGCGACGCCGGGCGAATAGGCCAGCGCCAGGTCTTCCTGGGTGCCGACGCTCTTGGTCACTTCGATGGCGATCTTGCCGGCCTTGCCGGCGCGGTGATAGGCCAGTGCTTTCTGTTCGATGGTGCTCATGTTTTCCCTATTTTTGGTGACGCTCTATATGCGAAAAACGCCCGCACGGGCCAAGACCGGTGCAGGCGCAAATTACTGGAATTCGTTACATCATGGGTACAGGCCGCGGACCTCGCGGGCTTGCAGCACGCGCGTGCACGCCAGAATGAAGGTGGCGGTGCGCAGCGTAACCTTCTTCTCTTGCGACACGGACCATACGGCGTTGAACGCCTCCTGCATGATGCGCGTCAGGCGGGCATTGATCTCGTCCTCGCTCCAGAAGAAGCTGGAGAAATCCTGCACCCATTCAAAGTATGACACAGTTACGCCGCCGGCGTTCGCCAGCACGTCCGGCACGATCAGCACGTCCTTGTCGGTCAGGATGTCGTCCGCTTCCGGCGTGGTCGGGCCGTTGGCGCCCTCCAGGATGATTTTGGTGCGGATGCGCTGCGCGTTGTCGGCGGTGATCTGCTGTTCCAGCGCGGCCGGAATCAGGATCTCGGTTTCGATGTCCCAGAAGGCGTCGCGGTCGAGGAAGGCTTCGGCGCCGGGGAACCCGGTGACGCTGCCGCATTCGGCCACGTGGTGGTGCAGGCGGGCGATATCGAGGCCGCCCTGGTGCACCACGGTGCCGGTGTGGTCCTGCACGGCGACGACCTTGGCGCCGGCGTCGGCGAACATGGTGGCGGCGACGCCGCCGACGTTGCCGAAGCCCTGGATGGCGACGCGGGCGCCTTCGATGGCGACACCGCGCTTGACGGCGGCCTCGCGGCCGACCACGAACACGCCGCGGCCGGTCGCTTCGCGCCGGCCCAGCGAGCCGCCCAGCGAGATCGGCTTGCCGGTGACGACGCCGGTCGACAGGTTACCTTCGATCATGGCGTAGGAATCCATCATCCACGCCATCACCTGTTCGTTGGTGTTGACGTCGGGCGCCGGGATGTCCTTGTTCGGTCCGATGATCAGGCTGATTTCGCTGGTGTAGCGGCGCGTCAGGCGCTGCAGTTCGCCGCGCGACAGGGTTTTCGGGTCGACCCGGATGCCGCCCTTGGCGCCGCCGTACGGCACGTTGACCGCCGCGTTTTTGACCGTCATCCAGGCCGACAGCGCCATCACTTCCGACAAGGTCACGTCCTGGTGGAAGCGCACGCCGCCCTTGCCCGGACCACGCGACATGTTGTGCTGCACGCGGTAGCCTTCGTAGTGGGCGATCGAGCCGTCGTCGCGCTCGATCGGCACGTCGACGGTCAGGATGCGCTTGGGGCGCTTGAGCGTTTCGACCCAGCGCGACAGGCTGCCCAGGTGGGGCGTGACGCGGTCGATCTGTTGAAGGTAAACGCCCCATGGTCCCAGATCTTCCGGGTTGAGGTAGGACGGCAGTGCGTGCTGCTGGTGTGCGGTGGTCATGCTCGGGCTCCGTTGGATTTTGTTTTGGCGAGCGCCGCGCGCTGGTGGCATGGCGCGGCGTTCAGTGGAACGAATCATAGGATGGAGCCGCGCGGACGGGCCAATGCTGTATGCGCATTCGACTATGCGTTTTATGCATAGTTATGCAAATATTAATTTTTATGCCTTAGCGTTCGGAGACCGCCACGCGGCGTTTGCGCCCGCCCTCGTTTTGCTGCCGTTCGAGGAAATCCCACAGCCTGGCGACGATGGCCTTGCCGGGGCGCTGCGGCGACGGCCGCTCGCGGTACAGGCGGATCTCCATTTCGATTTCCCACTCCGCGCTGTCGTTGTCGGCGCGCGCGAGCAGCTTTTGTTTGAGCTCGCGGGTGACGGCCGATTCGGGCAGGAAGGCGACGCCGCTGCCTTCGAGCGCCATCATTTTCAAGCCTTCGGCCATGTCGGTCTCGTAATGCGGCTCGAGGTGCAGCGGGGTCTTGGCGTCGCCCAGCATCAGCTCCACCATGCGGCCCAGGTAGGCGTTGTTGGTATACGATAAAAACGGCAGCGGCGCCTTCTTGGTGCCGGGCAGCTTGAAGTCGGGCACCTTGTTCTTGTCGCAGCGGGCGTAGGGGCGCAGCGATTCGCGCCCCAGCACCAGCATGTCGTAGCGGCCCGGGTCGAGCTGCACCGGCTGGCGCGGATGGTGGTAGCACAGCAGCAGGTCGCAGCCGCCTTCGACCAGCTGCAGCACGGCGTCGTGCACGTTGAGCGCCATCAGGCGGCTGCTGACGGGCGCGAAGTCGCGCGCCAGCCCGGCCAGCCATTTGGGCACGAAGGTCAGCGACAAGGTGTGCGGCACGGCCAGGTCGACGCTGGTCTGGGCGGCGGCGCGCTTGGAACGCAGCATGTCGCGCGCGCCGTTGATCTGCGCCAGCATTTCGAGCGCCTGTTCGTAGAACACGGTGCCGGCCGGCGTCAGCCTGGTGGGGTAGGAGGTGCGGTCGACCAGGTCGGTGCCGAGCCAGTTCTCGAGCGACTGGATGCGGCGCGAGAAGGCCGGCTGCGTGACGTGGCGCAGCGCCGCCGAGCGGCTGAAATTATTGGTCTCGACCAGGGAGATGAAGTCTTCCAGCCATTTGGTTTCCATGCGGGGTATCCCTTATTACGCGTTCGTGATGCGGCGCATCGGCGTGAACACATACGCCAGCGCCGCGCACAGCACCAGTATCATGCCACCGCCGGCGAACAATTGCGACAGCGGCACCATCGTCAGCAGCCAGCCGGTGGCGCCGGCCGACAGCGGGGCCAGGCCCATGAAGATGAACATGAAGATGCTCATGGCGCGTCCCATCATGTGCGGCGGCACGCGGCGCTGGATCCACGTGAAGACGTTGATCTGCATGAAGCCGGCCAGCACGCCGATGGCCAGCATCAGCGAGGCCGCCTGCCACACCGCGTCGACCGCGCCCAGCGGCATGACCAGCAGTCCGACGGCGCCGTCGATCAGCAGCAGCAGCGTGCCGAAGCTGGCGAAGCGCAGGCGCGCGCCGCCCAGCGCCGCCGCGCCCATGCCGAGCAGGGTGCCGGCGCCGTGCACGCCCATCAGCAGGCCCAGGGTGGCGGCGCCGTGCAGCGCGGCCGACAGCACCGGCAGGCCGACCTGCATGGCGCCGCCGATCAGCAGCGAGACGGCGCCCCAGTAGATGAAACAGGTGCGCAGCGGGACGTCGCGCCACACCATCGCCAGGCCGTCGCCGACGGCGCGCAGCACCGAGGCCGGCGCCGGCGTCGATGGCGGCGCGGCCAGCAGGCGCACTTTCGACAGGGTCCACGCCGACACCAGGAAGCTGAGGCAATCGAGGCCGAACGCCAGCGCCAGGCCGCGCGCGTCGGCCACCAGCGGGCCGGCGCCGTGGGCCTGGCGTTGCAGGTGGCCGCCGTCGCCGCCGATCGCCAGCAGGCCCGCCGCGATCAGCGGACCGGCCAGCATCGACAGCTGGCGCAGTCCCATCAACATGCCGTTGGCCGCCTGCAGCTGTTGCGGCGCGATCGCCAGCGGCATGATCGAGGTGCCCGACGGGATGCCGAACGCCTGCGCCAGGCCGATGCCGAAGGCCAGCGCGTAAATGGCCATCAGGGTCAGATGCGGCGTCATGACGACGGTGAGCGAGAGCGCCGCGCCGACGTCCAGCGTGTGCGCCGGCCGCTGGTCGAGCACCAGTAGCGTGAGCACGGCCAGCAGCGCGGCGTTGGCGTACTTGCTGAGCATGAGCACGCGCCGGGGCGAGTGGCGGTCCACCAGCGCGCCGCCGACGAGGATGAAGACCGCGCGCGGAATGCTCATCAGCGCGATGACCAGGCCCAGCGCCACGGTGTCGCCGGTCAGCCTGAACACCAGCCAGGGCAGGGCGATCATCGTCAGCTGGTCGCCCAGCATGGAGATCACGCCGCCGCGCAGCAGCCATTTGAAGTTGGGCTCGCGCAGCAGCGCGGCGCGGGCAGGGATGGGTTCGGACATGGTGGCTCTCGGGCGGTCGGGGGAAGGTCAGGAGTTCGTCGCGTTCATGCCGGCGATCAGGCCGAGCGCGTCGCTCAGGGCGGCGAATTGTTCGCGCGGGCAGTTGCGCAGCAAGTCCTTGCTGATCTGCTCGGCGACGACGACGGCGTTGTTGAGCAGTTCGCGCCCGGTGGCGGTGATGGCGGCGTAGGCGACGCGGGCGTCGCGCGGGTCTTGCTGGCGCTCGACCAGGCCGATCTTTTCCAGCGGCAGCAGGGTGCGGGTGACGCCGGAGGCAGTCAGTCCCTGGCGTTCCGCCAGATCGACGCGGCGCAGGCGGCCGCCGGGCGCGCGGTTCAGGTAGTGCAGCAGCATGAAGTCGCCGAAGCTGATGCCGTGGTAGCCGCCCAGCACCTGGTCGAGGCGGCGCACCAGGGTGGCCTGGGCGCGCGCCAGGCGCAGCGCGAACTCCAGGCTGGGGCTGACGGCGGCGGGGGACGGAAAGTCGTTGTCGAGGTTGTCCATAAATCATCCTTTGGTTGTTGATTAATACTTGATTGCGCAAGTATATACCCATGCCGCCGGAAAGCAAGCGCGGCGGCGGCGCGTGGCCGGCGCGGGTGTGGTGTTTACGACACGGCATGGCCGGATTTGATGTGGACTACACGGGCGCAGGCGAGCCGGATGATGAAAAGATTAACCTGGGATCGCTTCCAGCGCCGCTTTCGCCATACAATATTGCCTAAAGTTATGCCTGCATGCGGCGGCGGGACTTTTACTCAAACTACAAAAAGCAGGGGACATATTATGCATATGGGGACCACCGAGATCTTTTTGATCGCGATGTTAATTATCTTTAGCGTGCCGTATTTGATTTGGCGCTTCGGTAACACCGACTACTGGGCGCCGCTGGTGGTGGTGCAGATCATCACCGGCGTGCTGCTCGGCCCCGGCGTGCTCGGCCGCGCCTATCCCGAGTACTACAGCTTTGTCTTCAATCCGCAGGTGGTGCAGTCGCTCAACGGCATCGCCTGGTGGGCGGTGATGATTTTCGTGATGATCGCCGGTATCGAGCTCGACCTCAAAAAGGCGTGGGAGCACCGCCGCGAGAGCACCATCACCGCCGGACTGGCGCTGGGCACGCCGCTGCTGTTCGGCTGCGTGGCGGCGATCGGCATGCTCGGCTACGCCGGCTGGATCGGCCCGAAGGCGCAGAACTGGCAGTTCGTGCTGGGCGTGGGCATGGCGTGCGCGGTCACGGCGCTGCCGATCCTGATCCTGCTGATGGAAAAACTGGAGATCCTGCGCCAGCCGATCGGCCAGCGCATCCTGCGCTACGCCAGCCTGGACGACATCGCCATCTGGGGCGTGCTGGCCGTCATCATGCTCGACTGGGAGCGCGTCACGCGCCAGCTGGGCTTCCTGGTGCTGTTCGCCGTCGCCACCAAGCTGTTCCGCATGCTGATGGTGCGCATCCCCGAGACCGACCGCTGGTACGTGTCCCTGATCTGGCTGGCGATCGTCTCGTTCGCGGCCGACTGGGCCGGCTTGCACTTCATGGTCGGCGCCTTCCTGGCCGGCGCCGTCATGGAGGCCGACTGGTTCGACCAGAAGCGCATGGACTTCATGCGCCAGAACATGCTGCTGGCGATCATGCCGGTGTACTTCCTCAGCGCCGGGCTGCGTACCAACTGGGGCGTGGGCGGCTCGGCCGTGTTCGTCGCGGCCGGGGTGCTGCTGGCGGTGTCGCTGTCGGGCAAGCTGATCGGCACGCACATCGCCGGCAAGATCCTCAACTGGGGGCCGGGCGAGGCGTCGATCATCGGCTGGCTGTTGCAGACCAAGGCGCTGATCATGATCATCTTTTCCAACATCCTGCTCGACAAGGGCGTCATCACCAACGAGACCTTCACGGCGCTGCTGTTGATGGCCATCGGCAGCACCATGCTGACGGTGCCGGTGGTGTATCCGAAATTGCAGCGCGTGGCGCAGCTGATCTTCAAAACCAGCTGATATAATGTCGCCCATGAACGATACTACTCAACTCCCTCCGCTGCCCGATCGCCTGTCGATCGATCCGCGCAGCCCGCACCATGTCGCCGCCGTGTTCGAACACGACGTCGGCATCCGTTTCAACGACAAAGAGCGTCTGGACGTCGACGAATATTGCATCAGCGAAGGCTGGATCAAGGTTCCGGCCGGCAAAAGCCTGGACCGCAAGGGCAATCCGATGCTGATCAAGCTCAAAGGCAAGGTCGAAGCGTTTTACCGTTGATCGACCACTCTGAAAACAGCAAGGCCGCCTGGTTGCAACCGGCGGCCTTTTTTTATTGCGGGCGGTGTTCGCTACGCAGCTTGTCGAGCATCTGCAACGTCGCCGGCACCAGGTTCATGATGCCGTGGTAGGCGCAGTACTCGCAAAACGCCTCTTCCGGGCTCATCGCGTTGATGCTGTTGTCGGAGTGTCCGCGGCGGCGCAGCGCCCGCAAACAGGCCGCGTCCATATTTCTGGCGTTCATGCAATTGCTCCCTTCGGGTTGAGGTATTGATTATCACTCCGGCCATTATAGTGGCAAAATAGTTCTGTGTGGCAACTATGTTGAGGTTTCTTAATGGAAAGCGATTGATCAAATCCAGGGAGTCATGCACATTTACACCGGAACCTGGGCGACGGCCGCCATGCCGCGTTGCAGGCGCCACACCAGCGCCAGCGCCACCAGCGAGGTGGCCACCACCACGTAGCCGATCACGCTGAAGTGCTGCAGCCTGCCGTCCGGGGCCTGGGTGACGATATGGCCGGCCACCACCGACGCCACTCCGCCCGACAGTTGCTGGATCGAGGCGCTGATGGCGTTGAACGCGCCGCGCTGCGTGGCCGGCGGCACCGACGCGGCCATCGCCTGGTACGGAATCATGCGCGAGAAGATACCGACGAACATCAGGGCGTTGACCGCCACCAGCGCCCCCATCGGGATGGTGCCCAGGTGGGTGTAGACCACCACCATCACCATCGACAGCGCGGTGCCGAACACGAACACCGGAAACTTGCCGCGCTTGTCGGCGGCGCGGCCGATCAGCGGGCCGGCGAAGATGGTGCACACGCCGGTGATCAGGTAGACGGTGGGCAGGTGGTGCATGTCGATGCCGAGGTTGTTGACGATGTAGGCGCTGCTGAACGGCATCAGCATGAAGCCGCCCGTGGTCAGCAGCGCGGTGATGGAAAACGCCAGCAGGTGGCGCGGCACCGTGACCGTCTGGTACAGGTGCGCCCACGGGCTGTGCCGCTGGGGCTGGCCGAGGTGGGCGTTCACCGGCTGCATTTTCCAGGCCACCAGCAGGCCCCCGGCCAGGCCGAACGCGGCCATGGCGAGGAAGGGGATGTGCCAGTCCCATTTGTTGGACAAATAAATGCCGATCGGGATGCCGAGCACCTGGCTGGCGGCGAACGCGGTCTGGATCACGCCCATGACCCGGCCGCGCATCTGCGGCGGGAACAGGTCGGTCGAGATGGCCAGCACGATCGAGCCGATGACGCCGCCGAACAGGCCGGTGACCACGCGCGCGGCCAGCAGGCTCTCGAAGCTTTGTGCCAGGCCGCACCAGACGGTGCCGAGGATGAAACCGGTGTAGAAGAACAGCAGCAGCTTCTTGCGGTCGTAGCGGTCGGCGAAGCCGGCCGTCAGCAGGCCCGAGGCGCCGGCGCTGAAGGCGTAGGCCGACACCACCAGGCCGAACTCCATCGGCCCGATGTTCAGGGCCGGCATGATGACCGCGCCCAGCGGCGACATCAGCATGAAGTCGAGGATCACCGCGAACTGCAGGAAGGCCAGCATGGCGACGACGATTTTTTGATACGGCGTGAAATTCGCCGCCGTGGCGGCGTTGGTTGTTGTCATTTTTATTCCTTGGCGCTGTCGTTGGTCCAGTCGCGGCCGTGGCCCCAGAAGCGGCCTTTGTGGGCGGCGCGGAACTGTTCCCTTTCTTCCGGCGTCATCGCTTGCCAGCGCTGCCAGCGTTGCGCGCCGCCGTCGTGGTGGTGGCGGCCGCCGAAGCCGCCGACCAGGATGCGACACAATACCAGCAGGCCGAGCGCGCGCCAATAGTCCAGCGGCGCGCCGCCGGTGAACAGGTGGGGCACGATCCAGTTCCATAGCAGCATGACGATCCAGCCCAGCAGCGCCAGGATCACCAGCATCTTGGGGATGAGCAGCAGTTTATATTTAAGCATTTCAACTCTCCTTTATTCGTTGTACAGGTCTTGCAGCCGCGCGCGCAGATGCAGCACGGCATAGCGTTTGCGCGCCAGCAGGGTATTGACGGATACGCCGCTTTGCAGCGCCATTTCCTTGAAACTCAGGCCGTCGAGCTCATGCGCGATGAACACTTCGCGCTGATTCGCCGGCAACTCTTCCAGCGCCGCCTGCAATTGTTCGAGCAGCATGGCGCGGTGGTAGGCATGTTCCGGGCCCGCGTCGGCGGACGGCACCAGCAGGTCGAGGCGGTAGGCTTCGCCATCCTCGTCGACCATGTCGTCCAGCGCCACCTCCTTTTTCTTGCGGAAGCGGTCGATGATGCGGTTGCGGGCGACGCGGTACAACCAGGCGCTGACTTGCTCGATCGGCTCGGGCAGCCGGTGGGCCTGGGTGAATTCGTAAAAGACGTCCTGCAGGATGTCTTCGGCGTCGGTCTGGTCGGCCACCCGGCGGCGGATGAAGCTGCCCAGCTTCGAACGCTCGCGCAACACCGTCGCGGTGATGGTTTGGTCGTGGTCGGCGGTGGGGGAAGTTGGCGGCGGCATGTAGGTGTAGACGGCCCGCCGTCGCGGATATTGTGTGAACGATACAAATTGTTGCCGGGCGCGGCCTATTCGGCCGACGTCACCTTGTTGGGCTCGATATACACCTTGCCGCCCTGGTAGTCGAACAGGATGTTCAGCTGGCGCAAAATGCCGTTGCTGATATTGCCGGCAAGCGTGGGGCTGTTCATCGTGCCGCCGCCGCGCGTCGACAGTTCCAGGGTCGGATCGGCGATCTGCACGCCGCCCAGTTCAAACAGCTTGCCGCGCGTTTTCAGCACTTGGGTGGTGCCGCCGATGACCTGCGCGGTCTGGATCGTCTCGCCCGCCTGGTATTTTTCCACCAGGCGGTAGCGTTCGACGAACGGCTTGCTCATCGTCAGCGAGAAGTCGCTGCCGGTGTCGATGGTGAACTTGCCGGGCAGGCCGTCGAGCACGGCTTCGATCTGCGGCGTCTTGTCATGGAACGACAGCGGCGTGGCGGCGGCCGGGCCGCGATACACGAAGTGCTGCGGGTCGTGGAAGGTCAGCCGGCGCGCGGCATAGTCGATCAAGGTCGGCGTCAGCCACAGCCACTCGTAGCCGATGGTGCCGTCGATCGGCAGGTTGTCGAGCGTGGGGCTGGTGAAGAAGGCTTGCCGGTCCAGGGTCAGCCCGGCCATGCCGATTTGCTGCACCGTGGTCAGCACGCCGCGCTCGGTCTGCTGGCCGAGGCCGGACAGCACCGCCACGCCCTGCGCCGGCAGCCGCAAGCGCCGGTACAGCTTGTCGCTGATGACGTTGCGCGCGCCGGTGTCGAGGATGAACTTGAACGGTCCTTGCCCGTTCAACGTCAGCAGCACGCAAATGTGCGCCTCGCACGGCTCGAACGGCACCGTCACCGCCGACCGCTGGGCCGAAAAGCCCTGCATGACGGCCGGCTGCGGCAACGAGAAGTCCATTTGCGCGGCGGGGCGGTTGAGCACGATCGTGGACACGCGCAGCGTTTCCTCGTCGGCGCCGTCGGTGGCGTCGCGCACGCTTTCCTCGAAGGGCAGCGTGAGCGCGCCCACGCGGCGGAAATCGCGGTAGTCGATGGTCAGGGTTTTGCCGTCGATCACTTCCTGGCGGCGCTCGATGCGGTGGGTGCCGTCGTTGATCCAGTAATCGAAGGCGATGCCGGACGCCAGCTCGACGCGCACGACCGCGTAGTCGACGCCGGCGTGGCGGCGCGGCGCCTTCAGCTCCAGCCGGCGCGCCTTGGCGCCGCGCGCGAACCACCAGGCATACGATTGGCGTCCCAGGTGCAGCTCGGGATCGCGCGCCGCGCCTTCCTGCTTTTCCAGCTTGCCCATGCGCTGGCGCCAGAAGCTCTGGCCGTCCGAGCGCGACATCAGGCGCGCCACCGCCGACGACGGGATGCGCTGGGCGTAGCGGCCGCTGGCGAAATCGATGTCGCTGCTGCCGGCCTCGTCGTGGTCGAGGTAGGTGCGCACGAACTGGACGTGCTGCGTCTTGACCTGCCGCCAGGCGTCGCCGCCGACCGCCGCGCGCGCCTGGGCGAGCAGCGCCGCCGCGTCGTCGGCGGCGACGCCGCGCAAGCTGGCGATGGCCAGGCAGAGGCCGGCCGCGAGGCGGATCGCGGGGAGGGCGCTGAACACGCGGCTGGTGCGGCGGATGCTGAAAAACGGGCGAACTAGCAAAAATGAATCCTTGGTTTGGCGTCACCGGCAAGCGCGCCGGTGCAAACAGCCATGTTAGCTGAAAAGCCAGCCGCTGCGCCAGCGAGCCGGCGCCCGCACGCAAAAGCGGCCACCAGATCGCTCTGGTGGCCGCTTTGATTGTCGCTTACGCCGGGCTAACGGTGACGATTAACGGTCGCCGTAGCTGCGGCGGGCGCCGTCGGTGCTGCGCGGGTTGCTGCCCTTGTAGCCGCCGCCGGTGCTGCCTTCCTTGCGCGGCGCGCTCGGCTTGCTGAACGTGCGCTGGCCCGGCTTGGCGCCGGTGCGGTTGTCGCCCGGCTTCCAGCCGCCTGGACGCGAGGTCGAGCGGGCCGCCGAGGCGGTCTTCTTCGGCTCGTAGCCTTCGATGACGTTGACCGGGATCAGCTGCTTGGTGAAACGCTCGATGCGCTTGACGTTCATGCCTTCGGCGTGGTTCACCAGCGAGATCGCCAGACCGTTGCGGCCGGCGCGGCCGGTGCGGCCGATGCGGTGCACGTAGTCTTCAGGGAACTTCGGCAGGTCGTAGTTGAACACGTGCGTGATGGTCGGCACGTCGATGCCGCGGGCGGCGACGTCGGTGGCGATCAGGATCTTGACCTGGCCGCGGCGCAGGCTGTCGAGCGTGCGGTTGCGGGCGCCCTGGTGCATGTCGCCATGCAGCGCGGCGGCCGAGAAACCGGCGATGTTCAGGCGGTCGGCGATGGTGTCGGCGTCGCGCTTGGTGGCGGTGAACACCACGGCCTGGTCGAGCGAGTCGTCGCGCAGCAGGTGGTCCAGCAGGCGGTTCTTGTGCGACAGGTCGTCGACGAAGTGCACGCGCTGGGTGATGTTTTCATGCTTGTTGGCGGCGCTGAGCACCTGGATCACTTGCGGATCCTTGGTGATGCGGCGCGCCATGTTGCCGACCACGCCGTCGAGCGTGGCCGAGAACAGCATGGTTTGACGGGTGGCCGGGGTGGCGTCGACGATTTTTTCGATGTCGTCGATGAAACCCATGTCCAGCATGCGGTCGGCTTCGTCCAGCACCAGGATTTCCAGTTGCGAGAAGTCGATCTTGCCCGATTCCATGTGGTCGATCAGACGTCCGGGGGTGGCCACCAGGATCTCGGGATTCTTGGCCAGCAATTGCATCTGTTTCGGGTAAGGCATACCGCCCAGGATCGACACGGCCTTCAGGCGGCGCAGGTTGACGCTGTATTTGTCGGTATTGGAGGTTACTTGCAGGGCCAGTTCGCGGGTCGGGGTCAACACCAGCATTTTTGGCTGTGCGGCTTTGAAACGCGGACGCTCGCCACGGGCGCGGGCGGCCTGCATTTCTTGATTGGGAGTCTTGCCGGCGGCGGCCGGATCGATCTCGGACAAACGGTGCAGCGACGGCAGCATAAATGCGGCGGTCTTGCCGGAACCGGTTTGCGAGGAAACCAACAAGTCCTTGCCTGCGATGGCGGCAGGGATGGCCTGCTGCTGAACCGGGGTCGGCGCGGTGTAGCCGGCGTCGGTCAGGGCTTTGATGATGGACGTGTTGAGACCTAGTGCTTCAAATGTCATGCTGTTCTTTCGTAAAAAACCTGCGCCCGTGCAAACGCCGAACGCGAAATAGCAACGCCTACCAAAACGAAATGACTCAATCAAAATCGAAAGAAATTTCGGCACAAAAGCTTTGCGCCGGGACGGTGTCAGGTGCGACACCAAAGGCGGGAGGGCTTCATAAGCGACATCAGGATGATGCGCTAAGGCTTGCGTAGCTGCTAGTAATACCTGGCTGATCAATCGGCGCCGCTGGTTATCGCGGCGCGCTCACTGCAGCGCACAGGCGACACTATACAGTAGTTTCGACCTGCCTGTACAGTTAATTGGTCGTTGTAGTGTGCGCCGCAGCAAAAGCGCCCCCCACCCCCGGGGTCAGTGTCGACATTCGGACACGGGCTGTGCGGTAACAGCGTCGAAGTTGTCGGGTCGATATGCTGGGAATGACCAGCTTGTGTCCGAATGTCGGCACTGACCCCCGGGGTGGGGGGGGTAGTGCGTCGCGCGGCCGGCCGCGCGGGCTTACAGGTAGTCTTCCGCGTTCAGCCCCATCACGTGCGAGAAGCCGCCGTCGACGTAGGTGATCTCGCCGGTGATGCCCGAGGCCAGGTCCGACAGCATGAAGGCGGCCGTGTTGCCCACTTCCTCGATGGTGACGTTGCGGCGCAGCGGCGCGTGCGACGAAGCGAAGCCGAGCAGCTTGCCGAAGTCCTTGATGCCGGACGCGGCCAGGGTCTTGATCGGGCCGGCCGAGATGCCGTTGGCGCGGATGCCCAGCTTGCCCAGGTTTTCGGCCAGGTAGCGCACCGACGCCTCCAGCGACGCCTTGGCCAGGCCCATCGTGTTGTAGTACGGGATCGCGCGCACGGCGCCCAGGTACGACAGGGTCAGCAACGACGAGCCCTCCTTGAGCAGCGGCAGCGCCGCCTTGGCCATGGCCGGGAAGCTGTAGGCGGAAATGTCGTGGGCGACGCGGAAGTTCTCGCGCGTCAGGCCGTCGAGGAAGTCGCCGGCGATCGCTTCGCGCGGCGCGAAGCCGATCGCGTGCACCAGGCCGTCGAGCTGCGACCAGCTCTTGCCAAGGTCGGCGAACACGGCGGCGATCTGCTCGTCGCTGGCGACGTCGCAATCGAACACCAGCTTGCTGTCGAATTCGGCGGCGAACTCGGTGATGCGGTCCTTAAACCGTTCGCCGACATAGGTGAACGCCAGCTCGGCGCCCTCGCGGTGGCAAGCCTTGGCGATGCCGTAGGCGATGGAACGGTTCGACAGCAAACCGGTGATGAGGATTTTTTTGCCTTGCAAGAACGCCATGATGACTCCGATTGCGACTGCGCGCCGGCGCCGGCTCGGACAGCGGGCGGGGCGACGTCAGTGGGGGTTGTTTTTAAGGTGTGAGGCCGTTCGCCTGCCACGCAAGTGCGAGATTGTAGGACGTGTCAGCGTCGACTGCAACCTTTGATCGCCGCCACCCCCGGCGCCGGGCGGGCCGGCCGGGGGGGGCGGCCAACCGGACCGGGACCGTCGCCGGCTCAGTGGCTGGTTTTACGGGCCGGCTTGCCCTTGGCGGCGTCGCGCGGCACGCGCGCCTTGACCAGCGTCACCGGCCCGCCCTTGGCGGCGTTGGCCGCGCCGGCGCGCTTGTAGCCGGACTTGGCGACCTTGCCGGCGGCGCGCTCGGCCTCGAAGGCCATCGTCGCGTTGTCGGCCACCTCGGGCGCGATGTCCAGGTAGGCCGAGGTCGACACCTTGGGCACCAGGATGGTCGAACCGGCCTTGAGCATCGAGCGCTGCGGGATGTTGTTGGCCTGGCGGATCACTTCCGGCGTGGTGTGGAAGCGCGACGCCAGCGCGCCGATGCTTTCGCGCGCGCTGGTGATCTTGTGCGTGGTCCAGGTCGACAAATCCTTGCCCCATTGCGCCAGGTTCAGCTGGAACTTGGCGGCGTTTTCCTTCGGCAACAGGATCTTGGTCTGCTCGTCGCCGGTGATGACCGGGCGCTTGAACTGCGGGTTGAGCGCCTTGAACTCGGCCACCGACAGTTCGGCCAGCTGGGCGGCGATGGTCAGATCGATGTCGCTGGTCTTGTCAATGGCGGTGAAGTAGGGCGTGTTGTCGACCGGCGGCAGGGTCACGCCGAACTGGGTCGGGTTGCCGATGATGTTTTTGACGGCTTGCAGTTTCGGCACGTATTCGCGCGTCTCGGTCGGCATCAGCTCCGCCAGGCTCTGGAAATCGGTCGGCTTGCCGGCCGCCTGGTTCTTGGCGATGGCGCGCTGCACCGAGCCTTCGCCCCAGTTGTAGGCGGCCAGCGCCAGTTGCCAGTCGCCGAACATGTCGTACAGGCGCTGCAGATAGGTCAGCGCGGCGTCGGTCGAGGCCAGGATGCCGCGGCGGTCGTCCTTGAAGGCGTCCTGCTTGAGGTTGAAGTCGCGTCCGGTGCCGGGCACGAACTGCCACATGCCGGCGGCGTTGGCGTGCGACAGCGCCTCCGGGTTGAAGGCCGATTCGATGAACGGCAGCAGCGCCAGCTCGGTCGGCATGCCGCGCTTTTCCAGCTCGGTGACGACGTGGAACAGGTAGCGCGAGGCGCGCCCGGTGGTGATGGCCATGTGGTCGGGACGGGCCGTGTACCACTTGGTGTGCTTGGACACGAGGTCGTTGTTAAGGTCCGGAATGGCGTAGCCGCTGCGGATGCGGCCCCACACGTCCTTCTCGCGGAACGCATCGTCGTCGGCCGCTTTGGCCGGCTTGTTGATTTTCAGGGAGGACAGGTCGAGGGCGGGGGACTTCGGCAGGGCGGTCAGCTGGGCCGGCGCGGCCGGCATCGGCATGGACAGCGCCAGGCCCGCCGCCTCGTCGTAGGCGTGGCTGGCGGTCGGCGACAACAGCACCAACAGAGTCGCCAGGGGCGCCGCCAGCGCGGCGCGTTTAGGAATTCGAGGATGCATAGTTTTCCATTGTTGTCGACTGTGAAACATCGAACCGACCATGAATAAACGTGGAGTGTACGAAGGTCGTCCTGATGAGTCAAGGATTATGTCAGGCATGTGACCTTTATTTTATGCAACAGTTCCCGACAGATAAGCCGAAGATCGCCGCAAAATGCGCGGAGTATGAGATGGCGCAAAGAATGCGTACAATTCCGCCTTTAAGAGAGTCTTCAAGGAACCGCATCATGAGTACTAGCGCCACCGATCACGCCGCCGTCGTCGCCAACACCGTCGCCTGGCTGGAAAAGGCCGTCATCGGCCTGAACCTGTGTCCGTTCGCCAAGGCGGTCCACGTCAAGGGGCAGATCCGTTACGTGGTGTCGGACGCCGACACGCCGGAGGCATTGCTGGAAAAGCTGATGGAGGAGCTGCAATACCTGGCCGACGCCGACCCCGAGCAGGTCGACACCACCCTGCTGATCCACCCGCGCGTGCTGGCCGACTTCGAGGACTACAACGAGTTTCTCGACGTCGCCGACGCCGCGCTGGAGGACTTGCAGCTCGACGGCGAATTGCAGGTGGCCAGCTTCCACCCGGACTACCAGTTCGCCGACACCCACAAGAACGATATCGAGAACTACACCAACCGCTCGCCGTACCCGACGCTGCACCTGCTGCGCGAGGACAGCGTCGAGCGCGCCGTCGAGGCGTTCCCGGAGGCGGCGGACATCTTCGAGAAGAACATCGCCACCTTGCGCGCGCTCGGGCACGACGCCTGGGACAAGTTGCTCGAGGTGAAGGGATGAGCGAAGGCAAGGGCGAGCCGCCGGTCCGGCCGGACACGCCGTGCGTGGCCGTGTGCTCGACCACCTTCGACGAAATTTGCCGCGGCTGCGGGCGCAGCGTGGTGGAGGTGGCGCATTGGGTGTCGATGAGCGCCGAGCAGAAGGAAATCGTCTGGCAGCGCATCCTGGCGCAGGGCTACCCGCGCCGCAACAAATAAGCCCCGCGCGGCCCGCGGGGCGTGCTTCAACCGATCAATACGTGCCGATGAAATTCTTCTTGCCGATGTCCAGGCCGTTGTGGCGCAGGATGTCGTAGGCGGTGGTGGCGTGGAAGAAGAAATGCGGCAGCGCGTAGTGGAACAGATACGTCTGGCCGGTGAAGTGCTTGGTCTTCTCGCCGCTGCCGGTGGTGATGGCGCGCGCCTCGCTGCCGGCGATGGTGTCCTGCGGCACGCTGTCGATGTAGGCCAGGGTCTTGACGATGCGCGCCTTCAGGTCGGCGAACGTCACTTCGGTGTCCTCGTACGACGGCACGTCCAGGCCGCCCAGGCGCGCGGCCGCGCCCTTGGCGAAGTCGCAGGCGATCTGGATCTGGCGCGTGAACGGCAGCATGTCGGGGAACAGGCGGAACTGCAGCAGCGCGGCCGGCTCGATCTTTTTCTCGGTGGCGTGGGCCTCGGCCTTGTCCAGGATGGCCAGCAGGCTGTTCAGAATCTGCTTGAACACGGGAATCGAGGCGGAATACATGGAAAAAGTGGTCATGGCGGGGTCCTATTGGAAGATCGATTGGAAGATCGATGTGGAAATTGAGCCGCGATAATAGCCCGCCCCGAGGTTTTTTGCTTGGCGCGTAACTTGCAGGGCAGTTTTCCGTGCATAATTCCACTAAGTAATTTTGTAACACGACCCCGACGACGATGCGACCTTTCCCCCTGCCGCGACTTTGCTCGCCCCTCGATGACTAGCGTGATCCAGCGTCTGCGAAGCCGCCTGGGCGCGCTGTACGGGCTGTCGATCTACGGCGCCTTGCTGCTGGTCGTGTTCGGCGGCCTGGTGATCCCGGCCATCATCGGCAGCTATTTGCTCATCGGCGTGCACGAACAGCAGTCGGCCCGCGTCGCGCTCGACGAGTCGCTCCAGCGCAACGCCGACATCCTGGCGCTGGGCATGCAGGAATCGCTGTGGAACATGAACACCGAATCGGCCCGTTCGCTGGTCGAATCGGTCATGCGCGACCGCTCGGTGTTGCAGGTGCAGGTGGTCGGCCAGGCCGACGCCCAGTTCATGCACATGCGCTCGCCGCGCCGCGCGGCCGGCAACGTCTACCGCGCCGAGCGCGAAATCCTGGTGCGCGGCGAGCAGATCGGCCGCATCCTGGTCGAGATGGACGACGCCCGCAGCCAGCAGGAGCTGCGCGGGAAACAATGGTCCTACGTGTTCGTGCTGGCCGCGCAGCTGACCGTGTCGCTGCTGCTGATCGTGCTGTTCCTCAATTCGCGCCTGATCAAGCCGCTGCGCAAGCTGATGGGCTTTTCCGACCGCCTCTCGCGCGGCGACTTCGAGACCCGGCTCGACCTCGCCGGCAGCGACGAGCTCGGCCGCCTGGCCCAGCAGCTCGAGCAGATGCGCGTGGCCATCAAGCGCCTGTTCGAGGACGTCGGCCAGCGCGAGGAGCGCTTCCGCACCATCGTCACGCAGGTGCCGGGCGCGGTGTTCCGCTTCCGCCCGGACGGGCCGATCGACTTCGTCTCGGACGCCATCGAGGACATCGCCGGCTACCCGGCGGCCCAGTTCATGCGCGGCAACACCGACGCCTGGACCAACCTGATTGCCCCGCAGGACCGCAAGCGCCACCGCCACGCGGTCACGCAGGCGCTCGGCGACGGCCTGCCGTACGAGGTCGAATACCGCATCGTCGACGCCGCCGGCACCGAACGCTGGCTGGCCGAGAACGGCCAGCCGCAGCCGCGCGGCGCCGACGGCAGCTCGCCCTGGGTCGACGGCATCATCGCCGACATCAGCCAGCGCAAGCACAACGAGATGCGCATCGAGGGCCTGCTGGCCGAGCAAAGCGCCATCCTCGACAACGTCATGTTCGGCGTCATGTTCGTGCGCAACCGGCGCATCGTCTCGGTCAACCGCCGCTGCGAGGAATTGTTCGGCTACGAGCCGGGTGCGATGACGGGCGCCTCGACCGCGATCCTGTTCCCCGACCCGTTCGAGTACGAGGCCGCCGGCGCGCGCCAGTACCCGTCGCTGGCCGAGGGCGACTACTTCAACGAGGAGCGCAACTACCGGCGCGGCGACGGCAGCACCTTCTGGTGCATGGTCAGCGGCTACGCGCTCGACCGGCACCGCGCCAACGAGGGCAGCATCTGGGTCTACGCCGACATCACCGCGCGCAAGGAGGCCGAGGAAAAGCTGCGCCTGTCGGCCACCGTCATCGAGCACATCGCCGACGGCGTGGTGGTGCTCGACAAGGAAGGCACCATCGTCGCCATCAACCCGGCCTTCAGCCAGATCACCGGCTACTCCGAGGCCGAGGCGCTGGGCCGGCACTACTCGTTGACGCGCTCGGGCCGCCACGAGCAGCAATTCTACGACGGCATGTGGCAAGAGCAGGTCGACACCGGCTTCTGGCGCGGCGAGTTGTGGAGCCAGCGCAAGAACGGCGAGCAGTATCTGGAGTGGCTGACGGTGAGCGCGGTGCGCGACAGCCGCGGCGTCGGCACCCACTACGTGGGCGTCTTCAGCGACATCACCAAGGCCAAGGAATCGCAGGAAAAGCTCGACCACCTGGCGCACCACGATCCGCTGACGGCGCTGCCGAACCGGCTGCTGTTCCACGACCGCCTGCAGCACGCGCTGCTGCGCGCGACGCGCGACGGCGAGCAGCTGGCGCTGCTGTTCATCGACCTCGACCGGTTTAAAAACGTCAACGACACCCTTGGCCACCACATCGGCGACGAGCTGCTCAAGCAGGTCGCCAACGCGCTGCTCGAACGCCTGCGCGAAGGCGACACCCTGGCGCGCCTGGGCGGCGACGAATTCATCGTGCTGCTCGAGGACATCGACGACCAGTTCGGCGCCAGCCAGGTGGCCGAAAAGCTGGTGCAGATGTTCGACCAGCCGTTCATGGTGGCCGGCCACGAACTGTTCGTCACCTGCAGCGTGGGCATCAGCCTGTTCCCGGACGACGCCACCGACCTCAATATGCTGATCCGCAACGCCGACGTGGCGATGTACCAGGCCAAGGCGCGCGGGCGCAACGGCTACAGCTTCTACGCGCCGTCGATGACGGGCGAGGGCGTCGAGCGGCTGCGCCTGGAGACGTTCCTGCGCCGCTCGATCGAAAAGGACGAGGTGTTCCTCAACTATCAACCGCAGGTGGAGATCGACAGCGGGCGCCTGATCGGGGTCGAGGCGCTGGTGCGCTGGAACCATCCGGAACTGGGTCTGATCCCGCCGATCCGCTTCATCCCGCTGGCCGAGGACACCGGCTTCATCAACCAGCTCGGCAAGTGGGTGCTGCACGAGGCCTGCCGCCAGATGGTGCGCTGGCAGCAGGCCGGCCTGCACGTGCCCAAGATCGCCGTCAACCTGTCGGCCAAGCAGTTCGAGCGCGGCAGCATCGTCAACATGGTGGCCGACATCCTGCGCGAGACCGGCCTGGAACCGCAGCGCCTGCAGCTGGAGGTAACGGAGTCGGTGATCATGAACACCGGCGACGCCATGGTCTTCATCAACGACCTGCACTCGATCGGCGTCGGCCTGGCGATCGACGATTTCGGCACCGGCTACTCGTCGCTGGCCTACCTGAAGCAGCTGCCGGTGCAGACGCTCAAGATCGACCGCTCCTTCATCAAGGACATCTCGACCGACGCCAACGACGAGGCCATCGCCATCGCCATCATCCAGCTCGGCAAGAGCATGAACCTGTCGGTCATCGCCGAGGGCGTCGAGACCGAGGAGCAGGCCGCCTTCCTGCTGCGCCACGGCTGCCACCTGGCCCAGGGCTACTTCTACAGCAAGCCGCTGGCCGCCGCCGACATGCTGGCGCGCTGGCGCCCACAATAAAAACCGGAGGCCTCCATGCAGGGAGAGAAAAAAAGTTCGCGCCGGCGCTTCCTGTTCGGTGGCGTGGGCGTGGTCGGCGCGCTGGTGGTCGGCTGGGGCGTGCTGCCGGCGCGCCAGCGCTTGCACAGCGCCGGCGCGCACCCGCTGCCGCTGACCGGCGGCGCGCTGGCGCTCAACGGCTGGGTGGGCGTGGCGCCGGACGGCAGCGTCACCGTCGCCATGCCGCGCAGCGAAATGGGGCAGGGCGTGCACACGGCGCTGCCGATGCTGGTGGCCGAGGAGCTGGACGTGCCGCTGGCGGCGATCCGCCTGGTGCAGGCGCCGATGGATAAGATCTTCGGCAACGTCGCCATGCTGCGCGACGGCCTGCCGTTCCATCCCGACGACGACGGCCGAATGAAGGCGGTCGCCCAGTGGACCGTCGGCAAGGTCGCGCGCGAGCTGGGGTTGATCATCACGGGCGGCTCGTCGAGCGTCAAGGATGCGTGGGGGCCGATGCGCGAGGCCGGCGCCACGGCGCGCGCGATGCTGGTGGCCGCCGCCGCCGAGCTATGGAAGGTGCGCGCGGCCGACTGCCGCACCGAGGACGGCCACGTGGTGCACGCCGACGGCCGGCGCCTGGCCTACGGCACCCTGGCCGCCGCCGCCGCGACCTCGCGGCCCGGCGAAGTGCGCCTCAAGACGCCCCAGGAATTCCGCCTGATCGGCCGCCCGCAGCCGCGCCGCGACACCCCGGCCAAGGTCAACGGGCGCGCGGTGTTCGGCATCGACGTGCGCCCCGAGGGCCTGTTGTACGCGGCCGTGCGCATGGCGCCGCTGATCGGCGGAGCCGTCGCCGGCGTCGATGCGAACGCCGTGCTCACGATGCCCGGCGTGCTGCGCGTGGTCGATTTTTCCGCCGCGCTGGGACCGCACGCCGGCGCCGGCGCCGGCGTGGCGGTCGTCGCCAGGACCTGGTGGCAGGCCAGGACGGCCGCGCAAGCGTTGCCGGTGCGCTGGGTCGACGGCCCCAACGCGGGCCTGTCCAGCGCCGGCGTCTACGCCCAGTTCGCGGCCCTGCTGGACAAGGAAGCCGGCTACGCCTACCACCAGGGCGGCGACATGGACGCCGTCGAGGGGAAGGTCGCCGGCATCGCCCGAACCGTCAGTGCCGAATACCGCGCCCCGTATCTGGCGCATGCCGCGATGGAGCCGGTCAACTGCACCGCGCAGGTCAGGGACGGCAAGGTCTATGTGTGGGCGCCGACGCAGTCGCCGGGCTTCGCGGTGCAAGCGGCGGCCAGCGCCGGCGGCGTCGACGTGGAGGACGTGGTGCTGCAGGTGACGATGCTGGGCGGCGGCTTCGGCCGCCGGCTCGACGTCGACATGGTCGCGCAATGCGTGGCGGTGGCGCGCCAGTGCGGCGGCGCGCCGGTGCAGATGATCTGGTCGCGCGAGGACGACACCACGCACGACGTCTACCGGCCGGCGGCGCTGGCGCGCTTCGTCGCCACGCTGGACGCGGCCGGCAATGTGCTCGGCTACGACAACAAGTCGGCCAGCGGTTCGGTGTCGCACCAGTTCTTCAAGCGCAACCTTGGCTTGCCGGCCGGTGGCCCCGACAAGACCACCGCCGAGGGCGAATTCGACATGCAATACGAATTCGTCAACCAGCGCATCCGCCACGTGATCGTCGACAGCGCGGTGCCGCTGGGCTACTGGCGCTCGGTCGGCCACTCGCACAACGCCTTCTTCAAGGAGAGCTTCATCGACGAACTGGCGCACGCCGCCGGCAAGGACGGCGTCGAATTCCGCCGCGGGCTGCTCAAGCGCCATCCGCGCCACCTGGCGGTGCTCGACGCCGCCGTGGCCCGCGCCGGCGCCGCGCCCGAGGGCCGCGCGCACGGCGTGGCGCTGCACCAGTCGTTCGGCACCATCGTCGCCCAGGTGGCCGAGGTCTCGGTCGACGGCGCGGAGATCCGCGTGCACCGGGTGGTGTGCGCCATCGACTGCGGCATCGCCGTCAACCCCAACATCATCGCCCAGCAGGCCGAATCGGGGGTGGTGTTCGGCCTGTCGGCGGCGCTGTACGGCGCGGTGACGATCAAGGACGGCAAGGTTCAACAAACCAACTTCCACGATTACCCGGTCGCACGCATGAACCAGGCCCCGATCGTCGAAACGATTATCATGCCGAGTGCGGAGCACCCGGAAGGCATGGGCGAACCGGCCACGCCGCCGATCGCGCCGGCGGTGGCCAACGCCGTATTCAAATTAACCGGCAAGCGCTTGCGCAGCCTGCCGTTGACGTTATAGGAGAGTTGGATGAGGACAGCGTTATTGGTGGGAGCATGGATGGTGTCGGCGCTGGCCGCCGCCGAGGTGACCGAGACCGGCGGTTTCACCGTCGGCACGACCGAGGTGGTGGGCTACCGTTTGAGCCAGGAGGGCGCGCCCGACGTCGAGTACTTCATCTCCAAAACCAAGGAGCCGGCGCCGCTGGTGCTGCTGATCCAGGGATCCGGCTGCGCGCCGGTGTTCAGCGGCCTCGATACGTCGCGCCGCTCGTCCAACGTGTTCGGCTACATCGATCTGGCGCAGCAGGGTAAATACGCGGTCATGGTGGTCAACAAGCCGCACGCGCCCAAGGACGCGCCGAACGGCGGCGGCATCATCGCCTGTCCGACCGAATTCAATGACTACTTCACGCTGGAGAACTGGGTGCGCGACCTGGGGCGGGCCTACGACCACGCCGCGCAGCAGCCGTGGGTGCGCGCCGGCTCGTCGCTGGCGCTGGGCGTGTCGGAAGGCGCCGCCGCCGCCGCCGGCCTGGCCGAAAAAGAGGGCCGCGTGACCGACGTCGCCATCGTTTCCGGCAGCGGCCCGTCGCAGTATTTCGACTTCGTCGCCGGCGCCTACGCCGCCGGCGGCGGCGACGAGGCGATCAAGCTGCGCCTGGACGAACTGGAGGCCACGCGCCAAAAGATCGCCGCCGATCCGGACAACGCCAAAGTGCTGGCCTGGGGCCACCCGTACAGGCGCTGGACCAGTTTCTTCCGGGCGTCGTCGACGCAATCGCTGTTGAAATCGCAGGCGCGCGTCTACATCGTCGGCGGCATGAAGGACACCAGCGTGCCGATCATGGCGGGCGAGGCGATGGCCGCCGAGCTGCTGGGCGCCGGCCACGACGTCACCTTGCGGCGAATCCCCAACGCCGGCCACAACCTGCTGCCGGCCGGCGCGGCCGCCGGCAACATGTGGCCGGAGTACCAGCGCATCGTCGAATGGTACGGGCGCGACCTGTCCAAGCCGGTCGGGGCGCGTTAGCGCCGACGCTCGCCCTCCGGTCCAAAACCGCCGAGCACACGCTCGGCGAAAAATTGTTGACATCGCCGCCCGTTCGTTTATTCTTACTGCATCGATACAGTAAATCGTTACAGTAAAAGTTTCGAGGATACGCGCAGGGCGGGTTAGCGCAGCGCGATCGGCCATATGTGTTGTGAAAATAATCATGAGCAGCGTAAGGGGTCTCAACCCCATCTTTTTTACCGGTTTACTGTAACGTTACAGTAAATCGTTGCAGTACCAACTAGATAACTATAAGATACGGAGACAATGATGACTGCACCAACCATGCCCGGCGCGACACGCTGCCGGCCCACTCCGATCGCGTCCGCCGTGGCGCTGCTGCTGATCGGCGTCTTCCCCGCGCAGGCGCAGCAAGCCGCCGGCCAGGCCACCGCCGACACCAGCGCCACCCAGCCCAAACTGGAATCGGTGGTGGTGACCGCCAACCGCCGGGTCGAGAAACTGGAAGACGTTCCCGCCTCGATCTCGGTGCTGGGCGAGGAGTACATGCAACGCAACAACGTGCGCGAGCTGGTCGACATCGTCAACCTGTCGCCGGCGCTGTCGGTGTCGGTCGGCACCCAGGTCGGCACCAACAGCATCAACATGCGCGGCATCGGCACCACCTCGAACAACCTCGGCATCGAGGGCGACGTCGCCATCATGGTCGACGACATCCCCTACGCGCAAACCCAGCAAGCGTTCCGCGACATGTCCGACATGGCCCGCGTCGAAGTGCTCAAAGGACCGCAAAGCACCCTGTTCGGCAAGAGCGCGATCGCCGGCGCGGTGGTGATGACCACCAAGCCGATCGGCGCCGGGCCGATGCAAACGAAGGTGAGCCTGTACCACACCAGCGACCAGGAGTACCGCGCCTCGGCCTCGCTCAGCGGCCGCCTGTCGGACACGGTCGGCCTGCGCCTGTACGCCAGCAAGACCGATTTCCCCGGCCTGCTGCACAACCTGAGCGACGACTCGATGCAAAACGGCTCCGGCGGCAAGACCTTCATGGCCAAGCTGCAATGGAAAATCTCGCCCGACCTCGACGTGCTGATCACGCCGCGCTACGACCACTCGCGCGCCACCGGCAACACGGAAGCGATCACCTCGATCGGCGAGGGCGTCGGCTACCTGTACAACCGCAAATACACCGCGCTGTCGAACACCGAAATTTTGCGCGGCATCAACGTCAGCCGCTGGAACCGCCAGATCCGCAACGACTCGCCGACCGGCCTGGACGCGACCGACCGCGCCATCGGCGTGCGCGTCAACTACGCCTTCCCGGACAGCTCGCCGCTGGCCGGCCACGCGCTGACCTCGATCACCTCGGTCGACAACAACCTGTCGAACGACTTCCGCGACAACGACAACATCGACCTGATCTCGACCTTTTACCAGGTCGACGCCAGCGGCAAGCCGTCCGGCATCGCCGAGCCGCCGATGATCAACGGCACCATTGCCAGCAAGACGTCGACCCAGGAATTCCGCCTGACGTCGCCGGACGGCGGCGCCTTCCGCTACCTGGTCGGCGCCTGGATCGCGCGCAATTCGCTGTACCGCACCTACCTGCGCGGCAACGCCTTCGTCAAGGAAAGCAACTACACCAACTACGAGACCAACTCCGGCAGCCTGACGCACGCGCTTTACGCCAACACCAACTGGGATTTCGCGCCCAAGCAAAGCCTGAGCGCCGGCCTGCGCTTCAACCGCGAGGCCAACGACTACCTGTTCCACACCATCGACAGCCTGTCGTCGAGCGCGCCGGACAACGTGCACACCGGCGAACACTTGTACATCGCGCCGCAGAACAAGGAAAACGCCGTCACCGGCAAACTGGGCTACACCTACCATCTGAACGACGAGATGATGGTGTACGGCACCACCTCCACCGGCCACAAGGGCGTGGCCTACGACATGACCAGCGGCGCCAACAACGTCAACGTGTTTTCGCGCCTGCCGCTGGCGCCGGAGAAGGCCACCAGTTTCGAGGCCGGCTTCAAGGCCAACCTGTGGAACAACCGCGCGACCTTCAACGCGGCGGTGTTCCAGACCCGCTTCCGCGACTACCAGACTTCGGCCACCGAGCGCTTCACCGACGGCAGCCAGGCCAGCGTGCTGTACAGCATCCCGTCCTTGCAAACGCGCGGCTTCGAGGCCGACGCCACGGTGCTGGCCACGCGCGCGTTGCTGCTCAACGCCAGCTTCGCCTACACGCGCGCCGTGGTGCGCGACTGGAAGCAGGGGCCGTGCTACAGCGGCGCCACCGATTGCACCATTCCCAACGAGCTGGTGCCCGGATCGTTCCTGCGCGACGCCAGCGGCGGCATGATGCCCAACGCGCCCAAATGGAAGCTGAGCATGGGCGGCGAATACACGCTGCCGCGCCTGGCCGGCCTGCCCGTCATCGCCGCCCTCAACGCCCAGTGGCGCACGCAATCGACGGTGCAGGGCGCGATCAGCCAGGACCCGTCGCTGGTGCGGCCCGGCTACGGCATTTTCGACCTCGGCGCCTCGTTCAAGGACGCCAAGGGCGCCTATAAACTGTCGATCGGCGTGAAAAACCTGTTCGACCACCATTACGAAGCCGGCAGCAGCGGCTCCTTCCTCAACTTCAAGCGGGCCGGCGGCGGCCCCGACATCCGGTCGTATGGCTGGAAGCCGGCCCGCGACGCGTTCCGCTACGCCACCATCCGTCTGGATATGGCGTTCTGAGCGCATAACACACACAAGGACATCATGAGCGAATCAAAGATTCAGGACGTAGCGAGACTGGCCGGCGTATCGACCACCAGCGTCTCGAACTTTCTGAACAACCGCATGGGGCAGATGCGGCCCGATACCCAGCGCAAGATCCAGCAGGCGATCGAGCAGCTGGGCTACCGGCCCAACAACGCCGCGCGCCAGCTGAAGACCGGGGTCGCCTCGATGGTCGGGCTGCTGGTGCCGTCGCTGGCCAATCAGTTCTTCGGTTCGCTGGCCTGCGCGGTGGAGACGGCCGCCGCGCGCCACCAGTGCCACGTGATGACCTTCAGCACCTTCCGCGATCCCGAGCGCGAGCGCGCCGTCATGGCCGACCTGCTGGCCTATGGCGCGCAGGGCATCATCACCGGCTCGGCGCTCAACGACACCGGCCACCTGGTCGGCATGACGGCGCGCTGCCCGGTGGTGGCCTTCGACATCAAGCGCTCCGACGACAGCCATGAGCGCATCACCACGATCTCGGTCGACAACGTCGCCGCCACCACCATGGCGGTCGAGCATCTGGTGGCGCTAGGCCACCGCGCCATCGCGCTGGTGACGCCGCCGCCGTACACATTGAACCGCCAGGACCGCGTCAAGGGTTTCGAACAGGCGGTGGCGGCGGCCGGCATCGGCGGCGAGCTGGTGATCGCCGACGCCACCGACGCCCCGGCCGACCTGCACGGCGACACCCGCTTGTTCGAGCTGGGACGCAGCGCGGCGGCGCTGTTGCTGGCAGCCCGCAGCAAGCCGACGGCGGCGATCGCCATCAACGACATGATGGCGATCGGCATCGGCATCGGCCTCAAGCAGCTGGGCAAGCGGCTGCCGCAGGATTTCTCGCTGATCGGCATCGACGATATTTTCTTCTCCGCCGCCAACGACCCGCCATTGACGACGTTGCGCCAGCCGATCCAGGCCATGGCCGACGCCGCCGTCCAGCGCATCCTGGCGCCGGGCGCGGCCAACCTCGGCGGCGAGTTGTTCGCGCCGGAGCTGATCGTGCGGGCATCGACGGCGGCGCCACCCACGTAAGCAGCACCATTCAACCACTCACTAGAAAGAACATCGCCATGGAACTTATCGGAAAACGCGCCCTCGTCATGGGCGGCGCCTCGGGCATTGGTAAAGCCAGCTCGCTGGCGCTGGCGCAGGCCGGCGCCGACGTCGTACTGACCTATTGGAGCAGCGCCGACGAGGCGCACGACGTGGTGGCGCAGATCCGCGCCCTCGGCCGCCAGGCGCAGGCGATCAAGGCCGACCTGACCGACGCCGCCATCGCCGAGCGGGTGTTCGCCGAAGCGGAAGGCGCCATCGGCGAGATCGACATCCTGTTCGCCAACATCGGCGGCTTGATCCAGCGCTGCCGCGTGGCGGAGATGCCGCTGACCTTGTGGAACGAGGCGATGAACCTCAACCTCACCAGCACCTTCCTGATCTGCCAGGCGGCGCTCAAGCGCATGGAGCCGCGCGGGCGGGGCGCCATCATCACCATGTCGTCGCTGGCCGCGTTCGACGGCGGCGGTCCCGGCTCGGCGCACTACGCCGCGTCCAAGGCGGCCGTCGCCACCTTCACGCGCGCGCTGGCCAAGGAAGTGGGGCCGTCGGGCGTGCGCGTCAACGGCGTCTCGCCGGGGCTGATCGCCACGCGCTTCCACGACACCTTCAACACCCCGGCCAACCGCCAGGCGATCGCCGAGCGCACGCCGGCCCGCCGCGAAGGCGCGCCCGAGGACGTGGCCAACGTGGTCGTGTTCCTGGCGTCCGAGCGCGCCGCCTTCCTGGCCGGCGAAATCGTCCAGGTCAACGGTGGCCTCGGCCTCTACTGATTTCCCTTCGGAGCAATCGATGAATGACACCTTCTCACGGCGCCGCTTCCTCGGCGCCGCGGCCCTCTCCTTGCCCGCGTTTTCGTTGACGGACGCGCTGGCGCAGGACGCGCTCGAATCGCTGGGCACCATGCAGGGCAAGGCGGGCGCCGGTCCGCATCCGCTGGAAACGCTGATGAAGGCCCATCCGGCGGCCTTGCGCGCCGAACTGCGCGGCGTCCATCCGCGCGTCTACACCACCAAGGCCGGCCTCGACGCGCTGCGCAAGCGCGCGCAAGGCGAGGGCCGCGCCGCGTGGCAAAAGGCGCTGGCCGGCCTGACCGCGCTGCGCATGGCGCCGGCCCCCGCGCCGGCGCAAAAGCGCCGCGCGCAGAACAACACCGCCATCGGCATCATCGGCGCGGCGCTGGCCTACCAGATCGAGGGCGACGCCAAATACCTGGAAGCGGCCAAGCGCTACATGGACGCGGCGGTCAGCTACGAGGTGTGGGGCTACACCTACAGCAAGCCGGACATCGACCTCGCCGCCGGCCACCTGCTGTACGGCCTGGGCGCCGGCTACGACCTGCTGTACGACGCGCTGACGGAGGAGGAGCGCAAGCGCTACCGCGACAAACTGATACGCCAGGCCACCATCCTCGCCAGGCACTTCGCGCCCAAGCCGGGCAAATCGTACTCGTACAGCCAGAACCACTGCTTCATTCCGATCGCCGGGCTGGCGGTGGCCGCCTACGCGGTCTGGGACGACACGCCGGAAGCGGCCAACTGGGCGGCGCTGTCGCGCGCCATCTTCAGCCGCGTGCTGGAAGTGGCGTCGCCGGACGGCTATTTCTACGAGGGCGTGGAGTACTGGATCTTCTCGATGCCGTGGATTATCCACGCGCTCGACGCTTTCGCCCACGCCGCCGGCGACGACATGTACGACACGCCGGCGTTGAGCAAGGCGCACCTGTACATGGCCCATTCGATCACGCCCAACGGCCAGGACATCTATGACTTCGGCGACGCCTTCGAGGGCGCCATCACCCGCGCTCGCGTGGGCGAGGAGCCGGCCCGCACGCACCCCGGCGGCAAGCTCAATTCCAACTACAACCTGCTGTACCGGCTGGCGGCGCGCTTCAACAGCGCCGAGGCGCAGGGCGTGGCCGACTGGATGGCGTCGCTCGGCCACGTCTGCGCCGAGGATTTCTGGACCTTGCTGTGGCGCGATCCGGCGCTGAAGGCGGCGCCGATGGCGGCGCTCGCGCCGCACCACCACTTCGAAGACCTGGGCACGGTCTACTGGCGCAGCGACTGGACGCCGAAGGCGACCGCCTTCGCCTTCCGCGCCGGGCCGCCGGAGGGCCACCATGTCGCCGCCATCCTCGACAAGCTGCCCGACTGGCACCTGGAGATGGGCCACGCCCATCCGGACGCCGGCAGCTTCATCCTGTACGGCGGCGGCACCTACCTGACCGGCCCGATGGGCTACGCGGGCATCCCCAAGAGCGACTTGAGCAACACCTTGCTGATCGACGGCCAGGGCCAGGCCAACGAAGGCGGCGGCCACGACGCCTTCCGTGGCTACCCGTACGCGCGGCTCGACACGATCCGCATCGCCAGCGCGAAGCTGGAGAGCGGCCGCGCCGACATCGTCGCCGAACTGGCCGGCGCCTACCGGGCGGAACTCGGCGTCGAGAAGCTGGAGCGCCGCTTCAGCTATGCCCGCGGCGTCTGGACCGTGACCGACACGCTGCGCGCCAACAAGCCGGTGGTGCTGACGGCGCTGGTGCACGGCGACCGCGACATCGCCAGGACCGGCGCCCGCGCCTTCGTCGTGGCCGGCAAGCCCAGGTCGCTGAAGGTGGCGGTGGCGACGACCGCGGCGCGCGCCGAGATCGCGCCCGGCGTGCTGGTGGCGGCCGGCCCGCCCGGCAATGTCGACAAGGGGCCGAGGGAGGAACGCGGCACGGTGCTGAGGGTGTCGCTGCCCGCCGCCAAAGACGCCACCCTGACCACCACCCTGACGTTCTGAAGAGGCCACGCATGGGAATACCCGATGTCGTAACGGTGGGCGAGGCGATGGCGCTGATGATCGCCCGCGAGCCCGGCCCGCTGGAGGCGGTGCGCGAGTTCGAGCGCGCCACCGCCGGCGCCGAGCTGAATGTGGCGGTGGGACTGAGCCGGCTGGGCTTCAAGGTCGGGTATCTGGGCCGGCTGGGGCAGGACAGCCTGGGCCGGCACTTGCGCGCCTTCATGGAGGCCGAGGGGCTCGACCTGCGCCACCTGCGCATGGATGACGACAGCGCGACCGGTTTCATGCTCAAGCAGATGGCGGAGGGCGGCGCCGATCCGCAGGTCGAATACTTCCGACGCGGCTCGGCCGCCAGCCGGCTGTCGACATCGGACATGCCGGCGCAGGGCGACGACTTCCAGCGCGCTCGCGTGCTGCACCTGACCGGGATCTCGCCCGCGCTGTCGGCCGGCTGCCGCGAGCTGGTGCTGGCGATGGCGAGGCAGGCGCGCGCCGACGGCCGGCTGGTCTGCTTCGATCCGAATCTGCGGCCGCGCTTGTGGCGCTCCCCGGCCGAGATGATCGCCACCGTCAACGCGCTCGCCAGCCAGGCCGACGTTGTCATGCCGGGCCTGGCGGAGGGCCGTGTGCTCACGGGCCGGCAGGACGCCGTCGACATCGCCGCCTACTACCTCGAACGCGGTGCGCGCCAGGTGGTGGTCAAGCTCGGGCCGGAGGGCGCTTACGCCGCCGACGCCGGCGGCCGCGCCGACACCGTCCCCGGCCGGCCGGTGCGCGCGGTGGTCGACACGGTCGGCGCGGGCGACGGCTTCGCGGTCGGCGTCATCAGCGCGCTGCTCGACGGCTTGCCGCTGCACCTGGCGGCCGCGCGCGGCAACGCCATCGGCGCGCGCGTGGTGCAGTTTCGCGGCGATTGCGAAGGCCTGCCGACGCGTGCCCAGCTGGCGGCAGCTTGAAAGGGGGGCGGCTACACGCCCCGCCACAAAAAAATAATGGAGACAATCGCATGACAACAATCAAAGGTTTGCGCTGGCTGGTCATCACCCTGGTGGCCATCGCCACCATCATCAACTACATCGACCGCTCGGCGCTGGCGGTGATGTGGCCGGGCATCGCGTCCGAATTAGGCATGGACAAACGCGACTACGCAAACATCGTCACCGTGTTCTTGATCGGCTACGCGGTCGGCCAGTCGCTGTTCGGCAAACTGTTCGACGCGCTCGGCACGCGCATCGGCTTCCTGCTGTCGATCCTGGTCTGGTCGGGCGCCATCGCGCTGCACTTCGTGGCCCGCTCGGCGATGTCGTTCGGCCTGTTCCGCGTGCTGCTGGGCGTGGGCGAGGCGGGCAACTGGCCCGGCGCCACCAAGGCCATCGCCGAATGGTTCCCGGTGCGCGAGCGGGCGCTGGGGCAGGGCATCTTCGGCGCCGGCGCCTCGCTGGGATCGGTCATCGCGCCGCCGCTGGTAGCCTTCCTGTACGCTTACGTGGGCTGGAAAACCACCTTCCTGCTAATCGGTTCATTGGGCTTCCTGTGGATCGTGCCGTGGCTGATCGTCTACAAATCCGGCCCCGGCACCCATCCGTGGGTGGGTGAAGAGGAGCGCCAGTACATCCTCACCGGCCAGCGGCCCGGCACGGCGGCCGCACAGGACGACTATGTGCCGACCCTTCGCCAGCTGCTGCGCCATCGCCAAAGCTGGAGCGTGATCGCCGCGCGCTTTTTCATCGACCCGGTGTGGTGGCTGTTCGTCAGCTGGCTGCCGCTGTACCTGAACGAGCGCTTCCATTTCGACGTCAAGGAGATCGGCATGTTCGCCTGGGTGCCGTATGTGGGCGCGGCGGTCGGCGCCTTGTCCGGCGGCTGGTTCTGCGGGCACCTGCTGGCGCGCGGCTGGACGGTCAACCGCGCGCGCAAATTCGTCATCGGCCTGGGGCTGGTGGTCATGCTGCCGGCGTTGCTGTTCAGCGCAGCCGCCGAGACGCCGCTGCTGGCCGTGTTGTCGATCGGCGTGATCCTGTTCGGCTTCCAGGCGGCCATCACCAACATCCAGACCTTGCCGAGCGATTTCTTCTCGGGCAAGACGGTTGGTTCGCTGGCGGGCCTGAGCGGCACGTCGGCGGTGCTCGGCGTGATCATCTGCATGCAGCTGGTGCCGGTGCTGACGACAGGTGGCGACTACACGCCGTTCTTCATCCTGGGCGCGTTGCTGCTGCCGCTGGTTTTCCTATCAATCTGGTTGGGCGGCCCCGTGGTGCGCGTTCAGCCGAAACACTAACCCGGAGACATGCATGAAAAAATCGATTTACATCAGATTGCTGCTGGCCGCGCTGCTGGCGGTCGGCCAGCTCGGCGCGCACGCCGCCGGTGCCAAGGCCAGCGCCTCGGAAGCGGTGGAGAAGCAGGACGACGGCGTGTTCCTCAAGAAGCACGAGGCCATCCTCGCGCGCGGCAAAAGCGGGCCGGTCGGCCTGTTGTTTCTCGGCGATTCGATCACCGAGCGCTGGCGCATCGCGCCGGAAATATGGGACAAGTATTACGGTGTCCACCAGCCGGCCAACTTCGGCATCGGCGGCGACCGCACGCAGCACGTCATCTGGCGCATCGAGCATGGCGAGCTCGATGGACTCTCGCCGAAGGTCACGGTGCTGATGCTGGGCACCAACAACAGCCTCGATTACACGGCCGGGGAAATCGCCGCCGCCGACCGCAAGATCGTTGGCATGATACGCGCCAGGCTGCCGGAGACGAAGATCCTCGTGCTAGGCATCTTCCCGCGCGGCCCGCGCGAGCGCGATGGTTCGCCGGTGACCGAAAAGAGCGTCGCCGAGGCGGCCAAGCGGATGGCAACCATCGACGCCGTCAACCGCGATCTGGCCGGGCTGGACGACGGCAAGACGATCCGCTTCCTGAATATTAATTCCGTGTTCACGGACAAGGAGGGCCGCATTCCACCGGCCATCATGCCCGACCAGCTGCACCCCGGACCCGCCGGCTACCAATTGTGGGCCGACGCCATGCAACCACTACTTGAAGGAATGTTGAAATGATCGCCACCATCCGATACGCAGCGGCAGCCTTGCTCACAGCCGCACTGTCGACAGCCGGCGCGCAAGGGTTCACGCCGGAAGCCTCGCTGCAACGCCTGTTCACGCTCGAGGGCAATTCGCCTTACCCGTCGCCGTACGCCGGCACGCTCAACTTCAGCGCCCTCGAGTCGAAATACGCCTCGCCCAACGGCCACGGCTATCGCAACGAATTGAAGGTCGCCGACCGCGAGCGCCTGAGTCTGGCCGACACGCGCGAACATTTCGCGGCCCGCATCACGGCCACCTTGCCGAACGTCGCCAAGACCATCGTCGCGCAGTATCACGTCGAGGGACTGGACACGATACTCAAGGTCTATGTGCAGGACACCGCGGACAAGCAGGGACTAGACGGCAAGAGCGGCAACGGCGTGTTCGACATCCTGGTGCGCATTCTAGGCGCCGACGGCAAGGAAGCGACGACCGCGCTGGGCACCGTGCGTTCCGGCGAGGGCTTCGACCTCGATATCGTGTTGAACGCCGGCGCGGCGCAGGTCAGCGCGCGCACGGCCACCGGCGGCACCTTGAAGACGGCGCTCACACCCATCCGGCCCGACACGCGCAAGATCTACTTCAAGTTCGGCGACTATCTGCAGGCGCGCGACCCGGTCACCGGCGAACACACCAGCAGTCCCGAAAAATGGGACGAATACTACCGCCAGAACCATATCGACAGCAGCCATATCCGCTTTAGCAACACCATCTTTGAACGCGACGGAGCGCAGCCATGACCACCACCGTCTCCCCGGAAACGCTGGCGACGTTGAAAACGATCGCCACCTCCACCATCACGACGCTGCTGTACAAGCGCGGTTTCCGCAACGTGTACATCCAGGGCGCGCGGCCGTTGAAGCCGGGCCAGCGCCTTGCCGGGCCGGCGTTCACGTTGCGCTACATCCCGGCGCGCGAGGACCTCGACGGGCTGGACGCCTTTCTCGATCCGCGCCACCCGCAGCGGGTGGCGGTGGAGGAAATCCCGGCCGGCGCGGTGCTGGTGATGGATTGCCGGGGCGACGTCACGGTGGCGGCCGCCGGCAGCATCCTGGCGACGCGCATGCAGGTGCGCGGCGTGGCCGGCATCGTCGCCGACGGCGGGCTGCGCGACGCCAGCGGCATCGCCAGCCTGGAGATCCCGGCCTGGTGTTCCGGCCCGTCGGCGCCGACCAATCTGATCCGGCACCACGCGCTCGACCTGAACGCCCCCATCGGCTGCGGCGGGGTGGCGGTCTACCCTGGCGACATCATGGTTGGCGACGACGACGGCGTGGTGTGCATCCCGTCGCACCTGGCGGAGGAAATCGCGCGCGACGCGGTGCCGATGGAGCGTTACGAGGACTTCGTGCTGGAGCGGGTGCGCGGCGGCGCCAGCATCACCGGCCTGTATCCGCTCACCCAGCCTGAGAACCGCGCGCTGTTCGAAGCGTGGCTGGAGCGCCACCGCCCCAACGCATAAAACACGGGGGTCAGTGCCGACATTCGGACATTGGGGAACTTTTATGTGCTAAAAAGGTGCCCTGTTTGTTCGAATATCGGACCTGACCTATTTATGAAGGAATATCCATGCTGTTTACAAAGTATCTAGCCAGGCCCGTCATTGTCGCGGCGCTGATGTGGCTCCCTGGCTCTGCTGTTTCAGCAAATACAGATGAAGCCAACCAGCTGGCTAGGGAACTGATACAGCGGACGATGAAGGAGCAACGCATCCCCGGTTTGCAGATCGCGGTCGTTAAGGATGGCCGGGTCGTTTTGTCAGAGGCTTACGGCATGGCCAATGTGGAGAACCGAGTGCCTGCCACGGGCACAACCCTGTTCCCCATCAATTCAGCGACCAAAGCATTTACCGGCGTTGCCATGGTGCAGCTGGCCGAAGCGGGGCTCGTCGACCTCGATGCTCCTGTCGCCCGCTATCTCGATGACCTGCCCGAGGCCTGGAGAGCCATCCGCATCCGTCAACTACTCGGACATACGTCCGGTCTACCGGATATCGTTGATCAGAAAGGCTTGATTGGCGGCGGCGGCGAGCGCGATGCGTGGAAAACGGTGAAGGCGCTGCCGCTGGACGCGCCTGTCGGCGAGCGGTTTGCCTACAACCAGACCAACTATGGTTTGCTGGCCCAAATCATTTCCAGGCAAGTAAAGATGCCGTACGAGCAGTATGTGGCGCAGCACCAGTTTGCGCCCGTGAACATGCCGCTGTCGAGGTTCGGCGACAGCTATGACCTTGTTCCCAACGCGGCGACGATCTATAGCTACTCTCCGCGCGGAACCCTGGCAAAGGACGACGGCAATCGTCTATCGCGTTGGATTTACGATATACCTTACAGCCTTTGGGCTGGCGGTGGAATCCAGACCACCGCCGATGAAGTGGCGCGCTGGATCATCGCCTTGTCGGACGGCAAACTGGTCAGCGCGGCCAACGTCAAGAACATGTGGACGCCGGAAAAGCTGAACAGCGGGGCCGCTGGCGAATGGGCAGCCGGCTGGCCGGTGCTGCAAACTGCGCCCAAGCGACAGGTGGCGGGCATAGGTGGCGCCCGTGCCGCATTTATCGTCTATCCGGACGATCGGCTGGCCATCGTCGTGTTGACCAACCTCGCGGGCGCCAATCCCCAGCGCTTCATCCCCCAGATCGCCAAGTTCTACAAGCCGCTGTAGCCCGGCAGCGAAATTGACCTAGGCGAGGGGCGGCGTGGCTTGTAATCGGCAATTGTTACAAAGCGCGTATTTCGGAGGGGCGCTGACAGGGTATAGTTTTTCATCTCTTAACAATATTGCCTCGAACATGCGCTTTGAAACCCGCCGCACGAAAGCATTAGAACTGTTAAAAGCCACGGGCATGTGGCGCAGCAACTACGAGCCGCCGATATTGCGGGGCTTGTGGAAAATCGGGTTCAAGATTCCGCCGCCTCACTTTGTGCCGTTTTGGAAAACGACCCTGCTCGCGTCCCTGTGGTTTGGCGGCGCCTGGGGTATCGTCATGTGGCTGACGGTGTGGTCGGCGCACAGCGTCGTCGTGACCGCAGCGCTATGTGCTGCCGCCGCAGCGGGACTGTTCTTCGGCCTGAGCATGTCGCTCTATTACGCGTATGGCCGGCGCAAGCACCGCTTGCCGGAATGGTCGTCGCTTGATCGGATGGACAATTGAATGCAGGCTCGTTCGAGGTTGCTATCCGCCATATTTTTGCTTGTCCTTGGCCAGACGACGGGCGCATCTGCCGCCGCCACGCCCGATGCGTCAGCGTTCGGTCCTATGTCCGACACCGTCTGCACCGCTACCGATAAAGCCGTCGATGAAAAAGGTTTTGTTCGCATCGGCGGCATCGAGCAGTGGGTGCGGATCAAGGGCGCCAGTTGCGCCAAGCCCGTCATCGTGGTCGTCCACGGCGGCCCCGGCAATCCGAATACCCCCTTCGCCGACAACCTTTACAAGGCTTGGGAAAAAGACTACACCATGGTCCAGTGGGACCAGCGCGGCGCCGGCATGACCTTCGGCCGCAACCCGGTGACGGACGACGAGCCACTGGTGCCGGAGCGCCTGCGCGACGATGGCGTCGAGGTGGCGCGTTACGCGGCCAAGCGTTTCGGCAAGCGCAAGGTGATCCTGATGGGCGGATCGTGGGGCTCGGTGATCGGGACGTACATGGCCAAGTCCAATCCCGAACTGTTCTGCGCCTACGTCAGCACCGCGCAGGTGGTGAACCGGTCCGGCGAGCGCGCCAGCTACGATGCCACGCTGGCGCTGGCGCGCGCCGCCAACGACGCCGAGTCGGTGGCCAAGCTCGAAGCGCTGGGCCCGCCGCCGTGGACCAATCCGCGCAACCTCGGCATCCTGCGCCGCGTCATGCGCAAGCATGAAGCGCTGCGCACCGAGCCGGCGCCGAAGGCGTGGTGGGTTTTCTCGCCGGAGTACACCACCGCCAAGGCGGAGGCCGACTACACGGCGGGCGAGGATTATTCGTGGTTGCAATACGTCGGCATGAAAGGCAATGGGATCGCCTCGAAGATCGATCTCTACAAGCTTGGACCGAAGTTCGGCGTGCCGTTCTATATATTGCAGGGGCAGGAGGATCTGCTGACGATGCCGGAGCCGAGCAAGCGCTACTTCGACTTCATCGAGGCGCCGAGCAAGGAATTTGTCCTGGTGCCGCGTGCGGGGCATGATCCGAATCAGCCGATACTGGATGCGCAGTATCACGTGCTCGGGAAGCATGTGGGCGATTGCCTTTGAGGCCGGGGTGTACGAAAAGTGTTTCGCACGGTAGCTTTTCGGTGGGACATTTTGGAATTTCGCGGCAGGGATTGCCGACGATAGATGGAGACGCAATGGCACTTTTTTCCGTGACCGCTCACAGATGGTTTTATCGAGTGTGGGCTAATAAAACGGCGGTATTAGGCGGCGTCTTAGCCATCGTATCGTTATCGCTGGCGCATTACGCTGGTTTTTTGATGAAAGTTCCACTGCAGATTGTGTCTGTCGCCGGAGTGCAGCTCGCGAACGGAGTAACAACGACCTTTCTGTTTTACGTGTTTTTCAGTGCCGTTGTCGCACGGGTATTAACGTCGATGTTGCAACTTGTTGTCCTCCCCATCCTAGCGCTGACAGATCGTGGGGTCTTTCGAAAAATGGACTGGGCACAACAACGCCGCTTTGTCAGATCCCACCGGCAAACGATAAAGTGGGAAGGATCGGTTTGGTTCGTTGTTCAAGCCTTTCTGTTCATTCTGGTAACGTTGGCTGTGTACGTGAAATTCACAGTAACTTGGATTTCCGGTGCGGGACTCGTCATATCGATGATATTAGTGGTCCTTTCCGGACTCTTTCGATCTGGTTTCTTTCTTCAGCCAAAGCTAAGAACCTTCATTCGAAAAATCAAGACACGTGATACCCGATCTGGTCTTGCCGCTTCTGCTGCATTTGTGACCATTACGGCAGCTTCGATAATTGTGGCGTTTTTTTTGGGCAACATGCGCGCAAGTTTGTTAAGGGATCAAGCGCCGCAGATGATCGTCACTAAGGAATTTACGGGCAAGGCAGCAGTAGTCGCGAGCTCTGAAACGGCACTCCTGTTGTATCAAAAGCAGGCCGACCAACAGCGATATATTTACTCAACGCCCGAGTTCACTGCCACAACGGAGACCAAGTCGGTGTTTCCCCCAATCGGCGCTAGGCCGTGATGAACTATAGGCATTAGGTCGAGAGCCAACACCCTTAGGTCGAGAGGTCGCATTCGCAGCGTCGTAAGCGCATTGTGTCCGTAACTACGCTAAAGCATTCCGCATCAACGTCCTTAAATTACAATCATTCTGCCAGCGCGCCCGCTCCTCGCTGTTGAGCGCCAGCGCCTTCAGTTCCTCGTCGGTCTGTTGCGTCTGCGACTGCACCAGCCGGTGCGCCAGCCCGCCGTCCGGCAGCATGGTGCCGAAGAAGGTGACCAGCTCGTGATGCTGGATCAGCAAGGTCGGGAAGTTCTCGACGTCCAGGTCGCCCACCACGTCCGCGTGATCCTCGATATCGATCCAGACGAAAAACTTGTCCGGATGGCGCGCGGCCAGTTCCTCGAACGTGGCGCGGTACGATTCGCACGTGCCGCACCACGCCGCGCACAGGCACGCGACGATCCAGCGGTCGCCGGACAGGGCGGCGGCGACTTGTTGGCGATTGGCGGAATTTAAGGTCAAACTATGCATAGGATCGTCGACTGACAGCGTTCTCAGCGCCCAAAGGAACTATTCTACATGCCCGCGCGGGGTCGCGCCTGCCACCGGGCCGGGTTAAAATACGGGATGCCTATTATTCTTGCCATTGAAACCTCGTCCGAACTGGCCTCCTGCGCGCTGCTGCGGGGCGAAACCGTCACCAGCCGCGTGTCGTCCGGCGTGCGCACCCATTCCCAATCGATCTTGCCGATGATCCAGGAACTGCTGGCCGAAGCGGGCATCGCGCTGAAGGATTGCGACGCCATCGCCTTCGGCTCCGGTCCCGGCTCGTTCACCGGCGTGCGCACCGCCTGCGGCATCGCCCAGGGGCTCGCCTTCGGCGCCAGCCTGCCGGTGGTGCCGGTCGTTACGCTCGACGCGATGGCGCTCGCTTGCCGCCAGCGCCACGGCGCCGCCGACGTGCTGGCCGTGCTGGACGCGCGCATGGGCGAGGTCTACTGGGCGCAATACCGGTTCGAGGCCGATGCGGCCAACATCGCCGAGCCGGCCGCCGTGCTGCCGCCGACCTTGTCGGCGCCCGATGGCGTGCGGCCTCAAGGCAACCCCGCAGCTTGCGGCAACGGCTTGTCGGCCTATGCCGAGGCGTTCCCGGCCGGTGGCCATGCCGAGGTGATGCCGCACGCGGAACAGATCGCGCAACTGGCCAGCATCGCCTTCACCGCCGGCAAGACGGTGACGGCGGCCGAGGCGCAGCCGCTGTATCTGCGTAACAAGATCGCCTACACCCAGGCCGAGCGGCGTGACATGGCCGTCGCCAAGGCGGCGGAAGGCGTGGCATGACGCAGCTGTGGGACCTGGCGCGGTTGAACTACGAGCCGATGCAGAAGACCGACCTGGCCGAGGTGCTGGCGCTGGAGGAGAGCGTCTATCCCCATCCCTGGAGCATGGGCAATTTCGCCGATTCGCTGAGCAGTAACTACGAGGCCTGGGTGTTGCGCGACCAGGGCGGTGTGTTGCTGGGCTACTTCCTGCTGATGGCGATCGTCGACGAGGCGCATCTGCTGAACGTGGCGGTGTCGGCCGAGCGGCAGGGGCAGGGGCTTGGACGCCTGCTGCTGAACCAGGCGGTGGCGTGCGCGCGCGGACTGGGCATGACGTCGGTACTGCTGGAAGTGCGGCCGTCGAACCAGCGCGCGTTGAAAATTTACGAACGCTATGGATTTAAACAGATTGGTCGGCGCAAGGGATACTACCCGGCCGCCGACCAGCAACGCGAGGACGCCATCGTTATGCGGTTCGGAATATGAGTCAGACAGCAACCCGCAGCGCGATTTTCCTCGAGGAGATGGGCGTCGGCGCGCATTGGTCGCTGCGCAGCCGTCCGACCGCCCCGGCGCCGGGCGATGCCGCCGGGCCGGCCGATGAGCGGCTAGCCGAGGCCGAGGCCGACCAGGCCGCGTTCACGCGGGCGGTGATGCAGGCGGTAATGGAACCTACTGTGGCGGAACAGCCGCTGCGCGCGCAGCCGGTCGACGAACAGCCTGCTCGCGAGCAGCCGGCACCGGTAGCCGCCCGCGCACCGATGCCCGAAGCGGCGGCTCCGGCGAGCGCTCCACGCGCGGCCCCGGCGCCCGTTGTCGACGCCGCGCCTGCGGCCCCATCCGCGCCGCGCGCCGACATGGCCGCCGACGACTCGACCGCCTGGTTCGACGAGGCGCCGGTGCCAACCCGCGCCGCGCCGGTCAGCGACGAAGCGATCGCCGAGATGGACTGGGCGCAATTGCGCACCGCCGTCGCCACTTGCACCCGCTGCCAGCTGTGCGCCACACGCCGCAACGCCGTCAACGGCCGTGGTCCGACGGATGCGTCATGGATCGCGCTGGCCGCCGGTCCGTCGCGCCTGGACGAAAAAGACAACCAGCCCGTCGCGGGCGAGGCCGGCCAACTGCTCGACAACATGCTCAAAGCCATCGCGCTCAAGCCCGATGCGGACGTGTACGTGACCAATCTGGTCAAATGCCGCCCGGCCGCCGGGGACGGCGCCGACCGTCCGCCGACCATCGACGAATTGACCGCCTGTCGCCCGTACCTGCACCGCGAGTTGCAACTGACCGGGGCGTCGATGGCGATGACGTTCGGCCAGCACGCCGCCAAGGGGATGATGATGGGGCCGGCCGCGCGCGGCAAGGTGATGCGCTACGGCGACGCCGGGCTGCCGGTGGTGGCGACCTACCATCCGGACGACCTGCTGCGCCGCCCCGAAGACAAGGCCAAGGCCTGGGCCGACTTGTGCCTGGCGAAAGCGGCGCGTGACTAGGCAGCCGCCCACGCCGCCCGACACCGCGCCCGAGAGCTATCAGGCGCGGTTCGAGCGGCGCTGGGGCCACTTGACCCGTCCCCATGTGCGCGCGCTGGCCTGGCTGCTGGATGCGCCCGACCTGCTCGATCCGGGCTCGCCGCACTGGCAGGGCCGCATCGCCAGCGTGGGCGCGATGAGCCAGGACACCGCCGACTGGCTGGCCGCGCTGGAGCAGGACCCGATCCCGCTGGATGCGGCGCTTGGCGCCCGCCATTACTCCCGCCTGGGCTTATACGCGGAAAAGCTGATGGCCTTTTACTTCGCCGAGCACGGCAAGCTGGTCGCGCACGGCTTGCAGGTGCGCGCCAACCGCAACGACACCGTCGGCGAGTTCGATTTCCTGCTGCGCGACGGCGACGATCTGGTGCACCTGGAATTCGCCACCAAGTTCTATCTGCTCGACGCCGACAGCGCCGGGGACGGCTTCAACGGCTTGATCGGCCCCAACCTGGCCGATACCCTGGGCGCGAAGATGCGCAAGATTTTTGACAAGCAGCTGTCGCTGGCGCGCCATCCGGCCGCGCAGCCGCTGCTGCCGCAACCGGTGGCGCGCGCGCTGGCGCTGGTCAAGGGCTGGCTGTTCTATCCCGGCGTCGAGGCCGGGCGCGGCATGGCCGGCATCTCCCAACCCCACTGCAACGGTTTCTGGATGTCGATGGCGCAGGCGCAGAGCCTGCCGGGGGAGCGCTTCGTCATCATGCATCGCCTGCTGTGGCTGGCGCCGTTGAAGGCGTGCGAGGGCGCGCTGGATCGGAACGGCTTGCTGGCCGCGCTGGACGAGCAAATGGCCAAGGTCAGCGCGCCGGTGATGGTGGCGGTGATGCGGGAAACGGGCGGCTGGCTGGTGGAGGAGCGGCGCGGATTCGTGGTGCCCGACGATTGGCAAGCGCAGGCCGCGCAACGGCGCCAAGACGGCACGTTGCCGACGTAGAGCGGCTGAGCGGAGCGTTCGTCAGCCAACTGTGCGCCGAGGGCTCAACGATGGCGATAACGGCGTTCCGCCTAGCCAGTCCCGATCGGCGCCCGATTTGCGTATATAATGGAACAGCGTTCCGTATATTTCATAAGGCTACACCATGACTCCAGGCATCACCATCATCGGCGCCGGTCTAGGCGGCCTGATGCTCGCCCGCGTGCTGCATGTGCACGGCACTGCCGCCACCGTCTACGAGGCCGATGTATCGCCCGCTGCGCGTACCCAAGGCGGCATGCTCGACATCCACGACTACAACGGTCAGCCGGCTTTGAAGGCTGCTGGGCTGTACGACCAATTTGTCGGGTTGATCCATTCGGGCGGCGAAGCCTACCGGGTGCTCGGCAAGGACGGCGCGCTGCTGTTCGCGCAAGCCGACAATGGGCGGCGGCGGGCGGCCGGAGGTGTTGCGCGGCGAGCTGCGCAGGATACTGCTCGAATCGCTGCCCGCCGCCGCCGTCCAGTGGGGACGCAGACTCACCGGCATCGCCGCGCTTGCGGATGGCGAACATCTGGTGACGTTTGCCGACGGCACGCAGGTGACGACGCGCGTGCTGGTGGGCGCCGACGGCGCTTGGTCGAAGGTACGCCAGCTGCTGACCGACGTCAAGCCGGTGTATTCCGGTAAGACTTTCGTCGAAACGTTCCTGTTCGACAGCGATACCCGCTACCCTGAGAGCGCGCAAGCGGTTGGCGGCGGCTCGCTGTTCGCGATGGGCGAGGGCCAGGCCATTTTCGCGCACCGCGAGCCGAACGGCGTGCTGCACGCCTACGCGGCCGTGAATAAACCGCACGGCTGGGCCGCCGGTATCGACTTTAGCGATCGCGACCGGGCGCTGGCATGCGTCGCCGCTGAATTTGACGGCTGGGCGCCCGCGCTCACCACGCTGATCACCGCAAGTGCCACCGACCCGGTAGCGCGCGAGGTGATGTTCATGCCCGGCGAGCACACGTGGACGCGCACGCCGGGTGTGACGCTGGTCGGCGACGCTGCCCACCTGATGGTGCCGTCCGGCGAGGGGGCGAATCTGGCGATGTTCGATGGCGCGGAGTTGGCCAGGGCGATCGTCGCCCATCCGGGCGATATCGAGGCGGCGCTCGCAGCCTATGAGAAGGAGCTGTTCCCCCGCAGCGCGGTCGCCGCGGCGGAGGCCGTCGCCGGCTTCGACGTCTGCTTCGGGCCCGATGCACCGCAGAGCATGGTCGACGCGTTCGCCGGCGCCACCGCGTAAGCGGTCAGTGCCGGCACGGGATCACATCAATGCTTGGCTTCGCCGATCAGGCTGACCGAGTCGAACTCGCGCTGGTTGGCATGGTGCCTGCGCATGATGAAGAACATGGTGCCGGCCAGGAACAGGCCGAAGATCAGGATGATGATGTTCAGGTTCAGGTGGCCGCGCAGCATCAGCGAGTACGCCGCCAGCATCACCAGGATCGACAAATTCTCGTTGAAGTTCTGCACCGCGATCGAGTGGCCCGCGCTCATCAGCACGTGGCCGCGATGCTGCAGCAGCGCGTTCATCGGCACCAGGAAGAAGCCGCCCAGCAAACCGACCAGCACCAGCAGCGGATACGCCAGCATCACCGAGTTGACCAGGGTCATGCCCATGACGATAACGCCCATGGCGATGCCCACCGGGATCACCGTCAGCGACTTGCGCAGGGTGATCGAACGCGCCGAGATGACGGCGCCGGCCGCGACGCCGATGGCGACCACGCCGACCAGGCTGGTCGACTGCTCGTAGGTCAGCTTGAGCGTGCGGTTGGCCCATTCCAGCACAATGAACTGCAAGGTTTGCGCGGCGCCCCAGAACAACGTGGTGACCGCGAGCGAGATCTGGCCCAGCTTGTCTTTCCACAGCAGGTTGTAGCAGTTGGCGAAGTCGGTGACCAGTTTGATCGGGTTGCGTTCCTGGTGGCCGTAGCGGCAACCGGTGTCGGGGATGCGCGTGTTGAAGATCGCGGCGATGACATAGATGCCGACCACCACGCACAGCGCCGATTGGGTCGGCGTGGTGATGCCGGTGTCGATCAGCGGCAGGTCGAAGCCGAGCAGGTAGGACGAGACACGGCTGCCGACCAGCGCGCCGCCCATGACGGTGCCGAAGATGATCGACATGACGGTCAAGCCTTCCACCCAGCCGTTGGCGGCGACCAGTTTCTCGGCCGGCAGCAGTTCGGTCAGGATGCCATATTTGGCGGGCGAATAGACGGCGGCGCCGAAGCCGACGATGGCGTACGCGAGCAGCGGGTGGACATTGGCGAAAATTAGCATGCAACCGCCAACCTTGATCAGGTTGGAGATGAACATGACTTTGCCTTTAGGCATCGAGTCGGCGAAGGCGCCGACAAATGCGGCCAACAGTACGTAAAAGAGCGTAAATGAAAGCTTCAACAGAGGCGTGATCCACCCCGGCGAGTTCATATTGATCAACAGGTCAATCGCAACAAAGAGCAACGCATTATCCGCCAGCGACGAAAAGAATTGCGCTGCCATGATGGTGTAGAAACCACGATTCATTCTGGGATGCCTGAAAGCTTGTATTGGCTTGCTTTATACCACGCTTTGATCGGAACCCCCAAGAATTGAGCGGTGCGCTGCCGCCCGCTATTGGTGGGCGCACGGTAAAATACGGCTCCACCGTTTCCGATAAAGATAGCACTATGCCAAGGCCAACCGTCGCCACCATCCACATTGCATCCCTTCAGCATAATTTGGCGCGCGCCAAGGCAGCATCGCCCGGCGCCAAGGTGTGGGGCGTGCTCAAGGCCAATGGCTACGGCCACGGGCTGGAGCGGGCGATGCGCGGTTTCGCCGAGGCCGACGGCCTGGCGCTGGTCGAGGTCGACAACGCGGTGCGGCTGCGCGAGATGGGGTGGAAGAAACCGATCATGTTACTAGAGGGTTTCTTCGATCCCGACGATTTGAACACGATGGCCGGCTACAACCTGGAGGCGGCGGTCCACTGCAACGAGCAGCTGGAATGGCTGGAGGCGGCCCAGGAGGCGCTGACGGCGCGCGGCATCAAGCTCAACCTGCATCTGAAGATGAACAGCGGCATGAACCGGCTCGGCTTCATGCCCGACGCGTTCGCCGCCGCGCACGCGCGCCTGGTGGCGATTTCCTGCGCCGGCAGCATCACCTTGATGACCCACTTCGCCAACGCCGAAGACGCCAAGCACCTGTTGCTGCCGATCGGCGAGCAGATCCGCCGCTTCGAGGCCGCCGCCGCCGGCTTGCCGGGCATGCGCAGCCTGTCGAACTCGGCGGGCGTGCTGCGCCAGGACGAGCTGGTCGACATCCTGCGCAACGACTGGGTGCGGCCCGGCATCATGCTGTACGGCGGCACGCCGGGCGGCAAGTCGGCCGAGGAATACGGCCTGCTGCCGGCCATGACGTTGACGAGCGAAATCATCGGCGTGCAACGGATCGCCGCCGGCGACGTGGTCGGCTACGGCAGCCGCTTCCAGGCCGAGGGGCCGATGCGGGTCGGCGTGGTCGCCTGCGGCTATGCCGACGGCTATCCGCGCCACGCCCCGGTCGACACCCCGGTGCTGGTCGACGGCGTGCGCACCCGCCTGGTCGGACGCGTGTCGATGGACATGTTGACGGTCGACCTGACCGACCTGCCCGAGGCCGAAATCGGCAGCAAGGTGACGTTGTGGGGCCGGGGCTTGCCGATCGACGAGGTCGCCAACGCGGCCGGCACCATCGGCTATGAGCTGATGTGCGCGCTGGGCCAGCGCGTGGCCGTGGTCGAGGACTGAGCGGATGGCCAAGGCTAAAACCAACTACACCTGCACCGAGTGCGGCGCCACCTCCACCAAGTGGACCGGGCAATGCTCCGCGTGCCAGCAGTGGAACACGATGGTGGAAACGCTGATCGAGACCGGCGGCAACAACCGCTATTCGCAACCGCAGCACATGGCGCTGGCGCAAACCGCGCCGGTGCTGTCGCTGGCCGATATCGACGCCATCGACGTGCCGCGCTTCGGCACCGGCATCGAGGAGTTCGACCGCGTGCTCGGCGGCGGGCTGGTGGCCGGCGGCGTGGTGCTGATCGGCGGCGACCCCGGCATCGGCAAGTCGACCCTGCTGTTGCAGGCGCTGGCCAATCTGTCGCATTTGAAGAAGGTCTTATATGTCAGCGGCGAGGAATCCGGCGCCCAGATCGCGCTGCGCGCCAAGCGCTTGCAGGTCGACGCCCGCGATCTGAAACTCCAGGCGGAGATCCAGCTGGAAAAAATCCTCGGCACGCTGGCCGACCTCAAGCCCGACGTGGCCGTCATCGACTCGATCCAGACCGTCTATTCAGACGCGCTCAGTTCGGCGCCGGGATCGGTGGCGCAGGTGCGCGAATGCGCGGCCCAGCTGACCCGGGTCGCCAAGCAGACCGGCATCACCATCATTCTGGTGGGCCACGTGACGAAGGAGGGCGCGCTGGCCGGTCCGCGCGTGCTCGAGCACATCGTCGACACCGTGCTGTACTTCGAGGGCGACAACCATTCGAGCTTCCGCCTGGTGCGGGCGATCAAGAACCGCTTTGGCGCCGTCAACGAACTGGGCGTGTTCGCCATGACGGAGAAGGGGCTCAAGGGCGTGTCGAACCCGTCGGCGCTGTTCCTGTCCCAGCACGACAACCAGGTGCCCGGCTCCTGCGTGATGGTGACGCAGGAGGGCACGCGGCCGCTGCTGGTGGAGATCCAGGCGCTGGTCGACGCCAGCCACCTGCCCAACGCGCGCCGCCTGTCGGTCGGCCTGGAGCAGAACCGGCTGGCGATGTTGCTGGCGGTTTTGCATCGCCACGCCGGCATCGCCGCCTTCGACCAGGACGTGTTCATCAATGCCGTTGGCGGCGTCAAGATCACCGAGCCGGCCGCCGACCTGGCGGTGCTGCTGGCGATTAATTCGTCGATGCGCAACAAGCCGCTGCCGCGCGGCTTCGTCGTGTTCGGCGAGGTCGGCCTGGCCGGCGAGATCCGGCCGGCGCCGCGCGGCCAGGAGCGTCTGCGCGAGGCGGCCAAGCTGGGGTTCTCGATGGCGATGATCCCGACTTCCAATGCACCAAAGCAACCAATCGAGGGCATGACGATTATTGCGGTCGATCGCATCGATGATGCCTTCAATAAGCTGCGCGAAATCCAATAAGGATGTATTGTTATGTGTTGTAATCTGCAATAGTGCTTAACACGTAACATTATGTAACTAAAGGATGGAATAAATTGTTAGTCGATCAACGGTCAGTCGCGCGCAAGATCGTACGCGCCAAAGCAGTCGTGGTGATGGATGGTATGCCGCCTCAGCAGGGACGCACCATCGACCTCTGCGCCACCGGGTTGTCGCTCACGTTCGACCACAAGCTGGCGGTCGGGCACACGGGGCAGGTGACGTTTGAGCTATTCCTGGACGGCAAGGGCCAACTGGTCAGCAGCCGCGCCAAGGTCACGTATTGCATCTTCAGCGGCGATCATTTCAAGATCGGCTACCAGTTCGTCAATCCGGACGCCGCCACCACCAGCGTCGTCAACAAGTTCATCCGCTGATTTGCCCAACCAGGTTGTTCAGCTAGTCCACCAGGCCGGGCCCGACATACCGGGCGCGCGGCCTGATCGGCCGGTTGGCTTGCACCTGCTCCAACGCATGGGCGAGCCAGCCGACGCATCTTCCCAACGCAAACAAGACAAACGGCGCCTGCCGCGGCAGGCCGCACGCGGCCGCCAGCGCCGGCAGCGCGAAGTCGACCGTGGGCAGCTCGCCCGCCTGCGCTTCGGCCTCGGCCGCCAGTTCCGCATAAGGTTGTAATTCGGGCAGTATCGTCAGCATGGCGCGGGCGCGCGGGTCGCCTTCCGGATAAAGCTTGTGGCCGAAGCCGGGCAGCGGCCTGCCGCCCGCCAGCCATTGCGCGACGGCGGCGCGCGCGCCGACTTGTCTGGCGAGGGCCAGCAGGCGGGCGAACTGCGCCGGAGCGCCGCCGTGCAGCGGACCGCTCAGCGTGGCGAAGCCGGCCAGCACGCCGGCCGCCAGCGACGCGCCGGTCGAGACCGCGACGCGGGTGGCGAAGGTGGACGCGTTGAGCTCGTGGTCGGCCATCAACACCAGTGCGCGGCGGATCGGGTCTTGCCGGTCCGGACAATGCCAGGCGTGGGCCAGGCGGGCGCTGATGGTCAGGCCGGCGGCGCGCGGCAACGGTCCGGTGATGGCTTCGGTAAGCGTGGCCAGGATGGTGGCGGCGTCGGCGTGCAGCTCGTTCAATGGCCGGGCCAGCGAGGGCCGGGCGCCGCCGGCCAGGGTCGCAAGGGCGAGCAGGCCGGCGGCGAGGGCGCCGGCTTCGGCCGTTCCAGGCGCGGCGGCTCGGCGCGCGGCCGCCGTCGCGGTGGTGGCGGACAGGGCGGATTGCAGTGTCGACGGCGCGCATTGCCACAGCAGTGCGGCGATGTCTTCCAGCGTCGCCGATTGCGCCAGTGTCGCCGCGTCCCGCCCGCGATACAGCAGCTTGCCGTCCGCCGCCGTCGAGATCGACGATGGCAGTACCGGGTCGCCCCATTGCATGGCTTGCGCCGACACCGCGTCGATTTTACGGCGGCCGTTGGCGCGCCTTGCCATGCGCAAAATGTCATCGCGGTGGTACAGGCTGCGGCGCGGATCGGCGTCGTCGGCCTTGGCGCGGATTTTGCCCCGGCTGACGTTGGCATACAGCGTTTGCGGGCGAACGTTCAGGACGTTCAGGGCTTCGGTGGCGGTCATCCAGACCATGGTCGCTTCCTATGTTGACGGTTCAAGTCAAGATTGACGCGTGACGCGCGCAGGTTCAAGCTGGCCAGCATATCAAGTTCTGGAGCGTTCATGTCTTCCCAAACGTTTGCTATCTCGCGTCACATGCTGCAGGCGGCGTCGTCGGCGCTGGCGCTGTCCGGCAACGCGCCGGACGCGGTGCGCTTCGACGGCGCCGGCGCGCTGCCGTCCCGGTACGCCGTCTCCGATCTGGCGGCGGCGTCGGTTGGCGTGGCGGGGCTGGCGCTGCGCCAGCTGATCGTGGCGCAAGGCGGCGACGCGGCGCCGGTGCGGGTGGACCGCCGCCTGGCGTCGCTGTGGTTTGGCTGGTCGATCCATCCGATCGGCTGGGAGCGTCCGCCGCTGTGGGACGCGGTGGCCGGCGATTACGCCACCGCCGACGGCTGGATACGCCTGCACACCAACGCCATCCATCACCGCGACGCGGCGCTTGCCGTGCTCGGCTGCGCGGTCGATCGCGACGCCGTGACGCGCGCGGTGGCGGGCTGGCGCGGCGACGCGCTGGAAGCGGCGGTGGTCGGCAACGGCGGCTGCGCGGCGGCGATGCGCACGGCGGCGCAATGGGCGGCCCATCCGCAAGGCATCGCGGTCGGCGCCGAACCGCTGGTCGCGCTCGAGACGCGGGCGCTCGATGGCGGCGCCGCCCGCGGCTGGCGCGGCGCCGCCTCGCCGGGGCGCCCGCTGGCGGGACTGAAAGTGCTGGACCTGACGCGCGTGCTCGCCGGTCCGGTCGCCACCCGTTTCCTGGCAGGCTACGGCGCCGACGTGCTGCGCATCGATCCGCCCGATTGGAACGAGCCGGGCGTGATTCCCGAGGTGACGCCGGGCAAACGCTGCGCGCGGCTGGATCTTCGCCAACCGGCCGACCGCACCATCTTCGAGGCCTTGCTGGCCGAGGCCGATGTGCTGGTGCACGGCTATCGTCCCGCCGCGCTGGAACGCTTGGGTTACGGCGAGCAATACCGGCGCGCGCGCAATCCCGCGTTGATCGACGTGTGCCTGGACGCCTACGGCTGGACGGGCCCGCTGGCGGCCCGGCGCGGCTTCGATAGCCTCGTGCAAATGAGCTCGGGCATCGCCGAGCATGGCATGCGGATGCAGGGTGCCAACAAACCGGCCCCGCTGCCGGTGCAGGCTCTGGACCACGCCACCGGCTACCTGATGGCGGCCGCCGTGCTGCGCGGCGTGCTTTACCGCTTGGCCGACAACCGCGCGATGGGTGCGCGGCTGTCGCTGGCGCGCACCGCCAAACTGCTGACCGACACCGTTTATGATGAGGGAGCGCAACCGCTGGCTGCGGCCGGCGAGGCCGATTTGTCGGCGCTTATCGAGCATACCGAGTGGGGCGCGGCGCGACGTCTGTTGCCGCCAGTGGTGATAGGCGGCGCGCCAATGGCGTGGGATCGCCCGGCGGCCTCGCTTGGTTCGTCGGCGCCGGCGTTCTTGAGCTTACGAAATGTTTCAATATAGATTGGACGGTAAATCCTGTTCTGTTCGCCGTATCGGTTATCCTGACCATATTGCATACTATGTAATCATCCAGGCAGGAACACATCATGGCGACTTCGATCAACTCCGCGACCAGCGCCGCCAGCACGGCGGTCTCGAGCGACATCTACAAACGCGTCGAGCAGACCATGACGGCGCAAAACGGTGCCGCGACCAAGCTCAATGCGACGCTGGTGCGCGACCAGACCAAGCTGTCTGGCCTGGGGCAGCTGCAAAGCGTGCTCGCTGAGTTCCAGACGCTCGCCGCGTCCCTGACCGGTAGCGGCTTGAGCACCAGCGCCGCCAGCTCGTCCAAGACGGTGCTGACGGCGACGTCGACCGGCGCGGCCAAGGCCGGCACTTACGCGATCGATGTCAAGCAGCTGGCGCAGGGCCAGTTTCTGACCAGCGAGGAATTCACCTCCGCCACCACCAAGCTCGGCAGCGGCGCCGCCACCACCGTCAAGATCGACTTCGGCACCGCCGGCGGCGAAAAAGGCTTTGTCACCAACGGCACGGCCAGCAGCAAAAGCATCACCATCGACAGCACCAACAACACGCTCGAAGGCATGGCCGCCGCGTTCAAGGCGGCCGGCGTGGACGTCAAGGTGGTCAAGGGCGACGACGGCAAGTTTTCGCTGGGCATCGCCGGCGAGAGCGGCGCGGCCAACAGCATGCGCATCAGCGTCAGCGGCGACGCCGCGCTCAAGGGCTTGCTGGCGTTCGATCCCGACGGCGGGCAAAAGGGGCTGAAGCAGGCCACGGCGGCGCAAAACGCCATCCTGACCGTGGACGGCAAGGACGTCACCAGCCCGACCAATACGCTGGCCAAGGACAACGGCATCGCCGGCGCCACCTTGACGCTGACCGGCACCGGAAAATCCGACGTGACGATCAAACAGGATTCGAGCCAGATCGGCGCCAACCTGAAGTCCTTCGTGGCCGCCTACAACGATCTGAACAAGAAGTTGCAGACGCTGCAGCAGGGAGCGCTGAAGGGCGATACCGCGATCGGCCAGGTGGTCAGCCAGATGAGCATGCTGCTGAAGACGGGCGGCGGCAGCGTGTCGATTTCGGCGCTGGGTGCGGCCGGCGTCAGCCAGGATGCCAAGGGCAATATGGTGGTCGACGACAAGAAGCTGCAGGCGGCGCTGACGGCCGATTCGTCGTCGGTGGCCAAGCTGTTCACCAACGACGGCAAGGGCATCGCCGATTTGATGTCGTCCAAGGCGTCGGCGTTCACCGCCTCGACCAGCGTGATCAGCAAGGAAGCCAAGCAGATGAACACCGAAATCGCCAGCATCAACGGCAAGCGCGCCGTGCTGACCAAGGCGCTGACGGCGCAGGCCAACGCGCTGGTGGCGTTGTACTCGGCCCAGGCGCAGACCGGCGCCGGCAGCGCGATCAACGGTTCCAGCGGCGGCACCGGCACGTTGTTCGATATGCTGGGCTGACGATCGGGGTCGACGATCGGGGTCTATTTCTAACGAACTCCCTTGCGTGGAAACGGTGGATGCCCGATCATCACGGGTTGTGAATGAATCCACTTTTCGGAGGTGCTATGGCAGGGAAGTTCGTTGGCGCGGCGCTGGTCGCCGCAGGTTTGATGGCCGCCGCGGGGCAGGTCGCCGCCCAGGCGCCAGAGGAAAAAGTCCTCAACATCTATAACTGGTCCGATTACATCGCGGAAGACACGGTTAAAAACTTCGAAAAAGAGACGGGCATCAAGGTCCGTTATGATGTTTTCGACAACAACGAGATTCTCAATTCCAAGCTGGTGGCCGGCAAGTCCGGTTACGACATCGTGGTGCCGACCGCGCCGTGGGCGCGCCTGCAGATCGAAGGCAAGCTGCTGCGCAAGCTGGACAAGTCCAAGCTGCCGAACCTGAAAAACCTCGACCCGGCGATCCAGGCCAAGCTGGCCAGCATCGACCCGGCCAACGAATACCTGGTCGACTGGCTGTGGGGCTATACCACGGTCGGCATCAACGTCACCAAGGTCAAGGCCGCGCTGGGCAGCCTGCCGATGCCGGAGAACGCCTGGGACCTGCTGTTCAAGCCGGAGTATGTGTCCAAGCTGAAATCGTGCGGCGTGTCGTTCCTGGATTCGCCGTCGGAGGTGTTGCCCGCCGCGTTGATGTACCTGGGCAAACCGGCGTACTCTAAAAACGCCGGCGACTACGCCGAGGCCGGCAAGCTGCTGACGGCGATCCGCCCGAGCGTGACGTTGTTCAGCTCGTCGGGCTATATCAACGACCTGGCCAACGGCGCCGTCTGCGTGTCGCTGGGCTGGTCCGGCGACATCAACATCGCCCGCCAGCGCGCGGTCGACGCCAAGAACGGCAATGTGATCGAGGCGCTGATCCCCAAGACGCCGGCGGCGCTGATGTTCGACACGATGGCGATTCCGGCCGACGCGCCGCATCCGAACAACGCGCATTTGTGGATCAATTACATCATGCGTCCGGAAGTGCACGCCAGCCTGACCAACAAGGTGTTTTACGCCAACCCGAACACGGCCAGTTTGAAGTTCGTGCGCAAGGACATCGCCGCCAACAAGACGATTTTCCTGTCCGAGGCGGACAAGCAGCGCATGGCCGCGCCCGAGGCGGTGCCGGCGGATATCCGCCGCGTCATCACACGCACCTACACCAAGTTCAAAACCGGTCGGTAACGCCAGGCCGGCCGTAAACGAACATCGGCGCCAATTGGCGCCGAGCGGGCTTCGTACGAAGCGAAGTGCTATTCGTGATAGCGGTCGGTCAGTTTATGTTTGCTGCCTGCGGTCTCCTGGATCAGTTCGTAGACAACAAGGGCGATCATTCCTCCGAAGATCCCCATCGTGAGCAAGGTAAACATCGTATCCCCCCTGGTTGGTACGATTTAACTTTAGCAGATCATTGCCGGTTTGCAAGCTCGACCATGCTCCCGCCGTCGTTATTTCACCACCAGGTCGGCCGCCATCACCGCCTTCAGATACACGCTCATGGCGTTGCCGGGATCGCGCTGCGCGAACCACCACGCGCTGGCCTTGCGGATGTCCCATTCGAGATCGTCGCCCGTCAACAGCAGCGAGGCGACCTGGCCCAAGGTCGGCTGATGGCCGACCACCAGCACCGAATCCTTGCCGCCGGGCCAGTTGGCCGCCTTCAGGATGTCGGAGGGGTCCGCGCCCGGCGCCAGGTCGGTGTGGATTTTGTACTTGCGCCCCAGCGCCTCGACCGTTTGCAAGGTGCGCACGGATGGGCTGGCCAGGATGCGGCAACTGTCGGGCAATTGGGAATCGAGCCATTGCCCCATGCGGCGCGCCTGCTTGACGCCCTTGGTCGTCAGCGCGCGTTCCAGATCGGACATGCCGGGGGCGGCATCCTCGGCCTCCGCATGCCGCCATAAAATGAGATCCATGCTTTTCTCCTGACTATCATTAGAAAAAGATCCCAGCGGCGGACCTCCCGGCCCGCCGTGCGTTGTTGTTGTTTTAACTGTCGCCGAGGTTCGTCCCCGGCGTGCCCAGTGTTTCCATCAGGTGCTGCTGGGCGCTAAAGCCGATCTGCTTGGCGCGCGTCTTGCGTCGCGTGTAATGTCCGTCGGCTTCCAGCTCCCAGGCGTTGACGTTGTCCTTCAGGTACGGATTCAAACCCTCGGCCAGCACCCGGCGCTTGAGCGTCTTGTCCAGTATCGGGAACGCCACCTCGATACGGCGGAACAGGTTGCGGCTCATCCAGTCGGCGCTCGACAGCATCACGTCGTGCGCCAGATCGTTGCGGAAGTAATAAATGCGGCTGTGCTCGAGGAAACGGCCGATGATCGAGCGCACGCGGATATTTTCCGACAGGCCCGGCACACCGGGCTTCAGGGTGCACGCGCCACGCACGATCAGGTCGATCTTGACGCCGTCCTTGGAGGCCGCGTACAGCGCGCGGATCACCGATTCGTCCACCAGCGCGTTCATCTTCACAATAATACGCCCGGGACGGCCGGCGCGCGCGATCCGCGCCTCGTTGCGGATGCATTTGATGATCTCGTTTTGCAACGCGAACGGCGCCAGCCACAAATGCGTCAGGCGGTGCGGCTTGGTCAGGCTGGTCAGGTGGATGAACACCTCGTTGACCTCCTGGCTGATGCCCGGATGGCAGGTCAGCAGGCCGAAATCGGTATAGAACTTGGTCGTCGTCGGGTGGTAGTTGCCGGTGCCGAGGTGGGCGTAGAAGCGCAGCTTGCCTTCCTCGCGGCGGATCACCAACGCCACTTTGGCGTGGGTTTTCAGGCCGACCACGCCGTAAACCACCTGGGCGCCGGCCTGTTCGAGCTTGTCGGCCCAGTTGATGTTGGCTTCCTCGTCGAAGCGCGCCTTCAGCTCGACGATGACGGTCACTTCCTTGCCCATGCGCGCCGCCGTGATCAGCGACTCCATCAGGTCCGAGTTCATGCCGGTGCGGTAGATGGTTTGCTTGATCGCCACCACGGCCGGGTCCAGCGCGGCGCTGCGGATGAAGTCGATCACCGTCTGGAACGACTGGAACGGGTGGTGCAGCAGGATGTCGCCCTTGCGCAGCGCGGCGAAGATGTCGGCGCTGCCCGGTTTTTGCGCGATGCCCGGGAAGAACGGCGGGAAGCGCAGCGCCGGGTTGTCGACGTGGTCCATGATCTCGGTCAGGCGCACCAGGTTGACCGGGCCGTTGACCGCGTACAGGCGGCTTTGGTGCAGGCCGAACTGGTCGAGCAGGAACTGCGACAGTTCCGGCGGGCAGTTCTTGGCCACTTCCAACCGCACCGAGGTGCCGAACTGGCGGCCCTGCAACTCGCCCTTGAGCGCCTGGCGCAGGTTCTTGACCTCGTCCTCGTCGACCCACAGGTCGCTGTCGCGGGTGACGCGGAATTGCGAGTAGGCGATCACTTCGCGCCCGGCGAACAGGTCCGAGATGTGCGCGTGGATGATCGACGACAACAGGCAGAACGAGACGCCGCCGCTGTCGGACAGCTCGTCGGGCAGGCGTATCACGCGCGGCAGCACGCGCGGCGCCTTGACGATGGCGATCGCGGTGCCGCGGCCGAAGGCATCCTTGCCGTTCAGCGAAACGATGAAATTGAGACTTTTATTGACGACCTGCGGGAACGGGTGGGCCGGATCGAGGCCGATCGGCGTCAGCAGCGGCCGCACCTCGGTGTCGAAGTATTCCTTGACCCAGGCGCGCTGGGCTTCGTTGCGCTCGTTGTGGCGCACCAGGTGGACGCCGTTGGCGGCCAGTTCGGGCAGCACTTCCTGGTTGAGGATTTCATATTGATGCTCGACCAGCACGTGGCATTCCTCGCAGATGCGCGACAGCGTGGCGACCAGGGCCGGGTGGTTGGCCAGCGAGCCGTCGACGCTGCCGGCGGCCAGCAGGCTGGCCACGCGCACCTCGAAAAACTCGTCCAGATTGCTGCTGGCGATGCACAGATAACGCAGGCGCTCTAATAGTGGAATGTTCTTGTCTTCGGCCTGCGCGAGAACCCGCCGGTTGAACATCAGTTGCGACAGTTCCCGGTCCAGAAAAGCAGAGTTCTTGTTTACTTCAGCATGCAAGTCAGGCTTCATGTCTTTTTAATCACTTTGCAGATGGTGTAATTCTAGCCTGTATCGACTGAATAATGATTGCAACAGTGTAAATACAAATTATGACAACTCTGTGACATGGCGTGTCATAAATGGCGCAGGCGCTTGTCACAATTGTGACAAGAGGGCGTAACATTGGCCGTTCCGTTTGTGACATCTTAGATGTTCTCATAGGGAGCAGGGCGCGCGAAACATGGACACATGGTTATTTCCGAGATTTTTTTGGCATGTCATAAACCTGTCATATTGGCCCGGTAGACTGCGCAGCATCCTAACCTGTCATAACAAAGGACTTGAAATGCGAATCAAACAATTGATCTCTTCCCTGGTAGTGGGCGTGTCTGCCGTGATGGCATTCTCGTCGGCCGCCACCGCCGCCGATATGACCGGCGCCGGCGCCACTTTCCCGTACCCGATCTACGCCAAGTGGGCCGAGCAGTACAAAGCCGCCACCGGCAACGGCCTGAACTACCAGTCCGTCGGCTCGGGCGCCGGCATCAAGCAGATCAAAGCCAAGACCGTCGACTTCGGCGCGTCGGACATGCCACTGAAAGCGGAGGACCTGGACGCCGAAGGCCTGATGCAGTTCCCGGCCATCATGGGCGGCGTGGTCACCATCGTCAACCTCGACGGCATCACCCCTGGCCAGCTGAAAATGACCGGCCAGATCGTCGGCGACATCTACCTGGGCAAGATCACCAAGTGGAACGCCCCTGAAATCGCCGCCGTCAACCCTGGCGTCAAGCTGCCGGCCGAAGACATCACCGTGGTGCACCGCGCCGACGGTTCGGGCACGTCGTTCCTGTTCACCGACTTCCTGTCGAAGACCAATCCCGAGTTCAAGACCAAAGTCGGCTCCGGCACCGCCGTGAAGTGGGTGGTTGGCGTGGGCGGCAAGGGCAACGAAGGCGTCGCCGCCAACGTTCAGCGCATCAAGGGTTCGATCGGCTACGTCGAGTGGGCCTATGCCAAGAAGAACAAAATGTCGCACACCCAGCTGAAGAACAAGGATGGCAACTTCATGCAGCCTGACGACGAGTTCTTCAAGGCCGCCGCCGCCAACGCCGAGTGGACCAAGACCCCGGGCTTCGGCGTCGTGCTGACCGACCAGGCTGGTAAAAACTCGTGGCCGATCACCGGCGTGTCGTTCATCCTGATGCACAAGGTGCAGGCCGACGCGGCCAAGGGCAAGGAAGTCGTCAAGTTCTTCGACTGGGCCTTCAAATCGGGCGGCAACGCTGCCGTCGAACTGGACTACGTTCCACTGCCGGCGTCGGTTGTCAAACTGGTGCAGGATTCCTGGAAAGCCAACCTGAAAGACGCTTCGGGCAAGGCCATCTACTAATCCCGACTCCCTTGCCGCCCGGCGTTCAAGGCGGCGAGGGGGTTAGCCTGCTGCGTCCAACCGGACGCCGCAGGCTAGCCTACATCAACGAGATAACAATATGAGCGCTGATATCACTTCCACGCCACGTCCAAAACCGGAGCAGTCGATGCACACCAGCACAGCCCAGGCGACCGCTGCCGAGCAAGCTGCCACGCAAGCGATGCACCGCACCATGCGCAACCAGCGCATCCAGGATTTCTTCTTCCACAAAGTGACGATGACGTTCGCGCTGTCCGTGCTGGCGGTGCTGCTTGGCATCATCATCTCGCTGATGGTCGGCGCCTGGCCGGCCTTCAAGGAGTTCGGCCCGGCCTTCATCACCACCGTCGAATGGGACCCGGTCAACGATAAATATGGCGCCTTGATCGCCATCGTCGGCACCCTGGCCACGTCCGGCATCGCGCTGCTGATCGCCTTCCCGGTCAGCTTCGGCATCGCCTTGTTCCTCACCGAAATCTGCCCGGCCTCGCTGCGCCGCCCGCTCGGCACCGCCGTCGAGCTGCTGGCCGGCGTGCCGTCGATCATCTACGGCATGTGGGGCCTGTTCGTGTTCGCGCCGCTGTTCGGCGACCACGTCCAGCCGCTGCTGAAAGCCGTGCTGGGACCGCTGCCGATCATCGGCCCGTTCTTTTCGGGTCCGACCATGGGCATCGGCATCCTGACCGCCGCGCTGATCCTGGCCGTGATGATCATCCCGTTCATCTCGTCGGTGATGCGCGACGTGTTCGAGATCGTGCCGGCCGTGCTGAAGGAATCGGCCTACGGCCTGGGCTGCACCCGCTGGGAAGTGGTGCGCAAGATCGTGCTGCCTTACACCAAGACCGGCGTCGTCGGCGGCGTCATGCTCGGCCTGGGCCGCGCGCTCGGCGAGACGATGGCCGTCACCTTCGTCATCGGCAACGCCAACAAGCTGTCGTTCTCCTTGTTCGCCGCCGGCAACTCGATCGCCTCGACCCTGGCCAACGAATTCGCCGAGTCCGACACCGTGCTGCACACGTCGTCGCTGTTCGCGCTGGCGCTGATCCTGTTCGTCATCACGTTTATCGTTCTGTCCGCCGCCAAGCTGATGTTGGCCGGCATGTCCCGCAAGGAAGGCATCAAATGAACCAAGCCGCTATCAATTCCGCGAATTCCGCGCACGCATCGATTCCCCCCGCGGCGCCGGTCAACAAGGTCTACCGCAAGCGGCTGCTCAAGCACCGTATCGGCATTGCGCTGTCGGTGTTCGCCATGACGATCGGCCTGGCCGTGCTGTCGTGGATTCTGATCACCTTGATCATCAAGGGCTTCGGCGCGCTGAGCGTGAACATGTTTACCGAAACCACGCCGGCCCCCGGCAGCGAAGGCGGCGGTCTGGCCAACGCCATCTTCGGCAGCTTCATGATCGTCGGCCTGTCGACGTTGCTGAGCACGCCGATCGGCATCCTGGCCGGCATCTACCTGGCCGAATACGGCGAAGAGAACAAGATCGCCGCCATCACCCGTTTCGTCACCGACATCATGCTGTCGGCGCCATCGATCGTGATCGGCATGTTCGTCTGGGCCATGTACGTGGCCACCACCAAGCATTATTCCGGTTACGCCGGCTCGATCGCGCTGGCGCTGATCGCCATCCCGGTCGTGGTGCGCACCACCGACAACATGCTGCGCCTGGTGCCGAACAGCCTGCTCGAGGCGGCCTTCGCCCTCGGCGCGCCGCGCTGGAAAGTGGCCATGCTGGTGCGCCTGCGCGCCGTCAAGGCCGGCGTCATCACGGGCGTGCTGCTGGCCGTGGCCCGCATCTCCGGCGAAACAGCGCCGCTGCTGTTCACCGCGTTGAACAACCAGTTCTTCAGCAAGGACATGAACGGCCCGATGGCCAACCTGCCGGTGGTGATCTACGGCTTCGCGATGAGCCCTTACGACAACTGGCGCGACCTGGCCTGGGGCGGCGCGCTGCTGGTGACGTTTAGCGTGCTGGCGCTGAATATCGTCTCGCGCACCCTGTTCAGCCAGAAAATCCCGAACTAACGCATCGGCACAACCTTCGACCACTAGAAAAGCGATCGACAAATGAATACGCAACTGAGCCCGGAAAACACCGCCGTCTTGAGCGGTAACAAACGCAAGACCATCGAAATCAGCGGACTGAATTTCTTCTACGGTAAGACCCAGAGCCTGACCAACGTCAACCTCGACATCCACGAGCGCCAGGTGACGGCCTTCATCGGCCCGTCCGGCTGCGGCAAGTCGACCCTGCTGCGCACCCTGAACCGCATGTACGACCTGTACCCGGGCCAGCGCGCCGAAGGGTCGATCATGTACCGCGGCCGCAACATCCTCGAAGAAGGCCAGGACGTCAACATGCTGCGCGCCAAGGTCGGCATGGTGTTCCAGAAGCCGACGCCGTTCCCGATGTCGATCTACGACAACATCGCCTTCGGCGTGCGCCTGTACGAAGACCTGTCGAAGGGCGAGATGGACGAGCGCGTCGAATGGGCGCTGAAGAAGGCCGCGCTGTGGGGCGAGGTCAAGGACAAGCTGACCAAGAGCGGCCTGTCGCTGTCGGGCGGCCAGCAACAGCGCCTGTGCATCGCGCGCGGCGTCGCCGTCAAGCCGGACGTGCTGCTGCTGGACGAGCCGACCTCGGCGCTGGACCCGATCTCGACCTCGAAAGTTGAGGAGCTGATCAGCGAACTGAAGCAGGATTACACGATCGCCATCGTTACCCACAACATGCAGCAGGCCGCGCGTTGCTCGGACTACACCGCCTACATGTATCTGGGCGAGCTGGTCGAATTCGGCGAAACCGATCAGATCTTCATGAATCCGGCCCGCAAGGAAACCCAGGACTACATCACCGGCCGCTTCGGCTGATTGCAATTATAATATCGGATACGGAGAAGAATATGATCGGTGAGCACTCATCCAAACAGTACGACAATGAATTAGAAGCCATCCGCTCCAAGGTGTTGCTGATGGGCGGCATCGTCGAGACGCAGTTCCTCGACGCCATGACCTGCTTCCGCATCGGCAACCCCGAGCGCGCCGACCGCGTGATGCGCGAGGACGACACCGTCAACCAGCTGGAAGTGTCGCTGGACGACGCCTGCAGCCACCTGATCGTGCGCCGCCAGCCGGCCGCCAATGATCTGCGCACCATCATGGCGACGATCAAGGTCATCACCGACCTCGAGCGCATCGGCGACGAAGCGACCAAGATCGCCCGCACCGCCAAGGCGCTGCACGCGCGCGGCGCGGTCACCGTCAACCATTACGAAATGGTGCGCGGCATCGCCAACAACACCAGCGACATGCTGCACGACGCGCTCGACGCGTTCGCCCGCAACGACGGCAAGCAAGCCTTGCAGCTGATCGCCCAGGACGCCGTGATCGACCACGAGTTCCGTTCGATCATGCGCAACCTGATCACCTTCATGATGGAAGATCCGCGCACCATCTCGGCCGCGCTGGACACGCTGTGGGTCGCCAAGGCGATCGAGCGCATCGGCGATCACGCCAAGAACATCGCCGAATACGTCATCTACGTGGTTGAAGGCAAGGATATCCGTCACACCAAAACCGTGCAGCCGATCCCTGACGACGTCCCGGCGCAAAGCGAGTAAAAGAAGAAATGGCATCTGATAAAACCACAGTACTGATCGTTGAAGATGAACCGGCGATTGTCGAACTGGTGACGTTCTCGCTGCGCGAGGCTGGCTGGAACTGCTGCGCGGTGCAAAGCGTGGGCGAGGCCTGGGACTTCATCCAGACCCGCACGCCGCAGTTGATATTGCTCGACTGGATGCTGCCGGACCAGACCGGCCTGCGCCTGCTGGCGCGCATCCGCTCGGACCGTCAGTTCAACGAGATCCCGGTGATCATGTTGACGGCCAAGAGCATGGAAGAGGACAAGCTGGCCGGCCTCAACAGCGGCGCCGATGACTACGTCACCAAGCCGTTCTCGCCGCGCGAGCTGCTGGCGCGCGCCAAGGCGCTGCTGCGCCGCAAGAGCCCGGAGCATGCGCAAGCGACGATGCGCGCCGCCAACGTCATGTTGGACCCGGTCAGCTGCACGGTCTCGATGGACGAGCAGAAGATCGACATCGGCCACGCCGAATACAAATTGCTCAAGTTCCTGCTGGCGCATCCGGAGCGCGTGTTCTCGCGCAGCCAGCTGCTCGACAAGGTCTGGGGCGACCACGTCGTCATCGAGGAACGCACCGTCGACGTGCACGTTCTGCGCCTGCGCAAGGCCCTGAAGGAAGCGGAGCATTTGATTAAGACCGTTCGTAGTGTAGGCTACATGCTTTCGGAAAAATAAGTCTCACACATAAGTCTCGCAAAAATGAATCCAAAACTGGTGTTCTGGGTGCCGGCAGCATTGCGCACCGCTCTTATTCTGGCGGTGTGCGCCTTGCTGGGCTGGATGTTCGGATGGATGACCGGTCTGGTGGTCGCCCTGGTGGCGATGCTGGTGATGGTGTTCGTGCAGCTGTCCTACCTGTACCAGCTGAGCAACTGGATGGACGATCCGCAAAGCGCCAAGCTGCCCGACGGCTGGGGCGCCTGGACCAACATCTTCTCGCGGCTGTACCGCATGCGCCGCGACGACGAGAAAAACCAGGCCGAGCTGACCGAATGGCTGGCGCGCTTCCGCCAGGCCATGCACCTGCTGCCGGACGGCGTGGTCATCATGGACGACGTGCTGTTCCTGGAATGGTGCAATCCGGCCGCCGAAAAGCACCTGGGCCTGACGCACGAGCGTGACAAGGGCATGCGCGTGACCAACCTGGTGCGCAATCCCGACTTCATGGATTACATCATCCTCGGCCGCTACGAGCAGCCGCTGACGATCAGCTTCCGCGAGCGCAAGCTGATCGTGCACATCATTCCGTTCGAAAACCGCCGCCAGATCCTGGTCACGCACGACGCCACCGAGACCGAGCGCATCGAGGAGATGCGCCGCGACTTCATCGCCAACGCCTCGCACGAGCTGCGCACGCCGCTGACGGTGATCGTCGGCTTCCTGGAGATCGCCGCGTCGGAAGGGCTGGACGTGGCCACGCGCTCGGCGCACCTGAAGCTGATGACGGAGCAGGGCCACCGCATGCAACACCTGATCGAGGACATGCTGACCTTGTCGCGGCTGGAATCGGTCGATTATCCGATGCGGCCCGAGCACCTCGACGTGCGCAAGCTGATGGAGCAGGTGCTGCGCGACGCCCGCGCGCTGTCGGCCGGCAAGCACGAGATCACGATGGAGTTCGACGGCCCGGACATCATGGGCAGCTACGAGGAATTGCACAGCGCCTTCGGCAACCTGGCGTCGAACGCGGTGCGTTACACGCCGGCCGGCGGCAAGATCAACCTGGTCTGGCGCGAGTTCGACGGCGGCGTCAAGTTCAAGGTCGAGGATACCGGCATCGGCATCAGTCCCGAGCATATCTCGCGGCTGACCGAGCGCTTCTACCGGGTCGACAAGAGCCGCTCGCGAGAGACGCAGGGCACGGGTCTGGGCCTGGCGATCGTCAAGCACGTGCTGCTGCGCCATGGCAGCACCTTGCAGATCAAATCGGAAGCGGGCAAGGGCAGCAGCTTCATCGTGTGCCTGCCGAAGACGGCCATCGTGCAGCGCCAGCCGGAGTTGATGCTCAACTAAGACCCGGGACCGAACAAATCCCCACGGAGACACGTAGGGCGGATTAGCGTAGCGTAATCCGCCATGCATGCGTCACCAGCGGCACACGGAGCACTAGCGGGATGAAAGGTGGCACGTTTACCTTTTTGGTTCGAAATACGGGTTAAATGCCTTTCGCAACTCGGGTGGCAAGGCCTCGAAGTCCACACGCTGGGCTTTGAGTTCCAAGACGAGCCTGTCACGACCGCCGAATGCCCTGACAGTTCGTGCCGCAAGATCGACCGCAAGCATTTTCAACACGCGATCAGGCACGTTCCCGTCGCTGTCGGCGTTTGGGTCGTGTAACCAAAAAGTTTCATCTGCCCCGTCGCCGCCGCACTTGTCGCCCGTTACGGTGAATACTGTTCCTTGTTTGGCAATCTCGTATTTTTGTCTACCAGGGCCAGGATTACTCCGCTTGTAATAACCTGCCAGAACGTAATACGAACTTGCTGCGTCCTTTGCTCGGCCAAATATCCACATATGGGCCGTGTATCGTTGGTCATCATAAAGCTGCGGGCATTTTATCCGTACATCTTCTGGGAGCGGCTCAACGTTTATCCCTTCGAGCGGCACACGTAGGCCCAACACCGGGACCGTTAGGAACTGCGGTGGCTTATCACGCCCTGTTGCCGATGCCGCCGCCGTGCTGATGGCAATTAGAGCCGCAGTGGCGACTCGCTTAATAGCGGTAGACGGCATATTGAGGCCTCTCGCTCCGGTATTTTTTGCCCGCCCAAAAATCAGGTTGGACAAAATCTGAAATCCATTTCTGGCCGTCATAACCGGCGACATGTCCGGCAATACTGCTTTTGTGGGGTTGCATCACCATCACGTCGCCGCGAATAAAATTGTAGTGGTCAGGATCGTCCACCTTAATTTCGTGAAAGCCGAGCCGTTCCAAGGTCAGGCAATAAAGCTTGCCATAATGAGGAGGGCTATATTCAATAAAAATGCGCGCCGCCCGCTTGAAGGGCTTTTCTGACGTATTCGCCGCACTTCCCATGTCCCGGCGGGCCATCGTCAGCCGCATCACGCAAATGGTTGATGAATTTTTCGATATTTACCGGCATGGCGCACCCTTTTGCGATCTTGTTCGACCCGATAAGTATTGCATTCTGGAATGGGCCGCGCATTGTGTGATGTCAAGCGTATGGCACTGCCGGGGAAGACAGCCATCCCGAAGCAGCAGCTGGAGTTGACGCGCAGCTGAGGCATGCCTTCATCTTACTGCTGATGTCAAGTACCCTGGTTGATTTTCCACGGAACGCCAAAACGGTCGACCACGATGGCATAGCATGGCGACCAGAATGTTCTCTGCGGCGAGAGCACGACGTCCCCGTCGGTTTCTAACGCGTCGAAGATGGATCTGACCTTCGCCTCGGAGTCGACACCGAGCAGCACATAAAAGCCTTTCGGCTTCTCGTATCTGGTCGGATCCACATCCGCACCAGCCAACTCAACACCATCGATGCGGATATTCGCATGGACGATTCTATCCCCATGCGACGCCGACGCTGCGGGGAGCGGGGCGTCTTTAACCCGAAGCATCGTGCCGATCGTTCCGCCCAGGTGCTCGGCGTAGAAGTTAAACGCCTCCTCACACTGCCCGTTGTAATCGATATGAAATGACAAGCTCATCTTGAGTGCATCCTTAAAAGTTACGTCCCTTTGCTCTGCAGCGCCTTCACGCAACTCTGCAACGCATCTTCGAACGAATGGGACACGTGATCTGCCTGTTCGAACCTGCACTCCCGTAAGTCCAGCAACGGGGGTCAAGTCTGTCATTCGGACACAAGCTCAGCAACGGGGGGCACAACGGGGGTCAAGTCTGTCATTCGGACACAAGCTCAGCACTGAAAGGCTTCTATTGTTCAGGCTGTGTCCGAATGACAGACTTGACCCCGTCCTGGAAAATCGGCGTCACGCTTGAGCCCGGGGTGGCGGTCGATGTGGTCGTTGATGTCATTTTCAAGCTTATCGATTTCGGCGTCGCGCCAGTCGACATGCTGCTTGACGTGCTAAGCGACCTCGTCCATCCCGCCATGTCCAGCGCCTCAAGCCGATTTTGTTCCTGCTGGCGAATATCTTTCAAGGCCTGCGCGCGCAGCGACCATGTCCGCAGCTGGCGTTGTTCAAGCGGCGGCGGGTTCAAGGGCGCGGGTTTCATCGCGCTGCGGTAGCGCGCGATCAGGGCGGCATCAATGCCGTCATTTTTGTTGCGGATGTTCTCGCTATGGCCAAAGCCTTTGATGCAGGCCGGGTTGACCACGCTCACGCGCAGCCCGGCTTGATGCAACGCCAGCGCCGCCGGTTCGGAATACACTCCCGTGGCCTCCATGCAAACATGCAGTGCCGACAGCGGCACCTTCGCCTTGCCCAGCCACTCGATCAACGTCTGGTGGCCCTTGGCGCAATTTTCCACCACCTTGGCTTTGATTTTTTCGTCTATCAGCAACGCCATATCGAGCTTCTTCTTGCTGACATCTATCCCTACTGCTCCATACATCGTATCCATTTTTGACCTTCCTCGTATGCGGGCTTACGCATGAAGCGATGGCCCAAGATACCGTTCGGACTTATAAAATGAAACAGGCGGAGGCACCTATCTGACCCGCGTGCTCCATGGCACTAAGTCTGGTCGGTGTCACTCTGCCCGGCCGTTTCAACATCGGTATTATCCAATGGCGACGCGGTATGCTCAGTATACGAAGTCTGTCATTCGGACACAAGCTCAGCAACGGGGGTCAAGTCTGTCATTCGGACACAAGCTCAGCACTGAAAGGCTTCTATTGTTCAGGCTATGTCCGAATGACAGACTTGACCCCGTCCTGTGATTTGCGGAGGCGCCGACGGGCCCAGGATTTTGGTATCCTCGCCGCGTGAAGCTACCGATCACCGCATTGCTGGGCGCTTGCGTCCTTCCCGCCTTGGCCGCCGCGCCGGCGGGTATCCGGTTCGTCCATCAGGATTGGGAACTCGCCTGCGACAACACGCGCGCCTGCCGCGCCTGGGGCGCCGTCGCGCCTCATGGGCGCCTGCGTGGACGCCAGGGAATGGGTGTGGGATGGACGCCGCTTTGCGCAAACGCTGGTGGCAGACAGCGGCATGAGTCGGACGCCGGGATTCGAAGGCCTCTGGAACCTGCCGACCTACGTGGCAAAGGTGACGCGCGGCCCGCGCTAATCGCCGTGCGACGCGTCCCGGGAGCTTTCGGCCCTCGCCGCCCAGCGCGATGGCGGACCTTCCCGTGGCTACGGCTCCCGCTTTCGCAGGTCATTTCCCCAACTTTGCCGACCGTCGTCGAGCGACGGGGAAAGGTGTCGATAAGTTCGCATTGCATGTCGACCGAATCAAGGGCCCAATTTTTTGCGGGGTGTACGATACGATGGGATTCCTCGACCGGGGCGGCCGCACCACCAACCCAGTGATATTGCGCCCGCGAGCGAAGCGATCACAAGCGCGTACCCTTGAGGGTTCGTTTCTTTGGAACCGAGAACCGAGCAGTGCAGTCCTGATTTATCACGAGGAGCCAACGCTTCGCACAGTACCTTTTGTCCTGACCTCGAGAGGTATCCTTTGCCTGGCTCGGCAAACGACATGTCAATCAACAATGAAGTCAAAAAAAGAATCGCCACAAACAATAGTAGCTGAACGAGCATCCACAGCGGCCGATAAGGGAGGCCTACCATAGCGATAGGTGGTGGCGGCGCCTCAAAACCGGGTTGGAACTATGCTTCCTGCAAACGAGCATCCAGGTCTTCGTACTCATAAGGTCCGCCTCATAATAATTTCGGTCGTCGATCGATAGTATACAACGCGTAAGCGGACGGCCGGGGCGATCTGGTATCCCCCGTCACGCCCCCTTGCCTTGCAGCGCCTTCACGCAACTCTGCAACGCATCTTCGAACGAATGGGATACGTGATCCGCCTGTTCGAACCTGCACTCCCGTAAGTCCGGGTTCTCGAACGGACTCGGCAACAATACCGCGAACTGCTTGCAATGCGGCAGGTCTTCGCGGAACCGGCGGATCGCCTGGTCCATCTTCTCGCGGTCGTTGAGTGGATCGATACTGACCAGACAGACGATCGACACCAGCTCCGGCGATGCGTCCGGCGGCGGCGGGTCGTCCAGCTCCTCCATGCTCGTGCTGCGGGCATCGATTTTCTGTTCGCGCAGCACGCGCACAAGAATCTCCGTGGCCAGTTCGTCGAACTGCCCGCTGAGCCCGACGGTAAGCACCAGGCTGCCGGCCGGCACGTCGAACGACCCCTGCCACTCGCCGGTGGCGGAGATGCGGCTGTCGCGCAGCTGGCGGCCGATGCCGACCCCGGCCAGCGCCGACGCGCTCTTGCGCCGCTTCCACCACTTCGGATCGCCGCTGAGAGCCTCAATGACGGCGATCACGGCCGTGCTGACCTTGACTTCCTCCTCCGGCGTGATGGCGTTGTCCTTCAGGTCGAAGTGGGCCAGGTGCAGCGCTGGCGCCAGCACGCCGTCGCAATAGGCGGCCAGCGACTTGTGTTGCATGTAGCGCTTGGCGCTGGCGACGATCTCGTGGGCGTCGCCGGACAGGATGCGCTGATAGAAATTCTGCGGCATCGTCAGCGCCGGCAATTCGCCGAACATGATCTCCAGCACCTTGAGCGCGCGGATGTAGCGGCCCGCCACCACCAGGCACAGCGTCAGCGGCGTCGAGAGCACCAGCCCCACCGGCCCCCAGATCGCGCTCCAGAAGATGGCCGCCACCACCACCGACAGCGGCGACAGGCCCGTGGTGTGGCCGTACAGCTTGGGTTCGATGGTCTGCGCGACGATGATGTCGACCACCAGGAACCAGCCGAACGTCATCAGCGCCAGCGACCAGCCCGGATCGATGGCGGCGGCCAGCAAGGTGGCGCAGAACGCGGACATCCAGAAGCCAACGTACGGGATGAAGCGCAGCACGGCGGTCATCGTGCCCCACAGCAGCGCCTGCGACAGGCCGATCACGCTCAAGCCGATCCAGATGGCGATGCCGGTGCAGGCGTTGACGGCGAATTGCGAGATGAAGAAGCGCGATAACCGCTCGCCGGCGTCGTTGACGGCGATGGTGGTGGCGCGCAAGTCGGCGCCGCCGGCCAGGCGGATGAAGCGGTCGCGCAGCGCTTCGTGTTCCAGCAGCACGAAGATCAGCACGATGAAGACGATGCCGGCCATCTCCAGCGGCGGCCAGACCGAGGCGATGATCTTGCCCAGCAATTGCAAGGGTTTGAGCGCGGGCTCGTGGATTTCGACCGGTACCGGCGTGCGGCTGGCCCCCGGCAGGCCGGGCCGCGCTTCGAGCGGCGTGCCTGGAACGTCTTGCGTGAAATGTTCGATCAGCTGGCCGGCCGGCCCGCCGAGGCTGCCGATGGTGCCGCGCGTGAGGCTGTCGAGCGCTTCGACCTTGGCGGCGATGGTGTCCTGGTACCGCGGCAGGCTGGCGCCGAGGCGGCTGACCTGCGAGATCATCACCGCGCCGATCATCAGCAGCGCGGCGGTGACCAGCAGCACGCCGGTCAGCACCGACGCGGTCTGGCCGAGGCCGATGCGGCGCAGCGAGCGCACGAACGGCGCGATCAAGAAGCTGAAGATGAAGGCGAGCGTGATGGGGATCAGCACGTCGCGGCCGAAGTACAGCAGGCCCAGCACGGTGGCGGTACCGACCAGGCCGACGACAGCGTTGGGCAATGCGCGGGCGGGGAGTGAATCTGACACGTGGTCCTTGTGGGTAGTCTGCGGAGGCAGGCTGCAACAGCCTGCTTTCCGAGCCTAAATTAAGGGCTATCGTGTGTCAATGCTTCTTACGTAGTTTGACGCGAGCCGCCGGGCGGATGGGCGCCGGCGGGGCGTGAGGGGGTCAGGTGGTGCTGCGACGCAGGTAGTTGGCCGGGGTCGAAATCGGCAGGTCGGAGACGGTGACCGAACTGGCCAGGGCCACCTGGTCCGCTTCGCGCAATTTGGCGTCGGGGGCGAGGACGCGCGCGATGACTTGCGGGTTGATATTGATGCTCTGTAAAAACTCGACCGCGCTTGGCGTGCCGATATCGCGTTGGACTTCCAGCGCTTGCCGGACGATGAATTCCAACGAATGCCAACCCGCCGTTTCCGACGTCTCCGGCGGCCGGCTCTGACGTCTGTCGTGCTCTGGACTCATGTCGTGCTCCTTGCAACGGGGATGAAATTAGATCGGAAGAAATTCGAATGAGCCCAATTGTAGCCTAACTCGCGGCCGTGCAACACCTTACATCGCGACGATTTGCGGGTCGCCGAAACTAGTCGCTTACTAGTTGCCGAACCATTGTTGCAGCGTGTCCCTGGCCTTCTGCACATGCTCGTCCTTGATGTGCGCGGCCACGGCGGTGGCGGCGGCGATCAGCACGCCGATGTCGTCGGTGTAGCCCAGCGCCGGCAGCAGGTCCGGTATCGCGTCGATCGGCGAAATGAAATAGCCGAGCGCGCCATAGATGGTGGTCTTCGCCCACAGCGGCGTGTCCGGATCGGTGGCGGAGTAGTACATTTTCAACGCCTGCTCGAGCACTTTTTGCCCGGCGGTCTTCGCGTGGGTCTTTATCTTGTTCCAGAAGCCGGCATCGGAATAGTGCGACGCGTACTCGGTTTTGGCCATCATTGTTCTCCCTCAAGCACAGCATTGAACTGCAAAGTGGTAGCCAGTGTAGCTTGCCGCGACGTAAAGCTCAAAATCCTACGGAACATGGGAGCGGCGGCCGCTACGCCCGCCGAAGCCGCCACGGAACTGGACGAGTTGCCGGGAAGGCTGGCGGCGCGCGCGGCGGGCGGTTGACGTGGGGCGCCGGGGTTGCCGGCGCATCTCAACGCAGGGCGGGGTAACTGAAGCCGATGAAATGTGCGGCGTTGAGCGCGATGTGCAGGAAGATCGGCGCCTCGATGCGCTGGGTGATGTGATAGGCATAGGCATAGCCGAAGCCTGCGATGGTGGCCAGCAGCGCATACGCCGCGCCGCCGGGCAGATGGGCCAGTCCGAACAGCAGCGCCGAGCAGACCAGCGCGATCCACTTGCCGCTGCGCCAGCGCGCCAGCGACGCCGCCAGGCGGTGCTGGAGGAAGCCGCGGAAAAAGGCTTCCTCCGCCACCACCGTGAAGAACAGATTGACCGCGATAAATTGCATCGTCAGTTGCGACAGCTTCAAGTCCGGCCGCACCGCGCCGATCGCCGTGGCCAGACCCAGCACGGCCACCAGGGTGGCCAGCAGCACCGGCAGCGACCGCTTGATGACGCCGCCGAACTCGTTCCACGAGCGGGCCCGGCTGCACAGGAACGCCAGCAGGATCAGGCCGACGGCGCCCTTGTCGAAGTTGGCGTACTGCGTGAAAGGCGCTGCGCCGGGGGATATCGTGACGGCGTCGATCACCACCGCGTTGTTGAAGCCGGGCAGCTTGTGGATCGCCAGCGCCAATGCCAGCACCGCCGTGACGACGCCGGAAACCACGCGCACGTATGGCTGCGGCGCGCGCGCCGTCATGTACGCCGTTCCGGCCAGCGCCGCCAACGCGACGATGGCCGGCGACCGCAGCACGCCGGCCGCCATGCCGAGCCCGAGCGCGGCGGCAAAAAACGCGGTCCAGGGCGCGATGGTGACGCGCCCGAGGGCGGCCGGTTTGGCCCACGCGGCGCAAACCGCGGCGGCAAGCAGAATATAGGTGGCGAGTGTGGTGTCGGAGATCATTGCGCGAGGTGGCTAATTTTCGCGCAATAATATCACCCGGGCAACCTCAGTCAAAACTTGTAGCTGATCCCCGACATGACCAGCGGCGTGGTCTTGCGGAAGGTCAGCGGACTGTCGGCGGCGTCCCCGGTCAGGCGGGTCACGCCCACGGCGGCGTAGGACGACCAGTTGCGGTTGATTTCGTGGCTCCAGGTGACGGCGGCGCCGACGCTTTCCAGGCCGGCCTTGGCGCGGTACGGCCGATAGCCCGAGCGCGCGCCCTGGACATCGGTGACGCCGAAATAGGTCTGCATGTGCTTGTTGTCGCCATACACGGCCGACGCGCTCAGGCTGACGTTGTGGCCGCCGCCATTGTAGAGCGGCATGGAGGCGCCCAGCGTGTAGGTCGAACCATTCTCGCGCTTGCCGACGGCCTGCGTCGTGCCAAGGCTCAGGCCGACCGTGCCAAGCTGGTAGCTGGCCGTCAGCACGGCCTGCAGGCCGCCGTCGATGTCGCCCATGCCGCGCAACGCGTCCGAACCGGCGGCGAAGGTGCGCTTCTTCTCGTCGCGCGCGCCGCCGTAGCCGAGCGCGCCGCTCAGGTTGACCGCGCCGACATTGGTTTGGTAACCGAGGCCGCGCCGGGTGCTGATGAAGAAGCCGTTGGCCCACGTGCGTTCCAGGAACGGCAGCGGCACCACGCGGCTGTCGTCGCTGCCGGCGTACTCGGGCACGTAGGCGGCGCCCAGGCCGACCGTCAGGCTGTCGCCGTCGGGCGCGTCGGCGGCGCTGCTGTTGGCGCCCAGGGCGCACAAGGTGGTCAGGGCGAAGGCGAGCTTGAGGTTCAGGGCGTGGCGCATGGTGGTTTTCCTGTCGGTGGTGGATCGAGGTCCGCCGGTGCGTGATTGCCCGGTTCGGAACGGGCTGAAGTGTGGCAACATTTGCGGTCCGCCGCTATCGGCTTGGCTGAAGTATCATTTGCTGAATTCTCCGGTATCGCGTGGCGGTGCCGGCACCCAGGAGCTGACATGTCTTTGACCCTTTACTACCATCCGCTGGCCTCGTTCTGCCACAAGGTGCTGATCGCGCTGTACGAGAACGGCACCCAATTCGACAAGCGCATCATCAATCTGGGCGAGGAGAGCGACCGCGCCGAACTGCAGGCGATGTGGCCGCCGTGCAAGTTCCCGGTGATCCGCGACCACGAGCGCACCCGCGACGTGCCGGAGACGTCGGTCATCATCGAGTATCTGGACCGCTATTTCCCCGGCGAGAAGCCGCTGATCCCGGCCGACTGGGACGCGGCGCTGGACGTGCGCCTGTGGGACCGCTTCTTCGACAATTACGTGCAGGAGCCGATGCAAACCATCGTCAACGGCCATCTGACCGGCTTGCAGTGCGACCAGACCAAGGAGCGCACCAAGCTCAAGACCGCCTACAAGATGATCGAGAAACGCATGACGAGCAGGATATGGATGTGCGGCGACGACTTCAGCATGGCCGACTGCGCGGCGGCGCCGGCGCTGTTCTATGCCAGCACGATCTTGCCGTTCCCGGAGGAGTACAGCCAGCTGCAGGCGTACTTCGAGCGGCTGGTGATGCGGCCGTCGTTCAAGCAGGTGTTGGAGGAATCGAAACCGTATTTCTCGATGTATCCGTTCGTGCAGGATATTCCGGACCGCTTCCTTTAAGCGGGCAGGGGCGGCCCGGCGCCAGCAAAACAAAGGGTCGTACCCGTGTGGGTACGACCCTGGGATGGATCGCCGTGCGGGGTGGGACCAGGCGTTGGATTAGCTCTTGTTGCCTTTGTTTTCGTCGCTCTGCATCGATGCCGGCTGCTGCATCGCGCGGTTTTGCGCCGCGACCTGGGCGAATTGGGTCGCCTGGTCGAGGATTTCCTTGCCGGCGGCCTTCTGCATGCGCAGTTGCTGGTCGGTCTGTGCGGCGGCCTTTTGGGTCACCACGTCGGCCAGCTCGGTGGCGGTGCGCGCCGTTTGTGGCACGTGCTGTTGCGCAACCTGGTTGATGTTCGTCTGGAAGTCGCTGGTGATCTTCACCAGTTGCTGTTGATAGGTCTGCAGTTTCTGCGCGACCGCCTCGACGGATGGGCTGGCATCGGCGCGCTCGGTGGGCGGCGTCAGCAGTGCCGTTTGCAGCATTTGCGTGGAATCCTGCATCCAGCTGCGGCTGAACTGCAGGTTCACTTCTGCCAGTTCGCGCATCGTCTGCACCATGGCAAGCGACACATCGTTAAAGTAAGCGATACGTGCTTCGATGTGATTTTTTGCTGCTGGCGATATGGTTTCCACAAACGAATTCATATTAATCTCCTCATTCAAATAGCGGCCAAAATGTGAGGCGACACAGGCGCTTTGGCCGGACGCCGGAAGCGATATTCTCGCAGGTGTGCGGAAATATTGACACACCAGAGCCTGCCGGCACTATTCGTTTTGCGGAGTCAATAAATGCTATTTTTCACTCAATTGCCGGAAGGCGCGCCGCCAGTGGCGCGCGGGATCAAATACATGCTTTTCTGCCGGCCGTCGAGGTAGCGGATGCCCGATTCGTCGAAGTACGCATCCTCTTCCAACATGATATTCACCGGCGCCGGCCAGCCCGGCAAAACCGATGCCGCGCTCAGTTCGATCGAATACGCGGTGCGTGGGCGAAGGGCCTCGTCGCCGCTTCCCGGTACGCCGTTTTGCATAGCCCACATGCCGATGGCCGGACCGGCGGCATGGCCATGGTAGCCCAGCGGATGGCTGTAGATGGTCGGCTTGATGCCCTCCGCGCGCGCCTGCGCCAGCGCCCCGGCCAGCATCTGGTTGCCGCTGCGGCCTTCCTTGAACTGCGCCAGCAGGATGTCCTGCAAGCGGTTGGCCTGGCCGAAGGCCTGCGCCAGCGCCGCCGGCGCCGCGTGCTCTCCCGGCTTGAGCACATACGCGTGCTGCTGCACGTCGGTGTTCAGGCGCAGGTAGGTGATGCCGATATCGACGTGCAGCAGGTCGCCCGGCACGATCACGGTCGGATCGGCCAAGCCTTTGCCGCTGCGCTGGATTTCCACCGACGGGTGGAACCAGGTGTCGTAGCCGAGATCGCGGATCTTCTGGCGGAACCACCACACCACGTCGTCGGTGGTGGTGATGCCCGGCGTGATGACGCGCTCTGAAAAGCCTTCGTCGATGATCCTGTGGGTGGCGTTGACCAGCTGCGGGTAGATCTGCATTTCGCGCTCGCCGCGCGTTTCGAGCCAGCGGATCGCCAGGGGCTCGGCCGGGACGACCTTTTGCTTGTAGGCGGCGGGCAGCGCCTGCAGCAGCTCGATGTAGTCGGTGTGGTCGATGCCGTCGGCGTGGCCGAAATGGCGCGAGGTGTTCAGCGCTATCTTGTTCGGATTGCGGGTTTTGATGATATCGACCAGCGCGTCCCACTGGTCGGGGAATTTTTTCATGTCCCAGGCGGCGGCGATGCTCTTGCCGACCGCATAGCGCGCCACCGCCAGCTTTTCCACCGTTTTCTTGACCGGATCGCGGTGGAACACGATGATGGTGCGGCGGCGGGCGTTGAGCCATTCGGCCGGCAGCATGGTTTTGAGCACCGGATCTTCGTTGTACTCGCGCGAGACCAGCACCCACATGTCGATGCCGGTCTGCTCCATCATCCCGGGCAGCAGATTGTCCAGCCGGTCGGCCAGCACCTCGTTGACGACGGTGGCCTGGTCGCGCGGCGAGAGCGCGGCGGCCTGGCAGGCGGTGGACATAAGCAGGGGGAGGGCGAGCGCCAGCAGATATTTTTTCATGCTCAGATGTTGACGGCAGATTACAATGAAGTCAACGCTTTGCATACCAACCAACCAACTAAACTGGAGGATCACCGAGTGCAGCCACCGACGATATTCTATTTGCATGGCGGGCCGGGTCTGGGCACCGCGTTCGAGCGCCAGCGCTACCCGGACGCCGACAACGTGCACTGGTGGCAGCAGCCGTCGGCCGTGTCCTGCGCCACGCGCCCGTATCAGGATTTGCTGGCCGCGACCGTGGCCGAGTTCCGGCTCGGCGTCGACATGCTGGGCGGGCCGATGACGATCATGGCCAGTTCCTTCGGCGCGCATCTGGCGGTGCACCTGGCGCGCCAGATGCCGGAATCGATCGCCCGCATCGTGCTGCTGGCGCCGACCTTCAATCCGGAGGAGGCCGCGCTGCGCCTTGCCCGCCACGGCCTGGCGCTGCACGCGCAAGACGCCAACGCCGGCAAGCTGGTGGCGGCGCTGGCGGAGTACGAGGCCGCGCCGGGCCGCGCGCGGTTCTGGGACGTGATGGGGGCATTGTGGCTGCTGCCGAACGTGACGTCGCTGTACTTCGGTCCCAATTCGGGCGATGAGCCGCAGGTGTTCGCCTATCTGCTGCAGCAGCCGGGCGTGTTCGACGGGCCGTCGTCGGTGGCGACGTCGGACGATTTCGCCGCCGGCTCGCTGGAACCGGTGCGCAGCCCTTACCAGGGCCCGGTGTCGGTGATTTTCGGGGAATTCGATCCGATGGTCGATCCGGTTCGCGATTGCGAGATCTGGAAGGAGGTGTTCCCGCAGGCCGCCGTGCATACGCTGCCGACCGGGCATTTCCCGCTGTTGGAGCTGTCGATCGAGGCTTGTCTGAATCCGTGAATCCCGGGGATGCAGGCAGGGCCGATTACGGCGTTCCGCCTAATCCGCCCTGCGTGGTTCCGTAGCGGGTGCGATGTTCTCGTCGATGTCGCTCGAGGCCGACTTTACGCGCCGATACGTCACGCCCGCGCTGTTTTCCGGCAGCGCCGGACCGGTATGGAGCAGCGCCAGTTCGGCGATGGCCGCGGTGTTGTCGCCGCCGAAGCCACTGAGCGCGATGAAGCGCAGCTGGCGCGCTTTGACGTTCTTGCCGAATTCGATGCGTTGCTGGTCGTAGGTGGAGACCAGCGCGCCGCGTTTGATCTCCTTCCAGGTATCGCCATCGTCGCTGGTTTCGATCAGGTATTCGCGCACGTCGCCTTCATGGTCGCGGTGGTTCTGGCGCGGCATCAGCAGCAGGCCGGAGAAGGAGGCCGGCGCCGGGAAGCCGATTGTCAGCGTCTGCGGGGTGCGCGGCGCCGCCTGCGTGCCGGCGCTCCAGAAGGTGTTCGGATCGCCGTCGATGGCGTTGGCCGGGTTGTTTCCGCCGCTGGCCCCGGCGGCCAGCTTCTTCATCACCAGCGTATCGAACAACGCCTTGCGGAAGTCGGCGGCGCTGATGGCCGTCTGCGGATTGAAGCTGTCGCTGGCCATGTAGTCGAGCACCGACTTGCGCAGCTGGCGCGCGACGATGCGCTTATCCAGCCTGGTTTCCAGGTCCGGACTGGCGACCATCAGGCGGCCGTCGCCCACCTTCGCCTCCAGCAGCAGGCCCAGTTTGAAATTGCGGTTCCAGTCGTCGACCGGTTGCACGATCGGTTGCAGCGCCGGCGGCAGCCGGTCCAGATTGACGGTGCGCGCGCCCCTGATCAATTCCGACCATTGCCAGTCGTTGAAGCGGTCGGTGGGGAACTGCGTCAGCGCCGGGTGCTTGTTGTCGATCCAGACCCCGAGCGTGCGGCTCCAGGCGGGATTCATCAAGCGGTTCCAGAACACCGGCACGCTGTCGAGCGGCGGGCCGCTCCAGTCCAGATCCGGCGCCAGCGGCAGGTAGAGCACTTTGCCTCCCGCCGCGAGGCTGGCCTCGGCCGCCGGCCAGCTGTGCGTGACCAGCACGTCGGCCGGTTCCGGCGTGGTGATGTTGGCGGGGTAGAGCCAGATGTTCCAGTCGTTTTCGGCCAGCGGCTCAACCGCCGTGCCGACGCCGACCTGGAGCCGGTACGCCAGTGGCGCCGCCAACTCCTTGAGGGGCAGCTTGATTTGTCCGAGCGGGATGTTCTTGCCGATGTCGATCGTGCGGCGTGCGAATTCGCCGCTGGCGGCGACGCGGCCGGTGGCGTCGATCAGCTTCCACCAAGGCTGCGCGTCGGCCAGGGCGGCGGCGCCGAAGTGGGCGATCTCCACGTCCGCCGTCAGCGTTTCGTTGGTGTTCCAGGTGCGCTTTAGCAGCCGCGCCAGCGGCACGGTCTGGCCGTTGAAGCGCCGGAATTCCTCGGCCGTCGCGTAGCCTTTCGGCTCCCAGAACGCGTCCAGGATGCCGACCAGCGCCGTGCCCTGGCCCAGATAGTCGTGCAGGTCGAGAAGTTGATAGCCCATCAAACCCGGGGTGCGCAGGTTCGCTTCGATCTCCTCCTTGTAGGCCTGCACCTGGAATTTCCCCGAGGCCCAGGCGAAGTCCTTGTTGCGCGCGGCCATGCCGTGGCGGGCCAGCGAGTCGCGGAAGATCTCGTAATTACCCGGCCGCAGATAACCCCTGAATTTGCGGATGATGTCGTAGTCGGGATAGGCCGCCCACTGGCCGGTTTCGTGCGACACCACCGGCACGTTGACGCCGGCCAGCGAAGCGCCGTAGTCGCGGCCGAACCAGCCTTTGTCGCCGCGCAGCGGTTTTGGACCGATGCGCTGCATCGCCAGGAAGTCGGTGCCGTCGGCCAGGCCGGGGACTTCCTTCTCGGTGTGACCGGTGCCGTTGGAGTACAGCCGGCGCGGATCGGCCTTGCGGTAGTGGGCGATCCAGGCGTCGAAGGCTTCCTTCCAACGGCCTTTCGGTTCGTTGGCTGGGCTGAGCAGGATGAAGGATGGATGGTTGCCGTAGGCTCTGATCATGCGCTCGGTCTCTTCGTACAGCATCTTGTCCATCGGGGTGCCTGGCGAGACCTCGTTCCACATGCCCGGTTCCGGCTGCAGGTACACGCCCAGTTCATCGGCGGCCTGGAACGCCGCCTCCGGCGGGCAGAATGAGTGGAAGCGCATGTGGTTGATGCCCCAGTCCTTGTTGATCTGGATGATCTTGCGCCAGTAGGCGACGTCGGTCGGCGGGGAGCCGGTCAGCGGAAAGTCGCCGCCGTGGTGGGTGCCGCGCAAAAACAGCGTTCGCCCGTTCAGCAGGAATTGATTGCCCTTGGCGGCGATCTGCGCGAAGCCGAAGCTGACGTCGCGCGTATCGGCCGCGCCCGGGCCTTTGAGCTGAACGCGGACGTTCTGCAGCGCGGGATTGAACTCGTCCCACGTTTGGGTGTTCGCAGGGAAGCGCACCTTGATCTCGGCACCGCCGCCTTGCGCGCTCCATTTGACCTTGTGCGCGACGCCGTTGGCCGTGACGGTGCCGCTGCCTGCGCGGCCGCTGGCGTTGCCGATGCTGATCTTGACGCGTGCCGTTTTTGTCTTCACGTCCGGGTAGACCTGGGCGTCGTCAAGCCACACCGGCGAGGTGGCGCGCAGCTCCATTTTGCCGACGATGCCGTTCCAGCTCATGCCGAGCGAATCGGAGACGCTGTGGGCGTCGGGCCGGTAGGCCATCAGCATGCGGTTGTCGACGCGGACGGAGATCCGGTGCCGTCCCGGCGCCAGCAGCCCCAGATCGTATTCGTGTCCGGCCACCAGACTGAGATTGCTGCCGACCTTGCGCTCATCGACCCACAAGGTCGATCCCCAGCGCGGACGTTCCAGCAACAGGGCGACGCGCTTGCCGCGCCAGGCGGCGGGAACATCGATGTCGCGTTGGTACCAGGCCGCGCCGAGGTAGTGCTTGGGCGGCTGCGACAGGAAGGGGACCTTGACGTTGCCGGCGGCGGTATGGGTTTTGTAGTCTTCGCGCTGGTCCCAGTTCTTATCGTACAGCGACAGCACCCACGGCGTTTTGGCGGTGATGTCGTCGCCGTAGCCCTGCGCCTGCAGGATGCCGGGGAGGGCGATGCCGTCCTTCAGATCGCGGGAGAACCATGCCTGGTTCACGCCGTCGTCGTTGCGGTCCATGGCAAAGCGCCACTCGCCCGAGAGGTCGCGCGATTCGGCCGCGTGCAGGATGCGGTGGGCGTACAGGGGGAGGCAAAGGAGGGCGATGGCGAGGATGCGGAGCATGGAGTGCCTTGCAAGACAGGGGTAGCGTGAGTTTATCAAGCAATTCAACCAATCCGCATGCGGCGTTCACTCAAATGCGTGCGCGTTTGCAGTCGTCCGGGCCTATTCAGTTACAATCTGCTGCGCCAAATCAGCCACCATAGCCACTATACCAACACATGCAACTACGCCGTCTCACCCTCGCCGCTTTAGCCATCTTCGCCGCAACCGCCATCGTCGGCTGCAAAACCACGCCAGTGATTGAAACGCCGGTCCAGCCGATCGCCTTGCCCGAGCCGCTACCGCCGCGCAAGATCAAGATCGGCCTGGCGCTGGGCGGTGGCGCCGCGCGCGGCTTCGCCCACATCGGCGTGATCAAGGCGCTCGAGGCGCAGGGTATTTATCCGGATATCGTCGTCGGCACCAGCGCCGGCAGCGTGGTCGGCGCCCTTTACGCGGCCGGGAACACCGGCTTCCAGCTGCAAAAACTCGCCTTCGACATGGATGAAGCGGCGATCTCCGATTGGGCCATGCCGCTGTTCGGCAAAAGCACCGGCGTGTTGAAGGGCGAGGCGCTGCAGGCCTACGTCAACAAGGTGGTCAACAACCAGCCGATGGAAAAGCTCAAGGTGCCGTTTGGCGCGGTGGCGACGGATTTGAAGACCGGCCAGCCGATTCTTTTCCAGCGCGGGAATACCGGCATGGCGGTGCGGGCGTCGTCGTCGGTGCCGGGCGTGTTCCAGCCGGTGACGATCAGCGGCCGCTCGTATGTCGACGGCGGGTTGGTGGCGCCGGTGCCGGTGCGCTTCGCGCGCGACATGGGCGCGGACTTCGTCATCGCCGTCAATATCTCCACGCAGGCCGACGTGCAGGCCACCGTCAGTTCGGTCGACGTCATCATGCAGACCTTCAGCATCATGGGCCAGCGCATCAACCAGTATGAATTGAAGGACGCCGACATCGTCATCGCGCCGAGCCTGGGCAAGATGGCCGGCAACGACTTCGCCGGCCGCAATCAGGCGATTTTGGCCGGCGAACAGGCCGCCGCGCTGGCGATGCCGCAGATCAAACAGAAACTCGAAGCGCGGCGCAAGCCGTAGGCGTTACCGCATCCTCTATTATCACCGCTTGAAAAATAAGGAAGAACCATGCAAACCAAACCATATTTGTCGCTCGCCGACGTCAAGAAAATCGCCGCCGCCGCCGAGGCCGAGGCCGCCGCCAACAAATGGGCGGTCGTGATCGCCATCGTCGACGACGGCGGCCATCTGCTGTGGCTGCAGCGCCAGGACGGTGCCGCGCCGCTGTCGTCGCACATCGCGCCGGCCAAGGCGCGCGTGTCGGCGCTGGGCCGCCGCGAATCGAAGATCTACGAAGACATGATCAACAACGGCCGCGTCTCGTTCCTGAGCGCGCCGGCGCCGCAAACCGATGGCATGCTCGAAGGCGGCGTGCCGATCATCGTTGATGGCCACATCATCGGCGCGGTCGGCGTCTCGGGCGTCAAATCGGCGGAAGACGCGCAAATCGCCAAGGCCGGCATCGCCGCGCTGAATTAAGTTCCACGCTGAACTCCAGGGTCAGGTCCGTCATTGCTACACAGGCTCGACATTGGGAGGGCTACACGGGCCGTCGGCGGCGCATGCATGGCGGTTTACGCTTCGCCTATTCCTACGCGGATCTTCGACGGATCAGCCCGTCTAGCGATGGAGGACCGGATCCCGGAGTGTGACATGTTGATCTGGCAAGGAAAAGAAATCGTCCGCTCAGGGCGATTTTTTTTGCCGCGATTTCGCCGGCCTTCCATTGCCAAGCAGGTGGGATTTGGTTATAATTCAAAGGTTTAGCCAATCTCACCTCTACCGTAGCCGACTACCACTCACTCCATATTCAATCTGACCATCCACCCCGGCCTGCGACGGCGGGGGACACACGACGGTCGTCTGACGTGGCGCAGCTACGGTAACTTTATCAGGAGTTACCCTTGCCGCCATTTTTTTCTGGCCCCGCCGTTCCAGCCATACTGGCCCTCGCCGACGGAACCATTTTTAAAGGTTTTTCAATCGGCGCCGCCGGCCATACCACCGGGGAAGTCGTTTTCAATACCTCCATGACCGGCTATCAGGAAATCCTGACCGATCCCAGCTATTGCCGCCAGATCGTCACCCTGACGTATCCACACATCGGCAACACCGGCGTCAATCCAGAAGACGTCGAGTCCTCCAAAGTCCACGCGGCCGGCCTAATCATCCGTGACCTGCCGTTGATGGCGTCGAACTTCCGCTCCACCCAGTCGCTGGCCGATTACCTGAAGGCCGAGAACATCGTCGCCATCGCCGGTATCGACACCCGCAAACTGACCCGCATCCTGCGCGAAAAAGGCGCACAATCCGGCGCCATCCTGGTCGGCACGCAAGGCAACGAGCCGTCCACCGCGCAAGCGCTGGAACTGGCCCGTTCCTTCCCCGGCCTGGCCGGCATGGACCTGGCCAAAGTCGTCTCGACCAAGACCGCCTACGAATTCACCGAAGCGGAATGGACGCTCGGCGAAGGCTACGGCAAACTCGCGGAGCCCAAGTTCCACGTGGTCGCGTACGACTACGGCGTCAAGCGCAACATCCTGCGCATGCTGGTGGAGCGCGGCTGCAAAGTGACGGTGCTGCCGGCGCAAGCTACCGCCGCCGACGCGCTGGCCCTGAACCCGGACGGCGTGTTCCTGTCGAACGGCCCGGGCGACCCGGAGCCGTGCGATTACGCGATCGCCGCCACCAAGGAATTGATCGACAAAGGCATCCCGGTGTTCGGTATCTGCCTGGGCCACCAGATCATGGCACTGGCCTCCGGCGCGAAAACGCTGAAGATGAAGTTCGGCCACCACGGCGCCAACCACCCGGTGCAGGACCTGGACAGCAAGAAGGTGATGATCACCTCGCAGAACCACGGTTTCGCCGTGGACGCCGCGACGCTGCCGGCCAACACCCGCGTAACCCATAGCTCGTTGTTCGACGGCTCGCTGCAGGGCTTCGCCCGCACCGACAAACCGGCGTTCTGCTTCCAGGGCCACCCTGAAGCTTCGCCCGGCCCGACTGACGTCGCTTACCTGTTTGACCGCTTCATCGGCATGATGGAAGCAACGGAGAAAAAATAAGATGCCTAAACGTACAGACATTAAAAGTATTCTGATTATTGGCGCTGGCCCGATCATTATCGGCCAGGCTTGCGAGTTCGATTATTCCGGCGCCCAGGCCTGCAAGGCCCTGCGCGAAGAAGGCTACAAGGTCATTCTGGTCAACAGCAATCCGGCGACCATCATGACCGACCCCGAAATGGCCGATGTGACCTACATCGAGCCGATCACGTGGCAAGTCGTCGAGAAAATCATCGCCAAGGAAAAGCCGGACGCGATCCTGCCGACCATGGGCGGCCAGACCGCGCTGAACTGCGCGCTGGACCTGCATCGCCACGGCATCCTCGACAAGTACAAGGTCGAGCTGATCGGCGCCACGCCGGAAGCCATCGACAAGGCCGAGGACCGCTCCAAGTTCAAGGACGCGATGACCAAAATCGGCCTGGGTTCGGCACGCTCCGGCGTCGCCCACTCGCTGGACGAGGCGTGGGCCGTGCAGCGCGACGTCGGCTTCCCGACCATCATCCGTCCATCGTTCACGATGGGTGGCAGCGGCGGCGGCATCGCCTACAACGAAGAAGAATTCGAAGCGATCTGCAAACGCGGCCTGGAAGCATCGCCAACCAACGAGCTGCTGATCGAAGAATCGCTGCTGGGCTGGAAAGAGTACGAGATGGAAGTGGTGCGCGACAAGGCGGACAACTGCATCATCATCTGCTCGATCGAAAACCTGGACCCGATGGGCGTGCACACCGGCGACTCGATCACCGTGGCGCCGGCGCAGACCCTGACCGACAAGGAATACCAGATCATGCGCAACGCCTCGCTGGCGGTGCTGCGTGAAATCGGCGTCGACACCGGCGGTTCGAACGTGCAGTTCTCGATCAACCCGGCCGACGGCCGCATGATCGTCATCGAAATGAATCCGCGCGTATCGCGTTCGTCCGCGCTGGCCTCGAAGGCCACCGGCTTCCCGATCGCCAAAGTGGCGGCCAAGCTGGCCGTCGGCTTCACGCTGGACGAGCTGCGCAACGAGATCACCGGCGGCGCGACCCCGGCCTCGTTCGAACCGTCGATCGACTACGTCGTGACCAAGATCCCGCGCTTCACGTTCGAGAAATTCCCGACCGCCGACCACCACCTGACCACGCAGATGAAATCCGTCGGCGAAGTGATGGCGATCGGCCGCACCTTCCAGGAATCGTTCCAGAAAGCCCTGCGCGGCCTGGAAGTCGGCGTCGATGGCTTGAACGAAAAGACCAAGGACCGCGAGAAGATCGAAGAGGAACTGGGCGAGCCGGGTCCGGAGCGCATCTGGTATGTGGGCGACGCCTTCGCCCAGGGCTTCACGCTGGAGGAAGTGCACCAGCTGACCAAGATCGATCCATGGTTCCTGATCCAGATTAAAGAGATCGTCGACCTGGAACTGTGGATGGACACGCAGAAACTGGAACAGCTGGACAAGACCGTGCTGTACAAGCTGAAGCAAAAAGGCTTCTCGGACCGCCGCCTGGCCTTCCTGCTGCAGACCGACGCCAAGGCGGTGCGCGCGCGCCGCCATGAACTGAACATCCGTCCGGTGTACAAGCGCGTCGACACCTGCGCGGCCGAGTTCTCGACCAACACCGCGTACATGTACTCGACCTACGATGAAGAGTGCGAGTCCAATCCGACCGACAAGAAGAAGATCATGGTGCTGGGCGGTGGCCCGAACCGTATCGGCCAGGGTATCGAATTCGACTACTGCTGCGTGCACGCGGCGCTGGCGATGCGCGAAGACGGCTACGAGACCATCATGGTCAACTGCAATCCGGAGACCGTGTCGACCGACTACGATACCTCCGACCGCCTGTACTTCGAGTCGCTGACCCTGGAAGACGTGCTGGAAATCGTCGACCTGGAAAAGCCGGTCGGCGTGATCGTTCAATACGGCGGCCAGACCCCGTTGAAACTGGCGCTGGACCTGGAAGCGAACGGCGTGCCGATCGTCGGCACCTCGCCGGACATGATCGACGCCGCCGAAGACCGCGAGCGTTTCCAGAAGATGCTGCAAAAGCTGGACCTGCGCCAGCCGCCGAACCGCACCGCGCGCACCGAAGCCGACGCCCTGGCGCTGGCGCAGGAAATCGGCTACCCGCTGGTGGTGCGTCCTTCGTACGTGCTGGGTGGACGGGCGATGGAAATCGTCCACGAGCAGCGCGACCTGGAACGCTACATGCGCGAAGCGGTCAAGGTATCGCACGATTCGCCGGTGCTGCTGGACCGCTTCCTGAACGACGCCATCGAGTGCGACGTCGATTGCATCTCCGACGGCGAGACCACCTTCATCGGCGGCGTGATGGAACACATCGAACAAGCCGGCGTCCATTCGGGCGACTCGGCGTGCTCGCTGCCGCCTTACTCGCTGGCGCAGGACACCATCGATGAACTGAAGCGCCAAACCTCGCTGATGGCCAAGGGCCTGAACGTGGTCGGCCTGATGAACGTGCAGTTCGCGATCCAGAAGCAGGACGTCGACGGCGTGTCGAAGGACGTCGTGTATGTGCTGGAAGTGAATCCGCGCGCCTCGCGCACGGTGCCGTTCGTGTCGAAGGCAACCGGCCTGCAACTGGCCAAGATCGCGGCGCGCTGCATGGTCGGCCAGACCCTGGCGCAGCAGGGCATCACGACCGAAGTCGTGCCGCCTTACTACAGCGTCAAGGAAGCCGTGTTCCCGTTCGTGAAATTCCCGGGTGTCGACACCATCCTCGGACCGGAGATGAAGTCGACCGGCGAAGTCATGGGCGTTGGCAAGACCTTCGGCGAAGCGTTCGTCAAATCGCAGATGGGCGCCGGCGTCAAGCTGCCGAAGTCGGGCAAGGTGTTCCTGTCGGTGAAATCGTCCGACAAGCCGCGCGCCGTCAAGGTGGCGCGCGACCTGGTCGAGATCGGCTTCTCGCTGGTGGCCACCAAGGGCACCGCCGCCGTGATCTCGGCGGCCGGCATTCCGGTCACCGCCGTCAACAAGGTGGTCGAGGGCCGTCCGCACATCGTCGACATGATCAAGAACCACGAGATCGTCCTGGTGATCAACACCGTCGAAGAAAAGCGCAACGCCATCACCGATTCGCGCGCGATCCGCACCTCGTCGCTGGCCTCGCGAGTGACGACGTACACCACCATCGCCGGCGCCGAAGCGGCGGTCGAGGGCATTCGTCATTTGGACGAACTGCAAGTGTACGATTTACAAGGGCTGCATAAAACCTTACACTAAGGCTTAGCAGTACTTTTGAACCACAGAGCTCGCGCTGCAGTTGGCGTGGCCTCTGTGGTTTTCCATTGTAAAACCAGAGTAAATAAACAACATGACTTCAGTTCCACTTACCAAGTACGGCGCCGAGCTCTTGAAAGAAGAGTTGCACCAGTTGAAGACCAAAGAACGCCGTATCGTGATCGACGCGATTGCTGAAGCGCGTTCGCATGGCGACCTGTCGGAAAACGCCGAGTACGACGCCGCCAAGGAGCGCCAGGCGTTCGTCGAAGGCCGCATCGCGGAATTGGAAGGTAAGCTGAGCGCCGCGCAGATCATCGATCCGACCACCCTGGACGCCGAAGGCCGCGTCGTGTTCGCGTCGACCGTCGACCTCGAAGACCTGGAATCGGGCGCGAAAGTGACCTACCAGATCGTCGGCCTGGACGAGGCGGATCTGAAATTGAGCAAAGTATCGGTGACCTCGCCGATCGCCCGCGCGCTGATCGGCAAGTCCGCCGGCGACGTGGTGGAAGTGCAGGCGCCGTCGGGCCCGCGCGAATACGAAATTCTGGAAGTGCGTTACATCTGATGCTACTTGCGCGTATCCGTTTGCTGGTCGCGACCTTGTGGGCGGGCAGTTTGTGGGCGATCGGCTATCTGGCCGCCCCGACCCTGTTCGCCACCTTGAGCGACCGCGCGCTGGCCGGCACCATCGCCGCCAGCCTCTTTAACAACCTCGCATGGCTGTCGATCGCCTGCGCCGCGATCATGCTGGTGCTGGTGTGGGTGAGCAAGGGCACGGAGACGGCCGGGATCTTCGCCGGTTCGGCCCGCAACTCCGAGGTCAAGTCGCGCCGCACGTTGATGGCGGTGATCCTGGTGATGCTGGGGTGTACGCTGGTGTCGCACTTCGGCTTGCAGCCGATGATGGGCGCGTTGCGTGCCGCGGCGGGGCCGGGCGGTGTGATGGAATCGGCCGCCAAGAACGAGTTCGGCATCCTGCACGGCATTTCCAGCGGTCTGTTCTTGGTGCAGAGTTTGCTGGCCGCGTGGCTGGTGATCAAGCAATAACTAAGCAATAATGTAGTGTTTTCGTCCTTTCCCCGCCGGGGAAAGGACGATGCCCGGGTTTATTTCGAACCCAGAGCGCTCTTCTTCGAGGATTTCTGCTGTGGCTTGGCGCGCTTGATGTTGCCGCCCTGGGTCACGCGTTCATTCCCTTTCAACAGCACCTTGGTCACGGACGGACGCTTGGTGCCGCTCGGGCTAGGCTTGACGATGGTCACTTCCCGCAGGCCTTTGCCCGACGTCGAGCGTTCCTTCGTGGTTTCCACTTTCGGACGGTACAGGACCAGCAGCTTGCCGATGTGTTGCACCGGCGCCGCGTCCAGTTGCTCGCAGATGGTGTCGTACATGGCGGCGCGCGCTTCGCGGTCGTCGCCGAACACGCGCACCTTGATCAGGCCGTGCGAATCGAGGCCCAGGGCGATTTCCTTGAGGACGTTGGCGGTCAGTCCCGCTTCGCCGATCAGAACGATGGGCTTCAGCGCGTGAGCTTCGGCGCGCAGGGCGCTGCGCTCAACGGGTGTAAGTTTTTGCATAATATATTTTTAGTGGTTCCCTTAAAGGCAGTATTCTACGCGAATGAAGAAGAAGAAATTAAACAAAAACTGGTTGCACGACCACATTAACGACCCTTACGTGAAATTAGCGCAAAAAGAGGGCTACCGCGCCCGCGCCGCTTTCAAGCTCAAGGAGATCGACGAGGACGAGCACCTGATCAAGCCCGACCAGGTCATCGTCGACCTCGGTTGCACCCCCGGCAGCTGGGGCCAATACGTGCGCCGCAAGCTGGCCGGCAAGGATGGCGGCGGCATCAACGGCACCCTGATCGGCCTCGACATGCTGCCGATGGAGCCGATCGCCGACTTCCATTTCATCCAGGGCGATTTCCGCGAGCCGGACGTGTTGCAACAGCTCGAAGACGTGGTCAAGGGCCGCAAAGTTGACGTTGTGTTATCGGATATGGCGCCCAACCTGTCCGGCATCGCCAGTGCCGACGCCGCGCGCATGGAACATCTGATCGATCTGGCAATAGAATTCTCGCAGGCGCATTTGAAACCTAGCGGTTCCTTGCTGGTCAAATGTTTTAAGGACATGGGTTTTAACGATATCGTGTTGAAGTTTCGCCAAGAGTTTAAAACCGTGGTGCAAAAAAAACCGAAAGCCAGCCGCGACAAATCGTCCGAGATTTTCCTGCTCGGCCGTGGTTTGAAAAACCCCACCGATGGCATGGCGTCGGCGCAACCGCTCGAATCCGACCAATTCCGTCCTTGATCGCCCTTGTTTTTTACCGTACGGGCCGCACATCCAGCAAGGAAGCGTACTTTTGTCTTGATCCGCACCAAATTTTGATCAAATAATGTGCGTTTCTGCTGGGTTTACACCCCTGCGCACGGGTGGGCTTCTGGCACCGCCTGCTTATTACGAGTAAAATCGGGTTTCTAGCCCTAGGTTAAAAGATGCGCCCCGCATCCAAGGAGTTTTCGTGAATAACATGTTTTCCAAATCAGCCATCTGGGTAGTCGTCGTACTGCTCCTGCTCATGCTGTACAAGCAGTTCGATAGCCATGGCGTTGCAGGCGGCGCCAAACCCATCGCTTACTCCGATTTGCTGGATGACGTGAAAGCCAAGCGCATCAAGGATGTCGTGATCGAGGGTGGCAACATCACCGCGACCCGCACCGATGACACCAAGGTCCGCACCACCGCCACGATCCTCGATCGCGGCCTGGTCGGCGACCTGCGCGACAACGGCATCCGTTTCGACGTGAAACCACCCGAGGAGCCATCGTTCCTGCAGCAGGTATTCGTCTCGTGGTTCCCGATGCTGTTGCTGATCGGCGTATGGATCTTCTTCATGCGGCAGATGCAGGGCGGCGGCAAGGGCGGCGCGTTCTCCTTTGGCAAGTCGAAGGCGCGCATGATGGACGAATCGAACAACACCGTCACCTTCGCCGACGTCGCCGGTTGCGACGAGGCGAAGGAAGAGGTCAACGAGATCGTCGACTTCCTCAAGGACCCGAGCAAGTTCCAGAAACTGGGCGGCCGCATTCCACGCGGCGTGCTGATGGTCGGTCCTCCGGGCACGGGTAAAACCCTGCTGGCGCGCGCCATCGCCGGCGAAGCCAAGGTGCCGTTCTTCTCGATCTCCGGTTCGGACTTCGTCGAGATGTTCGTCGGTGTCGGCGCCAGCCGCGTGCGCGACATGTTCGAGAACGCCAAAAAGCATTCGCCTTGCATCATCTTCATCGACGAGATCGACGCGGTCGGCCGTCACCGTGGCGCCGGCATGGGCGGCGGCAACGACGAACGCGAACAAACCTTGAACCAGTTGCTGGTCGAGATGGACGGTTTCGAAGCGTCGTCCGGCGTGATCGTGGTCGCCGCGACCAACCGCGCCGACGTGCTGGATAAGGCGCTGCTGCGTCCGGGCCGTTTCGACCGTCAAGTCTCGGTCGGCCTGCCGGACATCCGCGGCCGCGAGCAGATCCTGAACGTGCACATGCGCAAAGTGCCGATCGGCACCGACGTCAAGGCCGACATCCTGGCCCGCGGTACCCCTGGCTTCTCGGGCGCCGACCTGGCCAACTTGGTCAACGAGGCGGCCCTGTTCGCCGCGCGCCGTAGCAAGCGCCTGGTCGATATGATCGACTTCGAGGATGCCAAGGACAAGATCTTCATGGGTCCGGAGCGCAAGTCGATGGTCATCCGCGAGGAAGAGCGCCGCAACACCGCGTATCACGAGTCGGGCCACGCGGTCGTCGCCAAGCTGTTGCCGAAGGCCGACCCGGTGCACAAAGTGACGATCATGCCGCGCGGCTGGGCGCTGGGCCTGACCTGGCAGCTGCCCGAGCACGACAACATCTCCGGCTACAAGGACAAGATGCTGGAAGAGATCTCGATCCTGTTCGGTGGCCGTATTGCCGAGGAAATCTTCGTCGGCCAGATGTCGACCGGCGCCTCGAACGACTTCTCGCGCGCCACCAAGGTGGCCCGCTCGATGGTGACCCGCTTCGGCATGTCCGACGCGATGGGCGTGATGGTCTACGAGGACAGCCAGAACGACGGCTTCTTCGGCGGCGCGTCGAAGACGATTTCCGAGGCGACCCAGCAAATGGTCGACGCCGAGATCCGCAACATCCTGGACCAGCAATACAAGCTGGCCCGCTCGCTGCTCGAGGCGAACCGCGACAAGGTCGAGGTCATGACGAAAGCGCTGCTGGAATGGGAAACCATCGACGCGGACCAGATCAACGACATCATGGCCGGCCTGGAGCCGCGGGCGCCGAAGCCGGGCGTGACGATCCGCAAACAGCCGCCCAGCGACGGCGGCACCGGCGTGACGCCAAGCGTGACGGCGCCAGCCTAAGCGGTGGGCCGCACGGTCCGCTAGCAAAGACAAGGGTGAGGAGAAATCCTCGCCCTTTTTCATTCCCCCACCCGTTTTCTTCATGCGATCCACACTACAGTTCGGCCGATTCAATTACCCCCTGCAAGGCGAGTCCGCGCGCGCGCGCGTGATGGGCATCCTCAACGTCACCCCCGATTCGTTTTCCGACGGCGGCCATTACCAATCGCTGGAGTTCGCCATCTCGCGCGCCGAGCAAATGATCCTGGATGGCGTCGACATCATCGACGTTGGCGGCGAATCGAGCCGCCCCGGCGCGCCGCCGCTGCCGCTGGAAGACGAGCTGCACCGCGTGATGCCGGTGCTGTACGCGCTGCGCGACCAGGGGCCGGCGATCTCGGTCGACACCTACAAGCCGCAGGTGATGCGCGAAGCCATCATTGCCGGCGTCGATATGATCAACGACATCAACGGCTTCCGCGCGCCGGGCGCGTTGGAGGCGGTACGCGACAGCGACTGCGCGCTGTGTATCATGCACATGCAATCGGACCCGCAACACATGCAGCTGGCGCCGTCGTACACCGACGTGGTGGCCGAGGTGATCGCTTTCTTGCGGGAACGGATCGATGCCATGATCGCATCGGGAATTGATCCGCGTCGATTGTGCATCGATCCCGGCTTTGGCTTTGGGAAGACGGTGGAGCATAATTACGCCTTACTCCGGGCCACAAGGCGGTTGATTGCGGAACTGGATATGCCGTTGCTGGCCGGCCTGTCGCGCAAATCGATGGTCGGCGCGGTGACGGGCAAACCGGTCGAGCAGCGCATGGCCGGCAGTGTCGGCGGCGCGCTGGCGGCGGTGGCGCACGGGGCGGTCATCGTCCGCGTGCACGACGTCGCCGAAACGGTCGACGCCCTCAAGGTATGGCAAGCTGCACATTGAACCAATAAAGTAATAACATAATAACAACGCGACGATAAAGAGCACACAACATGGCACGTAAATATTTTGGCACCGATGGTATCCGTGGTCTGGTCGGCGAATCGCCGATCACGCCTGACTTCGTTATGCGCCTCGGCTACGCGGCCGGCAAGGTCCTGGCGGGCGTCCCGCGCACCGGCGGCAAGCGACCGACTGTCCTGATCGGCAAGGACACGCGCATCTCCGGCTACATGCTGGAAGCGGCGCTGGAGGCCGGTTTCTCGGCGGCCGGCGTCGACGTCATGCTGGCCGGCCCGATGCCGACCCCGGCGATCGCCTACCTGACGCGCGCGCTGCGGCTGTCGGCAGGCGTGGTCATCTCGGCGTCGCACAACCCGTTCCAGGACAACGGCATCAAATTCTTCTCCGACCAGGGCACCAAGCTGCCCGATTCCGTCGAGCTGGACATCGAAGCGGCGCTCGACCTGCCGATGGTGTGCGTGCCGTCGGAAAAACTGGGCCGCGCCAAGCGCCTCGACGACGCCCAGGGCCGCTACATCGAATTCTGCAAGAGCACCTTCCCGAACGAGCTGGACCTGCGCGGCATGAAACTGGTGGTCGACTGCGCGCACGGCGCGGCCTACAACATCGCCCCGCACGTGTTCCACGAGCTCGGCGCGGAAGTAATTGCCATCGGCAACAAGCCGGACGGCTTCAACATCAACCTCGGCCATGGCGCCACCGCACCGGAAGCGATGGCGGCGGCGGTGCGTGCCCACGGCGCCGATCTCGGCATCGCCCTCGACGGCGACGCCGACCGCCTGATCATGTGCGACGCCAACGGCCGCCTCTACAACGGCGACGAGCTGCTGTACCTGATGGTGATGGACCGCATGGCCACCGGCCCGGTGGCCGGCGCCGTCGGCACCCTGATGACCAATATGGCGGTCGAGGTGGCCTTGAAAGAGAAGGGCGTCGGCTTCGCCCGCGCCAAGGTCGGCGACCGCTATGTGCTCGAAGTGATGCAGGACAGGGGCTGGCTGCTGGGCGGCGAAGGCTCGGGCCACCTGCTGTGTCTGGACAAGCACACCACCGGCGACGGCATCATTTCGGCGCTGCAGGTGCTGTCCGCGCTCAAGCGCGCCGGTAAATCGCTGGAAGAGTGCACGGCCGAGCTGGTGCTGTTCCCGCAGACCTTGGTCAACGTCCGCGTCGCGCCCGGGTTCGACTGGACCAAGAACGCCGCCATGGTGGCTGAAAAGGAAAAGGTCGAGCGCGAACTGGAAGGCAGCGGCCGCGTGCTGATCCGCGCGTCGGGCACGGAACCTTTGATCCGGGTGATGGTCGAAGCACGTAACGCCAAGGACGCCGATTCGATGGCTCAGCGCATCGCCGACAAGGTCGAAGCGCAGCTGGCGGCATAGGGCGGCAACTGAGTTCAGTAATGAAAGATTAAGCTGGCCCTTTCATTGACGGCGAGGGCGCCAGGCGTTAGAATACTGTCTTCGGAGTGTAGCGCAGCCCGGTAGCGCACCTGGTTTGGGACCAGGGGGTCCAAGGTTCGAATCCTTGTACTCCGACCAAGAACTTTTAAAACGGGTTGTCTCTGACAACCCGTTTTTCATTTCCGCGACGAGTTCTCGTCGTGTTATCTCTGCCCATAGCTCAGTTGGATAGAGCATCAGCCTTCTAAGCTGAGGGTCGCAGGTTCGATTCCTGCTGGGCAGGCCAAAACATTTCTTATCTCGTTGCTTATCTCGTTGATCTCACGCCGGTGCCGCGATTCATTAATTGGATCTTGCTGCCGCCGATGCTACGCCTGAAATCGCAACCATTGGTACTAATAAATTCGGCACGTTAGTTTAAGAACTTAGCAGCGGCGAATGCCAAACTCGTCATTGTGATAGCCGTTCCTACAAACCATTTGAGTAAAGTGCCCTCGGATCTTGCGATGTCTTCTTTTGTCGCATAGTTCGCTTTGATCACGGCTACGTCAACCTCAAGCATGGTTAGTCGCTCCAGCGTTTTTTCAGCAATCGATTCGAGTGCGGCTACACGAGCTTCCATTCACGCCTAGTCCCTGTTTTTATTTCCATCGTCAACTAGTAATTCTGGCGGCGGATGTGGTCTCCTGCGTTTATCCGACGGCTTCATGGCTGGACCAATAAGTAAGACATGGTTTAGGCTTTAAAGTTCGAAATACCGTTTGATAATACTTGTAAAGCGGCGCAGGAGTGGTCTCATCAACATATCAGTATCGGACCCACACTGCTAGTGATCGATCAAAGTTTGGCTGGAACTTAACCTCTCGGTACAGGTCGATCGGTCCTGATTGTGCCAAAAATCAGCGCGATTGCACCGATTTTTGGCACGTTTTTCCCTAGAATCGATAGCGGGCGGTGAGTTGTACGGAACGGGGCGCGCCCGGCAGGTTCAGGTTCTTGCTGCTGCCGTGGCCTGCCACGATGTAAGCGCGGTCGAACAGATTTTTAAAGTTCAAGGTCAGATCGACGCCGCCCTGGCGATAATAGGCCATCCCGTCGGCCGTCACGTAACTTGGCAGCGTTACCGTATTACCTGGATTGGCCATGCGATCGCCGACATAATTCACACCGCCGCCGACACCGAAATGCCCAGCCAGCGCTTTACTGACCCACAAATTAGCGCCGTGTTTCGGTGTTAATGTCGGACGCTTTCCCTGAACGGCTTGACCATCATCGCGGGCAATGGACGAAATCATTTCGGCGTTTAAATAGGAATAACCGGCCCAGGTATTCCAGCCATTACCCAGGTCGCCGTTGAATGTCAGCTCTACACCCTGGGTGCGCTGCGTTCCAAGCGGCAAAACTCGCTGCGTCAACGGATCGGTGGTTTTAATATTGGTGCGCTCCAGCCGGAATATCGAAACGCCGGTAAATGCGCGGCCGTTGAATAAATCGTATTTGGCGCCGACTTCCTTGTTTTTGGTAATCTCCGGTGCGATCTGCGCATTGGCAGCGGTTAATGCAAAGCCTTCACCCGATGGCTGGAACGAACGGCTAAACGATGCGTAATACGATTGCACCGCGTTCGGCTGGTAAACCAGGCCCGCGCGCGGACTCCAATTCCGGTCGGTGCGACTGACATTCGGCACGCCGGCGCGTCTTTCGACATTTTCCTGTTCAAACCGGTCGTAGCGGATGCCGGCCAGCGCTTTCCATTGCGGCGCCAAGGTCACCATATCCTGCAAATAAGCGCTGGCGATTTTAAAGATGCCGAGGTTATTCGACGTCGGCGCGCCGCCGGCGGTGAACGGGACCACAGGATTGACCGGATTAAACAACGACACTGTCGCGACATTGGCTTGCGAGCGTACCAGTTGGTTTTTGTTCTGTTTGCCGAATTCCACGCCGTAGAGGATCTGGTGCTGCATGCCGGCCAGTTCCGCCAGTTGTGTCAATTCGGTCTGATTCGAGTAGCCATCTTCGTCGCGGGCGACATTGCCCCGGGTGAGGGAGGCGGTGCGTGCAGTTTCGTTAACCGAGCCGACCAGCGTGTTGTTGCGGTCGAGCGAGTAGTCGTAGTGGCGGAAGGCGTTGCGCAGCGACAGCTGCGGATTGAAGCGGTGATCGAGGGTGAAACCGTAGGCCTTCACTTCCGACTCGCTGTAGTCGAAATCTTTGGCGTTGGCCGCGCCGTAATAGGTGCCGGCCGGAACATCGACCGCGCGTCCCTGATAGGAAGGGATGCCGAAGTCCGTCAGGCGTTTATCTTTCAGATATTCGGCCTGCAACAACAACAGCGTGTCGGCGCCGAGTTTGATTTGCACCGATGGCGCCAGCGCGTGGCGCTTGAGGAACTGCTGGTCGCGATAGCTGTCCGAGTCCTCGGCCGCGCCCGTCAGCCGGAAGGCGGCCCCGTTGTCGGTCAGATTGCGCGCCAGATCGAATTCGCCGCGCTTCTGGCCCCAGCGGCCCACCGTCACGCCGACCTCGCTTCGGTCGATGCCCGGTTTTTTCGTGATGCGGTTGATCATGCCGCCGGACGAGCCGCGGCCATACAGCACCGACGCCGGCCCCTTGATGATCTCGATTTGTTCGACGTTCGACAGGTCGCGGAAATACAGCGCATCATCGCGCATCCCGTCGACAAACTGGTCGCTGATGGCGCTAAATCCGCGAATGGTGACCTGGTCGCGCTGGCCGTCGCCGTGCGACAGGCCGATCCCCGGCACCGCCCTGAGCACGTCCTGCATCGAGCCGGCGGCTTGATCGCGCAACAGTTGCTGCGGTACGACGTTGATGGTTTGGGGAATATCGCGCAGCGGCGCGTCGATCTTTGTGCCGGTGGTTGAGATCGTGGGGCGATATCCGTCCGCCTCGCCGCTGACGGTGACGACCGGCATGGCCTGGTCGGGCACCGCGCCGGTCTGCGCCAGCGCGGCGTGGGAAAAGGAAAGGCTGGCCAGCATCAGGGCCAGCGGTGTCTTGGTCGGTGTCATGTAAGTCCCGTGAAGTAGTTGTTGGCTGGCTACTTGGGTCGCATGACACCTCGCTGGCTAAATAGGAATGATTATCATCTGATTATCCTCCTAAGATGCTAGTAACGCAAGAATCGGCGCCGCATCAACGCGGCGCTGGCAACAACTGCACCTCGATGCCCGAGTACATCGACGGCGCGCGATAAATCCGCTGCGTCGCCTTCTGGAAGTCGTCGGGCTTGGCCTTCGGAATCTCGACAAAGGTCTGAGGATTCAAGTCCACCAGCGGGAACCACGAGCTCTGGATCTGCACCATGATGCGGTGCCCGCGCCGGAAGGTATGGTTGACGTCGCTCATCGTGTAGTTGACCGGCTCCACCTTGCCCGGCGTGAACGGCTGCGGGTTCTCGAAGCCGTTGCGGAACTTGCCGCGCAGCGGATCGCCGCGCACCAATTGCTGATAGCCGGCCATGGTCAGCGCCGGTTTCGGCACGTCGGTGTGGTGCTCGTCGCTTTGGCCGCTGTTGGGATAGCTCGCCGGATACACGTCGATCAGCTTGACGACCCAGTCGGCGTCGGTGCCGGTGGTGGAGACGAACAGGCGCGGCTTGACCGGGCCGCTCAAGGTCACGTCCTCTTCCAGCACCTCGCTGCGGTAGGTCAGCACGTCCGGCCGGGTGGAGGCGAAGCGCTGGTCGCCCACCATGTATTCCTTCGGCACGCCGGTGGCCGGGTAGGCGGTGTACGGCACCGGCTTGCGCGGATCGGCCACATATTCGTCGAAGGCCTGGGCGGCGCCGGCGGCGGGCTGCTTCCAGTCGAGCGTGCCATTCGGGCCTAGATACAGGGTGCGGGCCTGGGCCTGCTTCGGCGGCCAGGCCGCGTAGGTGCGCCAGACGTTGCTGCCCGTTTCAAACGCGTACACCTCGGACACGTCCTTGTTCGGCACGCCTTTCAGATGCTGCTCGAAGAACGGGAATTCGATCTTGCTACGGAAGTAGTCGCCGGTCTTCGAGTCGAACTGGACATGGCCCAGGCTCTTGCCGTCGTAACGGCTCCAGCCGCCATGCGACCACGGCCCCATCACCAGGCCGCTGTAGATGCCGGGATTGTTGCGCTTGATCGTGCCGTAGGTGGTCAACGGCCCTTGCAGATCTTCGGCGTCGTACCAGCCGCCCACCGTCAGCACGGCCGCCTTGATATTTTTCAGGTGCGGTGCGATGTCGCGCGCTTTCCAGAAGTCGTCGTAGGTCGCGTGTTCGATGGTGGGCATCAGCAGCGTGCGCTGGTTGGCGGTCATCGCGTTGGTGATGTTCGACAGCGTCAGGTGCGACAGGAAGAATTCGTAGGCGTCGGCGGTGCCGTAGTCGAAGCGGGTCCAGCTTTTCGGCAGCGGCGTCGGGTTGGGCACGTCGACGAAGGCGGAATAGAAGTCGAAATTGGCCGACAGCATGAAGGCGCCGCCGTGATACGAGTCGTCGTTCATGTACAGGTTGGTCACCGGCGCCTGCGGCGAGGCGGCCTTGATGGCCGGATGCGAATCGATGATGCTGGCCGACGTGTAAAAGCCCGGATATGAGATGCCCAGGATGCCGACCTTGCCATTGTTGTTGGGGACGTTCTTCAACAGCCACTCGACGGTGTCGTACATGTCCTCGCTTTCGTTGCCTTCGCCTTTGGCGCGCTTCGGGTTGACGTGCGGCGTCATCTCCTGCCACTTGCCCTCGGACATGTAACGGCCGCGCACATCCTGCTGGACGAAGATATAGCCGCTTTGCTCGAACTCGGGCGACGGCCCGACATGGTCCGGATAAAAATCGACGCCGTAGTGCAGCTCGTCGTCGATGTCGACGCCGGCGCTGTAGGGCGTGCGTTCCATCAGGAAGGGATAGCGCTTGCCGGCATCCTTGGGCACGTAGACGGCGGTGAACAGGCGCACGCCGTCGCGCATCGGGATGCGGTATTCGTACTTGGTGTAGTGCTCGCGCAGATTGTATTTGGCCGGGGCCTCGACGGCGGCGGCGGCGGCCGGCAAGCAAAGTCCGCCCAGCACGAGCGTGTTGACAGCAAAGGCGAGGGCGGTAAGGCGCGATTTCATGGATTCCTTGTGATCTGAAAGGCAAAGATGCGTAAGTGTAATGCCAGTGGATAACTTTGGCTGCGACAAATTTGCGCACCAACTTAATTCTCTTTAAAAACATCAACTTGCCGGAAGGGGTTGAGGCTTGTTAACAGCCTTATCCACAGAATTTGTTAACAACCGCGCGCATTGTTAATCCGGCAATAATTTGTACTTTTCGACATTTATGTTGGCTACCGCACAGTTGACGCTGAGACAAAATTATATTCTCCGCATCACCGAATAAGGGTGTTCGGGAACTCTAATTGCACAATAACTAACTACGCGGAACTAAAAATGAAAATCAAAAATATCTTGCTCGCATCGATGATCGCCGGCGCCAGCCTGTTCGGCTCGGCCGCTTTCGCCGCGAACGTGGGACAAACCGTCACGATCGACCTGGACGCGGATGGCGCCGGCGGTTACAACGCACACTTCGGCAACACCTACGGTAGCGCCGACCGCACCAACACGTTCACCGACAAGTATATGTTCGTCCTGAACTCCAATTTCGATTCGTCGACTTCGCTGACCTCCAGCTACCTGGCGTCGAGCACCGTCAAGGACCTGCAAATCACCTCGTTCAGCCTGGTGAAATATGACCCGATGACCAGCGCGGTGCTGGGCACCTACGCGGGCACCAATACCACCGGTGGCGGCGCGCATCCGACCGATCGTTGGGAGTTGACCGCGACCGGCCTGTCGGCAGGCAGCTATTTCGTTCAAGTTGACGGCCTGGTGGCCGGCACTGGCGGCGGCGCTTACGGTTCCGACCTGACCATCGCCGTCTCCGCGGTGCCGGAACCAGCGACCTACGGCATGATGGCCGCCGGCCTGGGCCTGCTGGGCTTCGTCGCCCGCCGCAAGCAAGCCAAAAAAGCTTAACCTACTAGGGTAGGTGTTGTCCGACGCGTCTGAGCCTACGAACTCAGACGCGTTTTTTTATGGCCGCAAGCTATCGATCAACGCCCTGCAAGCGGCCGACCTGCGCTCCAGCCCCATCGGCGTGCCCGCGAGTGGCGCTGGACCGCGAGTCGATCACCGGCCAAGATCCGGCGTCGGCGTCGGCTCCGGCGTCGGCGCTGGCGGACCAGCGGCTGGCGCGCCTGAAGGTGGCGCGTGCCGGTCGCGCAAGCTTGGCGCCAGCGGTATTTCGCGCGTGTCCGGACCAGCCCGCTAAAAAGCGCAAGTCGCATGCTTGTGCGAAAATCGGTCATGGCGCCGTGGCGCGCCGCATCCACCGGAACCTTATGACCGAACGTTATTTTTACCAGCCATCCCAAGGCCACGGCCTGCCGCACGATCCGTTCAACGCCATCGTCGGGCCGCGTCCGATCGGCTGGATTTCCTCGCGCGGCGAACAGGGCAACCTGAACCTGGCGCCGTATAGTTTTTTCAACGCCTTCAACTACACGCCGCCATTGATCGGCTTTTCCAGCCAGGGCCGCAAGGATACGCTGCGCAATATCGAGCAGACCGGCGAGTTCGTCTGGAATCTGGCCACGCGCCCGCTGGCCGAGGCGATGAACGCCAGCTGTGCGCCGGCGCCACCGGAGGTGGACGAGTTCGTACTGGCGGGGCTGACGCCGGCGCCGTCGCGCCTCGTCGCGGTGCCGCGCGTGGCGGAAAGTCCGGTCGCGTTCGAATGCAAATGCACACAGATCATCCGCCTGCAAAGCGCGGCGGGCGAGCCGACCAATGGCTGGCTGATCATGGGGGAGGTGGTGGGGGTGCACATCGCCAACGAACTGCTGCGCGACGGCGTCTATGACACGGCGGGCTCGCAAACGATCTTGCGCGGCGGCGGCCCGGCCGATTACTTCGAGATTGGACCGGATAGCCTGTTCCGCATGCGGCGGCCAGACTATCCGTAAGGCTTAAATTAATACGTGTAGTACATCTTTTGCACGGCCTTGCTGTCGGTGGTTTTGGTCAAGGCCAGCATCAGCAGGATGCGCGCCTTTTGTGGATTGAGCGTGTCGGCGGCGACGAAGTCCAGCTCGTCGTCGTTGGCTTCGCCGTTGCGCGCCAGGATGCCCTGGCCGACGCGGCTGGCGCGCACGATCATCACGCCCTGTTTGCGGGCGGCGATGAGCGCGCTCTTGACCGGGGCCGCCAGGCTGCCATCGCCGACGCCGGCGTGGATGATGCCCTTGGCGCCGGCGGCGACCAGCGCGTTCAGCGCGACAGGGCCGACGTTGGCGTAGCCGTAGACGATGTCCACTTGCGGCAGTTTGTCGAGCTTGCTGATGTCGAACTCGGTCTCAGCCGTGTGCTTGCGGGTCGAGGCGCGGTAGAAATACGGCTTGTTGCCCTGGATGTAGCCCAGCAGGCCCAGTTCGGTGGTCTTGAAGCTGTCCGGGGTCGAGGTGTTGGTCTTGCTGACGTCGCGGGCGCTGTGGATCTGGTCGGCCATGGCCACCAGTACGCCCTTGCCGGCGGCTTCGGCACTGCCGGCGAGCAGCACGGCGTTGTACAGGTTGATCGGGCCGTCGGCCGACAGCGCGGTGCCCGGGCGCATGGCGCCGACCAGCACGACCGGTTTTTTGCTCTTCACGACCAGATCGAGGAAGTATGCGGTTTCTTCCAGCGTGTCGGTGCCGTGGGTGATGACGATGCCGTCGACGTCCGACTGCGCCAGCAGCACGTTGACGCGCTTGGCCAGGGTCAGCCAGTGTTCGTTGGTCATGTTTTCGCTGGCGATCTGGAACACCTGCTCGCCCTTGACCTGGGCGACTTTGGACAGTTCCGGCACAGCCTTGATCAGGGTGTCGACGCCGACGGTGGCGGCGGTGTAGCCGACCGTGGTCGTGCTGCTGGCGCCGCTGCCGGCGATCGTGCCGCCGGTGGCGAGGATGGTCACATTGGCCAGTTTGTCCTGTGCCTCCGCATAGCTACCAAGCATCAAGGTGCAGGCCAGCAAGGCTTGGTAGATACGGGCGGGAATATTATGGTTATGTAACATGCGATCTCCTGATCAAACTGTAAAGCTTGGGATAGTAACAAATACACAGTCTGTCAACAATGCGGGGTGTTGCGGCGTTACGGTTGACAGACCTGCTATATTAGAGGTGATTTCGGGGAATTACAAAAGAGAAAACATTATGACTTTAGCAAACACCCTTCGCCGGGGTGCGGTGCTGTCGGTGGCGCTGGCGCTACTGGCCTGTGTGACCGCCTGCGGCAAGAGCCAGGCGCAAAAGCAGCAGGAAGAAGTCCTGACACTGACCAGTTTGGGCGAAAAATATGTCAGGGAAAAAGTCCGCGACCCGGGCTCGGCGCAATTCCGCAACCAGTTCATCGGCAAGGGCGGCGCGCCCTGCGGCGAGGTCAACGCCAAGGATGCCTTCGGCACCTACATCGGCTTCCAGCGCTACATCTCGGTGGCGCGCGAGTTGACCCTGCTGGCGCAGGATGTCGCCCCGGCCGAGTTCGAGGAATCGTGGCGCGAGCTGTGCCGCTAGCCGGTGGCCTCCGGGCCACCCAATATCATCGACCTGTTTAGGACACGCATGGAACAGCAGCCCGGCGCCGGCACGGCGATCAGCCCGCATTTGGCGTCATCGGACATCGGCAACCGCCGCCACCAGATTTTCCCCACCTTGAGCGACCGCCAGTTCGAGGTGCTCAGCCGCTACGGCGAGCGCCGCGCCATCGCCGCCGGCGGCGTGCTGTTCCGCCAGGGCGACCGCCATATTCCCATGTACGTGCTCATCTCCGGCACGATCGAGATCGAACGCGCCTCGGCGCTGGGCACGACCGTCATCGGCACCCACGGACCCGGTTCGTTCACCGGCGAGATGGGCACGCTGGCCGGGCGCGCCGCCGTCGCCACCGCGCGCGTGCTCACCGATGCCGAGGTGATCGTCATCAGCGAGGAATCGCTCGGCACCCTGGTGGTGTCCGAGGCCGATTTGAGCGAAACCATCATGCGCGCCTACATCCTGCGCCGCGTCGCGTATATGCAGGACCAGAGCGGCGGCCTGCTGATGTTCGGCGCGCGCGACTCGGCGCCGACCCTGGCGCTGCGCCACTTCCTGACCCGCAACGGCCAACCGGCCGCTTATTTCGATCTCGACCTGCACGAGGAGACGGCCGCGCTGATGGCGCGCTTCGGCGTGACGGCGGCCGACATTCCCGCCGTGGTCACGCCCATTGGCGAGGTGCTGCGCAATCCCACCTTGCGCCAGCTGGCCGACGGCATCGGCCTGAGTTCCGACCGCATCGACGGCCGCACGTTCGACCTGGTGGTGGTCGGCGCCGGGCCGGCCGGTTTGGCCGCCGCCGTGTACGCGGCGTCGGAAGGCTTGAGCGTGGCGGTGCTGGACGCCAAGGCGCCGGGCGGACAAGCCGGTTCCAGTTCCAAGATCGAAAACTACTTCGGCTTCCCGACCGGCGTCTCCGGCCAGGCGCTGGCGGGGCGGGGGCTGTCGCAGGCGCGCAAGTTCGGCGCCGAGGTGGCCGTGCCGGTCAAGGTCAGCGCGCTCAATTGCGACGGCGCGGAATTCGATATCGCCATCGACAGCGGCGAGCGGCTGCGTGCGCGCTCCATCGTCGTCGCCACCGGCGCGCGTTACCGCAAGCCGGACTTGCCGGGGCTGGAGCGCTTCGAAGGGCGCGGCGTCTATTACAGCGCCTCGTTCATGGAGGCCACCTTCTGCGCCGACGAGGAAGTGGTCATCGTCGGCGGCGGCAATTCGGCCGGCCAGGCGGCGGTGTTTATGGCCGGGCACGCGAAACATGTCCACATCGTGGTGCGCGCCGACGGCCTGGCCGCCAGCATGTCGCGCTACCTGATCCAGCGCATCGAGGCGGCGCCGAATATCACGCTGCACACGCGCAAGCAGATCGTCGAGATGGTTGGCGGCGAGCGGCTGGAAAGCATCGTCTGGCAGACGGCGGGCGGCGCCGCGCGGGCGTCGCCGGTGCGCCATGTGTTCCTGTTCCTGGGCGCCGAGCCCAATACCGCGTGGCTGGGCGACTGCGTGGCGCTGGACGAGAAGAACTTCGTGCTCACCGGATCGGACGTGGCGCCGGGCGCCTGGCCGCTGGCGCGGGGCCGGCATTTTCTGGAGACCAGCCATCCGCGCATCTTCGCCGTCGGCGATGTGCGCAGCGGCTCGGTCAAGCGGGTGGCGGCGGCCGTCGGCGAGGGCTCGGCGGCGGTGCAGGCGCTGCATCAGGCGCTGGCCTCCGACTTCCTCTGATAGGCGCGGGGCTCACGCCTCGCGCAGGCGCTTGCTGTACTTGGTCGCGCGGCGCACCGGCGGATGCTGTCCGGCCGGATGCGCCAGCGCCTCCGTCGCGCGGTCGTAACCGTACTGCCACTGGTCGTTCATGTGCTGCACGAAGATCTCGTAGGTCGACGGCATCGCCAGCTCGATGCGGTTGCGGCGCCAGTGCAGCTTTTGCCGCAACTGCTGTTTGGCCAGCACCCGCGATACATCCGACGAATCGATGCGCAGGTCCGCCAGATAGGTGTTGGCATACCGCAGACGCGCATTGCCGTTCAATCCCAGCACCGCGCGCCAGGCCGGAATCGAGAACACCTGGTCGAACGCCTCCTTGAATTCCATGATCACCTCTTCACCGAGCCGGCGCGCGATTTCGACCGGGAACAGATCCAGCACACCGCCGATATATTCGTCGCCACCATACTGGCGGCAGCGGAAGTAGATCATGTCGGCGATCGAGATGCGGGCCGCCTCGGTGAGTGGCACGCCGCCGTCGATCAGCAGCTCGGGGGAGACCGCGTGCTCGCCCCAGCGCGCGTCGGCCAGGGGCGAGCGCATATCGCGCAGCGCGGCGGCGGCGCGCTCGCCACAGAAAACGGTTTCCGCGAACAGCTTGCGCTGGCCGCGCGGCCGGCCCACATCCGAAGGGTCGAACAGCAGCTTGCCGCCGATGATGGCGACATCGACCTCCGGCGCGCCGCTGGCGGACGGGAAGGGCAGTTGCGGCGGAATGTCGAACAGGTAGTCGCCGAACAGGTCGGGGATGACGGGCACGCTGGCCGGCGACAGCCTGCGCTTGGCGGCGCGCGCCAGGGTGCCGACCAGCGCCGCGTGGCGCGTCGATTTGAGCCCGCACCAGAAGTCGTACATATCGCGCGAGGCCAGCCACGCGCGCTGCTGGTTTGGATCGGGCAGGTTGTTGATGATGGTCGCGGCAATGGCGCCGCCGCAGCTGGCGAGCAGAATGTCCGGCGCCTTGCCGGCCTGGCGCAGCGCCGCGTACATGCCGATGTAGATGCCAAACCGGAAGCCGCCGCCGCCCATGACCATGCAGCGTTTATACGGTTTATAGACTTCTTGTAAAGGTTGGGTTTGTGCGGGCGTCATGGATGAAACCTTACCACAGCACAGCCTCAATCCAGCAATTTGATCCAGTCGATATTGCGGTTCGGTGCCGCTTGACGTTGTATCGTGCGGGGCGAATCATGGAGCGATGGACGATTCCCGATACGTTGCGATTCAAGAAGCTCTGCGCGCCCTGCAAGCGAGCAACGAAGCCTTGCATGCGGGCTCTGTGCTCGTGCGCAACGAGGTCGCGGCGGTGCACAGCACGGTCAACAGGCTTCAAGGCGATGTCAATAAACTCCAGACCGATGTCGACAGGATCCACAGCGATGTCAGCACCATCCAGAGCAATGTGAGCAAGGTCCAGAGCGATGTGAGCAAGGTCCAGAGCGAGGTCGCATCTCAACAGGGATCGTTGACGCAAGTGCAAGCCGAAGTCACGATTTTGAACGGCAAGTTCGATTTTTTCATTGAACATTACGCTAAAAAGGTGGACGTCGAAATGGTGCGCACAGAATTCTACAAGGCGATGGAGGCCCAAACGTGGAGGCTGATTACGTGGATGACCGTGGTCTGTTCGGGACTAACCGCCGCAGTCTACTTTATCGCCCGCAACGTCCATTAGCCGCATGCCCCGTCACAATTGATATTCCAGCATCACGCGCAGCGTGGCGCTGCTGGGCGTGACCGTGACCCGGCGCCGCACGCTGTCGGCGTCGACGTAATCGTGCCACTCGGTCGCGGTTTGCCGCAGCAGGTTGCTGCCGGCGATGCGCAGTTGGGTTTTCCCATCGATTTTCCACAGCGCGTACACATCGAGCTCCCGTTTCGGACTACTGCCCAGCCGTACCTGGCCCGCCTGCCGCACCGCGCCGCCGGCCTGGTAATTCAGATTGCCGCCCAGCGTCAGCGCCGAGTCATCGGGGCGGAAGTCCGCGCCTAGATTGGCGGTGAACGGCGTTTGCGTCTCCAGCCGGTTGTCCGGTCCCGGCACGTTGTCGACGCGCGACCAGTTGCGGGCCAGGTTGGCCCGCAGGTCGACCGCCGGCGCGCCCCGCACCAGGCGGCGCAGCGGCAGCTTGGCTTCCAGCTCCACGCCGCGCACACTGGCGTTGCCGTTGTTGGAGGGCGCCTCGACCCATTCGCCATCCTGCTCGAACAGGCGCGTGATGGTGACGTCGCGTATCCGCCGCAGATAGGTGCTCACGCTGACCAGCGCACCGTCGCCCAGATAGTGTTCGTAGGCCGCGTCCAGCCCCCACGCCAGTTCCGGGCGCAGATTTGGATTGCCCTGTTCATCGGGATTGGTGGGGTTGTTGTTGTTATCGTTGGTGTAGCGGCGCGGCACCAGCTTGGCCAGCGGCGGCGCTTTGTAGGTGCGGCTGATCGCCAGGCGCAGCACGTCCTTGTTCGGCAGCGCATAGCGCGTTTGCAGCGACGGGCTCCAGACCGCCGAGCGCGAGTCCAGCGCATCGGGCGCGTTGGCCGCGTCGGCGCGGCTCGCGGTCTCTAGCCGCTCGTGGCGCAAGCCCAGATAGAGCGAGTAGTTCTTGGTCACCTCCCATTCGTCCTGCACGAAGAGGGCCAGGCGATTGACGTTGGCGCGGTAGTCGGCGTTGTTGGCGCCGGTCTGTTCGCCGCCGGGGCCGAACGTCCTCTCGTTGCGGTCCTCATCGCGCACTGCGCGGCTGACGTCCCAGCCCAGCGCCAGCGCATGGCGCTCGCCAACGGGATGGCGATAAGTGCCGCTGGCCGTCACGCTGGTCTCCGACGGGCCGGAATCGACAAAGTGCCGCGCCTTGGGATTGCCATCGACATCCATGCCGTAGAAGTCGAAGGTGCCGCTGCGACGGTTGCTGTTTACGCCCAGTTTCGTTTCCAGCCTGGCGCCGTTGGACATCAAGTGGGTCCAATTGACATCGCTGCGCAGCATGACGAAGTCGGCGACGAAGTCGGCGAAGTTGCGCGGGTACTCGCTGTTGTCGCCGACCAGCGCCGTCTCGTTGGCGCGGTTGCGATTGTCGACCCGGCGCAAATTGGCGAAGCTTTGCCAGCTCACCGTGTCGCCGCTCGCCAGCGTCCAGTTCAGGCGTGGCGTCAGCGTCAGCGAATCGGTGCGGCCGGAATCGGTTTGCGGGGTGCGCCGCAGCAGCAGCAGGGCGCCATGCGGGTCGCGCTGCTCCTCCCGATCGGTGAAAGGCTTGTCCGTGTGCTTGCGCTGCACCGTCGCCGCCAGGCTGTATGAATAGCCTTGGTCCTGGTCGGACAGCTGCGCCGTGAGCGTCGGCGTGGTCTCGCCGCCCTGGCGGGCGACGCTGGCGCTGAGCGAACGCTGGCCGCGCTTGACGGCCTTTTTCAGGATGACGTTGATGGCGCCGGCCACCGCCTGGTTGCTGAACTCCGCCGTCGCGCTGCGCATGATCTCGACCCGCTCGATCATTTCCGGCGCGATGGAATCAAGCGAAAACCCGGCCGCCACCGGCTCCCCGTTCAGCATGATCTGTGTGTAGCCGTTGCCCAGGCCGCGCATGCTGATGGCACCGCCCTGGCCGGGCGTGCCGGAGATGCTGATGCCCGGCAGGCGCTTGAGCGCGTCGGACAGCGACTGGTCGCCGTGGCGCACCAGTTCCTCGTGCTGGATGACGATGGCGGTGGTTGTTTCACGTTGGCGCTGGTCGGCGCGGGCGCCCGTGACCTGCACTTGCAGCGGCTCCGGCAGGTCGGCGGCGCTGGCGCCGGCGGCGGAGATCAGCAGCATGCTGGCGGCGATTCGGTGTAACGGCATGTCGGTTCCTCGATGGTCGCCGCCAAATTTTGGGCGGCAGTTCGCCTTGCCGCGACCCGGAGGGGACGCGGCTTACCGGCAAAGAATGTTGAAAGGAGAGTGGGAGGGGGCGGCCTAGTAGCCTTGCTGCTGGCGCCTGGCTTTCAGCGCGCGCCGGGTGGCGTGGGCATCGAGGCCGGCGAGCAGCGTCGCCGGATCGATGGTCCGGTCATCCTGGCGCACTTCGAAGTGCAGATGCGGTCCGGAGGCGAACCCGGTTTCGCCGACGGTGCCGATCGACTGGCCGGCCGTCACGCGGTCGCCGGGCTTGACGGCGACGCTGTTCAAATGCGCGTACAGCGTTTGCCGCGCGCCGGTTTCGATGATGACAGAGGTGCCGTAGCGGCCATGGTTTTCCGCCAGCTCGCCGGCGGCGATCACCGTGCCGGCGGCCGCCGCGTGGATCGGCGTGCCTTTGGGCGCGGCCAGGTCGATGCCCGGATGCGGCTTGTCCGAGATGGCGCGCCGCACGCCGAAGAAGCCGGACACGCGCATCCTGTCGAGCGGCTGGCGCCACGCGGCGGCCGGCGCCGCGTTATCGGCGGCAGCCGGTTCGGCCGTGGCCTGCCGCTCGACGTTGAACGCCAGCGCGGGCTGCAACATGGCGCCCGCCGCCAGCACCGCCGCCATCAGCGCCGCGACGGTCCACGCGGCGGCGGTGCCCAGTGCCGGCAGCGAGGTTTTTTGCATGTGCAGGATGCGCGCGGCGATGGTGTCGCCGTGAATGCCGCCGAACGCCAGGCCGCCGCCTGGCGGCATCGCCGCCTGCGCCTGCCACTGTCGCAGCAGCGCGGCCGCATAGCGCTTGCGCTGTTGTTGCGGGCGGCCGGCCAGCACGCGCTGGTCGCACGCCAGTTCCAGCGCCCACGTCATCCTCGCGGCCAGCCAGCGCAGCGCGGGATTGAACCAGAATACCGTTTGCAGCACGGTCGACACGCCCAGGCAAAGTGGATCGCGCGCGCGCCAGTGGTGCAGTTCGTGCGCGACGATCATCTGCTGCTGATCGGCGCCGAACTCGCGCAGATGGCGCGGCAGCAGCAGTATCGGCCGGCGCAAGCCGATCAACATCGGCGAAACCGCGGCCTCGGTTTCCATCACCGCCAGGCGGGAGCGACCGATCTCGGATAGCTGATCGGCGCTGAACGCGCCGTGCGCCAGCAACTCGCGCGGCGTCAGGACGCGCGCGGCCACCAGCAACCGCCGCCACAGCATGCGCGCGCGCAGGAGCCGCGCCAGCGCATGGGCCAGACCGCAGGCATACAAGGCGGCCCACAGTATCGGCAGCCCCACGGCCAACGCCGCCATGGAGCGCAACCGCCACTGGGCATCGACGGCGGCTTCACCGGCCGCGTCGCGCGGCGCGGTGCTGGCATGGACGGATGGCCGCGCGTCGCCGTGCGCATCGGCGCCTTCGTCCAGCGCCAGAATGCGTATGGCCGACGACTGGCGCGCGTTCAGCGTGACCGCCGGCGCCACGCTGATTTGCTCGCCGTGCGGCAGGAAGGGCAGCAGCGCCGCGCCGGCGACGACCAGTTGCGCGGCCAGCCACACCGCGCGCCGCGCCGCCAGCGCCGGCCACACGCGCTGCGCGGCGTGCAGCAGCGAATACATCGCCAGCCCCGCCAGCGCGCAGCTGACGCCGGCCAGCAGCCATTTGAACATCATCACGTAGACCGGCATCATGGCTTGGACGCTTCGTCGTCGGGCCACTCTTGCAGCATCTGCTCGAGCCGCGCCAGTTCCTGCTGGTCGACCAGTTTGCTGCCGGTGAACATGGTGACGGGCAGCGGCGCGTCCATTTCCATCACGCGGCGGCCGAAGTCGTGCGCGAACGCCGCCAGCGTGCCGACTTTTTCCAGCTGCGCGCTGTAGACGTTGATGCCATGGACCGTCTGCAGGCCGACCATGCGTTTTTCCAGCATGCGGTCCAGCGTCTTGCGGGTCGACGAGAACGACCACGCCAGTTCGTCGGCGGCGGCGTCGTGGATTTCGCGCGCGCTCAGCGGCTGTTGCTTCCACAACGTTTTCAACAATGTCAGCTCGCTGACGGAGGGAATCTGGGTATTGGTGGACATGGTTAGACCTTTTCTGCGACGATTGGGATGATTATGCGACATCTGTCGCAAGCGGGTCAACCCCATTTGCATGATTTTGTAACATTGCTTTGAATTAATTCCTAATATGCTACGATTGAGTTTTTGCTAACTGCAAATAAAGTACGGTCGACGCAGAATGGACCAAAGGTATCGCGGCGCGGGGACATGGATGAACGCGTGGTGAGCGCGATCGCGGCGGGCGGCGATGCGCTATACAATGCACGTGGCCACAGCGCTCCCTGCCGTGGCCACACCTGCATTGGAAGCACATATGTATTACGGAGAGCGCTTCAACAGCATCACGCACGTCATCGGCGCGGTGCTGGCCGCCATCGGCGGCACGCTGCTGATCGTGATGGCGGCGCGCAGCGGCGACCCCTGGAAAGTGGTCAGCTTCAGCGTGTACGCGGCCACTTTGCTGGGACTGTATCTGACCTCGACGCTGTATCACAGCACGCGCGGCCGCGCCAAGGACGTGCTGCGGCGGATGGACCACTGCGCCATCTACCTGCTCATCGCCGGCAGCTACACACCGTTTACGCTGGTCAGCCTGCGCGGACCGTGGGGCTGGTCGTTGTTCGGCGTGGTCTGGGGCCTGGCCATCGTCGGCATCCTGCAGGAGATCTGGTATGCCAAGGGCGCGCGCGTGCTGTCGCTGGTGATCTATGTCGCCATGGGCTGGGTCGGCGTGATCGGCGCCAGTCCGCTGATCGACGCGCTGGGCTGGAATGGCTTCATGTGGCTGGCCGCCGGCGGCGTGGTCTACACGGTCGGCATCGCCTTTTTCGTCACCGACCACAAATGGCGCTACGGTCACGGCGTCTGGCATTTGTTTGTACTTGGCGGCAGCGCATGCCATTTCGGCGCGGTGCTGCTGTATGTGGCGTAACGATACTTTTGAGCTGAAAACGTGGATATCAATTCCGACGATCTGAAAACTTTTATCACCGTGATCGACAGCGGCACGCTTAGCGCGGCGTCGGTCCACCTGGGCCAGACCACGTCCGGCGTCAGCCGCGCCCTGTCGCGGCTCGAGGACAAGCTGGCCACGTCGCTGCTGACGCGCACCACGCGCCGCATGGAGCTGACCGAGGAGGGCCATCTGTTCCTCGAACGCGCGCGGGCGATCCTGGGTGCGATGGAGGAGGCCGAGGAGACCATCCGCATCCGCCGCCAGAAGCCGGCTGGCCGGTTGTGCGTGGACGCGGCGTCGCCGTTCATGCTCCATTGCGTGGTGCCGCATATGGCCGAGTTCCGCGCGCTATACCCGGAAATCAAGCTCGAATTGAGCAGCAACGACCAGATCGCCGATCTGATCGAGCACCGCACCGACGTCGCCATCCGCATCGGCGCGCTGACCGATTCGACCCTGCACGCGCGCGCGCTCAGTTCCAGCCCGCTGTACGTGCTGGCCAGTCCCGAATATCTGGCGCAGCACGGCACGCCGCAAACGCCGGAGGACCTGGCGGCCCATTCGCTGGCCGGCTTTGTCCAGTACGAGCAGGGCAACAGCTGGCCGCTGCGCCACGCCACCGGCAACAGCTTGCAGATCACGCCGTCCATCTCGGCCTCCAGCGGCGAGACCTTGCGCCAGTTGGCACTGGCCGGGCAGGGCATCGTGTGCCTGGCCGAGTTCATGACGCGCGCCGATCTCGACGCCGGCCGCCTAGTCAAGGTGCTCGAGGACAGCTACACCGGCTACCGGCAGCAGATCCACGCGGTGTATTACCGCAATACCCAGCTGGCGCAGCGCATCAGCTGCTTCCTCGAGTTCTTGCAGCGGAAGTTGTGAAGGTAGCCGGGAGGTAAGCTTTGATGCCTGCCAGTGTGTGGCGGCGTACAGATATCGATAGCGCGGCGACGTACACTGGCCTTGCGTGCTTGGAGCGCATCGTCAGATGAAAGCTCAGCAGCAGGTAAGCCGGTAGCCTCAAGTACCGGCACCAACAACAGGGTTGCTGACTGGGAGAACATCATGTCGCAGACTACTCATCCATCCAAGCATCTGGTCCGGGCCTACCTCGAGCGCCGCACGCGCGACGTCCAGCCGCCGCCCAAGCCCGAGGAAATCCGCCGCCAGCTTGGCTGGGGCATGTTGATGTTCGAGCCCAAACTGGGCAACGGCGGACGCTCCTGAAGCACGGCGAGCGCGCCCGCGTTTCGCCATTCACCGCCTCTTTTCCGCCATTCGCCGAATAGCGGTTCCCCCGCCCGCGGTTCCCCGGTATTGTTATGTTCATACCGACTTGGGGAACTCACATGAACGCAGAAATTGCTTACCAATGGCGCAAACAGCTGGTCTGGGGATTGCTGATGATCGCCGTCGGCAGCGCCTTCCTGCTGGAACGCGCCGGCTACCTTGACTTCGACGTCGACATCATGCGCCTGTGGCGCTACTGGCCATGGCTGGTCGTCATGACCGGCGTCATACAAATCATTCCACCCACCACGCCGCAGTATCTACTGAGCGGCCTGGCGAACATCTTTTTCGCCGGCTGGTGGTATGTCTCCTTCAACCGCATCTGGGGCTGGGGCTTCGGCGACACATGGCCGGCGCTGATCGTCGCCTTTGGCGTCGGCCTGCTGCTGCGCCCACTGCTCGATAACATCTTCGCCGCCGCCAGGGAGCAAAAATGAACGCCTTCGCCAAAACCGACCCTAAATCGCAGATGGCCATCGGCATCGCCGTGATTGTCATCGGCTTGCTGTTCCTGGTCGATAACCTGGGCTGGATCGACCTCGATTTCCGGCGCCACCTGCTGCCGACGGCGTTGATCTTCTTCGGCATCCTGAAACTGCTGCAAACCCGTACATCGTCGGGCAAGCTAACCGGCGGCGGCTTGATCGCGGCGGGCTTGCTGATCTTCCTGGGCCGCTCCGGACTGTTCGACATCAGCTGGCATTCGCTGTGGCCGATCCTGCTGATCGTGTTCGGCGTCGCGGTGGTGTTCAAGTCTGGCACCGGCCGCTCGGTGTTCAGACAGCACGCCGGCGGCGCCAAGCCGGACCCGGACAGCGAGTTCGATCAAATGGGCGTCGACATCACCTCCTTCATGGGCGCCTTCAAGCGCCGCATCATCACCGCCGATTTTCGCGGCGGCGAGATCACCGCGCTGATGGGCGGCTGCGATCTCGATCTGCGTCAAAGCTCGATCAACGGCGAAGCGGTGCTCAACGTGTTCTCGCTGTTCGGCGGCGTCACCATCAAGGTGCCGGTCGACTGGACGGTGGTCTTGCAAGGCACGCCGATCATGGGCGGCTTCGAGGAAAAGACCGCGCCGCCCGCCACCCCGGGCAAGGTGTTGTACGTGCGCGGCTACGCCATCATGGGTGGACTGGAAGTGCGTAACTAAGGATGCAGGAGAACTCCCCCGGCCCGCGCGGCGCGGCCATCTACATGGTGGTGTGGCTGTTCATAGGCGTCGCGCTGGGCGCCGTGATCGCGCTCTCGAGCGACACGCCGATGGCCAACGCCATGCTGTTCGCCATTCCGATCAATCTGGTGTACGCGTTCGCCGCCGGCTACTCGGCCTACTATCTGTGCCGCGCCTATCCGTTGGGCAGCCGCCGGCCGCTGTCGATCGCGCTGGTGCTGATGGCGTCCGCGGTGGTGTGCGGCATATTATGGCTGCTGCTGGGGCACGCCTGGAACGGCTTGACGTTGCTGCTCGGCGCCGGCTGGGCCGGCATCGTCATCACCGGGCAGCTGTCGGCGCTGATCGTCGGACTGGGCATCCTGCTGTACGGCTTCGCGGCGGCGCTGCATTACATGGTGATCGAATTCCTGCGCGCCAAACACGCCGAGCAGCGCGAGCTCGAATCGCTGCTGATGGCGCAGGAGGCCGAGCTGCGCATGCTGCGCACGCAGATCGATCCGCACTTCCTGTTCAACAGCCTCAATTCGATCAGCGCGCTCACTTCGCAGGACCCGAAGGCGGCGCGCCGCATGACGCTGGAGCTGGCCAGCTTCTTCCGTCAAAGCCTGGGCATGGAAGCGCACAGGAAGGTCACGCTGGGCGAGGAGATGGTGCTGATACGGCACTTCCTCGCGATCGAGCAGGTGCGCTTCGGCCAGCGGCTGCTGGTGGAGGAGGCGCTGGAAGACGCGGCGTTGGCGTGCCTGGTGCCGCCGATGATCATCCAGCCGTTGGTGGAGAACGCCGTCAAGCATGGCATCTGCAATATGCCGGAAGGCGGCACGGTGACGATCGGCGCGCGGCGCGCCGGTTCGATGCTGTACATCCGCGTCGACAATCCGGTCGACGCGGACTCGCCGCCGGCGGCAGCCGACCAAGGCAACGGCATCGGCCTGGCCAACGTGCGCCAGCGGCTGGCGGGCGCTTACAAGCACGAGGCCAGCATCCATTGGGGCTTCAACGAGAACGGCTTCGGCGTGGAGATCGCCATGCCGGCGCAAACGACCGAGGGTGGAGAGTAAACGATGGAGATCGAAGCATGCGTATCGTAATCGTCGACGATGAAATGCTGGCGCGCGCCGTGGTGCGCGAGTACTTGTCCGAGCACGCGGACGCCGAGATCGTGGCCGAATGCGCCAATGGCTTCGAGGCCGTCAAGGCGATCGCCGAGTTGTCGCCCGATCTGGTGATCCTCGATATCCAGATGCCCAAGCTGGATGGTTTCGAGGTGGCCGAACTGGCCGGCGCGAAGACCCGTTACATCTTCGCCACCGCCTTCGACCAGTATGCGATCAAGGCGTTCGAGTACCACGCGCTCGACTACCTGCTCAAGCCTTTCAGCCAGCAGCGCTTCGACCAGGCGCTGGCGCATGCGCGCGCCGCTATCGGCAAGAGCGACGGCGCCGCCGATCCGGCGGTGGAGAACATGGTGCGCGAGGCGGCCGGACGCAACAAGCCGCTCGGCCGCGTGCTGATACGCGACGGCGCCAAGGTGCATGTCATCGGCAGCGACAAGATCGACTATATCGAGGCGCAGGACGATTATGTGCGGATCCTGGCGCAGGGAAAATCCTATCTGAAGAACCAGCGCCTGACCGAACTGGAGGGGCAGCTCGACGGCGAACAGTTCCTGCGCATCCATCGCTCATACATCGTCAATATCGCCTGCGTGGAGCGCATCGAGCAAGCCACCAAGGACAGCCACGTGGCGATCCTGCGTGACGGCGGCAAGCTGCCGATAAGCCGTAGCGGCTATCAGAAAATCAGGGACGCGGTCCGGTAGGGGAGGTTAAAACGGCTTGCTTTGTTTGCGCGCCGCGATGCCCAGCACGCTCAGGCCGAGCATGACGGTCAGCACCGCCGACGGCTCCGGCACGGAAGACACGGGCAACACGAGTAGCGTGTCGTTGCCGGTGGCGATCACGTTGCCGGCGTTGTAGTCGTATTTGGACAGGTAAGCCTGCGGATCGATGCTGGCGTTCCAGACCGGCGAAGGACCGGTGGCGAGTTCGTCGTTGGCGACGATGATCACGGCGGCGAATGACGGCGAGCTGATCAGCAATAGCGCACACAGCATGAAGCGGATTGTCTTCGGCATTGGCATACACCTATTGTCAGTTATAAACATGGGCCTCGTGAGCCCAGTCAGTCATCATACTATGGAATAATTATCATTATATTATTTAATTTTCCCATGGTGACAATCATCGCAATAGTGTGCGGCTATGGTGTGGGGACTGCGGATTCAATCCGCCACCATGCCGGCATCAGTTGCTGGATCTCCGGGCGGCCGAAGCGGTCGTCGATCAGATAGACGGTGCCCTGGTCGGACTGGGTGCGGATCACGCGCCCCGCCGCCTGCACCACCTTCTGCAGGCCGGGATAGGTGTAGGTGTAGTCGTAGCCGGCGCCGAAGATGGCGTCCATGCGCAGGCGGATTTGCTCGTTGACGGGATTGATCTGCGGTAGCCCCAAGGTGGCGACGAAGGCGCCGATCAGGCGCGCGCCGGGCAGGTCGACGCCTTCGCCGAAGGAGCCGCCCAGCACCGCGAAGCCGATGCCCTCGCTCTCCAGGGTGAAGCGGGCGAGGAACTGCGCACGCGCGGCTTCGTCCATGCGGCGCGACTGGCGCCATACCGGCACCTCCGGATAGGCCTCGGCGAACTGGTTGGCCGCCTTCTCCATGTAATCGAAGCTGCTGAAAAAAGCCAGGTAGTTGCCGCGCTGGCGCTGATACTGGCCACCCATCAAGGCGGCGATGGGACGCAGCGATTGCTGGCGGTGCTGGTAGCGCGTGGAGATGTGCGACGCCACCTGCACCGACAGCTGTTCGGCCACGAACGGCGATTCGACGTCGACCCAGGCGGTGGTGTCGGGCATGCCGAGCATGTCGCCGAAGTAGTTCCAGGGGCTGAGCGTGGCCGAGAACAGCGCGGTGGTGTGCGTGCTCTCGAAGCGCGGCTTGAGGAAGGGCGCGGGCACGATATTGCGGATGCACAGCACCGAGTTGGAATGGCTGGCGCGCGCGCCTTCGCTCTTTTCGATGTCGAACAGCGCGTGGTCGCCGAAGCTCTCGGCCAGCCGTGCGAACAGCAGGGCGCCGAAGTAGAACTCCTGCAGGTCGGCGTCGACATAGCTTGGATGGTCGGCCATGTAGTCGGAGATCGCGGTGGCCGCCGTTTGCAGCGCGCCCATGAACTTCTCGGGCAAGGTGGCGTAGCACTGGTATTCGGCCGTCTGGTCCTTTTCCAGCTGGTTCCATTGACGGTGCACGCGGTCCAGCGGCTTTTTCAATTCCTCCGGCACGACCTTGCGCAGCATGCGCAGGCCGGCGTGCTCCATCTCGGCCGAATACATCTTGCGCGCGCGAGAGACCATGTTGTGCGCCTCGTCCACCAGCACGTTGACCTTCCAGTCGTTGAGCAGGGTGAGGCTGTGCAGCATGGCGCTGATGTCGAAGTAGTAGTTGTAGTCGCCGATGACGATGTCGCACCAGCGCGCCATTTCGCTGCTCAGGTAATACGGGCAGACGTCGTGCGCCAGCGCGACGGCGCGCAAGGTTTCGCGGTCCAGCGCAAGGAACGGCGCCCGCGCCGCTTCGGCGCCAGCGGGCGACGGCGCCGGCGGCAGCATGATGTCCAGCGCCGCCTGGCGCGCGGCCGGCAGGCGGTCGTAAAAGCCCTTGGCCAGCGGGCACGATTCGCCGTGGCAGGCCTTGTCCGGATTGACGCAGGCGGTGGACTTGGCCGCCAGCTCCAGCGTGCGCAAAGGCAGCAGCGGCGCGCCCGCGCGGATGATGTCGACGGCGTCGAGCGCCATCTGCCGGCCGGAGGTTTTCGCGGCCAGGAAAAACACCTTGTCGACGCCATGTTTGGCGCTCGCCTTCAGCATCGGGAACAGGCTGCCGACGGTCTTGCCGATGCCGGTCGGCGCTTGCGCCAGCAGGCACACGCCGCGGTTGCTGGCCTTGTACATCGCCTCGGCCAGCTGGCGCTGGCCGGGACGGAAATCGGCGTGCGGAAAACGCATCGCCTTGAGCTGCGCGTCGCGCGCCTCGCGGTGCGCCATCTCCTTCTCGGCCCAACGCAGGAACAGGCCGCACTGCTTTTCGAAGTAGGCGCGCAGGGCCAGCGCCGTATGCTCTTCGTGCAGCAGGGTTTCCTTCTGGCTGCCGATGTCGAAGTAGACCAGCGCCAGATGCACCTTGTCGAGGCCCTGGTCTTTGCACAGCAGATGGCCGTAGATCTTGACCTGCGCCCAATGGAGCTGGCGCTGGTTGTCCGGCATATTCTTCAAGTCGCCGCGATAGGTCTTGATTTCCTCCAGCCGGTTGGCGCGGCGGTCGTAGCCGTCGGCGCGGCCGCGCACGTGCAAGGGGCCGAAGTCGCCGGACAAGGCGATCTCGGTTTCGTAGTCGTCGTCGCGGCGCGAGGTCACCAGCGCGTGGCCGGCGATGCCTTCCTGCGCGGTGGGCGAGGGCGTGAAGCGCAGATCCAGGTCGCCGGTCTTGGCGGTGAACTCGCACAGCGCGCGCACGGCGACGGTGTAAGTGGCGCCGTTCATGCCGCCCATTGCAGATAGCACACCGAGATCGGCATCTGGTGCGTGGCGCAGTATTCGATCCAGCGCAGCTGGTTGTCCTGCAGGCGGTCGCCGGGACCCTTCACCTCGATCATGTTGTAGCGCCGCTCGGCGGGCCAGAACTGGATCAGGTCGGGGAAGCCGCTGCGGTTGGCCTTGATGTCGAGCAGGATGCGCTCGAAGGCGCGCTTCAGGTGCAGCGGCGGGATGCAGTCGAGCGCCAGCCCGATCAAGTCCTCGTCGAGCGCCTCCCAGTACAGGAAGGGCGACTGGATGCCGGTCTTGGCGGCGTAGTTGGCCAGGATGGTGGCGCGGTACTGGTCGCCGTCGAGCTGCGCCAGGCAGTCGGCGAATTGCTGCGCGCGGCGGCGCTGGAAATCGGCGCTGTGCAGGTCGGCCGGCCCGCGATGGTAGGGATGGAAGAAGGCGCCCGGGATCGGGCAAAACACGGCGTCCCAGCACAGCAGGCCGAACAGCGAGTTGATCAGCGAATTTTCGACGTAGTAGACCGGCGCGTCGTCGCGCGCGAGGTGGTCGCGCACGACGAACTCGACGTAGCTCGGTTCCTGCGGCGGCGGCAGGCTCAGGTCGATGCGCAACGCCTGCGCCAGCGGCGTGCGCGGCAGCTTGGCGTGGCCCAGCTTGCGCGCCAGGCGCGGCGCCATGCGCAGCAGTTGCTGGCGCTCGGCCTCGCTCTCGGGCTGTTGCAGCGCGACCTGCAGCAAATCGAAGGCTTCGCGCGGCTGCTCGTCCTTCTCCAGCACGCGGATGGCGCGCGCGCGGGCGCCCGGATAGTGGCAGCCTGCATAGAGCGCGTGCGCGGCCTTCCAGTCGGCCAGCTTTTCGACGTGCTGGGCGATGGTGAAGGTGAGCTTGTCGCGCCGGCTGCGCAGCCACTCGTTATCGTCCGAGCACGGCGGCAGGTCGCGGATCACGCCGGCCGGGTCCTCGCCGTCGACGAAGCGCTCGTGGCACTGGTGCAGCATCAGGAAATCGTCGATGTCGCGGCGGCTGCGGAAGCCGCGCGCGGCCGGCGAGAACGCCACTTTTTCGTACTGGTAGATGCCCAGGTCGGACAACACGAACTCGGTCCAGTCCTGGTGGTAGTTGCCGAAGAAGATAAGGCGCAGGCGGTCGCACAGCTGCTGCGTCAAATGGCTGTAGACATGGTCGCCGGAATTCTCGTACCAGTTGGAAAAGCGGTGCTGGCCGTCGTACTGCTCGCGCAGCGCCTCGAGCTGCTCGCTCTTGCGCAACTGGCGCAGGTACGGCGCCAGCTGGAAGATCTTGCCGATCTCCGGCTTTTGCAGCAGATCGAACAGTTGCTCGAGGTCCAGCAGCGGGTCTTCCTCGATCAGGCCCAGCGCCGCCAGCGGCCGGGCGGCCTCGTGCGCGCTACCGATTTCGGCGTAGGCCAGCTTGCTCGCGCGGAAAAGCGTGCCCTTGCGCATGACCATGCGCACCAGCAGCGCGCGCGACGCCTGTGGCAGCGTGGGAAAGCCGGTGATGAAGTCGCGTTCCTCGGTGGTCAGCAGATCGTCGTAACGGTCGCCTATCCACGTCAGCACCTGATGGAAGTTATCCAGGTAATAAAACGCGTTGTCGAGAACTTTGATCATTGCAGGGGAAACGGAAGCGAGAAGAGCGATAAACTGTATTTATATACAGTGTATCGCTTTCAGCACCGCTTGCCCAGCAAAATCAACCGATCAGGCTTGCTTGGCGGCGGGGGTGTTCTTTTCCACCATTTCGCTGGCTTTGGCGATTTGCGCCTCCACCGACTGCACCGCCTGCTTGGTGGCCTTGGTCACCTGCTCGTAGCCGTTGAAGGCGTTGTCGATGGCGGTTTTGACGATCTGCACCGCGTTTTCCGAGCCGGGACGCACGTTTTTGGTGACGTCGTAGATCAGCGCGCTCAGATTGCTCTTGGCCTCGGCCACATGGGCGTCGGCCGCGCGGGTGAACTCTTCGCGGATCTCGGCGATGATCACGCCCAGCTGCTGGTTGTAGGCGTTGGCGCCGGCGACGCCGGGCTGCAGCTTGGCGGCGGCCAGCGTCATTGCCGCTTTCGGGTCGGCCGCCTGGCTCATTTCCTTGCCGGTGGCCAGGCCTTCCTCCAGCTGCGACTTGGCGGTGGCCATGTTCAGCGCGACCACCTGCTCGACGCCTTGCACCGCTTTGCTGGTGAGCGCGTTAAAAGTTTCTAATTGGAATTCAAACAGGGCTTTGGTCGCGTTGGCAAATTGCTCGGGATTCGTAAACATACAGTCTCCTCATTATGATGATGGTATGTAATGCCCCGGGGTTCTCCCGTGTTGTTGTGGGTCCATTATTTAGCAAGAACTAACTTTTCGCAACGGCTATCTTTGTACGGCCCCGCGACTTTCTCCCAGCCGGCACCGAGCGGGGTTTGCGAACACGCCAGCTTGCCGTCGATTTTGCTGCGGTACTGCCACCAGGGCGCCGGGCCGGCGCTGAGCTGGCCGCAGCACAGCGCCAGTGTCAGCAGTATTAGCAGCGGCGCGGCACGCGTATTGATATTCGTCATGGTTTGAGCGTACAGCAATTCGGCGCCGCTGGCGATGCCTGCCGGTCCGCCATCATGGCCAGCCAGCTCATAGCGGCGCCACCTTGGGCAGCCGCAGGGTGAAGCGCGCGCCTCGGCCCGCTGTGCTGCTGACGTCGATGCGTCCGCCGAGCACGCCGGTGACGATGTTGTGGGTGATGTACAGCCCCAGCCCGGAGCCGCCCGAGCCAAGCCGGGTGGTGAAGAACGGATCGTAGATGCGCGCCAGGTTGGCGGCCGGGATGCCGGCGCCGTCGTCGGCGACCTCGATGACGAGCTCGCCGTTGCCGCCATCGCGGGCCGACAGGGTGATCGTGCCCGAAGTGCGGCCGTCGAAGCCGTGCAGCACGCTGTTTTCGATCAGATTGTGCAATGCCTGGCTGAGCGGACCAGGATAGCTGTCCATCTCCAGCATGTGGTCGACATGCTCCTCTAAGGTCAAGCCGTGCCGGCGCAGGTCGTTGTCGAGCGGTTGCAGCAGCTGCGCGATCGGGTCGCCCAGCACGAAGCGGGCGCGCTGCGAACTGGCGCTGTCGACGGCGATGTGCTTGAAGCTGGCCACCAGCGCCGCCGCGCGGGTCAGGTTGCGCACCACCACTTCGTCGGCGCTGGCGGCCTCGCGCAGATAGCTTTCCAGCGCCGAGCGGCGCAGGCCGGTGTCCATGTCGCGCCGCAGTTCCGCCGTGCGCTCGCTCATGCTGCTGGCCATCACCAGGCTGTTGCCGATCGGCGTGTTGAGCTCGTGCGCGACGCCGGCCACCAGCGCGCCCAGCGCCGCCAGCTTGTCGCGCCGCACCAGCTCGTCCTGGGTCAGGCTGAGGTTGTCGAGCGCGGTGGTCAGCTCTTCGTTGATGTGCTCGGCTTCCTCCTTGGCTTGCAACAGCTCGGCCGTGCGCGCGGCCACCAGTTCCTCCAGGTGCTCGCGGTGGCGCCGCAGTTCCTCCTCGCGGCGGGTGCGGACGATGGCGATGCCGGCGATGTAGGTGGCCGCGCCGATCAGGCTCAGATCCTCGGGGCCGGGCGTGCGCACCTCGCGGTAGTACATCGCGAACGAGCCGAGCACGGTGTCCTTGTCGAGCATGATCGGCATCGACCAGCACGCGCGCAGGCCGTAGTGCGCCGCACCCTCGCGGTAGCCGGTCCACAGCGGATCGTTCATGATGTCGGCCACCACCACCGTTTGCTTGCGGTGGATGGCGGTGCCGCACGAGCCGGCGGCCGGGCCGACCGCCAAGCCTTCGAGCGAGGCCAGGTACCCGGGCGGCATGCTGGGCCCGGCGCCGACCTGGATGTGGACACCGTCCGGCGCCAGCAGCATGGCCGTGCACGTCACGTCCTCGGACTGCGATTCGATCAGCAGCATCAGGCTGTTGAGGATGTCGCGCAACGGCGCGCCGCGGGCGATCATCTCCAGCAAGCGGTTCTTGCCGTCGCGCAGCGCCTCGGCCAGCTTGCGCCGCGTGACATCGACCACCCGCATGTGCATCAACCGGTGCGGCCCGGAGTTGAGCGGCACCATGCGCAGTTCGCAGCACACCGCGCGGCCCAAGCTGTGCCGCATGGTCAGTTCGAACACCTGCACGCCGCCCGCCATCACCTGCTCGACGTGCGCCTCGAACACCTGCGACGACGGGCGTCCGTCCGGCTGCGCGGGCGGGCATAGCGACAGGAAGTGCGCTTGCACCAGTTCCGTTTCGGTCAGCCCGAACAGCTCGCGCGTGCGCCGGTTGACGTCCAGGATGCGGTAGCTGCCGCGCTGTAGCAGCAGGATCGCGTCCGGCGAGCCGGACAGCATGGTGTGGTAATTGACCTCCAGCGTGGACATGGCCGGCAGGTCCGCCATGACCGGCGCCGGCTCGATGACCTTCAGGCGCAGCAGGATTTTTTCGGACAGGTCGTCGGCGTTGAAGCTGAGCGGCAGGTAGGCGTCGGCGCCGACGGCCTGTGCGCGCTCGCGCTCGTCCTCGTTGGGCGCGCTCGACAACAGGTAGATGGGCACAGCGGGGCCGCACACCTGGCGCAGGCGCTGGCACAGCTCCAGTCCGGCGCTGCCGGCCAGGGCCGCGTCCAGCACGGCCAGGGCGATGCCGCCGGCGGCCGCCCTGGCCAGCGCTTCGTCGCCGCGGCCGACGGCGCGCACGTCATAGCCGTACCTGCCGAGCGTTTTGCCCAGGGTGACGTGATCGTACGCGGCGCTGGTGGCAATCAGTATCGTGTGCGGCTGATCGGGTGGGAACGGCGGCATCATGGGCGTGGGTCCGGTTCCGCGAAGCGGAGGAGAAAACCAGTGTAGTACAAGATGGGCGGGACCCGCCAGCGTTTATGCCGCCAGCCCGGTGGCCGCCTCTTGCGCCTGTTTGATTTGTGGGAAGTTGTCCTCTATCCAGTCGACCAGCACCTCCAGCCGCTCGGCGGCCCCGCGCCCCAGCGGGGTCAGGCTGTACTCCACGTGCGGCGGCAACACTTGTTGCGCCACGCGCAGCACCAGGCCATCGCAGGCCAGCGCGTCGAGCGTCTGCGCCAGCATTTTCTCGCTGACGCCGCCGATCGCGCGCCGTAGTTGGCTGAAGCGGTGGGTGCCGTCGAGCAGCACCACCAGCACCAGCACGCCCCAGCGGCTGGTGATATGGGACAGCACGGCGCGCGACGGGCAGTCGGCGGCAAGCAGTTCGGCGCGCTGGGCGTCGTCGAGGCCGGCAAGGCTGTTGCGCAGGGATTTGCTGGTTTTCGGCTCGGTCATCACGGTTTCCAATCGGGGTAGGGGTACTTACTAAATTGTACGTACTTACAATTCGAAAGTATAGGCTCTATGATAGTCCCAACCGCGCGGAATGTCCCTGTGGCGCTTAATTCAAAGGAAAAATCATGATTATTGTTACTGGTGCAACCGGCCAACTGGGCCGTCTGGTGATTGCCAGCCTGTTGAAAACCACGCCGCCGGCGCAGATCGTCGCCGCCGTGCGCGACGTCGCCAAGGCCGCCGACCTGGCCGCGCAGGGCGTGCAGGTGCGCCATGCCGACTACAACGACCCCGCCTCGCTCGACAGCGCCTTCGCGGGCGCCACCAAGGTCCTGCTGATCTCGTCGAGCGAAGTGGGGCGGCGCGTGCCGCAGCACCGCGCCGTCGTCGACGCCGCCGCGCGCGCCAAGGTCGGGCTGTTCGCCTACACCAGCGTGCTGCGCGCCGATAGCAGCCAGCTTGGGCTCGCCGGCGAGCACCGCGAAACGGAAGCGCTGATCCGCGCCTCCGGCCTGGCCTACAGCCTGTTGCGCAACGGCTGGTATGTGGAAAATTACACCGCCGGCCTCGGTGGCGCGCTGGCGCACGGCGCCTTGGCCGGCGCGGCGGGGGAAGGGCGCATCGCCGCCGCCGCCCGCGCGGACTATGCCGACGCGGCCGCCGCCGTGCTGTCGGGCGCCGGGCCGGTCGAGCAAGTATATGAACTGGCCGGCGACACCGCCTTCACGCTGGCGGAGCTGGCGGCCGAGTTGTCGCGCCAGTCCGGCAAGCAGGTGCCGTTCCACAACTTGCCGCAGCATGAATACCGCGAGATGCTGATCGGCGTAGGCTTGCCGGCGCCGGTGGCCGACCTGATCGCCGATTCGGACGCCGCCGCCGCCAAGGGCGCGCTGGACGACAGCGGCCGCGCGCTGAGCAAGCTGATCGGTCGCCCGACCATTACGCTGGCGGACGCGGTCAAAGCGGCGCTGTAGTTGTCAGAAATCGAGCTGAGCGGTGGTGTTACCCGGTAACGCGGCTATTTTCTCGACGGAGGCCGGGCGCGGGTCGGCGCTCGCCTCCTGCCTGGCGTAGGAAGGTTGGGGCATAGCGGCGTTGCGATTTGAAGCGACTATTGTCGTTGGATTGCGTGAGTGCACCTTGCGAACAACCTGGCGCCAATGAAAAAAGCCCCATCGAACCTTTCGGCGGATGGAGCTTTTTTGCGTATCCGGTAGAGTGGTGCCCACGGAGGGACTCGAACCCCCACACCTTGCGGCACATGGACCTGAACCATGCGCGTCTACCAATTCCGCCACGTGGGCACTGAACTGCTTGCTGCTTCTTGCTTACCGCTGCGTGTTCTGCAACAGAGGCCCGAATCTTAAAGGACGGCTGTCACCTCGTCAATAGCAATGTCGGTGCTTGGGTGAAATTATTTCAACGTCGCGGGCGCGGTCACCAATGAAAAAAGCCCCCAGTGCGCCGGAAGGCTACTGGAGGCTTTTTTGCGGAATTTTGTGGTGCCCACGGAGGGACTCGAACCCCCACACCTTGCGGCACATGGACCTGAACCATGCGCGTCTACCAATTCCGCCACGTGGGCACTGTACTGCTTACTGCGTCTTGCTTCGCTGCCGCGTGTTCTGCAACAGAGGCCAGAATCATAAGTGAGCGGCCCACCGCAGTCAAGGGAGAAACCATTTTTTTGTGAAAGAAATTCGCGCGCCACACCGGGCGGGGTGGACGGGATTTCGCGCTTGCTTGTTGAGCCGCACTTTCGTAAGCTCCAGTTTGCTCACTCGGCATCCAAACATACGGAGACAGTCATGGAGATGTTGAACAACTGGTTTAACAGCCAGGGCTTCATGCCGCACGGCCACTGCTTTTTGTGGATACCGTCGATCCTGTGGACCAGCGTCATCGCCGACGCGCTGATCGCACTGGCCTATCTGACCATCCCGGTCACCCTGATCTACTTCATACGCCGCCGCCGCGACATGCCGTTCAACTGGATGTTCGTCGCCTTCGGCGTGTTCATCCTGGCCTGCGGCAGCACGCACCTGGCCGAGATCTGGGTGGTCTGGCGTCCCGACTATGTGCCGCTGGTGATCCTCAAGGCGATCACGGCGGTCGCTTCGGTGGTGACGGCGGTCGCGCTGGTGCGGCTGGTGCCGGTGGCGTTGCTGATACCCAGCCCGGCGCAACTGGCCGCCGTCAACGCCGAACTGCTGCAAGCGAACCAGGACTTGCGCGCGGCGATGGAGCGCGCCGAAGTGGCCAACCGCGCCAAGTCCGCCTTCCTGGCCGCGATGAGCCATGAGTTGCGCACGCCGCTCAACGCCATCCTCGGCTACACGCAAATCTTGAAGCGCGACAAGCAACTGTCGCCGTCGCAGCAAACCGGCCTCGGCACGATTCACCAGGGCGGCCACCACCTGCTGGCGCTGATCAACGACGTGCTGGACCTGTCGCGCGTGGAGGCGGGCAAGATGGAGTTCCATCCCAGGCCGGTGCGGCTTGGCGAGTTGCTGACGGTTGTCGCCGACATCATGCGCGTGCGCGCCGAGCAGCGGCACTTGCATTTCGAGCTGGAACTGGTCGGCGGCCTGCCGCTGGCGATCAGCGTCGACGAGACGCGGCTGCGGCAAGTGCTGTTGAACTTGCTTGGCAACGCCGTCAAATTCACCGATCGCGGCGCGGTGCGCCTGCGCGTGGCGCCCGCGCCGGCCGCGGCGGTCGAACGCTCGGGCGGTGTCGCCGCCGTGTCCGAGGCGACGGCCATGCTGCGCTTCGAGGTGCTGGACGAGGGCGTCGGCATCGACGCCGCCCAGCTGGAAAACATATTCAATCCGTTCGAACAGGTCGGCGAGGCCGCGCGCCGCGCCGGCGGAACCGGCCTGGGCCTGGCGATCAGCCGCCAGCTGGTGCGCCAGATGGGTGGCGATGTAAAAGTGGAGAGCGTGCCGGGACGCGGCAGCCGCTTCTGGTTCGACGTGCCGGTGCCCGTCGTCGACGCGCCCGGCGCCGCCGTCGGTGGCGATGCCATCCCGGGCGGCTATCTGGGCCCGCGCAAAACCTTGCTGGTGGTCGATGACGTCGCCACCAACCGCGCCTTGCTGCGCGATCTGCTCGGTCCGCTCGGCTTCCGCATGCTAGAGGCCGACAACGGCGCCACCGCGCTGCGCCAGGCCAGGCTCGAGCCGCCCGACATGGTGTTGATGGATATGGTGATGCCGGACATGGACGGCATCGAGACGACGCGCCGGCTGCGCGCCGAGCCCGGCACCGCCACAACGCCGGTGCTGATCATTTCGGCCAGTTCGACGCCGGAGGAGGGGCGGCGCGCGCTGGCCGCCGGCGCCGACGCCTTCCTCGGCAAGCCGGTCGACGAGCACGCCTTGCTCGGTGAAATCGGCGCGCGCCTGAACCTGCAGTGGACAACGTAGGGGGGGCGGCTGCGCAATGAAAAAAGCCCCCGGCGCGCCGTGAGGCTAGCCGGAGGCTTTTTGCGGAATTTTGTGGTGCCCACGGAGGGACTCGAACCCCCACACCTTGCGGCACATGGACCTGAACCATGCGCGTCTACCAATTCCGCCACGTGGGCACTGATACTGCTGAACAACAACTGCTATTATAGCGACAGGGTGAGTTTCGCGCCAGATGAACTTGCGTTCCATACTGCGCATCAACCCGGTCTAGCAGTTTCTCGGTTAAACTTTGTTTTTCAACATTGTCGCTGCGAGAGACCAAGATTATAGAGCAATCCTGCGCAATGTCAAACACCAAATTCGGAATCTGTCTGAAAAATCCTGCAGAGGGGCGGCAAATTAGGCTATCGCGGCGTTTCCAAGTACACTACGCCTGTCGTCGTGTCATATATATGCACCCGACGATTTTGCCAGGCCGGATTTCCTCTGAACACTGTCAATAACAACTACAGAAATACTTTTGAACCAAACTACCCACACCATTCCCAGCCGGGAGGAAATTCTCGGCATCTTCCGCAGCGCCAAGGCGCCGCTTGACCTGCTCGCAGTAGCGAAGTCGCTCAAAGTCGCCAACGACGCACAAGCCGTGCTCTCGCGCCGGCTCAACGCCATGCAGCGCGACGGCCAGATTGTCGCCGACGACACCGGCCACTTCTCGCTGGCGACCGAGACCGGCTTTGTCGCCGGCCGCGTCAGCAGCCACCGCGACGGCTTCGGTTTCGTCATCCCGGACGAGCCGGGCGAAGACCTGTTCCTGCCCGAGAAGGAAATGCAGAAAGTGCTGCACGGCGACCGCGTGCTGGCCAAGGTCATCGGCGTCGATCGCCGCGGCCGGCCGGAAGGCACCATCGTCGAAGTGGTCCAGCGCGCCAACACGCACGTCATCGGCCGCCTGCTCAACGAAAACGGCGCCTGGATCGTCGCGCCGGAAGACCAGCGCATCGCCCAGGACATCCTGATCGAAGGTTCGATCGGCAAGGCCAAATCGGGGCAGGTCGTCAGCGTCGAGCTGACCGAGCAGCCGATGCGCTTCAAGCAGCCGGTCGGCAAGATCGTTGAAGTGCTGGGCTCGCTTGACGATCCGGGCATGGAGATCGAAATCGCCGTGCGCAAGTTCGGCGTGCCGCACGTCTTCTCCGACGCCGCGCTCAAGCAAGCCAACAAGCTGCCCGACGTCGTGCGCGAGATCGACCTGGCCGACCGCGTCGACCTGCGCGATATTCCGCTGGTGACCATCGACGGCGAAGACGCGCGCGACTTCGACGACGCGGTCTACTGCGAGCCGGTCAAGATCGGCCGCGCCAACGCCTACCGCCTGATCGTCGCCATCGCCGACGTCAGCCACTATGTCAAGCCGAACGACGCGCTCGACACCGACGCGCTCGAACGCAGCACCTCGGTCTACTTCCCGCGCCGCGTGATTCCGATGCTGCCGGAAAAACTGTCGAACGGCCTGTGCTCGCTGAACCCGGCGGTCGACCGCCTGACCCTGGTGTGCGACGCCGTCATCACCGCCAAGGGCGAGATCAAGGCCTACCAGTTCTATCCGGCCGTGATCCACTCGGCCGCGCGCCTGACCTACACCGAAGTGGCCGACATCCTCGGCAACACCAAGGGACCGGAAGCGGCGCGCCGTCCGGGCATCGTGCCGCATCTGCTGAACCTGTACGACGTCTACCAGGCCTTGTTGAAGGCGCGCAGCGAACGCGGCGCGATCGACTTCGAGACCACCGAAACGTACATCGTCTGCAATCCGTCGGGCAAGATTGAAAAGATCATCCCGCGCACCCGCAACGAAGCGCACAAGCTGATCGAAGAGTGCATGTTGACCGCCAACGTCTGCGCGGCCGACCTGCTGATCCGCCACAAGCATCCCGGCACCTACCGCATCCACGCCAGCCCGACCGCCGAAAAGCTCAAGCAGGTGCGCACCTTCCTCAAGCAGGTGAACCTGAACCTGAACGGCGGCGACAAGCCGACCGCCGGCGATTACGCCGAGCTGATGCGCCAGGTCAAGGAGCGTCCGGACGCGTCGCTGCTGCAAACCATGCTGTTGCGCTCGATGCAGCAGGCGGTCTACTCGCCCGACAACATCGGCCACTTCGGCCTGGCGTACGAGGCGTATGCCCACTTCACCAGCCCGATCCGCCGCTATCCGGACTTGCTGACGCACCGCGCCATCAAGGCGATACTGCTCGGTAAAAAATACGAGCCGAAGATCCCGTCGACCAGCGTACTGAACACCAACGTCTCGAACGCCACGCGCAAGCAGCAGGCCAAGGACAAGGCCGACGGCAAAGAGAAAAAAGCCGCCGTCGACCTGACCGTGTGGGACGCGCTGGGCGTGCACTGCTCGGCCAACGAGCGCCGCGCCGACGAAGCGTCGCGCGACGTCGAAGCGTGGCTCAAGTGCTACTTCATGCAGGACAAGCTGGGCGAGGAATTCACCGGCATCATCACCGGCGTGACCAGCTTCGGCATCTTCGTCCAGCTGGACCAGTTGTTCGTCGAGGGCATGGTGCACATCACCGACCTCGGCACCGACTACTTCCAGTACGACGACGCCCGCCACGAACTGCGCGGCGACCGCACCGGCAAGCGTTTCCAGCTGACCGACAAGGTCGACGTGCAAGTGGTGCGCGTCGATCTGGAATCGCGCAAGATCGACCTGCGCCTGGCCGGCGTCGACGCGCCGCCGCCGCGTCCGGAAAAGTCGTCCAAGGACAAGGATCGCAAGGGCAACATCAAGCCGGGCCCGACGACGTCGCAGCGCCACGAGGTCAAGACCAGCGGGTCGAAGTCGGCGCCGTCCAAGCCGTCGCAATCGGCCCAGCCGTCGCCATCGTCGGCGTCGCAGCCGGCCGCCAAGCCGGCGTCGCGCTCGCGTGGCGGCCGCGGCAAAAACAATGCCGCGGCGGGTGCCGCGGTAGCACCCCGAGCAGCGCAGCCTGCCTCAAAAAGTAAGAAGAAGCGATAAATAATGAAGAACAAAATGATTTTTGGTTTCCATGCGGTGACCTCGCGTTTGCGTCATGAGGCCTCCTCCGTGGAAGAGATTTTCATCGACGCCACGCGCGACGACCGCCGCATGAAGGATCTGGTCGCCAACGCCAAGGCGGCCGGCGTGCGCGTCATGCCGGTCGACTCGGGCCGGCTCGACAAGATCGTCGGCACCCGCCGCCACCAGGGCGTGATCGCCTTCGCCTCGCAGCTGGCGCTGGCGCGCAACCTCGATGAACTGCTCGACGCCATCGAAGGCCCGCCGCTGCTGCTGGTCCTCGACGGCATCACCGATCCGCACAACCTGGGTGCCTGCCTGCGCGTGGCCGACGGCGTCGGCGCCCACGCGGTGATCGTGCCGAAGGACCGCGCCGTCGGCCTGAACGCCACGGCCGCCAAGGTCGCCAGCGGCGCGGCCGAAACCGTGCCCTACATCACCGTCACCAACCTGGCGCGCACCTTGCGCGACCTCAAGGACCGCGACATCTGGCTGATCGGCACCTCCGACGACGGCGAAAAAGGTTTGTACGAAGCCGACTTCACCGGCCCGACCGCGCTGGTCATGGGTTCGGAAGGCGAGGGCATGCGCCGCCTGACCCGCGAGACCTGCGACATGCTGGTCAGCATCCCGATGTTCGGTTCGGTCGAGAGCCTGAACGTCTCGGTCGCCTCCGGCGTCTGTCTGTACGAGGCGCGCCGCCAGCGCCTTGCCAGGGAAGCTTAAACAGCATCCCGGCAAAGCAGTTCCGGCGGCCCGCTTCGAGGGCCGCCGCTGTTTCCACCAGCTTCGTCCCCTCCAAGTCTGCCGCTTCTTAGCAACCTCCAACCGGATACGCTAACATGGGCGTTTCGGTTGTCATTCCGTACAGCTATGTTCAACCACCTGCGACAAGACATCAACAGCATCATCGAACGCGACCCCGCCGCCCGCAACACATGGGAGGTGCTCACGTGCTATCCCGGCCTGCAGGCGATCGTCATGCACCGCTGGGCCAGCTGGTGCTGGTGGCACGGCCTGAAGTGGCTCGGCCGTTTCATCTCCTACCTGGCGCGCATCATCACCGGCATTGAAATCCATCCGGGCGCCACTATCGGCCGGCGCGTCTTCATCGACCACGGCTTCGGCGTCGTCATCGGCGAAACGGCCGAAGTCGGCGACGACTGCACCATCTACCAGGGCGTGACCCTGGGCGGCACCTCGCTGCACGCCGGCAGCAAACGCCATCCGACACTGGCGCGCGGCGTCATCGTCGGCGCCGGCGCCAAGGTGCTGGGCGGCTTCACGGTGGGCGAGTACGCCAAGGTCGGCTCGAACGCCGTGCTGCTCAAGCCGGTGCCGGCGGGCGCCACGGCGGTCGGCAATCCGGCGCACATCGTGCAGAAGGAAGCGGCCGCGGCGGTCAGCGCCAGCGCGCACTTGTTCTCGGCCTACGGCGTCACGCCGAACGGCGACGATCCGCTATCGAAAGCGCTGCACGGACTGATCAACCACGCCGTCCAGCAGGAGCAGCAGATCGAGCGCATCCTGGCAGTGCTGAAGGGGGCGGGCTTGCCCTGTCAGGGAGTAGCCGAATGTGATAAATTGAATTCCGACCAATTAAACAAGCTCGTCGAATAAGGATCATGGACATGGAATCACCCGCAGGCGCAGAAGTACTGGACCCGTTTGAAATTCGCGTGCTGGCCGTGCTGGCCGAAAAGGAAGCGCTGACGCCGGACAACTACCCGCTGTCGCTGAACGCGCTGGTCAACGGCTGCAATCAGTTGTCGAGCCGCGACCCGGTGATGTCGATCTCGGAAGAAACGGTGGCCGACGTGTTGCAGCGGCTGATGCAGCGCAAGTACGTCAACGGCATCACGCAGGCGGGCGCGCGGGTGACCAAGTACGAGCACCGCATGCGCATCAAATGGTCGCTCGAGCAGGACAAGCTGGCGGTGCTGACGATCCTGATGCTGCGCGGCCTGCAAACGGCCGGCGAGATCCGCACCCGCACGGGCAGGTTGCACGACTTCAAATCGGTGGCCGACGTCGAAAACGCGCTGCAATTCCTGATCGACAAATATCCGCCGCTGGTCTCCAAGCTCGCCCTCGCGCCCGGCACCAAGGAACCGCGCTACGGCCAGTTGCTTGGTGGCGAAGACGCGCTGGCGCGTGAAGAAACGGCGGCCGGGCTGGGCGGCTCGGTCAGCTCGGCCTCGTCGGGCGGCCGGGTCGCCGCGCTGGAGCAGGAAGTACAGCAACTGCGGCGCGACTTCGAAGACCTCAGCGCCCAATTCGCCGAGTTCCGCAAGCAGTTCGAGTAACACCAACCCCGGGGTCAAGTCTGTCTTTCGGACACGGCCTGATCCGTCGACATTATTTTGGCGAGATCAATGAACGCCGGGGTCAAGTCTGTCTTTCGGACACGGCCTGATCCGTCGACATTATTTTGTCGAGATCAACGCCTCGTCGGGGCGGGTTGCCGGTCGGGAAGGCGCAGGACTTGCCGCCTCCATATACTTTCAGCGGCAACGGTTGGCCGCCCCGTATCAGCCTTCCTCGCGGCGGCGGCGCATCCAGATGGCCACCGCGATCATGGCAACTCCGGCGGCCACGCCGATCCACACGTTGGCATTGCCCAAGGTCGCCCACGATTCGCTGAAAATCGTTTGCGGCACCGGCAACCGGCGCGGCGCGTGATCCATCGCGATGTGGGCCTCATCGAACAGCAGCCAGGCGCCCGGCACCACGCTGAGCAACAACCGGCTGACGATATTGCTGACGAACCAGGCCGAGTTGATGCCGATGTGCATGGCCTTCTCGGCCCACAGCAACAGCAGCGCCGTCACCAGCGGCGTGCCGACCGCCCACAGGAACACCTTGGAGCGCGCCATGCTCGACACCATCAGCAACCAGCCCACGGTCGGCAGCGCCCACATCACATACAAAGGGAGCAGGCCAAGCATGCGCAGCGGCGTCAGGTACAGATCCGGCGTGAGGAACAGTTCGCCGAACACATTGGTGCCGTGCGTCAGCAGCAGGACGGCGCCGATCAACAGGATCAGCAGCGACAGCACGAAACCGATGCCCAGTGTGATCAGCGGCGCCACGACGGCGGCGAGCAAGACCTTCGACAGCACCGTCATCGAGTCCGACACCGGCAGCGATTTCCAGAACAGCAGGCTGCGGTCGCGCCGTTCGTCGTGCAGCGCGCCGAGGCAGTAGAAGAACACCAGCACGCCAAGCACAAGCAGCACCGGCGCGGCCGAGGCCATATACGCCTGCGCCATCGTTTCGACGACTTGCGTGCGCACCTTGCCCTCCAGCGTGACGGACATCATTTGCGATGGCGAACCGTCGCCGTTGATGCTGATGTTTTTGTCGAACGTGGCGGCGACCAGCGCCAATACCGCGATCAGCGCGGCGATCACCGTCGGCGCCCACACCAGCATGCCCTTGTGTTCCCACATCTCGCGCTTGATCAGCCATTTCATGGTTTTCATGCGTAGGTTCCTTTCATGGTGGCGACAAACAGATCGGCGACGCTGGGCGTGCGCAGCTCGCCGAAGTTCGCCAGTTGCTCGCGCGATACCCCGTCGAACAGCATGATCGATTTGCCGAACACGGTACGCTGGGTCATCGGCCGCAGCGCGTTGGCGGCGGCGATGAACGGTCCCTCGACCATCACCTCGGTGAAGCGCTCGCCGACTTCGTCCATCGTCGCCGCCAGCGAGATCTTGCCGTCCTGGATGAACATCAGGTCGGTCAGGATGTGCTCGACCTCTTCGATCTGGTGCGTTGTGATGACGATGGTTTTGTTCTCGTCGAAATAGTCCTCCAGCAAATTCTGGTAGAACTGCTTGCGGTACAGGATATCCAGGCCCAGCGTCGGCTCGTCGAGCACCAGCAGCTTGGCGTCGATCGCCATGACCAGCGCCAGGTGCAGTTGCACCACCATGCCCTTGGACATGGCCTTGACCTTCATCTGCGGATTCAACTTGGTGATGGCCAGATACTTCTCCGCCTTGCTGCGGTCGAAGCGCGGATGCACGCCTTCGACGAAATCGATCGCATCCCCAACCTTGAGCCACTTCGGCAGGATGGCGACGTCGGCGATGAAGCACACCTCGTTCATCAGCGCGTCGCGCTGGGTGCGCGGGTCCAGGCCCAGCACCGACAGCTCGCCGTCGAACTGGGTCAATCCCAGCAGCGCTTTGAGCGTGGTGGTCTTGCCCGACCCGTTGGGGCCGATCAAGCCGACGATGCGGCCTGACTCGACCGTGAAACTGACGCCGTCCAGCGCGGCCTGCTTGCCGTATTTCTTGCTGAGATTGGTCGCGGTGATAATGGCGCTCATGCCGCACCTCCGGGCGTTGCCGCCTTCAGCAGCGATTCCGGCTCGAGGCCGAGCCGGCGGATCCGTTCCAGCATGGCCGGCCATTCCTCGCGCAGGAAGCGCTCGCGTTCGCTGGCCAACAGTTTTTCGTGGGCGCCATCAGTAACGTACATACCTAATCCCCTTCTTTTTTCGACCAAGGTATCGTCCACGAGCTCTTGATAGGCCCGTGATACGGTAATCGGATTGAGTTGATAATCGGCGGCAACTTGCCGGACCGAGGGCAGGGCGTCGCCCGGCTTGAGGACGCCATCGAGCATCATGCCGATGACCTTGTCCTTCAGTTGCCGGTAGATCGGCGCGTTGTCATTCCAGCCTATCGTGGACATACATGTGGTCCCCTTGATGTGTGTTAATGAAGTGGTGTTGTAGTGAACTATAACAGTGATGCTGCAAAAAGCAAGCGGAAACAGCGAGCCGGCTGCTCGCGGCCGCGCGCCTAGCCGAGTTTGGCGATCAATTCGAGCGCGTTGGGCAGCGCCGCACCGGACGCGGTGTTGTCGAAGATGCACCACCCCGGATGTTTTTTGAGATAGTCGGCCACCTGATCCAGATAATTTTGTTGATACGGCGAATAATAAATGCGGGGACTGCCATGCAAACGCGCGTAAACCATGTCCGTGGTCGGCACGAAAACGCCGGCCTGGCCCGCCGGCGGGTCGGCGATGACGCGCGTGACGCGATGACGTTTCATCAACGCGGTCGCGTCGTCGCCGAACCAACTTCCATGGCGCGCTTCGCAGGCGAAGGCGCAGGTGAAGTTTCCGTGCAGGCGCTCGAAAAAGCCGTCGGCAACGTCCGGATCGAACACCAGACTCGGCGGCAACTGCACCAGGATGCAGCCGAGTTTGTCGCCGAGCGTGCCGGCCTCCTCCGCAAACCTTGCCAATAGATCATCAACGTCCGCCAACTTTTGATAATGGCTGATGCTTCTCGGTAACTTAACCGAAAACCGGAACGTCTCCGGCACGCTGTCGGCCCAGCGCGCGTAAGTCGAGTGCTGGTGCGGCTTGTAGAAGGATGAGTTGATTTCCGCCGCGTTCAGGACGGTGGCGTAACGCTGCAAATGACTGCCTTCGCCAGGAAAGCGCGCCGCCGATTCCCGGTCGATACTCCAGCCGGCGCACCCAATACGTATATTTGAAATCATTATTATCAATCCTGTTCAAAAAAGACCACTCCGGTCCATCGTAAAGCCAGGCTGAAATCGGCAGCGCCCAATTCAGCGGACCGGCCGGGACGCCGAAGCGATCATCTTTTTGATTATTAGGGCCGGCTAGCAATCGCGTACTTTCCGAATATATCCGGTATATGAATTGTATATTATTCGGACCACATAAGTAGAATACCGGACTTGACATATTAAACGGCACCAAATTGGTGCGCGAAATTGAATGTCATTAGGAAAGGATTGTTTAAAATATGAATTATCGAACAATGTTGCCATCGCCGAAAAGTCCGTGCTATATTGTTTTCACCGCCGAAGCCTTTGGTTGTCCTCATTCGCGCTGTTATCAATCACGATAGCGGTGGCGATGAGATAGTCCAATTTTCCATACGCCTGCGCAGGCGTCCGGGTTAATTGGCAGTGCTGCCCTCGATAACCTCGTGTTTAAATCTCTTCCAATTCGATGTCATCTTGATCATCGGTGGATGATGGCTGGCGCCTGTCTGACTAATCATAGTCATCCGTTTAAATCATTCATCAGCATGGATATTGATTATGAATAAACTCAAGTACGATATACCGGCCGCTATCGTGGTCTTCCTGGTGGCGCTACCCCTTTGTCTGGGCATCGCGCTGGCGTCGGGGGCGCCGCTGTTCTCGGGCATCATCTCCGGCATCATCGGCGGCATCGTCGTCGGGATGATCAGCGGCTCGCAGACCAGTGTCAGCGGGCCGGCCGCCGGGCTGGCCGCCGTGGTGCTGGCGTCGATCACCAAGCTCGGAACCTTCGAGATCCTGCTGGTGGCGATATTGATCGCCGGGGTATTGCAGCTGGCAATGGGCCTATTCCGGGCCGGCTTCATCGCTAATTATATTCCCTCGAATGTGATTAAAGGACTGCTCGCGGCGATCGGTATCCTGTTGATACTGAAACAGATCCCGCACGCCATCGGGTACGACAAGACTGATGTCGATAATTTCTCGTTCACGCAGGGGAACGGTGAGAATACATTCTCGGCCATTCTCAACGCGTTGAGTGTCATCACACCCGGCGCGCTGATTATTTCCCTGCTGTCGATTTTGATTCTGGTTTATTGGGATAAAACCCCGTTCAAGCGATTCAAGCTGTTGCCGGCGCCGCTGTTTGTGGTGGCGTTGGCTATTCTGTTGAATATCCTTTTCAATAAGTACGTTCCAGCGCTCGGCATAGAACAAACGCATCTGGTGGATATTCCACCGATCGACACCGATAATCTCGGCGCCTATCTGCATTTACCAGACGTTATCCATTTCGGCAACCGCGACGTCTGGTTCGTCGGGATTACCATTGCCATCGTCGCTTCGCTGGAAACGCTGCTGAATGTCGAAGCGGTGGACAAGCTCGATCCCCACAAGCGTGAAACGCCGCCAAATCGCGAACTGGTGGCACAGGGCGTGGGCAATATCTTCGCCGGCCTGCTGGGCGGCTTGCCGGTGACGTCGGTGATCGTGCGGAGCTCGGTCAACGTTCAGTCCGGAAATAAAACCAAGGCGTCCGCCGTATTGCACGGCGTATTCATGCTGGTCAGCGTTGCATTGTTGAGTCCGTTATTGAATCTCATTCCGCTGTCCGCGCTCGCCGCCATCCTGATCACCACCGGCTATAAATTGGCCAAGGTATCGTTGTTCCGCGACATGTATCAAAAAGGCTGGTCGCAGTTCGTTCCCTTTGTTATTACCGTGCTGGCAATTGTTTTCACCGATTTGTTGATGGGCGTGCTGATCGGCCTGGCGGCGGGCGTGTTTTATCTGATGCGCAGCAATTTCCGCAATCCTTACTCCATGGAGCAATATCGCCTGCACATCGGCGAAGTGGTGAAGATGGAATTGCCCAACCAGGTCTCGTTCCTGAACAAGGCCACGATCAAAACCGCGCTGTGGGAAATTCCGCACGGCTCGAAAGTGTTGATCAATGCCGGCAATGCCGATTTTATCGATCATGACGTTTTGGAAACTATCCAGGACTACCGCGTCGTCGCCGCCGAACGCGACGTCCAGCTCAATATCATCGGCCTGCGCGACAAATACGCGCTGAACGACCCGATCCAGTTCGTGCCCGTGCTGGACCAGGAAACCCAGAAAAAGCTGCGTCCGGATGAAGTGCTGCAGTTGCTGCGTGATGGCAACGAGCGCTTCAAGGCCGGCCGCTGCTTCGAAAAATACTACTTGCATCAGGCCGATGCGACCGCTTCCGGCCAGCACCCGATGGCGGTGGTGGTCAATTGCATCGATTCCCGGACGTCGCCGGAGATCATTTTCGATGCGGGCCTGGGCGATTTGCTGACCATCCGTATCGCCGGCAACGTGATCAGCCAGGAAATCATCGGCAGCCTGGAGATCGCGCACAAGCTGGGCGCCAAGCTGATCGTCGTCAAGGGCCACTCGTCATGCGGCGCCATCGGCCTGGCGATGGCGAACGAGCATGCGCACAGCATCGGCGCGATCACCGGCAAGATCCAGATGGCGATACACCAGTGCTCGGGTCACGGCGTGGCCGGCAGCAAGGAGCTGCGCGATCGGATCGCCCGCCAGAACATCGAGAACTCGCTGTCCGCGGTGATCAACGGCAGCCAACACCTGCGCGACTGCATCCAGCGCGGCGACATGGGCCTGGTCGGCGCGTATCACGATATCGCGGCCAGAACGGTGCAGTTCGGCGAGCTGGTCACCGGCGACAAGGTGCAGCGCTACCGCGCGTCCGATAGCGATCTCGCCGCCTGACCCGGGACGCCGCAGGTCGGTCATAATGTCGACGAGCCCATCTCGAAAAGGACAATATGACCGACCTTAAACGCTCCCTCAAGTTTGCCTTCCCGCTGCTGGCGGCCGCGTTGCTGCTGGCCGCCTGCGCCTCCCTGATCGGCCCGCGCGAGGTCGATCTGCCCCAGGAACGCCTGCAACACAATCTCGACCGGAAATTCCCCATGCGCCAGCGCGTGCTGGGCGTGTTCGAAGTCGAGCTGAGCCATCCTCAACTGGCCATTCTGGCCGAGAACAACCGCATCGCCTTGAACGTCGACGTGAACGTGACGCCGCTGCTGGCGCGCCAGGCCTGGCGCGGCAACATGACCGTGTCCGGCCGGCTCAATGTCGACAGCATGAACAACACCGTCTACCTCAGCGAGGCCCACGTCGATCGCTTCGCCATGGACAACATGGACGCGGGCAAGCAGACGCAGCTCGCCAGCGTCGCGAACTTGTTGGGCGACAATATCGTCAAGGATATCGCTGTGCATACCTTCGACCCGAAAGAGTTGCGCTATGCGGGCGTGCAATTCGTCTTGACCGGCATCGGCACGCGTCCCGGCGGCCTGGTCGCGAGTCTGCGGCCGGCGGAGCAATCGCGCTAGCATCGCGCTGCTTAGCGGGTAAGATGTCACCTCACTCGTCAAGGACATCCTGCATGCAAGCAAAGATCGCCGCCGATATCGCCGTCATCCAGTCAATGGCCGTCGTGCCGACGATACTCGAGACCGTCGCGGCGCTGACCGGTCTGCGGTTTGTCTGCGTGGCGCGGGTGACCGCCGATTCCTGGACCACGTGCGCGGTGCTGGACAAGCTCAACTTCGGTTTGAACGTGGGCGACGGACTCGACGTCACCACCACCATTTGCGAGGCGGTGCGCGACACCCGCCACCCGGTCGTCATCGACCACGTGGCGCAGGACGAGCGCTACCGCGACCATCACACGCCGCGCCTGTACGGCTTCCAGAGTTATTTTTCGATCCCGCTGTTCCGCCGGGACGGCGATTATTTCGGCACCTTGTGCGGGCTCGACCCGGTTCCCAACGAGTTGTCGACGCCCAAGGTGAGCCAGACGCTCGCGTTGTTCGCCCAGCTGATTTCCGCCCAGCTCGAAAACGAACGCGAGCTGGCCGAAACGCGCACCGCGCTGCTGAACGAGCAGGCCAGTGCCGAGCTGCGCGAGCAGTTCATCGCCGTGCTGGGCCACGATTTGCGCACGCCGCTCAGTTCCATCGTCACCGGCGCCGATGTGCTGGGCATGCTCGACATGCCGCCGCAGGTCGTCAAGGTGGTCGAACGCATCCGCCGCAGCGCCATGCGGATCGCCGGCCTGGTCGATGATGTGGTCGACTTCACGCGCGGGCGCATGGGCGGCGGCATCGCGATCGAGCTGAAGCTGGAGGGCAATCTGAAAGCGGCCTTCGAGCAAGTCATCGCCGAGTTGCGCGGCGCCCATCCGGGAACCGAGATCATCGCCGACATGTCGCTGGGCGGCCCGTTGATGGTCGATGCCGGGCGCATGGCGCAGTTGCTGTCGAACCTGCTCAAGAACGCGCTGGTGCATGGCGACGCCAGGCGTCCGGTGCGCGTGCACGTCACGCAGCAGGGCGGGGCGCTGGAAATCATCGTCGCCAACGAAGGCCCCGCGATTCCCGAGGAAACGCTCAGCCAGCTGTTCAAGCCGTTCTGGCGCGGCAAGCCGGTCTACGGTCAAAAAGGCCTGGGCCTGGGCTTGTTCATCGTGTCGGAGATCGCGCAGTCGCATCATGGCGAACTGGATGTGATCTCCACCGACGACGCCACCTCGTTTATTTTTCGCATGAACGAACCAGTTCACGCCGGCTGACGGCATTTCGCGCCGCCGTTCGGCGTTTCGTCGCATCGCGCGTTTCCGGCCCGTGGCCGCAGGCATAGTGGTGACAACTTAACCAGCCCTGCGGAGCCCGCCATGATTCAGCAAATTATTTCCCACACGCCAACCTATGTCTGGGCCTTGCTGGCCTTCCTCGTTTATCGCGGCGTGCTGGCCGCCAAGGACCGGCAAGTACCGCTGTCCAAGATGTTCATCATTCCGGTCGCCATGCTGGTGATGTCGCTTGCCGGCATCAACGGCCACGGCCCGCTGGGCGCCGGCGTCTGGGCGGTGTGGCTGAGCGGCATGCTGGCCACCGTCGCCATCATCTGGACCACGGGTAAGGGCGGCATCGCCGTCGATCGCGCCACCGGCACCGTGCTGCAGCGCGGCAGCTGGACGCCGTTGGCGCTGATGGTCGCCATCTTTGTCACCAAGTACACGGTCGCGGTGCTGTCGGCGATGCATCCCGAGTTGCAGCGGCAGATGCTGTTCGTGGTTGCCGTGAGCGGCTTGTTCGGGGTGTTCAACGGGGTCTTCATCGGCCGCCTGCTGCGCTGCGTGGCAGCGTATGCGCGCCAGCCGGCGGCGGCACTGGCTTAGTTTAGCGAAGCCTTAAACGGAGCGGCCTTCCTTGTGGTCGATGGCAAGAGCTTTTACAATGGGCCGCATCGATGACATTGTTGGGGCGGTTTATGTATATATTCGGGATCGGCATCCACGTGCTGGTGGCGATTTTCTTCGCCATCCACGTGGTCCGCAGCGGTCAGCAGATGTATTGGCTGATGATATTGTTCATGTTTCCCGGTATCGGCAGCGTCGTGTATTTCGTCGCCATCTATTTGCCGAACTCGAAGCTGCAACACGGCGCGCGCAAGGTGGTGACGGTGGCGGCCAAGACGCTCGATCCGGGCCGCGAGCTGCGCGAGGCGCGGCAAGCCTACGAGTACACGCCGACCGCGCAGAACCAGATGCGCCTGGCAAGTGCGTTGCTGGAGGCGGGCGACGCGGACGAGGCGGCGGCGACCTACGAGGCGTGCTTGCAGGGACCGTTTTCGGGCGATCTGGAAATTCGGTTCGGCGCCGCGCGCGCGACGTTGGCGTGCGGCAGGGCGGACGCGGCGGTGACGCATCTGCAAACCATCCGCGCCGCCAATGGCAATTTCCGGCCGGAGCAGGTGTCGTTGTTGCTGGCGCAGTCGCTGGCGGCGGCGGGGCGCCAGGACGAGGCGCGGGCGGAGTTCGATTACGCGCTGAGCCATCACAATAGTTTCACCACGCAGGCGGAGTGCGCGATCTGGGCGGCCGGCGTGGGGGATGCGGCCAAGGCCAATCAGCTCGATCAGGAATTGCAGCGCACGATACAGCGCTGGACCAGCCATACGCGGGAGTTGAACCAGCCGTTGATAAAACGCTTGAATGCCGCGCTGGCGGCGGTGCGCCGTTGATCCCTGCGACGGCGCCTTACAGGACGGCGCCGTTCAGGTCGTGGCGGGTGATGGCGCCGTTGGCGTCGATCGCGATCCAGCCGCCGCGCGGCGGCGTCGCGTCCGGTTCCCAGTCTGGCAGCACGTAGCGGCGCGTGGCGCCGACCTGGTGCAGGGCGGGGCGGTGCGTGTGACCGTGGATCATCACTTCCGTGCCCGTTTGCGTGAACACGTCGCCGATCGCCTGCGGCGTCACGTCCATGATTTCGTACGATTTGGCGCCTTGCTCGCTGCGGCTGCTTTCCCGCATGCCGGCGATGATGGCCTTGCGCTGCGCCAGCGGCATCGCCATGAATTGCGCTTGATAGGCCGGCTGCCGCACCATCGCCCGGAATTCCATGTACTTCACATCCTCGGTGCACTGGGCGTCGCCATGCAACAAGACCAGGCGCTGGCCGCCGATCTCGGTCACATAGGTTTCCGGCAGCAAGGTCAAGCCGGCCGCCTCGGCGAAACCGGCGTTGACCAGGAAATCGCGGTTGCCGCCTATCCAGTAGACGCGCGTGCCGCCATCGCTCACTTTGCGCAGCGCGGCGACGACTTGCGCGTGGAAGGGATCGCCGATGTCGTCGTCGCCGGCCCAGAATTCGAACAGGTCGCCGAGCAGGTACAACTGTTGCGCGCGCCGCGCATGCCGCTCCAGGAAGTCGAAAAACGCTGCACTGGTGGCGGGATGCGCGGGCTGCAAATGCAGATCGGAGATAAACAGCGCGAGAACGTCGTTCACGCGCTCGCCGGTCTGGGGTTGGCTCATTGAGTCTCGCTTACCTGGTGTTCTTACTGGGTAACTGCAATCAAGCGGCCAGCTCGATGCTTTCGATGATGACGTCTTCCGCCGGCACGTCGGCGAACATGCCGCTGCGGGTGGTCTTGACTTTCTTGATGGCGTCGACGACTTCGGTGCCTTCGGTGACTTTACCGAACACGGCGTAGCCCCAGCCGTCCTGGCCTGGATAGTCGAGGAAGGAATTGCCCTTGACGTTGATGAAGAACTGCGCCGACGCCGAATGCGGCGCCGAGGTGCGGGCCATGGCCAGCGTGTACGGCTCGTTTTTCAGGCCGTTCTTGCCTTCGTTTTCCACGGTGGCGTCGGCCGGCTTTTGCTTCATGCCCGGCTCGAAACCGCCGCCCTGGATCATGAAACCGTCGATCACGCGGTGGAAGATGGTGTTGTTGTAGTGGCCGGCGTTCATGTAGGCCAGGAAGTTTTCCACGGATTTCGGGGCTTTTTCGTCGTTCAGTTCGACGGTCATTTTGCCCATGTTGGTGGTGATGATTACGTTGGTCATGTTGTTATCCTGTGTGGTGACGGGTAATAAGTAAGGTGTTTTGATGCCGCAGGCCGCTATTTTACAGTTTTGGCTGGATCGGGGTCTTCAAAATCGTCGCGGACTTCACGACCACCGGAATCACCGGGATGTTCTGGAAGATACCCTTGTCGTCGACCAGCACGCCCTTGATCTTGTCGACCACTTCCTGGCCCTGGATCACCTTGCCGAACACCGTGTAGCCGAAGCCGTCGCGGCCCGGATAGTTCAGCGCCTCGTTGTCGGCGACGTTGATGAAGAATTGCGAGGTGGCCGAGTTCGGGTCGCCGGTGCGCGCCATCGCCAGCGAATAGGTGACATTGGTCAAGCCGTTTTGCGACTCGATCGGCACCGGCTTGTTGGTCGGCTTTTGCTTCAGTTTTTCGTCGAAGCCGCCACCCTGGATCATGAAGCCGTCGATCACGCGGTGGAAGATGGTGCCTTTATAAAAGCCCGATTTGACGTAGCCGAGGAAATTTTCCACCGATTTCGGCGCTTTTTCGCGGTCGAGTTCGACCACGATATCGCCCATCGTTGTCTTGATCTCGACCTGCGGCGTGGCGCTCGCGGCCGTCGAGTTGGCCTGCGCGGCGGGCGTGGCCGCCAGCGCCGCGCCGGACAACGCAACCCCCGCGAACATGGTCATCAGTTTGCCGAACAGCGATGTCTTTGATGTGTACATTCTTGCTTCCCCATATAGATTTTGTTGGTGACGATCGGCCCGACGAGCCAAAATCCTCAGTCATATCGGGCCAATACGATTTTTATCAATGCTATACTTCTCCAATACATTCCATTCTACCCGCTGTCCGGTGGAATGAAATAACGCAACGAGATAACGAAATAACTATACCGAGGGTCTGTCAGTCTCCACGGCATGCGATGAAATATCCGGTGCGCCCCGCTTCTGTGGCGCCGCGCCAGGTTCTCGTATTGCCCGGAGACGGCGGGCGCTTCTATAAAAGAATACCCAAGAGTCCGATGAGCAATTTAAAGATTTACAACACGCTGGCGCGTGACAAGCAGACGTTCGTTCCCATGGAAGCCGGCAAGGTCCGCATGTATGTCTGCGGCATGACCATCTACGATTACTGCCATATCGGCCACGCCCGCATGATGATGGCGTTCGACGTCATGTACCGCTGGCTGATGGCGTCCGGCTACGACGTCACGTACGCCCGCAACATCACCGACATCGACGACAAGATTATCAAGCGCGCGGTGGAAAACGGCGAAACGATCTCGCAATTGACCACCCGTTTCACCAAGTACATGGACGAGGACACCGGCGCGCTGGGCATCTTGCCGCCGACGCTGGTGCCGCGCGCGACCGAATACGTGCCGCAAATGCTGGCGCTGATCGAGACGCTCGAAAGCAAGGACCTGGCCTACCAGGGCACCGACGGCGACGTCAATTACGCGGTGCGCAATTTCCCCAACTACGGCCGGCTGTCGGGCAAGTCGCTCGACGACCTGCGCGCCGGCGAGCGCGTCGACGTCAACACCGGCAAGCGCGACCCGCTCGACTTCGTGTTGTGGAAGGCGTCCAAGGAATCGGAGCCGGAAGAAGTCAAATGGGACTCGAAGTGGGGCAAGGGCCGTCCGGGCTGGCACATCGAGTGCTCGGCGATGTGCTCGGCGCTGCTGGGCGAACAGTTCGACATCCACGGCGGCGGCGCCGATTTGCAGTTCCCGCACCACGAGAACGAGATCGCCCAGTCCGAGGGCGCGTTCGGCCACGCCATGGTCAACTACTGGGTGCACAACGGCTTCGTGCGCGTCGATAACGAAAAGATGTCTAAATCGCTGGGCAACTTCTTCACGATCCGCGACGTGCTGAAGAAATACGATGCCGAAGTGATCCGCTTCTTCATCCTGCGCGCCCACTACCGCAGCCCGCTCAATTACTCGGACGCGCACCTGGACGACGCCCGCGTCGCGCTGACGCGCCTGTACACCGCGCTCGACGGCGTGGAAGGCGATGGCGCGGCGCTGGACTGGCAAGAGCCGCACGCCGCGCGCTTCGCCGAGGCGATGGACGACGACTTCAACACGCCGGTCGCGTTGGCCGTGCTGTTCGACCTGGCCAGCGAACTGAACCGATCGAAATCGCCCGCCGTGGCGCGCCAGCTCAAGGGCCTGGCCGACGTCATCGGTTTGCTGGCGCGCACGCCGCAGCAATTCCGCCAGGCCGCCGTCGGCGACGCCGACGTCTCCGGCGACGCCGCCATCGACGCCGCCATCGCCCGCCGCATCGAAGCGAAGAAGGCGCGCAACTTCGCCGCGTCGGACCAGATCCGCGCCGAGCTGCTGGCCGCCGGCATCATCCTCGAAGACAAGCCTGACGGCACCACCAACTGGCGCCGCGCATAATGGTCACCGCCAAGGATAACGAGGGCGCGGTCAGCCCGGTATCGGCCGTGCCGCCGTACTGGGAGGAGGCCAAGATCGAGCTCATGAAGCGTGACCGCATCATGAAAAAGCTGATCCCGCAATTTGGCGACCTGCACCTGGTCGGCCATGACGACCCGTTCACCACCTTGGCGCGTTCCATCGTCGGCCAGCAAGTCACGCCCAAAGTGGCCGACGCCGCCTGGCACAAGCTGCTGCTGGCCTGTCCCAAATGCACGCCCGCGCAAGTGATCAAGGCCGGCGCCGAGCAACTGTCGGCCTGCGGCCTGTCCAAGCGCAAAACCGAATACATCCTCGACCTGGCCGACCACTTCAAGAATAAGCGCGTCCACAGCGCCCAGTGGGGCCAGATGGACGACGAGGCCGTCATCGCCGAACTGGTGCAAATCCGCGGCATCGGCCGCTGGACGGCCGAGATGTTTTTGATCTTCAACCTGCTGCGCCCCAACGTGCTGCCGCTGGACGACCCCGGCCTGATCCAGGGCATCAGCCAGAATTATTTCTCGGGCGAACCGGTCTCGCGCAGCGACGCGCGCGAGGTTTCCGCCAATTGGGAACCATGGCGTACCGTCGCGACATGGTACTTATGGCGTAGTTTGGACCCGGTTGCTGTAGAATAATCACTCTAATCGCTGCGCGAGGCCTTTTTGTGCGCGTCACAAGATCGCAACTGAGCCGCAGCTGAGAATAAACTCGGAGGTACAATGACCAAAACGACTTTCCTCAATTTTGAGCAACCGATTGCCGAACTCGATGGCAAAATCGAAGAACTACGATTCGTCCAGGATGATTCGGCCGTCGATATCTCGGAGGAGATCGACCGCCTGGCCAAGAAGAGCCAGCAACTGACCAAGGACATCTACGCAAAGCTGACCCCTTGGCAGGTCGCGCAAATCGCGCGTCACCCGCAGCGTCCATACACCATGGACTATGTGAATGAAATCTTCACCGACTTCCACGAACTGCACGGCGACCGCACCTACGCCGACGACCTGTCGGTCGTGGGCGGCCTGGCGCGCTTCAACGGCCAGGCTTGCATGGTCATCGGCCATCAAAAGGGTCGCGACACCAAGGAACGCGCGATGCGCAACTTCGGCATGCCGAAGCCGGAAGGCTACCGCAAGGCCATGCGCTTGATGAAGCTGGCCGAGAAATTCGGCATCCCGATCTTCACCTTCGTCGACACCCCGGGCGCCTTCCCCGGCATCGACGCCGAAGAGCGCGGGCAGTCCGAGGCGATCGGCCACAACCTGTACGTCATGGCCGAACTGAAAGTGCCGCTGATCGCCACCATCATCGGCGAAGGCGGCTCCGGCGGCGCGCTGGCGATCGCCGTCGGCGACGTCGTGTTGATGCTGCAATACTCGACCTACTCGGTGATCTCGCCGGAAGGTTGCGCCTCGATCCTGTGGAAGACCTCCGAGCGCGCGGCCGACGCCGCCGAAGCGCTGGGCCTGACCGCGCACCGCTTGAAAGCCATCGGCCTGATCGACAAGATCGTCAGCGAACCGCTGGGCGGCGCCCACCGCGATCCGAAGCAGATGGCCACCTTGCTCAAGCGCGCGCTGGCCGACTCGCTGCGCCAGTTCCACGGCATGAAAACCAAGGACCTGCTGGAAGCGCGCCACGAGAAGTTGATGAGCTACGGCAAATTCAAAGAAACCACGCCGCAGGAATAATCCAGCCGGCATCGACACCGACCGGGAGCGCTGCTCCCGGTTTTGCATTTTGGAGCAGCACTTGAAGAAGCAGCAAATCCCGACCCTGGCCCATATCTTCGAACTAGCCGCCGACGCCGCGCGCACGCGGCTTGGCGACGCGCGGACGGAAGGCGAGGGCGGACGCATCGCCATCGCCCTCAGCGGCGGCCTGGACTCGTCCGCGCTGCTGCACCTGGCGCACGCCTACGCGCGGGCGCACGGCGTCGCCTTGTACGCCTTCCACGTCCACCACGGCCTGAGCGCCAACGCCGACGCCTGGCTGGCGCATTGCGGGCAAGCCTGCGCCGCGCTCGGCGTCACCTTCGAGGCGCGCCGCGTCGAGCTGGTGCGCAAGGAAAAGACCGGCACCGAGGAAGCGGCCCGCAAGTCGCGCTACGCCGCGCTGGGCGCGCTGTGCCGCGAGCACGGCGTGCAACTGCTGTTCACCGCCCACCACCAGGACGACCAGGCCGAGACCGTGCTGCTGCAACTGCTGCGCGGTTCCGGCACGGCCGGCCTGTCCGGCATGGACGCCGCCAACGCCGCGCCGGACTTGCTGGCCAATCCCGATGTCGTCATGGTGCGCCCGCTGCTGCCGGCCTCGCGCAAGCAACTGGCCGCCTATGTCGCCGAGCACGGCATCGCGTACGTCAACGACGAATCGAACGACGACCCGCGCTTTGCCCGCAACGCGCTGCGCCACAAGGTCATGCCGGCGCTGGCCGAAGCGTTTCCCGGCTTCCAGGAGCGCTTCGCCCGCAGCGCCCAGCACGCGCAATCGGCGCAGCGGCTGCTGACCGAGCTGGCGCAGCAGGACCTGGCGCTGTGCCTCGATGGCGACTGCATCGTCATCGCCAAACTGCGGACGCTCAGCACCGACCGCAGCTACAACCTGCTGCGTTACTGGTTCGGCACGCGCGACCTGCGCATGCCGAGCGCGGCCTGGCTGTCCGAAATGCTCACGCAATTGCTGGAGGCGCGCGACGGCGCCCAGCTGCTGGTCACGCATCCGGACTGCCACGTGCGCCGCCACCGCGACCGCCTGCACCTGACGCCCAAGCTGGCCGACCTCGAAGGCACGCGCGAGGACGAGTTCGACCAAACGCCGGGCACCTCGTTCGCGTGGACCGGCGAGACCGAGATGGCGTTCCCGGCCTACGGCGGCGTGCTGCATTTCGACGTCGCCGCCGCCGGAGCCGGGCTGGACCCGGACTGGCTGCGCGGGCAAAAGCTGGTGATCGAATTCCGCAAGGGGGGAGAGCGGCTCAAGCCGGCGCACAACCGTCCGACCCGCGGGCTCAAATACCACTACCAGGCGCTGGGCATTCCGGCCTGGGAGCGCGGCCGCCTGCCGCTGGTGCGCGCCGACAAGCAGATGCTGTTTGCCGCCGGCATCGGCATGGATTGCAACCAATTGGGCGACGCGGACGAGGGCGCGCCACGTGTCACCCTGCGTTGGCAAGCGACATAAAAATTCCCTTGCATTCGCCGAATTTTGTATGTGCATATGCTTATAAGGTATGACTTTATGAGCTTTTTGACTTGTTATTTTGCACTGCGGCATGTAGAGTTAAGGGTTCCATTTACCTTTATTTGAGCGGAAACCTCACTGTTATGGCTTTAATCGTGCACAAATACGGCGGTACGTCGATGGGTTCGACGGACCGTATCAAGAACGTCGCGCGGCGTGTCGCCAAGTGGCATGACGCCGGGCACCGCATCGTCGTCGTGCCATCGGCCATGTCCGGCGAGACCAACCGCCTGATCGGCCTGGCCAAGGAAATCCAGGCGCAACCGGACCCGCGCGAGCTGGACATGATCGCCTCGACCGGCGAGCAAGTCTCGGTCGGCCTGCTGTCGATGGCCTTGCTGGCGATCGGCAAGAAAGCGGTCTCCTACGCCGGCTGGCAAGTCGCGATTAAAACCGATTCCGCTTTCACCAAGGCCCGCATCCAGTCGATCGACAACGAAAAGGTCAACCGCGACCTCGACGACGGCAAGATCGTCATCATCACCGGCTTCCAGGGCGTCGACGACAACGGCAACATCTCGACCCTGGGCCGGGGCGGCTCGGACACCTCGGCCGTGGCCATCGCCGCCGCCATGAAGGCGGCCGAATGCCTGATCTTCACCGACGTTGACGGCGTGTACACGACCGATCCGCGCGTCGTCTCCGAAGCGCGCCGGCTCAAGGCGATCACCTTCGAGGAGATGCTGGAGCTGGCGTCGCTGGGCTCGAAAGTGCTGCAGACCCGTTCGGTGGAATTCGCCGGCAACTACCGCGTGCCGACCCGCGTGCTGTCGTCGCTGACCGATCCGCTGCTGGATATCGAAGAAGAAGCCAACTCTGGCACCCTGATTTCGTTTGAGGAAGATACAAACATGGAACAAGCAGTCATCTCCGGTATCGCGTTTAACCGCGATGAGGCCAAAATCACCGTGCTGGGCGTGCCGGACCGTCCTGGCGTCGCCTACCACATCCTGGGACCGGTGGCCGACGCCAACATCGAGGTCGACATGATCATACAGAATCAGTCGGTCGACGGTAAAACGGACTTCACCTTCACCGTCTCGCGCAACGACTACCAGCGCGCGGTCGACGTGCTGACCGGCACCCAGGCCGAACTGGGCGCGGCCAGCATCACCGGCGACGCCAAAGTGTCGAAGATCTCGGTCGTCGGCGTTGGCATGCGCAGCCATGTCGGCGTGGCCTCGCAGATGTTCCGCACCCTGTCGGAAGAGGGCATCAACATCCTGATGATCTCGACCTCGGAGATCAAGATCTCGGTGCTGATCGACGAAAAATACATGGAACTGGCCGTGCGCGCGCTGCATAAAGCGTTCGAACTGGAAAAGGCTTAATTTTTTCGAAAAAAATGGTCTGGTTTCCTTGACCAGATCAATCCCGGTCTATACCATTGCGGTCGTCTGCTCTGGTGAAGTTTGACCGGATGGACAAGGTTGAGCAATCAACTGGGAGACGTGGCCGAGTGGCCGAAGGCACATCCCTGCTAAGGATGCATACGGCTTATACCTGTATCGTGGGTTCGAATCCCACCGTCTCCGCCAAGAATCAGAAAAAAAGCCCCGGCGACGGGGCTTTTTTTCGTCCATGCCATCGGCTTAACCGATGTTCGGGCGTACGGTCAGAATTTGGGCCAGCGTGCCGATCGGCCCCGTTTCATCATAAATGGTCGAGCTGGTCAGGCCCAGGCCATCGGCGCCGAACGAGACCGACGTGTCGAAACCCAGCCACTCACCGCGCGGTGTCGCGAACAGGTGCGCCGTCAGGTCCAGGTTGGGGAAGGCCACTTCGGTCGGCGCCGCGCGCACCGCCATGCCGTTGGCGATATCAAACAGCGACGCGGCGCGGGCCAGGGCGCCGACCGGTTCGTCCGCCAGCAGCGGTTGGCGGGCGCGGGCCCAGTACGCCGCCCGGCCGGGTTCCTCCGAGGCGCGGTGAACGTCGATCGAGGCGATGAAGCCGCCCGGCCACACCGTGCTGGCGTCCCAGCGCGGCATCGTGTCGGGACCGGGGATGGGGCGGATGGCGTGCCCCGCGATGGCGCCCGTATCGTTCGGCTTGACCAGCCAGGCGCGCGCCCGCAGCGCCGGGCGCCCGTTGTGCATCAGCGTCGCCTCGACCAATTCGATGGTGCGGCCCGAACGCAGCGACTGGACGTCGGTCTGTACCTCGTCGATCGGGATGACGCCGAGGATATCGAACGCCAGGCGGCCGATCTTGAATCCGTTGCCGCGCCGTGCGCAGTCCGTTTCAATAACGTGCGTTAGCAGCCCCATCGGCGCCGCGATGTGTTGTTCGGTGACGCTCCAGGCCCCGCCGGTATGCTCGGTGGCGCGGAAATTTGTATTGCTGAGGCGGGTAAAGTAGGCCATGTCCGGTATCCGTGTCGAATGCGATCCACAATGGCCGCAGGATTGATTAAATCGCTATCATAAGCCAAGGTTGTCAAAGCGGGAGAACGGCGGCCGGTGCGCGGCGTCGGCATGGCAAGCGCCCGGCGTCACATTTGTCGGGCGTACCCTTGACCAACCGGCTACCGATCTATATCATAACTCGCGTCCACATTGCTGCTTCACGGCAAGTGGTCATAGTTGAGCGATCGACTAGGAGACGTGGCCGAGTGGCCGAAGGCACATCCCTGCTAAGGATGCATACGGCTTATACCTGTATCGTGGGTTCGAATCCCACCGTCTCCGCCAGGTTACTGTCTAGTTAGCCAGATGGACATGAAAAAAACCGCTGTCTCCACTCGGGGGCGGCGGTTTTTTTTGTTTTAAAGTCCGTCCTATGGCTTCCAGCGGAGCCAGCCTATCGGGAGGGCGGTTACCGGGTCGCCAGACCCTGAACGCCGCTAAGTCGGCTGCATTTGCTCGATGTGCTGAAGCATACGTATCGAATGCTGTCGCCCCGATTATCCGCTGGTCGATGCTTCGAATCGTGATGTCCCGGCATAGGCGCGGTCAGCGTTCAGCGCCTCGCGGACGTTGGCGCTATTCCGTCGAGGCTTGCCTTATTTACCGAAAGAGCTGGCGCCTCGCGAGGCGTTATCTCCGCAGGGAACTGATCATTCGCCGGGGTCAGAGTCGTTGCCGTTTCGGGAGCGGCGCTTACCTCGTAAACTCCGTCGATTACGCCGTCTGATCGCGTATGAAACCCCAACGCTTCGTGCGCAAGCACATCGATCATTTTACGAACGCTCGCCGCGCGCGAACTGTCGCGTTCCCCAGAATCCTCTACTCTTCTCACGGTCGACAGTGAGACTCCGGACCTTTCGGCAAGCATACTTGCTGACCAACCCAGCATTGCCCGAGCTGCGCGCACGGCGCCAGGGGTAATATCGACGTAGGTCGTTTTGTCGATAACTGCTGCCAATGCTGGACGCCTTCCGCCACTGGAACCGGAAATAGGGAGCAAAACCCCGATCCATTGCTGCACTTTCCCTTCCACATCGACAATGGAAACTGCGCGCGAGTTGAACCACCGATACATGCCGTCGGCACAGCGCAGGCGGTAGTCGGTGTTGTAGTGTAAGCCGTGCGCGACGGCAGCGGCCCACACCGCTCTTACCCGTTCAACATCTTCAGCGTGAATCGCACTCATCCAGCCGTCGCCAGCGATTTCTTCTTCCGACTGACCGGTTAATGCAGACCACTCAGGCAGATCCACAACGTAGCCGTCGGCGCCCACTACCCATGTTACCGCCGCTGTCTCGCGGATCAGATAGAGGAGCCAAGCAGAATAAAGTGTTTTCATGGTCAAATTTACGGAGCAATCCCAGTAAGTATAGTAATCCGGTTTTTTCGGAGCGACCTAGAAGCGGAGCTGGGAGCGGCCAATGCGCATCACTGCCCGCCAGTACTAGGCCGCACCGCTTTTGAAGGTCGATATTTTAGGGCTGCGCGCGGGCAGTGGCAAATCCCTGCGTATCGGCAGTTGAAAAGGGCGATGAAGACGAATCGTAACGCATAGCGCGGCATGCCCGCGCTCGAATGCTTCTGCTGTGCTGACACGTCAAAAAACGAGGCTCAGCCTTGCTGCGTGGCACTTCTAATGGTGGAATTTCGAATGCATATTTCTGCCTGCAATCTTTCCCATAAGAGATAAAATATTCATTTATATCGTTTTTTTGATTAAAAAAGAGTCATTTTGGCTCTTTTTAATTAGTGTTTGATGTAAAATTGTTCTCGTTGTAGAATGTGCAAAAATGACCATGTGACGATCCGATGGCATTTTCGGCGGCGTGGAACACCCGTTTTAGTTGAGCCCGAAGCGCTTGCTGCGGTTTCGCACGATGTATTCAATTGTTCCATGTCTATGCCCAATGTCGAGACTCTCCGTGCGCACGAAATGACTCAGGAACCTCCTGACGGCTTACTCGTGCGCGTCAAGTTGGAGACCCGGGCCGAGCACGAGGCGCTAGAGCAAACGTTGGGTTTGACCCAGGTGGCGCTCACTGGCGCCGCATACCTGGAGGGGGCGACACTCGGCGGGCAATTCATCAGCCAGCATGTCCGGCAGGTCCTCGGCGTGACACCCGCGACCGGCGGCAGGTTCTTCCACGGCTACGGCCACAGAACCGGCCAGATGTGGCAGCACTTCCGCGCGACCGTGACGGACTTTTCCATGCCACCAGCCATTCAAGATGCGACGGTGGCGGCCGCGAAAGACACCTTCCAGAAACTTCACCGCTGGACCGCAGCGCAAGGCGAATCACCATGACCCACTCCGCGCTTCAAACCGACTCACCTTGGATGCACGCTGGCCAGCCATACAGTATCAAGCGTCACGGCCTCACCCTCAGCAATTGCGACAGCGAACCGGTACAGACGCCGGGGTGCGTGCAGGCGCACGGAGCGTTGCTTGTCCTGCGACTTGCTGACTTGACGGTCCTCCAAGCCAGCGAGAACAGCGAAGACGTGCTTGGCCACGCGCCGGCAGCGCTACTCGGGTGCCCGGTCGGGGCCGTTCTCGGTCCCGAGGGGGAGGGGCAACTGCGCACGTTTCTCGCAGCCGAGAAGGCAGACCGCAATCCGCTCTATCTCCTCACCTTGCCGGTGCGGGGGGCGGTGCCGCCACTCGACGTAACGGTGCATACAATCAACGGCGTTGCGGTACTCGAGTTCGAAGCTACCGGGCAGTCCACCGGTGGCGAGCCGGACTATTACGCGTTGGTCAAGACAACGGTGAGCCGGCTGCAGACCGCCGACACGCTGCGACAGTTCTGCGACATCGCCGCAGAGGAAGTACGTATCCTCACCGGCATGGACCGGGTGATGGTGTACAAGTTCCATCAGGACGGGCACGGTGAAGTGTTTGCCGAGAGCCGACGGGCCGAACTCGATCCATGGCTGGGGCTGCATTACCCCGCAGAAGACATCCCCAAGCCGGCGCGCGACGTGTTCACGAAAATCTGGATCCGCCCAACGCCGGACGTGGACGGTGGACTGAGCGAAATGGTGCCGCTGCTGAACCCCGATGACGGGCAGCCCCTTACCATGACCTATTGCGCGCTGCGCGGGGCGTCGCTGATGTACACCGAATACCTGAAGAATATGACAGTGACGGCCGGACTGACCATGCCGATTCGCCAGGCGGATGAATTGTGGGGGCTGATCGCCTGCCATCATTACGCGGGCCCACGCTTCATTCCTTACCAGGTTCGTGCGGCGTGCGAGTTCCTGGCGCAAGTGGTATCGCTCCAATACAAGGCCGCCAGCGAGCGCGAACACTTCGTCTACCAGCTTAAACTCGACGGCGTGCACCAGCAGCTCGTCGCGCAAGCCGCCCATGAGGGCGGGCTGTCCGCCGTGACCGACGGCGATCCGGTCTTGCTTGACGGGATCGCCGCCGGTGGGGCGGCCCTGTACCACAGCGACCGCTGGTGGCTGATCGGCACTACACCAACCGAGGCCGAGCTCGACGCCCTCGCGACGTGGCTCTTCGCCCGACCAGAATTTGGTTTGACCGGGCTTCCGCTCTACGTCACCGAAGCGCTCGGCCGTGACTACGCGGCCGGGGCGGCGTTCGCCGACGTGGCCAGCGGGCTACTTGCGTTCCCTCTATCGAGAACGGGGCGCAACTTGATGCTCTGGTTTCGCCCGGAGACGATTCACACCATCCACTGGGGCGGAAACCCGCACGAGAAACCAACGGTGCTTGGACCGCACGGCTCCCGCCTTACCCCACGGGTGAGTTTCGACCTATTTGCCGAGTCTGTACAAGGGCGGTCGCTGCCTTGGTTGGCGGTCGAAATCGAAGCCGCGGCCCGATTGCGGGTCCTGCTCATGGAGCTGGTAGTGAACCGGGCCGATCTGCTTGCCAACCTGAACGCCGACCTGACGCGCTCGAACGACGAGCTCGACGCGTTCGCCTACGTCGCCAGCCACGACCTCAAGGAGCCGCTGCGGGGCATCCACAAATACGCGCACCAGCTGCTCGAGGATGCCGCTGTTGTGGAGGAGGAACACCGCAAGAAGCTCGAAGGGCTGATGCGGCTGACCGTGCGGATGGACGGCCTGCTCGACTCCCTCCTGCATTTCTCCCGCGTCGGCCGCACCGCGCTCCAGCTCGAAGAGACGGATCTGAACGAGGTGCTTGCCGAGGCGGTGGAGATGGTCGGCGCGCGTGCCGCTGACGGGCAATCGGAGGTGCACATCCCCCGTCCGCTGCCGCGCGTTCGGTGCGACCGGGTGCGATACCGTGAAATTCTGGTCAACCTGCTGTCGAATGCATTCAAATATACCGACCAGGCACACAAGCGGATCGAGGTCGGATACATCGACGTGAACGAGGACCACCTCCGGACCGGATGTCCGGACGGGTCCGCCCGCCACGCGATTTTTTACGTCAAGGACAACGGCATCGGCATCCACGCGAAGCACCACGACCAAGTGTTCAAGATGTTCAAGCGCCTGCATGGGCGAAACGAGTATGGCGGTGGCACCGGCGCCGGGCTAAGCATCGTCAAGAGGTTGGTCGAGCGGCATGGTGGCCAGGTCTGGCTTGACTCCGCCCCGGGCGCCGGGACCACGTTCTACTTTACGCTGCCTTTCCAGGAGTGAACCTAATATGCGCACCGTATCGAGTCTTCGCACCATCATCGTCGTGGAGGACTCTGACGAGGACTTCGATACCGTCTCCCAGGCCGTCCACCACGCCGGCCTCATGGTCAATGTGCAGCGGGCAATGACCGGGGGCGACTGCCTGGACCTGCTCGGCGCCAGATCTGCGATCCGTCCGGCGGTGGTGCTCATGGACCTCAACACACCCGGCGTCGACGGCCGCGAGGCGCTGGCGGCGATCAAGGGGGATAGCGTCCTCAAACTGGTTTCGGTGGTGGTGTTCAGCACTTCTGACGATCCACGGGACCGGGCGTTCTGTTACGCCGCAGGCGCGAACGCTTACCATGTGAAACCCATACGCTATCCCGACCACCTGCAGCTGCTTATCGATGTTCTCTTGTACTGGCTGAAACGGGTAACCCTGCCGTATCTCGATGGAGCGAGTGCATGACTGCCACCGCCTCCTTGCTAGCGGCGAAAACGTGGCAGGTGTTGGTCGTTGATGACAGTCCCGACGACAGGGCCGAGGTCCGCCGCCTTCTGCTGAGGGGGTCCGAGCGCCGGTATGACCTTGCTCAAGCAGAAACCGGGGCCGCCGGACTGCGGGCGGTGCTCGACGCCGATCGCCTGCCTGATTGCGTCGTGCTCGATTACAACCTGCCCGACATGGATGCGGTGGAGGTACTCGCGGCGCTGGTCGGCCCGGACGGCTTGGCGGCCTGCCCGGTCGTGGTGCTGACGGGCAGCGTCAGCCAGGAATACAGCAGGGCAGTGCTGCAGGCGGGGGCGCAAGATTTCCTCGGCAAAGGGTGGATGACTCCCGAGAGCCTGACGCGCGCGGTGGAGAACGCGGTGGAGCGATGGGCGATGGCCCGGGAGCTGCTTGAACATAAGGCCAACATCAAAGCGAACGCGGAGCGGTTGCAATTGGTGATCGGACTCGCTGGACTCGGTGTCGTTTCCATCGACTATGCCGCCCGCACCTGCACACCGGACGCTACCGCGGCGTTGCTGTTCGGGCTGGAGCCCGGCGTGCCGGTGCCGCCGTCGGCGATCCATGACCGCTTCCACCCGGACGACCGTGCCGCCATCTTGCGCCTCGATGAGTTAGGGCTCGACCCGTCCGGCGACGGGACCATTGCGATGGAGCACCGGGTGGTTCGGCCGGATGGCTCGACCAAGTGGTTGAGCGTCAAGAAACAGATCGTATTTGCAAACACCGCTGGCGTACGCCGGCCGGTGTCGGGCGTGTTGGCGGCAGTGGACGTCACCGCCAAGAAGCTGGCCGAAGCCGAGTTGCAGGCCAGCGAACAGCGGACGCGCATGGCCACGGAGGCGGCCCGTGTGGGCATATGGGAATGGAACCTGCGCAACAATACGATTCGCTGGAATGCGCAGATGTTTTCCCTGTACGGCATCGCCCCGACGCCTGGCGGGATCGTCGATTACACCGATTGGAGCGGCGCGTTGCTGCCGGACGAATTGGACAATAACGAGGCCAGTTTGCAGGCCACCATTCGTAGCTGTGGGTCGAGCACCCGCAGCTTTACGATCCGGCGGCGCACCGACGGCGAGAGCCGCGAGGTCGAGTCGGTGGAAACTGCTCGCAGAAACGCCGACGGCAATGTCGAATGGGTCCTTGGCACCAATCTCGACGTCACCGACCGCAGCCGGTCCGAACGCATCTTGCGCGAGAGCGAGGCCCGCTTGCGCGGCATCCTGCAGCATTCGCCGGCCGGCATCATCCAGACCGACGCCGCCGGCTGTTTCATCCTGGTCAACCCGCGCTGGTGCGAGATGTTGGGTTACGCCGAGGTGGAGATGCTGGGGCGCAGCATCTTCGCGATCACGCAGTCCTCCCACGTGGCGCTCACTCCGGCCGCGTTCGCCCGCCTGGCGGCAGGCGGGCCGGACTTTCACATCGAAGAGATCTACAAGCGTAAGGATGGCTCGGTGCTCAATGCGCAGGTCAACATCGCCGCAATCCGGTCGCCGGCCGGCGAGTTCCTCGGTATCATCGCGGTGATTCTGGATATCTCGGAACACCTTCAATCGAAGGCAAAGCTACACCGGCTCGCTGCCGAATTATCCGAAGCCGACCGGCGCAAAGACTTGTTTCTGGCGACATTGGCCCATGAATTGCGGAACCCGCTCGCCCCGCTGTGTAACGGCCTGCAGGTGATGAAGCATTTGTGGAACAACGACGTGGCGCTTGAGAAGGTGCGCGCCATGATGGACCGACAACTGTCGCAGTTGATCCGGTTGGTAGACGACCTGCTCGATGTGAGTCGAATCACCCAGGGGAAGCTGGAATTGCGCAAAGCGCGGATCGACCTGCGGGCTGTGGTCGAGGCCGCCGTGGAAACGAGCCGGCCAGTCATCGACCAAGCGGGCCACGACCTCGCCATCGATGTACCGCGCGAACCGCTCTTTGTCGTCGGCGATGCCGCGCGCCTGGCCCAAGTCCTGTCCAATCTGCTCAACAACTCCAGCAAGTACACCCACCGTGGCGGGCATATCCGGCTGACGGTTGAGCGTGAGCGTGGTACGGTAAAGTTATCGGTCAAGGACGACGGTATCGGCATTCCGGCGGCAATGCTAGAAAAAGTGTTCGGGATGTTCACCCAGGTGGACCGTACGTTGGAAAAAACGACAGGCGGCCTGGGGATCGGATTGTCGCTGGTAAAAGGGTTGATCGAGATGCACGGCGGTACCATTCAGGCCAGCAGCGATGGCGAGGGAATGGGTAGTGAGTTCGTGTTCCGTCTACCAGTCATGACGGGCATCGGGGCCGCGCCGGATTATGACGGCGAGCAAACCATTGAGGTGGTGCCGAGCGCCCTTAGGCGTATCCTCGTGGTCGACGACAACGTGGACGCCGCGCATTCGCTCGGCGAATTGCTGGCGATGATGGGCAACGAGGTGCGTACCGCGCACGACGGGGAGGCCGGCATAGAGGTGGCGGCACAGTTTCGTCCACATGTCATGTTGATGGACATCGGAATGCCGAAGCTCAATGGATACGAAGCCGCGCGCCGCATCCGGCAGCACGCGTGGGGCCACGGTATGCTGCTGGTGGCTTTGACCGGCTGGGGACAGGAAGACGAACGGAAGAAGAGCGCAGAGGCCGGCTTCGATCATCATCTGGTGAAGCCCGTGCGAATTGACGCATTGACCAAACTGATGTCTGCCTAGTGTGCGGCCTGGAATGAAGCCGTCTGCTGCATGCGACGCGATCGTCGTCACCGAGCCTGGCATGGAAGGGCAAAAGAACGCAGACGGAGGTGCCCACCGGATGCATCCGGCATTTTCCGCAGTTGTCACTATTTTGCTGCTTTCAGTCACTAGCTAGTTGTTCGGAATGCCGTCAAGATAACGTTATGCCCAATATTTACCGTAGCCAGTTCCGTATGCCCATTGCGCTCTTCGAGAAGCTCAAGTCCGAGGCCGGAAAATCGAAACGTAGCGCGAATGCTGAACTGGTGGAGCGGCTCGAACGCAGCCTGGCAGACAGCTCCAACGAGATCGATATCAAGATCCTTTTCGAAACGCTTGAGCGACTTTCCACGCGCAACCCGGAAATGCGCTACAGCTTTGGCGTGAATTTCAACGGTTCGCTACACGAACGCCCCGCTGAGATTATTGCTGGACAATGGGTTTTGGCGAGCGAGCCAAGTAAGGCTACGAATGAACAGGACCACGCTCCTGTCACAGCGGACTCTTCCGCGCGGCACACCAAAAACTGACAACCGTCATATTGTCGGACCGATCCTTTACCGCCGGCGGCGGACGGGGCCACCGTCCCCACGAGGTTCCGCCCGGGCATGGCGCGACGGTGTAAAATAGTCAAATGTTCATTTCCCGACAGCGACGAAGGTACCTCGCATGGCTGCTCTGCGCATCCATGCTGATGACGGCATTGATGCCGGCGTTCTCGCGATCGTTCGCCTCGGATGGCGCGGCGAATGCCGTGCTGCTCGAGATGTGTTCCGCCATGGGCGTCACCTACACCAAGACGCCGGATTCGGACGGCAAGCAAGCCGGTAAGATGAACGACTGTCCTTATTGCCGGGTTCATTTCGACGTGCCCGTGCCGCCGCCCGCGCCGGCGCAGCTTCCACGCTTCGAGATCGCCGCGGAACGGCCCGCGCTGTTCTACCGTTCGCCGACGCCGCTGTTTTCGTGGGTCGTCGCGAATCCCCGCGGTCCGCCCGCCGCCTGATATCCGCCCTACGTGCCGGGGACCGCACCCGCCCGCGCACGCTCGTTATTCCAGACGACGCATGCGACAGCGCCGCCCATGAAGGCAGCCGCTGGCCTGCCACGCCGTCTGGCCGAGGGCCGCCCCATGGCGGCCTGGATATCCATTTCGCGTAGCCATACCATGAACACTACTTCCCGTTTGCCCATCGCCCGCACCCGCGTCGCCACTGTTTGCGCGCTGGCGCTGCCATTATTGGCGGCCAACGCCATCGCCGCCTCCGCCGCCGAGGACGCCACCCTGCCCACGGTCGTGGTCTCCTCGCGCGCCGACGACGGCGGCCTGCGGTCCCAGACCGCCACCGGCTCCAACCTCGACCTGAGCCGCTTCGACACGCCGGCCAGCGTCGACGCCATCACCCGCGACCAGCTCGAACGGCGCGGCGACACCGGTCTGCTGGACGCGATCACCCGCGCGCCCGGCATCAGCGCCATGCCACACCCCGGCAATGGCGGCTCCTCGGTCGCCGCGCGCGGCTTCACCGACACGCTGTCGGTGATGCGCCTGTACGACGGCATGCGCCAGTACGGCGGCGCCGGCCTGACATTCCCGTTCGACACCTGGGCCGTCGAGCGCATCGAAGTGCTGCGCGGACCGGCCTCCGTCATCTACGGCGACGGCGCGATCGGCGCCGTGATCAACGTGGTGCCGAAGAAGCCGACGCGCGGCGCCATCCAGACCGAGTTGCAGGCCGGCCTGGGCACCGAGCACAGCCGGCGCTTCGCCATCGGCAGCGGCGGCGCCATCGACGACAAATGGTCGTACCGCGTCGACGCCAGCACCGACCGCTCGGATGGCTGGGTGGAGCGGGGCGAGTACAGCAACCGCGCCTTCTCGGGCGCGCTGCGCCTGGACATTTCCCCGCGCCTCAATGTGCAGCTCGGCGCGGCCAAGGGCAGGCAAAAGCCGATGAAGTACTTCGGCACGCCACTGATCGACGGCAAGCCCGATCCGGCATTGGCGGAAAAGAACTACAACGTCGGGGACAGCGTGATGCGCTACGACGACCGCTGGATCGATCTGCTGGTGAACTGGAACCCGAACGACAACGTCGGCGTGCGCAGCCGCTTCTACGATATCGACAGCGACCGCCACTGGCGCGATGTCGAGGCGTATCGCTACAACCCGGCCACGCGCCTGATCGACCGCGCCGACGCCACCGAGATCTATCACCGGCAATCGCAAACCGGCAATACCACCGACGCCGCGTTCAAGGGCGTCTTGTTCGGCCTGGCCAACCAGTTTTCGGTCGGCTTCGACGTCAACTCCAGCGACTTCAGACACACCAACAACACCTACGTCGGCAGCGCGCCGTCGGTCGATCCGTACAATCCCGTGCCGGGATCGTTCAGCAGCCCGGTGCCGACCATCCCGCGCTACGACAGCGAGGCGAAGCAGTACGCGCTGTTCGCCGAGGACCGCCTGGCGTTGGACGAGCGCTGGTCGCTGCTGGCGGGCGTGCGCTACGACCACGCTACGTTGCGCCGTACCGACCTGGTCGCCAACAGACTGGCCTACGACAAGACCTCGACCAATGTCGGCTGGCGCCTGGGCACGGTGTTCCAGGTGACGCCGTCGCTGGCGCTGTACGGCCAGTTCGCCAAGGCGGCCGACCCGATCGGTTCCCTGTTCTTCCTGTCGGCGGCCAACAGCCAGTTCAAGAACGCGACCGGCCGGCAACTCGAGGTCGGCGTCAAGCAGGCGTTCGCGCAGGGTGGCGGCGAGTGGACCTTGGCGGTCTACGATATCACCAAAAACAATCTGCTCACGCGCGACCCGGCCAATCCGGCGCGCAGCGTGCAGGTCGGGGAGCGCAGCTCGCGCGGCATCGAGGCGACGGTGATGGCCGTGCTGGCGCCGGGGTGGAGCGTGGAGGCCAACGCTGCGGTGCTGCGCGCGCGCTTCGAGGATTTCAGCGAAGCGTCGGGCGCAAGCCTGGTCTCGCGCGCGGGCAATGTGCCGCCGGATGTGCCGCAACGGCTGGCCAACCTCTGGCTCAACCGGGAGCTGGCGCCGGCGTTGACCGCTAGTGCCGGGCTGCGCTACGTCGGCGAACGCAACGCCGACAACGCCAACACGCTCAAGCTGCCGTCGTATGCGGTCACGGACGCTTCATTGCGCTGGAAACTCTCGGCCGACACCAATCTGACGCTGCGCGTCGCCAATGTGTTTGACAAACGCTATTTCACGACCGCGTATTATTCGGCGACGCAGTGGTTCTATGGCCAGGACCGGCGCGCCGACATCCTCGTCAACCACCGTTTCTGACCGGGAGCCGCGATGCGACGCTATATCTACTTGCTGCACCGCTGGACCGGGATCGCCATGTGTGTGCTGATGGCGCTGTGGTTCTTCAGCGGCGTGGTGATGCTGTTTGTCGGCTACCCCAAGCTGACGCCATGGGAGCGCCTGGCCGCGCTGCCGACATTGCCACAAGCGGGCTGCTGCATCGAGCCCGGGCAAGCGCTGGCGCAGAGCACCGCGCCGGCCGGGGTCCAGCGCCTGACGCTGACCTCGATCGCCGGCCGGCCGCGCTATCTGTTGCTCGAGGAGGACGGGCGCTATACGCCGGTGGACGCCGTCAGCGCGGCCTTGCCCGGCCGGGCCGACGCCCGCGCCGCGATCGCCGCCGCGCGTGGTTTCAAGCCCGGCGCCGATGCCCGCTACCAAGGCTTGATCGACGAAGACCGCTGGACGCATTCGCGCGGCCTGAATCCGCACCGGCCGCTGCATATCGTCGACCTTGACGACGCGGCGTCGACGCGGGTCTATGTGTCTTCCTCGACCGGCCAGGTGGTGCTCGACGCGCCGCGCGCCGAGCGCTACTGGAACTTCGCCGGCGCCTGGCTGCACTGGATGTACATGATCCGTCAGCAGAACACCGATCCGGTCTGGACCTGGGCCTTGATCGGCCTGTCCGCCGCGGGCGTGCTGTCGGCGGCGACCGGTCTGATCAACGGCGTGTGGCGGTGGCGCTTCAGCGGCCGCTACAAAAGCGGCCAGCGCACGCCTTATCGCGAGACATACATGCGGTGGTACCACATCCTCGGCCTGGTGTTCGGCCTGGTGCTGTGCACCTGGACCTTCAGCGGCCTGATGTCGATGAATCCGTTCAATATCCTGGGCGCACAGGGCGCGCGTCCCGACGCGACCGCGATGCAAGGCGGTACGCCGGCGAGGCTGCGCCCGTCGCCCACGGTGCCGCGGGTGCTGGCGCGCTTGCGGGCCGAATCCTTCGCGCCGCGCGAGCTGGAGTGGGGCGTATTGAACGGGCATCCGTTCATCCTGGCGCGCGATGGCCTGAACGAGACCCGCATCGTCGATGCCGCCGGCGACGGCGTGCGGATCATGCCGTCGTGGCCACTGGCGCAACTGGAGGCGGCGGCGCGCCGGCTGCTGCCGTACCGGGTGGCGTCATTCGACATGCTGAACAGCTACGACGCGCAGTATTTCGCGCGCGAACAGTCGTCCATGAACGGCGCCAATGAACGCCGCCTGCCGGCCTTGCGCGCCGTCTTCGCCGATCCGGAGGACACCTGGGTATATCTGGATGCGCGCACCGGTCAGATCGAGCTGAGCGCGGACAAAACCCAGCGGCTCGGAAGATGGCTGTTCAACTTCCTGCACAGCTGGGATGTGCCGGTCTTGCTGACGCCGGCGTGGCCGCGCAAAGCGGCCATCATTGCGCTCAGCATCGGCGGCTTGCTGCTGAGCGCGACGGCGGCGGTCATCGCGCTGCGCCGCTTGCGCGTGATTTTCAGGCATGGCGCGCCGGTTACCGGTTCCCTGGCGGGCGCAACTAGTGGAGAATGTGGTGTCGCCACTCCACCCGTCGAACCACGGAACCGCCAACGATGAAACCAAGCCGCCGCCACGCATCCGCCACACTGTTCGTTCACTGCATCGCCGGCATGCTGCTGGCGGACGCCGGTCCGGCCGCCGCCGCCGAGCCGCCCAAAATCGAGGTGCGCGGCAGCCAGATCCTCGGCCCCGACCAGCAGGACAGCGGCGAGGCGGACTGGCTCGCCCGCCTGAACAACTGGAAGCGCGACACCACCGGCCAGCACGCCCCCTGGCTGGCGGCGATGCGCGCTTGGCGCGCCGCGCAGCTGGCCAAGACCGGCTACGACGACGCCCAGTACCGGCGCCCGGAACTGCGCTGGACGCAGCGCGACTTCGTGCAAACCCAGGCGATGATGGAAGACCGCTACCTGTACGATCCTGTCACCGGACGCTACACCGTCGACCGCTTCCTCGACGATTTGAAGCAACGTTACGGCGGCATCGACAGTGTGTTGCTGTGGCCGGTCTATCCGAACATCGGCATCGACGACCGCAACCAGTGGGACATGCTGCGCGACCTGCCCGGCGGCGTGGCCGGCGTGCGCCGGATGATCGACGACTTCCACGCGCGCGGCGTCAAGGTGTTCTTTCCGACGATGCCCTGGGATACCGGCTCGCGCGATCCCGGCACGACGATCCACCAGGCGACGGCGGCGCTGATGGCCGAGATCGGCGCGGACGGCATCAACGGCGACACGATGTTCGGCCTGCCGCTGGAATACCGCGCCGCCGCCGACGCCACCGGCCACGCGATGGCGCTCGAGCCGGAGTTGTCGTTCAGCGACGACCGCATGCTCGCCTACAACAACCAAAGCTGGGGCTACTGGCCGGCGTCGCCGGTGCCGCTGGTGAGCAAGTGGAAATGGCTGGAGCCGCGCCATCAGGTCCATGTGTGCGACCGCTGGGCGACCGACCGCACCACGTTGTTGCAGGACGCCTTCTTCAACGGCGTCGGCGTGCAGAGCTGGGAGAACGTCTGGGGCTGGTGGAACCGGATCACGCCGCGCGACGGCGAGGCCCTGCGCCGCATCTCGACCATCTACCGGGCCTTCCCCGGGCAACTGGTCAGCAGCGGTTGGCGGCCGCACGTGCCGACCTTGCACCATGGCGTCTACGCCAGCGAATTTCCGCTGCCCGGCAAGACGTTGTGGACGCTCATCAACCGCACCGACTGGCGCGTCGACCAGCGCGTCATGCGCGTCCCGCACGCCGAGGGTCAACGCTACTACGACGTCTGGGACGGCAAGGAAATCACGCCGACGGTGGCCAACGGCTACGCCGAACTGGGCGCCGCGCTGGAAGCGCACGGCTACGGCGCCGTGTTGCGCGTCGATCCCGGTGTCGACGTGGCGGGCCTGCCGGCAACCTTGAAGACGCTGGCGACGCAGGCCGCGCGGCCGCTGGAATCGTATTCGAACGCCTGGACGCCGCTGCAACAGAAGATGGTGGCCATCGCCGCCACCCCGGCCGCGCGCACCGCACCCCCGGGCATGGTGAAGGTGCCGGGCGCGCTGTTCGACTTCCAGGTGCACGGCATCGAGATCGAAGGGGAGAACAAACCGGGCCTCGATGTGCAATACCCGTGGGAGCCGGTGGCGCGCCGGCACCATGTGCGCAGCGTGCCGATCAAGGCCTTCTACATCGACAGGCACCTCGTGACCAACGCGCAGTTCAAGCAATTTCTCGACGCCAGCGGCTACCGGCCGGCGGACGCGCACAACTTCCTGCGCCACTGGGTAGCGGGCGCGCCCAAGGCCGGCGACGCGCGGCGCCCGGTGGTGTGGGTCTCGCTCGAGGACGTGCGCGCCTACCTGCGCTGGGCCGGCAAGCGCCTGCCCAACGAATGGGAATGGCAGTACGCCGCGCAAGGCACGGACGGCCGCCTCTACCCATGGGGCGACCAGTGGAACCCGGCTATGGTGCCGGCGCCGGAACAAGGGCGGGAATTGACCGCGCCGGAGGCTGTGGGCAAGCGTCCGCAGGCGGCCAGTCCGTTCGGCGTCGAGGATCTGGTGGGCAATGTCTGGCAATGGACCAACGAGTTCGCCGACGAGCACACCCGCGCCGCGGTGTTGCGCGGCGGCAGCTACTACCAGCCGCAAAACTCGTATTGGTACTTTCCGCAGGCGTATAAGCTCAACGAGCATGGCAAATACCTGTTGATGGCGCCATCGAAAGACCGTTCGGGCGCGCTGGGATTCCGTGGCGTCAAGGACGCGGCGGACTGAATTTGCACCGGCTGCGAAGCCGCCGGCCGGCTCCGCCGCGTCGAGCGCGCCGGAACCGCTTCCGGTCAGGCCATCATGGCCGGGTCTTCCGCTCGCGCATCCGCCCGAGCACGCCCAGGGTGAAGGCGCGGGAACCCTGCGGCAGGGCCGGGAATGGCCGTAGTGGCCGTTAAGGCAGTTGTGCGTCGCCGGCGGCGGCCCACGGCATGTCGCGGTTGCTGCGCGCGCCGCTCTCGGTGGCGCTGACGGCGATCAGGCCGATGTCGATGGCCGGATCGAACAAGGTCAACGCGCGCTGCAGCGCCTGCGGCAAGCGCATGCCGCCGGCCAGCCAGCCGTGCACCGTGTGCGCCAACAGGTGGCGCACGATGTGCTCGCCGATGCCGGTGACGGCCACCGCGCCGGCCGGCCCGGCATAAAAGCCGGCGCCGATGATCGGCGTGTCGCCCACGCGGCCAAGCAGGGCGGGCGCGCAGCCGCCCGTCGAGCCGGCGACGGCGAAGCGGCCGGCGGCGTCGCGCACCACCGCGCCGACGGTGTCGCACGCCTGGCCGGGTGCGACCGCCAGCGGCGTGGCGAAGTTCCAGTATTGCGCGAAGCTGGCATTGTCCTCGCCGGGAATCAGGCGCTTGCCCTGTTGCAAATCTTTAAGCATCGCCGCGTGCTTGTGCAGCGCTTGCGCGGTGGTCGGATCGTGGTCGGCGGCGCCGATGTGGCGGGCGAACCGCAGCGCGCCTTCGCCGCACAGCAACCAGTGTGGCGTGTCCGCCACCGCCGCGGCGACCTCGACCGGATGGCGCACCCGGCGCAGGCCCGCCACGGCCCCCAGGCGGCCTTGGCTGTCCATGACGGCGGCGTCCATCTCGATGGTGACGCCGTCCATGCGCAGCACCGAGCCGGTGCCGGCGTTGAAGCGCGGATCGTCTTCCAGCACGCCGACGGCGGCCACCGCCGCCTGCACCGCGTCGGCGCCGCCGCGCAGGCGCGCCAGTCCGGCCTCGGCGGCGGCCGCGCAGCCATCCTTGTGCTGGCTATCGGCGCCGGCGCCGCCGTGCGCGACCACGACCGGTGCTTGTGGGGAAGATGGCGGGTAAGAATCAGCAGCTGTCATGGCGGTCCAGGAGTTCGTTGGTGAAGATCGGATGCGTCATCATGCCGGTGCCGCGCGGCGCGCGCTGTAGGCGCTTCGCGAAGGAAGAGGTAGGACTTCGACGTGTGAAGAAGGGTACGCTCAAAGCGGCGCCAGCGTGCGCTGACACACAGTGTGCCGCAGGCGCGCTGGCTACAGTGGTGGCTACCCATTCTAGGAACCACCATGGACGACCATCTCACCGCCGCGCCAGCCGACGCCGCCGTCAACACCTATCCCGTCAACCTGCGCATCAACGGCCAGCCGCACCGCTTCGAAGTCGAGGCCTGGGTGACGCTGCTGGACCTGCTGCGCGAACGCGCCGGCTTGACGGGCAGCAAGAAAGGCTGCGACCACGGCCAGTGCGGCGCCTGCACCGTGCTGGTCGGCGGCAAGCGTATCAACTCGTGCCTGACCCTGGCGGTGATGCAAAACGGCAAGGACATCACCACCGTCGAGGGCTTGGCCGACGGCACCCGGCTGCATCCGTTGCAGCAAGCCTTCATCGCGCATGACGCCTTCCAGTGCGGCTACTGCACGCCGGGGCAGCTGTGTTCGGCCGTCGGCCTGATGAACGAGGGCCAGGCCGGCACGGTGGCCGAGGTGCGCGAGCTGATGAGCGGCAACGTCTGCCGCTGCGGCGCCTATCCCGGCATCGTCGCCGCCGTCACCGAGGTCATGGGGCTGCCCGGGCACAAGGACAATCCCGACCGGCCATATCTGCCGGGGACGGTGCCAGCATGAATCCGATCACCTATGTCGAAGCGGCCGACGTGGCCGGCGCGCTCGGCCACCAATATGCGTCGGAGCGCGCGTTCATCGCCGGCGGCACCAACCTGATCGACCTGATGAAGGAACAGGTGATGCGGCCGAGCACGCTGGTCGACGTCAACGGCTTGCCGCTCGACGCCATCGAGCCGTCGCCGGCCGGCGGCCTGCTGCTGGGCGCGACCGCGCGCAACGCCGACACCGCCTACCATCCGCTGGTGCGCGACGGCTACCCGCTGCTGACGGCGGCGATCCTGGCCGGCGCCTCGCCGCAGATCCGCAACATGGCCAGCAACGGCGGCAACCTGCTGCAGCGCACCCGCTGCCATTATTTCTACGACATCGCCACCGCCTGCAACAAGCGCGCGCCCGGCAGCGGCTGCGCGGCCATCGGCGGCCTGACGCGCCAGCACGCCATCCTCGGCGCCAGCGCGCACTGCATCGCCACCCATCCATCGGACATGTGCGTGGCGCTGGCCGCGCTGGAGGCGGTGGTGCACGTGGTGTCGGCCGACGGCACGCGGCAAATCGCCTTCGCCGATTTCCACCGGCTACCGGAGGACCATCCGGAGCGCGACACCACGCTGGCGCCGGGCGAGTTGATCACCCATATCGAACTGCCGCCGGCGGCGCGGTTCGCGGCCCACTCGGCCTACCTGAAGTTCCGCGACCGCGCCTCGTACGCGTTCGCGCTGGTGTCGGTGGCGGCCATGCTCGACGTCGGCGACGACGGCGTGGTGCGCGACGCCCGGCTGGTGCTGGGCAGCGTGGCGCACAAGCCGTGGCGCGCGCCGCTGGCCGAGGCGGCGCTGATCGGCCGGCGCGCCGGCCCGGAGACGTTCGCGCACGCGGCCGAGCTGCTGCTGTCCGGCGCCCGGGGCCAGGGCGAGAACGATTTCAAGATCACGATGGCGCGCCGCGCCGTGATCCGCGCGCTCGAGCAGGCGCTCGAAGGCACGCATGACAATTCCCATGAATTCGCCGGCAAGGAGCCACTGTGACCGATCTGATTGAAGCTTTGCGCACCCCCGTTGCCGACCAGGGCACCGGCAACGTCAACATCGGCATGGCCGTCTCGCGCGTGGACGGACGCGACAAAGTCACCGGCCAGGCGCGCTACGCGGCCGAGCATTGGCCGCAGGCCGACGAGGGACCGCTGCTGTACGGCGTGGTCGTCAGCGGCAGCATCGCCAAGGGCCGCATCACCGCCATCCACACCGCCGCGGCGTTGGCCCTGCCGGGCGTGGTGGACGTGATCTCGCACGAGAACCGGCCGCGCATCCGTTCCTTCGACATTTTCTACAAGGACATGACGGCGCCCGGCGGCTCGCCGTTCCGGCCGCTGTACGACGACCAGGTGCTCTACAGCGGCCAGCCGGTGGCGCTGGTGGTGGCCGAGACGTTCGAGGCGGCGCGCCACGCCGCCGCGCTGGTGCGCATCGATTACGATGTCGAACCGCACGAGACGTACCTGCTGCAGCATCGCGGCCGCGCCCACACGCCCAGCCGCCTGAAGGCCGGCTACACGCCGCCGCCCGACACCAAGGGCCACCCGGACGACCGCTGGGACAGCGCCGCCGTGAAGATCGAGGGCGAGTACTACAGCGGCGTCGAGCACCACAATCCGCTGGAGATGTTCGCCTCGACCGTGATCCGGGGGGCCGACGGCCACCTGACCATCTACGACAAGACGCAAAGCTCGCAGAACAGCCGCTGGTATGTGTCGCACGTGTTCGGCCTGTCGAAGGACAAGGTCACGGTGCGCAATCCCTACGTGGGCGGCGCCTTCGGCTCCGGTCTGCGGCCGCAGTACCAGCTGCCGCTGGCGGTGATGGCCGCGCTCAAGCTGGAGCGTTCGGTGCGGGTGGTGCTCACGCGCCAGCAGATGTTCAGCTTTGGCCACCGGCCGGAAACGCAGCAGCGCGTCAGGCTGGCGGCGGAACCGGACGGCACGCTGAGCGCCATCATCCACGAGGCGCTGGCCGAGACTTCGCGCATCGAGGATTACGTCGAGGTGGTGGTCAACTGGTCGGGCGAGCTGTACGCCTGCGAGCATATCCGCCTCGGCTACAAGCTGGTCGACCTCGACCACGCCAGTCCGATGGACATGCGCGCGCCGGGCGCGGCGCACGGCGTGCACGCGCTGGAAGTGGCGATGGACGAGCTGTCGTACGCGCTCAAGATGGACCCGCTGGCGCTGCGCCTGAAAAACTACGCCGACGTCGACCCCAGCCACGGCCTGCCGTATTCGACCAAGGAGCTGCGCGCCTGTTACGAGCAGGGCGCGGCCCGTTTCGGCTGGGACAAGCGCCCGCTGGAGCCGGGCACGATGCGCGAAGGGCGCGAGTTGATCGGCTGGGGCATGGCCACCGGCATGTGGGACGCGATGCAGATGTTCGCCCGCGCCAGCGCCGTGCTGCACGCGGACGGCAACCTGGTGGTGAGCAGCGCCGCGACCGACATCGGCACCGGCACCTACACCGCGATGAGCATCATCGCCGCCGACGCCATGGGCCTGCCGCTCGAGCGCGTGCGCTTCCAGCTGGGCGATTCGACCTTGCCGGTGGCGCCGATCGAGGGCGGCTCGTCGCACGTGGCCACCGTCGGCTCGGCGGTGGACGGCGTGTGCGACAAGCTCAAGGAGCGGCTGTTCAAGATGGCCCGCAAGATGGACGGCTCGCCGCTGGCCAAGGCGCGCTTCGCCGATGTCGAATTCGCCGGCGGCGGCGTGCGCCTGGCGGGGCGGCCGGAGGTGGGCGTGTCGCTGACCGAGATCATGGCCGCCAGCGGCGAGGCGCGCATCGAAGAGAAGTACATGATGCTGCCCAATATGCTCAAGCAAATGAAATACCAGCGCGCGACGCACTCGGCGGTGTTCGTCGAGGTGCGGGTGGACCCGGATTTCGGCACCGTGCGCGTGACGCGGGTGGTCAGCGCGGTGGCGGCCGGGCGCATCATCAACGCCAAGACGGCGCGCAGCCAGATCATCGGCGGGGTGGTATGGGGCATCGGCCAGGCGCTGCACGAGGAAACCCTGTGCGACCATCACGAGGGCCGCTTCATGAACCACAATTTGAGCGAGTACCACGTCTCGGTGAACGCCGACATCCACGATATCGATGTCATCTTCGTGCAGGAGGATGACCGCATCGTGAGCAAGATCGGCGCCAAGGGCGTCGGCGAGATCGGCCAGGTGGGGGTGTCGGCCGCCGTCTGCAACGCCATTTACCACGCCACCGGCCGGCGCGTGCGCAGCACGCCGATGACGCCGGACAAGGTCATGCGGCCGTAAACCACACTGGAGAATGTCATGCCGATAAAAACCGTGGACGGATACGAGATCGATTACACGGCCGAACGGCTGGAGGGGTGCGACGACTGGGGCGCGTATGTCGCGGTCTTCGCGCCGTCGGACAATCCGATGCACATGAATAACCTCGTCCCTAAAAAGCGCGTGGCGGCCGATGTCGCCCTGACCAGCGAGGCGATGGCCGAGCAGGAGGCCGAGAAAGCGGCGATGGAGATCTTGCGCCAATTGAAGCCGGAAATAAAATCATAGGCGCCGCGAGTTTTTCAGTTTTTTTTTAGCCATGTTTAAAAAATGCGACCACCGATCAGTTCGGATAGGCCGAACTTGTCGATGGTCGCCGGATAACAATCCGCAGGAAAATGCTTCCGTAGTAATTATTGTCGTTAAGGGTGGCAAGTCTCCTATTTTTAGCTCCTTTCTCTTTGATTCGCCAGCATGCAGCGTAATGCAGACAAAAAGACAATTGGCATAAATACCAACGACTACTGATACAAATCAGATCATGCGGCCTTCGCAGCGATCGAAGAAATCCCCAAGGCATTTTTGGTTATGTCATCGAGGTCGATCCAAAATGCGTAGACGTTGTGTCCATGTAATCGCATGGTTGGACTGGCCCTGCTGGCATTCACGCCGAGCCGCGCCAGGATCCGCTCCATCGCGACGGCGGATACCGCGACCAGGCGGCTCACCCCATGCTCGAGTGCGCATTGCACGGCGGTGCGCAGCACCGCCTGGCACCCCCAGTAATCCGCCTGCCGCCGGCTTTCACCGGCGCTGCGCAGATCCACCGAACAAAAACGCGACAGTTCCCACACCGCCGGGGACCTGGGAATCATGGCCTTGTCCATCAGCTGGGGAAACACCTCGCTGAGCAAATAGGGCTCGGTGGTGGGAAGCAGGCGCGCGTAGCCGATCGTGGCGCCGGCGTCGCGTACGCAGACATGGTAGGTGTCGTCGCGGTCGAATTGGTCGACCTCGAGCCCCGCGCCGGCGCAGGGTAGCGTCCAATGCAAGCGCTCAACAAATACCGAATATCTGTAACGGAAAATCTGATTCAGATCAATTACCTTTAACTGCGATGCCGTAGCGTAGCTGGTGTTCATAAGGGCTCCTTTATGTATAGGGAGCGTCCATTGAACCTGACTTTCCGCTTCTGAGAATTGGCATAAATGCCAGTTGCTTTGTGTCCCGATCAAACCCATGACGCTGGATAGATATGCAAAAGCACGACGATGTGGTGCATGAGATCTCGACGTCGGCGAGCAGCGACGCTGCATTCAAAATCCTGCGGGAAGAGGCGCATCGTCTCGGCATGGAAAACGTGTCATGGGTGATGAAGCCTCCCGTCGCCTTCGAAGACGGGAAGATCGCGACGTTCGACAGCTACGCGCCGGAATGGCGTGCGCATTACTTCGAAAATAATTATCTGGCGTGCGATCCGACCGTTAAACACGGCCTGACGTCGATGCAGCCTCTTCTTTGGTCCCAGACCAAGGCGCTGGCGCCAGAGTTCTGGGAGGATGCCGACTCGTTCGGACTGCGCGTCGGCTTCGCGCAAAGCCTGTGGGATCGTCATGGGTGCTGCTCGATGCTCTCCTTGAGCCGTGACCGCGTGGAGTTCTCGCAATCCGAACTGATATCAAAGCTACCGCAACTTGCCTGGCTCGCCTTGATCGCCCACACCGGAATGATCAGACACATCATTCCGGCCGAGACCATCAATGCGCCCGCTTCGCTCTCCAGGCGCGAAACGCAGACCTTGCAATTGGTGAGCACCGGGCTGACCTCGCAGCAAGTAGCGGACAGGCTGCGCGTGACAAAAGCCACCATCGACCGGCATATGGAGGCGGTGAGATCGAAGCTGCACGCGGAAAACAAGGTCGACGCGGTGGTCAAAGCGATCCGCTGGGGCCTCATTTAGCGGCAGCGCGCACCGACCGCTTGCACACCGTCGCGCGGGAATTTCATTTCGCGCCTTGGTGATTATCGCAATTGCCGTATCATCCTCGCGCTTGGGACAATAGGCGCAGGAGGATTTCAACATGGCATTTGCAAGATTCAACAACAAGCTCGCCGTCATCGGCGTATTCGCGGCCTGGATGGCGGCCGGTTCGGCCTGGGCGGCGGTCGCCGTCGGCGCCGACCATGCCAACCTGCAGTACACGGGCAGGGTCGACCACGCCAATCCGGCCGCGCCGGTGTTGTCCTGGCCGGGCACCAGCATCGAGGGCAATTTCACCGGCGCCACGCTGGCGATCAAGCTCGACGATCAGCTCGGTAAGAATTTCTTCGATGTCTACATCGACGGCGACCTGACGCAGCCGTTCCTGGTGCAGGCGGAGAAGGGCGGGAAAACCTATCCGGTCGCGGCCCAGCTGGCGCCGGGCCGCCATAGCTTTCTGATCACCAAGCGTTCCGAGGGCGAGGAGGGGGCCACCGTGTTCCAGGGCCTGGAACTGGCCGATGGCGGCGAATTGCTGCCACCGCCCGCACGCAAACAGCGGCGCATCGAATTCTTCGGCGATTCCATTTCCAGCGGCATGGGCAACGAATCGCCCGCCGACGGCCCCGACCATCTGGTCAAGGACAAGAACAGCTTCATGTCGTACGCCTCGATCACGGCGCGCGCGCTCGACGCCGAGCTGCATCTGATTTCGCAAAGCGGCATCGGCGTGATGATCAGCTGGTTCCCGTTCACGATGCCCGATTTCTACGACCAGCTGAGCGCCGTCGGCAACAACGACACGGTGTGGGACTTCAAGCAGTGGACGCCCGACGTCGTCGTCATCAACCTGTTCCAGAACGACAGCTGGCTGGTCGACCGCGAGAAGCGCCTGTCGCCGCTGCCCGACGACGCCCAGCGCGTGGCCGCATACCGCAAATTCGTCCGGACGATCCGTTCGAAGTATCCGAAGGCGTACATCATCTGCGCGCTGGGCAGCATGGACGCGGTCCGTCCGGGCTCGAAATGGCCGGGCTATGTGCGCACGGCCGTCGACCAGATGCGCGACGAGAACAAGGACGCGCGCATCGATACCGTGGTGCTGCCCTACACCGGCTTCAACGGCCATCCGCGCATCCCGCAGCACCAGGCCAACGCCTCGTTGCTGAGCGCGGTGATCCGCGCGAAAATGGACTGGCGGCCCTTGCAGTGACAACGACCCCGGCGTGGCTAGGCCTCGCCCTGGGAAACCGCGAAGTCCTGGAACGACGTCACGTCCAGGCCGGCGCGGCGGCCAAGCGCGATCGCTTGCGCGGCGGCCGCGTTGTCCACGATGAGCATGTAGTAGGCATCGTGACCGAAGTCGATGCTTAGCAGCGACAAGGCGTGCTTCGGCAGCCATTCGGCCAGCACTTTCAGCCCCTGCATGACGGTCTTGCCGTCGGAATTCCATTCCCATTGCTCGTCGATGCCCCGGGTCGCGAGCATGTCGTTGACTTGCCAGTCGATCTCATCGCTCGCTTTCCAGTCGATATGCATCATCATCCACTTGCCGCTCTGCTGCCCCTCATCCTCCACCAGCGCTTCCAGGAACAGCTCCCCGACGTCGTCGTCGCTGATCGGATTCGGGCGGCTGTCGAGTTGCTTCAGCACTGCGTTGGTGAGCCGCGCGCTTTCCTGCTCGCCAAGCTGGCTTGTAACCACTCGCATGAAGCCGGCCATCGCTTCCGTGTCACTGGCGGCCCGTGCCTCCACTGCCGAATCATATTCCTGCGCGTCCAGGTAGTCGGGCTCGGGTTGGCGGTTGAGAAAGGCAAACAGGCGTTTAAGCATCGCGGGCTCTCTAAGGTGATATCGACATGCGCAGGATAGCAGGTATGCAATTCTGGAATTTCATATTTGATCTGGTGCGCTTCAGCCCGGCGGTGCCGTATATCAAAGTTCTCTCGATCCATGAATAATTTGTATACGGACCGGCTTTCGGCTGCGTGTCAAAACAATACTGGATATACTGCGCCGTGATAACTGCCGGACGCCACCATGCGCGCCGGCGGTCGCTTGTTCCATTTTTCATCAGGTATTTTTTGGGGGTTCCACGCACTATGACCAGTTTTATTTCGAGGCTACAAAAGCAGGCGCGGGGCTTCCCGACCATCGGTTTGCTGGCACTGGCGGTCAGTTCGGCGGCCAGCGCCGCCACCACCAGCCTCAATCAGTCATGGGACTTCTATCGGGACGACGCCAAGAGCGCCGACACCGTCGACAAGGTCGCGCCGGGCGCCTGGACCAAGGTCGATCTGCCGCACACGGCCCGCCTCGAAGCGAAAGTGCCGGTCAACTCATGGCAGGGCAGCGCCTACTACAAGAAGACCTTCGACGCCAAGGTCGCTCCCGGCGAGCAAGCGGTGCTGCGCTTCGAAGGCGCGATGAACGTGGCCGACGTCTGGGTCAACGGCAAGCACCTGGGCACGCACCTGGGCGGCTACCTGCCGTTCTCGTACGACATCACGCCGCACCTGAAGGCCGGCGGCGGCAACGCGCTGGTGGTGCGCATCAATAACGAGGACAACGCCATCACCGGTCCGAAGCCGTTGAAGGACCTCGATTACATCCAGTACGGCGGCATCTACCGCGACGTCACGCTGAGCATCAAGCCGGCCGTGCATATCAGCGACGAGATGCTGTCCAACACCGAGGCGGGCGGCGGCGTGTTCGTCACTTATCCGCAGGCCGATAAAAAGTCCGCCATCGTGCGCATCAAGGCCGAGGTGTGCAACACCGCCGGCGAAGCGCGCACCGCGCAACTGAGCCAGCGCCTGCTGTTCAAGAACGCGCGCGTCGCCGACGGCGCCGACAACATCCGGCTGGCCGCCGGCGAGTGCCGCCACGTCACCCGCGACCTCAAGGTCGACCGTCCGCAATTGTGGTCGCCGAAGACGCCGAATCTGTATTCGATCCAGACCACCGTGTCGAGCGGGGGCCGGCAAGACGTGGTGACCACGCGCGCCGGCATCCGCCGCATCGCGCTTGAAAAGGGCAAGTTGCTGATCAACGGCGAACCAACCTTCCTGCGCGGCGTGAACCGCCATCAGGAATTCCCGTACGTCGGTTACGCCTTGTCGCCGCAAGCCGATTACCGCGACGCGCTGCTGATCAAGCGCGCCGGCTTCGATTACGTGCGCCTGTCGCACTACCCGCATTCGCCGGCCTTCATGGCCGCCGCCGATGAACTGGGCCTGATGGTGTTGCCGGGTGTTCCAGGCTGGCAGTACTTCAATCCCGATCCGGCGTTCGGCGCGCAGGTGGTGAAGACCTGTAGCGACATGGTGCGCCGCGACCGCAATCATCCGAGCGTACTGGCGTGGGAATGCTCGCTGAATGAAACGCAGATGCCGGATCAACTGATCGAGAAGCTGCACAAAACCGTGCACCAGGAATATCCGGGCGACCAGGCGTATTCGGCCGGTTGGGTGCCGCAGACCTACGACGTGTATCTGCAAGCGCGCCAGCACCGTCTGGACGATAAGAAGCCCTTGCCGAACAAGGCGTTGATTGTTTCCGAATACGGCGACTGGGAATATTACGCGATGAACGCCGGCTTCAACCAGACGGCGTGGGGCGACCTGAAAGAGGCCGACCGCAGCAGCCGCCAGCTGTTGACCGATGGCGAGAAGCGCCTGCTGCAACAGGCGAAGAACCTGGCCGAGTCGCACGACGACAACTTCAAGACCGGTGCCGTGGCCGATGGCTACTGGGTGATGTTCGACTATGGCCGCGGCTACGCGCCGGACCTGGAGTCGTCCGGCGTCATGAGCATCGACCGCCTGCCGAAGTTCTCGGCCGAGTTCTTCCGCTCGCAGCGCGGCGCATCGGAGACATCGGCGAAGTGGGGCGGTGGGCCGATGGTGTTCATCGCCAGCCACTGGACCAAGGATTCGCTGCCGCAGGTGCGCGTGTTCAGCAACACCGACGAGGTCGAGCTGTTCTTGAACGGTAACAGCCTGGGCAAGGTCAAGAGCGGTCCGTCGACGACGCATCCGAACCTGGCGCATCCGCCGCTGGAATTCGACGCCGGCCGGTTCCAGGCCGGCACGCTCAAGGCGGTGGCCTACCTGAACGGCCGCAAGGTCGCCGAGCACGTGGTGCGGACGCCGACCGAGCCGGTCAAGCTTGGCGTCGCGGTCGATGATCTGGCGGTCGAATCGACCGACGGCGACCTGGTGTTCATCCGCGCCAGGCTGCTCGACGCCAACGGCAGCGTGGTGCCGGACAGCGGCAAGGCCGTGACCTTCGCCGCCGCCGACGGCTACGAGATCGTCGGCCCGGGCACGGTCACCACCGAGGCGGGCATCGCCAGCGTGCTGGTGCGCGTGAAGGGCGGCAAGGGCGCGATCAGCGCGGAGGCGGGAGCGCTGCGCGGCCGCTTGTAATGCTCATCGAACACCGCGGCGACACGAATGATCACCGTGTCCGCGGTTTTGTGGCGGTGACGTCTGCGGCCGTTTTCACGGCCGCCGCTCGCGGTAGCGGTGCGCCAGCACCAGCGCCAGCGCGGCCGAAGCGGCGCGCGCCGGCGCCGAGTCGGCGCGGCCGGTCAGCGCGATCGGCACGGCCGCGCCCAACACCACGCCGCACGACGCCGCGCCGGCCATGTATTTGAGCTGCTTGGCCAGCAGGTCGCCGCTTTCCAGGTCGGGCGCGATCAGGATGTCGGCCTGTCCGGCCACCGCCGAGACGATGCCGTCGGCGCGCGCGGCGGCCGGCGAGACGGCGTCGTCGAAACCGAGCGGGCCGTCCAGCAGCGCGCCTGCGATCTGGCCGCGATCGGCCATCTTGCACAGCGCGGCGGCGTCGATGGTCGAGGCGAGTTTCGGGTTGACCGTTTCCATCGCCGACAACAGCGCCACCTTCGGACATGGGTTGCCCAGCGCGTGCGCCAGGGCGATGGCGTTTTGCACGATGTCGACCTTGTCGGCCAGCGCGGGCTGGATGTGCAGCAGGCCGTCCGACACCAGCAGCGCCTTGCCGTAGGTCGGCACCTCCAGCCGGAACACGTGCGACAGGCGGCGCTTGGTGCGCAGCCTCGGCTCGGCCAGCACGGCGTCGACCAATTCCTCCGGGCGCAAACTTCCCTTCATCAGCATCTCCACCGCGCCGGCGGCGGCCAGGGCGACGCCACGCACGGCCGCCGCGTGGCTGTGCGCTTCGTCGACGATTTCCACATCGTCCAGCGACAGGCCGTCGCCGGCCGCGAGCGCGCGCAGGCGCGGCGCCGGTCCCACCAGTAACGGCACCAACCATCGCTGATCGGCGGCCTCCAGCGCGCCGCGCAGCGACACCAGGTCGCACGGGTGGACCACCGCGCAGCGCACCGGCGCCAGCGGCCGCACCAGCTGGCGCAGCGCGGCGTACGGATCGGCGGCCGGGGCCAGGCAGAACGGCGGCAGTTGCGCGCGCGGACGGCGCACTTTTTCGGTCGGCGCGATCACCGTCGCCACGCCGGTCAGCACCACCGCGCCGGTCTGGTTCTTGATGTCGCAGTTGAGCATGACGTGTTTTTTCGTTTCGTCCTTGGCGGCGACCGTGGCCGTCACGCGCAGTTCGTCGCCGACGCGCACCGGCTTGAGAAATTGCAGCGTCTGCGCCAGGTAGATCGTGCCGGGACCGGGCAGGCGCGTTCCGAGCAGGCGCGAGATCAGCGCGGCGCCCCACATGCCGTGCGCGACGACGCCCTTGAACAGCGTGCCGTGCGCGTACTCGGCGTCGACGTGGGCCGGATTGATGTCGCCGGAGACGGCGGCGAACGCGGCGATGTCCTCGTGCGACAAGGTGCGGCCCAGGCGGGCGCTCTGGCCGATGCGCAGCTCGTCGAATGTGACGTTTTCGATGAACTCTCCGGTGTTGTCGGTGTCAGTCATGGCGGCTCTCCGGCGCTGGGGCGCGGGCCCCGATGCGCTGCAGTCTAGGAGCGGGCACCGGGACGACTTTGATCTGCATCAATCCCGTAACAGACGGTGTCTCGGCATAATGGCCTGTCAACGTGTGGAGGCGTGTGTGAATATTTTACCGATGCGTGTCAAACCGGCGTCCGAGGTGGTGCACGAACCGCCCGCGCCCGAGCCGGGCAACGAGTTCGATCTGTTCGTGCAGGCGCAACTGGCGCGCACCACCGGCGGCGTGTCGCCGATCGCGCTGACCCTGGCGTTCGAGGACTGGTGGATGCACCTGGCCAGCGCGCCGGGCAAGTGCGCGGAGCTGGCGTGGCAGTGGCTCGCCGCGTTCTCGCCGTTCGCCCCGGCCGTGGAGGCCGATCCCGACGACCGCCGCTTCGTCCAGCCGCCCTGGCAACAGTGGCCGTTCGACCAGTATGTGCAGGGCTTCCTGCGCTGCCAGCGCTTCTGGCGCGACGCCACCACCGGCGTGCGCGGCGTCGCGCCGCACCATGCCGACGTGGTGCGTTTCGTCGCCCGCCAGTTGCTCGACATGTGGTCGCCGTCCAATTTCGTCGGCACCAATCCGGAGGTGTGGCGCGCCGCGCTCGAGAGCGGCGGCCGCAGCCTGGTCGACGGCGCGCTCAACTGGCGCAACGACCTGTGCCGGCATCTGGCGCCGCCGTGGATGGCGGTGCCGGAACCGCCCGGCCCGCAATACCGGCCGGGCGTGGACGTGGCCGTCACGCCGGGCGACGTGGTGTACCGCAACGAGCTGATCGAGCTGATCCAGTATGCGCCGCGGAGCGCGAGCGTTTACCGCGAGCCGGTGCTGATCGTGCCGTCGTGGATCATGAAGTACTACATCCTCGACCTGTCGCCGGGTAACTCGTTGGTGCGCTACCTGGTGGGGCAGGGCCACACGGTGTTCATGATCTCGTGGCGCAATCCCGGGCCCGAGCACCGCGCGCTGGGCATGCACGACTACCTGTGGCAGGGCCTGTTCGCCGGCCTCGACGAGGTGCGGCGGCGTTGCGCGGGGGCACCCGCGCACGGTGTCGGCTACTGCCTCGGCGGCACCCTGCTGGCGATCGGCGCGGCGGCGATGGCCAATGGCGAGCACGGCCGGCAAGACCATCTGGCGTCGCTGACCTTGCTGGCGGCGCAGACCGATTTCAGCGAGCCGGGCGAGCTGGGGCTGTTCATCGACGACAGCGAGCTGGCCTTCCTCGACGCGCTGATGTGGGACCAGGGCTATCTGGACGGCGACCAGATGGCGGCGTCGTTCCAGCTGCTGCACGCGCGCGACCTGGTCTGGTCGCGCATGATGCGCGAGTATCTGCTGGGCGCGCGCACCGCGTCGAACGATTTGATGGCGTGGAACGCCGACAGCACGCGCCTGCCGTTCCGCATGCACAGCGAATACCTGCACCAGCTATTCCTGCGCAACGACCTGGCCGAGGGGCGCTACCAGGCCGGCGGCCGGCCGGTGGTGCTCGACGACGTGACGGTGCCGCTGTACGTGCTGGCGACCGAGCGCGACCACGTCTCGCCGTGGCGCTCGGTATACAAGATCCACTTGCTGTGCGACGCGCCGATCGACTTCGTGCTCGCTACTGGCGGGCACAACGCCGGCATCGTGTCCGAGCCGGGCCACCCGCGCCGCAGCTACCGGGTGCGGCCGGCGCCGCGCGGTGCCAGCGGTTACCGCGGTCCGGACGCCTGGCGCGAGCAGGCCGAGCGGGTGGAGGGTTCGTGGTGGCCGCACTGGCAGCGCTGGCTGGCGGTCCGGTCCAGCGCTGCGCTGGTGGCGCCGCCGGCGATCGCGCGGCCGCTGGCGCCGGCGCCGGGACGCTACGTGCTGGAGAAGTAAAAAGGCCGATGCGGACGTTGTGCAACGTCGGCATCGGCCTCGGGCCGGGTCGCCGCCGGTGAGGGCGGCGAGCATGGCCGGCTTACGGTGTGGCTGTCTCGTCCGGGAAGGCGTTGGTGGGCTTGGAGCCCCACAGCGCATAGAACAACACATACATTTCGCACAGCGCGGTCAGCAGGAAGGACATTTGCAGGCCGTAGATGTCGGCCAGCCAGCCCTGCACCACCACCAGCGCGCCGCCGGCGATGGCCATGATCAGCAAGCCGGCGCCTTCTTCGGTCATCGGGCCCAAGCCTTTGATGCCCAGCGTGAAGATGGTCGGGAACATCACCGAGTGGAACAGGCCGACCGAAATCAGCGCCCACATGGCGACGTGGCCGGTGGTGAAGGTGGCGATCAGCATCACGATGGCGGCGCCGATGCTGGCACCGGCCAGCACGGTTTCGGCCGACACGGTGCGCATCAGCGCGGCGCCGACGAAGCGGCCGATCATCATGCCGCCCCACAGGATGAACAGGTAGGTCGACGCGGTCTGGTGGTTGACGTTGCCGATTTCGGGCTGCGAGACGAAGTTGATGAACAGGTTGGCGACGCCGATTTCGGCGATCAGGTAGATGAAGATCGCCGGGATGCCGAACACCAGGTTGCGGTGGCGCCACAGCGAGTGCTTGCCGCGCTGTTCCTTGGTCGCGCGGCTGGTGCTCGACGATTTCATTTCCGGCAGCGGGAAGCGGGCGATGATCACAGCCAGTACGATCAGCACGCCGGCGACGATCAGGTACGGCAGCTGCACCGCCTGGGCGTCGGCCAGGCGCTCGGCCTGGGTCAGCACCTGGCCGGCTTCGAGCGTGCCCGAGCTGGAGCGGCCCAGGATCAGGTAACCGCCGAACAGCGGCGCGAAGGTGGTGCCGAGCGAATTGAACGCCTGCACCAGGTTCAGGCGCGCCGAGGCGGTCTGCGGCGAACCGACGACGGCGACGTAGGGATTGGCCGCCACTTGCAGCAGGGCGATGCCGCAGGCGATCACGAACAGCGCCGCCAGCGTGACCGGATACGACGGCAGGCGCGCCGCCGGGATCATCATCAGCGACCCGCCGGCCATGATGGCGAGGCCGACGACCATGGATTTCTTGTAGCCGATGCGCTCGATCAGGCGCGCGGCCGGGATCGACGCGACGAAATAGGCGATGAACCAGACCGATTCGATCAGCGTGGTTTGCGTGTAGTTCAGGTCAAATACGCTGCGCAGGTGCGGCAGCAGCGTGTTGTTAATTACCGTGATGAAACCCCAGGTAAAGAACAAACTTGCAAGCAGCGACATCGTCGCACGGTAGCTGACAACGGGAGGCGAGGTCGTCTCCATTGTGCGAGCAGATGAAATTGGCGCTGCCATAATCTTTCCTTTCCAACAAGCGGGACGAATATGGTAGGGCCAATCCCGTTATCTTGCCAATGAATAAATAACAATGTCCTATATCTTTTTCGATATGGCAGATATCACCAGATCGTAGTACTGGTGAATACGCCGGACGTCCACGCGGTTACGCCTGCACCTTGTGGTCCTCGGACTGGGCTTTTTCCATCGCCTCCGGCTCGAGTTCCTCGGCCGAGCGGTTCAGGTGCACGAACACGCCCCACGCCGCCAGCAGCACGCCGACGCTGCCGACCAGCGCGGCCACGTACACCAGGCCGGACAGGTCGTCGTGCACCGCGTGGAAGGTCGCCACCAGGCCCTCGATGGCCAACGCCACCACCACCACCACGAAAAAGCGCGACAGGAAGCGCCGCACCCGCGTCGGCGCGCTGATGTCGGCGTCGCGCACCACTTCCTCCTCGATGATGGTCTCGGCGATTTGCAGCGCCACCACGGCGGCGGCCAGGATGCCGATCGCTTCGATCACTTGCTGGGCGGCGGCCAGGCCGATCTCGCCGGTGGCGGCGTCCCAGCCGATACGCGCGCTGATGGCGATCAGAAATAGCGCGGCGGCCGCGAACAGGAACGCGATCAGCGCGTGGATCGCGCCGAAGGCCGTCAGTAGCTTCTTCATGGGAGGGTGTCCTTACGAAATTCGTTATTGCCGAATTGTAAGGTGATAGCGCCGCGCCTTATGTTCGCTAGGCAGCATATGGAAAGCAATATCGCCGAGTCCGCGTGATAAGCGCACGGGCCGCAAAAAAACGCGCCGGACGGCCATCGGGGAAGATGGCCGGCAGGCGCGCCGGAGTGCTGCCGAAGAACGTGGGTTCTTCGTGATTATTTCTTTGCCTTGCGACGGGCAACGGCGCCCAGCAGGGCCAGGCCGCCGAGCATCATGGCGTAGGTCTCTGGCTCAGGCACCGGGGTCGGGATGGCCGACACGGTCGAGAGGTACTGGGAATTGGCCAGGCCGGTGGTGCCGGTCACGTTGACGCTGTAGGTGCCAGCGGCCAGGCTGCCGGCCCAGCTCAGGGTCTGCGAACCTGGGCCGAAGGTGTAGGTCAGGTTGGTGCCGCTCAGGACTGCCGAGAAGTCCAGGATCTGGCCAGCGCTCACCGCGAACGTTTGCAGGGCCGAGAACGAGGCGCTCGATGGCTCCACCAAGGTAAAGTTCCAGGTGTCGTCGATGGCGGTGCCGGCGGTCGTGAACTTGGCCGACAGGCCGCTCAGCGTGTCGAAACCTGCTGGATCGAGGGTGCCCAGGTTGTAAACGGTGGCCGAAGCGTTCCACGACGCTGCGGCAAGCACTGCAGTTGCAACAACAGATTTTAATTTCATATTAATCCTCGGCGAAGGTAGGGTGGTTCAATCAGGGGTGGGGTGTAACTGAAAACAATAGTAGCATCTTTTGATTTGCAATTTCAATCACACACTTATCGTTTTTACACTTGCTTTCACTTATTTAAGGTTGAGTTGTACAGACACGTCATTTTCTGTTGCACCGCAGCAATCGGAGCGGAATTTGTCATGCCATTTGAGTATATTTACAACGATAAAAATGATTGGTGGCGCCGCCATGCCCGCTTTAGGATAGCGTCGCAGCTCAGTGGCACGTACTTCGTCGGCACGCAGTCAGCACGCGATTCACTTCTAAGAAAGATGCTTATATATGTCAACTACGTCACCAATCAAACTCGCCATCGTCGGCGTGGGCAAGATCGTCCACGATCAGCACGTGCCGGCGATCACGGCCAACACCGATTTCGCGCTGGTCGCGTCGGCCAGCCGCAACAACACCATTGAAGGCATTCCGGGATTCAAGTCGATCGAGGAGATGCTGGCCGCGATGCCGGAGATCGAAGCGGTCTCGTTGTGCATGCCGCCGCAGTACCGCCATGCCGCCGCCCATGTCGCGCTGACTGCCGGCAAGCACGTATTCCTCGAGAAGCCGCCCGGCGCCACGTTGTCGGAAGTGGCCGACCTGGAGGCGCTGGCCGCCGCCAACGGCGTCTCGCTGTTCACCAGCTGGCATTCGCGCTACGCGCCGGCGGTGCAGCCGGCCAAGGCCTACCTGGCCGCGCATCCGCCTATTAATATGCAGGTGACGTGGAAGGAAGATGTGCGCCACTGGCATCCGAACCAGGACTGGATCTGGCAGGCCGGCGGCCTGGGCGTGTTCGATCCGGGCATCAACGCCTTGTCGATCGTCACCGAGATCCTGCCGTCGCTGGTGTTCCTGACCGGCGCCACGCTGGAATTCCCGGAAAACCGCGACGCGCCGATCGCCGCCGAGCTGCACTTCAACAACGCCGCCGGCGTGCCCGTCCACGCCGAGTTCGACTGGCGCCAGACCGGCAAGCAGAGCTGGGACATCGTGGTCGGCACCGCGCAGGGCGAGGTCAAGCTCAGCGATGGCGGCGCGCGCCTGTGGATCGACGGCAAAGAGCAGCCGCTGGAGAAGGAAGCCGAGTACCCGTCGCTGTACCGCCGCTTCGCCGGGCTGGTCAAGAGTGGCGGCTCGGATGTCGACGTCGCGCCGCTGCGCCACGTGGCCGACGCCTTCATGCTGGGCAAGCGCAAGGTCGTCGACGCCTTCCACGACTGATGACGGCCAGCGCGCGACGCGCCGCGGTGCTGGCGGCCGGCCTGCTGCTGGCCGCACTGCAGCATAATGCGGCCCATGCCGCCGCCGGCGGCTTCGCCAAAGGCGCCGATATCAGCTGGATCACCGAAATGGAGGCGGCCGGCCGGCCCTTCCTCAACCGCGCCGGCAAGCGCCAGGATTTGTTTGCCACGCTCAAGGAGCAGGGCATCGACGCGGTGCGCCTGCGGGTCTGGGTCGATCCGGCGGACGGCTACAACGGCCTGGCCGACGTGCTGGCCAAGGCGCGGCGCGCCAAGGCCGCCGGCATGCGGCTGATGATCGACTTCCATTACAGCGACGATTGGGCCGATCCGGGCAAGCAATTCAAACCGGCCGCGTGGAAGGGCTACGGCGTCGAGCGGCTGGCCAAGGCCGTCGGCGCGCATACCCGCGGCACGCTGGCGGCGCTGCGCGACGCCGGCATCACGCCCGAATGGGTGCAGGTCGGTAACGAAACCACGCACGGCATGTTGTGGCCGGAAGGCGCGGCCGGCACCCATATGCGAAACTACGCGCGCTTCGTGGCCAGCGGTTACGATGCTACGAAGCAAGTATTCCCGGACGCGCAGGTGATCGTCCACGTCGACAACTGCCACGACAACCGCCAGTTCCGCTGGAACTTCGACGGCCTGCTGGCCAACGGCGGCAAGTTCGACGTGATCGGCGCGTCGGCCTATCCGACCACCGTCAAGGGCGTCGACTGGCGCGCGGCGACGGCGGCCTGCCTGCACAACATGAACGATCTGGCCGCCCGCTACGGCAAGCCGGTCATGCTCGCCGAGGTCGGCGCGCCGTGGAACCATCCGGAGGGCAAGGCCATCATCGCCGACCTGATCGCCAAGGTGCGGCAGGTCGAGCACGGCAAGGGCGTCGGCGCCTTCTATTGGGAACCGCAAGCCTACGACTGGAAAGGCTATCCGATGGGCGCCTTCGACCACGGCGGCCGGCCGACCGCGATCATGGACGCGTTTTTGGAATAGGCAGCCACGTGGCCGATGACGTCGCGGTAACCGGCCACGCTGTTTTTTTCCGCGCCGCGCCCCTGTTTAGTTTGCTTTGATGTAGATTGACGAGTTCGATCATCCATCACGCTTTCTATGTCTTTTCTCACCAGGCGAACATTGTCGCTTCGGCACTTGCTTATCATCCTGACCGCGATCGGATTGCTGCCCATGGCCTTGCTGGGGGTGTGGAGCATCCACGCGGCCAGCCAGTACCAGTTGCGGGAACAGGAACGCTCGATGCTCGACCTGGCGCGCGCGCTGTCGAGCGCGGCCGACGCCGAACTGGACGCCTCGGTCGCCATGCTGGCCAGCGCCGCGCGCGCGCCGGCGCTGATGGCCGGCGACGTCGACGGCTTTTATGACGTCGCCTTCCGGCTGGCGGAGGCCCAGGCCGAATGGCAGGCGCTGATCTTGACGGACGACCAGGGCAAGGTGTTGTTCAATACCATGGCCGGGCGCGGCGCCGCGCCGCCCCGGGTGGTCGACACCGAAAGCCTGAAACGGGTGCTGGCCACGCGCCAGCCGGTGGTGGGCCATATCCTGCGCGGCGCCCGGGGCCGCGCCGCCTTCCCGGTGCGCATCCCGGTGATCAACGACGCCGGCGAGCTGTATACCTTGACCGCCGTGATCCGGCCCGACCGCATCGTCCAGATGATCGACCGCCAGAGCATGCCCGAGGGTTCGGTCATTTCCATCATCGACGCCGCCGGCAAGATCGTGGCGCGCTCGCGCAACCACGAGCGCACGGTCGGCGGCGCGCCCAGCGCGTCGCTGCTGCAACTGATCGGCAGCGCCAAGTCCGAAAACGTCGGCACCTCCAACACGCTCGAGGGCGATACCGTGGTCGCGGCCTACACCACGTTGTCGCATTACGGCTGGACGGTGGTGGTGGGGCAGCCGGCGTCGCAGCTGCGCACCGCCGCCTACCAGCGCCTGGCGGTGTATGGCGCCGGCATCCTGGCCTCGCTGGGCGTGTGCATCGGCATCGCCTCGCTGCTGTCGGCGCGCATCGTCACCACCATCAAGGATTTGCAAACGGGCGCCGCCGCGCTGGGCACCGGCGCGCCGGTCACGGTGGTGCCGTCGCGCATCGCCGAGTTCCAGCTGATCGGCGCGGCGCTGGAGGAGGCCGAGCGCCAGCGCGCCGCGCAGGAGCGCGAGCGGGCCCTGCTGCTCGATTCGCTGAAGCGGGCGATGGACAGCCAGGAGGCGGCGCTGACGCGGGCGCGCGAGGCGGGCCGCGCCAAGGACGAGTTCCTCGCGGTGCTGGGCCACGAGCTGCGCAATCCGCTCAGTCCCATCGTCACCTCGCTCGACCTGATGGACATGCGCGACGAGCCGGGCGCGCGGCGCGAGCGGGCCGTGATGCGGCGCCAGACCAACCACCTGCGGCGGCTGGTCGACGATTTGCTCGACGTCTCGCGCATCACCTCGGGCAAGCTGCGCATCGACGCCAAACAAGTCAATTTCGCCGACGTGGTGCGGCACGCGGTGGCGGCCTCGCCGCAGCCGGTGACGCTGGCGGCGCCGCCGGCGCTGTGGGTGCGCGGCGACGACAGCCGCCTGACCCAGGTGCTCAACAACCTGCTGTCGAACGCGGTGCGCTTCGGCAGCGACGACACGCGCGTGTCGCTGACGGCCGACGGCGGCCAGGCGCGCCTGGTGGTGAGCGACAACGGCATCGGCATGGGCCGCGACCTGCTGGCGCGGGTGTTCGAGCCGTTCATGCAGGCGCCGCAGACGCTGGAGCGGCGCACCGGCGGGCTGGGGCTGGGGCTGGCGATCGTGCGCAAGCTGGTCGAGCTGCATGGCGGCACCGTCACGGCCGACAGCGCCGGCGCCGGCCGCGGCAGCCGCTTCGAGGTGGTGCTGCCGTTGAGCGAGGCGGCGCAGGCCGCGTCGCAGGTCGCGCCGCGTCCCGCCAGCGCCGGGGTGCGCGTGCTGCTGGTGGACGACAACGTCGACGCCGCCACGTCGGCCGCGGCGCTGCTCGCACAGCTGGGCCACGAGGTGCGCGTGCTGCACAGCGCGCAGGCGGCGCTGGCGCAGTTCGGCCAGTACGCGCCGGCGGTGGCGATCCTCGACATCGGCCTGCCGGACATGGACGGCTACGCGCTGGCGGCGGCGCTGCGGCGCGCGCAGGGCGGCGCGCCGCTGCGGTTGGTGGCGCTGACCGGCTACGGGCAAAAGGAGGATGTCGAGCGGGCCGCCGGCGCCGGGTTCGACCTGCACCTGACCAAGCCGGCCAGCGCCGAGGAGCTGGCGCGCGCGGCCAGCCTGGCCGGGTGACGGCCCGCCGGCAGCGCCCCGGCGCCCGCCCTAGGCGTGCAGCGCCCGTTCGCGGCCGACCGCGTACCCCTGCGCGTAATCGATGCCGATATTGTTGACGACGTCGAGGGTGGCCGCGTCCTCGACGAACTCGGCGATCGTCTGGATGCCGATCACCCGCCCGACCTTGTGGATCGCCTCGACCATCGCCCGGTGCACCGGGTTGGCGGCGATGCCGCGGATGAAGGAGCCGTCGATCTTGAGGAAATCGACCGGCAGCGATCGCAGGTAGCCGAACGACGACAGGCCGCTGCCGAAATCGTCCAGCGAAAAGCGGCAGCCGAGCAGCTTGAGCCGCGCCATCAGGTCCTGCGCCTTCGGCAGGTTGCGGATCGCCGCCGTCTCGGTGATCTCGAAGCAGAGCTGCGCCGGATCGACGCTGTGGTCGACGAACTGGTCGATGATGAACTGGTGCAGCTTGTCGTCGTTCATCGACGGTCCCGACAGGTTGACCGAGAACATCGGCCGCGCGCCGCCGGCCGGCGGCCCGGCCGCCCCCGGCTCGCGCGCCGGCCCGCGCTCGCGCGCGGCGATGTGGCGGCAGACCGCGCGGATGACCCAGCGGTCGAGCAGCGGCATCATATGATAGCGCTCGGCGGCGGGGATGAAGCGGTCGGGCCGGATCACGTCGCCGGCGGCGTCCTTGAGCCGCAACAGGATTTCCTCGTGGACCAGCCGGTTGCCCTGCAGGCCGGCGATCGGCATCGCGTACAGCGCGAAGCGGTCGTGCTGGATGGCGTCGTTCAGGCGCGGCACCCACATCATTTCGCTGTGGCGCCGCGCCAGCACCGCGTCGCTCTCGGAGTAGACGTGGATGCGGTTGCGGCCCTGGTCCTTGGCCAGGTAGCAAGCCTCGTCGGCGGCGACCAGCAGGTCGCTGACGGACTTGCTGTCGGCGCTGATCTCGACCATGCCGATGCTGGCGCCGATCTCGAAGCTGTGCTCGTCCCAGACGAAGCGGAACCCCTTGATCAGCTGGCGGATCTCCTCGGCGATCAGGCGCGCCTGGTCGAGCTGGCAGTAGCCCAGCAGCGCGCCCAGTTCGTCGCCGCCGAGGCGCGCCAGCACGTCGCTCTCGCGCATCTTCCCCTGCAACAGGTTGGCCAGGATTTGCAGCAGCGCGTCGCCGGCGGCGTGGCCGGCGGTGTCGTTGACCAGCTTGAAGCGGTCGAGGTCGATGTACAGCAGCGCGTGCGTGTGGTCGTCCTGCTTGGACGCGTGCAGCGCGTGGGCGACGTGCGCCTCGAACTCGCGCCGGTTGCACAGGCCGGTGAGCACGTCGTGGGTGGCGTGCCAGGACAGCTGGCTCGACAGCGCGCGCTGGTGGGTGACGTCGCGGAACACCACCACCGCCCCCAGCATGTCGCCGTTGGCCAGGCGGATCGGCGCGGCCGTGTCCTCGACGGCGACGCGGCGGCCGTCGCGGGTGACCATCATCGCGTGCGCCGACAGGCCGACCGCCTCGCGCTTGAGCAGGCATTTGTAGACGGCGTGTTCGAGCGGCAGGCCGCCGACCTCGTCGATCAGCGGCAGCACCTCGCCGACGTCGCGGCCGACCGCGCGCTGGCGCGTCCAGCCGGTCAGCTGCTCGGCGGCGCGGTTCAGGTAGCGCGCCGCGCCGTGCTGGTCGGTGGCGATGACGCCGTCGCCGATGCAATCGAGCGTGACCCCGGCCATGCACTCGCGTTCGCTGGCCAGGCGTTCCTGCTCGACCAGGTCGGTGATGTCCCGGATCAGCCCCAGCGTGCGGTGCGGCCGGCCCTGCGCGTCGCGCAGCACCGTGGCGTCGGCGCGCAGCGAGCGCACCTGGCCGCCGGCCAGGCGCACGCGGTAGCCGACGTGGTAGTGGCCGGCCGCGTCGACGGCGTCCCGCATGGCGCGCAACAGCGCGTCGCGGTCGTCCTCGTGGACCAGCGCCAGGAATTGCGCGAACGGCTGGTCGGCCTCGCGCGCCGCCAGCCCGACCATGGCCGCGCCGGGCGCCGGCCAGTGGACCACGCCTGCCATCACGTCGCCGTTGACGACGGTGGCGTCCCAGACCGCCATGCCGGCCGCCTCGATCGCCATCCGCGACCGCAATTCGTGCTCATCCATGTCCGCCCCGCTCGGTGAATAGCGCATTGCTACGCATCGATGTTGGCGCGCCGGCGCGCGCGGCGATTGATAAAACGCAAACGGACAACGGTATTCGGCGCGGCGCGGCGCGAACGGCAAGCGGCCGCAACGCGGCCGGCCGGTTATACTGCTGGGCATGGAGCGGGCGCGGCCCGCCGGCTAGCGAGGCGTTAGGGGGACAGATGGTGCAGCAGGTGACAGCGGAGGCGGGGGCAAGGGCGGGTCTGGCGGCGGCGGAGGATTTGAGCTGGCTGTCCGGCGGCGGCGAGATGGGGCAGCTGATCCGCTCGATGGACTGGTCGGCAACGGCGCTGGGGCCGCTCTCGCGCTGGCCGCAGAGCCTGCGCACCTCGGTCAGCCTGTGCCTGTCGTCGACGTTCCCGATCCTGGTGGCCTGGGGCCCGGACGACATCCAGATCTACAACGACGCCTACCGGCCGATCTGCGGCGCCAAGCACCCGGAGGCGATGGGCGCGCCGTTCAAGGTCTGCTGGGCCACGGCGCTGCCGGTGGTCGGCGACGCCTTCGACCGCGCCCACGCCGGCGAGGGCGTCTACATCCGCGACCAGCGCATGTTCCTGGACCGCTACGGCTACCTCGAAGAAGCGTTCATGACGTTTTCGTTTTCGCCGATCCGGGTCGAATCGGGCAACGTCGGCGGCATTTTCCACCCGATCACCGAATCGACCGGGCAGGTGCTCAACGCCCGCCGCACGCAGAACCTGCGCGACCTGACCGGCCGCATCGCCCGCTCGCGCACCATCGACGAACTGGCGGGCCTGATGGACTCGGACGGCGAGACGCTGGCGCTGGATCTGCCGTTCATGCTGCTGTACGAATTGGTGGACGGCGGCGCCGGCGACGGTGCGCAGGCGCCGCGCCCGGCGCTGCGCCTGCGCGGACGCACCGGCCTGCCCGCCGACAGCGCGCTGGCGCCGGCCGAGATGGCCGCCGATGCGGTCGACGGCTGGGCTGCCGGCGCCGCGCTGGCGCTGGCCGACGGCGTCCACGTCGACGGCCTGGCGGCCCGCTTCGGCCGCTTCGACTGCGCGCCGTACCCGGAGGCGCCGACCGGCGCCATGCTGCTGCCGCTGTTCGTGGCCGGCAGCGACAGGCCGTACGGCATGCTGGTGGCCGGCGTCAGCGCCCGGCGCGCGCTCGACGACGACTACCGCAATTTCTACGAACTGCTGCGCGCGGCCTTCAACACCGCCATCGGCAACGTGCTGGCCTACGAGCTGGAGCAGCGGCGCGCCGCCGCGCTGGCCGAGATCGACAAGGCCAAGACGGCCTTCTTCTCCAACGTCTCGCACGAATTCCGCACGCCGCTGACGCTGATCCTGGGACCGCTGGAGGACGCGCTGGCCGACGCCGGCGAGCCGCTGGCGCCGCGCCAGCGCGAACGCATCGACGTCACCCACCGCAACGCCCTGCGCCTGCTCAAACTGGTCAACTCGCTGCTGGACTTCTCGCGCATCGAGGCCGGCCGGGTGCAGGCCCGCTACGCCCCGGTCGACCTGGCGCAACTGACGGCCAACCTGGCCAGCGTGTTCACCGCCGCGATGGACAAGGCCGGCCTGGCCTACCACGTCGACACGCCCGCGCTGGCGGCGCCGGTCTACGTCGATCTCGACATGTGGGAAAAGATCGTCTTCAACCTGCTGTCGAACGCCTTCAAGTTCACGCTGTCCGGCGCCGTCACGGTGACGCTGGCGGCGGCCGCCGACGGCCGCGGCGCGCGGCTGACGGTGCGCGACACCGGCAGCGGCATTCCGGCCGCCGAGCTGCCGAAGGTGTTCGAGCGCTTCCACCGCGTCGAAGGCGTGCAGGGCCGCAGCTACGAGGGCACCGGCATCGGCCTGGCGCTGATCCAGGTGCTGGTGCGCCTGCACGGCGGCAGCATCGGTGTCGACAGCGCGATCGGCGTCGGCACCGCCTTCCACGTCGAGATTCCGTTCGGCGCCGCGCACCTGCCGCCGCAGTACGTGGTGGCGCTGCCCGACCGCGGCGACGGCGCGCGCATGGGCGCCGCCTTCGTCGAGGAGGCGCTGCGCTGGCTGCCCGACGAGCCGGCCGACGCGGGCGGCGGCGGCGATGCGGCGACGGCGACGGCGCCGGCGGCGGCGCGCGCGCGCATCCTGGTCGCCGACGACAACCAGGACATGCGCGGCTACGTGCGCTTGCTGCTGGAGCGCGAGTACCTGGTCGAGACCTGCGCCGACGGCGAGGCGGCGATGGAGGCGATCGTGCGCGATCCGCCCGACCTGCTGCTAAGCGATGTGATGATGCCGCGCCTCGACGGTTTCGGCCTGATGCGGCGCATCCGCGCGCATCCGGCGCTGGCCGGCCTGCCGATCATCCTGCTGTCGGCGCGCGCCGGCCAGGAGGCCAAGATCGAGGGGCTGGAGGCGGGCGCCGACGATTACCTGGTCAAGCCGTTCTCCGCCAACGAGCTGCTGGCGCGCATCCGCAACCACATCGAGCTGGCGCGCGAGCGGCGCCAGGCCACCATCGCGCTGCGCCAGCGCGAGGAGTATTTCCGTTCGCTGGTCAACGCCTCGCCGGCGATGATCTGGACCACCGACGCGCAGGGCCGGCGCGACTTCCTGAGCCAGCGCTGGTCGGACTACACCGGCCGCTCGCTGCAGCAGGACCTGGGGCGCGGCTGGCTGGAGCTGATCCACGCCGACGACGCCGCCCGCGTCGACGAGGCCTACTGCGCCGCCTTCGGCAAGGCGGCGCCGTTCTCGGTCGACTACCGGCTCAAGGACCGCCACGGCGCCTTCCGCTGGATGATCGACGCCGGCGCGCCGCGCTTCGACCAGGACGGCAAGCTGCTCGGACATATCGGCACCCTGGTCGACGTCCACGAGCGGCGCCTGCTGCAGGACCGCTTCGCCAACGTCACGCGCGCCAGCGGCATCGGCGTCTGGTACGCCGACGCGCCGCTGACGCTGATGCAGCCCAACGCCCAGCTGCGCCAGCAATTCGGGCTGCCGGCCGAGGGGCCGGTGACGATGGCGCAGTTCTACCTGCGCGTGCACCACGAGGACCGGGCCCGCGTCGAAGGCGACTTCCACAGCGCGATGGTCGAGGGCGTGGCCTACGACGACGAGTTCCGCGTCGCCCTGGCGGCGGCGCCGGCGGCGGGCGCGGCGTCGGCGCGCTGGATCCGCATGATCGCGTGGTGCCAGCGCGCCGAGGGCGGGGCGCGCGACGGCGCCGACGGCGTGACCCATTTCGACGGCGTCACGCTCGACGTGTCGGACCAGAAAAGCGGCGAGCACGAGCTGCGCGCGCTGACCGCCGAGCTGTCGCAGGCCAACCAGGCGCAGCGCGAATTCCTGGTGACGCTGGCGCACGAGCTGCGCAACCCGCTGGCGCCGATCCGCAGCGGGCTGGAAATGATGCGCGCGCACGACCTGGCGCGCGACGAGTTCGAGCGCGTGCGGGCGATGATGGATCGCCAGGTCGGCCACCTGGTGCATCTGGTCGACGATTTGCTGGACCTGGCGCGCATCGCGCGCGGCAAGGAGGTGCTGGTGCACAGCCTGGTCGAGCTGGAGCAGGTGGTGCGCGCCGCGGTCGAGATCAGCATGCCGCTGATCGACGCCGGCGGCCACCGCCTGCTGGTGTCGGCGCCGTCGAACGCGCCGCCGGTGTGGCTCGACGCCCACCGCGTGGCGCAGGTGATCGGCAACCTGCTCAACAACGCCGCCAAGTACACGCCGAATGGCGGCACCATCGAGCTGATGGCCGTGGTCGAGGCCGGGGAACTGACGGTGACGGTGCGCGACAACGGCATCGGCATCCCGGCCGACGCGTTGCCGACGGTGTTCGACATGTTCACCCAGGTGCCCGGCAGCGAGGGCCAGGCGCAGGGCGGCCTGGGTATCGGCCTGAACCTGGTGCGCCGGCTGGTCGAGCTGCACGGCGGCGAGGTGTCGGCGCACAGCGGCGGCGCGGGGCAGGGCAGCGCGTTCACCCTGCGCCTGCCGGTCACGCCCTCGGTGGCGGCGGAGGCGCTGGCGCGGTCGGCGCCGGCGCCAGCGCTGCCCGCCGCCGCCGCGCCGCGGGTCGACGAGGCGTCCGCCAGCAGTCTGCGGGTGCTGGTGGTCGACGACAACGTCGACGCCGCCGAGACGCTGACCGCGTTGCTGGAGTTCAAGGGTCACACGGTGGCGGCCGCGCACGACGGCCCGGCGGCGCTGGCCGCCGCGCTGTCGCTGTCGCCGCAGGTGGTGTTCCTCGATATCGGCCTGCCGGGCATGAGCGGCTACGAGGTGGCGCGGGCGTTGCGGGCGATGCCAGCGCTCGACGGCGTCGCCCTGATCGCGTTGACCGGCTGGGGCACGGACGCCGACCGCCTCAAAACGGACGCGGCCGGGTTCGACCACCACTTGACCAAGCCGGTCAGTTTCGACGAAATCCTGCGCATGTTGACGGCGCTCGAACGCCAGCAAAAGGCCTGATGCGGCGGGCCGGCGGGCAAAAGCGGTAACGGATATGCCGCTATCGTGTGGTGACTCACACATGCCGCATCAATTACCGCCGCGCGCGATTGAACCTGAAGGGTTTTGCCCGATAAAATGTTGATAATAAGGCATTTCTAGCAAGGAGCTTTCATGTCTCAGCCCAAACCCTACGATCCGAACGCGATGCTTGACACCATATTGGCAAAAATGCAGCTGCGCAATGACGCAGCACTGTCGCGCTTGCTCGAGATCCAGGCCCCCGTGATCAGCAAAATCCGCCATCACCGGATGCCGGTCAGCGGCGCGCTGCTGGTGCGCATCCACGAGGCCACCGGTCTCAGCGTGCGCACCTTGCAGGACCTGATGGGCGACCGCCGCAGCAAGTTCCGCCTGTCCTCGGCCCAGGGCCGCGCCGGCGCCCAGACCGGCACCGGTGCCGAATGACATTGCCTGAGACGCGAGCCGCTGACGAGCTGGTGGCGCTGGCCGCGCTGCTGCAGCGGCGCGGCTACCAGTTCACCACCGTCACGCCCGCCACGCACGGGCGCGTGCTGAGCCGCGCGGCGCCGCCCGGCGCCCCGAGCCTGCGCGACGTGTTCGGCTGGAACAAGCCGTTCACCGCCGACCAGATCGACGCGGCGATCCTGGAGCAGATGGGCAAGGCCGGCGTGCTGCGGGAAGAAGCGGGCCTGCTGCGCAGCACCGTGCGCGCCTCGACCATCGGCCAGCAGCTGTACTTCCATTCGGCCTATCCGACCGGCGACGCCGACTCGGTGTTCCTGGGGCCGGACACCTACCGCTTCGTGCGCGCGGCCGGCCAGGTGCTGGACCAGCTCGCGGCCGGCGCCGGCGGCGTGCGGCGCGCGGCCGACATCGGTTGCGGCGCGGGGCCGGGCGCGATCATGCTGGCCAAGCGCTTTCCGGCGGCGGAAATCCACGCCGTCGACATCAACGGGCGGGCGCTGGCGCTGGCCGGCGTCAATTGCCGGTTGGCCGGTGTCACCAATGTCGCCTGCGTGCACAGCGACATGCTGTCGGCACTGGACGGCGAGTTCGACCTGATCATCTCCAATCCGCCGTACCTGCTCGATCCCGGCCAGCGCGCCTACCGCCACGGCGGCGGCGAGCTCGGCGCCGGTTTGTCGCTGCGCATCGTCGAAGCGGCGATCGCGCGGCTGGCGCCGGGCGGCACCCTGCTGCTGTACACCGGCGTGGCGATCGACAACGGCGAGGACCCGTTCCTGCGGCAGGCCGGCATCATGCTGGAGGCGGCGCGGCTGTCGTGGAAGTACGAGGAAATCGATCCCGACGTGTTTGGCGAGGAACTCGATACGCCGGCCTACGGCGGCGTCGACCGCATCGCCGCCGTCATGCTGTTGGCCCGCAAAGGCGGCGCCCGGTGAAGTTAACAGGCTGAAGGTACGATGATGAAGGTATTACGGCAGCGTTTGCTGCGCGGCGCCAATCTGTACAGCCGCTTTCCGTGCATCGCCGCGACCATCGCGGTCGACGCCGGCGGGGCGCCGCTGGCGCGGGTCGCCGCCGTCGTCGCGCGGCAATTGGGCGCGCCCTTGCCGCCGGCGGCGGGCGCCGACGTGGGCGCGCTGGTGGCGCAGGTGGCGTTGCAGCTGCAGCGCGCCTGCGGCCACGCGCTCGAGTTCGCGCATGCGGAAGCGCTGGCGCCCGGTTCGGCGCAGCGCCGCGTCGTGATCCAGTACGCGCTGGAGCACGTGGCGCAACGGGCGCTGGCGATCGCGCTCGAGATCGTCGGCGCCGCGCTGCGCGGCGAAGACCACGACGCCGCCGGGGCGCTGGCCGCGCTGCGCGCGCTGGCGGCCGGCCTGGCGCTGCCGCCGCGCATCGGCGAACTGGCGGACCGGGCGCGCGCGCTGGGGATACCGGTGCGGCGCGCCAGCGAGCACGCCGACCTGGTCCAATTCGGTTGGGGCAGCCGCCAGTGGCGCTTCGTCGACGCGCCGCTGGCCGACACGCCGCTGCTGACCAACACCATCGTGCGCGACCGCTTGCTGACGCGGGCGTTGATGGTCGAGGCGAATATCGATGTGCCGGCCGGCGCCAGCGTCAACCGGCTCGAGGACGCCTTGCGCGTCGGCCGCCGCTACGATTGGCAGGCGGTGGTCAAGAGCCGCCACGCGACCGGCGACGACCGCCAATGGCGCTGCGGCAGCGAGGCCGAGCTGACGGCGGCGTTCGCGCTGGTGCACGCGGCCGGCGGCGACGTGGTCATCGACAGCTTCGAGGACGGCGCGCTCGCCATCGTGCCGGTCGGGCCGGACGGCGCCCGCCACGCGTCGGCGCAGGTGCGCCACCTGTGCGCCGGCGCCGCCAGCAAGCTGGGGCTGGCCGAGGCGCGGGTCGGCGTCGTCGACAGCGCCGCCGGGCCGCTGGTGAGCGCCATCGACGGCGCCGGCGCGCCGGCCGATGTCGCCGACGCCGCCACGCGCGCGCGCCGCATGCTGGCGCAGGCGGACCAGGGCCGCATCCCGCTGATCGCCGTCACCGGCACCAACGGCAAGACCACCACCACCTTGATGATCGCCCACGCGGTGCGGCTGGCCGGGCTGCGCTGCGGCCACACCACGACGCAAGGGATTTTTATCGGCGAGCGGATGGTCGGCCACGGCGATTGCACCGGTTACTGGTCGCACCGCACCGTGCTCGGTTCGCCGGAAGTCGACTTCGCCGTGCTCGAAACCGCGCGCGGCGGCCTGCTCAAGCGCGGCCTGGCGTTCGACCTCTGCGCCGTCGGCGTCATGCTCAACGTCTCGGACGACCACCTGGGCCTCGATGGCGTGGAGACGGTCGACGACCTCGCGCGCGTCAAGTCGACGGTGATCGCCGGCGCGCGCACCGCCGTGCTCAACGCCGACGACCCGCACTGCGTGGCCGCGCGCGCGCGCCTGGCGCCTGGCGCCGCGACCATTTTCTTCTCGATGGACCCGGCCAACGCCACCGTGCTCGCGCACCTGGCCGAGGGCGGCTGCGGCGTGTGGCTGCAGGACGAGACCATCGTGCTGGCCGAGGGCGGCGGCGCCGCGCGGCCGGTCATCGGCGCGGCGGCGATTCCCGCCAGCGTCGGCGGCCTGGCCCGCTATAACATCGCCAACAGCCTGGCGACCACCGCCGCGCTGCACGCGGCCGGTTTCAGCGCCGCGCATATCGCCGCGGCGCTGGCCAGTTTCGTCTCCGACGCCGCGACCAATCCGTTGCGTTCGAATATCTTCGCGGTGCGCGGCTTCCATATCGTGCTCGATTACGCTCATAATCCCGCCGCCTACGCCGCGCTGGGTGGCATGGCGAAGGCCATGGCGGCGCGCACGCCGGGCGCGCGCGTGTTCGGCGTGGTGACGTCGCCGGGCGACCGCCGCGACGCCGACCTGCGCCGCATCGGCGAAACCTGCGCCACCGCGTTCGACGTGCTGTTCGTTTACGAGTCGCTGGCCCGTGGCCGGCCGCCGGGCGAGGCCGCCGCCGTCATCGGCGAGGGCGTGCGCGCCGCCGCCGGGCCGGCAAGCATGCAAACCTTCGGCGGCGCGGCCGAGGCGCTGCGCGGCGCCTACCGCCAATGCGGCGACGGCGATGTGCTGGTGTTCGCCTGCGGCACCGCCGTCTCGACCCTGATCGAAGGGGTGCGCGCCATCGACCCCGAGGGCGCCGCCGCGATCGAGTCGCAGCTGGGCGGCCCCTAGGCGGGGCGCGGTGTGCGGGTGGCGCCTCAGGCCAGTGCCGTGTCGAGCACCATCATCACGATGAAGCCGATCACCAGCGCGCAGGAGGCGGTCTTGCAATGGCCGTGGCGGTGCGCCTCGGGCACGACGTCGTGGCAGATCACGTATAGCATCGCGCCGGCCGCGCTGGCCAGGCCCCAGGGCAGGAAGCGGGCGCTGGCCTCGATCAGCAGCGCGCCGCTGACCGCGCCCAGCGGCTCGACCAGGCCCGACACCGCGCCCAGCACGGCGGAAAACACCCGGCCGTAGCCGACCGAGCGCAGCGCGATGGCCACCACCAGCCCTTCCGGCATGTCCTGGATGGCGATGCCCATCGCCAGCGTGTGGGCCTTGGCCGCGTCGACGCCGCCGTAGCCGACGCCGATGGCCAGGCCTTCGGGCAAATTGTGGATCGCCACCGCGCCGACGAACAGCCAGGCGCGTGTCATGGCGGTGGCCTCGGTGCTGGCGGTGCGCCCGGCGCCGTCGCCCAGCACGTGCCCGGAGCGCACCAGGTAGCCGAGCAGCATCACCAGCAGCATGCCGATCAGGATGCCGCCGCCGACCGTCATGCTGGCGGCGGCCGGGCTGGCGCCGGCGTTCTTGCTGGCGGCAATCGCCGGCAACACCAGCGAGAACGACGTCGCCGCCAGCATGATGCCGCCGCCCAGGCCCAGCGCCGCGTCGTAGGAGCGCTGCGAAAATTTCTGCGCCAGCAGCACCGGCAGGGTGCCCACCGCCGTCGCGGCGGCGGCCCACAGGCCGGCGGTCAGCGCCTGCCGCGCCGGCGGCGGGAGCGCGGCGATCGCCAGTGCCAGCTCGCGTGTCAGCAGCAGCAGCCCGAAGACGCCGATGAAGGCGCCCATCGCGAGGCGCCAGGTGGGGCGGGGGCCGGATCCGAGCATGGGGTTGGGTTCTCCTGTAATGCGGCATCATAGGGCGGCGGCAAAGCCGCGTCTGTCGGTGCGTGCCGCTTGCAGATGTAAGACGGCGCGCGCGCGGTTTCGTTTAGTCCTTCCGTCACCGGCGCCCAAGTCGGCTGCGGTCACTCGATTTCGGGTGGCCGATCTCGCGCGTCATCGGGAAGCCGGGCGCTTGGTTGAGGCCGCCGGAGTCGGTGGGCAGTTCGTCTGCGGCGGCAGGCCCGCCGGGCTCGTGGCGCATGAAATTGTCGAGTAATTCAGGTCACAGGAAATCGCGGACCGCCGGTCAAAACAAGCCAGCCAATTCCTACTTGACGATGTCGCCCGCGCCGATAGGTGCCCTTGCCAGTCACGCTTAACATGACCTTTCTCGAGTTTGTTTTTGCAAAACGGCAGACCGATACCCTTCGTTTTTTCAACCATTTATCAGGAGATAATCATGGCTAGCTCGAACCAAGGTAGTGGCGGCAACAAGGGCAACCAGGGCAACCAGGGCGGCAGCACGGGTAACAAGCAGTCGGACCAGGGCGCCGGCGCGCGCGGTTTCGCGTCGATGGACCCCGATCAGCAACGCGAGATCGCGGCCGAAGGCGGCCGCGCCGCGCACGCCGCCGGCACGGCGCACGAGTTCACGTCGGAAGAGGCGCGCCGCGCCGGCAGCATGAGCCACAAGAATGACGGCAACCAGCAAAGCGATGCGGGATCGGGCTCGCGCGCCGGTGGCGGGAATGAAGGCGGCAAGGGCGGCTCCGGCGCATCGGGCGGCACGCGCGGCGGCACGCCGGAGCAGCACGCCGAAGCCGGGCGTCAAAGCCATAAAAACGACCGCAAATAAATTGTCTGGCTGAAGCGGTTCACAAAAAGCTCCGGCATCGTTGCCGGAGCTTTTTTACACCCGCGTTGCGATCAGGCCGTGCGCCGGCTTTTCTCGGCAGGTCCCATTCTTATCAAAATTACTTGACAATAATCTAAGCTCCTCCTAAAGTGATATCACTTTGATGTCATCTACCTGAGGAGCTAAAAAGCATGAATGGTGCAAATACCCGGCGCGAAACGGCGTTCTCGTCGACCAATGGCTACCTGGCCGCGTGTGCCGGCATTGTTTTACTGGCGGGTGGCGCCTTCCTGTTCAAGACGGCGATCGGCGACCATGGCGGTTTGCCCGTCCTGGTCGGCGCGATCGGGCTGTTGCTGGCCGGGTTGTTCTTCTTGCTGGGCCTGTTCATGTTGCAGCCCAACGAGAGCGCCATCCTGACCCTGTTCGGCAAATACATCGGCACCGACCGCAGCGAGGGCTTGCGCTGGGCGTTTCCGTTGTACGTCAAGCGGCGCCTGTCGCTGCGTGCGCGCAATTTCAACGCCCCCACGCTCAAGGTCAACGACAAGCGCGGCAATCCGGTGGAAATCAGCGCGGCCGTCGTTTGGCGCGTGCGCGACACCGCCCAGGCCGTGTTCGAAGTGGACGATTTCGAGCGCTATGTCGCGATCCAGGCCGAGGCGGCGCTGCGCCATCTCGCTTCCCAGTACGCTTACGACGAGGCCGAGGATTTGTCCCAAGGAGAAACCACGCTGCGCGGCGGCATGGACGTGGTCGTCGACGCCCTCAAATGCGAGCTGCAAGCGCGGTTCGAGGAGGCCGGCGTGCAGGTGGTCGACGCCAAGCTCACCCATCTGGCCTACGCCCCCGAGATTGCGCAGGTGATGCTGCGCCGCCAGCAGGCCGAGGCGATCATCAGCGCCCGCTCCAAGATCGTGCACGGCGCGGTAAGCATGGTCGAATCCGCATTGAAGGGCTTGTCGGAGCGCGGCATCGTCGAGCTGGACGACGAGCGCAAGGCGGCGATGGTCAGCAATTTATTGGTGGTACTGTGCTCCGACAAGGAAACCCAGCCGATCATCAATACCGGCACCCTCTACAACTAGCGGTCAACGAGCATGGCAAGTCCCGGCAAGAAAGCCTATCCGCTGCGTATCGATCCCGCGTTGTGGGAGGAGCTGCAACGCCTGGCCGCGCGCGATTTGCGCAGCGTGAACGCGGAAATCGAATTCCTGCTGCGCGAGGGCCTCGCCCGGCGCGGCGTCAAGATCAAGGAAGGCAAGGACCACCCCGGCGACCCCGAGCAGGAATAACCAGCCCGCAACCCCGGGGTCAGTGCCGACATTCGGACATTCGGGAACTTTTTGCACGCTGAAAGGTTCCGTTTTATTTCAGTTTGTCCGAATGTCGGCACTGACCCCCGGGGTTTTGGCGGTGAGCATTGCTTCGATTTGATCGAAGCTGACCGGCTTGACGAGGTGCGCGTCGAAGCCGGCTGCCTTCGCCAGGTCGCGGTCCTTTTGCTGGCCCCAGCCGGTCACCGCCACCAGCGCCGTGTGCCGCAGCGCGGGCAGGGCGCGCAGCGCGCGCGCCAGGTCGTAGCCGTTGAGGGAAGGCAGGCCGATGTCGAGGAAGGCGAATTCCGGCATGAACGCGGCGGCGTTGTCGAGCGCGCCCTGGCCGTCGTAGGCCACCGAGACCACATGGCCGCGCGATTCCAGCAACGCGCCCATGCTGTTGACGAAGTCGATGTTGTCGTCGGCCAGCAGGATGCGCCGGCCGCGACCGGCAGAGGCCGCCGGCCCGGCCGTGGCGCCGGCGTCGGCCGCGTGGTCGGGCGCAGCCGGCGGCCCCCCGCCGTGCCTGGGCAACGGCAGGGTCAGCACGAATTCGCTGCCGTAGCCCAGGCCGATGCTGTGCAGGCTCAGCTCGCCGCCGTGCAGCTCGGCGAGGCGCCGCGCCAGCGACAGGCCCACGCCCAGGCCGGCCGTGGTGCGCTCGAGCGAGGCGTCGGCCTGGACGAACATCTGGAACACGGCCTCGCGCATCTCCGGCGCGATGCCGATGCCGTTGTCGCGCACGTGGACGCGCACCCGCTGCTGTTCGAGTTCGACATCGACCGCGATGCGCCCGCCGCGCGCGGTGTACTTGGCGGCGTTGTTGAGCAGGTTCGACAGGATCTGCGTCAGCCGCGTGGCGTCGCCTTCGATCGGCAGCGGCTGCGCCAGCGGCGCCGCCGTCAGCACATGGCCCTGCTGCTCGACCAGCGGGCGCACGATCTCGAAGGCGTCGTGGATCACTTGCCGCAGGTCGACCAGGTCGCGCTTGATGGTGAGCTTGCCGGTGTTGATGCGCGACACGTCCAGCAGGTCGTCGACCAGCCGCACCATCTGGCGCAGCTGGCGCTCCATGATGTCGCGCGCGCGTCCGCTGGCGCCGAGGTCGGACGGGTTGATGCGCATGATGTCGAGCCCGGTACGGATCGGCGCCAGCGGGTTGCGCAGCTCGTGCGCCAGCGTGGCGAGGAATTCGTCCTTGCGGCGGTCGGCGATCCGCAGCGCGCGCTCGGCCTCCTGGCGCACCGCCATCTCGCGCTCCAAGGTGGCGTTGGTGGCGAGCAGGCCGCTGGCGCTTTTCTCGACCTCGGCCAGCATGGCGTTGAAGGCGTCGACCAGGGTGCCGATCTCGCCCGGCGCCGAGCCCGGCACGCGCAGGCTGAAGTCGCGCCGCTGGATGACGGCGCGTGCCGCCGACGTCACCCCTTCGAGCGGCGCGGTGATGCTGCGCTGCAGGCGCGAGGCCACCAGCGCCGCCAGCAGCAGGCTGCACAGCATGACGGCGGCCAGGATCGAGCCGTACGAGGCGATCCGCTCGCCGATGCGGTAGCGCGCCTCCAGGTACACGGTGCCGATGCGCTCGCCGTGCTCGACGATCGGGTGGTACAAGGTCAGGCTGCCGTTGACGATCTGGTGGCCCAGCGGTCCAGGCCTGTCGAGGAACACTGGCGTCCGCAGCGCGCTCTGGGTGTAGGAGGCGAACATCGCGCCGCCGCTGTTGTAGATGGCGCCGGCCAGGATCTCCGGCCGCATCCGCAGCATGTCGAGGTTCTTGCGCGCCGCCGGGGCGTCGTTGAAGTTGATCGCCGGCGCGCTCGACAGCGCGAGCAGCTCGGCCTGGGTGCGCATGTCGTCGATCCAGGAGCGCTGGAACGTGCTCAGGTCGTAAAACAGCATCGCGCAGGTGCACAGCAGCAGGGCGGCGGCGGTGGTGGCCAGGGCCATCGCGATCAGCCTGGCGCGCACGGTGGCCAGGGTCGCACCCGGCCACGCCATCAGCCGCCGCCTTTCTGCACCGCGTACGCCACCGACAACAGCCGCGAGCTCAGCTTGAGCCGGCCCTTGTCGGCCGCCGCCAGCGAGACCTCGAAGCGCACGCGCTCGTCGACCAGGCGGAAATTGATGACGCTGCCCGACTCGATGCCGGTGGCCGATTCGGTCACCGTCAGCACGCCGGCCGGCTGCGCGGCCTTGACCAGCGCCGCCTCGTCGGCGCCTTCGGCCGCGCCGATGAACAGCAGGTGCAGGCCGCCGGGCGGCTCGGCGTCGTGCATCTTGCGCACCACCACGGCGTGGTTGTTGACCAGCCGTCCGGCGGTCAGCCGCGTCAGTTCGGCGGCGATGTCCTCGGCGCCGGCCACGCCCACCATGTACGGCGCGCCGGGGTCGAGCGGGCCGCCGGGGAAATCGACATAGCCGAGGAATTTATACAGGAAGCCGGCCTTCACGCTGGTGGTCGAGGCGGTGTCGGGCTCGTCGTGAATGGCGGCGCTCGCCTGGCCGGACGTTTCGCCGGCCGCGGCCGCTTCGGCGCCTTCGCCATCGGCCCACCGGCCGTGCGCGGCGGCCGACGATGCCAACGCCAGCGTCAGCGCAAGGGTGGCCGCGCGCGTCGGCATCGAGCGCGCGCCTCTCACTTTGCCAAGCATTTTGTTTCCTTTTAGATCACATCTGAAAATTATACTGGTGCAAGGTGTCATATGGGTAATTGTGTTAAATAACAACATCGAAGTCGCATGGCGCCCCGCGCGGGCGACGAATGGGGTAGATTCGTGCTGATAAGTGCCTTGTTGTCCTGGACGGACGATTGACCGCCCGCGCCACGGCGTTTCCCGATGGCTCCTTTAGAATTCGGGTGAGAGTACACGACCGTTTCGTGTCACGAGGAAGCCTCATGCAGCAAGAAAATCCGTCGACCGCCCAGGCCCGCGAAGCCGAGCGCTTTCGCCATTTCATTGTCAGCGTCACCGATTACGCGATCTACACGCTGTCGCCCGAAGGCGTGGTCATCACCTGGAACGCCGGCGCCCAGCGGTTCAAGGGCTATCGCGAGGACGAGATCGTCGGCCGCCATTTTTCCGTCTTCTACACGGCCGAGGAGCAGGCGCGCGGCCGGCCGGCGCTGGCGCTCGAACAGGCCAGGACCACCGGCAAGTTCGAGGACGAGGGCTGGCGCGTGCGCAAGGACGGCACGCGCTTCGTGGCCAGCGTGGTGCTCGATCCGATCTGGGACGCCGCCGGCGTGTTGCTCGGCTTTACCAAGATCACGCGCGACGTCACCGCCCGGCGCGCCGCGCAGGACGAACTGCATGCCAGCGAGGAACGCTTCCGGCTGCTGGTGCAGGGCGTGACCGATTACGCGATCTACATGTTGTCGCCGGACGGCGTGGTGACCAACTGGAACGAGGGCGCGCGGCGCATCAAGGGCTACGAGGCGCACGAGGTGGTCGGCCGCAGCTTCGCGATGTTCTACACACCGGAGGACCAGGCCGCCAGCGCGCCGGCGGTGGCGCTGAGCACGGCGCTGGGGGAGGGCAGGTTCGAGCGCGAGGGATGGCGCGTGCGCAAGGACGGCACCCGCTTCTGGGCCAACGTGGTGATCGATCCGATCCGCGACGCCGACGGCAAGCTGCTCGGCTTCGCCAAGGTGACGCGCGACATCACCGAGCGCCGGCTGGCCGCCGAGCAGCTCGAGCGCACGCGCGAATCACTGCTGCAATCGCAGAAACTGGAGGCGATCGGCAAGCTCACCGGCGGCATCGCGCACGATTTCAACAATTTGCTCAACGTCGTCATGAACGGCCTCGACATCCTGCGCACGGTGGCCGACCGCACCGCGCAGCGCCGCGCGATGGACGCGATGGAGCGGGCCGCGCAGCGCGGCGCGGCGTTGACCCAGCAGTTGCTGGCGTTCGCGCGCCAGCAGCCGCTGCGGCGCGAAGCGCACGACGTCGGCCGCGTGATCCGCTCGTTCGACGCGGTGCTGCACCGCGCCGTGCCCAGCCGGGTGCGGCTGCGGCTGCGCATCGCGCCGGACCTGCCCAGCGTGCTGATCGACCCGACCCAGTTCGAGGCGGCGTTGCTCAATCTGGTCGTCAACGCGCGCGACGCCATGCACGACCATGGCGATGTCACGATCGACGTCGACACGGTGCGCCTGGCCGCCGGCGACGTCGGACAATTGGCGGCCGGCGGCTATGTCAGGGTGGCCGTCACCGATTCCGGCACCGGCATGGCGCCGGAGACCGTGGCGCGCGCCGTCGAGCCGTTCTTTACGACCAAGGCCGTCGGCAAGGGCACGGGGCTGGGGTTGAGCCAGGTCTACGGGCTGGCGCAGCAATGCCAGGGCGACCTGGCGATCACGTCGGTGATGGGCGAGGGCACCACGGTGGCGCTGTACTTCCCGGCTATCGTCGATGCCGATGGCGAGCTTGCCAATAACGGGCATAGCAAAGCGGAAAAGGTGCTGCTGGTCGACGACCAGCCGGACGTGCTGGAGACAGCGGTGGCGCTGTTCAGCCATCTCGGTTACGACGTGCTGTCGGCCAACAACGGCGTCGAGGCGCTCGCCACGCTGCGCGCCAGCGGCGACATCGCCATCCTGTTCACCGACGTGGTCATGCCCGGCATCGGCGGGATCGAACTGGCGACGATCGCGCGCCGCGAGTTTCCAAACGTGAAAGTGATACTGGCGTCGGGCTATACCAGGTCCAGTTTGCAGGACCAGAGTCCCGAACTGGACAGCTTCGACCTGATTCCCAAACCGTACCGGCTTAGCGACCTGATCAAGATTGTGCAGACCGTCCATGGCGACAAGGCCGGCGGTGCGGACCAGCCCGTGTCGCAATGACAGACTTGACCCCGGCGGGATGAGCCGGCGGTGTCAGGCCGGCATTGCGGCGCCGGCCTGGCGCACGCCGGCGCGCGGCGGATCGCGGCGCGCGTCCGGGACGAACGAGCGCAGCCCGGCGGCGATCATGGCCGGATCCAGGCCGGCGGCCATCAGCGCGGCGGCCGCCGCCGGCGCGTGGGCGATGTGGCGGCGGTCCGGGGCGCCCGGGATGGCGTCGGCCTCCAGCAGCCGATGGCGCGCCTTGCCGTCGGCCAGCATCAGCGCGCCGTGCTCGAGCCAGGCCGCGCGGCCGCCGCGCGCCAGGTGCGCGGCCAGCACCGGGTGGCGCGCCTCGCCGCTGAAGTAGACCAGTTCGACCGCCGGGTCGACGCCGGCGCCGACCGCCACGCAACGCTGGTCCCCGGCGTCGAGCACCAGCGCGCGCGCGGCCGTCCAGGCCACCACCGCCATCACCCCCATCGCCGCCTCCTCCGGCGCCAGCTCGTCGAGCATGCCGGCCCCGACCCCGTCCTCGGCCGGATGGTGGTCGCCGATGTTGAGCAGCAGCGCGACGTCGCAGCGGTCGAACGCGAGGCCGTGCCGGAGGATGTCGCCGCGCGCCGTTTCCAGCACCGCGAACTCGACCTCCGGCGCGGCCAGCACCGAGCGCGCCGCGCGGTAGCCGCCGCGGTCGCCCGGGGCGATGGCTTCGCCGTTGATCGACACGCCCTCGCTGGTGGCGCAGCCGGTGCCGATGCCGGCCTGGCGCAACGCCCGTCCGATCATTAACGTGGTGGCGGTCGTGCCGCTGGCGCCGCCGACCGCGATGACCGGGATGCGGCCGTCGCCGGCGCCGAACATCGCGTCGACGATGGCCGCGCCGGCGTCGCGCGGCGTGCCCGCGCTCGGGTATTCGTGCATGCGCAGGCCGGGCGCGGCGTTGATCTCGATCACCGCGCCATTCCGGCCGTCGAGCGGCACGCCGATGTCCTCGCACACCAGGTCGATGCCGGCGACGTCCAGGCCGATCTTGCGCACGGCCCGCACGCACATGGCCAAGGTGGACGGCGGCACCCGGTCTGTCACGTCCTCGGCCGTGCCTCCGCTCGACAGGTTGGCGTTGCCGCGCAAGAGCACGCGGCGTCCGGCGGCCGCCACGCTGTCGAGCGTCAAGCCTTGCTCGGCCAAGGTGGTTTCGGCGTGGCCGTCGAGCGCGATGCGGGTCAGGATGTTGCTGTGGCCGGCGCCGCGCGCCGGGTTGGCGTTTTCCCGGTCGATCAGTTCGCGCACGGTCGACACGCCGTCGCCGGCGACCCCGGCCGGACGGCGCAGCGCCGCCGCCACCACGCGCCCGCCGGCGACCAGCACCCGGTAGTCGTCGCCGCGGATATACCGTTCGACGATGATGGTGCGGCCGTGCTCGCGCGCGCGCTCGAACGCCAGCGCCACCTCGTCGGGCGCGCCGCAGCGGGTGGTGACGCCGCGCCCGTGGTTGCCGTCGAGCGGCTTGACGGTCACCTGGCCGCCGAGCGCCAGCGCCGCGCGCTGCGCCTGTTCCAGCGAGCGCACCGTCGTGCCTTCGGGCACCGGCACGCCGGCCTCGCGCAGCAGCGCCTTGGTCAGCGCCTTGTCGGCGGCGATGCCGACGGCGATGTGCCCGGTGTCGCCGGTGATGCTGGCCTGCAGGCGCTTTTGCCGCGCGCCCCAGCCCAGCACGAACAGGTTGGCCTCCGGCGTAAGCCGGGTGAACGGGATGCCGCGCCTGGCGGCCGCCTTGAGGATGGCGCCGGTGCTGGTGCCGATGGCTTGGCGCCGCGCCGTCTCGCGCAGCGCGGCCAGGCCGTCCTCCAGCGCACCGCCCGGCGCCAGCAGCGCCGCCGCCGCGCCGTCCGGCTGTTCGCGGTCCGCCCCGGCCAGCGCGCGCACCAGCGCGATGGCCAGCTCGATCGCGTCGACGCCGAGCTGCTCGAGCGCGTACTCGCACACGACGCGGTAGCGCCCGCCGTCGTGGCCGGCCTCGCGGGTGCGGCCGGCGCCGACCGGGGTGCCGGCCAGGCATTGCAGCGCCAGCGCGACGTGTTCGACCACGTGGGCCAGGTTGGTGCCCTCGCGCAGCGCCCGCGCGAAGCCGCCGTACTGCCCGGCCGGGCCGCGGTCTTCTTGCAGCGACGGCAGGATGTCGAGCAGGCGCTGGTTGAAGCCGGCGATCCCGCTGCTGCGCAGCTCGCGCAATTCCTGCAAGTCAAGCACGGTGAGGATGCAGGGCTGCGTCGAATACAGGTTGGGGCCGCGCAGCACGCGTTGCTCGAGGATGTTCATGATTCGTCGTTCCGGTCGGTGAGGAAGGCGAGGAAGTCGGCCAGCGCGCGCGGCGCGGGCGCGGCGCCTTCGGGCAATTGTCCGATGGCGGGGAGGGGGGCGCCGGCGCGCGCGGCGGGGTCCGGCGGCGCCGCGAAGGCGGCGCCCGAGGGCAGCAGATGCAGGCCCACGCCCACCAGCGTCGGCACGGCGCCGGCGCGCAGGTCGGCGATGTTGGTCTTGGCGCTGCGGCAGTCGAGCACCGTGACGGTGCCTTCGCCCATGACTTCAAAGCCGGCGCGGCCGTGGACGATCAGCGCGGTGTCCTCGTCGATGCCGGCGCCGAGCAGGAACGGCGTTTGCGCGACCACGCTGAGCAGCCGGTGGAGGCGCCGGCGCTGCGAGAAGTGCTGGTCGACCACCACCCGATGTACGAAGCCGAGGCCGGCGCCGAGGCGCACCGCGCCTTTTTCCGGCGCCAGCTCGGCCTTGCCCTCGGCCAGCATGTGGGTGCACATGGCCGACGCGCCGGCGCTGGTGCCGGCGATGCAGGCGCCGCGCAGCGCGTGGGCGTCGCGCATGGCTTGCTCGACGGCGGTGCCGCCGATGTGGGCCACCAGCCGTTTTTGATCGCCGCCGGTCATGAAGATGCCGCTGGCGCCGGCGACGATGTCGGCCTTGGCGGCGTCGTCGGCGTCGACGCGCTCGCCGATGGGCACGTGGCGCACGTTGCGCGCGCCCAGGTCGTGCAGCGCGACGCGGTAGGTTTCCCAGACCACCTCGGGAATCTTGCTGGCGGCGGTCAGCACCACCAGCTGGCGCTCGGGACCGCCGGCCAGCGCGATGAAGCGCGCCAGGATCTCCTTGTTGTCGGTGCGGTCTTCGCCGCCGCCGATGATCATCAGGGCGCCGGGCGCGTGCGGTGTGTGTGGCATGGAGGTCTCGCTATCGGATTGTTCGGTGTGCGCCTTGCCACGCGGCGCCGGCGCGACAAGCGCGCGCCCCGCGCTGCCGGCCGGCGGCGCCCGGCGGATCAGTCGATCAGCTGGCGGAACAGGCGGGTCGCCATCAGGCCGACGGCGCTATGGTGGCGCGCCGGCGTCATCAGCGATTGCAGCAGCCGCATCGCCGCCTGCTTGTTGCCCATCGACGCGACCTGCAGTTCCAGTTGGCGCAGTTCGCCGATATCCTCGCCGTCGTTGGCGCTGCCATCGGCGTGGGCCGCATGGTGGCGGATGATGCCGCGCACGGCGCCGCTACGCGGGCTGTGATGCAGGCCCAGCGTATCGAGCGCGCGCTGGCGGGCACGGAAGCTGGGCGTGCGGGCGGCCGGCGCGGTCGCCTCGCCGGGCACCGTGGCGATCCAGTCGCTCAGGATCTGTTGCTCGTAGGCGCTGAAGACGCCGAACATCTCGGCCCGTTCGCTCTGGATCAGGCGCCAGAAGCGGCTGTTGTCGGCCGGTTGGCCGCGTTGGATCCAGCCGGCCTTTTCCAGCTCGCCCAGCATCGCGGGAATCTGTTGCGGATCGGACAGCCAGTCGTTGATGCCACGTCCGCCGACCCGGCAGTAGTCGGAGTGCATGTTCTTGCCGACCACGCTTTTGGTCGCCATGATGTGCACCAGTTCCGCCTCCAGATCGAATTCCGATATGACCGAGTTGGTGCTGGCGCCCAGATCGTTGAGGCGGTAGCCGTCCTGTACGCGGCGCAGGAAGGCGTTGGCATCGCCGCAGCGCGGCAGCAGTTGTTGCAGCGCCTGGACCGCCTTGAAGGCGTGGCCGGTGCCGCCGTTGTCGACGGTGATGTGCAGGGTGAAGTAATAGGGATCGATGCCCAGTTCGTTCAGCTCGTAGGCGGTGATCAGCAGGTGCAGCGGCAGTTGCTCGTAGCCGAGGTTGTAGCCGATGATCTCCGGCAGGAAATGTTCGGCGTCGTAGGCCAGCGCGAGCTGGATCGCGCCCTGGACGAAGTGGGTTTCCTCGACATCCTGCCACTGGTCGCAGCCGTGGGTGGCCAACAGCTTTTTATACAACACGACGTGGTTTTTATCCGGCACGCCGTCACCCAGCTCTTCGAGGTAGGTTTGGATCAGCGGGCGGAAGTCGGGATCGTCCCAGCGCTCCAGCACGCCGTACAGCCAGGCGCCATCGACCAGCTTGGTCGGGGCGACGTGCTTGAGGAAGAACAGCGCGTGGGCCTTGGTGGTGAAGTAACGGCGCGGGGCGCCGTCGCGGCGTTGCTTGAGGTAGGCGTTGTATTCGGCGCCGATCGCTTCGGAGCGCTCGGTGATCCAGGTTTCCATGCCGGCCGTGTTGTCGGGCAAATCGGAGCTCAACAGGCGAGCCTGTTGCAGCTGTTGCTCCAGGAAGGTACGGGCCAGCGCGCGGTCGTTGCCGACAGGAACGCCGGGCGACAGGGCGCGGTAGACGGCGCTTGGGACTGGTGCGGCGCTGTTGTCGCGGGCGCTGGCGATACTGTCTGGCAATGTTTGAGCGAGTAGGGACATGGTGTTCTTCCGAAAAAGTGAGACGGCATCAAGCTCGTCTATATTGTCGGTGGATTATCCCCGTCGCGGGGCGCGCGCCCAAGGGGCGTTGCCCCTGCGTTTGTGTAAGACAGAGCTTACATCGCTGGTTTCGGACAGTTTTGGTGCCGGGCGGATCACGCGGCGTAATCCGCCCCCGGGTTTCCCCGCTTACGACTCGGCCGTCTTGGCGCTGTCGCCACGGTTCGCTTCCACCCGCTCCGCCGCCTTTTTGCCGGCCAGGAAGGCGTGGTCCGAGTTGTAGTACTCCCACTCGCTGTAGCGTCCCGCCAGCACGATATCGTGCTGCTCCATCCACGCGCGCACCGTCGCCACATTGTCCGCCCGCGCGTGGTCGTACACCACGTACGCGTACGGCATGTCGACCTGGTTGGCGGTGATCACCCGGTCATCCTCGCGCATCATGCCGACCTTGATGCAGTCCTGGATGCAGCGTTCGATCAGCGCTTCGCCATCGAGCGGCAACGGCTTCCACGGCGAATACGAGATCTCGCAGGTGAAGCCGAACCCGCCCGGCGCGTTGCATTCCGGGCTGGCGTTGCCCTGCACGAAGATGCGGTGGAAGATGCTGTCCTCCGGGTAGTAGATCCAGTGCTTGTCGGTGACGCCGGTGCGCGCGATGCCGATGTTCACGCAGCGGATCGAGATGTGTTTCAAGCCCTCGGCCGCACGCCTGACCTCCGGCGGCGCCGCGTTGCCGATCAGCCGCACCAGTTCCGGCAGCGGCATGGTACTGATCAACTGCTCGTACTGCAGGCGGCGGCCGTCGGCCAGCACCACCGTGTGCTCGTCCGGCAGGATGCATACGGCGTCCGCGTTGAGCTCGATCTTGCCGCGGATGTGCGGCAGGAAGCCCGACACCAGCGCCTGGAAGCCGCCGCGCTTGGGGTAGCCGAAGCGGGCGTTCGGCCCCATCGGCTTGGCGACCGGTTCCAGCGCGCCTTCGATGATCTGGTCCAGGTCCGGCAGCGGTACCCGTCCGCCCAGCCACGAGGTTTCCATGTCCTTCAGCGGCACCGTCCACAATTTCTTGTTGTACGGGATGGCGAAGTGGCGCGCGATGCCGGCGCCCCAAACGCGGTAGATGAAGTGTTCGAAGTCCTCGCCCTTGGCGGCGGTCGACATCGCGCTGGCGCTGCTGTTGGCGACGTCGGCGGTGCCGTCGGCGCAGCAATCGTCGACCTCGTTGCCGGCGGTGGCGCAGCTTTCGGCTTTGTCGGCCAGGCCGTAGCGCGATTCGATGGCGCCGACGATGCATTCCTTGATGACGGCCGGCGGCAGGCCGTACAGCGCGCCCTGGAACGGATAGCGCGTGAACACCTGCTTGCTGTAGACCCAGGCTTCACGCATCTGCCAGTGCTGGTTGTCGCCGAGCAGGATGTCGTACAGTTTGAGCACGTACGGATCGTTGGAGAACATGATGTGGCCGGCGTAGTCGAAGGTGAAGCCCTGGTCCTGGATCGAGCGGCACCAGCCGCCGACGGTGGCGTTGCGCTCCAGCAGCACGGTGTCGGCGCCGAGGTGGTAGGCGGCCGACAGGCCGGTCGGTCCGGCGCCGACGATCAGGCAGCCGGTGCGCTGGGCGGCGGAGGCCTGGCGCATCGGATTGACGACGGCGCTGTTGGCGGGCGCGTCGGCGGCGGCGACGCGCGTGCCGTCCTGCTGGCTCAGCTTGGCGCCTTTGCCCGAGGGCGGGGTGCCGGCCAGCAGCGCGCGCATGGCGTCGGCGGTCGCTTCCCACGAGGTGTTGTCGACCACGGCGCGCATCTTCTCGTTCAGCGCCGCGCGCAACACCGGCGTCATCGCCAGCGCGGCCTCGCAGGCGCCGATGAATTCCTCGTGGCTGTGGGCCACCCAGACGATGTCGCTATACGGATCTTCCACGTCCTTGATGGCGGTGCTGACGGACGGCAGTTCGGCCGCCATGTATTCGAGCACCTTGGTCGGGCTGATGTAGCGGGTCGACTCGTTGAGCGCGAACGGCAGCAGGCACACGTCCCAGCCGGCCAAAAATTGCGGCAGCGCGTCGTACGACTGCTGGCCGAAATAGTGGATGTTGGGGCGCTGCGGCAGCGAGGCCGGATCGATCTTGACGACCGGACCGACCATCACCAATTGCCACTCCGGATGGGCGTCGGCCAGCGCGGCCAGCAGCGGGGCGTCGAAGCGCTCGTCGATGACGCCGTAGTAGCCCAGGCGTGGACCCGGAATGCCCGCGTGCAGCGGATGGGCGTTGCCGCGGTCGAGCGCCTGGTGGAAGTGCGCCGCGTCGACGCTGCTGGGGAAGCAGTGGGCGTTGTCGTGGCGGCCGCGCTTGGCCTCGTACAGGCTGGGGCCGCCCGTGAAGACCAGGTCGGCGATCTTGAGCAGCGCCGTTTCGCGCTGCAGCAGCTGCTTGGGCGGGTTCTTGAAGGCGGACAGCTCATCCATGCAATCGTAGACCACCAGGCCGGCGTGCAGCGGCGGCAGCAGCGGCAGCGCCATCGGCGTGTAGAACCAGACGATGGGCGCGTCGTCGCCACGAATCAGGTCGGCCAGCAGCGGTTGCAGCAGCGGGATCTGGTCGTCGTGGAAACCGGGCGCGTGCACCGGCGTGTGCGGGCGGTAGACGGTGACGTTGGGCGCGGGAGAGGAGCTGTGCAGGAAGCTGTCGCCCTCATGGAACACTGGCTCCTCGACAAAGGTGATCTTGTAATGTTGTGCCAGGCGCGACAGGAGTTGTTGCGGCCGCTGGTAGACGAAGTCCCAGCGCAGATGGCAAAAGACGATGATGCTTTTCATGATTTCTCCCTGTGCCCTTGCGGGTCGTTAGTAATTAGCGGGGTAGCGGGGTTATACGCCTGGAACATGGAACGGAAAGCACGACCGCGCGGTTTTTATTGTTGAGCTCGCTCATGCGGCGTCCCCCCGCCAAGCCGGAAAGGCTGATTTGACGGGCGGTATGCGGAGGCGTGGCTGACATGGTCGGATCCAGGAGACGTCGGTTTCGACGCGCGCGCTGGGCCAGCGCGGCGCAAAAGATGTCAGCCAATCCTAGCAATGATCGACTATTTTTTCTTTTCAATTCCGCTAGGAAAAGCAGTTGTAAATCAGCCGCACTTTTGGTTTTTATTTGCGCCGATTTGCGCGTTCCGCTTGAAATTGAAATGCATTGCGCAGCCAAGATTGCTAGCATTATTTTTTCACCGCGCAACCGGCGCGGCACCGATGAAAAGGATGCGCATGAGCCAGTTTGAATATCCGAGACCGCAACTGGTCCGCGACGCGTGGCAGTCGCTGAACGGCGAATGGGAATTCGCCTTCGACCACGAGCAGCGGTTCAGCCACCCGGGCGATCCGATCGACTGGGGCGCGCGCATCAATGTTCCTTTCGCGCCGGAATCGAAGGCCAGCGGCATCGGCGACCAGTCGTTCCATATGGCGTGCTGGTACCGGCTCACGTTCGACCTGGAGCGGCGCGGCGCCCACACGATGCTGCATTTCGGCGCGGTCGACTACCACGCGCGCGTCTGGGTCAACGGCGTGCTGGTGGCCGAGCACGAGGGCGGCCACACGCCGTTCCACGCCGACATCACGGACGCGCTGGCCGAGGGGCCGACCCAGACTATCGTCGTGCATGTCGAGGACGATCCGGGCGACCTGGCCAAGCCGCGCGGGAAGCAGGATTGGCAGCTCGAGCCGCACTCGATCTGGTATCCGCGCACCACCGGCATCTGGCAGACGGTGTGGCTCGAGTCGCTGCCGGCGACCTACATCGGCTCGCTGCGCTGGACGCCGGTGTTCGACGGCTTCGAGATGGGCTGCGAGGTGCTGGCCGGCGGCGACATCCGCAACAACCTGGCGGTGTCGGTGCGGCTGCTGCACAACGGCGTGCTGCTGGCGGCAGACCGCTACCTGCTGGTGGGGCGGGCCGCCAACCGCAAGATCGTGCTGTCGGACCCGGGCATCGACGATTCGCGCAACGACCTGCTGTGGAGCCCCGAGCGTCCGACCCTGCTCGACGCCGAGCTGACCCTGTATTGCGGCGACGAGGTGCTCGACACGGTGCGCTCGTACACGGCGCTGCGCTCGGTGGCGATCAACCGCGACCGCTTCATGCTCAACGGCCGGCCGTATCCGCTGCGGCTGGTGCTCGACCAGGGCTACTGGCCCGATTCGCTGATGACGGCGCCGTCCGACGACGCGTTGCGCCGCGACGTCGAGCTGGCCAAGGAGATGGGCTTCAACGGCGTGCGCAAGCACCAGAAGATCGAGGACCCGCGCTACCTGTACTGGGCCGACAAGCTCGGCCTGCTGGTGTGGGAGGAGATGCCGTCGGCCTACGCCTTCAGCCCGCGCGCGATGACCCGGCTGATCAAGGAGTGGACCGAGGCGATCGAACGCGATTACAGCCATCCGTGCGTGATCGTGTGGGTGCCGTTCAACGAATCGTGGGGCGTGCCCAATCTGACGTCGACCCAGGCGCACCGCAACGCGGTCGAGGCGCTGTACCACATGACGCGCATGCTCGACGCCACGCGCCCGGTGATCGGCAACGACGGCTGGGAGGCGTCGGCCACCGACATCCTCGGCATCCACGACTACGACGCCGATCCGGAAAAGCTGCAACAGCGCTACGCCGTCACCGATCCGGTGCGCACGCTGTTCGACCAGCGCCGCCCGGGCGGACGCATCCTGACCCTGGACGGCTTCCCGCACCGGGGCCAGCCGATCGTGCTCACCGAGTTCGGCGGCATCGCCTTCGATCCGAACGCGCCGGCGCACCACACCTGGGGCTATTCGCGCGTCGGCGACGCCGCGACGTATCTGAACCGCTATCGGACCTTGCTCAAGGTGGTCAACGAGACGGTGATGTTCAGCGGCTTTTGCTACACCCAGTTCGCCGACACCTTCCAGGAAACCAACGGCTTGCTGAACGCCGACCGCAGCCCCAAGGTGCCGCTGGCGCAGATCAGCGCGGCCACGCGCAACTGCGCCCCCGAGCCGGACCGGAGCCACGATGGGCCGTAGTCCTACGTCAACAGCAGCGCTGGGCTGACAAGCTTCTGCTGAGTCAGCCGTAGAATGCAGTGGTCGGATCGTTTTGTCGACGCGGCAAGTAGGGCAACCGACTAAGCCGATGGTAGACGTGTGAAACGCTCACTTTAATAGTCAGGGAGAAGAAAAATGAACTTTATCGGATGGATTGTAATTGGTGGTTTGCTGGGCTGGATCGCTAGCAAGGTCATGAACACGGACGCGCAACAGGGCATCATCTTGAACGTCGTCGTCGGCATCGTCGGCGCCTTCCTCGGCGGCCTGGTGATCGCGCCGTTGCTGGGTACGGGCACGATCAACGATGGCGACTTCAGCCTCGGTTCGCTGGGCGTCTCGTTCCTCGGCGCGGTCGTGCTGCTGGCGATCGCCAACCTGGTCTTCCGTGGACGCGCGCGCTAATAGCCGCCGTCGCATCGCAGGATAAAAACACCGCCTTCATGGCGGTGTTTTCGTTTGGGCGCCGGAAAGCGCGATATTCAGGCGCAAAATCCGGCCGATCCGTCCGGCCAGCGTAAAATACCGTCCGGATCGCCACAACGGCGTGTATGGAAAACCAGGATATGCAGGATAACAAGGTCGCCGCGCAGTTTCGTCCGGACCTGGCGCGCTGGCGCCAGCTGGTCGCGCCCGCCTGGCTGGCGATGCTGATCGACGGCGCGCCGGTCGACGCCCGGCCATCGGCCGACTGGCGTTTGCTGGAGGTCGGATGCGGCGGCGCCGCGCCGTTCGAACACGGCCACATCCCCGGCGCTGCGTACATCGATAGCGGCCAGTTCGAGTGCGAACCGCTGTGGAACAAGGTCGACGACCAGGTGCTGCTCGACCTGCTGCTGGCGCATGGCGTGCGCCACGAAACCACCGTCATCCTCTACGGCCGCAACAACCTGGCCGCCGCGCGGCTGGCGCACCTGCTGCTGTACGCCGGGGTGGACGATGTGCGCCTGCTCGATGGCGGCTTCGCGTCGTGGCAGGCCGCCGGTCACGCCTGCGCGCGGGGAGCGGTCGGCCCGGCGGGCCGGCCCGCCGCCGCCGGGTTCGGTGCGGCGTTTCCCGCGCATCCCGAATATTTGATCGGCACCAGCCAGGCGCGCGCGTTGCTGTCGACGGCCGATGGCGCGCTGGTCAGCATACGCAGCGAGGCGGAATTTCTCGGCAAAGTGTCCGGCTACAGCTACATCGCCGCGCGCGGGGATATTCCGGGTGCGCGCTGGGGCCGGGCCGGTGCCGATGGCGACGTCAACAGCATGAGCGCTTACCATCTCGCCGACGGCCGCATGAAGCCGGCCGCCGAGATCGCATTGCAATGGCGCCGGCAGGGCATCGTCGAGGGTTTGCAGATCGGGTTTTATTGCGGCACCGGGTGGCGCGCGTCCATGGCGTTTTTCTATGCCTGGCTGATGGGCTGGCCGCGCATCAGCGTGTACGACGGCGGCTGGCTGGAATGGAGCGGAGCGGATTTTGTCCGATTGACCGAGATCAAAGGCGGGGCGGGTCGCGATGCTAACGTGGGGGCCTTCCCACGCGAAGCCCCATCATGCATGTTCTAGACATCACCATGTACTACGCCGCCGAGGGTGGCGGCATCAGCAGCTATCTCAACGCCAAGGCCAACTGGCTGGCGCGCCACGGCCACGTACGCCACACAATACTGAGCTCGAGCGTCAAGCCTTGCAGCCTGACGCCGTCGGTGATCGCCTTGCCGGGTATCGCGCTGCCAGGCATTAACGGTTACCGTCTGCCGCGTTCGCTGCGCGCGCCGGCGCGCATCGTCCAGCGTTGCCGGCCCGATCTGCTGGAGGTCGGCGACGCCGGACCGTGCGCGCTGGCCGCGCTGCACGCGCGCCGGCGCCTGCCGGTGCCGCTGGTCGGCTTCTACCATTCGGACCTGCACGCGCTGGTCGGGCAGCGGTTCGGCCCGCGCGCGGCCGCTGCCGCCGGCGCGTATCTGCGGCACGTGTACACGCAGTTCGACCTGGTGCTCGCGCCCAGCAAGCTGATGGTGCACCGGCTCAACCAGCTCGGCGTGGCGGGCGCCGTGCACCAGCCGCTGGGCGTGGACACCGACATCTTCAGCCCGGCGCGGCGCGATGCCGGGCTGCGCCGGCGTCTCGGACTGGCCGACGCCACCCGGTTGCTGGTCTACGCCGGCCGCTTCACGCCGCAGAAAAAGCTGGGCGTGCTGATCGAGGCGGTGCGGCGGCTCGGTCCTCCCTACCATCTGCTGTTGATCGGCGGCGGCGGCGCGTTGCCGGCGTCGCCCAACAGCACGATACTGCCGTTCGAGCGCGATCCCGCGCGCCTGGCGCGGCTGCTGGGCGGCTGCGACCTGCTGACCCATCCGGGCGACGGCGAAACCTTCGGCCTGATCGCGCTGGAGGCGATGGCCTGCGGCTTGCCGGTGCTGGGCACCGGCGGCGGGGTTGCCGAGTTGATCGATGCGGGCACGGGGCTGGTGGTGCGGCCGGACAGCGCGGCCAGCCTGGGCGAGGGCGTCGCGGCGCTGTTCGGCACGGACATGGCGCGGCTGGGCGCCAACGCCCGCCACAAGGCGTGCGCGCAGTTCGACTGGAATCGCATCATGCCGCAGTTGATGGAGCGCTACACCGCTTTGCTGGGCGCGCGCCGGCGCGCCGAGCCGGATCCGCAGGGCTGCCTTGTCGATTGAGCGCAAGGCGCTGTGCGTCGCGATCCATGACGTGGCGCCCGCCACCTGGCCGGCCTGCCAGCGCTTGCTGAGCGCGTTGTCCGAGGTCGCCGACATTCCGCTGACGCTGCTGGTGGTGCCGTGCTATCACGGCGACGACCGCGCCGACCCCGGCTACGACGCGATGCTGACGGCGCTGCTGGCGCGCGGCCACGAACTGGCGTTGCACGGTTATCGGCATCTGGACAGCGGGCCGCCGCCGTCGGGCTGGCGCCAGCGCTGGCTGCGCGGCGTCTACACGCGCCACGAAGGCGAGTTTTCCGCGCTGGGCGCGGCGCACAGCCGACTGCTGCTGGCGCGCGGCCTGCAGTGGTTCCACCGTCGCGGCTGGCCGGTCGACGGTTTCGTGCCGCCGGCGTGGCTGCTGGGCAGCGGCGCCTGGGTGGCGCTGCGCCGGGCGCCGTTTTCCTACACCACCACCTGGACCCGTTTCCACCTGCTGTCGTCCCGGCGCAGCATCTGGTCGCCCAGTCTGGTGTACGCGGCGCGCAACCGCAGCGGACGGCAACTGTCGCCGCGCCTGGCCGTGGCGCAGGCGGCGTGCCTGGCGCCGGCCCCGCTGGTGCGCTTCGGCCTGCATCCGGCCGACGCCGCCCATCCGGCGCTGTTGCTGCATGCCCAGCATTTGCTGGGCGCGTTGCTGGAGGCGCGCGTGCCGATGACGAAGTCGGCGTTCGCGCGGCGCAGCCGATCAGTTTGATGATTTTTCCGGCCGGTGTGGCAATAATGTTCCGGCGCTCTCTACAATAGCAGCGATGAAAAATACTCTCAGCGCGCTGTTGTTCCTCCCGTTCGCCGCCGCGCCGGCGTTCGCCACCAACTATTACGTCGCCCCCGGTGGCAGCGACAACGCCGCCGGCACGCAAGCGGCGCCGTGGGCATCGATCGCGCGGGCGCAAACCCGGGCCCAGGCCGGCGACACCGTCTACTTCCGTGGCGGTAAGTATGCCTACACGGCCGGCGTCGAGGCGTGCGCCAGCCGCACGGCGATCGTCAACGCCATCACGCTCGACAAAAGCGGCGCCGCCGGCCAGCCGATCCGGTACTGGGCGTACCCGGGCGAGACGCCGGTGTTCGATTTTTCCGCGATGAAGGATGATTGCCGCGTCAAGGGCTTCAATGTCACCGCCAGTTGGGTCCACCTGAAGGGGCTGGAGGTCACCGGCGCGCCGCAGCAGCCCGGCAACCGGCTCAACCACGAGTCGTGGGGCGTGTGGAACAGCGGCAGCAACAACGTTTTCGAATTGCTTAATTTACACCACAACATGGGGCCGGGGCTGTTCATCCAGAACGGCGGCAATAATCTGGTGCTCAACAGCGACTCGCACCACAACTACGATCCGTACACGTCGAACGGGGCCGGCCAGAGCGCCGACGGCTTCGGCGCGCACATCAAGGCCAACCAGCCGGGCAATGTGTTCCGCGGTTGCCGCGCGTGGATGAACACCGACGACGGGTTCGACCTGATCAACGCGTTCTCGCCGGTGACGATTGAAAACTCGTGGGCGTGGCAGCATGGCTATCTGCCGGGGACCACCACGCCGCTGGCGGCGGGCAACGGCAACGGCATCAAGGCCGGCGGGTATGGCGGCGCGTATGTCGCCAACGGCGTGAAGCACACGGTGCGGTTCTCGGTGGCGTTCGCCAACAAGGCCGCGGGTTTTTATGCCAACCACCATCCGCTGGCGCTCGATTTCTTTAACAACACGGCGTTCGGCAACGGCGCGAACTACAACATGCTGGGAATCGCGCCGGATGGTTCGGCGGTGAACTTCGGCAACCTGCGCAACAACCTGGCGTACAAGGGGACGGCGACGTCGAACACCGCCGGGTTGGACATGCCGAACAACTCGTGGACCTTGCCGGTGCAGATAAGCGATGGCGACTTCGAGGACGTCTCCGCCAGCGGTTGGGATGCGCCGAGGCAGGCGGACGGCAGCCTGCCCCCGCTGCGCAGCTATCATTTGCGTTCGACCAGCGACCTGATCGGCAAGGGTGTCAATGTCGGGTTGCCGTTCAACGGTTCGGCGCCGGATTTGGGCGCGTTCGAGGCGGCGCGGTGATGGCATGAGCCGCCGATGACGCATGGCGGCCCCGGTCGACATCAATCGGCCAGCTTGGCCGCCAGCTGCTGGACCCTGGCCGGGTCGGCCTTCACCGCCACCGCCAGCGCGCGCCCGTAGTTGGCGTCGGCCTTCTGGAAGTGCGACAGCATCGTGTACTTGACAGTGTCATCCTTCACCTGGCCCAGATCGCCCGCCAGGTTGCTGACCAGGTTGGCCTGCTGCTGCGCGTTCAGCGAGCGGTAGAAGTCTCCGGCCTGCGCGAAGTTGCGCGTCTTGGCGATGCGCGCCTGCTGCGTCGTGCCGCTCAACGGCAGTTGGCTGGATTTGTACTCGGCGTTGTCGGCCAGCGGCGCGTGCGCGCTCGGCTGGTAGTTGACTTCGCCTTTGCGGGCGCCGCTGTTGGTCGCGCCGTCCTGGTTGTAGTTGGCGGCGGGCGCCAGCGGACGGTTGATCGGCAGTTGCAGGCCGTTGGCGCCGAGGCGGTGCAGCTGCGTGTCGGCGTAAGAGAACAAGCGGCCCTGCAGCATGCGGTCTTCCGACGCTTCGATGCCCGGCACCAGGTTCGACGGCGCCATCGCCGATTGCTCGGTCTCCAGGAAGACGTTGTCCGGATTGCGGTTCAAGGTCATCGTGCCGACTTTGGTCTCCGGCACGCTGGCCGGCCAGATCTTGGTGGCGTCCAGGCCGTTGAAGTCCAGCTTGGCCAACTGCTCCGGCGTCATCACCTGCACGTACAAATCCCATTTCGGGAAGCGGCCTTCCTTGATGGCGGCGATCAGGTCGCCCGTCATGTGGTTGAAGTCGCGGCCCTGGATCGCCGACGCCTCCTTGGCGGTCAGCGTCTTTTCGCCTTGCAGCGTCTTCCAGTGGAACTTGACGTAGTTGACCTGGCCCTTGGCGTTGACGAACTTATACGCGTGCACGCTGTTGCCGTCCATTTCGCGGTAGCTGGCCGGCGTGCCCTGGTCCGAGTACACGCGGGTCAGCATGTGGGTCGATTCCGGCTGGTGCGAGAAGAAATCGAAAAACCGGTTCGGGTCTTGCACGTTGGTGTCCGGCGACGGCTTGAGCGAGTGCACCATGTCCGGGAATTTGATGGCGTCGCGGATGAAGAAGATCGGCAGGTTGTTGCCGACCAGGTCCCAGTTGCCTTCCTTGCTGTAGAACTTGGTGGCGAAGCCGCGCGGGTCGCGCAGGGTTTCCGGCGAGTGGTTGCCGTGGATGACGCTGGAGAAGCGCACGAACACCGGCGTTTCCGCGCCCGGCGTGAAGACGGCCGCGCGCGTCAGGTTGGAGATGTCCTTGCTGGCAACGAAGACGCCGTGGGCGCCGGTGCCGCGCGCATGGACCACGCGCTCGGGCTGGCGCTCGCGGTCGAAGCGCTGCAGTTTCTGGATCAGCTGGACGTCCTGCAACAGCACCGGGCCGTTGGGGCCGGCCGTCTGGGAATTCTGGTTGTCGCCGACGGGGGCGCCGTTGTCGCGGGTCATGACGGTGGCGCCGGTGGGGGCTGGGGCTGGGGCTGGAGTGGGGACGGCTTGGGCGGCGGCGTTGCCGATGCCGGCCACGGCCGTCAAGGCCAGCACGGCCAGGCGGCAGGCGAACTGAGTCGATTTCATGGGTATCTCCCTATTGATGATGTGTGAAAGCAAACCTTAACGGCTGTGTCACTATTATCAAAATCAATTATTTGTATGAAATCGATAGCTTTTTTGTTATTAACACCTTTCAGTTACAAAACCGGCGGCGCTCAGCGCTTGCGGCCGCTGCTGGCGAATTGCTCGATCTTGCGCGTGGCGCCGGAAACGATCAGGATGTCGGCCGGCAGCACATGGGTGTCGGGCAGGGCGTGCTGGAAGTCCTCGCCGGGACGCTTGACGCCGACCACCGTGACGCCGAATTTCTCGCGCACGTGCGACTGCGCCAAGGTCATGTCGTGCGTCAGCTCCGGCGCGCGGATCTTGGCGATGGCAAAGCCGTCGTCGAACTCGATGTAGTCCATCATGCGGCCGGTGATCAGGTGCGCCACGCGCGCGCCCATGTCGGCCTCCGGATAGACGATGTGGTGGGCGCCCACGCGCCGGGCGATCTGGCCGTGCTCCGGCGTCAGCGCCTTGACCCAGATGTCCTTGATGCCCAGCTCCGTGAGCACCATCAGCGACATCAGGCTGGCGGCGAGGTCGGTGCCGATGCCGACGATCGCGTGCGAGAACTCGGCCACGCCGAGCTGGCGCATCACGTCCTCGTTGGTGGAATCGGCCTGCACCGCGTGCGTCAGTTTGTCGGCCCACAGCTGCACCAGTTCCGTTTCGCGGTCGATGCCCATGACGTCGTGGCCCATGCGCATCAGCGCTTCGGCGACGGCGCCGCCGAAGCGGCCAAGGCCGACGACGACGATGTTGTCGCTGTTCGGGAATGAGATCTGTTCCGTGAAAATTTTACCCAACAATTGGATGCTCCTCGGGATAACGATAGGGCAGGCGGCGCTCGCCCAGCACCAGCGACGCCGCCAGGGTGACGGTGCCGACCCGGCCAAGGAACATCAGCAGGGCCAGGGTCAGTTGGCCGCTCGGCGGCAGGCCGGGGGTGATGCCGGTCGACAGGCCGGCCGTGCCGAAGGCCGCGACCACCTCGAAAATAATCTGGTCGGTGGGGAAGTCGGACACGTGCAGCAGCACCAGGGTGCCCAGGGCGACCATGCCGCAGCCCAGCACCACCACCGTGATGGCCTGGCGCTGCGCCGACGCGCCGAGGCGGCGGCCGAAGGCCTCGGTGTCGCGGAAGCCGCGCACCTCGGCGATCACCAGCAGCGCGAGGATGACGATGGTGCCGACCTTGACGCCGCCGGCGGTGCTGGCGCTGCCGCCGCCGACGAACATGAGGAAGTAGTGCAGCGCCCACGATTCGGGCGTCAGCGCGGCGATGTCGACGGCGTTGAAGCCGGCGGTGCGCGCGGCCACCGACATGAACGACGCCGACAGCAGCTTGTCGCCCAGGTCCATGGCGCCGAGCGTGCGCTGGTTGTGCCATTCGAACAGCAGCACGCCGACGAAGCCCACGGCCAGCAGCACGCCGGTGCCGAGCAGTGTGAGCTTGGTGTGCATCGACCAGTGGCGCGGGTCGCGCAGCTTGAGGCGCAGGTCGTGCAGCACCGGGAAGCCGATGCCGCCGGCGATGACGGCGATCATCAGCGGGGCCAGGATCAGGGCGTCGCCGGCGTAGCGCGTCACGCTGTCGGCATGGATCGAGAAGCCGGCGTTGCTGAACGCCGACACGGCGTGGAAGGCGCCGCTCCACGCGGCCTGCGCCCACGGCAGGTCGTAGGCATAGTGCATGCGCAGTGTCAGCAGCGTGGCGAGCACCAGCTCCGACGCCAGCGTCACCACCAGGACCAGGCGCGCCACGCTGGTGACGTCGCCCAGGCCGAGCGTGCGGGTTTCCATCTGGCTGATTAACTTGGTGCGCAGGCGCGGAGAGCTGTTGACCAACAGTCCAAGCAGGGTGGCGGCGGTCATCATGCCGAAGCCGCCGAACTGGAACAGCGCCATGATGACGCCCTGGCCGAAGCCGGACCAGTAGGTGCCGGTATCGACGATCGTCATGCCAGTCACGCAGACGGCGGACACGGAGGTAAAGAACGCGACCAGCAAGGACGCGCCCTGGCCGCCCGCGTGGGAGAACGGCAGCATCAGGAGCGCCGTGCCGAAGGCGATCGCCATCAAGAAGGCCAGCGCCACGGCGCGCGCGGGATGAAGCACGGATCGCATCAGGGTGTAGGTCGCAGTGTCAGGTTGTTCCGGGTGGAGGAGTCGATGCAAGTCACATCGGGGTCGGCGCGGCTCGATTATACGTGACGGCGCGCGGCCGGCGCCGGCCGATGCCCGTGTGCTGGACGGATCGGCGCGGCGGTGGCATGCTGGGGGTGTTCAGGACCAGCACGAGGTGGTGATGCGGGGCGCTGCGATGGTGTCAACGATGTTCAGGGTGCCGGCGTGGCTGGCGTGGCTGGCGGGGTTGATCTTCGCCTGGCTGGGCGCGCCCGCCGCCGCCGAGCAAATGGCGCTGCGTTATTTCGGCCAGTCCGACGGCCTGGCCAACCAGGCCGTCACCGCCATCACGCAGGACGGCGCGGGATATCTGTGGGTCGGCACCGAGAACGGCTTGTTCCGCTTCGACGGCGCGCGCTTCCGGCGCTATGGCAAGCGCGATGGCTTGCCGGCGGCTTTCATCACCGCGCTGGCGACCGATGCCGCCGGCCGCGTATGGGTAGGCACCGACGCCGGCGTGTGCGCCTGGCGTGGCGACGGCTGCGGTGCCGTCAAAGGCCCGGACGGCGCGCCCATGGTGCTGTGGGCCGGCCAGCGCTTTGCGCGCAACGGCGGCGACGGCATGCTGGTGGTGGACCAGCGCGATCTGGTGGAGGTGCGGCCCGCCGACGGTGGCAAGTGGCACTCCCGATATTATTTCAGCGAGGCGCAACGGCTCGCCCATCCCGAGCTGCGCCGGATCGCCAGCATCGCGGCCGGTGCGGACGGCGCGCTGTGGATGGGGTGCGCGACGGAAGTTTGCCACTACCGGGCCGGCGGCTTCACCCGCTACGGCCCGCAGCAGGGCGTGCCGGCGGCGAAATGGGGCGCGGTCTTCGCCGCCAGCGGTGGCCAGATATGGCTGCGCAGCCAGGACCACATGCTGTCGCTGGCGCCGGGCGCCGGGCGCGCCGTGGCGCACGCGCCGCCCGGCGTGGCGCAGGCCACCGTCCGGCAGTTGTTTCCGATGGCCCAGGACGGCGACGGCACGCTGGTGTCGAACAACGACTACGGCCTGCTGCGCGGCGTGGCCGGCGCCTGGCGCGAGTACGGCGCCAGTGAGGGGCTCAAGGCCGACGGCGGCATCTCCGCCATCTACGTCGACCGCGACGGCGAGCTGTGGCTCGGACTGGCGGGGCGCGGCCTGGCCCACTGGCAGGGCTATCGCAGCGTCGCCAACTGGACCACCGCGCAGGGCCTGCCCAGCGACGACATCTGGTCGTTCCACCGCGCGCGCGACGGCGCGCTGTATATCGGGACGGGGCGCGGCATGGCGCTGCGGCGCCCCGGGGAGGTGCGCTTCGCCAAGACGGCCGGCGGTTACGAGGGCGCCGACCATCAAATCGGCAGCATCGCCACCGACCGCGCGGGCAATGTGTGGAGCGGGACGTTCTCCGGCGCGCTGGTGCGCCAGGACCGCCTGACGGGGCGCAGCGTCCACATCGCCAAGCTGCCGCTGATCCTGCGCGTGTTCATCGATGCCGCCGGCCGGATCTGGATCGCCACCAACCGCGGCCTGTATGTGATCCGCGACCCGGAACATTCGACGGCGCCGCGGCCGGTCGAGGGATTGCGCCAACTGCTGCGCGAACAAAAAGACGACATCGGCGTGACCGCCGTCTGCCAGACCGGCGACGGCGCCTTGTGGTTTCTCGCCCACCGCGGCTTGCTAAGGCTGGCCGGCGAGCGCTGGTCCGCGCCGGCGCTGCCGTCGAAAATCGATATGCTCAGTTGCGACGCCGGCAACCTGTGGCTGGCGGACGACCGCGAGTCCGTCGTCTGGTACGGAGCGGCCGACGACAGCGCCGACGCGCTGGCCTTGCAGCGGCTGCCGCTGGCGGGCACGCCGATGGCCGGCCGCTCGGTGATGTCGATGCATGTCGACCGCCGCCACTGGTTGTGGATCGGCAGCGACGACGGCGTCGCCGTCTGGAACGGCAAGGCCTGGCGCATGCTCGATCAGCAGAGCGGCCTGATTTGGAACGACAGCAACCAGTACGCGATCTTCGAAGACACCGACGGGTCGATGTGGATCGGCACCAGCAGCGGCGCCTCGCATATCCTGCATCCGCAGGACCTGTTCGCGCCCAAGGAGCTGGCGCTGCGCATCGAATCGGTCGATTACGACGGTAATCCGCTGGGCGTCAGCAAGGCGCAGATGATCGCCTGGAGCGGCGGCGCGCTCGAGATCAGGCTGGCGGTGCTGTCGTTCCGCAACCACGAGGCGCTGCGCTACCGCTACCGCCTCAAGGGGCTGGAAAGCGCCTGGACCGTCACCGACTCCACGGCCTTGCGCTATCCGGCGCTGGCGCCGGGCAGCTATGTGCTGCAGGTGAGCGCGGAGAACACCATGCTGCAGGCGGCGGCCGGGCCGATCGAGCTGCCGGTGGCGATCATGCCGCCCTGGTGGCGCAGCGGCTGGCTCTACTCCGGATGTGTGGTGCTGGCGCTGACCCTGGCCTGGCTGCTGTACCGCTGGCGCCTGCGCGGCATCCTGCGCCGCAGCGCCGCGATGGAGCAGCTGGTGCGCGAACGCACCGTGGAGCTGGAGGCCTCGCGCGAAGAGCACCGCATGCGTTCCCTCAAGGACGGCCTGACCAAGGCCTGGAACCGGGTCGCGATCATGGAAATGATCGGTCAGCAAATCGTCACGACCACGCGCAGCGGCGGCACTTTCATGGTGGTGCTGCTGGACCTTGACCACTTCAAGCGCGTCAACGACACCCACGGCCACCTGGCCGGCGACGCCGTGCTGCGCGAATTCGTGCGGCGCCTGTCGGAGCGCCTGCGCGGCTCCGACACCGTCGGCCGCTACGGCGGCGAGGAGTTCATCCTGCTGCTGCCCGGACTCTACGCCGGTGGCGGCGAGCAGCGCATCCGCGAGCTGCACCGGGAAATCTGCGCCGATCCGGTGGTGGACGAGGGCGTCGCCATCGACATCACCTGCAGCTTCGGCGTGGTGGCCGGACCCCTGCCGGGCTGCACGCCCGAATCGCTGATCAAACTGGCCGACATGGCGCTGTACCGCGCCAAGGAAAACGGCAGGAACCGCATCGAGTACGCCGAGCGCGCATCCTGACCCGGCGGCGGCGTCCAACTTTCCATACAGGCGGCCCGCGACCGTTCCAGTTTTCCATGCCACTAGCGCGCTCCGATCATCATTTCCGTAAAGAATTGTCATTGAAATCAATGGCTTGAGCGGCTATTTTTCGCTGCCGAGCGCTGGCATACCCATTGCTATCTACCCGTACCCCGCGGCGCCGCCGGGGGAACAATACGGAGATGATAAAAGTGAAAAAAAAGCGCCCACTAACGCTGTACATCCTGATCGCCATGGTGTTGGGCGTAGCCGTCGGCTACGCGTGCCACCAGGCGTTCCCCGATAAAAAGGCCGCCGCCGACATCGCCGGCCATATCTCGATCGTGACCGACGTGTTCCTGCGGCTGATCAAAATGATCATTTCGCTGCTGGTGTTCTCGACCCTGGCGGTCGGCATCGCGCACCTGGGCGACGGCAAGGCCGCCGGCCGCATCGGCATGAAGGCCATGGGCTGGTTCGTGATCGCCTCGCTGGTGTCGCTGACCCTGGGCATGGTGCTGTCGAACCTGATGCAGCTCGGGACCCATCTGGGACTGCCGCTGCCACCGATCGACGCCACCACCGGCCTGAAAACCTCGGCTTTCACGCTCAAGGAATTCGTCAGCCACATGGTGCCGAAGTCGCCGATCGAGGCGATGGCCAACAACGAGATCCTGCAGGTGCTGGTGTTCGCGATCTTCTTCGGCAGCGCCCTGGGCGCGCTGGGACAATCGGCGGCCAAGCTGACCGCCGGCGTCGACCAGCTGGCGCAGGTCATGCTGCGCATCACCGGCAGCATCATGAAAATGGCGCCGTTGGCCGTCTTCGCCGCGATGGCGTCGGTGGTCACCACCAACGGCCTTGGCATCCTGGCGACGTTCGCCAAATTCATGGGCGGCTTCTATCTGGGCCTGGTGTGCCTGTGGGCGCTGCTGATCCTGGGCGGCTTCGCCTTTATCGGCAAGCGCGTGTTCCGCCTGATGGTGCTGATCCGCGAACCGTTCCTGCTGGCGTTTTCGACCGCCAGTTCGGAAGCGGCCTATCCCAAACTGCTGGTGGCGCTGGACCAATTCGGCGTGCAGCGCAAGATCTCCAGCTTCGTCATGCCGATGGGGTATTCGTTCAACTTGGATGGCTCGATGATGTACTGCACCTTCGCCGTGCTGTTCATCACGCAAGCCTATGGCATCGACCTGTCGCTCGGCACCCAGATCACCATGCTGCTGCTGTTGATGGTGACGTCCAAGGGCATCGCCGGCGTGCCGCGCGCGTCGCTGGTGGTGATCGCCGCCACGCTCAATCAATTCAACATCCCGGAGGCTGGCCTGCTGCTGTTGATGGGCATCGACCAGTTCCTGGACATGGGCCGCTCGGCCACCAACGCCGTCGGCAACGCCGTGGCCACCGCCGTCGTCGCCAAGTGGGAGGGCGCGCTCGATGAGGAGAAGGCGCCGCTGGCGGAGCAGGGCAAGGACAGCGTCGCCAATATCCGCGCCGCCTGAAGCAAGCCGGTAGATTGAACCAGACAGCACCACCAAAAAAGCAGCACCACAAAAGTAATCTCAGGAGATGCAAAGATGCAGAAAAATTTCACGGGCGCCCTGGCGCTGGGTTTGTTGTCGTCCGCCGCGCTCGCGCAATCGTCGGTGACGGTGTATGGCGTCGCCGACGCCGGCCTGCTGGTCGAGCGCGGCGCGGCCGCCGGCAATACCACCAAGGTCGGTAGCGGCATCGGCTCGGGCTCGCGCCTGGGCATCAAGGGCAAGGAGGACCTGGGCGGCGGCATGATCCTGGCCTTCGGGCTGGAAAACGGCAACAACCTCGATACCGGCATCCCTGCGCAGGGCGGATTGCTGTTCGGCCGCCAGGCCTACCTGTGCCTGACCACCCCGGCCGGCGCGTTCAGCATCGGCCGCCAGTACTCGCCGTTCTATAAAACGCTGAACAACATCGCCGACCCGTTCCAGACCGGCTTGGCGGGTAACTCGCAAAACATCTTCGCCAATAACTCGCGGGTCGACAACTCGGTGGAGTACATCACGCCTAAGGTGGCCGGTTTCTCGGCCGACGTGTTGTACGGCTTCGGCGAGGTGGCCGGCGACACCAGCAAGAACCGCAGCATCGCCGGCAGCGGCACCTACGAAAACGGTCCGCTGACGCTGGTGCTGGCGCACCAGCAGCGCGACAACGCGCTGTCGAGCGCCCGCAGCCGCAACACGATGCTGACGGCGCGCTACAAGTTCTCCAGGGTGACCGTCCACGCGGCGCACGCGCGTAACAAGGACTTGCTGGACAATGAAAGCAAGGACACGCTGCTCGGCTTCACCGTGGCGCTGCCGGTCGGTACATTGCTGCTGTCGTATATCGACCACCACGATGAATCGGCGCTGCGGCAGGACGCGAAGCAGGGCGCGGTCGGCTACCTGTACCCGCTGTCGCGCCGCACGGACCTGTACACCGCCTATGGGCATATCGACAACCGCAATGGCGCCGCTTTCAAGGTCGGCACGGCCACCGATACCGGCACCGGCACCACTGGATTCAACCTCGGTGTGCGGCATGTGTTTTAATAGCCGTGGTTCGAGCGCGGCGTGATCGCGGGTTGAGGTAGAAAAGAGGGGATTATGGCGGCAGCACCATCGCAGACGGTTCCACCATCGCGGCCGGGCCGGCGGCTTTGGGGGCGACTCACGCTGTGGGTTTTGCTGCTGGCCGCCTGTCTGGCGCTGGCGCTTTTTTGCTGGCGCTGGGCCGAGAACGCGGCCATCGAGCGGCTGCGCCTGTCCGGGGCGCAGCGGCTCGACGGCTATGCCCTCAGCCTCGAGAACCTGCTGGCCAAATATGATTTCCTGCCCGGCACCCTGGAGTTGAACAAGGACGTCGTCGCCCTGTTGCAGCACCCCGGCGACGACACGCTGCGCGGGGAAGTCAACCAATACCTGGAGAAGGTCAACCGCCTCTCCAAATCGACCACCATCTATATCGTCAATCTGCAGGGCGTGACGCAGGCCGCGAGCAACTGGCGCGAGCGCGACAGCTTTGTCGGCGACGACGTCTCGTTCCGGCCCTACGTGCGCGATGCGCTGCGGCGCGAGCCGGGTGGCTTCTACGGCGTCGGCACCACGCGCGGCGAGCCTGGCTACTTTTTCGCGCACGGGATTTATCACAACGGCCGCATGCTGGGCGTGGCCACGGTCAAGGTCAATATCGAGAAGCTGGAAAAGGGCTGGGTGCAGGGCGCCGACAAGGTGCTGCTGGCGGACGCCCACGGCGTTGTCTTCCTGACCTCCGTACCGGAATGGAAGTACCGCACGCTGGCGCCGCTGGCGCCGGCGGTGCGGCAGGAACTGGAGGCGTCGCGCCAGTACTTTTCGCACGCGCTCACGCCGCTGGGCTTGCGCGAGCAGCGCCGCATCGACGGCGGCGCCAGCATCGTCGAGGTGCCGGCCGCGGTGCCCGATTCGGGGCCGGGTTCGCGCATGGTGAGCCAGGCGCGCTCGCTGGCGCCGCGCAAATGGCAGTTTGTCTATCTGTCCGATCTGGCGCCGGCCAGGGCCAGCGCGCGCAACGTGTTTTTATTCGCCTTGCTGGTGCAGGCCTTGCTGGTGATGCTGGTGCTGTACACGCGCCAGCGCCGCCGCCTTGGCCTGCAGCGGCTGCGCGCCCGGGAAGACCTGCAGCGCGCCTACGACAACCTGGAAACGATGGTGGCCGAGCGCACCTCCAGCCTGCAGCAGATGACGCACAACCTGAGCGAGGAGAACGTCGTGCGCCGCAAGGCCGAACAAAAACTGCGCCAGGCCCAGAGCGAACTGGTTCAGGCGGCGAAGATGGCGGTGCTGGGCCAGATGTCGGCCGGGATCACGCATGAACTGAACCAGCCGCTGACCGCGCTGCGCACGATGGCCGACAACGCCAGGGTGCTGATCGAGCGCGATCGCCTGGACGAGGCCAAGACCAACCTGGCGACCATCTCGCAACTGGTGGGGCGCATGGGACTGATCACCGGCCAACTGCGCCAGTTCGCGCGCAAGGCCGACGCCAGCCTGCGCCCGGTGCCGGTGGCGGCGGCGATCACCGCCGCGCTGTTCCTGGTGGAGCGGCGCGTGGAACGCGAGCGCGTGAACTTCCGCATGTCGATGCGCAGCCAGGATGTGCATGCGCTGTGCGACAGCAACCGCCTGGAGCAGGTGCTGGTCAATCTGTTTAACAATGCGCTCGACGCGATGGCCGACAGCGAGACGCGCGAACTGAGTGTCGGCGTCGAGCGCACCGACGAACGCGTGATGATCGGCGTGTCCGATACCGGCCCGGGCATCCCGGACGACATCCGCGCGCACTTGTTCGAACCATTTTTCACCACCAAGCCGCAAGGGCAGGGCCTCGGATTGGGGCTGGCCATCTCCGAGCAGATCGTGCGCGAGTTCGGCGGACTGCTGCGGGTCGAAACCAGCGCTTCCGGCGGGGCGAGGTTTATCATTGAATTGCCGCTTGCGGAGCAGGAGACTATAGATGTATGAAACGATGAAAGTACTGTTGGTCGAGGACGACGCCACCGTGCGCGCGGGCAGCGCGCAGGCGCTGGACCTGGCGGGATTCCAGGTCGAGGCCTTCCATGCGGCCGAACAGGCGCTGGCCAAGGTCACCCCGGGCTTCGCCGGCGTGGTGGTCAGCGACGTGCGGCTGCCCGGCATGAGCGGGCTCGATCTGATGGCGGCGGTGAAGGCGATCGACGCCCAATTGCCGGTGGTGCTGGTGACCGGCCATGGCGATATCACGATGGCGGTCAACGCCATGCGCGATGGCGCCTATGACTTCATCGCCAAGCCGTATTCGTCGGAGCAGCTGTCCGAGGTGGTGCAGCGGGCGCTGGAAACCCGCCGCCTGACGCTGGAAGTGGCGGCGCTGCGCCACCGCATCGAGCATGGCGTCGGCATCGAGGCCACGCTGCTGGGCGACTCGGCGCCGATGCGCGACCTGCGCCGCCTGATCCTGGACCTGGCCGACGAACCGGCCGATGTGCTGATCTACGGCGAAACCGGCACCGGCAAGGAGATGGTGGCGCGCTGCCTGCACCAGTACAGCCGGCGCCACAAGCGCAACTTCGTCGCGCTCAATTGCGGCGCCATCCCGGAGAATATCTTCGAGAGCGAAGTATTCGGGCACGAGCCGGGCGCCTTCACCGGCGCCGCCAAGCGCCAGGTCGGCAAGATCGAACACGCCGACGGCGGCTCGCTGTTCCTCGACGAGATCGAGAGCCTGCCGATGTCGTTGCAGGTGAAGATGCTGCGCGTGCTGCAGGAGCGTTACGTCGAGCGGCTCGGCTCAAACAGCCAGGTGCCGGTGGACGTGCGCGTGATCGCCGCCGCCAAGGACGACTTGAAAGAGCTGTCGGACCAGCAGAAATTCCGCAGCGATTTGTATTACCGCCTGAATCTGATCGTGCTCAACCTGCCGCCGCTGCGCGAGCGCCGCGAGGACATTCCGCTGCTGTTCGAGCACTTCCTGCTCGGCGCGGCGGCCCGCTACAAGCGCGCCGCGCCGCCGGTGCCGGGTCCTTTGATGCAATCGCTGATGGCGCACGACTGGCCGGGCAATGTGCGGGAGTTGCGCAACATCGCCGAGCGCTTTGTGCTGGGATTGTCGAGCGGGTCCGACGGCCTGCTGTCGGCGCGCAGCCTGGCGCCGTCGCCGCTGGCCGAGCAGGTCGGCTGCTTCGAGCGCGCCGTCATCGAACAGGAGTTGCGCAAGGCCGGCGGCAGCGTCAGCGAGGTCAGTGTGGCGCTGGCGGTGCCCAAACAGACGTTGTATTACAAGATGCAGAAGTATGGATTGACCTCGGACGTGTACAAATAAGCCGCGAGCGAGTCCGCACGATTGTGCGGATTTCGTCATTCTTTATGATTTGCCGGCGCAAGACGCATTTCCCCGGGCCGCGTATATTATTGGATAACATCGTCTATTCAGGATAACCATGCACGCCTCGTCACCGTTCCGTCACCGTCGATTGATCCTGCAAGGCGCCGCCAGTCTGGGGCTGATATCCGGCTGGAGCGCCAGGGCGAGCGCCGCCGGCGCCGCGAAGGAGGCTGAAGCCACGGCCGCCTCCGCCGGCGCGGTGGCGGCGAGCGCGCCTTCCACGCCGACATCCGCGACGGCGGTGCAGATGTCGGACGTGCGCCTGCTGCCGTCCTTCTACGCCGAGGCGCTGCAGGCCAACCAATCCTACCTGCTACGCCTGAACGCCGACCGCTTCCTGCACAACTACCACCTGTTCGCCGGCCTGCCGGTCAAGGGCAAGATCTACGGCGGCTGGGAGTCCGACACCATCGCCGGGGAAGGCCTGGGCCACTACCTGTCTGCGCTGTCGCTGATGCATGCGCAGAGCGGGCTGCCGGCGCTCAAGCCGCGCATCGACTATATCGTCGACGAACTGGCGCGCGTGCAGCGGGCGCAGGGCGACGGCTACATCGGTGGCTTCATGCGCAAGCGCAAAGACGGCAAGGTCGTCGACGGCAAGGAGATCTTCCCCGAGATCATGCGCGGCGAGATCCGCTCGGCCGGCTTCGACCTGAATGGCTGCTGGGTGCCGCTGTATAACTGGCACAAGGTGTTCGCCGGCCTGTTCGACGCCCAGACCTACGCCGGCAACGCGCAGGCGCTGCAAGTGGCGACGGGGCTGGCCGGCTACATGGCCAAGGTCTTCGACGCCTTGAACGACGAACAGCTGCAGCAGGTGCTGGCGTGCGAACATGGCGGCATCAACGAAAGCTTCGCCGAACTGTACGCGCGCACCAACGACGAGCGCTGGCTGAAGGTCGCGCGGCGCCTCTACCACCACAAGGCGCTGGCGCCGTTGGCGGAAGGCCGCGACGAACTGGCCAACCTGCACTCGAACACGCAGATCCCCAAACTGATCGGCCTGGCGCGCCTGTATGAGCTCAAAGGCCAGCAAAGCGACGCCGACACCGTCAAGTTCTTCTGGAAGACGGTGACCGACCACCACAGCTACGTCATCGGCGGCAACGGCGACCGCGAGTATTTTTCCGGCCCGGACACCATCGCCGCCCACATCACCGAACAGACTTGCGAAGCCTGCTGCAGCTACAACATGCTGAAGATGACGCGTCACCTGTATAGCTGGTCGCCGGACGCCGCCTACTTCGACTACTACGAGCGCACGCACCTGAACCACATCATGGCGCACCAGAATCCGCGCACCTGCATGTTCACCTATATGACGCCGCTGATGTCGGGCGTGGCGCGCGAGTACTCCAGCGAGGAGAACGACTTCTGGTGCTGCGTCTTGTCCGGCATCGAGAGCCACTCCAAGCACGGCGACTCGATCTATTGGGAGAACCGCGACACGCTGTTCGTCAACCTGTACATCCCGTCGCTGCTGACATGGCGGCACGCGGCGGCCACGCTGGAGATGACGACGCGCTATCCGTTCGAGAGCGATATCGACATCAAGGTCAAGCGCCTGGCCGGCCAGCGCTATTACACGCTGGCCCTGCGCATCCCGGCCTGGGCTTCCGGCCACACGCTGCTGGTCAACGGCAAGCCGCACCCCGCCAGCAAGGACAAGGGCTACCTGTTCGTGCGGCGCCGCTGGCGCGCCGGCGACACCGTGCGTTTGACCCTGCCGCTGGAGCTGCGGCTGGAATCGGCCGCCGGCAACGACAAGGTGGTGGCGCTGCTGCGCGGACCGATGGTGCTGGCGGCCGATCTGGGCGCGGCCGACAAGCCGTTCGACGGGCTGGCGCCGGCGCTGGTCGGCGCCAACATCCTGGCCTCGTTCAAGGAGGCCGACAAGGTGAAGGCCGTGTACCGGACGGTGGGCAGCGGGCGCCCCGGCGACATGAAGTTCACGCCGTTCTTCGCGCAGTACGACCGCCGCGCCGCCGTCTACTTCAACGCCTACAACGAGCAGGAATGGGCCGCCTCCGAAGTGGCGTTCCGCAAGGAGGAGGCGCGCCTCAAGGACCTGGCCGACCGCTCGATCGACGTCATGCACCTGGGCGAGATGCAGCCGGAGCGCGACCACGACCTGCAATCGGATATCTCGTATCCGGTCTCCTATCGCGGCCGCATGGGGCGCGACGCGCGCACCGGCGGCTACTTCAGCTTCCGCATGAAATGCGCACCGGGGCAGATGGTGCTGCAGGCCAGCTACTGGGGCGAGGAGCGCAACCGCGATTTCCACATCAGTATCGACGGTGAACGGGTGGCGCGCGTCAAGCTCGATGGCAGCCATCCGGGCGAGTTCATCGACCGCGACTACGTGCTGCCGGAGAAATTGACCCAAGGAAAAAGCAGCATCGTGGTCCGCTTCGATCCGGAACCCGGCCATACGGCGGGGCCGGTGTTCGGCGCGCGGCTGTACGTGCAGCGCTGACGGCAAGACCAGCGGCGATTGGCGCGGTCTCAATCAGACTCCGCCGTTACAGAAATAATGATACGCTGACAAGCATTGTTATGCTGTACCCGAACGAGGCTGTTATGGACCTACCGGCATTGCCCCAGCTGCCGGCCGCGCGCTTCTTGACCGCGCCGGGAGAATTGGGTGCGCAAATTTTGGCGTTCGACTGGGCGCGTACGCCGTTGGGGGCGATCGAGGATTGGCCGCACAGTCTCAAGACGGTCGTCAGCCTGATGCTGAGCTCCCGCCAGCCGATGTGGATAGGGTGGGGCGAGCAGGCCACCTTTTTGTACAACGACGCCTACATCGATGTGCTCAGCATGGCCAAGCATCCGTGGGCGCTGGGGCGTCCGGCGGCGGAGGTGTGGGCGGAGATCTGGGATATCTGCGGTCCGCTGGCCGACCGCGTGTTCGAGCATGGCGAAGCCACGCTGGCCGACGACGTGCGCCTGTTCATGCGCCGCGGCGATTTTCTGGAGGAGACGTTCTTCTCGTTCTCCTATAGCCCGGTGCGCGACGAGTCGGGCAACGTGGCGGGGCTGTTCTGCCCCAACCTGGACGTCACCGCCAAGCACCTGAACGCCCGCCGTCTGCGCACCCTGTCGGACATGAGTACCCGCGTGCTGCAGGAGAAAACCGTGGGCGGCGCCCGCGCGGCGGCGATGGCCAGTATCGCCGCGAACCCGGACGATCTGCCGTTCGCGATGCTGTTCCTGGCCGATGGCGACGGGGACGGCGAGGCCACGCTGGCGCAGGCCACGCATCCCGACCTGCCGCGCCAGCTGTTCCCGATCGGCGACGTCATCGCCGATGCCGCCACCCGCGTCGTGGCGCTGCGGCGGTCGGCCGAGCGCGAGGCGGAATCGGCGTTCCCGCCCGGCCTGGCCCAACAGCCGATACGCGAGGCGCTGGTGCTGCCCCTGATGGGCGCGGGCACACAACAAACCATCGGCGCGCTGGTGCTGGGCGTGAGCGCGGCGCGCCGGCTGGACGCCGATTACCGCCGCTTTCTGGAACTGATCGCGATCCAGACCGGGAACGCGATCCAGCAGGCGCGCGCCGCCGAGGAGGAGCGCCTGCACGCCGAGATGTTGACGGAGCTCGATCGCGCCAAGACCCAGTTCTTCAGCAATGTCAGCCACGAATTCCGCACGCCGCTCACGCTGCTGCTCGGGCCCATGGACGATGCGTTGCGCGACGCCGACGCGCCGTTGCCGCCGGCGCAGCGCGCGCGCATGGAACTGATGCGGCGCAACGGCCTGCGCCTGCAAAAGCTGGTCAACACGCTGCTCGAATTCTCGCGCGTGCAGGCCGGCCGCGCGCAGGCCAGCTTCGCTCCCACCGACCTGGCGGCGCTGACCGCCGATCTGGCCAGCAGCTTCCGCTCCGCCATCGAGGGCGCCGGCATGCGGCTGGTGGTCGACTGTCCGCCGCTGGCGTCGCCGGTGTATGTCGATCCGGGCCTGTGGGAGAAGATCGTTCTGAATCTTCTGTCGAACGCCTTCAAGTTCACCTTCGAAGGCCGGATCGCCATCGCCCTGCACCAGGCGGGAAGCAACGCCCGCCTGACGGTGAGCGACAGCGGCACCGGCATCCCGGCGGACCAGTTGCCGCACCTGTTCGAACGGTTTCATCGCGTGGAAGGGGCGCGCTCGCGCACGTACGAGGGCTCGGGCATCGGCCTGGCGCTGGTGCACGACCTGGTGGCGCTGCACGGCGGCGCGATCGGTGTCGACAGCGAGCCCGGACGGGGCACGGTGTTCGCCGTCGAGATCCCGCTCGGCAGCGCGCATCTGGACCCGGCGCATGTGCGCGAGCAGCGCCTCGAGGGGTGGCGGCCGACGGCGGTGCAATCCTACGTGGCCGAGGCGCAGGGCTGGACACAGCCGGCCGAGCCGCCCGCCGACGCCGACCACGATGCCGGCGCGCGGCATGGCCGCTTGCTGATCGTCGACGACAACGCGGACATGCGCGACTACCTGCGGCGGCTGCTGCGCGGGGTCTGGGACGTCGAGGTGTGCGACAACGGCCGCGAAGCGCTGGAGGCGGTGCGCCGCCGCCTGCCCGATATCGTGCTATCGGACGTCATGATGCCAGAGCTGGACGGCTTCGGCCTGCTGGCGGCCCTGCGCGGAGATCCGGCCACGCGCGATATTCCGATCATGCTGCTGTCGGCGCGCGCCGGCGAGGAGGCCCGGCTGGAAGGACTGCAGGCCGGCGCCGACGACTATCTGATCAAACCGTTCTCCAGCCACGATCTGATGGCGCGCATCGAGGTGCTGCGCCTGCGCCGGCAAGCGCGGATGGTGGACGTGGCCGTGGCGCGCCGCACGCAAAGCATCTTCAGCCAGGCGCCGGTGGCGATCGCCATCCTGCGCGGGCCGGAACACGTGTTCGAACAGGCCAATGCGTGCTATCAGGAGATGGTCGGGCCGCGCGCGCTGGAAGGCCTGCCGATGCGACAGGCCTTCCCGGAGCTGGAGGGGCAGGGCATCTTCGAACTGCTCGATGGGGTGCTGGCCGGCGGCGAGCCATACGTGGGCCGCTCGGTGGCGGTGCGTTTCCGGCGCGGCCATGACGAGACGCTGACCGACTGCTGTTTCGACTTCGTCTATCAGCCGCTGATCGACGACGACGGCCGCATCGAGGGCGTGGCCATGGTGGCCTTCGAGGTCACCGAGCTGGCCAACGCCAAGCGCGCCGCCGACGCGGCCAACCGCGCCAAGGACGAATTCCTGGCGATGCTGGGCCACGAGCTGCGCAATCCGCTGGCGCCCATCGTCACCGCGCTGCAGCTGATGCGTCTGCGCGGCGGCGACTACGCGCTCAAGGAGCGCACGGTCATCGAACGCCAGACCAGGCATCTGGTGGCGCTGGTCGACGATTTGCTCGATGTCTCGCGTGTCGCCGAGGGCAAGATCCAGTTGCGGCGGCAATCGGTGGAGATCGCCGAATTGGTGGCGCGCGCGATCGAAACGGCCAGCCCGCTGATCGAGGAAAAGCGCCATGTGCTGGAGGTGCAAGTGCCGGCCGCCGGGCTGGCGGTGATGGCCGATCCGGGGCGTTGCGCGCAAGTGCTGGCCAACCTGCTGACCAACGCCGCCAAGTACACCGAACCGCAGGGCCGCCTGAGCGTGCACGCCTGGCGCGACGGCGGCCACGCAGTGGTGGCGGTGCGCGACAACGGCATCGGCATCGCGCCCGACATGCTGGCGTCGGTGTTCGACCTGTTTGTCCAGGAGCGCCAGGCCCTGAGCCGCTCGCGCGGCGGCCTTGGACTCGGCTTGACGATCGCGAAGAGCATGATGGCGCTGCACGGCGGCAGTATCAGCGCGCGCAGCGATGGCGTGGGGCTGGGCAGTACCTTCACCATCCGCATGCCGGCGCTGGATCAGGTCTTCGATACGCCACCTGCGGCTGCGCCGGCTGCGCTCCAGGCGTCGTCGCGGCGGGCCAGCTCCGGGTTGAGGGTGATGGTCGTCGATGACAACGAGGACGCCGCGCAGGCCGTCGGCGAGGCGCTCGAGCTGATGGGCCACGAGGTGCACGTGATGTTCGGCGCGCCGGAGGCGCTGGCCAGCGAAGGCGCCTTGCGCCCGGATGTCTGCCTGCTCGATATCGGCTTGCCCGGCATGGACGGCTATGAATTGGCGCAGCGCTTGCGCCAGCAGGCCGGCCAGCGGCCCTTGCGGCTGATCGCCGTCACCGGCTATGGCCAGGATGGCGACCGCCGGCGCGCGGCCGAAGCGGGTTTCGACGATCACCTGACCAAGCCGGTCGATCTGATCACGCTCGACGGCTTGCTGCGGGGCGGCGCTTAGCGAGGGGATGCCGCCACACGGAAGCTGTCGCGGTATTGATTGGGCGTGACGCCGAAGCGCCGGGTGAACACCAGCCGCATGCGCGCGGCGCTGCCGAAACCGCAGCGGTAGGCGATCGCCTTGGGCGCCAGCGCGCCGCCCTCGAGCAGGCTGCGGGCCGCGTCCACCCTGGCGCGCTGCACGAATTCGGCCGGCGTGACGCCCATCTCCTTGACGAACTGGCGGGCGAAATTGCGCGCGCTCATCCCGGCGACGTCGGCCAGCTGTTCCACCGACAGCGACTCGGCCAGATGACCCATCACGTACACCTGGATGACCGTGGACAGCGTCTCCGGCGCGGTGGCGGCGGACAGATAGGGGCTGAATTGGGACTGTCCTCCCTGGCGTTGCGCCAGCACCAGCAGGCGCTTGGCGACCGCCAGGGCCACCGCCTGGCCGTGGTCCTCCGCCACCAGTGCCAGCGCCAGGTCGATGCCGGCCGTGACGCCGGCCGAGGTGACCAGCCGGCCGTCGCGCACGTGGATGCGGTCATGTTCGATCCACGCCAGCGGGAACAGCGCGGCCAGTTGCGCGGCGTCGCTCCAGTGCGTGGTGGCGTGTTTTCCGTCCAGCAGGCCGGCGCGGCCCAACAGAAAGGCGCCGGTGCAGATCGAGCCGTAGCGCGGCACCGTTGCCGCCGCCGCGCGCAGCCATTCCGACAGCGGCGCGTGATCCGGTGCGTGCGCCAGCTCCGGGCCGCCCGCCACCAGCACGGTGTCCCAATCCGAGATATCGAGGCCGGCATCGCCCAGCGTGTGGTCGGCGCCGAGCTGCTGGCCGTTGGAGGCGCGGACCGGATAAGGCGCGGTGCCGACGGTGAGGAGGCGGTAGCCGTCTTGCGGCGCGACGAAGGCGTTGGCCTCGGCGAAGACGTCCATCGGCCCCGATACGTCCAGCGACTGCACGCCCGGGAAGATGACGACTGCGAGCGTCCTCACGATGCCGCCCGCGACGGGGCCACCGGCGCGGCCGGGAAGTAGCCGCCGCGCGCCAGCAGGCGTATCGATCCCGCCGTCACCCCGGCCACCAGCAGCAGCGTGGCGGCGAATACCGCGCCGGCGACCGCTTCCAGTACGCCGCCATGACCGCGCTGCGCCATCAGCATCAAGCCCTGGCCCAGGGTGGCGAGGCCGAAGGTGTAGGCCCAATAGCCGGGCGCGAAGTGCTGCTGCGCCAACCAGCGCGAGGCGAGCGCCAGGCCGGCGAAAACGAATAGCGCGTAGCCGGCCAGGGCGTGGGTGAGGGCGGCGTTGGCGTCGGCGCCGGCGAGCACCTGGTACGCAACCAGCGCCACGACGGGCGGCGCGCTGTAGATGCCCATGAAGTTGCGGGTCTTGTCGGCCAGGCCGCCCGTCATCAGCTGGTGCGTGATGCTGGAGTCGAGCACCAGCCAGGATATGGCGCCGACGCCGAACAGCATCCAGCCGTAGTCGGTGTAACCGAACATGCCGGCGGCCAGCGCGTTCACCAGCACGCTGGCGGTATAGGGCAGAAACAGCGGCGGCACGATCTGCGCCGCATCGCGCTTGACGCTCCAATGCGCGGCCAGGCGCCAGGCGCCGTACAGCAGGTTGACGGCGGAACCGGCCCAGAACACCGGCTTGGCGGCGTCCGGCCAGTGAGGCTGCATGGCCAGCGCGATCAGGATCACCGATTCCGGAATCAGCGCGAGGAAGGCCGATTGCACCGGGTCGCGCGTCTCGGCCAGTGCGGCGGCGCGATGCGCCACCCATTTGTGCGCATACAGCGCGATAAATACGATGAAGGACAGCGCGGCCAGCGCCTGCAGCGCTTCGCCCGCCAGCGGCGGCAGCGACCACAGTTGGTGGGCGAGGCGCCACGCATTGCCGGTTTCGGCCAGCCCCAGGGTCAGGGCGAAGAATGATGCCGGCAGCAGTTTGGATTTCATGATGGGCCGATTCGGTGGTTGATCGATGAAGCGATTGTAGGCCGTCTTGCGCCATGCATAAACCGGTCAAATGGCGCATATCCTGCCAATCCTCGACCGAATCCGGCCTCGACGCCAGTCGCGGCCCGGCCGGCGGCGGATCGCGCGGCCGGTGCGAAAACCTATCCTGAGTATAGGGCCCGCAGCGCGCGATCCTCCCTATAATTGGAGGGATCATCGATTTCACAATTTACAAGGACAGCATGTTTCGGGTACCGAGCACTCCCTGGATGTCCGGGTTGTTGATTTGCTTGACGGTGTCGATCTTCGCGGTCGATACCTTGACGCCGCTGGATATGGCGGTGGCCGTGATGTACGTGGTGGTGGTGCTGCTGTCGGCCAGCGTGTGGCAGCGGCGCGGCGTGCTGCTGGCGACCGGCGTCTGCCTGGCGCTGACGGTCGCCTCCTACCTGCTGACGCATACGGTGGTGTTCTCCGGCGCGGCCGCCGGGCGCATGATGGTCGGGCTGCTGGCCATCGGCATCACCGCCTTCCTGGCGCTGCGCGGACAACGCGCCACCAACGCGCTGCTGGCGCGCGAGCATGCGCTGCGGCGCAGCGAGGCGTTCTTGGCAGGCACGCAGCGCATCAGCAAAACCGGCAGCTTCAGTTTCAAGGCGCCCGACGGCGCGATGTACTGGTCCGACGAGTCGGCGCGCATCTTCGGCTACCCGCTGGACGTGGCGCCGACGATGGAGCGGGTGCTGGAGCGCAGCGCGCCGGACGACCGTGCGCTGGTGCGCGCGGCGATGCAGCGGGCGCTCGGCGCGCAGGGCGTGGTCGACCTGCGCCACCGCTTGCTGCTGCCGGACGGCCAACTGAAATACGTGCACGTGCTGGCCGAGCCGCGCTACGACAAGCAGGGCGCCTGCGAGTATTTGGGCGCGGTGACCGACGTCACGGCGGCGGTGCTGGCCGAACAGGCGCTGCACAGCGCCCAGGCGCAGCTGGCGCACGCCACCCGCGTGACGATGCTGGGCGAGCTGGCGGCCTCCATCGCGCACGAGGTCAATCAGCCGCTGGCGGCGATCTCCACCAACGGCGAGGCCTGTCTGCGCTGGATGAACCGCCCGCAGCCGGACCTGGCCGAGGCGCGCGCCACGGTCGCCAGCATTCTGGAGGCGAGCGGGCGCGCCACTGGCGTCATCAAACGCATACGCGCGCTGGCGCGGCGCAGCGATCCGCAGCACGCGGTGCTGGACCTGAACGCCGTCGCCGAGGAGAGCGTCGACCTGGTGCGGCGCGAACTCGATACCCATCGCGTGGCGCTGACTATGTATCTGGCGCCGCATCTGCCGCCGGTGTGCGGCGACCGCGTGCAGCTGCAGCAGGTGATCATCAATCTGCTGATGAACGCCAGCCAGGCCATGGCCGCCTGCGCGCCGGGCCAGGCGCTGCTGATGTTGCAAACAGGCCTAGCCGGCGACGGCGCGCCGCTACTGAGCGTGAGCGACTCCGGCCCCGGCATCGCGGCCGACGCCGTGCCGCGCCTGTTCGAGGCGTTCTACAGCACCAAGCAGGACGGCATGGGCATGGGACTGCCGATTTGCCGTTCCATCATCGAGACCCACGGCGGCCGCATCTGGGTGGGCCGGCCGGCGCCACACAGTCCCCTGGCCGGCGCCACCATCACCTTCTCCATGCCAGCGTATGAACCGGACAGACCCGCTTGACCCGCACGATCCGAACGAGCCGCTCGACCATGCCGAGGCGCTGGTCTACATCGTCGACGACGAGGCGCCGCTGCGCGAGGCCATTTCCAGCCTGCTGCGGTCGGTCGGCATGCGGATCGCCGGCTTCGGGTCGGTGGCCGGGTTCCTGGCCGAAGCGCGCGCCGACGTCACCAGCTGCCTGCTGCTCGACGTGCGCATGCCCGGCGTCAGCGGCCTCGATTTCCAGGCCGACCTGCGGCGCGACGGCGTGGCGCTGCCGATCATCTTCATGACCGGCCATGGCGACATACCGATGTCGGTGCGGGCGATGAAGGCCGGCGCCATCGATTTCCTGGCGAAGCCGTTCCGCGACCAGGAGCTGCTCGACGCGATCGACGCCGCCTTGCGGGCCGACCGCGCACGGCGCCGGCGCGACGGCGCGCTGCGGGGACTGACGGCGCGCTACGACAGCCTGACGCCGCGCGAGCGCGAGATCATGGCGCTGGCCGCGCGCGGCCTGATGAACAAGCAGATCGCCGGCGAGGTGGGCACCAGCGAGATCACCGTCAAAATCCACCGCGGCAACGCCATGCGCAAAATGCAAGCCAAGACCTTCGCCGACCTGGTGCGCATGGCCGAAGCGCTCGGCCTCGCCTAAACCCCGGGGGTCAGTGCCGACATTCGGACAAAACGGAAAACAGGGGAACTCTTTGGCATGCAAAAAGTTCCAAAATGTCCGAATGTCGGCACTGACCCCCGGGGTTTGTTGGCGGACCTATACGCTTGTATGATTCCGACGGCGTCGGCCAGCGTGTATTGTTGCACCATGCGCAGAACGGCCGCGAGACGCCGTTCGAACATGGGAGTACCCAGTGTCTGACCCGGAACCACATTTTTGTCATATCGCCATCGTCGACGACGACGACGCCGTGCGCGTCGGCTTGAGCAGCCTGCTGCGCTCGTACGGCTACGCGGCCCGGGCCTTCGAGTCGGCGCCGGCGCTGCTGGCCGCGGGCGCGGACGCGCTCGCCCGGTTTCATTGCGTGATCACCGATCTGCAGATGCCCGGCATGAGCGGCCTCGAGCTGCTGGAGCAGTTGCGCCGCCAGGGCAACGCCTTGCCGCTGATCCTGATGACGGCCTTTCCCGAGCCGGCGCTGCGCAAACGCGCGCTGCAAGGCGGCGCCGCCTGCTTCCTGAGCAAACCGTTCGACGCCAACCAGCTGCTGGCCTGCCTCAGGAACGCCGCAGCTTCCGTGCCGCCAGCGGATTGATGTTGTCGGCGCAGTCGCCGCAAAAACCGTACAGCGACAGCGAGTGCTCGTGCAGCACGAAGTTGCGCTCCCTGGCCACCGCTTCCTGGCGCGCTTCGATCTCGGCGTCGAGGAATTCCTCCATCTTGCCGCAGTTGGTGCAGATCAGGTGGTCGTGGTGGCCGCCCTCGTTGAGCTCGAACACCGAGGCCACCGATTCGAAGTGCCGCCGGATCAGGATGCCGGCGTCGGCGAACTGCATCAGCACCCGGTACACGGTGGCCAGCCCCATGTCGATGTTTTCGTCGTGCAGCAGGCGGTAGACGTCGTCCGCGTTCAGATGCTTGCTTTTCGATTCCTGGAACAGTTGCAGGATGCGCAGACGGGGGAGGGTGGCCTTTAGGCCCAGCTTGCGCAACTCTTGGGGGATATCCATGCGTCTCTCTAATGATAATGATTCTTATTCGCACTATATCCGTATTTTATTTCTTTGGCAATGCAGTATTGATGCGTGCGTTGCCTTTTTATGTTCAGGACAAACTATAATCTCCGGACAACATTTATTTTCCGGACACTGTGACTCATCCCTTCCTCCAAGGCGGCGGCCAGCTCGCCCAGATCATCGCTTCCCACGACTGGAGCAAGACCGCGCTGGGCCCGATCGACGCCTGGCCGCAGTCGCTCAAGACGACCGTGGCGCTGATATTGCGCTCGACCGTGCCGATCGTGCTGCTGATGCGCGAGCAGGGGGTGATGATCTACAACGACGGCTACGCGGTGTTCGCCGGCGGCCGCCATCCGCTGTCGCTGGGCGCCAACGTGCGCGAGGCGTGGCCGGAGGTGGCCGCGTTCAACGACCATGTCCTCAAGGTCGGCCTGGCCGGCCAGACGCTGGTCTACACCGACCAGGAGTTGACGCTGCACCGCAACGGCGGGCCGGAACAGGTGTGGATGAACCTCGATTATTCGCCGGTGCTCGACGAGGCCGGCACGCCGGTGGGCGTGATGGTGCTGGTGATCGAGACCACCGACAAGGTCAGGGCCGAGCGCCGCGTGCGCAACGAGGCCGAGCGCATGCGCATCATGTTCGAGCAGGCACCGGGCTTCATGGCGATGCTGTCCGGTCCCGAGCACGTGTTCATGTCGGCCAATCCGGCCTACATGGCGCTGGTCGGCCAGCGCGAGGTGATCGGCCTGCCGGTGCGCCAGGCGCTGCCGGAGGCCAACAGCCAGGGCTTCCTCGGCCTGCTCGACCGGCTGTACGCGTCCGGCGAGACCTGGTCCGGCACCGCCGTGCCGTTCTTCCTGGCCGCCACCGGCGACCGCCCGGCGCGCGAGCGCTTCCTCGATTTCGTCTATCAGCCGCTGCGCGACGCCGCCGGCGCCGTGTGGGGCATCTTCGTGCAGGGCGCCGACGTGACCGACCGCGTGATGGCCGAGAACCTGCTGCGCGCCAGCGAGAACACCTTCCGCACGCTGGCGCAAACCATACCGAGCCAGGTCTGGCAGGCCGACGCCGACGGCGGCCTGGACTGGTTCAACGACCAGGTCTACCGCTACTCCGGCACCCAGCCGGGCCAGCTGAACGACAACGGCTGGGCCGGGATCGTCCATCCGGACGACCTGCCGGCGGCGCGCCAGGCGTGGAGCGTGTCGGTGGCCTCCGGCCAGACCTTCGAGACCGAGTACCGCATCCGCCGCGCCGACGGCATCTACCGCTGGCACATCGTGCGCGCCTTGCCGATCGTCGACGACCACGGCGTGGTGCAGCGCTGGGTCGGCACCAGCACCGATATCGAGGACCAGAAGTCGACCGCCTACAAGCTGCAGCAGCAGGTGGCCGAGCGCACCGCCGAGCGCGACCGCATGTGGCGCTATTCGACCGACGTCATGCTGGTGGTGTCGCTCGAGGGCTGGGTCATCGCCATCAATCCGGCCTTCACCCGCCTGCTGGGCTGGGAGGAGGCCGAGGTCATCGGCACCTCGCTGTATAAGCTGATCCACCCGGACGACATGGCCGCGTCGATGGCGGAGATGGCCTCGCTGGCCGAGGGCCGCAACACCTTCAAGTTCGAGAACCGTACCTTGCGCAAGGGCGGCGGCCACGCGATCCTGTCGTGGACGGCCGTGCCGGACGAGCGCTTCGTGCACGCCGTGGGGCGCGACATGACGGCCGAACGGGCGGCGGCCGACGAGATGCGCCGCACCGCGGCGGCGCTGCAGCAGTCGCAGAAGATGGAGGCGATCGGCAAGCTGACCGGCGGCGTGGCGCACGATTTCAACAACCTGCTGCAGGTCATCTCCGGCAACCTGCAACTGCTCGCCGGCGACGTCAAGGGCAACGCGCGCGCCGAGAAGCGCCTCGAACACGCGCTGGCCGGCGTCACGCGCGGCGCCAAGCTGGCCAGCTATCTGCTGGCGTTCGGGCGGCGCCAGGCGCTCGATCCGCGGGTGGTCAAGATCGGCCGCTTCATCGCCGGCATGGAGGACATGCTGCGCCGTTCGCTGGGCGAGGAGATCGAGGTCGAGACGGTGATCTCCGGCGGCTTGTGGAACACCCTGGTCGACACCGCGCAGGTGGAGAACGCGGTGCTCAACCTGTGCATCAACGCGCGCGACGCCATGAACGGCGTCGGCCGGCTGACCATCGAGGTCGGCAACGCCATGCTCGACGACCAGTACGCCGCCACCCATCCCGAGCTGGCGGCCGGGCAGTACGTGATGATCGCCATCAGCGACACCGGCAGCGGCATGACGCCCGAGGTGCTGGCGCAGGCGTTCGACCCGTTCTTCTCGACCAAGCCGGAGGGCAAGGGCAGCGGCCTGGGGCTGTCGATGGTGTACGGCTTCGCGCGCCAGTCGGGCGGCCACGTGAAGATCTATAGCGAGCCGGGAAGCGGCACCACGGTCAAGCTGTATTTGCCCCGTTCGACCGATGTCGAGGACGCGCCGGCGCCGGTGGAAACGCGCGCCGTGGTGGGGGGCCAGGAAACCATCCTGGTGGCCGAGGACGACGACGGCGTGCGCGCCACCGTGGTCGAGATGCTCAGCGAACTCGGTTACCGCGTGGTCAAGGCGAACGACGCGGCCAGTGCGCTGAGCATCATCGACAGCGGTCTGCCGATCGACCTGCTGTTCACCGACGTGGTGATGCCGGGCGCGCTGCGCAGTCCCGACCTGGCGCGCAAGGCGCGCGAGCGGCTGCCGGGCATCGCGGTGCTGTTCACCTCCGGCTACACGGAAAACGCCATCGTGCATGGGGGCCGGCTCGACGCCGGCGTCGATTTGCTGGGCAAGCCCTACACCCGCGAGGCGCTGGCGCGCAAGGTGCGCCACGTGCTGGCCAACCGCCAGCACCAGACGCAGCTGGCGGCGCGGCCGCCGGCGGCCGCCGTGGCGTCGGCCGTGGCGTCCGCTGAGGCGCCCGCCGACGGCGCCGCCGGGGCGGGCCAGGGCGGCGGACCGGCCGGCTTGCGCATCGTGCTGGTGGAGGACGAGCAGGAACTGCGCGAGACCACCACCGAGCTGCTCGAGCTGCTGGGCCATACGGTACTGCCGGCCGGCAACGCCGCCGCCGCGCTGGCGTTGCTGGAAGGCGACGCGGTGGACGTCATGATCACCGATATCTCGCTGCCGGATCTGTCCGGCGAGGTGCTGGCGGCGCGCGCCCGCGCGCTGCGGCCCGCGTTGCGCATCATTTTCGCCAGCGGCCAGCACCCGCGCTTCCCGCTCGAGGGCGCGCAATTATTGCTCAAACCGTTCAGTGTCGAGAAGCTCATGCAGATGCTGGCATCCGTGGTGTAAAGCATATTATTGATGTAATTTTACTAAAAAATTTATGTGGTTTTCAGCCGCAATTCTTGGTATATTGCTTTACTTCATCTAAAGTTTCTCTAAGGCAGCTTTTGCATGCGGCCCTGCCGCGTAGCGGGGTTGCCACCTTTCCCATTCTGAAGAACAGGTGCCCGTCCGTGGTCGCTGGCGTGTCCACGCCCGAACACGGTGTATCGGCGACCGCGCTATATATATGTACCATCGGGAACACAGACAGGACTTCCGCATGACCGCTCGTTTGTTGACCATATTGTTATTGACGCTGTCGGCCTTGCTGCCGGCGTGGCCGCCGGCGTCCGCCCGCGAGGCCGGCCCGCACGAGCCGCTGATCGTGGTGTCGGCCAGGAATCCGCTGTCGACGCTGCGCAACGAGCAGGTGGCCGCCATTTTCCTGGCGCAGACCGAGCGCTTTCCCGACGGCGCCGAGGCGGTGGCGCTCGACCTGCCGTTAGGCAACGCCTTGCGCGACGCGTTTTACCGGCGCGTGGCGGACCGCTCGCCGGCGCTGATGAAGGCTTACTGGAGCAAGATGGTGTTCACCGGGCGCGGCCAGCCGCCGCGCGAGCTGCACAACAGCGCCGCCGTGCGCCGCATGGTGGCCGACAACCCGGCCATGATCGGTTACATCGACCGCGCCGCGCTCGACGCCAGCGTCAAGGTGCTGGAGGTGAAACCATGACCGGGGCCAGGGCCGGCGACAGCGTGCGCGCGCGCTGGCTGCGGCGCGGACTCGACACGCATATCTCGCTGCCGCTGTTCGCCTTGCTGCTGCTGGTGGCGATCTGGCTGCTGTCGCTGCACGAGATCGATGTCGAACGGGCGCGCGCGCGCGAGGCCGCCGCCGACTCGCTGCGCGAGGTGCTGGGCACCTACGAGGCGCAGGTGGCGCGCGGCCTGGACGGCATCGACCAGACGCTGCGCGTGCTCAAGTACGCGGTCGAACGGCGCGGCACCCTGGGCGCGCTGCCGGAGCTGGGCCGCGAAGGCTTGCTGCCGTCGGGCCTGGTGTTCACCGTCAGCATCGTCGACCGCGACGGCATGACGGTCGCCAGCAGTCCGCACGCGGCGCCGATCCCGGTGGCCGACCAGCACTACTTCAACTTCCACCAGCAGCGCGACAGCGGCACCACCTATGTCGGCGAGCCCACGCGCGACGTCGCCAACACCGAGTGGCATCTGCATTTCACGCGCCGGCTCGACGACGAGAAGGGCAATTTCGCCGGCGTCGTCATGGTCGAAACCGATCCCGCGTACTTCACCAGCGGCTACGAACGCAGCCGCATGGGCGAGCGCGGCATGCTGGGCCTGATCGGCACGGACGGCGTGGTGCGCGCCCTGCGCATCGGCGACCAGGTGTCGTTCGGCCAGCGCCTGGCGACGCCGGCGACGCCGCCGCTGGCGCAGGCGGTGGCCCGGCCCGATCCGCACGACGGCGTGCGCCGCTTCAGCGGCGTGACCGAGCTGCACGGCGTGGCGCTCAAGGTCGTCGCCGGTCTCGACGAGCACGAGCAGATGGCGGCGTTCGAGCGCAAGCGGCGCGAGATCCTGTGGCGCGCCGGCGCCGCCAGCCTGGCGCTGGCGCTCGCCACCGGCCTGCTGTGGCTGTGGTCGTGGCAGGGCGCGCGCCACCGCGCCCGCGTGCGGCGCGCGCAGGAAACCTACGCGGCGGCGTCGGCGGCCAGCCTGGACGCGTTTTTCGTCATGCGCGAGGTGCGCGACGCCGCCGGCGCGGTGGTCGACTTCAATATCGTCGACGCCAACGCGCGCGCCGCCGAGTTCACCGGCGTGAGCCGCGAGCGCCTGTGCCGCACCACGTTGCTGCGGCTGGTGCCGATGGCGCGCGCGAACGGCATGTTCGCCGACCTGGTGCGGGTGACCCAGGCCGGCGGCGTGCACGAGCAGGAGTGGGAGAACACCATTCCCGAGCTCAGCGCGCGCTGGCTGCACCAGCAGGTGGTGCCGGTCGAAGGCGGCGTGGTGGCGATCGTGCGCGACATCACCGAGCGCAAGCTGGCCGAGGAGCGCATGCAGCACCTGGCCCACCACGACACCTTGACCGGGCTGCCGAACCGCATCCTGATCACCGAGCGGCTCGAGCTGACGGTGGCCGCGGCGCGCCAGGACGGCGGCGACGGCGGCGCCACGCTGCTGGTGGCGTTCATCGACCTCGATGGTTTCAAGCTGGTCAACGACGGGCTCGGCCACAACGCCGGCGACGCGCTGCTCAAGGTGGTGGCCGGGCGCATGGCCGCCTGCCTGCGCCCGGGCGACACCGTCGGCCGTTTCGGCGGCGACGAATTCGTGCTGATGCTGCGCGAGGCCGCCGCCGTGGACGGCGCCGACGCCGGTGCGGCGGCGGTGCTGGAACGGGTGCGCGAGGCGGTGCTGCAACCGATCAGCGTGGGCGGCCAGCAGGTGCAGGTCAGCTGCAGCATCGGCGTGGCGGTCCACCCCCACGACGGCGCCGACGCCGAAACGTTGCTGATGCACGCCGACGCGGCGATGTACCGCGCCAAGGAGCTGGGCAAGAACAATTGCCAGTTCTATGCGCGGGAGATGAACGCCGAGATCGAACAGAAGCTGGTGCTGCTCGAGGGCATGCGCCAGGCGCTGGAGCACCGGCAGTTCCGCCTGGTGTACCAGCCCAAGGTGGACTTGCGCAGCGGCCGCATCTTCGGCGCCGAGGCGCTGGTGCGCTGGGTCCATCCGGAGCACGGCGTGATCGGCCCGGACCGTTTCATCCCGCTGGCCGAGGAGAGCGGCATGATCGTGGCGCTGGGCGAGTGGGTGCTGCGCGAGGCCTGCCTGCAGAACCGCGCCTGGCAGGACGCCGGCCTGCCGCCGCTGTGCATTTCGGTCAACGTGTCGCCGCGCCAGTTCGAGGAGGGGCGGCTGGTCGAGCGGGTGGCGCTGGCGCTGGCCGACAGCGACATGGCGCCGCGCTGGCTGGAGCTGGAGGTGACCGAGGGCGTGATCATGCGCGACCTGACGCGGGCGCTCGGCAAGATGGAGCAGTTGCGGACGATGGGCGTGTCGCTGTCGATCGACGACTTCGGCACCGGCTATTCGAGCCTGTCGGCGCTCAAGTCGTTCCCGATCAGCACCCTCAAGATCGACAAGTCCTTCGTGCGCGACCTGGCGCACAGCGCCGGCGACCAGGCCATCGCCAGCTCCATCATCGGCCTGGCGCACCGCCTCAAGCTGCGCGTCATCGCCGAGGGCGTGGAGACCGAGCAGCAGCGCGGCTTCCTGCGCGCCAACGGCTGCGACGAGATGCAGGGCTATCTGTTCAGCGAGCCGCTGCCGCCGGAGCAGCTGGCGGCGTTGCTGAAACGCTCGGCCGGCGCCGCGCCGCCGCTAGCGCGGCGCAGCGAGGTCGCCGCCTAGGCCGTACTCTAAAGCTTCGGCGCCGGCACCGTTACCAGGTCCACGTCAACGTGGCGCTGCCGTTGCGCGGCGCGCCGTACAGGCTTTGCGTCCAATACAGGCTGGTCAGGTATTTTTTGTCGGTCAGGTTGTTGAGGTTGACCGACAGGCTCAGGTGCTTGTCGATGTCGTAGCGGGCCATCAGGCCCAGCAGCGCATAGCTGGCCTGCGTGGTCTTGATGCCGTGGCCCTGGTCGGTGTCGATGGCGCTCTGCCACGCCACGGTGCCGCCGACCTTGAGCGCCGGCAGCGCCGGCACGCGGTAGGTGGTGTTGAGCTTGACCGTGGTGCGCGGGATGTAGGTCTTGACGATCCGCCCCTGGTCGCCGTGGATCGACAGCCGCGTGACGCCGGCGCTGGCCTGCCAGCCCTTGGCCAGCTCGCCGGCCAGGTCGAACTCGACGCCCTGCGATTCGGCGTTCAGGCCGCGATACACGGTCTTGCCGCCGACAAAGTCCGCCTGCTCGGCGGTGTTGTCCTGTTTGGTCTTGAAGACCGCCCCCGACAGATTCAGCTTGCCGTTGTAGAACGCGCCTTTCAGGCCGGCCTCGGTGGTCTTGCCTTCGACCGGCGCCAAGGTGTTGCCGTTGGCGTCGGTTTCGCTTTGCGGGTTGAAAATCGCCGTGTGGCTGGCGTAGGCCGACCAGTGGCGGTCGATGTCGTAGACCAGGCCCACGTAAGGCGTGCTCTTGCTGGCCGAGCGGACTTTGCTGGTGCCGTAGGAGACGCCGCTGCTCTTGGCGCGCGTGCTGTTGATGCCCGTAAGCAGCTTCCAGTCGTCGGCCAGGTTGAAGCGGGCGGCGGCGTAGACGGTGTTGCGGCGGTCCTCATAGCTGCTGCCGTCGGTGGCGGCGTCGAACAGCGGCTGCGGCAGGCTGCCGTCGAAGGCGCTGTTGCCCGGCAACGGGTCGCCGATGCCGCGTCCGTACAGCGATTCGTCGCGCAGGGTCGACTTCGACCAGCTGTAGCCGAAACTCAGGTCGTGCCGGCGGCCGCCCAGGCCGAACTTGCCGTCGACCGACACGTCCAGCAGGGTCTGGCGCTGGCGGGCGCCGTAGCGCGACGGGTAGGCGAACAGGCCGTCGCCGGTGGCCTTGTCGGGCGTGCCGTAGACATATTCCAGCGCCGAATCGGAGCGGTAGGTGATGTGGTTGAGCGTCGATTGCACGCGCCAGCCCTGGCCCAGATCGTGGCCCAGTTCGGCGAAGCTGCTGTTGGTGACGGTGTCCCAGCGCGACCAGTCGGCCGACGTGCTGGCCGAGACCGGATAGTCGGTCGGGCTGCCGTCGGTGTAGAACAACGGCAGCGCCCCCCACATGACGCCCTTGCCGCGGTTGGTCTCGTAGGTGTGGCCGATGGTCAGCAAGGTCGCATCGCCGAGGCGGGCGTCGACGACGGCGTAGCCGACGGTCTTGCGCGGCGCGTAGCGGTCCAGGTAGGAATCGCTTTCCTGGCGGATCACGACGGCGCGGCCGGTGACGCTGCCGCTCTCGTTGAGCTTAGTGCTGGCGTCGCCCTCGACGCGGCGCTGATTCCACGAACCGAGCGTGACGCTGGCGCTGGCGGCCGTTTCCGCCGTCGGGCGCTTGCGGATGAAGTTGACGGTGGCCGACGGGTTGCCGGTCGAGCTCATCAGGCCGTTGGCGCCGCGCACGACGTCGATGCGCTCGTACAGGCCGGTGTCGAGGTTGCCGGCGATGTTGCCGAACACCAGCGGCGTGCCGACCCCGTCGTACTGGAAGTTGATGATGTCGAAGCCGCGCGCGGTGTAATAGGTGCGGCTGGTTTCGACGCGCTCGACGGTGACGCCGGTGGTCGTGGCCAGCACGTCGTTGATATTGTTGAGCCTGAAGTCGTCCATCAGCGCGCGGGTCACCACCGACACCGATTGCGGCGTCTCGCGCAGCGACAGGTCGAGCTTGCCCGCCGAGCGGGTGCGCCCGGCCGTGTAGCCGTCGTCCGCGGCGCTCCCGGTCACCGTCACCACCGCCATGGTCGGCTCGGCGGCGGACGCCTCGGCGGCGCCGCCCGACTCGGTGGCGGCGGCCGCGCGGTCGGCGGCCAGGGTGGTGGCGCAATGGGCCAGCGACAGCGCCAGCAACAGCGGGCGCAGGGGAAGGTGACGGGGCATGCGGAACTCCTTGAGCGGGGTGGTGTCACTGGCTGGGGAATCGCGTTGCCTGGCTGGGACGGTGAATTGGATGAAATGGGCGCGCGGCGCTCAAATCTTAATAAGAATCATTACCGATTATAGTTGATTGGTGACATGTATGCAAAGGTGGCGGCGAGGCGGGGGCGGGCGGCGACATGGCGCCCAAGCGCGCATTTGATGTGCGACAAGACTGCCTTGCGGGACGCGATCTACTCTGGGCGAGCTATTGGAGGCCGTCATGCACACCGTCACACCATCCACCACCGCCGCCGGCGCGTCCGCGCTGATGCCCTTGCTGTTCAGTTTGGCGTTGCTGGGCGGCTGCGCCACCGGCATGCATGGCGCGCCGGCGCCCGACGACGCCGAGGTCATCCCCATCACCGAGCAATGGCTCGACGCCCAGCAGCGCAGTGACGCCGGCGCGCCGGCGGCCGGCCAGGATCCGGGCGGCCTGGCGGTCGCCGCGCCCGGCGCCTATACCTATATCCTCGGCGTCGGCGACGTGCTGGCGATCACCTTGTGGGACCATCCCGAACTGACCGGCGCGGTCGCGCGCGACCAGGGCGTCGACGGCGCCGGTCTGGGGCCGCCGGCGGCCAGCTTCGTCATCGACCAGCAGGGCCAGCTGCATTTTCCGTTCGCCGGCACGATGGACTTCGCCGGGCTGACGCGCGAACAGGCCGGCGCCTTGCTGACCACGCGGCTGGCGCGCTATTTCCGCGACCCGCGCGTCACGCTCAGCGTGCAGGCGTACCGCAGCCAGCGGGTCTACGTCGACGGCGAGGTGCGCACGCCCGGCCTGCAGAGCGTCAACGATATTCCGATGACCCTGCTCGAGGCGATCAACCGCGCCGGCGGCCTGACGCCCAACGCCGACCAGAGCCGCGTCAGCGTCGAGCGCGCGGGCCGGCGCCACCAGGTCGACCTGATCCGGGCGCTGCGCGACGGCCGCCACGGCGCCGCCGTGATGCTGGTCAACGGCGACATCGTGCGGGTGCCGCCGCGCGACGAGAGCAAGGTGTTCGTCGCCGGCGAGGTGCTGCAGCCGCGCGCGCTGACCATGCACGACGGCCGGCTGACCTTGAACGAGGCGCTCGGCGAGGTCGGCGGCATCAATCCGCAAAGCGGCGACGCCGGCCAGGTGTACGTGGTGCGGCAGACGGCGCAGGGGCCGCGCGTGTACCGGCTCGACGCCCGGCCGTCGCGCGCGCTGGCGCTGGCCGAGCGCTTCGCGCTACGCCCCAAGGACGTCGTGTACGTGGCCGCCTCGCCGCTGGCCAACTGGCACCGCGCGATCAGCCAGCTGTTCCCGGGCGAGCTGTCGTCCGTCGTCGGCGCCACCACCAGACCATAGGCCCACCATGAACGACGCTTACGACAACCCGCCACAACTGCGCTCGCTGCGCGGCATCGCCGCGCCGACCCGGCTGATCGAGCGGATCGACCCGCTGCCCGAGCCGGACCCGGCCGCGCTGCCGTGGCGCGCCTACTTCCACACGCTGCGGGCGCGGCGCTGGCTGGTGCTCGGCGTGGCCGCGCTGTGCACGTTGGCGGCGCTGGCCTACGCGCTGGCCGCGCGTCCGGTGTACGAGGCCAACATGCTGCTGCACGTGGAGGAGGACACGCCGAACGCGTCGAAGAACATCCTCAACGACGTCTCGTCGCTGTTCGAAACCAAGAAGGCGGCGATCGCCGAGATGGAGGTGCTGCATTCGCGGCTGGTGGTGGCGCGCGCGGTCGACACGCTGCGCCTGTACATCGACGCCCGGCCGCGCTATTTCCCGCTGGGCGGCGAGTGGATCGCGGCGCGGCGCGGCGGCGCCTTGTCCGAACCCGGCCTGCTCGGGCGCGGCGGCTATGTGTGGGGAGGCGAGAAAATCGAGGTCGCCAGCTTCGACGTGCCGGACGCCATGTACAACCAGGACTTCACCGTCACCGCGCTCGGCGGCGGGCGCTACCGGCTCAGCGACAGCAAGCGGCGCCCCGTGCTCGAGGGCGAGGCCGGGCGGGCGGCGCACGCCGCCGGCCCCGACGGCGCCATCGACCTGATGGTGACGCGGCTGCGCGGCAATCCCGGCGCCCGCTTCACTGTGCGGCGCAGCTCGCGCCTGGCCGCGCTCGAGCAGGTGCAGGGCGCGCTGCAAATCGCCGAGCAGGGCAAGCAGTCGGGCGTGATCTCCGTCAAGCTGCACGGCGCCGAGCCGCAGCAGGTGTACGCCACCCTGACCGAGATCGGCAGCGAATACATGCGGCAAAACCTGGCGCGCCGCACCGAGGAGGCGCAGAAGACGCTGGCCTTCCTCGACCGCCAGCTGCCGGTGCTGCGCCACCAGCTCGAAAGCGCCGAGGCCAGCTACAACGGCTACCGCAGCAGCCACGCCACCGTCAACCTCGAGCACGAGGTGCGCATCGCGCTCGACACCCTGGCGGCGGCGCGGACGCGGCGCAGCACGTTGGCGCAAAAGCGCGCCGAACTGCTGGGGCGCTACACCGACGAGCACCCGCTGCTGCAGGCGCTCAACCAGCAGGGCCGCGAGACCGCGCACGAGATCGACGCGCTCGAGGCGCGCATCAAGCGCCTGCCGCTGGTCGAGCAGGAGCAGGCGCGCCTGGCGCGCGAGGTCAAGGTCAGCACCGACCTGTACACCGAGCTGTTGAACACGGCGCAGCAGTTGCGGCTGGTGGCGGTGGGGCGGATCGGCAACGTGCGCATGGTCGACATGCCGGTGGCGCCGGAGCGGCCGCTCAAGCCGAACCGCTCGCTGATCGTGGCGCTGGGCATGGTCACCGGCCTGTTCCTGGGCGCGCTGGCGGCCTTCGCCAGCAAGGCCGTCGGCGGCGGCATCGACGACCCCGAACGCATCGAGGCGATGCTGGGCGCGCACACGGTGCATGCGACGATCCCGCACAGCCACAGCCAGGACCGCTTGCGGCGCCAGGCGCGCAAGCGGGCGCCGCTGCTGTTGGCGCAGGCGGCGCCCGACGACGCGGCGGCCGAGAGCCTGCGGGCGTTCCGCGCCGCGCTGCAATTCGTGTTGCCGCACAGCCGCAACAACGTCGTCAGCTGCCTGGGGCCGACGCGGCGCGTGGGCGCCTCGTTCGTGTCGGTCAACCTGGCGTTGCTTCTGGCCTCGGGCGGCAAGCGCACCTTGCTGATCGACGCCGACCTGCGCGACGGCCGCCTGCACGAGTATTTCGGCATCGAGCGTTCGGGCGGGCTGGCCGAGTGCCTGGCCGGCGCGCTGCAGCCGCACCTGGCGCTGCGCCACGGAGTTGCCGACCATCTTGATTTTATTCCTTGCGGCAGCGTGCTGCCGCAACAGACGGAGCTTCTGCAGCACCGCCATCTGGGCGCGCTGCTCGCGTCGCTCGGTGCCCGCTACGATGTGGTGCTGATGACGGCGCCGCCGGTGATGGAGGCGGCCGACGCGCTGGTGGTCGGCGCCCACGCCGGCGCCGTGTTCCTGGTCACCCGCGCCGGCGTGACCACCGAAGGCCAGCTCAACGCGGCCGTCAAGCGGCTCAACCGGGCCGGCATCGCGCCGCACGGCGTGCTGTTCAACGACGCCTGACGCGCCGGCGCGGGGACCGCCATCCCGCCGTCCCGCCGTCCCGCCGTCCCGCCGTCCCGCCGTCCTGTGCCGCTCTGCGCGCTGATGTCCCGCGCTGTTGCCCTGCGGAGTTAGCTGTGCTGTTTTTTATATTGTTACCAGCGCGTTTTGACGTGGTTTTTTTGTTGTAATAAAGTCTTGTCAGAATTTTTTTCTAAAAGCATTGAACTATAGAATTTGATTTAGATCAAACCTTCCTCATTCACTTCATGAACGAGGAAAGTCTGATGAACAATTCTGTCAACTACCTGTCCCAAGGGAGCGCCACGACCATCGGTCTGGGCGCCTGCGCGATGCTGCTGGCCGCTTGCGGCGGCGGCAGCGGCGGCGATGAAGGCAAGCCCGTGGCCACGGCGGCGCAAGCGCCGGTGCTGGCCGCCAGCGTCACGTACAACGGCGCGGCCGCTGCCAGCGAGCTCTATGTTTCGACCACAGGTTCAGACAGTAACCCCGGTACCCAGGCGGCGCCGTTCCTGACGATACGGCGGGCGTCGCAAGCGGCCACGCCCGGCGCCATCGTGCACGTCGCGCCCGGCGTTTACGCCGGCGGCTTCGTCACCAACACCAGCGGCACGGCCACTGCGCGCATCAAGTACGTGTCGGACCGCAAGTGGGGAGCGAAGCTGGTGCCGCCGGCCACGTCGACCACGTCGTCGGCGTGGGACAACCGCGGCGACTACGTCGACATCGTCGGCTTCGAGGTCGACGGCGGCACGGCGCGCGCCGGCACGGTGTGGACCACCGGCATCTATACCGGCGGCTCGTTCGGCGGCGTGTACGGCACCCGCGTGCATCACATCGGGCGCGGCGCCTGCGCTTCCGGCGGGGGCATCGGCGCCGACAGTTATTTCAAGGGCAGCGCGCATGACGTGAGCGGTAACATGGTGCACGACATCGGCGCCAACGGCTGTCGCACCATGTACGGTGTCTATGTCAACAGCGCTGGAACGGATGTCAAGAACAATATCATCTACGGCGTCTCGGACGCGGCGGTGCGCCTGTGGCACGACGCCTCCGGCGTGGACGTCGTCAACAACACCATCTTCGCCTCGAACACCGGCGTGGTGGTGGGCAGCGGCGACTATTACCACGCGACGGCGGCGGGGGACAATTCGCGCGTGACCAACAACATCGTCTACGACACCGTCTATGGCGTGGTCGAACAGGGCAATATCGGCGCACACAACACCTATGCGAACAACCTGATGTTCCAGCAGTCATCCCAAGGCTACCTGCTCCTGAAGGGCGTGGCGGTGGCGACCATCGCGGCCGCGCCGCAGTTCGTCAACTACGTGCGCACCGGCGGCGGCGACTACCATTTGCGCGCGAACTCGCCGGCGATCGACAAGGGCCTGGCCGTCGACGCGCCGCCGCGCGACTTCGAGGGCAGGGACCGCCCGGTCGGGGCCGGCGACGATCTCGGCGCCTACGAGTATGCCGGCGCCACGCCGACGCCGACCCCGACCCCAACGCCAACGCCAACGCCAACGCCAACGCCGACCCCGACCCCGACCCCGACCCCGACGCCGACGCCGACGCCGACCACCGCCAACCACCTGTACGTGTCGACCGGCGGTTCGGACAGCAATTCCGGCGCGCAGGGCTCGCCGCTGAAGACGATCGGGCGCGCCGCGGCGCTGGCCTCGCCGAACACCACCGTGCACGTGGCACCGGGCAATTACGCCGGTGGCTTCAGGACCAACGCCAACGGCACCGCGAATGGACGCATCTACTACGTCTCCACCACCAAGTGGGGCGCGAAAATCGTTCCGCCGGCGAACTCGAGCAGCAGCGTGGCCTGGGACAATCGCGGCAACTACGTCGAGATCAATGGCTTCGAGGTCGACGGCAGCGCCTACCAGAGCGGCACCAAGTGGCGCAGCGGCATCTACAACGGCGGCTCCTACGATGTCATCCGCAACAACCGCGTGCACCACATCGCCCAGAACATCGCGTGCGACGGCACCGGCGGCTCGGCCATCGGCGTCGATTCCTACTACAACGGCGTCAAGGGCGATATCATCAACAACTTCGTCTACGACATCGGTCCAGCCGGTTGCAGCCATGTGCACGGCATTTACGTGAGCACCACCGGCAGCGTGGTCGGCAACGTCGTCTACCGCGTCGCGCAGGGCGGTATCCACTTGTGGCACGACGCCACCGACGTCATCATCGCCAATAACACGGTGGCCAACACCGGCATCGGCATCATCGTCGGCGGCGGCGACTTCTACAACAGCAGCGCCGGCGCCGACAACACCCACGTGGTCAACAACATCGTCTACGACAACCGCTACGGCATTTCCGAACAGGGCAAGACCGGCACGCACAACACCTACCGCAACAACCTGGTGTACCAGAACGTCAACTATAACTTCAGTTTGCGTAACGGCCTGGTGGCCAGCGGCACGGTCAGCGCCGATCCGCAGTTCGTCGCGTACACCCGCACCGGCACGCCCGACCTGCACCTGCGCAGCACCTCGCCCGCCAAGGGCGCCGGCACCACCACCTACGCGCCGGCGTACGACATCGAGGGCACGCCGATGCAGCCGGTCAGCATCGGCGCGTACAAGTAACACGCGGATAACGCCAAGAGCAGGCGGGCGGCGGCGAACCAGGCCGCCGCCGGCGGGCCGGCCACTAGCCGGCTTCGCCCGCCGCCGGCGCCCGCAGTTTGCTGCCGACCCGCCCCGGCAGCAATTGCTTGATGAAGCGGCGCAGCCTGGCCGTCTGCGCCTCGAACGGCAGATGGATCAGGTAGGAGAGCGAGACGACGATGGCCAGCATGGCGGCATACACCGCGATGCTGGCCGGATCGCCGGTCGACAGCAGCGCGCCGCCACGGTAGGCCCACAGCATCCGCAGTAGCGGCACATGCAACACATATAAAGTGAACGAGAAACCGGCCAGGAAGGCGCCGGCCGCCGCCAGCGGCCGCATCGCCGCCGGATCGCGGCGTCCGGCGCCGCACAGGCACACCAGGAATACCGCGCTGTACAGCAGGTCCGGCGCCAGCGCGCGGCCGTCGACGTCGCCATCCTGGCCTTGCAGACGCAACACCACGGCCAGTGCGCCGAACAGCAGCCAGCACGCGCCGCGCTGGACCCGGCCGATATCGAGCCGCACGCGCGAGGCGGCCGCGCCCATCAACCACACCAGGAAGTACAGCACGATGCCGGCGCTGAGGCAGAACGCCAGCGCCACCGCCGCGGCGGCGGCGGCCAGCCGCCAGCGCGTGTCGCCGGGACGCATGGCGAACACCAGCAGCGGGAACAGCGCGTAGTACCAGGTCTCGTAGGCCAGGCTCCACAAGGGGAAGTTGCCGCCGAAGGCAGGTACGGCCATCGTCTGCACGCCGGCCAGGTTGCCCAGCAGGGTGGCCAGCGACCACGGGCTGGCGTCGGCCAGCCGCGCTTGGCCCGCGTCCAGCTCGCCGGTGGCCAGGCCGAGCAGCAACATCAGCACGAACGCCGGCAGCAACACGATCCACAGGCGCGTGACGCGGTCGATGGCGTAATCGCGGATGGCGTGCGGCGTGCCGATGCGGTCGAGCAGACTGCCGCCGACCAGCCATCCGCTGAGCACGAAGAACACCACCACCGCCTGATGGGCGAAGCCGGTAACGAACGACAGGCCGAGATACCACAGCGGCGGCTCTTGCAAGGTGCTCAGGCCGGGGAAGACCTGCGCCCGCAGATGCGCTGCCGCCACCTGCAGCGCCGCCAGGCCGCGCAGCAGCGCGATCAGCGGCGACTGCCAGTCGTGCGGCCCCAGCCGGCTCTCGGCGAGCAGCCGCAGGCGCGGCCGGCGCCCCGTGCGCGCATTTGCCGGCATCGCCGCCGGCGTGCCGGCGTGCATGGCGTGCCGGCCGCCCGGCACGGGCGCGGCGCCGTGCGGCGTTGCCGGGGCCGGCCGCCCCGACAACAATGCGCCGACCGTGTGCAACAGGATGCGCAGGTCCGTGGCCAGGCCGCGCTGCTGCACATAGCGCACGTAATAGTCCAGCTTGACCGGCAGCACTTGCTGCACGTACGTGCGCTCCGGATCGGCCGCCCGGCGCAGGATCTCGCCCTCGTCGCGGAAATGGATGGCGGCCCAGTCGGTGATGCCGGGCCGCACCGACAGCACGATGTCGCGCACCGCCGGCGGATAATGCGCGACATAGCGCGGCACCTCGGGACGCGGCCCGACCAGGCTCATCTCGCCGCGCAGCACGTTCAACAGTTGCGGCAACTCGTCGAGCTTATGCCGGCGCAACAGCAGCCCGGCGCGGGTGGCGCGGGCGTCGTCGGCCAGCGACAGCAGGCCGGCATCCTCGGCCGAGGCGTGCATCGTGCGGAATTTGATGATAAGGAACTGCACGCCGTTGCGTCCGACCCGGCGTTGGCGGTACAGCACCGGCCCGGCCGAGTCGAGCTTGATCCACGCCGCCACCGCCAGCATCAGCGGCGCCAGCAGCAACAGGCCGGCCGCTGCGGCCACGATGTCGAACAGGCGTTTGATTAACATAGCAGCTCCGTCAACGTGGCGATGACGCGCGTCTGGTCGGCGTCGCCCATGCGCGTGTACAAGGGCAGCGTCAGCAGCGATTGATAGCTGGCCTCGGCGCGCGGAAACTGCGCCGGCCGCAGCGCGTAGCGCTCGCGCCAGTACGGGTGGCGGTGCAGGGGGATGTAGTGCACGCTGGTGCCGATGCCGCGCTCGGCGAGCAGCTCGATCAGCCGGTCGCGCGCCAGCGGCGCGGCCGCCGTCAACCGCACCGGATACAGGTGCCAGGCGTGCTGGCCGCCGGCGCCGCTGTCGGCGTCCGGCGGCAGGCGCAGCGGCAGTTCGCGCAGGCACTCGGCGTAGCGCGCCGCCAGCGCCTGGCGCCGCGCCAGGAAGCGCTCGATCTTGCGCAACTGCTGGCAACCGATGGCCGCCGCGATGTCGGTCATATTGTATTTGTAGCCGGGCGCGACGACCTGGTAGAACCACGCCGGGCGGCGCGACGTGTAGCGGTCGAAGGCGTCCTCGCTGATGCCGTGCAGCCGCATGACGCGCACGCGCCGCAGCAGCGCCGGGTCGCGGCACACCACCATGCCGCCTTCGCCGGTGGTGATGGTCTTGTTGGCGTAGAAGCTGAACACGGTGGCGTCGCTGTCGAGCGTGCCGACGGCGCGGCCCTTGTACCGGGTGGGGAAGGCGTGCGCGGCGTCCTCGACCACGCGCAGCCCGTGGCGCCGGGCCAGCGCCAGGATGGCGTCCATGTCGCAGGCCAGGCCGGCGTAGTGCACCGGCACGATGGCGCGCGTGCGCGGCGTGATGGCGGCGGCGATGGCGTCCGGGCAGATGCACAGGGTGCGCTCGTCGACGTCGACCAGCACCGGGTCGGCGCCGAGGTAGCGCACCACCTCGGCGGTGGCGGTGAAGGTCATGGTCGGCACGATCACCTCGTCGCCGGGACCGATGCCGAGCGCCTCGAGCGCCAGGTGCAGGCCGGCGGTGGCCGAGTTGACGGCGACGGCGGTGACGCCGCCGCCGAGGGCGTCGGCGAACGCCTGTTCGAAGCGGCGGCTGACCGCGCCGGTGGTGATCCAGCCCGAGCGCAGGCACTCGAGCACGGCGGCGGCCTCCTCGTCGCCCAGGTCGGGCAGCGCGAACGGCAGGAAGTCGGCGCCGGGGGCGGCCGGCGGGCGGGGCGCCGCTTCCAGCGGCGGGCGGGATGAGGGCATGATGTCTCCTTGGTGGGGGTCAGTGCGGCGGCGCGGCGCAGGCGGCCAGGAAGCGGTCCGCCAGCAGCGCGTAGTTGAGGTGGGCGCGCGCGTAGCTGGCGCCGCGCTGGCCCAGCGCAAGGCGGCGCGCGGCCGGCAGCGCCGCCAGGGCGGCGATGGCGGCGGCCAGCGCGGCCGGGTCGTCCGGCGCCAGGCTTGCGCCGCACCCGGCCTCGGCCACCGGATCGTTGGCCGCGTCGACCGCGTGGATGATGGGCCGGGCCGCCATCATGTAGTCGCCCAGTTTGTTGGGGGAGATGCCGAAGCGGTACAGCGGCTGGCGCCGCCAGCCGAGGTAGGCGAGGTCGAAGCCGCGCAGCAGCGCCGGCATGTGGCGCTTGGCCAGCGGGTCGAGGAAGTGGACGTCGCGCAGGCCGGCGGCGGCCGCCTTGCGCCGCAGCGCCTGCTTGTCGGGGCCGGCGCCGACCAGCACGAACGCCAGCGGCCGCCCTTGCAGCAGCGCGGCGGCGTCGATCAGGGTATCGAGCGCGTTGGCCAGGCCGTGGCTGCCGGCGTAGCCGACCACCGTGCGGCCCTGGCGGCGCAGCCCGGCCAGCAGGTCCGCCGCCGGCGCCGGCAGCGGCACCGGCGGCAGGTCCCATTCGTCGAGGTCGACGCCGTTGGGCACCACGTGCAGCTTGTGCGGCGCCATGCCGCGCGCGGCCATGTGGGCGCCGGCCTTGGGCAGGATCGAGATGACGGTGTCGGCGTGGCGGTAGGCGTAGTCCTCGGCCGCCTGCATCAGCACGATGAACGGGTGCCAGGCCGGCATGCCGCCCAGTTCCATCGGCGACAGCGGCCACAGGTCGTGCACCTCGAACGCCAGGCGCGCGCCGGCGAGCGCGGCGATGCGGCGCGCCGGCCAGATGTCGGCCGGATAGGTGCTCGAGGCGATCACCAGGTCGGGCCGGAAGTTGCGCGCCAGCCGCGGCGCGCCGCGGTACAGCGCGGCGACGAAGGCGGCCATGTTGGCCGCGCGGCCCAGGCCGTTGCCGCGGTAGGCCGGCGTCGCGTGCCAGCGGTAGTCGATGCCGTCGATGGTCTCGTCGAGCACGCGGCGGCCGTTCAGTTCGGGCGCGCGCGCGCGCAGGTGCGAGCTGGCCGCCGCCACGATGCGCACCCGGTGGCCGGCGCGCACCCACGCGCGCGCCAGGTAGTACGGCCGGTACTCCATGCCGTGCCGCACCGAGCCGGCGTAGTGGTTAATCAGCAGTATGTTCATCGGCGGGTCCTTGTCGGAGGCGGGTGGTGGCCGGTGGCCGGGTGGCGGTGGAGGTCGCGGCGGCCGGCCGTCACCAGCGCCAGGCCTCGACCAGGCGGCGCAGGTTGTGTCCGCTGCTGGCGCTCCAGTTGGTGCGCCATTGGGCCGGATGGGTCAGCAGGCAGATGCGGCTGTAGGCGCCGAGCGCCTTTTGCGGCGGCATCGGGTGGAAATACTGCGGGTGCGGGCGGTCGCTGATGTACAGGTCAAAGCTCGACAGCAGTTCCCGGTCGTAGCTTTCGCAGGCGATGCCGCAGCGCGCGCGCAGCGGGGCGTCGTCCAGCAGCTCGTGGTTGATCATGCCCAGGCGCCGGTTGGCGAAGTCGCCATGGCTGGCCACCGTCTGTAGTTTGCTGCCCAGCTGCTGTTCGATGCGGCGGAAGTTGCGTTCGAACTGGGCGCGGATCTCGGCCATGTGGGCGCGCACCTGGGCCGGATCCTTCAGGTGGGCTTGCTTGGCGTAGGTGGCGATCTCCTCGTAGTGGTAGCTGGCCTCGCTGCCATAGCGCTCGATGTCGCGCATCAGGCCGAAGTCCAGCGTCGACAGGCGGAAGTAGTAGCTGGCGCGCACGCCGTGCTTTTGTTCCAGCTCGAACATGCGGCGCGCCGTCGGCAGGTCGGTGTCGATGTCGTGGCGGTGCACCAGCACCCGGCCGCCGCCGGCGCGCCCGCCGCGCAACGCCGCCAGCCACGCGCGCACCGACGTCTGCCGGTAGCCTTCGTGGCGCGCGTGTTGCAGCAGCGCCTCGTAGTGCGGCAGCCGCGACGGCATCAGGTAGTCGCTGTAGAGGCGGTTGAGGACGGTGCGCATGATGTTCATCGCAGGCTGTAGCGGGCACGGTAGGGGGTGAAGCCGAGCATGGTCTTGAACTGGCGCAGGCCGGGCTGGGCGCCGAAGAAGGTGTCGTACATCAAAAACTCCGGACCGTCGCCGGCCTGCAGCTCCATCAGCAGCAGGCCGACGATGTCGGTCACCAGCAGGTGCATGACGCCATCGTTGTTGCGGTAGCCCATCAGTTGCGAGAAGGCGGCGAAGTTGCCGAAGCGGCCGATGTTGCAGTAAGCCATCAGCTTGCCCTCCTTGTTGAAGACGCCGAAGTAGCGGTAGTGGCTTTGCGTCTCGTAATGGAACTTCTTTTCCCGGTAGCTGGCGTCCATCGGCCGGCCTTGCCGGCTGTCCAGGCTGGTGTTGATGGCGTGGATGGCGTCGATATGGTCGTTGCGGTCGATCTGGGCCAGCGCGTAGCCGCGCCGTCGCGCCTTGCTGACATAGGTGGCGGCGCGGCTTTGCCCGGTGATGCCGTCAAGGTAGGCGAGCGGTGCGGCCAGCCGGCGCAGGTCGATCAGCGCCACGCCCAGCTGCTTGTAGCCGAACACCTTGTACTTCGGATGCGGACTGGTGAAGCGCCGGTGCGTCTCCCGCACGTCTTCCGGGTTGAAGCTGGTGTCGAAGCACAGCTTGGCGACTGGCAGCCTTACCACGTCGAGCACCAGCTTACATTGGTTGGCGAGCTTGTTGATCATGATGTCCTCAGCAGATGGAGTAGCGAATGCGGTAGGGCTGGAAGCCCAGCTTTTTCTTAAAGTTGCGCAAGCCGGGCAACGCGCCCAGATAGGTGTCGTACATGAGGTAGTTGAGGCGGCCGTCGTCGATCAGGCGGCAGGCGATGTCGGCCAGCAGCAGGTACATGACGCCGTCGTTGTTCTTGTAGCCGAGCAGGCGGTCGGTGGCGGCGAAGTCGCCGTAGACGCCGACGTCGCCGTAGGCCACCAGCCGGCCCTCCTTGTCGAGCACGCCGTAGTGGCACAGCCCGTCCGACGGGTAGCGCTCGGTCCGGGCGGCGTAGGCCGGGTCCATCGGCCGGCCCTGGCGCTCGCCGGCCGAGGTATTGATGCCGTGGATGTCGTCGATGTAGTCGTTGCGGTCGATTTCGACGACGGTGTAGCCGCGTTCGCGGGCGCGGCGGCTGTGGTAGCCGGCGTAGTCGCGCCGCCGCAGCGCGTGCAGATAGGCGGCGCCGCTGGCATAGGCGCGCAGGTCGATCAGCGCGATGCCGATCGACTTGTTGCGCACCAGCCGGTAGCGCGGATGCGGCCGGGTGAACAGGCGGTGGGTATGCCGCACCAGCTCGGGATTGAGGGCGGTGTCGAAGCGCAGCCGCGCCGGCGGCAGCCGGGCGACCTCGGCGGCGATGCGCAGCAGCGCCCGCAGGCGGGCGACGTGGTCGGAGATGTTCATGGCAGCGCGCCCAGGTGGACGATTTCAGGCATCATGGCCTCCGGAGCGGTAGCGGGCGTAGGCGCCGAGCGCGGCGCCGATCAGCATGTCGCTGAAATAGTGCGACATGCTCAGCAACAGCAAGGTGACCCCGAGCATCGACCACGCCAGCACGAAGCGCCGGTCGCGGCTGGCGCGCCCGCCCAGCACGTAGCCGTGCACGGCCATCTGGCCCAGCGGATAGATCAGCAACGCCAGCAGCCCGAGAAAGCCGAACAGGCCCAGGTCGACCCAGGCCGACAGGATGTTGTGCGCATAGTTGCCGGCCGCGTAGCTGGCGTAGTCGCCCAGGACCGGGTGCAGCTCGATGCTGCGCAGCGCCTGCTCGGTCAAATGGTGGCGGGCGCTGACCGACGACGAACTCGACGGATCGAGCAGCTCCAGCGTGCGGTTGCTGGGCACGGCGGCCAGGATGCTGTCCAGGTTGAACTTGAGCAGCAGGAACACCAGCAGCAAGCCCGCCAGCATCGCCATGCGGTGGCGTGCGGCGTGGAACTCGATCAGCGGGATCAGGAACAGCAGCGCGCCGAACTCGCTGCGGGCGGTGTTGATGTACAAGGTCGGCAGCCCGAGCGCGTACAGCGCCCGGCGCAAGCCGCGCTGGCGGGTGCAGGCCAGCATGACCACCAGCGGCATCAGGTAGGAGCGCGAGAAGCCCTGGTAGGTGGCGACGCTGTCGGGATCGCGCGCGGCGCCCAGCACGGCCAGGTAGAACGCGCCGTCGACCGAGTAGCTGAACACCACGGCCGACATCGCGGCCAGGCTGGCTAATTGGGTCAGCCGGAAGCGCCGGCTCTCGAAATCCAGCGTCTTGAAGATGATGAACAGGCTGAGGATATAGACGATGGCCAGCACGTGGGAGGCGAGGATGCCGGCGTCGGCGCTGCCCGCGTTGCAGGCCATCACCGCCGCGAAATAGGCCAGGAAACCGAGCAGGGCGGCGTCGACGGCGTGCAGGCGGTAGGCGTGCGCGCGCAGGCGGCGCAGGTAGCACAGCGACAGTAGCGGAAACATCAGCAGCGCGACGATGGCGAAGTAGCCGCCCAGGAAGGCGCGGATCATGCCCAGCCCCAGCAAGGTCTGATAGGCGAAAAAGCCGGGGAACAGCAGGAAGAAGGCGAGCTCGGCGCAGGCCGGGCCGGGCAGGCCGGTGGGCGCGGTCCGCGCGCCGGCCGCGCGGCGTGGCGGCGCGTCCGGCGCCGCGGCGGCGGCGGCGGCGCCGGCGGCTTGCACGGCGGGACGGTCAACGGGCAGCATGCAGGCCGCCGGTCGGGTTGCGGTTGACGCTGTAGCGGTACGACATGCGCAGATACAGCAGGTACAGCAGCGAGTAACCGATGGTGTAGGCCAGCACGTTCTGCTTGAGCGTGAGCGGGGCGGCGAACACGCCCACGGTCATGACGAACAGCGCGATTTGCCACACCAGCTCGATCTTCTGCCGGCCGGCGACGAAGAACACGTAGCTCAGCGGACTGGCCAGGAAGTTGAGGAAATACAGCGGCGCCAGGATCTGCGCCAGCTCGCCGGCGCCGCGCCAGGCCTCGCCGAAGGCGAAGGCGAACAGCGCCGGCGAGGCCAGCAGCAGGATCAGCGACGGCGCGCAGCCCAGCAGCAGCAACACGCGCAGCGCATGCATGTAGGCGGGGCGGCAATTGCCGGTGTCCTGGAACTGCCGCACCGATTCGCGTTTGAACACCTCGTGCACCGACGCCGCCAGCAGCGAGATCGGCGCGGCCAGCACGCGCTGCGTCAGCGCGAACAGTCCCGCGGCCATCACGCCGTGGCGGGCGCCGATGATCAGCAGCGGCAGCTGGCCGACGCCGGTGTTGAGCAGATTGGCCGGCAAGGTGAAGTTCCACAGCGCGCGGTGGGTGCGCAGGAAGGCGCGCTGGGTTCTGGACGGGAACAGCGCAGACAGGCCGTGGCGCGACAGCCGGCGCAGCAGCGCCAGCGCCCTGGCGCGCAGGCCGTCGCGCCAGGCCCGCCAGTGCGGACCTCGCGTCCACGCGCGCCACGCCGGCGCGCCGGCGCGCCGGCCGAGCGGCGGCTGGAGCAGGATGCGCGCGGCCACTAGGCCCAGCGCCAGTCCGATCAGGTGGCCGGCCTTCAGCGCGTCGGCGCCGGCGCCCACACTGAGGATGCCCAGTTGCGCCAGCGCGATGCCGCCCGCCGCGACGATCCGGGCCTTGGCGGCCGGGGCGAAGGCGTTGTGCGAGGCGGCGTAGGCGAGCGTGGTTTGCATCGTCGCCGTCAGCCAGGCGGCGATGCCCACGGTCAGCGCGCCCATCCAGGACATGCTGGTCAGGCAGCTCATTTTGGCCACGGCGGCGGCCACCGTCAGCAGCAGCGCCAGCCAGGTCGCCGACCAGGCCACGACGCTGAAGCACAGATGCTGGCGCTGGCGGCGCTGGTCGAAGATCATCGCGTTTTCCATGCGCAGGGTGGCGATCACCGACGCGATGGCGACCACGCCGAACCAGACGCTGAAGGCGCCCATCTCGGCCGGCGTGCACAGGCGCGTGATCAGCGGCGCGGCCAGGATCGGCAGCGCCTGCGCCGCCACCGAGCCGCTCATCACGGTGAGCAGATGCTTCCAGAACGTGGGCAGGTTGGACAGCGTAGGCATGGCGCGATCCTAGTTTGCGGTGGCGGCCAGCACCACGTGCGCCACTTTTTCGGCGTCGGCGCTGGCAAGGTAGGGGCCCATCGGCAGGCTCAGCACCTGCTCGGCCAGCAGCTCGGCCACCGGGCAGGCGGCGTCGTCGAAGCGGGCGTAGGCCGGCTGCAGGTGGATCGGCAGCGGATAGTGGACGGCGCTGGGGATGCCGGCCAGTGCCAGCGCGCTTTGCACGGCGGCGCGCCGTGGCAGCACCACCGTGTACTGGGCGTAGGCGCTGTCGCGGTCGGGCGCCGGCGCCAGCGTGTCGACGCGCCCGGCGAACAGCCGGTCGTAGACGGCGGCCGCGCGCCGGCGCCGCGCCAGCTCGCCGTCAAACGCGCCCAGCTTGGCCAGCACGATGGCGCACTGCAAGGTGTCCATGCGGCCGCCGACGCCGATCCGGGTGTGGCGGTAGCGCCGCGACTGGCCGTGCACGCGGATCTCGCGCATCGCCCGCGCCAGTTCGTCGTCGCTGGTGAGGATGGCGCCGCCGTCGCCGTAGCATCCCAGCGGTTTGCTGGGGAAAAAGCTGGTGCAGCCGATGGCCGACAGGTTGCAGCTGCGCAGGCCGCGATAGGCGGCGCCGAAGCTTTGCGCCGCGTCCTCGATGACGGCCAGGCCGTGCGCGCGGGCGATCTCATTGATGGCGTCCATGTCGGCCGGCTGGCCGTAAAGCGACACCGGCATGATGGCGCGCGTGCGCGGTCCGATGCGGGCGGCGATCAGCGTGGGATCGAGGTTGCCGCTGGCGCGCTCGACGTCGACGAACACCGGCCGCGCGCCCAGCAGCACGATGGCCTCGGCGGTGGCGATGAACGAGAACGGCGTGGTGATGACCTCGTCGCCGGGCTGGATGCCCAGCGCCATCAGCGAGATCACCAGCGCCTCCGTACCCGACGAGACGGTGATGCAGTGGCGCGCGCCGCTGAACGCGGCCAGTTTCTGCTCCAGCTGCGCCACCTCCGGCCCCATGATGTACTGGCCGTGGTCGAGCACGCGCTGGATGCCATCGTTGATGTCGTCGCGCAGCAGCTGGTATTGCGTTTTCAGATCGATGAATTCCATGGGGGGCTCCGTGGGGATGGATGGGTGGCTCAGGGCGCCGGTATCAGCGCGCAGACGCCGTCGCGCAGCACATACGCATCGCCGCTGTGCGGGCAGGCGGCGCGGCCGTCGCCGGCCAGCGGCAAGTCGAGCCGCTCGCCGTGGCGGCTGATCCAGCCGATCTGGCGCGCCGGCACGCCCGCCATCAGCGCGAAGTCGGGCACGTCGCGGTTGGCGACCGCGCCGGCGGCGAGGAAGGCGTGCGCGCCGATCGTCACGCCGCACACCACGGTGGCGTTGGCGCCGATGGTGGCGCCGCGGCGCACCAGCGTGGCCCGGTACTCGCTCTTGCGGGCGACCGCCGAGCGCGGGTTGTAGACGTTGGTGAATACCATGCTGGGGCCGCAGAAGACGTCGTCCTCGATGGTGACGGCGTCGTAGACCGAGACGTTGTTCTGGATCTTGACGTTGTCGCCGATCACCACGTCGTTGCCGATGTAGACGTTCTGGCCCAGCGAGCAGCCGGCGCCGATGCGGGCGCCGCCGCACACGTGGCTGAAGTGCCAGACCCGCGTGCCGGCGCCGATGACGGCGCCGTCGTCGACGATGGCGCTGGGGTGTACCGTCGAATCCATGGCGTGCTCCCGGGGCGTGTCCATATTGATAGTGTCCATGTCAGTAATCCAGCGGCAGCGCCACGCGGCGGCCGTCGCGCGCCGAGCGGTAGGCGGCGATCAGCACCTCGAGCGACTTCAAGCCCTCGCGGCCGTCGGTCTCGGGCTCGGCCTCGCCGCGCAGCACCTTGATCACGTTGTCGTAGTACAGCGGATGGCCGAAGCCGTACACCGAGGTGGTGGCGTAGCTGGCCTCGCGCACGCGCGCGTCGTCCTCGTCCGGCTCGGCGAACTGCCACTGCTGCACTTCGTTGACGGCGACGCCGCCGATGCGCGCCGTGCCTTTTTCGCCGAGGATGGTGATGCTGCCTTCGAGGTTGTGCGGGTAGGCCAGCATCGTCACGTTCATCGAGCCGAGCGCGCCGTTGCGCCAGCGCAGGCTGATGACGCCGGTGTCCTCGACCTCGATGTCGCGCGCCAGCGTGGCGGTGTACGCCTGCAGGCTTTCGACCGGGCCGACGATCCAGTCGAGCAGGTCGACGTAGTGGCTGGCCTGGTTCATGAACGCGCCGCCGTCGAATTCCCAGGTGCCGCGCCAGCCGGCGCTGTTGTAGTAGCTTTGCGGCCGGGTCCAGAACACGTTCAGGTTGACCATGTAGATGCGGCCGAAGCGTTTCTTGGCGACCGCGCTTTTGAGCAGCTGCAAGGTGGCGTTGCGGCGGTTTTGCTTGACGACGAACATGCGCACGCCGGCCGCGTCGCAGGCGCCGACCATGCGCTTGGCGTCCTCCCAGCGCGTGGCCATCGGCTTTTCGGTGATCACGTGGCGCCCGGCGGCGGCGATTCGCACCGCCTGTTCGGGATGCAGGCCGGACGGCGTGGTGATGACGACGGCGTCGACTTCGCTCTCGGCCAGCATCTGGTCCAGGCGGGAGTAGGGTGTTGCCCCGGTCTGGGCGGCGGCGCGCGACAGCGCGGCCGGATCGACGTCGCAGACGGCGACCAGCTGGCAGCGCTCGGCGTGCTGGGCCAGCGCGGCGAAATGGTTTTGCGCGATGCGGCCGCAGCCGACCAGCGCGAAACGCATCTTGCGGCCGACGACGGCGGGGGTGAACTGGCGCATGATGAACGCTCCTTACAAAGGTTGAGGGGACGCGGCCGGCGCGGGTAGGCTGGGCGCGCGGCCGGATATCGATGTGGTCAGGACGCCTGGGCCTGCGCCGGCGCCGGCGGCGCCATGCTCAGTTGCGCGATCGCGCGCAGCGCCGCCTCGCCGTCGCCGGCGCGGGCGCCGGTTTGCGGCGTGAACTCGCTCATGATGGTCTTGAGCATGGCTTCGATCAGCCAGCGGTCGTTGGTGCCGCAAGTGATCAGCAGCAGCTCGATGTACTGGTCCAGCACCGCCGGCGGCAGCGCCTGCTCCTTCATGCGCAGGATGCGCGGGTGGCGGCTCGGCTCGGCGCCGTCGGCAATCAGCAGCTCCTCCTGCAGTTTCTCGCCGGGGAACAGGCCGACGTAGCTGATCTCGATGTCGCCGTGCGGACGCTCGGCCGTCTTCTCGGTCAGCCCGGCCAGCGCGATCATGCTGCGCGCCAGGTCGACGATGCGGATCGGCTGGCCCATGTCGAGCACGAACACCTCGCCGCCCTCGGCCATCGCGCCGGCCTGGATCACCAGCTGCGCCGCCTCGGGGATCAGCATGAAGTAGCGCTCCATGGCGGCGTCGGTGATGGTCAGCGGGCCGCCTTCCTGCAACTGGCGGCGGAACAGCGGCACCACCGATCCCGACGAGCCCAGCACGTTGCCGAAGCGGACCATGCTGAAGGTGGTGGCGCGCCCGCCGCCGGCGTTCCAGGCCGATGCCTGCGCGGCGGCCTGGAACACCAGCTCGGACAGGCGCTTGCTGGCGCCCATGATGGTGCTGGGCCGCACCGCCTTGTCGCTCGACACCAGCACGCAGGTCTCGACCAGGTACTTGGCGGCGATGTTGGCGACGGCGCGCGCGCCGACGACATTGTTGCGCAAGCCTTCGACCAGGTTGGTCTCGACCATCGTCACGTGCTTGTAGGCGGCGGCGTGGTAGATGGTGTCGATGCGGTCCTCCTGCATCACGCGCTCGAGCAGCTGTTCGTTGCACACCGAGCCGAGGTGGGCGCGCACCGACAGCTGCGGCCAGCTGGCCTGCAGCTCCTGGCGTATCGTGTACAGCGCGTACTCGGAATGGTCGAGCAGGTGCAGGCGGCGCGGTCCCAGGCCGGCGACCTGGCGGCACAATTCGCTGCCGATCGAGCCGCCGGCGCCGGTCACCAGCACGCTCTTGCCGCGCACGCAGCGACTGAACAGCGCGGCGTCGGGCTGCACCGGCGGGCGGCCCAGCAGCTGTTCGAGCGGAAAGTCGGGCAGGTGGGCGGGCGACGCGCCGCGCGCCATCGACTGCCGGCGCAGCGCGTGGTCGGCCAGGTCGAGCAGGCCGTGCAGGAACTTGATGCTGACGCCGGACGTGCGCAGCATGCGCACCACCGCGCCCAACCGGTCGCCGGAGGTGGCCGGCAACGCGACGACGATCAGCCGGATCGCCGAGGCGGCGACGATCTCGCCCAGCCGCTCGGGCGGGAACACGCGCAAGCCGCCGACGGTGCGCTGCTCGCCGGCGCACTTCTCGTCGATGAAGCATACCGGGCAGTAGCGGCTGTCGCCGCGCATCGCCTGCGCCAGCCGGGCGCCGGTGTCGCCGGCGCCGTAGATGGCCACCGCTTCGCGCGCCTGCGCCGGCGCGCGGGTGTGGCGGCGCAGGAAGGCGCGCACCGCCACCCGCGAGGCGACCAGATAAGACATCGCGATCAGCCAGTAATTGAACAGCGCGCCGGACGGCATCGGCTGGTCGTCGCGGTCCATGGTCAGCGCCGACACCGCCAACACGGCGCCGCCCAGGCCGAGGCCGGCGATGGTCAGCATGCGCTGGTCCAGGTAGCGCACCACCGCCGAGTACAGGTCGCTCATGGACAGCGCGGCGATCGACATCGCCGTCAGCAACAGCATCAGCGCCGGCGGCGCGCCGGCATCGGCGCCGGCGCCGGCCAGCAGCGCCAGTTGCAGGCACAGCGGCAGCGCCACGCAGTCGGCGCCGAACATCAACAGACTCTTGCCGGCGCGGCTGATGGCGATCAACTTCTCGCTGAGGGCGCGGGCAAGCGGGACGGGGCTGGGGGTGAAATAGAGCATGGTGCGCCTTCAACGAAGCAATCATTGTGGTTGGCAACGCAATGGTGCGTGGCATGCACTGATTGTCTTCTGACCAGCGTATTGCGGCTTGACTGCGATCAAACGGCCGAGCGTAGCCCAACGGTCATGCTTGACTTCTACATTTCCTGTGACACTCTATTTTCTTTGGAAATCATTTAAGCCTTATGGCATAAGGCTTACTTCAAGATGGGACCGATCAAATCGGCTTGATGACGTACACGCAGCGGCGCGCGCCGTTGAGCATGTGTTCGACGCGGCCGACCGAGCAATCGGGGCCGAGCACGCGCTGGAACAGGTCCAGCTCGGAGCGGCAGAACTGCTGGCACTGGCGCGCGGCCGCGCAGATCGGGCAATGGTTCTCCACCAGCAGCAGGCTGCCGTCGTCGCGCGTTTCGACTTCGGCCATGTAGCCATCGCTGCTGCGCGCCTGCACCAGCGCGGCCACGCGCTCGGGCAGCGCGTCGGCGTTGCGCAGATGGGCGCGGTACTGCTGCTCGCTGACGGCCTCGCGCGCGGCGATCAGTTTGTCGAGGCCGGCGTCGCCGAACAGGCCGCGCACCTGGTCGATCAGCTGCACCGTCAGGTCGGCGTGGCGGTCGGGGAAACGCGCGTGGCCGGCCTCGGTCAGCAGCCAGCGGCGCGAAGGGCGGCCGCGCTTGTCGGCCACTTCCTCGTACGTCAGCATGCCTTTTTCCTGCCACGCCTCGAGCTGGCGGCGCGCGCCCATCGAGGTCAGGTCCAGCAAGGCCGCCAGCTGCTGCGCGGTTTGCGGGCCGCGCGTCTTGATCAGGAAGAGCGTTTGTTCGGCGGTGTTCACGGCAGCGCTCCCTCGATGGCACCGTCGTCCTCGTCCTTGTCCTTGTCCTGGTTCTGGTCCTGGCCCTGGTCCTTGCGGCGCATGCTGGCGTGCCAGCCGCCCATGCGCCACGCCGACCACGTGGTCAACGCCGCGCCCAACAGCAGGATCAGGCGCGTGTCGATCAAGGTCAGCACCGCGCCGATCAGCGCCATCAGGATGTTCGCCAGGCAGAACGTGGTCGAGATCAAGCCCATCACCGCGCCCTGGCCGTGGGCGCCGAAGCGTTCCGCGCACCAGGTGGGCACGATGCCGTTGTAGAACGCGTGGGGAATGCCGAACAGGACGATCGCGGCGATGCCGACGGTCGCGTTGCTGGCGGCGAGCAGCGTGATCAGCCCGGCCGTGACGAAGGCGAAGGCGCGCGCCCGCAGCAGCGGCTCGCCCTTGAACGGGCGGCCGGCGAAGAAGGTGGTGGCGGTCATGACGGCGCACAGGCCGGCCGTGGTCCAGGCGATGCCTTGCGAGCCGTAGCCGGGCACTTCCACCAGCCACAACGGATAGAATTCGTAGAACGCCGTCACGCCGCTGGTGTAGGCCAAGGTGACGATGAACAGGTTGCGCAGGTCCGGTTCGCGCAGCAGGTTGAGCGCGTGGCGGTCGCGCGCCACCTGCCACCACGAGGTGGTGGCGTCCGACGGCGCTTCGGCCGGCAGCGCGATGGCCACCAGCACGGCCGTCATCAGCAGCAGCGCGACGGCGATCCAGAACGGCACCGTGATGCCCCACACCAACGTGAAGCCGGCCAGAAGCGGGCCGGCCAGCCAGCCCAGGTAGAAGGCGCCGTTGAGCCACGACAGCGCCTTGCGGCGCAGGTCGCCCTCGAGGCGGTCGGCCAGCATGGCGCGCGCGACCGAGCCGTTGCCTTCGAGCAGACCGGTGAAGAAGCGCGCGGCGATGAACAGCGGGTACGATTCGAACAGCAGCGCCAGCGCGGTGATGGCGTGGCCGAGCGCGGCGCCGTACAGGGTGACCAGCAGCACCGGGCGGCGGCCGTAGCGGTCGGACATCGGGCCCAGCAGCGCGGAGCCGATCAGCAGGCCGAGCGGGTTGATCATCAGCGCCAGGCCGAACAGCAGCTTGGGCGGCAAGCCGAGGAAACTGTTTAGATCGTTTGTGACGCCGGCGGCGAACAGCGGCGGCAGGATCGGGTAGGGCAGCGCGGCGCCGATGGTCGAGAGCAGGGCCAGCAGGCAGGCGGCGCTAATCAGTAGCGGTGTTTTCATTGAGTGTCGGTCGGTTGGCATAACCGATAATGTAAGCGGTCCCGGCTATTAAGTAAACGAAAATGTTTATTAATCCACGGGCGGAAGGGGGCCATGTATGATGGCGTTCATCACAACACGAACGACGCATCATGGGAAAGTGGTACCAGGACCGCCGCGGCGGCTATTTTTTTCTGCTGCTCGGTATCGGCCTGCTGCTGGTGTTCGGCGCGCTCGAGTGGCGCTTCCCGGCGGCCGACCGGCTCGAGCGCGTGACCGGCCGCGTGACCTGGAGCTACACCGGCATGGGTGCGCTGTATTTCACCGTGGCCGGCGACGCGCGCCAGTTCGCGCTGCTGGAAAAGGGCGACAGCGACGGCCGCATGCGCGCCGCCGTGCGCGACGCCACGATGCTGTATCCGGTCACCGTCAAATTCGATCCGCGCCAGACCACGCGCCCCGGTTTCGTGCCCGGCTTGTTCTACACCGGCTTCGGCGTGGCCGTCGGCGGCAAGGACGTCACCGCCTTCGACGCCGTGCGCGCCGCCCATCGGCGCGACAACCTGATCGCGCTGGTGCTGGGCCTGGTCTTCGCCACGTTCGGCGCGCGCCGCCTGTATCTGCTCAGGGGCGAGGCCGCGCCCGCTCCAGCGCCGCCACGTCGGCGCCGGCGATGAGCGCCAGGTGCTCGGTGATGTGCTCGACCGGCCAGTCCCACCACGCGATCGCTTGCAAGGCCGCCGCCACGCCGGCCGGAAACCGTTCCTTGATCACCCTGGCCGGATTGCCGCCGACCACCGTATAGGGCGGCACGTCGGCCACCACCGTGGCCCGCGACGAAACGATGGCGCCGTCGCCGATGGTCACGCCCGGCATGATCAGCACGTCGTAGCCGATCCAGACGTCGTTGCCGACGACCGTGTCGCCCTTGTAGGGCAGTTCGCCCTCGGCCGGCATCACCTTTTCCCAGCCGTTGCCGAAGATCTGGAACGGGTAGGTCGAAATGCCCGACAGCTTGTGGTTGGCGCCGTTCATGATGAACTTGACGCCGCGCGCCAGCGCGCAGAATTTGCCGATCACCAGCTTGTCCCCGATGAAGGGGAAGTGGTACATCACGTTGCGCTCGAAATTGCCGCTGTCCTCGGGATCGTCGTAATACGTGTAGTCGCCGACGACGATGTTGGGGTTGGTGACGATGCTCTTCAGATAGCAGACCTGCGGGAAGCCTGCCATCGGCTGCGGATTGTCGGGCGAGGGGCCGTGCATGGTGGCTCCTTAACGGACGTCGCGCTGGCGGCGGAAGGCCAGGAAGCCGGCGATGACGGTGAAGCTGGCGACGATCGCCACCACCACCCAGAAGCCATGGGCGGCGTCGGCCAGCGGGATGCCGCCGACGTTCATGCCGAACAGGCCGGCGATGATGTTGATCGGCAGCGCGAGCACCGTGACCACGGTCAGCACGAACAGGCTGTGGTTGTTGCCCTCGTTGACCAGGGCGGCGATCTCTTCCTGGATGAGCTTGATGCGTTCCTGCAGCGAGGCCATGTCGGCCAGCACCATCGAGAATTCCTCGGTCGACTGGCGCAGCTCCTGGGCGTCGATCTCGGCCACCCAGGCCGGCGGCCTTTGCAGCAGCCGGAACAGCGCGGCCGGTTCCGGCGCCAGCAGGCGCTGCAGCCGCACCAGCACGCGCCGCAGGTGGCCGAGGCTGGCGCGTTTGGTGTTGAGCTTGCCCGCCAGCAGATTGTCCTCGATGCCGTCGACGGTGGCGATGGCGTCGCGCACGATCTTGATCAGGGCGTCGGCCTGGTCGCGCAGCAGGTGGATCAGCAGCTCGACCGACGAGCGGATCGGCTCGCCGCCCCGCACCGCGTTGCGCAGCACGTCGACCGCCTTGAGCGGCTTGCGCCGCGCGCTGATGACGACCTGCTTGTCGACGCTCAGCCACAAAGTCGAGATGTCGGACGGGTCGAACGTGAAGTCGTGCAGCACGTCGTTGACGACGGCGATCAGGGTGTTGTCGGCCAGCTCGATGCGGGTCGAGCGCGGGCCCTCATGCAGGCTTTCGTAGAATTCCTCGGGCAGCGCGGTGTGCTCGTGCAGCCATTTCTCGCTGGCGGTGTTGGCCAGGTTGTAGTGCAGCCAGATGAACTCGGTCGGATGGTGGGCGCGGTTCTTCAGCCAGACGCGCGCTTCGTCGGTGTCCAGCGGCCGGCCGGTGCCGTCGGCCTCGCGGCCGAACACGTAGCCGCAGACCAGGCCGGATTGGTCCGACCCGTAGGACGGGGGGGCAGTCTGCATGCATCATCTCCATGGGGAGGGCCGGGCGCGCGACCGCGACACGCCGGCCCGGTGGCGCTCAGACCAGCAGCGCGGCGTTCATTTCGGCGGCGTCGTTGGCCGCCTCCTTGAGCATCTCGGCCAGCTTGTCCTCGTCGATGAACAGGTCGATCGCCGAGTCCGAGTGCGGCGGCAGCTCGCGCTGCGGCTCCTGCAGCGGCGAGCGCACCGGCGTCAGGTGGTTGGCCAGCAGCAGCGTGTCGAGCAGCGAGTCCGGCGGGATCGACATGAAGCTGTCGCGCAGGCCTTCGATGGCGTCGGCCACCGGCTCGGGGATGCACAGCTTGCGCATGACCTCGCGGGTGATGATCTCCTCGCTGGCCGAGTGCCAGTTCTCCGGGTCTTCCTCGAGCAGGCCGGGGAACTCGTCGGCGCGCGACAGCAGGTAGAAGCCGCCCACCTCGTGCACGATGCCGGCGAACAGCGCGGTGTCCTCGTTGACGCCGGTGACGTGGCGGGCGATCAGGCGCGCCAGCGCCGAGACGGCGATGGTGTGGTCCCACAGCGCCTCGGCCTTGGCGCGCAGTTTCGGGTCGGTGATCTTGCTGCCGAACTGGCGCACCACCATGGCGGCGGCCAGCGCGAACAGGTTCTGGTAACCGATGCGCATGATGGCGCCACGCACGTTGGTGATCACCGGCGCGCCGGAGCGGTTGAACATCGCCGAGTTGGCGATGGCGACGGTGCGCGCGGCCAGCAGCGGCTCGGCCAGCACCAGGCCGATCGCCTTGTCGACCGGGCATTCCGGATCGTCCAATGCCAATTGAACGCGGAGCGCCGCGTTTACGCTGGTGGGGAACACCAGTTCGCCACGGATGGCCAAGGCCGCAATGTGGCCGAATGCTTCAAGTTTGTTCATGATTAAAATTATACGCACGCTACGGCCCATTCTCAACGCCATGATGACGATGTTTTGGGTTCCGGGGGCGATATAGGCGGGGATGCGACAGTGGCAAATGAATATGTGGTGCGATCGACCACGGACGCGCACATGATCCCGTGCGCGAGACAACCGCGCAGACAGGTTGGGCGGATTGGCGCGCGGCGCTTATTTAAGCGTGCAAGTTGAGCGTGCAAGTTGAGCGTGCAAGTTGAGCATGCAAGCCGGACCATGCAAGCCGGCCATGCAAGCGCCGCCACCGGCGCCTGCGACGTCAGGAGAAGACGCCTTAAGCGCTGGCCAATTGCGGCTGGCGCGGCGCCGCGGCGCCGCTGTAACGGGCCACCGACAAATCATCGGCCTGGATTGCCGGCCGACGTGCCGAAATAATATCGGACAGCAGCTGCGCCGAACCGCACGACATGGTCCAGCCCAAGGTGCCGTGGCCGGTGTTGACGAACAGGTTGCGCAGCGCGGTGCGGCCGACGATCGGCGTGCCGTCCGGCGTCATCGGCCGCAGGCCGGTCCAGAAGCTGGCCGAGGCGGTGTCGCCGGCGCCCGGGAACAGGTCGTTGACCACCATCTCCAAGGTCTCGCGGCGGCGCGGGTTGAGGCGCGTGTCGAAGCCGGCGATCTCGGCCATGCCGCCGACGCGGATGCGGTCGTCGAAGCGCGTCACGGCGATCTTGTAGGTCTCGTCGAGAATGGTCGACACCGGCGCGGCGGCGGCGTTCACGATCGGCACCGTGATAGAATAGCCCTTGAGCGGATAGACCGGGATGGCGACCAGGTTCTTGAGCAGGCCGGTCGAATACGAGCCGAGCGCGACAACGTAGGAGTCGGCGGTCACCACCTCGGCGCCGCAGCGCACGCCCTTGATGTCGTCGCCGGACGCGATCAGGCCGGTGATGTCGACGCCGTAGCGGAATTTGACGCCGAGCTTTTCGGCCATCGCCGTCAGCCGGGTGGTGAACAACTGGCAGTCGCCGGTCTCGTCGTTGGGCAGGCGCAGGCCGCCGACCAGCTTGTTCTGGTCGAGGCCAGGCTCGGCGCCGGCCAGCTGTTCGCGGCCCAGCAGTTCATAGGCGACGCCGGTTTCATCGAGCACGGCGATATCCTTGGCGGCGTCGTCGAGCTGCTTCTGGGTGCGGAACAGCTGCGTCGTGCCTTGCTGGCGGCCTTCGTATTCGATGCCGGTGGCCGCGCGCAGCGTCTTGAAGCAGTCGCGACTGTACTCGGCCAGGCGCACCATGCGCTCCTTGTTGACGGCGTAGCGTTCGGTGGTGCAGTTTTGCAGCATCTGCCACATCCATTGCAGCTGGAACAGGGTGCCGTCGGGCGTGATCGACAGCGGCGCGTGGCGCTGCAGCATCCATTTCATCGCCTTGAGCGGAATGCCGGGCGCGGCCCAAGGCGAGGCGTAGCCGGGCGAGATCTGCCCGGCGTTGGCGAAACTGGTCTCCAGCGCGGGGCCGGGTTGGCGGTCGAGCACGGTCACGTCGTGGCCGGCCTGGGCCAAATAATAGGCGCTGGTGACGCCGATAACACCGCTACCAAGGATGACAACGCGCATACGAACCCCTATTATTTATGAACCAGATATTCCACTATGGTATGCTTGTACAGCTAGCAATTGTTACTGTATAACGCCAATTATTTAGTGGATTATCATGCGAATTCAAAAGGAATCGGTCCGCGCCCTCGACAAGCTCGACCGCAAGATCCTGCAGATCCTGCAGCAGGACGGCCGCATCTCGATGAAGGACTTGAGCGAGCAGGTGGGCTTGTCGATCACGCCGGCCATCGAACGGGTCAAGCGCATGGAGCGCGACGGCGTCATCACCGGCTACCACGCGCGCATCGACCCGCCGGCGCTGGGCGCCAAATTGCTGGTGTTCGTCGAGATCACCTTGAACCAGAAGTCCGGCCCGGTGTTCGAGCAGTTCCGGCGCGAGGTGCTGCGCATCCCCGAGGTGCAGGAGTGCCACCTGGTATCGGGCGACTTCGATTACCTGATCAAGGCGCGCATCCACGAGATGGCCGAATACCGCAAGTTGTTGGGCGATATGCTGCTCAGCCTGCCCGGCGCGGCGCAATCGAAGAGCTATGTGGTGATGGAGGAAATCAAGGAAACCCTTTTCCTGGCGACCGGGACGCCGTAACCGGCACGCGGGTCGCCGCCGCTTCAGTTAAAATCGTGGCCAGGTAATCTTATGAATCGGAGCAAGTGTGAATAGTCACCACGGTACTCCACCGACCGCCCACGCCGTGAGCGTCCGCTCGCTGGACGAGCATCTGTCGTCGGATCAAAGCTTCAGTTCGGCCTATGCGCGCGCGGTTGGCGCCATCGCCGGCAACGAAGGCAGCCTCACGCTGGCGCAATTCGCCGCCGTCACCGACATCGCCGGCGACGGCAAATCCTCGGCCGTGTTCACCGCGCTGGTGCTCAACGCCATCGAGTCCGGCATCGACGTCGACTGGGCCTTCAACGCGCTGGCGCGCAGCTGCGCCGGCATCGACCAAGCCGCGCGCGAGAACGCGCTCGGCATGACCATCCCGCTGCTGGCCCTGCACGGCGGCGACGCCCGCCTGCTGGCGCAACGGCTGGCCAAGGCGCTGGCGGTGCGGCTGTCGCCGGACGACTTGAACAAATTGCCGGCGACCGAGCAGCGCGGCATCCTGGCCAATATCGGCGAGCAGGCGCGGCGCCTGGTGCGCGGCCGTTCGCTGGCCGACACCGTGGCCGAGTTCGGCCGCAACGCCGGCCAGCCCGAGCTGGTCGAGCACGCGCGCAATTTCCAGTCCGGCGACATCGACCACGACCAGCTGCGCCAGCTGGTCGTCAGCACCACCGCCTCGATCACCAGCGACATCAGCGCCTACCTGGACCAGGCGCGGCTGCTGTCGATGGGCGAGGCCACCGCCGCCACCCTGGTGAACGCGGCCAACGATCTGAAAGGCCAGGTGCTGCAACGGCTGACCTTGGTCGACCAGCGCATCGCCCACGAGCGCCGCCTGCTGGCCGAGGAGATCGACGACGCCGTGCACGACGCCGGCAACGCCATCGAGCTGGCCATCGGCGAGCGCCTCAACACCGATCAGTGGAAAGAGGAGGAGGTGTGGGCCAGCATCGGCCGCCAGCAGTTCGGGCAGGAGATGGAGCGGCGCCTGGACCGCATCGTGCGCCGCAAGGAGCAGTCGCTGCACTTGCTGCAGGAGGACTTGCGCCTGTTCCAGGCGGCGATGCGGCTCAACCAGTCGTCGGTGTTCCAGCGGCAGCACCACTCGACCCTGGCCAAGCTGATGCCGCGCCTGCGCATCGGCACGCGCCTGGTCAACAAGGTCGACACGGCGGCCAACGTCACCTTGATGAGCGGGGCGGTGGTGGCGGCCGGCACCGGCACGGCCGCCTATCTGATCGGCGCGGCGGTGGTGTTGCCGGTGGTGGCGCCGGCGGCGCCGTTCGTCGGCGGCGCGGTGCTGCTGGCGGGCGCCTTCAAGTGGTTCACCGATGGCGGCAAGCGCAAACGCACCGAAATCCGCGACAAGCGCGCCGCCTTCGAGCAGGAATTGCGCAAGCAGTTGCAAGCGGCCGAGCAATCGTTCAACGACCAGTTGAGCCTGGTCGCGCAGGGCTTCCACGAGTCCGCGCTGCAGTTGCTGACGCCGTTGCTGCTGGAGGCGGAGGCGGCCGCGCGCGTGCCCGGCATGCGCCAGCGCATCGCCGACCGCGTCATCACGCAGGCGCAGACGGCGATCCGCCAGCTCGACGCCGAATTGCGCTAAGCGGCGGACGCCGATCGTCGCGCTTGTTCGCAGGGCAAGCTTGCGAAAGACTATGTACGCTGGCGAACGGAAGTAGTGCTCCACAGTTGATACTATGTTCCTTGAGCAACTTCGCTCAACGATATATATAACAATATGGGGCACATCATGAAAGCCAAACTCATTGCGGCCAGCTTGCTGGCTTTGTCCGCGAGCGCCTTCGCCGGCACCACCAACGTTTCGGTCAGCGTCGGCCAGCCGGGGTTTTACGGCCGCATCGACATCGGTGATTATCCGCAGCCGCAAGTGATCTATCGCGAACCGCTGATCGTCCAGCGCCCGACCCACTACGTCGAGCGCGCGCCGATCTACCTGCGGGTGCCGCCCGGTCACGCCAAAAAATGGTCGAAGCACTGCGGCGCGTACAACGCCTGCGGCCAGCCGGTGTATTTTGTTCAAGATAGCTGGTATAACAACCAGTACGCGCCGGCTTATCGCAGCCGCCACGGCGGCGGCGACCGCCACGACCGTCATGATGACCGACGCGACGACGACCGCGGCCATGGCAACGGCAAGGGTCACGGCAACGGCCATGGCAATGGCCACGGCAACGGCAACGGTCGCGACCGTTAAGCGCGACGGTTCACATCACAACGCGGTGCAGGCCGCCGCCACGGGAGAAACATTTGCATAGCAAAATAGTCATTGTAGGCGGCGGCGCGGGCGGGCTCGAGCTCGCCTGCAAACTGGGCCGCAAGCTGGGTCCGGAAGCGGTGATGCTGGTCGACAGCCGGCTCTACCATATCTGGAAACCGTCGCTGCACGAGGTGGCGGCCGGCACCTTGGACGTGCACCAGGAAGGCTTGTCCTACCAGATGCTGGCGCATGACAATGGCTTCACGTTTGCCTATGGCCCGATGGTGGCGCTCGACGCCGCGCAGCGGCTGTTGACGGTCGGCGAGATACGCGGCGCCGAGCCGGCGAACGAGCTGATCCTGCCCGCGCGGCAGGTCCGCTTCGATTCGCTGGTGCTGGCGGTCGGCAGCACCTCCAATTATTTCGGCGTGCCCGGCGCGGCCGAACATACGATTTCGCTCAACGCGACGGAAGACGCCGAGCGCTTCCGCCTCACCTTGCTCAAGCTGTTGACCCTGGCCTCCTTGAAAAAAAGCGCGCAGCCCGATGCCGGCATCGATGTCGTCATCATCGGCGGCGGCGCCACCGGCGTCGAGCTGGCGGCGGAATTGCGCGAGGCCAGCGGCGTGTATGCGGCCTACGGCTTCCGCCAGCTGCAGGCCGAGCGCGACGTGCGCATCACCCTGATCGAGGGCGCGCCGCGCATCCTGGCGCCGTTGCCGGAGAAGGTGTCCAAGGCGGCGCTGGAACTGCTGCATCAGCGCGCGGTCAGCGTGGTCACCGATACGCGGGTGACGGCGATTTCGGCGACGCAGGTGAGCGCGGGGGAGGTTTCGTACCCGGCGCAGATCGTCGTCTGGGCGGCCGGCATCAAGGCGCCCGATTTCCTCAAGGAGCTGGGTTTGCCGACGGTGAAATCGGGGCAGATCGATGTCGGGCCGGATCTGGCCGTCAAGGGTTACGACTATATCTACGCGCTGGGCGATTGCGCCGCGTGTGCCGGGCCCGATGGCAAGCTGGTGCCGCCGCGCGCGCAGGCAGCGCACCAGCAGGCGGACTATCTGGTGACCACGTTCGTGCGCCAGCAAAAGGGCAAGGCGCCGCAGCGCAAGCCGTATGTGTACCGCGATTACGGCTCGCTGGTGTCGTTCGGGCAGACCAACTCGGTGGGAAGCCTGATGGGATCGCTGAAGGGTTTAAGCTGGTTCGTCGACGGCTTTGTCGCGCGCCTGATGTACACCAGCTTGCATTTGATGCACCACCAGGCAGTGCTGGGGACGATACGCACCGGGGTGCTGGCGCTGGCGCGCTTCCTGATCAAGCGCAGCACGCCGCTGGTCAAGTTGCATTGAGCCGGGTTGGCTGTTCGCGCGGCCGCGGAGACACGCAGGGCCGATCAGGCGGAACGCCGTCAGCGGCCATGGACGCGCCGTCAACGGCGCACGCATGGCCGATCACGCTGCGCTGATGCGCGCCACATGGAACGGACACGATGCGCGTTACAGCGCGTTCACGGGCTTCGGCAAAATCATCGTCAACACCACGCCGCCTTCGGCGCCGGCCGCCAGGGTCAGCGTGCCGCCCAGATAGGCGGCGCGCTCGCGCGCCATGCGCAGGCCGTACTTGCCGCCCGCCTGGCCCAGCGTCGCCGCCGTCGGTGCGCCGAGGCCGACGCCGTTGTCCTTGACCGTCAGCATCACCTCGTCCTCGTTGTCGTCGACGATCACGTCCACCTCGGTCGCCTTGGCGTGGGCGGTGATGTTGCGCAGCGCTTCCTCCAGCGTGTGCAGCAGCACGATGCCGTGGCTGCGCGGACAATCGAGTTCGTCATCCGGCAGGCTGCAGCGGGCGACGATCTTGTGCTGCTCGCCGAACTGCTCGACCAGCTCGCCCAGCGCCACGCGCACGCCAAGGAACTCGAGCTTGTCGTTCCACAATTTGAGCTGCATCTGGCGGTTGGTCTCGACGATTTGCATCAGCAGCTGCTTCATGTGCGCGGCGCGGTCCTGCAGCGCCGGCTCCTGCGGCATCTTTTGCATCAGCAACCCCAGATGCATGGTCAGCGCCGTCAGCGACGAGCCCAGGCTGTCGTGCAACTGGCGCGACAGAGAGCGCCTTTCGTTATCCCAACACGTGTGTACGTGGCCGAGCAGTTCGCTCAAATCCGCGCTGCGCAGCGCGTCCTGATGTTCTTGTGGAGCCGGTAAGGACATGGTTTTCTCTGAAGTGATGTTAGCGGACCGGAGTTGCGGTGGGTAACCGCTTTTTTTCCGGCAGACTTATCGTGTTCGGATGATACCCGAGCTTCGCAAAGCATGGCGCACTGTGGCGCGGGGCCACGGCGCTATTTTCACCATTTACTTGACGGCTTGTTTGACCGGCAGCTCGGTGCAACTGCCGATCACCTCCATCAGGTGGTCGATGTCGACCGGTTTGACCAGGTGGCGGTCGAAGCCGGCGTCGAGCACCCGCCGCAAGTCCTCGGCCAGGCCGTAGCCTGTCAGCGCGATCAGTTTGATGTCGCGCGTGGCCGGGTCGGCGCGCAGGCGGCGCGCCACCTCGTAGCCGTCGATGCCGGGCAGGCCGATGTCGACCAGCGCCAGGTCCGGCCGGAAGCGCGCCGCCACTTCCAGGCCGCGCAGGCCGTCCTCGGCGTGCTGCACCTCGTAGCCGTAGCAGCTGAGCATCATGGCCATCATTTCGCGGCCGTCCTCGTTGTCCTCGATCAGCAGCACGCTCGGCTTGCCGTCCCCGCGCTCCTGCGCGGCCGGCGCCGCCACCGGCGCCGGCGCGACCTGGTGCTCGATGCGCGGCATCCGCAGCGTGAAGGTGCTGCCGCCGCCCGGTCCCTTGCTTTCGGCTTCGATGCTGCCGCCGTGCAGTTCGGTCAGGCGGCGCACCAGCGACAGGCCGATGCCCAGGCCGCCCTGGGCCCGGTCCAGGGTGCTCGAGCCCTGGACGAACACGTCGAACACGTGCGGCAGCAGGTCGGCCGAGATGCCGACGCCGGTGTCGCGCACGCTGAGCACGACGTCGTCGTTCTCGGTCCAGGTGCGTACTTCGATGCGGCCGCCGGGCGGCGTGTATTTGAGGGCGTTGTCGATCAGGTTGCTGGCGATTTGTTCGAGGCGGGTCGCGTCGCCGTCGATCCAGCCCGGATCGAGGTCCTGGATCAGCTGGTAGTCGCCGCTGCGGCCGGTGGCGCGGAAGGTTTCCAGCGTGTGCGCGACCAGCGCCGACAGGTCCAGCGGCGCGCGGTTGAGCAAAATCTTGCCGGACATGGCGCGCGACAGGTCGAGCAGGTCGTCGACGATGCGGCCCAGGTGCTGGCTCTGGCGCTGGATGATTTTCTTGGCGCGCTGCACGCCGTCGGTGGACACGCCCGGCAGCCCGATCAGCGAGGCGGCGCTGCTGATGGCGCTGAGCGGATTGCGCAGCTCGTGGCCCAGCATCGCCAGGAACTCGTCCTTGGCGTGGTTTTGCCGCTCGGCCACCTGGCGGTCTTCGATCTCGCGCGTCAGCCGTTTATTGGTGGCGGTCAGTTCGGTGGTGCGCTGGCTCAGCTGGCGCGCCTGCTTCTTCAATTCCTCGTTCTTGACGGCCAGCGCGACGAACACGGCGATCTTGGCGTACAGGATCTGCGGGATCACCGGCGTGAACAGGAAGTCGACGGCGCCGCGCTGGTAGGCCTTCAACCGGTCCAGCTCGTCCGCTAGGAAGGCGGTGATGAAGATGATCGGGATGTCGGCCGAGCGCGCGCGCTGGTGGATCGCCTCGGCCGTCTCGAAGCCGTCCATGCCGGGCATGTTGACGTCGAGCAGAATGACGGCGAAGTCGTGCATCAACACCTGGCGCAGCGCCTCTTGTCCGGAACGCGCCGCCAGCACTTCGTAGCATTCCTGCTCGGCCCACTGGGCAAGCAAACTGGTCAACGCGAACAGGCTGTTCGCGTCGTCGTTGACGACCAGGATCTTTGGTTTTTCTATTTTAGGCACGGGGTCTCTGCTCATGCTGATACTGCGAAATCTTCGCGGCGTAAACGCAGCCAGAGAAGCACCAGGCGATCATAGCAATTGCCTATATGAATGTCAAAAGCTCAACCGGCAATCGAAGCGGCGGCGTCGGGCGACGGCGCCAATGTTTGATTGCGCACAGACCCGCCGCGGCGCGGCTGGCACAGTGGTGCTGTAACCCCCACTAAAGGAAAACATCATGAATATCGATACCATCGTCGACAAGGAATACGTAGGGCTGACTTTCCGGGCCTTGGCCGAAGCGCCGGTGAGCGCGCTGCGCGGCATCAGCCCCAAGGACGCCAAGGCGCTGGCCCAGGCCTTCGACGTGCACAGCGTGCGCGACCTGTCCAAGCTGGACTTCGTCAAGTGGGCGCAAGCGATCGCCACGCTGGCCGACCATGAACAGGAAACGCCGGAAGAACAAGCCAAGGAAACGCTGCTCGATGGCGGCATCGAAATGACGTTCCCGGCCAGCGATCCGGTCTCGGTCGATTCGGGCATCACCCGCATCGAAGTCCCGCCGGACATGGTCAACGCCAAGGCCGACCATCAGCATGCCGGCAAGGTCGACGAGGGCGGCAAGGCCGGCGCCAAGCAAAAAGCGGCCGCGCACTAAGCGCGCCGCAGCGCACGGGTTCGTCCCGTGCAATAGAAGAAGGGCGGGTATATTACCCGCCCTTTTTTTTACCGCGCGGCTTTCAGGCCGGCGCCGGCGATCTGACGTGTTGGCGCGTGGGCTGGTTGCGCAAGGTCTGCGCGGTGCAGCTGCGGTTCTTGCCGGAGCGCTTGGCCTCGTACAGCGCGGCGTCGGCCATGGCGATCACCGAGGCGACCGCGTCGGCGTCGTCGGGGAAGATGCCGATGCCGATGCTGGTCGACAGCTGCAACGTCAGGCCGTTGATCAGGTAGGGCTCGGAGACCGCCTCGATCAGCTTGCTGGCCGGCTCCTGGGTGTCGCCCAGGTGCGCGATGTTGCCCATGACGATGACAAACTCGTCGCCGCCGACGCGGGCCACGGTGTCTTCCTTGCGGGCGCAGCCGACCAGGCGCTGCGCCACCATTTTGAGGATGTCGTCGCCGGTGGCGTGGCCGTGGGTATCGTTGATGGCTTTAAAACCGTCCAGGTCCAGGTACATGACGGCGGCCTTGTTCTGCTGGCGCGTGGCGTGTTGCAGCACGGTGGCGATGCGGTCCTCGAGCAGGCGGCGGTTGGGCAGTCCGGTCAGCGGATCGTGCAGCGCCAGCTCTTGCTGCTGGCGGCTGTACTGCGCCAGTTCCTTGTACAGCAGGCGCACTTCGAGCATGTTATGGATGCGTTTGTGCACCTCGAGCAGGTCGAACGGCTTGCTGATGAAGTCGCGCGCGCCCGCTTCCAGCGCGGCGATCTTGAAACTCGGTTGGGCGGTCAAGGCCAGCACCGGCAGGTAGCCGCCTTGTTCGATTTCCTTCAGACCCTTCATGACCTGGAAACCATTGAGCCCCGGCATTTGCAGATCGAGCAAAATCAGGTCGTAGCACTGCTGTCGGTGCATCGGGCACACCTGTTCTGGCAGCATCGTCGACGCGACATTGGTATAACCGGCTTCGCGCAGGATCTCCAGCATCAGGTCGACGTTGTCGGCACTGTCATCCACCACCAGGATCTTGGCGTGCAGAATTTCGTCTCGGCTCGGCATATTTGTCTCTGTCTGTCTCTTCAAACGGCCGGAATGGCCGGGATAGTGCCCATAATAAATCGATAATATAGCAAACCGCTGTGCTGCGGCGCACACATCTGTAACTTATTGCCGTGCGGAAATAATTGTACCTTATCCCGCGAATTTTTGTAGTGTAACAAGCCTTCGGTGGATTGCTTGTAGGACAGTGCCGCGTCTCAAAGTAGGAGAAATTGTGTACTTTGTGGAAATAATGCTTACTTTGGTGTATTGGATGGCATCGTCGTCGTTCCTGTATTGACCAGAGGATATCATGCGTGGCGGTGCGCCGCGCCCATGGCCGCCACTTTCGAGATGAGCTCGGCGGGTTCGACCGGCTTGGAGATATGCGCCATGAAGCCGCTCGACAGCGCGCGCACCCGGTCCTCGGAGCGCGCGAACGCGGTCAGCGCGATGGCCGGCAGGTTGCCGCCCTGCGCCGGTCCCAGCGCGCGGATGCGGTCGAGCAGGCCGTAGCCGTCGACCTCCGGCATGCCGAGGTCGCTGACCATCAGGTCGGGCCGCGCGTGCTCCAGCAACGTCAGCGCTTCGGAGGCGGTGGCGGCGGTCAGCACGTCGGCGTTGCAGTCATTAAGTATGCGTTTGATCAACTCCCGTGCGTCGTCCTCGTCGTCTACAACCAACACTTGCAAGCCGGATAAATCATGCGTCGCAGCAGAACGCGCGCCGTCCGAGGCCGAGGCCTCGTCCTTGCCGGTGCGCCGCGGCAGGCGCACGGTGAAACAGGCGCCCAAGCCTTCGCCGGCGCTTTCGGCGCTGACGGTGCCGCCGTGTTGCTCGACCAGATGCTTGACGATCGACAAGCCCAGTCCCAGTCCGCCATGCTGGCGGGTGGTGGTGGCGTCGGCCTGGCGGAAGCGCTCGAACACGTGGGCGATGAAGCCGGGCGCGATGCCGATGCCGGTGTCGCGCACGAAAATGGCGATCTGGTCGCCTTCGCGGCGCACGCCGACCGTCACCGTGCCGCCGTGCGGGGTGAACTTGATGGCGTTGGTCAGCAGGTTCCAGGTGATCTGCTGCAAGCGGTTGGCGTCGCCGGCCACCATGCCGGCCAGCGCCTCGAACTCCGTGGTCAGGTGGATGTGCTTGGCCTGCGCGGCCGGGCGCACCGTCTCGATGGCGGCGGCGGCGATGGCCGACGGCGACAGCGACAGCATTTCTAGCTGCACCTTGCCGGAGGCGATGCTGCTCATATCGAGCAAGTCCTCGATCAGCTGGGCCTGGGCGCGGGCGTTGCGTTCGATGGTCTGCAGGCCGCGGTGCAGGTCGGCCTGGTCGCGGCTGCCCCGGCGCAGCACCTGGGCCCAGCCCAGGATCGCCGTCAGCGGCGTGCGCAGCTCGTGCGACAGCGTGGCCAGGAATTCATCCTTCATCTGGCTGGTGCGCTCGGCCTCGGCGCGCGCCTGGCGCTCGCTGTCGAGCAGCACCTTGCGCTCCTCGGCCGCCTGCTGGGTGGCCTGGTAGAGGCGGGCGTTGTCGATCGCGATGGCGGCCTGGGCGGCGACGCCGCCGATGATGCGTTCGGTGCGCTCGGTAAACATGTGCGGTTCCGGATGGCCGAAGCACAGGCAGCCGATCACCGCGCCCGAGCTCAGCGCCACCGGCACGGCCAGGTAGCTGCGCACCGCCGGCTGGCCGGGCTTTGCCTCGGCTTGCACGTCGTCGCTGCGCACCGGGCCCTTGCCACCCGTGGCGGCGAGCAGCGCGGCCGCGCGCGGTTCGGCGAAGCCGGCGAAGCCGTCCGGCGCGCCGCTCGACAGCGTGTGCAGCAGCGCCGCCGCGCCGTCGCCGTCGATGCCTTGATGGAAGAAGGCGCCGAAGCGCGCGCCGCTGATGCTGGTGGCGGCGTCGGTCAATTCGTGCAGCAAGGGATGCAGGTCGCGGGTGGAGGCGAGCGCGGTGCCGGTGCGGTTGACCAGCTCGAGCACGGCGGTTTCATCGCGCAGCGCTTCCTGGGCGCGCTTGACCTGGTCGACGTCGGTGCAGGTGCCGAACCAGCGCAGGATCTGGCCGTTGCCGCCGCGCACCGGGTTGGCACGCGTGAGGAACCAGCGGAACTCGCCGTCGGCGCTGCGGATCGGCACCTCCAGCTCGAACGGCGCGCCGGTGGTGCGGCATTGCTCCCACAGATCGACCATCGCGCCCAGGCAGTCGGGGGCGTAGACGTCGCGCCAGCCGCCGACGGCCATGTGCTCGGGCGAGGTGCCGGTGTAGTCGTACCAGCGCTGGTTGTACCAGATCATGGTGCCGTCCTGCTCGGCGATCCACGCCAGCTGCGGCATGGAATTGGCCAGCGCGCGCAATTCGAGCTGGCTTTGGCGCAGCGCTTCGCGGGCGCTCAGCAATTCCTCATGGGCGCGTTGCGCGGTGGTGAGCATGGCGTCGTCCGCCGGGGGGGCGGGCGCTATGACGTCGTTGGGCTCGTTGGGAAGAATCATGTGTCACTTCAGGCTGCCGCGGGACCTGTGCCGCCAGGTGGCGGCCGCAGGGTCGCCAGGCTAACGCTTGACGGTTTACGGTGTCTTCATTGTAACGCTTTGCTAACGCCGGCACCGCACGGTTGATGCCGCCGCCCCGGACGCGCTGTTGTCAGCGCGCCGTCACGGGGCCGTTCCGCGCAGGCGCCGGGCGATTTGGTCGAGTGCGCTCTGCAGTTGTTCGATGTCGTATGGTTTCTGCAACGATCTTGCCGGAAACTCCAGATGGCGCGTCAATTCGTCGCCGTAGCCGGAGGCGAACATCAGTTCCAGTCCCGGCGCCTGCTGCAGCGCCCGGCGCGCGAGGTCGACGCCGGACATGCCCGGCAGGCTGACGTCGGTGAACAGGATGTCGAACGATTGGCGCGACAATTCCGGCAGCGCCTCCTCGCCGGAGGCGGCCGGGTGCACCTCGTGGCCGAGCGCGCGCAGCGTCTCGCACACCAGGTAGCGGGCGTCGGCGTTGTCCTCGACCACCAGCAGGCGCAGCGGGCGGGTGTCGGTGGCGGCCGCCGCCTGCGGTGCCGGCGGCGATGGCGACAGCGCGCACAGGATGCCGGCCACGGCGTCGCTGTCGTCGCGGATCGGGGTGTAATACAGGTCCAGCGCGAGCTGGGCCACGGCGCCGTGGCGCCACACCGGCAGCATGTTGCCGAGGTAGCTGGCGCTGTGGCCTTCCCAGGCCTGGCGGATGGCGGCGCTGTTCCAGCTCCACGCGGCCGGCTGCATCGACGGCACGTTGGCGCCGGGCGCGCGCAGGCTGGCCAGGCCGATCAGCGACGCGTAGGCGTCGTTGTAGACCATCACTTGCTCGCGTCCCCACATCAGCACCATCGGCAGCGGAGAATTGAGCAGGATATCGACCGTCAGGCGCAGGCACGGCGGCCAGCCGTCGCGGGCGCCCAGGGCGGTGCGGGCCCAGTCGATGGAGGGGGAGGGCGCGGAGTCGGTTCGATTCATGCTATGTGGACGGCCTGTTTATGATCTGTTATCTGTTCTTATGAAAAGGCAAAGCTGATCGAATCGTACACGGTAAAAAAAAAGCCCGCTACAGGAGCGGGCTAAATCTATTTCCTTGGAGGAGAATAGAGGAGACAGGTCAATGATGCTGCAACGCGCAATCGAATGCAAATTTTTATTGATGATGATCGAGATCACAGCGGTGAATAAGGGGGAATAAGTGGATTTTTTATCTATGTTGCAGCGCATCCGGGCGGCTGCCTGGGATACACTGCGGCACCGTCTACATAGCGGCCGAGGCCGCAAACAGGGAGGTTTGCCATGGTTACCGTCGTGCGTCACCGCAAAGTAAATATTGTTGTACTGGAGCAAAACGAGCATCTTGCCAGTCACTGCAAGCCTGGCGACATCGGCATCATTTCCGACGAGGCGGGCTGGTGGGTCAAGTTTGTCGGGGAGGGCGGTCAGGTCGATTGCTACGGAATACCGTATCCTTCCTACAACGAAGCGCTGTGGTCGGCGAAGGCGGCGGCGGAATTCGGCGTGGGCTAGACAAGCCGGGAAAGTGTCCCTATAATGCTGCTTCTTTCGAACGGCATGCCGCTAGAAAGAGGTGCAACGAAGCTTGAAATAGCGGTGCGCGAAGAAGTTGATTTGGTGATATCCATCCCAAGCCAACTAAACGATAGAAAAAATCGGACTTTGCAAAACGAAATTAATGCTTTATAATGTTGCCAACGCGGCTGTAGCTCAGCTGGATAGAGTACTTGGCTACGAACCAAGGGGTCGTGGGTTCGATTCCTGCCAGCCGCACCAAAAATTCGTAAGTGGAAGGGCCTGGAGAGAAATCTTCAGGCCCTTTTGCTATGCGCGCAGCAATGGCGCGCTCAGTCTTTATAGATGCCGCAGGCGACGGTCATATCTTCGTGCCGTTCGACGTACATCGATTTTTTCTGCACCGCCTTGGTGACGGGATCGGGCCATTTATAGTCCTGCCATCCCGACCCCTTGGTTTTGGCGATCTCGATGCGCTCGCGCGTGATCAGTTTGCCGTCCAGGTCTTTCAGGTCGATGATATTCTTGCCGGCCATCTTGGCGTTGTTGCCGTTGGCCAGGCTCATGCCCTCCAACGTGCCCACCGACACGTACAGATCGCGGTCGCGGTATTGCGGGCTTTGCGCCTGTATATCCTGAATCACCTTATCCTTGCCCAACTTCTTCATATCGGCGATCACCTTTTTCACCATCGCCACGGCGTCCTTGGCGCTGGCGCGTTCGGCGTCGGCGGCTCCGGCGCTGCCCACGGCGAAGGCCGCCATCATCACTACAGTCTGCAAAAAGCGTTTCATTGTCGTCTCCAATTGAAAAATCGTACTTCATCATAGTAGCGGGGCGGGTCGAGGGAAAGATAAATAGTTGATATGAGGCAAAACTGGAATTTCCTAAAAGGAATGCTTCTCCAATCGGAAAAACGCTGCTATAATCTTGTCTTTCGCGGCTGTAGCTCAGCTGGATAGAGTACTTGGCTACGAACCAAGGGGTCGTGGGTTCGATTCCTGCCAGCCGCACCAAAAATTCGTAAGACGAAGGGCCTGAAGAGCAATCTTCAGGCCTTTTTTCTTTTCAACTCCGGGGTCAAGTCTGTCATTGCGACACGGGCCCGGCGCTATGAAATAATGTGTGAACATTTCTCTTGCCAGAGCTTTTAGATTTGAGATCGCCCTGCTATAATGTTGTCTTTCGCGGCTGTAGCTCAGCTGGATAGAGTACTTGGCTACGAACCAAGGGGTCGTGGGTTCGATTCCTGCCAGCCGCACCAAATTCGTAAGTAGAAGGGCCTGAAGAGAAATCTTCAGGCCTTTTTGCTTTGCGGCGCGCGTTAATCGGTTTTGGCGCCCGCGGCGGCGGGCTGTTTGGCGCACTGGCCGGATAGGATCGCCCGTTCGATCGGATCGCCGACTTGGCGGATCGCCTCGGGCGTGCAGTTGCCCTTGGTCGCCGGCGGCGGCGCCGGAACCCTGGTCATGTTCTTGTAGGCGAGGGTGCACAGCAAAGCCGCCGCTATCACCACGATCACCATATTCCCCTTGCTGCCTGGTCGCGCCAAAATCAACTCCTTGATTATCCTGCCCGGACGGGTATTGTAGCGCCACATTGCTATTGGCATTTTCACCAAAATGCCCGATGATTTGTCGACTATCGCCCGAGGAGTGTGCATGACCATCATCACCAGTATCGAAGACCTGCGCGTTCTGGCCAAGAAGCGCGTTCCGCGCATGTTCTACGATTACGCCGATGCCGGCTCCTGGACCGAATCGACCTACCGCGCCAACAACGAAGACTTCGCCAAGATAAAATTTCGCCAGCGGGTCGCCGTCAATCTGGAAAACCGCACCCTGGCCAGCACCATGGTCGGCCAGAACGTGACGATGCCGGTGGCGCTGGCGCCGACCGGGCTGACCGGCATGCAGCACGCCGACGGCGAAATCCTCGCCGCCAAGGCCGCCGAAAAATTCGGCGTGCCGTTCACGCTATCGACGATGAGCATCTGCTCGATCGAGGACATCGCGGCCAACACCAGCAAGCCTTTCTGGTTCCAGCTGTACGTGATGAAGGACCGGGAATTCATCAACCGCCTGATCGACCGCGCCAAGGCCGCGCGCTGCTCGGCGCTGGTGTTGACACTCGATCTGCAGGTGCTGGGCCAGCGTCACAAGGATCTGCGCAACGGCCTGTCGGCGCCGCCCAAACTAACGGTCGCCAACATGATCAACCTGGCCACCAAGCCGCGCTGGTGCTTCGGCATGCTCGGCACCAAGCGCCGCAGCTTCGGCAATATCGTCGGCCACGCGACGTCGGTGTCGGACATGTCGTCGCTGTCGTCGTGGACCAGCCAGCAGTTCGATCTGAGCCTGTCGTGGAAGGATGTCGAGTGGATCAAGCAGCGCTGGGGCGGCAAGTTGATCATCAAGGGCATCATGGACGCGGAGGACGCGCGCCTGGCCGTCGAAAGCGGCGCCGATGCGCTGATCGTTTCCAACCACGGCGGCCGCCAGCTCGACGGCGCGCAGTCGTCGATCGGCGCGCTGCCGGCGATCGTCGAAGCGGTGGGCAATGAAATCGAGGTGCACATGGACGGCGGCATCCGCTCCGGCCAGGACGTCATCAAGGCGGTGGCGCTGGGCGCGAAAGGCGTCTATATTGGACGTCCGTTCCTGTATGGCCTGGGCGCGATGGGCGAGCAGGGCGTGAGCAAATGTTTGGAGATCATCCGCAACGAGGCCGATTTGACGATGGCCTTCTGCGGACTGCGCGATCTGCAGCATGTCGACCGCAACATCCTTCTTCCCGGGACCTATTGAGAGGCGAGCCATGACAAAGCACACCCTGAATCCTAAAGTCGATGCCTATGTTGAACGGCTGAAGAACTGGGTGGACGAGGTGCGCGAGTTGCGGGCGGTTTGTCTCGACAGAGGTCTTGTCGAGGATCTGAAGTGGGGCGTGCCGTGCTATACGCTCGACGGTCGCAATGTGGCGTTGATCCACTCGTTCAAGGAGTACTGCGCGCTGCTGTTTTTTAAGGGCGCGCTGATGAAGGACGCCAAGGGTATCCTGATCAAACAGACCGACAACGTGCAGGCGGCGCGGCAGGTGCGCTTCAAGAACGTCGGGGAAATCCGCAAGCTGAAAGCGGTGTTGAAGGCATATCTTGCCGAGGCGGTGAAAGTGGAGGCGTCCGGCCTGAAGGTCGAGTTCAAGAAGACCGAGGAGTTTTCGGTGCCGGAGGAATTTCAGGCCAAGCTCGATGAAATGCTGGATCTCAAAACCGCTTTCGAGGCGTTGACGCCGGGGCGCAGGCGGGCATATCTCCTGCATTTCTCGTCGGCCAAGCAGTCGAAGACGCGCACCGCGAGGGTGATCAAGGCCATTCCCGATATTTTAAGCGGGAAGGGGTTGGATGATTAGCCACTGACGGAGCGGATGACGCTTGGCTAATCTCGCTCAGACGGGACCTGACACAGCGCGCCCGATGAGCGAGAGCTTCCGACCCATAGCGGACGCCTAGCAGCGTCAAGTTTGCGTTCGGTGTACCCCCCAACCAAGTCGCTGCATGATCTAATAGTGCTGCAACGCGAACCCTTCCTAGAATTTCCGCACTCGAGCTAAGTCGCGTTTGCTAACCCCTCGTTACTGAACTATTCCTTACTGTCAGTAGCCTTACTCGCGCGACGCCGTGCGCTCCTTGATCGGCATGCTTTTGCCACGCCCCCATAACACCAGCACGCACAGCGGTAGCAGCACGAAATTGAGTGGCAACACAGAAAACTCGCCCCTGCTCGCATGAAAGCCGATCGCCAGTATTTGCAGTAGAACGCAGCAACCCGCTGCCAGCACGGTCAGCCACGGACGGATGCGGGTCAGCGACGGCAGCAACACGCCGGCAGCGCCTAGCAAATCCACCATGCCAATGGCTCGCACAAACGGCAGGGGATAATCGCCTGGCCAAGTCATCATGGCGGTCAGTTCGGCAATCGGCATAAACAGTTTGGTCAAACCCGAAGCTGCGAACACCAGTGCCACGGCAATCTGTGCTAGCCACAAGCCTGCAGATAAATAGCGGTTATCGGCCGGAAGTAAAAATGAAGTCATGCGAGATTGAATTGAAAGTTATTGGAGAACTGATGCTATGCTTTCTCATTCCAGAAATCGATGTGCGCATTGGCAAATCATCATTTCCCAACTAGGAAACTTTGGCGATGATAGACCTACCCGGCTTGCGTGTTTTTTGCGAGATTGTTGAAAGCGGAAGTTTTACGGGCGCAGGCAGCCGCCTTGGGATGGCGCCTCCAATGGTCAGTAAGCACTTGGCGCGCCTTGAACGAAGCCTGGCCGCACGCCTGCTGAATCGCACTAGTCGGAACATGAGCCTAACTGAAGCGGGCAGGCTGTTCTACGAGCAGGCCAAGCAAGCACTCGATATGCTAGACGCCGGTGTAGCCGCCCTAAGTCATGTCACCGGACCGCCCCGTGGTGAACTGAAAATCAGTGCGCCTGTATGGATCGCAACACCGCGCTTCGCTGCGCTGATCGCCGACTACCGGCAACGCTGTCCGGAAGTTCGCCTCAATTTTTACTTGGAAAACCGCATGGTCGACCTGGTGGCCGAAGGCTTCGATCTTGCGCTGCGTATGAAAAACGATGGATCGCAAAGTCTAATTTCAAGGAGGCTATGTAACGTGTCGTTTTACTGCGTTGCCACGCCGACATTCTTGGCGCAAGCGGCTACGCAGAACCGGTGCGGCGAATCCTATCTGCCCGCAATGATAATGCCGAACCACATGCAATTGGGCCGCCCTAAGATGCCAGTTGCAGGAATGCTTCTGGCCCCTGGGCAGCCGGTAGCAATGCACTCGAGCGATACTACGTTAAGCTATCACGCCGTTATGGCCGGAATTGGTGCCGCTTTTTTGCCTGGCTGGTTAGTGGCTGACGACCTCGCCAGCGGACGTCTGGTGCACACCTGCGACGCAGAAAAAGCCTACCAAGGGCAGCTATTCGCCGTCTATCCAAGCCGACATTATCAGGCGCTCAAGCTGCGAAGTTTCATAGACTTTTTGGTTGAAAATTTGGACGGATGATAGCCGGCTTATACTTCTCGCGACTGGCTGTTTTCGAGCCAAGGCAGCCGTTTCACACCTTGTAGGTCCTTAATGAATTTCAGACCGACGGGCTTGCGCTCCTATATATCGCTCGGTCCCGAACGCATGCTGCCTATGCTAGTGACGTAACTCAACCTTACTAGCCTCTTCTGAATTTCCGGTGCGAACTGCATCCACGAGGCGTCATACTTTCCAGCATCAAGAGTAAGGGCAAAAGTTCGAGCTGAGCCAACCGCTTTTTCATCCTCTGCGCTCGGAGCTTTTATTCGCAACCGCCGACCCTCAGCGGTAATTCTTATCTCATCGAGAACGAAGTCTTCGGAAGACCTGCCACGAAAGCATAGCGCCGCCCAAGACTGCACTGGTTGCAAGGGTACATAAGTACGTGAGTGGCTGCAATCCTGTTAGCTCGACTCCCACCCCCACCGTTAGCGCAAGAAGCCCTACACACAGAGTCGCAGACAAACCGGCCCCGATAACGAAGCCAAAAGCACAAGGGATGGCAAGCCTTGAAGATACGAACAATCTAAAAGCAACCGCAACAATACAAAAAATCGTGCCTGCTGCAATCGCCATCACGGCGATGGAAAAGAGTGGCCCCATGTGTCCTTGTCCTCATCCAATATCGGCCGCAAAACTATGCCCATCTCACCAACGCCCAAGTCGCGACCGTCCGCTGCTGGCCGAAACCGAGCGGTCAGCGGCCTTTTGGCCAAATCGTCTTTGAGATGGGACTACCGCTTTAAAGTTAGCATTTTGCGTCACACATCCAGACCATGGTCCATCAGCCGACGGAGTTTTCACTGAATATTGCAGCTCATTGTATTCGCCCTTAAAGGACCAGATGTAGCTTTGGGCGTCAATGCCGGTAGCGGGCGGCTGACCAAACTGAGATTGATAGAACTGCACAGTTTTGCCTTTCTCTCATTCAAACCGAACGCCTGCCAATCGATATGCACAGGTTTGCCGGAAGCTTCACCGACTACATGCTCATCGCACATTAGCACCGCACCGGCGGGCAGCTCCTTATTGCCGACTCTGTCCGAGCTTTTAACGGCCGACGCACATCCCATATAGGCAACAATTGACAGGAGTAACAGCTTTGTATTCATTCTAAAGACCTAGAAGGTTTGCCGAACGGCTGCTTGTGGCCGGAAGCGGAAATCGGCATGTCGCTGATCGCGGCAGCTTCAATTACGCTCACACATGTAACTATTGATTACCTTGCCGTGCAGTTCAGTTTCCATTTCATATGCCATTCCAAGGCGTTCGGCAACGCGGCGCGACGATTCATTGCTAGAAGCGATCAGCGCCCGGACCTTTGGCTCCCGTCGCACCTCGAACGCATATTGCATGACCGCCCCTGCGGCCTCGTTCGCAATGCCTTTTCCCCAGAATGCCCGATAGGTATTCCACCCCATCTCAATCACGGATGACCCGTCGCGGAAGAAAGCGCCCACGCTGCCAACCAGCTGCCCCGTCTGCCGATCCTCTATCGACCACCAACCAGCCCCGCCGAGCAGCCATAGTCCGGCATGTGAGCTGAAGATGCGCCAAGCGGTCGCGCGGTCCGCCGAGCCTAAATGGGCTGAGCTTTCAGCATTCGCCAAATGGTCCGCAAATAACGCGAAGTCCTCAACCCGATATTCTCTAAGCGTAAGCCGCTCCGTGCGAAGGTGCGGTACCGAAAATGTAAAAGTCTGATTCATCGGAAGTGCCATCCTTGGATAGTTTGGTGGCCGGTGGTTTTAGCCCATGACGTTATTCGGCGCGCCGGCCTGCCACGCTTCGACATTGTCGATCAGTTGATCCGCCAGCACCTGCATCGCCTGCGAACTGGCCCACGCCGAATGCGGCGTGAGGATGAAGTTCGGCAGCCGCAGGTTGAGCAGCACGTTGTCTTCCGGCGGCGGCTCCTTTGTCAGCACATCGAAGCCGGCGCCGGCGATCACGCCGGTGCGCAGCGCGTCGGCCAGCGCGACTTCGTCCACCAGGCCGCCGCGCGCGGTGTTGATCAGCAGCGCCGAGCTTTTCATGCGTATCAATTCTTTCGCGCAGATGATGTTGCGGGTCTTGTCGTTGAGCGGCAGGTGCAGGCTGAGGACATCCGACGTCTCCAGCAATTCGTCCCACGAGACCTGCTTGATGCCTTCGTCCGTCACCGGCGAGCGGTTGAACACCACCACCTCCATGCCGAAGGCGCGGGCGATCAGCGCCACCGATTGGCCCAGCGCGCCATAGCCGGCAAGGCCAAGGCGGCTGCCGGCCAGGTCGGAGATCGGATGGCCGAACAGGCAGAATCGCTCCGACTTTTGCCACAGGCCCGCTTCGATATCCTCGCGGTAGGCGACCAGTTGGCGGCGCAGGGCAAGGATCAGCGCGAAGGTGTGCTCGGGCAGCGTGTGCACCGCGTAGTTGCGGATATTGGAGACGACGATGCCGCGCTCGCGGCAGGCTTGCAGATCGACGATGTCGGTGCCGGTGGCGGCCACCGCGATCATCTTCAGGTCCGGCAGTTGCGCCAGGTCGTCGGCGCGCAACGGCACCTTGTTGGTGATGGCGATGGTGGCGCGCGCGTCGCGCAGGCGCCGCACCACGTCGGCCGCCTTGGTGGCCGGGTATTCCCTCCACTCGTGCGCGAAGGAGGGCTTGCGGACATTGGCGATGACGCTGTCGCGGTCGAGGAAAACGATGCGGTGGGTGTCGGTGATGGGGGCGGTCATAAGGCTACCTCGTAGGATGTGGCGCGCGCCGCCGGCGGCGGATTTTTCGTCAAGCGCATGCCTGGATGATTGGAGAACAGTTCGGCGACCCATTCGACGAACACCCGCACCTTGGCCGACAGGTGGCGGTTTTGCGGGTAGACCACGTGCACCGGTACCGAATCGGAACTCCATTCCGACAGCACCGTCTCGAAACTGCCGTCGGCGAGCAACGGTTCCAGCAAAAAATTCGGCATCTGCACGATGCCCAGGCCCGCCAGCCCCGCCGCCGTGTAGGCGGTGGTGTCGTTCAGGGCGAGGTTGCCGGGCAGGGCGACCTGCACCCGCTCGGTGCCGCGCGAGAAGTCCCAGTCGAAGATTTTACCGGTCTTCGATGAAAAATAGTTAACGCACAGGTGGCGCAGCAATTCGTCCGGGTGGGTGGGACGGCCGTAGCGATTGAGGTAGGACGGCGCCGCGCAGGTGATGAAGTGCAGGATGCCGACGCGGCGCGCGATCAGGCTCGAATCGACCAACTGGCCGGCGCGCACCGCGCAGTCGACGCCTTCCTCGATCAGGTCGACGGCGCGGTCGCTGCAGCCCATCTCCATCTGGATATCCGGATAGCGGGTGAAGAAGTCGGGCAGCGCCGGCACCAGCACGCTGCCGGCCAGCCCGGTGGGGACGTCGATCCGCAACCGCCCGCTGGGACTGAGGCGGGTGCGCGATAGCGATTCCTCGGCGTCGCGCACGTCCGATAAAATACGCAGGCAACGTTCGTAATAAGCGGCGCCGTCGGCCGTGACGCTGACGTGGCGCGTGGTCCGGTGCAGCAGCTTGACCGCCAGCGACGCCTCCAGCGACTGGATCAAGGTCGAAACCGTGGCCTTGGGCAGCTGCATGATCTCGGCCGCGCGCGTGAACCCGCCGGAGTCGACCACGTTCACGAATACTTCCATCGCTTGCAGTTTATTCACTTATTACCTCCATTGTTCGGGATCCTGAACAATCAATTCGACTTTAGCCTATTTATCGGATTGTAGAACAAGTTTAAGATTGCTGTACTGCACCAAGGAAAGCATGGGCTGTTCCGGGGCAGAGGCAAGTTGTTACACCACGCGGCGAGGGGATCATCATGAAATATCGGGACGGAATTTTTGCAACGGTTGCGATCGCGCTGACATCGTTCGCGCTGGCGGGCGTCGTCTATACCGATGCCTACTCGCAGACGGCCAAGGCCGAAGTGAGCGGCGTTCGTGCCCTGACCGAAGTGGCCACCGGCGACGCGCTGGCTTGCGCCGACACGTCGCTGATGTCGGCCGACGCTACCCGCACGGTGCAGCAGTGACCATCAAGCCACAGGACGAAGCGCTGCCGGAGCTGTCGGATCGCCTGAAGATCCGCAGCCTGGAGGTGCGCGGCGCCGAAGGCCCGCTGCCGGCACGCCTGTACACCAGCGGTGACGCCGGCGCCAAGCGCGATACGCTGACGGTGTTCTTCCATGCCGGCGGCTTCGTCGGCGGCGACCTCGAAGACGCGGACAACTTCCTGCGCCACCTTGCCGACGACCATCCGGGCATGGCGGTGCTGGCCTCCGGCTATACGCTGGCGAGCGTGCGCCCGTTCCCGGCGGCGGTCGAAGACGCCCACGCGGTGCTGACCTGGGCCAAGAAGAACAAGGGCAAAATCGGCTGGACCGGCAAGCAGCTGATGGTGGCCGGCATCGAGGCCGGCGCCAATCTGGCGGCGGTGTGCGCGCTGATGTCGCGCGACCGTGGCGGCCCGGCGCTGACCGGCCAGATCCTGATCATGCCGATGCTGGACCCGGGCCTGACCACCTGCTCGATGCGCGAAATGCATCAGGCGCCGGAGTTGCTGGACGTGGCCGACGCGTGCGCGGCGGCCTACCGCGGCTACCTGCCCAACGCCGCCGACCGCACGCACCCATATGCGTCGCCGCTGCAATCGAGCCGTTTGAAAAACCTGCCGCCCGCGCTGATCCTGTCGTCCGAGGACGATCCGCTGCGCGACGAGGCGGAGCAGTATGGCGCCAAGCTGATTTCGTGCGGCGTCAAAACCACCGTGATCCGAATGGCGCCGCAACCCCTGCAGGATCCGGGCGCCCGCAACGACTGCGCGTGCAAATGCGCCGCGCTGGGCGAAATCGCCAGCTTTGTCACCAACCTGGAACGGTCCGAGACACCGCCAGCTTCATAGATCGCTAGGGACAGCACCCTAACCATTTGCAGTATCTGTAGTCACGTCCCCACTGGCTTGCCGGCGGGGCGCTAGTACCGTGTTTTCTCGATTTCCGTTGAGGCAGCCGGTGCCGCCATTTCTATTAATTATTTTCATGCACAAAGGGATAAAAAATGAAAAACATTAAACAATTCACCGCTGTAGCCCGGCCGCTGGCCGCCGCTATGGCGCTGGCGGGACTGGCCGCTTTCGGCCTCACGGGTTGCGACGACGCCAAAGGCAAGACCGAAGCGCCGGCGGCCGGCGGCGGCGGGCCACCGATTTCGGCGGCCACCGTGGTCGAGAAAACCATCACCGAGACCCAGGAGTTCTCGGGCCGCCTGGAAGCCGTCGAGCAGGTGCAGATTCGTCCGCGCGTCGGCGGCTTCATCACGGCGATCAACTTCAAGCCGGGCAGCCAGGTCAAGAAAGGCGACGTGTTGTTCGTCATCGACGCGCGCCCGTACCAGGCCGAAGCCAATCGCGCCGAAGCGGCCGCCGGTTCGGCGCGCGCCAAGGCCGAACTGGCCAAGCTGGAATTGAACCGCGCCGAAAAACTGCTGGCCGATAAAGCCATCGCCCAGCGCGAATACGACGAACGCGCGTCGAACCAGAAGCAGCTCGACGCCGACGCCCGCGCCGCGCAGGCGCAGTACGAAGCGGCCAAGCTCAATCTGGCCTACACCCGCGTCGAATCGCCGATCAACGGCCGCGTGTCGAAAGCGGAAATCACGCTCGGTAACCTGGTCGACGCGTCGGCCGTGTTGACCTCCGTGGTCTCGCTGGAAAACATCTACGCCTCCTTCGATGGCGACGAGGATACCTATCTGCGCGTCGGCGCCGCCGCCCACAAGGGCGAACCGGCCATCGTCAAGATCGGCCTGGCCAACGAAACCGGCTTCCCGCACGAAGGCAAGCTCGAATTCGTCGACAACCAGCTCGATCCGCGCAGCGGTTCGGTGCGCATGCGCGCGACGCTGGCCAACAAGGACGGTTCGCTGGTTCCCGGCCTGTTCGCCCGCGTGCAGCTGGCCGGCACCACCGGCGCCAAGTCGACGCTGCTGATCAACGAGCGTGCCGTCAGCACCGATCAAAGCCGCAAGTTCGTGTTCGTGGTCGGCGCCGGCAACAAGGCCGAGTACCGCGCCGTCACACTGGGGCCACAGGTCGATGGCCTGCGCGTCGTGCGTGAAGGCCTGAAGCCGGGCGAGAAGATCGTCATCAACGGCCTGCAGCGCGTGCGTCCAGGCGCGCCGATCACGCCGACCGTGGTGCCGATGGATTCCGATCCGCTGGCGGCCAACGTGGCCAAGCCGGAGTCGAAGCCCGACGCCAAAAAAGATGAAAAAGTAGCCGTCGCCAATACCAAGGCCGGCACCTCCAAGGAATAAGAATATGAATATCTCCCGATTTTTTGTCGACAAGCCGATTTTCGCGGCCGTACTGTCGATCATTATCTTCGTCGCCGGCTTGATATCGATTTTCAAGCTGCCGATCTCGGAGTACCCGGACGTGGTGCCGCCATCGGTGGTGGTGCGCGCGCAGTATCCGGGCGCGAATCCGAAGATCATCGCCGAAACCGTGGCCGCGCCGCTTGAGGAACAGATCAACGGCGTCGAGAACATGCTCTACATGTCCTCGCAAAACACCTCGGACGGCGCGCTGGCGCTGACCGTCACCTTCAAGATCGGCACCAACGTCGAGCAGGCCGAAACGCAGGTGCAGAACCGCGTCCAGCGCGCGCTTCCGCGTCTGCCGGAAGAGGTGCGCCAGATCGGCGTGACGACCGTCAAGTCGTCGCCCAACCTGACCATGGTGGTCCACCTGTCCTCGCCGAACGGCCGTTACGACGACCTGTATCTGCGTAACTACGCGGTGTTGAACGTCAAGGACCAACTGGCGCGCCTGCCCGGCATGGGCGAGGTGCAGCTGTTCGGCGCCGGCGACTATTCGATGCGCGTTTGGCTCGATCCGCAAAAGGTCGCCCAGCGCAACCTGACCGCCGGCGACATCGTCGATTCGATCCGCGAGCAGAACGTGCAAGTGGCGGCAGGTGTCATCGGCCAGGGCCCGAGCAAGGGCGCGGACTTCCAGCTGACCGTCAATACGCACGGCCGCCTGCAAAGCGAGGAAGAGTTTGGCGACATCGTCGTCAAGACCAACACCGACGGCGCGGTGACGCGTCTGCGCGACGTGGCGCGCCTGGAAATGGGCTCGAACTCGTACGCTTTGCGCTCGCTGCTGAACAACAAATCGGCCGCCGCGATTCCAATCTTCGAAGCACCCAACGCCAACGCCTTGCAGCTGTCGGCCGACGTGCGCTCGACGATGGAACGCCTGTCGAAAGATTTCCCGGAAGGCGTCGCGTACGACATCGTATACGACCCGACCCAATTCGTGCGGGAGTCGATCCGCTCCGTGATCCACACTTTGGTCGAAGCGATCATCCTGGTGGCGCTGGTGGTGATCATCTTCCTGCAAACCTGGCGCGCATCGGTCATTCCGCTGCTGGCCGTTCCCGTCTCGGTGGTCGGCACCTTCGCCGTGATGCTGGCCTTCGGCTTCTCGATCAACACGTTGTCGCTGTTCGGCCTCGTGCTGGCCATCGGTATCGTGGTCGATGACGCGATCGTGGTGGTGGAAAACGTCGAACGTAACATCCACGACGGCCTGGCGCCGCGCGAAGCGACCATCCAGGCGATGAAAGAGGTGAGCGGTCCGATTATCGCCATCGCCCTGGTGCTGTGCGCCGTGTTCGTGCCGATCGCTTTCGTCTCCGGCCTGTCCGGCCAGTTCTACAAGCAGTTCGCGCTGACCATCGCCATTTCGACCGTGATCTCGGCATTCAGCTCGCTGACCCTGGCCCCGGCCCTGGCCGCCGCGCTGCTCAAACCGCACGACGCGCCGAAAGACGCACTGACCCGTGGCATGGACAAGGTGTTCGGCCGCTTCTTCGGCTGGTTCAACCGCTTCTTCAACCGTGCCTCGGACCGTTATGAGAACGGCGTGACCGGCGTATTGAAGCGCAAGGGCGGCTCGCTGGTCGTCTACGCGGTGCTGGCCGTCGCCGCCGGCTTCATGTTCAAGCTGGTGCCGCCGGGCTTCGTGCCGGCGCAGGACAAGCAGTACCTGATCGGCTTCGCCCAGTTGCCGGACGCCGCCTCGCTGGACCGTACCGACGCCGTGATCCGCAAGATGTCGGACATCGCCAAGGACATCCCCGGCATCGACAACTCGATCGCTTTCCCGGGCCTGTCGATCAACGGCTTCACCAACGCGCCGAACGCCGGTATCGTGTTCGTCGGCCTGAGCGCCTTCGACAAGCGTCACGGTAAAGAGCAGTCGGCCGAGGGCATCGCCGCCGAAATGAACAAGCGTATGGGTTCGATCGAAGGCGCGTTCGTGATGGTGCTGCCACCGCCGCCGGTCAACGGCCTCGGTACCACCGGCGGCTTCAAGCTGATGCTGCAGGACCGTGAGAACCAGGGTTACGACGCGCTGTACAAAGCCGTTCAGGCGGTGCAGGCGAAAGCCGCCACCAATCCGAAACTGGCCGGCGTCTTCTCGGGCTACCAGATCAACGTGCCGCAGCTGTTCGCCGACGTCGATCGCGTCAAGGCCAAGCAATTGGGCATCCCGCTGCAGACGATCTACCAGACCTTGCAGATCAATCTGGGCTCGCTGTATGTGAACGACTTCAATCAGTTCGGCCGTACCTACCAGGTGCGCGTCCAGGCCGACCAGCAGTTCCGTTCGCACCCCGAGGATATCGCCCAGCTGAAGGTCCGCAACGACAAGGGCGAGATGATTCCGCTGTCGTCGCTGATGCGCGTCAAGGACACCTATGGCCCGGACCGCGTACAACGCTATAACGCCTTCGTCGCCGCCGAGATCAACGGCGCACCGGCTCCCGGCGTGTCGTCCGGCGAAGCGCAGGCCGAAATGACCAGGATCGTCGAAGAGGTTCTGCCGAAGGGTATCGGCTACGAATGGACGGAACTGGTGTACCAGGACATCCTCTCCGGTAACACGATGATTTATGTGTTCCCGCTGTGCGTACTGCTGGTGTTCCTGGTGCTGGCCGCCCAATACGAAAGCTGGACCCTACCGCTGGCCGTGATCCTGATCGTGCCGATGTCGATCCTGTGCGCGCTGATCGGCGTCAAGCTGACCGCTGGCGACAACAACGTCTTCACGCAGATCGCGCTGTTCGTGCTGGTCGGACTGGCGTCCAAGAACGCGATTCTGATCGTCGAATTCGCCCGTGAACTGGAACACCAGGGTCGTAGCGTGGTCGAAGCGGCGCTGGAAGCTTGCCGCCTGCGTCTGCGTCCGATTCTGATGACGTCGATCGCATTCATCATGGGCGTACTGCCACTGGTGTTCTCGAGCGGCGCGGGTTCCGAAATGCGTCATGCGATGGGCGTGGCGGTGTTCGCCGGCATGCTGGGCGTGACCTTCTTCGGCCTGTTCCTGACGCCGGTGTTCTACGTCCTGCTGCGTAACCTCGCCATCCGCATGGAGCGAAAACCTGCCGCCGCCGGCGACGGCGCGGTGGTAAAACTGGAAGGGACCCATTAATATGAATAAGCTGCAAATGATCGCCAAAGGTGTGGCGCCGGTACTGGCAGCGCTGCTGATGACGGCGTGCGCCGCGCCGGAATTCAAACAGCCGGCCGTGGAAGTGCCGACCGCCTTCAAGGAATCGCAAACGCCGACCGCCGCCGACGTCTCGGTGGCGGTGAGGACCGCCGCCGACGGCAGCACCTGGAAACAGGCGCAGGCCGCCGAGGCGCAGCCGCGCGGCGAATGGTGGCTGGCCTTCAACGATCCGGCCCTCAATGAGCTGATCGCCGAAGCCACCCGCGCCAACGCCAACCTGTCGGTGGCGGCGGCGCGCGTCAAGCAGGCCCGCGCCATCGCCGGCGTGGCCGAAGCCGACCGCATTCCGCAGGTCGGCGTCAACGCCGGCGCCCAGCGTCAGCGCCAGTCGGCGACCTCGCTCGGCCTGCCGCAAGGCGCCGATGTCCAACCGGGCAAGCTGTTTAGCGCGAATCTGACGGCCAGCTACGAGGTCGACCTGTTCGGCCGCGTCTCGTCGAACGTCAGCGCCGCCCGCAGCGACGCCGCCTCGATCGAGGCGACCTACCGCTCGGTGCTGCTGTCGGTGCAAGCGGATGTGGCGCAGACCTACTTCCGTCTGCGCGCCACCGACGCCGAACTGGAAACGCTGAACCGCACGGTGCAAACGCGTGAAGAGGACGTCAAGGTCAACCAGCGTCGTTTCGACCTGGGCGACATCGGCGAATTCGACCTGGCGCGCGCCAAGACCGAACTGGCGACGACGCGCTCCGAATTCATCGGCCTGCAGCGTCAGCGCGTAACGACCGAGCATGCGCTGGCGGTCCTGCTGGGCAAACCGGCGGCCAGCTACACGGCCGGCGTTTCGCCGCTGCTGGACACGGCACTGCTGCCGGTGATCCCGGCCGGCATGCCGTCGTCGCTGCTGGAGCGCCGTCCCGACATCGCCGCCGCGCAGCGCACGATGGAGGCGTCCAACGCCCGCATCGGCGTGGCCCGTTCGGCCATGTTCCCGGCGCTGACGTTGAGCGCGAGCGGTGGCGGCTCGTCGGCCGACACCGTGGCCGAAGTGTTCAAGTGGAGCAGCCGTTCGTGGGTGCTTGGCGCGCTGATGTCGATGCCGATCATCGACGGTGGCCGCAACAAGAACAACATCCTGCGCAGCGAAGCGGCGCTGGAGGAGTCGGTCGGTACGTATCGTCAGAGCGTGCTGGTGGCCTTCGCCGAGGTGGAAGACAACCTGGCCGGCCTGCGCATCCTGGCCGGCCAGACCGCGCAGATGGAAGCGGCGCTGGTGTCGGCGCGCCGTTCGGCCGACCTGGCGCAGAAGCTGTACACGGCCGGCCGTTCGAGCTACATCGATCTGCTGGACGCGCAGCGCAACCTGGCGGCGGTGGAACGCACCGCCGTGCAGCTGCGCGGCACGCGCGCGGTGACCACCGTGGCGCTGATCCGCGCACTGGGCGGCGGCTGGGACAGCGCTGGCGCCGTCACCGCCGCGCCGGCCGCACCGTCGGTAGCCCAGCAGTAAGCTAAGCGCGCACGAAAAAAGCGGACCCGAATCAAACCGGGTCCGCTTTTTTTACGTCTTACAGAATAACGATTACTTCACGACGGCTGGAGCGGCTACGCCATCGGTGGCTTCGGTCTTGGCGGCCTTGGCGTGCGCTTTGGCTTTGGTCTTGTGGGCTTTGGCGTGGGCGTCGGCCTTGTCGGCTTTGGCTTCGGCGTTGGCGACAGCGACGTCTTTTTTGGCGTCGGCTTCTACCTTGGCGGCTTTGGCATCGGCCTTGATTTCAGCCTTGGTTTCCTTGGCGTCGGCTTTGACGACGGCTTTGGTTTCTTTAGCTTCTGCCTTGGCAGCTGCTGGAGTAGCTGGGGTGGTGGCAGGAGTTTGTGCAAAAGCTGCGGTTGCAAACAGGCCGGCGATCAGGGTAGCGATAAGTTTGTTCATGATGAAATCCTCATTCAGGTTTTGATTTAGGGCCGGGACAATTCCCGTGTCACTGAGCAGAAAACGCGGCCCGGATCGGTGTCGTTGACGGCCTTTACAATCGCTTACATGTTCGTCATCGCACAGAGCGGGCGCCCGGGCGGGACTACGCTGGCGTCATGAGCGAATCCCTGAAAACCTATAAAGCCAAGCGTAACTTCGCGATCACCCCAGAACCTGCCGAAGGCGGCCAGGAAGGCGGCGAGTCGCTGACGTTCGTCATTCAGAAACACTGGGCCAGCCGCCTGCATTACGACTTCCGGCTGGAACTCGACGGCGTCATGATGAGTTGGGCCGTGCCCAAGGGGCCGAGTTACGACACCCACGACAAGCGCATGGCCGTTCACGTGGAAGACCATCCGATCTCGTACAACGATTTCGAGGGCACGATACCGCCCAAGCAGTACGGAGCGGGGAAGGTGATCATCTGGGACAAGGGCTATTGGAAGCCGCTGGACGATCCGCGCAAGGCGCTGGCCGCCGGTAATCTGAAATTCCAACTGACCGGGCATAAGATGCGCGGCAAGTGGGTACTGGTGCGGATGAAGGGCAAAGGCGAGAAGCAGGAGCCGTGGCTGCTGATTAAAGAGAAGGACGAACATGCGCGGCCCGCCGAGGAGTTCAGCGTGGTCGACGAGATGCCGGACAGCGTGAAGGCCTTGCCGTTGCCGGGTTCCGCCGCGGCAGTGCCGGCGAAGGTGGCGAAGGGCGCCGCGAAAGTTGCATCCAAGGCTGCGCCGAAGGCGGCTCCCAAGGCCGCCGCTCCGAAAGCCGAGCTGCCCGAGAGCTTGACCCCTCAACTGGCGACCCTGGTTGACGCGCCGCCGTCGTCGCCGGAGGACTGGCTGTTCGAGATCAAATTCGATGGCTACCGGATTCTGACGCGCGTGGAAGGCACGGACATCCGCCTGATCACCCGCAACGGCAACGACTGGACGCACAAAATGCGGCCGCTGCGCGACGCCATCGCTAAAATGAAGCTGCCCTCCGGCTGGTACGACGGCGAGATCGTTGTCCACGATGACGACGGCCGTCCCGATTTCGGCCTGTTGCAAAACGCCTTCGACGAGGATCATCCCGGTGAGATGGTGTACTTCATCTTCGACATCCCATTCCACGACGGCCGCGATCTGCGCGAGACGCCGTTGGATGAGCGCCGTGCAATTCTTGAAAAAGTGATGGCGAAGAAGGCCACGGACACCGTGCGCTATAGCGCCTCGCTGAACGCCACGCCGCAGGACATGATCGCCGCCGCCTGCAGCATGGGGCTGGAGGGCATCATCGGCAAGCGCCGAGATTCGGCATACACGTCGCGTCGCGGCGGCAGCTGGATCAAGCTCAAATGCGGCCAGCGGCAGGAATTCGTCATCGGCGGCTACACCGATCCGCAAGGCTCGCGCAGCGGCTTCGGCTCGCTGCTGCTGGGGACTTACGACAAGGACGGCAAGCTGCAATACGCCGGCAATGTCGGCAGCGGCTTCAACGGCGCCTCGCTAAAGGAGCTCAAGTCCAAGATGGATGCGCTGACGGCCGAAAAGAGCCCGTTCGTGCCGAACAAAGATATCGACAAGCGGGCGCACTGGCTCAAACCGACACTGGTGGCCGAAGTGGCTTTCGGCGAATGGACGCGCTCAGGCTCGATCCGTCATTCCGTGTTCAAAGGGCTGCGCAAGGATAAGAAGGCCAGCGCCATCACGCGCGAGCTGCCATCCCACGTGAAGGAGAAGGAGAACACCGATATGGAAACCTCGACCGCCGTGCAGGGCAAACTGCCGGCTTCACTGAAAGTGACCAATCCCGATCGCGTGATCGATAAGCACAGCGGCGCCACCAAGATCACGCTGGTGCGCTACTACGCTCTGGTGGGCGCCTTGATGCTGCCGCATTTGAAGGGCCGGCCGGTATCGCTGGTGCGGGCGCCGGCCGGCGTCGGCGGCGAGCTGTTTTTCCAGAAGCACGCGGAGACCAACAAGCTGCCCGGCGTGAAGAGTCTCAATCAGGCGCTGGACCCGGACCATCCGCCGATGCTGGAGGTGTCGACGGAGCAGGGTTTGCTGTCGGCCGCGCAGTGGAACGTGGTGGAGCTGCACACGCAGAACGCCAGCGCCACCAGCTACGAAAAGCCGAACCGGATGGTGTTCGATCTCGACCCCGGCAAGGACGTCACGTGGAAGCAGGTGCAGGAAGCGGCGCAGCTGATGCGGGCTTTCCTCGATCATCTCGGCTTGCCGGCGTTTTTGAAGACCAGCGGCGGCAAGGGTTTGCACGTGGTGGTGCCGATCAAGCCGGGGTATGGCTGGGATGACGTGAAGGCGTTCTCGCAGGCGGTCGTGGCGCATATGTCGCAGAATATTCCGGAGCGCTTTGTGCTCAAGAGCGGGCCGAGTAATCGGGTGGGGAAGATCTTTATCGATTATTTGCGCAACGGACGCGGCGCGACGACCGCTTGCGCCTGGTCGGCGAGGGCGCGGCCGGGGTTGGGCATTTCGGTGCCTGTCACCTGGGAGGAGCTTGATAAGCTGACCGGCGGGGATCACTGGACCGTGGGTACGGTGCATACGCGGCTGGATGTCGGGAACTCGCCTTGGGACGGGTACGCGAAGGCCGCCAAAGGACTGGCCCCGGCGATGAAGATGCTGGGTTTTAAGCCAGGTTCGGGAACGTGATGTTTTCACGGCGCGCCTCCGTGGATGGTGGACGCGCCGTGGCTGCGTTATGCGGCCTTGCGTGACGGTGCCGCCTTCGCGGTGCTCTTGGCGGCGGGCGCCTTTTTTGCCGCCGTGGTTTTGCGGCGCGGAGCAGGCGCTTCTTCCTCTTCGTCGTCGCTGCCGGCTTTGGCGGCGGTCTTGCGGGCCGCCGGCTTGGCCGCAGCTTTCGTCCCGCCTTTGCCGGGGCGCTTGCCCAGGCTGTCCTGCAGCAGCGCCACCAGGTCGACCACGTTGGACGCCTTGGCCGGCTTCTCTTCCGCCTCGGCGGCGGTGATCGTCTTGGTCTGACCGGCCTTGACCTTTTTCTTGACCAGGGCCAGCACGTCGTCCTTGTATGTGTCGCGGTACTGCTCCGGCTTCCATTCCTCGCTCATGCCCTCGACCAGCGACAACGCCATCTGCAGTTCCTTGTCGCTGATGCCGGCCCCCTTGGCCGTCGCCGGTGGCAGCTTGAGCTCCTCGGCGCTGCGGATCTCCGCTTCATAGCGCAAGGTATTCAACACGATTTTGTCGTCGATGCATACCAGCGCGCACAGATGCTGCTTGGTGCGGATCACCACCGTCGCGATGCCGATCTTGCCGGCCTTGCGCAGCGTTTCGCGCAGCAGCGCGTAGACCTTGGCACCGCCCTTGGACGGCGCGAGGTAATAGGGTTGCTCGTAATATGTCAGCGGCACGTCGGCCGCATCGACGAAGGCCTGGATGTCGATCGTCCCCGTGGCTTCGACGTTGGCCCGCTTCAGGTCTTCGTCCGACAGGACGACGTATTCGTCCTCCTCGTACTCGTAACCTTTGACGATGTCGTCCCAGGTGACGTCCTTGCCGGTTTTTTTGTTATAGCGCTTATAGCCCACGGGCGAAAAGTCGCGGCGGTCGAGCATCGTCAAATCCAGCTCGTGCGTCTGCACCGCTGAATACAACTCGACCGGAATGTGCACCAGCCCGAAGCTGATGGCGCCTTTCCACAACGCGCGGGCGGCCATGGCTCAGGACCCCACGGAGCCGGTCACCGGCAACACGATGCCGCTGATGTAGCTGGAGCACGACGGCGCGGCCAGGAACACGTAGGCCGGCGACAGTTCCTGCGGCTGCGCGGCGCGGCGCATGTCGGTGGCCTGTCCGAACTTGGCGATGTCCTCCGGCGACTGGTCGGCCGGGTTGAGCGGGGTCCACACCGGTCCCGGCGCGACCGCGTTCACGCGGATGCCCTGGTCCAGCAGGTTGGAGGCGAGCGACATCGTGAACGCGTGGATCGCGCCCTTGGTGGTCGAGTAGTCCAGCAGGTGTTTGGAGCCTTGCAGTCCGACCACCGATCCCGTGTTGATGATGGAGGCGCCGCGCTTCAGGAACGGCAGCACCGCCTTGGCCATGTGGAAGTAGCCGTAGACGTTGGTCTTCATCGTCATGTCGAAGCGCTCTTCGGTCAGGTCGGTGAGCTTTTCGGCGTGTTCCTGGAAGGCCGCGTTGTTGACCAGGATGTCGAGGCGGCCGAAGCGCTCGTGCGTCTGCTCGGCGGCGTCGCGGCAGAAGGCGGCGTCGCGCACGTCGCCGCGCAGCAGCAGGCAGCTTTGGCCCTCCGCCTCGACATAACGTTTGGTGTCGATCGCGTCCTGGTCCTCTTCCAGATAGACGATGGCGACGTCGGCGCCTTCGCGCGCGTACAGCACCGCGACCGCGCGGCCGATGCCGGAGTCGCCGCCGGTGATCAAGGCCACCATGCCGGCCAGCTTGCCGCTGCCGGCGTAGTCGGGCGCCAGGAACTCCGGCTTGAGCGCCATTTGCGCCTCCAGCCCCGGCTTGTCCAGGTGCTGCGAGGGCATCGTGCCCGGATATTCGTGTTCGGTGGTTTGCACTGGACCCTGGCGTTCGCCGGACTGGCTGCCGGATTTTTTCTGCTGGTCGGCCTGGTCCTGCCGTTGCTGGATGTCGCGCTGTTGACTCGCGGTGCCGGCATCGGCCCGGTTTTCGTTGTTTGCCATGATTCTCTCCTTGTGCATCGAAGGAACAGTATTAGCGCCCGGCGCCAGAATGACAGTGCGTTTTTTCACACATGAACGCAGATGGTTGACCGTGCAAGTGCCCGGTTTTGTGGCACACTGGCAGCGAGCGGTTCTGCACAAAAATAGAAATACCTAGGGGCAACAAAATGACCGAGAATCCAGGCCGGTCCGGCAGCGTCGGCGCGTATTTCAGTTCCAGCCGCGACCGGCGCGCGCATTTCCAGACGACGTGCGGCGAGATGTTCTCCCGGCTCGCGATCGTCGACAGCATCGACGATTTGGGAGTGGAGTTGGCGCGCCAGTCCGCCGATCTGCTCGTGCTGGACCTGAACGGCTACGCCCGTCCCGGCGGGCTGGCGGCGATCGGCCACCTGATCATCGACCGCGCCGGCGCGCCGCTGTTGGTGTTGTGCGGGTATGAACAGGGCGGGTGGTTGCCGGAGCTGATGGCCTTCGGCGCCTTCAACTATCTGATTTGCCCGGTGCTCGACGACGATCTGCGGCACGCCATCCGGCGCACCTTGTCGGTGTCCGACAATCCGGCCGCCGCCACGCAGCAGCGCTTGTTCGACAGGGAGCGCGAGTTGCGAGATCTGGTCGGCTTGCAGCGCGGCGTGCAGCACGCCATCGGCGCCATCGACGATATCGACAGGATGGCGGCCAAGGTGTGCCATGCGCTGTGCGGTTTTCCAGGCGTATACCACGCGTCGCTGCTGCATATGAAGGAGCATGGCGATCTGCGGCTGGTCGCGCAGGCGTCGCCCGACGATCTCAATCTGGCCACGCTGTTGGGGCGCACCGACCATCTGATGCTATCGCCGCTGCGGGACGTGTTTCCGCCGCTGATGGCGGTATCTTCCGGGCGCATGGTGCTGCTGGACGCGCCCGAAAAGACGGGCGACCCGGAGTTGGCCATGCGTCTGCATGACCGATACGTGCGCATGGTGCTGGCGCTGCCGCTGCGCTCCGACGCGGGCAATCCGGAGACGGAGTCGGTCATGGGCGCGATTTGCCTCATGTTCGACCGTCACATCCCGTTCTCGCGCGAGCAGTTCGCCACGTTCGCCAGCCTGTCGCAGTTTGTCAGCCTCGGTCTTGGCATGAGCGATTTAAAGCATCGGAACGACGAGCTCTCGGGCCAGCTCTCGCAACTGAGCAGGGTCGATCAATTGACGGGCGCCGCCAACCGCCGCGCCGGCGAGACGATGCTGGACAACGAACTGCGGCGCGCGCGCCGCTACGGCCTGCCGTTGGCGGCGATCTCGTTCGAAGTGAGCAGCTTCCGCTCGTCGAGCGACCCGTATGGCCATCCGCTCGGCGACGCAGCCTTGCGCATGGCTGCGGAGACGGTGATGCGCCGGCTGCGCACCTCCGACATGCTGGCGCGCATGCGCGGGCAGGAGTTTTTGATCGTCGCCACGCACACGGCAGACCACGACGTGATGCTGCTGGCGGAAAAACTGCGCCAGGCGATCGCCGAGGCGGACTTGCCGGGATGCGGCAGCGTCAACGTCGGTCTGGCTATCGCCCAGGCTGGGCCGGAGGACGGCGTCGACACGATTCTCGACCGGCTCGACGCGGCATTGCAGCGCGCCAAACGTGCGGGGCGCAACCATATCGAGTTGGCGGGCTAGGGGCGGGGCTGAACGCAGCCATGGCATCGCGCCGGCCATTGCGGAAAATGAATTTGGCGGTAGACACGCCCTTGGGCTGGAACCCACGGCGTGACCTTTCAGGGAGCGCGGTATGTCGATCATCGGAATATTTTTGACATCGGCCATGGTGAAGCACGCACTATGCGCCTTGGCCGCACTGTTATTACTCGCCGTCAGCACTTCCGCGTCGGCCCAAGCCACATCGCGGCGCTGTGAAGACGCAAGTATTAACGAAGAGCAACCCGGTCCCGCGTGCCTGCTGGCCCATGAAAGCCTCGGACGCTTGAACGTCGATGCCGTCTATTGGAGTCTCGACAAGTATCCCAGCGTGGAGGCCGCGCGGCGCGATAGCGTCAAGGGCGGCTCGATCGTCAAGGCGTTCGGCAGCGTCTGGTTGTTGACGGTGGGTCACTCGGCGTCGCGCCCGGTCAATGGCGAGCACGTCGCCGAAGTCGGGCCCATTTCGCTGGACAAAGATACTTCGTACGATGCGGAATTTCTTAAGTCAACCTTCGCCCCCGGCATGACGGCGCCAATCCACGTCCATTCCGGGCCGGAGGCCTTTTACGCCGTCAGCGGGGATTCCTGCCTGGAGACGCCGGACGGCGTGCAGATTGGCCGCGGCGCCGGCAACACGATGATCGTCCGTGGCGGTCCGCCGATGCTGCTGATGGCGCTGGGCCCCGAACCGCGAAAAGGTTTCGCACTGATCCTGCATGATCCAGCGCTGGCGCCGACGACATTGGTTCATCACTGGACGCCCAAGGGCTTGTGCAAGGCGGCGATGCGCTAGGCGGCCGGGATCCGACGTTAGCCAATGGGGCGGTTCATCGGCGCTTCGCATGATAAAATGCCGCTAACTCCACCCAAGTTCACTCGTCTTCCGATGCAGGTTGCTACCCCCGTAACACTCACCAATTGTGCGGATGAACCCATCCACATTCCTGGAAGCATACAGCCGCATGGCGCGCTGCTGGCGTTCGACCTCGCCGGCGCATTGATCGCCTGGAGCGGCAATGCGCCGGACCTGCTGGCCGTGGCGCCGGCGCTGGACATGCCGCTGGCATCGCTCGCGCTCCCGGCCGGCGTGCACGAAGCGGTGGCCGAATGCCTGGAGAGTGTCGAAAGTGGCGAGGCGCCCGCGACGGCGCTCGAGGTGGTGATCGGCTCCTTGCAGTTCGATTGCATCGTGCACGTTCACTGCGAGCGGCTCATCATTGAATTCGAATTGCGCCACACTGCCAGCGATGCGGTGGCCGCTTTCGCATTGAAAGCCCACACCGCGATCGACCGCCTGAAGCGGCAGAAATCCATCGACGCGCTGTTGCAGATGGCTACCGAGCAGGTGAGGACCATCACCGGCTTCGACCGCGTGATGGCGTATCGCTTCCATCACGACGACAGCGGCGATGTGACCGCCGAGGCGCACCGCGACGGCCTCGAGCCCTACCTGGGCCGCCGCTATCCGGCCGGCGATATTCCGGCGCAGGCGCGCCGTCTCTACATCATCAACACGCTGCGGCTGATTGCCGATGTCGCTTATTCGCCGTCGCCGCTGGTCGGGCGCGCCGGCGACGCGCCGCTGGACTTGAGCCACAGCGTGCTGCGCAGCGTGTCGCCGATCCACGTCGAGTATCTGCAGAACATGGGCGTTGGCGCGTCGATGAGCGTATCGATCGTAGTTGCCGGCCGTCTGTGGGGGCTGCTGGCCTGCCACCATATGTCGCCGTTGCAAGTGCCTTATTCGGTGCGCATGGCGGCCGACGTGATGGCGCAGGTGATCGCCTCGCTGGTGCAGTCGATCGAGGCGCGCGAGCGCGCCCGGATGGTCGAGCAAGCGGCCGAAGTGCGCACGCGCGTGATGGAAACGCTGCTGCACAACGACGAGGCGGTGCGGGCGCTGCTGGAGCACGCGCCGGCGCTGTGTCAATCGCTGCGGGTGGAGGCGCTGGTGGTGACCCAGTATGGCAAGGTGATGGTATATGGCGACGTCGATGCCGGACTGGCCGCGGCCATGGTGGCGTCGCTGCCCGAAAGCGGCACCGACCTGGTCGAACGCACCTGCGTGGCGGATTGGCCCGAGGTGATGCAGGCGGTGCTGGGGCAATGGGCCGGCCTGCTGGCGCTGCGCTTCGACCCGGCGACGTCGGGGTGGCTGTTGGGCCTGCGGCGCGAACAGATCCACACGATACGCTGGGCCGGACGCCCGGAGAAGGAGGTCCGTGTCGGGCCGCTGGGTTCCCGCTTGACGCCACGCGGTTCCTTCGACGAATGGCGCGAGATGGTGCGCGGCCGTGCCGTGCCGTGGGACGCCGTCGAGCGGCTGGCCGCCACCCAGCTGCTGGGCGAGATGAACCGTGCCAGCGTCGCCAAGCACGTGGAAATGGACCGCGCGCGCGCGCAGTTGCTCGCCATGCTCGGTCACGACCTGCGCGGCCCGCTGCATGCGATCAATATGGCGGCGACCGTGATGCAGCACGGCGGCGCCACCACCATGGGCAGCCGCATCCAGGCGTCGAGCACGCGCATGGAGCGGCTGATCAGCCAGGTGCTCGACATGAGCCGCATCAATGGCGGACTCGGTTTGGGCGTGGCCTTGATCGAGGTTGACCTGGTGCCTTTGCTGCGCGATCTGCTGGATGAAGTCCAGACCGCGCACGCCGGTCTGCGCATCGACGCGAATTTGCCGCCGACGTTGCTGGTGCGGGCGGACGGCGACCGGATGATGCAGGTGATGAGCAATCTGGTCAGCAACGCGCGCCACCATGGCGATGCTGGCGAACCGATCGAAGTGGCCTTGATCGACCTCGGGGGCCAGGTGGTGCTGGAGGTGCGCAACAAAGCGCCGGCCATCCCGGACGAGCTGCTGCCCACTTTGTACAGTCCGCTCAAGCATACGTCGGTCGGCAACGTGCGCAATCGCGGCGGCCTTGGCCTGGGTTTGCATATTGCGCAGGAAATCGTCCAGCAGCATGGCGGCAGCATCGAATACCGCTATGACGCGCCCCACGTTGTGTTTGCCGTCGCATTGCCGCGCGGCTGAGCGCCGCTCCCCTTGTCCCGCCGCGAGCCGCTGCAAATACTGCGATGATTCGATGTGCGCCCGATTCTTACATTACGCTCATCATGTATGATGGCGGGGATTGTTTAAAGATCCGGAGTCGCACATGAAAGTCAGCAGGGAGCAGGTGGCGCTCAACCGCGAGCGCATCGTCGAGACGGCGGCGCGGTTGTTCCGTCAGAAGGGCTACGACGGCATCGGCGTGGTCGATCTGATGAAAAGCGCTGGTTTGACGCATGGCGGGTTTTACGGCCACTTCGCCTCCAAAGAGGATTTGCTGGCCGAGGCCACCGCGCATGCGTTCAACAAGTCGGTCGGGCGCTGGCGCGAGCGGGCGGCGGCGGCCCCCGATGCGCCGAAGACGGCGATGGCGAGCATCGGCGACAGTTATTTGTCGGTAAAGCATCGCGACGGGCCGGAATTGGGGTGTTCCATCACCTCCCTGGGGCCGGATATCGCGCGCCTCGGTCCCAAGGTGCGCCAGGCGCTGACCGAGGGCGCGAAGGGGCAGGTCGCGGTGCTGGAGCAGTTGGTGCCGGGTGAGGATGATGCGGCCAAGCGCAGGCAGGCCCTGGCCACCTACGCGGCGATGGTCGGGGCGATCGTGCTGGCCAGGGCGGTCGATGACGAGCAGATGTCGCTGGAGATCCTGGACGCGGTTCGGGCGTCGTTGCCGGGGACTTGACGGGGACGGTGCGAATATGACACCACAACAGCTGTCGTCGTTTAACGAGCAAGGGTATCTGCTCCTCAGGGGAGCGATACCGAAGAAACAGCTAAATAACGCGCGCGACGACGTTTTGGCCGAGTTAAAGCGATTGAACCTGTGGTCGTCCGGCAAATGCCTGTCGGCGATGAACAAGGCCCTTACGCCATTCCAGGAAACGGTAAAGATATCCTCGGCGATCAGGGACCAGCATCTGCACAACCGGCTATTGCCAGAGCAAGTCGTCTCCATGCTGCCTAAGCTGGCAGGACGGGAGCTAGCGTTTGCCCATCAACAGATGCTGGTTTCCCTGCCGAACCAGGGCGCCTGGTCGCTGACCGGCTTGAACTGGCATACCGATGTCGCCTCGTCGTCTTCCGAACTGGTCCCGGGAATCCAGGCTTTTATTCTGATCGATCAGGTAAAGAGCCACGGTGGTGGCACGCTGGCGTTGGCAGGTTCACATCTCTTCAATCGCCGCAATATTCTTCGCGGCCAAGCTTGCGACATTTTGCGCGCGGGCGGCGACGTGACGCAACTGGCGCCTGGTGTTTCTATCGTCGAAATGTCGGGCGAAGCAGGTGACGTCTACTTAATGGATATGCGTGTATTGCACACACCATCGATCAATGCGACGCATAACGTCAGGATCATGGCCACTGTCCGTTTTCTCCGGAAGTAACCGCGCCCGTCCTGGTTCGGGCATTGAGCGGCGCTGCTTATGCGTTTTTCGCATTACGTAATGTAAAAAAGGAGTTTGGCGCTGGACCGGCTGTGTCCGATCGCGTACGCTGGCGGTTTTCAGGTTCTCGGAACGACGATGCTGCATTGGTTGAAGCACTACCGGCGCGCGCTGCTGCCTGGCGATATCAGCGCCGGCCTGGTGGTCGCCATGATGATGATCCCGCAGGGGATGGCCTACGCGCTGGTCGCCGGCGTGCCGCCGGTGGTCGGCATCTACGCCAGCATCCTGCCGCCGGTGGTCTACGCGCTGTTCGGCAGCAGCATGACGCAATCGGTCGGGCCGATGGCCATCGTGTCGCTGATGACGGCGGCCGCCATCGGGCCGCTGGCGCCGGCCGGTTCGGCGCTGGCCACGGTGCTGGCGGCCCAGCTGGCGATGGTGGCCGGCGCGGTGCTGCTGTTGTGCGGCCTGCTGCGCATGGGCTTCCTGGCCAATTTCTTTTCCCGCCCCGTGATGAGCGGCTTCACCGTGGGCTCGGCGATCGTCATCGCCTTCGATCAAATCCATACCTTGCTTGGCGCGCCGCTGCCCCATATCCACATTCCGAGCGCGGCGCTGGGCGTCGGCTCGCTGCTGCTGCTGGTGCTGTCGAAGTTTTATCTGGCCGGCCTGCTGCGCCGCTGCGGCCTGCCGCCGGCCGTTGCCGATATCGGCTCCAAGCTGGCGCCGATGCTGGTGGTCCTGGGCGGCATCGCGCTGATGGCCGGCACCGGCCTGGGCGAGATGGGCGTGCGCACCACCGGCGCCGTGCCGCCGGGACTTCCGCGCCTGAACCTGGCCACCTCCAGCGCCCACTGGCCGCAGTTGCTGCAACCGGGCCTGCTGGTCGGCTTCATCGTGTTCCTGATGTCGATGTCGGCGGCGCAGTCGCTGGCGCTCAAGCGCAACGAGAAGCTGGTCAGCAACCATGAACTGGTCGGGCTGGGCGCGGCCAACGTCGCCAGCGCGCTGTCGGGCGGCTTTCCGGTCACGGGCAGCCTGTCGCGCTCCGCCGTCAATTTCGCCGCCGGCGCCAACACGCCGCTGGCGAGCCTGATCACGGCGGCGCTGCTGGCCTGCGCGCTGCTGGCGCCGACCGGCTGGCTGGCGCTGCTGCCCCTGCCGACCCTGGCGGCGACCATCATCGTCGCCGTGCTGGGCATGCTGGAACTGGGCATCCTGCGCACCGCCTGGCAGTACGACCGCAGCGATGCGCTGGCCTGGGGCGCGACCTGCCTGGGCGTGCTGGCGCTGGGCGTGGAGGCCGGCGTGATCGTCGGCGTGGCGCTGTCGATGGGAACCCTGATCTGGCGCGCCAGCCGGCCGCACATCGCGGTGCTGGGACGGATCGCCGGCAGCGAGCATTTCCGCAATATCGAACGCTATCCGGCCGAGACGCGGCCGGAACTGCTGGTGCTGCGCATCGACGCCAATCTGTTCTTCGGCAACGTGGAGGCGGTGTCCGAGCGCATCGAGTGCGAGCTGGCGACCCATCCGAGCGCGCGCCACCTGGTGCTGGTGATGACGGCGGTCAGTTCGATCGACACCACCGCGCTGTTCGCGCTGTCGGAGCTCAATCAAAGCCTCAAGCGGCGCGGCATCGGCATGCACCTGGCCGAGGTCAAGGGGCCGGTGATGGACCGGCTGCGCCAAAGCGACTTGCTGCGCGACCTGAACGGCAAACTGTTCCTCAGCACCGCGATGGCTTCGGACCACCTGCTGGCGGCCGGCAAGGAGGCTTGAATTGCGTTATGCAAATAACCATTATGAATATTATTTATACATTTAATGCCTGTGGGTAATAATACGCATGGACTTCCGGCCGTTTTGAAACTATGATTTAACTCCCGGGTTCCCGGCCCCGCCACTGGGGCCCCGCAGACTAACTATCGACTGGTTGCCGATGCTGTACCGACTTGCCCGCCGCGCAGGCAGAATCTCCATCGCCATGTTTGTCAGCGTCACGCTGACCGCCGTGGTGACCTTGGTATTGACCACCTTCGCGCTGTATTTCTACCAGGTAGAGCGGGCTCATCGTTGGGAGCAGCTGCGGCAGACGCTGTCCAATAGCGCCGACGAGCTGGCGTCGGCCGTGGCGCTGCCGGCCTGGAATTTCGACGAGACGCAGATCACCACCATCATGCGCAGCGGCTTGAGCAACCGCGATCTGTACGCCAGCGCGGTGGTGCCGGCCGCCGGCAGCCGTCCGTTCATCCTCGCCCGCGACAGCGCCGGCCACCTGGTCGAGGTGGCGCGCGAACCGAACGACCCCGAGCTGCTGTCGGAGCGGCGGTCCATCGTTGCCGCCGGCCGCAACATCGGCGCCATCACCGTGTACGCCTCGCCGGTGGTGCTGCTCGAGCAGCTGCGCCAGCGGCTCTACACCATCATCGGCATGATCTTCGTGCTCGACGTGACCCTCGTCTTCAGCCTTTATCTGCTGCTGTCGCAGCTGATTTTCAAACCCATCACCACCATCGAGCGCTACGCCGCCAACGTCAAGGCGGGCCAGAACCCGGGCGCCTTGCCGCCGCGCGACTGGTTTTTCGGCGAACTCAAGACCCTCAATTCCTCGATCCGCGACATGGTGCGCCTGATGGACAGCCGCTACGTGGCCATGCACGCCAGCGAGGAGCGGCTGCAGATCGCCAGCAGCGCGGCGGCCATCGGCATCTGGGACTGGAACATCGTCAGCGAAGAATTGGTGTGGGACGAGCAGATGCACCGCCTGTACGGCATGGACGACGCCGCCCCGGCCGGCGCGGCCGGCTCCATGGACGACTGGATCGCGCGCATGCACCCGGACGACGCCATCCCGGTGCGCGCGCTGCTGGACCGCGCGCTGAGCGGGCGCGGCGACTTCGACGTCGAGTTCCGCGTGGTCTGGCCGGACGGCTCGCTGCACTACCTGAAGGGCGAGGCGATGATCTTCCGCGACGCCGACGGCCATCCGGCGCGCGTGGTGGGCGTCAACTACGACATCACCGGGCACAAGGTGGCCGAGCAGGAGCTGCGCCGCCACCGCATCCACCTGGAGGAGCTGGTGGCCGAGCGCACCAACGCGCTGTCGGTGGCGGTGCGCCAGGCGCAGGCGGCCAACCAGGCCAAGAGCATCTTCCTGGCCAATATGAGCCACGAGCTGCGCACGCCGCTCAATTCCGTGATCGGCTTTTCGCGCCTGATGGCCGATTCGAAGAACATGCTGCCGGAGGAAAAGCGCAACCTGGAGATCATCCACCGCTCCGGCGAACATCTGCTCACGTTGATCAACGATATCCTCGAGCTGTCCAAGATCGAGGCCGGGCGCGCGGTGCTGCAGACGGAGATCATGAGCATCGACGAAATCCTGCAGGAAGTGATGGACATGGTCAGCATGCGCGCCGGCCAGACCGGCGTCGAGCTGGAACTCGACAGCGCCTGCGTGCCGGCCGGGGCGCGGGTGGACGGCACCAAGCTGCGCCAGGTGTTGCTCAACCTGATGTCGAACGCGGTCAAGTTCACCGGCCAGGGCAAGGTCACCTTGCGGGTGCGCGGCGCCATGCGCAAGGTCGACGGCGCCTGCGAGTGCGAGCTGGCGTTCGCCGTCATCGACGACGGCCCGGGCATCTCGCCGATGGACCAGACCCGCATCTTCGAGCCCTTCGTCCAGGCCGACGGCCCGGGCGCGAAGGAGGGCACCGGCCTGGGACTGGCCATTTCGCGCGAGTTCGTCCAGCTGATGGGCGGCGTGCTGTCGGTGCAGTCGGTGCGCGGCGACGGCGCCACCTTCCAGTTCACGATCAAGGTGCCGGTGGCCGAGGCGCGGGCCGACGCGGATGCGCCGGCGGAGGCGCCGCAGCGCGGGCGCCGCGTGGTGGTCGCCGACGACGGCGCCGATGCCAACGCGCCGCTGTCGGGTGCCGACCTGGCGCGGCTCGAGCCGGCCTTGCGGCGCCAGCTCAAGGTGGCGCTGCAGGAACTGAACCTGGCGCGCGTGGCGCTGTTGCTGCGGCCCTTGCCGGGGCAACTGGCCGGCGTGGTTCGGCGCGTCGAGCACATGGTGCGGCTGCACCAGTACCCGCAGCTGTGCGCCTTGCTGGACCAGGCGGATAGCGAACTCGAGGCTTAGGCCCGACAGGTATATGATAGTAGTGAGTGGATATATTGGTAATATTAATAGTACATGTATCCAGTCCCGGTATTAAGCCCGGTATTAAGCCCCGGTATTAAACGCGGCGATTAAAGGCAAGCATTCGGGGCGATACGTGACATGACGATATCGCCGGTATCCTGTAGGCGGACAGCGGCGGCGGAACAAGGCGAGAGAGTTTTACATGCACCGGGATTTATCGGAACAACACACCAAGGGCGAAGTGCTGATCGTGGAGGACACGCCGGCTTCGCTCAAGCTGCTTAGCGACCTGCTGACGGAGGCCGGCTATTACGTGCGTCAAGCCCCCAACGGCGAGCTGGCGCTGTGGACCGCCCAGTCGCGCCCGCCGGAGCTGATCCTGCTCGACATCCGCATGCCCGGCATCGACGGCTTCGAGGTGTGCCGCCGCCTGAAGGAGTCGCCGCAGCTGTGCAACGTGCCGGTGATCTTCCTGTCGGCGCAGCACGACACCGACGACAAGGTGCGTGGCTTCGCGCTCGGCGCGGTCGATTTCATCGCCAAGCCGTTCCAGGCCGAGGAGATTTTGGCCCGCACCGACGCCCATGTGCGCCTGAGCCGCGCCCAGCACGCGCTGGCGGTGGAACGCTCGCTGCTCGAGCAGCGGGTGGCCGAGCGCACCGAGGAACTGGCCAAGGAAGTCGAGCAGCGCCGCGCCAACGAGGAGTTCCTGCGCCTGGCCAGCCAGGTGTTCGAGGCCACCCAGGACGCCATCGTCGTCACCGACCGCGAGGCGCGCATCGTCGCCACCAATCCCGCCTTCACGCAAATCTCCGGCTACGAGGCGCAGGAGGTGATCGGCAAGAACGTCGTCATGCTGCACGCCGGCGAACAGGATGCGGCGGCCTTCGACCAGATGCTGCAGTCGGTGGTCAACACCGGCCTGTGGTCGGGCGAGATCATGGCGCGCCGCAAGAACGGCGACGTCTACCCCGGGCTGCTGAGCGCCTCGGTGGTGCGCGACGACACCGGCCAGGTGGTCAACCACGTGGCCGTGTTCATGGATATCAGCGAGCGCAAGGCCGAGCAGCACCTGATCGACTTCCTGTCCAACCACGACGCGCTCACCGGGCTGCCCAACCGGCTGCTGGCGCGCCAGCGCTTCGAACAGACCCTGGGCACGGCGCGCCGCGAGGGCGGCTGCGTGGCCGTCATGTGCCTCGACATGGACCGCTTCAAGAGCATCAACGACTCGTACGGCCACGAAGTCGGCGACAAGGCGCTGCAGGTGATCTCGCGCTTCCTGACCGATTGCGTGCGCGAGGGCGACACCGTCACCCGCCAGGGCGGCGACGAGTTCCAGATCATCGTCGCCGACGACGCCCAATTGAGCGCGACGATGCCGATGGCGCAAAAGATTTTGGCCGGGCTGCGCAAGGAGCTGGTGATCGACGGCCAGCAGATCACCGTCACCTCCAGCATCGGCATCGCCGTCAGCCTGACCGACGGCGACAGCTTCGAAGAGCTGCTGCGCAACGCCGACACGGCGCTGTTCCGGGCCAAGGAGATCGGCCGCGACAACTACGCCTTCTTCACCGAGCGCATGGACGCGGAGATCCGCGACAAGCTGGCGATCCAGAGCCAGCTGCGCGGCGCCATCGCCCGCGACGAGTTCGAGGTCCACTACCAGCCGCAAATGTGCCTGAAAAGCGGCGTGATGGCCGGCGCCGAGGCGCTGCTGCGCTGGAACAACGCGGTGCTGGGCCGGGTGCCGCCGAACCGCTTCATCCCGCTGGCCGAGGAGTATGGCCTGGTCAATACGATCGGCGAATGGGTGCTCGAAAGCGTATGCGCGCAGATCAAGGTGTGGCAGGACCAGGGGCTGGGCGACATCAAGGTGGCGGTCAACCTGGCCGCCGGGCAGTTCGCCAACGACGCCACCGTGCCGTATGTGGAAAGCACCTTGCGCAAATACGGCATCGCGCCGGCCTGCCTGGGCCTGGAGATCACCGAGGGCACCGTGATGGGCGATCCGAACAAGGCGGTGGCGGCGCTGCGCAAACTCAAGGACATCGGCGTCAGCATCTCGCTCGACGACTTCGGCACCGGCTATTCGAGCCTCAGTTACCTGAAACGCTTCCCGATCGATGTGCTCAAGATCGACAAATCGTTCGTCGACGACGTCACCACCAGCGCCAACGACGCGGCGATCGCGCTGTCGGTGATCTCGCTGGCGCACAACCTGAACATGCGGGTGATCGCCGAGGGGGTGGAGACGCGCGAGCAGGTGCGCTTCCTGACCGAGCGCGGATGCGACGAGATGCAGGGATATTATTTCAGCCCTCCGCTCAATGGCGAGGCCTTCACCGCGCTGCTGCGCGAACGACGTAATCTGTTGGACATGTAATCAACCCTTCCACCACTGGAGCTCTATGGAAAAGAAGTTCGGCGCCGTCATCGCTGGCGCATGCATGGTCTTATCTCTCAACGCCGCCGCGGCCAGCACCGCCCCGGCTGGCGTCGCCAAAGCCGGTCCCGCCGACGCCCAGTTCAAAACCATCTACACGCAAGAGTGGGCGTGGCGCCTTGGCCAGAAGATGGAGGAGGGCGAGGACGACGAAAAGGGCGGCACGACGACGCTGCCGCGCATCGACCCGGCCACCCAGCAAAAGCGCCTGGGCTACTGGCAGGACGTGATGAAAAAACTCGACGGCGTCAAGCAGGACAAGCTGTCGGCCGAGGAGTTGATCAACTACCAGGTCTACAAAGCGCAGATCGCGGCCCTGATCGACGCGCAAAAATTCCGCGAGTATGAAAAGCCGCTCAACGCCGATACCGCCTTCTGGTCCAACATGGCCGGCGCCGCGCGCAACACGCTGACCAAGGAAAAGGAATACCAGGACTACATCAAGCAGATGTCGGACGTGCCGCGCTACTTCAACGACCAGATCGTCAACATGCGGGCCGGGATGGCGCGCGGCTTCACGCCGCCGAAGGTCACCCTGATCGGCCGCGACGGCTCCATCACGTCGGTGACCGAGGCCAAGACGCCGCAGGACACGGTGTTCTACCTGCCGTTCAAGGCCATGCCGGCCACCATTCCGACGGCCCGGCAGGAAGAACTGCGGGCGGAGGGCGTCAAGGCGATCGAGACCTACGTGCTGCCGTCGTACCGCAATCTACTCAAATTCATGCGCGACGAGTATGTGCCGAAGTCGCGCGATGACCTGGCGGCCGAGAATCTGCCGGACGGTAAGGCCTACTACCAGTCGAAGATCGTCGAATTCACCACCACCACGATGAGCGCCGACGAGATCCACCAGATCGGCGTCAGCGAGATGGCCAAGATCCGCGCCGAGATGCTGGACGTGATCAAGCAGACCGGTTTCGAGGGCGACCTGCCGGCCTTCCTGCAGTTCCTGCGCACCGATTCGCGTTTCTACGCCAAGACGCCGGAGGAACTGTTGATGCGTTCCGCCTGGGTGGCCAAGAAGTTCGACGCCAAGGTCGGCCAGTACTTCGGTTACCTGCCGCGCCGCCGTTTCGCCGTGATTCCGGTGCCGGACGACCAGGCGCCGTTCTATACGTCGGGCCGTGGCGGTCCGGGCGTCTACCTGGTCAACACCTACAATCTGCCGTCGCGCGCGTTGTACAGCATGCCGGCGCTGACCTTGCACGAATCGGCGCCGGGCCACGCCTTCCAGATGCCGGTGGCGATGGAGCAGAAGGGCCGTCCGGCGTTCCGCAACGCGTACATCTCGGCCTATGGCGAGGGCTGGGCGCTGTATAGCGAGCGGCTGGGCGTCGAGATGGGAATGTACGAGACGCCGTACGAGGTGTTCGGCATGCTCAGTTACCAGGCCTGGAGGGCTTCGCGCCTGGTCGTCGATACCGGCATCCACAGCAAGGGCTGGACGCGCAAGCAGGCGCAGGATTATTTGAAGGCCAATACGGCGCTGTCGGAGCACGAGATCGAGACGGAAGTGGACCGCTACATTTCGTGGCCGGGCCAGGCGCTGTCGTACTACCTGGGCGAGATGAGCATCATCAACGCGCGCAAGAAGGCCGAGGCGGCGCTGGGATCGAAGTTCGATATCCGCGCCTTCCACGACACGGTGCTGCAACTGGGTTCGGTGCCGCTGCCGGTGCTGGAGGCGCGCATCGATCTGTTCATCAAGGAGGGTGGCAAGAGCCCTTATCCGAATCTGGATTAAGGCCCATCGTTTTTAGGTGGAACGCGTAATTGGCCATGCATGAGTCGCCGACGGCTCTTGCATGGCCGATTACGCTACGCTGATCCGCCCCACGTGTTTTAGATGTCGGCGTGACGCGTGGCCGTCGCGTGATTCAACATATCCCCGGCGATCCATTCGAGCACCGATGGCCGCCGCGGCGTCCACCCCAACTGCCCGCGCGCACGCTGGCCCCGCACGCGGCTATTGGACCCCAGCCCGTACGACGCCATCTCATACCCCCATTCCTCCCTGGCCTGCTCCAGCGGCCAATCTTGCGCCTCGCCCATGCCGAGCGCGCGTGCCATCGCCGCCGTCATATCGCGGAACGACGCCTCGCCGTTTTCGACAAAATAGAACGCGCCGGCCTCGGTCTTTTCCAACGCCAGCAGATACAGGTCGACCACATCGTCGATGTGCACATTGGACCAGATGTTCAACCCCGGCCCGACATGGCGCACGATGCCGCTCTTGCGCGCCTGCTTGAGCAGGCGAGGCAACTGCACGCTATCGCGTGGCAGCGCGCCATGGCCGTAGATCAGCGTATTGCACAGCACCGCCGAACGTATACGCTCGCCGGCCGCCGCCAGCACCAGTTTGTCGATGGCGACGCGGGCCGCCTTGTCCGGTGTCGGTTCCGGCAACTGGTCCTCGTGGTAAATCCGGTCGGTGCCCAAACCACCCGAGGCGTCGCCGACGATGCTCGAGCCGCTGGTGTGCAGGAAGACCTTGCCCGAGCCGGACAGACCTTCGATGATCGCTTCCACCGCCGCGCGGTTGTCGCTGCTGGCCGCGTTGATGACGGCGTCCGCCGACCGCGCCTGCGCAATCAGCAAATCCCGGTCGTCGAGCGTGCCGACCACGCCGTCGACGCCGATCTTTTTGAGTTCCTCGATTTGCTCCGGTTGGCGAACCAACCCGACGACCTGGTGACCGGCCTTGACCAGCCCCGCAGCGATCGAACCGCCGATGTATCCCGCCGCGCCTGTGATGAATACCTTCATGTCGTCCTCCCGTCAAATTTGGATGCGTTCAGTATGGCGGGGGACGGAGAGCGCACAAAGACCTGGCGGGGCAAAGCATACTTGCGGCTGGATCAATGGTTACTTCGCCTAGGTATCGGCGGGGCATGAACGACCGATTACAGCGTTTCGCCTAGACCCCGTACGTGATTTCGTTGTTCCTTGCACTAAAACGGTGCGCGCGCTCCAAGTTGGTGCGCTAAGTGTGCGTTGCGTAGCCCGGGCCTTGCCTTCTGCTGGCACACCGCTTGCATAGGACAGTACATTATTTATGGAACCGCCAAGTTATGCCTGATTGCACCGCTCCGTCCGACCTTGCCGCCAGCGCCGCGCACGCCGCCTGGCAGGCCAGTCTCACGCTCGGATTCGCGGACGACGGCGGCACCACCCGGCTGTTCAACAATATTCACTACGGCCCCTTGCGGGTGCAGAAGGCCCTCTACCCCGAAGACGCCAAGGTGTGCCACGCCATCGTGGTCCATCCGCCCGGCGGCGTGGTCGGCGGCGACCAGCTGGCGATCGACATCGGCGTCGGCGACCGCGCGCACGCCTTCATCACCACTCCGGGCGCGGCAAAATGGTACAAGGCCAATGGCAAAGTCTCGCGCCAGGCCGTCCACCTGCACCTGAACGAAGGCGCGACGCTCGAATGGCTGCCACAGGAAACCATCTTCTTTGATACCGCTAACGTGGTGCTCGACCAGCACGTGGAACTGGCCGCCGGCGCCACCTTCATCGGCTGCGAGATCCTGTGCATGGGCCGCCGCGGCTCCGGCGAGGTATTCAACACCGGCACCGTCACGCAGCGCAGCAGCATCCGCCGCGACGGCAAATTGATCTGGTGGGAGCAGGGCGCGATGGTCGGCGGTCGCCTCGGCAGCCCGCTGGCGCTGAACGGCCACACCGTCTGCGCCACGCTGATCGCCGCCGGCAAAACGCTGCCGGCCGCCGTGCTGGCCGAGCTGCTGTCCCACATCCGCGCCGACATCGCCGCCGACGGCGACCACGCCTTCGGCATCACCCACACCAAGGGCGTGCTGGTGGCGCGCCATCTGGGCGACGACAGCGAAACCGCGCGCCGCCTCATGCTTACCGTGTGGCGCCGCGTGCGCCCGCATCTGCTGGAGCGCGAGGCCGTCACGCCGCGCATCTGGCAAACCTGATACTGGAACCCCGAACATGGATCTGACCCCAAGAGAAAAAGACAAGCTGCTGATCTTCACCGCCGGCATCGTGGCCGAGCGCCGCCTCGCGCGCGGGCTGAAACTGAATTATCCCGAAGCGATCGCGTTGATCACCTGCGCCATCATGGAGGGCGCGCGCGACGGCAAGTCGGTGGCCCAGCTGATGGCCGACGGCACCCGAATCCTGACGCGCGACCAGGTCATGGAAGGGATTCCGGAGATGATCCCGGACATCCAGGTGGAAGCCACCTTCCCCGACGGCAGCAAGCTGGTCACCGTGCACAACCCGATACCCTGAACCGCATCATGAATACGCATTTACGTTTGAACCCGAAACACCCCACGACACCTTTTTCAAGGAGTTCATTATGATACCCGGCGAATATCTGCTCACCGAGGGTGAGATCGGCCTCAATGAAGGCCGCGAAACCGAGAGCGTGGTGGTGACCAACCAGGGCGACCGGCCGGTGCAGGTCGGCTCGCACTTCCACTTCTTCGAGGTGAACACGGAGCTCAAGTTCGAGCGCTGGAAGGCCTACGGACGGCGCCTGAACATCGCCGCCGGCACCGCCGTGCGCTTCGAGCCGGGACAGCAGCGCACCGTCGAACTGGTGAAGCTGGGCGGGGACCAGAAGGTCTACGGTTTCACTGGAAAAGTGATGGGTAAGCTGGATACCAATCCACCGAAAAGCTAATAATAAAAGGCTAACATGGCTACAATCTCGCGCCGCGCCTACTCGGAAATGTTCGGTCCCACCAAAGGGGACCGCGTCCGTCTGGCAGACACCGAACTGTTTATCGAAATCGAGCACGATTACGCCATCTACGGCGAAGAAGTCAAATTTGGCGGCGGCAAAGTGATCCGCGACGGCATGGGCCAGTCGCAGCGCGTGCGCGCCGATCCGCTGGTGATGGACACCGTCATCACCAACGCGATCATCATCGACCACTGGGGCATCGTCAAGGCGGACATCGGCATCAGGGACGGCATGATCGCCGCCATCGGCAAGGCCGGCAACCCGGACATCCAGCCCGGCGTGACGATGATCATCGCCGGCGCCACCGAGATCATCGCCGGTGAAGGCAAAATCGTCACCGCCGGCGGCGTCGACACCCACATCCACTTCATCTGCCCGCAGCAGATCGAGGAAGCGCTGATGAGCGGCGTGACGACCATGATCGGCGGCGGCACCGGGCCGTCGGCCGGCACCTCGGCCACCACCTGCACGCCCGGACCGTGGCACCTGCATTCGATGCTGGGCGCGGCCGACGCCTTCCCGATGAACCTGGGCTTCCTCGGCAAGGGCAACGTCAGCCTGCCGGAGCCGCTGGAGGAGCAGGTGCGGGCCGGCGCCATCGGCCTCAAACTGCACGAGGACTGGGGCAGCACGCCGGCCGCCATCGACAATTGTCTGAGCGTGGCCGACAGGATGGACATCCAGGTGGCGATCCACAGCGATACGCTCAACGAAGGCGGTTATCTGGCGGATACGATCGCCGCGTTCAAGGACCGCACCATCCACACCTTTCACACCGAAGGGGCGGGCGGCGGCCACGCGCCGGACATCATCGCCGCCGTCGGCGAGGGCAACGTGCTGCCGTCGTCGACCAATCCAACCCGCCCGTTCACCGTCAACACGCTCGACGAGCACCTCGACATGCTGATGGTCTGCCACCACCTGGACGCGGCGATCGCCGAGGACGTGGCCTTCGCCGAGTCGCGCATCCGCCGCGAGACCATCGCCGCCGAGGACATCCTGCACGACATCGGCGCCATCTCGATGATGTCGTCCGACTCGCAGGCCATGGGCCGCGTCGGTGAAGTCGTCATGCGCACCTGGCAGACGGCGCACAAGATGAAGGTGCAGCGCGGGCCGCTGGCGCCGGACTCCTCGCGCAACGATAACTTCCGCGTCAAACGCTACATCGCCAAGTACACCATCAACCCCGCCATCACGCACGGCATCGCGCACGCGGTGGGCTCGGTCGAAGTGGGCAAGATCGCCGACCTGGTGCTGTGGAAGCCGGCCTTCTTCGGCGTCAAGCCGTCGACGATACTCAAGGGCGGCATGATCGCCGCCGCGCAGATGGGCGACCCCAACGCGTCGATCCCGACGCCGCAGCCGGTGCATTACCGGATGATGTTCGGCGCCTTCGGCGGCGGCCTGAAAAAATCGTTCACCTTCGTCTCGCAGGCGGCGTTCGACGATGGCATCGGCGACAAGCTCAAACTGGATAAAACCCTCATCGTCGCCAAGGACATGCGCGCGCTGCGCAAACACCACATGATCCACAACGGCGCCACGCCGAAGATGGAAGTCGATCCCGAAACCTACGAAGTGCGCGCCGACGGCGAGCTGCTGGTGTGCGAAGCTGCCTCCGTGCTGCCGATGGCGCAGCGTTACTTCCTGTTCTGACCACTTATGCTGACACTACATACCAAAATTTCACCCGCCGATCACGCGGCGGCAAACATCGCCGCGCAGCTGGTGCTGCCTTACGAACTGCGCGAGAAATGCCGCCTGCGCGCCACCCTGGACACCGGCGAGGACGTCGCCGTCTTCACCGTGCGCGGCACCGTGCTGCGCGACGGCGACCTGCTCACCGGCGAGGACAAGCGCGTGGTCAAGGTGGTCGCCGCGCCGGAACCGACCTACAAGGTCACCTGCGCCGACGCCCACAGCTTGCTGCGCTGCGCCTTCCATCTGGGTAACCGCCACACGCAGGCGCAGGTCGGCGATGGCTTCCTGCGTATTCGCGCCGACGCGGTGCTCAAGGAAATGCTGGCCGGCCTGGGCGCCAAGGTCGAGGAGGAGCAGGCCGCCTTCGAGCCGGAATCGGGCGCCTACGGCGGCGGTCACGCGCATCACGACGACGGCGGCCATCATCCGCTGGCGCCGATTCCGCTGCGCCAGAAGATCCACCGGCCCGGCGATCCGAAGTGAGCCAACGGTGAGTCACTTCTGATGCAGGCATCCGCGTTACTCAATCTGCTGCAATTCGCCAGTCCGGCCCTGCCGATCGGCGCGTACAGCTATTCGCAGGGGCTGGAGGCGGCGCTGGAAAACGGCATGGTCGCCAACGCCGAGCAGGCGCGCGCGTGGATACTGCGCCACCTGCACGAGGTGGTGGCGCAGTGGGAAGCGCCGGTTGCCTGGCGGCTCATGCAAGCCTGGTCGCGCCGCGACTGGGTGGCGGTGGCCGAGTGGAGCGAGCGTTTCGTCGCCTCGCGCGACAGCGCCGAATTCCGCGCCGAGACCATCCAGATGGGCTACTCGCTGACCAAGCTGGTGGCGGAACTGGGTATCGTCGACGCCGGGATGCTGGCGCACCTGCAAGGCGAGCCCGAAGTGGCGCTGCCGACCGCCTTCGCCTGCGCCGTGGCGGCGCTGGAGATCCCGCACGACGCCGCGCTGTTGGCGATGCTGTTCGCGTGGGCGGAGAACCAGGTGCTGGTGTGCGTCAAATCGGTGCCGCTGGGGCAGGTGGCCGGCCAGCGCATGCTGCTGTCGCTGCGCGGGGACATCGAGGCGGCGGCGCGTTACGCGCAAACCGTTACCGACGACGATATGTGCAACTGGGCGCCGGGATTGTCGCTGCTGTCGATGCGGCACGAGGTCCAGTACAGCCGTCTTTACAGATCATAACCATAAACTATATAAACCATATGAATACTTCCAATCCTTTACGCGTCGGCATCGGTGGTCCGGTGGGCTCGGGCAAAACCGCGCTGTGCGAAATGCTCTGCAAAGGCATGCGCGACCAGTACGACATGGCCGTCATCACCAACGACATCTACACCAAGGAAGACATGGAGATCCTGCTGCGCGCGGACGCGCTGCCGGCCGAGCGCCTGATGGGCGTGGAGACCGGCGGGTGCCCGCACACGGCGATCCGCGAGGATGCCTCGATCAATCTGGAGGCGATCGCCCGCATGCAGGCCGATTTTCCGAATCTGGATCTGATACTGGTGGAATCCGGCGGCGACAACCTGGCCGCGACGTTTAGTCCGGAGCTGTCGGATTTGACGATCTACGTGATCGACGTCGCCGGTGGCGAGAAGATTCCGCGCAAGGGTGGTCCCGGCATCACGCGCTCCGATCTGCTGATCATCAACAAGACCGACCTGGCGCCGCACGTGGGCGCGGACCTGGATGTGATGGCGCGCGACGCCAAGCAGCAGCGCGGCGCGCGCCCGTTCATCTTCACCAATCTGCGCAGCGGCGACGGCGTGGCAGCCGTCATCGATTTCATCCGCGAACAAGGATTGTTGGGACAAACCCCGCACGCCGCCTGATCACAATGCATACCCCTAATGGAAATCAAATGGTGAACAAATCCGCAATCGCAATCGTGCTGGCGCTGGCCAGCAGCGCCGCCACCGCCCACCCGCAAGCGGGCGGCGCCCATGCCCATGACTTCATCAGCGGCTTCGCCCACCCCTTCACCGGCCTCGATCACTTGCTGGCGATGCTCGCCGTCGGCATCTGGAGCGTGCGCCAGTCGAACGCCAAATGGCTGCCGGCCACCTTCATCGGCATGGTGTTGGTCGGCGTGCTGACCGGCGTGGCCGGGCTGACGATCCCCGGCCTGGAAACCGGCATCGCGGTGACGGTGGCGACGATGGGCGTGTTGATCGCGGTGGCGGCGCGCCTGCCGGCGGCGGCTGGCTTGGCGATGGTGGGCGTGTTCGCCGTCCTGCACGGCAACGCGCACGGCCACGAACTGCCGGCGGCGGCCAGCGCCTTCGGCCTGTTGCTGGCGAGCGCGGTGCTGGTGTACGGCGGCCGGACGCTGGGCCGCGTCAGCCCCGCTTTGGCGGTGAAGGTCTCCGGCGCGGCGATCGCCGCCACCGGCGTGATGCTGGCGGCGACGGTCTGAACCACGGTCCCGGTTACTCGCGCGGCTCGGCGCGGCGCTCGGCCAGCACGATCGGCGCCGCGTTTTGCGGGTACAGACCCTTGTGGCCGTCGAAGCCCTTGCGGATGGCGGCCATGTCGGTTTCCTGGTCGCCGGTCAGGACAACATGGTCGACCATGCCCAGCGTCTTGCTCGCGTAATCGAAATACACCAGCACCAGCGGCACCTTGGCCTCCAGCGCCAGATGGTAAAAACCGCTTTTCCAGTTGGGGCGATAGGCGCGCGTGCCCTCGGGCGTGATGCCCATCCAGTAAAAGTCGGCCGCGTTCATGCGCACCGCCTGCGTCTTGATGGTGCCGCTCGGCGTGCCGCGTTCGACCGGTTCGCCGCCTATCGCGCGCAGCCATTTGCCCAGCACCGGCGTCTTGAACAGCGTATCCTTGGCCAGGAAGCGCAGCGGCAGGTCCAGCGCCCATTTGCACAGTAGCCCGATCGGAAAGTCCCAGTTCGACGTGTGCGGATAGATCACCATGATGCCGCGCGGCCCGGGCAGGGGCCGGAACAGCACGCGCCAGCCGACCAGCTGCAGGACGCGCAACGACAGGCGCTGCGCCATGGTCGGCAACGCGGCCGGTTTCAGTTCAAACTCGCTCATGCTTCCCACCCTGTCCTTGTTTTATATTTTTGTCACTCTTGACAGGTTGGTATGGACCTGGTCAAAAACCGCGCACGCATTCTATATTGGCGATCCCGACGGGGCAAGCGCTTCCGACCTTACAGCTTGTAGTTCAAGGTCACGGTGGCGGCGCGCGGCGTGCCGTAGGAATTGCCGCCGGCGGTCCAGCCGATCTGGTGGTACGTCTTGTCGAAGGCATTGCTGACATTCAGGCGCAGGCTCAGATGGTCGTCGAACTGATAGGCGGCATGCAGTCCGACGACCGTGTAGCCGCCCTGGCGGATGTTCGGACTGTCGGACGAGTAGACCGCGTTTTGCGCCGCCAGCGAGCCGCCCACGCGCCAGCGGTTCAAATCCCCCGGCAGGCGGTAGCTGGTCGATGCCTTGAACTGGTGGCGCGGCAAATCCGCATCGAACAGTTTGCCGATGTTGGCGGCGTCGGAGTCGCTGACGAATTTGGCGGCCACATAGGTGTAGCCCGCCGTGGCTTGCCAGCCCGGCGACAGTTGGCCGCTGACCTCCAGTTCGATGCCCTTGCTTTCCACCTCGCCGGCCGCGCGCGAGCACCAGGTCGAGGCGGTGCCGGGGCAGGGCGAAGGGCCGTTCAGATCCGTCATGGCGCGGTTTTCCTGGCTGACCTGGAACACCGCCAGGCTGGCGTTGAGCAGGCCGTCGAAGTATTCGCCCTTGACGCCGGCCTCGTAGTTGGTGCCGCTGACGGGCTTGAGCAGGTCGCCGTTGACGTCGACCGCGCTTTGCGGCTGGAAGATCCCGGTCCAGCTGGCGTACAGCGCGTGGCGCGCGTCCAGGTCGTAGACCAGGCCCGCGTACGGCGTGACCTCGCGCGCGACCTTGTAGCCGGTGCGGTTGCCTTCATTGGTGAATTCGTACCAGCTCGAACGCGCGCCGACGATGACCGCCAGCGGATCGGTGATGCTGAAACGCGCCGAGCCATACACGCCGCTTTCGCGCACCGTGCTTTGCGTGCGCCAGCGCTGGTAGTTGGCGGCGGGACGCGTGGCGGCGTGCGGATTCCAGTTGAACGGGTCCACCGCCAAAGGCGTGGCGCGCGCGCCCCAGTCGCCGAAATTGTCGTTCTGGGCCTTGCGCTGGCTCACGCCGACGGAGACTTCGTGCGTGCGTCCCAGCAGCGAGAAAGGACCGCCGACCGTCGCGTCGACACTGCGCTGCTGGTTGTCGAGCTTATAGGCCTGGGTGTTTTGCGTGGTCCGGCCTTCGCCGCCGCCAAAGCCGGAGAACATGGTGTCGACATCCTGCCATTTGCGGATCACCGAGACGCGCGCCTTCCAGCCCTTGCCGAAGCGGTGATCGACGTCGGCGAAGACGGTTTTGTCGGTCTGGTCCCAGAAATCGTAGGCGTTGGCGAGATTCGCCGAGCGTGGCAGGTCCAGCGAGCTGCCGTCGTCGCGGGTCGGGAAATCCTGGTAGCCGCCGGTGTGCTCCAGCTTGCGGTGGTGGGCGCCGACGGTCAGCGTGGTATCGCGGGCGAGGTCGGCTTCCAGGATGCCGTACAGCTGTTCGGTGCGGTCGTGCGCCACGTCGTAGAACATATCCTTGTCCTGAACGCTGACCACGGCGCGTCCGCGCAGGGTCTTGGCCTCGTTGAGGGCGTTGGCGGCGTCGAGTTGCAGCTGGTAGTCGTTCCAGCGGCCGGCGCTGGCCGTCAGCGACACCTGGCGTTCGGCGGTCGGGCGCTTGCGCACCAGATTGATGGCGGCCGACGGATTGCCGCTGCCGCTGGTCAAGCCGTTGGCGCCGCGTACCACCTCCACCCGGTCGTAGATCACCAGGTCGGCGTTGTCCGCGTTGAAGGTGCCGTTGGCGCCCATGCTGGTCGGCACGCCGTCCAGCATCATGTTGGTGATCGGGAAGCCGCGCGCGCTGAAGCTGCCGGAGTTGCCCGCGTAGTAGCCCTTCTGCATAACCAGTCCGGTGATGCTCTGGACCGCGTCGTCCAGCGTGACCAGGCCCTGGTCTTCGATTTGCTGGCGGGTCAGGACGCTGACGGATTGCGGTGTCTCGCGAGGCGACAATTCCAGCCGGGTCGCGGTGTTGGTCGCCGCCGCGGTGTAGGAGCCGGTGCCCTCGGTGGTCAATGGACGGCTTGAGCTGACGGTCACCGTCGGCAGCGCGGTTTCCCTGGCGGCCTGTGGCCCGACGGCTTGCAGTACGTAGCCGCCGTTGTCCATGCGTACCGCTTCCAGGCCGGTGTCCTTTAACAACTCGGCAAAGCCGTCCTGTGGAATGAAGGTCCCGCGCAGGCCGGTGGTGTGCTTGTCCCCGGTCTGGTCGGCGGTGAAGGTCAGCGGGATGCCCGCCGTCATGGCGAACTGGCGCAGCGCGGGACCGAGCGGGCCGGCCGCGATGGCGAACTGCTGCGCGCGGGTGTGCGCCGGCGTGCTTTGCGCCTGCGCCGGGGGCAAGGCGCCTCCCAGGCACATCAGCAGGGAAATGGCGCAGGCGATCGGCCGCCGCTTGAATTGGTTTTGCATGGTCGTTCCTCAAGTAAGTGAAAGTGGAGTGCTTACCTGATAGGTGCCGCGAGAAATCAAATCGGGCAGAAAAAGTTTTATTTTCTTTCGACGGTGACCCAATACGCGGTGCGCGAGCGGATGCGGACGGGCAGGGAGTTCGGCAGCATCGACAGGATCGCGCCGGTGTCGGAGAGCGGGAACACGCCGGAGAAGCGCAGATCGGCCACCGCCGGGTCGCAGCGCAGCACGCCGTGGCGGTAGCGTCCCAGTTCGGCCAGGAAATCGGCCAGGCGCATATTGTCGGCGACGATGGCGCCCAGGGTCCAGGCGGGGTCGTCCTCGATGGCCGGCGTCGGCGCTTCGATGCGGGTGGACGAGAACATGGTTTGCTCGCCGGCGCGCAACATGCGAGCGCCGCCCGGCGCATCGGCGGGCGTGGCTTGCACCGCGCCTTTTTGTACGCTCACCCCGGTCCGCCCGGCATGCTGGCGCACGGTGAAAACCGTGCCCAGCGCTTGCACGCGGCCGTCGGCCGTTTGCACGAGGAAGGGGCGTTCGACGCCGGCCTCGGCGTGGCCGGTCACGATCATGATTTCACCGGCGACCAGCTTGAGCAGCCGCCGCCGGGCGTCGAACTCGACGTTGACCGCGCTGCCGGTGTTGAGCATCAGGCGCGTGCCGTCGGACAAGGTCCAGACGCGGCGCTCGCCGACGCCGGTGTGCAGGTCGGCGGCCAGGCGCTGGGAGGGCTCGGAACGGAACGCCAGCGTGCCGGCCGCGCCAGCCACGCCGATGCCCAGCAGCAGCGCCATCGCCTTGCGCCGATCGGTCGCCATCGGCGAGAGGGCGCGGTAGGCGGCGGCGCCATGCAGCTCCCGCAGCCGCGCGCCGACGTCGTCGAAGACCTGGCGGTTGGCGCGCGTCAGGTATTGCTTGACCGAGCTGGCCGACACCCGCAGGCGCGCGGCGATCTGGTCGTAGGTCAAGCCTTCGAGCTGCGCCAGCAAAAACGCCTCCTTGACGGCGCGCGGCAGGCCGTCGAGCGCGCGGTCGATTTCCTGCAGCGCCTCGATCGCCATCAGGCGCTGCTCGGGGGATGGCACGTGGGCGTCGGGCAGGGCGGCCAGCGCCTCCAGATAGGCGGTCTCCAGCACGTGGCGGCGGTGGCGGTGCGCCAGCAGGCGGCGCGCGACGGTGGCGAGGAAAGGGCGCGGCTCCCGGATATCGCCCGCGTAACCGGTCGTGATGACGTTGACGAAGGTATCCTGGGCCAGGTCGGAGGCGTCGCTGCTGTTGTTCAGCCTGCGCTGGAGCCAGCCCCGCAGCCAGGTGTGGTGATCAAGGTAGAGATTCTCGACGGGATTGGAGGTAAGCTGATCGACGGACACCGGTTGCGTTTAAATGAGAATGATTATTATTTATCATAGGCGAACGGCGGTGTTTTGTCGACAGCTTTTTGCGGCCGGCGGTGCCGGATTGCCACGGCCCGGCGCAAGCTGAGTGCATTTGAGGTATTGTAGCGATCCTGATAATTCTCACAAAAAAGGGCTCCCATGATCTCGACAACCTTGACCCAACGTGCCGCCGTCGTCGTGGCGATTGCCGGCGTCTTCGCCGCCGCGGCGGTCCAGGCCGCCGCGCCAATGGCCAAGTTCCAGGCGCCGGGCTTTTATCGCACCACGCTGGGCGACTTTGAAGTGACGGTGCTGAACGACGGCACCTTGGACCTGCCGGTCAACAAGCAGCTCAAGCAGCCGCAGGCCAAGACCGACGCGGCGCTGGCCAAGGTGTTCGAAAAGAGCCCGATCCAGACGTCGGTCAACGGTTTCCTGATCAACACCGGCAGCAAGCTGGTGCTGATCGACACGGGCGCGGCCAGCCTGTTCGGTCCGACGTTGGGGCAGTTGCTGGGCAACCTGAAGGCGTCCGGCTACAAGCCGGAGCAGGTCGACGAGATCTACATCACGCACATGCACAGCGACCACGTTGGCGGTCTGGCCAGCAACGAGCAGCGCGTGTTCCCGAACGCCATCGTCCGCGCGGGCAAGCTCGACGCCGATTACTATTTGAGCCAGGCCAATCTGGACAAGGCGCCGCCGGAAGGCAAGGACAGCTTCCAGGGGCCGATGTTGTCGGTCAATCCGTATGTGAAGGCCGGCAAGTTCCAGCCGATCGTCGCCAACACCGAATTGGTGCCGGGGATCAAGTCGTACTTCAACGGCGGACACACGCCCGGCCACATCACGTACGTGATCGAGAGCAAGGGCCAGAAGCTGGTGTTGCTGGGGGACTTGTTGCACGTGCAGGGCGTGCAGTTTGACGATCCCGGCGTCGGCATCGATTTCGACACCGACAGCACGATCGCCATCGCCGAGCGCAAGGAAGCGTTCGCGGCGGCAGCCAAGGGCGGATATTTGATCGGCGCCGCGCACCTGTCGTTCCCGGGGTTGGGCCACGTGCGCGCGCACGGCAAGGGCTATCAGTACGTGCCGGTCAATTACACCCAGCCGCGCTAATCCACCGGGGTCAAGTCTGTCATTCGGACACGAACTGGACCTCAATCCACCGGGGTCAAGTCTGTCATTCGGACACGAACTGGACCTCAGCATCGCTGAGCTCGTGTCCGAATGACAGACTTGACCCCCGGGGGTTAGGCCAAGGCTGGGTAGTCGGTGTAGCCGACGCCGTCCTGGCCGTAGAAGGTTTCCGGCTTCCATTCGTTGAGCGGCGCTTCGGTCTGCAGGCGGCGCGGCAGGTCCGGATTCGAGATGAAGGCTTTGCCGAAGGCGACCGCGTCGGCCGTGCCGGCGTCCAGCAACTTCTGCGCGGTCTGCTTGTCCATGCTTTCGTTGGCGATGTAGACGCCGCCGAATTCCTTCTTCAGCAACGGCCCCAGGCTGTCCTCGCCCACCGCTTCACGCGCGCAGATGAAGGCGATCTTGCGCTTGCCCAGCTCGCGCGCGACGTAACCGAACGTGGCCGCCGGATCGGAGTCGCCCATGTCGTGCGCGTCGCGGCGCGGCGCCAGGTGCATGCCGACCCGGTCGGCGCCCCAGACGTCGATGCAGGCGTCGGTCACTTCCAGCATCAGGCGGGCGCGGTTTTCGATCGAGCCGCCGTAGTTGTCGCTGCGCTGGTTGGTTTTGTCTTGCAGGAACTGGTCGAGCAGGTAGCCGTTGGCGCCGTGGATTTCCACGCCGTCGAAGCCGGCCCGCTTGGCGTTTTCCGCGCCTTTTTTGTAGGCGGCGACGATGCCGGCCAACTCAGCCGTTTCCAGCGCGCGCGGCACCGGATAGGCGCGCATCGGACGCAGCAGGCTGACGTGGCCCTCGGCCGCGATCGCGCTCGGCGCCACCGGCGCGTCGCCGTTCAGCAGCTCGGGATCGGAGATGCGGCCCACATGCCACAGTTGCGCGAAGATCACGCCGCCGGCCTTGTGCACCGCCGCCGTCACTTCCTTCCAGCCTTCGACCTGCTCGTCCGACCACAGGCCCGGGGTGTCGGCGTAACCGACGCCTTGCGGCGTGACCGAGGTCGCCTCGCTCAGGATCAGGCCGGCGCTGGCGCGCTGCTCGTAGTACTTGGCCATCAGCGCGTTCGGCACGCGGGCGCCGCCGATGGCGCGCGCGCGCGTCAGCGGCGCCATGATGATGCGGTTTTTCAGCGTGAGGTCGCCGATGGTGATCGGGTCGAAGAGGTTAGCCATGTCGAATTTCCTATAGTGTCATTTGGTCGATGAAGGCCTGGATGGTCGCTTCGTCGCGTTTAAAGTAGTTCCATTGCCCGACCCGGTGGGACGTGATCAGGCCCGCCTTGAGCAGAATGGACAAGTGGGCCGACACGGTCGATTGCGACAGCGCGGCGCGATGGTCGATCTGGCCCGCGCACACGCCGAACTTGTGCGGGTGCGCCTGGTCCGGAAAGTACTGCTCCGGGTCCTTCAGCCACGCCAGGATCTGGCGCCGCATCGGGTTGGCGAGGGCTTTGTGGATCGCGTCTATGTCCATCTGAGGTTTACCTGGGTCAAAAAATGAAATCGTCCTGTGACGATATATGTATCGCTTTTTTCCGATTTCAATATCGGCATCTTACGATATAAACGAAATTCGTGCTTGCGGCTGGCTTGCGGCCGAAAAATCCATTATGTTACTGGAACATTGATCGAATTCTAACGGGGGCTGTATGTCGAGTCATTATCTGGATGTGGCCATCGGCTTGTCGTACACCTTCCTGGCCGTCAGCCTGCTGTGCAGCGCGACGCGCGAGGCGATCGCCTCGTTGTTCCAGACGCGCGCCAAGGTGCTGCTCGACGGCGTGTTGACCATGCTGCACGAGTCCGCCGGCAAACCGCGTCTGCGCGGCATCATTCCATCGATTAAGCGGCTGCTGCGCGTCGACACCGGCTTCGGGCTCGACAAGCTGGGCGCCGGTTCGCTGACGGCCGCCGTCATGGCGCATCCGCTGATCCAGGGCATGGCGCAGCGCGGCCGCATGCCGTCGTACATTCCATCGACCATCTTCGCGCGCGCCTTCGTGTCGACGCTGACGTCCAAATACGGCAAGAAGCAGACGGCGGCGATGCTGCTGGCGCAGGTCGGCAACGAGGGCTTGACCCGCACCTTGCTGGCGATCATGGGGGAGGGCCCGGACGACGTGGCGGCGCTGGAAAACGCCGTGCGCATCTGGTACGAAACGGTGATGGAGCGCATCACCGGCTGGTACAAGCGGCGCTCGCAGCTGGTGCTGTTTTGCGTCGGCCTGTTCTACGCCGCCTCGATGAACATCGACGCGATCGAGTTGAGCAAGCGCCTGTGGGGCGACGACCAGGTGGCGGCCCAGCTGGCGCAGCAAGGCGCCGACGCTGTCGCCAGCGGGCGCGTGAAGCCGCCGGCGCCGCCGGGCGCCGACGCGCCGGCCGCGACGCCGATGGAACGGGCCGTCATCGCCAAAAAAGAATGGCAGACGGTGGAAAAGCTGCCGATCGGCTGGCCGTCGGCGCGCTTCGACGCCGCCGCCGGCAACGGCGCCGCCGCGTTCCTGGGCGCGCTGGCGTTCGCGCTGATGGGCTGGGTCGTCACCGCCTTCGCCTCGTCGCTGGGCGCGCCGTTCTGGTTCGACGGCATCGGCTGGCTGCTGGCGCTGCGCGGCAGCGGCTCGCGTCCGCAGACCGAAACCACGCCGGTGGTGGTGCAGACCATCGCCTTGCCGAGCATGTCCGTGGTCCAGCCACCGCTGGGGAGCTGATCTCCGGTTCACACCAATTTATATTGTTTTACTCGCGCTCCCGATGCTGCGCGCCTAACATGGCTTACCCGCGATCCCCGCGACCAAGGAGCCCACCATGTTCGGCCTGACCACACTTGGCGTCATCCATACACTTATCAGCCTGGTCGCCGTTGGCGCCGGCATCGTCGGCTTCGTCCGCGACAAGCGCATCGACCTGGGCAACGGCGCCGGCAAAACCTATCTGGTGATGACCATCCTGACCTGCCTGACCGGCTTCGGCATCTTCCAGCATGGCGGCTTCGGCAAGCCGCACGCGCTCGGCGTGATCACCTTGCTGGTACTGGCCGTGGCGTGGAAAGTCGCCGCCAAACCGGCGCTGCAGACGGTGCTGCTATCGCTAACGTTCTTCTTCCACATGATCCCGGCGGCGACCGAGACCCTGACCCGCGTGCCAATGGGCGCGCCGATCCTGCCGAACGCCGAGGCGCCCGAGCTCAAGCTCATCACCGGCGTGATGTTCCTGCTGTTCGTCATTGGCGCGACCTTGCAGGTGCGCCGGCTGAATCAGCTGGCCCGCAGGCCGATCGGTAGCGCCGCTGCGGCTTGAAGACAGCGCGGTGCGCGGACCTTGCTCAAGCCCTCATGGGCTGGCAATAATGAGCGCATGTCATCGCCGCCGCACGCCGTGACCTCGGCGGCGGCGGGTTTTTCGGTCGTCCGCGACCGGGGCGATGTCCGCAAAGTAGATGCGCGTGCCCAAGATCGGCAACAACGCCTCAGCGACCATCAGCGCGACCGCGCTGTTGTCCATGCCGCCTGCGCCGACGATGGTGATGCACTGATGCTCGTGGCAGAGCGTCGTCAATTGTTTGAGGCTGGGGTCGCGTCTGACAATCTCGCTTGGAAGCTTCAGGTCACGGGGCGCCATGGCGGCGTGGGCGGAACGGGTGACCGGCGCGACGAAACTGTAGCCCCGGCCGACGATGTTCTCAATATAGCGAAGGCCGCTCTGGTCGCCGGATAGCGCCTTGCGCAAGGTGCCGATATGCACGCGCAGGTTGTTTTCCTCGACGACCGTGCTGGGCCAGACGCGGGCGATCAGTTCTTCCTTACTGACGACTTCCCCGGCCCGTTCGAGCAAGGCCAGCAACAAGTCGAAGGCGCGCCCGTTCAGCGGAACCGTTCGGCCATCTTTGAGCAGGGTTCGGCTGGATGGCGCCAGCAAGTAAGGGCCGAATGACAGCTCCGGTTTGATTGGCGTACAACTGGCCTGTTGCATAAGCGGCTCCCGGTGCAGGTGTGCAGCGATTGTTTCATGGCTGTGTATGAAATGACAATCTGCATTTGGAGGGAGCTTCGTTGCCGAAGGTTCCGCTCGGAATCAGGCCGCGAAATGCAGCGCCAGCGCGATCACCGCCGGCAGTGTCTGGATCAGCAGGATGCTGCGCTTGACCGTCAGGCCGCCCCATACGCCGGCCACCGCCACGCAGCACAGGCCGAACACCGTGAAGGCCGAGGCGATCGCCGGATTCGGGTGGACGAAGCCGACCACCAGCGCGGCGACCAGAAAACCGTTGTAGCAACCCTGGTTGGACATCGCCGGCCGCACGATGTCGGCTTTCTCCTTGCTCAGGCCGAATACCTTGCGCCCGCGCGTGTCGAACAGCGCCGTCTCCAGCAGGACAATATAGATGTGTATCAGTGCCACGATGGCGGTGACGATCTGGGCCAGTAAAAGCATGGTCGCTCCTTTTTTTAGTTGAGCGCTGATTATCACCGAGGCAAGGCCGGCATGGACATAATTTTGTTGCAACTGGTATAGTTTCGGCTCACGGCCCTGCCGCATACTGGAGTAGCAATGACCTGGATCATCCTCATCATCGCCGGCCTGCTGGAAGTCACCTGGGCTGTCGGACTCAAATACACGCACGGCTTCACCAAGCTGATGCCGACCTTGTGGACCTTGACCGCGATGCTGGGCAGCATAGGCATGCTGGGCCTGGCGCTGCGCTCGCTGCCGCTGGGGACGGCCTACGCGATCTGGACCGGCATCGGCACGGTCGGCACCGTCATCTACGGCATCGTCGCGCTGAACGAGCCGGCCAGCGCGGTGCGGCTGGCGTGCATCGCCATGATCGTCGGCGGCATCATCGGGCTCAAGCTCACCACTACTTGATTACGATGATCAGAAGGCCGGGTTGGCGCGGGTGAGGTAGTACCACTCGCTGTTGGCGCCGGCCGCGCTGTCGGGGAACAGGATGCGGCCGTCGAACTCGGCCAGCACCGGCGTGCCGTCGGCGCGCGTGCCGATCTGCTCGTCCTTGCGGACGGGATCGAAGCTCGACCAGGCGCGGGTGAAGGTATCGTCCGCGCTGACCTTGTCGTAGACGGCGACCATGCTCAGCGCCTCCATCGCCTCGTCGGCGATCGGCTGCGGCGAGGGCGCGTCGATCAGGCCGAGGAAAGCCAATGTGTTCATGATGGCGCGGTAGGCGACCTCGGGCGCGTGCGGATCGGTGTGTTCGCCACATTCGAGCGTAAGCGCGTAGCCGCCGGTGCTGCGCATGTATTCGGTGGTGCCCATGCCGTAGCGCAGGACGGTTTCCAGTTGGCTGTCGCCGCGCAGGCGGCGTTGCACGCCGGCGCCGTAGCTGCGCAGCCAGCCGTCGACAAAGCGGCGCACGCCGAGGCGGCGCGCCATCGCGCGTTCCTGTTGTTCGTGCTTGAACGGTTCGAGCGGGCCGTCGTTGTTGCGCGGGCCGACCATGACGAACGGTTCGCCGGAGGCCTTGAACGAGTGCAAGTCGAGCAGCACGTCGTGGCGGGCGAGCAGGGGGCACAGCCAGTTGGCGACGCGGTCCTCGAAATCCTGTGGGTGCTCGTTGGGAAACAGGTTGCGGTTTAGATTGCGGTCGCCGAAGCGTTCGCTTTTGGCGTAGGCCAGGGGGTTGGCGATCGGGACAAGGGTGACGGCGCCGTTGCGGATGACGAGGGTGCAGTCGTCGAGCTCCCGCATCACGCGCTGTATGGCCTTGGTTCCGCAAGTTTCGTTGCCGTGGACGGCGCCGGTGACGATCAGGCGCGTGCCGGGCTCCAGGCCGCAGTACTCCGTGGATTTCAATTGCAATTGGTGGGTAAGATTCATTCGGTATTTATACCAGCTCAGGTCTGCCGACGCCATTCTGCAGGCATCGGCAGGGACAAAATTTTAGGCTGGTGGATGGTGGATGGTTGATGATTTGCGGACCGCCTGCCACCGTCGAGCATTCGTCCATCCGGATTACTGCAATGCGCGCCATATCCGCCGAAGATGCAATGTCTTTACCTGAGCATGTTTTTTTATCAGTGATCAAGTTGCCAAGCTAATTCAGTTTGCGAGTGAAGAACGGGATATTCATGTGTGGATCCTTATGTGAGGGCTTGAAAATTTCAAAACGGTGGTGTTACGAAAAGTTTCAGGTCTGTGGCGTGTTGATGATTTGCGGATCGTGAGCGAACTTCTCACCTTCTTTGCTGTTGTTCTTGAACTTGAGATTGATATTCAGGCCCATAGTTTCCGTATTGGCATCGCTGAAGGTGAGCATCTTGCCGCTCATACTCACCGTAGCAACACTCAATTGAGAATTAACTGATGGCTCGACGGACATGCCAGTGAAGACGATGTCATATCCGTCGGTGTCAAACAGTTGGTAGTTGATGACAGTATCGGGCTCCGTGATTATTGGCACTGCAGGCGCGGTGATGACGTCGTATTGACCCAAAGTGGCGCTGGGCTTGACAAAAACCAAAATATTGACGAACGAAGTTGATGCCGGGAATGTGCTCATGAAGTTACTTTCTTTGGGTGGGTGGATAGATAGTGCAAGTAGTTAGCGTCGCGATATTGCATGGCTTCAAGTTGCTTTTTTATGTCACTTACTTTTTCGCTCTGATTGAGACAAGCGTGTACCTTCACCCAAGGAGCTAGCAGTTGGAAGTCAGCGCTGCCACTTACCAGCGGGCTCAGTAGGGTTCGAACCGCCTCACAGTGGCCAAGCGCATTAGGATCTTTCAGCATGGCCCCCAGATCGGCATTGAGCAATAGCGCGTCAATCATCGCTTCTCGGATGGTTATATCTGCCGGAGCTACGGCATTTAGTTGTTTTAGCTTGTCTACCGCTGCTTGCAAAAACGCAGCGGCAGCACCAGGTTGTTGTTGCTCCATAAGTATTGCGGCTTTTCGCTGTTGTACTACTGCTACCGTTACTTGACGATTAAGCGTTTTGGGTTCCTGTCGGCTCAGCTCGGTGAAAATCTCTTGGAGTTTCCCTAGTTTGGCCAACGAGTGCGCTGATTTTTGATTTTTATCCGTATCGATGGACCGTAACTCGGTGATATACATTTTTCGCTGCCATGTACGGTTACTTGGATCTTTTTTTACCATAGCCTGTCGCAATAAAAATGCCTGTTGCGCGTCGGCATTGCTGCCGTGTAGGTCGCCGCGTGCCTGTTTGAGCTCGGATCGACGCGCCCATGCGCTAGCCAAATGGTCGTCCCACGCTGCGTCGTCAGGATATGTTGTATGTAGTGTTTGCAGTAACGTTAATGCACGACCGTAGAGGGATTCAGCTGTCTCAAGTTTGCCCAACTGCACATGAGAGGTGGCTTGCCACGAAAGGCTGTCGGCCAAATCGGCAGCTAACTGTTTGTCCTCCGGTGCTTTGGAGTAGGCGCGGCTTTTGAGTGTTACCGATAAGGCGAACTCGCTAGCGGCCCGTTCCGGGTCGCTACGTTGGAGCGCCAAGGTACCCAAAGTATTGTGGGCATAGGATTGTTCGATCCACCCCCCCACATCGTCAGGTGAAGCAGCGGATTGGCGGTTTGCGTAAGCGAGATATTCATTGAAATATAGCTGTGCCTCTGCCCAGTTCTTTTGATCGAAATAAATTTGCCCGAGCCAGAAAGCGTTTTCGCCTGCGCTTTTTAGCAAGGCGATATCGCTTGGTTTCGATTGCAGTTGCTGTTGCAGAATCTGGCGGCCGGCGAGGAGTGCCGTACTGGCGCCGGCTGGATCGGCGCGTGCAATGCGGACTTCGGAAATTAGCTGCAGCGATTTTGCTCTCTGTGCTAATGCCATGTCGGTATCGCTGGAGCGTGCGGTATCGGAGAGATACGATAAGGCTCGATTACTGATGCTGTCTAGTAAATCTAGCTTGCCGAGTGGGCGCAATTTTTCGACAAATTCACCAAGCATGTAGCCCATGAGACCTTCGGCCTCGGTCCGATGCGCTTCCGCTTGCGTCTGAGCCGAACGTGCGGCTAGGCCAAGACTACCCGCGAGTACCGCCAAGGTTGTCATTGCAATCATGATGCAAAGTCGTAGTCGCTCGCTGCGTTGTACACCCACCAATGAGGTCTGGACGAATTCCTGCTCTTGCTGCGTGAAGCTGAATCCCGTTGTTTTTAACAGTTGGCGCGCTTGATTCGCTTGGGTACCGGACGGCAGCAGCATGTCGCGCTTGCGGCCACTATCCTGCCAGCGTTTGGCCTGGGCGCTGATACGGCTGCGCGTTTGCAAGGCTTGCCGATGTTCGTCAATCCACGCGACCACGCGTGGCCAGCGGCGCAGCAGTGCTTCGTGGGCAATGCCAAAAGCGGGTGCTCCACCGTGTAGATCACTCACGAACAGGTGTGCGTCAACGAGTGCCTGTACTAGCTTGGTCTCATCGTCGGAGCTCAATGATGACCAAGGCACGCGGCGTGAAGTGACGGTCGATTCGTCTTCTGCAACCAAGACCAGTCGCGACAATAATTGGGGCAGGGCGGCAATCTGGGACATTCCCAATTCTGAGATTACTTGCTCGGCACGCGCTCCGATGGCGCCGTCCAAGCCCCCCATATCGTGATATGCCTGGTGACTAAGCTCACCGTCGGGACTGCGCTGACGATATAGCTCTTGCAGGCAGTATTGCAACAGCGGCAACGTGTCCGGCCCGGCCTTGGCGGCGTTCATCAGCAGTTCGTCCAGGCTTTCGCCGTGTCCATCGACCGTGTAGCGCAACTGCGCCACCTGCGCCGGATGGCGGATGATCTGCGCGATATCGGCGCTGCCCGGCGGCGTGAGGTCGAAGTGGCCGCCGCGCAGTTTCATGTTCATCAGCGCGGGGTAGGCCGTCAAGTGCGGGTAGAAATCGTTGCGGCAGGCCAAAATCAACAACACGCAGCCGGAGCGCGCCAGTTGATCCAGCACGTTGATGAAGGCGGCGCGCTCTTGCTCACTTATATGTGGCAGCCGGAAGATGGCTTCGAAACGGTCGATGAACACCGCCAGCCGTATCGTTGGTAAGCGTTTTTGCAACTGTTCGATCAAACCCGGCAAATCCTGCGTCATGTACTGGGCGAGGGCAGCGGCGCTGGTGTTTTCAAACAGCAGGCGGTCGTCGATTTCGGCGTCGAGCAACACGCTGGCCAGCGTTTCCAGCAGACCCGACTGGCCCATGTCGGCGCAATCGAGCTGCACATGGTCGCTGATCGTCAGCCCAGATTCCGCCGGCGCGGCGCCGGCCTTGAGCGCGGGAATCAGTCCGGCTTGGACGAGGGAAGTCTTGCCGGCGCCGGACGGGCCGAGGACCAGCACCATCGAGCACGCGGCTTGGACCTGGGCCACCACCACCTGCACCAACTGATCGACGCTGAGCTTGCGGCCGAAGAAGATGGCCGCGTGTTGTTCCTCGAAAGCTTCCAATCCGCGGAACGGGGAGGCGTGCAGCCAGCTGCCATTACTGACATCGTCGTCGTAGCTGAGCTCAGCTAATAGACGATAACCACGCTTACGAATAGTTTCGATATAGCGCGGCTCGGCGGCCGAGTCGTCGAGCGCGCGGCGCAGCTGGGTGATGATTTTGTGAACCGCGTTGTCGCTCGCCGGGGTGTCGCCCCAGCAGGCGTCCAGCAACTCGTCGGCCGAGACGACGTCGTGCGGATGCTTGCAGAAATGTAACAAAACATCCATTGCGCGTGGTTCCAGCTGCCTGCTGAGCACGCCAAAACTGAGCGTGTTGGTGGCCGGATCGACGCGCCACTGACCAAAACGAAAGCTTTTACGGTTCACACTAACCTTCTTCGCCTATCAATAACAACCTTTAAGTCAACGAGTTAGCAATCCGAAGGTTTCCAGAAGGCCATTTCTGTAGCTAATGAGTACAGTTGCTTCAAATCTGTACCTTTAGTGAATATTAACATTAGGCTGGGGAAACTATTAAACATTCTGCTTGCACTGTTGTGTCTTCGCGCAGTCGGTACGCTGGCGCTGCATCCGCTCCCCATCCGAATGATGTGCGGGCCGAGTTGCGCCGCATTGCGGTTAGTCGCACCTTTGCCGCGTCACAGCGCTGTTGCGCGCTACTAGACCACCTAGTTCGGGATCTTGGTAACCAAAAGTATCAAGGCGGCATTATGGCGATCACGCCCGGCAGCCGTTCCAGGGCGGGTTCCGGTTTTGGCATGAACCTGGCCGCCGCAGTCCAGCTGGCCCGTTTGCGCAACCGGCTGAGTGATTATTACGAGGTCGAAGGCCAGCAAAATCCGTTGCGTATCCGGGTGCCGGACGACGGTTATCAGGTAAGCATCGAAGTCGCCGAGCCGGCCCAATGAACATGAATTCCGACATCACCCTGCACCCCACGGAGGCCCCATGGTTGTTTTAACCGGCGTGAAAGCGCCATTCGAGCTGACCCAGCACGCGATACCAATCAAACAACAAGGAATCGATTTTGCGATTCGCTACTACAGTCATCAGGCCGGCAAGAACTTGTCGCTGGCCGAGGCGAGGGCGCTGACCGACGCCGGCATCCAGATCGGCGTGGTCTGGGAGACCATTGGCGCGCATTTGCATTCGTTCAGCCGGGCGCAAGGATTGGCGGACGGCGCCGCCGCGTATCTGATGGCGCAATCGGTCATTACGCAGCCGTCGGGGTCGGCCATCTATTTCGAGGTCGACTGCCATCCCACCGCCGAGGATATCGCCGGTCCGATCACGCGCTATTTCGAAGGTGTGAATCAGGCGTTCAACGCGGCACGGCCGGGCGAGCCGCGTTATCAGATTGGCATCTATGGGTCCGCCGCCACGTGCCAGGCCATCATCGCCAGCGGCCTGGCGTCGCTCAGCTGGCTCTCGCCATCGGAGGGGGCGGCCGTTTTGAGTGGCGGCTATGCCGGCTACAACCTCCGGCAACTCTCTCAGAGCGTGTTGCCCGTCGATGACGGCAAGAAAATCCATGTCGATCTGGCGCGTAGCAACGACGGCTTGCCAACCGGCTTATTCAGGGTGCTTTAGTGGCGACCATTCAATTTACCGACGTACCAACGCTTAAGACTGTCAAGCCGTCCAAGACCGTTTTCCTGAATAACACCGGGCAGGACGTGGTGCTCAAGTTCGTCACCGCGCCGGATTTGATGCTGCCGGCGTACACCATCAGCACCCGCATCAGTGCGGCGATCGATTGTATTTGCCTGGGGGCGACCAATTATTATTCGACGCACAGCCAGAACTACGCGATCGCCGAGGATTGCACTGCCGTGCTGACCTTGGCCGGTCAGAGGCTGTTGATGGTGATATCGCCCTGACTTTGGGAAAACGGCGCGGCGCTGTAAGATGCGGGGCATGAATCTTCAGCTTACTGGCCGCGACCATGGCCGCAATTCCGGGCTCGACACCTTGCGCGCGCTTGCGATCGTTTTGGTGTTCATGAATCACTACATGATCTTTGTCAGCTTCCGCCCGACCTTCGGCTGGATGAGCGAGGTCGGCTGGACCGGTGTGGACCTGTTCTTCGCGCTGAGCGGCTATTTGATCGGCAACCAGATCCTGTCCGGGATACGGCGCCAGCAAACGGGACCCGAGCGGTTTTCGTTGGCGCGTTTTTACGCGCGGCGCTTCCTGCGCACGCTGCCGAATTTTTACTTCGTGCTGGCGCTGTATGCCTTATGGCCATATTGGCGCGGCGACGCCGTGCTGCCGCCGCTATGGAAGTTCATTACCTTCACGCAAAATATCCATCTGACGCCCGGTACGGCCTTTTCGCATGCCTGGTCGTTGTGCGTCGAGGAACAGTTCTACGTGTTGCTGCCGGCGGTCGCGCTATTGATCGCCGCTTGCCGCAAGTCCCTGCTGTGGGCCTGGGTGGCCGTGGTCGGCGCTCTGCTGGCGGGCATGGCGGTGCGCGGCTACTTGTGGAACGAACAGGCCGGCGCCGGCGGCCTCTATTACTACACCAATATTTATTACGCGTCCTGGTGCCGCTTCGACGAGCTGGTGTTCGGCGTGGCGCTGGCGCTGGTGAAAAACTATCACGCGAACGCCTGGAAGGTTGTCACGTCGCGCGGCAACTGGGCGCTGGCGGCCGGCGCCGGCATGCTGGCGCTGACCTGGTCGATGTTTCTAAAGGATCACTACGGCTACATGATGACGGTGTTCGGCTATCCGATGCTGGGCGTGAGCTTCACCTTGCTGCTGATCGCGGCGTTGAGCTCCGGATCGGTGTTGCAGCGTTGGCGTGTGCCGGGCGCGGCCAGCATCGCGCTGTGGTCGTATGCGATTTACCTGACGCACAAGCAGTTATGCGTGCTGCTGCGCGTGCCGTTGCGCGGCTACGGCTGGGGGCCGGACTCGTGGCAGGCGATCGCCGTCATGGGCTTGGCCAGTATCCTGGTCGGCTGGCTGCTGTTCCTGCTGGTGGAGACGCCGTTCATGAAATTGCGCGACCGCTTCGTTCCAGGCAATTTCGCCCGGCCGAAGGTGGCGCCTGAAGCGGTGGCCGCCTAGTTCATCTCGATGACATCGAACGGCGATTGCGTCGAGCCGAGGAAGGCCATGACGCTGCGCGCGCGCTCGCCCACGTCTTCATGACGCGTGCCGGCGATGGCCGCGCGCAGGCCGGGGATGATTTCGGTGATGTGCGGGCTGTCGTAGGCGTCGACCAGCAGCACGGCCAGTTCGCTGGCGCGGCCACGGTTGTTGCGCATGCGTTCTTCCAGCATCGCCAGCAAGGTGCGCTGCATGCGCGGCGTGGGATTGGTGATGTAGCCGAACACTAGCGGCGTATTGCTGATGGCGTCGCACAGGCGGCTTTCGATCTGGTCGGGCTTGACGTCGGAGGCGATGTCGAAATAGGCGCCGTTCCAGCGCGTGCGTTCGTACGGGTGGCCGGGCGGGAAGGAATCGGCCGTCTCGAAGCCAAGGATGTGGCTGAGATAGCGTAACCATTTAAGAATAGTGGGCATCATGGCAGCATTTTAACCCAGCCGCAGACGGGGGAGGCCGCCCCGGGCAACGCGTGCCCGGTGGCGGTTGTAACGGTTCAGGCTTGTGCTTCCTCGCCCAGTTTGCCGGCGCGGAAATCCTCGACGGCGGCGAACACCTCGGCTTGCGTGTTCATCACGAACGGGCCGTATTGCGCGATCGGCTCGTTGAGCGGCTTGCCGGCGACCAGGATGAAACGGCTGGCGTCGGTTGCATGGATGTTCACACCGTCGGCACCCTTCGTGTTGGCCAGGATCGCCATCTTGCCCGACGCCACATCCTTGTCGCCCACGCGTACCGCGCCGCGATAGGCGAAGATGAAGGCGTTGTGGCCTTCCGGCAGCGCCTGGCTGAACGAAGCGCCGGCCGGCAGATCGACATCTATATAGATCGGCTCGGTCACTGCGCGCTGCACGGCGCCATCGACGCCGTGGCTGCCGCCGGCGATGACTTTCACCTTCGCACCGTTTTCAGTGGTGAAGGCGGGCACATCGTCGCCGTTGAAGTCGCGATACCAAGGTTCGCGCATTTTGTCTTTGGCGGGCAGGTTCAGCCACAGCTGGAATCCCGACATCATGCCTTCCTCCTGTTCCGGCATTTCCGAGTGGATCACGCCGCGGCCGGCGGTCATCCATTGCACGCCGCCATTGGTCAGCAGACCTTCGTTGCCGCTGCTGTCCCTGTGGCGCATGCGGCCTTCCAGCATGTAGGTGACGGTTTCGAAGCCGCGATGCGGATGGCTCGGGAAGCCGGCCAGGTAGTCGCTGGCCTGGTCGCTGCCGAAGTTGTCCAGCATCAGGAACGGGTCGAGGCGGCGCTGCAGGGATTGGGTCAAGACACGGTTGATCTTGACGCCGGCGCCATCGGACACGGCCTGGCCGGTGATGATGCGTTCCACCGTGCGTTCTTGTTGTACGCGATCGCTGTTTACATTGTTCATGACTCACTCCTGTGCGGACCGCGCCTACCGGCGCGGTCGGTTAATTTAGACCAGTACGGCGTTGATGTCGGCGTCGGCCTGGGCTTGCGCCTTGGCCACCGCGTCCGGGCCCATGCCCATGCCTTCGGCGAAGAAGAACTGGACGTCGGTCAGGCCGACAAAGCCCAGGAAAGTCTTCAGGTGCGCCAGCTGGATGTCGCTGGGCGCGTCCTTGTGCATGCCGCCACGGGCCACGGCGACGTAGACTTTTTTGCCGGTCAGCAGGCCGACCGGGCCGGTCGGGCCGTATTTGAACGTCACGCCGGCGCGGGCGATGGCGTCGAACCACGATTTCAGTTGCACGGTCACGCCGAAGTTATACATCGGCGAACCGATGACGATGGCGTCGGCCGCTTGCACCTGGGCGATCAGGGCGTCGTCGAGGGCCACGCGGGCGGCTTGCTCGGCGCTGCGCTGGTCGACCGGGGTGAACAGCGCTTGCAGCGTCGGCTCGTCGAGCACCGGATGCGGGTTTGCCGCCAGATCGCGGCGGACCACCGCCGCGCCGGGATTGCCGGCTTGCAGTTTAGCGACGATGGCGTCGGCCATACGGGTCGATTCGGAACCGGTGCTGCGGGCGCTGGAGTTGATTTGCAAGATGTTCATGGTGTTGCTCCTGTATGTGGTTGTTTGCTTTGTTCAGTTATTTGCTGCGATGGAGTTACTTTAATCGTTTCAAAACCAATGCGGAAGCCGTTAAAATGGATAACATTAATCCATTGATGGAACAATCAAGGAGCGTGGTATGGAACTGGACCCTGGCGACCTGCTGCTATTCGCCCGTATCGTCGAGTGCGGCAGCTTCAGCCTGGCGGCGGAGCGGGTGCAGTTGCCCAAATCGACAGTGTCGCGCCGGATTTCGTTGCTGGAGGCGCATCTGGGCGAACGCCTGCTTCAGCGCACCACCCGCAAGCTGGTGTTGACCGAGTTCGGCGCCAGCCTGCTGGAGCACGCGCGCAAGGTCGCCGACGAGACCGAGGCGGCCGGCGCGCTGGCGCAGCACCGGCAGGGCGCGCCGAGCGGGTTGCTGCGGGTGTCGATGCCGGCCGACTTCGCCAGCGTGGGGGTCAGCGAAATGATGGCGCAATTCATGCACCGCTATCCGGCCATCTCGCTGGAGCTCGACTTGTCGCCGCGGCGGGTGGACCTGGTGGCCGAGAACTTCGACCTGGCCATCCGCATGGGCAATCTGCCGGACGACGCCTCGCTGGCCGCGCGGCGCATCACCTTCAGCTCGCTGGCGCTGTACGCCTCGCCGCGCTACACCAGCCTGCGCGGGCTGCCGGAGCATCCCGACGATTTATTCAAGCACGATTTGCTGAGTTTGCCGCCGAGGGTCAACGGCTTGATCCGGTGGACGCTGTTGCGCGCCAAGGTGCGGTGGGAGCGCGAGTTGCCGGTCAGGTTGCTGGGCAATTCGCCGGAGATGATCGTGCGCATGGTCAGCAGCGGCGTGGGCATCGGCGTCTCGACCGAGGCGATCGCGGGGCCGTTCTTGAAGGCGGGGACGCTGGTGCGGGTGCTGCCGGAATGGTCGTTCCCCGAGGTGACGGGGTGGGCGGTGTTCCCGGGCAGGCGCTTGATGCCGGCCAAGACCCGGGTGTTTCTGGATATGCTGGAGGAGGCGTTCGAGCGGCAGCTGGCCTGAGCCGCCACTTATTTCAAATTGGCCATCATCTCGCCGAGCTTGACCGGTCCGGCCGGTTGCCAGGCGGGGTTGAAGCTCATCGTATCTTTCGGGAACAGCATGACCACGGTCGACCCCAGCAGGAACCGGCCCAGTTCATCGCCTTTTTTCAGCACGATGTTCTGATCGTCGTACTTCCATTCGCAAATCTGCGGCGCGCGCGGCGGGTTGACCACGCCGTGCCAGACCGTCGCCATGCTGCCGACGATGGTGGCGCCGACCAGGGTCATGACGAACGGGCCGTTGGCGGTGTCGAACACGCACACGACGCGCTCGTTGCGGGCGAACAAGCCCGGAATGCCGCGCGCGGTGGTCGGATTGACCGAAAACAACTCGCCCGGGATATAGATCATGCGCGTCAGCCTGCCGTCGCACGGCATGTGGATGCGGTGGTAATCGCGCGGGCTCAGGTACAAGTTGGCGAAGCTGCCATGCTGGAACTTGGCGGCCAGCGCGGCGTCACCGCCGACCAGCGCAGTGGTGCTGAACTTGTGGCCCTTGGCCTGGAAGATCTGGTCGTCGTCGATCGCGCCGAACTGGCTGATGCGGCCATCGACTGGACAGATGAAGTCGGCGTTGGCGAGCGGGCGGGCGTCCGGGCGCAGCGCGCGCGTGAAGAACTCGTTGAAGCTGGCGTAGCTGGCAATGTCCGGATTGAGCGCTTCATCCATGTTGACGTTGTATTTGCCGACGAACCAGCGTATCAGGCGTGTCGTCATGGCGCCGCCCTTGGCCCCGGCCACGCGGCCGGCGAAGTTGGTCAACGCTCCTTTGGGAAGCAGGTATTGCGGCAAAACGGCAAGGCGGTCGGACACGATGGAATCCATACAAAATAGCGATCGAGCATTATAGCGCCGGAGCGGCGCTATTCTGCTATTCCCGGCCATGCGCATGCGTATTCATTTTTTCACTATTTATGTTTATGAAATTTCGCTAAACGGGCACAAGTTATCTTGGATTAAGGAAACTTTTCGTCGAATCAGGGCATAATAGCCGCTCTCCCTTCGTCTCCCCGATTGCCATTTATGATGCCTGCCCGCCAACTCCGTTTGACGCAGACCGCTGCCGCCGTTGTTTGTCTGTGTTTCGCCGCCGGCGCCCACGCCGACATCGTCTCGACAGCCGCCGACGGCGGCGAGGCCGCCACCCCCGCCGACGGCAAACCGGCGCCGGCCCAGGCGGCGGCGCCGATGCAGACGGTGCGCATCAAGGGCAGCGCCGCCAGCTACGACGCGCGCCGCGATGACACCGCCAGCAAGATCGTCGTCGGCAGCGAGGAAATCCAGAAATACGGCGACACCTCGGTTAACGACGTGCTCAAGCGGCTGCCCGGCATCACCATCGGCGGCGCGGCGGGGCGCCAGGGCGGCGAAATCCGCATGCGCGGCCTGGGCGCCGGCTATACCCAGATTCTGATCAACGGCGAACGCGCGCCGGCCGGTTTTTCCATCGACAACTTGGCGCCCGACGTGATCGAGCGCATCGAGGTGCTGCGCGCCGCCAGCGCCGAGTTCAGCACCCAGTCGATCGCCGGCACCATCAACATCGTGCTGAAAAAAAACGTCAAGCTCGATCAGCATGTGCTCAAAGTCAGCGGCGCCAAGGGCAGCAAATTCAGCTCGCCGAGCGCCAGCATTCAAATGTCGGACAAGCGCGACAACATGTCCTACTCGCTCGGCGCCAACGCCTGGCGCTATATGTACAACCGCATGACACCGTCGACCGAGACCGGCACCGATGCCGCCGGCAGGCCGAACGTGGACCGCACCGCCACCTGGCAGGACCAGGGCCGCTCGGACGGCATGAATCTGTCGCCGCGCATCAACTGGACGCTCGCCGGCGGCGACACGCTGACCTCGCAGACCTTTTTCAATCTGAACAGGTTCGAAAGCAATAGCCACGGCCGCACCACGGTGAACCTGGCCGGCGACGAGGGACCGAACTATGACCGCATCGACAACACCTTCAGCAGCCACAACGGCTACGGCCGTACCGATCTGAACTGGGTGCACAAGATGGCCGAGGGCGCCAAGCTGGATATCAAGGTCGGCGTCGCCAAGAACCGCAACACCGGCAAGTCGCTGCAACTGGGCGGCAACCGCGACGGATCGCCGAACTTGTACCGCACCGTGGAGTCCTACAGCGGCGAGACCGGTTTCAGCACGCAGGGCAAGTACTCGACGCCGCTGACCTTCGGCACGCAGCCCGAGGGTTCGGACGAAGCGCCGACCGAACACGCGCTGGCGCTGGGCTGGGACGCCGGCGTCATCGACCGCGACGACACCCGCGTCCAGCGCGAGCTGCCGATCGCGGGCAGTCTGCCGCCGGACAACAACGACGAGGATTTCTCGGCCAGGGCGACCCGGCTGGCCTTCTACGGCCAGGACGAGTGGAACGTCACGCCGCAATGGTCGATTTATACCGGCGTGCGCTGGGAAGGCTTGCAAACCGAGATCGAGGGCGCCAATCTGGAGCGCGTCACCCAGCGCTCAAGCGTGCTCAGCCCGCTGTTCCAGACCCTGATCAAGCTGCCGAACAAGAAGGACCAGCTGCGCCTGGCGCTGACCCGCACCTACAAGGCGCCGTCGACGGCCAACCTGGTGCCGCGCCGCTTCACCTCGGCCAACAACAGCCGCCTGGACCCGGACCGCCGCGGCAATCCGCGCCTGAAGCCGGAGGTGGCGCTGGGCCTCGACGCGTCGTTCGAGCACTATTGGGGCGACGGCGGCATGCTGAGCGCGAGCGCGTCCATCCGCCGCATCGAGGATTATATGCACCAGGGGCTGGTGCAGGAGGGCGACCGCTGGGTGTCGACCATGATCAACGACGGCCGCGCCGAAACGCGCGGCATCGAGCTGGAGGTCAAGTTCCCGCTGCGCGTGCTCATGGACAACGCGCCGGGGATCGACCTGCGCGCCAGCATCAGCCGCAACTGGTCGGAGGTCGACAGCGTGCCCGGACCGGACAACCGCCTGGACCAGCAGGTGCCGCTGAGCGCCACGCTCGGCGTCGACTACAAGAGCGCGGACGGCATGCTCAGCACCGGCAGCAGCCTGAGTTTCCGTAACGGCGGCATGGCGCGCCTGAGCGAAACGCAGAGCGCCTACAACGCGGTGCGGCGCGACCTCGACGTCTACGCGCTGGTAAAACTGGACGCGCAAAACAGCTTGCGCTTCGCCGTCTCCAACCTGCTGGCGCAGGACTACACGACCGAGAGCATCTACGCGGACGCCCGCGGTACGCTCAACCGCGCGTCGGTGGCCGACGGCGAGGCCCAGTTCCGGGTGACGGTGGAACGGCGCTTCTGATCCGGGCGCCGGGGCCGGTGGTATGATTCTTCGCTGAACTTCAGGCGCGGAACACCGATGAAAATCCCCAAGAGCACGCTGGAACAATGGCAGGTGCTGCAAGCGATCGTCGAATGCGGCGGCTACGCGCAGGCGGCCGAGGCCTTGCACCGCAGCCAGTCGTCGGTCAGCTACATGGTCGCCAAGCTGCAGGAGCAGCTGGGCGTCGAGCTGCTGCAAATCGACGGCCGCCGCGCCCGCCTCACGCCCAACGGCAAGGCGCTGCTGAACAAGGCGCGCGAGCTGCTCGGCGGCGCCTTCCAGCTCGAACAACTGGCCGCCAGCCTGGCCGAGGGCTGGGAGCCGCAGGTCAGCATCGCCGTCGACAGCCTGTTCCCGGTCCAGCTGCTGGTGCAGGTGCTGCGCGAGTTCGAGCCGTGGGCGCGGCACACGCGCGTCAATCTGGAAGAGACCGTCCTGTCCGGTTCCGAAGACGCGCTGGTGGAAAAGCGTGTCGATATCGCCATCGCCAGCCGCATTCCGGTCGGCTTCCTCGGCGACGCGCTGATGGATATCGATTTTGTCGCCGTCGCCCATCCCTGCCATCCATTGCACGCGCTGGGCCGCGAGCTGGAGGTGGACGACCTGACCCGCAATCTGCAAATCGTCGTGCGCGATTCGGGCACCCTCAATCCGCGCGACCACGGCTGGCTCAACACCGATCAGCGCTGGAGCGTGACCAGCCCGCAAACGCGCATGGAAATGATCTGCAACGGTATCGGCTTCGGGTGGCTGGCCGAGCATAAAATGCAGGCGCAGCTTGAGCAAGGCTTGCTCAAACCGCTGCCGCTGCGGGTGGGGCAGCGCCGCAAACTGTCGCTGTCGCTGATCGTCGCCAATCCGGAGGTGGCCGGTCCGGCCACTTGCAGGCTCGCCAATCTGGTACGCAAGGTGGTGGCCGAAGGCATCGAGCTGCCTCCGTTGTGCGCCTAACCCGGTCTGATAATTAATCGGGGCCGGCAAGCGCCCGGCCGCCGGTTTCTTCCCGGCTTATTCCCAACACATTCCCACCACATTCCCAACACATTCGCATCCCCCAAGGCGCCAATGGGTATGGCGGCGGCGCGCCGTCACTATTCTTTATTACTGGACTTTCGATTCGGTTATTCGCCGGCGACTGCTGAATTCGTGGGGTTTTCGATTACGGAGTTGTGGAAAATATTCTTTTTTATCGTTATATTGGTATTTCTCACGCATATGTCTGGAGAATCAAGGCAAAGTTATGGTAAATTGCGCTTTATAAAATTCTCACACATTCTCACATGTGGTTTTTTAGAAACTAACCAGCCGATAAGAGGAAATAAGATGACGACTTACCAAGAATACAAAGCAAAGATCGCCGAACTCGAAAACCTGGCGGAGACCGCGCGTAAAAACGAAATCGCCAAGGCTAAAGAGCAAGTCACCGCCATCATGCGCGAGTATGGCCTGACCGTGGCGGATCTGGGCGCTGTGACCAAGGTCAAGCCGATCAAAACCCGCGCGCCGGTGCCGACCAAATATCGTGACGACGCCACCGGCCAGACATGGACCGGCCGCGGCCGTGCGCCAAAGTGGCTCGAAGGCAAAGACAAGAATCAGTATCTGATTAAGTAATTCAACGCAAGCCGGTGTCTGGGGTTTATATCCGATAAGCCCGGCACCGGCTTTCTTTTGCGTGCACCGTTCCGCCGGATGACGCCGAGCCGCCGCATTGACGCGGTTCGCCGAACGCGGTTATTCTCGCGCGCTATCTTGCTGTTTCTCCCGGTTGATACGGCGCCGCTGGTCCCACGCGGCATAAGCGTTTCCAGCTCGACCGCGCCCGAATACTCCGCCGTCGTATGCACCAACTGCGCCGGGCGCCGGCGCGGCTAGCAGTGCGCCCACGCGCGCGCGTTGCTTTTGTGATGAAAGGAGCGGTGCTTTCCCCCGTCTTTCACGCGTCCAGCAAGTCATGCCTGCCGACCCCGGCTGTTTCATGAGATGATAATCGCATGTCGTCAATTCCATTATTCCCGCTGAATACCATTCTGTTTCCGGACGGACATTTGCCCTTGCAAGTGTTTGAAGTGCGTTATCTCGACATGATCAAGCGCTGCATCGCGCGCGGAGAAGAATTTGGCGTGGTCCCGCTGGTCGAGGGGACCGAAATTCGCGTGCCGGACAAGCAGGAAACCTTGTCGGACGCGGGCACCATGGCGCGCATCGTCGAGTGGACCGCGCCATTGCCTGGGCTGTTGCAGATATCGTGCATCGGCACCACGCGCTTCCAGATCAAGTCGGCCGAACAACTCAAGCACGGGTTGTGGATGGCGGAGGTCGATACCGTCGCCGAGGACATGGTGGTGCCGGTGCCGACCGAACAGCAGGATGTCGCCAACGCGCTGGGCGCGTTGATACGCTCGCTGCAAAAGAAGCAGATCTCCACCGCCAAGATGCCGCTGGCGCCGCCGTATCGGCTCGACGAAGCCGGCTGGGTGGCCAACCGCTGGTGCGAGCTGCTGCGGCTGGATCTGGAAGAAAAGCAGCGCTTGCTGCTGCAGGAAAACCCGGTGCTGCGGCTGGAGCTGATCCAGGACGTGCTGAGCGAGAACGGCCTGCTCGATTGAGCGCCACCGCGCGGCGGATCAGCCGGCGTGCGCGCCGCTGGTATCGTCGAGCGCGTGGATGCGCACCGACCACATGACCCCGACCGCCAGCAGCACCATCGCCGCCACCTCGAGCCCGCGCGGCAGCTGCTGTTTGTAGATAAACCCGTACAGCAGCGCGAACAGCGTCTCGAACAGGATGAGCTGGCCCGACAAGGTCAGCGGCACCTTGCGGCTGGCGACATTCCACAGATGGTTGCCGATCACCGACGCGCCCAGCGCGAGCAGGCCGTTGACGATCCAGAACAGCGTCCAGTCGCGCCCGCTGGCGGCCGCGCCGGCGCCGGTGACGTCGGCATGGTACAGCGCCAGCGCCGGCAGCGCGACGGCCAGCGCGATCAAGCCGCTCGATACGCCATACAGGGCCGACCACTCGCCGCTGCTGAAATGGGGATTGCGTTTCAGGTAGCGCGCGTTGTCGACCGAATACCAGGTCCAGCACAGCAGCGCGCCGACCGCGCACATCACGCCGAGCAGCTTGTCGGCCAGCGGCGCGCCGTGGCCGGGGTCGTGCGTGAAGACGTCGACGTTGATGCAGGCGATGCCCGCCGCCACAAGCAGCAGCGGCAGCATCAGCTGCTTGAGCGGCACCGAGCCGTGATCCTTTTGGCCCATCAGCGTCACCGATATCGGCAGCACGCCGATGATCAGCGACGTCGCCGACACGCCGGCCAACCGCACTCCCAGCGCGAGCAGCGTGTAATAGACGATGTTGCCCGCCAGCGCGTGCTTGATCATCGCGGCGACGTCGCCGCGATCGAGGCGGCGCAGCAGCGCGGGCAGGCGTGGCAGCATCAGGCCGGCGGCGATGACGCCGTAGGCGATGTAGCGCCCGCAGGCCATCTCCAGCGCCGTGAAGGACGTCAGGAACGCCGGCACGATGAACACCATGCCCCACATGGCCCCGGCCAGCAAACCGCATAAGACGCCTTGCCACATCGCTCGAATCCTCAGTAGACAGTGCACAGCCACCAGACGGCGGCCACGTTGGCGGCGACGCCGCACCAGAAGGCGACCTGGAACCGGGTCTTGGCGGTTTTGTGGCGCAGCCAGCGCTGCGCGAGCAGGGCGCCCGGCCAGCCGCAGGCCAGCCCCAGTAGCAGCAAGGTGCGTTCCGATACGCGCCGGCGGCGTCCGACGGCGGCCGATTTGTCGGCCGCGTAGACGATGAAGCACACCACGCTGGCGAGGCCGTACAGCGCCGCCAGCCAAAGCCATGGCGGCGGCGGCAAGGACGACGCGCCGTCGGGCGGGATCAGAAGTAGCGCAGGCCGAGGGCGGCCTTGACTTCATCGGCGGTCTGCGAGGCCACTTCGCGCGCGCGCATGGTGCCTTCCTTCAGCATCTGCATGATGTAGCCGTGGTCCTTGGCCAGTTCCTCGCGGCGCGCGCGGATCGGCGCCAGCATCTCCTGCAGCACCAGTTCGAGGCGCTTCTTGACGATCGAGTCACCCAGGCCGCCACGCACGTAGTGCGCCTTCATTTCGGCCAGCTTGTCCTGCTCGGGATCGAAGGCGTCCAGGTAGGTGAAGGCGACATTGCCTTCCAGGTGGCCCGGATCTTCGACGCGCAGGTGCAGCGGATCGGTGTAGACCTTTTTGACGGCGGCGGTGATCTCGGCGGCGGTGGCGCCCAGGTTGATCGTGTTGCCCAGCGATTTGCTCATTTTCGCCTTGCCGTCGGTGCCCGGCAGACGGCCGATCTCCGGCACCAGCGCCTTGCACTCGACCAGGATGTCCCGGTTGGCGATGCGGTTGAAGCGGCGCACGATCTCGTTGGTCTGTTCGATCATCGGGATCTGGTCTTCGCCGACCGGCACGAGCGAGGCCTTGAACGCCGAGATGTCGGCCGCCTGCGAGGCCGGGTAGGTCAGGAAGCCGGCCGGGATGTCGCGCTCGAAGCCGCGCAGCGCGATCTCGGTCTTGACGGTCGGGTTGCGCTGCAGGCGCGCCACGGTGACCATGTTCAGGTAGTAAAAGGTCAGTTCGGCCAGTTCCGGGATCTGCGACTGGATCAGGATCGTCGACTTGGCCGGGTCGATGCCGACGGCCAGGTAGTCGAGCGCCACTTCCACCACGTTGCGGTGCACCTTGTTGGTGTCGTCCATGTTGTCGGTCAGCGCCTGGGCGTCGGCCAGCATGATGAATTGCTTGTAATCGTGCTGGTAGGCGACGCGGTTGCGCAGGCTGCCGACGAAGTGGCCCAGGTGCAGGGGGCCGGTCGGGCGGTCGCCGGTCAGGATCACGGTCGGACCCTTGGCGGCGGTGGCGGCAGGCGCGGAGGCGATAACTTGGGACTGGTCAGGCAGACTCATCAGGGGTTCCTTTACGTTGCCCCATCCGGCGCGACGAATAAAAAACGCCACCAGGAGGGGGCGGCGTTGATAAAAATATCACATCACTATGGGTAGACAGTGGCCGCGCGCTAGGAGCGGCGCCAAGTCAGGCTGGCGTGAGGTGTGGTGAAAAAAATCATGCGCGTATGGTTGCAGTTCGGCGGCGGTCTGTCAAGGTCCGGCCGGGAACCAAACGTGGGCGGAGCTGGTCTAGACTGAAAAGGAAAATAACATGGAGAACAACTTCAATTCGGTCGACTTCATGGATACGCTGATTGGTGGCGGCTTTACGGATCAGCAAGCAAAGGCTGTGACGTCGGCGGTGTTGAAATTGATCGATAGTCACTTGGTCACGAAGGACTATATTGACATGAAGCTGGTCGAACTGCGTTCCGCGTCGCGCGTCGAATTTCGTTCGGCCATTTCCGACCTCAAGGCCGAACTCATCAAATGGATGGTGTCCATCCTGATTGTTCAAACCGGCGCCACCGCATTGATGTTTACATTCCTGCACTGAAGGCTGTTGGACTGCGCGGCCCCGTCAGCGCGCCCGCACGTTGCCGTTCAGTAACTCCGCGCTGAAGTAGCGCAGATAGGCATCCATCACCTGGTTCGACTTGGCCATTTTTTCCAGCGCCTCGTGCAGCGTGCGCTGGTCGTCCTTGCCCAATGCGTGCGAGATGTAGGCGCCGCTGTGCTTCCACGGCAGCTCGGGTATCGCCTCCACCCGCAGCCGCTCCGCCATCCCCTGCACGCGCGGCTCGCCGCGGATGGCTCCGGCGATCAGCGTCGGCCCCAGGATGGTCAGGTCGACCGCGCCCGCGTGCAGCAGGCGCGCCACCGCCGTGGTATCGACCTCGCTGAACAGGCGTCCTTGCTTGCCCAACTCGTTGACCAGCGCGGTGTATTCCTCGCCGTAGTCGAAGCCGCGCACCACCGCCACCCGCAACCCGCGCCGCGCCAGCAACTCGCCGGCGTTGGCGATCGGCGCGCGGTCGCCGGCGATCGAGACGAGCATCGGGCGGTTGTTCACCAGCGGTACGAAGGTGCCGAGCTGGTCGCGTTCCGGCGTGCGCGTGGCGGGCATCAGGATGTCGGCCCGGCCGATACGGTACAGCGCCACCAGGCGCGCGCGCGGCACCACGGTGAAAACGAATTTGCAGCCGGTCTTGCGCGACATCTCGCGCAGCAGATCGGGGAAGATGCCTTTGATCTGCTGCCCCTCGACGATCACGCCGGAGCCGCTGGCGGCGACCGGAACGGCGATGTCGCGCGAGCAGCCGGCCGCCGCGTTCAGCGGCAGCAGTGCGGCCAACAACGCCGCCAACGCGGTCGCGAGCAGGCGCCGCGTCATGGCTTGGCCTCCATGTGGTGGTTGCTGAAATACCGGCGCGCCACCACGATGGCCGCCGCCTGCATCGCCGCGCAGACGAAGAAGGTGGTGCCGATGCGCCAGTCGCCGGCCGGCAGGTGGCTGACTTTGCCGAGGATGGCGGCGCCGATCAGCGGCATGAAGATGACGCCGATGCTGCTGATCGATTGCAGCGATCCCATCAACTCGCCCTGTTCGTCGTGCGGGGTCTGTTTGGAGATGATGGCCTGCAGCGCCGGGCCGACGGCGAAGGCCAGCACGTTACACAGGATCAGCACATACATCATCCAGCCATGCGTGGCGAGGCCGTAGAACAGGTAGGTCAGGCAGCCCGAGGCCAGTCCCATCAGCGCCAGGCGGACCTCGCCGAAGCGCTTGATCATCACGCCCAGCAAGCCGGCCTGCACCACGGCGGCCGTGACGCCGACGCAGAACAGCGCCGCGCCGTTCTGGCCCGGCGTCCAGTCGAAGCGGAAGGTGGTGTACAGCACCCAGGTCGTCTGCAGCATCATCTGCGCGCAGGTGACCAGCGCGAAGGTGACGATCAGGCCGCGGATGTCCCGGCGGCGCGCCAGCTTGACCAGCGCCGCGAAGGGATTGATTTTGGCGATGCTGAACGGCGCCCGGCGCGATGCCGGCAGCGATTCGGGCACGGCGAAGTAGCCGTAGGCGAAATTGGCCGCCGACAGCGCGGCGGCCACATAGAACGGCAGGTGCAGGTCGACGCTGCCCAGCAGGCCGCCCAGCATCGGGCCGCAGATGAAGCCCAGGCCGAACGCCGCGCCGACCTTGCCGAAGCTCTTGGCGCGGTTGTCCGGCGTCGAGATGTCCGAAGCGTAGGCCGACGCCACCGACATGCTGGCCGACGACATGCCGCCGATGACGCGGCCGATGAACAGGCAGGCCAGGTTCGGCGCCCACGCCGTCGCCAGGAAATTGACGCACATGCCGGCCATCGAATACAGCAGCACCGGGCGGCGTCCGACACGGTCGCTGAAGGCGCCCAGCATCGGCATGAAGATGAACTGCATCAGGCCGAAAGTGGCGCTCATGATGCCGAACCAGTAGGACTGGTCGTCGCGCGAGCCGGTGAATTCGCCGACCAGCAGCGGCAGCACCGGCACGATCAGGCCGATGCCCAGCATGTCGATGAAGACGCAAATCAGGACGAAGTTCAGATTGCCCGGCGCCGGCGGCGGCGCGGCGGCGGGCGCGCCGGCGGGCGCGGCGGAGTCAGGGGCGGTCATAAGCATGGGACGACGCGAAGTCGGGGCGCAAAGTCATCGGGTAAGGTGGTGGGACAGGATCATCGCGCCGGTCAGGGTGCCGCCGGGCTGGCGGCCCATTCGGCGATGAAGTTGTCGCGGAAGGCCGTCAGCTCGTTGAGGCGCGTCTGCGCCTGGCGGCGGCCGGCGGCGGTCTGCATCTTGCCGGGGAGGGTGGCCAGCTTGGTGTCGATGTGGTCCAGCGCATAGGCTTTTTCATCGAGCTCGCGGTGCAGCGCCATCGGATCGTCGGCGTGCGCCAGCGCGGTGCCCATGCGTCCGGCCGTGTAGAACAGGCGCGCCAGGCCGACGGCGCCAAGGGCGTCGAGGCGGTCGGCGTCCTGCACGATCTTCGCTTCGATGGTCTCGGGGCGGATGCCGGCCGAAAAACTGTGGCTTTCGATGGCGTGGGCGACGGCGGCCAGCTTATTGGGCGGGAAGTCGAGTTCGGCCAGTTGGCGGCTCGCCAGCAGCGCCGCCTTGCGCGAGGCCAGGTGGCGTTCCGGATCGTTCTTGGGCAGGTTGACCAGATCGTGCAGGTAGCAACCGGCCAGCACGATCAGCGGGTCGGCTTCGGGATGGTCGTCCAGCAGCAGCGTGGCGTTGCGCCAGACGCGGTGCAGGTGGTTGGTGTCGTGCGCGCCATCGGCCCCCTGGGCGGCGCTGGCCAGGGCGACCAGGCGGGGGTGCCAGCTGTTGAGCAAGCTATTCATCGTTCTCCCATCACGTATCAGACGCTTGATTTTTTAATCATACAGCGTGCCGCCGTGGTTGTGCAGCCGAACACGGATCGGGACAAAAATTGTTTGCTTGCCAAGTCGTCGCGATACTTATAAGAAACCTAATTTTGAAAAAGCAAGTGTCTTATTTGTTGCTGTGCCGCATTTTTTTGGTGCTATAAATCTTGACTTGAGGTAACATTGGTGCCATAACTTTAGCAATCAAGGAACTCAAATGTCCAGTAACGTCAGCGAATTGCGCGCCAACATTCCCGCCAGCGAGTACCTGGCTTTTACTCTTGGTCAAGAAGAGTACGGCATCGATATACAAAAAGTCAGCGAAATCCGCAGCTATGAAACCCCGACCCGCATCGCCAACGCGCCGGAATTCGTCAAGGGCGTGGTCAACCTGCGCGGCATCATCGTGCCGATCGTCGACATGCGTATCAAATTCAATCTCGGCACGCCGACCTACGACCAGTTCACCGTCGTCATCATCCTGAACATCGGCCACCGCGTGGTGGGCATGGTGGTGGACCGCGTCTCGGACGTGACCACGCTGCTGCCCGAGCAAATCAAGCCGGCGCCGGAAATCGGCTCGGCGCTCAACACCGACCATATCGTCGGCCTGGGCACGCTGGACGAACGCATGCTGATCCTGGTCGACATCGACAAGCTGATGTCCAGCGCGGACATGGGCCTGATCGAAAACACCGCGCTGGCGGCCTAAGACAGCCCTTCACGCCGGCATGCGACGATGCTGACCTAATTTGCACTATTGTTTTTGATTAAGAGGTACAAGAATGAATATGTTGGAAAATATCAGCATCGGCAAACGCCTGGCGTTCGGCTTCACCGTCATCCTGGCGTTCGCGATGCTGATCACCGGCATCAGCGTCTGGCGCCTGCAGGGCGTGGCCTCGGCCACGGCCGACATGATGCAGGTGCCGCTGGCCAAGGAACGGCTGATCGGCGATTGGTCGAGCAATATTGATAGCGCTATCCGGCGCACCACCGCGATCGCGCGCAGCACCGACACCACGCTCGGGCCGTATTTTGCCGACGAAGCGAAGGCCTCGTCGGCCAAGTCGAGCGACTACCAGAAGAAGATCGAGGCGTTGATCACCGACGCCGACGAGAAGGATCTGTTCGCGCGCATCGGCGAGCAACGCAAGATCTATTTGTCCTCGCGCGAGAAGCTGACCAAGTTGAAGGCGGCCGGCGAGCTTGAGGAATCCAACAAGGTGTTCGAATCCGTGTTCCGTCCCTGCACGGCCGCCTATCAGGCGCTGGTCGGCGACCTGCTGAAAATGCAGCGCGCGAAGATCGACGCCACCGCCGCCAACATCGACGCCGTCGCCGCCAGCAGCCGCAATTTGCTGTACGTGCTGGCCGCGCTGGTGCTGACCTTCGGCGTGGTGTGCGCCTGGCTGCTGACCACCGGTATCGTCCGTCCGCTGCGCGAAGCGGTGGTGGTCGCGCGGCGTGTCGCCAGCGGCGACCTGACCGGGCATATCGACGCCAGCGCCAGGGACGAAACCGGCCAGTTGCTGGCCGCGCTCAAGGAGATGAACGCCAGCCTGCTGGGCATCGTCACCGAGGTGCGCAGCGGCACCGACCATATCACCACCTCGTCGAGCGAGATCGCCGCCGGCAACCAGGACCTGTCGCGCCGCACCGAGCAGCAGGCCGGCGCGCTGGAGGAAACCGCGTCGTCGATGGAGGAATTGACGTCGACCGTCAAGCACAACGCCGACAACGCCCGCCAGGCCAACCAGCTGGCCGCATCGGCCGCGCAGGTGGCCGTCAAGGGCGGCGCCGTGGTGGCCGAGGTGGTCGGCACCATGGACTCGATCAACGAATCGTCCAAGCGCATCGTCGACATCATCTCCGTCATCGACGGCATCGCCTTCCAGACCAATATCCTGGCGCTGAACGCTGCTGTGGAAGCGGCGCGCGCCGGCGAGCAGGGTCGCGGCTTCGCCGTGGTGGCGTCGGAAGTGCGCAACCTGGCGCAGCGTTCGGCGTCGGCCGCCAAAGAGATCAAGGCGCTGATCGGCGACTCGGTCGACAAGGTCAACCAGGGCAGCCGCCTGGTCGCCAACGCCGGCGTGACGATGGAGGAAATCGTCAGCAGCGTGCACCGCGTCAGCGACATCATCTCGGAAATCACCGCCGCCAGCTCCGAGCAAAGCGCCGGCATCAACGAGGTCAACCAGGCCATCGGCTCGATGGACGCGGTCACGCAGCAGAATGCCGCGCTGGTCGAGCAGGCCGCCGCCGCCGCCGAATCGATGCAGCAGCAAGCGGCGGCGCTGGCGCAGGTGGTCAGCGTCTTCAAGGTGAACGACTCGGGACGTCCATACCTGAAGAGCAAGGCCACTGCCCCCGCGCGTCGGCTGGCTCAGGTCGGGCGCATTAGCGCAGCCTGATCGGCCACGCATGCGCCGTCGCCGGCGCATGCGTCATTCGATCGGGGAAGCGGGCGACGGCCCGCCGACCGCCAACTGCGACAACCGGTCCGCGTCCCCGTTGCGGTGGCGCGGCACCCACCGCAGGCTCACGGTGCCCAGCCGCGCCAATAATTCGGTCACGCGCGCCCGATGCGCCTCCAGGCCCTTCGCGGCGCGTCCCGCCGCAACCGCCTGGGCGCTGAGGTTGACGTCATCGACCACCACCCGGCTGTCGCCGCACACCACCAGATCGTGCGCGCCCGATCGCACCGCCGCCTCCAGCAGCGCGGTCAGCGCCAGATACTCGGCCTCACCGCTATTGCCATGCCCCGCGCGGCGGCTGATCTCCAGCCGTTCGCCCGCGGGACCGCAAAGCAGCGCGCCGATACCGATCTGTCCCGGATTGGGATGCGCCGAACCGTCGAACCACCCGCGCCAGGCGTCGCCCGGGGGCTGCGTGCGCGCCAGGCGTAGCGCCTCGCGCCGCGCCTTCTCCTGCGTCTTCGCGGCGCGCAGCGACTCATCGCGCGAACGCGCCCGCGCCCGCTCGTCGAGCAAGCGATCCAGGCCGGCCAGGCCCGCGACCCCGGTCAGCACCTGCCGCAGCGCGTCGTCCTCCGTCAAGCGCATCCGCGCCGCCAAACGGCGCGCGGCCGCGCGCTCGCCCTTGTAGGCGGCCGTGGCGAGCGCTTCGAACCCTGTTTCACGCATCGGCACGTCGATCAGTCGCGGCGCGGATTGTCGGGACGGCGATCGTAGCGGTTCGGGACCCCGTCGCCATCGCGGTCGCGGTCATGCCGGTTCGGCACGCCGTCATGATCGCGGTCGCCATGGCCGCCGTGGCGATAGTCGTTACGGTAATCGTTGCGGTGGTCGCCCCGATGGTCGCCGCGGTAGTCACGGTTGTCGTGACGGTCGTAGCGGTTGGGGATGCCGTCATGATCGCGATCGCCGTTCGGACCGCGCTCCCAGCGGCCGTCCTGTCGTTCCCATCGGCCGCCATGGTCGATCCAGCGCGGCTGGGTGTAGACGTAGCCGGGGCGGGCGCCGACCCAGTTACCGCCGACCCAGATATGACGGTTGCCGCGCCAGTCCCAGTAGCCGGGCGCCCAGATATAGCCGGCGCGCGGCGGCGGCACGACCTCGTAACGTGGCGGCGGCGGGGCGACGGTCACATAGTCCACTTGCACCGGGCGCTGGTCCACGGTGATCCAGCCGCCCCGGTCGAGGCGCCAGCCGCCGTTGTCGCGTATCCATTCGGCGCGGCGGTACTGGGCGCCACGGCGCTCGGCTTCCCAGCGGCCGGCGGCCCACACGTGGCGGGAGCCGTCCCAATTCCAGTAACCGGGCGCCCACACATAGCCACGCCGTGCGACCGGCACGCTTTCGAAGCGCGGTGGTGGCGGGGCGTCCCCGATGACGATGCTCAGGCCGACCTGCGCGGACGCGGTGGCGGGAGCGAAAGCGGCGGCGCTCAGCGCAAGCATGGCGGCGGCGAAGATGGTGTGCGAGCGTTTGATCATGATGTTCTCCTTGACTGCGTCGACTGCGGCGCATGGACGAACTATATCAAGCGCCCAGGGCGGTCGCGCCGAATGATGCAACTTTTTACATATGACACAAACATGCGGAGGCGATTTGTACGCTGGCGTACGGATAGGGACGTGCGTGGGGGTGTGGCGGAGGAAGGGGAGGCGGGCGGCTTCGCCTGTTACGCGCCGGAGGAGACGGGCGTACAGGCGAAGGGGCGGCGCGGGTTCAAATCTTGGTCGACGTGGTGACGTCGGTGGCCAGCGTGGTGCGGTTTTCATCGATGAGCATTTGCTTCTTTTGATCAGCCGTCAAGCGTTTGGCGCTGACGACGACCACTTGCATTTCCTGTGCCGCGACCTGGTCTTGTACGGGCGCTTGCAGCGCGAAGTCGGCGGCGAAGACCAGGCCCAGGGTGATGATGAATGCGGCTTCGAAGTTTTTCAGGACGTTCATTTTGCTTCCTTTCGGTGGTTAAAAGTGTGTTTCGATGTGCTCACTTTAGGCAAAGCCCCGTCAAGGCGCCATGGGATTGCGACGAGCCGCGTTTTTCGCGGGGCGAACTGCGAATAGGCGCGATAAACCCGCTGAGCCCGCTAGTTTTCGCCGGCCCCCCGCTAAGGCCGGGGAGACACCGACCACCAGCGCGAGGGGCATATGCCGCCATTCATCAGCACTTTTCTGCAAGCTTGGGCCGAGCGCCGCCGCGCGCGCCGCCGGCGGGCCAACCTGCGCGCCGGTGCGCGCGACGGTGCGCTCACGCCCGGCCGCCCGGCGCTGACGCTGATACGCTCCGGCGCCGACACCGCTCCCGTTCCTCCCAAGGGCGGGTCGCGCCGCGCCGTCTGGATCGTGGCCGCCGCCGTCTGCGTCGCCGCCGGCGGCGGCGCGGTGATCGCCGGCCACGCGCGCCATCTGGCCGCCACCACGGCCAGCACGCCGGAAGCGGCCAACAACGTGCGCGCCGCCAATGCCTATCAATCCGTCCTGCCCGGAATCGCCTTCACCGTGCCGTCGCGGCCGGGCATCGCCACCAGCCTTCATCCGGGCGGCGCTTTGCTGGTGGCCGCTGGCATGCAAGCCTCGCCGGCGGTGCGGGTGGACCTGTGCAGCCAGCTGCGCAGCCCCACCGGGAACGACGCGCGCCTGCTGCCGCTGCGGATCGGATACCGTTTCGACGACGTCAAGCGCTGGGTCGCGCGCAATCAGGAGGCCAACGTGCAAATCGCGCTGCGCAATGTGCTGCTGGTGTCCGACAGCGGCGCGGGAGCGAATGCGATGCCCGAGGTGCAAATCGAGGGCACGGCGCGCGCCGACTTCAGCGATCCCCTCGGCGAACCGCTGCGCTTGAAGTGGAGCAGCCGTCGCGCCGACGTGCGCTGGTTGAGCGACGCCAGCTTGGGCCAGGTCGAGCAGGGCGCCAGCGGCCAGGTCGCGCTGCGCCAGCAGGGATGGCTGCTGTGGGGCGCGGCGTCGGCGTTGCGCATCGAGCGGCGGGCGAACGTCCTGTGCCCGCAGGCCGGCGAACTGCTGGTGCAGATGTACCGGCCGGCGGCGGATGCCGCCGCCACTGCGGATACCGCGCTGGTTACCGCGTTTCCGGCGCGCGGCAAGGCGGTCGGCGCGTACCTGGCCGCTGGCCGCTATCAGGTTCCCGCAGCGGCCCCCGGCGCGCTGGAGGACCAGGCGCTGTTCCTGGCGCTGCAAGAGCACGGGTTGGTGCGGTTGAGCGCCGCCGGCACCATCGAGCTGGCGCCGCGCGATCTGCCGCAATGGCTGGCCGCCGACGCGCCCGCGCGCGCCGCGGAGCTGGCGGACTGGAAGCAGGTCAAGGCCGATGCCACCACGACGAAATTATTCAAACGCCTGTACCACCAGGCCGACGGCGCTTACGTCCGCCAGCAAATCGACATTTACAATAGCGAGCGCCGGCTGCTGGCATGGCGTGTCAAGGCGCCGGCCGGCATGGTGCTGGACTGGAACGCCAGCGTGGCCGGGCCTTCGAGCGCCGGCGGCGCCCCCGTGATGGTGTCCACCACCAGCCAGATGCCGGTAGCCGCGTCGCGCCTGTTCGCGTCGTTGCCGCAGGGCTGGCAGCCGTGGACGCGTGTCGCCCGTTGGCCGCAAGCCGGCGAGACGCCCGGCGGCCGGCCGGTGCTGCGTCTGACGCTGGCGCTGCCGCGCCCCGCAGCCGGCGGCGAGGTATTGCGGATGATGGTGGCGGGCCGGGTCGACGGCGGCGTCTCCGGCGCCAGCGTGCAAACGACGGCCGCCTGCACCGGCCGCGCGTGCGCCACCAAGGGTGACGTGCAGGAGCTGACGCTGGCGCTGCAGGCCGGCGTCCGCAGCGTGTCGCTCGATCTCCGGCCGCTCGACTTCAAGGCGCCGGAAGACCAGAAATATCGTCATTTGCGGCTCGCTGGCGGCCGTGTGGCTTGGCAGGCGCTCGCGGCGACCGACGGCGTGGCCAATCCTTCCCGCGTCGCCGCGCCCGCGCCGGTGCGGCTGGAGGACCGCAACGGCACGCCGCTGTGGAACGATGGCGCCCCCACGCAGCCGGCCATCGACGCCGGCCTGGCGCCGCTGCTGGGCATAGGCCCGGAGCACGCCAACAGCGTCGCCGGCATGCTGGCGCGGCTGCCGTCGGCCGGCGCGCAGATCGACGCCAGGCTCACGCTCGATCTGCCGCTGCAGGCGCTCGGCCAGCGCATCCTCGATTGCGTCGGCATGCGCCAGGGGCGCTGGGATGGCAAGGCTTGCGTCGGCGGCCAGGCGGCTCCCGAAGGCCGTCATGCGGGACTTGTGATCCTCGATACCGAAACCGGCGACGTGCTGGCGGCGGCCGGCGCCGGCGCGGGGGAGCTTAACAGCGGCAACTGGGCCGAGGTGCGCGATTTCGACCGCACCAGCCCCGCGCGCAGCCCCCTGCGGCTGCCGGCGTTGCAGCACGACGGCGGCGCCCATCAAAGCCCGGGGTCCACCTTCAAGGTGGTCAGCGCGCTGGGGCTGGAAATGGCCGCCAAAACCGATCCGCAGATCGATGCGCTGTTGGGCGGCATGCCGCTGCCCGCCATCAATCGCCTTGCGATGCAGCGCGGTTTCGGCTTCCAGACCGATGCCGCGACCTATCCGCTCAATCCCAAGCTGGCGCACATCACCAACTATCGCGAGCAAAGCCTGGACCGGCGCGCGCAGGAGGGGCGCCTGGGACTGGCGCAGGCGCTTACCTACAGCCTCAATACCTGGTTCGCCTGGTCCAGCGAATTGAGCGACCATAGCCTGTTCGGCCGCGCCGACGGCGGCGCCCCCGATCTGCAGGCGCTGGACGCGGACGCCCTCGATGGCGTCAGGCCGATCGTGGCGGCCGCACACCGCCTCGGTTTCGAGCAGGCCATGCGCCTCGACGGCGGCTTGCTGCCGGCGGACTTCAACTGGCGCAGCTGGGATGCGCTGCAAGCGACGCCGGCCCACATCGACACCATACACACCCGCCACGAGCTGCGGCAGATGGCGATCGGCCTGCGCATGCAGGTGACGCCGCTGCAAATGGCGCTGGCGTCGGCGGCGGTCGGGCAGGGCAATGTGGTGGCGCCGCGCATGTTGCTGTCGCTCGACGGCGCGGACAGCGCGGTGCCGGCCATGAAACCGGTCGGCGTCCGCCTGGACCGCATCAGGGCCGGCATGAAGGGAGTGGTCGATGTCGGCACCGGCGCCGGGGCTTTCGGCGGCGCGGCGCTGGCCTCGGTGCGCCCCGGCTTGTATGGTAAAACCGGTACCGCGCCCACCGGCGACGACACCGCCACCGTGTGGTTCACCGGCTGGCTGGAACCGGGCAGCCTGCCCGGCCAGACCCACCGGCTGGCGATGGCGGCTTTCGTCAGCCATTCCGACGTCACCGGCGGCGCCCATGCGGCGCCCGTGGTCGCGGCGGTGCTGGCCACGCTGGCGCAGCAGGGGGATCAGAAGCGCGAGCAGAAGCGGGAACAGAAGGGGAAATAGGCTTGTAAACGGGATAATGAAACCGGTCGGTCTGTGGCATCATTTACAAGCGTGAGCCATAGCGCCCATTTTTGTTTTTCCATCAATTTACAGGACCTTATGCGGTTGCCAGGAACCCGGTATCAGGAGCACGGCTGGGAACAAGTGCGCAAGCTGTTGGGACACTGCTCGTTGCAGGCGTTCCGGCGGATTGAGATGCACCGGATGCTCGAACCAAGCGCGCACGCGGAGCTGCTCGACAGCTATACCGACGCCGCGGCGGCGGCCCTGCACGCGGGCGCGCGCTCGGCCCGTGGCGAGGCGGAAGGCAACAGCTACGGCGAAACCGTCTACGAGCTGTCGCTCGGTTTGTTGTGCGAATTGCAGGCGCATCCCGGCTTCTGGCAAGCGTTCGTGGCCACCGTGGCCGTCGAACACGCGCGCGGCGGCGCCTTCTGGCTCGACCCGGCCGCCGATGGGGTGATGCGCAAAAAGGTCAACGACATGTACGCCGGCTTGCGCGACAAGGTCGATGCCGACAATTACATCGTCACCACGGGGCGCGACTGCTCGCCCAACAAAATCTACACGTACCGGATGCTGGACACGGCCTATCGCGAGATCGCCACCTTGTTCGCCGCCTGGAAGGAACACGGCGCCCAGGTGGGGGCGATACTGGGCCGCCCGCTGGAAGGCAGCCCGATCGAAGTGCGGCAGATGAAGTCCATCGGCGCTTGCAAGGCGGAGTGGATCATCCGCTGGAGCGAATCGCTGGAGCGCTTCGGCGGCTCCCCCGGTCCGCTGCATACCCGCTCCAAGCGCTTCGCCAGTCTGAAAAACAGTCCCGAGAAAATTGCGGCGATGTTGGCCGAGATCGGCGACTATGAAGAACTGTCGTCGAATATGGACCGCGTGGACGACTGGCGAAGCGAGGCCGGGGAGGCGGCGCTGTGGCTGGAAGACTACTGGCGCGTGACCGGCGAATCCGAGCGACTGGAGGCGCAAGGCGGTGTATTCGACGACGATCGCATATTGGCCGCCGCCGCGCCGGAAGGATTGGAGGCGGAGGAAGAGGTCGGGGGCGGGGGCGGGGACGCCGGTCCGGTGGGCGGCGGGGAAGACCCGCCGATCCCGGAGCCGGCCGTTGCGGCGGCGGAGCGGGAGGCCGAGCAAAAGGCGGCCGGCGCGCTTTCCCTGCCCCCCCGCTACATGGAGTTGGCGCGGGCCGCGCAGCAAACCGGCAGCTGGATGCTGCGCGTTCTGCGCGACGAGTCGCTGCCGATACGCCTGGCGGTGTATCACAAGCTGCTGGGCGCCGCCGACGATACCTATCCGGATGCCTGGCTGGACCCGGCCACCGGCGAACTGCCGACATTGCAGCAGTTGGCGGCGCTGGACCGGATTTCGATGCCGACGCTGCGCAAGCGCCGCAACGAAGCGATCGACAAGCTGCATGCCGCCAGTGCGGCGGAATGAAGGAGAACGAATTGAATTCAGCAAAAGATGAGCAGGACGCCAAGGCGCTGGACGCGCGGCTGCGCGAGCGCGCGCTGCTGGCCCGCGGCGTGCCTGACGACCGGCTGATGCTGGCCGATACGACGCTGCTGGCGGCCCTTGACGGCAGCCGGGCGCTGACGCCGAACGAGCGCCAGGCGCTGGCCGCCTCGCCGCTGACGCTGCGCCGCTTCCGTCACTTGTCGCTGGAACGCCGCGCGCTGCTCGCCCCGGCGGCGAACGACGCGCAGTGGTTCGGTAGCACCGGCATGCTGCGCGCCGCTTCCAGCACGGCGGCGCTCGAGGCGCTGGTCACCGACGACAATTACTGGACACTGCAGTTCCTGCCGCACGATGGCGGTTGGCAGGTGATTCTGTCGCTGTCGGCGCAGGCGCCTTTCGCCGCCAGGCTGTTGAGCGAACAGCCGCAGTTGCGGGTGATCGACGGCGGCGGCGCCATCGTGCTGCAAGGCCGGCTCGACGCCGACGGCGAGTGCGAACGCGCCTGGCCGTTCGAGACCGCGCCGGCGCCGCATTTTCACATGTACGGCGCCGGTTTCTCCGTCGAGCCGGTCGCTTAGCCGCTTATGGGTTTCTTCACGCGCCGTCGCAAACAGCCCGCCGATACCGATGCACTGGGCGTGGCCCTGATCGCGCTGCGGCTCGATCAGGGCGATGTCGCGCCGGCCGGCAGCACGGTCGTCGTCTTCGATGCCGCCGGACAGGCGCGGCGCGCGGCGTCGGGCAAGGTGGCGTGCGGGCAGGGCGAATCGGTGTTCTGTTTTCATCCCGGACCTTACACGGTGGATTTGATACCGTTCGCCGCCGCGCCCGAGTGGGGCCTGCGCTTGCGCTTTGTCGTCGACGCGGCCAATCCACGCGTGTCTCAGCAGCGCTTCGACCTGTATTTGTACAGCGAGACGTCGGGGCGCTTGCAATTGGCGGGCTTCGGCGCGTCGGTGGAGGCGGCGTTGCAGGCGGAGCTGGCGCAAGGCGCGCTGGATCTGCCGCCTTGCACGTCGCTGGATGAATGGCATGCTTTCCGCGCCGGCCTGAATCAACTGATGTACACGCGCTACGGCGTGACGGTCGACGACTGCGTGCCGGTCGATCTGGGCGAACAAGTCGATTTCGCCGACATGCTCAAAGTCCGCGCCATGCGCGCGGCCGAAGTTGAGCGTCTCGCCGCAGACCCGCCGGCGCCGGCCATCGATGCACCGGCGCCGGTCGAATCACATGTGCTGGGGGAGGTGGCATCCGGCCCGCGTCCCACGCCGGCCGCCGCCCCCTCGCCGCGATCGCCGCCCGTCGCGCAGGCCGATGCGCAAGCTTTACGACGCCTGTTCCTGGAGCTGCCCGCCGTCAGCCGCGAACTGCGATTGCTGCGACTGCCCGAAGGCCTGCCGGTATTCGAGCGGCACCAGGCGTTGCTGCTGCGCCTGGGCATGGCGAGCCTGAACGTCACCACCATGCCGGCGCTGGCCTGGGCCGCGCCGGACCGGCCGCTGGCCGAAGAAGACCAGCATCGCCGCAGCCGCCATACGCTCATCGCGCGCGACGCCCTGGACGAAGCCTGGTCGCTGCTGGCGCGCCTGCAACTGGCCGGTCGCGAGGAATGGCCGCAACTACTGGACGAGACGGACCGCATCTGCGCCAACCTGGAAACCGGCCTGTCGCTGCGCCGCGCGCCGCACGCGGATCGGGTGGAGCCATCGCTATGACCGTCCTGTCCATCACCACCACGCCGGCGATCGCCGAATGCCGCAGCATCCTGGCCGACGGCCGCGTGCTCACCATCACCGCCAGCCGCCGTCCGCGCGCCAACCGCGCCGAGGTCAAATGCAGCGTCCCGGGGGCGCCGGCGGTCGCCGAGCGTATGCGGGAAGTGGTCCGCCTGGCGCGCCACACCGAGGCGCGTTTCGACAGCCGCGACCAGGTGGTCCTGAGCATGGATATCGCGCCGGGCGACACGGAGCGCGACTGGGAACTGGCTGCGGTGCTGGCTGACCGCTCGGTGCGCGGCCTGTTCCATCCTGCGGCGGGCGCGCGAACCGTCGCCCATGGCTGGTCCGACAACTGGCATCTCGGGCGGCTGTGCGGCCGCGCCGATGGCGGCGCCGCCACCGTCGGCACGATGCAAGTTACCCATTTGGGTGCGCTGACCGGACACGCCGACCCGTCGGCCGCCGTGTCGACGGTGCGCGCCTGGTTCCCGCTGCACAGCGGGGGCGTCAACGATGAACTGGCGTGGGTCGAGGTCAGCGTGTTCCCGATCGACGCCGACCCGGCGACCGCCGATGTATCGGCCAACGCCACGCACACCGCCGCCGTCGACAGCGAGGAGGACAGCATCGCCGCACCGGGGCTGGACCTGGGCGCGCAGCAGGATATCCGCCAGACGCTGGCCGGCGCGCGTCATTTCGACGGCAAGGGGCTGGGCCGCTGGCGCAGCGTGGTGCGCTTCGGCCAGCCGCGCTTCCAGGGCGGATCGTACCAACTGGCGCTGGTGATGGCGGACCGCCTCGCGCGCGGCCGCGAATTCGTGCCGCGCGGGCGCATCATCGCCACCGGCTGCTCGAGCGCCTGGCACGCCGGGCGGGTAGACACCGTCGAGGGACGCGAACCGAAGCTGGAGTTAATATTAAGGCAAGTCGGCGCGGGTGACCGGGTGCTGCTGCCCAAAGCCTGGGAAGAGGGGCTGCCACCCGGATTCCAGGCCGATTTGCGCCAAAAAGGCGCGACATTGGCCTGTATAGACCGTATTGGCATGATTTAAGCTAGCGCTGAATCGTGCGCAGGAATGAAACCGGCTCGCCCTGCTAAAATCGGCGCATGACAGGGCGGCCCGGAAGATGAATCGAAGAAGGAGTCTGACATGTTCCAAATGTTTGGTTTTGGCGGCGTTAAATGCCCGCGTTGCGAGCACAAAAACGATGACCAGTCGGGCTACTGCAAGCATTGCGGTTTGACCCTGGGCGCGCCGCGCAACGAGCCGGTCCTGCGCGACAACCGCTGGATTCCCGGCGACGACGAACTGGCGGTGTATTTCGGCGTCAGCGCCTTGTCCGGGATCTTTACCAAAACGCTGCGCGTGCCGGCCACCTCGCGCGCCTACATCCTGCAGGCCGACAAGGCGACCGAAGTGCCGCAGGGCGAATACGAGATCGAAGGCTTCTTCACCCGGCTCAATCACCTGCTGCGCAACCAGAACGCCGAAATCCTGATCACCCGCAGCGCGCCGTTGCCGGTCGAGTTTTCGTTCAGCGACCTGCAAACGGCCGAACACCTGAAAGTCTCGGCGCGCTTCACCGTCGCCATCCGGATCGAAAACGTACCGGCCTTCGCCCAGCACTTCATGACCGTGCCCGGCGTCGTGAGCACGCTGCACCTGCACGAATTGCTGTCGCCATCGGTGCGGCAACTGGCGGCCGAATTTGTCGGCGGCCGGTCGATGCGCGACATGGCGCAAAACGCCGATTTGCGCTTGCAACTGGACGAACGCCTGCAGGCTGCGCTCAAACTGCGGCTGGCCGCCTACGGCCTGGCGGTCGAGCGGGTCGAGACGGCGGCGCTGCGCCACGATAAGTTCGACCATAACCGCGAGCGCATCGGCACCCTGTGGCTGGTGGCCGACGAGCGCCACGTGCAGCTCGAGCATGTCAAGCAGCTCGACCAGATCTACGATGAGGAGGAATGGCAGGCCATCTGGCGCGAGGAGCAGAAGATGCGCTCCGATTTCCGCCGCGCGGAGCTGCGCCAGGACGCCAGCGTTGACAAGGCCGAACTGACGTTGAAGGAAAGCGAGCGGCTACAGTCGCTGCGCGCGCGCGAAGTGGAGCTTTACAGCCGCGTCATGGAATCGAAAACCCGCAAGGTGGCGCTGGACAAGGGGGCCGGCACCATCCTGGCCGACCTGGAACACGAACTGGCCAAAAGCAAGTCGCACCGCGCCGGCGAGCAGGCCGACTGGGAGCACGTGCGGCAGCTGGCGCAGATCAAAATGCGCACCGAGCTCGAAGTGCTGCAGCAAACCGCCGCCGAGCAGCGCCAGTTGGCGCAGCAGCGCTTGTCGCACCAGCTGCGCCAGCAGGCGATTGAAAACCAGATCGCCCAGGCGCTGCTGATCGAGGACGAATCGCACCGGCGCAACGAGCTGGCGGCGTTGCGCCAGCGCGAAAAGGACGAGAAGGCGCGCGAGCTGCAAGTGGAGTCGGAGGCGCACGAGGCGCGCATCCAGGGCATGACCCTGGCCGGCGCCGCCCGCCGCCGCGAGGCCGAGCGGGTGCAGGAATGGGAAGACCAACTGGCGTTGGCGCGCCAGCGCGAACTGCTGCGCGGCGACGCCGTCAAGGACGCCGCCAACGCCGCGCAGGTGGCCGAGATCAACCAGAAGATCGAGGAGTTGAAGCGCGCCGGCGCGCAGGCCGATTCCATCGCGCAGTACGAAAAGCTGCTGCGCACGATCGAGGCGGACGGCATCCACGCGCGCCAGAACCAGGCCAACAGCAAACAGGCGTTGCTGGACCAATTGGCGGTCGACGAGCAGCGCCAGATCCTCAAGCAAAAGGAGCAGGAGGCCGAATGGCAGCGCGAGCTGAAAAAGCTGGAGCACGAGCGCGAAGAGAAATTCGCGCGCTGGAAGGGCGAATACGACGTGCTGCTGGCGCAGCAATCGCATGAGATCAAGCGCATCGAAACCATCGGTGGCTTGAGCGACACCGGCAAAGTGGCCACCGCCGCCGAGCCGAACGCGCAGGCGCTGTCGCAGATCATGAAGATGCAGATCCAGGGCGGCATGTCGGCCGAGCAGATACAGGCGTTGGCGCAGGTGGTGGCGGCCGAACATGGCATGACGCCGGCCGAAGCGTCGCAGCAGGCATACCAGCGGGTGCTGGAGGAACGCGCGCACCGCGACGCGGAACTGGACAAGGATCGCCGCCACCAGCTTGACCTGCTCAATGTGCAGAACGCCGCCAGTGCCAGCGCGCTGACGACCCAGAGCCAGTTGGGCATCGGTGTCGCGCGCGCGGGCGTGCCGCTGCCGGCGACGCCGAAGGGCGTGGGTTACTGCGTCAACGGCCACCCGACGCGGATCAACCACCCCGATGACAAGTTCTGCGCCCAATGCGGCGTACCACTGACCTAAAACGCCAAACAGCAGGAACGGTTACACTTCAGTCAATGATGCAAACGGCAAGAGACAAGATCCGCGAACTGCGGGCCTTACATGATGACGGTCTGTTGAGCCTTCAAGAGTTCGACCGTCGAAAGAACGCCATCCTGGATGCGGAGTACGCGCCGCCGGGAGGCAGCGTCACGGCCGCCCCGATGCCGGTGCGCCAGGGTACGGAACTGGGGTTGATGTCGGGTCAGGAGATCGGCCCGCAAAACCGCCGCTACCGGCTGGAGCGCCTGATCGGCATGGGCGGCATGGGACAGGTTTGGCAGGCCACCGACCTGGCCACGCACGCGGAGCTGGGCCACAGCGAGATGGTGGCGCTGAAAATCCTGCCGCCGCAGCTCACCCAGAGCGCCACCCACGCCAAGCTGTTGATCGAGGAAGCGACCCAGGCGCGCAAGCTGGCGCACGAGAACATCGTCCGCGTCTACGAATGGGCGCAGGACCCGGCCACCTCCAGCTACTTCATCATCATGGAATACCTGGAAGGCCAGGACCTGGACGCCTATCTGGCCGCGCAAGGTCCGCTGCCGCTGGAGGCGGTCTTCCGGCTGCTGTCGCCGGTCGGCGACGCGCTGCAATACGCGTGGGAGAAGCACAAGCTGGTCCACCGCGACATCAAACCCGGCAACGTCTTCCTGACCCAGCGCAGCGAGATCAAGCTGCTCGATTTCGGCATCGCCTCGCGCGCGCGCAGCGCCGGCAGCAGCCTTGGTCTGCAAACGCCCAATGCCGGCACCGCGGGGTATCGCGCGCCGGAAGCGGGCACGCATCAACGCCAACCGGCGCCCAAGCTCGATGTGTACGCGGTGGCCGTGATGATCTACCAGCTGCTGGAAGGGCGCATGCCGTTCGACGACATGCGGCCCGCCGATTTTCATCCGTCGCCGCCGCACGGCTTGAACGAGCGCCAGTGGCAGGTGCTGCAAACCGGCTTCGCCTACCAGCAGGAACGGCGCCCGGCGTCCGTCAACGAGCTGCTGGCGCAGCTGCGCCGTGCCACCGGCCCGACCGACGAGGAGCTCGCCGCGCAGGCCGCGCAGAAGGCCGCGCAACAGGAGAAGGAGCAGCAGGAGCAGTTGGAGCGCGAGCGCCAGCGCAAGAAGGAACTGGCTGCGCAGGCCGAGCAAGCCCGCCTGACGGAACAGAAACGGCAGGCGCAGGCGGTGGAAATGGCCGCGCGGCGCGAGGCCGAGGCCAAGGCGGCCGCGCTGGAAAAGGTGCGGCTCGATCAGCAGCGCCGCGCGCTCGAGGCCAAGCAGCGCGCGGAAGCGGAAGCCGCCGCGCTGGCGCGCAAGCAAACCTTGCGTGAGCAACTGCAGGCGCGCCGCGACGCCGACGCCAAGAAAGCCCGCGACGAGCGCGAGGAACTGCAGCGCAAGGCCGCGCAGCTGAAAGCGGAAGCGGCGTACCGCTCGGAACAGGAACGCCACCGCAAACAGCAGGCCGAACGCAACGCCGCGGAACTGGCCGCGCTGATGCCGACGGCGGCCAGCCCCGTGGCCGATCCAAGTGGCGTGCTGCGCGACCGCTTCATCGACGGCACCGGTGTCGGTCCCGATCTGGTGCTGATCCCCACCGGTCGCTTCCAGATGGGGTCCCACGAACACGAACACGCGGTGGCGATCAAGGCCGGCGCGCAGAAAAACTGGCTCGACCGCGAGACGCCCCAGCACTGGGTCGGCATCGAGCAGCCGATCGCGATGGGCCGCTTTCCGGTCACGGTGGGGCAGTGGCGCCAGTTCGTCCGCGCCACCGGCTGGGAATCGCAATCCGACACCGACTGGCGCGCGCCCGGTTTCGCGCAGGACGACGATCACCCGGTGATCGGCGTCAGCTGGATGGACGTGCAGCTGTATCTGCGCTGGCTGTCCGGGAAGACCGGCCAGACCTACCGTTTGCCGAGCGAATCGGAATGGGAATACGCGTGCCGCGCCGGTACCAAGACGGCCTTCAGCTTCGGCGACAGCATCACCACCGAGCAGGCCAACTACGACGGCAACTACACCTACAACGGCAGCGCGCGCGGCGCCTTCCGCCAGGGGACCAGCAAGGCCGGCACCTTCCCGCCCAATCCCTGGGGCTTGTTCGACATGCACGGCAACGTGTGGGAGTGGACCCAGGACGTGGTCCACGACAGCTACCTCGGCGCGCCGGTCGACGGCAGCGCGTGGGAAGAGGGCGGCGATAACGTACGGCGGATACTGCGCGGCGGCTCATGGCTGTACAACCCGCGCTACCTGCGGTCCTCGGTGCGCAACGGCTTCTCGGCGGTGCTGGCCAACGATATCGTCGGCTTCCGCGTGGCCCGCAAGCTGGTCTAGCAACGGATCGGGGTGTATACTGCCGCCTTCTTTGCAGCACAACCACCAGGACCCCCGATGAGCGCCTTGCCCCCATGCCCGAAATGTAATTCCGAATTCACCTACGAAGATGGCGCCCAGCTGGTGTGCCCGGAATGCGCGCACGAGTGGAGCGCCACCGCCGGCGAGGCCGCCGACGAAGGCGCGCGCGTCTACCGCGACTCGGTCGGGAACATTCTGCAGGATGGCGACACCGTCACCGTCATCAAGGATCTGAAACTCAAGGGCGGCGGCGGCACCGTCAAAGTCGGCACCAAGGTCAAGAACATCCGCCTGGTCGACAGCGACCACGATATCGACTGCAAGATCGAAGGCTTCGGCGCCATGAGCCTGAAGACCGAATTCGTCAAGAAAGTGGTGTGACGCTTCCCCGTTTAGGGGAGGCGAAACTCTGCTAAACGGTGTAAATTGGGGGTTCTGATTACCGCCCACGAGGAACACGGAATGACTATCAAAGTATTGCGCGATCAATCGCTGCCGATGCGCCACATCGTCCATGTGCGCAACCACATCGTATCGACCGACGGTTCGGTGGAGGAGGGCGGCAACGACGCCGGCCCGTCGCCGCACGACCTGTACGACGCGGCGCTGAGCGCCTGCAAGGCGCTCACGGTGGTCTGGTTCGCCAAGCGCAAGAACATCCCGCTCGAACATGTGGAGGTGAGCATGGAGCGCGACGCCAGCGAGGAGCGCCAGGGCGTCTACCGCCTGGCCGCCACCTTGCACCTGACGGGTAATCTGAGCGAGACCCAACGCGCCGAGCTGCTGGCCGCCGCGCAGAAATGTCCGATCCACAAACTGATGACGTCCGTGACCACGGAAGTCACCACCGTTCTGGGGTAAACCGATGACGATTTCGAATCTGTTGAAGGGCCATGAAAAGGATCTGGGCGGCGGCTTCGTCGTGCGCCGTTATCTGCCGTCCGCCATCAAGCAGGCCGTGGGCCCGTTTATTTTCTTCGACCATTTCGGCCCGGTCGATGTGCCCGTCGATGCCAATCATGACGTGCGTCCGCATCCGCATATCGGCCTGGCGACGGTGACCTATTTGTTCGAGGGCGCGATGGACCACCGCGACAGCATCGGCACCTTCCAGCGCATCGAACCCGGTGCGATCAACTGGATGACGGCGGGGCGCGGCATCGTCCACTCCGAGCGCACGCCGAAGGATTTGGTCGGCAAGCCGCACCGCACGCACGGGCTGCAGCTGTGGACCGCGCTGCCGGTGGCGCACGAGGAGGACGAGCCGGGTTTTTGCCACACGCCTTCGGCCGACATCCCTGAGCTGATGGTCGATGGCGCCCGGGTGCGGGTGCTGATCGGCACCGCGTTCGGCAAGACCTCGCCGGTCCAGACCTTCAGCCGCACCTTGTATCTGGATGTGATGTTGAAGGCCGGGCAGGAGTTGGCCCTGAGCGGCTTGCCGGAGGAAGCGGCGATCTATCCGGTGGGCGGCGATCTGGAGATCGACGGCACGCCGCTGGAGAGCAACAACATGGCGCTGCTGAGCACAGACAGTACGCAGCTGGTGAAGGCGACATCGGATGCGCACTTCGTGGTGATCGGCGGCGAGCCGCTCGATGGGCGTCGCTTCATGTCGTGGAATTTCGTCTCGTCGAGCAAAGAGCGCATTGTCAAAGCCGGCGAGGACTGGGAGGCGCAGCGCTTCGACAAGGTGCCCGGCGAGACCGAGTGGATACCGCTGCCGGTCAAGAAGCCGGCGGGCGGGCAATACCTGTAGCGAACACGCGCGGCCGGCACACCCCTGTCCTTGGGGTGTGCCGGCATTGTTACGCGCGGTCTGGAATGATGCGCTCCGCCTTCAACCGCTCGAACAAATCAAAGAACGCATCCGGCGTGCTTTGATACGCCAGGAACCCCGCCTTGCGGCTCTTGGTCATGTCCGCGAGGACTTCCATCGGCCGGCCCAGATCCGCGTCGGTATGCCACCACGACGCCAGCTTGCCGATATCCGCCTCCGCCAGCCCGTGCATGGCCGCGATGGCGGTCCACGCGCCCGGCGCGTCGTCCATCCTGTCCTCCAACGGCTGGACCACGCCGTCGAACGGCGCCGCCTCGATACCGAAATACTCCGCCAGCTTGGGCCACAGCCACTTCCACCTGAACACGTCGCCATTGACGACGTTGAAGTCCTCGTTGGCGCCGGCCGCGCTGGTCGCCGCCCATTCCAGATGCGCCGCCAGCAGGCGCGCGTCGGTCATATCCGTCAATCCGTTCCACTGCGCCGCCGATCCCGGGAACACGAACGGCGCCCCGGACTCCTTGCACAGCGCCGCGTACACGGCCAGCGTCAACCCCATATTCATCGCGTTGCCCACCGCGTAGCCGATCACCGTATGCGGCCGGTGCACGCTCCAGCTGTAGCCGCCGCGCTCCGCCGCCGCGAACAGGCGGTCTTCCTGCTCATAGTAGAAATTGTCCACCTGTTTGCGTCCTTGCTCCTCGCGGAACGGCGTCTCCGGAACCGCGCCGGTCGCATACGCTTCGAAGGGCCCCAGGTAATGCTTCAATCCCGTCACCAGCGCCGCGTGCTTCAAGGTCGCCGCGCCGTGCAGGGCATCGAGTACATTGCTCACCATCGCGCCGTTGACGCGGATGTTTTCCTTTTCGTTCGCCTGGCGCGCCCACGCGGTGAAGAACACGTGGGTGACGGCGCGTCCGGCCAGCGCCTGGGCTACCTCGTCGCGCGAGGTCAGGTCGGCGCGTATCGGTTCGACGCCAGCCAGCAGCGGCGTGCGGCCGCGTGACAAACCAAGAACGGACCAGCCGTTGCGCAGCAGCCGCTCGGCCAACGCGCTCCCCGTGACGCCACTGGCGCCGACGATCAATGCGGTATTTTTCATGCGAACTCTCCTTAAATCAAACGATAAGGAATGATAATCGCGAAAGGAATTCGTATTTGCGATAAGATTTCAATCAATTCATGAAATTTTTTCCGCCCACCGACCCATGCACGCTTCCGACCACCTCAAGGACATCGCTTACTTCGTGCAGGCCGCCGATGCCGGCAGCTTCACCCTCGCCGCCGCCCGGCTGCAACTGAGCAGTTCCGCCGTCAGTAAAAGTCTCGCGCGGCTGGAGGCGCGCCTGGGCGTCAAGCTGTTCGAGCGCAGCACCCGCAGCCTGACCTTGACCGACGCCGGCCGCAAATACCACGAGACCTGCCGGCGCGTGCTTCTGGAACTCGGCGAGACCGAAGCGGCGCTGGCGCAGGATGCCGAACCTGCCGGCCGCCTCCTGCTCGGCTTGCCGGCGACCTTCGGCCGCATGCGCGTGATGCCGGAGCTGCTGCGTTTCTGCGGGCAGTACCCCAATCTGCGTCCGCAGGTCGCGTTCACCGACCGCTTTGTCGACGTCCAGGAAGAGGGGCTGGATCTGGCGGTGCGCATCGGCGGTCCGGCGCATTGGCCGGCGTCGCTGGGGCACGTTCATCTGGGTGACGAACGCCTGATCTTCTGCGCCACGCCGGCCTATCTGGCCGGACGCGGAACGCCGCGCTCCATCGCTGACCTGGCGAGTCACGATTGCGTCGTCTACGGACGCGCCGACGGCACCGCCAGTCCATGGCTGTTCGCGTCCGCCGGCGGGCAGACCGAGCGCCGCACCATGGAGCACCGGATCATGGCCGGCGACGGCGAGGCGCAGATGACGGCGGTGCTGGCGGATATGGGCGTGGCGCAGCTGGCGACGTGGCTGGTGCGGGAGCATCTGGCGTCCGGCGCGGTGGTGGAGGTGATGGCGGGACGCGCGATCGACGGGCTGCCGCTGCACATTGTCTGGCCGCTGGCGCGCCCGATGTCGCCCAAGGTCGCGGCGCTGCTCGACCAGTTGAAGGCGACGCTGAAAATACGTTAGGCGGTGTGCATGTCGCGCGCTGCGACGGTGTTGTACATGTCGGCGGCGCCGGTGCGGATGATCCAGTGCTCCGGATACGGATCGCTGGCGAAGCGGCTATGGCGAGGGACGCGGCTCAGTTTATCCAGCGACACGCCCGGCGCCAGCGCGGTCTCCTTGCCGGTCAATTGGTCCAGGTGCCAGAAGCCGCCGTCGCGATGCAGCAGTAGCGGCAGCGCGGCCGCGTGCGGCGCGGCGGCGAACGATTTGACCGGATAACCGGGATGCGTTTCCGGCATCAGCACATAGAAGCATTCCGCGTTAGCGCCCTGGTCGACGCGGTGCAGGATCACGCCATGCGGCATGATGGCCGACACCGACAGCACGACGATGCCTTTGATGCTGGCGCTCAGCTCAATGCGCATGCCGAGGCGCAGCGTGGTCGGTTTGTGCTTGCCCGGCCAGACGCCGTCGAGCAGGATGCCGTAGCGGGACACGTCTTCGATCTCGAAGCCCTGGCCGCAGCGGCGGATCACCGCATGGCGGCCGGACAGGCGCCGCGTCAGGCCGTTGGTGTCCTGGCCATCGGCGCTGTAATGGGTCAGCATCACGTCGGATTCCGGATCGACCAGTTCAAAGCGTCCCAGCACGCATTCTTCCATGGCGAACAGGCGGATCTGGCGTTGCGCGCCGCTTTCCGGCGCCGCGTTGACAAAGCTGGCCGCGCGGCTGGCGTGCGGATGGACGGCGTTGGTGACGGGGATGTCGATCTCGATCAGGTCCTCGTCCCAGGCGATCGTCGTGAAGCCCAGGTCCACTTTGCCGGCCGGCGCGTTCAGGTCCAGATGGGCGATGCCGGCGTTGCGGGCGGTGACGTCGATATCGAGGCTGTCACCGCCCTGGGCGCTGACGCGGGCGATGGACGCGTCGTCCGCCATCACGCGCACGTTCTTGTGGGTGCTCAGGAAGATGCGGTGGATCTCGGTCAAGGTCGCGTCCAGGCGCGGCACCAGGATGACGAAGGTGCATACCCATTTGCGGGCCGCCATGCCGGTGTGCTGGCTAAGCAGCTCGATGCTGATCTGGTATTGGCCGTGCTCTTTGCCGCGCGACGAGAATTCGGCAAACACCGGGCGCCATTCGCCATTGGTGGCGCGGACAAACTGCTGGCGCGCGGCGCCGTTGGGGATCAGGTCCGACTGCAATTGCAGCGTCAGTTGCGGCGCGCAGGCGTCGGGCATGCCGCGCAGTTCCATCTTCAGCGTTTGACGGCCGCCGGCGGCGCGCGGGTCGAAGCCGCTGATGTGCAGCTGCGGGCGTTCCGATTGGGCGCGCTGCAGCGGACGGGCGTAGCCCGTGGGCGCGGTAGCGATCGGGGAAGATGCGGCGAACAGCGGGGCCGCGATGCTGGTGTCGGATGGCTGCGCGACAGCCAGCGTCGCCGCCGGACCACCGGCGCGGGCGCTGCGCGCGGCACTCAGCAGGTCATAGCTGGAAGGCTCGGCTTGGGCGTGACCGCCTTCGCAAGCTTGTTCTCCAGACATGACCCAGTAGGTGCAATGCGGATGCTGGGCATTACTGCATTTTTTCATGGCGTACCGACCGATGGAATACCTGTCAGTTTATGCGGTTTACGCCGTCCTTGGCAATCAAACGCGCATCTGATCGGCATATTTTTGCCCTAAGGCACATCCGGCGATCAGGACGCAACACTTACCCCTCGTCAAGGCTCAAAAATGCGGCGGGATTGATGCGGCCGGTAGTGCCGTTTCGTCAAGATTGCGGATCTCCGGCGGCGGTGCCGGTTGTGCAAAACGCAGCACAATGGCGGTCACGTTGTCGATGTGGAGGTTGGCCGGCGGATGGTCGGCGTAATCATTGAACAACGCATCGAGCGCGGCGCCGGCGGAGTGGCCCGGCCCGACCATCAGCGCCGGCCAGCGCGCGGTCCAGGGCAGCGGGCGGCCGCACGACCAGAAGCCGTCGGTGGCCAGCAAATAGGTGGCGTCGGCGCGGACCTCGACCGCGCGGCGGTCGGACAGCCGGCGCAGGAACGGCGGCAGGTTGGCCGCGTCCAGCGGCAGCAGGCCGTCCTCCAGCAGCTGCGGGTTGGCGAAGGCGTTGCCGAGGATGTAGGCCTGCGAGATTTGCGGGCGGTGCTCGCCGTGCACCTGCTGCCACCATTCTTGTTCGCCCAGCAGTCCGTGCATCGCGAAGCAGGTGGCCGGCACATGGTCCACCGTCAGCGGCCGCACGGTTTGGGCGGTGATCTCGTACAGCCGCGAATCGCCGGCGTGGTACAGCATCGGCGCCTGGCCGGGCGGGATTTCCAGCAGCGTGAGCGTGGTGCCCGGACGGCGGAAGCTGTCGGTATCGCCGGGTTGGCAAAAGCGTTTCTGGAGTTGGTCGTGCAGCCGGTCCAGGTGCGCGCACAGTTCCTCCAGCGTGCCGCACGCGGGTACGCGCAGCAGTCCGTCGGCGACCGCCTCGGCGGCCTCGCGCCCGTGACCGTGGCCACCCATGCCGTCCATCACGGCCACGCGCACATGGCCCTGCGGCCATTCCTCGATAATAGCCGACTGGCCGGTTTGGTCGCGCAGGAACACCGCGCGTCCGGCGGCGTCGACGACCAGTAGGTTGTCCTGGTTTTCCGGCACTTGCAGCTTACTGATGCTGGCGCTGCTGCGGGCCGCGATATCGAGCCCGGGGCCGAAGTCCAGCATGTCGGTGATTCTTGTCATCGTGGCGGGCGGCGCGGCGCGGAGTCCGAAAGGCCACAGCTTAGCTGAAAAACCCACGCCTGCGGACGCGGGTGGTGAAGCGTGCGCGGACTGCAATGAAGGCTCGATGCGTGGAGGCGTCATTCGCCGCCCCGGCGCAGCCACAAGCTGCTGACCCAGCCCGTTTGTTCACGGCCGTTCGCGCTGGTGGTGACCTGCCACCAGTCGCCTTCGCGCACGCCGGTGGGCGTGACGGTGGCGCCGGCAGCCACGGTGGTCAGCCGCGCCGCGCTGACGCCGGAGGCGGCGCGCACGTTCAGGTCGCGGTGCACCTGGAAGGCCCGGCCGGCGATGAGTTCGGGCGGAAGTGACGCAGGCCCGGATGTCGTCGCCGACGCGGCGGCCGGCGGGTGATTCGTGGCGCCGTCCAGCGTGCCCGCCGCAACCGGCCGCGTACCCTGCGCCGCGTACAGGATCAGGCTACCGAAGCCCCATGCGCCGACCACCATGATCAGCAGCGCGCGTGCATTGGCGCGGCGCCACCATTGGCTTGGCGTCAGGTAGGCGGCCAGGAAAAGCGTGATCGCCAATCCCGTCGCGAACGCGCAGACCGTGTAGAGTTTTGCCGTTTCCATCGGGGGCCCCCTAGGCGTCGAAGCGCAGCACGTAGTGGCCCGCCACCAAATGATGACCGGCTGGCAGCGTATAGGGCGCGTCGGCGCCCGTATCGCCGATGCTGGCGACGAACTCCATCTTTTCGTCCAGGTGATACAGTCCTTGGGTGGCGGTCAGCCGGCCGATTTTATAGCCCTCCGATGTCGCTTCAAAACTGAAAGCGTTGCGCGACAGACCGATGCGATCGGCACTGGCGGCGTTGACGCCGTCGGCGCGCTTGATGAAACGGGGCGAGTCGAGCAAACGCAGCGCCGACAGCATCGGCGAGTTGCGTCCGAAGGTAAAGCGCGCGCCGCCGGCGACCGCCGCGCCAACCGGCTGGGCGAGACAGAGCAGGGCGCGATAGCGATCGGCCATTTCGGGCGCCGCCGGCAGCAGCCGGATCGCGCGCCCGTCGACCGGGGAGAACGTCGACGGCGCGTCGATGCGCTGGCGGCCTTCGGCGGTGCAGGCATACAGTTCGTCGGCCGCGTCGACCAGGAAACTGATGACCGGCGCGGCGTCGGCCGACAAGGCCAGCGAGCGGTCGAACGGCAGTTCCAGCGTCTGCGCGCCGGTGTCGCGGTAGCGGCTCAGGCGGGGCAGCGCCAACGCCACCAGGCTGACGCGTTGCCGGGAGACCGGCGCGTAGGTGGCGTCGCTCTCTCCCGGCTTGTTGACCGGCTTGTGGCTGACCGGGACGGCCGTCAGCTCCAGCGGGGCGCCGTCGGCACGGCTTTGCCAGACCGCCGGCTTGGCCGGCGTGGCGTGGGCGGCAGGCGCCTGCGCGGGCGCCGGGTTGATGCGGAAGCCCTCTTCGGCGCTGGACTGCACGCCGACGGGCGCGCCCGAGGCACGGGCGATCTTGAGCATCAGGCGTGGGCTGCCGCCCGGCGCCTCGCGCAGGGATTTGACGGTGTAGTAGCCGCTGCGCGGATCGAAGCGGCATTCGAAGGCATCCTTGGGGCGCATCTGCACCACCGGCGCCGCATCGGGACCGTCGTTGATGATCAGGATCGCGCCTTCGGGGCCGAACGGCCAGCCGGTGGCGGTCACGCTGGCCGCGCCGCCTTCGCCGCCGATCAGCGCCAGGCGCTGGTTCGGATAGATCGCGCACACCGGATGCCAGATCGCGCTGTCGCGCGAAACGCTGACGTTGAAGAGGATTTTCTCGTCGGCCGCCGGCAAGTACACGGCATGGCCGAACTTGACCTCGATCTCGCCCGCCGACAGCGCCTCGGTGCCAACGACGTCGTAGCGTACCTGGTCGCCGCCCAGCAGATCGCCGAAGTCCTTCTGATGCAATGCCGTCAAGGTCTGCGCCAGGTCGCGGGCGCGGGCGCCGCGCGTGAGGTGGTAGTCGTCGTCGACATCCTCCTGCGGCAGCATCAGCGTCACATGGGAGAAGCAGCGGGTGGCGGCGCGGCCTTTGTGCTCGCGCGGGCTGCGTTCCAGCAGGTCGCGTAGCAGCGGACGGCGCGAGAACAATGCCAGGCCGGGAGCCTGCCAGATCGCCTCGCCGTTGAAAACGTCGGGAATACGGCCCAGGACTTCGTGTTGGACATAGATCGGCATGATTCAGTCTCCTTCTAAAGATTGCGCGCTGATGGCACTAAACGCTAGCAGGGGGCAGAGGAAAAACAGCAGGTGGCTGCCGCCGGCCGACAGAAAACTCATCGGCTGCCCCATGATCGGGAAGATCGCCAGGTTGGTCCCCCACGACAGCAGGAAGTGACCGAGCACGAAGGCGCCGCCGCCGCACAGCGCGAAATAGCGGAAGCGGCCGGACCACGCCTGGCGGAAGTTGCGCGCCGTGGCGCCGGCGTGGTGGGCGCGCAGCGCGGTCAGCACGATACCGGTCAGGAAGGCCGCCTGCACGCCCCACAGCAGCAGCGCTCCGGCCAGGCCGTGGCGATTGATGAAGAAGGTGGCCGCGAAGTCGTCCTGCACGGCGGGGATCTGCACCACGCCGCCGGCCGACTGGCCCAGCGCGCGCAGGCCGAGCCAATGGTCCGCGCCCAGCCAGCCGCCTTCGCCGATGGCGCGCGCGCCGAGCAGCAGCTGCTGGCCGGTGTGGGGATGTTCGGCGGGATTGAGCCAGACAAGGAAGCGGTCGGCATAGAAGCCCCAGCGGATCAAATCGTCCGTGCCGGCCAGGCGCAGATAGGCCACGGCGCCTACGGCGAGCAGCGATACGGCGATCAGCGCGGCCGTCAACAGGCGGTGGCGGGCGGCGAGGGCATAGGCGAAAGCCATGGCGGTGCTCCAGACCAGCAGCAGGATCAGCGGCGAGAAGTCGTCGATCTGCACCAGCGACAGGCCGAGTAGCGCGACGAAGAGCAGGGCCGGCGCGATCAATTGCAGCCAGCGTGCCCGGTGGTCGGCCGGATGACGGGTTTCGCTATGCCAGCCGAAACGCAGCGCGAGGCAATGCGCGGTCAGCGCGGTCAGCGCCAGTTTGGCCAGTTCCACCGGTTGCAAGTCGAAGACGCCGGTTTCGTCGCCCCACAACACCTGCGCGGCCAGCGCCGCCAGCGCGATTGCGGCGAATATCGCCAATACCCATTCGATGGTGCGCTGCTGCAAATGGGCGGCGCGCGCGGCCTGGTATTGCGCCCACAGGCGCAGCAAGCCACCAAGGCCGGCGCCGATCGCCAGCATCGCCGCGCTTTTCTGGTAGTAGCGCAGCCACGAGGTTTGCGGCGCGCCGAGGCCGAGTTCCAATTGCGCCAGCAGGCCGGTGGCCAGCAGCACGACGCCGGCGGCGGTCAACAGCGTCAGACGGCCGGGGAAGGCCAGCCAAAGCAGCAGCGCGCAAGCGCCCAGCGCCATCGACAGCGCGGCGCCGGGCGGGATTCCCGCGCGTTGCGTAATCAGCGCTGCGGCGCCGGCGATCAGCAGGATCGTCGCGCCCAGAAATTTGGCGCCCGTGGCGGCGTGGCGCGGCCACAGGCCGGCCGGCGAAATCGCGCACGCTGCGCCAATGGCTACGCAGGCCAGGCAACCGGCGACGGCGAACCACAGGGCGTTGGCATGGCCGCTATTCCATAGGGAGCGCTGTTGCCACTGCCAGCTGACCGCTGCCGGCAGTTTCAGGTCCGGCACGTTAAACAAGCTGACATGACGGCTCGGCGTCAGGGTCAGCTGGTCGCGCGCTGGCGTCAGTTGGAAACGTGTATGGCCGACGATCATCGCGTTCACGCCGGCCAGCGACGCCTCCTGGCGGCGCAAATCGGTCTGGACGCCGTCGCCATGCACCAGCACCGAGGCGCGGTCGCCATCCGGATTGCCGGCGGAAAGCTCCAGCCGGCCGTTGGTGCGCGACAGTTGCGCCGCCCCCTGCGTGGTTTGGGCCAGTCCTAGGCGGTTGCCGCAATACAGATTGCCGCCGAATGATAGTGGCCGGGCGATCGACAGCATCATCGGCATGGCGCGGTTCCATAGCGATAACGCCCGCCCGGACAGGCGCGCGTCCGGGCAGCTGGATTGCGCATGGCCGTCGCGGTATAGCACGGCGCCGTCGTAGCGCCATTCATGACCGTCGCGGCTAAAGATGATGGTGTCCGGGTCCGAGGCGGAGACGTTGAAGACGGCGCCGTCGATCTGGAAGCTTTGCCGGGTGCGCAGCGCCACGCTGCCCATGCGCTGTTCGCCGCTGTCGCGCAGCAGGATGACCTGCTTGGACGGGCTGATATTGCGCAGCAGCCAGCCGTCCAGCGGATCGAGGCGCAGCGACAGGTGGCTGCGGTCGGTCTGCGGGGCGGCCAGTTCGCGCTGGCCCAGCGTGATGCTTTCACCGGGTGTCAAGGTGATGTCGATGGCGGCCGGCAGCCAGCTTGCAGGTGCGCGCAGAAGGGCCAACGCCTGCAAGCCGAAAAGGGCGGCCAGCAGGGCTAGGGTGGCGGCCAGGCCGATGTTTTGCGCCGCCCGCCGCACCAGCCTGCCGGCGGCACCCGCGATGGTCCCGCCGGCAGGCCGACCGGGAATCCAGGACAGCGGCGGCCTTTCGCCGGACGGCCCGCGTCCGGGAGCCCTGTGCAAACGCAGTGGAGTCGTCATCACGCCCCCTGGATATGGCGCCAACCGTTACTGGCGCTGGGACGGCGCATGGCATGAATCGGATCGGTGGGATTGAAGGCGCCCCGCGCCTGCTTCACTCCCTGGATCGCGTTGAGCATGCGGCTGATCTGGATCGCATGGCGCGGGCGCTTGGCGGGATCGATGTTCAGCAGGGCGCGCAACAGTTCCAGCGCCGGATCGCGCGCTTCGGCCGGTACCGCCAGGGCGAAGCGCGCCTCCTCCTCCGGCAGCAGGGCACCGGGAATCGCGCCGCCGTGGATCTGGCGCAGCAGGTCCGCGCCAGCGGTGTGGTGTTCGCGGTAGGCGTGGCCGCAATCGGCGCAGAAGCGCAGCGGCAGGCCGCCGGTCACCATGAAGTAGAACATCGCACCCAGCGAAAAATAGTCGCTGCGCGGACCGGTCGCGTAGCCGCCGCCATCGGCCGGGAAAAACTGTTCCGGCGCCTGCCAATTGGCGGTGCCGGCATACGAGTGGGCCTGCAGGCTGCCAAGGTGACGATTGGTGCCGAAATCGGCCAGCTTGACGGTGTGCGGATGCCGGTCCAGCAGCACGTTGGCCGGTTTCAGGTCAAGATAGCGCCAGCCATACTGGTGCACCTTGGCCAGCGCCTGATTGATCTGGGCGATCCAGCCGAGCGCCATCGGCAGCGGCACGGTGTCCTCTGCGCTTTTGAGGGCGGCCATGTGCTGGCCCAGATCCGTCGTCATCAGCTCAAGCGCGAGCACCGGCAGGCCTGCATGCCAGCCGCTATCGAGCAAGCGCACGATATGGCGCTCGTCCCATGGCTCCAGCGACTGCAGGAACGCGATCTCGTTGTTCGCGCAGTCCACCCATCGCTCGCGCTGGGCGGGCAGGGCGCGCGCCATCTGCTCTTGGTTGATCAACTTGATCGCCACGTCGCCGGTGGGACCGGGACCGCTGGCGCGCCAGATGATGCCGTAGGCCGATCCGCCGATTTGCTCGCGCAAGCGGTACTGCCCTAGTTCCAAAGCGATGATTGCGTCTGTAGTCGTCATGATTTCCCCTCGGCGCTGGCCGTCACGGCTAGCTAGCGGAGGGAGACGAAAAAAGTGAAAAAGGCGAAAAAAAAGCCTGTCGGTTGACAGGCTTTCTATTTTGGCTACGGATTAACGGTCGTAACGGTCATGGCGGTGGCCACGGTCGTGGCGCTCGCCATAGTAATAGTCACGGCGCGATTCGCGGTAGTACGGGCGGGCCGGTTCCACATACACCACCCGTGGAGGCGGCGCGTAGTAGCGTGGCGGTGGCGCGTAGTATACCGGGGCCGGCTCGTAGTAGACCGGCGCGGGCTGCGAATAGACGCGGGTTTCGACGTAACGGCCGCCGCGATCGTCGCGGTAGCCGCGATGACGGTCACCCGAGTTGATGCTGTTGCCGACCGCCGCGCCAACCAGGCCGCCGACGATGGCGCCGTCACGCCCGCCCGCGCTGTTGCCGATCGCGGCTCCCACCACAGCACCGGCCACCGTGTTGAACCCACGGTCGCTCGCGTAGACCGACGATGACACTGTCGCTGCGGCCACTAACGCTACAGCCATAAATTTTTTACTCAACATGGTGATTCCCCTTGCTGCGGCTCCGGATCGGAATGATTCGTTAGCCAGTGATCTCACTATAAACGTCCGGGGAAAAACCGCTATTTGTTATACACATCCTTACAAAGGGGGCGTTTTGGTAATGGCTTGTAACATTTAAAAGCTAAGCTTCAGAGGCGCCGGGCTTCCCACTCGGGCCGCAGCAGGCTGAATATCTGCACGTCCTGATACTGGCCGTTGATGAAGAAGCTCTGGCGCATCATGCCTTCGGCCGTGAAGCCGCATTTTTGCGCGACCCGGATCGAGGCCACATTGTCCGGCGTCGAGAGCAGCTCGAGCCGGTGGTACTGGTGAACGTTGAACAGATAATCGACCAGCAGCCCGCACGCCTCCGAGACATAACCGCGTCCGGACAATTTGGCGTCGAACAGGCGGTAGCCGATTTCGCGCGTCACCGGCGTGCGGCTTTTGAAGTGCGTGATGACGCCGACGATGTGGTGCAGGCTGTCCTCGATGACAAACAGTTCGCTGTCGTCGGTGACGAAGCTGTTCTGCATGAACTCCTTGCGCAGCGTCTCGGGCGATTTGAAATGCAGCGAGAAATGGTCGCCGCGCGAGGGCAAGTCGTTGACCAGCGCGATGAAGGTGTTCAGATCGGTGCTGACCAGATGGCGCACCGTGCAAATTCGACCCTTGAGCATAGGCGCTTTCTGGAGGTGTAAGGGGACATGGTAGTGCAGCGTCGATGACAAATCAATATGGATGACAAGCGCGCCACGATCGGTTATCGTTTGATTCGTTCTTGCAACTCACCCACTCTTATACAGGACCCGCATGAAATCCGCCTTTCCGTTCAAACTGTCCCTGACCATCCTTGCCGGCTGCATGCTGAGCGCCGGCGCCATCGCAGCTCCCGCCAACGATCCGGCGACCCTTGCCCGGATACGCGACAGCGCGATGAAGGAGGATTGGGCCTATGCGCGCCTGGCCGACCTGACCGACCTGGTGGGGCCGCGCCTGTCCGGCTCCGCCGGCGCGGCGGCGGCGGTCGAGCAGGTGGCCGAGGCGATGCGCAGGATCGGCGCCAAGGTCACGCTGCAGCCGGTCAAGGTGCCGCACTGGGTGCGCGGCGTGGAGACGGCGGAACTGGTCGACTACACCGGGCGTCCGGCCGGCGTGACGCAGAAGGTGGTGCTGACGGCGCTGGGCGGATCGGGCGCCACGCCGGCCGCCGGCCTGACCGCGCCGGTGATCGTGGTGCGCGATTTCGACGAGTTCAAGGCGCGCGCGGCGCAGGTCAAAGGCAGCATCGTGTTGTTTGACGTCGCCTTCGACCAGGAGATGGCCGAGCGCGGGCACGCTGGTCCGGCCTACGGGCGCGGCTCGAACTTCCGCGTCAACGGTCCCAAGCTGGCGGCGGAGATGGGCGCGGCGGCGGCCCTGGTGCGCTCGGTCGGCGGCGCCGACTACCGCATTCCGCACACCGGCGTCACCGGCCTGGTCGACGGCGCGCGCATTCCGGCGGCCGCCGTGACGGCCGAAGACGCGATGCTGATGACGCGCTTGACGGCGCGCGGTCCGATCAAGATGCATCTGACGCTGACGCCGCAGAATCTGCCGGACGCCGACAGCTACAACGTCATCGCCGACCTGCCGGGCAGCGACAAGGCCGACGAGGTGGTGATCGTCTCGGGCCACCTCGATTCGTGGGACCTGGCCACCGGCGCCCATGACGACGGCACCGGCGTCGCCGCCGCGATGGCGGTGATCGACACGCTGAAAAAGCTGGACCTTAAACCGCGCCGCACGATCCGCGTGATCGCCTGGATGAACGAGGAAAACGGCACCCGTGGCGGCAAGGGCTACTTCGAGGCCAACAAGGATAAGCTGGAACGGCACTTCGCCGCGATCGAGTCGGACACCGGCGGTGGCCGTCCGTTCGGCGTGATCGGCAGCGTGCGGCCTTCGGTGGTGAAGTATTTCGCGCCGCTGCAAAAGTCGCTGGAGCCGATCGGCGCGTCGATGTTCGACCGCCGGGATGTGACCGGCGCCGCCGATACCGGGCCGCTGGAACGCGCCGGGGTGCCGGTGTTCATGCCGCTGGTCGATGCCAGCAGCTATTTCAGCTACCACCACACGCCGGCCGACACGCTGGACAAGGTCAATCCGCTGGAGCTGAAGCGCCACGTGGCGGTGATGACGGGGCTGACCTGGTATCTGGCCAATATGGACGAGAACATCGGCCGCACGCCGAAGCGCGACGATTAACGTCGTGCCGCCGCCGCGAGTTTAAAAAGCGTTGAGCGGTATTTTCAAATACCGCACGCCGTTTTCCTCGGCCTCCGGCAGTTGCCCGGCGTTGATGTTGACCTGGATCGCCGGCAGGATCAGCACCGGCATGTCCAGCGTCGCGTCGCGCCTGGTGCGCATCTCCACGAACTGTTCCTCGGTCACGCCCGCGCGGATGTGGATGTTGTTTTCGCTTTGCTCGGCCACCGTCACCTCCCAGCGCGCCTCGCGGCCGGCCGGTGGATAGTCGTGGCACATGAACAAACGCGTTTGCGGCGGCAGCTCGAGCAGCCGGCGCACGGAGCGGTACAAGGTGGCCGCGCAGCCGCCGGGGAAATCGCAGCGCGCCGTGCCCACGTCCGGCATGAACATGGTGTCGCCGACGAAGACGGCGTCGCCGATCTGGTAGGCCATGTCGGCCGGCGTGTGGCCCGGCACATGCAGCGCGCGCGCCTGCAAGGCGCCGATGGCGAATACCTCGTCGGGCTGGAACAGATGGTCGAAGCTGCGCTCGATGCCCGGCCGCTGCGGGAACATCCGCGCGAACGCTTGCTGCACTACCGCGATTTGGGCGCCGATGCCGGTGCGCCCGCCCAGCTGGCGCGACAGATACGGCGCCGCCGACAGGTGGTCGGCATGGGCGTGCGTCTCCAGCAGCCAGACGGCCTTCAGGCGGTGCGCGCGGACGAAATCGACCACCAGATCGGCGGAGGCGGTGGAGGTGCGGCCCGATTTCGGGTCGTAGTCCAGCACCGAGTCGATGATCGCGCAGTCGGCGCCGTCGTTTTGGTACACGACGTAGGTGACGGTGCCCGTGTTTTTGTCGTGGAAGGCTTGTATAAGTGGCTTCATCCGGTCATTATAATAAAAAATCATAACGATTACCCCACTCGCATGTTTTTTCGCCGAAAGATCCCCAGGCGTGCGCGTCGGCGGTATCTCTTCATGATAGTCTGTCCTAAAATAAGGAGTCAGTCATGGATAAAATTCACTACAAAGGCTGGGAAATCATCCCGACGGCCTTGCCGACCAGCGACAACAAATGGAGCGCGAGCTGCGACATCGAACGCGCCAACGCCAACGGCGTCGAAGTGTTCGAGGGCGCGACCATGCAGTTCGTCCGGGACAGCGAGGACGAAGCCATCGCTGCCGCCTGCGACGAAGCTATCCGGCAAATCGACAATATCATCGCCAACCCGCTGGTGCGACTGGCTTAAGGGCGCCTTGGCGGCACCCAGGCGGCACTTAGCGTCGCTGGCGGCTTGTGCTACCATAGGCGCATGACCCTGTTCCGAACCCTCATCGTGTGGCTGATGCTGCTGGCGCTCCCTTATCAGGGCTACGCGGCGGCAGCCATGATGCCGTGCGCGCCGGCCGCGCCGGCGGCGGCAGGGCACATGGCGATGCCCGATGGTCCGCACGACCACGCGGCGATGATGGCCGCCATGCAGGATCGCAGCCAGCAAGCGTCCCCGGACCAGCCGGATCATGCCGGTCATTCCCACGGCGGCATCAAATGCGGCGGCGCGGCCTGCTGCGTCGCCGGCGCGCCGTTCATGGCGCAGACGATCGCCGTGCCGGTGCTGCCGGCGGTGTCCTCCGCCATTCCGTTTTACTCCGAATTCCCCCGCGCGGTCGATCTGGCCCACCCCGAACGTCCCCCTCAAGGCAATTTCGCCTGACCCCGCGACAGCTCCGTCCACGAGCTGCGCAACGCATCCCCTTTTAAAATTCACCTGAGGTGTTGGACATGATTTGTCTGCATAAACTCGCGGCCGGCGCCGGCACGGCGCTGCTGCTCGGCGGCTGCGCGTCGCTGTCCGGCGACGGCGGCTTCGGCGCCGCCGCCGGCGTCAGCGAACAACGTACGGGCCTGAGCGCCAGCGTCGCCGGCCGCCTGCCGCGCAACGACGACGACGCCCGCGCGCTGGCCGCCGTCATCGACAAAAAACTGGGGCAGCCGCTGGCTGTCGACGAGGCGGTGCACATCGCGCTGCTGAACAACCGGGGCCTGCAAGCGAGCTATTGGTCGCTCGGCATCGCCGAAGCGGACCTGGTGCAAGCCGGCCGCCTGCAAAATCCCGTGTTCGATTTCAAGCGCAGCCACGGCGGCGGCGAGATCGGCATCGAACGCACGCTGACCTTCAATCTTCTGAGCCTGATCACCGCGCCGCTGGCCGGCCGCATCGAGGGCCGCCGCTACGAGCAGGCCAAATTGCTGGTCTCGAACGAGGCGCTGAAGGTGGCCGCCGATACCCGCCGCGCGTGGGTGGAGGCGGTGGCGGCCAACCAGGGCGCCGAATATGCGGTGCAGGTGCAGGAATCGGCGCAGGCCAGCGCCGAACTGGCCGACCGCATGCGCAAGGCCGGCAACTGGAGCGCGATGGACGTGGCGCGCGAACAGGCCTACCACGCGCAAACGGTGGCCGACGTCGGCGCCGCGCGCAAGGCGGCCGTCGCCGCGCGCGAAAAACTGACCCGCCTGATGGGCCTGAGCGGCGCGCAGACCGCGTACAAGCTGCCGGACCATTTGCCCGAGCTGCCGGCCGCGCCGCAGGAATTGGGCGACATCGAGCAGATCGCGCTCAACGAGCGGCTCGACATCCAGGCCGCCAAAATCGATACCGCGCACACGGCATCGACGCTGGGCCTGACCAAGGCCACGCGCTTCATCAACGTGCTCGATCTGGGCGTGGTGGGCGAGAGCGAAGGGCCGGTCAACCGCCGCGGTTATGAGCTGTCGCTGGAGATCCCGCTGTTCGACTGGGGCTCGACGCGGCTGGCGCGGGCCGAGGCGACCTATATGCAATCGGTCAATCTGCTTGCGCAAGCGGCCATCAACGCCCGCAGCGAGGCACGCGAGAGCTACGCCGACTACCGCGCCTCGTACGAACTGGCGCGCCACTACCGCGATCAGGTGGTCCCGCTGCGTAAGAAGCTGGCCGACGAAACGCTGTTGCGCTACAACGGCATGCTGATGAGCGTATTCGAACTGCTGGCCGACGTCCGCGAACAATCGGCCGCCGTCAACGGCTACATCGGCGCGCTCAGGGACTACTGGACCGCGCAAGCCAATCTCGAAGCCGCATTGGGTGGTCGCCTCGGCGCCCATCCGCCAACCAACAAAGGAGCAACACCATGACCACCCGCAGATCATTCCTCAGCGGCGCGGCCCTTGTCGGCGCCGGCATGGTCACCAAGGCCGGCGCGGCCTCGCTGCCGGAGGCGCCGGTGCAATCGTCGGCCGCCACCGCGCCGCCGCTGGCGCCGCCCAACGGCCGCCCGTACAATCCCGTCGTCACGCTCAATGGCTGGACTTTGCCGTGGCGGATGAAGGAAGGCGTCAAGGAGTTCCACCTGGTGGCCGAACCGGTGGTGCGCGAACTGGCGCCCGGCATGACGGCCAACCTGTGGGGCTACAACGGCCAGAGTCCCGGCCCGACGATCGAGGTGGTGGAGGGCGACCGCGTGCGCATCTTCGTCACCAACAAACTGCCCGAGCACACCAGCGTGCACTGGCACGGCCAGCTTCTGCCGAACGGCATGGACGGCATCACCGGCCTGACGCAGCCCGGCATCCAGCCGGGCAAGACCTTCGTCTACGAATTCGTCGCGCGCCACGCCGGCACCTTCATGTACCACCCGCACGCCGACGAGATGGCGCAGATGGCGATGGGGATGATGGGCTTCTGGATCACCCATCCGAAAGACCCGAAGCAGCACGCGGTGGACCGCGACTTCGTCTTCCTGCTTAGCGCCTACGACATCGACCCGGGCAGCTACACGCCGAAGATCAACACGATGCTCGACTTTAATCTGTGGACGTTCAACAGCCGCGCCTTCCCCGGCATCGATCCGATGGTGGTGCGCAAGAACGACCGGGTGCGCATCCGCGCCGGCAATCTGACGATGACCAACCACCCGATCCACCTGCACGGCCATACCTTCGAGGTGACGGGGACGGACGGCGGCTGGGTGCGGCCGTCGGCGCGCTGGCCGGAGGTGACCACCGATGTCGCCGTCGGCCAGATGCGGGCGATCGAGTTCGTCGCCGACGCGCCGGGCGACTGGGCCTTCCACTGCCACAAATCGCACCACACGATGAACGCGATGGGACACAACGTGCCGACCATGATTGGCGTCGACCACACCGGCGTGGCCGAGAAGATCAACAAGCTGGTGCCCGGCTACATGGTCATGGGCGACAAGGGCGGCTCGATGGGCGACATGCAGATGCCGCTGCCGGAGAACACGCTGCCGATGATGAGCGGGGAGGGTCCGTTCGGCGGGCTTGAGATGGGCGGGATGTTCACCACGGTCAAAGTGCGAGAGGGTCTGGCGCGCGACGATTACAAGGACCCCGGCTGGTACAAGCATCCGAAGGGCACGGTCGCTTACGAGTGGACCGGCGAGGCGCCGCCGGCGCCGCGCGCGCCGGGCGCGCCGCCGTCCAAGCCGGCGGAGGCGATGGACGTCAAGCGCGACGCCAAGCATCACCACCATTGAACCGGGACATCGCATAAACCACTGTTCCATGTAGGCCGGATTAGCGCAGCGTAATCGGCCACGCAGGCGCCGACGGCGGCGCATGCATCGCCGATTACGGCGTTCCGCCTAATCCGCCCCGCGCGCCCTCGGCAGCAGTGATGTGCTCGTGTAGAATTGCCAGACCTGACCCCGGAGTTGCCGCTGGCCGCATGAAATTCTCTCTTTATCCCGAACAAACGGCGTTGCTGGCGTACGTGGCCAAGTGGACTTGCATCGCCGGCGCGATCGCCGCGCTCAGCGGCACCGCCTCGGCTTTCTTCCTGTTCGCGCTCGATGCCGCGACCCATTGGCGCGAGGCGCACCCTTGGATCATCTGGCTGCTGCCGGTGGCCGGCTTCGCCGTCGGCTGGCTGTATCTGAAGACCGGTAGCAGCGTGGAAGCCGGTAACAACCTGCTGATCGACGAGATCCACGATCCGCAGAAAGTGGTGCCGCTGCGCATGGCGCCGCTGGTGTTGGTCGGCACCGTCGTCTCGCACCTGTTCGGCGCCTCGGTGGGCCGCGAGGGCACCGCCGTGCAGATGGGCGGCGCGCTGGCCGACCAGCTGACGTACGCGATGCGGCTGCGCCACGCCGACCGCCGCATCGTGCTCATGGCCGGCATCAGCGCCGGTTTCGCCTCCGTCTTCGGCACGCCGCTGGCCGGCGCCATCTTCGGCATGGAGGTGCTGGCCGTCGGCCGCCTGCGCTACGACGCCATCTTCCCCTGCATCGTCGCCGCCGTCGCCGCCGACCAGGTGGGCATGGCCTGGGGCGTGCACCACACGCATTATCCGATGAACACGGTGGTGGCGATCGGCTTCGCCAGCGTCGCCGCCGTGCTGTTGGCGGGCATCGTGTTCGGCCTGGCCGGCATGGCCTTCGCCAAATCCACGCACGCGGCGACGGCCCTCATGAAGCGTCATGTTTCGTATGCGCCGCTGCGGCCGATGATCGGCGGCGTGGTCGTCGCCATCGCCGTGTGGTTGCTTGGCACGCGCTACATCGGCCTTGGCATTCCGGTCATCGTCGAGGCGTTCCAGCAGCCGCTGGCGCCGTGGGATTTTTTCGGCAAGTTCGCCTTCACGGTGGTGTCGCTGGGGAGCGGCTTCAAAGGCGGGGAGGTGACGCCGTTGTTCTTCATCGGCGCCACGCTCGGCAACGCGCTCGCGCCCTTGCTGCAACTGCCTTTCCCGCTGTTGGCGGCGCTGGGCTTTGTCGCGGTGTTCGCGGGGGCGGCCAATACGCCGCTGGCGTCGACCATCATGGCGATCGAGCTTTTCGGCCCGCAGATCGGCCCCTTCGCGGCGATGGCGTGCGTGGTGGCCTATCTGTTCTCGGGCCGCTGCGGCATCTACCGCTCGCAGAAGTCCGGCATGGCCAAGTACCGCGTGCCGCCGGTGCCGCGCGACCGCCTGCCGCCGCCTTCGGCCAAATGACTTCCTGCCATTCCCGGCCCGGGATGCCGGCATAGATTTTTTTCCCGTCCGTCCGCCCGGCTGCGCTGTGTTCATTTTCGGACAGTCGGTGTTCGGGAATGGGCAGGGAGCCGTCGATCGATGCTTGGCGATGCAGGAAAAGGCGTCGATGCAGCTCTGGCCCGGACCTTGCTATGTCAAGGGCATGCACAAAAATCTCCGCCTCCTGCTCATCGCCACGCTCGCCCTTCACAACCTTGCCCATGCCGCCGATATCAATATCGTCGAACAGGCGGCGGAGGGCGGCGCGGCGATCGTCGTCACGCTCGGTTTGTCGATCCTGTTCCTGGCCGTCTCGATCGAGCGGCTGATGCACTTCCGCGCCAGGGCCATCGTGCCCGACGGGCTGGTGGAACGGGTCAAGCCCTTGTGGGCGGCGCAGGATTTCACCAGGCTTCAACAACTGCTGGCCGAAGACGACAGCACCCTGGCGCGCGTGATCGCCTACATGGTCGCGCATCGCCAGCATGGCTACGCGGTGGTCAACAGCGGCGCCGGCGACATCGCGTCGATGGAATTGCGGATGCATCAGCAAAAGGCGTATGCGCTGGCGATCGTCGCCACCGTGGCGCCCATCGTCGGCTTGCTCGGCACCGTGGTCGGGATGATCGACGCTTTCCACGTGATCGCGTTCTCCGAAGGGATGGGCAATCCGGCACTGCTGGCGGGCGGCATTTCGAAGGCGTTGATCAATACCGCCGCCGGCTTGTGCGTAGCCTTGCCGGCGCTGGCGATGCACCACTTCCTCAAGAACCGGCAGGCGTTTTTCGGCCTGGCGCTGGAGAGGGAGATCAATAGCCTGATCGACGAATGGTTCCTGCAGGGCGACGCCGCGCCGCAAAACCTGCACGTGGTGTCGCATGCGCATTAACCTGGGGGAGGACGAGCAGCCGGAGATCGGCCTGATCGCGCTGATCGACTGTATTTTCTTCCTGCTGATGTTCTTCATGGTGGCGACGGCGTTCAAGCAACCGCAACACAAGCCGCAAAAGGAGTTGCCGGTGACCTTGCCGACGTCGCAAATCAGCCTGGAGCGCGACGAAGCCGGACCGGAACCGCTGGCGATCGGCGTCGACAAGAACGGCAAGTTCTTCCTCGATGGCGAACCGGTGTCGACCCAGGCGCTGCACGGACGGCTGAAGCAGGAGGCCGCCGCGGACCCCGCGCGCCGCATCCGCATCGACGGCGACCAGCTGGCGAAATACCAGGACATCGTCCACGTGCTCGATCTGTGCCAGTTCGAACGGCTCACCAACATCTCCATGCATACGCGTGCCGCGCGATGATGCTGGGCCCACTCGATGACTGGGAGCCGAGGGCCGGCCGCGAAGGCGCTTGGCGCTATCGTTTCGTGCTGGTCGCGCTGGCGGCGCATGCGTTGCTGATCCTGCTGTTGTACCAGTTTGGCGCCTATCGGGTGGAGGCGGCGCGCCAGCGCGAGCGGGACAGCGCCAGCGCCGCCGTGGCCAAGCAGTCCAGCATCGAGAAGCGTGTGATGGACATGGAGAAGATCAAGGACCTGCTGGACCGGAGCCGCCCCGGTGCGACATCGCCCGACGGCGCGGGCGCCGGTGAGGAACCGGACTTCCGCGCCACGTCGCTGCCGAAACCACCCGAGCAGCTGCTGGCGCAAGCCAGGGAACTGTCCGCCTCAATCGCGGAGATAGAGCGGGAACTGAAGGTGACAGGGCTGGCAAGAATCGAGAAGATCCCCGAGCAAGTGGCGCGGGAGCGGATCGAAGCGAAGGCGGACGGCAGCGCGCAGGCCGAGCGCGCGGCGCCTGCGGACAATGCCGCCAAGGCGCGGCAGGCCGTGCCGCCGCCGGCGGCCACCCCGGCGCAGCTGGCGGCGGAAATCCAGCAGCTTGAAACCCGGGCGCTCGCCGCGCTGGCGCAGCGCCGGCAGGATCTCGCGCGCCAGCGTAACGGTGTGGACATCAAGAACGGCGCGATGGCGGCCGGCTTGGCCGGCCGGGCCGGCCAAGCCGCCAACAACGGCCGCCAGCCGGGAATGGGCGTGGGCGGTGCCGGCGGCGTCGGTGGTGTCGCAGCCGGCGCTGAACATGGCGTCGACGGCCGCGTGGGCGCTGCGGCCGGGATCAACGAGAACGGCATCGAGCAGCGGATCGCGGCCTTCATCAACCGCGATGTGGCGCTACCGACGGGCGAAGCGCGCAATTACAATCGCAGCGGCGTGATCTTCAATCCGGGGGGCGGCAATATTCCGCCGGTCGACGCGCGCACGATGACCAAGGGCGCCGGCCGCATGCTGGGCCGGGGCGGCGAATTCGCCGATCGCGTCTACGTCAACAGCTGGTACGTGATCGGTCCTTTCGAGGGCAAGCATGGCAGCGCGCTGTTTGCCAACCATCGCTATCCGCCCGAGCAGGGCGTGGTGCTGGACGCCGTCTACGCGGGCAAGGGGAACCGGCAGTTGAAGTGGCGCTATGTGCACGCCGCCAGCTATCCGCTGGTGCCGCCGGACCCGGACGAAGACGCGGTGTATTACGGTTACACCGAGCTGTTCATGGACCGCGACCGGGAACTGACGATGTGGATAGGCGCCGACGACGACGCCCAGATCTGGTTGAACGACGTCCAGGTCTGGGCCGGCGGCAACATCAACAAACGCGAGTTCTGGCCCGCGCTGTACGATGTTCCCAACACCCATGCGCGCGATTTCAATATGACCGAGGCCAAGCGCAAGGTGCGCTTCCGCAAAGGCCGCAACAAGCTCTTCTTCAAAATGGCGAACGGGCCGACGCGGCTGTTTTTTTCGGTGGTGTTGACCAAATAAGGCGGGCGCCGGTTCAGCGCTCGTCATGGCGCTCGCGGTAGTTGCGGGCGGGCTCGAGCAATTTCAGCAAATCCCAATCCGGCTTGCATAGCCAACCCTGCTGCAGCGTGACAGCGGGCCGCTCCGCGCGCGCCGGCACCTGTTCATAACCGGACAATTCAAAGCCGTCGGTGGACATCCATTCCAGGTTGGCGTCGAGCAGGGTGCCCCGTCCGTAAGCGGCTCCCAGGGCGGCCGGCCCCACCTCCGCGCGCACCGTCGCCCGGCCGAGCGCCTGTTCGACGACGCTGGTCACCAGCAGCCCGCCACTCAACGCCCTGATATGCCTATCGGTCAGCTCGCGCCGCGCGATTTGCTCGCCATACCGGTACAGCGGCACCACGCGGAAAGCGTTGACCACCGCCGGCAACTCCAGGTTGCACAGCCACGACTGCCCGTAGCCCTTCAGCCCGTGCGGATGGCGTAGTTGCTGCGCGCCGCTGAGCACGAACTGCGTGCCCTTGAACCAGACCAGCCTTGGCATTACCAGCTCGTCGACGATGCGCGGCGGGCCGTCGGGCGCCAGCAGGCGCGCGACCTTGGTCGGTTTGCGCCGACCCTGGTCGGTGATGCGCATCACCAGCAACTCGAGCGGCTCATGCGGCGGCGCGATCTGCACCGGCCGATCCAGCGCCGCACCGCCGTCGAGCCGGCGCTGAACCCAAACTTTCAATTTACCACCCCGCAATATACTGTGTTTTTATACAGTATATTGCATTTTGGATCGGTTATGATAGTCCCATGTGCGGACGCCTCGACCAAAACGATATCGGCAGGGTGCTCAACGATTTTCGTTGGGTCGACGAAGTCCTGCGCCGCGGCCGCGCGGAACTGCTTTTCAATGCCGCCCCGGGGACGCTGCGTCCGGTCTTGCGGATGGCGGGCGGCGCGCTGATCGTCGACGACCGCTGGTGGATGTACAAGGCGGCCGGTGCGCCGGCGACGGTGCGGCCGACGCCGAACGCGCGGCTGGACAAGATCGCGGGCCGGTATTGGGGGCGGCTGCTCGGCGCCGGGCGTATCATCGTGCCGGCCAACGGCTGGTACGAGTGGACCGGCGAGAAACCGAACAAGCAGCCTTGGCACATCCACCGGGCCGATGGCGAAATGCTCTACATGGCCGCGCTGACCGCGTGGGATGCCAGGTCCGAGGACCGGAACGCGTCGGGCTTCGCCATCGTGACCGACGACGCGGAGGGCGGCATGATCGACGTGCACGACCGGCGGCCGGTGGTGTTCTCGGCCAGCGACGCGGCCACCTGGATGGACCCGGAGCTCTCCGGCGAGCAGGCGGCGCAGCTGGCGCGCTCGGTGTCGCTGGGCGCCGACAAGTTCGCGTGGCATCGGGTGTCAACGGCGGTTGGCAATGCGCGCAACCAGGGCGCGGAGCTGGCGGCGCCGCTGTCGCCGGGGCTTTTTGATTAAGCCGCTCGCTCGCTGCGGGCGAAGTCGACAGCGCCGGCCGCGCGGGCCCGCCACCGGCGCCGGTTGACGTCCGGCCGGCGCCGCTATGCCTCGGGAAGCGGCTGCAGTCCTTGCTGCAGGCCCCAGCTCATCCGGACACCTTGGCGTACCGTCGCGCCGGAGGTGACGAAGTGATTCAACTCCGGCGGACGGTTCACGTAGCGCCATCCAAGGGTATCCCCGCCCGCCGCATCGGATAGCCGATGGCGTTCGACGTTGCCGTCTTTCCAGATCAGCAGGTTCTGGCAGCCCCAGGATGCGCCGGGCGGCGCCTCTTCGGCCACGATCGCGCCGGCGCCGTCGGCCACGTACAGCGGGTCCAGTTTGCCGGTGGCCGCGCCAAAGTCGATCGGCCGCGCGCCGGCGTCGCAAGTCCAGAGCATGGGCGCTTCGTGGCCCGGGACGCGCGCCACGACCGCGTCGACCGCGGCGGACACGCGCACCGAGCTTGCGTCCAGCAGTTCCGGGATCGGCTGCAACGCGCGGCCCCGTTGCCAGAACTGGTAACCCGTCGGACCGCCGCGCTCGGACATATACTTCAGTAAGCCGCGCTGGCCATCGGGCGAAATGGCCACCCAGTCGAGCATGAAAAAGCCCGGGTCGAGGTCGACGCAACCGGCCTCGGCACTCCACACGAAGGCGCGCTGCTCGCGTGTCTCCAGCGGACCGCGTTCGGTATAGCCGCCCACCCAGCGGCCGTCGGGCGTGACGACACTGGCGGCCGAGATCGCGTCGGGCGGGCCGATATCGACCGGCTCATTGCCGCCCTCCATGCGGAAGGCCCGCTTGGTCAGGCTGTAGACCGCATGCTCCTTGTCGGTGGAATGGTGGCTGCCGACGAGCACGGAGGCATCCGAATTGACGCCCGCGACCAGGAAAACGCGGCCATGGTCGGCGGCGAGCAGCTCCATCTTTCCATGCTGGTAGCGAAACATCCTGTAGCGCGCTTTCGGGAAGCTCTCGCAACCGCCCACCAGAACGCTGCCATCCTGGCTCACATGGTGTACCCATACGCCGCCGACGTTGTCCGGCACATCGACCCGCTGCGCGCTGGCCGGCAGGCGGCGCCAGACGACGGGCGTGTTGAGCCATTCCGCGTTGCGCAGGGCGCCAACGATCACGCTGCCATCGGCCGCAATGAGGTGCGAGTCATTGGAGGGGAGCAGTCTTTCACCCGCGACGCGCGTCGGACGCGGTGGTTCGCGGCGCCACGGTTCGCTGTCGTCGTCCATGGCGCCGGCCAGCGCCACGCCGAAAAGCGGCGCGCTCTCGGCCACGCCGCTGAGCTTGAATTCGTCCATCAGCCACTTGATCGCAGGCGGCCGACGCTTCGGACCGCCCTTGGAAGGATCGGTGTCGAGCGCCGCGACCGTCTGTTGCAGCATGCGGACGAACGAGTCGGGACCGGTGTCGAGATCGATGTATTCCGTCAGGTCGAGGTGGATGCGGGCCGGCAGATCCCGGTTGAGCAATGCGGCGAATTGGTCGACGATCACGCTCCCGGCGGCCCCGAACCATTTTTCGATCATTGCCTTGCGCCGCATCAGCTGAGCGGTCGCCTCGCCTGGCGTCATGGAGTAGCCAACCGGCGCCCTGCCTTCGATGCCAGGTGAAGCGGTGGGTAACGGCGCAGGGCCGCCCACCGCCGCCGGCGGCAGCGCCGCAAGCCACAGCAGGGGCAGCAGGTTGTTTGCCTCCAGCAAAATGGTCGCCTCGCCTGATTTTTCCGCGATCACGTAGCTGCGGTTGCCCATGGTTTCCTTTATGCGCTCTCACCGAGCGCGCCGTCGGTTAAGCGCCGTCAATTAAGCGCCGTCAGTTAAATTTACGTTCTCGCGCTTTTGCCGGCTGATCACCACCGTGCGGGAAATCTTGCCATCCCATCCTTGCTTACGCGTTCCGAGAGCTACTTTGATATTTGCACGCGCGCGGTTTTCATGCGGTAGTTTTGGTTGCGCACTGAACGACCGTGAAAACAGATACTATATTGACAATATTGCGGGGATCCGTCAAGTAAACCAAAACCGCGTGCGGGAGCGGCGCGCGGCCTGGAACACCGCGTTTATCGACCGCGCCGCCTTCTGTTGAAGGCAGCCAGCACCGCCAGTCCCGCCAGAAGCATGACAGGCGTGCCCGGTTCAGGCACGGCCAGAGGTGGCCCGATGACCTGGACAGACCCGTCTATCCCTTGCGCGGCAATGGAAGCGCCATTGGCATCGCCCAAGGCGTTGAGCGTCAGCGCCAAGTCGCTGGTTCCCACTCCGATGGTGCTGAAGGTCAGCGCCACGAGCTGGAATGATTCGCCTTGCAGCGCGCTGAGCGTCGCGGCGTCGTCCAGTGAGATTTCCAACAGGTTTACCAGATGCGTGGACTCGGTGGTGAACTGCAGCGATCCAAGGCCAAGCACGTCGAGCCCGGTTCCGTAGCTGACGCCGGTCAAGGCGAGAATGGTCGGATCGAACGATAGGTCGAGATCGAAGGCGGCCAGCGATTGCGGCGAGGGGCTGTCGAGCCCGGCGATGGAGATAGTCACCAGCACGCTGGCGCCTAGCACCGGCTGTTGGTTGACTGCCGAAGCCTGAACCACGGTTGCGCTGGCGGCTTGCGCGGAAAGCAGGCAGGCGAGCAGGACGATGCGGAGGAAGGTGAATTTCATTGGAAGCTCCCGGGTTAGTTGGTGGCGCAGCGTGGGCGTGTGCAAAGGGTGACGACAATGCGGGCGTCGAGCGCATCGATTCGGCCATTGCCGTCAAGATCGTGCGGGTCGCCCGCGGCGGCGTGGGTGCTGCGGGCCGCCGTTACGGCGGTGACATCGATGCTGTCCACATCCCCATCGCCATCCAGATCGCCGCGCAACGGCGGCGGGACGCTTCCCAGCGGAATTGTCATCGCTTGGCCGGCTTTGATCGGCCCGGTTTTGACGTTGTTAACGGCGCCTGCGGACGAGCTTTCCATGACATCGATCTCGTACTCGGCATCGCTCAGTCCGACCACCTTCAGTTGCAGACCGGCTGGCGGGTTGGGGATGTAGACGCTGTACAGGGCGGCTTCTTCCGCGCCATCCCCAGCATCGCTATCCGGATCGGATGGCACATCCGAATACAGGTCCGCCTGGCTGTCCGGGATCTCCGTGACCGGCTGCGCGTCGGACGGAAATCCCGCCCGGCGCCCTTGTCCGTCGACTATCCATACCGCGTAAGGCCGCCGCGTGTTGTCATTCGAACGTGCCCTGAGCGTCACGCTTGTTGGCGTCGTTGCGGCCGTCGCGGCGGCTCTGCGCGCGGGGGCGGCCGGCAGCCGACCGGCCACCGCCAGAGCCCAGCGCGGTTTTGCGAGGTCGATATCGGTAGTGGCTGCCGTGCCATTTTGCGCGGGGCTGGTCCAGCGCTCAAGCGCGCCGGCCTGGCCGCGTCGAGGCAGGCGCTCCCTCAATGCCGCGCGCGAATAGACCACATTGCCGCCGCAAGACTTGCCCGGTCCGTAGTGCTCGTTCGCCTGCGCAGAGCCGGCGAAGAAGTTCCCGGCCGGGTCTTTAACGATGTAGTCGCCGTTCGAGGTGCGGCCAACCAATAGGATAACGTGGCCTCCGCTATGCTTGTTCGATGCGATCGACGACGAGGTGAACGAGGTCGAGACGATCACTTGCTGTCCACGGTCAAGATGATCGTCGATGAAGTGATGCAGCGCCGCTACCGTCGGTATCTGAGTGCGCGCCACCGCGAACAGGCTGGCGCTGTTGACGGGGCCGAAGATCTCGTTGAGATAGGTGCGGCCCTTGCCGGGATCGAACAGGTTGGCGCGATTATCCTGCGCGGGATGGCGCATCGTCCGCCCATACGCAGAAGTAATCGGCATTTCGCCCGCGGTGAACAGCGTGACCCTTGCCGGGCGCGCATCGGCGAACTGGAACGCGTTGATCGCCATTGCGGTGGAAGAAGGACCGCAAGAATTGCCGCCCGGCTGTCCCAAGCCGATGGGAAGCGGCAAATGCGCGCCCGCGTCGTATTGATGAATGTAGGCATTAGTGGACGGCGTCGCGTAACTGCCCTCGGGGCACTGGGGACTGGCCCGGACGATTGCCTGGGCGCCGCCGCTGTTCTGCGCCCAGAACACCACTTGGCCGCGATCCTTGTTATTGATGGCGTCGTGCACCCCGATTGCTTGAACCACGCCCCAGCCATCGATGGTGTCGCCGATCCGCGCCACTGCGCGCGCCGGGCTGGCCACGGCGGCGGCGGCAGCGTCGGCGCTGGTGAAGAAATCGATCAAGGTGGTAAACAGCGTCTTCGTGCCGAGGTTGTCGGTGCCCACGAATGCGACCGAGCCATTATTGCTGACGCTGACGCGGACATCCGGATCGAACGCGCCAATCGGCCCCAGATCGGGTTCGCCGGCGCCGCACACGCCGTCCAGATCCATGTCGAGGCAGGTTTCGCCGGCGTCCAGCTGCCGGTTGCCGGCGACGCCGGCGATGCGGATCAGGGCGCCACCCGAGGTGCCAGTCGCGACTAGCTGACGGTCGTCGCCGACGATCGCGCTGTCGCACACCCCGTCGGGCCCGCTGCGTATCCCGATTGGTGTGATGACATCGTCGCCGCCGGCACCGGTGTTCAGCACGCCATTCGGCCCGGCGCCCACGCAGATCCGGTCGATCCAAGCGAATATGCCGGGCCCCGAGGTGGTTTTTAACGCGGCCGCGCCGACCGGGGTCAGGTCGCCATAGAATGCGGCGATACGGCCATCATCGCTGATCGCCGGGCTCATTCCGACGCTGGTGAAGCCCATGTCCAGCGTGGCAATCGGAATCTGCTGGGTCAGGTCGCTGTAATTGATGAGCATAATCTGCTGGTTGCCAGCAACCGTCAGCCTGGCGATCAGCCGCCCGTTGTCCGATAGCACGGGGCGCACGGGCAAGGTGCTGACCGTGGTGGTCGGAAAGGAGCCTTTGTCGGTCAGACCGAGCGGTGTCTTGCCCAGCGTGGCCAGGAAATTGGTGGTGTCGGTGAAAGCCGAGAACGCGGCTTGTTCGATGCACGCCTCGCCCGCATCGCAGATGCCGTCGTTGTTGCCGCCTGGATCGCCGCGCGACTCGACCTTGACCGCGTTGTTCAGCGTGGGATGGCTGAGCACGGAGTCGAATGCCGCGTTGGGATTGCCGCCGCCGCGCGCCAAAACGACCGATGTCGCCGGCGCGAGCTCATGTGCTTGCCAGAATCGAATCAGGCTCGTTGGCGGCGCCCCCGACACTTGGTCCCGCGCAATCACGACGCCGTGATTGTTCAGCTGCACGGCACGGCCAAAGGTGCGGTTGGCGCCGGCGAAGCCGGCCGCCAGGTTCTCTAACCGCCCCCCGGCGCCGGAGTTCACGAAGACCCCGTCGCCGGCCGCCAACCGACCGATGAAGGCCACCATGCCCGCGTCGTTGATCGAGGGGGCATCGCCAAACGAAAGAAGGCCCTGATCGCCGGTTTTCGATATCACCTCATAGCTATAGTCGGCCGCCAGCGCGAGCGGAAAAGCTGTGGAAATAACCAAGCCAGCAAGGTAGCGGCGCATCCAGTCGGATCGTCTCACTTTCGTACTCCTCGAATTAAGATGAAGAAGGGCGCGGGGCTACCAAAGTGGGTGGCGCAGTCTTCCGCCCCCCGCGCAGCTCAAGCCAGGTTGCCAGGGCATGACGTCACGCAATAAACGTGCCGATAAAAATCAACGTTTATATTCAAAGAGTTGCAATCCAAACCGGGGTTGGAACAATGCTGCGTGTAAGGTTTTCCGACAGAAACCAAGGGGGGCGCATGGGCCGGATTTCAGGCGTGGCCGCATCATCCGGCAGCCCGCTCGGCATGACGAGTTGTACCGGGACGACGCCTCAGGCAGTGCGCCGACAGGGCAGATCTGGTGTGGTGCCTGGTAATCCGCAAGGCAAGGCTGTGTTGACACGGCCGACGGATTTCGGCAAGCGCTACTGCCCGGTCACGGTGTCGGCGATCCCGTTGTTGCCTCCGCCGCGCCGCCGCGGAACTGGGCGTCGCGCGTCAGCATGCGGTTGATGCTGGTTTCGGCCTGCGCCAACGTCCGGTCGGGATCGGCGCCGAACACGATGACGGCCGTCAGCGCGTCGCCCAGCGTCTTGCCGACGATGGCCTGGCGCGCCACTTCGATCGGCAGCGCGATGCCGTCGCGCGCGATGGTGGCGATTGCGGCGCGCAGCGGCAGCCGGCGGAAATCCGCGGAGGCGATCACCGAGCGGCGCGTCGGCAACTGGCCGGTGCGGGCCCACACGCCGCCCTCGTCGTAGAGGAACCTGAGGAAGGCGACGGCGGCCTGGCGGCTGCGCGCGTCGGCGGTGCCGCCCTTGAGCAGCACCATCACGTGGTTGTCGGCCCACATCGCGTCGGTCCCGTACAGGCGGGGAAACGGCACGGCGGTGTAGCCATTGGCCGTGGCGCTGTCGGCGCGGCCGGCCTGGCGCAGCAGATCGCCGATGATCCAGGTGCCGTTGACCATGACGCCGCCGTCGCCGGCGGCGAAGCCCTGCAGCGCGGCGCCGTAGTCATTGCCGCGCGTGGTCAGTCCTTCCGCGTACAAGGTTCTGAGCAGCTTCACCGTGTCGCGCACGGCCGCGCCGCGCAGGTCGATGTCGAGCACGCCGCGCGGGAACAGCGTGGCGCCTTGCTGGCCCAGCATCGACAACAGCGTGCGCGTGAAGAACGCCGGGTCGTTGTTGGTCAGCCAGATGAAGTAGGGCTTGCCGGTGGCGGCCTTGAAGCGGCGCGCCTGGTCCAGCAATTGTTGTGGCGTGTGCGGCAGCAGCGGCTTGCCGTCGGCGGCGACCAGGCCGGCGCGGCGCATCAGGTTCAGGTTCACGTGCCATAGCCAGGAGTGGGTGTCGAAGGGCAGGGCGTAGTGGCGCCCGTCCACGGCCACCGCCGTTTCGGCCTGCGGCGTGAAGTCGGCCGTGTCGATGCCGGCCGCGCGGAACTCGTCGTCGAGCGGGGCGATCAGGCCGCGCTTGACGAAGTCGTTTAGCGCCGAGCTGTGCAGGATGGCGACGGCCGGCACGTCGCGCCCGACGATGCGGGCCCCCAGCTGGCTGTAGTATGAGCCGTGCTCGACGACCTGCGTGCGCACCGCGTAGCGTCCGGCGTTGGCCGCGTTGAACTTGTTGACCAGCGCGGTGATGATGCCGCATTCGCCGGTGGCGGTGGACGGATCGGTGGCGTTGCCGTAGTCCGCCTCGCACGAGCCGAAGAAGCGCGCGAACGAGATTTCGGCGGGCGCGTCCGCCGCCGGCGCGATGGCCGGCGCGAGCGCCAGCAGCAGCGCCAGCGCGGCGCCCAGGGGAATGTGTCTCATGCTTAGCGTACCTTGGTGCCGGCAACGGCGGCGACGATATATTGTTGGAAGAAGACGTACAGCACCAGCACCGGCACCGCCGCGAACACCGCCTGCGCCATCAGGAAGCCGAGGCCCTCCGATTGCGCGAAGTTGGTCTGGGTGGCGGCCAGGCCCAGCGTGAGGGTGTAGTTGGCCTGCCGGGTCGCCGAGATCAGCGGCCACAGGTAGTCGTTCCACGCGCTGAGGAAGGTGACGATGCCCAAGGTCGCCTGCACCGGCAAGCTCAGCGGCAGTATCACCCGCGTGAACACGGTCCAGCGCGAGGCGTTGTCGAGCAGCGCTGCCTCCTCCAGGTCGCGCGGGATGGCCTTGAAGTACTGTGTCATCAGGAACACCCCGAACGGCGCGGCCAGGCCCGGCAGGATCAGGCCCGGATAGCTGTTGTGCAGGCCCCAGTCGGCGAACATGCGGTGCAGCGGGATCACCACGGCCGTCTGCGGCACCGCCAGCCCGGCCAGCACGAGCCGGTAGATCCAGGTCTTGCCGGGAAACTCGGTGCGGGCGAAGCCGTAGCCGGCCAGCGACGACAGCAGCAGCACCAGCACCGTCTGGCCGAAGGCCACCACGCAGGAGTTGGCGATCCAGCGGAACACCATCGAGGTGCCGAGGATGTCGCTGTAGTTCTTCAGCGTGTAGGGCGGCGCGAACAGGATGTCGGTGCGCTGCGCCAGCAGCTCGTTGGGCTTGAACGACAGCGCCAGCACCCACAGCAGCGGCGCCACCCAGGCGATGGCGGCCAGCACGGTGGCGCCGAGGATCAGCCGGTTGCCCCAGCGGTTGGTCAGGTTGGGATTCATGCTGGCGCCTTTCCCGCGCGGCGTTCCAGCCAGGCTTGCAGCGACATCCCGGCCAGCATCAGCAGGAACAACGCCTGCGCGCCGGCGGCCGCATAGCCGAGCTGCCATTGTTCGAACATGGCCTCGTAGACGAACATCACCAGGGTCCGGGTGCTGTTGTTGGGGCCGCCCTGCGTCAGCAGCTGGACCTGGCCGAAGACTTGCAGCTGGGCGATCATCTGCGTCAGCGCCACCAGGATCACGCCGTGGCGGATGGCCGGCAGCGTGATGTGGCGGAAGCTGCGCCAGCGGCTGGTGTTGTCGAGCGCGGCCGCCTCGTAGACGTCGTGCGGGATCTGTTGCAGCGAGGCCAGGAACAACATCATCGGCATGCCGATGCCCCACCAGACGGTGGCCAGCACCACGGCAGGCAACGCCAGCCACTCGTGGTTCAGCGGCGCGACGGCGGCCAGGCCGATGCCGTGCATCAGGTTGGCGAGCATGCCGCGCTCGGGCATCAGCACCAGCCGCCAGATCAACGTGACGATGGTGACCGACAGCACGCCGGCGCCGAAGAAGATGCCGCGCAGGATGGCGCTGGCGCGCCCCGGCCGGTTCAGCGCCAACGCCAGCGCCAGGCCGGTGGCCACCATCAGGGGCGTGCACAGCGCCGCGAACAGCACCGTGTTGAGCGCGGCGCGCACGAACATCTCGTCGCGCAGCAGGTCGACGAAGTTGAGCGCGCCGACCCAACGGCCGATATCGGACAGCAGGTCGATCGCGTGGAAACCGAGCCAGACGCCGTCCAGCAGCGGCCAGACCAGCAGGGTCAGATAACACAGCAGGAAGGGCGCGATGAACAGCGGCCCGGCCCAGCCGGCGGCGGCGCCGGCCTCGGTGCGGGTCCCCGGCCGGGACGATGGCAGGTCGCGCATCATGCGGGGTGGTGCGCGGCACCGTCCGCGTCGAACAGGTGGGCGCGTTGCAGGTCCATGCGCAGCGCGATGGTCGAGCCAAGCGCCGGCTCGCCGTGGCGTGGCGCGTCGGCCACCACCAGCAGGCCGTCGGCCAGTTGCACGTGCAGCAGCGTGCGGTCGCCGAGGCGTTCGATGACTTCGACCGTGCCTTGCAGCTGGCCGTCGGGAGCGGGCGTGAGCGCGTCGGGGCGCAGGCCGAGCTCAAGCTCCAGATTGCCGCCGGCCGGAATCGCGGCCACGGCCGTGCGTACGGTGGCGCCGTTGGACAAGGTGACGACGCAGCGGCCGTCTTGGTCGGGCGCGCGCCGTACCGGCAGGAAGTTCATCGCCGGACTGCCGACGAAGCCGGCCACGAAGCGCGTGGCCGGCCGGTCGTACAAGTCCATCGGCGCGGCGAACTGTTCGATGCGTCCCTGGTTCATCACCGCGATGCGGTTGGCCAGGGTCATCGCCTCGACCTGGTCGTGGGTGACGAACAGCATGGTGGCGCCGAGGCGCTTGTGCAGACGCGCCAGTTCCAGGCGGGTGCGGGTGCGCAGCGCGGCGTCCAGGTTCGACAGCGGTTCGTCGAACAGGAAGGCCAGCGGCTCCTTGACCACGGCGCGGCCGATGGCCACGCGCTGGCGCTGGCCGCCCGACAATTGCACCGGCTTGCGCTCCAGCAGCGCCTGCAGTTCCAGCATTTGCGCGGCGCCGTCGACGCGGCGCCCGATCTCCGCCTCGTCCATGCGGATGTTGCGCAGGCCGAAGGCCATGTTGTCGCGCACCGTCATGTGCGGGTACAGCGCATACTGCTGGAACACCATGGCGATGCCGCGCTGGCCCGGGGCCAGGTCGGTGACGTCGCGCCCGCCGATGGTGATGCGCCCGCTCGAGACCGGCTCCAGCCCCGCCAGCATGCGCAGCAAGGTCGACTTGCCGCAGCCCGAAGGTCCCAGCAGCGCGATGAACTCGCCGGCCGCGATCGACAGGTGGAAGTCGGGAATCACCGTGTGTTGACCGTAGCGCTTGCTAACGCCCTGCCATTCGATGCCGCCCAGCTCATGCGCCATGTTCATGGCGCTGTGGCGTGCTGGCGCAGCAGTTCGACCTCGTAGGCGCGGTAGGGCGTGCCGTCGGTGTGCAGCACGTCGTGGAACCACAGCGGCGGCGGGGCGGCGGTGTACGGATTCTTCCACGAGTCCCATGGCATGTGGGTCTGGCTCTTGCCGGACACGAAGCCCCAGTTGATCATGCCCACGTGTTCGGCGCGGGCAATGGCCAACGTGGCGTCGAACGTCGAGCCCATGCCGCGCGCCATGTATTCGGTGCACACCAACGGGCGGCCGTAGGCTTGCAGTTGCCGGATGCGCGACAGGAATTTCTCCGGCCAGCTGTAATCGTGGAAGCTCACCACGTCCGACAGCTCGAGCTGCGCCAGCTGTACCGCGTTGAGCAGCACCGAGGCGGGCGTCCAGTCGTCGCCGAACCACACGCCGCTCGTCAGCGGCTGGCTCGGGGCGCAGGCCTGGGCCCAGCCGAACACCTGCGGCAGCAACTGCGCCACCAGTGCGATCTTGTCTTTTGCCTCGAACTGCTGATAGTAGCCCATGCCGCCGCCCTGATTGTCCGGTTCGTTCCACACATCCCAGCACCACACGCGCTCGTCATTGCCGAAGCAGGTGACGATGTCCTCGACGTAGGCGCGCAGCGCCGGATAGCTGGCCGGATCGGCCAGTTGCGCCGCGCCCGGACTTTGTACCCAGCCCGAATTATGAATGCCAAGCATCGGCTCGCGCTGGCTGCCCAGCACCGGGCGCGGGTCCCAGCACGAGTCGAATAATACCAGCATGGTGCGGATGCCATGCCGGTTGGCGATGCCCAGATAGGTGTCGATACGCTGTTTGAAGCCGGCCGCGTCCTGCGCCCACAGCAGGTCGTGCAGGAACACGCGCATCGTGTTCATGCCCATCCCGGCGGCCCAGCCCAGTTCCAGGTCGATGCGCTCGGCGTCGAAGGTGTCGGCTTGCCACATCTCCAGTTGGTTGATGGCGCTGGCGGGAATGAAATTGGCGCCGAGGATGCGCGGCTGCGCCGCGTACCAGGCATGCGCGCGCTCGGCGCTCCACTTGGGGGCAAGGGGAGCGGCGGACGTGGAAATTGCTGTAGTCATCGTTGGTCTTTCGTGGTCGGGGTGGAGGAGTGGGGTCACGGCGCCAGCGCGGCGCCGCCGAAGCGGGCGCGGCAGCTTGGGCCCTCGGCGCCGTCGGTTTGCACCATCAGCAGCGTCTTGCCGTCGGCGGACGGCAGCAGCGGAGTCGAATAGTTCTGGCACCAGTTGGTCTTGAGCGGCGCGGCCGGCAGCGACAGCGGCGCCGGCGCGACGCGCCACGGGCCGCTGCCATCGGCGCTGGTGTTGGTGAACACCACCTTGCCATTGCCGCTGGCGTCGGGCACGCCGTTCTTGTCGACCAGGATCTGGCCGATGGCGATCAGCATGCCGTTGGCCTGGCCGGCGGCCGGGCTCCAGGCGAAGGTCGGCGCGTGGCGGAAGAACTGGCCGCTGGCGGTCTCTAGGCGGAAACCGGGGTCGTTGGCGGCACCCCAGTCGAGGCCGTCGGGCGAGCGCTTGGCGCGCAGCGCGCAATCGAGCGGGCCGGCGTAGCAGTTCTCGTAAGTCATCAGGTAGGCGCCGGACGGCAGCCTGCGCACGATGGGCATGCCGGGGCGGGCGTTGGCATCGTCGCCGGCGACGATGGTGTGCGGCGCGCTCCAGGTGACGCCGTCGCGGCTGGTGACCCGCACCAGCACCTGCGAATGGCCGTCCAGCGTCTCGTCGGAGTAGTAGCACACCAGTTCGCCGCTGGCGGCGATGGCGAATTCGGGTTCCCAGATGCCCGACGGGCGTTGCATGGTCTTGGCGATGCGGCCCGTGCCGCACAGGGACAGATAGTGCCAGGTGGCGCCGCCGTCGGCGCTGCGGTAGATGCGGTTTTCCATCGGTGTGCCGGCGCGGTCGGCGCCGACCGAGGCCGAGAACAGCAAGGTTCCGGCCGGCAGCGCGCCGATGGCGACCGGCAGTTCGTACAAGGTGCCGCAGCACATGCCGTGTTTGAGTTCCGGATCGGCGATGACGCCGATCCGCTGGAAGCTCTTGCCGTCGTCGGCGCTGCCATGGATGGCGGCGACCGACTGGCCATTTTCGGTCGAGGTCATGCTGGCGACGAGGCGGCCGTTCAACGCCGCGTCCTGGTGGTGTTGCTGGCGCACAAGGCGCGGATAGGCGCCGAAGGCGTCGGCCAGCAACGTGCCGCGCGCGCTGGCGGCGCCGGTTGGCGGCGCGACGGGTGTCGCCGGCCCGGCTGGCGTTGCGGCCGCGATCGAGCCGGTGCCGCCGCAGCCGCCCAGGACGACGGTCGCGCACAGCACAGCGAGGGCGAGGGTGTTATTGTGGCTTGTCATGCTTGTCTCCTTGATGGGTGACCGGTCGGTGCGGCCACGCAGGCCGCACCGCCGGTTCTATAGATAAGGTCGCCGAACAAATAATCACAAACATTTTTGTTGGATTGATTATCGCAACATTTTCCATTAGTGACAAGAATGTTTGTGAGTTATTTTGCTCCTCGGCGATTTTGGCCCCGGGTTATCATGCGGGTGACGGGGCGCGCGGGCGCGAACCAACCAACTTATCTAGTGGAAACGGATGTGACATGGATGTAGTAAATCGGGCCTTGCTGGTCGAGGGGGACGCGGTCTTGCCGCTGGTGAAGGCGCTGTCGTCGGAAACGCGGCAGGCGATGCTGGGCTTGCTGACCCACAAGGTGTTGAACCTGTCCGAGCTGGCCGCGACCATGAACCTGCCGCATTCGACCGTCAGCTTCAACGTCAACCAACTGGAGGCGGTGGGACTGGTGGTGGTCGAGACCGAGCCCGGCACGCGCGGCATCCAGAAGCTGTGCTCGAAGCGCTACGACGAGGTCCGCATCCGCTTGCCGGGCGCGGCGGTCGAGGCGGCGCCCAACCACGTGCAGATCAGCATGCCGATCGGCAGCTACCGCAGCGTCGAGGCCAGTCCGACCTGCGGCCTGGTCAGCGAGACCAAGATCATCGGCATGCTCGACGACCCGCGCTCTTTCTTCGAGCCGGAACACGTCAACGCCCAGCTGTTGTGGTTCGGCGCCGGCCACGTGGAGTATGCGTTCCCCAACAACGTGCCGTACGGCGCCGTCACCACCGAGCTGTCGTTGTCGATGGAGCTGTGTTCGGAGGCGCCCAACTACAATCCGGACTGGCCGTCCGACATCACGCTGTGGATCAACGATGTCGAGGTGGGCACCTGGACGTCGCCTGGCGACTTCGGCGGCAAGGCCGCGCTGCTGACGCCGTCGTGGTGGCAGGTGGAGGGCACCACGTACGGCGTGCTCAAACAATGGAGCGTGAGCGAGCGCGGCGCGATGATCGACGGCGTCTCGCTGGGGGCGACCGCGATCGCCGACCTGAATCTGGCCAAGGCCAACCACATCCGCGTGCGCATCGGCGTCAAGGAGGACGCGCGCAACAAGGGCGGGCTCAATCTCTTCGGCCGCAAGTTCGGCAACTATCCGCAGGACATCGTCATGCGGCTCGGCTTCGTGTTCCCGGCCGGCGCGCCGATTCCGCCGGCCGGCACGCTGGGCTGACTGTCTCGTCTTTCCAACAACTTTAATTGGTGCTTATGGCGGCGGCGGCCGCTTGCGGCCATTTTTTCGTAATATTTCGCTATTTGTCGCAAATATTCTTGATATAAAAAGAAAATACATTCAGTATTGCATCGTTACTTGGGGCATTTCACCGCTTAGTCGCAAGGATTTTTGTGATGAACGCCCGCCCATAACGCATATAAAGCGATGACGCGCCATGCCGGCAACACGGCATCCGGTATCGGTAGCTCACCAGGGCATACCGGATCGGCAGGGATGCAGTCGTCCGATTCCGATAGTGGAGACAAAAACATGCAAGAGTTCAAAAGAACCCCGATCGCGGCGGCGCTGCTCGGCCTGTTGGCGGGCGCGGCGCAGCAAGCGGCGGCGCAGGACAATCCGGTGGAGGCCGCCACGGTGGTGGTGTCCGGCATCCGCCAGAGCGTGCGCAAGGCGGAGGACATCAAGCGCACCGCCGAACAGGTGGTCGACTCGATCAACGCCGAGGATATCGGCAAGTTCCCCGACCGTTCGGTGGGCGAGGCGCTGCAGCGCATTCCCGGGGTGCAGGTCGGGCGCACCGCCAGCGAGGTCAACACCGTGCTGATACGCGGCCTGCCGGATCTGGCGACCACCATCAACGGCAACGAGATCTTCACCGGCGACGGCCGCCGCCTGTCCTACCAGGATTTGCGCATCGAGGGCGTGGCCGGCCTGGACGTGTTCAAGTCGGCCACGCCGAACCAGCAGGAGGGCGGCATCGCCGGCCTGATGGACGTGCGGCTGCGCAAACCGTTCGACTTCAAGGGACTGAGCGCGTCGGGCTTCATCGACGGCGTCAACGTCAATCCGCGCGGCACCAGCGCCAAGTCGTACACCGATCCGTCGCTCGGCGGCCTGATCTCGAACCGCTGGAAGACCCGGCACGGCGACGTCGGCGTGCTGCTGGACGGCACCTATGTCAAGGACCGCTACGTCAATCCGGTGCAATGGTTCGCCGAACCGGGCGGTCCCGGCCTGTGGGCGGTGCGCGCCGACGGCACGGCCTACCGCAACGATCCCGGCAACCCCAACCTGGCGGCGGAGCAGGCCAAGGGCGGCGCGACGACGGCGGCCATCATGCCGTTCCCGGGCGGCGTCTACAACTCCGGCGAGCGCGAGCGCCAGCAATTGCACGGCGCGCTGCAGTGGAAACCGAGCGACAAACTCGAACTCGACAGCCAGTTCATCTACATGGGCTTCCGCAACCGCGGCGCCGAGGATTACCTGTTCGGCGTGGCGCGCGACGCCAACTCGGCCATCAACGTCCAGGTCGCGCCGGACGGCGCCTACTGCGACACCAGCCGCGGCCGAGCCTGTCCGATCGTCTCGGCCGACGTGCTGCCCGATGCCGACGGCGTGGCGCCGTACACGGCCACCAGCACCCAGGCGCGCCAGCAAAAGACCGACACCGGCTACGGCAGCGTGGGCGCCAAGTACAAGGACGGCGCCTGGCAGGCCAGCACCGACCTGGCGTTCACGTATTCGAAGTTCACGGAGGACCGCATCATCGTCGACCAGAGCGTGCCGTTCGCGACCTTGCACGTGGTCGGCCTCGACGGCGGCGGCCACGGCGGGTTCAGCGGCTCGACCCCGGGCAACGCCGGCGCGCTCAGCGATCCGAGCCAGTACGCGCTGCGCGGCTTCTTCCAGTCGTGGGGCGAGAGCAGCGGACGCCAGGTGCAGTGGCGCAATGACCTGAGCTACAAGCTGGGACAGGGCTTCATCAGCAAGCTGTCGGCCGGCGTGCGCCTGTCGTCGCGCGACGCCGAGTTCCACGGCGCCGAGGGCGGCGCCGACACGCCGGGCGGCGTGCGTCCGGTGCCGGTGGGCGTGTTCGGCCCGTCGTTCAACGACGTGGTGCCCGGCGTCGACCGGCTCGGCGGCAGCTACGCGGCGCCGTCGACCAACTTCCTGCTCGATAACCGCGGCCAGGTGCGCCAGTACTACGGCCTGCCGGCCGGACGCCTGCCCGACGATCCCAACCGCCTGTTCAAGCAGACCGAGAAAACCACCAGCGCCTACGGCATGGCCAACTACGGTTTCGACGTCGGCAGCGTCGGCGTCTCCGGCCTGGCCGGCGTACGCGTGAGCCGCCTCGAGCGCGACCTCAGCGGCAATAGCCGCATCGGCGACACCATCAGCAATGTCGACATCAGCACGTCGCACACCGACGTGCTGCCGAGCATTAGCGCCAAGGTCGATTGGGCCGACAACTGGATGTCGCACGTCGGCTGGGGCAAGACCGTGACCCGTCCGGATTTCGCCTCGCTCAACCCGGCGCTGTCGCTGACGCCGCCGTCGATCAACCGTCCGGGCTACGGCACGGCCGGCAATCCCGAGCTCAAGCCGGTCGAATCGAAATCGTTCGACATCACGCTGGAGCGCTACTTCGACAAGGACGGCTACGTCTCGGTGGCCTTCTTCGACCGCCGCATCGACGGCTATCTGCAACCGTTCCAGCAGGTCGAGAACATCAACGGCCTGCCGTACACGGTGACCCGTCCGCAAAACGCCGGCAAGGGCAAGCTGCACGGCTACGAGCTGTCGGCGCAGAAGTTCCTCGACTTTTTGCCGGGCGCGCTGTCCGGGCTGGGCGTGCAGGCCAACTATACGTGGATCAGCGGCACCACCGAGAGCGCCAACACGCTCAACGGCGGCGACTTCACCGTCACGCCGCTGGTCAACGTGGCCAAAAAGAACGCCAACCTGGCGCTGATCTACGAGAAGTACGGCGTCAACGGACGCTTGGCGTACACGCGCCGCGACAGCTATGTCGAATCGTTGAACAATGGCGGCATCCAGCTGCCGGCGACCAACGTGGTGCGCCCGCGCGAGCAGCTCGACCTGTCGATCGGCTACGAGATCAACCAGCATTTGTCGCTGCAGTTCAACGCCTGGAATTTGCTGCGCTCGTCCTATGAAAGCTATAGCGGCCACGAGCAGTTCCCGCGCGACATCCGCTACGACCCCGCCGTGTATTCGCTCGGTCTGCGCTTTAAGTTGTAAGTCCCAGGCAGTAAGCCGGGCCCCAAGCCCGGTGGTCATTCTCCGTTTCACCCTTTCCAGTGTTGTTCTTTCGCAGGGAGCTTGCTCCCTGCTTTTTTTGCATCCAAAAAAATGGAGACACGTCTATGAAAACCCGCGTATTCGCACTGCTGCTGGCGATGTTCTGCTGGCTCGACGTCCAGGCCGCCGTCACCCTGGGCAACCAGGCCTCGTACTACCCGCGCATGATACGGCTGGCCGCCAGCGGCGCGGCCAACAACCGCCTGATCGCCAGCTTCGACTACGGCAACACCCAGAGCACGATCTGGGAGAGCGCCAACAACGGCGCCAGCTGGAGCCAGATCGCCACCATCAACCTGCCCGAGCCCGGCCATTGCTGCGGCGGCCTGTACGAGGTGCCGCAGGCGCTGGGCGGCACGCCGAAGGGCGCGCTGTTGTGGACCACCTCCACCACCAACGGCAACGCCCACGCGATCCGGATCTACCGCAGCCTCGACCAGGGCCGCAACTGGAGCCTGCTGTCGACCCCGGTGACCGGCACGGTCGGCGTGTGGGAGGGCGAGTTCGCCATCGACAGCGCCGGCCGGCTGGTGATGTATTATTCCAGCGAGGAGTACAAGGCCAATGGCTACAACCAGCTGATCGCGCACCGCGTCTCGACCGACGGCGGCGTGACCTGGAGCGGCGACACCATCGACGTCGGCGTCAGCGACGGCAATGTGCAGCGCCCCGGCATGCCGCTGGTGGCGCGCCTGCCCAACGGCGGCTATGTCATGACGTACGAGGTGTGCGGCGCGTCCAACTGCGAGGCGTTCATCCGCAGCTCGGCCAACGGCATCGCCTGGGGCACGGCGTCCAACCTGGGCACGCGCATCGAGTCCAGCTCCGGCAACCACTTCCGCCACACGCCGACGGTGCGCTGGTATAACGACGGCAGCGCCAACGGCCGCCTGCTGGTGACCGGCGAGGTATTGCGCCGCAACAGCGATGGCGCCATCGCCGCCGGCAACGGCCAGACCTATATGTACAATACCAACAACGGCAACGGCCTGTGGACCGAGGGCGCCACGCCGCAGGCGGCGGTCACCATGGGCGGCGCCGACGTCTGCAACGGCTACAGCACCCAGCTGCTGCCGTCGACCGACGGCACCCAGTTGTACGAACTGGTCAACGTCGGCTGCTCGATCAAGTTCGCCACCGGGCCGATGGACAATCCGGTCGCGAGCGGCGTCTACACCTTGATCTCGAAGAACAGCGGCCTGGCGCTGGACGTCGCCGCCTGTGCCGGCGCGGCCGGCGCCAACGTCCAGCAGTGGACGCCGAACGGCGCCAATTGCCAGCGCTGGAACGTGCAGAACAAGGGTAACGGCGACTACGTGCTGACCGCGATGCACAGCGGCCTGGCGCTCGACGTCGACGCCTGCTCGAGCGCCAACGGCGGCAACGTGCAGCAGTGGACGCCCAACGGCGCGGCCTGCCAGGCGTGGCGGCCGGAACCGGTCGGTGACGGCCACTTCCGGTTCGTCTCCCGCAACAGCGGGCTGGTGCTCGATGTCGACGCCTGCTCGACGGCCGCCGGCGCCAACGTGCAGCAGTGGCAGTGGCTCGGCGGCGATTGCCAGCGCTGGCGCCTGCAGCCGGCGCCCTAGCCGCGGTTCGGCGGGCGTACCCGGGCAGGGCGTCGGTCGGCGGGCTCTTGCCGGGTATCGGGGCGCCGCCGGCGCCCGACGCGGATGCGGCCATCGGCGCCATTCGGGTATGCTGTGGTTGGTGATGACCATCAAATTGTGAAAGGTTTCTAAAAATGCAGGACCAGGCCGATCTACTACCGCGCAAGCTGCCGCGCCAGGCGCGTTCGCGGGTGACCGTCGACGCGATTCTCCAGGCCACCACGGAAATGCTCAAACGCAACGACTTCGGCGGCGCCATCACCACCCGCGTCGCCTTGCGCGCCGGCGTCTCGGTGGGCACGCTGTACCAGTATTTTCCGCATCAGGAGGCGCTGCGCTTCGCCGCGCTGCAACGGCATCTGGACGGCCTGGCCGCCGCGCTGGAAGAGCTGTGCGCGCGCCACCGGCGCAAGCCGCTGGCGACGCTGGCGCGCGACTTCGCCACCGGCTACGTGGATTTGAAGCTGGCGCGCGTGGCGGACCGGCAAGCGTTGCAACACCACATGGCCGACCTCGGCATGGAACGGGAAAAATCGGCCGTTTTCGCGCGCACCGAACTGGCGCTGGGCGAGTTGTTGCTCAGCGCGCCGGACGCCGGCTTCGCCGACCCGCGCCAGACCGCCACCGCTTTGTTGGCGGAAATGCATGCGGCGGTGTGGCCGGCGCTGGCGCGTGCCGGCGAGCCGGCCAGAATAACGGGCCTGCGCGACGACATGGTGGGCCTGGTCGGCGAGTATCTTGGCGCGCGCCGGCCGCCGGGGCGCGATTCGTTTGAAATGCGAATAGCCTAAAGCTGCGATTCTGGGCATTATTTCCGTCGTACTGGGCACGCCCAGCAGTGAACGGAGAGCAAGCCAATGAATGATGACAGCGAGCACGCGTCCCCTTTAAAGATCAGTCGCAGGAGACTGCTTATTTCCGGCGCCGGCGCCGCCGCGGCGATTCCGGCATTGGCGCGGGCGGCGGCAATGCCGCCAGCGGCCGCGGGGACGGGCGGGCCCGCCGTGGCCGCCGATGGCATGCTGGTGGAATTGACCGTCAACGGCCGCCATCACCGGCTGCGCCTCGATCCCCGCACGACATTGCTCGACGCTTTGCGCGACGGCCTGGCGCTGACCGGCACCAAGCGCGGATGCGACCACGGCCAGTGCGGCGCCTGCACCGTCCACGTCGGCGGGCGCCGGGTGGTCTCGTGCCTGACCCTGGCCTGCACGGTGCGCGACGCGGTCACCACCATCGAGGGCGTGGCCGACGCCGACGGCACCCTGCATCCGCTGCAACAAGCGTTCATCGAACACGACGCCTTCCAGTGCGGCTTTTGCACGCCGGGGCAGATCATGTCCGGCCTGGCCTGTATCCGCGAAGGGCACGCCGGCAACCCGGACGACATCCGCGAGTGGATGAGCGGCAACATCTGCCGCTGCGCGGCCTATCCGAACATCGTCACCGCCGTCCAGCAGGCCGCCGCGCCGTCGAAAGGAAAATCCTCATGAACCCGTTCGCCTACCGCCGCGCCGACGATGCCGCCGCCGTCCATGCCGGCACCGCGCCCGCCCCGGCCGGCGCGCCGCCGGCGCAGTTCCTGGCCGGCGGCACCACCCTGGTCGACCTGATGAAACTCGATGTGATGCGTCCGGCCCAGATCATCGACATCAACGGCCTGCAGCGCGTCTACGGCGGCATCGCGGCCGGCCGCGACGGCTTGCTGCTGGGCGCGCTCGCCCGCATGAGCCAGGTCGAGGCCGACGCCGCCGTGCGGCGCAACTACCCGGTCATCGCCCAGGCGCTGCAACAGGCCGCCAGCCCGCAATTGCGCAATATGGCCAGCCTGGGCGGCAACGTGCTGCAACGCACGCGCTGCGCCTATTTCCGCGACCCCGGCTACAGCGCCTGCAACAAACGCAATCCCGGCTCGGGCTGCGCGGCGCTCGACGGCGCCAACCGCAAGCACGGCCTGTTCGGCACCAGCGAACGCTGCATCGCCACCTACCCGGGCGATTTCGCCCAGGCGCTGGTGGCGCTCGGCGCGACGGTGCAACTGCGCGGCCCGGCCGGCGCGCGCACCATCCGCTTCGAGGACTTGCACCTGCCTTACGGCGACCGGCCGCACATCGAAACCACGCTGCGCCCGGGCGAACTGATCACCGCCTTCCACGTGCCGGCCGCGCCGTACACGCGCCGCTCGCTGTACCTGAAAATCCGCGACCGCCGCTCGTACGCGTTCGCGCTGACGTCGGCGGCGGTGGCGCTCGACCTCGGCCCCGGCGGCGTGGTGGCCGAGGCCCGCATCGCGCTGGGCGGCGTGGCCAGCCGGCCGTGGCGCGCGCACGCGGCCGAGGCGGCGCTGCGCGGCCAGCCGCTGACCGAGGCCAGCGCCCGCCACGCCGCCGACGTCGCCTTCGCCGATGCTCGCCCGCACGGCCAGAACGCCTTTAAAATTGAACTCGGCAAGCGCACCGTGGCGCGCGCGCTGCTGGCCGCCGCCGCCCTGGAGATCTGAACATGACCGTCATCGACACCCGCCTGGCGCCCGGCGCCATCGGCAAACCGCAGACCCGCATCGACGGCGTCGCCAAGGTCACCGGCGCCGCCCTGTACCCGTCGGACCAGCCGCTCACCAATCCGGCCTTCGCCTACCTGGTCACCAGCACCATCGCCCGCGGCCGCGTGGCGCGCATGGACTTCGCCCGCGCGCGCGCCGTGCCGGGCGTGCTCGATATCCTCTGGCACGGCAACGTCGGCGGCCAGGCCAAGCCGCCGCCGGCCGTCGGCGGGCGCGGCAAGTCGACCACCACGATGGAAAGCGACAAGGTCTGGCATATCGGCCAGATCATCGCGGTGGTGGCGGCCGAGACGCTGGAGGCGGCGCGCCAGGCCGCCCACCTGGTCGAGGTGGTGTACGAGGCCGAGGCGCCGTCGGCGACCTTCGGCAGCGCCGGCGCCACCGAGCAGTCGCTGGCCGAGGCCACCGCCGCCGACCGCCAACCCTATAAAGACATCCAGGTCGGCGACGCCCCGGCCGCCTTCGCGGCGGCGCCGGTCAAGGTCGAAGCCAGCTACTCGACGCCGACCCAGCACCACAACGCGATGGAGCTGTTCACCACCACCTGCGAGTGGCACGGCGCCAAGTTGACGATCCACGAGCCGAACCAGTTCCTGCACGGCTTGCGGGCCGAGGTGGCGGCGCAACTGGGCATCGGCGCCGACGATGTGCGCGTGCTGTCGCGCTACTTGGGCGGCGCCTTCGGCGGCAAGGGCGGCACCACCGCGCGCACCGCGTGGATCGCCATCGCCGCGCGCCGCCTCAAGCGCCCGGTCAAGCTGGAGGCCACGCGCAAGCAGGGCTTCACCATCGCCACCTACCGCGCCGAAACGCGCCACCGGGTGCGGCTGGCGGCCGGCCGCGACGGCCGCATCGAGGCGCTGATGCACGAGAGCTGGGAAGCGACGTCGCGTCCGTCGACCTACACGGTGACCGGCGTCGACACCGTCTGCCGCCTGTACCGGGCGCCGGCGATCCAGACCCGCGTCAACCTCGTCCACCTGGACCGCAACACGCCCGGCTACATGCGCTCGCCGCCGGACACGCCGTACCTGTTCGCGCTCGAATCGGCGATGGACGAACTGGCGTACGCGCTCGATCTCGATCCGATCGAGCTGCGCCGCCGCAACGACGCCCAGCGCGATTCGGTGCGCGACCGGCCGTACACCTCGCGCCACCTGAACGAATGCTTCGAGCAGGGCGCCCGCGCGTTCGGTTGGGACCAGCGGGCGAGGGCGCCGGCGCAAATGCGCGACGGCGACTGGCTGATCGGCTACGGCTGCGCGGCGTCCACGCTGCACACCAGCATCGACGCGGCGTCGGCGCGCGTCACCCTGACCGCCCAGGGCCGGGTCAAGGTTGAGATGGCGGCCCTCGACTTCGGCAACGGCACCTATACCGTGATCGCCCAGGTGGCGGCCGACCGGCTGGGCGTGCCGATCGACGCGGTCGACGTGCAACTGGGCGACAGCGACCTGCCGGCGGCCGGCTACGCGGCCGGCTCCAAGCATTGCGCCACGGTCAGCAACGCCGTCGCCAAGGGCTGCGAGCTGCTGCGCGCGCGCATTGCGCTGGCGGCCACCGGCGCCGCCGACGGCCCGTTCGCCGGCCGCGACCCGGCCACCCTGGAGCTGCGTGACGGCACCCTGCGCGGCGCCGACGGCGCCGGCGAGCCGCTGCAAAAAGCCGTGGCCCGCGCAGGCGGGCGGCTCGAGGTCTACGCCGAGCACATCCCGGCCGGGGCGCCGGCCGATGCCGTGGCCAATACCTGGCAGGGGCGTTTCTCCAGCGTCGCCGGCACCCGCCTGCCGCACGAGATCCGGGCCGCCTTCGGCGCCCAGTTCGTCGAGGTGCGGGTCCACGCGCGCACCCGCGAGATCCGCGTCGCCCGCGCGCTGGGCGCCTACGCGGCCGGCACCATCATCAACCCGGTCACCGCCAGGAGCCAGCTGATGGGCGGCATCATCTGGGGCCTGTCGGCCGCGCTGTTCGAACAGACCGAGATCGACGCCAAGCGCGCCACCTACGTCAACGACGAACTGGGCGAATACCTGGTGCCGGTGAACGCCGACATCGGCTCGGTGGAGGTGCTGATGCTGCCCGAGCGCGACCCCGGCATCAACGAACTGGGCGTCAAGGGCATCGGCGAGCTGGGCATCACCGGCATGAACGCGGCGGTGGCCAACGCCGTCTACCACGCCACCGGCGTGCGGGTGCGCGACCTGCCGATCCGCATCGACCAGCTGCTGTAAGGCTGGAATCAGGGCCGGGGCCGGGTCAGGGCCCCGGCCGCGCGGCCGCGCGCGCCTGCAGCAGATGCGCGCTGGCGCGCCGTATCATGTCGCAGAAGTATTCGGCCGCCGGCGTCAGCGGCAGGTCGGCGCGCCGCACGATGCAGATCGGCGCCGCCGGCAGCACCTCCTTCACCTTGATGATGTCGAGCGCGTCGCGGGTGACGTCGAAATCCGCCCACTGCACCGGCAGCATCGTCAGCAGGTCGGAATAGGCGATCGAGGTGACGTAGGTCAGCGCCGAGTGCGCCCGCATCACCAGGCGCGGCGGCGGCAGGCCGTGCTGGGCGAACAGCGGCCCCAATTCCTCGTAGGCCTTGTGCGTGACCGAGGTGGTGGCCCATTCGGCGTCCTTCAACTGCGCCAGCGAGGTCGCCGCGCTGAGCGGATGGCCGCGCCGGCACATCACCACGCGCGTATTGTCGAACAGTTTTTCCACCACCAGGTCGCTGCCGGCCGGCAGTGCCGGCGCCGGGCCGACGTAGCAGTCGAGCATGCCGTTGCGTAGCATCGGCTCGGCCGTCGGAAACACGCCGTCGCGCAGGTCCATCATCACGTCGGGGTAGCGCAGCCGGAACTCCCTGAGCGCATACGGATACAGCGCGATGTGCGGCACCGTCGACATGCACACCTGCAGGGTGCCGGCCGTGTCGCCGCGCAGCTGCGCGATCTCCTCCTGCGCGCGCCGCACCTCGCTGTTGATGGTCTTGGCGCGGTCCAGGAAGCGCAGGCCGATCGCCGTCAGCGCCACGCCGCGCGCGCCGCGTTCAAACAGCGTCACGCCCAGTTCATGTTCGAGTTCCTGCATGCTGCGGGTCAGCTGCGGCTGGCTGACGTCGAGGTGGCGGGCCGCCGCGCGCACGCTGCCCTTGTCGGCGATGGCCAGCAGCTGGCGGATTTGGCTGAGTTTCATGGTGATGCGATTGTAGTATCACTGGCCGCGTTTTGTCATCTTTTGTAATCGTGTGTGGCGGTCTAGACTCGCTTCATAAGAACTAGCCACGGAGACAAAACATGAATGACGCAATCGACAACACGACCGAGGTGCTGATCTGCGGCGCCGGCCCGGCCGGACTGGCGCTGGCGATCGAACTCGGTTCGCGCGGGATTTCCTGCCTGGTCATCGAGCGCAACGAGCGGGTCGGCGCCGCGCCGCGCGCCAAAACCACCAACGTGCGCACCCGCGAGCACCTGCGGCGCTGGGGCATCGCCGCCACGCTGGCGCAGGCCTCGCCGCTGGGCCTGGACTATCCGTCGGACGTGATGTTCGTCACCCGGCTGGGCGGCTATCCGCTGGCCCGCTTCGAGAACGCCTTCAACTGCGCCCCCGAACGCGACGAATTGTATTCCGAGCACGCGCAGTGGATTCCCCAATACACGCTGGAGAAGGTGCTCAAGGCGCATGCGCAAACGCTGGCCGGCGTGCGCTTCCGCTTCCTCACCGAACTCGTATCGTTCGAGCAGGACGAGCATGGCGTGCGCGCCACGGTGCGCGCCACCGGCGGCGGCGCCGCGCAGGCGATCGTGTGCCAGTACCTGGTCGGCGCCGACGGCGCCCGCAGCACGGTGCGCGGCGCCATCGGCGCCAGGATGGAAGGCGCCTACGGCCTATCGCGCAACTACAACATCGTGTTCCGCGCGCCGGGCCTGGCCGCCGCCCACCCGCACGGCCAGGCCATCATGTACTGGCAGATCAACGCCGACACACCCAGCCTGATCGGGCCTATGGACAGCGGCGACACCTGGTTCTTCATGCCCACCGGCGTGCCGGAAGACTTCAAGGTGACCGACGCCGAGGCGGCGGACCTGATCCGCAAGGCCACCGGCATCGACCTGCCGTATGAAATCGTCAGCACCGACGAATGGGTGGCCAGCCGCCTGATCGCCGACCGCTACCAGGACCGCCGGGCGATCCTGATCGGCGACGCCTGCCACCTGCATCCACCGTTCGGCGGCTACGGCATGAACATGGGCGTGGCCGACGGCGTCGATCTGGGCTGGAAGCTGGCGGCCGTGCTGCGGGGCTGGGGCGGACCGGCGCTGGTGGCCAGCTACGAGACCGAGCGGCGCCCGGTACACCAGCGCGTCATGGACGAGGCGGTGGCCAACCACGCGGTGCTGGGCAAGCAGCTGACGCAGGAAGGCAGCGAGGACGACGGCCCCGTCGGCGCGCGCCTGCGGGCCCAGATCGGCGCCGCCATCCGCGAGGTCAAGGCGCGCGAATTCAACACCCTGGGCGTGGTGCTCGGTAGTCATTATCGCGGCTCGCCGCTGGTCGCCTTGGAGGGCGCCGCGCCGCCGTCCACGGTGTCGCGCTTCACGCCGTCGGCCTGCGCCGGCGATCTGGCGCCGCACGCCTGGCTGGCCGACGGCAGCTCGCTGTACGACGGCTTCGGCCACGGCTACACCTTGCTGGCCACCGGCGGCTGGACGGCGGCCGACGCCGCCCAGGCCAGCGCCGACGCGGCGCAGCTGGGCGTGCCGCTGCATCTGTATCAACCGGCCTATGACGGACTGGCGCTGCTGTACCAGGCGCGCCTGGCGCTGATCCGTCCCGACCAACACGTCGCCTGGCGCGGCGACAGCTGGCCGCACGATGGCAAGGCGCTGCTGCGCCGTGTCTGCGGCTGGTAACTGAACCCTGCAACTTCAACTGGAAAACTCATTATGAAACTGTTACGCGTGGGCGCCGCTGGCGCCGAAAAACCGGCCGCCCTCGATGCCCAGGGCCGCATCCGCGACCTCTCCGCCCTGGTGCCGGACCTGACGCCCGACTGGCTGGCGCCGGAGCGCCTGCGCGCGCTGGCCGCCATCGACCTCGAGCAGCTGCCGCTGGTCGACGCCGGCGTGCGCATCGGCGTGCCGGTGGCCGGCATCCGCCAGTTCATCGCCATCGGTTTGAACTACCGCAAGCACGCCGAGGAATCGGGCCTGCCGCTGCCGGCCGAGCCGATCGTGTTCACCAAGGCGATCACCTCGCTGAGCGGCGCCAACGACGACATCGTGCTGCCCAAGGGGTCCGAGCAGACCGACTGGGAGATCGAGCTGGCCATCGTCATCGGCAGCACCGCGCGCAGCGTGGCGCCGGCCGACGCGCTGGGCCACGTGGCCGGCTACTGCCTGGCCAACGACGTCTCCGAGCGCCATTGGCAGATCCACCGCAATGGCCAGTGGGGCAAGGGCAAGAGCTTCGATTCCTTCGGCCCGGTCGGCCCGTGGCTGGCGACGACGGCCGCCGTGCCCGATCCGCAGGTGCTCGACATGGAGCTGCGCGTCAACGGCGAAGTCAAACAGGCCAGCAACACCTCGGACATGATATTCCCGGTAGCAGACATCGTGTCCTACCTGAGCCAGTTCATGACTTTGCTGCCGGGCGACGTCATCGTCACCGGCACGCCGGCCGGCGTCGGCCTGGGCATGAAGCCGCAGCAGTTCCTCAAAAAAGGCGACGTCGTCGAGCTACGCATCGACCAACTCGGCACCCAGACCCAACGCGTCGTGTGAACGTGGCGCGCAGCGGCCGCAGAGCCGCCGCGCCAACATCAGGAGACCAGCATGAAAATCGAACAGCAAGATGTTCAGCAGGATGTGGCGGCCGTCCATTCGGTCCACGAATTCGCCTTCGGCGTACCGGACCTGAAAGTGGCCGGGCAATTCTATGCCAGCTTCGGCCTCGACGTCCGCCACGAGGACGGCGGCCTCGGACTGTACACCGACGGCCACCCCCACCGCTGGGGCCGGGTACTGCAAGGCGGCGCCAAGAAGCTGCTGTGGCTTTCGCTGGGGCTGTACCAGCCGGAGCTGGCGGCGTTGCTGCGGCGTTGCGGGCGGCACCACGTGGCGCCGATCGAGCGTCCGCATCCGCAGGCGCCGGACGGCGTCTGGATCGCCGCGCCGGACGGCGTGCCCTTGTGCCTGCAGGTCGCGCCCAAGAGTTCCCCGAGCGTGGCGTCAGCGCGCGAGTTCGCGCCCGCCAGCGGCAACGCCGGCCGCGCGCCGCAGCGCTGCGCGATCCGCCAGGTGCGGCCCACGCATCTGTCGCACATTTTGCTGTTCACGCCCGACATCGGCGCCGCCATCGCCTTCTACTGCGACGTGCTGGGGTTGCGCCTGTCGGACCGCTCCGGCGATCTGGTGGCCTTCCTCCACAGCCCGCACGGCAGCGACCACCACCTGATCGCCTTCGCCCGCTCGAGCGCGCCGGGCCTGCACCACACCAGCTGGAACGTGCCGTCGTTCGACGCCGTCGGCCTCGGCGCGCAGCAGATGGCGCAGGCCGGCCACCCGGACGGCTGGGGGCTGGGCCGCCATGTGCTGGGCTCGAACTACTTCCGCTACGTGCGCGATCCGTGGGGCAGCTACGCCGAGTATTCGTTCGATATCGACTTCATCCCCGCCGGCGCCGTGTGGCCGGCCGGCGACTATCCGCCCGAGGATTCCCTGTACGTGTGGGGTCCGGACCTGCCGGCGGATTTCATCACCAATCATGAGGTTCCAGTCATGTAACGCAGTTCTTTCATAAAAACTATACGGAGACAAAATAATGAACACCAAGTTCAAGGCAGTCCTGGTTTTATCCGCGTTGGCGCCGCTTAGCGCCTTCGCGCAAGGCAGCAACATCACGTTCTACGGCAAGCTCGACGTGGCCTTCGACTCCGTGCGTTTCTCGTCGGCGCCGGGCAAGGCTTCTTCCAAGGCGAACTACGTGTCCAACGACATTTCGTATTGGGGCCTGCGCGGCAGCGAGGACCTCGGCGACGGCACGCGCGCCTACTTCAAGCTGGAGTCGGGCTTCAACGCCGACACCGGCACCAGCTCCGGCGGCAACCAGTTGTTCGACCGCGAGGCGCTGGTCGGCTACGGCGGCAAATGGGGCGCGCTGCAAGTGGGCAGCCAGTGGTCGCCCAGCCTGTTCGTGCAAGCGCGTAGCGACCCTTTCGGCCGCAACGAGAACGGCAACGGCATCACCTTGACGCAGCAAATTCCCGGCAACCTGCGCGGCTTCGTCGGCCAGCTGCCGCTGAACAACTCGGTGCAGTACCTCTCGCCGGCGATGGAAGGCGTCTCGGTACGCGTGCTGCACAGCTTGAGCGAGCGCGCTGCGGCGCCCCGCGACCTGGGCGAATTCACCGGCGCCAGCATCGACTACGCCAAGGGCGGGCCGCTGTACGTGGGCCTCAGCTACGAGGTGCAGAAGCTGGCCGGGCCGGTGGCCGGCACCGTGCTGTCGAATAGAACGGCGGCGCTGGGCGCCAGCTACGCGTTCGTGCCGGTCAAGCTGTTCGGCTACCTGATGCACAACACGCTGACCAACAACCGCAACGTCAACGCCCGGCTGGTCGGCGCCAGCATCCCGCTCGGCCTGGCCGATATCAAGGTCAGTTACGCGCGCCGCAAGATCGACGATACCGCCGGCGGCAAGACCAATGTTTTCGCGCTCGGCTATTTCTACAACCTATCGAAACGCACGCAGGTCTATACCTCGGTGGCACGGCTCGACAACGGCGCTGCCACCAATTTCGGCGTCTGGCCCAGCGATAAAACCTACGCGCCGCCGGTGAGCGCCGGTGGCGCCGGCTTGCCGGTCGCGGGACAGAACATCACCAGCCTGGAAGTCGGCTTGCGCCAGTTCTTCTGATATCAGCACGGAGACTCTGATGACTACACAAACCATGACCTCCAGCGCGGTGATGAACGGCGCGAAAATCTCGGGCCTGCAAATCCTCACGCTGGTGCTGTGCTTCCTGGTGGTGGCGGCCGACGGCTTCGACGTCGCCGCCGCCGGCTACGTGGCGCCGCTGCTCAAGCGCGAATGGATGCTGAGCGGCGCGCAAATGGGCCCCATCTTCGGCGCCGGCCTGTTCGGCCTGACCGTCGGCGGCTTCTTCTTCGGCCCGCTGGCCGACCGCATTGGGCGGCGCCGCGTGATCGTCGTCTCGATGCTGCTGTTCGCGCTCGGCAGCGTCGCCTGTGGCTTCGCCGATTCGGTGAACTCGCTGGTGACGCTGCGCTTCCTCACGGGGCTGGGACTGGGCGGCGCCATGCCGGCGGCGCTGACGCTGTCGTCGGAGTTCGCGCCGGAGCGCAACCGCGCCTTGCTGGTGACCCTGATGTTCTGCGGCTTCACGCTGGGCCTGGCCTTCGGCGGCGGCATCGCCGCGCTGCTGATCCCGCGCTTCGGCTGGCAGGGCGTGTTCTTCTTCGGCGGCGCGGTGCCGCTGGTGCTGGCGCCCATCGTCTGGTTGCTGTTGCCGGAATCGCTGCGCTTCATGGCGGGCAAGCCGAAATACGAGAAGGAGGCGCGCGCGGTGTTGCGCCGCCTGACCGGCCGCGACGACGTCAAACTGGAGGTCGCGCTGCCGGAGGCGCGCGGGGAGGCGGCCGGCGCCAGGTCCGGCATCGTCGCCACCCTGTTCAACGACCACTATCGGGTCGGCACCTTGCTGCTCTGGCTGACCTTCTTCTGCACCTTGTGGGTCTACTACCAGATCAGCAGCTGGCTGCCGACGGTGATCACCGACAGCGGCATCGCCGTCACCGAGGCGGCCACCATCGGCGCCATGATGCCGATCGGCGGCACCATCGGATCGCTGATCAACGCCCGCCTGATGGACCGCTACAACCCGTTCTTCGTGCTGACCTGCTCCTACGTGGTGGCGGCCGTGTCGATCGTGATGATCGGCGCGGCGATCCCGCACCCCGGCTGGCTGTACGCGGCGGTGTTCTGTACCGGCCTGGGATTGTCCGGCGCGCAGACCGGCGCCAACGTGCTGGTCTCCGGCTTCTACACGACGGCGGCGCGCGCCACGGGGGTGAGCTGGGCGCTGGCGGTGGGCCGCATCGGCTCCATCGTCGGCTCGATGACCGGCGGCCTCCTGCTGGCGGCGGTGGCCTCCAGGCAGACCGCGTTCCTGGTCTTCGCGGTGCCGGCGGTGATCGCCGGCTGCGCCATGCTGGTCACCGGACGTCTGTACAAGGAAGGAAAATGATGAAACGACAGCTCGCCGCTTCCACCTTGTGCGTGGGTGTGCTGGCGGCATGCGCCGGCAACGACGGCACCGCGTTGGCCGTCAGCAGCGGCACCGTGATCCGCAACGTCACCGTGGTCGACACCCGCGACGGCACGCTCAAGCCGGGCATGACGCTGCTGGTCGATGGCGGAAAAATCCAGCGCATCGTCTCGCAGCCGGTCACGGTGGCGGGCGGCGCGAAACAGGTGGACGGCAGCGGCAAGTACGTCGTGCCGGGCTATCTGGACATGCATACCCACGCGCTGCCGATGGCGCTCAAGCCGCAAAGCTACTGGCCCGCGCTGATCGCCAACGGCGTGACCGGCGTGCGCGAGATGGGCGGCTCGGCCGAGTTGATCAAGCTGGCGCGGGCGATCAACGCCGACAGCGCCGCCGGCAAGGTCGATGCGCCGGAGATCCTGGCGGTGCCGGGCGACATCCTGGTCGGGCCGCTGCCGCCGGCGCTGGCCGAGCAACGGGTGCGCCAGCAGAAGGCGATGGGCGCCGACTTCGTCAAACTCGCCAGCGGCAATCATGACGGCACCCTGGCGGCGTTGGCCGAGGCGCGCAGGGAGGGATTGACGCTGTCGGGCCACCTGCCGGTCGCGGTCACGGCGATCGAGGCCTCCGACGCCGGCTGGCGCGCGATGGAGCACCTCGGCTCCGGCATGGGCATCGTGCTCGATTGCTCGGACGCGGAGCAAACGGTACGCCGCGCGATATTGGCCGGGGAGGGCGCGCCGCCGGCGCCGACGCCGATGGCCATCGTCAGCCCGATGCTGTTCCGGGCGCTCGACGCGCGGTTCTACCAGCAGGTCATCGACGGCTACAGCGAGGAAAAGTGCGCGGCGCTGGCGCGGCGCTTCGTCAAGAACGGCACCTGGCAGGCGCCGACCCTGATCCGCCTGCGCACCGCCGCCTTCAGCGACGCCCGGCAGTACCGCGACGACCCGAACTTGGCCTACGTCGACAAGCCGACGCGCGCGCTGTGGGAGCAACTGGCGCGCCAGTACCACGACCAGGTGGCGGCGCCGGCGGCGGCCACCTTCCGCCGCTATTACGGCTTGCAGCAGAAGGTGGTCGGCCTGATGGCGCGCGGCGGCGTGAAGCTGCTGGCCGGCTCCGACCTGGGCGGCATCTGGGTGGTGCCGGGCGTGAGCCTGCACCAGGAGTTCGCCGAGCTGTCGGCGGCCGGCTTGTCGCCGCTGCAGATCCTGCAGGCGACCACCCTGAACGGCGCCGAGTTCGTGCACCGCGAGGCCGATATGGGCACCGTGGAGCAGGGCAAAAACGCCGACCTGGTGCTGCTGGACGCCAATCCGCTGGCCGACGCGGCCAACCTGTCGAAGATCGCCGGCGTCATGCTCAAGGGCCGCTATCTGGACCGCGACGCGCTGGCGCGCATGAAGGCGGCCGCCGCCAACGCCTATCGCGAGCAGGCGACGCAGGATGCCACGGCGGCGATCGACCCCGCGCACCGACATTGAGGGCAGATCAGCGCGGCGGCGTCGTCGCCGCGATGGCGCGCAGCTCGACATGCCCGGCGGCGATCGCGCCATCGAGGTCGTGTTCGAGTTCGGCGGGACTGACGGCGAGCGGCAGAGCCGCCGGCAGCAGCTGGTGACAGCGGTTGCGGCCGTCGCGCTTGGCCAGGTACAGGGCGCCGTCGGCCAGGCGCAGCGCGCCTTGCCAGTCGAGCGCCGTTTCGGGCAGGCCGGCGAACGGCATCTCGATCATGCCCATGCTGATCGTGACCGGCAAGGCCAGCGCGCCGATCTCGAACGGGGCGCCGCCGATGGCGTCGAGCACGCGCGCGGCCAGCGCCGCCGATTGCGCCGCGCCGCAGCCGGGCAGGTAAATGACGAACTCCTCGCCCCCCCAGCGCAGCACGGTATCGCTATCGCGCACCGCCGTCTGCAGGCGTTTGGCCACCTCCACCAGCACGGCGTCGCCGGCGGCGTGGCCGTGCAGGTCGTTGACGGCCTTGAAATGGTCCAGGTCCAGCACCATGAAGGTGTCGCCCGCGTCCGGCGCGCCGGCGCGCCGCTCGTTGGCCACCCGGCCGCTGCGGGCCTGCATCATGTCGACGAACGAGCGCCGGTTGTGCAGGCCCGTCAACGGATCGCGCACCGCATGCTCGGCCAGGCGCGTGTTCAATTCCTGCAATTGCGCGTTGGACTTGCGGGCGCGCCGGTATAGCAGGCTCATCATGACGCCCACGGCCACCGTCAGCAGCACCGCCAGGCCCAGCGTGACCTGGCGCAGTTCGCGGTTGCGCAGTTCGGCGTCCTTCAGCTTGTTCTGCTTTTCAAGCAGCTCGATGCGGCGCCGGTCCTGGTCCATCTCGAACTGCTTTTGCAGCGCGGCGACGGCGTTGACGCGGCGCTCGGTGAACTGTTCGCGCTCCAGTTTCTGCTGTTCGCGCAGCACCGCCACCGTCTCCTTCATCCACCCCTGGCGCTCGAGCATGATGCCCTTCTCGTCGAGCATCGACAGCAGCGACTGGCCGTTGCCCTGCTGGCGGAAGTGTTCGATCACGCCGTCGATGTAGGGCAGCCCCTCGGCCACTTTGCCCTGTCCGGCCAGCGCGAAGCCGATGTTGGCGCGCGCCAGGATGGCGCCGCCGCTCTCGCCGATCGCCGTGGCGCGTGCCAGCGCCCGCCGGCCCAGGTTCTCGGCGTTGACGAACTGGCCGCGCCGCAGGGCCAGGTCGGCCCAGTCGCCCAGCACCCGCGATTCGACCACCTGCACGCCGCTTTCCTTGCTGATCTTGTAGGCCAGCGCGAAGGCGCCGTCGGCCTCGGCGAAGCGTTGCATGTTGACCAGCACGATCGCGCGGCCGAGATGGAGCAGGCCGCGGATGTGGGCGCGCACGGTGCCATCGTCGGACTCCAGCGCCTTGGTCACCATGGCGTACGCGCGCGCCTCGTCATGCAGCGCCAGGTAGGCATACGCCAGATTGCGCAGCGCTTCGACCCGTGCCGACGACGGCTGCTCGGTGCGCGGCGCCGTTTCCACGCCGGCTTGGAATTTTTCAATGGCGTGCTCGTAATCGGCTTGCAGCAAGTGCAGGCGACCGTACGCCATGTCCGCCGCGAAACCCAGATCGGGCGTTTTGGCCAGGTCGACCAGCGTGCCGATACGCACGAGCTCCGCCTTGGCGGCATCGGACCGGAACGCGCGGATATGCTCTTCGACGTCCGTCATTGCCGCCCACGCCAGACTCAGCGGGTCGTGCTGCTGCCGGCCCAGCGCCAGCAGCCTGACGCTGATAGCTTTGGCGGCGGCCGCTTCGCCCAGGTCCAGATAAGTGCGGCGCAATCGCACCAGCAAGGCGCGGCGTACCGGCAGCGGCGCGGCCCGCGCCTCGGCCTCGGCGGCGAAATCGTTGAGCACGACGATCGCTTCGGCCGGATTGGTGCGCACCAGCGCGTCGGCGCTCTGTAGCGCCTCCGGCAGCGGCGCGCCGGCCAGCGCCGCCGGCGCCGTCGCCAGGCCGATCAAGGCCGCCGCGAGCGTAGCGGCGGCGCCGCGTCTGAGTTTCGTTAAGATCATGTCATCATTGCGCACTAGATATCAGCGGCTTCCGTTACCATTCACCATGATATATTCCGACGTGGCAACTATTTGATTTCCTCGCGAATTTAGTTGTTGCGAACAACACCGAGGCCGCGTTCGGCGCGGCGCAGGCCGCTCACCCGTTGCCGCCGGCAGGCGGGGGCGGGGGCGGGGGCGGGGCCGGCTTGGCGCCCTCCAGGCCGGCGGCCAGCGCCGGCAGCGTGGCTCCGTTGGCGGCCGCCTGCATCACCTCGACCAGGGCGCGGCATTCGCTTTCCCCGCTTGCCAGCAGCTCGCAGAACGGGCGGATGCGCGACATCGTCCACAACATCGCCGCCAACACCTGGTGGGGGTAAGCGCCCAGTCGCGCTTTTCCCGACGGGTGCAGGCGGTACCCCATCGCCTGGATCAGCGAGAAGCCGGCCTTGGCGCCGCGCGCGATCCGTGCCGCCTCGGCCCAGGTGGCGCCGCCGTCGCGCCGCACCGCCGCCACCGCGATGCTTTCGAACGCCACGCACAGCGGGACGTGGCAGCGCAGCCACAGCGGCATGTCCGGTTCGTGCACGGCCGGAATCCCGGCGGCGGCGAACAGATCGACCCAGCGTTGGCAGCCGAGGCGGGTCTTCGCGCCCATGCTCAGCCGCAGCCAGCCGGCCTGGTTCAGTTTTGCCTGCACAAACGGCATGCCGAAGCTGCAGCGCTGCGCGCCGACGGCGGCGGCGAGCCGCTCCGGTTCGAAGTTATTAAACATGAACAAAATCGTCCGGGCGGCGCACTGCCGCAGCGCCGGCAGCAGCGGCTCCAGCTGATGGGCGGGCACGGTGACGATGACCAGCTCGTAAGGCACCAGCAGGTCGAGCGCGTCGGCGACGTCGGCGCGCGCGCGCTCGCCGCCAACGTTGACGATGCCGCCGTCGCGCCGCAGCTGTTCCAGCCGTGCGGAGCCGGGGCGCGCGATTACCGTCACATCGTGCCCTCCGGTGCGCGCCAGCTGGAAGGCGAAGGCGCTGCCGATGTTGCCTCCGCCAAGCACGGCGATACGAAATGCGGGAAGTGTGGGAAGAGGGGACATGGCGTCTCCGAGTCAAGGAAGGCCCATTGTGCGGGCGGCAATTGAAACGATCAATCGTCAAACGTCTATACTTAATGCTTTGGAGTCCAAAACATGGATGAAGACACCCTCTCGCTGCGCAGCGACGTCTTGTCCGCCGCGCTGACCAGGATGAAGCTGAGGGCGCTTATCAACATCACGCTGGACGCCGGCGGCCGCTGGGCGGTCGACTTCCCGGCCCTGGCCGGCATCTCGCTGAACGTGGTTCAACGCGGCGCGTGCTGGCTGTCCATCGCCGGCCACGGCGAGCCGGTGCGCTTGAACACGGGCGATTGTTTTCTGCTCAATGAAGGCAGCGTGTTCTCGCTGGCGAGCGAGCCGCCGCCGCGCCAGCGGACGCCGGTGGCGCAGCTGTTCGCCCGGGCGCCCGATGGCCGCCTGTCGTGCAACGGCGGCGGCGATTTTTTTGTCGCCGGCACGCTATTCCGCTTTGAAGGATTGCTCGCACCCATCGTGCTGGCCGGGTTGCCCGCCGTCATACATGTCGCCAGCCATGCCGAACAGGCGGCCGTCTTGCGCTGGAGCCTGGACCGCTTCCAGGAGGAGCTGGCCGGCAGCGGGATCGGCCGCTCGCTGATACTCAACCACCTGGCGCCGATCATGCTGCTGCAGACGCTGCGCCTCTACTTGCGGTCGTCGCCCAAGGCGCAGAACTGGCTGGCCGCGCTGTCGGACCCGCGCCTGTCGAAGGCGCTCGAGGCGATGCACGCAGATGTCAAACGCGGCTGGTCGCTGGCGACCCTGGCCGCCGAGGCGGGCATGTCGCGCTCCGGTTTTGCCGTGGCGTTCAAGAAGATGGTCGGCGTCGCGCCGATGGACTACCTCTCCAGCTGGCGCATGCAAATCGCCTGCGACCTGTTGCGCGCCGAGGGGGCCAGCATTGCCGCCGCCGCCCACGCCGTCGGCTACAGCTCCGAGAGCGCGTTCAGCCTGGCGTTCACGCGGATCGTCAAATGCCGGCCCGGCGCCTACCGCAACCTCGCCGCCGGGCGGTGACAGCGGTGGCGGCGGCTGTTATGCTTTTACAAGGATAGAGACCGATGACCTGGAGCATGATGTGAAAACAGTAGACAGTACGCGGCGCCGTCATGGCGCATAGCCAATCATCGCTGTTCAGGCGTCTGATGCTGGGTTTCACCGGCGTCATCGCCGTCGTCACCCTGGCGCTGCTGGCGTATGTGGTGTCCGACGCCAAGGCCACGCAGCGCTGGCGCACCGGCGTGGAAAACGTCGCCCACGCGCACGAGATCATGTTGCACATGCTGCGCGTCGCCGACCGGCCCGAGGCGATCCGCGGCGACCTCGCACAATTGGAGGCGACCCGGCAAGCGATGTTCGCCAAGCTCGGTTACGGCTCGCGCGTGCGGCTGCGCGTGTGGCAGCACGGCGTCGAACTGTACAATTCCGCGCCGCGCTTGCCGGCCTTGTTGCCGGTGTTCGGCAGCAAGGAGGCGCGCACCGCCAATTCCTGGATGTGCACCGCCGAGGCGGATAGCGCGTCGGGCCTGCTGGTCGACCGCTGCCACGAGGTCGACGACGAATGGATGATATCGCTGTCGGGTTTGAACGTGCTGATGTCGTCGACGGTGTTCAGCCTGCCGTTGCTGTTGCTGCCGGCGTGGCTGATCGTGCGCATCGGCTTGCGGCCGTTGCGCACCATCGCCGCGCTGATCGGGCAGCGCGACGAGTTCGATCTGACCAGCTTGCCCGACTCGACCTACCGCGAGCTGGCGCCGCTGGTCGATGCGATCAATCGGCTGCTGGCGCGGCTCAAGCAGCGCATCGAGCGCGAGCACGTGTTCATCGCCGATGCCGCGCACGAGTTGAAGACCCCGCTGGCGGCGATCCAGATCAACGCCCACCTGATCCTGAGCCGCGTGACGGAACAGGCCCAGCCCGGCGCCGCCGCCGCCGCGCGCGGCCTGCGTGACGGCGTCAACCGGGCCAGCCACATGGTGCACCAGCTGCTCGCGTTCGAGCGGGTCAGCATCGAGTCGGACAGCGGCGCCATGGTCGAGGTCGAATTGGCGGGCTTCATCCGCGACCGCCTCGCCACCATGGTGCCACTGGCGCTGGCGCGCGACATCGACATCGAGTTCGACGCCGCCACGCCATGCCTGCGCCGGGTGCATGTGGAAAGCCTGGGCGCGCTGCTGGAAAATCTGGTGGGCAACGCCGTCAAATACTCGCCGGACGGTGGCAAGGTGCTGGTCCGTCTCGGCGGCGGCGACGGCGTGCAACGCCTGGCGTTGGCGGTGCACGACCAGGGTCCGGGTATCGCGCCGCAGTACCGGCACCGCGTGTTCGAGCGCTTTTTCCGGGTGCCGGGACAGCCGCAAACGGGCAGTGGTTTGGGGCTGGCGATCGCCGCCTCGGCCGCCTTTCGAAATCATGCTCGTATCGAGCTCGGGCAGAGCGCCGAGGGGAGCGGGCTGGTGGTCTGGGTACTGTTTGCCGAGCAACCCTAGCGGTCCCGCAACGTCCTTCTGTACTCAAACTACCTGATGCTTTCCTTCGATGCCGGCTCCGAAAGACGCGTTTTTGCATGAAAACGCTTTCAAGCCTTGGAGGCACTGCCTGGTCTGTAATTCAACTACTTTCTCCGGGCGGGCGTGTAGGCATATCCGCAACAGTCGGCCCCTACTTGCATTAAGATTTCCTTCAGGATTGGTCGAAACCGGCGCCTTCGTGTTTGCGTCCCCATAGCGCAGCGTAAGATCCACTTCGACTGCTGTGCGGTCGGGCGGAGCGTAAGAGCATTTCAAGCGCTTGCCGCCGCTGGAAATAGTTCGACTACATATATGGAGACACAAGTGAGTAAAAATATAAAAAATTCCGCGCATGCGGGCGCGCCGCTGCGCGCCACCCCGATCGCGCTGGCCTGTTCGCTGCTGATGCTCGGCGCCAGCGGCTACAGCGGCGCCCAGGAAGCGGCACCGGCGACGCCGGCGGAAGCCACGGCGACGGCGCAGACGGCGGAATCTCCTGCCAAAACGGACAACCCGGGCATGACGACGGTGCGGGTCACCGGCATCCGCAGCGGCATCGAGGCGGCCGTCTCGATCAAGAAAAACGCCACCTCCATCGTCGAGGCGATCTCCGCCGAGGATATCGGCAAGCTGCCCGACAGCACGGTGGCCGAATCGCTGTCGCGCCTGTCCGGCGTGACCACCCAGCGTGACAAGGTCAACGGCAAGGCCACCCAGGTCAGCGTGCGCGGCCTGTCGCCGAGCTTCAACGGTTCGCTGCTCAACGGCCGCGAACAGGCCTCCACCGGCGACGCCCGCAATCCGGAATTCGACCTGTTCCCGGCGGAACTGACCGGTTCCGTGCTGGTCTATAAGACGCCGACGGCCAGCGTCATCGGCCAGGGCCTGGCCGCCACCATCGACCTGCGCACCTTGCGCCCGCTCGAATTCGACACCCGCAAGATCGCCGCCAGCATCCGCAAGGAGCGCATCGGCGTCGACGCCGGCGGCGAGGAGGGCTCCGGCCACCGCAAGACGCTGTCGTACATCGACCAGTTCGCCAACCGGACGATCGGCCTGTCCTTGGGCGTGACCTCGTTCAAGCAGGACAACGGCGACGAGTTGTCGTTCGACAGCTGGGGCGGCTATCTGCCGGACCGGCCGTACAACGGCGGCACCGTCAAGGTGATCGGCGGCTTCCTGTCGGAAACGGCGCACCGCAAGAACGACCGCGACAGCGCCACGGCGACGCTGCAATTCCGTCCCAACGCCAAGTTCAAGACCAGCGTCGACCTGTTCTACTCGCGCGGCACGGAAACGACCAGCCGGGTCGGCCTGGAGGGGGCGATCGCCACCAACGCCGGCATCTACGATCCTGACGGCGTGCTCAGCAACGCCACCATCGTCAACGGCATCGCCACCAGCGGCACCGTGAGCAACTATAAGGGCGACATACGCAACAACATGTTCCGCGGCAAGGACAACTTCAAGTCCGTGGGCTGGAACGCCGAATACAAGCTCAACGACTGGCGCCTCGAGGGCGACCTGTCGTACTCGAAGGGCCACCGCTACAACGCCAATTACGAAACCATCGCCGGGCAACCGGGCAACACCCCGGCCAGCCAACTGGGGTCGATCTCGTACAGCGGTTTCGACGGCACCAATTTCCAGAGCGTGAAATACACGCCCAGCCTGGACTACACCGACCGTTCGGTGATGAAGCTGACCGACGTCGACGGCTGGGGCGGCGGGCCGCTGACGCCACAGGCCGGCTATCTGGCGCAGTCGAAGATCGACGACAAGCTCAAAAGCGCGCGCATGACGGCGCACCGCGAGCTCGACTGGGGCCCGGTGATCGGCGCCCACGTCGGCGTCAACCTGAGCAAGCGCGAGAAGTCGCGCCTGGGCGACGGCGAGGGCCGCCTGTCGGTCAACGGCGGCGACGGCTACGCGGCGGCGACCATCCCCGGTACCAACACGGCCATCGCCGGCCCGGTCGGCATCCGCGTGGCGCAGTTCGATCCGACCGGCACCCTGGGAACGATCTACTCGATGAACACCTGGGTCGACGCCGCCGTGCTGGCGCGCGACTGGGTCGTCACCGAAAAAGTCAACACGCTGTACGCCATGGCCGATGTCGATAGCAAGCTGTTCGGCATCCCTTACACCGGCAACGCCGGCATCCAAGTGGTGCGCACCGACCAGGAAGGGCAGGGCAACCAGGTCGACCAGTCCAAGTGCACCGGCATCACGGTCGACACCTGCCTGTTTACCATCAACCGCGATGGCATCAAGTACACCAACGTGCTGCCGAGCATGAACCTGGCCTTCGACCTGGGCGACGACAAGGTGCTGCGCGTGGGCGCCGGCAAGCAGATGTCGCGCGCCAATCTGGACAATATGCGCGCCGGCTTGAACTACAGCCTGCCGACCTCGTCCCCATACGATCCGGCCCTCAGCGGCACCGGCGGCAACCCGCGCCTGAAGCCGTACATGGCGCGTTCGCTGGACTTGTCGTTCGAAAAATATTTCGGCAACAGGGGCTACGTCAGTGCGGCGTTCTTCTTCAAAAAGCTCGACAACTACGTGATCAACGCGCCGCGCGGCTTCGACTTCGCGCCGTACGTCAGCTCGACCACGCCGTTGCCGGCCACCGGCGAGTTCAAGGGCAGCACCATCGGCTTCCTGACCACTCCGGTCAACGGCCAGGGCGGCACCATGCGCGGCATCGAGCTGGCGATGAACCTGCCGTTCTCGCTGCTATGGCGGCCGCTGGACGGCTTCGGCGCCACCGTCAACTACTCGTACACCGACAGTTCGGTGACCTTGCCGACCTCCGGTTTCATCACCGCGAGCAACAAGCCGGTGTTCGCCGACCAGGTGTCGGAGATCGGTCTGCCGGGCCTGTCGAAGAACGTCAGCAGCCTGCGGCTGTACTACGAGAAGAGCGGGTTCCAGATGTCGTACACGATCCGCAACCGCTCCTCGTTCGTCGGCGAGATCAAGGACTACCGCAGCGATTCGCAGTTCACCTTCATCCGCAGCGAAACCATCGCCGACATCCAGGGTTCCTACGAATTCCAGAGCGGCTGGCTGAAGGGCGTGTCGATCTTCGCGCAGGCCAACAACCTGACCAATACGCCGTTCCGCGAATTCACCAAGGACCCCGACATCGTCACGACGTCGCGCAGCTACGGCAAATTCTACGCGGCCGGCGTGAACGTCAAGTTCTAAGCCCGCGTTCCCGGGTTCCGGGTACTTCGTTGCAGGCGCTCCCGCCTGTTTCCTTCGCCGCCGGTGGCGGCGAGGGTTTTTTGCCGGCGCCACGCCGGCCATACCGTCACTTCACGCATTCAATTCTCTCAACATGATCCTGAAAACCATGGCGCTCGCATGCGTCTTGGCGGGCGCAAGCGCCGCCGTCCACGCCGCTCCGGCCACCTCCCCCTCGGCGCCCGGGCGCGCCTGCGTGCAATCGCCGTCCCGGGCGCTCGAGTTGTGCACCTTCGTCAAGTCAGGCCGCGCCTGGTACCAGCTGAAGAAGGATGGCGTGCTCGTGCTCAAGGATTCCGAACTCGGCCTGGCCTTCGCCGGCGAGTCGCGCGCCCGCATCGCCACGCTCGGCGCGGTCGAGCGCAACAGCGTCGACACGCAATGGGAGCAGCCGTGGGGCGAGCAGCGCGTGATCCGCGACCACCACAACGAGCTGCGCGTCGCCTACGCGGCCGACGCGGCCGCGCGCGGCTTCGACGTCGTGTTCCGCCTGTTCGACGACGGGCTGGGGCTGCGTTACGACTACCGCCACATCGCGCCCGGCGCCGACGTCGCCATCAGCGACGAGTACACCAGTTTCCATTTCGCCGACCGCTACCAGGCCTGGTGGTTCGAGGCGCACGACAAGGTCAATCTGGAAGGCCTGTACCGCCACGGCGACCTGGCGCGGGTCAAGAGCGCCGAAACGCCGTTCACCGTGCAAGGCCAGCGCAACTACGTCAGCATCCACCAGGCCGCGCTGGTCGATTTCGCCGTGATGTTCCTCGAGCGGCGCGGGCCGGGACTGTACAAGGCCGGCCTGTATCCTTGGTCCGACGGCGTCGCCGTCAGGAAGCGCGGCCCGTTCACCACACCGTGGCGCACCGTGCTGGTGGGCGCCACCCCCGGCGCGCTGGCCGACTCGCGCATCGAACTCAATTTGAACGAGCCGAGCAAGATCGCCGACACCAGCTGGATCAAGCCGATGAAATACGTCGGCGTGTGGTGGGAAATCCACCTCGGCAAGGGCACCTGGAGCACCGGGCCGCAACACGCGGCCAACACCGACAACGTCAAAAAATATATCGACTTCGCCGCGCGCAACGGCTTCGGCGGCGTGCTGGTCGAAGGCTGGAACAAGGGCTGGGACGGCGACTGGGGCAAGGGTGTCGAGTTCCGCTTCGCCGAGCCGACCGCCGACTTCGATATCGGCGCCATCACCGCGTACGGCGCCGCCAAGGGCGTCGAGCTGGTCGGGCACCACGAGACCGGTGGCGCGACCGAAAACTATGGCGCCCAGCTCGACGACGCGATGGCGTTCTACCACAAATATGGCGTGCATTCGGTCAAGACCGGCTATGTAGGGGCGGCCGGCCGCTATCCGCGCACCGGCGCCGACGGCAAGCCGCAATACGAATGGTACGGTGGCCAGTACATGGTCAACTTCCACCAGCGCGTCAACGACGCCGCCGCCGCCCAAAAGATCTCGGTGGTCGCGCACGAACCGGTCATGGACACCGGCCTGCGCCGCACCTGGCCGAATATGCTCAGCCGCGAGGGCGCGCGCGGGCAGGAGTGGAACGCCTGGGGCAAGCCGACCAACCCGCCGGAACATGTGACCATCCTGCCGTTCACGCGCATGCTGGCCGGCCCGATGGACTATACGCCCGGCATTTTCGACGTCACGTTCGGTAAGCAGACACTCGAGCAGCGGGTGCAGTCGACGCTGGCCAACCAGCTGGCGTTGTATGTGGTGTTGTACAGCCCGGTGCAGATGGCGGCCGACCTGCCGGAGAACTACGAGAAATACGCCGACGCCTTCCAGTTCATCAAGGACGTGCCGGTCGACTGGGAGCGCAGCCGCACCCTGCAAAGCGTGATCGGCGACTACGCCATCGTGGCGCGCCAGCAGCGCGGCGCGCGCGACTGGTATCTGGGCGCCGTCACCGACGAGAAGGCGCGCGCGGTCACGGTGCCGCTGGACTTCCTCGATCCGGCGCTGCGTTACGAGGCCGTCATCTACCGCGACGCCGACGACGCCGACTACCGCGGCAATCCGACCGCCTACAAGATCGAGCGCCGCAAGGTCGGCGCCGGCGACAAGCTGGCGTTGCGCCTGGCGCCGGGCGGCGGCACGGCGGTGCGGTTCCGCGCCTTGGATTAAGTGTTAGCCGCCGCCCGCGCAGACGGGCGGCGTTCACGGCCGGGTGACCGGCATTCCACAAAAAAATAAGGAGACTGGACATGAAAAAAATATCGCATACCCTGTTGCCGCTGGCGGCGGCGGTGCTGGCCGTGGGCGGCTGCGGCGGCGGGTCCGGCGCCCCGCCCGGCCTGTCCGACAAGGCGGCGGCGTCGGTGGAAGTGGTGCCGCAAGCGTCCGGCGCCGTGGATAAATCGGCCGCGCAGGCGTACCGCGCGACGGAGGCGTTCGTCTCCGGCGGCGCGGTGGTGGGCGGCGGCGCTGCCAGCGGCTTTGGCGCCGTCGGCGCGCGCGCCATCTTCACCGTCAACGTGGCCAGCGCCGGCACCTACGCGGTCAGCCTCAACTACGCCAACGGCAACCACGGAGCCGGCAAGTTGACCTTGTACGTCAACGGCCTGCGGGACGGCCCGGTCAATCTGCCGCCCACCGGCGGCGCGGCCACGTGGAGCACCAAGGGCGCCAAGGTGGCGCTGCGCGCGGGTCTCAACACGCTGACCTACCGCGCCGACGGCGGCGACGCCAGCGGCGTGGCCCTGCGCTATGTCGGCGTCGAGAACGGCGCGCCGATGGCCGCCCGGGGCGCCACGCTGGCTTACCAGGAATACGAGGCCGAGGACGGCGCCACCAACGGCGTGGTGTCCGGACCGAGCCGCGATTACCTGACGGTGGAGGGCCAATCGTCGGGCCGCCGCCTGGTGAGCTTGCAGAGCACCGGCGCCCGCGTCGAATGGACCGCCACGCAGGCGGCCAACGCGCTGGTGGTGCGCTACAGCATGCCGGACGCTGCGGCCGGTGGCGGCACCGACGCCACCCTGAGCCTGTATGTCGACGGCGTCAAGGTCAGGACGTTGGCGCTCAGTTCGCGCTACGCCTGGAACTATGGCGCCTTCCCCTACAGCGACGATCCGGCCCAGGGCGGGGCCACCCACTTCTACGACGAGAGCCGTTTCACCGGCCTCGCCATCGCCAAGGGCGCCCGGGTGCGCCTGCAAAAAGACGCCGGCGACACGGCCGCCTACTACAAGATCGACTTGATCGACCTGGAGCGGATCGACGCCCCGCTGGCGATGCCGGCCGGTTTCGTCGACATCCGCGACTTCGGCGCCAGGGCCGACGACGCCGGCGACGACATGGCCGCGGTGGTCGGCGCCATCGCGGCCGCGCGCGCGGCGGGCAAGGGGGTGTGGATACCGCCTGGCCGGTTCAACCTGAGCGGACGGCCGGAATTGGACCGGGTGCAGGTGCGCGGCGCCGGCATGTGGTACAGCGAGTTGCACGGCACCGGCGGCAAGGGCGGCTTCATGGGGCGCGGCAACGACATCACCGTCGCCGACCTGCTGTTCACCAGCGACGCGCTGCGCCGCAAGGACGCCGACGACAATCCCGGCCTGGAGGGGGACTTCGGCGCCGGTTCGCTGATCCAGAACGTCTGGGTCGAGCATATGAAGGTGGGCGCCTGGCTGGGCGCCAACAACGACGGCCTGTACATGGTCAACGGCCGCATGCGCGACACCTGGGCCGACGGCGTCAACTTTTCTGGCGGCGTGCGCAACTCGCGCGTCAGCCACTTCAGTTTCCGCAACACCGGCGACGACGCCATGGCGATGTGGTCGCAGAACGCGCCCAACGTCGGCAACAGCTTCAGCTTCAACACCGCCCAGCTGCCGCTGCTGGCCAACGCCTACGCCATCTACGGCGGCGAAAGCAACAAGGTGCTCGACAATGTCGCCGCCGACACCGTGGTGTCGGCGGCCGGCATCGCCATCAGCACCCGCTTCAACGCCAAGCCGTTCGCCGGCACCACCGAGGTGCGCCGCAACACGCTCCACCGCACCGGCGGCTTCGACCCGAACTGGAACACCACCTTCGGCGGCCTGTGGATCTACGCCGAGGGGCAGCCGATCAGCGCCCCGGTGGTGGTCGACACGCTCGAGCTCAACGACAGCACCTACGACGGCGTGCTGGTGACGTACAACCAGAGCGTGACGAACCTGTCGCTCAACAACGTCAATATCAACCGCGCCGGCGGCTATGGTTTGAACTTCGCGGTGACCGGGCAGGGGACGTTTAGCAACGTGGTGGTGACCGACGCCGCGCAGGGCGGCTTGAACAATCCCTACCCGTACACGATCGTGCGCGGTGCCGGCAACAGCGGCTGGTAACGGCGCTGCGTCGGAGTGCCCCTGGACTGGGCGGGCGCCCGGTGTGTACCGGCTGATTTCCACAGTGTGACCCGGGGGGGCTGGCCCGCTCATCCGGCCGGATGGTTCTTCCAACGCGGATATCCGCACTTGTCGCGCTGCGATCACGGTGGTTGTCACGTGCGGCCCCCTTCTGTCGCCGGCAGTCCTATTGTTTGTCCCCCGCTTTTTTTATAGTAGTGCGCAAGTACAAACTATTAGAGGAGACGATCATGAGTGACATCCACAAGATTTTCACGCCGTCCGGGCCGCTGCCGCCGCCGAGGACGGGTCTGCTGACGGCGTTCGAGCCAAGCACCCGGACCCTGAAGGCCGGCTACCAGCTGGCGCCGCAGTTCCGCGCGCTGCCGGTCGACATCGTCTTCGAGAAGGACGTGGCGGTCACGCTGCGCGATGGCGTGACCATCCATGTCGACCTGTTCCGTCCGGTCGGCGACGCCAAGGTGCCGGTCTTGCTGGCCTACAGCCCGTACGGCAAGGCCCAGGGCAGCTCGATGAGCGTGATGGGCGTGTTCGGCCTGGTGGGACTGGACAACAAGATCGTTTCCGGACTGGAAAAATTCGAAGGCCCGGACCCGGCCTACTGGTGCGCGCACGGCTACGCGATCTGCAACCCCGACCTGCGCGGCTGCATCGATTCCGAGGGCGACAGCGTGCTGTGGGACCGCCAGGAAGGGCGCGACGCCCATGACCTGATCGAATGGCTCGGCACCCGCGACTGGAGCAACGGCAAGGTCGGCATGAGCGGCACCTCCTACCTGACGGTGGCGCAATGGTTCGCCGCCGCCGAGCAACCCCGACACCTGGCGGCGATCAATCCATGGGAAGGCGTCAGCGACGTCTACCGCGATCTGGTGCTGCGCGGCGGAATGCCCGACACCGGCTTCGCCGCGCTGCTGCAGAACGGTAGCTTCTTCGGCAAGAACAAGAAGGAGGACATCCTGGCCGAGGCCGAGCGCTATCCGTTGATGAACGACCTGTGGCGCGACAAGATCCCCGATTTCGACCGCATTAACGTGCCGGCCTACGTGGTGGCCAGCTACTCGAACACGCTGCACACGGCCGGCACCTTCCGCGCCTGGCGGCGCATGGCCTCGCAGAACAAATGGCTGCGCATCCACAACGGCCAGGAGTGGCCGGACTATTACGACGAAGCCAACGTGGAAGACCAGCGCCGCTTCTTCGACCGCTACCTGAAGGACCAGAAAAACGGCTGGGAAGACACGCCGACGGTGCGCTACGCGCTGCACGACTTCCAGGGCGGCGACCGCGTCAACCTGCCGGCGACGTCGTTCCCGCCGGCCGATGTCAGCGCCACCAAGTACTACCTCGACGCCGGGCGCCGGACGCTGGGCACCAGCGCCCCGGCCGACAAGGCCAATGCCGCCTACAACGTCGACCTCAATCCGAACGCAGTGTCGTTCATCGTCCGCTTCGACCAAGAGACCGTGATGGCCGGCTATCCGAAAGCGCACCTGTGGGTGGAGGCGCAGGGCAACGACGACATGGACCTGTTCGTGCTGCTGCAGAAGCTCGACGCCCACGGCACGCCGCTGCAACAGTTCACGGTGCCCAACCATAACGCCCGCATCCACGACCTCACCGACCACGGCGCGACCATCCTGCGCTACAAGGGTTCCGACGGCCGCCTGCGCGTGTCGGCGCGCCACCTCGACGGGCAGCTGTCGACCTCGGACGTGCCCGCGCACAGCTTCGAGCGCGTCGAAAAGCTCTGGCCCGGCCAGATCGTCGACATCGAAATCGATTTGCTACCGATCGGCCTGGTGTTCTACCCGGGCGAACAGCTGCGCTTCGTGATCAGCTCGCGCAACCTGACGGGAACGCTGATGCCCGGCATCCGCGAATACGCCGGCGCCAACAGCGGCCAACACGTGATCCACACCGGTGGCGAACACGCCTCGTATCTGCAGCTGCCCATCAAGGCGGCTTGAGCGGCCGGGCAGGGCGCGACGTTAATCAATTTGAAGGATTTTTCATGCAAACATCTACTGTCTCCGGGCAGGGCGGGCTGCTGACCGGCGTCTTCGCCGGGCCGACCCGCGGCCTGAAGTATCAAACCCCGACCGTGTCGGGCTTTACCAACGAGGATGGCGAATTCCAGTACCGGGCCGGCGAGGCCATCAGCTTCATGGTCGGCGGCCTGGTGCTGGGCGCGGTCGAGGCCGCGCCGCGCCTGAACCTGGCGAACCTGATCAACCGCGTCTCGGGCCGGATCGACAAGCTGCACGACCCGTTCATCACCAACATGGCGCGCCTGGTGCATGCGCTGGACCAGGACGGCGTGCTCGAGACCGGCGTGACCATCGCTGCCATCGTGCATGAGCTGATCGGCCCGATGACGCTCAACTTCGAGCAGCCGGTGGTGGCGGTGCCCGGCGGCCCCGCCGACTTCGCCAGCGACCCCAAGGTCAAGGCCATCCTCGAGACGCTCAACGCCACGGCCGGCGTGTTCACCGCCAAGTCGCCACGCACCCTGTCCGATCCCGCCGCCACGCGCAACGAACTGCGCCGCAACATCCGCGGCATCATCAAGATGACCGATGTGCGCATCCCGGTGCGCGACGGCTCCTACGTGTGCGCCGACGTGTTCCGCCCGGCCGCGCCGGGCCGGTATCCGATCGTCATGAACAAAGGCTTTTACGGCAAGAGCTTCTACCACGACTGCATCGCCTCCGAGGAAGACGCGCTGCGCAAGGAGCAGATGGAGGACCGTTTCTTCTCCGGCAATCCGGACGGCATCCAGTATGAAAACCACGAGAGCGTCGACGCCTCGGTGTGGGTGCCGGAAGGCTATGTGTGCATCCGCGTGGAGTCGCGCGGCGTTTGCAACAGCCCCGGCCTGCAAGCGCCGTTGAGCGTGCAGGAAGCCGAGGATTACCACGACGCCATCGAATGGGCCGGGGTGCAGTCCTGGTCCAACGGCAATGTCGGCTTGTGGGGCATGTCGTATCTGGCCATGACGCAGCACAACGTGGCCAGTCTGCAGCCGTCGCATCTGAAGGCCATGATCGCCCAAGGCACCGACGCCGACATCTACAACGAAGCGTTGTACGGTGGCGGCATCTTCGGCGCCGGCTTCTGGAACTGGTGGTGGAAGATCTGGTCCGGCAACAACCATTGCGGCGTCCGCAACCAGACGGACTGGATGGCGCGGGTGCTCGACACTCCGTTCAACGATCCCATGGCCTACGGCCCGCGCGGCTCGATCTTCATGAAGCCGGACCTGGACAAGGCCACCGCGCCGGTGTGGATCGTCGGCCCCCAGTGCGGCGCCATCATCCACCAGCTGGGCAGCAGCGAAACCTATATCCGTTCGACGGCCTCGAAGGCGCGCAAGTTCGATTTCACCGACGCCTGGTTCCCCGGCAGCTACACGCCCAAGACCACCGCCGAGCACATGCGCTATTTCGATTACTGGCTCAAAGGCGTCGACAATGGCGTGATGGACGAGCCGCCGGTGCGGGTGCAGGTACGCGGCGGCAACGGTTCGCACGTGGTGCTGCACGAGCAAGAGTGGCCGATCGCCCGCACCGAGTACCGCCGCTGGTATCTGGACGCGCGGCCGTCGGCCTGGCAAAACGACGGCCGCCGCCACGACATCATGCGCATCGCCGACACGGCGCCGACCGAGATCGGCGTGGCCCAGTACGAGGCCCACTTCGACCTTGGCACGCCCTCGCTGGCGCCGACGGGGCCGATCGGCGGCGCGCCGCGCTGGTCGACCGGCGTCTCGTTCGTCAGCGAACCGATGACCGAGGACTTGACGCTGGCCGGCTACATGAAGGTCGGGTTATGGGTCGAGTCGAGCAGCCGGGATATGGACGTGTTCGTCTCGCTGCGCGTGCTCGACGAGAACGACCGCGAAATCCGCTACGAGTCGCTGGTGCTGCCGGTCGACCTGAACCATATCCACCCGGTCGGCCATGGCTTGCTCAAGGTATCGCGCCGCAAGCTCGACGCCGAGCGCTCGACCGACTACTGGCCGGTGCACACGCATCTGGAACAGGACAGCGCGCCGCTCGAGGGCGGTTTGATCGTGCCGATCGAGGTGGGCCTGAATCCGAGCACGGCGCTGATCAGGAAGGGGTACCGCCTGCGGGTCGATGTGCAGCCGTACTCGCCGGCCGGAGTGCCGGTGCGCGCCTATGACCAGAGTTACCATGCCGGCGCGGTCAACCGCCTGTACACGGGTCCGGACCACGTCAGCTACCTGCAGTTGCCCATCATTCCAGGCAAGGATTGATGGCGTGGCGTGGCGGCGCGGATCGGCGGAAACAATGCATAACTGATACGTGATCGTGTTTTCGCCACAACAGTAGTGTCCTGAAAGGCATATTGCGCTAAACTTGATACGCTAGGGAACGCCACGCAGAGGGCGCCCATGGCACAGTACGCGGGCTTGGCGCCGGTTACCCACCGGCCTCCGGTCCGCGGCGTCGCAAGCATATCAGGAGACACGCACCATGCCCCGAACCGCCACCGCCCCCGCAGCGCAGCAAGATCTGATCTCTTTTGTACCATTGCCAAGCTGGATACGGGCCGCCGCCCGCTGCGGCTTCGCCATCGCGCCCGTGCTCGACGAAATCGGCATCACGGCGGTCGACAGCGGCACCCACGGCATCGTCATCACCCAGGAACAATCGTTCAGATTGATGAAGGCGTGCGTGGCGCGCGCCAAGGGCGAGCATTTTCCGTTCGCCTTCGGCGAAAACTCCTCGCTCGAGTCGATCCCGGAAATCCAGTCCTACATCTGTTCCTGCGTGACCTTGCGCGAGGCGATCAAATACTACGATTGGGTGCGTGATCTGATGAGCAACGGCGTGCACCTGTCGCTGCACGAAAAGGAAAACTACACCCACATCCGCTTCGAGATCGGCGGCAAGCTGCGCACCGAGGCCGCGATATTTTTCACCGAAACCCTGATCTCGTCGATCATCAAGATGATCACGCAGCTGGCCGGGCGCAAGGAAATCGAAAGATTGACCTTCCGGCATGCCGCGCCCGAGTATGCGGCCGCCTATGCGCGCTTTTTCGGCGTGCCGATCGAGTTCAACCAGCCGGCCGACGCCGTCGTCATCCGCACGGAGCTGCTCGATCGCAAGCTCAACGGCGCCGTTCCCGAGTTGTACCAGCAAGCCAAAAACCAGATCCTGCAGCGCGTGTCCAAGCTGTCGTCGTCGGCCAGCATGGTAGGACAGCTGAACCGGCTGTTCGCCGAGCACCCGCATTTGCTGATGGCCGGCCTGGAGGCGGCCGCCGCCAAGCTGCAAATCCATCCCCGCACGCTGCAACGGCGGCTGCACGAGGAAAACAAGACGTTTTCCGACGTTCAATCCGATTCGCGTTTCCAGATTACCTGTTCGCTGTTGCGCGACACCAATTGCAGCGTCAACGAGATCGGCGAGCGTCTCGGTTTCTCCGACCGGCGCGCCTTCACGCGCGCGTTCAAGCGCTGGTCCAACACGTCGCCGAGCAGCTACCGTAACGCACCCGCCGCGCCCGCCGCGCCCGATCGCCACGCGGCCGAGCGGCGCTAAGGCGCCGCGCCCCGGCAACCGGCCGGGGCCGTTGTTTCGGGCCGGGTTGACGCGTCCGGCCCCCTCGTGTCGCTGGCAGTCCTATTGTTCCCCTCCGGCTTTTCCTACACTGATGACATAACAGCAGTACACATCAGAACGTCAGGAGACCAGCATGGCAAGTCAGTTACGCGATACGTCGGTATCGGCGGGGCGTCGCGTCGACGTTACCCATTTGATCGACAACAGCGCATTCAATTCCTTTACCCTGTCGGTGGCGGTGATCTGCTTCCTGGCGATCGTGTTCGACGGCCTGGACGTGTCGCTGTTCGGCACCGTGCTGCCGGCGCTGATGGCCGACATGCGCATGGGACCGGCCGAGGCGGGGATACTGGCCAGCATCGGGCACGTCGGCGCGGTTGGCGGCGCGATCGTCTTCGGCGTCGCCGCCGACGCCATCGGCCGCAAGCGCATGCTGCTGATCGGCGTGACCTTGTTCACCACCTTCACCGCCGCCTGCGGCCTGGCGCAGGGCTTCGTCGATTTCGCCATCTACCGTTTCATCGCCGGCTTCGGCCTGGCCGGCATCGTGCCCATCGCCGTCGCGCTGGTGTTCGAATACACGCCGGGCAAGCGCAAGGCGGTGGTGTCGAGCGCCTGCTACATGGGCATCACGGTCGGCGTGCTGCTGTCGGCGCTGCTGGCCATCGCCTTCCTGCCGTCGCACGGCTGGCGCGCGATCCTGCTCGGCACCTTCGTGTGCATCCTGCTGGTGCCGGCCGCCATGCTGTGGCTGCCCGAGTCGATGCCGACACTGGTCAAGCGGGGCAAGCACGACACTATCCGCGGGATCCTGGCCAAGGTCGATCCGGGCCACGCCGCGCGTGCCGACGACGACTACGTGCTGACCGAGGCGCCGGCGGCCAAGGTGCCGCTGCGCCGCATGTTCCAGGGCGAGCATTTGCGCAACACGCTGTGCCTGGGCATCGCGATGCTGTGCCTGATGATGATCGCCGTCACGCTGACCACCTGGGTGGCGCAGTTGATGGTATTGCGGGGCTTCACGCTGACGACCGGCATCACGTTCATTCTCGTGTTCTCGCTTAGTAACTTCATCGCGACGCCGCTGGCGGGCTGGATGTCGGACCGCATGGGCTATAAAAGAGTGTTCGCGATCTACATGCCGCTGCTGTTCGTGTCGATCTCGCTGATCGGCGTGGCGCCGGACGCGACCGCCGCCCTGGCGTGCATGTTCTTCGCCGGCTTCGCGTGCATGGGCGCCACCTGCGTGCTGTTGCCGTACGCGGGCTCGTTGTACCCGATGAGTTTCCGCTCCAGCGCGATGGGCGTGATCTACGCCATCGGCCGCGTCGGGCCGATCGTCGGCCCCGCGGTCGCCGGCGGCATGCTGGCCGCCAAACTCGGGGTGGGGGTCATCCTGGTCTGTGTCGCCGCGCCCAGCATCGTCGCCCTGGTTGCTTTTTTGCTCGTCAAAGAGCTTCCCGCCCGGCAGCGCTGAACTGCGCTGGTTTTTCGCGGTGCGCCGCGCCCAGGCGGGCGTACCCGCGTGGGTGGCGTCCCGCACGGCACGGCATCCCCCGCCGACTCAGGCGGCGGGGGCCACACTCTTGAGGAAGTCCACCAGGCTGTGCGGCGCGTCGTCGCCGTAGCAGGCGTCGAAGACACTGTAGGCGTCGTCGGCGGCCGCCGCGCTGCGCGGGAACAACTCGCGTTCGTAGGCCGCCAGCGCCGCCTCGATGTCGTCGCCGTGGGCGGCGATCGCTTCGGCCAGCTGGGCGCCGTCGAACATCGCCAGGTTGGCGCCGTCGCCGGACGGCGGCATCAGGTGCGCGGCGTCGCCCAGCAAGGTCACCCCGGCAATACGCTCCCAGCGGTGGCCGTTGGGCAGCGCGTGGATGGGGCGCGCCACGGGCGCGGCGTCGCCGCCGGTGATGAGCGTCCTCAGCGGCGCGGCCCAGCCGTCGAACTCGCCGGCCACGCGCGCCGTCGCGGCGTCGCGGTCGGAAAAATCGATGCCGGCGATCCAGTCCAGCGGCTTGCGCAGCGCCACATAGGCGTGCAGCACGCCGTCGGGCTCGCGGTGCGCGGAAATGCCCTGGCGCGGCGCCAGCGCGAATAAGCCGCCGGGTCCGACCGCCTCCGCGCTGGCCGGCTGGAGGACGTCGGCGTTGCGCACGAAGGTTTCGACGAAGGTGGTGCCTGTATAGGCGGGCTTGTCCGGCGAGAGCAATGGGCGAACCCTGGACCAGGCGCCGTCCGCGCCCACCACCAGGTCGGCGCTCACCGAGGCGCCATTGTCGAACGCCAGCCGGTGGCGGCCGCCGCCCAGCGCCGTGGCGCCGGTCAGTTTGTGCCCCCATTGGACCGTCCCGGCCGGCAGCGAGTCGAGCAGGATGGCGCGCAGCGCGGCGCGCGGCACCTCGGGGCGCAGGCCGTCGGAGCCGCCGTCCTCGAACAGCAGGCGGCCGTCCTTGTCGAACACCCGGGAGGCGTCGCCGCCGGTTTGGATGATGGCGCGGAAGGCGTCGTACAGGCCGGCGGCCCGCAGCGCCGCCTGGCCATCGTGCTCGTGCATGTCGAGCATGCCTCCCTGGGGGCGCGCCGAGGCCGATGCCTCCGCCTCGTAGACGGTGGCGGCGATGCCGTGCACATGCAGCACGCGGGCCAGCGTCAGACCGCCGAGGCCGGCGCCGATGATGGCGATGGAAGTGTTCATATTGATCCTTTGAAATATTGGCATGGTTGCCATGTCGCGTTTATGGAACACTGTTCCATTTCCATTTTGCGCCGGGTCGCTGTTTGTGTCAACATGCGCCATGGATAAACTGACACACACCACTGCGCGGCGGCGGCAATCGCTGACGCGCGAACAGATCATCGAGGCGTCGATCGCGCTGCTGGACGCCGGCGGCGAAGGCGGCTTGACGTTCCGCGCGCTGGCCGAACGGCTGGGCACCGGCGCCGGGGCGATTTACTGGCATGTCGATGACAAGGGTGACTTGTTGACCGCCGCCTGCGACGCGCTCGTCGCGCGCGCGCTGGGCGCGCCGGCGCCGGGACAGGCGCCCGGCGACGTCGTGCGCGCCGTCGCGCTGGCCTTGTTCGACGCCATCGATGCCCACCCGTGGGTGGGCGCGGCGCTGACCGCCGCGCCCGGTTCGCTGCCGGTGGTGCGGATACTGGAACGCTTGGGACGGCAGGTGGGGGCGTTGGGCGTGCCGGCGCACGCGCAGTGGGCCAGCGTGTCTGCGCTGTTGAGCTACATACTGGGGGTGGCGGGGCAGAACGCGGCGAACGCGCGGCTGGCGCTGCCGGCCGGCGCCGACCGCACGGCGTTCCTGGACGCGGTCGCCGACGGCTGGCTGGCCCTCGATGCCGACGAGTTCGCGTTCACGCGGGGCGTCGCCGGGCGCCTGCGCGAGCATGACGACCGGCTCGACTTCCTGGCCGGGATCGATTTGATCCTGGCCGGGATCGCGGCCGCCGCAGCGGCCCGGTAAGGCGCGCTCCCCGCATCACGCCGCGCTCAGGCGCTGCACGGGCCGGCCCGCGGCGCGGCGCGGCAGGGGCGCCGCCACGGCGTCCTGCGCCAGCTTGAAGATGCTGACCGAGCGCGCCAGCAGCAGCGCCTGCTCCTGCATGCTTTCGGCGGCGGCCGCCGACTGTTCCACCAGCGCGGCGTTTTGCTGCGTCATTTGATCCATCTGCGCGATCGCGTCGTTGACCTCGCCGATGCCGTGGCTCTGCTCCTGCGTCGCGGCCGTGATCTCGCCCATGATGTCGGCCACCTGGCGGATCGACGTGACCACCTGCTCCATCGTCTGGCCGGCGGTGTCGACCAGGCGACTGCCGGCGTCGACCTTGCCGACCGAGTCGCCGATCAGTTCCTTGATCTCCTTGGCCGCGCCGGCCGAGCGTTGCGCCAGGTTGCGCACCTCGGAGGCGACGACGGCGAAGCCGCGTCCCTGTTCGCCGGCGCGCGCCGCCTCCACCGCCGCGTTGAGCGCCAGAATGTTGGTCTGGAAGGCGATGCCGTCGATCACGCCGATGATGTCGACGATCTTGTTCGAGCTGGCCTTGATCGAACCCATCGTCTCGACCACCTGCGCCACCACCGAACCGCCCTGCTGGGCCACGTCCGAGGCGGTGGCGGCGAGCTGGTTGGCCTGGCGGGCGTTGTCGGCGTTTTGCTTGACGGTCGAGGTCAACTGCTCCATCGACGCCACCGTCTCCTCCAGCGAGCTGGCCTGGGCCTCGGTGCGGGCCGACAGGTCGGCGTTGCCGCTGGCGATGTCGCGCGAGGCGGCGGTGATCAGCTCCGAGCCGCTGCGCACCTCGCCGACGGTGCGCGCCAGGCTGTCGTTCATGTCCTTGAGCGCGCGCAGCAGCTCGCTCGTCTCGTCCTTGCCCTCGACCACCACCTGCGACGTCAGCTCGCCGGCGGCGACCCGCTTGGCCACCGCGACCGCGCCCGACAGCGGCGCCACGATCGAGCGCGTGATCAGCACCGCGCAGGCCAGGCCGAGCGCGACGGCCACGGCGCCCATGCCGAACAGGGCCAGCATCAATTGGCGATCGTCGGCGACCGAGCCGGCCATGACCGCGACGGCGTTGGCCTGCTGCAGCGTGACCAGTTTGTTCATTTGCGCCACCGACTGCTGGTTGAGCGGGTCGATGCGGCTGGAGATGATCTTGATGCCGCCCTCGACGTTGAACGCCAGCACCTGCGTGATCGCCTCCTTGAACGCGGCGCCGGTGTCGGCGTCGAGCTTGGCGAGTTCGGCCAGTGTCTGCTGTTCCGCCGGCGTCAGGCCGAGCGCCTTCAATTCCATGATCGCTTTGTCGTAGCGGGCGCGGTTGTCGTTGACCCGGTGTTCCTCCTTCTGCATCAGGCCGACATCGGACTGCAGGCCGATGTTGCGCATGGCGATGCCGGTCTCGAGCAGCGCGCTTTTCATCGCGCTCACGCGCAGGTGCTTGGCGTTGGTGGTGTCGAGTCCCTCGGTGAGCGCGGCCTTGTTGCGGAAATTGAGATAGTTGGCCATCAAGACCATCGCCACCAGGATCAGCAAAATGGCGCCGAAGCCGAGGCGCAGGCGGGTGCCGATGGTGAAGTCGCGTAAATTCATGATGTGCTCCGTTGTGCGTGGTGTGTTGCCGGCGGCCGGCCGGCGCGCGTCTTGGCGGGCGCGCCGGCCGGCGCTGCGTTACTGCAGCGTCAAAATGACTTTGACGGTGTCGTCGACCGCCGATTTGTCGATGTAGCCGATCGCCTTCGGATCGGCCGCCACCGCCTTCTTGACGTCGGCGTTGGAGGCGTATTCCTTCGGCGCGGTGGCCTTGCCGGTGAACACTAGCTTGGACCATGCCGCCTTGACCTGGGCCACGTCCTTGTCGGCCACCTTGCGGTAGAAGTCGTTGCGGATGGCCGAGCCGTCGGCCTGGTCGACCGGCGTGAACAGGTCGGACTTACCGAGGAAAAATTGCGCGGCTTGTTCGGAGAACATGCGCGTGGCCGGGTTTTTCGGATTGACGATCACCACCGTCTCGGCGCCGGCAGGCAGGCCCGTGGCGGCCAGCGCCGACAGCAATAACGTTGTCATCAAGGTTTTCATGGCCGGCTCCGTCAGAATACGAAGTCGACGCTGGCGCCGACCACGGTAACGCGTTTGTTATACCCGGCCGGTTCGCCGATCAGGGCGCCGCCGCCGGTTTTCGGTTTGACGCGGTCCACCTGCAGCTTGAGCGCCATGCCCTTGGTGAAGTCCCAGCGCACGCCGATCTGGTCGGAGCTTTGCGCGCTTGGCGCCAACAGGCTGGCCACCGGCGCGCCGAGCGCGCCGGTGGCGGGGAAGTTGGCCGGCACGCGGGCGGTGGTGGCGATCGAGCGGAAGTCGGCGTGCGCGTAGTACGGCATCACCTTGCCGAGGCGGTAGCCGGCCATCGCATACCAGCTGTTGGTGCCCGGAACCTGTACCGGGTCCTTGGCGCGGCGCTGGGCGTACTCGGTCTGGAGCACGATGTTTTTCCAGTCCATCGTGCCGCCGACGGCGGTGAACGCGAACTTCTGGCCGTGCAGCGTCAGGTCCGAGGCCAGGTTGGCGAAGCCGTAGGCGTTGAGCGCGGAAACGAGCGGCGCCAGCGCGGGAATGTCCTCGTGCAGTTCGGCGTACAGGCGCGACACGCGCACCGTGAACGGGCCCGACTCGGCTGACAGCGTCAGGCCGTGGGTCGGGGCGCGGTAGGTGTAAGCGCCGCCGCCGGCATACAGCTTGCCGCGGCTGACGCCGAGGAACGGTTGGGCGGTGAGGGTGACGTCGCCGAAGCCGTGCTGGTAGATCAGGTCGATACCGTCGTGGCTCTCGATCGGCACCTGGCCGTACATCTCGATCGGCGGGCGCATCATCGTGTTGGCGTAGCCGACGTTCTGGTATTCGGAGATCAGGAAGGTCGGCAGCGCCAGGCGGCCGACGCGCACGCTGACGTCGTCGTTGACGCGCGCCTTGACGAAGGCCCAGGTCAGGTCGGTGGTGAAGCCGGGACGCGGGCCCTTGCGGGTGAGCACCTGGCCGGTGGCGGACAGCCAGTCATTGATCTTGTAGCCGACCTGCAGCCCGAGGTTGGTGTCGAGGCCGAGGCGGGCGCCGTCGCCCACGCCTTCGGCCTGGTTGTAGCGCACGAAGCGCGCCTCGTCGGTGTCCGATTTGGCGACGCCCAGCGTGCCGAAGCCGCTGATGGTCAAGTCGCCGTTATCGAGCGCGCCGGCGGTGGCGTTGGCGTGGTGGATCCCGATGGCCGCCAGCACCGCTGCGGTCAATAATTGTTTTTTCATGAATTGTCCTGGAAATGGGTAAAGGCATGCCGCGAAGTCGGTTTCAAGCCGTCGACGGCGACAAAGGTATGCGGGGGCGGGGCATGGACATCATCGTAATATAGTTTCGTTACGGAACCAAATAGTTTTTCTTTATGGATATATTTATTTCCAATTGGTGTAGTTTTCGCGCGTCGGCGGGGTGGGTGCGCAAGGATGGGGGAGGCGGGGAACGGCGGGGCGGGGAACGGCGGGAAGGGGGAACGGCGGGAAGCGGGAACGGCGGGGCGGGGCCCCCGTCATGGCCGGCGCGGGCCCCGCCTGGCCGGGCAGGGCGCCGCTGGCGGGATCAGCGGGCGATCAGTGCCACGCCGGCGCGGCGCGGCATGTGGGCCGGCGCGCCATCCTGCGCCAGCTTGAAGATGCTGACCGAGCGCGCCAGCAGCAGCGCCTGCTCCTGCATGCTTTCGGCGGCGGCCGCCGACTGTTCCACCAGCGCGGCGTTTTGCTGCGTCATTTGATCCATCTGCGCGATCGCGTCGTTGACCTCGCCGATGCCGTGGCTCTGCTCCTGCGTCGCGGCCGTAATCTCGCCCATGATGTCGGCCACCTGGCGGATCGACGTGACCACCTGCTCCATCGTCTGGCCGGCGGTGTCGACCAGGCGGCTGCCGGCGTCGACCTTGCCGACCGAGTCGCCGATCAGTTCCTTGATCTCCTTGGCCGCGCCGGCCGAGCGTTGCGCCAGGTTGCGCACCTCGGAGGCGACGACGGCGAAGCCGCGTCCCTGTTCGCCGGCGCGCGCCGCCTCCACCGCCGCGTTGAGCGCCAGGATGTTGGTCTGGAAGGCGATGCCGTCGATCACGCCGATGATGTCGACGATCTTGTTCGAGCTGGCCTTGATCGAACCCATCGTCTCGACCACCTGGGCCACCACGGAGCCGCCCTGCTGGGCCACGTCCGAGGCGGTGGCGGCGAGCTGGTTGGCCTGGCGGGCGTTGTCGGCGTTTTGCTTGACGGTCGAGGTCAACTGCTCCATCGACGCCACCGTCTCCTCCAGCGAGCTGGCCTGGGCCTCGGTGCGGGCCGACAGGTCGGCGTTGCCGCTGGCGATGTCGCGCGAGGCGGCGGTGATCAGCTCCGAGCCGCTGCGCACCTCGCCGACGGTGCGCGCCAGGCTGTCGTTCATGTCCTTGAGCGCGCGCAGCAGCTCGCTCGTCTCGTCCTTGCCCTCGACCACCACCTGCGACGTCAGCTCGCCGGCGGCGACCCGCTTGGCCACCGCGACCGCGCCCGACAGCGGCGCCACGATCGAGCGCGTGATCAGCACCGCGCAGGCCAGGCCGAGCGCGACGGCCACGGCGCCCATGCCGAACAGGGCCAGCATCAATTGGCGATCGTCGGCGACCGAGCCGGCCATGACGGCGTCGGCGTTGGCCTGCTGCAGCGTGACCAGTTTGTTCATTTGCGCCACCGACTGCTGGTTGAGCGGATCGATGCGGCTGGAGATGATCTTGATGCCGCCCTCGACGTTGAACGCCAGCACCTGCGTGATCGCTTCCTTGAACGCGGCGCCGGTGTCGGTGTCGAGCCGGGCCAGCTCGGCCAGCACGGTGCTTTCCTGCGGACTCAGGCCCAGGCCCTTCAGGGCGGCGATCGCCTTGTCGTAACGGACGCGGTTGTCGCCGACCTTTTGTTCCTCTTTTTTCATCAGGCCGACGTCCGATTGCAGACCGATGTTGCGCATGGCGATGCCGGTTTCGAGCAGCGCGCTTTTCATCGCGCTCACGTGCAGGTGCTTGGCGCTGGCGGTGTCGAGGGCCAGCGTGAGATCGGCCTTGTGGCGGAAATTGAGGTAGTTGGCCATCAAGACCATCGCCACCAGGATCAGCAAAATGGCGCCGAAGCCCAGGCGCAGGCGGGTGCCGATGGTGACGTCGCGTAAGTTCATGGAGAGCTCCGTTGTGCGGTGAATCTGTACGGCGCGGCCGGGCGCACGCGGGGTGCGGCCCGGCCGCTGGCCGCTTATGGCAAGGTCAGGATGACTTTGACGGTGTCGTCGACGGCCGATTTGTCGATGTAGCCGATCGCCTTCGGATCGGCCGCCACCGCTTTCTTGACTTCGGCGTTGGAGGCGTATTCCTTCGGCGCGGCCGCCTTGCCGGTGAACACCAGCTTGGACCACACCGCCTTGACCTGGGAGGCGTCCTTGTCGGCGACCTTGCGATAAAAGTCGTTGCGGATGCTGGAGCCGTCGGCCTGGTCGACCGGCGTGAACAGGTCCGATTTGCCAAGGAAGAATTGCGACGCCTGTTCGGAGAACATGCGCGTGGCCGGGTTCTTGGGATTTACGATCACCACCGTTTCGGCGGCGGCCGGCAGTGCCGCGGCGCACAGCGCCGACAGCAGGAGAGTCGTCATCAGGGTTTTCATAGGGGTCCGATCAGAATACGAAATCAACGGTGGCGCCAACGACGGTGACCGACTTGGTGTAGACGGCCGGTCCGCCGATCAGCGAGCCGGACTTGGCCTTCGGCTTGACGCGGTCCGCTTGCAGCTTGAGCGCCATGCCCTTGCTGAAGTCCCAGCGCACGCCGACCTGGTCCGAGCTTTGCTCGACCGGGCCGAGAATGCCGGCGACGGTCGCGCCCAGCGGCGTGGCCCGGCTCAGGCCGGCCGGCATGCTCAGCGTGGTGCCGGTGGTGTGGTAGGCCGCGTGCGTGTAATAGGGCAGCAGCTTGCCGACCCGGTAGCCGGCCATCGCGTACCAGGAATTGCTGCCGGCGACGATCGACGGGTCCTTCGGCCGGCGCTGCGCGTATTCGGTCTGCAGCACGATGTTGTTCCAGTCCATGGTGGCGCCGATGGAGGTGAAGGTGATCCTTTGGCCGTGCAGGATGAAGTCGCTGGCCGTTTGCGGATAGCCGGCGGCGCGCAGCCCGGCGGCGATGGCCGAGAAGCCGGCCGCGTCGTTGTGCAGCTCCACCGCCATGTGGGCGCCGCGCACCACGAACGGTCCGTATTCGCCGGAGACGGCGATGCCGCGCGATGGCGCGCGGTAGGTCGACAGTTGGTTGGCCGCGTACAGCTTGCCGCGGCTGACGCCGAGGTAGGGCTGGACGGACAGGTTAAGCTCGCCAAACGCGCGCTGGTAGATCAGGTCGACGCCGTCGTGGCTTTCGATCGGCACCTGGCCGTACATCTCGATCGGCGGGCGCATCATGGTGTTGGCGTAACCGACGTTCTGGTATTCGGAGATCAGGAACGTGGGCAGCGCCAGGCGGCCGGCGCGCACGCTGAATTCGTCGTTGATGCGCGCCTTGACGAACGCCCAGGTCAGGTCGGTGGTGAAGCCGGCGCGCGGTCCCTTGCGGGTCAGCACCTGGCCGGTGGTCGAGAGCCAATCGTTGATCTTGTAGCTGGCTTGCAGGCCGAGGTTGGTGTCGAGGCCGAGGCGCACGCCGTCGCCCACGCCTTCGGCCTGGTTGTAGCGCACGAAGCGCACGTCGTCGGTGTTCGACTTGGCCACGCCGACGGTGCCGAAGCCGCTGATGGTCAGGTCGCCGCTGTCGAGGGCGCCAGCATGGACGTGACCGGTCGCGAGCGCTGCCAGCACGGCGGCGCCCATGAGTTGCTTTTTCATATAATTTTCCTAGAAGTCGTTGGCGGTGTCTCGCCGGTCGCCGTCGTGGTCGCGTCGTCGCCTGCGGTTTGTTATGCGGGGGTGGGGCATAAGCGAACGATAGTATAGTTTCCGCACAGAACCAAACAGATTCTCGTCGGACGGTGTTTTTTTGGCGCGCGGCAGTGGTTTTTTGTGCGTGAAAACGATTTATCCGTCGCGCGGATGACACAGATCAAGCCGCGGTGTTAAGTTTCATGCTGCCAGTGGCGGGGCTGCGGCAAGGCCGCCGCGCAATCGGTTGGGAAGGCGAGCCCGGTCGGTACCGGACTCGCTCGCATCGCAGGAGTCAGTGCGCAGTCAGCGCGCGCCGGCGGCGAACGCGCGCGCCGGCAGGCGCACCTTGACGGTGGCGACCGGCTTGTCGGCCGCCTCGGCCAGCGTGACGACATACTCGCCTGCGGCGATGCGCCACTGGTTGGCGCGCGTGTCGAACACGGCCAGCACGCGCGGATCGATGCCGATCCGGCTCTCGCCGCTCTGGCCCGGCGCCAGCGCCAGCTTGTCCCAGCCGCCGAGGCGCTTGGGCGCCTCCCAGCCGGCGCCGACCTTGGACACGTACACCTGCGGCACGGCCTTGCCGGCGCGCTTGCCGGTGTTGGCGGTCTTGAAGCGGACGGCGATGGCGCCGCCATCGGCTTTGGCGCTCAGGCCCGTATAGCTGAACGAGGTGTACGACAGGCCGTGGCCGAAGGCGAACAGCGGCTGGTGGCCTTTCTTCTCGAACCACTTGTAGCCGACCGCCGCGCCCTCGATGTTGTAGTCGGTGGAAAAGCGCGCCGCCTCGGGCAGGCCGGTGCCGTCGACGCGCGCGCGCGGCAGCTGCGCGACCGACCGCGGGAAGGTCGCCGGCAGGCGCCCCGACGCGTCGACCTCGCCGGTCAGCACGCGGGCGATCGCCTCGCCGCCGCTGCTGCCCGGATACCAGGCCGCCAGCACGGCATCGACCGCGCCCAGCCACGGCATGGTTACCGGCGAACCGGTCTCCAGCACCACCACCGTGGGTTTGCCGGCGGCGGCCACCGCCGCGATCGTCTCATCCTGCCGGTTCGGCAGCGACAGGTCGGGCTGGTCGAGCGACTCGGCGGTCCACTGGGTGGCGAACACGATCGCCAGGTCGCTGCCGGCGGCCACCTTGGCGGCGGCGGCGGCGTCCTTGCCGTCGTGGTAGACGAACTTCGCGTGCAGCCGCGCGGCCAGCGCCTTCAGCGGCGACGACGGCAGATATACGGTCGGGCCGGGGAAGCTGGCCGGCCCCTCGTTGGGGACCGGCGAGCCGCCGGCCGGGTACACCTGCGACGAGCCGCCGCCGGACAGCACGCCGACGTCGGCATGGCCGCCGATGATGGCGATGGTGGTGTAGGTGTTGGTCAGCGGCAGCAGCCCCTTGTCGTTTTTCAGCAGCACGATGCCTTCCTCGGCGGCCGCCTGCGAGACGGCGGCGCTGGCGGCGACGTCGATCTTTTCCGGCTCGACCCGCACCGGGTGCTCCATCAGTCCGTTGGCGTACATGGCGCGCAGGATGCGGCGCGCCATGTCGTCCAGCCGCGCCGGCGGCACGTGGCCGTTCTCGACCGCCTCCTTGAGCGCGCCGTTGAAGTAGGGCGACAGGTCGAACGGCCAGCCCGATTGCTGGTCGAGGCCGTTGAGGGCGGCCGGAATGGTCGAGTGCGTTGCGCCCCAGTCGGACATCACGTAACCCTTGTAGCCCCAGTCGCGCTTGAGCACCTGGTTCAACAGGTAGTCGTTTTCGCAGGCGTAGAAACCGTTGACCAGGTTGTAGCCGCACATGACGGCGCCCGGGTCGCCCCGTTCGATGGCGATCTGGAACGCCAGCAAGTCCGACATGCGGCCGGCGGCGTCGCCGATCCTGACGTCGACCTTGGTGCGGCCGGTCTCCTGGTTGTTGTAGGCGAAGTGCTTGACGGTGGCGACCACGTGGTTCGATTGCACGCCGCGGATCGCCTCGCCGACCATGACGCCGCTCAGCAGCGGGTCTTCGCCGGCGTATTCGAAGTTGCGGCCGTTGCGCGGCTCGCGTTGCAGGTTGACGCCGCCGACCAGCATGACGTTGTGGCCGGACAGGCGCGCCTCCTGGCCGATCATGGCGCCGCCGGCATACGCGAGCGCCGGGTTCCAGCTGGCCGCGGTGGCGATGCCGGCCGGCAGGGCGGTGCGCGCGCGCGGCTGCTCGCTCGGCTGCGTGGCGACGCCCATGCCGGCGTCGGTCAGCTGTTGGTGGGGAATGCCGAGGCGCTCGACGCCGGCGATGAAGCCGGCGGTGAACGGCACGCCGTCCTTGGGCCTGGCCGTGCCTTTGAAATCGGTGGAGAAGTAGCCGAACACGGTCTGGATCTTCTCGTCGAGCGTCATCGCGGCGACGGCGGCGGCGGCGCGCTGGTCCGGCGCGGGGGCGTCGCCGCCGGCCGCCGTGGCGGCCGTCATGCCCATGGCGAGCGCTAGCAGCAGCGGCAGCGTCCGCATGGCGTGGTGGCGTGGTGTGGTCTGTTGTCGCATGCGTTATCCCATGATTGAAATCGATTTCACGGCATATTCCCGATCACTCGCGCCGAAGTCAAGCGAATGTTGTGAATTTACATAAATCGTGAAATTTTTCGTATCTTTACTACGTTTAGTAAAACCAGCTAAACAATTTAATTGACGCCTTTGTTGTAACTCGGGTAAATTCCAGCTCGGGAAGCGATTTCATAAATCTATTTGGTGAAAAGCATAAAGCTTTCTATCGATAACTCTGATAGGTGAATTCTCGACCGCACCAATGATATCGATTTCACGACCTGGCGCCGGCGTGTGCCCAGGCCGACTAGAATAATAGGGGATTCAAGTGGCAAACCTTTCACCGACCATGGCCGGCGTCGCGCCCGGCGCGACCAAGACCAACCAGGGCGCGCTGTTCATCATCATCATGTTGTTCTTCATGTGGGGTCTGCTGACCTCGCTGAACGATGTGCTCATTCCCCATCTGAAGGCGGTCTACACGCTGACCTATGTGCAGGCGATGCTGGTGCAGTTCTGCTTTTTCGGCGCGTACTTCCTGGTGTCGGTGCCGGCCGGCGCGCTGATACGGCGCATCGGCTACCAGCGCGGCGTGGTCACCGGGCTGGTGGTGGCGGCCGTCGGATGCGCGCTGTTTTACCCGGCCTCGCTGGGCGGCTACGGGCTGTTCCTCGGCGCGCTGTTCGTGCTGGCCAGCGGCATCACCATTCTGCAGGTGGCCGCCAATCCGTATGTCACCTATCTGGGACCGGCTTCGACCGCGTCGAGCCGGCTCAACCTCACGCAAGCGTTCAACGCGCTCGGCACCACGGTGGCGCCGGCGCTGGGCGGCATGCTGATCCTGTCGGGCGCGGTGCTGTCGGCGCAAGAATTGTTGCAACTGCCTGCCGCGCAACAGGCCGCCTACAAGGCGCACGAGGCGGCGGCGGTGCAGGGGCCGTACCTGGCGCTGGGCGCCGTGCTGCTGGGATTGGCGCTGTTCTTCGCCCTGGCGCGCCTGCCGCGCATCGCCCAGCCGGCCACCGACGCGGCGGCCAAGGTGTCGCTGCTGTCGCACCGCCATCTGGTGCTGGGCGCGATCGCCATTTTCCTGTATGTCGGTGGCGAGGTGTCGATCGGCAGCCTGCTGATCAATTTCCTGGGCGAGCCCAACGTCGCCGGCATGACGGCCGCCGAGGCGGCCCCGTATGTCAGCTATTACTGGGGCGGGGCGATGGTGGGGCGTTTCATCGGCTTCGGCGTGATGCGCAAGGTCAGCCCCGGCGCGGCGCTGGCGGCGACGGCGGCCGGATCGGTGCTGCTGATCCTGGTGGCGGTGTTCGCCAGCGGCACGCTGGCGATGTGGGCGCTGCTGCTCGTCGGCCTGTGCAACTCGATCATGTTCCCGACCATCTTCAGCATGGCGCTGCACAAGCTCGGCGCGGCCACCGGCCAGGGCTCGGGCCTGCTGTGCATGGCCATCGTCGGCGGCGCCATCGTGCCGTTCGCCCAGGGTTTGCTGGCCGACACGGTGGGCGTGCAGTGGTCGTTCCTGCTGCCCATCCTGTGCTACCTGTACGTGTTGTTCTATGGCTTGAAGTACGCAACGCTGTACGCGCAGCAGCGGCCGGCTTGAAACGATGCGCGGCGGCGCGGCCGGGACGACCCGGGCGCCGCCTCCATCACAGCGGCGCTTGACGCCTCGGCGAGGCCGAGGCGCCGCGCGCTTCCAGATTCTCTTGTTTAGTAACGCAACTAAACAATATAATAGCGGCTTTGTTCGGCGTAACGTCGATTGCGTTCAATTTTGAAAACGTTTTCATACCACGCCGCCGGCTAGGCCGCGCCGTCGCCGGGATGCCCGGACCCAGCAAAAAAGTTTTTTGAAATCAACGGAGACATGCAATGACCCAGTTTAAAAAGACCGCCATCGCCATGGCGGTGGCCCAGATCGGCTTCATGGCCAGCGCCGGCGCCTTGGCGCAGTCGGCACCGCCGGCGGAAGCCGCGCCGCAGGAGGGCGCCGCCGCCGTGGTGGTGGTGTCCGGGCAGCGCGCCGCGCTGCAATCGGCCCAGAAAATCAAACAGAACGCCGATGAGATCGTCGACTCGATCAATGCCGAGGACATCGGCAAGCTGCCAGACCGCTCGATCACCGAGGTGCTGCAACGCGTCGTCGGCGTCACCATGGACCGCAGCGTCGCCGGCGACCCGCAACACTTCGCCGTCGAAGGCTCGGGCATCGCGATCCGCGGCCTGAACTACGTGCGCTCGGAATTGAACGGCCGCGATTCGTTCTCGGCCGGCGGTGGCCGCGCGCTCAGCTTCGAAGACGTGCCGCCGGAATTGATGGCCGGCGTCGACGTGTACAAAAACCCGTCGGCCGAACAGATCGAAGGCGCCATCAGCGGCCTGGTCAACCTGCGCACAGCCATGCCGTTCGACTACAAGGGCTTCAAGGGCGCGATCTCCGGCGACATGTCGTGGGGCGACCTGCGCAAGGGCAAGGCGGCGCCATCGAGCTCGCTGCTGCTGTCGGACCGCTGGAAAACCCCGTTCGGCGAGTTCGGCCTGCTGGTCGACCTGGCCAAGTCGCGCAGCGACGTGCGCACCGACAATTTGCAGGTCGAGCCCTACTATCCGCGCGACAACCTGGTGCCCGGCCAGACGGTCTGGGTGCCGAAGGGCGTGACCTGGCGCACCACCGAGTTCGAGCGTACCCGCCAGGGCCAGTACGCCGCCGCCCAGTGGCGTCCCAACAAAGACCTGAACACCTCGCTGACCTATTTCAAGTCCAAGTACAACCTGACCTGGTCCGAGCAGGCAATGCTGATGTCGCACAATTCGCCGTACACCATCCAGGTGGCCAACGGCACCTACGGCGCCAACGGCCAGCTGCTGACCGGCACGCTGTCGGACCCGAGCACCGGCGGCATCAACCTCAATCCGGACCGCCGCGTGGCCTCGCGCGATTCGTCGACCACCGACATTTCGTGGAACGTGCAATGGCGCGTGACGCCGCAGTGGACCATCCGCAACGACCTGCAAGGCGTGCGCGCCAAGACCCAGGCGCTCGATTCGGACGTCGCCACCGGCCTGCAACTGCAAAAGCAAAACCTCGACCTGACCGGATCGATGCCGCGACTGAATTTCGACGACGCCGACCGCGCCGCCATCGCCGACCCGAAGAACTACTACTGGGCCTACACGATGGAGCACCTGGACAAGTCGACCGCCAGCAACAACGTCTGGAAGACCGACGCCCAGTATGACTTCGACGACAAGGTGCTGCGCGACGTGCGTTTCGGCGTGCGCTTCACCGACCGCGAATCGGACACCCGGAATTCGAACCCGAGCTACAACTGGCAGGGTGTGACCCAGCCGTGGATGCTGGGCTGGAACATTCCGACGCTGGCCTCGCTGGGCGACTCGCGCTTCAACAGCGAGGCGCGCCTGCACCAGTTCACCAATTTCTTCAACGGCAGCGTGTCGGTGCCGTCGGCCGTGTTCCCGAGCGACGCCGTGGCGCGCGGCTATCCGGACAGCTACGCCACGCTGCACGGCTACCACGACATCCTGTGCCGGGAGACGGCGGCCGCCAACGGCTACGGCGATTGTCCGGCGTGGGTGCCCGCCACGTTCGGCACCGATCCGGCCGAAAACAACAACGTGCGCGAGAAGACCAAGGCCTTCTACACCCAGGTGCGGTTCGCCTTCGAGGACTTGAAGTATCCGATCGACGGCAACCTCGGCGTGCGCTACGTCAAGACCGATTCGACCGCGGCCGGTTACACCGTGTTCGCGCCGGCCGTCTTCAGCGTGCCGCCCGGCGCCGGCCAGACCGGCGTGCCGATTCCGCAGATCGCCGCGTTCTCGCGCCAGGAAGACTTCAAAAACTCGTACAGCAACATCCTGCCGAGCCTGAACCTGAAGCTGAAGGCCACCGACCAGTTGCAGTTCCGCCTGGCGCTGGCCAAGGCGCTGTCGCGTCCGGATTTCACCCAGTTGCAAGCCTATAACGCGCTGACCCAGCGCATCTACAGCACCCTCAACCCGGCCACCAACGTGGTCAACATCGACAACGTCGCCCTGACCGGCGAGGCATCGGGCAACCCGATGCTCAAACCGGTGACCTCGACCCAGCTGGACTTGACGGCCGAATGGTATTTCGCGCCCGGCGGTTCGCTCACGCTGGCGCTGTTCAACAAGCAGTTGAAGGACATCATCGTCAACCAGGTCAGCAATATCTCGGCGGCCGACGCCACCGGCAAGATCCAGAACTTCACCACCACCTCGCCCGTCAACGGCGCCAAGGGCCACGCGCGCGGCTTCGAGCTGGCCTACCAGCAGTATTACGACAACGTGCCGGCCTGGCTCAAGGGTATCGGCCTGCAGGCCAGCTTCACCTACGTCGACAGCAAGCGCAAGCTGTACAACCCGGTGTATTCGCCGTATTGCAGCGGCGGCGCCGGCGCCGAGAACCTGAACCTCAACATCAACGGCTGCGACACCGACGGCCGCGTGTTCGACGACCTGCCGCTGCAAGGGCTGTCGCGCCGCACCGCCAACCTGTCGCTGATGTACGACCGCGGCCCGGTGTCGGCGCGCCTGGCGTACAACTGGAAGTCGCGCAACCTGCAAGGGGTCAACCAGTACGGCACCAACGGCACCGACGGCAAGGACACCAATCCCGCCAGCGCCACCTACAACGCCACGAGCCTGGCCTACGGCCTGCCGCTGTGGGCCGAAGCCTACGGCCAGCTCGACGGCTCGATCTTCTACAAGATCACCGACCAGCTGACCTTCGGCATCGAGGCGCAGAACTTGAACAACGCCAAGTTCCGTCAAACCATGCAACAGCATATCGGCAGCATGGAGCACACCTGGTTCGCCACCGGCCGCCGTTACGCCGCCAAGGTTAGTTACAACTTTTAAGCGCTGGATGTAGTCGCAGTGGCAGCAAGCCGGCCGGGGCGCAAGCGCGCCGCGGCCGGGTCGGAGACGTCGTACACAAACAAACCTAAAGGAAACCATCATGAAGAACCTCTTGCGGCCGTTGCTGGCCGTCGCGCTGTCGCTGGCCGCCAACCTGGCCAGCGCCGCCCCGAGCTGCAGCGCCACCTATGCCACCCGCAACGACTGGGCCACCGGCTTCGTCGTCGACGTGGTCGTCACCAACGCGGGCCCCGCCACCGTCAGCGGCTGGAACGTCAAATGGACCTACGGCGGCCCGGTGGCCCTGACGTCGGCCCCGTGGGGCGCCAACGTCACCATCAGCGGCAACACCGTCACCGGCACCGACAATGGCAGCCACCCCAGCATCCCCGCCGGCGGCACGGTCAGCTACGGCATGTCGCTGTCGTACACGGGCGCGCGCCCGACCCCCGGCCCGATCACCGTCAACGGCACCAATTGCGTGACCACCGCCATCCCCGCGCTGTACGTCGATCCGCAATCGACCGCCGCGATCTGGGTGCGCAACAATCCAGCCGACGGCCGCGCCGCCGACATCAACGCCCGCATCGCCACCCAGCCGGGCGCGCGCTGGTTCGGCAACTGGAGCGGCGACATCGGCTACGCTACCGGCAGCTATGTCGGCGCGGCGGCCGCCAACAACCGCATGCCCGCCCTGGTGGCCTACAACATCCCGGCGCGCGACTGCGGCCAGTACAGCGCCGGCGGCGCCGGCTCGCTGGCCGACTACCAGAACTGGATCAGCGCCTTCGCCGGCGGCATCGCCAACCGCGACGCCATCGTCATCCTGGAACCGGACGCGATCCCGCAGCTCGACTGCCTCGACGCCAACGGCAAGGCGGCGCGCCTGCAACTGTTGCAGTTCGCGGTGAACCAATTCAAGACGCAAGCGCCGCGCGCGCTGGTGTATCTGGACATCGGCAACAGCGCCTGGCTGGCGCCGGCCGAAGCGGCCACGCGCCTGTACAACGCCGGCATCGCCAACGCCCACGGCTTCTCGCTGAACGTGTCGAACTACCGCAGCGACGCCGAGAGCAACGCCTACGGCAACGCCGTGCGCGCCGCGCTGCAGCAGCAACGCGGCTGGACCAAGCCGTTCGTCGTCGACACCAGCCGCAACGGCAACGGCCCGAACGGCACGCTGTGGTGCGATCCGGCCGGCCGCAAGATCGGCGTGGCGCCGCGCGTCAACGCCGCCGGCACCCAGCCGGAAATGACCTTGTGGATCAAGTCGCCGGGGGAATCGGACGGTTGCGCGGCCGCCGCCGGCACTTTTTCGCCGGATCTGGCGTACAAACTGATTTACGGTTACTGATGCCAGCCATGGTATCCTGGGATTCCGGGTATCGGCGGGATCGCAGCGGCGCCGTGTATGCATCAAAACAGTGAGACGACATGGCACGACGATGGCGGGGCGGCGCGGCATTCTGGTTCACCGCGGGGATGGTCTGCACGCAATGGGCTTATGCGGCCACGCCAGCCGACGGCGGCCCCGGCCCGTTGCGGCTGGTGGTCGGCGACGCCAACGACGCCTGCCTGCGCGACCCGCGCCATCCGGAGCTGCCGCGCGAGGGTGGCATCATGTGCGATCTGTTGCGCGAAATGGCGCGCCGGGTCGGCTACGACACGCCGTTCGAACGCTATCCGCTGCAGCGCGCGCTGTTCATCGGCGAAACCGGCCGCAACGTGATGCTGGCGCCGCTGGCGCGCATCCCGGCGCGCGAGCATTTGTTCCGCTGGCTGGTGCGGATGCTCGAGGACGAGCTGGTGGTGGTGACCCGGCGCGATGCGCGCTTCGACATCGACAGCGCGCGCGCGCTGCGCCATCTGCATATCGGCGTGGTGCGCGACGGCGTGGCGGCCAGGCTGGCGGCCGAACAGGGCTGGCCCGACGTGGTCGCGGCGTCGCGCGATGTCAACAACGCCCATAAATTGCGGCTGGGCCGGATCGACGCCTGGGTCGGGCCCTGGAACGCGATCCTGGTGGCCCAGCGCGCCGCCGGCCTGCCGCTGTCGGCGCTGCGCCGCGGCGCGGTGCTGCGCCGCCTGCCGCTCTACCTGGCCGGTTCGCGCGATCTCGACCCGGCCGTCGCGGCGCGCTGGCAAACGGCGTTCGACGCCATGCGCAAGGACGGCACGCTGGCGCGGATTTTACGCCAGCATCAATTCGAATCGGCGCCGCCGCCGCCGACGGCGGCGGCGGCGCGCGAGCCGGCGCGCAAGGCCGCGGCCAAGCCGACGCCGCCCTCCGGCGGCCGCTAATCTTTTCATTTCGACCAGCGCCGGTGGCGCCCCCGCCGAAAATAAAGAAAATCTGAAGATTGGGCGCGACGGCGGCGCTCCGGCCCCATGCCGCCGCTGCTAAACTAGCCCGATGAAAATATTTTTGATCGAAGACGACATCGCCATCGGCAGCGCCTTGCTGTCGGTGTTCCAGGACGAAGGGCACAGCGTGGTGTGGTGCCGGCTGGGCGGCGACGCGGTGGACCGCGTCAAGGCCGAACATTTCGACGTGGTGCTGCTCGACCTCGGACTGCCCGACGGCGACGGCGTCGACATCCTCGGCGCGCTGCGGGCGGCCGGACAGACCATGCCGGTGCTGGTGCTGACCGCGCGCGAAAGCTTGCAGGACCGACTGGCCGCGTTCGCCATCGGCGCCGACGACTATTTGATCAAGCCGTTCGCCATTCCCGAGCTGCTGGCCCGCCTGCGCGCGGTGGTGCGGCGCGCCGGGCTGGCGGCCGACGGCCACGAGCCGGAGTGGAAGGTGGGCGCGCTGGTGCTCAACGAGCGCCGCAAGCTGGTGGCGCTGGCCGGCGAGACGCTGGCGTTGTCGAAAACCGAGTACGGCTTGCTGCTGACCTTGTTGCAACAGTCGGGCCGGGTGCTGACGCGCGCCGAGATCGAGAGCCGGGTGCTGCCCAACAGCGACGGCAAGACGCTCGACGTGCACATCTTCAACCTGCGCAAGAAAATCGGCGACGGCTTCATCCGCACGGTGCGCGGCGTCGGCTACATGATCGAGCCCGATGAGGGCTAGGCAGCCGTCGCTGTTCGGCCGCTTGATGACCGGTTTCGCCGGCGTGCTGGCGGCGGTCACGCTGGTGTCGTTCGCCTACGTCGTCTACGAGGCCAAGGCCACCCAGCGCGTGCGCACCCAGGCCGAGAACCGGGCCCACGCGCACGAGGCGCTGCTGCACTTCGGCGCGCTGGCGCGCCAGCCGCGGGCGATGCTGGCGGCCGCCGCCCAGATCGAGGCGGTGCGCGCGCACATGTTCAAGTCGCTCGACTACCGCTCGCGCGTGCGCCTGCGCCTGTGGCAAGGCGGCCGCCTGGTCTACAACTCGGCGCCCTGGCTGCCGGCCGCGCTGCCGGCCTTCGGCACGCCGCAGGCGCGCACCGCCAGTTCGTGGGAGCGCGCGGTGGTGGCGGACCCGGCCAACGGTCTGGTCGTCGAGCGCAGCCACGAGGTCGACGATGAATGGATGCTGTCGCTGTCGGCGCTCAACGTGCTGATGTCGTCGACCGTTTTCAGCCTGCCGCTGTTGCTGTTGCCGGCCTGGCTGATCGTCGGCATCGGCCTGCGGCCGCTGCGCCGCATCGCCGAGCTGATCGAGCAGCGCGACGAATTCGATCTGGCGCCCTTGCCCGATTCGAACTACCGCGAACTGTCGCCGCTGGTGTCGGCCATCAACCGGCTGCTGGCGCGCCTGTCGCAGCGCATCGAGCGCGAGCACGCCTTCATCACCGACGCCGCGCACGAACTGAAGACGCCGCTGGCGGCGATCCAGATCAACGCCCATTTGATCCTGAGCCGCTGCGACGCCGGCGTGCGCGAGCGCTGCGCCGCCGCCGCCGCCGGCCTGAATGGCGGTGTCGACCGCGCCAGCCACATGGTGCACCAGTTGCTCGCCTTCGAACGCGCCAGCACCGAGTCCGACAGCGTGCCGGACACGCCGATGGAACTGGCCTCGTTCCTGCGCGGGCGCATCGCGGCGATGGCGCCGATCGCCGTGGCGCGCCGCATCGATATCGTCTTCGAGGCCGACGCCGCGCCGGTGCGCCTGCTGCACGTCGAGAGCATGGCCGCGCTGTTCGACAATTTGCTGAGCAACGCGATCAAGTACGCGCCCGACCGCAGCCGCATCCACATCGCGCTCGCCAACCATGCCGGACTGGACCGCGTGACCTTGACCGACGAGGGGCCCGGCATCGTCCCGGCCCTGCGGCGGCGCGTGTTCGAGCGCTTCTACCGCCTGCCCGGACAGCGCGAGGCGGGCAGCGGCCTGGGGCTGGCCATCGCCCAGCGCGCCGCCGAGCGCAACAAGGCCAGCATCGCGCTGGCCGACGGCCCCGGCGGCAAGGGCCTGTGCGTGCGCGTCGACTTCCCGCGCAAGGCCGACGGCTGAGGCGGCGCCGTCAGCCCGGCGCGGCGCGCGGCGGCGCGCGCAGCCCGGCCAGCAGCAGATCGGTCATCAGGCAGTGCGCCAGCAGCGCGCCGGCGCCGTCGGCCGGGGCGGCGGCGCTGCCGAGCACCAGCCGCGCCGACGCCGGCACGAACGGCGCCAGCGCCACGTCGCTGACGACGACCGCGCCGAAGCCGTCGCCGATGTAGTGGCCGATGGCGTCGAGCATCGCCGCGTCGGGCATGCCCTGGCAGAAGAACAGGCCGGCGGCGGGCGGGGCCGCCTCGCGCGCGGCGGCCGCCGCCGGCATCGCCGGCGCGCGCGCGGCCAGGCCCTGGCGCAGCAGCGCGTCGCGCGCATACAGGGCGGCCAGGCCGAGCTGGTAGGCGGCCAGGCAGTCGATGCGCGGCGCGCGCGCCAGCACGGCGACGGCGTCGGCCAGCGGCGCGCCGTCGAGGTGGGCGCGCAGGCGGTGGACGGCCGCGGCGGCATGGTCGAGCAGGTCGCCGGCGCCGCCGCGCGGACGCGGCGGCGGCAGATGGAACAACACGGCCGTGTCGTGGCGGCCCAGGCTGGCCACCAGCGCTTGCTTCAGATCGGTCAGGCCGGTGTGGCCGAGGGCGCGGCAAAAACGCATGATGCTCGGCGCGCTGGCGCCGGCCCGGTCGCCGATCACCGCCATCGGGGTGCGGGCAAATTCCAGCGGCGCTTGCAGCAGCACGTCGGCCACTTTGCGCTCGACCGGCGTCAGGCGCGGGTAGGCGTGGGCGACGCGCTCGAGGAAGGGATTGCCGGCCACGCCGGCGGCGCGCGTCGCCGGCGTCGCCGTCATGGCCGCGGCGCCGCGCAATGTTCGGCGATGAAGGCGTCCTGGCTCGGCATGCGCGCCACGCATTGGCCGATGACGCCGGCGACGTCGCCCAGGTACTCGGCCACCTCGCCCTCGTCGAGCAGGTCGGCCAGCGGGTGGTGGCCGCCCGCTTCGATGCCCTGGCCGTGCAGCACCTGCAACCAGCCGACCTCCGAAAACAGTTCGTTGTCGATGCGCACGATGCGCCCGCGCGCGCGGTACAGCTCGATCTTGGCGCGCAGCGTGTCGGGCACCGGCATGGTGCGGCAATAGTCCCAGAACGGCGTGTCGGCGCGCGTGGTGGCGTGGTAGTGCAGGATGATGAAATCGCGGATGCGCTCGACTTCGAAGTCGCTCTGGCGGTTGAACTCGGCGATGTCGGGCGCGCTGAAGCCGCGGTCGGGGAAGAAGGCGATCAGGCGCGCGATGGTCGACTGGATCAGGTGGATGCTGGTCGATTCGAGCGGTTCGAGGAAGCCGGACGACAGGCCGACCGCCACCACGTTCTTGTTCCACACCTGTTTGCGCTTGCCGGCGGTGAAGCGCAGCTGCTTGGGCTCGGCCAGCGCGGGGCCGTCGAGGTTGTCCATCAGCAGCCTGGCGGCGGCGTCGTCGTCCATGAAGGCGCTGGCGTAGACGTGGCCGTTGCCGGTGCGGTGCTGCAGGCCGATGCGCCATTGCCAGCCGGCAGGGCGCGCCGTGGCGCGGGTGTAGGGCAGCAATTCGGGGCCGGCGCCGGACGGCACGGCCCAGGCGCGGTCGCACGGCAGCCAGTGGCGCCAGTCGTCGAAGCCGGTGTGCAGCGCCTGCTCGATCAGCAGCGCGCGGAAGCCGCTGCAGTCGATGAACAGCTCGCCGCCGACCCGCTCGCCGCTTGCCATGCGCACCGCCTCGACGTGGCCGTCGGCGGCGCGCAGCACGCTGTCGACCACCTTGCCCTCGATCCGCTCGACGCCGCGCGCCTCGCTGTAGCGGCGCAGATAGGCGGCGTACAGGCCGGCGTCGAAGTGGAACGCGTGGACGATGTCGCCCAGCGGCGAATTGGCGTGCGAGCGGTCGGCGCGCATGAACTTGTTCTGGCGCGCCGCCATGCGGTTGATCGAATAGCGCTCGAGGTCCGGCGCCTGGCCGGCCTGGTGCAGGCGCAGCCAGTACTGGTAGAAGGGCAGGGTGGCCAGGTCCTGGCCGAAGATGCCGAAGCCGTGCATGTAGTTGTCGCCCAGCTTGCCCCAGTCGCGGAACTCGATGCCCAGCTTGAACGTGCCCTGGGTCGCGCGGATGAACTCGTCCTCGTCGATGCCGAGCACCTGGTTGAAGCGCCGTATCATCGGGATCGTCGATTCGCCGACGCCGACGCTGGAAATTTCGTCGGACTCGATCAGCTTGATCCTGACCTTGCCTTCCAATACCTTCGCCAGCGCGGCCGCCGTCATCCAGCCGGCCGTGCCGCCGCCGACGATGACGACCTTGGTGATGTTTTTCTGCGTCATCATCGCTCCTTCACCAGCACGCGGTAGCCCCACGCCGGCATCGCCAGGCTGGTCGCGGCGTCGATCACGACCGCGTCGCCGGAGTCGAAGTCGCGGTAGCGGCCTTGCTGCAGTGTTTGCGCGAAGCGCGCCTCGACCGGCGCGTCGCTGAGGTTGAACACGGCGAACACCTTGTCGCGCTCGTTCTGCCGCACGAAGCTGAAGAGCTTCTTCGGCGCGCCGTTGGGCACCTGCACCATGGTCGCGCCCCAGGCGCCGTTCCACAGCGCCGTGTTGGCATTCTTGAGCGCCAGCAGTTTCTTCAGCAATTCACCGCGTGGCGAGGCTTGCCAGGCGATCGGGTCGCGGTCGAAGAACGCCAGGCGCTTGCGGTTGCCCGCCTCCTGGCCGTTGTAGATCATCGGGATGCCCTCGCTGACGAAGGAGAACACCGTGGCCGCGTCGACCGCGGGACCGAACAGCTCGAACTCGGTGCCGTCCCAGGTGTTCTTGTCGTGGTTGGTGGTGTAGAGCATGCGGTAGGCTTGCTTCGGATAAAACTTCTGCCCCCAGGCGTAGTAGGTGTACAGCGCGGTGGCGTCGGCCTTGCCCTGGGCGATGTTGTGCAGCGTGTCCCACCAGGTCCAGGCGTAGCTGGCGTCGAAGGCGACCGCGTGCATGTCGCGGCTTTCCCATTCGGCCAGCATGAACACCGGCTTGATGGCGCGCAGTTCGCGGCTGGCGTTGTCCCAGAAGTCCTGCGGCACCAGGCCGGCGGCGTCGGCGCGGTAGCCGTCGACGCCGGCCTCGCGCACCCAGTACGTCATCGCCTGCGTCATGTAGCGGCGCAGGCCGGGCTGGTCGTAGTCGAGGTCGATGATGTCGTCCCAGTCGTACCACGGGGTCGGGTGGGCGTCGCCCTTGTAATCCTTGGCGTACCACTCGGGGTGGCTGGTGCGCAGCACATTGTCCCAGGCGGTGTGGTTGCCGACCCAGTCGAGGATCACGTGCAGCCCCAGGCCGTGGGCGGTGTCGACGAAGCGCTTGAAGTCGGCGAGGGTGCCGAATTCGGGATTGACGGCCAGATAGTCGCGCACGGCGTAGGGGCTGCCCAGCACCCCCTTGCGCTTGACCTGGCCGATCGGGTGGATCGGCATCAGCCACAGGATGTCCACCCCCAGCTCCTTCAGGCGCGGCAACTGTTGTTCGGCCGCGCGGAACGTGCCTTCGGCGGTGAACTGGCGGGTATTGATTTGATAGATGCTGGCGTTTTTGGTCCACTCGGCGTTCTGGAAACGCACGTAGGACGTGGGCTGGTAGGCGCCGTCGGCGGCGCTGGCGCCGGGCTGGTCGCACAGCGCCAACAGCGGTGTCAGCAGCAGTGTCAGCAGCAGACGGCTGCTCCGGGTAAGCGAGGTGATCGGGTTCATCATCGGTTGGTGGTGGTCGCGCCGAAAAGGAAAAAAACCCCGGGCCCCAGATGACGGCGAGGCGGCCCGGGCAAGGAGAGACATAGGAGTTGTCACAATGCAGGCCGGATGGTGGAATAGAAGCGCGCGCCCGTCAATGGCGCGGCGCCGCAAAAATAAAGGAAGCCTGAAGATTGGGTCGTCCGACAACTTTGCGCGCGGCGGGCCGTTTGTGGTTTTTTGGACGCGTCCGGCAGCGCCGCCCGGTGTATATTGTCCTTTTTGGTGCACGGGATGACGGCATGGGAATTGGACGACGGTGGCGCGGCGCGGTGGCGGTCCTCGCGCTCGCCTGGCTAGTTGGCGTCAGCGGCGCCAACGCGTCCGGGCCGGCCCCCAAGGTGCGGCTGATCGCCGCCGACACCGCCATCTTCTGTTCGGAAGACGAGCGCCGGCCCGGCGCGCCTCCGGCCGGGCTGGTGTGCGACATGTTGCGCGACATGGCGCGGCGCGTCGGCCATGCCGGCCCGATCGAACTGTATCCGTTCCAGCGCGCCATCATGCTGGCCGCCGCCGGCCCCGCCGTGCTGATGGCGCCGTTGGCGCGCACGCCGGCGCGCGAAGCCAGTTATCAATGGCTGGTGCAATTGTTTGAGGAGGAATTCGTCGTCGTGGCCAAGCGCGATTCCGGCGTCGATATTTCAACGCTCGACAAGGTCGCGCACCTGCACGTCGGCCTGGTGCGCGAAGGCGTGGCGGCCGAGTTAGCCTTGCAGCAACGCTGGCCCGACCTGCAGCTGTCGACGCGCGACATCGCCAACGCGCGCAAGCTCGATCGCGGACGCATCGACGCGTGGGTCGGACCGTGGAACGGCATTCTGGCCTTCCAGCGCGCGGCCGGGCTGCCGGTCGCCAACCTGCGGCGCGGCGCGGTGTTGAAGCGGGTGCAGGTGTACCTGGCCGCTTCGCGCGACCTCGATCCGGCCGTCGGCGCGGCCTGGAAAAAGGCGTTCGACGACATGGTCAGGGACGGCACCTACCGGGGCTTGCTGCGCCGCTATGCTTTCGAGCCGCCGGCGCGCGCCGCGCCCTAGGGCCCGGCGGCGTCGTCGGCCGCCTGCAGTCCGCTGCGTATCTCCAGCAGCAGCGTCTTGAGCAGCGCGTATTTTTCGACGCCGATGGCGGCCTCGAACTCGGCCTCCGTCTCGCTGATGGCCTTGCGGCAGGTCGCCATCGCCTTGCGCCCCTTGGCGGTGAAGTCGACCACGCGCGCGCGGGCGTCGCCGTCGTCGGGCCTGGCCGCCAGGTAGCCGAGGCGCTCGCAATCGGCCAGCGCCTGGCTCATCGCCCCTTTGGTGACCTTGGCGCGCGCGGCGATCTCGGTGACGCGGGTGCCGCCGAAGTCGATATGGCGGAAGATGCGCAAGTGGGTCTGCCGCAGGTCGGGCGCCTGGGTGGCCAGCTTTTGCAGCATCCGCGCCTCCAGATGGTTGAAGCAGAACAGCGCCAGGCGGCCGATGTTATCGTGCCGCCAGATATTGTGCGGATCGGCCGCCAGTCCGTCGGCGCGTTCGAGATCGAGCGGGGTCGGTGCCGGCGGCGCTGGGGTGGGAGACTTTTTGGCCATAGGGTTCTACATTGCTAGTGTCAATACCAGAAATATACAACTTATCAGACGACTTGTCTGAAATCACTATGGTACGCTGTTTGGTTACGTAAGTATCCTTAAAAATCGGTGGCCGGCGGTGGCGGCCGCGCCGGCGCGCGGACCACCCGGTTGCGCCCCGACTCCTTGGCCTGGTACAGCGCGGCGTCGGCGGCCCGGTACAGGCCGTCGGCGTCCAGATCGGCCGGCGGCGCCAGCGCCGCCACGCCGATGCTGACGGTGACGATGCCGTGCGCGGAGCGCTGGTGCGGCGCCGCCAGCGCCGCCACGGCGGCGCGCGCGCGCTCGGCCACGGCGGCCGTCTCGGCCAGGTCGGCGCCGGGCAGGATGATGGCGAATTCCTCGCCGCCGTAGCGCGCCACCAGGTCCACGCCCTGGCGCACGCTGTGCGCCAGGGCCTCGGCCACCAGCCGCAGGCAGGCGTCGCCCTGCTGGTGGCCGTAAAGGTCGTTGTACGGCTTGAACTGGTCGATGTCGATCATCGCCGCGCCCAGCGGCGTGCCGGCGCGCCGCGCGCGGCGCCATTCGGTGCCCAGCGCCTGGTCGAAGTGGCGCCGGTTGGCCAGGCCGGTCAGCGCGTCGGTCACGCTGAGCGCGGCCAGCTCGCGGTTGGCCAGTTCCAGCGCCCGGGTGCGCTCGGCCACCTTGCGCTCGAGCGAGGCGTACAGCATGGCGTTGTCGAGCGAGACGGCCAGCTGGCCGGCGATCAGCTCGACCGTCTCGAGGCGGTCGGCGGCGAAGGCGCCGCGCCGCTGGCGGTTTTCCAGCATCAGGATGGCCCGCAGCTCGCCGCGGTTCATCACCGGCAGCAGCAACAACGAGCACAGCCGCATGCCGCGCCAGTACGGATCGGCCGCGAAGCGTTCGTCGCCGGTGGCGTCGTCGACCACCAGCGCGGCGCGCGTGCGCACCACGTAGCGGATGGCCGACAGCGGCAGCACGCCGGCGCCGGCCGCCACGCCGGGCGCCTCGCCGGCGCCGGCGCCCGGTTCGGCGCCGGCCAGCGCCCAGCCGTCGCCGTCCTCGCGCGGCAGCAACAGGCGCACCTCGCCGGCGCCGGTCATCGCGCCGAGCTGCTCGGCCACGCGCGCGTGCAGCCGCGCCAGGCTGGTTTCGGAGCTCAGCGCCTGCGACGCGCGCAGCAGCGCGAGCATGTGCAGGCTGTCGGTGGAGACCCGCGCGCGCCCGTCCACGTCCGCCGCCAGCGACCCGGCGGCGCTGCGCAGGAAGCCGTGCTCGCGCTCGAGCCGGGCCACCTTGGCCGCCGCGCCCCAGGCCTGGTAGTGGCGGCGCGCCTCGGCCAGCAGCTGGCGGCCGGTGCGCGGCATCGCGTGGGCGAGATGGAACAGGCCGGCGCGCTCGCCGATCAGCGCGCGGTGCCACGGACGCTGGCGCGCGTCGAGCGCGGCCAGGGCGTCGTCGTAGGCGCGCGCGGCGCCGATGAAGTCGTCGTTGGCGCGGGCGCGTTCGGCGTCGAGCCACAGCATCAGGTGGCGCACGTTGTCCGGCGCGTCGACGGCCCAGCGGGCCAGTTCGTCGCGCAGCGGCGCGATCGCCGCCAGCAGCGCGGCGCGGCGCGCGCCATCGCCGTCCTGCGCCTGGCGCGCCAGCGACAGCGCCCGCAGCAGGGTGACCAACACCTTGCTGTAGCCGCCGTAGAGGACGTCGCGGGCGGCGAAGGCGGCGCCGCTGTGTTCGTCGAGCAGCCCGGGCTCGTCCATCAGCGCGCTCTTGATCGCCTGGGCGATGTGCCAGTTGCAGCGCCCCAGCGGCGTGAAGTGGGCCGGGTCCTCGGCCTCGAGCGCGTCGTGGCCGTCGTGCAGCGCGCGCGACAGCGCCAGCACGGCGCGGAAGGCGGGGGCGGCCACCAGGTTGTTGGCGCGCGCGGCCACGTCGAGCGCGGCGCGCGCCTCGGCCACGCCGGCGGCCAGCGTCGGCGCGCTCTCGAGCGTGCAGCTGACCACGGCGATCAGCGGCAGGCAGGCCGCCAGCAGGTCGCCGCCCTGCATCAGCGCCGCGTGGGCCTGGCGCGCGTGCGCCAGGCAGTGTTCGAGCGGCTCGCGCCAGTGCGCGTGCGAGACCGAGAACAGGGCGCGCACGCGCTCGCCCTCGAGCACGTAGCCGCGTTCCTCGCACAGGCGCAGCAAAAAGCGCGAGGCGTCGTAGCCGAGCCGGTAGTCGTCGCGCTGGCGGATGGCGACGATGCCGATGAAGCTCACCGGCGCCACCATCGGCGCGCACAGGCCGTGGTCGCGCCACAGCCGCCAGGCGCCCAGCGACAGCCCGGCCAGCAGGGCGTCGTCGATGAAGAACGCGGCGCGCACGCAGCGCTCGAACACCATGGCGACGGCGCCGATGCGCGCGTCGGCCGTTTCCGCGTGGGCGGAGGCGCCGACGCCGTGGGCGTCCTGGCGTTCGAGCCAGGCGCCGAAGGCGTCGAGCTCGGCGGCGATGGCCGCCGCGCCGTCGAAGCGCGCCAGCGGGAAACCGAGCCGGTCGAGCATGCGCATGCCCAGCGCCACGGCCTCGGCCAGCTGGCGCCGCAGCATCAGCGCCGACATTTGCAGGCAGGCGGCGGGGATCAGCTCGAGCGGCGCGGCGGCGCCGGCGTCGATGGTCGCATCCATCGCCGCGTACAGCGCGTCGGCGTCGCCGGCGCGGCCGACCCGCACCAGCGCGGCGTGGCGCTCGCACAGCATCTCGTTGCGCAGCCGGCGCGCGGCGGCGTCGGCCGGCTCGCCCAGCAGATCGAGCGCGGCGCGCAGCAGGCGTTCGCATTCCGCGTCGTTGCTCTGGCGCGACAGGTGGGCCGCGTGGCGGAACAGCGCGATCACGCGGGTGCGCTCGTGCGGTTCGATCAGCGGCGCGGCGGCCAGGTACTGGGCCGCCGCCAGCGCGACCTGGTCGGGCAGGGGCTCGAGCCGGCGGGCGATGGCCAGGTGCCGGCCGGGGCGTTCGGCCGGCGCCAATGCGCCGTAGACGGCCTGCTGCACGCGGTCGTGGCGGAAGCGCGCCAGCGGCGCGCCGCCGCCGTCGGCCTCGCGCGCCAGCAGGCCGTCGTCGAGCGCCGGCGCCAGCAACACGTCGACCGTCTCGGCGGCCAGGCCGGTGGCCGCCGCCAACTGGTCGAGGCGGACGTCGCCGCCGAGGCAGGCCATGGCGCGCAGCAGGCGCGCGCTGTCCGGCGGCAGGCGGTCGATGCGCGCCAGCAGCAGGCTGGCCGCGCCGCCGCGCCCGACATGGCGCTTGAGCGCGTCCTGGTCCCATGCCCAGCCGCCGTCATCGAGGCGCAGCACGCCGCTCTGGCGCAGCGCGTTGAGCAGCTCGATGGTGTCGTATGGGTTGCCGCCGGTGTGCTCCGCCAGCGCCGCCGCCAGGTCGGCCGCGCGCCGCGGCGGCAGGCGCAGCACCTGTTCGAGCAGCAGCGCGACGTCGGCCGCCGGCAGGTTGTCCAGTTCCAGCCGCTGCGCGCCATGCCCGGCCCAGGCCAGTAGCAGCGCGGCCAGCGGGTGGCCGGGCGGCAGGTCGCCGCCGCGCCAAGCCAGCACCAGCAGCAGGCCGGGCAGGTTGGCGTCGCGCATGATGGTGTCGAGGATCGCCAGCGAGAACGGATGCGCCCATTGCAGGTCGTCGATGGCCATCACCAGCGGCCGTTGCGGCGTGACGATGGCGCGCAACAAGGTGGTCACGCCGGTCAGCAGGCGGTTGGTGGCGTCGGCCGTGGTGTCGTTCCACGGCTCGGCCGGCACGCCCAGGATGATGGCGAATTCGGGCGAACTGGCCGCCATCAGCGCGGCGTTGACGCCCAGCGCGTCATGGATGCGGGCGCGCATCTCGGCGAGCCGGTGTTCCGGTTCGGCCAGCAGGCGCCGGCCCAGCGCGCGGAAGGCCAGGTAGACGCCGTCGGATTGGCGGTCGTGGCGCAGTTGATGGAATTTGCCGGCGACGAAATAGCCGCCGCGCGCCGCCACCAGCGGCTGCAACTGCGCCACCAGGCGCTGTTTGCCGACCCCGGGCGCGCCCGACAGCAGCACGCCGCGCCCGGCGCCGCGCATGGCGCGCTCGAACGCCCGCATCAGCGTTTGCAGCTCGCGCGCGCGGCCCACCAGCCGCGCCGGCGCGGCCAGGCGCGCCGGGAAGTCGCGCGCGCCGAGTTCGAAGTCGCCGTGCGCGCCGCCGGCCAGCCGCGCCAGGTCGTGCGCCAGGCCCTCGGCGCTCTGGTAGCGCCGGTCGGGCTCCTTCTCCAGCAGGCGCATGATGATGGCCGACAGCGGCGCCGGCAGCCCCGGCGCCAGCGACGCCGGCGGCGCCGGCACCCGGTTGAGCTGGTCCTGCGCCAGCCGGGCGATGTCGGCCTGCTGGAACGGCGGCGCGCCGGTGGCCAGTTCGTACACCGTCGCGCCCAGCGCGTACAGGTCGGCCCGGTGGTCGACGGCGCGGCTGCCCCCGCTGATCTGTTCCGGCGCCGCGTAGGCCAGCGTGCCGAGCATCTGGCCGGCGGCGCCGGCCCGCATGCCCGCCGAGCCCGCCGTGGCGAGCTGGAAGTCGATCAGGATCGGCACCCGCCGGGGGCCCGAGAGCAGGATGTGGCCGGGATGGATGTCGTGGTGGACCACGCCGCGCGCGTGCACGGCGGCGACGATGCGGGCCAACGCCAGCGCCAGCGCCAGCACGTCCGGCACGGCCAGGCGCTCGTGCCGCAGCAGCTGCGCCAGCGGCACGCCGCCGTGTTCGCGCAGCGCCACCACCTGCGGCGCGTGCGCGGCGCCGGCCAGTTGCGGCACGCCGTCGACGCCCTCGAGGCGGGCCAGCATGTCGCGTTCGTGGCGCGCGCGCTCGACGGCGTCGCTGCCCAGCGCCTCCTTGGACACGATCCGCTCGCCGCCGGCGCCGGCGGCGACGTCGATTTTGGTACGATCGCTGGTGTGTAGCAAAGTGATAGGCATCGATGTCGTCGTCGCTGTCCCGCGCAAACGTTGGTCGCCGCCGCCATGGTGCGGGCGCCGCGTGCTTTTGTCCTGTACGTTAGCCTAGCATGGCCTGCGCCGGGCTGGCGCAGGTGACGGCGCAGGTGACGGCGCGGAGGCGCGGCGGCGACGCAAACCGTTACTTCCCGTCCACAGACATGCTAGAATATTGTCCAACTATAAAATATCAACGTTTGTTGATATCATCCGGCCAAAGAGGGCGTCAATGAGCGTAACCATCGAACAACCACCCCGGCGCGGGCGACGCGCCGGCAGCAGCAACACGCGCGACGAGATCCTGGCCGCGGCCAAGAAGAGTTTCGCCACCGACGGCTTCGCGGCGACGACGATCCGCAAGATCGCCAAGGACGCCGGCGTCGATCCGGCGCTGGTGATGCAGTTCTACGGCACCAAGGAGGTGCTGTTCGCCGCCAGCCTGGCCGTGTCCGCCGACGCGCTGACCCGCATGTCCGAGGCGTTCGAGGGACCGGTCGAAGGGCTGGGCTGGCGCGTGACGCGCGCCTTCCTGACGTTGTGGGAACAAAAGAGCGGCGACGGCGAGGCGCTGATGGCGATGCAGCGCGCCGCCATGTCGAGCGAGGTGGCCGCCGCCCAGTTGCGCGACTTCGTGCAGTACCGCATCGTCGAGGTGTTCAGCCCGAAGCTCCACGCGCGCTCGGACGCCGCGCTGCGCGCCGGCCTGGCGACGTCGATGCTGGTCGGCGTCATCGTCAGCCGCAACATCGTGCGCATACCCCTGATCGCCGAGGTCGAGCAGGAAGCGGTCATCGAGCTGCTCGGCGCGTCGATACAGACCATCCTGGTCGGCTAGCACCAGGCGGCGTCGGCGCCGATGCGGTCGCCGCCATGACAAAGGCCCATCAACGCGATGGGCCTTTTTTTTCGCCCGGCGCGATTCATGCCCGATTGGCGCGAACGACACCCCTGCTGTCGTTCGCGGTCCTATTTTTCATCGCGGCCTTCTTCCATACTCAAGACCTGACCGGAGACTTTCGGCTTGCAGGCAACGCCGCGGATAGACGGCAAAAAAATATAATCGGAGACTTAAATGAAGAAATCGAAAGCACGGGATTCGACGCGCTCGTCCGCAATGCGGGCGCTGTTGGTCTCCAGTGGCATGTGTAGCGCGTTGTACGCCCCGGTCGCCGGCAGTGTCGAGCTCGACACCGGCAACCCCGACATCAAGATGCGCTGGGATAACACCTTCAAATACAGCGCGGCGGCGCGCGTGCGCGGCCAGGCGCCGGCGCTGCTCGCCAACATCAACGGCGACGACGGCGACCGCAATCTCGACAAGGGCTTGATCTCGAACCGCGTCGACCTGTTCAGCGAGTTCGACATCACCTACAAGGACTTCGGCGCCCGCGTCACCGGCGCCGCCTGGTACGACCGCGTCTACAACCAGGCCACCGACAACGGTTCGCCGCGCACGGCCAACGGCGTGGGCAACAGCTACAACGAGTTCTCCCGCGCCGCCCGCAAGGTCCACGGCCGCAACGGCGAACTGCTCGACGCCTTTGTCTTCGGCAAGGGCGAGCTGGGCACGATACCGGCCTCGTTCCGCTTCGGTAAATACTCCAGCCTGTGGGGCGAGACTCTGTTCTTCGGCAACAACGGCATGGCCGGCACCATGGCCGGCACCGATATCGTCAAGGCGCTGTCGGTGCCCGGTTCGCAATTCAAGGAAATCGTCCGCCCGGACCGGCAAATCTCGGCGCAGTTCGCGCTGACGTCCGAGATCACCGTCGGCGGCTACTACAAGTTCAGCTGGGAAGCCAATCGCTTCCCGGTGTCGGGCAGCTATTTCGCCAACGACGACATCCTGTTCGGCGGCGAGCGGGTGCTGCTGCCGATCCCGCTGCCCAACGGCGGCTATGCCAGCCTGAAGCGCGTCAACGACTACACGCCCAAGGATACGGGGCAGGGCGGCCTGCAATTCAAGTGGCACCCGGACGACCTCGACCTCGGCTTCTACGTCACCCGCTATCACGACCGCGCGCCGTCGGCCTACGCCTTCCTCGGCACCGGCGCCAATCCGGCCATCGGCCAGCTCGGCGTCTACGACGTCGCCTACGCGCAGGGCATCACCGCCTACGGCGTAAGCGCCAGCAAGTCGGTCGGCGACATCGTCCTCAACGCCGAGCTGTCGACCCGCCACAACACCTCGCTGGTGGCGTCGCGCCCGATCCTGGTGCCGGTCGGCGTCGCCGCCGACAACGATAACAATCCGCGCTACCCGATCGGCAACACGGCGCACGCCAACTTCTCGTTCATCTGGGGCATGGGGCCGAACGCCATCGCGCAGGAAGCCAGCTTCCTCGGCGAACTGGCGTGGAACCGGCGCCTGTCGGTGAGCCGCAATCCGGAAGCGGTGCTCAATACGTCCGAACGCGACGCCTGGGGCCTGCGCCTGAGCTACGCGCCCAGCTACCGCCAGGCCCTGCCCGGCGTCGACCTCACCGTCAACACCACCGCCAGCTATTTCCCGAAGGGTAACTCGTCGGCGTTCAACGGTTTCGGCGTCGACAACGGCGGCGACATGAGCGTGGGACTGGAAGCGACTTACCTCGACAGCTGGAAGGGCAGCGTGAGCTTCACCCACTACTACGGCAACAAGATTTTGCAACCCGGCAGCATCGTCGCACAACAATTCAAAGACCGCGATTTCATCTCGCTGTCACTTCGCCGCACGTTCTAGGAGACACATAACATGAAGCTTGCCATGCACCGTAACCGCCTGACCGCCATCGCCGCGATGTTGTGCCTGTCCGCCGCCGGCCACGCCGCCGTGACGCCGCAGGAGGCGGCCGCGCTGAAGACCACGCTCACGCCGCTGGGCGCCGAGAAGGCCGGCAACCAGGACGGCTCGATTCCCGCCTGGACCGGCGGCATCAAGCCGGGCACCGGCGTCGGCCCCAACGGCCGCCGCGACGACCCGTTCGCCGACGACAAGAAGCTGTACACGATCACGGCGAAAAACGTCGACGAGTACAGCGGCAAACTGACCGACGGCGTCAAGGCGCTGATCAAGAAATACCCGAACAGCTTCCGCGTCGACGTCTATCCGACCCGCCGCACGGCGGCGGCGCCGGGCTGGATGTACGAGAACACCTTGAAGAACGCCACCCAGGGCAAGATGACCGACGGCCAGTTCCCCGAGAAGGTGTTCGGCGGCGTGCCGTTCCCGATACCGAAAACCGGCGCGGAGGTCATGTGGAACAGCGTGCTGTTCTGGCGTGGCGCCGCCTACCACGTCGACGTCCAGGCCTTCCTCGGCACCAGCGACGGCAACATCGTCATGACCGTCGATGCCGGCAACGACCTGCAGTTCCCGTACTACGACGAATCCTACCGCGACAAGTTCACCGGCGAATGGCTGCTGGCGCGCGTGCTCAACTACGGTCCGCCGATCCGCGCCGGCGAAGCGCTGCTGGTGCGCAACCAGTTCGACGACGCCAAGTCGCGCGGCTATGTCTACGTGACGGGCCAGCGCCGCGTGCGCCGCCTGCCCAACCTGTGCTGCGATACGCCGTCGCCGGCGTCGGCCGGCGTCATGACGTTCGACGAGATCGGCGTGTTCACGGGCAGCCTGGAACGCTTCAACTGGAAGATCGTGGGCAAGAAGGAAATCATCGTGCCGTACAACTCGAACCGCATCCTGGTGCCGCCCAAGACCAGCACCGTGATCCAGCCGAACCACCTCAATCCGGACTACGTGCGGTGGGAATTGCACCGCGTCTGGGTGGTCGAGGCGACCCTGGCCAGCGGCAAGCGCCACGCGGCCAAGCGCAACCTGTACTACATCGACGAGGACACCTGGATGCCGGTGCTGGGCGACCGCTTCGACGCCAAGAACGAGCTGTGGCGCACGCTGTTCTCGCTGCCGCTGGCGGCGCCGGACCTGCCGGGCGCGATCCAGGGACCGTACGGTTTCTATGATCTGCTGGGCGGCACCTGGTTCTCGTCGCAGCACATGAACGAGACCAAGGTCCAGTACAAGTTCCAGAAGCCCAAGCCGGAATCGACATTCACGCCGGACGCGCTGGCGGGCGAGGGCGTTCGTTGAACATGCGTGCACATCTTGTGGTCGGCGCGGTCCTGTGCACCGCGCTCGCAGCGTCGCCAGGCGCCCTGGCCCAGGCCCAGGCCCTGACCGATCCGATGCAGCGCGAGGCGGTGGCCGCGCGCCGCCTCGACAAGGCGGTGCTGCTGAGCGCCGCGTCGGCCGGCGCGCGCGTGGTCGCCGTCGGGGAACGCGGCATCGTCGCCTTGTCCGACGACCAGGGAAAAACCTGGCGCCAGGCCAAGCGGGTGCCCACCAGCGTCACCTTGACGATCGTCAAATTCGTCGGCGAGAAGTCGGGCTGGGCCGCCGGTCACGGCGGCGTCGTGCTGCACACCGGCGATGGCGGCGAGAGCTGGGTGCTCAAGCTTGACGGCTTGCGCGCCGCGCAACTGATGTTGCAGCACGCGCAAGCGGAACAACAGCGCGGCGCGCCCAACGCCGCCGCGCTGCTGAACGAGGCGCAACGGCTGGTCCAGGACGGCGCCGACAAGCCGTTCTTCGACCTCGAGGCCAGCGACGAGCGGCACGCCGTGCTGGTCGGCGCCGCCGGACTGGTGTTTTCGACCGCCGACGGCGGCGCGAGCTGGCAGCCGTGGGGCGGGCGCTTCGACAATCCGCGCGCCCTGAACCTGTACGCGATCCGCCGCATCGGCGCCAACCTGCTGGTGGCCGGCGAACAGGGGCTGGTGTTCCATTCGGCCGACGACGGCGCGACGTTCGCCAGGCTCAAAAGCCCGTACGACGGCAGCTGGTTCACCGCCGCCCGCCAGGGTGAGGACCGGTTCGTCGTCGCCGGGCTGCGCGGCAACGCCTACCGGCTCGGCGCCGACGGCAACGTCTGGACCCGGATCGGCGGCGTGCCGCCGGTGTCGTTCATGAGCGCGGCCGCCGCCACGGCCGACTGCACGGTGCTGGCGAACCAGGGCGGCCAGCTGTTTTCGGTGACGACACGGCAGGACCAGGCGCGGCGCGTCGACGCGCAGCCGCTGCCGCCGGTGACGACGACGCTGCAACTGGCCGGCGGCGCGTGGCTGGCCTTCACCATGAATGGCATTTTTCAACTCGGTCAGCTTAAGAACGCCTGTTCCCCGGCCACCTCACTGGATAGCGGTAAACCATGAGCCCATATGACGTTAAAAACCTGGCCGACTTCGACAAGAAGTCGGGCTCGGCGGTCGAGAAATTATTGTTCAACCACCGTTGGACCATCCTGTTGCTGTGCGCGCTGGTCACGGCCGTGCTGGGATGGCAGACCACCAAGCTCAAATTCAACACCAGCTTTGAAAAGACGATCCCGGTCAGCCACCCGTATGTCGCCAATTTCCTGCAATACCGCAGCGAGCTGACCGGCCTGAGCAATGCCGTGCGGATCGCCGTCGAAAGCACCGACGGCAGCATCTACGATCCGGCCTATCTCGCCACGCTGCAGAAGATCAACGACGCGGTGTTCCTGCTGCCCGGGGTCGACCGCCAGTTCGTCAAGTCGCTGTGGACGCCCAACACGCGCTGGGCCGCCGTCACCGAGGAGGGGCTCGAAGGTGGGCCGGTCATTCCGATGGATTACGACGGTTCGCCGGAAGCCAGGCAGATCCTGAAAACCAATGTGGCCCGGTCCGGCGAGATCGGCCAGATCGTCGCGCTCAACGAGAGATCGAGCGTGATCTATCTGCCGTTGCTGGCGCGCGACGCCAAGGGCGAGCTGCTCGACTACGCCGCGCTGTCGGCGCAGATCGAAGCGGTCCGCAAGCAGTACGAAAACCAGCACGTCAAGCTGCACGTGACCGGCTTCGCGAAGGTCGCGGGCGACCTGATCGCCGGCCTCAAGGAGTTCCTGCTGTTCTTCGCGCTGGCCGTCGCCATCGGCGCGGCGACCTTGTATCTGTTCGCCCGCAGCATGCGCTGCACGGTGCTGGTGGTGGCCAGCTCGCTGGTGGCGGTGATCTGGCAACTGGGCTTGTTGCCGATCCTCGGCTACCAGCTCGATCCGTATTCGATCCTGGTGCCGTTCCTGGTGTTCGCCATCGGCATGAGCCACGGCGCCCAGAAAATGAACGGCATCATGCAGGACATCGGCCGCGGCATCGACAAGCTGGTCGCCGCGCGCTACACGTTCCGGCGCCTGTTCCTGGCCGGACTGACGGCGCTGTTCGCCGACGCGGTGGGCTTCGCGGTGCTGATGATCATCGATATCCAGGTGATCCGCGAGCTGGCCATCGCCGCCAGCATCGGCGTGGCCGCGTTGATCTTCACCAACCTGATCCTGCTGCCCATCCTGTTGTCGTACACCGGCGTCGGCAAGCGGGCGGCCGCGCGCAGCCTGAAAATCGACACCCGCAACGAGAGCGGCGCCGTGAAGAACCCGGTGTGGACCTTCCTCGACCGTTTCACGCGGCGCACATGGGCCGGCGGGGCGGTGCTGGCCATGGTGGCCATGTCGGCGGGCGGTTTCTACGTGGCGCAATCGCTCAAGATCGGCGACCTCGATCCGGGCGCGCCGGAGTTGCGCGAGCACTCGCGCTACAACCGCGACGCCAAGTTCATGACCGCGAACTACGGCGCCAGCAGCGACGTCTTCGCCGTCATGGTCAAGACGCCGCAGCAGGCGTGTTCGAGCTACGAGACCGTCATGCGCATCGACGCGCTCGAATGGGAGTTGCGCCAGATCGACGGCGTCGAGACCACCAACACGCTGGCGATGCTGGTCCGGCGCATGATGACGGGCTTGAACGAGGGCAACTTCAAATGGTACGACGTGCCCCACAACCAAAGCATGCTCAACACCATCACGGCCGGCGCGCCGCGCGGGCTGTACAACGAAACCTGCAGCATGCTGACCGTCTACGTGTATCTGAAGGACCACAAGGCCGACACGTTGAGCCGGGTGGCCGACCGGGTCGAGGCGTTCGCCAGGGCCAACAGCACCAAGGACACGCAATTCATCCTGGCGGCGGGCAGCGCCGGCATCGAGGCGGCCACCAACATGGTGGTCAAGAAGGCCTGGCGTGAAATGCTGTTGCTGGTGTATGTCGCCGTCGCGCTGCTGTGCTACGTGACGTTCCGCTCGTGGCGCGCGGTGGTGGTGGCGGTGCTGCCGCTGATCGTGACGTCGATCCTGGCCGAGGCGTTGATGGTGGCGCTGGGCATCGGCGTCAAGGTCGCCACCTTGCCCGTCATCGCGCTGGGCGTGGGCATCGGCGTCGACTACGCGCTGTACATGCTGTCGGTGATGCTGGCGCAGATGAAGGCGGGAAAAACGCTGTCGCAGGCCTACCACGGCGCGCTGCTGTTCACCGGAAAGATCGTCATGTTGACCGGCATCACCCTGGCGCTCGGCGTGGCCACGTGGGTGTTCTCGGACATCAAGTTCCAGGCGGACATGGGCATCCTGCTGGCGTTCATGTTCATCTGGAACATGGTCGGCGCGGTGATCTTCCTGCCGGCGCTGGCCTACTTCCTGCTGCCGGGGCCGGACCAGCGCGGACGCGACGCCGCCGCCACGCCGGCGCCGGGGACGGCGTCGGACCTGGCCGGCGCGCCGGCATTACCGATGAGCGCCGAGCTGTCGCGCAGCGCCTGACACCGATGTAGCAATGAGCAGTGATTTTTGATTTATCAATATTGGAGAATGACGTATGAGCGTATTACAAGACAAAGCGGAAATTATCGAAGTCATCAACCTGTACGGCATCGCGCTCGACGCCCACGCGTGGGACTTGCTGGACGACGTGTTCACCAAGGATGTGCACGCCGAGTTCGGCCCGGCCGGCGCCGTGTGGAAGTCGGTCGACGCGCTCAAGTTCGCCTTCAAGGACTTCCATGAGACCTTGACCAACCACATGCACACGATGACCGGCTCCTGCGTCCACGTCGACGGCGACAAGGCCAACGCTTTCACCTACGGCGACTGGCTGCTGTCGCGCGACAGCGCCGTCGGCGGCCCGGACTGGGTTGGCCGTGGCTGGTACGACGACGAACTGGTGCGCACGCCCGAGGGCTGGCGCATCAGCAGCCGCGTGTGCCGCCTGCTGTCGTGGACCGGCAATCCCAACGTGCCGGAGCCGGCCTACGAACAGCGTCCGGTGATGACCACCCACACGCTGCGCGGCCACCACGAAGCCGGGAAGATCAAGTTCTTCAAGGCCATCGCCAGGAAGTAAGTCTTGCGGCACGCTCCCGGCCCGCCCGCTTCGGCCTTCGCGCCCCTGCGCCTGCCGGGATTTCGCATGTTGTGGCTGGTCTGGCTGGGCGCCAACCTGACCATGTGGATGAACGACGTCGCCTCCGCCTGGCTGATGACTTCGTTGACGGGCAACGCCTTCATGATCGCGCTGGTGCAGTCGGCGTCGACGCTGCCGTTGTTCCTGCTGGGCCTGCCCAGCGGCGCGCTGGCCGACCTGTTGGACCGGCGCCGCTATTTGGCGTGGACCCATGCATGGGTCGCCGGCGTCGCCCTGGCGCTGGCCGCGCTGACCTTTTTCGGCGCCCTGAACGCGCCGTTGCTGCTGCTGTGCAGTTTTCTCAATGGCATCGGCATGGCGATGCGCTGGCCGCTGTTCGCCGCCATCGTGCCGCAGCTGGTGCGGCGCGACGACCTGCCGGCCGCGCTGGCCCTCAACGGTATCGCCGGCAACATGGCGCGCATCATCGGCCCGCTCATCGCCGGCGCGCTGCTGGCCGGCGCCGGCAGCGCCTGCGTGTATCTGCTCAACGCGCTGCTGAGCTGCGCGGCGCTGGCGCTGATCCTGCGCTGGCGGCCGGCGCCCGAAGCCAGCGCGCCGCCTCCCGAGCGCTTTGTCGCGGCCATGCGCGCCGGCTTGTGGCACGTGCTCGGCCGCGCGCAACTGCGCAACATCCTGTTGCGCATCTTCCTGTTCTTCCTGCAAGCGACCGCGCTGATGGCGCTGCTGCCGCTGGTGGCGCTGCGTCTGGCCGGCGGCGGCGCCGGCGCCGGCGCCTTCACCACGCTGCTGGTGGCCATGGGCGCCGGCGCGGTGCTGGCCGCCTTCAATCTGCACCGGCTGCGGCGCCTGGCCGGTCCCGACACGCTGGTCGGCGTCGGCGTCTGCGTCCACGCCGCCGCCTCGGCCGTGGCGGTGCTGGCGCCCGGCATGGGGCTGGCGGCGGCGGCCCTGGCGGTCGCCGGCATGGCGTGGATCGCCACCGCCAACGCGTTGACGGTGGCGATGCAGCTGGCGTTGCCGGACCGGGTGCGCGCCCGCGCCATGGCGATTTACCAGATGGCCGTGATGGGCGGCAGCGCCGCCGGCGCGGCGTTGTGGGGCTATGTCGCCAGCGTCGGATCGGTGCGCGCCAGCGTGCTTGCCGCCGCCGTGCTGGGACCGCTCGTGTGGTGGTCGACCAGGCGCCTTGGCGTCGGCGCCGCGCACGGGCAAGCCTGATTTTTCTTTGCTTTGCCATTGACACTGCGCGGCGTCTTGAATAATATCAATGCGTGTTGATATAATTTTTCGCCGCAGCACTTGACAGCCGAAACATAAAAAACGGAGGGGACAACAGACATGATGCACGCCACTTCCATCGGGGCCGCGCCGACCCGCGCCGCGCACCCGCAACCAGCCGCTTAAGCCAGGATGACTATGACGAACGACGTTGTAATTGTCGGCGCCGGTCCGGTCGGACTGTTCGCCGCGCTGCTGCTTGAACAACGGGGCATGACGGTGGCCCTGTACGAACGCTGGCCGACGTTCTATCCGCGCCCGCGCGCCTGCGGGGTCGACCACGAGATCATCCGCCAGCTGCAGCTGGCCGGCCTGGCCGCCGAGCTGGAACCCTTGCTGGACCCGGTGATCGGACCCGATAAAGCCTACGAATTCCTCAACGGCGCCGGCGAGACGATCCTCAAGATCGACTGGAACCGGCCGGGCGCGTCGGGCTGGGCGCAGATGAACATGTTCTACCAGCCCGACGTCGAGCAGTTGCTGGCGCGCCGCATCGAGGCCTCGCCGCGGGTGACCATCCACCGCGGGCGCGAGCTGGTGGCGCTGACGCAGCACGACGACCACGTGGCGCTCGAGTTCGGCGCGACGGGCAATCCGCAGGACAAGATCGGCGCCACGGCGCGCTACGTGCTCGGCGCCGACGGCGCCCGCAGCACCACGCGCGACTTGCTGGCGATCGGCCAGACCGATCTGGGCTTCGAGTACGACTGGCTGGTGGTCGACGTCATCCCCGACGAGGAACGGGTGTGGAAGCCGTACGTGGTCCAGCATTGCGACCCGGCCCGTCCGTCGACGCTGGTGGCCAGCGGTCCCGGCCGCCGGCGCTGGGAATTCATGCGCATGCCGGGCGAATCGATCGAGGAGCTCAACACGATGGAAAAAGCGTGGGAGCTGCTGGCGCCGTGGAACGTCACGCCCGAAAATGCCACCGTGGAGCGGCACGCCGTCTACACCTTCCGTGGCTCGTGGGCGGACCAGTGGAAAAAAGGCCGGGTGTTCCTGGCCGGCGACGCGGCGCACCTGATGCCGCCGTTCCTGGGCCAGGGCTTGTGCTCGGGCATGCGCGACGCGCTGGCGTTCTGCTGGCGCGTCGAGGCCGTGCTGCGCGGCGGCGCGCCGCTGGCCTTGTTCGACTCCTATGGTCCGGAGCGCAGCGTCCACGTTCAGGAAATCATCCACCAGGCGGTCGAGATGGGGCGCCTGATCTGCATGCTCGATCCGGCCGAGGTGGCCGCGCGCGACGCCCAAATGAAAGAGGCGATGCGCAACCCGGCCCTGGCGCTGAAGCCGCCGCCGGAACCGCGCCTCGGCGACAGCGCCGCCTTCCAGGCGGGCAATCCGCACGCCGGTTATTTGTCGGTCCAGGCGCGGGTCGGCCACGGCGGACGCGAGGGCCTGTTCGATGACGTCGTCGGCAAGGGCTGGCAATTGCTGCTGCGCGGCGACGGCGCCGAGCCGGCGATCGACGCGGCGCTGCGCGCGGCGGTGAGCCGCCTGGGCGGCGTGGTCGCCGATTTCGGCCCGGGCGGCGACACGGTCGACCTCGATGGCACGTATGCGGACTGGTTCGACGGCCTTGGCGCCGACGCGGCGCTGGTGCGACCGGACTTTTATGTCTTTGGCACGGCCTCCAGATCGGAGGTCGGGTCGCTGCTCGCCCAGGCGAGCGCGATGCTGGGGATGGCACCCGCGGCAAACCCACGATAAACAACACAGCGCTAACAAGAATGGAGACAACAATGACAAGCTCAACACAGGGCGCCGCCATCGACGCGGCCGCCCCGGATTTACAGCAGGATTTCAAAAGCGCGATGCGGCGCCTGGCCGCCACCGTCTGCGTGGTGTCCACGACCGACCAGGACGGCTGGCACGGCATGACGGCCACGTCGGTCACGTCGGTGTCGATGGACCCGCCGTCGGTGCTGGTATGCGTCAACACCACCGCCACCCTGCACAAGATACTGCACGCGGGCGGGCACTTCTGCGTCAACGTGCTGCGCGCCTCGCAGGAGGCGCAGGCCGGCCGCTTCGCCAGCAGCAAGATCCGCGGCGCGGACCGTTTCGCCGACCACGCGTGGAAGGCGAACGCGGAGCAGGGCGCCTTGCCCTACCTGGTCGACGCCCAGGCCAACCTGTTCTGTGACATCGACCAGGCCATTTCCTACGGTACCCATACCATCTTCATCGGCCGCGTCAACGAGATCCGCATCGGCGAGCTGGTCTCGCCGCTGCTGTACGCCGACGGCCAGTACCTGGCGACGCGCCGGGTGCCCAACTTCCCGGTCGAGACCTTGTTCCTGCACCGCTGGTCGCCGCGCGCGTTCACGCCGGAGCCGATCCCGGAGACGCAGCTGATGACGTTGCTGGAGGCGGCGCGCTGGGCGCCGTCGTGCTTCAACTCGCAGCCGTGGCGCTTCCTGTACGCGCTGCGCGACACGCCGCAGTGGGACAAGTTTGTCGGCCTGCTGACGCCGGACAACCAGGTGTGGGCCAAGAACGCCTCGGCCCTGGTGTTCATCGTGTCGAATACGTTGATGAGGAATCCGGCCGCCGAAGAGGGCGCGGCGGCCGACGAATGGGTGCCGTCGTACACCCACTCGTTCGACGCCGGCGCCGCCTGGGCGCAACTGGGGCTGCAATCGACGCTGGCCGGCCTGCGCGCGCACGGCATCATCGGCATCGACCTGGAACGCGCGCGCCGGGAACTGAACGTGCCGGAGCACTACCGCATCGAGGCGGCCGTCGCCATCGGCCGCCAGGCGCCGGCCGAAACGCTGGACGACGATTTGCAGAAGAAGGAGCAGCCGAGCGAGCGCGAGCCGTTGTCGGTGATCGCCCTCGAGGGCGGCTTCCCGGCGGCGTAACCGGACGCTGCGCCACGGTTTTCATGCCACACAGCGGCGCCGGTGTCCGGCGCCGTTTTAACTTTCGAAGGAACGATAATGGAAGTAGTTAAATTTGCCGAAGCGCCGTTTTATACCGCCCCGCACCATGAGGATGTCGTCGCCCGCCGCCTGCAGGGCGGCGTGGCCAGCAGCACCGATTTCGCGCTGGTGGGGCATTCGTATCTGCGCGATGGCGCCAAGGTGCAAATGAGCGCCGGCACGTTCGGCAAGGTGTATGTGATCACCGAGGGGTCGCTGATCATCGAGCAGGAAGACGGCGTCGAGCATGTGCTGGAGCTGTTCGACAGCATCCACATTCCCGCCGGCGAAGCGCGCGCGATCCGCAACGACAGCGGCGCCGGCGCCACGATGATCGTCATCACGCCGCCGGTGCCGGCCTAAACGCCGGCGTGGCCGCCGCCGCCATGCGCCGTCGAAGGCGCATGGCGTGTGGCGTATCAGGCCGTACCCGGGTTTTTACCCGGATGCACCTGCTCATAATGTAGCCGCAGCAAGTCCTTGCCGTAGTCGTTGCCGTTGGGCGTGCGCACCACCGTGTGGATGTGGCACTTGGCCGGCGTGTCGTTGGCCAGCCAGATGCCGGCGTGGTGGTCGAACTCGGTCATCACCACCGGGCTCTGGATGCGGTAGTAGAACGGATCGTCCTCGCCGTGGCCGCCGATCCAGCTCCACCAGGTGCGGTCGAGCATCGATTCGACGTGGTCCATCTTGGCCCTGAGCGGGCCTTCGGGCAGGTAGCAGACGAACGCTTCGACGATCTCGAGCAGCTGGCGCTTCTGCAGCGACGAAAACTCCTTCACCGAAATGCCTTCGTACGGGATGATGCGGTTGTCCTGGAAGGCGCCGCCGAGCGCGCGCTCGTCGCCCGGATTCCAGCGCCCCTCGGGCATGGCCGGGTCCTTCATCTGCTTGAAGACGGTGGCCCGCTCGCGCAGCGCCTCGGGCAGCGAACGCATCAACGCCAACCCCACGTCCTGCTCGGTGTCGAACAGCTTCAGGCCTTTGTTCGGGCCGTCGTCGATCTCGTTCGGCTCGGCGCCCATGAAGGTCGGCGAGATCACCATCTGGCTGCCCTGCACGAACACGTTCAGGCACAGGTGGTGGCCGTACAGGTTCCAGCCCCACGGACCGTCCATCGACGGCTCGCCGAACAGCAGGAAGTTGTAGCTCCACTCGTTCATGATGTTTTCGAGCTGGCACAGCTGGCCCAGGAAGGCGTTGGTCTTCATGCAGCCGCGCGCCTTTTCGAAGCCCTTGGCGCTCAGCGACGCCTTGATCAGGTTCATGATCGCCAGGCGCGGGACCGGCGCCAGATCCTCCAGGCGCACGCCGTTCGGATTGAGCAGGAATTCCGGATTGCTCCAGCTGCGCCACTCCTTGGCGTCGATCGGATAGCGCACTTTGTCGAGTTCGTCCGCGCCGAGCACGTTGAGCATGTTCCTGGCGGCGTCGACCAGCTGCGCGGTCGGCGCGCCCTCGTTCTTGATCTCGTACAGGCCGGTTTCCTTGTGGCCATCGCAGGTGATGCAGGAGTGCGGTTCGGCATACAGCTTGCGCCAGTCGGCCACCAGCGCGGCCGGGATCGGCTCCTTGATCACCTCCTGCGCGAAGGCATGCGGATCGAGATGGCGGAACGGCGTCAGCCGTGGCGAGTCGACGGGGTAGAGAAGATCCCTGAATTGCGGCCTTTTGTATTGCATGGTGTGCTCCGTTATCGTTGGTTTTTAGTGTTTGATACAGTCAAGCAACCGGTACGCGGCGGCGCCCGGCGTGATCCTTCCCTCGGCGACCGCCTCGGTCAGTTGCGCGAGCTCGGCGCCGACGGCCGGATGGCGCCGGAAATGCTGGCGCACGCCCGAATCGATCAGGTTCCACATCCACGCCAGCGCCTGGCGGCGGCGCTTGGCGTCGAACTCGCCGGTGCCGGTCATCGTGTCGCGGTAGCGCTCGACGTCGGCCCAGAACGCGTCGATGCCGCGCCTGGCCAGCGAGCTGACGGCGAGCACCGGCACCCGCCAGTTTTTGCTGGCCGGGCGCAGCATCGTCAGCGCCGTCTGCACTTGCATGCGCGCCAGTTCGGTCGCCTGCGCGTCGATGTCGGCCTTGTTGAACAGGACCAGGTCGGCGATTTCGACGATCCCCTTCTTGATCGTTTGCAGGTCGTCGCCGGCGTTGGCCAGTTGCAGCAGCACGAACAGGTCGACCATGCCGGCCACCATCGTCTCGCTCTGACCGACGCCGACCGTCTCGACGATGATGACGTCGAAGCCGGCCGCCTCGAACAGCAGCATGGCTTCGCGCGTCTTTTCGGCGACGCCGCCGAGCGCCCCGGATGTGGGACTGGGGCGGATGAAGGCTTCCTCGCGCTGGCACAGCGATTCCATCCGCGTTTTGTCGCCGAGGATGGAGCCGCCGGAGATCGACGAGGACGGGTCGACCGCCAGCACCGCGACGCGCTTGCCGGCGTCGATCAGGAAATTGCCGAGCGCTTCGATGAAGGTCGACTTGCCCGAGCCGGGCACGCCCGAGATCCCGACCCGGATCGCGCGGCCCGTGTGCGGCAGCAAGGCCGCCAGCACCTGTTGCGCGCGCGCCTGGTGGTCGGCGCGGGTCGATTCGATCAGCGTGATCGATTTCGCCAGCGCGCGGCGCTGCCCGGCGCCCGGGCCGAGCACGCCGTCGACCAGTTTCTGGTCGGCGGGCTCGAGCGCGGCGGGCGGCGGCGCGGCCCCATCGGTTGACTGCAAGGAGGCCGGCACGGTCTACGCCGCCGTGGCGGCCAGCGCCTTGCGGATTTCCAGCAGCGTGGTCCGGGCCGAATCCTCGATGCGCGTGCCCGGCCCGAAAATGGCCTTGGCGCCGGCCTCGAACAGGTAGTCGTAGTCCTGCGCCGGGATCACGCCGCCGGCGAAGACGATGATGTCGTCGGCGCCCTGGTCCTTGAGCGCCTTGACCAGCGCCGGCAGCAACGTCTTGTGGCCGGCCGCCAGCGACGACACGCCCACCGCGTGCACGTCGTTCTCGATCGCCAGCCGCGCCGCTTCCTCCGGCGTCTGGAACAGCGGGCCGACGTCGATGTCGAACCCGAGGTCGGCGAAGGCGGTGGCCACCACCTTGGCGCCGCGGTCGTGGCCGTCCTGGCCCAGCTTGGCGATCATGATGCGCGGACGGCGGCCCTCGTCGGCCAGGAATTGCTCGATGTCGGCCTTGATTTCCTCCCAGCTGACCTGGCCCTCGACCACCGCGCCGTACACGCCCGAGACGGTCTGCTGCGTCGCGCGGAAGCGGCCGTAGACCGTTTCCAGCGCGTCGGAGATCTCGCCGACCGACGCGCGCAGCCGTACCGCCTTGATCGCCAGGTCCAGCAGGTTGCCGTCGCCGCCCTCGGCGCATTTGACCAGCGCGTCGAGCGCGGCCATCATCTTGTCGTCGTCGCGCGCGGCGCGCATCCGGTTCAGGCGCGCGATCTGCGACTCGCGCACGGCGACGTTGTCGATGTCGAGGATCTCGATCGGGTCTTCCTTGGCCAGCTTGTATTTGTTGACGCCGACGATGACGTCCTTGCCGGAATCGATGCGCGCTTGCTTGTCGGCCGCGCACGCTTCGATCTTCAGCTTGGCCCAGCCCGATTCGACCGCGTGCGTCATGCCGCCCATGGCCTCGACTTCCTCCATGATCTTCCACGCCTCGTCGGCCATGTCCTGGGTCAGCTTCTCCATCATGTAGGAGCCGCCCCACGGATCGACCACGCTGGTGATATGGGTTTCTTCCTGGATCACCAGCTGCGTGTTGCGGGCGATGCGCGACGAGAAATCGGTCGGCAGCGCGATCGCCTCGTCGAGCGCGTTGGTGTGCAGCGACTGGGTGCCGCCGAACACCGCCGCCATCGCCTCGATGGTGGTGCGCACCACGTTGTTGTAGGGGTCCTGTTCGGTCAGGGTCCAGCCGGAGGTCTGGCAGTGGGTGCGCAGCATCGACGACTTGGCGCTCTTGGGCGAGAACTCCTGCATGATCTTCCACCACAGCAGGCGGGAGGCGCGCAGCTTGGCCACCTCCAGGTAGAAGTTCATGCCGATGGCGAAGAAAAAGCTCAGCCGGCCGGCGAATTCGTCGACGTCCAGGCCCGAGGCGATCGCCGTCTTGACGTACTCGCGGCCGTCGGCCAGCGTGAACGCCAGCTCCAGCGACTGGTTGGCGCCGGCCTCCTGGATGTGGTAGCCGGAGATCGAGATCGAATTGAACTTCGGCATGTTCTTGGCCGTGTAGCCGATGATGTCGGCGATGATCTTCATCGACGGCCCGGGCGGGTAGATGTAGGTGTTGCGGACCATGAACTCCTTGAGGATGTCGTTCTGTATGGTCCCCGACAACTGCTCCTGCGTCACGCCTTGCTCCTCGGCGGCGACCACGTAGCCGGCCAGGATCGGCAGCACGGCGCCGTTCATCGTCATCGACACCGACACCTTGTCGAGCGGGATGCCGTCGAACAGGATCTTCATGTCCTCGACCGAGTCGATCGCCACGCCGGCCTTGCCGACGTCGCCGGTCACGCGCGGATGGTCCGAGTCGTAGCCGCGGTGGGTGGCCAGGTCGAACGCCACCGACACGCCCTGTCCGCCGGCCGCCAGCGCCTTGCGGTAGAACGCGTTGGACGCCTCGGCCGTGGAGAAGCCGGCGTACTGGCGGATGGTCCATGGACGCACCGCGTACATGGTCGCCTGCGGCCCGCGCAGGTAGGGGGCGAAGCCGGGCAGGGTGTCGGTGTATTGCAGGCCCGCCACGTCGCTGCGGGTGTACAGCGGCTTGACCTGGATGCCGTCGGGCGTGGTCCAGGTCAGCGCCGCGACGTCGCCGCCGGGCGCGGACTTGGCCGCCGCCTTTTTCCAGGCGTCCAGCCCGGAATAGTCGGGCGCGGCGGCGGAATGGGTGTTCGCCGTCATTTAAGCGACCTTTGCCGCCGGTGCCGGCGTGAAGCGGTCGAGCGTGGTAATGCCCTCGAAATTGTGCGGCTGCAGGCCGGCCATCAGGCGCCCGTAGTTCTCCGACAGCGCCTCCAGGTTCAGCGCGCCGTGCAGGGTGACGATGCGGGCGTCGCGCCAGGCGCGCTGGATCGGTTCGAACAGCATGATCGCGGTCGAGCCGGAATTGCGTTGCAGGATCTCGATCGCTTCGGCGCACCATTTGGCCGCGTAGGCCGTTTCCACCAGCACGCGCGAACTAAATAGTTGCATGGTTTCGGCGTCGGCCGGCGTGCCGGCGGCGGCCAGCGCGCCCAGACGGTCGGTCTCTTCGGCGTTGGCGCGCGCCATCAGCAGCGCCGACTGGATCTTGGTGTGCACCTCGGACAGCAGCAAATGGGTCAGCGGCGCCTCCAGCTGGTTCTTGTAGGTGGTGCCACGGATCGGGCGACCGGCGGAGCGGTCGAGGAAGCGCGCCAGCGCGCCCTGCGCCAGGCCGATCGACATGCCGGCCATCAGGCTGAACGACCAGCCCAGCGTCGGCGCCTTCCACAGGCTGCCCTTGAGGCCGTTGTCGTGCACGGCGCTGGTCACTTCGCGGAAATCGATGGCGCGGTAGTTGGGCACGAACAATTCCTCGTCGGTGAGCGTGATCGAGACGCTGCCGGTGGCGCACATGCCGGCCACCTTCCAGTCGTCGAGGAATTTGAGCTGGTCGCGCGGCACCTGGGCGCCGACCAGGAAGCGGCCGTTGCCCTCGTCGCAGATGCAACCGAGGTTGGTGTAGGGCGCCCACAGCGAATCGCTGCCGAAGGTCCACGGGCCGCCGGAGATGATCCAGCCGCCGTCGACGCGCTTGGCTTTGCCGCGCGTGGCCGGGAAGTGGCTCGAGCCGGCCACGCGCGGGCCGACCCATTTGCCGCCGAACACTTCTTCGACGACCTTGGCGCCCATCCCGGCCGGAATCCAGTTGGTGGCGGCGCCGACCCAGGTGGTCCAGCCGGCCGAGCCGTCCCATTTGGCGACCTCGATGATGACGTCGAGCTGCTGGCGCACCGACAGTTCGTCGCCGCCGTATTCGGCCGGGCTGCCGATGTTGAAGGCGCCGGTGGCGTCGAGCGCGGCGATGGTCTCGTCGGAGTGGCGGTTGTTGCGTTCGGCTTCGCTGGCGCGCTCGCGCAGCGTGGGGCCGAGTGCGCGAATCTGGTCGAGGATGGTGGCCAGGCGTTCGGCTTTATTGGTGGTCATGGTGTTCGTCTCCGCTGTTTTTGTTTCGAAAAAAATATATCAACACGCATTGATATTATTCAAGAGTGGGGAGGGTGTCAATGGCCGAAACAAAGAAAACACGGGACAAAGCTGCGCGAGATTTCTTCGCCAACGGCATTGACACTGCCGGGTGTCTTCATTAATATCAATGCGTGTTGATATTTAGCGCCAGCTGCGCAGGAGGAGAAAATTCGATGGTTACCCACATTGTGATCTTCACGTGGATCGCCGAAGTGACGGCGGAACAGGTGGAAAACCTGCGGCAGGCGCTGAACAGCCTGGCCGTGGAATTTGCGGAGACCGTCACCATCAAGCACGGTCCGGACCTGCGCTTCCGGGACATCAATGGCAGTTACGCTTTAGTAGCAACATTTCCAGACCGGGCAGGCTGGGACGCATACCAAGCCGACCCGCGGCACAAAGCCGTGGTGCGCGACTTCGTCCTGCCGATCCAGGCTTCCCGCCTAACGGTGCAATTCTAAACATGCAGAACATACCTATAATGAGACACGACACTCCCCCCATCAGCAGCAATCAAGAGAACGACAATGTCTTCGCCCTGTTCGAAGCGGCGGCGGCGGCCCACCCGGAGCGCGCCTTCCTGGTCGTCGAGGGCAGGGTGCTGCTCACCTACGGCGCCCTGTTGAGCGAGACGGCGCGTGCGGCCGCCTGGCTGCGCTCGGTCGGCGTCGAGCCGGGCGAGCGCGCGCTGGTGCAGGTGCACAAATCGCCGGCGGCGGTGGTGCTGTACCTGGCGTGCCTGCGCGCCGGCGTGGTGTTCATTCCGCTCAACACCGCATATCAGGAGGGCGAACTGGCGTATTTCCTGTCGGACGCCGAACCGGCCCTGCTGGCGGCGAGCCCCGGCTTGCCGGCCGCGACGGTCGCCTTCGGCGGTACGCGCGCGGTCATTGCCGGCGGCCTCGAGGCGGCGCCGTGGGCGGCGGTCGAGGAGCAGCTGCCCACCGTCCAGAGCGCGTCCGGCGCGCCGGCCGCCATCCTGTACACCTCGGGCACCACCGGGCGCTCCAAGGGCGCGGTGCTCACGCACGGCAACCTGTCGTCCAACGCCAAGGTGCTGGGCCAGGCCTGGCGCTGGCGCGATGACGACGTGCTGCTGCACGCATTGCCGATCTTCCACGCGCACGGGCTGTTCGTGGCGCTGCACTGCGCGCTGCTGCACGCCTCGCCGATGCTGTTCCACGAGCGCTTCGACGCGGCGGCGGTGCTCCGCGATTTGCCGGGCGCGACGGTGTTCATGGGCGTGCCGACCTTTTACACGCGCCTGCTGGCCGAGCCGTCGTTCGGCGCCGACCTGTGCCGCCACATCCGGGTGTTCATCAGCGGTTCGGCGCCGCTGCTCGACGCCACCTTCGAGGAATTCAAGGGCCGCACCGGCCATACCATCCTGGAGCGCTACGGCATGACCGAGGCGCTGATGGTGACGTCGAACCCGTACGACGGCGAGCGCATCGCCGGCAGCGTCGGGCCGGCCCTGCCCGGCGTGTCGGTGCGGGTGGTGGCCGAGGGCGGCGTCCCGGCGGCGGCGGGCGAGCCGGGCGTGCTGGAAATCAAGGGGCCGAACCTGTTCGCCGGCTACTGGCGCAATCCGGAGAAGACCGCGCAGGACCACACGGCCGACGGCTTCTTCATCACCGGCGACATCGCCACCCAGGACGCGGCGGGCGTGGTCCGCATCGTCGGCCGCTCCAAGGACTTGATCATCTCCGGCGGCTACAACGTCTATCCCAAGGAAATCGAGCTGGCCATCGACGCGCTCGACGGCGTCGTCGAAAGCGCGGTCATCGGCGTGCCGCATCCGGACTTCGGCGAAGCGGTCGTGGCGGTGATCTCGCGCGCCCCGGGCGCCGCACTGGACCCGAAGGCGATCACGGAAGCGCTGGCGACCCAGCTGGCGTCGTTCAAGCGTCCGAAGAAGATCGTCATCGTCGACGAGCTGCCCCGCAACGCCATGGGCAAGGTGCAAAAGGCCGAATTGCGCGCGGTGCACAAGGATAGTTTCAGCGTCCAGTCCGCCTAACCGAACCCGCGCGGCGTGCGCGCCGCGCTTCATTACTTGTATAAATCTTAGAGAGCTATTCCAATGCGTATTGTTACTTTTTCCCTGAACGGCAGCATCCAGCACGGCGTGCGCACCGAACGCGGCATCCGCGTCCATCCGACCGCCACGTCGGCGGTCGACCTGGCGGTGAACGCCGCCGACCACCCGGCCGGCGAGGAAATCGCCGTCGCCGACGTCACGTTGCTGGCGCCGGTTCCGCGCCCCGGCAAGGTCATTTGCATCGGCCTGAACTACCGCGCCCACGCGGCCGAGGGCGGCTTCGAAGTGCCCGACTATCCGTCGGTGTTCCTGCGCGGCCCGACCTCGCTGGGCGGCCCGGACGCGGCCATCATCCTGCCGGCGTGCTCGGACAAGCTGGACTTCGAGGCGGAACTGGCGGTCGTGATCGGCAAGACCGCGACCAATGTGCGCGAGAACGCGCTCGACTACGTGGCCGGCTACTGCTGCTTCAACGACGGCACGATCCGCGACTACCAGCGCAAAACCACGCAATGGACTTCGGGCAAGAACTTCGACCAGACCGGCGGCTTCAGCGCCGACCTGGTGACGCCGGACGAACTGCCGGCCGGCGCGTCGGGCTTGCGCATTCAGTCCCGCCTGAACGGCGAGATCATGCAGGACAGTAATACCGGCGACCTGATTTTCGATGTGGCCGCGTTGATCGTCACCTTGTCCGAAGCCATGACGCTCGAGCCGGGCGACGTGATCGCCACCGGCACGCCGTCCGGCGTCGGCTACGCGCGCAAGCCGCCGGTCTTCATGCGCGAGGGCGACGTGCTGGAGGTGGAGATCGAGCGGATCGGACTGCTGTCGAACACCGTCGGCCGGCGCGCCTGATCATGCATCGCTTACTTGCCATTTCGGGCAGCCTGCGCCGGCAGGCTTATTCCAAGGCGATCCTGGCGGCCCTGGCCGACGCCAACGCGGCCCGCGCGCGGTTCGACTACGCCGACATTGGGGAATTACCGCTGTTTAACCAGGATTTGTATGTCGAACCGCTGCCGGAGGCCGTCGCGCGTTTCCGCCGGCAGATCGCCGAGGCGGACGCCCTGGTGATCGCCTCGCCGGAATACAATCACGGCATGCCGGGGGTGTTGAAGAACGCGCTCGACTGGGCGTCGCGTCCGCACAACGGCTCGCCGTTGAAAAACAAGCCGGTGCTGATTGTGACGTCGTCGCCGGCGGTGACGGGCGGCGTGCGGGCGCAGTACCAGATCCGCGAAACGCTGGTGTCGGCGCTGGCGCGCCCGGTCAATACCCCGGAAATCGTCGTCGGCCAGGTCGGTGCTAAAATTGTCGACGGCCGGTTTGTCGATACGGCCACCATCGATTTCGCGCTGGGTGGCTTCGCGACCATGTTCGAGGCGATCGCAGCGAAATAGCACATGGTTGTATCGCGCGGGGCGGATCACGGCGTTTGGCGTGGTGCGCCCCGCGTGTCATTTTGGGAAACTCGGATGCTACTTTATGACACGCCGCCGTCGACCGCCGCCACCTTCGGCGACGTCACGCTGGATATTTCTCACGCGCTTGCAACGATCACCATCGCGCGCCCGTCGAAAATCAACGCCATCCGGCTCGAGACCTGGCAAGCTTTGCGCGCGCTGGTCGTCGCCGCCGACAACAATCCGGCCGTCGGCGTCATCGTCGTGCGTGGATCGGGCGGACACTTCAGCGCCGGCAACGACATCTCGGTGCTCAGCACCTTCCCCGGCAATCCCGCCGACGCGCTGGTCTTCGGCGCGGCGTGGGCCGACGCCATCGCGGCGGTCGAGGACACGGTCAAACCGGTCATCATGGCCATCGAAGGGATCTGCTACGGCTCCGCGCTGGCGCTGTCGCTGGCTGGGGACGTGCGCATCGCCGCCGCCGGTGCGACCTTTTCCATTCCGGTGGCAAAACTGGGTGCCCTGTATCTGCGCAGCGACTATCAACGGCTGGTCGCCACGGTCGGCATGGGCCAGAGCAAAAAGCTGATTTACGCGTCGGAAGCGTTCGGCGCGGAGCAGGCCTTGCGCATCGGCCTGGTCGAAGAAGTGTTTCCGCAAGACCGGTTCGAGCAGGAGCTGCAGCGCCTGGTCGACACGCTACTGGCCCGGTCGCCGTTCACCTTGCTGCGCTCGAAGTCGATGCTGCGCGGCCTCGGTCACGCGGACGCGCGGCGCGAGACCGGCGAGAGCCTCGCCGCGTTCGCCGAGGCGACGCAGTGCGCGGATTTCGCGGAAGGCATTTCAGCCTTCCTGCAGCGCCGGACGGCCCGGTTCCGCTAGCCCGGGCCGGGCGCCCGCGCGGTCCTAGGCCGGCGTCGACAGCTGGTCCAGAATCGCCGGGTTTTCCAACGTGCTCACATCCTGTGTCACCGGATCGCCTTTCGCCAAGACCCGCAGCAGGCGGCGCATGATCTTGCCCGAGCGGGTCTTCGGCAGGTTGTCGCCGAAACGGATTTCCTTCGGCTTGGCGATCGGGCCGATTTCCTTGGCCACCCAGTCGCGCAACTCCAGCGCGATTTTCCTGGCTTCCTCGCCGCTCGGTGTGGCTTGCTTCAGCACCACGAACGCGCAGATGGACTCGCCGGTCGTGGCGTCGGGCTTGCCCACCACGGCCGCCTCGGCCACCAGCGGGTTGGCCACCAGCGCCGATTCGATCTCCATCGTGCCCATGCGGTGGCCCGAGACGTTGAGCACATCGTCGATGCGGCCGGTGATCGTGAAGTATCCGCTGTGTTCGTCGCGGATGGCGCCGTCCCCGGCCAGGTAGAGATTGCCGCCCAGCTCGGCGGGGAAGTAGCTGGCCTTGAAGCGCTCCGGATTGTTCCAGATGGTGCGGATCATCGACGGCCATGGCCGCTTGACCACCAGCATGCCGCCCTGGCCGTCGGCCAGCTCGTTGCCGGCCTCGTCGACAATGGCCGCCATGATCCCAGGCAAGGGGAGGGTGCACGAGCCCGGCACCATCGGCGTGGCGCCCGGCAGCGGCGTGATCATGTGGCCGCCCGTTTCCGTCTGCCAGAAGGTGTCGACGATCGGGCATTTTTCGCCGCCCACTTGCGTGTAGTACCACATCCACGCTTCCGGATTGATCGGCTCGCCCACGGTGCCCAGCAGGCGCAGCGACGACAGGTCGTAGTTTTTCGGATGCACTTTCGGGTCGACGTCGGACGCCTTGATCAGCGAGCGGATCGCCGTCGGCGCCGTGTAGAAAGTGCTGACCTTGTGCCTGGCGATGGTGTCCCAGAAGCGTCCGGCGTTGGGGAAGGTCGGGATGCCTTCGAACACCACTTGCGTGGCGCCGACCGCCGTCGGGCCGTAGGCGATGTAGCTGTGGCCGGTCACCCAGCCGATGTCGGCGGTGCACCAGTAGACGTCGCCCGGCTTGATGTCGAAGCTCCACTTCATCGTCAGCGCGGCCCACAGCAGGTAGCCGCCGCTCGAGTGCTGCACGCCTTTCGGCGTGCCGGTCGAGCCGGACGTGTAGAGGATGAACAGCGGGTGCTCGGCGTCGACCCATTCCGGTTCGCATTTGGCCGGCTGGCTGGCGACCAGCTCGTGCAGCCAGAGGTCGCGTCCTGCCTCGAAGCCGATCGTGCCACCGGTGCGGCGGTAGACGATGACGTCCTTGACGCTGTCGCAGCCGCCCAACGCCAGCGCCTCGTCGACGATGGATTTCAACGGCAGGCGCTTGCCGCCGCGCAGCTGCTCGTCGGCCGTGATGACCGCCACCGCGCCGGCGTCGATGATGCGCTCCTGCAGCGATTTGGCCGAGAAGCCGCCGAACACCACCGAGTGGGTGGCGCCGATGCGCGCGCACGCCTGCATCGCGGCCACGCCTTCGACCGACATCGACATGTAGATGATGACGCGGTCGCCCTTTTTGATGCCGCGCGATTTGAGGCCGTTGGCGAATTTGCACACTTTTTCGTGCAATTCGCGGTAGCTGACGTGGGTCGACATGCCGTCGTCCGCCTCGAAGATGATGGCGGTCTTGTCGGCGTTGCCGTCGATGAGGTGACGGTCGAGGCAGTTATAGGAGACGTTGAGCCGGCCGTCCCCGAACCACTTGTAAAAGGGCGCGTCGTCCTCGTCGAGGGTACGGGAGAATGGCTGCTTCCACGCGATGTGCTCGCGCGCTAGGCGCGCCCAGTAGCCTTCGTAATCGCGCGCGGCTTCGGCGCACAACGCGTCGTAGGCAGCCATGCCGGAAATGGTGGCCTGGTCTACAAAGCTGGGGAGGGGAGGGAACGCCGTGCGTTGCTCGGTCATATTTCGCTTTCGTCTGGTTTGGGCACGCCTAGTGTAAAAAAAGCAGACTGGAAACAATAGGACTTGCCGCGACGGCAGGGGACCGTAACTGACAATCGGCAGCGCGACGCATATTGGCATCGGCGGCACCCCGCTTGGCACGTACGGTCCTATCGTTTCACCGGCGCTTTATTTATAGTCAGCACCATAACAATATTCCGAAATTGGTGAGACATGGACGTTGCAAACTCTTACAAGCCGGCTGCAGCGAGCCAGCCAGGCAGAACACCGCTGTGCCGGGTAGGCGACCGCGACCACGGTTTGCTGGAGACGGCGAAGAGCCTCTTTCTGGAAAGGGGATACGCGCAGGTCAGCATGGAATTGATCGCGCGCTCAGCGGGTGTCGCCGTGCGGACGATCTACATGCACTTCGGCGGCAAGCTCGGACTGTTGAGCAGGGTGATCGAGTGTGACGCGGAACGGGAGCATGCGCGCGCGGCCGGACTGTGGCCCGCGCATCAACACTGCGAGGCGACCTTGCGCGCCATCGCCTTAAACCTCCTCAGCCACACGCTGTCGCCGACGTCCCGCAGCCTGCACGCCGACGCGGTGGCCGCGCGCGATTTTCCGCTGGCGCTAACGAACGATGCGATGCAGTGCGGCCCGTGGCGCGGTCTGCTGGACCGGTGCTTCGCCAGCAGCGCGTGGGCCGAACGGTTCGGTCCGGTTGTCGAGTCGGATATGCTTTCCGATATGTTCCTCGGCTGCGTCATCGGCGCGCATGCGCGGGCGCTTCGGGCCGCGCCTGGCCGGGTGTTCGCCGACCGGGAGTTGACCGCCATGGCGGATCTGGTGACGCGCAGGTTTTTGGCATTGGTGGCCGCGCCGGCGTTGGCGGCTGCGCTGTAAGTTCAGTCGGCCGTGCCGCATCGGCCACCGCGACGGCGCGTTCCCATCCAAACATGCTTTCCGGCAGTTCCGCGAATGGAAGCGGTGAGAGGCCGGCGCAGGCGCAATGGTTGTCAGAAGAGCCGATCAGTCTTTGGTGGGCGCCAATGAGAAATTTCCGCTATGAGGCGGGGAGGATGGCGGCTCCATGGCGAGCATTCCAATCGGCAGCGGCTTTGCCGTGAGCGTGACAAACGCTATCTCCGAATGACTTGATTTGCGGGCATTTGGCTTATTAATTTGCATGGTCCTTATTGCGCAGTGTTACCACCAGCCATAGGCTCCGCTGTGTAACTTCTTCCGCCGCCGCGTGACCGCTTACTTCAAAAGCGTGAAACTTGTCATCGGAAATGCACCAATTGTGATCAGTTTTTCGCGCCGTTGTGCAGCGCCGATTCGAAGGGCGAAATGCCACCAACTCTAGTTAAGTTGGCGCAATAGCCAATACTTCTGACACCAAGCAAATTGGATCGCCTAATCGTAATTAAAAGATAACATTTGTGTGGTCTAATAAGGGCTTGGACTTTTTCGACCCCAATATCAAGATGCGATCGATTGGCATCGCAGGAGCATGTACCCCTATGTCAGCGCTGCTCAACAGCTTCACTCAAGATACACGCGTGCTTACGTTCAGCACGCCGATTGGCCGCGACATGCTTCTCGCCGAATGCTTCCGTGGCGAAGAAGGACTCAGCGAGTGCTATGAATTCAAGGTCACTGCGCTCTCGACCGACGCGGGAATTCCTCTTAAATCGTTGCACGGGCAGCCGGTTCTGCTTGAACTGCTCACGGCCACGAGTCGCGATGATAAACGCCCATTTCATGGCCATATCACTTCGGCTGAACGGGCCGGTGCTGACGGCGGTTTCGCGCGCTACGTGTTCACCATTGGGCCTTGGTACGCGTTCCTGGCTCATGGGCGCGATAGCCGAATATTCCAGGACAAAACTGTATTCGATATCCTCGATGCGATCTTCGGTGGTTGGCAGAACGTGGGGCCCTTGGTGCCGGCGTGGCGCTACGACATACTTGACAAAGATGTGTATCCGATCAGATCGCTGACCTGCCAGTATCAGGAAAGTAATATGGCGTTCGCCGAACGCCTGATGCGCGAAGAGGGCTTGTTTTACTATTTCGAGCACACTGGCAATGCTGAAAGCGCCACCCTTGGCTCCCACACAATGGTCATCGCCGACCATAATGGGAGTTTCAAACAAAATGCTCAGGCCACGATCAATTTCACGCAACCTGGCGCGGTAATGAAAGAGGACAGCATTGACCGCTGGCGCACCAGCGCGCGCCAGCAAACGAACGCCATCGAGTTGTCGAGCTGGGACTACCGCACGACTGGATCGCGACCGGTGAGTTCGGTCAGTGTCAATGGTGACGGTGGTAATCCGCAGGTCAGCCGCGACACGCCCGGCGCATATGCTTACGAGTCGAGGAAGCAGGGCCAGCGCATCGCCGACAACCAGATGCAGGCACTGGACGCGATGCGTGAAACGCACATCGGTGCAGGTACCGTGCGCACGCTCTCAGCCGGCACGACCTTCACACTAAATGGGCAAGCGCAGCTCGACGCCGCCAGTGCCACCGGCGACGACGACGCGCGTACCTTTGTCATCGTGCGCGTGGTGCACCTCGCCCACAATAACCTGAGTACCGAGGCGAAAACAGAAATCACCAAACGAATGGGTCAGAGCGTACTCGATGCCCTTATCCAGAAAGAGCGCAACCATAGTCTGCATGCAGTGGGCGCGGAGAAGGGCGAACGTCCCGTCTACCGCAACCGTATCGACGCCATCGGCAGCAAGACACCCTATCGCAGCAGCGGGCAGGATGGGCATGGCCAACTTCTGAATCCCCGTCCCACTGTCCGCGGGCAGCAGACCGCAATCGTGGTCGGACCGGCCGGCGAGGCCACCTACACCGACCGCGATCATCGCATCAAGGTGCAGTTTCATTGGCAGCGCGGCGCGGGCGAGAACGACCTGAGCCACAGCCGCCTGAACCATCCATCGCCCGACGGCCACGCAGGTGCGCCGGCAAACGAGCAGTCAGGCACATGGGTGCGCATAGCCACGCCGATGGCGCCGGTCGCGGGCGCCAACTGGGGCTCGGTCGCCGTGCCACGCATCGGCAGTGAAGTACTGATCGATTTCCTTGACGGCGACATCGACCGCCCCGTGGTCATTGGCAGCCTGTACAACGGCAGAGGCCAGGACGACGCCCAGAACAATCAGGTGGCACAGGGCGCGGGCGTTTCGACCGGCAATGCACCAGCATGGTTCCCGGGCGTGGCCGGCGCGCATGCGCATCAAGCCGTACTGTCGGGTTTCAAGACGCAGGCGATGAACACCAGCCAAAACGGCAGCGGCGCGTACAGCCAACTGGTATTTGATGACACGGCCGGACAGTCGCGCGTGGCGCTGCAGCGCCACGCCAATCGTCATCAGGGCACGGCCGAATTGAACATGGGCCATTTGCGTCACCACACCGATAACCAGCGCCTCAACCCCGTGGGATTCGGCGCCGAGCTCAAGACGGAGCACGGCGCCGCCATTCGAGCCGGTTCCGGCCTTCTGCTGTCGACCGACGCGCGGATCAATGCCAGCGGTAACCAACTCGACTCGCGTGAGGCACAGGCGCAGATCGACCAAAGCCTGCAATTGCAGACGGCGCTTGCGACAACGGCGCAAAAGCACAATGCCATGCTCAAGGATGACAAGGGCCAAGCCGAGCCAGCGCCCGAGAAGTTGCCATCGATCGCGCAGATGGCGCACTGCGTCACCGTCATCGAAGCGACGGACGCCAACGAGGCCGGCGGCGACGGTGCCAGCGGCGCTGGCACGGTAACGGCCTACGCCGAGCCGCATCTGCAGTTGTCGAGCCCTGCTGGCATCGCGGCGACCACGCCGGCCGACGCGATCATAAGTGCAGGCAACACCAGCAGCATCACGGCCGGCCAGGACATCAACTTTGCCGCCCAAGGCAACAGCCTGTATGCGGTCAAGGGCGGCATCGGCCTGTTCACATATGGCAAGGCCGACAGCAAGGACAAGCCGAACCAGGAAACGGGCATCACGCTGCACGCGGCCAGCGGCAAGGTGTCCAGCCAAAGCCAGTCGGACGAAACGCGCATTACGGCCGACAAGGCGATCACGGTGACGAGCATCACCAAGAGCGTGTCCATCGCGGCCAAGGAGCATGTGCTGCTGACCTCACAAGGCGCCTACATCAAGCTCGAAGGCGGCGACATCATGATCCACGGGCCAGGGACGATGACGTTCAAGGCCAGCATGAAGGAACTGGCTGGACCTGCATCCTCCGCTCCCGTTCTGCCACCGTTGCCGAAGATTGGCCAGATCAACAACTTCATCGAATTCAACCATCACTGGCCGGACTTGACGCCAGTTGCAGGCGGCGCGTATCGTGCCGAATTCGCTGACGGCACCGCACGTGTCGGCAAACTGGACGCCAAGGGCCACGCCCGCCTGGAAAACATTCCGCAGGGCGCGGTCAAGGTCTATTTCGGCGAGGACCCTAAACCGTTCACACCAGACAGCGCCAAAGACGCCGGAAAGACCACCTTGGAAAACGTGCAAAACGACTTGAAAAAACATGGCCACTCCGCCGATCCAGACCATGTCGAGTCGCTGCTGTACAGCATGGCTGGAAGGGATATCCAATGAGCGACGTACCTGCGACCACCGCACCTCAAGCGGGTGAGACACAGACCGACAGCGCGGCCATCACCAGTGCCATCGAAGAGATCAGCGTCGCCATAGCCACCGGACTCGTCCCCTTCCTGGGCCAGGCGATCAATATCTACGACACCATCACATGCCTGTTGACACTCCACAACAGCACATCGGCGGAAGACCAGATGGAAGCCAAATTCGACTTGGTCCTGGCGCTGGTGGGTTGGATACCAGGCGCGGGCGGCGGCGTCAAGAAAACGATCCGTATCGTCAACAAGCATCCCGAGCGCTTTGCGCCGATTCTGTTCGACGTGCTGCGCATGGTCTGCGACAAAGTCGGCATCCACACCAGTCCGGAATTTTTGCTCGACAAATTGTTCGATGCGGCCGGCCTAAAAAACCAGTTGGGCACAGTTCAGAGCGCGATCGAAGGTTCGTGGCTTTACGACGACCTGCCCGCCGAGGGACGGCTCGCTTTGAGCACCTGCATGAGCACGGTGCGCGCCCAGTTGCCGGCCATGGTGATGCTCGTCACGCTCAAGTTGGCCCACTGGAAGACCAAGCAGCGCAACAACGCGGCGCAAGCCTTCGGCCCGCAAAGCAAGGTCAATCCAGCGGAAAAGAAGCCGGAAAAGAAAGATCCCAAAGTCGCCGAAGCCGGCCACAACGCACCCACGCTTACCGCATCGAACAATACGGTCAATGCCTCGATCGGCACTAGCGTCATCGAAGGTGTCAGCAAGAGCCTGACCGGCATTGTAGGTGAGCACATTACCGATTATTTTCTGTATGAAAAATATGGCTGGGGCAAGGGCTGGAGCCGGCACGACCTGGGGACGCAAGGCGAATGGAAGGAAAAGCCAAGCAAGACCTTTCCTGGCAAACTCAACGAAGCGACCAGGCTCAATCCATTGTTCGCGCTGAAAGCGCATGGGACAGGAATTGATGGTGTATGGAAAGTGCAAACAGGCGACCCGCACAATGGCGGCAAGCCGTACGCGATTGTGGAATCGAAGGCGTCGATAGTGGGAAAGGTACCAAAGAACGCCTCCAGTAAGCCGGGCGTGAAAGGCAAGCTGTTGGACAATGCCAAGCGGATCAAGGACGCGGCGCTGCCGAAGTCTGAGGAATTGTTGGAGCCGGATACGAGTGAGGGCCGTGGATCTGCAGGCACCGGGAAGCCAGGTGGAAAACCAGGCGGCAAGCCAGCAGGCGGAAAAGACGGAACGGGGGGCGGCAAGCCATCAGGTGGCTCCAAGCAAGCGCAGCCGAAGCAGGATGCGCCAGGTGCGGGTGTGTCATTGTCATCGAAGAGTGGCGGGGCGGAGCAACCGCTTGTGCAGATGAGTCATCGGTGGATAGGTAAGAATCTATTCTCGGCGGTCGGCCGCGTTCTTGAAGTCGATATCAAACAGTCCGGGTATTCGCGTCATCTTTTCTATACTCCGTTCTATCTGCCTTCGGCCGCAGAACATGAGAAGGCATTGCTTGAGAATGAACCGGGAAAGCCCGAGAAACATACCGATCACGATATTCCATCCACGCATCGGCACGATGAGCAAGAAGTGAAATCAGCCGTTAATCACAAGCTCGCAAAATTGAGTTTACAGCTTGAGCCATAAAAATATTATCCATTTTGACGAAACCTAATTAGGTACACAACATGCAATTCCATGAAAAACGAAGGCAACAATTTTTAAACGAAAATTACTATAATTTTTTTACGAATTTCATCGAAAAAACAATTTTGCACTGGCGTGATCATATACCCGCCAACGCTGACTCAGAAGTATTTGGTCGCGCATTGGCATCGATCGATGTCGCGAATCAAACATTTGATCTTTTTCTCCTGAAATACACCGGTGGCGAATCGATAGATGCTTTGTGCGATGATTTTACAAAAGTTATTGAAGCTTTCGAATTAAATACAAAATACGAACGGGAATATTCAAACGACACAAATTTCCCACCTCTTCGTTTTGCCGAAATCGACGATTACGAACGCGCGATGCAAATCATTGGACTATGCTACTTGCTGCATCGCCGTGACTTGCTGCCACGATTGGCCGCAATGCTCGATGGTGCGTTTGCGGCCAAAGATACGCTCTATGAAGACTTGTTTGCCTATGAACTCAAAGACCGTTACGAAGTCGACGAGTGGTACCACGATAAGCCGTATCGCGACCTGATTAACAGCTTTTATCGAGACACGCCAGAAGAAAGTATTGTAGACGTGGAAAAATATCTGAGGACTTGGTACCAGTCAATGAAGAAAGCACCGTGGCACGACAGCCATTTAGATACTAGCGAGGGCGGTGGCGCTTATTGTGGTTATTGGGCTATTGAAGCTGCAGCAGCAGTGTTTCTTTTGGACCTGGATGACCGCAGTTTCCGCGACCACGTCGTGTATCCAAAAGACTTGGTGGACTACGCCAGAAAGCTCGATAAGCAACCGCATATGACAACCTCAACGCGTGAAAATCTGCGTGTCGAGGGCGGCGAACCATGTCCCCAAACAGGCTACTGGTTCACCCCTGCCATTGCCGACAGTCTTCGTTATTTCAAACAGGGTGAGATTATGCCTGTTTCCGCAGATTCGCAGTATGGCGCAACTATCTGGCAGTGGAGTACTGAGCAATTACCTCCCCTTAAGCCGAAAGATAATTGAACAGTTCTGGAAGTGAATGCCGCTGCGCGAAGCCCGGTTTACGGGTGGCGCCTTTTAATTGGGTAGGTGTTATGCAATTCCACGGAAAACGTCGTCAAAAATTCCTAAATGAACTGGCTTACAACAATGGAATTAAATATTTGAATCGCCACGAGTCTGCTAGACACCCGCGAGTCGTTCAAAATGCCTTCGCTCAAACTCTGCTGGCGAAAGCCTGTCATTAAATCCGTGACGGCGCTTCGGATTGTAGAACATCTCGATGTAGTCGAAGATGTCCTGCCTGGCGTCGTCTCTGGTTGCATAAGTCTTGCGCTTGATGCGCTCGCGCTTCAGATGCTGGAAGAAGCTTTCAGCGACTGCATTGTCGTGACAGTTTTCACGCCGGCTCATGCTGGGCTCCAGCCGATGCGCCGTCAAGAAATCGCGCCAGTCCTTGCTGGTGAACTGCGAGCCCTGATCCGAATGAGCCATCACAGGATCGGCGGGTTTGCGTCGCCAAACCGCCATCAACAGCGCATTTATCGCTAGCTCCGTGTTAATCCGTGAACTCATCGACCACCCTACAACCTGGCGTGAAAACAAGTCGAGCACAACTGCCAGGTACAGCCAGCCTTCATGGGTTCGAATGTAGGTTATGTCCGTCACCCAGACCCGGTTTGGCTCAAGCACGTCAAATTGCCGCTGCAGATGATTCGGTGCCACCACCGACGGCGCGCCGCCGCCTTTCCATTTGCGCTTGCCGTATCCGGTCTGCGAGCGCAGCCCCGCCGAGCGCATGATGCGGTGAACGCGATTGACGCCGCATCGCTCGCCCAAGTCGCGCAGGTCGTCGGCTACCTTGCGGTAGCCGTAGACCGCGCCGCTTTCCAGCCATGACTGCTTAATGTGGCCGAGCAGGCGCTTCTCTTCCTTGGCCCGCTTGCTTTCTGGCTGAGCGCACCACGCATAGAAGCCGCTGGGATGACTCCCATCATCTTGCACAAGCGCCGCACCGGAAATTCGTCCTGTACTTCCTGAATGAAGGCGTACCTTACCCGGACGTCTTGGCAAAGTACACCGCGGCCTTTTTCAAGATGTCGCGCTCCTCGGTAACGCGCTTCAACTCGGCCTTCAGTCGCCGCATCTCGTCAGACTGGGCGTCATGGGCTTTGCGTGCGACTTCGGGCACGCCATACCGCTTCGTCCACGCATAGATGCTGTGGATACTGACGCCAAGTCGCTCAGCGACCTCGGCTGCTGGGTGTCCGCGCTCAAGAACCTGCTTGACCGCAGCGACCTTAAATTCTTCCGTGTAACGCTTCCCACTCATGATTTCTGCTTTGCCTAAATTATGGCTCAGGAGTGTCTACGATGGTCGTGGCGATTCACATGGGATCACTAGACGACCATACTGTCTACGCATGAGACCGACGATGGGCTGCGACGGGAATTGGCCGCTTGCTACTTGGAGAAGCCCGCATCGAAAGCTTTTTGTTTTTCATGTGACGCATTTTTCTCAATGCGATCAAGAGCTAGGTAGCCCACAATACACCCCAAGAGCACAACGATAATTGCAATAAACGGCATTTTGCGCATGATGGTCCCCTTAAATGCTGCAGTTCCTGCGGTTAAAATAGACGTTGATTCTGTAATCCCTATTAGCTGCCATTGATTACCTTACGCACAGTTGCGATAGCCTATGCTACCTGTTGTGCAGACTCGCGCCTTCCGAGTTGGAGTCTGGGGGCAGCCCGTCATCCTCAGAGTGCGTTGTTCTCAGATTGTCGAGGTAAGCCGCCCATCGCTGCATCATCTCCCGGCGAGCGGGTAGGTGTGCAGTCCGGTTGTACGCCCGTCCATTCGGATCTTTGACGCGGTGCCAACTGGTGCTCGATAAGGTCGACGCGTTCGCCAAGTACCTCGTCTAGGATCGTGCGCGCGGTAGCGCGAAAGCCATGACCGGTCATGACCTCCGCACTGAAGCCCATGCTGCGCAGTGCTGCATTAATCGTGTTCTCGCTCATACAGCGGTCATGACTGCGCATACCGGGAAAAACGTACTTTCCCTTGCCAGTCAAGGGGCGCAGATGGCGTAGGATTTCAACCGCCTGACTAGGTAGCGGAACGATGTGATCATTTTGCATCTTCATCTTCTTACCGGGTATCCGCCACTCCCTGCATTGTAAGTCGAGTTCCTGCCATTCCATCGCGCGGATCATGCCCGGCCGCTGAAATAACATGGGTGAAATCTTAAGCGCGGCTCTCGGAGAAGGATGCCCGTCGTAATCGTAGATCGCGCGAAGCAGGGCGCGCAGCGGACCTGGCCCTGTGATCGCCGCGTAACGTCCCGCCGGTACGGACGCGAGTGCGTCGCGCAGATCCCTGGTCACGTCCCGTTGAAAAAGGTCGCTCGCAACACCAAAGCGAAAAACCTGTCCGACGGCCCGCTTTGCGTTGTGCGCGGTTTCGATCGCTCCTCTTCGTTCGATGACCCGCAGGGCGGCGAGCACATCTCGAGGTCGGACCTCTGTGATCGGCATGTTACCGATAACGGGAAAAATATCATTGCGAAGCCAGTTAAAAATTTTACGTCGCGTGCTGTCGGCGCGCTCAGCCTTGGTCTTGTCGAGCCAAAGCAGGGCGACGACTTGAAACGTTTGTGTCGCCGCCAATAGTCTTGTGGCCTTTTCACTGCGACGTGCCTGAGCCGGGTCTGTGCCGCCCCTGCGCAGCGCGCGTGTTTCGTCGCGTCGCATGCGCGCCTCGCTTAGAGAAACTTCAGGATACGGCCCGAACCTTAGGCGGCTTTCCTTGCCGGACGCCTGACGAAATTTCATGCGCCAAAATTTCGAAGCGGAGGGCAATACCTCGAGGTAAAGTCCACCGCCATCGAACAGCTTGTAGGGCTTGGTTCGAGGTTTGGCGTTGCGTAGCTGCATGTCACATAGTGGCGCTGTGGGATTTGACATTTTGGGGGTATGCAGTTTTTGAGGGTGTCAGTCATGCCCCCAAAAATGCCCCCAAACGCGATGGCCGTCAACAGACCTCATCAGCCTTCGGCGGACGCCGATTTCAAATTCCCCTATGACGCGGGGGAAATCCGGGATGTTCCCGGACGCATACGGATGAGTTGGTGGTGCTCCGAGCCGGAATCGAACCGGCACGCCTTGCGGCGGGAGATTTTAAGTCTCCAGTGTCTACCAATTTCACCATCGGAGCGGCACAGCCCAATATTATGCCATGAACATGGCATAACTGCCATACCGGCAACCGGGCGCGGCCGGATCAGACGGCCGCCGATCCGCCCGCTGCCCGCTGCCGCCATGCCGCCACATCGACGCCCTTGATCAGCAGATACAGGCAAAACGCGCTCTCGCCGATGAAGCACGGCAGCAAGATGGCGGGGAACAGCAGGTCCTGCAACGGCGGGTACAGGATCATGGCGAAGCTGTTGACCAGGTAGCAGGCGCCGGCCAGTTGCATCAGCCAGCCGATGGCCTTCGGAAAATAGCCGGATTGGCGGATCAGGTGGCCGACGATCAGGCATTCGACGCCGAAGAAGATCAACGCCAGGCCAAACGCGTGGGCGTGGGCGACGATCGATTGGTAGGCGAGCAGGTGCAGTTGCTGCGGGTCGATCACCTTCAAGTAGGCCGAGCCCGATAGCGGCGTGAGCACCGCGTGCAGGTGCAGCGCGCCGACGCTTTCGACCGCCAGCGAGACCAGCCCGAAGAAGGCCACCGCCAGCGCCCAATGGTGGTTGACGGGGCGCAGCAGGATGTACCAGAGCAGGGTGAGGCCGACGGCGCACAAGAGCAGCAAGTCCTGGCCGCCGACGCCGAGGCGCCACAGCCATTCGGCCGCGAGGATGCCGCGGGCGGTCGCTTCCGGGTCGCCGGAGACGACCAGTTTGCCCCGGATGACCGATTCGCCGAGCACGCCGATGACGATGATGACCAGATAGAGCAAGCCGGCGAGGCGGGCGTAGGCTTTGACATCGATGGGGCGGGGGGACGGGCGGTGTTCCGGCATTTTCTTTCCTCGGGGGCGGGCTTGATGGTTGAGCAGATTATCATATTGTCAGGAAAGAAATTCCATATATTTCCGTGCCGCACCGGGGCGGGCGCCGCGCGGTGACGTGGAAAACCAACGGATCGGTACTGATTTAAAACAATCGGTGGCGAAATAGCGGCGACTGCATAATAATCTAATTGCCCCACGGCAATCCAACGGCCACGCCGCCGTATGGCCTCCGGTGCCGCTCAATCCACGCGCACCTGCCAGCCCCACGCCGGGGCGCCTTCCGCAGCCCCCGATTCGCTGCTCACATCGTCCCGAGCCGGTCCCGTTCGCGCGGTGCCACGCCTGTTCCGGTTTGGACTGCATCGTTTGCGAGGACCGTCATGAACCGAATTTTCAGAGTCGTATGGAACGCCAGCGCCGGCGCGTGGCAGGCGAGATCCGAACTGGGCGGCGCCCATGGCAAGGCCAAACGCCGCCGCGCCGCGCGTGCTGGCCTGGCCGGGCTGGTCGGCCTGGCGACGGCTGCCGCCGCGCTGGCGGCAGAGCTGCCCGTCGGCGGCGTCGTCGTCGCCGGCCAGGGCGCCATTGCCCGCGACGGCGCGACGATGACGGTGAACCAGGCGGGCGCCAAGCTGGCGATCGATTGGGATGCGTTCTCCATCGGCCAGGGCAAGACCGTCAACTTCGTGCAGCCGTCGGCCAGCGCGGTGGCGCTCAACCGTGTGCTGGGCAGCGAGGTGTCGCACATCCAGGGCGCGTTGACGTCCAATGGCCAGGTCTTCTTGCTGAACCCGAACGGCGTGCTGTTCTCGCCGACCGCGCAGGTCAACGTCGGCGGCCTGATGGCGTCGACCCTGGGTCTGAGCAACCAGGATTTCATCAACGGAAACTACCATCTGCAGGGCGCGAGCGGCAACGCCGTCATCAACCAGGGCAATATCCAGGCGGCCGCCGGCGGCGCGGTGGCGCTGGTGGCGGCCAGGATCGTCAACGCGGGCCAGATCTCGGCCGAGCGCGGCGACGTGCTGCTGGGCGCCGGCAGTGACGTGCGCATCGATCTGGGCGGGCCGGTCAAGCTGCAGGTCGCGCGTGCCGCCCTCGACGCCTTGATCGACAACAGCGGTGCGGTGCGCGCCGACGGCGGCACCGTCTTGATGACCGCGAAGGCGGCCGGCGACCTGGTGAGCACGGTGATCAACAACACCGGGCTGGTGCAGGCGCGCACGCTGGCGAGCGGCGAGAAGGGCCGCATCGTGCTGCTGGGCGATATGCACAACGGCCGGGTCGACATCGCCGGCTCCCTGGACGCGAGCGCGCCCGCCGGCGGCGACGGCGGCTTCATCGAGACGTCGGCGGCCGAGGTGGCCGCCGCGCGCGCGCTGGCCGTCAACGCCGGCGCGTCGCGCGGGCGCGGCGGCGAGTGGCTGATCGACCCGTACGACTACACCATCAACGCCACGTCGGCCGGCAACATCACCAACGCGCTCAACCTGGGCACCAGCGTGACGGTGACCACCCAGTCGAGCAACGCCAGCTACGGCGCCGGGGCCGCGGGCAACGGCGACATCACCGTCGCCAGCCCGATCAGCAAGACCGGCGGCGGCGACGCGGCGCTGACCTTGCGCGCCGACCGCAATATCGTCGTCAACAGCGACATCGGCGCCACCTCCGGCACACTCGACTTGACGTTGAGCGCGGCCAACGGCGCCGGCGCCACCCGGGGCGGGGTCAACCTCAACGCCAACGTCGACACCAACGGCGGCCAGCTCCTGATCGGCGGCGCCGCCGGCGCGGTCGTCAACGGCATTGGCTACGCGCTCAACCAGAGCGCCAGCCTGGGCGCGGTGGTGGTCGAGCAGAACAGGACCATTCTCTCGCGCGGCGGCAACATCACCATCAACGGTAAGTCGATGGTCGGTTCCAACAACGGCAGTTATTCCGGCGCCACGGGCGGCGTCTATATCAAGTCCGGCGCGACCATCCTGTCGGGGACCGGCAACCTGTTCATCACCGGCGAGAGCGCCGGCGGCGTCAAGACCTTCGGCGTCGGCTTCGAGGGCAACGCCGGCACGCTCACCACCGTTGGCAGCGCGCTGGGCGGCGGCGTCATGCTGCTGAACGCGGTCAACTCGACGGCCGGCTATTCCGCCAGCGTGCTCGAGCAGGGCGCCATCGGCCTGGTCTCCTACGGCAGCCGCGCGCGCGTCGCCTTCCAGGGCCCGTCCGTGGCCAGCTGGCTGGTGTTCGTCAACGGCGCGCCGCAACTGTCGGCCTACACCCAGGCGCCGCAGCTGGCCGACTGCGCCTCGCCTTATCCGAACTGCGGCACCCTGGTCATCCCGGGCTCGAACAACAGCTATCTGTACGCCACCTACCAGGCGGTGAGCATGTCGACCACGCCGATCTACGTGATCCAGAATGGCGCCGGCAGCAAGACCTACGACGGCAGCAACGTCGCGACCGGGCTGAGCTTCACCACCCTGGGTGGCCCCGGCGGTTTCACGGTGGCCTCGCTGAGCCCATCCGTGGCCTACACCACCGCCAGCAAGAACGCCGGCGCCTATGCCAGCCTGACGGCCAGCGCCGCCAACCCGGGCAGCTATGTGGCGGCGGGCGGGTCGACCACCTACGCGGTCGGCTATTTCAACACCGGCAGCTACACCATCAACACCAAGGCCTTGACGCCGGTGGCCGTGAGCAAGGTCTACGACGGTTCGACGTCGGCGGCGGTGACGGCCGCCGGGGTCGTCGGCGGCGACAGCGTGACGCTGAGCGGCACCGGCGCGTTCGGCAGCAAGGACGTCGGCAACTACACCGTCAACGTGAGCAACATCGCCCTGAACGGCGCGGACGCGGGCAACTACACGCTGGCGAGCAACTCGGCCAGCGCGGCGGCCAGCATCACCCAGCGCACGGTGTCGCTGAGCGCGGCCAAGGTGTATGACGGCACGGCCGACCTGGCCGGCCATCTGACGCTGGGCAATCTGGTCGCCGGCGAGGATTTGGGCTATACCGGCGCGACGGCCAACAGCGCCAACGTGGGCGGCGCCAGCCATGTCGGCGCCGTGACCCTGACCGATGGCACGGCGGGGCTGGCGGCCAACTACGCGTTGCCGTCGCTGTCGGCGGCCGGCGCGCGCAACGCGGCCGTCATCACGCCGAAGACGTTGACGCTGGCGGGCCTGGTCGCGGCCGATAAAACCTATGACGGCGATACGACCGCGGCCTTGAGCGGCGGCGCCTTGCAGGGCTTGGTCGGTGCCGAGACGCTGGGTTTTTCCGGACAGAGCGGGGCGTTCGCCGACCGTAACGCGGGAACGGGCAAGGCGGTCGCTGTGAGCGGGGTCGTGCTCGCCGACGGCACCGGCCTGGCGTCGAATTATCAGTTGGCCGCGCCGTCGGGGTTGACCGCGTCGATCCTGCAGAAGGCGTTGCTGGTGAGTGGCACGAGCATCGCCGATAAAATCGAGGACGGGACCACGACGGCTAGCTTGACGCATGCGGGCAATGTCGCCGGCAAGGTTTCCGGGGACGATGTGAGCGTCGACGGTGGCTCCGCGTTGGCCCACTTCGCGCAAGCAACGGCCGGCACTGCGGTGGCCGTCGATGTGAGCGGATTGGTGCTGGCGGGCGCCGATGCTCAGAATTACAGCATCACCGGCAATGTCACGACGAGCGGAAATATTCTGGCGGCGCCGGTTCCAACGCCGACGCCGACGCCGACGCCGACGCCGACGCCAACGCCAGCTCCGGCGCCAGCGCCAACGCCAACGCCAACGCCAACGCCAGCTCCGACGCCGACGCCGACGCCAACGCCAACGCCGACGCCAGCTCCGACGCCGACGCCAGCTCCGACGCCAGCGCCAACGCCAACGCCAACGCCAGCTCCGACGCCGACGCCAGCGCCGACGCCAGCTCCGACGCCGACGCCAGCGCCAACGCCAGCACCGACACCAACGCCAGCACCGACGCCAGCACCGACGCCCATGCCAGCTCCGACGCCAACACCAGCGCCAACACCAGCTCCGGCGCCAGCTCCGACACCGGCTCCGACGCCAACGCCAGCTCCGACACCGGCCCCGACACCGGCGCCGACACCTGCGCCGACACCGGCGCCCGCGCCGGCCGTCGTGGAGGCCCCGGCCCCAACCCCGACTCCCGCCGTGCAAGCCTCGGCGATACCGGTGGTGGTCGCCGCGCAGGCGGTCAACGCGGGGATGATGACCGGGGTGACGCCTGAGCTGCCATCGCTCAGCGTCGGCGGCCTCACTTACACCGCCGTCTCCGATGCCGGCGGCGGCCAGGCGTCAACAGCGGGCGCGGCGGCCGGCGAGGGCGATCGCCTGCCGGTGTCGCAAGGCGTCGGCGCCGGGCGCGACGTCAAGTTCCTGAGCGTGTTCGTGGTGTCGGGCGGCATCCAGATGCCGCCGGCCGCCGCCGACGCGAACGCAACACCGGGCGCGCCGGGCACGCCGGCCGCCGCCAAGTAACGCTACAATCTCCCAGCCCATCCGGCAGCCTTGAAAGCGCACATGAGACCAGCTTTGACCCTTCTGGCGGCGGCCGCCGCCGTGATCGCCGGCGGCCCGGCCCTGGCCCAGCAGCGGCCCGACGCCGGACAGCTGTTGCAGGAAAACGCCCCGCGCGCGCTGCCGCCGCCGGCTCCGGCGGCGCCGCCGCCGCTGCCGCCGGCCGCCGCCGCGACGCCGGTGGCCCCGGGCGGGGCGACGGTGGCGCTGCAACGCGTCGCCGTCACCGGCAACTCCCTGTTTTCGGAGGCAATCCTGGTGGCCGCGCTCGGTCCGGTCGCGGGAAAGAGCTTCGACTTCGCCGGCCTGAGCGCGCTGGCCGAGCGGATCTCGGCCCACTACCGCGCGGCCGGCTATCCGTTCGCGCGGGCCTACCTGCCGCCGCAGGACATGCAGCGGGGCGAACTGACCATCGCCGTGCTCGAGGGCCGCTACGGCGACATCGTCGCCCACGGCGACGCCGGGCTGAGCGCCCCGGGCCAGCGCTTCCTGTCGCCGCTGCGCCCCGGCACGGTGATTGAAAGCCAGGCGCTCGAGCGGGTCACCTTGATCCTCGACGACCAGCCGGGCATCAAAAGCACGCCGGTCGTCAAGCCGGGGCGGGAAGTCGGCACCGGCGACCTGGCGGTCGAGGTGCGGCGCGCGCACCGCTACGCCGGCGAGGTCGGCCTCGACAACGACGGCAACCGCTACACGGGCCGCCGGCGCGTCCATGTCAACCTCGACGTCGACAGTCCGCTGACCCTGGGCGACCAGCTGGCGCTGCAGGGCATGTACACCGATGAGCACATGTGGTTCGGGTCGGCCAGCTACGCGCTGCCGCTGAACGCGTCCGGCTTGCGCGGCAGGGTCGGCTACACGCATTCCTATTACGCGTTGGCCGACAGCTTCGCCAGCCTGGACGCGACCGGCACGGCCGATGTGGCCAGCGCCGGCCTGAGCTATCCACTGATCCGCTCGCAGCGGCGCAACCTGACGTTGTCAGGCAGCGTCGAGCACAAGCGTCTCAACGACCGCCAGGGCGCCACCGGCAGCAGCAGCGACAAGTCCAGCGACGCGCTGCCGCTGGCGCTCAATTTCGACGCCCGCGACAGCGTGCTGCGCGGCGCGGTGACCTACGGCGCCGTCAGCTGGACGCCCGGCCGGCTGCGCCTGGACGGCGCGCTGGCGCGCATCGACGCCGCCAGCGCGCGCTCGGCCGGCCGGTTCAACAAGTTCAATATCGATCTGGCGCGCATCCAGTCCGTCAGCGACGGCGTCGACGTGTACGGGCGTGTGTCGGCGCAATGGGCCAGCAAGAATCTCGATTCGTCGCAAAAGTTCGGCCTGGGCGGACGCAACGGCGTGCGCGCCTATCCGAGCGGCGAGGGTTACGGCGACACCGGCATGCTGGCGCAGCTGGAGCTACGCTACGCGGTGGGCGGCTGGCTGCCCTATGTGTTCGCGGACGCCGGCCGCGTCAAGGCCAACCGCGAGCGCTGGAGCGGAGACGGCGCGGGCACGCGCCGGCTGGGCGGCGCCGGCGTCGGTGTGCGCTACGGAAGTGGCGCGGTCACCGGCGCGCTGATCGTGGCATGGCGCACCACCGGCGGCGCGCCGCTGTCGGAGCCGGGCAAGCGGCAACCGCTGGCCTGGGCCAACGTCGCCTATCGCTTCTAGGCGGCGGGAACGATCAATCCAGCTTTAGCGCCTTGGCGACGTCTTCCCACGCCACATACTTGAAGTTTTGCGGGCCGTCGGGCAAGCGCTTGTAGCCGTCCTGGATGACCAGCATGCCTTTGGCGTACGGGCCGCCGAAGTTGGCCGAGCTCACTTCCAGCCCGTCCGTCTCGGAGGTGCCGTCGATGCCGGCGGCGAGGTTGTAGCCGACCCGGAAGCTGCCGCGCACCCGGTAGGGCGCCTTGGCGTCGAGCACCGAATAGCTGTTGTCGCCCTGGCTGGAGACGACCAGGTAGTCGCTCTTGTCGCCGTGGTACAGGCCCATGCCTTCGACGTCGGCCACCAGTTGCGGGCCGACCGGCATGATCATGCTTAGCTTGGCCGGGGCGTCGCCACGCGCCGAGACGGTCCATACGCCGCGCTTTTCCTCGCCCAGGAACAGGCGCTCGTTGCGGTCGTCGACGACGCAGCCCTCGGGCTGGCTGGCGACCTTGAAGCGGCGCAGCAGCTTGCCCGACATGCCCTTGCCGTCGGCGCCTGCTTCGATGCGGTATTGCAGGAAGCTGCCATCCTTGTCGTTGATGAACGCTTCCAGGCCGCCGTCGGCCGGACGGAACAGGCACATGCCGTAGATGTCCTCCAGCCCGGTGGCGAAGGCGCCGGCCGGCGCGACGGTGCCGCCGGCGTCGATGGTGAACAGCATCACGCTGTTGTCGTCGCGCTGGGTGGCGACGGCCACGTCGAGCTTGCGTCCGCCGACGGTGACGTCCTGGCGCACGTCGACGTTGTTGAGGCGGCCGACCTCCAGCAGCTGCAGCTGCTTGCCGTTCAGGTCGTACACCAGCAAGCCTTGCTTCTTGTTGGTGCCGAGGATGCGGGCGCCGGCCGGGTCGGCCGGGTTGCGCCAGATGGCCGGGTCGTCGGCGGCGTCGCCCTGGCGCGCGACCGGCTCGGTCTGCGCGCGCGGCGTGACAATCAGCTTCGTGCTGGCCGTGGCGTTGGCCACCTGCGCCGTCGCCGCCTTCCATGGCAGCACCCGCACCTGGCCCTTTTTGACGGTGTCGCCGCGCTGCACCAGCTTGCGGCCGGGGCCGCCCTCGGCGTCGGCGTCATAGGCCCACACGCCCATTTTTTGTTCGTCGACCAGCAGTTGGTGCGTGGCGTCGTCGGCGCGGCAATGCTTGACATGCGGCGGCAAGGCCAGCTTGCGCACCAGCTGGCGCTGGTCGCCGTGCATCAGCCATTGTTCGGCCTGGCCATCCTTGCCGATCATGAACAGATGGTCGATTTGCTGGGCGTCGCGGTACAGGCATGACGATTCGATACCGAACGGCGGTGCCGGGAACGGCGTTTGCGCCGCCAGGGTGCCCGCGTTGAGGTCGACCAGCACCGGCACGACATGTTCGGCGTTGGCGTCGAGCACCACGGCCAGCACGCCGCCCCCCTGCGCTTGCGGACGCAGGTCGAGCTGCTTGGCGCGCACGGCCAGCTGCGCGCGCTCGTTGCCGCTGGCGTCGAGCAGGCGCAGCGCCTGCTTGTCGATGGCCAGCCAGCCGCCGTCTGGCAGGGCGGCCAGTTCGCTGGCCTTGGCGGCCAGGCCGGGCAGGGCGGCCTGGCGTGCCGTCTGTGCCGTCTGTGCCGCCTGCGCGCTGTGGGCCGGCACGCCGCACGAGACCAGCGCGCCGAAGAGAATACCGTTGAAGATTGTTGTTTTCATTGTTAGAACATGCTCACTTTGAGACTGATTTTATAGGTGCGGCCGTATTGTTCGTATTGCGCGTTTTGCGCTTTGCTGCCCAGGTAGACGTAGTACTTTTCGTTGTTCAGGTTGGCCGCCTCGAAGTTCAGCTGGACCTGTTTGCTGAGCTGGTAAGACAGCGAGAAGTCGACCTGCTTCTGGGCGTCTACGATGCGGTCCTGGCCGGCGTCGAGGATGTCGTCGCCCATCTCCAGCAGGTACTTCGATTTGTAGTTGAGCGCCAGGCGGGTGCTCAGCGGGCCTTGCTCGTAGCCCAGCATCAGGTTCAGCACGCGGTCCGACTGGCCCGGCATGTCGATGCTGCGCGAGCGGCTGCGGCCGGCGTCGCTGTCGTAGCGGGCGACGTTGGCGTCCGAGCGGGTCAGGCTGCCGTTGGCGCCGACGATCAAGCGGTTGAACGGCGCCGGCAGCATGCGCAGCGGCTGGGTGTAGGCCAGTTCGATGCCCTTGACGGTGGCCTTGTCGCCGTTGGCGTAGGACACAGCCGAGCTGTAGTCCACCCACTGGCCGCTGCCGGCCAGGTTGGTGGTGTAGGTGAAGTTCTTGATGTCCTTGTGGAACACATAGGCCGACATGCTGCCGTCGTCGCCCAGCACGCGCTCGATGCCCAGGTCGAGGTTGGTCGACTTCAGCGGCGCCAGATCCGGGTTGCCGATCGTGGCCTCGGTGTCGCTGGCCAGGCTCACGCCCGGCGCCAGCTGGCTGAAGTTGGCGCGCACCACCGCGTGGGTCCAGGCCGCGCGCACGCTGGTTTTCGCGTCGACGTCGTAACGGGCCTGCAGCGACGGCAGCCAATTGGTGTACGAGCGCTTGCGGTTGACCGGATCGAAGGATTCCTCTTCCTCGTTGACGCGCGAGCCGGCCGCGTCGAACCGGGTGTGCTCGGCGCGCACGCCGGCCAGCAGGTGCCAAGCGTCGATGTCGACGCTGTTTTGCACGTAGGCGGCGTCGATGTCCTCGTGCATGCGATAGTCGTCGACGGTCGAGTCGACCAGCAGGCGGGCGTCGGCGCGCTTCAGGCCGGCCACCAGGCGGCGGATCGCGGCCGGGTCGATGGCCTTGCCGATGCTGCCCAGTTTGTAGTCGAGGTCGTTGCCGGTGACGTAGTCGGCCAGCGCGGTGCTGGCGCCGCCGATCTGCTTGCTGCTGTACGACCACGCCTCGGTGTCGTTCGATTTTTCGCGGCGGCCGGCCTTGGCGCCGAACTTGAGCGTCGAGCTGCCTTCGCCCAGTTCGAACTTGTGGCTCAGGTCGAAGCGCACGTGGTGTTCCTTGTCGGTGGCGTCGCCCTGTTTGAGCGCGATCGAGTTCAGCTTGTAGTTGGCGGCGTTGTACAGGCCGGCCGGACCGGTCAGGCGCGGGATGTCGGTGCCGGTGAATCCGACGCCGGCGAAGTCCTTGGCGCCACGGAAGCGGGCGTCGTTGATCGACTCCGGCGCCTCGTCGGTGGCGCGGCTGATGCCGCCGGCCAGGTCGAATTTCCAGCCGTTCCATTTTTGTTCGGTGCCCAGCACCACCGAGCTGATGGTCTGGGTGTACTTGCGCTGGCGCAGGCGGCGCTCGCCGCGCGCGCTGGCGCTCTGGCCCTCGGCCAGGCCGTCGCCGGCGATGTTACTGATGGTCAGGCGGTCGCGCACTTCGTCGTCGCTGAAGTCGCTGATGAAGCTGCGAACAAAATATTTGCTCAGGTTATCGGCGTGGTAGTCGAGGTTGAGCGCGGCGGCGCGGCGCTTGCGCGTCGGCAGGTAGTCGCGCAGCTCGACGCCGGTCAGCTTGCCGTCCTCCCAGGCGCCGCCGGTTTCGACGTTGTCGGAGCCGAATTCACGCTTCTCGTAGCTGACCCCGCCTGCCACGCCCAGCTTGCCGTTCAGGAAGCGGTCGGCGAACAGGATGCTGCCGTTCGGGCTGGTCTTGCCGATGTTCTGGTCGCGGCTGGCGCCGACGCTGGCCGACAGCAGCTTGCCCGGCAGGTCGAAGGCCGACAGCGTTTTGACTTCGACGGTGCCGCCCAGGGAGTTGGCGTCCTGATCCGGCGTCAAGGTCTTGCTGACCGACAGCGAACGGATCAGGCCGGCGGGCAGCACGTCCAGCGCCACCGCGCGCCGGCCCGATTCGGGCGACGGCACCAGCGCGCCGTTGATGGTGACCGAATTCAAGTCCGGGCCCAGCCCGCGCACGCTGACGTAGCGGCCTTCGCCCTGGTCGCGCTGCACCGACAGGCCCGGCAGGCGCGCCAGCGCCTCGGCGGCGTTCTTGTCCGGCAGGCCGCCGATGTCGTCGCTGCTGATGACGCTGACGATGTTGTCGGCCTGTTCCTGCGCGGCGATCGCGTTGCGCAGGCTGGAGCGCTGGCCGGAGATCACCACGCTGTTGGCGCTGGCGGCCACGCCGGCGGCGGCGCCGTCGGTGGCCTGGCTGGTTTGCGCGCCGGCGTGCGATTGCGCGGCCAGCATGGCCAGTACGCCAAGGCTGAGCACGGAGAGGCGGCAGCCATGACCTTGCTGCGTGGACTGTTTGGACATTTTGTATTGTGTGGTTTTCATTATGTGCCGTCATGTTAGTTGGAAGACGGGCGGATTCTAAGTAGTCAATGTGTCAATTGCATGACACTTCGCCGCGCGGGACGGCCAAAAGCGCGTTGGTCGGGCCAAATTCGGGCGCGATGAGCTGGATTGACCCGGCATACCGGCTGCCCGGGCCGCAGCGGATGGCGCGGAGGGGGGAGGGGGAGTCGGGGGGAGGGCGAACACCGCGCGGCTCCATCGGGGAATCGGTCTCTTTTACTCGTCTCTTTCTGGCGCGCCCCGCCCATTGGCTGTGAGCCGTTTGCACCTGTTGTCAGGCCGGGCCGTATTTCCGCCCAGCACGGCCGGATGTCACGACGTTGTCATAAATCTCATCTATGCTGCGGCCGCACTACCGACGCCATCACGATGAGCCCGCCCATGTTGCAACTCCACCGTTCCACCCTGATCGCGGCCGGCCTTGCCCTGCTGGGCTGCCTGTTCCTGTACGCCAGCCTCGGCGTGGCGAAATCCTTCGACCACTGGAAATGGACGGACATCGTCAGCGAGGGCGGCACCGCCGTCATGGCCGGCAGCTGGGTATTATTCACCTTGAGCAGCCGTCCGGGAGGCCTGGTCACGCGCCTGCTGGCCGGCGGCCTGGCGCTGATCATGATCGGTTCCTTCGCCGATTGCATGGACGAATTCTTCGCCATCAGCAAGGCGGCAAGGTGGGATCACTGGCTGGAGGGCATGGTGCCGGTCGGCATGCTGGTGGTCACCATCGGCATGTATTACTGGCGGCACGAGCAGTTCCGCCTCAACGAGCACCTGCAAAAGCGCGAACGGCTGTTCCGCGATCACCGCGCCTTCGACCGCATCACACAGCTGGCCAACGCCGACTATTTGCGGCGCCAGATCCGCCACGAGCAGGCGCGCCGGCCCGGCCAGCCCTGCGCGCTGGTGCTGCTGGACATCGACGGCTTCCACCTGATCAACCGCGAATTCGGCCAACCCGAGGGCGACCGCGTGTTGCAGGCGGTCGGCCACATGCTGTTGCTGAACCTGCGCAATGACGACTTGCTGTGCCGCTATGCCGGCGACCGCTTCGCCTTGCTGCTGCCGGACACCAGCGTGGAAGAGGCCGCGTCGCTGGCCCGGCATTTAACGGCCATGGTCGGCCACATGCGCCACCACGCCAAAGGCGGCCGGGTCGGCGTCAGCCTGCGTCACGCCTGTTCCAACGCGGACGCGGCACCGGAGGTGCTGCTGGCCGAACTGAGCCGGGCGGTGTCGCAAGCGGCGGCGGCTTCGACAACCGTCATGGCGGCCGCGGGCGGCGCGCCTGCCGGCCCGGCGCCGCTGGCCGCGACGGCAGCCGCATGATGGACTACCGGCAAATCGCCGACTGTTTCATCCCGGCCCAGCACCAGCCCGCGCTGATCCTCGACTACGCGCGCAGCCGCGAGCTCGACGAGCAGGGCGACAAGCCGTTGCGCGGCACCGGCTTGCGCGGATGGGACATGCCGGACGCCGACGTCGCGGTCAGCCCGGCGCAATACCTGCAATTGCTGGCGAACGTCATGCGCGAACTGGACAGCCCGGATACCAGCTTCATGCTGGGCCAGCAGATGCTGCCGGGCCACTTCGGCGCGTTCAGCCACGCCTTGCTGCAGGCGCAGAACCTGCGCCAGGCGCTGGACATCCTGTGCGCCGGCGCGGTGCGTTTGTGCCCGTTGTTGACGCCGCGCCTGCGCGAGGAGGGCGGCCTGGCGGTGTTGTACTGGACCGACAGCTTCGGCGCGCCGAGCCAATTGCCGGCGCTGGTGGAGATGCACATGACGGCGGTGACGGCGATGTGCCGCTGGCTGGCCGGCGCGCGCCTGCCGTGGCGGTACTGCCTGAACCGCAGCGCGCCGGCGCACGTGGAACAACACGAGGTGCACCTGGGCGCCGACCTGCGCTTCAACTGCCACCTGGACGCGATGCTGATCAATCCGGAGTGGCTCGACCGGCCCTGGCCGCGCGGCAACGCGATGGCGGCGTCGGTGGCGCTCGACGGCGCGGCGGCGGAGGCGGGCGCCGACAAGCGCGCGCTGGCGCCGAGCCTGTTGTCGGCGCTGTACGACCATTTGTTGGCCAACATCCGGCTCGGTCCCACCCTGGAGTTGAGCGCGGCCGCGTTCGGCGTCAGCGCGGCCACGATGAAGCGCCACCTGGCGCGCCACGGCAGCCATTTCCAGGCCGAGTTGGACCAGGTGCGCGCGCATGTCGCGATCCACCTGTTCCAGGCGCGCGGCTACGACAACGAAGCGGTGGCGCAATACCTGGGCTTCCACGACGCCACCAACTTCCGCCGCTCGTTCAAGCGCTGGACCGGCCTCACGCCGAGCCTGTTGCGCGACGGCCTGCTCAGCGTGCCGTTGTGATCGGACGCTTGATGCGCAGCGATCACGGCGTATGCACCGGCTCCTGCACCAACGTGCCCATCCCCGCGCCCAGATAGAAACTCGGATGCGGCGGCTGGTTATACCCGGCGTTCTGCGCCGCCACCTGCGCCCGGTACTGCGGGTTGTGCATCAGCGTCGGCAAGCGCGTCGCGGTCGGCGCGGTGGTGCTGTAGATCAGCAACGCCGTGTTGGCGCTGTTCCGCCACACCACCTCCTCGCGCCAGTCGCCCAGCAAATCGGCGCTCAGCACCGGCGTCGCCTTGGTGCCGTTGTTGGATGCCGCGCCGGCGTCGGCCGCGTTCACCAGCACGCTCGAACTGCCGCTGGCAGGATTCCACTTGCTGATCTGCGTGCCGTCGAGCGCCTCGCGCAGCAAATCCCCATCCCACCACGCCGCGAAGTTCATCTGGCTCGGCCGGTTGCTGCCGATCTGCACGCCCGTCGCGCTGCGCAGGCCGCCGCGACTGCCCCAGCATTCCTCGCCGGGATAGGCCGGATCGATGTCCATGCACACGCCGCGTCCCACGTCCACGCCTTCGCCGCTGGTGCCCCACAGCAGCGCGCCGGTGGCCGCGTTGTGCATGCCGGTGCCGTTGGCGCCGTAGCAGCTCGGCGTCTCGTGCACCATGTACACCTGCAGACCGGCCAGGTCCGGATTGAATTTGCCGACGTGCAAAGCATCGCCGTGGCACAGCCCCGTCGTGTACAGCAACTGCCCGTAGCTGTCGATGGTGGCCGCGCCATAGACGATGTCGTCCTTGCCGTCGCTGTTGACGTCGGCCACGCTGAACCAGTGCGCGCCCTGGCCGCGCGCGGCGCTGCCGGCGACGTCGGTGTCGAACACCCAGCGGCTGGTCAGCGCGCCGTCGCGCCAGTCCCAGGCCGCGATGACGGCGCGCGTGTAGTAGCCGCGCGAAAACACCGCGCTCGGGCGCGCGCCGTCGAGGTTGGCCACGCCGCCGAGGAAGCGGTCGACCCGGTTGCCGTAATTGTCGCCCCAGCTCGAGACGGTGCCGCGCGCCGGCAGGTAGTTGTTGGTCTTCATCGCCTTGCCGGTCTGGCCGTTGAACACGGTCAGGAACTCCGGCCCGGTCAGGATGTAGCCGGCACTGTTGCGGTGGTCGGCGCTGGCCGATCCGATCGTCGTGCCGGTGCCGTCGACGGTGGCGTCGGCCGTCTTCATCATGACCTCGGCCTTGCCGTCGCCGTCGAAGTCGTAGGCCACCATCGTGGTGTAGTGGGCGCCGGCGCGGATGTTGCGGCCCAGGTCGATGCGCCACAGCCGCGTGCCGTCGAGTTTATAGGCGTCGACCAGCGTGTTGCCGGTGTAGCCGGACTGCGAATTGTCCTTGGCGTTGGTCGGCTGCCATTTGACGATGAGCTCGTAGGCGCCGTCGCCGTCGAGGTCGGCCGGCGTGCCGTCGTTGATCTCGTAGGTGTAGGCCACGCCGTCGGGCGTGGTGCCGCCGGCCGGGCGCTGCACCGGCACCGTCTTGTACGGCGCCGACCAGGTGGCGCCAGCGTCGAAGCCGCTTTGCTCGGCGCCATTGACGACTGCGCGCACCGAGTACGCGCTCGACGCGGTGCCGGCGGCGTCGGTGTAGTTGAGCTCGGTGAGCGGAGTGCTATTGAGTTTGGTTCCGCCGCGGTAGACGTTGAACGCCACGCCGCCGGCGTCGGTGGCCAGCAGGCGCCAGCTGACGAACACGCCGCCGGGCGTCTGGATGGCCACCGCGCCCCGGTTGAGCAATTCGATCTGCTTGCCGGGGGCGGTGACGACGGCGCCGACCTGCGCGCAACTGGCCAGGGCCAGTGTGAAGAAGAGGGCGGGAACCTTGGAGGAAGTCATGGATTTCACCTTTCAGTGTTGGGTAAGATAAGCTCGGCAGGCTAGGTTAGCGCAAAGATATTCATTAAATGCATGTCAGGTATGTACCTCGATGATTACTCATCAAGATGAGTAATGCGTCGCATTCCCACCACCATCGCCACCCAGCGTTAGCAACTAATTAAGGGAACATGTAGACACTTTATTAAAAATAAATGATAATGATTCGCATTCAGCAGTTGCCTTAAAATTAATCGTGCTGATTTAACCAATGCGGAGGCCCTTGATGTCGGTGGAATTGCAACAAACAGTCCTTGGGGACATTTTTATCGAACACCGGGCGCAGTTGCGCCGCATCGCGCAGAAGATCGTCGGCACCTCGCACCTGGCCGACGAGGTGATCCAGGACGCCTACCTGAAGGTGGTCGAGATGACGGGCGTGCGCGACATCCTCAAGCCGTTCTGCTATTGCTGCCAGGTGGTGCGCAACATGGCGCTCGACCATTGCCGCCGCCAAGCGGTCGAGTCGTCGTACCGCATCTATCCGGACGACGGCGAACTGCCGCAGGTGTCCGGCGGCAGCATCCCCGACCACCAACTGCACGGCATGCAGGTGATCGACGCCATCGACCGCATCCTGTGCGGCCTGCCGTCGCGCACGCGCCAGGTGTTCGAGCTCTCGCGCCTGGGCGGGCTGACGCAGCGCGACATCGCCCAGGAGATCGGCTGCTCTGCCACCCTCGTCAATTTCATGCTGCGCGACGCTACCCAGGCCATCGCCTGCTGCCGCGAGCTGGTCGACATCGGCTAAGTCGCGGCGTGTTCTTCCACTAAACAAATCACCCGCTGTCGCGTCTTGAATAGGAGCGACCAGCATGCCGGCGCAGGAGCCGGCACCGCGAGAGGTCGCGTTCATTCACAGCACGAGGATGCGCATGACGACCAGTTGTTTTGACCGCGAAAACGAAACTTTCATTGTTCTGATCAACCACGAAGAGCAGTACTCCATCTGGCCCCATTGGAAGGCCGTGCCCGGCGGCTGGAAGGCCGTCGACGGCGTCAAGGGCGACAAGCAAACCGTACTCGATTACGTCGAACGCGCGTGGACCGACATGCGTCCGCTGTCGCTGCGCCAGTGGATGGCGCAGCAGGGCCAGGGCGGCGAGGCCAACGCCGGCGCCGCCGTCCAGTGACCAGCGCCATGGGATCGCCGTCGATCGACCTGCTGGTGCTGCCGTGCGCCGGCGCCAGCGCCACCATGTACCTGCGCTGGCGCCGCCTGCTGCCCGCATGGGTGCGCCTGGTGCCGGTGGAGTTGCCGGGCCGGGGCGGGCGCATCGGCGAGCCGTACGTCGAGGATTGCGACACCCTGGTGGCGCAGCTGTGCGACGAACACGCCGCGTCGATGGGCGGGCGCTACGCGCTGTTCGGCCACAGCATGGGCGCGCTGCTGGCGTATGGCATGGCGCAGCGGCAACGGGCGCTGTCGCGGCCGCTGCCATGCGCGTTGTTCGCCTCCGGCAGTCCGGCGCCGTCGCGCCGCGATCCGGAGCGCTACCCCGGCAAGGGCGACGACGCCGCGTTGATCGCCGACCTGCGCAAGCAGGGCGGCACGCCGGAGGAAGTGTTCGCCAGCGCCGAGCTGCTGCGCCTCACGCTCGACACCCTGGGCGCCGACTACCGCGTGTGCGACAGCTTCCGGCACGCGTCGCCGGCCGGCCCAGGTACACCATTGCCCGCGCCACTGCCAGTGCCGCTGCACGTGCTGGCCGGCCGCGACGACGATATCGCCGCCGAGCGCATCGAGGCCTGGCGCCGCGAGGCCGGCGCCGCCTTCACGCTCGACTGGTTCGACGGCGGCCATTTCTTCATCCGCCAGCAGGAGGCGCAGGCGCTGGCGGCCGTCACGCGCGCACTGACGCGCCAGTTTTCCGGCGTGCGCCATGCGGTCGCCGCGATCGCCTGACGGCGCAACCGAGGAACCATCATGAATGACGCGATACAAAAATTTGAACGCCAGGCGCCGCCCGGCTCGGAGCTGCCGGTGCTGATCACCCCGGCCTATGCCGGCGAGCCGCTGCTGGACGCCTTGCCGAGATTGCGCGAGACGATCGAGGCGCATGTCGCCACCGTCGGCGGCGTGCTGCTGCGCGGCTTCGATGTGCCGTCGGTCGACGCCTTCCGCGGCTTCGCGGCCGGCTTCGGCCATCCGCTGCTGAGCTACGAGTTCGGCTCGACCCCGCGCACCGAGGTCGGTGGCGGCGTCTACACGGCCACCGAATACCCGTCGCACCAATCGATCCCGCTGCACAACGAGCAGGCCTACACCCGCATGTGGCCGATGAAGGCGTGGTTCCATTGCGTCACGGCGGCCCTCGAACAAGGCGAGACGCCGATCGCCGACAGCCGCGCGATCTACCGGCGCATGCCGCCGGCCATCCGCGAACGCTTCGCCGCCGGCATCCTCTACGTGCGCAACTACGGCGAGTTCGACGTGCCGTGGCAGAGCGTCTTCAACACCGAACAGCCGGCCGAGGTCGAGGCGTTCTGCCGCAAGGCCGGCATCGACTGGGAATGGAAGCCGGACGGCGATCTGCGCACCACCCAGCTGTGCCAGGGCGTCGAGACCCATCCCGTCACCGGCGAGAAGGTCTGGTTCAACCAGGCGCACCTGTTCCACGTGTCCAACCTGCAGCCGGAGGTGCGCGAATCGCTCGAGGACATGCTGGCGATGGAGGACCTGCCGCGCAACACCTACTTCGCCGACGGCTCGGTGATCCCCGACGGGCTGCTCGACGAGGTGCGCGCGGTGCTCGACGCCGAGACGGTGTCGTTCCGCTGGCAGGCCGGCGACGTGCTCATGCTCGACAACATGCTGGTGGCGCACGCGCGCGCGCCGTTCAAGGGACCACGCAAGGTGGTCGTGGCCATGGCCCAGTCGCACAGCAATCTGAATAGCCTTTAACTTTCTACCTTAGCGAGAGAATCCGATGACGACACCTACCGTGTCGCAGGGGGAGCCGTTTGCCCATCCTGTGAATTTTGTCGACTGCCTGAGCCGCCTGGTGGCCGAACGGCCCGGGGACACCGCGCTGATCGTCGTCACGGAACGCGACGGCCAACTGCTCGAAACGCCGCTCACCTACGGCGACTTCGGCGCGCGCGTGCGCTCGCTGGCGGCCGCGCTGCAGCGCCGCTTCGCGCCCGACGACCGGGTGCTGATCATGCTCGACAACGACGAGCACTACGCCGTCAGCATGTTCGCCTGCTTCCACGCCGGCGTCATCGCCGTTCCCGTGTTCCCGCCGGAGTCGGTGCGCCCGCAGCACCTGGCGCGCCTGGCCGGCATCGCCGCCGACGCCCAGGCGCGCGGCGTGCTTACGACCACCGCGCTCGAGGCGCTGGTCGGCGCGGCCGCCGGCCAGTTCGGCATCGAAGAGGTGATGCTGGTCGACCGGATCTCCGCCGACGGCCCGGGCGACTGGACCCCGCGCCAGCCGGCCGACGCCGACGTCGCCTTCCTGCAGTACACCTCCGGCTCGACCTCCGCGCCCAAGGGCGTGATGGTCACCCATGGCAATCTGATGGCCAACGAGAGGGCCATCCGCGAGGCGCTGTCCATCGACTCTCGCGATAAATTCGGCGTGTGGTCGCCGCTGTTCCACGACATGGGTCTGATCGGCGGCCTGCTGCAACCGTTCTACAGCGGTATCTCGTGCGTGCTGTCGTCGCCGCGCTTTTTCCTGGAGCGCCCGCTGCGCTGGTTGGAGATGATCTCGCGCCACAAGGTGACGATCAGCGGCGGCCCCGATTTCGCCTACCGCCTGTGCCTGGACCGCATCAAGGACACGACGACGGCGGGACTGGACTTGTCCAGCTGGCGGGTGGCCTACACGGGCGCGGAGCCGGTGCGGCACGACACGATGGACGCCTTCACCGAGCGTTTTTCCGGGATTGGTTTCAACGCCGGCGCCGTGTATCCGTGCTACGGCCTGGCCGAGGCCACGCTGCTGGTCAGCGGCGGCGCGCGCGGCGCCGGCATGAAGGTGGCGTGCTTCGGCGCCTCCGCGCTGGCCGCAGCCAGGGCGGAGGCGGACGTCGAGGGCGCGGCGCTGGTCGGCTGCGGCGCCGTGCCTTCCGGGCACCAGGTCATGATCATCGATCCGCTGAGCGGCGCGGTCGCCGCCGCCGGTGGCGTCGGCGAGATTTGGGCCGCCGGCGCCAGCATGGCGGCCGGCTACTGGAACAAGCCGCAGGAAAGCGCGCTGGCCTTCGTCGAGCGCGACGGCCAGCGCTGGCTGCGCACCGGCGACCTGGGATTCATGCACGACGGCCAGCTGTTCGTCGCCGGCCGTCTGAAGGACATGATCATCGTCCGTGGTCACAATATCTATCCGCAGGATGTCGAACGCGCGATCGAGTCGCAGGTCGAGGCGGTGCGCAAGGGCCGCGTGGCCGCCTTCGCGGTGCAAATCGACGGCCGCGAAGGACTGGGCGTGGCCGCCGAGGTCTCGCGCGGGCTGCAAAAGCTCGTGCCGCCGCAGGCGCTGGCCGACGCCCTGGGCGCGGCGGTGAGTGAACAATGCGGCGAGGCGCCACAGGTGGTGGTGCTGCTCAATCCGGGCGCGCTGCCCAAGACCTCCAGCGGCAAGCTGCAACGCGGCGCCTGCTGCCAGGGCTGGGCCGACCGCTCGCTCGACGCCTATGCGCTGTTCGAGGGCGGCACGATGGTGGTGGGCGCCGGAGCGGATGCCGCCACCGTCGCTTTGCAGGACGAAACCGCACTCGTGCTGGCCGACTTGTGGCGTGAGGTGCTGGGCCACGACGTCGCCCGTTCCTACGCCGGCGACACGCACTTCTTCGGCGCCGGCGGCAACTCGCTGGCCGCGGTCCAGCTGGCGGCGCGTATCTCGCAGCAGTGGGGCGTGCAATTCCCGGTGAGCCTGGTGTTCGAACAAGCGCGCCTGCAAGGCCAGGCGGACGCCGTCCGCGCCTGTCTGCGAAGTGGCGCCCGCGCCGAACTGGCAGCCATCCCGGTCTTGCCGGCCGAGCGGCGCGCCCTGGCTTTGCCGCTGTCCCCGGCGCAGCGCCGCCAATGGTTCCTGTGGCGGCTGGATCCAAATAGCAGCGCTTATCACATTCACGGCGCCTTGCGCATCACCGGCGTCCTGCAACCGGAGGCCTTGCGCCTGGCGTTGAACGGCTTGGCCGCACGCCACGAATCGCTGCGCACCGTGTTCCCGGCGCGTGCGGATGGCGAGGCCGAACAACTGGTGCTGGCCGAAGGCGCGCTCGAACTGTTGGTTACCGACTTGCGCGGCATCCCGCGAGAAGAACGCGAGGCGCTGGCCGTCGACACACTGCGAGCGCTACATGCCCAACCCTTCGATTTGAACACCGGGCCGCTGGCGCGCGCCGCGCTGGTGCGGCTGGACGACCAGGCGCAGATTCTGGCGCTGGCGCTGCATCACATCATCTCCGACGGCGCCTCGATGCAGGTGCTGCTGGACGAACTGGCGGTGTTGTACGCCGCCGCCGTCGCTGGCACGCCGGCGCAGCTGTCGCCGGTCCCACTGCAATACGTCGATTACGCGGCCTGGCTGCACGATCAACCGCAGGGTGGACATGAGCGCGCGCTGGCGTATTGGCGCGCGCAGCTCGGGGTGCCGGCCGGCGAAGCCCACCCCGTACTGGCCTTGCCGACCGACCGCCCACGTGCAGCCGAAGCGCGCTATCGCGCCGCGCGGCATGGCTTCACGCTGTCCGGCGAGCTGGTGGCCCGCCTGCGCGGGCAGTCGGAGGCGCAAGGCGCCACGCCGTTCATGCTGCTGCTGGCCGGATTGCAGGCGGTCCTTTACCGCTATACCGGCCAGCCCGACATCCGCGTCGGCGTGCCGGTCGCCAATCGCGCACGCGCCGATCTGCGGCAGGTGGTCGGCTTCTTCGTCAACACGCTGGTGCTGCGCAATCGCATCGGAGGCCGACTGTCGCTGGCGGAGGTTCTGGCGCAGGCGCGGGAAGCCGCGTTGGGCGCCCAGGCGCATCAGGAGCTGCCTTTCGAACAACTGGTCGAGGCGCTGCAACCGGAGCGCAGCCTGGCCCACAGCCCGCTGTTCCAGGTGCTGTTCAATTATTTGACCGAAGACTATCGCGCCCTGCAACGGGTGGCCGGATGGACGGTCGAAGATGAACCTGCGGCGGACGGCGACGCGCAGTTCGAACTGTCGGTGGAGGCGCGCGAGCGCAGCGACGGTTGTGTGCGTGTCGATTTCGTCTACGCCCAGGAACTGTTCGACGCCGCCACGATGGAGCTGCTCGGCGTGCATTACGTCGCCATGCTCGACGCGCTGGTCGGCCAGCCCACCCAAGCGGTCGGCGACGTGGCGTTGTTGACCACCGCCGAAAGCGCTCGCATCGCCGCCTGGAGCGACGGCGGCGCCGCACTCGCGGATGTCGTCCCTGATGAATTGGTGCACCGCTGGTTCGAACGGCAGGTGCTACGCGCGCCGGAAGCCCAGGCGCTGCGCTTCGGCGACGAAACGCTCAGCTATGCTGCGCTGAACGCGCGCGCCAACCGGCTTGCGCATCATCTGACCGGCATGGGCGTGGCGCCGGGCGCGGTGGTGGCGATCGCGATGGAGCGCTCGATCGAGATGGTGGTCGCTTTGCTGGCGGTGCTCAAGTCCGGCGCCGCCTACATGCCGGTCGATCCGGACTATCCGCGCGAGCGCATAGCCTACATGCTGGACGACAGCGGCGTCTCGCTGCTGCTGACCCAGAGTCACCTGCGCGCCCGCCTGCCGGAGCGGGATGGCTTGGCGCTGCTCGATCTGGACGGTTTCGCGCCGCCGGCGGGCGCCGACCACAACCCCGACGTGGCGCTGCACGGCGAAAGCCTGGTCTACGTCATCTATACCTCCGGCTCCACCGGACGCCCAAAAGGCGCCGCCAACCGCCACCGCTCGGTGTGCAACCGGCTGGCGTGGGGCCAACGCCACCAGCCGCTGGATGCTGGCGACACGGTGCTGCAAAAGACGCCGTTCAGCTTTGACATCTCGTTCTGGGAGTTTTTCTGGCCGCTGACGACCGGCGCGCGGCTTGCGCTGGCGGCGCCGGGCGACCATCGCGATCCGCAACGCCTGATTGCGCTCATCGCGCAGCACCAGGTGACGACGATCCACTTTGTGCCGTCGATGCTGCAAGCCTTCATGGCGTTTCCGAGTATCGGCGCCTGCGAAGGCGTGCGCCGCATCATCTGCAGCGGCGAGGCCTTGCCCGCCGGGTTGCAGGCGACGGTCCTGAAGGCCTTCCCGCATGCCAGCCTGCTCAACCTGTACGGCCCGACCGAGGCGGCGATCGAGGTGACCTGGTGGGATTGCCGCGACGAGGGCGCGCTGGCCGTGCCGATCGGCCGTCCGCTGGCCGGGCTGCGCACCCACGTGCTCGACGAAGCGTTCAACGAGGTGCCGCGCGGCGTCGCCGGCGAGCTGTATCTGGGTGGTATAGGACTGGCGCGCGGCTATTGGCGCCGTCCGGGCCTGACGTCCGAACGTTTCATCGCCGATCCCACCGGCGCCACCGGCGCGCGCCTGTACCGCACCGGTGACCTGGTGCGCTGGCGCGCGGACGGCCAACTGGATTACTTGGGCCGCATCGACCACCAAGTGAAGATACGCGGCTTCCGCATCGAGCTGGGCGAGGTGGAGGCGCAACTGCGCATCGACCCCGCCGTGCGCGAGGCGGTGGTGGTGGCCGAGGAAGGCCCCGCCGGCACCCGGTTGCTGGCCTACGTCTCGTCACGGCGAGACGGACAGCTCGACATCGCGCGCCTGAAGGCGTCGCTGGCGGTGACGCTGCCCGATTACATGCTGCCTTCGGTGATCACGGTGCTCGACACGCTGCCGCTCAACGCCAACGGCAAGGTCGATCGCAACGCCTTGCCGGCCGCGGAGCAGGCGACCCAACGCGCCTACGAGGCCCCGCAGGGCGGGATCGAAGAGTCGCTGGCGGCGCTGTGGACCGAGCTGCTGGGCGGCCAGCGGGTAGGGCGTAACGACAATTTCTTTGAACTTGGCGGCCATTCGCTGATGGCGATGCGGATGGCATCGACCCTGGCCAGCCGCCACGCGTGCGAGATCCCTGTGCGCACGGTATTCGAGGCACCGACCCTGGAAGCCCTGGCGGTCCGCCTGGAGGCGGCCGGCATGCTGGCCGGCGCCGAGCCGCGCGAGCGGCAGAACCGCCTGGCGCGGATGGACGATTTAATGAGTGAATTCGAGGTCTGACGCAATGAAACTGGACGAGCAAATGCTGGCCCGCCGCTTCGCGGCCCTGACTCCCGAAGCGCGGCGCGGCTTCCTTGGCAAACTGCGCGACGCGGGTTTGAGCTTCGCCGAACTGCCGATTGTCGCGGCCGACCGCGCCGGCCCGCTGCCGCTGTCCTACGCCCAGCGCGGCCTGTGGCTGACCTGGCAGCTGAACCCGGCCAGCCCCGCCTACAACATGCCCGGCGTGTTGCACTTCAGTGGAGCGCTGAACGCCGACGCGCTGCTGGCCGCGCTGCGGCGCCTGGTGGAGCGGCACGAAACCCTGCGCACGGTGTTCCCGGTCGGCGACGGCGGTGAGCCGGTGCAGGTGATCCTGCCGGCGGACGCCTTCATCGCGCAAACACAGGATCTGACAGCGCTGCCGGAAGCGGCACGCGCCGCCGAACTGGTGCGGCTGCGGCAGGCGTTCGCGCAGGCGCCATTCAGCCTCGATAGCGAGCCGCCGCTGCGCGCCATTCTCTGGAAAACCGGCGACGACCAGCATGCGCTGGGGATCGTGTTGCACCACATTGCTGGCGATGGCGCTTCCGTGCGCATCCTCATCGACGAGCTGTTGACACTGTACCGGCAGGAGTGTGGCCAGACCGCGGCCCCACTGGAGCCGTTGCCGGTGCAGTTTGCGGACCACACGGTCTGGCAGCGCAACTGGTTCGAAGCCGGGGAAAAAGACCGCCAGCTGGCTTATTGGCGTGGACGTCTGGGGGACTCTCATGCGCCGCTCGAGCTGCCGTTCGACCGCAGCCGGGGAAGCTCGCAAGGGGCATCCGACGCCGGCCGCCACCTGTTCAATCTACCGGCGGATGTCAGCGCCGGCCTGCGCACGCTGGCGCGCGAGCGGGGCGCTTCGCTGTTCATGGTGATGCTGGCGCTGTTCAAGCTTGTTTTGTGCCGCTACGGCGGCCAGGCCGACATCCGCGTCGGCGCGCCGGTCGCCAACCGCCAGCGCGCCGAGACGCACGGCATGCTCGGCTACCTGACCAATGTGCTGGTGCTGCGCACGCAAGTCGACCTGTCGGCCGGCTTTGCCGATCTGCTGGGAGCAGTCAGGGAAACCGTCCTTGACGCCCACGCCGTCCCCGATCTGCCGTTTGACATGCTGGTCGAGGCGCTGCAACCGGAGCGCCAGGCCGGTGTGCATCCGCTATTCCAGGCCAAATGCACGCAGCAGGACGACCTGCCCGCCGTCTGGCGCCTGCCGGCGCTGGACGTGCGCATCGAGAGCCTGTCTGCCGGCGACGCCCACTTCGACGTCAGCCTCGATTTCATCGACAAGGCCGGCGGTATCGAGGCGGTCCTGGTGTATTCGGACGCCCTGTTCGACGCCGCCACCATCGAGCGCTTCGCACGCGCCTATGCGGCGCTGGCAAGGCAGGTCGCGCAGGAGACTCCTTTGAGTCTGGCGCGGCTGGACATCGGTGAACCGTTGGCGGTCCTGCCCGGCGCCGTTCACGCGTGGCCCCATGCAGACGTGATCGAGCTGTGGAACGAGGCGGTGCGCCGCTGGCCGGAACGCAATGCCGTCACCAGCGAGCGCCGCTCATATACCTATGCGCAGCTGGACGGCCATGCCGACGGCTTGGCGGCGGACCTGCTGGCGCGCGGCCTGGCGCCGGAGAGCAATGTCGGTGTTCTCGCCGGCCGTTCCTGCGAATTCGTACTGGGCTTGCTGGCCACGCTCAAGGCCGGCATGGCCTGCGTGCCGCTAGACCCGGCCCTGCCGCAACAACGGCTGGCTTATCAGATGGAGAACAGCGCGGTGGCGCTGGTGCTGGTTGCGGGCATCCCCGGTTGGAGCACGGGGCTGCCGCTGATCGAATTGTCGTTCGACGCCGCGCCGCGCGCATCGGCGCCGGTGCTGCCCGTGCCGCATCCCGCACAGGCGGTGTATGTTATCTACACCTCCGGCTCCACCGGCCAGCCCAAGGGCGTGGTCGTCAGCCGTGGCGCGCTGGCCAATTATGTGCAAGGCGTGTTGGCGCGCATGGACCTCCCAGGCGACGCGCGCAGCATGGCGATGGTTTCTACCGTCGCCGCCGACCTGGGTCACACGGTATTGTTTGGCGCTTTGTGCTCGGGTCTCGAGTTGCACCTGATGTCGGCCGAATGCGCGTTCGATCCCGACGCCTTCGCCGCCTACATGAGCCGTCATCAGGCGGACGTCCTGAAGATCGTTCCAAGCCATCTGCAAGCGCTGATGAACGCCGCCCGGCCACAGGATGTGCTGCCCGCCAGGCGGCTGGTGCTGGGCGGCGAGGCCACTCGCTGGCCGCTGCTGGAACGCATCGCCGCCCTGAAGCCGGCCTGCCGGGTTCTCAACCACTACGGACCGACCGAAACGACTGTCGGCATCCTCACGCAGGAGGCGGCTACCGCCGTACGCGAGGCCGCCACGCTGCCGGTGGGCCGACCGCTGTCCAATGCACAGGCTTATGTACTGGACGACGGTCTCAATCCGGTTCCTTCCGGCGTGGCCGGGGAGCTGTACCTGGGTGGCGCCGGCGTGGCGCGCGGCTATCAGGCGCGTGCCGGACAGACTGCCGAGCGCTTCGTCGCCGATCCATTCGTCGACGGTGGCCGCTTGTACCGCACCGGCGACCGCGCGCGCCTGCTGGCGGATGGCAGCCTGGAATTCCTGGGCCGCATGGACGACCAGATCAAAATACGCGGCTACCGGGTCGAACCGCGTGAAGTGGCGCAGGCATTGCGCTCGCTGGCTGGAGTCGCCGAGGCCGAGGTGATCGCGCGCGACGACGATGGCGGAAATCTGCAGCTGCACGCCTACGTCGTGGGCATAGCCGGCGCGGAAGTCGATACCGGGCGCCTGCGGGATGAACTCGCGCTGCTGGTACCGGACTATATGGTGCCGGCCGCGATCATGCGCCTGGACGCCTTGCCGCTGACGGTAAACGGAAAAATCGACCGCAAGGCGCTGCCGGAGATCGCCCGGCGCGAGTCGCGCAACGCGGAGGCCCCGCAAGGCGAGGTCGAACAGGCGCTGGCCGAGATCTGGGCGCAAGTGCTGCGGGTCGACAGCGTCGGACGGCTGGATAATTTCTTTGAGCTTGGCGGCGATTCGATCCTGACCTTGCAGATCATCGCGCGGGCCCGCAAGCGCGGGCTGCGCTTCACACCCAAGCAGCTGATGGAGCGTCAGACCATCGCGGCGGTCGCCGCCGTCGCCAAGCTGGATTCCGGTGTTGCGGCGAGTGTGCCGGCACCGGTGGCGCCGGCCGATACCCATTTCGCGCCAACGCCGGTTCAGGCCTGGTTTTTCGAACAGCGGTTTGAAGACAGTCATCATTGGAATCAATCGCTGCTGCTCAGCGCCACCGAAGTCGTCGAACCGGCGCTGGTGGGACAGGCTATCGACCTGGTGGTCGCCCATCACGACGCGCTGCGGACCCGTTATCAGACAGGTAGCGGCGGCGCATTGGCGTTGTCCGTCCGGGCACCCGGCGCGTCGGTCTTCGAGCGCGTCGACCTGAGCGCGGAAGGCAATGTCGCCGCCGCCGTCACCCGCGTCGCCGGTCTCGCCCAGCGCAGTCTCACTCTGCAAAACCCGTTCAAGGCCCTTTGGATGGACCTCGGCGCGGGCCGCGCCGGCCGGCTGCTTCTGGTCGCGCATCACCTGGCCGTCGACGGCGTGTCGTGGCGCGTGATCCTGGAGGATCTGCAAACCGTCCACCGTCAACTGGCGCAGGGACGCCCCGTTGCGCTGCCCGTCGCCACCAGCTCTTTCAAGGATTGGTCCGCCGCGCTGACGCGTCATGCCGCCAGCGCGGAACTGGCCGCCGAATTGGACCACTGGCGCGCCGTGGTCGGCGCTGTCGAACCGACGTTGCCCGGCAGTGCCGCAGGCAGCAATACGATGGCCGACGCGCGCACCATCGCCACCTCGCTGGACGAGGCGCGCACGGCGGAATTGCTGGGCGACGTCCCGCAGGCATACCGCACGCGCATCGATGAGGTGCTGCTGGCCGCGCTGGCGCGCACGCTGTGCGCGTGGGATGGGCACGACAGCGTACTAGTGGAACTGGAAGGCCATGGCCGCGAGGAGCATCTGTTCGACGGCGTGGACCTCAGTCGCAGCGTCGGCTGGTTCACCACCCTGTATCCGGTCCGTCTGGCCCCGGCAAGGGGGGCGGATGTCGGCGCCAGCCTGAAGGCGGTCAAGGAACAGCTACGTCAAGTGCCCGCCAGCGGTCTGGGCTACGGCGTTCTACGCTATCTGAGCGATGCGGGGCGCTCGCTTGCCGATCTGGCCTACCCGCAGGTCACCTTCAATTATCTCGGCCAGCTCGATCAAAGCTTCGGAGCCGGCTCCGCATGGCGCCTGGCGCACGAGAGCACCGGTGCCGAACGCGCGCCGGCAAGCCGCCGCCGCACGTGGCTGAGCATCGACGCCGATGTCTATCGCGGCGAGCTGCGTGTGCGCTGGACCTACAGCGCGAAGGTGCACGACGAAGCCACAATACGGGGGCTGGCACAAAGCTTCCAGGACGAGCTGCGAGGTTTGATCGGGCATTGCCTGAGCGGAGCGCGCGGGATCACGCCGTCCGATTTTCCTCTGGCCGGGCTGACGCAGGAACTTATCGACCGCCAGCCGTTGCCGCTGGAACGGCTGGTGGACCTGTACCCGCTGTCTCCCATGCAGGCAGGGATGCTGTTCCACAGCGTGTTCGATCCCTCGGGTACCGCCTATGTCAACCAGTTGCGGCTCGATCTTGAAGACCTGAATGTCGCCCGGTTCACGGGCGCCTGGCGAACCATGATGGAGCGTCACGAGGTACTGCGTACCGGTTTCCTGCAAGGCGAAGTGCCGCTGCAATGGGTGGCGCGCTCTGTGGAGCTGCCGATCGACGAACAGGATTGGAGCGGCCGGGAAGACGCCTCTGCGGCGCTGGACGCGCTGGCGCGGGCGGAACGCGAACGTGGCTTCGACCTGGCGGCACCGCCGCTGATGCGATTAACGCTGGTGCGGTGCGATGCGCGACGCCATCACTTGATCTGGACACGCCACCACCTTCTGCTCGATGGCTGGAGCAGCGCGCGCCTGGTCGCCGAGCTGCTGTCCTGCTATGCCGGACAAGTTCTGACGCCGCAGCGCGGCCGCTACCGCGACTACATCGCGTGGCTGCAAGAGCGCGATGGCGCTGCGCCGGAGCGCTACTGGCGCGGTTTATTGGCCGAGCTGGATGGGCCGACCCGTCTGGCCGCATCCTTTGGTGGGCAAGCGGATGGCGCCGGTCGTGTCGGTGGACATCTTAAACGCGTCCAGGTATTCGACGCCGCCGCGACGGCGCGCCTGTCGGACTTCGCCCGCAGCGAGCGGGTCACCGTCAACACCGTGATCCAGGCGGCTTGGGCGCTGTTACTGCACCATTGCACCGGCCAGTCGAGGGTATGCTTCGGCGCGACCACCGCCGGCCGCCCGGCGGAGCTGGCGGATGCGGGCGAGGTGCTTGGACTGTTTATCAATACATTGCCCGTGGTGGCAAGCCCCAGGCCGGATGCTGCGGTTGGCGACTGGCTGCGCGAACTGCAGACGCAAAATATCGCCTCGCGTGAGCACGAGCACACGCCGCTGGTCGATATTCACCGTTGGACGCGCAGCGATGGCCAAAGCCTGTTCGACAGTATCATGGTGTTCGAGAACTACCCGGTGGACGAAGCGTTGAATGCGAAGGGCGAGGGCGCCTTGCGGATCGCTGGCGTCGAAGTGCTGGAAGAGACCAACTACCCGATGACATTGACGGTGCAGCTGGCGCAGACGCTGACCATCGGCTACGCCTTCCACCTGCGCGACTTCTCGGAGACGCAGGTGGAACGCCTGGAATCCTATTTGCGTAACCTGCTGCAGTCTATGTGCGCCTCCGGGAACCAGTGCATGAGCCGGATCGGGATGCAAGACGCGCGAGAACGCGATCAACTCCAGCAGTGGGGTATGACCACGACGCGTTATCCGGCGGAGGAAACACTGCACCAGCTGATCGAGCGTCAGGCGCGGGCCAATCCGGCGGCGACGGCGCTGAAGTTCGGCGACGAGTCGCTGAACTACGCGGAACTGAACCTGCGCGCCAACCGCCTGGCGCATCATCTTCTCAAGCTGGGCGTGGGACCCGACGTTAAAGTAGGCATAGCGGTCGAGCGCTCGATAGGGATGATGGTGGGCATGCTGGCGATCCTGAAAGCCGGCGGCGCCTATGTGCCGCTGGACCCCGAATATCCGGCCGACAGGCTGGCCTACATGATGCAAGACAGCGGCATCCAGTTATTGCTGGCGCAAAGCGCGATCAAGGACTGCCTGCCGCCCGCCGAGGGCTTGCAGGTATTGGAACTGGACACGCTGGACTTGTCCGGCGAGTCGGAGCACAACCCGCAGGTGGCCGTCCATGCCGAGAACCTGGCCTACGTCATCTACACCTCCGGCTCCACCGGCCGGCCGAAGGGCGCGCAACTGAGCCATCGCAACGTCACCCGTCTGCTCCA
>NZ_FODC01000006.1 GCF_900110275.1 Duganella sp. CF517
GAACATGGCACTTGGTGGCATCACCCCAAAACAGAAGCTTGCCTTGGCCGCTTAACCTCTACTTTTAGCGCGCTCTAAAAATGGGAGGATTACCCCTATCGAAAGTGTCCGTCCTGGTGGGGGAAGGCCACCCTGCTAAACGAAAATGCTGGGTCCACCCGGATGCTGATCATATTTTAGCGGCAGCCGAGCTAGCAAACTGGCTTGAAAAACAGCCTTTTCTCGGATGCGGCAAAGTCGAAAATATTTCAGGCGAAGACTGGCGCGACAAGGTCAGTGAGAGGACAGGCATTATCTGTTTTGAGGACTATTACACGCCGTCCGGAGGTTCAGGTGGCGATCATATCGACCTGTGGAATGGAAGTCGCATGACGGACCTGACATCCAGTATCCGTACGCGATTTAGCATCGTCATTCCTACCATTTGGTCAGATCTTCGCAAAGCGCGAAAAATCCGTTTTTTTCCGGTCGCTTGATGAGAACATTTCTTTATTCTGCTTTGGGTTTTCTTGCCGCTACGGTCCTTCTATGGGGAGGGCTGTTGATGTGGGCGAAGTTGTCGCTCGATGCCCAAGATAGCTATTGGGACCGCGCTCCATATGCTGCCGATCTTTTCTTCGCTTGCTGGATTATCCTTGGAATTGCAGCCGCAGTGCTAGCTGTCCGTCTTAGTCGCAGGCGTAATAAAAATTAACGAATTGAGTCCCAAACATCTTAACGCCCGATTTTTTCCGTTTCCCTCTTCTCCCTCTATGACTTTTGGGACGATACTAAAGGTATGCCGCTGACGCAGGGCTGGATTGAAACGCTTCCTTGCGGCGGATTAGCCGTCCTTTTCAACACGCCAATTCACACCCGACGCGGAGCCAGTCGAACAGAATCCGAAGAGCTCTAAGAATAAGACGTGTCCAACCTGGCGGCAATTTTGCCAGTGCAAGAAAAGAGTCGCCCCAGCTTATTTCGATATCCTACGGTTCAGTTGCTGCTAGCAGCGAAATGATTTGGGCGTCGTCCAGCGTCGCAGCACCAGGCACCGCGTCCATTTCGGAAGGTCACACGCCCCTATGAACAGTGTTCTAAACTGCTTGGCGTTATCGGAGAAAGGGGAAAAATCTGATGTTCCTATGCCACAAAACGCGGCACAAATTTGGCACAGTCAGTGTGCCAAATCAAAACATAATATCGCTAAACATTGCATCGTATCGCAATGGCTAACTTCTTGATTTTTATAACAAATTCTGGTGCGGCTGGCGGGGATCGAACCCACGACCCTTGGCTTCGGAGGCCAATACTCTATCCACTGAGCTACAGCCGCGTAGGGGGATTTCTTGAAGTGAGCCGTAGGATACCGTTTTTATCGCTTCCCGTCCACGGAAAGTGTCGTTTTGAGCACCTTAGCGTTTCCATACAGGGATTTTTGAGTCTATAATCGCCCGTTTGGTGAAGGTTTTGCAAGGCAGCTGCTTGATCAGTTTTTCGCACGCCACCCCGGCTCGACAATAGTCTGTTAAGGAAATCATGAGCGACGCACATAACGAACACGAATCCGCAATCAGAACACCTAAACAGCTCGCTGCTGCTGTGATCGGCTTTTTCCTAGTCACCGTCTTAGGCATCATCCTGCTGGTCAAGTACGTCACGGAAGATAAATTGACCGGCGCCGGCTCTAACAGTCAGGCCCCGGAGCAAATCGCCGCCCGCCTCTCCCCCGTCGCCGATTCCGGCTTCACCTTCAAGGACGTGAACGCGCCGAAGGTGCTGCAATCGGGCGAAGCCATCTACACCTCCACCTGCGCGGCCTGCCATGGCGCCGGCGTCGCCGGTGCGCCGAAGTTCGGCGATGCCGGCGGCTGGGCCGCACGGATCGCCCAAGGTTACGATACCGTCGTCAAACACGCGATCGAAGGTTTGCGCGCGATGCCCGCCAAAGGCGGCAATCCGGATCTGGACGACGTGGAAGTGGCGCGCGCCGTGGTCTACATGGCCAACAAGTCCGGCGCCAAGTTCAAGGAACCTGAAGTGCCGGCCGCTCCAGCGGCTGCTGCGGCGGACAAAGCCGCCGATCCGGCCCAGCCGAAGTAAGCGCACGCGGCACCCATCGAAACCGGTCTGCATGGCCGGTTTTTTTACGCCCAAAAATTTATTTGCGGCCGGTGCCGATCTGGTATTTCTTCAGCTTGTCGTACAGCGTCTTGCGCGGCACCAGGAGATTGTCGGCCGCCAGACCGACGTTGCCGTCGACGGCGGCCAGCGCCTGGACGATCAATTCGCGCTCGTGGTGGTCGACCTGCTGCGGCAGCGACATGGCAGCGCGCGCCTCTGCGGCCGGCGCGTTACCGGGCGCGGCGACGATGCCCAGCACCAGCCGCTCGGCGAAATTGCGCAATTCGCGGACGTTGCCCGGCCAATCCGCGGCCTGCCATTGCGCCATCTGTTGCGGGGTCCAGGCCGGCACCGGACGCCGGTAGCGGGCGGCGGCGTCGGCGGTGAAGTGGGCCAGCAGCAGCGGAATGTCGTCGCGCCGGTCGCGCAGGCGCGGCAGGTCGATGCTGACCACGCCGATGCGGTAATACAAGTCTTCGCGGAAGTGGCCCTGCGCGCTCAGCTGCAGCAGATCGACCTTGGTGGCGGCGACGATCGAGCATTCCAGCGCGACCGAGTCGTTGCCGCCCAGGCGTTCGAGCTTGCGCTCCTGTAGCACGCGCAACAGCTTGACCTGCAACGCCATCGGCATGCTTTCGATTTCGTCGAGGAAGACGGTGCCGCCCTGCGCGAACTCGAGCTTGCCGATCCTGCGCTTTTGCGCGCCGGTGAAGGCGCCCGCCTCGTGGCCGAAGATCTCGCTTTCAAACACCGATTCGGGCAGCGCGCCGCAGTTGATGGCGACGAAGTTACCCTTGCGTCCGCTGGCCGCGTGCAGCAAGCGGGCGACCACTTCCTTGCCGGTGCCCGTCTGGCCGTTGATCAGCACGTCCACGCCGGCCGGAGCGACGTTGCGCACCAAAACCTTCAATTGTTCGATGGCGGGCGAGCGGCCGATCAGGTCGGGCAGCTCCGGATGCTGGGCGCGGTCGGTGCGCAGCTGGCGGTTTTCCAGCACCAGCCGGCGCCGCTCCTGCGCGCGCCGCACCGCGTCCAGCAGTCGGCCGCTGGCGAAGGGCTTTTCGATGAAGTCGTAGGCGCCGCCGCGCATGGCGGCCACCGCCATCTCGACGTCGCCGTGGCCGGTGACGACGATCACCGGCAGTTCGGCGTCGAGCGCGGCGATCTGCGCCAGCAAGTCCAGGCCGGAGCGGCCCGGCAGGCGCACGTCGGTGACGATGACGCCGGCGTAGTCGGCGCGCAGCAGCGCCTGCGCCTCCTCCGCGCTGGCGCACGCTTGCACGCTGAAGCCGCCCAGCTCCAAGGTCTGGCCGGTGGCCAGCCGCAGCGCGGCTTCGTCTTCGATCAGGATGGCCTGCACGTCATGCTCCTTGGTGTTGTAGCGGCAGGCGCAGCTCGAAGCGCGCGCCGCCGCCGGTCTGATTATGCGCCGTCAGTTGGCCGTTCATCGCCTGCACGATCGACGACGAGATCGCCAGCCCCAGGCCCAGGCCCTTGCCGGACGGCTTGGTGGTGAAAAACGGTTCGAACAGGTGCGCCGCCACCCGCGCCGGGATGCCTTCGCCGCTGTCGCTGATGCCGACCAGCGCGCTGTCGCCGTCGCGCGCGAGGTGGATGGCGACCAGGCGGCGCTCGGCGCCCTCGACCGCGTCCAGCGCGTTGCGCAGCAGGTTGATCAGCACTTGTTCGATGCGCACGCTGTCGCCGGTCACTTTCAGGTTGTCGACGCCGACGTCGATATCGAGGGTGACGGCGTGGCGGCGGAATTCGCTTTCGAGCAGGAAGGCCGACGCCCGCACCGACGCGGCCAGCTCGACCGTGCCCAAGGCCTCATCCTTGCGCGCGAAGCCCTTCAGCTGGCCGATGATGGCGCCCATGCGCGCGCTGGCCTCGCTGATGTGGCCGAGGTTGCCGGCGACCTGCTCGCCCTGCCCCCGTTCGAGGAACACGCGGGCGTTGTCGGCGAAGGCGCGAATCGCGGCAAGCGGCTGGTTCAGTTCATGGGTGATCCCTGTCGCCATCTGTCCCAGCATCGCCAGCTTGCCGGCCTGGACCAGTTCGTTTTGCGTCGAGCGCAGCAGGTGTTCGGTCTCCTGCAGCTTGGCGTACTTGCTTTCCAGGTGCTGGTTGGTGGTGCGCAGCTGCTGCGTGCGCTCGACGATTTTGTCGTTCAGCTCCAGCTCGGCCTTTTGCAGCGCCGCGCGCGAGGCCAGACGCTCCTCCAGCCGCCGCCGGCGCTGGTGCGAGGCCCAGCCCGCCAGCGCGGCGCAGGCCAGCAGCAGGACCGCCGCCAGCGCCCATTGCAGGCCGGCGCGCAGCACCCGCGACTGTCCGGGGAACAGCATCAGCTGCCAGCCCAGCTGGCCCACCGATTGCGTCACGAACAGGTCCGGCTGGCCGCTCAGCGGCGTCACCGTCTTGCCCATGTATTGCTGGGTGTGCGCCAGCTGGCGCTCGGTGGCCGCGTCCAGCGGCGTCAGGCTGCGGTAAATCCAGTCGGGCCGGTTGCTGAGGAAGATGACGCCGCTGCGGTCGGCCAGCACGATGGCGTCGTCGCTGCTGCGCCACGTGCGTTCGAAGTCGGCCAGGCTGATCTTGACGGCGACGACGCCGGTGACCGGCCCGCCGGCGCTGCCGTTGCCGTAGACCGGCTGGGCGATGAAGTAGCCCGCCTCGGTGGTGCTGGTGCCGATGCCGTAGAAGCGCCCCGCCCTGCCCCTGAGCGCGGCGTCGAAGTACGGGCGGTAGGAAAAGTTTTTACCGACAAAACCCAGCGGCAGGTCCCAGTTGCTGGCGCCGATGGTCAGGCCGTCGCGGTCCATCACGTAGATGGCGCCGACGTTGGCCTGTTGCTGGATGGTTTTCAAAGTGCTGTTGAGGCGGCTGATCGCCCGCGCGTCGGACGGATACGCCAGCGCCTCGATCAAGTCGGGCTGGAAGCCGAGCACGAACGGCAGCGTTTCGTATTTTTGCAGCAGCGATTGCAGGTCGGGCGCCATCAGCTGCAATTGCCGTTGGCCCTGCAGGCGCAGGTCGTCGCGGGCGCGAGAGGTGCCGGCCAGATACGAACCGGCGATGACGCCCACCGCGCAGATCAACGCGAACAGGATGAGCAGGGATTTTTTGGCGCGCATCGGCAGATTCTACTGTAAGCCCGCGAACCGGGGCCGGACCGGGATCGTCCGGCCCCATCGCTTAATCGACGGCGGCCATCCGCATCTCGTCGTTGTGGTGGCGCTGCTGTTCCTCCATCACCAACTGCCCCAGCTCGCGCTTCAACGCGTTGAACTCGGCGGCGGCCGGGTCGCGCAGCCGCGGCAGATCGACCAGCATGTCGCGCTTGACGGTGCCGGGACGGTAGGTCATCACCACGATGCGGTCGGCCAGGTAAATCGCCTCCTCGATGCTGTGGGTAACGAAAATAATCGTCTTCTTCAGCTCGGCCCAGATGCGCAGCAATTCGTCCTGCAGGTTGCGGCGCGTCAGCGCGTCGAGCGCGCCGAACGGCTCGTCCATCAGCATGATCGGCGAATCGAGCGCCAGCACGCGGGCGATGGCGACGCGCTGGCGCATGCCGCCGGACAGGTCTTTCGGGAAGCGGTGACGGAAATCGCTCAGCGACAGCATCGCCAGCAGCTCGTCGACCTTGGCCGTGATCGCGGACTGGTCCATGCCCTTGATCTCGAGGCCGAAGGCGATGTTCTTTTCCACCGTCATCCACGGGAACAGCGCGTATTCCTGGAACACCATGCCGCGTTCCGGTCCCGGACCGGTGACCAGCTTGCCGTCGGCGGTGATGGTACCGGACGACGGCAGCGAAAAGCCGGCGACCGCGTTCAGCAACGTCGACTTGCCGCAGCCGGACGGTCCCAGCAGGCAGACGAACTGGCCTTGTGGAATGTCGAGGTTGATATCCTTCAGTGCGACGACGTCGCGGCTGTCGGTCTTGAAAACCTTGTCGACGCCACGGACTTGAATGTGGGTGGGATTCATAGCATGCACCGTCATCTCAATTCTCCAGGCCACGGTGCCACCGCAGCAAATGATTGTTCAGTTTGTTCATGCCGACGTCGATGATCAGGCCCAGCAGACCGATGCTGATCATGCCGGCGATAATCTTGTCCGACCAGAAGTACTCGCGCGCCTCCAGGATGCGGAAGCCGAGGCCGTTGTTCACCGCGATCATCTCCGAGACGATGACGACGATGAAGGCGGTACCGATGCCGATCCGCACGCCCGACAGGATGTACGGCACGGCGGCCGGCAGCATCACGCGGATGAACATCGTGCGCTGGTTGACGCCCAGGTTGCGGGCGGCGCGGATGTAGATGCCGTCGACCTGGCGCACGCCGGCGATGGTGTTGACCAGCACCGGAAAGAAGGCGCCGAGCGCGATCAGGAACACGGCCGGCGCGTTGCCCAGGCCGAACCACAGGATGGCCAGCGGGATGTACGCGATCGGCGGAATCGGGCGCAGCACCTGCATCAGCGGATTGAGCCAGGCGTACATGCGCTGGCTCGCGCCCATCATCAAGCCCAGCGGCAGCGCCAGGCCGGCGCCGACGGCGAAGCCGACCACCACGCGGTACAGGCTGCTCAAGGTGTCGCCCAGCAGTTCGCCGGAAAGCGCCCAGCTCAGCCACGAGCCGGCGGCCGGATCGTAGACGGTCAGCGGCAACAGATATTCGATCCACTTGCTGACCACGGCCACCGGCGACGGCAGCACTTGCGGATTGACCCAGCCGAGCATGGCGCTGGCCTGCCACAGCACGACGATCAGAATCGGGACCACGGCCCCGGTGGCGCTCTGGCGCCAGTCTTGTTTGTTCATGGTGTCTCCTGCTGTATTGTGGGATTACTTGATGCCCAGGCTTTTTTTCGACGCGTCCAGCAGATCGGTCTTGACCCAGTCCCTGGCCACCGGCGGTTTGCTCATGCGGCCGACGCCGGTCTTGAGCATGATGTCGGTGGTGATCTGGATATGCTCGGCGGTGACGTCGTAGCTGTACGGCGAGTTGCTGATCGCGTCCTCGAAGTCGTCCTTGGTGATCTGGTTCTTGAACATCGATTCGCGCACGTATTTCTCGGCGACGGCCTGGTTGTCGATGAAGGTCTTGGTGGCCTGGACGAAGCAGTTCATGAACTTCTGCGCCAGCGGACGCTTCTCGTTGTAGAACTTCTCGCTCATCACCAGGGTGCGCACCGGCTCGCCGATGGCGGTGTCGTACGGCTTCATCACCTCGACGCCGTAGCCCTTGTTGATCGCCTGCGATGATTGCGGCTCGCTCTGCATGATGGCGTCGAGGTTCTTGCCCATCAGCGCCTGGTTCAGGTCGGCGAAGGCGAGGAACACCAGCTGCACGTCCTTGCCCGGGCGGTCCGACGAGGTCAGGCCGGCTTGCGCCAGTTCGGCGATCAGCAGCACCTCGTGGATGCCGCCGCGCGTGACGCCGACTTTCTTGCCCTTCAAATCCTTGATGGACTTGATGCCTTCGTTGGGACGGGCCACCAGGCGCGCGCCGCCTTTGGCGAAGCCGGCGACGACGTAGATCGGCGCGCCGTTGGCGCGGCCGGAGATGGCCGCTTCGGATGCGGTAGCGCCAACGTCGAGCTCGCCGGCCAGGATCGCTTGCATGACGTCCGGGCCCTTGGCGAAGATGTGTTCCTCGACCTTCAGGCCGCACTTGGGCGCGATTTCCTTGATGTATGAAACGGCGCCGTAGTGGGCGAATTTGAGGTTGCCAAGGCGGACCACTTCCTGCGCTTGCGCGGTGGAAGCGATGGCGATGGCGGCGGTCAGCACGAGCAGACGGAATTTGGGCAGGGATTTAGGCATTACTTGTCTCCATTGTGGGTGTTGTGCTGGAAGACCAAGCAACTTCGATGCCAAGCCAGAATCTATCGCTAAGTCGTTGATTTTAAGGATCTCTTGGCTGTAAGCGGCATCGCTGAGTGCGGAAGGCCGCAATCAGCTCTCCGGAGCGTGCGGATTTTCGCGCTAGCTCCATCCAGATCTACAAAGCGCCATAATGGAACTTATAAGCCGCCGTTAGCGAATAGTGCGATATGTGCAATCCAGAATAGCCCCTGTTCAGCTGCACAGGCCGAACGCCTTACGCTCGGGGAAGTAGCGGTAGGTGAAGGTGCGCATCGGATATTCCTTCAAGCCGATCTCGAACGCGGGCGCGACCACGTCGAAGCGCTGCGGCAGCTTGGCCTTGACCCGCACCCGCACGCGCCACAACGTTTCCTCGCCGGCGGCGCTGGCGACGAACATGTCCGGCACCTTGGGAATCGAGTCGACGATCTCCGGCCGCGAGTTGGTGGTGCGCTGGTACAAGGTCACCAGCTCGGCCTTGTGCAGCACCGCCCCCTTGGGCGCGGTGACGTTGTAATCGCGCGTGAGGAAACGCGCGCGCTCGCCGCGCGGCAGGATGTAGACGAAGGTGAACTCGGCGCCGCCCTCCGGCAACGTGACCGGCGGCGTGGTCGCCACGCTCATGCCGCGCGGCAGTTCGAAGCGCGAGCCCTCCTGCCACGTCTTGCACTCGGGCGTGGCCGCCATGTAAAGATTGCCGGGCGTATAGGACTCGCCGCAGCCGCTGAGCAACAGCGTGAAAAATATCGGTGCCAAGTAACGCAGACGCATGAAGACGGCTTTCCTGAGAATAGAACCCTTAGTTTACCAGTACCCGCCCCGCGCCGGCGGCTCGCATGCGGCTAGTCATGCGTTGCAAAACCGGCCTTGTCACGCGACACGCAAAGGACTAATGTGAGGTAACAGTTCTTGTGCGGCAATTATTCGATTTCGGACCGCCGGCGCGCCGGCATACTATGAAAGCAATAATATGAAAAACAAATTGTTTAGCGCCGCGCTGGGATTGCTGCTGTCCTCGTTGGTGTCGACCGCGTCGGCCGAGACCGGCGTCACCGCCACCGAAATCAAGATCGGCATGGCCAACGCCCAATCGGGGCCCACCGCGGGCCTGGGCCTGGGCATCAAGGCCGGCAGCGAAGCGTACTTCAAGAAGGTCAACGCCGCCGGCGGCGTCAACGGCCGCAAGATCACCTTGGTCAGCGAGGACGACGGCTACGATCCGCCGCGCACCGCCGCCGCCACCGACAAGCTGATCAAGAAGGACGGCGTGTTCGCGTTGTTCGGCTATGTCGGCACGCCGACCAGCAAGGCGGCGATGTCGCTGGTCAACGAAGCCAATATTCCATTCTTCGCGCCGTTCACCGGCGCCGAGTTCCTGCGCACGCCGCTGAACAAACACGTCTTCAACATCCGCTCGTCGTACTTCAATGAAATCGAATTGCAGGTCGAGCGCCTGGTCACCGATGCCGGCGTCACCAAGATCGGCCTGTTCTACCAGGAAGACACCTACGGCAAGGTCGGCAAGGAAGGGCTGCAGGTGTCGCTGCAAAAACGCAAGATGACGATGGCGGGCGAAGGCTTCTACCAGCGCAACACCGAGGACGTCGACGCCGGCCTGGCCGCGCTGATCGCCGCCAAGCCGGAGGCGGTGCTGATGGTCGGCACTTACAAGGCGTGCGCGGCGTTCGTGCAGAAGGCGGCGGCGGCCGGCTTCAAGCCGAAGTTCTTCAACCTGTCGTTCGTCGGCACCGCCAACTTCATCAAGGCGGCCGGCGACGCCGCCGAGGGCGTCTACATCACGCAGGTGGTGCCGTCGCCGTTCGACGAATCGATCCCGATCGTCAAGCAATACCGCGCCGACATGAAGGCGGCCGGCGTCGGCGAAGGCGACTACACGTCGCTGGAAGGCTACATCAACGCCGTGGCGCTGGTCGAGGCGCTGAAGAAAACCGGCCCGGACCTCACGCGCGCCAGCTTCATGGCGGCGCTGGAAAAACTCAACGTCAATCTCGGCGGCCTCGACATCGGCTTCAGCCCGACCGACCACCAGGGCCTGAACACCGTGTACCTGACCAAGGTACAAAAGGGCAAGCCGGTCCCGGTCGGCAAGCTGTAATCCGCGCGGCCAAAAAAAACCCTCGCCACGGCGAGGGTTTTTTGCACCTGCTTTTTTACCACATGATGACGCGGTCTTTCGGCGGCAGGTACATCTTGTCGCCCGGCTTGACGCCGAAGGCGTCGTAGAAGCCCGGCTGGTTGCGCATGGTGCCGTTGGCGCGGTACTGGCCCGGCGAATGCGGATCGGTCTTGATCTGCTGGATCTGCGCCGCTTCGCGCATCTTCATGCGCCACACCTGCGCAAAGCCCATGTAGAAGCGCTGGTCGCCGCTCAGGCCGTCGATCACCGGCGCCGGCTTGCCGTTCAAGGACAGCTTGTAGGCCTTGTAGGCGATCGCCACGCCGCTGTTGTCGGCGATGTTCTCGCCCAGCGTCAGCTCGCCGTTGACGTTGTAGCCCGGCAGCGGGCTGAACTCGCTGTACTGCTTGACCAGCATCTTGGTCTTGGCCGCGAAGTTCTTGTGGTCGGCCTTGGTCCACCAGTCGCGCAGGTTGCCGTCGCCGTCGTACTGGGCGCCCTGGTCGTCGAAGCCGTGGCTGATCTCGTGGCCGATCACGCCGCCGATGGCGCCGTAGTTGACCGCGTCGTCGGCGTCGGCGTTAAAGAACGGCGCCTGCAGGATGGCCGCCGGGAACACGATCTCGTTCATCTCCGGGTTGTAGTAGGCGTTGACGGTTTGCGGCGTCATGCCCCACTCGTCGCGGTCGATCGGCTTGCCCAGCTTGTTCAATTCCTTGTTGTACTCGAACTGCGTCGAACGGATCACGTTGCCCACCAGGTCGTCCTTGGCCACTTCCAGCTTCGAGTAGTCGCGCCACTTGTTCGGATAGCCGATCTTGGTGGTGAACTTGGCCAGCTTGGCCTGCGCCTGTTTCTTGGTGACCGGGCTCATCCAGTCAAGCTTGTCGATGCTGGTCTTGTACGACGCCAGCAGGTTCTTGACCAGCGCATCCATGCGCGCCTTGCGGTCGGCCGGGAAGTGCTCTTCGACGTACAGCTTGCCGACCGCCTCGCCCAACGCGCCCTCGGCCACCGAGACGCCGCGCTTCCAGCGCGGACGCTGTTCGGTCACGCCGCTCAGCACGGTGCCGTAGAAGGCGAAGTTCTCGTCCACATAGGCTTTGCTCAGGTACGGCGCGAACGCGCGCACGGTCTGCCAGTGGAAGTAGGCTTTCAGGGTGTCCAGCGGGGTCTTCTCCAGCAGCGCGGTCATGCCTTTCAGATAGCTCGGCTGGCTGACGATCACGTAGCTGGCCTTGCCGGCGATGCCGGCGCCGCCCAGGTAGGCGTTCCAGTCGTAGCCCGGCGCCATCGCGCCCAGCTTGGTTACCTCGACCTTGTTGTAGGCCTTGATCGGATCGCGCAGCTCGACCTTGGTCCATTGCAGCTTGGCCAGTTCTTTTTCGAACTCGACGATGCCGTGCGCGGTGACGGCACCGTGCGGGTCGCCCGCCAGGGTCAGCATCTTGCCGACGTGCAGTTCGTACTTGGCCAGCACGTCCGCCAGCTTGGCGTCGTCCGCTTTCAGGTAATAGTCGCGGTCCGGCAGGCCCAGGCCGCTCTGGTACAGGTCGGCCACGTACTTGGTCGAATCCTTGTTGTCCTGGTGGATGCCGAAGGTATACGGCGCGCTCACGCCGATCTGGTTGAGGTGGGCGATCAGCGCCGGCAGCTGTTTCTTGTCGCCGACGGCGGCGATGCGTTCGAGCTCCGCCTTGAGCGGCGTCACGCCCAGTTGCTCGAGCTTGGCCTCGTCCATGAAGCTGGCGTAGAAGTCGCCGATGCGCTGGGCGTCGGAACCGGCGGCCTTGTTCGGCTGGTTGGCGGCGCCTTCGATGATGGCGCGCAGTTGCGGCTGGATATCGTCGCGCAATTTGGCGAAGCTGCCCCAGCTGGCCTTGTCGGCCGGAATTTCCGTCGTGGCCAACCATTTGCCGTTCATGTGGGTGAACAGGTCGTCCTGCACGCGCACGGCCGGGTCGATGTATTCGGTGGCGATGCCGGAGGCCATTTTACCGGTGGCTGCGGTGGCTGCGGCGGCATTGGCGACGGGTTTGGCGGGACCCGCACTTTTGGTGGTGTCCGCGGCGCCGGCCAAGCCTGCGATCAGGCTGAGCATCAATGCACTTACGAGATGACGTTTCACAGAAATTCCTTCAAATGTAAAAAGGCAAAAAGGCCACTGCACGATGCATGGCCTGTACCGCTTTATATCACACGGTTTGTCGTGTTACCAGATGATGACACGCTGTTCCGGCGCCACATACATCTTGTCGCCGGGCTTGACGCCAAAGGCGTCGTAAAAGCCCGGCTGGTTGACCATGGTGCCGTTGGCGCGGAACTGGCCCGGCGAGTGCGGATCGGTTTTCACCTGCAGGATCTGCTGCTCGTCGCGCATGCGCACGCGCCACACCTGGCCGAAGCCCATGAAGAAGCGCTGGTCGCCGGTCAGGCCGTCGAGCACCGGCGCCGGCTTGCCGCCCAGCGACAGCTTGTAGGCCTTGTAGGCGATCGCCACGCCGCTGTTGTCGGCGATGTTCTCGCCCAGCGTCAGCTCGCCGTTGACGTTGTAGCCCTTGATCGGGCTGTAGGCGCCGTACTGCTTGACCAGCGCGTCGGTCTTGGCCTTGAAGTTGGCGCGGTCTTCCTTGGTCCACCAGTCGCGCAGGTTGCCGTCGCCGTCGGCCTGGCTGCCGCCGTCGTCGAAGCCGTGGCTGATCTCGTGGCCGATGACGGCGCCGATGGCGCCGTAGTTGACGGCGTCGTCGGCCTTGACGTCGAAGAACGGCGGTTGCAGGATGGCGGCCGGGAACACGATCTCGTTCATCGTCGAGCTGTAGTAGGCGTTGACGGTCTGCGGCGTCATGCCCCATTCCTCGCGGTCGATCGGCTTGCCCAGCTTGTTGATCATGCGCTGGTTGGCGAAGTTGGCCGCGCGCAGCACGTTGCCGATCAGGTCGGACTTGACGATCGCCAGCGACGAGTAGTCGCGCCACTTGCCCGGGTAGCCGATCTTGGGCGTGAACTTGGCCAGCTTGGCTTGCGCCTCCTTCTTGGTCTCCGGGCCCATCCAGTCGAGCGCGTCGATGCTGGTCTGGTACGAGGCCAGCAGGTTCTTCACCAGCTGGTCCATGCGCGCCTTGCGCTCCGGCGGGAAATACTCGGCCACGTACAGCTGGCCCAGGCCTTCGCCGATCGAACGCTCGACCAGCGCCACGCCGCGTTTCCAGCGCGGCTCCTGCACGGCCACGCCGGTCAGCACGGTGCTGTAGAAGTCGAAGCTGGCGTCGGCGAAGTCCTTCGACAAATACGGCGAGGCGCTGCGCAGCAGCTGCCATTCGAAGTAGGCCTTCCACGTCGCCAGGTCGGTCTTCTCCAGCGCCGCGTTGAAGCCGGCCAGGTAGCTTGGCTGGCTGACGATCACGTAGTCGACCTTGTTGGCCACGCCGGCCGACGCCAGCGCGTGGCCCCAGTCGAAGGCGGGCGCCAGTTCCGGCAGCTTGGCGATCGGCGTCTTGTTGTAGCGTTTGACGGGATCGCGGTTTTGCACCTTGGTCCACTGCGCCTCGGCCAGCGCGGTTTCCAGCGAGACGATGGCCTTGGCGTTGGCGTCCGGATTCTTGTCGCCGCCCAGCTTCAGGGTCTTGGCGATGTGCGCCTCGTACTTGGCCAGGATGGCGGCCAGTTTGGCGTCGTCCTTTTTCAGGTAGTAGTCGCGGTCCGGCAGGCCCAGGCCGCTTTGCGAAATGCTCACCGCGTACTTGGTCGACTCGCGCGCGTCCTGGCGCACGCCCAGGCCGTACGGCGTGGCCACGCCGAGCTTGTCCAGATGCGCGATCAGCATCGGGAAGGCCTTCTTGTCCTTGATCGCGCGGATACGGTTGAGTTCACCGGTGAGCGGGCGGATGCCCAGCGCGTCCAGCTTTTTCTCGTCCATGAAACTGGCGTAGAGGTCGCCGATTTTCTGGGCATCGCTGCCGGCCTTCTTGCCTTTTTGCGCCTCGGTCTTTTCGACGATGCCGCGCAGCTCGGACAGGGTGTCGTCGCGCAGCTTGGCGAAGGTGCCCCAGCTCGACTTGTCGGCCGGGATCTCCGTGGCCTTCAGCCACTGGCCGTTGAGGTGGGTGTAGAAGTCGTCCTGCGCGCGCACGCCGGCATCGATGTTCTTCACTTCGATGCCGGAAGTCAGTGGCGCCTTGTCGGCGTCGGCCGGGGTGTCGGCGGCGCCGGCGAAGGCGGCGGCCAGGCTCAGGGTCAGGGTACTCAGCAGAAAGCGGTTCACGGTGGTCCTTTAATTAGAACTTCAACTCATCATTGTCGGCCGCTTGTGACGGCCGCGCAAATATTCTACCGCCTGAGCTTGTGTCTAAATGGCACCGTTCCGCTTTTTTACTTTACGATACACGCCCGCCGCATGGCGCCACCCGCCTAGCCACCGCCTGGCAGATTGATACTGGCGCCGCCGGCGCCGACGCCGACACCCACGCCACCGGCGCCGCCGCCCCTGCGGCCGCCGCCGCGACGCTCGCCGCCCTCCTCCTTGCGTTCGCCGCCGGCGCGCGGGCCGCCGCCATTGTCCTGCACCCGCAGCAGATGCTCGCCGACCTGCTGCGCGACGATGCGGCGCTGGCTTTCATTTAGCGCATCGTTGACGGTCAGCCACCATTCGCGCAGCAGCTTTTCCTCGGCGGCGGCGGCGTTGGTCTCCTCGTCGATCGCCTTGGTCAGATCGCGCAGTTCCACACCGGCGCCCTGCGTGCCGGCCTGGGTCGCCGCCTGCAGGCGCTCGCGGCGGGCTTTGCGTTCACGCAGCAGGTTGCGCGTCTTGCTTTCGGTCTGTTGCCAAAGTATCTGCTGATTCGGATTCAGGTTCAGCGCCTTGCGCAAGTCGTCCGCCATCGGCAGGAAATCCTCCGCATGCATATCGAAGACGGGCACCGCGAACGCCGGCGGCGGCACGGCCCCGGCGAGCAGCAGCGCGCCGGCCAGGGCCAGGGCGCGCAGGGGTAGACAACGCGATGGGGGAAGCAGTGAAAGACGCATGGAAGCTCCGTAGATAAAAAAAAGCCTGCGCTTGGGGCGCAGGCGAAAACCACTTCAGGGTAGAGAGAAATACAAATTCAGTGTAGGCCGGGCCCCCGGCCGTGGCGGCACTTCTTACAAATGCTTACGGACGTGAACGTAAGGGAAACACTGCGTAAATTTATGCAAACTTGATGTAACACCAAGCGGGTGCTGGTGTGGATTCAAAGTCAACGCCAACCGTTGTAAAATTCCGTAAAGGTATAAATCATTTCGCGAGGGCTACTACGATTGCCCGAAATCAGGTTTATACTCAGCTCATGCACACCGCGCACGCAATCGCTCGCCAGTGATGCCTCTCTGTACATTGTTCCAACAGGTGAAACATGGGCAAGAAACTCAAGAATTCCGGTTTGATCGGCCTCGGCGTCGTCGCCGGCATCGCCGTCTCCCTCCAATTTTCCGCCATGGCGCAAAAGCCGGCCGACCCGGGCCTGCCGCTCGAGGAGCTGCGCCAGCTGGCCGACGTGTTCGGACTGATCAAGTCCGACTACGTCGAACCGGTCGAGGACAAGAAGCTGCTGACCGAGGCCATCTCCGGCATGGTCGCCTCGCTCGACCCCCACTCCGCCTATCTGGACAAGAAAGCCTACGCCGAGCTGCGCGAAGGTTCGCAGGGCAAGTTCGTCGGCCTCGGCATCGAGATCGGCCAAAGCGAGGACGGTTACATCAAGATCGTCGCGCCGATCGAGGACTCGCCGGCCTGGCGCGCCGGCATCAAGCCGGGCGACCTGATCAGCCGCCTCGACAGCACCGCCGTCAAGGGCCTGAGCCTGGACGAATCGGTCAAGAAGATGCGCGGCGAGCCGCACTCCAAGGTCAGCCTGACGATCCTGCGCAAGGGCGAGACCGATCCGCTGGTGTTCAACATCACGCGCGAAGAGATCCATCAGAAAAGCGTCAAGGGCAAGATCGTCGAACCGGGCTACGCGTGGCTGCGCATTTCGCAGTTCCAGGAGCCGACCATCGACGACATGGCCGCCAAGATTGTCGAGCTGTACAAACAGGACCCGAACATCAAGGGCCTGGTGCTGGACTTGCGCAACGACCCGGGCGGCGTGCTGCAAGGCGCCATCGGCGTGGCCGCCGCCTTCCTGCCGAAGGACGCGGCGATCGTCTCGACCAACGGCCAGTTGCCGGACCAGAAGCAAATCTTCTACGGCCGTCCCGAGTACTACACCTTGCGCAGCGAAAGCGACGCGCTGGCCAAGCTGCCGGCCGCCGTCAAGCAGGTGAAGATGGTGGTGCTGGTCAACACCGGCTCGGCATCGGCGTCGGAAATCGTCGCCGGCGCGCTGCAGGACTACAAGCGCGCCGACATCATCGGCACGCAAACCTTCGGCAAGGGCTCGGTGCAAACGATCCGCCAGCTGACCGCCGACACCGCCGTCAAACTGACCACGGCGCGCTACTACACGCCGCACGGCCGCTCGATCCAGGCCAAGGGCATCACGCCGGACCTGGCGGTGGACGAAAACGCCGACGGCGACGGCCTGAACGCGCTGCGCACGCGCGAGTCCGACCTCGACAAGCACCTGAGCAACGACAAGGAGAAGGAAATCGCCAAGACCAAGCGCGACGAGCTGGAGGAGCAGCTGCGCATCGTCGCGCTGGAAAAGACCCGCAAGCCGCTCGAATACGGCAGCGGCGACGACTTCCAGCTGGCGCAGGCGCTCAACCACCTCAAGGGCCTGCCGGTGCAGCTGGCCAAGCAGGAAACCAAGGTCGTGCAGACCGACGTCAAAAAATAACCCCGGGGTCAAGTCTGTCATTCGGACACGAACCCATCACTACGACGGCGCCCCCACGGCGCCGTTTTCTTTTTCGTCGCCTATTTCGGCCGTTTATTGCGCGCATCGCGCGGCCATTGTGTAGAATTTGGCTCATTATTGGCGCAAGCCATTGCCAAATTCGAAAGTTTAACCATGAAACAAGCCGTCATCAGCGGTACCGGCCTTTTTACGCCGGCCCAATCGATCTCCAATGAAGAGCTGGTCGAGTGCTTCAACGCCTACGCCGAGCAGTTCAACGCCGACAACGCCGCCGCCATCGCCGAAGGCACCGCCACCCCGCTGGAAATGTCGAGCGTGGCCTTCATCGAGAAAGCGTCCGGCATCAAGTCGCGCTATGTGATGGAAAAATCGGGCATCCTCGATCCGCAACGCATGGTCTCGCGCATTCCCGAGCGCGCCGACGAGGAACTGTCGCTGCAGGCGGAAATCTGCGTCGCCGCCGCCCACCAGGCGCTGGACCGCGCCGGCCGCACGCCGGCCGACATCGACATGGTGCTGGTGGCCTGCTCGAACATGCAGCGCGGCTACCCGGCGATGGCGGTCGAGGTGCAGGGCGCGCTCGGCATCGACGGCTACGGCTTCGACATGAACGTGGCCTGCTCGTCGGCCACCTTCGGCATCCAGCAGGCGGTGGCGGCGGTGCAGAGCGGCCAGGCGCGCGCGGTGCTGGTGCTCAATCCGGAAATCACCAGCGGCCACCTGAACTGGCGCGACCGCGACAGCCACTTCATCTTCGGCGACGCCTGCACGGCGATGGTCATCGAGGCGGCCGACACGGCCAAGGGTTCGCAGCGCTGGGAAATCCTCGACACCAAGCTCAAGACGAGCTTCTCGAACAACATCCGCAACAACTTCGGCTTCCTCAACCGTTTCGACGAGTCGGGCATCGGCCAGCCGGACAAGCTGTTCCGCCAGCAGGGCCGGAAAGTGTTCAAGGATGTCTGCCCGATGGCGGCCGACATGATCAAGGCCACCATCGCCGGCGCCGGCCTGGAAGTGCCGCAGGTGAGCCGCTACTGGCTGCACCAGGCCAACCTGAACATGAATCTCCTGATCAGCCGCCTGGTGCTGGGCCGCGACGCCGAGCCGGGCGAGGCGCCGGTGATCCTCGACGAATACGCCAACACCTCGTCGGCCGGCTCGATCATCGCCTTCCACAAGCACTCCAACGACATGGCCGCCGGCCAGCTGGGCGTGATCTGCTCGTTCGGCGCCGGCTACTCGATCGGCTGCGTGGTGGTGCGCAAAGTCTGAGGCAGGCGATGCGATCACGCCGACGTTATCGGATGAACCCGAAGCTGGCGCGATCGAAGCCGCCGGCCGTCAAGGCGTGTCGCGCCGTCTCCAGTAACGGGCTCTGAGCGGCACGCCCTCCGTGTGCTACCCTTGGGGCTGTCCCCAACCTCCAGAGGAGCCCCCCGCGCATGCCCCACAATATCAGTCTGATCACCACAATCGCAGCGGCGCTGGGCTTCGGCCTGGTGTTCGGCTACCTTGCAACGCGCCTCAAGCTCCCGGCGCTGGTTGGTTATCTGGCTGCGGGTATCATGTTGGGACCGGCGACACCAGGCTTCGTCGCCGACGCCGCGCTGGCGTCGCAGCTGGCCGAAATCGGCGTCATGCTGATGATGTTCGGCGTCGGCCTGCACTTCTCGCTCGACGACCTGTGGGCGGTGCGCAAGGTGGCGCTGCCCGGCGCGGTGCTGCAAATCGCCGTCGCCACCGCGCTCGGCATGGCGCTGGCCCACTTCTGGGGCTGGAGCATCGGCGGCGGCCTGGTGTTCGGCCTGGCGCTGTCGGTGGCCAGCACCGTGGTGCTGCTGCGCGCGCTGGAGGAACGCGGCATCCTCGATACCTTCAACGGCCGCATCGCGGTCGGCTGGCTGGTGGTGGAAGACCTGGTCACCGTCATGGTGCTGGTGCTGCTGCCGGCGCTGGCCGGATCGCTCGGCGGCGTCTCGCTCGACGCCCACGGTGTCGCCATCCCCGCCGGCGAAGTCGATCTGTGGGGCACGCTGGCCGTCACGCTGGGCAAGGTCGGCGCCTTCATCGCGCTGATGCTGGTGGTCGGCCGCAAGCTGTTCCCGTGGATCCTGTGGCAGGTGGCGCGCACCGGCTCGCGCGAGCTGTTCACCTTGTGCGTGATCGCCGCCGCCGTCGGTATCGCCTACGGCTCGACGCACTACTTCGGCGTCTCGTTCGCGCTGGGCGCATTCTTCGCCGGCATGGTGCTGCGCGAGTCGGAACTGGCGCACCGCGCGGCGCAGGAATCGCTGCCGCTGCGCGACGCGTTCGCGGTGCTGTTCTTCGTTTCGGTGGGCATGCTGTTCGAACCGACCATCGTGACCGAGCAGCCGCTCAAATTGCTGGCGGTGGTGGCCATCATCGTGTTCGGCAAATCGCTGGCCGCCTTCGTGCTGGTGGTGCTGCTGCGCTACCCGGCCAAGACGGCGCTGATGGTGTCGGCCAGCCTGGCGCAGATCGGCGAGTTCTCCTTCATCCTGGCGGCGCTGGGGTTGTCGCTCAAGCTCATGCCGATCGAGGGCCAGAGCCTGATCCTGGCCGGCGCCATCATCTCGATCGCGCTCAATCCGGTGGTGTTCCGCCTCTCCAAACCGCTGGAACGCTGGATGGGCAAGGACGGTTCGATGGTGTCGAAATTCGAGCGCACGGCCGATCCGCTGGCCGAGCTGCCGATGTCGGTGCCGCACGAGCATCTGGACGGGCAGGTGGTGCTGGTGGGGTATGGGCGCGTGGGCCGGCGCATCGCCGAGGTGCTGGTCAAGCACGGCATCCCGTTCGTGGTGGCGGAGCAGAACCGCGAGATCGTCGACCAGCTGCGCAAGGACGGCATCCACGCGGTGGCCGGCAACGCGGGCGAGCCGGCGGTGCTGATCCAGGCGCACATCGCGCGCGCCGGCATGCTGGTGATCGCGACGCCGGACACCTTCCATGTGCGGGCGATGGTGGAGACGGCGCGTTTGCTCAACCCGAACATCAAAACCGTGGTGCGCACGCATAACGAACAGGAAGCGGAACTGCTGCGCAGCGAATTGGCCGGCAAGATCTTCATCGGCGAGGAGGAACTGGCCAACGGCATGACCGATTTCGTCGTCACCAATTTCGAGCGTAACAGCGGCGCGCATTGAACCAGCGGCCGCCTTCGACCGGTTGCGTTACAGGCCCAGGCCGACAGCCAGCTCCGCGCCTTCCTTGATGGCGCGCTTGGCGTCCAGCTCCGCCGCCAGCGCGGCGCCGCCGATCTTGCGGAAGCGCGGCCACGACGGATTCGCTTTCGCCTCCTCCTCCGACGGCATCAACTCGGTCAGGCTGTCCTGGCCCGCGCACACCACCACGTTATCCACCGACAGCAAGCGCTGCTCGCCGCCGACCGTGATGTGCAAGCCATGGTCGTCGATCCGGTCGTACTGCACGCCCCCGATCATCACCACGCCATTGCGCGCGAGGACGGCGCGGTGCACCCAGCCCGAGGTCTTGCCCAGCCCCGCCCCCAGCTTGGACGTCTTGCGCTGCAACAGATACAACTGCCGCACCGGCTCCGGCGTCGCCGGCGCGACCAGGCCGCCCGGCGTGTCGCCCTTCAAACCCACGCCCCATTCCCTGGCCCAGACATCCAGCGCCAGCGGCAGCGGATGCTTAGGATCGTGCAGCAGATATTCGCCGACATCGAAGCCGATGCCGCCGGCGCCGATGATGGCCACGCGCTTGCCGACCGGCGCCTTGTTCTGCAACACGTCGATATACGACAGCACCTTCGGATGATCGATGCCTTCGATCGGCGGGCGGCGCACCTTGATGCCGGTGGCGACCACCACCTCGTCATAACCCTCGGCGATCAGCTGCTCGCGCGTCACGCGCACGCCCAGCTTGAGCTTCACGCCGGTCAAATCGATCCGGCGGCGGAAGTAGCGGATGGTCTCGGCGAATTCCTCCTTGCCCGGAATTTGCATGGCGATCTTGAACTGGCCGCCGACGCTGTCGGCCGAGTCGAACAAGGTGACATCGTGGCCGCATTCGGCCGCCACCGTCGCCGCCGACAATCCCGCCGGCCCGGCGCCGACCACCGCCACCCGGCGCGGCCTGGCCGTCCTGGCGTACACCAGTTCCGTCTCGTGGCAGGCGCGCGGGTTGACCAGGCAGCTGGCGCGCTTGTTGGAGAAGGTGTGATCGAGGCAGGCCTGGTTGCAGCCGATGCAGGTGTTGATCTCGTCGGCCTTGCCCTGCGCCGCCTTGACGACGAAGTGCGAGTCGGCCAGGAAGGGGCGCGCCATCGAGATCATGTCGGCGTCGCCGCGCTGCAGGATGCCTTCCGCCTCGGCCGGCATGTTGATGCGGTTCGACGCCACCACCGGTATCGTCAGCTCCAGCCGCAGGCGGCCGGCGATGCCGGCGAAGGCGGCGCGCGGCACCGACGTGACGATGGTCGGCACCCGCGCCTCGTGCCAGCCGTAGCCGCTGTTGAGGATCGTGACGCCGGCCTGCTGCAGCGCCTTGGCCACCGCCACCACGTCCTCCCAGGTATTGCCGCCGTCGACCAGGTCGAGCAGCGAGTGGCGGTACATGATGATGAAGTCATGACCGACTTCGGCGCGGATGCGCTTGACGATTTCCACCGGCAGCCGCATGCGGTTCTCGATGCTGCCGCCCCAGCGGTCGGTGCGCAGGTTGGTGCGCGCGCACAGGAACTGGTTGAGCAGGTAGCCTTCGCTGCCCATCACCTCGATGCCGTCGTAGCCCGCCTCGCGCGCCAGCCTGGCGCAGCGCGCGTAGTCGCGTATCGTCCGCTCGATGCCGGCCTCGGTCAGCGCGCGCGGCTTGAACGGCGAGATCGGCGATTTCTTGTCCGACGCCGACACCACGAACGGCTGATAGCCGTAGCGGCCCGCGTGCAGGATCTGCATCAGGATCTTGCCGCCCTCCTCGTGCACCGCGCTGGTGACGCGGCGGTGATTGCGCACGTCGCCCTTGAAGTTGAGCGTCCCGCCGAAGGGCAGCAACCATCCGGAGCGGTTGGGAGAAATACCGCCGGTGACGATCAGGCCCACGCCCCCGCGCGCGCGCTCCCGGTAGAACGCCGCGAGCTTGCCGTAGTTGTAGAAGCGGTCTTCCAGGCCGGTGTGCATCGATCCCATGACGACGCGGTTGCGCAGCGTGGTGAAACCCAGGTCGAGGGGCGCCAGCAAATGGGGGTATGGTGTATTTGTCATTATGGTTATATGGCCCAGGTGTGATCCGTCAGACTGGATGCCCGCATTAAAACCGAATTCTCTAGACCCGGGCTTCTAAAGGCCCGGCACCGCGTGTATTTTGTAACGGGATGGCGCTTCGCTTGTATTCTGCCACCCTTTCCCTTACGCTGGAACGATGAAGCGATTCCTTGTGTATTTGTTGTTAGGTGTGGCTGCCCCGGTGGCGATGGCACAAGCACCTAAGCTTGAACTACCCAAGCTGGAGGTCTCGGTCAATCGCGTGGACGCCGAAGCGCGGCACATGTACGAAGTGGACGCCACCGCGACGGTGGCGGCGCCACTGCCGAAGGTATGGCGCGTGCTGACTGGCTACGAGCGCATGTCGGAGTTCGTGCCCGACCTGGAATCGTGCAAGGTCCTGTCACGCAACGGCAACGAAGTGATCATCGAACAATTCGGCGTGGCGCGGTTTCTGTTCATGTCCAAGGCCATCCACCTGATCGTGCGGGCGACCGAGCAGCCGATGTCGTCGATCGAAATCTCGCTGATCTCCGGCGACATGAAGCACTACGAATCGAAGTGGGAACTGGTGCCGATGCCGGAGACCGGCGGCACCAGGATCGTCTACAGCGGCAAGCTGCTGCCGAATTTTTATGTGCCGGGCATCCTGGGATCGAACATGATCCGCAGCGACATCGAACACATGATGAGCGCCGTGGTGGCGCGCATCGAGCGCCGCGACGACGGCCCCAAACGGGGCGGCGTGCAGGCCACGCCGGCGGTCCCCGTCAACGCCCCCGCGCCATCGCCGGCACAGCCCAATCAGGCCAGGTAGGTATCGCGCGAGCGCAGCTCGGCGAAGTTTTCCAGGCTGCCGATTTTCACCAGCACCGGATTCAAACTCAATTTGCTCTGCATCGAGCGCCAGGCGAACTGCCACTCCTGCTCCTGCGCCTCGGCCGCCGTCTTGGTGAAGGCGGCGCCCAGCGCGGCGCGGGTGCCGTATTCGACGGCGCCGTCGATGCCGGCCCAGCTGGGGAGCGCGCGCTGCACCGCGCGGTGCAGGCGCTCGCCGAATTCCTCGGTGTTGTGGATGATCAGGCAGGCGTCGGACGAGAACAGCTCGAACAGCTTGCGGTCCCACGCCTTCGAAAAGCTCAGGGTCAGGCAGTTCGAGGCCGGGACGAGGATGAACTGGCCCTGGGTCAGCGCCAGTTCCAGGTCTTCGCGCACGCCGTAGCGGTGCAGGGTCGGAGGGCGTTGGTAGTCGTGCATGTTGGTACTCTATTCTTTACAGGTTATTTGACCGGGGCGCGGCGCACGTGGCGGTGCGAGCGCATCGCCGCCGAGGCGATGAAGATCTCGCGCAGCAGGTAGCAGAAGCTGCCGATCAGCGCCAGCATCGCCACCACGAACATGCCGGCGATGTATTTGTCCAGCGGGGTGTTGGTGATGTCGCCCAAAAACAGCATCGCGATGACCAGGCAAATCAGCAGGCCGCAGGCGGTCGACAGGGTGATCGAGGCGTTGATCAGGTGCGATCTTCGGTACAGCACATCGAGTTCGTTCAGATAGACGTCGCTGTAACCGATGTCGAGCCGGTCCTCCAGCACCCGCGAACGGTCGATGATGCGTGCCAGCCGGTTGGTCAGCACCATCAGGTTAGTGCACACGCCGGTCAGCAGGAACACCGGCGCGATGGCCAGTTGGATAATGTGGCCGATATCGCCGATCTGGATATTCATGATTGCATATAAGCTGGTTTTAATGCGCGCCTCTCTGGGCAGTCGATATTGCTAGTCAAGCCATAGTGTAGCAGCCCGGGACGGGCGCGGGCCGATTCCCGGCGCCGCGCGCGCGAATGTGCGGCGTTTATGCAAACGCGCGGCCGCGCTTGAACTGTTCGGTCGCGCCCACCAGCGCGCGCGCGATCCCCTTTTCCATCGCGCCGTGGCCGGCGTCGGGAATCATGTGCAGCACCGCGCCCGGCCAGGCCTGGCGCAGGCGCCAGGCCGACGACGGCGGGCAAATCACGTCGTAGCGGCCCTGCACGATCACCGCCGGCAGGTGGGCGATGCGGCCCATGTCGCGGATTAGTTGATCGTCTTCGAAGAAGCCCAGGTTGGCCATGTAGTGCGATTCGAGCCGGCCCACGCCCAGGTCGAGCGCGTCCGACGGCGGTTCGTCCGGCTGCGGCAGCAGGAACACGCGGCGGCCCTCGAAACGGCTCCACGCGCGCACCGCCGGCCAGTGGACCTCCGGGTCGTCGCTCATGATGCGGTCGACGTAGGCCTTGAGCAGGTCGCCGCGCTCCGCCTGCGGAATCGGCGCGATGAACTCCTCGTACACTTCGGGGTGGAACCACTGCGCGCCGTACAGGAACCAGTCGATTTCCGCCTGCGTGCACAGGAAGATCCCGCGCAGCACGAAGCCGAGGCAACGCCCGGGATGCGCCTGGCCGTAGGCCAGCGCCAGGGTCGAGCCCCACGAGCCGCCGAACACCAGCCACTGCCCGATGCCGAACAGCGCGCGCAGGCGTTCGATGTCCTCGATCAGCAGCTGGGTGGTGTTGCCGCGGCACTCGCCCAGCGGCAGCGACTTGCCGGCGCCGCGCTGGTCGAACAGGATCACGCGGTACTGTTCCGGGTCGAAGAAGCGGCGGTGCTGCGGCGACAGGCCGGCGCCCGGGCCGCCGTGCAGGAAGATGACCGGAATGCCGTCCGGATTGCCGACCTCCTCCCAATAGATGGTGTGCAGGTCGTCGACCGCCAGCATGCCGTGCCGGGTCGGCAGGATGGGCGGGAACAGGGGCGAGGTCGGGTCGAACATGGCTATCCTTTGCGTATCCGTTGAGCATCGATAGCTGATTGTACGAAAAAAAAGCCAGGATCGCGAACGAACCTGGCTTCGATTGCCGTGGCGGCAAGCTTGCCGCCCCACATGACGGCCGGCTTACGACATGTGCTGGCCGCCGTTGATGGCGATGTTGGCGCCGGTGACGAAGGCCGCCTCGTCCGACGACAGATACGCGACCAGGCCGGCCACTTCCTCGGGCTTGCCCAGGCGCGCCATCGGAATTTGCGGAATGATCTTGGTATCGAGCACTTCCTGCGGGATTTCCATCACCATCTTGGTGCCGATGTAGCCGGGCGAGATGGTGTTGACGGTGACGCCCTTGCGCGCCACTTCCAGCGCCAGCGCCTTGGTGAAACCGTGCATGCCGGCCTTGGCCGCCGAGTAGTTGGTCTGGCCGAAGGCGCCCTTCTGGCCGTTGACCGACGAGATGTTGATGATGCGGCCCCAGCCGCGATCGACCATGCCGTCGCAGACCGGCTTGGTCATGTTGAACACCGAGTCCAGGTTGGTGGCCATGACGGCGTCCCAGTTCGGCTTGTCCATCTTCTTGAACGTCATGTCGCGGGTGATGCCGGCGTTGTTGACCAGCACATCGATCGGACCGATGTCCTTTTCGATGGCGGCCACGCACGCCTGCGCCGAATCGTAGTCCGCCACGTCGCACGGATAGGCGCGGAAGTTGAACCCCTGGTCGCGCGTCGTGGCGAGCCACTGCTCGACCTTGGGATTGCCGGGGGAATACGTCGTGACCACGCAATAGCCGAGCGCCGACAGCTTGAAACACACCGCTTCGCCCAGACCGCCCATACCGCCAGTTACCAATGCAACTCTTGCCATTTTATTGTCCCCTCTTCGTAGTTGATACCAAACTTCGCTGACACCAAAGTTCGCGCGCCGCCCCGCGACCGCGGAGGCGGCATGTTTTATTCTTACGGACGCTCGATCGCCAGCGCCACGCCCATGCCGCCGCCGATGCACAGCGAGGCCAGGCCCTTCTTGGCGTCGCGGCGTATCATTTCGTGGATCAGGGTGACCAGGATGCGGGCGCCGGACGCGCCGATCGGGTGGCCGATGGCGATGGCGCCGCCGTTGACGTTGATCTTGCTGGTGTCCCAGCCCATTTCCTTGTTGACGGCGACGGCCTGCGCGGCGAAGGCTTCGTTGATTTCCATCAGGTCCAGGTCGTCCGGGGTCCAGCCGGCCTTTTTCAGGCACAGGCGGCTGGCCGAGACCGGGCCCATGCCCATCAGCGCCGGGTCCAGGCCGGACGAGGCGTAGGCCTTGACCTTGGCCAGCACCGGCAGGCCCAGTTCTTTGGCCTTGGTGGCGGACATCATGATGACGGCGGCGGCGCCATCGTTCAGGCCGGACGCGTTGCCGGCGGTGACGCTGCCTTCCTTGTTGAACGCCGGACGCAGGCCGGCCAGGCCTTCGAGGGTCGAGCCGGGCTTGATGTATTCGTCGCTGTCGAAGACCACGGTGCCTTTTTTATTGGCGATTTCCAGCGGCAGGATTTCATCCTTGAACTTGCCTTCTTTTTGAGCGGCTTCGGCCTTCAGCTGCGATTGCAGCGCGAACTCGTCCTGCTCGGCGCGCGAGATGTCGTGTTTCTTCGCGACGTTCTCGGCGGTGATGCCCATGTGGTACTGGTTGAACGCGTCCCACAGGCCGTCGACGATCATGGTGTCGACCATCTTGATCTCGCCCATGCGGAAGCCGTCGCGCGAGCCCGGCATCGCGTGCGGCGCGGCGCTCATGTTTTCCTGGCCGCCGGCGATGACGATTTGTGCGTCGCCACATTTAATCGCCTGGGCCGCCAGGTGGGTGGCTTTCAAACCGCTGCCGCACACGTGGTTGATGGTGAAACCGGGGATGGAATTGGGCAGGCCGGACTTGATGACCGCCTGGCGGGCCGGATTCTGGCCGACGCCGGCGGTCAGCACCTGGCCCAGGATCGCTTCGCTGATCTGGCTTGGATCGATGCCGGTCTTGGCCAGCAGGCCCTTGATCACGTGCGCGCCCAGGTCCGAGGCCGCGATCTTGGCGAGGCTGCCGCCGAATTTGCCGACACCGGTACGGCCAGCGGCCACGATAACTACATCATCCATATGACTCTCCAATACGCCGGCCGTGGCCGGCTTAGTTTAGCAACAACATTAGCAACACGTTAGCAACTGCGCGAACGTCGATAATACGCCTACGGCGGCGAGGCCGTGGGGGGTTTCGATTGTGCGTCGCCGCGAGGAATGGCCACTATTTCTCTAGCAGCATCCATGCCAGCGACTGTCCCAAGTCGCGGAGCCATCGTAAGCGCCCGGATTTGGCAACACTTTGATTTGTGTCAATCTTTGTATCGACCTGCCGCAAGACATTTTGAAGAAACCATGCAAATTTGTCACGACAATAATCTGATACCGTCGAGCGTGGCGGCGCACTGCTCGCGTATCACTTTGACGAAATCGAGCACGTAGGCTTTCTGCCGTTGCGACTCCGGCACCGACACGAACAGGTCGCTCCACAGGCCGTGGTCGCCGACCGGCTTGGCGATCACGTAGTCGTAGTCGACGTAGTTCTTGATGGCCCAGTTGGGCAAGGCGGCGATGCCGCGGCGGCTGGCGACCAGTTGCAGCACGGCGACGGTCAGCTCGGCGGTGCGGCGCTGGACCTGGATGCCGGCCGGTTGCAGCACTTCGCGGATCAGATCGATGCGGGTTTCCGGCACCGGATAGGTGATCAGCGTCTCGCCCTCGAAGTCGGCCGCCTGCAGGCGGCGCTGCATCGCCAGCCGGTGCTTTTGCGCCATCACGACCAAAATTTCATAACGGAACAGCGGGAACGTGACGAAATCCGGGCCATACGCCGAGCCGATGACGAGGTCGGCGGCGCCGACGCGCAGCAGCTCGGCCGGCTCGCTGTGGAAACCGGACACCAGGTCGATTTCCACGTCCGGCCAGCGTTTGCGGAACTCGTCCATGACCGGCATCAGCCAATCGAAGCAGGTGTGGCACTCGAGCGCGACGCGCAGCTGGCCGGTGTCGCCCTGCGTCAGTCGCGCCACTTCGCGCTCGGCCGCCTCGATTTCCGGCAACAGCATATCGGCCAGTTTGAGCAGCCGCGCGCCGGTGGCGGTAAAGCCTATCGGCACCGATTTCCGCTCAAAAAGCGGCCCGCCGTAGCGATCTTCCAGCAACTTGATCTGATGGGACAACGCCGACTGGGTCAGGTTGAGCAGTTGGGCGGCGCGCACCAGGCTGCCCGCCGAACGAAGGGCGCTCAAGGTGCGAAGGTGGCGTATCTCTAGCATGGTCTATTAAAAATTTTCATGTGAAACTACAAAATCTTTCGTTTTGATTATAGACCGGAATGCCGCAAACTTTATCGCATCAATATTAAATGCGGATGACACCGATCATGACACCATCAAATAAAGCGGCCCCGAGCCACATCAACATCCACATCCCGGGTTTTCCGCGCATCGGCGCGGCCCGCGAACTGAAATTCGCGCTCGAGGCGCACTGGCGCGGCGAGCTGGACGAAGCCGGCCTGGAAGACGTGGGCCGCGCGCTGCGCGCGCGCCACTGGGCGTTGCAGGAGCGGGCCGGGCTGGACTTCGTCAGCGTCGGCGACTTCGCCTTCTACGACCAGGTCGCCAATCATGTTCAGCTATTGGGCTGCGAACCGGCGCGCTACGGCTTCGATCCCCGCCAATCGCAGCTGAGCCGCTATTTCGCCATGGCGCGCGGCGACGGCGGCGCGGAGCACAAGGAATGCGGCCATGACTGCGGCCACGACCATGCCGACGATGGCGACGTGCATGCCTCGGCCGCGCTGGAAATGACCAAATGGTTCGACACCAATTACCACTACCTGGTGCCCGAATTCACGCCGGAAACGGCGTTCTCGCTGACCTGCGAGCGGCTGTTCGACGAGGTCGCGGAAGCGCAGGCGCTGGGCCACGCGGTCAAGGCCGTGCTGCTCGGGCCGCTGAGCTTCCTGTGGCTGGGCAAGGAAAAAGGCGGCGCCGCCGCGCAGGCGGTCGAGCACAGCTTCAACCGCCTCGACCTGCTCGACAAGCTGCTGCCGGTCTACGGCGCGCTGCTGGACCGCCTGAAGGCGCAAGGCGTGCAATGGGTGCAGGTCGACGAACCCATCCTCGGCCTCGACCTGCCGGCGCCATGGCGCAGCGCGTTCGAAAACACCTACTGGCAGTTGAACCAGGTCGGCGTGCCGCTGCTGCTGGCGACCTATTTCTCGCCGCTGGAGGAAAACCTGAGCCTGGCGTGCCGGCTGCCGGTGGCGGGATTGCATGTGGACGGCGTGCGCGCCGCGCATGAGCTGGCCAGCATCGCCGACTGGCTGCCGGTGCACAAGGTGCTGTCGGTCGGCATCGTCGACGGCCGCAACATCTGGCGCACCGACCTGGACGCGGCGCTGGCCACCCTGGCGCCCATCGTCGAGAAGCGCGGCGGCAAGCTGTGGCTGTCGTCGTCGTGCTCGCTGCTGCACGTGCCGTTCACGCTCGCCGCCGAAACCGCGCTCGACGGCGAGATCAAATCGTGGCTGGCCTTCGCCACCGAAAAACTGGACGAGCTGTACCTGCTCAAGCATACGCTGCAGGGCAACCACGAAGCCCCGGTCAGCGACGCGCTGGAGCGCTCGCGCGCGGCGCTGGCCGGGCGCCGCGCCAGCGAACGCGTGCATCAGGCCGCCGTGCGGGAGCGCCTGGCGACGCTGGGCGGCGACGCCGACCGCAGGCAATCGGCTTTCGCGCAGCGCCAGGCGGTGCAGCGCGCGCGCCTGCGATTGCCGGACTTTCCGACCACCACCATCGGCTCGTTCCCGCAAACGCCGGCCATCCGCGCCGCCCGCGCCGGCTACAAACGCGGCGAGCTGGACGCCGCCGGCTACGAAGGCAAGATGCGCGACGAGATCGCCTACGCGGTGCGCCGCCAGGAGGCGCTGGGACTCGACGTGCTGGTGCACGGCGAGGCCGAGCGCAACGACATGGTCGAATATTTCGGCGAACAGCTCGACGGCTTCGTCTTCACGCAACTGGGCTGGGTGCAATCGTACGGCTCGCGCTGCGTCAAGCCGCCGATCATTTACGGCGACGTCAGCCGTCCGAAGCCGATGACGGTGGACTGGACCGTGCACGCGCAAAGCCTGACCGGCAAACCGATGAAGGGCATGCTGACGGGACCGATCACGATTTTGCAGTGGTCGTTCGTGCGCGACGACCAGCCGCGCTCGCGCACGGCGCTGCATATCGCGCTGGCGATCCGCGACGAGGTGGCCGATTTGCAGCGGGCCGGCATCGGCATCATCCAGATCGACGAGCCGGCCGTGCGCGAAGGCTTGCCGCTGCGCCGCGGCCGCTGGGACGAGTATCTGGACTGGGCCACGCGCGCGTTCCGCGTCTCGGCCGGCGCGGCGGCGGACGGCACGCAGATCCATACGCACATGTGCTATGCCGAGTTCAACGACATCCTGCCGCAGATCGCCGCGATGGACGCCGACGTGATCACGATCGAGACCAGCCGCTCGGACATGGAATTGCTCAACGGCTTCGGGCAATTCCGCTATCCGAACGAGATCGGGCCGGGCGTGTACGACATCCACTCGCCGCGCGTGCCGGGCCAGGCGGAAATGGTGCGGCTGCTGCGCAAGGCCAGCGCGGTAATTCCTGCTGGCAATCTCTGGGTGAATCCGGACTGCGGCCTGAAGACGCGCGGCTGGGCGGAGACGGAGACGGCGCTGCGCAATATGGTGGCGGCGGCGCACCAGCTGCGCGCCGAGCACGCGATTTATTGAGGGGCCCGCCACGGCGCAACGCCGTCATCGGCCAGGGCTGCGCCGCCGGCGGCGCATGCATTGGCCGATGACGCGACGCCGATCCGCCCCACGTGTATCGGAATTTGCCGAGGTCCCGCGCCGGCGCGCCATGCGACCGAGGCCCGGACCCTGGCCGCCGCGCCGGCCCCATCCCGCATTTTTACTGGCCCGGTAAGCCGTGCGCCCTCCCCATCCGCCGCTTTCCACAGTAGAATGCTCGTGCCTGCGCATGCGCGCGAGGTTATTCACCTCACATACCTCTAATACTGTCGCCCATGTCCAAGAGCCTGTTTCAAAAGCCCATCGAAATCAAGATTTCCACCGTCGTCGCCGTCTCCGCCATCCTGGCGACCGCCGACAGCATCGCGCTCGACGCCGCGCTGGCCGAAATGACCGGCGGCACCACCGACTTCTTCGAGGACGACCTGGCCGTGATCGACGTCGCCGCGCTACCGGCCGGCAGCGATCCGGTCGACTGGGCCGGCATCATCGCGCTGCTGAAAAAATACCGCTTGAATCCGGTCGCCGTGCGCAACGCGCCGCCGTCGATGGCCGCCGACATCGCCGCCCACGGACTGAGCCTGGAAACCGCGACCAAGCCGCGCGCCGACGAGGCCGACGCCGTCGCGGCCAAAGCGGCCGCCAAGGCAACGGCTCCTGCACCGGCGCCGGCGCCGGCGCCCACCAAAGCGCCGGTGGCGGCGGCCACCGCCGCCGCCGCCACCGACAGCCTGCCGGGCAACGCCGGCGTCATGATCATCGACACGCCGGTGCGCGCCGGCCAGCGCATCTACGCGCGCGGCTGCGACCTGATCATCACGGCGGTCGTCAACAACGGCGCCGAAGTCATCGCCGACGGCAGCATCCATGTCTACAACACGCTGCACGGCCGCGCGCTGGCGGGCGCCTCCGGCAATCCCGAGGCGCGCATCTTCGCCATGACCATGTCGCCGGAATTGGTGTCGATTGCCGGCGTTTACCGTACTTTTGAAGACGGGTTCCCCGCCGAGTTCGCGCGTTCCCCTGCGCAAATCCGCTTGGTCGGCGACCGAATCGATATACTATCTGTCAATTCCGCGAACCGCGCCTGAACGGCCTGCTGTTCGTCTCTCTGAAAAGGATTATTTGTGGCGAGAATCATTGTAGTGACGTCCGGCAAGGGCGGTGTCGGTAAGACGACTTCCAGCGCGAGCTTTTCCACCGGCCTGGCCATGCGCGGCCATAAGACCGCCGTCATCGACTTCGACGTCGGCCTGCGCAACCTCGACCTGATCATGGGCTGCGAACGCCGCGTGGTGTACGACCTGATCAACGTGATCAACAAGGAAGCGTCGCTGACCCAGGCGCTGATCAAGGACAAGCACTGCGACAACCTGTTCATCCTGCCGGCCTCGCAGACGCGCGACAAGGATGCGCTGTCGGAAGACGGCGTGGAAGTCGTGCTGCACGAACTGATCAACATGGGCTTCGAATTCATCATCTGCGATTCGCCGGCCGGCATCGAGCATGGCGCCCTGATGGCGCTGACGTTCGCCGACGAAGCGATCATCGTCACCAATCCGGAAGTGTCGTCGGTGCGCGATTCGGACCGCATCCTCGGCATCATCCAGGCCAAGTCGCGCCGCGCCCAGACCGGCGGCGAGCCGGTCAAGGAACACCTGCTGATCACCCGCTACTCGCCGAAACGCGTGGAAGCGGACGAAATGCTGTCGTACCAAGACGTGCAGGAAATTCTGCGCATTCCTTTGATCGGCATCATCCCGGAATCGGAATCGGTGCTGCACGCTTCGAACCAGGGTAACCCGGCCATTCACTTCAAGGGCACCGATGTCGCGGAAGCCTACGAAGACGTGGTGTCGCGCTTCCTCGGGCAGGAATTGCCGTTGCGCTTCGTCAATTATGAAAAGCCAGGTCTTCTGCAGCGTATTTTTGGGAGCAAGTGACATGGCCCTGCTTTCTTTCCTGTTCCCGCAAAAACAGAAAACCGCGACAGCGGCCAAGGAGCGGTTGCAGATCATCATCGCGCGCGAGCGCAATGGCCGCAGCGGTCCGGATTTTCTGCCGGCGCTGCATAAGGAATTGATCGAGGTGATTTCGAAGTACACCAAGGTCAACGCCGACGACATCAAGATTTCGCTCGACCGCCAGGGCAACCTGGAAGTACTCGACGTCAACGTGGTGCTGCCGGACGCGTAAAAAAATGGCGGGCCGCGCGGCCCGCCAACGTGTCACCAGCGACACACTTCATGCCGGACGGGCCAGCGCGCCGTCGTGCGCGACACCGGCCGTCACCAGCTTGGCCGCCACCTTGGCGCAGGCTTCCACGTGCTGGTAGCCGATCTGCCGGAACGCGAAAAATCCGATCCCGGCCGCCGCCAGCTGGCCGGCCAGCGGCACCATCTTGCCGGCCTGGCGCGCCACCACCTTCATGCCGCTGCGGCGCAACAACTGCGTGACCACTTCGCGCGTCACCACCTTACCGATCAGCATGCCGCCGACGCCGATCGCCGCTTCATAGGCGATCAGCCTGAACTTGGGCTGCAACTTCTCGATCTGCTCGTCGGACAAGCCGAACTCGTGGTTGATGTCGTCGATCAGCTGCGCGAACAGGCGCATGTCCGACACCACGTCGAGGCCCGGAATCGGTACCGCCGCCACGCCGGCCGACACCATCGCGCGGCGCCGCACCAGCTTGCGGCAGCGTTCCCGCACCGCGTCGATATCGCGCGTGGTGCCTGGAACCAGGGTCCAGTTGGTGTTTGTTTTGAGTCCCATCGCGCCTCCCGGATGAACTGAAGATTCTTTCCAAATTTCAACTTCTTCATTGAATTCGGGCTTTTTCCAGTGTACCGTGTAATAACCGGACGGGCGCGCACGATGAAAATAAGCAACAAAAAGTCGTTGTCAAACGACAAACGTTAATGTCCCAAAAAAAATATTTAATCATTCTGCCAATTAATTTGTGAATCTCTGTTATATTTGACGTGACATCTCTTTAACATATATTTCCTACAGGCAGCAGTATGAGAATCGCCGTACTCGACAACGACCGCAGCCAGGCAGACTTGATCTGCCAGGTATTGACCTCCGCCGGCCACATTTGCCACAGTTTTCAGACCGCAAAAGACGTGCTGGCACAGCTGCGTAAAGACAGTTACGACATGCTCATACTCGACTGGCAGGTGGTCGACCTGACCGGTGCCGAGGTGATGCGCCGCGCCCGTGAAAAGCTGCCCGACAGCGCACCCGTTTTGTTCCTCACGACCAGTTCGGGCGAGGACGACATCGTCGCCGGGCTGGCCGCCGGCGCCGACGATTACATGATCAAGCCGCTGCGCCGCAGCGAGATGGTGGCGCGCGTGCAAGCGCTGCTCCGGCGCGCCTATCCGGCCCAGAACGGTGCTGAACAATTGCAATTCGGTCAATACGTGTTCGAGACGCGGCCCGGCCGTTTGCTGATGGACGGCGTGGTGTTGGACGTTACCCACAAAGAGTTCTACCTCGCGCTGTTATTTTTCCGCAACATCGGCCGGCCGCTGTCGCGCGCCTATATCCACGAGGCCGTGTGGATCCGCGAGACCGCCGTGCCGTCCCGGACCATGGACACCCACGTGTCCCGCGTGCGCAACAAATTGCAGCTGAAACCCGAAAACGGCTTCCGCCTGGTGCCGGTCTACAGTTACGGTTACCGCCTGGAAAAACTCGGCGCGGCGTGATTCCCCGCGGCCGCCCGGTTCCATCGAGGCGGCCGCTGCTATGGCTTTAGGCAGCCTCGGGGCAACATACGGGTACATCACGGTATAATGTCCGCTAACTCACCGCCCGGACCCGAAATGCAGCTGCTTGCCGTCGGCCTCAACCACAACACCGCACCGGTCTCGCTCCGCGAGCAGCTGGCGTTCGCCCCTGACCAGCTCGGCCAGGCGGTGGTGGCGGCGCGTTCGTGGTTCGAGCGCATCGACCATCGCGGCAGCGACGAGGCGGCGATCCTGTCGACCTGCAACCGCACCGAGCTCTACGCGGCCAGCCAGGTGCCGGAACCGCTCGACGCCGGCGCCCATTTCCTCGCCGATTTCCACAAACTGAACTACGCCGAACTGCGGCCGCACCTGTATCTGTTGCCGCAGCACGACGCCGTGCGCCACACCTTCCGCGTCGCCTCCGGGCTCGATTCGATGGTGCTGGGCGAGACGCAGATCCTCGGCCAGATCAAGGACGCGATCCGCACCGCCGACGAGGCGGGCGGCCTGGGCACCTATCTGCACCAGCTGTTCCAGCGCAGCTTCTCGGTCGCCAAGGAAGTGCGCAGCACCACCGAGATCGGCGCCCACAGCGTGTCGATGGCCGCCGCCGCCGTGCGCCTGTCGCAGCGCATCTTCGACAAGATCTCCGAGCAGAACGTGCTGTTCATCGGTGCCGGCGAAATGATCGAACTGTGCGCCACCCACTTCGCGGCGCAGAATCCGAAATCCATCACCATCGCCAACCGCACGCTCGAACGCGGCGAGCTGCTGGCGCACCGCTACGGCGGCCGCGCGATCCGCCTGGCCGACCTGCAGGACAAGCTGCACCAGTACGACATCGTCATCTCGTGCACCGCCTCGTCGCTGCCGCTGATCGGCCTTGGCATGGTGGAGCGGGCGATCAAGGCGCGCCGCCACAAGCCGATGTTCATGGTCGATCTGGCCGTGCCGCGCGATATCGAGCCGGAAGTGTCGCGCCTGAACGACGCCTTCCTGTACACCGTCGACGACCTGGGCAAGGTGGTGCAGACCGGGATGGAGAACCGCCAGGCCGCCGTCGCCCAGGCCGAGGCGATCATCGAGACGCGGGTGCAGTCGTTCATGCACTGGATCGACGACCGCGCCGTGGTGCCGGTGATTCAAAGTTTGCAGGAAAACGGCGAGGCGCTGCGCCAGATCGAACTGGAACGCGCCCGCAAGATGCTGGCCAAGGGCGAGGATATCGACGCCGTCCTCGAAGCCCTGTCCAAAGGCCTGACGGCGAAATTCATGCATGGTCCGCAGCAGGCGCTGCACCGTGCCCAGGGCGACGAGCGCGCCCACCTGGCCGAGCTGCTGCCGCAGCTGTTCCGCGGCCGTCGTTAGCGACCCCGCCGCACACCGCAAGGCCGACCGCGCATGCCGCCGGTCGGCGCCGAACCGCCCCCCGCGCCGCGTCCCTGCGGCATCCGCCTCACCCCTTACAGAATACCGAATACGCTATGAAACCATCCATGCTGTCCAAGCTCGATCAATTGGCCAACCGCCTGGTCGAACTCGATGAACTGCTGATGTCCGAAGGCGCGACCAGCAATATGGACGCCTATCGCAAGATGACCCGCGAGCACGCCGAACTCGGTCCGCTGGTGGCGCTGTACAACGCCTACCAGGAAGCCATCGGCGACGGCGCCGCCGCCCAGGAGATGCTGTCCGATCCGGAGATGAAGGAATTCGCGCAGGACGAGATCGAAGCGTCCAAGGCCCGCATGGCGGAGCTGGAAATCGAGCTGCAAAAAATGCTGCTGCCGAAGGACGCCAACGACGAGCGCAACATCTTCCTCGAAATCCGCGCCGGCACCGGCGGCGACGAATCGGCCTTGTTCGCCGGCGACCTGCTGCGCATGTATACCCGCTTCGCCGAGCGCAATCGCTGGCAGGTCGAAGTGGTGTCGGAATCGGCGTCCGACCTGGGCGGCTACCGCGAGGTGATCGTGCGCCTGGTCGGCAACGGCGTCTACGCCAAGCTGAAGTTCGAATCCGGCGGCCACCGCGTGCAGCGCGTGCCGGCCACCGAAACGCAGGGCCGCATCCACACCTCCGCCTGCACCGTGGCGGTGATGCCGGAGGCGGACGAAGTCGAAGACGTCAACATCAATCCGGCCGACCTGCGCATCGACACCTTCCGCGCCTCCGGCGCCGGCGGTCAGCACATCAACAAGACCGATTCGGCGGTGCGCCTGACCCACCTGCCGACCGGGATCGTGGTCGAATGCCAGGACGACCGCTCGCAGCACAAGAACAAGGCGCAGGCGATGAAGGTGCTGGCCGCGCGCATCAAGGACGTACAGCTGCGCGAGCAGCAATCGAAGGAAGCGGCCACCCGCAAGAGCCTGATCGGCTCGGGCGACCGCAGCGAGCGGATACGCACCTATAACTTCCCGCAGGGCCGCATGACGGACCACCGCATCAACCTGACCTTGTACAAGCTCGATTTCATCATGGACGGCGACCTGACGGAGCTGACCAACGCGCTGGCGGCCGAGCACCAGGCCGAGTTGCTGGCGGCGCTGGGCGACTGATACCGGACATCGGCATTAAGAGCCGCCTAAGACCGCAACGCCGGTGATGTGCGAAAATCACGCGACTCACTACAACGGATAAAACATGAACCAGTCCCGCTCCCTGCTGCTGTTTATCGCCTTCGCCAGCTTCGGCCTGATCGCCGTCGCCCTGTATCTGCAGCATGGCCTCGACATGCTTCCGTGTCCGCTGTGCGTGATCCAGCGCTACCTGTTCCTGGCGATCGGCATCGCCTCGCTGGTCGGCGCGTATATCAGCAAGCCGAAAATCGGCGCCGGCGTCGGCCTGCTGGCCGCGCTGGGCGGGCTGTATTACGCCGGCGACCACCTGTACGTGCTGGCCAACCCCGGCCTGTCGTGCGGCATCGACCCGATGGAGACCTTCCTCAACAAGATCCCCACCGCCACCTACCTGCCCTTCCTGTTCCGGGCCGACGGCTTGTGCGAGGACGCGCTGGCGCCGTGGTTCGGGCTGGCGATTCCGCAGTGGTCCTTCATCTGGTTCGCCTTCTTCGCCCTGGCGCTGGCATGGGCCCTGCTGCGGCGCCCGCGCGCATGATCGACCGACTCGGCGCCATCGGGGCCGGCGTCACCGTCGGCGCCCTGCAAATCCAGTCGCTGCTCGACGCGCTGGATAACCGCATCCTGCTGTGCCACGCGCTGGGCCTGACCCGCGTCGGCCTGATCACCCAATCGGAGCGTGCGCTGGCCGCCGACGAGGCGCAGCGCTTCGCCGCGCTGGTGCAGCGCCGCCTGGACGGCGAACCGATCGCCTACATCGTCGGCCAGCGCGAATTTTTCGGCCTGCCGTTCGAAGTCGGCGCCGCCGTGCTGATCCCCCGTCCCGACACCGAACTGCTGGTCGAGCTGGCCCTGGAGCGCCTGCCGCCGTCGGGCCGGGTGCTCGACATGGGCACCGGCAGCGGCGCCATCGCCGTCGCCCTGGCCCACACGCGGCGGGACGCCGACGTCACCGCCCTCGATGTCAGCGCCGAGGCGCTGGCCGTGGCGCGCCGCAACGCCGCCGCCAACGGCGCCCGCGTCGCCTTCCTGCACAGCGACTGGTACGCGGCGCTGGAGGCAAAGCCGCCGTTCGACGTCATCGCCTCCAACCCGCCGTACATCGCCAGCGGCGACCGCCATCTGTCCGAGGGCGACTTGCGCTACGAGCCGGTGGGCGCGCTGACCGACCACGCCGACGGCCTGTCGGCGCTGCGCATCATCGTCGCCGGCGCGAAGGCGCGTTTGAAGCCGGGCGGCTGGCTGCTGATGGAACACGGCTACGACCAGTCGGCGGCCGTGCGGGAGTTATTATCCGGACAAGGTTACACCGACGTGCAAAGCTGGACCGACCTGGCCGGCATCGAGCGCGTGACCGGTGCGCGAGCGCACTGACAAGCGCCCCTCCCCCGGGGTATGCTGGCTTTGCGCCACCTCCCCCACTATTTGATAAACTAGCAAGCGATCTTTGGTGATGGCCAACTTTTGGCTTCGCCGACGCGTTTGCCCGTTTTCGGTTAATCTCGCACCTCACAGTTTGTTTGATGCAACACGAAAGGAAGATCCAATTGTCCAATCTACTGACTCGCCGCCTGGCACTGCTGGCCAAGCCAGAGCACCGCGCGGTGCTCGGCGGCTTGCGTGGCATCGAGCGCGAAACGCTGCGAGTTGACCGGCAAGGCCACCTGGCCGCCACCCCGCATCCAGTGGCCATGGGCTCGGCCCTGACGCATCCGCAAATCACCACCGATTACGCCGAGGCGCTGCTGGAGTTCATCACGCCGGCCGAGAAGGACATCGCCACCACCATCGAAAAGCTCGATGGCATCCACCGCTACGCCTACAGCAAATTGGGCGACGAGCTGTTATGGAGCCAGTCGATGCCATGCCAGCTGCCGGGCGAGGAAGACATCGAGATCGCCTGGTACGGCAGCTCCAATCTGGGCACGCTCAAACATGTCTACCGCCGCGGCCTGGCGCTGCGCTACGGTAAGGCGATGCAGTGCATCGCCGGCATCCACTACAACTACTCGCTCGACGAACGCCTGTGGCGCGTGCTGGCGGAGAACGAACCGGCCGAAAAGCGCCTGTCGAAGAAGGGCTATCAGTCGGAAGCCTACCTGGCGACCATCCGCAACTTCCGGCGTTACAGCTGGCTGCTGATGTATCTGTTCGGCGCCTCGCCGGTGCTGTCGACCGGCTTCCTGCGCGGCCGCCCGCACAAGCTCGAAACGCTGTCCGAGGACACGCTGTACCTGCCCTACGCCACCAGCCTGCGCATGAGCGACCTGGGTTACCAGAACGACGCGCAATCGGGTCTGAGCCCGCACGAGAACTGTTTGGACAGTTACGTCGCGGCGCTGACCAAGGCCGTCAACCAGCCGTACGCGCCTTACGCGGAACTGGGCACCAAGCGCGGCGACGAATGGATACAGCTCAGCACCAACGTGCTGCAGATCGAAAACGAGTACTACTCCACCATCCGTCCCAAGCGCGTCATCCACACCGGCGAACGGCCGATCCAGGCGCTGTGCGCGCGCGGCGTGCAATACATCGAAGTGCGCTGCATGGACGTCGACCCGTTCGAACCGGTCGGCATCAGCGTCGAAGCGGGCCGCTTCCTCGACGCCTTCCTGCTGTTCTGCGCGCTGGAGGAAAGCCCGAAGATCACGCCGGAGGACAGCCTGCGCCACACCCGCAACTTCGCCCGCACCGTCAAGGAAGGCCGCCGTCCCGGCCTGACCTTGACCAACGACGACGGCGAGATCGGCCTGCAACGCTGGGGCGCCGAACTGCTCGAACGCATCCGCCCGGCCGCCGAGCTTCTGGACTCGCTGCGCGGCGACAGCGCGCACGCCGACGCCATGGCGTCGCAGGCGGCCAAGCTGGCCGACGCCAGCCTGACGCCGTCGGCCAAGGTGCTGGCGACCCTGCAAGCGAACGGCAAGTCGTTCGCCGCCTTCGGACTGGCGCAGAGCGAAAAGCACGCCGCCTACTTCCGCGGCCATGCGCCGGGCGCCGGCGACGCGGCGTATTTCGACGGCCTGGCCGCCGCCTCGCTGGCCGAACAGGCCGAGATGGAAGCCGCCCCGCAAGGCAATTTCGACGATTATGTCGCGGCCTACCGCGCCAGCAATTTGTGCCACTCCAGCGTCGACTGCGACTAACCACAACCCAACGGGACGCCCGTGCTCACCTTCTACAACGAGCTGCATGCGCAGCACCGGGGACGCCACGAGATTTTTCGCGGCGAGCTGGTGCCGTGCTTCGAGAAGCCGGAGCGGGCCGACTCGGTGCTGGCGGAGCTGGGCCGGCGCGGCCTTGGCCGCATCGTCACGCCGCACGGCGTGCCGTTGATGTCCCTGGAGCGCATCCACACGCCGCGCTATCTGCATTTCCTGCGCACCGCGTGGAGCGAGTGGCTGGCGCTCGATCCGGCCAACGCGCAAAAGGACGCCTTCCCGGCCGTCTGGCCGGTGCGCACGCTGCGCGACGACATCGAGCCGGATAACTTCTGCGCCAAACTCGGTTTGTACTCGATGGACAGCGGCACCCCGCTGACGGCGGGCACCTGGACCGCCGCCAAGACCGGCGCCGACTGCGCGGTCAACGCCGCGCACGCGCTGCGGCTCGGCGAGCGCGGCGCGTTCGTGCTGAGCCGCCCGCCGGGCCACCACGCCGGCGCCGATTTCTTCGGTGGCTACTGCTTCCTGAACAATGCCGCGCTGGCCGCGCAGCACATGCTCGACGACGGCGCCAAAAAGGTCGCCATCATCGACATCGACTACCACCACGGCAACGGTACGCAGAGCATTTTCTATGGGCGCGACGACGTGTTGTTCGTGTCCATCCACGCCGATCCGCGCAGCGAGTATCCGTTTTACCTGGGGCACGCCGATGAACGCGGCGAAGGCGCGGGCCAGGGCTTCAATATGAATCTGCCTTTGGCGGCGGGCAGCTCGGTCAAGGCCTGGTTCACGGCGCTGGAGACGGCCTGCATCCGCATCGGCGGCTACGCGCCGGACGCGCTGGTGGTATCGCTGGGCGTGGACACGTTCGCCGGCGATCCGCTGTCGCGCTTCGCGCTGCAAAGCGCGGATTACCTGAAGGTGGGCGAGCGGCTGGCGTACCTGAACCTGCCGACCGCCTTCATCTTCGAAGGCGGCTACGCGGTCAAGGAGCTGGGCACCAACGTCGTCAACGTCCTCGAAGGCTACGAGACCGCGCTGTAGGCGACCGGCCCTACTTCATCGCCTTGAAGACGTAATCGGTCAGCAGCTTGTCGGTGATCGCGTGCGGCGAGCGGACCTGAAAATTGGTCGTCGTGATGACCGCCACCATGCGCTGCTCCGGCATGACCACCACCTTGTTGCCGCCATTCCCCTGCATCATCACCGTGCGATAGGTCTTGCCCTCCAGCGCATAGCGCTTGATCCACCACCAGTAACCATAATCGGTGCTGTCGTCGACCCGCACGTGCGGCGCCGTCGATTGCCGCACCCACTGCTCGGAGATCACGCGTTTGCCCTGCCACACGCCGCCATCGAGATACAGCTGGCCAAGCTTGAGCAGATCGCGGCTGCGCAAGGCCAGGCCGCCGCCGGTCATCGCCGTCCCGGCGGGCGTGTATTGCCACTGCAGTTTGCTGATGCCCAGTGGGTTGAACAGCGTGCGTTGCGCAAAATGGTCGACTTTTTCGCCGGTGGCCTTCTCCAGCAAAGGCCCCATCAAGGTCGGACCGGCGGTGCAGTAGGAAAAACTGCGGCCGTAGGGAGAGTCCTTCGGCTTCGGCGTCCAGGCGGGGAAGCCCCTGATCGGCAGGTCCAGCGCGAACTGGGTCCAGTCCTCGATCAGGTACATGCTTTCCTCGTTGCCGCGCGAGTACTGGTTTTGATCGTCGCATTCGAGCATGGAACTCATGCTCAGCAAGTCTTCGATGGTGATCCTGGCCTTGCGCGGGTCGGGATAACGCACCGGCTGCCGCTCGGGGAAGAAGTCGAACACCGGCGCCGCCACGCCGGACAGGCTGCCCTTGTCGATCGCGATCCCCACCAGCATGTCGGTCACGCTCTTGGTCACGGAGCGCGTGTTGCGCAGGGCGGCCTCGCCCCCGGCGTCGAAGTAGGCCTCGTACACCAGCTTACCGTCGCTGGCGATCAGAATGCTAGTGATCTGCTTGAAGTCGCCCTTGCGCACCGCCGCGTCCATCGCCTCCAGCGAGCGCGGATCGAGGCCGGCGTCGGAGGGCGTGGCGTAGCCCCATTCCTCGGCCGCCATGGGGGTCGTCGTCACGCCCGCCAACATCAAGGAAACAAGAGTTCCGCGCATAGGCCACCCGTCGTTCAAATTGAAGTGAGGCGGCTAGCACCCGGCCGCGGTCCTCAGTATACATCGCGGCGATAGCGGCTCGTCTCGATCAGATCGTCGAGCGCGGCGCGGCCGATGATTTCCTCCAGCGCGGCCTCGACGCCGCCGGCCATGCCCTGCAAACTGCCGCAGACATACAGCACGGCGCCCTCGGCGATCCAGGCGCGCAAGGTGTCGGCCTTGGTGCGCATGCGGTCCTGCACGTACTCGCCGCCGGAGACGTCGCGCGAGAACACCAGGTCCAGCTCCGGCAGGAAACCGCGCTCGCGGTAATCGCGAAGCTCGTCGGCGCAAATGCTGTCGAACTCGCGCTGGCGCTCGCCGAAAATCAGCCAGTTGCGGCGCACGCCGCCGCGTACGCGCGCGCGCAGATGCGAGCGCAGGCCGGCCATGCCGGAACCGTTACCGATGTAGATGCTCGGCAGCGGCTGCGGATGCGCGTCGAAAGAGGGATTGGCCACCAGGCGCACGCGCACCGCGTCGCCCGGCGCAGCCTGCGCCGTCAGCCAGCCGGAGGCCAGGCCCAGGCCCCGTTCATGTTTGACCTGGCGCACCAGCAGCTGCATGCCGCCGTCGGACGGCAGCGACGCCAGCGAATAGCGGCGCGGCGCGATGGCCTGGCGCTGCGCGTCGCTGGCGCCGGCCGGCGTGTAGTGGCCCGGCCAGACGTCGACCAGCGCGCCCGGTTGCCAGTTGGCGGCGGCTTCCGCATCGCCGGCGCACAGCGTGATTTCGTACAGCCCGTCGCCGACGCTGCCGGGGTTGAGCAGCTCGCGCTCCATCAGCGTCCAGTTGGTATAGTCCGACTCCGCCACCGCCGCCGACAGCGACACCTCGGCCGAATCGCCGCCGATCAGCTCACGCAAGGTGTGCGACCAGCGCGCCAGGGCGCCGGCGTCGCCGTTGTCGACTTCGATCATCGGATGCAGCGGACGCGCGCCCATCACGCGCAGGCGCTGGTCCAGCGTCTGGCCGAAGCCGCAGAACTGCACATAATTGCGGTCGCCCAGCGCCAGCACCGCGTACTGCATGTGCGCCAGCTCCTCCGCCGCCGTTTGCAGCAGGCGGCTGAAGCGGCGCGCGCCGTCCGGCGGTTCGCCTTCGCCGAAGCTGCTGGCGACGAACAGCGCGCGCCGGTACTTGACCAGCTGCGGCGGCGTCAGTTTTTCCAGCGAATGCACGTGGACCGGCACACCGGCCTTCTGCAGGGCCGCCGCGCTTTGCAGCGCCAGCCGCTCGGCCTGGCCGGTCTGGCTGGCGTAGGCCATCAGCACCGGCTCAAGAGCGTCATCGGCGACGTTGGCAGCGGCGGCGGCGAACTGCGCCCGCTCGGCTTGCGCGATGCGTTTCTGGCGTCGGCGGTTCAGGTACAACATCCAGCCGGTGATCGCGAAGCCCGGCAGCGCCAGACTGGTAAGGAACATGAACAGACGGCCGGGCAAGCCGAAATACGTCCCCAGATGCAGCGGATAAATGGTCGACTGCGCGCGCGCGCCGATCGTCATGCCGCGATACGGCTCGTTCTTGATGATGACGCCGGTCTGCTGGTTGACCGACATGCGGCCGCGCGCGCGCACATGCGGCGCGTCGTTGGCCACCCACAGGATCTGGAGCGGCTGGGTGGCGCGCTCCGGCGGCCGCAGGAAGGCCATCTTCCAATCCGGCGCGGCCTGCTGGAAGGTCGCCCAGCTTGCGGCGAGGTCGGGCTGCTCGGCGGCGGCCTTCGGCGGCTTGACGCCTTTCGGCTTCGGCGCGGTGGCCACGCGCGGCGGACGGGTGGTGCCCAGCCAGCCGTCGACCGTGTCGCGCAACACATCGAAGCTCCAGTACAAACCGGTCAATGTAAAGACCACGTACGCCACCAGCGCCCAGGTGCCGGCCACCGAGTGCAGCCCCCACAGGAAGGATCGGCCTTTGAGGCGGGTGTCGAAGGTCAGCCAGGTGCGCCAGTCCAGCGCGCGGCGCGGCCAGCGCAGATACAGGCCGCTCAGCGACAGCCCCAGAAGGCAGATCGCCAGGATGCCCAGCACGATGCGGCCGACGTCGCGCGGCAGCAGCAGGTGGCGGTGCAGCGACTCCACCCACTCGAAAACCTCGTCGTAATGCAGCGGCGGCAGCAGCGCACCGGTGTACGGATTGAGATAAATCGTTTCGCCATGTTCGGCGCCGGGCGCCGGCGCCATGGTCACGCGCGCGGTGGTACCGGGTTCGGTGTAGACGATGATGCCGGTGATGCGCGCCTCCGGATGCAGCAGTTTGGTCGCCTGCGCGATCCGCGGCGGCGCCAGCACGGGCGCCGACGCGTCCACCGGCACGTGTATCACGCCCGGATTCAACAGGTCCAGTATCTCTTCGCGGAACGCGAGGATGGCGCCGGTGAGCCCGATCAGTATCAGGATCGTGCCGGCGGTGATGCCGACAAACCAGTGCAGCTGGAACCAGAGTTTTTTCACAGATCGACCTTCACGCCAAGTTTAATCAGACGCGGCGCGCCGGAACTCAGGCGCGTGCCCGCGCCGGCCCAGTATTCCTTGCCGCCCGCGTTTTCCACATTGAGCTGCACGCTGGTGCGCTTGCCCATGACCGTCGTCACATAGCGGGCGCCGGCGCTGAACAAGGTGGCGCCGCCGAGGAAGGCCTGGTTCAAATCGTTGACCGGGCGGCTGCCGGTGTAATACGCGCCGCCGTTGAGCGACAGGCCGGGCACCGCGTCCAGTTCATAGGCCAGGAAGGCGCTGGCGGTGCGCTTGGCGGCGTTCTCCGGCAGCTTGCCGTTGTAGGCCGCGCCAATGTCGCGGAATTCCGCATCGATGAACTGGGCCGAGGTCTGCCACGACAAACGCGGCGTCAGCCTGCCCTGGGTGGACAACTCCACGCCACGGAAGTGCTGCTCGCCATCGGCGCTGTAAATGTTGGCGGCGTTGGTGTAGTAGCCGGGGCGATTGATCTCGAACAGCGAAGCCTGCACCAGGGTGCCGCCGGCGCCCGGCATGCGCCAGCGCGCGCCCAGCTCCTTCTGGCGGCTCACGCCGGGCGCCAGGCGGTCGTTGGCGTTGGCGGTGCCGGTCGGCGCGGTCTCGCCCTCCTCCAGTCCCTGCGAACCGGACACGTAGAACGACAGGTCGTCGGTATATTTGTAGATCAGCGCCGCCATCGGCGTGGTCTTGCTCACGTCATAGTGGCTGGCGCCCTGGTCGCTCTTGTACTTCACGCTGCGCACGCCGGCGACGGCCTGCCAGTTCGGCGAGAAGGTCATGCGGTCGATCGCGTAGGCGCCCGAGTCGCGCGTCTCCAGGCCGGCGGTGGTCGGCGTGGCGGGATAGGCGCCGACGGTGTAGCTGGCGACCGGCGTCGGGTTGTACAAATTCTGCGACGGGATCGTGAAGGTGGCCTGGTAGATCGGGTCCTGTCCCTTGTCGGTGCGGTTCACGCCGAAAGTGACGTCATGCTTGACCGGGCCGGTGGTCACGGTGCCCGCCAACTCGGCGCGCAGCATGGTCGAATCGAGCACGCTGTGTTGCAGGTTGCCGGTGATGCGGCCGGCGCCGGTGGCGATGGCGGCGTTGTTCGTGAAGCGGAAGATCGGCAGCGCGCGGTCGCGCGCCGTTTCCGAGTGGCCGCCTTCGACGGTGAGCGCCCAGTCGTCGCTCAGCGCATAGTCGGCGCGCAGCAGCGCGTTCTTGGTTTCGGTCTCGAATCTGGCCCAGTCCGGGCCGACCAGGCGCTTCGGATCGACGCTGCGCGGCAGCGTGATGACGCCGTTGACGGCGGTCGGCAGGGTCACGCCCACCTGTTCGGTGACGCGGCGCTTGTCGTATTCCAGGTCGGCCGCCAGGCGCAGGCGCGGGTTGACGCGCCAATCCAGCGCCGCCGACACGAAGCGGCGGTTGCCGTTGCCGACATCGTCCAGATAGCTGGCCAAGGTGCCGCCAGCGGCGTTGACACGCACGCCGACCTGCTGCTGCTCGCCGAAGCGGCGCGCGACGTCGGCGCTGGCGACCGCCGTGCCGTTCTGGTCGACCGTCATGCCCACGGTGGTCACCGGCGTGGCGCCGGCGCGCTTGGTGACGAAGTTGACCACGCCGGCCGGCGACGTGAAGCCGTAGTACAAGGCGGTCGCGCCCTTCAATACTTCGACACGCTCCTTGTCCTCCATCGGCACCTGGCCGAAATTCATGATCGGCAGCGAACCGTTGAGGCGATAGTTGGTGCGGTTCTCCACCGCGATGCCGCGGATGACCAGCTGGTCCCAGGTCTCGCCGCCGTTTTGCTGGCGCGTGACGCCGGCCGTGTTGCGCAGCGCGTCGTACAAGCCGCCGGCCGCCTGCAGCTCCAGCACCTCGCGCGTGACGACGTTGACGGTCGACGGCACTTCCATGATGTCGGCGCCCCGGAAGCTGCCCGCTTCCACCGTCGTCGGCACGAAGCCGTCGGCCCGCGCGGCCGTCACTTTGACGGTCTGCAGGATTTTTTCATCGCCCTCCTGGGCCAGCGCGGCGGCCGGAAAAGCGGCGCACAGCGCGAGGTAGAGCGGAATCAGGCGAAACTCGGACATGGGTGGACCAGAAGGCATCAAATTGAAAGGATGCCGTCATTTTACTAGATAATGAGAATGATTATCAATTCCCGTTACCTCTTGCCCCCCGCTTCCTCCGCCGCCAGCGTTTTATTCAGCCGCTCGGCGCCCGCCTGCGCATAGTCGCGGCACGCCTGGCGGTCGATGAAGGCCGCGTTGCCAAGTTTGGCCTGTTCGGCCTGGCGCTCGAACAGGTCCGAGGCGCCCGGATGCGCCGACACCAGGATGTCGCAATCGAGCGCCGCCACGGTGGCGATCGACTTTTTGATATCGGCCAGCGCGGTCGGATACGACTTGGAGTCGGAATAGCGGAACGGCTTGACGGTGAACGCGTTCAGGCTATCCGCGTAGACCATGGCCGCGCTCTTGCCGTTCTCGCTCGAGCGCCAGGTCCAGCTGACGCCACCCTGGGTATGGCCCGGCGTGTAGCGCGCCGTCACCGCCAGCGGCCCGAGCTTGACCACTTCGCCATCGGCCACGGCGCGCGTGTTGGCCACCGGCTTCATCGACGGCAGGTCGCCGTATTGCGGATCGCCCTTGCTCGGCTGGCCGCTGCGCAGCACCTTTTCGCCCTGCACGCTGGCCAGCACGGTCGCGCCGGACAGTTTCTGCAATTCGCTGATGCCGCCGGCGTGGTCGAAGTGGTCGTGCGAGTTGAGGATGAATTTGATGTCCTCCAGTTTGAATCCCAGCTGGCGGATATGCTGCGCGATCATCGGCGCCGATTCCGGGCTGCCGCCGTCGATCAGGATGTGGCCCCGCGGCGACGTGATCAACACGGCGCTCAGGCCGCGCGTACCGACGTAATAGGTGTCGCCGAACACCGCGAACGGTTCCTGCGGATCGTTCCAGTTCTCGGCCATCGCCGGCGCCGCCAAGCAACCCGCGCTAAACAACGCCGACAACATCAAACCTTTCATACCTTGCATCGTCATTCCTTTGGTTGTTAAAACTTGTCCAGGCGCGCGGGCAGCTCGCGCAGCAGGGCGTCGCGGGCGCGCGGGCCGCCGGCGCGCTCCCGCGTGGGGTCCAGCACCAGATGCGCGAAGACGACGGTGCGCCCGCCCTTGCTGGCCCAGCCGACATACCAGCCGTACTGCAGCGCGCCGGCGCCGTCGCCGTCGACCCGCACCGGCGAGGCGGTCCCGGTCTTGCCCTGGACGGTCCAGCCGTTGGACAGCGTCACCGGCGCCATGATCCGCGACGTCATCTCATACGCCTGCGGCGACAGCGGCAGTTCGCGCCGCACCATCTTGCGCAGGAAGGCCACCTGCTCGAGCGGCGAAATCTTCAGGCTCGATCCGACCCACGACAGCGACAAGCCGTTGTCCTTGCCGGCGTCGCCGGACAGATCACGGTTACCGTAATCGAAGCCGTCGATATAGCGCTGGAAGCGCTCCACGCCCAGCGCCGCCGTCACCTGCTGCGCGAACCACAGCACCGAATTCTTGAACCACAGCGTCGGATCGGTATCCTGCCGCCACGACTCGTTGTAGTCGGTATAGCCGGCCTTGAACGGCATCCTCGGCGTGTGCGCGTCGGTCAGGATGCCGCTGTCGTAGCCCATCAGGCTGACCACGATGTTGAACGTCGACGCCGGCGTCACGCGCTCGTCGCAGCGGCCTTCGTTCGCCAGGGTGGCGCCGCTGGCCGCGTCGCTCATCGTCAGGCAGCTGAACGGCTGGCGCGACGCCGCCGCCGCAGCCGACAATGGGTCGATGCGCCAGGCCAGCGCCGGCTGAAACGCCAGGGTGCCGACGATGATGCCGGCCAGCCCGGCCAACGCTCCCAGACGCAGGCGCAGCGAACGCCCGGCGCCGGACGGCGTGCGTATCTGGCCGATGCGGACGGCCAGCTGGCGCGCGCCGGCGCTGCCGAAAGCGAGCGCCGTCTCGACGCCGTCCCCCTGCATCTTCAACTGCGCCAGCAGCGCCGCCGCGTAGGCCTTGCGCTGGGCCGGCGGACGCCCGCGCAGCACCTCGCGGTCGCAGCCCAGCTCCTGCGCCCACGACAAGCGCCCGCGCAGCAGCCGCATGAAGGGATTGAACCAGAACAGCGTTTGCAGCAGCAGGCCGGCGGCCATCCATTGCAGGTCGCGCCGGCGCAAATGGGTCACTTCGTGCTCGATCATCATTTGCCGCTGCAGCGGATCGAAGCCGCACAGATGCCTGGGCAGCAGCAGGCGGGCGCGGAAAAATCCGTACAACATCGGCGAGATCGGCGCGTCCACCTCGATCACTTCGGCGCCGCCGGCCAGCGCGCCGGGAACGCTGCTGCCGGATGCCGACAAACCGCGCAGGAAGCGCCCCGCCTTCAACAGCCGGTACGCCGCGTGGCCGAGGCCCGCCAGGTACACCGCCAGCCACGCGCTGGCGCCGACGGCCAGCCAGGACCGCGCCGCCGGCCGCATGTCCGTCGCCCACTCGGCGCCCGTCGCGGCGGCCGACGGCGTCGGCTTGCCCGGCGCGGGCGCGGCCGCCGCGACGGCATTCGGCAATTCGATTTGCGGCACCACGCGCAAGCGCTCGCTGTGCGGCAGCAGCACCACCAGGAAGGCGGCGGCGACGGTGGCCTGGCCCAGCAGCCAGATCGAGCGTTGCGACGCCAGCGCGGGCAGCCGCCGGCTCATCACCGACAGCATGGCCCATGCGCCCAGGCCGGCGGCCAGGCAGCCGGCGCAGGCCAGCAAGAACCGGTAGATCAGCAGCTCGTCGAAACTCATGGCGCGGTGTCCGGCTCGTCGGGCCAGTCCTTCAGCATTTGTTCGAGCTGCGCCAGCTCGTCATCGTCGACCAGCTTGCTGCCGGTGAACATATTGACGGGCAGCGGGCCGTCCATCTCCATCACCCGCTGGCCGAAATCACGCGCGAACGCGGCCAAGGTGCCGACTTTCTCCAGCACCGCCGTATAGACTTGCACGCCGTGCACGGTGTGCTGGCGCAGCGAACCCTTGTCCAGCATGCGCTCGAGCGTCTTGCGGGTGGATGAAAAAGACCAGCCGAGCTCGTCTTCTATGTGCTGGTGGATTTCGCGCGCGCTCAACGGCTGCTGCTTCCACAGCGCTTTCAGCACGGTCAGTTCGGTGATCGAGGGAATGGTCATGGGGGCCTTGTGTGACTAGTGCCACCATTGTGCGACACTCGTCACAAGGCCGTCAATATGGCCGAACGAAAAAATATTCTAGTAAAATAGCTTGCTATTTAATCGCGTACTATGTATAGTTCTCACATCGGCGCTGCAAACAGCAGCGAAGCGTAGTAGATTAGCAAGCTGTCGCAATGAATGGTAGATCGCTAGCGATTAGATAGTTTGTTAGATTTAATAATGTGCACGTCAACCTAACTGAAAAGGAATTCATCATGTCGATCGAAAAAGTACTGTACCGCGCAACCGCCAAAGCCACCGGTGGCCGTGAAGGCAAAGCCGTCTCCTCCGACGGCGTGCTCGACGTCAAACTGACCACCCCGAAAGAACTCGGCGGCGCCGGCGCCGTCGGCACCAACCCTGAACAGCTGTTCGCGGCCGGCTACTCGGCCTGCTTCCTGGGCGCGCTGAAATTCGTCAGCGGCCGCGACAAGATCGCCCTGCCGGCGGACGTCTCGATCGAAGGCACGGTCGGCATCGGCCCGATTCCTACCGGTTTCGGCATCGAAGTGGAACTGAAAATCGCGCTGCCAGGCCTGGACCGCGAGAGCGCGCAGAAGCTGGTCGACGCCGCCCACATCGTGTGCCCTTACTCGAACGCCACCCGTGGCAACATCGACGTGACCCTGACCATTCTGTAATCGCCCCACTCCGCGATTGACGGTCCCGAGGCCGGCGCCCACCAGCGCCGGCCTTCTGCATTACAATCGTCGTTCATCCCTTACAGAGAAACGCAATGATTGAGTGGCATTGGCTGGGCTTTGACGACATCCCCCGCAACGACTGGTACGAGGTGCTGCGCCAGCGCCAGGACGTGTTCATCCTCGAGCAAACCTGTTTGTATCCCGATATCGACGGCTACGATTTGGACAGCCACCATCTGATGGCGTGGCGCGAGATCGACGGCAAGCGCACGCTGGTCGCCTATTTGCGCTGCCTGCCGCCCGGTTTGAAGTACGACGAGATGTCGCTGGGCCGCGTGTTGACCACCCGCGCCGCGCGCGGCAGCGGCATCGGCCGCGAGCTGCTGGCCAAGGCCATTCCGCTGGCCGAGGCGCTGCATCCCGGCCACCGCTTCCGTATCGGCGCCCAGGCCCACCTGGAAAAATTCTACGCAAGCTTCGGCTTTCAAACCGTCACGGAGCCGTATGACGAAGACGGTATCATGCACATCGATATGCTGCGCTGAAGTGCGCCCTGGGAACGGGCCTTAAAACGTCAGCATGAAGCGCGCGCCCGCGCCGACCGAGCGCGCGTAGCGCACGGTGCCGCCATTGGCATGCACCAGGTGGCGCACCATCGCCAGTCCGATTCCCCTGCCCTGTTTTTTCGTCGAAAAGAACGGCGTGAAGATGTGCGCGGCCAGCGCTTCCGGCACACCGGGCCCATTGTCGGCCACCTCGATGCGCAACCGGCTGCCGCGGCTCAGGCGCGCGCTCACCGCCGCGCGCGGCGGGCGCGCGCCGCCGGCCATGGCCTCGGCCGCGTTCTTGAGAAGGTTGATCAGCGCTTGCTCCAGCTGTCCCGGATCGATCATCACCTCCAGCGACGCCGGCTCCACCGAAAACTCCACCTTCCCGCCTAGCGCCTGCCACTGCGGCGCCAGCAGCGCGGACAAGCGCTCGAACAACTCCTCCAACCGCACCCGCTGCGGCTGCGCCTGCGGCACCGTCGACAGGCTGCGGTAGCTGCCGACAAAGTCGACCAGGCTGGCGGCGCGGCGGGCGATGGCGTCCAGCGCGATACCCAGGTCGGCGTGGATATCGGCCGGCAGCCCGGAACTGGCTTCATCGAGCAGGCCGCAGGCGGTGCGCGACAGCGAGGCCACCGGCGTCAGGGAATTCATGATCTCGTGCGTCAGCACTTGCACCAGCTCGCGCCAGGCGTTCAGGGCCTCGGCTTCCAGCTCGCTTTCCACCGGCATCAGCGCCGCCAGGCGCTGCGCGCAACCCTGCACCGACAACGCGGAAATGGCGACGAGCGCGCGTTCGCCACCGCGTTCGGTGTCGAAAGTGATCAACCTGCGCTGGCCGACCGGCTGCGCCGCCAGCAGCTCGTGCAGATCCTGCGGCGCGCTGGCGCGGCCCGGCGCCAGCAGCCTGCGCGCGCTGGCGTTGAGCGGCGCGACCTGGCCGGCGCCGCTGGCGTGCATGATGCGGAACAGCGCGATGGGCGCGTGCTCCAGCCGCGCCTCCAGCGCCAGCACGCTGGCGGCCAGTTCGTTCTGCCGGGGACCGGCGGCCGTGTCTGCGCTGGCGCCGTGCGGCTCCATGCGCGGCACGCGCGGGCCGAGTTTTCGCACACATTGCCACAGCGCGCAGAGCGGGGCCAGCGCAAGCATCGCGCACAACACGACGCGGCGCGGCTCCGGCGTGGCGGACAAGGCGTCCGCCGCGGCGGCCAGCGCCATCAATGCGAGCACGCTGGCCGCGATCCCCGACTTGAGCGCGCGCTCAGATGCCATGTTTGCCAAGCTTGCGGTACAAGGCGGCGCGGCTGATGCCGAGCGTTTTGGCGGCGTGGCTGATATTGCCGTTGAACTGCGCCAGCGTGCCGGCGATGGCTTCACGCTCGAGGGCCTCGAGCGTCATGTCGCCGGGGACGGCGAGCGCGGCGCCTTCGGCGGCGCCGACGATATTGGCGGTGGCCGCCACCGGGGACCCCGCACCGAGGCCGAAATCGTTCAAGGCATACTCCGTCCCCTGTCCGAGGATGACGGCGCGCTCGCACGCGTGGCGCAGCGCGCGCACGTTGCCGGGCCAATCGTGCCGCCGCAGGCTGTCGATCGCCATGCCGGCCACCTCGCGCACCGGCCGCTGGTACTGCAGCTCGTACAGCTTCAGGTAGTGCGAGAGCAGCAAGGGAATGTCCTCGCGCCGCTCGCGCAGCGGCGGCACCCGGATCACGATGGTATTGAGACGGAACAGCAGATCCGGCCGGAAGACCGAGGCATCGAACAGGCGTGCCTCGTCCAGATTGGTGGCGCTGATGATGCGCACGTCGATCGCCTCCGGCTTGTCGGCGCCGATCGGCGTAACCTCGCGCCGCTCCAGCGCGGTCAGCAACTTGGCCTGCGCCGCCAGCGGCATATTGCCGATTTCGTCGAGGAACAGCGATCCGCCGCGCGCCGCCTGGAAGCGCCCCGCGCGGTCGGATTTGGCGTCCGTGAACGAGCCTTTGCGGTGGCCGAACAACTCGCTCTCGAAAGTCGATTCCGGCAGCGCGCCCATGTCCACCGCCAGCAGCGTGCCGGCCGCGCGGCGCGACAGCGCGTGGATGGCGCGCGCCACCAGCTCCTTGCCGACGCCGTTCTCGCCGAGCACCATCACATTGGCCTCGGTCGGCGCCACGCTGCCGATCAGCGCCTTCAGTTCGCGCATCGCGCCCGACTCGCCCATCAGCTCCGGCGCGGCGGCCGACGATCCGCGCAACGCAGCGCGGCGCGCCAGCGCCTGGTCGACGGCCGCCACCAGCCGCGCGTTGTCCCACGGCTTGGTGATGAAATCGCCGGCGCCGCGCTTGAGCGCCTCGACCGCCAGCGGCACGTCGGCGTACGCCGTCATCGCGATCACCGCCGGCGGCCGTCCCTGGGCGCGCAACACGTCGAGCAGCGCCAGGCCCTCGGCGCCGTTGATGCAACCGGGCGTGAAATTCAGGTCGAGCAGCACCACGTCGGGCACGCCCCGCGCCAGCAGCGCGGGCAAGCCGGCGGGATCGCAGAGCGTGACGACCTGCCCATGGCGCCGCCGCAGCAGCAACTGCGCGGCGGTGGCGACGTCGGGATCATCATCGAGTATCAGTACGTAGGCGGACATGCAGGCATTCTAGCAGCGCCGGAGAGGCTGCGGACAAGGGAAAACCGGCCGGGCGGGGCGCGCTGGATGCGGATGTCCAGTTCCGAACATCGCCCGGTGTTCGATATTGAACACCTGCGTGCCGCGCGCACGCCAAATGCCCTTGTATCGCCGGTTTACACGCGTGGCACGTCCTTTGCTCATAGGCCTGCATGCAGATCAAAAAAAATACCGACCAGCCGCATCCGGGCCTGCCGGCCAGCGGCGCCGCGATGGACACCGTGGTGCCGCGCCGGCGCGGGAGAGCCATCGCCATCGCGGTCGCCTCGGTGCTGGCGGCGGCCGCCGCCGGCTACGCGCTGTGGTCGTGGATGCCGCGCGGCTTGCGGATCGAGGGCGCGGACCTGCGCATCGGCCAGGCCGCGCGCGGCGTTTTCGTCGACGAAATCGTGGTGCGCGCCAACGCCGAACCGCTCAACTCCGTCATCCTCGATTCGGTGGAATCGGGCCGCGTCGAGGAGGTGCTGGCAAGCGACGGGGCGCTGGTCAAAAAAGGCCAGCTGCTGTTCCGCATCTCCAACCCGCAGCGCAACCTGGAACTGCTGGCGCGGCAATCGGAGCACGCGGTCAGCATCTTCAACCTGTCCAACCTGCGCGTGGCGCAGGAGTCCAGCGCCAGCGACCACCGGCGCCGGCTCGACGAGCTGCGATTCGAGGTGGACCAGGCGCGCAAGCAGCACCAGCGCAACGCGCGGCTGGCCGCGCAGGGCTTCATCTCGAGCGTCGCGCTGGAGGAGTCGGCCGACAAGCTCGATCAACAACAACGCCAGCTGGCCAACGAGCAGCGCGCATCGAGCACCGAGGACAAGGTGCGCAGCGCCGCCGCGCAGCAGCTCGAAAGCGCCATCGACGGCCTGAACTCGGGCCTGAAACTGGTCTCCGGCACCGTCGATGCGCTGGCCGTGCGCGCGCCGGTCGAGGGCCGGCTCACCAATTTCCGCCTGCAGGTGGGCGAATCGATCGCCACCGGCAAAAACATCGGTCGCATCGACGATCCGGTGCGCTTCAAGCTCTCGGCCAGCGTCGACGAGTACTACCTCAATCGCATGGCGGTCGGCCGCAAGGGCAGCGTCAAACAGGACGACAAAAGCTATGCCGCCGACATCAGCACCATCTACCCGCAGATCAAGGAAGGCCGCTTCACGGTCGAAATGGTGTTCAAGGACGGCCAGCCGCCGGTGCTCAACCCCGGCCAGAGCCTGGACGCGCGCATCACGCTGGGCGAGCCGGCGCCGGCGCTGCTGCTGCCCAACGGCGCCTTCATCAACGACAGCGGCGGCGCCTGGGTGTACGTGGTCGACGCGGGCGGCCGTGGCGCGCAGCGCCGCGCGGTGCGCATCGGCCGCCGCAACAACAGCCAGATCGAGGTGCTCGAAGGCCTGGCGGCCGGCGACAAGGTGATCCTGTCCAGCTACGCCGCCTACGGAAATTCACCCAGGTTGCAGATTACGCAGTAAATTCACATCCACACCACCAAAAGGCTAACCCACATGCTCAAACTCGTCGGCATCAGCAAAATCCACCAGGCAGGCGAAATCCAGACCACGGCCCTGGACCGCATCGACCTGGAGATCGAGGCGGGCGAATATGTCGCCATCACCGGACCGTCCGGCTGCGGCAAATCGACCATGCTGGGCATCCTGGGACTGCTCGACACGCCCAACCACGGCGAATACTGGTTCGAAGGCCGCAACGTCGCCGGCTGGAGCGAATCGAAACTGAACCAGCTGCGGCGCGGCCGCATCGGCTTCATTTTCCAGAGTTTCAACCTGATCGAGGAGCTGACCGTGTTCGAAAACGTCGAACTGGCGCTCGAATACAACGGCACGCCGGCGCGCGAGCGGCGCCAACGCGTCACCGCGATGCTCGACAAGCTCGGTGTGGGCCACCGTGCAGCGCACCGTCCGTCGCAGCTGTCGGGCGGCCAGCAACAGCGGGTGGCGATCGCGCGCGCGCTGGTGGCCGGTCCCGCCGTGCTGCTGGCCGATGAACCGACCGGTAATCTGGATACCGCGCACGGCGACGAGGTCATGCGACTACTGCGCGAGATCAACGCCGAGGGCACGACCGTGGTGATGGTGACGCACTCGCCGGACCACGCCGCGCAAGCCTCGCGCACCATCAACCTGCTGGACGGCCGCATCATGGTCGACGCCCTGCAAGCCGCTTAAGCGTCAGGATCGCCCGCATGAACCTGCGCGATTTTCGCATCGGCTGGCGCCTTCTGCTGCAACAGCCGGCCTACTCCATCGTCGTCACCGGCGGGCTGGCGATCGGCTTCGCCGCCTGCTTCCTGCTGTTCGGCTTTGTCGCCTTCTGCCTGAACTACGACAGCAATGTGCCCGACAACGGGCGGCTGGTCACGGTCAAGCAGCGCATCAATGTTTTCCCCCGGCCGGAGTGGCAGACCATCGGCTACCTGCCGCTGCGCGATATCGCCCTGGCCAGCGGCCTGGTCGAGCAGGCCACCATCGTCCGGGGAATCGACAAGCCGCTGCGCGCGGACGGCCGGCTGCACGCGATGGACTTGAGCGTGGTCGATCCGGCCTTTGGCCCGCTGTTCGGCATTTCCGCGTCCGAGGGCGATCTGCACGCGGCGCTGACGCAGCCGGACGGCCTGGCGCTGACGCGCAAGGCCGCCCGCAAATTGTTCGGCGAGGCGCCGGCGCTGGGGCGCAGCGTCAACGTCGGCGACAACGTACTGCAGGTGCGCGCGCTGCTGCCCGACCCGCCGGCCAACTCCAGCCAGCTTTACGAGGCGTTGATCGGCAGCACCAGCAGCGCATGGTCTGAACGCGCGACCGCATTTTCTAATTGGGCGCGCGGCACCGTCTACATGAAGCTCAAACCCGGCGCCTCGATGGAGGCGCTGGCCGCGCTGCTGCAGGACGCCACCGAGAAGTCGCCGATGAACCAGCGCGTCAAGGCCGGCCCGATGGGCGCCGCGCTCAATGGCCGCAACGTCTCGGACATCCGCCTGCTGCCGCTGCGCGACGCCTACTTCGACGAAGACCTGCGCAACAGCCGCGCTACACAACGGCATGGCAAGAAAAGCACCGTGTTCGGCATGGCCGCCGGCGGCTTGCTGATCCTGCTGCTGGCGGCGATCAACTACGTCAACCTGGCCACCGTGCGCACCTCGCGCCGCCAGCGCGAGATCGGCCTGCGCAAACTGCTCGGCGCCAGCGCCGGACGGCTGGTGCGCCAGTTCCTCAGCGAAGCGGTACTGACCGCGTCGATCGCGACCATCGTGGGACTGATGCTGGCGTGGCTGCTGCTGCCGATTTTCTCGGACATGGTGAACCGCCAACTGGACGGCATGTTCACACCGCTGCGCTGCGCGATCGCGCTGGCGTTCGGGGTTGTCATCGGCGTTTGCGCCGGCGCCTATCCGGCCTGGATCGCCCTGCGTTCGCTGCCCGGGGCGTCGCTGGCGGGACGCGGCAACAGCGAGACGGTGGCCGGCCTGTGGGTGCGCCGCGTGCTCACCGTGCTGCAATTCGCCAGCGCGATGACGCTCGGCGCGACGGCGCTGGCGGTAGGCTGGCAGACCTGGTTTGCCAGCCACGCCTCGCCCGGTTTCGACTCCGCCAATCTGCTCACCGTGCCGCTGCCCGACGGCGCCGAGGGCAAGCCGGCCGCCACCGCCTTCATCGAACAGCTGCGGCGCGTGCAGGGAGTCGAGGCCGTGGCCGCGATTTCGGAGGCGGTGGGACGCGACGGCCTGAAACTGGTCAGCATCGTCGTCGCCAGGGACGGCAGGGAGATCCCGATGGAGGCCAAGTACGTCTCGCCCAACTGGTTCGAGGTGCACCGGATACGCGCGCTGCATGGGCAGCTGTTCAACCCCGCGCACGATCCCAACGACACCAAGAACCTGGGCGGCGTGGTGCTGAACCAGGCCGGCGCGCTGGCGCTCGGATATGCCTCGCCACAAGATGCGGTGGGCCAGGCGACAGCGAGCGGGCTGCGGATCAATGGCATCGCGCCGGACATCCGCTTCCAGGGATTGCGCCAGCCGGCCAAGGCGATCATCTATGGCATCCGGCCGGCCGGCGTGCTGTCGGTCCGCACCGACGGCCGCGTGGCCGACGCCTACGACGCGATCGAGCCGGTATGGCGCCGCCACTTCCCGGACGACATCCTGGAGATCGCGACGCAAGAGGCGGTGCTGGCCGAACCTTATACCGACGATGCGCGCCTGGTGCGCATCCTGGCCACCACCAGCGTGGTGGCGATCGCGCTGGCGGCCTTCGGCATCTACGTGCTGTCGGCCTACAGCGTTCAGCGCAGCCGGCGCGAAATCGTCATGCGCAAGCTGCATGGCGCGCGGCGGCGCGATATCGCAATGATGATGGGCCGCGAGTTCCTGTCGCTGATCGGCGCCGGCGCGTTGATCGGGTTGCCGCTGGCGGCGCTGGCGATCGAACGCTATCTCGCCGGCTATACCGAGCGCGCGCCGATCGGCATGTGGACGCTGGCGGCGGCGCTGGCGATGGCGGCGCTGGTCGCCCTGCTGGCCACCACGCGACACACATTGACGGCACTGCGCATGTCGCCGGCGATGGCGCTGCGCGACTAGAAAGGGGATGAAGATGAGACTACGGGACTTTCGCATCGGCTGGCGCCTGCTGATCCGCCAACCATTCCAATCGGCGGTCGAGTTGCTGGGATTGGCCACCGGCTTCGCGGTCTGTTTTCTGCTGCTCGGATTTATGGCTTACTCGTTCAGCTACGACCGCGACGTGCCGCAGCGCGAGCGCGTCTACGTGATCAAGCACCGGCTCAACTTCATCCCCCAGCCGCAATGGATGGAATACACGCCGTTCGCGCTGCGCGAGGTGGCGCTGGGCAGCGGCCTGCCGCTGGAGGCCAGCGTGTGGTGGCCGCACAAGACCACAGTGTCGCTGCAGGGGCGCGAGCGCGAGCTGGAGGTGATGGCGGTCGATCCGGCCTTCGAGCGCATCGCCGGCCTGCGGGCGCGGGAAGGCAGCCTGCAACAGGCGCTGACCTTGCCGGACGGCCTGGCGGTGACGCGGCGAACCGCGCTGGCGTTGTTCGGCGCCGCCGAAGCGCTGGGCAAGACCGTCGACATCGGCGGTCAAACCTTGCAGGTGCGCGCGGTGCTGGACGATCGGCCGGGCAACAGCACCCTGCAATTCGGCGCGATGGTCGGCATCGGCAGCGCGCTGTGGCCGGACGCCGAGCGCCAGCGGGCGCTGTCCAACTGGATGGGGATCGAAGGCCGCATCTACGTCAAGACCGGCGCCGGCGTCAGCGCGACGACGCTGCAAAAGGTCCTGCAGGATGTCGTCGACCGGGCCCCGTGGCAGAGCATGGCCACGCCGGAGATGGCCACCATGCTGAACGGCCGCAAGATGGTCGATATCGGCCTCGGACCGCTGGCGGACGCCTATTTCGACCGCAGCGTCGCCAACACCCTGGGCTCGGGCCCGCGCGGCGACATGCGCCTGGTGCTGGCCATGGGCGCGGCCGGCCTGCTGATCCTGGCCCTGGCGGTGGTCAATTACGTCAACCTGGCGACGGTGCGCACCCTGCGCCGCCAGCGCGAGATCGCCGTGCGGCGCGTGCTCGGCGCCACCACGCGCCGGCTGCTGGCGCAGTTCATGGCCGAATCGGTGCTGCTGTCGCTGGCCGCCGCCGCGCTGGGCATGCTGATGGCGTGGCTGCTGCTGCCGTTGTGCGGCGAATTGCTGGACCGCCGGCTCGATGGCGTTTTCACGCCGCTGTCGCTGGCGGGCGGCCTGCTGTCCGGCGTTTTGGTGGGCGCGCTGGCGGGCTTGTACCCGGGCTGGCTGGCGCGCGGCGTCGACATGGGCGCCGCGCTGGCCCACCGCAGCGGCGAAACGGCCGGCGGCGCGTGGCTGCGGCGCGTGCTGACGGCATTGCAGTTCGCCACGGCGATGGCGACCGGCAGCTTGGCGCTGGCGATCCTGTGGCAGACCCAGTTCGCCGGCCGGGCGCCGCCAGGCTTCGATCCGGCGCCGTTGCTGGTCGTGGAAATGAGCAAAGGGCTGGACGATGCGCGGGCGCTGGCGTTCCGCGACGCCGTCGCGCGCCTGCCGGAAGTCGCCGGCGTGGCGGACAGCTTCAATGTGCCCGGGCGCGACGACCACACCGGCACACGCGGCAGCGTATCGCTGCGGCGTACGGACGGCAGCACCGCCGGGATCACGGCGCAATTCGTCAGTCCCGAGTTCTTCGATGTCTACGGCCTGTCCGCCATCGCCGGGCGGCTGTTCGACCCGCGCATCGACAAATCCGACGGCGCCGCCAAGGACGGGGAGCGCAATATCGTCATCAACCGGGCGGCGGTGACGGCGCTGGGCTGGAGTTCGATGCAACAGGCGCTGGGCCAGCGGCTGCCCGACTCCAACTGGCGCATCGTCGGCGTGGCGCCGGACATCCGCTGGTACACCCTGCGCGAACCGGTGGTTCCGATGTTGTACCTGCCGGCCGAGCGCAGCCGCCTGCTGACGGTGCGGATGCGCGCCGCGCCGTCGGCAAGCGGCGCGGCCGGGGCGCTGGAGCGGGCGATCGCGGCGACGGCGCTGCGCTACTTCCCGACATCCCCGCCGGTCATACGGCGCGCCGGCGCCTACCACGCCGAGGCCTACGCGGACGACCTGCGCGTGGCGAGGATGCTGGCCTGCGCCACCGCCGTGGTGTTTGCGCTGGCGGCGTTCGGCATCTACGTGCTGGCGGCGAACAGCGTGCAGCGGCGCGCGCGCGAGATCGTGCTGCGCAAGCTGCACGGCGCCGGCCGCGCGGCCATCGGCGCGCTGGTGGGACGGGAATTCGTGCTGCTGACGGGCGTCGCGGCGCTGGTCGGGCTGCCGCCGGCCATGCTGGCGATCCAGCACTACATGGCGCCCTTCGTCGAGCGCACGCCGCTGGGCGCCTGGGCGCCGGCGGCGGCATTGGCCGCGGCGCTGATGATCGTGGCGCTGGCCACTGCGCGCCACACGCTGGCGGCAATGCGCATCGCCCCGGCGCGGGCGCTGCGCGACTAAGCCGTACGGACAAAAAAAATGGCAGCCGTTCGATCGGCTGCCATTTTCAGTTCGTCCCGTCGGCGATCAGTTGACCGAAATGAGCTCGATGTCGAAGATCAAGTTCGAGTTTGCCGGGATGGTGGTGGACGGCGATGCGGAGCCGTAAGCGAGCGTCGCGGGAATGTAAACAGTGCGTTTGCCACCAACCTTCATGTCCTTCACACCCAGGTTAAAGCCGGGGATGACTTTCAATGGCGAGGAATCGATCACGATCGACAAGGCGTCCACCGCGGGCGTACGGATGTTGGTGTCAAACTGTTTGCCCTTGCCGTCAACGGCGGTGCGGTCATACAACCAGCCCGTGTAACGAACCACGGCTGTCTTACCGGCCGTCGCGGCGGCGCCCGTACCCGCCTGAAGTTCCGTAATGACGAGCGTGGTCCCACCCGGCTGATTGGGCAGCTGGTTAGGCTTGACGACGCTGACCAGTCGCAGTTCATAGACCAGCGGCGAGTTGGCCGGTATCGCGGCGTACGCGACGCCCAACACGGTTTGCGCCTTGCGTTCGGCGGCGCCGTAGGCCAGGTTGTCCGGCAAGGTGGCCAGACGCACGCCACCGACGCGCATGCCGACGACGGCCAGGTCCCAGCCGTTCGGCACGATGCCGCCCACGCCTAGCGTGAACGGCGGCGCCGTCGTGCCGCTGTCGATCGAGCTTTCCACCTTGGCGCCGATGCCGTCTGGCTTGGTGGAGTCGTACAGGTAGCCGGTGTAGGCAACGGCGACCAGATCGCCTTTTTCCGCCAGCGTGGCGCTGCCGGTGCCGCCACCGACCGTGACATCCTTGATCGCGTACGCCGGCTGCGGCACGACGACCGGATCGGATTTCTTCGAACCGCCACCGCAGGCCGTCAGGATCGCCAGGCAGGCAACAGCAACAATAATGTGAAACTTCGATTTCATGATGACCTTTGATGAACAGTTCATATTCGTGCAAGCTTTTAGGAGCAGAAGTTTAGCAGACGCCGGCACCTCCGCCCCAAGCACTACATTCGGTTACATTTTTTAGCGCCGATTGTGTGCTTATATTTCCACTTGGGTGCCAAGTTCGATCACGCGGTTCGGTGGAATCTGGTAGTAGTCGGCCGCGCCGCGGGCGTTGCGCGACATCGTCACGAACAAATGTTCGCGCCATGGCGCCATGCCGTGGCCGGGGGTCGAGATGACCGTCTGGCGCGCGATGAAGAACGACGTTTCCATCATCTCGAACGGCAGGCCAAGACACTCGCACTGCGCCAGCACCTTCGGAATATCCGGTTCATCCTTGAAACCGTAGAACACATTGACCTGGTAGCACTGGTGTCCGAGGTCGATCACCTTGACCTGCTCGTCCTCCGGCACCCACGGTTCCTCGACGATGTGCACGGTGAAGAACACCACGCGCTCGTGCAGCACCTTGTTGTGCGACAGGTTGTGCAGCAGCGCGTGCGGCACGCCGTCGCTTTCGCCGCGCAGGAAAATGGCGGTGCCGTAGACGCGCGCGGGCGGCGCCACGAACAGCGACGACAGGAACTCCTCGAGCGGAATGGCGTGCTTTTGCAGATTCTTGAACACCAGCTCGCGCCCGCGCTTCCAGGTCATCATAATGGTGAACAGGATGATCGCCAGCAGCAGCGGGAACCAGCCGCCGTGGAACAGCTTGAGCGTGCTGGCCGAGAACAGCAGGATGTCGATGATGATGAAGAAACCGGTGGCGCTAAAGCACAGCCACAGCGGCAGGTGCCAGCGGTAGCGGATCACGAAGAAGGTCAACACGGTGGTGCACAGCATGGTGGCCGTGACCGCGATGCCGTAGGCGCCGGCCAGTTTGTCCGACGAGCCGAAGCCGATCACCGCCATCAGCACCACCACCAGCTGCAGCCAGTTGACCGCCGGGATGTAGACCTGGCCGATCTCGGTGGCCGAGGTGTGCAGGATGCGCATGCGCGGCAGCAGGCCCAGGGCGATGGCCTGCTTGGTCATCGAGAAGGTGCCGGAAATGGTCGCCTGCGAGGCGATCACCGCCGCCATCGTCGACAGCACCACCAGCGGGTAGACGCTCCATGAGCCCAACTGGTTGAAGAACGGATTGGACACCGCCTCCGGGTGCGTCAGCAGCAGCGCGCCCTGGCCCAGGTAGTTCAGCGCCAGCGCCGGGAACACGATCAGGAACCAGGCGGCGCGGATCGGCTTTTTGCCGAAGTGGCCCATGTCGGCGTACAGCGCCTCGGCGCCGGTGAAGGCCAGCACCACCGCGCCGAGCGCGACGAAGGCGATCATGCGGTTCTCCAGCATGAAGTAGAAGGCGTTCATCGGATTGAGCGCGTACAGGATCTGCGGCGCGGCGACGATGTTGATCACGCCCATGGCGGCCAGCGCCGCGAACCAGACCACCATGATCGGCCCGAACCAGCGGCCGATGCCGGCCGTGCCCTGGCTTTGCAGCGCGTACAGCGACACCAGCACGATGATCGACAGCGGCACGATGTACTGCTCCAGGCCCGGCGCGGCCACTTCCAGGCCCTCGATCGCGCCCAGCACCGAGATCGCCGGCGTGATGACGCTGTCGCCGTAGAACATGGTGGCGCCGAACACGCCCACCAGCATCAGCGGAAAGTGCCAGCGCGGCGCCGCCTTGGTGACGGAGTTCAGCGCCAGCGCCATCAGCGCCATGATGCCGCCCTCGCCGCGGTTGTCCGCGCGCAGCACCAAGGTGACGTATTTGAGCGAGACAATCATCGTCAGGCCCCAGAAAATCAGCGAGATGATGCCTTGCAGGTTGAATTCGTTGAGCACCAGCCCGTGGTCGGGGTCGAAGATGGTTTTGAGGGTGTAGAGCGGACTGGTACCGATGTCGCCGTATACGATGCCGACCGCCGCCAAGGTGAGGGCGGCGACGCTGCTTTTCTTGTGTTGCTCGGTCAAGATTGCACCTGTTGTTGTTTTGGTGCGTTGCACAATAGGATAACTATTTGCAAAAGGCAAGGAGATTTTGGCATACGCGGGCGTTCCAATTAGTCAATACCGCCAGTGTACGCTGCTGTGGCCGCGAGCGCGAGTTTGGCGCGCTGCGGGAACGCCGTTGTTGCCCTGCGGCCAGCAAGTCCGACTTAATTGGGCGATAATGTCGGCCCGTCCCCTTTACGCCGCTGCGCACCATGAATCCAGGTATTATTTACGCCGCCTTCGCGTTCTTCTGCTGGGGACTGTTCCCGCTGTATTTCCACGCGCTGGCCGAGGTGCCGGCGCTGGAAATGCTCGCGCACCGCATGCTGTGGTCGCTGCTGTTCCTGGCCATCGTGCTGACCGCGCGGCGCCAGTGGAAGTGGCTGCCGCAAACGCTGGGCCGGCCGCGCGTGCTGGCCAGCTTCGTCGCGAGCGCCGTGTTGCTCTCCGCAAATTGGTTCGTCTATATCTGGTCGGTCAACAACGGCCACGTCATCGATGCCAGCCTCGGCTACTTCATTAATCCGCTGGTCAACGTGCTGCTGGGCATGGTGGTGCTGAAGGAAAAACTGCGGCGCGCGCAATGGATCGCGATCGGCCTGGCGGCCTGCGGCGTGCTGTGGCTGACGTGGTCCGCCGGCCAGGTGCCGTGGATTGCCTTGATTTTAGGCATCACCTTCGGTTCCTATGGTTTGTTGCGCAAGACGGCGGCGCTGGCCGCGCTCGAGGGCCTGTCGCTGGAAACGATGATCCTGTTCCCGCTGGCGCTGGTCTATGTGGTGTGGCTGACGCTGCACGGCCAGAACACCTTCGTCAACAGCGAATTCGACAGCACCCGCTGGCTGCTGGCGGCGGCCGGACCGATCACCGCCATTCCGCTGCTGCTGTTCGCCGCCGGCGCGCGCAAGATCCCGATGGCCGCGCTGGGCTTGCTGCAATACCTGTCGCCGACCATGCAGGCACTGCTGGGCGTGTGGGTGTTCCACGAAGCGTTCCCGCCGGCCCGCCTGATCGGCTTTGTCATCATCTGGGCGGCGCTGGTGTTGTACGTGGCCGAGGGCCTGTGGGCCGGCCGGCGCCGGCCGCCTGCGGCTACCTAACGGCGGCCAGCGTCCGGATGATCGTCGCCTGGAATTTTTCCGGTTCATCCTGATGGATTTGATGCCCGGATTTTTCAAAGAGGTAGAGTTCCTTCCGGGGCGCCTGTAACGCCTCGGCATAGCGGACGGTGATGCTTGCCGACGTCTGGATATCGTTTTTGCCGACCAGGAAGTAGACCGGGCACTCGACTTTCTTCAACGACGCGTTCAGATCGATGGCCATCACTTCGTTCCAGACGGGCGACCAGGCTTTCGACCATTGCAGAAAACCACTCTTGAAGTCGGCGCTTGCCGCGAACGCCTTGCCGTCCTTGATGAAAAGCCATTTTCTCAGGTGAAAGAGGTCGTCGTCCGTTTTAAACGGCAGCTTGACCGCGGCCAGTTCATCGCTGGCGGCGGCGTTGTCCTTGAAGTGAAGCTTTAAGGTTTCAAGCAATTCCTTCTCGCTTGCCAACTGGCTGACCACCGGATTGACGGCGAAGTAAGCGCTTAATAATTCCGGATGGGTTTTGACGATATGGAAACCCAGCACGTTCCCCCACGAGCTACCCAGCAAATAAATCTTTTGCTGTTTCAGCTTGGTCCGGACGAATTGGATGACCTCGAACGTGTCGCTATCCATTTGCGCGAGCGAAGGCCTGGTGGGAGAGGGATTCAATTTGAGCGTCTTGCCGGCGTCACGCTGGTCCCATTGAACAATCGTGAAGTGCTCTTTCAATTGGTCGGTGAAAGCGCCCGCGTTATTGATCATCGAACTGCCCGGCCCGCCCGATAAAAAGAGCAGCGCCGGCTTGCCGGCGTCGTCGGTCTTGATCTCGACAACCTGCTTTATGCCGCCGATATCGGGTGTAAAGGATTGATCGATGCTCACCGGGCCGGCGCTGGACGGCAGCGGCATCAGCGTCGCAATACAAAGCAAAAGTATGGTTTTTATCATGGGCTCAGGTTTTTTATAAGGCGGGAGGACTCGGGGCCAGCAGGCGTTCGAGCCGGTCCGGTTTGCCGGGGAGGCGTTCGAGGCGGGGATAACGCAGCGAGTCGTAGTATGGTATCAGCACCGTTTGCGACCGGCCGTCGGCATCGAAGCCGAGCGAAATCGGCTGTTTCGTCGTTGCCGCCGACTTGATCGCCTGCTTGAGGGCCTCGTCGGTGTAGGGCTGTTCGCCGACCGTGGTCAGCCTGGCGCCGATGCCGACGCCGGCGCGGAAGGCCGGCCCTTCCCACGCCACCGTTTTCACCACGCCTTTCTTGCCGATCGTCACGCCCAGCGACGTGCTCAAGTCCATGCCGCCGACGTTGAAATCCTCGTTTTGCACGAAATATCCGGTCGCCTCGTCGGTGTAGACCAGGCGGTAGCCGGCGCGCGCCAGGCCGTCCAGCAAGTGGCCGTCGTCGTGGGCGCGCAGGCGCGTGTCGAAGTAGCCGGCCCAGTCGTACGGCGCGATGGCGTTGAGCGTTTTACAGACGTCGGCGAAGGTGTAGGTGCTGGTCGCCAGCGCGTTGCGGCCGCTCGCCCCCGCGCCGAAGAAGGCGCCGGCGAAATCGGCCAGGCTTTTGTTACCGCCGGTGCGCTCCCTTAACAGCATGTCGACGTCCAGCCACAGCAGCACGCCCTCGCCGTAGTAATCCTCTCGCCGCTGCCAGTCGCGCCATTGCATCCGGCGGCCCGGCATGTACAGCGGGTCGTTGGTGGTGTCGGCCAGCGACTTCCACTGGCGCCCGGTGCGGGCCACGGCGTTGGCGGCATCGACGGCCAGCGCGTCCAGCGTTTGCTGGCGGCTGCGCAAGCCCAGCTGCGCGGCCAGCATCCGGCCCCAGAATTCTGTTTGCCCCTCGTACACCCACAACAGGCTGCCGCGCACCGGCTGGTTCATCGTCGGCGACCACAGGTCGGCCGGCTGGCGGAAGCGGCCGTTCCACGAGTGCGCGTATTCGTGGACGATCAGGTCGGCCATCGGCAGGTGGGCGTCGGGCCGGGTGAAGAAATCCAGCGCGAAGTTGTTTTCGCTCGATTCCTGGTGCTCGCGTCCGCCGCCCGAAGGCAGGATGTCGGACACGGTCAGCAGGAAGTCGTAATGGCGGTAGTGCTCCGAGCGGAACAAGCGCGGCAGCGCGACGGCCATGGCGCGGTATTTGTCCAGCATGGCCGGCGGGATGGCCAGCGCCGCCTCGTTGTCGCCGATCATGTTCAGGCGGACCGGGCGCGCTGCGCCGGGCGCCAGGTCGAACCGTTTGACATAGCGGCCAGCGTGCACGGGCGCGTCGACCAGGTCGTCGAAGGTGGTGGGCTTGAACGACACCAGCTGGTCCTGGACGGCGGCCGTCTCCAGCGACGTGGCGTACTGGAAGCCTGCCGGCAATTTCAACTCCGCGCGCACGGCGATGTTGCGGATGAACCAGCCGGCCGGATACAGCGCGACCTTTTGCCACGGCAAGGTCAGCATGTCGCGGCTCATCAGCACGTTGCCGGCGGTCGGCGACAGGAACTGGAATTCCAGCTCAAGTTCGCGCGCGCCTTGCGGCACGTCGATGTGGAAGGCGTACGGATCGCCGCCGTCGCGCAGCCATTCGACGCGGCGGCCGCCGGCCTTGACGATCAGGCCGGCCAGGCCGGTCAGCTCCTGGGTGGCGGAGTGGCTGTCGGTTTCCCATTGCGGATACATCAGCACCATCTTGCCTGCGCGCTGGACGGGAATGGTTTGGCGCACGCGCAGGATTTTATGGACCTGGTCGGTGGCGTCGACGCTGAGCCTGATCTCGCCCTTGAACGGGATGTCGCGCGGCGCCGGCAGGGCTGCCGACGCCGCGGCCGACACGATGGCAAACAGGACTGCGCAAATCGTATTTTTCATGGATGTTGAGAGAAATAAAGAACAGCCGTGATGAGCACGATCCGTGCCATCGCTAAGTCCTTGAATTTGCTGAAACGCAGTGTCCGGATGCGCGCGCGATGTGTCCGGCGCTGTCCGCTGCGCCTATAATGCTGGATACGGATTATCCCTTACTCTCTTGAAAGCTCCCCCCTGAATGGCAAATTACGTCTATACCATGAACCGCGTGGGCAAAATCGTCCCGCCCAAGCGCCAGATTCTGAAAGATATTTCGCTGTCCTTCTTCCCAGGCGCAAAAATCGGCGTGCTGGGTCTGAACGGATCGGGTAAGTCGACCTTGCTGAAAATTATGGCAGGCATCGACACCGACATCCAGGGCGAAGCCGTGCCGATGCCGGGCCTGAACATCGGCTACCTGCCGCAGGAACCGCAGCTCGATCCCGAAAAAACCGTGCGCCAGGAAGTCGAATCGGGCCTGGGCGAAGTGTTCGAGGCGCAAGCCAAGCTGGAGGCCGTGTACGCCGCCTATGCCGACGAGGACGCCGACTTCGACGCGCTGGCCACCGAGCAAGCCCGTCTGGAAGCGATCATCTCGACCTCCGACGGCGGCAACCTGAATTTGCAACTGGAAATGGCCGCCGACGCGCTGCGCCTGCCGCCATGGGACGCCAAGATCGGCGTGCTGTCGGGCGGCGAGAAGCGCCGCGTGGCGCTGTGCAAGTTGCTGTTGTCCAAGCCGGACATGCTGCTGCTCGACGAGCCGACCAACCACCTGGACGCCGAGTCGGTCGAATGGCTGGAGCAGTTCCTGTTGCGCTTCCCGGGCACCGTGGTCGGCATCACCCACGATCGCTACTTCCTCGACAACGCCGCCGAATGGATCCTGGAACTGGACCGCGGCCACGGCATCCCATGGAAGGGCAACTATTCGTCGTGGCTGGACCAGAAGGCCAACCGCCTGAAGCAGGAAGAATCGACCGAATCGGCGCGTCAAAAAGCGCTGGCCAAGGAATTGGAATGGTCGCGCCAGAATCCGAAGGCGCGCCAGGCCAAGTCGAAGGCCCGCCTGGCCCGCTTCAACGAGCTGAGCGAGTACGAATACCAGAAGCGCAACGAGACCCAGGAGATCTTCATCCCGGTGGCCGAGCGTCTGGGTAACGAAGTGATCGAGTTCAAGAACGTCTCGAAAGCGTTCGGCGACCGCCTGCTGATGGACAACATCTCGTTCACGATCCCGCCCGGCGCCATCGTCGGCATCATCGGCCCGAACGGCGCCGGTAAGTCGACCTTGTTCAAAATGGTGGCCGGCCTGGACCAGCCCGACAGCGGCGAAGTGGTGATCGGCCAGACCGCCCGCGTCTCGCTGGTCGACCAGAACCGCGACACCTTGAGCGACAGCAAGAGCGTGTTCGAGGACGTCTCCGGCGGCGCCGACATGCTGACCGTCGGCCGCTTCGACATGCCGTCGCGCGCCTACCTGGGCCGCTTCAACTTCAAGGGTTCGGACCAGCAAAAGATCGTCGGCAACCTGTCCGGCGGCGAGCGCGGCCGTCTGCACCTGGCCAAGACGCTGCTCAAGGGCGGCAACGTGTTGCTGCTCGATGAACCGTCGAACGATCTGGACATCGAAACCCTGCGCGCGCTGGAAGACGCGTTGCTCGAGTTCGCCGGCTCCGTGCTGGTGATCTCCCACGATCGCTGGTTCCTGGACCGTATCGCCACGCACATCCTGGCGTTCGAGGGCAACTCGCAGGTCACCTTCTTCGACGGCAACTATCAGGAATACGAAGCCGACAAGAAGAAACGCCTCGGCGAGGAAGGCGCCAAGCCGAAGCGTATCCGTTACAAGCCGCTCACCGTGTAACCGAGCCGGTAACAACGCAAAAAAGCCACCTCGCGGTGGCTTTTTTGTTTGCGATTACTTAGACCGTTAGAACGCGTAACGCACGCCTGCCGTCACAGCACCGCTCTTGCGGCCGGTATCGATGTCGTTCTTGCCGTAGTTTTCATATTCCAGCGAGACTTTGACATTTTTGTTGACGGCGTATTCAGCACCGACCGACGCGTACAGCGCGGTCTTGTCCTTGTCGCCGCTCACCGACGAGAAACCGCTGGTGGTCACTTCGTTGGTGTTGCGTGCCACGCCCAGCTTGCCGAACAGCGCGATCTGCTGGTTCACAGGCCACGTGCCCTTGCCGGCCAGGTAGTAGGAATGCGCATCGGTGCGCACGCCGCCAGGCAAGCCGTTGGACGTGTAGTTATACGACTTTTTACCGAAGTCGGTGTAGCCCGCTTCCACAGCCCAGGTCGGATCGATGTTGTAACCACCGTAGACCTTGCCGCCGGCCTTGTAGCCGCTGTGGTTGTCGCCGCTCAGCGCGTTCGGCGCGTTGAACTCGTAACGGCTGCCCACCACGCCGGCGCCGATGTAACCGGTGCCCGCGTCATCGGCGAAGGCGGAATTGGCGCTCAGGGCGGCAGCGGAAGCGACTAATGCGAACAGAATTTTTTTCATGATATCGATCTTTCAGCAAAATGATTGAAGTGGGACTTGCTTGGGATCGCAGTTCTTTGAATTGCGATGTGTTCAAGATAGCACTCCGACCATCATCCGTCACGACCGAATTAGTAATAAGTGTGACCAAGTGTAAGCCATATGTTTCATGGTATAATCGCTGCTTCGCCAAACTTAAGCGAGGCTTAAGAGCATTTCCCAGGCCTTGAATTACAGCTCAGGAAATCAGGCGGAAAGTCAGGTTGATGCGCGGACCGCGCGGCGTGCGCTCCTTGTTGATGCCGTGCAGCCAGTGTTGCTGCAAGGTGCCCGCCATCAGTAGCAAACAACCGTCGCCCAGCGCCAGCTTGACCGTCTTCGGCAAGCGCCGGTGCTTGAGGATGAAGGTGCGCTGCGCGCCGAAGCTGACCGAGGCGACGGCCGGGTCCGGCCCCAGTTCGCGCTCGTCGTCGGCGTGGAAGCCCATGCTGTCGCGCTCGTCCCGATAGTAATTCAGCAGCACGCTGTTGAAACGCCGGCCGGTGGCGCGCTCGACCGCCTCCTTGATGTGCAGTTGCAGCGGCGTGAACGGCAACGGGTGGAAGGTCTTGCCGGAATAACGGTAGTTCGCCTCGCCATGCCAGGCCGTCAGGCGCGGCTGCATGTGCAGCTTGCCCCAGACCTGCACTTGTTCATGGCGCCAGTCGGTCTCCTCGAGCAGGCGCCGCATGACCTCGGCCGGCGGCCAGTCCAGCGCCAGCCGTTGCTGAAACCACAGTTCGCCATCCTCGATCGGGATCGGTGTCAGGGCGGCGTCGTCGGCGAATAAGTCCATGCGCGGTATGATACCGGCACTACGCGATCGAGGAGAATACCGCATGAAAAAACGCCAGTTCATGAGCAACGTCGTGGGCGCCGCCGTCGCCGGCGGCCTGGCCGCCGCCCTGCCCGCTGGCGCCGCCGGCGCGGCCGCCGCCAACGGCCCCGCCTTATTGACCGTCACCGGCGCCATCGGCAAACCCAACCGGGACAAGTTCGACCCGGTGCGCGACCAGATGATGTTCAAGCAAAAGCTAAGTTTCGAAAAGGCGCACGCGTTCACGTTCGCGGCGCTGGCCGCGCTGCCCGCCGTCACCATCAAGCCGACCCTGGAATACGACGCCAAGGCACACACGCTGAGCGGCCCGCTGCTGCTGGACGTGGTCAAGGCGGCCGGCGGCGCGCTCGCCGACAACGTCAAGCTGGTGCTGCGGGCGGTTGATGGCTATGCCGCCTCGGTCACGGTGGCGCAGGCGCGCGCGCAGCGCTACATCGTCGCCACCCATCTGGACGGGGCGGCGATGGCGCTGGGCGGACTCGGTCCGCTATGGGCGGTCTATGATGCCGATAAAGTGCCCGACATGGCAGGCAAACCGCTGCCGGAGCGGTTCGGTTCCTGCCCGTGGGCCTTGTATCACATCGAAGTCGCGGCGTGAGGCCGCGCGGACGGGTTTAAGCGTAGGCTTCGGCCAGCGTCATCACGCGCGGCGCGATGGTGATGCCGATACCGCTGAACAGCGCGGTGATGGCGGCCATGTTGGCTTCCATTTCCTCGGCCTTCCAACCCTGGAACAGGTCGGTGCCGTCCTTCTGGAAGTGCAGGTCGAGCACCTTGCCGCGGTCCTTGTGGGTGTAGCCGCCGCTGTAGGTGTTCTTGAAACCCATCGCGGCCAGCGCTGCCAGCACTTCGGTTGGCGGATTGTCCGGATCGGTGGCCATGAAGACGCCGAAGGTTTTGCCTGGCGGCTTGGCGGCGATGTCGACGTCGTAAATGCCTGGCGCCTTCGTGACGGTCGTACTTTTCAAAAATAACATGTTCTTACCCCTATCCAATTGGCGCCGGCTGCAGTCTTGCTGACGTGTTGTATTGTGTACTTCTTGATTCTCAAAGAAAACATTCTGAAGAACAAGCTTATTGCGAATCGCCGCGTTTGTCGACAAATCCCGGCACTTATTTGTGAATTCGTACCAATAAAACTGCAACGCCTGATCCGGGCGGCGCCGGACCGCAGGCAATCCTGTCTAAAATATAGTTGTTATGTAGTAATTTGCAAGGAGATAAGTGCCGTAGCGTGCGGCGCGGCACGCTTCACGGCGTTCTTTGATGTTTTCTGCGCGCGAGCTCGGTGGTCGGCGCGACCAGGGCCCGGTACAGCTCGCCGGTGGCGGCGTCCCAGCCGGCCACGGCGCGCTGCTGGCGCCCGACGGTCGCCATGTCGCCGCGCGCGATCGGCCCGCTCAACGCGGCGGCAGCGCCCAGCCGGAACACATTGGCCATCGATTCGGATGCCAGCGGCTGCGCCATTTGGCGCGCCACCGGCTCAGGGATGCCGGCGGCCTGGTAGGCGCGCAGCGCGGCGTCCAGCACCGTGACCAGGTAGTTGCTAGCGAAGACGGCGGCCGCGTGGTACACGGTTTTGGCATCGGCGTCGATCGGCACCGGCTGCGCGCCGATCGCCGTCAAGGCCGGCGTCAGCACGGCCAGCGCGCCGGCGTCGCCTTCGATGCCGCAAAACGTGCCAGCGAATTGCGCCGCCACCGCCGACGGATCTGCGAAGCTGCGGATCGGGTGCACGCTGGCCACCAGCGCGCCGGCGTCCCGCGCCGGCTGCAACTGGTCTGAAGCGAGTGCGCCGCTGCAGTGGAACACCACGCCGCCGGCCAGCGGCACGGCGCGGGCCAGCGCGGCGCAGGCGTCGGCGATCTGGTCGTCGCCGACGGCCAGCACGTGCACCGCCGCCGGTTGCAACTGGTCGTAGCGCTCGACCGCCTGGCCGGCGCCGATGAAGGCCACGCCGTCGCGGGCGGACGCCGCGGAACGCGTGAGCACCTGCTGGATGTTGAAGCAGCCTTGCAGCGCGAACAAACGTCCCAGCACGCGGCCCACATGGCCGGCGCCGATCAGGTTCAAACCCGGCGTCATCAGAATCCCGATCCCGGCTGCTGGAGATAGGCCTGCTCTTCAGCGGTCGAGGGCCGGTTCAGGATCGCGTTCCGGTGCGGGAAACGGCCGAAGCGGCGGATCACCTCGCGGTGGCGCTGCGCGTAATCGAGCGAGCCGGCGATGCCTTTGAGGGTGGCTTCCGACGCCACATCGCGTTCCTCGTTTTCCATGCCGGTGTACAGCGCCACGGCCAGCTCCTGCATCGCCATGTCCTCGGCGTGCTCGAACGGCATATACACAAAGCCGCGCTGCAGCGGCGGCAGCGCCTCGTCGTGCCCGGCGTCGACCATCGCCCGCGCCGCTTGCAGCGCCAGCGCGTCGCCGGCGAAGGCCCGCGGCGTGCCGCGATGGACGTTGCGGGTGAACTGGTCGAGCACCACGATGCGCGCCAGTTGCGATCGCGGTCCCTCCGCGTCCCATTCCAGCAGGCCGCCGGCCAGCGCCTGATCGATCAAGGCGCCGAAACGGTCGCCGATTTCGCGGTCGAAGGCGTCGTCCTTCTGGAACCACTCGCGGCGCGGGGCGTCGGCCGGCTGGCCGGGACCGGGCCGGAACCAGAAATCGAATACGGCTTGGGCTTGTTCGTTCATCGTCTTAATTCCTTGCGTGCGACAGTTGGAAGCTGTGGATGCCGTCGAATGCGGCCAGTTCGGCCGACAGCACCGACATCGGCGCGCCACTGCGCTTGCTCAATGCGATGGCGACGAAGCGCCACTCCTGCTGGCCGCCGTCGCTGCCGATCATCAGCGAGCCGCCGGCGATCTCGTAGCCGCGCTGCAGCGCCATGGCCCGCAGCGCCGGCTCCTGCGGCATGTAGCCGGCCTTGAAGCGCATCGTGATCGCGATCGCGTGCCGCGACGGCAGCCACGCCTCCACGCGGGTCAGGAACACCATCGATCCCGCGCACAATATCGCCAGGCCGATCGCACCCAGATAGAAGCCCACGCCCACCATGACGCCGATCACCGACGAGGCCCAGATCGATGCGGCCGTGGTCAGGCCGCTGATGTTGAAGCCCTCGCGCATGATCACGCCGGCGCCGAGGAAGCCGATACCGGTGACGATGCCCTGTACGATGCGGGTCGGGTCGGAATTGATCAGGTACTGCGACACGTGGCCGCCGAACCAGTGCCCGGGATAGCCGCCGATGACGGTGAGCGCGGCCGACGCCATGCACACCAGCCCATAGGTGCGCATGCCAGCCGCGCGGCCATGGTACGAGCGCTCGTAGCCGACCATCAGCCCCAGTGCCAGCGCACCCAGTAGATTCAACAGGATCACGGCGTTGGTCGCCAGTTCGGCGTGCGACCAGTAGGCACTCAGGAAATCGATGGCGGGCATGTCGAGCCTTTATTCTTTGGGTGCTTTTTTGACAAGCTGCTTTTCGAACGCCACATCGAGCTTGCTGACGCGCCGTGGCGGGCCGGGCGAGATGCCGTTGACGAAGGCGACGAAGTCGTCGAGCTCCTGCGGCGCGCACAGCGGCGGCTGGCCGGGGCCCTCGGTCAGGAAGAAGTGGCCGCTGGCGGTGCGCGACATCGAATACTTGGCGTTGCCGCTGCGGACCTTGAGGCGGTCGACGGCCGACGTGGCCCGGGTTGCGCGGCCGCTCATAGCGCCACCGTGCGGTTTTCCAGCCAGGCCAGCGCGTCGCCGGACAGCAGCGGCAGCAAACGGCTGCGCACCGTGGCGTGGTAGTCGTTGAGCCAGCGCTTTTCGTCGTCGCGCAGCAGCGACGGCTCGATGCAGCGGGTGTCGATCGGGCACAGGGTCAGCGTTTCGAACTGCAGGAAGTCGCCGAACTCGGTCTGGCCGGCCGGTTTGTTGAGCACCAGGTTTTCAATCCGGATGCCCCATTTGCCCGGGCGGTAAAGGCCCGGTTCTATCGATGTGATCATGCCTGGTTCCATAGCGGTGTGCGGCTCCGGCATCGCCGATTGCGAGATCGACTGCGGGCCTTCGTGCACGTTGAGAAAATAGCCGACGCCATGGCCGGTGCCGTGGCCGAAATCGAGCCCTTCGGCCCATAGCGGCGCGCGGGCGATGGCGTCGAGCATCGGGGATTTGGTCCCGCGCGGGAAGCGCGCGGACGACAGCGCGATGACGCCCTTGAGCACCAATGTGAAGTCGCGTTTATGTTCGGCTGTGATGGCGCCGACGGCCACCACGCGCGTGATGTCGGTGGTGCCGCCCAAATACTGGCCGCCGGAGTCGATCAGCAGCAGGCCGTCGCCTTCGATCACGGCGTGGTGCGCCTCGCTGGCGCGGTAGTGCATGATTGCGCCGTTGGCGCGGAAGCCGGCGATGGTGGCGAAACTCGGACTGATAAAGCCCGGCCGGCGCGCGCGCGCCGCCGTGATGTGGCGGTCGATCGCCAGTTCGGTCAGCGGTGCGCGCTGCGGATCGGCCAGCGTCTGCTCCAGCCAGGTGAAGAACTCGCACAGCGCGGCGCCGTCCTGCTCCATCGTCGCGCGGATGTGGCTTGCATCCTGCTCGCTCTTCTGCGATTTGGCGAAGGTGGTGGCGTTGACCGCCTCGATCACGCGCACTTGCGCCGGCACGCACTGGCGGGTGCCGAAGGTGACACGGCGCGGGTCCATCAACAAGGCGGCGTCGTGCGGCAAATCGGCCAGCGCGCCGGCGATGGCGCCATAGGGTGCCATATAAATATCCTGCTCCGCCAACCGCTTAATCAATTCGGGGGCGATTTTGCCGTCGGCGACGAACAGGGTCGCGCGGGTCGGCGTGATCAGCGCGTGCGCCAGGAACACCGGATTGAAATTGACGTCGGCGCCGCGCAGGTTGAACAGGTAGGCGATATCGTCCAGGGTCGAGATCAGGTGCCGATCGGCGCCCAGCCGCTGCATCGCGTCGCGCAACTCCGCCAGTTTGGCGCCGCGGGTTTTCGACGCGTACGGCGGCAGGTGTTCGTAGACCGGCGCGGCCGGCAGGTCGGGACGATCGGGCCAAATCTCGGCGAGCGGATCGAGGTCGGTGCGCAGGGTGACGCCGTTGGCTTCCAGCGCTTGGCGCAGCAGGCGCGCGATCGCCAGGCCCAGTACCGCACCGTCGACGGCCAGGGTTTGGCCGGCTTGCAGGTTGGCGGCCAGCCAGTCAACGTACTGCACGCTGGCGCCGGAGGTGAGCTTCATCAGCTGGATCGACGTGCCGGCCAATTCTTGCTCGGCCTGGGTCCAGTAGCGGGCGTCGGTCCAGACGCCGGCAAAATCGGCGGTGATGATGAAGGTGCCGACGGAGCCGGTGAAACCGGACAGCCATTCGCGGCCCTTCCAGCGGGCCGGCAGGTATTCGGACAGGTGCGGATCGGCTGAAGGCACCATCATCGCGTCGATCCGGCGCTGGCGCATCGCGGCGCGCAACAGCGCCAGGCGCTCGGTGACGTGGGTGTTCTGTGAAGTATCCATGGGTAGCTTGAATCCGGTGCGCCGCCACTGCGGCATAGCTTGTCGCTATGATACCGCGAATACCGCCATCGCCCGGCGCGGCTGGTGGTCGCCGTTCACCTCGGCGTGCGCAGGCAGCCGGCAATTAGTGCCGCCGTCGAAGAACTCTTGGAGCAGAGCTTTAATTCGACCTTCCTTCGACAAATCAGAAAAAGCCTCGGCATGTGAATTGGCCACAGGATGCGCGAGTTGTTCGATATCGACTGGTCCCCGATATAAGCGTAGCTGGAAGCAAAAATAAGGCGGGCGGCACACTATTCCGGTATCGATATTCTGGTGAATAACATGACACCGATGCGCTCAACGATTTCTTTCGCCTCGGACGAGGGTTGGCAACGCATGTTTCAAGTAAATGGAAAGCGGCCATCATCAGGTTATCTCTATTTCCAGCGAAGACGGCATTTGCATGCTACTCGTGCCAAGTATTGGCGCGTATCCGCCAAATTCCGGCACGAGGTCTCATACTTCGTAGCGCCGCAGGCCTTCCAGATCGAGTATGCGAATGCCGCCGTAGTCGACGCGCAGCAAGCCTTGCTTCTCCAGCAAATGTAAAGCCTGATGCGCGCGCTGGCGTGACGCGCCGGAAAGCAGGCCCAACTCTTCCTGCGATATTTGAATCAGTTTTTCCAGGCCGGGATAAAGGTGGGAATTAAACATCGACGCCAGGCAGCGGGCCACCCGCGTATCGGGATTTAGCAGGCGGTCGTTTTCCACCATTCCGATAAACTGCCCTAGACGTTCGTTCAATTGCATTAGCAGGAATCGCGTAAAAGGCAAACTGGAATCCAACAGCCACATAAACGTCGCGGCCGGCATGCGCGCGATGCGGGCATCGCGCAACGCCATCGCATCGTATTTAAGAATCTCGTTCTTTAATATGGAACCTTCGCCAAACCAGCCGCCGGCCGGCACGCCGGTAAAAGTCACGCTTTTACCGGAACGCGAAAAATTATTCATCTTGACCATGCCGTCGATAATACCGAGCCAATTCTCGACCATATCTCCCTTGCGGCAAACATAACCTCCCTTGGGCACGAAGGTTTCAAATGTATCGGCCTCGACGCGCGCCATTTGTTCCGGCGTCAGGCTTTGCGCCCAGATTGCGGACCGCAAAGCTTCCTTCAGGGAGATCGGATGTTGGTCAGGCATTATTGCGTCGCACCATAGAAAAGTCGGTCAATTGTCATCGAAACGACAACGCAGGTCTTTGTGTCAGGCTAATATCATCACACAAGAAGCTGTACACAAGTACAAGAAAAGCAACCGGAGACACTGGTGCAAAACAATCAAGAGACTTTTCCTCGCCGTCTGCTCGCGCACGGCCAGGTCAGACCAGGCAAACCCGCGTTCCGCGAAAAACACCTGGGGATCTGGCAAAGCTGGAACTGGGCGCAGGTGAACGACGAAGTGCGCGCCTTGGCCTGCGGGCTGGCGGCGCTGGGCTTCGAGCGCGGCATGAACCTGGCCATCATCGGCGACAACCGCCCGCGCCTGTATTGGGCGATGCTGGCCGCGCAGTGCCTCGGTGGCGTGCCGGTGCCGCTGTACCAGGACGCTCCCGCCGCCGACATGGCCTACGTGCTGGAAAACGCCGAGATCCACTACGCCATCGTCGAAGACCAGGAACAGGTCGACAAGTTGATGGAACTGCAAACGTTGTACCCGCACATCCGCCACATCGCCTACGACGACGAACGCGGCATGCGCCACTACCGCCAACCAGGTTTGCTGTCCTTCGCCCGCCTGCAGGAGCTGGGGCGCGACTGGGACAAAGCCCATCCCGGCATGTTCGACGCCGCCGTCGATGCCGGCCAGGGCGGCGACAACGCCATCATCCTCTACACCTCCGGCACCACCGGCAAGCCGAAAGGCGTGTGCCAGACCCACGCCGCGCTGATCGCGGCCGGCACCGGCGGCGTCGGTTTCGAGCACCTCACCGACGCGGAAGACATCCTGTCCTACCTGCCGATGGCGTGGGTGGGCGATTGCCTGTTCTCGTTCGCCCAGGCGATGACGGCCGGTTTCACCGTCAACTGCCCCGAATCCGGGGACACCGTCATGACCGACATGCGCGAAATCGGTCCCACTTATTACTTCGCCCCGCCGCGCGTGTTCGAGAACATGCTCACTACCGTGATGATACGGATGGAGGACGCCGGCGCCATCAAACGCGCCATGTTCCATTACTTCATGGCGGTGGCGCGCCGCAGCGGCGCGGCGATTTTGGACGGCAAAGCGGTGCCGCTGGCCGACCGCCTGTCTTATGCGCTGGGCCGGGTGCTGGTCTACGGACCGCTGAAAAACGTGCTCGGATTGTCGCGTGTGAGGGTCGCCTACACCGCCGGCGCCGCGATAGGACCCGATCTGTTCCGCTTCTATCGCTCCATCGGCGTCAATCTAAAGCAGTTTTACGGCTCGACCGAAACCTGCGCCTATATTTGCCTGCAACCGGACGGCCAGATCAAATTCGACAGCGTCGGCCTGCCGGCGCCCGGCGTGGAGGTCAAACTGGCCGACAACGGCGAGGTGCTGGTGAAATCGCCAACACTGATGGATTGCTATTACAAGCGTCCCGACGCCACCCGCGAGGCGATTGACGCGCAGGGCTACTTCCACACCGGCGACGCCGGTTTGTTCGATCCCGAAGGCCATCTGAAAATCATCGACCGCGCGGCGGACGTCGGCCGGATGCGCGGCGGCGCCATCTTCGCGCCGAACTACATCGAGAACAAACTCAAGTTCTTCCCGTTCATCAAAGAGGCGGTGGCGTTCGGACATGAGCGCGACGAAGTCTGCGCCTTCATCAATATCGACATCGAGGCCGTCGGCAACTGGGCCGAACGGCGCGGCATCGCCTATTCCGGCTACACGGACCTGGCGGCGCATCCGCAAGTCTATGGCCTGGTCCGCGACTGCATCGAGCAGGTCAACGCCGACCTGGCCGCCGAGCCGATGATGGGCGACACGCAAATCCACCGCTATCTGGTGCTGCACAAGGAGCTCGATCCCGACGACGACGAATTGACGCGCACCCGCAAGGTGCGGCGCAAATTCATCGCCGAGAAGTACGCGGTGCTGATCGATGCCCTCTACGGCGGTAAGCCGTCGCAATACATCGAGACGCAGGTGAAGTTCGAGGATGGCCGAACGGGCCTGGTGGCGGCGGATCTGAAGATAGAGCGCTGCAAGACCTTCCCCGCGGTCCAAGCAGCGGCATGACGGAGAGCGCGACCATGCAGATGAACGAACCAGACGCCCACTTCGGCGCACACATTGGTGGCGGGCGCCGCGTCATCGGCGACGTGATCCTCGACCTGAAAAACATCTCGCTGTCATTCGGCGGCGTGAAGGCGCTAACCGATATCTCCTTCGACGTGAGGAAGCACGAGATCCGCGCCATCATCGGCCCCAATGGCGCCGGCAAAAGTTCGATGCTCAACGTGATCAACGGCGTCTATCGCCCGCAACAAGGCGAGATCGTTTTTCGCGGCCAGCACCGCAAGAACATGGATTGCCACAGCGCCGCCAAGGCGGGCATCGCGCGCACCTTCCAGAATATCGCGCTGTTCAAGGGGATGACGGTCCTCGACAACATCATGACCGGCCGTAACCTGAAGATGAAGTCCAACTTCCTGATGCAGGCGCTGTACTGGGGACCGGCGCGGCGCGAAGAGGTCGCGCACCGCGTCAAGGCCGAGGAGATCATCGATTTCCTGGAGATCCAGGCGATCCGCAAAACGCCCGTTGGACGCCTGCCCTACGGCCTGCAAAAGCGCGTGGAGCTGGGCCGCGCGCTGGCCGCCGAGCCGGAGATACTGCTGCTGGACGAGCCGATGGCCGGCATGAACGTCGAAGAAAAGCAGGACATGTGCCGTTTTATCCTCGACGTCAACGACCAATTCGGCACCACCATCGTCTTGATCGAGCACGATATGGGCGTAGTGATGGATATCTCGGACCGCGTGGTGGTGCTCGACTACGGCCGCAAGATCGGCGACGGCACGCCGGACCAGGTGCGCGGCAATCAGGATGTGATCAACGCCTATCTTGGAGTCGCCCACGAATGAACATCAATTTCTTCTTCGAGGTGCTGATCGGCGGCCTGCTGTCCGGCGTCATGTACGCGCTGGTGGCGATCGGTTTTGTGCTGATTTACAAGGCATCCGGCGTGTTCAACTTCGCGCAGGGCGCGATGGTGTTCTTCGCCGCGCTGACCTGCGTCGGCATCATGGATAAATTCGGCGTGTCGCTGTGGGTGGCGATACCACTGACGATCGTGGTGATGATACTGCTCGGGATGGCGATCGAACGGGTGGTGCTGCGGCCATTGGTCAACCAGCCAGAGATCACGCTGTTCATGGCCACCATCGGCCTGGCCTTCTTCATCGAGGGGCTGGCGCAGCTGATGTGGGGCAACCAGGTGCACAAGCTGGAACTGCCGATCGAAGACGTGCCGTCGGAATACCTGATGGAGAACTTCAACCTGCTGGTGTCGCAGTTCGACATCATGGCGGCGGCGGTGTGCGGCATCCTGGTTACCTCCCTGGCGCTGCTGTTCTCCAAGACCAAGGTGGGCCGCGCGCTGCGCGCCGTCGCCGACGACCATCAGGCCGCGCTGGCGGTGGGCATTCCGCTGCAGCGCATCTGGGCGGTGTTGTGGGCCGTGGCGGGCGTGGTGGCGCTGGTGGCCGGCCTGCTGTGGGGAGCGCGCAATGGCGTGCAGTTCGCGCTGACCTTCGTGGCGCTGAAGGCGCTGCCGGTGCTGATCCTGGGCGGCTTTACATCGATGCCGGGGGCGATCGTCGGCGGCCTGATTATCGGCGCGTCGGAAAAACTGGCCGAGGTGTATATCGGCCCGCTGGTCGGCGGCGGCATCGAAGGCTGGTTCCCGTACGTGCTGGCGCTGATGTTCCTGCTGGTGCGGCCGGAAGGCCTGTTCGGCGAAAAAATCATCCGCAGAATTTAAGAGGCGAACATGCTCTATCGCGAAGCAGGACAATTCAAGACCAGCTATCAGGCCGACAGCCAGATCTTCCCTATTTTGCAGGACCGCGTGGCGATGCTCGCGTTGCTGGTCGTCGCCATCGTGGTGGTGCCGCTGGTGGCGTCGCCGTACGCGCTGTCGGCGATTCTGATTCCATTTTTGATCTTCTCGCTCGCCGCGCTCGGGTTGAACATCCTGACCGGCTATGCAGGCCAGCTCTCGCTGGGCACCGCCGCCTTCATGGCGGTGGGCGCCTTCGCCTCGTATAACTTCGTCGCCCGCATTCCAGGCATTCCGGTGCTGGTGGCCTTCGTGCTAGGGGGCCTGAGCGCGGCGGCGGTGGGCATCGCCTTCGGCCTGCCGTCGCTGCGGATACGCGGCTTCTACCTGGCCGCGTCGACCCTGGCCACGCAGTTCTTCGTAATCTGGTGCCTGACCAAGATCCCCTACCTGACCAACTACAGCGCGTCCGGCGTCATCACGGCGCAAAAAATCGTCATCCTCGGCTACCAGTTCGATACGCCGGACCGCAAATACCTGTTGGTGCTCGGGGTGGTGGCGGTGATGGCGCTGCTGGCCAAGAACATGGTGCGCTCCAACGTTGGCCGCTCCTGGATGGCGGTGCGCGACATGGACGTGGCGGCGGAGGTGATCGGCTTCCGGCTGATGCGCACCAAGCTGCTGGCGTTCGCGGTCAGCTCCCTCTACTGCGGCGTGGCCGGCGCGCTGTATGCCTTCGCCTATCTGGGCACCGTGGAACCGGAGGCCTACAACCTCGATCTGTCGTTCCGCATCCTGTTCATGATCATCATCGGCGGCGTCGGTTCGATCCTCGGCTCCTTCCTTGGCGCCGCCTTCATCGTGCTGCTGCCGGTACTGCTCAATATTCTGGCACACAGCCTGTCGCTGCCGAACAGCGTCGCGTCCAACCTGGAGTTGATGGTGTTCGGCGCCTTGATCATATTTTTCCTGATCGTCGAGCCGCACGGCCTGGCGCGTTTGTGGCAAATCGGTAAAGAGAAACTGCGCCTGTGGCCTTTCCCGCACTGAGCGTAGTCATACCCAGCGTAGTAAACCAAGAGGAGACAACAATGAAAATCATCGCATCGTTCGCACTTGGAGCCGCCCTTGTCGCAACCATCGCGCCCGCGCTGGCGCAGCAGGCAGCCGGACAGTACGTCGCCCTGCCCTCGTACCGCGTCGGCCCTTACGCGGCGGGCGGTTCCGGCTTTTACGGCGGCATCATCGACTACTTCAACCTGGTCAACCTGGCGGGCGGCGTCAATGGCGTCAAGATCGGCTGGGAGGAATGCGAAACCGAATACAACCCGTCGCGCGGCGTCGAATGCTACGAGCGGTTGAAGACCAAGAACGGCGGCGCCACGCTGGTCGAGCCGCTGTCCACCGGTGTCGCCTACGGTGTGCTCGACCGCCTGCCGACCGATAAGATCCCGATGACGATGATCGGCTACGGCCGCTCCGACGCCGCCAACGGCAAGGTCTTCCCCTACGTCTTCCCGCTCATCACGAGCTACTGGAACCAGGCGGCCGGCATGATCAAATACCTGGGCGACAAAAACGGCGGCATGGACAAACTCAAAGGCAAGAAGATCGTGCATCTCTACCACGACTCGGCCTTCGGCAAGGAGCCCTTGCCGGTGCTGGAGGCGCTGTCCAAACAATACGGGTTTGAACTGATCAAAATCCCCGTCACGCCGCCGGGCAGCGAGCAGCAATCGCAATGGCTGCAGATCCGCCAGGCCAAGCCGGATCACGTGATCCTGTGGGGCTGGGGGTCGATGAACGCGGTGGCGATAAAAACCGCGCAGCGCAACGGCTTCCCGCGCGAGAAAATGCTCGGCGTCTGGTGGGCGGGATCGGAGGAAGATACGGTGCCGGCAGGCGATGCCGCCAAAGGCTACAGCGCTATGACCTTCAACACCCCGGGCAACTACCCGGTGATGGATGACATCAGAAAAAAACTCTACGAAGCCGGCAAGGGCAATCTGGCCGACCGCAACCGCATCGGCTCCGTGTACCACATGCGCGGCGTCAGCGCGGCCATCCTGTGGGTCGAGGCGATGCGCACCGCGCAGGAGAAGTTCGGCAAGGGCAAAGCGGTCACCGGCGAGCAAATGCGCTGGGGCCTGGAAAACCTCAACGTCGACGAAGCGCGCCAGAAAGCCATCGGCGCGCTCGGCATGCTACCGGTGGTGAAGACCAGCTGCGACGACCACGAAGGCTCCGGCGCGGTGAAAGTCCAGCAGTGGGACGGCAAAAAGTGGACCGCCATCACGCCCAACTGGGTCGTCGGCGACAAGGCGCTCACGCGCAAGCTGCTGGAAGAAAGCTCCGCGACCTATGCGGCCGAGAAAAAAATCACCCCTGCTTGCGCAAAATGACGCCTTACCTCTCCGTCAACAACGTGGAAGTGATCTACGACCATGTGATCCTGGTGCTGAAGGGCGTGTCGCTACAGGTCCCGCAGGGGAAAATCGTGGCGCTGCTGGGGGCCAACGGCGCCGGCAAGTCCACCACCTTGAAGACCATCTCCACCCTGCTGCGCGGAGAGCGCGGCGACGTCACCAAGGGCGACGTGCAATTCAAGGGCGAACGCATCGACCAGCTCACGCCCAATGAACTGGTCAAGCGTGGCCTGTCGCAGGTGATGGAGGGCCGCCACTGCTTCGGCCACCTGACCATCGAGGAAAACCTGCTGACCGGCGCCTACACGCGCAGCCTGTCGCGCGCGGAGCTCAAGGAATCGCTGGACAAGGTGTACCACTACTTCCCGCGATTGAAGGAGCGCCGCACCAGCCAGGCCGGCTACACCTCGGGCGGCGAACAGCAGATGTGCGCGATCGGCCGGGCGCTGATGGCCAAGCCGTCGATGATTTTGCTGGACGAGCCCTCGATGGGCATCGCGCCGCAGATCGTCGACGAGATATTCGGCATCGTGAAGGACTTGAACGGCAAGGAGAACGTCTCCTTCCTGCTGGCGGAGCAGAACACCAGCATCGCCCTGCGCTACGCCGATTTCGGCTACATCCTGGAAAACGGCCGCGTTGTGATGGAGGGCGCGGCCGCCGACCTGGCCAGCAACGAGGACGTCAAGGAGTTTTACCTCGGCGTGTCCGGCGCCGGCCGCAAGAGCTTCCGCGACATGAAATTTTACCGCCGCCGCAAACGCTGGCTGGCCTGAGGAATCTGCGCATGAATATCAAACAAGCCAAGACCCTCTGCCGCTCCCTGCCCGGCGCCACCGAGGACGTCAAATGGGAAACCAATCTGGTGTTCTCGGTCGGCGGCAAGATGTTCGCCGTCACCGAGAACGACGACAAAGCCAAAGGCATCAGCTTCAAGGTGGATGACGACCGCTTCCTGGAATTGACGGACCGCCCCGGCATCATTCTAGCGCCGTACCTGGCGCGCGCCAGATGGGTCTACGTCGAAGAGCTTAAATCCATCGGCGACGCCGAGGCGGCGGAACTGCTGAAACGCTCGTACGAACTGGTGTTCGCCAAACTGACCAAAAAACTGCAGCGCGAAATCGGAGGACAGCAATGATGACGGATACCCTGGACAGCCTGGAACTACGCCCGCCCGAACAACGCGAGCGCGAACTGATGGCCCGCTTGCCGCAGCTGGTGGCGCGCGCGAAGGCCGCCGCCGGCTGGTCGCGAATACTGAAGGACGTGAACGCGGCCGACATCACCAGCCGCGCCGCGCTGGCGACGTTGCCGGTGACGCGCAAATCCGAACTGCACGCGCTGCAAAAGCTGCAGCCTCCGTTCGGCGGCCTGAATACGACGCCGGTGGGGCAGTTGGCACGCCTGTACATGTCGCCCGGGCCGATCTTCGACCCCGAAGGCAAGGGCAAGGACTGGTGGCGTTTCGGCCGCCCCATGTACGCGGCCGGCGTGCGTCCCGGCGGCCTGCTGCAAAACTGCTTCTCCTACCACTTCACGCCGGCGGCCTTCATGGTCGAAGGCGGCGCCGCGCGCATCGGCTGCACCGTGATCCCGGCCGGCAGCGGCCAGACCGAGATGCAGGTGCAGGCGATCAGCGAGCTGCGGCCGGACACCTATGTCGGCACGCCGTCGTTCCTGAAGATCATCATCGAGAAGGCGCAGGAAATGGGGGCCGACATCAGCAGCATGACCAAGGCCCTGATGGGCGCCGAGGCGCTGCCCGAATCGCTGCGCGAGTGGTTCGTCAACAACGGCGTGCCGCATGTGCTGCAAACCTACGCCTCCGCCGACATCGGCAGCATCGCTTTCGAAACGCGCAGCGGCGACGTGCGCCATCCAGGCATGGTGCTCGATGAAGACGTAATCCTGGAAATCGTCCGCCCCGGCAGCGGCGATCCGGTGGCGGCGGGCGAAATCGGCGAGGTGGTGGTCACCGTTTTCAACCCCGACTATCCGCTGATCCGCTTCGCCACCGGCGACCTGTCGGCGGTGTTGACCGGCGTGCCCGATTCGCCGTGCGGCCGCACCAACACCCGCATCAAGGGCTGGCTGGGGCGCGCCGACCAGACCACCAAGGTGCGCGCGATGTTCGTCCACCCGTCGCAGGTGCATGAGGTGACGCGCCGCCATCCGGAAATCGTCAAGGCGCGGCTGGTGATCTCCGGGCGCATGGCGCAGGACGTGATGACCCTGCACTGCGAGGTGGCCGATCCCGGCGCCGCCAGCGGCGCGGCCATCGTCGAATCGATCCGCGAGCTCACCAAACTGCGCGGCGAGGTGCGCTTCGCCGCCGTCGGCAGCCTGCCCGGCGACGGCAAGGTGATCGACGACGTACGGGATTACACGTAGGGCTGCGGCAAATCCTGTGGCGGGATAGCAACGATGAGCGGGGCGCGGGGATATGGCGGATAATATCGTTCTTCAACATGTTTTAGAAGCCGAAGAAGACCATGCAAGACTTCCACCACAACCGCGCCCGCGCCCTGCTGGAGAACGCGGAAGAGCTGTTCAATAAAGAGACCGTCGACGGCGCCGTCAGCGCGATGGCCGACACCCTCAACGCCCGTTTCAATCAGGCCGACAGCGAGGAATTCCCGCTGGTGCTGGGCGTGATGGGCGGCGCGGTGGTCTTCACCGGAAACCTGCTGCCGCAGCTGACGTTCCCGCTCGAATTCGACTACATCCACGTCAGCCGCTACGGCGACGACGACCAGGGCGGACAAGTGGTGTGGAAAGTGGTGCCGCGGTCGAACGTGGCCGGCCGCGTCGTCATCGTGTTGGACGATATCCTGGACGAAGGCGAAACGCTGGCCCACGTCAAACAGCGCCTGCTGGACATGGGCGCGGCCGAAGTGGTGCTGGCCGTCTTCGCCGACAAAGCGATCGGCAAACCCAAGCCGGTCAAGGCGGACATCGTCGGCATCACGATTCCCAACCGCTTCGTGGTCGGATTCGGCATGGACGCATACGGCTACTGGCGCAATCTGCCGGGCTTGTGGGCGATCCAGACCGAGAACCAATAACGGAATCCTACGGCTGCAATCCCCACGTATCGACGAATTTGCGGATACCGTTGGGATGCTCCTTTTTCCAAGCCTCGAACTCGGGGCGGTAGGACTCCTTGTACAGCAATATCAGAAGGCCGGCCTCCAGTTGATCGGCCTTGGCCAGCGTTTGCATGGCGATCAAGCCTGGATCGGTGAGCGCTTCGCCGCCCTTTGCCTCGATCTCGCTGGCCGCTTTCATCGCCCCCTCCCATGACGCCAGCTCGATGGCGAACGGCGAGCCGGTGACGTTGTCCGCGCGGTTTTTAGCGCGGATGCTCGCCTCTCTCATGCCTAGCATCAGCCAAGCCCCGGCATCGGCCGTTTTCTGCTCGCCCGGCCCGCCGCTGAAAGTGGAGTCGAGTTTGACGGTCGGCTTGCCCGTGGCCGGATCGAGCGTCACGCTGGATTTGCGCACCAAACCCAAAGGCTTGAGCGGCGTGCCGGCCGCCGCGCGCAGGTGCGCCAGCTTGCCCCAGTTGGGCATCTGGCTCGGTTGCGCGGCGATCCCGTTCAGCAGCGCCTCCTCGGCGGCGGCGCGCTTGCCCTGCGCGCCCAGCGCGTCCGACAGGAATCGCCAGCCCTGGCTATTGAGCGGCTCGATCGTCACGCCTTTGCGGAACAGCTGCTCCGCCTCGGCCCATTTTTTCTGCGCGAAGTAGCAATCGCCGGCGTAAATCCAGGCGGTGGAATACAGCGGGTCGGCCTGCGCGGCCTGCAGATACTTTTCGCGCGCCTGGTCCAGCCTTCCGGCGACGAAAAGCTGCTCGCCTTCGTGCTTCAGGTTTGCAGCCTGCGCGGTCGGTTCGTGCAGCGGCGCCGGTTTTTCCTCGGACAGCATGCGCAGCACCTCCTGCGCGATCGGATCGCGCGGCGCCAGCTTCAGCGCCTGCTGCGCGAGGGCCTCCGACTGCGCGCGCCACTGGGATTTTTTCTCGGCGTCGGTTTGCAGGATCGATAAAAAATAGATCGCGTTGGCCAGCTTCGACAACGGCACCGAGGATGTCGGATCGGCTTTCGCGGCCGCCTCATAGCTGCGCAACGCCTCGCCGGCCTTGCGCTGCGACAGCAGCGTATCGCCCTCCTGCAGCAGCGCGGCGGCGGCGTCGTTGATGGGTAGTTGCGCCAAGGCCGAGGGCGCGAAACATAGCAGCGAGAAAGACAGGCAGACAGACACCGGCAGCGAGCGCAACTTGAACATCATTCAATCCCATTTTTTGACAAGGTTGAATTAATTATAAGTTGTTTCGGCAGGCATACTCCACGGCGCGGCTCAGCGGCGGGCTCCAACAGCGGGGGTCAGTGCCGACATTCGGACATTGGGGAACTGTTAAGCATTGAAAAAGTTCCCCATTTTCGCCATTTGTCCGAATGTCGGACCTGACCCCGGGGGTTTAGAGCGCCAAACGGGCGCGGGCGGCGTCGTATTCGGCTTTCAGGCGCGCGACCATCTCGGCGGTGGTTGGCACGTCGTCCATCAGGCCCACGCCCTGGCCGGCGCCCCAGATGTCGCGCCAGGCCTTGGCGCTGCTCGAGCCGAAGTTCATCGAGCTCTTGTCGGCCTGCGGCAGCGCGTCCGGGTCCAGGCCGGCGTTGATGATGGATTTCTTCAGGTAGTTGCCGTGCACACCCGTGAACAGGCTCGAATAGACGATGTCGGCGGCCGACGATTCGACGATGGCGTCGCGGTAGTCGTCGCTGACGTTCGATTCCTTGGTGGCGAGCCAGCGCGAGCCGATGTAGGCGAAGTCGGCGCCCATCGCCTGCGCGGCCAGGATCGCGTCGCCGGTGGCGATCGCGCCGGACAGGGCGATCGGGCCCTTGAAGAATTTGCGCACCTCGCCCACCAGCGCGAACGGCGACAAGGTACCGGCATGGCCGCCGGCGCCGCTGGCGACCAGGATCAGGCCGTCGACGCCCGCTTCCAGCGCTTTTTCGGCGTGGCGGATCGATACGATGTCGTGCATGACGATGCCGCCGTAGCTGTGGATCGCGTCCAGCATCTCCTTCGGCGGCGCGCGCAGCGAGGAGATGATGATCGGGACCTGGTGCTTGACGCAGACTTCGACGTCATGCGCCAGGCGGTCGTTCGACTGGTGCACGATCTGGTTGACGGCGATCGGGCCGACGCGCTTGCCCGGATTGGCGATCTGGTAGTCGGCCAGTTCGTTTTGCAGGTCGGTCAGCCAGACGTCGAGCATTTCCGCCGGGCGGGCGTTCAGCGCCGGGAAGGAGCCGACGATGCCGGCCTTGCACTGCGCCGCCACGAGCGCGGGGCCGCTGGCGATGAACATCGGGGAGGCGATTACTGGAAGTGAAAGATTTTGCAACGCTGCAGGCAGGGCCATGGCGAACTCGCTGACGTAAGTTGATCGGAGTGTAACGGTCTGCGACGATTATAGACCGGAAATAGTACGGTCGTGCCAAAAATAGGTGGATTGCTCTAGAAGTCGCCATGGCCGCCGGCGGCTCGTGGCCGACCACGCGCCGCGCGCTGATCGGCCCTGCGCGGATCAGTGATTGAGTAAGTGCTCACCCTCGATGCGAGCCGCTACGCTGCGCACCAACTTCTTCACCGCCCACGTTGCCAGCGCTTCCGGCGTCTGCTTTAAAAAGCGCGCGTTGGCCGCCTCGAACACCGGCATCGCCAGCAGCAGCGCCGGCACGTCGGTCAACGCGATCCGCTGCCGCTCCAGCAGCAGGAACTTCAGCAGCACCTTGATCGCGTTCTGCGCGTTGCGCACCGGGTCCGCCTCCAGATACGCCAGACGCGACCTGGCCCGCGCCAGCGCGCCTTCGACATCGCTGAACGGCCGGCCGTGCCCGGGAATCACCAGCCGCACATCCAGTCCCGCGATCACATCGAGCGTGGCGCGCGCCTCGGCGAAACCGGATTCGCCATCGAGCTCCGGGAAGATCACGCCGAAGCCGTTCTCCCACAGCGCGTCGGCCGATACCAGCAGGCGCTCCGCCGGACAGTAAAAAATCAGCGAATGCGGATCGTGCCCCGGCGCGCCCAGCGCCCGCCACGCCATGCCGCCCAAGGTCAGCACGTCGCCCGGGGCGACGGTGGCGTCGAAGGTGAACCGCTCGCAGCGCGGGCCGGTGGCCTTGAAACTGAGCGCGTCGACGTCCCAGTCCCGCACCTTGTCGGCCTCGGCGACCGGAATGGCGACGCGGCTGCCGTAATGCGCCTGCAAGGTGGCGTTGCCGCCGCAATGGTCGGAATGCAGATGAGTGTTGAGCACCAGGTCGAGATGGCGGCCTTGCAGCGCGTGCCGCACCAGGTCCAGCGTTTGCGGCGCGTGCGTCAGATAGCCGGTGTCGATCAGGGCGGTGTCGTCGCGCCCCAACAACAGCACGTTGTTGGAGGACAGCCAGCCCCGCTCGAACACCTGGATCGAGGCCGGCAGCGCGCTCATTGCTGGAAATCGTCGTCGAAATCGACGGTCGGCTCGCGCCGGCGGATCTCGGCCCAGACGCCCCGTTTGTAGTCGTCGTCCGCCTTGGACCAGTTGACGATTTCCTCGATGGTGCGCAGGCATCCCATGCAATAACGGCGCTCGGCATCCATCTTGCACAGGCTGACGCAGGGCGACGGGACGGGGGTGGCCAGCTCGGGCGCGGCGCCCGGAACGGCTAAGTTAGTTGGATCACTCATGCCGACATTATGGACCGAATGCGCTTGACTTGGGGAACGCGAAGCCTATACTACCATCCATGTAGATGGTAACCAGATGGAGACGTATGGCTAAGCAAGAACTAAAACTGAAGACCGCCGAATCGGAAAAGATCACGATCAACCTCGGTCCGATCGACCTGGGGCAGATCGATTTGCTGGTGCAGGAGGGGTTTTATTCCAACCGCACCGATTTGATCCGGACGGCGATCCGCAATCAGTTGAACGAGCACGCCGAAGTGGTGAAGCAAACGGTGGCGCGCAAAAGCCTGGTGCTCGGAATGCAACATTACACCCGCTCGGATCTTGAAGCGGTGCAGGCGGCCGGCCAGCGGCTGCAGATACAGGTACTTGGTTTGGCCAGTATCGCCAGCGACGTGTCGGTCGAACTGGCGCTGGCGACCATCGATTCGATTTTTGTACTAGGTTCGCTCCACGCCAGCGCGGTGATCAAAACCGCATTAGCCCAACGAATCCACTAAAGGACAGCTATGAAACTACCGTTTATGTCGAGCGTGCGCAGTGCCGCACAAAAGCTCATTAACAAGGGCGCCACGGCCGCCGTGCAGAAAGCCATGGAAAGCATGATCGAAATGCAGCAAAAGCAGCAGCAACAGCGTGCGGCCGGACCGCAACCGGCGTCGCCGTCGCCATCGGCGCCGCAGCCGTCGGCGCAACCGCCTATGCGTGACATTAACCCGCCGCCGGAATACGTGGCGCCGCGCTCCGCGCCCCAGGCTGCGGCCGATGGCGCGCGCGTGCATGCCGACTCGACGGCGAAACCGGCCGCCCAAGGCGCCGCCGAACCGCAGCCGCAGGCCGCGCCGGCCAGCGCCCCCAATCCGGCCACCAATCCGACCGAGTACGCGCAGGACATGCTGAACCGGATGGGCATCAAGATCGACCTGCAAGCCAATATGCCGGGCAATTTCAACATGGACTTCGGTTCGATGATGAATCCGGCGCCGGCCGCCGCGCTGCCGGAAGGCGCGCAATTCATCAGCGGCAGCTATGCCAACCACGCCGGCAGCCGCAATTACAAGCTGTATGTGCCGTCGACCTATACCGGCCAGGCCATGCCGCTGCTGGTGATGCTGCACGGCTGCACGCAGAACCCCGACGATTTCGCCGCCGGCACGCAGATGAACCAGGTGGCCGAGGAGATGGGCTGCTTCGTCGCCTATCCGGAGCAGACGTCCGGCGCCAACCACTCCAAGTGCTGGAACTGGTTCAACGCCATCGACCAGCAGCACGGCCAGGGCGAGCCGTCGATCATCGCCGGCATCGCGCAGCAGATCATCGACGAGTATCCGGTCAACGAGCGCCAGGTTTACATCGCCGGGCTGTCGGCCGGCGGCGCGATGGCGGTCATCGTCGGCACCTTGTACCCGGAGCTGTTCGCGGCGGTGGGCGTGCATTCGGGCCTGCCGTTCGCCTCGGCGCAGGATTTGCCGTCGGCGCTGAGCGCCATGAAGCGCGGCGCCAGCAGCTCGCGCAAGGCCGGCAACGGCTCGCAGCCGATCATCGTGTTCCACGGCGATAGCGACACCACCGTCAACCCGCGCAACGGCGAGCAGGTGATCGAGCAAAGCCTGCACAGCCATCAAGGCGCGCCGTCGATCCAGTCGGGCAGCGTGCCGAACGGCCACCGCTATACGCAGACGACGCACACCAAGGCCGACGGCTCGCCGCTGGGCGAACATTGGGTGGTGCACGGCGCCGGCCACGCATGGTCGGGCGGCAGCGCCCACGGCACCTACACCGACGCCAAAGGCCCGGACGCCAGCCGCGAGATGGTGCGGTTCTTCCGCACCGTCAGTTAGTCGGTCGAGCGGTCCGCATCGGGCTTGGGATGATCGGCGATGTGCTGCCTTAGGCACGCCGGGCACCAGCAACTGGCGCCCGGGGCCGACGGCACCGGCAGCGACGCCGGCAAAAAGGTGCACCAGCAGGGCTGCGCCGCCGCGGCGGGATCGGCGTCCACCATGGCGCACGAGAAGTCGGCGCCGCAGCGCGAGCAGGTACTCATATGGCGGCAGGTTGGCTGGTCATGCGGTCCAGCGTATCGGATGATCTCGGAAAATACAACCGGATAGCCCTATAATGCGTAACTGATCGCAGCGATCGCAGCCACAGGCTGTAAAATTGCACAAAATTTTTAACCGGACTCGCCATGACCCAACTGACTAACCTTAACTTAGGCATGAATGACGACTTGACCGCGGTGTCGCCGCAGATCAAGGCACAGATTCTGGCCGAGGCCCTGCCCTACATCCGCAATTTCCATGGCAAGACCATTGTCATCAAATACGGCGGCAATGCGATGACCGACGAGCGCCTGAAACACGGCTTCGCCCGCGATGTCATTTTGCTCAAACTGGTGGGCATGAATCCGGTCGTGGTGCACGGCGGCGGTCCGCAAATCGACAACGCGCTGAAAAAAATCGGCAAGCAGGGCACCTTCGTGCAGGGCATGCGCATCACCGACGAAGAAACCATGGAAGTGGTGGAGTGGGTGCTCGGCGGCGAAGTCCAGCAGGACATCGTGATGCTGATTAATCACTACGGCGGCCAGGCCGTGGGCCTGACCGGCAAGGACGGTGGCCTGATCCGCGCCAAGAAGATGGCGATGCCGGACAAAGAGAATCCAGGCCAGTTCCTCGACATCGGCTTCGTCGGCGAGATCGACGCCATCAATCCGGCGGTCGTCAAGGCGCTGCAGGACGACGCCTTCATCCCGATCATTTCGCCGATCGGCTTCGGCCAGGATGGCCAGGCGTACAACATCAACGCCGACGTCGTCGCCGGCAAAATCGCGGAAATCCTGAAAGCCGAAAAGCTGATCATGATGACCAACATCGCCGGCGTGCAGGACAAACAGGGCAACCTGGTGACCGACCTGTCGGCGCGCGAGATCGACGAGATGTTCGCCGACGGGACGATTTCGGGCGGCATGCTGCCTAAAATTTCATCAGCGCTGGACGCCGCGAAGTCCGGCGTCAACACGGTTCACATCATCGATGGGCGAATTGAGCACTCTTTATTGCTCGAGGTGTTGACCGAACAGGCATTTGGAACTATGATCCGGTCTCACTGAAAAAACGGCGATGCACGTTTCGCCGCGTTTTTGAGTGCATCGCCATACCAGTACGCCCTTTTAGCTCAGTGGTAGAGCACTCCCTTGGTAAGGGAGAGGCCACGTGTTCAATCCACGTAAAGGGCACCATCTCCCGCATCACCCCGCCGCCGCACCCTTCCCCGCCTGTAATTGACTGTTTAATAAATCCGCTCCACCGTCATGCCGCGTTGGCGCAGCAGTTCCGGCACGCTTCCCTTGCCGATCAAATGCAGCACGCCGATCGCCGCGACGCTGTTGTTTTCACGCGCCATCAGCTTTGCCATGCTATCGGCCAGCGCCGGATTGCGTCCGTCCAGCAGCACCTTTTGCACGAAGCGGCCGGAGAAGCTGTCGTCGCGCTCCGCCTGGGCCGCCAGCGCGTCGAGCGCCTTGATGTCGGCGGTGCGCCAGGCCTCGGCGATCTCGCGCGCCTGCCTGGCCTGTTCCTTGTCCTCGATGCCGGCGATGGTCTCCTGCAGGAACAGCAGCTGCTCGGCCGGCGACAGATTGCCGAACAGGCCCATTTGGCCCTCCGGCGATTCCAGCTCGATGACTTTCTGGCCACGGTCGTGCGCCTGCCTGGCCAGGTGCGCGTCGACCGCCAGCGTGGCGTCGTAGCCCTGGCTGGCGAATTCGCTCACCGTCAGCAGACTGGCGACCAGCCATGGCTTCATCGCCGCCACGGTCTCCGGCTCGATCTTGTACTGCTTGAGCAGCGCGTCGAGCCGGCGCCGCCATTCCGGCGACAACGACGGCGCGGCGGCGCCGGGACCGACCAGCCCATACTTCTGCACCGCGCGCGCCAGTTTTTGCGGATCGGCCAGCGGATCGATTTCCAGCGCCAGCACCGGCGCGTGCTTCAACGCGGCGGCCACGCGCGGCTCGAGCGGGTAGAAATCCCTTGAGCCGACGTGGATGGTGCCGAACAGGTATAGCGCATGTTCTCCGCTGCGAACCTTGAACAACGCGCCACGGTTGGGCGCCCGCTCCTGGCCCGCCGTCTGGTCCGCCGCCCGGGCCGGGCCGAGGGCAAAGCAGAACAAACTGCAGAACATCACTATAATCTGGCGTCGCATGGCTTCCTTTGTTGATTGGTCTCCCGTGAATATTACTCGTAACTCACCCGTGTGGTTGTTCGATCTCGACAATACACTGCACAACGCCTCCCACGCCATCTTCCCCGCGATCATGGCCAACATGAACGTCTATATCGCCCGTGTGCTGGGCGACGGCGTCACGCCGGCCAGCGAGGAGATCGTCAACGCCGCGCGCACCAAGTACTGGCGCAGGTACGGCGCGACGATACTGGGACTGGTCAAGCACCATGGCGTGATCCCGGCCCATTTCCTGCACGAGACCCACGCGCTGGCCGAGATGGCGCAGATGATCCGCGCCGAGCGCGGACTGCGCCAGCTGATGCGCCGCCTGCCCGGGCGCAAAATCCTGCTGACCAACGCGCCGCACCGCTATTCGACGCAGGTGCTGCGGCATCTGGGCCTGCACCGCGAATTCGGCCACCACGTCTCGGTCGAATCGATGACGGTGCACCGGCAGATGCGTCCCAAGCCGTCCAAACTGATGCTGCGCCACCTGATGCGCCGCCACCGCCTGACGCCGCAGCGCTGCATCCTGGTCGAGGACACGCTGGCCAATCTGCGCAGCGCCCACGCGCTGGGCATGCGCACCGCGTGGATCACCCAGTACCTGACCATCGGCGACACCGCCGGCCTGGCGCATCCCCAAAAAAGGTTAATTCGCCCCGCTTATGTCGATGTCAAAGTAAAATCTGTCAGGAATCTGCCGGCACGCCTGCACCATCTGCGCTGATTCCCCTCTTTTTCGACACCTATCCGCGAGATCACATGGCAAGCACACCGCCGGGCCAGCGCCGCCTTGAAATCCTCCGAGCGCTGGCGGAGATGCTGGAACAGCCCAAGGGCGACAAGATCACCACCGCCGCGCTGGCGCGCAAGCTCGCGTTTTCCGAGGCCGCGCTGTACCGGCACTTCGCCAGCAAGGCGCAGATGTTCGAGGGGCTGATCGAATTCATCGAGTCCACCGTCTTCGGCCTGATCAACCAGATCGCCGAACGCCAGGCCGACGGCCTGACGCAGGCGCGCGACATCGTCGGCATGCTGCTGCAATTCGCCAGCCAGAATCCGGGCATGACGCGGGTGCTGATCGGCGAGGCGCTGGTCAACGAGGACGAACGCCTGCAACTGCGCATGAACCAGTTCTACGACCGCATCGACCTGGCGCTCAAACAGGCGTTGCGGCAGTCGGTGGCGGAAGGGCAGGCGCAGGAGGGCGAGGTGCAGGCGCGCGCCGGCATGCTGACCAGTTTTGTCATCGGCCGCTGGCACCGGTATGCCAAAAGCGGATTCAAGAACAACCCGTCGCAGGACGCCCCGCTGCAAATCGCCTTGCTGTTATCGTAGATGGAAATGAACGCTGAATGTTTCGCGCTGCTGGACGACGCCAGCCCCGGTAGCGGCAGCGCCGGGGGCGAAGGCGCGCCAGCCGCCGCCGCGCGCTCGCGCCTGTACACCGGGCATCTGGGCACGCTGCGCTGCGACGACATCGGCCAGTGGCCGCAAGTGCTCGAGCAAATGCGCGCGGCGCTCACGCGCGGCGAATACGCGGTCACCTTGTGCGCCTATGAGCTGGGCGCGGCGCTGCTCGATATCGGCACCGCCCCGCCGGCCGCCGCGCCGCTGGCGCAAATCCTGCTGTTCAAGGATTGCGCGTCGCTGACCAGCGCCGACGTGGGCGACTGGCTGGCCGCGCGCTCGTTCCCGATCGACCGCCCGGCCGGCATCGCCAACATCGGCGCCAACATCGACCGCCAGGCCTTCGACGCCGCGCTGGCGCGCATCCACGACTACATCGAGGCCGGCGACACCTACCAGGTCAACTACACCTACCGCTTGCGCTTCCACGCCTTCGGCGGCATCCACGCGCTGTACGCGCGCCTGCGCGGGCGCCAGCCGGTGCCCTACGGCGCGCTGGTGGGACTGGAGGACGGCTCGGCCATCCTGTCGCTGTCGCCGGAGCTGTTCGTGCGCCACCAGGACGGCGTGCTGACGGCGCGGCCGATGAAGGGCACGGCGCCGGCCGCGCCGCCGGCGCAGGCGGCCGAGAACATCCTGCGCGCCACGGTGCTGGCGGCCGATCCGAAGAACCGCGCCGAGAACCTGATGATCGTCGACCTGCTGCGCAACGACATCGGCCGCATCGCCCGCACCGGCAGCGTGAAGGTGCCGGCGCTGTTCGAGGTGCACCGCTACAGCAGCGTGCTGCAAATGACGTCGACCGTGACGGCGGAGCTGCGCGACGACGCCACGCTGGCCGACATCTTCGACGCGCTCTATCCGTGCGGCTCGATCACCGGCGCGCCGAAGCGCCGCACGATGGAGATCATCGGCGAGCTGGAACCGGACCCGCGCGGCATCTACACCGGCGCCATCGGCTGGTTCGATCCCGACAAGGAAGGCCAGGTCGGCGACTTCTGCATGTCGGTGCCGATCCGCACCCTTGCGCTGGGCGCGCCGGACGGCGCCGACGGCGTGCGCCGCGGCGAGATGGGCGTGGGCGCCGGCATCGTCTTCGACAGCGACGCCGCCGGCGAATACGCCGAGTGCCAGCTGAAGGCGCGCTTCCTCACCGGCCTGAAAAACGACTTCGAAATCTTCGAGACGATGTACGCCACGCCCCAGGACGGCGCGCGCCACCGCGCGCGGCACCTGAAGCGGCTGGCCGCGTCGGCCGCCTACTTCGGCTACGCGTGGGACGAGGCGGCGGCCAACGCCTATCTGGACACGGCCTGCCGCATGCTGGCGGACGACGCGTCTCGGCCACCGGCGGCCGGCACGGCGTATCGCCTGCGATTGGCGCTCGGCTCATCGGGCGCGTTCTCGGTGCAGCACGCGCCGCTGGCGCCGCTCACGCAGCCGGTGCGCGTGCTGCTGGCCGCCGACGCCACCGCTTCCGGCGACATCTTCCTGCGCCATAAAACCAGCGTGCGCGCGCGTTACGACGCCGCCTGGCGCGACGCCGAGGCGCAGGGCGCGTTCGACACCCTGTTCTTCAACGAGCGCGGCGAGCTGACCGAGGGCGGACGCAGCAGCGTCTTCGTGCGCGTCGACGGCCGCTGGCTGACGCCGGCGCTGCCCTGCGGCGTGCTGCCCGGCGTGATGCGCGGCGTGCTGCTCGACGATCCCGAATGGAACGCCAGCGAGGCGGTGGTCACGCGCGACATGCTGGCGCGCGCGCGAGACATCGTCGTCTGCAACGCCCTGCGCGGCGCGCTGAAAGCGACGCTTTAAAGGTCGACGATCATCTCGAAACCGCCGTAGATCATGCGCTTGCCGTCGAAGGGCATGCGCTTGGGGTCCATGAACTCGGCCAGGCGCGGGTCTTTCATGACTTTTTCGTTGATCTCGTCGCGCTTGGCGCGCGATTCGTAGACGATCCACGAAAACGCCACCACTTCGTTTTCCTTCAAGTCCACGCTCATCGGGAACGAGGTGACCTTGCCGGGCGGGACGTCGTCCCCGATGTTCTCGCGGAATTCGAGCGCGCCGTATTCCTTCCAGACCGCGCCGCAGGCCAGCGACATTTTTTTGTACGCTTCGATGTTTTCTTTCGGGACCGGAATTACAAATCCATCGACATATGCCATGACTGTCTCCTGGTTATTGGGTGAACAATCAGATTAGTCAACTAAGCTTCGGATGACAAGCGACATCACTTAGCGCGAATCAAAACGATGCACGATTTTCAGCCGGCGTCGACGAAGCGTTTTCGGTAGGCGCCGGGCGTGGTCGCGGCCAGCCGGCGGAAATGATGCCGCAGGGATTCTTCGGAACCGAACCCGGCCCGCTCGGCGATCTGCGCCAGCGGCACGTCCGGCACTTCCAGCATCTCCTTGACGAGCGCCACCCGCTCGCGGATCAGCCACTCGAGCGCGCCCAACCCCGTTGCCTGTTGAAAATGCCGCTGCAAGGTGCGCGGACTCATCGCGGCGCGCTCGGCCATGCTGGCGACCGTGTGCGGCCGTTCCGGATGGCTGCGCAGCCAGTCCATCAGCTTGGACAGCCGGCCCTGCTCGCCCTGCGCCATCGGCCGTGGCAGGAACTGCGCCTGCCCGCCCTCCCGGTGCGGCGCCACCACCAGCCGCTGCGCCACCAGATTGCCGATGCGGGCGCCATGGTCGCGCCGCACCACGTGCAGCAGCATGTCCAGTCCGGCGGCCGAGCCGGCGGCGGTGATGACCTGGCCGGTGTCCACATACAGGTGGTCCGGCTGGACGTCGATGTTCGGATAGCGCTTGGCCAGCTTGTCGGCGTAGCGCCAGTGGGTGGTGGCGCGCTGGCCGTCCAGCACGCCGGCGGCGGCCAGCACGAAGACGCCGGAACAGATCGAGCACAGGCGCGCGCCGCGCCGGTGGGCGGCGCGGATCAGCTCCAGCAGCGCCGGCGGCGGCGCCTCGTCGGCGTCGCGCCAGCCGGGAATGACGATGGTGTCGGCCAGCGCCAGCAACCCGGGCGTGTACGGCGCCTGCACGGTGATGCCGCCGGCCGCGCGGATCGGCCCCGGCTCGATGGCGCAGACGGCGAAGTCGTACCAGTCGACATCCAGCTCGGGACGCGCCAAGGCGAACAGTTCGACCGTGCAGCCGAACTCGAAGGTGCACAGCCGGTCGTAGGCCAGCGCGACAACGAGATGTTTTTTCATGGCGTGATCTTAACGCAGAATGGCGGATGCGCCAGCGACGACGGTGGCGGGGCACGCGCACAATGGGACCATCGCCCTCAACCTCACCAAGGAGATCACCATGTCCGCGAAATCCCCCGTCAGCGCCATCCCGGCCGCACCCAGCGCCGCCGCCCTGGCCCACTTCGAAGCCGGCTTCAGCTACGAAACCGACTGCTGGGACGTGCACGATGCGCTCGCCGGCGGCAAGCCCGATTTCGTGTTGCTGGATGTGCGCGGCACGGAGAAGTACGCCGCCGGCCATGTGCCGGGCGCGCTGGATCTGGCGCAGCGCAAGATCATCGGCTCGAGGATCGCCGCATTCCCGGACGATACGCTGTTCGTCGTCTACTGCGCCGGCCCGCATTGCAATGGCGCGGCGCGCGCCGCCGTGCGGCTGGCGCAACTGGGACGGCCCGTCAAACTGATGGCGGGCGGCATCACCGGCTGGCTCGACGAAGGCTTCGCCCTCGCCCCCGCGCCCGCCGACGAGCCGCACCAGGATTGACTACATCGCCAGCGCTTTTTCGACCGCGCCGACGAGCTGCTTGTCGTCCGGTTTGACTTTGCTGCCGAAGTTATCCACAACCTTGCCGTTGCGGTCGATCAGGTATTTGTGGAAGTTCCAGGCCGGCGCCTTGCCGGTCGCCTTGATCAGGTTGGCGAACAGCGGATTCGGCTCCTTGCCCGACACCACCGACTTGGAGAACATCGGGAACTTCACGCCATAGGTGTTGTAGCAGAAATCGGCGATTTCCTTGCTGCTGCCCGGCTCCTGCTGGCCGAAGTCGTTGGACGGGAAGCCCAGCACCACCAGCCCCTTGCTGCCGTACTTGGCGTACATGGCCTCCAGCCCCTCGTACTGGTTGGTGAAGCCGCAGTACGACGCGGTGTTGACCACCAGGATCACCTTGCCGGAATATTGGCACAGGTCTTGCGGCGCCTCGTCCTGCAGGCGCTTGAACGTCTGCTTGAGGATGGCCGGACAATTGGCCGGCGCGGCCGTCGCCGCGGGCGCCGTCGCGGCCGCGACGGCGGGGGCTTGCGCGAACGCCGGGGCGCCCGCCAACAAGGTCAGCGAGGAAACTACGCACAACTGGGCAATTGTCTTGGACATGGTCGAGGTCGCTTAGAGTAAAAAAATCATTCTATGCCAATCCGCCGGACCTTGCCTGATGAGCATGCGAAATCGCAAACATCGGCGGCCATGACCGCGCCGCCGCCGCCGGTTAAATGCCGCCCAGGCAAATGTACTTAACCACCAGATACTCATCGATGCCGTGTTGCGAACCCTCGCGGCCCAGGCCCGACTGCTTGACGCCGCCGAACGGCGCCACTTCGGTCGAAATCAGGCCGGTATTGACGCCGACGATGCCGCATTCCAGTCCCTCGGCCACGCGCCAGATGCGGCCGATGTCGCGCGAGTAGAAATAGCTGGCCAGGCCGAACTCGGTGTCGTTGGCCAGCGCGACGACTTCCTCGTCGGTCTTGAAGCGGAACAGCGGTGCCAGCGGGCCGAAGGTCTCCTCTTTCGCCACCATCATGTCGTTGCCGATATCGGCGATGACGGTCGGCTGGAAGAAGTTGTGGCCCAGCGCATGGCGCTTGCCGCCGGTCAGCAGGCGGCCACCCTTGGACAGCGCGTCGGCCACATGCTGCTCGACCTTCTGCACCGCCTTCTCGTCGATCAGCGGGCCTTGTGTGACGCCCTCCTCGACGCCGTTGCCGACCTTGAGTTTTTCGACGGCGGCCACCAGTTTTTCGGCGAATTGTTCGTACACTCCGTCCTGCACGTACAGGCGGTTGGCGCACACGCAGGTCTGGCCGGCGTTGCGGTACTTGGAGGCGATCGCGCCTTCGACGGCGGCATCGAGGTCGGCGTCGTCGAACACGATGAACGGCGCGTTGCCGCCCAATTCCAGCGACAGTTTTTTGATCGTCTGCGCGCTTTGCTCCATCAGCAGGCGGCCGATCGCGGTCGAACCGGTAAAGGTCAGCTTGCGCACGATCGGGTTGGACGTCATTTCGCCGCCGATGTCCTTGGAGGCGCCGGTCAGCACACTGAACACGCCCGGCGGCACGCCCGCGCGCTCGGCCAGTTCGGCCAGCGCCAGCGCGCAAAACGGCGTGGCTTCGGCCGGCTTGAGCACCATCGGGCAACCCGCCGCCAGCGCGGGGCCGGCCTTGCGGGTGATCATCGCGATCGGGAAGTTCCAAGGGGTGATGGCCGCGCACACGCCGATCGGCTCCTTGGTCACCAGCAGGCGGCGGTCCGGCCACGGCGACGCCAAGGTCTCGCCGGCGACGCGCTTGGCTTCCTCGCCGAACCACTCGATGAACGAGGCGCCATAGGCCACCTCGCCGCGCGATTCGGTCAGCGGCTTGCCCTGCTCCGCCGTCATCAGCAGCGCCAGGTCGTCGGTGTTTTCCAGGATCAGGTCATTCCACTTGCGCAGAATGGCGGCGCGCTCCTTGGCGGTTTTTTTGCGCCAGGCCGGCCAGGCGGCGTTGGCGGCGTCGATCGCGCGCCCGGTTTCGGCCGCGCCCATGCGCGGCACGGTGCCGATTTGCTCGCCGGTGGCGGGATTGGTCACGGGATGGGTTTCGCCGTTGTCGGCGTCGGCCCAGGCGCCGTTGATATAGGCTTGCTGGCGCAGCAGTGTGGGGTCTTTCAGTTGCAGCATCGTTCGTCCTCCTCATGCAAAGAATGACTATGCCACAGAGCGCGCCGGCGTGATTTACACTACGGTGAACGAGGACAGGTCCGGGTGCGGCGGCGGAAAACTCAGATCCATGCCTTCCAGCGTCTCCAGCAGCAGGCTGGCGATCACCAGGTTGCGGTGCGTCTTGGAATTGGCCGGCACGATGTACCACGGCGCGTGCGGCTGGTCGGTCTCGCGGATGGCTTGCTCGTAGGCGCGCTGGTACTCGTTCCATTTCTTGCGCTGCTCGATGTCGGTGGGCGCGAACTTCCACTGCTTGTCCGGATCGTCCAGCCGCTCCTGCAGGCGCTCGCGCTGCTCTTCCTTGGAGATGTGCAGGAACACCTTGACGATGACAGTGCCGGTTTCGGCCAGCATGCGCTCGAAATCGCGGATCTGCGCGTAACGGCGCTTACATTCGCCGCCGTCGATCATGTCCTGCACCTTGGTGATGAGCACATCCTCGTAGTGGCTGCGGTTGAAGATGGCGATCTGTCCCTTGACCGGCACATGCTGGTGCACCCGCCACAGGTAGTCGTGGGCCAGTTCCTCGTCGGTCGGCGCCTTGAAGGCGACCGCGCTCACGCCCATCGGACTGACGCCGCTGAACATCGCGCGTATGGTGCCGTCCTTGCCGGAGGTGTCCATCCCCTGCAGCACCAGCAACACCTTCTGCTTGCGCTGCGCGTACAGCATGCTTTGCAAGGCCGCGATGCGCTTGATCAGCGCGTCGGTGCGCTTGATGTCGAGCGCCTTGCCTTTGGACTTGCTCAACCCGGGATTGGCGGCGCGGCTGGAGAAGGCGCTGTCGCCGGCGTCCTCGTCGCGCAGTTTCTGTTTGTCGGCGGCGCGGAAGTGCTGGCGGGCGTTATGGGTCATGGTGGTCGATTCGGTTTATATGATTTAGCTAGAATATCATTTCGCCGCCAGACCGGCTGCCCGGTAGCCCCACCACGCTGCCTCCTCGAACACCGAGAAGCCCGACAGGTCGGCGTGCGCGAATAAAATCGGGCCGTCCACCTCGCGCAGGGCCTTCATGCCGGCGTTGGCGCGGAAGTTGGGCCATGGCGCCGCCATCGCGTGGCCGCGCAAGGTGATGTCGACCCGCTCGACGCAGGCGGCGAACTGCGCGCCGTAGGCGGTCGCGAGGTCGGCGCCGGCCAGCGCCAGCAACTCCTCCGGCTTGGCGGCCGCCATCCAGTGCCGGGCGCTGCTCGGCTTGCGGTCGGACAGCGCGATGTAGGCGCTGAAGACGGTTTTTTCCGGCGGCCGCACGCGGATATCCTGGTGCGTGGAGACGACATAGCCCAATCCCGGCTCGCTGTAGACGACGTTGTCCCATGACAGCGGCGGCGAATGCGCCCCCTCCTGCAGCTCCTGCGGAAAACGCTTGAGCAGGAAGTTGGCGACCATCCACGGCGCGTATTCCGGGATATGCGTGGCCGGATCGAAACCGTAGGCGGCGATGTTGTCCACAACCCGCGCGGCGACATAGATCGGCATCGCGCAGATGGCTTTGCGCGCGCGCACCAGATAGGTCGTCGGTTTGCCGTTTTCCAGCTTGAAGCACAGCGCCTCGACGCCGTCCGCCGTTTTTTTCAGCGACACCACGGTGCCGGCCATCCGCTTGATGCCGGAGGCGCGCTCCATGCCGGTCGCCAGCGGTTGCAGGCCGCCCGGCCACGTCAGCCAGGTGCCGTTGCCGGCATTGGCGGCCTGTCCCCAGCGGCTGCAGTAGTAATGCAGGCCGGCCCAGGCCGAGACCTTGTCGTAGCGGGTGCCGTAATCGTCGCGGCAGCAGTAGTTCAGATACCAATGCAGTGTCGGCGAACGGTAGCCGCTTTGCTCCAGCCACTGCTTGAGGGTGATGCGGTCCAGCGCCTGCCAATGCGGGTCTTCCGACGACATCACCGTCGGGAACACGAACACGCGCCGGCCGTCGGCGCCGCGGGTTTGCCGCAGGCGCTCCACTTCGGCGAAAAAGCGTGTGTGCTCGTCGATCTCCCATTGCGGCACGCCCTCGGTCGGCATGAAGCCTTCCTGCCACTGGCCGTTGTACAGCAGCCGTTCCTCCGGCGCGTGCAGGATGAAGCGCTCGTCGTAATAGGGCTTCTCGCCCATCGGGTCCTTTTGGATGATGCCCAGGTCGGCCAGGATCTCGCGCACGTGCACCGACTCCGGCGACGGCAGCGGCAGATAGTGGGCGCCGGTCGGATATTCGTACTCGCCGAAGGCGCCGCCGGCGGCGTTGCCGTGCGGTTGCGGGCCGTCGACCATCAGCATGTCGGTCTTGCCGAGCTTGTTGAGCTTCCACGCGGCGGTCAGGCCGGCGATGCCGGAACCGAGGATGGCGATTTCGGTTTGCAGCACCCGCGATGGCGGCGGCAGCGGCTTGCCACGCAGGTCGCGCAGGAAGTGGCCCTCGTCGCGGCCCGGATAATGCAGCGTCGGCGTGATCTCCTGCCAGCGCTGGAAAGCGGCCACGGTACCCGCCGCCGCCAGGCCGGTGGCGCCGGCCCATACAAGGAACGATCGGCGCAGCATCAGCGTATCACCCGCCGCCAGTCCTGCTCGAACTCGTGCACCAGCGATTGCGTATTGAGCCGGTTGGGTTCCATCGGCAACCGCTTCATATCGGGCGGGAAGATGAACATTTCGCGCGTGGTGTCGGCGTTCAGGTAGCGCATCGGCAGACGATACTCGGCGGGCGGCGTGTACAGGGCCTGGGGCGAGGCGAGTATGAAGCCCCATTCGCCGAACGACGGTACATAGGCATGATACGGATAAGTCTTCATGCCGACTTCGCGCAGCGTGGCTTCGATGGTCCAGTAGGCGTGCGGGGCGAAGAACGGCGACGTCGATTGCACCGTCATCAAGCCGTTGGCGGCGAGGTGCTTGCGCACCATGCCGTAGAACGGCACCGAGTACAGCTTGCCGAGCGCGAAGCTGGACGGATCGGGGAAATCGACGATGATGGCGTCGAACATGTCATCGTTTTCGCGCAACCAGAGGGCGGCGTCGGCGTTGATCACGCGTACCCGCTTGTCGCCGAACGAGCCGCCATTGAGCTTGACCAGCTCCGGACGGTTGGCGAAGGCGCCGGTCATCGCCGGGTCCAGGTCGACCAGCGTCACGTGCTCGATATTCTTGTAGCGCAGGATCTCGCGCAGCGCCAGGCCGTCGCCGCCGCCCAGCACCAGCACCCGCCTGGCCCACGGCAAGGGCTGCAGCACCGGATGCACCAGCGCCTCGTGGTAGCGGTACTCGTCGCGCGACGAGAACTGCAGGTTGCCGTTGATGTACAGGCGCAGATCGTCCTTCCAGCGGGTGACCACCAGCCGCTGGTAGGGCGTGGTGGTGGCGAAGACGATTTCGTCGCCGAACAGGCCATGCTCGCCCCAGTAAGTAAGCTTGTCGGCCGACGCGAAGCCGGCCACCAGCACGAACATCACGGCCGAGGCGCGCAGCATGCGGCCGCCGACGTTTTTAAGCTCGGCGCGGAACACGCGAATCGTCCACAGGGCGACGCCGACGTTGAGCATGCCGAACAGGAAGCCGGTGCGCACCAAGCCCAGGGTCGGCGCCAGCACCAGCGGGAACAGCAGCGACACCGCCAGCGCGCCCAGATAATCGAAGGTCAGCACCTTGCTGACGATTTCGCTGAAGCCGGTCTGGCGGGCGTTGAGCGCGCGCATCACCAGCGGCACCTCCATGCCGACGAAGGCGCCGATCAGGAACACCATCACGTACAGCATCGTGCGGAACGGCGCCGCCATCCACGAAAACGTCAGGAACAGGATCGCCGCCGACAGCCCGCCGACCAGGCCGACCGCCAGTTCGATGTCGACAAAGCGCGCCAGCACATCCTCGTCGAGCACATACTTGGAAAAGTGGGCGCCGACGCCCATCGCGAACAGGTAGCAGCCGATCACGGTGGAGAACTGCAGGATGGAGTCGCCCAGCAGATAGCTGGACAGCGCGCCAGCGATCAATTCGTACGCCAGGCCACATGAAGCGACCACAAACACGGACAATATGAGAATCTTTTTGTTCATTTGGCTCTTTTGCACTAATATGCTTCAGCGTTAGTAACTTAACCACAAGGTTCAACACTTTACCCCACTGAGAGCGCGCCGTGCCCGCCATCCTAAACTATCTGATTCACCTTTTACTGGCCGCCGTGCTGCTGGCCGTCTTTTTCGTCGTCTACACGCGCACGACGCCGGCCAACGAAGTGCTGCTGATCCGCCAGGGCAACCAGGCGGCGGCGCTATCGCTGGGCGGCGCGCTGATCGGTTTTTCAATCACCGTCGGTTCGGCGCTGATGCATACTGCGAATTACCAGGAGTTTTTCGCCTGGGCCTTCGGCGCGATGCTGGTGCAGGTGCTGGCCTATGCCATCACCACGCGGGTGCTGAACATGTCGAAGGACCAGATCGAGGCGAACAACACCGCCTTCGGCGGCCTGCTGGGCGCGATCTCCATTTCCATCGGCGTCATCAACGGCGCCTGCATTTCCTAATTAGCCAAACCAAAGCGAGGACCATCATGGGCATCGGCAGCTTTATCAAGAAGCAGTTTATCGACGTACTGCAGTGGAACGAGGAAGTCGACGGCGTACTGGCCTGGCGCTATCCGATGCAGGATTTCGAGATCCAGAACGGCGGCGTGCTGGTGGTGCGCGAGTCGCAGATGGCGGTGTTCGTCAACGAGGGCCAGGTGGCCGACGTCTTCGGCCCCGGCACCCACAAGCTGACCACGCAAACCTTGCCGCTGCTGACCAATCTGAAAAACTGGGACAAGCTGTTCGACTCGCCGTTCAAGTCGGATGTCTATTTTTTCAGCACGCGCGTGCAGACCGGCCGCAAATGGGGCACGCCGCAGCCGATCACTATCCGCGACAAGGACTTCGACATGGTGCGCGTGCGCGCCTTCGGCATGTTCTCCTACCGCGTGGCCGATCCGCGCCTGTTCTTCAAGGAGATCAGCGGCACGCGCGAGGTCTACACCCGCGATGAGGTGGAGGAGCAGCTGCGCGGTATCCTGATGGCTACCATGGCCAGCTCGCTGGGCGGCGCGCAGGTGCCGTTCCTCGACATGGCGGCCAACCAGGCGCTGATGGCGCAGCAGGTCAAGGGCGACCTGTCCACCGCGTTCGGCCGCTACGGCATCGGCCTCGATGAATTCAACGTCGCCAGCGTCAGCCTGCCGGAGGAACTGCAGGCCGCGCTGGACGAGCGCATCTCCGCCGGCATGAAGGGCGGCATGGGCGCCGACAAAATGGCCGGCTTCACCCGCTACCAGGTGGCCAGCGCGATCCCGATGGCGGCGTCGAACGAAGGCGGCCTGGCGGGCATCGGCGCCGGCCTGGGCGCCGGCATGACGGTCGGCCAAATGGTGGGCCAGGCGATGGGCGCGGGCCTGGCGCCCGCCGCCGCGCCGCAAGCGGCACCGGCGGCACCAGCGGCTGCGGCCGGGGACTCGATCGAAAACCGCTTGGAAAAACTTAAGGGACTGCTCGACAAAGGCCTGATCTCGGCCGCCGACTACGACAGCACCAAGGCCGAACTGCTCAAAAAACTGATCGGCTGATAAGGACACATGCAAATCGTTTCCTGTCCCAGCTGCGGCGCGGAGGTCAAATTCCGCTCGCACGCCTCGGTCATGGCCGTCTGCGAATACTGCGGCACCAGCGTGCTCAAAGACGCCGACTCGGTCAAGGACCTGGGCAAGATGTCCTCCGTGCTGGAGGACTATTCGCCGATCCAGATCGGCGCCGCCGGCGTGCTCGACAAGCGGCAATTCACCGTCGTCGGCCGCATCCAGCTGCGCTATTCGGCCGGCATGTGGAACGAGTGGTATCTGCTGTTCGACGACGGCGCCACTTCGTGGCTGGGCGATTCGTCCGGCATCTACACCGTCACCGCCGAATACAAGGGCAACGGCATCACGCCGCACGAGATCAACGTGCCGGCGTTCGAACAGCTGCGCCCCGGCGCCAGCTACGGCATCAACGGCGCGCCGTACATCGCCGCCGAAGTCCGCGTGGCCGATTGCATCGGCGGCCAGGGCGAGCTGCCGTTCAAGGTCGGCGAGGGCTATCAAAGCAAGGTCGCCGACTTCCGCCGCGGCACGGAATTCATCACGCTCGATTACTCGGATTCGCCACGCCCGGTCATCTACACCGGTGCCGCCGTCACGCTCGACAGCCTGCGCATGCAGCTGCTGCGCGACGACGACACGATACAGCGCTCGGCGCGCCGTTACCGGGGCAAGCTTGATGCGCTCGACTGCCCGTCCTGCGGCAGCGCGATCAAATACCTGCCGGGCGTGACCACCACGCTGGTGTGCCCGGCGTGCCAGACGCAAATCGACGCGGCCAGCCCGGAAGCGACGGTGCTGGCGGCGGGTGAACGGGTGACGGCCGCGCGGCCGACCATCGATCTCGGGGCCACCGCCAAAATCAACAAGCAGGACTTCACCATCATCGGCATGATGCGGCGCATGGACGACGAGGGCACCGAGTGGACCGAGTACCTGATGTACGGCGCCCGCGCCGGCTTCTCGTGGCTGGTGGAGACCGACGAGGGCTGGTCCGGCGCGACGGTGATGTCGGAGTGGCCGGTCGTCTACACCCCGGGGCAGCAAAGCGTGACGGTGGAAAAAACGCAGTACGCGCTGCTGTATGCCTACGGCTCGGAGGTCACCTTCGCCGCCGGCGCCTTCAACTGGCGCGTGGCCGTGGGCGACCACACGCAGGTCGAGGAATTCCAGGCCGGCCAGATCCGGCTGGCGTGCGAGACGAGCGAACAGGAAATGACGTGGTCGCGCTCGGCGCCGGTGGCGGCGGACCAATTGAAAGCCTGGTTCGGCGCGCAATTCCACGGCAGCGCGGCGCCGGTGAAGAAGGCGGCCGGCGGCAAGCTGGCGGTCAAAAACCGCTACCGCAACGCCGCCAAATACATCATCGGGTTCATGCTGGTGATCAACGCGATACCGCTGCTGGTCAACTTTTCCAGCACCTGGTTTTTGAGCGCGATCGGCGCCCTGGCGATTTACCTGCCCGCGACATTCTTGGACAGCAACGATAAATCATGACGAAATTTTTCATCTACGCGGTCGTCGTTACCATTCTCACCTCGTGCAATAGCTGGGGGCGGCTTGGTGGCGGCAGCGGCGGCGCTTCCCGTGGCAGCACCTGGAGTTCGCACACGGGCGGCGGCGGCGGCAGTTTCGGCGGCGGTTCCGGCGGCGGAGGCCACAAGTGAAACGCGAAACGCTACCCGGCGCCGTGGCGTCCGCGCCGGCGGTGCACCAGCCGGCCGGCATCCATGTGCTGGCGGATCTGAGCGGAATCGATGCGGCAAAATTGTGCAGCTGCGAGGCGCTGGAACAGTTGCTGCGGACCGCCGCCGAAGCGGCGCACGCGCACGTGCTGCACAGCCATTTCCACGGATTCGGCGAAGGCCAGGGCGTGACCGGGGTGGTGCTGCTGGCCGAATCGCACATTTCGATCCACACATGGCCGGAATGCGGCTTCGCCGCGGCGGACATCTTCATGTGCGGCAATGCGCAGCCAGAGTTAGCGCTCACCATCATCGAACGGGCGTTGGCGCCCGCCTCAACTCACATCAATACGGTGCGGCGCGCGCCCCCGGGCTTTAACTGATCAATTCATCCTGGCCGCGCTTTGGCTGGCCGTCATCGGTTTCAGCGGAACGTCGCGGAAGATCGCGTTGGTCGGCGTGACGGTCGCGATCCTGTCAACCACCGCGCCGGCCGATTCCACCTTCAGCGCTGGATGCCCAACCGTCGACGCACAGCCGGCCAGCGCCAGCACGCCCACTAAAAAGAATGCCTGTTTCATATAGTGTCCCCGCTTTGCTATTTTACCCACTCGCATAACTGAAGTAACAATACCTCAAAGTGCGTCGGGAACCATCGGAAAAGGGGTCTAAATGAAAAATAAATTGGAAATTAGCAACGGTGTTGCAATCGAATCAACTTCCAGATGCGACGGTTGAGACACGCGGGAGCGGCGGGTTTGCATATTTTTTCAGCAGCGCCGGGATGAAGATCAACGGCAGATCCATCAGTGCATGGGCGATCATGCAGGCCACCAGATCGTGATGCCAGAGGTAGAGGCCGGTAAGCAGGCTACCGCCGACAAGAACGCCGACCAGGTGCCCGGCGGACCAGGCGCTCAAGTGGGCGAGGACGAACACGGCCAGGGGAATCGCCGCGGCCAGCCACGTACTGCCTGTCATTTCCTGCAAACGCTCGATCGGATAGCCGCGAAACACGATTTCTTCGGTGATACCCGCCGTCAAAACACCGGCCCAGCGAAACCACAACGGTGTCGACGTCAGCCGCGTTAAACCTGATTCGACGTCGCCGGCGACCACCGGCTTGCCCGCCTTGAGGCGCAGGAAAATCGAGGCGCCCGACATCGCCAGAACAGCGGCGCCCAGCGCGGCGCCGATCGCCCACGCCGTGTAGTTGCCCCACACGACGCCGATGCTGGCTAGCGGCCGGCGTTCCCACAGCAGCACCAAGGCCAGCAGCGCGATGCACGCGCCCCAGGTGATCAGCAAATGTCGCGACTGGTTGATGGGCGCGTCCTTGTTCCCATGCTTGTAGAAGGCCAGAGCCGGGGTCAGGCCGAGCGCCAGCAGCAAGCCGGCGATGGAAGCGAGTTGGACGCCGTTCATGCGCACGCTTTCGAAATCGAATGAACCACGATCTTGGCACGCGACAGTTAATAAATCAACAGCATCAGCCCGCTTGCGCGGCGGCCATCTCGTCATCCCGGCGCCGCACCTCGACGGCGGCCGGCCGGCCCTGCACGCGGGCGACGTAGTCGGTGATTTCCTGGCGCTTGGGCAGCAGGTCGAAAGCGGTCATCCATCCGAGCGCCCCGCCCCACAGCACATCGAGCGCGGTGAACCGCCCGCCCAGCATATACGGTCCGTTGGACAACTGGCCGACCAGGGTGGTGAAAACGTCGTCGAAATTGCCGTAGCCGGTGGTCTTCTTGTCCTCGACTTCGCGCTTTAGCCAGCGGTCGACCAGCGCCGGCTCGAAGCAGCTGCCGTAGAACGCCATCCAGCGCAGATACGGGCCGCGCTGTGGATCGCCGATCGGCGGCGCCAGCTTGGCGTCGGGGAACAAGTCCGCCAGATAGGGGTAGATCGCCGCCTGTTCGGTGACGATGGCGTCGTCGTGGCGAATGGCCGGCACCTTGCCCATCGGGTTGACGGACAGATAGGCGGCCTCGCGGTTTTCGCCCTTCTTCATGTTCATCACGTGCAACTGATAAGGCGCCTTGAGTTCCTCCAACAAAGTGATGACCCCGGTGGAGCGGGAATGCGGGCAGTGATACAAGGTGATGTGCGATGTCATGATGGTCTCCTGTCGATGGTGAGGAAAATGCCACGATAGCCGCTGCTATCATTGCAGTCTTGGAAAAACGCGAACACGATGATGATGAACAAGCGAATGGCCGATGAGCGGTACAAGGGCGTGGTGCATCCGGCGGCGGTGGGCAAGGTTTTCCGCCTTGAACGCTATCTGCCCGAGCCGGACCTGGCGCCGTTTGTCGAGTACTTCTGGCTGGTCGCCTGGCAACTGCCGCCAGGCGCGGTCCATGTGCAGCGCACGCTGCCTTCGCCGTGCATCCACGTGGTGTTTGACAGCGGCCGAAGCGGCGTGTTCGGCGTAATGACGGGCGCCTTCGAATACACGTTGCGCGACAGCGGACGCGTGCTGGGCACACGGTTCCGGCCGGGCGCTTTTCGCGGTTTTCTGGGACGGCCGGTGCAATCCATCACCGACCAGGTATTGCCGCTGTCGTCGGTGTTCCCATGTGACGACGCCGAGGCCGAACGCGATGTACTCGGCGCGCCCGACGACGCGGGCATGGTGGCCGCCGCCAGCGCCATCCTCCGCGGCGCCCTGCCGCTGCATGATCCGCAGGTCGACCGCATCGGCGCGATACTACAGACGATCAAAGACCATCCGGACCTCACCCAGGTGCAGCAACTCGCCGATCAACTGCGGATCGGCGTGCGCCGTCTGCAGCTGCTATTCAAGGAATATGTCGGCGCCAGCCCGAAGTGGGTCATCCGCCGCAACCGCCTGCTCGACGCCGCCGACCAACTGGCCAACGGTGGGGACGTCGACCTCGCCACGCTGGCGCAGGCGCTGGGCTACTACGACCAGGCCCACTTCACGACGGACTTTGAAAAGCTGGTCGGCAAACCGCCGGCCGACTACCGCCGCAGCTGCAAGACCCCGACTGCCTGAGACCTGAAAATTACTCTAAACCACGTGGGGCGGCTTAGCGAAGCGTAATCCGGCAAGCGCGCGGAAGACGCCGGAGCTCGTGTCGCAATGGTGGACCTGACCCCGGAGTAATGCGCGCGGGTCGTCGACACGTGGCGATAACGCGACAGGCGACGCGGCGCGGAATACGTTACACTGCGGCGTATCCCACCACTGAACGCGCCTTTCCCTGTCCGGTACGCCGCCTTCCAGGCGCCGGTCCCATCCCCCTATAAAAAAGTCGCCGCATGAGCATTTCAACCTTTATCCGCGACAACATGACGGACATCCTCGCCGAGTGGACGACGTTCGCCGAAAAAGCCGCGCCGCCGGAAGGTGAAATGACCAAGCTGGCGCTGACCGACCACGCCCGAGAGATTCTTCACGCGATCGCGCTCGATATCGAAACGCACCAGAGCCAGCAACAGCAGTTCGACAAATCGCAGGGCGAGGATATCGATCTGGGTCCGGAAGAAAGCGCGGCGGCCATTCATGGGCGGCTGCGGCATGCCAGCAACTTCTCGCTGCTGCAACTGAGCTCGGAGTTCCGTGCGCTGCGGGCGACCGTGCTGCGTCTGTGGCTGCCGCGCGTGCCGCACATGTCGGCCGATACGATCAATGAAATGGTCCGCTTCAACGAGGCGATCGACCAGGCGCTGGCCGAATCCATCATTACCTATTCGGAACGGGACGACCGGACGCGCGATCTGTTCCTGGCGGTGCTGGGGCACGACTTGCGGGCGCCGCTGGCGACCATCGCGCTGGTGGGCGATCTGCTGGCGCGCGCGCAGAGCGCGCCGGAGCAACTACCCGCGCTGGCCGAGCGCACCAAACGCAGCGCCAAGCTGATGGGTTCGATGGTCACCGACCTGTTGGGATTCGCCCGCCTGCAAATGGGCGCCGGCATGCCGACCGAGCGCACGCTGCTCGAGGCGGCAGAGGTGTGCAAAACGGCCATGGCCGACGCCCAGGCGATGTATCCCGGCGCGCGCATCGCGTTCCACGCCGAGGGCGATCTGCGCGGCAAGTTCGACAACATTCGCCTGCAGCAGCTGGTGACCAATCTGCTGATCAACGCGGCGCAGCACGCCGACCAGGGCACGCCGGTGACATTGGCCGCCAAAGGGGATGACGACGCCATCACCTTGACGGTGACCAACATCGGGCCGGTGATTCCGGCCGAGTCGCTGCGCACCATCTTCCAGCCACTGGTGCAGCTGGAGCCGGAGCCGGGCCACGATGCCCGTCCCCGCACCAGCCTGGGGCTGGGGTTGTTCATCGCGCAGGAAATCACCGCCGCGCACGACGGCTCGATCGGCGTGGCGTCGAACGCGGCCGACGGGACGGTGTTTACCGTGCGTTTTCCACGCGAACGCTGATATGGCCGGCTACGGCGGCGGTCTGAATTCTCAAACGCCCGGCAAGTCGTCGCCGGACAACTTCGCGGCGTGATCCAGCCAGCGCGCAACGATGGCAAGTTCCTCCTGCGAAAAGCCGGCCGTCAATTGACCGTTCAAGCTTTGCAACACCACGCTCGACTGCATGCTGGCGGCCTTGCCGGCAGACGTCAAACGTAGACGCGTCAGACGGCCGTCGGCGGCATCGGCGACGCGCTCGATCAGGCCGGCGCCCTGCATGCGCTTCGACAGGTTCGTGACCGCCGCCGGCGCTACCCGTAGCGCTTCGGCGATTTCGCCGACCGAGGCCTCGTCCTTCGACGTCAGCAGGAACAACAACCCCACCTGGGCCGACGAAATCCCCTCCCAGGAATCGGGGCTGCCTTCGATCCATTTCTGGATCGCACGCTGGGCCCGGTTGAGCAGGAAGACCAGACGCGGCGGCTTGGACCGCGCGCTCATTCCGGCACCGCCGCCAGCAGCCAGTTCGCCACCCTGCCCCATAGCTGTTGCTCAGAACGTTTTTTGAAGAAACCCATGTGGCCGACCGACGTCAGGCCCACGTCGCGCGGATTAAGGTGCCAGTGCTCCAATTGTGCGTTTTTCAGCGGGGATATCAGCATTTGCACCGCGCTGGCATTGGCCCAGGGGTCGTCGTCGAAACTGACCACCAGCAGCGGAATACGCAGCTGCGCCATGCGCGCGTCGGCCGCCATCGCCGGATCGTCGAAGAAGTAGCGCGGCAAGGTGGTCCACCGGCGCCATTGGGTCATCGCCGCTCCCGGCAGGTCTTCGCCGAAGCCCAGGCGCTTGTTGGGCATATAGCCTTTCAGCGCGACCAGGACCGGCGCCAGCACGCGCATGATGAAGCGCACCCGCAGACGCTCGGCCCAACCCTTGATCGTGTGCGAGGCGCCGGCATGCGAGGCGACCATCACCGCCGCGCGCAACCCACCGCTCGATGGCGACAATGCGATCGCGTGGCCACCAACGCTGTGGCCGATGGCCAACAACGGCAACTGCGGAAAGCGCTCCCTCGCCCACGCGGTGACGGCCGGGACGTCGTGATCGATCCAGTCGGACATGCGGACGTCGTAGTCGCGCAGCGAGAATGGACGCGAGCGGCCGATACCGCGATAGTCATAGGTCAGCACGCTCAATCCGGCGTCGGTCAGATAGCGGGCGAAACTCTGGTAATAACCCTGCGGCACGCCGGTGGCGGGATGCAGCAGCACCAGCGCGCGCGGCTCGCGCGCCGGCCAGTAGGTTGCCGAGATCGTGCCGGCGGCCGGCACGGTGATGCTGATGTCTTCGCTGTCCACGGCGATCCCATATAGTTAACGTGTTAACGAATATAGCATCCGGGAGAAGGTATCACAAGGGAAGTGTTTGGTTGGCGTGGGCGGCGGGCAGCAGCAAAAGAAATCGCGCGCGCTGTACCACCGTGCGCGCATAGCGTATAGTGAATTTTCGGGCCAAAGAGGAGGCATGATGGACACGCCAGTAATTCCGCAAATAGCCATGCGCATGTTGCTGGATGAATCCGTGCCGCGCCTTCATGAGCCGCCGACGGAGCATGGCGGATTACGCTTCGCTAATCCGCCCTACGTGTTTTAGATGAATGCTTGAGCTGTCGCCCTAGCTTTATGCCATAAAAAAAGGCAGCCGAGGCTGCCTTTTTGCTGTGCTGCTGTGCAGCCGATGCTTGCGTTGCTTAGTGCTTGGCGCGCAGTTTGGCGATCGCGGCCAGCTGGCCGATCGCGGCCGCCAGTTCGGCTTGCGCTTTCGCGTAGTCGATACCGGAGGTATTGTTCGCCAGCGCTTCCTCGGCGCGTTTCTTGGCCGCGACCGCTTTGGCCTCGTCCAGATCCTTGCCGCGAATCGCGGTGTCGGCCAGCACCGTCACGGCGCCCGGCTGCACTTCCAGCAGGCCGCCGGCGACGAAGACAAATTCTTCCTCAGCTTGACCTGGTACCTGGATGCGGACCGCGCCCGGACGGATGCGGGTGATCAGCGGCGTGTGCTTGGGATAGATCCCCAGCTCGCCCTGTTCGCCCGGCAACGCGACGAATTCGGCTTCGCCGGAGTAGATCAACTCCTCGGCGGAAACCACGTCAACGTGAATAGTATTTGCCATGTGTGTCCTGTCGGGTTAGCTGCGGCCCCGCCTGGGCGGGACCGCGCTCAACGATTAGTTGAGTTTCTTGGCTTTTTCGATTGCTTCTTCGATCGTGCCGACCATGTAGAACGCTTGTTCCGGCAGGTGATCGAGCTCGCCCGAAGCGATCATTTTGAAGCCCTTGATCGTGTCCTTCAGCGAGACGTACTTACCAGGCGCGCCGGTAAACACTTCAGCAACGTGGAACGGCTGCGACAGGAAACGCTGCATCTTACGTGCACGGGCGACCAGCAGTTTGTCTTCCGGCGCCAGTTCGTCCATACCCAGAATCGCGATAATGTCACGCAGTTCCTTGTAGCGCTGCAGGGTGCCCTGCACGGCGCGCGCGGTGTCGTAGTGCTCTTGACCGACGACCAGCGGGTCCAGCTGGCGCGAGGTCGAGTCCAGTGGATCGACCGCAGGGTAGATACCCAGCGAGGCGATGTCACGCGACAGAACGACGGTCGAATCGAGGTGACCGAAGGTGGTCGCTGGCGACGGGTCGGTCAAGTCATCCGCTGGAACGTACACGGCCTGGATCGAGGTGATCGAACCGGTCTTGGTCGACGTGATGCGCTCTTGCAGACGGCCCATCTCTTCGGCCAAGGTCGGCTGGTAACCCACCGCCGATGGCATACGGCCCAGCAGTGCGGACACTTCGGTACCGGCCAGGGTGAAGCGGTAGATGTTGTCGACGAAGAACAGAACGTCCTTGCCTTCGTCACGGAACGCTTCAGCCATGGTCAGGCCGGTCAGCGCGACGCGCAGACGGTTGCCTGGTGGTTCGTTCATCTGACCGTAAACCATCGCCACTTTGGAGTTCTCTGGGTTTTCCAGATCGACCACTTTGGCATCGGCCATCTCGTGGTAGAAGTCGTTACCTTCGCGGGTACGCTCGCCCACGCCGGCGAACACGGACAGACCCGAGTGCGCTTTGGCGATGTTGTTGATCAGTTCCATCATGTTCACGGTCTTGCCGACGCCGGCGCCACCGAACAGACCGACCTTACCGCCTTTGGCGAACGGGCAGACCAGGTCGATAACTTTAATACCGGTTTCCAGCAGGTCCTGCGATGGCGACAGTTCGTCGTACGCAGGCGGGGTGCGGTGGATCGAGGCGATCTGGTCGTGCGCGACCGGGCCGCATTCGTCGATCGGGTTGCCCAGCACGTCCATGATGCGACCCAAGGTCGCTTTGCCCACTGGCACCATGATCGGCTTGCCGGTGTTCTGGATCATCATGCCGCGGCGCAGGCCGTCGGACGAACCCAGAGCAATGGTACGGACCACGCCGTCGCCCAGCTGTTGTTGTACTTCCAGGGTCAGCTCGGAGCCTTCCATTTTCAAGGCATCGAATACCTTAGGCATCGCGTTGCGGGGAAACTCAACGTCCACCACAGCGCCGATACACTGAACGATTTTGCCATCAGCCATGTTCGTTCCTTCTATATAGTTTAATTCGTTTAAACCGCAGCCGCACCGGCGACGATTTCGGAGAGTTCTTTGGTAATCGCGGCTTGGCGGGTCTTGTTGTAGATCAGCTTCAATTCGCCGATCACACTGCCGGCGTTGTCGCTTGCCGACTTCATCGCCACCATACGCGCCGATTGCTCGGACGCCAGGTTTTCCGCCACCGACTGGTACACCAGCGCTTCAATATAGCGCTCCAGAAGTTCATCGATCACGCTTGCTGCGTCCGGCTCGTAGATGTAATCCCAGTTGTGATTACCCGCGTCGGCTTGCATCTTAGCGGCTGGCAATGGCAGCAACTGCTCCACCACCGGCTCTTGCTTCATCGTGTTGATAAACTTGGTGTAGCACAGGTAGACTGCGTCGACCTCGCCGTTCTGGAATTTCTCGAGCATGACCTTGACCGGTCCGATCAATTTTTCCAGGTGCGGCGTGTCGCCGATCTGCGTTACTTGCGCAACGACAGGAACGCCCACGCGATTCAAAAACCCCAACCCCTTGTTACCGATGGCCACCGCGGCAATTTTGTTGCCGGCTGTTTCCAGCTCACGGGTTTTCGACGTCACCATGCGCAAGATGTTGGTGTTCATACCGCCGCACAGACCTTTGTCCGTGGTGACGATGATGAAACCAACCTTCTTGGCCGTGTCCTTTTGCTCTGTTGCCAGGAACGGGTGCGTGTATTCCGGATTCGCGGTGGCCAGATTAGCGGCGATATTGCGAATCTTCTCACTGTAGGGACGGGCGGCGCGCATACGGTCCTGCGCTTTGCGCATTTTCGATGCGGCAACCATTTCCATCGCCTTGGTGATCTTCTTCGTATTCTCTACGCTCTTGATCTTGCCTCGTATCTCTTTGCCTGCTGCCATGAGTCCTTACTCCTTCTGCGCTGAGGGCGGCATCGGGTTGTCCCCGTGCCGCCCGTGCCGCTTAAAATGCGCCGGATTTCTTGAAGTCGGCAACCGCGGCCGACAGCGTTGCTTCGCCGTCTTTGTCCAGTTGCTTCGACGATTCAATCTTCGACAGCAGATCAGCTTGCTTAGTCTTCAGGTAGGCGTGCAGACCGGCTTCGAACGACAGTACCTTCTTGACTGGCACATCATCCAGGTAGCCCTTGTTCACTGCGAACAGCGAAGCGGCCATCAGCGAGATCGACAGCGGCGAGTATTGCGCCTGCTTCAGCAGTTCGGTGACGCGCGCGCCACGGTCCAGCTGTTTGCGGGTCGATTCGTCCAGGTCCGAGGCGAACTGCGCGAACGCGGCCAGCTCACGGTACTGCGCCAAGTCGGTACGGATACCACCGGACAGGTTTTTGATGACCTTGGTCTGGGCGGCGCCACCGACGCGCGACACCGAAATACCGGCGTTGATCGCAGGACGGATACCCGAGTTGAACAGCGAAGTTTCCAGGAAGATTTGACCGTCGGTGATCGAAATCACGTTGGTTGGAACGAACGCCGAAACGTCGCCCGCCTGGGTTTCGATGATCGGCAACGCGGTCAGCGAACCGGTCTTGCCGGTGACGGCGCCGTTGGTGAAGGCGGACACGTAGTCGGCGTTCACGCGGGCTGCGCGTTCCAGCAGACGCGAGTGCAGGTAGAACACGTCGCCTGGATATGCTTCGCGGCCTGGTGGGCGGCGCAGCAGCAGGGAAATTTGACGGTATGCAACGGCTTGCTTCGACAAGTCATCGTAGACGATCAGCGCGTCTTCGCCGCGGTCGCGGAAGTATTCGCCCATCGTGCAGCCCGAGTAGGCCGAGATGTATTGCATCGCTGCCGATTCCGACGCGGTCGCCGCGACCACGATGGTGTACTCCAGCGCGCCGTGCGTTTCCAGCGAGCGGACGATGTTTTTGATGGTCGAGGCTTTTTGACCGATGGCGACGTAGATACACGTCACGCCCTGGCCTTTTTGGTTGATGATCGCATCAACGGCCACGGCCGACTTACCGGTTTGACGGTCGCCAATGATCAGCTCGCGCTGGCCACGGCCAATTGGAACCATCGCGTCGATCGATTTCAGACCGGTCTGCATAGGCTGCGAGACGGACTCACGGGCGATAACGCCCGGTGCGATCTTTTCAATCGGCGAGGTCAGCTTGGCGTCGATGGCGCCCTTGCCGTCGATCGGCTGGCCCAGCGCGTTGACCACACGGCCGCGCAGTTCAGGACCGACCGGCACTTCCAGAATGCGGCCGGTGCACTTGACCGTGTCGCCTTCGGAGATGTGCTCGTAAGCACCCAGAATCACGGCGCCAACGGAGTCGCGCTCCAGGTTCATCGCCAGACCGAAGGTGTTACCTGGGAATTCCAGCATTTCGCCCTGCATCACTTCCGACAGGCCGTGGATGCGGACGATACCGTCGGCGACGGAAATAACCGTGCCTTGGTTGCGTACTTCAGCGCCGCCATCAAGGCCTTGGATACGGCTCTTGATCAGCTCGCTGATTTCAGATGGGTTGAGTTGCATACTAACTCCTAAAAGTGTTTCTCTCAGCTTGCGCGAGGGGAAGAATCTGTTCTAAGCGGGTCCGCCGGCTTGCGCCTCAGGCGGCCAGTGCCATACGCATCTGCGACAGCTTGGCGCGGACCGAAGTGTCCAGCACTTCATCGCCGACGACCACGCGCACGCCACCGATCAACGCCGGATCCACGGTCACGACCGGGTTCAGCTTACGGCTGAATTTCTTTTCCAGTGTCGCGATCAGTTCGGCGACTTGAGCGGCGTTCAGCTCGAAGGCGCTGGTGATCTCGGCGTCCGCGGCGCCTTCCGTGGCGTTTTTCAACGCCTGGAATTGCGCGCCGATTTCCGGCAGCAGACTGATACGGCCGTTGGCGACCAGCATCGCCAGGAAGTTTGTCGCTTCCGGGGTCAGCGGCGATTTCACCAGGGCCGTAATGGCGGCGCTCACGTCGCTTGCCGAGGTCTTCGGGTTGCGGGCGAATGCTTGCACCTCGGGGTGGGCGCCGATCTGGGCCAGTTCGGCCACCAGTTCGGACCACGCCGCGAGGTTGAACGATTCCTTACCTGCTTGGGCTACGCGGAACAAAGCTTCCGCGTAGGGACGGGCGACGGTTGCGTTTTCTGCCATGATTACAGCTCGACAGACAGGCGCGACAACAGATCGGCGTGGGCCGAGGCGTTGACTTCGCGCTTCAAGATTTGCTCGGCGCCCTTCACAGCCAGGTCAGCCACCTGAGCGCGCAGCGTGTCGCGCGCCTTGGCCAGTTGCTGATCGGCATCTGCCTTGGCTTGCGCAATGATGCGGTCCGCTTCGGCTTGTGCATTCGCTTTGATTTCTTCAGCGACCAGTTGCGCGCGCTTTTCGGCGTCGGCAACACGTTGCGAAGCTTCTTCGCGTGCACTGGTCAGCGCTTCGGCGGCGCGCTTTTCAGCGACAACCATCGCAGCCTGGCCCTGGTCGGCCGCAGCCAGACCATCAGCGATACGCTTGGCACGCTCATCCAACGCTGCGTTCAGCGATGGAAATACGAACTTCATCGAGACCCAGACCAACACCGCGAAGGTGATCATCTGGCCGATGAGAGACATATTGATGTCCATACCTTTGCTCCTAACTAAAAGTTTCTCCTAGAAGGGAGCGAATTACTGACCAGCAGCGGCAATAACGGCATTCAGGAACGGGTTGTTGAAGGTGTACAGCAGGGCAACGCCGACGCCGATCATCGAGATCGCATCCAGCAGACCAGCGATAACGAACAGCTTGGTTTGCAGTTGTGGCATCAGTTCTGGCTGACGGGCCGACGCTTCCAGGAATTTGCCGCCCAGAATTGCGAAACCGAGTGCGGTGCCGATTGCGCCGAGGCCGATGATGATAGCGGCTGCCAGAACGGTCATGCTTTGTACTTGTGCGATCAGAGCTTGCATTGAAATTTCTCCTAAGATTTTAAAAAAGACTACAGATACTAAAAAGTGAAAAACTATTTGTTGATTAGTGCTTCTCGACCGCAAGGCTGAGGTAGACAACAGTCAACGCCATAAACACAAACGCTTGCAGGGTCACCACCAGGATGTGGAAGATAACCCAAGGACCACCCAGCAGCCACTGCGCCCACCATGGCAGCAGAGCGATCAAAATGAAGATCAGTTCGCCGGCATACATGTTGCCGAACAAACGCAGAGACAGCGACAGTGGCTTGGCCAGCAACTCGATCATCTGGAAGATGAAGTTGACCGGCGCCAGCACGATGGCCATGAAGCCATGGGCGTGGAACGGGGCGGTCAGCAACTCTTTACCCCAGCCGCCGATACCTTTGGCTTTGATCGAGAAACCAATAATGCACAGCATGACGCCGAACGCCATGCCGAAAGTGTGGTTGACGTCGGCCGTTGGAACGACGCGCAGGTAGTCCACGCCGGCGTAGCTGAGCAGCTTAGGCAGCAGGTCGACCGGCAGGAAGTCCATGGCGTTCAGCAGCCAAACCCAGCAGAAAATGGTGATCGCCAGCGGCGCGATGACCTTGCTCTTGGCGTGGAATGCCGAATTGACGACTTCGTTGACCAGCTCCATGACGGCTTCGACGAAGTTCTGCAACTTGCCCGGAACGCCCGACGTGGCGCGGCGCGAGGCCATGTAGAACACACCCAGGAACACCAGGCCGAGGATGGCCGAAATCCAGAACGTGTCCAGATTGATCGTACCGTCAGCGGTTTTCAGGTGGGTAAGGTGGTGCTGAATATATTCGGTGGCATTTGCCGGCGCCCCGTGGTGCGCCCCTGCAGCGTTTTCTGTGGTCATAAAAGTTTAGATTTTGGTGATTAAATTGCTAGCAGTGAGAACCAGTATGCCAAGGTTGCCACCGCGAAACCCAAGATCAGCCATAACCAAGAGGCCGACTGAAACAGCGCCAGTGCCAAAGCGAACAGCACTACCGTGATAAATATTTTCACTACTTCGGCCCGCACATGCGACCGGAAAGCTTTTTTGGGGTCATTTGTTCCGCCCGCAACAATCATCGCGTACATCAGACTCCCGATGACTGCGATTGCTCCGCCATAGGCGGCCGACCAAGCTTTGAGTACTCCGCCCAAGTTCCAGGCGAGCAAGGCGAATCCAGTGACGATGGCCAACTGGAGGGCGACGACTTTAAACATCGGCTTGGAATTACTCGTTGATTTACTCACTGCCGAGCTCCAAAAAAAGCCGATAAAACCCAAAGACGCGTGATTATATGTGTCTTTACTGTATCACGTCAAACATTGCTGCACCGCAGCAGAGCATTTTGTGCGCGAAAGAGACGCTTTTATAAACATTTCCAAACCCTTTGCACCACTTTGGAGCCAGTTCGGCGTTTGACGTTTTTCTTGATCTTGGGTCAACAAAACGGGGACGTCCGCGACCGATCGCCCCCCGACTCCAGCCATTTTGCAAGTTATGCACGCAACCTTGCCAAAACACCATCGAGGATATCGAGGTCGGCGAAATCGATGATCATCTGGCCGCGCCCCTTGGTGCCCATCTTGAACACCACCGGCGTGGCCAGCTTGTCGGACAGCTCTTCCTCCAGGCGGACGATGTCGCCGGACTTTTCCTTCTGCCGCGCCTCGGTTGGCGACGCCTTTTGTTCTTCCAGGGTCTTGGTCACCAATTTTTCGGTTTCGCGCACCGACAACCGTTTGGCGATGACCATGTTGGCGAGGTTGATCTGCGTGGCCGCGTCGACCGCCAGCAGCGCGCGCGCGTGGCCCATGTCGATATCGCCGGCCATCAGCATGGTTTGCACCGCCGACGCCAGGTTCATCAGACGCAGCAGGTTCGACACTGCGCTGCGCGAACGGCCGACGGCGCCGGCCGCCTGCTCGTGCGTGAAACTGAAATCGGTGATCAGGCGGTGGATGCCTTGCGCCTCTTCCAGCGGGTTCAAATCCTCGCGCTGCATGTTCTCGATCAGCGCCATCGCGGCGGCGGCCTGGTCGTCCACATCGCGCACCAAAACGGGGAGCACTTCCAGGCCGGCGATTTGCGCGGCGCGGAAGCGGCGTTCGCCGGCGATGATCTCGTAGGTGATCTCGCCGGTCAGTTTGTTGGTGCCGACCGGGCGCACCAGGATCGGCTGCATGATGCCCTGGCTCTTGATCGACGCGGCCAGCTCCTGCAGGCCGCCCTCGTCCATGCGGGTACGGGGTTGATATTTACCCGCCTGCATTTGGGTGACGTTCAGCTGGGACGGTGTGTTGGCGTCCGCCGTGGTCAGATCGCCGTCGCCGCCGAGCAGCGCTTCGAGGCCGCGACCGAGGCCCTTGAGTTTTTTGGTTGCCATGATATGGGAATCTTTACGTTACATTTTTTTAATGCGCGCGACCATCTCGGCTCCGAAGGCGATATACGCCTGCGCGCCCTTGGAAGATGGATCGAACGTGACGCCAGGCAGGCCATACGACGGCGCTTCGGCCAGACGCACGTTGCGCGGGATGATGGTCTTGAAGACCTTGTCGCCGAAGTGCTGCTCGAGCTGGGCCGACACCTGCTGCGACAGCGTCATGCGCGGATCGAACATCACGCGCAGCAAGCCGATGATCTTCAGGTCGGGGTTCAGGTTGGCATGCACCTTCTTGATCGTGTTGACCAGGTCGGACAAACCTTCCAGCGCGTAGTACTCGCACTGCATCGGGATGATGACTCCGTGCGCGGCGCACAGGCCGTTCAGGGTCAGCATCGACAACGCCGGCGGGCAGTCGATCAGGATGAAGTCGTACTCCTTGTCGACGGCGGCCAGCGCGTCCTTCAGGCGGCGCTCGCGGTTGTCCAGCGAGACCATCTCCACTTCCGCGCCGGCCAGCTCGCGGTTGGACGGCAGCACGTCGAACTTGCCCGGCTCCGAACGCTGGCGCGCGGTGGCGACGTCGGACTCGCCCAGCATGACCTCGTAGGTCGACGCGGGCAGGCCCGCCTTGTTGATGCCCGCGCCCATCGTGGCGTTGCCTTGCGGGTCCAGGTCCACCAGCAGCACGCGCTGGTTCAGCTTTGCCAGGCCGGCCGCCAGGTTGACCGTGGTTGTTGTTTTGCCAACTCCGCCTTTTTGATTCGCTACGCAGAAAATTTTTGCCATGTAGTTCTTGTCGATCTCTTTTTGGTTTTGGACGCCGAGGTCTCGTTGGTTAAATTTTTTGGTTTAATTATTTATACTGTTTATACCGTATAGACGATTTATACGGTTTATACGATATAAACGATTTATACGATATAAACGATTTATACTGTTTCCGCTTCGATGAACACCAGATGGCGTTCCGCCTCCAGTCCAGGCACCGTCAAAGGCTCTAATTTCTGTACTTTCCATGGCTCCGGAAGCCGCTCTCGTTCCTCCTCTGGAGCCGTTCCTTTCAAGGCGATGAAGCGTCCGCCCTCTTGCAGCAGATGCCCCGACCAGTTGACGAAGTCCGACAGGTCGGCAAAGGCGCGCGAGGTGATGACATCGAACTTGGTCTTCACCTCCAGCTGCTCGACGCGCTTGGTGTAGACGGTCACGTTGGACAGGCCCAGTTCCGCCTTTACCTGGTTCAAAAACGCGGTTTTCTTGTGCACCGTATCAATCATCGACACCTTCATGTCCGGGCGGCTGATGGCCAGCACCATGCCCGGCAGGCCGCCGCCGGCGCCCACGTCGAGCACGTTTTTCGCGTCCGCGAACGCCGATACAGCGGCCAGCGAATCGAGCAAATGCAAGGTCACCATCTGCATCGGATCGCGCACCGACGTCAGGTTGTAGACCGAATTCCACTTGTTGAGCAGCGCCAGATAGTCCAGCAGCTTCTCCACCTGATCTTCCGCCAGGTCCAGCTTCAAATCCTTGATGCCTTGTTTTAAAACATCCGCGACAACCACACGGTCGAACACCTTCATTGCACCGCCTCGTCTTTCTGCGCGTTTTTGTCATTCAGATAGCCGCCGAAACCGGCCTTTTTCAGGTGCACCAGCAGCAGCGAGATCGCCGCCGGCGTCACGCCGGAGATGCGCGACGCCTGGCCCAGTGTCTCCGGACGCTGCGCGTGCAGTTTCTGGCGCACTTCCACCGACAGGGCGGTGATGTCCAGGTAGCTGAAACCTTCCGGCAATTTCAGGTTTTCGTAGTGCTCGTGGCGCTCCACTTCCTTGGTCTGGCGGTCGATATAGCCCGAATATTTGAGCTGGATTTCGACCTGCTCGCGCACCGCGTCGTCGCTCACGCCGGGTCCGGCGAGCTCGCGGCCGTCGATGCCGGACAGGCTCATCAGCTTCTCGTACTCGACGCCGGGACGGCGCAGCAGGTCCGCCAGCGAGTACTCGCGCTCGATCGCCTGGCCGATCACACGCTCCGATTCGGCCGCTTCCAGGATGCGTGGATTGACCCACGTGGAACGCAGGCGCTCCAGTTCCAGCGCCACCGCCTCGCGTTTTTTCTCAAATGCTTCCCACTGCGCATCGCCGACGCAGCCCAGTTTGCGGCCGATTTCTGTCAGCCGCATGTCGGCGTTATCCTCGCGCAGGCTCAGGCGATACTCGGCGCGGCTGGTGAACATGCGGTACGGTTCCAGCACGCCCTGCGTGACCAGATCGTCGACCAACACGCCCAGATACGCCTCGGAACGGGCCGGCGTCCAGGCTTCCTTGCCCTGGGTTTGCAGCGCCGCATTGAGGCCGGCGAGCATGCCCTGCGCCGCCGCTTCCTCGTACCCGGTGGTGCCGTTGATCTGGCCGGCGAAGTACAGGCCGCTGACGGCCTTGGTTTCCAGCGACGCTTTCAGGCCGCGCGGGTCGAAATAATCGTACTCGATGGCGTAGCCGGGACGCAGGATGTGGGCGTTTTCCATGCCCTTCATCGACCGCACCAGCTCGATCTGGACGTCGAACGGCAGGCTGGTCGAGATGCCGTTTGGATAGAATTCGTTGGTCGTCAGGCCTTCCGGTTCCAGGAAAATCTGGTGCGATTCCTTGGCCGAAAAGCGGTGGATCTTGTCTTCGATCGACGGGCAATAGCGCGGGCCGACGCCTTCGATCACGCCCGTGTACATCGGGCTGCGGTCCAAACCGGCACGGATGATGTCGTGGGTTTTGTTGTTGGTGTGCGTGACCCAGCACGGCATTTGCGCCGGATGCATGGCGGCATTGCCCATCACCGAGAACACCGGCACCGGATCGAGGTCGCCCGGCTGCTCGGTCATCAGCGAGAAGTCGATGCTGCGGCCGTCGATGCGGGGCGGCGTGCCGGTCTTTAAACGGCCCTGTGGCAGCTTCAATTCCTTCAGGCGGGCAGACAGCGAGATCGCCGGCGGATCGCCAGCACGGCCCGCTGAATAGTTCTGCAAGCCCACGTGGATCTTCCCGTCGAGGAAGGTGCCGGCGGTCAGCACGACGGCCGGCGCCAGGAACTTCAGGCCGATCTGGGTGACGGCGCCGACCACGCGGTCGCCCTCCACCATCAGGTCGTCCACGGCCTGCTGGAACAGCCACAGGTTGGGCTGGTTTTCCAGCCGCGAACGGATCGCGGCCTTGTACAAAATGCGGTCGGCCTGGGCGCGCGTGGCGCGTACCGCCGGGCCTTTGGACGAGTTCAGGATGCGGAACTGGATGCCCGATTCGTCGGTGGCGATCGCCATGGCGCCGCCCATGGCGTCGACTTCCTTGACCAGATGGCCTTTGCCGATACCGCCGATGGATGGGTTGCACGACATCTGGCCCAGGGTCTCGATGTTGTGCGTCAAGAGCAGGGTCTTCTGCCCCATGCGGGCGGAAGCGAGGGCCGCCTCGGTACCGGCGTGACCACCGCCGACGACGATGACGTCGAAATTAGTTGGAAATAACATGATGGAATTGGGTAAAAGCGAAGGGATTAAGCACCGATTATAAAGTCTTTTGCGGGCTGCGACTTTTTTAGGCAAAATATTTTCGTCTGGATGGCATCATTGTTCCACGTGAAACAATGAAAAAAAGGGATGCTTGTCATCGAACAAGCATCCCTTTCCGCGGCTTTCGGTGTTCCACGTGGAACAATCTACCAGCGACTCCACGAGTCGTAGCTGGTCTTCACGATCAATATGGACACTACCACCAGGAACAGTTTCCGGACAAATCCACTGCCGTGTTTCATCGCCAGCGCGCTGCCGATGATCGAACCGGCGATCTGGCATACGGCCATCATCGCGCCCAGTTGCCAGATCAGGTGGCCGCTATAGCCGAACCAGACCAGCGCCGACAGGTTGCAGGCAACGTTGACAATCTTGGCTACAGCCGACGCGCCGAGGAAGTCGAAGCCGAAAATCCGCACGAACAGGAAGACCAGGAAGCTGCCGGTGCCGGGGCCGAAGAAGCCGTCGTAGAAGCCGATGCCGGAGCCGATCAGCAGCGCCAGCGTCTGCTCCTTGCGACCGGTGTGCAGCGGCGCGTGCACGCTGCCGAAGTCTTTCTTGGCGAAGGTATAGATCGCCACCGCCAGCAGCACGATGGGAAGGACGGTGCGGAAGAAGTCCGGGGAAACTTTGGTGACGGTGTACGCGCCGAAGAAGGAAAAGATCAACGCGGCGAAAGCGGCCGGCGCGGCGACCGTCCAGGCGATGGCCACCCGGCGCGCGTAGCTGACCGCCGCGACGCCGGTACCGGCGATGCTGGCCAGCTTGTTGGTGCCGATGATCGTGGCCGGCGCCATGTTGGGAAATATCGAAAACATCGCCGGCAGTTGTATCAGTCCGCCCCCGCCGACCACCGCATCCACCAAACCGGCGCTGAACGCCGCTACACCCAACACCGCATACTCAACCATGACCCGCTTACCTCGACTGGCAAAAGCCACATTGTACGGAAGAAATTAGCAAACCACCCGGCATCCCCCGCCGCGCTTCATGTAAGCTTTCACGTGAAATCCACCACGTCACGGACCACAGCCATGAACGATTTCCCCGCATTCACTTTCAGCACGGTCGCCCACATCGTCTCCGAGCTGGGCGCCGCCAACAAACTTGGCGCGCACATCGCCCAACGCTTCCCCACCGTCAAACGCGCCCTGCTCGTAACCGATCCGGGCTTCCTCAAAACCGGACTGGTCGATGGGCCCGCCGCAAGCTTGCGGACCGCCGGCATCGACGTCAGCGTCTACTCCAACGTGGTCGCCGATCCGCCGGAGCAAATCGTCCTCGAAGCGGTCGACGCCGCCCGTCGACACCGCAGCGACATCGTCATCGGCCTGGGCGGCGGCAGCTCGATGGATGTCGCCAAACTGATCGCCGTGCTGGCCGGCGGCGAGCAGCACATCGGCGCCATTTATGGCATCGGCAACGTCAAAGGCGTCCGGCTGCCGCTGGTGCAGATTCCCACCACCGCCGGCACCGGCTCCGAGGTCACCAACATCGCCATCGTCACCACCGGCGCCACCACCAAGACGGGCGTGGTCGCGCCGCAGCTGTACGCCGACATGGCCCTGTTGGACGCGGAACTCACGCTCGGCTTGCCGCCGCTCGTGACCGCCGCCACCGGCATCGACGCCATGGTCCACGCGATCGAGGCCTACACCAGCCGCCACAAAAAGAATCCGCTGTCCGACGTCCTCGCGCGCAAGGCGCTGGCCCTGCTGTCCGCCAACCTGATCCCCGCTTGCGAGAACGGCCGCGACCTGGCGGCACGGCAGGCCATGCTACTAGGCGCGATGCTGGCCGGGCAGGCTTTCTCGAACGCTCCGGTCGCCGCCGTGCACGCCCTCGCCTACCCGATCGGTGGCACGTTCCACGTGCCGCACGGGTTGTCGAATTCGCTGGTGCTGCCGCACGTGCTGCGCTTCAACCTGCAGGCGGCGGCGGACTTGTACGCGGAACTGGCGGAGATCGTCGTGCCTGGAGCAGGCGGCAGCGTGGAGGCGCGCGGGGAGGCGCTGGTTGGTGCGATGCAACAAATAGCGGCTGCGACGGGGATCGAGCGGACCTTGCAGCAGGTCGGCATAAAGGAAACGGATCTGGACCAATTGGCGGATGACGCCATGCTCCAGACCCGTCTGTTGGGGAACAACCCCCGCACCGTCACGCGCGACGACGCGAGGGCGATCTACGCGGCGGCTTTCTAGACGCCGCCGCTTTCGTTACCAATCTTACTGCGGTACGTCCACGGTGGTGCCGCTGACGTTGATCAGGTTACCCGGCGCCGGGGATTGCACAATCGGCGGCAGGTTGGCCAACGTCATCGGCGTGGTCGCGTCAGGCCGCGTCACCGTGCGCACCACCTGCGACGGCGGCAGCGGAACGCTCGGGTTGCGCAGGTGGGCCATCATCGCGTCCAGCGCGCGGAACAGATAGATGTGCAACGGCACGATGTTCTGCGGGAACACGCTGGTGAACGTGTCGAAGTGGTTGGCGTTCAACACCTCGATGTAGCGCAGCTTGCTCGCGGGCCCCTCGGCCAGCGCGTTCAAGCCCAGATAGGCGCGCGAATTGAAGTTCACCACCATCAGCGTGTCGCTGCGGCCGGCCGCGATGATCGCCGGTTTGCCACGCAGATTGCCGGTCGCCAGCACCTCGGCGGCGCCGGAACGCACGCGCGCGCTCTGCTCGGCCAAGGTGCCGGTCAGCGCGTTGCCGTTGACCGGATCGATACCGGTCGCCAATGCGCGCAGGCAGAGGAAGCCGTCGAGCGACTGGTCGGCCAGATTGGTGCTCGGCGACACGCCCAGGTTGTAGGCCTTCGCTCCGCCCACCGACGCCTCGTAGATCGGCGTGCCGATGATGCCGTTCTGGGTGGCGAAGCTGGCGGCGCGCTGCGCCGGCGTGAACGGCACCGGCGAACCGCTGGCGTCGGTCGGCGCGAACGTGAATCCGCACAGCTGGTCGGTCACCGAGAAGCGGCCGTAGGCGTTGGCGTAGGTCACGGCCACCAGCACCGTGGTCAGCGCGTGCGAGGCCTGCAGCACGTCGGAATCGGGCAGCCAGCCGTATGCCTTCAGCCGCGCGCGCGCGTCCTCCTGCTGCGCCGCCAAATCCGCGCCGGTCAGCAGGCCCTTGGCGACCAGCGCCGTGCAGCGGCCGGGCGCCGCCGCCGTAGAGGCGATGCACGGCTGGTACAGCGCTGCGTAGGTGGAGTAATCGATCAGCCACTTGCCCTGACCCGTCACCGGCACGCCGTTCTGGCGGATCGAGTAACCGGTGGCGGTGCGCGGCTGGATCTGCGGCTCGTTGGCGGCCACGCCGTCGATCAGGCCCCGGGTATCCTGCTCGGCCGCCAACAAGGCCGAGGCGGCGCCGTTGGAGATGCTGGAACCGATCGTGATGGTGTTGGTCGGCGTGAAGCGCACCACGTGATGGGTGTTGTCCCTGGCGTAGCGGCCGTACTGCTCATTCAACATGTAGAACGCGAACTCGACCGCCTGCAAGGTATGGTTGCCCCAGTCCTTTTCCGGATTCTGTTGCGAATGCGCGTGCTTGAAGGCGACGCGGCCGGGCCTGGAAGCGGCGAAGGCGGCACGGTCGGCATCGCTCACTATCGGCGTGAAGTTGGCGTTCTTGCCGGCGGCGGTACGCTGCGCCCGCACGCCGTTCTGCAGATTCACGCTGTCGTCGTCGAAGGTGTACAGGCCGGTCCCGGACCCCTTGTCGCTGTAGGCGACCGCGCATTTGTTTTTCAGGCCCCACTCGCCGGAGGTGCCGATGGCGCCATACACGCCGCGCGAGCCGCTCGACGCGCCGGTGATGATGCAGGGATTGTTGGCGTCGAAGCTGGCCGGTATTTGCACCATCAGGGTGACATTCTTGTTGCCGCTGCCGTCGTCGGCGTAGGCGATGAACTCGCTGCCGGCGATCTTGCCCTCGCCCGTCGTCGGGTTGCCGCTGACGTCCACGTTCGGGCCGTACAGCCTGCCGAAGCCGGCGGCCGGGCTGATGTCCTGGATGGCGCGGTAATTGGCGTAGATGGCGTTGCGCCGCAGTTCGGCCGGAGTCGGGTTCAGGGGGTCGGCGTAAGCCGGCAGCGCGCCGGCCAGACCGGTCGCGCCCAGCCCGGCGGTCAGCAAATCGTCGCTGACGCCGTCGTAGGTTTTGGCGCTGACGGCGCCGAGAAAACTCGGACGCTCGTTGATGATTTCGGGCTCATCGTGGTGATGGCCGCAAGCGGTCAGTGCGATGCCGGCCAGCGCCAGCGTGATTTTCTTGGTATGCATGTCATCCTCTTCTTCAGTAAGACTCAAAGCAACAGACGGACTACCCCCGATCCGGCCCGGGGCCGGATAAAAAAATTTACTCTCGATTTGAAAAGGACGCCGGGCAGAACGCCCGGCGTCTGTGCTAGATCATGCAGGCTTCTTGTTGCCGAGCTTGGCGACGATTTCGCCGATGATTCCGCGGCGGAATAACAACACGCAAACGATGAAGATCAGGCCGATCACCATGGTGACGGCTTCGCCGATGGTGTTGAACCATTCGATGCCGGTCAGCCGCGTCAGGGCGATGCCCCAGTCGCCCAGCTTGTTCTCCAGCATGATGATGATCACCGCGCCGAGGATCGGACCGGCCAGCGTGCCCATGCCGCCCACCAGGGTCATCAGGATCACCAGGCCCGACATCGTCCAGTGGACGTCGGTCAGCGTTTCGAAGCCCTGCACCAGCACCTTGGTCGAGCCGGCCAGACCGGCCAGCGCGGCCGACAGCACGAAGGCCAGCAGCTTGTACTTGTCGACGTCGTAGCCCAGCGAGATGGCGCGCGGTTCGTTCTCCTTGATCGCCTTGAGCACCTGGCCGAACGGCGAGTGGACGATGCGCACGATCAGCGCGAACGCCAACACGGCGATGGCCAGCACGAAGAAGTACAGCGTGGTGTCGTTGGAGAGGTCGATCACGCCCAGCAGTTTTCCACGTGGAACGCCTTGCAGGCCGTCCTCGCCGCCGGTGAATTCCCCGGCGCTGAGGGCGCCGAAGAACACCATCTGCGCCAGCGCCAGCGTGATCATCGAGAAGTAGATGCCCTGGCGGCGGATCGCCAGCCCGCCCATCACCAGGCCCAGCAAGGCGGCGCCGACCACGCCGGCGAGGATGCCGAGCTCGGTCGGCCAGCCCCACACCTTGAGCGCGTTGCCGGCCACGTAGCCGGCGCCGCCGAAGAAGGCGGCGTGGCCGAACGACAGCAGCCCCGTGAAGCCGATCAGCAGGTTGAAGGCGCAGGCGAACAGCACAAAGCACAGCAGCTTGGCCAGGAACACCGGATAGCCGATGAACGGTGCCGACAGCGCGATCGCCAATGCGATGGTGTAACCGATTTTCTTGTCCATCCGTCCCTCCTATTTTTCTTTACCGAACAAACCAGCGGGACGGATCAGCAGCACGACCACCATCACGAGGAACACCACCGTCGACGAGAACGGCGCATACACGACCTTGGTCAAGCCTTCGATCACGCCCAGGCCCAGGCCGGTGAGGATCGAGCCCATGATCGAGCCCATGCCGCCGATCACCACAACGGCGAATACGACGATAATCAGGTTCTGACCCATCAGGGGCTGCACCTGGATGATCGGGGCCGCCAGCACCCCTGCAAAGCCCGCCAAAGCGACGCCGAAGCCATAGGTGAGCGTGACCATCAGCGGCACGTTGATGCCGAACGCTTCGACCAGCTTCGGATTCTCGGTGCCGGCGCGCAAATAGGCGCCCAGTTTGGTCTTTTCGATGACGTACCAGGTGGCCAGGCAGACCACCACGGAGGCGACCACCACCCAGGCGCGGTAGTTCGGCATCACCATGAAGCCGAGGTCGGTGGCGCCGGCCAGCGCGTCGGGCACCTGGAACGGCTGGCCCGAGACGCCGTAGAATGAGCGGAACACGCCTTCGACCAGCAAGGTGATGCCGAACGTCAACAGCAAGCCGTACAGGTGATCGAGCTTGTACAGATGGCGCAGCATGGTCTTTTCGATAACGATGCCGAACACGCCGATGAGCAGCGGCGCCAGCACCAGCATGGTCCAGTAGTTCAGACCGAAATAAGTCATCCCCATCCAGGCCACGAAGGCGCCCATCATGTACAGGGCGCCGTGGGAAAAGTTAATAACGTTGAGAAGGCCAAAGATGACGGCCAGGCCGAGTGACAGCATCGCGTAGAACGAGCCGTTCACCAGCCCCAGCAGTAGCTGGCTCATCCATACGCTCAAGGGATAGCCGAAAATTTCCATGAGATCACAGTCTAAAGAGCACCCGGCCGGACGGCGAGGCGGAATAAGAGGACAAGAAGGACAAGCACAAGAACCGACACACCGGACAGGCCGGCGCTTCGCCACGCGGAGTGGCGCTGCGCCGGCCCTGTGCACAACTCAGCTTATTTCCACAGGCTGCATTTGGTTTCGGCCTTGGTGGCGTACGCCTGGTCGCCCGGAATGGTGGCCACGACCTTGTAGTAATCCCACGGATATTTCGATTCCGACGGCTTCTTCACTTCCATCAGGTACATGTCGTGCACCATGCGGCCGTCCGGACGGATCACGCCGTTCTTGGCGAACATGTCGTTGATCTTGTTGGCCTTCAGATGCGCCATGACCTTGTCGGCGTCGTCCGTCCCCACGGCCTTGACCGCTTTGAGGTAGTTGGCGGCGGCCGAATAGTCGGCCGCCTGCAGCATCGACGGCGACTTTTTCATCTTGGCGAAGTAACGCTTCGACCAGTCGCGCGTTTCCTGGTTCTGGTCCCAGTACCAGCCGTCGGTCAGATACATGCCCTGCGTCAGGTTCAGGCCCAGCGAATGGATATCGTTGATGAAGATCAGCAAGCCGGCCAGCTTCATCTTCTTGGTGATGCCGAATTCGTTGGCGGCCTTGATCGAATTGATCGCGTCGCCGCCGGCGTTGGCCAGGCCGAGGATCTGCGCGCCCGACGATTGCGCCTGCAGCAGGAAGGACGAGAAGTCCGACGCCGACAACGGGTGCTTGACCGAACCGAGCACCTTGCCGCCGGCGGCCTTGACCACATCGGCCGTGTCCTTCTCCAGCGACTGGCCGAACGCGTAGTCGGCCGTCATGAAGTACCAGCTCTTGCCGCCCTGCTTGACGATGGCGCCGCCGGTGCCGCGCGCCAGCGCGATGGTGTCGTAGGCGTAGTGCACGGTGTAAGGCGTGCATTCCTCGTTGGTCAAACGGGCCGAGCCGGCGCCGATCGAGATGAAGACCTTTTTCTTTTCCGCGGCGACCTTGGCCATGGCCAGGTTGGCGCCGGAGTTGGTGCCGCCGATCAGCATGTCGACGCCCTGCTGGTCGAACCATTCGCGCGCCTTGGAGGCGGCGATGTCGGCCTTGTTCTGGTGGTCGGCGGAGATGAACTCCACCTTCTTGCCGGCGAGGACGACGCCGGCGTCCGCGATCGCCATTTTGATCGCCTCGGCGCCGCCGGCGCCGTCGATATCCGTGTACAGGCCGGACATGTCGGTGATCATGCCGATCTTGATGGTGTCGCCGGAAACCTGCGCTTGCGCGGCGAAGGACAGCCCCAGCGCGCAGACGGCGGTGGCGGCGAGGGTGATAGCTTTGAGTTTCATTTTGTCTCCGTTCGAATAGTCGTGATTTAAATTTGTATGGTCACAGAACGATGAAGTGCATATCTACACGCCAAGCAGCTCGGTCAGCACCGGCATCTTGTCGCTCAATTCCGATGAAACAAAAGTCTCGACGATCTGACCGTGTTCCATCACATAAAACCGGTCCGCCAGCGGCGCGGCGAACCGGAAATTCTGTTCCACCATGACGATGGTGTAGCCCTTCGATTTGAGGGTGGTGATCATGCGCGCCAGGCCTTGCACGATGACCGGCGCCAGGCCTTCCGAAATTTCGTCGAGCAACAACAAACGCGCGCCGGTGCGCAGGATGCGCGCCACCGCCAGCATCTGTTGCTCGCCGCCCGACAGGCGCGTGCCCTGGCTGTGCTTGCGCTCTTCCAGGTTGGGGAACATCGCGTAGATTTCCTTGATCGACATACCCTTTTCGCCGGTCGACAATTGCGGCGGCAGCAGCAGGTTTTCCTCGGTCGACAGCGAGGCGAAAATGCCGCGCTCCTCCGGGCAATAACCGACGCCGAGGTGGGCGATTTTATGCGTCGGCAAACCGATCGCCTCGACGCCGTTGATCTTGATCGAGCCCTTGCGCGCGCCGGTCAATCCCATGATGGCGCGCAAGGTGGTGGTGCGGCCGGCGCCGTTACGGCCCAGCAGTGTCACCACTTCGCCGGGCTGCACCGTCAGGTTGACGTCGTGCAGGATGTGCGATTCGCCGTACCAGGTTTGCAGGTTGGAGATTTGCAGGGCGGCCGTCATCAATGGGCTCCTTCCAGCTCGGCCGCTTCGGTGCCCATGTACGCTTCCATCACTTGCGGATTGCGCGACACCTCGGCATAAGTGCCTTCGGCCAGCATGGCGCCGCGCTGCAAAACGGAGATCTTGTCGCAGATGCCGGAGACGACTTTCATATTGTGTTCGACCATCAAAATGGTGCGGCCGGCCGAGACTTTTTTAATGAGGTCGGTCACGCGGTGCACATCCTCGTGGCCCATGCCCTGCGTCGGTTCATCGAGCAGCATCAGCTCCGGCTCCATCGCCAGGGTGGTGGCGATCTCCAAAGCGCGCTTGCGCCCGTAAGGCATATCGACGGTGACGGTGTCGGCGAACTCGGTCAGGTCGACCTCGGCCAGCAGTTGCATGGCGCGGTCGTTAAGCCTGTCCAACGCGCGTTCGCTCTGCCAGAAATGGAAGCTGGTGCCCAGCTGGCGCTGCAAGCCGATGCGGACATTCTGCAGCACCGTCAGATGGGGAAACACCGCCGAAATCTGAAACGAACGGATCACGCCCATGCGGGCGATCTGCGCCGGCTTGGCCGCGGTGATGTCTTTGTCGTTGAACAGGATCTGGCCCGAAGTCGGCACCAGGAATTTCGTGAGCAGATTAAAGCATGTGGTTTTACCGGCGCCGTTGGGGCCGATCAGCGCGTGGATATGACCGCGCTGCACTTTCAAGTTGACGTCGTTGACCGCAGTAAAACCTCTGAACTGCTTGGTCAAGTTCTTCGTTTCCAAGATAACACCGGACATCCTGTCTCCCTTGCTTTTATGGTTCAAGGTACTAAATTTTTTTAGATCATACAGAGTAAAAAATTAGCTAACAATACAGTATAACTACTACTTACTTTTGATCTAGCGCTAACAAGCGGCCCCATTATTTCAAGCCTGAACGGATCATTTCTGAAGCTTTTTCGGCGATCATGATGGTGGGAGAATTGGTATTTCCGGATGTGATAAAGGGCATGATGGATGCGTCCACAACGCGCAAGCCGGCGACGCCGATGACACGCAATTGGCTATCGACGACGGCGGTGGGATCGTCGGTGCGGCCCATCTTGCAGGTGCCGACCGGATGGAAGATGGTGGTGCCGATATGGCCCGCCGCCTCCGCGAGTTCTTCCTCGGTGCGGTAGTGGATGCCGGGCTTGTATTCTTCGGGCGAGAACTTGCCCAGCGCGGGCGCGGCGACGATTTGGCGCGTCAATGTCAGCGCCGCCGCCGCCACCTTGCGGTCCTCGACGGTGCTCAAATACATCGGCGAAATCTTGGGAGGCGCGTACGAATCGGCACCGGCGATATGCACGTGGCCGCGCGATGTCGGACGCAGGTTGCAGACGCTGGCGGTGAACGCGGGGAAGGCGTGCAAAGGGTCGCCGAATTTTTCCAGCGACAACGGTTGCACATGGTATTGAAGATTGGGCGTGGGCTGGCCGGCGTCGGAGCGCGCGAACGCGCCCAGCTGCGACGGCGCCATCGACATCGGACCGCTCTGGAACATCGCATACTCGAGGCCGATTTTCATCTTGCCGAACCAGTTGGACGCCAGCGTGTTCAACGTGCGGGCACCGCCGCCGAGCTTGTAAATCATGCGCAGTTGCAGATGGTCCTGCAGGTTTTCACCGACGCCGGGCAGGTCGGCCAGCGGCGCGATGCCGTGGTGCAGCAGCTTGGCGGCCGAGCCGATTCCGGAGCATTGCAAAATCTGCGGCGAGCCAACGGCGCCAGCGGCCAGCAGGGTTTCTTTCGCGGCCAACGCCTGGTATTTGGTGCCGCCGCCGGTGAAAATCACGCCTTTGCAGACCGGACCCTGGTCGCTCATTTCTATCTGTAAGCGTTCCACGTGGCAGCCGGTCATGACCGTCAGATTCGGGCGGCCGGAGACCGGCTTGAGGAACGCCTTCGCCGTGTTCCAGCGGATGCCGCGTTTTTGATTGACCTCGAAATAGCCGCAGCCGGCGTTGTCGCCGCGATTGAAATCGTCGACCTTCGCGATGCCGGTTTGTTCGGCCGCGTCGCGGAACGCGTCCAGTATCTGCCAGGACAGACGCTGTTTTTCCACGCGCCACGGACCGCCGGTGCCGTGCTCCGCCGACGCACCGCCGTGATAATCCTCGCTCTTTTTAAATAGCGGCAGCACCTGGTCCCAGCGCCAGCTGGCGTCGTCCGTCAGATCGGCCCAGCGGTTGTAGTCTTCCGCCTGGCCGCGCATATAAATCATGCCATTGATGGACGAGCTTCCGCCCAGCACTTTGCCGCGCGGGTACAGCAGGCTGCGCCCGTTGAGGCCGGCGTCGGCCTCGGTGCGGAACATCCAGTCGGTGCGCGGATTGTCAATGCAATGCAGATAGCCGACCGGGATATGGATCCACACATAATCGTCCCGGCCGCCGGCCTCGATCAGCAGGACGTCGACGTTCCTGTCGGCGCTTAAACGGTTCGCCAATACGCAGCCAGCCGAGCCTGCCCCAATGATGATGTAATCGTAGTCGCCTGCTGATTCCAAAAACTGCTCCTCCAAGGATGACTCGGTATGCCGGGGCGTTACGCTCTCTCGGCGGTCTCGGCCTTAGTCTACGCTGCGTTCATCTCCGATAGCAATGTTTCAACAAGCTTAGCGGCGGGCATCGGCCTGGCGCGTGCGACCCCGGTGCCGCACCATAACGACATCAGTTCGGTATCGCCGCGCTTGGCCGCTTCGGCGCGGATCGGCGTCGTTAGCGCATTTTGCACGGGATATGGAGGCAATTGGGCTTCCACCGGTTCCAACTCACGCATCAGGCGGTTCACCAGGCCGCGCGCGTAGCGGCCGGAAAAGGTGCGGGTGAGCCGGGTCGGATGGTCGCCGGCGGTCAACAACCGTTGTTTGTAGTGTGGATTAATTGCCGATTCGTCGGTCACCAGGAAGGCGGTTCCCATCTGTACGGCCTGCGCGCCCATGTTCAGCGCGCGCTTGATGTCGGCGCCGTCCATGATGCCGCCGGCGGCGATGACGGGAATATCCACCGCCGCGACTATCTGCGGCAGCAACTCGAAAGTTTTCAGGGTCGCATCTTCCTGCGCGCCGATGAAGGTGCCGCGATGGCCGCCCGACTCGGTGCCGGAAGCGATCACGGCATCGGCGCCCCTGCCCTGCCACGCGACGGCTTCCTCGGCATGGGTGATTGTGCCGATCACGACAATACCGGCATCGTGCAAGCGCTGGATTTGCTCCGCGCTCAGGATGCCGAAAGTGAAGCTGGCGACGGCGGGGCGCAGTTCAATCAGCGCCTCGAATTGGGCGGCGAAATCCTCGCACCACTTGGCGGGTGTGGGTAATTCGCTCCAACCGAGCGACGACCAGAGCGGTTTCAGCCACTCGGCCGCCTGGGCGATGTCGGCCGGATCTGGCCGCGGAGTCTCCAACACGAAGAAGTTGAGGCAAAAAGGCTTGTCCGTCAACGCGCGGATTTGCGCGGTCTGTTCGCGCATCGCCGCCGGAGAAAGTAACGAGCAAGCGAGGGAGCCGAGCGCTCCGGCGTTGGAGACCGCGGCGATCTGGGCCGGCGTATTGTTGCCGCCGGCAGTCGGCCCTTGAATGATTGGATGGGGAAAAACGGATGTCAGATTCATCATATTTCTCACTATAAGGCCCACTTACCCCTGTGGATAAGTCTATGGATATCCACAGGCACGATATGTGAGTAAACAAAAAATTTCTGGGGAGCTGTTTTCTTATCCCAAAACAGTTCTTTCGTCATACACGGCTTACGAGCCTGCTTATGAAGTTCGTAAACGCCTGATTTTAATCCAAAATGAGGACTTATCCACAGAAAAGTGTCTACGTTAACAACTACTACTATTTTTATATATACATCTTTAGAGTAAACCATAGTTCACGCGGCGCGAAGAAAACCCGGAAAACCAAGGGGCAAGCGCCTGAAGATCTGCGTTTCAAAAAAAAAAGGAAGTCGTGAGAAAGAAAGCAAGGCGGTGATCAACAAGCGACGACCTGCAAAACAAAAAAATTGCTATGCAGACACGTACGACGGATTTAAAGCGACGGTCGCAATCGGCCATCGATGAGCCGTCGACGACGCTTGGCCGATGACGCTCTGCTAATCCGCTCTCGGTGCGTCGTTGAAAATTTTGGCACTGTGGCCGTAGTGGAGCGGCTCAACAGCCTAGAAAACCCTGCAAAACAATGCCACCTGTGCATAACTTACTGGATATCCACAGGATGAGTTGTGAGTAAGCACGAAGTTATCCAAGGGCCGACATTTTATACAGAATTGCTCCGTAAATCTTACAGCGCTTATGCAAGTGCTTATCTTTCGCGTAAACCAATGATTCGTAAACGTATACAGAACTTATCCACAGCTAAACTCCCGTTTACTACTACTACTATTTTTTATATATATCTTTGTAAACTACTAAACCATGAAAAGCGAAAAACAACCCCAAAACCCGGAAAAGCGCGGATTTCTGACGAAATCTGAGGCCCTCTTCGTGGGCAAAGACCGGTTTACACAGCAAAAAACGCCTTAAAATCGACCGTTTTTAGCTTTGCACTGTGGAGAACTCGCAGGAAGTCCACAGGCCCCACCCGAAAAACAGGAAAAAGATATGCGTTTAGGCATCATTAGTGCGTTGGCTGAAGAACAGCATGGGCTGATAGAAGCCCTTCAGAGCCCCTACAAGCACATCCATGGCATGAGGGAGTACACGACCGGGAAACTGTGGGAAATCGACGCTGTGTGCGTTCTGTCGCGTATAGGCAAGGTTGCAGCGGCTATGACAGCCGCAATCCTTGTGGAAAAGTTCGGAGTTACCCACATCGTCTTCACTGGGGTTGCCGGAAGCGGGGATAAAACCGTCAACGTGGGCGATATCGTCGTCGCGGAAGCATTGGTCCAGCATGATTTCGACGCCAGTCCGTTGTTTCCCAAGTTTGAGATCCCGCTGACGGGGCTGTCGTATTTCGCCACCGACGTCGCGCTAACGGAAAGATTAGCGATCGCAGCGGCCAAAACCGCGCGTGTGCACCGAGGATTAATCGCCAGCGGCGACCAGTTCATCGGGAAGCTGGCGCAAATCCAGGCCATCAAGGCTGGACTGCCTGAATTATTAGCAGTCGAAATGGAAGGCGCAGCGGTCGCGCAAGTGTGTTTCGAGCTTGGAATCCCGTTCGCGGTGATCCGAACGATCTCCGACAACGCCAACGACGACGCTGCCGTCGACTTTATGCATTTCATCAAAACGGTAGCATCGCGCTACGCGTTCGAGGTTATCCACAACTTCTGCAAACAATAGTTTCGGATAAAAAAAGGGCCGGGTTTGATCCCGGCCCTTCGTGTCCACACCTTGTTTTCTTACGCTTCGAGCGTCATCAGGCTGGCGTTGCCGCCCGCTGCGGTCGTATTGACGCACAGAGCGCGCTCAGCAAGCAAACGCCATAGCGGGATAGCCCCGTCCTCGTTGGTGTCGATCAGGCTCACCAGGGCCCCGCTACGGGCCGCCAGTTGGGTGTGCAGGCTGCCGGCCAGCATCGATTCCACCAGCGCGATCTGGAAATCGCCTTCGAAACTGGTTAGATCGGCAACCGGCTTGATGCGGTCCTTCACCGTCGCCGGAAAATCTGCAGGCAGCAGCTTGACTGTGTCGCCGGCGAGCAAGGCGATATTTCCCGTCGCGAGTACCGCCGCCAGCTGGTTCAGCAGGCCATCCTGGGTGCCGGCTGCACAAACCACCGCGCCACGCGGCACCAGCGCCAGCGTGTTGCGCTCACCCGTCGGGCCCGGCAAGGCGGTCAGGCTGCCCAGCATTGTCGTGCGGCTGTACTGATCGGCCAGCTTGGCGATGCCGTCGCGGCCGTGCTTTTGCGCCCAGGCGGTCAGGGCGTCCAGCGCCGGCGTCGCCTGGCGATCGTGCTGATGTTGCGGCGTGGCCGTCGCGCCGCGCTGCAGACGTTTCAGGTACAGCGGACCGCCGGCTTTCGGGCCGGTGCCGGATTTGCCTTCGCCACCGAACGGCTGCACGCCGACCACCGCGCCGACGATGTTGCGATTCACGTAGATATTGCCGACGTGCGCGTTCGAGCTGATGTAGTCGATGGTTTCATCGATGCGCGAATGTACGCCCAGCGTCAGGCCGAAGCCGCTTTCGTTGATTTGCTGGACCAGTTTCGGCAGATCGGCACGCTTGTAGCGGATCACGTGCAGAACCGGGCCGAAGACTTCTTGCGTCAGTTCCGACAGCGAACGGATCTCCAGCACCGTCGGCGGCACAAAAGTACCGGCGGTGATCACGCTCGATGGCAAGTCCAGCGAGAAGTAGTTGACCGCCGTGCCCTTGAGCTTGTTGATGTGCGCCAGCAGGTTTTGCTGCGCTTCGACGTCGATCACCGGACCGATGTCGGTCACCAGGCGGTCCGGGCAGCCGACTTTCAGCTCCAGCATCGCGCCTTTGAGCATTTTGATGGTCTTGTCGGCGATATCTTCCTGCAGGAACAGCACGCGCAGCGCCGAACAACGCTGGCCGGCGCTGTCGAAAGCGGACGAGATGGCATCCTGCACCACCTGTTCCGGCAACGCCGACGAATCGACGATCATCGCGTTCTGGCCGCCGGTTTCGGCGATCAGCGGTATCTCGATGTTTTCCGCCGCTGCGCGTTTTGCCAGCGTGCGGTTGATCAGCTGCGCCACTTCGGTCGAGCCGGTGAAGATGACGCCTTTGACACGCGGATCGGCGGTCAGTGCGGCGCCGACCACTTCGCCACGGCCGGGCAGGAATTGCAGCGCGGCGCGCGGAATGCCCGCTTGGTGCAGCAGCTCGACCGCGCGGTGCGCGATCAGTGGCGTTTGCTCCGCCGGCTTGGCCAGCACCACATTGCCGGCCGCCAGCGAGGCGGCGACTTGGCCGGTGAAAATGGCCAGCGGGAAGTTCCACGGGCTGATGCAGGTGACCGGACCCAGCGCCAGGGTGTTGGGCGAACCGGCGACCTCGGCCGCGTAGTAGCGCAGGAAATCAACCGCTTCGCGCAGCTCGGCGATCGCGTTCGGCAGCGATTTGCCCGCTTCGCGGATCGCCAGGGTCATCAGTTCCATCGCGTTCGCTTCGAACAGGTCGGCGGCGCGGTTCAGCGCGGCGGCGCGTTCGGATGGCTGCGTGGTCTGCCAATCCATCGCGAAATTGCTGGCGCTGATCAGCGCGCTGTCGACGTCGGTGGTGGTCGCTTCGACCAGTTTGCCGACGATATCGCTGTGCTGGGCCGGATTGCTGACATCCTGCACCGGCTGGCCGACGCTGACGCCGCCCGCCAGCAGCGGCGAGGCATACCAGGTGCGCGATTCGGCCAGCGCTGCTGAAATATTACGCAGTACGTCTTCGTTGGCCAGGTCGAAGCCGGCCGAGTTCTTGCGCTCCGCGCCAAACATGTCCAACGGCAGCGGAATGCCGGCGTGCGGCAGACCGCCCTGCTCGCGCGCCTGGGCGACCGGGTCCTTGATCAGCGACGCGATCGGAATCGCCTCGTCAACGATCTGGTTGACGAACGACGAGTTGGCGCCGTTCTCCAGCAGGCGGCGGACCAGGTAGGCCAGCAAGGTTTCGTGGGTGCCGACCGGCGCGTAAATGCGGCACGGCTTGTCCAGGTTGTTCTTGCCGACGACCTGGTCGTACAGCGATTCGCCCATGCCGTGCAGACACTGGAATTCGTAATCGGTGACGCCGTCGCGCTTGGCCCAAGTGTAGATGGTCGACAAGGTTTGCGCGTTGTGCGTGGCGAACTGGGGATAGATCACGTCGGTCGCGCCCAACAGCTTTTGCGCGCACACCAGATAGGAAACGTCGGTATAAACCTTGCGCGTGTAGACCGGGTAGCCGCTCATGCCGTCCACCTGGGCGCGCTTGATCTCGGCATCCCAATACGCGCCCTTGACCAGGCGCACCATGAATTTGCGGCCGCTGCGCTTGGCCAGGTCGATCAGGAAATCGATCGCGAACGGGCAGCGCTTTTGATACGCCTGGACCACGAAGCCGATGCCTTCGAAACCGGCCAGTTCCGGGTCGTAGGCCAGCGCCTCCATCAGGTCCAGCGACAACTCCAGGCGGTCGGCCTCTTCCGCATCGATGTTCAGGCCGATGTTGTAGTGCTTGGCCAGCAGCACCAGCTGACGCATGCGCGGCAGCAATTCCTCCATCACGCGGGCACGCTGGGCGCGGCTGTAGCGCGGGTGCAGCGCCGACAGCTTGACCGAGATGCCGGGACCGTTCTTGATGCCGCGACCGTTCGAGGCCTTGCCGATCGCATGGATCGCCGTCTCGTACGAGGCGTAGTAGTTCTTGGCGTCGGCTTCGGTCAGCGCCGCCTCGCCCAGCATGTCATAGGAATAACGGTAGCCGCGCGCCTCGTTGGCCTGGCCGTTCTTGATGGCCTCGTCGATGGTCTGGCCGGTGACGAATTGATTGCCCAGCATGCGCATGGCCAGATCGACGCCTTTGCGGATCAGCGGCTCGCCGCCCTTGGAAATGAGCTTGGTCAGCGCCGAGCCCAGGCCGGTCTCGCTGTTGGTGCTGACCAGCTTGCCGGTGATGAGCAGACCCCAGGTGGCGGCGTTGACGAACAGCGACGGCGACTCGCCCAGGTGCTTGCGCCAGTCGCCTTTGCTGATTTTGTCGGCGATCAGGCGGTCGGCGGTGGCATTGTCGGGAATACGCAACAGTGCTTCGGCCAGGCACATCAGCGCCACGCCTTCTTCCGACGACAGCGAGAACTCGTGCATCAGGGCGTCGACGCCGGAGGCGCGGGTGCGCTGTTCGCGCACCGAGCTGACCAGTTTATGCGCCAATTGCTGGGCTTTTTGCAGGCTGTCGGCGTCGTTGTTTGTGATCTGATCCAACAACCATTGGACCGCGCTCGCTTCGTCGCGCCGGTAGGCCGCCGTCACTGCTGCGCGCAGGGGCGTCGGGTCGCGCAGGATTTCCGCTTGTAACGCGGCGAAGGGGGTGAAAACGGTCGGATCTGCTGCTTGCATGAGTGACTCTCAGAATGGAAATGTAGGAGCGTCCACTTACAAAAACACGCTCTGCAAGCGGGTAGCTTGAGAGCGTGAATTGAGGTTGAATCGTGGTGTCGAATCGTGAACTGCTGATGATTCGATTGTAAAGTGAATTCTTCTGGATTAATTCTGGTATTACAGGGGGCTAGCAATAGATTGTTTTTAGTGAGACAATTTAACCAAATAATATTTATTTGGGAGTCCCCGGAAATGTTAGACAAGATCAGCAAAAAAATCTTGATGGAGTTGCAGAGCGATGGCCGCATCAGCAACGTGGAGCTGGCCGCGCGGGTGAACCTGTCGCCGGCCGCTTGCCTGGAGCGCGTGCGCAAGTTGCACGAATCCGGCTACATCATGGGCTACACCGCGCAGCTCAATCCCCAGCTGCTCGACGTTTCACTGCTCGTCTTCATCGAAGTCGTGCTCGATCGCACCACGCCCGAAGTTTTCGACGCCTTCAAACACAGCGTCCAGGTGATTCCGGAAGTGCTGGAATGCCACATGGTCGCCGGCGGGTTCGACTACCTGGTCAAGGCCCGCGTCAAGGACATGGCCGCCTACCGCGAATTCCTTGGTAAAACCCTGCTCCAAAAAGGTGTGCGGGAAACACACACTTATGCCGTGATGGAAGAAGTCAAGAATACCACCAAGTTGCCTATAAAGTAGTATGTAGGAAATAAAATTACTTGCTACGCGCCAAAGCGCCGGGGTCAACGGGGGACAAATGAAGCTTTTGCAGCAGAGGTTGATGCAACGTGGATTATGGTTGTTGGGGGCGACGGCGGGCGGAACGTGCCTGGCGTACTTGTTCAATCTGGCGGCGGGCGACAAGGCCGCGTTGATTTATACGGCCGCGCCGGCGGCGCTGGCCGGCGCGCTGATTGCCTGGTGGGCGGCGCGCCAGGGCAACGACGAGGGCGGCGTGCGCCGTTTCGCCCAGACCGTGGGCGAGGAAATCGACGCCATCATGATCGGCGCGGCGGAAACCTCCTATTTCGTCGACTCCGTTAAAAAGAAAATCGAGCTCGACGTCGGCACCGCCGGCGGCATCGTCCACAGTTCGTCGCAAAACGCCGCGACCACCGAGCGCATCGCCGCCAACGCCGAGCGCGCCGCCAAGATCGCCGCCCAGGTGCGCGGCGAGACGGTTGCCGGCCGCACCGAGGCCGACAACGGCCTGCAGCGCATCCGCACCGCGCGCCAGGACGCCCAGACGGCCGCGTCCGTCATGACCAGCCTGCAAACCAACTCCCGCAAAATCTACGGCTTCACCGAGGCCATCAGCGAGATTTCCGCCCGCACCAACCTGCTGGCGCTCAATGCCGCCATCGAGGCCGCGCGCGCCGGCGAACAGGGACGCGGTTTCGCCGTCGTCGCCAGCGAGGTGCGCCAGTTGGCCTTGCGCACCAAGGAAGCGACCGACGAGATCAGCACCATGGTGCGCGAGATCAACCAGCAAGCGGAACAGGCGGCCACCGGCATGACGTCGCTGGCGGTGCAGGTCAGCGAAGCGGCCGGCAACGTCGAGAAGGTGCACGGTTTGCTGGGCAACATCGAGCGCTCGTCCGGCGTGTCGGAAGACGAGATCGGCCAGATCGCCCGGGCCTCGCGCGAGCATGTCGCCACCACCGAGGAAATCGCGGCCGCGATCGCCAGCATCCGCGACAGCCTGCTGTCGACGGAGAAGGAATTGCCGCGCGCCGCCAGTTCGGCGATGGCGCTGGCCGAGCGGGCCGAACTCATCACGGAGGCGCTGGGCGAGTCGTCGATCGCCACGTCGCACGACGCGATCCGGCACGCCGCGCAGCAGGCGGCGACGGAAGTGGGCAGGATTTTCGAGGCGGCGCTGTCTTCGGGCAAGATCACGCGCGAGGCCTTGTTCGACCGCACTTACAGTCCGATCCCGAATACCGATCCGCCCAAGCATAAGACGAAATTCGATGATTTCACGGATCGCGTACTGCCTTCATTGCAGGAGGCGCTGCTGGTGGCCATGCCGCAGCTGGCCTACGCCGGTGCCGTGGATAACAACGGCTATTTCCCCACCCATAACAAGAAGTTCTCGCAGCCGTTGACGGGGAACTACGACGTCGACATCGTCAACAACCGTACCAAGCGCATCTTCAGCGATCGCACCGGCAAGCGCTGCGGGTCGAACACCAAGCCGTTTTTGCTGCAGACGTATAAGCGCGATACCGGGGAAGTGATGCACGACCTGTCGGCGCCGATTTATGTCAACGGCAAGCATTGGGGCGGGTTCCGCATCGGTTACCGTTCCAGCACCAGGCACTAGGACCGTTCAGGGGGCTGTTTTGCGCACGTAATCCCGTGGCGAGCAGCCCATCACGCGCTTGAAGGCCGTGCTGAAGGCGCTTTCCGATTCATAGCCCAGCGACGGCGCGATCACCGAAAGCGGCGCGCTCGAATTGAGCAATTTATCCCCGGCCAGCAGCATGCGCCAGCGCGTCAGGTACTCCATCGCCGACGCCCCCACCATCGTTTTGAACTTGAGCGCGAAAGCCGAGCGCGACATTCCCGAACGCTGCGCCAGCGCTTGCAGGGTCCAGCGATGGGCCGGCTCCGCGTGCATGGCGCTCAGCGCCAATCCCATCTGGCGATCGGCCAGCGCGAACAGCCAGCCTACGCCGGCGCCCTCCTCCATATGCAGCCGCAGCGCCAGTATCAGCATCATGTGCGCCAAATGCTCGGCCATCAACGCGCTGCCCGGCCGCTGCCCGTGCAGCTCCTGGATCATGCGGTTGACCGACCACAGCAGCGCAGCCTGATCCGCTTCCTGGCGCAGATGCACAACCGGCGGCAGCATCGCCAACATGATCTCGCCATGGCTGTGGCCGAGGAAAAAGCGGCTGCCGACCATCATGCAAGCACCGCCGCCGTTGTGCACGATGACGCCGTCGACGCGCGGAGCCGCGACCACTTCCATGGAATCGGCCGCCGTCAGCGACAAATCGCTGCCCAGCACAAACGGCCGTCCGCTCGGCAGCAGGAAACAGTCGCCGGCCTTCAACAGCGTCGGTTCCGGCACGCCATCGACCGCCAGCCAGCACTGTCCCGAGACGATCGAATAGCATTTGATGCCGATGTTGGGCGGATAGCGGACGGCCCAGTCGCCGCCTGCATCGAAGCCGGCCGACACGTAGCTGCGCGGTCGGAGCAGCGCGAGGACTTCGGAGAGTGGATCCATCGATTTTGGACGAACGCGAAGATAATGCAGACTTTATAGCATGGATCGGATGCGATTCCGCTTCTATCATGGGCTTTTTAGTCAGCCAAGGAATTGACCATGCGTGTATTTGTGACTGGAGCGACGGGTTTCGTCGGTTCCGCAGTTGTTGAGGATTTGCTTCAAGCCGGCCATCAGGTGCTGGGACTGGCGCGCAGCGACCAGGCCGCCGCGACATTGACGGGGCTGGGCGCCGCGGTCCAGCGCGGCAGCCTGCTGGATATCGACAGCCTGGTCGCGGGCGCGAAGTCCTGCGATGGCGTGATCCACACCGCCTTCATCCATGATTTCTCGAACATGCCCGAATCGGCCAAAGCCGACCTGGCGGCGATCGAGGCGATTGGTGCGGCGCTGGCCGGTTCGGGCAAGCCGTTCGTGGTGACGTCGGCCATCGGGATATTGCAGCCCGGCCGGCTCTCCGTGGAAGGTGACGCGCCCATGGCCGGTTCGGCCGGGTCGTATCGTATCCCGTCGGAACTGGCGGCGCTGGCGCTGGGCGGACAGGGCGTGCGCGCGTCGGTGGTGCGGCTGCCGCCGTCGGTGCATGGCGACGGCGACCATGGTTTTGTTCCGGCGCTGATCGGGATCGCGCGCAAGCAGGGAAGTTCCGCTTACATCGGCGACGGGATGACTCGTTGGCCGGCGGTGCACCGGCGCGACGCGGCGCGTCTGTACAGGCTGGCGCTGGAGAGCGGCGCGGCGGGGTCGGTGTACCACGCCACGGCGCAGGAAGGCGTGGCGACACGGGAGATCGCCGCAGTGATCGGTCGGCGCCTGGCGGTGCCGGTGGTGGGCGTGTCGGCTGATCGGGCGGCTGAACATTTCGGTTTTATGGGGCGGTTCTTCGGGATGGATTGCCCGGCTTCCAGCGAGCAAACGCGGCGGCAGCTTGGCTGGCTGCCGGCGCATCCGGGTTTGCTTGAGGATATGGATCGGGAGGCGTACTTCGCCGCAGGACCGAATCCTTAAGCGGTGTCCTTCTTCGGCGCGCTGCCCGGCGCGGTGCGCGCCGCCACCTGGTTCATGCCTTCCAGATGCATGCGCAGCCACTTGTGCGCCGGGCTGCGCGCATCGCGTTCGTGCCACAGCATGTCCAGGTGGACCGCCGGCAGCTGGAACGGCAATTCCTTGGCGATCAGCGCATCGGTCATGCCGGTCGAGGCGATCAAGTGACGCGGCAACACCGTGATCAGGTCCGAATTCGCCACCACGCGGCCCGCCGTGAAGAACTGGTTCACCGTCAGCAGGATGCGCCGCTCGCGCTGGATCTGCGCCAGCGCCTCGTCGACCAGGCCGTGCGCGCGGCCCGAGAAACTCACCAGCAGGTGATTGGCCTTGCAATAATTGTCCAGGTTGAGCTCGACCTTGGCCAGCGGATGGTCGCGCCGCATCACGCAAACGTAATGTCCGGAATACAGCCGCTCGTGGCGGATCGGCGAACCGGTCTCGTACGACAGCTGGGCCGCCACGCCGGGGAAGAAGCCGACCGCCAGGTCGATGTCGCCGCGCAGCAGCATCGGCCGTGGTTCGCGCGTGGTCAACGGCACCATGCGCACGTTCACGCCGGGCGCTTCCACTTCGATCGAACGCATCAGCGATGGCAGCCAGAAGGCGGCGGTGGCGTCGGCCATCGCCATGCGGAACGTCGCGTGGGCGGCGGAGACGTCGAAGGTCTCCGGCGCCACGGCCGCTTCCAGGCTGGCCAGCGCGCTGCGCACGGACGGCCACAGCGATTCGGCGCGCGGGGTCGGCTTGACGCCGTAGGCGGTGCGGATCAGCAATTCGTCGCCCAGGCTCTCGCGCAGACGCTTGATCGCGTTCGAAACGGCGGGCTGGGTCATGGCCAGATGGCCGGCCGCGCGTGTCAGATTTTGTTCTGTCATCACGGCGTCGAAGACGCGTAACAAATTCAAGTCCAGCGTCAAAAAGCTCATGTTGGCTCAGGCAGTATGAAAATAGGATAAAGAATCAGAGTGGACAGTATCGAGAAATACACATTTCTCGTCAAGGACAAGCTTCGCCATTCACCGAACGAATAATTGTTATCGTGGAAGTAAATTGGATACTTATGCTGCGCTGCACTATAGTTAACTTGATTCTAAATGCACCGGTCTATCATGTCTACCATCATCTCAGTACTCCAAGCTCTTTCGTTCACCACCGTTATACAGCTGGCGCTGGCCGCCGTTGTCACCATCGGCCTGCTGATTTTGTTCAAACCGCTGCTGCGCGGCTGCGCGCGCGCCGCCGTGCTGATCGTCAAGCCGAAATTGACCAAGGAAGAACGCCTGCAGCGCCGTCAGATGCGCGATGCGATGATGCTTAAGCGCATGCTCAACACCAGCGAATGCGGTGCCAGCCATGCCGCCGAGCTGCGCGCGATGGCGTCGCGCGCCTAAGAAGATCAGTTAACGCTCGCCCAGCAGGGCGGGCTTGAGCGAGCTGTCCACCGGCTTGTCGCCCAGCCAGATCCGCAGCACGGCGTTGTAGAACGCCAGATCCGGCATCAACTCCCCGAGCTTTTTACCGTTCAGATAGCACTGGGTGCCCTCGCCCGGTATCCAGTCGAGCAGCATCTGGTCGCCTTTTTTCAGCGTCTGGATCTGCGCGAACACTTCGCCGAACTTCATCGTCTGCGCCAGGATGCGGGTGCGTTCGAATTTATCGGTATTGGAACTCAAGCCTTCCATGAAGGACTTGCCGAACTCGTCCGAGGTGACGTCGCGCAGCATGATGATGCTGACGCGGCGCGGGCCGGTGGCGCCGAGCACGTCGGGGACGGTGGTTTTCTTTTCGGCCAGGTACAGACCGGCCGCGTACACTTTGAAGATGACCTTGGTGCGCAGGCCGGCGCCGTTGAGCTTGAGTTCCTTGCCGGCCACGGTGGCGATGTCATCGAATTTGGCGCCGGCCACGTCGACGGTGGCGAACGCGGGCGACTGGACGCCGGCGGCCAGCACGGCCACCGCCATCAGACCCTTGATCAGTTGTCGGCGTCGCATGGCGGTCAGGCCTTGGCGGCCTGCAGGTGCTCGTATTTGGCGCGCAGTTGCTCTTCGGTCTCGCGCCAAGCGGGATTGAAGGGGATGCAGCTGACCGGACAGACCTGCTGGCATTGCGGCTCATTGAAATGGCCGACGCACTCGGTGCACTTGTCCGGATTGATTTCGTAAATTTCCGCGCCCATGTAGATCGCGTCGTTCGGGCACTCGGGCTCGCATACGTCGCAATTGATACAGTCGTCGGTGATCATTAAGGCCATGACGGAACTCGCTTATTCGGTCTGCGTAGCTGCGATTTTCTTTTGCAGCCAGCGGTCGACCGATGGGAAAACAAACTTGGAGACATCTCCGCCCAGCACGGCGATTTCGCGCACGATGGTGCCGGAGATGAACTGGTACTGGTCGGACGGCGTCAGGAACAGCGTTTCGACGTCCGGCAGCAGGTAGCGGTTCATGCCCGCCATTTGGAACTCGTACTCGAAGTCGGACACGGCGCGCAGGCCGCGCACGATGACGCGGGCGTCGTGCGCGCGCACGAAATCCTTCAACAGGCCGGAGAAGCTTTCCACTTTCACGTTCGGATAGTGGCCCAGCACTTCGTTGGCGATGGTCAGGCGTTCTTCCAGTGAAAAGAAAGGCTTCTTGTTCTTACTGTCGGCGACGCCGACCACCAGCGTGTCGAACAGACCCGATGCGCGACGCACCAGATCTTCGTGACCACGGGTCAGCGGATCGAACGTTCCCGGATAAACGGCTACTACCATTGCGGCTCCCTGCAGTGCACCAATATAGAACGCGCATTATGCCTGAAAAACGATGTTTGCCTTAATATCGGGCAGTTTGCAGAGAATTGCTTGCAACTTAGTTGTTACTAAGCCACTAAAGTCTTCAACTTCAGCAAATGGAAGAATACCATTCCCGCCTTGTCGGCGCGGAGCACTTCCCATTGCGCCATCCAATCGGGTGTCGCGTCGGCGTCGAATTCCAGCGCCGCGCCGGATTCAGCATAGACCAGTCCGCCCTCCGCCAGGATTCTTGTGCACTGCGGCAGGCAACGCTCCAAAAACTCTTGCTGATATGGGGGATCGAGGAAGATCAGGTCGAATTTCTGGCCGCGCGCGGCGGCCGACTGCGCCACCGCCAAGGCGTCGCCGCGCATGATCTGCACGTTGTCCGCCTTCAGCTTGGCCTTGATTTCATCGAGCTGCCGCACCACGGGTACATTGGAGTCGATCATCATGACCGACCTGGCGCCACGGCTGGCCGCCTCGAAGCCGAGCGCGCCGCTGCCCGCGAACAGGTCCAGCACCTGCGCATCGGCCCAGTTGGCGTCGCGCTGGTGGTTGATCCAGTTGAACACCGTCTCGCGCACGCGGTCCGGCGTCGGCCGCAAGCCCTGCGCGCTCAATACCGGCAGCGGCGTGCGTTTCCACGCGCCGCCGATGATGCGCACCTGGTTGCTGTGCTGGGGACCGTGGACCGGGACTTTTGCGGGTTTTGCGGCTTTGCTTGCTGGCTTCTTTGGCATGTGGCTGTGTTCTAAGTCATTGATACAACAGGGTCCACTATACCATACGGGCTTGCTGGCGCTGGTCAGCGGGCCTCCGCCGCCAGGCTGCGGAAGTCGTTGATCCAACCCTGCATGCGCTTCTGCGCGTGCGCCTTCTGCTCCGGCGTGGCGATCTTCACCACCGTCAGAATCAGCTGCAGGCTGCCCTGCTCGGACGCCTCGAAGAACTGTTTGTGCTCGGAATTCTCCAAACGGTTGAACGAATCCTTGATCAGCGTATTGATCAGCGGAATGGTCGCTTCCTTGCTTAACTTCTCCTGCCGCACCTTGCGCACCAGGGTCAGGATCGCGTTTTGACGGCGCTTGCGCTCGTTGAGCCAGATTTCGTTGTCCAGCGGACGGGCGTCGGAAGCCTTGCGGATCTGCTCTTCCTGTTCCGTCGAGAACTTGCCGAACCACAGCTCGAACTGCTCCATCGATTTTTTGTAGCGGAATTTTTGCTGGGCTTCCTTGTCGCCCTTCATGTTCTTCTTGCGGAAGTCGTCGAGGTTGGAGGCGAACTTCTTCTCCAGGGTGTCGATCTGGTCGGGCTCCAGCGACGTGGCCAGCCCGGCCAGTTCCGGCGCCGCCTTCAGCAGCAGCTTCTGCGTGCGGCCTTTGATATCGTCGTAGTCGGCTTGCAGGTCGGCGGCCGTCAGGTTGCCGGCCAGCTGCTTCTGACCCGTTTGCAGGATCTGCACGTAATCGTTCAACTGGGTCTTGCGGTGCCAGCTGAACAGCTTGTCGATCTCCTTTTGCACCACGCCTTTTTGATCGGAGGTCAGATCGACGTAACCGTCCAGCCACCAGTACAGCAAGGTATCGCCATTGTTATAGGCCAGGCGCAGCGAACTGCACGCGGCCAGCACGGTCATGAGCGCAATCAGGAAAAGGCGGCTTATCGTTCGGTTACCGTTTTGGGACATGTTAGACTTTTGCATTTACTCACTCACTCTATCTGGCTTCTTATGAACGTCGTTATTCTCGCCGCGGGTATGGGCAAACGCATGCAATCCGCGTTGCCGAAGGTTTTGCATCCACTGGCCGGCAAGCCATTGCTCTCGCATGTGCTCGATACCGCGCGCAGTCTGTCTGCCAGCCGATTATGCGTTATTTACGGACATGGGGGCGCTGCCGTGCAGGAACTGCTGGCCAGGCAGCCGGAAAAGGTCGCCACCGCGCTGCAGGAGCCGCAGCTGGGCACCGGCCACGCGGTGATGCAGGCGCTGCCGGAGCTGGACGACAGCGTGCCGACTTTGATCCTGTACGGCGACGTGCCGCTGACCACGAGCGCGTCGCTGCGGGCGCTGGTCGACGTGGCCGGCAACGACAAGCTGGGCATCCTGACGGTCGAGCAAGACGATCCATTCGGCCTGGGCCGCATCGTCCGCGAGAATAATGAAATTGTCCGCATCGTCGAACAAAAGGACGCCACCGAGGCCGAGCGCGCCATCAAGGAAATCAACAGCGGCATCATGGTCGCGCCGACCGCGCACCTGAAGCGCTGGCTCGCTGCGCTCAAGAACAACAACGCCCAGGGCGAGTACTACCTGACCGACATCGTCGCGCAAGCGGTGGCGGACGGGGTGCGGGTGGTGTCGGCGCAGCCGTCGGCGCAGTGGGAAGTGGCCGGCGTCAACAGCAAAGTGCAGTTGGCCGAGCTTGAACGCATCCACCAGCGCAACATCGCCCTCAAGCTGCTGGAACAGGGCGTGACGTTGATGGACCCGGCGCGCATCGATGTGCGCGGTGAGCTGATTTGCGGCCGCGACGTCACCATCGACGTCGGCTGCGTGTTCGAAGGCAAGGTCGAACTGGGCGACGGCGTGCGCGTGGCCGCCCACAACGTCATCTTCAACGCCCGCATCCTGGCCGGCGCCCAGATCAAGCCGTTCTGCCATATCGAAGAGGCGGTGGTGGGCGAAGTCTCGATCATCGGCCCCTATGCGCGGCTGCGTCCGGGCACGGTGCTGGCCGAGGACGTCCACGTCGGCAACTTCGTCGAAATCAAGAACGGCCAGGTCGCCGCGCACAGCAAGGCCAACCATTTGGCCTACATCGGCGACGCCACCATCGGCTCGCGCGTCAACATCGGCGCCGGCACGATCACCTGCAACTATGACGGCGTGAACAAATCGCGCACCGTCATCGAGGACGACGCCTTCATCGGCAGCGACAGCCAGCTGATCGCCCCGGTTACGGTCGGCAAGGGCGCCACCCTGGGCGCCGGCACCACGCTGAGCAAGGACGCCCCGGCCGGCAAGCTGACGATTTCGCGTCCGCGCCAGGTCACGATCGACAACTGGAGCCGCCCGGTCAAAAAGCCGAAATAAGGTGGTGTGGATAAACGTGTGGACATCCACCAGAACAAGCCGGGATAACTATCCCGGCTTTTTTATTTGTGGATAAAGATGTGGAGAAGCCTGCTGATAAGCCCTGAAGAAGCCAGGTATAAGCAGGGGAAATCTGCTGGACAACTTCGCTTGGGTGGGCGGCGACGCCCCGTAGGCCGCACTCAGCCTTGATATCGGCCGGATTGTGGATAAGCCTGTGGGAAATTATGTGGGTAACACAGGATAACTTTTAAATGTGGATAAGCCTGGGTATAAGCGGGTGCAAAGCCCCTGAACAAGCTGTGCAAACCACGGGAAAAGTCCATCGGCGAAAAGGTTGGTGTGAACAAACCTGTGCACAAGCAAGGGAAAAGCGGGGGATAAGCAAACGCGTCGGTCTATTCACACCGCGATTCGCGTCTCGAATTTGCTTCGGAACGTAGAAAAATACGCCTTCACATTCCGCACATTGGTTTGCGTCGCGAACAAGCGATGCGCCAGCGCGTGATAAGCAGGCATATCCGCCACCTGCACGATCAGCACGAAATCCGGCCCCGGCGCCACCCGATAGCACTGCAGTACCGCCTCCTCCCCCGCCACATGCGCCTCGAACTCGGCCATCCGCTCGGCCGCCTGGACATCCAGCGATATCTCCACGATCGCCGTCAAGCTCGGCCCGACCTTCTCCGGCGCGACAATCGCGACCTGCCGCTGGATAACCCCGGTTTCCGTCAAATGCTTGACCCTGCGCAGACAAGTCGGCGGCGACACATGGACTGCCAGCGCCAGCTCGCTGTTGGTTTGTGACGCATCAACCTGCAACACGTTGAGAATGCGACGATCTATCTCATCCATAAAATTTTCGCGCCTAAATGAAATAATATTTCATGCTATCGAAGTGATGAAATATTATTTCAGAAGACTGGATAATAAGAAAGCATATTTCATAGAGGCTGCTCTACGATGGCCTCCTAACTTAACAGAAGAGGTTTTCTATGTGCGGCATCGTCGGCGCGGTAGCGCAACGCAACATCACCCCGATCCTGATCGAAGGCCTCAAGCGCCTGGAATACCGCGGCTACGACTCCTGCGGCGTCGCCCTGCACGTCGACGGCAAACTGCAGCGCTCGCGCAGCACCTCGCGCGTGGCCGACCTGGAAAAGCAAATCGACGAAGCGCACATGAAAGGCTTCACCGGCATCGCCCACACCCGCTGGGCCACGCACGGCGCGCCGGCCTCGCACAACGCCCACCCGCACTTCTCGCCGTCGGCCGACCAGGCGCGCATCGCCCTGGTCCACAACGGCATCATTGAAAACCACGACGAACTGCGCGCCGAACTGACCGCGCTCGGCTACGTCTTCCAAAGCCAGACCGACACCGAGGTGATCGCCCACCTGGTCGACCACATGTACAACGGCGATCTGTTCGACACCGTCCAGCACGCCGTCAAACGCCTGCAAGGCGCCTACGCCATCGCCGTCTTCAGCCGCGAGGAACCGCATCGCGTGGTCGCCGCGCGCCAGGGTTCGCCGCTGATCGTCGGCATCGGCCAGGGCGAAAACTTCGTCGCCTCCGACGCCATGGCGCTGGCCGGCACCACCGACCAGATCATTTACCTGGAAGAAGGCGACGTGGTCGACCTGCAACTGGGCCGCACCTGGATCGTCGACGTCAACGGCAAGCCGGTGCAGCGCGAAGTCAAAACCGTGCTGGCGCACACCGGCGCGGCCGAGCTGGGCCCGTACCGCCACTACATGCAAAAGGAAATCTTCGAGCAGCCGCGCGTCATCGGCGACACGCTCGAAGGCGTCACCGGCATCATGCCGGAGTTGTTCGGCGACGGCGCCTACAACGTCTTCAAGCAGATCGACCGCGTGCTGATCCTCGCCTGCGGCACCAGCTATTACTCCGGCCTGACGGCCAAATACTGGATCGAATCGGTCGCCAAGATCCCGGTCAACGTCGAAATCGCCAGCGAATACCGCTACCGCGACAGCGTGCCGCATCCCAACACCTTGGTCGTCACCATCTCGCAAAGCGGCGAAACGGCCGACACCCTGGCCGCGCTCAAGCACGCCCGCAGCCTCGGCATGGAACACACGCTGACCATCTGCAACGTCGCCACCAGCGCCATGGTGCGCGAATGCAAGCTGGCCTACATCACGCGCGCCGGCGTCGAAGTCGGCGTCGCCTCGACCAAGGCCTTCACCACGCAGCTGGCCGCGCTGTTCCTGCTGACGTTGTCGCTGGCGCAAATCAACGGCCGCCTCACCGACGAAGAGGAAGCGCAGCATTTGAAGGCGATGCGCCACCTGCCGGTCGCCATCTCGGCCGTGCTGGCGCTGGAGCCGCTGATCATCGCCTGGGCCGACGACTTCGCGCGCAAGGAGAACGCGCTGTTCCTCGGGCGCGGCATGCACTACCCGATCGCGCTCGAAGGCGCGCTCAAGCTCAAGGAGATTTCGTACATCCACGCCGAGGCGTATCCGGCTGGCGAGTTGAAGCACGGCCCGCTGGCGCTGGTCACCGAGGAAATGCCGGTTGTCACCATCGCCCCGAACGACGCGCTGATCGAGAAGTTGAAATCGAACATGCAGGAAGTGCGGGCGCGCGGTGGTCAGCTGTATGTGTTCGCCGACGTCGATTCGCGGATCACCTCTGGCGAAGGCGTTCATGTGATCCGCTTGCCGGAGCACTATGGTTTGCTGTCGCCGATACTGCACGTGGTGTCGTTGCAGCTGCTGGCGTACCACTCGGCGCTGGCGCGTGGGACCGATGTGGACAAGCCCAGGAATTTGGCGAAGTCGGTGACGGTCGAGTAGAAATCCGAGTGCACGTGACGAGATGTGAACGGGCAATAAAGTCGGACGCAAAACAATAAAGTTCTACACGAAACAATATGTTTGACACAAATGGCCGAGGTGGACATGCTCTTAGGAACTTCCGCCTTCGGCCAACAGCGGCCCTTCGTGCCAGTCGCGAGATACTCGGTTTTAAAGGAAAAAGATGGGCGCAACACCTGAACAAATTCACGAAATGTTCTCCTGTTGCATGGGTTTCGCTCGAACGATGCTTGAACAGGCCGGGGATTTTTATCCATTCGGAGCTACACTCGCGGCTGACGGCGTTGTCGCCGCAGTCGGTGGAGATAATGGCGAGGAGAGGCCAAATCCAATAGAGATATATAAACTCTTGAGCGACGCCTTTGTAGCGGGCGCGCTAAATGGACAATTTGCAGGAGTGGCGCTTGCAGCCAACGTAAACATTCCTGCTCAATATTCTCCCACCGCGCCAGACGGTCTTCGGATACAGCTAGAAAGCTCCGGTTATGCTCGTTACGTTTATGTGCCTTATCGCGTAAAGAAGGAAGGCATATTCAAAAAGAAGATTGTCGTTGAATTCGACGAGCCGTTTAGCGTCGACATTGCAGCGAATTTTTTCGTCAGCACATCGTGAAAGGTGTGTAGCGCTTTAGATGAAGTAGAACCCAAGCGTCGGCTTTTCTTATGGACGAGAACCTAATTGGGCAACGACGGTTCGTCGGTCCAGCTTCCGGGATGGGTCGTTACGCATGCTGCCTGCGCTTGAGCCAGCGCGACATCGCCAACCACACCAAGGCGGGAACGATCCAGATCAACGGTATCGTGTAGAGCGGCAAGTTGAACGTGTTGTTGCCCGCCAAAACCACCGTAAGCATCAGGCTACCGGCCAGTCCCAATCCCATCCAGAGTTTATGCGACCAAGGCGCGCGCGACCTGAACAGACTGATCAAATATCCGACCAGCAACAGCAGCGTGGGGATCATGCCCAGGAAGAAGATCGTACCCACGCCGGGTGGCGGATGGGCGCTGGCGTCGGTAGCCGTGATGGCAAGCAGCAGCGCTGCATAGGCGCGCATGGTTCGCAGGTCCGGGGGGGTTGTCGGCCTGTCGGGTGTGCTGCTTGCATATCGCATCGTCGCCCGTTCCTTCCATAGATCCTGCGCGCCGCACAGCTGGAGCGAAGTACGATACCGATTACACCGAGTTGGGGGCGATGGTTCATCAGTATAAATCGCTCAGACTTCACTCAGCTGCCAGCGCTGGCGAATGCAGTCCATGCGCGCATTCTACCGAAGTTGGGCTACATTGGCCTGATTGTGCAATGGCGCCCAGCACCGTCCGTAAGGCGCAGCCGGTGACGACTCTGGCCAAAGATATCGCAATAGCGAAAGTCGCCGATTCGGGCCAAATGATCTGGGACACCAAGAGAACGCGCGGAGGCGACGGAAGCCTGTTGACCGAGGCCGGCCCGGTTTCCAACGCGTGACCCCGTTTCCAGATATCCATTTTTGGAGGTTTTTGCCTCGTCTGGTTTGAGATATCCGGACTCTCCGGCGCGCCATGCCGCGGTCCGCCTCCTTTGAGAAGTCGCGTGTCTTACAGGGAGTGCGCACATTTGCCTTTTGAGGGAGGCGACGCCTCTGTTGGAACGTTATTCTTCGGTGACCGGTGTAAGGCAGTGCCTGCCAACCCCCAACTTCACCGCGAAAGCGAACAATATGTCAGTGGAAAAAAAGTCCGAGAACCTGGGCGTCGCCTGGGAAAAAGCCTTCGGTTATGTCCAAGCCGTGAAGGTCAAGGACACGATCTATATTTCCGGTCAACTGAGTCATGATGGCGACGGCGCGCTGGTCGCTCCGGCCGAACTCGACGGATCGGGCAAGCCGATCAACTTCTCCAACATGGAAGCGCAACTGCACCAGACTTATGTGAACGCCATCGAGTTGCTGGCCCGCTACGGCGCAACCCTGGACGACGTGGTCGAAGAGACGTTGTATGTGCTCGACGTCGATGCCGCCTTCACTGCCGGCGCCAAGGTAAGAAAAGCGATGTATGGCTGCGAGCAGCCCCAGTGCGCAAGCAATATCATCGGCATCTCCCGCCTGGCATTCCCTGCGCAACTGGTGGAAGTGACGTTCCGGGCGGTCCTGGCCGATCGTGATTGAGACAGGATAGATCGTTGCTTGCCGGGTGCAGCGGCGCGACTGGCGTCGTGAATGTGGATTCGTTGTAAGGCGCCGCCGCCGCCCTAGAGTTCGGATTCTTCGGGCGACAGCGCCTGTTGGCGCTGCACCTTGCGGTTGATGGTGGCGCGCGACAGTCCCAGCGAGTCCATCAGCGCCTCTTTCGGCATGTCCATGGCCGAGGACAATTCGCCCACGCGCCGGGCCGGGACACCGGACCGGATGACGCGGATCCTGTCCGTGAAATCCATCTTGTACCGAGTGATGAACCCTCCGGTTTTGGTGCCACGCCGGAGCCGAAGCAACGGCGTCGAGCTCTGACAATATCTTGGCGCTTTGCCGTTACCGGATATTTACCAGCGTCGACGGCTGTTCCTGGGACGCCTCGGCAGGCTTTGCCCAAGTCGCATCCGGCTTCAAGAGCAGCAACTGCTCCTCCATCACCCGAAACGCCAGCGGGTTGTCCATGTAGCTCACCTCGCCATCCATGGCCACCTTGACCTGGCGGCGCCGCGCCAGCCTGCGGCCTTTCACCGTCACCTGCATCTGCTTGAAGCTGAAGGTGGTCAGTTCGTCGCCTTGATCCAGCCGCCCCATCCTGCCCAGTGCGCCGTGCAACAGCAACCACAACATCCCCAGCTTGCCTTTGGTGCGTGGCGCCACCGCCGCCAGCCGGCCATCCTCCAGCGCGGCGCTCATCGGCGGAATGCCGATCTGCTCCATTTGCAGGCGATTATTGCCGACAAAGAAGGTCGCGGTGCGCAGCCGCTGCAAGCGGCCGTCGATTTGCAGCGCCAGCCGCAGGCGGCGATGCGGGCTCAGCACGGTTTTCAGCGCCGACAGCGCCGCCACCAGCCGGCTGCGGCCGAACTGCTTCTTGTCCAGTTCGCGCTCCTCCAGCAGCTTCGGATACAGGCCGATGCTGGCGTTGACCAGGAACACGCGGTCGTTGACCATGCCCACCTGCACCTGGTGCAGGCGCGCGGCGAGCAGCGCGTGCACCGCTTCGCTCAGGTCTTCGGGAATGCCGTGGGTGCGGCCGAAATAATTGAAGGTGCCCTGCGGCAGCACGCCAAACGCGCAGCCGTGCGTGATCGCCTGCCGCGCCACCGCGTTGATGGTGCCGTCGCCGCCGGCCGCCACCAGCACGCCGCCGGCGTCGGCCGCCTGTCTGGCAAGTTGGCCGGCGATCTCGTCGATGGTGTCCGGCTGGTCGACGATGGTCAACTCGAACTGCCGGCCGGCATCGCGCAGCACCGTTTCGATGGTCGTGCGGCGCTCCTCGGTCTCGGAATGGCCGGAGCCGGCATTGAGGGCGATGAAAAAACGGGCGTCGGGCGAGATCGGGGTAGCTGGCATGGGGCAAGGTCGGTTGGTCCATCATCACCGGCGCGGTGCGGCAAGTCATTGTATCCTTGGCATCACGTCGCATATGCTCGTTAGCACACAGATATCAATGCATGCCGCCATCGCCGATGGGTTCGGCCCGGCCTGCCGCCATCCTAAACCCGGCTTTGGGTACACTACGTCCATGACAACCAAAACGACGTTAATCCAAAGCTGGCGTTCATTGTGGGAACTGCGTCCCCGCCACGATGTTCCCACCGTCACCCGCCTGGCGATCGCGTCGCTGATCGCCGTCGCCCTGGCCATCGGGCTCATGTCATTTGTCGCCATCTTCGGCCGTGTCGACCGGCCCGGCTGGTGGTGGGCGTCGATGCTGCCGAATATCGCGATCTGCCTGTGCATCGTGCACACGCTGTTCGGCGTGCTGCGCCTTGCCGAGCGCTGTCTGCCGCCGCACCTGGTGGCGCGCCTGTCCGATGTGCGCGACATCCGCGCGGGCATGGCGCTGTCCGCCCTGGCACTGCTCGGCATCATCCTCGGCATGACCATCGGCTTCACGATCGTCCCGATCCTGGTGGGATTCAACGTCTGGGGCATGTTCATTTCGCTGCCGGCCGCGCTGACCAAATTCGCCGTGTTCATTCTGTTCGTTCTGGCCGTCAACTGGGTCTGGTGGCGCGCGCGCCTGCGCCAGCAGCAGCTCCAGGGCGAGGTCACGGAGGCCCGCCTGCGCCTGTTGCAAGGGCAGATCGAGCCGCACTTGCTGTTCAACACGCTGGCCAACATCCAAAGCCTGATGGACTACGACCCTCCCCGCGCCAAGCGGATGATCGAGACGTTCTCCAGCTATCTGCGCGGCAGCCTGGGGCAGCTGCGCCAGACCGACAGCACCCTGGCGGCCGAACTCGACATGACGCGCAATTACCTTTCCTTGCTGCAGATCCGCATGGACGACCGGCTGCGTTTCCACCTCGACGCCAGCGACGAGGCACTGCTGGCCGTCATGCCGACGCTGATGTTGCAACCGCTGGTCGAGAACGCGATCCAGCACGGCCTCGCTCCCAAGCTCGAAGGCGGCAGCGTGGCCGTCAACGCCGTCGTGCGCGGCGGACGGCTGGAGGTGCGCGTCGTCGACGACGGCATGGGCTTGAACGCAGCGGGCAAGCAGCTGCGCCCCGGCGCCGGCATGGCGCTGGCCAACCTGCGCTCGCGTTTGCAGACCCAGTTCGGCGCCGACGCCAGCTTGACCCTGCAAGCGCGCGACAGCGGCGCCGAGGTCGTGCTCGACATGCCTTACCGCAGCCGCGCCACCGCGCCCGCGCCGGAGCTGGCGGCATGACGCGCGCGCTGATCGCGGACGACGAGCCGCATCTGGCGCATTACCTGCGCGACCAGTTGCAGGCCCTGTGGCCGGAACTGCGGATCGTCCATGTCGCCCGCAACGGCGTCGACGCCGCCGCCCGCATCGCCGAGCTCGAACCGGACCTCGCCTTCCTCGATATCCAGATGCCCGGCCTGTCCGGCCTCGAGGTGGCGCAGGGGATCGAAGGGCAGACGCGGGTGGTCTTCGTCACCGCCTTCGACGAGTTCGCGCTGCAAGCGTTCGAGCACGCCGCGCTCGACTATGTACTCAAGCCGGTCAGTACGGAAAGGCTGGGGCGCACGGTGGCGCGCCTGCGCGCGGCGCCCGCCGCGCCGTCCGGCCCGGCGATGGCGCGGGTGCTGCACCAGCTGACGGCCGCGCCGTCCCGCCCGCGGCTGCGCTACATTCTGGCTTCCCAAGGCGACCGCGCCCACCATATCGACGTCGCCAACATTCGTTTTTTCTTTGCCGATGACAAGTACACGGTCGTCGCCAGCGTCGACGGCGAATTCCTGATCCGCACGCCGATCACCGAGCTGGCCGCGCAGCTCGATCCGGAGCAATTCTGGCAGGTCCACCGCTCCACGCTGATCAACCTGGCCTGGCTCGAGGGCACGCGCCGGGACCAGGCCAGCCGCCTGTTCGTGCGCATGCGCGGCCATGCCGGCGAGTTGCCGGTGAGCCGGGCGTTCGTCCACCTTTTCAAGGCGATGTAGCCGGCGCTTGCCGTTCGTCGCGCCCATTGTCGATTCGTCGCACGGCCGATGCGCAGGCGGGCGCCATCGGCGATGCTGGCGTTTTCTTCCGAGGAAACGCCAATGTTCAAGCCGGTCCTTTTTCTTTTCTGCGCCGCCGCCGCAGCAGCAGCGCCCACTTTCGCCGCGCCGCCCGCGCCGCTTGTCGACACCATCGACGGCCGCCGGGTCGAGTCGCTGACCTTGCGCCATCCCACGGCGGAGGCGGTCGTGGTGTTCGAGAGCGGCTCGCGCAACACCATCGACAAGTGGGGCACGGTGCCCGGGCAGCTCGCACAGGAGGCATCGGTGTTCGTCTATAACCGCCCGGGCTATGGCAACAGCGAGGTGGCCGCCACGCCGCGCGACGGCCGCACGATCGTGGAGGAGCTGCGCGGTATCCTGCGGCATAAGGATCTGAAGCCGCCATACGTTCTGGTCGGCCATTCCCTCGGCGGCCTGTACATGCAGCTGTTCGCCAGGATTTATCCGGACGAGGTGAAGGCGCTGGTGCTGGTCGACGCGATCTACCCGCGCATGATCAAGAAAACGCAAGATTTTCCGCTGATGACGCGCATCGCCGGCCAGCTCGCCTTCTCCCGCTCGGTGTGGCGCGAAATCGAGAAAATCGACGAGACCGGCGACATGGTCCTGGGCCTTCCCGGCATCGACGACAAGCCGATCGTGCGGCTGGTGAACCAGCCGACCTCCAGCACCGCGATCGGCGTCGACTTCGGCGCCTTCCGCATGGACAGCGCCACCCGCGACGCGGTGCGCGCGCTGTATCCGAAGGCGAAGACGGTGGTGGCGGACTCCAGCCACCAGATGGCGCTGACGTCGCCGGACATCGTCGCCGCCGCGATTCGCCAGGTGCTGCCGCCACCACGCGATAAAACCTTCGCCGGCCAATAAGCGATAACGCTAACCGTGGACCACCGTCACGCGCGGCCAGCGCGCCGGATAGTTTTTCTGCGCGACGCGCAGGCGATACGTCGCCATGCTCACCCGCGCCGGATTGCGGCGCACCACGCAATCGAACAGATCGTCCAAGCCGTGCGGCGCGATCACTTCGATGGTATCGTCCCGATGCAGGCATAGGCCGACGGCGGTGGCGTATTCCGGCCAGGAGCCGACGCCGTCGCGAAGCGATGCCAGCGGCTCGACCGCATGGCCGAAATACGCCTCGAACCAGCGATGCACCGACGCCTGATTGGTCACTTCCCACGCAATCCCCGGCATCGCGCCGTGAAGACGGCGCTGCAGGTCCGCTTCCGTTTCCGGCGCCAGATCCGACGCGTCGAAATAGGCCACGTCCACGTCGGCCAGTTGCGACGGCGTCTCATAGCCGTGCAAGGCGTCCCACACCAGATTGCGGACCGCGCCGGCGCCGATGCACCATGACGAGAGGCCCAGATCCCGCACCGCCGCCAGCGCCGCGCTGAACCACGCGGAAGAGCACGCGAGATGCCGCAGGCGCTGCGTCAACTCGTCTGCGCGGGCAGTGTCGATGTCGGTTTTCAGATCGGCGCCCTTTCCTCGGAACGCAAGGTAAGCACCCGCGCGCCGTGGCGCGTCACCGCCACCGTGTGCTCGAACTGCGCGGACAGCTTGCCGTCCGTGGTCACCACGGTCCAGCCGTCATCCTCGGTGTGCACGGTGCGGCGGCCCTGGTTGAGCATCGGTTCGATGGTGAAGACCATGCCTTCCTGTAGCACCAAGCCCGTCCTTGGCTTGCCCCAATGCAGCACCTGCGGCGGTTCGTGCATCTCGCGGCCGATGCCGTGTCCGCAATATTCCCGGACCACCGAATAGCCGTTGCGGCGCGCGTGGCGTTCGATGGCGTGGCCGACGTCGCCCAGCCTGGCGCCCGGCCGCACCGCCTTGATGCCTTTCCACATCGCCTCGTAGGTCACTTCCACCAGCCGCCTGGCCAGCGGCGAGACCGCGCCGACGAGGTAGGTTTTGCTGGAATCGGCGATGAAGCCGTTCTTCTCCAAGGTGATATCGAAATTGACGATATCGCCGTCGCGCAGGATGTCGGTGGTGGACGGCACGCCGTGGCACACCACGTTGTTGCGGGAAGAGTTGAGCGAATAGGCGAACCCGTACTGCCCCTTGCTGGCCGGACGCGCGCGCAGTTCGTTGACGATGAAGCCGTCGACCAGGTCGTTGACCTGCATGGTCGACATGCCGATCAGGCTGAACTGGTCCAGATGGCCGAACACGCTGGCCAGCAGCTTGCCCGATTCCGCCATCAGCGCGATTTCTTCCGGTCGCTTGGTCATCCGATCGCGCTCCGGAACTGGGTGTCGGCCTCGACCCCTACCCCCGCCGCGCGCAACTCCCCGGCGACGATCTGGTTGAAACTGAGCGTGGGATTCATTTCGCACAGCATGCCGATCTTGATCCAGAACGCCGCCTGCGCGTTGATCGAGCGGCAGCCCACGCCGCTGGCCTTGCGAATCTGGTCGTGCAGATTGTCGTCGATGTTGACGATGCCCATAAGTAATCCTATATACGAAGTGTATATGGATTGTATATTCATCGTGTGGTCCGGCGCAAGCGGCTTTGCTAGACTTTCCGCTCCTCGGGGATCGGCCGCACCACCAGCAAAAGGTAGGACATGGCGCCGACGAAGGCGATGCCGGCGCCGGTCAGCAGCGCCGGCACGAACGACCAGGTCTGGGCGATGTAGCCGGTCAGGATGGGCGCCAGCGCGCCGCCGAGGAAGCCGCCGAAATTCTGCAAGGCCCCGAGCGAGGCGATGCGGCTGGGCGGCGCCGCCACGGTGGCGAGCGACCAGGCGCAGGCCGACGAGGCGTTGGCCAGGAAGATGACCATCGAGATGCAGGCGACGGCCAGCACGTTGCTGTCGACCAGCGCGGCCGGCACCGTGAACACCACCATGCCCAGGGTGGCGACCACCACCGCGTTGCGGCGGCCGGACATCTGCGACTTGGCCCTGCTGGCGACGCGGTCCGAGGCCCAGCCGGCGATCAAGGCGCCGGCGAAGCCGCAGATGAATGGAATCGACGACGCCAGGCCGGCGCCCGCCAGATCCATATGCCGCTCGGTGCGCAGGTAGCCCGGCAGCCACGTCAGGTACACCCAGTTCAGGTACACCGAGCCGAAGAAGCCGAGCATCATGCCCCACGTGGTGCGGTGCCGGAACAGTGCGCACCAGGCGGCGAAGCCGGTCGCGCCGGCCGCCGGTGCGGCGACGCCGCCGTCCAGATAGGCGCGCTCGTCGGCGCCCAGCCGCGCCGGCGCCGGATCGCGGTACAGCGCCACCCACACCACCGCCGCCACCAGGCCCATGGCGCCGGTGACGAAGAAGGCCCAGTGCCAGCTGGTGGCGGCGATCAGCGGCGCCAGCAACAGCGGCGCGAGCGCGACGCCCAGCGGCGAGGCGGAATTGTAGATGCCGGTCGGCGTGCCGCGCGCGCGCGGCGGGAACCAGTTGCTTACCACCCGCGCCGCCGCCGGAAATTGCGGCGCCTCGCCGATGCCCAGCGCGATGCGGGCGATCACGAACCAGCCGAAGCTCGAGGCCAGCCCGCCGGCCGCCTGCGCCAGCGACCACACCACCAGGCCGATGCCGAGCAGCCAGCGCGGCCCGATCTTGTCGACCAGCGCGCCCACCGGCAGCTGGCACAGCGCGTAGCTCCACGAGAACGCCGACAGCAGCAAGCCCATCTGGCCAAGCGACAGGCCGAGGTCGGCGCGGATGTATTCGTTGGCGACGGCCAGGGTGGCGCGGTCGAGGTAGTTGATGACGCCGCACACCACCAGCAGCACCAGCGCCAGGGTTTGGCTGCGGCGGATGCGGGGCGGGGTATCGTGGGCGGAGAATTTGGTCATTGCGGAAAGCGGCTGTACGGTTAGCGCGACACCGTCGCGGCGAGGGCGTTCCTGCCGGAACGTTGGGAAGACAACACGAGAGTATAGAGCACGCAGGACGCTGCGGACCCGGCCGCCGACCGCAATGTATGGTACCGCACGGAGTTCCGCATGGAAATAAACAACACTGTCACAGGGCGTTCTTTCCACCTTTCCAGCCCGGTCCATTTCTGATCATCTATCGAACCATCCCGCAGATCCGCCCAACCCGGTTAGCTGCTACCAGGAGTAAGCAATGCAAAAGCTAATCACGCGCGTGCGCATCTCGGTGTCGTTGTCGGCCCTGATCACCTTGGCCGTCGGCCTGGCGCTGACGGCGGCGCTGTTCGTCACCGTGCGCAAGGTCGAAATAGCGCGCCAAACCGTGCAATTCCAGCAAAACGCCACGCTGCGCATCAACGCCGTCGTCGGCGGCGTGCGCGACGCCGCCGAACAGGTCGACGTGCTGCAGCGCGTGTTCGCCACCTTCGGCGCCGTCAGCCGCGAGCAATTCGGCCGCCTGAGCGTGCCGCTGCTGAAGCAATCGCCGCAAATCCAGGCACTCGGTTTCGAACGCCTGCTCCGGCACGCCGACCGCGCCGGCTACGAGGCCGCGATGCGCCGCCGCGTGCCCGGTTTCACGCTGACCGAGCTGTCCGACGGCGAGGTGCGCGGCGCCGCCGTGCGCGACAGTTATCTGGTGGTCGATTACCTGGAGCCGTCTTTCGGCAACGAAGCGCATCTGGGACTGGACACGGCGCCGATGGCCGAGCTGGCCGAGGCGCGCCGCGCGTCGCGCGAGCGCGGCGGCAGCGCCGGCACCAGCGTGCTGCCGCTGCTGTTCGCCGCCGGCCGGCACACGGGCTTCCGCGTGGTGGCGCCGGTGTTTTGGCAGGGCGCGCCGCTCGACAACGCCGCCGCGCGCCGGCGCGCCGTCATCGGCGAGCTGGTCGCCGAACTGCGGGTCGACCGCCTGTTCGAGCCGGTGCTCGCGGCGCGCGGCTTCGCGGCGCAACAAAACGTCGGCATGCGCCTGTTCGCCGCCGCCCCCGGCGCCGCGCCGCGCCTGATCGCCGGCCACGGCGATGTCGCCGCCGCCTTCGCACCCGCCGGCGCCCCGCGCTGGCTGCCGGCATGGCTGTTCTACGACCGGCCGGCGCCGGTGGTGTCGTCGTTCGCGCTGGCCGAGCAAACCTTGCGCCTGGAGGTGGCCCAGGCGGCGACCTTCTTCGCCGACGGCCACAACGGTTCGATGTACGCGCTGCTGGGCGGCCTGCTGTCGACGCTGCTGGCGACGGCCTACATCTACGCGCTGGTGTCGCGGCTGGGCTTGATCGAGCGGGCCACCCGCGCGCGCACCGCCACCCTGGAATTCGCCAACCTGCGGCTGGCCGAGGATCTGGCCCGGCGCGCCCAGACCGAGCAGGGGCTGCGGCTGCGCGAACGCGTGATCGAGGTGTCCGCCAACGCCATCATCCTGTGCAGCGCCCGCGCGCCCGAGCACGCGATCGAGTACGTCAATCCGGCGTTCGAGCGCATCACCGGCTTCAGCGCGCAGGAGGTGCTGGGGCGCGGACTCGATTTCCTGCACGGCAGCAGCCAATACCAGGGCAACATCGAGCAGATCCATCACGCGCTGCGCGACCAGACCGAAGGCCATGCGCTGGTGCGCAACCACCGCAAGGACGGCAGCGGCTACTGGAGCGACCTGTTCGTCGCGCCGGTGCGCGACCAGGACGACAAGGTCAGCCACTTCGTCGTGGCCCAGTACGACATCTCGGCGGCGATGGGCTACGAGGCCGAGATCGAATACCAGGCCACGCACGACAGCCTGACCGGCCTGGCCAACCGCAACTTGCTGCGCGAGCACCTGAACGACGCCATCGCCGGCGCCCGGCGCCGGGGCGGCACGTTCTGGGTCGCCTTCCTGGACCTGGACCGCTTCAAGTTCGTCAACGACACGCTCGGGCACGAGGCCGGCGACAAGCTGCTCAAAATCGTCGCCGAGCGCCTGCTGGGCTGCGTGCGCGAAACCGACACCGTGGCGCGCGTCGGCGGCGACGAGTTCATGCTGGTGCTGCCCGACCATCCCGAGGACGGCACCGGCGTCGCGATCCTGAACCGCATCATGGACGCGATCGCGCAGCCGATCCTGGTCGCCGGCCACGAGTTCGTCGTCCACTGCAGCATCGGCGTGGCCACCTACCCGACCGACGGCGAGAGCGCCGAGAGCCTGACCCGTTTCGCCGACATCGCCATGTACCGCGCCAAGGAGCTGGGCCGCAACGCCTTCCAGTTCTACACGGCCGAGATGAACGAGCGCACCCTGGACCGGCTCAAGATCGAGGGCGACCTGCGGCGCGCGCTCGAGCGCGACGAATTCGTGCTGCACTACCAGCCGCAGCTCAATCTGCGCAGCGGCAAGATCGTCGGCATGGAGGCGCTGCTGCGCTGGAACCATCCGACCGAGGGCATGATCGCGCCGTCGCGCTTCATCGGCCTGGCCGAGGAGATGGGGCTGATCGTGCCGATCGGCGCCTGGGTGCTGCGCACCGCGTGCCTGCAGACGATGGCCTGGCAGCGCGCCGGCTACCGCACGCTGCGGGTGGCCGTCAACCTGTCGCCGCGCCAGTTCAGCCAGCAAGCGCTGGTGCAATCGATCGCCGGGCTGCTGCGCGAGACCGGCATGACCCCGTCGCTGCTGGAGCTGGAGCTGACCGAGGGCACGGTGATGCACGACGTCGACCACGCCATCGAAGTGCTGCGCAACCTCAAGTCGCTCGGCGTGCACATCTCGATCGACGATTTCGGCACCGGCTATTCGAGCCTGTCCTATCTGCGGCGCTTCCCGATCGACGTGCTCAAGATCGACCAATCGTTCGTGCGCGAACTGAGCATCGACGCCGACGACGCCGCCATCGTGCGCGCCATCATCACCCTGGCGCACAGCCTGCGGCTGGAGGTGATCGCCGAAGGCGTCGAGAACGCTGCGCAGCTCGATTTCCTGCGGGCCGAGGGGTGCGACCTGATGCAAGGCTACCACTACAGCCGCCCGCTCGGCGCCGAGGCGTTCGAGCAGTTGCTGCGGCAAGACCTGCGGCTGCCGACCAGCCCGGTGGTGCGCTACACCCGCTCAGACAGCCGGGCGATCGTCGATACGGGCCAGCAGATCGGCGCGTTCCTGGCCGATGTGAAAGCCGGCCGCGCCCATCGACATGCCGGCCGCCCCCAGCGCGAAACCAGCGAGCTGTAAGCCGGACTCGATCGCTTCGGACACCACTTCGGTGGCGCCGGCCTGCTTGAGCGCGCGCGCGTGCTTCTCGTCGCGCGCCCGCGCCAGCAGGCACAGTTGTGGATAATGCCGCCGCAGCGCGCCGACCGCGTGCAGCGCCGCGTGCGGGTCGTCCATGGTCAGCACCACGCAGGCGGCCTCGTTGACGCCGAGGCGCCGCAACAGCTCCGGCAGCGCGGCGTCGCCGGAGAACACGCGCTCGCCGTGGCGTTGGCCACGGGCGTGGTCGACCAGGTGGCGGTCGCGTTCGACGGCGATGTAGCGGATGCCCTGCCGGTCGAGCACGTCGGCGATCAGCCGGCCGACGCGGCCGAAGCCGCCGATGATGACGTGGCCGCTCAGATCGGCGGCCGGCTGCGGTTCGCTGTTCGACGCCGCCGCCTCGCGCCCGGCGCGTTCGCGCCGCGCCAGGGCCGCGCCGACGGCGGCCGCGGCGGGCGCGATCAGCATGCTCAGGCTGACCACCAGCAGCAGGAATTGGCTGGCCTCCGGCGTCAGCAGCCGCGTGCTGACCGCGTAGGCGAGGATGATGAAGGCGAACTCGCCGCCCTGCCCCAGCAGCAAGCCGCCCTGCAGGGCGGTGGCCCAGCCTAGCCGGCCCCAGCCGCCCAGTAAAAGCGCCACCACCGCCGCCTTGATCGCGAGCAGCCCCAGCACCGAGGCCGGCAGCAGCAGCGGGAACGCCGCCACCAGCCGCAAATCGACCGCCATGCCGACCGCCATGAAGAACAGCCCCATCAGCAAGCCTTTGAACGGCTCGACGATGATTTCGACTTCGTACTGGAATTCGGTGTCGGCCAGCAGCAGCCCCGCCAGCAACGCGCCCAGCGCCAGCGACAGGCCGCTGGCCGCCGTCAGCGCGGCGATGCCCAGCACCATCAGCAGGATCAGCGCGACGAACACGTCCGGCTGGCGCTGGACGGCGGCCGAGGACAGCAGCGGCTTGGCGACGCGCCTTCCCACGAGGTACAGCAAGGTGATGGTGGCCGCCGCCTTGGCCACGGCCACCAGCAGCGTCCATGCCAGCGCCTGGCCGCCGCCGCCGGCCAGCCCCTCGACCAGGATCAGCGCCGGCACCACGGCCAGGTCCTGCAGCATCAGGATCGCGAAGCACTTCTGGCCCAGCGCGGTTTTCAGCGCGTGCTGCTTGCTCATCAGCTCTATCGCCACGGCGGTGCTGGACATGGCCAGCGTCAGCCCGATCGCCATGGCGGCGGCGGGCGGGTTGCCGAACAGGTAGGCGCACAGGCCGATCACGCTGGCGGTGATGCCGACCTGGGCCGCGCCGGTGCCGAACACGTCGCGCCGCAGGGACCACAGCCGCGTCGGCGACAGCTCCAGCCCGATCATGAACATCAGGAACACGATGCCCAGCTCGGCCAGCGACTTGATGCGCTCGACGTCCTGGAACGTCACCAGCGCCAGCCACGGCGCGCCGCCGGCCCAGTCGCCGATGCCGTGCGGGCCGAACAGGATGCCGGCCACCAGGAATCCCAGCATTTGGTTGACGCGCAGCCGCTGCAGGACCGGCACCAGGATGCCGGCCAGGGCCAGGAAAAGCAGCGCTTCGCGCAGATGATGGGCGGACATGCGGGGCCGGGGCGATAGTGGAGTTGCTTCGAGTGTAGGGGCTGCGCTCCGTTGACACAAGGGAAGGATACCTAGCCGGAGGGGGACGGGGTGTCGGCAGGCCCGTGGCCTGGCGGTCCGGGACCGAGCGGCTTTGTGGTATCCGACCAGCGGGCAAGGTGGCAAGCACCGCGCCCGCGGCGTCGATGCGGCCCGGCTAGCGCGGCGCGCTCAGCGGCGCGCGCGGTTTGTCTGCGGGCGCCATGTCGTCCCAGCCCAGGTCGACCACCACGCGGTCGCGCCCGGCGTCCTTGGCCGCGTACAGGGCCTCGTCGGCGCGTTTGATGGCGTCGCCGATATCGTCGTTCGGCGTCAGCTCGGCGATGCCGAACGAGGCGGTGATGCCGGGCTGGATGGGCCAGCGCGCGTTGTTCAAGCCGGCGCGCAGTTTTTCCGCCAGCACGCGCGCCTGTTCGGCGCTGGTGCCCGAGCAAATGATCAGGAATTCCTCGCCGCCCCACCGCACCAGCTTGTCGCTGGAGCGGATGCCGGCCGTGATCTCGGCGGCGAACTGGCGCAGCACGGCGTCGCCGGCGTCGTGGCCGTGCTGGTCGTTGATGTGCTTGAAATGGTCGATGTCGGTAAACACCACCGACATCGGCGCGGCCAGGATCGCCGGGGTGCTCATCAGCGCCGCCCGCAGGCCCTGGCGGTTCAGCGCGCCGGTCAGCGGGTCGGTGTTGACCTGCTCGACCAGCTCGCGCGCCTCGAGCTGCAGAGCCCGGTTGACTTCGCTCAGCAGATTGAGCCGTTTGCTGCTGTGGCGCAGCTGGCGCCGCAATTGCAGCGACGCCACCAGCGGCCAGCTGACCGCGCACAGGATCCACGCCCCCATCAGCAGCATGTACAGGCGGCCCTGGCTGATCCATTTTCCATGGAAGCGCAGCGAGCGCAGATCGATGATGTGTTCGCCGGCCTGGTTGGCCGCGCCGGTCATTAGTTCGACCCGGGTGACGTTGTCCATGCGCACCCCGGACGCGGCCAGCGGCACGCGCTTGTAGTCGATCCACCAGGTGGCCGTGTGGAACACGTTGAGCGGAATCCCGGCGACGCCGCGGTCCGGCACCTCGAACTCGAGCTCGTTGATTTTCTGCGACATCCAGTCTGACACGGTCGACACTTCCGGTTCGAAATTCATCAGCATCAGGCGCAGCGCGTGGCGTCCCGGGCCGCGGTAATGGACGTCGACGCTGACCGAGTCGAATTCCGACAAGTCCATGCCCTTGCCGGTTTGGCTGATGACGAACAGGTATTTGCAGCTGGGCCAATCGATCGTGCGCATCAACCGGCAGCGCAGGCGCAACACGCCGTCGCCGCGCTCGAGCGTGGCCACGCTCGAGCCGCCGCTGCTGACGTCGCCCTGCACTTCGAGCATGACGTTGTTGCGGTGGGACAGATCGATGACCCGTTCCATGCCGTAGTGGTGCCAAATAAGCAAGCCGATGGTGACGGCCATCAGCATGCCCGTGACATGGCGCATGAAGGACGGGCTGTGGGCGGGGGCGTTTTCCGCTACGGGCGGCGGCGGGCGACCACGCATCAGGCGGGCGCGTCCGTCAGCCGCGCGATTTCCACCCACCCTTGCTGGCCGAAAATCGGACACGCTTCGGCCAGCCGGACGGCGTCGTTCAAATCGCCCGCCGCCAGCAGCGAATAGCCGGCCAGGGTACTGCCGGACAACTTGGGGCCCAGCAGCCGGCTGGTCACTTCGACACCGTCATGTGCCAGGCTGCCGCGGTCGATCAGGGCCGCGCCCAAGGTCGCGAACCAGTCCGACCATAGCCCGGGGTTGTGTTCCGAAGCCTCCGACGTACCGCCGGGAGCGCCACGGTAGACGATCAGGAATCGTTCCATGTTGCCTCCTCCGCACTGATGGGAAAGCGCGCGGCGTAATCCGCAATCCGCAATCCGCAATCCGGATTCCGGGGAGTCCGCGCCGCGCCCAGACCGGAACCTTAGCAGAAGCGGCGCGGCGGCGACGCACCGCTTACGGGTCGACGCTTTACAGATCTACCTTCAGGCGCGTGACGACGCTGCGCGCGGCGCCGGGGATGACATACAGGTTGGCCCACGAGGCCGTGTAGTAGTTGCGGTTGAACAGGTTGTGCACGTCCAGCGACAGCCGCACCTTCTTGCCGATCTGCCAGTAGCTCACCAGCTTGGCCGTGGTGTAGGCCGGCAGGGTGTAGCTGTCGGCGGTGTTGCCGGAGCGCTCGCCGACGTAGTTGACGCCGGCGCCGACGCCGTAGCGGCCGCCGTCGAGGACGGCTTCGCGGATGGCCAGCACGCCGGCGGCCACTTTCGGCACGTTCATGATGCGCGTGCCCGGCGCCAGGGTCCGGTCCTGGTCGACGCGCGCGTCATCCCACGCAAAATTGCCGCTGACGCGCCAGTTGGCGTCGATCTGGCCGTAGACGTCGGCCTCGGCGCCGCTGCTCTTGATCTTGCCGGCCGCGACCGAATAGCCGGGCACGTCGCTGGCCGTCAGCACATTGGTTTTGGCGATGTCGTAGACGGCGAAGTTGGCGCCCAGGCGCTGGTCCGGCGTTTGCAGTTTCCAGCCCGCCTCATACGACGTCGAGCGTTGCGGCTCGAACGGGCTGCCGTTGATGTCGGTGCCGCTGTTGCCACGGAACGATTTGGCGGCCGACACGTACAGCGAGCTCCACGCGTTCGGCAGGAAAGTGAGCCCGGCGCGCGGCGAGACGGCGCTCTGCTGTTTCGACGAAGCCGTCCTGGCGACGCGGTTGTCGATGTCCTGGTTGTATTCGTCCCAGCGCAGGCCGCCGAGCAACTTCCATTGCGGGGACAGGCTGAGCTGGTCTTGCGCGAACACCGCCTTCACGCGCTGGCGCTCGTCCGAGCTGGAGGTGCGGTTGGTCAGCGCCGTCGCCGGCCTTCCGTAGACCGGATTGTAGATATCGATCGGCGTGTTGGCCGAGCGCAGGATCTCGGTGTTCATCCACAGGCGCGACGCCTCCGCGCCGACCAGCAGCGTGTGGCCGATGCCGCCGGTGTCGAACTTGCCTTCGAGCTCGCCCTGCACCGAGACGTCGCGCGACGGCAGCTGGCGCCACGTGGCCTGGCGGTTGAGCGTGCGGTTGTCGGCCGCCAGCGACGTGGCCTCGGTGTAGTTGCCGTCGAACGTGCTTTCCTTGTAGCTGGCGCCGGCGCGCGCGCGCCAATGCTCCGACAGCGCCCGGTCCAGGGTCAGCTGGTGGGTGTCGCTGCGCATGGCCATGTTGCCGTCGGACGGTTCGTTCAGGATGCGGTCGCGCGGCAGCGTGCCGAGCGCGCCGCGCACGTTGACGAGACCACGGTCGAGCGGCGTGTCCACGCGCAGGAACTCGGCTTCGTAGTTCAGCATCGTTTGCGCATCGATGACCCAGGTCAGCGCCGGCGCCACCAGGTTGCGCTTGTTGTGCAGCAAGGTCGAGCGGCTGTCGCCCTCCTCCGTCATCAGGTTGATGCGGTAGGCCAGCTTGGCGCCGAGCGCGCCGGTGCTGTCGACGGTGGCGCGGCGCAGGCCCCGGCTGCCCAGGCTGACCTCGGCGACGTTGTGCGCGCTGAACTTGGGTTTCTTGGTGACGATGTTGATCGTGCCGCCAGGCTCGCTGCTGCCGTACAGCGCCGACGCCGGTCCCTTGAGGAATTCGAAGCGCTCGACGGTGGCGGTGTCGCGCGGCGGGTTGTAGCCGCGCGAGCCGGGAAAGCCGTTGACCAGGAAGCCCATGTCGGTGCTGCTGAAACCGCGAATGGCGTAGTTGTCCCAGGTGCCGCCGAAATCGTTGAGGCGGGAGACGCCGCTGACGAAATCGACGGTGTCGGCCAGGCGCAGCGCGCCGAGGTCCTCGATCTGCTGCTGGCCCATCACCCGCACCGATTGCGGCACTTCGCGCAGCGGCGTGTCGGTGCGCGTGGCGCCGCTGCTGTGCTGCGGATTGTACTGGCCGCTGGCGCGGTCGGCGACGACGTTGACCTGGGGCAGGGCGGCATCGACGGCCGTGGCGGCGCCGGCGGCGTCATCGGTGCCGGGCTGGGCCTGGGCCACGGAGGCGAAGGGGGCGGCGGAAAGGAGGCTCAGCGCGAGGAAGCGCGCGGTGGGACGAAAAGACATGTAAACCCGTTGAAAATGAAATAAGTTTCACATTATAAATGATAATCACTCTCATTCGCATGCGGACGAGGGCTGGCCGGCCGCCATCCGGGGGCGGCGCCGGACCCGGATGGCGGAATTCTGCTATTTTGTGGGACGCACATTCGAAAGGCAGCACATGACCGATCTCTCCCATTTCCCCGTCACGCAAAAATGGCCGGCCGCCCACGCCGACCGCATCCAGCTGTATTCGCTGCCGACGCCCAACGGCGTCAAGGTGTCCATCATGCTGGAGGAAACCGGGCTGGCGTACGAGCCGCACCTGGTGAACTTCGAGACCGGCGACCAGACATCGCCGGAATTCCTGTCGCTCAATCCGAACAACAAGATTCCGGCCATCATCGACCCGAACGGTCCGGACGGCAAGCCGCTGGCGCTGTTCGAATCGGGCGCGATCCTGATTTATCTGGCGGAAAAGAGCGGGCAATTGCTGCCGGCCGACGCCGCCGGGCGCTACGAAACGATCCAGTGGCTGATGTTCCAGATGGGCGGCATCGGGCCGATGTTCGGCCAGCTGGGCTTCTTCCACAAGTTCGCCGGCAAGGACTACGAGGACAAGCGCCCGCGCGACCGTTACGTGGCCGAGTCCAAGCGTTTATTGGGGGTGTTGAACGGGCATCTGGCGACGCGCCGGTGGCTGGCCGGCGACCAGTACACGATCGCCGACATCGCCACCTTCCCGTGGGTGCGCAACCTGATCGGTTTTTATCAGGCCGGCGATCTGGTCGGCATCGCCGACTTCCCGCATGTGACGCGGGCGCTGGAGGCCTTCGTCGCCAGGCCCGCCGTGGCCAGGGGCCTGGAGATTCCGCAACGGGCCTAGGCCCGGATCAATACTTGACGAACTTCGATTCGTCCGGTCCGCCCGCCAGCTCGACCTGGCGGATCGGCACCGGCCGCGCGCCGCCGCGCGGCTGCGGACGCGGCGCGGCGCTCCTGGCGCCGGCCGTGTGGCCGATCCGGAAGAAGCTCATCGCCTGCTGAAGCTCCTCGGCCTGGCTGCTCATCTGCTCGGCCGTCGACGCCAGCTGCTCGGAGCCGGCGGCGTTTTGCTGCGTGGTCTGGCTCAGCTGCGCGATGGCGCTGTTGATCTGCGCCAGCCCCGACGACTGCTCCTCCGACGCGGCCGTGATCTCCTGCACCAGCTCGGACGTCTTTTTGATGTTCGGCACCATCGCCCCCAGCATTTGCCCGGCCTGCTCGGCCAGGCTGACGCTGCTGGTGGCGACCTCGCCGATCTCCTGCGCGGCGATCTGGCTGCGCTCGGCCAGCTTGCGCACCTCGGCCGCGACCACGGCGAAGCCCTTGCCGTGCTCGCCCGCGCGCGCCGCCTCGATGGCCGCGTTCAGCGCCAGCAGGTTGGTCTGGTAGGCGATGTCGTCGATGATCAACACCTTGGCGGCGATCTGTTTCATCGCCGACACCGTCGAGCGCACCGCCTCGCCGCCCTCGGTGGCCTCGGAGGCGGCGCGGCTGGCCATGGCGTCGGTGACCTTGGCGTTGTCGGTGTTTTGCGCCACCGACGCCGTCATCTGCTCGACCGACGCCGAGGTTTCCTCGACGCCGGCGGCCTGCTCGCTGGCCGCCTGCGCCAGCGAGTTGGCCGTCGCGCTGACCTCTTCGGACGCGGCCGCCAGGCCCTCGGCGTTGGCGTTCACTTCCGACACCACCTGCGCCAGCTTGGCGACGGTGTTGTTGGCGTATTTTTTCAGTTCGCCATAGGCGCCCTCGTACGGCTTGTCGATGGTCTGCGTCAGGTCGCCCTCCGACATCGCGCCCATCACGCGCACCACGTCGTCGATGCTGGCGCCGGTGGTGGTGGCGAGCTGGTTCAAGCCCTCGCCCATTTCGCGCTGGAAGCCCTGCAGGCCGTTGAGGTCGATGCGCGCGGCGAAGTTGCCGCGGTTGGCCGCCTCCACCACCGTGCGCTGGCCGTCGATCACCTGCGTCAACTTCGCCACCATCTGCTTGATGGTGAGCAGCAGGCTGCCGCGGTCGCCCGGCTTGACCCGCACCTCGCCGCTGAGGTCGCCTTCGGAAATGCGCCGCATGACGTCGGCCGCGTAGTTCGGCTCGCCGCCGAGGCTCTTGACCAGGCTGGCGGTGATGAGCCACGCCAGCACCACCGCGATCAGCACCGCCGCCACCGACAGGCTGACGATCACCGTGCGCGTGCTTTCGTAGTTGGCGTTGGCGGCGACGCGCTCCTGGTCCATCAGCTCATTCTGGAACTTGACCAGATTCTCGAGCGCGCCGAGATAGGCGCTGTTGATGACGACGAAATCCTCCTTCAAATAATCGAGCGCCTTCTTCGGATCGTTCTTGATCAGGTTATACAGTTCGTTGTACGCCGGGTTGAGCACGGCGTTCCTGTCGGTGATCTCCTTGAACAGCGCGCGCCCCTTGTCGCTGTTGATCAGCTTGTCCAGCTTGCCCAGCGCGTCGGACACCTTTACGCGGTTGGCCTCGGCCGCCGCCTTGTATTTTTCGCGCTCGTCCTCGTTGGTGGTCAGCAGCATGCTGCGCACCTGGCGGGCGTTGTCGAGCGTGCGCGTGGCCGCCTCGTTGGCCAGCACCACCTTGGGATAGCGGTCATTCATGATCAGATCCATATCGTGGTCCATGCTGGCCATGCGCATCATGCTGACCGCCGACAGCACCAGCAACAACAGCACCACCGCGCCGAAGCCCAGCGACAGCCGCACGGCCACCTTCATGTTTGAAAACATAATTTCTCCCTAGAGCGGATGCATCGGCGCTGCGCGCGGCGCGCAGGCGACGATTCGTGAAACAGCGAAAATGGATGCCGGCGTAACGGCGTGGAGGCTAGCGGGATACAAGTGGCTTTTCGGGTCGTGGTGCGATGACGCTTGAAGAGTGCAAGCTGCTGCGTGCCTTGCCCATTGCGGGCATGAGGAGAAATCCACCACCATCGCGACCACATTCCCTTCCGAAATGCGCAACATCAAACCAAAGTCTGATCTTGATCATGTCACGTTAGCGTTACGCGTGGCAAGTATTTTCAGGAAGGGGGAGTCGGACCGTTGCATTCGGTCGGCAGCGTCGGCGTGGTTCGCATACGCCCTTGTGGCATAAGGGCGCATGCTTCGGGGGAGGCGCGGCGTGGCTTGCAGTTTGTAAGCCTGCGTGCGCTCAACCGGCCCTGGTCGGCGGGCCGATGCGGGTGGTCTTGAACGCGCCGGCGCGCCACGCCAGCAGCGCCAGCCCCAGCATCAGCAACATCCAGCTGCCCGGCTCCGGCACCGGCGCCAGCGCGCCGCCCTGGCCGACCAGGTAGCTGAAGCCGTAGATGCCGTTGTCCAGCGTGAAGGTCAGCAGCAGCTCGAGCGTATTGGCGTTGACCACGCCCAGGTCGAGCACGTGGCCGTTGAACACGCCGTCGGCCTGGGCCAAGGTGGTGAAGCTGGCCGAGTACAGCGAGGTGCCGCCGTTGCTGACCGAGAAGCTGAAGCTGCTGTCGAAGCCGGGCGAGAAGAACGGCCGCACCAGTCCCAGCAGCAGGTGGTTGCCGGCGCTGAACGGCAAGCTCAATTCGGCGCTGGCGGTCAACGGGGCGATCATCGCGGCCATGGTGCCGGCCGCCAGCGTGGTGGCGTCGGCGAACGCCGCCTGCACCTCGGCCGATGAGGCGATCAGCGGCGCCACCGAGGCGGCGGTGGGCAGCGCGCTGGCGTACGAGACCACCGGCACGCCTTGCCCGTCCCCGGGGGCCCAGGGGCCGTAGGCCGCGCCGCCGACATTGGCGGCGGTGTTCGCCTCGGCCGTGTACAGCATCAGCGGTTCCCCGCTGACGGCGCGGGTGGTGACGGCGGCGCCCAGGCTGTCGTCGATGTAGGTGCTGCGCGCGGCGACCGCGCCGCCGTGGTAGGTGGACACGGCGCGCGCGCGCGCCTCGGACGGCTGCGCCGCCGACACCGGCGCGGCGGCGATGCGGGTCACGGTGGCCTGGGCCGACGCCGCGCCGCCATCGGTCCAGCCGAAGCGTCCGCCGCCGGGCGTGGCCACGGCGTTGGCGCTGGCGAAGTAGCCGGCGCTGGCCGTCGCGGTGGCGTTGGCGGCGGCGCCGCCGTTGAAGAAGGCGCCGCCGCCGGCGGCGTTGGCGCGGGCGATGGCGATGTAGTTCGAGCCGGCCGTGGCCTGCGCGTTGCCCTGGCCGCCGGCGGCCGCGCCGTATTGGCCGGTGGCGTCGGCCACGCTGGTCACGCGGCCGGCGCCATTGACGACGGCGACGGCGGTGGCCGCGCCGCCGTCCGGGGTGGTGAACGCGCCGTCGCCCTGCCGGCCGGCGACGGCGGTGCTGGCGCCGGTGATCTGGGCGGTCCAGCCGGTCGCCGACGAGTTCAGCGACAGCTGGCTGTCGGCCGCGCCGCCGCCGCCGGGTGTGCCCCATTCGGCGCCGCCATCGAACGGGCCGCCGACGCCGGCGCCGCCCTGGCCGCCGATGGCGGTGCCGGCCACGTTGACCGACGGCGCGGCGCCGGACGACAGCGCCAGCGTGGACGTGGCGTTGCCGCCCTGGCCGCCGAGGCCGAAGATGGTGGCGCCGCCGGCGCCGCCGGTGGCCGTCTGCGTCAGCGTCAGCGTGTTGGCGGCGTAGGCGGCGGTGTTGCTGGCCGTGGCCGCGCCGCCGTTGCCGCCGTTGGCGTGCGGCGCCAGCGTGAAGTCGCCGTTGGCGTCGCCGCCGCGCCCGCCGGTGGCGGTGGTCAGCATGGTCAGGTCGGGCACGCCCGAACCCGGAGCACCGAGTCCGTTGGTGGCGGTGGCCGCGCCGCCGGCGCCGGCCTGCGCGTTGTCGAAGGTGGCCGCGCCGCCGGCGCCGCCGTTGGCGCTGGACGACAGCTGCAACGGCGCGCTGCCGAAGCTGACGGCGCGGGCGTTGCTGGTGGCGGCGCCGCCGTTGCCGCTGGCGCGGCCGGCGCTGCCGAGGCCGCCCTGGCCGCCGCTGGCGCTGGCCGCCACCTGGCCGGCCGCGCCGGCGGCGGTGATCAGCGTGGCCCTGGCGGTGGCGTCGCCGCCGTTGCCGCCGGTGCCGCCCTGGCCGCCGCCCGGCGCGCCGAAACCGGCCCCGGGCTGGCCGGCGTTGCCGCCCAGTCCGCCGGTACCGGCGACCGCCACCGAGGCCGGACCGGCGACCAGCGTCGCGGTCAGCACGCCGAAGCTGAAGGCGCCGTTGCCGCCGGCGCCGGCGTTGCCGCCCGCGATGCTGGCGTTGCCGGGCGCGCCGTCGCCGCCGTCGCCGCCCTTGCCGCCGGTGACGGCCATCGTGTTGGCAAGGTCGCCGCTGACCCGCACCTGCAGCGCGGTGGGCGCCGTCGCGCCGTTGCCGCCGGCCGCGCCCGGCGCGACGCCGGTCAGGCCGCTGCCGCCCGGCGGCCCCTGGTAGATCACGTCGATGGCCGCCGCGCTGCCCGCCCACGCCGCGCACAACAGCGGTAGCAGGCGCAGCCCGGTGCGCAGTCGGTTGGAGCGGAAATGGGGTGGTGGGCGGGTGCCTCGTACGCTGACCATGGAAACCTCCGTGTATGAACGGAAGGCCGCGTCGGCGCGCGCTCGCGCCACGCCGGCCACCCGTGAACTGGGAGTTTAGCCAGCGTGCTCAAAATTGCTAGACTTTTTTATATTCTTTTTGAGGGAACTGTTGCGAACTTGCGAAAGTGTAGCCGCCGGGCAGCAGCCCGGCGGCCGCCGGCAGGTTGCCGCGTGGTTGCCCGGCCTAGACTTCGCTCCACTGGCGCAACAGATTGTGGTAATGCCCGGTCAGGCCGACCAGTTCGGCGCAGTCGCCCAGGCGCGCGCGCAGGCTCTGGATGGTCTGGTCCAGCTCGAGCAGCATGCCGCGCCGCATGTCGTCGCGCACCATGCTTTGGGTCCAGAAAAACGAGCACACGCGGGCGCCGCGCGTGACCGGCTCGACCCGGTGGACGCTGGTCGACGGGTACAGGATCAGGTCGCCCGCCGGCAGCTTGACCTCGTGCTCGCCGTAGGCGTCGGTGACGATCAGCTCGCCGCCGTCGTAGTCGTCCGGATCGCTCAGGAACAAGGTCGACGAGACGTCGGTGCGCACCCACTCGCCGCCGCCCGCGGTCACGTTCACGTTCGGCATGCGGCGCAGCGCGCCGTCGACGTGCGCGCCGTAGTGCTCGCCGCCGGCGTAGCTGTTGAACAGCGGTGGAATGGTGCGCAGCGGCAGCGCGGCCGAGAAGAACAGCGGGCAGTCGGCCAGCGCCGCCAGCACGGTGCGGCCCAGCTCGAGCGCCAGCGGCGAGGTCTCCGGCAGCTGCCGGTTCTGCTTGACCTGGGCGCCCTGGGCGCCGACGGTGGCGCGGCCGTCGATCCAGTCCGAGGCGTCCAGGCGCGCGCGCATGGCGGCCACCTGTTCGCGGCGCAACACGCCCGGGATGTGCAGCATCATGGTAAAACTCCTCGAAACAGTAAGTCCGGAAAAACAAAAGCCCCGCCGGCGAGGGCGGGGCAAGCAACACGGCTGAAGGGCCCTTTGCTTAAACCTTACAAGCTTACCTTAGAACTTGATGTTGGCCGTCAGGCTGGCCGAACGCGGCGTGCCCGGGGTGTAACGGTAGCCCGACTTGTTGATCGCCGCGGCGTATTCCTTGTCGGCCAGGTTGTACACGTTCAGGCGCACATCGATGTTCTTGTTGATCGGATACGACGCCATGGCGTCGGCCACCCAGTACGAATCGATGTAGGCCGGGGTGCCGACGGCGCCGTCGGTGCCGCGCAGCAGCTTGTCGGAGAAGCGCACGCCGCCGCCGACCGTCAGGCCCATCGGCAGGGTGTACGAGGTCCACGAGGTGAACGCTTGCTTGGGCGTGTAGGCCAGTTGTTCCTCGCCGTTGGCCAGCACCGAGCGGCCCTTCTCGACCTTGGTCGACATGCGGGTGTAGCCGGCGCTGACGATCCAGCCGCGGGTGATTTCGCCGGTCACGCCCAGCTCGACGCCCTGGACGCGCTTCTTGCCGTTTTGGTAGTAGACGGCCGGGTTGGTCGGATCGACCTCGACCTCGTTCTTGACGTCGGTGCGGTACAGCGCGGCCGACAGCGACAGCTTCTGCTTGAGCAGGTCCCACTTGCCGCCCACCTCGTAGTTGGTGGTTTCCTGCGGGTCGTAGTTGACGTTGGCCGCGCTGTTGGCCGCCGTGCTCAGGGTGAAGTTGGTGCCGCCCGGCGGCGCCTTCGACGTCGCCACCAGACCGTAGACGCTGCTCTCCGGGGTCAGCTTGTAGAGCGCCGACAATTTGCCGTTGATCAGGTTGTCGCTTTTCTTGAGCGAGGTCGGGATGCGCGTGCCGACCGGCAGCGGCTGCACCGCCGGCGGGGTCACCAGGGCCTGCAGCGCCACGGCGTCGTACTCGGTGGTGTAGTGGTCGAGGCGCACGCCGCCGTTCAGGATCCACTTGTCGCCGATCTTGATGGTGTCGAACACGTACGCGCTCTGGGTGTCGGTGGTGCCGCGGCTTTGCGCGCCGGTGAGGGCGTAGGTCAGCTTGAACGACGTGGCCGGGTTCGGATAGTAGATGCTGGTGACCGGCAAGCCGGTGCCGCCGGTCGGCGCCCACGTGTACAAGGTCTGCTTCTCGCTGGTGAGCTCGATGCCGCCGACCACGGTGTGCTTGAGCGCGCCCGTGGCGAATTCGGCGGTGGCGGTGGTCTGGTTGGTGAAGACCTTGTTGGTCGCGTCGCGGAAGGTGGTGTTGGTGCGCAGCATCTGCCAGGTGGCCGGATCGGGGGTCGGCAGGATCACGTTGGCGTTGGTGGCCATGAACGAGGTCAGCAGGTAGTCCTGCTCGGTCTTGCCGAAGCGGGTGGTGTTCTGCAGTTTGACGCCGCCGGCGAAGTCGTGCTCGATGCGCACGGTGCCCATGTCGGCGGTGACGTCGTCATGGTCGTACGAGGAGCCGTAGAAGTTGCGCGGATCGACGCGCGGGGCGCTGTTGAGCGGCGCCAGGCGCACGGCCTCGGCCGCCCGGAACGCCGCCGTGCCGCCGGTGGTCGGCACCGGCGCGCGGTAGCCGGGCAGGCCGATGGTCAGCACGCCGCCGTCGGGGATGTTGTTTTGCTTGACGTGCAGGTAGTTCAGGTAGACGCGGGTCGGACCGTTCAGGCCGAACGCGACCGACGGCGCCACGGCCCAGCGCTTGTTCTCGACGACGTCGCGCGCGGCGTTGCCGGAGTCCTGGCCCAGCACGTTGACGCGGAAGGCGGTGCCGCTGTCGGCGTCGAGCACCTGGTTGAGGTCGGCGGTGGCGCGCTTTTGCTTGCCGCTGCCGAAGGTGACGGAGCCGAGGTAGGCGTTTTCCTGCTGCGGCTGCTTGCTGACCAGGTTGATCGAACCGGTCGGCGAGCTGCGGCCGTTGTCGGTGCCGGCCGGGCCCTTGAGCACGTCGATCTGTTCGATGTTGAAGGTGTCGCGCGAGATCGAGCCGATATCGCGCACGCCGTCGACGTAGATGCTGCCGGAGGCGTCGAAGCCGCGCATGAAGATGGCGTCGCCGGTGTTGGTGTTGCCGTTCTCGCCCAGGAAGAAGGCGCCCACGCCGGGGGTGTTGCGCAGCGCTTCGGTCAAGGTGACGGCGCCCTGCTGTTCGATCAGTTCTTTTTTGATGACGGTGATGGTCTGGGCGGTGTCGACCAGCTTCTCGGTGTACTTGACGGACGAGGCCTTGTCGGCCTTGATGCCGTCGGCGGTGCCCTGCACCGTGACCTCGGGCATGGTTTGTTGCTGCGCCACGGCCGCGACCGGCAGCAGCATCACGGCCAACGCCGCGCTCATGTGTTGGTTGAAACGCGATTGCGCGTGTTTGCGACTCTTGATCATTGCCATTCTTTCATCTAATCGAAGGGAGGCCGGCGGGGCGAAGTGTTGCTGAAGTGTTGCCAACCTGTGTTTGACAGCCGGGAAATCTTTACCAATTTGTGAGAGTGTAACAACAAAATGCATAATCGTAAATGCGAATTGTTATCAATACTATTCACGTGATGGCAAAAGGCAACGGGTTTTGCATGGACGGCAGGACGCCGCGGGGCATTCGATGGTGCTTACGACGCCTGGCGCTCCAGCCAGGCGCGGGCCTCGGCCAGGGTTTGTTCGAGTTCGGCGCGGACGGCGTCGACGCGCTGCGCCAGCTCGCCGTCGCGCGCTTCGCCGATGGCCGTCTCGGCGTCGATGGTGGCCTGGATCAGGCGCCGGGCGCCGAGCACGCCGACGGCGCCGCGCAGGCCGTGGAACAGGCGCGCGGCGTCGCGCGGCCGGCCGTCGCGCAGCGCCTGCTCGGCCTGCTCGACCGGCGCCATGCCGGTATCGATGGCGCCGCGCACCATCTTGACCATGACCGCGCGGCCTTTGGCGTCGCGTCCCATCACGCGCATCAGGCTGTCGATGTTGAAGGCGCTGGCCTCGCCGGCCGGCGCCGGCGAGCTGACCAGCTTGACCGGCGCCGGCGCCTGGGCCGGCGATGGCGGCGGCGGCGGTAGGTCGGCGGCGACCGGTGCGCTTGCCACTGCCGGCGCCAGCGCGGGCGCAGGTGTGGGCGCCGGTGTAGGCCCCGGTGCCGGCGCGGCGAAAACCGCCGCCGGTCCCGTCGGCGCCGCCTTGCCGGGCAAATGCTTGTGCAGCACGGCCAGCATTTCCTCGACCTCGATCGGCTTCGGAATGAAATCGGTGATGCCGGCCTCGATGCTGCGCTCGCGCTCGGATTCGAGCACGCCGGCCGTCATGGCGATGATCGGCAAGTCCAGCTTCAATTCCTGGCGCAGCAGGCGGGTGGCGGTGAAGCCGTCCATCACCGGCATCTGCATGTCCATCAGCACCAGGTCGTAGACGCCGGGGCTGGCGCGCATGCGCTCGAGCGCCTGCTGGCCGTTGTCGACGACGTCGAGCGTGGCGCCGGCCAGCTCGAGGATGCCGCGCGCCACCGCCTGGTTGAGCAGGTTGTCCTCCACCAGCAGGAAATGCATGCCGTCCAGGCTGCCGTCGATGCCGCCGTCGGCCGCCGCCTGCACGCTGGCGTCGGCCTTGGTCACCAGCGCCTGGTGCAGCGCGTCGAACAGGTTGGAGCTGGTGATCGGCTTGACCAGCACCACGTCGGCCTCGGGCGCGTTGGAAATCTCCTCCATGCGGTCGCGGGCGAAGGCGTTGACCATCACCACGATCGGTTGCCGCTTGTCGGGCGCGGCCGCGCGGATGCCCTTGGCCGTGGCCAGTCCGTCCATGCCGGGCATGTGCCAGTCGGCCAGCACCACGTCGTAGGCGCGCTCGGCCTCCACACTGAGCCGGAAGCGCTCGAGCGCGGCCGCGCCGGAATCGACCTCGTCGGCCTGCCAGCCCCACGCCCGGATCAGGTTGGCGATCAGTTGGCGGCTGGTGCGGCTGTCGTCGGCCACCAGCAGGCGCAAGTCGCCCAGCGCCGGCTTGCGGCGCTCCTCGGGCCGCTCCGGCAGCACGTCGAAGGGCAGGCTGAAAAAGAAGGTCGACCCCTGGCCCGGCGTGCTGTGGACGGCGATCTGGCCGCCCATCAATTCGATCAGGCGCTTGGTGATGGCCAGGCCCAGGCCGGTGCCGCCGAAGCGCCTCGTGATGCTCTGGTCGCCCTGCGAGAAAGCGTGGAACAACTGCGCCAGCTGCTGCTCGGTCATGCCGATGCCGGTGTCGCGCACCTCGAAGCGCAGCAGCGCGCCGTGGGGGGTGTGCGCCTTGCGCGCGTCGAGCTCGACGCTGACGACCACCTCGCCCTGTTCGGTGAACTTGATGGCGTTGCCGGCCAGGTTGACCAGGATTTGCTGCAGCCGCATCGAATCGCCGCGCAGCCGCTTGGGCACGGATGGCTCGACGCTGATGGCCAGCTCCAGTTCCTTGTCGCCGGCGCTCATCGTCATCATCGTCGCCAGCGAGTTCATGGTGTCGTCGAGGCTGAATTCGACCGGCGACAACTCCATGTGGCGCGCCTCGATCTTGGAGAAATCGAGCACGTCGTTGAGGATGCCCAGCAGCGACTGGCCGGACACCTTCACCATGTTCAGGTACTTGCGCTGCTGGGTGGTCAGGCTGGTGTTGCCCAGCAGGTAGGCCATGCCCAGCACCGCGTTCATCGGCGTGCGGATTTCGTGGCTCATGTTGGCCACGAATTCGCTCTTGGCGCGGTTGGCGGCCTCGGCGCGGTCGCGCTCCTGCTCCAGTTCCTGGGCGCGCGCCTCGACCTCCAGCTGCAGCCGGCGCCGCTCGGTGATGTCGGCGATCACGGCCAGCACCTTGGTGCCCTGGTCGGTGCGCACCGCGCTCAGATTGATCTCGACCGGGAACTCGCTGCCGTCGCGGCGCAGGCCGAGCAAGGTGGCGCCGGCGCCCATGCGCACCGGCTCGGCGCTGAGGCGGTCGGCGAAGAACTTGACGCGGTGCGCGGCGTGCTGCGCGCGCAGCGCCGCCGGCACCAGCGTCTCGAGCGGCTGGCCGAGGATCTCGTCGCGGCCGTAGCCGAAGCGGCGCTCGGCCTCGCGGTTGAAGGTTTCGATGCGGCCGTCGACGCCGACCACGACGATCGCGTTGGGCGCGAATTCGACCAGGCTTTGCAGGCGCGCGTCGGCCGCCAGCCGGTCGCGCATCAAGTTGTTGAAGGCGGCCGTCAGCTGGCCGACCTCGTCGCCGGCGCGCACCGGCAGCGGCGCGAAATGGGTGGCGTCGCCGCGCAGCGCGACGATGGCGTCGCGCAGCTTGATCAGCGGCGCCAGCAGCCGCAAGGTGAGCCAGCCGATCAGCGCCGCCGCCAGGATCGAGGCCACCACGCTCCACAGCAGCACGCGCGAGAGCACGCCGTTGAACGGTTCGAAGGCCTCGTCCGCCGGCAGCGAGGCGGCCAGTATCCAGTCGACCGCCTTGAGCGTTTTGTAGCTGTTGAGGGCGCGCTCGCCGCTGCCGTTGACGCTGTCGACGGTGCCCTCGAAGCCGTCGCGCAGCGCGCGCGTGGTGGCGGCGTTGGCGCCCGCCTGGCGCGGCTGCAGCAGGCGGCTGGCGTCCGGATGCAGCACGTAGACCGGATGCTCGCCGCGCGTGAGCGCGAAGAAATAGCCGCTGTTGCCGACCTTGGCGGTGCGCAGGTGGCCCAGCATGTTGTCCTTGTACAGCCGCAGCACGCCGATAAGCACGCACACCACGTCGCCGTTGGCGTTGAGCACCGGCGCCACCATCTGCACGATCGGTTGCTTGTTGGACTTGCCGATCAGCGGATCGGCGATCAGTGGCTTACGTGTGCGCATCACCATCTTGAAATAGGCGCGGTCGGAGGCGTCGATGCCGACCCGGCCCGGTTGGACCGGGACGTCGGCGACCACCACGCCCTGCGGGCTGAGCACCAGCAGATCGTCGAACAGCGCCAGCACCGCGCGGTCCTGGTAGTAGGTGCGCAGCCGCTCGGTCGAGCCGGCCAGCTCGACCGGCTGGTGGCGCGCCGACAGCGCGATGATGTCGAGCAGCATGGTCAGCTTGTCGTCGAGCTCCTCGGCGGTGCGCCCGAGCAGCGCCGTTTGCTGGGTGAAAAGCACCTTGGTGAAATCCGCCTTCATGCGTTGCATCTGGACCACGGTCACCAGCGCGATCATCAGGATCGACGTGATGCTCGTCGCCAGCGCGACTTTAGCCTTGATGCCAAGTGGCTTCATTTCATCCTTGTCGGGCGGGTCGGACGTGAAATCGGAGAACTACCGGGGTGCTCGGGAATTCTCCTATCAATGCCCGACCTTGGCAACAGTATTAACGTTGTGCGGCGGCGATGATCACGTCGGCGACTTTTTGCGGCTGCGACACCATCGGCACGTGGCTCGCTTTCAGCGTGATAGTGGTGGCGTTGATTTTCTTGGCGAACGCTTGCTGCAAGGCCGGATCGATCATGCGGTCGTCGGACGCGGCGATGTAGTAGTTCGCCTTGTTTTTCCAGGCCGCCACGGTGGTCTTGTCGGCGAAGGCCTTGGCGGCGATCGGGCCCTGGGTGGCGGCGATCAGCGCGGCGGTGGCCGGCGCGACGTCCTGGGCGAAGTTGGTGGAGACCGACGCCGTCGGCAGCCACAGGAAACCGCCGGCGTCGGCCTGCAGCGTGGCGATCCCTGGCGGCACCGCGTAGTCCTTGCCCAGTTCGGCGCTGGACTGGCCTTCGGACGGCGCGAACGCGGCCACGTAGACCAGCGCCTTGACCTTGTCGCTGGTGCCGGCCTCGGTGATCACGGTGCCGCCCCACGAGTGGCCGACCAGCACCACTTTACCGGTTTGCGCGTCGATCACGCGCCGGGCGGCGGCGACGTCGTCTGCCAGCGAGGTCAGCGGGTTTTGCACGGCCACCACCTTCAAGCCCTTGGCTTGCAGCAGCGGGATGATTTTTTCCCAGCTGGAACCGTCGGCAAAGGCGCCGTGCACCAGCACCACGGTGGTATCGGCGGCCGGCGTGGCGGCTTGGGCGGTCAGGACGGTGGCGGCCAGCAGGGCGGAGGCGATGATCGAGCGTTTCATGGTGTATCCTTTCGAGGTTGGTTGTTTGCGATTAAGTAGTGTGCGACTTGCTTGAGTTGAACTATAGCGAACAATAAAATAGCGCGCAAGTTAAATTTGACCGGATGTCGAAAATATTTTTCAGCGCCTGCCGTGGCGGTGGCGGGGTCGCTAGCATCGGGCAAGGCGCGCAACGCGGCGAATACCTGATCGGCATGGTGCGGCATCGCACCAAAGCGCCAACGAATGGTCTACACTGGCGCCATGATAAGAGACCTTCCCGCACTGGTGCTGCCCGGCGCCACCATCGACATCCTCAAGGCAAGCTGCGCCAACTGCAGCATGCACCAGCTGTGTTTGCCGATGGGACTGGGCAACGAAGACATGGACCGGCTCGACCAGATCATCGGCCGCCGCCGCAAGGTCGCGCGCGGCGCCGTGTTGTTCCGCATCGGCGACCCGTTCGTGAATTTGTACGCGATCCGGCTGGGCCACTTCAAGACCTACCAGGTCAACCGCGAAGGCGCCGAGCAGATCACCGGTTTCCAGATGGCGGGCGAGCTGTTGGGCATGGACGCCATCAGCACCGACCTGCACCATTGCACCGCCGTCGCGCTGGAGGACAGCGAGGTGTGCGAGATCCCGTTCGGCAGCCTGCAACAGCTGCTGGCCGACATGCCGACCTTGCTGCGGCATTTCCACCGCATGATGAGCCAGGAGATCACGCGCGAGCAAAGCGTCATGCTCCTGCTGGGCAATATGCAGGCGACGCAGCGCTTCGCCGCCTTCCTGGTCAACCTGTCGTCGCGCTACGAGGCGCGGGGCTACTCGCCCAACACCTTCCAGCTGCGCATGTCGCGCGAAGAGATCGGCAACTACCTCGGGCTGACGATCGAAAGCATCAGCCGCCTGCTGTCGAAGTTCAAGAAGGAAGGCTTGCTACGCGTCAGCAACCGCGAAATCGAACTGCTCGACCCGCCGATGCTCAAGGCCATCACCGCCGGCACCCAAACCTGCCACTAGCGGCACAGCGCCCCCCGGGGTCAGTGCCGACATTCGGACATTTACAAACGCACCCGCGGGGTCAGTGCCGACATTCGGACATTCACGAACCTTCGCGTTCTACAAAAGTTCCCCGATTTATCGAAATGTCCGAATGTCGGCACTGACCCCCGGGGTTAGTCGGCGCGGAGGGTGACGCTGCGCTGCGTCGGCCAGCTCCACGCCCCCGCCAGCCGCCAGTCGCGCTTTTCGCCTTCCACCAGCACCACCCAGCGGCTGCGCTCGAGCATCGGCAGATTGATCCGGAAGCTGCCGAATTCGTCCGGCTGCACCACCAGCTGGATGTCCTTGGCCGGCAGGGTCGCGTGCGACAGGCGCACGAACAGCCGCTCCGTTTTGCCGTGGTCGTCGCTATCGCGGCGCAGCTGCCCTGCCAGCAGGCCCTGCGTGGCGTCGTAGCCGATCGACATCGACAACCCCAGGCTGCTGGCCACGCGGTCGCGCCGCAAGTCCTGGTTGATGGCCTTGCCCTGCTTGTAGTAGTCGCCCACCACCAGCGCGTCCTGCCGCGTGAAGGCCAGGTAGCCGGTGTAGACGCCGGCGACGATGACGATCGCCGGCCCGGCCATCAGCAGCCACGGCCAGCGCTGCTTCCACCACGGCGTTGCCGTGGTATGCAATATCGATACGGTCATGCGGTTCTCCTTAGCGCGGTACGATGAAGACCGCGTCTTCCTTCACATGCAGCGACGGGTCGTCCACCGACGTCAGTTCGACGGCGATCTTGTTCGAGCCCGGATGGGCGGCGCCGTGCGCCGTGCGCAGCCGGATCGGATGCGCCTTGGTTTCGGTGGCGTCGAGCCGCACCAGCTCCGGCGTGACCTGCGTCAACGTGTCGATGCCGCTGACCTTGATGCGGTACGTTTGCGCCCGCTCGGACGTGTTCATGATCTGCAGCCGATAAACGTTTTCGATCATGCCGTCCTCGACCTCGCGGCCCATGGCGCCACGGTCGCGGATCACGTCGAGCTTGAGCGGCACCCGCAGGTACAGCGCGGTGCCGACGGCGGCCACGATCAGCGCCAAAATGGCGGCGTAGATGCGCACCCGGGGACGCAAGGTGCGGCGGCGGATTTCCGTCGGCGTCAAGTGCATGTCCATCGCGCGCTCGGTGCTGTAGCGGATCAGCCCGCGCGGCAGGCCGATCTTGTCCATGACGCCGTTGCAGGCGTCGACGCAGGCGGCGCAGCCGATGCATTCGTACTGCAAGCCGTTGCGGATGTCGATGCCGGTCGGGCACACCTGCACGCACATCGAGCAGTCGATGCAGTCGCCGCCGTTGCCGGCCGCCTTCTTCGACAGCGGCATGCGCGGTTCGCCGCGCTCGCCGGCGTAGGTGATGATCAGGGTGTCGCGGTCGAACATCGAGCTCTGGAAGCGGGCGTACGGACACATGTATTTGCATACCTGCTCGCGCATCCAGCCGGCGTTGCCGTAGGTGGCGAAGCTGTAGAACACCACCCAGTACCATTCCCACGGGCCAAAGCTCAACGTCAGCACTTCTTGCGCCAGGTGCTTGATCGGCGTGAAGTAGCCGACGAAGGTGAAGCCGGTCCATAGCGCCACCGCGCCCCACGCCAGGTGCTTGGCGCTTTTCTTGGCGAACTTGGACACCGACGGCGGCTGGCGGTCGAGCGCCATGCGCGCGCTGCGCTTGCCTTCGATCCGGCGTTCTATCCACAGGAAGATTTCGGTGTACACCGTCTGCGGACAGGCGAAGCCGCACCATACCCGCCCCGCCACCGCCGTCGCCAGGAACAGCAGATAGGCGCAGATGATCAGCAGCGCGGCCAGGTAGATGAAATCCTGCGGCCACAACACCAGGCCGAAGATGTAGAACTTGCGCGCGCCCAGGTCGAACAGCAAGGCCTGGCGGTCGTTCCATTGCAGCCAGGGCGTGCAGTAGAACGCCAGCTGCGTCAGCCAGACGAACAGCCAGCGCAGCCGGGCATAGCGGCCCGAGGCCTCGCGCGGGTAGATCTCCTCCCGCGCGGCGTACATGTGGACGACTTGTGATTCAGGCGAGCTCATAATCTTCGATGGCTTATTCCGCCGCGGGCGTGGTGGCGGCGACGGCCGGCGCCGGCGGAACCGGCGACGCCTCCGGCGCGTTGACGTCGTTCGACAAGCTCCACACATACGCCGCCAGCACGTGCACCTTGGCGTCGCCGAGGAAGTCCTCGAACGCCGGCATGGTGGCGTTGCGGCCCTTGCGGATGGTTTCCATGATGGTTTCGGCGCTGCCGCCGAACAGCCACACCTTGTCGCTCAGGTTGGGCGCGCCAATCGCCTGGTTGCCGGTGCCGCCGGCGCTGTGGCAGGCCATGCAGGCGCCGAACTTGCCCTTGCCGAACACCGCCTTGATCGGATCGGCGGTCGAGCCGGACAGGCTGAGCACGTAGTGGGCGACGTTTTCCACCTCCTTGTCCGAGCCGAGCGCGGCGCCCATCGGCGGCATCACGCCCACGCGGCCGTGCAGGATGGTTTCCTTGATGGTTTGCGGCGTGCCGCCGAACAGCCAGTCGTTGTCGGTCAGGTTGGGGAAGCCCTTGTTGCCGCGCGCGTCCGAGCCGTGGCATTGCGCGCAGTAGGTCAGGAACAGGCGCTGGCCGATGGCGTGCGCCTTCGGATCGGCGGCGACCTTCTTCAGGTCCTGCTTCTGGTATTGCGCGAACAGCGGGCCGTATTCGGTTTCGGCCTGCTTGAGCTCGGCCTGATACTGGCCGGACGACTTCCAGCCCAGCTTGCCCGCGTAGCTGCCCAGGCCCGGATACAGGAACAGATAGGCCAGCGCGAAAATGATGGTGATGTAGAACAGCCACATCCACCAGCGCGGCATCGGCGTGTTCAGTTCGGTCAAGTCCTCGTCCCAGGTGTGGCCCGTCGTACCAACCTGGCCGTCCTTGCCCTTGGCCAGCTTGACCTTGGCCTGCGAGTACAGCAGGATGCCGCAACCGGCGATGCCGAGCAGGGTCAGCACGACGATGTACAGGTCCCAGAAACCGTTGGTGAAATCAGCCATGGCCGTTCTCCCGGCCGGGTTGGTCGAGGTGCTCGTCCTCGAACGGCAGCCGCGCGGCCTTGGCGAAGTCGTCTTCCTTGTTGGAGATGAACGTCCACCACAGGATGCCGACGAACGTGATGAAGGAAATCACCGTCATCACGCTGCTGGCGCGGTCAAACAGGTTCTCGATAGCCATGCTAGTTCCTCGTCTTGATTAATGTGCCCAGGCCTTGCAGATAGGCGATCAGGGCGTCTTCTTCGGTCTTGTCTTTGAGCTCTTCCGGCGCGGCGGCGATCTCGGCGTCGGTGTACGGGTCGCCCAGGCGTTGCAGCGCGCGCATCTTCGGCACGATCTCGGCCGGCACCAGCGCGGTCTTGGCCAGCCACGGATAGTTCGGCATGTTCGATTCCGGCACCACGTCGCGCGGGCTGGCCAGGTGCGTGCGGTGCCATTCGTCGCTGTAGCGCCCGCCCACGCGCGCCAGGTCGGGACCGGTGCGCTTGGAACCCCACTGGAACGGCCGGTCGTAGACGAACTCGCCGGCGACCGAATAGTGGCCGTAGCGCTCGGTCTCGGCGCGGAACGGCCGCACCATCTGCGAATGGCAGTTGTAGCAGCCTTCGCGCACGTAGACGTCGCGTCCGGCCAGGCGCAGCGGCGAGTACGGCTTCAGGCCGGCGACCGGTTCGGTGGTCGATTTCTGGAAGAACAGCGGGACGATCTCGACGGCGCCGCCGACGCTGACCACCAGGGTCACCAGCGCGATCAGCAGCCAGGGGTTTTTCTCGATCCACTCATGTGAAAATTTCATGCTTCGCTCCGATATCAGGCGTGGCCGGCGGCCAGCGCGGGAATGCGCGCGGTCGCGGTCTCGCGGTTACGCAAGGTCATCCAGGTGTTGTAGCCCATCAGGCACATGCCGCCCAGGTACAACAGGCCGCCGCCGAAGCGCACCACGTAGTACGGATAGGTGGCCTTGACGCCCTCGACGAAGGTGTAGGTCAAGGTGCCGTCGGGGTTGACCGCGCGCCACATCAAGCCCTGCATGACGCCGGCGATCCACATGGCGGCGATGTACAGCACGATGCCGATGGTGGCGACCCAGAAGTGCAGGTCGATCAGCTTGGTGCTGTACATCTTTTGCTGGCCGGCCAGGCGCGGGATCAGGTAGTAGATCGAGCCCATCGTGATGAAGCCGACCCAGCCGAGCGCGCCGCCGTGGACGTGGGCGATGCTCCAGTCGGTGTAGTGCGACAGCGAGTTGATGGTCTTGATCGACATCATCGGCCCTTCGAAGGTGGCGATGCCGTAGAACGACAGCGAGACGATCATGAATTTCAGGATCGGGTCGGTGCGCAGCTTGTGCCAGGCGCCCGACAACGTCATGATGCCGTTGATCATGCCGCCCCACGACGGCGCCAGCAGCACCAGCGAGAACACCATGCCGATCGATTGCGTCCAGTCCGGCAGCGCGGTGTAGTGCAGGTGGTGCGGGCCGGCCCACATGTAGGTGAAGATCAGCGCCCAGAAGTGCACGATCGACAGGCGGTACGAGTACACGGGACGCTCGGCCTGCTTGGGGATGAAGTAGTAGACCATGCCGAGGTAGCCGGCGGTCAGGATGAAGCCGACCGCGTTGTGGCCGTACCACCATTGGATCATCGCGTCCTGCACGCCCGAGTAGGCCGAGTACGATTTAAACGCCGAGGCCGGCATGCTGGCGCCGTTGACCACGTGCAGCAGGGTGACGGCGATGATGTAGGCGCCGAAAAACCAGTTGGCGACGTAGATGTGCTTGACCTTGCGCTTGAGCAGCGTGCCGAAGAACACGATCGCGTAGGCGATCCAGACCACGGCGATCAGGATCGTGATCGGCCATTCCAGCTCGGCGTATTCCTTGCCGCGCGTCAGGCCCATCGGCAACGTCACGACCGCGCTCAGGATCACCGCCTGCCAGCCCCAGAAGGTGAAGGCGGCCAGCTTGTCCGAGAACAGGCGCACCTGGCAAGTGCGCTGGACCACGTAGTACGAGGTGGCGAACAGGCCGCAGATGCCGAACGCGAAGATCACCGCGTTGGTGTGCAGCGGCCGCAGGCGGCCGTAGGTCAGCCAGGGGATGTCCAGGTTCAGCGCCGGCCAGGCCAGTTGGGCGGCGATGATCACCCCCACCAGCATGCCGACGATGCCCCAGACTACGGTTGCGATCGCAAATTGCTTGACGATCTTGTAGTTGTAGTTCTGTGCCAGGTCCACGAAGTTCTCCCATAGAACGCTTTGATGATGTAAGTCAAAGGTTACTTTTCGGGGCTTCAAAAAACCTTGATGTGGATCAAAATTTTCCGGATGGGTCTTTCTCGCCGGCGTTTACTGTCGACGAGTCGTCGTCCTGCAACAGGCGCAATGCCGGACCGACCAGATCGTCGAACTGGCCGTCGTCGGCGGCGTTGAAGAACACCCACAAGGCGGCGAACACCAGCGCCACGCTGAGCGGAACCAGCAAGAATAAGGCTTCCATCACATTTCCCTTTTTTCGCGGACACGCCCGCGCCCGCGCAACCGCAGCGCGTTGAGCACCACCACGGCCGAACTGGCCGCCATGCCGACGCCGGACAGCCACGGATTGAGCAGGCCGAGCGCGGCCGCCGGGATCGCCAGCAGGTTGTACAGGCTGGCCCAGGCCAGGTTCTGGCGGATCACGGTCATGGTCCGGCGCGCCACGCGCGCGCTGTCGGCCACGGCGCCAAGGCGCCCGCCAATCAGCACCGCGTCGGCATGGGCCTGGGCCAGCGCGGCGCCCTCGCCCATCGCGAACGAGACGTCGGCCGCGCTCAGCACGGCGGCGTCGTTGATGCCGTCGCCGACCATCGCCACCACCGCGCCCTTCATTTGCAGTTGCCGCACGAACGTCAGTTTTTCCTCCGGCAGATAGCCGCCGACGGTGGTGCCGATGCCGAGCCGGTCGCCGACGCGGCGCGCCAGCACGTCGTGGTCGCCGCTGAGCAGCACCACCGTTTTGCCGGCGCCTTTGAAGTAATCGATGGTGGCCTGGGCGTCGGGCCGCAGGCCGTCGTGCAGCTGCAGGCAGGCCAGCCACTGGCCGTCGGCGCCGAGGTAGACCGGCGTGGCGCCGTCGGCGACCACGTGCGGCGGCACCGAGCCGCTGAGTTCGGCCACGTAGCCGGCGTTGCCGAGGCGGTAGAGGCGGTTGTGCAGCCTGCCTTCGACGCCGCGTCCCGCCGTTTCCGTCAGCGCCGCGGCGTGCCAGTCGGCGCGCGCGCCGCCGCCCGCCTCGGTGGCGGCGGCGACGATGGCGCGCGCCAGCGGGTGGCCGCTGCCGGCGTCGAGCGCGGCCGCCACCTGCAGGCAAAAGTCGTCGCGCATCGCGCCCAGCGGCAGCACGGCTTGCAGCACCGGCCGGCCGAAGGTCAAGGTGCCGGTCTTGTCGAACACCACATGGGTGGCGCGGTGCAGCGTTTCCAGGGTTTGCGCGCCGCTCACCAGCACGCCCTGCGCGAGCAGGCGGTCGGTGGCGGCGGCCAGCGCGGTCGGCGTGGCCAGCGACAGCGCGCACGGGCACGACACCACCAGCACGGCGATGGCGATCGGCCAGGCGCGCGCGGCGTCGCCGTCGAGCCAGAACCAGAAGCCGAACGCGGCCAGCGCGAATACCAGCAAGCCGGCGACGAACCAGGCGGCGACCTTGTCGGCCCACAGCGCGATGCGCGGCTTGTCGCGGCCGGCGCGGGCGATCAGCCTGACCAGGTTCGACAGCGTACTGTCCTGGGCGCGGCGCGTCACCCTCGCCAGCACCACGGCGCCGGCGTTGATGGCGCCGCCGGGCAGCGCCTCGCCGGTTGCCTTGGCCACCGGCGCGCTCTCGCCGCTGAGCAGCGACAGGTCGAGCGTGGTGGCGCCGTCGACGATGACGCAGTCGGCGGCCACCGCCTCGCCCGGCTTGATCATGATGATGTGATCCACCAGCAGCGCCGCCGCCTTGACGAGGGTGGCGTCGCGGCTGGCGGGATAGTCGGCCAGCAAGGTCGCCGACGCCGGCAGCGCGTGCTGCAGGCGTTCGAGCGCGGCGCCGGCCTTGCGGCGCGCGCGCAGTTCCAGGTGGCGGCTGCACAGCAGCAGGAAGATGAACATCGTCACCGAGTCGAACCAGACGTCGCCGTGGCCGCGCACGGTGGCGGCCACGCTGGCGCCGAAGGCGGCGGCGATGCCCAGCGCGACCGACACGTCCATGCCGGGCGCGCGGGCTTTGATGCCGGTCCAGGCGCCACGCCAGAACGGCTGCGCCGCGTAGCAGATCGCCGGCAGTGTCAGCAGCAGGCTGGCCCAGCGCATCAGCGCGGCCATGCTGTCGTCCAGTGTGCCGTCCTCGGCCAGGTAGGCCGGCGCCACGTACATCATCACCTGCATCATCGACAGGCCGGCGACGAACAGCTGCCGGCCCAAGGTGCGCGCGGCCTTGCGCTGCTGTTCGCCGTGGCGGCCGGCGTCGTACGGGTAGGCGCCGTAGCCGATCGTGTGCAGCGCGGTCAGGATGTCGGCCGGCTGGCAGGCGTCCGAACGCCAGCGCACGTAGAGGCGCTCGGTGGCGACGTTGAGCTGGGCGCTGTCGACCCCGGGCAGGCGCGCCAGCCGGCTTTCGATCAGCCACACGCAGGCGGCGCAGCGGATGCCTTCGACCGACAACGTGGTTTCGCGGCTGTCCGCGTCGAGCGCGAAGCGCGGATCGGCGTTGTCGTACAGTTGCAGTTCCGGCGGCAGCAGTTGCGCGCCCTCGGCGGTGGCGGCGAAGGCAGCGCGGTCGCGGTAATAGGATTGCTGGCCCAGGTCGACGATCGCCTGCGCCACCGCCGCGCAGCCGGGGCAGCACATGGCGCGCTCGGTGTCGTCGATGCGCACGGTCCAGGCGCCCGGGGCCGTGGCCGGCACGGGCAGGCCGCAGTGGTAGCAGGCGGCCGGGCCGCCGCTTGTCCGCAACGTGGCCGCCGGCGGGTTCAGGGGTGTGGTGTCAAGCATAGGATATCCATCCACGCGGGCGTCACGGCGTGGCCGCCGACGACGCCGGCGGCGCGCGCGATGCCGAGCAGGCCGAAGGCGAGCACCAGCAGCCCGCAGGCGATGCGCACCTTGCGTTGTTGCAGGGCGTTGCGCAGCCGCGCGCCCAACAGGCCGAGACCGGTCAGCATCGGCAGGGTGCCGAGGCCGAAGGCCAGCATCACGAGGGCGCCGCCGAGCGCGCTGCCGCTGAGCATGGCGGTCAGCAGCACGCTGTAGACCATGCCGCACGGCAGCCAGCCCCACAGCGCGCCGAGCGCGAACGCCTGGTGCGGGCGGTCGGCGGGCATCAGCGTTTTCATCGCCGGCGCCATCCACGGCTGGGCGCGCTGCCACAGCACGCGGCCGGCCCGCTCCAGTGTGGCCAGGCCGCGCCAGGCGTTCATCAGATACAGGCCCAGCGCGACGAGCATCAGGTTGGCCAGCCAGTAGAAACCCAGTTGCAAGCCGGCCAGTTGCGCCAGATCTTGCGCGCCGCCCGCCAGGCCGCCGGCCAGCGCGCCGGCCAGCATGTAGCTGCCGATGCGGCCGGCGTTGTAGGCCAGCACGCGCGGCAGCGCGCGCGCCGGCGATGGCGGATGCGCCGGCGGCGCGCCGAACGCCAGCGCGCGGCCGGCAAATCCGGCGGCGCGCTGGATCGGAATGACGTTGCGCGGCAGCCCGCGCGGGCCGGACTTGCCCGCGCTGGCCGAGATCGCGCCGACGATGCCGCCGCACATGCCGACGCAATGGACGCTGCCGGCCAGTCCGACCAGGAATACGGGCAGCAGCTGGTAGCCGGTGATCATGGTGTCAAATGGTCTTGGAGTAGCGCAGCGGCTGCGTCGTGTCGGCGCGCGCCAACGTCAGATGGCGGTCGAACACCATGCAGATATTGCGGATCAGTAGCCTGCCTTTGGGCGTGACGCTGATCCAGTGGGCGTCGACGGTCAGCAGGCCGTCGTCCTCGAAGGCTTTCAACTTCTCCAGCTCGTCGGCGAAGTACAGCGGGAAGCGGATCGGATAGGCCTGCTCCAGCGACGAGATCGACAACTCGAAATTGCACATCAGCTTTTGGATGACGATGCGGCGCAGCAGGTCGTCGGTGTCGAGCTTGATGCCGCGCGTGATCGGCAGCACGCCGCCGTCGAGCTTTTCGTAGTAGGCGTCGAGCGTCTTCTCGTTCTGGCTGTAGGTGGCGCCGACGGCGCTGATGGCCGACACGCCGCAGGCGATCAAATCGGTCTCGGCGCGGGTCGAATAGCCCTGGAAGTTGCGCTGCAGCCGACCCTGGCGCTGGGCCACGGCCAGTTCGTCGTCCGGCTTGGCGAAGTGGTCCATGCCGATGTAGACGTAGCCGGCCGCGCACAGGCGCTCGATGCACAAGGCCAGCAAGTCGAGCTTGACGGCGGCGCTGGGCAGGTCGGCGTCGAGGATGCGCCGCTGCGGCTTGAACAGGTGCGGCAGGTGCGCGTAGTTGTACAGCGCGATGCGGTCCGGGCTGGCGGCGATCACCTTTTCCATCGTGCGTTCCATGCTGGCGATGGTTTGCTTCGGCAGGCCGTAGATCAGGTCGATGCTGACCGAGCGGAAACCGGCGTCGCGGGCGGCGTCGATGACGGCGCGCGTCTCCGCCTCCGGCTGGATGCGGTTGACGGCCTTCTGCACGTCGGCGTCGAAATCCTGCACGCCCAGGCTGATGCGGTTGAAGCCCTGCGCGCGCAGGCTGTGCACGCGCTCGACGCTGACGGTGCGCGGATCGATCTCGATCGAGTACTCGCCCTGCGCGTCGGGCGCGAAATCGAAGTTGGCGCGCAGGTGCGCCATCAGGTCGCCCATCTGGCGGTCGCTCAGGTAGGTCGGCGTGCCGCCGCCGAAGTGCAGCTGCTCGAGCTGGCCGATGCCGGCGAACAGGCGGCCCTGCATGTCGAGCTCCTGTTTCAGGTAGCCGAGATAGGTGGCGGCCTTGCCGTGGTCCTTGGTGACGATCTTGTTGCAGCCGCAGTAGTAGCAGACGGTGTCGCAAAACGGAATGTGGATGTACAGCGACAGCGGCCGCTGGCTGCGGCGCATGCGCAGGCCGGCCACCGCTTCGAGGAACTGGCCGTAGCCGAATTCCGGCGTGAAGCGGTCGGCGGTCGGGTACGAGGTGTAGCGCGGCCCCGACTGGCTCAGCTTGCCGATGATGGCGGCGTCGAATTCGACGGCGGGAAAGGCGGCGCCGACGCCGGCGTGGCTGGGGCCGGCGCTGTGCGTCGGGCCTTGACTCGGACTGCGGGGGGCACTTGGGCTGGTATGCATGATCAAGACCGTTCTCAGGCGGCCAGGCGCGCGGCCGGCGGCGATTTGCGAACCGCGCGCGGGGTTGGCCGGGCCGGCGTGGCGCGGCCGAACTTGAACAGGCTGACCGCCTGCGTCAGGCCGCCCGCCTCCAGCGCCAGGCTGGCGGTGGCGGCGGCGGCCTCCTCGACCAGCGCGGCGTTCTGCTGCGTGACCTGGTCCATGTGGGCGATGGCCGAGTTGACCTGGTCGACGCCGATGCTCTGCTCGCGCGAGGCGACCGAGATTTCCTCCATGATGGCCGTCACCTGCCGCACCGAGGCCACCACCTCCTTCATGGTGGCGCCGGCGCGGTCGACCTGCGCCATGCCGGCGCTGACCTTGCCGACCGAGACGTCGATCAGGTTCTTGATGTCCTTGGCGGCGGTGGCGCTGCGCTGGGCCAGGTTGCGCACCTCGCCGGCGACGACCGCGAAGCCGCGTCCCTGCTCGCCGGCCCGGGCCGCCTCGACGGCGGCGTTGAGCGCCAGGATGTTGGTCTGGAAGGCGATGCCCTCGATCAGGCCGATGATGTCGACGATCTTGCGCGACGAGCTGTTGATTTCGTCCATCGTGGCGATGACGTCGGCCACGATGGCGCCGCCCTGCACCGCCACCGTCGAGGCGTTTTGCGCCAGCGCGTTGGCCTGGGCCGAGTTGTCGGCGTTTTGCTTGACGGTCGACGAGAATTGTTCGACGCTCGACGCCGTCTCCTCCAGGCTGGCGGCCTGGGCCTCGGTGCGGCCGGACAGGTCGGCGTTGCCGGCGGCGATCTGGCGCGTGGCCACGGCCATCGTCTCGACATTGACGCGGACGTCGCGGATGGTGGCGATCAGGTTGCTGTTCATTTGCTGCAGCGCGCGCAGCAGCTGGCCCACCTCGTCGGTCGCCTCGGTGTCGAAGCTGCCCGACAGGTCGCCGGCGGCGATGGCGCGGGCGCCGTGCAGCGCGCGGTCCAGCGGTTGCAGCACCGACACGCGCAACGTGTACCACAGGAACACGTTGATCAGCAGGCCGACGAAGGTGGCGCCGAAGATGGCGTAGCTGTGGCCGCCGCCGCCGCTCATCAGCGCGGCCGCGCAGACGATCACCTGCAACACGTTGACCACGCTGGTGGCCAGCCACACGCGCATCGCCAGCGAGACGTGGCTCAGGCGCGCGACCAGGTTGCCGACGCCGGGACGGATCACCTGGCCGTTCTTGATGCGGATGCCATGGCCTTGCTTGGCCAGCATGGCGCGGTAGGCTTCCTCCGCCCGGGCGATCTGCTCGCGCCCGGCCTTGACGCGCACCGACATGTAGCCGATGGTCTTGCCGTTTTCGCGGATCGGGGTGATGTTGGCGCGCACCCAGTAGTGGTCGCCGTTCTTGCAGCGGTTCTTGACGATGCCGGTCCACGGCGTGCCGGACTGGATCGAGGCCCACAGGTCGGCGAACGCCTCGGCCGGCATGTCCGGATGGCGCAGGATGTTTTGCGGCGCGCCCAGCAGCTCGGCTTCCTGGTAGCCGCTGATCTGCGTGAAATAGGGGTTTACATAGGTAATGTTGCCCTGTAAATCAGTTTTCGACACGATGGCCTGATCGTCCAGGACGTCCACTTCGCGGTTGCTGACGGCTGGCTTATTGCGGGGTTGATTGTTGCGCATCACATGGCTCCGGCTGAATTGTTGCTCTATCACAATAGATGCAGCCAGTGTACGGAGTGCGAACGTAAATTTTATTGATGTAGATCAAAATTCTCCGGATTGCCCATCGTGGTGTCGCCGCCGGGCTATCCCGTATGTAACGGGCGCAGCTGGCCGACCGCGTAGCCCTGCGCGTAGTCCACGCCCAGTTCGCGCACCACCGCCAGCGTCTCGTCGTCCTCCACATACTCGGCCACGGTGCAGATGCCCATCACGTGGCCGACCTCGTTGATCGCCTTGACCATCGCGCGGTTGACGGCGTTGTTGGCGATGTCGCGGATGAACACGCCGTCGATCTTGAGGAAGTCGACCGGCAGCGCCTTCAGGTAGGCGAACGACGACAGGCCGCTGCCGAAGTCGTCGAGCGCGAAGCGGCAGCCGAGCGCCTTGAGCCGGGTCATGAAATCCTGCGCCTTGACCAGGTTGGCGATGACGGCCGTCTCGGTGATCTCGAAGCAGATTTTCCCGGGGTCGACGTTGTGCTCGGCGAATTGCTCGATGATGTAGTCGTGCAACCCCTCGTCGCCCAGCGACGTGCCCGACAGGTTGATCGAATACTGGCCGGAATACGGGGCCGGGGCCGGCGCCGGCTGCCGCGCGCCGTCCGCGTCCGCTTCCGTGCCGGCGTCCGCCGCCCCCTTGCCCTCGCGCACGCTGCGCACGTGGCGGCACACGGCGCGGATCACCCAGCGGTCGATCGCGGCCATCATGTCGTAGCGTTCGGCGGCCGGAATGAAGGCGCCGGGCAGTATCAATTCGCCGAGGTCGGACTGGATGCGGATCAGCACTTCGTCGTGCACTTCGCCGCGCGGCCCGAGGCCGACGATGGGCTGGGCGTACAGCCGGAAATACTGGTGCTCGAACGCCTCGTTCAGGCGCGACACCCATTGCATCTCGCCCTGGCGGCGCGCCAGGCGCAGGTCCGATTCCTGGTACATGTGGACGCGGTTGCGGCCGCGCTCCTTGGCCAGGTAGCAGGCCTGGTCGGCGGCGATCAGCAGCTCGGTCATCGACTTGCTGTGGCGGTTGATCTCGACCACGCCGATGCTCACGCCCAGCTCGAACGTGCGGCTGTCCCACACGAAGCGGAAATTCTTGACCGACTGGCGGATGCCGTCGGCCACCAGCAGCGCCTGGTCCGGCGGGCAGTGCGGCAGCAGCACGCCCAGCTCGTCGCCGCCGAGGCGGGCCAGGATGTCGCTGTCGCGCATTTCGGTCTGCAGCATCTTGGCCAGCAGTTGCAGCAGCAGGTCGCCGGCGCTGTGGCCGCAGGTGTCGTTGACGATCTTGAACTGGTCGAGGTCCATGTACAGCAGCGCGTGCACGTGGTCCTCCTGCTTGGCGCTGTGCAGCGCGTGGGCGATCTGCGCCTCGAACTCGCGCCGGTTGATCAGCCCGGTGAGCATGTCGTGGCTGGCGTTCCAGGACAGCTGCTTGCTCAGCTTGCGCTCGTGGCTGACGTCGCGGAACACCACCACCGCGCCCAGCAGCTCGCCGGTGTCGGACCAGATCGGCGCGGCCGATTCCTCGACGGCGATGCGGCGCCCCTCGCGCGTGACCAGTTGGTTTTGCGACGGCATGTTGATGGTCTGGCGCAGCCGCAGGCATTGCAGCGCCGCGTGCTCGGCCAGCGGCGCGCCGTCGTCGTCGATCAGCGGCAGCGTGGTAGCGATGTCCAGGCCGTGCGCCTCGTCGTTGCCCCAGCCGGTCAGCTGCTCGGCGATGCGGTTCAGGTATTGGGTTTTGCCGTGTTCGTCGGTGGTGATGACGCCCTCGCCGATCGAGCGCAGCGTGACGGCGGCCTGCTCGCGCTCGCGCGCGGCGCTCTGTTCGATCCGCTTGCGTTCGGTGATGTCCCAGACGATGCCGAGCGTGCCGGTGGGCTGGCCGCCGTCGTCGTAAAACACGTGGGCCTTGGCGGCCAGCCAGTGGTGGCTGCCGTCCCGCCAGACGACGCGGTATTGGACGTCATAGCCGGAGCCGCAATCGACCGCCTCCTGCATGGTGTTGAGCAGGCGGTCGCGGTCCTCGTGGTAGACGAATTGCAGGAATTGCGCGAACGGCTGGGCCAGATCGCCGGGAGGCAATCCCAGCAACCCCGTGCCCCAGCCGACCCAGTGGACGACGCTGCTGATCACCGTGCCATCGGTGAGGTGCGAATCCCAGATGGCCATGCGCGCGGCGTCTAGCGCCATGCGCAAATGGCGCTGAATGATATCCATACTTCGTTCGCTCCAAAAGCCAGGCTTACAGCCGTTGGAGCGAGCGCGAACAAAAAAGTTCCGCGAGAAGCGGCGGTAAAATTATTTGGCGTCGACCGGGCCGGCCGTCTGTGGTTTGACGGCGCCGAGGTCGCGCACGTTTTTTTGCACCGCCACCGCGCCAAACAGGCTCAGCAAGAAGGCCATCGCGTAAAAGCCCTTTTCGCTCAGCGTCAAGGTCGCGTTGATCAGGCCGACGGTCAGCAGCAGCAACGTCAGCATCAGCGACAGCCAGCACAGGCCGAAGTACAGGCCGCTGACGGGCGTGCCCTCGGCGCGGTCGCGCACCGATTTCTGCAGCGAGACGGCGGCGAACAGGCCATACATCAAAATGGTGAAGTAATAGCCCTTTTCGTTGAGGGCCATGGCGGCGTTCCACAGGCCGATCATGAAAGCGCAGGCGCCGGCCAGCAGCGCGATCCAGGAGGCGGCGACGAAGGCGGGGGTGGGACCGAGTGGGGGTTGGGCCATGGGGACTCCTTGCGGGTTGGGGAAGGCGGCGCCGGGATGGCGCGCGCCTTGCCATCAAACCAGAAGAGTCACGATGGCTTCTTGACCGAGCGCAAGAGTTTGCCGCCGATGGTGACCACCACCAGCGCCAGCGCGCCGGCGATGACGCCGGCCACGGCGTCGATCACGCTCGGCGTGAGGAAGCCCAGCACCGGTCCCAGCGCCGGCACCGCCGCCGCCACTTCGGTGGCGTGGTGGACGATGTCGTGCGTGCCCGGCGTACCGTGCACCAAGATGCCGCCGCCGACCATGAACATGGCGGCCGTGCCGACCACCGACAGCAGTTTCATCAGCCGTGGCGCGGCCGCCAGCAGCACGTTGCCCAGGGCGCGGACGGCGCCGTTGGCGCGCTGGCTCAGGTACAGGCCGGCGTCGTCCATCTTGACGATGGCGGCGACGATGCCGTACACGCCCACCGTCATCACCAGCGCGATGCTGACCACCACCATCGCCTGTTTGGCGAACGGTTCGGCCGCCACGGTGCCCAACGCGATGACGATGATCTCGGCCGACAGGATGAAGTCGGTGCGCACCGCGCCCTTGATCTTGTCCTTTTCGATGGCCACCATGTCGGCGTTCGGGTCGTTGAGGGCGGCGCTCAGTTGCTGCTTGTGCTGCGCGTTTTCTTCCTTGTGCATGATGCTGTGGGCGATCTTCTCGAAGCCCTCGAAGCACAGGTAGAGGCCGCCGACCATCAACAGCGGCGTGATAGCGGCCGGCAAGAAGGCGCTGATCGCCAGCGCGGCCGGCACCAGGATGGCCTTGTTCTTGAGCGAGCCGAGCGCGACCGCCCACACCACCGGCAGTTCGCGGTCGGCGCGCACGCCGGCCACTTGCTGCGCGTTCAGCGCCAGGTCGTCGCCCAGCACGCCGGCGGTTTTCTTGGCCGCCACCTTGCTCATCAGGGCGACGTCGTCGAGGATGGTGGCGATGTCGTCGATCAGCGCGAACAGACTGGAGCCGGCCATCTTAGCGGCTCCCTTGCGGGGTCGGGGTGGTGGTATGGGTCATGGGTTGTCCTTGGTAGCGAGCAATAGTAAAGGAGCAATATTAACCCAAGGGCAGGGCGCGGCGATATGGCTTCGCAGCTACAATGTGCGTTGCCTCGCAGCGCCGCTGCGGCCTACACAATGGATCACGTATGAGTTTTGCCACCTGGATGGGTTTTTTCATCGCCGCCTGCATCATCGCCGTGTCGCCCGGCTCGGGCGCGGTGTTGTCGATGTCGCATGGTTTGTCGTACGGCGTGCGCCGCGCCAGCAGCACCATTTTGGGTCTGCAGAGCGGCCTGTTGCTGGTGTTTTTCATCGCTGGCGCCGGGGTCGGCTCGCTGTTGCTGGCGTCCGAACTGGCGTTCAACGTCGTCAAGACGGTCGGCGCGCTGTACCTGATCTACCTGGGCCTGAGCCAGTGGCGCGCCAAGGTGACCATCGGCGAACAGAAAACCCAGGCCGAAGTGGTGGTGCCGTCGGCGCGCAAGCGGTTCTTGACGGGTTTCCTGACCAACGCCACCAACCCCAAGGGGATTATTTTCATGGTGGCGGTGCTGCCGCAGTTTATTAACCAGCATGCGCCGTTGTTGCCGCAACTGCTGATCCTGGCGGCGACCATGTGCGCGATCGATCTGGTGGTGATGCACAGCTACGCCTATCTGGCGTCGTCGATGCAGCGCTTTTTCCGCGACGCCAGCGCCGTCAAAAAGCAGAACCGCGTGTTCGGCGGTCTGCTGATGGGCGTGGGCGCGGCGCTGTTCTTCGTCAAGCGGGGCGGCGCCACGACCTGAGGTATGATTTACTTTGCAATGATTTGTAACCCCGGTAGTCGAATCGCGGCCTGCGGCGTTATAGGTGAAGTAAATTGAGGAGCGCAGCCATGAGCCGCAAGATCATCCCGTCCGTCGTGCTGGCCGTCCTGGCCGGCTTTAGTTCCCTTGCATTGGCCGACCCGCCCGCCGTGGTGGGGCGGATTTCGGCCGTCCAGGGCCAGGTGACCCTGGTGGGCAACGATGCCAACGGTGACAGCGAACCGGTGGCCGCCTCGCTGAACTGGCCGGTCACGGGCGCCAACCATATCAATACCGCCGGCGGCGCGCGCACCGAGTTCCGGGTCGGCTCGACGGCGGTGCGGCTGGACGGCGATTCCGACCTGGAAATCACCGCCATGGACGAGGACCTGCTGCGGCTGCGCCTCAATTACGGCAGCGTCAGCATCCGCGTGCGCAGCCCCGAGCTGCTGCGCGACTTCGAGCTGACCACGCCGCAGGCGCGCGTCACGATGCTCGAGCCGGGTTTGCTGCGGGTCGATGCCGAGCGCGTCGCCGATACCAGCCAGGTCAGCGTGATGGGCGGCAGCGCCCGGGTCGAGAGCGGCGGTTCGTCGGTGGTGGTGGGCAACGGCCGCCAGGTCGACATCGGCGGCGACGACGTGCGCACCGGCGTGGCCCGGCGCGACGGCTTCGATGCCTGGGCCGACGAGCGCGACCGGCAGTCGGAGGCGGTGGTGACGTCGCGCTATGTGTCGACCGGCATCACCGGCTACGAGGAGCTGGACCGCAACGGCAGCTGGACCGAAAGCGCCGAATACGGCCCGCTGTGGGCGCCGCGCAATGTCGCGGTCGACTGGGCGCCCTACCGCGACGGCCGCTGGACCTGGCTGGCGCCGTGGGGCTGGACCTGGGTCGACAACGCCCCGTGGGGCTACGCGCCGTCGCATTACGGGCGCTGGGTGACGGTCAACCGGCGCTGGTTCTGGGCGCCGGGCCGCCCCGTCGGGCGTCCGGTGTGGGCGCCGGCGCTGGTCGGCTGGGTCGGCGGCGACGGTTTTTCGCACCATCGCGGCCCCGGCCTGGGCTGGTTCCCGCTGTCGCCGCGCGAGCGCTACGTGCCGAACTACCGGGTCTCGAACCATTACGAGGACCGCATGACGTGGCACTACAACGGCAAGCCGTTCCGGCCGCGCGCGGACCGGCCGGATCGCCGCGACGGCGTGACGATGTTGCCGCGAGATCAATTCGAGGGACGTCACACGGTGCCCGTCAATCGCGGCGGCGTGGTGATTCCGCCGGCCAACCTGGTCAAGAACGCGGTGACGGTGGCGCCGCCGGCGCCCGGTCCGGGCACGCGGGTCGGCGAGTCCGGCCGGCGGCCGTGGCCGGACCGCGACGGCGACGGCCGGCCGGACCGTGTCGGGCGCAACGACGGCAACAACCGTTTCGAGCGCAACAACAGCCAGCAGCCGGGGCGCGTGATCACCGCGCCGTCGCAGCCCCAGCCGCAGTTGCAGGCCGGGCCGGGGCGTCCGCAGACCACCACCACTCTCGCGCCGGGACAGTTCGGCACGCCGAACGCGCCGGCGCAGACGATCAATCCGAACGATGTGGCGATCGAGCTGCGGCCGGGTTACCGTCCGCGCCCGCAGAATCCGGTGCAGCAGCCGGGCGTGATGCCGGCGCCGATCGTGCACGTCAACCCGAACCGCGACCGTTTCGACCGCGACGACGACAACGGCCGCCGTCCGTCGCGTCAGCGCGACGATGTGCGCGAAGCGCGTGAGCGCGAACAACGCGACCAGCGGCCGGCGTTCCAGCCGCGGCAGCCGCAGCAGCCGCAGCAGCCGCAGCCGCAGCCGCAGCAGCCGCCGCATCAAGTCCAGATGCAGCCGCAGCGGCCGTCCCAGCCGCCGCAGTTCCAGGCGCCGCCGCAGCAGTTGCAGCCGGCGCCGCGGCCATCGCCGCCGCAGGTGCACCAGCCCCAGCCGCAGGTGCAGCAACCCCCGCCGCAAGCGCAGCCGCGGCGGGAACCGGAACGGCGCAACGAGGGGCAAGGCCAGGGCCGCAACAACGGCAACCGGCCGAGCCACAACCTGCAGTAAGCGACGGTTTAAACCGGAAAATAGCAGTTCAGCCAGCAAAAAATGCAGTTCGTCACAATCGGCTGGAAGCGGTCCACCGCTTTGCATAGAGTAGCAACATTGCAAACGGTGGCAGCGCGACGACAAGGACGACAACGTCCGCCGCGCAACGCCGTCGGGACCGCATCCATTTGCCCTGCTATTTTCTAGGTAATTCCCGAGAGAGAATAGTCTTCGCCAGCCTACGGGCTGGCTTTTTTTTGCCCCCGGAGTTGCATTTTTGGTTAGCCGGGGCTGCGGGCGGCTTTTTGGCGCAGGCGGGCGCGCCATTCTCCCAGCGCCGACAGCGCGCCCTGGAATTCGCGCTCGATCAGGTCGGCCTCGGCGGCCGTGACCTTGCCGTCCATCAGCGCCGTCGAGACCGCTTCGGCCACCGATCCCACTTGACTCATCACCTTGCACACCGTTTGCGAGAGGTCGTCGTCGCCGATGTTCTCCGGCAGCGGGACGACGAACGCGGCCATGCCGTGGCGCGTCAGCAGCGCGTGCAGCGGCAGGTGCGCTTCGGCCACGCCGGCGCGGTGGCACAGGTCGACCACCGCCGACACCTCCTCGAACGACGGATAGTGCGAGGCGATCGTCGGCGCCAGCTTGTTGCGCAGCACATTGACCGAGATGCCCATCGCTTGCGCGAGCGCGTCGATGCCGCCGGGATAGCTGCGCGCCACCTTGTAGAGCGCGTCGTGTTGGTTCATGTCGAAGTATTTGCGAGTCATGGTGAAGCGAGCCTTTTATTACCGATGCATCCGCCGTGATCGGGCGCTATGCTGCTTTTTATTCAACTTGTTTATGAAAAGACATCATGAAGCCCTTTCAATCCGCACTGTTGTTGAGCTTTTGTCTTGCACTGGGCGCCAGCGCGCCGGCGCGCGCCGAGGCCCAGCTATATTTTGGCACATCGTCAACTTACAAAAGTGGATTTTCTTCACAAAAAGGCAATGCCGCGAGGAGCCGGCCGTCGGCGCCGCCGGCCAATCGCCAGAGCGGTCCCGGCGCGTTCGGCAAGGCGCCCGGCTCGCCGGCGTCCGCCTCTCCGCGCAACGGCCCGGCGAATGCGTCGGCCGCCTCGCGCGATCTCGACCGCAGCGCCGCGCAGGCCCGGGCGTTGAATAACCTGGACGCCCGGCGCGCCGCCGCTGGCAGGCCGACGCCGTTGCCGCCGTTGAACGACACGCCGATGCGTCCGGCCCCCTCCACGCAGCCGGATGCGATGGCGGCCCGCAACGCCGCCACCGCGCCGCCCGGCTATCCGCGGCAGGTGATCGTGCAGCAGCCGTCCGGCAATAGCGGGCTGATGAGCGGCGTGGTGGGCTTCATGCTGGGCCGGGCGATGAGCCAGGCCAACCAGCCGGTGTCCTACCCTGCGTCCTCGACATCGCCGACCCCGCCCGTCCCCGCGACCTACCCGAGCACGGCCGGCAGCGTGCCGCCGCCCGTGCCGGCCATCAACCAGGCCGGCCAGATCACCGGCATGCCCGGCCTCGGCGATGCGCCGGCCGCCAATGCGCGCACGCCTGCGCCGCCTCAACCGTCGTTCGGCGCCCGCGTACTACGCTGGTTCGCCTGGCTGGCCGTGTGCAGCGGCATCGCCTGGGTGGCCGTGTTGGCGGTGCGCAAAGTGCGCCGCCTGCGCGCGGCCAGACAGCCCCACTATTCATTCGAGAGGAATTGAGATGAGCTGGACGGACGCTTACAACTACCTGCGCAACGGCATAACCAAACTGGGCGGCGCCGACGCGCCCCGCGCCGACCAGGATTTGCCGCTGCGCGCGCGCATCGGCAGCCTGGTGCGGCTGCAACAGTCGCCGCTGCTCGGCGCGCTGGCCAACGGTTCGCTGATCGCCATGCCGGACGCCGACGACAACCGCATCGTCGCCGTCTCGCAAATCCGCCTCAAGCAGACGGGCGGCCTGTACCGCTATTACCTGGCCACCGGCGATGCGAACGAGAAGGAAAAGTTTTTGCAGGTGTACCAGAACGCCCAGGGCAAGGTCGCCGAGGTGATGTATTGCACCCAGCTGGCGCGCGTGATTCCCGAAACCGTGGAAGACCAGGAGGCCTACATGGGCCTGGCCAACGCCGGACTGGGCGACCGCAGCTACACCTTGTGGCGCGCCCAGCTGGGCGACATCGGCCTGGACGAGGCCGACCTGGACCTGGTGTTCGGTAAAGACGAAGGCGTCGATTACTGGCGCGACGCCGGCAGCGACGACGAGGAATTCATCGCGCCGTTCTCCGGCACCGAAACCCGGATCGACCACCCGAGCGGCAGCCTCGGCATGCGCCAGGAAATGTATTTCATGCCGTACATGCGCCAGTTGCGCGGCGGCGGCAACGAATATTTGCTGATCACGACTGAAATCATCAGCAGCGTCAACGGCGACGCATCGAAACGCGGGATCCACGTGGACTTTGTCATCGGCATCCCGGTGGAGCAGGAACGCATCGTTATCCAATGATGCGCATTTTTAACGTCAATTCAAAAAGGAAGACCGACATGAGCAACTCGAATGGCTGGGGTTTGACCGCGCGCCTGATTTCCAAACACTTCGGCGCGCTGGGGGAGCGCGTGTCCGAGGCGATCGCCAATTTCGACCCGGAGACCGCGACCGAGGCCGACCGCGACCGCCTGGCCGACAGCCTGCGCAGCACCGCGCAGAAGCTGGCGGCGGCCCGCGCCTCCTTCGACAAGGAGGCGGCCGACGTCGTCAAGCTGCGCCAGCTGATCGCCACCGACGAGCAGGCCGCCGGCACGCTGGCCGAGCGCCTGGCTTCCGGCAAGATCTCGGAGGCGACGATCACACTGTTCTGCGACGAGCTGGAGGCCAACAAGCAGCGCATGCCCCAGGAGTTGCAGGAGGAGGCCGACGCCCGCCAGTACATGGACGAGCTGCAAACCATCGTCGACGCGCTGTCGAAGCAGCTGGCCGAGTTCGATTCGGCGGCGAAAAAGGCGATGCAGGCGCTGGCCAGCGCCCGCGCCCAGCAGGATTTGCAGGAATTGCGCGCCGAGCGCCAGGCCCAGCTGGCCGGCCTGTCCGGCATGCGCGGCAATTCGAGCGCCCTGAACGCGCTGACCCGCCGCGCCCAGGCCATCAACAACGAGGCGGCCGGACTGAAGATTGTCACCGACATCGGCCAGCGTCCGTACCAGCAGGCCGCCGAGCTCGAAGCGATCCGCAAATCGGTCAGCCAGCCGGCGCTGGGCGATGAATCGGCGCTGGCGCGGCTGCAACGGCTGTCGGGCCGGCAAGCCGCCGCGCCGGCCGCATTGGAGATGAGCAAATCGTAAGCCACGCTGGGTATTCGGTGAATTCGCTACAATAGAGGCCGGCGGCATCGTGTTGATGCCACCGGCTTTTATTTTTGATTGGAATGAATATGCAAGCGATCCCGCCGTCAGAGTCCCTCATCGAATACCCGAGCGACTTCCCGATCAAGGTGATGGGGCCGACTCATATCGACTTCGCCCCGACCATCGTGCTGGTTGTGCAGAAGCATGACCCGGAGTTTCACGAAGGCAAAATGGAAGTGCGTCCCTCGGCCAAGGGCAACTACACCGGCCTGACCGTGACCGTGCGCGCCATCAGCCGCGAACAGCTCGACGCGTTGTATTCGGAGTTGTCGGCGCACCCGATGGTCAAGATCGTCATGTAGGTCCATGCTGCTGGCGCTGGAAGGCGGCGATTTCCTCCAGCAACCAGTTGCGAAACGCCACCACCTGCGGCCTGCCGGCCGAGGCGGCCGGCGCGACGAAGAAATATTCATCCGGGCAAGGCGTGGCGATATCGAACAGCCGCACCAGTTGCCCGGAGGCGATCTCCTGCATCGCCACCACATGGCGCACCAGCGCCACGCCGTTGCCGTCGGCGGCCGAGCGTATCAGCATCGATAAATCCTCGAACATCACCCCGCCCGATGGCTCCGCCATGTCGACGCCGGCCGCGCGCAGCCAGGGCGACCACGGCTCCACCGACCGCAGCAGTGTCTGCCGCGGCAGGTGCTGCGGCGTGGCGGGTAAATGGCCGTCGCGATAGTGGGGACTCACTACCGGATAGTAGACGTCGCCCATCAGCCGCTCCACCACCATGCCGGGATAGTTGCCCCTGCCGAAACGGATGCCGACGTCGATGCCGTCGCGCGCCAGATCCTGCAACTGCCCGCTCGACTGCAGCACGACCTCTATATCGGGATGCAAGTCGATGAAGCGGCCCAGCCGGGGCGCCAGCCAGCGCGCCGCGAACGACGGAATCGACGTCACCGTCAGCCGTTGGTTGACGCTGGCCGCGCGCATCGCGTCGGCAGCGACGGCGATATCGGCGAAGGACTTGCCTAAGAACTGGGCAAATTTGAGCGCGTCGCTAGTTATTTTCACTTGCCGGCCGTTGCGTATAAACAGCGGACGGCCCAGTTCCTCTTCCAATGCCCTGACCTGGTGGCTGATCGCGCCATGCGTCAGGTGCAACTCTTCCGCCGCCCGCGAGAAGTTCTCGTGCCGGGCCGCCGCCTCGAAGGCGCGCAAAGCGGAAAAATTGGGCAGGCGGCGGCTAGCGCTCATCAGGTCGGCATGCTGTGGATAACTATGTGAATAAAATTAGCAAGAATCACGAAAATATAACGTTATACAGGCGCTACGGCAAGGTCTACCATGTGAATAAATCTACCCAAGCCGGAGCCGACATGCCTTTTATCCTGTACGCCGATAGCCTGTTCACCAGCCCCTACGCCCTGTCCGCCTTTGTGGCGCTGACTGAAAAAGGCGTGCCGTTCACCTTGCAGACGGTCGACCTGGAGGCGGGACATCAAAAGCGCGGCGACTACGCCGACCGCGCGCTCACCGCCCGGGTGCCGGCGCTGGTGGAGGGCGATTTCGTGCTGACCGAGTCCAGCGCGATCACCGAGTATCTGGAGGAGAGTTTCCCGGCGCCGGAATATGTGGCGTTGTACCCGAAGGACCGGCGCCAGCGCGCCCGGGCGCGGCAGGTGCAGGCCTGGCTGCGCAGCGACCTGGTGCCGGTGCGGGTCGAACGCGACACGGAAACCGTGTTCTTCGGCAAGGCCAGCGCGCCGCTGACCGAGGCCGGCCGCGCCGCCGCCCGCAAGCTGATCCACGCCGCCGGGCAGCTGGTGCAGGGGCCGAATCTGTTCGGCGAGTGGTCGATCGCCGATGTCGATCTCAGCATGATGCTGAACCGCTTGATCTTCAACGGCGACGACGTGCCGCAAAAGTTGAAGGATTACGCCGCCGCGCAGTGGCAGCGGCCGTCGATCCAGCAGTGGCTGGCGCGCCATCAGCCGGGGTAAGCCGGCTTCAGCCTGGCTTTGCCGCGTGATTTATAATGGCGGCATGACGTCTCCTACCCAAACCGGGCCGGCGCTGATCCGCCACCTCGGTCTCGCCGACTACGACAGCACCTTCGCCGCGATGCGCGCCTTCACCGACGCGCGCACGCCGGACACCCGCGACGAACTGTGGATCGTCGAGCATCCGCCCGTCTTCACGCTGGGCCTGGGCGCCGACCGCGGCCACCTGCTGGCCGGCGCGTCCGCCATCCCCGTGGTGCAGACCGACCGCGGCGGCGAAGTCACCTACCACGGCCCCGGCCAGGTGGTGGTTTATATGTTGATCGACCTGCGCCGCAACAAGCCCGGCGGCAAGCTGTACGCCCGGCAATTCGTCCATAAAATCGAGCAGGCGATCATCAATGTGTTAGGGGCGTATAATCTCGTCGGTGAGCGCGTTGAAGGCGCGCCGGGCATTTACATGGCCGGCGGACCCAAGCGAGGCGCCAAAATCGCCGCGCTGGGCTTGAAAGTGCGCGGCAACGGTTGCACCTACCATGGGCTGTCGCTGAATGTGGCGATGGATTTGGCCCCGTTTTCCTGGATTAATCCTTGCGGCTATGCCGGGCTGGAAACAGTCGATATGCGGTCCGTCGGCGCCCAGGCGCAATTGTCGGACGTGCAACAGCAACTGGCCGACGAACTGATACGCGTCCTGGCTCTTGTAGAAACAGCAACGCCAGCAACACACGAATAACCAAACTATGCCCGCGAGGGCACGCAGCCAAATGACCACTGAGACCACCTCCAGCATTGCCCCCGCTTACAACCCGAGCGAAAAGCAAAAAGGCGCCAGCAAGACCGCGCGCATCCCGATCAAGATCGTGCCGATCGAGCAAGTTGAGCGTCTGAAGAAGCCGGAGTGGATCCGCGTCAAGGCCGCGTCGGCCTCGACCCGTTTCTACGAAATCAAGGACATCCTGCGCGAGAACAAGCTGGTCACCGTCTGCGAGGAAGCGAGCTGCCCGAACATCGGCGAATGCTTCGGCAAGGGCACGGCCACCTTCATGATCATGGGCGACAAGTGCACCCGCCGCTGCCCGTTCTGCGACGTCGGCCACGGCCGTCCGGATCCTTTGGACAAGGAAGAACCGGGCAACCTGTCGCGCACCATCGCCGAACTGCGCCTGAGCTACGTGGTCATCACCTCGGTCGACCGCGACGACTTGCGCGACGGCGGCGCCGGCCACTTCGTCGAGTGCATCCAGAACACGCGCGCGCTGTCGCCGAAGACGCAGATCGAAGTGCTGGTGCCGGACTTCCGCGGCCGCCTGCAAAAGGCGCTGGACATCTTCAAGGACGGCCTGCCGGACGTCATGAACCACAACCTGGAAACGGTGCCGCGCCTGTACAAGGAAGCGCGTCCGGGTTCGGACTACATGCACTCGCTGCAGCTGCTCAAGGAATTCAAGGAGCTGTATCCGGAAGTCAAAACCAAGTCCGGCATCATGGTCGGCCTGGGCGAGACCGACGAGGAAATCCTGCAAGTGATGCGCGACATGCGCGAGCACAACATCGACATGCTGACGATCGGCCAGTACCTGGCGCCATCGAACAGCCACCTGCCGGTGCGCCGCTACGTGCACCCGGACGTGTTCAAGATGTTCGAAGCGGAAGCCTACAAGATGGGCTTCAAGCACGCCGCCGTCGGCGCCATGGTGCGCAGCTCGTACCATGCGGACGAGCAGGCGCACAACGTGCTGGCCGCCGTCAACGCGTAACAAAGAACGGGGTCAAGTCTGTCATTCGGACACGACCTCATCTTTTGCGCGCAGCAAGGTCGGCTCTTTCGAGCGTAGCGATCGCGCGGCTTACCGTTTTCACCGACACCTGAAAGTACGCGGCTATTTGATTCATTGTGTACACGGTAGAGTGGTAAGCCTCGGCCATCGCTACCTCACGCGGGGAGAATTCAGTCGCGTACTCTTCAAGCGGTAAGGCGATCGCCCGCCGTTGCTCCCTTGCGATCTCACCGGATATCTCGGCCGTCGCTGATTTCCGGTGTTGCGCGATAAATGTGTCGTCGCCCAAAATGCACTGGAAGGCCACTTGCTCGAGCGGGCTCTTCGCGTCGATCCCCGCGAGCAGGAAAGCATGATAAGCTTGTCTTGCAGATACTGGATCCGCGCCAAATGAATTCAGTAGCCAGCTCGTCTCCATCCACGATGGCGAAGGGCGGTCTCCCAGCATAAATTGGAGGCTGCTCCATTCCCAATCTCCCAATTTCTTGGCGATGCCTGCCCGCATGGGGTTCAAGACGATATAGCGCGCCAGCTCGAGCTGGTAGCTTTCTTTCTGCACCAATATTGCGTGATACCTGCCTTGTAACACGTGGCCAACCAAGCCATGACGGCGGTTGTAGTAGCGGGAGTAGACGCTGTTCAATTGCCGCATCCCCTGTCCCAGGTTACCGTCGGGTGTTTCGATGAGCAGGTGATAGTGGTTCGTCATCTGACAGTAGGCGTGAATCACGAAGTGGAAACGTTCGCACATGCGCGCGGTTTCTTCGAGCCAGACGAGACGATCTTGCCGATCGGAGAACACTTTCTCACGTCGGTTGCCTCGGCAGGTGACATGATAGAGGGCTCCAGGAAATTCGAGTCTCAGTGGTCTGGCCATGTTGGTCTCCTCGCAGCTTCTTCGTAAAAACGGCCGTTACGGCGCAGCCTCTGTTCGAATCTTTTCGACGGAAGGCTGAGCGCGTGTCCGAATGTCAGACTTGACCCCGGACCTAGACTTGACGCCGGACCTCGCCGGAAGGCTGAGCGCGTGTCCGAATGTCAGACTTGACCCCGGAGCTTGTCGTATCCGCCGGCATCGGGCGCCTCGGCCAGTATCTCGCCATATAGCGCCACCAGCTTGGCGCCTTCGCGATCCCAGCGGTATTTGCTTTCGGCCGCGCGCCTGCCGTTGCGGCCCATTTCGTCGGCCTCCTCGGGATGCGTCAGCAGGTAGGTGATCGCTTTGGCGATCGCGTTGGGGTTCTCGGGATCGACGCAGATGCCGCATTCGGCATCCTCGACGATGCCGCGCCACAGCGGAAAGTCCGACGCGATCACCGGCACGCCAGCCGACATGTATTCGAACAGCTTGATCGGCAGCGCGTTGACGAAGTTCGGCTCCGGCTTCAACGTCACCAGACCGCACAGGCTGCGCGCCATGATCTCCCCCACCATTTGCCGGTCGACGAAGCCGTATTCCTCGACCTGGCGCCAGCCGCGATAAGCCTTGAGCTCCAGCCGCAGCGCGGGCGGGTCGAACGCGCCGGCCAGCAGCAGCTTGACAGGCACCATCTCCAGCGCCTGGATGACGTACCGGATGCCGCGCATTTCGTTGATCGCGCCGACGTAGCAGACGCTGTCGCGCGGGAATGCGGTCAATACCGTCGCCGGTGTGCCGGCAAGTTCGTTGATGGCCGGATAGTTGTGGATCACGGCGACCCGCGCGGCGCTGTGGTCGAACAGCGCGCCGATGTACGGCGTGGCGGCGACCATGGCGGCGAAGCGCCGCGCCGCGAAGTGCTCCACGCCGCGCGCGAGCGAAGCGATGACGCGGCGCAGCGGCCTCGGTATCCATTGCTTCGAGTGGATGTCGGCGCGCAAATCCTCATGCAGGTCGTAGATGACCCTGCGGCCCTGCCAACTGAGCAGCAAGCCATATGGAATCAGCTCGGGATCGTGGAAATGGTAGACGTCGGCATTGAGCGCCCGCGCGGCCCGGTAGCAGCGCCAGCCGTGCGCCACCACGCGCCGCAGGCGCCCGCCCGGCAACGCGGCAAGCGGGTGGATCGTCACCCCGGCGTCGGCCGCTTCGGCGACTTGCGTCTCATCCGCGCCGATCACCAGGTGGACGTCGAAGCCCGCCTGCGCGAGCGAGACGCATTGCTTGCGGTAGATGCGGATGTCGAGGCCGGGATGCACCGACGAAAAATGGCAGACTTTTTTCATGGCGCGGCTCCGTCGCTAAGCCGCCAATCTGGAAGCGCCGGCCTGCCGGCGCGGCACGCGTGTCGGGTCGACCAGCCATGCCAACAACAGCGCCTCGTCGAGCAGGTCGGGATCGTGTGCCAGCGATTCGTCCGACAGGAGCGCGTCGAGTTCCGCGCCGCTTTTGAGCGGCCCCTGCAACGCCGCCGCATGGTCCAAGATGGTCCCGCGCAGCGCGGCGCCGATGCCTTGCGTGATCCAGTTCTGCGTGACGTCGAAGCCGCGCTTCTTGCGGTTGAGCCGCACGACGTCCGGCACCAGGCCCTTGGCCGCGTGGCGCAGCATCCATTTGCCGTAGCCGTTGGCGATCTTCATATGCGTCGGCAGCGCCAGCGCGAATTCGATGAGCCGGTAATCCATGAACGGCAACCGGGTCTCGATGCCGCAGCCCATCGAGTTGCGGTCCTCGTAGCGCAGCAGGGTGGGCAGGCTCCATTGCTGGATGTCCTCGATCTGGCGGTCCGGCAGCGATATGCCGGCCTCGCCCCACAGGTTGTGCGCGCCGGGCTCCCAGTCGAGCATGCGGAATGCGGCCGCCTTGTTCTTGCCGCCCTTGTAGCGATTGAGGTTCTGCCAGTACATGCGCGCCTGGCCGGCCTCGTGCGCGAGCATCAGGCCCAACGAATACATCAGCCGCAGCGCCCCTTTCGGTTCGCGCCGGTGCAGCGCCTCGCGCAGCGCGATGATGATGAACTTGCGGTAGCCGGCGAAGATCTCGTCGCTGCCCTGGCCGCCCAGCAGCACTTTGAACCCGGCGTTCCGGACCTTGTGGAACACGGCGTTTTGCGCGATCGGGCTTAGACCCGAGAACGGCGCTTCCTGGAAGGCCATCGTCTGTTCCATGACCTCGTACAAGTCCCACGCGCTGTAGCGCGGCCACACGTAGGTGACGTCGATGCCGGTGGCCTTGGCCAGCGATTCCGTGCCGGGGCCTTCGGACGTGCGTTCGGACGGCGAACCGAACGAGAACGCGTGCGTGTCCGCGCCGTGGCGTTGCATCATGCAGGCGATCGACGCCGAGTCCAGGCCCGCGCTTAACGACACGGCCACCGGCACGTCGCTGCGCAGCCGCAGCTGGACGGCGCTGTCGAACAGCGTGCGGCATTCTTCGAGCAGGTCGGCGTCGCCGGTTTGCGACATCGCTTCGCGCCGCCGCGCCACCGCGTCGCGCAGCGCATACCAGCGGCCCTCGGTGGTGCCTATCCGTTCGGGCGACAACTGGAACTTGATCCAGCATCCGGCGGCGACCGCGTGCACGTGCTTGTAGGGCGAGCCGGATTGCGCCGTTTCGTAGGCCTTGTAGCGCACGCCGCGCGCGCAGTAGTCGGTGTCGATGTCGGTGCCGACGATGCCGGCGACGCTGGCGACCGACGAGCCGAACGCGATGTCGCCGTTCGCACAGCGTCCCCACAGCAGCGGCTTGACGCCGAAGCGGTCGCGCACCAGCCACAGCTCGCCGGTCTTTTCATTCAATGCGGCGAAGGCGAACATGCCGTTGAAGCGTTGCAAGGCGTCCGGCCCCCACAGCGCCCACGCGCGCAGCAAGACCTCGGTGTCGCTGGCGCCGTTAAATCCTTGCCCGGTGGCTTTTAGTGCTTCGCGGATTTCCCGGTAGTTGTAGATTTCGCCGTTGTAGACGATGGTCCAGCCGGATTCGTGGTCGACCATCGGCTGCGCGCCCAGCGCCGACAGTTCGATCACCGCGAGCCGGCTGTGGGCGAGCGTGACGGCGTGGCCGCGACAGGCCACCTGCCGGGCGCCGCGCGCGTCCGGCCCGCGTCCGTCGATGTAGCGAAAGGCGGCGGCCAGTGCGGCAGAACTGTCGCATTGCGGCGCGCCATTGTTGATGATGCCCCATATTCCGCACATTTTTCTGTCCCGCGATCGATGAAAGTGGCGTTGATCGTAGCTGAACAAAAAGACAACGGATGCGACGTGGGTCAATATCGCGCGTGATCCCTCACACCTGGATTTCGAAGGCGCGCTCGACGAACCAGACCAATGCCACCAAGGCGATCAAGGCCGAACCGCCGGTGAGCATGCGGCGGTAGAACACGGTGTTTCGCAACGTAAAGGCCAGCGGGAGGAAGAGTGCGACGATGCACAATTGCCCGAGCTCCACGCCGAGATTGAATCCGAACAAGCTTGCCAGCAGCGCCGTCTTGGGCAGGCCAAGATCGATCAGCACGCTGGCGAAGCCGAAGCCGTGGATCAGCCCGAACACGAAGGCGGCGACCGGCCGCCGTCCGCGGAACAGCGGGTAGATATTGTTGACCGCCGCAAGGATCACCGAGGCGGCGATGGCCGATTCGACAAAGCGCGACGGCAGCGAGATCAGTGACAGGCTGGCCAAGGTCAAGGTGAGCGAGTGCGCCAGCGTGAACGCCGTCACCACTTTCAAAACGTCGATGAAGGCGCCGCGCAGGTTGTTCGCCGGCGCGGCCAGCAGCACCGCCGGCAGCAGCAGCGACAGCAGGAACAGGATGTGGTCGTAGCCGATCCAGATGTGCCACACGCCCTCCGTGATGTAGGTGGCGAATTGCCGCCACCGGTCTGGCGCCGTCAGCGACAAGGATTGGCGCGCGTGTTGCGGATCGAAGATGGCGGTGGAGGTTACGCCGTCGTGCGTCAGTCGCAGCAGGCCTTTGTGCTGCGGGTCGAGGTCGGCGAAGAGGTGGTAGTCGACGGTGAGCTGTGTCACCGGCTTTTGGCAGGCGACGCCGAAGCGCATCACGCTGTAGGCGCCGTCGGTGTGGTCGTCGATCAGTTGGTCGGCGACGCTGATGGCGCATGGGCCGCTTTCGGTCGATAGCTTGAGGCGCTCCAGCGCGTAGGCGGAGATGGCGGCGTGGCGGGCGCGGATCTCGTCCCACGTCAGTTTGCCGTCGCCGTCCTGATCGAGGCCGATGGCGAAGTCCAGATCGCGCAGGGCGATGTCCCATTGGCCGGTGATGTTATCGCCCTGGGTGGTCAGCGACAGATAGCTGTCGCTGGGTTTGTGTGCTTGCGCCGACGGCATGGCGCCGAGCAGCAGTGCAAGGAGTATGAGCAGGCGTGCCATCATGTCCCCGTGGTGAGTTGGCGTATCAGCCGCTGCGCGGTGACGTCTTCGATTTCGTGCCGCGTCACCCAGTCGATCACCGGTTTGGCGGCGGCGGCGTCGCGCGCCATCACCGCCGCTTCCAGATAGATGCGGATGTCGGCGGGCTCTTTTTGCACCGCCCAGTTTTTCTTCGCCAGCGCCAGTGCGGTCGGCACATCGCGACGCAGCAGCAATTCAAAGCGCGCCTGCTCGCGCTGGTGCACCGTGTCCCCGCGCAGCGCCGCCGCGTCGAAGCGCGCGCCCAGTTCCTTGACGTCGGCGGCCAGCGCCTTCTGTTCGCCGCCCTGCTGCTGCAACGCCAGCGCACGCCGCAACAGCAGCGCGTCGATGCGCGATTGATCGCGCAACAGCGTCAGCACTTCGCCAGCCCGCTTTTGCTCCAGCAGGAAGTCGGCATACGCGCCCAATAGATAGCTGTCGTTCGGCGCCATGACTAGCGCGCGTTTGTAGCGCGCCTCGGCCATGGTGGCATCGCCGCGCCGCTGCGCCATTTCGGCCAGCAGTGTCAGCGCCCACTCCTTCAGTTCCTCCGGCGCGTTGGCGCTGCGTTCCAAGGTCAGGTCCAGCAGCTGTTCGCTTTTGACGGAGCGGCCCGTGACCGTGCCCACATTGGCGATGCACGTCACGGTAATCAGTTCTATCGACAGGTTCGACAAGTGCGCGCAACTGGCGGTGGCGTCGTCGTAATCGCCCCGCACCGTTTGCACGGTTGCTTGCGTCAGCCATGCCTGGGCGTTGTCCGGCTGCGCCGCCAGCACGCCTTTCAGGTCCGCCAGCGCGGGACCGAATTGATGGGTGCTTTGCAGCAGCGTGGCGCGCAGCAGGCGCACCTGCGGCGGTGGCGCGGCCTGCGTCCACCACGGCGCCAGCGCGGCCTGCGCGTAGCCCAGATAGCGCGGATCGGTTTCGCTGCGGCCCAGGGCGATGTAGCGCTGCGCGACGCGGGTGGCCAGCGCGACATCGGTCGGCTTGGCGTTGAGCTCCGCGCGTAGGCTGCGCAACTGCTGCTGTACCGGATCGCCACGGCGCGGCAGCGTTTCGATCACCTGCTTGCCGCTGGACGGAATGTAGGGCGCGGCCTGCGCGACGGCGGCCGACAATGCCAGTGCGGCGATTATTGTTGTTCTCATGGGACCTCTGAACGGATCTCTGAACGGCGCAAAGGGCGGGCCATGCGGCGCCCGCCCTTGTTGCTGCTTACTTCACGACCGCCGGCTCCGTGTCGTCCGGCGTGGTGACGGCGACAGCATCGGTCGCCGTCGGCTCGGTGGTGGTTTCGCTGCCATCGCCGATGAGGGACATCACGGCGGCGAAGAAGCTATCCACCATGCTGACCGGCGGCGTGACCACCGGTGGCGTGACCACTGGCGGCGTCGTCGTCGGTGGCGGTGTGGAGGCGATATGGTCGCTGCCGCCACCGCAGGCGCTCAGCGCGAGCACGCAAACCAGGCCCAGATATTTAAGGGATCTCATGTCGTCCCCCTTACATCTGCGGCGAACCGGCGATCGGCGTTTTCAGGTACGGGAACGAGGCGTTGAAGAAGCTGTCGTCCAGGTAGGCGCCGTCGGTGAAGTGCAGGCCGCCGGCCGCTGCGTCGGCCGGTGCGCAGCCCAGGTTCAGCGTGCACAGTTTGCCCATCACCACGCGCAGCGCGATGTCGACCACGTCGTCGCCCGGACGGCGGCCGTTCGGGAAGCCGGCGTTGTCGCCGTCGATGACGCCGAGGCGCTTCTGCGCGCCGGCGGCGACCGCTGGCGTCGACGTGTTCAGGCGCAGCATTTCAGACGCGGTGACCGTGGTCGGCTGGTTCAAGCCTTTGACGCCGGTGAGGAACGCCGCCACCAGGTCGTTGCGCGGGAAGTTGGTCGGCGCCTTGGCGCCGGCTTTGCCGTACAGGATTTCAATCAGCGCGGGCAGGGTCGGGTTGGTGACGTAGGTGGCGAACTGGCCGTCGCCGCCAGGCTTGCTGGCGTTGAAGGTGTCCTTGTCTTTGAGGCCGATGACGACTTCATTGACCAGCGGCGCGCCCAGACGCGATACCTGGGTCCAGGCGCCGCCCTCTTTCGACGGCGAGCTGGAATTCGGCGTTGGATTCAACAGGCGTCCCTGGCGCACGCTGGCGGTGGTCCAGCCGCCGATGACCGGGTCGCCGCCGGTGGACGCGGTCAGGCACGATGCCGCCACTTCCAGCTCGATCGCGGTCACGTTCTTGGTCGCCAGGTCGTCCTTGGCGCCCTTCTCGGCGCCGGCGGAAAACTCGGTGGCCGGCGCTTTGATGTTGACCAGATCGAAGGTCTCGCCCAGGTTGACGACGAATGGGTCCTTGCGCTGGCCGACGAACAGGCGCGCCGGCGTGCTGCAGCCGGGGATGTTGACGTTGTAGACGTGCGCCGCCGCATAGGCCGCGTAGTTGGGGATCGACTTGTTGCCGATGTTATCGAGCGGCTTGTCGAAGGTGGCGCCGCCGGCGACGTTGGTCACCGCCGCCTTGGTGCCGGTGCGGCGGTCGCCGCGCACGACGTTGACGGTGTAGGTCTCGCGCACGTTGGCGCCGGGCGCGTTGACGCCGGCGATGGCGCCGCCGTTGATCACCAGCGGGATCGAGACGTCCTTGCCGCCGACGGACAGTTTGGTGTCCTTGTTGGTGTTGGTGAAGCGGAACTGGAACGTCAGGTCTTCCTTGGCGTCGCCATTGTTATCGATATGGATTTCGTACAGCGCGTTCGGGTCCATGGCGAAGTAGTTCGGGCCGCCGTAGGCGTCCTGCAGCGGCACGTAGTCGGCGATCAGGGTGACGAAGTTGGCGCGGCCGCTTTCGTAGCTGCGGAACATATAGAAGTCGGTGGCGTCGACTTTGGGACTTTGCGTGACGAACGGTGCTTCGCGGTGGCTGGACGCCACGGCCGGTGCGATGGCGCCGGCCAGCGTGCCCAGCACGGCCACGTACAACGCCTGCTTAAAGATTGTTTGCATTCGATTTCTCCCCAACTGGTTGATTTGATTGGACTGCACGGTCGTATACGCGGGGTCCATGGCGCCAGATTCAGATTCGATAAGATTTTTTAAAATATATTTAGAAAGCGCGCGTCAGAAGTTGTGCGACAGCGTCACGCGCCAGGTGCGCGGCTCGACCGGATGCGAGTGGACGTCGTCGACGCCGTCGGCCGGCTCGCCGGGCAGGCGCGAGGCGTAGTAGTAATCGATGTCGCTGGCGCGGCGGTTGAACAGGTTGAAGCCGTCGAGCGTGAGCTTGGTGCGCGTGTTCAGCTGATAGCCGATGCGGCCGTAGGCCAGCGCCGTCGACGCCGAGCGCACGCTGTTGTCTTCGATCAGCGGGCGCGGTCCGAAGTAGCGCAGCTCCATGCCGCCGAACCAGCGTCCCAGGTCCTTGACCGTCACGCCGAACGAGGCCACCTTGTTGAGCGAACCGGGCACGCGGTTGCCGGCCGGGTCGTCGCGGCGGTATCGGGCGCGCGAGGCCGACAGGTCCAGGTCGAACAACAGCCACGGCGCGGCGATGTAGTGGTTGCTCCATTCGATGCCGCTGCGGCGGCTGGGACGGCTCGCCTCGGTGTCGCCGCTGTCGCCGACGAACACCAGTTCGGAGTCGATGTCCAAGGTCCACAGCGACAGCGAGCTTTGCAGGCCGCGTAGCCATTCGCTGCGCACGCCGAGCTCGGCGCCGCGTGTGCCCACCAGCGGCGTCGCGGCGGCCGTTCCGGGGGCGAGCACGCCACGGGCGTCGTTGCTGTGGAAGCCGGCGCCGTAATTGATGAAGTATTCGGTGCCGGCCCACGGTCCGAAGATCAGCGACAGCTTGGGCGAGGCCTTGTCGGCGCTTGCGTCGCGACCGTTCACGTCGAAACGGTAGGCGTCGTAACGCAGGCCGGCGATGGTGCGAAATTCCGGCAGCCAATAACTGGTGTTCTCCAGATACAGTCCCGCGCTCGCTTCCTTGATCCGGTCTTCGCGCACGGTGGCGAGCTTTTCGCGCGCGCGCGTGGCGTACAGGCCGATCGGCGAGACGTGGTCGTAGCGGGTCTGCACGCCGACCTTGTTGCGCATATCGATGCCGGCGATCTTGTCGAGCCAGGTCTGGCTGGCGTTGAAGCCGCCCATGGTGCGGCGCTCGCTTTGCTGGAACTGGTCGCCGTTGACCGGGTCGGCCAGCAGGTAGGTGAAGTTGCTGAACAGGTCCAGGCTGGAGCGCACCAGATAGGCCGAGGCCTCGGTGATGCGGCCGTCGGCGCGCCGGTGCATGTCCCACGACAGGCTGGCGCGCGCGGTCTCGCCGCCGTCGGTGGCGTCGATGGTGCCGAAGCGGCCGATCAGGCCGTCGCGCACCGCGCGCCGCGGCACCTGGTCGGTGGCGTTCCAGTGGTTGCGGTAGGCCATGGCGGTGACGCTGTAGCCGTCTTGCGCGTCGCCGCGGCTGTAGCGCAGCATGGCGTTGTATTTTCGCACCTGTTCCGGCGTCTGCCAGGGACCGTCGTTGCGGCCCAGATCGATGCCGTACAGTAAGGTGCCGCCGGCCGCGTCCAGCGAGTCGGCCAGCAACGCGCGGCGGTAGCCGTAGCGTCCCAGCGTCAGGCTGGCGATGCCATCGGACAAGCGGTCCGCCAGGCGGATGTGGGCCGCGCCGGCCGACGAAAAGTCGCCCTCGTCGGCGAAGTAGCTGCCCTTTTTGTAGTCGATGCGCTCGACCAGCTCCGGGATCAGGAAGTTGAGGTCGGAGTAGCCCTGGCCGTGCGCGTTGCTGCGCATGTTGACCGGCATGGCGTCGACATGGGTGGCGAAGTCGGTGCCGTGGTCCAGGTTGAAGCCGCGCAGGAAGTACTGGTTGGCTTTGCCGTCGCCGCTGTGCTGCGTGACGATCATGCCGGGCACGAATTCGAGCAGCTCGCCGGTGCGCAGCGCGGCGCGGCTGGCGATCAGGTTGGAGGTCACCGTGCCCTGGCTGGCGGCGTCCGAAGTACCGACCGCGTTGTCGTAATGCGCCAACACCGTGACCCGGCTCATCGCCACCGCGCCGGCCATTGCGGCGTCCTCGGCGGCTTGCGCCATGCCGCCCGGCACGTGTGCGGCGGCCACGGCCAGCACCGTCGCCATGTTGCGTCTAATCCCCATCGCGTCTCCCACCCGAGTTGTTTTTTCTTTAAAGTTGGGAGTTGTACGGAGGGGCGGGCGGTTCGGATTCAATTGTTGACCCGATAATTTATTCGCGCGCGCGCGCGGGAGTATGGTATTTTTCACACGCCCAATTTGTTTTCCATCAATGCATTATCACTTTCAAGGCGCGCAGTGTCCGACGTTCATTCACTCGATCCCCAGCAGCTGCGCACGTGGCTGCAAGGCGCCGCCAACCGCGATGACGCCGCCTTCCGTTCCCTGTACGACGCCACGTCATCGAAACTGTTTGGCTTCGCGCTGCGTATATTGAACAAGCGCGAACTTGCGGAAGAGGTGTTGCAAGAGAGTTTCGTGGCGATCTGGAACAACGCCGGCAATTATCAAAGCCATCTGGCCGCACCGATGACGTGGATGACCACGATCGTGCGCAACAAGGCTTTCGATCTCTTGCGCCGCAGCGATGTGACCACCGAAATCGATGGGGAACAGTTTGACAGCGAGGTTATCAATGCATTACGCGACCCGGGCGCCACGCCGATCGAGGCACTTCAGATGAGCAGCGACGCCAAGGCACTGGCCTATTGCATGTCCGCGCTGGAGGGGCTGCACCGCCAGGTGGTCGGCCTGGCGTTCTTCCACGACCTGTCGCATAGCGAGGTGGCGGCGCAGATGGCGCTGCCGATCGGCACCGTCAAGACCTGGATACGGCGCAGCCTGGAGCGCCTGAAGACCTGCCTGTCGAAGCGGGAGCAACCATGAACATCCGCGACAACGGGCCGCTGCGCGAGAAACTGGCCGCCGAATACGTGCTTGGCACCTTGAAGGGCGGCGCGCGCCGGCGCTTCGAAGGCTATATGCACAACGACGCGGCGCTGCGCCGCACCACGCAGGAGTGGGCCGACCGCCTGACGCCGCTGGCCGAGTTCGCGACCCCGCAGGCGCCGCGCCGCCAGGTGTGGACCAATATCGAACGGCGCCTGAACCTCAAGCGCGCGCATTCGGCCTGGCAGTTCTGGCGCAACGAGTCGGTCACGTTCTGGCGGTCGCTGGGCGTGGTGTCGACCGCGCTGGCGGCCTTGCTGGTGGTGGTCATCACCACGCGCACCCTGGACGCGCCGCAGCTCGATTACGTCGCCACCCTGACCGACGAGAAGTCGCAGACCGCGCTGGTGCTGACCGGCGACACCGGCCGCAAGGCGCTGACGGTGCGCATGGTGGGCAATGCGCCGGTGCCGGCGGATAAATCGCTGGAACTGTGGGCGGTGCCGAAGCAGGGCAATCCGCGTTCGCTGGGCCTGCTGGCCGATCGCGGCGAGGTCAAGCTGGCGCTGACCAGCAAAGCGATCGGCGACGACGTCGCGCTGCTGGCGGTGACGTTGGAGCCGAAGGGCGGCTCGCCGAATCCGGACGGCCCGACCGGTCCTATCCTGTACAAAGGCGCTTGGGTACGCGTGATGTAAGTTGGTATCATCGTGCGTGTCGGGCATCGCCCTCACTCGCGAAAGATATTCATGGACGCTCAAAAATTCACGCCCGAGTACTTCAACCAGTTCGGCCAGGAGACCTTGCCCTCCCATCTCGGCATCGTCATCACGGCGGTGCGCGAAGGCGAACTGGTGGCGCAGTTCGAGGTCGGGGCCAAGCATCTGGCGCCGAACGGCTTTCTGCATGCCGGCAGCGTGGTCACGCTGGCCGATACCGCCTGCGGCTACGCCTGTTTCGCGCATCTGCCGGAAGGCGCGCAAAACTTCACCACCATCGAACTGAAATCGAACCACCTCGGCACCGCGCGCGACGGCGTGGTCGTGGCGACCGCCAAGGCGGTCCATCTGGGCCGCACCACACAGGTGTGGGACGCGGTGGTGACCAGCCAGGCCACTGGTAAAACGATAGCGTTGTTCCGCTGCACACAGATGGTTTTGTTCCCCAAATAACTGATAAATTGTGTGGGGACGAAGCCCTCGCACAAGGATAAGAAATGAGTCGATTCACCAAGCTGGCCGGCATCGGCCTGGGACTGCTGCTGGCGTCCTCGCTGGCCGTCGCGCAGACGCCATACACCGACGACCAGGTGTATCAGGGCCTGGGCGGCAAGGAAGGCATCAAGAAGATCGTCGATACCTTCATTCCGCTGCTGCTGGCCGATCCGCGCATCAAGGACAGCTTCACGGACTTCGACATGGAGCAGCTCAATGTGCGCCTGCAGGAGCAGTTCTGCGAGTTCGCCGGCGGCCCGTGCAAGTACACCGGCAAATACCGCGACAAGACGATGGACGGCGTCGGCACCGAGCGTGACATGGCGACCGTGCACCAGGATTTGAAAGTCACCAACGCGATGTTCAACGCGCTGACCGAGGACTTGCAGATCGCCATGGAGCGCAACAACGTGCCCAATAGTGTGGCGAACAAGCTGATAGCCAAGCTGGCGCCGATGCAGCGCGCCATCGTGACCAAATGATCCGGCCGGGAGCCTCGCAGTGAACAACCATCCTTTGAAAAATATCGTCGCGGCGTTGACCGCGGCCTTGGCCTGCGGCGGCGCGGCCGCGCAGGCGATGCCGGACATGGGCAAGTTCCTCGCCACCGGCGGCGTCAGCCAGGTCGAAGGCGCGGGCGGCGGCGGCATCGTGCCGTGGGCGCTGATCTCCGGCTACGGCACGCGCGACAGCTGGGGCGCGAACGCACACTACACCTACCTCAAAACCCAGGACTACAAGTTGACCAGCTACGGCGTGGCGGTGGGGATCGCCGACCGGGTCGAGATCTCGCTGGCCAACCAGGAATTCAAGGGCAGCCTGGCGCCGCTCGACCAGCTGGCGATCAAGCAGGATATCGTCGGCCTGAAAGTGAAAGTGGCGGGGGACGCCGTCTACGAACAGGATAGCTGGCTGCCGCAGATCGCCGTCGGCGCGATGTACAAGAAGAACAAGGGCATCGGTGGCCTCGGCGCGCTGGGCGTGACCAACGTGACGCAGCTTGGCGCGCAGGACGATCACGGCTACGACTACTACGTCGCCGCCACCAAGATCCTGTTCGAGCAAAGCTTGTTATTGAACGCGACCTTGAGGTCGACCAACGCCAATCAAATGGGCTTGCTGGGCTTCGGCGGCGACCTGCGCGACAGCCGGCGCTTGATGCCGGAGTTTTCGGCCGCGTATCTGGTCACGCGCAAGCTGGCGGTGGGCGCCGAGTACCGGCGCAAGCCGCGCAACCTGACCGTCGACGACGAGAAGGCGTATTACGACGCCTTCGTGGCCTGGTTCCCGACCAAGCATTTTTCGGTGACGGCGGCCTACGCGGAGCTGGGCGACATCACCATCTTCAATCCGAAGAAGCAGCATGGCGTGTACGTGTCGGTGCAGGCCGGGTTCTGATCAATACGATTTGTAGGGCAGGAATTTGCCGCTCAAGACCACCTGCACGCGGTCGCCCTTCGGGTCTTCCTCGCGCTGGATGTCCATCGAAAAATCGATCGCGCTCATGATGCCGTCGCCGAACTCCTCGTGGATCAATTCCTTGATGGTGGTGCCGTAGACGCTGACGATCTCGTACCAGCGGTAGATCAGCGGATCGGTCGGCACCGCCGACGGCAGCGAGCCTTTGTACGGCACGATCTGCAGCCACGCCGCCTCCTCGTCGGTCAGGTCGAACAGCCGCTGCGCGGTGTCGGCCTGCTGGCGGTTGAACGTCATCTGCCCGAGCAGCGCGGCGGTGGTCCACTCCTTGCTCTGGCCGATCTCCTTGGCGATGTCGCCCCACAGCAGTTTGCGGGCGACTTTGACGGACAGGATTTTATGCGTGACTTGTTGGCGGTCCATGACGGCTCCTTGGGTTGGGATGGCCATTGGAGCATGCAAGCGCTGTGCCAGCGCCGGCGGAGGGCGGGCTCTCAGCCCTTGAGCGACGTCGCCAGCAGCTTGTGCAGCTCGTCGAAATCCGGCTTGCCCAGATAGCGCTTGAGGATTTTGCCGTCCTTGCCGACGACGAAGGTGGTCGGCGTCATGGCGACGTCGCCGTAGGCCTTGGCGGTCGAGCCGTCCGTGTCCAGCGCCACCTTGAACGGCAGCTGGCGCGTTTCGGCGTAGTTGATGACGTAGTTGGCGGGATCGTAGCTCATCGCCACGGCGACGAATTCCATGCCCTGCGGTTTGAACTTGTTGTAGGTCTCGACCATTTGGGGCATTTCGGCCACGCACGTGGTGCACGACGTCGCCCAGAAATTGACCATGTAGACCTTGCCGCGCAAGGCGTCGGGGGAGATCTTCTCGCCCTTGATGGTGACGAAACCGACATCCGGCGCGACCGGGCGCTTGTTGAGCGAGACATAGCCGCCAAAACCGATGGCGGCGATCACCACGGCCGCCAGCACCGGCTTGATCCAGCCGCGCGACGACGAAGTAGGGGAAGGAGCAGCGGAAGTGAGCGTATCTTGCATGATGGAGTCGGGCGCCGTAGAGGGTGCGATCATTATAGACCGGTATCCCCGACGACGCCCGCGCGCCGTTTTTTACAGACGCGTTACTGCACCGAGTGGGTGGTGGCGCCACCGCTGTCGGCGTTGGCAGGCGCCGCCGCAGGGGCCGCCGCCGGCGTGGCCTGGTACTGCTTGTACTCTTCCTCGGAAATGTACTCGAACACCTTGACCACCTTGTTCACGCCGCTCACGCCACGGGCGATGTCGGCGCCGATCTGGCCTTCGCGCTGGGTCACGCGGCCCTGCAGGTAGACCGTGCCGCGTTCGGTGGTGACCTGGTAGGAGTTGGCCGAAATGTCCTTGGCGTCGACCAGGCTGGCCTTGACCTTGGTGGTGATCAGCGTGTCGTTGGAGCGCGAGGTGTAGCTGGCCGGGCCGGCGATTTCCAGCTCGTTGGTGACCGAGATCACGCCTTCGACGCTGCGCACTTCGCGCTCGGCGGCCGCCTTCATGGTCTCGTCGCGCACTTCGCCGGTCAGCAGCACGCGGCGGTTGAAGCTGTTGACGTTGGTGTGGCCGGCGTCGCCGACGACGTTGCGCAGCTTGTTGGCGGCCTTGATCTGGATCGTGGTGTCCTCGGTCTGGGCGCCGAAGGTGCGGCGGTCCGACGCGGCCAGGGTGCCGCTGATGGCGCCGCCGGCGACCAGCGCGATGCAGCCGGTCAGCGAGGTCATCATCGTGGCGCACAGCACGCTCAGCACCAGCGGGCGCTGGATCTTGTTCCAGATAGCACCTGGGTTAGTCATTCACATCTCCTCCGAATAGCGCGACGTCGATGCCGTCGCAAATGCAATGTATGGATACCAGATGGACTTCCTGGATACGGGCGGTGCGGTCGGCCGGCACGCAGATGTGGACGTCGGCGTCGGTCAGCATCTTGCCGATGGCGCCGCCGCCCTTGCCGGTCATCGCCACCACGCGCATTTCGCGTTCGAGCGCCGCTTCGATGGCCGCCATCACGTTGGCCGAGTTGCCCGACGTCGAGAACGCCAGCAGGATGTCGCCGGCCTGGCCGAACGCCTGCACCTGCTTGGAGAAGATCTCGCGGTAGCTGTAGTCGTTGGCCACCGCCGTCAGGATCGAGGTGTCGGTGGTCAAGGCCATCGCCGGCAGCGGGAAGCGTTCGCGCTCGAAGCGTCCCACCAGCTCGGCCGCGAAGTGCTGGGCGTCGGCGGCCGAACCGCCGTTGCCGCACACCAGGATCTTGTTGCCGTTGGACAGCGCCGAGAACATCAGGTCGATCGCCTGCGCCAGATGCGGCGCGAGGACGGTGGCGGATTGGATTTTGATTTCGGCACTTTCGTGGAAGTGCGCCAGGATGCGTTGATTATTCATAGTGTGCTGATTATAGTGCAGTCCCCCAGGGAGCCGGACAAGCTCTGTTAAAAATGCTTACAACTCGAGAATGTTTTGTATCCACGACAACGTTTCATCGTCGATGGCGACCAGATCGAAGCGGCACGGGGGCGGATCGGGGTGGCGCAGCAGGTAATACTGGGCGGCGTTGATCAGCCGCCGGCGCTTGGCCGGGGTGACGCTGGCGGCCGCGCCGCCGAAGCCGGCCGCCGCGCGGCGCCGCACCTCGACGAACACCAGGCCGCCGCCCTGCTGCATGATCAGGTCGATTTCGCCGACCTTGCACAGGAAATTGCGCTCGACCAGGGTCAGGCCCTGGCCGGTCAGGTGGGCGAGCGCCCGGTCCTCGCCCAGACGGCCCAGGCGTTGCTGCTCGGTGGGTGGCCGAGGCGGCGGCATGGCGATCTCATCGCGCGACGGCCTGCGGCGCGCCGTTTTTGTAGATGGCCGGCTGTTCGATCCGCTCGAAGCTGGACGTGCCCTGGCCGAAGTCGACCGTCAGGCGGCCGGTGACGCCGTCGATGTGGAAGCGGCCGGCCGGACGGCGGCTGATCTCGCGCGCCACGCGGTAGGCGTCGATGCCCAGCGCGTACAGGCGTTCCATGTCGGCCGTGCCCGCCTGGACCGGATGCGGGTAGACCATCACGGCCGGGTGGTCGCGCTGCACCTGCCAAGGCAGGTCCAGCAGGCGCACGCCGTCGAGCTCGGGGCCGGCGAAGGCCATGGTCGCGCCCGGATTCAAGGCCGAGGTGCCGTAGACCGGCAGCGCGCTGAACGAGCTCAGCTGCACCGGCGGCTGGGCCGGCATGGCGTCGGCGGTGCTGATGGTGGGATTGGTCGGCTCGGTCGTCACCGGGGCGCCCAGCGCGCCGCGCAGCTGGCGGGTCTGGTCGGCGCCCATCGCCGAGAACAGCAGGCCGGGCGGATCCTGCGCCAGGCGCGCGCGCAATTGCACCAGGTCCGGATCGCTGAGGTAGCCGTTGGGCGCGTTGAGCTCGACCATGCGCACCGGCTGGCCGATGCGCTGCCACTGGCCGGCGAAGGCGGCGGCGATGCGGCGCTGCCACGACGAGCTGGTGGTCAATATCATCGCGCTGGCGCCCGGATGCTCGGCGGCGGCCCACTGCGCGGCCTGGCGCGCCTCTTCCTCGATCGACAGCCCCATGGCCAGCATTTTGGGCGGCAGCGGCGCGGCGCCGGCGCTGCCGTAGCCTTCCGGATAGTTCAGCGCAATGGTCGGCTTGCTCACCAGCGGACTGGCGGCGATCGCCGCCACGGCCGAACGCGCCAGCGGGCCGACGATGATGTCTTCGCGCTCGGTGGCGCTGGCGTAGGTCGACAGGATGTCCTGCGGCACGTCGGAGGTCTCGATGACGGTGACGGTGATGTTGTCGCGGTCGCGTTCCCACGCGGCCATGAAGCCGGCGCGCAACGATTCGGCGGCCGCGCCCAGGGTTTCGGAGCGCAGCGGCAGCAGCAGCGCCATGTTGATCGGGGCGTTGGACGGCGGCGCGCGCTCGTCGGCCGGGCGGCCCTGCGGCTGGTCGCCGGCGCTGTTGCCGGCCGCGCCCGGGGCGGCGCCGCCCGGCAGGTCGATGGCGAAGGTTTCGGCGGCCGGCGGCGCCGGCTCCGGTGGCGGCTTGGGCAGCGGTGGGGGCGCGGCGGGCGGCGGCGGGGTTGCGCTTATAATGGGCGCCATGGGCGGGATCGGCGTGCTGCCGCATCCACTCAAGGCAAGCGCCGTGACCGCCGCAATCGTCGTAATAGCCGCACTCCGCAGCGACAACCTCATACTTTTCATTCGACCCCCAATGACCGACCAAGATTCCCGCGCCATTTCCACCCTACCCGTGCTGGGTGAAACGGCGCACCAGGCCTATCCTAGCGCAACCTTGTATATCGTGGCGACCCCCATCGGCAATGTGACCGATATTACGCTGCGCGCGTTGCACGTTTTGAGCCTGGTCGACGCGGTCGCCTGCGAGGATACCCGCAACACGGCGCAGCTGATGACCCGTTTCGGGCTGCACAAGCCGTTGATCGCCGCGCACCAGCACAACGAGCGCGAAGTGGCCGAGACCTTGATCGCGCGCCTGCGGGGCGGCGAGCGCATCGCGCTGGTGTCCGACGCCGGCACGCCGGGCGTGTCCGATCCGGGCGCGCGCATCGTCGACGCGGTGCGGGCCGCCGGGTTGCGGGTGCTGCCGTTGCCGGGGGCGTCGGCGGCGGTGACGGCGTTGTCGGCCAGCGGACTGGTCAACGACCAGTTTTATTTTGTCGGTTTCCTGCCGGCCAAGGCCAAGCAGCGCGAGAATTTCCTCGGCACATTGCGCGCGGTGACGGCGACGATGGTGTTCTACGAGGCGCCGCACCGGATCCTGGATTGCGCCGTGGCGCTGGCGGCCGCGTTCGAGCCGCAGCGCGAGGTGGTGTTCGCGCGCGAGCTGACCAAGATGTTCGAGGAAATCCACCGTTGCCCGCTGTCGGAGGCGGAGGCGTGGATCAAGGCCGACCCGCACCGCGAAAAGGGCGAATTCGTCGTGCTGCTGGCCGGCTCGGCTGCGGCCGAGGACGAGCAGGATGTCGAGGCCGAGCGGATTTTGAAGATATTGCTGACCGAATGCTCGGTCAAGCAGGCCGCCAACCTGGCCGCCCAGATCACCGGCCGCAAGAAAAACGCGCTGTACGACCGCGCGCTGCAACTCAAAGAAGAAGACTGATCAAAGCTTGCAGCCGTGATCCTTTTTCTCCAACAACCAAAATAGCGGCGTCAGCAGGTTGCCGCCGGGCTGGTTGAGGCAACTTTTACGCTTGGCGCCTTCCATTTTGGTGGCCAGCTCGGTGGCCGTGCGCTCCGGATAAAGCGGATGGTCGTCGAGCTGCGCGACCGGCAAGCCCGCGCGCGCCGGATCTTTCTCATTGGCCACTTTACGCGCCGTCTTCAACGCCGCGTCCATATCGAATTGCCTGGCCTGCTGCTGCGTTTGCTCGGGATAGAGCGGATCGGGCGCATTGCTGGGCGGCGCCGGCAAGGTGATCGCCTGCGCCGTCCGGTCTTCCGCCGTGTCCGCCGGGGCCGGTTTGCCGGCCCGGGCCACCTCGGCCATATTTGCGCGTTCGCGTGGCCGAACTCGCTTGGCCGGTGGCGGATCGAGCCTGGCGAGCACCGGCGCCGGCGCCGGCGCCTTCCGCGGCGGCACCAGCCACACCGTCATCATTTCCTTCGGCGGCAGTTCGGCCGGCGCCGGGGGCGCCGTCAGCCGGTAGCCGAAGATCAACAGCGCATGCAACACCACCGAAACGGCGACGCCCCACGCCATGCCGGGCCGCCGCGGTCGCGCGGGCCCGCCCACGGTGAAGGTGGCGCTCATGGCTTTTTAGTTAAGTTATGCATACCGCAGGATCTTACCTTGAAAAAAATCGGCGGTGGTACATAATGATTTCTATAGCGGCACTTGACGGATACTGGGGCAGCTTGTATTATCTTGCTTCTTCGGAGTGTAGCGCAGCCCGGTAGCGCACCTGGTTTGGGACCAGGGGGTCCAAGGTTCGAATCCTTGTACTCCGACCAGAATCTAAAACCCCCGTTTGATGGCAACGTCAAACGGGGGTTTTTCCATTTAAACACCGGATTCATCCCGCAAATTCGGCCGCCGGTCGCATGTGCCCCGGGCACGCGATGCCGCTCGCTAGAATGCCTTCAGTTCAAACCGGAGGTGCCGCCATGATGTCGTTCAAATTGCCGTTCAACGCCAGGGTTGCGCTCGTCGAGCACGACGCGTCGCTGGTGCGCCGGTATTTTCTGCAAACGCTGCTGCGGCACGCGCTGGCGGCCGTGCTGGTGTGCGGCCTGTGCCTGTCGCTTCCCGTCGCGTATGTCTGGTGGTCGCGGGGCTACGTCGCGGACGGCGTCAACTGGTTCTACCTCCTGCCCCTGATCGATTTCATCCTCATGTTCCCGGTGCTCGTCGCCATGGCGTGCGGTTACCTCGGCAAGCTGCGCGAGGCCGGCACGGCGCTGACGCCGGAGATGATCTCCTCGCAGCCGCGCATGACGGTCGGCTCGCCGCTCGATACGCTCAGCACCTTCGATCTGTGCGCCGAAACCCTGTCCGGCTTGACGCTCGGCCTGGCGCTGGGCTATCCGGGACCGGCGTCGTTTTCGCACCAGCAGTTCAAGGGCAGGATCCGGATCTCGCCACCACGCTCATTCTGGCTGTGGCGGCGCATGGAAGTGCTGGTGACCGGCGCGCCGGGGGAGCCGACGCAAATCGAGGTCCGGCGCCGCTTCGGCCTGGAGTTCTTCCAGGTGCAGAGGGGCGAGCCATGGGGCGCGGTGCAAACGGTGGCTTATCATCTGCATGTGGAGGTCAAGCGCCGCCACCACACCTTGCAACTGGCACGGCGCGAGCACGAATTGGAGCGCGCCGCGCTGCACGCCAAGCTTACCGCGCTGCAGGCGCAGGTGGAGCCGCATTTTCTCTTTAATACGCTGGCCAACCTGAAGTACCTGATCCGCACCGACGGCGACACCGCGCAGTCGATGCTCGATCACTTGGTCGGCTATCTGCAAAACGCGCTGCCGGACATGCGTTCCGTGTCGTCCACCGTGGAGCGCGAGCTGGCGCTGGCAGGCGATTACCTCTCCATCATGCAGATACGGATGGGCGAGCGGCTGCGCTTCCGCATCGACGCCGATGACGCGGTGCGCGCATTGCCGTTTCCGCCGGCGATGCTGATTTCGCTGGTGGAGAACGCGATCAAGCACGGGCTGGAAAGCGCGACACGCCCGGGCGAGCTGCTGATCGGCGCCGCCGTCGATGGCGCCGCGCTGCGGCTGACGGTGCGCGACAACGGCGCGGGCCTGAGCGACCAGCCGGGCCAGGGCCTTGGTTTGGCCAACATCCACGAGCGTTTGCAGCTGCTGTACGGCGAGCGGGCGTCGTTGGCCGTCGAGGCGCTGGCCGACGGCGGCGTCGAGGCCACGTTGTCGGTGCCGCTGGCCGCGCGGGAGGCAGCGTGACCACGGCGTTGATCGTCGAGGACGAGCCGCTGCTGCGCGCCGAGCTGGCGGACCAGCTGGCGCTGTTGTGGCCCGAGCTGGAGATCGCCGGGCAGGCGGAAAACGGCATCGAGGCGGTGGCGATGCTGGAGACGCTGCGGCCGGATATCGTTTTCCTCGATATCCAGATCCCGGGCTTGAATGGGCTGGAGGTGGCGCGGCACGTGCCGGAAGCGGCGCAGATCGTGTTTGTGACGGCGTACGCGGAACACGCGCTCAATGCCTTCGACGCCGGCGCGGCAGACTATCTGGTCAAGCCCCTGTCAGCCGCGCGCCTGCTGCAGACGGTCAAGCGGTTGAAGAGCCGTGAAAGCCGCACGGTCGCGCCCGAAGTGTGGGAGCGGGTGTTCGGCAAGGCCGCCGCGCCGGTCTACCTGAAGTGGATCAAGGCGTCGACCGGCAGTTCGGTGCGGCTGGTGATGGTGAAGGATGTGCAGTTCTTCACGTCGGATGGCAAGTACACGCGGGTGGTGACCGCCACCGGCGACGCGCTGATACGCGTGCCGCTGAAAAGCCTGATCGAGCAGCTGGACCCGGGGCAGTTCGCGCAGGTGCATCGCGGAGCGATCGTCAACCTGGAGGCGATCGAGCGCATCGACCGCGACGGCGCGGCGATGGAGATCCGGTTGAAGGGACGGGTGGAGAAATTGGCCGTGAGCGAGGCGTTCACGCGCCAATTTCGCCAGATGTGAGGTTCTTAATCGAGGGTCTTAATTCGCGCGTTTGGCGGCGATGGCGTTGCCGGCGCGGCTGGCGCCTTTGCGGCCCAGGAAGTGCGAGATGAACTGGCCCGCGTCGACCACGATATCGAGGTCGATGCCGGTCTCGATCCCCAGCCCCTGCATCAGGTACAGCACGTCCTCGGTGGCGACGTTGCCGGTCGCGCCCTTGGCGTACGGGCAGCCGCCCAGACCCGACACCGACGAGTGGTAGATCGAGATGCCCACCTCCAGGCTGGCGTAGATGTTGGCCAGCGCCTGCCCGTAGGTGTCGTGGAAGTGTCCCGCCAGGGCGTCGACGCGGAACTCGCGGATGGCGCGCTCCATCACCGCCTGCGTCTTGCGCGGCGTGGCCACGCCGATGGTGTCGGCGATGTCGATCTCGTCGCAGCCCAGGTCGCGCATGCGGCCCACCACGTCGGCCACCGCGTCGAGCGGCACGTCGCCCTGGTACGGGCAGCCGAACGAGCAGCTGATGCTGCCGCGCAGGCGCAGGCCGTTGTCCTTGGCGGTCTTGGCCACTTCCTCGAAGCGGGCGATCGATTCGGCGATCGAACAGTTGATGTTCTTTTGCGAGAACGCCTCCGACGCCGAGCCGAAGATCACCACTTCATCGGCGCGCGCGGCCAGCGCCGCCGTCAGGCCCTGCATGTTGGGCGTGAGCGCGGAGTAGATCACGCCGTTCTTGCGCGCGATGCCGGCCATGACCTCGGCGCTGGTGGCCATTTGCGGCACCCACTTCGGCGAGACGAAGGACGCCGCCTCGATGTTCCGGAAGCCGGCGCTGGTGAGGCGGTCCACCAGTTCGATCTTGACGGCGGCCGGCACGCTGGCTTTTTCGTTTTGCAGGCCGTCGCGCGGCCCCACTTCGACGATCTTGACCTGCCTTGGCAAACTGTTCATCTTCAATATCCTTGGTTGCGGTCGACGATGTCGGCGACGGGTTCGCCCTTTTCGAGCTTGCGGATTTTCTCGGCGATCTGCTGCACGCTTTCGCGGCGCAGGGTCAGCGCCGAAATATGCGGCGTGATCGTAATGCGCGGCTCCTGCCAGAACGGGTGCTGCGCCGGCAGCGGCTCGTTGCGGAACACGTCCAGCGTGGCGGCGGCGATGTGGCCGGACTTGATCAGCGACAGCAGGTCCGGTTCGGCCAGGTGCGCGCCGCGCGCGACGTTGATGATGAAGGCGCCGGCCGGCAGTTTGCCCATGTTGGTGCGGTCGACCAGGTTGGACGTCTCCGGCGTCAGCGGCAGCATGCAGACCAGCACCCGGCTGCCGCGCAGGAAGGTGTCCAGTCCATCGCCGCCGTGGTAGCACTGCACGCCGGGAATGCGCTTTTCACCGCGGCTCCAGCCGCGCAGCGGGAAGCCGAACGGCGCCAGCGCCTCGAGCACGCGCGTGCCCAGCACGCCCATGCCCAGCACGCCGATAGGGAAATCGCTTTTGACGTGCTGCGGCAGCGGCGCCCACAGGCCGGAGCGTGCCTGCGCCTCGTATTCGTCGAAGCGGCGGAAGTAGCGCAGCACCGAGTAGGTGACGTATTCGGCCATCTGCACCGCCATGCCGGCGTCGCCGAGGCGGATGATCGGCACGTCGCGCGGAATGGCGTCGCCGAAGCGCAGCAGCGCGTCGACGCCGGCGCCGGTGTTGAAGATCGCCTTGACCTGCGCCAGTTCCGGCAGCATCGCTTCGGGCGGCGACCACACCACCGCGTAATCGCAAGGCTGGCTGGTTTCGCCGGCGTGCCAGATTTCGAATTCCGCCTCGGGCAGGAATTTGGTGAAGTCCTTGATCCACGGCTCGGTCTTGCCGTCGGCCCGGTGTAAAAGAATGCGCATGACGATCTCCTGATCTCTCTTTACGCCGTCTTGAACGCCAGCAGCGGCGCGCCATCGGCCACCTGGTCGCCAACGCCGTAGAGGATGTCGTCGACCACGCCATCGTGCGGCGCGGCGATGGTGTGTTCCATTTTCATGGCTTCCATGATGACGAGGGCGTCCCCCTTCTTCACTTCCTGGCCTTTGGTGGCCAGCACCGCGACCACCTTGCCCGGCATCGGCGCGGTCAGGCGGCCGCCTTCGGCCTCCGTCTCGCCGGCGTGGGCCATCGGGTCGTTGTAGGTCAGCTGGTAGTGCGCGCCGCCGGTGAACACATGCAGCACGTCGCCGTCGCGGCGCACCGCGCCGTGCACGGCCTGGTCGCCCAGCTTGATGCTGTAGCCATTCCCGTCCTCGGCGGTGAGGCCGAGGGCTTCGGGCTGGGCGCCCGCGCCCACGCTGAACAGCCAGCCGTCGGCGCGGTAGCTGACGTGGGCGGTGTAGGGCTCGTCGCTGGCGAATTCGTCGCCGAACGACAGCGCGCGCACGTACGGCTGGTTCATGCGCCAGCCCAGCGCCCGGCCCCACGGGTCGGCCGGGTTGGCGCGCGACTGCGCGGCGGCGCGCTGTTTTTCGGTGGCGATCAGCGACACCACGGCCAGCGCCAGCGCGGCTTTCGGCGCGGCCTGCGGCGCCGGGAACAGCGCGTCCTGATTGCGTTCGATCAGGCCCGTGTCCAGATCGGCGGTGGCGAAGGCCCGGCCTTCGACCAGCCGCTTGAGGAAGGCGATGTTGGTCGCCAGTCCCACCACCTGGTATTCGGACAGTGCCTGCGCCATCCGGGCCAGCGCCTGTTTGCGGTCCGCGCCCCAGACGATCAACTTGGCGATCATCGGGTCGTAGAACGGCGAGATGGCGTCGCCGGCGCGCACGCCGGAATCGATGCGCACGCCGGCCGGCAGATTGGTCGCGCCGCCAAGCTCGAACGAGACGGCGTCCGGCGTGGCCAGGTGGCGCAGGGTGCCGATCGACGGCAGGAAGCCCTTTTCCGGATTCTCGGCGTAGATGCGCGCCTCGATGGCGTGGCCGTTGATGACCAGCTCGTGCTGCTGTTTCGGCAGCGGCTCGCCGGCGGCCACGCGCAGCTGCCACTCCACCAGGTCGGTCCCGGTGATCATCTCGGTGACGGGATGCTCGACCTGCAGGCGGGTGTTCATCTCCATGAAGTAGAACGAGCCGTCCTGGTTGGCGATGAATTCCACCGTGCCGGCGCCGACGTAGCCGACCGCCTTGGCGGCGGCCACCGCCGCCTCGCCCATGGCGGCGCGGCGTTCGGCCGTCATGTTCGGCGCCGGCGCTTCCTCCAGCACCTTCTGGTGGCGGCGCTGAACCGAGCAATCGCGCTCGAACAGGTAGATGCAATTGCCGAGGGTGTCGGCGAACACCTGGATTTCGATGTGGCGCGGACGCTGGAGGTATTTTTCCGCCAGCACCTTGTCGTCGCCGAAGGAGCTGATCGCCTCGCGCTTGCACGACGCCAGCGCGTCCTTGAACTGCGCCGAGTTTTCGATCACGCGCATGCCCTTGCCACCGCCGCCGGCCGAGGCCTTGAGCAGCACCGGGTAGCCGATCTTGTCGGCCTGCGTGTGCAGGAAATCGGCGTCCTGCTGTTCACCGTGGTAGCCCGGCACCAGCGGCACGTTGGCCTTTTCCATCAGCGACTTGGCGGCGGACTTGGAGCCCATCGCGCGCATCGCCGACGCCGGCGGCCCGATGAAGACCAGGCCCGCTTCGGCACAGGCGTCGGCGAAGCCGGCGTTCTCGGACAGGAAGCCGTAGCCGGGGTGGATCGCCTGGGCGCCGGTGGCCCTGGCGACGGCGATGATCTTGTCGCCGCACAGGTAGCTTTCCTTGGCGGCGGCGGGGCCGATCAGCACCGCTTCGTCGCAGACGGCGACGTGTTTGGCGCCGGCGTCGGCTTCCGAGTAGACGGCGACGGTCTTGATGCCCAGGCGGCGCGCGGTGGCGGCGACCCGGCAGGCGATCTCGCCACGGTTTGCGATCAGGATTTTGGTGAACATTTTTGTCTCTCTCTATTCTTTGTTTTTTAACCCCCGGCCAACCCTGTACCGATTAGCAGCCGCACTTTTCCTTCGGCGCCGATTCCAGCACGGCACCACGGGTTTTGAGGCCCAGTTTCGCCAGCAGGTTGCGGTCGTCCTCCGCTTCCGGGTTCTCGGTCGTCAGCAGCTTGTCGCCGTAGAAGATCGAGTTGGCGCCGGCCATGAAGCACATCGCTTGCACCGCTTCGCCCATCTGGCGGCGGCCGGCCGACAGGCGCACGCGCGCCTTCGGCATCGTGATGCGGGCGACGGCGATGGTGCGCACGAATTCGAACGGGTCCAGCGGGTCCATGCCGTACAGCGGCGTGCCTTCGACCTGCACCAGGTGGTTGACCGGCACCGATTCCGGGTACGGGTTCAGATTGGCCAGTTGCGCGATCAGGCCGGCGCGTTGCAGGCGCGTCTCGCCCATGCCGACGATGCCGCCGCAGCAGACCTTCAGGCCCGCTTCGCGGATGCGGCCCAGCGTGTCCAGGCGGTCCTGGTACTCGCGGGTCGAGATGACGTTGTCGTAGAACTCGGGCGCGGTGTCGAGGTTGTGGTTGTAGTAATCGAGGCCGGCGTCCTTCAGGCGCTGCGCCTGGCTTTCCTCCAGCATGCCCAGCGTGGCGCAGGTTTCCAGGCCGAGCGCCTTCACTTCGCGCACCATCTCCTCGACCTTGTCCATGTCGCGCTCCTTCGGGCTGCGCCAGGCGGCGCCCATGCAGAAGCGGGTGGCGCCGTTGTCCTTGGCCTGGCGGGCGGCGTCGAGCACCGTGTCGATGTCGAGGATCTTCTTGGCTTCGACGCCGGTGTCGTAGCGCGCCGCCTGCGGGCAGTAGCCGCAGTCTTCCTCGCAGCCGCCGGTCTTGATCGACAACAGCGTGGCCAGTTCGACGTCGCCGTCCGGGAAGTTGAGGCGGTGCGTTTGCTGGGCCTTGAACATCAAATCGTTGAACGGCAGGTCGAACAGCGCCATCACGTCTTCCAGCGGCCAGGTCGCCGCCGGCGGCAGGGTGATGGCGGCGGTCGGGCGGTGCAGGGCGACGGTTTTAGGTTCTTGGAGGGTGGTCAGGGACATCGTGTTTCCTTCTTCGTTCAAAGTTTGTTCCGGGTTGGCCAGTTGGGCAGCCCGGTAAAATCGATATGGGCGGCGGCCGCCTCCGCGCTCGGGTGTTCCAGGCGCGGGATGCGTCCCAGCAGCGGCGCGTCGATGCGCTGCGCCAGCGCGGCGACGTTTTCGTCGGCGAAGGCCATGTCGGCCTGGGTTTCGTTGGCGACCCAGCCGATCACGGTCAGGCCGCGCGCTTCGATCGCCTCGACCGTCAGCAGCGCGTGGCTGATGCAGCCGAGCCGCAGGCCGACCACCAGCACCACCGGCAGCGCGAGCTGCTCGGCCAGGTCGGCGGTGTCGAATTCGTCGTTGAGCGGCACGCGGAAGCCGCCCACGCCCTCGACCACCACGGCGTCGGAGGCGGCGTTGATTTCGACATAGGCGGCCAGGATCGGCACCGCCGAAATGGTGATGCCCTCGAGCGCGGCGGCGATGTGCGGCGCGGCCGGCTCCTTGAGCAGGAACGGCGTGGTGATGGTCGGCAGCAGGTGGACGTTGCCGGCGGCGGCCAGCTGGTCGCAATCGTCGTTGTGCCACTCGCCGTCGCGCAACTGGGCGCCGGCGGCCACCGGCTTCATGCCGCAGGCGCGCACGCCGGCATTCACCAGCGCGTGCAGCATCGCCGACGAGACCAGGGTCTTGCCGATTTCGGTGTCGGTGCCGGTGACGAAGCAGCAAAAGCGCGGCGGCAGGCCATTGGCCAGCACGGCCGGTTGCACCTCGGGCTCCTGCTCCAGTACTTCCTCGACCGCTGGCGCGTCGGACGGTATGTCGACTGCTATGACGGGATCATCGAGACTCATCTGACGTCCTTTCCGGTGGCATCCAAGTTATTCAGCGCGGTGATTAGCTGCGCCACTTCCATGCTGCTATGGGCCGCCGACAGCGTCACCCGCAGGCGCGAGGTGCCTGGTGCGACGGTGGGCGGACGGATAGTGCCGACCCACAGCCCCTGTTCGTACAGGGCCGCGCCGGCGCGCATGGTTTCGGCATTATCGCCGATCAGGATAGGTTGGATCGCCGTCATCGACGGCAAACGCCGCCAGCGATGAAGTTTGAGCCCAACCTGCCCATCGTCCAATTGTGCCACCAATGCGGCCAGGTGCGCGCGCCGCTTTATGCCTTCCTGGCCCTCGATCAGGTCGATGCTGGTCAGCAGCGCGTGCGCCAGCGCCGGCGGCGTGGCGGTGGTGAAGATATAGGGCCGGGCCTTCTGGATCAGCGTCTCGATCACCGTCTCGTGGGCGGCGACGAAGGCGCCGCCGACGCCGGCCGCCTTGCCCAGGGTGCCCATGTAGACCAGGTAGGGCGAGCGCAGCTTGAAATGCTCCAGCGCGCCCCGTCCGTGGTCGCCCAGGGTGCCGAAGCCGTGGGCGTCGTCGATCACCAGCCAGGCGCCATGTTGTTCGCACAGCGCCAGCAGCGCCGGCAGCGGCGCCAGGTCGCCGTCCATGCTGAACACGCTGTCCGTCACTACCAGCTTGGTAGCGGCGTTGCTGGCCGCGAGCAGGGCGCCCAGCGCCGCCAGGTCGGCGTGCGGGTAGACGGTGACTTTCGCGCGCGACAGGCGGGCGCCGTCGATCAGCGAGGCGTGGTTGAGCGACTCGGAGAAGATCTCGGCCTCGCGGTCGCCGGCGGTCAGGCCGGTGATGATGGCCAGGTTGGCCATGTAGCCGGTGCAGAAGGTCAGCGCGCGCGCCGATTCAAGGTGGGCGCCGACGAATTCGGCCAGGCGGTCCTCCAGCATGGCGTGGGCGCGCACATGGCCGCTGATCATGTGCGAGGCGCCGCTGCCGACGCCGTAGATCGCCGCGCCTTCCTGCAGTGCGAGCTTGAGCTTGGGATGGTTGGCCAGGCCCAGGTAGTCGTTGCTGCAGAACGCCAGCAACTGGCGGCCGTCGACCGAGACGCGGGCGCCGCAGGGCGTGTCGACGGTGCGGCGCTTGCGGATCAGGCTTTGCTCGTCGAGCGCCCGCAGCTGGCCGGTGAGTGTGTTCAGCAGATCCATCGTCAGCCCGCCATCGTTTTGTCGAACACGGCCAGCGTGTTGGCGGCCAGGCCGTCGATTTCGTCGTCGCTGAGGATATACGGCGGCATCATGTAGACGGTGGCGCCGATCGGGCGCATCAGCAGTTCATGCTCGAGCGCCGTGGCGAAGAAGCGGCGCGAAAAGTCCGGCGTCGCGCCGATGGCGTCGAAGGCCCAGATCATGCCGCGCTGGCGGAAATTGCGCACCTTCGCGTGCTGCGCCAGCGGTTGCAGCGCCGCCGTCAGGCGCGCGGCCTTGACCTTGTTGGCCTCGAGGACATCGTCCTCTTCGAAGATTTGCAAGGTCGCCAGCGCGGCGCGGCAGGCCAGCGGGTTGCCGGTGTACGAGTGCGAATGCAGGAAGCCGCGTGTGACGTCGCTGCTGTAGAAGGCCTGGTAGATGTCGTCGCGCGTCATCACCAGCGATAGCGGCAGGTAGCCGCCGCTGATGCCCTTCGACAGGCACAGGAAGTCGGGCCAGACGGCGGCCTGCTCGCAGGCGAAGAAGGTGCCGGTGCGGCCGCAGCCGACGGCGATTTCGTCGAGGATCAGGTGCACCTGGTGGCGGTCGCACAGTTCGCGCACCAGCTTGAGGTACAGCGGCTCGTGCATCGCCATGCCGGTGGCGCATTGCACCAGCGGTTCGATGATGATGGCGGCGATCTTGTCGGCCTTTTCGACGAACAGGCGTTCGACGTCGGCGGCGGCGCGGCGCGCCATGTCTTCGGCGGTTTCGCCGGCGGCGGCGTCGGCGTTGCGGGCGTCCGGCGACATCACCGTCTGCGAGGCGCGCAGCAGCGGCCCGTAGGCGTCCTTGAACAGCGCTACGTCGGTGACGGCCAGCGCGCCGATGGTCTCGCCGTGGTAGCTGCCCTTGAGGCAGACGAATTCCTGCTTGCCGGCCTTGCCGTTGTTGCGCCACGAGTGGAAGCTCATTTTGAGCGCGATTTCCACCGCCGAGGCGCCGTCGCTGGCGTAGAAGCTGTGGCCCAGCGCATGGCCGGTCAGCGCCGACAGTTTTTCCGACAGTTCGATCACCGGTTCGTGCGTGAAGCCGGCCAGCATGGCGTGTTCCAGCGTGTCCAGCTGGTCCTTCAGCGCGGCGTTGATGCGCGGGTTGGCGTGGCCGAACAGGTTGACCCACCAGGAGCTGATCGCGTCCAGGTAGCGGCGGCCTTCATGGTCGTACAGCCAGGCGCCCTTGCCCCGGCTGACCGGGATCAGGGGGACGGTTTCATGGTGCTGCATCTGCGTGCATGGGTGCCATACGCTGCGCAGGCTGCGCGCCACCCATTCGCTTTGTGTTTTGTCTTGCAAGGAAACTCCGATTTCTTTAATGCGTCAGCCAGTTCGGCTTGCGCTTTTCCAGGAACGAGGCCACGCCTTCGCGGCCCTGCTCCGATGCGCGGATATGCGCGATGCGCTCGGCGGTATCGGCCAGCAGCGCGTCGTCGACGGTTTGCCCGACGACGTCGCGCACCAGCGCTTTCGCCTGGCGCACCGCGTTCGGGCTGTTGTTGACCAGCGCCTTGACGATCTCCGCCACCTTGGCGTCGAGCGCGTCGGAAGCCACCACCTCGTGGGCGAAGCCGATGCGCAGCGCTTCGCGCGCCGGGAAGCGCTCGGCCGTCAGGAAGTAGCGACGCGACGCGTTCTCGCCCATGGCCTTGATCACGTACGGCGAAATGGTCGCGGGGATCAGGCCCAGTTTCACTTCGCTCAGGCAGAAGTTGGCCTCGTCGACCGCGACGATGATATCGCAGGCGGCCACCAGGCCCATGCCGCCGGCGTAGCAATCGCCCTGCACCTTGGCCACCACCGGCTTGGGACACAGGTAGATCGTGCGCAGCATCTCGGCCAGTTGCAGCGCGTCGGCGTGGTTTTCGGCGTGCGTATAGCCCGCCATTTTTTTCATCCAGTTCAAATCGGCGCCGGCGCAGAAGGCCGGGCCGTTCGCCGCCAGCACGATGGCGCGCAGGTCGTCGTCGGCGCCCAGCTCGCGGAAGGCGCGCGTGAGTTCGGCGATGGTCTCTTCGTTGAAGGCGTTGCGCGTGTCCGGCCGGTTCAGCGTGACGGTGGCGGTTTTTGCTTCGCGTGCGACGCTAAGTGTGTTGAAAGCCATGCCTACTCCTTGATTGCGTACTTGATTTCGGTCGGCATGCCGACGGATTTGAGAAAGCGCTCGGTCTCCGGCAGCCAGATCGGCACGCCCTCGGCGCTCAACACCATCGCGTGCGCGTCCTTCTTGAACGGGCCGAAGGCGACCAATTGCGCCTTGCCGCCGGCGCCGGTGTAGGCCGCGTACAGGTCCTCGGCCAGCTTCGGTCCGAAGTGGGCGTCGTTGGCGCCGTAGAACCACAGGGTCGGCACCTTGCTGCGCGCGCCGTAGGCCTTGAAGGCGTCGACCAGCGCGCCCTGCCAGTCGCACTTGGAGCGGCTGTTGACGCCGCCGGCGAAGTTGATCACGCCGCGCACGCCGCTGATATTGTGGCTGCCAGCGGCGATGGCCGTCAGGCCGCCGTGCGACTGGCCGGCCAGCAGCACGCGGGTTTGATCCGCCCATGGCTGCTTCATCACGTATTGCATGGCGAAGAACAGCGAGTTGGCCTGGTCGTCGCCGTTCTTCTCGGCGCGGCAGTGCGAGTTGACGTAGATGCCGCCCGAGCCGGCGAAACCGAGCCGCATCGGGATCACGACCGCGTAGCCGCGCCGCACGAACTGTTTCGACAGCACCACGTAGCGCGCGCGCTCCTGCTGGTGGGCGTCGGCGCCGCCCGATTTACCGTGGTTCATGAACAGCACCGGGAACGGGCCGTTGCCCGGTGGTTTGAAGATCGTCGTTTGCAGCGTGATCGGGTCGCCGCCGATGGTGGCGGGAACGTCGACCACCTGTTCGCCCATGCGTTTTTCGACCAGCGGCAGCGACTGGCCGGGCGCCGTCAGCGGCTGCAGCATCTTCACCTGCGTCGGTTCCTGCGCGCCGGCGCGGCCGCACGCCAGGGCGCACAGCGTGGCGCACAGCCTAGCGCACAGCGTCGCGGCCAAGCGGTGACGGGGTTGCGGTCGATCGCGCATGGTCGTCGTTACATCCTGAAGACACCGAATTTGGTGTCGGGGATTTCGGCGTTGAGCGCGGCCGACAGGCCCAGGCCCAGCACCATGCGGGTGTCGGCCGGGTCGATGACGCCGTCGTCCCACAGGCGCGCGGTGGCGTAGTACGGGTGGCCCTGGTGCTCGTACTGGTCCTTGATCGGCTGCTTGAACGCGGCTTCCTCGTCGGCCGACCAGGAGCCGCCCTTGCCCTCGATGCCGTCGCGCTTGACGGTGGCCAGCACCGACGCGGCCTGGTCGCCGCCCATGACGGAGATGCGCGCGTTGGGCCACATCCACATGAAGCGCGGGGAAAAGGCGCGGCCGCACATGCCGTAGTTGCCGGCGCCGAAGCTGCCGCCGATGATGACGGTGAACTTGGGCACGGCGGCGGTGGCGACGGCGGTGACCATCTTGGCGCCGTTGCGGGCGATGCCTTCGTTCTCGTATTTGCGTCCGACCATGAAGCCGGTGATATTTTGCAGGAACACCAGCGGGATCTTGCGCTGCGCGCACAGCTCGATGAAGTGCGCGCCCTTCAGCGCCGATTCCGAGAACAGGATGCCGTTGTTGGCGATGATGCCGACCTTCATGCCGAAGATATGGGCGAAGCCGCAGATCAGCGTGGTGCCGTAGCGCGCCTTGAATTCATCGAATTCGCTGCCGTCGACGACGCGGGCGATGACCTCGCGCACGTCGAACGGCTTGCGGGTGTCGACCGGGATCACGCCGTACAGTTCTTCGGCGGCGTATTTCGGCTCCTCCGCCTCGCGCAACGCACCCTGTTGCGGCTTGGTGCGGTTCAAATTCGAGACGATGGTGCGCGCCAGCGACAGCGCGTGCAAATCGTTCTGCGCCAGGTGGTCGGCCACGCCGGACAGGCGGGTGTGGACGTCGCCGCCGCCCAGGTCCTCGGCCGTGACCACCTCGCCGGTGGCCGCTTTGACCAGCGGCGGGCCGCCGAGGAAGATCGTGCCCTGGTCCTTGACGATGATCGATTCGTCGCTCATGGCCGGCACGTAGGCGCCGCCGGCGGTGCACGAGCCCATGACGACGGCGATTTGCGGAATGCCCTTGGCCGACAGGTTGGCCTGGTTGTAGAAGATGCGGCCGAAGTGGTCGCGGTCGGGGAAGACGTCGTCCTGGTTGGGCAGGTTGGCGCCGCCCGAGTCGACCAGGTAGATGCACGGCAGGTTGTTCTGGTCGGCGATCTCCTGCGCGCGCAGGTGCTTCTTGACCGTCATCGGGTAGTAGGTGCCGCCCTTGACGGTGGCGTCGTTGCAGACGATGACGCACTCCTGGCCGGCCACGCGGCCGATGCCGGTGATGATGCCGGCCGCCGGCGCGGCGTCGGCGCCGCTGGCGTCCCGGTACATGCCGTGGGCGGCCATCTGCGACAGTTCGAGGAAGGGCGTGCCGGGATCGAGCAGCATTTGCACGCGGTCGCGCGGCAGCAGCTTGCCGCGGGCGACGTGCTTGGCCGAGGCCGCCTCGCCGCCGCCGGCCGCGATCTGCGCGACCTTGGCGCGCAGGTCGTCGACGACGGCCCGCATGGCGGCGGCGTTGGCCTTGAAGTCCTCGCTGCGGGGATTGAGCTTGCTTTCGATCTGCGGCATTGTTTTTCCTTTGTGCGCGTGGTCGTCTCGCACGCGTCGTGATGATTATTCGGGAAAACTACCGTCAACGTAGAACCAGCGCGGGCCGCCCTCGGCCGGCTCGCGCACGAAGTTGCTGATCTCGTGCAGGCGCTGCGCCTTGCCGTTGACCTTGAACCGGGCGACGAATTCGACCGTGTCGCGGTCCGGATCGGCCTGCGCGCTTGCCTCTGGTGCAACTTCTGCTTTACGTTGACGTAAACGTAAAGCGGATTTTACCTCAAGTCCCAGCCATTGCAATTTTTCTTCGTCGCCGATGATCGGCTCGGCCGGCCGGGTGCTGGCGTGCCACGTGGCCAGCAGGTAGCGCTCGTCGCGCAGGCCATAGGCGGTGTAACGCGAGCGCATCAGCGTTTCGGCGGTGGGCGGGATGGCGGCGCCCGCGATATAGGGGCCGCAGCAGGCCGCGAGGGACGGGCCGCCGCACGGGCAGCCGGCGGGCGCGGCGGACTTGTTGGACATGGATGACAGGACGGGCTGGTGTGACAAGCCAGCATTATCCGCCAAATGGGCCGCTCGCGCAGCGTCCGAAGTTTCGCCGGGCGCACTAAATATAGTGTTTTGCGGCCGTGCGGGCGCACGGGCTGGCGTATCGCTATTACACTAGGGGGGTTAGGAGAAACAAATGAGCCAGAGTGGGTTTGAATTCAAGGCGGACGCCAACGACAGTTCGCCGCTGTACATGCAGATTGCCCGGAAATTGAGCGACGATGTGCATAACGGCCGCTATCAGGTGGACCAGGCGCTGCCGTCCGAACGGGCGCTGTCGGAGTTGCTCAACGTCTCGCGGGTGACCGCGCGCAAGGCCATCGACCAGCTGGTCGACCAGGGCCTGGTGGTGCGCCGGCGCGGCTCGGGCAACTACATCGCGCCGCGCATCGAGCAGCCGCTGTCGAACCTGACCAGTTTTTCGGAGCAGTTGCAGCAGCGCGGCCACGTGCCGGGTTCGCGCTGGCTCAAGCGGGCGATCGTCACGCCCACGCCCGAGGAGCAGCTGAGCCTGGGCCTGTCGCCGTATTCGAAGGTGGCGCGGCTCGAGCGCCTGCGGCTGGCCGACGACGTCGTCATGGCCTACGAGGTCAGCGTGTTGCCGCAGACGGTGCTCAACGACCCGAACGCGGTCGGCGCCTCGCTGTACCAGTATCTCGACAGCATCGGCCAGTCGCCGGTGCGGGCGCTGCAGCACATCCGCGCGATGAACGCGTCGGCCGACCTGGCGCGCCAGCTGGGCGTGCCCGAGGGGCAGGCGGTGCTGTACATCACCCGCATCGCCTATCTGGAATCGGGCGAGGCGATGGAGTTGACGCATTCCTATTGTCATAGCGACCACTACGACTTCGTCGCCGAGATGCGCCGCGCCACCTGACCCCCGCCCTGCCCTCGATGCTGGACAGCGCCGCGCGCGGTACCCGGTGGTGCGGGTGATTTCGTCGGTGTCGGTTCAGGCCTTGAACTGGGTGGTGATCAAATACACCTGGAACGCGAACGAGGCGGCCGCCGCCAGCAGCGCGCGGGCGGCCCATAGCCTGCGGCCCACGCCCGCGCGCGGATGTTGCTTCAGCGCGCCGGAGTACGCCCGGTAGCCCAGATACATGGTCAACGGTCCGAAGATGTAGACCGTGATTATGAGAAACATCATCGGGTAGGACAGCAGGATCAGCAAAAAAGTCAGCAGGTACATGATTTGGCGGCGTTCGGTTGCGTAATGGTCGTCGTGTGCGTATGGTAACTGCCGTGAGCATAACAGTAGCGGCCGCCGCGAAAGGAAGTATGAAGTCAGCGCAACAACGCAACCCGTGGACCTGGGTGCCCAGCATTTCGTTCAGCCAGGCCGTGCCCTACGTGGCGGTGATGATGCTGTCGACGGTGATGTATAAAAACCTGGGCATCTCCAATACCGATCTGGCGTTTTATACCGCGTGGCTGTACCTGCCGTGGGTGATCAAGCCGCTGTGGTCGCCCTTGGTCGAGCTGGTGGGCACCAAGCGGCGCTGGATCGTGCTGCTGCAACTGTTGACGGGCGCCTGCCTGGCGTCGGTGGCGCTGACGCTGCACCTGCCGCAATTTTTCGCCATGAGCCTGGCCGTGCTGTGGCTGATGGCGTTCAGCTCCGCGACCCACGACATCGCCTCCGACGGTTATTACATGCTGGGCTTGCCGAGCCAGGGCCAGCAGGCCGCCTTCGTCGGCGTGCGTAGCGCCTTCTACAAGCTGGCGATGATCGCCGGCCAGGGCGGCATCGTCTACATGGCCGGCGAGTTGATCAAGTCCAGCGGCGACCCGGCCTGGGCCTGGTCGGTGGTGTTCGGCGTGATGGCGGCGCTGTTCCTGCTGCTGTGCGCCTACCACCATTTCGTGCTGCCGCGTCCCGATTCGGACCGCGGCCACGCCGGCGGCGGCGCGCTGTGGACCGATTTCCTTAACACGTTCCGCAGCTTTTTCCAGAAACCGGGCATCGCCGCCATCCTCGGCTTCCTGCTGCTGTACCGCCTGGGCGAGGCGCAACTGCTCAAAATGGCGGCGCCGTTCCTGCTCGACCCGCGCGACCAGGGCGGGCTGGGCTTGACGACGTCGCAGTTCGGCCTGGTCTACGGCACCATCGGCGTGTGCGCGCTGGTGCTGGGCGGGCTGGCCGGCGGCGTGGTCATTTCGCGCTTCGGCCTCAAGCGCGCGCTGTGGCCGATGGTGTTCATCATGCACGTGCCGGACCTGGTGTTCGTCTACCTGGCGACGGCCTTGCCGACCGATATCGTGCTGATTTCGGCCTGCCTGGCCGTCGAACAGTTCGGCTACGGCTTCGGCTTCGCCGCCTTCATGCTGTACATGATCCTGGTGGCCGACGGCGAGCACAAGACGGCCCATTACGCGATCTGCACCGGCTTCATGGCGCTGGGCATGATGCTGCCGGGAATGGTCAGCGGCTGGATCCAGGACCATCTGGGTTATCAACAGTTCTTCATTTGGGCATGTATTTCGACCCTGCCGGCGTTTTTCATGACCGCCAGGGTGCGTATCCCGATTGAATTCGGTAAGAAATAAACGTCCCCGGCTTTACAATAGAAGGCTCAACTGTATCGGGGAATGGTTTTGGTTTTTAATGCAAAGAAACGGCTGACCTTGACCGCCGGCGTGGCCGGCGTCATGGCGGCGCTGCTGGACGGGTGTTCCAGCACGCCAAGCGCGCCCGGCGCCGACTCCGGCGCCCTGCCGCCGCCCTCGCCTGCGCCCGGCACGCCGCGCCAGCCCGGCGCCGCCGCGCCACCGCCGCCGTTCGATCCGAACCTGCCGCCGCCGGCGCCGCGCGAGTTCCGCGCCGCCTGGGTGTCGACCGTCGCCAACATCGACTGGCCCAGCCGCAGCAACCTCAGTTCCGAAAAGCAGCAGGCCGAGGCCGTCGCCATCCTGGAGCGCTGCAAGGCGCTCAACCTGAACGCCATCGTGCTGCAGGTGCGCCCGAGCGCCGACGCCATCTATCCGTCCGAGCTCGAACCGTGGTCGGAGTTCCTGACCGGCCAGCAGGGCCGCGCGCCCAAGGGCGGCTACGATCCGCTGCAATTCTGGATCGAACAGGCGCACGCGCGCGGACTCGAGCTGCACGCCTGGTTCAACCCCTACCGCGCGCGCCACGCGACGGCCAAGTCGGCGCTGGCGCGCAACCACATCGCCAACACCAACCCGGAGGCGGTCAAGACCTACGGCCGCTACCTGTGGATGGACCCGGGCGAGTCGGCCGCCTCGCAGCGCACGCTCGACGTCATCCTCGACGTGGTGCGCCGCTACGACATCGACGGCGTGCACATCGACGATTATTTCTATCCGTATCCGATCGACACGCCCAACGCGGCCGGCCCCGAGGGCGTGGCGCTGGACGGCGGCGGCGCGGGCGGCAAGCAGGAACTGGAATTCCCGGACCAGCCGTCGTGGCAGCGCTATCTGCTCGGCGGCGGCACCTTGGACCGGCCGCACTGGCGACGCCAGAACGTCAATGCGCTGATCCAGGCCTTGTACCTCGGCATCCATAAGGAAAAAAGCTGGGTGCGCTTTGGCATCAGCCCGTTCGGCATCGGCCGGCCGGACCGGCGCCCCGCCGGCATCGTCGGCTTCAGCCAGTACGACAAGCTGTACGCGGACGCCGAGCTGTGGCTCAACAACGGCTGGCTCGACTATCTGGCGCCGCAGCTGTACTGGCCCGTGGCGCAGGCGCCGCAGGCGTTCGACGTGCTGCTCGACTACTGGCTGGCGCAGAACACGCGCGCGCGCCACGTCTGGCCGGGGCTGTACACCAGCCGCATCGACAACACCGCCAAGACGTTCGCGCCGGAGGAGATCGTCAAGCAGATCGGCGTCACGCGCAGCCGCGCCGGCGCCCGCGGGCACCTGCACTTTTCCATCGCCGCGCTGATGGAGAACCGCAAAGGCATCACCGACCAGCTCAAGGCGCGCACCTACCAGGCGCCCGCGCTGGCGCCGGCCACGCCGTGGCTGGGGGCTGAGCTTCCTGCCGCGCCGAGCGCCACCGCCAAGCGCGAATCGCAGGGTGTGGGCTTGCGGCTGGCGGCCGGCGGCGGCAAGCCGGTCACGCACTACGCGATCTGGAGCCGCTACGGTGCCGAGTGGCGCTTCGCCGTCGCGCCGGCGTCGCGCGCGGTGCTGCTGCTGGCGGACGACGCGGCCGGACAGGCGGCCGAGATGGTGGTCGTCAGCGCGGTCGACCGGCTCGGCAACGAAAGCGCGCGCGTCAACGTCTACAAGCGCGCCTGACGATGGGCGGCCTGGGCCTCGGCATCGACGCGGGCGGCACGCAAACCCGCTGGGCGCTGGCCGATGCGGCCGGCTTCATCGTCGCCGAGGGCGCGGTCGACGGCATGTCGGCCACGCAGATGGGCAATGACGCCGGCCGCGACGCCGTGCGCGCCGTCTTCACCACGTTGGCCGGGCGGGCGCTGGCCGCCGGCCGGCCCGTGACCGTGTGCGCGGGCGTGACCGGATTCGACGGCGCCGCCGTCCTGCCGGCGCAATGGCTGGCCGAGCTGCTCAACGTCGCGCCGGCCGCCGTGACCGTCCGCAACGATATCGAAATCGCCTATCTGGACGCGTTCTCGCCCGGCCAAGGGTATCTGGTGTACGCCGGCACCGGCTCGATCGCGGCCTGGATCGACGCCGACGGCGGCTTCCACCGCGCCGGCGGACGCGGCGTGACCCTGGACGACGGCGGCGGCGGCTTCTGGATCGCGCGCGAAGCGATGCGCCACATCTGGCGCCTGGAGGACGAGGAGCCCGGCGCGTGGCAACGTTCGGCCATGGCGCGCGCCGTGTTCGACCATGTCGGCGGCAGCGACTGGGCCTTGTCGCGCCAGTTCATGTATGGCCAGGAGCGTGGCGCGATCGGACGGCTGGCGCTGGCCGTCGCCGCCAGCGCCGACGCCGACCCGGTCGCGCGCGGCATCATCGAACAGGCCGGCCGCGAACTGGCGCGCATCGCGCTGGCGCTGGTGCGCCGCCACGGGCCGCGCCCCATTGTGCTGGCCGGACGCGCCGCCACCTTGCATCCGCTGATCGCGCAGACGATGCGCGCGGCGCTGCCGGCGGGCTTGTCGCTGACGCAGCGCGCCGCACAAGCGCACCACGCGGCCGCCCGTATTGCTCTAAACTCACCTAATTGATTCGCTGCCGAGGCTGCCCATGAAGATCGTACCGTTGACCGTTTTGTCCACCCTGATGGCGTTGCTGGCCGGTTGCGCCAGCGTGCCGCCGTCCGAGCCGCGCATCGACCGCAGCCTGACGTCGCGCGGGCAGAGCGACAGGGTCAAGTACATCATCATTCACTACACGGTGTCGGACCTGCCGCGCTCGATCAAGACCCTGACGCAGCAGGATGTCAGCGCGCACTACCTGCTGACCGACACCGAGCAGCCGTTCTTCTACGCGCTGGTCGACGAGTCGCGGCAGTCGAACCACGCCGGCATCAGCAGCTGGAAGATTTATAACCAGCTCAATTCGGCGTCGGTCGGCATCGAGATCGTCAATCGCGGCTTCACCGACACGCCCGAGGGGCGGGTGTGGTATCCGTTCAAGCAGGCGCAGATCGACCAGTTGATTTTGCTGCTCAAGGATATCGTCCAGCGCCACGGCATCAAGCCGGAGAATATTCTCGGCCACAACGACATCGCGCCGCAGCGCAAGCAGGACCCGGGGCCGCTGTTCCCGTGGAAGCAGCTGGCCGACGCCGGGCTGATCGCATGGCCGGAGCCGAGCCGCGTGGCCGCGCGCCTGCCGGGCTATCAGCAGCAGTTGCCGGATGTGCTGTGGTTCCAGCTCAAGCTGGCGCAGCATGGCTACGCGGTGCCGCAGACGGGCCAGTTCGACCAGGCGACGCGCAATGTGCTCTCGGTGTTCCAGTCGAAGTATCGGCAGTCGCTGTTCGACGGCACGCCGGATGCGGAGACGGCGGCGATACTGGATGTGTTGACCAGTCCGCTGCCGCCGGGTGTGCCGGGCGCCGCGGTCAGCAGCACAGCGCGGACGCCGACGCCGCCGATGCCGACCGCGCCGGTGTTGGTGCGGCCGGCTCCGGTAATTCCGCCGGCGCCGGCTGCCGGGATGCCGGTGACGCCGTCGCCGTCCGTGTCCGCACCGGTGACGGCCGCGCCGCCGGCCCCGGGTTCCGCGCCGCTGACGCTGACACCGTCGGCGCCTGCATCGGCGCCGATGCCCACCTTGCCGGCCGCGCCGCAGCCGCCGGTTGAAGTTAAGCCAGTGCCGGCCACCGAGCCGGTCGAGTCGCAATAATTCCGGGTGCCGGCATGACGTCTCCCATCTATTGCGAAACGATTGCCAGCCACCCTGAATTCCGCCGGCTGTCCAGCATCGACGGCATCGCCGTCGACTTGCGCTACGCAACGCCGGATAATTTTGTCGGCCGGGATCTTTACTCGCCGCTGGACTGCGGCTTCCTGCATCAGGATGCGGCGGCCGCGCTCGAGCGGGCTGTCGCCTGGCTGCGTGCGCACCGCCCGGATTACACGGTTTTGGTGCTCGACGCCCTGCGTCCGCAACGGGTGCAGGAGCAGCTGTGGCAAGCGCTGCAAGGCACCGATCTGCTCGGCTATATCGCCGAACCCACGCGCGGTTCGATTCACTCGTTCGGCATGGCGCTGGACGTCACGCTGCTCGATGCGCAAGGACGCGAGCTGGACATGGGGACCGGTTTCGACGATTTAAGCGAGCGCTCGCATCCGGCCAAGGAGGCGGAGATGCTGGCGCGCGGCGAACTGGTGGCTCAGCAAATAGAAAATCGCTGCGGGCTGCGCGACGCGATGTTTCAGGCTGGCTTCGTCGGCATCAATAGCGAGTGGTGGCACTTTGATTGCGGTGATCGGTTGCTGGTGAGGCGCGACTACGCGCGCGTCTTGTAAAACGACACGGGCATTGAGGGAGGGAGCCACTTTTTTCGACTTTTACTAAAACCTACTATCTCTTACTACTACTCGATATTCATCACTATTTCGCACTATTTCGCACTATTCGCTAACTTTTCACACACTAAAACGCGCTAATCGATACTATTTTTTTAGCTGTCTTGATGCGTTAGCAGGTTTTAGCTGTGCCCCTAGCGATTTAGTATGAGTTAGCGCGCAGTAGTAAAGATTAGAGAGGATTAGTAGGATTTAGTAAATCCGGCTTTTTTAAAGACTCGCCTTCCCGCCGCAATCCTTCACGCCCAATTTACCGGTCCACCATCGCCATCCGCTCCTTGCTATAGCGCGGCCCGGCGACCTGCTTCAACGCGTTGTCGAGTATGTCCATCTCGCGAACGTCGAGCGCGACTTCGGCGGCCGCCACGTTTTGTTCTAGATAGGTGCGGCGGCGCGTGCCCGGTATAGTCACGATGTCGTCGCCCTTGTGCATCGCCCACGCCAGCGCGATCTGCCCCGGCGTGACGCCGCGCGCGTCGGCCCGCTCGCGCACGATGGCCGCCGCCCGCATGTTGCGGTCGAAATTCTCCCCTTGCAGACGCGGGTCCAGATGGCGGAAGTCGCTCTCCGGATATTCCTCGGCGCGCTTGGCGCTGCCCGCCAGGAAGCCCCGTCCCAGCGGACTGAACGCCACCAGTCCGATGCCCAGCACGCGCAGCGCCGGGATCACGTCCGCCTCCAGGTTGCGCTCCCACAGCGAATACTCGCTCTGCACCGCGCTGATCGGGTGCACCGCGTGCGCGCGGCGGATGTTGGCCACGCCCGCCTCGGACAATCCGAGATAGCGCACCTTGCCCTCCTTCACCAGTTCGGCCATCACGCCGACCACGTCCTCCACCGGCACCAGCGGATCGATGCGGTGCTGGTACAGCAAATCGATGTAGTCGGTGTTGAGCCGGCGCAGCGAGCCTTCGACCTTGGCGCGGATGCCGGCCGGGTCGCTGGTGACGCCGACGGTTTTGCCGTCGCGGATGTCGAAGCCGAACTTGGTCGCGAGGATGACTTCGCCGCGACGTCCGGCGAAGGCGCGGCCCAGCAGCGCTTCGTTGTCGTAGGGGCCGTATTGCTCGGCGGTGTCGAAGAAGTTGACGCCGAGATCGATCGCGCGGTGCAAGGTGGCGACCGCCTCGGTCTGGTCGGCCGGGCCGTAGGTGTTGCTCATGCCCATGCAGCCGAGCCCCTGTGCCGAGACCGTTAAACCCTGGCTGCCCAAAGTGCGTTGTTTCATGATGACTCCTTGTCGATAGCTACGATTCAGTATGCCACCATCTAAAAAATACACAATCGGCTTAAAATGCAAAGCATTATTGAAGCTAGTGCAACGGTAGGGTGTTCAAATGGAAATGCTGAAGGAAATGGCGGTCTTCGCGCAGGTGGTCGACAGCGGCGGGTTTTCTGCCGCCGCGCGCCATCTTGGCCTGACGACATCGGCCGTCAGCCGCCACGTGTCGCGGCTGGAGGCCTTTATCGGCGGCCGGTTGTTGCAGCGGACCACGCGCTCGGTCTCCCTGACGGAACTGGGCGAGCAGGTGCACACCGCCTGCGTCCGCATGGTGAACACGGCGCGCGAGATCCACTCGCTGGCCGGCAGCTACAGCGCGCGGCCCAACGGCGTGGTGCGCATCAGCGCGCCGGTGGTGCTGGGGCAGCTGTGGCTGGCGCCCCTGCTGCCGGCGTTTCTGGACCGCTACCCGGAGGTCGACGTGCGCCTGTCGCTGGTGGACCGCAATGTCGATCTGATCGAGGAGGGCATCGACCTGGCGATCCGCATTTCGGCCGATCTGGCGCCGGGACTGGCCGCGCGGCCGCTGGGGCCGATGCGCTATGTGCTGGTGGCGTCGCCGCAATATTCGGCCGCGCACGGGACGCCGGCCACGCCGCACGAGCTGCCCGGGCATCGATGCAACTATCTGGGCTACGCCCGTTTCGGCGCCGCCTGGACCATGCGCCGTGAGGGGCCGGGCGAAGCGGAGATCGTCAGCATCCGCGTGCCGTCGCGCTTGACGATCAACAACAGCGCGGCATTGATGGCGGTGGTGGAGGCGGGCGGTGGCATCGGCCTGGTGCCGGACTTCACCGCGCGCGCGGCGTTGTCACAGGGGCGGGCGGTGCGGATATTGGCGGACTGGACGTTCGACGAGCCGTACGCCGGCACCGTGCACGCGGTCTACATGCCCGGCCCGCACCTGGCGCTGAAGGTGCGGGCCATGATCGATTACCTGGTGGCCGAAGGCGCGCTCGGCGCCTAGGGGGCGGCAGGGGCGGCAGGGACGGCAGGGGCGGCAGGGACGGCAGGGATGGCGGGCGCGCCGGAGCGGGCCACCCAGTCGATCAGCGCGTCGAGCACGGCGCGGCCGGCGCCGTTGGCGACGCGCTCGTCGTTGAGCATGGCGACCACGATGACCGGCTGGTTGGCGGCGTCCTGCACATAGCCGGCGACGGCGATCACGCCCTTCAGGGTGCCGGTCTTGATGCGCGCGCGCATCGCGGCCGGGCTGTCCTTGAGGCGCCGGCGCATGGTGCCGTCGGTGGCCGCGATCGGCAGGCTGGCGAGGAACTCGGGCATCCACAGGCTATGCAGTCCCGCCTGCAGCACGCCGGCCACCTGCGCCGGCGTGGCGCGGGCCAGGCGCGACAGGCCGGAGCCGTTGTCGATGACCAGCCCGGTGTCGTCGATGCCGCGTTGCCGCAGCCAGGCGCGGATGGCGGCGTCGGCGCGCGCGGCGGTGGTGGGGTAGGCGGCGTCCGGCGGCAGCGGACGGCTGCCCAGCATCGGGTCCGCCTCCAGGCTGCCCAGGCTGAGGAACAGCGCGCCGGCCAGCGTGTTGTCGGAGTTCTTGTGGATGTCGCGCAGCGTTTCGGGCAGCGGCCGCGAGACATGCTCGGCCAGCAGGCGCAGCACCGGCGCGGTGGCGGACGAGCCGGACGAGCCGGACGCCGTCGACGCGGCCGGCGGCGCGGTGGGTGTCGCGCTGGCGGCGGTGGCGTCGGTGTCGGCGTTGACGGCCGGGGCGGGCAAGGACGGCGGCGTCGGCGCTTGCGCTTCGCGCACCTGGCCGCCCAGCTTGCCGCCGAGCCGGCTCCACGTGGCGCGCAGCAGGCGCTCCAGATAGTCGTGCGGGTCGAGCACGTTGACGCTGATCGATTTGACGCAATCCCTCGGGAAGCTGCCGTGCAGCACCACGTCGATCTGGTCGCCGTCGCGCGCGACGCCGGGCTCGCGCCAGCCGTTTTCCCACGCCGGGCACGGCGCGTCGCTGGCCGCCATTTCCGAGCGCACGCCGACCTTGTCCATCGGCGGCATCATCGCCAGCGACAGCTTGCCGCCGACCGAGCGCATTTCCACCTTCAGCAGGTTGGTGTTGATCAGCAGCGCGTTCGGCAAGACGTTGTAGTAGGCCCACGGATATTCGTCGAACGGCGGCAGGCCGATGTCGGGCCGCGCCGGCTGGAACAATTGCCGGTCGAGCACGACGTCGCCCTTGATGGCCTTGATGCCCTGGTTGCGCAGCGCCTGCAGCATGTGGCCCAGCACGTCCTCGTTGAAGTCGCCGTCGGCGCCGCCGCGCAGGATCAGGTCACCCTGCAGCACGCCGTCGACGACGGGCGCGCTGCTGAGCATTTCGGTGCGGCCGCGAAACACCGGCCCCAGTTGCTCGAGCGCCGTCATGGTGGTGAACAGCTTGACCGTCGACGCCGGCTGCATGATTTGCCGCGGGTTGTGCGACACCAACGTGGCGTCGCCGCGCAGCACCAGCACGCCGGCGGCCTCGGGCGGGATCTGCGCCGCGCGCATCAGCCGCGCGACCGGCTCCGGCAACTCGGTGGCGTGGGCGGCGCCGGCCGCTGCGAGGCTGGCCAGCGCGGCAAGGAGAAGGCGACGAAGCATGGCGATCCGTTCAGTGGAAGAAGATGTAGGCCACCGCGATGGCGGCGATGACGCCGGCGAAGTCGGCGATCAGCCCGCACGAGATCGCGTAGCGCGTCTTGCGGATGCCGACCGAGCCGAAGTACAGCGCGACGATGTAGAAGGTGGTGTCGGCCGAGCCCTGGAACACGCACGCGAGGCGGCCGACGAACGAGTCGACGCCATAGGTTTGCATGGCGTCGATCATCATCGCCTTCGAGCCGCTGCCGCTGAGCGGCTTCATCAGCGCGGTCGGCAGCGCCGGCACGAAGTCGGTGTTGAAGCCGAGCGCGCCGAACAGCCAGCTGAAGCCGTCGACGACAAAGCCGAACAGGCCGGCGTTGCGGATCACGCTGATGGCCACCAGCATGCCGACCAGATACGGGATCACCGTCAGCGAGGTCTGGATGCCGCCCTTGGCGCCCTCGATGAAGGCTTCGTAGACGTTGACCTTCTTCCACAGCGCGCCGATGATGAAGCCGCCGATGACGCCCATCAGGATCAGGTTGCTGAAGACCTTGGAGAACAGTTCGATCTCGGGGCGCGTGAGCACCTGCGTGAAATACCAGATCAGCGCGGCGATGGCGGCGGTGCTGCAGCCGAGCCAGCTCAGCACCACGCGGTCGAACAGGTTGATGCGCTGGCGGATCGCCACGGCGATCAGGCCGGTGACGGTGGCCACATAGGTGGCGATCATGCACGGAATGAAGATGTCGGACGGGTCGGCCGCGCCGAGGATCGAGCGCTGCGCCATGATCGCCACCGGGATCAGGGTCAGGCCGGACGTGTGCAGCACCAGGAACATGATCTGGGCGTCGGTCGGCTCGTCCTTGCTGGGGTTGAGTGTTTGCAGGCTTTCCATCGCCTTCAGGCCGAACGGCGTGGCCGCGTTGTCCAGGCCGAGCAGGTTGGCCGAGAAATTCATCAGCATGTGGCCGGTGGCCGGATGCTCCTTCGGCACGCCCGGAAAGATGCGCGAGAAGAACGGCGCGATGATGCGCGCGAGCAGGTTGACGGCGCCGGCCTTCTCGCCGATATTCATGATGCCGAGCCACAACGTCATGACGCCGGCCAGCGGCAGCGCGATGTCCATCACGCCGCTCTTGGCCGATTCGAACGTGCCGTCGATGATGCGCTTGAAAATTTCCGTGTCGCCCATGAACAGGTACTGCGCCAGCGCGGCGGCGAACCCGACGAGGAAGAAGCCAGACCAGATGTAATTGAGCGACATATGTTCGATTTTTCTTGAAACTGTGGGCGACAGGCAAAGTATAGCGGGTCGCCACGCGGAAAAAGTTATAAGCTGCCGCTTTACGTATGCGATGTGAAATGGATGCCATGCTGAAAAGTTATGCAGCCGCCGTGCTGGCGCTGGTGGTCGGGCTGGGGAGCGGGCTCGGAAGCTTGCCTTGCGCCGCGGTGACCGCCGAAGCGCACACCACGCAGACCGCGTCGGCGCCCAAGGTCCTGCGCGCCTTCCTGAGCACCGGCGAGACCGGCCTCGATCCGGCGGTCGCCTCCGACATCGCCAGCCTCAGCCTGCTGGAAAACCTGTTCGATCCGCTGCTGCGCTACGACTATCTGGCCCGGCCGGTCAAACTGCAGGCCAACACGCTGGCGGCGATGCCGAGCGTCGCGGACGACGGCCGGACCTACACCTTCCACTTGCGCCAGGACGTCTATTTCACGGACGACCCGGCGTTCCAGGGCGCGCGCCGGCAAGTGACGGCGCACGATTACGTCTACAGCCTCAAGCGGCTGTACGATCCCGCGCTCAAATCGCCGTGGAGCTTCCTGCTGGAAGGCAAAATCGTCGGCGACGCCGCGCTCAAGGCCCGCTTCGGCTACGACGGCGACATCGCCGGCCTGCAGGCGGTGGACAAGTTCACCCTGCGCATCCGGCTCAACGCCGCCGATCCCAACTTCCTGTTTTATCTGGCGATCCCGGCCACCGGCGTGGTGGCGCGCGAGGTGGTCGAGGCGTACGGCGTGCAGGTCGGCAACCACCCGGTCGGCACCGGGCCGTTCAAGATCGGCACCTGGAAGCGCAGCGACCAGATCTCGCTGCTGGCCAACCGCGACTTCCGGCCGATGTTCTTCCAGGGCCGGCGCCTGCCGCTGGTGGACCGGGTCGACATCAAGATCATGGAGGAATACCAGTCGCGCGTGCTGGGTTTTTTGAACGGCGAATTCGATTTCCTCGAACAGTTGCCCGAATCGATGAAGGAAATGGTGCTCACCGGCGACGCCCAACCGACGCTGAAGCCGGAGCTGGCGCGCAAGGGGCTGGTGCTGTCGCCCTTCCCCGTGCTGCAAACCTATTACATGTGGATGAACATGGAAGACCCGCTGATCGGCGGCTACGGCAAGGACAAGGTGGCGCTGCGCCGCGCCATCGCGCTCAGCTACAACAGCGCCGAGGACATCGCCCAGATGAAGAAGGGCCTGGCGCTGCGCGCCGAGACGCCGCTGCCGCCGAACGTGCTGGGCTACGATCCGGCCTACCGCAGCCCGGTCGGCTACGATCCGGCGCTGGCCAACGCGCTGCTGGACCGCCACGGCTATAACAAAGGCCCGGGCGGCTTGCGCACCCTGCCCGACGGCAAGCCGCTGACCCTGGTCATGCACACCGAACCGTCGATGGTCGGCCGCCTGCGCGACGAGCTGTGGCGCAAGAACCTGAACGCGATCGGCCTCCGCGTCACCTTCAAGGGCGACAAGAAGACCGAGATCATCAAGGCCTCGCGCCTGGGCACGGTGATGATGTTCGAAACCAACTGGGTGGCCGACTTCCCCGACGGCGACAATTTCTACCAACTGCTGTACGGCCCGAACAAGGCGGGGCCCAATTACGCCCGCTTCAACCTGCCCGCCTACAATCAGCGCTACGAGCAAACCCGCACGATGGGAGACTCGCCGGCGCGCACCAGGCTGTATGATGAAATGGCGCAGATTATTCACGCGTACACGCCATGGGTGCTGCTGACGCATCCGATTTCCGCCGATGTGCGGCAGCCATGGCTCAGAAATTACACGCGCCACCCGGTGGAATTCACCAACTGGCGTTATCTGGACGTAGACGCACATACCCGGCGCTGAGCGGCCGCGTAGAATGGATCAATGAAATTTCTCAATCGCCGGGGCCTGGCCTACGTGCTCATGCACCCCATGGACTTCCTGGTGCAATGCCTCAAGGGCTTTCGCGCCAATCAAGGCCTGCTGCTGGCGGGCGCGGTGGCCTATTACTCGTTGCTATCGATCGTCCCGCTGCTGATGCTGGTGGTGGTGGCGCTGTCGCACGTCATCGACCAGGATGTGTTGCTGGATACGGTAGGCCGTTATTTGAACTATCTGGTACCGGGACAATCGAAACCGATCGTTGACGAGGTGGGACATTTCCTCGAACACCGCGACGTGGTGGGCGGCGTGCTGCTGGTCAGCATGATCTTCTTCAGTTCGCTGGCCTTCACGGTGCTGGAGAACGCCATGTCGGTCATCTTCAAGCACCGGGTCGAGATCAAGCGGCGGCGGTTTCTGATCTCGGCGATCATGCCGTACTGCTTCATCCTGTCGCTGGGCGTGGGCATGCTGCTGGTGACCCTGGTGGCGGGCAGCCTGCAAGTGATGGGCGAGGAAAGCGTGCGCCTGTTCGGCTACGACTGGTCGCTCGAGGGCGTGTCCGGCGCGCTGCTGTACATGCTGGGGCTGGGCGGCGAAGTGCTGGTGCTCACGGCCATCTACCTGGTGATGCCGGTGGGCAGGCTGTCGCTGTCGCACGCCCTGATCGGCGGCGTGACGGCCGCGCTGCTGTGGGAACTGGCGCGCCACATCCTGGTCTGGTACTTCTCGACGTTATCGCAGGTGAACGTGGTGTACGGCTCGATGACGACGGCCATCATCGTCATGTTCAGCCTGGAGATCGGCGCCACGTTGCTGCTGTTCGGCGCCCAGGTGATTTCCGAGTTCGAACGGGCCTGCCGCCACAAGCCGCGCCGCAATCCGACGCCGCTGAGCACGGAAGCGACAGAGATGAAATAATTTGTGCGTCGCACAAACATCTGTGTTACACTACGTTCGTGGTTGAGGTTCTCTTGGTTTCCAAGCGTTCAGTCCCACGTCCGAGGCAGGCGCCGTCATCCGATATGTGTAAGAGCGGATCACAACTGGCGCTACCTGGAATTGTAGTTTCGAATACATTGGTCGTTTTACACGTTGGAGGCACCACGCAGATAGCATGGGCGTCCGAGAAACGCTGAAGTCACTTTGCAGATAGCACTGGACGACGGCACGATTAAAGCATTGGTAATACATTGGAACGAAGCCCGTTGAGATACGGGCTTTTTTTTCGTCCGCGTTTTCCTAAACTACGGGGGTCAAGTCTGTCATTCAGACACGAGCCCTTCTACAAACTACGGGGGTCAAGTCTGTCATTCGGACACGAGCCCTTCTACACAGTACTTCAGTTCGTGTCCGAATGACAGACTTGACCCCGGGGTTAGAGCGCGCGGGCGATCAGCAGTTTTTGGATGTCGCTGGTGCCTTCGTAGATTTGGCAGACGCGCACGTCGCGGTAGATGCGCTCGACCGGGAAGTCGGAGACGTAGCCGTAGCCGCCGTGCACCTGGATGGCGTCCGAGCAGACTTTTTCGGCCATCTCGGAGGCGAACAGCTTGGCCATCGCCGCCTCTTTCAGACATGGCAGGCCGGCGTCCTTCATCGCGGCGGCGTGACGGATCAACTGGCGCGCCGCTTCGATTTGGGTGGCCATGTCGGCCAGCCGGAATTGCACCGCCTGGTGCTCGAAGATCGGCTTGCCGAAGCTCTCCCGCTCGCGCGCGTATGCCAGCGCCGCTTCGTACGCGGCGCGCGCCATGCCGACCGCTTGCGAGGCGATGCCGATGCGCCCGCCCTCCAGCCCCGACAGCGCGATCTTGTAGCCCTGGCCTTCTTCGCCGATCAGGTTCTCGGCCGGGATGCGGCAGTTTTCGAACAGGATCTGCGCCGTGTCCGACGAGTGCTGCCCCATCTTCTGCTCCAGCCCGGCGACGGTGTAGCCCGGCGTCGACGTCGGCACCCAGAACGCGCTGATGCCTTTCTTGCCGGCGGCCTTGTCCGTCACCGCCAGCACGATGGCGACGTCGGCGTACTTGCCGCTGGTGATGAATTGCTTGACGCCGTTGAGGACGTAATCGCCGCCGTCACGCGTGGCGGTGGTGCGCAGCGCGGCGGCGTCGCTGCCGGTGTGCGGTTCGGTCAGGCAGAAGGCGCCCAGCATGTCGCCCTGCGCCAGCGGCCGCAGCCACTGTTCCTTTTGCCGGTCGTTGGCGTACATCATGGCGATGCTGCACACCGGGCAGTTGTTGACCGAGATGATGGTCGACGTGCCGCCGTCGCCGGCCGCGATCTCCTCCAGCACCAGCGCCAGCGAGACGTAGTCCATGCCGGCGCCGCCCAGGGCTTCCGGCACGGCGACGCCGAAGGCGCCGAGCGCGGCCAGTTCCTTCAGCTCCTCCTTCGGGAAATGGTGTTCCCGGTCCCAGCGCGCGGCCTGTGGCGCCAGGCGCTCCCGGGCGAAGGTGCGCAGCGCGTCGCGGATCATTTCGTGTTCTTCGGTCAGTATCATGTCGTCTCTTATTTATAGTTTTTTACCGCGTTGCCATGCGGGGACGCGCTGTCCCCGCCGGTCTTTACCAGCCGATCCCGCTGCCGTCGTAGTTGCGGTAGACGGCGCGCTCCGACGCCGGCAGCGCGGCCAACGTGGCGCGGATGCCGCCGGCGCTTTCCTCGACCGAGATGTCGGCGCCGTCGCCGCCCATTTCCGTGCGCACCCAGCCCGGATGGAAGGCGACGCAGGTGGCGCCCTGCTTGCCGTACACCAGCGCGGTGTCGATCAGCACCGAGTTCAGCGCCGCCTTGCTGGCGCGGTACAGCGAGCCGCTGGCGCTGCTGCGCTCGCTTAGCGATCCCATCTTCGACGATAGCACCGCCAGCTTGCCGCGCGCGGCGCCCACCATCGGCGCGACGATCGGCAGCAGGCGCATCGCCGCCAGCACGTTGGTGTGCATCACGGAATCGAAATCCGTCTGCAGCGGGAAGCCGTCGTGGCGCGGGCCGTACACGCCCGCGTTCAAGATGGCGACGTTGAGCTCCTCGCCGTCGAGCTTCCAGCCGATGCCGGCGCAGGCCTCGACGTTGGTGACGTCGAGCTGGTGCGGCTCGGCCCCCAGCGCGCCGAGCGCGGCGCAGTCCTCGGCCTTGCGGGCGGTGGCGATCACGCGCCAGCCGTCGGCCAGGTATTGTTTGACCAGTTCGTGGCCGATGCCGCGCGAGGCGCCGATGATGAGTGCGGTCGCCATCGCTTACTCCGCCCCCACCAGCTCGATGGCCATGGCCGTCGCCTCGCCGCCGCCGATGCACAGCGCGGCCACGCCCTTCTTGCCGCCGGTGCGCTTGAGCGCGCCGATCAGGGTGACGATGATGCGCGCGCCCGAGGCGCCGATCGGGTGGCCCAGCGCGCAGGCGCCGCCGTGCACGTTGATCTTGCTGTGCGGGATGTCGAGGTCGCGCATCGCGGCCATCGGCACGGCGGCGAAGGCCTCGTTGATCTCGAACAGGTCGACGTCCTTGCTGGCCCAGCCGATTTTCTTGTACAGCTTTTCCACCGCGCCGATCGGGGCGGTGGTGAACAGATTCGGTTCCTGCGCGAACGTGGCGTGGCCGTGGATCTTGGCGATGACGGTCGCGCCCAGCTGCTTGGCGGTCGATTCGCGCATCATCACCAGCGCGGCGGCGCCGTCGTTGATCGACGACGACGACGCGGCGGTGATGGTGCCGTCCTTCTTGAACGCGGCGCGCAGGGTCGGGATCTTTTCGACCTTGGCCTTCAGCGGGCCCTCGTCCTTGTCGATGACGGTGTCGCCGGCGCGGCTGGTGACGGTGACGGGCGCGATTTCCCATTTGAACCAGCCTTCGCTGGTGGCGGCCTGCGCGCGCTTGACCGACTCGATGGCGAAATTGTCCTGCGCCTCGCGGGTGAACTCGTACTTGGCAGAGCATTCCTCGGCGAACGTGCCCATCGAGCGGCCTTCGCCGGTCTTCTCGTTGCGCGAATAGGCGTCCTCGAGGCCGTCGTACATCATGTGGTCGAACATCATGCCGTGGCCGATGCGGTAACCGCCGCGCGCCTTCGGAATCAGGTAGGGCGCGTTGGTCATCGATTCCATGCCGCCGGCCACCACCACGTCGGCACTGCCGGCGACCAGCTGGTCGTGGGCGAAGATGGCGGCCTGCATCGCCGAGCCGCACATCTTGGACAGGGTGACGGCGCCGGTCGAGGCCGGCAGGCCGGCTTTCAACAACGCCTGGCGCGCCGGCGCCTGGCCCTGGCCGGCCATCAGGCAGTTGCCGAAGTAGACGTGCTCGACCAGCTTGCCGTCGATGCCGGCGCGTTCGACGGCGGCGGCGATCGCCACCGCGCCCAGGTCGTGCGCGGCCTTGCCGGAAAAGTCGCCCTGGAAGGCGCCCATCGGGGTGCGGGCGGCGCCGACAATCACAATTGGATCATTCATTTTCTAGAGTCTCCATAAAGGGTGGCGGCACCGGGATCGATACCGCCGCAATGTTGGACTGGTTCTCGTGGAAGAACCGGATGTGCTGCGGATACGGATAGACGTCCTCGACGACGCCGTCGAGGATGCGCTGCTTGCGCGCCTGCCAGTATTCGCGCGTCAGCAGGTCGGCGTGGTGTTTCATGAAATACTTGCGGATCTTGGCGTTGCCCAGCAGGAAGCGGCCGAACTGCTCGGGGAACACGTCGTGCCTGCCGATCGGATACCACGGCTCCGACGCCATCTCGTCCTCCTCGTTGCGCGCTTCCGGAATGTCGCGGAAATTGCAGTCGGTGATGTATTCGATCTCATCGTAATCGTAGAACACGATGCGCTGGTGCCGGGTGACGCCGAAATTCTTGTACAGCATATCGCCGGGGAAGATATTGGCGGCGACCAGCTCCTTGATGGCGTTGCCGTATTCGAGGATGCCGTGTTCGAGCTGGGCGTCGTTGCCGTCCTTGTCGGCGTTGCCGAGCCACATGTTCAGCGGCACCATGCGGCGCTCGATGTACAGGTGCCTGATGATGATCTTCCCGCCCTCCTCCTCATATAGGGACGGCGCGAACTGTTTCAACTCGGCGATCAATTCCTCGGTGAAGCGCTGGCGCGGAAAGGCGACGTTCGAATACTCCAGCGTGTCGGCCATGCGGCCGACGCGGTCGTGGTGCTTGACCAGCAGGTATTTTTCCTTGATCAGCGCGCGCGTGGTGTCCTTGGGCGGCGGATAAAAATCCTTGATGACCTTGAACACATAGGGGAACGACGGCAGCGCGAACACCAGCATCACCAGCCCCTTGATGCCGGGCGCGATCGCGAACCGGTCCGACGAATGTTTCAGGTGCTGCAGGTAGTCGCGGTAGAACAAGGTCTTGCCCTGCTTTTGCAGCCCGAGGATGGTGTAGATCTCGCTGCGCGGCTTGCGCGGCAGCAAAGTGCGCAGGAATTGCACATAGGCCGACGGCACCTCCATGTCCACCAGGAAGTAGGCGCGCGTGAACGAGAACAAGATCGTGATCAGTTCCTGGTCGAACAGCACGGTGTCGAGTATCAGTTCGCCGTGGCGGTTGTGCAGGATCGGCACGACGAACGGATACTCCTTGTTGCCGTTGATGCCCTTGCCGACGATATAGGCGCCCTTGTTGCGGAAGAACAGGCTCGACAGCACCTGGATCTGGTTGTTCGGCTCGGTCCTGCCGGCGCCGAACAGGTCTTGCAAGCGCGCCTCCACCTGCTCAATGTCGCGCGCCAGGTTCTCGAACCCGGCGTCGAGCTCGAAGTTGGTGACGATGCGCGTAAGCGTGGCGTGCAAGCCGTCGGTGCCGGGATAGTAGACGCGGTAGGTCGGCGCCGCTTCCTCGGTCTCGATGTATTCGGTCGAGACCACCGGCCGCACGAAGATGAATTCGTTGTGGAAGTAGCTGCGGTGCAGGATGTTGCAGCAGACCGAGTTGAAGAAGGTTTCCGCCAGCTCCGGCTGCTTGTGGTCGGACAGCATGCCGATGTAGTGCAGCTTGAGCTCGCGCCAGACCTCGTCGGTCAGGTCGGACTGGCTGTACTCGTCCTCCAGCGCCTGCACGCACTCCTGCACGCGGCGGTCGTAGAAGTCGATCCGCTCGCGCGCGGCCTGCTGCGCCGCGCCCCAGGCGCCGCGCTCGAAATGCGCCTTGGCCTGCCGGCTGGTCTGGCGGAACAGGCGGTAGTGCTTGTCGAAGCCGTCGCGGATCGTGCGCGCGATGTCGAACGCGATCTGCGAGCGCAGCAGTTTTGGGAATGCAGCCTGGGTCATGGTCGCCCTCACCTTACGCGTTGACTGAACTGAACTTCTTCACCGGCCAACGCGCACCTGGTGCTTAGCGGGTTTCCGCGAACAGTTCGCGGCCGATCAGCATGCGGCGGATTTCGCTGGTGCCGGCGCCGATTTCGTACAACTTGGCGTCGCGCCACAGGCGGCCGACCGGATACTCGTTGATGTAGCCGTTGCCGCCCAGCGTCTGGATCGCCTCGCCGGCCATCCAGGTCGCCTTCTCGGCGCTGTACAGGATGGCGCCGGCGGCGTCCTTGCGCAGCTGGCGCACCGCCTCCGGCGTGGCGGCGCGGTCGCAGGCCTGGCCGACCGCGTACACATAGGCCTTGCACGCCATCATGGTCGAGTACATATCGGCGAGCTTACCCTGCATCAGCTGGAATTCGCCGATCGCCTGGCCGAACTGTTTGCGGTCGTGGATGTACGGTACGACCGCGTCCATGCATGCCTGCATGATGCCCAGCGGACCGCCGGACAGCACGGTGCGCTCGAAGTCCAGCCCCGACATCAAGACGTTGACGCCCTTGCCCAGGCCGCCGAGCACGTTCTCGACCGGCACTTCGCAATCCTCGAACACCAGCTCGCCCGTGTGCGAGCCGCGCATGCCCAGCTTGTCGAGCTTTTGCGCCACCGAGAAACCCTTGTAGCCTTTTTCGATCAGGAAGGCGGTCATGCCCTTGGCGCCGGCGTCGAGGTCGCTCTTGGCGTAGACCACCAGCACGTCGGCGTCGGGACCGTTGGTGATCCACATCTTGGTGCCGTTGAGCACCCAGCGGTCGCCCTTGAAGTCGGCGCGCAGCTTCATGCTGACGACGTCGGAACCGGCGTTGGGCTCGGACATCGCCAGCGCGCCGACGTACTCGCCCGAGATCAGCTTCGGCAGGTATTTTTGTTTTTGCTCCTCGGTGCCGTTGCGCTTGATCTGGTTGACGCACAGGTTCGAGTGGGCGCCGTACGACAGGCCGACCGAGGCCGATGCGCGCGAGATTTCCTCCATCGCCACGATGTGGGCCAGGTAGCCCATGTTGGCGCCGCCGTATTCCTCGCCGACGGTGATGCCGAGCACGCCCAGCTCGCCCATCTTGCGCCACAGGTCCATCGGGAACTGGTCGCTGCGATCGATTTCGGCCGCGCGCGGGGCGATCTCGGCGGCGGCGAACTGTTGCACGGCTTCGCGCAGGGCGGCGATGTCTTCGCCGTGGTCAAAGGTCAGGCCTGGGAGATGGAGCATGTCATCCTCATTGTTCTGGTTTGATTTGAACGGTCATCATACCTTGGAGTGACGTTTACGTAAACGTAAAGCATGCACGACGTCCGGTATCGTCATCACTCGGCGTCTTCAGGCCGTTTTGGCTTCTTCCTGGGCCGCCAGCAGGCGTTTGCATTCGTCCTCGTGCGCGGTGATCTCGGCCAGCGACAACTCGATGTCCTCGCGCTGCTGTTCCAGCGTCTGGCGGTGCTGCGCCAGCACGCCGAGGAAGCGGTTCATCTGGGCGCTGGTGTCCTTGGGCGTTTCGTACATGTCGACCAGGCTCTTGATTTCGGACAGCGACAGGCCCAGGCGCTTGCCGCGCAAGGTCAGCTTGAGGCGGGTGCGGTCGCGCGGCGTGTAGACGCGGCTGCGGCCGCCGGCGCCCTCGCGGGACGGGCTCAGCAAGCCCTGGTCCTCGTAGAAGCGGATGGCGCGCGCCGTGATGTCGAATTCACGGGCCAGTTCGGTAATGGTATAGGTAGGCATCGGGCTCAGGGCGGTAGGTGTTCGATTTCCGTTTACGTCAACGTCATGGATATTGTAGCGCGCCTGGCGCGCGCCCGGCACCGATTGTGGCGCGCAGGTATCGTGCGACGCCGATCGGGGGGCGGCGGCATCATACGCTTCCGCGCAAAAGTGGTCTGGTCGCCACCGGCCAAATAGTGGTAAAATTTACAACTTCAGCATCTCCCAAAAGAGAGGGCAAGATGTTGCCTCTTTTGCAGCACGCGACCGAACATAATTTGGTCTGGGTGCTTGCCGGCATCCGCACTTACAGAGGATAGAATGCCAATTTCGACATCCCATCACGTCACCTTCAGCGCACGTTTTCAAGCGACTGACTTTCATGACGCAACGTGAAATAGTGCACTTATGAACTCTTCCAATGAACGCGAAAGCTTTAGCCAGCGCTTGCAGCAGGCTCTTAAGAACGCACACTACTCGCCGGACAGCCCCACGCGGCTGGCCCGGGAATTTAATATTCGGTTTGATGGCAGACCGATCACAGTCCACGCGGCGCGCAAATGGCTGGTGGGCGAGGCCATCCCGACCCAGGAAAAGCTGCGCATGATCGCGCAGTGGTTGGGTGTGCCCGCCGAGTGGCTGCGCTTCGGCGGCGCCGAGGCGGGCGCCCCGGCCGGCGACAATGGCGGCGGCGTGTCGCGCTTCGAGTCGGTCGACGTCAAACTCATTGCCGATCTACAGCGCCTGGACGAGCATCACCGGCAAATCGCCCGTGAATTTATTCGCATGCTGGTACGCGTTAACTACCAAAAGTAGTCATTTTAAGTACTGGTATGGAGCGATGTCGACCAGTTGTGACGGCGTTGGGTGTGGATGCGGCGTGAAACTAGTTTCATGATTTCACCGGTTTTTGTTCGGAAAAAGTGTATTTGAAGTAGTGACTTTTTATTTTGAGCGCCTTTGCGAATTGTCATCGTTTCGACATGGATTTCAGGCACAATGGGGAGTCAGCGCCGCTGAACCGCAGCATTTACTTCGGAGCCAAGCTTTTGAGCCGTCCTATGAAAAGTAACTACAGCAATGTCGCGCAGCTAAAAGATTTGATGACCGTCCCGCCGATGACCGCCGCCCAGCATGCCGAGGTGATGCGCAAGCGCATCGCCCACCGCCGCATGGTGGAGGAAGCCAGGGATTTGAAACGCGCCAGCGGATCGCAGTTCGATAAGCGCTAGGCCGGACCGGCACCATGGTCGTTGGACGGGCTGGCCGGTTTCATGCCGGTCCAGCGCGGGGCCAGCGTGTGCTCGATGCCGAACAGGTCGATGACACGGCCGACGGTGTGGTCCACCATCTCCGCAATGCTTTGCGGGTTGTGATAAAAGCCCGGCAGCGGCGGGTAGATAATACCGCCCATCTCCGTCACCGCCGTCATGTTGCGCAAGTGCGCGAGATTGAACGGCGTTTCCCTCACCATCAGCACCAGCCGGCGGCGCTCCTTGAGCACCACGTCGGCCGCGCGCGCGATCAGGTTGTCCGACAGGCCGTGCGCCACCGACGCCAGGGTCTTCATCGAGCAGGGCGCGACGATCATGCCGTCCGACTGGAACGAGCCGCTGGCGATCGAGGCGCCGACGTCGCGCACCTTGTGCACCACGTGCGCGTACGATTCCACTTCCTTGCGCTGCAGGCCGGTTTCCTGGTGCAGGGTGAGGACGGCCGCGTCGGAGACGATCAGGTGCGTCTCGACGTTGGCGGTGTGTTGCAAATGTTGCAGCAGACGCACACCATACACGGCGCCGGTGGCGCCGGTGATGGCGATAATGATCCGCCGCGGGCGGTCAGGCATCCAGCAGCGCTTTCAGCTCGCCGGACTCGAACATCTCGTTCATGATGTCCGAACCGCCGATGAACTCGCCTTTGACGTAGAGCTGCGGAATGGTCGGCCAGTTCGAGTAGTCCTTGATGCCTTGGCGCACTTCCGGATCTTCCAGCACGTTGACGGTGGCGATGTTTTCGACGCCGCAGGCTTTCAGGATCTGGATGGCGCGGCCGGAGAAGCCGCATTGCGGGAACTGGGCGGTGCCCTTCATGAACAGCACCACCGGGGTGGCGGTCACGGTTTCTTTGATCCAGGTTTGTACGTCGCTCATAGCTGCCTCAGTGTAAATAAGTATTAGGTGCGCACATTTTATAAGAAATGCGGCCCCCGCGTACCGACAACCCACGGGGTCAGGTCCGACATTCGGACAAATCCTGATTTTGTCGAACTTTTTTGGTTGGCAAAAGTTCAAAAATGTCCGAATGTCGGACCTGACCCCCGGGGTTTAGCCGCGCAGTTTGGCGAAGGCGGCCGCCATGCTGCCGCCGATCGGCTCGGCGCGGGCGGTTTGCTTCTGGTGCTGGCCCATGCTCTTGCGGTCGGTGCGGTCGCTACGCTGCTGCGGCTGCGCGCCGGCTTGCGGGGCGCTGTCGGTCAGGCGCATCGTCAAGGCGATGCGCTTGCGCTTTTCGTCCACTTCCAGCACCTTTACCTTGACCACCTGGCCGGCCTTGACCACCGTGTGCGGGTCTTTGACGAAGGTGTTCGACAGGGCGGAGATATGCACCAGGCCGTCCTGGTGCACGCCGATGTCGACGAAGGCGCCGAACGCGGCGACGTTGGTGACCACGCCCTCGAGGATCATATCGGGACGCAGGTCGCGGATCTCCTCGACGCCGTCCTTGAAGGTGGCGGTGGTGAATTCCGGACGCGGATCGCGGCCCGGCTTTTCCAGCTCCTTCAAAATATCGCTGATGGTCGGCACGCCGAACTTGTCGTCGGCATACTTGGCCGGGTTGAGCGACTTGATCAACGCGGTCTCGCCGATGACGGCCTTGATGTCTTTCCTGATGTCGCCGAGGATTTTCTCGACCAGCGGGTACGATTCCGGGTGCACCGCCGAGGCGTCCAGCGGATTTTCGCCGCCCATCACGCGCAGGAAGCCGGCCGCCTGTTCGAAGGTCTTGTCGCCCAGCCGCGGCACCGACTTGAGCGCGGCGCGCGAGGCGAAGGCGCCCTTGACGTCGCGGTACGAGACGATGGCCTGCGCCACCGACGTCGACAGCCCCGACACGCGCGCCAGCAGCGGCGCCGACGCGGTGTTGACGTCCACGCCGACGGCATTCACGCAATCCTCGACGACGGCGTCGAGCGAGCGCGCCAGCTGGGTTTGCGAGACGTCGTGCTGGTACTGGCCGACGCCGATCGATTTCGGGTCGATCTTGACCAGCTCGGCCAGCGGGTCCTGCAGGCGGCGCGCGATCGAGACGGCGCCGCGCAGCGACACGTCCATGTCCGGCAGCTCGCGCGAGGCGAATTCGGACGCCGAATACACCGACGCGCCCGCCTCCGAGACGACGATCTTGGTCATCTTTTGATCCGGATGCTGCTTGATCAAGTCCTGCGCCAGCTTGTCGGTTTCGCGCGAGGCGGTGCCGTTGCCGATCGAAATCAGCGAGACGTTGTGCTTGGCGGCCAGGCGGCCCAGGGTGTGCAGCGAACCGTCCCAGTCGTTCTTCGGCTGGTGCGGATAGATGACGGCCGTGTCGACCACCTTGCCGGTGGCGTCGACCACCGCCACCTTGACGCCGGTGCGCAGGCCCGGGTCCAGGCCCATGGTGGCGCGCTGGCCGGCCGGCGCGGCCAGCAGCAGGGCTTTCAAATTGGTGGCGAAGACGTTGATCGCGTCGAGCTCGGAACGCTCGCGCAGCGCGCCCATCAATTCGGTTTCCAGGTGCATGAAGCTTTTCACGCGCCAGGTCCAGCGCGCCGTGTCGGCCAGCCATTTGTCGGCCGCGCGGCCCTGGTTCTTGATGCCGAAGCGGGCGGCGATGCGGCCTTCGCACGGGTTGTGCGGCGCGTCCCATTTCGGTTTCTCGGCTTCGGTGTCGAGCCGCAGGGTGACGTCGAGGATGCCTTCGCGGCGCCCGCGCATCAGCGCCAGCGCGCGGTGCGACGGCACGGTGCCGATCGTCTCCGAATAATCGAAGTAATCGGCGAATTTTTCGCCTTCGTCTTGCTTTCCTTCAATAACCTTCGATTCAACGATGCCATGCTCTTGTACGTACTCGCGCAACGATTGCAGCAACGTGGCGTCCTCGGCGAAGCGCTCCATCAGGATTTGGCGGGCGCCGTCGAGCGCGGCCTTGGTGTCGGCCACGCCCGCATTGTTGCCGTCGGCGGTGGAGAACGGTTCGCGCAGGAAGCGGGTGGCTTCCGTTTCGGGAGTCAGTTCGGGGTTGGCCAGCAGGCTGTCGGCCAGCGGCGCGAGGCCCGCTTCGATGGCGATTTGCGCTTTGGTGCGGCGTTTTTGTTTGTACGGAAGATATAAGTCTTCCAACCGGGTCTTGTCTTCCGCATGCATGACAGCATCTAATAAGGCCGGCGTCATCTTGTTCTGTTCGGTGATGGAGGCGACGATGGCGGCGCGGCGGTCTTCCAGCTCGCGCAGGTAGCGCAGGCGCTCTTCGAGCAGACGCAATTGAATGTCGTCGAGGCCGCCGGTGGCTTCCTTGCGGTAACGGGCGATGAAGGGCACGGTGGCGCCTTCGTCCAGCAGGGCGATGGCGGCGGCGACCTGGACCGGTTTAGCGGCAAGTTCGAGGGCGAGGCGTTGTTCGATGGAAGGCAGCATGTGGGTCATTCCTTAGCGGTCAAGCCCGGAATGATACGCAATCGGCGCGATTGTGCCAGTCTTGACAGTCCAAATGGACCAAGATATGGCCGATCCGCAAATATTGAACCGTGTTTCAGGTGTCTAAAGACACCAAAGGCACATAAGCACGCGGGTTTTTCACAAGAATCCGCAAACACGAACGCGTGTATGGCGGATAATATCGCCTGTTGCCGTTTTTGAACCATCTTTGAACAACAATGCGCCCTATGGATTTTACCCGCGACGACGCCACCGACGAGGTTCCCGCCAAGCCAGCCGCCCCGGCGGTCCCGGCTGCTCCCACGCGCCTGCCGCCGCCGCCCGCGAACCAATTGTCGTACGCGGTGGCCACCTGGCTGCAACGGGTGGATGCCGCCGCCCATCCCAAGGCCAAGCTGACCGCGCCGCCGGTCGATAGCGATCCGAAACAAACCCTGTACCGGCTGATCTACGTGATGGCGCCCACCAGCGGCGGCCGCCACGTGGCGCTGTGCCTGTACAAGGCGCGGCTGCGCTCGAACGGCGACGTCGCCGCCGCCACGCCCGTCAGCGAAGTGTTTTCGCTGCTGTCGGCGCCGCCGACCTTCCTGGCGCCCGGCGACGAGGATTTGATCCGCTTCTTTGTCGCCATGCGCAGCGGCCAGAATTCACAGACCGGTTCGGCCACGGAGCCGCGCGGCAAGATCGGCGCGGCGCTGCTACAAATGCTGGCGGAGCAAGATAAATTGCTGTGGGCAAACTCGTGGGCCGACGTCGGCAATGGCCTGGTGTATCCGCTCAAGGGCGGCGTGCTGCGCGAGGCCAATCTGGCCTGGCGCGAAGAGGGCAAGGGCCTGCGCCTGGGCTGGCAGGTGCAGCCGCCGCCGGGCGCGCGCGCGCCAAGCAACGGCGCCGACCAGGTCGATTACATGCTGCCGACCGATCCGCCTTGGTACATCGACAACCTGTCGTGCGGCGTGCTGCAATTGAACCAGGGCGGCGCCTCGATTCCGCTGGCCGACCTGCAGGCGCTGGTGGCGCAGGCGCCGCTGCTGACGGCCAACGACAAGATGCGCGTGTCGCAACTGTTGCTGGCGCACGGCCTGCAACAGCTGATGCCGCTGCCGCAGCCGCTGCCGCAGCGGGTGCGCGACGACGTCAAGCCGCGCCCGGTGCTGACCCTGGACGCGGCGATGCTGGCCGACGGCTCCTTGCAACGCTGGCACGATTTCGCCGTGCTGTCGTTCGACTACGACGGCGAGCGCGTCTCCTTCGATCCGTCGCAGCGCGTGGTGCGCCAGAAGGGCGAGGTCACCGAGATCATCCAGCGCGACGCCGCCGCCGAGGAGCAGGCGCTGACCCTGCTCAACGAGCGCCATTTCCACACGCCGACCGCGTTGCCGCTCAGTAGCGTCAAAGGCGGGCTGCTGTTGCCCAGCCAGGCCGAATGGATACGCTTCGCCCGCGACGGCATCGCCGCGCTGAAGGAAGCCGGCTGGAAAGTCGAAAAGAGCACCAAATACCGCTACGACGTGCTGGACGTGGGCGACTGGTATGCCGACGTGACGGCCGACCCGGCCGACGGCGGCCGCGCCTGGTTCGAGCTGGAACTGGGCATCATGGTCGACCAGGAACGCGTCCCGCTGCTGCCGGTGCTGGTGCAACTGATCCGCAACGCGCCCAACGATTTCAATCCGAAGGCCATCGCCAGCCACGGCGACGAGGACCAGATGCTGGCCACGCTGGCCGACGGCGCGCGCGTGGCGCTGCCGTGGGCGCGCATCAAGCCGATCCTGTCGACCTTGGGCGAGCTGTATTTCAGCGACAAGATCAAGACCTCGCTGCGGATGGCGACCTTGGACGCGGCGCGCCTGGACGAACTGGCCCGCAACGTCGAACTGAACTGGAACGGCGGCGACGAGCTGCGCGAAATGGGCGCGCGCCTGAACCAGTTCGGCGAAGTCAAAAAGGTCGCCACGCCGGCCGGCCTGCAAGCGACCCTGCGCGACTACCAGACCGACGGCTTGTCGTGGATGCAGTTCCTGCGCGAATACGGCTTCGCCGGCATCCTGGCCGATGACATGGGCCTGGGCAAGACGGTGCAAACCCTGGCCCACATCCTGATCGAAAAAGAGGCGGGCCGCCTGACGGCGCCGGCGCTGGTGATCGCGCCGACCAGCCTGATGGGCAACTGGCAGGAGGAGGCGGCCCGTTTCGCGCCGAGCCTGCGCGTGCTGCTGTTGCAGGGCAAGGACCGCATGGGCCAGTTCGACCAGATCGACGAGGCCGACCTGGTGCTGACCACGTACGCGCTGTTGCCGCGCGACGAGGAAAAACTGCGCGAGCACGATTTCCACCTGGTCATCCTGGACGAGTCGCACTACATCAAGAACACCCGCTCCAAGGCCGCGCAAAGCGCCGGCCTGCTGCGCGCCCGCCACCGCCTGTGCCTGTCCGGCACGCCGCTGGAAAACCATCTGGGCGAGCTGTGGTCGCAATTCCACTTCCTGCTGCCGGGCTTGCTGGGCGACGAGAAGGGCTTCAACAGCGTGTTCCGCCACCCGATCGAGCGCCAGGACGACCCGATGCGCCGGGCGCTGCTGAACCGCCGCATCAAGCCGTTCCTGCTGCGCCGGACCAAGGACAACGTGGCCAAGGAGTTGCCGCCGAAGACGGAGATGGTGCGCAAGGTCGAGCTGACCGGCGCCCAGCGCGACCTGTACGAAACCGTGCGGCTGGCGATGGACCAGAAGGTACGCGAGGAAATCGACCGCAAGGGCGTGGCGCGCAGCCAGATCGTCATCCTCGAGGCGCTGCTCAAGCTGCGCCAGGTGTGTTGCGATCCGCGCCTGGTCAAGTCGCTGCCGTCGAAGAAGCAGACGGCCGGCTCGGCCAAATTGATCGACCTGATGCAGATGGTCGAGGACTTGCTGGAGGAAAACCGCAAGATCCTGGTGTTCTCGCAATTCACCAGCATGCTCGAGCTGATCGAGCAGGAGCTGGAGGCGCGCGACATCCCGTACGCGCTGTTGACCGGCGACACCAAGGACCGCAGCGCGCAAGTGGCGGCCTTCCAGCAGGGCGCGGTGCCGATCTTCCTGATCAGCCTGAAGGCGGGCGGCGTCGGCCTGAACCTGACGGCGGCCGACACGGTGATCCATTACGATCCGTGGTGGAACCCGGCGGCCGAGAACCAGGCCACCGACCGCGCGTGGCGCATCGGCCAGGACAAGCCGGTGTTCGTCTACAAGCTGATCGCCAAAGGCACCCTGGAAGAGAAGATCCAGGTGCTGCAGCAGAAAAAATCCGATCTGGCGCAATCGATCCTGGCCGAGGGCGAGTCGCAGAAAATGGCGCTCACGCAAGAAGATCTGCAACAGATCTTTGCGCCGCTGGTGGAGTAGGGCATGTCCGGGCCCGGGTCCACGGTCGACGAGTTGCAGGCGGCGTTGGCGCTGTCGCGGGCCAACGAGACACGCTACCGCCTGCTGCTCGACCACAGCACCGAAGTCAGCTGGATGGCCGATTGCGCGACGTTGCGGCTGACCTGGCTCAGCCGGGCGGCCGAGGGCCAGTTCGGCTACACGCTTGAAACCGCCGACACGATGGCGGCCGGCCTGCTGGCCGGTCTGGCGCCGCGCCTGGCCCGTTTCGCGACCGGCGACGGCAGCCGCCGCCACCTGCTGCGCGAGACCGAGGTCGCGCACGCCGACGGCCGCATGGTGCCGGTCGAAATCGACTCCACCCTGATCCTCGACGACGCCGGCGCGCCGGTGGCGGTGGTCGGCGTGGTGCGCGACCTGACCGCGCGCCGCGAACTGGCCGAGCAGCAAAAGAAATTCGCCTCCATGCTGTCGCACGAATTCCGCACGCCGCTGTCGACCATCGACGGCGCCGTGCAGCGGCTGGAGACGACCGGCGCCCACCACGACGAGGGTACCCGCAAGCGCTACCGCAAGATCCAGACGGCGGTCGACCGCATGCTGGCGATGCTCGACGAATACCTGTCGCCCGAGCGCATGGCCAGCATCGGCCGCGCGCGCCAGCCCGACGAGATCTCGCCGGCGGCGCTGCTGCAATCGGTCGCCGAGCAGGCGCGCGGGCGCCGCAACCGCGTCGATCTGCGCGTCGAGGCGCTGCCGCAATGGATGCGCTGCCACCCGGCCGGCATCCGCCTGTGCCTGGAAATATTGGTCGACAATGCGATCAAATACACGGATGCCAATACTCCGTTAGAATTGCTAGGCAAAATTGCAACCGAAGGCGGTGTCGAGTTCCTGGTGCGCGATGGCGGCGCCGGCGTGCCTGAGGCCGAGCTGGACAAAATCTTCGCCAAGGCTTACCGGGGCGGCAACGCCGCCGGCGTGGCGGGGTCGGGCCTGGGCTTGTACATGGCGCGCGCGATCGCCGACGTCCACGGCGGCACTGTCACCGTCAGAAATGTTTCTGAAAGCGGCGCGGAATTTCGGATTTGGCTGCCGGTAACTACCGTTCCCGGGAAAAGCCTTGCGCGAGCGGGTGGCAACAGTGATAATTCCCCGCATACAAGCTGAAGCAGTACGGGCGCAACGCTCAACAATCGATCAAATGGCGCATCAATGACGCAAATACTTATCGTGGAAGACAATCTGGACTACGCCGAAGAAATGGCGGAGTTCCTGATTGAGCTACAACACGAAGTGCACATTACTAACAACGCCAGCGATATGTGGTCGGCCCTCAGCCAGGGCAACGTGGGCGTGGTGGTGCTGGACCTCGGCTTGCCCGATGAGGACGGCTTCAACGTGATTCCGCGCATGCGCCAGCTTTATCCGCAAATCGGGCTGTTGGTGCTGACCGGCCGCGTCGCCTTCGACAACCGCATCCTCGGCCTGCGCCTTGGCGCCGACCATTATTTGACCAAGCCGATCAAGTTCCCCGAGCTGGCCGCGCACATCGAGGCGCTCGACCGCCGCGTCGGTCCGCAGGAAACCATCCCGCTGCCGAGCAAGTGGACCTTGAAAGTGAGCGCGCGCCAGCTCGAGCTGCAAGGCATGGCCATCACGCTGACGGAAAAGGAATGCAATTTCCTGCACCTGCTGACGATTAACACCCGTCCGGTGCCGCGCCAGGTCATCGTGGCCGGCATCGGCGGCGACGATCCGGACGCCGGCCGCCGTGTCGACATGCTGGTGTACCGGTTGCGCAAAAAGGCGCGCACCGGCCTGGGCCAGGACCTGCCGCTACGCAGCGCCTACGGCGAAGGCTACAGCCTGTCCGCCAGCTTCAATCTGTCCTGAGCAAACCCATCTTCCTGGATGCAAGCCTGTAAGCCGTTATGGGGGACAGAGTCGCGCCGGTTTTGCCGCGCGCGGGTTTAATTGGGGACAGAGTGATAGAATGGTGCTTCGCCCAACGCCGCCCTACGTGCCACCCGGGCGCATTTACCTTTGCTAACATGGCCCGACTCCCACGCCTGATCGTCCCTTCCCAGCCGCACCACGTCATCCAGACCGGCAATAACGACCAGCTGATCTTCCACGACGCCGAGGATTACCAGGCTTTCCACGGCTGGCTGCGCAGCGCCGCCAAAAACCACAAGGTCGCGGTGCATGCCTACGTGCTAATGCCCAACCACCTGCATTTATTGGTCACGCCGTCCGATGAAAACGGCCTGGGCCAGATGATGCAATGGATCGGCCGCTACTACGTTCCCTACTTCAACCAGAAATATAGCCGCAGTGGAACTTTGTGGAACGGACGCTACAAAACCTCGTTAATCGACGCCGATGAATATTTCATGCTGTGCAGCCGTTACATCGAGTCTAACCCGGTCCGCAACGGCATGGTCAGCCGCGCCGAGGACTATCCGTGGTCCAGCTATTGCCATCACGCCGGCATCCGGTCCGACGGCCTGGTGGTCGACCACGCGCAGTTCTGGGCGCTCGGCAATACCCCGTTCCAGCGCGAGGCGGCATACACGGCCCTGAGCGAACCGCCGCTAACGGACGAGCAGGTCGCCTTGATCGGCAAGGCCCTGTTGAAGGGCTGGCCGCTGGGATCGGACCAGTTCAAGTCGGCGTTACAGAACAAGGTCAAGCGCCAGGTACTGCCGGCCAAACGGGGCCGTCCTTTCAAAATCAAGACCGAATCCGCCTGAGCAAATTCGGCGAAACCGCAGGAAGCTGATGTTCCTGCGGTTTTTCTTTATTCGATTTCACTCTGTCCCTAATTAAAATTTTCAGCAACTGCGAAAAATTTAATTCGACTCCGACCCCATTTGTTATGGTTGTCTTTTACGCTGCATTGCACTACTCTACTTTCTCATTAGCCCAATTGCCAGCGGAGAAGCCCCATGAAAGCCCAAGGTCTGTACGATCCTTCCAATGAACACGATGCCTGCGGCGTCGGATTCGTCGCCCACATCAAGGGAAATAAAAGCCACTCCATCGTCGAACAGGGTCTGCTGATCCTGAAAAACCTCGATCACCGGGGCGCCGTCGGCGCCGATGCGCTGATGGGCGACGGCGCCGGTATCCTGATCCAGGTTCCGGACCAGTACTACCGCGACGAGATGGCCAAGCAGGGTGTGGAGCTGCCTCCGCCGGGCGAATACGGCGTCGGCATGGTGTTCCTGCCGAAGGAAAACGCCTCCCGCATCGCCTGTGAACAGGAAATCGAGCGCGCCGTGCGCGCCGAAGGCCAGGTCGTGCTGGGCTGGCGCAACGTGCCGGTCGACTGCGACATGCCGATGTCGCCGACCGTGCGCGCCAAGGAACCCGTGATCCGCCAGATCTTCATCGGCCGTGGCGCCGACATCATGGTTACCGACGCGCTGGAGCGTAAGCTGTACGTGATCCGCAAATCGTCCGGCCACGCCATCCAGGCACTCAAGCTGCTGCACGGTAAAGAATTCTTCGTCGCCTCGATGTCGGCCCGCACCATCGTCTATAAAGGCTTGCTGCTGGCCGACCAGGTCGGTGTCTACTATAAAGACTTGCAGGACGCGCGCTGCGTCTCGGCGCTGGCGCTGGTGCACCAGCGTTTCTCGACCAACACCTTCCCGGAATGGCCGCTGGCCCACCCGTACCGCCTGATCGCCCACAACGGCGAGATCAACACCGTTAAAGGCAACTTCAACTGGATGCGGGCGCGCGAAGGCGTGATGAAGTCCGCCGTGCTGGGCGAAGACCTGCAGAAACTGTTCCCGTTGATCTATGAAGGCCAGTCGGACACCGCCTGCTTCGACAACGCGCTCGAACTGCTGCTGATGGCGGGCTATCCGATCGCCCAGGCGATGATGATGATGATCCCGGAAGCCTGGGAAAATCACGGCACGATGGACGACAATCGCCGTGCGTTCTACGAATATCACGCCGCGATGATGGAACCATGGGACGGCCCGGCGGCCATGGCCTTCACCGACGGCCGCTACATCGGCGGCACCCTGGACCGCAACGGCTTGCGTCCTGCGCGTTATATCGTCACCGACGACGATCTGGTGGTGATGGCGTCCGAATCGGGCGTGTTGCCGATTCCCGAGTCGAAAATCATCCAGAAGTGGCGCCTTCAACCGGGCAAGATGTTCCTGATCGACCTCGAAGCGGGCCGCATCATCGACGATAAAGAGCTCAAAGACACCTATGCCAACGCCAAGCCGTACAAGGCGTGGATCAACGCCGTGCGCATCAAGCTCAACGAGATCAAGTTGAGCGAAAGCCAGCTCGCGCACAACCGCGTCAAGTACAGCGCCGCGCCCGGCGAAAAAGCCGTGGCGTCCGTGCTGGACCGCCAGCAGGCGTTCGGCTACACCCAGGAGGACCTGAAGTTCCTGATGGCGCCGATGGCCGCCGCCGGCGAAGAGGCGACCGGTTCGATGGGCAACGACTCGCCGCTGGCCGTGATGTCGAACAAGCTCAAGCCGCTGTACAACTACTTCAAGCAGCTGTTCGCCCAGGTGACCAACCCGCCGATCGACCCGATCCGCGAAGCGATGGTGATGTCGCTGGTGTCGTTCATCGGTCCGAAGCCGAACCTGCTGGACACCAACAACGTCAATCCGCCGATGCGCCTGGAAGTGTCGCAGCCGATTCTGGGCTTCGACGACATGGCCCGCCTGCGCGGCATCAGCTCGCACACCGGCGGCAAGTTCAAGTCGTACGAGCTGAGCATTTGCTATCCGCTGAGCTGGGGCAAGGAAGGCATCGAAGCCTGCCTGGCGTCGCTGTGCGCCGAGGCGGTCGACGCCGTCAAGTCGGGCCACAACATCCTTATCGTCTCGGACCGCTCGATCGGCGCCGATCGTGTCGCCATCCCCGCGCTTCTGGCTACATCGACCGTGCATCAGCACTTGGTCAGCAAGGGTCTGCGGGCCTCCACCGGTCTGGTCGTTGAAACCGGTTCGGCCCGCGAAACCCACCACTTCGCGCTGCTGGCAGGCTACGGCGCCGAAGCGATCCACCCGTACCTGGCGATGGAAACGCTGGTCGAGCTGGCGCACGGCATGCCGGGCGACATGTCCGGCGACAAGGCCGTCTACAACTACACCAAGGCCATCGGCAAGGGCCTGATGAAGGTGATGTCGAAGATGGGCATCTCCACCTACATGTCGTACTGCGGCGCGCAGATCTTCGAAGCGGTCGGCTTGAACAAGTCGCTGGTCGACAAGTATTTCAAGGGCACCGCGTCGAACGTCGAAGGTATCGGCGTGTTCGAAGTGGCGGAAGAGGCGCTGCGCCTGCACAACCTGGCATTCGGCGACGATCCGGTGCTGGCCAACCATCTGGACGCCGGCGGCGAGTACGCCTTCCGCGTGCGCGGCGAGGACCACCTGTGGACCCCGGACGCGATCGCCAAGTTGCAGCATTCGACCCGCAGCAACAACTTCTCCAGCTATAAAGAGTACGCGCAGATCATCAACGACCAGAGCAAGCGCCACCTGACGTTGCGCGGCCTGTTCGAGTTCAAGCTCGACCCGACCAAGGCGATTCCGCTGGAGGAAGTCGAGCCGGCCAAGGAAATCGTCAAGCGTTTCGCCACCGGCGCGATGTCGATGGGTTCGATCTCGACCGAGGCGCACGCGACCCTGGCCGTGGCGATGAACCGCATCGGCGGCAAGTCGAACACCGGCGAGGGCGGCGAGGACCCGTCGCGCTATACGATGGAACTCAAAGGCATCAAGATCAAGCAGGGCGAGACCATGGCTTCGGTCATGGGCAAAGAGCAGATGGTGGTCGATATTCCGTTGCAGGAAGGCGATTCGCTGCGCTCGCGCATCAAGCAGGTCGCTTCGGGCCGGTTCGGCGTCACCGCCGCCTACCTGAACTCGGCCGACCAGATCCAGATCAAGATGGCCCAGGGCGCCAAGCCCGGCGAAGGCGGCCAGCTGCCCGGCCATAAGGTGTCGGAATATATCGCCACCCTGCGCTTCTCGGTGCCTGGCGTGGGTCTGATCTCGCCGCCGCCGCACCACGACATCTATTCGATCGAAGATCTGGCGCAGCTGATCCACGATCTGAAGAACGCCAATCCGCGCGCTTCGATCTCGGTCAAGCTGGTGTCGGAAGTCGGTATCGGCACGGTCGCCGCCGGCGTCACCAAGGCCAAGGCCGACCACGTCGTGGTCGCCGGCCATGACGGCGGCACGGGCGCCTCGCCATTGTCGTCGGTCAAGCACGCCGGCACCCCTTGGGAGCTGGGCCTGGCTGAAACCCAGCAAACCCTGGTGCTGAACGGCTTGCGCAGCCGGATTCGTGTGCAAGCCGACGGCCAGATGCGCACCGGCCGCGACGTCGTCATCGCCGCCATGCTGGGCGCCGACGAGATCGGCTTCGCCACCGCGCCGCTGGTGGTCGAAGGTTGCATCATGATGCGCAAATGCCATCTGAACACTTGCCCGGTCGGCGTCGCCACGCAGGACCCGGTGCTGCGCGCCAAGTTCTCCGGCAAGCCGGAATACGTGGTCAACTACTTCTTCTTCGTCGCCGAGGAAGCGCGTCAGTTGATGGCGCAACTGGGCATCCGCACCTATGACGAGTTGATCGGCCGCGTCGACCTGCTGGACAAGTCGAAGGCGATCACGCACTGGAAGGCCAAGGGGCTGGACTTCAGCGCCATCTTCTACCAGCCGGAAGTGCAGGACGGCCACTCGATCTATCACACGATGGAACAGGACCACGGCCTCGACAAGGCGCTCGACCACAAGCTGATCGCGCAAGCGAAGGCCGCGCTGGAGAAGGGCGAGCGCGTCTCGTTCATCTCGCCGGTGCGCAACGTCAACCGCACCGTCGGCACCATGTTGTCGGGCGAGGTGGCCAAGCGCTACGGCCATGCCGGCCTGCCGGACGACACCATCCACATCCAGCTGCAAGGCACGGCGGGTCAATCGGCCTGCGCCTTCCTGGCGCACGGCATCACGATCGACCTGGTCGGCGAAGGCAACGATTACGTCGGCAAGGGCTTGTCGGGCGGCCGCATCATCGTGCGTCCGAACACCGAGTTCCGCGGCTGGGCCGTCAACAACATCATCATCGGCAATACGGTGCTGTACGGCGCGATCAGCGGCGAAGCGTTCTTCAACGGCGTGGCCGGCGAGCGTTTCGCGGTGCGCAACTCGGGCGCCACGGCGATCGTCGAAGGCACCGGCGACCACGGTTGCGAATACATGACCGGCGGCACCGTCGTCGTGCTGGGCTGCACCGGCCGCAACTTCGCGGCGGGCATGTCGGGCGGCATCGCCTACGTGTACGACCCGGACGGCGATTTCGCATCGCGCTGCAACACCGCGATGGTGACCCTGGAGCCGGTCGTGACCGCCAAGCAGCAGGAAGCGGACAAGGCCACGTGGCACATCCAGCACAAGGACAACGGCGCGGAAGCGGACGAGGTGATCCTGAAGCGCTTGATCGAGCGCCACTTCAAGCACACCGGCAGCACGCGCGCCCGTCTGTTGCTGGATAACTGGGCCGATGGCCGCAGCAAGTTCGTCAAGGTATTCCCGAGCGAATACAAACGCGCCCTGGCCGAGATGGCCGAGGACGTGGCGAACGAAGCCGCCGTTGTCCAGCCGATCGCAGCCTGACTTGCCGCTTAAGCGCCTCCGACCGACGTCGTTGACTGAATATATTTAAGGATTTATCGTGGGTAAAATCACCGGTTTCATGGAATTCCAGCGCCAGGACGAGGGCTATCTGCCGCCAGCGGCGCGTTTGAAGAACTATTCCGAGTTCGTCATCACCCTGACCAACGAGCAGGCCAAGGTGCAGGGCGCGCGCTGCATGGATTGCGGCATCCCGTTTTGCAACACCGGCTGCCCGGTCAACAACATCATCCCGGACTGGAACGATCTGGTTTATCGCGGCAACTACCGCGAAGCGCTGGACACCCTGCACTCGACCAACAACTTCCCGGAATTCACCGGCCGCATCTGCCCGGCGCCGTGCGAGTCGGCCTGTACCCTGGGCATCAACAACGATCCGGTCGGCATCAAGTCGATCGAGCACAAGATCATCGACGAAGGCTGGGAACACGGCTGGGTCGTGCCGCAACCGGCGGCCCACCAGACTGGCAAGAAAGTGGCCGTGGTCGGCTCCGGCCCGGCCGGCCTGGCCGCGGCGCAGCAGCTGGCGCGCGCCGGCCATGCCGTGACCGTGTTCGAGAAGAGCGACCGCGTCGGCGGCTTGCTGCGTTACGGCATCCCGGACTTCAAGATGGAAAAGTCGCACATCGACCGCCGTATCAAGCAGATGGAAGAGGAAGGCGTCGTGTTCCGCACCAGCGTGCTGGTGGGCAAGGATTTCCCGGCCAACGTCAACAACTGGGCCAAGGAAACCATTTTCCCGGAAGACCTGGAGAAGGAATTCGACGCGGTCATCCTGGCCGGCGGCGCCGAGCAGCCGCGCGATCTGCCGGTGCCCGGCCGTGAGCTCAAGGGCGTGCATTTCGCGATGGACTTCCTGCCGCTGCAAAACAAGGTCAACGCCGGCGACAAGGTCAAGGACCAACTGAAGGCCACCGGCAAGCACGTGGTCGTCATCGGCGGCGGCGACACCGGTTCCGACTGCGTCGGCACGTCGAATCGCCACGGCGCCGCCTCGGTCACCCAGTTCGAACTGATGCCGATGCCACCGGAGCAAGAGAACAAGCCGCTGGTATGGCCGTACTGGCCGACCAAGCTGCGCACCTCGTCGTCGCACGAGGAAGGTTGCGAGCGGGATTGGGCGGTCGCCACCAAGCGCCTGGAAGGCAAGGGCGGCAAGGTCGACAAGCTGATCGCCTGCCGCGTCGAATGGAAAGACGGCAAGATGGCCGAAGTGCCGAATTCGGAATTCGAAATGAAGGCCGACCTGGTGCTGCTGGCGATGGGTTTCGTGTCGCCGGTCGCCAACGTGCTGGACGCGTTCGGCATCGACAAGGATGCGCGCGGCAACGCCAAGGCCACCACCGATGGCGAGGGTTGCTACAAAACCTCCGCCCCCAAAGTATTTGCCGCCGGCGACGTGCGCCGTGGCCAGTCGCTGGTGGTATGGGCGATCCGCGAAGGGCGCCAATGCGCGCGCGCGGTCGACGAGTTCCTGATGGGCTATTCCGACCTGCCACGCTAAGCGGCGGTACGGAACGTTTGCTTCCCAGCCGGGAGCGAGTGGGCGATCCCCGCTCGCTACCCGGTTTTTTTGTTCCTCAACCCCCCCGGGGTCAGTGCCGACATTCAGACACGAGCTGAGCAAAACCCCCCCGGGGTCAGTGCCGACATTCAGACACGAGCTGAGCGGTGTTAGGAAGCCGGATCCTTCCATACTTGGGTTCGTGTCCGAATGTCGGCACTGACCCCGGAGGGGGAGTGGGGCGACGGGCTTGTGCAGGCGATGACCAAATCGCGGCACAATGTGCCTGCCCGCACGGTTGTTTATTAACAGTCAGTCAGAATCCGGTAAGGGTTTCGCCCGCATGCTGGCGAGCGCGACGCGGCAATGTAACATTTCATGCCTCGTGTAAATTGCTGACTTGAGATTCAGTAGTGTTGTATTATCTGCCACGCACCATAGCGCCAACGGCCCGGAATCAGGCCGTCTCCAGCAGAGATTAACCTTTCTGCACTACAATACGGCATTAAAAATAATGAGTTCAGTCGTGCCTAATCTTGTCGAAATCAGTGATTTACACTTTTCCTATGGAAAGCGCTCGATCCTGTCGGGCCTCCAGATGGATTTCCCGCGCGGGAAAGTGATCGCAGTGATGGGCGGTTCGGGCAGCGGCAAGACGACGGTATTGCGACTGATCGGCGGCCAGATCCGCCCGCAAAAAGGCCAGGTGAAAGTCCAGGGCCAGGTTGTGCACAAGTTGAATACCGCCGGCTTGTATCTGCTGCGGCGCAAAATGGGCATGCTGTTCCAGCATGGCGCGCTATTCACCGACCTCACCGTCTTTGAAAACGTTGCCTTCCCGCTGCGCGAGCATACCGATCTGCCCGAAGAGCTGATCCGCAACCTGGTGCTGATGAAGCTGCACGCGGTCGGACTGCGCAACGCCGCCAAATTGAAACCGGCCGAGATCTCCGGCGGCATGGCGCGCCGCGTCGCGCTGGCGCGCTCGATCGCGCTCGACCCCGAGCTGATCCTGTACGACGAGCCGTTCGCCGGCCTCGACCCGATCTCGATGGGCGTCACCGCCAACCTGATCCGCAACCTCAACACCGCGCTCGGCTCGACCACGGTGCTGGTGTCGCACGACGTCAAGGAATGCTTCGCCATCGCCGACTATGTCTACTTCCTGTCGCAGGGCAAGATCGTCGCGCACGGCACGCCGGCCGACATGATGGTGTCGACCGATCCGTACGTGCACCAGTTCGTCAACGCCGAAGCGGACGGCCCGGTGCCGTTCCACTATCCAGGCAAGTCCCTGGCCGATGATCTGGGCCTGGGGGGAAAAGCATGACAGTAAGAAATTGGTTGTCCCAGCTGGGCGCGCCGCTGCGCGACTACATCGAAAGCATCGGCTACGGCGCGCGCCTGTTCCTCAACATGGTGCGCCTGTCCCCCGGCCTGCTGCGCCGCCCGCGCCTGCTGATCGAGCAGCTGCACTTCATCGGCAATTATTCGATGCTGATCATCACCCTGTCCGGCCTGTTCGTCGGCATGGTGCTGGGCCTGCAAGGATATTACACACTGAATAAATACGGCGCCGAGCAGTCGCTCGGCCTGCTGGTGGCGCTGGGCCTGACGCGCGAACTGGGCCCGGTCATCACCGCGCTGCTGTTCGCCGGCCGCGCCGGCACCTCGCTGACGGCGGAAATCGGCCTGATGAAGGCCGGCGAGCAGTTGTCGGCGATGGAGATGATGGCCGTCAACCCGATCCAGCGCGTGCTGGCGCCCCGTTTCTGGGCCGGCGTGATCGCCGTGCCGCTGCTGGCGTCGGTGTTCAGCGCCGTCGGCGTGCTCGGCGGCTATCTGGTCGGCGTGCAGTTGATCGGCGTCGACGAGGGCGCCTTCTGGTCGCAGATGCAGGGCGGCGTCGATGTCTGGAAAGACATCTTCAACGGCTTCGTCAAGAGCGTGGTGTTCGGTATCGCCATCACCTTCATCGCGCTGTACCAGGGTTATCAGACCCAGCCGACGCCGGAAGACGTGGCGCGCGCCACCACCCGCACGGTCGTGATCTCATCGCTGATGATCTGGTGGCTCGATTTCATGCTGACCGCTTTGATGTTCAGCAAATAACACAAATTAAAGAATACTTAGTAGTATTACGCGAGGATAGCTATGCAACGTAAATCACTGGATGTCTGGGTCGGTCTGTTCATCGTCATCGGCGTGGCCGCGCTGATGTTCTTGGCGTTGAAGGCCGGCAACATGGGTTCCATGTCCTTTGGCAAAACGTACCCGATCACGGCCAAGTTCGACAACATCGGCAGCCTGCGTCCGCAGGCGGCGGTGAAAGCGTCGGGCGTGGTCATCGGCCGCGTCGGCGAGATCAAGTTTGATGACAAGAGTTACCAGGCGCTGGTAACCTTGAATATGGAAGAAGGTTATAAATTCCCTAAGGACAGTTCCGCCAAGATTCTGACGGCCGGTCTGCTGGGCGAGCAATACGTAGGCATCGAGGCCGGCGGCGACACCAACAATTTGGCCGCCGGTGACAAAATCGCACGAACCCAATCGGCCGCCGTGCTGGAGGACCTGATCAATCAGTTCATCTACAGCAAGGCCGCTGAAGGAAAAAAGGAAGAATAAATGTCTAGCACCCCGAAACACTTCCGCCAGGCCGCGCTGGCGCTGGGCGTCACCTTGATGCTGGCCGGCTGCGCCGGTCCCAACCCGCGCGATCCGTACGAGAGCTACAACCGCGCCGTGTTCTCGTTCAACGACACGGTCGACACCTACGCGTTGAAGCCCGTTGCGACCGTGTACCGCGACGTTACCCCATCGTTCGTGCAGACCGGCGTGGGCAACTTCTTCGGCAACCTGGGCGACGCCTGGACCGCCGTCAACAACCTGCTGCAAGGCAAGGGCGAGGCCGGCATGACCGACGTCACCCGCTTCGCGCTGAACTCGACGCTGGGTATCCTGGGCCTGTTCGACATCGCCTCCGAGGCCGGCCTGCAAAAGCACAAGGAAGACTTCGGCCAGACCCTGGGCACCTGGGGCGTGGCCTCCGGTCCGTACCTGATGCTGCCGCTGCTGGGCCCGTCGACGGTGCGCGACACGGTGGCGCTGCCGGCCGACTTCGCCGGCAACATCTGGCGCTACAAGGACCCGGTCCACGTGCGTAACATCGGCACCGGCGTCAACCTGGTCGATACCCGCGCCAGCCTGCTCGACGCCACCAGCATGCTGGAAGACGCCGCGCTGGACCGCTACGAGTTCATCCGCGACGGCTACATGCAGCGCCGCGAGAGCCAGATCCACCCGGACGGCAACCCGGATAGTTCCAAGAAGCAGGAGCCAGCCGACGAGGGCGCGCCTGCGGCCAAACCCGACGCCGCCCCGGCCGCGCCGGTGACGCCGCAAGGCCCGACCGACGCGAAACCTGCGGAAAAATCCTCGGGTGTGTCATCCGAATCGGCACCCAAGGAGTTAAACTCCGGTACGCCGGCTGCGAGCGACGCCAGCCTGTGACCCCGAAGAACCCACATAGGTAGATAAAAGATGAAATTATTTAAACAGCTGTTAGCCATCGCCACCGTCTCGCTGGCCTTCAACGCCCACGCCGCCGGTCCCGCCAACGAAGCGCCGGACGCGCTGGTCAAGCGCATCAGCCAGGACGTCATCGAGACCGCCAAGTCCGACAAGGCGATCCAGGCCGGCGACACCAAGAAAGTCATGCAGCTGGTCGAGACCAAGATCTTGCCGTTCGTCGATTCGGACCGCATGACCTCCTTGGCGGCCGGCCGTTTCTGGCGCGACGCCACCCCCGAGCAGAAAAAGCAGCTGTCGGAACAGTTCCGCACGCTGCTGATCTACACCTACTCGGGCGCGCTGTCGCAGATCAAGAACGAAACCGTGGACTTCCAGCCGCTGCGCGCCGACCCGTCCGACACCGAAGTGGAAGTGCGCTCGAAGGTCAACATGACCCGTGGCGAGCCGATCACGCTGAACTACCGCGTGGCCAAGGCCGCCGCCGGCTGGAAGATCTATGACATCAACGTCATGGGCGCCTGGTTGGTCGAGACCTACAAGGGCACGTTCGCGTCGGAGATCAGCAAGGGCGGTATCGACGGCCTGATCAAGACCCTGACCGCGAAAAACCAGTCGCTGGCCAGCAAACCTTTGAAAACTACGGCAAAATAACGTTTCCGCGACGTTTATACTAAGATAACGACCATGTCCGAACCGACCGACAACCTGCAATCGCTCACGTCCCTGACCGTGCTCAACGCCACCGCGGCGCTGGAGCGTGGCCTGGCCGCCATCAAGGCCGGCCAGACGGTGTTCGATCTGCGCCACGTGTTGACGGTCGATTCGGTGGCCGTGTCGGTCTTGCTGGCGTGGCAACGCGCCGCCAGCGAGGCCGGCGTCAAGCTGGAACTGAAGAACCTGCCGCCGGCGCTGCAAAGCTTAACCAAGCTGTACGGCGTGTGCGCGCTGGTCTTCCCCGAACAAAGCGACCCCGCGCAAGCTTGCGCCGGCCAGGCCGACGCGCCTGCCGACCTGCACCACCATCATTGACCCCCGCCCCACCCCGCCGCCTGTAGCACCCCCCGGTAAATGCCCTTCCGGCTCTGCCGAACCAGATTTCCAATATAATTGAACGTTGCCACCGCCTAAGAGCCGTGGCGCCCTGGTTTTACCTTCCGCTCCATTCCGCGCCGGCCCACGCCGCCGCACACAACCGATAAGTCAAGCATGACAGCGATCCAAATAACGAATGTCGAGAAGCGCTACAAGTCGCTCCAGGCACTGGGCGGCGTCTCCCTCTCGATCGAAGAGGGAGAGTTCTTTGGCCTGCTGGGCCCCAACGGCGCCGGCAAGACCACCCTGATCTCCATCATCGCCGGGTTGATCCGGCCCGACGCCGGCAAGGTCTCGATCCACGGCCACGACGTCACCGGCGACTTCCGCGAGGCGCGCCGCAAGCTGGGCGTGGTGCCGCAGGAGCTGGTGTTCGATCCCTTCTTCACGGTGCGCGAAACCTTGCGCCTGCAGTCCGGCTACTTCGGCCTGCCGAACAACGACGCCTGGATCGACGAGGTGATGCACAACCTCGACCTGACCAACAAGGCCGACACCAACATGCGCGCGCTGTCGGGCGGCATGAAGCGCCGCGTGCTGGTGGCGCAGGCGCTGGTGCACAAGCCGCCGGTCATCGTGCTCGACGAGCCGACCGCCGGCGTCGACGTCGAACTGCGCCAGACCCTGTGGAAGTTCATCTCGCGCCTGAACCGCGAAGGCCACACCGTGGTGCTGACCACCCACTACCTGGAAGAGGCGCAAGCCATGTGCAAGCGCGTGGCCATGCTCAAAAGCGGCAAGGTCGTCGCGCTCGACACGATGGCGGCGCTGATCCGCCGCATCTCCGGCTCGCAGCTGATCGTCAACATGGTGCGGGGCGAGCTGCCGGCCGATTTGCAGCATCTGGTCACGCACCCGGAAGCGTCGGACCACGGTCGCAAATACAGCCTGCGCATCAACGAGTATTCGGAGGTCGAGGCCATCCTGGCGCGCCTGCGCGAATCGGGCGCCGTCATCGACGACATGCAGCTGCAACAGGCCGACCTGGAAGACATCTTCCTGCAGATCATGGACAAGGGGACCGTATGAACTTCATCTCGAGCGGTTTCCGCACCCTGGTCTATAAAGAGACGCTGCGCTTCTGGAAAGTCGCCACGCAGACCGTCGCCGCGCCGATCCTGACGGCCATGCTGTACCTGCTGATCTTCGGCCACGTGCTCGAAGGCCGGGTGCAGGTGTATGAGGGCGTCAGCTACACCTCGTTCCTGATCCCCGGCCTGGTGATGATGAGCGTTCTGCAGAACGCCTTCGCCAACTCGTCGTCGTCGCTGATCCAGTCCAAGATCACCGGCAACCTGGTGTTCGTGCTGCTCACGCCCCTGTCGCACTGGGAGATCTTCTCAGCCTACGTGCTGGCGGCGATGGTGCGCGGTATCGCGGTCGGCCTGGGCGTGTTCGCCGCCACCGCCTATTTCGCCCACATGTCGTTCACCGCGCCGCTGTGGATCATCGTGTTCGCGCTGCTGGGCGCCGCCATCCTCGGCACCATGGGCCTGATCGCCGGCATCTGGGCCGAGAAGTTCGACCAGCTGGCCGCGTTCCAGAACTTCCTGATCATGCCGCTGACGTTCCTGTCGGGCGTGTTCTACTCGATCCACTCGCTGCCGCCGTTCTGGCTAACGGTGTCGCACCTGAACCCGTTCTTCTACATGATCGACGGCTTCCGCTACGGTTTCTTCGGGCAGTCCGACACCAATCCATGGACCAGCCTTGCCATCGTCTCCGGCTTCCTGGTGGTGCTGTCGCTGGCCGCGATTCGTCTGCTGCGCAGCGGATACAGGTTACGTCACTAAAGCGGCGCCATTATTATTTAAGGATTCATCATGACCACCACTCCAGAACTGATCCACGGCTACATCTCGGCCGGTCTCGAATGCACCCACCTCGAAGTGGAGGGCGACGGCCAGCACTTCCAGGCCGTCATCGTCTCGCCGGCGTTCGCGGGCAAGCGTCCGATCCAGCGCCACCAGATCGTTTACGCCGCGCTGGGCGACCGCATGCGCGAAGAGATCCACGCGCTGTCGATGAAAACCCTCACCCCTGAAGAATACAAAGGATAAGCATGGACAAGCTCCTCATCCAAGGCGGCAACCGCCTGCACGGCGACATCAACATCTCCGGCGCCAAGAACGCGGCGCTGCCCATCCTGTGCGCGGGCCTGCTGACCGCCGGCGATCTGGAACTGACCAACGTGCCGCACCTGCACGATGTCGCCACCATGCTCAAGCTGCTCAAGGAAACCGGCCTGCAGGTCAAGCAGGACGGCGACGCCGTCACGCTGAACGGCGCCAACGTCGACAAGCTCGAAGCGCCGTATGAGCTGGTGAAAACCATGCGCGCCTCGATCCTGGTGCTCGGCCCGTTGCTGGCGCGCTTCGGCGAAGCCAAGGTGTCGCTGCCGGGCGGCTGCGCCATCGGCTCGCGCCCGGTCGACCAGCACATCAAGGGTCTGCAGGCGCTGGGCGCCGAGATCACCATCGACGCCGGCTACATCTACGCCAAGTGCGCGAAGCTCAAGGGCGCGCGCATCGTCACCGACATGATCACCGTGACCGGCACCGAGAACCTGCTGATGGCCGCGACGCTGGCCGAAGGCGAGACGATCCTGGAAAACGCCGCGCGCGAGCCGGAAGTGACCGACCTGGCCAACCTGCTGGTGGCCATGGGCGCCAAGATCGAAGGCATCGGCACCGACCGCCTGGTGATCCAGGGCGTCGAGTCCCTGCACGGCGCCAAGCACGCCGTCATCTCCGACCGCATCGAGGCGGCGACCTTCCTGTGCGCCGTCGCGGCCACCGGCGGCGACATCACGATCCGCAACACCCGCGTCGACATCATGGACGCGGCGCTCGACAAGCTGCGCGAAGTGGGCCTGAAGATGACCATCGGCGACGACTGGATCCGCGCGCAGATGGACCAGCGCCCGGAGCCTGTGACTTTCCGCACCACCGAATATCCCGGCTTCCCGACCGACATGCAGGCGCAGTTCATGGCGGTCAACACCATCGCCTCCGGCCCCAGCCGCGTGACCGAGACGATTTTCGAGAACCGCTTCATGCACGTGCAGGAGATGAACCGCCTGGGCGCGTCCATCGAGACCGACGGCAACACGGCCCACATCAAGGGCGTCGCGCAGCTGGTCGGCGCGCCGGTGATGGCGACCGACCTGCGCGCGTCGGCCTCGCTGGTGATCGCGGCGCTGGCCGCGCGCGGCGAGACCTTGATCGACCGCATCTACCACCTCGACCGCGGCTACGACCAGATGGAAGTGAAGCTGTCCGCCGTCGGCGCCAATATCAAACGGATCAAGTAAACATGAGCGCATTTCAAGCAAATTCGCAGCTGATCCTGGCGCTGTCGAAGGGACGTATTTTCGAGGACACCTTGCCGCTGCTGGAAGCGGCAGGCATCACCGTCACCGAGAACCCGGAGACCTCGCGCAAGCTGATCCTGTCGACCAACGATCCGGACGTGCGCGTCATCATCGTGCGCGCCAGCGACGTGCCGACCTACGTGCAGCATGGCGCGGCGGACTTCGGCGTGGCCGGCAAGGACGTGCTGCTGGAGCACGGCGGCGAGGGTTTGTACCAGCCGATCGACTTGAACATCGCGGCCTGCCGCATGTCGGTCGCGGTCAAGAACGGCTTCGATTACGAGACCGCCGTGCGCCAGGGCGCGCGCCTGCGCGTGGCCACCAAGTTCGTGCAGACCGCGCGCGAGCACTTCGCCAAGAAGGGCGTGCACGTCGACCTGATCAAGCTTTACGGCTCGATGGAGCTGGCGCCGCTGGTCGGCCTGTCCGACGCCATCGTCGACGTGGTCAGCACCGGCAACACGCTGCGCGCCAACGACCTGGTCGAAGTCGAGGCCATCATGGACATCTCGTCGCGCCTGATCGTCAACCAGGCCGCGTTGAAGCTCAAGCGCGAGCGTCTGCAACCGATCATCGAAGCGTTCGAGCGCGCCTCGAAGTTATAAACAAGCTGTAACCACGGATTCCATCATGCCGATTCAAATCACCAAGCTCGATTCCACCCAAGCCGATTTCAAAAAGTCACTGGACACGCTGCTGGCGTTTGAAGCGGGCACCGACGACGCCATCGAGCGCGCCGTGGCCGGCATCCTGGCCGACGTCAAGGCGCGCGGCGACGCCGCGGTGCTGGAATACACCAACCGCTTCGACCGCATCCCCGACGGCGGCGCCGCCGGCATGGCCGCCTTCGATATTCCGGAAAGCGAACTGCAGGCCGCGCTGGCCGCGATTCCGGCCGCGCAGCGCGAGGCGCTGCAAGTGGCCGCGCAGCGCATCCGCGTGTTCCACGAGCGCCAGAAGCAGGAGCTGCAAGGCTTCACCTACACCGAGCCCGATGGCACAATGCTGGGCCAGAAAATCACCCCGCTCGACCGCGTCGGCATCTACGTCCCCGGCGGCAAGGCCGCCTATCCGTCGTCGGTGCTGATGAACGCGATCCCGGCGCACGTGGCCGGCGTCGAAGAAATCATCATGGTGGTGCCCACCCCGGACGGCGTGAAGAACCAGATGGTGCTGGCCGCCGCCGCCATCGCCGGCGTCACCCGCGTGATCACCATCGGCGGCGCGCAGGCGGTCGGCGCGCTGGCCCACGGCACGGAGACGATACAACCGGTCGACAAGATCGTCGGTCCCGGCAACGCCTACGTGGCCGCCGCCAAGCGCCGCGTGTTCGGCATCGTCGGCATCGACATGATCGCCGGCCCGTCCGAAATCCTGATCATTTGCGACGGCAGCACCGATCCCGACTGGGTGGCGATGGACCTGTTCTCGCAGGCCGAGCACGACGAGCTGGCGCAGGCCATCCTTCTGTGCCCCGACGCCGACTACATCGCCCGCGTGGAAGCGAGCATCAACAAGCTGCTGCCGACGATGCCGCGCCACGAAACCATCCGCACCTCGCTGACCGATCGCGGCGCGCTGGTCAAGGTGCGCGACATGGACGAGGCCTGCGCCATCGCCAATTCGATCGCCGCCGAGCACCTGGAAATCTCGGCCGAGAATCCGCAGCAGTGGGCCGACAAGATCCGCCACGCCGGCGCCATGTTCCTGGGCCGCTTCTCGTCCGAGTCGCTGGGCGACTATTGCTGCGGTCCGAACCACGTGCTGCCGACGTCGCGCACCGCGCGCTTCTCGTCGCCGCTGGGCGTGTACGATTTCCAGAAGCGCTCGTCCGTGATCATGGTCAGCGAAGCGGGCGCGCAAACCCTGGGCAAGGTCGCGGCCGAACTGGCCTACGGCGAAGGCTTGCAAGCGCACGCCCGCAGCGCCGAACTGCGTTTGAAGACGCCGCAATGACCGTGGCCGTGGCCATGGACGACAGGGAGAAACAAGCACCCTGGATCAACCAGGTCTTCTGCGAGGATGCGCTGGCCGGCCTGGCGCGCATCCCGGACGGCGCCGTCGATTTGATCCTGACCGATCCGCCCTATAACCTGGGCAAGGACTACGGCAACGATTCCGATTCGCAGACGGTGGAGGAGTACCTGCGCTGGACCGAGCAATGGATCGACGCCGCGCTGCCCAAGCTCAAACCCAACGGCAGCCTGTATATCTTCCTGACCTGGCGCTTTTCGCCGGAGATCTTCGTGCTGCTGAAAAAGCGCATGACGATGATGAACGAGATTATCTGGGACCGCCGGGTGCCGTCGATGGGCGGCAGCGTGCGCAGTTATTCGTCGGTGCACGACACCATCGGCTTTTTCGTGCGCCGCAAGGATTATTACTTCGACCTGGACGCGGTGCGCATCCCGTACGACGCCGAGACCAAGAAGGCGCGATCGCGTTCGATCTTCGTCGGCGCCAAATGGCTGGAAGTGGGCTACAACCCCAAGGATTTGTGGAGCGTGTCGCGTCTGCACCGGGAGCATCCCGAGCGCGCCGACCATCCGACCCAAAAGCCGCTCGAGATCATCGAGCGCATGGTCAAGGCCTCGTGCCCGGCCGACGGCGTGGTGCTGGACCTGTTCATGGGCAGCGGCACGACGGCGATCGCCGCCAAGCGTTGCGGACGCAATTTCGTCGGCTTCGAGCTCAATCCCGATTATTGCGCCATCATCGCCGAACGACTCGCGGCGGCGGACTTGCCCCCACCGCCCGAAAAGAAGAAGCCCGTCCCCCGTAGCAGTAAAAAACCCGCGGTCAAACGCACCGCCACCACCTAGGAGCCCACGCAAGATGTCTTCCATCGACACCCTGATCGACACCACCATCCGTTCCGATGTGCGCGCCGTCAATGGCTACCATGTCGCCGACGCGAGCGGTTTTATCAAGCTGGATGCGATGGAGAACCCTTACCACCTGCCGGAGCATCTGACGCGCGAACTGGCGCAGCGCCTGGCCGACGTCACGCTGAACCGCTACCCGGTGGCCTCCTACGAGAGCACCAAGGAGCGCATCCGCGCCAAGCTGGGCATCCCGGCCGGCTACGATGTCATGCTGGGCAACGGCTCCGACGAGCTCATTTCGATCCTGTGCATGGCCTGCGCCCACCAGGACCGCCGCGCCGTCGCCATCTCGCCGACGCCGTCGTTCGTCATGTATTCGCGCTCGACCAAATTCGCCGGCATGGATTATGTCGGCGTGTCGGTCAAGGCCGACCTGACGCTCGACATGCCGGCCATGCTGGCGGCGATCGAAAAGCACAAGCCGGCGCTGGTGTTCCTGTCCTACCCGAACAACCCCACCGGCAACCTGTTCTCGGACGACGATATCGTCGCCATCATCAAGGCGCTGGACGGTTTCGGCCTGGCGGTGGTCGACGAGGCCTACGAGCCGTTCGCCCAGCAAACCTTCATGCACCGCTTGCCGGAGTTCGACAACCTGATCGTCATGCGCACGGTGTCCAAGCTCGGCCTGGCCGGCATCCGCCTCGGCTACATGTCGGCCGCGCCGAAATTGCTGGCGCAATTCGACAAAGTGCGGCCTCCTTACAACATCAACGTGCTGACGCAGACGGCGGCCGAATTCGCGCTCGACCATCTGGAGGTGCTGAACCAGCAGGCGGCCGCGTTGCGCGCCGCACGGACCGATCTGATGGCCGCGCTGGCCGCCCTGCCGGGGGTCGAGGTGTTCCCGTCGGCGGCGAATTTTATCTTGATTCGGGTGCCGAATGCCGATGATGCCTATGCGAAACTACTGTCCCACAAGGTATTAATTAAAAATATGAGTAAAATGGATACCGTGATGGCCAATTGTCTACGTGTCACGGTCAGCACACCGGAAGAGAATGCCGCCTTCCTGGATGCGCTGTCGGCATCCCTCGCGTCGCTTGCAGCTTAAACGCTGGCAGCTTAAATTATCCGCCACCGAGCCCTTCATGAACCGCACCGCAGAAATCATCCGCAACACCAACGAGACGCAGGTCCGCGTTTCCATCAATCTCGACGGCACCGGCAAGCAAAAGCTGAACACCGGCGTGCCCTTCCTCGACCACATGCTGGACCAGATCGCGCGCCACGGCCTGTTCGACCTCGACGTCGAAGCCACCGGCGACATCCACATCGACAACCACCACACGGTCGAAGACGTCGGCATCACCTTGGGCATGGCCGTGGCCAAGGCCATCGGCGACCGCAAGGGCATCGTCCGCTACGGCCACTCGTACGTGCCGCTGGACGAGGCGCTGTCGCGCGTGGTGCTCGATTTCTCCGGCCGTCCAGGCATCGAATACCATATTCCGTTCACGCGCGCGATGATCGGCACCTTCGACGTCGACCTGACGCTGGAATTTTTCCGCGGCTTCGTCAACCACGCGCTGGTGACCTTGCACATCGACAACCTGCGCGGCACCAACGCGCACCACCAGTGCGAAACCGTGTTCAAAGCCTTCGGCCGCGCGCTGCGCATGGCGTCCGAGCTGGACCCGCGCGCCGCCGGCACCATTCCTTCGACCAAGGGCAGCCTGTAAAGGCTGAGCGAACCACTCACTCATTATGAAAAAAATTGTCGTAGTTGATTACGGGATGGGTAATCTGCGTTCGGTCGCGCAAGCGCTGCGCGCCGTCGCCCCCGAGGCCGACGTCCTCATTTCCGGCGAAGTGGCCGATATCGACAGCGCCGACCGCATCGTGCTGCCGGGCCAGGGCGCGATGCCGGACTGCATGCGCAGCCTGCGCGAATCCGGCGTGCAAGAGGCGCTGATGGTGGCCGCGCGCAACAAGCCGCTGCTGGGCGTGTGCATCGGCGAGCAGATGCTGTTCGACGGCAGCGAGGAGGGCGACGCCGCCGGCCTGGGCCTGCTGCCGGGCAGGGTGGTGCGCTTCCAGCTCGACGGCCAGCTGCAGGAGGACGGCTCGCGCTTCAAGGTGCCGCAGATGGGCTGGAACCAAGTCCGGCAAAACGCGTCCCACCCTATGTGGCAGGATATCGCCGACAACAGCTATTTCTATTTTGTGCACAGCTACTACGCCCGGCCGGAGCGGGACGCGCACACCGTCGGCCTGACCGTGTACGGTGCGCCGTTCAGTTGCGCCGTCGCCCGTGATAATATTTTTGCCACACAGTTCCATCCGGAGAAAAGCGCCGCGACCGGACTGCAGTTGTACAAGAACTTCGTTCACTGGAATCCCTGATCGCCTGGCGCCCTGGCTAGTCACCCCGAACCCTTTCACCTTCTCACACTGAAACCATCATGCTGCTCATTCCTGCCATCGACCTCAAAGACGGTCACTGCGTTCGCTTGAAACAAGGCGATATGGAACTCGCCACCGTATTTTCCGAAGATCCGGCCGACATGGCTTTGCATTGGCTGAAGCAGGGCGCGCGCCGCCTGCATCTGGTCGATCTGAACGGCGCCTTCGCGGGCAAGCCGAAGAACGAGGGCGCCGTCAAGGCGATCCTGAAGGTGGTGCAGGAGTACGCCGAGGAAAACGGCCTCGACGAGATCCCGGTCCAGCTGGGCGGCGGCATCCGCGACCTCGACACCATCGAGCGCTACCTGGACGCCGGCATCAGCTACGTCATCATCGGCACGGCCGCCGTCAAGGAGCCGGGCTTCCTGCACGACGCCTGCGGCGCCTTCCCGGGCCACATCATCGTCGGCCTCGACGCCAAGGACGGCAAGGTCGCCACCGACGGCTGGAGCAAGATGTCGGGCCACGAGGTGATCGACCTGGCGAAAAAATTCGAAGCCTACGGCGTCGAAGCGATCATCTACACCGACATCGGCCGCGACGGCATGATGGGCGGCGTCAACATCGACGCCACCGTCAAGCTGGCGCAGGCGGTCAAGATCCCGGTCATCGCCTCCGGCGGCCTGCACAACCTGGCCGACGTCGAAGCGCTGTGCGCGGTGCAGGACGAGGGCATCGAGGGCGTCATCTGCGGCCGCTCGATCTACGAGGGCACGATCGACCTGGCCTCGGCGCAGTTGCGCGCCGACGAGCTCAGCGGCGACCTCATCGACGACGAGGAAGAATAAGGCTCATGCTCGCTAAACGCATCATTCCCTGCCTCGACGTGACCGACGGCCGCGTCGTCAAAGGCGTCAACTTCACCGAGCTGCGCGACGCCGGCGACCCGGTCGAGATCGCCCGCCGCTACGACGAGCAGGGCGCCGACGAACTGACCTTCCTCGACATCACCGCCACCAGCGACAACCGCGGCCTGATCCTGCACATCATCGAGGCCGTGGCCTCGCAGGTGTTCATTCCGCTGACGGTCGGCGGCGGCGTGCGCGAGGTGGCCGACGTGCGCCGCCTGCTCAACGCCGGCGCCGACAAGGTCAGCATGAACTCGTCGGCCGTCAGCAACCCGCAACTGGTGTTCGACGCCTCGCAAAAGCACGGCTCGCAGTGCATCGTGGTGGCGATCGACGCCAAGCAGGTCGCGCCCGGCAAGTGGGAGGTGTTCACCCACGGCGGGCGCAAGGCCACCGGCCTCGACGCCATCGAATGGGCCGTCAAGATGGAACAACTGGGCGCCGGCGAAATCCTGCTCACCAGCATGGACCGCGACGGCACCAAGTCCGGCTTCGACCTGGGCCTGACGCGCGGCGTCTCCGACGCCATCGGCATCCCGGTGATCGCCTCGGGCGGCGTCGGCGGCCTGCAGGACCTGGCCGACGGCGTCAAGCTGGGCAAGGCCGACGCGGTGCTGGCGGCCAGCATCTTCCACTACGGCCACCACACGGTGCAGGAAGCCAAGCGTTTCATGGCACAACAGGGCATTCCGATGCGCCTGACCAATTGATCACAGCACTGGATAGCACGATGTCGACTCCCCCGAGCAGCCTCGCCAAGGCCAAATGGCTGAAGAAAATCCAATGGGACGAAAACGGCCTGGTGCCGGTCATCGCCCAGGAAGCCGGCAGCAACGACGTGCTGATGTTCGCGTGGATGAACCGCGACGCGCTGGCCAAGACGGTCGAGCTGGGCGAGGCGGTGTACTGGAGCCGTTCGCGCAAGAAACTGTGGCACAAGGGCGAGGAGTCCGGCCACACGCAAAAGGTGCTGGAGATCCGCCTCGACTGCGACGAGGACGTGGTGCTGCTCAAGATCGAGCAGGCCGGCGGCATCGCCTGCCACACGGGCCGGCATTCGTGCTTCTTCCAGAAGTTCGACGGCGACGCGCTCGACGGCGACTGGCACAGCAGCGAGCCGGTGCTGAAAGACCCCTCCGATATTTACGCGGCAAAGCCGAAGAAGACCCCATGAGCACACAACTGGACCGCCTGGCCGAGCTGATCGAGTCACGCAAGCCGGCCAACGGCGGCGACCCCGCCGCCTCCTACGTCGCCAAGCTGTTCGCCAAGGGCGACGACGCCATCCTGAAAAAAATCGGCGAGGAAGCCACCGAGACCGTCATGGCCGCCAAGGACGCGCGCGCCAGCGGCGACGGCGACAAGGTGTTGTACGAAGTGGCCGACCTGTGGTTCCATACGCTGGTGCTGCTGGCCCAGTTCGATCTGAAGCCGCAGCAGGTGCTCGACGAGCTGGCGCGCCGCGAAGGCGTGTCCGGCATCGCCGAAAAAGCCGCGCGCAAAGAGTAACGCAGGGACAACCCCAACCATTGATGGAGCCGCCGTGGAAAACTGCTTGTTTTGCAAGATAGCCGAAAAGAAAATTCCCTCGACGGCCGTGTACGAGGATGACGAGTTGCTCGCGTTCAAGGATATCAATCCGGCCGCGCCCGTGCATTTGCTGGTGATCCCGAAGAAACACATTTCGACCTTGTCCGATTGCAGCGCCAACGAGGCGCCGCTGCTGGGCAGGATGCTGGCGCTGGCCCCCCGTCTGGCAGAGGAATTCGGCTGCGCGGTCGGCTATGATGCGGACGGCGCGCCCGGCGGCGGCTACAAGACGCTGATCAACAGTGGGCCGGACGGCGGGCAAGAGGTGTACCATCTGCATTTGCACGTGATCGGCGGCGCGCACCCGTGGCGCGGCCAGCGGTAAAAGCGTGCTTCCGGGCGGCATCCGGTGGTTGCTATCGCTTGCCACATGACATCTACATGACACGCCGCTGTTCGCTTATACTGTCGCACGCGGTTCTCGAATCAACGGATAATCTGGGCGCATGCGCCTTGCAAGGGGAATATGATGGGTTCATTTAGTATTTGGCACTGGCTGATCGTTCTGGTGATTGTGATGCTGGTGTTCGGCACCAAGAAGCTGAGCAATATGGGTTCCGACATCGGCAAGGCCGTCAAGGGCTTCAAGGATGGCGTCAAGGGCGACGACGACAAGCCCGTCACGCCGGTCACCCCGAGCACCATCGACGTCGACGCCAAAGAGAAAAACAAGCTGTAAGCCGGTCCGGGCCCGCGACTTGTCGCCGGGCCCGGTTCGCTGACGCGCATATCCTATGATCGATCTCGGTCTTACCAAACTTGCTGTGATCGGCGTGGTTGCGCTGATCGTCATCGGTCCCGAAAAGCTGCCCCGCGTGGCGCGCATGGCCGGGACCTTGTACGGGCGCGCCCAGCGCTACCTGAACGAGGTCAAATCCGAGGTCTCGCGCGAAATCGAGCTGGAGGAACTGAAAAACCTCCACAAGACGGTGCAGGACGCCGCGCAGAACATCAAAAGCGACGTGGAAAACTCGATTTCGCAGAATATCTCCGAAGTCGAGAACGCCTGGCACGACACGCCGGCGTCGATCCCCGACACCGCCTCGTACGGCAGCGTCAGCACGGACGACCTGGCGCGCAAGGCGCGCGAATTCCGCCGCAAGAAGGTGGTGCGCAGCGCCGCCATTCCGGCCTGGTATAAACAGCGCCACGGCGGCAAGCTGCATGTGACCTCCGGCGCGGCGCGCGTCGCCCGTTTCCGCCCACGCGGCAATACCAACGCTAGCTTCTACTAATGACTACACCGAACTCCGGCGAAGAAACCTTCATCTCCCACCTGGTCGAACTGCGCGACCGTCTGGTCAAGGCGTCGATCGGCGTGGCGCTGGTGTGCCTGGGGTTGATGATCTGGCCGGGACCGGCGCAAATCTACGATTTCATCGCGCAGCCGATGATCGCGTCCCTGCCGGTCGGCTCGAAGATGATCGCCACCGGCGTCATTTCGCCGTTCCTGGTGCCGATGAAGGTGACCTTGGTGATCTCGATCATCCTGTCGCTGCCGTGGGTGTTGTACCAGCTGTGGGCGTTCGTCGCGCCCGGCCTGTACGCCCATGAGAAGCGCCTGATCGCGCCGCTGGTCATTTCGTCGTCGTTCCTGTTCATGTCGGGCGTGGCGTTCTGCTACTTCCTGGTGTTCGGCCGCGTGTTCCAGTTCATCGCCGAGTTCTCGCCGCAGTCGATCGCGGTGACGCCGGACATCGAAAACTATCTCGACTTCGTCATGTCGATGTGCCTGGCCTTCGGCGCCACCTTCGAGGTGCCGGTGGTGGTGGTGATCCTGGTGCGCATGGGCTTTGTCACCGTGGCCAAGCTCAAGGAGATCCGCCCCTACGCCATCGTTGGCGCGTTCGTCATCGCGGCCATTGTCACGCCGCCGGACGCGGTCAGCATGTTCTCGCTGGCTATTCCGATGTGCCTGCTGTTCGAGCTGGGCTTGCTGGTGGCGCCGATGTTCGTGCGCATGTCGACGGCGCCGGAAGAAAAGCAGTCCTAGTCTAGGGCAATATTTTCGCCATCATAAAGACCTGTGTCGCCAGGGTGAGTGCGCTCGTTGCGAGCGATAAGCCGGTCAGCCAGTACACGACTTTGAACTTGGCGTTCATGCGTGCTTCCAGCGCATCGATCTCACTCTTCAACAGGTCGATGCGCGAGTAGATTTCGCTCTTTAGCATATCGATGCGCGCATACACCTCGCTCTTGAGCATATCCATTCTCGCCAAGAGCTCGCTTCTCACCAGCACCAGCACCAGCTCGGCCGGCGCGACGCTGGCCGTCGCCAACGCGTCGCTTAATGCCTGCGCGTGGGCGTCGGCCTGATCGGGTGGAATTCCGGCTTCGGCCAGCCTTCTGGCGTACTCAAGGGTATCGAATTTGATCGGCATGGTCATGATCACTCCCGGCTTTTATCGTAGCAGAACCGGCCCGGCACGGGCTAAGCGACCATCGTATCGAATCGGTGGATGAGGCCTTTGCGCGCTCGCAAGCGCGCCAGTGCGCGATCCAACTAAAACGGGGCGCCAACATTGCTGCCGGCGCCCCGCTTCGCATATCCATGCCGTGTAGCCACTACTTCGTCATCAAGCCCTTGATCACCCGCACCGGCGCGCTGCCATAGCTGAGGAATTGCTCGTGGAATTCCTTCAGGTTGAACTTGTCGCCCAAGGCCTGCTTGCGCTCCTCGCGCAATTCCATGATCTCGCTGTAGCCGCTGAAATAGCTGGTCAGCTGCACCGACGACACCTGCACCCGGTGCCATTTCTCGACCGCCTCGGTGCGCGTCTGGAAGGCCTGGCGCGTCAACAGGTCGATCGCCTGCTCCTCCGTCATGCCCAGCACGTGCACGCTGTAGTCGAGGATGGTGTTGGTCACGCTGCGCAGGTTCCACTTCGAATACATCAGCCACATCTCCGGCGCGTTGTCGCCGTAGCCCGATTCGAGCATCATGCGCTCGCCGTAGACCGCCCAGCCCTCGACCATCGCGCCGTTGCCGAAGATCGACTTGACGATGGACGGCGACTTGTTGGCGTACACCAGTTGCGCATAGTGTCCGGGAATCGCCTCGTGGATGTTGAGGATCTGCAAGATCCAGTGGTTGTACTCGCGCAGGCTGCTCTCGGCCGCCTCCGCCGTCGCGCCGTCGAGCGGAGTGACGTTGTAGTAGGTGCGGTCCTGCGGCCGGTAGGGCCCCGGCGCGTCGATGCTGGCGCCGGCCACACCGGCCTGGTAGGCCGGCGTCGCGCGCACTTCAAGTGGCTTGTTGCGGTCCAGGGTCAGCAGGTTCTTGCTGATCACCCAGTCCTGCAGCACCGGGATCTGGCGCTTGATCTCGTTGACGAAATCCTCGCGCCGCACATGGTTGGCCGACAGCTTGTCGATCATCATGCCGATCTTGGCGAACCGGTCGGCCGGCTTGGCCACGCCGGGCAGATACTTGTCCCACATGCCGTCGGACAGCTTGTCCATATTGACCAGCAGCTCCTCGCGCGTGGCCAGCGCCTTCTGGTAGGTCTGTTCGGCGGTGCTGCCGGACTGGATGTCGTAGGCGAACTTCTGCTCATACATCGCCTTGCCGATGCGGAAGGTGCGGCGGCCGCGCGTGTCCATCAGCTTGTCCATCTCGCGGAGGAAGGCGACGTAGTTGTCGACCGCCGTCAGCGCCGCGTTGACGCGCTGCGTGAACTGCTGCTTCTCGATCGGCGTCAGGATCGAGGCCTGCGCCGCCTTGTCGACCTCGATCAGCACGGTCTGCACGCCGGGCGCCTGCTTGATCGCCAGGCGCGTGTGCTCGCGCGTCGGGTTGACGATGTTGTTGCGCGCCGCCTCGTAGTAGGCCGGAATGCTGGCGATGCGCTTGAGCAGGGTGCGCAGGCGCTGCGGCTGGGCCGCGTATTCGGTGCCCAAAATCAGGTCCAGCGGCCCGGCGACGTTGTAGCTGGCAGGATTCCACTCGAACTCGCGCAGGGTGGTCAGGCGGAAGCGGTCGCTATCGAGCTTGTTCATCAGCAGCGCCAGGTCGGTGCGCTGCTTCGGCGACAGCTGGCTGGCGTTGACTTTGCCGAAGCGCAGTTTCCAGTCGTCGATGAAGGCCAGCTCCCTGGTCTGCGTGGCCGCGTCCGGGATACTCAAGGTGGCGGCGGTGTCGTACTTGCCGGCGTAGATCGCGCTTTCCGAATCGATGCGCCACAGGGCGTTGAGGAACTGGTTGCTCAGGGTGTCGAACGAGCGGTCCTGGCGCCGTTCGGACACCGCGGCCACCGCCGGCCGGGTCGCGACCACCGCCGTCGTCGCCGCGGCGGCGGCCACGGCCTTGCCTTTGCCGCCCTTCCTGGTGGTCTTGCCGTCTTTGCCGGCCTTGCCGGCGGGCGCGGTTTTGGTGCCGGTCTTGCTGCTGTTTTTGCTACCCTTGGCGTTCTTGTTTTTACTACTGGTGCTGGCGTCCTTGTTGGCGGGCGCCGCGCCGGCCGGCGCGAAGGCGAGTGCCGCCATCACCACCGCCAGTGCAATTTTTGTCTTGATCATCGTCTGCAGCCTTGTGTTTATTTTGACAAGGCACGCGTGTCCACATCACGCGGTGGCAAGCGTGCCGAGTCGAAGCGATGGAGATTATCACTAATCGGCCCGCTTGAGAGCGCCCGATACAAGACAAAACGCGGCCGCGCCTACTTCTTCAACCCTTCTTGCAGCATCCCGAGCATCTCGCCGGCCGACATGCGGCCCGAGACGTCGCTGCCTTCGAGCAAGCTGTCGGCCAGGTCGCGCTTGTGCTGGTGCAGGTCGACGATGCCTTCCTCGATCGTGTGGCGCGCCACCAGGCGGTAGATGGTCACCGGGCGCAGCTGGCCCATGCGGTGGGCGCGGTCCGACGCCTGGTCCTCCACCGCCGGATTCCACCAAGGGTCCATGTGGATCACGTAGTCGGCGGCGGTCAGGTTGATGCCGACCCCGCCCGCCTTCAGGCTGATCAGGAAGACGTCGCCGATGCCGGCCTGGAAGGCGTCGACCCGCTTCTTGCGGTCGGCCATCGAGGTCGAACCATCGAGGTACTGGTAGCCGATGCCGTTGGCGTCGAGGTGCGCGCGGATCAGCGACAGGTGGTCGACGAACTGGCTGAACACCAGCACCTTGTGGCGGTTCTCCAGCAGCCCCTCGAGCAGGTGCGCGAACGCCGCCAGCTTGCTGCTGGCCAGCCCCAGTTCCGGCGCGATCAGGTTCGGATTGCAGCAGGCGCGCCGCAGCCGCATGATCTCGGCCAGGATCTGGATCGACTTCTTCTCGGCCGGGCCCTCGACGGCGGCCAGGTTTTCCAGCGCGGTGCGGCGTAGCGATTCGTACAGCGCCGTTTCCTCCTTGGACAGGTCGACCTCCAGCGTGATCTCGGTGCGCGACGGCAGCTCGGTCAGCACCTGGGCCTTGGTCCGGCGCAGCATGAACGGCTGGATCAGGCGCCGCAGGCGGTTGCGCGCGCCCAGTTCGGCGCGATGGTCCTGCGGCTTTTCGATCGGCGCGGCGAAGCGCAGGTTGAACTGCTCGATGCTGCCCAGCAGCCCCGGATTGATGAAGCGGAACAGGTTCCACAACTCGCCCAGGTGGTTTTCCAGCGGCGTGCCGGTGGCGATCATGCGGAACTCGCCCTTGAGCGCCATCACGGCCTGCGAACGCTTGGTGGCGCCGTTCTTGATCGCCTGTGCTTCATCGAGCACGATGGTGTTCCACCGCACCCCGGCGAACAGCGCCGACTCCAGCTGCAGCAGGCCGTAGCTGGCCACCACCACGTCGTACGGCTGCAGGGTGGACATGGTCCCGGCGCGGTCGCCGGCGCCGAACAGCTTGACGTTGAGGGTCGGCGCGAAGCGCGCCGCCTCGCTGATCCAGTTCATGCACACCGACGTCGGCGCGATGACGAGGGTCGGCCCCTGCGGCGCGCGCGACAGGATCAGCGCGATCGCCTGCAGGGTTTTACCGAGGCCCATATCGTCGGCCAGGCAAGCGCCCACGCCCCAATGCGCGAGGCGCGCCAGCCAGTTGAAGCCTTCCAGCTGGTAGTCGCGCAACTCGGCCTGCAGGGTGCTGGGCAGATGAGGCTCGAACGCCGCCTGCGACGCCATGCGCTGCAAATGCTCCTTCCACAGCTTGTCCGCCTTCAGGCCGCCGACATCGTCGGCCAGTTCCTCCAGCGCGAACGCGGCCAGCGGATGCAGGCGCACGCCGTCGGCGGTCAGCTCGCCGTAGGCCGACACCTCGCGCAGGCGGCGGTGCAGCTCCTCGGTCAGCGCCAGGTAGCGGTTCTCGCCCAGTTCGACGAAGCGGCTCTGGTTCTTCTGCATCAGCTCCAGCAGGGTGCGCAGGTCCATCACCTTGTCTTCGTCGACCTGCACCTCGCCGCTGGCCGCGAACCAGTCCTTGTTGCTCTTGATGGACAGGCGCACCTGCTTGGTCTCGACCTTGGCGGTGACGCGGAATTTCTCGCCCTCCGGCCAGGCGATCACGATGCTGCCCGCCTTCAGTTCCTGCAGCTCGACCAGCAATTGCAGGCACAGCGCCGGCTGGCCGAGCAGCCATTCGCCGTGATCCTGTTCGGCCGATTCGAGCACCGGGCACCTGGCGATCAGCTCCCGTTCGGCGTCGCGTTCGTCGATCAGGTGGCGGCGCGCCTGCACCGGCTTGCCGCCGACGTCGGCGATCACGCTGTCGGCGCCGGCGCCGGGCGCGTAATAGGCGCCGTTGGCCAGCGGCCGCACCAGCAGCTGCATCTTCAGGCCGTGCTGGTACGGCAGCAGATGCACGTGCAGGCGCGTGTCGGCCTCCACCTGCTGCATGTCGGGCGCGGCGCCGCCGATGTCCGATTGCACCGTCACCAGCGACGAGATGGAGCTGATCGCGTGCAGCACCTGCTGCTCGGCGTGCGCCGGCACCGTCAGGCTGTCGCCGACGATGGCGGCGATGCGGCGGTGCTCGTCGAGGATGCTGACCACGCGCAGGCGGGTCGGCGTCTCCTTGCTGACGATGACGAAGGAATTGTCGTCGGGGATGCGCGGGTGCAGGCGGATCTCCAGGTTGCCCGGGCTTTTCTTGATCAGCAGTTCCGGTTCGCCGGCCAGCATCTCCACGCGGGTGTCGGAGGCGTCGGCCCAGAACAGCAGCGGGTGGCCGATCAGCGCCGCGGCGGCGCGCTGCGGATCGATCTCGTAGGCCAGGGCGTTGGAATGGTAGCTGCGGTGCGCCACCGAGATCGCCTCCGACACGCGCACGTCCTGCGGCGTCAGGAAATCGAATTGCTCCGGCTCGAAGCGCAGCCGCTTCAGGCCCACGGCGCGGCCCTTGCTCCACAAGCCGCGCGCGTCGCGCTTCTGTTCCACCGGCGCGACATCGGTCAGGCCGTGGCGGTTGTCGTAGGTCAGCTGCCAGACCAGGCGCGTGGCGCCGGCCGCGTCGGCCGTGGCGGGCTGCTGGAGGTTGATCAGCGCCGACAGCTGGCGCTGCCAGGCTTCCTGGCGCTCGAACCACACCGTCATGTCCGGGAGGCCCAGGCGCGTGCGCAAGTCGTTGGCGTGGCGCTGCTGGTCGACGTCGCCCAGGTGGCCGAGCAGGGTGGCCGCTTGCGCCGCGATGAACAGGTAGCCGGCGCGTTCGGCGTTCTCGCGCAGCTCCTGCAGTTCCAGGCGCCGCTCGCCGAGCCGCGGCAGCGACAGCCAGAAATACAGCAGGCATTGGAACAACTGCGTCTGCGGGCCGAGGTCCCACGGCAGCGCGGAGACGACATCCGTTTGCATGGTGCCGGCGCGGACCTGGCGCAGCATGTCGATCTGCTGGTGGATCGCGGCGTCGTAGTTGGGCGGCATGCGCACCGCGATCTCGAGGTAGGCGTCCGCCGCTTTCTGGTGCTTGGGGTCCTCGCTGCGCAGCAGCGACAGCAGGTACAGGTAGGCGCCGATGCCGGCGAACAGGTGCTTGCGCTTGCCCGTTTCGCGGCGCAGCAGCTTGAGCGCGGCCTCGTAGCCGGCGAGGGCCGCGCCGGTAGCGCCGCGCAGCAGCACGATGGTGCTGGCCAGGAACTGGCTTTGCGGACCGGCCGTGTGCTCCAGATAGCGTTTGGCGTCGTCGAGGCGCCCGCACAGGATGGCGTCCTCGGCCAGCACCAGCCGCAGTTCGGGGCCGATGTCGTCCTTGGCCGCCAGCCGGCGTTGCAGGTGCTGTTCGCAGAATTCGCGGATCAAGGACACGGTGGGCAATTCGCGTTTGGCGTTTTCCAGCAGTACCGCCAGCACGTCGTCCTGCAGCAGCGGATGGACGCGCGCGATCATGCCCGGCTCGAACGGGCGGCCGAAGATGTCGACGATCGGGTGCAGCTGCGCCGCCTCGTAGCTGCCCAGGCAGAAGGCGAGTATCGGCTGGATCTGCTGCGGCGCCTGGCCGCGCAGAAGGCCCATGCGCAGGCGCGCCATGCCGGCGCGGTAGCTGCGCGGCTCGACGCTGTTCCAGGTCTGGCGCATCGGCACCAGTTCGTCGTACGCCTCGCACAGGTCGTCGAGCGCGTGGGTGCCGATCGAGGCGCGCATGGCCGGCCAGCGCAGCTTGGGGTTGCACACGAAGCCGCGCCCGGTGACGGCGCTGATGAAGGCCAGCCGCTCCAGCTTGCGCATCGATTCGTCCAGGGTGCCGACGGTGTAGCGGTGGCCGTCCTTGTCCTCGATGCGCGCCTTGTTCAAATGATCGAGGATCGCGGTGCGCCCGACCGGCTCGCCGATCAGGGCGAGCAGCGCCAGTATCATTTTTTCGTTGAATTCAAGCGCGTCGAATTCGGCAAGCAGCTTCGGGTCGGCCATGCGTGGATCAGTCCTTCAGGTTGTCGATGTGGATCGGCGCTGCCGCCGAGGGATCGTGCAGGCCGAAGATACGCTGGTAGAAGTACAGCTCCGCCTCCAAGGTGCGCACGATGTTCTCGCCCTTGCGGAAGCCGTGGCCCTCGCCCTCCAGCGGTACATAGGCCACCGGCACGCCGCGCGCCTTGAGCGCGTCGACCATCATTTCCGATTGCTGCGGCGGCACGACCTTGTCGTCCAGGCCCTGGAAGAAGATCATCGGGCGCGCCAGCTTGTCGGTGTGGTTGATCGGCGAGCGCTCCTTGTACAGCGCTTGCGCCTGCGGCTGCGGCGCGATCAGGTAGGCGGTATAGCGCGATTCGAATTTGTGCGAGTCGTCGTCCAGCCCTTGCAGGTCGGAGACGCCGTAGTAGCTGGCGCCGACCTTGAAGACATCGTGGAAGGTCAGCGCGCACAGGGTCGTCAGGCCGCCGGCGCTGCCGCCTCGGATGATCAGGCGGTCGTTGTCGGCCAGGCCGCGCTCGACCAGCGCCCGGGCGCCGGCCACGCAGTCCTCGACATCGACGATGCCCCACTGTCCCTTGAGCAGGTCGCGGTAGGCGCGGCCGAAGCCGGTGCTGCCGCCGTAGTTCACGTCCAGCACGCCGAAGCCCCGGCTGGTCCAGTACTGGGTCGCCAGTTTCAGCGTGTTGACGGTCATGCCGGTCGGGCCGCCGTGGCTGATGACGATCACCGGCGGCTTGCTGCCTTCGGGCGCGCGCACGTCGCGGTTGCGCGGCGCGTAGAAGAACGCGTGCGAGGTGCGGCCGTCGGCGCTCGGATAGCTGATATTGTCGGGGATCGACAGGTTGTCCTCGTCGGGCAGCTCGGCGATCGACTGCGCCAGGATCTCCACGCCTTCCTCGGTGAAGTCGATGCGCGCCAGTTCCAACGGGATCGACGGGCCGCCCGCCAGCATGGCGATGTAGCCGGGCGCCACGCGCAGTTCGCGGATTTCCTCGTACGGATTGGCGATCGCTTCGAGCTTGCCGCTGGCCGGCAGCAGGCGCGCCAGCCGGCTCACGCCCTTGTCGATATAGGTGCAGATGATTTCGGAGGCGGAGCGGAAGCCGTACATCGAGTTACCGAAGGTCCAGTGCGGGGAGCCGAATTCGGCCTCCATCGGGCACAGGGCCTCGGCGCCCTGGCGGTCCGCGCCCAGGCGGTACAGGTTCCACCAGCCGCTGCGGTCGGAGACGAAGTGCAGCAGGCCGTTCGGCGACCATTCCGGCTGGCAGATCGATTCGTCGACGCCGCCGGCGACGCGCACCGGCGCCGCCAGCGCGCCGTCGTCCTGGATTTGTGCCAGCCACAGGGTGGTGCCTTCCCACGGCATGCGCGGATGGTCCCAGGTCAGCCAGGCCAGCGCGCGGCCGTCCGGCGACAGCCGTGGCGACGAATAGAAGTCGGCGCCCTGCGCCAGCACCGTTTCGGCGCCGTCGGCGATGCCGATCGCGCAAATGGTGTTGGACGGCTCGCCGTGGCCATCCTCGCCATGCAATTCGCGCACGCCGATCAGGCGTCCGCGCGCGCGGTCGACCACGAAATCGGCGAAGCGCTGCTTGCCGCCGGCCGTCAGCGCCACCGGGGCCGGCTGCGCGTCGTCGTCACCGGCGAAATCGAGCCGGTGGAGACGGTTGTCGGCGAAATGGGAGAAATACACGGTCTCGCCGTCGACCGCGTAGGCGCCGCCGCCGTATTCGTGCACCCGGCTGCGCACATTGAACGGCGCCGGCGTCAGTTCGTCGGTGGCGGCGCCGTGGTGGCGCAGCAGCGTGTTGCGGCCCGCCTCGGCGGCGCGCCCGGCCAGCCAGAAGATATCGCCGCCGTCGGCGCCGCCCAGCATCAGCGACGACATCGGCGTCGCGCCGGCCGCCACGCGCTCGGCGCTGATGGTCGATGGCCAGGTGCCGTATTCGGCGATGGTCGGTGCTTCTGATGTCATGGCGGCTCCGGGATGCGTTGGTTGGGCGGGGTGCTAGGATGATAGAGAAAGGGGGCGCAATGTTCCAGCGTCCGCGAAAAAAAATCGGCGCGGAGTGCGATAATAGCCCTTTCCCCGCTTTTTGATTGCCTTTCATGCCACAATTTGCTCCGCTTCAGAATGACACCTTCTTGCGTGCGTTGTTGCGCCAGCCGACCGAACACACCCCGGTATGGCTGATGCGTCAGGCGGGGCGCTACCTGCCGGAATACCGCGCCACGCGCCAGAAGGCCGGCTCCTTCATGGGCCTGGCCACCAATCCCGATTACGCCACCGAAGTGACCTTGCAGCCGCTGGACCGCTTCCCGCTGGACGCGGCCATCCTGTTCTCCGACATCCTGACGGTGCCCGACGCGATGGGCCTGGGCCTGTATTTCGTCGAAGGCGAGGGCCCCAAGTTCGAGCGTCCGCTCAAGACCGAGGCCGACGTGCTGGCGCTGCGCGCGCCGGAACCGGGGGCGCTGGACTATGTATTCAAGGCGGTCACGCAGATCCGCACGGAATTGAACGGCCGCGTGCCGCTGATCGGATTTTCCGGCAGCCCGTGGACCTTGGCCTGCTATATGGTCGAAGGCCAGGGCTCGCGCGAGTTCCACACCATCAAAAAGATGCTGTACAACCGTCCGGACCTGATGCACCACATCCTGGCTATCAACGCCAGGGCGGTGGCCGAGTACCTGAACGCCCAGATCGACGCCGGCGCCCAGGCGGTGATGATCTTCGACTCGTGGGGCGGCGCGCTGGCCGACGGCGCCTACCAGGCGTTCTCGCTCGATTACATGCGCCAGGTCGTGTCGCTGCTCAAACGGGGCAAGGATGGCGTCAAGATCCCGGCCATCGTCTTCACCAAGGGCGGTGGCCAGTGGATCGAGCAAATCGCCGACATCGGCGCCGATGCGGTCGGCCTGGACTGGACGGTGAACCTGACGCGGGCGCGCAAGCTGGTTGGCCACAAGGTCGGGCTGCAGGGCAATCTGGACCCGGCGATCCTGTTCGCCAGCCCGGAACAGATCCGCGCCGAAGTGCACAAGGTGCTGGACGCCTTCGGCAAGCCGGAAAACGGCAATGGACATGTATTTAATTTGGGCCACGGCATTTCCCAGTTCACGCCGCCGGAAAACGTGGCGGCCATGGTCGACGCTGTTCATACCTATAGCAAGGCCCAGCGCGCATCTTGATTTACCGCAAACCCGTGGGGCACGTTCCAATCGGACGTGCCCCATTTTCATTGGTGCGCAGAGGAAAGCAAACCGACTTATGCACAATTTTTTTTGGTGCAAGAATAACAGGCAGCACTATTTTTTTGGCCTTCGGAGTGTTTGTAAGTCTTTGATTTATAAGATAAATTTTTTGCCCCCCGGCTGGGGGTGGGTACTGGTTGTAAACCCATAAGTCGGGCTTGCGCAGGTTTATTTCTTCATTGTCCACAAAGTTATCCACAAAAACTGTGGATAAAAAATAAAAGTACTTAGTAAACCGTGACTTAGCCATAATGTTGTTGTTTTGCATGAGGTTTATGTTGCGCTGCACGATTTTTAGGCAAAGTGGCCGCCTTGATAACTAAGTTATGGACGCGCAAACCGTTCGGATGCGGCCTGTATAAAATTTGCTCTTATCGACCGCCGGTTGTATTTTCCGGTGGTCATTAAAACCCTCGGGAAAGTGTTGAAAATCGTTAAAAAATTACCCGAAATACTTCACTTATGCACAGCAGCGGAGAAAAAAACGGTTTTCTGAGCCTCCCACGGGGGATTTTCCAAGTGGTTGATTTTAAAGACAAATAAATTCGAATATTTGCCCGGTTGGCGCGGCTACCAACTGTTAAGTGATTGGTTTCCGGAGATTAAGATTCTCTTGTCCACAAAGTTATCCACAAAAACCGTGGAGCCTGGTTCAGTACCGAATTTCATGTGATTGGAACTATGCAGGGCCTCTTTCATCATTGCATTCTTCAGGTGGCGCTCGATACCCCGCTGAATGCCATTTTCGATTACCGCTGGTATTGCGATGCGGCGGAGCAGCCGCAAGTCGGCCAGTTGGCGTTCGTCCCGTTCGGCCCGCGCGAGGTGATGGGGCTGATCGTCGGCGTCGCCGCCGAGACCGATGTGCCGGACGGTAAATTGAAGGATGCACTGGCGGTCCGCGGCCAGCTGGCGCCGCTGTCGGCGCAATGGCTGGCGCTGGCCGGCTTCGCCGCCGACTATTATCAGCGTCCGCTGGGCGAGGTGGCGCTGCCGGGCTTGCCCAAGAACCTGCGCGCACCCACCCCGCTGACCCTGGACAAAGCGTTGAAGAAGCTGGCCAAGCTCGACGCGCCGCACGACGGCACGCCGCTCAACATGCCGGTGCTCAATCCCTCGCAGCAGGAGGCGGCCGACGCCATCGGTGGCGCGGCCGGCTTCACGCCCACGTTGCTGTACGGCGTCACCGGCAGCGGCAAGACCGAGGTGTATCTGCAGGCGTGCGCGCAGGTGCTGGCGCGCGAGGCGGACGCGCAGATCCTGATCCTGGTGCCCGAGATTAACCTCACGCCGCAGTTGGAAGGCAATATCCGCGCGCGCTTCCCCGGCGTGATGCTGGCGACGCTGCACAGCAGCCTGTCCGAAGGGGAGCGCATGCTGCACTGGCTGGCCGCGCACCTTGGCCGGGCGCGCATCGTGCTTGGCACCCGGCTGGCGATCCTGGCGTCGCTGCCGAACCTGAAGATGATTGTCATCGACGAAGAGCACGACCCGTCGTACAAGCAGCAGGAAGGCTTGCGCTATTCGGCGCGCGACCTGGCCGTGTGGCGCGCCTGGCAGCTGGGCATCCCGATCGTGCTCGGATCGGCCACGCCGTCGCTCGAGAGCTGGCACCACGCGCAGTCGGGCCGCTACCGCAAGCTGGAACTGCGCGAGCGCGCCGTCAAGAACGCCGTGCTGCCGCAGGTGAAGCTGATCGACATGGAGCGCGACAAGCCGAAGGACGGCCTGACCTCGGGACTGATCGCCGCCATCAGGCAGCGCATGGAGCGCGGCGAGCAATCGCTGTTGTTCCTCAACCGCCGCGGCTACGCGCCGGTGATCTGCTGCGAGTCGTGCGGCTGGATCAGCGAGTGCACGCGCTGCACCTCGTTCATGGTGCTGCACCGTCCCGAGCACCGGCTGCGCTGCCACCACTGCAGCCTGGAGCTGCGCATTCCGCGACACTGCCCGACCTGCGGCAACGTCGATTTGCAACCGCTGGGACGCGGCACCCAGCGCGTCGAGGAGGGCCTGCAGGCGCTGTTCCCGGAAGCGCGCGTGCTGCGCATCGACGCCGATTCGACCCGCAAGAAGGGCAGCGCGCAAGCGGCCTTCGACACCGTCCACCGGGGCGAGGTCGATATCCTGATCGGCACCCAGATGGTCGCCAAGGGCCACGACTTCAAGAAGCTCACCCTGGTCGGCATCCTCAATCCGGACACCGCGCTGTTTTCGCAGGACTACCGCGCCAGCGAGCGGCTGTTCGCGCAGCTGATGCAGGTGGCGGGCCGCGCCGGGCGCTCCGGCCGGACCGAGGGCGGCAGCGTCAGCGAGGTGCTGATCCAGACCCGCTATCCGCAGCATCCGCTATACGGCGCCGTGGTGCACCACGACTACGACCACTTCGCGTCGGCGCTGCTGGAGGAGCGCGAGCAGGCGGCGCTGCCGCCGTACCTGTTCCAGGCGCTGCTGCGCGCCGAGGCGCCCGAGCTGGCGACCGCCATCGAATTTTTGACCATCGCCCGCGATTGCGTCGAGCATCCGGGCATCACCATCAACGACCCGATCCCGATGAGCATGACCCGCGTGCACAACGTCGACCGCGCGCAGTTGCTGGTCGAATCGGCGTCGCGGCCGATGCTGCAGGCGTTTCTAAAGGATTGGCTGTGGACCCTGCGCGAGATGAAAAGCCGCGTGAAATGGTCGCTGGAAGTCGATCCGCTCGATATTTAAACCCGAGCCTATTGCAACAGGCAGCGCCGCGCGGTGGCGACGATTTGCTCGCTGAGCGCGCGCGTGAACGGCGTATCGAGGTTCCACGCGTGCCAGTTCAGCGCCACGTCGACATGCCTGCCCGGCGCCAGGTCGACCAGGCGGCCGTCGGCCAGCGGCCGGGTCGCCTGCGACAGCGGCATCAGCCCGTAGGCCAGGGCGCCGTGGATGCACTCGGCGCTGGCCGGCGACAGCGGCACCGTGTGGTGCGGATACGGTCCGTCCAGGTCGAGCACCTCGCGCAGGAAGCCGGCCATCATGTCGCGGTCGCACACCACGGCCGGCGCCAGCCGCGCCGCCTCGGCCGAGAAGCCGTCGCCGAACCAGTGGCCGGCGAACGCCGGCGTGGCCACGCACACGTAGCGCAGCTTGCCCAGCGGCGTCACTTCCGGGCCGTTGGCCGCAGGTTCGCCGTGCGGCTGGGCGGCGGCGATGCTGCCAAATACGCTACCCTCCCGCACCAGATGCAGGGCCATGTCGCGCGCGGCCTGCTGGATGTTGAGTTGGCAACGCGGCGGCGACAGCAACGGTTGCAAGCTCAGCGGGAACCAGGTGGCCAGGCTGGCCGCATCCACCGCCAGCGAAATCTCCGGCATGCTAACCTTGTTGCCGAGATCGATATCGAGCGCGGCTTCCATCAATTTGACGCTGCGGTGGTGCGACACCAGCCGCTGGCCCAGCCCGGTCGGCACGGCCGGCTGGCCGCGCACGATCAGCAGCCGGCCGGCGGCGTCCTCCAGCGCCTTGATACGCTGGGAAACGGCCGATTGGCTGATGCCGAGCGCGGTGGCGGCCTTTTCAAAGCTGCCATGGCTGGCGACGGCGTCCAGCACGGCAAGCGCGCGATAGTCTAGTGGAGCCATAAGTGTTACTTATAAAATTGAAATACAATAAGTAATACTAATGCTCTTTTGCTCCAAAGTAAAATTAGAAAACCAAACGGAACCCACGATGAAGACTATCAAGACCGAAGTTGCGGTGATCGGCGCCGGCACCGCCGGCATGACGGCCTACCGCGCCGCGACCGCCGGCGGCAAGCAGGCCGTGCTGATCGAGAGCGGCCCCTACGGCACCACCTGCGCCCGGGTCGGCTGCATGCCCAGCAAGCTGCTGATCGCCGCGGCCGAGGCCGCGCACGCGGCCAAGGCGGCGCCGGCCTTTGGCGTCCATCCGGGGCCGGTGCGGATCGACGGCAAGGCCGTGATGGCGCGCGTGCGCGCCGAGCGCGACCGCTTCGTCGGCTTCGTGGTCGAGGCGGTCGACGGCTATCCGGAAGCGGACAAGCTGCACGGCCACGCCCGCTTCATCGCTGAAAACAAGCTGCAGGTCGGCGACCACACCGTGGTCGAGGCCGAACGCTTCGTCATCGCCACCGGCTCGACCCCGATCGTGCCGGAGGAATGGGCCGCCGCCGGTCCGCGCGTCATCAACAGCGACGCCGTGTTCTATTGGGACGATTTGCCGGAATCGATCGCCATCGCCGGCACCGGCATCATCGGGCTGGAACTGGGGCAGGCGCTGCACCGGCTGGGCGTGCGCGTGACCATTTTCGCGCGCGGCGAAAGCATCGCCCAGCTGAGCGATCCGGACGTGCTGGCGGTGGCCCGCCGCGCCCTCAGCGGCGAGCTCGACATCCGCTACGAGACCAAGGTCACGACGGTCGAGCTCGACGGCGAGCAACTGGTCGTCACCAGCACCCGGCTGGACGGCGAGCAGCGCACCGAGCGCTTCAGCCACCTGCTGTCGGCGGTGGGCCGGCGCCCCAACGTGCACGAGCTGGGACTGGAACACACGGGCCTCAAGCGCGACCACCACGGCATCCCGCTGTTCGACAAATACACGATGCAATGCCAGGACGGCCCGATCTTCATTGCCGGCGACGCCGACAACGATCGGCCGCAACTGCCGGAGGCGGCCGACCAGGGCCGCATCGCCGGCGACAACGCCGCCCGCTATCCGGACGTGAAGCCGGGGCTGCGCCGCACGCCGCTGACGATCGCCTTCACCGAGCCGCAGATCGCCACGGCCGGCGCCAGCCACGAGGAATTGTGCGCTTCGCACAAGGGGCGCTTCGCGGTCGGCAAGGTGTCGTTCGAGAACCAGGGCCGCAGCCGCGTGATGCTGCAAAACCAAGGCATGCTGCGCGTCTACGGAGAGTTCCGCAGCGGCCGCTTCCTCGGCGCCGAGATGATCGGTCCGCGCGCCGAGCACATCGGCCATCTGCTGTCGTGGGCCGCCCAGGCCGGGCTGAGCGTGGCCGCCATGCTGGACATGCCGTTTTACCATCCGGTGGTGGAGGAGGGCGTGCGCACCGCGCTGCGCGACCTGGCGCACCAGTTGGCGAACGAGCCCAAGCACGACGATCCCTGCGTCGACTGCACGCCGGCGCCGTGAACATGAATGTCACATAACGATACAAAAAAAGTCACACATTTCTCACGGGAAGCTTTATGCTGCGAACTTGATAGTTGCGATAGTTGTTCCATGAAGATACGTAAGGTCACGGCGGCGGATTTGAAGTTGGGAATGCTGATTCCGTGGAACGTGTATGGCGACACCGGCGCGTTGCTGGTACGTAAGGGACACATGATCGCCAGCGCCACGCAGATAGCCTATCTGATCGAGCGCGGCAGTTTTGAAGACTATACCGACTCCGGCCCGGAAGCGACCGGGCCGGAGTCGGTGCTGCGCAAGCTCAACGGCGCTTGCCTGCAACTGCAGGGGCTGCAGCAAGCGATCGCCGGCGGCGCGGCGCCGCCCGGCCTGCGCCGAAAGCTCGAAGAGATCGCGACCCTGGTGGGCGACGCGATCTCGCTGAATGTCGATATCGCCACCGCCAGCATCCTGCACAACCAGCGGCAGGCGCCGTATCCGGTGCGCCACTGCGTCGACACCGCCATCGTCTCGCAAGTGCTCGCCCGCGCCCGCGAGCGTGCGCCGGACGACATCATGGCCGTCACCCTGGCCGCACTGACGATGAATCTGGGCTTGCTCGAGGACCAGCAGCGCTGGCATGACGGCGCCGGCGCCTTCGACGCGGCCGAGCGCGCGCGCATGATGGCCCATCCCGAGCTGAGCGCGCGCTTGCTGGCCGAGGTCGGCATCACCGACCCGGCCTGGGTCGACTGCGTGTTGCACCACCATGAAAACGAGGACGGCACCGGTTATCCGTTCGGCAAGGCCGGCGCGCAGATTCCACCGCTGGCCAAGCTGGTGATCCTGGCCGACCGCTACTGCGCGCGCGTGTCCGAGCGCGGCTACCGCCCGGCGATGTCCGCCAACGCGGCGCTGCGCGACATCCTGCTGGAAGCGAGGACCACCCTGCACACCAACCTGGCGTCGCTGCTGATACGCGAGCTCGGCGTCTATCCCATCGGCAGTTACGTACGGTTGATCAACGGCGAGGTGGCGGTGGTGTCACGCCGGGGGCTGCAATCGACGACGCCGCATGTGGAGTCGGTGCTGGGCCCGCGCGGCGCGCCGCTGGACGTGTTCCTCGAGCGCGACACGCGGGTGCCGCTGCACGCGATCCGCGAGGTGCTGACGAACGCCCAGGTGGCGGCGCTGAACGCGCCGCCGCTGCGCATGGAACAGGTGTGGGGCCGCGCGGCGGCGCTGTAGCCGCCGCGGATCAGTTCAGCGTGGCGCCGAGCCGTCCCTGCGAGGCCAGGTCGCGCAGCACGCGGATCATGTCGATGTCCGACTCCTGGTAGGCCGATTTGCGGAACTCGTCGTACATGGCGTTGGCGGCGTCGGTGGCGGCGTCGTGGTCGTCCTGGTACTGGAAGCGCACGTACAGGGTATCGGCGGTCGGGGTTTCGATGGTCACCGTCAGGCTCTGGCGGCTGATGTCCTGCTGCGGCGCCACTTCATAGCGCAGCTGGCGCATCGGTTCGAGCACCACGCGGTCCTCGACCACCAGCTCGCCGAAGCGGCGGCGGCGGCGGAAGCCGTGGTCGCTGCGCTCGTCGACGACGCACTCGTCCAGGTGCGGCACGAACAGCTTCGGCGATTCGGCGCTGAGCACCAGCCCGGCCCACAGCTGGTCGACGGTCAGGGTGTCGATCAAGGGGTTCAGCGGGTCGTTAATCTCTATTAAATGTTCGAATTTCATAGTTCTACCGTGTAAAAGCGGGCGCGTTTGCGCTCCAGGCCAACATGGTAACGCAAATGTCACCAAGGCTTGGCGCCAGCCTGCAAGCGACGGCCCGGCGCTGCTACAATGGTTGGCTATTCCCTCGTCAGATCGTCCCCCGATGTCCAAAGCACCACAATTCGGCCTCAACGTCCCGCAAAGCGAAGCCGTGACCTATCTGGACGGCCCGTGCCTGGTGCTGGCCGGCGCCGGCTCGGGCAAGACGCGCGTCATCACGCAGAAGATCGCCCACCTGATCGAGGACCGCGGCTACGACCCGCGCACCATCGCCGCGCTGACCTTCACCAACAAGGCGGCGCTGGAGATGCAGGAGCGCATCGCCAAGCTGCTCAAGCAGCCCAAGCAGGCCAAGCAGCTGACGGTGTCGACCTTCCACTCGCTGGGCGTCAAGATCCTGCGCCAGGAGGCCAACGGCGTCGGCCTCAAGGACCGCTTTTCCATCATGGACAGCGACGATTGCGGCTCGCTGATCCAGGATCTGGCCATCACCACCGACAAGCAGGTGGTGCGCCGTATCCAGACCGACATTTCGCTGTGGAAAAACGGCCTGGTCGACCCGATGATCGCGCTGCAGCAGGCCAAGGACGAGGACGAGGCGCAGTCGGCGCGCATCTACGCCAGCTACGTGGCGACCCTGTCGGCCTACCAGGCGGTCGACTTCGACGACTTGATCCGCTTGCCGGTGGAACTGTTCCGCAGTAACGAGCCGGTGCGCGACAAGTGGCAGCGCCGCCTGCGCTACCTGCTGATGGACGAGTACCAGGACACCAACACCTGCCAGTACGAGCTGGTCAAGCTGATGGTGACCGGCATCGGCAAGAAGCCGATGTTCACCGCCGTCGGCGACGACGACCAGGCCATCTACGCCTGGCGCGGGGCATCGGTGGAAAACCTGAAGACCCTGCAGACCGACTTCCCCGATCTGCAGGTGATCAAGCTGGAGCAGAACTACCGCTCGACCACCCGCATCCTGCAGGCGGCCAACGCGGTGATCGGCAACAATCCCAAGCTGTTCGAGAAGTCGCTGTGGTCCGAGCACGGCCTGGGCGAGCCGATCAATGTGCTCGGCATGGCCAACGACGACCAGGAGGCCGAGCAGGTGGCCATCATGATCTCGGCCGACCATTTCCAGCGCAAGAACAAGTGGTCCGACTACGCCATTTTGTACCGGGGCAACCACCAGGCGCGCATCATCGAGCAAAGCCTGCGCAAGGAACGCATTCCGTACACGATTTCCGGCGGCCAGAGCTTCTTCGACAAGGCCGAGATCAAGGACATCATCAGCTACCTGCGCCTGCTGGCCAACACCGACGACGATCCGGCCTTCATCCGCGCCGTGACCACGCCCCGCCGCGGCGTCGGCCAGTCGACCATGGAAACGCTGGGCACGTTCTCGGGCCAGTGGCAGTGCTCGCTGTTCGAAGCGGTGTTCAAGGGCGGCATCGAAGCGCTGCTCAACGACCGCCAGCTGGGACCGTTGCGCGACTTCTGCAACTTCATCAACAACCTCGAGTCGCGCGCCAGCCGTCCCGGCCCGAGCGGCAGCGGCGACAACGCCGCCCAGGTGCTCGACGACCTGCTGGAGGCGATCAACTACGAGTCCTATTTGTACGACATGTTCGACGAGCGCGCCGCCCAGGGCAAGTGGCAGAACGTGCTCGAGTTCACCAACTGGCTCAAGGAGCGCGGCCGCGGCGGCAAGGACCGCGACGGCGACGAAAAGAACGTGCTGGAGCTGACCCAGATGGTGGCGCTGATGTCGATGCTCGAGGGCCAGGACGAGGATCCGGACGCGGTGCGCATGTCGACGCTGCACGCGTCCAAGGGGCTGGAGTATCCGCACGTGTTCCTGGTCGGCGTCGAGGAGGGCATCCTGCCGCACAAGGGCGATCCGGACGCGCCGGCCGAGACCATCGCCGCCCGCGTGCAGGAGGAGCGGCGGCTGATGTACGTCGGCATCACGCGCGCCCAGCGCACCTTGCAGATCACGTGGTGCAAAAAGCGCAAGCGCGGCGGCGAACAGGTCCATTGCGACCCGTCGCGTTTCATCAAGGAAATGGAGCTCGACGTCGGCACCGCCGTGCCGGTCGAATCCGAGATCATCACGCCTAAGGAGCGGCTGGCAAGGATGAAGGAACTTTTAACCACACCCAAGCCGGAAGTGAAGCCTTAAAGCAGCGATAGGCGCGCGTTGTCCGCTGGCAATGTGCTAGCATCGATTGCCGACCGCTTTGGTCCGAATGCTTCCGGAGGTGACATCTTGCGTACCCGACTTATCGCCGCTTTACTGCTGTCCTGCGCGCTGCTGCCCGCGGCCCATGCCGAGGAATTCGCCACCAAGGCGGAAGCCGAAGCCATGGTGGCCAAGGGTTTGAAGTACTGGAAGGCAAATGGCAACGAGAAAACTTACGCCGAGATCGGCAAGAAGGACGGCCAGTTCGTCGATCGCGACCTGTATCTGGTGATTTACGGCCTCGACGGCGTGGTGCGCACGCACGGCGCCAATCCCAAAATGATCGGCAAGAACCTGATGGAGATCCGCGACGTCGACGGCAAATTCTTCATCAAGGAGCGCATCGAGCTGGCCAAGAAGAAAAAGCCGTTCTGGCAGGATTACAAGTTCACCAACCCGACCAACGGCAAGATCGAACCGAAGAGCATGTACTGCGTGCCGGAAGAAGATATGGTGATGTGCGGGGGCGTCTATCTGAAATAAGCGCCGGGGCGGTTAGAATGCATGCTTTCCAGCAGGGAGCATGCCGTGGGCAACACCGAAGACCGCTTCATCGATATTGAAATCAAACTGGCGCACCAGGAACACATCGTCGAGTCGCTGAACCAGCGCGTCTACGAGCAGCAACAGCAGATCGACAAGCTCGAGCAGATGTGCGCGGCGCTGGTCCAGCATGTGCGCGACCAGGCGCAAGGCAACAGCGGCGGCGCGCTCGCGCACGAGCCGCCGCCGCATTATTGATTTCTGACTGTCACACCAGCACCGCGCGCAACGCCTCGACGGCGATCGCGTGGTCTTCCGCCTGACGCAGGCCCGACACGGTCACCGTGCCGATCATGCCGACGTTCTTGATGGTGATCGGGAACGCGCCGCCGTGGGCCGCGTAGTCGGCCGGATCGAGATACTTGATCTCGTCGAACGCCACCCCGCGATGCTTATGGTCGATGCCGATGAAGAACGAGCAGCGGCCGAAGCGCTCCACCACATTGTTCTTGCGGCGTATCCAGTCGGCCTGGTCGGCCGACGCGCCCTGCATCGCGTGGTGGAACAGCACCTTGCCGTTGACGGTGATGTTGACCGTCACGCTCTTTTGCCTGTCCTTGGCCAGCTCGACCACCTTCAAGCCCAGCGCCAGCGCGGTATCGCTGCCGAAAGCGGTGAATTGCAGGTCCTTCTCTTGCTGCGTCAGCGTGTCGAGCAACTCGGGGAAATTTTCCATCGATAATCCTTTTAAGCGTAGTCGGTAAGCGTAGTCGATAAGCGTCGTCGCGACGCGCGGACCGCCAGTGTAGCCGAGCTCGGCATTTTTTCCCCTGCGCCAGACGGATCGCGGGCATTTAGTTGTGTCAATGCCCATAAAGTTGTCTGATGGAACAGATGGTTGTGCGTTATACTACCGCCCCGCGTGCCGCGCCCCGCCACGCTCTCCCGTGGTTTTTCATGCACATCGACGTTTCCACCCTGCTTATCGCCATGACGCTCAACATGTTGACGATGGCGGTCGCGTTGCCGTACTTCATGGGGCACGTCAACCGGCCAGCGCGCCGCGCGCAGGTCGGCATCGGCCTGCAGACGGCCGGCTGGGTACTGTTGCTGCTGTCGAGCATGTGCGAGGCGGGCGGTTGGCTCGACCGTTTGCTGTCGACGCTGTCGATGGGCTGCATCGCCGGCGGCATGGCGTTCAACGCGGTCGCGTTCGACCTGTGGTGCGGCCGCCAGGCCACCGCGCGCGCGCCGGCCATCATCGCCGTGCTGCTGACGCTCGGCTACGGCGCCGGTTTTTCGAATTACGCCTTCCGCGTCGGCTGGGCCAACGGCCTGTTGACCGTGCAAATGGCGATGGTGGTCATCGCACTGTGCCGCCGGCCGCAGGCGCCGGTCGGCCGCTGGCGCTGGTTGCTGGTGATCTCGTTGCTGGCGCAAATGGTGGTGACGGCCTGGCGCGGCGCGCTGGGCGCCTTCTACACGGCCGACTTCCCGCATTTTTTCGCGCCGCACGTGGTCAACCTGGTGTTCGCGCTGGTGGCCAACATCACGGTGGTGCTGTCGCTGGCGGCCATCCTGCTGGCCCACCGCGACGAGGCCGCGCGCGAGCTTGAGCGGCTGGCCACGGTCGACGGCCTCACCGGCGTCCTCAATCGACGCGCCTGGCTGGCGCAGGCCGGCATCGACCTGGCGATCAGCGTGCGCTACCGGCAGCCGATGGGCGTGCTGATGCTCGACCTCGACCACTTCAAGCAACTCAACGACACCCGCGGCCACGCCGCCGGCGACCGCGCGCTGCAGCGCTTCGCCGCGGCGCTGCGGGCGGTCAGCCGCACCGGCGACGTCTTCTGCCGCTACGGCGGCGAGGAATTCTGCGTGCTGCTCAACCGCGCGGACCTCGCCGCCGTCCAGGCCTACGACCGGCGCCTGCGCGAATGGCTGGCCGATCACGTGCTGCCGACCCTGGACTTCGACCTGTCGTACAGCGCCGGCATCGCCATGCGGCTGTCCGACGCGGACACCATCGAGGCCATGCTGCGCCGCGCCGACGCCGGGCTGTACCTCGCCAAGGCGCAGGGCCGGGCCATCACCCTGGGCGGATAGCACCGGCCGCTGGCGGCCGTCGCGCCGACGTGGTTTAATCCCTGCTATTTGGACGCCATGTGCACACAAAAATTCGGGTCACCATGTTAGGCATCCTGGTCGTCGCCGCCTATCTGGCGTTCTGGCCGGTCCCGATCCGGGCGGTCGGCTGGCAGGCCCCGGCCGCGCCGGGGTACCAGGGCGCCCACGCCGTCAACGCCAAGCTGGCGGGCCAGCGGCGGATCCCCCTCGGCGCCGAGCAAGGACCCGAGCACGTCGTTTTCGGCAGCGACGGCCTGCTGTACACCGCCGTCGCCAGCGGCCATATTCTGCGCATGGACCGGGACGGTGGCGGGCAGGCGGTGTTCGCCTCGACCGGTGGCCGGCCACTGGGCCTGGCCTTCGACGCCGGACACAATCTGATCGTCGCCGACGCCATCAAGGGGCTGCTGTCGGTGGCGCCGGACGGCAAGGTCACGCCGCTGACCGATGCGGTGGACGGTAAGGCGATCGGCTTCGCCAACGCGGTCGTCGTCGCCACCGACGGCAAGATCTATTTCAGCGACGCCTCCGAGCGGTTCACCACCGCGCAGTGGGGCGGGACGGAGGCGGCGGCGATGCTCGACGTGATGGAGCAGTCGGCCACCGGCCGCGTGCTGGAATACGATCCGGCCGCCAAGCGTACCCGCGTGGTCGCCAAGGGCCTGAGCTTCGCCAACGGCGTCGCTCTCAGCGCCGACCAGCAACACCTGCTGGTCGCCGAAAGCGGCAGGTACCGCGTGTGGAAAATTGCCGTCGGCGCCGAGCGGCTCGATGTCGCGACGCCCTCGCCACAGGCGGCGGTGCTGGCCGATAACCTGCCCGGCTATCCGGACAATTTGATGCGTGGAACAAATGGCAGGATCTGGCTCGGCCTCGCCGGTCAGCGCAACGATCTGGATGCGATGGCGGAACGGCCGTATCTGCGCGAGCTGGCGCTGCGCATTCCGCGCTTCCTGTGGTCCATGCCCAAGCCATACGGGCACGTCATCGCGCTGACCGAGGACGGCAAGGTGGTCGATGACCTGCAGGACCCAAGCGGCGCCTCGGCGCTCACCACCGGCGTGACCGAGACCGCCGATCGGCTCTACATCCATAGCGCCAACGGCGGTAGCCTGGGATGGCTGGCCAAATAGTCGAAAAAAAACAGCCGGCCGATGTCGAATCGGCGGTTCGCCGTTCGTCGTATGATCTGAGGGCTGTCCTCTACTTCTTTCGGGAGAATCGATTATGACCACCAACACCGTGCAACTGCATCGCGTCCTCAAGTCCACGCCGGACCGCGTTTATCGCGCCTTCCTGAATCCGGACGCCATGGCCAAATGGCTGCCGCCGTTTGGATTCACCGGCAAGGTCCACCGGATGGATGCGGTGGTCGGCGGCACCTACAGTATGTCATTCACCAATTTCACCACCGGCGACAGCCACTCGTTCGGCGGCGAATACCTGGAACTGGTGCCCAACGAGCTGCTGCGCTACACGGCCAAGTTCGACGTTCCCGACCTGCCGGGCCAGATGCAGACGACCGTGACCTTGCGGGAGGTGTTCTGCGGCGTGGAGATCAAGGTGGTGCAGGAGGGCATACCGGCGGTCATCCCGGCCGAGGCCTGCTATCTGGGCTGGCAGGAATCGCTGGTGCTGCTGGCGCAACTGGTCGAGCCGGAGATCCGCCAGTAATTTTAGATGGGTGGAGATATGTCGCGGCGGCGCGATGACGCTCAAGGAGACGGAAGCAGGCCGTAAACCTTGACGATCAAGCCCGCCGTGCCCAGGGCGGTGGTCAAGCAGATGCTCAACAGAATGCGGAAGTCCGTGGTGCGGATCTTCGTCAATTGCTCATGCACGCGAACGAACTCGGCGTCGGTACGCACGAAGCCGGCACGCATTTCGTCGCGCAGTCCCGCTATAGCCTGGCCCTGGTAGTCGATCGCCGTCTCCAGATGGGCGACGCGCTCGGCGACGTACGGCTGGCCCTGCCGGGCCTGGTTCTCGCTGTTCATGATGGCTCCTCCGCAGTGATCACTACTTTACGCCGTCATCTGCGCGCGGCATAGAGCGCACGATTGACGCAGTTCCGCACGCGACGGCCGACCTGCAAGTCGCGCGCTCGAACTGCCCGCTGCAAAGCGCGATTTGTTCCGCCGTTGCCGATCACTCGCCAAAGTTGTAGTGCGCGGCCTCGCTGTCATCGAGCCACCGACCTGCTGGCGGACTGCCCAAGGTGGACGCCTTGCGCAATCAAACCCGAGCGTGGGGGAACGCGCGACTCCCGTACCGGTTTCACAGATGCCGCCTGCCATCCTGTAAAATCAGCCCACAAAAAACACCGGGGAATCACATGGGCAAAGGCAGGCTTGAGGCATTCAGCGATGGCGTCATCGCGATCATCATCACCATCATGGTGCTGGAACTGAAGGTGCCGCACGGCGCGGATCTGGCGGCGCTGGAGCCGCTGGTGCCGGTGTTTCTCAGCTACGTGCTCAGTTTCGTCTACGTCGGCATCTACTGGAACAACCACCACCACATGCTGCACGCCTCGACGGTCGTCAACGGCACCGTGCTGTGGGCCAATTTGCACCTGATGTTCTGGCTGTCGCTGATCCCGTTCGCCACCGGCTGGATGGGCGAGAACCATTTCGCGCCGTTGCCCGTCGCGCTGTACGCCGCCACGCTGTTCCTGTCGTCGGTGGCCTATTTCATCCTTGAACATAGGCTGATCTCCTGCAATCCGAAGGACCGCGTGCTGGCCAAGGCCATCGGCAAGGACCGCAAGGGCATGGCGTCCATGGTGCTGTATTTCCTCGCCGTGCCGCTGGCCTTCGCGGCGGTGTGGGCGTCGTTCACGCTGCTCGTGCTGGTGGCGATCCTGTGGTTCCTGCCCGACCGCCGCATCGAGGCGGCGATGCGTTCCTGAGCCGGATGCTAACGGGCGGCGCAACTGCCGCCGATACGCGTCCACAGCGAGCGGCTGGTGGCGTGCATCCCGGGGCCGCCCTGATCCAGCGCTTGCAGTTGCTTGGCGATCTCGGCCTTCTCCGCCGCCGAGCTGGCGCTGGCTTGCTCCGTGAGCAAATCGGCCCGGGTCTTGGCCAGCGCCGCTTGCATCTCGGCCTGCTGGCGCGGTAGATCGGCCAGCATTTGCCTGGCCTGCGCGCGCGCTTCCGCCGTCGAGGCGTTCCTGGCGGCGTTCTCCAGCATCGGCCGCATGGCGTTGATGTTGGACGCGGCCGGCGACGTCTTCGTGTCGGACTCGTGCGTCATTTCCCATCTGTCGTTGCCGAGTTTGCGAATGGTGATCTTGACCTTGCCGATCGCGCACTGCGATTCGGTGGTCAGGGTCGTGTCGGTGATGCTTTCCGAGATGTTCTTGCAGGCGGAAGCGGCCATTTCCGGCGGCAGGATCTGTGCTTTGCCGTTGCGCGGCGGCAGGCAGTACGGCTTCTGCCCGCTGGCGCCGTTGTAGATGCGCTGAGGACTTTTTCCCGGCTCCGTGGCGGTCACGTCGAGCTTGCCGCTGGCGCCGTCGAGCTGGTGCCGGACGGTGGCGCTGTCGGGCGCCATGCGCATGGACGCGTCGCTGTCGATGCGGTACAAGCCCGGCGGCGGCGCCACCTTGTTGAAGGCGTCCGGAGTGATGGCGGCATCGGACGGTCCGGCGGCGGCGAGCACAACGGCAAGAAACAGGGTACGCGGCAAGATGATCCTCCTGGTCAGGAACCGCGATCTTAATACAAAGTGTAATTATTTCGATAATTTCCGCGTACCGTGCGCGCTGGGAGCGGCGGCGCCATTTCTACGGTCGGCACCGGTGCGTGGCGTCCGCCGGCCCTGCAAATAGCTGCGAGGCAAATCATTCTTCGGAAAATCGCGGTCAATTCCGATCAAGTGCAGTGCACCATTTTTTGCGGATGACTGGCTGTCTGTCACCCTGATATGATCTTGCGCTTCCGTGCCGCGCTTTGCCGCGCCGGCATTTTTCTTGGCGCTTATTGAAAGATCCAGATCATGTCCCGTCCTCAGATGCTTGTTGTCGCCGCCGCCCTAGGCCTGGCCTTTTCCCAGACAGTCCTGGCCGCTCCGGCCGCCTCCCTGGCGGGCAACCCGCTGGCCACCGCCAGCACGTTGCCGTTCCACTATCCGGCGTTCGACAAGATCAAGGATGAGCATTTCCTGCCGGCCTACGCCGAAGGCATGCGCCAGCAGTTGAAGGAAATCGATGCGATCGCCAACAACAAGAAGCCGGCGACGTTCGACAACACCATCGTGGCGATGGAGAAATCCGGCGCGCTGCTGACGCGCGTGCAAACCACCTTCGGCAACCTGCAAGGCGCTAACACCAACGACAAGCTCGACGCCATCGACAGCGAAATGTCGCCGAAGCTGGCCGCCCACGGCGACGCCATCTACCTGAACGCCAAGCTGTACGCGCGCGTCAAGGCGCTGTACGACAAGCGCGACAGCCTGAAGCTGGACGCCGAATCGAAGCACCTGCTGGAGCGTTACCATACCGACTTCGTCCGCGCCGGCGCCAACCTGTCGGCCGCCGACAAGGAAAAACTGAAGGCGCTCAACGGCGTCATCGCCACCTTGCAGACCACCTTCACCCAAAACGTGCTGAAGGAAACCAACGCCTCGGCGCTGCTGGTCGACACCCGCGAGGAACTGGCCGGCATGAGCGACGCCGAGATCGACGCCGCCGCCGCCGCCGCCAAGGCCAAGGGCAAGGACGGCAAGTTCCTGATCGCGCTGGTCAACACCAGCGGCCAGCCGCCGCTGGCCGTGCTGAAAAGCCGCGCCGTGCGCGACAGGCTGATGGCCGTGTCGCTGGCGCGCGGCGCCAACGGCGGCGAGTTCGACAACCGCCAGGTGGTGCTGAAGATCGCCAAGGCGCGCGCCGAGAAGGCCACCCTGCTGGGCTACGAAAACTACGCCGCCTACTCGCTGGAGGACCAGACCGCGCACGACACCGCCGCCGTCAACAAGCTGCTGGGCGAACTGGCCCCGCCGGCCGTCACCAACGCCAAAAAGGAAGCGGCCGACCTGCAGGCCGTGGTCGACACGGAAAAGGCCGCCTTCAAGATCGGCGCGGCAGACTGGGCCTACTACACCGACAAGGTGCGCGCGCAGCGCTTCGCCTTCGACGAGAACCAGCTCAAGCCGTACTTCGAACTGGACAACGTGCTGGTCAACGGCGTGTTCTTCGCCGCCACCAAGCTGTACGGCATCACCTTCAAGGAGCGCAAGGATTTGCCGGTGTATAACCCGGACGTGCGCGTGTTCGACGTGTTCGACGCCGACGGCAAGCAACTGGCCATCTTCCTGGCCGACATGTACGCCCGTGGCAACAAGCAGGGCGGCGCGTGGATGAACGAGTACATCTCGCAGTCGACCCTGCTGGGCACCAAGTCGGTGGTGGCCAACCACCTCAACATTCCGAAGCCGCCGGCCGGCGAGCCGACCTTGCTGACCTACGACGAGGTCAAGACCGCGTTCCACGAGTTCGGCCACGCGCTGCACGGCATGTTCTCCAACGTGAAGTATCCGCGCTTCTCCGGCACCAGCGTGCCGCGCGATTTCGTCGAGTATCCGTCGCAGGTGAACGAGATGTGGGCCGTGTGGCCCGAGGTGCTGTCCAACTACGCCAAGCACTACAAGACCGGCGCGCCGATGCCGAAGGAATTGCTCGACAAGGTGATCGCGTCGAAAAAGTTCAACCAGGGCTTCCTGACCACCGAATACCTGGCCGCGTCGCTGCTGGACCAGCGCTGGCACCAGCTGACCCCGGCGCAAATCCCGACCGACGTGCTGGCCTTCGAGGCGCAGTCGCTCAAGGACATGGGCGTCGATTTCGCGCCGGTGCCGCCGCGCTACCGCACCACGTACTTCTCGCATAGCTTCTCGGGCGGCTACTCGGCCGGCTACTACGCCTACCTGTGGTCGGAGAAGCTCGACGCCGACACCGTCGAATGGTTCAAGGAAAAAGGCGGCCTGAAGCGCGAGAACGGCGACTGGTTCCGCGCCAAGCTGCTGTCGCGCGGCGGCACCGACGATGCGATGAATCTGTTCCAGAATTTCCGTGGCCGCGCTCCGGTCATCGAGCCGCTGCTGGAACGCCGTGGCCTGACCGGCAAGTAACGTCAAACCCGCACCCCGCGATTGAGCGCGGTGCGGGGTGAAAATAAATACTCAAGCAAAAGGATTTCCATGATTCGTACCAACCTGATCATCACCGCCGCCGTCACCGCCATCTGCGGCGTTGCCCACGCCGCGCAACCCGCCTCGCTGCTGGCGGCGAGCAACCCGTTCGCCAAGGCGAGCCCGCTGCAATACGGCTATCCGCAGTTCGACAAGATCAAGGACGACGACTACGCGCCGGCGTTCACCGAAGGCATGCGCCAGCAGGCGGCCGAGATCGAAGCCATCGCCAACAACAAGAAACCGGCCACCTTCGACAACACCATCGTCGCGATGGAAAAATCGGGCCAGTTGCTGTCGCGCGTGTCGAGCGTGTTCGGCAACCTGTCGGGCGCCAACACCAACGACACCTTCAAGGCGCTCGAGCGCGATCTGTCGCCGAAACTGGCGGCCCACAGCGACGCGATCCGCCTCAACGGCAAGCTGTACGCGCGCATCCAGTCGCTGTACGCCAAGCGCGACAAGCTGAACCTGGACGCCGAATCGAAATACCTGCTGGAACGCTACAACACCGATTTCGTGCGCGCCGGCGCCAAGCTGTCGGCCGCCGACAAGGACAAGCTCAAGGCGATGAACGCCGAGCTGGCCAAGCTGCAAACCACGTTCGCGCAGAACGTGCTGGAGGAAGCCAACGCCTCGGCGCTGATCGTCGACACCCGAGAGGAACTGGCCGGCATGAGCGACAAGGCGATCGACGCCGCCGCCGCCGTCGCCGCCAAGCGCGGCCTGGAAGGCAAGTTCGCCATTCCGGTCGTCAACACCTCCGGCCAGGCCAACCTGGCCGTGCTGACCAAGCGCGCCACGCGCGAGCGCCTGATGGCCGCGTCGCTGACGCGCGGCAGCCACGGCGGCAAGTTCGACAACACGCAAGTGGTGCTGCAACTGGCCAAGCTGCGCGCCGACAAGGCCGCGCTGCTGGGCTATCCAAGCTTCGCCGCCTACGCGCTGGAAGACCAGACCGCGCACGATCCGGAAGCGGTCAACAAGATGCTGTCCGAGTTCGCCCGTCCGGCCGTCGCCAACGCCAAGAAGGAAGGCGCCGAAATCCAGCAGGTCATCGACAAGGAGAAGGGTGGATTCCAGCTGGCCGCCCACGACTGGTCGTTCTACAGCGACAAGGTGCGCGCCGAGCGCTTCGCCTTCGACCAGAACCAGCTCAAGCCGTACTTCGAGCTCAACAGCGTGCTGACGAATGGCGTGTTCTTCGCCGCCAACAAGGTCTACGGCCTGTCGTTCAAGGAGCGCAAGGACCTGCCGGTGTACAACCCGGACGTGCGCGTGTTCGACGTCATCGACGCCGATGGCAAGCAACTGGCCATCTTCATCGCCGACTTCTACGCCCGCAGCAACAAGCGCGGCGGCGCCTGGATGAACGCCTACGTGTCGCAATCGTCGCTGATGGGCACGCAGCCGGTGGTGGCCAACCACCTCAACATTCCGAAGCCGAACGACGGCGAGCCGACCCTGCTGACCTACGACGAACTGCGCACCTTGTTCCACGAGTTCGGCCACGCGCTGCACGGCATGTTCTCGAACGTCAAGTACCCGCGCTTCGCCGGCACCCGCGTGCCGCGCGACTTCGTCGAATTCCCGTCGCAGGTCAACGAGATGTGGTCGACCCAGCCGGAAGTGCTGGCCAACTACGCCAAGCACTACCAGACCGGCGCCGCCATGCCGCAGGAACTGCTCGACAAGGTGATCGCCTCGAAGAAATTCAACGAAGGCTTCCGCACCACCGAGTACCTGGCCGCGTCGATCCTGGACCAGAAATGGCACCAGCTGGGCGCGTCGCAGATCCCGACCGACGTGCTGGGCTTCGAGGCGGCGTCGCTGAAGGCCGCCGGCGTCGACTACGCGCCGGTGCCGCCGCGCTACCGCACCACGTACTTCTCGCACGTGTTCTCGGGCGGCTATTCGGCCGGTTACTACGGCTACCTGTGGTCGGAGCGCCTCGACGCCGACACCGTCGAATGGTTCAACGAAAACGGCGGCATGCTGCGCAAGAACGGCGACTACTTCCGCAAGATGCTGCTGTCGAAGGGCGGCACGATGGACGCGATGCAAATGTTCCGCGAATTCCGCGGCCGCGACGCCAAGATCGAACCGCTGCTGGAACGCCGCGGCTTGACGGAAAAATAAACCCGGGCCAGCAGCGTGAGTGAAACCCGGTAAACACGTAGGGCGGATTAGCGAAGCGTAATCCGCCAAGCGCCGCCGATAGCCCCCGCGTCCACCCGGAACCCGAGGCCGAACCCGATTTGTGTAGAATCGGCTTCGGCCCTTTCATTTTTTGAGTAAGATATAAACATGAGTAATGATTTGAACGGCGTCACGCTGGAAGCCATCGTCACCCGTTTGCACAAGCATTACGGCTGGGAACAGCTGGCCCAGCGGATCGACATCAATTGCTTCATCAGCGATCCAAGCGTTAAATCCAGCCTGAAGTTTTTGCGCAAGACACCGTGGGCAAGGACTAAGGTCGAAGAGTTATACGTGACCACCAAATTTGCCGATTGAACAACGAGGGATAAGCATCATGGACAGTAATCTGAAAACATCGCTCAAAACCCTGCAGGCCAACCTGGCCAATGCCGGCCCGGTCGACGCCGAATTGCAGGAATTGCTGGTGCAGCTCGACGGCGACATCCAGGCCCTGCTCGAGCGCGGCAAGGAAGAGCAGCCCGACGGCGGCACCACCACCTACGGCCTGGCCGAGCGCTCGCAGGAAATCTCGGCCAAATTCGCCGCCGAACATCCGAAACTGGAGCCGGCGCTGCGCGAACTGGGCCGCATGCTGTCCAATATCGGCGTTTAAAGCTTGTCGCCACCCGCCCGGGCGGTGTCGAAGCGCCAGCGTTTATCGTCCGATAATACTGGCGCTTTCGTCACAAGTTGTTGAATACTAAAAGAATTTTCCGCGCCCCGTGAGCGGAGGGATGGCATTTCCGGTACAATGCTGTCCGATATGATCTCCCCTACCAATTTATTCGCGACCGTCCCCAAGCGGTCTGCCCGCGCTGCCGCCGCGCCTTTCCTGCCGATGTCCCGCGCCGAGATGGACGCGCTCGGCTGGGACGAGTGCGACGTGATCCTGGTCACCGGCGACGCCTACATCGACCATCCGAGCTTCGGCATGGCGCTGGTCGGCCGCCTGCTGGAGGCGCAAGGCTTCCGCGTTGGCATCATCAGCCAGCCCGACTGGACCTCGGCCGAGGCTTTCCGCGCGCTGGGCAAGCCGCGCCTGTACTACGGCATCACCGCCGGCAACATGGATTCGATGGTCAACCGCTACACGGCCGACCGCAAGATCCGCTCCGACGACGCCTACACCGCCAACGGCGAGCCCAACAAGCGGCCCGACCGCGCCGTCACCGTCTACGCCCAGCGCGTGCGCGAAGCCTTCCCCGGCACGCCGGTCGTGATCGGCTCGATCGAGGCCTCGCTGCGCCGCATCGCCCATTACGATTACTGGTCGGACAAGGTGCGCCGCTCGGTGCTGACCGATTCCAAGGCCGATCTGCTGATCTTCGGCAACGCCGAGCGCGCGCTGGTCGACCTGACCCACCGCATGGCCGCCGGCGAGGACATCAAAACCATCCGCGACCTGCGCGGCACCGCCTTCATGGTGCCGGCCGGCTGGCTGCCGAGCGAGGAATGGGGCGTCAACAACAGCACCCGCATGGATACGCCGGGCAAGGTCGATCCGCATGTCGACCCGTACATGATGGTGCAGCAGAACACGTCGTCGTGCGCCACCGAGAACGGCGGCGCCAAGGCCGCCGGCGGCGAAGCCGAGGTCAACGAGGCGATGGTCGAACCGAAGCCTGTTCCCGTCGCTCCGGTCGAGGTGGTCAAAACCATCCGCATCATGAGCCGCGAAGAACGCCAGGCGATGGAAAAGGAAAAACACCACAAGACCGTGGTGCGGCTGCCGTCGTACGAGACCGTCAGCGCCGATCCGGTGATGTATGCGCACGCCTCGCGCGTGTTCCACCTGGAATCGAATCCCGGCAACGCCCGCGCGATGGTGCAGGCGCACGGCGAGCGCGACGTGTGGATCAATCCGCCGCCGCTGCCGCTGCGCATGGACGAAATGGACGGCGTCTACGATATGAACTACGCGCGCGCGCCGCATCCGTCGTACGGCAAGGCGCGCATTCCGGCGTGGGAGATGATCCGTTTCTCGGTCAACATCATGCGCGGCTGCTTCGGCGGCTGCACGTTCTGCTCGATCACCGAGCACGAGGGCCGCATCATCCAGAGCCGCTCGGAGCCGTCGATCCTGCGCGAGATCGAACACATCCGCGACAAGACCAAGGGCTTCACCGGCACCATTTCCGACCTGGGCGGTCCGACCGCCAATATGTACCGGCTGGCCTGCAAGGACCCGAAGATCGAGGAATCGTGCCGCCGCCTGTCGTGCGTGTACCCGTCGATCTGCGTCAACCTCGGCACCGACCACAGCAAGCTGATCTCGCTGTACCGCAAGGCGCGCGCCATTCCCGGCGTGAAGAAAATCCTGATCTCGTCGGGCTTGCGCTACGACATCGCCGTGCGTTCGCCCGAGTACGTCAAGGAACTGGTCACGCACCACGTCGGCGGCCTGCTCAAGATCGCGCCCGAGCACACCGAAGAGAACACCTTGTCGAAGATGATGAAGCCGGGCATCGGCGCCTACGACGAGTTCAAGGAAATGTTCGACCGCTTCTCGCTGGAGGCCGGTAAGAAGCAGTACCTGATCCCGTACTTCATCGCCGCCCACCCGGGCACGACCGACCTGGACATGCTGAACCTGGCGCTGTGGCTGAAGAAGAACAACTTCAAGCTCGACCAGGTGCAGACCTTCATGCCGACGCCGATGGCGATGGCCACCACGATGTACCACACGCGCAAGAATCCGCTGCGCAAGGTGACGGCCGATTCGGAAACCGTCGAGACGGCCCGCAGCGGCAAGATCCGCCGCACGCACAAGGCCTTCCTGCGCTACCAGGACCCGGAGAACTGGCCGATCCTGCGCGAGGCGCTGGTGGCCATGGGCCGTGGCGACTTGATCGGCAATGGCGACAAGCACCTGATCCCGAGCTGGTCGGCCGGCGAGGCGACCAGCAACCCGAGCACCGACGGCCGCCGTGGCCCGGCCTCGGCGCTGCCGTTGCCGGGCGCCGCCGCCAAGGGTGGCATGGGCGGCAAGGGTGCCAAGTCCGGCATCGTGGCCTCGGCCCAGGCGCAGCAGCGCGGCGGCCAGGGGCAGCGCGCCAACGCGCTGACCGGTTCGCTGACGGCGCGCCAGTCGCTCGAGACCAAGGTGCGCGCGTCCATCCTCGACACCATCAAGGTCAAGAAGCCGGCGGCGCCGGCCCCCGTCAAGGGCGGCAAACCGGCGCGCGCGCCGGCCGCCGCGCCGCGCGGACGCAAATAGAACCCGCCGCTTAGCGCCGGCGAAAGCGGGACACAGAAAAAAGCAGATGCAGCGATGTATCTGCTTTTTTTTCGGCCATGCCGATGGAAATGTTGCCAAATCGTCGCATCGGTCAAATTGCACGGCTAATTCGGTCCTGCTCCGGCGATGCGGACGGGGTCGCTGCGACTACACTGGTCGAGGATGGCTGTCATCTCCGACGGCCGGCAACGCAGACTTTCACTGTGAAACTGGATCATCATGAAAAACTTTAAATTCTCGTCCCTGCTGCACGTGCCGATGGTCGCCCTGCTGGCGGTGTTGGCCGCCTGCGGCGGTGGCGGCGGTGGCGGCTCGGCGGCAACGCCGCCGGCGGCCGCCACGCCGACCTTGCGCAGCATCGCCATCACCGTGCCCGGCAACGCCACCACCATCGCCGTGGGCACGGCGCCGAAGGTGCTGGTCGCCACCGGCAGTTATTCGGACGGCAGCACCAAGGCGCTGACCGCCGCCATGGGCCTGATCTGGGCGCCGACCAACGGCAAGGCGGTGGCGGTGGCCACCAACGGTTCGCTCACGGCCAAGGCGGTCGGCACCGAGAACGTCACCGCCACCGTCGACAGCGTGGTCGGCACCCTGCCCATCACGGTCACGGCGCCATGGATGGGCGTGACCGCCGGCGGCTACCAGACCGTCGCCCGCAAGGCCGACGGCAATCTGTACAGCTGGGGCTCGAACATCAAGTCGCAGCTGGGCGACAGCACCACCATCGACCGCAACGCGCCGGTGCTGGTGGCCGGCACCAGCCCGACGTGGAAACAGGTGGCCGTCGGCGACCAGTTCGTCGTGGCGATCCGCAACGACGGCACCATGTGGGCGTGGGGCTATAACCTGGACAGCCAGCTGGGCGACGGCACCCAGATCAACCGCGCCGTGCCGACCCAGGTCGGCACGGCCAAGGACTGGGCCGTGGTGGCGGCCGGCAAGGCCCACGTGCTGGCGCTGAAGGTCAACGGCAACCTGTACGCGTGGGGCCGCAACGACAAGGGCCAGCTCGGCGACGCCACCCTGACCGGCAACCGTTCGGTGCCGACCAAGATCGGCGTGCTGTTCTGGTCCTCGATCGCCGCCGGCGACTCCCATTCGCTGGCGATCCAGCGCGACACCAACGACCTGTATGGCTGGGGCGGCAACGCGAGCGGCCAGGTCGGCAACGCCAGCCGCACCGACGTGACGGCGCCGGCCAAGATCGGCACGCTCAAGTTCACCTCGCTGGCGGCCGGCGCCGCCCACTCGATGGCGATCACCACCTCCGGCACGTTGTACGCGTGGGGGGCCAACGCCCTTGGACAGCTGGGCAACAATACCGTGACCGACGCCACCGCGCCGGTGCAGATCGGCACCGACAACAATTGGTCGCAGATGTCGGGCGGCGCCGAGCACACCGTCGGCCTGCGCACCGACGGCACCCTGTGGAGCTGGGGCGCCAACGAATTCGGCCAGTTGGGCACCGGTGGCGCCAATTCCCTGGTGCCGCTGCAGATCGGCACCGGCACCAACTGGAAATCCATCACCTCCGGCATGTCGCACAGCTTCGGCCTGCAGGCGGACGACACGCTGTGGGGCTGGGGCCGCAATGCCGAGGGCCAGCTGGGCACCGGCGGCAAGGCGCCGTACGCGCCGGTGCCGGTCAACGTGCCGAACTAGGCGGCGAATCGGACGGTAACGGCATCGCGGCGCCACCCCCGGGTGGCGGGCGCGGACGGACGGCGGGCGCGGGCCCGGCCGTCCGTTGCTTTTTGTGTCCACGACATGTCATAAAGCACCGGAAAGCAGTGTGAAGCGGCTACAATTTGCCTAGCTCTCTTGCTCCAGGACCCCTAGTGCCATCCCGCTTACGTGCCATCCTTCGCGCCATCCTCTCCCTGCTTGTGCTGTTGACGGCCGCCGCGCCGGCCGTCGCGCAAGACAAAGTCACGCTGCGGCTCAAGCATCTGCACCAATTCCAGTTCGCCGGCTACTACGCCGCGCTCGAGCAGGGCTATTACCGCGACGCCGGGCTCGACGTGCGCATCCTCGAGGCGGCGGACGGCAACGAGGCCGAGCGCGACGTCCTGTCGGGCAAGGCCGAATACGGCGTGGCCGGCAGCAGCCTGTTGCTGGCCCGGCTGGCCGGCAAGCCGGTGGTGGTGCTGGGCGTGGTTTTCCAGCATTCGCCGTACGGGCTGGCGATGCGCCAGGGTGGCGGCGAGCCCGACATCCGGCGCCTGATCGGCAAGCGGGCGATGATCGGCTCGCTCAGCGACGAAGCCGGCAACGCCGACGAATTGCTGGCCTACCTGGCCAAGGAAGGGGTGCCGGTCGGCAGCATCCAGCGGGTCGCGCCCAGCTTCGATCCGCACGACCTGATCGAGGGCCGGGTCGACGCCATGGCGGTCTACACCACCAACGAGCCCGACATGTTCGACCGCGTCGGCTTTCCGTACGATATCTACAGTCCGCGCGCGGTCGGCATCGACTTCTACGGCGACAACCTGTTCACCAGCGAGCGCGAGATCGCCAGCCATCCGGAGCGGGTGCGCGCGTTCCGCGCCGCCAGCATGCGCGGCTGGCAATGGGCGATGACCCACCAGGAAGAGACCGTCGACCTGATCCTGAACAAGTACTCGCGCCGCAACGACCGCCAGCACCTGCTGTACGAGGCGCGCCAGATGGTCGGGCTGGTGCAGCCGATGCTCGTCGAGATCGGCTATATGAACCCGGAGCGCTGGCGCCACATCGCCGACGTCTACGCCGGCCTGGGCATGCTGCCCAAGGCGGTCAGCTTCGACGGCTTCCTGTACGACGGCGACAACAAGCACGGCAGCCTGGTGTGGTTGTACCGGGTGCTCGGCGCGGTCGCGCTGGCCCTGGTGCTGGCGGCGGCCGTCCACTTCAGCCTGTTGGCGCGCGAACGCAAGCGCGCGCTCGACGCCATCCGCAAGGGCGAACAGCGCTTCCGCACCATGTTCGAAGCCTCGCCGCTGGGCATCGCGCTGATCGACTCGCTCAGCTACGAGTACCGCGACCTGAACCTGCGCTACCTCGACATCGTCGGCCGCTCGCAGCAGGAGCTGCGCGCCGGCAAGTGGCTCGACATCGCCCACCCGGACGACGCCGCCCAGATCAAGGAGCAAATGGCGCAGCTGACGGCGCGGCAATCGACCGGCTTCAAGGCCACCTGCCGCATGGTGCGGCCCAACGGCGAGATGGCCTGGGTCGACATGTCGATCACCGTGCTCGACACGGAGGCCGCCAGCCAGCCGCACCACCTGTGCATGATCGAGGACGTCACCGCCAAGAAGCACAGCGAGACCTTGATCTGGCAGCAGGCCAACTTCGACACCTTGACGCAGCTGCCCAACCGCCGCATGTTCCACGACCGGCTGGCACACGACATCGTGGTGTGCCAGCGCGAGCGCTCCAGCCTGGCCGTGCTGTTCATCGACCTCGACCACTTCAAGGAAGTCAACGACACGCTCGGCCACCACCAGGGCGACATCCTGCTGGTGGACGCGGCGCGCCGCATCAGCGCCTGCGTGCGCAAGTCCGACACCGTGGCGCGGCTCGGCGGCGACGAGTTCACCGTGATCCTGTCGACCCTGGGCCAGACCGACCGGGTCGAGCGCATCGCCCAGCAAATCATCGACAGCCTGCGCGCGCCGTTCGCGCTGGGGCAGGAGCAGGCGTTCGTGTCGGCCAGCATCGGCATCACCCTGTACCCCGACGACGCGCTCGACATCGGCGACCTGCTCAAGCACGCCGACCAGGCGATGTACGCGGCCAAGGACGCCGGGCGCAACCGCTACAGCTTCTTCACGCCGGCGCTGCAGGTGGCCGCGCTCAACCGCATGCGCCTGACCAACGACCTGCGCGGCGCGCTCGCCGGCGAGCAGTTCGCGCTGTACTTCCAGCCGATCGTCGACCTCGAGAGCGGGCGCATCCACAAGGCCGAGGCGCTGATCCGCTGGAACCATCCGCTGCGCGGCGTCGTCAGCCCGCTCGAGTTCATCCCGTTGGCCGAGGCCAGCGGGCTCATTTCCGGCATCGGCGAATGGGTGTTCCGCGAATCGGCGCAATGGGTGCGGCGCTGGCGGCGCGAGCACCATCCGGATTTCCAGGTCAGCATCAACCAGTCGCCGCTGGAGTTCCAGCGCGAGGATGGCTGCTACGTGGCCTGGCTCGACCAGCTGCGGGCGCTGGAGCTGCCCGGGCAGTCGGTGGTGGTGGAAATCACCGAGGGCCTGCTGCTCGACGCCAACACCGCCGTCAGTAACAAGCTGCTGCAATTGCGCGACGCCGGCATCCAGGTCGCGCTCGACGACTTCGGCACCGGCTATTCGTCGCTGTCGTACCTGAAGAAATTCGACATCGACTATTTGAAGATCGACCGCTCGTTCACGCGCAACCTGGCGCCGGACTCGAGCGACATGGCCTTGTCGGGCGCGATCATCGTCATGGCGCACAAGCTGGGCCTGAAGGTGATCGCCGAGGGCGTCGAGACGCCCGAGCAGCGCGACCTGCTGGCCGCCGCCGGCTGCGACTACGGCCAAGGCTACCTGTTCGCCAAACCGATGCCGGCCGAGCAATTCGACGCCTTCCTCAAGTCTGTGTGATGTCATAGTCCTTGTCCCGGGGATCGGTAAAGTTCATCGAAGCTCATTTCGATAGCATTCCACCTGAAGATGAAAACCGGGACTACAATTAGACTCGTAACCGTGGGCCGCTGGATGTCGGCGGTTGAATACGCTGCGATGCTGAATTCTGGAATGGTGCAGGAAAGCTATAGTGGTACAACGCACGTACTGCTTCCAGCGGACTTATATTCTTTTGCTCGCCAGGCACGGACCGGGGACGTTTACGTCGAGTTCGATGTGCCAGAGGATAGTCTGAGAGTGACTGGTTCTGGCTGGGCCAAGATCATAGGCCCGCAGTCGCTGGAAGGTCGGGTTGCCGCTCGCAATGGCCGGCCGCTTCCCAAAATGCCGCGTGCCATTAATCTCCGGCACTTGGCGAGCAAAACGCTGTGATGGAGGTACTCAAATGTTGAACACTTTTCACTATTGGGCACAGGAAGTTATCCCCGGGTTACCTGCCGGGGTTGAGGCTTATTTCACACCGGGCAGCGCCTCGGCAAATGCCGCCGCCAGAATCGATTTCGACTCGCCGATACGCATGGGACGTATCACTTGCTGGGATAGCGGTGATTTCTACGCCGAGATTGTAGATGCCGAGTCGGGACAGAATCTTCTAGACCACCACGGAAAAATTGACTCAATTGCCGGCCTCAGCTCCCTCTTGCGATCGTTTCTTGACAGGCTGAAGCCATCGCACGGCCGGACGGTGGAGTCGTAGAGCGCGCCATCGTCCTTTACGAGCGGTTCCGGCGCTTGAGCGGCGGATGCGATTCGCGCGGCCTTTTTTCTCTCCGCTACCCGTTCCCAGCCTCATGCATCCCGCGCCCGTGCTCGGCGTGCCGAAAAGTAAGGCGCGCACGGCGCCTTGCGGGAACGGCGATAATAGCTATCCCATATGCACGCGTCATAGTTAAAACAAATTGAAACTATTGGAACAATCAATTTTGCATATGGGTTAAAAAGCCGTACACTGGCGTCTCAATGATTCACAACCCAACGAGGAAACCACAATGTCCCTGATCAATTCCCAAGTAAAACCATTCAAGGCAACCGCATACGCGAACGGCAAATTCATCGATCTGACCGAAGAATCCCTGAAGGGCAAGTGGTCGGTGCTGATGTTCTACCCAGCCGACTTCACCTTCGTTTGCCCGACCGAACTGGAAGACCTGGCCGATCACCAGCCTGAATTCGCCAAGCTGGGCGTGGAAGTCTACGGCGTGTCGACCGACAGCCACTTCGCGCACAAAGCATGGCACGACACCTCGGACGCGATCAAGAAGGTGAACTACCCGCTGATCGGCGACCCGACCGGCACGCTGTCGCGCAACTTCGAAGTCATGATCGAAGAAGAAGGCATGGCGCTGCGCGGCACCTTCGTCATCAACCCGGAAGGCCAGATCAAAGTGATGGAAGTGCACGACAACGGCATCGGCCGCGACGCTTCCGAGCTGCTGCGCAAAGTCAAAGCCGCCCTGTACGTGGCAGCCCACCCAGGCGAAGTGTGCCCAGCCAAGTGGACCGAAGGCGCAGCGACCCTGACCCCATCGCTGGACCTGGTCGGCAAGATCTAAGTTGTAAAGCTGAGCTTGAAAAACGCAGCACACAAGTAGTTACCGCGATGCCGGACCGGGCGTCCGGCCCGGCATACGCCTAAATATTTGTAAAAAGGAAGAAAAAATCATGTTGGATGCAAATCTCAAAGCCCAGTTGAAAACCTACCTGGAAAAAGTGGTGCAACCGATTGAGATCGTCGCATCGCTCGACGACAGCGCCAAGGCCCGCGAAATGGAAGAATTGCTCCAGGAAATCGTCCTGTTGAGCGACAAGATCTCCCTGGTCAAGCGCACCGACGACGCCGAGCGCAAGCCGTCGTTCAGCATCAACCGCCCCGGCACCGATATCGGCGTGCGTTTCGCCGGCATTCCGATGGGCCACGAATTCACCTCGCTGGTGCTGGCGCTGCTGCAGGTCGGCGGCCACACCATCAAGTTCGACGACGCCGTCATCGAGCAAATCCGTAACCTCGACGGCGATTACGCCTTCGAAACCTTCATCTCGCTGACCTGCCACAATTGCCCGGAAGTGGTGCAGGCGCTCAACGCGATGTCGGTGATTAACCCACGCATCAAGGTCACCACCATCGACGGCGGCGTGTTCCCGAAAGAAGTCGAAGCGCGCCAGATCATGGCGGTACCGATGATGTTCCTGAACGGCGAGCATTTCGGCCAGGGCCGCACCAACGTCGAAGAGATTTTGGCGAAGCTCGATACCAACGCCGGCGCCCGCCAGGCCGCCGAGCTGAGCAAGAAGGACGTGTTCGACGTGCTGATCGTCGGCGGCGGTCCCGCCGGCGCGGCAGCGGCCGTCTACGCCGCCCGCAAAGGCATCAAGACCGGCGTGCTGGCCGAGCGTTTCGGCGGCCAGGTGCTCGACACGCTGGCGATCGAGAACTTCATCTCGGTCAAGGAAACCGACGGTCCGAAATTCGCCGTGGCGCTGGAGCAGCACGTCAAGGAATACGACGTCGACATCATGAACACGCAGCGCGCCGCCAAGCTGGTGCCGGGCAAGCTGATCGAGATCACCACCGCCACCGGCGCGACCTTGAAGGCCAAGTCGGTGATCCTGGCGACGGGCGCCCGCTGGCGCGAGATCAACGTGCCGGGCGAGAAGGAATACCGCAACCACGGTGTCGCCTACTGCCCGCACTGCGACGGCCCGCTGTTCAAGGGCAAGCGCGTGGCGGTCATCGGCGGCGGCAATTCCGGCGTCGAGGCGGCGATCGACCTGGCCGGCCTGGTCAAGCACGTGACCTTGATCGAGTTCGGCGCCGAGCTGCGCGCCGACGCGGTCCTGCAACGCAAGCTGCGCAGCCTGGCCAACGTCACCGTGATCACTTCGGCGGCAACGACCGAGATCCACGGCGACGGCAAGATCGTCAACGGCCTGAGCTACAACGACCGCGTGTCGGGCGAAGCGAAGAAGGTCGAGCTGGAAGGCGTGTTCGTGCAGATCGGCCTGGTGCCGAACACCGAGTGGCTCAAGGGCACCTTGGCGTTGTCGCGCCACGGCGAGATCGAAGTCGACGCCCGTGGCCAGACGTCGATTCCGGGCGTGTTCGCCGCCGGCGACGTCACCACGGTGCCGTACAAGCAGATCATCATCGCCACCGGCGAAGGCGCGAAGGCGGCGTTGTCGGCCTTCGATCACCTGATCCGCTCGGACGACGAGGAAGTGGTCGCGGAATCGGCAGAGAAGCACGCGATGACCGCGTAAGAAATAGCGGCCAAAGAAAAACCGGGAGCGCGCTCCCGGTTTTTTTTCGCCCCTTCGAAGTTACTCGGCGACTAGCATGCCGCGCTGGCGCTTGTGCGCCACCGTCACGCGCGAGGCGCGCTTGCGCCACCAGATGATCACGCCCGTCACGCTGAGCATGGCGACGACCACGCCCATGAACGAGATCAGGATGCGCCCCGGCAGGCCGAGGATGCGGCCCGAATGCAGCGGGAACTGCGCCTGCAGGAAGATGTCGGCCGCCGTGCCTTTCCACGGCTGGCGGTCGCCCAGCAGGCGGCCGTCGGCGGCGTCGTAGTACAGCGCCGCCGTGCCGACGCCGCCGGTGCCGTGGTCGTTGCCGGGCGTGAAGAAGCTGACGCCGTAGATGCCGAACTCCTGCGAATAGAACACGCCGCCGGCCGGCTCGGCCCACTTGCGGTTGATCGCTTCGTGGCTGGCGCGCTCGATCACCTCGGCGTAGCCCAGGCGCGGCTCGATCGGGTGGTGCTTGTCGGCCATCGGGCGCGTGTCGAACGGCGTCGGCGTGACCTGCGAGAACGTCTTCATCACCGGCGCGAACACCTCGTTGTACAGGTTGAGCGAGAACGCGGTGAAGGCCAGGATGAACAGCAGCGCCCAGGTCCACAGGCTGAACGCGCGGTGCAGGTCGAAGTTGAGCTTGTTGCTGCCGCCGTTCCAGCGCACCTTCCACGCCGGCTGCCAGCGCTGCCACCACGACTTGCCGGCCGGTAGCGGCTTGTCGCCGGCGATGTCGTCGCTGACGGCGGCGCGCGCGGCGATGTTGCCGGCGGCGTCAGCTTTCTTGCGGCGCACCGGCAACGTCAGGTAGAAGCCGACGAAGCAGTCCAGGGTCCAGATGATGGCGATGCCGCCCAGCAGCCAGATGCCCCAGCGGTCGATGCCCCACATTTCGGGAATGTGCAGCGTGTAATGCAGGCGGTACAGGAAGGAGACGAAGGTTTCCTTGGTGATCGGCCAGACCGCGCCCCATTCGCGCTTGCCTAGCTCGGCGCCGCTGACGGGATCGACGAAGACCTGGTTGAAGCCCGGCTCGGCCAGTTTCTTGGTGGCCGGATCGACCCGCGGGCTGACGCCCAGCGCGATCGAGTCGCCCTGTTGCGCGTGCAGCGGAATGTACGACACGCGCACGTCCGGGTAGCGCGCCTCGACCTGCCGCGCCAGCGCCAGCGACGCTTGCGCCGGTCCGGCCGTGTGGGCTTCCATCAGGTGCGGATTGAGCACGTCGTCGAGCTCGTGGTCCCACGAAATGATGGCGCCGGTGACGCCGCTGATAAACAAAAAGCCGGCCATCAGCAGGCCGGCGTAGCGATGGATCAAAGTCCAGAAGGCGCGCAAGGTAACCTCCAACAATTAGAAAGCAAAAAGGGACCGCGCCGGCGCGGGCGCGGTCCCTGCCGATCAGAAGCGGTACTTCAGCGACACCGACGCCGTGCGCGGCGCGGCGTAGGTGATGGCGCCGTACGCGGCGAACATGCCGAAGTGTTTCTTGTCGAGCGCGTTGTTGATGTTGACTTGCGCCGACAGCTGCTTGGTGATGTCATAGCGCGCCATCAGGTTGACCAGGCTGAACGAATCCTGCTCGATCAAGCCGTTGGTGCTGGCCGGCGCGCCAGGATCGACCGTGTAGGTGCGGCCTTCCCAGTTGACGCCGCCGCCGACCGTCAGGCCGCTCAGCTGGCCGGGCAGCTTGTAGGTGGTGTACACGCGCAACAGCTTGCGCGGATAGATGCTGTTGAAGTCGACGCCGTTGGCGTCCTCCGCCTTGAACTGCGTGTAGCCGACGGTGGCGTTCCAGCCGCGCGCCAGTTCGCCCGACGCCTCCAGCTCGAAGCCCTTGCTGGTGGCGCCCTCGGAGCCCACGTAGAACGCCTCCGGCGCGCTCTGGCCCGGACGCAGGACCATGCCCCCCGCCTGCGCCAGATTGTCCTGCTTGATGCGGAACACGGCCAGCGAGGTGTTCAGGCGGCCGCCGAAATGCTCGCCCTTGACGCCGGCTTCGTAGCTCTTGCCGACGATCGGATCGAGCGTGCCGCCGGCGAGGTTCTTCTCGCTTTGCGGCTGGAAGATGTCGGTGTAGCTGGCGTAGGCCGAGTAGGTCTCGTTGAGGTCATAGACCAGGCCGGCGTACGGCGTCACTTCCTTGTCGTACTTCATCGTGTACGGCGCCGCGTAGCTGAGCGTGACGTCCTTCTGGTAGTTGGTCAGGCGCGCGCCCAGGATCAGCTTGAGCGGATCGGCCAGCGAGAAGCGGGCCACGCCGTACAAGCCTTCCTGCTTGGTGACGCCGCCTTCGTAGAAGGTCTGCGGGCCCCAGGTCGGGCTCGGGTAGGCGGCCGCGTCCCTGTTGTTGAAGTCGCCCACGTCCGACGGCTGCGAGCCGAAATCGGCGGCGCGGCTGTTGGCGTTGAACTTCTGCTTCGAGTGCATGTAGCCGAACGCGGCCTCGTGCTTGCGCCCGCCCAGCTCGAACGGACCGCTGGCGTGCAGACCGGCGTCGTCCTGCTTGGTGTGGGTGACGTAGGAGCCGGAGAAGGCGAACATGCCCTGGCCGGTCACGCGGTCGGGCACGCCCGACAGGTACAGCAGGTGCGAGTCGCTCTTGCGGTCGCCGTGGCTGTAGGTGGCGCGCACCTTCCAGCCATTGGCGAAGTTGTGTTCGAGGTTGACGAAGCCGTTGTTGTACGAGGTCGGCCAGTTGGCCCAGTCGGCGGCCGACGTTTTCGACACCGGCCAGTTGGTGCGCGTGCCGTCGGTGTACCAGAACGGCAAGCCGCCCCACATCGGGCCCTTCGGATCGGTCTCCTGGCGGCTGAAGCCGGCCGACAACAAGGTCTGCGGCGTCAGGTCGGCCTCGACGGTGGCGTAGACGGTCTTTTTCGTGTCGCTGGCGTAATCGATCCAGCTGTCCGCCTCCTGGTACTCGCCGACCACGCGCGCGCGCACGTTGCCGGCCTGCGTCAGCGGGGTCGACACGTCGACCAGCACGCGGCGCTCGTCGAAGCGGCCGACGCCGATCTCGGCCGAGCCGGTCAGCTCCTTGCTGGTGGCGCGCTTGCGCACCAGGTTGATGGCGGCCGACGGATTGCCGGCGCCGGTCATCAGGCCGGTGGCGCCGCGCACCACTTCCACGCGGTCGTAGATGGCCAGGCTGCCGGCCACTTCGCCCGAGCTCCACGGCTGCTCCCAGGTGGTCGGGATGCCGTCGATTTGCAGATTGGTGATATCGAAGCCGCGCGCGGTGAAGCCGGCGCGGTTGGTTTCGTACTGGTTGACCGAGACGCCGGTGACGTTGTTGACGACATCGGTGATCGACAGCAGGCCCTGGTCCTCGATGCGCTGCTGCGTGACCACGGAGACCGACTGCGGCGTATCGCGCAGCGACAGGCCCAGCGGCAAAGCGGTGCGGGTGCGGCCGGTGGTGTACGAGCCGGTGCCTTCGGTGGTATCGCCCATCTTATCGGCGGTGACCTCCACCTGCGGCAGCACGGCGCTGTTCTGGTCGGCGATCTGCGCCTGGGCGATGAAGGGCATCGCCAGCCCCACGCAGATGGCGAGTTTATTCAGTTTAAGACGCTGGTGGGCGCGGGCGTGCGTATTCATCGATTCCTGTTGTTAATTTTGGCGAACGGGGAGGGGGATGGATTGTAAGTACTAGTAATCCAATCGGAAACAGGAATGATAACGATTCTCATTCATAAGTCAAGAGAAATCGACCACCGCCCGGCGTCCCAAGCCCGGGGTCAAGTCTGTCTTTCGGACACGTCCTGAACAGTAAGTGTCCGTACGGCTGTGATCGTGTCCGAATGACAGACTTGACCGCGCGGGTTTTTGTAAGTGTCCGTACGGCTGTGATCGTGTCCGAATGACAGACTTGACCCTGCGGGATTTTATGTGACGAGGTCGACGCTGGCTTGCTTGTCGCGCAGGTGGATGGCGTTGCGGTGGCGCGCGCGCAGGCGCGCATCGGTGATCAGCCGCCCCAGCGTTTCGCCGACGACCATGACCACGCCGAGCAGCGGCAGCACCAGCATCAGGCCGGCCACGCCGGCCACGTAGCCGCCGATGAAGATCATCAGCACCGTGATCAGCGGGTGGATGTGCAGGCTGCGCCCCAGGGTCAGCGGCATGAAGACGAAGTCGTCCAGCAGGCGCACCAGGATGAATACGCCGATGGCCAGGTAGGCCACCGACGGATCGCCGGGCGCGTCGGTCGAGGCGACCATCACCACCAGCATGCAGCCGAGGATGGAACCGACATACGGCACCCACGCCAGCACCGCCGCGATCAGCCCCAGCACCAGCGGCGAGGATACGCCGATCGCCCACAGGCCCAGCGCCAGCACCGCCGTGTCGAGCACCGTCAGCTTGACCAGGCCCTGGAAGTAGCGGTGCGCGGTCTGGTCGACTTCGTGCAGCAGGCACAAGGTCTTTTCAAAGAAGGCGTTCGGCACCGCGCGCGCCAGGAACTTCTTGAAGCGCAGGCCGTCGCGCAGGAAGAAGAAGGTCAAAAACGGCGCCAGCAGCAACGACGGCAGCCACGCCGCCACCGACACCAGGATCTCCGTCAGGTGCTTTTGCACGAAGGTGCCGGTGAACGAGTTGACCCGGCTGTTGACGGTGCGCGCCAGCTTGACTTGCTTGAGGATGGGGAACTCGCGCTCGAGCGACAGCATCGTTTGGCGCACGAATTCGAGGCCGCCGCTGATGTACCTGCCCAGCATGTCCTGCCACGGTTCGGACGGGCCGGAATCCCATTGCATGGCGATCACGACGACGATCAACAACACCAGCAGGAACGCCGAACCGACCGTCAGGATGGCCGCGTTCACGCGCACGCCGGCGCGGATCAGGCGCTGCATCGGCGGTTGCATGATGTAGTACAGGACGATGCCGAACAGGAAGGGGATCGCCAGGAACAGCATCTGCTGCAACAGGAACAGCAGCGCGCAGGTGGCGGCGATGATGCCGCTCCAGACAACCGGACCGGCCCGCTGTTGGGTGGGGATGAACGTCATAGCGCCTCGACGTGCGGGGCCGCGCCCATCCATTCGCGCAGGCGGGTGCCGATGTGGCGCGCCAGGGCCAGCGCGATCTTGTAGCCGATGACGGCGTCCGTTTCCATCAGTCCCATGAAGTCGGCGCGGAAGAACACCGCCAGCTCGCAGTTCTCCAGCGCGCGCGTCTGGGCGTTGCGCGGCGAATTGTCCAGCAGCGCCATGTCGCCGAAGAACGAGCCGGCCGACAGCTCGGCCACCACTTCGCGTCCGGCGCCGACCTCGCGGCTGACCAGCACCCGGCCCGACATCACCACATACAGCGCCTGGCCTTCCTCGCCCTCGTCGAAGATGATTTCGTCGGCGAGATAGCGGCGCTCATGCATCAGGCCGTCGACGGTCTTTAGTTCGAGCGGCGTCAACGAGGCGAACAGCGCCGAATCCTTCAACCGCAACAAGCGCGGCGACAAAGTGGTGGACCTGAAAAAGCCGAACATCGGGAAAGAACTCCAAGGTGTGGAAGTAAGCGCACTTGTGCGGTCTCGCTGCCGACTGGCCGCGTATGGCAGACATTGTCGCCTGTTTTGCCCCGCTAGATCCTTCCGTTCCGGAAATTTTTGCAAATTTAACACAGCCTATGCCTTACGGGCATGACCACGGCAACGGCCCGGATCGACCGGTTGGCCGCCGCGTGGCGACTACAGTTGCACCGTCTGCGCCAGCGGCAGCGCCGGGTCGAGATGGCTGGTCAGCAGGATGCATTGGCGCGCCAGCCGTGCCGGCGCCGACAGTTGCGCGCGCAGGTAGGCGACGGCGTCGGCATCGAGGCCGTTGAACGGCTCGTCGATCAGCAGCAGGCGCACCGGCAGCGCCAGCGCCAACGCCAGCTGCATCTTCTTGTGTTGGCCCAGCGACAGCGTGGTCACCGGCTGGTCCAGTGCCGGCAGCAGGTGGAAGGCGGCCAGCTCGGCGTTGAGCAGCGCGGCGTCGGTGGCGGGGTAGAGCGACAGGTGCAGATCGAGTAGCTCGCGCACGGTCAGCCACGGTAGTTGCGGCGTGTCGCCGCCGCAGTAGTGGCATCGCATCCGATACGCCAGCGGTTGCGCGTGGATCTCGATGTCGTCGAGGCGGATGGTGCCGCCGTGCGGCGTCAACGCGCCGCCGGCCAGCTTCAGCAAGGTGGTCTTGCCGGCGCCGTTCTCGCCGCGCAGCCAGGTGATGCCCGCGCCCAGCCGCAACGAGAACTGGCGGAACAGCGGATGGCTGGCGAACTCAAAACTCAGCCGATCGATCTGCAGCACGGGGTTCAATTCCATAGTTCACTTCCAATCGCGGTCAGGATAAGGATGGCGCCGAACACCAGCGCGGTGCGGCCGCGCGCGCTCAGCCCGCGCAGCGCGACGACGGCGATTTGCGTGGTGGCGGCAAAGCACAGCCAGACGATGGCGACGGTGGTGCTGTGGCCGGCCGCGGCGCGGCCCAACGTCAGCGCGGCGAACCACGCCATCACGCATAGGCCGGGCAGCAGCGACAGCACCATCGCGGCGCGGAACAGGCGCTCCGCGTCGATGGGCCAGGCGGCGGCCGCGGGACGCAGCCGCGCGATCTGCTCGGCCACGGCTTTGTCGCCGCGATCGGTCAGCAGCATCAACGCCAGCGCCGTGCAGGCGCCCCATAGCGCCGGCGGCACCAGCGGCGGACGCCAGATCCAGAGCGTGACGCCGAGCACGGCGCCCAGCAACAGCAAGGTTTGCTGGATGCCGACGACATCGTCCGCGCGCCAGAACGGCAGCCAGAAAAGCCGGTGCCATCGATACAGCGCTTTCGGCAGGCGTGCCGCGCCTGGCGCATAGCTGGTCGGCGCCGGCCGGGCGCGGCCGGGCTTGCGCGCCGCCGGCATGCGCACGCGTTGCGCGAGGATCAGCGTCGACAGCGTCCACGCCAGCAGCAGCGACAGCACCGTCAGCGCCAATGCCACCGGCGCGACCGGGTGCAGCCAGTCAGGCCACTGATAGAACCAGATCGCGGTGGACACCGCCGAGGCGACGGCCACCGGTGCGGCGATGATGCCGGCCACCATCGCATCGGCGCCCCATCGCAGGCGCGGGCTGATCGGCAGCGTGCGGCTCCACAGCGTGGCCTCGGCCGGATGCAGGTGTTTGCGCATCAGCCAGGCCGGCGCGGTGGCCACCAGCACTTGCGCGAGCACCAGCGCCAGCGCTTCCGGCCAGGGCAGCGTGGCGGCGAACAATCCCGGCAAGGCGATGCAGGCGAGCAGTCCGATGGCCACCGGCGCGAAGCCGAGCAGAATGATTTCCAGTGAACTGGACAGGCCGGGGATGATGCGCAGCAGTGCTTGCCGCGTCATGCGGGCGCGGAAGCGCAGATAGGGATGGAGGGTGGTCGTCATCGCGCACAAGCATACGCAATATTTCTGAAGCTGAAATGAATAAGGGCCCGATCAAGATCGGGCCCTTAAGGAATGTTGGCGGAGTGGACGGGACTCGAACCCGCGACCCCCGGCGTGACAGGCCGGTATTCTAACCAACTGAACTACCACTCCTAATTCGTTTTATCGTTTTCTCTGGTGGGTGCTGAGAGGGTCGAACTCCCGACCTACGCCTTGTAAGGGCGCCGCTCTACCAACTGAGCTAAGCACCCAGAAAACTTATCAGCGTTGTTTCATTTAACTGCTACAACTGCTGAACGAGGCCGTATTCTACAAGCTGGTTTATCGGTTCCGCAAGGGGTTTTGTAAATAATTTAGAAAAATTGCCCGCGGGCCTGTTTGGCGGTGTCAAGATAGGGCCGCGACGAACCGATAAGAAAGCGACCCATGCGGCGCAACCACACCAGTAGCGATCCCCTCGACGGCCTGTACCGCCGCGTCAGCTGGCGGCTGATGCCTTTCCTGTTCCTGTGCTACGTGGCGGCCTACCTGGACCGCGTCAACGTCGGCTTCGCCAAGTTGCAGATGCTGTCGGACCTGCGCTTCAGCGACACCGTGTACGGCATCGGCGCCGGCATCTTCTTCGTCGGCTACTTTTTGTTCGAGGTGCCGTCCAACTTGCTGATGACGCGCACCGGCGCGCGCATCTGGATCGCCCGCATCATGATCAGCTGGGGCGTGATCTCGTCGGCGATGATGTTCGTCGACAGCGTCGCCAGTTTCTACGTGCTGCGCTTTCTGCTGGGCGCGGCCGAGGCGGGCTTCTTCCCCGGCATCATCCTCTACCTGACCTACTGGTATCCGGCGCACCGGCGCGCGCGCATGGTCGCGTTGTTCATGAGCGGCGTGGCCGTGGCCGGCGTGGTCGGCGGGCCTTTGTCGGGCTGGATCATGAAGACCTTCGCCGGTCTTCACGGCCTGAGCGGATGGCAGTGGCTGTTCCTGCTCGAAGGCGTGCCGTCGACGTTGCTCGGTATCTGGACCCTGTTCTATCTGGACGACGGCATCCGCTCGGCCCGGTGGCTGAGCGAAGGCGACAAGCAAAAGCTGGAGCAAGCGATCGCCGAGGAAGGCAAACAGCAACAGCACATGCCGCTCGCGCGGATGTTCAGCAACGGCAAGGTATGGCTGCTGGCGCTGGTGTACTTCCTGTTCGTCATGGGATTGTACGGCGTTAGCTTCTGGCTGCCGCAACTGGTCAAGAACAGCGGCATCGACGATGTCTTCACGATCGGTTTGCTGACGGCGATCCCGTATTTCGTCGCGGCGGTGGTCATGGTGCTGGCCGCGCGCCACTCGGACCGCAGCGGCGAGCGGCGCTGGCACGCGGCGATCGCCGCGCTGGCCGGCGCGCTGGGCCTGGTCGTGGCCACCGTTTATAGCGACAACACCGTCATCGCGATGGCGGCGTTGAGCGTGGCGACGGCCGGCATCCTGAGCACCTTCCCGATCTTCTGGAGCCTGCCGACGGCGATGCTGGGCGGCGCCGCGGCGGCGGCCGGCATCGCGCTGATCAACTCGGTCGGCAACCTGGCCGGCTTCGTCAGCCCGTACCTGGTCGGCGCGATCAAGGACGCCACGCACAGCACGGCCAACGGCATTTATTTGCTGGCGGCCAGTCTGGTGGCGGGCGCGGTGCTGGTGGTGGTGGCGGTGCGCCGTCCGCCCGCACTTGCGGGCTGATCGATTTCAGGGGATACTGTATGTATTCACAGTAATTTTGCGCGGTCGTCAATGACGGGCCGCCGGTGGCGCATGCATGGCGGATTGCGCTGCGCTAATCCGCCTTACGTGTTTCCTCGTTCAAATTGACGCGGTCGAGCATTCAAATTTCGGTTTACTTTGGCACATGACTGACGATACCCGGCGCATCGCCCACCTCGACATGGATGCGTTCTACGCCTCCGTCGAGCTGCTGCGCTACCCGGACCTGCGCGGCCAGCCGGTGGTGATCGGCGGCGGCCGCGACGCCCAGCCGGTGTTGCAGGAGGACGGCACGCACCGCTACGCCCGCCTGCGCGACTATGTCGGCCGTGGCGTCATCACCACCGCCACCTACGAGGCGCGCGCGCTGGGCGTGGGCTCGGCCATGGGCATGATGAAGGCCGCCAAGCTGGCGCCCGACGCCATTCTGCTACCGGTCAACTTCGACGCCTACCGCCATTTTTCGCGTCTCTTTAAAGCCGCCGTGGCGTCGATCGCGCCGGATTTCGAGGACCGCGGCATCGACGAGATCTACATCGACCTGACCCGCGTCGAGGGCGAAACGCTGGAACTGGCGCAGCGCATCAAGCAGGCCGTGCGCGACGCCACCGGCCTGTCCTGCTCGATCGGCATCACGCCCAACAAGCTGCTGTCGAAAATCTGCTCCGACCTGGAAAAGCCCAACGGCCTGACGATCCTCGGCTACGACGATATCCCGGCGCGCATCTGGCCGCTGGGCGTGCGCAAGATCAACGGCATCGGCCCCAAGGCCACCGAAAAACTGGCCGCGCTGGGCATCGACACCATCGGCCAGCTGGCCGCCGCCGACGCCGGCCTGTTGCAGGACCACTTCGGCGCCCATTACGCCGGCTGGCTGTCCACGGCCGCGCGCGGCATCGACCACCGCGAAATCTCCACCAGCTCCGAGAGCAAGTCGATCAGCCGCGAAACCACCTTCGAGCGCGATCTGCACGCGCGCCAGGACCGGGGCGCGTTGTCCGGCATCCTGACGTCGCTGTGCGACCGGCTGGCGGACGACCTCAAGCGCAAGGGCTACGTTAGCCGCACCATCAGCATCAAGCTGCGCTTCGACGATTTCCAGATCGTCAGCCGCAACGTGACCCTGCCGCATCCGGTGGCCGATCCGACCGCCATCCTGCACGCGGCGCGCGAATGCCTCAAGCGGGTGCCGCTGGAGCGGCGCCTGCGGCTGCTGGGCGTGCGGGCCAGCACGCTCGAACCGCCGCCGCCGGAAGGCGCGGCGCACGCCCGGCGCGGCGTGCAGGGCGACCTGTTCGCATAGTTTCAATCCCACCACAATCGGTCGGGGGCGGCCGCCAGCGTGTAAAATGGCGCTCCCCTGGCATTACTGAACAAGGCACTCACTCATGTGGTTTAAGAATCTTCAGATTTACCGTCTGCCGGCCCCTTGGGCCTATACCCCGGAACAATTGGAAGCCGCCCTCGCTCCCCACTCCTTCGTACCAGCCAACAGCAACGAGTTGCTGCGCCAGGGTTGGGACACGCCGCGTCCGAACGGCGGCCTGGTGCACGTGGTGAACAAGCAAATGCTGATTCTGCTGGGCACCGAGAAGAAACTGCTGCCGTCGACGGTCATCAACCAGGTCGCCAAGGCCCGCGCCGCCGAGATGGAGGAAGCGCAAGGTTTCGCTCCCGGCAAGAAAGCCATGAAGGAGCTGAAAGAGCGCGTCGCCGACGAACTGCTGCCGCGCGCGTTCTCGATCCGCAGCAACGTCTGGACCTGGATCGACCCGGTCAACGGTTGGCTGGTGGTCGACGCGGCCAGCCCGGCCAAGGCCGACGAAGTGATCAAGCTGCTGCTGAAGGCCGTCGATAAACTGCCGCTGGAAAGCCTGCGCGTGCAGCGCTCGCCGGTCGGCGTGATGACCGAATGGCTGCAGGCGGACGACGCGCCGGCCGGTTTCACGGTCGACATGGACACCGAGCTGCGCGCCACCGGCGAGAGCAAGGCCGCCGTGCGCTACGTGCGCCACACCCTGGAGGCGGACGAGGTGCGCCGCCACATCGCCGCCGGCAAGCAGTGCACGCGCCTGGCGATGACGTGGGACAGCAAGATTTCCTTCGTGCTCACCGAATCGCTGGCGATCAAGGGCATCAAGCCGCTGGACGTGATCGCCGAAAAGGAATCGAGCACCAAGAACGACGAAGAGCGTTTCGACGGCGACTTCATGCTGATGACTGGCGAGCTCAACAAGCTGATGGCCGACGTCGTCGAAGCACTGGGCGGCGAAGCGAAAGCCTGAGGTTGTTAAGTAGAAAAAGCCGCGGCATCGCACGATGCCGCGGCTTTTTTTCGTCTGTCGGTTACAGCGGCTGGAACACGCCGGCCGCTTTGTTCTTCTGCACGTTATCCCAGGCGAAGATCTTGCCGTTCATCGCCACGTAGACGCCGGGCGGCAGGGTTTGCGCCACGCCGCAGGCGAAGCCGAGGTTGAACAGCGCGTCCGAATTGGCGATCTCGTACGGGATCATGGCGCCGGTCAGCACGATCGTCCGGCCCAGCTCGGCCGGTCCCAGCACCATGGCCGTTTGCGGCATGGTGTCGGTGCCGTGGATGATCACGATCGCCTTCTCCGGCGCGGCGCGGCACGAGGCCAGGATGCGTTCGCGGTCGGCGTCGACCATGTCGAGCGAATCCATCAGCGGCAATGTTTCAAGGGCCACATCGACGGTCAGGCGGCAGCGTTCCAGCAGCGCCGGCACGTGGCTGTCGGCGAAGCCCAGCGTGCCGTTCAATTCATTGTAGTGTTTGTCGAAGGTGCCGCCGGTGGCGAGGATGCGCAGGGTCATGATAAAAGCTCAAGCTGAGGAAAATGACCTGCATCATAACCCAAACCCCCGGATACCCCGACGCGCAAAAAAGAGGGCGCGGCGGGCTGGAAAGTTGGGCATACTAGGTCTACACTGGTTTCTTTTGTCCGCCCGCACACCATGAAAGCCGTCGCCCCCGGAACTGTTATCTTTCATCGCCATCGCGGCTACGGCGTCATCACGTCGGTCAATCTGCTGACCGGCTGGATCTCCGCCCGCTTCGGCAGCGAGTCGCGCACGCTCGACCTGAACCTGTCCACCGACGAGGTGCAGTTCGCCGACGGCGAGGCCATCCTGTTCCGCCGCGCGCCGCCCGACCGCATGCCCCACGCCCGCTTGATGGCGGTGGTGCGCGCGTTGCACAAGGCCGGTTATCAAAGGCTCTATTTGTATTCCTGGCCCAAGCCGTCCGGCCTGCACTGGCGCTGGCATTTGTTCACCGGCCAGCGCGACTGGATGCAGCGCTCGTGGCGCGAGGGCTGGTATGGCTCGGGGGCCGACTACAACGTCAATCCGGTGATGGGGTGGGGCGATTCGCCCGGCGCCACCACGGAGGAGCTGATCCACGCGCTGGCCAGGTTCGATCCGCAGGGGCTGGCGCAGGCGCTGGGACGCGACGAGGACCACACCGCGTGGTTCGACAGCGTCTGCGAGGCGCTGCTGCCGGGATATATGTACAGCCTGGACATGCAGCGTGCCGATGGCGGCCCGCTGATGGACATGCCGGCGGTGCCGGTGATCCCGGTGCGCGCGACCTTGCCGCCGTACGCGGGACCGGAGATCGGCTGGCCGCCCGGCTGGGCGGGGCTGTGGAACAAGGTGCATGTGATGCCGGCGCCGCGCGTCAATGTCACCGGTTTGCCGGAAGTGCCCGAGCAGACCGATTAGTCCTTGCCGCCAACCGATGGCCGGGCCTTAGCGCCGCGCGTTGGCCTTGTACTCCGGGTTGTTGATCTTGTCGCAAGTCCCGTTCGCGAAATCCACGATGTTCTGGAACGCGTGGCGGAAGTACAGCTCGTAGCTGTCCCGCTCCACGTAGCCCAGGTGCGGCGTCGCCAGCACGGTCGGGATGCGCAGCAGCGGCGAAGTCGCCTCCAGCGGCTCGGTCTCGAACACGTCGATCGCCGCGTAGCCCGGGCGGCCCTGGTTGAGCGCTTGCTCCAGCGCGTCGGGCGCCACCAGCTCGGCGCGGCTGGTGTTGACGAACAGCGCCGTCGGCTTCATGCGCGCCAGGTCTTCCGCCGTGACGATGCCGCGCGTGTCCGGATGCAGCCGCAGGTGCATGCTCAGCACATCGGCCTCGCCGAAGAACGCCTCGCGCGACGCCGCCGCCGCGTAGCCATCGGCCACCGCCTTGTCGCGGCTGCCCTGGCTGCCCCACACCACCACCTTCATGCCGAACGCCCGGCCATAGCCGGCGATCAACTGGCCGATCTTGCCGTAGCCCCAAATCCCGAGCGTGCGGCCCTTGAGCACCACGCCCAATCCGTTCAACTGCGGGTTGACCGAGGCGGTCTGCCACAGCCCGTCCTTTAGATTGCTGGCGTAGGGCACGATCTTGCGCGCGGCCGCCATCACCAGCGCCCACGTCAGCTCGGCCGGCGCGGTCGGCGAGCCGACACCCTCGGCGATGGCGATGCCCAGCTCGGTCGCGGCGGCCACGTCGACGTGTCCGGCCAGCTTGCCGGTCTGCGAAATCAGCTTCAGGTTGGGCAGCTTGTTCAACAGTGCCCGGGACAATGTAGTGCGCTCACGGATGAGCACCAAAGCGTCGAACGGCGCCAGCCGGATTGCCAGCTGTCCCAGCCCTTTTGTTGTGTTATTGAACACTTTAACCTCGTGCCCGCGCAATAAATCGTAGCAGGCGAGGGTCGCGGTTGCGTTCTGGTAATCATCGAGAATAGCGATTTTCATGGAAGTTAGCCGATCTTGTAATGAAATTCGTAGCGAAATAACAGTGTCAGAAAGAACCTGAATAGCTTACTACTTTAGTCAACCAATTCTCCTACATTTTTGATCGAATCGCCTAATGTCGGGTGTACAATCGCTCAAAAATTGAACAACTCGCCACCGAAAAGAGTTGCGCGCCAATGCACACACTTGGCGCTTTCGACAAGACCGCCGTGATCCGCCGACCCATTTCGAATGGGCTTCCGAGCGCAAGCCACAAGCTGACGACGACCTTGCCGCGTAGAGACCGAAGAATTTTAATTGTATTGGAGGTACTATGAATCAGCCCGTCATGGGTGGCGTTGCCACATTGAACGTCCCAGCTTACATCAAACAACAAAAACTGATCAATTGGGTGGCGGAGATCGCCGCGTTGACCAAACCGGACCGCATCTACTGGTGCGACGGTTCGCAGGAGGAGTACGACCGCCTGTGCGCCGAAATGGTCGCCGCCGGCACCATGAAAAAGCTGAACCAGGAAAAGCGTCCGAACTCCTACCTCGCCTGCTCGGACCCGACCGACGTCGCCCGTGTCGAAGACCGCACCTACATCTGCTCGGCCACCAAGGAAGAAGCCGGCCCGACCAACAACTGGATGGAGCCCGCCGACATGCGCGCCACCCTCAATCCACTGTTCGACGGCTGCATGGTCGGCCGCACGATGTATGTCGTGCCGTTCTCGATGGGTCCGCTGGGCTCGCCGATCGCGCATATCGGCGTCGAACTGTCCGACTCGCCTTACGTCGCCGTCAACATGCGCATCATGACGCGCATGGGCAAGGCCGTCTATGACGTGCTGGGCACCGACGGCGAGTTCGTGCCGTGCGTGCACACCGTCGGCGCGCCGCTCAAGGCCGGCCAAAAAGACGTGGCATGGCCATGCAATCCGACCAAATACATTGTCCACTACCCGGAGACCCGCGAAATCTGGTCCTACGGTTCGGGCTACGGCGGCAACGCGCTGCTGGGCAAGAAGTGCTTCGCGCTGCGGATCGCCTCCAACATGGGCCACCAGGACGCGGCCAAGGACGGCATGGGCTGGCTGGCCGAACACATGCTGATCCTCGGCGTCGAATCGCCTGAAGGCAAAAAGCACTATGTCGCGGCGGCCTTCCCGTCGGCTTGCGGCAAGACCAACTTCGCCATGCTGATCCCGCCGGCGAGCTTCGACGGCTGGAAAGTGACCACCATCGGCGACGACATCGCCTGGATCAAGCCGGGCGCCGACGGCCGCCTGTACGCGATCAATCCGGAAGCGGGTTACTTCGGCGTGGCCCCCGGCACCAACGAAAAGACCAATTTCAACTGCATGGCCTCGATGCGCGAGAACACCATCTTCACCAACGTCGCGCTGACCGACGACGGCGATGTCTGGTGGGAAGGCTTGACCAAGGAAGCGCCGTCGCACCTGATCGATTGGCAGGGCAAGGACTGGACGCCAACGTCCGGCACCAAGGCCGCGCACCCGAACGCCCGCTTCACCGTGGCCGCCACGCAGAACCCGGTGATCGACGCTGCATGGGACGATCCTGCCGGTGTGCCGATCTCGGCCTTCATCTTCGGCGGCCGCCGCTCGACCACCGTGCCGCTTGTCACCGAAGCGCGCAACTGGGTCGAAGGCGTCTACATGGCCGCGACGATGGGTTCGGAAACGACCGCCGCCGCCGCCGGCCAGATGGGCGTCGTGCGCCGCGATCCGTTCGCGATGCTGCCGTTCATGGGCTACAACATGAGCGACTACTTCCAGCACTGGCTGAACCTGGGCGAGAAGCTGGGCAAGGTCAACGCCGCCACGCTGCCGAAGATCTACTGCGTCAACTGGTTCCGCACCGACGACCAGGGCCACTTCGTCTGGCCTGGTTTCGGCGACAACATGCGCGTGCTCAAGTGGATGCTGGAGCGTATCGAAGGCTCGGCCGGTGGTATCGAAAACATCTTCGGCACCACGCCGCGCTTCGGCGACCTGAAGTGGGACGGCATCCCGTTCTCGCCGGAAGAGTTCGAAACGATCACCTCGATCGACAAGGACGCCTGGCGTGAAGAGTTGAAGCTGCACGAAGAATTGTTCACCAAGCTGGCCTACCACCTGCCGAAGGAACTGACGGCGGTGAAAGCCGAGCTGGAACAGCGTCTGGCCAGCTAAGCAAAGCGGCCTGAACCCAACTCCGGGGTCAGGTCCACCAATGCTACCCGAACCGAAGCGTAGAACTCTCTACGGCTCTGCTCGTGTAGCATTGGTGGACCTGACCCCGGATTTTTTTATGCGCATCAAGCTCATCATCTTTGATTTCGATGGTACGCTGGCTGATACCTTCCCCAGTTTCGTGCGCGTGTTCGACCGGGCCGCCGACAAGTACGGCTTCAAGCCTCTCGACCGCGAACGCCAGGGCATCCTGCGCGGCCTCGATGCCCGCCAGATCATGGCGCATCACGAGATACCGTTATGGAAAGTGCCGGCCATCGCGCGCTTCATGCGCACCCGCATGGCTGACGATATCGCCAACATCGCACTGTTCGCCGGCATCGACCAGGCTTTGCGCGCGTTGCACGCGCAAGGCGTGATGCTGACCGTGGTCACCTCCAACGCGCCCGCCAATGTCCGCGCCATCCTTGGCCCGGAGCTGCTTGCCCTGTTCAGCCATGTGGAGTGCGGCGCTTCGCTGTTCGGCAAGCCGTCCAAGATACGCAAGGTGCTCGCCGCCAGCGCAATCGCGCCGCGGCACGCGATGCTGATCGGCGACGAAATCCGCGACGCCAGGGCGGCCGCCGACACCGGCATCGGCTTCGGCGCCGTGGCCTGGGGCTTCAACCACGTCGACGCGCTGGCCGCCCAACATCCGCAACGGATCTTCCGACACGTCGACGACCTGCTCGACCTCAGTCCGGATACTGCGCTGCTTGGCCGAGGATGACCTTCGGCTCCAGATACGCATCGAGCCCATAGGGACCGAACTCGCGGCCGATGCCAGACTGCTTGAAGCCGCCGAACGGCGCGATCAAGTCGTCGTGTATGCCGTTGATATGCACCCGGCCCGCGATCAATCGCCCGGCCACCCGGTTGGCGCGCGCCAGGTCGGTCGAGCTGACATAGGCCTGCAAACCATACGGCGTGTCGTTGGCGATGGCGACCGCCTCGTCCTCGGTCTCGTAGGTGAGGATGGACAGTACCGGCCCGAAGATCTCCTCCCGGGCGATGGTCATCGACGGCGTGACGTTGGCGAACACGGTCGGCTTGACGAAGTAGCCCGCCTCCAGACCCTGCGGCTTGCCCGGCCCGCCGGTCAGCAGTTCCGCGCCTTCCTCGATGCCGATGCGGATGTAGTGCTGCACGCGCTCGTACTGCTTGCTGGTGACGATAGGCCCGAGCGCCACGCCGGCCTCGCGCGGATCGCCGACGGTGAACGCTTCCGCCGCCTCCTTGGCCAGCCGCTTGACCTGTTCCAGCCGGTGCGCCGGCACCAGCAGGCGCGTGCCGGCGATGCACGCCTGGCCGTTGTTCATGAAGCAGGCCTGGATCGCGGCCGGTATCGCCTTGGCGAAGTCGGCGTCGTCGAGCAGCACGTTGGCGCTCTTCCCGCCCAGCTCCAGCGTCACGCGCTTCATCGTATCGACCGCCGCGCGCGCGATGGTCTTGCCGACCAGCGTGGAGCCGGTGAACGAGATCTTGTCGATGCCAGGATGGGCGCTGATCTCGGCGCCGACCACGTCGCCGCGCCCGTTGACGATGTTGACGACACCCGGCGGCAGCCCGGCCGCATGGAAGCATTCGGTGAGGATCTGGTTCTGCACCGCGCTCAATTCGCTCGGCTTGACCACCACCGTGCAGCCGGCCGCGATGGCGGTGGCGACCTTGTTGGCGATGAACCAGGCGCTCGAGTTCCACGGCGTGATGATGCCGACCACGCCGACCGGCTCCAGCACCACTTTCGACACGCCGACGGTTTTGACGAAGGCGTGGTCCTCCATCACCTTCTTCACGTCCAAGAACATCCTGGCCGTATAGCGCGACCGTCCGACGCTGGTATTGAGCGGACCGCCGTATTCCTCGACCAGCGCCCGCGCCGCATCGTCCGCGCGCGCGGCCACGGCGTCGTGCAGCTTCTGGAGGTACGCGCCGCGTTCGGCCGTGGTGGTGCGGGAAAACGCGGGGAAGGCGGCCCTGGCGGCGGCAATGGCGCGGCGCGTGTCCTCGACGTCGCCCAGGCGCACCTGGCCGGTCAGCTGGCCGCTGGTGGGGTTGACGAGATCGGCCATCTCCGTCCCGTGCGGGATGACGAATTGTCCGTTGATGTAGATATGTTCGATGTTACGCATGGCTAGGCTCCTGTTTCGACTTGGTGGAATAGGTGCGTCCATTCTAGAAAGCGCGGCGCCTGGGCGTTAGTGGGGTTCCTGCACGATCTTTGCCCGATTCTGCCTGTCGCGTGTAGATGCGCTTCGATACCGCATTTTCGCCATCCGTCACAAAACGACGACCCTGCGCCGCCGCTTCATTTAAAGTGCATGCTCGACCCTTTTTATGGATAGTCCCCGATGAAGCTGACCACCACCCGCCTCGGCGTCGCCAGCGCGCTGCTGTTTTCCCTGCTGCTTGGCCCTGCCCACGCCCAATCCGCCAACGCCGCGCCGGACCTCGAAGGCCGCCGCGCCGCGCTCAATAGCCTGATCAAGGAGCAGTGGGAGTACACCATGCGCAATAGCCCTGAGTGGGCGTCGCTGCTGGGCGATAAGCGCTACAACGACAAGTGGTCCGACTTTTCGCAGGCGAGCATCGAGGCCGACATCAAGGCCAGCGACGACTTCCTCAAGCGCTTCGAAGCGGTCGACACCAGCGGCTTTCCGCTGCAGGAGCAGTTGAACCGCGAACTGATGGTGCGCCAGCTGCGCCAGAGCGTCGACGGCGCCCGCTTCAAGGATTGGGAGATGCCGCTGGCGCAGAACTCCGGCGTCCACATCGATACCCCGATGATCATTTCGGCGCTGCCGTTCGACACCGTCAAGGATTACGAGGACTACATCAAGCGCCTGCAATCGCTGCCCAAGCTGTTCGACGAGACGCGGGTGCAGATGGAGAAGGGCGTCGGCGACAAGCTGATGCCGCCGCAATTCCTGATTCCGAAGATCGTCAAGCAGTGCGAGGATGTGGCGGCGATGGCGCCGGCCAAGTCGCCGTTCGCCGAGCCGCTGAAGAAATTCCCGAAGGACTTCTCCGCCGCCGACAAGGCGCGCCTGAGCAAGGAAGTGCTGGCGGCCGTGCGCACCCATGTCAATCCCGCGTATAAAAAGCTGGCCGTCTACACCAAGACCAAATACCAGCCGCACGGCCGCAAGGAAGTGGGCATGTGGTCGCTGCCGGACGGCGCGGCGCGCTACGCCTTCAAGGCCAAAAATTCGACGACTACCGACATGTCGCCGGAGGAGATCCATCAACTGGGCCTGTCCGAGGTCGCGCGCATCGAAGGGCAGATGCTGGAGACGGCGCAAAAACTGGGATTCAAGGATCTGAAGACCTTCAACAAAGCGCTGGCCTCCAACCCGGCCACGCATCCGAAATCGCGCCAGGAGATCATCGACCTGTATCAAAAATACACGGACCAGATGTACACGCAGTTGCCGCAGCAGTTCGGCGTGCTGCCGAAGGCGAAGGTGGAGATCATCAAGGTCGAGGAATTCCGCGAGAAGGGCGCCTCCGCCGCCGCGTACATGCCCGGTTCGCCGGACGGCAAGCGTCCCGGCCGCGTGATGGTGAATACCGGTGAATTCAAGGACCGTTCCACCATCGGCATCGAGACCACCGCGCTGCACGAGGGCGTGCCGGGCCACCACATGCAGCTGTCGATCGCGCAGGAGATCGACGGCCTGCCGATGTTCCGCCAGCAGGGCAACTACACCGCCTACGCCGAGGGCTGGGCGCTGTACTCGGAGCGTCTGGGCGAGGAGCTGGGCTTCTTCAAGGACCCATACAGCTACTACGGCCACCTGCAGGATGAAATGCTGCGCGCGATCCGGCTGGTGGTGGACACGGGCCTGCACTACAAGCAGTGGAACCGCCAGCAGGTGGTGGACTTCTTCCACGACCATTCCGGCATCGAGGAAGTCGATGTGCAGAGCGAGACGGACCGCTACATCGTCTGGCCGGGCCAGGCGCTGGGCTACAAGATCGGCCAGTTGAAGATCCTCGAACTGCGCGACTACGCCCGCAAGGAGCTGGGCGCCGGCTTCGACATCCGCAAGTTCCACGACCAGGTGCTGGGCGCGGGCGCCTTGCCGATGGATGTGCTGGAAAAGCACATCAAGGATTGGGTGGCGGACGAGAAGCGGACCGTGACGGCCAGCTAGGCGCGCAGCTTTTTCACATCCGTCATCGGCGGGGCGCCGAACAGGCGCCGGTATTCGCGGCTGAACTGGGACTGGCTTTCGTAGCCAACCTTGTAGGCGGCGGTGCCGGCGTCGATATCGCCGTTGAGCAGCAAGGTGCGCGCCGCCTGTAGGCGCAGCTGCTTCTGATACTGCATCGGCCCCATCATCGTTACCGCCTTGAAGCGATGGTGCAGGCTGGAGACGCTCATATTGGTGGCCTGCGCCAGATCCTCGACCTTGACCGGCTGGTCGAATCTGTCCTTCAGCCACGCGATCGCCTTGCTGATGCCGCGATCCTGCTGGTCGAGCACCACGTTTTGATACAGCTGCCGTCCGTATTCCCCGGTCAGCAGGCGGTAGATGATCTCCCGCTTCAAGCCCACCGCCAGAAAAGCCGCCTCCGCCGCCGGCGCATCGAGCAAGCGAACCAGCTTGTACAGCGCTTCCAGCAGGCCGGCATCGGATCGGCCGACGAACGCGCCACGCACCGGCTGGGCGTCATCGGCCATGGCGATATGCGCCTCTGCCACGATGGCGGCGATTTCCTGCGGTTCGAATTCGATGTTCAGCAGCAGATACGGCTGCCCGGGCGTGGCGTTGAGCACCTGCCCGGATGCAGGCAGGTCGACAGAGACCACAAGATATTCACCGGGACCGTAATCGAGAACATCGGCGCCAAGGTGCACGCGCTTGCCGCCTTGAAGAATTACGCAGCACGAGGGCTTGAGAACCCCGCGCGTGACGGCGGTCGGCCGCGAGGACCGCAGCAACGACAAAAACGGGATCACCGTCTCGTACCGCTCGTCGTCGCGCGCGAACCGGCCGACGATGTCGATCATCTGATCGAGCGGTGAGAGAGGGAGCTCCCGTTTCATGGTTTACTTCTGACTGATTACTTCAGCAGCGGCACCAGGTACTTGCCGGTGACGCTGGCCGGGTTCTTGGCCACATCCTCCGGCGTGCCGGCGGCGATGATCTTGCCGCCGCCCGCGCCGCCCTCCGGTCCCAGATCGACGACCCAGTCGGCGGTCTTGATCACGTCCAGATTGTGCTCGATGATGACCAAGGTGTTGCCCTGGTCGCGCAGACGGTGGATCACCTTCATCAGCAAATCGATATCGTGGAAGTGCAGGCCGGTGGTCGGCTCGTCCAGGATGTACAAGGTGCGGCCGGTGTCGCGCTTGGACAGCTCCAGCGACAGCTTGACGCGCTGCGCCTCGCCGCCCGACAAGGTGGTCGCGCTCTGACCCAGCTTGATGTAGCCCAGGCCCACGTCCAGCAAGGTATGCAGCTTGCGCGCGATCAGCGGCACCGGCTTGAAGAACTCGTGCGCGTCCTCCACCGTCATGTCGAGGATCTCGGTGATGTTCTTGCCCTTGTACTGGACTTCCAGCGTCTCGCGGTTATAGCGCTTGCCGTGGCACACGTCGCACGGCACGTAGACGTCCGGCAGGAAGTGCATCTCCACCTTGATCACGCCATCGCCCTGGCACGCCTCGCAGCGGCCGCCCTTGACGTTGAACGAGAATCGCCCGGCGCTATAGCCGCGCTCCTTGGCCACCGGCACCGTCGAGAACAGGTCGCGGATCGGCGTGAACAAACCGGTGTACGTCGCCGGGTTCGAACGCGGCGTGCGGCCGATCGGCGCCTGGTCGACGGCGATGACCTTGTCGAAGTGTTCCAGGCCGCTGATCGAATCGTGCGGCGATGGCTCGGTTTGCGAACCGTACAGGTGGCGCGACAGCGCCGGATACAGCGTATCGTTGATCAGCGACGATTTGCCGGAACCGGAAACGCCGGTCACGCACGTCATCAGGCCGACCGGCAAGTGCAGGTTGACCTTTTTCAGATTGTTCCCGGTGGCGCCGGTGATGACCAACTGCTTGTCCGGATCGGCGACGTGGCGCTTCTTCGGCACCGCGATTTTCAGCGTACCGTTCAAATACTGCGCCGTCAGCGACTGCTTGTTCTTCAGGATGTCCTTCAGCGTGCCCTGGGCGATGATGTCGCCGCCGTGCACGCCGGCGCCCTTGCCCATGTCGACGATGAAGTCGGCGGTGCGGATCGCGTCCTCGTCGTGCTCCACCACCAGCACGCTGTTGCCGATGTCGCGCAAGTGCTTGAGCGTCTCGATCAGGCGGTCGTTATCGCGCTGGTGCAGGCCGATCGACGGCTCATCGAGCACGTACATCACGCCCGTCAGGCCGGAGCCGATCTGCGACGCCAGGCGGATGCGCTGCGCCTCGCCGCCGGACAGCGTATCGGCGCTGCGGTCCAGCGACAGGTAATCGAGGCCGACGTTGTTGAGGAACTTCAGGCGCGAGATGATCTCCTTGACCACGCGGTCGGCGATCTCCTTCTTCGCGCCCTTGAGCTTCAACTGCTCGAAGAACGACAGCGTCTCGCGCAGCGGCTTCTCGGCGATCTCGTAAATCGCCTTTTCCTGCTTGCCGCTGCCGACCTTGACGTAGCGCGCCTCGATGCGCAGGCGCGCGCCTTCGCACGCCGGGCACTTCTTCTCGTTGATGAACTTCGCCAGTTCCTCCTTGACGGCCATCGAATCGGTCTCGCGGTAGCGGCGCGCCAGGTTGGTCACCACGCCCTCGAACGCGTGCTCCTTGACGACGGTGCGGCCGCGCTCATTCACATACGTGAACGGAATGTGCGTCTTGCCCGAGCCGTGCAGGATCACTTCCTGCGCGGTCTTCGGCAGCTGCTCGTACGGCAGGTCCAGATCGAACTCGTAGTACGCGGCCAGGTTGGACAGCATCTGGAAGTAGAACTGGTTGCGGCGGTCCCACCCCTTGACCGCGCCGGAAGCCAGCGACAGGTTGGGGAAGGCGACGATGCGCTTCGGATCGAAGAACTCGATGTGACCGAGGCCGTCGCACTCCGGGCACGCGCCCATCGGGTTATTGAACGAGAACAGGCGCGGCTCGAGCTCCTGCAGCGAATAGCCGCAGGTGTTGCAGGCGAACTTGTTGGAGTAGACGTGCTCCGTGCCGCTATCCATTTCCAGCGCCACGGCGCGGCCGTCGGCCAGGCGCAGCGCGGTCTCGAAGCTCTCGGCCAGGCGCTGTTTGATCTCGGCGGTCACCTTCACGCGGTCGATCACCACGTCGATGGTGTGCTTCTCGGTTTTCTTCAACTTGGGCAGATCGTCGACTTCATAGATCTTCGCGGCGGCGGTGCCGCTCTGCACGCGGAAGCGCACGAAGCCCTGCGCCTGCATCTGCTCGAACAGGTCGGAGTGCTCGCCCTTGCGGTTGGCCACCACCGGCGCCAGGATCATCAACTTGGTATCGTCGGGCATCGCCAGCACCGCATCGACCATCTGCGACACCGTCTGCGCGGCCAGCGCCTGGTCCGGATGGTTGATGCAGTAAGGCGTGCCGACGCGCGCGTACAGCAGGCGCAGATAATCGTGGATCTCGGTCACGGTGCCGACGGTCGAACGCGGATTGTGCGATGTGGCTTTCTGCTCGATCGAAATCGCCGGCGACAGGCCTTCGATCAGATCGACGTCCGGCTTTTCCATCAGCTGCAGGAACTGGCGGGCGTAGGCCGACAGCGACTCCACATAGCGGCGCTGGCCCTCGGCATACAGCGTATCGAAGGCGAGCGACGACTTGCCGGACCCGGACAGGCCGGTGATCACGATCAGCTTGTTGCGCGGGAGGTCGAGATTGATGTTTTTGAGGTTGTGCGTGCGTGCGCCGCGGATGCGGATCTGTTCCATTGATTTGGCCTTTAGAGTCAACCCGTAACTATAGCCGGGTTTGGATATACTTGCGCCGGGCTTGATGTGCATCGAACGTGCCGGCCTTGACACTGTATATAATACCAGTATTTTCTTGCGACGTTTCAACTTGCCGCAGGAAACAGCGGGACACGCGTGATGCTGTCGTTTTGCCTGAAATTCGGGCTGTGGGCGATGCTATAATCCTCGTTTAGCATTTGATAAACAGCCCGCAAAGCGCGGCCGTCGTTACTCAGGAGTTTTATAAATGGCATCAGTCAACAAAGTCATCATCGTCGGCAATCTGGGTCGCGATCCGGAAATTCGCTACATGCCTAGCGGTGACGCGATCGCCAACATTGCCGTGGCGACATCGTACAAATCGAAGGACCGCAACACTGGCGAGCAGAAAGAGCAGACCGAGTGGCACCGCATCTCGTTCTTCGGCCGCCTGGCGGAAATCGTCGGCCAGTACCTGAAGAAGGGTTCGTCGGTCTACGTTGAAGGCCGCCTGCAGACCCGCAAGTACACCGACAAGGATGGCGTAGAGAAATACGCGACCGACATCATCGCCGAGCAGATGCAAATGCTGGGTGGCCGTCAAGGCATGGGCGATGGCGGCGGCATGGACGATGGCGGCGGCTACGAATCGGCCCCGCCTCAGCGTCAGGCGCCGGCACCGCGTCCGCAAATGGCGCCACCTGCGCCGCGTCCGGCACCGAAGCCGGCGCCGAACTTCTCCGATATGGATGACGACATTCCGTTCTGATGCTGTTTCGTTGATAGTAATCCGCGCCCTGCAAGTCTTTGATTTGCAGGGCGTTTTTACGGGTTTGCGGTGCGTGAGGGTAGAAATAATCGGTCTATAATCATTTTATAATCGTCTATAAAACGGGAGATGCCGCCGTGGCCCACGCACCGGAGTTATTCCATCGCCCAACCTTGGCCGAGAAGATAGCCAAGCAAGTTTTGACGGTCGCCGTCGGTAGCGCCGCCAGTTCGGGGGTGTTTCTCGCCGCTCCACGGCGCACCGGCAAGTCGACCTTCGTAAGAGAAGACCTGAGACCGGCCTTCGAGCGCGCTGGCGCCCTGGTCGTCTACGCCGACTTGTGGGCGAACCCGACGACAGATCCAGGGGCGGTCGTCGTTACCGCTATCCGCGCCGCGCTGGCCACCAAGGCTGGCGTCGTCATGCGACTGGCGAAGGCATCAGGACTCAGCAAGGTCGCCATTGGTGGCGCCATGAATTTTGACTTGGACCGCGTCGGCGTGGGCAAGGATGTTTCCCTTACCGAGGCGCTTGTAGCGCTATCCGATGAGACCCGCCAGGTGATCGTCCTGATTATCGACGAAGCCCAACACGCGATAACGACCGACGCTGGCGTTGCCGCCCTGTTCGCTTTAAAGGCGGCACGCGACGAATTAAACAGCTCGCATCACCATGGGCTGCGGGTGGTTTGCACCGGATCAAATCGTGACAAGCTGGCGATGCTTCGAAACAGTAAGGACCAGGCATTTTACGGTTCGCCCATGGTCAATTTTCCCATGCTTGGCAAGGACTTCATCGAGTGGTTTTGTCAGAAGGCCGAGCTCTCCTTCCCACTGTCGCCTGAAAAAATTTGGCCCCTGTTCGTGGAGGCGGGTTACCGTCCTGAATTGCTGGGTTCGGCGGCCGATGCGCTGCGGTTCAACTTCGAGGTCGGTGCGGACAACGGCCCGGACCTGTTCGAGAGCGAAGTGCGGCAGTTGGCAAGTGAAATCAATCAGGTACAGCGCAAGGCGATCCATAGCTTGACTCCCATTCAACAAGTAGTCTTGCGTGTGATGGCGGCAAACCGGGACAACTACGCGCCGTTCGAGGCGACGACCATGGCGTTGTATCGGAGAGGTCTGCGCTCTGCGGGGGAAACCGAAGACGACGTACGCATCGATGTGCCCGGCGTTCAGCAAGCGCTGCTTGCTCTTCAGGAGAAAAAATTGATCTGGCGGGCCGCGCGCGGGGTCTATGCCATCGAAGAACAAACGGTTACGGATATTCTGTCGGCCGATGGGCTGTTAAACGGCTTATAACTCCATGAAAAAAAGGGCGGCCTCGCGCCTGAATCTTTCCAGTCGCTCGGGTTGACGGTCAACGGCGACCCGACGTCGCCTTACTGCGCCGCGCCGCACGGCTTCGTCGAGCCGGGAGGCTCGACATCCCCGTGACGTCGGAAAGGGTACTGCGCCGTTTTACTTAATCGCCGCGTTCAGTTTCTTCGCCATTTCGCCGTGATGCGCCACGGTCGGCTCAAGCTTCGTCGCCAATGCCTTGACGTCCGCATCCTGGGCCTTGGCAATGTCCTGCTTCAGCGCCGCGTGCACCTTCGCGTGGTCGGCAACGCCGGCCTTGCTCACATATTCCTTGTCGAAGGCGGCGCCGGACAGGGTCTTGAGTTTCTCGGCCATCTTTTTATGCGCCGCATCGGGCTCCGTCGGCAACGTCAGGTTCTTGGTGGCGGCCACCTTCTTGGTTTCCTCCAGGCCCTTGGTGTGATCGTCGATCATCGTCTGCGCGAATTGCTTGACGTCGGCGTTGGTGGACTTTTCCAGCGCGATCTTGCCAGCTTCGACTTCTGCGATGTTGGCTTGCGCGATGGCGTTCAGGCGGTCGGTGTCGGCTTTCGACACCTGGGCGGAGGCGGAATGGGCGAAGGCGATGCCGAGGGTCAATGCTGTCAGAAATTGCGTGGTTTTCATGGTGTCTCCTGTGGATGGGTTGTGTTTACTTCGGTGGTTGTTGCGACTGTGCATAGCGGCCGACCACTTCGCCCTTGGCCAGCACATGGCCCTGGATCGCTTGCAGTAGTTGGTCGCGGTCCGCGCCGAACGGCAAGGTCAGTGTCGTATCGAGCGCGAATATCTGGAAGTGATAGTGGTGCGCCGGATCGCCGACCGGCGGGCGCGGCCCGTAGTAGCCGAGCGAACCGCGCGTGTTCCTGCCCTGCAGCACGCCCTCCGGCGCGGTCAGGCGCGGCTGCTCCTGCAACCCTTCGGGCAGGGACGTGACCGACGGGGGGATATTCCACGCCAGCCAATGCACGAACGGTTTTTGCGGCGCGTCGGGGTCTTCGGCGATGACGACGTACGATTTGGCGCCGTCGACGGCGGCCCACGTCAGCGGCGGCGACACGCCGTCGGCGTATTCGCTGTACTTGGCGGCCATCGGCGCGCCGCCGGCAAATGCCGGGCTGCGCACCGACAGCTTGGCGTCGCTCTTTGCGGGCACGCGTGTCAGCGCGAGGGGAACGTTGTTGCCCTTCTGCGCCTGCTGTTGCATCGGACCGGCCGGCGCCGGTGCAAGCGCGGCCGCTCCTTTGTCCCGGCCCGAATAGGCGATGCGATAGAGCACGCCGTTGGCGTCGTCGGCCATCAGCAAGGAACCGTCCTTGGCCATGGCCAGGCCGACCGGGCGCGCGATATGGGTTTTTCCGCCGTCGGTCAGGAAGCCGGTGACGAACGGTTCGATCGACTTGGCCTGGCCGTCGGCAAATTTGATCCTGACCACTTCGTAGCCCGATGGGGTGCTACGGTTCCACGAGCCGCGCATCGTCACGAAGGCATCCCCCTGATACTCGGCCGGGAAATTGCTGCCGCGATAAAACAGCATTTGCATCGGCGCCGCATGGGCCGTGTAGCCGAGCACCATCGGTTCGCTGCGCTCCTTCCACTGCTGCTTGGTGATATCGCCGACGGGCGTGCTTTGCGGATAGATCTTGCCGTCGGCATACACGTGAGGCCAGCCGTACTGTTTGCCCAGTTCCAGCTTGTTCAGTTCTTCGGGCTGGTCGTCATCGCCGAGGAAGTCGATGCCGTGGTCGGGGCCCCACAGCTCTCCGGTGCGCGGGTGCCAGTCGAAGCCGATGGTGTTGCGCAGCCCCGACGCGAAAATGGTGCGTTGCTTACCGTCCGGGGTGGCGCGCAGCAGCGTGGCGTTTTCCGGATTGCTCTCGTTGCAGACGTTGCAGGTCGATCCCGCGCTGATGTACAACATGCCGTCGGGTCCGAAGGCCAGTGTGCGGTTGGGGTGCTGGCCCGAGTCCGGCAGATCGCCGATGATCAGCTTCAGCGGCGAAAGCTTGCCGTCGCCGAGGATGTCGGCGACGAAGACTTCCTTGACGGTGGCCAGATACAGCTTGCCGTCGCGGATCGCCAGGCCGTGCGCGCCGGCGCGGTTGGCCACGGTCACCGGCGGGCCGTCGGCGCGGCCGTCGCCGTTGGCGTCCTTGAACATCAACACGTCGCCCTGGTCGCGCCGGCTGACGTAGATGGTGCCATCCGGGGCGACGGCGACAATGCGGATATTCTTCAGTCCGGTGGCGAAGGCCGTGACCGTGAAACCGGCCGGCGCCTTGAGGGCGGCGATGCGCTCCGGCGTCGCCTCGACCTTGTCGGGTTTGACGATGGCGGCGGCGATCGCGACGCGCGTGCCGTCGCCTTGTTGAGCGTGGGAAAACCCGGCCAAGGCGAACAGCATGCCGCCAATGATCGTGGGTGCCGCGCCGGCAAATTTTTGTCGCATGTGTCGCCCCTGTATTGAAGTGTAGGGTCGAGTGTGCGGCGTCGCGGACAGCGGTTCTGTACGCTAAATCACTGTCGCGCTCGCAGGCGACGAACTTCGTTGTAATGCGTTCACGCTTGCCAAGGGGATTCAGTCCCTCGCGCCGCGCGAAGCCAGCACCGCAGCGCCCAGCATGGCCAGCGCAAGCCAGGCGAACCAATCGCCCAACCGCGCGTACAAAGTGAGCGAATCATACAAGGGTACCTCGCCAATCAAGGTGGCATCGCCAAAGTCGTCCGACTTTTCGGCGATGATGCGGCCCCGGTTGTCCGACAAGGTCAGGTTGCCGCGCAAGGCGGCGCGGGCGACGGCGAAGCCACTCTCGATGCCGCGCATGACCGCCATGCGGCTGTGCATGCGTCCGTCCACCCCGAAGTCCCATGCTGGAACCAGCAATAGCTTGGCCATGCGGTCCGAATAGGCGCGGCCGGTGTCGTGGAAGTCCATGTCCTTGCACACCGCCAAGCCGGTGCGCGTGCCGGGCAGCATGGCGTAGTCGGCGCCGGCCTGGTAATGGTCCTCGACGCCCGGAATGAGATGGTGCTTGGCATAGATGACCGGCTCCGCAGCGCCGGGCACGAATGCCAGCGCGGTATTGCGCTGGCCCCGCGCGGCGTCCTTGACGGCGATGCCGGCGGCGATCGTCACCTTGTTGCGTGCTGCGCTGTCGGCAAACTCGGCGATCGCCGCCTGGTCCGTGGCGATCACGGTTTCCGGCACCACCACCACTTGCGCGCCCCGCTCGGCCAGGGTATCGATGGCGGCGAGATAGCGCTTGAGTATGACTTGTCCGTCGGCCGACAACATCGCCGGACGCAATGGCCCGGGAATCGACACGAGTCCGACGCGCAGGCTGTCGGCCTCTTGCCGATCCAACCTTGCAAAGCCGTATTTGAACACGGATACGAACAGCAGGCACGTCGCGCCGGCCACCCGCAGCCGCTCACGCCGGTCCGGCCCCGGAAGCACGCCGATCGCGAGCGCCGCGGGAGCGAGCAGCAGGAGAAAGGCGACGCCCCAAATTCCCGCCACGCTGGCAAACTGCACGAAGGGCAAAACGTCCAGCTGGCTGTACGCCAGGCTGCCGAAAGTGCCGTGCGGCGAACCGCTGAACGACACGAAGTCCACCGCCACCCACAACGCGGGAAACCCCATCGCCGCCGCCGCATACCGTCGCACCAGCCACAGCCGGCGAAATAGCAGCAAGGCGAGCGCGAACGTCGCGGCCGGCGCGAGGGCGGCGATGACACCCACCGGCAGGGGCAGCCCGATGACATCGATCAGGTAGTGCCACAGGTTAAGTCCGGCACAGGCGCCCGCGACCAGTGCGGCCAGCGCCGCGTGGTGCCAGCGCAGGCGCGGCGCGAGCAACAACAGCGGCAAGGGAGCAAGCCAGGTCAGCCACGCTTGCGGATGCAGGCCCGTGCCGAACCACCAGGCGGTGCCGGACAAAACGGTCGCGGCCAAGCCGGCCCATGCGAGAGTACGGTTAGCGGACGATGCCATCGAACACCACTCCTAAGGACTGCAGATAGAAGGCGCGGAACCGTTCCTCGTCATAGCTGAAGCGGCCCGCGCGGTACAGGGCGATCAGGCCGTGCGCCTGCGCCCACAAGGTCATGGCGATGTCCCACGGATCGCTGTCGCGGATCAGTCCCTGGTGCATCGCTTCGGCCAGCATATCCGCCACCACATTGAGCGTGGGCGAACAGCGGGCGCGGAAGTCTTCCGGGAAGCGGCGGGCATCGTCGCGCGCGACCGAGAAGTTGTAGTCGAACATATGCGGGTGCCGCAGCGCATAGTCGAGGTAGTTCTCCATCGAGTGCCGCAGCGCGTGCATCAAATCCGGGTGGCGGGCGCGCGTGGACCATTCCCGCGCCGCCTCGACAAAGGCGGCGTCGGCGACCGCCTTCAGCAGCGCTTCGCGATTGGCGAAATGGCGATAAATGGCCATTGGCGTGATGCCGGCGGCTTCGCCAACGCGGCGCATGCTCACCGCGTCGGCGCCTTCCCGTTCCAGTAGTGCGCGCGCGGCGGCCAGGATCTTGTTCGATGTCGTTTGTTCAACCATGTATACAGCGTATACTTCGATGAATCGCTTGTCAATTGGCGATCCGCGCCGGCCGCTCTTGCCTGATTGTCATGGGATGCTGTTAAGCTTGCCGTCATCGCACAACAAAGGGAGCTAGCTTGCGTCACGAATCCATCCTTCGCCAAGTGGCATTGGTCAGCTACGGTACGCAATTCCTGCGCGACGAGATCGAGCTGGAGGATTGGTATCGCCACGGCGTCTTTTTCGACACGCGTCTGCAGTTCCGCGATCTGGACAACGCACTGCTCGCGGACGACTTCACGCTGTGGCTGGACATACTCAAGGCCTCCGGCGCGACGCGGCTGTCGCTGCATCCGGCGGGAAAAGTTTCCACCGCGCCGACTCGGGTCCGGTCTGGCGAGGAGCATGTCGTAATCGTGCATTTTGCCGAACGCCATGAGATCTGGGTGGTCGCGACAGAACTGCCGCGGTGGTCGACGCATGCGCTTCGGTCCGGGGCGCGGCAGGTTCCCGATTCGACTTCCTGGGGCGGCGACCTCGACACCTACTGGCGCGCGGCGGACCGGCCGGGTACGTCGGAGGTCGCCGACACGGACTGGCCGCAACTGGCCGCGGCCATCGCGCTGGATCTGGACATCGTTATGCCGAAGGTGACCAGCCCGCCGACGCCGTTTTGTGTCGCGGTACCGGGCGACGTATCCTGGGCCAAGTTACCGCTGTTTCCCGTGACCGAAGTATCCGCGCAGGCCCATTTGCTGCTGGCGATCCTGGACCGGGAGGAGGCGACGTTCGCCAACGAAACGCATCCGAAGAACGAGAGCAGCGATTATCGTCAAATGAGCGACGCGGACGCGGCGGCATTGATGGCGCGCGGCATGCGCTTGCGCAGCTGGCGGATCGAAGTGCTGCTGCGTTGCGCCAACGAGTATCGCCCGTCCGCCCTGTCGGAACAAAGTGCGCCGCTGGTGCGTCTGCACGAGCCGCCGCCGGGTTGTGAGCGTGGCGCCGCCACTGCCGAAGCGGATGTTGGCGCGCAGGTCGCAAAACCGGAGCGGAAATGGCTGGGCCGCATCGCCCCGGTGCTCGCGTTCGCGGTGCTGTGCCTGTTGGTGGTGGCGCTTGCCAAGGTCATCGCCTGGTTGCCGTGGCTTTCCGTGCTGATTGCCTTGCATTGGGTGCTTTACTTGAAATTCAGAAAAGATCTCTAGGCGCCGGCAAGCCGCGCCTGGATGCTGGTAAGCTGCACCCCACCAAAAAATAAAGGAGCAAGCTTGCGCAACGGAACCATCATGCGCCTGGTCGCACTGGTTAGCTACGGCACCAAATTCCTGCGCAACGAGATCGCGCTCGGGGATTGGCAGGGGCATGGCGTCTTCGGCGATGCGCGCTTGCGGTTCCGGCGGCAGGCCGACCAGGCCGTGCTGGCGGAGGATGTTCAGTCGTGGCTCGCCATTCTCGGGGAATCGGGCGCAACGCGCTTGTCGCTGCACATGTTTGCCCGGTTCGATATCGCTGTTCCGGATGCGATGGGGCGGGTCGAGTATGCGGTGGCGGTCCATTACGCCGACCGCCACGAGATCTGGGCGGTGGAGCGGGAGGGCCGCGACCTTCCGACGGCGCCGCGTGGCGCCGACGTCGATGACTTGGTGTGCGTGGAAACGCGGTCAGGCGCGCTGCAAGTGCCGGGCACCAATTGGAAGCAAGTGGCCGCGGCCATCGCCCGCGATCTCGACACCAACATCCCCTCCAGCCAGGTGCGAGCCGGCCCCTATTACGGCCCGGTGCCGGAGCAGTCCCCGACGAGAATGCCGTTGTTACCGCCGTTCCCCGACGCGTCGCTGGCGTCCTGGATATTGTCGTCGCTCGACTGGCAAATGGCGCGATTCGCTAACGACATGAATCCCAAAAACGATTACGGCTCGTACGCGCGCGCGAATCAAAATGAACTCGATGCGCTGGAGGATTGGGGCGAGCGATTGGAGTGCTGGATAACCGAGGTGCTGATCCGGGCGGCGAACGAGGCGCACGGCGTCAATTTGCCGGCCGTGGACGGGCCTCTGGAGCGCATCTGCACTCCCGCGATGAGCGCCGCGAGCCTGGCTGCGGAGTCGCTGCGCATCGAGCGGCAATCACCGGAACCGTTGGCGTATCAAGCCTCGCCGGTAGAGTCGCCATCGTCAGCGAACGCCGGCCATGCCGACGCGCAGGCGGACAGGCCGCCGCTGTCGTGGAAGCGCGTGGTTGGCTGGCTACTGGCGGCGGTCGTCTTCGGCGTGATCGTTTTGGCCGGCATCCCGATCGTCGCCGATCATCCATGGGCTGCCGCCGTTGCGGGAGTATTGTGGGTGCTGTACAGGAATCTCCGGAAACCATAGCAGCCGGTACGCGGCTTTTGGCCATTTTCAAATCCCTTGGCCGCAGTATCCACCACACGAATAGCATAGCCCCTCCCTGATCCGAAGGAAGGTTGAATCGGCACGCGCCCTGCGTATAGTCGATTGTCAGCGGTCGCGCCAGCAGCGCCACCGCCGATCCCGCACTTCGATCCCTATTTCAGGAGTCTGATATGACTACGCACTTCATCCGCACCCGTATCGCCGCATGCGCCCTGGCCTTCTCCTTGACATTGCCGGTGCTGGCCATCGCCGCGCCGGACGTCGCCGTCGCGCCGCAGTACGACACCACCCACGTGTACGTGCAGAACGCCGACATTGACGCCTTCGTCACCAGCTTCGTCAACACCTTCGGCGGCAAGGCTTCGCCGCGCGCGGTGTTCACCGTCACGCCGACGCCGAGCAAGACCGCCTCGCAGTATGTGCAAACGCCGGTCGGCATGCTGTCGGTGTTCGCCTTCCAGACGCCGATACCGTACGGTTTCGGCGCCGAGCGCACCGGCTACCTGGTCACCGACATCAACGACGCCACCAAGGCGGCGGTGGAAGCGGGCGCCGACGTCACCGTCGAACCGTTCGACGACCCGATCGGCAAGGATGTGCTGATCCAGTGGGCCGGCGGCGTCAACATGCAGCTGTACTGGCACACCAAAGCGCCTTCGTACGCGCCGCTGCACTCGGTGCCGGACAACCGCGTGTACGTCTCGCGCGTGTCGGCCGACAAATTCATCGGCCAGTTCAAGCAGTTCGCGCACGCCAAAGTGGCCAGCGACGAGCAGGTCGACGGCGGCGAGATCGGCCGCGCCGGCGAGCGTATTCGCCGCGTGCACCTGACGTCCAAATTCGGCAAGATGACGGTGTTCGTCAGCGACGGTAAATTGCCATTCCCATTCGGCCGGGAGACCACCGGCTATCAAGTCGACGACATGGCGGCCACCCTGAACAAGGCGGCCGCCAATGGCGTGACTGTCTTGTCGCCGCCATACAAAACCAGCAAGGGCAATGTCAGCGCGATGCTGCAATTCCCGGGCGGTTACATCAGCGAGATCCACGATGCCGCGCACTAGCCTGGCGCTGCGCCGCTGCGGCGGCGTGCTGGCGCTGGTCGCCGGCGGCGTCGCCGGCGCGCAGACGCTGGCGCCGGCGGCCGGTGATGCGCCGCTAGCGCCATGCGACGTGAAACGCCCGCCGGTCAACTTCAACCGCTGGAACGAGAACTGGGGCGTGCTGGCCGATCCGTGCCTGCCACGCCAACCCTTCGACGGGTTGAAATACATCCCGCTCGGCGCGGACGGGCTGTCCTATCTGTCGCTCGGTGGCGGCCTGCGCGAGCGCTATGAACACATCGCCACGCCGTTGTTCGGCGCCGGCAGCGCACCCGCCGACGGTTACGTGATCCAGCGCGCCAATGTGCACGCGGACCTGCGGCTTGGCAGCTATGTGCAGGTGTTCGGCCAGCTGGTCGACGCGCGCGCCTTTCAAAAGCGGTCGATGGCGCCGCCGGACCAGGACAAGCTCGATGTCGAGCAGTTGTTCGTGACGGTGGCGGTGCCGACCGCCGAAGGCGCCATCAAGGTGCGCGCGGGCCGGCAGGAGATGGCCTTCGACCTGCAGCGCTTCATCGCCGTGCGTGACGGTCCGAACGTGCGGCAGGCGTTCGATGGCGTCTGGGCCGACTGGGAACATGGTCCGTGGCGGCTGATCGGCTACGTCACGCAGCCGGTGCAGAACCGCAGCGTCGACAGCTTCGACGACTACTCCAACGGCCATCTGACGTTGAACGGCATCCGCGTCGAACGGCAGGGTGTGGGGCCGGGCGACGTGTCGGGCTACTACTCGCGCTACCGGCGCGACAGCGCCCGTTTTCTCGACGCCCAGGGCGACGAACGCCGCGACGTCTACGACCTGCGCTACAGCGGCAAGCGCGGCAACGCCGACTTCGACGTCGAAGGCATGCTGCAGCACGGCGAGGTCGGCGCCAGGCGCGTCTCGGCATGGGCGATCGGCTCGATCGCCGGCTACACCTTCGCGGGCACGTCGTGGACGCCGCGCGTCGGCGTGCAGTTCGACATGGCCTCCGGCGACAGGCACGCCGGCGACGGCAAGCTGGGAACCTTCAATCCGCTGTTCGCCAACGGCTACTACTTCTCGCTGGCCGGCCTGACCGGCTACAGCAACCTGGTTCACCTGAAACCATCGGTGACGGTCAAGCCGCTGAAGGTGCTCAGTGTGACGACGGCGCTGGGCCTGCAATGGCGCCAGACCACCGGCGACGCGGTGTACGTGCAAAGCATGGCGGGCGTGCCGCGCACGGCGGGGCAGGGCGGCCGCTGGACCGGTGCCTACGCGCAGCTGCGCACCGACTGGATCGTCAGCCCCAACGTAACGGCGTCACTGGAAGCGGTGCATTTCCAGGCCGGCGACAGCCTGCGCGCGGCCGGCGGCGGCAGCGCCAACTACCTGGGTATGGAGCTCAAGTTCGGCTGGTAAGCCCGGGGTTTTTATGCAATTAACCCGCGGGGTCAAGTCTGACATTCAGACACGAACTGAACCGCTCCAATGGTTTAGCTCGTGTCCGAATGCCAGACTTGACCCCGGGGTTTTATGCAATTGGTCTGTTATGCCGCTCACCATCACCGATCCGATGACCGGCTAAAGCAGGCCGTCAGTACTCCTGCTTGATGATCTCGGTGATCTGTTTGAGCTCCTGGATCACCAGCGGTACAAAAGTCAGCAGATGGTGCTCCTCCATCCATTGCCTGGCGTCGGCGCTGTCCGGCGCGATGCCGTCGCGCGCGCGCAGGGTTTCAGCTTGGCGGATCGCCGCGAGCGTGCGGATCTGAATGGCGATGCTGAGGTCCGAGTATTCCATGTGTGTCCTTTGTGAGATCTGGCGCTGAACCGCCATCGTAGCGAACCCTGCGGAACAGCCCGGCACGATTCCTATTGGAAATCAAAGTGTGGCATGTAAGTCACCCCGCTTCGCCACAACGAAAGCAACAACAAGGTGGCGATCGTCACGGATGCCAGTTCGGACATCGGCCGCGTCCGGCTTCACCACGCGGTCTTGCCTGCTGGCCGACGGCGGCGTTTCCGTCGACCGCACGAAGGCCGCGATATCGGCGCGCGACCAGCTGGGCGTGCAGCAGTTCGCGCTCGGCCGGGTCGGGCGTTTGCAGGTAACGGAATTTGCCGGCGACGATGGCGGCCACCGGCAGGCCGTCGCGGAACAGCACGCGGTTGCCGGCCAGCGCCGGCACCTTGTCACCCGTCAGCAAGGTGCCGCACAGGTTGAGCGGGTCGACGCCGGAGATGCCGACGAAGCCGCCGTCGTGCGGCCGGCGGCGCATCTCGCGCAGCAGCGGAATCGCCTCGGGCAGCGCGAACTGCTCGCCCGACAGGCCGGCCACGAAACGGCCGCCGCGAATCTCGCCGCGCGCCTCGAGCCGGTGGTACACCGGCAGCAGTTCGCGCCATGGCGGCAGCCACGCGGCCTCGCGCTCGAGCAGGCGCCAAAACATCACGCCGTAGCGGCGCAGCAGCGTCAGGGCGATGTGCTCCAGCGTTTGCGGGTCGGTGCGCGGCCGCCGCGGCGCCGTGGCCGTTGCCGGCTTGCGCGCCTGCGGCGCCGGCTGGGTCGCGGCCACCGCATCGTCGTCGTCGGCGCCGCCGTCGACCGTCAACCCGGTGAAGCGCTCGGTGATGGTGACGCCGTCGGCGCGCCGCACCAGCGCCCAGCGGCCCGCCTCCTCCATGGTCGGCCCGGCGCCACGGCGGCGCCGCTTGTCCATCGTGGCGCGCTTGTTCGCCGGCAGCAGCATGGCGCGCAGGCCGGCGTAGCTGTCGGCGTTGACCAGCCCCGTGGCCACCAGCTCGCCCAGCGTGGTTTCCAGTTCGACCGGCAGCAGCCGGGCGTCGCGCGAGAGCTCGTCGAAGAACATGGCGCCCTCGCGCCGCAGCGCCTCGAGCACGCGCGCCGCGCGCGGCGACACCTCCACCTCGACGGCGACGGCCGGCAGCGCGTGCCACAGGCCGAGCTGCCTGCGCGGCAGCAGCACCAGCGGCGTGCCGCGCACCGGGCCGCCGGCGGCGCTGGCGGGCGCGCCGACGCGCGTCCAAACCACCTTGCCGGCCCGGCACAAGTCATCGAGCCACAGCATCGAGTAGTCCTGCATGCGCAATGCAAGCAGCTCGCTTTCCCAGGCGCCGGCCGCCGCCTCGTAGCCCTCCAGTTGCGCCAGTATCGTGGGCAGCGCCTCGCTGCCGCGCAGCCGCGCGTCCTCCGCCAGGTGCTGCCACTCGAACAGGAAGCGCATGAAGTCCTGCCGTTCGACCGGTTCGATCTCGCGCCGCAGGCTTCTGATGGTGTAGCGGTGGATGCGCGCCAGCAGGTGCCGTTCGCACCATTCTTCTTCGCCGACACCGGGCGTGAAGCGCCCGCGCATCACGTAGCCTTCGCTTTCGAGCGCGGTCAGCGCGATGGCGGCGTCGCCCTCCGATAGGCCGAGCGGCGCGGCGATGGCCGCCAGCGGACGCGGACCGAAGCCGCTCAGGCGCGCGCGCAGAAGCTCGACCAGCGCGTCGTCGCGCGTCCACGGCTCGTCGCCGTCGCCGGCCGCGAGGCGCTCCGGGATCGTCAGCGCCGGCGTGGCGACGGCGTCAGGGTAGGCCGCCCGCAGGCACGCCAGGCGCTCCAGCGCCACCCACAGGTCGGCGCCGCCGCCGTGCAAACGGGTGGCGCGCCCGCCGGCCGCCAGCGCCGCCAGCAGCGTGTTCCAGCCTTCGCCGGCCGCCGCTTCTTGTTGCGTCACGCACGCCAGCGACATCAGCGCCTCGTGCATCTCGTCGCCGTTGCGCGGTTCCGGCCAGGCCTCGGCGGCCACCGCCTCGATGGCGCCGGCGTCGAGCGCGCCCAGGTCGTCGCCGGAGGCCGGATCGGTCCAGCGGCGGTTGACGACCGCCTGCGTGCGGCGCTCCTCCAGCGGCGCGTCGTCGAGGAAGGCGTAGGGCCGGGCGTTGAGGATTTCCATCGCCAGCGGCGACGGCGCCGGCAGGTCGCGCGACAGCAGCCGTACCTCGCCCGCCTCCATGCGGCGCAACAGGGCCAGCCAGCCCTCGCTGTCCATCGCCTCGTGCAGGCAGTCGTCGAGCGTCTGGTCGACCAGCGGATGGCTCGGCAGCTCGCGCTCGCCGACGATGTTCTCCAGGCACGCCGCCTGGTCGGGGAAGACGGCGGCCAGCAGGTCGTCGCTCTTCATGCGCTGCAGCTGCGGCGCGACCTTGCGTCCGCCCGCGTAGCGCGGCAGGGCCAGCGCGGTGGTGGCGTTCCAGCGCCACCGCACGTTGAACAGCGGCGCGTCGAGCAGCGCCTGGATCAGCACATGCTCGGCGCTGGACGAGCGCAGGTAGCGCCACACCTCGTCGAGCGGGAAGCTGTGGGTGTCCGACAGCGACAGCACGATCGCGTCCTCGGTGGCGGCGGCCTGCAGCTCGAAGTTGAAGGTGCGGCAGAAGCGCTTGCGCAGCGCCAGTCCCCAGGCGCGGTTGATGCGGCTGCCGTACGGCGAGTGCAGCACCAGCTGCATGCCGCCCGAGGCGTCGAAGAAGCGTTCCATCACCAGCGTGTCGCGGGTCGGCAGCGCGCCCAGGGCGGAGCGGGCGCGGGCCAGGTAGTCGACGATCTGGCCGGCGGCGTCGTCGTTCAGGCCGAGGTGTTCGAACAGCCAGTCGGTGGCGTGGTCGATGGCGGCGGCGCCTTCCCTTTCGCCCAGCAGGCGGTCGATCTCGCCGCGCAGGCGCGCCACGCCGGCCGACAGTTCGTCGCTGCGGCCGGGCGCCTCGCCCAGCCAGAACGGGATGTTGGGGGCGGCGCCGTGGGCGTCCTCGACCCGCACCTTGCCGGCCTCCACGCGCTGGATGCGGTACGAGGTGTTCCCGAGCTGGAAAACGTCGCCGGCCAGGCTTTCGACGGCGAAGTCCTCGTGCACGGTGCCGATGTTGTGGCCCTGCGGCTCGAGCACCACGGTGAAGTCGGCGTTGTCGGGGATGGTGCCGCCGGAGGTGACGGCGGTCAGCTTGCCGCCGCGCCGCGCGCGCACGGTGCCGCTGACGGCGTCGCGGTGCAGGTAGGCGCCGCGCACGCCCTGGCGCCCGGTGTAGCCCTCGGTGAGCATGCGCAGCACGGCGTCGAAGCGGGCCCGCTCCAGCGCGGCGTACGGCGCGGCGCGGCGCACCAGGTCGAACAGCTCGTCCTCGCGCCATTCGCGCCCGCCCACTTCGGCGACGATCTGCTGCGCCAGCACGTCGAGCGGCGCGACCGGGATGCGCAGCGCGTCGAGTTCATCGCGGCGCACGCAGTCGAGCAGCGCCGCGCATTCGATCAAGTCGTCGCGCGAGGTGGGGAACAGGCGCCCCTTGGGCAGGCCGCCGACGTGGTGGCCGGAGCGGCCGACCCGCTGCAGGAAGGAGGCGATGCCGCGCGGGGAGCCGATCTGGCACACCAGGTCGACGTCGCCGATGTCGATGCCCAGCTCCAGCGAGGCGGTGGCGATCAGCACTTGCAGCTCGCCGCGCTTGAGGCGCTGCTCGGCGTCGAGCCGGTATTCCTTGGCCAGGCTGCCATGGTGCGCGGCCACGTGTTCGGCGCCGAGGCGCTCGCCCAGGTGGCGCGCCATGCGCTCGGCCATGCGCCGGGTGTTGACGAACACCAGGGTGGTGCGGTGCAGGACGGTCAATTCGGCCAGCCGGTCGTAGACGCGTTCCCACACCTCGTTGGGCATGACCGCCTCCAGCGGCACCGGCGGCAGTTCCAGCCCCAGGTCGCGCGCGCGCACGTGGCCGACGTCGACCACCGCGCAGTCGCGGCCGGCGCCGGACAGGAAACGCGCCACCGCCGACAACGGCTTTTGCGTGGCCGACAGACCGATGCGCACCGGCGCGCGCTGGCCCGCCGCCTCGCACAGGGCGTCGAGCCGTTCGAGGCTGAGCGACAGATGGCTGCCGCGCTTGCCGCCGGCGACGGCGTGGATCTCGTCGACGATCACGGTGCGCACGCCGGCCAGCATGGCGCGGCCGCTGTCGGAGCCGAGCAGCACGTACAGCGACTCCGGCGTCGAGACCAGGATGTGCGGCGGCCGGCGGCGCATGGCGTTGCGCTCGGCCTGGGTGGTGTCGCCGGTGCGCACGGCGGCGCGGATGCCGTGCGGCGGCAGCGACATGGCCGCCAGCTCGCGGTCGATGCCTTCCAGCGGCGCCAGCAGGTTGACGCGGATGTCGTTCGACAGCGCCTTGAGCGGCGATACGTACAGCACCCGCGTCTGGTCCGGCAGCGGCGTGGCGCCGCTCTCGCGCACCAGCGCGTCGATCGCAGCCAGGAAGGCGGTCAGGGTTTTACCGGAACCGGTCGGCGCGGCGATCAGCGTCGGCGAGCCGCCCTGGATCAGCGGCCACGCGCGCCGCTGCGCCTCGGTGGCGGCGGGGAAGCTGGCGCCGAACCACGCCGCCACGGCGGGATGGAAGTCATGCCAGATATCAATAATCTCACGCGGTTTCATTGGCGATGATGACGCAAAGAAAGGTCGGGCCGGGGCCCCGGTTTTCCATTTTACCCGGCAGCGCGCAGCCGCGTGTGGCGTGGCGGAAGTCGATTGGCGACTAGTGTGCCCGAGCGAACATACAGTCCGGCGGCGCGGCAGCATGATGAGATCATCTTTACAATGTCTTGACTGGATGGCCATGCCTGCCCTGCTTTCGCTGATTTCCGCTCCCGTTCCCGTTCCCGCCCCCGCGCCGACGCTCGACGCGGCCACCGCGCTGCGCGCGCTGCTGCGGCGCGAACGCGGCGGCGCGGCCACGCCGGCGGAACTGCTGCGGCGCATCGCGGCCGAGGGGCTGGACCGCCTGCCGCCGCCCGGCGGCGGCGCCACGGCGCGGCGCTGGCGCGCGCTGGCCGCCGTGGGCGGGCACGATCTAAGCCTGGTCAAACTGTACGAGGGCCACACCGACGCCCTGGCCATCCTGGCCGAGCTGGGGACGGCGGCGCCGGCCGACGCGCTGTGGGGCGTCTGGTGCGCCGAGCCGCCCGACGGGCGGGTCGCGCTGCGAAGCGCCGCGGCCGGCACGGTGACGCTGTCGGGCCGCAAGCAATGGTGCTCGGGCGCCGCCACCGTGAGCCACGCGCTGGTCAGCTGCTGGGATGACGACGGCCGGCCGTGGCTCGCCGCCGTCGCGCTCGACCAGCCCGGCGTGACCGTGACGGCCGACGGCTGGCACGCCGTCGGCATGGCCGGCAGCGCCAGCGTCGACGTGCTGTTCGACGATGCCGAGGCGCGCCTGGTCGGCGCCTCCGGCGCGTATGTGCATCGCGCCGGCTTCTGGCACGGCGGCGCCGGCATCGCCGCCTGCTGGTACGGGGCGGCGCAGGCCATTGGCGATTATCTGCACGCGGCGGTGCGCGCCGGCGCCGCGCGCCAGGCCGCCGATCCGCACCGGCTGGCGCAGCTCGGCATGGTCGATGTCGCGCTGGCCGGCGCGGCGGCGGTGCTGCGCGAGAGCGCCGCCGCCATCGACGCCGATCCGGCCGCCGACGCCGGCCCGCTGGCGCTGCGCGCGCGCCTGACCGTCGAAGCGGCGGCCACGCTGGTGCTGCAGCACGCCACCCGGGCGCTGGGGGCGACGCCGTTGTGCCGCGACCCGCACTTCGCCCGCCTGGCGGCCGATTTGCCGGTGTTCCTGCGCCAGAGCCACGCCGAGCGCGATCTGGCGGCGCTGGGCGGCATGCTGGGCGAGAAGGAGGACACGCCATGGGCGCTATGATCGACGACGGCGCCGCCGCGCGCCATATCGCCGGCGAGGGCACGCCCGACGCCAGCTGGCAAGCGTGGGGCGGGCTGCAGGACCTGCCTCCGGTCTCCGCCGCGGCGCTGGTGCCGCCGGGACGGCGCGCCGTCATCGTCGCCCCGCATCCGGACGACGAGGTGCTGGCCTGCGGCGGCCTGCTGCAATTGCTGGCGGCGCAGGGCACCCATACGGTGCTGGTGGCGGTCACCGACGGCACCGGCAGCCATCCCGGTTCGACCACGATCACGCCGGAGCAGCTGGCGCGCCTGCGTCCGCGCGAAACCGAGGCGGCGCTGCGCGCGTTGGGCCTGGACGCGCCGGCCGGCAAGCCAGCGCCACGGATCTTGCGCGCCCGGCTGCCGGACGGCGCGGTCGCCGCGTCGCTGGACCAGCTGCAAACGCTGTTGCTGCAAATGCTGCGGCCCGACGACGTAGTGTTCGTCACCTGGCGCCGCGACGGCCACCCGGACCACGAGGCGTGCGGCCTGGCCGCCGCCATGGCCGCCAGCGCCTGCCGCGCGACCCTGGTCGAGATGCCGGTGTGGAGCTGGCACTGGGCCGCGCCGGGCGACGTGCGCCTGCCGTGGCGCCGCGCGCGCCGCCTGGCGCTGGACGAGGAAGTACTACGGCGCAAGCGCAAGGCGGTCGAATGCTTCGCCAGCCAGCTGCGCGACGATCCCTCCACCGGCCAGCCGGCCATCCTGCCGCCGCATGTGCTGGCGCGCTTGCTGCATCCCTACGAAATCTACTTCACATGACGACCTCACTCCCCTCCGACTTCGATCCGCTCGCGCACTTCCAGCAGCTGTACCAGCAGGACGCCGATCCGTGGAAAGTGCGCCAGCGCTGTTACGAGCAGCGCAAGCGCGACATCCTGCTGGCGTCGCTGCCGCGCCAGCGCTATCGCAGCGCGTTCGAGCCGGCGTGCGGCAACGGCGAGCTGACGGCGGCGCTGTCGCACCGCGCCGAGCGGCTGCTGGCCAGCGACCTGTCGGCCGAGGCGGTGGCGCTGACGCGCCGGCGCATGCTGCGCGAGGCGCCCAGCGACGCCGCGCGCGTGACGATCCGCCAGCAGCACATGCCGCAGGAGTGGCCGGCCGACGCCGCGTTCGACCTGATCGTCATCAGCGAAATGGCCTACTACCTCGACGAACCGGCGCTGCTGCGGCTGCGCCAGTGCTGCGTCGACGGCCTGGCCGCCGGCGGCAGCCTGGTCATGTGCCACTGGCGCCGGCCGTTCGCCGACCGCCGGCTGAACACCGACAGCGTGCACACCGTGTTCGACGCCACGCCGGGCCTGCACCGCCTGCTGCGCCACAGCGAGGACGACTTCCTGCTCGACGTCTGGTCCGCCAGCGCCGATTCGGTGGCCCAGCAGGAGGGCCTGGCCTGATGATCGGCGTGATCGTCCCCGCCCACAACGAGGAGCGCGAACTGGAACAGTGCCTGGCGGCGATCCGCGTCGCCGCCGGCGATGAGGCGCTGGGCGGCGAGGCGGTGCATGTCATCGTGGTGCTCGACAGCTGCAGCGACGGCTCGCGCGCCATCGTCGGGCGCCACGCGCGCGCGGACATAAGCCACGCAAACCACGCAAACCACGCCGACGGCGGCTGCGTCGTCGGCGCCATCGCGGTCGATGTCCGCAACGTCGGCGCCGCCCGCGCGGCCGGCGCCGCGTGTTTGCTGGCGTTGGGCGCGCGCTGGCTGGCCTTCACCGATGCCGACACGCGCGTTTCGCCGGCGTGGCTGTCGGCGCAACTGGGCCTGGACGCCGATGTCGTCTGCGGCACCATCGCGGTCGACGACTGGTCGCCGCACCGGGACGACGCCGAGCCGTTGCGCCGCCACTTCCACCGCGCCTACACCGATGCCGACGGCCACCGCCACATCCACGGCGCCAACCTGGGCGTGTCGGCGGCCGCCTATCTGCGCGCCGGCGGCTTCGAGGCGCTGGCCTGCGGCGAGGACGTGGCGCTGGTGGCGGCGCTGGAGCGTTGCGGCGCGCGCTTCGCCTGGAGCTCGGCGCCGCGCGTGGTGACCAGCGCCCGCCGCGACCCCAAGGCCAGCGGCGGCTTCGGCGACACCTTGCTGCGCTACGCGGCCAGCGCCCGCGCCATCCTGCCATCCGATTCGCCGGTTTTGGCCGGTTTGGTTGAATAACTCACATAACGCCGCCCGAACCAGGCGTAGCATGGACCGCATGAGAAGATCGCGCCCCCTGACCATCCTTTACTACTTCCTTGCCGCACTGCTGGTGCTGCTGGTGGCACTCGTCATTTTCGTGCTGACGTTCGACTGGAACCGCGCCCGTCCCTACATCAACGACAAGGTGTCGCAGACGATCGGGCGCGAGTTCGCCATCCGGGGCGACCTGGACGTGCGCTTCCGCCAGGGCGATCCGGCCGAGCCGGGGTGGCGCCGCTACGTGCCGCGTCCGGTGATCAGCGCCAACGATGTGTATGTCGTCAATCCGGAGTGGACCACCACCGGTCCGCGCCTGGCCAGCGTCGGCCACGTCGTCGTCGCCATGCATACGCTGCCGCTGCTGCACAAGGAGGTGGTGATCACCAACCTGGAACTGGACAAGCTGGAGGTGGCGGCCCAGCGCCGCGCCGACGGCAGCAACACCTGGACCTTCAAGGACAACGGCCCGTCCGAATGGGAGGTCGACATCCGCCGCCTGGCGTTCCGCGAGGGCAGCCTGCGCTACCTGGACGACGGGATCAAGCTGGACCTGCGCGCCAAGGCGACCACGATCAATGCCGCCGACGCCGACGCCAAGGTCGACGGCACCGCGGGGGACAAGTCCGCCGACGGTGCCGCCGGCAAGGCGACGGCCCAGGCCGCCGGCAATTACGGCCTGCGCTTCGAACTGGGCGGCACGTACCGCGGCGCGCCGGTCACCGGCGGCGGCAAGACCGGCGCGGTGCTGTCGCTGCAGGACGAACACAACACCTTCCCGGTGCAGGCCAACGCCATGGCCGGCAAGAACAAGATCGCCATCGAGGGCACCTTGACCGATCCGCGCTCGCTGTCCGGCATCGATTTGAAGCTGTCGCTGGCCGGCGCCAGCATGGCGGACCTGTATCCGCTGACCGGCGTGCTGCTGCCGGAGACGCCCGCCTACGCCACCACCGGCCGCCTGGGCGGCAAGAAGGAGGGCGCCGCGTGGAACTGGACCTACCGTAACTTCACCGGCACCGTCGGCGGCAGCGACCTGCACGGCACCTTGAGCTACAGCCCGCGCAAGCCGCGTCCGCTGCTGACCGGCACCCTGACCTCCAACCAGCTGCGGCTGGCCGATCTGGGGCCCACCATCGGCGCCGAAAGCAACGCCGACAAGGCCGCGCGCGACAAGAAGCCGAACCAGCCGGAGGGCAAGGCGCTGCCGGTCGAACAATTCAACACCGCCAAGTGGGACGCGCTCGACGCCGACGTCAAGTTCACCGGCAAGAAGCTGGTGCGCACGCACGATATCCCGCTGGAGAATGTCGACACCCATATCCGCATGAAGAACAAGGTGCTGACGTTGACGCCGCTGAACTTCGGCATGGCCGGCGGCAACGTCACTTCCAACATCACGCTCGACGGCGGCAAAAATCCGATCCAGGCGCAGATCAAGCTGGCCGCGCGCCACCTGAAGATCCGCCAATTGTTCCCGAAACTGCAATCGATGCAGGCCAGCGTGGGCGAGGTCAACGGCGACGCCGCGCTGGCCGGCACCGGCAACTCGGTATCGGCGATGCTGGCCACCGCCAGCGGCGAACTGGGCGCGACCGTCAGCGAGGGCTCGGTCAGCAAGTTCGTGCTGGAGGCCGCCGGCCTGAACATCGCCAACGCCGTCTTCGTCAAACTGTTCGGCGACAAGCAGGTGCAGCTGAACTGCGTGGCCAGCGATTTCGTCGTCGAGCGGGGCCAAGCGCAAACGCGGCGCTTCGTCGTCGACACCGACGAAGCCGTCATCGATGTCACCGGCACCGTCGACCTGGCCAGCGAGCGCCTCAACCTCGACGTCAAGCCCAAAACCAAGGGCGTGCGCATCATCTCGCTGCGCACGCCGCTGTACGCGCGCGGCACGTTCGCCAACCCCGACGTCGGCGTGGCCAAGGGGCCGCTGGCGCTCAAGGCCGGCGCCGCCGTGGCGCTGGGCATCATCAACCCGCTGGCGGCGGTGGTGCCGCTGATTAATCCCGGCAACGTCGAGGCGGTCGATTGCGCCGCCGCGCTCAAGCAGGCGACGCGGGTACGCTTCGGTTCGAAGCCCGAGCCCGTCAACAAACAGTAAACATCGTGCGAAGTTTGCGCTGGCGCAATAAGTGGGCGGGGTAGGCTTGCTTCGCCGCTGTAATTGCCCGGCCCGTTTTGCGGGGTGGCGTTGTCGCTTGGTATGATTAGGAAAACCAAGGACTTCCGATGCTGCTTTCCGCAAAAAAACTTTCTCCCGCGATGCGCTATGCCGTCGGCGTCGGCTTGTCGTTGTTGGCGTTGCTGCTGCAGATCGGGGTGGCCGCCTTCGTCGGCAACCGCGTGCCGTTTCTGCTGTTCATTTCGCTGGTGGCGCTGGCCGCGGCCGTGCTCGGCAGCGGCCCGGCGGCGATCGTGCTGCTGACCGGCTTCCTGTACGGCTGTTCGATCTTCTTGCCGCTCGGCACCTTGTACGTCGGCAGCATTCGCGACCAGATTTCATTGGCGCTGTTTGCGGTGGTCGGCATCTTTTTCATTGTCGTCGGCAAGAAGGTGCGCGAGGTCATCAACCGCGCGGGCGACGCCGAGCTGGCGCTGCTCAACGAGAAGCTGACCCGCGAGCGCGCCGACGACGAGCACCTGCGCCAGTTGTACCAGCAGGTGCGCAGCAGCGAGGAGCGTTACCGCAACCTGTTCGATGCGATGGACCAGGGCTTCAGCGTGATCGATGTGATCTTCGACGACGCCGGCGCGGCGGTCGACTACAAGGTGCTGGAGATGAATCCGGCGGGGATCGCGATCTACGGGCTGGGCGATGTCGTCGGCAAGACCATCAAGGAAGTGGTCCCGCATATCGGCTCGTACTGGATCGACACCTATGCGAAAGTGGCGCTGACCGGGCAGCCGGTGCGCTTCGAGAACCAGGCGCAGTCGAGCGGGCGCTGGTTCGAAGGCTACGCCAGCCGCGTCGGCGACGCCGACAGCCGCAAGGTGGCGCTGCTGTTCACCGACGTTAGCGTGCGCAAGGAGAACGAGGCGCGCCTGCGCCGGCTGGCGGCCGACCTGTCCGAGGTCGACCGCCGCAAGACCGAGTTCCTGGCGGTGCTCGCGCACGAGTTGCGCAATCCGCTGGCGCCGATCCGCAGCGGCCTCGATATCCTCAAGCTCAGCGGCGCCAACCCGCAGATGGTCGAACGCATGCGCGACATGATGGACCGCCAGGTCACGCACATGGTGCGGCTGGTCGACGACCTGCTCGATGTCGCCCGCATCAACGGCGGCAAGATCGATCTGAAGAAGGAGCGCGTGTCGCTGCACGGCATCGTCTCGGCGGCGGTGGAGGCCAACGCGCCGATGATCGAGGGCGCCCGCCACCGGCTGCATGTGGCCATGCCCGACGAGGCGATCGAGTTGCTGGTCGACCCGACCCGCCTGGTGCAGGTGCTGGGCAACCTGCTCAACAACGCGGCCAAGTACACGCCGCCCGGCGGCCGCATCGATGTAAGCGCGGTGCGCGACGGCGCGCAGATCGTCATCGCGGTCGCGGACAACGGTGTCGGCATCCCGCAGGCGGCGCAGCCGTTCATCTTCGACATGTTCAACCAGGTCGGCCGCAATATGGATTTGTCGCACGGCGGCCTGGGGATCGGCCTGTCGCTGGTCAAGCGGCTGCTGGAGATGCATGACGGAAGCATCAGCGTCGCCAGCGGCGGCGCCCACGGCGGCGGCACCACCTTCACGCTCCGGTTGCCGTTGAGCGTGGGCGACGAAGCGGCGCGGCCGGCGCACGACCGGCCGGCGGCGGCGCCGCGCGCGGACATGCTGCGGATACTGGTGGTGGACGACAACGCCGACGCGGCGCAGACGCTGGCCAGTCTGCTGGAGTTCAAAGGGCACAGCATCCGCGTCGCCAACGACGGCATCGAGGCGCTGGAGGTGGTGCAGGACTGGATACCGGAGGTCGGGTTGATCGACATCGGCATGCCGAATCTGAACGGCTACGAGCTGGCGCAGGCGCTGCGGAACAACCCGGCGCTCGACGGCATGGCGCTGATCGCGCTGACCGGCTGGGGCGCCGAAAACGACCGCGCCCTGTCCAGGGAAGCCGGCTTCGCCGAACATTTGACCAAGCCGGTGGATGTCGATGCGATCGAGGCGGTCCTGGGCAAATTGCCCAGGACGCCGCAAGGCGCCGTCTAGACCACGCTATCCCACGGCGCCGACAGGCGCATCGCGCAATTGATCAAGCCCACCATCGAATACGTCTGCGGGAAGTTGCCCCACATTTCGCCGGTGACCGGGTGCGTGTCCTCGGACAGCAGCCCCAGATGGTTGCGCGCCTTGAGCATGGTCTCGAAGATCTCGCGCGCCTCTTCCTTGCGGCCGATGCGCGCCAGCGCGTCGATGCGCCAGAAGGTGCAGATGTTGAACGCCGTCTCCGGCTTGCCGAAATCGTCCGGCGCCTCGTAGCGGCGCATGTACGGGCCGTCGCACAGCGACTTCTCCAGCGCCTCGACCGTCTTGACGAAGCGCGGGTCCTTCGGATCGATGAAGTTCACCTCGGCCATCAGCAGCACGCTGGCGTCCAGGTCCTCGCCGCCCAGGCTCTCGCAGAAGGCCTGGCGCTTCTCGCTCCACGAATCGCGCAGCAGCGGCACGCGGATTTGCTCGGCGCGCGCCTGCCAGTGCGCGGCGCGCTCCGGCAACTCCAGCACGTTGGCGATCTTGGCCAGGCGGTCGCACGCCGCCCAGCTCATCAGCATCGACGAGGTGTGCACGCGGGCGCGGGTGCGCAGCTCCCACATGCCGGCGTCCGGCTGGTCGTGGACGCGGAAGGCTTGTTCGCCGACCGCCTCCAGATGCGCGAACTCGGCCACGCCGGCGCGGTTCAGCAGACGGTGGTCGAGGAAGGCTTGCGCCGCCCCCAGCACCACGTTGCCGTAGACGTCGTGCTGGAAGTGTTCCTGCGCCTGGTTGCCGACCCGCACCGGCTGGTGGCCGCGATAGCCGGGCAAGTGGTCCACCGTCGACTCGGGCAGGAATTCCTCCAGCCCGATGCCGTACAGCGGCTGGATGTGGCCGCCCTTGGAGCTGGCGACGATGTTGCTCAGCCAGCGCAGGTATTCCTCCATCGTGCCGACCTCGGAAATGCTGTTGAGCGCGCGCACCACGAAGAAGGCGTCGCGCAGCCAGCAGAAGCGGTAGTCCCAGTTGCGCGCGCTGCCGGGCGCTTCCGGAATACTGGTGGTCATGGCGGCGATGATGGCGCCGGTGTCCTCGTACAGCGACATTTTCAACGTGATGGCCGCGCGGATCACCACGTCCTGCCACTCGTACGGCAGCGCCAGGCGGCGGCTCCAGTTGCGCCAGTAGTTGATGGTTTCCTTCTCGAAGCGGCGGCACACGTCCTCGATGCCGTCGTTCAAGGTCTCGTCCGGCCCCAGCATGAAGTTGAGCGAACTGTTGGCGAGGAACCAGGTCTCCGACAGCAGGTGACTGAGCGAGGCATCGGTGTTCAGGCGCAAGGTCTGGTCCGGCCCGACGTAACGGATGTGGTGGCTGCCGCGGGTGATCTCCGGCGCCTCGCGGCCCCAGTCGAAGCGCGGACGCAGCCGCACGCGGATGCGCACCGCGCTGTTGAGGATGCGGATGCGGCGGATCAGCATCAGCGGCCGGAACATGCGGTCGCGGCTGGTGAAGCGCGGCGCGAAGTCGGTGATCTCGATGCCGTGGTTGTCGGCGTCCATCAGGCGGGTGCGCAGCACGGCGGTGTTGGGATCGTAGAACTGCTCGGTCTTGACGCAGTTTTCCAGCTCGATGCTCCAGACGCTGCCGTTCTCGGAATTGTCGAGCAGGGCATTGAACACCGGATCGCCGTCGAAGCGCGGCAGGCAGCACCAGACGATGTTGCCGCTGCGGTCGACCAGCGCGTTGTACGAGCAATTGCCGATGACGCCGCAGTTCAGCGACGCCTCGGGCGTGACCGGTTTGCCGGGCGCGGCCTCGTTGGGATTGGTGTGGGCGGCGGAGTTGGTGTCGGTTTCGGTGCTGGTCATTGTTTGTCTCCATGAGGCAGGGTAGTGGCCGCTTGCATCAGCTGCGCGCGCAATGCCTGCGGCGAGGCGAGGCGGCGCAGCGCGGCGCTCGGACCGGGGCCGATCTTGACGCCCATGCCGCCCGCTTGCTGGGCGTAGGCGATGCCGGCTTCGTCGGTGGTATCGTCGCCGGCAAATACCGGCTTGTGGCCTTGGAACGGCGCTTCCTGCATGAACGCGGCCAGGGCGCTGCCCTTGGTGCTCGATCCGGGCTTGAGCTCCAGCACCATTTTGCCATGCAACAGTACCATGCCGGGGCTGGCGTCGAGCGCTTCCTGCATGACCTGTTCGCACAGCTCCTTCAGTCCCGGCGCCAGCCGGTAGTGCAGCGCCAGCGCGCCGCGCTTTTCCTCCAGCAACAGCTCCGGATACTGCGCCACCAGCGGTTGCAGGCGCGCTTTGGCGGCGTCCAGCGGCAGCACGGTGATGTAGTGCAGGGCGCCGTCGGCGGCGCGCCGCTCGGCGCCGTGCACGCCGGCCGCCGGCAGCTTGAGCGGCGCCAGCATGGCGTCGATCTGTTCGATCGGGCGGCCGCTGACGATGGCCAGGCGCCCGCCCAGCTTGTCGCGCAAGCTGGCCAGCGCCTCGACCAGGCCGGGCACGACCACCACCGTGTCGGGCGTTTCGGCCAGGTCGACCAGGGTGCCGTCGAAGTCCAGGAACAGGCTGCAATCGGGCCAGTCGGCCAGCAGGAAAGCCTGGTTGTCGGCGGACGTGGTTTCGTCAGCCGGGTTCGGTTCGAGTGTCATCATCGTTGTCTTTTCACCTGCCAATTTAACTGACCCGGCGCAGGTTGCCGCGGCTGTGGGAACGGATCTTCTGCATCACTTTTTCGCGTTTGCGCAGACGGGCGGCGTCGAGCAGCATGTGGCCGGCCCAACGGTAGACGTTGAAGCGGCGCACGCGGTCGCGCATGCTGCGCATCCGTTCGCGCTGCTCGACCGGCGGCATCGTCAGGCCGCGATACAGCGCCTCGGCGCCCTGCTCGATGTGGTACGGGTTGATGATCAAGGCTTCGTGCAGCTCGCGGGCGGCGCCGGTGAACTGGCTCAGCACCAGCGCGCCGCGTTCGTCGTCGCGGGCGGCGATGAATTCCTTGGCCACCAGGTTCATGCCGTCGTGCAGGCTGGTCACCATGCACACCTCGCTGGCGCGGAAGTAGCGCTGCAGTTCGGCCTGCTCGTGGTGCTCGATCTTCAGGATGATCGGCAGGTAGCCGTCGCTGCCGAAGCGGTCGTTGACCCGCGCTGCCAGCTTGCGCACGCGCTGCTCGAAGTTCATGTACTCCTCCAGGTCGGAACGGCTCGGCGCGGCGATCTGCACGAAGCTGAACTTGCCGATCATGGTCGGATGGCGCTCCAGCATGCTCTCGACGGCCTGGAAGCGCTCCAGGATGCCCTTGGTGTAGTCGAGGCGGTCGACGCCGAAGGCCAGCAGGTGGTCTTCCGGCACGCCGAGGATCTGGCGGATCTCGGTGCGGCACTGTTCCACCGGTTGCGTGTCCGGATAGTCGGGCCAGGCGATCGAGATCGGGTAGTCCTCGACCTGGGTCAGCTCGTTGCCGTACGAAATGGTCGACGCTTCCGGCTCGATACGGGTTTCCAGGTAACGGTCGACCGTGTCGAGGAAGTTCTTGCGGTGGAACGGCGTGTGGAAGCCCAGGATCGTGCTGCCCAGCATGCCTTCGAGGATTTCTTCGCGCCACGGGCAAATGCCGAACGACTCCGAGTTAGGCCATGGGATGTGCCAGAACGTGATAATGGTGGCCTTCGGCAGCGCCTCGCGCACCATGCGCGGCAGCAGGGCGAAGTGGTAATCCTGCACCAGCACCACCGGGTTGTCGGTGCGCGCTTCCTTGATGACGGCGTCGGCGAAGCGGCGGTTGACCTTGACGTACTCTTCCCAGTCGGACGAGCGGAACACCGGACGCACGTGGGCGATATGGCACAGCGGCCACAGGCCTTCGTTGGCGAAGCCGTAGTAGTAGCCTTTTTCCTCTTCTTCCGTCAGCCAGACGCGGCGCAAGGTGTAGCTTGGATTCTTCGGCGGCACCGGCACGTGGTCGTTGCGGTCGACCGTCTCGCGGTCGGCGCTGCCGGCGCCATGGGCGATCCAGGTACCGGAGCAGGCGCGCATGACCGCCTCGACGGCCGTCACCAGGCCGCTGGCCGGACGCCGCACGCGGATCGTGCCGTCGGCGTTTTTCTCGTGGATGTAGGGCTCGCGGTTGGACACCACCAGCACCTGGTCGCCGGCCAGATCCTGTTGCAGCAGGGCCTTGAGTTTTTCCGGCGCCCATTCGGCGCTGTTGTTGCTGCTGCTGCTCTGGCGTTCCTCGTGGTATTCCTCGAGCAGGCTGCGCAGCTCGCCGATCAGCGGTTCCATTTCCGGCGGCGGCGGCGGTGGCGGCGTGGCGCCGGGGGCGGTCGATTTGACGTCGCGCGGCAGCAGTTGGCCGCGCAGCACGTCGTTCAGGCTGGCCAGCCAGCCGCGCCAGCTCAGGTGCGACACCAGCAGGGTCAGGAAGGCGATCGCCACGCCCAGCAGCGCGAAGAAGATCAGCACGTACTTGGTGGTCTCGGCGCTGCGGCGCTCGATGAAGCTCATGTCGTGCACCAGGATCAGCCGGCCCAGGCCGGTGCCGTTGTCTTCGATCGGGGTGTCGGCGACGTGCACCGGACCGCGCGGAAGTTGCACCAGCGACTTTTGCTTGGTGCCGTCGGTCGGCTTTTCCCAGCAGCCCAGCGATTGCGGGTAGGTGGAGGTTTTGTACAGCAGCTTGCCGGACGGATCGCAGAAGCCCAAGGCGAACAGGCGCTCGTCTTCGATGGCGCCGTCGAACAGCTTCTTGATGTGCGCCTTGTCGTTGAGCAGCACGTCCTCGCGCAGCGGCACCTGCAAGGTCGCGGCTAACAATTGCGAGCGGTTATCCAGATCGCGCACCGACCAGCGCAGGGTCAGGTTGTCCATCAGCGGGACGACGATGTAGGCGAACAATCCCAGCAGTATTGCCAGGGGGAACATGAAACGTAGTGATAATTTTACAGAGCGTGAAAGCATTGGAGGAGTCCTCAGGTGTGATTGCAGGATAGAAAAACAACCGCTGCATCAATTTTTCGGGATGCGTGGCAATCGACCTCAGCTCCTCTATTGTTTCATTCATGAGGGAAAAACCTTTGTTCGCTAGCGCACGCATGCGGGCAAATGGCGCGCCGCAACATGGCAGAGTCCCCTAGAATCGGGCCCATGGAACTCGACTATTTCTCCGATATGCATGAAGGGCCGTGGCGCGCCGCCGCAGTGGTGGGCATCAGCGCCGTGGTGTTTGTTGCCGTGGCTCTACTGTTGCATCGGGCCGGCATTATGCTGCTCCGCCGCATCGCGCGTAACCGGCCTTACACCACCAATGCCATCAAGTACGGCTGGCGTCCGAGCCAGTTGTGCATGGCGCTGTTCGCGCTGCGCCTGGTGCTGACGGGCGCGCCGGAAAACATGCCGCTGCTGCTGCCGATCTCCCGCATCAACAGCGTGCTGCTGATTATCTGTCTGACGTGGCTGGCGATTGCCTGCGTCAATTCCATCAAGCGCACCATCACCGAGGTCAACCCGGTGGATTCCGCCGACAACCTGCGCGCGCGCCGGCTGCTGACGCAAACGGCCGTGCTGACCCGCAGCGCCAACTTCATCATCGGGCTGGTGGGGCTGGGGTTCGTCCTGCTGACCTTGCCCGGGGCGCGGCAGTTCGGCGCCAGTTTGCTGGCCTCGGCCGGCGTGGCGGGCCTGGTGGCCGGTATCGCGGCGCGGCCCGTGCTGGGCAACTTTATCGCGGGACTGCAAATCGCCTTCTCGCAGCCGATCCGCTTGGACGATGTGCTGATCGTCAAGGGCGAATGGGGGCGCGTCGAGCGGATCACCGGCACTTACGTCGTGGTGCGGATCTGGGACGAGCGGCGCCTGATCGTGCCGCTGCAATGGTTTATTGAAAATCCGTTCGAGAACTGGACGCACACGTCGTCGTCGATCCTCGGCACGGTGTTCCTATGGCTGGACTTCAGCGTGCCGGTGCCGGCGATCCGCGCCGAGTTCGAGCGCATCACGCACGCGTCGTCGCGCTGGGACCAGCGGGTGTGCGTGCTGCACGTGACCGACGCCGACGACCGGGGCATGCAGCTGCGATTGCTGATCAGCGCGCAGGATTCCGGCACCGCCTTCGACCTGCGCTGCGAAATCCGCGAAGCGATCATCGCCTTCGTGGCGGCCAACTATCCGGATTCGCTGCCGCGCCTGCGTCCCGTGCTCGACGCGCCCGGCCCGCAAGAGCAAAGCCTGGGCAAGCGCGCCACGCACGTGGCGGACAGTCCGGCGCCGTAAGATTGACGCCTGTATGGCGGATGGCGTGACGTGCATCCGCCATGCGCACACTGCTCGCTTAATTCGGCACGGTGGCCGACTGCGGATAATCCCGCTCCTGGTACATCAACCCGCACTGCGCCGCGCGCAACCCCTTGCGCGCCTCGACACCGGTCGGCGCGATGTCCAGATACGCCGCCGCCTCCCAGGCGGTGTGGCCCACCGCCGGCCAGCGCGGCAAGCCGGCGCCGTTCGGATCGCCGCTGCGGATAAAGTTGGCCCAATAGCGTATCACCGGCGGCCACTCGGCCGGCATCGCCTTAACCGGGATGGCACGATAAACATAATCCATTTCCGACGTGTGCTCGGGCGGCTTGCCCGAACCCGGCGCGCCCAGCCCGAATTCATACCGCCACACCCGCGCCGGATCGGCCATGTGCCGCGCCATCCAGCCGGCCGGACAGCGGAACCACATATCCGTGATCAATTGCGTCGGCACGCTGCCCAGCACCGCGTCGTCACGGTACAGCGCGCCGCCCGCCTGCGCCTGCTTGCCGAACGCCGCCGTCAGCAGCGCCGGCACGTGGTCCGGCTTGCGGTCGGACCCCAGCTCCTGGCTGTTGCTGCCGATGATGACGCGAATATCCTTGCCGGCCCCTTTGGCATATGCCTGCGCGTACGGCAGCGGCACCACGTGGCCGTCGATGATTTGCTGTTCCCAGATAAAGCTCGGATCGACGCCTTCCGGCGTCGGCAGATTGGCGGCGGCCGCGTCGACGGTCGCCGCCGGCAATTGCCGCAGCCTGGCCAGCCCTTCGGCGCCATGCGGCAGTCGCAGGCGGTCCAGCAGCACGTTGCCGATCGCCTCGTTCTGTCGCGCGGTGCGGGGCGCGCCGGGGGCCGGCGCCTGCAGGATCGCTTTGTCGAACAGCCCTTGCGACAGCGGCGACATGGTCAGCAGCAGCGCATCGAACGCGCCGGCCGAGTTGCCGGTGATGGTGACGTTGCCGGCGTCGCCGCCGAAGGTGGCGATGTTCGCCCGTATCCATTTCAGCGCGGCGAGCTGGTCCAGCAGAGCGTAATTGCCGGAGGCGCCGTGCGGGCTTTCCTCGCGCAACGCGTCGAGGCCGAGGAAGCCCCACGCGCCCAGCCGGTATTGCACCTTGACCAGGACGATGCCTTCGCGGTGCAGCGCGTCGTCCGCCATGCCGCCGGCGCCGGCGTAGGCGTTGGAGCCGCCGTGCAGGTAGACCAGCACCGGCAGGCGGGCCGTGTTTTTCGTCGCGGCCGGCGTGCGGATCGACACCGTCAGGCAATCCTCGCGCATCGTCGGCAGGAAGTCCTTGTTCCAGCCGGTATCGCCCTGGGCGCAGGCCGGCGCGATCTTGGTGGCGTCGAGCACGCCGGACCAGGCGGCGCGCGGGACGGGCGGCTTCCAGCGCAGTGCTCCGGCCGGCGCGGCGGCGTACGGGATGCCGTAGTAGATGCTGCTGCCGTCGGCCATGGGCTGGCCGGCGACTTTGCCGCCGGCAACCGTCACTTGCTGCGCGTGGGCGGAAGCGCAGCCGATTGCCGTGATCATCACGGCCTGCAATAGTATGTTCATGGCAGGAGTGTGCCGTGAACGCGCGGGCGATGCAATTTAGATAATCACCAAGCGGCGCAACGATATTAGCCGGGCGCGGTTGGCGGGGCGGGCGGCTGGGCGTAGATGACGATCGGCGCGGGACGCTTGGTCGTATTGCTCATCATGAAAAACAATCCGCCAAAACCGAAGAAGAGGCCGATGGTCGTCGCGATCATCCAGCAAAGAATATCGGTGCTGGATTTTTGCATGTCGGCGCGGATATCGGCGATGTCCGCTTGGCCGCCGTTTGCTCGAGGCGCAATTCGATCTTCGCGAGCCGTCCCCGCGTTTCGATGGCGAATTCTTCGAGCGTGATCAGGCGCGCTTCCATCTCCTCATCTTAGTCAGCGGCCCGGCCTTGGTCAAATATCCGTCGGGTATCTAACGCTCTTTGGATTTGGGTTTGCGCGCGATGATCTCGTTGATCAGCTTGCGTTCCTTGTCGGTCGCCTTGCGCAGCAGCGCCTCGTGCTTTTCGCCCAGCGCGATCGACTCGGTGATTTCCGGGGTGATCGCCGATGACTTGGCGATGCGTTGCGTGATCCATGCCGTGAGCAGGCACATCACCAAGGTGCAGGCGATGTAGAACGCGATCCACAAGCCCGTCTGTCCCCGGCTGCGGTTGATCGCCTGGACGACCTGTTCGGCTTCCTTGGTCACCGCCGCCATCTTGCCCATCATGTCGGCCACGGCGATGCTGGCCGATTCGGCCGCCACCCGTCCCGCCTCCCTGGCGGTGGCGTCGACGATGGCGGCGGCCTTGGCCTCGATCTTGGCCGCCTCGGCGATGCGCGCGTCGATCTGGTTCAGGCTGATATTCGCCATGCGTACCAGTTTGTCGCAGCCGGCGATCTGCTTGGAGAAATTCTGCAGGTCGTTGTGAAAGCGGTCGGCGTTGAAAAAATCGCCCTGGGGGTGCGATGTCGGGTCGTTGTCGTTCATCGGGTATCCGCGTTTTCCAATAAAAAAGGGGCATGACGAATCATGCCCCATGATACCGGTAGAGCGGAAGAGTTAGCTACCGATCGTCAACGTCAGCGTCGTCGCGCTGTACACCGGCGTGACATTGGTGAAGCCGTCGACCGCGATGCTGGTGAAACGGCCCTTCAGATTGCCGGCGCTCAGCACGATGATGCTCTCGCCCGCCTTCGGCTTGTAGCTGCCCGGGAACTTGACGCGCAGCGTACCGCCGGCGATGGTGGCGGTGCCGGCCACCGTCATGGTGCCCTTGGCGCCGCCCAGCGCGTTGAGCTCGAGGGTGGTGGCGCCGGCCAGTTGCGTGTACGCGCGGGCCAGTTTCAGCTGGGAAGCGGTGTTGGCGACCAGCGTGCCGCCGCTGACATAGACGTCGCCGTTGCCGAACGCGGTCGGCGACACGCCCTCGAGCGCGCCGGCGGTCAGCTCGGTGCCGCCGGTCCAGCTGTTGTTGCCGGCCAGTTTCAGCGTGCCGCTGCCTTGCTTGATCAGCTTGCCGCTGCCGCCGATGTCGTTGCGCCAGCGGTCGGCCGCGTTGAAGCCGCCCTTGGACGCGTCCATGGCCAGCACCACGTTGCCGGTGAAGGCGCCGTAGCCGTCGGCCGCCGCGAACAGGTTGAGTCGGCCCCAGCCTTCAGGATCGTCCATCACCGGATAGCCGGACGCGACCGCCGTGGTTTTCAGCACCACGCGGCGCTGGGCGTCGCTCAGGTAGGGCAGGCGCGTTTCCAGCAGCACTTCGGCGCCCTTCGGCACCGAGGCCGGCGCGTTGGTCGGCGCGATCGGCGCGAACCCATAGGTCATGCGGCGCAGGTAGTTGGCCTTGTTGGTGGCGTAGTCCGAGAAGCGGTCGCTGCCCGATTGGGCGAACGCGGTGAACGTGGTCGGCGTGGTCGAGGTCGCGGCCATCAGGGCGCTGTGCGCCTGCGCGTAGCCGGCCGTCTTCTTGGCGGCGTTGGCCGGGTCGACCATGGCGGCGGCAACCACCGCCTGGGCGTGGATACGCCCGCTCAGCACGTCGAGCGGCGAATGCATGCCGGCCAGGATGCGCGACTCGCCCAATTCCAGGCCGCGGCTGATGATTTCCTGATAGCGCTCCGGCACCGCGTAGGCCATCGCCAGCGCGTTGCGCACCGATTCGGCCGAGTGGCCGCTGGTGAAGCCGCCGTCGGTGGTCGGGGTCGTGCTCTTGGCCGGGACCAGCGCCGGCAGCACCTGCACCGCGCTGCTCCAGCGGTAGGGGCGGGCATATTTATAGAAGCGCTTGGCCGGCTCGGTCGACCCGTTGGCGCCGACCATGTTGACCAGATCGACGACGGCGCCGAAGGTCGGGTTGGCGCTGCCGCCGACGCCGTTGTTGTTGCCGCCGTCGTTGTACAGCACGGTGGTGGCGTCGGCCGCGATGGCGGTGATGGTGGTGGTCTGCTGGGCGGCGGCGCGCCAGGCGTTGGTCAGCGGGCCCATGCCGTCGCTGACGCTGTAGCCCTTGTTGCGGCGGTCGTCCAGATACGCGGCCAGCGCCTGTTCCGGCGTGCGGTTGGCGGTGGCCTTAACGACGTAGTCGATATTGGCGTTGTGGACGGCCTGGTTCAGGATGGTGCCGCCGTTGGTGCCATCGTTCGGCACGCCGGTCCAGGCGGAGGCGACGACGGCCGGGAAGCTGCCGACGGCCGGCGCGGTCACGCCGGCGTCGACAATTTCGGTCAGCGGTTTCCAGATTTGCAGCATGCCGGCGAGCACGCGCACGCCGGCGTTGGTGTCGAGGGTCGCGTAGCGGGCGTCGCCGCGCTGGTTGGTGGCGGCGGTATCGACGAAGGCGGTGACGGTCGGCACCGGGGCCAGGTCGGCCGCGCCCTGGTCGGCCGGCGCCGCCGGAACGGCCACGACCTGATCGTCATTACTGGAACCGCCGCAGGCGCTCAAGGCGACGGCGATGCTGATGGCGAGGATAAGGGGGCGCGACGGAACGAGGTGCATGCGGGAGTCCAATGGTTGGAAGTAAAAAGGCCATAGAGTAATGACGTCATATGACATAGCTGTTACTGCCCGCCGCCTGGAACCGCTTCCAACCAAAATAAACCGGGGGTCAGTGCCGACATTCGGACAAAAGCCGAAAATTGGGAACTTCCGGGTGAAGCAAAAGTTCCAAAATGTCCGAATGTCGGCACTGACCCCAGGGGTTGTGTTATCACTTTTGGGGAGTATTGTTGGGAGGACACTCTGTCTATAGTGTGGCTTTATCCTTTCTCTGTAAGGAGCCGCACATGGTCAAGCTGGAAATCAATGGCAAGAGCCGCGAATTCGATGTCGCCGGCGATATGCCGCTGTTGTGGGTGCTGCGCGACGAGGCCCATATGATGGGCACCAAATTCGGCTGCGGCATGGCGCTGTGCGGCGCCTGCACCGTGCATGTCGACGGCGAGGCCACCCGGTCTTGCGTGCTGCCCGTGTCGGCGGTCGCCGGCAAGAAGATCACCACCATCGAGGGCGTGGCCGCGACGCCCGCCGGCAAGGCCGCGCAGCAGGCGTGGATCGCCGCCGAGGTGGTGCAATGCGGTTACTGTCAGTCGGGCCAGATCATGTCCGCCGCCGCGCTGCTGGCCGGGAACAAGCAGCCGACCGACGCCGATATCGACGATGCCATGTCCGGTAATATCTGTCGCTGCGGTACCTATGCCCGCATCCGCGCCGCGATCAAGGATGCCGCCCAGTCGCCGCTGCTGCAGGGGGCTTGAGATGAACGCTCCCTTTCATCCCGGGTCCATCGAACAGTCGCGCCGGAGCTTTCTGAAGATCGCGGCCGCCGCCGGCGGTGGCTTGATGGTCGGCTTTTGGTCGCTGCCGGGCGAGACGTTCGCCGCCACCGCCGCCGCCGCGCCGGCGGACCTGAATGCCTTCGTCTCCATCGGCGCCGACGATACCATCACCCTCACCATGCCCAAGGTGGAGATGGGGCAGGGTACCTATACCTCCGTGCCGATGCTGATCGCCGAGGAGCTGGAGGTCGACATGGACAGGATCTCGCTGCGCCACGCGCCGCCCGATGCAAAGGTCTACGGCGCGCCGTTCGGCGACCAGTTCACCGGCGGCTCGACCTCCATCCGCCTGATGTGGGAGCCGATGCGCCAGGCCGGTGCGGCCGCGCGCATGGTGCTGATCCAGGCCGCCGCCGACCAGTGGAAGGTGGCGCCGGACAGCTGCCACGCCGAACACGGTGAAGTGGTGCACGCGGCCAGCGGCCGCCGCATCAAGTACGGCCAGCTGGTGCAGGCGGCCGCCAGATTGCCGCTGCCGGAGAAGATCGCGCTGAAAGACCCGAAAGACTTCAAGTTGATCGGCAAGCCGCTCAAGCGCCTCGACGCCAAGGGTAAAACCGACGGCACCGCGTTGTTCGGCATCGATACCGTGGTGCCGGGCATGAAGGTGGCGGTGGTGGCGGCGAGTCCGGTCGTCGGCGGCAAGCTCAAATCCGTCAAGGACGCCAAGGCGCGCAAGCTGCGCGGCGTGCGCAGTGTCGTCAAGCTCGATAACGCGGTGGCCGTGGTGGCCGATAATTATTGGTACGCCAAGCAGGGATTGGCGGCGCTGGAGATCACCTGGGACGAAGGCCGGTACGCCAAGCTGTCGACCGACGACGTGCGCGCCATCATGGTCGAGGCGCTGAAAAAACCCGGCAAGGTGGCGCGCGACGACGGCGATGCGCTCAAGGCGCTCGCCGCCGACGGCAAGCGCGTCGAGGCGGTCTACGTCAATCCCATGCTGGCCCACGCGACCATGGAGCCGATGAACTGCACCGTCCATTACGACGCCAAGGCCGGCAGCGCCGAGATCTGGGTAGGCACGCAGGTGCCGGCCCGCGCGCGCGACGATGCCGCCAAGGTGCTGGGACTGGCGCCGGAAAAGGTCACGCTGCACAACCACCTGATCGGCGGCGGCTTCGGGCGCCGTCTGTACACCGATTACGTGGTGCAGGCGGCCGCGCTGGCCAAGCAGGTCAAGGCGCCGCTGAAGGTGGTGTGGAGCCGCGAGGAGGATATCCAGCACGATCTGGTGCGCGGCCTGTACGCGCATTCGGTGTCCGCCTCGCTCGACGCCAAGGGCATGCCGGTGGCGTTCTCGCACAAGATCGCGGGGCCGTCGAACCTGGCTACGTTCGCGCCGTCTTTCCTGAAGGATGGCCTGGACACCGACAACGTCGAGGGTTCGGACACCTTCTCCTACGATATCCCGAACATGCGCGTCGAGTACACGCGCGAGGACGGCCCGGTGCCGAGCGGCTTCTGGCGCGGTGTCGGCCCGACCCGCAACATGGCGGTGCTGGAGAGCTTTATCGACGAGCTGGCGGAAAAAACCGGCCAGGACCCGCTGGCCTACCGCCTGGCGATGCTGCGCCGGCAGCCGCGCGCGGCCCACGTGCTCAAACTGGCCGCGCAGCGCGCCGGCTGGGGCGCCAAGCTGCCGGCGCGGTCCGGCCGGGGCATCGCGCTGATGCGCGCCTGGGGCACCTATCTGGCGCAGGTGGTCGACGTCAGCGTCAACGACGACGGCGAGGTGGCGGTCAAGCGCGTGGTCTGCGTGGTCGATTGCGGCCATGTCGTCAATCCGGACACCGTGGCGGCGCAGATCCAGAGCGGCATCAACTACGGCCTGACGGCGGGGCTGTTCGGCGTCATCACCTTCAAGGACGGGCGCGTCGAGCAGAGTAACTTCCACGATTACCGCATCCTGCGATTGAGCGAGGCGCCGGTGATCGAGGTGGAGATCGTCCCAAGCACCGAGGCGCCGGGCGGCATCGGCGAGCCGGGAACGGCCGGTGTGGGGGCGGCGCTGACCAACGCGGTGTTCGCGGCGACCGGCAAGCGGGTACGCGAGATGCCGTTACGCGCCGAGCTGCTGAAAAAGGCCTGATGGCGCATGGCCGGCGGCAGGCTGCTACAATAGGCTGGTGAAAAAGCTATTGCTCATCCTGCTGCTGACCATACTGCCGATCCAGTACGCCTGGTCGATGGCGGCCGTCTATTGCCAGCACGAGCCGGCCAAGGTGAGCCACTTCGGCCACCACGGCCATCAGCACCAGGCGCAGTCCGACGAGGATCCGGACCACGGCAAGCCGGTCAAGGTGCATAGCGATTGCGAAGTGTGCCATCACGCGGTGCAGGCGTCGGTACTCGAAGAAGGCGCGATGTTGGCGCAGCCGGCGGCGCAGTGGCATGCCGCGGCATTGATCCCCGATTATCATTCTTATATCTCCGATGGGCCCCGGCGCCCCAATTGGCTGCTCGTCGCCTAGCGCGACGAGACCTCTCCTCCTCATATTTTTTGTCCGACGACGGTGACGTCTCGTCGAATTCTTTTCCATTCATTCGGAGAATTCGATGTACAAGTATGTTTTGTCGCTTTATATGGCGGCATGGCCGGCGTTCGCGCTGGCCGGTGGATCCGTGCCCGCGTCCGAACCCACCGGGCCGTTGACGCTGGAGGCGGCGCTGGCGCTGGCCGCCGACGCCAACGCCGACCTGTCGGCCGCGCGCCACGAGCTGCTGGCGGTGGACGGCGCGGTCCAGCAGGCTGGTTTGCCGCCCAATCCCTCGCTCTCGGTCGAACGGGTCGATACCCGCCGCGACGCCCGCGAAACCACCTTTCTATTGAGTCAGCCGCTGGAGCTGGGCGGCAAACGCCAGGCGCGCGTGCAGGCCGCGCAGCGCGAACGCGATAGCGCCTCGGCGCAACTGGGCGCACGCAAGGCCGATATCCGCGCCGATGTCATCGACGGCTGGTTCGCCGTGCTGGCCGCGCAGGAGCAATTGCGGCTGGCGCAGGAGGCGTCCGAACTGGCGCAGCGCGCCGCCGCCGCCACCGGACGGCGCGTCGTCGCCGGCAAGGTGTCGCCGGTGGAGGAGACGCGCGCGCGGGTCGCCGCGTCGACCGTGCAGCTGGATCTGCTGCGCGCGCGCAGCACCCTGGCGATCGCGCGCAAGAAGCTGGCGGCGATGTGGGGCAATCCGGCGCCGCGCTTCGAAAAGGCCGACGGCGATCTCGATACCTTGCCGTCGCTGCCCGACCAGGCCTTGCTGCACCACCGGCTGGCGCAGGCCCCCGGCATGGCGCTGGCGCGCTCGGAACTGGACAGACGCCAGGCGCTGGCCAGGGTCGAGCTGACCCGCCGGATGCCCGACATCACGCTCAACGTCGGCAGCAAGCGCTCGGAGGAACTTGGGCGTTCGCAGGCGGTGTTCGGCATTTCGGTACCGCTGCCATTCTTCGACCGCAACCAGGGCGCCGTGCTGGAAACGGCGCGCCGCGTCGACAAGGCGCGCGACGAGTTGAGCTCCACCGCGCTGCGGCTGGACGCCGAACTGGCGCAGGCGCGCGAGGATTTCGACGTCGCCCGCCAACAGGCGCTGGCGCTGCGCAGCGAAATCGTGCCCGGCGCGCAAAGCGCCTATGCGGCGGCCAGCACCGGATTCGATTACGGCAAATTCGGCTTCCTCGACGTGCTCGACGCCCAGCGCACCTTGCTGCAGGCGAAATCCCAATACCTCAACGCCCTGGCGGAGGCGCATCGCGCCAAGTCCGCCATCGGCCGCATCCTCGGAGAGGACCAATAAGATGAACAATATGACCAAAAAACAGAAGCTCACGATCGCCGTCATGGCGGTCATCGGCGTGCTGCTGGCGGCATGGATGCTGATGCCGAAGCGCGGCGAAGAAACGCTCGAAAACCACGATGACCATGGGTCGGAAGCGGTGGCACCACGTAAAGACGATCACGCCGGCGAGGAAAAGCCCGAAAAAATCGCGCTCGACGACGCGCAGATCACGGCGGCCGGCATCGTTGTCGCCACCGCCGCGGCGGCCGACATCAGCGTCGCCATCACGCTGCCCGGCGAGATCCGTTTCAACGAGGACCGCACCGCGCACGTGGTGCCCAAGCTGTCCGGCGTGGTCACCGCCGTGATGGCGGACCTGGGCCAGACCGTCAGGCAGGGGCAGGTGCTGGCGGTGGTCGCCAGCAGCGGCTTGTCCGAGCAGCGCAGCGAGCTGCTGTCGGCGCAGCGGCGGCTGGCGCTGGCCAGCACCACGCTCGATCGCGAACGCCGGCTGTGGCAGGACAAGATCTCCGCCGAGCAGGATTATCTGCAGGCCAAACAGGCGATGAGCGAGGCGGAAATCGCGGTGCAGAACGCGCGCCAGAAGTTGAGCGCCTTCGGCACCGGCGCCGCCTCCGGCTCGGACCTGAACCGGCTGGAACTGCGCGCGCCGTTCGACGGCATCGTCATGGAAAAGCACCTGGCGCTGGGCGAGGCGGTCAAGGAAGACGCCAACGTCTTCACCATCTCCGACCTGTCGACCGTGTGGGCGGAAATCGCCGTGCCGCCGAAGGACCTGAACCTGGTGCGCGTGGGCGGGACGGTGACCGTCAAGGCTTCGGCCTTCGACGCCCAGGCCACCGGCAAGATCACCTATGTCGGCTCGCTGCTCGGCGAGCAGACCCGCACCGCCAAGGCCCGCGTGGCGCTGGCCAATCCGGACCGCGCGTGGCGTCCGGGCCTGTTCGTCAACGTCGATGTGTTGTCCGGCCAGACCGGCGCCGCCGCCGTCACCGTCGCCACCGAGGCGATCCAGACCCTGGAGGACAAGCCCGTGGTGTTCGTCAAGGTGGCCGGCGGTTTCATGCCGCGCTCCGTGGCGCCGGGGCGCAGCGACGGCAAGATCACCGAGATCGTGCACGGCCTGACGGCCGGCACGCAGTACGCCGCCGCCGGCAGTTTCGTCCTCAAGGCGGAACTGGGCAAGGGCAGCGCCGAGCACGCGCACTGAGGCGGGGGACGACATTATGTTCGAACGAATCATACGGTTTGCCATCGTCCAGCGCTGGCTGGTCATGCTGGCGGTGGCGGGGATGGCCGGTTTCGGCATCTACAGCTACCAAAAGCTGCCCATCGACGCGGTCCCCGACATCACCAACGTGCAGGTGCAGATCAACACCGCCGCGCCGGGCTACTCGCCGCTGGAGACCGAGCAGCGCGTGACGTTCCCGATCGAGACCGTCATGGCCGGCCTGCCGAACCTGGAGCAGACACGCTCGCTGTCGCGCTACGGGCTGTCGCAGATCACCGTCATCTTCAAGGACGGCACAGACATCTTTTTCGCGCGCCAGATGGTCAACGAGCGCATACAGGAAGCCAGGACGCGGCTGCCGGCCGGAATCGCGCCTGCCATGGGGCCGATCTCCACCGGGCTGGGGGAGATCTACCTGTGGACGGTGGAGGCCAAGCCGGACGCGAAGAAGGCCGACGGCACGCCCTACACGCCGACCGACCTGCGCGAGATCCAGGACTGGATCATCAAGCCGCAGCTGCGCAACGTCGCCGGCGTCACCGAGATCAATTCGATCGGCGGCTACGCCAAGGAATACCAGGTGGCGCCCAACCCGCAGCGCCTGGCGTCCTACGGCCTGACCTTGCAGGATGTGGTGACGGCGCTGGACCGCAACAACGCCAACGCCAGCGCCGGCTACATCGAAAAGCGCGGCGAGCAGCTGCTGGTGCGCGCGCCGGGACAGGTGCAGTCGCTGGAGGATATCCGCAACATCATCCTCAGTAACGTCGACAGCGTGCCGGTGCGGGTGCGCGACGTCGCCGAGGTGCAGATCGGCCGCGAACTGCGCACCGGCGCCGCCACCGACAACGGCCGCGAGGTGGTGCTGGGCACCGTCTTCATGCTGATCGGCCAAAACAGCCGCGCGGTCTCGCAGGCGGTCGACAGGAAGATGGTCGACATCAACCGCAGCCTGCCGGCCGGCGTGCAGGCCATCACCGTCTACGACCGCACGGCGTTGGTCGACAAGGCCATCGCCACGGTGAAGAAAAACCTGCTCGAAGGCGCGGTGCTGGTGATCGCGGTGCTGTTCCTGTTCCTCGGGAATATCCGCGCGGCGCTGATCACGGCGATGGTGATACCGCTGTCGATGCTGTTCACGTTTACCGGCATGGTCACGTACAAGGTCAGCGCCAACCTGCTCAGCCTCGGCGCGCTGGACTTCGGCATCATCGTCGACGGCGCGGTGGTGATCGTCGAGAACTGCGTGCGCAGGCTGGCGCACGCGCAGAACCAGCTTGGCCGCAAGCTGACCCGCGCCGAGCGCTTCGACGAGGTGCACGCGGCGGCCAGGGAATCGCGCCGCCCGCTGCTGTTCGGTCAGTTGATCATCATGGTGGTCTACCTGCCGATCTTCGCGCTGACCGGTGTCGAGGGCCGCATGTTCCATCCGATGGCGCTGACGGTGGTGATCGCGCTGCTGGGCGCGATGCTGTTGTCGATCACCTTCATCCCGGCCGCCGTGGCGCTGTTCATCGGCGACAACGTGGTCGAGAAGGAGCACCGCAGGATCACCGCGTGGTACGGCGCAATCCTGGAACGCGTGCTGGCCAACACCCCGGTCGTGCTGACGTTCGCCGGCATTTCGGTGGTGCTGTCGCTGCTGCTGGCGACGCGCCTTGGCAGCGAATTCGTGCCGAACTTGAACGAGGGCGACTTCGCCATCCAGGCGCTGCGCATCCCCGGCACCAGCCTGACGCAGTCGGTGGAGATGCAAAAACAGATCGAGCTGACGCTCAAGCGGAAATTCCCCGAGATCGAACGGGTCTTCGCGCGCACCGGCACGGCGGAAATCGCCTCCGATCCGATGCCGCCGAATGTCTCGGATGGCTACATCATGCTCAAGCCGCAGGCCGACTGGCCCAAGCCGCGCAAGTCGCGCGACGAGCTGCTGGCGGCGATACGGGAGACGGTCGAAAAGCTGCCCGGGAACGCGTTCGAGTTCTCGCAGCCGATCCAGCTGCGCTTCAACGAGCTGATATCGGGCGTGCGCAGCGACGTCGCCGTCAAGCTGTTCGGCGACGACACGGCGGTGCTGAACGACACCGCCGCGAAAATCGCCGCCGCGCTGGGCAAGGTGCAGGGCGCGACCGAGGTCAAGATCGAACAGACCACCGGGCTGCCGATGCTGACGGTGGAGATCGACCGGAGCAAGACCGCGCGCTACGGCCTCAATGTGGGCGATGTGCAGGAGACCATCGCCACCGCCATCGGCGGCAAGGAGGCCGGTACGATGTTCGAGGGCGACCGCCGCTTCGACATCGTGGTGCGGCTGCCGGACGCGCTGCGCGACGACCTCGATGTGATGCGGCGCCTGCCGGTGCCGCTGCCGCGCGCGGCGGGAACGGACGGCGGAAGCGGCGCCCACTTCATCCCGCTGGGCGAGGTGGCCACGTTCAGCGTGGCGCCGGGGCCGAACCAGATCAGCCGCGAGGACGGCAAGCGCCGCGTCGTCATCAGCGCCAATGTGCGCGGACGCGATATCGGCTCCTTCGTCGCCGAGGCGGAGCAGGCCTTGCAAAGCCAGGTCAAGGTGCCGGCCGGGTACTGGACCGCGTGGGGCGGGCAGTTCGAGCAGCTGCAGTCGGCCGCGCGCCGCCTGCAGATCGTGGTGCCGGTGGCGCTGCTGCTGGTGATGGTGCTGCTGTTGGCGATGTTCGGCAACCTGCGCGACGGGCTGCTGGTGTTTAGCGGAATTCCGTTCGCGCTCACGGGCGGCATCGCCGCGCTGGCGCTGCGCGGCATACCGCTGTCGATATCGGCGGCGGTGGGCTTCATCGCGCTGTCCGGGGTGGCGGTGCTCAACGGCCTGGTGCTGATCGCCTACGTCCGCTCCCTGCGCGAACAGGGACGCACGGTGGAGCAGGCGGTACGCGAGGGGGCGCTGGGCCGGCTGCGGCCGGTGCTGATGACGGCGCTGGTGGCGTCGCTGGGCTTCATTCCGATGGCGATCGCCACCGGCACCGGCGCCGAGGTACAACGTCCGCTGGCGACGGTGGTCATCGGCGGGATCCTGTCGTCGACCGCGTTGACGCTGCTGGTGCTGCCGCTGCTGTACCGGCTGGTCCACCGCGACCGGGGCACGCCAAACCCGGCGCCAGCGCCAGCCTAGGGGCTGCCGGCGCGCTCGATGACCAGGATGCGCGCCTGGCCGACCGGGTGGGCGCAATGGGCGTCCCCCTCGGCGGCATGGAAGATGTCGCCGGCGCGCAGGTGGACCACCAATTCGCGCCCGCCCTCGCGGTAGTGCATCGCCACCTCGCCATCGAGCACGGCGAACACCTCGTCGCCGTCGTTGACGTGCCAGCGGTACGGCTGGTCGGTCCAGTGCAGCCGCACGGTGGCGTCCTTCATCGCGGCGATCGGTTGCGCGTCCCAGGCGCGCGCGCCGGTGTAGTCGCTTGCACGGACGATGTTCACGGTCTGCTCCAGTCGTTGTCCATTTGCCGCGCGGTGGCCAGCGCCAATTCGCGTCCCGCCAACCGCCCGACCAGATGCGGCGACAGGTCGATGCCGGTGGCGACGCCGGCGGAGGCGATGACGGCGCCATTGCCGGTCGAGCGGCGCTTGCCTTGCACCCGCAACTCGGGAAACGCGGCGCCGGCCGCTGTTTTGGCGGGACAGTTGTGCGGCGCCAGCTGCCGGCCGTCGAGCGTGGCGCAGGTGAACACGTCGTACGGTCCGGCGAAGTCGGGGACCTCGACGTCGCCGTAAACGTAAATGCCGATGGTGCGGGTCATGGGGTGCCTCCTGAAACGAAAGCAGGCATCTTCCCACTTCCGCGCTTGACACAAATGACAGCTATGGTGGAATATCTGCCAACATGAATGCTACCGCCCCCGCCATCGACGTCTGGCTCCTGGTGTTGCCGGACTTCGCGCTGCTCGACGCCACCGGCCCCGCCCAGGTGTTTTCCACCGCCAACGACGAGGCGCTCGCCGCCGGCCGTCCCGCGCCCTACCGTATACATATGGTGTCCCCCGGCGGCGGCCTGGTCGCGGCCGCCGCCGGGGTGACGGTGCTGACCGCGCCGCTGCCCGGCGCCGGCCTGGCCGGATCGACGCTGATCCTTGCCGGCGGGCGCGGCGTGGAGGACGGCAGCAATCCGGCGCTGACTGCGGAGCTGGTGCGCTGGGTGGCGCAAGCCGGCGGCGGCGCCGACGCCGTCGCCCGTTGCTGTTCGATCTGTACCGGCGCCTTCCTGCTGGCGCGCACCGGACTGCTGGACGGGCGCCGCGCAGTCACCCACTGGCAGGACGCGGCGCAGTTGCAGGCCCAGTTCCCGGCCATCACGGTGCAGGAGGACGCCATTTATATCAAGGACGGCACTCTATATAGTTCGGCCGGCATCGCGGCCGGCATCGATCTGGCGCTGAGCCTGGTGGGCGAGGACCAGGGCCGCGACTTCGCGCTTAGCGTGGCCAAGCGGCTGGTGGTGTTCTTCAAGCGCCCCGGCGGCCAGCGCCAGTTCAGCTCGGAACTGCTGGCCCAGGCCGATGCGCAGGGCTTGCACGGCCAACTGACGGCCTGGCTGCGCGCGCGCCTGAAGCAGCCGATCGATGTCGACCAGATGGCGGCCGCGTTCGCGCTGTCGGTACGCTCGCTGCACCGCAAACTGCAGCAGGAGGCGGGCGTGTCGCCGGCGCAGTTGCTGCTGCGGCTGCGTATGGAATGCGCCTGCGCGCTGCTCGAGCAGCCCGGCATGACGGTCAAGCGGGTCGCCGCGCAAAGCGGCTTCGGCAGCGAGTACAATCTACGCCGCGCCTTCGCCGCGCAGCTGGGCGTGGCGCCGAGCGACTATCAGGCGCGCTTCGGCTAATCTTGGCCGCCTTCGGGCTTGCGCCGGCAAACAGAGGAAAACCGCATGCGGGGATTTGAAACATGGGTGGCGCGCGTGTTGCTGCTCAACAGCGCGCTGACCCTGGGCGTGAGCCTGGGCCTGCTCGGCGCGCCACAGGACGCCGAGGCGCGGGCGGTGTTGTTCGGCGTCGGGCTGTTCGGTTTTCTGGCCGCCGTGCTGTCGCTCAAACGCCGGCGCGGCGGACCGTGGGGCGGCATGCTGTACTACGCGGTCCAGCTGGTCGGCTATTTTCCGCACGACGGCAGCTGGCAATTCAGCGTCAAGGCCGGCGTCAGCATCGGCCTGATGATGCGGTTTTCGAACGCCACGCTGGTACTTAACATGGTCGCGCTGGCGTTGCTGGCCGCCACCTTGGCGGTACTGGCGCGGCGCCCGCGTCCCGCCGACGCCCGCTGAGCCGGGCGTCTTCCTCCTTTGCTTCCGCTCCCCCGTGCGCCCGTTCCGGGCTGGGCGGGGCGCGCGCGGTCTTTTTCACTGTTGATTGTCGTGGGTCATGCCCGCGTCATGAAGTCACAGTAACATCTTTAACAAAATTTCCTGAATGAATTAATATCGCGCGCGATTTTCCTGCACAGCGGCGGATTGGTCTATATCTTTTCAGCAAAACAACATAGCGGAAAGAACATGATTGGTGCGCTTGGAATGTTGCATTCTGGCAGGTTGCGGGCAAGATACATTCGCCGAAATAAATTCTTCTTGGAAATTAAGTCGGCTATACTTGCCGTTAATACGCTCGGTCCCGGTGCCCCCCAAGCACTGTTCCGGGTCGAAAAAAGTCAATGATTTCAAGTGCTTGGGGCGCTTTTAATACATGACAAAGAACGCCGAGATATTTTATTCCCCGCAGCAACAAGTTTGTTTAGTGAAAGATTCGCTCCGGTCGCCTTGTACTCGAGTGTAGCGAAATTGTCGTCCGCGACGTCCGGTTCAGCGGCTCGCGGATGATGCACGAAACACTTTGGGAAGAAATTTAAGTTGAAATGCAGCAAATCGCCGCCGTTTGCTAAAGTTGACACTTTTGTTGACGTTAAGAATGTGTGTGCGGGATTTTTTGCGCCTGTAGCAACGGATTAGCAGTAAATACATAGTTATAAAACGGCAAATGTGCCACTGACGGAAGCTAGGAGACGACGGGTAGGGCCGTCGATCCCGCTTTTTCGGACAGATCGAATTAGCGCCCTTTAGGAGAAATGCAATGAGCGTCGTAACCAGTTTCACCACGGAACAGATCGCCAGTCTGACTACTCAGCAGATTGTCACGATCACCACAGCCGAATTCGCTTCGCTCAACTCCGATCAAATCGGCGCGCTGACGACGCTCCATGCTTCCCTCCTGACCTCCACCCAATTGGGCGCGATCACCACCAGCGCCGTCGGTTCGCTGGGCACGGAAGACATCGCCGCCCTGGGCACCAGCGCCGTGGTCGGCCTGTCGAGCGCGCAAATGAAAGCGCTGTCGACCGACCAGATCGTCGCGTTGACCACCAACCAGGCCGGCGCGCTGCTGACCCAGCAGGTCGCGGCCCTGTCGACCGACGGCATCGTCGCGCTGGAAACGGCCGATTTCGCCGCACTGAAGACCGCCTCCGTCGCCAGCTTGACCAGCGTCCAGATCAAAGCCCTGACCACCGACCAGATCGTCGCGCTGACGACCGCCGGCGCCAACGCGCTGACCACCGCGCAAGTGTCCAATTTCAGCACCGACGCCATCGCCGCGCTGCAGACGGCCGACATCGCCGCCCTGAAAACCAGCGTCATCGCCTCGCTGTCCTCGACCCAGGTCGCGGCGCTGACGACCGACCAGGTCAAGGCCCTGACCACCGCCACGCTGGTGGCGCTGAGCACCTCGAATATCGCCAGCGGCCTGACGACCGACCAGATCGTCGCCATGACGTCGGCCCAGTTCGCCAGCCTGAGCACCGCCCAGATCGGCGCGCTGTCGAGCAGCAGCATCGCCGCCATCGAAACGGCCGACATCGTCGGCATCAGCACCGCCGGCATCGCCGCGCTCAAATCGAACCAGGTCGCCGGCCTGAGCACCGACCAAGTCGCCACGCTGTCGAGCAACCAGATCGTCGCCATGACCACCGGCACCATCAAGGCGCTGAGCACCGACCAGGTCGTCGCGTTGACCACCGCGCAAGCGGCCGCGCTGACCACCCAGCAAGTCGCCTCGCTGAGCACCGACGCCACCGCCGCGCTGGAAACGGCCGACTTCGCCGCACTGAAGACCGCCGCCATCGCCGGCCTGTCGACCAACCAGATCCGCGCGCTGACGACCGACCAGATCGTCGCGCTGACGACCGCCGCCGCCAATGCCCTGAACAGCGCCCAAGTGGCCGCCCTGAGCACCGACGCCGTCGCCGCCATGCAGACCGCCGACCTGGCCGCGCTGAAGACCGCTTCGTTCGCCGGCTTGAACTCGAGCCAGGTCGCCGCGCTGACCACCGCCCAGGTCAACGGCCTGGCAACCGCCCAGTTCGCCGCGCTGAGCACCTCGAATATCGCCAACGGCCTGACGACCGACCAGATCGTCGCCATGACGTCGGCCCAGTTCGCCAGCCTGAGCACCGCCCAAGTCAACGCGCTGTCGACCAGCAGCATCGCCGCCATCGAAACGGCCGACATCGTCGGTATCAGCACCGCCGGCATCGCCGCGCTGAAATCGAACCAGATCGCCGCCCTCGTCACCGAACAGATCGCCACGTTGTCGAGCAACCAGATCGTCGCGCTGACCACCGCCGGCGTCCGCGGCCTGACCACCGACCAGGTCGTCGCGCTGACCACCGCCCAAGCCGCCGCGCTGAGCACCCAGCAAGTGGCCGCGCTGAGCACCGACGCCGTCGCCGCGCTGGAAACGGCCGATTTCGCCGCACTGAAAACGGCCGCCATCGCCGGCCTGACCACCAACCAGATCCGCGCCCTGACGACCGACCAGGTCGTCGCGCTGACCACCGCCGAAGCCAACGCCCTGAGCAGCGCCCAAGTGGCCGCCCTGAGCACCGACGCCGTCGCCGCGCTGCAAACGGCCGACCTGGCCGCGCTGAAGACCGCGTCTTTCGCCGGCCTGAATTCGAGCCAGGTCGCCGCGCTGACCACCGACCAGGTCAAAGGCCTGGCAACGGCGCAACTGTCCGCGCTGAGCACCGCCAACATCGCCAACGGCCTGACGACCGACCAGATCGTCGCCATGACCTCGGCCCAGTTCGCCAGCCTGAGCACCGCCCAGATCAACGCGCTGTCGACCAACAGCATCGCCGCCATTGAGACGGCCGACATCGTCGGTATCAGCACCGCCGGCATCGCCGCGCTGAAATCGTCGCAGATCGCCGCCCTGGTCACCGACCAGATCGCCACGTTGTCGAGCAACCAGATCGTCGCGCTGACCACCGCCGCCGTCCGCGGCCTGACCACCGACCAGGTCGTCGCGCTGACCACCGCCCAAGCCGCCGCGCTGAGCACCCAGCAAGTGGCCGCGCTGAGCACCGACGCCGTCGCCGCGCTGGAAACGGCCGACTTCGCCGCACTGAAGACCGCCGCCATCGCCGGCATGACCACCAGCCAGATCCGCGCCCTGACCACCGACCAGGTCGTCGCGCTGACCACCGCCGAAGCCAACGCCCTGAGCAGCGCCCAGGTCGCCGCGCTGAGCACCGACGCCGTCGCCGCGCTGCAAACGGCCGACCTGGCCGCGCTGAAGACCGCCTCGTTCGCCGGCCTGAATTCGAGCCAGGTCGCCGCGCTGACCACCGACCAGGTCAAAGGCCTGGCGACGGCGCAACTGTCCGCGCTGAGCACCGCCAACATCGCCAACGGCCTGACGACCGACCAGATCGTCGCCATGACGTCGAGCCAGTTCGCCAGCCTGAGCACCGCCCAGATCAACGCGCTGTCGACCAACAGCATCGCCGCGATTGAAACGGCCGACATCGTCGGTATCAGCACCGCCGGCATCGCCGCGCTGAAATCGTCGCAAATCGCCGCGCTGGTCACCGACCAGATCGCCACGTTGTCGAGCAACCAGATCGTCGCGCTGACCACCGCCGGCGTGTCGGGCCTGACCACCGACCAGGTTGTCGCGCTGACCACCGCGCAAGCCGCCGCGCTGAGCACCCAGCAAGTTGTCGCGATGAGCACCAACGCCATCGCCGCGCTGGAAACGGCCGACTTCGCCGCGCTGAAGACCGCCGCCGTCGCCGGCCTGACCACCAACCAGATCCGCGCCCTGACGACCGACCAGGTCGTCGCGCTGACCACCGCCGAAGCCAACGCCCTGAGCAGCGCCCAAGTGGCCGCGCTGAGCACCGACGCCGTCGCCGCGCTGCAAACGGCCGACCTGGCCGCGCTGAAGACCGCGTCGTTCGCCGGCCTGAACTCGAGCCAGGTTGCCGCGCTGACGACCGACCAGGTCAAAGGCCTGGCCACCGCCCAGTTCGCCGCTATGAGCACCGGCAACATCGCCAACGGCCTGACGACCGACCAGATCGTCGCCATGACGTCGGCCCAGTTCGCCAGCCTGAGCACCGCCCAGATCGGCGCACTGTCGACCAACAGCGTCGCCGCGATCGAAACGGCCGACATCGTCGGTATCAGCACCGCCGGCATCGCCGCGCTGAAATCGAACCAGATCGCCGCGCTGGTCACCGACCAGATCGCCACGTTGTCGACCAACCAGGTCATCGCGCTGACCACCGCCGGTGTCGCCGGCCTGACCACCGACCAGGTTGTCGCGCTGACCACCGCGCAAGCGGCCGCGCTGAGCACCCAGCAAGTTGTCGCGATGAGCACCAACGCCATCGCCGCGCTGGAAACGGCCGACTTCGCCGCACTGAAGACCGCCGCCGTCGCCGGCCTGACCACCAACCAGATCCGCGCCCTGACGACCGACCAGGTTGTCGCGCTGACCACCGCCGAAGCCAACGCCCTGAGCAGCGCCCAGGTCGCCGCGCTGAGCACCGACGCCGTCGCCGCGCTGCAAACGGCCGATCTGGCCGCGCTGAAGACCGCGTCGTTCGCCGGCCTGAACTCGAGCCAGGTTGCCGCGCTGACGACCGACCAGGTCAAAGGCCTGGCCACCGCCCAGTTCGCCGCAATGAGCACGTCGAACATCGCCAACGGCTTGACGACCGACCAGATCGTCGCCATGACGTCGAGCCAGTTCGCCAGCCTGAGCACCGCCCAGATCGGCGCACTGTCGACCAACAGCGTCGCCGCGATTGAAACGGCGGACATCGTCGGTATCAGCACCGCCGGCATCGCCGCGCTGAAATCGTCGCAGATCGCCGCGCTGGTCACCGACCAGATCGCCACGTTGTCGACCAACCAGGTTGTCGCGCTGACCACCGCCGGTGTCGCCGGCCTGACCACCGACCAGGTTGTCGCGCTGACCACCGCGCAAGCGGCCGCGCTGAGCACCCAGCAAGTTGTCGCGATGAGCACCAACGCCATCGCCGCGCTGGAAACGGCCGACTTCGCCGCACTGAAGACCGCCGCCGTCGCCGGCCTGACCACCAACCAGGTCCGCGCCCTGACGACCGACCAGGTTGTCGCGCTGACCACCGCCGAAGCCAACGCCCTGAGCAGCGCCCAAGTCGCCGCCCTGAGCACCGACTCGGTCGCCGCGCTGCAAACGGCCGATCTGGCCGCGTTGAAGACGGCTTCGTTCGCCGGCTTGAACTCGAGCCAGGTCGCCGCGCTGACGACCGCCCAGGTCAACGGCCTGGCAACCGCCCAGTTTGCCGCGATGAGCACCGGTAACATCGCCAACGGCCTGACGACCGACCAGATCGTCGCCATGACGTCGAGCCAGTTCGCCAGCCTGAGCACCGCCCAGATCGGCGCACTGTCGACCAACAGCGTCGCAGCGATCGAGACGGCCGACATCGTCGGTATCAGCACGGCCGGCATCGCCGCGCTGAAATCGTCGCAGATCGCCGCGCTGGTCACCGACCAGATCGCCACGTTGTCGACCAACCAGGTCGTCGCCCTGACCACCGCCGGTGTCGCCGGCCTGACCACCGACCAGGTCGTCGCGCTGACCACCGCCCAAGCGGCCGCCCTGAGCACCCAGCAGGTCGCCGCCTTCAGCACCAACGCCATCGCCGCGCTGGAAACGGCCGACTTCGCCGCGCTGAAGACCGCCGCCGTCGCCGGCCTGTCGACCAACCAGATCCGCGCCCTGACGACCGACCAGATCGTTGCGCTGACGACCACCGAAGCGAACGCCCTGAGCAGCGCGCAAGTGGCCGCCCTGAGCACCGACGCCGTCGCCGCCCTGCAGACCGCCGACATCGCCGCGTTGAAAACGGCGTCGTTCGCCGGTTTGAATTCGAGCCAGGTCGCCGCGTTGACCACCGACCAGATCAAAGGCCTGGGCTCGGCGCAGTTCGCCGCGATGAGCACGTCGAACATCGCCAACGGCCTGACCACCGACCAGATCGTCGCCATGACGTCGGCCCAGTTCTCCGCCCTGAGCACCGCCCAGATCGGCGCACTGTCGACCAACAGCGTCGCCGCGATCGAAACGGCCGACATCGTCGGTATCAGCACGGCCGGCATCGCCGCGCTGAAATCGTCGCAGATCGCCGCCCTGGTCACCGACCAGATCGCCACGCTGTCGACCAACCAGATCGTCGCGCTGACCACCGCCGGCGTGTCGGGCTTGACCACCGACCAGGTCGTCGCGCTGACCACCGCCCAAGCCGCCGCGCTGAGCACGCAGCAGGTCGCCGCCTTCAGCACCAACGCCATCGCCGCGCTGGAAACGGCCGACTTCGCCGCGCTGAAGACCGCCGCCGTCGCCGGCCTGTCGACCAACCAGATCCGCGCCCTGACGACCGACCAGGTTGTCGCGCTGACCACCGCCGAAGCCAACGCCCTGAGCAGCGCCCAAGTCGCCGCCCTGAGCACCGACTCGGTCGCCGCGCTGCAAACGGCCGACCTGGCCGCGTTGAAGACCGCGTCGTTCGCCGGCCTGAACTCGAGCCAGGTGGCCGCGCTGACGACCGCCCAGGTCAACGGCCTGGCAACCGCCCAGTTCGCCGCGATGAGCACGTCGAACATCGCCAACGGCTTGACGACCGACCAGATCGTCGCCATGACGTCGACCCAGTTCGCCAGCCTGAGCACCGCCCAGATCGGCGCGCTGTCGACCAACAGCGTGGCCGCGATTGAAACGGCCGACATCGTCGGTATCAGCACCGCCGGCATCGCCGCGCTGAAATCGTCGCAGATCGCCGCCCTGGTCACCGACCAGATCGCCACGCTGTCGACCAACCAGGTTGTCGCGCTGACCACCGCCGGTGTCGCCGGCCTGACCACCGACCAGGTCGTCGCGCTGACCACCGCGCAAGCGTCCGTCCTGACCACCCAGCAGGTCGCCGCCTTCAGCACCAACGCCATCGCCGCGCTGGAAACGGCCGACTTCGCCGCGCTGAAGACCGCCGCCGTCGCCGGCCTGTCGACCAACCAGATCCGCGCCCTGACGACCGACCAGATCGTTGCGCTGACGACCACCGAAGCCAATGCCCTGAGCAGCGCGCAAGTGGCCGCCCTGAGCACCGACGCCGTCGCCGCCATGCAGACCGCCGACATCGCCGCGTTGAAAACGGCCTCGTTCGCCGGCTTGAATTCGAGCCAGGTCGCCGCCCTGACCACCGACCAGATCAAAGGCCTGGGTTCGGCGCAGTTCGCCGCGATGAGCACCGCCAACATCGCCAACGGCCTGACCACCGACCAGATCGTCGCCATGACCTCGGCCCAGTTCTCCGCCCTGAGCACCGCCCAGATCGGCGCACTGTCGACCAACAGCGTGGCCGCGATCGAAACGGCCGATATCGTCGGTATCAGCACGGCCGGTATCGCCGCGCTGAAATCGTCGCAGATCGCCGCGCTGGTCACCGACCAGATCGCCACGCTGTCGACCAACCAGGTTGTCGCGCTGACCACCGCCGGTGTCGCCGGCCTGACCACCGACCAGGTCGTCGCGCTGACCACCGCGCAAGCGTCCGTCCTGACCACCCAGCAGGTCGCCGC
>NZ_FODC01000009.1 GCF_900110275.1 Duganella sp. CF517
CTCGATGGCGGCGCCGGCGCCGACAAGCTGATCGGCGGCAGCGGCGATGACCTCTACTTGGTGGACGCGGCCGGCGACGTGGTGACCGAGTTGGCGGGCGAGGGCGCGGACACCGTGTGGACTTCGCAGGCGGCCTATACGCTGACGGCCAACGTCGAGAACCTGGCCTACACCGGCAAGGCCGCGTTCACCGGCGCCGGCAACGCGCTCGACAATATCATCGCCGGCGGCCATGCCGGCAACAAGCTCGACGGCGGCGCCGGCAACGATCAACTCATCGGCGGCGACGGCGCCGACAGCCTGATCGGCGGCCTGGGCGACGACACCTTCGTCGGCGCGAGCGGCAAGGACACCGTCGACGGCGGCGCCGGCACCGACCTGCTGCAAGGCCTGGGCAACTTCGCCGACTATGTCGTCACGCGGCCGACCTTGACCGACACGCTGCTGACCGACGGCGCGGGCAATATGATCACGTTGCGCGGCGTGGAAAACTTCGCCTTCGCCGACGGCGACAGGACGCTGGCGCAGGTGCAAGAGAATGTCCCCAGCCCGGGTAACGACAGCCTGTATGGCACCGACGCCGACGACGTGCTCAACGGCGGCCTCGGCGTCGACACGCTCAGCGGCGGCTTCGGCGACGACACCTATGTGCTGCTCAACGCGGCCGACGTGGTGCTGGAAAACGCCGGCGAAGGCGTCGACCTGGTCCAGGTGGCGCTGACGGCGGCGGGCACCTACACGCTGGCGGCGAACGTGGAGAACGCCACCGTGACGGCGGGCGCCGCGCTGGCGGTCAACCTCGCCGGCAATGATCTCGACAACGTCCTGACCGGCAACGCGGCCGCCAACACGCTGACCGGCGGCGCCGGCAACGACCGGCTCGATGGCGGCACCGGCGCCGACAAACTGATCGGCGGCGGCGGCGATGACCTCTATCTGGTGGACGCGGCTGGCGATGTCATTACCGAACTGGCGGGCGAGGGCACGGACACCGTGTGGACATCGCTGGCGACCTACACGCTCACGGCCAACGTCGAGAACGTGGCCTACACCGGCAAGGCCGCGTTCACCGCCACCGGCAACGCGCTCGACAACGTCATCACCGGCGGCCATGGCGGCAACAAGCTCGACGGCGGGGCCGGCAACGATCAACTCGTCGGTGGCAACGGCGCCGACAACCTGATCGGCGGCCTGGGCGACGACACCTTCGTCGGCGCGACCGGCAAGGACACCCTCAATGGCGGCGCCGGCACCGATGCGCTGCAAGGACTGGGCAACTTCGCCGACTACGTCGTTACCCGCCCGAACGCGGACGATGTCGTGCTCACCGACAAAGCGGGCAACGTGCTCACCGTGCGCGGCGTGGAATGGTTTGAATTTGCCGACGGTCCGCAAGCGCTCGACGGCGTGGTGTACAACGTCCCCAGCATCGGCAACGATCGCCTGTACGGCACCGCCGGCAGCGACACGCTGGACGGCGGCACCGGCGCCGATACCATGAACGGCGGCGACGGCGACGATACCTACGTCATCGATAACCTCGGCGATGTCATCGAAGAAGGCCAGTACTTCGGCAACGATGTGGCGTTGGTGGGGCTGGCCGTCGCCGGCACTTATACGCTGGCGGGCGATGTCGAGATCGCCAAGGTGACCTCGGCCGCGACGATCGCCGTCAACCTGACGGGCAACGACGTCGACAACCTGTTGACCGGCAACGCGGCCGTCAATACGCTGATCGGCGGCGGCGGCAACGATACCCTCGACGGCGGCGCCGGCGCCGACAAACTGGCCGGCGGCAGCGGCGACGATGTCTATCTGGTGGATGTGGCCGGCGATGTGGTCACCGAGCTGGCGCAGGAGGGCAGCGATACCGTGCGCACGTCGTTGGCGACCTATACGCTGGCGGCCAACGTCGAGAACCTGGCCTACGCGGGCAAGGCCGCTTTCTCCGGCACCGGCAACGCGCTCGACAACATGCTTGCCGGCGGCCACGGCGGCAACAAGCTCGACGGCGGCGCCGGCAACGATCAACTCGCCGGCGGCAACGGTGCGGACAGCCTGATTGGCGGCTCGGGCAACGACACCTTCAGCGGCGCCGCCGGCAAGGACACCATCGACGGCGGCGCCGACGTCGACGTGTTGACCGGGCTCGGCGCGCGCGCCGACTACGTCCTGACCCGGCCGACCGCCGACGACATCGTGCTCACCGACAAGGCCGGTAACGTGCTGACCGTGCGCAACGTCGAGTTGTTCGAATTTTCCGATGGCGCGCAGCTGCTCGAAACCCTGGTGTACAACGTGGCCAGCATCGGCAAGGACATGTTGGCCGGGACCGCCGGCGCCGACACGCTGGACGGGGGCGCCGGTGCCGACACCATGGACGGCGGCGACGGCGATGACACCTACATCATCGATAACGTCGGCGACGTCATCGTCGAGGGCCAGTATTTCGGCACCGACGTCGCGCTGGTGGCGCTTGCCACCACCGGCACCTATACGCTGGGCGACAACGTCGAGAACGGCAAGGTGACCTCGGCCGCCTCGGTCGCGGTCAACCTGACCGGCAACGACCTTGACAATCTGCTGACCGGCAACGCGGCCGCCAATACGCTCACCGGCGGGGGCGGCAACGATACCCTTGATGGCGGTGCCGGCAGCGACAGGCTGATCGGCGGCGATGGCGACGACCTGTACCTCGTCAACGACGCCGCCGACGTGATCACCGAGGCCCTGGACGGGGGCCGGGACACCGTGCGCACGTCGGTGGCCAGCCACACGCTGAGCGCCAACGTCGACGTGCTCATCTACACTGGCAAGGCGGCGTTCGCCGCCACCGGCAACGCGTCGGACAATGAGATCACCGGCGGCAACTTCGGCAACAAGCTCGATGGCGGCGCCGGCAACGACACGCTCATCGGCGGGACCGGCAACGACAGCCTGGCCGGCGGCGCCGGCGATGACGAGTTCTTTGGCGGCGGCGCCAATGACACCGTGGACGGCGGGCTGGGCCAGGACCGGCTGTGGATGCAGTCGGTGGCGCACGACCAGGTGAAGGTGACCCGCGTCAGCGCCTCCGACACCGTGCTGACCGATAGCGCCGGCAACACCGTCACGCTGCGCAATGTCGAAGTGGTGGCGTTCAGCGACGGCGACGCCGCGCTCGCCGACCTGTTGTACAACGTACCCAGCTCCGGCGCCGACCACCTGTACGGCAGCGGGGACGCCGACAGGCTCAACGGCGGCCTCGGCGCCGATACCCTCGAGGGCTTCGACGGCGACGACACCTATGTGATCGCCGACAAGGCCGCCGTCGTGCTCGAAGGCGTCAATGGCGGCATCGACCGCATCGAGGTGGCGCTGGCGTCGGCCGGGACTTACGTGCTGGCCGACAACGTGGAAATCGCCACCGTGACGACGGCCGGCGCGGTGGCCATCAACCTTGTCGGCAACGCCCTGGATAACCAGCTGACCGGCAATGCCGCCGCCAACACCCTGAGCGGCGGCGCCGGCAACGACACCATCGACGGCGGCGCCGGCAACGACCAGATGGCCGGTGGCGCCGGCAACGACATCTACGTCGTCGCCGAGAGCGGCGACGTGGTCGCCGAGCTGGCCGACGGCGGCGTCGACACGGTCATCACCAGCTTGTCAACCTACACGCTGGGGGCCAATGTCGAATTGTTGTTTTACGTCGGCAGCGGCATGTTCACCGCCGCCGGCAACGCCCTCGACAATTTCATGAGCGTACGCGACGGCGGTTCGAAGCTCGACGGCGGCGGCGGCGACGACTTCCTCGTTGGCGGCGCCGGCAATGACAGCCTGGCGGGCGGCGCCGGCAACGACGAGTTCGACGCGACGGCCGGCGTCGACACCATCGACGGCGGCGCCGGCAACGACACCGTGTGGGGCCTGGAAGCGTATGGCAACTACACCATCGTGCGCTTGAACGCGACCGACACCATGCTGACGCACTATTCCGGCGCCAAGCTCACCGTGCGCAACGTGGAGTCGTTCGACTTCGGCGGCGCCGTGATGTCGATGCAGCAGACGCTGGCCAACAGTGTCGGCCCGGGCAGCGACACCGTGTTCGGCAGCGCCGGCGCCGACATCCTCGACGGCGGCGCCGGCGACGACCTGTTGGTCGGCCGCGGCGGCGACGACCTGTACATGGTGTCCTCGCCTGGCGACATCACCTACGAAGAGTGGAACGGCGGCCATGACACGGTCGAAGTGGGGTTCGCGATGGCCGGCACCTACTACTTGGACGTCAATCTGGAGGACGCCCTGGCCACCGGCACCGCCGCCGTCAATATCGTCGGCAACTGGGAGGACAACTACCTGGGCGGCAATGCCGCCGCCAACAGTCTGCGCGGCAGCGACGGCAACGACACGCTGGTCGGCGGCGCCGGCAACGACACCATGGCCGGCGAAGCCGGCGACGACACCTATGTGGTGGCCGATAGCGGCGACGTGGTCAGGGAAATCGCTGGCGAGGGTTACGAGACCGTGTTTAGCAAGCTGGGCACTTATACCCTCACCGCCAACGTCGAGGACCTGGTGTATGACGGCGCGGTCGCCGGCGCCTTCTCCGGCAAGGGCAACGACGGCGCCAACCGCCTGTTCGCCGGCAACAGCACCGGGGCCACGCTCGATGGCGGCGCCGGCAACGACCTGCTGGTCGGCGGCGCCGGCAACGACAGCCTGCTCGGCGGCCTGGGCGACGATCAGTTCCAGGCCAGCGCGGGCAGGGACACCATCGACGGTGGCGCCGGCGTCGACACTTTCTATGGCATGAACGCGTTCTCGAGCTACAGCATCGTCCGCAGCAACGCCACCGACACCGTGCTGGCCGACGGCGAAGGCCATGTCTACACGGTGCGCAACGTTGAAAACTTCTACTTCGGCAGCGTTCTGAAGACACTGGCGCAGGTGCAGCAAAACACCGCCAGCACCGGCGCCGACCAGCTGTCCGGCACCGACGGCAACGACACGCTTGACGGCGGCGCCGGCGCCGACACGATGGCGGGCGGGAACGGCAACGATGTCTATGTGGTCGACAACGTCAACGACAAGGTCGTCGAAACGGCCGACGGCGGCCACGACGGGGCGCACGTGGCGCTGGGCGCCGCCGGCACCTACGTCATGGCCGCCAACGTCGAGTATGCGCTGGTCACGTCGGCGCCCGCCGCGGGCGCGGTCAACGTCACCGGCAACGAGCTCGACAACGAGATCACCGGCAATGCCGCCGCCAACAGGTTGATCGGCGGCGATGGCGCGGATGTGCTCGACGGCGGCGCAGGCAGCGACACGCTCACCGGCGGCGCCGGCGCCGACCGGTTCGTCCTCAACAACGTGCTCGGCACCGACACGGTCACCGACTTCGTCTCCGGCACCGACCATCTGGCGCTGAACCTGGCGGGGCTGGGCGTGGGCAATCGCGACCTGTGGCTCGACGGCGCCGCGCTGCGCGAGGCGCCGGGCGGCTTCGCGCACGACGCCGAGCTGGTGTTGTTCAGCGCCCGCGCGACCAGCGCCAGCGCCGCCAGCGCCGCCGCCGTGATCGGCTCGGCAAGCAGCGCCTACGCGCTTGGCGAGACCGCGCTGTTCGCGGTCTCGACCGGCACGGCCACCGGCTTGTACTTGTTCAGGTCCAGCGGCGCCGACGCGCTGGTCTCCGCCGCCGAGCTGACCCAGGTGGCTGTGCTGACCGGCACGCCAACCACGGTGCTGGGCGACTACATGATGTAACTCGCCGGCGCGTCGGCGTCGTCCGGCGTATGCGGGGCGGACAACGGCGTTCCGCCCCGCATGTTTTAAAGGTTGGTCAAGGCCGCACGAAATCGAGCAGCGCCGGCAGGCACCGCGTGGCGAGGTCGTAGCGCTCGACCACCGTTTGCCGGGCGGCCGCGCGCAGCCCGCGCAGGCTGTCGCGCCGCGCCAGCGTGTCGGCCACGGTGGCCGCCAGCGCCGCGTGGTCGAAGAAGTCGACCAGCAGGCCGTTGCGGCCGTGTTCGATCATTTCGCGCACCGGCGCCGTGTCCGAGGCGACGATCAGGCAGCCGCAGCTCATCGCCTCCATCAGCGACCACGACAGCACGAACGGATAGGTCAGGTAGGTGTACACCGCCGCCACCTGCATCAATTGCGTCAGCACCGCGTGCGGCACCTTGCCGACGAAATGGACGCGTCCGGCATCGATGCGGTCGCCCACCTCGTCGCGGAAAATCTGTTTCCACCTCTGGCCCGCCGGCGGGCGGGCGCCGTAGCTGACGCCGTCGCCGCCGACGATGACCACCTGCGCGTTGGGCCGCCGCTCGAGCAGTTCCGGCAGCGCGCGCATGAAGACGTGATAGCCGCGATATGGTTCCAGATGGCGCGCCACGAACACCACCACCTCGTCGCCGGCGCGCAGGGTCAGGCCGGCCGAGCGCAATTGCACCCAGGCGCGGGCGTCGGGCCGGAAGCGCGCGGTGTCGATGCCGTCGTGGATCACCGAGATGCGCCGGCGGAACCAGTCCGGATGGCGGTCGCGCTGGAACAGCGTCGGCGACAGCGCGCCGTCGGCCGCCGACATGGCGTGCAACAGATGCGTGTTGCGCAGCCTGAGCCGCTGCACCGCCGCCGCGTCCGGCCGCGAGAACTCGGGATCGAAGAACGCGTCGCCGCCGTCGGCCTGGTAATAGTACTCGGCGTAGATCAGCAGTTTGGCGTCGGGAAAAACGTCCTTGACGAACAGCGCCTCGCCCCAGCCCGGATGGGCGACGACCACGTCCGGCGCGAAACCCTGGTCCTTGAGCGCGTGCAGGGCGGCGGCGGCCGATTCGCCGCGCAGCACCTTGCCCTGCAAGTCCTGCCACGGCGCCGGGGCGACGGGCCGGGCGCGCGCGTCGACCGCGTGGCGCACGTAGCGCACGCCGGGCGTGGCGACGGCCGGCGCGCACATGCCGAGGCCGACCACCTCGTGTCCCAGCGCCGCCAGCGCCGGCGCCAGATGCCGGAACTGGCCGGGGAAATTTTGGTGGATGAACAGATATTTGTGGCGTGCTTGCAAGGCGTGACCTATGGGGTGGGCGGCGTGTACCGGGCAGTATACATTGCCGGCAATCATCAAGGCTTGTCGGGCCGGCGCTGCGGTTCGTCGCGCGCCGCCCGTTGTTGGGTATAATCGTTGCATTATCCGCTCGCCGGGCCGCCGCGTCTGCGTTCCGCACCCGCCTCCTTCCCTCACTAGAAAAAATTACTCTTCATGGCTTCTTCCAACGATAACGTCAGCATGGCGCTGTTCTGCGATTTTGAAAACGTGGCGCTCGGTGTGCGCGACGCCAACTACGACAAGTTCGACATCAAGCCGGTGCTGGAGCGCTTGCTGCTCAAGGGCAGCATCGTGGTCAAGAAGGCGTATTGCGACTGGGACCGCTACAAGGCGTTCAAGGCGCCGATGCACGAGGCCAACTTCGAGCTGATCGAGATCCCGCACGTGCGCCAGTCCGGCAAGAACTCGGCCGACATCCGCATGGTCGTCGACGCGCTCGACCTGTGCTACACCAAGTCGCATGTCGATACCTTCGTCATCATCTCGGGCGATTCCGATTTTTCGCCGCTGGTGTCGAAGCTGCGCGAGAACGCCAAGAAGGTGATCGGCGTCGGCGTCAAGCAATCGACGTCGGACCTGCTGGTGGCCAACTGCGACGAATTCATTTTCTACGACGACCTGGTGCGCGAGAGCCGCCGCGCCAAGCGCGACGCCGGCGAGGCCAGCAAGCCGGCCGTCAAGCGCTCGCCGGAAGAGGAGCGCGGCCGCCGCGAAGAGATGGACAAGCGCCGCAACCAGGCCGTGGAAATCGCCGTCAACACCTTCGAGGCGCTGGTGCTCGAGCGCGGCGACAGCGGCAAGATCTGGGCCTCGGTGCTGAAAGAGGCGATCAAGCGCCGCAAGCCGGACTTCAGCGAATCGTATTACGGCTTCCGCACCTTCGGCAACCTGATCGAGGAATGCAAGGCGCGCGGCCTGCTCGAATTCGGCCGCGATGAAAAATCCGGCGCCTACGTGTACCGCAGCAGCGGCGCGTCCAACGGCGCCATGCAGGGCGCCGCCGAATCGCAGGCGTCCGACCATGCCGGCGCCGACGCGCAGGAAGGCGGCAAGCAGGAATCGCGCCGCAGCCGCGGCCGCGGCCGCACCGCCGCCGAACGCTTCGCCGAACGCCAGGCCGAGCGCCTGGCGCAGCAGGCGCGCGCCGGGCAGGACGCCGACGACCGCAACCCCGACGACGACGCCGACGCCGACGCCGACCGGGCGGCGCCGGTGGTCGAGGCCTATGCCGCGTGGCAGGGCGCGCCGGAGCAGCCCTCCGACCAGCCCTCCGACCAGCCCGACGCGGCGCCGGACGCGCAGCCGTCGGCCCAGCCGGAAGCGGAGCGCAATCGCGGCCGCGGACGCGGCAATCGCGGCGGCCGCAAGCAGGGTGAACGCCAGGGCCAGGGCGGCGTCGCCGCCGCCGAGGCGCCGGTGGTGACGGAGATGGCGGTCGACCTGCCGTTCCAGCCGCCGGTCGCCGAAACCGACGACGACGTGGTCCAGGCCGCGCCGGTGGACGCGGTCGCGCCGGCGAAAAAGAAAAGCGGCGCCAAGCCGCCGGCGCGCAAGGTCAAGGCGGCCGCCAAGCCGCAGGCCGAAGAGGGCAAGCCGGCCAAGGGCGGCAAGGGCGGCAAGGGCCGCGCCGCGGCCGCCGCCGAGCCGGTGGCGCTTGCGGTGGAAGCGGCCGCGCCGGTGGTGGTCGAGGCCGAAGCGCCGTCCGCGCCGGCCAAGCCCGCCAAGCCGCGGGCGCCGCGCAAGCCGCGCGCGCCCAAGGCCGTCGCCGAGTCCGACGAGTAAGCCTAGGGGTCAGCCGACGGGCGATTAAGCAATTGGCGACGGCCGGGCAAGGGGCGGCGATGGATCGTATAATGACAACGTTACGATCTTATTAACCAGCGCGGCGGATGCCGCCACAAAGGTAGCCGCCTCATGCCCATCCTTGCCGCCCTCACGCTGTATCCGATCAAATCCTGCGCCGGCATCGCGCTGCAGGAGGCCACGCTGACCACGGCCGGCCTGATGACCGAGCAGATCTACGACCGCGAATGGATGGTCGTCGACACCGACGGCGTCGTCATGACGCAGCGCGAGCACCCGCGCATGGCGCTCATCACTCCCACGCTGAAAGCCAGCACGCTGGAGCTGCGCGCGCCCGGCATGCTGCGCCTGGAAATTCCGCTGGGCCTGCCCGACCCCGACCTGGCGCCGACCCTGTCCACGCAAATCTGGGACCACACCATCCTCGCCTACGACTGCGACGAGCTGACGGCCGAATGGTTCACCAAGGCCATCGGCGTGCCGTGCCGGCTGGCGCGCTTCCACGCCAACGCCACCCGCGCCGTCAGCGAGACCTGGACCAAGGGCGTGCCGGCCACCACCTTGTTCTCGGACGGCTATCCGATTTTGGTGGTCGGCGAATCGTCGCTGGACGACCTCAACGACAAGCTGCGCGGCGCCGGCCGCGCGGCGATCCCGATGAACCGCTTCCGGCCCAACCTGGTCATCGGCGGCATCGAGGCCTTCGAGGAGGACTACGCCGAGTCGTTCCAGATGGGCGACGCGCTGCTCAAACCGGTCAAACCGTGCCCGCGCTGCCCGATGCCGTCGATCGACCAGGCCACCGGCGTGTACGGCCCCGACCCGCTCGACATCATGCAAGGCTACCGCGCCAAGCCCGAGCTCGACGGCGCCGTCTGCTTCGGCATGAACAGCATCCTGATCACCGGCGACGGCCAACGTGTGCGCGTCGGCCAGGAAATCGTCGTTACACTGGCGTTTTAATGCACTTGGGCGGCCCCGGGGCATTCCCAAGCGGCACAACTTGGCGTAATGTTGCAATGACATGAAACCGGGTGAACAGTAAGGGCAACTATGACGCAAACCGCAACGGGCAAAGTAACGGCGCCGACCGACCACGCAACGCGCGCGAACGATCTGGCGGCCGAAAACCAGGCGCTGCGGGCGCGCATGGCCTATCTGCTGGAACAGGCCGAACGCAACCACTCGATCATGACGCGCCACCAGGCGTTCGACCTGAACATCGTCGGCGCGGCCAATTTCCCCGAGCTGGTCGGCACCATCTTCCGCGTGCTGCCGGTGATCTCCGAGCTCGACAGCGTGACCCTGACCCTGGTCGACGAGGGCGCCGACATCCGCGAGGTCATGCTCAAGCTCGACGTGGTGTTCGCCGATTTTCCCGGCCTGATCTTCGTCGAGGAGCTCGACGGCCTCGGTTTCGAGCTCGGCCAGCGCGGCCCGGGCGCGCCGCCGCCCAAGCCGCTGCTGGGCATGTACGACGCCACGCGCCACGCGCGCCAGTTCCCCGACGCGCCGGCCGGGCTGCAAAGCGTGGCGCTGGTGCCGCTGCTGCGTAACAAACGCGTCATCGGCGGGCTGAACCTGGGCAGCCGCGACCCGACCCGCTTCACCCCCAGCCTGGGCACCGACTTCGTCGAGCACATGGCGTCGATCATCGCCATCTGCCTGGAAAACGTCATCAGCAACGAGATGCTCAAGTACATCGGCCTGACCGACTCGCTGACCGGCGTCTACAACCGGCGCTACATCGACCGCCGGCTGCTCGAGGAGATCGCCCGCGCGCGGCGCCAGGCGTATCCGATCTCGTTCATGTACATCGACATCGACCACTTCAAGCGCGTCAACGACACCGTCGGCCACGGCGGCGGCGACGACGTGCTGCGCGAGGTGGCCACCCGCATCAAGGACGAGCTGCGCGCCTCGGACGCGGTGGCCCGCTTCGGCGGCGAGGAGTTCGTCGTGCTGCTGATCGACGCCAACCTGGAAAGCGCCGCCTTTGTCGCCGAGCGCATCCGCGCGAGCGTGGCCGGCACGATGATCGCGCTGTCGCCGGAACTGCAATTGTCGGTGACGGTGTCGATCGGCGTGGCCTGCCTCGAGCCGGGCCACACCGACGGCGACCCGGTCGCCGTCGCGCGCGCCTGGGTGGCGCAGGCCGACACCTTGCTGTACGCGGCCAAGGACGCCGGCCGCAACCGCGTGGTCAGCGTGGCGCCGCCACCGGCCGTGCCCTCTTCATAATGATAGTGGCGCCGGCGCCACCGGCGCCCACCCCGGCCACCTTGGAGCGGCGGCCTTGAGCCACCCGCGCCGCCTGCGGCGCTAGCGCAGCAGGCGGCTTTCCGCCCGCGCGACGGCGTCGGCCACGCCGCGCACCACCACCACGTCGCCCGCCGCCAGCATCATGTCCGGCCCCGCCTCGAGCTGGGCCTTGCCGCGCCGGATGGTGGTCACCTCGGCGCCGGACCCGGCCATGTCGATCTCGCCGAGCAGGCGGCCGACGGCGGTGGCGCCGCCGTCCAGCGTGACCGAGTGCAGCCGCTCGAGGTCGGCGTCCTCGCCGGCGTCGCTGCCGCCGCGGAAGTAGCCGCGCAGCGACGCGTAGCGTTCCTCGCGCGCGGCCTGCACCCGGTGCACCACGCGCCGCAGCGGCACGCCCAGCATCACCAGCGCGTGCGAGGCGAGCATCAGGCTGCCCTCCATCAGTTCCGGCACCACCTCGGCGGCGCCGGCCGCCTTCAGCCGGTCGAGGTCGGTGTCGTCGTGCGCGCGCACGATCACCGGCAACGTCGGCGCCAGCTCGTGCACCAGGTGCAGCACCCTGAGCGCCGACGGCGTGCTGGCGTAGGTGATCACCACCGCGCTGGCGCGGTAGATGCCGGCGGCGATCAGGCTCTCGCGCCGCGCGGCGTCGCCGTACGACACCTGCAGCCCGGCCGCCTGCGCCTCCTGCACCCGCTCCGGGTCGAGGTCGAGCGCGTGGTATTCGATGTTTTCCTCGCCCAGCAAGGTGGCCAGGCTCTGGCCGCTGCGCCCGAAGCCGGCCACGATCACGTGCTTGCTGGTGGACATGGTGCGGCTGGCGATCTTGGTCAGCGCCAGCGATTGCATCATCCATTCGTTGCTCGACACCTTCATGACGATCTGGTCCGACTTGGCGATCAGGAACGGCGCCACCAGCATCGACAACACCATCGACGCCAGCACCACCTGGATGATGAACGGGTCCATCAGCTTGCTGCCGCCGGCCAGGTTGAGCAGCACGAAGCCGAATTCGCCGGCCTGCGCCAGCGCCAGGCCGGTGCGGATCGACACGCCGTCGGACGAGCCGAACAGCTTGGCCAGGCCGGCGATCAGCGCGAACTTGAGCAGCACCGGGCCGCCCAGCAACACCAGCACCAGCCACCAGTTCTCCAGCACCAGGCGGACGTTGAGCAGCATGCCGATGGTGATGAAGAACAGTCCCAGCAGCACGTCGCGGAACGGCTTGATGTCCTCCTCCACCTGGTGCCGGTATTCGGTCTCGGAAATGAGCATGCCGGCCACGAAGGCGCCCAGCGCGAGCGACAGCCCGGCGCGCTCGGTGATCCAGGCCGCGCCCAGCGTGACCAGCAGCAGGTTGAGCATGAACAGCTCCTGCGAGCGGCGCTTGACGACGATGGTGAACCAGCCGCGCATCAGGCGGTGGCCGACGAACAGCAGCAGCGCCAGCACGATGACCGCCTTCAGGCCGGCCCAGGCCAGCGTCTCGACCAGCGCGTCGGGGCGCTGGCCCAGCGACGGGATCAGGATCAGCAGCGGCACCACGGCCAGATCCTGGAACAGCAGGATGCCGATGATCTTGCGCCCGTGTTCGCTTTCAAGCTCGAGCCGCTCGGTCAGCATCTTGACCACGATCGCGGTCGACGACATCGCCAGCGCGCCGCCCAGCGCGAACGAGGCTTGCCAGCTGATCTGGATGGAAGGGGGCAGCTGGGTGGCGATGGCCCAGCCGAACAGCATGGTGGCGACGATCGTGAACACCACCTGCGCCATGCCGAGCCCGAAGACGATGCCGCGCATGGCCATCAGCTTGGGCAGCGAGAATTCGAGGCCGATGGAGAACATCAGGAACACCACGCCGAACTCGGCCAGCCCGTGGGTGGCCTCGCTTTGCTCGGCCCAGCCCAGCGCGTGGGGGCCGATCAGGATGCCGACGGCCAGGTAGCCCAGCATCGGCGGCAGGTGCATCATGCGGAAGGCCACCACGCCCAACACGGCGCTGCCGAGCAGTATCAGGGTTAATTCCAGGGGTGAAAACGTCATTTCAACATAGCCAGTAGAATAATATTTAGTGGTTCATCGCCGGGCAGGGCGTTATGTTTTGACTGGCAAGTTTTTTGCTTTCTCAATTCGGCTATACTTGGGTATGAGTGTAACCCATGAAAAAACAATGCTGAAAGCTTTTGACGCAAAAACGGCCGGGCACGCGTTGCGGCTGGCCCGCGAAACGTTGCAAAACGAGGCCGACGCCATCGCCGCGCTCGACGCCCGCCTGGGCGACGACGACAGCGTCGTGCGCGCCATCGAATTGTTGCTGAACTGCAAGGGCAGGGTGGTGGTGTCGGGCATCGGCAAGTCCGGCCACATCGGCCGCAAGATCGCCGCGACCCTGGCCTCGACCGGCACGCCGGCGCTGTTCGTGCACCCGGCCGAGGCCGCGCACGGCGACCTCGGCATGGTCACCGCCGACGACGCCTTCATCGCCATCTCGTATTCCGGCGAAAGCGCCGAACTGATGACGATCTTGCCGGTGGTCAAGCGCATGGGCAGCAAGGTCATCGCGATGACCGGCAAGCCCGGCTCGAGCCTGGCCGGCATCGCCGACGTCCACCTGAACGTGGCCGTGGCCAAGGAAGCCTGTCCGATGAACCTGGCGCCGACGACGTCGACCACGGTCACCCTGGCGCTGGGCGACGCGCTGGCCGTCGCGCTGCTGGACCTGCGCGGCTTCCGCGAAGAGGATTTCGCGCGCTCGCACCCGGGCGGCGCGCTGGGCCGGCGCCTGCTGACGCACGTGCGCGACGTCATGCGCAGCGGCGACGACGTGCCGAAGGTCGGCGCCGACGTCAAACTGACCGACGCGCTGCTGGAGATCACGCAAAAGGGCATGGGCATGACCGCCATCGTCGACGCCGACGGCAAGCCGCTCGGCGTGTTCACCGACGGCGACCTGCGCCGCATGATCGAGAAGGTCCAGGACTTCACCAAGGTGGTGATCCGCGACGTCATGCACCCGCATCCGCGCAGCATTTCGCCGGAGAAACTGGCGGTCGACGCCGTGGCCGTGATGGAGCAATACCGCATCAACCAGATGCTGGTGACCGACGCCGACGGCAAGCTGGTCGGCGCGCTGCACATCCACGACCTGACCCGTGCAAAGGTGATTTAATGACCGAACTGACTTATGTGGAACGCGCCGCGCGCGTCAAACTGATGATCTTCGACGTCGACGGCGTGCTCACCGACGGCAGCCTGCATTACGGCGCCGACGGCGAGGCGTTGAAGACCTTCAACGTCTACGACGGCCTGGGCATCAAGCTGCTGCAGGAGTCCGGCGTGCAGACGGCGATCATCAGCGCGCGCGTGTCGCCGCAGGTGGCCAAGCGCGCCGCCGACCTCGGCATCGGCTTCGTGCACCAGGGCGGCCACGACAAGCTGACGCCGTTCAACGCGCTGCTGGAAAAGACCGGCCTGACGGCCCAACAGGTCGGCTTCATCGGCGACGACATCGTCGATTTGCCGATCCTGACGCGGGTCGGCTTGGCGGTGGCGGTGCCGGGCGGGCGCAAGGAGGTGCTCGAGCGCGCCCACCACGTGACGGTGGCGCACGGCGGGCGCGGCGCGGTGCGCGAAGTGTGCGAGCTGCTGCTGCACGCGCACGGCACGTACGAGCGCGTGCTGGCGCAGTTCATGGTGTGACGGAGCCCGATCATGCGTAAACGAACAGCACATCGCTGGCAGCTGACCCTGACCATGATGATCGGCGTGTTTGTCGCCGTCGGCAGCTTTTGGCTGGTGCAGGTGGTCAACCAGTCCGGCCAGGAGCAGCAGGCGGACCAGTTCCTCAACGAGCCGGACTACATCATCGACCGCTTCAGCCTGGTGCGCATGACGAAGGAGGGCAAGCCGGCCTACATCATCTCCGGCGACAAGCTGACCCACCGGCCGGTCGACGACTCGTCCGATATCGACAAGCCGTTCCTCAACAGCCTGTCGGGCCGGCAGCCGCCGATGACGATCCACGCCGAGACCGCGCGGGTCGACCAGAACAATACGCGTGTCACGCTCAACGGCAACGTCGACGTGGTGCGGCCGGCGTCGCCGCAGGCCGAGCCGATGCGCCTGCAAACCAGCACCCTGACCGTGTTCCCGGACGAGGAACGGATGGAAACGAAGGCGCCGGTGCAGATGAAGCTGGGCAGCACGACCTCCAGCGGCACCGGCATGAAAACCAACAACGCGACGCGCCAGCTGCAACTGGGCGGACGCGGAACGATCACGATGCCGCCGAAGGCGCCACGTTAAAACGAAGATGAAGGACAACATGATGAAAAAACTGATACTGTCGGCGGCGCTGCTGCTGGCCGCGCTGGGCGCGGCCCACGCCGAGAAAGCCGATTCCAACAAGCCGACCGAGATTTCCTTCGACAACCTCGACGCCGACGACGTCAAGCAGATCAAGACCTTCACCGGCAACGTCGTGCTGACCCGCGGCACCTTGCTGATGAAGTCGCCCAAGGCGGTCGTCACCGAAGACCCGGAAGGCTACCAGCTGGTGGTGCTGACCGGCGCGCCGGGCGTGCAGGCGACGTTCCGCCAAAAGCTCGACGGCGCCGGCGACCAGTGGGTCGACGGCCGCGCCGACCGCATCGAGTACGACGGCAAGACCGAGCTGGTCAAGCTGTTCTCGAAGGCGCAGATCAAGAAACTGGAAGGCAGCAAGACCGCCAGCCAGGTCGACGGCGAGTTCATCTCGTATGACAGCCGGCGCGAATTCTTCGCCGTCAAGAACACCGCCAGCGGCGAGAGCAAGCCGGGCGCCGGCCGCAGCACGATGGTGATCCAGCCGTCGGCCAAGCAGGCGCCGGCCACTCCGGCGGCGGGGAAATAAGCATGGAACCTAGCTGCGGTAGCACCCTGATCGTACGCGGCCTGCAAAAGACCTACGGCAAGCGCCAGGTCGTGCATGACGTCTCGCTGCAGGTCGAATGCGGCGAGGTGGTCGGCCTGCTCGGCCCCAACGGCGCCGGCAAGACCACCTCGTTTTACATGATCGTCGGCCTGGTGCCGTCGGACGCCGGCACCATCGACATCAGCGGCGTCGACATCTCCTCGCTGCCGATCCACCGCCGCGCCTCGCTCGGCCTGTCCTACCTGCCACAGGAAGCTTCGGTGTTCCGCAAGCTGACCGTGGAAGAAAATATCCGCGCCGTCCTCGAAATCCAGAAAGTGGACGGCAAGCCTTTATCCAAGGCTGCCATTGATGAACGGCTCAATACCCTGCTGGCCGATTTGCAAATCGAAAAGCTGCGCGAAAACCAGGCGCTGTCGCTGTCCGGCGGCGAGCGCCGCCGCGTGGAGATCGCCCGCGCGCTGGCCACCAACCCGCGCTTCGTGCTGCTCGACGAACCTTTCGCCGGGGTCGACCCGATTGCCGTCATTGAGATCCAGCGCATCGTGCGCTTCCTCAAGGAACGCAATATCGGCGTCCTCATCACCGACCACAATGTGCGCGAGACGCTGGGCATCTGCGACCGCGCATATATCATCAACCAGGGCTCGGTTCTGGCTTCAGGCCGACCGGACGACATCATCGCCGACGAGTCGGTGCGCCGCGTGTACCTGGGTGAACACTTCAGAATGTAATCGCGCCCCATGAAACAGTCATTGCAACTGCGCACGTCGCAGCACCTCGCGCTGACACCCCAGCTGCAGCAGTCGATCCGTCTGCTGCAGCTGTCCACGCTGGAGCTGCACCAGGAGCTCGAGCAACTGCTCACCGACAACCCCTTGCTCGAGCGCCTCGACGATCCGCTCGACCGTTCGCTGCGGCTGCTGTCCGACGGCGCCATCAGCCAGCAGGCGCCGTCCGGCGAGGCGCCGGCCGAAGGCCCGCCGAACCAGGACGCGCCCCCCGCCGCCGACGCCGACACCTACGACGGCCCGGCCGCCGATACCGAAAGCACCAGCAGCGAGGCCGACGTCGACTGGAGCGACGCCGGCCGCAGCAAGGCCCCCGACGACGAGGACGCCCGTCCGCAACTGGAGGCCAACCACTGCACGCTGCGCGAGCACCTGATGGAGCAGATGCGCGTGACGGTGCTGCAGATGCGCGACCGCGCGCTGGTCGAGCTGATCATCGACGCGCTCGACGAGAACGGCTACCTGGAGGAGCCGCTGGAGGAGATCCACGCGCGCCTGCCGGAGGAACTGGAAGTCGACCTCGACGAACTGCGCACCGCGCTGTCGATGCTGCAGAGCTTCGACCCGATGGGCGTGGGCGCGCGCAACGCCTCCGAATGCCTGGCGCTGCAGATCAAGCGCCTGCCCGGCGTCGCGCTGGTGACGCGGCGCATGGCGCTGACCATCGTCGAAAACCATTTGACGTGGTTCGCCCAGCGCGATTTCAACAAGCTGAAAAAGGCGCTGGCGTGCGACGACGAGGATCTGCGCGAGGCGCAGGCCGTCATCCGCCTGTGCAATCCGCATCCCGGTTCGGCGTTCGCCTCGGACGTGTCCGACTACGTGGTGCCGGACGTGATCGTCAAGAAGTCGCGCACCGGCTGGCAGGTCAGCCTCAACAACGACGTCATGCCGCGCCTGCGGGTCAACGCCATGTACGCCAACCTGCTCAAGCAGGGCAAGGGCGAGGGCGCGATGGGGGCCCAGCTGCAGGAAGCCAAGTGGCTGATCAAGAATATGCGCCAGCGCTTCGACACCATCCTGCGCGTGGCCCAGGCGATAGTAGAAAGACAAAAGAACTTTTTCTCGCACGGCGCCGTTGCCATGCGGCCCCTTGTGCTTCGCGAAATTGCTGATACACTGGGTTTACACGAGAGCACTATTTCTCGGGTGACGACTCAAAAGTACATGCTGACGCCGCACGGCATGTTTGAGTTGAAATATTTCTTTGGTAGCCACGTCGCCACCGAAGCGGGCGGTGAAGCGAGTTCGACGGCGATACGGGCACTCATCGTGCAATTGACAGGAGCTGAAGACCCTAAAAATCCTTTATCCGACAGTAAGATTGCGGACATGCTGGGGGAACAAGGCATGGTGATTGCGCGACGCACTGTTGCCAAATATCGCGAAGCGTTGAAAATCCCTCCGGTCAGTCTCCGCAAGTCTTTGTAGTTACTTGGTCACTGTGCGCCCGGCCGCAATGGGCGCGGCACTGACCGTAAGCGACATCTATCTTTAGGAGCGTGTATGAATCTGACCATCAGTGGACATCATCTCGAAGTGACCGCGGCCATCCGCGAATACGTACAGAACAAACTGGAACGTGTCACTCGTCACTTCGATCAAGTTATTGATATTGCTGTCATTCTGACTGTAGATAACCTTAAAGAGAAATCGAAACGCCAAAAGGCTGAAATCAACCTGCGCATGTCGGGTAAAACCGTGTACGTGGAAAGCCTGTCGCAAGACCTGTACGCCGCGATCGACACCCTGGTCGACAAGCTTGACCGGCAGGTCATGAAATACAAATCCAAAGTTCAGCAGCACGGCCACGATGCGATCAAGCATCTCCCGGATAGCTACGAACCCGCTGCCGCCGCCCTATAACAACGGCCTCCGGCACCATCCAACAAAGGGCGCAAGGGCGCCCTTTTTTGTGTCCGCGTCGTGCCGCGTACTTCGCTTCGATGAAAATCATTTATCCCGTTTCGGCGGTAGAATGGGTTTTTTTATCACGGGGCGGCGGCATCATGAGCGAATTGGTCCACACCGGCATCGTCAACGGCACCGGTTTCATCACGCTGGACCGGCCGAAGGCGTTGAACTCGCTGTCGCTGCCGATGCTGCGTACCATCACGGCGGCGCTGCTGGCGTGGCGCGACGATTCCGACGTCGCCGCCGTGGCCATCCGCTCCAGCAGCGACAAGGCCTTCTGCGCCGGCGGCGACATCCGCTTCTTCCACGACGCCGGCCGCGCCACGCCGCAAGCCGGCAGCGCGCTGATCGAGGATTTCTTCACCGAGGAATACGCGCTCAACCACCTGGTGCACAGCTATCCGAAACCGTACATCGCGCTGATGGATGGCGTGGTCATGGGCGGCGGCATGGGCATCGCGCAGAGCGGGCCGCACAGCCGGGTGCGCATCGTCACCGGGCGCACCAGGATGGCGATGCCGGAGGTGAACATCGGCCTGTTCCCGGATGTGGGCGGCAGCTATTTCCTGTCGCGCGCGCCGGGCGCGCTGGGGCGCTATCTGGGCGTGACCGGCGTGACGATAGGCGCGGCCGACGCGCTGTACGCGGGCCTGGCCGACCATTATGTGCCTGCGGACGAACTGGAGGTGCTGGACGCGATTTTGGAGTCGACCCCGGGCGCGGAGCTGGTCGAGGCGATCGCGGCCTTTGCGCAGCCGTTCAGGGGCGCCGCGGGGGCGGGCCGGCTGGAGGCCGAGCGGGACGCCATCGACCGCCACTTCGGCGCCGGATCGGTGCCGGCCATCGTCGCCTCGCTGGCGTCGGACGCGGGCGCGTTCGCGCGCGAAACGGTGCGCGCGATGGCGAGCCGGTCGCCGTTGATGATGAGTGTCACGCACGAGTTGATCCGGCGTGGCGCGGCGTTGGACATGGCGGGCTGCCTGCGCCTCGAGCGCGCGCTGGTGCGGCGCGTGTTCGCGCATGGCGAGGTGTTGGAAGGCGTGCGCGCGCTGGTGGTCGACAAGGACAACGCGCCGAGGTGGAATCCGCCGTCGCTGGAGGAGGTGACCGGGGAAATGGTGCGGGGGCTGTTCGAGCCGGTGTGGCCGGATTACGCGCATCCGTTGCGCCATCTTTGACCGCCGGCCACCGGCATCAAAAAACCCTGGACGCCGTGTTACTGTTCTCGGTGGCGCAGGACCACGCGTTCGTTGGGGTGGAAATACGCCGCCAGTTTCTCCGCCATATACACCGACCGGTGCTGTCCGCCGGTGCAGCCCAGCGCCACCGTCAGGTAACTGCGGTTGTCGGTCTTGAAGAACGGCAGCCACTTCTCCACAAACGCACGGATATCGCCCATCATCTCGATGGCGCTTGGCTGCGCGTCGAGAAAGTCGATGACCGGGGCGTCGCGCCCGGTCAGCGGGCGCAACGTCAAATCGTAGTAAGGATTCGGCAGCGCCCGCACGTCGAACACGAAATCGGCGTCCATCGGCACGCCCAGCTTGAAGGCGAACGATTCGAAGAACAAGGTCAGCGGCGCCCCTTCGCTGGCGACCAGGTCCTTGACCCAGGCGCGCAGCTTGTTGGCGCTCAACTCCGACGTATCGACCACATGGCCCAGTTGTTCGATGGCCGAGAGCCGCTCGCGCTCCTCCATGATGCATTCGATCAAGGTGCGGCGCGCGGCCGGGTTCTGCCCGGGCCGCAACTCGTGCGACAGCGGATGGCTGCGGCGCGTCTCCGAGAAGCGCGCCACCAGCGAGTGCGTGTTGGCGGTCAGGAACATGACCTTGACGTCGTGCCCTTCCTCGCGCAGGCGCTTGACGTCGGCCGGCAGCGAGGCCAGCGATTCGGCGCTGCGGGCGTCGACCGCCACCGCCAGCGCCTGCAGGCCTTCCTCGGCCAGCGTCGAGACCAGGTTCGACAGCAACGCCGGCGGCAGGTTGTCGACGCAATAGTGGCCGGTGTCTTCCAGTACGTTCAAGGCCACCGATTTGCCGGAGCCGGATATGCCTGTGATGAGGACGATACGCATGATGGTTTTAATCTCCGCTCATGGCTTGCCGCTGGCGCTCCATGAACTCTTGTAAGGTGTCGATACCGCGCAATTGCAGAATGGTGTTGCGGACGGCGGCCTCCAGCAGCACCGCGATGTTGCGGCCGGCCGCGACGGGAATGACGACCTTGCGGATCGGCAGGCCCAGCACGTCCTCGGTCGGGAACTGGAACGGCAGCCGCTCCACTTCCTCCTCCAGCGCGCCGCGGCGCACCAGGTGCACGATCAGCTTCAGGCGCATCTTGCGGCGCACGGCCGTCTCGCCGAAGATCGCCTTGATGTCCAGCAGGCCCAGCCCGCGCACTTCCAGCAGATTCTGCAGCAGGGCCGGGCAGCGGCCCTCGATCATGTTCGGCGCGATGCGCGAGAACTCGACCGCGTCGTCGGCCACCAGCCCGTGCGAGCGCGAAATCAGTTCCAGACCCAGCTCGCTCTTGCCGAGGCCCGAGTCGCCGGTGATCAGCACGCCCACGCCCAGCACGTCCATGAAGACGCCGTGCATGATGATGCGTTGCGCCAGCTTCTTGGAAAGATACACGCGCAGGAAGTCGATCACCTGTGCGGCAGGTAACGGAGTGGAGAACAGCGGGATGTTTTTTTCGTCGCAGATGGCGAGGATGTCGGGCGGCGTTTCCAGGCCCTGGGCGATGATCAGCGCCGGCGGGCCGCCGGCGATCAGCTCGCCGATGACGTGGGCGCGCGTGAGCGCCTTCAAGCGCTGGTAGTAATTGATTTCCTGGTGCCCGAAGACCTGGATGCGGCCCGGGTGGATGGTGTTCAGGTGGCCGACCTGGTCGGCGGCGGAGGCGACGTCGCCGGAGATCAGGCGTTCGCCGCCGGGAAAGCCGGCGAACCAGCCGAGCTGCAAACTCTCGCGATTGTCGTCGTAAAGCCTTTGTATCGTCAGCGGCGTTTGCAGCATAGGGCGTCTTTATCTCAAGGTTGGACTACGTGGCGGTACGCCCTTAGTTTAACCTATTGTCCGCCAACCCATGCTTGCAAGCCACTTCCCCGCCTGGCGGTCAGCCGGCAGCCTGCAGGCTCGGCATCCAGTTGATGATGCGCGAATGCACCGATTTCGGGTCCGGATCGGTGGAGAGCGCCGTGCGGAACGCGTCGTCGGAGAACATCTCGGCGATTTCCGACAGGATTTCCAGATGCTGCTGGGTGACGTGGTCCGGGATCAGCAGGAAGAACAGCAGATTGACCGGCTTGCCGTCGGGCGACTCGAACGGAATCGGCTCGGCCAGGCGGACGAACGCCGCCAGCGGCGATTTCAGGCTCTTCATGCCCTTGATGCGGCCGTGCGGCACGGCCACGCCGTGACCGAGCCCGGTCGAACCGAGGCGCTCGCGCGCGAACAGGTTGTCCGAGACGGTGGAGCGGGCGATGCCGCAGTTGTTTTCGAAGATCAGGCCGGCTTGCTCGAATGCCCGCTTCTTGCTGGACACTTCCAGGTCGAGCAGGACGTTTTCGAGGGAGAGTATTTTGCTCAGGTTATTCATAAGACGATAAGAATGTTACGACGCACAAGGCGTGCCGCCGCCGAATTATAGGCTTGTTTGTGCGCCATGTAACATGAATTCGCTCGCACCGGCGTTGCTTAATGATCAGGCAGCCGGCGCGCCGGGCCGCCAAGGTTATTATTGAAAATGCACCGCAGAAAGCATTTGCTATTTATGCGCAAAAAAGCGTGAAAATGCCGGTTTTTCGCCGCAAAGCGACGCGTTTTTCCGATTTTTCGCGTTTTTCAACCGATGCGCGGATTTCTTACGAAAGTCGCATCATTGGCCACATCATACGCCTGATTTTTGCTATTGACGCGCCCCGCGCAGGTTCGGCGGTTTCTGTGCCGTGCTGAAATTGCTGCGCCACGGATTGATGTCCAGGCCGCCGCGGCGGGTATAGCGCGCGTACACGGCCAGCTGCTGCGGCGCGCACTGGCGCAGGATGTCGACGAAGATGCGCTCGACGCATTGTTCGTGGAATTCGTTGTGCTCGCGGAAACCGATCAGGTATTTCAACAAACTTTCCTGGTCGATTTGCGGACCGGCATAGTGGATCTGCACGCTGGCCCAGTCGGGCTGGCCTGTGACCAGGCAGTTCGACTTGAGCAGGTGCGACACCAGTTTTTCCTCGACCGGCTCCTCGTCGTGCGCGGCCTTGAGGATCTCCGGCGACGGGCTGTAGTTGTCGACTTCGATATCGAGGCGGTCCAGCAGCAGGCCGTCGAGTTCGCCCATCGCGATCATGCCGAATTCCTCCGGCTGGGTGATGGTGATGTGGACGTTGGCGCCGGCCGCCTCGGTCAGGTCCTGTTGCAGCAGCGATTTGAGCGCCACCACGTTTTCCAGCCGGGTCTGGTTGAACGAATTGAGGTAGAGCTTGAACGATTTCGATTCGATGATGTTGGGCGAATCGGCCGGGAAGGTGACGCGGGCGATCGCCACCTGCGGTTTGCCGCGCTGGTTGAGCCAGGAGATCTCGTAGGCGTTCCAGATGTCGACGCCGAAGAACGGCAGCGTGCCGGCCAGGCCCAGCTCGTCGCGCTTGCCCTGGCGCGGGATCGGGAACAGCAGTTCCGGCGCGTAATCGGTGCGGTAGGCGGAGGTTTTTCCCAGCGGGGACAGGTCGGCGGAGTTGGTCATGACGGTCGTGGATTCGGCAAAGGTGAAATGGTAGCCTAATTCACCGCGGCATGCCGGGACGGGGTGAGGCGTAGGGCCGATGACGCCGCGCCAATCCGCCCCACGGTTATCAGAAGACGCTTGGTCCTCAGCCCAGGAACAGCTTGTAGACCGGATTGGCGCTCTCGTCCCAGTAACGGTAGCCGAGCGTGGTGAGGAACTGCGCGAACGCGCCCATTTCCTCGGACGGCACCTGCAAGCCGATCAGGATGCGGCCGACGTCGCCGCCCTGGCTGCGGTAATGGCACAGCGAAATGTTCCAGTTCGGCGCCATGCTGTCGAGGAAGCGCATCAGCGCGCCCGGGCGCTCGGGGAACTCGAAGCGGTACAGCAGCTCGTCCTTGGCCAGCCCGCTCTTGCCGCCGACCAGGTGGCGGATGTGGGCCTTGGCCAGTTCGTCGTGCGTCAAATCCAGCGTCTTGAAATCGTGCTCCTCGAACTTGCGCGCCAGCGCGCCGGACTCGCCGCGGTCGGCGATCTGCACGCCGACGAACACGTGGGCCTCGTCCTTGTCGCTGATGCGGTAGTTGAACTCGGTGACATTGCGCGGCCCCACCAGCGAGCAGAAGCGCTTGAAGCTGCCGCGCTGCTCGGGCAAGGTGACGGCGAACACCGCCTCGCGCGCCTCGCCCAGTTCGGCGCGCTCGGCAACGAAGCGCAGGCGGTCGAAATTCATGTTGGCGCCGCAGGCGATGGTGATCAAGGTCTCGTTCTTGACCGGGTCCTTGGTCATGGCCGCGCGCTCGATGTAGGCCTTGGCGCCGGCGATGGCCAGCGCGCCGGCCGGCTCCAGGATGCTGCGGGTGTCGGTGAACACGTCCTTGATGGCGGCGCTGATGGCGTCGGTGTCGACGATGATGATGTCGTCGACCAGTTCGCGCGCGATGCGGAACGTTTCCTCGCCGACCAGGCGCACCGCGGTGCCGTCCGAGAACAGGCCGACATCGGCCAGCGTGACGCGCTCGCCGGCCTTGATGCTGCGCGCCATGGCGTCCGAATCGATGGTTTGCACGCCGATGATCTTGATGTCCGGGCGGATCGCCTTGACGTACGAGGCCACGCCCGCGATCAGGCCGCCGCCGCCGATGGCGACGAAGATGGCGTGGATCGGGCCGGAATGCTGGCGCAGGATTTCCATGCCGATGGTGCCCTGGCCGGCGATGACGTCGGGATCGTCGAACGGATGGACGAAGGTCAGCTTCTGTTCCTGCTCCAGGGTCAGCGCGTGGTTGTAGGCGTCGGTATAGGACTCGCCGTGCAGCACCACTTCGACGTCGGCGCCGCCGCGCGCCTTGACGGCGTCGATCTTCACTTGCGGGGTGGTGGTCGGCATGACGATCAGCGCGCGGCAGCCCAGTTTGGCGGCCGACAGCGCCACGCCCTGGGCGTGGTTGCCGGCCGAGGCGCAGATGACGCCGCGTTTGCGCTGGGCGTCGCTCAGGTGGGCCATCTTGTTGTAGGCGCCGCGAATCTTGAAGCTGAACACGCTCTGCATGTCCTCGCGCTTGAAATAAATTCGGTTCTCGTAGCGCTGCGACAAGGTCGGCGCGAGTTCCAGCGGGGTTTCATCAGCGACGTCGTAGACGCGCGCGGTCAGGATTTTCTTCAGATAGTCGATAGTCATGGTCTGCAAACAGTGATTCCAGAGGGCCGGAGTCCATGCTGGGGTCAAGTCTGTCATTCGGACAGGAGCTGTGCCGTAAGTACTGCTACGGCACAGCTCCTGTCCGAATGACAGACTTGACCCCGTGGGCTCCGCAGTTGTTCGATGCTAACTATCCGGCGGGTGACCGGGTCGGGCAGGGGCGCGGGTACTATGCCTGTGGGCAAGGACCGGGCTGTTCAATCGTGCGGTGTGCGGATCATTATAATGGACACCTTTCGTCCCGCTAAAGAAACCGATGATCGAATCTGCAATCGCCTGGCTGCTCAACGTGCTGGCGGCACCGGAAGTGGGCCTGACGTCGGTCTTCGTCATCAGTTTCGTGTCCGCCACCCTGGTGCCGCTGGGCTCGGAGCCGGCGGTGTTCGCGGTCATCAAGGCCAATCCGGAACTGTTCTGGAGCGCCATCGGCGTGGCGACCGTCGGCAACACCCTCGGCGGCGCCGTCGATTACTGGATCGGCTACCAGGCCAAGACCACCTTCGCCAAGGAGCGCAAGAGCCGCTGGTTCCATTGGCTCGAGCGCTACGGCGCCAAGACCATGCTGCTGGCCTGGCTGCCCGGCATCGGCGATCCGCTGTGCACCCTGGGTGGCTGGCTCAAACTGCCTTTCTGGCCCAGCCTGGCCTATATGTGCGTCGGCAAACTGCTGCGCTACCTGACCATGACCACCTTGCTGTTGTATGTGCCGGACGGCGTCTGGCACCGGATCGGACAAATGCTGGGCTAATCTGGTGCAATTGATCGTATTGCCGGATGCGCAGGATTCGGAATTTCGTTCAGTTTCCGGCGGAATGGTTGAATTTTCTTGCCGATAATCGCGTTCATCCGCAAATTAATGGCGCGTCCGGGGAAACGCAAGAGTCCCCCCGCCGTCTAAGGCTGTTCCGACATGGTGCGTCGCAATACGCTAGAATGGCCCTCCCGGGTTCCAGTTTACAAGTCCAATCGCCAATGAATGCCCCTGCACAAATCCAAGCTCTGCTGGCGGAAACGCCCCACGGACCGGAGACCCAGCGTCTCCGCGAAATTCCTTACAACTACACGTCGTTTTCCGATCGCGAGATCGTCATCCGGCTGCTGGGCGAGGAATCGTGGAGCTTGCTCGACGCGCTGCGCGGCGCCCGCCAGACCGGCCGCTCGGCCCGCATGCTGTACGAGGTGCTCGGCGACATCTGGGCCGTGCGCCGCAATCCGTACCTGCAGGACGACATGCTGGACAACCCGAAGCGCCGCCAGGAGCTGATCAACGCGCTGCACCACCGCCTGGCCGAGGTCGACAAGCGCCGCCTGACCATCGACGACGACGGCAGCGAATCGGAAGCGTCCAAGCAGCGCAGCGTCAACGTCATCAAGCTGCTGCGCGCGGCCGGCAAGGCCGTGGCCGACTTCGGCGAGGAATTCAAGCAGGTCTACGACCTGCGCAAGCGCACCTACAAGGTGCTGGGCCGCTACACCGACAAGCACAACATCTGCTTCGACGGCATGAAGCGCATCTCGCACGTGACCGACGCCACCGACTGGCGCGTCGAGTATCCGTTCGTCGTGCTCACGCCCGACAGCGAAGAGGAAATGGCCGGCCTGGTCAAGGGCTGCATCGAACTGGGGCTGACCATCATCCCGCGCGGCGGCGGCACCGGCTACACCGGCGGCGCCATTCCGCTGACGCCGATGTCGGCCGTCATCAACACCGAGAAGCTGCTCAACATGGGCGCGGTCGAGATGAAGGTGCTGCCCGGCCTGGACAAGGAATACGCCACCATCTACACCGGCGCCGGCGTGATCACCAACAAGGTGTCCGAGGCGGCCGAGAAGGCCGGCTTCGTGTTCGCGGTCGATCCGACCTCGGCGCACGCCTCCTGCATCGGCGGCAACATCGCGATGAACGCGGGCGGCAAGAAGGCGGTGCTGTGGGGCACCGCGCTCGACAACCTGGCCTCGTGGCGCATGGTCGACCCGAACGGCGACTGGCTCGAAGTCACGCGCCTGGACCACAACCTGTCGAAGATCCACGACACGCCATTGGCCCGCTTCAAGCTGGAGTGGACCCATCCGACCGCGCGCGGCGAAGCCAAGGGCGCGCCGTTCAAGACCGAGATCCTGGAGATCGCCGGCCGCATCTTCCGCAAGGAAGGCCTGGGCAAGGACGTGACCGACAAGTTCCTGTCCGGCCTGCCGGGCATCCAGAAGGAGGGCACCGACGGCCTGATCACGTCGGGCCGCTGGATCCTGCACAAGATGCCGAAGTTCGCCCGCACCGTCTGCCTGGAGTTCTTCGGCCAGGCGCGCGACGCCATTCCGTCCATCGTTGAAATCAAGGATTACCTCGACGGCCTGCCGGCCAAGGGCGAGCAGTTCGCCACCTTGCGCCTGGCCGGCCTGGAGCACCTGGACGAGCGCTACCTGCGCGCGGTCGGCTACGCCACCAAGTCGAAACGCGGCGTGCTGCCGAAGATGGCGCTGTTCGGCGACATCGTCGGCGACGACGAGAACGCCGTGGCCATGGCCGCGTCGGAAGTGGTGCGCATCGCCAACACCCGCGTCGGCGAGGGCTTCGTCGCCGTCAGCCCCGAGGCGCGCAAGAAGTTCTGGCTCGACCGCGCCCGCACCGCCGCCATCGCCAAGCACACCAACGCCTTCAAGATCAATGAAGACGTGGTGATTCCGCTCAACCGCATGGGCGAGTACACCGACGGCATCGAGCGCATCAACATCGAGCTGTCGATCAAGAACAAGCTGCAACTGGTCGACGAGCTGCGCGACTTCTTCGCCGCCGGCAATCTGCCGATCGGCAAGAGCGACGACGCCGACGACGCCGTGGGCGACGCGGAGATGCTGGGCGACCGCGTGCAGCAGGCCGAGGCCTTGCTGACGCAGGTGCGCGACCGCTGGACCTTCCTGCTGGCCGAGCTCGACAAGCCGTTGGCCAGCGTCACCGCCGAACTGGCCGCGTTGGGCCTGGAGCGCCTGCAGGCCGTGTTCGACGAGCGTCTGAAGCTGCAGCCGGACGCGACCCTGTTCGACATCGTCCAGGACCGCACCATCCGCGTGACGTGGAAGCAGGAAATCCGCGCCCAGCTGCGCCAGATCTTCAGCGGCGCGGCCTACAAGCTGATCCTCGACGAGGCGACCGCGATCCACAAGCGCGTGCTGCGCGGGCGCGTGTTCGTCGCGCTGCACATGCACGCCGGCGACGGCAACGTCCACACCAACCTGCCGGTCAACTCCGACCACTACGAGATGCTGCAACTGGCGCATTCGGCCGTGGCGCGCATCATGGTGCTGGCCCGTTCGCTCAACGGCGTCATCTCGGGCGAGCACGGCATCGGCATCACCAAGCTCGAGTTCCTGACCGAGGAGGAAATCGGCCCGTTCCGCGACTACAAGCTGCGCGTCGATCCGGAAGGCCGCTTCAACAAGGGCAAGCTGCTGAACCTGCCGGGCATGGAGGCGGACCTGTCCAACGCCTATACGCCGTCGTTCGGCCTGATGGGCCACGAATCGCTGATCATGCAGCAAAGCGATATCGGCGAGATCGCCAACAGCATCAAGGACTGCCTGCGCTGCGGCAAGTGCAAGCCGGTATGCTCGACGCACGTGCCGCGCGCCAACCTGCTGTACTCGCCGCGCGACAAGATCCTGGCGACGTCGTCGCTGATCGAAGCGTTCCTGTACGAGGAGCAAACCCGCCGCGGCATCTCGATCAAGCATTGGGAAGAGTTCGAGGACGTGGCCGACCACTGCACGGTCTGCCACAAGTGCGTGACGCCGTGCCCGGTCGACATCGACTTCGGCGACGTGTCGATGAACATGCGTAATTTGCTGCGCAAGATGGACAAGAAATCGTTCAATCCGGGCAAGTCGGCGGCGATGTTCTTCCTCAACGCCACCGATCCGGCCACCATCAACGCCACCCGCGCGGCGATGGTCGGCATCGGCTACAAGGCCCAGCGCCTCGGTAACGATTTGTTGAAGAAATTCGCCAAGAAGCAGACCAAGGCGCCGCCGCCGACGGTCGGCAAGCCGCCGGTGCGCGAGCAGGTGATCCACTTCATCAACAAGAAAATGCCGGGCGGGCTGCCGAAGAAGACCGCCCGCGCGCTGCTCGACATCGAGGACGACAAGGTCATTCCGATCATCCGCAATCCGAAGAAGACCACGGCCGATACCGAGGCGGTGTTCTACTTCCCGGGCTGCGGCTCGGAGCGGCTGTTCTCGCAGGTCGGCCTGGCGACCCAGGCGATGCTGTGGGAAGTGGGCGTGCAGACCGTGCTGCCGCCGGGCTACCTGTGCTGCGGTTATCCGCAGCGCGGCTCGGGCGAGTACGACAAGGCCGAGAAGATGATGACCGATAACCGCGTGCTGTTCCATCGCATGGCCAACACCCTCAACTATCTGGACATCAAGACGGTGCTGGTGTCGTGCGGCACCTGCTACGACCAGCTGGCGACCTACGAGTTCGACAAGATCTTCCCGGGCTGCCGCATCATGGACATCCACGAGTATCTGCTGGAGAAGCAGGTCCGCCTGGAAGGCGTGACCGGCACGCGCTATATGTACCACGAGCCGTGCCACACGCCGATGAAGTTGCAGGAGGCGACCAAGACCGTCAACGGCCTGATCGCCACCCACGACAACGTCAAGATCGAGAAGAACGACCGCTGCTGCGGCGATTCGGGCACGTTGATGATCGCGCGTCCGGACATCTCGACGCAGGTGCGCTTCCGCAAGGAAGAGGAAGTCATCAAGGGCGCCGACAAGCTGCGCGCCGACGGCTTCGAAGGCGAGGTCAAGATCCTGACCAGCTGCCCGGCCTGCCTGGGCGGCGTCTCGCGCTACGGCGAGGACGCCGGCACCACGGCCGACTACATCGTTGTCGAGATCGCCAAGCATCTGCTGGGCGAGAACTGGATGGCCGACTACGTCAAGCGCGCCAACGACGGCGGCATCGAGCGGGTGCTGGTGTGATGGCGCGCGGTGTTGATACCTGCGATCTGTGCAAGCTGCTGGCGGCGCCCGCCGACGGCGTCGTCATCTGGAGCGACGACCGGCTGTCGGTGATCGCCGTCGACGATGCCGAGTATCCGGGCTTCACGCGCGTGGTGTGGAACGCGCACGTCAAGGAGATGACCGATCTCGGCGCGGCCGAGCGCGGCCATGTCATGGCTGTGGTGTTCGCGGTGGAGGCGGCGCAGCGCGCCGTGATGGCGCCGGAAAAGATCAACCTGGCCAGCTTCGGCAACATGACCCCGCACGTGCATTGGCACGTGATTCCGCGCTATCCGGACGATGCGCATTTCCCCAACTCGAGTTTCGCCACGGCCGCGCGCGCCGGCGCGCCGGAGGTGCTGGCCGCGCGCCGCGCGCTGGTGCCCGCCTTGCACGCGGCGATTATCGAACGTTTGAAAGTACAACCATGAGCTCCAGGAATCCGACCGCGTTGACCGTCCACAATAAATCCAAGGTGCTGGACATCGAGTTCGACGACGGCGCCTCGTTCACGATCCCGTTCGAGCTGATGCGCGTGTATTCGCCGTCGGCCGAAGTGATGGGCCACGGCCCCGGCCAGGAAGTGCTGCAAGTCGGCAAGCGCGAAGTCGGCATCGCGGCGATGGACCCGGTCGGCAACTACGCGGTGCAGCCGACCTTCACGGACGGGCACAACACCGGCCTGTTCACGTGGGACTACCTGTACAAGCTGGGCAACGAGAAGGACAAGCTGTGGCAGGATTATATGGACCGCCTGCACGCGTCGGGCCTGGACGGCGACAGCGGCCGCGATCCCGCCAACGCGCCGGCGCCGGCGCCACACGTGCACGGGCCATCCTGCGGCCACAAACACTAGCATTGCGAGGAGGCATGTAGGGCGGATTAGCGCAGCGTAATCGGCCAATGCATGCGCCGTCGACGGCTCAAAGATGGCCGATTACGGCGTTCCGCCTAATCCGCCCTACGTGTCTCCGTAGCATCTCATCGGGCGGTGGCCGATTGCCATGGCCAAATGCTTCCTGCCACACTGATCGCCTTCGGGATCAATTTCTGCTGATAGAACACGTCGGCGACGCGCTGCTGGTTGGCGGCGATGGCGGCGCTGACCGGCACCGCGCCGTAGCGCGTGCGGCGCTGCCAGGTTTCGACGATATCGACCGGCAGCCCCATTTGCGGCGCCAGCATCGCGCTCACTTCCTTCGTATGCGCGTTGGCCCATTGGCCGGTCAGCGCCACCTGTTCCAATAGCGCCGCCAATACCTTCGGCGACTGCGCGGCGAACTTGCGCGATGCCAGATAAAAACCGTTCGCCTGCGGCAGGCCAGTGTAGTCGCTCAACACCCGCACCTGATACGATTTCTGCGCCGACGCGAAGTACGGGTCCCACACCACCCACGCGTCGATGCCGCCGCTGACGAAGGCCGCCCGCGCGTCCGATGGCGACAAATATACCGGCTTGATGTCGCTCAGCTTCAAGCCCGCCTTTTGCAGCGCGGACGCCAGCAAAAAGTGTGAGCCCGATCCCTTCTGGAACGCCACCTTCTTGCCCTTCAAATCCGCCACCGTGCGCGCCGCCGACTCCTTCGGCACGAAGATCGCCTCGCTGTTGACCGGCGCTGGTTCCGCCGCGACGTACAGCAGGTCGATGCCGGCCGCCTGCCCGAACACCGGCGGCGGCGCGCCCGTGCTGCCGAAGTCGATGCTGCCGGCGTTGAGTGCTTCGAGCATCTGCGGCCCTGCGGGGAATTCGATCCATTTGATCTGCTGGCCGGCGAAGGCCTTCTCCAGCGTGCCCTGGTTCTTCAAAATGCCCAGCAGGCCGCTGCTTTTCTGGAAGCCGATGGTGATGGCCGGCGCGCTGTGCGCCAGCAGGGGGAGGGCCAGCAACAAGCCGGCGACGATGTTCTTCATGGGTTCCTTTATGCGCTTTCGCGCTCGATAAGTTCGCAGGCCAGCAGGTTGAGGCGCGTGTCCTGGCCGGACGCCGGCAGCACGCCCAGCTGCTCCAGGATGCGCAGCGCGGCGATTTCGCCGATCTCGCGTCCCGGCGGCCGGATGGTGGTCAAACCGGGAAGCAGCAGCGGCGAGAACGGATAGTCGCCAAAACCGACGATGGCGCACTGCTCGGGTATCTCCAGGCCGGCGCGCTGGCCCGCCAGCAGGGCGCCGGCGGCCAGATTGTCGTTGGCGAAGATGATCGCCTCGGCGTGCTGGCCGCTGCGCTTCGCAAGCTTGAGCGCCAGCGCCTCGATGGCCTGTTTGCCGGCGTCGAATGGCGCCTCCGCCGTCGGTACGTAAATGTTCGGTTGCAGTCCGTGCTCGCGCATCACAGACGCGTAGCCGTCGCTACGGTCCACGGCACTGAGGTCGCCCGCCAGGCTGTTTTGCACGAAGGCGATGCGGCGATAGCCTTTGGCGTACAGGTAGCGCGCCGCCTGCTCGCCGACGGCGATGTTCGAATAGCCGACCTGTATCGGCTTGCGGCGTGGCTCGTAGTCCCAGGTTTCGACCACCGGAATGCCGGCTTCCGATAGCAGCTTTTCCGTCGCGCGGTTGTGAAAGCGTCCCGTCACCACCAGCGCCGCCGGTTTCCAGCCAAGGAAGGCGCGCACCGCGCTCTCCTCCTGCTTGGCCGAAAAATAGCTCGACGCCAGCAGCAGCTGGTAGCCGTGGCGGCTCAATGTGTCGCTGAAGCTCTGGATCGTGCTGGCGAAAATCGGCCCGGAGATATTGGGTATCACCATGCCGATGATGCGGCTGTGCGACGACGCCAGGCTGCCCGCCATCAGGTTCGGCACATAGCCCAGCTGCTTGACGGCGGCGGCGATGCGCGCGCTGCGCGTGGCCGCCACGCGGCCCGGCTCCGTGAAGTAGCGCGACACGGTGATCGATCCGACTTCCGCCAGCCGCGCCACGTCGTGGATCGTCGCGCGGCCGGAGCCACGGCGTTTGCGTGTGCTTTCCGGTTCGCTCATTTGCTTGGTCCGCGCATATTTAGAAAAGACATATCGATGGGTTTTTTAATTCTTTGACTTCAAATCGGCCCGCACCGACACTAAAAAAAGGGTATCGGTACCATTCAAAGTCTAGCAAACGTCAGGCGGGGAACTAAGTTGGTTCTTCGATGATGAAAGTGGATTTTCCGCATATGGCGCAAAGGGCGCTTTCAAATCAAGGGATCGGCAATGAAGAACAACAGTAAAAAAATCGGTGCGCTGACGTTGGGCGCCTTGCTTGTCAGCTCGGCATGGGCGGGCGGGTTGGATGCGGCGGATGCGGCCAGCGCGCCCATTCTGGACCGCACCGACAGTGCCGCCGTTCCCAGCGTGACGGTGAGCGCGACGCGCCGCAACGCCTCGCTGCAATCGGTGCCGGTGGCCGTGTCGGTGCTCAACGGCGACGACCTGGCCCAGGCCAACCGCACCAGCATCGACACCATCGTCCAGGAAGTGCCGAGCGTGACGTTCCGTCAGCAGGGTGGCAACAAGGATTCGACGATCTTCGTGCGCGGTATCGGTACCATCTCGACTTCTCCCGGCGTGGAACCCACTGTGTCGACGGTGATCGACGGCGTGGTGTACGCGCGCCCGGGCCAGGCGACGCTGGATTTGCTGGACATCGAGCACATCGAGATCCTGCGCGGCCCGCAAGGCACCTTGTTCGGCAAGAACGCGTCGTCCGGCGTGCTGAACGTGATCGGCCGCAAACCTGCGGAACAGACCAGCGGCTTTGTCGACGCCTCCTGGTACGAGGGCAATGAGAAGCGCGTGCGCGCCGGCCTGTCGGGCACGATCCAGCCGGGCGTGGTCGCCGCCGCCGTCACCGCGCTGTATGCGGACTACGACGGCAATGTCGACAACCTCCACGCCGGCGGCGGCAAGGTCAATGGATACGATCGCAAAGGCGTGCGCGCGCGCGTCGACATCACGCCGAACAAGAATCTGGATATCAGCCTGATCGCGGACTATCTGCGCTCCAACGCCTCGCCGTCCTTCACCGCCTACAAGTCCACCAGCGCGCCGTTCTCGCAGGCGATCGCGCCGGTGGTCGCGTCGACCCAAAACCGCAGCATCAACACCGATATTCCAAGCGATATCCGCGACATCAACAAGGGCTTGTCGGCGCAGGTTGACTGGCGCAACGGCGGCTACACCCTGACCTCGATCACGGCGGTGCGCGACTGGGCCAATCAGCAATACACCAGCACCTCGGCCATCGGCAACGCGGCGGAAGCGGCGCGCATCAGCGCCGCCTATCCGGCCACGCGCGATATCGGCACCGTCGATTTCCGCCAGGTGTCGCAGGAGCTGCGGCTGGCGTCGCCGAAGGACCAGTTCCTCGAATATGTCGTCGGCGCGTTCTACCTGCATGGCAAGGACCGCGAAACGTACCAGCGCATCGTCGCTACCACGACGGCGCCCAATTCCGGCCGCGCCGACTATGGCGTCAAGAACGACAGCTATTCGCTGTTCGGCGAAAGCACGTTCAATCTGACGCCGGAGTGGCGCGCCATCGCCGGCGCGCGCTGGACCAAGGATGAACTGTCCTACGACCATGTCCGCAGCTCGACATCGACGGCGGCGTTCCCCGGCGTGCAGCCCGGCGTGAGCAACAGCGGCTCGACCAGCGAGGACGGCTACTCCGGGCGCGTCGGCCTGCAATACCAGCTGTCGCGCGACGTGAACGCCTACGCGACGTACTCGCGCGGCTACAAGGGGCCGGCCTACAACGTCTTCTTCAACATGCTTGGCCGCGACACCTTGGCGCTCAAGCCGGAAACCTCCGATTCGTTCGAGCTGGGATTGAAGGCGAGCGCCTTCGACCGCCGCCTGACCGCCAATGTCGCCGTCTTCAACACCAAGTATTCGAACTACCAGGCCAACTTCTTCGACACCGTCGCCGGCACCGTCATCACGCGACTGATCAACGCGGGCGACGTGTCGACCAAGGGCGTCGAGCTGGATATCAACGCGCGGCCGACCCGCGAACTGACGTTGACCGTGTCGCTGGCCTACACCGATGCCAGTATCGACAGCTTCAACTGCCCGCCGGCCGCCACGGCGTCGTGCAATCTGAATGGCCAGCCGTTGCCGTTTTCGCCGAAGTGGAAGTCCTTCACTCGCGCCAACTACGCGCTGCCGCTGCAAAACGGTTTGATCGTCGACTTCTCGGCCGACTATACCTATCAGGCCAAGACGCAGTTCGACCTGTTCCAGTCGCCGGATGCGATCCAGGGCGCGTATGGCGTCATCAACGCCGGCATCGCCTTGTCATCGACGCCGGGCGGCTGGCGCATCGCATTGGTGGGTAAAAACCTGGCCAACAAATCCTACGCGACGAATCTGGTCACCTCGACCGGCTATGTCACGCGTGCCGTGCCGCGTGACGATGAGCGCTACTTCGGCATCACCGCACGCAAGGAGTTCTGATGTCATCAACCAAGCAACTGAGCATCGCCGCCTTCATGATGCGGCACGGGCACCACGTCGCCGCGTGGCGGCATCCGCAGACGGACCTGGAGTCGAACCCGTTCAAGGTATTCCGGCAGCAGGTGCAAAGCGCGGAGCGGGCCTGCCTTGATGCGGTGTTCTTCGCCGACAGTCTGGCGTTGACCGGCGGCGTGCCTGCGCTGGAGCCGTTGACGTTGTTGTCGGCGCTGGCCGCGTCGACCGAAAAAATTGGTTTGATCGGCACCGCCACCACCACCTACAACGAGCCTTACACGGTGGCGCGCCAGTTCGCGTCGCTCGACCAGATATCGGAGGGCAGGGCGGGCTGGAACCTGGTCACGTCCGACAACGCGGCGGAGGCGGCCAATTTCGGCCGCGACCAGCACGTGGCGCACGCGGCGCGCTATGAGCGCGCGCGCGAATTTCATCAGGTTGTCACGGGATTGTGGGATAGTTGGGAGGATGGGGCGCTTATTAACGACAAGGATGGCGGCCGGCTGGTCGATCCCGCCAAACTGCGCAAGTTGAATCATCGCGGCCCGCATTTCGCCGTCGCCGGGCCGCTGAACGTGTCGCGCAGTCCGCAGGGGCGGCCGGTGGTGGTGCAGGCCGGCGGTTCCGAGGCCGGACGCGATCTGGCCGCCGCCACGGCGGAGGTGGTGTTCACCGCGCAGCCGTCGCTGGCGAAGGCGCAGGATTTTTACCGCGACATGACGCGCCGCGTGGTGGCGCATGGCCGCTCGCCGGAGTCGCTGAAGGTGATGCCCGGCTTGTTCGCGGTGGTGGGGCGCTCGCAGGGCGAGGCGGACGACAAGTTCGGCGAGTTGCAGCGTTTGATCGAGCCGAAGGCCGGCTTGGCGCTATTGGGGCGCATGATCGGCAACTTCGATCTATCGGGCTATCCGCTGGACGGTCCGCTGCCGGATCTGCCGCAGACGCAGGACGGCCAGCGCAGCCGCCAGCAGTTGCTGACCGATCTGGCGCAGGGCGAGAATTTGACGATACGCCAGCTGTACGAGCGCATCGCCGGCGGGCGCGGACACTTCACGGTGGTCGGCACGGCGCAGGCGGTGGCAGATCAGATGCAGGCGTGGTTCGAGCAGGAGGCGGCGGACGGCTTCAATTTCATGGCGCCGGCGCTGCCGGGAGGGTTGGATGATTTCCTGTCGCTGGTGGTGCCGGAGTTGCAGCGGCGCGGTTTGTTCCGCACCGCGTACCATGGCACGACGTTGCGGGAGCATTTGGGTCTATAGACAAGGATAAAAATGAAGGTAGCCAGCAGGATTGTGATCGCGGCATTGGCCGTTTCGGCGTTGATCGCGCCAGTGCGCGCGCAGGAATACTTCGGCGACTTCCGCCCCGACGCGCCGGAGCTGGCCGCGCGCGGCTCTTTGCCGGTCGGCGTGCGCACTCTGGTAGCGGAGCATGCCGACCAACTGGACGTGCTCCATTACAGCGATGCCAACCCCGATCCGCGCTACACCCGCAAGCTGACGCTGGAAGTCTGGTACCCGGCCATTCTGGCGGCGGGACAGAACGAACATACGGTTTACACCGATGTGCTGGGCGCCGGCCCGAACGATCCCGCCCGCCCCAACACGCCGTTCCAGTTCAACGGCCGCGCGGCGCGCGACGCGGCGCCCGTCGCCGGACGCTATCCGCTGGTGATCGTCTCGCACGGCTATCCGGGTTCGCGCCTGCAAATGAGCTACCTGACCGAGAACCTGGCGTCGAAGGGCTACGTCGTGGTGGCCATCGACCACCCCGAATCCACGCGCGCCGACAAGGCCGGCTTCGCCAGCACCCTGCTGAACCGCCGCCTGGACGACCTGTTTGTGCTCGACAGCGTCGCGGCCTGGGCCAAGCGCGGCAGCGGCAACTTCCTCGCCGGCGTGGCCGATGCCGGCAACACCGCCTTGATCGGCTACTCGATGGGCGCCTATGGCGCGCTGAACACCGTCGGCGCCGGCGTCAGCGCCGCCGCCGCCGCGTACGTCCCCGGCGGCAAGCTGGCCGTGAACCAGCAGGGCAACAAGGACTACGAATCGCGCCGCGACGCCCGCATCAAGGCGCTGGTGGCCTTCGCGCCGTGGGGCGGCGCGCACAAGGTGTGGGATGCCCAAGGGTTGGCCGGCGTGCGCACGCCGACCCTTTTCATTACCGGCGACCAGGACGACGTGGCCGGCTACAAGGATGGCGTGGTGCGCATTTTCGAGGGCGTCGTCAATGCCGACCGCTACCTGCTGACCTATCAGGGCGGGCGCCACAACTCGGCGCCGAATCCGCCGTCGCCGGCGATGTGGTCCAGCTTCGACGATTTCCAGTCGTATTCCGAGCCGGTGTGGGACAGCCGCCGCATCAACAACATCAACCAGCACTTCGTGACGGCCTTCCTCGGCATCCACCTCAAGGCGCAGCCGTTGCAGCCGTATCTGGACTTGCCGCCGCTGGCCGCCGATGGCACCATCAAGCCCGATCCGGGCCTGTGGAAGGGCTTCCGCAAGCGCACCGCGCTCGGGCTGGAGTGGCGCCACCTGCCCGCCCGATAGGCACAATATGCGGCCAAGGGCGCGCGGGAGGGAAAAAACCCCGTGCGCTTGTATAATGCAGGCAAACTAACAGGCCTGCCACCATGACAAATACCACTCATTTCGGTTACAAAACCGTCGCGGAAGACGACAAAGTCCGCGAAGTCGCCAAGGTTTTCCATTCCGTCGCCGCCAAGTACGACATCATGAACGACGTCATGTCGGGTGGCCTGCACCGTCTGTGGAAGACGTTCACCATCGCCAACGCGGCCGTGCGCCCCGGTTTCAAGTGCCTCGACATCGCCGGCGGCACGGGCGACCTGGCCAAGGTGTTCGCCAAGCAGGCCGGCCCGACCGGCGAGGTGTGGCTGACCGACATCAACGAGTCGATGTTGCGCGTCGGCCGCGACCGCCTCTTGAATCGTGGCCTGTTGACCCCCACCTTACTGTGTGATGCGGAGAAATTGCCGTTCCCGGATAACTATTTCGACCGCGTCAGCGTCGCTTTCGGGCTGCGCAATATGACCCACAAGGATCAGGCGCTGGCGGAAATGCGCCGCGTATTGAAGCCCGGCGGCAAGTTGCTGGTGCTGGAGTTTTCCAAGGTGGCGACGCCTTTGCAAAAACCGTACGATATTTATTCATTCAAGGTGCTGCCTTGGATGGGCCAGAAGATTGCCGGCGACGCCGAAAGCTATCGCTATCTGGCCGAGTCGATCCGCATGCACCCGGACCAGGACACGCTCAAAACCATGATGGAAGAGGCGGGTCTGGAACGGGTCACGTATTACAACTTGACGGCAGGTGTGGCCGCTTTACACACCGGTATCAAACTGTAAATACTGTAGGAATGACCATGAACATGAAAAAATTGATGATCAGCGCGATTGTCGCGCTGTCCGCCTTCACGATGCTGGCCGAGGCGACCGCGCGTCCCGCCGGCGGCAACCGTTCGATCGGCCGCCAGTCGCAAAACGTCAACCGCATGCCGCCGGCCGCCGCGCCGACGCCGGCGCCGCGCCAGGCCGCCCCGGCGCCTGCCCCGAACGCGCCGAACGCCATGCCGGCCAAGCGCCCCAGCATGTGGAAAGGCATCCTCGGCGGCGCGCTGCTGGGCCTGGGCCTGGGCGCTTTGTTCTCGCACCTGGGCATCGGCGGCGCGATGGCGTCGATCCTGAGCACGTTGCTGATGCTGGCGTTGCTGGCCGGCGCCGCGTACTTCATCTTCCGCATGTTCCGCCGCAAGTCGCAACCGACCGTGGCGCCGGCGGCAGGTGGTAATTTCGGCGGCAACTTCAATGGCAGCGGTAACAACAACGCCTACGACAACGGCTACAACAAGGCCTACGCCCCGCAAGCCGGCGGCACGCCGGAAATCGGTTCGCGCCTGCCTGAGCAGCAATACCAGCCGGTGCAAGCCGCGCCGGTGCCGCACACCCCGTGGGGCGTGCCGGGCGACTTCGACGCCGTGTCGTTCCTGCGCGTGGCCAAAAGCAACTTCATCCGCCTGCAAGCGGCGTGGGACAAGGGCGACACCGCCGACATCCGCGAGTTCACCACGCCTGAAGTATTTGCTGAAATGAAATTGCAAATCAACGAGCGCGGCGCGCAAAAGGATTACACCGACGTCGTCAGCATCGACGCCGAGCTGCTGGGCATCGAGACGAGCGAGACCGAGTACCTCGCCAGCGTCAAGTTCGTCGGCATGATCAAGCCCGCGCCCGACGCGCTGGCCGAGCCGTTCAACGAGGTGTGGAACCTGACCAAGCCGGTGTCCGGCGCTTCGGGCTGGTTGCTTGCTGGTATTCAACAGTTGGCGTAATCACCGGGAAATCCCGGCGAACTGGTAAGATCGAGACCGCCCGCTTTCCGGGCGGTTTTGTTTTTCCGGCGTAAAGAACTTGTTGAGCGACGACCTACCGATGACCCCACTGAACTTCAGTCACTTATCCGCCCTGTTATCCGCCGCCGCGCCGGCAAGCGCGGCCGTCAACCATCTGCTGGCGCAGGAGCCGTGGGCGCGCGAGCAGTTGCGGCGCCACGCCGGCAAGGTCGCCTGCATCGACGCCGGCACCGTCGCGCTGCGCCTGCGCGTGACCGCCGACGGTTTGTTCGAGCCCGCACCGGCGGATGAGCCGGCCCGGGTTACCATCAGGGTCAAGCTGCCGGACCTGCCGCTGATCGCGCAAAACCGCGAGCGCGCGTTCTCGTACGTGCGCATCGAGGGCGACGCCGATTTCGCCAACGCCATCTCCAGCCTGAGCACGTCGCTGCGCTGGGAAGCGGAGGTCGATTTGGAAAAAGTGGTCGGCCCGGTGGCGGCGGTGCGCATGGTGTCGGGTGCCAGGGCCGCGTTCGAGGCGGTCAAGACGGGCCACCAGAAGCTGGCCGAAAACGTCGCCGAGTTCCTGCTCGATGAAAAACAGGTGCTGGTGCGCCCGCAGGCGGTGGAGGAATTCTCGGCCGACGTGGTGCGCCTGCGCGACGACGTGGAACGGGCCGCCAAGCGCCTGGCCAAACTGGAACAGAAACTGGGAACCCAATGATTTTGAAATTTTTACGCCTGCTGAAGATCCTGCGGGTCGCCATTCGTTACGGTCTCGACGAAATCGCCATTTCCGGCCTCAAAGTGCCGCGTACCGCCAAGCTCATCGACACGATCATTTTCTGGCGCGACATCTCCGCCCCGCGCGGCGTGCGCCTGCGCATGGCGCTCGAGGACCTGGGGCCGATCTTCGTCAAGTTCGGCCAGGTGCTGTCGACCCGCAGCGACCTGATACCGGCCGACCTGGTGATCGAGCTGTCGCGCCTGCAGGACCGGGTGCCGCCGTTCGATTCCGACCTGGCCATCGCGCAGATCCGCAAATCGCTGGGCGCCCACCCGGACCAGCTGTTCGCCTCGTTCGAGCGCACGCCGGTGGCGTCGGCGTCGATCGCGCAGGTGCACTTCGCCACCTTGAAGGACGGCAAGCAGGTCGCGGTCAAGGTGCTGCGTCCCGGCATGAAGAAATCGATTGACGAGGATGTCGCGCTGATGCACATCGCCGCCGAGTGGGTCGGCCGCGTGTGGGCCGACAGCAAGCGCCTGAAGCCGAAGGAAGTCGTCGCCGAGTTCGACAAATACCTGCACGACGAGCTCGACCTGATGCGCGAGGCGGCCAACGCCAGCCAGCTGCGCCGCAACTTCGCCGACTCCAAGCTGCTGATGGTGCCGGAGATGTACTGGGACTATTGTTCCAACAGCGTGATCGTGATGGAGCGCATGCACGGGCTGCCGGTGTCGCAGATCGACAAGCTCGAAGCGGCCGGCGTGGACCTGAAAAAACTGTCCAGCGACGGCGTCGAGATCTTCTTCACGCAAGTGTTCCGCGACGGCTTTTTCCACGCCGACATGCACCCGGGGAATATCCTGGTGTCGATCGAACCGGAAACCCTGGGCCGCTACATCGCGCTCGACTTCGGCATCGTCGGCACGCTCAACGACTACGACAAGGATTACCTGTCGCAAAACTTCCTGGCCTTCTTCCGCCGCGACTACAAGCGCGTGGCCGAGGCCCACATCGAATCGGGATGGGCGCCGAAGGAAACCCGCGTCGACGAACTCGAGTCGGCCGTGCGCGCCTGCTGCGAACCGATCTTCGACCGTCCGCTGAAGGACATCTCCTTCGGCCAGATCCTGCTGCGGCTGTTCCAGACCTCGCGCCGCTTCAATGTCGAAGTGCAGCCGCAACTGGTGCTGCTGCAAAAGACGCTGCTCAACATCGAAGGCCTGGGCCGCCAGCTCGACCCCGACCTCGACCTGTGGAAGACCGCCAAGCCGTATCTGGAGAACTGGATGGCCGAGCAGGTCGGCTGGCAGGGCTTGCTGCAGCGGTTGAAGGCCGAGGCGCCGCGCTACACGCAGATCCTGCCGCAGCTGCCGCGCTTGATTCACCGGGCGCTGGAGCAGCAGGGCGAGCAGCCGGCCGATAACGGCGAACTGATCAAAGTGCTGATCCACGAACAGCAGCGCACCAACCGGTTGCTCAGCTTTGTGATCTACTTCGCCGGCGCGTTCGGGCTGGGCGTGGCCGGCTTCCAGCTGTACCTGCGCTGGCACCACCTGCTCTGATCATGGCCGACTTCCAGCAGCGCGATCCGCTGTCGCCGGCGTTCTGGGATGAACGCTTCGCGCGCAGCTTCACGCCGTGGGATCGCGGCGGCGTGCCGCTGGCGCTGCGCGACTTTGTCGCCGCCAGCGCGCCGCTGGTCACGTTGATCCCGGGTTGCGGCTCGGCCTACGAGCTGGCGTTGTTGGCCGAGGCGGGGTGGGATGCGACGGCCATCGATTTTTCGCCGCAGGCGGTGCAGGCCGGCAAGCGCGCCGTTGGCGGGCATGCGGAGCGCGTCGTCGAGGCGGATTTCTTTGCCTGGCAGCCCGCGCGGCCATTGCAGCTCATTTACGAGCGCGCCTTCCTGTGCGCCATGCCGCGCGCGATGTGGCCCAGGGTGGCGGCGCGCTGGGCGGCATTGTTGCCCGCCGGCGCGCTGCTGGCCGGATATTTCTTCTTTGATGACGCCCCCAAGGGGCCGCCGTTCGGCATCGCCCGCGAGCAGTTGGACGCGTTGCTGCAGCAGGATTTCGAATGCATCACCGACCAACCTGTAGGCGACTCCATCCCCGTCTTCGACGGCAAGGAGCGCTGGATGGTCTGGCGCCGGCGAGCCTGAAAATCCGCGTTGTCCTGTCCGCGGTGGCCGGCAGGACAACGATGGCCGATTACGGCGTTCCGTTTAATCCGCCATACGTGTTTTAGATGGCCGCGTCAGCCGCCGCTTCGCCAAGCCCAGCACAATCAGCAGTGCCATACTGGCGACAACGGTGCGGCGGGGAAGCGGTTGTTCCGGTGATTCGGCGGCATATTTGCCTTGCGCGAAGGCGGGGGAGAGCAGCGTGGTGGCCAGCAGGCCGGCAAACAGATATTTCTTCATAATATTTCCCAATCGGTGATGAATACGGTGCGTCGACAGTCGGGACAGCATCGAGGCGGCGATTCGGGGATTGGGAAATCAACGCTTGAGGCCGCCATTTAATCATGCTCGCCAACAATTTACGAGTGAATTCTTTTAATGGAATCGATAGCCTGCGGGCCGCCATCCGGACTTGGCGACAGGAAACAGGCTAGCGCCCGGTAAAAAGCTTTATAATTCAGGGTTTTGATGATTTTTGCGGAGTAATAGATGCCGATCTACGCTTACCGCTGCGAGGCATGTGGTTTTGCCAAGGATGTCTTGCAGAAGATTTCCGACCCGCAGCTGACTGTTTGCCTGTCGTGCGGCAAGGAGTCGTTTAAGAAACAATTGACCGCCGCTGGTTTCCAGCTGAAGGGTACCGGCTGGTACGCCACCGATTTCCGTGGCGGCACGCCGCCGGCGACGGGCGTGTCCACCGGTCCGGTGGACGGTGCGGCCAAGGCCGACGCGCCCAAGGCGGACGCGGCTGCCAGCACGCCCAAGCCGGCGAGCGGCACGGGAACGGCCTGAACGACGGCAGCGGCCGGGCCGCTGCCGTGCGTCATTCCACCCACATGAGCACCCATATAAGAGTCTTTAATGCGTAAATATTTCATTACCGGTCTGCTGATCCTGGTGCCGCTGGCGATTACCGCCTGGGTCCTGAGCCTGATCATCAACACGATGGACCAGTCGCTGCTGTTCGTGCCGGCGCGCTGGCAGCCGAAGGCGCTGTTCGGCGTCAATATTCCCGGCCTGGGCACGCTGTTGACGATCGTGATCGTGTTCCTGACCGGCTTGCTGACCAATAATCTGGTCGGCAACTACGTGGTGCGCATGTGGGAAAAGCTGCTCAAGCGCATCCCGCTGGTGAACTCGCTGTATTCCAGCGTCAAGCAAGTGTCGGACACCTTGTTCTCGTCGTCGGGCAACGCCTTCCGCAAGGCGGTGCTGATCCCGTATCCGCACCAGAACTCGTATACCATCGCCTTCCTCACCGGCACCCCCGGCGGCGACGTCAAGAACCACCTGGTGGGCGACTACGTCAGCGTCTACGTGCCGACCACGCCGAATCCGACGTCGGGCTTTTTCCTGATGCTGGCGCGCAAGGATGTGGTCGAACTCGACATGTCGGTCGACGCGGCCCTGAAGTACATCGTCTCGATGGGCGTGGTGGCGCCGGAAAGCGTGCCGCAAGCCATCGCAGTCGTCAGCAAATAAACAGCAGCACCCAAGAACACGCTTCACACCGAATTCACGAGCAATCTAACCTGAACCGAGAAATAACATGTCCTCAATGCGTACTCACTACTGCGGCCTCACCACTGAAGCGCTGCTTGGCCAAACCGTCAGCCTGTGCGGCTGGGTACATCGTCGCCGCGACCACGGCGGCGTGATCTTCATCGACCTGCGCGACCGCGAAGGCCTGGTACAGATCGTTTGCAATCCGGAACAGGCCGAAGTCTTCAAGGCCGCCGAACACGTCCGCAACGAGTTCTGCCTGCGCGTGACCGGCGTGGTCAAGGACCGCCTGGCCGGCACCGTCAACGCCAACCTGAAGTCGGGCAAGATCGAAGTCGTGTGCTCGCAACTGGAAGTGCTGAACCCTTCGGTGGCCGTGCCGTTCCAGCTGGACGACGACAACCTGTCCGAGACCACCCGCCTGACCCACCGCGTGCTGGACTTGCGCCGTCCGCAGATGCAGAACAACCTGCGCCTGCGCTACAAGGTGACGATGGAAGTGCGCAAGTACCTCGACAACCTGGGCTTCATCGATATCGAAACGCCGATGCTGACCAAGTCGACCCCGGAAGGCGCGCGCGACTACCTGGTGCCGTCGCGCGTCAACGCCGGCAGCTTCTTCGCGCTGCCGCAGTCGCCGCAGCTGTTCAAGCAGCTGCTGATGGTGGCCAACTTCGACCGTTACTACCAGATCACCAAGTGCTTCCGCGACGAAGACTTGCGCGCCGACCGCCAGCCTGAATTCACCCAGATCGACTGCGAAACGTCGTTCCTGACCGAACAGGAAATCCGCGATCTGTTCGAGGAAATGATCCGCATCGTCTTCAAGAACACGATGGACGTCGACCTGCCGAACCCGTTCCCGGTGATGGACTTCTCGGAAGCGATGGGCAAATACGGCTCGGACAAGCCGGACATGCGCGTCAAGCTGTCGTTCACCGACCTGACCGAAGTGATGAAGGACGTCGACTTCAAGGTCTTCTCGGGCGCCGCCAACATGCCTAACGGCCGTGTGGTCGGCCTGCGCGTGCCGAAGGGCGCCGAAATGCCGCGTTCGGAAATCGACGCCTACACCCAGTTCGTCGCCATCTACGGCGCGCGCGGCCTGGCCTACATCAAGGTCAACGAGAAAGCCAAGGGCCGCGACGGCCTGCAATCGCCGATCGTCAAGAACCTGCACGACGCCGCCCTGGCCAAAGTGATCGAGATGACCGGCGCCGAAGACGGCGACCTGATCTTCTTCGGCGCCGACAAGGCCAAGGTCGTCAACGACGCCATCGGCGCGCTGCGCGTGAAGATCGGCCACAGCGAGTTCGGCAAGAACGCCGGCCTGTTCGACGACGTTTGGTCGCCGCTGTGGGTGGTCGACTTCCCGATGTTCGAACACGACGAGGAAAACGACCGCTGGACCGCGACCCACCACCCGTTCACGGCGCCGAAGGACGGCCACGAGGACATGCTGGAAACCAATCCGGGCGCCTGCATCGCCAAGGCCTACGACATGGTCTTGAACGGTTGGGAACTCGGTGGCGGTTCGATCCGTATCCACCGCGAGGAAGTGCAGTCGAAAGTGTTCCGCGCATTGAAGATCGACGCCGACGAAGCGCGCCTGAAGTTCGGCTTCCTGCTCGACGCGCTGCAATACGGCGCGCCGCCGCATGGCGGCCTGGCGTTCGGCCTGGACCGCATCGTCACCCTGATGACCAAGTCCGATTCGATCCGCGACGTGATCGCCTTCCCGAAAACCCAGCGCGCGCAGGATCTGCTGACCCAGGCGCCGTCGGAAGTGGACGAGAAGCAGTTGAAGGAACTGCACATCCGTCTGCGTGCCGTCGAGCCGAAAGTCGCCAGCTAATTCATCTGGCATAATGAAGAGGCGCCAACGTTCACACGTGGCGCCTTTTTCTTTGGTCCCGACCTCATGCCATACAAGATACCCGAATCCGTGCTGGTGGTGATCCACACCGCCGACCTGCAAGTGCTGCTGATCGAACGCGCCGACAAGCCGGGCTACTGGCAATCGGTGACCGGTTCGCTCGACGCCGTCGACGAGCCGTTGCTGGAGACGGCCGCGCGCGAATTGTTCGAGGAAACCGGCATCGTCGCCGACGGCGAGCGCATCGTGCTGCGCGACTGGCACCTGTCCAACATCTACACCATCTATCCGGTCTGGCGCCACCGCTACGCGCCTGGCGTGACGGAAAACACCGAGCACGTGTTCAGCGTGGAAGTGCCGCGCGATATCGCCATCACGCTCAGCCCGCGCGAGCACCTCAATCATGCTTGGATGCCGCACCTGGAAGCGGCCGATAAATGTTTTTCTTTCTCCAATGCGGAAGCGATTCTGCAACTTCCCCAGCAGCTTCCGAAGCAGTTTAGCTAGATTGTGCCGCATCAAATAGTGGCAGACTGTGCCGCGCATACTTTGGCATTCGGAGCATGTTCCGGAGGATGTTGTGGCGACGCTGTTGCGGCTCAGGGGTTACCGTTTTTATTTTCACAGCCAGGTCACGGGTGAGCCGCCGCACCTGCATGTGGACAAGGACCGCAAGTCGGCCAAGTTCTGGATCGAGAGCGCGACGGTGGTGCGCAACGTCGGCTTCAGCGCGCTTGAAGTGCGCGAGATCGTCCGCATCATCGTCGAGTACCGGCTCGATTTTCTAAGGATCTGGAATGATTACTTTGAAGACGCCTGACGAGCGCATCAAGACCGTGGTGTTCGAGGACCAGTCGCTGGTGGTCGGGCTGATGGACGGGCGGCGCATCAGCACGCCGCTGGCATGGTATCCCAGCTTGGCGAGCGCGACCTCGGCGCAACTGGACGAATGGGAAATCATCGGTGCCGGCGACGCGCTGCACTGGGCGCGGTTCGATGAAGATCTCAGCGTCAGTGCGATGTTGCGCGGTTTCTCTTCAGCAGCTCCATCATCTCCAGAAGCCGATACCTATTAAGGTATTGTATCGGCTCAAGCGTAGGTCTGCGATCCCGTCCTAGTATCATGGATCGCTATCCACCTGCCGCTTGCCATGCCTGCCATCTTGCGCTACAAAGGGTATAAGTTCTTCTTTTTCTCGAACGAAGGGTTGCCCCGTGAGCCTGTTCACGTCCACGTGCAAGGACAAGGAGGCCTCGCCAAGATTTGGATCGAACCGGAGGTGACGGCCGCCCACTCCTCTGGGATTCCCGCCAAGACCATGCGTGAACTCGTGCGCTTCGTGGCTGAACATCGAGACTATTTCATCGATATGTGGAAGGAGTATTTTGATGATTGAAGCGCGTGCAAAAAAACTCTCTTTTGATCAGAATAATATGTGGGTGCACCTCGTCGACGGTCGTACGCTGGGGGTGCCGCTCAACTTTTTTCCGCGACTTTCTCAAGCCACTCCGTTACAACGCGAAGACTATGTATTGAGCGGTGGTGGCCAGGGTCTGCACTGGGAAGCGCTCGACGAAGATATCAGTGTTGAACATTTGTTGAGGGGACACGGCGACACCACGATTCGGCGACCGACATCGAACACCAGGTTTGGTTGACCGCTTCTTGCGCGGATCGCTGTGTGCGTAGCCGAACACACGTGGAGGCGCACTCGGGGTTAGAATGTTCCGTATGAAAATCCGAGTTGCCACCTACAATATTCACAAGGGAGTGTCCTCCATCCGCGCCGAGCCGCGTGTGCTGGCGCTAAAACAGGCGATCGGCCTGTTCAATGCCGATGTGGTTTTTTTGCAAGAGGTTCAAGGCAAGCATGACCTCAAGGCGGCCAAGTATGGCGCCGAGCAGCTGGGTCAGAAGCACTGGCCCGCTGCGGCGCAACATGAATATTTCGCGGGCGAGTCGCGCCACCTGCACGCGGCCTACGGCATGAACGCGGTCTACGACCACGGCCACCACGGCAACGCGCTGCTGAGCGCTTTCCCCATCGCCAACATGGCCAACCACGACGTCTCCGACCATGCCTACGAGCAGCGCGGCATCCTGCACTGCGTGCTGAATACCGAGCACGGCCTGGTGCACTGCTACGTGGTGCACCTGGGGCTGTTCGAGGCGGGCCGGCGCCGGCAGACGCAGGCGCTGATCTCGGCCGTGCGCGAATCGGCGCCGAACGGCGAACCGGTCATCATCGCCGGCGACTTCAACGACTGGCGCAACACCCTCAGCGCCGAGCTGCGCAACGCGCTGGGCGTGGTCGAGGCCTTCGATGAACTCGGCACGAACGCGTCGCTGGACGGCATCATGCGCACCCTGCGCCGCAAGGCCAGCATGAAGGCCACCATCAGCCCGGCGCGCACCTTCCCGGCGGCGCTGCCATTCTTCCGGCTCGACCGCATCTACGTGCGCGGCTTCAAGGTCGAATCGGCCGAGGTCATGCATGGCAGCCTGTGGGCCAAGCTGTCCGACCACGCGCCCATCGTGGCGTCGTTGTCGCTGGGGTAGGGCACCATGGGCTCGGTCAAACTGCTCGCCGATAACGAAGTCACGCTGCTGTACACCGGCACCGAGTATTTCCCGGCGTTGATCGGCGCGATCGACGCGGCCCAGTACGAAGTCTATTTCGAGACCTACATTTTCGCCGACGACGACACCGGCCAGAAAGTCATGGACGCCTTGTCCGCCGCCGCCAGGCGCGGCGTCGACGTGCGCATGATCACCGACTGGTGGGGCACCGGCCGGCGCAAGGTCAACTGCATGCACGAGAAGCTGGAAGCGGCCGGCGTCCACCACCGCATCTTCAATCCGTGGTTCAAGCGCGGCATCACGCGCACCCACCGCAAGATCTGCGTGGTCGACCGGGAGGTCGCGCTGGTCGGCGGCATCAATATCAACGACGACATGTTCTGCGACTACAACCACGCGATCAGCCTGTCGGCGCCGCGCTGGGACTTCGCGGTGCAGGTGCGCGGCCCGCTGGTGGGGGCGATCCACCTGGAGGCGCACACCCAGTGGCAGCGCCTGGGCAAGATGGGCCTGATGAAGCGTATCAGCCTGTACCGCGACGCGCGCAAGGTCAACAAGATCGCCGCCGCCAACATGGTGCACGCCGGCTTCGTGGTGCGCGACAACCTGCGCAACCGCCGGACGATACAGCGCGCCTACCTGCAGGCGCTGGGCCGCGCGCGCAAGACCGTGCTGCTGGCCAATCCGTATTTCGCGCCGGGGCGCAAATTCCGCCACGCGCTGGCCGCCGCCGCCGAGCGCGGCGTCGAGGTGGTGTTGCTGATCGGCGTCGGCGAGATCTGGCTGCAGGACGCGGTGGCGCACTCGTTCTATCCGAAGCTGCTTGCGGCCGGCGTCAAAGTGGTGGAATATCACAAAACCCAGTTGCACGCCAAGGTGGCCGTCATCGACGACGACTGGGCGACCGTGGGTTCGAGCAATGTCGACGGCTTGAGCCTGTTTTTGAATCAGGAAGCGAACGTGATCATCAAGGATGCGGCCTTCGCGCAGAACCTGCGCCGGCACATCGAGGCGGCCGTCGCCGACGGCGTGGTCATCAGCTATGCCGACTTCGAGCACGTCGGCCGCTTCCGACGCATCGGTTACGAAATCGCGTTCGTATTCTACCGGACCGTGATGCGGTTGTTCTCCGTGGGGAAATACGCTTGAGCGATAGTGTCAGACTGGATAAATGGCTGTGGGCGGCGCGCTTTTTCAAGACGCGCTCGCTGGCCACGGACGCGGTGGACGCCGGCAAGGTCAAGGTCAACGGCGACAAGGTCAAGCCGGCGCGCACCGTGCGCATCGGCGACAAGCTGGACATCGACAACGGCTCCGACCGCTGGGAGATCGATGTGATGAACCTGTCCGACGTGCGGCAGGCGGCGCCGATCGCCCGCAATCTGTATGAGGAAACCGACGAGAGCGTCGAGCGGCGCGCCAACGTGGCCGAGAACCGCAAGATGTTCCGCGAGCCGACGGCCGATTTCAAGGGCCGTCCCACCAAGCGCGACCGCCGTCAAATGGGGAAGCTTTCATAACGGGCGTCGAACGCCCGTGAGCGGCTTGCCGCATTCCCTCCCTCCATGCTGTATTGCCGCACCGCAGCAATAGACTCCCACCTCTAAATGTACTGTTTGACTTTTATCCCCCGGTGGATAATAGTACGAGCGTTCGCAATTTTTTCACACGGAGTAAACGAAGTGGAGCAAAATGTTCTTTTCTCCATGTAACTACACCTTGGGATGCAAGTTATTAATACCTCAACTAAATTTATGCGCAAGGGCGAGCTGACTCGCGCGGCCATCCTGGATGTGGCGCTGGACCTGGCCAGCCGGGACGGCCTCGAAGGGCTGACCATTGGATTGCTCGCGGATAAGATGAACATGAGCAAATCCGGCGTGTTCGCGCACTTCGGATCGCGTGAAGATTTGCAGTTGGAAGTGCTGAAGCTGTATCACCACCGTTTTGAGCAGGAAGTGTTTTTCCCCAGCGTCAAGGAACCGCGCGGTTTGCAGCGTCTGCGTTCGATGTTCGCGCGCTGGGTCAAGCGTGTCAGCGTGGAGGTGGCCTCGGGCTGCATCTACATCAGCGGCGCGGTCGAGTACGACGACCGTCCGGGGCCGATCCGCGAGGAGTTGATGGCGATGGTCGGCGCCTGGCAGGGCGCGTTGCTGCGCTGCGTGAAGCAGGCCGTCGACTGCGGCGACCTGCAAGCGGACACCGATCCGCAGCAGCTGGTCTACGAGATGTACGGCCTGATCCTGGCCCTGCACCACGATGCGCGCTTCCTGCGCATTCCGGGCAGCCTGGAGCGCGCCGGCGTCGGCTTCGAGCGCTTGATCGAATCCTACCGCAATGCAGAAGTACCTCATTAAGCAAGTCATCAAGTCAACGCATTTAAACTAATTTAAGTAGTCATCAGGAGAAAAAACATGGGTCAATACGTCGCGCCAATCCGGGATATGCAATTCGTGCTGCACGAGCTGCTCAATGTGCAAGAAGAATTGAAGGCACTGCCGGACTACGCCGAAATCGATGCCGACATCATCAACCAGGTGCTGGAAGAGGGTGGCAAGTTCACGTCGGAAGTGCTGTTCCCGCTGAACCATTCGGGCGACCGCGAAGGCTGCAAGCACGACGCCGCGACCCACTCCGTGACGACGCCGAAAGGCTTCAAGGAAGCGTACAAGCAATACGTCGACGGCGGCTGGGCCGCGCTGGCGTGCGATCCTGAGTACGGCGGCCAGGGCCTGCCGGTGCTGCTGAACAACTCGTTCTACGAAATGCTGAACTCGGCCAACCAGGCCTGGACCATGTACCCGGGCCTGTCGCACGGCGCCTACGAGTGCCTGAAGGAACACGGCACCGACGAGCAAAAGAAAACCTACCTGCCGAAGCTGGTCTCGGGCGAGTGGACCGGCACCATGTGCCTGACCGAGCCGCACTGCGGCACCGACCTGGGCATGCTGCGCTCGAAGGCGCTGCCGCAGGCCGACGGCTCGTGGCTGATCACCGGCAACAAGATCTTCATCTCGGCCGGCGAGCACGACATGGCTGAAAACATCCTGCACCTGGTGCTGGCCCGCGTGCCGGACGCGCCGGAAGGCTCGAAAGGCATCTCGCTGTTCCTGGTGCCGAAGTTCCTGCCGAAGGAAGACGGCTCGGTCGGCGAACGCAACCCGATCACCTGCGGCGCCATCGAAGAAAAAATGGGCATCCACGGCAACTCGACCTGCCAGATGAACCTGGACGGCGCCAAGGGCTGGATCATCGGCCAGCCGAACAAGGGGCTGAACGCCATGTTCGTGTTCATGAACGCGGCCCGCCTGGGCGTCGGCATGCAGTCGCTGGGCCTGACCGAAGTGGCTTACCAGAACGCGCTGATCTACGCCAAGGACCGCACGCAAATGCGTTCGCTGTCGGGCGTGAAGAATCCGGAACTGCCGGCCGACCGCATCATCGTGCACCCGGACGTGCGCCGCATGCTGTTGACCGGCAAGGCCTACGCCGAGGGCGCGCGCGCCTTCACTTCCTATGTGGCGCTGCAGATCGACCGCGAACTGCACCATCCGGACGAAGAAGTGCGCAAGGAAGCGGCCGACGAAGTCGCGCTGCTGACCCCGATCGTCAAGGCCTTCATCACCGACAACGCCTGGATCGCCACCTCGGAAGCGATGCAAGTGTTCGGCGGCCACGGCTACATCTCGGAATGGGGCATGGAGCAGTACGTGCGCGACGCCCGCATCAACCTGATCTACGAAGGCACCAACACCATCCAGTCGCTCGACCTGCTGGGTCGTAAGATCCTGGGCGACAACGGCGCCAAGCTGCGCAAGTTCGGCGAGAAGATCAAGGCATTCGTCGAAGACAACGGCACCGACGAAGCGATGAGCGAATTCATCACTCCGCTGGGCGACCTGGGCGACAAGGTCACCAAGCTGACCATGGAAATCGGCATGAAAGCCTTCCAGAATCCGGACGAAGTGGGCGCCGCCTGCGTACCGTACCTGCGTGTTGTCGGCCATATGGTATACAGCTATTTCTTCGCGCAGATGGCGAAGATCGCGCTGGCCAAGGAAGACAGCGGCGACAATTTCTACAAGGCCAAGCTGGCGACCGCGCGCTTCTACTTCGCCCGCCTGCAGCCTGAAACCGCAACCCTGATCCGCCAGGCACGTTCGGGCTCCGCCAACCTGATGGCACTCGACGCCGACCTGTTCTAAGACTAGAGGAAACGACATGACCAATTTCATCGTTAAAAAAGTAGCCGTGCTGGGCGCCGGCGTGATGGGCGCGCAAATCGCCGCCCACTGCGTCAACGCCAAAGTGCCCGTCGTGCTGTTCGACCTGCCGGCCAAGGAAGGCCCGAAGAACGGTATCGTTCTGAAAGCCATCGAGAACCTGAAGAAACTGTCGCCTGCGCCGCTGGGCAACAAGGACCACGCCGCGCTGATCGAAGTGGCCAACTACGAGGACGACCTGGCCAAGCTGGCCGAGTGCGACCTGATCATCGAAGCCATCGCCGAGCGCATGGACTGGAAGCACGACCTGTACAAGAAGGTCGCTCCGCACATCGGCGCCAACGCCATCTTCGCCTCGAACACCTCGGGCCTGTCGATCACCAAGCTGTCCGAAGGCTTCGACGCCGACCTGAAATCGCGCTACTGCGGCGTGCACTTCTTCAACCCGCCGCGCTACATGCACCTGGTCGAAATCATCCCGACCGAGTTCACCAAGCCGGAAATCGCCGACCAGCTGGAAGGTTTCCTCACCACCACCCTGGGCAAGGGCGTGGTTCGTGCGAAAGATACGCCTAACTTCATCGCCAACCGCGTCGGCGTGTTCGGCATCCTCGCGATCGTGCACGAAGCCGAGAAGTTCGGCCTGAGCGTGGACGTGGTCGACGACCTGACCGGCGCCAAGCTGGGCCGCGCCAAGTCGGGCACCTTCCGCACCGCCGACGTGGTGGGCCTGGACACGATGGGCCATGTGATCAAAACGATGCAGGACAACCTGCCGAACGACCCCTTCGCCGCCGTCTACAAGACGCCGGAAGTATTGGCGAAACTGGTTGAAAAAGGCGCCCTGGGCCAAAAGTCCGGCGCCGGTTTCTATAAAAAAGTCGGCAAGGACATCCAGCGCCTCGACTTCGCCACCGGTGAGTACGTCGCCGGCGGCGGCAAGGCCGCCGACATCATCGCCCGCATCCTGAAGGAAAAAGATCCGGTCAAGAAAATGAAAGCGCTGCGCGAATCGACCAATCCACAGGGCCAGTTCCTGTGGGCGATCTTCCGCGACGCCTTCCACTACATCGCCGTGCACCTCGACACCGTCGCCGACAACGCGCGCGACATCGACTTCGCCATGCGCTGGGGCTTCGGCTGGACCGCCGGCCCGTTCGAGACGTGGCAGGCGGCCGGCTGGACGCAGGTCGCCCAGTGGGTCAAGGAAGACATCGACGCCGGCAACGCGCTGTGCAACGCGCCGCTGCCGGCCTGGGTGTTCGAAGGCCCGGTCGCTGAAAAAGGCGGCGTGCACACGCCGGAAGGTTCGTACTCGGCCGTGTCGAAATCGTTCGTGCCGCGCTCGACGCTGTCGGTCTACGACCGCCAGGTGTTCCGCGCGCCGGTGTTCGGCAGCGGCGAGGCCGACGGCAAGAAAGCCGGCACCACCGTGCATGAAGACGACGACGTGCGCCTGTGGCACACCGGCGACGACGTGCTGATCATCTCGCTCAAGACCAAGATGCATGTGATCAGCCCTGGCGTCATCGCCGGCTACCGCAAGGCATTGGCCGAAGCCGAGAAGAACTTCAAGGGCCTGGTCATCTGGAATAGCGACGCGGCCGAAGGCGGCGCCTTCTCGGCCGGCGCCGACCTGCAATCGGCATTGCCTGCGTTCATGCAAGGCGGCGCCAAGGCGGTCGACCCGATCATCAAGGAACTGCAAGACACCTTCATGGCGATGAAATACTCGAACGTGCCGGTGGTGGCTGCGGTGGCCGGGCTGGCGCTGGGCGGCGGCTGCGAAATGGCGCTGCACGCGTCCAAGCGCGTGGCCTCGATCGAGTCGTACATCGGCCTGGTCGAAGTGGGCGTCGGCTTGATCCCGGCCGGCGGCGGCCTGAAGGAAGCGGCACTGCGCGCCTTCAAGGAAGCCAAAGGCAACGACATCCTGCAATTCCTGAAAACCGGTTTCACCAACGCGGCCACGGCCAACGTGTCGAAGTCGGCGCTCGAAGCGCAGGCGATGGGCTACCTGAAGGAGGACGACGTGATCGTCTTCAATCCTTACGAGCTGCTGCACGTGGCCAAGGTTGAAGCGCGCGCCATGTTCGACAAGGGTTATCGTCCGCCGCTGAAGACGCCGATCCAGGTCACCGGCCGCTACGGCTGGGGGACCATCAAGGCGCAACTGGTCAACATGCGCGACGGCGGCTTCATCTCCGCGCACGACTTCAAGCTGGGCGACATGATCGCCGAGATCGTCTCGGGCGGCGACATCGACCAGGGTTCGTTCGTCAGCGAGCAGTGGATTCTGGACATGGAGCGTAAAGCCTTCCTGGAACTGCTGAACCATCCGAAGACGCAAGAGCGGATCATGGGCATGATGCAAACCGGTAAGCCGGTCCGCAACTAAGCCGCCGACCGACACTGAACAGGAAGAACATAATGAGCAAACAAATTCAAGACGCATACATCGTCTCCGCCACCCGCACCCCGATCGGCAAGGCGCCGCGCGGCATGTTCAACAAGACCCGCCCGGACGACCTGCTGGTGCGCGTGCTGCAATCGGCGCTGGCGCAGGCGCCCGGCCTGGACCCGGCCCTGATCACCGACGCCATCATCGGCTGCTCGTTCCCGGAAGCGGAGCAGGGCTTCAACATCGCCCGTCAATCGGTGCTGCTGGCCGGCCTGCCGAAGACCGTCGGCGGCGTCACCATCAACCGCTACTGCGCCTCGGGCATCACGGCGCTGGCCATGGCCGCCGACCGCATCCGCGTCGGTGAAGCCGACGCCATGATCGCCGGCGGCGTCGAATCGATGTCGATGGTGCCGATGATGGGCCACCATCCATCGATGAACCTGAACATGTTCACCGACGAAAACGTCGGCATGGCCTACGGCATGGGTCTGACCGCCGAGAAAGTGGCGACGCAGTGGAAAGTGTCGCGCGAAGCGCAGGACGCGTTCGCCGTCGAATCGCACCGCCGCGCCATCGCCGCGCAGCAGGCCGGTTTCTTCAAGGACGAGACCACGCCGGTCGAGATCATCACCCGCACGCCGGACCTGGCGACCGGCGAGATCAAGATCAAGACCCGCACCGTCGACACCGACGAAGGCGCGCGCGCCGACTCGACGATGGAATCGCTGGCCAAGCTGAAGCCGGTCTTCGCCGCCAAGGGTTCGGTCACCGCAGCGAACAGCTCGCAGATGTCCGACGGCGCCGGCGCGCTGCTGGTCGTGTCGGAGAAATTTCTGCGCGAGCACAACCTGACGCCGCTGGCCAAGTTCTCGTCGTTCGCCGTCAAGGGCGTGCCGCCGGAAATCATGGGCATCGGTCCGAAGTTCGCGATTCCCGACGCCTGCAAGGCCGCCGGCATCACCCAGGACCAGCTGGACTGGATCGAGCTGAACGAAGCGTTCGCCGCGCAGGCGCTGGCCGTCATCGGCGACCTGGGCCTCGATCCGGCCAAGGTCAACCCGATGGGCGGCGCGATCGCCCTGGGCCACCCGCTGGGCGCGACCGGCGCCATCCGCGCCGCGACCGTCGTGCACGCGCTGCGCCGTAACAACCTCAAGTACGGCATGGTGACGATGTGCGTCGGCGCCGGCATGGGCGCGGCCGGTATCATCGAACGTGTATAAATCGCGCGCATAAGCACGTAATCAAAAGAGGGCGCTGCGGGTCAACCACGGCGCCCTTGTCATATGGAGATAGCATGGATATTTTGAGCAGCAAGGAAAACGGCGTATTGACGCTGGAATTCAACCGTCCGGAACGCAAGAACGCGATTACCGCCGCGATGTACCAGACAATGGCCGATGCGATCAACGAAGCGGAGCAAGACACCGCCGTGCGCGCCATCCTGATCGTCGGCAAGCCGGAGATCTTTACCGCCGGCAACGATCTGGAAGACTTCATGAAAACCGCGCCATCGACCGGCGCCATCGAAGACCGTTCGGTGTACAAGTTCATGATGGCGTTGACCGGCGCGACCAAGCCGGTGGTGGCCGCCGTGGCCGGCGCCGCCGTCGGCATCGGCACCACGTTGCTGATGCACTGCGACCTGGTGTACGCCGCCGACACCGCCAAGTTCTCGATGCCGTTCTCGCAGCTGGGCCTGTGCCCGGAGTTCGCCTCCAGCGTGCTGCTGACGCAAATCGCCGGCTACCCGCGCGCGGCCGAAAAGCTGATGCTGGGCGAAGCGTTCCTCGCCCAAGAGGCGTTGGAAATGGGGCTGGTCTCGCGCGTGCTGCCGGCCGCCGAGTTGCTGGCGTTCGCGCAAGGCCAGGCGGCCAAGCTGGTGGCCTTGCCGGCCAGCTCGATCCGCGCCACCAAGCAGCTGATGAAAGCCAGCCGCAATGCCCTGGTCAGCGAAACCATCACCGCCGAGAACAAGCTGTTCAGCGCGATGCTGACGGCGCCGGAAGCCAAGGAGGCGTTCACGGCGTTCTTCCAGAAGCGCAAGCCGGATTTCAGCCAGTTCGCCTGATTCCGCACCCAGGGCCGTTCTGTTGACGATTTCATCGTCGTGTCATATTAGAAAACTAAGCTTGTCCGCTCTTAAATGATCGGAGCAAGCATGACTTCATCGATTTCGCGTCGCAGTTTCCTGGCCCAGGGTGGGGCATTGGTCGGCAGTTCGGCATTGGGCGGCCCGCTGCTGCTTGGCGGCTGCGGCGGCAGCGGCACCGCCATCGCCATCGGTGTCAGCGAGAACGAGCGGCCCAAGATGCCGTCGGGGATACAGTTCGGCGACATTACGGACAACCGGGCGATCATCTGGAGCCGGAGCGACCGCAACGCGCAGATGATCGTCGAATACGACACCAACGACCGTTTCAGCAACGCCAGCCGCATCGTCGGCCCAACTGCCAGCGACGCCACCGATTTCACCACCCGCGTCGACATGAGCGGCTTGCCCGCCGGACAAACGGTCTTCGTGCGCGTGCGCTATGTGGATCCCAACAATTCGAAAATCGAAAGCGAAACCGTCACCGGCCAATTCAGGACCACGCCGGCCGCCGATGGCACACGGGCGGTGCGCTTTCACTGGAGCGGCGATCAGTGCGGCCAGGGCTGGGGCATCAACACCGAATTCGGCGGCATGAAAATCTATGAAGCGATGCGGCTGCGCGACCCGGACTTCTTCGTCCATAACGGCGACACGATTTATGCCGACGGCCCGATCCTGGCCCAGGTGACGGCCGAAAACGGCAAGGTCTGGCGCAACCTGGTCACGGAAGAAGTCAGCAAGGTCGCGGAAACGCTGAAGGAGTACCGTGGCCGCCATGCCTACAATATGATGGACGCGAACTTCCGCAAGTTCGCCGCCCAGGTGCCGCAGGTCTGGCAGTGGGACGATCACGAAGTGACGAACAACTACAGCGCCTCCAAGGATTTGTCGGCCGATGCGCGCTATACCGAAAAAAGCATCGCGACCCTCACCGCGCGCGGCCGCCGCGCCTTCCTCGAATATGCGCCCATGCGCTATTACAAGCAAAGCGAACCGCAGCGCATTTACCGCACCATCTCGCACGGCCCGCTGCTGGACGTGTTCGTCGTGGACATGCGCAGCTACCGTGGTCCGAACAGCACCAACCTGCAAACCGCCGAGGACGCCAGTTCGGCATTCATGGGGCGCGAGCAGGTGGAATGGCTGATCGCCGGCCTGAAAGCGTCGACCGCGACATGGAAAGTCATCTCCGCCGACATGCCCATCGGCCTGAACGTCGGCGACGGCAAGAACGCCCAGGGCGACGCGTTGTGGGAAGCGCTCGCCAACGGCAACGACGGCCTGCCACTGGGCCGCGAACTGGAAATGGCCCGCCTGCTCAGCAGTATCAAGGCGGTCCGCAACGTGGTCTGGATCACCACCGACGTCCACTATTGCGCCGCCCACTATTACGATCCCGCCCAGGCCAAGTTCACCAACTTTTCCCCATTCTGGGAATTCGTCGCCGGACCGATGAACGCCGGCACCTTCGGCCCGGGCGTGCTCGACAAAACCTTCGGCCCCACTGCGGTATTCTCGAAAAGCCCGCTGATCCAGAATTCCTCGCCGTTTGCCGGCTACCAGTTCTTTGGTGAAGTCAATATCGACCCGCAGACCAAGGCGATGAAGGTCGAACTGTTCAACCTCGACGGCGTTTCGCAGTTCGCACAGACGCTGCCGGCGGCGGGTGCGTAGGGCGTAGCCGGGTAACGTTCATTCCATCAGTGGGCGTCGGACTATGGTGTGGTCTGGCGCCTTCCACTATCTTTATCCTGCTTTATTCCCTTTTATCCCCTTTTATCCCCCTTATCCCGGCTTCGATAACGTTATCCCAAACGGGATAAAGATCGATAATGGCCCGTTTCATGTCGGGTACCGGGATTTCACGCGTTTTCAGCTACTATGACTGACCTAACGCAAGTGAACGCATTGCCAACATCTTCCGGAACGATCCGTTGAATACCTACGCGGCGGGTACGGATCCTGCTTTATCATCAAGACAATAGAATATCTCCGGCGCCTCGGCAGTATTGCTGCCTTCGTCCCGTGCAATACTTACCGAAAGGCACTACCGAATGGCCATCCGTGTCGCCCTGCACCATAAAACCAGCTACAAATTCGACCGTTTGGTCACGCTTTCACCGCACGAGGTGCGCCTGCGCCCGGCGCCGCACGCCCGCACGCCGATCCTGTCGTATTCGCTGAGCATCACCCCGGCGCAGCACTTCTTGAACTGGCAGCAAGATCCATACGGCAACTACATCGGCCGCGCCGTGTTCCCGGAGGCGACCAAGGAGCTCGACTTCACCGTCGACCTGATTGCCGACATGACGGTCATCAACCCGTTCGACTTCTTCCTTGAGGACTACGCACAGCACTTCCCGTTCGCCTATCCGGAGGCGCTCAAGCTCGAATTGGGTTCCTATCTGCACTTCGAGGAAGATCCCGAGGTGGTCGAGTGGATCGCCATGGCGCGCCGCGAGATCCTCAAAAAAGACTTGATGACGAACGACTTCCTGGTCGCCATCAATCAGCGCCTGCAGGGCGATATCGGCTATCTGGTGCGCATGGAGCCCGGCGTGCAGACCCCCGCCGAGACGTTGGAAATGCGCTCCGGCTCGTGCCGCGACAGCGGCTGGCTGCTGGTGCAGATCCTGCGCGGCATGGGGCTGGCGGCGCGTTTCGTTTCCGGCTACCTGATTCAATTGAAGGCCGACCAGCAGGCGCTCGACGGCCCGAGCGGCACCGACGTCGACTTCACCGACCTGCACGCCTGGGCCGAGGTGTACATCCCGGGCGCCGGATGGATCGGTCTCGATCCGACCTCCGGCATGCTGGCCGGCGAGGGCCACATCCCGCTGGCGTGTACCGCGATCCCGTCGTCGGCCGCGCCGGTCAGCGGCTTCACCGACGTCGCCGAAGTGGAATTCCACCACGTGATGACCGTGACGCGCATCCACGAAGACCCGCGCGTGACCAAACCCTACGCCGACGCCGACTGGCACAAGATCGACGCCCTCGGCCAGCAGGTCGACCACGACCTGCAAGCGATGGACGTGCGCCTGACCCAGGGCGGCGAGCCGACCTTCGTCTCGATCGACGACATGGACGGCGCCGAATGGAACACCCTCGCGCACGGCGACAAGAAGCGCGAGCTGGCCGGCGAATTGATGCTGCGCCTGAAGAACCACTTCGCCCCCGGCGGCATGCTGCATTACGGCCAGGGCAAATGGTATCCGGGCGAGCCGTTGCCACGCTGGGCGCTGAACATCTTCTGGCGCACCGACGGCCAGCCGATCTGGCGCAACAAGGCGCTGTTCTCCGACGAGAAGAAGGCCGACGGCTATGGCGCCGACCACGCCAAACGCTTCACCGAGGCGCTGGTCAGCACCCTCGGCCTGCCGGCAGACAGCCCGATTCCCGCCTACGAGGACGTGCTGCTGCAAGCGCGCCGCGAGGAAAACCTGCCGCTCAACCTCGATCCGCTCAAGGCAGACCTGAAGTCTTCGGAGGAGCGCCGCCGCCTCGCGCGCCTTCTGGAAAACGGCCTGGGCGCGGTGGCCGGCTACGTGCTGCCGCTCAAACCCGAGGAACTGACCGAGGACGCCAAGGCGCGCCTGTCGATCGCCGTGCCGACCACCTGGCGCACGTCGGCCTGGCCGCTCAAGCGCGAGCACCTGTACCTGATCGAGGGCGAATCGCCGCTCGGCCTGCGCCTGCCGCTCAACGCGTTGCCGTGGGTCCAGCCGGAGGACGAGGAGCCGGAATTCGACCGCGATCCGTTCGAGCCGCGCGGTCCGCTGGCGCCGGCGGCGAAAGGCGACGGCGTGCCGTCCCACGCCGAGGTTGACCTGGCCGCCCGCAAATCGGCCGCCAAAAAAGTCGATCCGGCGCCCGCTCCGCGCGAGGTGATCCACACCGCGCTGTGCGTCGAAGTGCGCGGCGGCCGCCTGCACGTGTTCATGCCGCCGCTCAAACGCATCGAGGACTACCTGGCGCTGGTGACGGCGATCGAAACCACCGCCGCCCATCTGAACATGAAGCTGTGGCTCGAAGGCTACCAGCCGCCGCGCGATCCACGCGTCAAGCTCCTGAGCGTAACGCCGGACCCCGGCGTCATCGAAGTCAACGTGCAGCCGGCGGCCAGCTGGAAAGAGCTGGTGCATAACATGACCACCTTGTACGAAGAGGCGCGCAAGACCCGCCTCGGCACCGAGAAATTCATGAACGACGGCCGCCACACCGGCACCGGCGGCGGCAACCACGCCACCCTGGGCGGCGCCACGGTCGCCGACAGCCCGATGCTGCGCCGTCCGGACCTGCTCAAAAGCCTGATCACCTACTGGCAGAACCACCCGGCGCTGTCGTACCTGTTCTCCGGCACCTTCATCGGCCCGACCAGCCAGGCGCCGCGCGTGGACGAGGCGCGTGACGACAACCTGTACGAACTGGCGATCGCCTTCCAGCAAATGGACAAGGTGCTGCCGACCCTCCACGAAGGCGACAAGCCGTGGATGGTCGACCGCCTGCTGCGCAATCTGCTGGTCGATTTGACCGGCAACACGCACCGTTCCGAGTTCTCGATCGACAAGCTGTATTCCCCCGACGGGCCGACCGGCCGTCTCGGTCTGGTAGAATTCCGTGCCTTCGAGATGCCGCCGCACGAGCGTATGAGCCTTCTGCAGATGCTGTTGCTGCGGGCCTTGGTCGCGCGTTTCTGGCGCCAGCCCTACCAGGCCAAGCTGGTTCACTGGGGCACGGCGCTGCACGACCGCTGGATGCTGCCGCACTTCGTGGCGCAGGATATCCGCGACGTCGCGCGCGATCTGCGCGCCGCCGGCTACCAGTTCGAGGAGCACTGGTTCGATCCGTTCATCGAGTTCCGCTTCCCGCGCTTCGGCACCGTGGTGTACGAGGGCGTGGAGATGGAGCTGCGCCAGGCGATCGAGCCATGGAACGTCCTGGGCGAGGAAATGACCGGCGGCGGCACCGCGCGCTACGTCGATTCGTCGGTCGAGCGCATGCAGCTGCTGGTGCGCGGCCTGACCGACGGCCGCCACGTGGTCGCCTGCAACGGCCGCATGCTGCCGCTGCATCCGACCGGCGTGCCGGGCGAATACGTGGCCGGCGTGCGCTTCCGCGCGTGGAGCCCGTGGTCGGCGCTGCACCCGAGCATCAAGATCCAGGCGCCGCTGGTGTTCGACCTGGTCGACACGTGGAGCGGACGCGCCATCGGCGGCTGCACCTACCATGTGGTGCACCCGGGTGGCCGCAGCGAGGATAGCTCGCCGATCAACGCCAACGCCGCCGAGGCGCGCCGCTTCGCCCGTTTTTGGGCGCACGGCCACACCCCGGGGCAGATGTATGTGTACAAGGAAGCACTGAATCCGAGCCTGCCGATGACGCTCGATTTGCGCTGGCAGCCCGATTGAGCGCACTATAGAGAAAAATTAGAAGAAAAACCGATCGACCGCGATGCCTAAGCAACTGCTATCCAAATATCTGGCCGCACCGGATAGTTTCGACGAAATGCTGGACGCCTCGAAAGAGCCGCGTCCGCATTGGCGCGCCATGTTGGACGGCCTGCGCACCGAATCGCCCGAATTGATGCGTCAGCGCCTCGAAACGGTGCAGCGCGAGGTGCGCCAGAACGGCGTCACCTACACCGTCTACGGCGACACCAAGGGCACGCACCGGCCGTGGGACCTGAACCTGCTGCCGCTGATCCTGCCGCGCCAGGAATGGGAGGGCATCGAGGCGGCCGTGATCCAGCGCGCCACCTTGCTGAATCGCCTGCTGGGCGACGTCTACGGCCCGCAGAACATGCTCAAGGAAGGCCTGCTGCCGCCGGCGCTGATCCACGGCCACGCCGGCTTCCTGCGCGCCGCCCACGGCATGCGCCACCCCGACGACATCGCCCTGCATTTCTACGCGGTCGACCTGGCGCGCGCGCCCAATGGTCGCTGGTGGGTCACGGCCGACCGCACGCAATCGCCGTCGGGCGCCGGCTACGCGCTGGAGAACCGCGCCATCATCGGGCGCAGTTTCCCGGCGCTGCTGCGCGACATGAAGGTGCGCCCGCTCGAAGGCTTCTTCGGCACCATGCGCGACAGCCTGGCGCACTGGGGCCGCCGCTGCGCCGCCAACGGCGATGCCCATCCGCTGCGCGCCGGCGAGGCGCCGCTGATCGTGCTGCTCACGCCCGGCCCGTATAACGAAACCTATTACGAACAAGCGTATTTGTCGCGTTATCTCGGCCTGCCACTGGTGGAAGCGGGCGACCTGACGGTTCGCGGCGGCATCGTGTTCATGAAGACCCTGTCCGGGCTGCGCCGGGTGCACGTCATCATGCGCCGCGTCGACGATGATTTCTGCGACCCGCTGGAGCTGCGCTCCGACTCGGCGCTGGGCGTGGCCGGCCTGACCGAGGCGGCGCGCCGTGGCAACGTCCTGGTCACCAACAGCCTGGGATCGAACCTGCTCGAATCGGGCGCCTTGCTCGGCTTCCTGCCGGCGCTCAGCGAGCGCCTGTTAGGCCAGCCGCTGCGCATGCCGTCGGTGGCCACCTGGTGGTGCGGCGAGGCGGCCGCGCTGGAGGAGGCGATCGAAAAGCTGGACCAGTTGGTGATCATGCCGGCCTTCCCGCAGCTGCGCCAGGCGCCGGTGTACGGGCGCGATCTGAAGGACGCCGCGCGCGCCGCGTTGATCGCGCAGATGCGCGCCAACCCGAATAACTACGTCGCGCACGAGCTGGTGCGGCTGTCGCAGGGGCCCGTGTATCAGCCCGAGAGCGGGCGCCTGAGCGCGCACTCGATCGGCCTGCGCGTGTTCGCCTGCGCCACGCCGGACGGCTACGTCGTCATGCCGGGCGGGTTGACCCGCGTGGCCACGGGGCCGGACGCGCGCGTGATCACCATGCAGCACGGCGGCGGCAGCAAGGATACGTGGGTGCAGGCCAGTTCGCAGGCGCGCCACCAGCAACCCGTCCCGCGCAGCATGACGGCGCAAGACCTGGTGCGCGACGACACGCAGCTGTCGAGCCGCATGGCCGAGAACCTGTTCTGGCTGGGCCGCCACACGGAGCGCTGCGACGACATCGCGCGTCTGCTGCGGGTGGCGCTCAACATCGTGTTCAACGTGCGCGCGGGCTATCCGGGCGCCGAATGGCCGACGGTGGAGGCATTGTGCGCGTGGTTCCAGCTGACCCCCATGCTTGAGCCGGAACCGGCGCAGCGACAGAGCCAGCAAAGCCAAAGTCAGGATCAGCAGGCCCAGAGCCAGGACCAGCAGACCCAGACCCAAAGCCAGGATCAAAGCCAAGGCCAGGGCCAAAGCCAAACCCAAGGCCAGAGCCAAAGCCAAAGCCAAAGCCAGGGCGGGGCGCCGGAGCCAGAGCCCGAGCCGCCGGCGCCGGCCCGCATCGCGCACGACGCCCAGATCGAGGCGGCGCTGCTGCTGGCGGTGGTCTCGCCGGACGTGCCGGGTTTGGCGCGTCAACAGCAACAGCTCTACAACACCGCCAGCCAGTTGCGCGAACGCCTGTCGGTCGATAATTGGCGCGCGTTGAACCGGCTGGTCGAACGCGCCGGCGGCGCCGCGCTGCCGTCGCAATCGGAGGCCATGACCATCCTCGACGACGCCGCCGCATCCCTGATGACACTGACCGGTTTCGGCCTGGATGGCATGACGCGCGACATGGGCTGGCGCTTCCTGTCGCTGGGGCGGCGCCTGGAGCGTCTGCAATTCCAGAGCATGGTGCTGCGCGCGGCGCTGGGCATGGACCCCGAGGGCAACCTGGACTGGGTGCTGGAGCTGTCCGACAGCATCGTCACCTACCGCGCGCGCTACCGCGCCCAGCCCGAATGGCTGCCGGTGCTCGACCTGCTGATCCTCGACGACAGCAATCCGCGCTCGATCAGCCACCAGTTGCACGGGGTGCTCGCCGGCTTGCGCAAAATCGGCACCGTGTACGGCCCGTGCGGCGAGCACAATCTGGCCCCCTTGCACGCCGAGTTGCTGTCGTTGTCGCCGGAGGCGGACCTGTACGGCGCCAATCCACGGCTGATCGACCTGCTGTCGCGCGTGCAAAACGCCAGCGAAGTGATGGCCGAGCAAATCGGATTGCAGTTCTTCAGCTACACGGGCAGTGTGCATAACAAGTTCGAAACGCCGTGCGCGCGGGGGTATGCGCGATGACGCAATCCCAAACCCAGCAAACCGCCAGCCCGCTGCCGAACACCGCCAGCGACACGCCGCCACCGCGCACGCCGACCGCGTGCGCGCGCTATCTGGTGGTGCACCAGACCCGTTACAGCTATCAAAGCGCGGTGTCGCTGTCGCAGCAGTACCTGCACATGACGCCACGCTCGTTCGACTACCAGCGCACCGAGTCGCACCGGATCGTGACCGACCCGCCGGCGGAGGACATCACCGACGGCGCCGATTACTTCGGCAACCTCACGCGCCATTTCAGCATCACCGCGCCGCACAGCGCGCTGCTGGCGCACGTCGAATCCACCCTGGCGCTGTACCCGCGCCGCACCCTGGAGCAGATCGCCGGCAGCGCGCCGTGGGAGCTGGTGCGCGACCTGATGCTGACCGACCGCAGCGACGCCACCCTGGAGGCGTGCCAATACCTGTACGCGTCGCCGCACGTGAGCCTGAGCGCGGAGCTGGCGGACTACGCGCGCGCCAGTTTCAGCGCCGGCCGGCCGCTGCTCGATGCCGCGCTACACCTGACGCAGCGGATCTTCGACGATTTCGAGTTCGACAGCACCGCCACCGACATCTCGACGCCGCTCGAGCAGGTGCTCAGTGGAAGGCGCGGCGTGTGCCAGGACTTCGCGCAGCTGATGATCGGCGGCCTGCGCGGCTTGGGTCTGCCGGCGCGCTACATGAGCGGCTATTTGCTGACGCACCCGCCGGCGGGGCAGCCGCGCATGATCGGCGCCGACGCCTCGCACGCCTGGGTATCGGTGTACGACCCGGCGCTGGGCTGGATCGACTTCGACCCGACCAACCGCTGCCTGGTGCAGCACGAGCACATCGTCACCGGATGGGGGCGCGACTTCAGCGACGTCACGCCGATGCGCGGCATCGTCCTCGGCGGCGGCGAGCAGGCATTGCAGGTCAACGTCACCGTCACGCCGTTGGAACTGGGATAAGTGCCAACGCGGGGTCAAGTCTGTCATTCGGACACAAACCCATCCGTTACGCCTGCCAACGCCGGGGTCAAGTCTGGCATTCGGACACAAACCCATCCGTTACGCCTGATCAACAGCCGGGGCCGTGTCCGAATGACAGACTTGACCCCGCGGTGTTGTCAATACGCCGGCTTCCGGCCCTATGCGCGCTGCCTAACTGAACTAGACGCGCCGCGTGGCTATGATGGTGGCCAACGTCCCGCTCCGGCGACCACACCAACCCATCTCCAGACAAAATGAAAACCTTTCACTGCGACAAGTGTGCCCAACAAGTCTTCTTCGAAAACACGCTGTGCTTCAATTGCGACAGCATGCTCGGCTATCAACCCAACCAGCGCGTCGTCAGCAGCTTCGAGGCTGCCGAGGAGGGAACTTGGCGTAGCCTGAACAAGAACGATGCGGGCCGCCTCTATAAGCAATGCAGCAACTACGTCAACCATCAAGTCTGCAATTGGATGCTGGACGCCAACGATCCCAACGAGCTGTGCGCGTCGTGCCAGCTGACCGTCGTCATCCCGACCCTCAGCACCGATAAGAACCACCTGTTTTGGCAGCGCCTGGAATCGGCCAAGCGTCGTCTGCTGTATTCGCTGTATTCGCTGCACCTGACGCCGGTTTCCAAGGAGACGGACGAGGAAACCGGCCTGGCCTTCCAGTTCCTGGAGGACGGCCCGGGGGAGGACGAGCGGGTCATGACCGGCCACGACAACGGGCTGATCACGCTCAACATCGCCGAGGCCGACCCCGCCCAGCGCGAGCGCACCCGCGAGCAGATGCATGAACACTACCGCACCTTGCTGGGCCATTTCCGCCACGAGAGCGGCCATTACTATTTCGACCGCCTGATCGCCGACAGCGAGTGGATCGACGGCTACCGCGAACTGTTCGGCGACGAACGCCAGGATTACAGCGAAAGCCTGAAAAAACACTACGAGAACGGTGCGCCGGTCGACTGGGAACAGCACTTCATCAGCACCTACGCCAGTTCGCACCCGTGGGAAGATTGGGCCGAGACCTGGGCGCACTACCTGCACATGATCGATACGCTGGAGACGGCGCACGCCTGCGGCCTGTCGCTCAAACCGCGCAAGAAGGAGGAGCCGGAAATGGTGATCACCGCGCCGCCGTTGAAGATCGATTCCTTCGACGAAATCGTCGCCGATTGGTTCGCGCTGACCTATGTGCTCAACAGCTTGAACCGCAGCGTCGGCACGCCGGATTCGTATCCGTTCAAGCTGCCGACGCCGGTGCAGGAGAAGCTGCACTTCATCCACAAGGTGGTGCTGGCGCAGGTGGAAAAGAACAAGGCCAAGCCGGTTGCCAAGGCGGCCGCCAAGGTGGAAAAAACGAAAGCGCCGGCCCCGGCGGCGCCGGTACCGACGCAGGCGCCGGCATCGACGCAGGCCCCGGCACCGACGCAGGCCCCGGCGGCCGCGTAACGCAGGCGCCGGCGGCCCGGCTCACGGCGTGGTCGGCTCCCCGCTGGCGACCCGGAGGCCGCGCCAGTAGTCGCGCTCGATTCTGGACAAGTCCACGGCCCGGGCGGCCTGGTCGAACGCTTGCTGCTGCTCGAGTCCCTGACGCGTGTGCTGGAAGCACACGTGCACGCTGCGCGTGGGGAACAAGTGGTCGGCGATGCCGACCCGTGCGCGATCGGCCGGCGTATAGCGTTCGGCGGCCAGCAGGTAGCGCAGCATGCGTTTTTCGATGACGATGGCGCCGAAGCGGCGCGCGAACAGCTTGCGCAGGTTGATCTCGTCGCTGATGGCCGCTTCGATCGTCAACGTCCCGCCGCGCGCGAGCGCGTCGAACGGTTCGCCGTACGAGTATCCACCGACGGTGCCGATGCGCACCGCTTGCAGCTCCGTCAGCGCGGCCGGCGTGACCGGCTTGTCCTTCAGATAGGCGAGCACGGTCTGCCGGCTGCCGACGGCGCTGGAGAAATAGCAGATCTTCTCCCGCTCGGGATTGCGGATCAGCGCCACCACGCCGGCGTAGCCGACGTCGTGCAGACCCACTTCCATCGCGCGCTTCCATGGGAAATAGTCGATGCGCGTGGCAAGGCCCATGCGTGTGGCCACCGCGCCGATCAGCGTGCCGGTCAGCCCATTGCCCGGCAGCGAACTGCTGAAAAACGGCGGCCACTCCTCGGTGGCGAAACGCAGCGCGTGCGGCTCGGCGGCAAAAGCCGGCATGCATAGCGATAAACCTGCGCAGAATTTCAACAGCCGTGACAGCTTCAAGCAGCCCCCAATTGCACCGCGACGGCGGTGATCGTGTCGCCTATGCTCCCACAGATTATCGGTCGCCGCAAAACTATATTGCCGGGAGGCGATTTCCTTCGGCAAGCTCGGCATGCATCATGCAAGTGGTGCGCGCCGGCGCCGGCGCGGCGATGGCCGTCAGTGTTCGAAGTCGAGCACGACGCGGCCCTCGATATCGCCCCGGCGCATGCGGTCGAACACGTTGTTGATGTTCTCCAGCCGGTCGGTCTGGACGGTCGCGCGCACCTTGCCGAGGGCGGCGAAATCGAGCGACTCCTGCAGGTCGAGCCGGGTGCCGACGATCGAACCGCGCACCGTGATGCCGTTGAGGACGGTGTCGAAGATCGACAGCGGGAAGTCGCCCGGCGGCAGGCCGTTGAGCGAGACGGTGCCGCCGCGCCGCACCATGCCCAGCGCCTGCTGGAACGCCTTGGGCGAGACGGCGGTGACCAGCACCCCTTGCGTGCCGCCCAGTTCCTTCTGGATGAAGGCGGCCGGATCGGTGGTGAGCGCGTTGACCGTCACCGCCGCGCCCAGCCGCTTGGCCAGCGCCAGTTTGCCGTCGTCGATGTCGACCGCCACCACGTTCAAGCCCATCGCCGTGGCGTACTGCACCGCCATGTGGCCCAGCCCGCCGATGCCGGAGATCGTCACCCAATCGCCCGGTTTGGTGTCGGTGACCTTCAAGCCCTTGTAGACGGTGACGCCGGCGCACAGCACCGGCGAGATGTCGACGAAACCGACATTGGCCGGCAGGTGGCCGACGTAGTTGGGATCGGCCAGCACGTATTCGGCGAAGCTGCCGTTGACCGAGTAGCCGGTGTTTTGCTGCTCGCCGCACAAGGTCTCCCAGCCGCCCAGGCAATGCGGGCAGTGCCCGCAGGCCGTGTACAGCCACGGCACGCCGACGCGGTCGCCCTCCCGGACGTGGCGCACGCCGGCGCCGGCCGCGACCACGTAGCCGACGCCTTCGTGGCCGGGGATGAACGGCGGATTCGGCTTGACCGGCCAGTCGCCCTGCGCCGCGTGCAGGTCGGTGTGGCAGACGCCGGTGGCGGCCACCTTGACCAGGATCTGGCCGGGGCCGACCTGGGGCACGGCGACTTCTTCAATCACCAGTGGTTGGCCGAATTGGCGGACGACCGCCGCCTTCATGGTTTTTTGCATGGTGCTGCTCCTTAATGGGGAAATGGATCGACGCGTCGACGCCGGCACGGACCAGTCTCCCCTTCGCCCACTGTAAAAACCATGATGTAGATCAAAATACTTCAGAACCGCGCCTCGGCTGGCGGCGGCGGAATGCCGGCCATCCGCTTGATGACGCGCCACGCAGCGATTCGTTTAGTCTCCGCGCCGGGGCCGCGCGGTCCGCTTCAGCGGCGCGCGGCGTCCAGCACCGCGTCGATCAACTGCCGGCTGTCGTACGGGCTGTCCGGCAGCAACAGGTCAGGCCGCACCAGCGCCGGCCCGGCCGCGCCGGACGGCCGCTCGAAGATCAGGCGCGGCACGCTGAGCGCCAGGCCGCTGGCGGGCAGCACGAAGTTCTGCGTGCCGCCGCTTTGGCGCACGCGCGCCGACCCGGGCGCGCCGGCCAGCTTGGCGAAGCCGAAGTCCTGCACCACGTTGCTGAACAGGATGGCCGACGAATAAGTGTTGCGCCCGACCAGCACATAGGTCGCGCCGCCGAAGCGCAGCGGTTCGTCCGGCTGCGGCGGCAGCCATTTGTCTATCGTGCCGTCGATGACGTCGCCCAGTTTCTCGGTGGCGCTCTCGCGGCCCTTGATTACCTTTTTCTTGTATGTCGACGCCCAGCGATACGGCTTGTCGGCGATGTAGCGCAAGATGCCGTCCATCCACATGTCGTCGTTGCCGCCGCCGTTGGCGCGCACGTCGATCAGCAGCGTCTTGACCTTGGCGTCGCGCAGCTGGGTGAAGGCGCGCGCGGTGAAGTCGGTGAACTGCTTCTTGTCGGGCCAGTAAAACGTGTTGACCGTCATCAGGGCGGCGTCGCCGGGCAGCAGCTCGAAACGGAACTGCCGGTCGAACTGCGCACGTCCGTCCAGATAGGCTGGCAGCCGGCGACCGGCTGGCGCGCGCAGTTGCCGGCCGTCGGCGGTCAGCACATCGAAACTGGCCGCGTCGCCATACATCTTCCAGTACAGGAAGGGCCAGCGGGTCGACAGCAGGTCGGCGCGGAAGGCGGGCGTGTCGCCATGGCAGCGTTCCAGCAGCCCGGCGACCAGGCGCCGCGCGGGCACGCCGTTGATCCGCTCGATGCGCGCGCCGGCCAGCGGCGAGGCCGCCCCGCCCAGTTCGGCGCGGATGGTCAAGCCGCCCTGCGCGTCCACCACCACCTCGTAGGGGAAGAATCCGCCGCCGCCGGCGACCAATGCCTCGCTTTGGCCGCCGGCGTCGGGCTGCGTGACGAGCATGTGGGCGTCCGCGAACACGGGGTTGAGCGTGGCCATCAGCCGCCAGGCCTGGTCGCGCGTCATCGGTTGGTCGAGCTGGGCGTCGATGCGCCGGTACGCTTGCTGTAACTGCTCGGCGTCGGCCGAGAATCCTGGATCGGGGTGGGTGCCGGCGATGGTGTCCCGGACGTAGCGCAAGTCCGCGCGCAGTTGTTCAGGCGTGAAGACGGGCGCCGTTTGCGCGCCGGCGCGGTGCGCGGCCAGCAGCGCGGCGGCGGCGATCAGGGCGAGCCAGGCCGGTCGGCCGAAGCGGGGGGAGGGCGTCATCGTTGTCCATCGGTGAAAAATCATGGGGTAACTGTAGTGCTTGCCGGTGGCGTCGGCCAGCGGCGGGCGACGAACTGCCGGTTTAACGGAATGGAATGCATTATTGCCGCCTTGGCAGGTTTTTAGGTGTGGCACGCCACAGACACCGGCGCGCGAGGGCGGCATCATCGTCCAGTCAGCCAACTAGCCCGCAGGATACATAATGGATTTCCCCACCCGCCATCTGAACCAACCGTTGCCTTACGACCCTTCCTACGAAATCGAGGAAGAGGACGAGGCCAAGACCATCGCCGGCCTGCAGGAGGCCATGCACAGCGTCGCCGAGACCGTCCATAAGGATAGCGGCCACGCGCCGCGTGGCGTGCACGCCAAGAGCCATGGCTTGTTGCGCGGCCAGTTGCGGGTGCTGGACCGCATCCCGCCCGACTACGCGCAAGGCCTGTTCGCCACCGCCGGCGAGTATCCGGTGGTGATGCGGCTGTCGACCACGCCCGGCGACCTGCTCGACGACAAGGTGTCGACGCCGCGCGGCGTGGCGATCAAGATCATCGGCGTGCCCGGCGAACGGCTGGCGGACGGCGGCGGCGACACCACGCAGGACTTCATCATGGTCAACGGTCCGGTGTTCCAGTCGCCGACGGCCAAGCAATTCCTGAACAGCGCCAGGCTGCTGGCCGCCACCACCGACAAGGCGCCGGCGTTGAAGAAGGCGTTTTCGGCGGCGCTGCAGGGCGCGGAGAAGGCGATCGAGGCGGTCGGCGGCGAGAGCGCCGCGCTCAAGGGGCTGGGCGGCCATCCGGAAACCCACATCCTCGGCGAGACCTTTTTCACGCAGGTGCCGGTGCTGTTCGGCCGTTACATGGCCAAGCTGTCGCTGGTGCCGGTCTCGCCCGAACTGCTCGCGCTGAAGGACCAGCCGGTCGACCTCGACAACAAGCCCAACGGCCTGCGCGGCGCGGTGGTCGATTTCATGACCGGACACGCGGCCGAATGGGAGTTGCGCGTGCAGCTGTGCAACGATCTGGCGACGATGCCGATCGAGGATCCCACGGTCGAGTGGACCAGCCCGTGGGTGGCGGTGGCGCGCATCAGCGCCGCTCCGCAGGCGGGCTGGACGCATGGGCTGTCGGTGCTGGTGGACGACGGCATGCAATTCAGTCCGTGGCATTGCATCGCCGCCCACCGTCCGCTCGGGTCGATCATGCGCGTGCGGCGCGCCGTGTACGCGGCGTCGGCGCGCTTCCGCGCCGAGCGCAACGGCACGCCGATCGCCGAACCGGCCAATCTGGATCATTGGCGGGAGCATTGACCGGTTGATGCCGCTGGCGGCTCGGCGATGGCGGATTACGGCGTGCCGCCTGATCCGCCCTACGTGTTGCCGAGGTCATTCGACGTGTGTATCCCAGGAGACACATGGCGGAAGAGCGTGGGTAATCCGCCATCCATGCGCCGCCGACGGCGCATCCATGACGTCAATACTTGTAATTCAACCCCACCACGAACGTGCGGCCCGAATGCACGTACAGCAGCGTGTCGTTGCGCTGGCTGTCGCGCCCGTAGCGCAGCGGCGTGTCGTTCAGGTTCTGCCCCTCCAGGCTGACGCGCAGCTGCGGCGTGATGTTGTACGACATGCTGAAGTCGATGTTGGTCGAACCATCGACCACGGTGAAGTCGTGGCCCTGCACGTCGCCCAGCACGTTGAGCAGGTACGACGACCGGTGCGCAGCCGACACCCTGGCGCTGAAGGTTTTGTCCTCGTAGAACAACGTCAGGTTGTGCGCCTTCGGCGACAGCCCGGTGAAGTTGGCGCGCCGCGTCAACAGCTCGTTGGCGGCGGTGTTCGGATTGTCGACCCGCGTGATGTAGGTGATCTTTGAATCGACATGCGTATAGTTGGCCAGCAGGCCGAAATTGGCCCAGATCCCCGGCAGGAAGCTGAACGGCGCCTGCAGGTTGAACTCGTACCCCGTCAGTGGACCGCCCGGCGTGTTGACCTGGCGGTTGACCACCACCGTGGTGTTGGGCAGGGTGGCGCAGGCCGGCGTGCCGCCGGTGATGCTGCAACCGCCGCCCAGCAGGATCGATTCCGGCAAGCCCAGCGACGAGAACACCGCGCGCTCCGATACGCCCTGGATGAAGGTGCCGATGTCCTTGTGGAAGGCGCCCACCGACACCATCGCGTTCTTGGCGTAATACCACTCGGCCTGCACGTCGTAGGTCTTGGCGCGGATCGGCGCCAGGTTGGGGTTGCCGATGGTGACCGTCTGCACCTGCGTGCTGAGCGTGGTCGACGGCGCCAGGTCGGTGTACTCCGGGCGCGCCAGCGTCTTGCCGGCCGAGAAGCGCAGCATCACGTCGTGCGGCAGGGTGGCCGAGACGTTGAGCGCGGGCAGGGTGTCGCGGTAGTTGTTTTTAAAGCGCGCCGGCTCCAGCACGCCGTTGGCGTTGAGCATGGCGAAGCTGTCGACGTCGGTGCGCGCGTGGCGCACGCCGACATTGCCGCGCAGCGGAATCGAGAACAGGTCGTACTTGAAGTCGGCCGCCAGGAACAGCGCCTTGATCGATTCGTCGACGCCCCGGTTGGCCTGGTTCAGATAGTTGTAGCTCGACCCCGGCACCTCGGCGCAGTGGCACTCGATGTTGTAGACCTTGAGGAACTTGTCGAGGTCGACGGCGGCCCACGAGCTCGGCACGCCGCCGCCGCCCAGGCCCTTGCCGAAGCCGCCGATCTGGCGCGTGATGTCGCCCATGCCGACGCCGGCCGGCAGGGTCAGGCCGTTGCCGCCGGAACCGATCTCGACGTTGGTCCACGTGTTGTCGCGCTTGGAAAAGCCGGTGCGCAGCGTCAGGTTGTCGTTGAGCTCGTAGCTGGCGTTGACCTGGTTGGTCTTGAGCGTGTTACGGGTGTGCAGGTAGCGGCCGACGAACTGGCCGTGGAAGGTGCCGTCCGCCTCCTGCGGCGCGAAGCTGAAGCTGTTCGGATTGGTGACGTCGATGCCGAAGTTCATCGTCGGCACGTTGCGGTTGTTGCGGAAGTCGAAGGCGTAGCCGTTGGCGTTCGGCGAGTCGAACTGCACCGTCGTGCGCTGCGGTTCGTCCAGGTCCGAGCGCGACTGGCCGGTCAGGAAGTCGATCTTCAGGCGGTCGGTGACATCGTGGCGGCCCGACAACACGTGCTGGCGGAACAGGGTCGAGTAGACGTCGAGCAGCCCCTCGCTGCGGATGTCGACCGCGTTGAACTTGCCGTAGTCCCAGCTGCCGGCGTCGTTGAAGTGGCTCTCCAGGATCGACGTTTGCGGCTTGCCGTTCGATTGCCCGAGGCTGCGGCCGAACGAGATGGCGGAGATGTAATTGTCGTAGCGCTTGTTGTTGAACTTGCCGCCCAGCAGATCGAGATTGAGCTCGGTGCCGCTGCTCGGGCGCCATTGCAGCGAGCCGGTCACGCCGGAGCGCTCGTACTGCGTCATCGAGCGGCGGTAGCGTGGAATGCGCGGCGCGAACGCGCCCGAGCCGGGCAGCGGGTTGGCGACGGTGCCGCCGTAGTTGTCGGTGCGCGACATGACGTCGTTGTAGGCGGCCGGGTTGGACGTGCGCGGCACGCCGAAGCCGCAGTTGGCGGCGTCGATGCCCTTGACGGCGTTGTTGGCGGGATTTTGCGGCGCGTAGCCGGCCGGCGCGCAAAAGCCGCCGTCGTTGCTGGCGCTGAGCAGCTCGACCGCCTCGTAACCCTCCTCCTGCACCGTGCGCTTCGAATAGGCGGCCGAGATCAGCGCGCCGAATTGCCCGTACGGCGTCTTCCAGCGCTCCGACAGCAGCGCCGTCACGCGCGGGCTGTATTTCTTCGACAGCGAATTGTGCATCTCCTGCGCCCCCAGGCTGAAGGTGCGGCCCTTGAAGTCGAACGGGCGCGCGGTGCGCAGGTCGACGGTGGCGCCGAGCGAGCCTTCCTCGACGCTGGCCTCGGACGTCTTGCGCACCTCGAGGCTGTTGAACAGTTCGGAGGCGAAGACGGAGAAATCGAAGCCGCGTCCGCGGTTGGTGCTGCCGTTGATGTCGGAGGCGCCGGTGGCCGTCACGCCTTCGATGCCGTTGATGCGCACCCGCGTAAAGCCGGCGTTGAGGCCGCGCACGGTGATCTGCTTGCCCTCGCCGCCGTCGCCGCGCGTGAGCGACACGCCCGGCACCCGTTGCAGCGATTCGGCCAGGTTGGCGTCGGGGAACTTGGCGATGTCCTCGGCCTTGATGACGTCGATGATGCCGTCGCTGGCGCGCTTGGTGTTCAGCGCGCTGTTCAGGCTGGCGCGGAAGCCGGTGACCACCACCACTGAATCCGCCGACTGCGCGGCCGCCGGCGCGGCGTCGGCGGGCGCGGTTTGCGCGTGCGAGGAGGTGGCCATCGCGGCCATCGCGGCCAGCACGCCGCTGACGGCGAGCACGGACGGTTTGAGCGGACTTGCGTTCCGGTTCTTCATGCGTATCCTTTTGTATTTTTTGTTGCTGTGTGGATGTCTCTCCCTGCGCGGGAAAATCGATCATATGCGACTTCAACGCGCGAAAAATCGGCGTCGCGGAAACGATCAGTGAGTTGATTTATTGGGGGATTTTGGGGACGCCGGCGTTGCTTGCTAACTACAATGCGCAGCGCCGATGGCGCCGGCCGGCGGCTGCGTCTATTGTGCGCCGCCGTACACTACTCTTGATACACTTTGGCTTTCGGCATAAAGAGTCATCATGGCGGCCCTCTCCGTTACCACGCTATCGTTTCCCGCCGCCGTCGGCGCACGCGCCCGCTTCATCGGCGGCGGCACGCCCATGCGCGACATGGTGCGCGATTTCCCGTGGCAAGAAACGGTGCTCGGCGCCATCGACGACTGGCCCGTCGCGCTGCGCACCAGCGTCGGCATCGTCATGCACTCGGCGCATCCGATGTTCCTGTGGTGGGGCGACGGGCTGACGCAGGTCTACAACGACGCCTACGTGCCGTGCTTCGGCGACGGCAAGCATCCGGCCGCGCTCGGGCAGGGCGGGCGCGAATGCTGGGCCGAGATCTGGCCCATCATCGGCCCGCAGATCGAGGCGGTGCGCAACGGCGGCGAATCGCGCTGGTACGCCGACAACCTGGTGCCGATCTGGCGCAACGGCCGCATCGAGGATGTTTACTGGAGCTACACCTACACCCCCGTGTTCGGCGAGGACGACGGCATCGCCGGCGTGCTGGTGGTGTGCACCGAGACCACGCCGCAGGTGTTGGCCGAGCGCCGCCGCCACGCGCTCGACCTGCTGGCGCGCCGCCTGCTGGCCTGCCGCAGCGAAGACGACGTGCGCGCCGGCATCGCCCTGAGCGCCGGCGACGATCCGGGCGACCTGCTGTCGGTGGAACTGCTGCGGGCGCCGGGCGCGGATGCCGCCGACGGCGCCGCGATCGGCCGTCGGGCCGGCGCCGACCCGGCGGTGGTGGTTGTCAGCGGCGCCGAACTGCATCTGTGCGACGAGCTGGCGCTGGCGTTCCGCGTCTCGCAGCGGTTGCCGATGGACGCGCCGTTCCGCCGCTTCCTGGAGCAGTACACCGCCACCGTGTGCGCCACCCTGAGCCGCCTCGACAGCGACCGCGCGCTGGCGCAGGCGATGGCCGAGAGCGAGCGCCTCAACGCCGACCTGAATGCGTCGTCGCGCACCAAGGATGAATTCCTGGCCATGCTGGGCCACGAGCTGCGCAACCCGCTGGCGCCCATCGTCACCGCGCTCAAGCTGATGAAGCTGCGCGGCGGCGCGCACAGCGAGACCATCCACGAGCAGGAGGTGATCCAGCGCCAGGTCGACCATCTGGTGCGGCTGGTGGACGACTTGCTCGACGTCTCGCGCATCGCCAGCGGCAAGGTCGAGCTGCGCAAGGAGACGGTGCCGCTGGCCGATGTGCTCAACAAGGCGATCGAAATGGCCAGTCCGCTGCTCGAGCACAAGCAGCACCGGCTGCTGGTCGACGTGGCGCCGGTGCGCTGGCACGGCGACCCGGCGCGGCTGGCGCAGGTGGTGTCCAACCTGCTGAGCAATGCGGCGCGCTACACGCCGGCCGGCGGCCACGTGACCCTGGCCACCCGGGTCCGGGAGCGCGCGCTGACGATCCAGGTCACCGACGACGGTTCGGGCATTTCGCCGACGCTGCTGCCGCACATCTTCGACCTGTTCGTGCAGGGCAACCGCCTGGTCGACCGCGCCAAGGGCGGGCTGGGCATCGGCCTGGCGCTGGTGCGCAACCTGGTGCAGATGCACGGCGGCGAGGTGGCCGCTTACAGCGCCGGGGAAGGGCGCGGCAGCACCTTCACGCTGACCCTGCCCGATTCGGTGGTGGACGACGCCGCGTCCGCCGATACGGCGGAGAGCGCCTCCGCCGGCGGCGCCGCGCCGGCCCGGGGCGGCGGCACCCGCGTGCTGGTGGTCGACGACAACCAGGACGCCGCCGATTCGCTGGCCGACCTGCTCGGCGCGCTCGGCTACAGCGCCACCGTGGCCTACGACCCGGCCCATGCCATCGCCGCGGCCGGCGACGCGATGCCGCAGGTGGCCATCCTCGACATCGGCCTGCCCGGCATGGACGGCTTCGAGCTGGCCGCCCACCTGCGCCGCCTGCCGCGCGGCGACACCCTGAAACTGATCGCGCTGTCCGGCTACGGCCAGGAGAACGACAAGCACCGCAGCCGCGAGGCCGGTTTCGCGGCCCACCTGGTCAAGCCGATCAATATCGCTGACCTGCAGACAACGTTATCATAAATAGTTGTATTTTTCTTAAATAAGCCGCTAGAATAGCTCCCGGGAAACTTTATCAGGCCGGGAGCCATATGGAATTGGTGTACAAGAACGAAAAGGCGCTGTTCGGCATCATGCTGGCCGTCTCGCTGGCGGTCTGGGCCGGCCTGCTGGCGACGACCATGGGCATGGCGCTGGTGTATCTGCTGCTGTTCTTCGTCACCTACTGCTTCGCGCAATCGGCGCTGGTGTCGTGGCTCAGGGGCACCGGCGTGCGCATCACCGCGGAGCAGTTCCCCGACCTGCGCGAGCGCATCGACGCCTGCTGCCGGCGCCTCGCCATCGACAAGCCGCCGGAGGCCTATCTGCTGCAAATGGGCGGCAGCTTCAACGCCTTCGCCACGCGCTTTCTCGGCAACGACTTCATCGTGCTGTATTCGGACATCGTCGACGCGCTGGAGGAGCGCCCGGACGCGATCAACTTCTACATCGGCCACGAGCTCGGCCACCTCAAACGCCAGCACCTGCGCTGGTCGGCGCTGCTGGCGCCGGCGTCGTTCGTGCCGCTGCTGGGCGCGGCCTACGCCCGCGCGCGCGAATACACGTGCGACCGCCACGGCTTCCACGCCTGCGACGACCTCGACAGCGCACAGGCGGGCCTGGCGGCGCTGGCGGCCGGCGCCAGGCGCTGGCGCCAGCTCAGCACCGCCGGTTACGCCGCGCAGGCGCGCCAGTCGTCCGGCTTCTGGATGTCGTTCCATGAACTGGTGGGCGACTATCCGTGGCTGGTCAAGCGCATGGCGGTGATGCGCGCACTGGCCGGCGGCAACGAGGTCGAGCAGCCCGGCCGCCACGGCCTGGCCTATGTGATGGCGCTGTTCGTGCCGCGCCTGGGCGTCGGCGGCGCCGGTTCGCTGCTGGCGGTGCTGGCGCTGATCGGCGCGCTGGCGGCGGTGGCGGTGCCCGCCTACCACGACTACAGCGCGCGCGCGCGCATGGCGCAGGTGGTCGGCGTCGGCCACGACGCGACGGCGGCGGTGGAGCGCTATTTCTACGCCCACGGCAGCGCTCCGGCCACCCTGGAGCAGGCCGGCTACGCGATGGCCGATCCGAACCACGTGGTGCAAAACATCACGGTCGACGCCGCCAACGGCGCGGTGCACGTGTTCCCGGCCGACCTCAATTATCGCGGCAAGGCTATTGCGTTCACGCCGAGCCTGGACGAGAATAAGCGCGTGGCCTGGCGCTGCGGCAGCGACGCCATCCCGGCCCGGCTGTTGCCGGCCGATTGCCGCGAGTAGCCGGCCGGCCCGCCGCCGTCCCCGCGCCGATCCCGGCGCCACCCCCGCGCCGCCCCCGGCGCCACCCCATGAAGGACGCCGTTTTGACCACATCGCTGGAAGTCGCCGCCAATGCCGTCATGGCGCTGTCCATCGTGCTCGCCGGCCGCAACAATGTGCATTCGTGGTGGCTGGGCGTGATCGGCTGTTCGATGTTCGCGGTGCTGTTTTATAGCTCCAGGCTGTATGCCGACGTCGCGCTGCAAATTTTCTTCATCGTCACCTGCCTGATCGGCTGGCGCCGCTGGGCCGGTGGCGGCGGCAACGGCGGCGGGGCGCTGCCGATTTCGAAGGCGCGGCCGCTGCTGGTGGGCTCGATGGCGCTGGCCGGCCTGGCGGCCACCGCCGCCTACGGCGTGATGCTGCAGGCGTGGACCGACGCCTACGCGCCGTTCATCGACTCGGCCGTGCTGATGTTCAGCATCATCGCGCAATTGCTGCTGATGGGGCGGCGCTTGCAGACCTGGCCGTTCTGGCTGCTGGTCAACACCGTCTCGATTCCGCTGTACGCCAGCCGCGGCCTGTACCTGACGGCCGCGCTGTACGCGGCCTACTGGCTCAACGCGCTGGCGTCATGGCTGTTCTGGCGCCGCCAAATGCGTGGCCTAGAGGCAACGGCGCAACTAAACGCGTAGAAAACACCGACAAAAATCGACTTTGTCTTGGGCACGCTCTATCATTCATTTCCAAGTGGAAAAAATATGGAGCGCAAAATGCAATGGTTCTACGACCTCAAGATAGGCAAGAAGTTAATTCTGGCGTTCGCGGTGGTCATTGCGCTGACCTGCTTCCTGGGCCTGTTCTCGATCACCCAGCTGGTCAAGGTGAACCAGGCCTCCACCGACATCGCCACCAACTGGATGCCGGCGGTGCGCTACCTGGGCCAGATGCAGACCTCGATGTCGCGCTACCGCATCTCCGAATCGACCCACATCCTGTTGTCCGAGGAGGCCGACATGGCGGCCACCGAGAAATCGATGGCGACCCGCCTCGAAACCCTGGCCAAGCAGCAGGCCTCGTACGCGGCGCTGGTGTCGGAGCCGGAGGAAAAACGCATCTATGCCGAGTTGCAGAAAACCATGGAGGCCTACCAGGCCGAAAGCAAGAAGCTGACGGCGCTGTCGCGCGCCGGCCAGAAGGACGAGGCGCGGGTGCTGTTCCGTGGCGCCTCGAACAAGGTGTTCCGCCAGGTCAACGAGCAGCTGGACGCGCTGGTCAAGATCAACGACGACGGCAGCACGGCGGCCGACACCTCGGCCGCCGAGACGTTCGCGCTGGCCCGCAAGCTGATCCTGGGGACGCTGGGCGCGCTGATCGTCATCAGCCTGCTGCTGGCGACAACGGTGTCGCGCGCCGTCGCCGCGCCGCTGCAGGAGGCGGTGGTGATCGCCCGCCGCGTGGCCGAGGGCGACCTGACCGGCCACATCGTCAGCACCAGCAAGGACGAGACCGGGCAGCTGATGCTCTCGCTCAAGGCGATGAACGACAGCCTGCTGCGGGTGGTGGGCGAGGTGCGCGGCGGCACCGACACCATCGCCACCGCGTCGGCCGAGATCGCCAGCGGCAACCTCGACCTGTCGAGCCGCACCGAGGAGCAGGCCAGCTCGCTGGAGGAGACCGCCTCGGCGATGGAGGAGTTGACCTCGACCGTCAAGCAGAACGCCGACAACGCCCGCCAGGCCAACCAGCTGGCGCAATCGGCGTCCGGCACCGCCACCGACGGCGGCCAGGTGGTGGGCGAGGTGATCGCGACGATGGAGGCGATCAGCGCCGCCTCGCGCAAGATCGTCGACATCATCAGCGTGATCGACGGCATCGCCTTCCAGACCAACATCCTGGCGCTCAACGCCGCCGTCGAAGCGGCGCGCGCCGGCGAGCAGGGGCGCGGCTTCGCGGTGGTGGCGTCCGAGGTGCGCAACCTGGCCCAGCGCAGCGCGGCGGCGGCCAAGGAGATCAAGCAGCTGATCGACGATTCGGTGACCCAGGTCGACAGCGGCACGGCGCTGGTGCAGCGCGCCGGCACCACGATGAGCGAGGTGGTGTCGAGCGTGCGCCGCGTCAGCGACGTGGTGGCCGAGATTTCGGCCGCCAGCCACGAGCAGAGCACCGGCATCGAGGAAGTCAACCGCGCGATCACGCAGATGGACGAGGTGACACAGCAAAATGCCGCGCTGGTGGAACAGGCGGCGGCGGCCGCCGGGTCGCTGCAGGAGCAGGCCGCCAACCTGGCGGCCGTCGTCAGCGTGTTCCGGCTGCGCTAAACCGGCCGCCACGCCGCCGCCGCACGCCGCGCGCCGTCAGGCCTGCGGCGTTTTTCTTTGGTGGTGGTGGTTGGAGCTGCGGAAGGCGCTCGGCGTGATGCCGATGCGCTCGCGGAAGGCCGTGGCGAAATTGCCAGCATTGTTAAATCCGATCAGCAGCGCGATGTCCTGCACGTCCATGTCGGTGTCGCGCAGCAACTCCTCGCCGCGCCGGATGCGGGCCTCGCGGATGAAGGCGAACACCGTCATGCCGGTTTGCTCGCGGAAGATCTGCGACAGTTTTTCACGGTAGGTGCCGACGCTGCGGGCGATCTCGGCCAGCCCCGGCAAGGTGGCCAGGTTGTCGTCGATCAGGCGCTTGACGGCGGCCACGATGACCGCGTCCGGATCGCTGTCGGGACCGCCCGAGGCGGCCGCCGCGGCGGCCTCGGGGTCGTTGGAGGCGTGCAGGCCGCGGTCGCTGACGCGGCGCGCCAGGTTCAGGTGCACCTGGATGCGGGCCGCCAGCTCGCCCGGCGAAAACGGTTTGGAAACATAGTCGACGCCGCCGATCGACAGCCCCATGATGCGCTCCTCGTCGGCGTCGGCGCCGCTGAGGAAGATGACCGGGATGTCCTGCGTCACAGGGTTGGCTTTGAGCAACCTGCACGCCGTGTAGCCGTCCATATTGGGCATGCGCACGTCGAGCAGGATCAGGTCCGGCAGATTGGCCAGCGCCAGCTGGTAGCCCTGCAGCCCGTTGAAGGCCACCGACACCTTGTAGGGCAGTTCGCTGAGCAAGTCGACCAGCACGCGCTGCTCGAACGCGGAGTCGTCCACGATGAGGATCTTGCGCTGTGTGCTGTCGCTGGCCGTCGGCATGGTTCACCTTGCTTGGTTGATAAAATCTTCACGCCCTGTTGCGTATTATGCCTATCTTTTAAAAATTTTTAATAGTTTTCTACGCTCCCAAAACCGTAGTCACTTGCAGCAAAAGCGCGGTTTTTTTAGATCATCAATAATTGGCCCAAGTGTTGAGCGATGGCAATTGTCCTGAATAACGCCCCTCGACACCGTCATTCAATTGTTAATTATGGGGGTTTCAATGAAAAGCAAGCGCACATCCCGTTCGGCGGGCCTCGCGGCCGTGCTGGCGGCCGCCCTGGCCGCCACCGCGCCCGTCGCCGACGCGGCCGTCTACGTCAACGGCTCCAAGACCAGCAACTTCGACGTGACGATGAGAATCATCGCCGATTGCACCATCGCCGCCAACGCGCTCGATTTCGGCCAGTCGCAGGGCGTGCTGGCGACGTCGGTGTCGGTCAACACCACGCTCAGCGTCACCTGCACCAACACCACCTTGTACAACGTCGGCCTGAACGCCGGCACCGGCACCGGCTCGACCACCGCCGCGCGCGTGATGAGCGGCACCGGCGCCAACACCAGCACCGTCGCCTTCAACCTGTACCAGGCCGCCGGCGCCACCAACTGGGGCAACACGCAGGGCACCGACACCCGCTCGGGCACCGGCACCGGCGCGTCGCAGACGCTCACCGTGTACGGCGTGGTGCCGGCCCAGGCGACGCCGCAGCCGGACACCTATAAATCGACGATCACCGCCACGGTGTATTTCTAAACGATGAACCTACCGGCGCGACTAGTGTGCTGGGTGATGTGCGGCGTCCTTGCGATGCTGGGAGTACAGGCGGGCGCTGCGAATTTGCAGATTTCCCCCGTGATGATCGTTTTGCGCGCGGGCCAGGGTGCCACCGGCATTTCGATGCAAAACCTCGGCGAGAGCCCGGTGTATGGCCAAGTCAGGGTGTATCAGTGGGAGCAGAAGGACGGCGACGACCTCCTGACGCCGACCCAGGAAGTGGTAGCGAGTCCCCCAATTCTACAGATCGGGCCCAAGAGCAGCCAGATCATTCGCCTCGTGCGGCGTAGCCAGCAACTCCCAAGCAGCGAGTTGTGCTACCGGATTTTGATCGATGAAATACCGCCCGAAGACGGCGCCCCGGCGGCCGGCGTGGATATCCGCCTGCGCTACTCGGTGCCGATGTTCGTGCTGCCGGCCGACGAGCGCGCCGCGCCGTCGCTGGCGTGGAGCGTGTTCAAGAAGGACGGCAACTGGATGCTGCGGGTGAAAAACAGCGGCAACCAGCGCGCGCAGATCGGCGCGCTGGAGCTGCGCAACGCCGCCGGCGGCCAGTTCGTCATCGCCCCCGGCCTGTTCGGCTATGTGCTGGCCGGGCGCGAGCGCGAGTGGCGCCTGCCGACGCCGGCCGATGCGGACCTGCGCGGCGCGCTGGCCGTCAAGGCCAATATCAACGCCCGGCCCGTGAGCGACAGCGCCACCGGACGGCTGGACTGAGCGGGCATGTGGGGGCGGCTGCTCTGCCTGTCACTGATGGCCCTGAACCTGGCGACGGCGGCGCTGGCGCAAGCGCCGCCCGCGCCGCCGGTGGAAGAGGAACTTTTTTTGGAGGTGGAATTGAACGGTGAACCGACCGGACTGATACTGCGCTTTACCCGTGGCACCACCACCGGCTTGCGCAGCAGCGTGCAGAATTTGCGCGACCTGGAGCTCGACCCGCGCCTGTTCGGGGTCGAGGGCCGGGATCAGTTCGACCTCGACGACATCCGCGGCCTGAGCTACAGCTACGACGCGACGCGCCAGTCGATCGCGCTGCGCGTGGCCGATACGCTGCGCGCGCCGGTGGCGCTGTCCGGGCGCAGCGTGCGCGTGGCCGGCCCGGCCGCCGTCACGCCGGGGCTGGTGCTGACCTATGACGCGTTCGGCCGGCTCGACCGCGAACGCGGCGTGTCGGTGGCCCACGAGCTGCGCTACTTCAACGACAGCGGCGTCTTCAACAGCACCGGCGTCTACAACGCCGGCGCCACCGGCACCGGCCCGCGCTTCATCCGCCTCGACACCGCCTGGGTGCGTTCCGATCCGGTGACCTTGGAGACCTGGCAGGTGGGCGACCTGATCTCGTCGTCGCTGCCGTGGAGCCGCTCGCTGCGCATGGGCGGCGTGCAATGGCGCAAGAGCTTCGACCTGCGCCCGGACCTGCTGACCTTCCCGGTCGCCACCTTGTCCGGCTCGGCCGTGGTGCCCAGCGCCGTCAGCCTGTATGTCAACGGCGTGCGCCAGGTCGAGACGGCCGTGCCGTCGGGACCGTTCGTGATCAACCAGGTGGCCGGCATCAACGGCGCCGGCCAGGCCACGCTGGTCACGCGCGACACGGCCGGGCGCGCGGTCACCACCACGGTGCCGCTGTATGTCGACACGCGCCTGCTGGCGGCCGGCCTGACCGACTATTCGATCGAGCTCGGCGTGCTGCGGCGCGACTACACCACGCGCTCGTTCGGCTACGCGCGCGCGCCGGCGGCCAGCGCCTCGCTGCGCCACGGCGTCAGCGACAGCCTGACCGTCGAGGGCCACGGCGAGGTCGGGCGCGAGGTCGTCAACGGCGGCGCCGGCGCCATGCTGCGGCTCGGCCAGGCCGGCGTGGTGCGCGCCTCGCTGGCCGCCAGCGGCGGGCGGCGCAACGCCAGCGGCAGCGGGCGCGGCGTCCAGGCCGGCCTCGGTTACCAGTATCTGAGCGGGCGCTTCAGCATCGACGCCGAGACCTTGCGCGCCAGCGGCGGCTACAGCGACCTGGCCACCGCCGACAGCGGCGCCGGCGCCCGCGCCAACGACCGCATCAACGTGAATCTGGCGCTGTGGCCGGGCCACAGCCTCGGCGCCAGCCTGGTGAGCCTGCGCGCGCCGTCGCTGCCGCCGGCGCGCATCGCCGCGCTGTCGTACGCCGCCACGCTGGGCGCCGGCTTCTACCTGAGCGTGAGCGCCTTCCGCGACCTGCGCGACGCCGCCGCGCGCGGCCTGTTCTTCAGCCTGAGCGCCTCGTTCGGCGACCGCATCGCCGCCAACGCCAGCGCCGGCCGCCAGAACGGCGTGCGCAGCCGCATCGTCACGGTGGGCCGCTCGGCCGACTACGCCGGCGGCTTCGGCTGGGGTCTGCAGTCGCTCGAGAGCAACGGCGCGCCGCTGCGCCAGGGACAATTGACGTATCTGGGCGGCTACGGCCAGGTCGGCGCGCTGGTGCAGCAAAACGGCGACAACCGCAGCACCTCGCTCAGCGCGGCCGGCTCGCTGGTGGTGATGGACGGCGGCGTGCACGCGGCGCGCCAGGTCGGCGCCGGCTTCGCGCTGGTGTCGACCGACGGCGTCGGCGGCGTGCCGGTGCTGCAGGAGAACCGCGTGATCGGCCGCACCGGCGCCGGCGGCTACCTGCTAGTGCCCAACCTCAATCCGTACCTGATCAACCAGGTCGGCATCGACACCAGCGCGCTGCCGCTCGACGCCCGCATCGCGGCCACGCGGCGCGAGGTGGTGCCGGCGCGCCAGTCCGGCGTGCTGGCGCGCTTCCCGGTCGAGACCTACGCGGCGGCCAGCGTGATCGTGCACGGCGCCGACGGCAAGCCGGTCGCGGCCGGCGCGCGGGTGCTGCACGTCGAGAGCGGCGCGTCGACGCTGGTCGGCTTCGACGGCGTCGCCTTCATCGACAACCTGGCGCCGCAGAACCATCTGCGGCTGACCGTGGACGGCGTGCCGTGCGTCGTCGAGTTCGCCTACGAGGCGGCCAAGGGCCCGGCGCTGCCGACGCTCGGACCGTTTATCTGCCGGGGTGTGCAATGACGGCGCGGCGGCTGGCGCTCCTGTCGGGGCTGGGGCTGGGGCTGGCGCTGCTGGCCGGCCCGGCGCGCGCCGACAGCTGCGCCATCGCGCCGCAAAACCTCGTCTTCCCCAGCGTCAGCTCGATTTCCAGCGTCGACGTCTACGCGTCCGCGACGCTCCAGATCACCTGCACCTGGACCAATTTCCTCGGCAACCTGCTGACGCCGAGCGTGACCGTGTGCCTGTATCTGGGCGCCGGCAGCAATTCGTCGTCGACGGTGACCAGCACGCGCCAGGTCGGCAATGGCGCGCTGCGCGCCAACTACAATATTTACACCGATGCCACGTACGCGCCGGCCAAGATTTGGGGCGGCTGGGTCGGCACCGACACGCCGACGCCGATCACCTTCACGCTGACCAAGGGCGGCGGCGTCGGTTCGCTGGTGCAGAACGTCACCTTGTTCGGCAAGCTGTCGGCCGACGCCACCCTGGCCGGGCTGGCGGTGGGGCCGAACGACCTGGCGTTCACCTCGGATTTCGGCGCCGGCAGCGGCCTGATGCAGTACATCTTCTTCCTGACCGGCACCGCCGCGTGCGCGCTCGGACCGACGTTGCCGATCGTGTTCCAGGTCCGCGCCGCCGTCATCAACGACTGCAACATCAATGTCGGCAACCTGGCGTTCCCGAACAGCTCGCTCCTCAACAGCAATGTCCGCACGACATCGACGATGTCGGTCCAGTGCAGCAAGAGCACGCCGTACCGGGTGGCGCTGTCGGCCGGCGCCAATGGCGCCACCAGCACGGCGCGCCGGATGCGCAACGTTGCTACCACGGAATTGTTGAGTTATCAGATATCGAACACGCTCGACGGCGCCAGCTGGGGCGATGGCAGCGGCGGCACCACGATCGTGTCGGGCACCGGCAACGGCGGCACGCAAACCCAGACCGTGTACGGACTGGTGCCGCTACAGAGCACGCCGTCTCCGGGCGATTACAAGGATACCGTCACGGCGACGGTGGTGTTTTAACGGGGGAGGGGCCGGCGCGCGCGGGTGGCGGCCGGCGGCATCAGAAGTAGACGACCCAGTTCTGCGCGCCCGATTCGGTGCGGATGGGCGCGGCGGCGCGGTCGATGGCGGCAGCGGCTGGCTGATCGGCGCCGCGGGTAAGCAGGTAGGGCGTTTTCAGTTCGCAGGCGACCACCGGGGCGGGGGCGGTCGCGGTGGTGGCGCCGCGTTGCTGGACGCTGGCAGGGCCGGTGGCGGTTTGCACGGTGCAGGCTTCCTTGACCACGAAGCTTACTTGCATGGCGCTGGTGGCGGTTTTGTTGCCGGCGCTGGCAGTCAGCGGCAGGCCGGCGACGAGCAGGGCGAACAGGGCGAACGACGGGGCGAAGGTTTGGGCGAGGGTTTTCATAAATGGCGTAGTAGGCGGCAAGCGGGTTTATGGGTTGCTCTAACAAAACGAATTTTACCGTGAATAAACATTCTATCCAATGTTCACATTTCACGACGAAATCCACCCTTACAAATCGGTGGAATTTGGAGAGTTTTCAAGGTCGTTTTTTGGCCTATTTTGGCAACTGGAAAAGGGCTGAAAAATATTGTTTTTCACTGGGAAAGTACTTAAACCGCAGGGCAAAAAAGGAGGCGAAATTGACACCAGAAAAATCACACATAGTCGCAAAGGTTTGCTCGCAAAAAAGTCACACATTGTTACAGCAGTCATGCAAGTAAGTCGCATCACGCTGCGTTTTCAACCGATTTTCCTGTTCACTTGAACCAAGGAGTTACACATGAAACATACCGATTTCGGCCGCATGCCTTGCCCCATCGCCCGCAGCCTGGGTAAAGTTGGCGAATGGTGGAGCATTTTGATCCTGCGCGACGCGTTCTACGGCCTGTCGCGTTTCGACGAATTTGAAAAGAGCCTCAAGATCGCCCCCAACATGCTGACCCGCCGCCTGGCCGGGCTGGTCGAGGGCGGCCTGATGGAGCGGCGCCAGTACAGCGCCCGTCCACCGCGCTATGAGTACCTGCTGACCAAGGCCGGCCGCGACTTCAAACCCGTGCTGCTGGCCTTCATCGCCTGGGGCAACGACCATCTGGCACCGGAAGGCGCCAGCCTGCTGGTGGTGAGCCGCGAAACCGGCAAACCGGCCGACCAGGTGCTGGTCGACGCCAACAGCGGCCTGGCCATCAACGACGAAGACTATATGTTCGCACCCGGCCCGGCCGCCAGCGACACCATGCGGACCCGCTTGATCGAGATCAGCAAGCACGCTTCGTAAGCGTTGTTGCATCCCTACAAGACGCCGGCTTGCCGGCGTTTTTTTTCGTCAGCCAGGTCGGCCGGCGGACCCGGCATCCGCGTGGAATTTCCCATGGGAACTGAAATCGCTTTGCATTCAGGCACTTGGAGCGGGCCGGCGAAGGACCCTGAAAACTGTGGAATAATGCTGTCACAGCGTTTAATACGTTCGGGCAACTATGCCCGGCGCACGACACACAGTCAAAGGACGTCACTTGGTGGACATGTTTGCCCTCGATGGGGAGCTGGCGCGGTGGGAGGCGGTGTTGCCGGAGATATCCGGCGGCGCCCGCTTGCCGTTGCTCATGGCGCTCGCCTGGCATTTGCGCCAGCGCGCGCCCGCGCGCGCGCGCGCCTTGTCGGCCGACATCGTTCCCCTGCTGGGCCCGTTGCCGCCGGCCGACGCGCTGGTGGCGCGCGGCCGCCTGCTGCTGATCGCCGCCGAGGCCGAATGGCTCGACGGCCAGCTCGACACCGCCGAATACCAGGCCGAACAGGCATTGTCGCTGTTTGAGCGGGCGGCGGCCGAGGCTGCCGGCGACTCCAGCTCCACCTGCGCCTCCACCTCCACCTCCACCTCCACGGACGCCGACATGGCGACCTCGGCCATCACGGACGCCATCCCGGCCGCCGCCGCCGCATGCGCCCGCGCCGACGCCTGCTGGCTGCTGGCCTGGGTCGCCAACGACCGCGGCGACAGCGCCGCCGGCGACCGCTGGCTGGCCCGGGCCGGCGCGGCCGCCCGGGCCGGCGGCGACCCGGTGCGGGTGGACGTGGCCGACGCCGCCGCCGGCATTTGCGCCGCGTTCGGCGACTGGCAGGCCGCGCAGCGGCAATGGGAAGGCCGCTTCGACGCCGATCCGGGCGGCTTGGCGCCGATCGCCGCCGGCTGGGTCAGCGATTACTTGGGCACCTGCGCCTTCCAGCGCAGCGAATACGGCCGCGCCATCGGCCACCTGATGCTCAGCTTCGAGATGGCGCTGGTGACCGGCCAGGTCCGACGCGCCATCATCATCGCCACCAACATCGGCAACGGCTTCACCAGCCTCAACGCGCACGAGGCGGCGCTGGAATGGATGCAGCGCGGCCTCGACCTGGCGCGCCCGGCCGGCTGGCCGCTGTCGATCGGCATGTGCCTGATGCAGACCGCCGAAACCTTGCGCCAGCTGGGCCAGCGCGAGGCCGCGCAAACGCTGCTGCGCGAGGCGCTGGCCGTGCTGGCGCCGTTGTCCGGTTCGCGCGCCTACGCGGTGGCGCTGGAATACCAGGGCGACCTGGCGCTGGACCTGGGCAACTACACGGCCGCGCTCGACAGCTTCACCCGGCTCGCCGCCCGCGGCGACGCGCTGGCGCAGAACGATTTCCAGAGCAGCGCCCGGCGCGGCCAGGCGCACGCGCTGTCGCACCTGGACCGGCCGGACGAGGCGCTGGCGGCCGTGCGCGGCGCGCTGGCGCTGGCGCGCGAGCATGGCGACGCGCTGGGCCAGATCGCCGCCCTCAACGTGCTGGCCGATCTCCACGCGCACCACGCGCTGCCCGAGCCAGACCTGATGATGGCGCCCAACCCGGTGCTGCACTACCTGCTGCTGGCGCTGGAGATCGCCGCCACCATCGACGGCTACATCGTGCCCGGCGCGCTGCTCGACGCCACCGCGAGCGGGTACGCCGCCATCGGCGACCACGCGCGCGCCTACGCGATCGCGCTGCAGGCCTCCGCCGCGCGCGACCAGACCCACAGCCAGCAGGCCACCAACCGCGCCATCGCCATGCAGGTGCAATACCAGACCGAGCGCGCGCAGACCGAGGCCGAGCACCATCGCCAGCTGGCGGCGGCCGAGGCGCAGCGCGCCGAGGTGCTGCAGCAAACCAGCGCCACGTTGGCGCACCTGAGCGCGGTCGGCCAGGAGATCACCGCCCACCTGGACGCGGCGGCGGTGTTCCGCGCGCTGGACCGCCACGTGCACGGCCTGCTCGACGCCACGCATTTTTCGATCTTCCTGCTGGAGCCGAGCGGCGTGTGGCTGTCGTGCGCGTTCGGCGTCGAGGCCGGCAATCCGCTGCCGGAGGTGCGCTATTCGCTGGCGGACCCGCGCGCCAACACCGCGCGCTGCGTGCGCGAGCGGCGCGAGATCCTGATCGAACTGGGCGCGGCCGAGGTGACGCCGAACCTGATCCCGGGCACCCTGCCGACCCTGACGCTGTTGTTCGCGCCGCTGCGCGTGGGCGAGCGCGTGCTGGGGGCGATGACGGTGCAGTCGCTGCACGCCAACGCCTACGGCGAGCGCGAACGGCTGATCTTCCGCACCCTGTGCGCCTACGGCGCGATCGCGCTCGACAACGCCAGCGCCTACCGCCAGGTGGCGGCGACGCTGAAGACCTTGAGCGCCACCCAGGAGCAGCTGGTGGAAAAGAACCTCGAGCTCGAACGCGCCTACCAGGCGCTCGAGGAGGTCAGCCTGACCGACCAGCTGACCGGCCTGCGCAACCGCCGCTTCTTCCTGCGCAACGTCGACGCCGACGTGGCGATGAGTTTGCGCGGCTACGACGGCGGCCAGCATCGCGGCCAGCAGCTGACGGCGTTGGAACTGCAGGCGGCCAACGACCTGGTGTTCTTCATGGTCGACATCGACCACTTCAAGGAAGTCAACGACCGTTACGGCCACGCCGCCGGCGACGCCATCCTGGTGCAGATGACCGCGCGGCTGCACGAAGTGTTCCGCGAATCGGACTATGTGATCCGCTGGGGCGGCGAGGAGTTCCTGGTGCTGGCGCGCGCCACCCACCGCGACGACGCGCGCGTGGTGGCCGAGCGCATGCGCCGAGTGGTCGCCGAACGCGAGTTCGTGCTGCCGGACGGCGTGGCCTTGTCGAAGACCTGCTCGATCGGCTTCGCCTGTTTCCCCTTCCTGCCGGCGCAACCGCGCCTGCTGTCATGGTCGCAGGTGGTGGAGCTGGCCGACCAGGGCCTGTACATCGCCAAGCGCTCCGGCCGCAACGCCTGGGCGGCGTTGTACGGCACCGAGCACGCCCGCGCCGACGGCCTGTTCCCGCGCTTGATGCACCAACTCGACGACGCCGTGGCGGGGGGCGAGGTACGCCTGGTCAGCAATCTGGCGGGACCGCTGTCGCTGGGCGGCGAGCGTCGCCGCGTCGGGCTGTCGAGCGACCTGGAAACCTGATGCGGCTCGATCAGGCGGCCGGCGCCTCGACCACCACCTCGCAGTTGAGCGTATTGGCGATGTAGCACTTGTCGTGCGCCTCGTGGTGGATGGCGTGCAGCTCGTCGTCGCCCGGCGGCGCGGTGCCGGCGAACACGATGGCCGGGCGCAGCGCGATGCGCGTCATCGCCATTTTCCCCTGCGCGTTCTTGCCGAGCGTTCCGATGGCGTGGTCGGTGTAGCTGTCGACGGTGTGTCCCCGTTTGGCGGCGATCGACAGGAAGAACAGCATATGGCAGCTCGACGCGGCGGCCACCAGCGCCTCCTCCGGATCGACGGCGGCGGCGTCGGACATCGGCAGCGGCACCGACAGCGGCGACGACGATGCCGGCACGACCGCGCCGCCGTCGAAGCGCCAGGTGTGCGCGCGGCTGTAGCGCTGCCCGGGGAAATCCTGTCCGTCGCGTTTCCATTCCAGTGTTGCCTCGAATTGCATGCAAAGCTCCTGTCGTGATGGTCGATCAAGGGTCGATCAAGGGTTGATCAAGGGTCGATCAAGGCTCCCATTCTAACCCGCCCGCCGGCGGCGCCTTCCGGTTGCTATACTTGCCCTCCCGACGACCTTCGATCCCGATGCGATGACCAAAATCCGCTGCGGCTGGGCCAACCCGGCCAATCCCCTTTACCTGCACTACCACGACACCGAATGGGGCGTGCCTTGCCACGACGAGACGCGCCTGTTCGAGATGCTCAATCTGGAGGGCGCGCAGGCGGGGCTGAGCTGGGAGACCATCCTGAATAAACGCGAGACCTACCGCGCCGCCTTCGACCAGTGGGACGCCGAAAAGATCGCCGCCTACGATGCCGGCAAGGTGGCCTCGTTGCTGGCCGATCCCGGCATCGTGCGCAACAAGTTGAAGGTGGCGGCGGCGATCACCAACGCGCAAGCGTACCTGCGCCTGCGCGCCGGCGGCGGCAGCCTCGATCAACTGCTGTGGGCTTATGTCGGCGGTAAGCCGATTGTCTCCGGCGACGGCCCGCGCGCCAGCAAGACGGAGCTGTCGGACCGCATCTCCAAGGATCTGGCCAAGCTGGGGTTCAAGTTCGTCGGCTCGACCATCGTCTACGCCTACATGCAGGGCATCGGCCTGGTCGACGACCATGATCCGGCGTGCTTCTGCCGGAAGCGGCGCAAGTGACGACGGCGCGCGTCGTACTCGATACGGATTTCGCCGATGGCGCGCGCTTCGCGGCCGCATGGGCGCGGGCCGCCACGCCGGGGAGCGCGCCGCTGCACTATCTGGCCGTCGCGCCGGACCTGCCGGAGGCGGCCCGCATCACCGACGACAGGCTGCGCGCCCGCTGGCCGCTGAACGTGCCGGGCTTCCACCGCATCGTGCTCGACGGCGGCCGCGTGACGCTCGATCTGCTGGTCGGCGCGCTCGACGCCGTGCTGCCGCAGATCGAGGCGCGGGTCGACGATTTCCAGGTGTCCTGTTGCGCGCCGGCTCTGGTCCCGGGCCTGGCGCGCGGCCTGGCCAAGCTGGCCGCGCCGGGCGCGACGCTGCACGCGCACGCGCCGGACGAGCCGCTGGTGTGGGCGCTGACGGCGGCCGGTTTCGCCTGCCACGCCATCGCCGGTTCGCCCGATGTCGGCGCGGTCTACCGAAGCCGCAAACCGCAGCCGCCGGCGCCGCCGCAACCGCAGCGGCGCGCGATCGTCATCGGCGCCGGCCTGGCCGGCTCCTCCGCCTGCCATCGGCTGTGCGCCCACGGTTGGGAGGTCACGCTGATCGAGCGGCACGCGCGGCCGGCGCAGGAGGCGTCCGGCAACCTGGCCGGCATCTTCATGCCGCTGCTGTCGAAGGACGACAATATCCCGACCCGTTTGAGCCGCGCCGCCTATCTGTTCGCGCTGCGCGAGTGGCGCCGCCTGGGCGGCGTCGGCGAAGCGTTCGACGGCGCCGATTGCGGCGTGCTGCAGCTGGCGCGCGACGCCGCGCACGCGAAGGTGCAGCGCGACGTGCTGGCGGCGTGGGATTATCCGCCGGCGTACGCGCGCTGGCTGGCGGCCGAAGACGCCGGCCGCTTGCTGGGCGGCGACACGCCGCACGGCGGCTGGCTGTTCGAGCAGGGCGGCTGGGCGCGGCCGGCGTCGCTGTGCGAGGCCATGCTCGACGCTTGCGGCGAACGCTTGCGCCGCCTGTTCCACACGCGTGCGCTCGCATTGCGCAGGATCGACGGCGCGTGGCACGTGATCGGCGCCGACGGCGTGTTGATCGCCCAGGCGCCGACGCTGATCCTGGCCAACGGCACCGGCGCCGCCGACATCGCGCAGGCGGCGCTGCTGCCGCTGTCGGCGCTGCGCGGACAGGTCACGCATCTGGCGCTCGACGCACCGGGGTCGCAAGGCGCCCCCAGGCTGCCGCTGGTGGTCTGCCGCGAGGCCTACGTGACGCCGGCCGCCAACGGCATCGTCTGCGCCGGCGCGACCTACGACAACGACGACGATCCGCACCTGCGCGCCGCCAGCCAGCTGGAAAACCTCACGCGGCTGGCGGAGATCGTCCCGGGCGCCGACGTGGCGGCGCTGGCGGCGAGCGCGCCGCTGGCCGGGCGCGTCGGCTTCCGCTGCGCCGCGCCGGACCGCCTGCCGCTGTGCGGCGCCTTGCCCGACCACGGCGCCGCCGGACGCCTGGAGCGCCTGCGCGACGTGCCGCGCCATCCCGGGTTGTACGGTTTGCTGGGCTACGCGTCGCGCGGCCTGATTTGGGCCCCGCTGATGGCCGAGTTGCTGGTCAGTCAACTGGAGAACACGCCGCCGCCGCTGGAGGCGAGCCTGGTGGCGGCGCTCGACCCGGGCCGGTTCCTGCTCAAGGAGCGCCGCCGCGGCCAGTGAACCGGACGCCACACCGGCGTTGCGTTGGCGCAAATACGCTGCGCACGCCAGCCATGCCGGCGTTGGCTTGGCTATATCGCGCAGGATATAATCACCCTTTGAACCGGGCGCGAGCACCGCACTATGGACGAATACCAAGCGCAGCACTACGAGGGATCGCCAGAGTTGTTGATGTTCCTGGCCTCGACGGTGCACGACATGAAGAATTCGATCAGCGTCCTCAGCGGCACGCTGGAGAACCTGATCGCCGCCTCCGCGCCGCCGTCCGCGCCGGCCGCCGCCGGCCAGCCCGGACATGAGCAATCCGGACATGAGCAACCTCGTTACGGGCAACTGGGCCAGATGCTGTACCAGACGCGCCGCCTCAACGACAATTTGATCCAGTTGCTAGCGTTGTACAAGGAGGTCGGCAAGCCCGGTTACCCGTTCGATCCCGCCGCCCATCGCGTCAGCGAGTTGGTCGACCAGGTCAAGGGCCAGGCCCGCATCCTGCTGCAATCGCGCGGCGTCACGCTCGACGTCGATTTTCCGGCGGACGCCATCTGGACCTTCGACGAGGACTTGATCATCGGAGTGCTGGTCCACGCCATCAACAACGCCATCCGCTACACGCGCGACCGTATCCGGTTGAATATCAAGGTAGACGGCGACTATCTGGAATTGCGCGTGGAAGACAACGGCGACGGCTTCCCGCCGGCCATCCTGGAGGCCGGCGCCGACGCCATGAAGAGCGGCGCCAGCAAGGTCAACTTCCTCAGCAACAGCAGCGGCCTCGGTCTGTACTTTTCCAGCGAAGTGGCGAAGATGCACAAGCATCGGCAGCGCCACGGCGGCATCGCGCTGGAAAACAGCGGCGCCCTGGGCGGCGGCTGTTTCATTTTGCGGCTTCCATGAACGCGGAAACCCCGACCAGCGGCGACATCGATTGGGCCGAGAAGCGCTATCTGCTGGTCGACGATTTCGTCGGCATCCGCCAGCTGCTGCGCGAATCGCTGCGCAACCTCGGCGCCAAGCACATCGACCAGGCGGCCAGCGGCGGCGAGGCCATCGTGCTGCTGTCGAAGACGCGCTACGACGTCGTCATGTGCGACTACAACCTCGGCGACGGCAAGAACGGCCAGCAGGTGCTGGAGGAGGCGCGCCTGCGCAACCTGATGCTGCCCAGCAGCGTGTGGCTGATGGTGTCGGCCGAGAAAAGCGTGGAGTCGGTGATGGGCGCGGCCGAGCACCAGCCGGACGCCTACATCATCAAGCCGATCACCGAGGGCGTGCTGCTGACGCGCCTGAACCGCGTGTGGAACAAGAAACAGATCTTCCGCGAGATCGACCAGGCCTTCGCCGACAAGGACTACCTGCGCGCGGCGCGCCTGTGCGAGGAACAGATCCCGCTCTATCCGCTGCACGAGATCGACCTGCAGCGGATGAAGGCCACCTTGCTGCTGAAAAGCGGCGTGCCGGAACAGGCGCGCGCGGTCTACGAGAAGGTGCTCGAGGAGCGTGAATACAACTGGGCGCGCTGCGGCCTGGCGAAGATCCGCATGAGCGCCGGCGAGCTGGAAGCGGCGCAGCAGATGTTCCAGGCGGTGATCGCGGACAACCGCTTTTACATCGACGCCTTCGACCAGCTGGCGCTGTCGTTCCAGCAGCAGGGCAAGCACGAGGAAGCCTTCGGCGTGCTGGAAAAAGCCGCCAAGCTGTCGCCCAATTCGGTGCCGCGCCAGCGCGCGTTCGGCCAGACGGCGCTCAAGCTGGGGAATATCCCGGTGGCCGAAAAAGCCTTCCGCAAATGCATAGAGATGGGCGAGTACTCGGTGGCCAAGACAGTCGACGCCTATTTCGGCCTGGCGCGCGTGTGCGGCTTGAAGAACGACACCAAGGAAGCGATACGCCTGCTGAACGCGGCGGTCCACCAGTTCGGCGGCGACCAGGTTACCTTGCGCGCCAAGATCACCGAGGGCCTGGTCTACCACGAGAGCGGCGACTACCGGCGCGCGCGCAAATCCGGCGACGAACTGGAGGCGATGCTGGCCGACGAAACCAAGCAGCGTCCGGACAGCACCACCTGCCTCGACATGGCGACGCTGCTGTTCGCGGTCGGCGTCAAGGACGCGCCGGTGACCCTGCTGTGCTACGTGGCGCGCAACAACCATGACAACGCGCCGCTGCTCGAGGATGTGCAGAAAATCTTCGACAAGGCGCGCATGGGCGACGAGGGCATCGAGTTGATCAAGGCCTCGCGCCAGGAGGCGGCCGACATGATGAACAAGGGCGTGCTGCTATGGAAGACCGGCAAGTTGATCGAGGCGGTCGAATGGATGCGCGTGGCGCGCAAGGCGCTGCCGCACAATATGCGCATCCTGTTTAATTCGGCGCAGATCCTGATCTCGCAACTGCACCAAACTGGCTATGTGCGCGAGCTGGCCGAGGAGGCGATCGGCGTGTTGATGCATGTCGACGCGATCGCGCCGGGCCAGCTGCGTTTCGCGCAGTTGATGGAACAGCTGGCGATGCTGGCGCCGGTGTCGGGCGTGGCGGCGGCGGCCGCCGCGGTCGAGTACGAGGCCGCCAACGGCGCGGTTCCGGAGTGACGCCGGCTGGCACCGACCGCTCCCGGGGTGACGGATGGGCGCAACAGCAACTTGTTTCACCGTCACCAAATGATTACACTGAATCGCGGCGCAGCCCTGTCTGCGCCTTGAAATAAAGGGCAAAACAATATGCGTGATATCGCAAAAGAAGTGTACACGAAGATGAAAGTGGGCAGCGTGGCCTGGATACGGCCGGTCGCAGCCAAGGGAGACACCCTCGACAGTTTCCAGTCCGCCCACGACAGCGCCAAGCTGCTGGAGCAGGAGGGCTTGATCGATATCGAAAAAGTGCAGCGCCAGCAAGACGGCATGATCGACGCCATCCGCATCCAGCGCCTGGCCTGAGGCCGGACGCCGGTGGCGCGGCGATCAAGCACTAATCAGGGCTTTTCGGCGCCGGGCTTGCCGGTTTTTGGCGGCGCGGTTTTGGCGGCGGCCTTTTTCGGCGCAGGTTTGAGATCCGGCTTGTCGGCGGCAGGGGCGGCGCCGGCGGCATTGGCGTTGGCCGCGCTGGCCGCGTCGGCGCCGGTGTCGGCAGCGGCGGCCTTGCCCGTCGCCGTGGCGGCGGTGGCGAATTTGACCGCCGTGTCGGTGGCGCGCGCCGCGGCGTCGGCCATCATCGATTCGGACGCCATCGCCGTCGATACCGCCTGTTTGAATTGATCCTGCAGCATATTCCACCACACGGCCGGATTGGGCATCTGGGCGGCGGCGTCGGCGGCCGGCTTGGGCGTCGGCGCGGCTTCAGGCGCCTTGGGCGCGGCTTGCTGCGCCGGTGCGGGCGTTGGCGCCGGCGGCCATGACGGCTTGCTGGCGGGCGCCTTGTCGGCTTCGCGGGCGTGGTGGAAGAAGGCCGACGCGTATGGATTGGCGTCGAAGATCGACTTGTCGTTGGCGCCCGTGTTGACGGCGGCGGCCAGGCTGGCGCCGACGGATTTGAGCGTGGCGATGGTCCCGCGCTGCACTTCGAGCGCCTGGATACTGCCGCGCAGCATACTCATATTGAGGTTCAGCCACGCCTCGACGGCCTTCAGGTCGTTGATCTTCTTATCCAGTTCCTCGACCGACAACGTGGGCGCCGTCAAACCCGGCACGCTCATGCTGCCCCACAGGTTTTTGACGAAATCTAAAGTATCCGTCATCACGGCGGCGCCGGGGATGTGCGGCATTTGCGTATTGGCCATATCTGTCTCCTGTGGATTTTAGCTTTCAGCGTAGCAGATATCCGTGCCGCATTCAAAAAGATTTTGACAACATTTCCATCGTCGCGCGGCGGCGGACCGATGGCTTCGTCCGAACACGTTAAACTAGCGGCATGACGATTGTTTCCTACCTCTTTCAACGCCGCCGCCTGCTGGTCGTATGCGTGGCCACGCTGGCGCTGCATTTGGCGGCGATCGACTGGGCGGGCAATCACCTCGGCTCCTCGGCGCCGCGCACGTCGCCCCATCCGCCGTCGGTGATGACGGCGCAATTGCGCCTGACCTTGCCCAAGCGCGTCGAGAGCACGCCGCTGGTGGACGTCAAGCCGCTGGCGCCGCAGGACGCGCCGCGTCCCCGCGCCAAACGACCGCCGCCGCCCCGTGCGCTGCCGCCGCCGCCGGAATCGGCGCCGGGCAACGGCGCGCTGGCCGCCATCGCCGCCAGCCCGGCGCTGGCCGAGGCCGCGTCGGCCGAAGGCGGCGGTGAGGGCGCGCCGGCCGGCGGCAAGGATGGGACGGCCCAGGCCGGGGCGGCGCAGGCGCAAACCGGGACGCCGCCGGCGCCCGCCGACGCGCCGACGCCGGCGCCGGCGGTGCCGGCCGCGGCGCCGCCGCAGGGCGCGCGGCGCTATAAGGTGCATCTGCCGCCGTCGGCCAGGTTCGACATGGCGGTGGCGCGGGTGGACGCCGACGGCACCAAATGGACGGGCTCGGCGTCGATGACGTGGCATACTGACGGCAGCCGTTACGACGCCTCGCTCGAAGCCGGCGTCAGCTTGTTGGTGACGCGCGTCAACTTGTTGGTGCTGCGCAGCGAGGGCGTCATCGACGACTTCGGCATCGCACCGGTCCGTGTCACCGAAAAGCGCACGCGCCGGGCGGAGACCGCGACCCACTTCAACCGCGACCAGGGCACGATCACGTTCTCGGCGTCCGAGCGCAGCTATCCGCTGCTGACGGGCGCGCAGGACAAGGCGACGGTGCCGTTCCAGTTGGGCGGCATCGGCCGCGCCGACGTCAACCAGTTCGGCGGCGACATCGACCTGCAGGTCGGCGATGAAAAGGAGGCGACGATTTTCCGCTTCCAGCTGGTCGGCGAGGAAGAGCTGGACACGAAGATGGGCAAGGTGGTCGCCTGGCACCTGACGCGCCCGCCCAAGCCGGGCACCTATTCGTCGCGGCTGGACATTTGGCTGGCGCCGGGGATGAACTGGTACCCGGTCCAGATGCGCAACACCGAAGCGAGCGGCGCGCTGACCACGCAGACCGTCTCCAACATTACGATCACAGAATCCGGAAAATAACATGCAAAAAACTCCAACCCTCCGCCTGCTGGGCGCCGCCGTGCTGCTGGCGCTGTCCGCGAGCGCCATGACGGCGCGCGCGGCCGGCGACGCCCCCGGCCCCCATCCGAGCGCCAAGCGGGCGCACAGCGAACCGCCGTCGGCCGACCTCCAATACAACATCACGGCCAAGCAGCACGGGCTGACGATCAACGGCACGGCCACCGTGCAATGGCGCGCCGGCGACGGCAAGTACTCGCTGGCGGTGGAAAGCCGCGCCGCCATTTTCGGCAAGATCCTCGAAACGCGCAGCGAGGGGATGATCGACGACTACGGCCTGGCGCCGGTGGCGTTCTATGAAAAGCGCTTCCGCAAGGAGGCCAACACCACCAGCTTCAAGCGCGACACCAAAACCATCAGCTTCAGCGTCGGCGACGAGACCTACCCGATCAAGGGCGGCGAGCAGGATCGCGCCAGCATCCAGTGGCAGATCGCCTCGCAGGCGCGGGCGGCGGCGGACAAGTTCAAGCCGGGCAGCGAGTGGGCCTACTTCGTCGCCGGCCGCCGCAACGCCGAGCAATGGAGCTTCAAGGTCGCCAACGTCGAGCCGGTGCAGACCGGCAGCGGCGAGGTCGCTGCCGTGCACCTGGTGCGCCAGCCGCTCGACGACGATAAGGGCTCGCAGGTCGACCTGTGGCTGGCGCCGTCGCTGGACTGGTACCCGGTGCGGGTGGTGTTCAAGGACGCCGACGGCGACTTCGTCGACCAAACCCTCGACAAAGTTACCAAAAAATAAACCCCGGGGTCAAGTCTGTCATTACGACACGGCCTCGGCCGTATATGCGCCCACCGATGCCGCGCGTCCACCCCATAGTGTCCGGGCCGTGTAGCAATGGCAGACCTGACCACGCCCCTGGCCCCGCCCACCTGCTATACTGACGCCCCCGCGATGATGATGCTTTGTTGCACGATTTGCAATCGCGTTGCGACCAGAATGGCAGAGAATGATTGAACCTATAACAAGTGAGTCCGCGTCCGATCCGGCGCTGGACCAGCAAGACACGCAAAACAGCCTCCAGGCGCACTTCAAGCCGAACATCTCGGCCGACGAAATCGAGCAGGTCTACCACCTGAAACGCGCGCAGCCGCTGCTGCAAGTGTTCACGGCGCTGTTCCACGGCGGTTTCGACGGCGTGCTGGTGCGCCTGCTGGTGTTGCGCGAGCTGGCCTCCGACACCGCCTCGGCCAGCTTCAGCCGCGCCGACATCAACACCCGCCTGGCCTATCTGCTCCCCGAGAGCCTGGAGACGGTGCTGATGCGCCTGCGCACCAACCAGCTGCTGGCCTGGGACGCGCAGCACGCCGTCTACCGCGTCACGCCGATGGCCCGCAACGTGCTGTCGGCGATCGACGCGCTGCTGGCGATGGGCAAGGAGGAAGACCCGGCCGACATGGGCTATCTGCTGTCGCAGGTGGCCGGCGCGCAGGTGATGGGCGGCGTCACCGTCGACCAGCTGCAGCATTTGCTCGGCCGCCTGGTCGAACTGACCGAGGAATTCTCCGACGCCATCGCCTCCGGCTCCGAGTTCCGCCTGCGCGCCTCGCAGGCCAAGTGGCACATGGCCTGCGACTGGGTCGAGAAGGGCTCGGAGATCCTGCGCGCCATCCTGGCCGACGAAAACGCCGACAGCGCCACCCACCGCGCGGCGCAGGCCATCGGCCGCGCGCAATCGGCGCTGCTCAACATGCAGGGCATGTTCTCGCGCGCGCTCAACCAGATCGAGCGCCAGCGCGTGCACCTGGGCCAGTCCGGCCTGTCGACCACCGACATCAAGCGCTGGCTGCTGCTGCACGAGGACCTGGCGTCGCTGGCCGAAGGCGCCATCGACCAGCCGGTGGTGCCGCTGTTTATCACGCCGGCCGAGATGATCGACGTCGCCGAGACCGAGCTGCTGGCCGACCGCGCCGTCAGCGCCGTCTCCGGCGGCCTGCCGTCCGGCGAGGACGCGCCGACCACCATCAGCGACGGCCCGGCGATGCAGCAGGAGCTCGACGAATGGCTCTCGCGCCTGTCGGACTTCGCCACGCTGGCCAAGCTGCCGGCGCCCAAGGCGGGAGATGCGCCGCCGTCGATCCCGGTGCAGGATTCGCTGCTGCCGGCGACTTTCGCGGTGGCGTCCTACCGCGCCTCGCTGCTGCCGCTCTTGGGCGACGCCGACGAGGCGCGCCTGCAGGGCGCCACCGGCGACCTGGCGCGCCTGCCGGTCACCTTCAACCCCTGCGACGAAATGGTGCAGCTGCCCGATTTGCACGTGGCGGCGATGTCCCTGGCCTCCCTCTCACTTTCTTTGAAACCGGAAGGCGACAAGTCCGATGAATGACGATTCCCAAATCCTGATCGCGCGCCTGCTGACGCATCAACACCTGCGCCGCGACGACAAACTGGTCAAGCGCGTGCTGTCGGACGAGTTGTTCCGCGCCGAAGTGGACGCGCGCCTGCTGGCCACCGGCCTCAAACTGCTCGACAACGTCTACGCCGACCACGTGACCCTGGCGCTGCACCGCGCCATCGAACCGAAGATCTTCGGCGCGCGCGACGTCTGGCAAAACAATAACTTCGGCCTGTCGCGCGACGGCGTGGCCCTGCTGGTCGTGCTGTGGGCGCAGATCATCCTGCCCAAGCGCGAACGCCAGGAAACCCACCAGCACGCGGACGATGAACAGAACGACATGTTCGGCATCGAGAAGCCGCTGCCGCGCGCCGAGGACACCTCGATCGGCATCGCCTACAAGGCGCTGCTGGCCGACTTCGGCGACAAGTTGGGCAAGAAGACCCGCCTCGATATGAACCTCGGCATCCTGGCCAAACTCGGCTTCATCGAGCGGCGCGGCGACGTCATCGTCGAAGGCCCGCTGCTGGACCTGATGATGGACACCGACCAGCTGAAAGAGCGCATCATCAACGGCGCGCTGGCCGACGTCTTCAAGCGTTCGCCGGCTCAGGTCATCCCGGTGCCGCGCCGCACGCCGCCGATCGCCGCCAACGACGACGAACCGGCGCCGGAGCAGGTGGCCGACGACGCCCACGTGGAAGACGACATCGTGCCGGCGTTCGACATCCCGGCCGACAGCCTGCCCGACGCCGCGCCTTCCGACGCGCCAGCCGACGACACCGACCTGCCCACCAAGGACTAAGCCATGTTTCATATCAAATCGTTAGAACTGGTCCACTGGGATTACTGGCAGCGCATCAAGAACATCCCGCTGGACGCCAAGATCATCACCATCGCCGGCCAGAACGGCTCCGGCAAGACCACCTTGCTCGACGCGCTGCGCACCCTGTTCGGCCTCGATTGCTCGATGGGCCGCACCTACAAGCACTACGCGCGCCACAGCGGCCAGCAGACCGCATGGCTGCGCGCCGTGGTCGACAACAAGAACGTCGGCAAGCAGCTGTCGAACCGTCCGTTCCGCAGCTCCGGCTTCTTCAGCGACGACGAGGTCACGCTGTTCTGCCAGATCCAGAAAAACGGCGGCGACTGGAAGCGCCAGTACCTTATGCGTCCCGGTAACGTGCAGATCGAGGACATCGGCGAGGCCGGCAACGACTGGCTCGGCGTCGAGAACTACCGCAAGCGCCTGGCCAACGCCGGCCTGTCGCCGGCGATGGCCAAAGTGCTTGCGCTCGAGCAGGGCGAGACCGACAAGCTGTGCGAATACGCGCCGCGCCAGTTGCTCGACCTGGTGTTCCAGGTCTTCGGCGACAAGGAGGTGCTGGACGCGTACGACGAGGCCAAGCGCCATCAGCGCGACACCGAAGTCGAACTGAAACGCTTCGAAACCGAACTGGAAGCTTCCAAGACCAACCTGGAAGGCCTGCGCCTGCGCGTGGCCAATTACCACCAGTGGGAAGACCTGAACAAGGAACGCCGCAACCTGCAGGAGGAAGTGCTGCCCACGCTGGAATACCACGAGGCGCGCGAAAAGCACGGCAACGTGAGCCGCCAGCTGCGCGAGGCGCGCAAGCCGCTGATGCAGGCCGACCAGCAGATCACCGACAAGCGCAACCAGCTGGCCGCGCAGGCGAAAGCGCTGACCGACGCGCAGCAGCACGAGACGGTGCTGGAGCAGGAATCGACGTCGCTGCAAACGCGCCTGACGCACATCAACGGCAAACTGAAACCGCTCGACAGCCTGCTGGAACAGAAGGTGCGCCTGCAAAAGCTGGCCGCCGATTCCGGCGCCGACCTGGCCGAAGTGGCGCAGCAGCTGCAGGAAAAGGAAATCGAGCTGGCGCGCCAGCGCAACGCGCGCGACGCCATCGCCGCCAAGATCGCCGGCGAACTGTCGACCATCTCGGCGTTGCAGGGCAAGACCGCGATGCCGGAGCCGGAAGCCCAGCGCACCATGCGCCGCGCGCTGAACGACGCCGGCATCGGCCACGCCATGCTGTCCGACATCGTCGAGGTGACGGATGCGCGCTGGCAGGGCGCGATCGAGGGTGTCCTCGGCGGCTACGCCTCGGTGGTGCTGCTGGATAAATCCAGCGACGCCTCGGCGGCCTACCGCCTGGCGGAGAAGGAACGCTATCGCCACTTCATCGTGCCGGACCTGGTGCACGCGCCGACCGTCAAGGACGACAGCCTGATGTCGGTGGTGAAGTTCTCGGCCAAGGTTCCGGCCTGGCTGGTGGAACAGCTGTCGCGCATCACGCGCGTGGACACCGTCGATGCCGGCGCCAAGTTGGGCAACCACGAAGAGTGGATCACGCCGGACGCCTACCACCGCGAACGCCGCGGCGGCCGCTCGCTGTTCGTGGAAGTGTCGCGCTACCGCTTCGGTTCCGCCGGCCGCACGCAGCGCATGGAAGCGATCCAGCGCTCGCTGCCGGCGCTGGAGGCGCAGGAGGACGCGCTGACGTTGATCGTCTCGAAGCTGGCATCGGAAATCAGCGCGCTGAAAACCCGCCTGGCCGGCGTCGACGCCGCCAAGGAGCTGGCCGCGCGCCAGGAGGAATTCGACGAGGCGGCGCGCAACGCCGTGCCGTTGAAGGAAGAACGCACCGAAGTCGGCACCCGCCTGGGCGAACTGCAAAACCTGATCAAGAACGCCGTCGTCACGCGCACCCGCGCCGATACGACGTGGCAGAACGCGCGCTTCGCCCTGTCGGAAGCGGAAGCGGGCATGCGCCTCAATAACAAGCGCCAGATCGAGCAGCGCGCCGACCACGCGCGCGCCCTGCTGGCGTTGCGCAAGGCGTGGCGCCATCTGCCGAAAAGCTGGCGCCGTCCGGAGCGCCGCCTGCGCCTGGTCAAAGACCACCAGAACGCGCACCAGGTCAACCTGCGCATCCACAGCCTGGAGGCCAGCCTGGCGCGCAGCGACTGGGAACTCGATGCGACGGTCATCGACCAGTACCAGCGCCTGAACGATCAGCTCAGCGGCCGCCAGTCGGAGACCGAGGAGCGCCGCTACCAGAACAACCGCGCCATCGAGGCCACCGGCAACGCCCGCGGCGCCTACATGGAGCGGCTGCGCTACACCATCAAGACCTACTCCAAGAACATCAAGGAGCTGGGCGAGCTGGCCGGCATCGAGGTGCACTCCGATCCGGTGCGCCTGGAGAACGACGACACGCAGCTGGCGCAGGCCGGCCTGCACGTGCGCTTCAAGTTCGACGGCAAGGGCATCATCGGCATGAACGACGGCGAAGCGTCCGGCGGCCAGCAGGTGATGAAATCATTGGTGCTGCTGATTGGTTTGCTCAAGTCGGAAGACGGCTCCGGCGGCTTCGTGTTCATCGACGAACCGTTCGCCCACCTGGATATCCGTAACATCCAGCTGGTCGGCGAGTTCCTGAAAAACACCGACGCCCAGTACCTGATGACCACCCCGCTGACGCACAACACGGACGTCTACGATCCTTCCGAACTGACGCTCATCACGAGTAAAAAGAAGAAGGATACCGAGTGGGCGCAGCCGATCTTCGTGCTGCAGCGCCGGACCGACGGCGCCGCCGCCAAGACGGCTTAGGCGGGTGGCGTGATGCCCAGCAGCTGATCGAGCTGGCGGGCCAGGGCGGCGGCGGTTTCGCTGCCGCGCGCCTTCTGCACCGCCTCGATGTAGGGGTGGCGCAGGTCGCGCAGCTCGGCCACGCTGCTGGCCTTCTCCACCTTCAGCTGCAAGGTGAAGCCGCGCAGGCCGATGGTGCTCTTGATGGTCTTGTTGTAGAAGTCATAAATCGACTGGAACTGCGCGATCTGCGCCGGTTCCGGTATTTGCACCGCCGCTTCGGCCGATGGCGGTTCGGCCGGCGCGGGCTGGTCGGCCAGCGACGAGTAGCTGGTCGCCAGCACGACGTAGCCGTGTTCCACCAACTCGGCCAGCGCGCTCGCGCCCAGGCCCAGCCCCGCCACATTGCGCAGCAGTTCCTCCTGCGCGCGGCGGCCATCGATCAGGACCAGCAGGGCGCGCAGACGCGGCGCAAGCTGATACTTGCGTGTCGCGATCTCCTCCTTGCCCTTGGCGGTCTTGTCGTAGATGGACGTGTTCATGGCCGTGCAAATTATTGCTGTCAGGATACTTCAGGATATCACCGTTTGTATCCCGCTCCGCGGCATTAACGATAGCACTGTCGTTTTAATGACGTGGCATTATTTGCATGCATATTGTCATACGCTGTCGCCGCCGCCATCGTCGCCGGCGCCGCCGTCCGGCGTCCATTCGAGGATGTCGCCGGGCTGGCAATCGAGCCGTTCGCAGATCTTCTCCAGCGTCGCGAAACGGATGCCCTTGACCTTGCCCGATTTGAGCAGCGACAGGTTCTGTTCCGTGATGCCGACATAGGCCGCCAGCTCGCGCGATTTGATCTTGCGCCGCGCCAGCATCAGGTCGAGATTGATCAGTATTGCCATCAGATGAAGCTTTCGTTTTCCTCCGCCAGGCGGCGGCCCTCCTGCATCAAGCGCGTGATCAGGTAGAACAGCGCGCACACCAGCATCAGCATCAACTGTTCCGAATTGACGCCCACGGTGAATTCGAGATCGCCCTTGCGGCCGGCCCACAACGCCAGGGTGCGGGTCGGGGGCTCGATGATCGACAGTATAGTTGAAAGCAACGTGGCGCCGGCGAACATGCGCAGGTGGCCGATCGACTCCGACGTGAACAGGTGCTGCCGGCGGAAGTTCAGCAACAGCCGGTCGAGCCGCCACAGGCCATAGCCCAGGGCCAGCAGCGCGGGCAGCGCGATCGCCGCGCACAGCGTCCGCTGGCCCGGTGTCATCGCCAGCTTGGCGGCGGGCGCGACCCCGGTGGCGCTCATTTTCACGACCATCGGACCCACGGCGGGTTCGATGGTCGTCCACGCCAGGAAAAAAAAGATCGTCTGTATGCACAGAAACCCCCACAACAGCGACCGGATAACACTGGTATTCATCTATCACCCCTTTAAAACTTATCGTTTTACAGTAAATACTTATTGTTGTATATTTAATTCTATCTCTAAAACGAAAGTTGAACATGAAAAATGTGGTGATCGCCGGCCTGGTGCTGGCATTGTCGACGGGGTGCGCGGTGCAGATCACCGAGCGCAATGTGATCCGTCCCGACCGTCCGGGCGACCCGAAGCCGGAGGCGGTGCTGGACGCGGCCGCCGCGCCGGCGTGGCGGCTGTCGGCGCTGACATTGCCGGTGGCCGAGGGCGAGTTGGGGGGCGTGGCGGCCAGCCGCGCTTCCGGCGCGCAAGCCGCCGCGACGACGGTGCTGTATTTCGGCGGTAACGCCTTCCATCTGGACCAGCACGGCCGCGGGGTGCTGGACGCGGTCGCGCCCTGCGGCGTCGACGTGGTGATGGTGGACTACCGGGGCTACGGCCGCAGCACCGGCGTGCCGACCATCGCCGCGATGCGGGCCGACGCCTTGCAGGCTTTCGATTTCGTCAACGCGCGGCATCCGGGCAGGGTGGTGCTGCACGGGCAGTCGCTGGGCAGCTTCATCGCCGCGTATGTGGCGCGACAGCGGCCGGCCGCGCGCGCGCTGGTGCTGGAGTCGACCACCACCAACGCGCGCGACTGGGCCAATGCGATGCTGCCGTGGTATGTGTGGCCGTTCGTGCGCCTGGAGTTGAGCGGGCCGTTGCGGGGCATCGACAACGTCGAGGCGGTGGCCGGGTACGCCGGGCCGGCGCTGGTGTTGGAGGGCGCCGACGACAACGTCACGCCGCCGCGGTTGGTGGCCAAGGTCTACGAGGCGATGCCCTCGCCCGTCAAGCGGATGCTGGTGGTGCCGGGGGCGGGGCATAACGACGTGCTGTCGAATCCCGCCACGCAGCCGGCGTATTGCGCGTTTATCCGGCAGGTGGCGTCTATTTGATGTCGAAGATGTCGATCGGGCGTGGCAGCGGCTTCTGGCTTTTGTGCCAGCGCACCAGCAGCAGGCTGTAGGTCGCGTAGTAGCCGGCCAGAAGACCGGACAGCACCGCCGTCAGCGGGTTGCCGAGGAAGTCCGGGTCCAGCGGCAGGCCGTCGTGCATGTGCAGGTACGCTTCGAACAGGCGGTAGATCAGGCGGCTGACGAACAGCATCGTCACCAGCAGCGGGATGCGGCGGTCCGGCGTGTAGAAAAAGCCGTCCGGTTTGTTCTCCAGGCGGCTCATGCGGAAATTGCGCTGGCCCAGCAGCGCGCCGGCGGCGGCGCCGGCGACCAGCGCGCCCAGGGCGATCCATTTACCGATCAGCAGTCCCAACATTACCAGGATGACCACGGACATCACGCTCGCCATCGCGTAGTGGCGCCACAGTTCCGACCTGGTGCGCACGATCATTTTTTTCAGCCGGGAGTAAATACGCCACACCGCCAGTGGAACCAGCAGTAGCAACGTGAGCGTTGTCATTTCCATAGTCTATCCAACCGCGTCGTTCGAAGAACTGCGATTGTACGCGAGAGTGGCGAGGGGGAGCGGAGCAGGTGCCGCCGTAACGCCGCACTTCAAGGCCCGTGCGGCGATGCAGCATGGCGTTACAGATTGTCACGACTGATTGCGGTCACGGTGCCGCGCGCATTGACATTCGCGTTTAGCATAAGCACACTGAACCACAGCAATACCGCAGCAGCCCCGCAGCAGCCCCGCGATTCTGGACCGAAAGGATATCCATGAACAAGCAGATTCCCATGCTGCCCCTGAATTTAGGTTTGATGGCCGCCTCGCCGCAGGCCGGCGCGCAGGAAGGCGGCTACCGTTTGCCGCCGGCCGCCCTGCAGGCCATCGTCGACGCGCCGCGCGCCCCGGCGCTCAGTCTCAGTCCCCAACGCGACCTGGCCGCCGTGGTGCAAACGCCGCCGCTGCCGGGCATCGCCGAAGTCGCGCAGCCCGAACTCAAGCTGGCCGGCCTGCGCATCAACCCCCGCACCTGCTCGTCGTCGCGCTTCTCGTTCGGCACCGATCTGGCGCTGCTCGATATCGCCACGCAGAAGGAAAGCCGGATACGCGGCCTGCCGCGCGGCCTGCGCCTGTCCGACCTGGCCTGGTCGCCGGACCAGCGCTACCTGGCCTTCACCCACATGGCCTTCAAGGGCGAACGCGGCGCGGTCGAATTGTGGCTGGTCGATATCGCCGCCCGCAAGGCCGGCCGGCTGTCGGCGCAGCCGCTGTCGGCGGTGCTCACGCGCGGCTTCAACTGGCTGCCCGACAGCAGCGGCCTGCTGGTGCACTGGCGTCCGACCGGCATGGGCAAGGCGCCGCAATCGACCGGCATTCCGTCCGGCCCGATCCAGCAGGACAGCGAGGCCGATGGCGCCATGCGGCAGCTGCGCACCTACCAGGATTTGCTCAAGAACGAGGACGACGCGCGCCTGTTCGAGCACTACGTCACGGTGCAGATGGTGCTGCTCGACCTGCACGGCAAGGGGCGCATGATCGGCGCGCCCGGCCAGTATTCGCGCACCTCGATCGCGCCGGGCGGCGAATATCTGCTCACGCAAAGCATCACGCGGCCGTATTCGTACATCGTGCCGGCCAACAGCTTCGGCGAGCGCGTCGACGTGCGCAACCTCGATGGCGAACTGCTGCACACGGTGGCGAATTTGCCGCTGGAGGAGGGCCTGCCGCCGGGGAACGACGCCGTGTCCGACGGCGTGCGCCACGTATCGTGGCGCGCCGATGCGCCGGCCTCGCTGGTGTGGGCCGAGGCGCAGGACGGCGGCGATCCGGCGCGCCCGGTGGTCGACGGCATCCGCGACCTGGTATACCTGCACGCGGCGCCGTTCGCCGAACCGCCCAGGGTGCTGGCGCGGCTGACGATGCGCTACGCCGGCATCGCCTGGGGCCGGGAGGATGTCGCGCTGATCAACGAGCGTTGGCACAAGACGCGCGACTACAAGCAGTGGATGATCGCGCCCGGCCATTTGTCGACGCCGCCGGAGCTGATCTACGCCGGCTCGTACGAGGACCGCTACAGCAGCCCGGGTTCGCCGGTGATGCGCGCCGACGCCACCGGTTTCCCGCGCCTGCTGATCGGGCCGGACACCTCCATCCTGCTCGACGGCGCCGGCGCCACGCCGGAGGGCGACCGTCCGTTCATCGACCGCCTTAGCCTGACGACGAAGCAGAAAACACGGCTGTTCCAGAGCGAGGCGCCGTACTTCGAGAACGTGGCGGCGGTGCTCAACGACGAGGGCACCTTGTTGATGACGACGCGCGAGTCGCCCACCGAGCGGCCCAACTACTATTTGCGCGACCTGACCAAGCCGGCCGCCAGGCAGCTGCGCGCGCTGACCGACTATCCGCATCCGACGCCGCAGTTGAAGGACGTGCACAAGGAGCAGATCCGCTATCCGCGCAACGACGGCGTCGAGCTGACGGCGACCTTGATGCTGCCGCCGGGTTATGAGCAGCAGCGCGACGGCCCGCTGCCGCTGCTGATGTGGGCCTACCCGCAGGAGTTCAAATCGGCCGGCGCGGCCAGCCAGACCACCGGTTCGCCGTACCGTTTCAACTCGGTCAGCTACTGGGGGCCGGCGGCGTTTCTGGCGATGGGGTACGCGGTGCTGGACAACCCGTCGTTCCCGATCATCGGCAGCGGCGAGGAGGAACCCAACGACACCTATCTGCCGCAGCTGGTGGCGGACGCGCAGGCGGCGGTGGACGAGGTGGTGCGGCGCGGCGTGGCCGACCGCCATCGCATCGCCATCGGCGGGCATTCGTATGGCGCCTTCATGACCGGCAATCTGCTGGCGCATACGCGCCTGTTCCGGGCCGGGATCGCGCGCAGCGGCGCCTACAACCGCACGTTGACGCCGTTCGGCTTCCAGTCGGAGGAGCGGCCGTTCTGGCAGGCGCAGGCCGTGTACCAGGCGATGTCGCCGTTTAATAACGCCGACAAGATCAAGGATGCGATGCTGCTGATCCACGGCGAGGAGGACAGCAATTCCGGCACCTTCCCGTTGCAGAGCGAGCGCATGTTCCAGGCCATCAAGGGCCTGGGCGGGACGGCGCGGCTGGTGATGCTGCCGAAGGAATCGCACGCCTACCGCGCGCGCGAATCGATCCTGCACATGCTATATGAGACCAACGCCTGGCTGGATAAATACGTGCGCCAGGCGAAACCGGTGTAATCGGCGGGCGTCGTAGAATGGACGCCCGCCCTTTTACTGGAGTGAAGATCATGGAATTCGTCACCTCGCACCGCGCGCCCGACCCCTTGCCGGACGATGACACCGCGCCGCCATCGCCACCGCATGTGCCGCAGCCGGTGCCGCAGGACGACCCGGTGCCGGACCACAACCCGAGTTGACGGCTTAATCGAACGCCCAGGTGTACAGCACGTCCAGCGCGTTGTTGGTGCCGGTCTGGAACTGCAAGGTGATGCGCGGATTGAGCTTGTAGCGCAGCTTGACCAGACTGGTGGCCGTTCCGGCGCCCTGCTCGAAACTGAGGTAGGCGCGCGACGAGATGCGTTTGCCGATCGTGACCACGGTGTTCTGCAACCCGGTCGCCGCGCCGGCCGACGACGTGCCCGACGCCTGTCCCACGCCCAGTTCGTCCAATCCCAGCTTGCCCGCCAGCTTGCCCGTGCCGCCGCCGCCGCTGCCGCCGAACAGCGCGCCGGCGGCGGTGCTGAGCAGCGCCATGTCGTTGCCGGCGGTGTTCTCGATGCCGTGTCCCAGCACCAGCCATGACAGCTTGTCGCTGTCGGGCACCGTCGGCGTCGACACCAGCTTGGCCGCCGGCGCCAGCGCCGTGCCGCGCACTTCCACGCCCGCTTCCACATTGGTCTCGCTGAGCTGCTCGCCCTCGGGGCGGCGGCGCACGGCCAGGATGTTCAGGCCCGGGTTGTCGTAGGCGCCGGTGAAGTTGATCACGCCGCGCTCGATCGCCAGCTTCTGGCCGTACGCCGCGTACGTCCCGTCGACCACGCGGATGCTGCCGTTGACGCGTGGCGGCCGGCGGTCGGCGATGCGGATGCGCACCGCGCCGGCCAGCCGGGCGTCCAGCCCTTTGCCTTGCAGCTTGAACGAGTCGCCAAGATCGGCTTCGACGTCGACATTGAGCGGCATGCCTTGCGCGGGCTTGGCCTGCGGCGCGCTCTTGCCGACGATGACCACGTCGTTGCTGATGGTCGGTCCGCCTTCGCCGGCCAGCTCGATGTTGGCGCGGTCGGCGCGGAATTTGCCATCGAGCTGGAAGCGCTTGGCGTCGCGCGTCAGCGAGCTTTGGCCGCTGACGACCAGGATGCGGTCGGGCCGCGACAGGATTTCCAGCTTGTCGGCGGTCAGCTTGAGCGCCATCGTCGCCTCGTTGCCGGCGTAACGTATCCAGCCGTCGGCCAGCGCGCGGCCCTGGGCGCCGTCGAAGCTGAGCTTTTGCAGCTGCAGCTGGTCGCCGGCCAGGCGCGCCTGCAGCACGCCGTTGCGCAGCTTGATGCCCTCGTCGGGCAGGTTGACCACCAGCTTGTCGCCGTTGATGTCGCCGTTCAGTTGCGGCGCGCCCAGGGTGCCGCTGCCGGCAATGGCCAGCTTCAGGGTGCCGTCGATTTCCAGCCCCGGCTGGCCGGCCAGCGGCGCGAGCCAGGCCAGCGAACCCATATTGGCGTTGCCCTCCAGCGTGAACGGGCTGTCGTCGGCCAGCCGGCCTTCGCGCAGCTGCGCGCTGCCGTCGACGCGGGCCTGGCCCACGCGGGTGCCGTCCACATCGAGCCGGGTGCGCAGCGTGCCGTTGTTGACGTCGACGCGCGCATCGAGCTTGGTCAGTCCCAGCGCTTGCGACAGGTCGGCGCCGATGATGGTCAGGTCGCCCTGTTCGCGGAACACGTGGAACGAGCCGCCCAGCACCGGGGCGGTGGTTTTGGTACCCGCTTGCAGGTTGAGGCCCCAATCGGCGCCGATGGTCAGGTTGCCGCGCACGTTCTCGCGCCAGGCGTCGGACAGCTGGCCCAGATAGTTGACCGGCACGGCGTTGGCCTGGCCCTTGCTGCGCCAGGCGCCGCCGTTTTTCTCGACGCTGTCGATGCGGATGGCGCCATCGCGGATCTTGATGGTGGCGTTGGTCAGCGAAATTTTATCGGGACGCGTCAAGCCGGCGACGCCGCTGCCGTCGGGCGCCACCAGGCGCAGTTGCGCCGGCGCGACGAGGTTGAGCGCGAAGCGGCCCTTGTTTTGCAGCGAGTCGATGGTGCCGGTCCAGGCGTCGTCCGCCCAGCTTCCCTTGACGCGCAGCGAGGCGTCGAAGCGCGGATTGCTGGCGCTGACGTCGATCGTGTGGCCGCTGCGGGTGCCGCTGGTTTGCAGGCGGGCCTTGTCGATCTTGATCGATGGCGATTCGTAGAGCGTGATTTCAATGTTGCTCACCAGCGGCACGTCGGCGGTGACGTCTCTGCCGACTGCCCGGTTGGCGGCGCGCCGGGCGCCGGCGGGGGCGGCGGCCGGCGCCGACGACGCCATCGCCACCGTGTTGCCGAGGGTGGCGCTGCCCCGGATGGCGCCGATCTGCTGCTGGCCGGGCAGGCGCAGGGCGCTGCCGTCGAGCGTGAGCGCGACCGCCGGACGGGCACTGGTGCCGGACAGCGTGCCGCTGGCGCGCAGCGCGCCGCCGAACGGCGGCCCGAGCGCGGCCAGTTGCGGCGCTTCGAGCTTCCACTCCAGCTTATCGAGCGCGCTGCCGAAGCTGCCCTTGGCCAGCAAGCGATTGGTGGCCAGGCGCAGGTCGATGTCGGCGTCGCGGATTTCGTCCTTGCTGGCCGTCAGCCTGGCGTAACCGCTCAGCGGCGCGCTGGCCAAGGTGGACGGCTGCAAGGTCAGGTTCAGGCCCGCGCGCCAGTCGGCCGACAGTTGCGCGTCGGCGGTGAAGGTGGCGTTGATGGCGCCACTTTGCGCGGTGCCGAAGGCGGCCGGATTGAGGCGCTGCACGGTGCCGGTCATTTTGACTTCCGGGGTTTTCTTGGCCCCGGCCAGCGCCACGTTGCCGCTGGCGTGGATCAGGCTATCGGGCGCGGGGCGCTTGGCCGAGGCCAGTCCCAGGCCCTTGGCGTCGGCCTCGAAACTGCTGCGCGGCGCCTGCATGGTGCCGGTGACGACGCCGCTGGCGTTGATGGCGCCCAGCAGGTCGCTGCTGACGGCCGACAGTTGGCGCGCGTCGACTTTCCACACCAGTTTTTCGCCCGGCGCCCCGAAGCTGCCGGTGACCTCGGCGTTATTCTGCGCCATCGTCACCTTGGCGTTGACGCCGCTGATATGTTGGGCGTCGGCGTTCAGTTTGCCGTTGCCGGTGAGCGGCTGGCCGAACAGTTTGCTAGGCTTGATCTGGAAGTCGGCCGCCACCCGCCATGCCGGCGCGATGGCGCCGCTGGCGTTGACGTCGGCGTTCAGATCGGCGACCGGCAAGCCGGTACCGAGCGCGGACGGATCGAAATGGTCGGCGCGCAGTTTGGCGCTGAAGGCTTGCTTGTCCTTCAGGCTCATTTGGCCGGTGGCGCTGATCGTGCCCTTTTTCGCCTGCAGGCGCGCCTGCTGCAGTTGCAGCAGCGCGTCGGCCAGGGTGGCTTGCACATCGAGCTTCAGGCCGGCCTGCGCCAGGTTGGCGTTCAGTGTCTGCTTGGTCGGCGTGCTGGAAAGCGCGATGTCGCCTGCCACCGTGGTCTTGTTGGCGCTGGTGTGCAGGTGGCTCAGATCGAGGCGGTCGGTATGCAGCTTGAAGTTGGCGGCGTCGATGCCCGCTTCCGGTCCTTTTCGCTGGACGTCGCCGCCGCCGGTGAAGTGGCCGGCCGCGCCCAAGTCGAGCAGCACGTTTTCCAGCAGCGAGGCGGTCAGGGTGCCGCCCAGGCGGCCGCTGAAGATTTGCAGCGGCAGCGCTTCGCGGTCGATCGGGCCGGCCTTGTCCTGGTTCACCAGCGCGAACTGGCCCGACAGCTTCTGGTCCGGCGTGATGGCCGCCGTCACCTTGAGGTTGAACTTGGCCGGCGGCAGGCCGGCCTCGAAGCCGGCCGGATTGACGTCGCGCGCGGTCAGGTCGATGGCGCGCAGGATGATCGGGTCGAACGGCGCCAGCGACAGCGTGGCGTCGCCGCTGGCCTGTCCGGCTTCGCCCTGGGCCTTGAGGTTCAGCAGCGCCAGGCTGCCGCCGGCGGTCACGTTCAACTGGGCGGGAATGGCGGCGGTAGCGCTATCGGCGGGAAGGGTGGAGGGGGCAGCTTTGGCGCCGTTGGCGGACGCCTGCGGCTTGGCGGCGGCGGCGATGGACTGCGTCAGCGAGGCCTTGCCTTGCAGCGCGAACGGCTTGGCGGCGGCGATGGTCAGGTCGGCCTTGGCGTTGCCGAACGGTGTTTTGGCCGACGCCTGCTGCAGGTGCCAGCTGGTTTTGTCGCCATACAGCTCGAAGCGCACATTCTCGATGACGTTGGTGCCGGTTGCGCTGACCAGGGTCAGTTTGTCGAGGCGGGCGTCGGAAAGACTGAGGCGGAACGGCGCGGCCAGCGATTCGGGCATCTTGGCCGGTTCGGACGGCCCCAGGCTTTGCACCGTCAGGGCGGCGACATGCAGCTCGCTGATGGCCAGGCCTTCCGAGAAGTACTGCAAAGGCGACCAGTTGATGTCGATGTTCTGCGCGGTGATGACGCTGTCCTTGCCGCGGTAGACCAGCTTACCGATATGCATGCGGTGGTACAGCGACCCGCTGACGTCGGTGACGGCGATGCTGCCGCCGCTGGCCTTGGAAACGCGCGCGACGATCTGCTGCAACGTCGATTCGCGGCCCAGCAGCCAGAAGGCGCCGGCCAGCAGCGCGACCAGCACCACCAGTGAAATGAGGACGCGGCGCGGCCAGCGGCGCGGGCGGGGACTGGCGGGAGCGACTGCGGAATCGGGACCGCCGGGCTGCTCGGTGTTGTTATGGTCGGCCATTAGAAGGTGAATCCCAGCGAGAAGTGCAAACGATATTTTTGAACCGCGTGTCCGTACGCGACATCGACGTTGATCGGACCCACAGGACTTTTCCAGCGCGCGCCGATGCCGTAGCCGGATTTCGGATGCAGGGCGCTGAAGCTGTCGCCGGCGTTACCGGCGTCGTAGAACACCGCCGCGCCGTACTGCGGTTTGAACCAGTACTGGTATTCGGCGCTGGCGGTGGCCAGATAGCGGCCGCCGACGGTGGCGTCGCCCTGCTTGACGCCCAGTTCCTGGTAGGCGTAGCCGCGCACCGACTGGTCGCCGCCGGCGCGGAACAGGTACACGGCCGGCACGCCGACCTTGCTGCGCGAACCGAGCGCGCCGACTTCCGCGCGCAGGATGATGTTGGAGGTGGTGTTCAACGGCAGGTAGTAGATGCCGCGCGTGTAGGCGCGCACGAAGGCCTCGTCGGTCAGGATCGGCAGCAGCGCGCCGCCCACCTGGGCGTTGAGGGCGTAGCCCTTGGTCGGCATCAGCAGGTTGTCGACCTTGCGCCAGGTGGTGGCGTACGTCAGCGGCAAGCTTTTGCTGGTCACCGATTCCTGGCCCTGCACGGTCTTGGTCTCGGACAGCAGCTCGAGCGAGATGCTGCGTTCGAGCAGCGGCGTGCCCCATGCGCGCTTGGCGGCGATGCTGGTGACGGCGGTGACTTCGCCCTCGATGTCGCTGCGCTCGTACGAGGCGCCGATGCTGTGGTTGTAGCCGTCCGACGTGACGGGGAAGTAAAAGTCGCCGCGCGCGGTCTGGCGCTTGGTTTCCAGGGTCAGCGCGCTTTTCAGGCGCAGGCCGAAGATGGCCAGGTCGTCATAGGTCAGCGACGCGCGGTTGCCGGTGTTGGTGCTGTAACCGAGACCGGCGCTGACGTTCTTGCGCTTGTTTTCCGTCACGCGCACCAGCAGCGGCAGCGGCGCCATGGTCGCCGCGTTGTCCGAGCGCGGCATGGGAACGGCGGCGGCGGCGACGGCGGCCGGGTCGGCGCCCGGCGGCGGGGCGGTCGCGGCGGCCGCCTCGAGCTGCTCGTTGAGGATGGCGCTCATGTCGGCGCTCACCTCCACGCTGCTGAAGTAGCCGGTGTCCTGCAGGCGCGATTGATACGACTGCAACGCCGCCTCGCTGTAATAGTCGCCCGGGTCGATCGGGTTCAGATTGGTGATCACCGATTCCGGGTAGCGCTTCAAGCCTTCGATGCGCAGCTCGCCGAAGCGCAGCTCGGGACCGCTGTCGAGCACCACGCGCAGGTTGGCCTGGCGGCTTTCCGGATCGACGGTGGCCTGGCTCTCGAGCAGCTGGGCGCGCGGATAGCGGGTCTGCACCACCTGGCGCAGCAGGGCGCGCTTGGAGGCTTCCCAGTCGTCCTGGCGGAAGACGGCGCCGCGTTTGAGCGGCCAGGTGCCGCGCAGGGCGTCCGGGTCGAACTGGTTGCTGGCGCGCTGGTCCGGATTGGGCGGGAAACCTTGCAGCACGATCTCGACCTCGCCCACGCGCACCGGCTCGCCCGGCGCGACCGTGACCTGCACCGCCAGCGGCGCCGCATCACGGTCGAGCTTGACGCTGACCTCGGGCGAGTAATAGCCGGCGGTGGCGACCAGGGTGCGGATCTGTTCCGGCGTCGTGCGTACCAGCCTGAACAGTTGCTCGCGCGTCATGCGGGCGTTGCCGCGGAAACGCATCAGGTCGAGGTTTTTCTCCAGCAGCTCTTCAAGCTCGTCGGGCGCGTCGATGTTGACCGTGTACTTGATACCGGTCGACACCACCGGCGCGGCGGCGGCGGGTGCCGGGTCCGCTTGCGGGGCGGCCTGGGCCGCCGCCGGGTCGATGGACGGGGCCGGCGTTTGCCCTTCCGGTTGGTCCGTGGTTTGTCCAAAAACGGGGCCGGCAGTCATCACGGCGCCCGTCGCGAAGGCCAGTAACAGTGTAAATGCTGCATGGCGGCAAGATACTTTTGGCGCGACTTGTGCCAAAATTCGTGATCTTGCCATTTTTTTTGCTGGCGATGCCGGTAACATGAGACTCCATCAGGGTGTGCGCTATGCCCCATGTTACCGGATTGCCTTTAAAGATGGCGTACATATAACATCGCGTCACCCCCTGAAAGAAACTGTCATGTTGCCTACCGATTCCGCTCTGGTGCTTTTTAGCGGTGGACAAGATTCCACCACCTGCCTGGCCTGGGCGTTGAAACATTATGCGCGCGTCGAAACCATCGGCTTCGACTACGGCCAGCGCCACGCCGTCGAGCTCACCGTGCGTCCCGACGTCATCGCCCGCCTGCGCGCCCGGAACCCCGAGTGGGACGCCAAACTGGGCGAGGACCACATGATCGACCTGTCGCTGATCTCGGAGATATCGCAAACGGCGATGACCCACGACATCGCCATCGAAACCCAGGCCAACGGCCTGCCGAACACCTTCGTCCCGGGCCGCAACCTGCTGTTCATGACGGTGGCCGCCACCGTGGCCTATCGGCGCGGCCTGACGGTGCTGGTCGGCGGCATGTGCGAGACCGATTTCTCCGGCTATCCGGACTGCCGCGACGACACCATGAAGGCGCTGCAGGTGGCGCTCAACCTGGGCATGGACACCCGCATCAAGCTGGAGACGCCGCTGATGTGGCGCGACAAACGCCAGACCTGGGAACTGGCGCAGGAGCTGGGCGGCCAGCCGCTGGTCGACCTGATCCGCGACGGCACCCACACCTGCTATCTCGGCGAGCGCGGCGCGCTGCACGACTGGGGCTATGGCTGCGGCACCTGCCCGGCGTGCGAACTGCGCGCGCGCGGATATCGGCAGTTCGTCGGCGCCGAGGGCTAATCCCGGCGTCCGCGCCGGTTACCCCACCGGCACCGCGCGGCCCGCTTGTCGCCACGCCATTATTGAGTGAAAAGCCATCTTGATATAAATAATTTCGAGGGTTTTTCACCGCGCGCCACATGTGCCGAATTGACACAGCGCTTTGTTGTCAATTTGGACTGGACCCTGTTAGGATAAGGATGAGTTCGTTAGCGGATGCAACTTAGCCAGGGAAAAATCCTTGATGTCGCACGTATACCAGTTGCAGGTCACGGGTTAGCCGGAGATGGCCGATATCCAGGCACAGCTGCGCCGGATGGTGCAGGCGCTGCTGTCGCAGCGCGTGTTGCCGGCGCTGGTGCTGGCCGGCAGTCTGGGCGTCACCGCGTTGCTGTGGCATGGCGCCAGCACCGACGCCGAGCAGGAGGCGCAGGCCGACTTCGACGGCCGCGTGCGCGAACTGGTCAACCAGCTCGACCAGCGCATGCAGACCTACGTGCAGGTGCTGTATGGCGTGCAGGGATTATTCTACAGTTCGCTAGAAGTCGACCGCGACGAGTTCCGCACCTATCTGGCCGGCCAGGAGCTCGGCCGCCATTTCCCCGGCGTGCAGGCGATCGGCTACATCCGCCTGGTCGGCGCCGAGCAGCGCGAGGCGCATGAAGCGCTGGTGCGGCGCACCGACTATCCGCACTATCGCATGGCGCCGCCGGGCCAGCGGCCGTGGTACGCGCCGACCTTGTACATGGAACCCTTCAACGACAGCAACCGGCGCGCGATCGGCTTCGACTCCGCGTCCGATCCGGTGCGCCGCGCCGCGCTCGAGCAGGCGCGCGATTCCGGCCAGCCGGCGATGACCGGCAGCATCGCCCTGGTGCAGGACGAGGGCGCGGCGCCGCAGGCCGGCTTTCTGATCATGCTGCCGTTGTATACCCCCGGCCTGCCGGTGCGCAGCTGGAGCGAGCGCCGCGCGGCCATCAAGGGCTGGGTGTTCGCGCCGTTCCGGGTCGGCGATCTGATGGCGGGGCTGGGCGGCGCCCGCACCAATGCGCTGGATGTGGAGATCTACGACGGCGACCGCGTCACGCCGGAGGCGCGCACGTACGACAGCGCGCCGGCGGCCGGCGCCACCCTGCGCGCGAGCGTGCAGCAGATCGCCATCGCCGGCCACCGCTGGACCTTGCGCATCGCGCTGCTGCAGGGGCAGTCGGCGCGCGCCGACCGCGCGCTGATGATCGCCGGCTTCGGCGTGCCGCTCAGCGCCCTGGCCGCGTGGGTGGCGTGGATGCTGACGCGGGCGCGGGTGCGCGCGCACCGGGCGCTGGCCCGCAGCCGCATCCTGGCCGGGGAGCTCAAGGAAGGCCAGGCGGTGCTGATGGTGCTGGCCGACAGCGCCCAGAGCAGCCAGGCGATGTTGCGCAGCATTCTCGATTCGACCATCGACGGCATCCTGGTCGACAACCTGAAAGGCGCGGTGCTCAATTCGAACCGGCGCTTCCGCGAACTGTGGAACGTGCCCGAGTGCCTCGACTGGCAAAGCGACGGCGCCGTGCTGATGCGGCACATGCGCGAGCAGCTGTACCAGTCCGACAGCGGCGTGCGGCTCGACGACGCGCAGCAGATGCTGTTGCCGGGCGTGCAGCGCGGCATGCCGGTCGCGACCCAGCAGGAGCTGCTGCGGCTGAAGGACGGCCGCGTGATCGAACAGCACACGCGCGGCCTGCGGCTGGGCAGCGAACCGGCGCGCATCTGGTCGTTCCGCGACATCACCGAGCGCACCCACACCGAGCGGCGCGAACAGACCCGGCGCCACGTGCTCGAACTGCTGGCCACCGGGGCGCCGCTGCACGCCATCCTCGAGAGCGTGGTCAAGGGCGTCGAGGCCGACAACGAGGATTTGCTGTGCTGCGTGCTGCTGCTCGACGAGCCGGGCGAGCACCTGCTGGTGACGGCCGCGCCCAGCCTGCCGGCCTTCTTCAGCGCCGCCGTGCACGGCATGTCGGTGCACGCGCCGCACAGCGCCTGCGGCGAGGCGGTGCGCACGCGCGCGCGCGTGATCGTCGAGGACATCCGCAACGCGCCGGCGTGGATGGCGCACCGCGACCTGGCCGTGCAGGCGCGCCTTGGATCGTGCTGGTCCGATCCGATCTTCGGCGCCGGCGGCAACGTGCTGGGCAGCTTCGCCGTGTTCCATGCGCAGGCGCGCCTGCCCAGCATCGCCAACATCGCGCTGATCGAGCAGGCCGCGCGGCTGGCCGGCATCGCCGTCGAGCAGGCGCAGGCGGCCGAGGCGGTGCGCGCCGGCGAGGCGCGCTTCCGCAGCCTGTACGACCACGCGCCGGTGGCGCTGTGGGAGCAGGACTGGTCGGCGGTGCGCGCCGCGCTGGCCGAGCTGGCGCAGTCCGGCGTCGACGACATGGAGCGCTACCTGAGCGCCAATCCCAGCCAGGTGCGGCGGCTGGCGTCGCTGGTGCGCATCCTCGACGTCAACGCGGCGGCGCTGCGCCAGATCGGCGCCGAGCCCGGCGGCAAAGACCTGTCGGTGATCGGCCTGGCGCAAAATTTCAACGCCGAGGCCATGTCCAGTTTCGCCAGCGCGGTCACGGCGCTGGTGCGTGGCGAGCGTTTCTACTCCTGCGAGGGCAGCTTCGAGCGGCTCGACGGCGTCAGCCGCCTCAACGAGCTGACGTTGCTGGTGATGCCGGGCCACACCGACAGCCTGGACTTCGTCATCGTCTCGACCCTCGACACCACCGAAAAGCGCCGCATGCACGACGAGCTGCGGGTGCTGGCGACCACCGATTTCCTGACCGGGCTGCCGAACCGGCGCGAGTTCATGAACCGGCTGGCCGAGGAACAGGAGCGGCTGCAGCGCGACATCGGCGCCTGCACGGCGGTGCTGCTGCTCGACCTGGACCATTTCAAGCGCATCAACGATGAATACGGCCACGCGGCCGGCGACGCCGTGCTGCGCCAGTTGAGCGAGTTGATGCGGCAGGATCAGCGCAAGATCGATATGCGCGGGCGCATCGGCGGCGAGGAGTTCGCGATCTTGCTGCCGGGCGCCACGTTGGGCAAGGCGGCGGTGTTCGCGGACCGGCTGCGCCAGCGCATCGCCGACACGCCGATGGTGCTGGACGATGGCATGCGGTTGACGGTGACCGTTAGCATCGGCATCGCGGTGATGGGCGGCAAGCAGCCGGGCGGCGACGCCGCGCTGGTGCGGGCCGACCAGGCGCTGTACACGGCCAAGCGCGGCGGGCGTAACCGGGTGGTGCTGATCGATGTCGAGGCGGATCGGCCGGGAGCTCAGGTCCCGGCCGCTTCCGGTTGAAAGGGGGGCGGCGGCGCGTTTATTCGTTGTTCAAACCGCGTGTTCCATCGTGGCGCGCAGGCGCTGCTTGCTGGAGCGGCGGCTGAAGTACCAGTACAGGCAGATCGGGATCAGCAGCGGCAGCAGCAGGGGCGAGATCGCCGCCGCCAGCAGCACCGCCGCCAGCACCAGCGCGCTGACCAGCACGATGCCGACGCCGGCGAACACCAGGCCGGCGAACACCGCCGCGCAGGTCATCGCCAGCGCCGCGAGCAGCAGGCCGCCGGCGCCCAGCACGATGCCGAGCAGGGCGCCGAACGGCCCGCCCAGCTCGTCGCCGTCGAGGTTGACGGTCATGCCGTCGCCGAACACCGCCTGGCACACCGACACCGCCAGCAGCAGGACGAAGACGCCGAGTACGATTTTTTTGGTGTTGCTGGTTTTGCCGAGTTTGCTGTCCATGATCGATCCCTTGGTGGTTGTTGTTCGTTTGCCGTTGTGCCTTGGCATGGTTGAACTGTAGCGGCGCGCGCCGCCGGCGGCCACCGGATTGCGACAGACCGGCGGATTTGCGGGATGGAATGACGCCGGACGGCGACGAGCGGGGTGCGCGGGGAGTGGGAAAACCGTGGCGTATCAGGAAACAAAATGCCGATTGTTCCTTGATTTAAAGATATCCCTGCCTATACTGATAACCTGACTTGCGCAGGGAGGGCTTTACCATGGCATGGCTAGCAATAAGCGAGGGTCAATCGCTACCCTCGGTACTGAAACGGACCACGCGCCAACGCAGCGCACGGCAACGCTCCGGCGGAGGCCCGAAAGGTCCGCCATCGGCGCCGCCGACCATACCGCCTATCATCATCACGCCGTTCAGCTATCACAAGCCTGATCCGGCGATCGATCCGCGCGTCACCCCGCTAAAGCCGCCGATCATCCAGCGCCGCCCCGGCATGACGTGCTAGCGCGCACTCAGGGGCCGACCGGGACGAACACCAGCAACGGGTCGTCGGTCAGGGCCAGCAGCATCATGCCGTCGCCCGACACGGCCATCTGGCGCTGTTTGAGCGCGCGCGCGTAACCGGCGAACTTGGCGGTGCGCAGCAGGCTGCCGTCGGCCGCGTACACCCAGACGTCGGCCGTCGAATACCAGCCCGAGATGCCGCAGTAGATGCGGCCGTCGCTGCCGACTTCGACGTTGTTGGGGTAGGCGTCGCCGCCCGGCAGGAAGCCGATGAAGTCCAGCTTGACCGCGCCGATGGTGCGGCACGCGTACGGCGCGCCGCTGGCCGCGTACACCCGCTCGGCATTGGCGGCGACGGCGATGTCGGCGCCGTTCGAGGCGCCGCCGATCGACCAGCCGGAAGCGGTTTGGGCCGACGACAGCGAACCGCCGCCCACTTCCGAGTAGTCGATGGCGTAGCTGTCGACGCTCGCCGGGCTGACGCCTTCGTTCTGCACGTACAACCGCTTGCCATCGGCCGACGCCGCCGCCGCGCCGCCGCCCAGCGGGCTGGCGCCGATCGCCTTGCCGCTGCTCAGGTAGGCGGTGCCGTCGGCCGCCAGCACCACTTCGACCCCGTTCGGACGGATCACCTGCAGATGCGCGCCGGCGCCGACCGCGCTTGCCAGCGCCCAGCTCGACGCCTTGCGCTGCGTGGCCAGGTCGACCACCACCATGGTGGCGTTGGCGGTGTCGTAGACGTACAGGCGGTCGCCGTTCGGGCCGACCGCCATCTCGCCGAGCGCGGCGCCGACGCCGGTGATGACGGCGCTGCGCTGCGCCGTGTAGACGTTGTAGACGTCGATGCCGCTGCCGCCGTTGTGCACATAGGCGTACGGGCGGATCGGGTCGGCCACCAGGTTGCGGTAGTCGACGCTGGTCTTGACCGCCGCCGCCGGTGTCGCCGCGCCGTTCCACAGCGCCACGCGGATCGGCTCCGGCGGGGCCACGGTGGTGTCGGTCGACGCCAGCGTCACGGTGGCGACGTGCAGCGCGTCCTTGGCCAGCGCGGCCGGATCGGCGCGCAGCGTGAGCGTATTGCCCGACTTGGCCACGCTCAGCCAGGATTGGTTCGAGCTGGCGCTCCACGGCGCGGCCAGGGCCATGTTGTCGGCGACGGTGAGCGTGCGCGTCAGGCGCGACCAGTCCGGCGTGGCGACCAGCGCGACGGCGGTCGCCGAAGGAAGCAGGCGGTGCTTGTCCTTGTTGATCGTCAGCGTCAGCGGCTGGCGCACCGTGTCGCCGTTGACCTTGGCCTCGGCCGTCAGCAGCACGCTGGTGGAGCCGGTCGGCGCCGACGCCTGCACGGCGTTGAGCGTGACGAGGGCGCCGCTGTCGCCGGTTTTTCCGGCCAGGCTGCTCGCGCGCGCCCACGCCGGCATGCCGGCGATGGTCCACGGCCAGTTGTTGGCGCCGGTGTTCAGGCGCAGGTTCACCGGTTGGCCGGCGCTCCAGTCGCGCCCTTGCGGGCCGCCCAGCGTGACGGTGGCGGCCGACAGCGACAGCGTCGGCGCGGTCAGGTTGAGCGTGACGGAGACCTGGCGCGGATCGGCCGACGGCGACGTCAAACGCACGCTGCTGGTGTATGTGCCGCTGGCCAGCGCGCCCTTGGAGGCGTCCACCGACAACGTGGCCACGCCCGGCGTGGTGCCGGCCGCCGGGGTGACGCCGAGCCAGGTATTGGCGGCGCTGGCGCTCCAGGCGCTGCCGGCGGGAAGGCCGTCGATATTGAACGAGATCGCCTGCGGCGCGATCGGCGCGCCGTTGACGGCGTTGAACTCGACCCCCGACTGGGTGACCGAGAACGCGCTCGCCATGACGGTCAGCGCCACCGGCAGGGTGGCGCTCTGGCCGTCGGTGGTCGTGATGGTGACGGCGCCGGCATAGGTGCCCGGCGTCAGCGACGCCAGGTCGTAGCCGACGTTGACCACGCCGTTGCCGCTGCCGCTTGTGTTGCTCAGCTTGATCCACGGGGTGCTGCTGGCGGCGCTCCACTGGCGGCCCGCGCCTTGCACCGAGATTTGCACCTCGGCCGCGGCGGGCGCGCCCAGGTTGACGATCTTGTCCAGCGATTGCCACGTGGTGGCGGCAAACGCCGGCAAGGCGGCCGCGCCGACCGTGATGGCGTACGGCAGTTGCATCGGCGAGCCGGGATAGTGGCTGGCGCAGCCGGCGTCGCGGCAGACGCTGACGTTGAAGTTACCCTTGTAGTCGCCGGCCGCGAGCGACGGCGAGGTGTGCAGCACGGCGGTGTAGGCGGTCGGCGACGTCGCGGTAAATTCCAGTTGCGGCAGCAACACGCCCTGGTTGTCCGTCACAAACGCGAAGACCGTCGGACTGGTGAAGTCCGCCGGGCGGTTGACGGTCGCGTTGACCGCGATGGTGCTCGATTCGCCCGCTTTCAGCGAGGCGGTCACGGTGGCCGGCGCGAAGCTCAGCGCGGCGCCGCCGGTCTGCTGGGGCGGCGTGCCGCCGCTGCCGCCGCCGCCGCCACCACCACCGCCGCACGCGGCCAAGCTCGCCGCGAGCGCCAAAACGCACAAAATATTTTTCACGATAACCCCTAGTGGACCTCGCTCGATGGCGAGTTTATTTTATAAAATCAACAATTATCCCATGCCGTTGTTTTAATGTCTATCTAAGTTGCCGAGTGGCAGCGGCATGCCGGTCGCTCCGGCGTGACGGAGATGGGGCGCGCGCCCGGTTGCTATTGTTGTTCGTCCCGCCGGCGCTTATCATTGCCCCCCCATCCCCAACACGAGCCCCAAGCATGAGCAACGATTACTCCGACGTAGACGAACAGCCCGACGACGACGCCCCGATCCAGGAGGCGCGCGTGTGGCAGGGCAATGGCTGGACCGCCCGTGTGATCAAGAACGACGACGACGAGGGCTGGGCCGTGGCGATGATCAAGGACGGCGAGCCGGAACCGGCGCTGGTCGGGCCCTGGACCATGGGCCGCGACAAGAAAAATCCCAAGCCGCTCGACGTCAACGCCTTCAACACGCTGGTCAAGACCGCCAACGAGGTGATCCGCCGCCACGAGCAGCAATTGCACGCCCAGCTGCACAAGAACGTGTTCGTCAGCACCGACGACGGCCAGGTCAAGGTCGCGCTCGACATCGTGCCCGACGAGGACGACGCCTACGCCACCCTGACCGCGTTCGACCCCTACGGCGAGCAGATCGCCCAAGTGCGCGTGCCGCCGACTTTCAAGCTCAGCGTGACGAGCGCGTCCGCCTGGATCGAAAAAGGCTACAAAAAGCCCTGAACGGACCGAAACGACGGCCGGAACGTTGCTTTCTGCGACAAGCGCTGGCCTGTTGGCGCATTGACCTGATAGTATTTCCTATGTGCATCAATCCCACTTAGGAAATTCGATGGAAAGCCGTCTTACCCGTCTTGAAGCCGTTCAGACAATGTTGCTCGAAATCGGACAGAAATCGAGCACCTGCACCGATATCAGCGAGTTCTTGCAGTCGGTGCACGCGGCGCTGGGCCGCATCATGTACGCGGCCAACTTCTTCGTCGCGCTGAGCGACCACGAAGGCCCGGCCAACCAGGTGCGCTTCGTCTACTTCGTCGACGAGGTCGACGAGCCGCCCGATCCGGGCGAATTGTGCGAGCTGGTGGCCGGCGAGTCGCCGACGGCGGCGGTCATCACCAGCGGCAAGCCGATGGTCATGACGGCGGCCGAACACGTCTCCAAGCGCGAGGACAACGCCGGCTTCGGCATCGGCACCATCGCCGAGCACTGGATGGGCTGCCCGCTGCTGGACCAGAACAACCAGGTGCTGGGCGCGATCGTCATCCAGAGCTACGACAAGCAGCACACCTTCAGCCACGAGGACCAGGCGCTGTTCGCGCTGATCGCCAACCACGTCTCGAGCGCGCTGCGCGGGCTGCAAAGCATGGACCGGCTCGAACGCGCGGTGCAGGAGCGCACCGCGCTGCTGGCGCACGAGGTGGCCGAGCGGCGCCGCGCCGAGACCATCCAGCGCGCGCTGTACGAGCTGGCCAACCTGTCGGCGACGACCACCGGCGGCAATGTGCTCAACACGCGGCTGCATGAAATCATCAGCGAGCTGGTGCCGGCGCAGAACTTCCTGATCGCGATCTACCACCCGGACACCGAGGAAGTGAGCATTCCGTACTTCGTCGACCAGAAGGACGACCAGGCGCCGGTCAAGCGCTTCGATTTCGGCATCGGCATGTCGTCGTATATCTTGGGGCGCAAGCAGGCGGCGCTGCTCGACAAGGCCGGCTTGAACGCGCTGGTGGCCGCCGGCGAGATCGCCCAGCCGCTGGGCAATGTCGATATCGCCAGCTGGATGGGCGCGCCGATGCTGCTGGGCGACCAGGCCTATGGCGTGATCATCGTGCAGAGCTACGACGCGGCCGTCCTCTACAGCCAGGGCGACCTCGACATCCTGGCCTTCATGGCCAGCCACGTCGCCGTGGCGATCGCGCGCATGCAGGCCGAGCGCGAGATCCGCCGCGCCAAGGACGCGCTCGAGGAACAGAACGCGGCGCTGGAAAACGCGCTGACGTCGCTCAAGGACGCGCAGGGCGAGCTGGTGCGCCAGGAGAAGCTGGCCTCGCTGGGCCGCCTGGTGGCCGGCGTGGCGCACGAAATCAACACGCCGCTGGGCATTTGCGTGACGGCCACCAGCCATCTGGTGGAGGAGCTCAAGCTCACGCGCGAGGACATGGCCGCCGGCGTGCTCGACGAGGATGGCCTGAACCAGTTCTTCGACATCATCGACCAGTCGCTGCGCATCATGACCACCAACACGCAGCGCGCGGCGGCGCTGGTGCGCAGCTTCAAGCAGGTGGCGGTGGACCAGTCGTCCGACGATATCCGCAGTTTTAATCTGCGCAAGTATCTCGACGAGGTGCTGCTGTCGCTGCAGCCCAAGCTCAAGGGCAAGCCGATCGCCATCGAGATCGACTGCGAGGAGCGCATCGAGATGGCCAGCTTCCCCGGCGCGGTGTCGCAGATCGTCACCAACATGGTGATGAACTCGCTGGTGCATGGCTACGAGGAGGGGCAGTCGGGCAAGATCAAGATCACCGGCAAGCTCGATGGCGATGTCGTCGTCTTCGAGTACAGCGACGACGGCATCGGCATGGACACGGGAACGCTGGCGCAGTTGTTCGACCCGTTCTTCACCACCAAGCGCGGCTCGGGCGGCAGCGGCCTGGGCGCGCACATCCTGTTCAACCTGGTCACGGGCGCGCTGGGCGGCACCGTCAAGGTCGCCAGCGCGCCGGGCATGGGGCTGCACTACAAGCTGCGCTTCCCCAAGGTCAAGCGCAAGTAGCGGCGCGGCGCCGGCGCCGGCGCGTCGGCGGCCGCCAGCAGCGCGCGCAGCTCGGCCAGCGGCAGTCCGCCGATCTCGTGGATGCGCAACACCAGCTCGGCGCTGACGGCCGCCCGGCCGCGGCGCACCTTGCTCAGGCATGGCGCCGACACCTCCAGCACCCGCGCCAGGCTGGCGTCGTTGCGCAGCCCCATGCGGCGCAGCACCGTGTCGAGCAGCGGGTGCGGGCAGCGCGCGGCGGCGTTCACGCGGCCTCCAGCTGGTCGGGCAGGACGGTGGCGTAGCGCTGGTGGATCGCCGCCAGCGCGGCGGTGTCGCGGAACAGCGCGTCGAGGCAGTCGGGGTCGAAATGGCCGCCGGATTCGGCCTCCATGGCGGCGCGCGCCGCGCCGGCGTCCCAGGCTTCCTTGTAGGCCCGCCGCGACGTCAGCGCGTCGAACACGTCGGCCACCGCGACGATGCGCCCGTGCAAGGGAATGGCCGCGCCGGCCAGGCCGAGCGGATAGCCGCCGCCGTCCCAGCGCTCGTGGTGGCTGCGGGCGATGACGGCGCCGGCGCGCAGCAGCGGCGAGTCGCTGCCGGCCAGGATGTCGGCGCCGATGCCGGCGTGCTCGCGCATCACGGCCCGTTCGCGCGCGTCGAGCGGGCCGGGCTTTTGCAGGATCGCGTCGGGCACGCCGAGCTTGCCGATGTCGTGCAGCGGCGCGGCGGTGCGGATCACCTCGCACTGCTCGGCGTCCAGGCCGAGGTTGCGCGCCACCAGTTCGGCGTAGGCCGCCATGCGCAGCAGGTGGGCGCCGGTTTCCGGACTGCGGAACTCGGCGGCGCGCGACAGGCGGAAAATCGCCTCGCGCTCGCGCGCGGCGATGACGGCGGTGGCCTTGCGCACCTCGTCGGCCAGATGGGCGGCGTGGCCGGCCAGCTGCAATTGCGCGCGCCGCAGCGCCATCAGGTTGCCGACCCGGGCGTTGAGCTCGGCGAAGTTGACCGGCTTGGTCAGGAAATCGTTGGCGCCCAGGCGCAGCGCCTCGTGCCGCACCTTGCAATGGGTGTCGGCGGTGACCATCACCACCGGCGTCTGCTCCTTGCCGGGCAGCATGCGGAACTGGCGCAGAAATTCCAGGCCGTCCATGTCCGGCATCATGTAGTCGACCACCACCACGTCGGGGTCGTGGTCGGCGCACCACGCCAGCGCCTCGCGCGGGTGCGTCACGGCGTGCGGGGCGGTGTCGCCCAGCATTTCCAGCATGTGGCCGAACAGCGCCAGGTTGGCCTCGTTGTCGTCGATGATCAGGATGTTCATATGGTCTCCAGTGGCCGGCGCGGCCGGCGGTTCGTGTGGCCCGCGTTGAATTGAAATCGCGAATATCGCGTTTTTAGCGCCACACCACCCGGATCGCGGGCATAATGGCGGCGATCTGCGCCGGGTATGGGCTGATTATACGTATTTTTATTAAATTTGGTAAATATGTTTTATTCGATTTATTTGTTTATCGTGAGGGCGGCATGACGAAAAGCGGCGACGCCACGGCGGACGAGGTGTGCACCACCCAGCGGGCGGCCGAGATCCTGGGTATTTCTGTATCTTCGGTGCAACAGCTGGTGGAGGCCGGCGTGATGGAGGCGTGGAAGACCAAGGGCGGCCACCGCCGCATCCCGCTGCAGGCGGTGCTGCGCTACAAGGCGGCGCCGCCGACGCCGGCGCCGGCCGCCGCGGCCGCGCGCGGCGGCGTGGCCACGGTGCTGGTGGTGGAGGACAACCCCATGCAGCGCGGGCTGTACGAGCGGCAGTTCGCCGCCTGGGGACTGCCGCTCAGTTTGATCTTCTGCGAGAACGGCTACCAGGCGCTGATGGAGATCGCCCGCCGCCAGCCCCACATCCTGCTGGCCGACATCGTCATGGACGGCATCGACGGCTACGAGGTGGTCAAGACCATCCTGGCCGATCCGCAACTGGCGCGCATGCACATCGCCATGTTGTCGGGCTTGTCGCCGGAGGACCTGGCGCGGCGCGGCGGGGTGCCGCCGGGCGTGGTGTTTTTCGCCAAGCCGGTCAACTACGACGAGCTGCGCGGCTACATGCGGGCGTGCTGCGCGCAATTGGTGCGCAGCGAGGACGCATTGAATTAATTAAATTTGACAGATATCCGTGGCTGATGCAGCATGGACGTGGGCTGGAATTTTGCGGACCGGCAACACCACGGGAGGGGCGATGCGGCGCTGGACGGGTTCGGGTTTCGATGTGCGCTGGCTGCTGGCCAGTTTCGCGCTGCTGCTGATCGCCGGCACCTGGACGCTGACCCTGCTCCAGCTGAGCGAGGGCAGGCGGCTGCTGGAGGAGGACGCCCGGCGCGACGCCCGCAGCCTGGTGCGCCTGTTCAGCGAGCACGCCATCCGCACGCTCGAGTCCGCCGACCAGGCCGTCATCTTCCTGCGCCACCGCTACCACGCCGAGGGCGCCGGCCTCGACATCGTGCGCGAGCTGCGCGAAGGGCTCGGCCCGTCCGACATCTTCCACCAGTTCAGCATCGTCGGCGCCGGCGGCGACCTGTTGCTGTCGTCGCTGCCGTTCAAGCCGGTCAACCTGCTCGACCGCGAACATATCCGGGTCCACCTGCAGGGCGACGCCGCGCCGCTGTACATCAGCAAGCCGGTGCTGGGGCGCGTCTCGGGCAAGTGGTCGCTGCAACTGACGCGCCGCATCAGCCTGGCCGACGGCCGCTTCGGCGGCGCGGTGGTGGCGTCGATGGACCCGCAATACTTCACCCGGCTGTACCACGACGTCGACGTCGGCCGCCACGGATCGGTGGCGCTGGTGGGCGCCGACGGCGTGATGCGCGCGCGCCGCGTGGGCGACGACCAGAGCCTGGGCCAGGACATCGGCGGCAGCGCCGTGTTCGCGGCCATGCGCGCCGGCGGCACCGGCGTGGTCACCCGCGCCGGCCCGGTCGACGGCCGGGCGCGCGTGTACGCGTTCCAAAAACTCGACCGCTTTCCGCTGTACGCGCTGGTGGGCATCGAGCTCGGCGAGCGCATGGCGCGCCACGCGGCCAACCGCGCGCGCGCGCTGGCGCTGGCGGCGGCGGCCACCGCGGTGGTGCTGGCGTTCGGCGCCGGCCTGTGGGTGCTGGCCGGGCGCCTGATCGACAGCCGCGCGCGCGCGGTGGCGGCCAACCAGGCCAAGTCGCGCTTCCTGGCCAATATGTCGCACGAGCTGCGCACGCCGCTCAACGGCATCCTCGGCTATTCGGAACTGTTGCAAAACGAGCTCGGCGAAGGGCGCGCCGGCGGCTTCGCGCGCGCCGTCCACGGCTGCGGCGTGCGTCTGCTGGCGCAGGTGGAGGCCGTGCTCGAACTGAGCGCGCTCGAGTCGGGGGGCGCGCCGCTGGTGATCGCGGCCGCGCCGACCGACGAGCTGTGCGCGCAGGCGCTGGGCGGGCAGCGCGCGGCGGCGGCGGCCAAGGGGCTGACCCTGGAGGCGGTGCGCGAGGCGGGCACGCCGGCCAGCTGGGAGTGCGACCGCGCCAAGCTGGCGCGGGTGCTGGAGATCCTGGTGCGCAACGCCGTCGAGGCGACGCCGGCCGGCGTGGTGCGCTTGAGCATGGCGCCGGCGCCCGGCGGCGGGCTGCGCTGCGCCGTCAGCGACGGCGGTCCGGGCGTACCGGCGGCGCAGCGGCGCCGCATCTTCGAGAAATTCTCCCAGGCCGACGAGTCGGCCTCGCGCGGCAAGCAGGGCGCGGGCCTGGGGCTGGCCATCGCGGCCCAGCTGGCCGAGGCGATGCAAGCGCGCCTGCGCGTGGACGACCATGCGGGCGGCGGCGCCGTGTTCGTGCTGGAGTTGCCGGCGCCGCGCCGGCCGCGGGCGGCGCCATGAGCGCGCGCTACGGCGGCATCGACCCGGACGTGCTGTGGTGCGCGTGCGGCGCCGACCGCGACGCCTTCCAGGCCTTGTCGCGCATCTTCCTGGCCAGCGCGCCGCCGTTGCTCGAGCGGCTGCTGCGGGCGCTCGAGCAAGGCCGGGCGCACGAGGCGGGCGCCGCCAGCCACGCGCTCAAGGGCATGACGCAGCTGGTCGGCGCGGCCGCGCTGAGCGCGGCGCTGCAGCGCTGCGAGCGCGCCGCCGCCGACGGCGCGGCGCTGCCGGCGGCGGCGCCGTTGACGGCGCAGTTCGCGCTGGTGATGGACGAGGTGGCGCACAGCCTGGTCCATTACGCCGGGGCGGCGCCGTGAGCGCGCCGGCGTGGCGCGCGGCGCTGGCGCGGCTGTGGCGCGGACGCGCGCTGGCGGCCATCGCCGCGGCGCTGGCGCTGTTGCTGGCGCTGACGACGGCCGGCGCCGGCTGGGTGCTGCGCCAGCACGAGGTCGACGATTGGCGCGGCCAGCTCGACAGCCTGTCGCTGGTGCTGGCCGAGAGCACCGCGCAAAGCTTCGCCTCGGGCTACCAGGCGCTCGACGGCGCGGCCGAGGCGGCGCAGGCGGCCGCCGCCGGCGGCACGCCGGCGTTGCGCGGCCCGGCGCTGTTCCAGTCGCTCAAGGACCAGATCAGCGCGCTGCCGCACATCGACGTGGTCAGCGTGGTCGGCGCCGACGGCACGGTGCTCAACTTCACGCGCCGCTACCCGGCGCCGCCGATCAACCTGGCCGAGCGCGACTACTTCATCCACCACCGCGACCACCCCGGCGACGCCCCCTTCGTGAGCAAGCCGGTGCGCAACAAGGGCAACGGCAACTGGACCTTCTATCTGAGCCGCCGCCTGCACCACGCCGACGGCAGCTTCGCCGGCGTGGCGCTGGTGGGCATGTCGGCCGACTTCCTGACCCGCTACTTCAAGAACGTCAGCCTGGGCGAGGACGCCGCGATCGCGCTCTACCGCAGCGACTTCACGTTGCTGGCGCGCTGGCCGCAGGTCGACGACCTGATGGGCAGGCAGGTCCTTGGCGGCAACACCCGCGCCATCATCTCGGCCGGCCTCGAGCATGGCGTGCGGATCACGCGCGGCCCGCGCGCCGCCGACGACATGCGGCCGGTGACGCGCATGGGCGCGGTGCGGCGGGTGCGCGACTATCCGCTCGTCATCAACGCCACCATCACCGAGGACGTCTGGCTGGCCGGCTGGTGGCGCAGCCTGCGCCTGCTGGGCGCGGTGGCGCTGGTGGGCCTGCTCGGGCTGCTGAGCGCGTTCTGGATGGTGGGACGGCTGGTGGGCCGGCGCGAGCGCGACGCCGCGCTGGCGCAGCGGCTGCAGCTGCAGGCGGACACGGCCAACCAGGCCAAGTCGCGCTTCCTGGCGATGATGAGCCACGAGATCCGCACGCCGATGGGCGGCATCGCCGGCATGGCCGAGCTGCTGCTCGAGAGCGGCCTCGACCCGGTGCAGCGGGGCTACGCGCGCGGTGTCCACGGCGCGGTGCTGGAGTTGACGCACATCATCAACGACGTGCTGGACTTTTCCAAGATCGAATCGGGCCATATGACGCTCGAGCGCCTGCCGTTCGATCCGGCGGCGCAGTGGGCGCAAGTGGCGGCGCTGCACCAGAGCGCGGCGGCGCGCAAGGGCCTGCGCATCGCGCTGCGCGCCGCGGAGGGGCCGCGCCTGGTGTGCGGCGACGCCGCGCGGCTGCGCCAGATCCTGGGCAATCTGCTCAGCAACGCGATCAAGTTCGCCGACGCCGGCGTGATCACGCTCGACTATTCGGTCGAGGTCGATCCCCGCGTGCTGGGCCGGTGGCGCCTGCGCTACGCGGTCAGCGACGAGGGCATCGGCATGGACGAGGCCGCGCAGAGGCGCTTGTTCGAACCGTTTTCGCAAGCCGACGAGACGATCAGCGGCCGTTACGGCGGCACCGGTCTCGGGCTGGCCATCTGCAAACAGCTGGTCGGGCTGATGGGCGGCGGCATCGGCTGCGTGAGCGCGCCCGGCGCCGGCACCCGCTTCACCGTCGAGTTGCCGGCGCCGCTGGCCGCGCCGCCGGCCGAACCGGCCGAAGCGGCCAAGCCGGCCGAACCGGCGGCGGCGCCGGCGGGCGTCGTGCGCACCGCGCTGGTGGCCGACGACAACGAAATGAACCGGCAGCTGGCGTGCGTGCTGTTGGCCAAAATGGGGTGGGACGCCGAGCTGGTCGAGGACGGACGGCGGGCGGTCGACGCCTTCGCGCGGCGGCGCCACGACCTGGTGCTGATGGACTGCATGATGCCGGTGATGAATGGCTACGAAGCGTGCGGCCTGCTGCGGCGCGTGGAAGCGGAAAACGGTTGGGCCCGGGTGCCGGTGGTGGCGCTCACGGCCAGCGCGGTCGATGGCGACCGCCAACGCTGCCTGGACGCCGGCATGGACGATTATCTGAGCAAGCCCTTTACCGCCGAGCATTTTCGCGCGATGATACGGCGTTGGTCGGACGGCCCCGCCCCGGCGGCCGCGTCCAGCGATCTGTGACACAACGGCGAGGATAGCGATGATCGGTTGGCGTTTTATTTGGGTGGCCGCGGTGGTGCTGGCGGCGCCGGCGCACGCGCTCGCGGCCGCGCCACTGCCCGCCGCCGGCGAGGCTGCCGTCCGGCAGGCCGACGACGCCTATTGGGCCGCCTACAACCGCGCCGACCCGGTGGCCATGAACGCCTTCCTGGCCGACGATGTCGAGTTCTATCATGACCGTGGCGGCACGTTGATCGGCAAGAAGGCGCTGGCCGCCGTCAACAGCGAAATGGGCACCGGCGACCACACGTTGCGGCGCGAAGCGATCCCCGGCACCGTGAAGTTTTTCCCGATGCGCAAGGACGATGTTTTGTACGGCTACTTGTCGACCGGCGAACACCAGTTCATCGTGCTGCCCAAGGATAAACCTGAGTTCCCGGCCGGGCGCGCGCTGTTCACGCAGCTGTGGGTCTTGCAGGGCAAGGAGTGGAAACTCTCGCGCATCTTCAGCTACGAGCACGCGGACGCGGACGCGAAGTAGCGCGGCACGGCGGCGACGATTCGGTGCGCGGCGAAGTGTCCGCCGCCGGCAATCCCTAAGATGGGCGTTCCCGGGCGGCACTCGCGCTGCCTTCGTCTTTAGAAAACGCCCATGCATCCCTCCAACGCCGTTGCCGCCGCCAGTCATCCCGATCCCTATCCTTATTACCGCCAGTTGCTGGCCGGTCCCGCGCTGTATTTCGACGCCGGGCTGCGGCTTTGGATCGCCAGCCGTGCGGAAATCATCCGGCAAGTATTCGACAATCCGCACTGCCTGGTGCGGCCCGTCGCCGAGCCGGTTCCCAAGGCGATCGCCGGGGGCGACGCCGGGGCCGTCTTCGCCAGGCTGATTCGTATGAACGAGGGCGCCGCGCATGCCGGGCCCAGGCGCGCCATCGGGCAGGCGCTGGCCGGTCTGGAGCTGGCCGCTGTCGCCGCTAAAACCGGCCGGCTGGCGACCATGCTGGAGCGGCGCAACTCCCTGGCCGATGGCGCCGCCCTCACGCGCTGGCTGTTCGACTTGCCCACTTGGGTCGTGGCCGATCTGCTCGGCGTTGGCGATGCCGACCTGCCGCGGGTGGCAAGCCGGGTGGCGGAATTCGTGCGCTGCCTGTCGCCGCTGTCGACGCCGCAGCAATTGGCCGAGGCGGATACGGCCGCGCGGTCGCTGAATCGACGCTTCGCCGAGCTGGTGCGGGCGGGTTCGGCAGCGCCGGGCACGCTGCTGGGCGAGGTTGCGCGGCAGGCTGCCGAGACCGGCTGGACCGGTCAGGAGGGGATGGTCGCCAACGTGATCGGCCTGCTGTCGCAGACCCACGAAGCTACCGCCGGACTGATCGGCAATTGCATCGTGGCCTTGCTCGGCCAGCCGGGATTGCAACAGCGGCTGCGCGCCGCACCTGGACTGGCGACGGCGCTAGTGAGGGAGGTGGCGCGCTTCGATCCTCCGGTGCAGAACACGCGCCGGTTTGTGGCGCGGGCGACCAGCGTGGCGGGCGTGGCGCTACAGCCTGGAGACGTCGTCCTGCTGGTGTTGGCCGCCGCCGGACGCGATGAGCGAGTCCATGCGCAGCCGGATAGCCTGGTGTTGGAGCGGGAGGATCGTCCACTGCCTGGCTTTGGCCACGGACGTCATGCGTGTCCGGGGCACGGTCTGGCATTTGTTATCGCGGCGACGGCCATCCGCCATTTGCTGGAGCGGCCCGTCGCGCTGGGACGGGCGGAACTTGGCTGGGCCTATCGGCCGTCGGCCAACGGGCGGTTGCCGGAGTTTTTCAACGTCGGATCGGAGGGACGGTCGTGATTGCCGTTATTTTCGAAGTGGTTCCGCACGGTCACGCGCGGCAGCGCTATCTGGCGCTGGCGGCGGAGCTGGCGCCGCTACTGGCCGGGATCGATGGCTTTGTGTCCATCGAGCGCTTTCAGAGCTTGAGCCAGCCGGAGAAGATCCTGTCGTTGTCGTTCTGGCGCGACGAGGAGGCGGTGCGGCTGTGGCGTAATACGGAGGAGCATCGCGCCGCGCAGGCGCAGGGCAGGGCCGGGGTGTTTGCCGATTATCGGTTGCGTATCGCGGGGGTGATACGCGATTATGGGTTGGTGCAGCGTGCGCAGGCGCCGCAGGATAGTCGTGCCGCGCACGGACATGTCGGCGACCCGATCTGAGCCTGGCCGATCACGCTGCAATAATCCGGCCTACGTGGCGCCAGGCCACGGCGGGGGCGTCGCAGGTTGCCAGTCGCTCCCCGGATCGGGTTGCTTAGTTCGATTTTCCGGGTTGCAGGCGGGTTAGCGTGGCGTCCACCCATTTCATCAGCTTGTCGTCGTCGGCCATGTTGCCGTCGTAGCGTAGCGCCGGGACGAACGGTTCGCGCGTGGCCTGGAAGGCGGTGTAGATCGCCGACGGCACGATGATCGCGCCGTGGCCGCTGGGCAGCTTGTATTGGCCGTTTTCGCCGTACGGCGAGTAGCCGATCGTCGCTTCGCCCAACAGCACCGTGTCGGACATCGATGAGATTTGCTGCACGAAGTTCATGCAGGAGCTGAAGCAGCCACGGTCGATGACGGCGGCCACGCGCGGGCCGCCCGGCCGCCGGCGGACCTTGGCGGCGAGGGCGGCGGCGTCTTCCTTGCTGGTGTGCTCGACCCGCGCCAGCCCTTCACGCCTGGACAATGCCGCTTCCAGTATCGTGACGACCCGTTCAAACTCCGGCTTGGAGGCGGCGAACTGTTCGAGGCTGGCATACCGCCGGTACAGGTCGATGGTGGCCTGGTCGGCGATCACCGATTTGACGTAGGACGCCGTGTTGCCCAGCTGCTCGCCGTAGGCCTCGCCGTACAACGCTTGCAGCGCGCGGTTGCCCCAGCTGGAATCGCCGCCGCCGTTGCCGCGCAGGTCGAAGACGATCCAGCCGTCTTTCTTGAGCGCGGACAGTTGCGGATACAGTTTGGTGTAGGCGTCGCCGGAAGTGCCGCCGTTGAAGTCGGGCATGCCGACCCATTGCTTGTCCGCCGCCAGCCGGTACAGGCCGACCGGCCGCGCCTTGGCCTGGTAGTCTTTGCGCACCGCGTCGAGGCGCTCCTTGCCGATGCCGTCGTCCACTGCGCGCAGCGGCAAGTCGTATTGGCGGGCGCTGCCGTCGGCGTGCTGGAAGACGCATTGCTTCGGCGTCCAGCCGAGGCCGACGTCGAACATCGATTTCCGGGCCAGGTCGCTCAGCGTGGTGTCGTACTCGAGGCTGTGATTGCTGAACGGCGCGACGCTGCTTTTGAGGTAAGTGCCGATCCAGACATTGTCGCAGCTTTGCACCACGGCGCCGCGCGGCGGCAGCGTTTGCGGCCAGTTCGGTTCCGACCAGACGACGCGGAATCGGCCGTCGACGTGATCGAGCACGACGCCGGTCCAGGCCTTGGTCGTCAGGTCGAGCTGGATACCGGTGTGCGGATCGCCGAAGCCGTTGATGAAGCGCACCAGCGCGCGCTTGTAGTCCTGTTCGGTTTTGGCGTCGGCCGCCTCCAGCATGCCGGTGCGGGCGCCGGCCTCGAGCGGCGCGGTGACATCGATCTGACCGCTGACGCTGCCCGCGTGGCTGCCGCGCACCTTGTCGATGGCGAACTTCATGTCGACCTGGGCGATGGCGCTCCAGTCGCTGGCGGCGAAGCACGGCGCCGCGAGCGCGGCAACCAACAGGGGAAGGATGCGGAGGTGGGGTTTTTTGTTGGCGGTCATGAACGACGGCATCGGCAAAGTTGAGTTGATAAGATAGTAACTTAGGTCAGCCACTTCCGTCGGGGTCAAGTCTGTCATTCGGACACGAGCCCAAGTAATAGGCTGTTGAGCCTGTGTCCGAATGTCAGACTTGACCCCCGCCTTAGTTGAGTTTGTGTCCGAATGACAGACTTGACCCCCGCCTTGACCCCCGCCTTATGCGGTGGGCGATCGATCAGATCGCGCCTGTCGGGACGCCACCGACGGCGCAACGGGCGGCTTGAGGTGTTCGCGTGGGGATCATCCTGAAGATGGGCTCGACCACACCTTCATCGTTTGCACGGACAGCAGCTTGCACTGCCCGCCAACATTGATGTAGGTGCGCATGAACTGGTAGCGGTTGCTGCGCCAGGTCTTGCCGTCGGCGTTCCATTGCTCGACCGTGCTGAGGCCGCGCAGCACGACAGTGTCGCCGCCGGCGTGGGCGTGGACGTCGCTGGTGGTGCGCGACTTGTGCACCACGGCGGGCTTCTTCGACCGTTCCAGCACCGCCGCCTTGCCTTCCGTTTGCGACGCCAGGTTGTGCACCCAGACGTAGTCGTCCGCCAGCCAGCGGTCGAGGAAGGCGACGTCGCCGACGCGCAGCGCTTCCTCGTACTGCCGGTCGCGCGCGATCAGGTCGGCGCTCGGCAGGCAGGGCGCGGCCGCCGCGCTCAGCGACAGCGCCCAGCCCAGTGCCGCCAACAGCGGTTTCATTTCGACGGCACCTTGGTGATTTCCACTTCCCAGTCCACGCCCGATTCGATGTTGTGCTTGGCGGCGTAGTTGCCCTGGCTGATGGCGACGGCGACGTCCAGCAGGCTGTTGAGGTAGACCAGCGGCTTGCCCTTGGCGACGCCGCCGAAGGTGTGTTCGAACGGCGCGATGACTTTGTCGATCTGTTTGCCTTTGTGCAGGATGCGCACTTGCACCTGTTCATGCACGCCGACCTTCAGTTCGTCGAACAGCGATTTCGGGATGTTGGTCCAGACATTGCCGTATTTGACGTCGAGCACCGGGATGATGCCGCGAATGGTGTTGCCCTTGCGGACGGCCTTTTGGTACGCGATCTTGACCACCGATTCGCTCGGCAGCACCGGGCCGACCTGCTCGTAGGTGATCGCGCCCGAGGCCAGGCGCGCGCCGACGAAGGCGTAGACGTCGCGGCCGTGGAAGGTGTACGACTCGGCCGAGCCGGCCAGGCGGTTGACCTTCTCGTCGATCTCGCGCAACTCGGCCACGCCGTCGCGCTCGGCGATGAGGGTGAACAGGCCGTTGTCGGGGCCGACGAAGTAGCGGCCTTCCCTGGTTTTCAACACCACCGACTTGCGGGCGGTGCCGACGCCGGGATCGATCACCGAAACGAACACGCTGCCCTTGGGCCAGTAGTTGGCGGTCTGGTACAGGCGGTAGGCGCCGAGCCAGATGTCGTAGTCGGGGATGTTGTGGGTCAGGTCGGACACATGCAGGGTCGGGTCGACGCCGAAGGCGACGCCGTGCATCGCCGACACGGCGCCGTCGGAGGTGCCGAAGTCGGTCATCAGGACCAGCGCGTTTTTGGCGTCGGCAGGTTGTGGACTTACTGCATAGGCCTGGGCCGTGAGTAAGGCGCCGAGGCAGGCGGTGGCGAGCAGTTTGGAGAGCTTCATGTTTTTCCCGATGAAATTTTGAGCTTAGAAAGTGTAGCGCAGGCGGCCATAGAAATAGGCGCCGTTGAGACCGATCGGATTAATAAAATTGTACGGCAGCGCGCCGCCATAGGTGGCGTTGTTGGTCTGGCGCACGCGTTGTGGGTAGCGGTCGAGGATGTTGTCGCCGCCGACGGCCACGGTCAGCTGTCTGGTCAGCTTGTATTGCGCCTCCAGGTCCAGGGTCCAGACGGCGCCGAAGCGCTGGGCGTTGACGCCGTCGATGACCTCGGCGTCCTGGTCGTACGAGAAGTCCTTGAGCGGGCCGAAACGCGTGGCCTTGGCTTGCAGGCTCCATTGCGCGGCCTGCCAGTCGGCGCTGAGCACCAGCTTGTTCTTCGGCGAGGCGTTGCGGATGCGGAACAGGCTCATGTCCGTCAACAAGGTCAGGTCCGGGTCGATTTGCGACAGCGCGGCGGAGCTTTGGCGCGCTTGGTCGATGCGGGTCTTGTTCAGGTTGAGCGCGGCGTTCAGGTCGAGCTTGCCGCCGGCGAACGGCAGGTCGTGGTTGACGACCGCGTCCAAGCCGGTGGTGGTGGTGTCGAGCAGGTTGGCCAGGTAGGCCACCGACTGGATGTCGGTGCGGCCGATGCCGGCCAGGTAGGCGCTGGCGGCGTCGCTTTGCAGGTCGCTGGTGCGGGTGATACGGTCGCGGATCTTGATGCGGTAGGCGTCCAGGGTGACGCTGGTGCTGCGCTGCGGACGCCAGGCGGCGCCGACCGACAGGTTGGTCGATTTCTCCGGCTTGAGCGCCTTGGCGCCGAAGGCGCGCGCCAATGGATCGCCGGCCGGCAACAGCGAGGCCGTTTGCAGCGCGCTGCCGTCCTCGTTGAAGTTCAGGGTCGAGAAGCGGAAGCCGGTCTGCACCAGCGCCGGCGCGCGGAAGCTGTTCGACAGCGAGCCGCGCAGCAGGAAGCCGTCGCTCAGTTTGTAGCGCGCCGAGAGTTTGCCGGTGCTGGCGCTGCCGAAGTCGCTGTAGTCCGAGTAGCGGGCGGCCGCGCCCAGCAGCAGGCGGCTGGTGACGTCGCTTTCGATGTCGGCGTAGACCGAGCGGATCGAGCGGCTGCCGTCGAACGCGTCCTGCGGGCGCAGGCCGGGGCCGGCCTGGGCGCCCGGCGGCGCGAACGGCGCGCTGCCGGCGGCGTACGAGGCCGGATCGCCCGGCGAGCTGTGATAGCTCTCGCGCATGTACTCCGCGCCCAGCGCCAGGTTGACCGGGGCGCCGATGCCCAGATCGAGTTCGCGCGTGACGTCGGCGTTGACGGCGTTTTGCTTGAAGTCGAAGGTGGCCAGGTGGAAGCTGGTCGGGCTGGCCGCGCCCAGCGAGGCGTTGACCGAGTTCGACAAATCGTACTCGAACTTGTTGCCGCCGTGACGCGCGCTCAGGTCCCAGTTCCAGGCGCCGCCGGCCAGGCGCAGGCCGGCGACGACGCTGGTGTCGGTCATGTCGCCGTTGGTGCTGGGGCGGTAGCCGTTGGGGTAGAGGGCCGGCACGTTGGACGGGTCGCCCGGGTAGCGGAAGTAGGCGCTGCCGTCGGACTTGCGTTTGTTGACGGTGGCGAACGAGTAGGCGTCGATCCCATCGCCCAGCGGCACCAGCGCGTTGTAGAACAGGTAGTGGTTCTTTTGCTGCGAATCGCCGGATTTGAACACCACCTGGCCGTCGAGCGCCAGGTCCTGCGGGGTCGAATTCCACGAGGTCCAGCCGGCGTCGCTGCGGCCGGCGCGGTTGGTCGGATTGCGGTCGCGCGTTTCGGCGCCGAAGCGCACGAAGCCGGCGTCGCCGACCGGCACGCCGTAATCGGCGCTGACGATTTTCGTCTGGCCGTCGGTCTTGGTGTCGTCGGTCGGCTTGAAGTCGGTGTGGTTGGCGCCGTAGCTGACCGAGGCCGAGCCGCCGCTGCGCGCTTTTTTCAGCACGATGTTGATGACGCCGGCGACGGCGTCGCTGCCGTACTGGGCGCCGGCGCCGTCGCGCAGGATTTCGATGTGGTCGATGGCGCCGGGCGGAATGGCGTTGACGTCGACCGGCACCGTGCCGGCGAAGCTGCTTTCGGTGTCGAGTACGGCGCTGGCGTGGCGGCGTTTGCCGTTGATCAGCACCAGCACCTGGTCCGGCGCGAGCCCGCGCAGCTGGATGCCGCGCACGGAGTCGGAGGCGCCGCTCGATTCGATGCGCGGGAAGTTGATCGACGGCGACAGGTTCTGCAGCGCGGCGCCGAGGTCGCCGCTGGCGAGGGCGTTTTCCACCTCGCGCTGGCCGAAGCGGTCGATCGGCACGGCGCTGTCGAACACGGTGCGGTTGCGCGCGCGCGAGCCGACCACGGTGACCTGGTCGATGGCGGCGGTTTCACCGCTGGCTTCCTGCGCGCGGGCGGCGGGCAACGAGGACAGCAACAGCGCGCAGGCGATGACGCTGCGGCGCAGGGGAAGTCGGGGGAGGGGGAGGGGGTGGTGCGGCATGGGAATTCCTTGCTTGGTCTGGACCAGTATCTTACGAGCAAGGAATTCGTTTCAACAACAACCGATTGCAAATATGCTTATGTGCGGGATGCCGCCGCCTAGTCCGGGAAGCGTTCGTTGATGGCGACGGCCTTGTCGATGTTTTCCACCAGCAGGTCGACATACACCGGGTCGAGGTGCTGGCCGGCCACCTCGCGCAGGTGTTCCACCACTTTTTCGATCGGCCAGGCGTCCTTGTAGCAGCGCTTGTGCATCAGCGCGTCGAAGACGTCGGCGACGGCGACGATGCGCGCGTACAGGTGGATGTCGTGGCCCTTGAGGCCCTGCGGATAGCCGCTGCCGTCGAATTTTTCGTGGTGCTGGTGGGCGATGACCGCCGCCGCCTTGAGGATAGGCCGCTGCGAGCCGTCCAGGATCGACAGGCCGACCGTCGGGTGCTGCTTCATGATTTCCCATTCGGCGGCGTCGAGCTTGCCCGGCTTGAGCAGCACCGCGTCCGGCGTGGCGATCTTGCCGATGTCGTGCATCGGAGCGGCGTGGCGCAGCACCGCCGTCTCTTCCTCCGGCATGCCGGCGGCGGTGGCCAGCAGGTGGCACACCTCGGCCATGCGGCGCACGTGGTTGCCCGCCTCATTGGAGCGCGACTCGACGACGTCGCCCAGGCGCAGGATCAGCTCGGCCTGGGTGTCGGTGATTTCCTGGGTCAGCAGGATGTTGTCGAAGGCGATGGCGACGCCGGAGCAGAACACTTCCAGCAGCTTGGTGTCGATCTCGGAAATTTCCTCGACGCCCTTGAGGATCAGCAGCGAGGCCTTGCCGCTGTTGTTGGGGAAGTAACCGATGTAGGTGTCGCCCTCGACGCGCGAGATCTTGTTGCTCTTGGCCGCGTCGAGCTGGGCCAGCACCGCGTCGTTGAGCAGGGTGCCCTCGTCGTCGCCGATCTGGGCCAGCACCTCGTACTCCTGCTCGCCGCCGAAGGCGGTGGCGCCGCGCAGGCGCAGCAGCATGCTGTGTTCCAGGCGCAACAGCGCGACCACTTGCTGCAGCAAGCCGTTGGCGAAATCCTTGAGGTTGCGTTGCTGGAAGATGTGGGCCGAGGCGGCGATCACGCGCTCCAGGCCTTCGCGGTAATTGGCCTGCGCGCGGCGGGCTTCCTCGACCTTCATGATGTCGCGGTAGGCGCGCAGCGCGGCGAAGGTGGTGGTGAACAGCTTTGTGCGGTCGAGCTCGGTCTTCTCTTTGTAGTCGTTGATGTCGTAGTTGACGATCACCCGTTCCTCGGGCGCCTGGCCGGGCTGGCCGGTGCGCAGCACGATGCGGGTGAACTGGTTGTCGAGGTCCTGGCGCATCCAGCGCGCCACCTCCAGGCCGCTGTCCTCCTTTTCCATCACCACGTCGAGGAACACCAGCGCGATGTCGGTCTCGCGCGCCAGCACTTCCTTGGCCTCGGCGCCGCTGTAGGCGTGCACGAAGGTCAGGGCGCGGCCGTCGAGGCGGAAGCGGCTCAAGGTGAGCTTGGTGATGTCGTGGATGTCCGGTTCGTCATCGACCAACAGAACTTTCCACGGTGCTAACTTGGGCGAAGCAGATGACAAAAAGGACATAAGGGAACGTTCCGCTAAATGACGTATGAATTAGTTTTTGATTGTAATCGTCTCCAACGCCATTAACAACAAGCAATAAAATTTCCTGCTGCTTTGCACAACACTGCGGGGCTGGACTGGCGTAGTGTTAGTTTTACGTAACACTACGTATAAGCTGAACAATACTTTGATTCGGGCAAGATTGCTATCCCGAAGTGAAATATTTTGATGGGCGGCGCACGCTTGCCGCAGTACGGGATTTCGGTGTGGCCGGCATCGGCCGGGTCGGTGGTCTTGACGGCGAGGACGTCGGCCGCTTGTGACCGGGGCGTGACATGTCGGCGACCGGCCACTGGCCGGCACGCCACCGGCATGCGGTCGCGGCGCGGCCATTGGTAACAAATCGATTCAGGCCGGGCGGTGGCGCGCAAAAAGGGCTATATTATTTAGGATGAATGTACCCCGTGGAGGAGTAGCACAATGCGCCTGATGACCAAACCCTTAGTGGCCGCCGCCCTCGCGCTGCTGGCCAGTGGCGCCGCCTGGGCGGACGTGAGCGTCACGTTCGTCAAGCCGGAGGAGTTCACCGACATGCCGCGCAGTCCGATCGAGCGCGAGCGGCTGCAAAAGGATTTCGCGCAGTATTTCGCCTCGCTCGATAAGCAATTGCCGCCCGGCCAGAACCTCAGCATCGAGGTGGTCGATATCGACCTGGCGGGGCAGCTGTGGCCGCGCCGCAGCGGCGGCGAGGACATCCGCATCATGCGGGGCGGCGCCGACTGGCCGCAAATGCATCTGCGCTACACGCTGGAGGAAAACGGCCAGGTGCTGCGCAGCGGCGACGAGCGCCTCTCGAACATGAATTACCAGCAGCGCATGGGTCGCCATTCGGACAGCGACACGCTGCGCTACGAGAAGCAGATGATCGACGAGTGGTTCGGCAAGACCATCGTGCCGAAGGTGGCCAGCCGCTGATCGGCCGAACCACGGCCGAACCACGGCCGAACCGCGGCCGAGCCACGGCCCGTCAGCCGGGCTGGGCGGCCTTGGGGAAGTGCGCCAGGAAGGCTTGCGGCATGGCCGCGACCTGGCCGCTCTGGAAGTTGAAGAACACGAAGCCGTACTTGGCCAGCGCGATCAGCTTGCCGTCGGCCGGCCGCGTGACGCGGAAGATCAGGTCGCCGCCGTAGCGGTTGAAGTCCATCACTCCCACCTCGAACAGCAGCAGGTCGCGCGCGTGCGCCTCGGCGCGGAAGATCGTCGCCAGGTCGGTGACGATCGTGCCCAGGCCGTCGGCGTCGATCTCCGGCGCGCCGAAGTGCGCCAGGAACAGCGCGCGCGCCTCGGACAGCATCGAGACCATCGAATCGTTGCCCAGATGGTTGGCGGCGTTGATGTCGGTGCTGCGCACCGTCATCCGGGTCTCGAAATAATACTGGTCGCCGGGGAAGTCCAGGGTCAGGCGTGCCATGGCGCCCCTTTACAGTTGTTCGCCGAGGAACACCAGCGTGTGGCCGTGCGCCTGGGCGGCGCCGCGTTGCTGGTAGCTGTCGCGGTGGTTGCAGTTGAAGCCGTGCTCGGCGCCCTCGTAGACATGGATCTCGACCTGGTCGTTGCTGTCGAAGCGCTCGGCGATGCTCTTGACGGCGTCGGCCGGGATGTGGCTGTCGGCGCCGCCGAAGTGCATCAGCACCGGCACGGTGATCTGGTCGGCGCGCTCGAGCGAATTCTGGATGCCGCCGCCGTAGTAGCACACGCCGGCGTCGACCAGGCCGTTGGCGACGGTGAGGTAGGACAGCTTGCCGCCCAGGCAAAAGCCCAGCGAGGCGACCTTGTGGCCGGCGACGGCCTCGAGCGCGCGCAGCGCCTTGACGGTGGCGGCGATGTCGGCCTGCGCCTTGTCGATATTGGTGGCGTTCATCAGTTCGACGGCGCGCTTCCAGCCGTCGCCGTCGTAGCCCAGTTCGATATGGGCGCCCTCGCGCCAGAACAGGTCCGGCGCCAGCACCACGTAGCCGTCGGCGGCGTACTGGTCGGCGACGTTGCGGATGTGCTGGTTGACGCCGAAAATTTCCTGCAGCAACACGATACCCGGGCCTTTGCCCGAGCGCGGCAGCGACAGGTAGGCTTCAAACTTGCCGTCGGCGGTGTCGACGTCGATCCACTTCGAATTGGTTTCCATGGCGTTCCTTGTAGGGGCAGAAAGCGGCCATCCTACCTTGTTTCGCGCGCCCTTGCAGCGCGCGCGCCGCGCCCTAGTACACCTCGCGCCGGTAGATCACCGGGCCGGAACGGTAGATGCCGAAGGTGAGGTGGCCCTGGCCGCTGGGCAGGTAGGGGATCAGCGTGCCCAGCGACACCTCGGCCGTGCCGATCGCGGTCGGCGCGGGCGTGGGCGGCGTCACCCTGAACGAGCCCTTGCCGTTGGCGATGTCCAGCCGGGCCGGCGGGGTGGCCACGCGCATCGAGTCGCATTGGACGCTATTGAGGCCCTTTTCGCACTTGCTGAAGGTGGCGGAGGTGGCGCCCAGCGGGGCGCTCACCGTCACCTGCGGGTTGAACACGTAGCCGGCGCTGTTGCCCATGTAATACTCGGCGGTCGCGCCGACCGGCTGGGCGCCAGTGGGCGGCCCGTAGCTATTGCCCAGCGCCAGGCGGCCGCTGACGACGGTGAGCTGCGTTTCGAGCGAGGCCGTGCCACGGTTGGAGGTGGCCTCCTCGCTGTCGACCGCGCGCAGGTAGACGGTGGCCGGTGCGACGTTGGCGGGGTAGGCCGCGCCCAGGTCGACCGCCGGTAGATTGGCCGGCTGGGCGCCCTGCGCGGCCGGGTTGGCCGGGATGCCGACGCCCTCGGTGAAGTTGTACAGCGGGGTGGTGGCGCCGCTCCAGGCCACGGTGGGGGTTGCCGCCGCGCCGCCGGCGGCGGTCGCCGTCGACAGCGTGATCGGCCGGGCCGAGGCGCCGGTGTAGTTCATCGAGAGCGCGGCCGACGGGCCGGGACTTTTGTAGGCCAGCACTTTGACAAAGAACGGTTGCCGGGAGTTGATGAAACTGCCCGTCGTGTCGGGGCAGGGGCGGTTGCCGGGCGCCAGGTTGGCGCAGCTCATGACGCGGGCGTCGGCCCGGCTGGCCGGCAGCGCGTCGATCTCGGCCTTGGTCATCAGCACGGTGTCGAAGTGGTCGGGAATGAAGCGCTTGTTTTCCAGCTCGCCGGTGGTCTGGAAGCCGGTGGTCGGGTTGTTCATGTAGTTGCCGGTGTCGCGCTCGAGCCGCGCGGCCAGCTTGACGGTGCCGGTCTCGTCGAAGGTATAGGTGTCGCTGGACACGCCGTTGACGATGGGCTGCACCGGGTCGGACAGCTTGCCGACGCCGTTGGCCGGCTCGATCACCGACGGCACGATCTTGATGTTCTCGGCCTTGGTCTCCTTGCCGAAGTTGGTGGTGACGTCGCCCTTGGAGTTGACCGCCGCCACCGTCAAGGTGAACCGTTCGCTGGCGCGGGCGAACACGCCGGCGGCCAGCGCCGGCGCGTTGACGACGCGCTGGGCGGACAGCTTGAACCGGGCCGGGGCGGCGGTGAAGGCGACGTTGTCGCTGCTCGCGCCCAGGCCGGCGGCGCTGTACGCGGCCTTCAGCGTGACGGTGCCGACCTCGGCGTACTGCAGGTTGGCGACGGCGGCGCCGTTGGCGTCGAAGGCCAGCGGCACGCCGGCGGTGGCGCCGCCGCAGGCGACTTCGACCGCGTTGGCGGCGTTCTTGTCGCGCAGCCACAGCGGCACCTTGGCGGCGCTGGCGGCGGACGGATTGGTGTACGTGCAGCTGAAGTTGACGCTGACCGTCTGGTTGGCCACCAGCGGCACGCAGGTTTTGCCGCCGTTGACCGATTTGAACGCCTGCACGGCGACGCTGGCGTTGGTCATGGCGACATGGTCGGGCGCCGAGAGGGTCAGGCCGTTGTCGCTGAACACCATGTCGCACGGTGCGGCCGGGTTGCCGGTGTTGACGCAGGTGGCGGCGTTGGCGCCGCCGCTGGCCGACAGGATCGCCGTGCCGGCCGTGGTCCGGCGCACCGAGGCGGCGTTGTTGGTGCCGCCGCTGATGGTGAACACGCCGCCGCCCGGTTGCAAGGTGACTTGGGTGGCGCCGTTGTAATGGGGCGCGGCGCAGGCGGCGTTGGCGCAGGCGGTCAGCGTGACCGGCTCGGCCTGGCAAGTGAGGGCGCTGCCGCCGTGGGTGATCTGGATGTGGTGGGCCTGGCTGGCCGGCGGCGCGCCGCAGCTGGGCTGGTAGTTGGCGTCGGCCTTGGTGACGCAGCTGCAGCCGGAGGCGCCGGGGCCGGTGCAGGTGATGGTCTTGCTGACGGTGGCGCCGTAGTCGAGGAAGATGGCGTTGACGGCGACGTTGCCGTTGAGGTAGTCGCCCGACGAGCGGGTGGTGACGTTGCGCGCGGACAGGTCGCCGTTGATGGTGGTGTTGGAGCCGATATCGACGTCGCCCTTCATCGTGACGTTGCCGTTGACGACCACGCTGGCCGCGGCGATCGTCAGCGTGGTGCCGGTGATGTTGCCGTTGACGGTGTTGCCGCTGCCGATGGTGAGCGAGGTGCCGGCGTTGATATCGCCCTTGACGGTCACGCCGGAGGCGTTGAGCTCGACCTTGGGCGAATCGATCTTGCCGGTGACGCTGCCGCCGCTGCCGACCACCAGCGAAGTGGTGGCGGTGATGTTGCCGGTGACGGCGGCGCTGGCCGCGCTCAGCTCGACCGTGGCGGCGTTGATGTCGCCGGCCAGGGTGCTGCCGGAGGCCAGCGTGAACGCCGAGGCGACGATATTGCCGCTGATGGTGGAGCCGGCGCCGGTGGTGACGGCGCCGCTGCGGCCGTTGTTGACGCCGGCGATGCCGGCGATGCCGCCCTTGACGGTGCTGCTCGAGCCCAGGCTGACGGTGCCGCTGGCGGCGATGCCGCCGTCGATGCGCAGGCTGGAGCCGGCCGTCACCGTGGCCGCCGTCAGCGTGCCGGTGATGGTGGTGCTTGAGCCGAGGTCGGCCTGGCCGCTGACGGTGACGTTGCCGTTGATGCGGGTCGACGGGCCGCCGGTGGCGATGGCGGCGGCGGAGACGTTGGCGGTGACGGTCTGGTCGTTCGCGCCGAGGCGGAAGGTGCCGCCCGCCGCCAGGGTGCCGCCGGCCACCTGCGTATTGGCGGTTTGCAGGCCGCGCAGATCGAGGTCGCCGTCGGCGCGCAGCACGGCGCTGCCGCTCATCTTGAGCACCTGGAAATACGTGAAGGAGACGGCGCCGGAGACCTGCACCGTGTAGCCGCTGGCGATGGTGATGTCGTTTGCCTGCGACAAGGTGGGGCAGGTGTAGAGGTTGCCCGCGCGCGTGCAGCCGGTCACGTTGTTGCCGTTGAAGTGGTCCTGGGCGGCGTGGGCCGCGCCGGCATGCATCAACAGCACAATGGCCAGTAGCGGCGCCAACAGCGCCGGCGCCATGGCGGCGGCGCCGCCGGCGCGCCGGCGCGCCGGCGTTGTGAGTAAAACGACAAGCCTGAAGAAATTGAAAGTCATACGCCACCCGAACATGCCTGTCAGCATTATAGGCCGTTTCAAGTGTTGCTCTGTGGCATATATCAGACGCCGGCCAGGTTGGCCGGCGCGGTCGCGCGCTCTAAGCTAGCGCTTGACCTTGCCGAAGGCGTCGCCGGCCTTCCAGCGCTGCATGGCCGGGGCGTTGGCGACCGCGTAGCCGAGGTTGAGGGTGAATTGCGCCTGCTGCACCATGCCCGACAAATCCCACTCCGGGCGGTACTCGTCGGTGACCTGGTGGTAGTCCTTCTTGAAAGCGACCAGCTTGGCGCGCGACGGCTCGAGGTCCTTGACGAAGGTGAAGTGGCCGTCGCCGGAGAACACGGCCGAGCCGACGTTAAACGCCGGCACGCCGGCCTTGGCGAAATTGAAATGGTCGGCGCGGAAGAAGGCGCCCGACAGGTCGGGGATGGCCGGCGCCAGCGTCAGGCCCATTTTTTTGGCGACCGCGCCGGCGGCCTCGTACAGGCTGCTGCGCTCGGCGCCGGCGACGCCGATGTCGCTGGTCTTGCCGACGAAGTTCATGCTGTCGAGGTTGAGGTCGGCCGTGGTCTTGTCGAGCGGCCAGGCCGGGTTTTGCACGTAGGCGGCGCTGCCCAGCAGGCCCTGTTCCTCGGCCGCCGGCCACAGGAAGATCTGGGTGCGCTTGGCCGGTTGCTTGACCGCCTCGGCCGCCATCACCAGCAGCGCGGCGGTGCCGGAGGCGTTGTCGATGGCGCCATTGTAGGTGTGGTCGCTCTTGTCGTCGCGGCGCACGCCCTCGTCCATGCCCATGTGGTCCCAGTGCGCCGAGTAGATCACCGCCTGTTCCTTCAGCTTGGCGTCGGTGCCGGGCACGATGCCGGCGACGTTGAACTGCTCGATCTGGCGCACGGCGCTGCGCACCTCGGCGTGGACCTTGATGTTGAGGTCGACCGGCGTGAAGTCGCGCCGCTCGGCCTTGGCGCGCAGCGCGTCCAGATCGAAGCCGGCGGCGGCGAACAGCGCGCGCGCGGTGTCCTCCTGCAGCCAGCCCTCGACCGGGTTGCCCTTGCCGGCCAGGTGGAAGCGCTCGTGGCTAAAGCCGTTGGCCGGCACGCTCCACGGGTAGGAGGCCGACGGCGTGGTGTGGATCAGCAGCGCGCCGGCGGCGCCGCGCCGCACCGCCTCCTCGAACTTGTACAGCCAGCGGCCGTAATAGGTGTAGGCCTTGCCGGCGAAGCGGTTGGGTTCGTCGGCGGTCGGCTGCGGGTCGTTGACCATCATGACCAGGATCTTGCCCTGCATGTCGACGCCCTTGTAGTCGTCCCAGTTTTCCTCCGGCGCGCTGGCGCCGTAGCCGACGAACACCAGCGGGGCGTCGACGGTGACGTCCTGCTTGCCGCTCATGGTGCCGAACACGATCTCGGTGCCGGTCTTGGGCGCGATGGTCTTGCCGCCGGCGTCGAAGCGCACCAGGCTCCCGGGCAGCAGCTTGGTGCCCTCGATCTTGACGGACTGGCGATAGCCGCCGCCGGCCAGCGGTTTGAGGCCGATGATGGCGGCCTGCGTCTCCAGGTAGCGCACCGTCAGGTCGCCGCCGCGCTGGCCGGTGCCGCGGCCTTCGAACAAGTCGTCGGCCAGGAAGGACAGGTGGGCGCGCAGCGGCGCCTCGGCGACGACAGGTTGGGCTTGGGCGTGGGCTGTGGCCTGCAGGGCGATGCCGGCGGCGAGGGCGAACATTGGAAGACGCATGGTGACTCCGTAAGTGGTAGCTGGAACGTGGACCAGGCATCTTACTGGATTTTCAACCGCTTGTAAGCGAGTGTAAGAGTCGGTAAGAGGTTGTAAGGGCGGTCAACTCATCGGTGGCGCGGGCCGTTTTCTGCTCATGCGACACGGGATGGTCCCGCTGCCCACACCAGAAAAAGGAAACACATCATGACCAAAATTATCGCTTCCCTGATCGCCGGCCTGTTCGCCACCGCAGCATTCGCCCAAACGCCAGCCGCCGCTCCCGCCACGCCTGAGACCAAACCAGCCGTCGCCGCCGAAGCGAAGACCGCGACCACGACCGAAGTGAAGAGCGAAGTCAAAACCGACAAGCACGGCGCCCACAAGGTCAAGACCGTCAAGGAAACCAAAGAATCCAAAGTCGCAGCCCCCGCCACCGAGACGGTGACGAAGGTGGAAACGAAAGAAGTGGCAGTAAAGAAGTAAAAAGAAGGGTCAGTTTTACTAAAAATAATTTAAATAATTTATACCGTTTAAAAGGATGTATGTCATGAAGAAGATTACCGCTACCCTGATCGCCACGCTGTTGGCCGGCGCCGCGTTCGCCCAGGCTCCCGCCACGCCGGCCACCCCGGCCGCCCCGGCTGCTCCGGTGACGGCGACCGCCGCGACCCCGGCCGTGCCAGCGGCGCCGCATGAGCACACCGCCGCGAAGAAAACGCATCACAAGAAGGTCAAGGCTGAAAAGGCCGTCAAGCCGGCAGCCGCGGAGCCGGCAACGCCGGCAACCCCGGCGACACCGGCAACCCCGGTCAAATAATCAAGTCGTAGGCATCACCAGCAGGCGCACGACGTGCCGCCCCGGACCTCAGGCCTGGGCGGCGCAAGAAAGAGAGAGACGGGATACGCCCCGGCTCTCTTTTTTTATTCCCGCTTCGTTTATCGGTTCAACTCGTCGAGCAGGGCGCGGTGGAACGCGGCCGGATCCTCCATTTGCGGCGCGTGGCCCATGCCCTTGAATTCCACCAGATGGCCGTTCGGGATCTGCTTGATCACCTGCTTTCCCAATATCTCGTACTTGCCGATTTTGGCCTTGACGGCCGGCGCTGCGATGTCGCTGCCGATGGCGGTGGTGTCGGCGTCGCCGACGATCAGCGAGGTCGGCACCTTCAGCAGCGGGAATTCGTAGACCACCGGCTGCGTGTAGATCATGTCGTAGATCAGCGCCGAATTCCACGCCACGATGTTCTTGCCCGGCCCCCCGTTCATCCCGGCCAGCATATCGACCCAGCGCTCGTACTCGGGCTTCCAGCGGCCGACGTAATAGGTCGATTTTTCGTAGGCGCGCACGCTGTCGGCCGTCATCTTCAATTCGCGCTGGTACCACTGGTCGACGCTGCGCGCCGGCACGCCCAGCGCCTTCCAGTCTTCCAGCCCGATCGGATTGACCATCACCAGCCGCGACACGGCCTCCGGATACATCAGCGCGTAGCGCGTGGCCAGCATGCCGCCGGTCGAGTGGCCGATGATGGCGGCCTGCGTGACGCCGATGCTCTTTAATAGCGCCGCGGTGTTGGCGGCCAGCTGCTGGAAGCTGTATTGATAGTGTTCCGGCTTGGTCGAGGCGCAAAATCCGATCTGGTCGGGCGCCACCACGCGGTAGCCGGCCGCGCCCAGGGCGGTGATGGTCTGCTCCCAGGTCGCGCCGCAGAAGTTCTTGCCGTGCATGAGCACCGCCGTCTTGCCGTTGGCCTTGGCCGTGGGCGCCACGTCCATGTAAGCCATTTGCAGGCTTTTACCTTGTGACGTGAAAGCGTAGTACTGCAGCTTGTGCGGATAGGCGAAGCCTTCGAGCTGCGGCCCGTAGGTGGCGGCGAGGGCGGGGGCGCAGAGGGCGGCGGCGGCGGCCAGCGCGGCCAGGGCGGGGACGGAGCGGGTGGACGGCATGGCATTCTCCAGGGTCGGGGGAGCGGCCAATATAGGGCCCGCACGATAGGACGGCAATCGGGAACGCCGGTATCACCCTTAATTTGTCCTTAATTGGCCCCTAATAGGCGGCTAATTGGGTCGTTAACAACCCGGTTTCGCGCAAAAAAAGGCTGAATCCGGCGAGACAGAGTAAACTACGCCCAAATTTCTTTCGCAATTAGGCGATTCGAACATACTTGTGAGTGACGCCATGTCTGACACCCCAACCTCCCCCATTACCCTTTTCTCCGATCTGGATCTGAGCGCGCCGCTGATCAAGGCCCTCAAGGACGTCGGCTACGAGTCGCCGTCGCCGATCCAGGCCGCGACCATCCCGCTGCTGCTCGATAACCTCGACGTGCTGGGCCAGGCGCAGACCGGCACCGGCAAAACCGCCGCCTTCGCGCTGCCGATCCTGTCGCGCATCGACATCAAGCAAACCACGCCGCAGGCGCTGGTGCTGGCGCCGACCCGCGAGCTGGCGATCCAGGTGGCCGAGGCCTTCCAGACCTACGCCGCGCACATCCCCGGCTTCCACGTGCTGCCGATCTACGGCGGCCAAAGCTACGGCCCGCAGCTGTCGGCGCTGCGCCGCGGCGTGCACGTCGTCGTCGGCACCCCGGGCCGCGTCATCGACCACCTGGACAAGGGTTCGCTCGACCTGTCCAAGCTGAAAACCCTCGTGCTCGACGAGGCCGACGAGATGCTGCGCATGGGCTTTATCGACGACGTCGAGCGCATCCTGCAGGAGACGCCCGACAGCCGCCAGACCGCGCTGTTCTCGGCGACGATGCCGTCGGCGATCCGCCGCATCGCCAACACCTACCTGCGCAGCCCGAAGGAAATCACCGTCGCCGCCAAGACCGGCACCGCCGAGAACATCCGCCAGCGCTACTGGCTGGTGTCGGGCATGCACAAGCTCGACGCGCTGACCCGCATCCTGGAGGCGGAGAACTTCGACGGCATGATCATCTTCTCGCGCACCAAGCTCGGTACCGAGGAACTGGCCAGCAAATTGCAGGCGCGCGGCTTCTCGGCCGCCGCCATCAACGGCGACGTCCAGCAGCAGCAGCGCGAGCGCACCATCCAGCAGCTCAAGGACGGCAAGATCGACATCCTGGTCGCCACCGACGTCGCCGCGCGCGGCCTGGACGTCGAGCGCATCAGCCACGTGGTCAACTACGACGTGCCGCACGATCCGGAAAGCTACACCCACCGCATCGGCCGCACCGGCCGCGCCGGCCGCAGCGGCGAGGCGATCCTGTTCATCACGCCGCGCGAGAAGAACCTGCTCAAATCGATCGAGCGCGCCACCCGCCAGCCGATCGGCATGCTCGAACTGCCGACCATCCAGGCGGTCAACGACGTGCGCATCGCCAAATTCAAGTCGCAGATCAGCGAAACGCTGGCCCAGGGCGAGCTGGAACAGTTCCAGTCGCTGATCGAGGACTTCGAGCGCGAACAAAACATCCCGGCGATCGAGATCGCCGCCGCGCTGGCCAAGATGGCGCGCGGCGACGTGCCGCTGCTGCTCGATAAGAAGCAGCAGACTGCCGCCGCCACCTGGGACGAGCGGCCGGGCCGCCAGGTCGGCTTCGAACGCCATGACCGCGGCGACCGCCCCGATCGCGGCGACCGCGGTGATCGTTTCGAGCGCGGCGACCGCGCCGAGCGTCCGGACCGGAGCGACCGCTTCCCGAAAAAGGAGCGCGTGGTGCGCGCCGCCGATCCGGGCATGCAGACCTTCCGCATCGAAGTGGGCTACCAGCACGGCGTCAAGCCGGGCAACATCGTCGGCGCCATCGCCAACGAGGGCGGCATCGACTCCAAGCACATCGGCCGCATCGAGATCTACGACGACTACAGCGTGCTCGATATGCCCGACAACCTGACCGGCGACGTGCTCGACCACCTGGCCGGCATCAAGGTGGCAGGCCAGCAGCTGCGCATCAGCCGCGATAACGGCGACGCCGCACCGGCGCCGTCGGCACCGGCCCGTCCGGCGCCGGCCAAAGCCGCCGCGCCGGCCGCCCCGGCGACATTGCCGGCCGCCGACAAGCCGGCCGGCTCGCCGCTGGCGCGCGCCGCCCGCGTCGACGCCGCCGAACTGGACGACGCCGCGCCGAAGAAGAAAAAGGAAAAGCCGGGCAAGGTGACCCTGCCGATGAGCGCCTTCCGCATCGAAGTGGGCAGCAACAACGCCGCCACCCCGTCCAACATCGTCGGCGCCATCGCCAACGAAGCGGGACTGGAGGCCAAGCACATCGGCCGCATCGAGATCTTCGACACCTACAGCATGGTCGAGTTGCCTGACGGCATGCCGGATGAGCTGTTCAAGCACCTGGGCAAGGTCTGGGTCGGCGGCGCTCAGCTGAAAATCAGTCATGCCGACCGTATGCCGCCGGAATCGGGCAAGTCGACGCCGCCGAAGAAAAAGCCGGCCGGCAAGAAGTACTAGGGAAGACGAACGGCGCGGGCGCCATGCCCGCCGCCGCTTCCACCGCATCGTCAACGGGGCCGCAGGGCCCCGTTTTTCGTCGCTGCCACCCCCGGCGTGTTGTTGCACGGACAAGGTGCGCCCATCTGTTGCGTTGCACCAAAACAAAGCTTGATCCGCCGCAAACACGGCCGTCCAAAAACCCCGCATGAATCACTCTCATAGGAGAAGCTGCCGTCCGGCAAGGCTGGCCCGCTTATTGCATATGTGATAGCACATCCCCATAAAAGGCGCGCCCGCCGAGGCGCCTCAACCTGGAGACAAGTCGTTTAGATCGGAGCATTGAGATGACATCATTCAGGAAGCTGTGGAACATCTTTATCGATTCGCTCAAGCCGCAGATACTGCGCGAGCACAATCAGGCCGGCCCGTACGCGATCATCGTCGATAGCCGGCCATTCACCGTCAAGGGGCGCTAATGCTACTGCGGAACGATCTGCTGCACTATACGCATCCGTCTCCGCGCACCGTCCGCATCTTGTGGATCGCTCCCGAGCAGAGCCACGCCTATGTCTTCGACGTGGCGGCCCGCTCGGCCGATGTAGAACTCATCCAACTGTCGGTGCTGCACGCCGACATCCGGGCCGGCCGCGCCAGCGTGCTGCCGGCCGACCCCTATTTGATGGTCGTCAGCCAGGACCTGCTGCCGGCCAAGCACCTGCAACTGCGGGCGCGCGCCTGGGAGATCATCGAACCGCTGGTGGCGCTGGAGCCGGGCATCTACGAGGCCCGCCAGCGCGGCCAGCTGATCGCACGCGCCACCGGCGCCCACGGCGTCTCGCATCCCACCATCTACCGTTACCTGCGCCGCTACTGGCAGCGCGGCCAGACCCCCAACGCGCTGCTGCCGGACTACTGCAACTCGGGCGGCAAGGGCAAGGTGCGCCAGGCCTCGGCCGGCGTCAAGCGCGGACGCCCGCGCAAGAACGGCGCCGACGCCGGCCCGGGCCTGAACGCCGACGAGGAGATCCGCCGCACCTTCCGCGTCGCCATCGCGCGCTATGCCGCCGGCCACGCCAAGTTCTCGCGCCTGGGCGCCTATGAACAGATGCTCGACGAATTCTTCGTCGAGCGCCGCATCGACGAACCTTCGGGCCGCGTGCTGACCACGCCGGCCGGCCGCAGCGCCGTGCTGCCGACCTTCGGCCAGTTCAACTACTGGCTCGACCACGACGACGACCGTCCGCCCGAGGTGGCGCGCCGCGGCGACGGCGCGGGCGCGCCGTGGGCGCCCGCGCCGGCCTCCGTGGCCGGCCAGCCGGCCGCGCTGACGCCGCAGGCGCTGCCGCCGGGCCGTCCCGGCGCCGGCTTCTACCTCGACGCCGTCTGCGCCGAGGTGCGGCTGGTCTCGCGCGCCGACCGCCGGCAATCGGTCGGCCGACCGCGCATCTATCTGGCGGTCGATTCGTTCAGCCGCCTGGTCACCGGCGTCTACATCGGCCTGGGACCGGCCAGCTGGCCGCAGGCGATGCTGGCGCTGGCCAACTGCGGCGCCGACAAGCAGCGCTACAGCCAGCAGTTCGGCCGCCGCATCGAGGCGGCGCAGTGGCCGTGCCGCCACCTGCCGGAAACCCTGTTCGCCAACGCCGCGCTGGCGGCCGCCCGCGACGGCGGCGAGGGCGGCATGGACCCGGCCTTGCTGAATAACTTCAACCTGCGCTGCGTGGCCGTCGACGACGGCCCGGGCGACTGGAAGGCGGTGCTGGAAAAGCGCTTCCGCCTGCTGGCGCCGGACGACGAGGGTGCGCCGTGCCGGCTCGACGGCGTGCTCGATCTGGAGCAGTTCACCCGCATCGTCATCGACTGCATCCTCTATTACAACAACCGCCACCCGCTGCGCCACGCCGGCAACGCCACCCCGCGCCAGCTGTGGGACTGGGGCGTGGCGCACCGGGGCGGCGGACTTAAAACCTATCCCGAACACCTGATCCGCTGCAGCCTGATGCCGGTTGCGGTGGCGCAGGTCGGCGCCGACGGCATCCGCCTGTTCGAAAGTACTTACACCTGCGCGCGCGCCATCCACGAACGCTGGTTCGACCGCGCGCGCCTGCGCGGACACTGGAGCGTCAAGGTGGCCTACGATCCGTCCAACCTGGACATGGTCTATCTGCTCGATCCGGCCGCGCCGATGCAGTTCCACGCCTGCCACCTGGACGACGCGTGCGCCGCCCAGCGCCACCTGTCGGCCGAGGAAATCGCCCGCCTGCCGCGCGAGGCCGCATCCATGTCTGCACCGGTATCCACGACGCGCAGCAATGCGCCGGCCCTGGCCAGCTTCGCGGGCTGATCTTCCCGCGAAGCCGCCGGCGCGCGGTCCAGCGTCGTGCATCCTCCCATTCCCTGTTTTGGCGCCTGCCACTTGCTGGTGCGCCGCGCCGCCGCGCGCCGCCGGCGGTCCTCGTAGGCCGCGCGCGCACGCCGCGCCGCGCCGCGAATAAAGTCCGTTTTCCGCGAATAAAGTTTGTCGCCCGCGGCATCGCATGCGGGGTATCCCGAGCGCGCACGTAGGCCATGTAAATACATTGTTCGATGAAAGCGGGCCTTGTGCCATAAGGGTTTTCCTGGTTGTGAAGCATGTTTGTTTTGCTTGCGCCGCGTGGCACGCGCCTTGCTAGATTGGAACTATGGGTAAGCAAGTCACCCAAGTTATTTCAGGCAGACTGGTGAGGAAACCGATGGAAAGCAAAACAGTAAAACCGTTTAAACCGTTTAGTTCATTTACCCGTAGGGACTTTCTGTACCGGGCCGCCGCCGTCGGCGGCACCGGCCTGCTGTTAAACACCATGAACGCCTGGGGCATGGGCATCGGCTCGACGTCCGCCGCGCCGCCCGCGCTGAGCGGCAGCGGCAAGGGCAAGAAGGTGGTGATCCTTGGCGCTGGCCTGGCCGGGCTGACCGCCGCCTTCGAACTGGGCAAGCTCGGTTACCAGTGCCAGATCCTCGAGGCGCGCGCCTTCGCCGGCGGCCGTTGCCAGACCGCCCGCAAGGGCTTCAGCCTGACCGAATTGGGCGGCGACAAACAGACCTGCGCCTTCGACGAAGGCCAGTACATCAACCACGGACCGTGGCGCATCCCGCTGCACCACCAGTCGACCTTGCACTACACGCGCCTGTTCGAGGTGCCGCTGGAGGTGATGGTCAACGAGAACGACCACTCCTATGTGTACTCCGAAAACGCCGGCCCGTTCGCCGGCAAGCGGCTGCGCATCAAGGAGGTCAAGGCCGACATGCGCGGCCACGTCGACGAGATGCTGGCCAAGTCGATCAAGAACAACCAGCTCGACGCCGAACTGACGGCCGACGACAAGCGCCTGCTGCTCGACTACCTGGCGCACGAGGGCCAGCTGGCCGGCGCCGACCTCAAATACAAGGGCCGCACCGGGCGCGGTTTCGCCGTCTATCCGGGCGCCGGCATGGAGCCGGGACCGGGCAAGCAGTCCGACCCGCTGGGCTTCAAGGAGCTGCTGGCGTCCAAGCTGGGCAACGTCTATAGCGCGGTGCAGGACTTCCCGATGCAGGCGACCATGTTCCAGCCGGTCGGCGGCATGGATGCGATTCCGAAGGCGTTCGAAAAACGCGTCGGCAAGGTGATCCGCTACCGCTCCGAGGTGCAGACCATCCGCCAGAACGACCAGGGCGTGACCATCGCCTTCAAGGACACCGCCACCGGCAAGGCTTCCAGCGTGACGGCCGACTATTGCCTGTGCACCATTCCGCTGTCGGTGCTGCGCCAGATCGACACCGATTTCTCGGACACGTTCAAGAAGGCCGTCGCCACGGTGGCCTATGCGCCGGTCGGCAAGATCGGCCTGCAGATGAAGCGCCGCTTCTGGGAGGAGGACGACAACATCTACGGCGGCCATGTGCTCACCGACCTCAAAGGCATCAACACCATCTCGATGCCGTCGTACGGCTGGCAGAAGAAGAAGGGCGTGCTGCTCGGCTATTACCAGTACCAGACGGCCGCCATCGAGGTCAGCGCGCTGACGCCGGCCGAACGCGCCGAATTCGCCGTCGCCGCCGGCCAGAAGATCTTCCCGCAGTACCGCGACGAATACGAGAACGCGTTCTCGGTGGCTTGGCACCGCGTGCAGTACAACCTGGGCGGCTGGGCCGAGTGGACCGAGAAGACCCGCGCCGCCGCCTACCCGACGCTGCTCGAAGGCGAGGGCAGGATCATGCTGGCCGGCGAGCACCTGAGCTACCTGACCGGCTGGCAGGCCGGCGCCATCGAATCGGCCTGGCAGCAGATCGCCAAGATCCACGCGAGGGCCAGCGCATGAGGGACACGTTATTGAAGGCCGCGATGGTGATCGTGGCGGCGTTCGCGGCCGCCGCCAGCGCGCCGTCGCAGGCGCAGACCACGGCGCCGGACGGCAAGGCGCTGTTCCTGAAAAACTGCGCGGCCTGCCACCAGGCCAGCGGCAAGGGCATACCGGGCGCGTTCCCGCCGCTGGCCGGCAGCAAATTCGTCACCGGCGACCACGCCGAAGTGGCCACCGTGCTGCTCAAGGGCCGTGGCGGCATGCCCGACTTCAGCGAGAACATCAACGACGCCGACATGGCCGCCATCCTGACCTACGTGCGCGCCAGCTGGGGCAACAAGGCCGACGCGCTGACCGAGGCCGAGGTGCTCAAGCTGCGCGATGCGCTGGGCGTGGCCCATTTCGGCAGCGCCGAAATGTCGAACAAACACTGATTACAACCACAGGAAGACGAGACCATGACCAAAGCATCGACCAACGCATTGACCAACGCATTGACCCGATCCGTAACCGCACTGTTGATCTCCACCGCCGTCGGCCTGCTGTCGGCATCGTCGGCGATGGCCGCCGCCAAGGCGCCGAAGGTGGAGGAGAAGGCCGACATCGTGCGCCACAAGATTCCGAACTCCGACTTCCCGATCGCGCTGGCGGTGACGATTCCGCCCACGGCCACCATCCACTTCATCAGCGGCCAGGTGCCGGCGGTGATCGACAAGACCGCCGCGCCGGACTCGCTGGCCGCCTTCGGCGACACCAAGGCGCAGACCGAGACGGTGCTCAAGAAGATCAAGGAGATCCTCGAGGGCATGAAGCTGGAGATGTCCGACGTCGTCAAGATGCAGGTGTTCCTGGTCGGCGATCCGGCCAAGGGCGGCAAGGGCGACACCAAGGGCTTCATGGAAGCCTACACCCAATACTTCGGCGGCGCCCAGCCCAACCTGCCGGCGCGCGCCGTGGTGCAGGTGGCCGGCTTGAGCAACCCTGGCTGGCTGGTCGAGATCGAGGTGGTCGCCGCCAAAAAATAAGCGATTCAGGTTCAGATTCAGGTTCGGGTTCAGGTCTTACTTTTCTTATTATTCAACTGGGGATTCAAAATATGCATAAGGCCACACTGAAGATCGGCGTCGCAGCCGTGTTGTCCACCCTGGCGATTGGCGCCGCGTATGCTAGTCCGGCCAACCCGGCCGAAGCCGAGGCGGCCGAAGCGGCCGCCGCCCCCGACGCCGCGTCGGCCGGCTCGGTGATCGTCACCGGCACCCGCTCGAGCGGCATGAAGGCCGAGAACAGCGCCTCGCCGATCCAGGTGCTCGACTCGGCCTCGCTGATGCGCACCGGCCAGCCGGACCTGATCCAGGCGCTGGCGCAGAACCTGCCGTCGTTCACCGCGCAAGCGTTCGGCGGCGACACCGCCAACCTGACGCTGTCGGCCCGCCTGCGCGGCCTGAGCCCGAACAACACGCTGGTGCTGATCAACGGCAAACGCCGCCACGGCACCGCCAACCTGGCCGTGCTGGGCGGCCCGTACCAGGGCGGCGCGGCGGCCGACCTGAACTTCATTCCGGTGTCGGCCATCGACCATATCGAGGTGCTGCAGGACGGCGCAGCCGCCCAATACGGCTCGGACGCCATCGCCGGCGTGATCAACATCATCCTCAAATCGAACGACCATGGCGGCACCGCCTCGGCCACCGGCGGCGGCTACTGGGACGGCGGCGGCAAGACCGTCGGCGGCTCGGCCAACGTCGGCTTCGAACCGTTCAAGGACGCCTTCCTGAGCGTGACGGCCGAATCGAAATACCACGACTTCAGCGACCGTGGCGGCATCGACCCACGCCTGCTCGACGCCGGCAACCTCGCCGCCGCGCCGGGCATGACGTCGATTCCCGGCTACCCGTACCTGAACAAGATCCAGGGCGACGCCCAGTACCACCTGCAGGTGTTGGCCGCCAACTTCGGCTGGGACGTGACCAAGGACGTGCAGATCTACAGCATCGCCACCTACGGCGAGAAGGTCGCGCGCGCGTACGAAAACTACCGCCTGCCGACCCGCATTCCGAAAATGTACCCGCAGGGCTTCTCGCCGAAGGAAAAGATCAACCAGAAGGACTTCGGCTGGACCGGCGGCGTCAAGGGCAAGCTGGCCGAGTGGAACCTGGACCTGAGCACCACCTATGGGCGCGACAAGTCCGAGATCGGCGTCGAGGACTCGGCCAACGCCTCGCTGTTCGCCGACACCGGCTACTCGCCGACCACCTTCAAGGCCGGCGCCTTCATCGCCAGCCAGCTCACCACCACGCTCGAGTCGAGCCGTGAATTCAACGTCGGCTGGAGCAAGCCGCTCACCTTCGCCGCCGGCGTCGAGCACCGCATCGACAAATACGAGATCCAGGCCGGCGACGCCGCCTCGCGCTACAAGGAGGGCTCGCAGTCGTATCCCGGCTTCTCGCTGACCGACGCCGGCCGCCACCGCCGCACCAACAAGGCCGCCTACATCGACATCGCCGGCAATCCGATCAAGGATCTGACGGTCGATCTGGCGGGGCGCTACGAGCACTTCTCCGACTTCGGCGCGGCCCGCGTCGGCAAGCTGACCTCGCGCTACGAACTGACGCCGACGGCGGCCGTGCGCGGCACCTTCAGCAACGGCTTCCGCGCGCCGACGCTGGCCGAATCGTACTACTCGGCCACCAACGTCGGCCCGACCAGCGCCTTCGTGCAGCTGGCGCCCAATTCGCCGGGCGCGCGCCTGGTCGGCGTCGACGGCCTCAAACCGGAGGCGTCCACCAACCTCAGTGTGGGCATGGTGCTCAACCCGGCCAGCAATCTGAATATCACGTTCGACGTCTACCAGATCAAGATCCGCGACCGCATCGTCGGCTCGGGCGCCTTGTACGGTTCCGGCGGCGCGGTCAACTCGCCGGCCGTCACGGCGGCGATCCTGGCCAACGGCAACGTGCTCGATAGCACCGTCAGCCAGACCGGCATCAACATCTTCTCGAACGCGGTCAACACCCGCAGCCGCGGGCTGGAATTCGTCACCACCTTGAACGAGAACTACGGCGCCTACGGCCGCGTGGACTGGTCGATCGCGGCCAACTACAACAAGGTCGAAGTCACCAAGATCAACCAGGCGCCGACGCAGCTGCTGCCGCAAACCTTGCTCGACAAGACCGCGATCTCGAACCTGGAGACGGCCTCGCCGAAGATGCGCGTGAACCTGGGCGCGCTGTGGAAGATCGGCGACTGGACCATCAACCTGCGCGAGGCGATCTACGGCAAGTCGAACGACTACGGCAGCGAGGACGGCTCGGTCTATCACAAGACCGAGATCAAGGCCAAGGCGATCACCGATCTGGAAGTGGGCTACAAGGTCAACCCGGCGTGGTCGGTGGCCGTCGGCGCCAACAATCTGTTCAACACCTACCCGAACGGCGTCAATCCGGCGCTGCTGGCCGACCAGCGCGCCGCGTTGGACAACGCGGCGGTGACGGTGCTGCCATCGTTCTCGCCGTTCGGCATCAATGGCGGTTACTACTACGTGCGGGCCAACTACAAGTGGTAAGACGTTGACGGCGCATCAGGCCAAGGCCGCCCTCCGGGGCGGTTTTTTTTTGGTGTAGCATGTCGGCTTCACACCACGGAGCTTCGCATGTTGAAAACAATGGGCAGGACCCTGCTGGCGGCCGCCATCGCCGGCGGCGCCGGCGGCGCGGCCGCCGCGCCGATGACCTTGCAGGACTACCTGGCGCTGACCGGCCCGGCCCCCAGCCTGCACGTGGCCTACGGCGCCGCGCCGTCGCAGTTCGCCGAACTGTTCGCGCCCGGCGGCGACGGCCCGTTCCCGGTCGCGGTGGTGATCCACGGCGGCTGCTGGACCCGGGAATTCGGCGGCATCACGCAGATGCGCAACATCGCCGGCGACCTGCTGCGCCAGGGCGTGGCGGTGTGGAACGTCGAATACCGCCGCTTCGACGAGGAGGGCGGCGGCTACCCCGGCATGTACCTCGACGTCGCCACGGCGGTGGACCGCCTGCGCGCGCTGGCGCCGGCGCACCGGCTCGACCTGTCGCGCATCGTGCTGGTCGGGCACTCGGCCGGTGGCCACCTGGCGCAATGGGCCGGCGCGCGCGCGCGCTTGCCGCGCAGCAGCCCCCTGTACGTGGCCGATCCGCTGCCGGTGCCCACCGTGATCAGCCTGGGCGGCCTGGCCGACCTGCGCAACGAGGCGGCCCTGATCAAGGCCAGCTGCGAGCGCGACACCGCGCAGCTGGCCGGCACGCCGAGCGCCGAGCGGCCGGACGTCTTCGCCGACACCTCGCCGGCCGAGATGCTGCCGTCCGGCGTGCGCACGGTGCTGATCCACGGCGAATTCGACACCGTCTCGCCGATCCGGGCCGGACACGATTACGCGCGCCGCGCCAGCGCCGCCGGCGACGCGGCGGAGGTGGTGCCGCTGCCGGGAGGGAGCCACTACGACGAGGTGGCGGCGACGTCGCCGTCGTGGGCCATCGTCTCGGCGCAGATCCGCAAGGCGCTCGGCATCGGCGCGCCGCCGGCGCGCTAGTATTGCGTCGACTTGCGGGCGTCGCCGCGCACCCGGTCGGCCGGGTACTTGGCGGCGTTGAGGGCGATTTTCTCCAGCGCCGCGGCGCGCAGGTCGACGCCGGTCCGGTCGGCCAGCTGCACCAGGTACAGCAGCACGTCGGCCAGCTCGTGGCGGATGCCGGCGCGTTTGGCGTCATCGAGTTCGTCGTCGGCGCCGGTGCGCAGCCACTGGAAATGCTCGGCCAGTTCCGCCACCTCGACCGACAGCGCCATCGCCAGGTTTTTCGGGGTGTGGAACTGTTCCCAATCGCGCTCGCGGGCGAAGGCGCGGGTCCGCTCGCGCAGCTCGGTCAGGGTATCGGGGCAAGGGGAGGCGTGTTGGTTGTCCATGGCCGCAATGGTAGCACCATCCGTTTTGCGCTTCATGCCCCGTTTTCGACGGTTTGTCGCATGGCCCGGGCGCGGCGCGGGGCCGCTGGCTATAGTGGCAACACTATACAACTTCATGGATAACCGATCATGCGCCGCTCCGCCATCGCCTTCGCCACCATCGCCGCCTTCTCCACCCTGGCCACCATCGCCGGCTGCGCCGTCATCGTCATCCCGGAAGACGGCAACATGCAGTACAAATCGTCCTTCGGCGGCAACGCGGTCGAGGGCAACGGCCAGGGCGCCGTCGAGCGGCGCGACGCCGTGGTGGCCGCCAATGTCGACGGCATCGATATCAACGGGCCTTTGCAGGTCGAGGTGCGCGTCGGCGAGGCGGCCTCGCTGCGGGTCGAAGGCGACAGCAATCTGCTGCCGCTGCTGCGCACCGACGCCGGCGGCGACACGCTGCGGGTCTGGGTCGAGGGCAGCGTGCGCGCCGCCAACCCGCTGCGGGTGGTCTACACCACGCCCCAGCTGCGCCGCATCCAATCGAACGGCTCCGGGCGCCTGTCGGTCACCGGACTCAATGGCGGCACCCTGAACCTGAGCCAGAACGGTTCGCGCGCGGTGCAACTGGCCGGCAATGTCAGCCAGCTGGAGGCGCGCCTGAACGGCTCCGGCAGTGTCGACGCGAACGCCCTGCAAAGCGGCTCCACCCTGGCCAGCTTGAACGGCTCCGGGCGGCTCAACCTGGGCAACCTGCGGGGCGACACGCTCAACCTGGACTTGCGCGGCTCCGGCGGCGTCGACGCCAGCGGCAGCGTGCGCAGCATGATCGTGCGGCTGTACGGCTCCGGCAGCGCCGACCTGGCCGGCCTGTCCAGCCAAAGCGCGGAACTGAGCACGCATGGTTCGGGCAGCATCTCGGCCGCCGTCAGCCAATCGCTGGTGGCCGACGCCAACGGCTCCGGCAGGGTCACCGTGTATGGCAACCCGGCGCAGCGCAGCGTCAGCGGCAAGCGCGTGAGCGTGCTGCAGTAGAACCCAGCTGCCCGATCAACAGCGCCAGCGGCATCGGCCGCCCGTACAGGTAGCCCTGCAGACACGGGCAGCCATGGCCGATCAGGAAATCGGCCTGCGCGCGCGTCTCCACGCCCTCGGCCACCACGTGCAGCCCCAGATGGCCGGCCATCGCCAGGATCGACTGCACCAGCGCCGCGCTGCTGCTGTCGTCCGGCGCGTCGATGATGAAGCTGCGGTCTATCTTGAGCTCATACAGCGGCATTTTTTTCAGGTACGCCAGGCTCGAATAGCCGGTGCCGAAATCGTCGATCGAAAAGCGCAGCCCGAGCGCCGTCAGTTGATGCATGCGCGCGATGGTTTCGTCCAGTTTGTCGATCAGCAGTCCCTCGGTCACCTCCAGTATCAGCCGGTCGGCGGGCGCGCCGGTGTCGGCCAGGGTGCGCTGCACCAGCACGACGAAATCGGGTTGGCGGAACTGGCTGGGACTGACGTTGACCGACAGCGGCATCGCCAGCCCCGCGCGCTCCAGCAGCAGCACCGCCTCGCAGGCCTGGCGCAGCGCCCATGCACCCAGCGCCAGGATCAGTCCCGACTCCTCGGCCACCGGAATAAAGACCGACGGCGGCACCATCGCGCCGCCGGCCAGCGGCCAGCGCATCAGCAGCTCGCCGCCGATGGCGCGGCCGTCGCGGTCGACCTGCGGCTGCACGTGCATTTGCAGCTCGCCCCCGGCCAGCGCCGAGGCCAAATCGCGCTCCATCGACAGACGCTGTTCGACCGCGGTCTGCATCGCCATCTCGAAGAAGGCGATGCCGTTGCGGCCCTCGGCCTTGGCGCGGTACATCGCCGTATCGGCCTCGCGCAACAGGTCGTGCGCGGTCTGCTCCGGCTGCGCTCCCACACGCGGCTTGGGCAGCATCGTCACGCCGATGCTGGCGGTCGAGGTGTACAGCTGGCCGTCGATCTCGAACTCCTGGCCGATGGTGACGCGGACCTTTTCGGCGACCGCGCGCGCGGCGTGGGTGGCGCTCTCCAGATCGTCGGCCAGGTGCGCCAGCACCACCACGAACTCGTCGCCGCCGATGCGCGCGACGGTGTCGGCCTTGCGTACCAGTTGGCTCAGGCGCCCGGCCGCCTTGCACAGCAGCGCGTCGCCGATCGCGTGGCCGCGCGCGTCGTTGATGGTTTTGAATCGGTCGAGATCGACGAACATCACCGCGCTGAAGGTGGCGCTGCGCGCCGAGCTGGCCAGCAGCGTGTCGACGCGGTCCATCAGCAGGCGGCGGTTGGGCAGGCCGGTGAGCACGTCGAAGAACGCCAGCCGCTCGAGCGAATCGGCGCCGGCGCGCAATTCGTCGAACGAGCGCGCCAGCTGCTGCAGCAGCACCGCGCACGACAGCGTCAGCACCGCCGTGATGAACATGAAGTTGATCGAGATGATGGCCGACTTGAGGAAGGCGTGGTCCGGCATGCCCTCGATCTGCAGTTTGGCGTTTTCGTCGAACCCGAGCACCAGCACCGCCAGACCGGCCAGCAGCAGCATCCACAATGCCGGGCGTAGCCCGAGCAGCAGCGCGGCGAGCACCGGGATGGCCATCAGGTAGATCTGGCTGACCGGCCCGATCTTGAGCAGCAGGCCGACGCCGACCACGAAGGCGACCGCCAGGAAGTTGAACACGCGGACGGTGTAGGCGACGCGGCGCAGCAGCAGGATGGCGCCGATCCACGACAGCGCGATGACGTCGATGACGATGATGGACCACATGCCTTCGCCGGCCGCCAGCAGCATGCTGGGGACGGCCGTGGCCAATCCGAGCAGGAAGACGATCAGCAGCAGCTTGGCGAAAATCCGCGCGCGCCAGTGTGCTATGTCGTTCGGCGCAGCCACGTTTGCCGTCCCCCCGGTGCGATGGATCTATTGTGATCCGTGTATTGTGGTGCTGATGGTACGCGCAATCACCACGCCTGTCACCGGGCCGGCGGCGCCGTCTCAGTCCCTGGCGTTGACGCTGCCGATGCCCGAGACCGATTTGTTGACGGTTTTCGGCTTGCCGTAATAGTTCAGGGAACCCATGCCCTTGGCCACGGCGTTGAGCAGATCGGTGGCGTAGACGCTGACGTGGCCCACGCCCTCGAAGTTGACGTCGACCCGATCCGCGTGCAGCGCCTTGGCATCGACCTCGCCCACGCCCTTGGCGTTCAGCCGCAGGTACTTGACCTTGCCGCTGGCGACCAGCTGGCCGGCGCCCAGGTAGCCGATGTCGAGGCGGTCGGTATTGACCTTGCTGATGACGGTTTCGCCGGCGCCTTCCACCTTCACCCGGCTCAAGGTCGGCACGGTGATGACGATGCGCGGATCGCCCTTGGCGCCGTCGTAGCTTTTATCGGGCATGGTGATCTGCAGTTCGTTGTCGATCACCGTGGTTTTGAGGTCGGCGACGAATTTGTCGTCGCCGCGCACCACCACCGACTGCGCCTTGCCCGCTTCCACCGTCATCGCGAACGCGCCCTTGGCGTTGACGGCGATGAACGGCGGCAGCGCGCGCACCGATTCGGCCGCCAGCGCCGGAGCGCTGGCGGCGTACAGGGTGGAGGCCAGGGCGGTGGCGACGGTGGTGGTCAGGACGGCGGAAGCGGTGCGGCGCATGGTGAATCCTTGATGGTTTATTCAATGGTTACTTATTTTGATAACGTTGATTTTACTGAACTTGGCCACCGGGGCCGACAACTTTCCGACGAACTGCAAAAAAGCGGCGAAGTGTTGCGTTGCGGCTACGTTTTTGCCGGGCGACGCCATCCGCCGGGGCTCGCTAGCGTCGAGCAAGTCACCCGCAAAGCGCGTATGATCCCGAAGAAACCGCACCGCATCGAGGACCCCATGACATCCACCGCTTCACCAAACAACGCGCAATCGCGCCCCGGCACCGTCTTCCGCGTCGTCAGCGGGAATTTCATGGAGATGTTCGACTTCTTCCTGTTCGGCTTCTACGCCACCGCCATCGCCAGCGCCTTCTTCCCGTCCGGCGACGAGCTGGCGTCGCTGATGATGACCTTCATGACCTTCGGCGCCGGCTTCCTGATGCGGCCACTGGGCGCCATCTTCCTCGGCGCCTATGTCGACCGCGTCGGCCGCCGCAAGGGATTGATCGTCACCCTGGCGCTGATGGCCATGGGCACCTTGCTGATCGCCTGCGTGCCCGGCTACGCCACCATCGGCTATGCGGCGCCGCTGCTGGTGCTCACCGGCCGCCTGCTGCAAGGCTTCTCGGCCGGCGTGGAACTGGGCGGCGTGTCGGTCTATCTGGCCGAGATGGCGACGCCGGGCCGCAAGGGCTTTTATGTCAGCTGGCAGTCGGCCAGCCAGCAGGTCGCCGTGGTGGCCGCCGCCGCGCTGGGCTTCGGTTTGAACAAGTGGCTCACGCCTGCGCAGGTGGGCGAGTGGGGCTGGCGCATTCCGTTCTTCGTCGGCTGCATGATCGTGCCGGTGCTGTTCGTGATCCGCCGCTCGCTGCAGGAAACCGAGGAGTTCATGGCGCGCAAGCACCGCCCCGAGGTCAAGGAGATTTTCCGCTCGATGCTGAACAACTGGGCGCTGGTGGTCTCCGGCATGATGCTGGTGGCGATGACCACCGTGTCGTTCTACCTGATCACCGTCTACACGCCGACCTTCGGCAAGAGCGTGCTGCACCTGACCACCAGCGCGGCGTTGATCGTCACGCTGTGCGTGGGCGTGTCCAACTTCATCTGGCTGCCGGTGATGGGCGCCTTGTCCGACCGCGTCGGCCGCCGTCCGCTGTTGCTGTGCTTTTCGGCGCTGGCGATACTGACCGCCTATCCGGCGCTGCACTGGCTGGTGAATTCCCCCAGCTTCGCCCACATGCTGGAGGTGGAGCTGTGGCTGTCGTTCCTGTACGCCAGCTATAACGGCGCCATGGTGGTGGCGCTGACCGAAGTGATGCCGGTCGAAGTGCGCACGGTCGGCTTCTCGCTGGCCTACAGCCTGGCGACGGCGGTGTTCGGCGGCTTCACGCCGGCGATCGCCACGGGCCTGATCGAATACACCGGCGACAAAAGCGCGCCGGGTTGGTGGATGACGTTCGCCGCCGCCTGCGGCTTGTGCGCCACGTTGGTGCTGTACCGCCGCCAGCGCCTGCGGGGCGCCGAAACCCCGGCCGAAGGCATGGCCGCGTAGGAAGCGGGAGCCAGCGGAAGCCAGCGGAAGCGGCCTGCCGCCGTCAGGTGCGCAGGCGCGCGAACAGGCGCTCGATATCGATCTCCTGTATCAGCAGATTGCCCTGGTTGGCCTTGATCAGGCGTGGCGCCAGCGCCGACTCGCCAGACCCCAGGGGCGATTCGGTCATGTCGGCGGCGTCGAACTGCTGCACCGAATGCAGATCGTCTACCAGCAGGCCGATGGTGCTGTCGCCCAGGCGCACCAGCATCACCTGGCTGTTGTCGGTCACGACACCGGCCTTGCCGGTGGCCAGCAACGCCAGGTCGAACACCCACACAAAATGCTTTTTACCCCCGGCCAGCGGCACGTCCAGCATGCCGAGGCGCGCCGGGTTGGCGCCGGCCGCCTTTTGCACTTTGGCGTACGGCACCGCCTCCTGTATGCGCGCCGCTTTCAGCGCCATCAGCGTGCGGCCGGCGTAGAAGATGGCGAAATCCGGGCCGGTGTCGCTGCGGCGCTCGATTTGCGCCGACGGCGCCGGCATCGACGATTTGTCGCGTTCGGGGCCGAACGACTCGATCAGCACCGACAGCACCGGCTGCTCGATGTCCGCATTCGCGCCGGCGCGGAACTCGCGATATCCCGAGGCGCGCGTGCACGCCGCGATCACATATTGGCCGCCATGCAGCATGATGCGCGCGACGCTGGCGCCGTCGCCGTTTTCGGCCGCCGCCAGCAGGCCGGCGTCCAGCGCCAGGGTATCCCCGGGCGCGCAGGCCGGGTCGGTGGACGACAGGATGCGGCGTTCCGGCGTGATGAAGAAGGCATGCATGTTGCGGCGTCCGGCGACGCCGCTGTGCAGCATGTTGACCAGCTCCGGGCGCGAATCGAACACGATGCCGATGCCACCGACCACCGTGGAGGTCTGCTCCGGATGGCGGATCGCCGCGTGATAGATGAAGGTCGGCTCGCCGCCGTACAGGGCCGATGGCGCGAACGGCTCGGGATAGTGATCCAGTTCGCCGCGCAGCGCGCAAACGCGGCCCAGCGTGGCGCCATCGATATGGGTGCCGATGCTGGTCGCCACGTGGTCACCTTCGCCGCTTTCGCCGGTGCTGGCGACGATGCGGCCGGTGCGATCGTAGACGAACAGGCGCGCGTACACGGTGTACAGGCTGTTGATGTAGGCCAGCACTTCGCTCATCGCGGCGCTTTGCTCGGCGGACGGATAGGCCAGGCCGCGCCGCAGCTGCGCCGTCAGCGCCCACCAGCGGCAATCGTTGGCGCGTTCGTACAGATTGCGGTCCAACATATCGACCAGCAGGCGCGAGGTCAGCGCGGCCTCGCTGATGCTGGCGGTGAGCACGGTCTGGTACAGGTCCTGGATCGAGCGCGAAAAGATCGCGTCGCTGCGGCCGCCGGTCTCGGTGATCTGATCGAGCACGGTATTGAGCTTGTTGACGTTGCCGCGATGAAGATCGTGTCCGGTTTCGTGCCCGTGGCCGACCACCTGGTTGTTGGCGGCGCTGGTGACCTTGCCGTTCCAGACGATGCGTTCGATGGTGCGGGTGGTGCGTGTCACCGCGCTCATTAATTCATGCAGGGTGGGGCTGAAGGCCTGCGCATGCGACAGCAAGCCTTCGATCAATTCCGGATCGGCGCCGCCCAGCGCATCGGCGCCGGCGTTTCGGAAGGCCAGGTCGACCGGCATCATCAATTGCCCCTTCCAGCCTGCCGGGCCGGGATAGCCCTGATAGCCGTCGGAGCGGAAGGTGCGCACCAGGTATTCGCGGCCGCCGAACATCAGCAGCTGCGGCAGGCCGTCGACGTTGGTCGGCACCTTGACGCCGGCCGGTATCCACAGCGGATCGGCGCTGCTGATGACGCGGTCCTGCGCGTCGAGCAACAGCATGTTGGCGCGCTGCGACGGATCGCGGTAGGACGCGAAGATGGCGTCCATCTCCTGCTCGAAATTGAAGCACAGGCACAGCACCCCGGCCGGTTCGCCGCTGTCCGGGTCCAGCATGCGGTGCGAATACACCAGCGCGCGCGGCTTGCCGGGTCGCAGATCGGTGGCGCGGAAGGTCTCGACATAGCCGGTGGCGGCCAGCGTCTCGGCCAGCAGCGGATCGCGGCTGTGGGCCACCGGCGTGGCGCGATCGGCCTGCACCAGCACGCGTCCGTCCAGGTCCAGCAGCAGGATTTCGTCGTAGACCGTGTATTTGTCGCGGTAGTCGGACAGGCGCTGGCGGGCTGCCGCGAGGGCGCCGTCGCCATCATGGCCGTCGCCGCCATCGCCGCCCGCGGCGAATCGGCACAGATCGACGTCGGTGGCCAGGAAGCCGACATCGGCGGTGCGCTCGAACAGGTTGCGGACCAGGATGTCGATCGCGTAGCGCGCCTGGGTGCCCAGGTTGGCCAGCACGTGGCGCACCTTCTCCTGCACCAGATTAGCGATCAGGGCCCGTTCCAGCTGCGCGAAACCGGTGCGCGTGGCCACCATCGCCGGCAGCAGCAGGCGCGCCTCGGCCGGACAATTCATCTTGGCCGACGACTCGATGAGCTGCCACATTTGATTCAGTTCCCGCAGCGACAGCTCGCAGCGGGCCACGTCCGGCATGTAGGGTAAAAAGGTGTCGGAGCTAGCGGCTGTTGGCGTGTTCATATCCTGGATTCGACACAAAAAAAGTATGTCTGCAGCAATTTTTATGCCAGACAGGCAAGAGTGCAACAAAAAAAATGCCATCCGGTCTGGATGGCATTTTGGTCTGACTCTTAAGCCTTGTTACTGAGACACGTTTTCATGAATGCCTTGCGCTCGTCGCCTTTTTTCCCGGTGGCGTCGGCATTACATTTTTTCATCTTGTCCTGCTGGGTCAGTTTGGCTTCCGGCGCCGCAGGCTTGGCGCTTAGACATTCCTTCATGAATGCCTTGCGCTCATCGCCTTTTTTCCCGGTCGCATCGGCGTTACAGGTTTTCATCTTGCTTTGCTGGGCTGTCGGCTCGGCGGCGAACACGGCGCCGCTCAGGGACAGGATCAGGCTGGCAACGAACAGTTTTTTCATCATGGTTTCCTCTGCGGTCGAAATGCGAATGGTCGGGCCGTTGGCCACACGAGGACTATAACTGAAGATGCCGCCGCCGGCACAGTTTCCGGCCACTACACAGATTACGGCTCGGTAATTTTCAATCCGGGGTCAAGTCTGTCATTACGACACAAACACAGCTGCAGGCAGTGCTACAGCCGAGTTCGTGTCGTAATGACAGACTTGACCCCGGGGTTATCTAACACAGCTGCAGGCAGTGCTACAGCCGGGTTCGTGTCGCAATGACAGACTTGACCCCGGGGTTATCTTTCGACGAAGACGGCGGTGGCGCGCGCGGCGATGGTGAAGCGGCCGCCGACGCTGTCATGGTCGGCGATACCGCGGCCGCCGCCGGCCTTGCGCAGCACGTGGTGCAGCGCCAGGCTGCGGCCGGCCAGCTCGGGCACGGCGATCGTCTTGGCGACCTTGTCGACGTTGAACAGCACCACCACCGATTTGTACTTGGCGTCGCCGCCCCGCAACGGCACGCGGCCGTCCAGGCTCATGACGATCAGGCCGGGGATCTGCTGCGGGCCGGTGTTGTAAAAGCGCAGGCGCTTCGCCACCTCGTCGCCGCTGCGCAACCGGAACAGGGCGCTGTCCTGGCGGATCTCCAGCATGTCGGCGACGTAGTCGCGCGCGGCGACGATGGCGCCGGTGTCAGGCTTGATCAGTGGATTGGCGAGGATCGGCGACATCAACGGCCAGTTGTCCTGGTTGACACCAGCCATCGGCAAGCCGATGCCGAAACCGTTCGACTGGTAGCTGTAATCGAGCTTGTTGAACCAGTCGCCGGCGTCGTAGCTGTCGCGGTCCATCGATTTCGAGCGCAGGATTTCCTGCCCCGCATGCAGGAAAGGCACGCCCTGCGACAGGATGTTGATCGCCGCGCCCAGGTTTTGTACCCGCACGCGGTCGGCCATGCTGGTCGCCTGCGGCAGCTTGTAGGCGTTCAGGTCGAACAAGGTCTGGTTGTCGTGCGCTTCGACGTAGTTGATGGTTTCGGCCGGGTTGGCGGCGAAGCCGGCCTGCTGGCCGGAGTAGTCGATCTGCCAGTTCTTGCGCCAGGCGCCGGTGCGGTCGGTGAAGGCGTAGTCGCGCAGGGTGCCGGACAGGCCGACCTTCACCAGGTCGCCCAGCCGCAGCAAATCGTCCTTGGTCTGCGTGGATCGCGCGTTGGGGTCGTAGAAGGCGCCGTTGATGAAGCCTTGCTGGTCGATCAGGCTCGCGCCGCTGTCGCAGCAGCCGCCGCCACGTACCGCGTCGCGCAGCCGGTCGTTGAAGGAGCCGATGCCCGAGCCGTACATATTGGCCTGGCGCGCCTGCACGAAGCGGGCGTCGTTGCCGACGGTGCCGAAGTTCCACGCTTCGCCGTAGAGGTAGATGTCGCGCTGGGCGGCGGTGTTGACGGCGGCCTGCAGCCGCTTCATGACCGACAGCGGCGTGAAGCCCATGATGTCGAAGCGGAAGCTGTCGACCTTGTAGTCGCGCGCCCAGGTGCTGACGGAGTCGATCATCAGCTTGGCCATCATGGCGTTCTCCGACGCGGTGTCGGCGCAGCAGCTGTCGTTGGTGATGCCGCCGCCGGCGTTCAAACGGTAGTAGTAGGTCGGGACGATCTTGTCGAGCACCGACAGCGGCCCTTGCTGAGAGCCGCTGGTGTGGTTGTAGACGACGTCCATCACCACGCGCAGGCCTTGCTCGTGCAGGCCCTGCACCATGGCGCGGAACTCGCGCACGCGTGTCGCGCCGTCGTTAGCGTTGGTGGCGTAGCTGCCTTCGGGCGCCGTGTAATGCACCGGGTCGTAGCCCCAGTTGAAGCAGTCGGCGCCGCGCGCCGCTTCCACCGCCGCCTGCTGGTCCGGCGCGTTGGGCGCGGCGTTCGGTATCGACGGCGTGGTGCAGCCGGTTTCGTTGACGCTGGCGTAGTCGAACGATGGCAGCAGGTGGATGTGCGTCAGTCCGGCCTTGCGCAGCTCGCGCAGGTGGCGCATGCCGTTGGAGCCGTCGTCGGTGAAGGCCAGGTATTTGCCGCGGTGGGCGGCGGGCACGCTGGCGTCGCTGGCGCTGAAGTCGCGGATGTGCAGTTCGTACAGCGCGATGTCGGTCGGCTGGTCCAGGCGCGGGATGCGGTGATGGTCCCAGCCGCCCGGCTTGAGCGCGCGGCTGTCCAAATCGGCGACGAAGCTGCGCTGGCTATTGGCGCTGACGCTAAGCGAGTACGGATCGGTCACGGTGTTGGTGACGACCGTGTTGCCGGCCCAGCGCGACAGCACCTGCACGTTGTAGGTGTAGTAGTAGCGGTTGACCCAGCTGGCGTCCGGCGCGGTGTAGCTCCACACGCCGCTGGCGCCGTCGCGCGTCATGGCGCGCGTGGCCGTGCTGGCGCTGTTGGCGTCCGGGTAGAGATTGAGGCTGACCGCCTTGGCGGTCGGCGCCCAGACGCGGAAGGTAGGGGCGCCGTTGCGGTTGTAGCTCAGGCCCAGCGTGGCGTTGGCGGCGGCGCCGGCGAAGACGTCGTCGAGCATGCCGCTGGTTTGCAGCGAGGTCACTTGTATCAGTTTGCCGCTGGCGTCGAATTGCGCGATCGCGAACTGGTTGCCGGCGCGGGCGGCGATGCCCGCCGCGTCGGTGCTGGACATCGTCAGCGCGGTGGCGCCGGCCAGGTGCGGGTACTTTTCGCGCAGCGCGGCCGACAGCGCGCCGACGGCGTTCAGGGCGATGCTGCCTTCCGCGCCGGTGACGCCTGCCGGATTCGAGCCAAGGCCGCCGTTGGCCGCGTAATACAGTTTGTAAGTGCCGGCGGCGGGCACGCCGGGCCAGGCGAAGGTGGTGGCGGACAGCCAGTGCGCGCTGGCGCCGTTCAGGTTCCCCAGGCTGATGGCCGGTTCGGTCGTGTAGACGGTGCAGTCGCCTTCCAGCATCCAGACCTGCTGGCCGACGGTGGCGATGTTGGCGTTGAACGCGGCCGATTGGTCGTTGCCGCAGTTTTTGTTGCCGCTGCCGTCGGTGAGCAGGAACGAGATCGCGGCTTTGGCGGTATCGACAGGGATATCGACGTAGCGGCCGAACGCGTCGCTTTGGGTGAACATGAAGCGGCCGGTGATCCACGCCGGGCTCGGGGTGGCCGGGCCTTCCCACGAGTAGACGCCCCATTGCGCCTCGTCGCCCTGGGCGCGGTGGTAGTGCATGCGGATGGTACCGGCGGCTTGCGGGCTGGCGGCGGCGCTGATGGCGGTGCCGATGGTGGTGCTGGCCATGGTCTGGACGGTTGGCGTGGCGGAGCTGTCCTCGCCGCCGCCGCCGCAGGCGGCCAATGCCGCAAGCATCGCCAATGCTGGAATAAGTTTCAGGTGTGAAAGTAAACTACAGTGCGTTGTCATGCGCGTCTCCATTGTCTTTGTGGTGTAATGGCCTCCTGTCGTCTGTGGAAGGATGGCTTTGTAATAATACTACGGCGAAAATGTGAAAGTAATAAATATTTTTAGCCGAAAAAAAACGCCGCGGTCAGGCGGCGTTCGGGGTCGGGCAGGCGGTGGCTAGGCGGCTTTGACCGATTCGGCGCGACCGCAGTAACGCTGGACGTAGGCCTGGTGCGTCGGCAGCTGCACCACCGTGCGGTCGACCTTGGACTTGATATTGCCGAGGAATTGCTTTAGCTCTTCGTCGCCCATCAGGTCCGCCGTCTGGTGGTGCGAGCGTGGCATGATGCCCTGGCCCAGCATCACCTGGATCCACGAGTTTTCGGCGAACAGTTCGTTCGGCACGCGGAACACGCGGCCCGTTTCGCGGAACAGGTCGAGGCGGTGCTTGAGCGAGTCCGGAATGCTCATCTCGCGGCAGTCGATCCAGAACTGCGAGTCGGTGCGGTTGTTGACGTGATAGTGCAGGATGATGAAGTCGCGTATGTGCTCGATCTCGTGGTTGCACTGTGCGTTGTATTCCTCGATGTCGGTTTGGCGCACGCCGTCCGACGGGAACATCTGCATCAGGCGCACCACGCTGCGCTGGATCAGGTGGATGCTGGTCGATTCGATGGGTTCCAGGAAGCCGCTCGACAAGCCGATGGCGACCACGTTGCCCTTCCAGGTTTGCTTGCGCTGGCACGGTTTGAACTTGATCACGCGCGGCTCGATCAGGGTGCGGCCTTCGACGTTGGCCAGCAGCTGCTTGCGCGCGGTGTCGTCGTCCAGGTAGCGGCTCGAATAGACGATGCCGTTGCCGACGCGGTGCTGCAGCGGGATGCGCCACTGCCAGCCCGCCTGGTGCGCCATGGAGCGCGTCAGCGGAATGGCGTCGGCCACCGCCTCCGTCTGCACGGCGATGGCGCGGTCGCAGAACAGCCATTGCGACCAGTCCTCCATCGGTTCCTCCATCGCGTCGCCGATCAGCAGGCCGCGGAAGCCGGTGCAGTCGATGAACAAGTCGCCTTCGATCTCCCGGCCCGATTCGAGCACGATCGAGCGCACGTCGCCACCGTCATGTTTGGTGTAGCGGACGATCTTGCCCTCGATGCGCTGCACGCCGCGCGGTTCGCTCAGGCGGCGCAGGTACTTGGCGTAGCGGCTCGCGTCCAGGTGGTAGGCGTAGTTCATGCCGTTGTTGGGCAGGTGCGCGAAGCGGTGCTCCAACGACGCTTTCAGTTCCAGGCAGTAGTCGCCGTAGTCGCTGGCCAGCCCGCGCTCGACGCCCTTGTGCCAGAAGTGCTGGAAGCCCGCCGTCCAGTGATCGACGCCGGTGAAGCCGAAGGAGTGGATGTAGTTCTCCTTGACGTTGCGCCACTCCTCGAACGAGATCCCCAGCTTGAAGGTGGCCTGGGTCTCGGCCATGAATTCCTGCTCGTTGATCTCGAGCAGATTGTGAAAGTTCATCAGCGTCGGGATGGTGGCCTCGCCCACGCCGACCGTGCCGATTTCGTCGGACTCGATCAGTTTGATGTCGAGGCGCTTGCCCAGCACCTTGGCGATGCCCGCGGCGACCATCCAGCCGGCGGTGCCGCCGCCGCAGATGACGACGCGGCGCACCGCTTGCCGATTGTTCGATTCTTTGTTTTGGTCTTGCATTTGCCGGTCTCCTTAGCGGTTCAGCTTTTTTAGTATTTGGGCGCGCAACGCGCGCGCGCCGTCGGCCGTCAGCGGCGCCAGCACGTGGCGCGCCGCCTCGGGTATATGTTCCGCCGTTTCTTCGTCGGCTTCGAATATGTAGTGGCGGAAGACTTCCTGCCATGCCCTGCGTTGTTCCGGCGGCAGTCCGCGCATCGTCAGGAAGGCCGTCATCAAGGCGTTGGTCGGGGTATCCATGAATTCCGGCGTGCGCTGCCACCAGTAGTTGACCAGCACATTGAAGGCGTCCAGCGCTTCGATGTGGTGCCACCACATGCTGGGGATGAACAGGGCGTCGCCCGGCCCCAGCACCGCGCTTTGCGCATGCTCCAGCGCCTCGGCGTAGCGCGGGAACTTGGCGAAGTCCGGCTTGAGCATGTCGACCAGGCTGATGGCCTGGCCGGCGGGCGTGAAGTCGAGCGGGCCGATATACAGGTTCTTCAGCTGCTCGGGCGGGAACAGCATGAAGCGCCGCCGGCCCGCCGCCACCACCGCCAGGTTGTCCGGCACGTCGTAGTGGGCGGCGATGCGGGTGCGGTTGCCGATCCAGATGCTCATCAAGGCGTCGCGGCCGCCCAGATCGAGGTCGTTATGTTGGCGGAAGCCGGGCAGGCAGGTCTCGACGCTGGTCGAGCCCACGTACACCGTCGGCGGCTTCTCCATGTCGCGCTTGACGAGGATTTCATCGAGCACGCCGGTCAGCTTGGCGTGCACCGGGTAGAAATTGAAGCCGCTCATATCCTCGTTGTAGAAGAAGCGGCCCTCGGCCTCCGGTGGTCCCAGCATGGCGCCGACGGTGGCGCCGGTGGCCGCGTCGCCGTAGAAGCGGCGCAGGTAGGCGTCGCCCTGCTGGTGCGATTCGCGCGCCGCGCGCACCATCGGCCAGCCGGCCGCCACGCCGCGCAGCACCAGCGGCTGCGTGGCGGTCAGGATGTCGTCCGTCAGCCCATTGGGGCCGACGCCGGCGATCTCGCGTATCGCTTTAGGCATGGAGCGCGTTCTTGCGGTCGATCAGCGCGCGGAAGTTCGACAGCGACGCCAGCACCATGTAGATGTGGTGCAGGTGGCCGCCCGCGTGCAGCTTGGCGATGACGTCGCCGCTCAAGCCGGCCAGGCGGTCCTCGTTGATCGTGTAGAAGCCGGCCAGGCGGTTTTGCGAGCCGTCGTCCAGGCCCACGTCGAGCACGAAGCTTTCCAGCAGCTCGTGCTCCACCAGGGTGGCCAGGAACAGCGGCATGTCCTGCATGCCGTTGTGGATCGCCGCCAGCAGCGAGTTGACGCGCTCCAGGTAATCGGTGGTGCCGCCGTGCGGCTTGAACACTTCCTCGCCTTCGCTGTCGCTGACGCGCGGGTTCTCGATATCGATGTGCACCGTCAGGTCCTGGCCGCCCGCGCCGCCCATGCCGATCAGGAAGGGCTGGCGCTCGACCAGCATCGGGATGTAGACCGCGTCCCAGCGCTCGCCCTGCAGGAACAGGTTCTCGCCCTCCTGGAAGCCGAGCAGCGCGATCGGCTCGAAGCCTAAGCCGTCGGTGGTCTGGCGGAAGACGATCGGGTAGCAGGCCTGGATGTTGCGGAATTCGGCCGGGAAGGTGGGCGCCGCCATCTGGGCGTCGCCGAAGCGCGCGCCGCGCCGCGTGATCACGCGCAGGTTCTTGTGTTCGACGTTGTTGAGTAATACTGGTTTTGGCATGACTGTCTCTTGTCTTTGTTAACTGCGTTGTTATGTGCGGAGGCCGTGGCGTTTGATGTGCTCTATCAGCTCGCGGTTGGTGGGAAGTGCGTCCAGCATCTTCTGTGTCAGGTTGGCCGCTTCGCGGAAATAGCCGTCGGCCATCGCCGCTTCGTGCGGGTGTTGCTTGGTAAATTCGGTGGTGCGGCCCATGCCGTACAGGATGTACTGATAGCTGGCCGACGGGAACACTTCCTCGATGCGGTTGAAGTCGCTGCGCGACGGCGCCCGGTGGCGCCACAAGGTCAGCAGTTCGCCCAGTCGCTCCGGCACATGGTCGGCCTCGGTGTTGTCGCGCCAGTAGGCGCTGTCGCGCCGCTTGCTCAGCACGTAGTGCAGCTTGAGGAAATCGATCACCCGCTCCCAGCGGTAGGTGAAGTGTTCGTTGAAGCGCTTGGCGACGATGTCCATTTCCGCGCGCGTGGCCGGCATGTCGTCGCTGACCATGGCGGCCGACATTTCCACCAGCGCCAGGGCGGACGCCTCCAGCGGCTCGATGAAGCCGGCCGACAGGCCGATGGCGACGCAGTTGCGATGCCAGAATTTGGCGCGGTAGCCGGGGTCGAACCTCAGCTTGCGCGGCGCCGGGATGTCGGCCGGGCCGCCGGTCGCCACGATGTAGGCGCGCAGTTCCGCCTCGGCCTGGTCGTCGCCGATGTGGGCGCCCGAGTAGACGTGGCCGACGCCGCGCCGGGTCGGCAGGCCGATGTCCCAGATCCAGCCGGCGCTTTGCGCCGTCGACGAGGTCTGCGAAGCGATCGGATAATTGTCGTCGGGGTAGGGGATTTGCACCGCCAGCGCCGAGTCGTTGTACAGCACGTGCTTTTGCGACACGAAGTCGATGTCGTAGTGTTTGCCCAGCAGCAGCGATTGCATGCCGGTGCAGTCGATGAACAGGTCGCCTTCGAGCGCGCCGTGGCGTTGCGTTTGCAGCGAGGCGATGTCGCCGTTGGCGGCGGAGTTGATGCCGGTCACGTGGTCCGGCACGTAGCGCACGCCCAGGTGCTCCAGGCAATGCTTGCGCAGGAACAGGCCGAACTTGCCGGCGTCCAGGTGGTAGCCGTAGTTGGCGACGGCGGCGAATTCCGGCGTGGCGGCCTGCTTGGGCGCCTTGCCCCGGGCGCACAGGTGCGGCTGGTAGCTGACCAGGTCGGCGAACGGCACGTCGGGATGCTGGGCCAGCCAGTGTTCCGGCATGTTCGCTTCGCCGTAGCCCTGCGGCAATACAAACGGGTGGAAGTAATAGTCGTCGTCGGCGCCGGTGCACCAGCGGTTGAAGCGCGAGCCTTGCTTGAACGCGGCGTCGCATTCGCGGAAAAAGTCCGATTCGGACACGCCGATGCGGCGCAAGGTGTCGCGCATGCTCGGCCAGGTGCCTTCGCCGACGCCGATCGGGGCGACGTCGGGCGATTCGATCAGGGTGACCTGCAGCCCCCCGGGGGAGCTTGCGCGGTGCTCGGCCGCGATCAGGCCGGCGCTCAGCCAGCCGGCCGATCCGCCACCCACTATCACTATCCGTCGGATCAGCTCATTGGCCATTCGATGTCCCAGATTATTGCGGAAAGTATAACCGACAAGGCCGCTGTCGGGCAGCGGCCTTGTCCTTCCTTGGTTGTAATTACACTACATTATTAGAACTTGTAGCGCGCCCCCAGCATGTAGCGCGGTCCGGCCTGCGTGACCGATTCCACCGCTTGTTTGGTGCGCCCGTGCACGCGCTGGATCGAGTTGCCGGCGTTGATCACCTCGAATTGCAGGCTGATGTTCTTGTTGTAGTTGTAGCCAACACTCAGGTCGATCTGGCCGTACGACTCGGTGTACTGCGGATTCGGGCCGTAGGAGTCGAAGGTCGACGACAGGAACTCGCCGCGCCAGTTGTAGGCCAGGCGCGCCGTCCACTTGTCGTTTTCGAAGATGCCGACCACGTTCGACGAGTTGCTCAGTCCCACCAGCGCGAACTGCTCGCCCAGCCTGGCGTTGTCGTACTTCAGGCCCGAGTTCACATACGTGTAGTTGGTCGAGATGCCGAAGCCGCTGCTGCCGAACATGTGCTGCAGGTTGACCTCGATGCCGTCCAGGCTGGCCTTCTTCTGGTTGGCGAACGAGTTGATCTTGAAGTTGGCGATCGGATCGTTCGGCTGGCCGACGATGGTGCCGGTGGCGTTGCCGGTGCCGGCGTCGTCCGGTCCGCGCGTCACGCCTGGGGCGGTCGGGTGGTTGCGGAAGATGTAGTTGCGGATGCAGGTGGTGTCGGCCGTGGCGCAACCGTTGGCCAGCGCCTCGTTCCACAGCGCGCCGCCGACCGGCGTGTGCAGGTTGAACGGCGTGGCGTTGAAGGTCGACTGGCCGGCGTAGTTGGTCAAGTCCTTGCGGAAGTAGCCCAGCGAGAAGAAGTTCTGCTGGCCGTAGTACCACTCGTAGGACAGGTCCAGGTTCTTCGACTTGACCGGTTTCAGCGCCGGATTGCCCTGGTTGCCGCTGCCGCCGTCGACCCGCGCCAGCGAGTTCAAGGTGGTGCCGCCCTGGATCTGGTCGTAGCGCGGCCGGCCGATGCTCTGGCCGTAGCTCAGGCGCAGCTTCTGGGTCGGCGTCAGTTCGATGTCCGAGTCCAGGCTCGGCAGGATGTTGTGGTATTTGCCGGTCAGCGTGGTGAAGGTCGGCGCGCCGAAGGCCACCGGCAACTCGTTCTGCGACACCCAGCTGATGCTGGTGGCGGCCGGCACCAGCGCGGTCGAGACGACGTCGGTCTTCTCGTAGCGCACGCCGAGCGCGGTGCGGATCGGCATCGGCGTGTCCCAGTCGGTGTTGAACTGGACGTAGGCCGACTTCGATTTTTCCTCCACGCGCGAGTCGTTGTCGAAGGTGGTCTTGGGCAGGTACAGCGCCGGCAGGCCGGAGGCCTTCGCCGCCAGCTGGCGCACCTGGTCGAAGTTGAAGGTGTAGAACTGGTTGAACAGCGCCGGGTTGTCGCTGCCGTCGATCTTGTCGAAGTACTGGCGGATGGTGTCCTTGTGCCAGACGTTGCTTGGATAGTCGGACGCCTTGGTGGCGCCGCCCCAGGTGTCGCGCTGGTTGTTGGAGAAGGCCGAGCGGTTGTCGACCTTGGTGCTGCCGACGCCGAATTTCAGTTCGGACGCTTCGAACACCTTCAGCGCGCCCTTGACCTGGGCCTGCTCGACCTCGCCGCGCATGTACGAATTGGTGAAGTTCGATCCGGTCACCTGCTGGCCGGCCTTGGCGAAGTCCACGCCCTCCATGCTCAGCACCGGGAAATCCTGGCTGAAGTTGGCCGTGGTGGTGCCGCGGCTGAAGCTGGCCGTGCCGAGCGTGTTGCTCGAGCCGAACGGGCTGTCGGCGCCGGAGGTGGCCGACGAGCGGTGCGCGTCGAGCTCGAAGCGCAGGTCGTTGGTCGGCTTCCAGACGGCGTTGAAGCCGAGCGATTTGTTTTGCGTCTTGGTGGCGAAGTCGGCGCCGCCCATGGCCACGTCCGAGGTGCCGATGGTCGGATCGTTGGCGTTGCGCGGGATGATCTCGGTGTAGCTCAGCGGGCTCGACACCGGACCCTTGGTCCACGAGCTGGCCGACGGGCCGAAGTTGAACCAGGCGCTGATGTCATTGCGCTTGGTCTGGATCTTGTTTTCCGAGTAGGTGTAGTCCAGGGTCGTGACCAATTCCTTGACCGGCTTGAATTGCAGGGTCAACTGGCCGTTGGTGCGCTGGCGCTTGACGCCGTTGAAGTTGTAGTTCAGGTTCTGCGGCACCATGTAGACGTCGTTCGGGCCGGGACGGTTGGTGATGTTCTCGGAGCCGGCGGCGCCCGGCTGCGGGATCGAGCCCCAGCTGTTCTCGTCGCCGCGCACCGGACCGTGCCAGCCGCTGGAGACGGCGGCGGTGTTGTAGCCCAGGTTGCGTTCCTGGTAGCTGCCGGTGATGGCGATGCCGAACTTGCCGTCGGCGAAGGTGTTGCTGTAGATGCCGGACAGCTCCGGCGTGGTCGAGTTGCTGGCCTTGACGTCGGCCGGCAGGTTGTCGTTCGAGGTGTCGTAGACGCCCTTGACGCCGAAGCTGGCGTGCAGGCCGGGGCGGTCGAACGGACGCGCCGTCATCACGTTGACGGTGGCGCCGATGCCGCCGGTCGGGTTGTCGGCGCGGCTGGTTTTATACACTTGCAGCTGCGAGATCGCCTCCGACGCCAGGTTGGCGAAGTCGAAGGCGCGCCCGTTCAGGTCGCCCAGGTTGGAGGTCGGCATCTGGCGGCCGTTGAGCAGCACCATGTTGAAGTCGGGGCCGACGCCGCGCACGGTGATCTTCGAGCCCTCGCCGATCGAACGGTCGATCGACACGCCGGAGATGCGCTGCAGCGACTCGGCCAGGTTGGTGTCGGGGAACTTGCCGATGTCTTCGGCGACGATGCCGTCGACCACGCCGTCGGAATTGCGCTTCAGGTTCATCGACGAGATCAGCGCCTGGCGCATGCCCGTCACGACCACGCTTTGCACCACCGGCGGCTCGCCGGCCATCTCGACCGGCGCGGCTTGCACGGCCGGCTGGGTTTGCGCGAACGCCGGCAGGGCCGTCGCCACGAAGGCGCCGGCCACGGCCAAGGTCATCAGTTTCTGTCGTGTGTTTGGATATTGCATGTTGTCTCCTCTGTTTTTATAAACCGCTCTCGCGCTGCCCCGCTGTCCACCATCGCCAACCTTCGCCATTTTCCCAAGTATCTTGGAAAGGTTTCCATTCGATGTTGGCAAATATAGCATCGTTCGTTTTTTAAAGTCAATTTGCGTTCGCGGGTAAACGCCCGAGGTTTTCGTTGACAGGGCAAATCAGGGCGTGCACCATATGGGAACGTTTCCAAAATGAGACACTTCGGATGACAATACGGATAATTTCGGCGTTGGCGGCTGCGGCTTTTCTGGCCCAGCCGGCGGCGCAGGCGCAGGGCGCGGGGCAGGCGGCATTCCGCTGGCCCGATGGCGCCCGCGCCGCCGTCAGTCTGTCCTACGACGACTCCCTCGACTCGCAGCTCGACACCGCCTTGCCGACCCTGGACAAGTACGGCCTGAAGGCCAGCTTCTATCTGGAGTTGTCCGGCCAGTCGGTCGGGCGGCGCATGGCGGCGTGGCGGGCGGCGGCTGTCCGTGGCCACGAGTTGGGTAACCACAGCCTGTTCCACCAGTGCTCTGGCTCGCTGCCGGGGCATCAGTGGGTGCGGCCGGAGCGCGATCTCGACACCCTGAGCGTGGCGCAGATGGCCGCGCAAGTCCGGTTGGGCAATACGATGCTGGCCGCCATCGACGGCCGGCGCGAGCGCACCTACACGGTACCCTGCGGCGATACCATGGCGCTCGCGCCGGGAGGGCGCGCCAGCTACCTGCCGGCCATCGCCGGCGAGTTCGTCGCCATGAAGACCGCCGGCGGGCAAGCGGTGACGCCGTCGATGGGCGGCCTCGATCCGTACGCGGTGACGGTGCTGGCGCCGGAGGGCTTGAGCGGCAAGCAGCTGATCGCGCTGGTGCGCGAGGCGGGCGAGCGGGGGACGATGGTCAACTTTACCTTCCACGGCGTCGGCGGCGACTACCTGGTGACCTCGGCCGAGGCGCACGAGGAACTGGTGCGCTATCTGGCCGAGAACCGGAAAACCTATTGGACCGACACCTTCCTGAACATCATGACTTACGTAAAAAAGCAAAAGTGACGAACCCGTGGCCACCATCAAAGACGTAGCCCGCCTCGCCGGCGTGGGCCTGGGGACCGCTTCGCGGGTGGTCAGCGGCAAGGGCTCGGTGTCGCCGGCCACCGTGGCCAAGGTGCGGGCGGCGATCGAGCAGTTGGACTTCCGGCCGTCGCACGCGGCGCGCTCGCTGCTGTCGGGCAGCAGCCGCATGATCGGCGTCTACATCCCCGTGCTCAGCGGGACGTTCTACACGCCCATCCTGCAAATCATCGACACCGAGCTGCGCACCGCCGGCCTGCACATGGTGGTGGCGTTCGGCGTCGGGCTGGGCGGCGCGCGCCAGCAGGCGATCGAGGGCATCGAGTTTCTGATCGAGCGCGGCTGCGACGGGTTGATCCTGATGACCAACGTGCTGCTGGAGGAGGACATCGCCGCGCTGGGCGCCAAGCAGCACCAGGTGGTGCTGCTCAACCATCACTTCGACAGCATCGCCGGGCAATGCTTCACCGTCGACCATCAACTGGGGGGACAGCTGGCGGCGCGCAGCTTGCTCGAGCATGGGCACCGGCGCATCGCCGTCGTCTCCGGGCCGTCGAGCTTGCCGGATAACGTGGTGCGTATCGATGCCTTCATGTACGAGCTGGCCGCGCATGGCATCGATACCGGCAAGGTGTGGCTGGTCGAGCGCGATTTTTCGCCGGCCGGCGGCTGGTCGGCGGCCAGGGAGCTGGTGGAGTCGGGTTATTCTTGCACGGCGATGTTCTGCGCCAACGACGAAATGGCGGTCGGCGCGTTGTCGTATTTCCAGGAGGCGGGGATTCACGTGCCGAGCGAATTGTCGGTGATCGGTTACGACGATACGCCGAGCGCGGAATTCTCGGCGCCGCGCCTGACGACGGTGCATATGCCGTGGCGCGAGATGACCCAGAACGGGCTCAATGCGCTGCTGAATGGTTGTTACGACCTAAAGCGGCCGGTGACGCACCAGTATCCGGTGACGATGACGTTGCGGGCGTCGTTGGCGAAGGCTGGCGGCTGATCGGGCGGTCGCACGGTGCGGTATCTGGCAACACGCCATGGCCGTCAAATGATGCTTCGATCTGGAGGCGTAGGGCGGATTAGGCTGCACGCCGTAATCGGCCATCTTTGCGCCGCCGATGAACAAGGATGGCCGATTACGCTCCGCTAATCCGCTCATGGCCGCCGCGCCGCTGCCTGCCGCGCCGCCTGCCGCCTGCTGTTGACACGGCGCCCGGGCCGTTCGACGCGCTCGCCCGCGCCGCCGGCGGCAACGGAACCCGCCAGCGCCACAGACAGTCGCAGCCGTCGCACGTTTAGTTGCGGTCTGTTTGGCATATTGGACGATGATAGTATAAGCATTCGGCTTCCGATGAATAAACGAACGGGGCAGGGATTAAAATCCCGCGCCGCGACGTTTACCCGATATCCATGACCGCAAACGCCACCATCAACAACGATATCGCCGCCTTGCTGCCGCGCTTGCGCCGTTTCGCCCGCACCATCGTCTTCAACCGCGACGACGCGGACGACCTGGTGCAGATCGCCGTCGAGCGGGCGCTGGCACGCAGCGCGCAATGGCAACCGGACACGCGCCTGGACAGCTGGATCTTCCGGATCATGAAAAACGCCTGGATCGACGAGGTGCGCGCGCGCATCCGGCGCGACAAGCTGTTCGCGCCGGAAGACGCGGGCGAGCATGTCGGCGACCAGGCGGCCGAGGCGCAGCAGCAACGCATGGCGGTCGAGAAGGCGGTCGGCATGTTGTCCGAGGAGCACCGCATGGTGGTGGCGCTGGTGCTGGTCGACGGCATGCCGTACAAGGAAGCGTCCGAGGTGCTGGAAATTCCGATGGGCACCCTGACCAGCCGTCTGGTGCGCGCCCGCGCCGCATTGCAGGAAATCTTATCTGATCAACAGAGGACCGCGACATGAGCCTTTCCGACGAAACCCTGATGGCCTATGCTGACGGCGAACTGGCCGAGCCGGCATTCAGCGAGGTCGAGCGCGCCGTGCGCACCGATCCGGCCGTCGCCGCCCGCGTGGCGCAGCACCAGGCGCTGCGGGCCGACGTGTTCGCGGCGTTCGCCGCCGTCGCCGACGAGCCGGTTCCGCCGAGACTGGTGGCGGCCGCCTGGCCGGGCAAGGTGGCCGATCTGAGCGCGGTGCGCGCCGCCCGGGCCGGCGGCGCGCATCACGCGTCGGCGCCGGCGTCCCACGCGGCCGGGGATGGGGAAGCGCGGCGCTGGTCGTGGCGGGAGTGGGGCGGCGTGGCCGCCTCGCTGGCGGTCGGGGTACTGGTGGGGAGTCTGGTGTTTGGCGGCGCCGCGCGCGAAGGCGCGGGCGCGGCGGCCATCGCCGTGGCCGGCGCCGATGGGGCGCTGGTGGCGCGGGGGCCATTGTCCAATGCGCTGTCGCAGCAATCGGCCGGCGCGCGCGGCGGGGCGGTCGACATCGGCGTCAGCTTCGCGGCCAACGATGGCGCGCTGTGCCGCAGCTTTACAATGCGCCAGACCGCCGGGCTTGCCTGCCGCAGCGGCGAGCAATGGAAACTGGTGATGACGACCGAGGCGGGCAACGGCGAGGGGACGCAGGGGGGCGTATACAGGCAAGCGGGCAGTGCGATGCCGGCGGCGGTGCTGGAGGCGATCGACGCCCGCATCGCCGGCGCCACCCTGGATGCGCAGGGCGAGCTGGCGGCCAAGCAGCGCGGCTGGAAGCGTTGATCCGCTCGGTTCGTCTGGCGACTCAGCCGAAGCGGCTGGCGGCCGCGTAGCCGGCAATGCCGGCCGCAGCGGACAACAGGCCGCCCCAGGCGATATCGATCAACGTCAGCCCGAGCGGCCAGGCCTTCAGCACCGAGTAGTTGGTCAGGTCGTAGGTACCGTAGGCGACCAGGCCGAGCAGGCCACCGAGCAGCGCGGCGGTTTGCCAGCTGTCGGCGCGCAGGGCCGGGGCCACGGCGAAGACCACGACGCCGACGGCGAACAGCAGGTAGAAGGCGGCGGCCGACGCCAGTCTGGGTTGGGCCAGCAGCAGGTCGCCGAGGGCCGCCTTGTAGGCCGGCCCCATGTAGAACGTCAGCCACAGCGCATCGATCGCCAGCAATGCCAGCAGCGCGGCGCCGTAGCCGAGCGCCCATTGCTGCGCGCTCAGGGAGGTGACGGTGTTGTCCATGGGGCGGTCCTGGTCTACTTCAGCAGTTTCAGCAGTTCTTCGGCGGCGACTTCCGACGACGCCGGATTCTGCCCCGTGACGAGCAGGCCGTCGGTGACCGCGTACGGCTGCCAGTCGCCCAGCTTCGAATACATGCCGCCGCGTTCGCGCAGCATGTCCTCGACCAGGAACGGCACCACGTCGGTCAGGCCGACCGCTTCCTCTTCGGTGTTGGTGAAGCCGGTCACCTTCTTGCTGTTGACCAGCGGCTTGCCGTCCGGGCCGTTCACGTGGCGCAGCACGCCGGGGGCGTGGCAGACGGCGGCGACCGGCTTGCCGGCGGCGATCATCGCTTCGATCAGCGTGATCGAGTCGCGGTCCTCGGCCAGATCCCACAGCGGGCCGTGGCCGCCCGGATAGAAGACGGCGTCGAACTCGGCGGCCGACACGTCGGCCAGTTTGCCGGTGTTGGCCAGCGTCGCTTGCGCCTCCGGATCGGCCTTGAAGCGTTTCGTCGCTTCGGTTTGCGCGTCGGCTTCGTCGCTTTTCGGGTCGAGCGGCGGCTGGCCGCCCTTCGGCGACACCACGGTCAGTTTCGCTCCCGCTTCCTTGAGCTTGTAGTACGGCGCGGCGAATTCCTCCAGCCAGAAGCCGGTTTTCTTGCCGGTGTCGCCCAGTTGGTCGTGCGAGGTGAGTACCATCAGAATGTTCATGTGTGTCCTTTGTGTGATGTTAAAAGTCGAGCTTGTCGCCGGGATTGATCGCCATGACCTTGATCTTGCCGTGGCCCAGCGCCGCGCTGTATTCGGCCGGCGTGCCCTTCAGCTGAGGCGTGGTGCCGTAGTGCATCGGGATGACGTAGCGCGGATGCAGCCATTCGCGCGTCGCCATGGCGGCGTCCTTCGGGCTCATGACGAAGTGGCCGCCGATCGGCATCAGCGCCAGGTCCGGCTTGTAGTAGTCGCCGATGAATTTCATGTCGCCGAACAGGCCGGTGTCGCCCATGTGGTAAATCTTGAAGCCGTTTTCCAGTTCGATGATGTAGCCGACCGGCTCGCCGCCGACGTGCACCTCGTCCTTGCCGGTGGCCGGGTTCTTCCAGCCCAGCTCCGAGCTGTGCTCGGCGTGCACGGCGGTGATCTTGATGTCGGGCCCGAGCGGCGTGACGGTGCCGCTCTTGCCGAAGCGTACCGCCTGCGCGGCCGGCAGGATCTCCAGCGCCGCCACCGATTGCATCAGTCCGGCGGGGCCGTAGACGGGCACGTTGTTCAGCTTGGCCAGCGCCGGGGCGTCGGCGAAGTGGTCGTTGTGGCCGTGCGTGACCAGGATCAGGTCGACCTTGCCCAGGGCTTCCAGGTTCTTATAAGCCGCCGGGGTTTTGGGATTCGAGGTCAGCCACGGATCGACGACGATGACCTTGCCGCCCGGCGTGGTGATCTTGAACGTGGCCTGTCCCAGCCATTGCACTTCCGTCTTGTTGCCCTTGCTGTCCTGGGCCGAGGCGGCGACGGCGGTGGTGAGCATCAGCGTTGCCGCGAGCGCGCGCAGCGTCTTCGATGTGCCTGACATGGGAGGGCTCCTCAAGTGGATGGAATGGACATTCAGCATACGCCAGATGCCAAGAGCGCGTCACACGGTCGAGCTGTGCCGCATACTGTCTGGATTGGCCAATTCAGGAGGCGTTATGCTGCGTCGTTCATTTATGGGAATACTGGCGCTGCTGGGCGCGCGCCCCGCCAGTGCTGCCGATACGGACAGCGCGGCCTTGTGGCGCCGCCTGCGCGAAGGCGGTTATGTGGTGCTGATGCGCCACGCGGCGACCGTGCCGGGCGTCGGCGACCCGGAAAATTTTAAGCTCGGAGCGTGCGCTACCCAACGCAATTTGTCGGATCGTGGACGCGAGGATGCGCGCCGCGTCGGCGCCGCCTTCCGCGAGCGCGAGGTGCCGGTGTCCGAGGTGCTGTCGAGCAGGTGGTGCCGCTGCGTCGATACGGCGCAGTTGGCGTTCGGCCGCGTGCGGCCGGAGGCGATGGTCGATTCGATGTTCAACGACGACGACGCGGCGCGCCAGAACAAGGTGCGCGCGTTGCGGGCCTATCTGTCCGCGCACAAGGCGCCGGGCAACCTGGTGCTGGTGACCCACGACATCAACATCCGCGTGCTGGTCGGCGAGAGCCTGGCGCAGGGCGAGATGGTGGTGGCGCTGGCGCAGCCGGACGGTACGCTCAAATCCGCCGGCGTGCTGCCGCTGCCGAAATAGAAACGTAAAAAAAAGCCGCCACCGCTTTTCGGCGGTGGCGGCTCCTTGCCTAGTCGGTTCAGCTTAGCGAACCGCCAGCTGCCTGGCTTCGTCCTTGACGAAGTGCGACTCGGCCGACCACACGGCGCAGGCCCGGGACAGCAGCTTGGCCTCGGCGTCGGCCAGCACGCCGTCGGCGTCGGCGATGTTCCACATGGCGCGCAGCAACTGGCGGCGCAGCGCCGGGTCGTGGATTTCGCCGAGCAGGGCGTCGATGGTGGCCTCGTCCAGCACCACGTGCTCGTGCTTGACGGCGGTGCTCAGCATGTCCTGGCACAGGTCGTCGACCAGGTCGTGGAAGTTGTCGATATCGATATCGATGTATTCCAGCAGCCGCGAACGTTGCAGCGCCTGCAGCTCGGACGGCGCCATGTTGCCGTCCACCACCATACACAGGGCCACGAGTCGGCCAGCGGCGCTGGCGCTATCGGTTTCGTAATGTCGCATTGCGTTACTCCTTCAGAATTTAACTTATTTTTTACGCGTCACATACAAGCTGGCGACGACGCTACCCGCGATCAGCAAGGCCACCACCGACAGCGAGATATGGACCGGGATGTGTATCCACGGCAGCAACAGCATCTTCAAGCCGATGAAGCACAGCACCAGTGCCAGGCCGAATTTGAGCAGGTGGAACCGGTCTGCGATATCGGCCAGCAGGAAGTACAGCGCCCGCAAACCCAGGATCGCGAACATGTTCGACGTGAACACGATGAACGGGTCCGACGTGATGGCGAAGATGGCCGGGATCGAATCGACCGCGAACACCAGGTCGGTCACCTCGATCAGGATCAGCACCAGCAGCAGCGGCGTCACATAACGCTTGCCGTCTTTCCACACGAAGAACTTCTCGCCGTGATCGCCTTCCGACACCGGCAGGTGGCGCCGGGCGAACTTCAGCACCGGGTTGTTGGTGACGTCCGGTTCGTCGTCGACCGCCCTGAACATCTTGACGCCGGTGTACAGCAGGAACGCGCCGAACAGGTACAGTACCCAGCTGAATTCGCTGACCACCCATGCGCCGGCCAGAATCATGACGGCGCGCATGACGATCGCACCGAGCACACCGTAGATCAGCACGCGGCGCTGGTATTCGGGCTTGACCTGGAACGCGGTGAAGATCAGCAGGAAGACGAAGATATTGTCGACCGACAACGCCTTCTCGATCAGGTAGCCGGACAGGAACTCCAGCGATTTTTGCTCCGCGATCTCGGCGCCAACGGTGCCGTTCAAATACCACCACAGGCCGCCGTTAAACGCCAGCGCCAGGCTGAACCAGCCTACCGACCACGCGCCCGCCTCGCGCAATGTCACCTTGTGCGCCTTGTTGCCGCCGAAGACCCACAGGTCGACGGCCAGCATCAACAGCACGAAGGCCACGAAGCCCGCCCACATGGGGGCGGTGGCGATGTTTTCGATTCCAGTCATTTGCCGCTCTCCGCTTGGTGGTTACGTTTAACGATCGTCTTTGCCGTCGGACTCGTCGTCCGCCGGCGCCAGGGTGGCCACCTTGTCGTGGGTGAAGGCGCGGCTGCGCGACAACTGGCGCGCCAGCGCGCGGTCGGCGCGTTCGGCGGCGCGGTCGATCGCGGCGTACATGTCTTCCTCGGTGTCCTCGATGACGACGGTCTTGCCGTTGTCGAGGCTGATCTGAATCTTGCAGCGCTTGTCGCGCCCGCCGCGCGGGCCGTTGATGTCCGACAGCCAGACGGCCAGGCGGCGGGTCAGCGCCCACCCCAGCGACGTTTCCAGGCGACGATACACGTAGGCGCGCAGGCTTTCGGTCAGGACCAGGCCGTTCGATTGGATTGCGATGTTCATGATCATTTCCTTTCTTGGTGGATGACAAGGCTCATGATAGGGGCACTCAATCATTCGTACAATTCGAATATACTTGGTTAATTCATCGAGTTAACCGATGTATTTGGGGGATTCATCATGGCCACTCTGAACTACAAACACCTGCGTTACTTCTGGATGGTGGCGCGCAGCGGCAGCATCGCCAAGGCGGCCGAGCAGCTGCATTTGACGCCGCAATCGATCTCCGGCCAGCTCACCGAATTCGCCGACACGCTCGGCGTCGAGCTGTTCCGGCGCGTGGGGCGGCGGCTGGAGCTGACCGAGACCGGCAACCGCGTGCTGCGCCACGCCGAGGACATCTTCAGCGCCGGCGACGCCTTGCTGGAGGTCGTCAAGGACCAGTCCGCTACACAAGCCACCACGTTCCGGGTGGGGGTTTCCGATTCGGTGTCGAAGGCGGTGGCTTGCCGCCTGGTGGCGCCGGCGCTGTCGCTGGCCGAGCCGACACGATTGATCTGCAGGGAGGGGCGGCTGGCCGCGCTGCTGGCCGACATGGCGGTGCACAAACTCGACCTGATCATCACCGACCGCGCCATGCCCAGCCATTTAAGCGTGCGGGGCTACAACCACTTGCTGGGAGAAAGCGAGCTAGGCGTGTTCGGAGCGCCGTCCCTGGTGGAGACGTTGAGCGGGTCGTTTCCGGAATGCCTGAACAATGCCCCGCTGCTGTTGCCCGGAGAGGATTTCGCGGTGCATGCCAGGTTGATGCAATGGCTGCACACGCATGTGCCACGTCTGCGCGTGATCGGCGAGTTCGACGACAGCGCCATGATCAAGGCCTTCGGGCAATCCGGCGCCGGGCTGTTCTTCGCGCCGGCGGCGATCGCCGACACCATTTGCGCGCAGTACGGCGTGGCGTTGATCGGCACCATTCCGTCGCTGCGCGAGCAGGTCTACGCGATCACGACCGAGCGGCGCATCAGTCATCCTGCCACGCAGGCAATCCAGCAGGCCGCGCTGGAGACTTTGTCGGCTTGATGCGCAAACGGAAAAGGGCCGGGTTCCGCAGAACCCAGCCCGTCGCAAACGGTGAGACTTTGAAAATTACTTCGGCATGACGACGGTGTCGATCACGTGGATCACGCCGTTGTCGGCGGCGATGTCGGTCTTGGTGACGTGGGCCTTGTCGACCATGACCTTGCCATCCTTGGCGGTGACGGTCAGCGATTCGCCTTGCACGGTCTTGACCTTGCCCGGTTTGACGTCGGCGGCCATCACTTTGCCCGGCACCACGTGGTAGGTCAGCACTTTGGTCAGCGCGGCTTTGTCTTTCAGCAGGGCGTCGAGCTTGGCCTTTGGAATCTTCGCGAAGGCTTCGTCGGTCGGCGCGAACACGGTGAACGGACCCGGACCTTTGAGCGTGTCGACCAGGCCAGCGGCCTGCACCGCCGTCACCAGCGTGTTGAACGAGCCGGCCGATTTGGCGGTGTCGACGATGTCCGCCGCGTTGGCCGCGCCGAAAGCCATGGTGAAAGCTGCTGCCATCAAGAACTTCTTCATGTAGATCTCCTTTGAGTGAACCGTTTTGCAACCGGCATGGGTGTAATTTATAGGTTCAAACGAATATTGTCCGCTGGATGTCGTACTGTGTGGCGTGATATACGGTTCATTAACGGTTCAGCCGCCGTGGCTACATCAGTGCCGCATGGGCGTCACATGAGTTTCAAAAAAGCTTTAAGCCTATGGGCGCTGGACTAAATTCGGACTAAAATTGGTTTGTCATTGTCGGAAGGTAGATGTGAAGAGCTACGAGGAGCAGGAGCAGACGCTCGCGATGCTGAAGATGTTAGCTTTAGGCAGTCGAGAAATCGAACAAGGCAAATTCCGAGACGCAGAAGATGTTTTTGCCGAATTGGATAAAGCTGACGACTGATGAGAATGCGGGTGATCATCCTTGACTCTGCCGAGCGAGACCTCAAGGACTTGAAAAGCTGCATTGTCAAAAATTTCTCATTGGAAGTATGGCGGGATACTTACGCAAAGTTAAAAGAATCCATTCGACATTTGCAGAACGTCCCTTTTTCGGGCGGCGTCCCGGACGAGATTGAAAAATTCAATCTTCACCAGTTTAGGCAAGTCGTTTCTGAGCTGAATCGCATAATTTATGAAGTCCGCCAAGACAAGATTTACGTCCACATGATCGTTGATGTGCGGCGCGATATGACCTCGCTGCTCACGCGACGCCTGTTGAGAGACTTCTAGCCGCTTCCTTAAACACATTCGCCCGACCTGCTAAAGGTGAGCGACCTGCTTTAAGATTCGTTTCATCTTGCCGCGCCAAACTCGACCGCGTTCTTCCGCCATACTGGCGGCAATCTCCTTTACGAGTCCCTATGCGCATACTGTTAGTCGAAGACGACACCTCCCTGGGCGAAACCATCTTCGCGTGGCTGCGGCTTGACCAGCATGCGGTCGATTGGGTGCAGCGTGGCGATTCGGCCCAGACCGCGCTGATGACGCACCGCTACGATTGCGTGTTGCTCGACCGTGGCTTGCCCGGCATGTCCGGCGACGCCCTGCTGGCCGAACTGCGCGCCACCGGCAACCACGTGCCGGTCATCCTCATCACCGCCTTCAACGCGCTGGCCGACCGGGTCGAAGGACTGGACCTGGGCGCCGACGACTACCTGGTCAAACCGTTCGAGTTGGAGGAAATGTCGGCGCGCATCCGGGCGGCGGTGCGGCGTGGCGCCGACCAGGTGAGCAACGACCTGGTGCACGCCGACATCGCGCTCAACCTCGACACCAAGCAGGCCAGCCTGGGCGGCCAGCCGGTGGCGCTGACCGCGCGCGAATACCACGTGCTGTACGCGCTGCTGCTGCGCAAGAACAGCATCGTCACCCGCGCACAGATCGAGGAAACCCTGTACGGCTGGGGCGATGAGGTGGAGAGCAACGCCATCGAGGTCTACATCCACAACCTGCGCAAAAAGCTGGGCGCCGACAACATCGTCACCGTGCGCGGCCTCGGCTACCGGTTGAAAAACAATGACGACTGAACCGGCCGACGCGCACCGCGCGCCGTGGTCGCTGCGGCGGCGCCTGCTGGCGGCGATCGTCGCGGCCAGCACCGTGCTGTGGCTGGCCAGCCTGGGCATCGTCACCGTCATCGCCTGGCACGAGACCAACGAGGTGTTCGACGACGCGCTGGAGGAGTCCGGCTACATGATCATGGCCGCCACCACCGAATGGAACGAGCGCGGCCTGCTGGCGTCGGCGCGGCCCGGCGGCGCGAACGGCCGCAAGGTCGACATGCAATACCAGATCGTCGTCGATGGGCGCGTGATCCAGCGTACCAGCGGCGCCCCGGTACGGCCGTTCGTCACCGGCTTCGACGACAGCCACGGCTTCGCCGATCCCGAGGTGGACGAGCGCCGCTGGCGCGTGTTCGTGGTGCGCGACGAGGCGCGCCGCTTCGAGGTGCAGGTCGGCCAGCAGTACAAGAAACGCTTCGACATCCTGGAGGAACTGGCCGAGTCGCTGTGGCTGCCGGTGCTGGGCTTTCTGACGTTGCTGGCGCTGGTGTGCTGGGTCTTGACCGGGCGCGTGCTCAAGCCCTTGCGCCGGACCGCGTCGGCCATCGCGGCCAAGACGCCGGACGATCTGGCGCTGGTGCCGACCGCCGGCCAGCCGCGCGAACTGTTGCCGATCGTGCTGGCGCTGAACGGCGTGCTGGGCCGTCTCGATGCGGCGCTGCAAGCCGAGCGCCGCTTCACCGCCGACGCCGCGCACGAACTGCGCACGCCGCTGGCGGGGCTGCACATGCACGTGCAATTGCTGCAGCGGCAGCATCCGGACCTGGCGGCGTCGTTCCAGAAGCTGCGCCAGGATATCGCGCGCATGACGGCGCTGGTCGACAGCCTGCTGGCGCTGGCCCGGCTCGACCCGCTGGCGCGCGAACAATTGGTGCGCCAGCCGGTGGCGCTGGCGCCGTTGTTCGAACGGCTGCTGGCCGCCCACGCGGCCGAGGCCGAGCGGCGCGGCGTCACGCTGACCGCGCGCTGCGATCTGGAGCAGGTGGACGCCAATCCGCAGATGCTGGAGATCATGCTGCGCAACCTGATCGACAACGCGCTGCGCTATTGCCCGGCCGGCAGCCGGGTCGAGATCGCGGCGGACCGCATCGCCGGTTGCGGCCGCATCGTCGTGCGCGACGACGGTCCGGGCGTCGACGAGGCCAGCCGGCGGCGGCTGACGGAGCGGTTCTTCCGCGTGCTGGGGCAGGGGCAGGGCGGCAGCGGACTCGGTCTGTCGATCGTCAAGCGCATCGCCGACCTGCACGGCATCGACATCGTGTTCGGCGTCGGCCTCGACGGCCGGGGCCTGGGTGTGACGCTAAACCTGCCGCCCGATCCTCTTCCTTAACGATCCACGGATACCGAGGGTTATCCTGTGTGTTTTTTCTAGCGAGGTTTTTGGTCGGCTTCTCGGACCAGGTAGCACGACATTGTGTCCGGAGTAGCAGCCTTATAGCCGGCACGCTTATCGTTGAGGTAACTTTGCTCGCTGCCATATCCTGTAACGCTCCAACCGATGTCTTGATTGGGGCCGCCATCATGCGTGAGCGAGATGAGCTCGTAGCGGCAGCCAGGAATGATTCGCGTGAAGCGCCAGGTGATGCGCAAGTGCCCGTCGCTGTCCGTGTGTTCGACCAATTTATGGGGCGCCTGGCACTGACTGAATGTAGTTAGCCAGGATATGGTCTGGGTACGCACTGCGAGCATGCCATAGCAGGCCCGACCGGTACCGAGGAAACGACCAGTGAATGGCGCTTCGCCGGCCTGTGCCGTCAGTCCCGCCGCCATGCATAAAGCAAGCGCGAGCCGGATCATGGCGCACATCCGTCGCCATTTACCGCACTTTTGCGCATCGTAGCCAAGCAGTAATTCAACTTCTTCGCGTAAGCCGGATCGCCGACGTTGTAGCGCGCCGCGACGGTCGATGTCGTCACCATGTCCCATCCTACAATGACCTTCTGAATAGCTGCTTTCTGATACTTCAGTGTCTGACCCGGCTTCAGGACGAATGCTCCGGGGTTGAGCTTTTTCCGCCCTCTTTCCCCGACAATAAGGCCGCCAGTCCGGGGTCCCCGCTATTGCCGATCTGCATTGGATTGTTATGCCATGCCGGGTTGTTCGGACCGCCTGATTCGGTCCAAACCATCGCCTTGACGATACGCCAATCGAGTGGGAAATAGCCGCCCTTACCGGACAAATGACGGTTCAATTCGGCGACTATGCGTTGGAGGTCACAATCGTGCGAGTGCCATCGGCGATCCTTTAGTGAAGCGTCTATCGTGTCTTGCCACAACTCGTAGCTGGAACGCGCCTTGGCGGCGGCTGGTTGTGTCATCATCATATCGGTCTTTCGTATCGAAGGCTGATTACCGTGACTGGATTGACGGGCTTCAATCGCGCAGGCGCTTTTAGCGTAGACTCCTGCCAGGAATGCCCTTTGCACTCGCGCAAGGAATGCAAGTTTTCGTGAGCAACTGGTGTGAACCCGCGTAGGTCGCGGCGTCTCGTTGTGCTTCATCGAGAGCATGTCAAACTTCCTCCTCGCATGCTCTAAGATTCTTTAAGATACGGTTAATGTCCAATCGGTGTAATGCGTCTGTGCCTGCAACACATAGCAGGTCCCGATAACGACTTACAACCACAAAGGACAACACCATGAAACGCATATTCCAACTCTCCCTCGTCACCGCTTTGCTGGCCGGTTCGGCCTTCGCCGTCGCCCAGCCCGGCGGCTACGCCGGGCCGTCGACCAACGCCGCGCCGGCCGGCTACTCCGGCCCGTCGACCGTGCAGCTGATGACGGCCAAGGATTTGCTGGCCAAAGGCAAGGACGACCAGTACGTCAAGCTCAAGGGCAAGCTGGTCAACCACAAGGGCGGCGAGGAATACGAGTTCGCCGACCAGAGCGGCAAGATGACCGTCGAGATCGACGCCAAGCGCTTCCCGGACGGCGCCAAGATCGACCAGAACACGCTGGTCGAGCTGACCGGCGAATTCGACAAGGAAACCTTTGGCGAATCGACCCTGGACGTTAAGCAAATCAAGGTCGTGACCAACTAAGCAACCCGCTGTGCGACCTGTGCGCGCGGCGTGCACATTCGCCGGATTAGTCTTGCCGTCGCGTAACAACATCTGTATCTTGTGGGGATCGTATTTGTTAAATTTCCACTGGAGCATGCAATGTCACGTCAAGAAGTCACAGCCGAACAGGTCGCCTCGGCGGCCGATGGGTTACAGCGCGACGGCACGCGGGTGACGATCGAGGCGGTGAGCGCGCTGCTCGACGGCGCCTCCGTCAACGCGGTGCACAAGCATTTGACGGCGTGGCGCGCGCGCAACGCCAAGCCGGCGGCGGCGCCCAAGCTCGATATTCCGGAGCCGATCGCCGTCGCGCTGGGCAAGTGGGCGCAGCAGTTGGCCGAGGAGGCCGGCGTCGGCGCGCGCGACGCGCTGGCGCAGTCCGAGGAGGATATGGAGGTGCTGCTCAAGTCCGGCGAGCAGTTCGAGGCCGAGCGCGAGGAGTTGCTGGCCCAGGTGGCCGGCCTGACGGCCGAGCGCGACGAGGCGCTGGCGACCCTGGTCGAGCGTGGCGAGGAGATCGACCAGTTGCAGGCCGAGCTGCGCAACGCGCGCCATATCGCCACCGACGCGCTGGTCGGCAAGGCGAAGGACCAGCTGGCCATCGAGGGCAAGGATAGCCAGTTGGCCGACCTGCGCGCGCAGATCGAGCGCAACGTGGCGGCCGCCGCCGCGTTGTCCGACGCGCGGCTCAAAGCCGAGATGGAACTGGTCGGCGCGGTCACGGCGCGCGACAGTTTCGCCGCCGAGATCAAGGAGTTGCGGGCCAAACTCGCCTCCCGCAGCGGCGAAGCGCGCCGCGCGGAATAAGCCCGCGCAAACCGGCAGGCGGGGCCGGCGGTTCTACCGAGGCCGCCTCACCCGCCCCCCGCCATCGCCGCAGTGCGGCTTTCACGCAACAATTTGCCGCGTGGCCGGTTTTTTTTACTGCCGCCCGGCTTGTGGCGAGCTCTTCTTCAGGTAGCCGCCGCGCCGGTGCGCGGCGCGCGCCCGAATCCCCCCTTTTGCCGCTTGTGCGCCCGGTGTAGCCGTCGGCCGGGCAGTGCCGTTCACGATCGAAAACAGTAACTTCCAGCGCGTTGTCATAACTGTTTCGGTATCGGAACCGGGAAAAATTTGATTGGTTCGCTGTCGGTTCGCTCCTTAAGATTAGTTTCGCAGCACAAGAAAACATGCTTGCGAACTAAATCATTTACAAAAATTATAATTACGGAGACAGACATGAGCGTTCCTGCGACGGGGCAACACGCGGCACCCCAATATCATCTGAAAATCAAGCTGTCGGTCGCCGTCCTCGCCGGCGCCGGTATCCTGAGCAGCGCCTCGGTGTGGGCGCAAGCGCCGGCCGAACAGGCGGCGCCGATCGACACCGTGGTCGTCACCGGCGTCAAGGCGTCGCTGATCAAGAGCCTGGCGATCAAGCGCACCAACGACCAGGTGGTGGAATCGATCGTTGCCGAAGACATCGGCAAGCTGCCCGATAACAATGTGGTCGAGGCGCTGCAGCGCGTGACGGGGATCCAGGTCACCAACCGCTCCGGCGGCGAAGTCGGTACCTTGTCCATCCGCGGCCTGCCCGACGTCCAAACCACGTGGAACGGCCGCACGATCTTTACCGCGTCCGGCACACAGGTCGCGCTGCAGGACATTCCGTCGAACCTGGTTCGCCAGATCGACGTCTACAAGACGCGCGACGCCAGCCAGTTGGAGATTGGAATCGCCGGCCAGGTGGACGTCAAGACGCTGCGGCCGTTCGATTTCAAGGGATCGAAAGTGTCGCTGTTGGCGCGTGAGACCTATCTCGATCCCGCCAAGAAAGCCAACCCGCAACTCAGCGCCTTGCTCAGCAACCGTTGGGAAACCGGCATCGGCGAAGTCGGCGCCCTGATCAATCTGTCGGCCAGCCGGACGAAGTACCGCAACGAAAGCGTGACGCCGGGGGCGATGGTGCCGTTCACCAGCCCCAACGCGGCCGAAGTCCCCGCCGGCTACACGCCCCTGCAGCGCATCACCGACACCAGCATCTGGACCCCGGGCACCCGTACCGGCTTGCCGATGGCGGCAGGTTCCACGCTCGATTTCAACGGCAAGGCCTATCCTTACTACCTGGCGCGCGACGCCGTGTTCCAGAGCGACCTGCAGGGCAAGCGCGAGCGTCCCGCCGCCAATCTCGCGTTGCAGTGGAAACCGAACAGCAGTTCGCTCTACACCTTCGAATCGATGTACAGCGGTTATCGTGACAAGGCCTTCAACCAGTTGCTGTTCAGCTTTGCCGACTGGTGGGGCGATCTCGGCAGCAACCCCGCGGGGACGATTACGACCTTCCCGGGAACCAATATCATCAAGAGCCGGAATGTCGGCAGCGTCTATGGCTTCAACAGCGGCGACTACACCACGTCGGCCACCGATTCGCGCGTGTATGCCCTGAACGGCAAGTGGGATATCGGCGACAGGCTGAAGCTGGAGGGTGATGTCTCGTACCAGTCCAGCAGCTTCCACTCGGAATTCACCGCCACCCGGATCGATCGCGTCGCACCTTCCATCAACGTCGACTTCAATGCCGGCGGCGGCAACACGGCCTTTGGTTTCAACAACAATGCCGACCTGACCGACCCGACCAAGTGGAATGTCGCGCAGTTCTTCGATACCGCCAACCGCAACAAGGGTAGCGCAGCGACGGCCAATCTGTCGGGCATCTACGATGCCGACTGGGGCCCGCTGCAGACGATCCACTTCGGCGCGCGCCTCGACGAGCGCAAGGCGTCGGAGGCCAACCGCAACCAGTCGGGCACGTTGAACCGCAACCTCGCCTCGCTCGGTCCGGAGTATTCCTCCACCAACTCGGGCTTCGGCACCGACATCGCGGACGTTCCGCGCGCATGGGTGGAACCCAATGCCTACTACATCCGCGACCATATCGACGACTGGCGCAAGATGTTCAGCTCGACCGATCCGAACTTCCTGACGACGGACCAGCTGAGGCTGCAGAAGACGTTCCAGGTCGATGAAAAGACGAGCAACTTGTTCCTGATGGGGAATACCCAAAACGAGCTGTTCGGCAATCGCCTGCGCGGCAATTTCGGTATGCGCTACGTCAAGGTCGATACCGACATGACGTTCTATAAGATCGATGCCACCACCAAAGCCGTCACGCCGTCCAGTGCCAGCAAGTCGACCAGCAAATTCCTGCCCAGCGCGACCTTGATTTACGACGCGGCCAAGGACGTCGTGCTACGCGCCAATTATGGTCAAACCCTGCGCCGCCCGAACTTCGGTAGTTTGAATCCGGTCCTGCAACTCGGCGACGACGTGACCCGGGTGGGTTACGGCTCGGGCAGCGGCGGCAATCCGGACCTGGAACCGACGCGCTCCAAGAACCTGGATCTGACGGCCGAGTGGTATTTCCAGAAGGACAGCGCACTCTACGGTACCGCGTTCCAGCGCAAGATCGAGGGCTTGATCGTCGATTTGCGCCGCCGGGTACACGTCGATCCGGCGAACGATCCGTTCCGTAACTCGACCTCGGGCGGCGACCATACGAACGGCTACGACTACGTCATCAACTCGCCGGTCAACGCTTCGGACGGCAAGATCAAGGGCGTCGAGCTGGGGCTGGTTTATTTCCCGAAATGGCTGCCTAGCGTGCTGGACGGCCTGGGGTTCCAGGGTAGCTTCACGAAACTGTCGTCGTCGCAGAACGTGCCCGAGGTCAATGATGCCGGCGACATCGTCGCCCAGCTCGAGACACCGTTCTTCGGCGTGTCCAACCGGTCGTACAACGCCACGCTGGCTTACGAAAAGGGTCCGGTCAGCGCGCGCCTGTCCTATGTGTGGCGCTCCGGCTTCCTGTCCACCAACGAAGCCGCCCAGTTCGCCAATCCGCTCGGTATCTGGCGCCGTCCGGAAAAGAGCGTGGACATGCAAGTGTCGTACAAAATCAACGACAACATGTCGGTCGATATCAGCGGTGTCAACCTGACCAACGAAATGCAGCAGCAGTACTACCACTTCGGCAATGCGGGTACCCCGCAGACGACCAACTTCGGTACGCTCCAGATCGGACGTTCGGTCGCGGTTGGCTTGCGCTGGAAGATGTAAGCGTCACCATGTAGTAGTCGCCGCAAGGGGGCGATTTCATTTGCGCGTCGCGGGCCACGGCCCCCGGCGCGTTTTTTTTCGTCGCAAGCCGTTGGTGAATGTCGAAAAGCCGGCTGCGCAAATTCACACGCTTGCCAAGCAATAAAGGGAGTAGCATTCCGACCATTATCGGAGAACATAATAATGAGACATTTACGTGCGGCCGCCCTGGTCGCGTTGCAGCTCGGGGGCCTGGCGGCCGGCGCGGCCCACGCGGCCCAGCCGACCGTTCCGGTCAAGGTCACCGGCGGCGCGATCGCCGGCACGCGCGACGGCGCGATGAACACCTACCTCGGTGTCCCCTTCGCCGCCGCGCCGGTCGGCGCGTTGCGCTGGCGGGCGCCGCAGGCCGTGGCGCCGTGGAAAGGCGTCAAGCCGGCGACCGCGTATTCGCCCGCGTGCGCGCAGACCGCCGTGTGGGTGAGCAACCCGAAAAGCGAAGACTGCCTTTACCTCAACATCTGGGCGCCCGAAAAGGCCGCCAAGCTGCCGGTGATCGTCTGGATACACGGCGGCGGCTACTACGGCGGCACCGCCGCGCAGGGCGGCTTCGACGGCGCCAACCTGGCCGGGCACGGCGCCATCGTCGTCACCATCAACTACCGCCTCGGCATCTTCGGCTTCTTCGCCCATCCGGACCTGTCGGCCGAATCGCCGCACCGCGCCTCCGGCAACCAGGGCTTGCTGGACCAGATCGCGGCATTACGCTGGGTCAAGGACAACATCGCGGCCTTCGGCGGCGATCCGGAGCGCGTGGCGATCGCCGGCGAGTCGGCGGGCGGCACGTCGGTCGGGGCGATGGTGGTCTCGCCGCTGGCGAAGGGCCTGTTCCAGCGCGCCATCGCCGAGAGCGGCTACGCGGCGGTGCCGCGCGACGCCGGCGACCGCAGCCACCTCGATCGCCGGCGCGCCGAGGCGCAGGGACTGGCCTTCGCGCGGGGCTTGGGCGCGACGGACGTGGCGCGGCTGCGCGCGCTGAGCGTCGAGGCGTTGCAAAAGCCGGCGTGGTCGCCGCAGGCGATTGTCGATGGCCACGTGCTGCGCGAAGACCTGGCCACGACCTATCGCCGGCACCGTCAGAACGACGTGCCGCTGCTGGTCGGATGGAACGCCGAGGAGGGCAAGGACCTGGCGCCGGAAATCCTGGGCACCGGCGATTTCACGGCGGCCCGGCACCGCGAGCTGGCGACCAGGTTGCTCGGTGACGCGCCGTCCGAAGCGTTGCTGGCGCGCTATCCCGGCGCCACCGATGCCCAGGCCAAAGCCTCCATCGATCAGCTCACCAACGACTGGTGGGGCTGGGGCAGCCTGTCCTGGGCCAAGCTGCACGCCAGGCATGGCCGCGCCAAATCGTACGCGTACTTTTTCGCGCACCAGCCGGCCGAACCGGCGACGCCTTGCGGCTATGGCTGCGGCGCCGGCCACGGGGCCGAGATTGCGTACGTGTTCGACAATCTGGACAAAGACGGGCGCGCGTGGAGCAAGCCGGATCGTGAACTGGCCGCGCGGCTGGCCCGGACCTGGGTCAACTTCGCCGCCATGGGCAGCCCCGAGGGCAAGGGTTTGCCGGCCTGGCCCGCCTACGACGGCACGAACGCGTCGGTGACGCGCATCGGCAACGAGGCCGAACTCGAACGCTATCCGCTGCCCGACTTCTCGGTGTTTCCGCCGATGGAAAAATAAGCGATCGGCTAGCCCGATGCTGTCCAACTCTTGCCCAATCCTGTCGCCGTGAAGCAATGTGCTGGCGCAATCCACACGCGAACGGCTAGACTGTGGGGGTGGGATTTCGGGAGCGCCTGTGAAAGCATCAGAGTTGAAGGACCGTCCGGCGAGCGCGCACACCTTGCCCGTGCGACGGCGCATCCTGGCCGATTGCGAGCGGCTGGCGTGGCATTCGCCTGCCTTGGAGACGGGCATTCCGGGCCTGACCTTGTACCGCGTGACGGAACCGTCGGCGCCGTTTTCCAGCATTTACGAGCCCAGCGTGTCCTTGATCATTCGTGGCCGCAAGCAGGTGGTGGTCGGCGCGGCGGTGTTGGACTACGACGAGTCGAACTTCCTGCTGACGGCGATCGATCTGCCGACAACGGTGCGGATTCTCGACGCCAGCGACGCCGAGCCCTATTACGCGGCGTTGCTGCGGCTCGACCTGGAGTGCCTGCGCCGTCTCATCGTGCAGCACGACGTGCGCGCCAGCGCGCCGCAGCGGGGGGACATGGCCATCGCGGTGGGAACGGCCACCACCGGGCTGTTCGACGCGCTGGCGCGCCTGATCGGACTGATGGACACGCCGCGCGACCTGCCCTTTCTCGCCGCACACATCCACGAGGAGATCCTGTACCGGCTGCTCAGCGGAGAGCAGGGCGAGCACCTGCGGCGCATCGCGCTGTCCGGCACGCAGACCAACCGGGTGGCGGCGGCCATTTCCTGGCTCAAGCAGAACTACATGGCGCCGCTGCGCGTCGAGCAACTGGCCGGGATCGCGCGCATGGGCGTGTCGACCCTGCACCATCACTTCCGCGCCATGACGGCGATGAGCCCGCTGCAATACCAAAAGCACCTGCGCCTGCACCACGCGCGCGAATTGATGCTGAGCGAAGCGGCCGACGCGGCCACCGCCGCCTTCCGCGTCGGCTATGAAAGCCCGACCCAGTTCAACCGCGAGTACCGCCGCATGTTCGGCGCGCCGCCGATGCGGCACATCAAGTCCATCCAGCAACAGGCAGATTCCCCGGCACGGCGCTGACGGTGTTGCCTTGGTTGCGATGCCGGCGCCGCTGCTGCCGCTGCTGCTGCTGCTGCTGCTGCTCAGTTTGGCGCCGCTGAAACCAAAGTGGATAAGTGAAAATCTAATTCAGGCTCCAGAAGTTGGCGCGGTCGGTGCGGTATTTTGCTCCCGGCTCGTTGAAATAGCAGTTGTCATAGCAGGCGATGCCGTCGTAGAGCGTCGCATGGCCCAGCGCGTCGTCCCAGCCGGACACCTCGAACAGGATCAGGCCCTGCCGGCCGGCCAGCGGGCCGCCGCCGGAGGCGGGATGGTCGACTACTTCCGGCTTGCCCCATTGGCGCGTCAGGAACGCGATCAGGTCGCGCACACGGAAAAAATACTGGCGCTTGTCCGCCCCCGACACCGTCTTGCCGCGCATCGCGGGCAACACCATGCCGGCTTCGCCCAGGATATAACTCATCCGCACGGCGCAGGTGTTTTCCCAGCGCTGGGAAGGGTTGGGGTTGTTGATGTTCCTGGCCACATAGCCGCCGATCACCTCCGCCACCCTGGCGGCGGAATTGTCGCGGTCGTAAATCCGCAGCGAGGCGGCCCATGCATCGCTGAAACGGGGACGGGTCATGATGTGCTCCTTGGTCGAGGTTGCCGGATTGCCGCCTGCCGATTATGCGCCTTCCGCCGCGTGGCGGGCTCAATACCCGTCAATCCCCCGGGGCGCCGGTGGCGGCGCGCCCGGGCGAAAAAAAAGCCCGCGGTAGCGGGCTTTTTCAGTCAGTCAGCGGATTTCGTGGATCTTAGAACTGGTTCATGGTGTTGTCTTTACCGGCCGCTTTCAGTGCCGCCTCGCCGCTGAAGTAATCCTTGTGGTCGTCGCCGATGTCCGAGCCGGACATGTTCTGGTGCTTGACGCAGGCGATGCCCTGGCGGATTTCCTTGCGTTGCACGCCGGCCACATAGCCCAGCATGCCTTGCTCGCCGAAGTATTCCTTGGCCAGGTTGTCGGTCGACAGCGCGGCGGTGTGGTAGGTCGGCAGCGTGATCAGGTGGTGGAAGATGCCGGCTTCGCGGGCCGCGTCGGCCTGGAAGGTGCGGATCTTCTCGTCGGCCGTGATGGCCAGTTCGCTCTGGTCGTATTCCACGCTCATCAGCTTGCTGCGCTCGTACGACGACACATCCTTGCCGGCTTCCTTCATCGCGTCGTACACCTGCTGGCGGAAGTTCAGGGTCCAGTTGAACGACGGGCTGTTGTTGTAGACCAGCTTGGCGTTCGGGATGACCTTGCGGATTTCGCTGACCATGCCGCCGATCTGCGAGATGTGCGGTTTTTCGGTCTCGATCCACAGCAGGTCGGCGCCGTTCTGCAGCGACGTGATGCAGTCGAGCACGCAGCGCGCCTCGCCGGTGCCGGCGCGGAACTGGAACAGGTTGCTTGGCAGGCGCTTCGGACGCAGCAGCTTGCCGTCGCGCTTGATGATGACGTCGCCGTTGCCCAGCGCGTCGGCCGACACTTCCTCGCAATCGAGGAAGGCGTTGTACTGGTCGCCCAGGTCGCCCGGCGTGGCGGTGACGGCGATCTGCTTGGTCAGGCCGGCGCCGAGCGAATCGGTGCGGGCGACGATGACGCCGTCGTCCACGCCCAGTTCCAGGAAGGCGTAGCGGATGGCGCGGATCTTGGCCAGGAAGTCTTCGTGCGGCACGGTGACCTTGCCGTCCTGGTGGCCGCATTGCTTCTCGTCGGAGACCTGGTTTTCGATCTGGATGCAGCACGCGCCCGCTTCGATGAATTGCTTGGCCAGCAGGTAGGTCGCCTCGGCGTTGCCGAAGCCGGCGTCGATGTCGGCGATGATCGGCACCACATGGGTGATGTGGTTGTCGATTTTTTCCTGGATGGCGGCCTTGGCTGCGCCTTCGGCGGCGTCCAGCTCACGGAACAGGCCGCCCAGTTCGCGGGCGTCGGCCTGGCGCAGGAAGGTGTACAGCTCCTTGATCAGCGCGGTGACGGCGGTTTTCTCGTGCATCGACTGGTCCGGCAGCGGGCCGAATTCGGAGCGCAGCGCGGCGACCATCCAGCCCGACAGGTAGAGGTAGCGGCGGTCGGTGCTGTTGAAGTGCTTCTTGATCGAGATCATCTTCTGCTGGCCGATGAAACCGTGCCAGCAACCGAGCGACTGGGTGTACTTGGACGAGTCGGCGTCGTAGGCGGCCATGTCGGCGCGCATGATCTTGGCGGTGTACTTGGCGATGTCCAGACCGGTCTTGAATTTGTTCTGGGCGCGCATGCGGGCGGCCGATTCGGGATTGATGGCGTTCCAGGCGCTACCTTGTTGTTCTTTTAAACCGGCAACTGCCTTGATGTCGTCTTGATATTGGGACATGTGTATCTCCTGAAGGAAAAAAAGCGCGTTTGGAAAATCGTCGAGTTCCGCTGGGTGTTTTATCGCGAACTCCATGACTAAATAGTAGGGTATTTTGGTGCGTTGCATCAAGGTCTTATATAAGACATAGGACATAAATTTATCTGTTTGTATTCAACGACTTGATTTGTGAATTTTGGCATGTGAAACGAACTTTCAAAAAATGATATGGCTGGGTCCGCATAAATTGCGGCGCGATCCCGCGATGTGAAACGGCTTTTCAGCTGCTGAGTAATCCGGGCGGGCGCGGGCCGCGTCGGCGCCGCGCGCATACCGAAACCCGTATCGACGCCGGTGAAAATGTGATTGGAGGGATTCGGGGGCGCCCAGTAGCATGGACTGGCAATAATAAAAAAATCGACACGCGCGGTTCGGAGCCGGGTCCTCCCGATAAGAACGAATTCATGCATTGCTCCGGACTACCTGATCACTATCCTTGGAGACAATAATGAAACGCATACTTTTATGGTTGGCGATGCTGGCCTGCCTGGCCGGCTCGGCCTTTTCCGCGCACGCCGCGATCACGATCAACACCAGCGTGCAGTACAAGATCAAGAACGCCGCCAGCGGGCTGGTGCTGGGCATCGACGGCGCCAGCCAGGCCGCCGGCGCCAAGGTGGTGCAATGGGCCGACAACGGCACCACCGATCACCTGTGGCACTTCATGCCGATGGGCAACGGCGAGTACAACATCGAGAACATGCTGACGCACCAGGTGCTGGGCGTGTCCAGCGCCTCGACCGCCGACGGCGCGCAAATCGTCCAGTGGGCCGACAGCGGCACGCGCGACCACCTGTGGACCGTCACCCAGGCCGCCAGCGGCAACTTCCTGATCCAGAACGTCAACAGCGGCAAGTATCTGGAAGTGTTCCAGGCCAGTAACCTGAACACCGCCACCATCGACCAGTGGGGCTTGACCGGCTGCGCCTGCCAGGAGTGGCAGCTGGTGAACACGCAGGTGCGGCCGTATCCGCTGCCGCGCGCCGTCAGCGGCAACGGCCGCTTCGTCCACGATCCCTACATGCTGAGGGATGCGGGCGGGACCTACTGGCTCTACGGCAGCCATCAGACCTTGGCCACATCGACCGATCTCAACACCTTCACGCCGTACACCAACTGCACCACCGCGCAGCGCGGCGGCTATGCGACGTGCCCGTCGATCGGACCGGATTTCCCGTCGTGGAGCGGCCTGCAGACGCCGAAGGGATGGAACAACGGCGCCAACACCGACATCTGGGCCCCGAGCCTGATGGTGGTCAACGGCACCTACTACCAGTACTACTCGATTCCTTACCTGCCGAGCACGCAGGCCAAGGCGCTGATCGGCGTCGCCACCAGTTCCGCGCCGCAAGGACCGTGGACCGACAAGGGCGTCGTCACGCGGTCCTGGACCAGCAACGACGTGCCGCCGGCCGGTTTCAAGAAGACCACCGACAACGCGATCGATCCGGCGCCGTTCCGCGACGCCAGCGGCAACTGGTGGATGACGTGGGGTTCGTGGACCGATGGCCTGCATCTGATGCAGCTCAATCCGGCCACCGGCCTGCAGTCGACCACCAACACCACCGTCTATACGATCGCGCGGCGCGGCTCGCCGACGTCGGCCGTCGAGGGGCCGTTCATCTATTACTACAACGGGTATTACTACTTCTTCGCGCCGATCAACGTGTGCTGCAACGCCAGCTCGCCGTACCGCACGATCGTGGGCCGCTCGACCAGCGTGACCGGGCCGTATGTGGATCGCGGCGGCGTGGCGTTGACGGCCGGCGGCGGCACGATCCTGCTCAGCACCCACGGCAACGTGATCGGTCCGGGCGGCGGCAGCGTGTTCACCGACGCCGGCAACAACAACCGGCCGACGTTTGTTTATCACTACTACGACGGCAACAACGGCGGCGCCGCCACCCTCGGCATCAACCCGCTCGGCTTCACCGCCGATGGCTGGCCGTTCGTGATCGCCAACTAGGCATTCAAGTCAGATCGGGCGGATTGCGGCGTTGCGCCGGATCCGCCCCACGCCATCCGACTTATTTGTAGCTCAGGATGACCAGCGATACCGCCTGGCGCGGCAGCTGCATCTTCACCAGCGCGCTGCCGTTGGTCGTTTTCAGCGTCGACGTCGCGCCCACTTGCGCGAGTTCGCTGGCCTTTTGCAGCTCGGCGATTTGCGCCGCTGTCGGACTGGCCGGCGCGCCCATGCGCTTCCATGCGGTGTAGGAATTGCTGGTGTCGTTGTCGACGCGGTAGTGCCGCATCAGTACCTGTTTGGCCGGAATGCCGGCGATGCGCAGTTCCACCGGCGAGCCGGCGTCGATGACGTCGTCGTCGTGGTAGTTCCACACCATCACCGCGATGCTGTTGTTGTCCCGGCTCGCCAGCGCGTTGATGTCGGTGCGCGGGCCGCGCACGCCTTCGGCCATGATGCGCGCCGCGTCGTAGGCCTGGTCGCCGCCGACGGCGACACGCTCGCCCTTCATCATGCCGAACATGCGGAACACGTTCAGCACCGGCTTGTTGACGCCGTTGGTGGCGAGGTCGCGGAAGCCGGCGAACCAGGGCTGGTCCTCGAACTCGAACGACCAGTTGACGGCGCCGATCAGATTGACGCCGCGCCGGGCCGCCAGATCGAACTCGCGCGCGATCGAGGCCGCCGTATAGCTCGAATACAGCGTGCCGTTGCGGTAGGCGTTTTCCGGATTGGTCGCCATGCCGCAGGCTGCGCAGCCTTCCGGATCGGATTCGCCGATGATTACCGGAACGCCCTTGAGCTCGGGGTATTTCTCGACCAGCGCGAACCCCTGGTCGAGCCGCTTGAAATGCATGTCCATGCCCATGCGCACCACGCCGTCGACCAGCTTGGGCGAGCCTTTGGCGTGGAAGGCGACGAAGTCCAGCGGCGCGCCGGTCTTGCCGGTCGCGTGGTTCTTGCCGCGCAGGACGTGCTCGAGGAAATCGTCCATGAAGCGTCCCGCGCCGGCCGTGTGCGGTCCGCCCATGCGCGCCGTCGGCAGCGCGCGCTTGACGGCGTCGGCCGCGTAGTCGTACATCTTGAAGTATTCGAGCTTGGTGTCGGGCGCGATCAGGTAGTGGCCGTCCGGCTCGTTCCACACTTCCCAATACCAGCTTTCCACTTCCTGCTGGCCGTAGCGCGCCACGCTGTGGCGGACCCATTGGTAGATCAGCTCGGCCCACTTGTCGTAGTCGTTGGGCGGCGTGGCCCAGCCGGTCATGATCTCCTCGTAGCGCGTGCCCGGCTGCCAGCGATGCTGGTAGGGATGCGGACGCTGCGACAGCGCCTGCGGCATGAAACCGATTTGCGCCAGCGGTTTCATGCCACGTTCGATATAGGTGTCGAAGATCCGGTCGATGATGGTCCAGTTGTAGACCGGCTTGCCGTCCCGGTCTTCGCTGTACATATCGGTCGAGCCCCATTTGAGCGCGTAGCTGCCGTCGCCCGAGGTCATCAGGTTGTGCGCGCGCACATACACCGGGACCGGGCTCAGCGCTGCGATATCGCCGAGCAGCTTCTTGCCATTGGGCGCGGTGGTGTAGTTGGGTTCGTCATAGCCGAACCAGGCCCAGATCGGCGTCATCGGGCCCTGGACCTTGGCCGCGTCGACGGTCAACTTGACCGGAACGGGGGCCGGTGGCGCCGCCATGCATAGCTGCGCGCTGGCCGCAAGGCTCAGAGCGGTAAATAGTCTCTTCATTGTTATTCTCTCGTCGGTAACGGGGTTGTCCGCCGACGGTAGGCCGATACGGGGCGGCGGTCCAATGAAGTTTATGGTCGATCCGATATTAAAATCGATATCGCCCGCGCGCGCCCTAGCGCCTGCGCTCCAGCCATCCGACCACCGACGACGAAAAGCCGGCCGGCGCCTTGGCGTCGACCCGCCGGCTCAGATCGGCCAAGGTGTGCCCGGCCAGCACCGCGCGCATGCTTTGCTCGGCCGCCAGCATCACGGCGTGGATCGAACACACCCCCTGGGTCGCCCAGCGCGGCGGCTCGCCGTCGAAGACGGCGCAACGGGCGCGGATCTCCCGGCAGGCGAACAGGTCCTTTTTGCCGTCGATCGCCTCCACCACGGCCAGCACGCTGATCTGGTCGAGCGGCTTGGCCAGCGTATAGCCGCCGCGCGCGCCCTCGGTGGCGCGCACCAGTCCCGCCTTGCCCAGCTTGGTGAACAGCTTGGCGACGTAGTCGGGCGACACGCCTTGCAGCTCGGCCAGGTCGCGCGCGCTGGTCTCGGGCGTGGACGCCTCGGCGGTAGCCAGCAGCAACAGGCAATGCAGGCCGTACTCGACGGCGGTACTGATGTGTGACATGAAAACTCGGACTCGATGGATCGTAATTCGATGGTAGGCGCTTTCGCCGCGTCTGGCAAGCGCCCCGCCGGCGATGCTATACTTAACTCCGACTCAGTTTGTCGCAGTTTATTTCAGGCACCCGGCCCGGGCCTTGCGGGCACATTCCGAAGGTTTCATCGAAGGCATGCACATGATCGCGACCACCTCTTCGCCGCCGCCCGGACCAGCACGCGTGGTGCTGTTTGTCGGCTTTCCCGGCATGTGCATGCTCGATATCGCCGGGCCGCAAACCGTGTTCTGGTGCGCGTCGAAGTACATGGAGGAGCGCGGCCTGCCGGGCTATGCGCGCCACACCGTCAGCGTCGACGGCGGCATGGTGCAGACCCTGGAGGGCGTCGGGTTCCAGACCGAGCCGCTCGACGCCTTCGCGGGCGTCGGCATCGACACCCTGGTCGTCCCCGGCGCGCCGGACATCGTCGCCGCCGTGGCGCGCTCGGCGCCGCTGGTGGACTGGCTGCGGGCACGCGCCGCCGCCACGCGCCGCGTGGCCTCGGTGTGCACCGGCGCGTTCCTGCTGGCGGCGGCCGGGCTGCTGGACGGCAAGCGCGCCGCCACCCATTGGCTGGTGTGCGACCTGCTGCGCCAGACCCACCCGTCCATCGAGGTCGACCGCGAAGCGATCTTCGTGCAGCAAGGCGAGACCTGGACCTCGGGCGGCGTCACCGCCGGCATCGACCTGGCGCTGGCGATGGTGGAACAGGATTGCGGGCGCGAGGTGGCGCTGGCGGTCGCGCGCGAGCTGGTGGTGTTCGTCAAGCGGCCCAGCGGCCATCCCCAGCTCAGCTCGATGTTGCGGGCGCAGTCGACGGACAGCCCGTTGTTCGACCGCTTGCATCTGTGGATCGTGGAGAACCTGGCCGTGGTCGACTTCAGCGTCGAGTTGCTGGCAGAACGCATGCAAATGAGTCCGCGCAACTTCACCCGCGTCTACAAGGAAAAGACCGGCCAGACACCGGCCAAGGCGGTCGAGAATTTTCGCCTCGAGGCGGCGCGCCGGCTGCTCGAGGATTCCGATCGCAACATCGACCAGATCGCGTTGCAATGCGGCTTCGGCGACGAAGGGCGCATGCGCAAGACGTTCCAGCGGCATTTGCAGCTGTCGCCCACCGAGTACCGGCGCCGGCTGGCGGCCGAACCCGGCGCGGCGCGCGGCGCTTGACGCGCCGCGCCGCTGTTACCTGGCCGCCTGCGCCTGCAACCAGGCGTCGACCTTGATCGCGCCCAGGCGGGCGTCGTCGCCGGGCACCAGCGTGTTTTCCTGGAGTTCGGCGCCGAAGTAGCGCGCGTGGACGTCGGCGACGACCTTGCGGGGATCGTTTTTAAACGTCAGGTAATGCTGTACCAAGTCCGACAAGCGTACCCGCTCCGGCCCGCCGATTTCGACCACGCCGTTTTGCGGCGCGCCGAGCGTGTAGTCAGCCATCGCCTGCGCCACGTCGTCGGAGCTGATCGCTTGCACATAGGCCGGCGACAGGCGGATGGTGTCGCCATCGGCCGCCGAGGCTGCGATGCCGCCGAGGAATTCGAAGAATTGCGTCGAGTGCACGATGGTGTAGGGCAGGCCCGATTCGCGGATCAGTTTTTCCTGTGCGATCTTGCCGCGGAAGTAGCCGCTGTCGGCCAGCCGGTCGGTGCCGACCACCGACAGCGCCACGTGGTGCTTGACGTCGGCGGCGGCGGCGGCCGCCAGCAGGTTGCGGCCGGACGTGGTGAAGAAGTCCATGACGTCCTGGTCGGCGAACGAGGGCGAGTTGGCGACGTCGACCACGATGTCGGCGCCGGCCAGCGCGCCGGCCAGGCCTTCGCCGGTGAGCGTGTTGACGCCCGAGTTGGGCGACGCGGCCACAGCCTCGTGGCCACGCTGGTTCAACAGGGCGACCAGTTTGCTGCCGATCAGGCCTGTGCCGCCGATAACGATGATTTTCATGAGGTGATACTCCCGATAGCGGGCCGGTGCGGCCCGTCCCAGTGCGGCTGGGATTCCGTTTGCGAGTGTCGCAGTTCGGAATCGAGTGTAGGACGGTGGCCGGCAGGGCGGTAGCCCTGTGGCGGGCCGCACCGTGGTGCGCCGAACGCACCAATCGGCGCGGCCGCCGGCCGGTCCGCTAGCGCACCAGCGCGACGACGCAGACGATGCCCTGGCGCGCCATCTTGGCGTAGGGGCAGACCCGTTCGGTGCTGCGTATCAGGTCCTCGGCGATGGCGCGCGGCACGCCCGGCAGGTCGATGCGCACGTCGGCCGTCAAGGTGTAGAGGCCGTCGACCGGGTCGCGGCCGAAGCTGACGGCGACATCGACGGTGGCGTCGCCGACCGCGATGCCGGCCTTGGTCGCCAGCAGATTGAGGGCGCCGTGGAAACAGGCGGCGAAACCGGCGGCGAACAGCTGTTCGGGATTGGTGCCGCCGCCGGGGCCGCCCAGCGCGCCCGGCAGGCGCAACTCCAGTTCCAGGTTGCCGTCGTCGGAGCGGGCCACGCCGGAGGCGCGCCCGTGCGCGGTCTCGCCGCCGCTGACCCGCACGCTGGTCGAGTACAACGGCTGGAAGGTGTCGCCGACGTATTTGTCGAGCAGCGATATCGAGGGGGGCGCGAGGCGCTTTTTCAACGGGGGTCTCCTTGGTGGCGCACCCAGTGTAGGGCCGCGCGGCGGGCCGCACTAGGCACGTTGCGGGACACGCCACGGTGCGTGTTTGGCACCAATGGACCGTCGGCGCCGGCGCGGGCGCCGGCGGCCCGCGTCAGAGCGTGGCGGCCAGCCCGCGCGGCAACTGCGCCGCGAAGCTGCTCAGGCAATGCAGGTCGAGGGCGCGGATGCGCGGCGTCATGTAATCGATGAACACGCGGATGCGCGGCGGCAGGTGGTGCCGGCTCAGGTAGCAGATGAAGTGGCCGCGGTCGTCCGGGGCGTGCTGCGGCAGGCAGGCCACCAGCCGGCCGGCGCGCAGGTGCTCGCACACCTGGTAGCCGGCCATCTGCGCCACGCCCTCGCCGTCGAGCACCGCCTGCAGCACCAGGCCGGCGTCGTTGAAGCTGTGCGCCGCCTTGGGCAGCAGCTTGCGCGGCAGGCCGTTTTCCTTGAATTCCCATTCATACAGGCGGCCGGACGGCAGGCGCAGGTTGACGCAGCGGTGCCGTTCCAGCTCGGCGATCGTTTGCGGCAGGCCGTGCGCGCGCGCGTACGCGGGCGCGGCGCACACCAGCATCTGCATCGGAATCAACTGCCGCACCACCACCTGGCCGTCGTCCATGCGGCCGTTGCGGAAGGAGACGTCGATGCGGTCGGCGATGAAGTCGACCGGGCTGTCGTCGAGGATCAGGTCGAGCGTGATATCCGGATAGCTGGCGTGGAAACCGCGCAGCAGCGGGGCCACCACCTGGCGGCCGAAATCGACCGTCGCGTGCAGGCGCAGCTGGCCGCGCGGACTGCCGCAACGCAGTTCGCGCATCTCCTCGACCGATTGCACGATGCGCTCGACGCCGGGTTTGCAGTTGGCGTAGAACAGCTCGCCCTCGCCGGTGAGCGAGGTGCTGCGGGTGGTGCGCAGGAACAGCCGGGTGTCGAGTTGCGTCTCCAGCTTTTGGACGCTGCGGCTGACCGCCGAGCGGCCGATGCCCAGCCGCTCGGCCGCCTTGGCGAACGAGCCCTCGTGCACCACCGCGATGAACGCCAGCACGCCGGCATAGGTGGTCGAGAAGCTCGACGCCAGCGGGTCGGGCGCCGGCGCGCCGGCCTTGCCGATAGTTGCCGCGATGCCGCCCGGCGGCGCGCCCTGGTCCCCGCTCCCGAAGCTTTCGCTTTTCATGCCGTCCTTTCAATCGATGCCGCCGTCAATGTCCTTTTCATCATAGGGTTGGCGGGGGCGCCGCGTAAACGACAAATAGCGGGCAAATCGCGCCATGGCCGGCGCCGCCCGCTCAGGCCTGCTCGGCGCGCAGCGCCGCGCGCACGCCGGGGTCGCGCGCCATGCGGTCGCTGAAGCGGGCCAGGTTGGGCAGGCCGTGCAGGTCCACCAGCTTGGCCTCGGCCCAGCGCAGCACCACGAACAGGTAGGGATCGGCCACGGAGCGCGCGCCGGTGAGCCACTCGCGGCCGTCCATGTGCGCCTCGAGCCGTTCCAGGTACAGGCGCACGTGGTGGCGCGCGTTGCGCGCCAGCGCGTCGTCGCGGTCGCGTTCGTCGAGGAAGCGCGCCGGCGAGAACAGCGGCTTGAACGCCTTGTGGACGTCGGAGTTCAGGAAGCCGAGCCAGCGCATCACCTCGGCCCGGCCGCGCGCGCTGCCGTCGCCCAGCAACGCGGCGCCGGGGTGCAGATCGGCCAGGTAGCCGAGGATGGCGACGTTCTCGGTCAGCAGGAAGTCGCCGTGCACCAGCAGCGGCACATTGCCGCCGGCGTTGATGGCGAGGTAGTGCGGCGACTTGATGCTGTCGAGGTCCATGCGGATCGCCTGGTGCGGCGCGCCGATCCAGTCGAGCACGATCAGGTCGGCCAGCGAGCAGGCGCCGGGCATATGGTAGAGTTTCATCGGGAGTCTCCGGTGGGATGGGGGGTTAAAGGACGATGTCGTTGCGCGGCGGCGCCGGCATCGCCGCCGGCGCCGCCTCGCCGATCAGCGCGTGCAGCTCGGCCTCGAGGTTGGCGCAGATCTGCGAGATCGGCACGTCGTTGGCGCCGCCCTCGAACGGGTTTTCGGTGCTCTCGCCGACCTGGTCGAGCGAGACGTACATCCACGACAGCAGCATGCTGAACGGCACCGCCAGCCAGGCCATCTGCCCGGCCATCAGCCCGGCGGCGCCGTCGTTGAGCCGGTCGAACTCCCGCACCACGCCCAGCGGCAGCAGCGCGGCGAAGGTCCACACCAGGATGGCGTGGATGACGGCGTACTGGCGCGGGTACGAAAAATTCTTGATGCGCTCGGCGCGGGCCTGTTGCTCGGTCAGGTCCTTGAGCGTCTTTTGCATCTCGGTATGGTGCAGCACGGGCAGGTGCTGGTCGGCGTACAGCGCGCGGATGGCGCCGCTCTGCAGCGCGAGCAGGTCGGTTGCCGGGCGGCCGCCCCGCAGCAGCGCCGCCACCGTCTCCGGTGGCAGATGTGGGCTCAGCGCGCGGTCGAGCGCGACGGCGCGCTCGGGCACCTCGTAGCGCCGGTTTCCGTAGTCGAGGTTGTGGTGGCGCGCGGCCGACTCCCACACGCGCGGGCTGCGCAGCTCGTAGCGCAGCGCCGTCAGCCACGCCAGGTGGCGGTGCACCAGTTCCCGAGTCGCCGCGCCGCCGGCCGGGAAGTCGCGGCTGATCAGTCCCCAATAGCGGCTGGCGCTGGTGATCGCGCTCCAGATCTGCTGCGCCTCGACCGTGCGGCCGTAGGTGTGGGCGTTCTTGAAGCCGACGATGAAAGCGGCGGCCGTGCCCAGCAGTGCCAGCACCGGCCAGGGCAGCGACAGCCAGCGCCATCCCGCCAGTTGATACAGCGCGACCGGCGCCAGCGTGAGCGGCGCCAGGATGCAGGCCTTGCGGCGCGTCCAGCGCACGAACTCGAACACCCCATAGGATTTACCGATGTGCATAGCCAGTCCCAAGCTTGGTAAAGGACTCACTGTGCCACGGGCGCCGGCGCGCGATTGGTGTTCTTGAGGCACCAGTGTGGGGCCCGGCGCGTGGCTAGCGCGGCGGCGCGCGCGGCCCCACACTGCGGCTGCCGCTGCGATGTCGCAGCCGCACCGATCAAGGAGCCGCGCCATGTCCCAACTCAACAAGATCCTCTGTCTCGCCGGCCTGTTGCCGGCCGTGTTGCTCGCGCCGCCGGTGCGCGCCGCCGCGCCGGAACCGGTCGTCACGCCGCTGTTCACCCAGGCGCTGGCCGATTTTCCCGGCAAGGAAGTGCTGATGATTACCGTCGACTATGCGCCGGGCGGCGCCGACCCGGTGCACCGCCACGACGCGCACGGCTTCATCTACGTGCTCGAGGGCAGCATCGTCATGGGCGTCCAGGGCGGCAAGGAACATACGCTCAACGCCGGCCAGACTTTTTACGAGGGGCCGGCCGACCTGCACACGGTGGGACGCAACGCCAGCAAGACCAAGCCGGCGAAGTTTTTGGTGTGGCTGCTCAAGGACAAGGACAAGCCCGCGGTGATCCCCGTGAAGTGAGCGTCGCGGTTTGAACCTGTGCGGCCGCCGGCGGTCCAACAGGTTTGAGCAAGGAGGTCCCATGAGCGCATCCATCCCCACAACCACGCCGGACCTGGCCGCCGTCAAGCAGCGGCAGCAGGCGACCTGGGCCAGCGGCGATTTCGCCGTGGTCGGCGTCACGCTGCAAATCGTCGGCGAATCGCTGGCGGAGGCGGTCGATTTGCGCGCCGGCGAAAAGGTCATCGACGTCGCCGCCGGCAACGGCAACGCCACCCTGGCGGCGGCGCGCCGCTTCGCCTCGGTCACGTCCACCGACTATGTGCCTGCCCTGCTGGAGAAGGGGCGGGCGCGCGCCGCCGCCGAGGGGCTGGCGGTCGAGTTCCGCGAGGCCGACGCCGAAGACCTGCCGTTCGCCGATGGCGCGTTCGATGTCGCGCTGTCGACGTTCGGCGCGATGTTCGCCCCGGACCATGCGCGCACCGCGGGCGAAATGCTGCGCGTGGTGCGCGCCGGCGGCCGCATCGGCCTGGCCAACTGGACGCCGGCCGGCGTCATCGGCCAGCTGTTCAAGGTGGTCGGCGCCCATGTGCCGCCGCCGGCCGGTGTGCAGTCGCCGCTGCTGTGGGGGACGGAGACGCATCTGCGCGGCCTGTTCGGCGAGCAGGCGGGGCGCATCGACATCGCGTCCCGCATGTTCAAGTTCCGCTATGCGTCGCCGCGCCACTGGCTACAGGTGTTCCGGGATTACTACGGACCGACGCACAAGGCGTTCGCCGCGCTCGATCCCGCCGGCCGCCAGGCGCTCGAGCGCGATCTGCTCGACCTGCTGGAGCGGGTGAATATCGCCGGGCCGTCGTCGCTGGTCGCGCCGGCCGAATATCTGGAGGTGGTCGTCACCAAAAAGGGCGCGGGATGATTAGCGGCTAGTACAGGTCGTGCCGTACCGAGTGATCGTAGTGCTGGTTGATCTGTTCGATCTGCGCGGCGTCCATGGACGCCTCGGGATGGTCGCGTTTTCCGAGCGCGGCGATGATCTTGCCGACGCTCGGCAGTGCGCCGGGTGCGAGTTGCGACTCGGCGCGCCATAGCTTGGCGCGGTTGACGGCCTTGCCGCAGTGGAGCAGCACTTGGTCGATCCGGACCACCGTCGCGGTCTTCGGCAGGCGGTCTCCTTCGGCCAGCCGCGCCAGCAATGCGGGATCGGCCGACACTTCGCCACGGCCGTTGATGCGCATGAAGATTTCCAGCCCCGGGAAGATGAACAGCATGCCGAGGCGACCGTCCCGCTCGATGTTGCGCAGCGATTCGATACGGTTGTTGCCCGGCCAATCGGCAAAGGCCACCGTGTGCGCGTCGAGCGCGTGCACGAACCCGGCGGGGCCGCCGCGCGGCGACGCGTCCAGCCCTTGATCGCTGCCCGTGGCCAGGCAGAAGAACGTCGCCGCGCTCAGATACTCCAGGTGGAAATCGACCAGGTGGTCCAGCACCGCCTTCTGGATCATCTCCGACGGCGGGGCGTACAGGGCGTCGAGGTCGACGGCGCCTCCGTCGGCGGCTATCTTGTCTGTGGTCTCTGGTACTTCACCGGCTGCGCTCATGGTCTGGCTCCTTGTTTACTCAAGGCTTCAGATTAATGCGATTTTGGTGGCGGCTGTACGTCATCCGTGCCATTTAATGTCAAAATGCGGCCATGCGCAGACTATCCATCAATCGCCACGCCAGCAATTCCTCGGAAGGGCCGGTGGTGTTCGTCGTCGAGGGCAGCCAGGAGGAAGAGCTGGTCACCGAGGCGCACCGGCATTCCCGGGGGCAGTTGTTCGCGTCGATGCAAGGCCTGTTGTCCGTCGGCGTGGAGGACGGCGTGTGGATCGTGCCGGCGATCCACGCGGTGTGGCTGCCGCCGCATCACTTGCACTCGGGCCGGTCGCATGGACCGTTTCACGGCTGGAGCGCGTACGTCGCGGAGGAGGCTTGCCATGATTTGCCCCGGCAACCCTGCACCATCCGCACCTCGGGCCTGCTGAGGGAGGCGGTGCTGCGCGCGAGTACGTGGCCGGAAGGGGAGTGGAGCGAGCAAAAGCGGCGTATCGTGGAAGTCATCCTCGACGAGATCAGGACCTTGCCGGTCGAGCCTTTCGGCCTGCCGCTGCCCACCGATGCCCGGCTCCAAAAGATCGCGCAAGCGCTGATCGACGACCCCGCCGATGATCGCGATCTGGGCAGCTGGGCAGCCTGGGCGGCCATCGGCGCGCGCACTTTGAGCCGGCGTTTTGTCGCCGAGACCGGATTTAACTTCACGGCGTGGCGGCAACGGGCCAGGTTGATGCGGTCGCTGGAAATGCTTGCCGAGGGCATGCCGGTGCAGGCGGTCGCTTTCGATCTGGGCTATTCCAGCGCGAGCGCCTTCATCAGCCTGTTCAAGCGGACTTTCGGCCAAACGCCCGCCGCCTATGGGCGCGACCGTTGAGCAAGACGGCGCATGTGCACGGTGCCGATCCGTCGCGACGATGTTTCTGCGCTAGCCGCGGCACGCCGCCGCCCTAGGCGGCCCGCAACTCGCCATACAGCGCAAGGTACTCCTGGCTGAGCTTGTGGTTGCGGTCGAGGTGGATCATCGGCAGATTGCGTTCGTGCGATTCGCGGATGCGGATCGAGCTCGACAACTTGCTGTCGAATACCGGCAAGCCTTCTTCCTTAAGCTGTTCGACCATGCGCTGCGGCAGCAATGCCCGTGGTTGGAACTGGTTGACCACGATGCCCTCGATCACCAGGTCGGCGTTGTGGTCGGCCTTGATCTCCTTGATGTTGTTGATCAGCGTGTACAGCGCCTGGCGCGAGAAATCGTCGCAGTCGAAAGGGATCAGGCAGCTGTCGGCGGCGATCAAGGCGGCCTGGCTGAAGAAGTTGTAGGCGGGCGGTGTGTCGACGAAGATTTCGTCGTACTCCTTGCCCAGTTCGCGCAGCAAGTCGCGCAGCTTGTAGATCTTGTTGCGTGATTCGAGCTTCGATTGCAGGTCGCCCAGTTCCGGATGGGCCACGATGACCGACAGGTTCTCAAACGGCGTCGGGTGGACGTAATGGCCGGCCGGCTGCGCGAACTGGCTGAAGCTGAGCACTTGTTCGAAGTAGGCGCCCAAGGTCGGCGAGAGGTCGCGCGCCGCGTTCCCCAGCACGTAGCGGCTGGAGTTGCACTGCGGGTCGATGTCGATCAGCAGCGTCCGCTTTCCCTGGCTTGCCGCGATGGCCGCGAGGTTCACCGCGATCGTCGATTTCCCCACGCCACCTTTTTGATTGAAGATCACCCGTTTCATAGCTCGCCCGTGTAGTGATGGAAATGCAATCATTCTAGAGCAAACACCGGCTTCGGGTACGGGAATGCCGCAGGGTTTCGCGATGTTGTCCTCGATCGGCCTGTTCGTTGCTAGAATGCGCAAATCATTCACCACCCGGAGCCGCAATGACGCGCATTTTTCCCTTATTGCTTGGCGGACTGTGGAGTTGCGCCGTCATGGCGCAGGACGTGGTCAAGATCGGCGTGGCGGGACCGTTGTCCGGCGAGATCGCGCATCTGGGCAAGGCGATGGAAAACGGCGTGGCGCTGGCCATCGAGGATTTGAATGCGCGCGGCGTCACCATCGGCGGCCGCAAGGCGGTGTTCGTCATGCAAAGCGAGGATGACGCGGCCGATCCGAAACAGGGCACGGCCGTGGCGCAGAAACTGGTCGACGCGGGCGTCAAGGCGGTCATCGGCCACGCCAACTCCGGCACCACCGTGCCGGCCTCGCGCATCTACAACGCCGCCGGCGTGGTGCAGATCTCGCCTTCGGCCACCACCCCCGCGTACACGCGGCAGAAATTCGCCGGCGCGTTTCGCGTGGTGGCCAACGACAACATGCTGGGAAGCTCGCTGGGCCGCTACGCGGTCAACGAACTGGGCGCGCGCCGGATCGCCGTGATCGACGACCGCTCGGCCTACGGGCAGGGCGTGGCCGACGAATTCATCAAAAGCGCCGAGGCCAGTGTGCCGGGGCTGAAAATCATCGGCCGCGAGTTCACCACCGCCAAGGCCAGCGATTTCAGCGCCATCCTGACCCGCATCCGCGCCAAGAAGCCGGATCTGGTGTTCTTCGGCGGCATGGACGCCACCGCCGGCGGCGTGCTGCGCCAGATGAAGGCGCTCGGCATGGCGCTGCCTTTCATGGGCGGCGACGGCATCTGCACCGAGGCGCTGCCCACGCTGGCCGGCGGAACCATGCGCGACGGCGCGGTCTACTGCGCCGAGGCCGGCGGCATCGACGCCGCGCACGAGAAGGCGGTCGCCGATTTCGTCGCCCGCTTCCACGCGCGCTTCCACAGCGACATCCAGACCTACGCCCCGCATGCCTACGACGCCACGATGACGGTGGCGGCGGCCATGCGGCAAGCCGGTTCCACCGACCCGGTCAAGTTCCTGCCGGTGCTGCGCCAGATCCAGCATCCCGGCCTGACCGGCACCATCCGCTTCGACGCCAACGGCGATATCAGGGATGGCGCGCTGACCGTTTCCACCTACCGCGCCGGCAAAAAAACCAAGCTGGTGGTGCTGCGCTAGCCGGGTGCGCAGGGTGCGCCCAACGAGGTTTTCAATAATCATATTGCAACACTAAAACGCAGTATGATGGCTGCCCGTCATCGTCATTCAACCCTCATTGGAGAAACGCGTGCAAGGAGATCTGTTCTCGTCGTTGCTGCTGCCGCTATCGCTGGCCCTGATCATGTTTTCGCTGGGACTGGGCCTCACGCCCGCGGACTTCGGCCGCATCGTGCGCCAGCCGCGCGCGCTGCTGGTCGGGGTGGTCTGCCATTTCATCCTGCTGCCGCTGGTGTGCTTCGCCATGATCAAGGTCAGCGGCATGGCCGGCGTGTTCGCGGTCGGGTTCATGATCCTCGCGGCCAGTCCGACCGGCACCACGTCCAACCTGCTGACGTATCTTGCGCGCGGCGACGTGGCGCTGGCGTTAAGCTTCACCGCCGTGGCGAGCGTGCTGACCATCTTCACCTTGCCGCTGATCGTCGCGTTCGCGCTGGACCACTTCGCCGGTGCGGCCCAGACGGTGCGCGCGCCGGCCGGGATGATGATGGCGCAGATCTTCATCATGCTGGGCCTGCCGGTGGCGATCGGCATGTTCGTGCGCCACCAATGGACCGCGCGCGCCCTGCGCATCGAGCCGGTGGCGACCAGGATCGCCACGGTGCTGTTCATCATCATCGTGCTGGGCGCGGTGTCGAAGAACTGGGCGGCGCTGCGCGACAATTTCGGCACCCTGGCGCCGTTCGCCATTTCATTGAACCTGCTGATGCTGGCGACCGGCTTCGGCGTGGCCCGGCTCGCGCGCCTGTCGCGCCAGCAGTCGGTCACGCTCGGCATCGAAACGTCGGTGCAGAACGCGACGTTGGCCATGGTGATCGCCAGCACCGTCCTGAAGCAGGACCAGATGGCGGTGCCGGGCGCGTTGTACGGCGTGCTGATGTATGCGGGTGGGTTGTTGTTCGCGTGGTTGATGCGGCGTCAGGCGAAAGGCTGACGCCTTATGGACTGTACTCTTCGTGGATTTTCTCGTAGGCGCCGCTGGTGTCCTCAAATCGTTCCCCGTTCCAAATGAAAACGATGGTTCGCTCCGGTTCAGCGCCCGCCTTGACACGATAGATAAAGGCGGCTTTTCCATCCTGCGTGGTCGGCTCGATGCGGGCGTCCAGCTTTTGTGCGGGCGGGCCGTTGCCTTCCTCGCGATCGCGCTGCATGATTACACTCATCAATTCCCGCAGACGGTCGCCTTCGATTCGGTAGACGATATAGGTCTCCAATAATCCTTCGCCACGGCTGAGGTATGCACTACCCTCGCAGACGATTTGCTCGCGGTCATCGCCGGGAATCAGCTTGACGAGCTTGAAGCGATCGTTGGGATTGAAGGTGATGTTCTCTAATTTCGCGGCTTGGCCGTCGAGCGTTCCCAGCAAGGCGACGGGTTTTCCGTCGTCCATGTCGACCTCCACGTTGCGATAGCTGTCGTTACCGTTGACGCTGACACGCAGGCGAAAGTCGCGTCCTTTCAGTGTCTGTGTATAACTTGTTTCTATTTCCTCCACTTTTTCAACCCGTGGGCTTGATTGCGCGTGCGCCGTAGCGGTTGGCGGTGGTGCCGGCGGCGCAGTGTCAGGTTTCTCATACCGGAGGGCAGCGGCGGCAACAAGCAGGGCGATGATGATAAGCGCGGCGCTAAATAGTTTTTTACGCGATGGCATGGGACTTATCCTGGAGTTGCAAAAAAAAAGCCACCCGAAGGTGGCGTTTTTCATATTCTTGGTGGCCCGGGGCGGAATCGAACCACCGACACAAGGATTTTCAATCCTCTGCTCTACCAACTGAGCTACCAGGCCAAGGCGCGCTATTGTAGCAGTCCTGTCTGGATTCGCCAAGCCCCCCGTCCAGCGCCGCCAGATAGCGCCCCAGCGCGTCGTCCAGCGGCGGCATCAGCTGGCCGCGTTCGCTGCCCAGCGCGCTGAACACCGGGTGCGCGGCGCCCATCTCCAGCGCCGTGGCCGGGCGCGCCCGCAGCCGCTCGGTCGACACCCCGGCCAAGGTGGCCGCCCGCTGCGCCAGTTCCGCCCAGCTCAGCGCGCTGCCGCTGCTCAAGTGCCAAATGCCGGCCTCGCCGTCGATCAGCAGGTCCAGGCAGGTGTCGACCAGGTCCGGCACGTACGTCGGCGAGACGATCAGGTCGCTCGCGGCGGTGAACGGCTGGCCGGCCGCCAGTGTCCGCAGCGCGTGGGTGACGAAATTATGCCTGTCCCACGGCCCGAAGAAGGCGCTGGTGCGCACCATCAGCGCGCGCGGGTGGACCGCGAGCACGCGCTGCTCGGCCTCGGCCTTGCTCTGGCCGTAGACGTTGAGCGGGGCGACCGGGTCGCTTTCCAGATACGGGCTGCCCTTGCTGCCGTCGAACACCAGGTCGCTCGAAAAACTCAGCAGTTCGATCGCGTGGCGGGCGCAGGCGGTCGCCAGGATCACCGGCCCCTGGGCATTTTCGCGCAGGCAGCGTTCGGCGTCCTGTTCGGCCCGCTGCACGCGGACGTAGCCGCCGGCGTTGACGATGGCCCACGGCCGGTAGCGGCGGATGGCGGCGTCCACCGAGGCGGGGTCGGCGATGTCCATTTCCTGCCGCGTCAGCACGTGGCAGGCCAGGTGGCGCTCGGCGCACAGGCGGGCGAAGGCGCCGCCCAGGGTGCCGCTGGCGCCGCTGATGAGGATAGGCCGGCCCGGCTCGGCCGGCGTGACCAGTTCCGGCACCAGCGCCGGCCCGAACGGCATCGGCGGACACACCAGGCGTTGCGGCCGGCGCCACCAGCCCAGCCCCTGCAGTACCGGGCTCGACGGCGTGCGGCCGGTCGCCAGCTCGCGCATCAAGGTGGCCAGCGCGGTCGGCCTCGGTTCGGGGCCGCGCAGGTCGTAGGGGCCGTTTTCGTAGTAGCCCTTGCGCTCGGTGACCAGGCAGTTCCAGTCGAACGAGCCGAGCAGCGACCAGACCGTGACGGCGCGCATGTCGATGCCGTCGCCCCGCGCTCGCTGCGCGGCCTGCCAGATCTCCAGCACCCAGCGCAGCTGGTCTTCGCGGTTGGCGTCGATGTGGGCCTCGGTGACGGCCAGCGGCAGGCCGTAGCGCTCCCACGCCTCCTGCAGCAGCGGGCCGATGCCGGGGCGCGGCGTTTCCAGCGCGCGCGCGGCGACGACGTCGGCGTAGCCGTCCGCGCCGACGTCCTGCGCCGGGTAGTGTTCGGCGCGGTGGTCGAGCCAGCGCTCGCTGGTGATGTAGTAATTAATGCCGACGACGTCCGGCGGGCACGGGTGATCGCGGAACCATTGCAGCTCGTCGGCGCAGGCGCCGCTGTCGCGCAGGTAGCGCCACAGCGCGTGCTGGGGCCCGACCATGCCGCACAGCAGGTCCCACGGCAGCCAGCGGCGCTCGTTGTAGAACCGGGCTTGCGCGGCCATCTCCGGCGTGCTGTAGGTCTTGCCGAGGTCGTCCGTCTGGATCAGTTTGGCGCGCGGGTTGACGGCGCGGATCGCCTGCATCGCCAGCACCGTGCCCTTGCACTGGTTGAGCAGCGCGCGCACGAAGGCGCGGTCGCTGCGTTCGTGCGGATACCACAGCCCGTACAACGCGCAAAAGCGCGCGGTGGTGCACGGTTCGTTGACCGGTGTGTACTGTTCCAGCCACGGATAGCGGCGGGCGACGGCGCCGGCATAGGCGGCCAGTTTCTCGGGGAAGGCCGGATCGAGCAGGCTGGTGTCGCGCGGGCCGCTGCCGTGGTGGACCAGGCCGGCGATCGGGGCGATGCCCAGGCTGCGCAGCGCCGGCAGGCGTTCGTCGGTCCACGACCAGTCGGCGTTGTCGAGGCCGTCGGGGGCGACCAGTTCCCACAGCACCGGATAGCGCAGGGCGGTGATGCCGAGCGACGCGAAGCGGTCCAGATCGCTGATTCTGCCGTCGTGGCCGTTCTGTTCCATCTGGCTGAAATAACTGTCGCGCACCCGGTTGACGGTCGCTTCCAGGCCACCCCAGAGTTCCAGGTGGCCGGACCCATGCACGTCGTTGGTGGTTGTCATAGCGGGGGCGGGTAGTCGAACTGGCAACAAGTATGGAGAAGAAAAGCGCTGCCCGGCGCAGCCTTGACCGCCGGATACTTTTCTTGACACTGGTAATGTCGGGGTATAAATTTCATTGCTGAGCTATCTATTTTGCAAATTACCGGGACGGAAGCGTTATGAGACGAGCGGCATGGTTGTTGGGAGCGGCGGGAGTATCCGTCACAGTGGCGGTTGCGGCGCAGGCGGCTGCACTGTCGCCGGCGCAAAGGCAGATGCGCGAGATTTATCAGGAGCTGGTCGAGACCAATACCACCGATTCGGTCGGTTCGTGTACCGTGGCCGTGACGAAGATGGCCAAGCGCCTCAAGGCTGCCGGCTACCGGGACGCCGATCTGCGCATCGTGGTGCCGCCGGGCGGGCCGGCCAAGGGCAACCTGGTCGCGCGCCTGAAGGGCGACGGCAGCGCCAAGCCCTTGCTGCTGCTGGCCCATGTCGACGTGGTCGAGGCCAAGCGCGAGGACTGGACCCGCGACCCGTTCAAGCTGGTCGAGGAGGACGGCATGTTTTACGCGCGCGGCGCCTCCGACGACAAGGCGATGGCGGCGGCCTTCGTCGCCAACATGATCCGCTACAAAAAGGAAAAGCCCGCCCTCAAGCGCGACCTGGTCATGGCGCTGACCTGCGACGAGGAGAAGGTGCCCAGCAAATTCGACGGCGTCGAATACCTGCTCAAGCACCACCGGCCGTTGATCGACGCCGAGCTGGCGCTGAACGAAGGCGGCGGCGGCATGCTGGACAAGGACGGCAAGCCGGTCCGCCACGGCATCCAGGCCGGCGAGAAGGTGTACCAGAGTTTCCAGCTGGAGGTGACCAATCCCGGTGGCCACAGCTCGGCGCCGTACCGCGACAACGCCATCTACCATCTGGCCGACGGCTTGTCGCGCCTGGGCCAATTCGCGTTCCCGTTCAAGCTGTCGGACGTCACGCGCGCCTATTACGAGCGCATGTCGACCATCGAGAAGGGCCAGGTCGGCGCCGACATGAAGGCCATATTGAGCGATCCGCCCGACGCGGCGGCGCTGGAGCGCCTGTACGCGGTGAGCCCCGGCCACAACTCCACCGTGCGCACCACGTGCGTGGCGACCAAGGTCGACGCCGGCCACGCCGACAACGCCTTGCCGCAGCGCGCCCGCGCCACCGTCAATTGCCGCATCCTGCCGGGCGAGCCGATCGACGAGGTGCAGGCGACCTTGCAGCGCGTGCTGGCCGACGACCAGATCAAGATCAGCCGCATCGGCGACGGCGTGACCAGCCCGATGCCGCCGCTGACGCCGTCCCTGATGAAGGCGGTGGAGGAGATCAGCGACGCCATGTGGCCCGGCGTGCCCGTGATACCGACCATGTCGACCGGCGGCACCGACGGCCGCTTCCTGAACAACGCCGGCATCTGGACCTATGGCGTCAGCGGCATGTTCCATGGTCCGGAGGGCTCCGGCGCGCACGGGCTCAATGAGCATATCCGCGTCAAGTCGCTGTACGACGGCCAGGAATACCTGTACCGCCTGGCCAAGCGGCTGGCCACCGAGTAGCGCGGCCCTTAGAGGGTGACGGTGACGCTGCGGAATTTGCGCTGCGCCGGCGGCGCCTCCTTGCACGGCACGCCGCCGGTCTTCTCGTCGCCGTCGTCGCTCAACAGCTGGAACGATTTGCCGTCGCCCAGCGAGAACAGGCCTTCGGGCCGCAGTCCCTTGCCGATGCTGGTCGCCAGCGCGGTCGGCGCCTCCGTGGCCGACGGCGCCCATTTGTACAGCTTGAAGACGCCTTCGGAATCCTGCGGCCCGGCGACGATCAGGAACGCCTTCAGCTTGGCGGCGTAGTCGATGCTGCGGATGCCCAGGCCGTCGAGCGGCAGTTCGATGGGCGGGCCGAACACCGGCGCCTTGGCCGCCGCGCCGATCGCCAGCACCTCGTCCGGATTTTTCAACGTCAGCACCAGCGCCTTGCCGTTGACCACGGGGCTGCGCAGGCCGATCAGCAGGTGGCCTTCTGGCGTGGCCGCCAGCCCTTCGATATTCAGGCCGCCCTCGTCCTCGGGCGAGATTTGCGCCGCCTCGTGCAGCCGGTATTTTTGGAACGGCGCATACCCGGCGATGGCGTCGAGCAGGCCGGTGTAGGGTTTGCCGGCTAGCGTCAAGGTCAGGTCGTCGCCTTTGCCGCCGATGTCGGTGGCGAAGAGCTGGCGCCGTTCCGGCCGCGCGCGCGCCTTCTTGTTGGCGCCGTGCGAGGCGATCCAGTAAATCCGCTTGCCGACCAGGGCGGCGCCCTCGATGTCGGCCTCGCGCTGCTTTTCGCCGGGGATGCGCAACTGGTCCGACAGGTCGAAAGTCTGTACCGGCGCGCCGGATCGGTCGCTGCGGTAAATGCGCAGGATGTTGTCCTCGTCGTTGGCGACGACGAAATGCTGGTCGTCGACGGCGACGCCGGCCGAGGCGTCGCACATGCCGTGGTGCTCCAGCGGCGCCTTGGCGGACGCGCCGGGCAGGGCAAGCAGGCCGGCCAGCGCGAAGGCGACTTTTTTGGGATTGACCATCTTTATTCTCCTGAAGAACAGTATCCGGCCGTGGCGAAAAGGCCGGTGGCCGCGCCATATTTGCTATGCTAGCGCTTTTCCGCGTCCCGGTGCCACAGCGCTGGCGGCGCAGCCCAATTACGGAGTAGCCGCTATGGTCTCGTTACAAGAGCAGTTTTTGAAAGCAGGCCTGGTCGACAAGACCAAGGTCAAACTGGCCAACCAGGAAAAGAGCAAGCAAAAGAAGGTGGAACGCCGCACCGGCGAGCAGTCTGTCGACGAAGCGCGCATCGCCGCGCTGGAAGTGCAGCGCAAGAACGCCGAGCGCGCGCGCGAAGCGAACGCCCAGCGCGACGCCGCCGCCAACCAGAAGGCGATCGTCGCGCAGATCGCGCAGATGGTGCGGCAGAACCGCCAGGACAAGGGCAAGGGCGACATCCCCTACAACTTCACGCACGGCACCAAGATCGAGCGGATTTTCGTCTCGCCGGCGGTGCGCGAGCATCTGGTCGCGGGCCGGCTGGTGATCGTGGTGATGAACGGCACGGTGGAACTGGTGCCGCGCGTAATCGCCGACAAGATCGCCGAGCGCGACGCCTCGCTGGTGGTGCGGGTGAACAAATCCAGCACCCAGGTCGACGAGGACGATCCGTACGCGGCGTTCCAGATCCCCGACGATTTGATGTGGTAAAAATCCTGAGTTGGACTCCGGATTTACTCCGAGACGATGATGCGCCAGCGCCAGGGTTTGATGACGGCCTGGCCTTCGTCGCCGGCCAGCTTGTACTTCTGCAGCACGCCGGTCGGGTTGACGATGACCTGCACCGTGTTCTTGCCCTGCTGGCGGCGGAACGCGAACAACTGCTCGTTGATCACGTCGAGCACCTGCATCGTGCCACCGGCCTTGCCGTTCCATAGCGCCGGATTCTGCTTCTTCAACTGGTTCAGGCCCGCGTAGAACCCTTCCAGCTCCGTGGTCTTCCAGTCGATGGTGTCCTTCTCGAAGAAGGCCAGCTTCTTCTCCAGCTTCGCTTCCTGGCCGTTGTACACCAGCGGCATGCCGGGCAGGGTGTAGCTCAGCACCGCCATCGCGCCCGCCGCCGGGCCGTACAAATCCTTGTCCGCGCCTTGCCACGAGTTGATGTCGTGGTTGTTGGTGAACTGCAGCCGGTAGGCGTCGCGCGCGTAGCGTTGCGCCGGGTTGGCGACGTAGGCTTTGAGTTCGGCGGCGCCGGCCTGGCCCTTGCCGATTTTCCGCATGATGCCGTTCAGCCGCCAGTCGTAGCTGGCGTCGAACGCGCGCTCGTGCAGCCCCGGGTGGTCCGCTTCGGCCAGCATGAACACCGGCTTGATCTTGTCGAGCTTCGGGCGCGCCTGGTCCCAGAATTCGGCCGGCACCATGCCGGTGGCGTCCGCGCGGAAGCCGTCGATGCCCGCTTCGCGCACCCAGTAAGCCATCGCCTCCGTCATGGCCGTCCACAGCGCCTTGTTGCCGTAGTCCAGGCCGACGACGTCGGCCCATTCCTCGGTGCCGCCGCTGTCGTTCTTGAAGCTGACGGCGTGGATCTCGCCCTTGTCGTTCTGCTTGTACCAGTCGGCGTGCTCGCCGGTCCATGGGTGGTCCCAGGCGGTGTGGTGGGCCACCCAGTCCAGGATCACGTGCATGCCCAGCCCGTGCGCCTGTTTGACCATGCGCCGCAGGTCGTCCATGCTGCCGAACTCCGGGTTGACGGCCTGGTAGTCCTTCACGGCGTAGTAGCTGCCCAGCGCGCCCTTGCGGTTCTTTTCGCCGATCGGGTGGATCGGCATCAGCCAGATCACGTCCACGCCCATCTGCTTGAGGCGCGGCAGCGTGGCGGCGAAGGCGTTCAACGTGCCTTCCTTGCTGTACTGGCGAAGATTGACTTCGTAGATGTTCGCACTGCGCGTCCACGCCGGATGCTTGACGCTGGCGACGACGGTGGTCGGTGCGATTTTCTGCGCGCCGGCGTGCAGCGGCGCTCCGAGGGTGCAAATCAGCGCTGCCAGCGGCAGCAAGGTGGCAAGTCGTTTCAATGTCACTCCTTTTTGAGCGTGCGTTCGAACAGCTGGTAGATGCGGCGATACTGGTCGTACCAGCTTTCGGCGTGCACGTAGGCATGGCGCTCGAGCGGGTAGGAAGCCAGTTCCCAGTTGTCCTTTTTCAGTTCGATGAAGCGCTGCGCCATGCGCACCGAGTCCTGGTAGAAGACGTTATCGTCGATCATGCCGTGCGCGATCAGCAGGTGGCCTTTGAGCTTGTCGGCGTATTCGATCGGCGACGACATCTTGTACGCTTCCGGGTCCAGTTCCGGCGTGTTGAGGATATTGGCGGTGTATTCGTGGTTGTAGGTGGTCCAGTCGGTGACGGGACGCAGCGCGGCGCCGGCCTTGAACTGGTCCGGCGCGCGCAGCAGCGCCATGAAGGTCATGAAGCCGCCGTAGCTGCCGCCGTAGATGCCGACATTCTTCGCGTCGCCCTGTTGGTTGGCCACCATCCAGTTCAAGCCGTCGACGTAGTCCTCCAGTTCCGGATGGCCCATCTGGCGGTAGATCGCGGTGCGCCAGTTGCGGCCGTAGCCGAGCGATGCGCGATAGTCCATGTCCAGCACGATGTAGCCTTTTTCAACCAGCAGGTTGTGGAACATCTGCTCGCGGAAGTAGACCGGGAAGCGCTGCGTGACGTTTTGCAGATAGCCGGCGCCGTGCACGAACATCACGACCGGATATTTTTTGCCCGGCTCCAGCGTGGCGGGACGATACAGCTTGGCCCATACCGGATCGGCGCCATGCGTCGACGGCACCGCGACGATTTGCGGCGTGATCCACTCGCGCGCCTTGTAGTCGGCGTTGCGGGTGTCGGTCAGTTGTTTGGCGGCGCCGCCGCCGCTGTCCACCATGGCGACTTGCGCCGGCATGTAGGCGGTCGAGTAGCGCACCAGCAGCTTGCGGCCGTCCGGCGACAGGCTGAAGCTCTCCACGCCGCCCAGCGACGTCAGTTCCTTCGGCGCGCCGCTGGTTGCGCCGCCCGTGGCGGAGCTGGAGCATACCTCGTAGGTGCCGGGCAGCTTGGGGTTGCACAGGAAGTAGGCGGTCTTGCCGTCGGCCGACCATTCGACGTTGCTTGCTTCCCATTTGCCCGACGTGAGCGCGCGCGATGCGCCCGCGGTGGCGGGTTGCAGGTAGATGTGGGCGTAGCCGCTTTCCTCCGACTGGTACCACAAGGTGCTGTTGTCCGGCTGCCAGCCGAAGCCGTTGCCACGGTTGTTGACCCAGGCGGCGTCGGTCAGACGGTGCACCGGCTGCAGCTTGGCGCCGGCCAGGTCGACGGTGGCGATCCAGCGGTCCTTGTTGTCGATCGCCTGCGCCATCACCGCCACCTGCTTGCCGTTGCCGCTCCAGCGGATCGATTCGTCGCCGCTTTCAAACCGCACGCCGCGGTTGCCCTTGAGCGCATCGAGCTTGCGCGCGGCGCGCATGTCGGCCAGCGGATCGACATTGATGCCGGGCAGGGCGTCGAGCGACAGCTCGGTGACCTTGCGCGTGGCCAGTTCGATCAGTTTGAGTTGCTGCGGCTGCGGACCTTCGTCGCTGACCCTTTTGCGCTCGTCGTCGGTCTCCTCGTAGCCAGACTCGGTCACGTACTTCGGCATTTTGCCGACGCGGCGCTTGTCGCCGTCCTTGGCGCTGGTGACCACCAGCAGGTAGCGCCCGTCCGGCGACAGCGCGCTGGTGTCGATGACGACCTTCTCGCCCAGGTAGACCGGCTGCGGGGCGCGGGTGGCGTCGGCGCCGCGTTCCTGGTTGCGGCGCTCGCGCAGCGCGTCGCGCTCCTGCTTCTGGCGCGCCAGGGTCGAGAGCAGGCGCAATTGCAGGTCGCGGCGCGCGCTGGCGTCGGGCGCGGCGTCCGGGTCCTTGGCGGTGCGCAGCACGGCCAACGGCGACACCAGGCGCTCGGCGCGGCTCCAGCCGTACCAGTCGCTGCCCACGCGGAATTGCACGCCGGCGCCGTCGGCCGTGTATTGCGGATCGAAGGCCGGGGTGGTGCCGCGCACGATTTGTGTCAGCGCGCCGCTTTTCAAGTCACGTTCGAACAGGTCGCCGTTGCGCACCAAAATCGCGCGCGTGCGATCGCGGTTGTAGACCGGATCGGCGCTGTCGAGGTTTGCCAGCTGCTTGTCGTCCACCAGCTTCGGACCGCCGGCGGCGATCTGGAAAGTGTCGCGCAGCGGCGAGCCGGCGCGCTTTTGCTTGAAGTAGACCTGGCGGCTGTCCCAGCCCCACCATGCCGATTCGACCGGATTGCCGATCCAGTCGGGATTGGCCATGGCCTGGTCCAGCGTGATCGGAGTTGGGGTGGCCGCGTTGGCGGCGATGGTGGTGAACGCTGCGGCCAGCGCGGTGGAGAAGGGCAGGACAAAACGCATGGATAGTTCGCTTTGAAGTTGGGTGAACGGGAGCGCCGGATTGCGACGCGTCCACGATTCTAGCCGAACAGTCAGTTGCGGGCTATCTTGTCCCGGAGGCCGTCCTTGGCGTCCGGGCCGCCGCGCCGTGGCGCCATGCGCAGCGCCAGCATCAGGATCAACCCGGCCGCCAGATACATGCCGATCAGCGCGGCGAGCATGGCGGCGCTGTCGCCCCAAGCCAGCACGCGCGCGCTCAGCGCCGGACCCAGGGCGCCGCCCATCATCGCCAGGCCGCCCACCAGCGCGATGCCGATGGCGGCGCGCCGGCGGTTCAGCAAATCGGTGAGGATCGCCACCAGCAGCGGCAGCGCCGACGAGATGCCCAGCGACGCCAGCGACAGGCCGGCCAGCGACCACGCCAGGCCGTTGTCGGCGGCGATGGCCAGACCGAGTCCGCCGGCGGCCAGCACCATGCAGGCGATGAAGTGGCCGCGCCGCTCGCGCCGGCGGTCCGAGTCGTAGCCGATGGCGATCATGCCAACGATGCCGACGATGCCGGGCAGCGCCGCCAGCAGGCCGGATTGCGGGCCGCCCGCGCTCCAGCGCTGCATCAGCGCCGGCGCCCAGTGCGCCAGCGCGTAGCTGGCGCCGGCCAGCAGCAGGTTGGCGAGCGCCAGCAGGCAGATGGCCGGGTCGCGCAGCAGCGACCAGATGATGGCGAAGGCCGACGGCGGTTCGTCCTGGTCGTCCTCGTCCTCGTCGACGCCGGCGGCCTTGGCGAGCGCCGTTTCATCGCGGTTCAAATCCTGCCTGACCATCTGCTGTTCGAAACCCGATAGCCATTTGGCATCGTCCGGATGGTCGTCGAGATAAAAGTAGGCGGCGATGCCCAGCACCGCGGCCGGCAAGCCTTGCGCCAGCAGCAGCCATTGCCAACCCTGCATGCCGCTGTGCAGGTGCAGCGCCTGCTGCATGGCGCCCGACAGCGGCGCGGCGACGATGCCGCCGACCAGCGTGGCCGACGCGAAGACGGCGAACACGCGCGCGCGCCGCGCGGCCGGATACCAGTAGGTCAGGTACAGGATCACGCCGGGGAAAAAGCCGGCCTCGCACATGCCGAGCAGGAAGCGGATCGTGTAGTACTCGAGCGGCGTGCGCACAAAGGCGCCGGCGGCGGTGGCCGCGCCCCAGCCGAGCATCATGCGCAGCAGGATTTTGCGCGTGCCGAGTTTTTCCAGCAGCAGATTGCAAGGCACGGCGAACAGCGCGTAGGCGAAGAAGAACACGCCGGCGCCCCAGGCGAAGACCTGGTTGCCGAAGGCGAGGCTGTCCTGGATGTGGCGCTGCGCGAGGTCGACGTTGACGCGGTCGAGGTACGCGACCACACAGCACAGCATCAGCAGCGGCAGCAGGCGCCAGCTGATCTTGCGGTAGATTGCATCCATGCCGGCAGCGCCGCGCAGGTGCAGAAGCGTGGCGCCATGGTTCACGATGCGGGGGCAAGGGTGGTCTGCATGTAGCCGATATTAGCCGTGCCTAAAACCTTAGGCAAGCGTTTGGCGCAATGGGGAACTCAAAACAACAAAGCGCCGCGATGGCGGCGTTTTCACGCACCATCGTGGCGCAGCGAGGACGTTGAAACCGGGGTGGACGCGGACCTAGGCGCGCGCCGCTCCGGCGCCCATCGCGCGGGCGTGGTAGTTCATGGTGCCGACGTTGCGGCGGGGCCGCAGTTCGGGCCGGGTGGCGGCGTCGCCTTCTTCCTGCGCCAGGAACTGGCTGCCGATTTCGAACCACTCGTCGCTGGAAATGACCTTTTGCGCCAGCGGCAGCAGTTCCTGTTCTTCCTTGTCCAGACGCTTGAGCAAATTCTGGCAATACAGGTCGATCGTGCGGCACAGGAATTTGCCCTGCGAGGCGCTGCGGCGCATCGCCCGGCGCAGGCATTTGTGCACGGCGTTGAGCATCGCGCTACCGAGCCGGCTGAGCGCCTCGAGGTCGTTCAGCAACGCGGTGCAATTGGAATCGGCCGCGCGCACGGCGGGCATCAGGCAGGCCTCGACCTTGCGCTGGTGGCGCGCCTCGGCAAAGCTGGTCAGCTCCTTGAGCTGGGACTCGATGAACACAGGATCGATCTCCTGTGGCCGGCGCGCGATCGACTGCACATGCTGCAGCAAGCGCGAGATGAAGTGGCGTTCTTTTTTCTGTTCGATGGACAGTGTCAGTAGGACATAAGTGGCAGTTAGCATAACGTTTCCCGTATTCGTCTGACTTCGGCTGCGCGGCAAGCGAGGAGTGCCCTGCGGCCAGCGCGGCCAGGGGGTTTACCTTAGCGCTGAGCCCAGTTCATTCAACGTCGATTTACAATTGTTCACAACTAGTTAAAAGGCAATAATTGTGCTGCAATAATAAGGATCAACTGCTCCAACTTCGAAGATTACCGGCGGGGAAAACGCGTTATACACATGCCATGCCGGTGATAACTGATGCGTACTCTACCTGACTGAGTGGGAAATTATGCACCCATTTTCCGGAACCGTGTAGGCGTTTACGAGTCACTAGCAAAAAAAGTTTTGTATCAAACCGCGCCATATGCGGCGCGGCTTTCTTTGCTGCGGCGCAGCGCTTTCAGCTTGCCAGCGGCGTGCCCAGATAGGCGCCGCGCGGCGCGCCCAGGCCCTGCTTGACCTGCCTCGAGGTGTCGTCGGCCAGCACTTCGTCTTCACCATTTTCCAGCGCGGTGACGATGCTCAGCGCGACGTCGGCCGGGGCGGTTTTGGGCATCTCGACGCCGGCGGTCATGTCGGTGTCCATGTAACCCATGTGCGCCGCCAGCACCCGCGTTTTTTGCGCTTGCAGTTCGCCGCGCAAACCATTGCTCAGCGCCCAGGCGGCCGCCTTGGACACGCTGTAGGTGCCGGTGCCCGGGATGGTGATCCAGGACAGCGCGGACAGCACGTTGACGATGGCGCCGCCGCCGTTGTTCTTCAGCGCCGGCGCGAAGGCCAGGCTCAGCGCCATCGGGCCGAAGAAGTTGGTGTCCAGTTCCTGTTGCGTCACCTGCAAGGCGTTCGGCGCGGTGAGGTCGGTGCCGCTGAAGATGCCGGCGTTGTTGATCAGGATGGTCAGGTCGGGAATCGCCCGCGCGGCGGCGGCGATGTCGTCGGCGTCGGTGACGTCCAGCTTGATCGGCGTGACGCCGGGCACGGTGACCGACGCCGGATTGCGGGCGCCGCCGTAGACCTTGCGCGCGCCGGCTTTGAGGGCCGCTTCGGCCAGCGCTTTGCCCAGGCCACGGTTGGCGCCGGTGATGAGGACGATGGAGTCTTTGAAGTTCATGATGATACCTTTCGATGGGAGTGCGGTTTAAGGGTGCAACTTACAATATGACCGGTCATCTTAAAACCGGCGAAAAAAAACGATCACACGAGAATGCGGTCCAGCACCATCGCGACGAAGCGGTCCAGCGGCGCCCGGTCTTTTTCTGCCTTCGCCCGCAGCACCGCCCCTTGCCAGGCGTCGGCGGTGAAGTTGGCCAACGCCGGCGCCGGCTGCGCGTTGCCGATGCTGCCGTCGCGCTGGCCCTGCGCGATGACGTCTTCCAGCATCTTGGCCATGGCCGCGAACGATTGCCGGGCCTGGTTGCGGATGGCCGGACTCTGGTTCGACAGCTCCGTGCTGAAGTTGCCCAGCATGCAGCCGGCGTCGAATGCCGACGCGACGTTGGACTCGACCAGCTTGCCGAAATAGCCGCGCAGCCACGCACGCGGCGGCAACGATGAAGCGCCGAGCAGGGCGCCTATCTCCCCCGCCTGGTCCGCGTAGCGCTGCAACACCTCCACCCCCAGCTCTTCCTTGCTGGCGAAATGGTTGTAGAACGAACCCTTCGGCACGCCGGCGGCGTCGGTGATGTCTTGCACACTGGTGGCGTTGAAGCCCTTGCTGTGAAACAGGGTCATGCCGGCGGTGACGATTTGTTCTTTGACGTTAGGTTTGGCCATGTGCGTAATATGACCGGTCGTCTTAAATTAGTCAAGCGTTGTTTCGCGGGAAGTTATCTATTGCCCGATAGACAACGGTACATACTAACTATATAGTTAGTGGACCAATGGTCATGATAGGTTATCTACTGTGCGTACCAAAGCGAAGGTGTGGAGCGGGGCTGCGCTGGTGCCGGGCTTGATGCTGAGCGTCTCGCTGCGGGCGGCGGCGCTGGAGATGACGGTGTGCGTGTTCGACCAGCCGTTTTCGCCCCTGACGTTTCCGGACGGCTGCGGCCAGTCGCTGGAACTGCTGCGGCGCGCGTCGGCGCTGCAGCCGGTGGCGATCCGCCGGCTGGTGGCGCCGCGTTCGCAGTGCATGAACCGCTTGCGCAGCGGCCAGGTCGACGCCATGCTGGCCGCCTTCACGCCCGAGCGCGCCACCTACGGCGCATATCCGATGAAGGGCGCGCAGCCCGATCCCGGACGCGGCGTCGGCGAGCTGAACTTCTCCGTCTCCCGCCGGCGCGGCGCGGCGGTGGACTGGGACGGCCAGCGCTTCATCGGCCTGGGCCGGCAGCCGGTCGGCGCGCAACCGGACCTGCTGCACATCCCGATGCTGCGCGAGATGGGCGTCGTCATCGACAGCAGCGGTTCCAGCGTCGACCAGGTGTTTGCCAAACTGGCGGGCAAGCGGGTGGCGGCGGCCGTGACCGAGCGGGACGAGGGCGCGGCGTCGATCGCGCGCAAGTACCGGGGGCAGATCGACATGCTGCCGGTGCCGTTCCAGAAAACGCCGGTCTACCTGCTGGTCAACCAGGGCTACTACCAAAAGCATCAGGCGCAGGTGGAGGCTTACTGGCAGGCCATCGCCCAGGCGCGCCACACGCCCGGCTTCCGCCGGTTCATCGCCGAGTTCCCCCAGCACCAATAGCGCCCCAGCCCCACCCCGGCCGCGCCCGCTAAAGTTGCGTAAAGTAACAGTTTACTGGCCGCTGCGCGAACTTGGTATGATGCACGACGACCGGCCACCAGCCGGTATTTTTTCTACAACGTCGGAGATCCCCGAATGAGATTACCCCTGCTGCTGCTTGGGACCGCTGTTGCGGCTTCCAACGCCATGGCCGCGCCGCGCGGCTTCACCGTGGAAGACCTGGTCAAGATGGAACGGGTCGGAAGCCCCGCGCTGTCGCCGGACGCCACCCGCGTGGTCTACACCGTGCGCGCCACCGATATGGACAAGAACCGCGGCAACACGCAATTGTGGATGCTGGACCTGCGCGCGCCCAAGGCCGCGCCGGTGCGCCTGACCCAGGCCAACGCCAGCAGCAGCGATCCCGAATGGTCGCCCAGCGGCGACGCCGTGTATTTCCTGTCGGCCCGTTCCGGCTCGTCGCAGGTGTGGCGCCTGCCGCTGGGCGGCGGCGAGGCGGCCAAGGTCACCGACCTGCCGCTCGACGTCGACAACTTCCGCCTGTCGCCGCAGGGCGACCGCCTGGCGCTGAGCCTGGCCGTGTTCCGCGATTGCGCCGACCTGGCCTGCACCAAATCGCGCCTGGACGCCACGGCCAAGGACAAGGCCAGCGGCAAGCTCTACGACAAGCTGTTCGTGCGCCACTGGGATACCTGGGCGGACGGGCGCAACAACGTGCTGTACGCGGCGCCGATCGACGCCACCGGCAAGGTCAGCGCGCAGCCGGTCAGCCTGAGCGGCGCGCTCGACGGCGACGTGCCGTCCAAGCCGTTCGGCGACCGCGACGAGTACCGCTTCAGCCCCGACGGCAAGACGGTGGTGTTCTCCGTGCGCATCGCCGGCAAGACCGAGGCGTGGTCGACCAACTTCGACGTCTACACGGTGCCGGCCGCCGGCGGCGCGCCGACCAACCTGACGGCCGACAACCAGGCCTGGGACGCCAAGGCCAGCTACTCGCCCGACGGCAAGACCCTGGCCTACCTGGCGATGGACAAGCCGACCTTCGAGGCCGACCGCTTCCACCTGGTGCTGATCGACGTGGCGAGCGGCAAGAAGCGCACCGTCGCCGACAACTGGGATCGTTCGATCGCCGACTACCGCTGGACCCCGGACGGCAAGGCGCTGCTGGCCACCGCAGACGACCTCGGCCAGCATCCGCTGTTCCGCATCGACGCCGCCAGCGGCAAGGTCGCCAAGCTCACCGGCAACGGCTACGTCAGCGGCTTCGACGTCGCGCGCGACACCGTCGTCATGGCGCAGGCCAGCCTGGCGTCCGGCGCGCAGCTGTACAAATTCAAGCTCGGCGGCAGCGCCGACAACGCCACGCAACTGACCGAGCTGAACGCGGCCGCGCTGGCCGACGTCAAGTTCGGCCAGTTCGAGCAGTTCTCGTTCGCCGGCGCCAACGGCGAGACCGTCTACGGCCACGTCATGAAGCCGTGGGACGCCAAGCCCGGCGTCAAGTATCCGATCGCCTTCCTGGTGCACGGCGGCCCGCAGGGCAGCTTCGGCAACTCGTGGAGCTACCGCTGGAACCCGCAGGTGTACGCCGGCGCCGGCTATGCCACCGTGTTCATCGATTTCCACGGTTCGACCGGCTACGGCCAGAAGTTCACCGACTCGATCAGCGGCGACTGGGGCGGCAAGCCGCTGGAAGACTTGCAGAAGGGCCTGGCGGCGGCGGTGCAGAAGTTCCCGTGGCTGGACCGCGAGCGCAGCTGCGCGCTGGGCGCGTCGTACGGCGGCTTCATGATGAACTGGATCGAAGGCAACTGGTCCGACGGCTTCAAGTGCATCGTCAACCATGACGGCGTGTTCGACACGCGCGGCATGGCCTACGCCACCGAGGAGCTGTGGTTCACCGAGTGGGAAGCCGGCGGCACTTATTACGACAAGCCGGACGCGCACGAGAAATTCAACCCGGCGCTGCAGGTGAAGAAGTGGAAGACGCCGATGCTGGTGGTGCAGGGCGATCTGGATTTCCGGATTCCGACCTCGCAGGGCCTGGGCACGTTCACGGCGCTGCAGCGCCAGGGCATCCCGAGCAAGCTGCTGGTGTTCCCGGACGAGAACCACTGGGTGCTGAAGCCGGCCAACTCGGTGCTGTGGCATCACACGGTGATCGACTGGCTCGATACGTATCTAAAAAAATAAGCTGAAAAAATAAGCTGAAAAAATAAGCTGAACCGGATCGTCCGATCTCACGCCCGCCAACGTCGCGGGCGTTTCCCTATTTGAGGAAGCCACAATGAAAAAAAGTATGATCGTCGCGGCGCTGCTGCTGGGCTACGGCGCGGCCGTGGCCACCACCGCCGCCGCCGTCACTCCCGTCGTCGCCGCGCCCGCGCGCGCCGAGAACGCCTATCTGTCGCAACAGGACGCCGCCGCCCGCTCGGCGCGCGTCGGCAACGTCGACTACACGCTCGAATTCGCGCTGACCGGCAAGGACAGCTTCTCCGGCACCACCACGCTGGCGTTCGACCTGGCCGACGCCGAAGGTCCCCTGACCATCGACCTCGACAAGGCGACCATCGCCAGCGTCACCGTCAACGGCAAGGCCGTCACGCCCCGCTACAACCAGTGGTTCGTCACGCTGGCGCCACAGGACTTGAAGGCCGGCCGCAACACGGTCGCCATCGCCTACACGCGCCTGCACAGCACCAACGGCGAAGGCCTGCACCGCATGGTCGACCCGGTCGACGGCCGCGTCTACACGTATTCGCACTTCGAGCCGGCCGCCGCGCACCAGATGTTCGCGCTGTTCGACCAGCCCGACCTGAAGGGCACCTTCCAGGTGACCGTCACCACGCCGGCCGACTGGGTGGTGTCGTCGACGATGCGTGAATCGGGCGTCACCGACATCGCCGGCGGCAAGCGCTGGACCTTCCCGCGCAGCAAAAAGCTTAGCCCGTACAACTTCTCGATGCACGCCGGCCCGTACAAGGTATGGGAGGACAACAGCGGACCGTATCCGATGCGCCTGTTCGCGCGCCAGTCGGTGGCGGCCCAGGTCGCGCCCAAGGATTGGTTCAGCTACACCAGCCGCGGCCTGAAGTTCTTCGACCAGTACTTCGGCGTGCCCTACCAGTTCGAGAAATACGACCAGCTGCTGGTGCCGGACTTCCTCTACGGCGCGATGGAAAACGCCGCCGCGATCACCTTCGCCGAGCGCGCCTTCCTGCACCAGGATGAGATGACGGCGGCGCAGCGCGAGAGCCTGGCCGGCGTCATCATGCATGAGATGGCGCACCAGTGGTTCGGCGACCTGGTGACGATGAAATGGTGGAACGGCCTGTGGCTCAACGAAAGCTTCGCCTCGTTCATGGGCACGTTGGCGACGGCCGAGGCCACCGAGTTTACGCACGCGTGGCAGAGTTTCTATTCCGACGACAAGCAGAAAGCCTATACGCAAGACCAGCGCGTCACCACGCACCCGATCGAAACGCCGGTGCCGTCGACCGCCAACGCCTTCGACAATATCGACGCGATCACCTATTCGAAGGGCGCCTCGGCCTTGAAGCAGTTGCGCCACCTGCTGGGCGAGGAAGTGTTCCGCCAGGGCGTGCACAACTACCTGGTCAAGTATTCCTACCAGAACGCCAAGCTCGACGACTTCATCGGCAGCCTGGCGCAGGCCGCCAACCGCGACCTGGGCCCGTGGACCAGGGAATGGTTGTACGAGCCGGGCGTGAACACCATCGCGGCCGAGTTCAGCTGCGCCGGCGGCAAGATCAAATCGTTCAGCCTGCACCAGAGCGCGCCGAGCGCGGCCATGCCGACGCTGCGCGAGCAGCGCGTGCAGATCGGCCTGTTCAACCTGGGCCAGAACGGTCTGTCGCTCAGCAAGAACCTGGCGGTGACCTACAAGGGCGCGGCCACCGCCGTGCCGGAATTGACGGGCGCGGCCTGTCCCGACCTGGCGTATCCGAACTACCAGGATTGGGGCTACGCGAAAGTGCAATTGGATAAGAAGTCGTTCGCCACCGCGCAGGCGCGCCTGCACAAGGTTGCCGATCCGCTGCTGCGCTCGATGCTGTGGCAAAGCCTGTGGGACAGCGTGCGCGACGGCAAGCTGCCGCTCAACGCCTTCCTCGACACCGTGCTCGCCCAGGCGCCGGGCGAGAAGGATTACACGCTGCTGGGCGATATCCTGGCCAAGGTGGGGCAGTCGCGGGCCTACCTGGACAACATGGGGCCGCAGGCCGCCGCGTACCGCTCGAAAGTGGGCGGGCGGTTGGAACGGATGGCGTTCGCGGCGAGCGGCGCCGCCAGCGCCGACAAGAACTTCCAGCGCCTGTGGTTCGCCACCTTCGTCGGCGTGGCCAGCAGCCAGCCGGCGCTGGCGCAACTGGCCGATATCCTCGGCGGCAAGCTGGTGGTGCCTGGCCTGAACGTCAGCCAGGACGTGCGCTGGGAGATCGTCAACCGCCTGAACCGGTTTGCCTATCCTGGCAGCGAAGCCTTGCTGGCGGCCGAGCAGGAACGCGACAAATCCGACAGCGGCCAAGCCGCCGCGCTGGCCGCGCGCGTGATCCGTCCGGACGCCAAGGTCAAGGCCGAGTGGCTGGCCAATATCGGCGATTTGCAAACCAAGTTGCCGTTCTCGAAGATACGCCAGGCGATGCAAGTGATGTATCCGGCCGACCAGGGCGCGCTGAACGAACTGAGCGCGGAACAACGGCTGGCGACGCTGGGGCAGGTCGACAAGGCCGCCGGCCCGGTCTTCATGCGGTCGTACGCCGAGGCGATGATACCGGCCACCTGCACGCCGGCCAGCGTAGCGCGCCTGCAAGAGGCGATTGTTAAATTACCGGACTTGTCGACTGGCACTAAACGTTCTCTTTTGGTACGACATCAGGAAGATGAGCGTTGTGTTGCCATCAAGAAAGCTATGACAGTATTTTAATTGCCGCTCGTCGTTGCGGGGAAAAGCCAGCCATGCGCTGGCTTTTTTTTCGCCGCGACGCGTTGGCGGCAGATGGCTGCGACAAGCCCGCGAATGGCGCCGGAATGCAAGAATTTAGTTCGTTTGAGTAACTTTTTACGGACCGGATGGTTTCGATTGAGACATTCTTGTTTTGTAAAAGAACAACAGAAAAATGATCATACCGGCACAATTTTGTGACAATTCGATGACATTGCTTTCATAGAGGAACCAAGATTTTATTTGGCAATTGATTATTATTAATGAATAATAATTCTTAATCTTAAGTTACTCAAATTGTGTTGTTTGTTTATATTCATTGTTACCTACAAAAAGTAGACAAAGGTCCAGCGGGCGACCAGACCGGCGGACCACGGCGCCATTACTTTCATCAAAAGGGCAGTGAAATGAACCACTTGAAGCAAGCGCAATTGAAAAAAATCACCGGCGCCGCCCTCGGCGCCCTTGCGCTGATGAGCGCCACGCCGGCCATGGCCGCCGTGATCGATTTCGAATCGATCGGCCCGTCGATCTACGGCGGCACCGAGACCCTGAGCGAGCACGGCTATACGATGACCGTGATCGATACGCCAGCCGCCGGTCCGGACGGCACCGGGTTCGCCGGCGCCGTCGGCGACGGCAACGACCCTTTCCTGTGCGCGATCGCCGCCTGCCCGACCGGCAACGCCAGCCACTTCTACATGGGCGTCAACGACGGCGGCCTGAAGGTAACGCGCGGCGATAACGCGGCGTTCCAGGTGTCGGGCATCGACTACGCCTTCCTGGCGCCGGTCGGCGGCCTGCCCAGCTATTCGTGGGGCCAGCTGACCCTGCTCGGCACGCGCATCGACGGCGGCACCATCGCGGTCGCCTACGACTTCCCGTTGCTCGACGCGGCCGGCAATTCGCCGTTCGTCAGCAACGCGCTGACGGCCTTCGGCAACGTCAGCCTCAGCAGCCTGGTCATCAGTTCGTGCCTGTTCGACGGCGCCGGCGGTTGCTACAGCCCGCTTCCGGGCTCGGAAAACCAGGCCCAGTTCGCCTTCGACAACCTCGATATCAGCGCCGTCGGTCCGGTCGCCCCCGTGCCGGAGCCGGAAACGTACGCCATGATGGGCCTCGGCCTGGGTCTGGTGGGCCTGCTGTCGCGCCGCCGCGCCAAGGCGGCCGCCAACGCCGCAGCCACCACCGCCGCCGCCACCATCAACGCCTGAGCAAGGAACGCCCCACATGAAACTCCGTCCTATTTCCGCCGCCGTCCTGATGCTGACCGCCGCCCTGATCGGCGCCAGCCCGGCGCACGCCGAGTCCGAGCGCCGCTCGTACATCGTGCAACTGACCGACAAGCCGGTCGCCACCTACACCGGCCAGGTCGCCGGCCTGGCCGCGACGATGCCGCCGCAGGGCCAGCGCCTCAACGTCGACGCCGCCGCCGTGCAGGCCTACATCAATTACCTGGACACCAAGCAGAACGCGGTCATCAGCACCATCAACGCCGCCGAGATCACCCATAAATACGATGTCGTGTTCAACGGCTTCGCCGCCATGCTGACCGACGACGAAGTGCGCGCGCTCAAAAAGAACAGCGGCGTGGCGGCCATCACCGCCGATTCCATGATGGAGCTCGACACCAGCTACACGCCGACCTTCCTCGGCCTGGACAAGGCCGGCGGCCTGTGGGACCAACTGGGCGGCAAGGGCTCGTCGGGCGAGAACATCGTGGTCGGCATCGTCGACGGCGGCATCTGGCCGGAGAACCCGAGCTACGCCGACCGCGTCGACGGCAACGGCAACCCGAGCCATAGCGGCTCGACCGTGGTCTACGATGCCCCGCCGACCACCTGGAAGGGCAGCTGCGACACCGGCGAGGGCTTCAGCGTCGCCGATTGCAACAACAAGCTGATCGGCGCGCGCTACTACAAACAGGCCGGCCAGCAATTGCACTGGACCGAGTTCCTGTCGGCGCGCGATTCGGTCGCCGGCGCCGAAGGCCACGGCGGCCACGGCAGCCATACCTCCAGCACGGCGGCCGGCAACGCCGGCGTGAGCGCGATCACCGGCGGCCTGAACCTGGGCAAGGTGAGCGGCATCGCGCCGCGCGCCCGCATCGCCGCCTACAAGGTGTGCTGGACCGACGCCGCCACCGGCAAGAACGGTTGCGCCCCGTCCAACAGCGTGGCGGCCATCAACCAGGCCGTCAAGGACGGCGTCAACGTCATCAACTTCTCGATCGGATCGAGCGCCGGCGGCGGTTCGTTCACCGATGCGACCGAACAAGCCTTCCTGGGCGCCACCGCCGCCGGCGTGTTCGTCGCCACCTCGGCCGGCAACCAGGGCCCGGGTTCGACCGCGCCGGCCCCGGTCGGCCACATCAGCCCCTGGCTGGCCTCGGTCGGCAACTCGACCCACAACCGCCTGTACCTGGCCGACGCCGTCACCGGCAACGGCGCCACCTTGACCGGCGCGTCGAGCAACGCCAACACGCCGAGGGCGCCGCTGGTGCTGGCCAAGGACGCCGGCGTCGCCGGCGCCGATGCGCTCCAGCTGAGCCGCTGCTTCGGCGCCGCCGACGCCGTCGCGCCGCTGCTGGACCCGGCCAAGGTGGCCGGCAAGATCCTGGTGTGCGACCGCGGCGCCAACGTGCTGGTCAACAAGAGCGCCAACGCCAAGGTGGCCGGCGCGGTCGGCGTGATCATCGCCAACATCGAAGGCAGCGCGGCGACCATCATCAACCAGGCGCACACGATTTCGACGGTGCACATCGTCAAGGAAGACACCGCCGTCCTGAAGAGCTACATCGCCGCCAATCCGAACACGGCGGTCGCGTCGCTGGGCAACCTGCGCGCCAGCTTCGATCCGTCGGTCAAGGCGCCGATCATGTCGAGCAGCTCGTCGCGCGGCCCGAACGTGGCCAACGCCAACATCCTCAAGCCGGACATGACCGCGCCGGGCACCGACATCCTGGCCGCCGTCACCGCCGACCTGACGCCGGCGCAGCGCGACGCCGTCGCCGCCGGTTCGCCGGCCCCGGTGACCGACTGGGCGTTCTACAGCGGCACCTCGATGGCCTCGCCGCACGTGGCCGGCGTGGCCGCGCTGCTCAAGCAGCTGCATCCGGACTGGACCCCGTCGGCCATCAAGTCGGCGCTGATGACCAGCGCGACCGACACCTTCAGCGACGGCCTGACCACCCGGGTCGCGTGGGACAGCAGCGCCACCAACGCCGGCACCTTGCCTTGGGGCCAGGGCGCCGGCCACATCGCGCCGAACTCGGCGGCCGATCCCGGCCTGGTGTACGACATCGCGCCGGTCGACTACGCGCGCTTCCTGTGCGGCCAGGGCTTGATCTACACCACCGCCCAGTGCACCACGATGGGCGGCAGCATCGCCGCGTACAACCTGAACCTGGCCTCGCTGACCGCCGCCAACGTGCTCGGCACCTTGAGCATGACGCGCACCGTCACCAACGTCGGCAGCACCACCGCGACCTACAACGCCACCGCTTCGCTGCCGGGCTTCACGGTCTCGGTGCAGCCGGCGACCCTGGTGCTGGCGGCCGGCGCCAAGGCCAGCTTCACCGTCAAGCTGACCCGCACCAGCGCGCCGCTCGACACCTGGGCCTACGGCGTGCTGAACTGGAAAGACGGCACCCATGTCGTGCGCAGCCCGCTGACCGCGCGCGCCACCGGCCTGTCGGCCCCGGCCAGCGTGGTGAGCGAGGCGGCCACCGGCAGCAAGGTCGTCACCGTCGGCACCGGCTTTGCCGGCGCCATGAGCGCGGTCAAGGGCGGCCTGCAGCCGGCCACCCGCGAGACGCGCTCGATCGGCACCGCCAACACCGGCCTGAGCAACGCGGCGCTGTGCCAGGCGGGCGCCGCCACCGGCGTCAACCTGCATCCGGTGACGATCCCGGCCGGCACCTTGCTGGCGCGCTTCTCGCTGTTCGATTCGGATACGACCGGCGCCGTCCCGGGCGACTCGGACCTCGATCTGATCGTCATGCGCGGCAACACGCCCGTGCTCAGCAGCGGCGGCGATTCGGCCAATGAAACCATCCAGATGGTGGCTCCGGCCGCCGGCGACTACAACGTGTGCGTGATCGGTTTCCGTCCGAACGGCGGCCAGGCCACGTACGCGCTGTCGAGCTGGGTGGTGCAGCCTTCGACGGGCGGCAACTTCAAGGTGGTTCTGCCGAGCACGGCCACGATCGGCGGCACCGCCAGCGTGGGCATGAGCTGGTCCGGTTTGGCCCCTGGCGTGCGCCATGTCGGCGTGGTCAACTACCTGCTGGGCGGCGTCAAGCAGGGCGCGACCGTGATCGATGTCGATACGACCGATCCGTTGCCGCTGTTTAAAAACTCGCGCGCCAAGGAGGCGCTGGCCTTCTAAGCGGCAGCTGTGGATGTGAAAAACCCGCGAGGCCGGTTGGTCTCGCGGGTTTTTTTGTTATGACCCCGTCGTCCGGTCGCGCCGTCCGGTCGCGCCGTCAATCCGCCCGGCGGGGATCGGTGCCGCTTCCGGGCGCGGTCGGGTTGATGGTGCACCGGCCGGCGCGGCAGCTGGCGCCGGGGTCGCTGACCAGCGAGCAGGTCGACATCATCTGCTCGCGCTGGTCGTCGGCGCGGCGGGCGGCGGCGTGTTGCTCGATCAGCGCCTTGAGCGCGGCGCCGTCGCTGTTTTTGCTCGACCAGGCCAGATAGCGTTCGGGGCCGCCGCAGGCCTTCGAACCGAAGCCTATCGTGTGGCACTGGCTTTGCGTGTCGCAGCTGGTGTCGGCGTTGGCGGCCTGGATTTTCTTCCATAGCGCCTCGGTCTGGGTTGCCGTCGGCGCGCCCGGCGCCGGCGCGGCTGGCGTGGCCGACGGCGCGCTGCCGCAGGCGCTGGCGGCGAGCATCAACAGGCTTGCCGTGGCAAGGCGAAGGGGGCGGGAGCGGAGGGGATTTTTCATCATTTCATGATGATCCAATCGCCGCGGCTTTACAAGGGCTCGCTCAATCGTGCCTTGCGCGCGATGCCGTCGGGGCCGAACAGGACGACGAATTCGGCGTAGCCGGGCTTGCCGTCTTCCTGGTTCTTCTCCGGCTTCGATGTCGGATACCGGTAGCGCCAGACCTGGTAGCCGCTGTCGAAGCGCAGCGCCGTGGGCGGGCCCAGCGCGGCGCGCATTTGCGCCGTGGTGCGGTGGGTCCCGGCGACCGGCACCGTGCCGGCGCCCGGCGCGGCGTCCATGTAGTCGAATTCCACCAGGGTATCGTCGGACCAGCGGCGGTCCCATATCGGCGCGTAATAGCTACGGTCGAGCAAGACCTGGCAATCGCAGAAGGGCAGCGTGTCGGGCGTCTGCGTGCCGCCCGCGTACAACCTGGAAAACGGCAGCGTTTCCGTGCGGGCGCCGTCGCGCAGCGTGACGCCGAACAGCGGCCGCTCGGCGAAGAACAGGTAGTTGCCGTCGGCCGAAGCGCACACGCGGTCGGGGTCGGTCAGCAGTTCGCCCAGCCAGGCGAAGACGGTGGCGTTGTTCGACAGCAGTCCCGCCTCGACGCCGACCTGGCATTCGAGCCGCAGGTCGCCGAGGCGGCGCGTGCCGGGCGGCACGTTGGGACTGCGCACCTGCGCGCGCCAGGTCAAGGTGCTGGTCTTGCTGCTGGCGATCAGCGCCGCGTCTTCGCGCAGCGCCTGGCTGTCGCGGTCGAGGGTGAAGGTGTGGTCGGGCGCGACCGGCACCGGCAGCGCGACGGTGTCGCCGACCACGCGCACGGTGATGCCGTCGAGCCGCGTGGTGGGCAGGCGCGGCAGCAATTGGAAGCGCAGGGACGCCTGCGGCGCCAGCGCCCGGTCGCGCTCGAAGCGCTCGATGCCGGCGATCATCTTGCGGTAGGACTTGTCGACCGGATCGCGGGTGGCCGTGACGGTCACCTTGGCCGGGGCGTCCTGGCTGGACGCCGGCTGGCAGGACGCGATCAGCATCGCGGCCGCCAGAGAGCGCCATACGCGGCGGTGTATAAAATTGGACAAGTCGGCTCCTGCTGCGGCGGAAACCAATGTTAGGCCAGCGCGCGCGTTCGCGTCGCACCGCTCATTGCGCCGATTGCGCCTCCACCCAGCGCAGCAGTTCGCGGCCGAACACGCGCGTGCGCGCCGTGTCGATCTGGCGCCGCTTGTAGGCGTCGTGGCTGGCCGGACCGGCCAGGCTGCGCTCGTAGCTGGCCTGGTCCATCAGCTGGATCTCGTACTCGAAGAAAAAGCCGACGTCGTATTCCTGCTCGCCGCCGGCGCCGATGTTGGGATGGTCCGGCTGCACGTGGATCATCTTGCGCACCGTCACCTGGATGCTGTTGAAGCCGCTGCCGCTGTGCGGGTTGTCGCAGCGCGTCTGCGGCTGCGCCAGGTCGGCCAGTTCGGCGTCCATGGTGCGCAGCAGTTCGAACGGATAGTCGTCGCTGTGCTCGATTTGGGCGCGGTACTTGTTGAAGATCTGCTTGGCCGCCTCCAGGTCCAGCAGGGTGTTGCGGGTGCGCTCGGCGTCGACGTTGGTGACCGACAGCAGGTGCGCGCGTTGCAGGCTGCGCAGCGCCAGCAGGCATTCGAAGCGGGTCGCGAACACCAGCCGCACGCCGAGGTGGTCGAAGATGTCGGCGGCCAGGTAGGCGGCCTTTTGCAGCAGCTTGAGCAGGATGCTGTTGCGGCCCTTGTTGTTCTTGCGCTCGTAGTGCAGCATCGGCAGGCAGACCTCGCCGTCGGTGAGGAAGTGGCGGTCGCCGTCGTGCCGGATCACCTCGTCCAGGGTGGCGAACACCTGCGCGCGGATGGCGTGGAAGTGGCGCAGCTTGAGGTTGTTGTCGATGTAAAAGATGCCGTGCATGACCTTGAGCACCGCGCACGACCACATGCGGCGCAGGTCGACGTTGTTGCCGCGCAGCGAGGCGTACACCAGCAATTGCAGCGGATCGTCCGGATGGCTGACCTCCGCCGGGATCAAGCCGGCCTGGTCCGGCGCCAGGAAGGTGCAGGCGAGGAAGTCGACCGCCTCGCGGTGGGCGCGGGCGATGATCGCCGGCGCGGCCGGCTGCTCCAGGTCGAAGCCGTATTCGCGCACGAATTGGCGGGCGTCGTGGAGGTTGCGCAACGCCAGCGCGCCGAGGTCGATGGCCGACACGCCGTTGGCGATGGCGTTCAGATAGCTCCAGTTCAGCGAGAACCTGCCACCGCTTTTGAGCGAGGCTCGTAGTTCAGTCATGGCGTCCTGCATGGGCTGCGATGAGCCAGTATTGCAGCCCGTTCCGCGAGCGTCAATCGATACCAGGGGTTGCCGCCGGCAGTGTCTCTTATTGCCCAATAGCAAATAACTAGGGTTTTATTTTGGGCAAGCTTGCAATGCCCGAGCGATTTCCGTATCCCGCCTCCACCATGCGCGCGCCGTCGTGGAAGCGCCGGACGCGACGCCGCAGGCGGCCGGGATCGCATGCGGACGGCGAGCGCTTGCATTTAACTCTACAATAGCCGGAAGCCAACAATGTATGGAGCCGGCATGTCCTTCCTGATCGTCCTCGCCGCACTGTGTTTCCTGATGCTGGCCGCCTATCGCGGCTACAGCGTGATCCTGTTCGCGCCGGTGGCCGCGCTCGGCGCGGTGCTGCTGACCGATCCCGGCGCGGTGGCGCCGGTGTTCAGCGGCATCTTCATGGACAAGATGGTCGGCTTCATCAAGCTGTACTTCCCGGTGTTCCTGCTGGGCGCGGTGTTCGGCAAGTTGATCGAATTGTCCGGTTTTTCCGAGTCGATCGTGGTCGCGGCGATCCGCTACATCGGCCGCACGCGCGCCAACGCCGTCATCGTGCTGGTGTGCTCGCTGCTGACCTACGGCGGCGTGTCGCTGTTCGTGGTGGTGTTCGCCGTCTATCCGTTCGCCGCCGAGCTCTACCGTCAGAGCAACATCCCCAAGCGGCTGATGCCGGGCGCCATCGCGCTGGGGGCGTTCTCGTTCACGATGGATACCTTGCCGGGCACGCCGCAAATCCAGAACATCATCCCGACCACCTTCTTCAAGACCACCGGCTGGGCCGCGCCGTGGCTGGGCACGATCGGTGGCATCGCCACGCTGGCGGCCGGGCTGGCCTTCCTGGAATGGCGCCGCCGCGCGGTGATGGCCACCGGCGAAGGCTACGGCGTCGAGGATAAAGCCAAGCCGGCGGCGGCCGGCGCGGCGCAGGCGGGCGCGCGCGGACTGCCGCATCCGCTGCTGTCGGTGGCGCCGCTGCTGCTGGTGGGCGTGGTCAACTTCGCGCTGACCAAGATGATCCCGCAGTGGTACGGCGAGAGCTACGCGCTGACCGCCGACGCCTTGCCCGGCCTGCACGCGACGATCACCACGCCGATCAAGACGCTGGTCGGCATCTGGGCGGTGGAGGGCGCGCTGCTGCTGGGGATTATCTTCGTGGTGGTGACGGCGTTCGCCCGGGTGCGCGACGCCTTCGCCGAAGGCACCAAGGCGGCCGTCGGCGGCGCGCTGCTGGCGGCGATGAACACGGCGTCCGAGTACGGCTTCGGCGGCGTCATCGCCGCGCTGCCGGGCTTTGTCGCCGTCAGCCAGGCGCTCAAGAGCGTACCCGATCCGCTGGTCAACGCGGCGGTGTCGGTGACCACCCTGGCCGGCATCACCGGTTCGGCCTCGGGCGGCATGAGCATCGCGCTGGCGGCCATGTCCGACCAGTTCATCCGCGCGGCCGAGGCGGCGCAGATTCCGCTGGAGGTGATGCACCGCGTGGTGGCCATGGCCAGCGGCGGCATGGACACCTTGCCGCACAACGGCGCCGTCATCACCTTGCTGGCGGTGACCGGGCTGACGCACAAGCAATCGTACCGCGAGATCTTCGGCATCACCGTCATCAAGACGGCGGCGGTGTTCTTTGTGATCGCGGTTTACTACTTGACCGGGCTGGTTTAGCGCGCGCAGTCGGCGCCACCGCCTTGGCCACCGGCAGCGCCGGCGGGTATTGCTTCTGGCAGTTGGGACAGAAGAAGCTGCGGCGCTTGGTCTTGCCCAGGTGGCCCTTGTGGAACGGCAGGTCGCAGCGCGGACAGACGCGCTTGGTGTGCGCCAGCCAGTGCTGCTTGAGCACGAAGGCTTTTTTCCATTCGAGAAAATCGAAACTGTATTCGCGCGCCTGCGCCACCAGCTCGCGCAGCTTGGCCGCCGGCAGTCCGCCCACCGTCGACAGCGGGTGGACGCGGATGCGGAACAGCACTTCGTTCTTGATGATGTTGCCGACGCCGGCGAAAATATCCTGATCGAGCAGCGCGTCGCACACCAAGGTGTCGGGCGCGGCGCGCAGCTTCTTGAGCGCGGCCGCCGCCGACCAGTCCTCGGACATGACGTCGCCGCGCCAGTCGTAGTTGCTGTCAAGGTCGCCTTCCAGCGTCTTGACCGAGCATGTGTAGAAGTTCAGCTCCTCGCCATCGTCGAACTGCAGGGCCAGGCGCGGCGTGGCGTCCTTGCGCTCGTTGATCCGGTAGCTGCCGAACATCAGCAAGTGGATGCGCAGCGCCAGGTCCGGCAGCTGGATCAGGAAGTGCTTGCCCCAGCTGCGCAGGTCCAGCACCGGCTGGCCGCGCAACGCCGCCATGTCGACGCCCTTGGTGTTGCCGCTCGCTTGCACGATGGTCTTGCCGATGAAGCCGGCCGTCTGCTCGCGCATGATGACGATCGATGGTCCTTCGGGCATGGAATGCTCCGGTTCGCGGTGAAAGCCATCAGTGTGCGCCGGCGTCCACCAGCGCACTGTTCGCCAACCCACCGAGCGCGGTCCGATTGCTGTACTTGTGGTTTCATGGCAGTATTGCCGATCTGTTTCCATGCAGGTTTAACTTGAAGGGGTCATTTTGAAACATACACTGCTCATCGCTTCCTTGCTCGCCGCCGGTCTGGCGCAGGCCGCCACCGGTCCCGAATTCAGCCCGCAGAAGTTGTCGCAAGACGTCAAGGTGCTGGCGTCCGACGAATTCGAAGGACGCGGCCCGAACACCGCCGGCGAAACCAAGACCGTCAACTACCTGATCGAACAGTTCAAGGCGGCCGGCATGCAGCCGGGCGGCGACCCGGTCAAAGGCAAGAAAGGCGAGCGCAGCTGGACGCAGGACGTGCCGCTGGGCCGTTTCGAGATCAAGGGTCCGGTCAAGCTGTCGGTCAAGGACGCCAAGGGCAGCCAGGAGCTCAAGCAGGGCGACGACCTGGCCGTGCGCGCCTCGATGAGCGGCGTCAAGCTGGTCGATTTCAAGAACGCGCCGCTGGTGTTCGTCGGCTACGGCGTCACCGCGCCGGAGCGCAAGTGGGACGACTTCAAGGGCGTCGACCTGAAGGGCAAGCTGGCGGTGGTGCTGATCAACGATCCCGATTTCGAGACCGGCGCCGGCGAGTTCGGCGGCAAGGCCATGACCTATTACGGCCGCTGGACCTATAAATACGAGGAGATGGCCAAGCGCGGCGCGCTCGGCACCATCATCGTGCACGAAACGGCGCCGGCGTCGTACGGCTGGCCGACGGTCAAGAATTCCAACACCAACGTGATGTACGACATCGTGCGCAAGAAGCCGTCCGAGGCGCACGCGCCGATGGAGGCCTGGATCCAGCGCGACCTGGCGGTCGACCTGTTCAAGCGCGGCGGCCAGGATTTCGACGCGCTCAAGAAGCTGGCGCAGACGCGCGACTTCAAGCCGGTGCAGCTGAAGGACGTGACCTTGTCGGCCAACTACGCGGTCGACGCGCAGGTGATCACGTCGAAAAACGTGGCCGCCCGCATCGTCGGCGCCAGCAAGCCCGACGAGACCGTGATCTACAGCGGCCACTGGGACCACCTGGGCGTCGGCCTGGCGAACGCCAAGGGCGACAAGATCTACAACGGCGCGGTCGACAACGGCACCGGCCTGGCCGCGCTGCTGGAACTGGCGCGCGCCTACGGCAAGGCGCCGGCGCCGGCGCGCAGCGTGCTGTTCCTGGCCGTGACGGCCGAGGAGAAGGGCTTGCTGGGCTCGGAGTACTACGCGCAGAACCCGCTGTACCCGCTGGCGCAGACGGTCGGCGTGATCAATATGGATGCGTTGAGCCCGCAAGGCGTGTCGCGCAACTTCACGATCTCCGGCAGCGCCAAGGTCGAGTTGCTCGACCAGTTGATCGCCAAGGCCAAGGAATGGAACCTGGTGTACTCGCCCGATCCGAAACCGGAGGCGGGCTACTTCTTCCGCTCCGACCATTTCCCGTTCGCCAAGCGCGGCGTGCCGGCCATTTCCTACGGCTCGGGCAACGACTTCGTCGATGGCGGCCTGCGCGCCGGCAAGCAGGCCGAAGAGAGCTACACCACCAACGACTACCACCAGCCGTCGGACGAGTGGCGCGCCGACTGGTCGTTCAAGGGCATGGCGCACGACCTGGGCATGTTGTACGGACTGGGCCGCGACCTGGCCGAGTCGAAGGCCTGGCCGAACTGGGCGGCGGACGCCGAGTTCCGCGCCGCGCGCGACAAAACCGAGGCCAAGCGTAAATAGTTTTATGTTTAACTAAAATGCAATAAAATGGTTGCGTGCCGGCCACAGCGCCGGCGCGCGCTTGCAGGTCCGTTCCCAGGTCCATTCCCAGGTCCGTTCCCACCACGAGGAGATACCGCATGACCATGTTCATCCGCCGCACCACGATCGCGGCGTCGGTCGCCATGGCCGTCGCCTTGCTGGCCGCCGGCGCCGCGCCATCCGCCCGCGCCGCCGAAGCCGGCAAGCCGGCCGCGAACAAATCGGCCAAGTCCGACATCGCCATTCCCGATATTCCGTACACCAAGTTCGTGCTGAAAAACGGCCTGACCTTGCTGGTCCACGAGGACCACAAGACGCCGGTGGTGGCCGTCAACACCTGGTACCACGTCGGCTCCAAGAACGAAAAACCCGGCAAGACCGGCTTCGCCCACCTGTTCGAACACCTGATGTTCAGCGGCAGCGACAATTTCAACAAGACCTACATCAATTCGATGCAGCAGATCGGCGCGACCGATCTGAACGGCACCACCAATCCGGACCGCACCAACTACTTCCAGAACGTGCCGACGTCGATGCTGGACTTCGCGCTGTTCGCCGAGAGCGACCGCATGGGCCATCTGCTGGGCGTGCTCGACAAGAAAAAACTGGACCTGCAGCGCGGCGTCGTGCAAAACGAAAAGCGCCAGGGCGAGAACCAGCCGTACGGCGTCACGCGCCAGTTGCTGACCGAGAACACCTGGCCGGCCGGCCATCCGTATTCGTGGACCACGATCGGTTCGATGGCCGACCTCGACGCGGCGTCGATGACCGACGTGCAGGACTGGTTCAAGGCCAACTACGGCCCCAACAACGTGGTGCTGGTGCTGGCCGGCGACATCACGCCGGAACAGGCGCGCGAGAAGGTCGAAAAATACTACGGCGACATTCCGGCCGGTCCGCCGCTGGCCAAGCACAAGGAGTGGATCGCCAAGCGCAGCGGCACCCATCGCGGCACGGTCGAGGACCGGGTGCCGCAGGGCCGCATCTACCGCGTGTGGAACGTGCCCGGCGCGCACACGGCGACCGAACCGCTGCTCGACCTGGCGGCGAACGTGCTCGGCGGCGGCAAGACCTCGCGCTTCTACAAGCGCCTGGTCTACAAGGACCAGCTGGCGAGCGACGCCAGCGCCGGCAACTACAGTTCCGAGATCGCCGGCCAGTTCTATGCCGTCGTGACCGCGCGCCCCGGCGCCGATGTCGCCAAGATGGAAGCGATCGCCGACGAGGAGTTGCGCGCGCTGATGAAGTCCGGCCCGACCGCCGCCGAGCTGGAGATCGCCAAGACGGCGATCCTGGCCTCGTACACCCGCATCGTCGAGCGCGTCGGCGGCTTCGGCGGCAAGAGCGATTTGCTGGCCAGCTGCGCCACCTACACCGGCAATCCGGACTGCTACAAGGAATACCTGGCGGCGGTCAAGGCGGCCACGCCGGCCCAGGTCAGGCAGGCGATGAACGCCTGGCTCGCCGACGGCGATTACGTGCTGGAAGTCAAACCGTTCGCCACCAACTACGCCACCACCGCCAAGCTCGACCGCAGCAAGCCGCCGGCGCTGGGCAAGGCCGAATCGCTGAACCTGCCGCCGATGCAGAAGGCGACGTTGTCGAACGGCCTGAAGGTGGTGCTGGCCGAACGCCACGCGGCGCCGGTGGTCAATTTCTCGATGATGGTCGATGCCGGTTACGCGTCCGATTCGCAGGAATTGCCGGGACTGGCGAGCCTGGCGACCAACATGCTCGACGAAGGCACGGCCACGCGCAGCGCGGCGAAGATCAGCGAGGAATTCGAGTCGCTGGGCGCCAATTTCTCCGTCAGCACCAATCTGGATGGCGCCTCGGTGCAGCTCAACGCGCTCAAGGCGACCATGCCGAAGGCGCTCGACGTCTACGCCGACGTGCTGCTGCGGCCGGCCTTCGCGCAGAACGAGCTGGACCGTTTGAAGAAGGACCAGCTGGCCGCGATCCAGCGGGAGAAAGCCAATCCGTCGACGATGGCCTTGCGCGTGATTCCGTCGCTGGTATACGGCAAGGGCCACGCCTATTCGCTGCCGTTGACCGGCAGCGGCACCGAGGCGTCGGTGGCCCGTATCGGCCGCGACGACCTGGCCAAGTATCACCAGGCGTGGTTCAAGCCGAACAACGCGACCCTGCTGGTGGTGGGCGACACCACGTTGGCCGAGATCACGCCGCTGCTGGAAAAAGCGTTCGGCGGCTGGAAGGCCGGCGAGACGCCGAAGAAGAACATCGCCCAGGTGGCGCCGGCCGACAAGCCGGTGGTCTACCTGATGGACAAGCCGGGCGCGCTGCAAAGCGTGATCTACGGCGTGCAGCTGGCGCCGCCGCGCAACTCGCCGGACGCGGTCCAGCTTGGCGTGGTCAACAATATCTTCGGCGGCAACTTCGGCTCGCGCATCAATATGAACCTGCGCGAAGACAAGCATTGGTCGTACGGCGTGCGCTCGAGCCTGTCGCCGGCGCTGGGCCAGCGTCTGTACATGAGCACGTCGCCGGTGCAAAGCGACAAGACCACGGAGGCGCTGCAGGAACTGGTGCGCGAGTACGGCGACATCGCCGGCGCCAAGCCGATCACCGCCGCCGAACTGGCGGAGGCCAAGAGCAACGAAACGCTGGCGCTGCCGGGCTCGTTTGAAACGGCGGGCCAGCTGGCCGGCGCCTACAGCACCATCCTGCAGTACAAGCTGCCGGAAAACTACTACAACACCTTCACCGACACGGTGCTGGCGATGACGCCGGAGCAAGCCAACGCGCTGGCCGCGCGCACCATCGCGCCGGGCAAGCTGGTGTGGGTGGTGGTGGGCGACATGGGCAAGGTCGAGAGCGGCATCCGCGAACTGAAGCTGGGCGACGTGCGCAAGATCGACGCCGACGGCAATCCGCAGTAACCAGCACGGAAACGCGCGTCAAGAATAGCCCCGCAGCGTAAAGCTTGCGGGGCTTTTTAACGGCCGCGCGGCAGGTTCCGCCGAGGAGCCAGACAGGGCGGATGAGCGCGGCGTGATCGGCCATGCCTGAGCCGCCACCGCCGCGTCCACCACTGGCGCCGTCAGCGGACGGCTTCGGCGGCCTGCTCCGGCTGATACACCACCTCGAGAATACGCACCCGCACCAGCTGCCCGTCCGGCCTCGGCCAATCGATGGCGGCCCCCACGGACAAGCCCAGCAGCGCGCTGCCGACCGGCGTCAGGATCGAGATCGCGTCGGCGGTGGTGGCCAGGTCGCGCGGGTAGACCAGGGTCAGGCGCAATTCCTCGCGCGGCGTGTCGATCTCGAAGCGCACGGTGGAGTTCATGGTGACGACGCCGGCCGGCATGTCCTGCGGCGCGACGATGTCGGCGCGGCCGAGCTCTTCCAGCAGCCCGTCGTGGGCGGCCGCTTCGGCGGGCGGCAGGGCGTCGAGCAGGATCTCGAGCCGTTCGGCGTCGAGCGATGAAACGATGATTTTTGGTTGCATGATGCAAGCTCCGGGTGGACGGCGGCAGGACGGCCATGGCATGGCCGCGCGAACGCGATCGTTGGTTGTTCAGGAAAACAGGGCGGGGCGGCTCGGCAGCGCGGACAAGACCGCGGGGTCTTGCTGGCTTACCGAGCCCGGGAAAGGCCGGCGCGGTGTCGCGCCGTTGGGGCGGCCGCAGCCGATGCTCCCTCGTTCAGGGGTGAACAATGATTCTTCGCGGGAATGCGGAACATGTTCATGAGGAAATCGATATCGGGGGAGCCGAGCTTCAGTATATACCAAGCCTCCCCCGCGTGCGGCGCTTACTCCAGCGCGTCCTGCAGGCCCGGCGCGAACTCGGCGCCGTGCTTGACCTGCGCGGTCGAGGTCTTGAGCGCCTTGCCGATCGGCTCGGCGCGTCCGTTGAGGCATTTGGCCAGGAAGTTCTCGGCCACCGCGTTGAAGGCGATGTTGTTGACCGGCCGCGCGAAGCCGTGGCCCTCGTCCGGGAACACCACGTAGGTGACCGGGATGTGCTTGGCCGCCATCGCCTCGACGATCTGGTCCGACTCGGCGATGTTGACGCGCGGATCGTTGGCGCCCTGGCCGATCAGCAGCGGCCGCTGGATGTTGGCGGCGAAGTTGAGCGGCGAGCGTTCCTTCAGCAGCGCCTGGCCTTCCTCGGTGGTCGGGTCGCCCATGCGCTTGTAGAACTGCTGCTTGCCAGCTTCCCAGTACGGCGGAATCGTCTTGAGCAGGGTGAACAGGTTGGACGGGCCGACGATGTCGACCCCGCAGGCGAACGTGGTGGGCGTGAACGCCAGCCCGGCCAGGGTCGCGTAGCCGCCGTAGGAGCCGCCCATGATGGCGACCTTGTCGGCGGTGGTGACGCCGCGCTGGACGGCCCAGTCGACCGCGTCGACCAGGTCGTCCTGCATCTTGCGGCCCCATTGCAGGTCGCCGGCCGAGATGAAGCGTTTGCCGAAGCCGGTCGAGCCGCGGAAATTCACCGACAGCACCGCGTAGCCGCGGTTGGCCAGCCACTGGTGGTAGCCGTTGTAGCCGTAGCCGTCGCGCCCCCACGGGCCGCCGTGCACCAGCAGCACCATCGGCGCCGGCTTGCCGGGCTTGCCCGCGGCGTCGGCGTTGGCCGATTTCGGCAACGTCAGATAGGACACCAAGGTCAGGCCGTCGCGCGACTTGATTTCGTGCGGATACATCTGCGCCAGCGCGGCGCCTTCCAGCTCCGGACGCGACACGTACAGCTGCGTCAGGCGCTTGGTGTTGCGCTCGTACAGCCAGGTCGCCGGCGGCGCCGTGACCGAATCGGCCGAGACCAGCCATTGGTCGTCGGACTCGGTGCGCGAGCCTACCGTGAACTGGCCCTTGATGTGCTTTTTCAGGAAGTCGAGGTCGGCTTTGAGCGCCGGCGTCAGCGCCACATAGTCCTGCTTCAGGTAGTCGACGCTGTAGGCCTGCGCCGCGCCGGTCTTCGGATCGTACAGCGCGCTGGAGATATCGGCGCGCGCGTCCTGCGCCACCAGCGTGGTCTTGCCGGTGGCGACCTCCTGCGCCACCAGCGCCGAGGTGTCGCGGCCGCGCGAATCGGTCCAGTACAGCGTTTTGCCGTCGGCCGTGAAGGTCAGCGGCGCGGTGGTCTGCGCGTCCTCCAGGCCGACATCGGCCAGCGGCTCGCCGTCCGGCTTGCCATCCTTGAGGCGGAAATACGTGGTGCCGCCGTCGGCGCGCGCCTTCTCGGCCACGCGCAGGTTCAGTTGCTCGTCGGCGATGAAGCCGGCGTAGCCGTCGTTTTGCAGCAGCAAGGTCAGTTTGCCGGTGGCCGGTTCGAGGCTGTAGACGTCGTGCCAGCGCGCGTCGCGGTTGTTCAGGCCGATCAGCACGCGGTCCTTGACCTTGTTACTGTAGGCGATGGGCCGCACGCGGGTCTTCTCGAACGGCGTCAGGCTGGTTTGCTTGCCGCTGACGACGTCGACGCCGTACAACAGGAAATTCTCGTCGCCGCCCTTGTCCTGGATGTACAACAACTGCTTGGAGTCGGGCGACCAGATGGCGGTGCGGATGGGCCGCGTTTTTTCCTCGGTCAGCGCGCGCGCCTTGGAGGGATCGGCGGCCGGCGCCACCCAGACGTTGAGCACGCCGTCGCGCGGCGCCATCCATGACAGCCATTTGCCATCCGGGCTGAGGCGCCCGCCGGTCTTGCTGGGATTGCCGAAGATCTTGGCGCGCTCGATCAGCGGCGCGTCCGCCGCGGGGGCGGCGGCGGGCGACGGGGACTGGGCGTGGGCAGGCAGCATGGTGGCGAGCACGGCGGCGGACAACAGGTAGCGCTTCATATGGACCTCATCGTTGTGGAAAGAATGAAAAAATCACAAGTCGATGATAGGTCAAGACCGGGTTGCCGGGTTGGCCATGCGACAGGCGGCATATTCCGGGGGCTGAACGGGGCGTTACGGCCGTCGATCGTAGATGTGCTGCCGCGCGACGGACGCGATCAGCCAGCCTTGGCCGCGCGGCGGCAGCGTTCCGAACAGTACTTGACCTGCTCCCAGTCGCGTTCCCACTTCTTGCGCCAGCTAAAAGGCAGCAAGCAGTAGGCGCACACTTTGGACGGCAACTCGGACTTCTTGCGCATTTTCATGGCTAGCACTCCCTTCGGACAAATCCTAACGCAGCGGAGAACACAGCAGTTCGAACGCGTCCTTGTTCACCACCTGGTCGAGCGCGACGGTGACGGCGGTGTCGAACACGGTCAGGTGCGCCGGTGAGTTGGCGACGAAATAGAGCTGCTTGCCGTCCGGCGCGAAGCGCAGGCCGACCGGCTTGCCCTCGAACGGATAGGCTGCCACCGTCGCCGCCGTGCCCAGGTTGACGATGCGCACCCAGCCCTCCGGCTCGGCGATCGCCATCAGCTTGCCATCATGGTTGACGGCGATCGGCCCGCCCAGCACGCCGCCGCAGTAGCGCGCGGTTTTCTCGATCTTCTTGCTTTTCAGGTCGATCAAGTCGATCGCGTCGACGCCCACCAGCCAGACTTTGCCGCGCTGGGGATCGACATGGGCGCCGTTCATGTAGCCCGACGTCACAACCACTTCGCCCACCTCGGCCAGGGTGGCCGCATCGAGCACAACCAGCCGCGAGGCGCTCTCATCCATGACCCACAGCTCCTTGTCGTCCGCCGCCAGCCACATCCCGGTGGGGTGATGGTTGTCCGGTTGGTTCTTGCCGATCACCACGGGTTTGCCGATGATCTTGCGCGTGGCCAGGTCGATGGCGACGACGGTGTCGTCGCCATCGTTGAGCACGTAGGCGCGCTCGCCGGATTTGGCCAGCACGATGGCGCGTGGACTTTTGCCTGTTTTAAAGGATGCCGTCACCCGCCCGGTTTGCAGGTCGACCACGCCGACGCCATTGGCGACCAGCGAGGCCACGTAGGCGCTGCGGCCGTCTTGTGTGAGGGCCACGGCGTTGGCATCCTGGTGGGTGCAGCGTCCACGCAGGCTGCAGCCCCGCAGGCCGGCGAGCGCCGGCTGCCCGCCGATCGCCGGACCGGCCGCGCGCGCAGCCAGGTCGACCAGGCGCAGCGAGCGCTCCTCTTCGTCAGCCACCGCGATGCGGGTGTTGTCCGGCATCAGGTACAGACTGCTGGCCGGCCCCGCCAGCGCGATCGTGGCGCCTGCCGCCTGCTCGCGGCTGACCGTGCGCGGCCCGCGCCGGCGATCGTCGGCGATTTCCTTGGCCAGTGCCGCCTGCGCGCGCTTGGCGGCGTCCATGGCATCCTGCTCGGCCCGCTCATCGGCGCGCAGTTGCTTGATCAGGAGCAGCTTTTCCGACGGCTCGCCGTTCAGCTTGGCATAAATGGCGCCCAGCGTGAGGGCGGAAATGAGGGTGACGGCCACCGCGCTTTTGAGGCGGCCAAATCCGGGGGGGATCATGGCGAACGCGCCGCCGACGATGAAGCCGCCGATCAGGCCGCCGACGTGGCTGGCGTTGTCGATGCCCGGCATGACCGCGCCGATGAGCAGGTTGATGCCGATCGTCTGCACCAGCGGTCCGCTCGTGCTGAGCTGCTCGTGCGGATCGTTGTGCCACCGGGCGACCATCCAGTCGGCCAGATAGGCGCCGCACAGTCCCATCAGCGCGCCCGACGCGCCCGCGCCGATGACCTGGCGCAGCGGATCGACATGCCACAGTGCGCTGACCAGGCTGCCAACCAGGCCCGCCAGCAGGTACGCCAGCAGGGTGCGCACGTGGCCGAAGCGGCGCTCGACCAGGCTGCCGAAGGCCAGCAGCATGTACATGTTCAGCGCCAGATGCACCAGGCCCACGTGCAGGAACATGCTGGTCAACAGGCGCCAGGGCTGGTCGGTGAGGCTGTAGGCGGCCAGGTTGCCGCCCCAGGCGAGCATCGACGCGGTGCTGGGCTCAAGCCAGTTGACCCCGGTGAAGACTTGCGCCAGGTACACCATCGCGTTGATGGCAAAGAGGGCCCAGGTGACGAGGGGGCGGCGGAGCGGCTGTGCGTGATCGGACATGAATTCCTGAGGAGTGGCAAGGGCAGGGAGATGCAATATTGGCGTGATAATAACAGCTTGGCAACTTCACGGCTGGCGGCGACGTACCGGCGAGTGCTGTTAGAATTTGCCATCGTTCTTCGATCCCACTTTGCAGGAGCACTCAAATCCTACCTTTATTAGTCAGAACGGCGATCCGCATGCCCAAGCTAACGGCCGCCGTGGCATTTTGCGTGCTGGCGGCGTTGGCCGGCACGATGGCCTATACCGGTTTCCTGGTCGTCGGCGTATTGGCCGATCTACTTGGCACGGGCCGCTTCGTCGCGGGCCTGCTGCTTGGGATTGTGTTTGCGAGAGTTCCGTGGATAAGAAACGGCAGGCCGCGCATTGTCGGGCTGTTGCCCAAACCGGTCCGTCGCCCGCTCATCGCGGGCATCCTCGTCTTTTGCCTGGTGCACTTTGTCGGGAAGGGCGACGAGGTGGCCGCGCTGGTCACCGGCGTCACGACGGTGTTTCTTGTGACCTTGCCCTGGCTGCGGCGCGCGATCTTCGATCGACTGCTCGGGTCGGTTTTCAAGTTCACCGGCCGCAACCCTGCCCAGCCCACCGATGACACGGTGATCGATGGCGACTTCAGGGAAAAGAAGGAATAGGGGACAAGGTGATTGTGTTTTTGACATCCGTAGACGCAAAAAAAATCCGCTATCGAAGCGGATTTTTTGAATCTTGGTGGCCCGGGGCGGAATCGAACCACCGACACAAGGATTTTCAATCCTCTGCTCTACCAACTGAGCTACCAGGCCAAGGAGCAGAATTATAGCAGGCCCGGACGAAATTGCAAGGAACAATTTCTCAGGCACACAAACGCTATAATGGGTGGATGAATAATCCAACGTCCCCGCCGCGCGTCATCGAGAGTGACATTTGCATTGTTGGCAATGGCGCGATTGCCAAGACCACCGCGCTGGGCCTGGCCCAGTCCGGCCTGAGCGTCGCCTTGCTCTGTCCGCCGTCCGCGCCGGCCGGCGCCGCCAGCGCCGCCGATCCCGGCTGGGACGCCCGGGTCTACGCCCTCAACCACACCGCCCGCGACCTGCTGTCGTCGTTGAAGGTGTGGGACGCGCTCGACGCGGCCCGCGTGGCGCCGGTCGACGCCATGATCATCCAGGGCGACGGCGCCCGCGCCGGCGACCTGTCGTTCGACGCCTATGGCGCCCACGCCGGCACCCTGGCCTGGATACTGGAGGACCGCAACCTCGGCCAGGCGCTCGACGCCGCCCTCAGGTTCGCCCGCAACGTGACCCTGGTCCATGGCCGGGCGGCGGCGCTGGTGCGCGGCGACGACCACGCCACCGTGCGGCTGGACGACGGCGCCGGCGTCAGGGCGCAGCTGGTGGTGGGCGCGGACGGCGCCGATTCCTGGGTGCGCGGCCAATGCGACATCGGTCTCGATTACCGCAGCTACGGCCAGCGCGCCGTGGTGACGAACTTCGATTGCGAAAAGCCGCACCACGGCGCCGCCTATCAGTGGTTCACCGGCGCCGAGGGCATCGTGGCGCTGTTGCCGCTGCCCGGTAACCGGGTGTCGCTGGTGTGGTCGGCGCCGGACCTGCTGGCCGACCGGCTGCGCGAGGAATCGGCGGCGCGGATCGCCGAACGCCTGGCCGTCTACGCCGCCGAAAAATTGGGCGCCCTGACGCCGCTGCAACCGGAGCTGGTGCGCGATTTCCCCCTGCGCCTGCTGCGTCCCCACGCGATGACGTCGCCGCGCGTGGCGTTGGTCGGCGACGCCGCCCACGTGGTCCACCCGATGGCAGGCCATGGCATGAACCTGGGTTTCGCCGACGTGGCGCAGCTGATGAAGACCCTAGCCGAGCGCGAACCGCAACGCGGCGTTGGCGACGACCGCGTGCTGGCCCGCTACGAGCGCGCCCGCAAGGAGGACGTGCTGCTGATGCAGCTGACCACCGACGGCCTGGCGCGCCTGTTCGGCGCCGACGTCGAACCCCTGCGCGTGGTGCGCAATTTGGGATTAAACTTGTTGAATAAATTACCTGTGCTGAAGCGCCGCCTGATCTCTCACGCCATGGGCAAGTGAGTGGAAAAAGGCGGCGGCATGGTCTGTCAGTAGTCACCGGAGATGTCATGAAAAAAAGTAAGTTCGTTTTGCTGTTGTTGTCTGTGATGATGGCGTCTTGCGGCCAGGCGCAAACCTCGCCGACCGAGGAAGAGATCAAGAAGATCGTCGAGCCGCGCCTCGGCGAGGGGGTGAAGGTCGATTCGGTCAAGGCCACGCCTTACGCCGGCCTGTATGAAATCCGCATGGGTAACGAGATCCTCTACACCGATAAAACCGGCACTTATGTGTTCAATGGCCATATCTTCAACCTGACCACCGGCTCCGATCTGACGCGCGAGCGCATCGACGATATCAACAAGATCAAGTTCTCTGATCTGCCGCTGGACAAAGCCCTTAAGAGCGTCAAGGGCGACGGCTCGCGCGTGATCGCGGTGTTCGAGGATCCGAACTGCGGTTACTGCAAGCAGTTCCGCAAGACCACGCTCAAGGACATCGACAACGTCACCGTCTACACCTTCATGTACAACATCCTGCGCGAGGATTCGTTCACCAAATCGGCCGGCGTGTGGTGCGCGACGGACCGCAACAAGGCCTGGGACGAATGGATGTTGAACGGTAAAACGCCGGCGACCGCCGCCGAATCGTGCAAGACCCCGAACCAGGACGTGCTGGCGCTGGGCCGCAAACTGGGCGTGAGCGGTACGCCGTCGATCTTCTTCGCCGACGGCTCGCGCATCCCCGGCGCGGTCGACACCAAGGCGCTTGAGGCGAAGTTCGCCAAGCTTAAACAGTAAGCGTTTGCCGTTCTGACAGGGGACCCGGGCGGTCCCCTCACTATACCTATAAGCGGTTTCCCTCCAGGAGAATTGAATGATCACCTTGAATATCAACGGCAAGGACGTGCAGGTCGACGCCGATCCATCGACGCCCATTTTGTGGACCCTGCGCGATAACCTGAACATGACCGGCACCAAATTCGGTTGCGGCGCGGCGCTGTGCGGCGCCTGCACCGTGCACCTGGCCGGTGAACCGATCCGCTCCTGCGTGACGCCGATTTCGGCCGCCGTCGGCCAGAAGATCACCACCATCGAGGCGATGGAGAACGACAAGATCGGCAAGGCCGTGCAGGACGCCTGGGTCAAGCTCGACGTGCCGCAATGCGGATACTGCCAGAGCGGCCAGATCATGAGCGCGACCGCGCTGCTGCGCACGAATAAAAAGCCGTCGGACGCCGACATCGACAACGCCATGAGCGGCAATATCTGCCGATGTGGCACCTATCAACGCATACGCGCCGCCATTAAAGACGCCGCCAGCACCATCGCCTAAAGGAGCACCGTATGCGTATCGAATGGCTTAATCAGGACAATATGACCTCGCTGGCGTCGCTGGCCGCCGCGCCGGCCGCGGTTGCGGCGGATGGCGTCTCGCGCCGCAGCTTCATGAAGGCCGGCGCGGTCGCCGGCGGTGGCCTGGTGCTGGGTTTTTTCCTGCCCGGCGCCGGCCGCCTGGCCAACGCGCAGCAGCCGCCGGCCAAGGTCTACGAGCCGAACGCCTTCCTGCGCATCGCGCCGGACAACACGGTGACGGTGCAGGTCAACCGCATCGAAATCGGTCAGGGCGTGCAAACCTCGCTGCCGATGCTGATCGCCGAGGAGCTCGACGCCGATTGGTCGAACATGGTCGGGGCGCTGGCGCCGGCCGGTGAACAGTACAAGGACCCGATCTTCGGCATCCAGATCACCGGCGGCTCGGGCAGTATCGCCCACTCGTATATCCAGTACCGCGAAATCGGCGCCAAAGCGCGCGCGATGCTGATCGCGGCGGCGGCCGAGCAGTGGAAGGTGTCGCCGGAGCAGGTCAAGACGGCCAAGGGCACCTTGACCGGCCCCGCAGGCCAGACCGCCACCTATGGCGCGATGGCCGATGCGGCCATGAAGCAGCCGGTGCCCGCCAGCGTGAAGCTGAAGGACCCGAAGGACTTCACCATCATCGGCACGCCCGTCAAGCGCCTGGACGCGGCGGCGAAATCGAACGGCAAACAGCAGTTCGGCATCGACTTCAAGGCGCCCGACAGCAAGGTCGCCGTGGTGGCGCGGCCGCCGGTGTTCGGCGCCAAGGTCGCCAAGTTCGACGCCGGCAAGGCGAAAGCCATCAGGGGCGTGATCGAAGTGCTGCAAGTGGCGACCGATCGCGGCGGCAGCGGCGTGGTGGTGGTGGCCGACGGCTACTGGCCGGCCAAGATGGGCCGCGAGGCGCTGGTCATCGAATGGGACACCAGCGGCGTCGAAAAAATCAGCAGCGACAAGCAGCTGGCGGAATTCAAGACCTTGTCGCGCAAGCCAGGGACCCCGGTGCGCAAGGCCGATACGTCCAAGCTGGCCGGCGCGGCTAAGAAGATCTCCGCCGTCTACGAGTTCCCGTATCTGGCGCACGCGCCGATGGAACCGCTCAACTGCGTGGTCGACCTGCGCGCCGACGGCTGCACCGTGTGGGCCGGCACCCAGTTCCAGACCTTCGACCACGGCGCCATCGCCGCCACCGCCGGCCTCAAGCCGGAGCAGGTGGTGCTCAATACGATGACGGCGGGTGGCGGCTTCGGCCGCCGCGCGGTGCCCAGTTCGGACTACCTGGTCGAAGCGGTCAACATCGCCAAGGTCTGGAAGGCCGCCGGCAAGAGCGAACCGGTCAAGGTGGTGTGGAGCCGCGAGGACGACATCAAGGGCGGCTACTACCGTCCGTCGCACGTGCACCGCGCCGACATCGGCATGGATGCCAAGGGCGGCATCGTCGCCTGGGACCACGTCATCGTCGGCCAGTCGATCATCACCGGCACGCCGTTCGAGGCCGTGATGATCAAGGACGGCGTCGATTCGACGATGGTCGAAGGCATGGGCGAGCCGTACGAAGTGCCGCTGAACCTGAGCGCGCACGCGGTCAAGGCCAACGTGCCGGTGCTGTGGTGGCGCTCCGTCGGTTCGACGCACACCGCCTTTGTGATGGAAACGCTGATCGACGAAGCCGCGCATGCGGCCAAAACCGACCCCGTCGCCTACCGCAAAAAGCTGATGGGCGAAAAAGGCAAGCGCCACATGGCGGCGCTGGAGCTGGCGGTCGCCAAATCCGGCTACGGCAAGAAGGCTTTGCCCAAAGGCCAGGCGTGGGGCGTGGCGGTGCACGAAGCCTTCGGCACCGTGGTGGCCTATGTGGTGGTGGCGTCGGTGAACAAGGACGGCTCGCCAAAGCTGAACAGGGTCACCGCCGGCGTCCATTGCAACACGGCCGTCAATCCTTTGACGATCGAGGCGCAGATCCAGGGCGCGGCGCTGATGGGACTTGGCATGACCTTGCCCGGCGCGGCGATCACGATCAAGGACGGCGTCGTGGACCAGCAGAACTTTGGCGACTACACGGTGGCGCGCATGACCGACATGCCGGTCATCGACGTGCATATCGTGCCGTCGAACGATCCACCGACCGGCATCGGCGAACCTGGCCTGCCGCCGCTGGCGCCGGCCTTCGCCAACGCGTTGTTCAAGTTGACCGGCAAGCGTCTGCGCAAACTGCCGTTCGATCTGAGCACGGCCAAGGCGTAAGCCGATGGCGCTGACGGGTATTTTGCTCGCTGCCGGACGGGGAAAACGTTTCGATCCGTCCGGCGTTCAAAACAAGCTGCTGCAAACCGTGGACGGCGCCGCCGGTGAAGCGGTGGTCGCGGCCAGCGCCAGGAACATGCTGGCCGCGCTGCCGCGCGTGCTGGCGATCGTGAAGCCGGGCGACGACAAGGTGGCGGCGCTGCTGGGCGGCCTCGGATGCGAGGTGCGCGTCTGCGCCGACGCGGATCTGGGCATGGGCGAGTCGCTGGCGACGGCGATCGAACACACCAAGGGTGCGGAAGGCTGGGTGATCGCGTTGGGCGACATGCCGTACGTGCAGCCGGCGACCGTGCGCGCGCTGGCGGCCACGGTGGAACGGGGCGCGCGCATCGCGGCGCCCGTGTATGAAGGACGGCGCGGCAATCCGGTCGCCTTCAGCAGTTTTCATTTGCCGCTGCTGCTGGCGCTATCCGGCGACCAGGGCGCGCGCGCGATCCTGAAAAGCCATGCCGTGAGCGAGTTGGTGGTCGACGACGCCGGCGTGGTGCGCGATATCGATACGCCCGGCGATTTACGCGGCGACATATAACCACAAGGACCGACATGAAGAAACCGAACAAGAATCCAGCCATCGCCTACAGCATCGTCGGTCACGACCTGGCCGCGCATCTGTTCCACGTCACGCTGACGGTGGACGCGCCGGCGCCCGACGGCCAGATCTTCGCGCTGCCGGCCTGGATACCGGGCAGTTACATGATCCGTGAGTTTTCGCGCAATATTGTGCGCATCCGCGCGGAGTCCGACGGCGAGCCGGTCGCGCTGACCAAGCTCGATAAGCACTCGTGGCAGGCGGCCGCCCAAAGAGACCCGCTGAAAACCGGTCCGTCGCCGCTCACGCTGCACTATGAAGTCTATGCCTGGGATTTGTCGGTGCGCGCCGCGCATCTGGACCAGAACCACGCCTTCTTCAACGGCACCAGCGTGTTCCTGCGCGTGCTGGGGCAGGAAGACCAGCCCCACGTGGTCGATATCCAGCGTCCGGCCGACGCGGCGGCGCACACCTGGCGCGTGGCGACGTCGCTGCCGGAATTGAAGGCCAAGCGTTATGGTTTTGGCACGTACATCGCCGCCGACTACGATGAACTGATCGACCATCCGGTGGAGCAGGGCGATTTTGCGCTGGCCACGTTCAAGGCCCACGGCATCCCGCACGACATCGTCATCAGCGGCCGGGTGCCGAACCTGGACCTGGCGCGCCTGAGCGCGGACCTGAAAAAAATCTGCGAAACCCAGATCGCCTTCTTCGAACCGAAATCGAAGCAGGCGCCGATGGACCGTTACGTCTTCATGACCTTGGCGGTCGGCGACGGCTACGGCGGCCTGGAGCACCGTGCCTCGACCGCGCTGATCTGCGCCCGCGCCGATTTGCCGAGCACCACCGCCACCAGCAAGGACATCAGCGACGGCTACCTGCAATATCTGGGCCTGTGCAGCCATGAATACTTCCACACCTGGAACGTCAAGCGCATCAAGCCGGCGGCGTTCGCGCCGTATAACTTACAAGTCGAGAACTATTCGCCGCTGCTGTGGCTGTTCGAGGGCTTCACCAGTTATTACGACGACCTGATGCTGGTGCGCGCCGGCGTCATCGCCGAACCGGCCTATTTCAAGTTATTGGGAAAAACTATCGGCAGCGTACTGCGCGGTAGCGGACGGACCAAACAAAGCGTCGCCGATTCCAGTTTTGACGCATGGGGTAAATATTATCGCCAGGATGAAAACGCGCCCAATGCGATCATCAGTTATTACACGAAAGGTTCGCTGATCGGCTTGGCGCTGGACCTGAGCATCCGCGCTAAAACCGGCGGCAAGAAATCGCTCGACGATGTCATGCGGGCGCTGTGGCAGCGTTATGGCCGTGGATTTTATAACGGCGGCGGACGCGGCGTTACCCCGGCCGAAGTGGAGGCGCTGTTCGATGAAATCAGCGGCGGGCGTTTCAAACCGTTCTTCGATAAATATATACGCGGCACCGAGGATATACCGCTGGCTAAAATGCTGGCGCCATTCGGCGTTAAATATAACGACGAACGTAAATCGTCCAAGCCTAGCCTCGATGCGAATATCGGCCGCGATGGCAACGACTGCAAATTATCGAGCGTCCATGAGAACGGCGCGGCGCATTCGGCGGGTTTGTCGGCCGGCGATATATTGGTCGCGATCGACGGTTTGCGCGTGAACGCGACCAATCTGGAAACGCTGCTGTCGCGCTATGGCGTCGGCTCGACCGTCGAAGTGCACGCCTTCCGCCGCGATGAATTAATGACTTTCGGTATGACGCTGCAGGGTGAGCGGGTGCCCGGCATCACGCTGTCGCTGGACCCGGTCGCCAAAAAATCCAGCGGTCCGCTGCGTCCCAGCGCGGCCCGCTAATCCCATCAAGCGCCGCCACCGCCGCAACGGTTCGCCGTTTTGCTGGCGCTGGCGGTTTCTTTTCGTCAATTCCATGCCAGATATTGGCGCGTAACCGCCAAAATCCGGCACGGATCGGCATTCGGGCGTGGCATTTTGGTGCAATGCAGCGGTTTGACGGGGGTTAGTTTTCCAGCAAGTCCTGAAGTGGTTTAAAATTTAACCATAACTCTCTATTGGTCAGCTACCGATTCGCAAGTTATGGCACTCGATCCCGCCACTATCGTTTTGATGTCGACCGTCATGGCGGTGGCGATGAGCGTCGTCCTGTATTCCGCGCATTCGAGTTTTCCCAGAGAAATTAAAGGCTTGAAGCAATGGGCGATCAGCCTGGTGTTGTTGGCCTTCGGCTCCGGGATATACGCATCTACCAGCGGCCTCCTCGGTAATATATTATCGCCGTTGTGTGCCAACGCAGTTATTCTGTGGGGACTCGGGTTCGGCCTTATCGGCACGCAAATGTTTTACAGCCGCGAATCGTCGTGGTGGCTATTCCACTTCGTTTGGGTTTTGGGAATGGTTGCGAGCGGCTATTACGTTATCGTTAATCCAGACTATTCCGGCCGTCTCGCCATATTTTCCGTTCTGGCTTTTGTTTTATATTCCTACCAGGTGGTGCTGATATGGGGATATGGCGAGCGCCATTTCTCCACCGTGTTCTTCGGCTTGTTGATGTTATTCCAGTCGGTGGTGGTGCTCATACGCGGCGTTCTGGCGATGACCCATAGCAGCGACGATATGAATCAATTCGTCAGCGGCCCGCATCAAAATCTTTATCTGCTGACCAGTCATTTTATGACGCTGCTATTAACGGTGGGCTTCATGACGGTCGCCACCCGCCGCCTGCAGACGATATTGGAACGCCGCTCGACACTGGACCCGTTGACGCAGGTGCTCAATCGACGTGGTTTTAACGAAGTGTATGCCAAGGAGCACGCGCTGATGCGGCGCGAACAGACGGTGATGACGATGCTCAGCATCGATCTGGATTACTTCAAGGCGATTAACGATTGCTATGGACACTCGACCGGTGACCGGGTGCTGACCGATGTGGCGTCGGTCATCGCCAAGGCGCTGCGGGCCTCCGACCATGTGGCCAGGTTCGGCGGCGAGGAGTTTGTCGTGCTGTTGCCCGCCACCGGCCTGGAGCGGGGCCACCATGTCGCCGAGCGCATTCAAACCGTGCTGCGGGCGCCGCGCTCGGAAACGGAGAGCGAACAGAGCGCGGCGGCCGCCGCCTTGCCGCCTTACACGGTCAGCATAGGCATCGCCTGCCAGGTCAGCCCCGATGAGGATTTAGACAACATTTTGCTGCGCGCCGACCGGGCGCTGTATTGCGCCAAGGAACGCGGGCGCGACCGCATCGAGATCGCCGCCGAGGCGGTTCTGCCGCTGCACGCGTCGGCGTGAACCCGGCTTAGTCGAATAGACGGCTCAGCTCGGCACCCGGATCGGGCGCGCGCATGAAGGCTTCGCCGACCAGGAAGGCGTGGACATTGGCGTCGCGCATCAGCTTGACGTCTTCCGGCACCATGATGCCCGATTCGGTGATCACCAGTTTTTCCGGCGGAATGCGGTCCAGCAGGCCGATGGTGGTCGACAGCGACGTCTCGAAGGTGCGCAGGTTGCGGTTGTTGATGCCCACCATCGCCGTGTTCAGGCGCAGGGCGGCGGTCAGTTCGTCGCCGTCGTGGGTTTCGACCAGCACGCCCATCCCCAATTCGTGCGCGCAGGCTTCCATTTCCGCCATCAGGCCGTGGTCCAGGGCGGAGACGATCAGCAGGATCGCGTCCGCGCCCATCGCGCGCGCCTCGTAGATCTGGTAAATGTCGATCATGAAGTCCTTGCGCAGCACCGGGATCGCGCAGGCGGCGCGCGCCTGTCGCAGATAGGCCTCGGAGCCCTGGAAGAACTGTTCGTCCGTCAGCACCGACAGGCATGCGGCGCCGTTGGCGGCGTAGCTGACGGCGATGTCGGCGGGGCGGAAGTCGGCGCGGATCACGCCCTTCGACGGCGATGCCTTTTTTATTTCGCTGATAATGCCGGCCGCACCGGCGGCGATCTTGGCGCGCAGGCTGGCCTCGAAGCCGCGCAGGCCGGCGCGCAGTTCGGCATTGCCTTCGACGTCGGCGCGCAGGCTGGCGAAGCCGCGATGTTTTTTGGCGGCGGCCACTTCGTCGGCTTTGACTGCGAGGATTTTATTCAGGATGTCGGACATGATAAACCTAGGATGAATGTTGTTCCGCCAGCGCCAGACGCAGGCCGAGTGCGACGAACAGGCCGCCGGTGACGCGATTGAGCCAAAGGGCGACCAGCGGCTTGACCTTGAGCCGCGCGCTGGCGAAGGCCGTGAAGACGGCCAGACCGTGGCACCATAGCATGCCGTTGAAATTGAAGATGGAGCCCAGGATGATGAACGCCAGCGGTTTGCTGGTCGAATCGGCCGCGATAAACTGCGGCACGAACGCCAGGAAGAACAAGGCCACCTTGGGGTTCAGCACATTGGTCAGAAAACCCTGGAAGAAGATTCTACGGTAAGGCAGCGGCGCGGCGGCAACGGCCGAAGCCTGCGCGTCATCGGTCAGCGCTTCGGCCTCGCCACGCAGCTTGGCGCGCAGCATGCCGATGCCGACGTAGATGATGTAGGCCGCGCCGACCCACTTGACCACCGTGAAGGCGGCGGCGGAGGTCGACAGCAGCGCCGACAAGCCCAGCGCGGCGGCGAAAATATGGATCATCGTGCCGGCGCCGATGCCCAGCGCGGCGGCCGAACCGGCGCGCCAGCCCTGGGTCGCGCTGCGCGTCATGATCAGCAGCGAATCGGGACCGGGCATGATATTGAGCAGCAGGCCGGAGATGATAAACAAGGTCAGGTCGTGAATGCCGTACATGGTCGCTGCCCTTTAGTTGGTGGAGGCGAGGCTTTGCGTGACCTGCACGAACTGCTCGATCTTCTTGAGCGCGTCGCCGGAGTTGATCGCCACGCGGGCGCGCGCCAGGCCGTCCTCGATCGAGCCGGCCACGCCCGCCGCGTACAGCGCCGTGCCGGCGTTGAGCGAAACGATGTCGAACGCCGCGCCAGGCTCGCCGCGCAGCGCTTCCATCATCTTCGCCTTCGATTCGGTGGCGTTGGCGACCTTCAGATTGCGGCTGGCGATCATCGGCAGGCCGAAGTCCTCGGGGTGGATTTCGTATTCGCGGATCTCGCCGTCGATCAGTTCACCGACCAGGGTGCCGGCGCCCAGCGAGACTTCATCCATGTTGTCGCGGCCGTAGACGACGATGGCGTGCTGCGCGCCGAGGCGCTGCAGCACGCGCACCTGGATACCCACCAAATCGGCGTGGAAAACGCCCATCAGGATATTGGGCGCGCCGGCCGGATTGGTCAGCGGTCCAAGAATGTTGAAGATGGTGCGCACGCCCAGCTCCCTGCGCACCGGCGCGGCGTGCTTCATCGCCGCGTGGTGGTTGGGCGCGAACATGAAGCCGATGCCGGTCTGCGCGATCGATTGCGCGATCTGCTCGGGCTTGAGGTTGATGTTGGCGCCGAGCGACTCGATCACGTCGGCGCTGCCGGACGACGACGACACGCTGCGCCCGCCGTGCTTGGCCACGCGGGCGCCGGCCGCCGCCGCCACGAACATCGAGGCGGTGGAAATGTTGAAGGTGTGCGCGCCGTCGCCGCCGGTGCCGACGATGTCGAGCAGGCCGGTGGTGTCGGCCATCGGCACCTTGGTGGAGAACTCGCGCATCACCTGCGCGGCGGCGGCGATCTCGCCGATGGTTTCTTTTTTCACGCGCAGGCCCATGGTCAGGGCGGCGATCATCGACGGCGACATCTCGCCGGACATGATCTGGCGGAACAGGTGCAGCATCTCGTCGTGGAAAATCTCGCGGTGTTCGATGCAGCGCAGCAGTGCTTCTTGATGGGTGATAGCCATGGCAATTCCTTCTTTAATTTTTTAACGCGCGATATGAAGCCGGCCCCCTCGGGGGCGGGCCGCCGCTTAACGAACCAGGAAGTTCTTCAGCAGTGCGTGACCGTGTTCCGACAGGATGGACTCGGGGTGGAATTGCACCCCTTCGATGTCGTAATCCTTGTGGCGCACGCCCATGATTTCACCGTCGTCGGTCCATGCCGTCACTTCGAGGCAGGACGGCAGCGAGCTGCGTTCGATTGCCAGCGAGTGGTAGCGGATCACCGTGAACGGGGAGGGCAGGTCCTTGAAGACGCCCACGCCCGTATGCGCGATTAAAGAAGTTTTGCCATGCATGACCTGCTTGGCGCGTATGACCTTGCCGCCGAACGCTTCGCCGATGGCCTGGTGGCCCAGGCACACGCCCAGGATCGGCTTCTTGCCGGCGAAGTGCTTGAGCACCTCGATCGAGATACCGGCTTGCGACGGGTCTTTCGGACCCGGCGAGATGCAGATGTGGTCCGGGTTCAGCGCCTCGATTTCCGCGATCGTGATTTCATCGTTGCGGTACACGCGCACATCCTCACCCAGCTCGCCGAAGTACTGCACGATGTTGTAGGTGAAGGAGTCGTAGTTGTCGATCATTAGCAGCATCTCAGAACTCCCCATCCAGGCCATCTTGCACTTGTTCGGCGGCGCGCAGCACGGCGCGCGCCTTGTTTTCGGTTTCCTGCCATTCCATCTCGGCGATCGAGTCGGCGACGATGCCGGCGGCGGCCTGCACGTACAGCATGCCGTCCTTGATCACGCCGGTGCGGATGGCGATGGCGACATCCATCTCGCCGCCGAACGACAGGTAGCCGCAGGCGCCGCCGTAGATGCCGCGCTTGGAGATTTCCAGTTCGTCGATCACCTCCATCGCGCGCACTTTCGGCGCGCCGGTCAGGGTGCCGGCCGGGAAGGTGGCGCGCAGCACGTCCAGGTTGGACAGGCCGTCTTTGAGCTTGCCCTCGACATTGGAGACGATGTGCTGCACATGCGAGTATTTTTCGATGACCAGGCGGTCGGTGACCTTGACGCTGCCGATCTCGGAGATGCGTCCCAGGTCATTGCGCGCCAGGTCGATCAGCATCACGTGTTCGGCGATTTCCTTCGGATCGGCCAGCAGTTCCCTGGCCAGTTCGGCGTCGCGTTCCGGCGTCGAGCCGCGCGGACGGGTGCCGGCGATCGGGCGCAGGGTGACCTTCTTTTCGCCGTCGGGCAGGGTCTCGTTGCGCACCAGGATCTCCGGCGACGCGCCGACGATCTGCATGTCGCCGAAATTGTAGAAGTACATATACGGCGACGGATTGAGCGAGCGCAGCGCGCGGTAAAGCGTCAGCGGCGAATCGACGTACGGCTTGCGCAGGCGCTGGCCGATCTGCACCTGCATCAAGTCGCCGGCCATCACGTATTCGTGGGCCTTGGCGACCGCCTTCAGGTATTCCTCTTTCGGGAAGTCGCGGATGGTTTCGGTGCGCACCGAGGCGCTGGTGACCGGCGCGTCGACGCCACGGCGCAGCATCATGCGCAGGTCCTTCAGGCGCTGGCGCGCCTTGCTGAAGGATTCGGGCTGCGTGGTGTCGGCGTAGACGATCAGATACAGCTTGCCGGACAGGTTGTCGATGACGGCCAGTTCCTCGGTCACCATCAGCTGGATGTCGGGCAGGCCCAGGTCGTCCTTGGGCTGCGTGTCGGCCAGGGTTTTCTCGATGTGGCGCACGGTGTCGTAGCCGAAGTAGCCGGCCAGGCCGCCGCAGAAGCGCGGCATGCCCGGACGCAGCGCCACTTTAAAGCGCTTCTGGTAGGCCTCGACGAATTCGAGCGGATTGCCTTCGTGGGTTTCGATCACGGCGCCGTTCTTGACGATCTCGGTGCGGGTGCCGAAGGTGCGCAGCACCGTGGTCGCCGGCAGGCCGATGAACGAGAAGCGGCCGAAACGCTCGCCGCCGACCACCGATTCGAGCAGGAAGGTGTTCTTGCCGGCGTTCTGGGTCTGGGCCAGTTTCAGGTACAGCGTGAGCGGGGTTTCGAGGTCGGCGAAGGCTTCGGCGATCAGCGGGACGCGGTTGTAGCCTTCGTTGGCCAACGATTTGAATTCGAGTTCGGTCATGTCTTCTCTCCATGCCGCCAAAGTATGGGTGTGGGTTGGCGGTGGTTTGTCAAAAAACCTGTCGGGTGCGCGTGCACGTGCGACAGCAATCAGTTCGGCTTAGTTTTGCCAGGATTGCCAGCGTCGCCAAAGCCAGGCCTCAATCGAGCCGGTTTGGTTGACATTGTGTTTTTTGATGGAAGACATTCGGTCAGGTTTGGTTCAGCTAAAGGTTAATTTTGCGAACTTATGCGGCTTGCCGCGTCGAGCAGCGTGTCTACTATACCATCGGAATCGATCCCGTGTATAGACTGTCCGTGATTGTAACCGTAAGGCACCGTCAACACCGGGCAACCCGCAGCCCGGGCCGCTTGCGCGTCGTTCGACGAGTCGCCGATGGCCACCACCTGCGCCGGCGGCAGGTTGAAATCGGCGCACACGGTTTGCAGCGGCAGCGGATCGGGCTTTTTGCGCGGCAGCGAATCGCCGCCGTAGACCACGTCGAAAAAGCCGTCCAGGCCCTTGAGCTTGAGCAAGGGCGTGGTGAAGGCGATCGGCTTGTTGGTCACGCAGGCCAGGCGCAGGCCGCCGGCTTTCATCGCCGTCAGGCCTTCGATCACGTCCGGGTACAAGGTGCTGTGGTTGCCGTTGATACCCAGGTAATGGCGCTGGTAGGCGTCCATCGCCGCGTCGAAGCGCTGCTCCACGCCGGCCGCGTCCGCTTGCAGCGCCAACACGGAGCGGATCAGGTTCTCGGATCCCTTCCCGACCATCAGCGCGATTTGCTCTTGCTCGATGGATTCGAGGCCCAGTTCCTTCAGCATGCCGTTGATCGCCACGTGGAAGTCGGGCATCGTGTCCAGCATGGTGCCGTCGAGGTCGATGATTGCGGCGCGCACGCCTGCCAGTGGGGACAGTTTCAGATTGGCGGACATTGGGTGCATTTCCTCGGAGCTAAGGCAAAAAAAGCGGTATGCCCGATAGGTATGCCGCCGGCTGGAGGATAAGTATAGCGGAGCGTGGCCAAACCCATCCATCCCGCTGCTTTTTTCAGGCCGCGCGATTGTGGACTGGCATTTAGTCCGCAGCGGCCGCCGCTTCCACATGACGCGCGTTTTCGGTTTTTGCTTGAAGCAGATCCTGGGGGAAATGATAGGCCGCTTGTAATTTGTAGAGCTTGCGGATCCAGTCGAACGGCAGCTCCATCTCCCCATAGAAAGCGCCGGCCAGCTGGCCATACACGGCGCCGACAGTGTCGGAGTCATTGGCCAGGTTGACCGCTTCCAGGGCGCCACTTCGGAAGTCATCGTTTCGATAAAATGCCCATAGTGCGGCCTCCAAGGTATCGATGACATAGCCGGATGAGGAAATCTGGTCGCGGCTCTTGTTTTTGTACGAGCCCAGCGCGATTTTTTTCACGGACGGCGTCAGCGGATGCTGATCCCAGTAGTCCGGCGCGGGTGCATACAATCCGTCCAGAATTTTCCCTTTGCTTTCGCCATTGAGCGCGCCGTAAAGAAGCGCGGCAAAGTAACGGCATGCATCAACCGCCTCGACCGCCTTGTGCGTCAATTTTGAGCTTTCGGCCGCAAAATGGACGGTGCGTTGAAAGTCGTCCGAATAGAAGATCGGTATTGGCGCGAGCCTCATCAAAGAGCCGTTTCCAGCGGTTTTAGGGTGCGCGCTGCCCGAATATGGCTCGCCGGTGCGGAGGTAGTTTTCGATCGCCTGCCGGGTCGCATTGCCAATGTCAAAACACTCTTCGGTTGAGCTGAACGCTCCATAGCGATACCAGAGCGAATAACATTCCATCATATGCCTGGCATCGAAGCCGACGCATTTGGACAGACTGTAGGCGGTGCAGAAGGCGAGGCTGCTGTCGTCGGTCCAGTAGCCGCGCTCAAGATTGAAAGGGCCGCCTTTTTCGAGGTCCGATACGTGCTTGGTATCCCGCTTACTAAACTCCAGTGGCATCCCTAGCGCATCCCCAAGCATCAGCCCTAAGAGTGCCCCCCGCGAGCGGTCCGCTAGAGGAAATGAGTCCGCACCTGTCTCACGCAAGAAGTTGTTTAACGCACTCTTGCCCGCATTATCGTCACGTAGATCCAAATAATTTTCGAGCCAGGGTGTTTTCAGTTTGTCCTGTCATGCGAGCGAATTGGATAAAAACCCATGTCTTCCGGATATTTTTTCTGCTTTTCCGGTGCTCGATTAATTTGCTCTAGAGCAGCTTCTGTGTTTTTATCGGCAGTCATTGAATTTCCTCCAAACTTCAAGATGCTGGTTGTCGTAGCATCATGTTCACGAGGCCCTTAAGAGCCCTTTGACGCCGTCCAATGGACTTGCTATCGCATCTGCGATCGTTGCGCCTGCCTTGCCGCAACTCGCCAACGGGCTCGCTCTTTCATTCCCGACTGCTTGTCCGTGTGCGCTATGCTGGCATTGGATAAGGCGTGAAATTTTGAGCAGGCACAAGCGCTGGTGGATTCGAGGCGATCTTTGCGTTCTGGATGCGGGAAATGCTACAGCGGGAGGGGACGGGCAGGGTGGCGCGGCCGCGCCACCCGAAGTCGTGCTAGAGGATCAGAGCGCCGCCAAATTGGCGCGCATGGCGTCGATGACGGCCTTGTAGTCCGGCTGGCCGAAGATGGCCGAGCCCGCCACGAAGGTGTCGGCGCCGGCCGCCGCCGCCGCCGCGATGTTGTCGATCTTGATGCCGCCGTCGACTTCCAGCATGATGTCGCGGCCCGAGTCGTCGATCAGGCGGCGCGCCTCGGCGATCTTCTTGAGCGCCTGCGGAATGAAGGACTGGCCGCCGAAGCCGGGGTTGACCGACATGATCAGGATCATGTCGATCTTGTCCATGACGTGTTCCAGATAGCTCAGCGGGGTGGCCGGGTTGAACACCAGGCCGGCCTTGCAGCCGTGGTCGCGGATCAGTTGCAGCGAGCGGTCGATGTGCTCGGAGCCCTCCGGGTGGAAGGTGATGATGTTGGCACCGGCCTTGGCGAAGTCCGGAATGAGGCGGTCGACCGGCTTGACCATCAGGTGCACGTCGATCGGCACGTCCACGTGCGGGCGGATCGCCTGGCACACCAGCGGGCCGATGGTCAGGTTCGGAACATAATGGTTGTCCATCACGTCGAAGTGGATGATGTCGGCGCCGGCGGCGACGACATTGCGCACCTCTTCACCCAGACGGGCGAAGTCGGCGGACAGGATGCTGGGGGCGATACGGAAATTGGACATGACGTGAGGCCTGCATTAAAAAGATGCGCTATTTTACGCTGCCGTGCGCGCCCGCGCCCGTTTTCAGCCTGCTTTCAGCCTGGTTTCAGCCTCACGCCGCTTGCACCCGTTGCCGATTTGCGGTGCAATGGGGGCCTGACGATATACAATCGCAATTGATCTCATTACGACCCCACGCCTCAGCCTTAAGGAATTTCGATGGCAACTTATGAATTTACTGTGTCGGTCAGAACCCAGTACCTGCCGGATCAATCCGATCCGGAACGCACCAACTTCGTGTTCACCTATTCGATCACGATCAAGAACACCGGCACCGTCGCCGCGCAACTGATTTCGCGCCACTGGGTCATCACCGACGCCAACAACCACATCGAAGAGGTGCGCGGACTGGGCGTGGTCGGCCATCAGCCGTTGCTGCAGCCGGGCGAGCATTTCGAATACACCAGCGGCACCGCGCTGCAAACCCAGCAGGGCTCGATGGTCGGCGAATACTTCTGCGTGGCCGAGGACGGCCATCAGTTCGAAGCCAAGATCCCCGAGTTCGTGCTGTCGCTGCCACGCACGCTCCATTGATCCAGCGGGTTTGCGGCCGCGCCGCCTCTCCCGTTATTTCGGATCGTCATGCCGTTCGGGCGGGGGCAACTTCCTGGTTTTGCCTTTGCCCTGGTACATCGTCCACCAGACGATGAAGACCAGCAGGAAAAACGCCACGCATGCTTCCAATATCACTACCCACATAGCTATCCTTATGTCATTTACACGTCGTAGTCTACTCGTTCCGCTGTCCGTCGTCGCGCTTTCGCTGGCCGCCTGCACCACCACGCCGATCCCGCCGGAAAAGCCGGCCGGACAGCCGACCCCGCCGGCCGTGCCCGCCACGCCGTCGACGCCGCCGGTCCCGACCGTGCCGGCCGCGCCCGGTGCGCTGCGGATGGTGCCGGCCACCTTCGCCGCGCTGCCCGGCTGGGACCGCGACGACGTGCGCGCCGCCTGGCCGGCCTTCATGTCCTCGTGCGCCGTGCTGGTCAAGCAGCCGCAATGGAAGGAATCGTGCTCGATCGCGCGCGGCGTCAACGCCGCCGACGACAAGGCCATCCGCACCTTCTTCGAGGCGTTCATGGTGCCCAACCAGGTGATCGCGCCGGACGGCGCCACCGATGGGCTGGTCACCGGCTATTACGAGCCGCTGCTGCGCGGCGCCCGCAAAAAGGGCGGGCCGTATCAAACGCCGCTGTTTAAGGTGCCGGACGACATGGTCACGATCGACCTGGCCGGCGTCTATCCGGAGCTCAAGGGCATGCGCCTGCGCGGCAAGCTGGTGGGCAAGAAGGTGGTGCCGTACGCGACCCGCGCCGAGATCGAGAAGGCCGATTTCACCGGCAAGGAATTGCTGTGGGTGGACGATCCGGTGGAATCGTTCTTCCTGCAGGTGCAGGGGTCGGGCCGCGTGCAGCTGACCGATACGCAGGAAACGGTGCGCGTGGCGTACGCCGACCAGAACGGCCATCCGTACAAATCGATCGGCAAGTATCTGGTGGAGAAGGGCGAGCTGACGCTGGAACAGGCGTCGGCGCAGGGCATCAAGGCCTGGATCGCCGGCCACCCGACCCGCATGCAGGAACTGTTCAATGCGAACCCGAGCTATGTGTTCTTCAAGGAAGAAAAGCTGCCGGACCCGAAGGTCGGGCCGAAGGGCGCGCAGGGCGTGCCGCTGACGCCGCAGCGTTCGGTGGCGATCGACGCCTCGCAACTGCCGCTGGGCGCGCCGATGTTCCTGGCCACCACGATGCCGAACAGCGATATTCCGCTGCAACGCCTGGTGATGGCGCAGGATACCGGCGGCGCCATCCGTGGCGCGATCCGGGTCGATTACTTCTTCGGCTTCGGCACGGAGGCGGCGGAAAACGCCGGCCGCATGAAGCAGCGCGGCAATGTCTGGGTGTTGTTGCCCAAGCAGCCCTGAGGCCGGGGAGCGCTAGCGCAACACCAACACCGGCAAGGTCGTGTGCGCCAGCACCTTGTCGGTCTGGCTGCCCAGCAGCAGCTTGTTAATACCCTTGTGCCCGTGCGACGCCATCATGATCAGGTCGCAGTCGAATTTTTTCGCCGCCTCGACGATTTCCTCGTACGGGGTGTGCGACACCGAGATCACCCCTTCGAATGGAATATCGGCGGCGCGCGCGGCCGCCGCCACCTTGTCGATGTAGGCGCGCGCGGCTTCCTGCATCTTGACGGCGAACTGGCCGGAGTCGATCACGGCGCCGCCATCGCCCATCGACGCCAGTGGCAAGGGCTGGATCACGGTGATGCTGACGATCTTGGCGCGATGCAGTTTGGCGAACTCGACCGCCGTCGCGGTCGCCTTGTCCGACAAGTCGGAGCCGTCGGTCGGCAGTAATATGGTGTTGAACATGGCGCACTCCTATCGGGATCGGTTGATACGGGAGTGAGCGTACTGGCTTGGCCGGATTTCCGGCGCACGGTAGGGCCGCTTACGGCGCGGCCACCGCCGGCTGTTCGGCGTCGCGCAGCGACGACGCCACGGCCATGCAGGCGGTCAGCACGATGGCGCCCACGGCCACGCACGCCATGCCGGTGCGGACGCTGAAATGCTCGCCGATATACCCGGCCGTGAGCGCGCCCAGCGGCGCCACGGCGATGGTCAGGAAGCGCATCGTCGACACCATGCGGCCGAGGTAGGCGTCCGGCGTGACTTTTTGCCGGATGGCCATGTACGGCATGACAAACAGCATCACGCCGCAGTCGAGGAACAGCGACAAGGCCGCGAACGCCGTCGCGCTGGCCATCGGCGTGCCGAACAGCCTGGCCGGTATCATCGGCGTCAACGTGAAGGCGAAGGCGGTCAGGCCGATGCCGATCAGGATGGTGCCGCTGGCGCCGTAGCGCCGGGTCAGCGGCTTGAGCAGCATCGAGCTGGCCAGCACGCCGAGGCCGCCGACCATCTGCGCCGCGCCCAGCATGCCCGCGCTCATGCCGAGGTCGCGCGTGGCGAACAGCACCGCCAGCGCCGCGTAACCGTAAAACAGCATGTGCCAGGCGCCCACGCTCCAGGCCAGCGTGCGCAGCAACGGCTGCTGCCAGATAAATTGCAAGCCGTCGCGGATGTCGCGCAGCGGGTGCTTGTCGGACGGCGCCGGCTTCGGATCGTTGGCCTTCAGGTTGCGCAGCAGCAGGATCGAGGTGACGAAGCCCATGGCGTTGAGCAGCACCGCATAGGGCGCGGTCAGCCATTGGATCAGCAGCCCCGCCAGCCCCGGCGCCAGCAGCCGCGAGGCCGAGTCGGTGGCGGCGAATTTCGATTGCGCGTCCATCAGGCGCTCGCGACCGATCAGGTTGGTCAGGAAGACCTGCTCGGCGCCGCCGCCGACGACGTTGCACGCGCCGGTGGTGAAGGCGACCGCATACATCCATTCGACCGACAGCACGCCCATCCAGTAAGCGGCGGGGATGCTGAACAGCGCGCTCGCCTGGATGGCTTTGCTGGAGAGCAGGATCGGCAGCTTGCGGTTGCGGTCCAGCAGCACGCCGGCCGGCAGCGCGAACAGCGCGAACGGCATCGCCGCCGCCGCGCCCAGCATGCCCATTTGCGCCGGCGTGGCCTTGAGCAGCAGCACCGCGCACAGCGGCACGGCCAGCCCGCCGATATAGCCGCCGAAGCCGTTGAGGATGGCGCTGAACCAGTAGCGCAGGAAATCGCTGTTGCCCAGCAGCGGGTCAGCGCCCAGCTTGTCGCGCAGCGGGCGGCGCAGGGAGGTAAAAATGGGAGGCTCGCCGAAGTAAGTTGCCAAGCATCAATAATACCAGCGGCGGTGATAGGCGCTACAATCGACCTGTAAAATTCCACCATGGAGGCAACACCATGCAATATGAAGACCTGATCGTTGAGGTGCACGGCAAAGTCGCGCTGATCCGCCTGAACCGTCCGAAGGCGCTGAACGCGCTCAATGACCGCATGATGAACGAACTTGGCGAGGCGTTGTTCAAGTTTGACGCCGATCCGGCGATCGGGTGCATCGTCCTGACCGGCAGCGAGAAAGCCTTCGCGGCCGGCGCCGACATCGCCGCCATGGTCGACTACACGTATGTGGACACCTATCGCGACAACTACATCGGCCGCAACTGGGAGCACATCCTGCGCGTGCGCAAACCGGTGGTGGGCGCGGTGGCCGGCTATGCGCTGGGCGGCGGCTGCGAGCTGGCGATGATGTGCGACTTCGTGATCGCCGCCGACACCGCCAAATTCGGCCAGCCGGAGATCAAGATCGGCGTCACGCCGGGCGCCGGCGCCTCGCAGCGCCTGCCGCGCGCGATCGGCAAGGCCAAGGCGATGGACATGCTGCTGACCGCCCGCACCATCGACGCGGTCGAGGCCGAGCGCATGGGCCTGGTGTCGCGCGTCGTCCCGGCCGACAAGCTGATCGAGGAAGTGCTGGCCGCCGCGACCGTGATCGCCGCCATGCCGACCTCGGTGGCGATGATGGTCAAGGACGCCGTCAACCGCGCCTATGAAGTGCCGCTGACCGAAGGCGTGGGCTACGAGCGCCGCCTGTTCCATGCCGCGTTCGGCACGCCTGCGCAAAAAGAAGGCATGAAAGCCTTCCTGGAAAAGCGGCCGCCCAATTTCGACGGGCTGTAAGCCGACGGTCCGACCTCCATGCGTATTCTGATTATTGAAGACAATCCCGACATTCTGGCCAATTTGTATGCCTTTTTGGAGGCGAAAGGGCATGTGCTCGATTCGGCGGCGAACGGCTACGCCGGGCTGGCCCTGGCGGCGCAGCACGAGTACGACGTGATCGTGCTGGACGTCATGCTGCCCGGCATGACGGGGTTGGAGTTGTGCCAGAAGCTGCGCGGCGAGCTGCGCGACGCCACGCCTGTGCTGATGCTGACCGCTCGCGACACGCTGGAGGACAAGGTCGCCGGCTTCGACAGCGGCGCCGACGATTACCTGGTCAAGCCGTTTTCGCTGGTCGAACTGGAGGTGCGCCTGAACGCCCTGCTGCGGCGCGCGCGCGGCCAGACCACCGGCGCCGCCGTGCTCAGCGTCGGCGACTTGCGCTTCGATACCGAGAATTTCGAGGTCAAGCGCGCCGGCACGCCGCTGGCGCTGACCAGGACCGGCTACACCATTTTAAAATGCCTGATGACGCAAGCGCCCAGGCTGGTGCCGCGCGAATTGCTGGAGCAGGAAGTGTGGGGCGAGGACCGTCCGGACAGCGACGCGCTGCGCACCCACATTCATGCGCTGCGCCAGGCGCTCGACAAACCTTTTGAATTCGCCATGCTGCGCACCGTTCCGGGCATCGGCTATAAACTGCTAGCCTCCGATGCCACCGTTTAAATCCTTGCGCCGGCGTATCGTCGTCGCCTATCTGACGTTCGCCGCCGCCGGCATCCTGTTTTTCGCCGTCATCGCCGCCGTCGCCGTCGAAGGCATCGAGGTCAAACTGGTCGACGAGCGCTTGCAGGAAGTGGCCGCCTGGGCGTCGCCGCGCCACGCCGGCGGCCTGCCGGTGGAAATGCCGGCCGGCCTGAGCTTCCATCACGACGCCGAAATTCCGCTGTCGTTGCGGGACTTGCCAGACGGTGCGACCGAGATCACCGTCGATGGCGTCGATTTGCATGTCTGGTCCGGGCGCGACGCCAACGGACGGTACGCGGTGGTCGACCACGCCAGCGCCTACGAAAAAATCGAGGTGGTGGTGTACGGCATGTTCGCCATCGGCTTTATCGGATTTTTGATTTGCTCGATGATGTTCGGCGCGTACATCGGCAATAGTCTGGTGGCGCCGATCATGGGGCTGGCCTCGGCGGTGCAGGCGCGCCGTACGGACTTGCCGCTGCAGGACAGTCCCGACGAACTGGGGATTCTGGCGCGCGCTTTTTCGGCCCGTACCAAGGAGTTGACCGAAGTTCTGGACCGCGAGCGCTTCTTCACGGGCGACGTCAGCCATGAGCTGCGCACCCCTTTGACGGTGATCACCGGCGCGGCGGAAATCCTGATGACGCAGGCGCATGCCAATCCGGCCATCCACGCCGCGTCCGAGCGCATCTACCGCGCCGCGCGCGACGCCTCCGATTCGGTGACGGTGCTGCTGCGGCTGGCGCGCTCGCCGGACATGCTGGAGATGACGTCGGTCTCGGCGGCCGGGCTGGCCGGCGAGGAGGCGGCGCGCTGCCAGAGCTTGACGGTGGCCAAACCGCTGGAGGTAAGGTATGCCGGCGGCGAGGATTTCATGATCCAGGCGCCGCGCGAACTGTTGATCGCCGCCATCGGCAACCTCGTGCGCAATGCCTGTCTTTATACGCTGCAGGGCGAGGTCGTGGTGCGGCTGGCCGGGCGTTCGCTGATCGTCGAGGATACCGGCCCCGGCCTGCCCGCCGCGGCCCGCGCGCGGCTGCTGAACGAGGCCATCCCGGTCAGCGCGAGCGGCTCGTCGGGCACCGGCCTGGGCCTGGGGCTGGTGCAGCGCATTTGCGCCTATCTGGGCGCGGACCTGGCCTATAGCGAGCGCGTCGGCGGCGGCAGCGTGTTTGAGATTCGATTTCCTTGAGGAATTTAACGTAAACTTAACGCATCTTTGACGCGGAGTTGACCGACGGGTAAGTAAGGTGGAGGCTGGAATTCAGGAGCCTCAGTTGAACATACATCCGAACTTAACGCTTAGTCATCATCGCGCGCGCTTGCTGCCGCTTCTGCGCGTCACGCCATTCACAAGGGTGCCGCGCGTTCATGTCCAGCACCTGACCCTGGCGGTCGCCGCTTTCTTTGTACTGGTGTACAACTTTAGCTTCTGGCAAACGTTCTTCGTGGCGACCGGCGGCTTCCAACCGGCCAACGTGCCGCTGTATGTCGCGTCGTTTACGCTGCTGGCGCTGGCGTTCAACGCCTTCCTGACCTTGTTCAGTTTTCGTTACGTGATCAAGCCGGTGCTGATCCTGCTGTTCTTCGTTACCGCCTTCAGCAGCTATTTCATGAACCGCTACGGCATCGCCATCGATGCTTCGATGCTGCAGAACGTCATGGAAACCGATGTGCACGAGGCCACCGAGTTGTTCAGCTGGAGCCTGGTGCTGACGATTTCCCTGCTGGGAGTGGTGCCGTCGGTGCTGGTGTACCATCTCAAGCTGGAATTTCCGCCGCTGCGCCGCGCGCTGTTGCTCAATCCCGCCGTGATCGTCGTCTCCCTGCTGGTTGCCGGCGTCCTGATGATGGGCTTCTTCAAGACCTTGGCGCCGGCCGTGCGCGAATACCGCCAGATGCGCTTCCTGCTGACGCCGACCAACGTCATCCAGGCCGGTAACTCTTTTCTCAAGCACAAAATGGCGCGCGCGACGGTGATCGCGCCGCTGGGCAGCGACGCCATGAAGGGCACCTTGTGGGCGCAGCAAAAGCGCCGCACGGTGACCATCATGGTGGTCGGCGAAACCGCGCGCGCGATGAATTTCTCGCTCAACGGCTATAAACGCGACACCAATCCGCTGCTGTCGCGCCAGGCCGGCCTGCTCAACTTCAGCAATGTGCAATCGTGCGGCACGGCCACGGCGATTTCCGTTCCCTGCCTGTTTTCCGGCTTCGCCCGCGTCGATTATTCGGAGACCAAGGCGAAGGCGCAGGAGGGCTTGCTCGACGTGCTCAGCCACGCAGGCTTGCAGGTGCTGTGGCGCGACAACAATTCGGGCTGCAAAGGCGTGTGCGACCGCGTGACGTATGAGGACATGTCGCAGCCGAAGGCCGGAGATCCGTTCTGTAACACGGAGGAGTGCTTCGACGAGCGCATGCTGCAAGGCCTGCCGGAAATCATCCGCGACGCCAAGCAGGATCTGGTCATCGTGCTGCACCAGAAGGGCAGCCACGGACCGGCGTACTGGAAGCGCTATCCGGCCGCGTTCCAGCGGTTCGGCCCGGTGTGCAGTAGCAACGAACTGGAAAAGTGTTCGCGCGAATCCATCGTGGCCGCCTACGACAACACCATCGCCTATACCGACTATTTCCTGAGCAAGACCATCGACCTGTTGCGCGCGGCCGGCGCCGCCGACAATGTCGACACCGCCTTCATGTACTTCTCGGACCACGGCGAATCGCTGGGCGAAAAGAATATGTATCTGCACGGCGCGCCGTACTTCATCTCGCCCGACGAACAGCGCCACGTGCCTTTCATGCTGTGGCTGGACCAGGGCTACCGCGACCGTTTCAACCTGGACCAGCGCTGCCTGGAGGCGCGGCGCGGGCAGGAGTTCTCCCACGATAACGTGTTCCATTCGTTCCTCGGCATGCTGAACATCAGCACGGCCGTCTACAATCCCCGACTCGATATTTTCCATGCTTGTACGCTCGCGAACCAGTCTTAAACAAGGAGGCGCGCTGCGCGCCGTCGACGCCGCGTTGATCCTGTCCGGCATGCTGATCCTCTGGATCGGTAACTACACCGATATCGATCTGGCGCTGGCCGACGCCATGTTCGACCGCGCCAGCGGCACGTTTCCCTGGCACCATGCGTGGCTGGCCGAACGGTTCAACCACGACATCCTGAAGACCATCCTGCAGGTCATGGGGGTGACGGTCGTCGCGCTGGCCGCGTGGGATTGGGCCAGGCCGCGGACGTACTGGGACGCGCCGCGCCGCACCGGCCTGCGCGTGCTGGCGCTGTCGGCCATCCTGGTGCCGACCTGCATCAGCGTGTTGAAGCACTTCAGCGATTCGCATTGCCCGTGGGATTTGCAGCGCTACGGCGGCCGCGAGCCCTATGTGCGGCTGCTGGAGATGCTGCCGGCCGGCGTGTCGCCGGGGCAGTGCCTCCCTGGCGGCCATGCGTCCAGCGCGCTCTGGCTGGTGGCTGTGGCCGTATTTTGGTTGCCGCATCGTCCCCGCATGGCCGCCGCCGTGGGCGGCGTGATGCTGGCCTTCGGCCTGGCGGTCGGCTGGATGCAGCAGTTGCGCGGCGCGCATTTCCTGACGCACACGCTTTGGTCGATGTGGGTCGCCGTATTCGTCGTCGACGTTCTCTATCGCACGCTCAGGCCGGCCGAACGGCGTGCGGAATTGGCCTGATTCGGGAAATTGGGTCACAATCCTGTCGAGTTGTCGCTTTGACCAAACACAGGAGCACTATGAACGAGCACATAGCCAGGGACGTCGTCCTGGTGCGGGCCATCGAATTGGCCGACCAGAAGAAAGAAGTGCTCAGCGAGGACGACCGCATGTACGCCAGCCGCAGCGCGCGCGAGCTGGCGCAATGGCAAGCCTCGGACAAACATGCGGACGTCACGCCCGACGATTTCCTGCAGCAGCGCTCGGAACAGATACTGAAACGCCTGACCGAGCGGACGCCGGCGTTTGCCGGCTTCGCCAAGCGCTCGACCGGTCTGCGGGCGCTGGCCTGGCTGTTGCCGCTGCTGGCGCTGGCGCTGGGCGCCGCGCTGGACCGCATTACCGATCCGCACCGCGTCGATCTGCTGTCGGCGCCGCTGCTGCTGATCATTGCCTGGAATCTTCTGGTTTATCTGGGCTTGTTAATCAGCCTGTTCATCCCCGCGCGCGCCGACGGCGGGCCGAAGTCGGGCCTGATCCGCCGCCTGAGCGTCGGCAAGCTGGCCGTGCCGCGCAAGGTGCCGCCGGTGCTGGCCACCGGATTGCTGGGCTTTATGGGCGAATGGTCGCAACTGAGCGCCAAATTGACGACGGCCCGGCTCGGCCGCACCATCCACCTGAGCGCGGCCATGTTCGCGCTCGGCGCCGTGCTCTCCTTATATGGCCGTGGCCTGCTGTCCCAGTACGCGGCCGGCTGGGAAAGCACCTTCCTCGACGCCACGCAGGTGCACAGCCTGCTGTCCATATTGTTCGCGCCGGCCATCGCCGTGTTCCAGTTGCAGGGCTTCAGCTTGGCCGAGATCGAGGCGCTGCGTTTCCCGCAGACCACGGCGCCGGAGGGTGGCGCGCGCTGGGTCCATCTGTACGCGGCGACGATCTTCCTGCTGGTCGTGCTGCCGCGTCTGGTGCTGGCGCTGGTCGCGAATTGGCGCGCGGCGCGCCTGAGCCGGCGTTTCCCGCTCGACCTGGATCAGCCATATTTCCGCAAGCTCAATGAGACGATCGGCGCCGGCACCGGCGGCATGCTGCGCGTGTTGCCGTTCAGCTTTACGGTCGACGAAACCCGCCATCGCGGCTTGGGGCAGATCGCCATCATGCTGTTCGGCGAGCAGGGCCGCATGATGTTGCGGCCGTCGACCTCGTACGGCGAGGAGCCCCGGGAGGCGCTGCGCGACGTCGACCTCAACGATCCGAACGTGACCATGACGGCGGTGCTGTTCAACTTGACAGCGACGCCTGAAAAGGAAAATCATGGCGCCTTCCTCGATTATTTGGTGAAGGCGTCGCCGCGCGGCATCGCGGTTCTGCTCGACGAATCCTCCTTTGTGGAACGCATGGGCCAGGCCGACCAGCGCGGGCTCGCCGAGAGAACCGCCCTGTGGCAAGAATTCTGCCGCTTCCACCAGACCACGGCGACCGTCGTGAATCTGCTGGACCCGTCCATCCACCCGCTCGACGCCGGCGTCGGGCTGAAACTGTCGGCTGCAGCATGAATGTTTCGATTGAAAAAACCGCGGCGGACGCGGTGCAAATCCAGTTCGCGCTGATTTCGCATACCAATAACGGCAAGACCACGTTGGCGCGCACCCTGGTCGGCATGGACATCGGCGAGGTGCGCGACGCCGCCCACGTGACCATCTTCGCCGAGTCGCATACGCTGTTGACGACGCCGCAGGGCGACAGCCTGCAATTGTGGGATACGCCGGGCTTCGGCGACTCGGTGCGCCTGCTCAAGCGGTTGGGGCAGTCGGGCAACCCGATCGGCTGGTTCCTGCGGGAAGTGCTGGACCGTTACCGCGACCGGCCGTTCTGGCTCAGTCAGAATGCCTTGCGCACGGCCAAGGAGTCGGCGGACGTCGTTCTTTATCTGGTCAACTCCTCGGAAAATCCGAAAGATGCCGGCTATGTGCCGGCGGAGATGAAGATATTGGACTGGATCGGCAAGCCGGTGGTGGTGTTGCTGAACCAGACCGGGCGGCCCCGGCCCGCCGCCGAGGAGCAGGCGGAGCAGGGGCGTTGGCGCGCGCATTTGGCGCAATATCCAGCGGTGCGCGAGGTGCTGGCGCTGGACGCCTTCGCCCGCTGCTGGGTGCATGAGCGCGTCTTTTACGACGCGGTCGGCAAACTGGTCGATCCGTCGCAGCAGGCCGGTTATGCCCGCTTGTTCGCAACCTGGGAAGCGGCCAACGTGCGCCGCTACGACCATGCGATCCGACTGCTGGCCAAACAGCTGGCGGCGGCCGCGCGCGATAGCGAGGCGGTCGACGCCGTGCCTTCCAGCATGCTCAAATCGGCGCTGAAGGTGGTCGGCATCGGCAAGAACGATGAGCAGCAGCGCCAAGACCGCGCCATGGGCAATCTGATCGCGCGCTTGAACCAGGCGACCGTCGAATCGACGCGCGAACTGTTGATCCTGCACCAGCTCGATCCAACCGACGCCGGCAAAATCAACGAGCGGGTGCGCGAAAACTTCGCCGTGCGCGCTCCCATTGATAAGGCGCAGGCGGGTTTGCTGGGCGCGGTGATCTCCGGCGCGGCGACCGGCCTGTCGGCCGACGTCATGGCTGGCGGGCTGACCTTGGGCGGCGGCGCCTTGCTGGGCGGGGTGGTCGGCGCGTTGACGTTCGCCGGCGCGGCCTGGGGATTTAATTCGAGTACCGACCGCAACCAGGCCGCCGTGCAATTTACCGATGCCTTCATGCGTAATCTGGTGGTGGTCGGCATTCTGCGTTACCTGGCGGTGGCGCACTTCGGACGTGGACGCGGTAATTTCGTCGAGAACGAGGCGCCGGCGTTCTGGCAGGAAGAGGTAGAGCAGGCGGTAGCGCAGCACGACGCCGCCTTGGTGGCGTTATGGGGGGACCTTCGCCGCGATAAGGCGGACAGCGAGGCCGCCACCGCGCTGATCCGGGAAATAGCAACCGCCGCCCTGGTAAGACTTTATCCAGATGTTGCAGTCAGGCTTTAAAAGTCCTTGCGGTAATTGTTGCGCCTTGCTATAGTTCGCCCCCTCGCAGAACGACGCACACAAATGCGGCGTGACATGAAGAAGACGAAGAAAAAGAAGTGCTTGACGAAATATTCGAAACGCTTCATAATCTTGCCTCTTCGCTGATGAACACAACGCTTCTTCAGCAAACAGTAACAAGCAGTACCGAATAAAGTTCTTTAAAAATTAACAGTCGATAAGTGTGGACGTTTGATGAAAGTGCACGCGGGACTTCGGTTCCGCGATACTTAAAATATCAAATGTTCACAAGAAGTAATGAAATAGGCGCTATGAAAATAGTGGCCTGTCAGTATTTTGAGTGAGCGACCTCTTAGCAATAAGAGTGCCGGTAAAACGGCAAAAGTAACAGAGATTAAACTGAAGAGTTTGATCCTGGCTCAGATTGAACGCTGGCGGCATGCCTTACACATGCAAGT
>NZ_FODC01000003.1 GCF_900110275.1 Duganella sp. CF517
GGTCGCGGCTGGCGGCCGTCATCAACTCCAGCAGCACCGGCTGGCCGATCAGCGACTTGAGCGAAATGGCGGCGTCGGTCGAGAGCGCGGCGATCTTGAAGCTGAAGCCGGTGGCTATGCCTTCCTCGCCCCGCACGCACTCGGCCAGCAGCACGTCGGCGCCGAGGGGCGTGGTGAGTTTGAGTATCCGAGTGCTTTGCGAGAAACCGGCGAGCAGTGCAGATGGAGAGGACGAGCTGTTTTGCGACGAAACCGGTTCTGTCATGTTACTTCTACTCCAGATATGCCGCGCTGGTACCTCCAACGCCGGGCTAGATATAATCCATGCAAGATTACACCCTAGAAAGTACTGTTTGACAAGAGCGATTCGATTGACGGAGGTGAATAGCGAGCCTTAGCGAGAAGACTGCGTTCTCTTTTTTCGATGGCGGAAAGGCGCGGACTTGAGCGTCGTGCCATTCTCTCTCTCCCAAAGCCGCACGCGGTACGCTTGAAAGAACAAATGGCTCGCATGCTGGAGCATTACGCCGGCAATAACTGTCCCAGGCAGTGCCCAGGTCATCACTGCGAACACCGAATAGAGCCCGGCGACATACAACCCGGCCACTGCGAACGTGTACATTGTTTTCGAAATGACGGAATGCCAACGATGAGGAATGCCAATCGCCCTGACATTTCTGTGGGTATCCATGGAGCGAGCGACCTTCTCCCAGTCGACGGATGAGTTATCTATATCTAGATGATTGGTAAATACTCCAAAACCATAGCGGCTCCACAATGCTTTCTCGCTACGCAGGGAGACGTGAATATTTTTCAAGAAAAATAGGATCACAAAACACGCGAACAGCAGTTTCGTATAGCCTCCCAAGTCCTGGAAGAACATCAATGGCAAAAAAAGGCAGAGGGCGGCCCATGCCATCGTAACGTAAAACACGCCCTGTAAAAGCAGCCGTGGAACTAGCCGGTTACCGGCTTTTATTGAAAGTAAGCCCTGCACGTACAGGACCGCGGCGCTAACGCTGAGCGCGCCATACAAGAAAAGCACTGCAGCATCCGGATGAATCAGCTCATGAATGATCCACCAGCCAAGCGCAGATCCCAACAGCATAAAGAAGAGTGAAAACGCAGTTAACAATACTTGTCTTCTTTATGAGTGAGATACGTTTCGCGAGGATGGTTGCCGCTGCGCTTATCGACCGTGGGTGCAATCCAGACAACATTACAACTCAGAAATTACTATTTGACAAGCGCGATTTGATTAAGTCGCGGCAACAAGTCCCGCAGGTACCCCGGGCGTCCGATCTCCTCCCCCGGCAGAAGTGCTTTGCCCTAACATTTCTTTCGTGTTTTCATGTACGATACCGGATTCGTCAAAGCATACGTGACGAAAAAATGGTAGTGATTACCGCCCGCCGCAAGGCGAGCGCGGAAGGTTGTTAATTTAGGGCAAGAGGATCATTGCACGTGCTTCCTTCATGTCCCGATCTCTTGGAGACGGAATGGGAGCTTCGCGCCCACCTTTACAGCGGGCAGCCGGCCTGATCATGTTGGCATGTGTCCTGGCCGTGACCACCGCGGTGGCGGCCGAAGCGTGGCGCTGGTCGCGTGCCGCCCCGCCCGGCGGCCAGCCGGCCGGCGCCCAGACCTCGGCCGCGCCGGCCGACCCCACCCTGACCGAACTGTCCCGCGCCATCATTCCGATGCCCAAGGGCGTGCCGTCCGCGCACGCCAGCGCGCTGGCCAGCCTGCCCGGCGGCGACCTGATCTCCTTCTGGTGGGCCGGCAGCCGCGAGAGCGGTCCGGACGTGAAGGTTTACGCCTCGCGCTGGTCCAACGGCAAGTGGAGCGATAACTGGGTCGTGGCCAGCCGCGAGTCGCTCGGGGCCGTGCTCGGCCACGGTGTGCGCCGCATCGGCAACCCGGTCGCCTGGACCGCCACCGACGGCACCGTCCACCTGTACGTCGTTTCCACCGGCCTGGGCGGCTGGGCCGCCTCGCGCATCGTGCAGATGGAATCGCGCGACCAGGGCGCCCATTTCACCGTGCGCCGGGTGCTGCCGATGTCCCCGGTCTTCAATACCAGCGTGCTGGTGCGTTCGGCGCCGATCGGCCTGGCCGACGGCGGCTGGTGGCTGCCGGCCTACTTCGAAATCGGCAACAAATACCCGATGCTGATGGCGTTCGACGCCAACGGCACGCCGCAGCGGCTGACGCGCATCGGCGCCCGCACGCAATCGCTGCAGCCGACGCTGGTGCCGGTGTCGGCCAGCGAGGTGCGCGCCTGGATGCGCGACGCCGGCGGCGAGCGGCGCGTGCAGCAGGCGTTCAGCCGCGACGGCGGCAACAGCTGGGAAGACATGGACGCCACCCCGATGACCAACCATGGCACCGCGCTGGCGGTGCTGCGCCTGACCAGCGGCAGCTTCCTGATGCTGCGCAACGCGGCCACCGACCACAACATGGCGCGCAGCACCTTGTCGCTGTCGGTCTCGACCGACGCGCACGCGTGGCGCCCGCTGACCGACATCGTCAGCGGCAAGCCCGGCGACGAGTTTTCGTATCCGGCGATGTACCAGGTGGGCGACGAGCTCCACATCACCTACACGTACCAGCGCCGCGCGATCGCGCACCACCGCCTGAAAATCCATCCGGGGAAGGACCCGTTATGAGCTTGCCTGATCTCGCCTTGCAGATCGTCTACGGGCGCCTGGCCTGGGCGCTGGTCGCCGCCGCCATGCTGCTGGCGATCCTGCCGGTGCTCAAGCCGGCGCTGTTGTCGACCTGGATGTCCAGGCTGTCCCCCAAACCGTCGCCGGTCGTCTTCGCGCTGCGCCCGCGCCGCTCGATGGTCAACGCCGCCTTCGTTCCCGGCGTGGTCATCGCCATGCTGGTGGTGATGGCCTTGCCGGACGCGGCGTCGCCGGCCTACTGGCTGACGTTGGTGTTCCAATACCCGAGCGCGCTGCTGGTCGGCTTCAGCGTGGTGTCGCTGCACGCACGCTGGCAGGGCCGGCCGGTCCGGCTGGTCATGCCGGCGGCCCTGGCGCTGCCGCTGGTCGTCGCCGGGCTGGTGTTGTATCTTGACGCCTTCGGCGTGCTGGCGCTGGGTCTATATTCCAGCGGCTTCGGCGCGGTCGCCGCACCGCTGGCCGCTTGCGCGATGGCCATCGCCTGCGCCGTGGCCATCGCGCGCGGCCAGGCCGGCTCCGGCGCCGCCGCGCTGCTGGTGGCCGTGTTGCTGTTTTCCGTGCTGCGCCTGCCTTCGGGCAATCTGTGGGACGCGCTGCTCGACCCGCTGCTGTGGTCGTGGGCGCTGGGCTCGACGGTGGTGGTCATGGTGCGCCAGCGCGCCGCCCGCCGCGCCGAGTTGGTGGCGCCGCTGGCCGAGCCCGACGCGTCGCCCATCCCGGAGCCGGTGCTTGCGCACGCGGCCGGTAACAAACAAATTTAATCAGCAATGGAGTAGTGCATGGTAAAGAACAAGTGGTATGTTCATCCGGTCGTCGCGGTCGGGGTCCTCGTCAACGTCTTCGTGATGCTGCTGGCGATCTTGTGGAAGGGCGACCAGACGGCGATCTGGCGCCTGTTGGTCGAGGACGGCATCGTCGAATGGATGCAGTTCCTGTGCTTCACCGTCACCGCCGGCATGCTCGGCTTCCTCGCCGTCGAACAATGGCAGCGCACGCCGAAGATCAACCTGCAACTGCTCGCCTTCGCCGGCCTGACGGCGCTGGTGGCGCTGGCGGCGCTGGAGGAAATCAGCTGGTTCCAGCGCATCCTGCACATCGCCTCGCCGGAGTACTTCCTGTCGCATAACCGCCAGTCCGAGACCAATCTGCACAACCTCGCCGTCGGCGGCGCCAGCCTGCACAAGGCGGTGCTGCTGAAGGTGATCGCCATCGTCGGCCTGACCCACAACATCATCTTGCCGCTGCTGGCGCGCAAGCGTCCGGCCGTGCGCGCGTTCGTCGAGCGCTTCGGCCTGTACCTGCCGCCGCTGTCGGTGTCGGTGATCTACGTCGCGCTGGTGGCCGTGTCGCACCTGGTCATCGACCATCCGCGCAAGGGCGAGCTGGGCGAGATGTTCGGCGCCGTCCATTACATGACCACCGTGTTCGCCGCCTACTACATCGGCGTCGGCTACGGCAAGCCGCCGGTGTTCGAACAGCCGGCCGACAGCCGCCGCGTGTCGACGCTGTTCGCGATGGTGGTAGTGTTCCTGCTGTTCACCGCCTGGCTGATGAGCGCCGGCGCGGGCGCGCCGCAGTACATGGCCTCGCATCCGATCGCCGCCGGCGCCAGCGCCGACTGACCCGTCGACAGGGGATTCCATGACACCACGTTCGAATAGCCTGCTGAACCGCTGCGCGGCGAGACTGGAAAGGCTGACCGCCTGGGCCGGCCCGTTTTCCACCACGCTGCAATTGCTGTTGCTCGGGCTGCTCATCCTGTCGCTGTCGCGCGCCGGCCTGGTCGCCTGGCAGTGGAGCAGGGTGGGGCCCACCGGCATTCCGCTGCGGATCTTCGTCCAGGGTGTGCGCGCCGACCTGATCTTGCTGGGATATTTCCTGGCGATCCCGCTGGTGCTGGCGCCGCTGCTGGCGCACCAGCGCACGCAGCGCCTGTGGCGCCTGTTGTCGGTCGGCTGGGCGACGTTCGCGTTGATCTTCATCGTTTTCATGGAAGTGTCCACGCCGCAGTTCATCATGCAGTTCGACGTGCGTCCGAACCGCCTGTTCATCGAATACCTGTCCTATCCGCACGAGGTCATCGCCACCTTGTGGAACGGCTTCCGCATCGCGCTGGTGCTGGGCGTGATTGCCACCATCCTGCTGGGCGTGGGCCTGTACCGGCTGCTCAAGGCTTCCTCGGCCCACATGACCAGCTGGCGTCCGCTCAAGTTGCTGCTGGTGTGGCCGCTGTTGGTGGCGCTGGTGTTCGTGCAAGTCCGCTCGACCACCGCGCACCGTCCGGCCAATCCGGCGCTGTTCGCGCTAACCGGCGATTCGATGGTCAACTCGCTCATCATCAACTCCGCATGGTCGGTGTTCGACGCGCTCAACTCGATGAGCAAAGAAGCCAACTCGTCCGAGATCTACGGCAAATACCCGCGCGAGAAAGTTTTCCAGGTCGTCAAGAGCGCGCCGTGGCTCAAGGATGCGCAGTTCACGTCCGCCGAGTTGCCGACCTTGCACAAGCAGGTCGCGGCCGCGCAGCGCGAGCGTCCGCTCAACCTGGTCATCGTGCTCGAGGAAAGCCTGGGCGCGACCTTTGTCGAATCGCTCGGCGGCGTGCCGGTCACCCCCGAGCTGGAAAAGTTGAAGAAGGAAGGCTGGTGGTTCGAGCAGCTGTACGCCACCGGCACCCGTTCGGTGCGCGGCATCGAGGCGGTCGTCGCCGGCTACGGCCCGACGCCGGCGCGCAGCGTGGTCAAGCTGTCGCTGGCGCAGCAGAACTTCTACACCTTGGCGCTGGGCCTGGGCCAGAAGGGTTACCACACCGAGTTCGTCTACGGCGGCGAGGCGCACTTCGACAATATGCGCGGTTTCTTCACCGGTAACGGCTTCCAGAAGGTGGTCGACCGCCGCGACATGAAGCCGGTGTTCGAAGGCAGTTGGGGCGCCTCCGACGAGGACTTGTTCGACAAATCGCTGGAGCGGCTCAAGACCCTGCACGCGGCCAACAAGCCGTTCTTCAGCCTGATCTTCACGTCGTCCAATCACGAGCCGTTCCAGTTCCCGGACGGCCGCATCACGCTGCACGACGCCGAGAAGCAGACCGTGAACAACGCCGTCAAGTACGCCGACTACGCGCTGGGCCGCTTCATCGCCCAGGCCAAAAAGGAAGCTTACTGGAAGGATACCGTGTTCCTGATCGTCGCCGACCACGACAACCGGGTCTACGGCGACAGCCTGGTGCCGATCAATAAATTCCATATCCCGGGGCTGATCATGGGCGCCGACATCCAGCCCAAGGTCATCAAGACCATCGCCAGCCAGATCGATCTGGCGCCGACGATGCTGTCGCTGATGGGCGTGTCGAGCGAGCACCCGATGATCGGCCGCGACTTCGCGCGCGACAGCGAAACCCCGGGCCGGGCGTTGATCCAGTTCGACAATTACTTCGCGTGGCTGGAGGGCTCGTCGGCCACCATCCTGCGGCCGGGCCAGGAGCCGTTGCTGGGCAAGTACGACGCCGCCACCAAGACGCTGACCACGAGTTCAACGCCAGCCGATCCGCAACTGGTGGACAAAGCCATGTCGCACGTGGTGCTGCCTTCGATCCTGTACCGCGAGCAGCGCTACAAATTGCCGAAGTAAATGTCATGGATGTTTTCTTTTAGATAATGATATATTATATAAAAGTATCCGAAAGTTAACCATTCTGACGAGGCATCGCAATGAAAAAAACACTAGGGCTGGTCGTGCTGGCCGCCACGCTCGTTTCCGCCTCCGCCTCCGCCCACGCGGAAACGTTCGACTTTTCTTACACGTTCGCCGACAGCAGGGTCATCACCGGGAGGCTTGACGGCACGGCCAACGGCAACCTTGTCACCGATCTGTCGAACATCTATGTCAAAGTCAACGGCGTCGATTTCGCGGGCAGCGGTTCGCTGCTCTCGGCCCGCTACGACGGGACAGGTTGGCGTGACGATGCGGTGGTCTCTTTCACCGGCCTGGAAAATAATTTCCTTTTCACGGATGGCCTTTTTCCCGGTTCCTACAATGTCAACTACTTCACCCAACGTAGCGGGCCCGGTCTCGATTTCAGCTGGGTGGAATCGACACGCGGCTTCAAGAGTAGCGAGATATATACCGTCACCACCGGCGGCACCTTGGCCCGCTGGACGCTGACTGCCGTCACCACCGTTCCCGAGCCCGAGACGTATGCGATGCTGTTGGCAGGTTTGGGTCTGCTCGGCGCGGTTGCGCGTCGGCGCAAGCACGCTTGATTGCCGAGTCAACGCGCTAGACGGATTTTTCTCGGCGCCGCCCGGGCAAATCCGATGGTGGCCGCGCCGAACAGCGCCGCCACCATCGGATCGCGCCGGACCACCACGGTGCTCGGACGCACCGGGTAGTTGGTGTCGTCAATCAACCGGTGGATACGGTTGCCCTCGCGGCTGACGGTCATGCTCAGCGCGGGGCCCTCATAGGTGTCTTGAGTTGTGTGTTCCATGTCGCTCCTCTTGTTTCAATCCACGCGGTCGGCGTGGTGCAAATGCGCTGGTGCGGCGTGCCAGCGTGGCGGCCCAGCGCAGGTTAAGCCACAGCCCGATGCACGCGACGCACAATAGTCCTGCGGCCCACGGCGTCAGCCGGGGCTCGTAACACGCGGCCAGCAGCAGCGGCAATGCCGCCGTATGCGTCGCCCATTGCAGGTTCGCCAGCCGCTCCGGAATGATCTTGCCCACCGCCGGCAGCTTGCCGCCCCGTGCCGCTGTCGCGTCCTGCGCGTGATGCCAGGCTAAAAATGGCACGATCTTGTACAGCATCCCGTTGATGGCCGACAGCGCGAAGCCGGCGATCAGCAGCACGCCCAGCGCCAAAGGCGTGGCGTTCGATACTTCCGCGTGCGACCACAGCCACAGCACCAGCGCCGTCACCAAGCTGGCCATCGCCATGCGCCAGTACAGCGTGGTCGGATCGGCCTGGGGACGTTTGCGGCGCGCCAGCAGGTGCAGCGCGACGCCCGCGAACAGCGCAAAGCCGGCGGCCAGCAACACCAGGCAGGTCTGGTGAAACACCAGCCCGGTGCCTGACAGTCCGCTCGACAGCGACGCCGCCACCAGCAGCAGGAACAGCCACATCGTGTAGCTTCCGGTCAAGAACGAGGGGTAGGGCTCGGTCAGCATGAACATCGGCACCACCTGGAAGGCGAGCACGATCACCAGTAGCCCCACCCAGCCGAGCAGCCCCCACATCGCGTGCAGGTCGGTCAGGCGTATCAGTGGCAGCTGGGCCGCTGCCGGCCAGGCGAAGGCGCCGGCCAGCATGCCTCCCAGGGCGGCGGTCAGCACCAGCGCCGTCAGCGCCAGCCGGATGCCGGCCACCACCGCGCCGGAACCGTTGGCGTGCGGACGCCACATGGCGACCGTGCAGGCGCCCAGGAACAGCAGCAATGACGCCAGCAGCGCCGCCATCGCCATCGCGAACAGCGTTGGCAACCCGGACCAGAAGGCGAGCGCCAGCAGCAGCGTGCCGGCGTTCAAACCGAGGTGCACCGCCGCGCCGACGCGGCCCACGTGCGGGACGGCGATGCCGGCGACGACTGGCAGCATTTGCAGCAGCGCGCCGATCATTGTCATGCTCAGGCAGCCGAGCACCAGCAAATGCGTCAGCGCCAACGTCCGCGGCGACCAGCGCGTCAGCAGCGCGGCCTCGCCCTGCCATGTCAGCAGGCCCGCCGCCAGCGCGGCGAACAGCGGCGCGGTGAGGAAGTAGCGCAGCGGCAGCGACAATGTGGGGTTGTTATCGGAGGAGAGCGCGCGGCGCGGCGCGGCGGCAAGCTTCATGCGTCACCGCAGTCGGGCACCTGCCAGATCAACACTTCGTAGCGCGCCTCGCACGGCGTCGTGCGGTGCGCGCAGCCGTAGCGGCTTAGCACCTGGTACAGCGGAACAGGATCGCGGTCGATCATCACGCGCAGCCGCTCGTCCGGCCCCAGCGTGTCGAGCGCCTCGAGGATGAGGACCATGGGTTGGGGCGGCTCCAGCCCGCCGACGTCGAGCAGGCGGGCGCTGCGGTCGTGGTTGTTGTGCATCGTGTGGTCCTTGGTGATGTGCTGGACGGCATTGTCCCATTGGCCCAGGCACAATTTCTTTGATGCACATCAAGGATTCCGGGCTTGACGGCGCGCTACAGTTCGTCCGCCATCCGGCATCGACTTTTTAGCCCCACGCCATCCTATGATTCATGCTGATTCCGTTTCATCCGCCGCGCCGCCCATCGAGCTGGTGTGCTCGGCCGGCAGCCTGCCGGCGCTCAAGGCCGCCGTCGACCTGGGCGCCGACTGCGTTTACCTCGGCTTTCGCGACGCCACCAACGCGCGCAACTTCGCCGGCCTCAATTTCGACGACGCCGCCATCGCCCAGGGCATCGCCTACGCGCACGCGCGCGGCCGCAAGGTGCTGCTGGCACTGAACACCTATCCGTAGCCGGAGACCAGCGCGCTATGGCGCGGCGCCATCGACCGCGCGGCCGCCGCCGGCATCGACGCCGTCATCCTGGCCGATCCCGGCCTGATGCGCCACGCCGCCGACAACTATCCCGATCTTTGCCTGCACCTGTCGGTGCAGGGCTCGGCCACCAGCGCCGAGGCGATCAATTTTTACCACCGCCAGTTCGGTATCGCCCGCGGGGTGCTGCCGCGCGTGCTGTCGCTGGCGCAGGTCGAACACGTCGCCAACAACACCGACGTCGAGATCGAGGTGTTCGGTTTCGGCAGCCTGTGCGTGATGGTCGAGGGCCGCTGCGCGCTGTCGTCGTATGTGACGGGCGAGTCGCCCAACACGCATGGCGTCTGCTCGCCGGCCAAGGCGGTGCGCTGGCAGCAAAACCCGCGCGGCCTGGAGTCGCGCCTGAACGGCGTGCTGATCGACCGCTACACCCCGCAGGAGCACGCCAGCTATCCGACCTTGTGCAAGGGCTGTTTCGAGGTTAACGACGAAACCTATTACGCGGTCGAGGAGCCGACCAGCCTGAACACCTTGGGACTGCTGCCGCAACTGCTGGCGATGGGCGTGCGCGCGATCAAGATCGATGGGCGCCAGCGCAGCCCCGCCTACCTTGCGCAGGTCACGCGCGTGTGGCGCGAGGCGCTCGACCAGTGCCTGCACAATGCCGCGCGCTATGCCGTCAAGCCGGGCTGGATGGCCGAATTGAACACGCTGGCCGAGGGCCAGCAACACACCTTGGGGGCCTACCACCGCGCCTGGAAATGACGACATAAACAACGGAGAAACTATGCTCAAACTGGCCCTGGGACCGCTGCTGTACTACTGGCCGCGCGAGAAGGTGATGGCGTTTTACGAAGAGGTCGCGGCCTCGCCGGTGGACATCGTCTACCTGGGCGAGACGGTTTGCTCGCGCCGCCACGAAATGCGCGCCGCCGACTGGCTGGCGCTAGGCGCGATGCTGGAGGCCGAAGGCAAGCAGGTGGTGATGTCGACCCTGGCGCTGATCGAGTCGAGCGCGGACGTGACCGCGCTGCGCCGGCTGACGGCCAACGGCCACTTCACCGTCGAAGCCAGCGACATGGGCGCGGTGCAGCTGCTGTCCGGACAGGCGCCGTTCGTCGCCGGGCCGCACCTGAACATCTACAACCCGCCGACCTTGGCGCTGCTGGCCGGGCTGCTTCACGGCGCGGAACCGCAACCTGCAAAGGACGACTGCCGCTTCAGCTGCATCGAGCATCCGGACGGGCTGGTCATGCGCACCCGCGAGCAGGAGGATTTCCTGTTCCTCAACGGTATCCAGAGCCAGTCGGCGCTGGTCTACAACTTGCTGGGCGAGTTGGGGCGGTTGTGCGAACTGGGCGTCGACGTGGTGCGACTAAGTCCGCAGTCGCAGCACATGGGCAAGATCATCGGCGCGTTCGACGCGGTGCGGCGCGGCGCCGCGCCGGCGGCGGCCAGCGCGCGCATGGTGTCGCCGCTGCTGCCGGCGCCTGCCTGCAACGGTTATTGGTACGGTAAGCCGGGGCTTGAGCATTTGACGGAGGCTGCGGTATGACGCCGGGTACTACACATCGCGCCGGCGGCGCGCAGGCGCCGTCGTCGCTGCCCCCGGTGCTGGGCGCGCTGGGACGGCGCTTGCCGGCCTGGCCGGGATCGCTGCTGTGCGTGGCCGCGCTGAACCTGGTGTTGCGGCCGCATTTGCCCGACGACGTGCGCGCCAGCCTGGAAGGCAGGCATCTGCGCGTGCATGTCAAGGATGCGGGTGTCGGGTTCGACTTCACGTGGCGCGATGCGGGGTTCGCGGCTTTGCAGGCGGGGCCCGTGCCGGATCTGGAGATCGGGGCCAGCGCGCGGGATTTCGTCGCGCTGGCCAGGCGCGAGCAGGACCTGCGAGGAGTCACGTAGGGCGGATTAGGCGGAAAGCCGCAGTCGGCCATCGTTAAGCCGTCGATAACGCATGCATGGCCGATTACGCTTCGCTAATCCGCACTACGTGATTTAGAAGATCGTTCGCGTTTGGGGCATCAGTGGCTGCGGCGCATAGCGAAGCGCGGGAACAATGGCGCGATGCTCGCCAGCGTGTCCTCGCCGGGATAGCCGGCAATGGCGGCGGCAACCAGCGCTTCGTTGTCGCAGCCGGTGGCGCGGAACTCCTGGAGCACGTAGTTGGCGACGCCCATGCCGGCCAGCGTGTTCGCCAGCTCCATCAGCACCGGCGGTGGCAACTGCGCCGGATGCACCGTGGTGCGGCATTCGTAGTCGACGCCGCTGGCGATGATCGCCTGCACACTCTCGCGCGCCGGCCGGCGACGCCGGTAATCTCCGCATAGCGGTCGAACGGCGCCTTGACGTCGAAGCCGACCCAATCCCACATCGGCAGGACTTTCTGCAGCTCCGGATAGATGCACGCGGTCTCTAGGCCGACTTTGAAGCCCAGCGCGCGCACCTGCTGGATTGCGCCGCCCAGCGCCGGGTCCATGGTGGCCTCGCCGCCGCAGAACACCACCGCATCGAGCAGGCCGACGCGCCGCTGTAGCCCCGCCAGCAGCGTGCTCCACGACAGCGGACTGTCGCGGGTGCGCTCCTGCAAATGCGGGCCCGAGCATTTTTCCCGCATTCATTATTTCCACACAGCCAATCCCTGTACGACAACCTGCGCGCGGGGCAGCGGCCCGGTACGTTGCTGATCGGCTGCTGCGACTCGCGGGTCGCTCCGGCGCTCATGACCGGCAGCGACCCGGGTGACATGTTCGTCGTGCGCAACATCGCCAATTTGGTGCCGCCGTGCACGCCGACGGCGTCGGCCGGTGTCAGTTCGGCGATTGAGTTCGCTGTTTGCGAGCTTGAGGTCGAGCGCGTGATCGTATTAGGGCACGCGCGCTGCGGCGGCATCCGCGCGCTGATGGCGCCGCGCAAGGCCGAACGCGAAACTAACTTCGTCGGACAGTGGATGCGCATCGCCGAGCCGGTGGCCGCCCGCGTCCGGCGCGACCTGGGCCATCGCGACAGCGCCGAGCAGCACCACGCGTGCGAACTGGCCAGCATCCTGTTGTCGCTCGCTAACTTGTTGACGTATCGCTGGCTCAAGCGCCGCGTCGACGAAGGCAAGCTCAAGCTGCACGGCTAGTATTTCGATTTGGAGAGCGGCACTTTGATGGCCTACTCGGCCAGGCAACAGCAGTTCCTGCCGCTGGTTTGTCCGTTGCCCGCCCGCCGCGCGCTGGACGAGGTGGCCGCGTAACAGTTTCGCCTCCCATACCCGGCGGAAGCCGAAGATGGCCTGGTGACTACGGTTGGCGAAAGCACGGTTACAACGACGAGATCAACTTCGCGCCACAAGCGGTGAGGTCGTCGTGATAGGCATAAGAACGGCCTTCATGTTTGGCGCCGACACCATCTGGTTTGATCGGGAAGTTCCCTTTGCATTGTGGGCAAAAGGTCATGTCGTCAGCCAGTGCTGCTGGTTTGCCCATCACCACCGTGTCTGAGGAGGCCGCGATCACCTTGCCCCCGTGGTCTGTTTTGTCACCGAGGCGGATGACACCCCGTCCTTCATGTTTCATGACATTTCCTTTTCGATGAGCTGAGCAGTTACTCTTTGATGGCGGTGTTGATGTTAACAGGCGCGTCGTCCATCAGATGCCATGTGATCTCGGTGGCGGATATGTCGAGCCACCAGTCGTACTTCGGCTGCGGGAAAGGCTGGCCGGCGACAACCCAGGCTTGACGCCAGTGCTGATTAACCGCGCCGGCCAATGGGTGAGTGGCCGGAAGCCATGGCTGCCAAGTGCCGGTCCTGGTGCATGTCTCATCGGCCCGGCGGCTGACGAACGGCTTCGGCCGTGCAACGTGTCGGATCAGATGCTTTGGAGCCCTTGGTTCGACCACGTCCTCCGCGTGCCAGGCGGTGACCCAGTACTCCCAAGTGACGTCCGGGAGCGATTTTTCAGGCGCATGATTGGACATCGGTATCTGGCTGAACGGTTCGTTCTGTTTGTAGAGGCCAGGTTGGATCGGTTGGCTCTGGGCGTCGGTAACAGGAGCCATCTTGGTGGTGAGAGGGCGCCAGTAGCCCTCGTGGGGCGCCCGTGGCGCTTTCGTGGTGATGTCTGTCTTGCGTAAGACTAGTTCTGGCGGCACAAAGAAGCGCGAACTGTTTGGCGGCGCCACGGATATGTTTAGGGATTCAACCGGAGAGACGCCCATGGCGGCTCGGACCAGAGTGTCGCGGTCGCCATTCCAGGGCGGCAGCGCGGCCGGCGGGAGAGGGAGCACCCTATCCAAGTTCGGAAAGCGCCGGAAGCGGTCGAAGAACAGCGCATCCCCTAATAGTGCGTAACGTTCTGCACGTGCCTTATCAATGAATGGGGCCAACATGTCGGCCAGGTTGAACGGCTTGCTGAATTCAATGGATAGATCATTTGCGCAATCCTCACAGCCAAGCCTGACGCCATGATGTAAAACGCGGAATGCTTGTTCTTTTTCTTCTTTAGTTGGATCACGCAGGGCAGGTATTTTGAGTTTTAACATTAAGAAATATGCCGCCTGCCCGTAGCCTTGCCCAACGGAACAAGCTAGCATTTTCATCGAGACCGGCCTGTTTGCCCAGTAGCTGCGTGTGTCGTTGTCCGCTGCTGCCCCTAACCTTTCGCCCAAATATGCCATCGCCTCCGGATTGCCCATCAATGCAGCTCTTTGCCAGAGCGCGTATGCGCGCGTGGCATCTGCTTGCACGCCCGTGGCATTTTTGTAGTAGGTCCCCATCCGGTCATAGGCCGCAGGGATTCCTAACTCCATGGCTTTTTCTATTAGTTTCACCGCATCATTAGTATCATGGCTGGGGCTTTTTCCTTCCACAAAAAGACTGGCTAAATTAATCATCGCTTTCCAGTGATTGCGTTGAGCCGCCAGGCGCGTGAAGTGGACCACTTGCTGCGGGTCGCGATCCTGGAGAAATATTTGGGGGTTTTCCAAGGCCTGTGCCTGGAAAAACCAAGCCTCTGCTTGCGCATCGATTGGGATGAGTTTCGCGGCCTCGATGGAGCAATCAAAATCAGGCATGTGAGGATTAAACAAGGGAAGACTGACAGAGCGGATTGGCATATCCTCTGAAGCGGTTGTCATGATGTGGCCCAATACGATAGAGATGACGATAGCTGGCACGACGGCCAAGGAGATATAGACTGTAGGTGAGAGAGGAGGTCGCATTTAACCTATCCTTATGGTAGAGCTGCGTTCATCTTCTAGAGGTAATAGATAGCCATATAAGCCGAGTCCACCGTTTTTCGATTCCTTATTCTGCGACATGCACTTCTTCCAGAGGACATACGTCTCACTTATGTCTTTCCTGCCCCCATCCCCACCGGTTGCCGAAGCATTGCTGTGATTTGACCAAATTCTCTGGCGCAGATCCCGGACAAGTTGGGGGTTCACTGTGGCGAGATTGATTTCACTGTCCACCGCCATACTGCGGATGTTCAGGTTCGCGCTGCCTACCGTCATGAACGTGTCGTCAACCAGCAAAAGCTTGGAATGAATGTAAATTTCCCGGTAGCGCCATTCGCAGCCGACGCAGTCGCAAGCATTGAGCATGGCGACGGACACCTTCAGTCCGAATTCGGTTTCCAACCTCATCGCCGTAGGTTTGTCGATCGAGTTGGCGTGACGGACGACGTCCGATACAGCCGTATGCCCCGCAAAGCGCTGCGTCGAGCCGTGATTTTGCTGCCCTGCCGCGCGCTCGTTAGCACTCTTGATGAGCTTTTCCTGACCCGTCATCGTTTCCTGTTGTCCAAGAACCGCCAACGCGTCATATGTGCGCGGAACCATTTGTGTCACTTCGGGCACAGGAATAACCACAAAAACGTGCATGACCGGCATACTTTCCGCGTCCTTCCCCGCCTTCTTGCAGCCCAGGCTCCAGCGCTCGGCAACCTTGCGACGTGATTCCAGTAAGCGCCGCGACCAGTCCTCGTACTGAAAATATTGATTTTCGATATACATGTAGCCTGCGGCCATCGTGGCGATATCCGTGGCCTGGAAATACAAGTCGCGGATGCTCGTATCCTGATCCTCGGGCTGGGTACGGATGACCTGGACGCTGCAATCGCCGGGTTCTGCGGCGCGTTTCAAAGCGGCGGGGACGATATCTTCCGTCCCCGTTGCGGCGGCGACGGCCATCGCGCCTTCCAGCGTGCCGGAATCGCTTTTGGCTTTGTGCCAGGCCGAAATGAAGTTCTTGTTAATGGCGATGAGCGCGCCGCCGCCGTCCAACCTGCAAGCGTAGTCCTGAAACGGCTTGAGCGTATGGAAATCATCGTCTATGCAGCGCTCGCGCTTTGGGTTGTCAACCTTGTGCGTATTCGTGTCCCAGTAGTCGGTGATCGAATTGAGGCCCATGATATAGCCGACGGCCTTGGCGCCGTCTTTGTAGGCAAAATCGATCAGGATAGGCTTTTGATGGTGACTCCCGAAATTTTTCAAGATTCCAAATTCCACAGTCGATGGCGTTGGAGACTTTGTCTGATTCGCATGTGCTTCCAGCGACATCTTGATCGCTTTCGCATCGGTGCCGCGCAGGCGGACTTCAACGTTCTCAAGCAGATTCTTAAAGGCGGCTTTATACCAGCTAAAGCAGTATTCTTCGCGCGCCAGCAAGGGAACGTCATCAACCTTTGCCGTGAAAGCCCATGGTTCGACAACTTGGTTGCGGGTGTGTGTTCTGTAGATGGTAGAGCGCCTTTGACGCTGGGCCGCTAGCATGGCGAGGCTGCTTTGCGCGCTGATTTGGGCAGCATACTTCACGTCGATATCCGTCTGACACCATGGGCGCGTACCATGCGTATGGCCGGGCATATTACATGGGTTTTTCGTATTCACAGCGCCCCAGTCATACCAGACCAGCAAGCGAACCTTGACGCCGCGCTTGCCAGCCGCAATGAGCAGATCGCCATACGTTTCGCCGCGCGGCCACGTGCCGCCATCGCCGCGCACCAGTTCCATCCCCGGATCGAAACCCCAGCAGCAAATATCGATGCTCTTTTCGGCTAGCGCGATTTGCCTGGCGATGTCGGCAAAGCCTTCTTCGCCGCAGATAAACATGGTGAGGCGGTTATTGTGGGTAATTGGATGCGACGCGTGTCCCCGCTTGTTGCGCATCTCCGCAAACCATTGCACCGTGCTCGTCGCGGTACGGGCAACTTCGTCGATATGCGTGGTTTCCTTGCGTTTGATTGGATCGGTCATAGCTTTCTCCGTATAGGTATGGCAAGGCCGCGTTTAGTGGTAGTTGCGGCCTTCGGTGGCGTCATCCAGGGCCCGGAGTCCACGATTGGACAATCGCTGCTCGTCGTCCTTGTCAGCGAACCGTGGCGCGACCGCCAGCGCGAATGGCTCCCCCGGCCCCAGCACCACTTGATATTCCCCGTCGCCATCCTGATGCTCAATCGATATCCGTCCGTGCTCGTCGGTGATGCCATCCTCGATCTTGGTGCTGCCTTTGTAGAGCGTATAGGGAACGTGGGCGTAGTGTCCACCTGCGGCGTGCGCCTGTACGGTTTGATGCAGCTGGCCGCTCGCTGGCTTGGCCGGCGCTTCGGGCGCCGGCTGGGGCCGATTCTTCGGCGCCAAGGTCTCCAGATTGCCGTGGAAGAGGGTGGGTGAGGAGGTGAACACCTGCACCTTGTCGCCGATCTCGATCATGCAGTTCGATCCATGCAGGCGCACGCCCTGCTTGCCACGCACATTTACCCAGTCCGCTTGACTGATCAGGTTCAGCACCTTGTTGGCGATAATCTCGACTTCATCGGTCTGCGCCTCGACGGTGGCCTTTCCCGCCGCGGCGATCAGCTTCATGCCTGCTTTGCGCACGAATAGCCGGAAGGTGTGGCCGATGCTGGCAAACAACCCGTCGCCCGCAGCCAGCGACATGTTTCGCCCCGCCGTCAAAGCGGTGTGTTCGCCGCTGGCGATATGCGTCGATTGCGCGGTCGTTGCCTCGATTCCCGCCGGGCTTGCCAGCACAAGGTGGGCGGCCGAAAGTTCGGGGAAGTCGCCGCCGCTGCCCTTGATCGCGTCCGATTGCACGTCGAGGGCGCTGGCGACGCTGCCTTGCTGCCCCGGACCTTCTTGGGCGCGATGTTGAACGGCTTCATCGGCCAGGGTGCGGTGCAACTCGCCGGCCGTGGCGAGCCGCCGCGCCGTCTCGTGCAGGTCCTTGATGTGCGAAGCCGCGTCCGGCCTGGCCTCGGTCGTGACCAGCATGCCCCGGGCCGCACGCAAGGCGCCATGGCCATCGGTACGCAGCTCCCAGCCTTCGCCGCGCTCGTCTTTGCGGCCAAGGTGGTCATTGATGCGACTAATGTGGCCGAGCGCAAGCAGGCTATGGAGATGGTCGCTTTTCAGTTGTGCCTGTATTCTTCCGGGAGTGTCGTCGAGTAGCACATGGTTCCCTCGCTGAGCATTGCCAAGTTCGCTGCTACGCAGTCCCGCCAAGGCCTGCTGGCCCGGCAGATCCCATGGTGGCGGATTGACGGTGTTGTGGACCACCCCAATGACGATCGGGTAGTCCATATTCCCTTCGAGGAATTGAACCACAACCTCTTGCCTGACGCGAGGCAGGCCGCTCTGACCCAGATAGCCGCCCGCCATCGGCATCATGACCCTCACCCATGCCGAGCTGTTCTGGTTGTATTTGCCGCGCCGGTCCCAATGAAATTGCAATTTGATGCGGTTCAGATCGTCAGTGTAGAGCTCTTCGCCGTCCGGTCCAGTGACGATCGCCGTCTGAACGCCGGCAAAGACCACCGGATCGCTGTTGAAGCCGCGGCACGGACGCCAGCGCACCTCCTTGCGCACGCATCTAAATCTGTTCGCGTAGTGCGACACCGCCTCCCGGCCGGCCTGATAATTATTGCTCGCCTCATGGTCGACCCGTAATATCAGGTATTCGCGCTCGGCGATGCTGGGCCGTGGCCCCTCGCCAGGGGCTGCGGGTTTGGCGACGGCGCTGAAGTGGCCGTCGAGTTGGAATAGTCTGCCCGCTTGTGCCGTCCTGTCGTTGCCCGACGCCTCGAAGTATTGCGTGTTGGCGTCTCGCGCGTCCATTCTTTGCTGCGCCAGGCGCTCGCCGTCCTGGCTGTTTTTGTAACCATAGGCGCCGGTGTTTTCGGCCCATTCCAGCGCCGGTACGTCGCCTTGGCGATTGCGGGAGTAGGCGTTGCTGTGCTGCGCGCTGGGTTGCTTGTAGTTGAAACTGCTTAAAACCATCGAGCCGGAGCCGACGCGCCGTACCGCCTGCCATTCGACCACGCCGTCACCTTCGATAGAACCGGACTGCGCGCGGAACGGCATCAAGCCTCCATCGTTGCCGTAGCCGGTGGCGTCGGTCGCTTGTGAAAGGGTGCTGTCGTCGCCGAGCCACAGCACGTGACCGTCGGCGCCGTGCTCGTACCAGTAGTGAAGGCCGTGCGCCTCCCAGCGCCGGTGAAGGTGGTTATAGTCGGTTTCGTTGTACTGGTTGGCGCAACTGAGCTTGGGATAGTCATTGAATAGGCAGGTCTTCCAGTCGTGCTGGTCGTATTGCGCCAGCGTCTCCTCGGTCAGTTCAATAACGCTGCGATTGATAAAGGAGACGCTGTCCTGGCGTAGTTTGCTAAACGCCAGCCAAGGTTCCAGCCGCATCTGGTAGAAGGCGAAGCCGCCGTCGGTGCGCTCATGGCGGAACTCGGTGACGTAGCCGTTGAAATAGCGCAGCGACCCATCGTCACGCACCAGTGTCACGGTGACCATGCGCGCCATCATGGCTTTGAGCGGAATGCGGGCGTCGTCGGAAAGCACTTCGACATCGAAACAGAAGTCGCGCGATATTTCTTCGCGCGCTTTGATGCTGTTGGCCAGCATAACGGTTCCCGCCGGGCCGTCGTCGCGGGGGAAATGCATGCGCAACAGTCGATTGTTTTGAGATTCCAGGCCGAGCGCCGACAGCGCCAGAGTATCGATGCTTTTGCCAAGTTGTGACATACCAATCTCCTCGGAGCGTGCGTTACTTTTTTGGGACGGGGCGGTTGATATCGACCGGCGCGTCGTCCATCAAATGCCAAGTGATGTCGGTGGCCGGAATGTCGAGCCACCAGTCGGCTTTCGGCTGCGGGAATGGCTGTCCGGCGACCACCCATGCCTGGCGCCAGTGCTGGTTGACGGCGCCGGCCATGGGGTGGTTCGCCGGCAGCCACGGTTGCCAGGTGCCGGTTTTCGAACACGTCTCGTTCGCGCCGAGGCTCAGTAATGGTTGAGGACGTGGCACATGGCGGATCAAATGCATCGGCGCTCGCGGTTCCACCACGTCTTCGGCATGCCAGGCGGTGACCCAATATTCCCAGGTGACCTCCGGGATGAGGGTCTCCGGCTTGGTGTCATCGATGAAAAATCGGCTGAACGGCTCGTTTTGTTTGTACAAGCCCGGCTGGATCGGCCTATGCTGATTATCGGCGACCGGCACCTTGGCGGCGGTCAGCGGACGCCAGTAGCCCTCGTATGGCGCGCGCGGCGCCTGGGTCGTGATGTCGGTCTTACGTAACACCAACTCGGGTGGTACGAAAAAGCGCGAGCTGTTTGGTGGGATGACCGGGATGTTGAGTGAAGCGACGGGCGTGACGCCCATGGCGGCGCGCACCAGGGTGTCGCGGTCGCCGTTCCAGGGGGGCAGCGTCGCTGGCGGGAGCGGCAGCACTTTGTCCAAGTTCGGAAAGCGCCGGTCGCTGTCGAAGAAGAGTGCGTCACCTAAGAGTGCGTAGCGTTCGGCACGTGCCCTGTCAATGAATGGGGCCAGCATTTCTGCCATACTTCTAGGGTGGCCGAACTCAAGGGACAACTTGTTCGCGCAGTTCTCACAGCCAAGTTTTGCGCCTTGGTGTAGAACCAGAAAAGCCAGTTCTCTCTCTTTTTTCGTCGATTCGCGTAAAGGTGGGATCTGAAGTTTCAACGCGAGAAAATAGCCTGCGTCACCGTTGCCTTGGCCAACTGAACAGGTCAGCATCTGCAGCGCGACCGGCCTGTTTGCCCAATAGGCCGCCGCTGGGTTGTCCTCCGCTGCGCCCATATTTTTCCCTAGAAACGCCATCGCGTCCGGATTTCCCATCAATGCGGCTTTTTGCCACAGGGCGTAAGCGCGCGTATAGTCGCCCCTTACGCCCGTCGCGTTCTTGTAGTAGGTTCCCATTCTGTCATAGGCGGCGGGAACTCCCAGGTTCATGGCTTTCTCAACCAGTTCCACCGCATCGTTTTGGCCGTTCGCCGGGTCCGTTCCCTCCACGTAGTAACTGGCCAGGTTGAGCACCGCCTTCCAGTGGTTACGTTGGGCCGCAAGACGCGTGAAGTGGAGTATTTGTTGCGGGTTGCGATCCTGCAGCAATATTTGAGGGTTATCCAACGCCCGCGCTTGGAAAAACCAAGCTTCTCCCTGCGCATCGATAGGCGGGAGTTTGGACGCCTCGATGGCACAATCAAAAGAGGGCATGTGGGGGTTGAACAGCGGAAGGCTGCGTGAGCGCAACGGAATTTCTTCTGGATCGGTGGTCATGATGTGGCCCATTACGACGGATGTGATGATAATTGGCACTGCGGCCAGGGTCAGGTATAGGGAAGTGAGAGGGGCGCGGGGCATCTTTTAACCTATTCGCATGGTAGAACTGCGGTCATCAGCTAGCGGCAGCAGCAATCCGTTCATGCGTCGCTTACCTTTCTTTATTTCTAGGTTTGTGAGCATGCGTTCTGTCCATTGCCTGTAGGCTTCTCTGATTTCATCTCTGCGGCCAGCGCCACCGTTAATTTCGCCATCGCTATGACTTTCCCAAATCCGCTTACGCAGTTCACGGACCAATTGCGGATTGACGGTGGCGAGATTGATTTCACTGTCGACAGCCATGCTGCGCAGATTAAGGTTGGCGCTGCCGACGGTCATGAAGGTATCGTCAATCAGCATCAGTTTGGAATGGATGTAGACTTCGCGGTAGCGAAACTCACCACCGAGGCTGTCGCAGGCGTTCAGCATTGCGACCGACACCTTTAAGCCAAATTTCTTTTCGAGCGTCAATACCGTGGGCTTATCGATCGCGTTGGCATAGGCAACAACTTCGGCTAGCGCGCCGCGCCCCGGAACAGGATTGCCCATTGCGTCGTATTGTTGTGACTCCGCGAGCTCGTTCGCGTCCTTGATCATTTTTTCCTGCCCTGTCATGGTTCCCTGCTGACCGAGCACCGCCAAGGCGTCGTACGTGCGCGGGACCATTTGCTTCTTCTCCGGCAAAGGCACCACCACGAAAATGTGCATGACCGGCATGCTTTCGGCGTCCTTTCCCGCCTTCTTGCAGCCCAGGCTCCAACGTTCGGCGACCTTTCGTCGCGATTCAAGCAAGCGCCGCGACCAGTCCTCGTATTGAAAATACTGATTTTCGATGTACATGTAGCCGGCCGCCATGGTGGCGATATCGGTGGCCTGGAAATACACATCGCGGATGCTGGTATCCTGGTCTTCGGGCTGGGTGCGGATGACCTGGACGCTGCAATCGCCCGGCGACGCGGGACGCTTCAACGCCGCCGGGACGGTATCTTCCGCGTTGATCGCCGCGGCAAGGGCCATCGCGCGCTCCGGCGACTTGCCGTTGTTACCGGCTTTGTGCCACGCCGAGATGAAATTCTCGTGAACCGCGATGAGCGCGCCGCCGCCGTCGAGACGGCAGGCGTAATCCTGGAATGGCTTGAGCGTATCGAAGCCGCCCTGGACGCAGCGCTCGCGTTTTGCATCGTCGACGCGATGCGGCAGCCTGTCCCAGTAATCGGTGATCGAATTGAGGCCCATGATGTAGCCCACCGCTTTCGCGCCGTCGTTGTGCGCGTAGTCGATCACGATCGGCTTCTGGTGATGGCTGCCGAAGTTCTTCAAGATGCCGAACTCGATGGTTTTAGGCCGTACCGATGTCGTTTTTTCTGCATGCGTTTCCAGCGATTTGTTGGTCGCACCCGAATCGCAGTCGCGCACACGGACTTCGATGTTTTGGAACTGGTGGCTGAACGCGGCTTTGTACCATGTGAAGCAATACTCTTCCCGCGCCAGCAACGGCACGTCGTCTTCTTTCGCCAAATAAACCATGGGTTCGATGCACTGATCCCCCGTGATTTTTCTGTAGAGGGACTTCGGCTTTCGACGCTCGGCCATGACCATCGCGAGGCTATGCCTGGCGCCGATCTGCGATGCATATTTCGCGCTGATGTTCGGGTTCACGCACCATGGATGCAGGCCGTGACTGTGTCCCGGCATATTGAGGGGATTTGCCGGCGAGGCCACAGCGATCGCGTCATACCACACCAGCAATCTCACCTTCACGCCGCGCTTGCCGGCGGCAATCAGCAGATCGCCGTAAGTCTCGCCGCGCGGCCACGTGCCGCCATCGCCGCGCACCAGTTCCATGCCCGGATCGAAGCCCCAACAGCATATATCGACGCTCTTTTCCGCCAGTTTGATTTGCCCGGCGATGTCGGCAAAGCCTTCTTCCCCGCAGATGAACATGGTGAGCCGGTTGTTGTGGGTGATCGGATGGGTCGCATTGCCTTTCTGGTTGCGCATCTCCGCGAACCATTGCACCGTGCTAGTCGCAGTACGGGCAACCTCGTCGATGTGCGTGGTTTCCTTGCGTTTGATCGGGTCGGTCATGCAGATATCCTTGGCGCTGAGAATCGGCTACTATAGGATGCCGCACAAGCAGCGCGTTGAGCGGACGCAAACATAGCAATCGGCAATCGTCAGCTCGGCCGCAAGAGATAGCCGATGCTCTTGTGCCGACCGTTGCTGGAAGGGCCAAGCAGGAAGGTCTCCCATCCCAGTCGTTTGCCACTGCCGATGATCAACGGCGATACGCAGTCCGGCGTTAGCGATATCTCCACCTCATACTCCAATCCTTGCGTTGCAAACAGGGTGACCAGTTTGCTCAGCGCCGCTGTCGCGTCGCCCTTGGGGAGGAAACGTGTGAACTTGCTGGAATCAAGTGGGCCGATGACCAAGCGTAACCGTTTATCGTGCCGCCAGAGCCGGCTTCCCAGCGTGGCGCCGTAACCCAAGGAGGGGTTCTCGGTCCCGAGCGTGCTGCGCATGGGTGGTGGAATGGCATCCCAGCTCCCAACAAACTCTTGAACCTTCACAGGAACGTTAAAGTAGCCCTTGAGCACATTTGCAATGGCGCTGGCGGAGACCGGACGCATCCGCAGCAAGCCGGCATAGAAAGCCGCGACATCGGTGCTGAGTTCGCCACTGTGGAAGGGATTGCCTTGAACGCCCGCCAGTGCCAAGAGGCGCGGGAGCTGTGTGTCCACCCCCCGTACGTCGCGCGCATATTCGACGCGGTGCTTGCCCCAAGTCTGGCAATACAGCATCACCATCCGATTGGACAGGCTGTCGATGAATGCCTGCGCCGACTCGTCTTTGTCGCTCCAGTGCTGGGCGCCGATCCGTTGGGTGTAGTGGAAGGGCAGGGTGCCGCTCACGCCAAGAAAACCGATCACCGTGGGTGTGATGACCACGCAGGCGGGAACCTTGCCCGACAGCGATGCGGGCAAGTCGGTTAGGCGGCTCACGTCTGCGAGGTGTCCCTGGTCGCCACCGCTCACATGTAAGGATTCGATCTCGCTGGCGGGGAAGGCTTGCGCAAGACTGTTTTTGAAGCGCAGAACCTCTGTCATCGCTTGTTCATAGCCGACGCCACGCTGCCCCAGCCAGCGCAACAGCAGGCGTACTGCTTGGGACAACTGAAACCGATAAGGTTCCTCGGCCAATTGTTCGATCACGCCGGCTGCAGGGATCCGTTTCGTGGTCCGCATCGGATCAGCTCCTCTCCTGATTGCTGGGACAGCGCCACCAGGGTGACGAAGCTGTTGGCTTGCACGTACAGCGCAAGGAATTCGTTAATGACTTGGACGAACAGGTGGATGCCACTGCCGACATACGCGTCCTCGTCGAGTGTCAGGCGCACCTCGATCCCGTGGACCAGCGATGCGCCGCGTTTGTGGCGCATCCATGTTGTCGCCGGTGCGTGCGCCAGGCCGACAATGCCGCTGATCTGACGCACCGATACCGGCGACTGCCGCACGTCGTGCAACGCCAGCATTTCGCGGAAAGCAGGCAAGCCGTCCTGCATCAGCGCATGGTGGTTTAACGCCAGATGCGCGATCAGCCGCCAGTGCATGCCGGCCTCCTGTCCAAAGCGACAAGAGGGCGCGGGGCGTTGAAGCAGGCTTACCCGCGCGCCGTCGGCATCGTCGGCGATGTGCAGATCGCCCTCTGGCTGACCGTACTTCAACGAAGTGGGCAGATCGCGGTTGGTGCAGCTCAACTCAAGGGACAGACTGGCCTGCGCGGCAATCAAAGTTGACTGCCCATCGACCAATGTGATGCTGGTTTCGTGGCCCGGGCTGCATGCGGCCAAGGATTGGTCGCGTCGCGCCACCCAGTATCGCTGTTGGGTATCTACCGCCTCTCCGTGATGCAGCGAGTAGAACGGCTTTACCTCCGTCACGCCGCCACTGCGCGCAACGCGGTAGCGTACCGAATCGATCGAATAGACTTCAAAGTTGCGCGGTATCGTGGGATGTGCGAGCACCGGATAGTCGTACTTTGTGTGCGTCACCGCGATGGGCTCTCCGTGTTGCTCGAACAAATTGACAATGGGCGTACAGTGAAGACGGAGGTTGTTCGCCGACAGGCTGCACAGCAGGCGCGAGCTGCGCGAATCGTGCCGCAGGCCTGCGATGGCCAGATGTAGCGTGATTCTTTTCTGCCCGGGGGACAATTTCTTGATGAGGGCGGCCACGTCGATGTCGAAAAAGCCGAACTTCTCCGGAAAGGCGAAGTATTCGATCAGCAGGCGGTAAGCGGGATGGGAGCGGGCTGAAAAGGGGAGCAGCGCTTCTTCCTCGCAAAATCCGACAGGGGTGATCGGCACGTCCGCCAACGCGATCCAGTGGCCGTTGTCAGTCTCTATGTACGCAGCTGCCACATGCATGAACAGGGCGTCGCGCAACGCGGCGCAGAAGGACATCTCGCCGTCGATAAAGACCCTGAGTGGGGGAGGCGCCCCTGGCCCGATGGTCGCGCCGGCCTCGAATTCCATGCTGATGGCGGAGGTCGCGCCGCGCGGCGCGGTGACGCCTGCGGGGGGCGTCATCAAGGCGGCGAAGCTCGCTCTTGCGATTTGCAGGGTCGTATTTTCGATGGCATACGCGGTCTTGAACGTGCAGGGCGTGCCATGGATGAATGGAGAGAGCAGGCGTGTGTTTCGCGGTGCGAGAGGCGCCGTCCCCTGCATGCCACGCCTCTGGTCGTGGCGCTCGAATTTGGCGATCGCGCACGATGGAAAGGGCCGCAGGTAATGCGGCACAAGCGTTTCGAACAGCGCCTCGGTAAGCTTGGGGTAGTCGTCGTCCAGACGCTTGGAAATGCGCGCCGCCAGCAGGGCCGTCGACTGTATCAGTCGCTCAACGTGCGGGTCGGCGCAACTGTCGCCGTTCAAATGCAATTGCCCGGCCAGTTTCGGGAAGCGCGTGGCGAACTCCCGTCCCTGTCGCCGCAACAACACCAGCTCGCGTTCAAAATAGGGCAGCAAATCTTCCATCGTTTTCCTTTGACGACGCAGCGTCGAGAGCCGCAACGAAAGATCATTATCAGCGCCTTTCCTCTCGACAACTTGTTGTAACGCAAGAAGTTAGGCGACAGGATCGGCGACGCTTGGAGCTACGTACACAGCCACTTCGAGGATGATGATGAGCTTGCCACTAAAAGTTTTATGGACCGAGGGGCTGACACTGGGGCCGCAACAATTGCAGCAGCAGGATCGCTATCACGAAGCGCGCCTGCAACGCATCGCCTCCATGCTCAATCCCCATCTGTGGGGAGTGCGCGAGGTGCAGTGGAATGCGGATGCGCTGGCAAGTAATATGCTCAGCGCCGATGCGCTATCGTTGGTATTCCCGGACGGAGAAATCTACGAGGCGCCGCACGCGGATGCGTTGCCGATGCCGGTGGACCTGGCCGCGTTGCCGGCCGATGTGCAAGTTTTTACGTTTTACGCCGCGCTGCCGGCGTTCAAGGCACACGGAGGCAACCTGGGTGACGCCGACGTGGCGCGTTCCCAAGCGCGTTATCTCCCGGTCGACCGGGACATGCCCGACTTGTTCGGCGAGGCGCTGAGCACAGAGGTCAGCTGCTTGCGCAAAGCGGTGCATTTACTGTCTCACTTGGAGACGCGGGGCGACTATCTTAGTTTCCCGGTGGTGCGGATTGCACGCATGGTCAGCGGCGGCTTCGAGGTCGATCCAGGATTTTTCCCGCCCAGCGTGTCCATCCGGGCCTCTGCCGGGCTGTCGGTTGTGCTCGACGGCCTGTTAGCCAAACTGAGCGCTAAGATCGAGGCGCTGTACCAGCGACATCGGCAACCTTCCAAACATGTGGTCGAGGTACAGAGTGGAGATCTCGCCTCATTCTGGATGCTGCATGCCGTCAGCAGCGGTGCCGCCGGTTTGATTCATTTGGCGCGACAGCGGCAACATCATCCGGAACATTTTTTCGAGCAGCTGATGAAGTTTGCGGGAGGACTAATGGCGCTGTCGACCAAATACGCGCTGGCCGAGCTGCCGCAGTATGAACATGAAAACTCGGCGCCAGCGTTTCAACGGCTGAACCTCATCGTGCGCGACCTGCTTGATACCGTCATCTCGTCGAAGTATTTCACCATCCCCCTGTCGCAGGACGACGAGCAGCGCACCAGGCACTTCCGCGCGCCGCTCGATGCGTCCAAGATCGACGAACGCACACGCCTGGGCATTGCGGTCAACGCCGACGTTCCGGCGCTCGAGCTGGTGCAGATTGTGCCGTTGCGCTTCAAGATCGCCGGCCCCGACGATATCTCCGCGATCGTTAATTCCGCGCTGCGCGGTATCGAATTGGTGCATATGGCGCAAGTGCCATCGGCGGTTCCGGTACGCCCCAATACCTATTATTTTTCCATCGAACCGAAAGGCGCGCTGTATGAATCGATGATGAAATCACAAGCGATCACGATTTTCGTGCCACCGCAAGGATTCGACGGCCTGAAATTGGAACTGTTCGCCATTTCCGGTTGAATCGATTCGAGACACCACGACGAATCAGGCTTTGTCGGTACCGGACTTTTTCGGTTCCGGCGGCGTGTCCTTGGCGTTCAGCCCGTACGTATCCCAATCCTCGCCAAACAGCTCCACCGGATGCTGCGTGCGGTCCGAGCCGTTCCCGCAGATCATGTCGCTGGCGGCGCAATACTTGTCGCAGCCCCAGCAAATCAACTCCGGCTTGGCCGGGCGCAGCGGAAAGATTTTGGCCATGGCCGCCGCCTCACGCGTGGCGTAACAGGTCGCCGCTGCGGTCGAACGCCAGCAGCCGGTCCATCTGGCCGTTCTGGATCGCCGAGAGCATCTTGTTCAACGCCGCGTCGGTCTGCGGCGATGCTGCTGGCGCCGCCATTGGCCGCCGCCGTGGTCGACTGGCTGTTCCTGCCGCTGGCCGCGTGGCCGTTGTGGCGCGTGATGCGCCAATCCGGCAACAAGCGCAATTACTTCCTGGTTGTCCTGCTGGGTCTGATGGCGGTGGCCAACGGCGTGTTCCATGCGATCACACTGGGCTGGCTGGCGCTGACGCCGGTGGTGCCGGTGCAGGCGGCGATCCTGGTGATCGTCATCATGGAGACGGCCATCGGCACCCGCATCATCCCGATATTCACCCGCAACGGCGCGCCAGGCACCCCGCCGCTGGTGCAGCCCAAGCTCGACCGCGTGTCGATCGGCCTGGTGGCGGCCTCGGCGCTGGCGTGGGTGGCGGCGGCGCCTGCGTGGCTGTTCGCGCCGCTGGTGCTGGCGGCCGCCGCGCTGGTGCTGCTGCGCTTGTGGCGTTGGCAGGCGCTCCGCACGCTGTCGGTGCCGCTGCTGTGGATCATGCACCTGTCTTATGGGTGGATCGCGGTCGGCTTCGTGCTGCTCGCGCTGGCGAGCTGGCAACTGGCGAGCGCCAGCGCCGGGTTCCACGCGCTGGCGGTCGGATCGATGGCGGGACTGATGCTCGGTATGATGACGCGCACGACCCTGGGCCACACCGGACGTCCTCTCAAGGCGGGCCGCGCCGAGCGCGCGATGTTCGTGCTGATCCAGCTCAGCGCCTTGTCGCGCGTGCTGTCGGCGCTGGGCTGGGACAATGCGGCCGGGGCGCTGCTGCTGGTCAGTGCGGCCTGCTGGGCGGTCGCATTCGGGCTGCATGCGGCGGTCTACCGGCCCTATCTGGCCAACGCGCGGGTGGACGGAAAATCGGGCTAGATCGGCGCCGGCCGCCGATGCGGGCATAATGCGGTGTTACCCGCAACCAAGAGAATCACATGTCCGACTTGTTAATGCGCTTGAACGCCAATCCGCTGACCGGCGCGATCGCCAAGGCTGTCGGCCTGCCGAATCCCGTGCCGCTGGCGCGCGAGGCGGGCCCGTATGTGGAGCGGCCGTTCGATGGCAAGCGCGTTTTGTTGTGTCGCACCGCCGGCGGCTATGCCGCCGAGGCAATGGCGGCGGTCTTTGCCCGCGCCGGCACGGCAGCGTTGGACGCGCCGTCCATTGGCGCCGGGCCGCTCGATATTGTCGCGATGGACGCGACCGGTTGCGTGACGCCACAGGATTATCGGGGATTTTATGACGGTTTGCATCCCATCGTGCGGCAGTTGGCTCGCAATGCGCGGGTGCTGATACTGGCGGCCGATCCCGGCGAAGCGGCAACGCCGGTTGCCGCCGCCGTCGCCCGTGGCGTGGAGGGGTTCGTGCGCTCGCTGGCAAAAGAAGTCGGCGCAAAAGGTATTACGGTCAACCTCGGTTATGTGGCCCGCGACGCGCTCGACCGGCTCGACGGCCCGTTGCGCTTCTTCTGCGGCGCCCGCACCACTTATGTGACTGGGCAGGCGTTTTATCTCGGCGGCGGCGTCGCCGCTCCCTCCGGCATGCCGTCGACGCGGGTCTTGTCCGGCAAGATCGCGCTGGTGACAGGCGCCGCCAGGGGCATCGGCCTGGCCGTGCTGGAACGGCTGGCGCAAGAGGGCGCCACCGTCGTCGCGCTCGACGTGCCGGCCGCAGCGGAGGCGCTGCACGCGGCGTGCGAGCGGCATGCCGCCGTTCCCTTCCTGGCCGACATCGCGGCGCAGGACAGCGCCGAGCGTCTGGCCGACTTTTTGCTCGAACGCTTCGGCGGCATCGACATCGTGGTCCATAACGCCGGTATCACGCGCGACCGCACGCTGGCCAATATGCAGGCGCATTTCTGGGATCTGGTGGTGCAGGTCAACCTCGCCGCCGTGATGGCGATCGACCAGCGGTTGCTGGAAAGTGGGGTGCTGCGCGACGAGGGGCGCATCGTCTGCCTGTCGTCGGTCAGCGGTGTGGCGGGAAATTTCGGGCAGACCAACTATGCCGCGTCCAAGGCCGCGTTGATCGGTTATGTGGCTGCCCAGGCGCCGTTGCTGGCGGCGCGCGGCATCTGCATCAACGCCGTGGCGCCGGGCTTCATCGATACGCCGATGACCGACGCCATGCCCGTGGTCGTGCGGGAGATCGGCCGCCGCCTCAATTCGGTGAAACAGAGCGGACAGCCGCGCGATGTCGCCGAGCTGGTGGCCTTCCTGGCCACCCCGGGCGCGTTCGGCATCAGCGGCGCGACCCTGCGCGTTTGCGGGCAGGGCCTAATCGGGGCGTAGGCGGGGGGCGCGGCGACCGCGACGTGGCCTATGAGGCTTATGCGGCTTTTTCAGCCAACAGCGCGGCCGTATCTTTTGCCCCCATGGTCTGCGCCAGCGAGGTCGCCGTCATGCCCCGGCTGTCGACCGCGTCGACGGCGGCGCCGCGTTCGATCAACAGATTGAGGATGTCGGTGCGGTTGAACATGGCCGCCATCATCAGCGGCGTCTTGCCGTCCGGGCTGGCGCCTTCAATATTGGCGCCATGGGCCAGCAGCAGTTTGGCGATGTCGAGGTATCCTTTGTAGGCGACGCCGGCCAGCGGGGTCTGGCCCTGGTCGTTGGGCACGTTCGGGTCGGCGCCGGCTTCGAGCAGCACGCGCGCCGTGTCCAGGTGGCCGTGATAGCAGGCCAGCATGATCAGGCTGTCGCCTTTCTCGTTGCGGAAGCTGACGGGCAAGCCCTTGGCCACCATGCCGGCCAGGCGTTCGGCTTCGCCGGCGCGCACCAGATTGAAAACGCCGCGTATGAATTCCAGGGTGTCCGCGTCCATCACCGGGGCCGGCGCTGCCGTCTTGTCATTCTCTGCCATGTCGAGCTTTCATCAGGTTAGTTTCGGGATGACGATAAGTATGCCTACGTTCGATTTTAAGCGATGTACGCTGTCGCACGCGCAAGGCAGGGTCGCGCGAATAGCGGACTCAAGGAATGATCTTCTTGCGGCCTATCACCTGACAGCCGGTTTTCCCGCACACTTTGCGTGAGATCAAGGGCATTGCCGGGCGTCCGGCGCTAGCATGGTTTGGGTACGCAACCCGCGTACGACATGCAGCGGATAAAAAGGGGGGGAGATATGGCGATCGAACGTAAGCAGCAGGCGAGGGCGTTTGCATGGGTGGCCGCGATGTTGATATCGGGCGCGGCGGTGGCACAGTCAGCAGGCGGGCAGAGCGGCTCCGGCGGTCAAAGCGGCCAGACGGGACCGGGCGGACAGTCCGGCGCGGCCGGCACGGGCGGCCAAACCGGGCAGAGCTCCCGCAGCGGCCAAACCGATACCGCCGGTCTCGGCGCAAAGCCAGCCCAGCGGGCATCGCAGCGGGTCGGCGACGCGTTGGCCGTGGTGCGCCAGCTGGAGGCGGAACCGCGCATGAAGCAATTGCTGCAACAGGCAAAAGGCGTGCTGATCGTGCCGTCCTATGGCCGGGCGGCGCTGGGCGTCGGCGCCCATGGCGGCGCCGGCTTGTTGCTGCTGAAAGGGGCCGACGGCGGCTGGAGCGGGCCGGCGTTCTACGATTTGGGTGGCTTGACGGTCGGGCTGCAGGCGGGCGCGCAAGGCGGACCGATCGCGCTGGTTCTCAATAACGAGAAGGCGGTCGGCGAGTTCATGAAGAAAAACAATCTCGCGCTGAGCGCCGACGCCGGTCTTACGGTGCTGAACTGGAGCAGGCTGGCGCAGGGAACGGCGGGCACCGGCGACGTCGTGGCCTGGAGCGGGACCAAGGGCTTGTTCGGCGACGTGGTCGCGGTGGGCATCAACGATATCCGCTTCAACCAAAGCCTGACCAATGCTTACTATGGCCGGACCTTGTCGCCAAGGGAGATCGCGGCGGGCACCGCCAGCAATCCGCAGTCCGAACCGCTGCGGCAGGCGCTGGGCCAGGCGGCGACCATCGCCCGTTGACGCCGGAAGCGCCGCCGCGCTGCGACGCCTCGGTCTAGACCGGAGATGCCAGCGGGGCGGACGGCGCCGTCCGGGCTTCGTCCCGCTGGACGATCGCCAGCTCGCTGGTGAAATCCGCCAGTGCTTGTTGATAGCGTCCGGCCAGCACGTCGCCTTGGCGCAGGGACATGCTGGCCACGGGCAGCTTGTTGCACATCGCCGCCATCGACGTGAGCGCGTCCCGGCCGTCGCCGCCGGCGGCCGTGCAGAACAGTCCGACCCGGCGGAAATGCTCGCGCTGGCGCAGGATGTAGCGGCGCATCGGCGCGCTCATGTTCCCGGCCCAGACCGGCGTGCCCAGCACAATGAAGGGGTAGTCCGAAGGGCGGCGTTGCGGCGGCGCGATGTCGCCCGGCGCCTTGCGCCATCCCTGCCATGCGGAACGCATGAAGCCGAGGGCGCCGTCGCGCGGGTGCAAGTCCTGAAGCCGCTCGACGTCGGCGCCGCAAGCTTGGGCCAGCGCATCGGCCAGTTTGGCGGTCGTTCCGGTGCGAGAGTAGTACACGATGAGGCATAGTTTCATGGCAGCTCCTTTTCAGCGCATGGCGACCGGCGGGGCGGGGTCGTTGCTGGTTTGACCAATAGGGGTGACGACGGTTCCCCGCCGTGCCGATTGTCCGCCGCCCGTCGCCATCGGTGCTGCGCCGGCGCAAATGCCGGTGCGCGCACCTGGGCGGGTTGCTAGTAACCCGATGTGCGGGACGAATGGTCAGGCCGCGATTTTTCAGGTAAGCTGGCGCCGTTGTGGCCAAAAGCCACCGCCGTATCGGGAGAGACCGTTCCAGCACAGGCTGACGAACGGCGCCGAAGGAGCAACCGCCCCGGAAACTCTCAGGCAAAAGGACCGATACAGCACTTTACACTCTGAAGAGCGGCAGGACTTGGACGTCGTCCACCCGCACCGAAGGAGCAAACGCTGCCGCCATCGCGGCCCGGCGTGAATCTCTCAGGTCCAGAACAGAGGGGGTGTCTTTGCGCATGTGCGCCGAGACCATCCCCTTTGACGGTCTGGAGTCCCCCATGAAAACAATAGCAATCATTGGCGGCGGCATCACCGGCGTCACCACCGCCTACGCCCTCGCCAAACGCGGCTTCGCCGTCACGCTGCTGGAACGCCACCGCTATGCGGCGATGGAAACCTCGTTCGCCAACGGCGGCCAGCTGTCGGCCTCCAACGCGGAAGTGTGGAATCACAGCTCCACCATCGCCAAGGGCCTGAAGTGGATGTTGAGGAGCGACGCGCCGCTGCTGGTCAATCCCACACCGAGCTGGCACAAGCTGTCTTGGTTCGCCGAATTCATCGCCGCCATGCCGCACTACCGCGACAACACCGTCGCCACCGCGCGGCTGGCGCTGGCCGCGCGCGAGCACCTTTTCCAATGGGCCAGGGACGAGGACATCGCCTTCGACCTCAAGCGCGAAGGCATTTTGCACATCTACCGCGACCGCGCCGGATTCGAGCACGCCGCCGGGGTCTCGAAACTGTTGCTGCAGGGCGGCCTGTCGCGCCGCGCCGTCACGCCGGAGGAGATGCGCGCCATCGAGCCGACCCTGCGCGGCGACTACTACGGCGGCCACTACACCGTCAGCGACAGCACCGGCGATATCCATAAATTCACCACCGGCCTGGCGCGGGCGGCGCAACGGCTGGGCGCCGACCTGCGCTTCGGCCAGCACGTGACGGCCATGCGGGCCGGCGTCGACGGCGTCGACATCACCGTCGAGGCGGACGACTCCGGCGCCACGCGCCGCTACGACGCGGTGGTCGTTTGCGCCGGCACCGCCAGCCGCGCGATGGCGGCGATGCTGGGCGACCGCGTCAACGTCTATCCGGTCAAGGGCTATTCGATCACGGTGCACCTGGACGACGCCGCCAGCCGGGCGGCCGCGCCGACCGTCAGCCTGCTCGACGACGCGACCAAGCTGGTGACCAGCCGGCTGGGCGACGAGCGTTTCCGCGTCGCCGGCACGGCGGAGTTCAACGGGTTTAACCGCGATATCCGCGCCGACCGCATCGCGCCGCTGGTGAACTGGGTGCAGCAATGCTTCCCGGGGGTGGGCACGCGCAGCGTGACGCCGTGGGCGGGACTGCGGCCGATGATGCCCGACCTGATGCCGCGCGTCGGACGCGGCAGGGCGCCGACGGTGTTCTACAACACCGGCCACGGGCACCTGGGCTGGACGCTGTCGGCGGCCACGGCCGAGATCCTGGCCGAAACGGTGGGCGCGGCGGGCCGCTAAATTAAATCCCGGTTAATCTGGGCGTAATGTTGGTTGCTTACAGTCACCCCAATGCAACGAATTGTGGGGTGGTCATGATCGATACCATAGCTTTGCCGGCCGGCGCTGCCGCCCGCGCGCCGGCCCCGCCGCCGGGGCGGGCGCGGCGCGCGACGCGGTTCGCCGTCGAGCGCTACGGGCCGGGCCAGGAAGGCCGGCGCGAACTCGAAGCGTTCATCGCCGCTTCCTTTCGCGACGCCTACGGCGCCGAGGTCAGCCATTTTTGCGACGTGCTGCTCGGTTGCCGCGACGGCCACGGCCGTTGGGTGGCCGCGCTCGGCTACTCGCTGGCGGCCGACGGCCCGGTCTTCCTCGAGCAGTATCTGGACACGCCGATCGAGTCGGCGCTGGGCGGGCGCGCCGGCGCGCCGGTGGCGCGCGCCGACATCGTCGAGGTCGGCAACCTGGCGTCCGGCCACCCGGGCGCGGCGCGCGCGCTGATCGTCAGCACCACGCGCCACCTGCACGCGCAGGGCTTGCGCTGGGTCGCGTTCACGGCCACCGTCAGCCTGCTCAATTCCTTCACCCGCCTGCGGCTGCAGCCGCAGGTGCTCGCGCCTGCCGATCCGGCGCGCCTGGCCGATGCCGGCCGGCGCTGGGGCAGCTATTACGACACCCAACCTAAAGTGATGTTTGGCGACATCCGCTACGGCTATGCACAACTTACCTGACCTTGTCGATCCACTTGCGGGCCGCTTCGGCGCCGGCGCGCCGGTGCTGAGCGACGGCGCGCACACCCTTGACGGCGCCGCGTTGCGCCAGCGGGTGGCGCAGATCTGCGCCGTGCTGCTGGCGCGCACGGCGCCGCGCGCGCCGGTGGCCATCCTGGCCGACAACAGCCCCGAATGGCTCGCCGTCGACCTGGCCACCCAGCAGCTCGGACTGACCCTGGTGCCGCTGCCGCTATTTTTCACCGCGGCGCAATGGATGCATGTGCTCGCCGACAGCGGCGCCACCGCGCTGTTTTGCGCCAACCCCGCGCAGGGCGCGGCGCTCGGCTTCGTCGGCGCCGTTGCCTGCGGCGGCGCGCTGGTGCTGTGCGAGGCGGCCGACACCGCCGCCGCGCGCCCCCCGGACGCGCTGGCCGGCATCCAGAAGATCACCTTCACCTCCGGCACCACGTCGACCCCGAAGGGCGTCTGCCTGAGCCTTGAGCAGCAGTGGCAGGTGGCGCGGGCGCTGCGCGACGGCGTCGCCGGCCTGGCACTGGAGCGCCATTTGTGCCTGCTGCCGTTCGCCGTGCTGCTCGAGAACATCGCCGGCCCGTACACGGCGCTGCTCAGCGGCGCCACCACCATTTGCCCGCCGCTGGCCGAGACCGGGCTGGCCGGCGCCAGCCGCTTCGATCCGCTGGTGTGCCTGGCGGCCATCGAACGGCACCGCCCGCACAGCATCATCGTGCTGCCGCAGATGCTGCAGGCGCTGGTGGCGGTGAGCGCGCCAAACGATCCGCGCCTGGCCAGCCTGCGCTTCGTGGCCGTCGGCGGCGCCAGGACGCCGCCGCGGCTGCTGGCGGCGGCGCGCGCGCGCGGGCTGCCCGTGTTCGAGGGCTATGGCCTGTCCGAGTGCGCCTCGGTGGTGGCGCTCAACCTGCCCGGCGCGGCACGCGAGGGCAGCGTCGGCAAGCCGCTGGCGCACCGTCCGGTGCGCATCGCCGCCGACGGCGAGATCGAGGTCGGCGGCGACGCCGCGCATTATCTGGGCCAGCCGCCTGGCCGGCCGGGCGACTGGCTGGCCACGGGCGACCTCGGCCACCTCGACGCCGACGGCTTCCTGCACATCGACGGGCGCAAGAAGGACATCCTGATCACCGGCTACGGCCGCAACGTCTCGCCCGAATGGCCGGAAGCGGCGCTGCTGGGCACCGGCGCCATCGGCCAGGCGCTGGTGGTCGGCGACGCCCAGCCGTATCTGGCCGCGCTGATCGTGCCGCTGGCCCCCCACATCGGCGCCGACCAGATCGCCGCGGCGGTGGCGCGCGCCAACCTCGACCTGCCCGACTACGCCCAGGTGCGGCGCTGGTCGCTGGCCGAGCCGTTCACGCCGGCCAACGGCCAGGCCACCGCCAACGGCCGTCCGCGCCGCGCCGTCATCCATCAACATTACGCGCCGCAGATCGCGGCGCTATACGACACCACGGAGACCACCGCATGAATTTCTTCGACACCCTCAAGGCCGGCTCGGAGCCGGAGCGCCAGCGCCTGTTCGCCATCCCGATCATCCAGGACGCGCTGCGCGGCCACGTCACCACCGCCCAGTATGTGGCCTTCCTCGGCCAGGCCTACCACCACGTGCGGCACACGGTACCGCTGCTGATGGCCTGCGGCAGCCGCCTCGACGCGCGCCGCGAATGGCTGCGCGAGGCCATCGCCGACTATATCGCCGAGGAGGTCGGCCACCAGGAATGGATCTTGTCCGACATCGAGGCGTGCGGCGGCGACGCCGACGCCGTGCGCCACGGCCGGCCGCACCCCAGCACCGAGTTGATGGTCGCCTACGCCTACCACCAGGTCGACCGCGGCAACCCGGTCGGCTTCTTCGGCATGGTCCACGTGCTCGAGGGCACCAGCACGGCGCTGGCCACGCACGCGGCCGAGACCATGCGCGGCGCGCTCGGGCTGCCGCCGCAGGCGTTCAGCTATCTGAGCTCGCACGGCAGCCTCGACCTCGAACACGTGGCCTTCTTCGAAACGCTGATGAACCGGCTCGATGCGAGCGACGACCAGGGCGCCGTGCTGCACGTGGCGCGCATGATGTACGGGTTGTACGGCGACGTGTTCCGCAGCCTGCCGCACGGCGCGGCGTTGTTCGACGGCGGGGCCTGACGTGGGCGCGCGCATCCCCGCCCGCCACCGCGCGGTCATCACCGGCGCCGGCGGCGGCATCGGCGCGGCCATCGCGCGCCGGCTGGCGCCCGGCGCCGACGCGCTGATCCTGGTCGGGCGCCGCGCCGCGCCGCTGCAGGCGCTGCGCGCCGAGCTGCCGGTGCCGGTGCAACTGGTGTGCGGCGACCTGACCGAGGCGGCCACGCTGGCGGCCATCGAGTCGGCCGCGCGCGCCGCCGGCGGCGTCAACCTGCTGGTCAACAACGCCGGCGTGAGCGGCTTCCACAGTTTCGAGACGCAGCCGGCCGACGCCATCCGTGCCATGCTCGACACCAATCTGCTGGCGCCGATGTTGCTCACGCGCCAGCTGTTGCCGCTGCTGCGGCAGGCGCCGTCGGCGCAGATCGTCAACATCGGTTCGGTGCTCGGCGCGCTCGGCTTTCCCGGCTTCGCCGCCTACGGCGCCAGCAAGGCCGGCCTGGCCGGGTTTTCGCAGGCGCTGCGGCGCGAATTGTCCGACACCGGCGTCGAGGTGCGCCACTTCGCCCCGCGCGCCACCCGCACCGGCATCAACAGCGAGGCCGTCAGCGCCATGAACGGCGAACTGAAGACGGCCGAGGACACGCCCGAGGCGGTCGCCGCCGAGTTCATCGCCTTCCTCGAAGGCGCCGCCTGGCAGCGCACGCTGGGCGCCGGCGAGCGCTTTTTCGTGCTGCTCAATAAGCTGCTGCCGGGCCTGCCCGACGGCGCGATCCGCAAGCAATTGCCGGTGATCCGCAAACACCTGCCCAAGTAAAGGAAATCGACCATGCAAGCCACCACCATGAAACACTTCCGCCGCCGCGCGCTGGCGCTGCTGGCCGCCGCCTGCCTGCCATGGGCCGCGCTGGCCGGCGTGCCGGAGGATGTCGCCAAACTGCAACAGCAATGGGAGCAGATCCGCTACAAGACGCCGGCCGACGCCCAGGAGCCGCAGTACGAACGCCTGCTGGGCGAGGCGCGCGCCAGCGCCGCCCAGCACCCGGGCAGCGCCGACCTGCTGATCTGGCAGGCCATCATCGAATCGACCTACGCCGGCGCCAGGGGCGGCCTGGGCGCGCTGTCGAACGCCAAGAACGCGCGCCAGGCGCTGGAGCAGGCGCTGGCCATCGATCCGGACGCCCTGGCGGGCTCCGCCTACACCAGCCTGGGCTCGCTGTACTACCAGGTGCCGGGCTGGCCGATCGGCTTCGGCGACGACAAGAAGGCGCTCGAGCTGCTTAAAAAAGGGTTGGCGGTCAATCCGGACGGCATCGATCCGAACTTTTTTTACGGCGACTACCTGTTCCGCAAGGGCGACTACGCCGAGGCCGGCCGCGCGCTCAACAAGGCGCTGCAGGCGCCGCCGCGTCCGGGCCGCAAGGTGGCCGACGAGGGCCGTCGTGCCGAGATCCAACAATTGCTGGACAAAATCGCCGCCAAGCGCAAATAATCGGACAGGGAGGCGGCCACTTGAGAATTTTGCTGGTAGAGGACGATCCACTGATCGCGAGCGGATTGCTGGTGGCGCTGCGGCGCGCCCATTACACCGTCGAGCACGTGGACGACGGCCCGGCCGCGCTCGCCGCGCTCGGCCACAACCACTTCGATCTGGCGGTGCTCGACCTGGGCCTGCCCACGCTCGACGGCACCGAGGTGCTGCGCGCGGTGCGCGCCGGCGGCGACCCGATCCCGGTGCTGATCCTGTCGGCGCGCGACGCCACGCGCGACCGCATCGCCGGGCTCGATCTGGGCGCCGACGACTACCTGGTCAAACCGTTCGAGCTCGACGAGCTGCTGGCGCGCCTGCGGGTGCTGGCGCGCCGCCGCAGCGGGCGCCAGGTCAACCAGTTGGTGCTGGGCGCGCTGGTGTTGCAGCCGGAGAGCCTGGCGGCCAGCTGGCAGGGCCGGCCGGTCGAGCTTCAGCGGCTCGAATTCCTGCTGTTGCAACAGCTGGCGGAAAACCCGCGACGCGTGTTCAACCGCGCCCAGCTCGAGGAGACCCTGTACGGCTGGGGCGAGGGCGCCGAGAGCAACACCATCGATGTCCACGTGCACCACCTGCGCAAGAAAATCGCCCCGGCCATCATCAAGACCGTGCGCGGCGTCGGCTACCGCATCGGCGACCTGGCGCCATGAGCACCAAACTGTATTCCGGACGGCGCCGGCTGGTGGCGGCCACCTTGCTGTGCATGCTGGCCATCTTCGGCGGCATCGGCCTGGGCGCGCACCACGTGGCGCGGCGCGAGTCCGACGAGCTGTTCAGCGCGCGCCTGGCGACGTCGGCGCGCGTGCTCGAGGCGCTGGTGGCGCATCAACTGACGTCGGCCACGATCAACAAGCCGTTGGTGATCGCGCTGCCGCGCGAGCTCGAGACCAGCACCAGCAACGAGCCCAAGGTGTACGGCCACCGCTACGAGACCAAGATCGCGTTCCAGGTGTGGCGCGACGACGGCGCCTTGCTGGCCAAATCGGCGTCGGCGCCGACGGTGGCGCTGGCGCCGCTGCGGGCCGGCTTTTCCGAACATCCGATCGGCGGCGTGCCGTGGCAGGTGTTTGGACTGCGCTCGGGCAACGTCTGGGTGCTGACGGCCGAAAAGGACGAGGTGCGCCAGGAGATGTCGCACGACGTCGGCATGTCGATCCTGACCCCGCTCGCCGCCGGCGGTGTGCTGATGCTGGTGGCCGTCAACTTCCTGTTGCTGCGCAATATGCGGCCGCTGTCGTCGCTGGCCGCGCTGATCGCCGCGCGCGCGCCCGAGTCGCTCGACATCGTCGAGCTGCCGGCCACGCCGCTGGAGCTGGCGCCCATCATCACCGAGCTCAACCACCTGCTCGACCGCATCCGCGCCGCTTTCGAGCGCGAACAGCGCTTCCTCAACGCGGCCGCGCACGAGATCCGCACGCCGATCGCGGCGGTGCAGCTGCACATGGAAAACGCGCTGCGCGCGAGCACGCCGGCCCAGCGGCAAAGCTCGCTCGAATCGGCGATGGCCGGGGCGCGCCGCACCAGCAAGCTGGCCGAGCAGCTGCTGGCACTGAGCCGCATCACCGCCGGCGGCGACGCCTGCCAAATGCAGCGGTTGTCGCTGCGTGCGCTGTGCTGCGAGGTGATCGGCGCCGTCGAGCCGCTGATCGACCGCCGCGGCCAAAGCGTCGGCCTCGACGCCCAGCACGAGTGCCATGTGCGGGGCGAGCCGTCGCAGCTGCAGCGCATGCTGCAAAACCTGATCGATAACGCCTCGGTCCATGGCGCCGCCCACGGCGACATCCTGGTCACGCTCGACGCCGTCGACGGCATGGCGCTGCTGGGCGTGTCGAACGACGGCGTGCCGATCCCGGACAACGAGCTGGCCAACCTGTTCACGCCGTATTACCGGCTACCGGGCGCGGCCGTCGGCGGCCACGGGCTGGGCCTGGCCATCGTCAAGGAGATCGTCGACCAGCACCACGGCCGCATCGTCGTGCAGACCAGGGAAGACGGGCGCGGCACGCTGGTGCTGGTGAGTTTGCCGCTGGCGTAGTGCGCCGCGCGATCGCCGGGCGCCCCTCACATCCGCTGTCCCGGCAGCAGGCTGGCCTGGCGCACCCATTCGGCGAACCGGATTTCGTCGAGCGGGTCTTCCGCGCGGACGTCGAGGTGGCGCACACCGGCTGTTTTGGACGCGCCCGGCGGCAGCGGATCGAGAAAGCCGCCGTTGAAGAAGGTCACTTTCACATACGTGGTGAAACAATGGAAGCCCAGGAACCAGCCCTGGTCGGCGATTCCGTATAGGGGCGTGTTCCATTTGACCGCCTTGGCCACGCCGGGGACGGTGCGGACGATGATCTCGTCCAAGCGTCGTCCAAGGTCGCTTTTCCAGCCCGGCATGGCTGCGATGTAGGCCTGCACCGGCGCGTCGCCGTAGGCCTTCGGAATTTGCGGATTGCCGCCCGAAAGGAGGGCCGGCCCGGTTGTGGTAACGGGTTTTGTCGCCATGGCGTCAGCTCCACGGATGGATGGGTGAACCGTCCAGGATACCCGATTGTACGCCGATCACGCCCGCCGCGTCGGCGCATCGGTGCAGGCGCCAGCCGTCTACCGAGCGGCGGCCCGGACGACCCGATTTCTGCCATCATGCTTGGCCTGGTACAGCGCCTTGTCGGCCGCCTGGAACAGCGCCGCCGGCTCGGCGCCATGGTCCGGGTAGCCGGCCACGCCCAACGACGCGGTGGTGCGCACGGTGTGGCCGCCGTGCGTCACCTGGAGCGCTTCGATCAAGCCGCGAATGACCTCCGCGCGCTGCGCCGCCAGGCCGATGTCGCAATCGGGCAGCAGCACGACCATCTCCTCGCCGCCGAAGCGGCAAGCCACGTCGCACGCGCGGATGTTCGTCAGCAGCACCTGCGCCACCCGCTTGAGGATGGTGTCGCCGCCGTCGTGGCCGTAGGTGTCGTTGGTGCGCTTGAAGTGATCCAGGTCCAGGACCACGATCGCCAGCGGCTTGGCGCTCCGCTGCGAGCGTATCAGTTCGCGCCGCAGCGTCTCGTCCATGTAACGGCGGTTGTACAAATCGGTCAGCGGATCGATGATCGATTGCAGGCGCAAGGTCTCGCGCAATTTGATGTTACTCATCGACATGGAAATCTCTTCGCTCAGTGTGGCGAGCAGCTCGCGCTGGCGGTCGAAGATGTCGTGCTGCGCGGGCGCCGCGTACAGCGTCAGGCACCCCAGCACGGCGTCCTGCGTCACCAGCGGCATGCAGACGCGCGGACCGGCGCCGGCGTGGTCGGCGCTGCCATGCCGGCAATGCAAATCGCCGTCGCCCGCGCAGAAGTGGACGGTGCCGCGCCGCACCGCCCAGCATTGTTCCGGTTCGATGACGTCGGCATCGTCGGCCAGCTCGCCCCATCTGGCCTTGCGCTCCAGCGTATCGCGCGAATTGCGGTACAGGTAAAGGCTGCCGGACACGCCGGGTACCAGCTTCCGGCAGAAAGTGGAGACGATCAGCGATGCCTCTTCGACGGTGGAGACGCATTCGAGCGCGTGCAGCATGTCGGCGCTGACCGCCAGCTGCTGGTTGCGCAGCTCCGACGCGGCGGCGGCGCGGCGCAGCGCCTCGGTGTTTTCCGCCGCCAGCCGTTCGGCGTTGGCGCGCGCGCGCAGCGAGCGCAGGCCGACCAGCAACGCCACCGCCAGCAGTATCATCTCGGCGATATTGACCGCCGCGCTGATGTACATGGCGTTGCGGGCGCCGCGCGTCAGCTTGTCGCGCAACTCGTCGCGGTGGACCGACAGCGACGACAGCTCGCCGCCGATCAGGTTGCGCAGGATTTCCATGTGCGTGCGGCCGGCGCCCGCCGCGACGACCTTTTCGGCGGCGGCGAATCCCTGCTCGCGGCGCATCGCGATCGTCTCGGCCATCAAACCGAGCTTGAGGTCCAGCGAGACCTTGATGCTGGCCAGCGCCTCGCGCTCGCCCGGATCGGTGCTTTCTTGCCACAGCGTCGCCCGCAGCGGCTCGATCATGCTCACGGCCGCATGGTAGGGCTGCAGGAATTCCTCCTTGCCGGTCAGGATGAAGCCGCGCTGTCCGGTCTCGGCGTCCACCACCAGCGCCAGTATCGACTGGTAATGGCGCTCCTTGGCCGAGGTGACTTTCAGCTGCGCCATGGTGTGCTGAACGCTGCGGTTGGTCAGATAGGGCAACGTGCCGACCCCGCCCATGAACACCAGCAAGATGAAAGCGAGCCACTTGATGCGGGATTCACTGGAGATCATGGTCATGGGCGGCGTGTGCATGCCCAATCATGAATCGAAAACATGGTGTCTCAAAGCAAGTTTGTGCGCCGTCGCAGTCCGGCGCGGGGATTCGTCGTGCCGTCGCCACACTCGGCGCCGGGCTGGTTGGCAACGTTCGCAACATTAGCAGACTAGAATAGTTGAATTGACACTCTTGGTCGATAAGTCCGTTAAGATATTGGCATTTAACAATTTTTGGGATGCAGCTTTGATCGACCAGGACCCCGAGCACACCCTCACCTCGCACCTATCGTCGCTGAAGGGGAGTGCGGAACGGCTGCTCACGCTCACGATCCTCTGGCATCCGCAGCTCGAACGCGTCGGCGAACAGGCGTACGCGCGGCCGGGATCGATGGAGATGCCGCTGAACCGCTTCGCGCCGCTGTTCGCGCGGCCGGGCGGCTCGCCGCTGGCGCTGGGCGACCGGCGCATCGCGCGCGACCCCGTGATGCTGCTGCGCGACGCGGCCGACCAGATCACCATCGTCACGCCGCAAAGCCGCATGAGTATCGAGGTCGACGGCCGCATGCTGACGGGCGCCTCGACGCTGGCCGGCCCCGCCGTCGAGCGCGGCGTGGTGCTGGCCCTGGGCGGCGCCGTGCTGCTATGCCTGCACTGGAGCGATCAACTGCCGCGCCTCAACAACAGCAGCACCTTGCTGGGGGTGAGCGGGGCGGTGCTGCGCATGCACGAGCTGATCCGGCAGGCCGCCGGCACGCAACTGCCGGTGTTGCTGCTGGGGGAGACCGGCACCGGCAAGGAGGTCGCCGCGCACGCTATCCACACCGCCAGCGCCCGCCGCGAGCGGCCGCTGGTGGCGGTCAACATGGCCACGCTGAGCGACACCTTGGCGGCGGCCGACATGTTCGGCGCCGTCAAGGGCGCCTACACCGGCGCCCAGAACGCGCGCCGCGGCTGGTTCGCCGAAGCCGGGGACGGCACCGTCTTCTTGGACGAGATCGGCAACACGCCGGTGTCGGTGCAGCCGATGCTGCTGCGCGTGCTGGAGACCGGCCAGTACCGGCCCTTGGGCGCGCCGGCCGACGTCAAGACCGGCGCGCGCGTGATCGCCGCCACCGACCAGGACCTGGGGCCGGGATTCAACCAGGCGCTGCTGCGCCGGCTGGAAGGCTTCGTGATCCGGCTGCCGCCGCTGCGCGAACGGCGCGAGGATATCGGGCTGTTGATCCGCCACATGATGGAGGAATGGGAGCGCGCCGGCAACGCCCCGGCCGTGCTGCCGGTGGCGCTGGTGGACGAATTGTGCCGTTACGACTGGCCGGGCAATGTGCGCCAGCTGGCGATGGTGGTGCGGCGCGCGCTGATCGGCGCCGTGGCCGGCGAGCCGCTGCCGTTCGAGGCGCTGGTGCCCGACGCCGCGCTCGACGCCGACGCCACCGTGCCGCTCGGGGACACGGTGCGCGCGGTGGGGCGGCGGGTGCGGCTGTCGGACCTCGATCACGACGCCGTGCTCGCCGCGCTCGAGGGCAACGGCTGGCGGGTCGGCGCGGCCGCGCAGGCACTCGGCGTGTCGCGGCCGTCGATGTATAAACTGATCGACGATCATCCGGGGATCCGCGCGCCGGCCGCCATCCCGCTCAACGAGTTGAACCGGGTGGTGGCCGAATTCGGCGACGACATCGCGCGCTGCGCGCAGGCGCTCAAGACGCCGAGCGAGGCGTTGCGCCGGCATTTGCGCGGCGTGGGTTTGCTCGGCTGAGGGGCGGTCGGTGCGGCGCGTCTGAGCGCCACCGGCTCATTTCGGGATCGTGCCGGTGCCGCCGACTTCGGCTTCGGGGCCGCCACAGACCGCCGAATACTCCTTAGGTAACAAGTCGGTGATCGGGGACGCGCTCATGGTTAGCGTATTTTTTTTCTGTGCGGCGCGCAGCGCAGCGCTCCGAAGTGGAAGCAACCACGGAGATCAAGAAATTGCGCATGGTAGGGTTCTATGGTTGTTAAGTAGCTGCCTTCGAAAATGGGCGGTCCTGATGGACGGCCACTAACACGACTGAGGTCTGGTCGATGTGGCCGGCACGATCTATTTGACTGGCTTGGCTGATTTGGGCGTGGTGCCCGGACCACCGACTTCGGTTTCCGGATCAAACGTAAACACCCGGATCTCGTCGATCTCGCCAAGTCCACGCGCGATACGAACTGTCATCGTAAACGACAGTTCCCACATGCCGGGGCTGAAGCCGACGTTGAGCGTGGGTTTCCAGTCCTGGGTGATCTGCAGGTAGTCTTTGTCATTCTGGCTTACCTTGGGTGCGAAGTCGAGCGCGAGCTGATAGCTGGCGCCAGTGGCTTGGGTGAATAGCGACGGCGGAAAGTACAGTGTGCGCACGTCGGCGTCACGGCGGGCCACCTTCGGCCGGGTGATGATGGCGCAATCGACAATCTGAAAGGCGACAAACCCAGACTTCCCGGTCCTGTCGCCACCGCCGATGACGCGCAGCGCGAGCTCGTCGCCGGCGATGAAATACAGCGAATCGGCATGCTTACCGCGGGCCGGATTTGAATCGTCCTGCTCGATGGGCGGATCTCTGCGCAACACCGGATCTAATTCGGTGCTGTCCTGGTCGGCATCGAAAGTCACCTCGAGCACGGCGCGGCCTGGTTGGGTGGGTTTGATTGGCTTAACAGGTTTAGGTTTAACAGGCTTAACAGGTTTGACCGGTTTAGTGCTCATCGTACATTTTCCTCAATACTGTTGGAGTAGCGGGGATCGCGCCGAAGCGCGATGAGATTTGGTTCTGATTCGATCAATTTGATCGGATAGCCCAATTTGGTTGCGATGGCGAGGTGGCTCAAGGCCAAGTCGCGCCTGCCGGCAAGTTCGCTGGCGACGGCGGCGCGGAAGCGCACGTCCGGACTGTCGCCGGCCCGTAGCACGGCGCGTGCGATCCAGCCCAGCGCGGCGTCGTCCTTCACGTGTGCAGCGTATAAACCCATCCGACTCAGGTAGGCCTCATTGGTTGGGTCGCGCTCCAGCCTTGGCGCCAGCAAGCGGATCGCTTTGTGATAGGCGCGTTGCGCATCCTCGCCCCGGCCCGGTATCCAGTTAAGCGTGTCGGCCAGGTTGGCCCATTTCAAATAGTCGTTCGGGCTGCCGCGCGCGCCGGAGGCGGCTTGCTCGAATGCGCGTGCGGCGCCGGGGTAGTCCCCGCGCGTGAACAGCACGTTGCCCAGATTGGTGTACAGCGCGCCGCTGGGGTGCACGCGCAAGCCCTGCTGCAGCACGTGCAGCGCTTCGTCGAGTCTGTCGCGGCGCAAAAGTGCCGCGCTAAGATTGGAGTACGCCCGAATACCTTCCGGTTCTAATTGCACACTGCGGCGGAAGGCCTGTTCGGCGCGCGCGTCGTCGCCACGCCGATGATACATCGTGCCCTCGATGTCGTGGCACATGCGTTCCCTGGGCCATTTGCTCTTGCAGACATCGAGTAGCGCGGCAAGCTGGTCGAAGCGGCGTAGCTCAAGCAGCAAAACGAGTTTGGCGTTCAACGCCGACATGTCGAGCGGGTCGAGCGCCAGCGCGCGGTCGGCCGCCGCCAGCGCTGCAGATCTGTCACCCTTCAGCGTCAGTGCCCAAGCCTGAGCGGCGTGCGCCAGCGCCAAGTGGTCGTCCTCATTGAGCGCTGCTTGGGCGCCTGCCTCGGCGAAACGGCGCCAGTTTTCGTCGCGGCCATCGCCGAGGTAACGCATGCTGTAGGCGATCGAGGCGCCAGCGGCAGCCGCCGCGTGGCGCGGATTGCGTTCAAGGATGGAATTGAAGCTTTGTACCGCCTGCTCCAGGGCGCCATCTCGATCGGCCATGCCGAGTTTTTCCATCCCGACCGCCATCGCCTGTGATTCGGAATAGGGCGCCAGCTTATCGAGCCAGTGCACAAGCGGTACTGTCGGCAGCGTCAGCAGCGTTGCCACGGCAGCCCCCGCAGCCGCAGTGGCGAATAGTGGCCACCGCCAGCGTTGCACAAACGTTGGCGGTGTGGTCACCGAGGTCGAGATGGCTTTGGACCGGGACTCGGGCATAGGTGTAGTCTCGGCTTGAGCCGGTGCGTGTGTCGTTGCGTCGTTGCCGAGGGCCGCGCGCAGCGCCGCGACGCGCTCGCGCACCGCCTCCATCGAGGCCAACCGCTGGGCCGGATCGTGCGCCGTCATCTTGCGCACCAGTTCGACCAGCGAGCGGTCGGTGCTGGCGGGGAAGGGCCAGCTGTCGGACGTGGTGTGCACGTGCGCGGCCGCCAGCGCCAGGCCGTTGAGCGTGGCGAACGGGCGCTCGCCGGTGAGGAATTCGTACAGCACCACGCCGAGCGAGTAGATATCGCTGCCACGGCTGAGCGGGCAGCCCATCAGCCGCTCGGGCGCGGTGTAGGCCACGGTGGCGGCGCCGTCGTGCGCGGCCGTCAGGTCGGTGGCCAGCGGATCGACCTTGCGCGCCAGGCCGAAATCGAGGATGCGCACGGCGCCCGACGGCTCGAGCATGAGGTTGGTGGGTTTGATGTCGCCGTGGATCAGGCCCACCCGGTGCGCCTCGGCCATCGCCTCGGCCACCAGGTCGATGATGTCGAGCGCCTGGGCGGCATCGGGTGTCTGGCGCCCGATGCTGGAGCGCAGGGTCGCGCCCGGAACGAGTTCCATGACGATCGCCTGGGCGTCGTCGCATTCCTCGAAGGCGTAGATCTTAACGAAGGCTCGATGCCGCAGCGAAGCGGCGCGGCGCGCCTCGTCGATCAGCGCGTCCGGCGCGGCGTGGTGGTGGGCCGCCTTCAGGCACTTGAGGGCGACCGTGCGGCGCAGCGTCGGGTCCCACGCTTCGTACACCCGGCCGAAGCCGCCTTCGCCGAGGCTGCCGCGCAGTTGGTAATGGCCGAACCGGTCCAGTGTGGCAGGGGAAGTTTGTACAGAAATCATCGCAAACTCCTTGTGCCGCCGGCGGCGGACGCGCATTAGCAAATGGGTAATTGATTATCAATTGGCAAGTATTGAAAGTCAACTTCTATTTGCTGAACAGTCCCATGGGGAACCCGTTGGCGTTATTGCCCTCCAGCCAAAATATCGCGGGCCTGGGCAAAGACCCCCCGCACTGGCTGGTCGCCGAGATCGGTCTCGAATGAGCGCTGCTCATGCATGGCCTGTGCCATGGCATTTTTTTCTTCCTCGGATGCGGCATTGACCAGCAAAATCAAGTCGAAGAAGGACAGGGCAAAACTGGGCCACTCGGAAATATCCAAGCTGTCGTTTCCCAGATTCCGCATTTCGAGGATGATGCCGTCGACCCGGTGCGCCGTTTCGCCGACGTCCGAGCTTAATTCCCGGGTGCCAATGTCGGTCGACGAGTCCAGGCCGGCGCCATACTCCGCGCTAAACCATTTTTGTTTGAAATACTCGGGGTCGTTTGGACTTGCATGGTCAACCTTGTTTTGGTTGGCGATGATCGCGAATCCTTCGAACCGTTCCATTGCGTCGTGTCCCTGGGGCAGTCCTTCCAACCAGGATTTGATGGTGATTTGCGCCGACTCCGCCTCACCGATGCCTGTCGCTACCGTGTCGCCAGGGGGGACATGCTTATAGAGCAGATTGGCGGCACTCGTGTTGGCGGCAACCCCCAGTGCGCTTTGCAAGTGAGGGATCATTTTTGTAAAACGATCCTGTTGGTCTTTCGGCAGCGAGAGAACGACGTCCGCTAAATTGGATCTCGACATGACCGGCGTCCTCGCTTTGGCGTACACGGCTTTTGTATTGCGTCCAAAGACATATAGCGCGATGAGGTGAACGACGCCCTTGAGGCGGGCATCTTCGTTGCCGAAATGCTTTTTTACGAACCCTTCCGCGAAGGGATAGGCGAAGCCGACCAGCTTCTTTTGGGTGGTGTTCGTGTCATTGTTCCCTGCTTCGGCGGCGAGGCTACGCTCCAGCGTAGCCCCCGCCTTGTAATCTCGCTCTCCCGGGCGCGCATTCTCCTTGTTGAAGATGCTTGCCAAGTTGGTATTCGTTTGCCGTGGCTTCGCTCGCCCGAGCAAGCTAAGTAGTTCGTTGACTCGGGCCAGGCTGACCCCGGCAGTCGCCTGAGCCGATGCGGTCATGTTCCCCTCCGATGCAATGCGTACCGTGTCCCGAGCGTGGGGTGCCGCGCTCAAGCCCGTTCCCAGCATCGGTAACAAGGGGGTGGGTAAGACGCCGCCTTCTAGTCCGAGTGCTGTCAGAACGACGGTGCGGATCGCCAGGGTCAAGGCGGCGCGGCCGGCGTCCGACTCTGGAAAGGCGTTGGTCACGAATTCCAGGTCTTGCCCATCTTTCTCAACCTTGACGCCGTTGCCCTCGGCGTAACGTTCCTCGTTATCCTTGTTGTAAGGCTCCCAGTGGGATGGCATGCGGGCCTGTGTGGATGTATTGACGACTGCGGCAGCTGATGTGTCTTCCTTTTTCTCTTCTGCGTCGGCGTGATCACTACTTGACGACGAAGTGGAGTCGGACGAGGACGCTTCGTTGGCCGTGTCGATTTGCACCAGGGTGCCCGATTGGTATGTCTGGAATTCGAACCCCACGGCGCGCTGGATCGGCGCGGAGGCCGAGGGCGCGGTATGTAATTGCATGCTGGCGGCCTCGCCAGGGCCAGGCTGCGTCAGTGCGCGCTCGCCCATTGGATCCGCCTCGTTTTCCTGTATCGGATTCTCGTTCACCCTTGCCCCGCGCACCTGTTCCGTGGGTGACGCGCGCCCATGCGCTTGTTGGACGAGCGTGAGTGCTCGTGGAGAGGCGGCGTCTTGGCTGTTGCCGATTTTTTGTTGCAGTCCGAGGTGCACTGCGGAGGAGGTGCGCTGGTCGACAATTGAGGCCGCCCTCTGGTGCTGTGTGTTCGTGCGTTCTTCTAACTTTGTGCTTTGGCGATTTTCGGAGCTGTAGAGCATGCTAACCTCACAATATAAACGCGCTTTTTCGACGGGTGCCAACGGTCCGATTAATCCTGCTCCCGGCCGGGTTATGGTTTGTTTGAGACGCCACGGTCGGGAGGGAACGGTGGCGACGGACCTCTGCCCGCTGCGGGCCACTCCCGGCGGCTGCGGCCTTACGCGTATCCTTCCGTGTCGTCAGACTCGGCCTCGCGGCCGGGGGACATTCCGTAGGATTCGTCGAAGAATTTGCGTTGCTCGTGACCCAATTCCGCACTTGGCAGGACCCCATAGGCAAATTCAGGGCTCTGCGGCGCGAACGATTCGAGTTCGATTGCGAGCGTATAGGCGGAGGTCCCCACATATTTTCCTTGGAAAAAGAATGCCGCGCCGGCTTCGTTGATCGGGTTTTCAAACTCAGCGCCTTCGTCCAGCGTCGCAAACCCATGCGCCAAATCCATTTGCCGGTCGATAATCAACATAAGTTCGGCCAGCACCTTGTCGTAGTGGGCTGTTAGTATTTTCTTCGGATCATATTTCCAAAACGTGTTGATGGCTTTGACTTCGCCCGCAAAGCCGTCTATCGTATGGCGGTTATAGATGTGCGCCCAGGCCTTCTCCGATATGGTCGTTTCAATAGCCACCACCGGATTGGTGCGTCGTATTGAATTAACCTCCTTTCTTCCAGTTCTTCCGTTGCTTTCGATCTTATAAGATGAAAGCGGCAATTCAGACCGGATACGAATGGCTTGCAAATCTACGCCCAATAATTGTTTGTTCGCTCCTCGGTGATGCAGCAATGGGTCGTCTACGCCGATATATTCGGCAGGCACTTTCTTGACTTTTTTTCCTTTCACGCCATACCAGAGATCCTTATCGAAACGCGGTTTCGTGCTCTTGTCGCCATTGAGATACTCCAAGGTGGCGGTTATCGTTTTGAGGTTGCCGTCAATCTTAGCGACAAAGGCATCTGCCGTTTCATCCATATCGACCACAGCTAGTTTTTTAATGATAGGTAATTGACGCGTCAGCGACCGTATGGCGCGGTCCATCTTTTCAAGCTGTTCTGACTGCTCGGTAATCGCTACACTGTCGTCGTCGTAAATTTCAACTTGGTGATCGTATTTAAAACCGGGGTTGCCGATCGTGTTGCGATACCCGGGCGTGATGTTGTTCCGGATGTTTAATATCGCATTCTTGTCTTTTAACTTGATGTCCTGTTGCTTGTAGAGTGCATCCAACTGCGCCATCAACGGCGCCAGTTGTTCAGGCTTGCTGGTATTTAGAAGTTGTTTCAGAGTGCTCAGCACGTTCCAGAAATCGTCGAGGGTGTCCTGTGATATCGCATGATCCAACTGCGCATCTCCTCCGGTGACCTCCTTTCGTCTCTCGGCATTGGCGTCATCGGCGAAGCGCTGAATCGATCCTTTTGTCTGAAGCGGAGAGTTTGACCTGCCATCCGCCAAGTCTCCGACCGCACCGCGCGCTGATACATGCCCGATTCGCAGAGCTTGCCCGCCCATCACATCGGCCTCCGTTTCCAATTCAACCTCGTCGTTGACGGCGATACCAGCCTTCAGTTGCATGGTTGGGTTCACTCGCCCTTGTGCTTGCTGCACCACGTGCCAAGCTTCATGCGGCAAATGTCGTTCCTGTCCAGGCGCGACATGAATATCGCTTCCCTGCGCGTAGGCGTGGGCGTTGAGTTGCGCCGGCTGTGCCGAGTTATAGTGGACCTTGACGTGGTCCATGCTCATACCAGACAGATTTTCGATACCCGACTTGAGTTGGTCGGGCAAGCCGGTGTTGTTAACTTGGGCCTGCTGGTTCTCCGCCAATTGCGCGGTTGCGGAACCGGTGAATTTTCCCTGTAGCGTTTCGTCGTCTTCGAATGCGGCGCGTTGAACCGGCGCGAATTTTCCTTGCAACGTCTTGTCCTCGTCCTCCATCAGCTGCGCCGGCGCCGCTCCCTCCAGCTCTTCCTCGTCGACCATCAGTTGTTTGACTGGCCGGGAGGCGTTTGCGACCGCGCTTCCATCGATTTTTTGTTTAAGCTGCAGATGGTCGGCTGCGGACGCGCGCTGGTCCATGATCGATGCAGCCCCGTGGCGTTGGGCGACGGGCTGCGCCACCTCGGACTTCGATTGACGGCGGTATGAACTGTAGGACATGGAAACCTCCCTCTAAAAATATTGTTCCAGCCAAGCCTACGGCCTGGCATCCCGTTCCTTCAAAATGCTGCGGAAATAGAAGTACATCGCGATCAACGCCAGCACCAGCACCCCCGGCACCAGTAAGCCATCCCCCAGGTTGTTGAGGTAGGGATCGCACGTCATCAGGCCGGCGAAGATGGCGGCGGCCACGGCGATCGCCGCCACCGGCGCCACGTAGAACTTCACGATCACCGGCCGCGCGTCGCACCAGCGCACGTAGGCGAACACGGTGGCCGCCAGCGCGATCAACAGGATGTCGAGCGTAAAGCGCAGCGGCAGGCGGTAGCTGCACACGAACCGGCAGGCGAGGGCGTCGCGCTCGCCTGGCGGGTCGCGGAAGTGGTCCTGTATGCAATCCTCCAGCAGCTTGAGGTCGCCGCAGCGGGCCACGCCGTGCGCCGGTACCTGGGCTGCGTCCGGCTCCGGTTGCTTGGTGCCGGGCCAGAAACCGACGCCGCCGAAGTTGTCGTCGAAGTAGATCAGGTCGTCTTCCAGCTGGGCCCAGGCGATGCCGTTGAAATTGACGACCGGAACCATGCGGCGCAGCAGGGCGGCGCGCGCCTGGCCCATCGTGGCGTCCTCGACCTCGCTGCGCAGCTGCTTTTTGATTTCCGTGGTCGGCTCCTCAAGCAGCACCAGGTAGCGCGGCTGCACATACTGCCCGCCCTCGGGGATGCCGAACGCGTGTTTGAAATTGTGCTGCGCCCAGCCGTAAAGGGCCGGCTGCTCCGGCTCCTCCCCCAGTTGCAGCACGGACGACAGTTTTTCGTAGCCGTAGATGCCTTTGCCCATCTCCGTGTGCCGCAGCATGATGTTCAGGTCGAAACCACCCTCGGTCAGCCGGCGCCGCAGGTCGTTGATGAACTCCGCGTACAGCGCCATCGAGTCCTGGTCCGGCGGGTAGCCGTCGAAGTACAGCGTGACGCCGTCGCCGCGTGTCGGCACGCCGGTGGTGCCAAAGCTGAGCCACGGCACCGAGCGGGACGCCAGGTCCGTCATCGGCATGCTTAGCATGCGCACGATATTGAACGACAGCCTGGCCAGCAGCGCCTGCCTCACCCTGGGCTTCATCGCGCCCCACACGCGCCAGTCGGTGCGGTGGACGATCCAGTCGACCTTGACGCGGTGCCGCCGCGCCTCGCTGACGAACGCCAACTGCTCGGCGTTTTTACCGGTGAACAGGTCGTCGATCGGCTGCCCCGTCAGTCCCATGGCCAGGTCGCCGTTGTTGTCGAACGTCAGGCCGTAGTAGTTCAACCGGCTCATCAGGCTGAAGTCGGTCGGCTGGGGCGGGCCGCCGAGCCAGAACGGCAGGAAGTGGAATACCTCGTCCTTCGACTTGTCCGTGTTGCAGCCGCACATGTTCGAGGTCAGCAGAAACGGCTTGGCCTGCTTATAGTCGGGCAACTTGCGCACGTATGGCGCGATCAGTTTGCTGTAGCGGTTGTAGAGCTCCTGCAACGCGGCCGCGTCGGTGCCGCCCTGGTCGCAGTGCAGCCCGTCCCACAGCCTGTAGAGCCGGTCGCCGAGCCGCGCGCCATCGGCCTTGGCGCTGTCGACGCCGTCGGCGTTGACGGTGGCGCGCAGCGCGTCCATGTCCTCCTTGCTCAATAGCCTGGTCTTGCGGCGCATCCATTCCTCGTGCGGAAGGTGGGCCCGGCATGCGCTCAGGCCGATGCGCAGGCGCTGGACCATGGCTTGGTCGAACAGCGAGCGGCGCACATATTGCATCCCGATCATGTCGCCGAACATCTTGGTCAGTTGCGGCGGCAGCAGCGTGGGTTTGGCCAGGTCGGCCAGCAGGTCGTCGGTCAGTTCGTAGCCATCGTCGGTCTTGGCGACCCTTTCCAGCTGCGCGATGAGCGCGGCGGCGTCCTGGCCGGAAGGGCGCAGCGCCTTGCGCACATCCTCGGCCAAATCGGAGGCGGTGGCGTAGGTGAAGGCGGTCAGCGGCGCCAGCGGTTTGAGCATTTTTTCCGGGAAGACCGCCTGCGAGCCGATGGCCGCCAGGTCTTCCATGGTCAAGCCGTACCAATAGATCGCCAGCGGTTCGTCCTCGGTATCGACACCGTTGACCAGCGCGAAGTCGACCGCGTGATAGCGTTTGAGCACCGGCGGCAACAGCACCGGATCGACCGCCAGGCGGATGCGGTACAGCTCGACCCGGTCCGTCTGCTGGTCGATCCAGTGGCCGAATCGCGCGCTGACCAGATCGGCGCGCCATTCCGGACGCGCCTTGAGGCGCTCGGCGAATTTGAGCATGACGTCGACCGAGGCGTCGGTCAGGCTGCCGGCCGGGTCGAGGTTGTAGTAGGTCCAGAAGCGGGCGATGAACGATAGCGTGATCGGCCCCACCACCTGGTCCGACAGCGGCGCGCCGGTCTGCTTGTAGGCCGCCAGGTAGGCCGGGTCGTCGGCGAAGATGAACTTCAGCGCGCTCTGGATGTTCTTGCGCCGCGCCAGCTCGTATTGCTGGAGCACCTCGACCGACAGCAGGCGCGGCGTGGCCGCCGGCGCCGGCTTGGGCACTTGGACCACCTGGGCCACCTGGGCCGCCTGGAGCGGGTGGAGCGGCTGCACCGGTTGGGCCGGTTGGACGGCGACCGCCGGCGGCGCGGCGGGCGGCGTCGGATCGGCCGTGACGGCGGCCGGTGTGGCCAGCGCAAGCGCGAAGCCGAGCGCGGCGCGGGAGGGGAGGTGCCAGGAGGTATGTGGTTTCATAGGGGGCCTAAAGCGTGCGTCCTTCTTTGATGAATTCTTTCTTGATGGCGCGCAGCAGATCGTCGTTGGTGATGCGGATGCTCTGCCCGGGCTTGGCGCGGCGTTCGGCCCGGATGGCGGCGGAGACCGCCACGTTGAGCAGGGCGCCTCCGGCCAGCACGTGGGCGTCGGCCAGGGCCTCCAGGCGCACATCGGGCGCCAGGATGGTGCGGTCGGTGAACAGTTTCTGCCACAGCAGCGCGCGTTGCGGCCCGTCCGGCAGCGGAAAGTGGATGGCCGATTGAAAACGGCGCGCGAACGCCTCGTCCATGTTGGAGCGCAGGTTGGTGGCCAGGATGACCACGCCGGGGAAATCCTCGACCCGTTGCAGCAGGTAGGCGATTTCCTGGTTGGCGTGGCGGTCGTTGGAGGAGCTGCCCTCGGTGCGCTTGCCGAACAGCGCGTCGGCCTCGTCGAAGAACAGGATCCAATTTTTGTTCTGTGCCTGGTCGAAGACGTTGGCGAGATTTTTCTCCGTCTCGCCGATGTACTTGGAGACCAGCATCGACAGGTCGATGCGGTAGACGTCGACGCCGGCGTCCTTGCCCAGCAGCGTGGCGGCGAGCGTCTTGCCGGTGCCGGGCGGACCGTAGAACAGCGTGCGGTAGCCTGGCTTGACCATCCGGTCCAGTCCGAGCCGGTGCAGCAGGCCGGCGCCGCCCCGCATCCAGCTGCGGATTTGATCGAGCTCGTCTTTGACTTCGTGCGCCACGACCAGATCGTCCCATTCCATCGCCGTGACCATCCGCTTGGCCGGGAAGCCGGCGCCGAAGTCGGGCTTTTGCTGCTGGCCGGTGGTGAAACGTTGCAGGTAGGTGGGTTCGGCCACGATGGCGGCGCGCGGCATCGGTTCGCCGTGTTCCGGCGGCAGCATGCACACCATGTTTTTTTGCGCGAAGAAATGGTCCGGCTCGAACATCCGCATCAGCTCGAAGCGGCGCAGCTGGTCGTCGCCGGCGAGGATGAACAGCGCCGTCTCGCACGTGGGCAGGAAGCCATTGTGCGTTTGACCGCGCAGGCCGCCGAATTCGGTGAAGATGCTGTCGATCAGCTTGTTTCGCGTGAGCAGCAGGTCCAGCGTTTGCGGACGCAGGCTGGGCAACAGCGCCAGCAGCAGGACGACCCGTTCGTCGGGGCTCATGCCGCCCGCGCCGCTTTCGCGCACGGTTTGGGCATACAGCGACGGGTCGTCGCTGACGTCGGGCGGCGTCGGCGCGGTTTGCCCCATTGCCGTGTCCTCGTGCGCAAAATAGGTTTCGATACGCTGGTTCAGCAGGCGCGTGAACCAGGCGATCTCGCGCTCCAGGCTCAGGGCGTTGGCTTGCATCGCGGCCGCGTCGATGGGGTTAGCGCCAGTTGACATGGACCGCCCTTTCCATCCACGGATGTTTGATGATCGAGAACGACCACGGCAGACTGTCGAGCAGCATGTCGAAGGTGCCCGGGTCGACGTCGAGGTACCAGGCATCGTCCTTCAAGTGCATGCGGCCGGTTCGGCGCAGGAAGGACTGGCGCAGGCCGTCGGGCGTGGTGTTGCCGATCTTTTTCCAGTGTTCGATGATGGCGCGCAGCATCATCTCGACGGTATCGCGTTCCTGGTCGGTGATGGCGACCTCGCGCGCGATGGCGGTCGCGGCCGGGACGCCGCACAGGATTTTGTTCAGGCCCAGCAGCGCTTCGGGGGTGTCGGACGGTCCGCCGACCACGCATTGCAGCAGGTGGACTGCGCGCTCGGCGGCTTCGGCGTTTTTGAATTGGTTCGCCTCGGTCAGTCCCAACGTGGAGAACAGGCGCGGCATGTAGGGGCCGATGAGGACTTGGCCGGCGTTGTCGACGATCAATGCGTCGATGACGATGTCGGGCTCGGCTGGCGTGCCGGCGGACGCGGGGCTGCGCCACAAGGTGCCAGTGGTGGTGCCGGCGCTGTTAGTCCTGGTGGCGGGAGGCGGTGGCGGGGCGGCCGGTTGGGCTATGCCGAGCTTGTTGTGTAAGGCCTCGTGCAGCGGCGCGGCGGCGCTTTCGTTGCGGCTCAACCAAGCGGCGAGGGCATGCGCGTAGGTGGCGGGCGTAAAGTTCTTGCCTTGGATGAAGAACCAGTCGAGGTCGAACTGGTCGGTCTCGAATTCCACACTCGACAGGGTGCCACCCGGCAGATGCTGGGCGGCGAGGGCGCAGACTTCGCTGGCGTAACGTGCTTTTGTTTGCATATCGGAGCCGACCAGCAACTTGATGATGTCCTGGATCATGGCTGGCGTCAGCTGTGCGATATCGTCGGCCGCCTCGCGCACCATGGCGGTTAGCGCCGCGCGCCGGGCCGGGACGTGACGGGCCAGTACCTGGGCCAGTTGGCCGCCGGCGGCGCGGCGGGGGGAGGCAGAATGGAGTTCTACGATCTCGGCTTTGTTGGCCAATGGGAGGGATGCGCGTGCGGACGCTGTTGGCGGTGCGGATGCCGACGCCAACGTTGCGTTAGCCGGTGCCTGCGTTGTGGTAGCGGTAGCTAATGCCGCCACCGCCTCTGTCGTAGCCGCGACAGTTTCCGCATCCGCAGCATCCGCCGCATGGGCCACTGTCACATGGGCGGCGTCCGCCGCCGCATGCCTTGCATTCGCGACCGCTGCATGAGCAGCATCCAACGCCGCCGCATGGGCAGCATCCAACGCCGCCGCATGGGCAGCATCCAACGCCGCTGCATGGGCAGCATCCGCCGCTGCCGCTGCCGCTGCCGCCGTCGTCGTGGGTGCCATTGGCGCCGACAATTGGGGACGTGGCGGCACCGGTATAGCTGCCAGAGAAGATTCCAGCTTTGATGGCAATTCTGCCGTTGAACAAGCGGCTATTGGCCTGCGTTCCGCTATTTGCGGCACCACAGTCCGCGGGCTCGCTGTTGTCGGGGAACTCGGCGGAGGTACAAGGCGCGTGGCGGTAACGGACTTGCCGGTTTGGCTCGGCTCGGCAAGCTGACCGTAAAGCATATCCAGCGCTTCCAGATCGATTGGGCGACTCTCCATGATGTCCTCCAATACATGTAGCAAATAGGCGGCGGCAGACGGACTGTGTTCAGCGTGCGCCGATATCGCTTCCATCATGAGATGACTGGAACCAGCGCTGCCGGAACCGGTGAGGGCGCCCAGCTGTTGTTCGATACGCCGCAGGATGCTGCTGGCGTCCGCCGTTTCGGCAGGCTGAATTGCCGGGTTCTCCGCGTGACCGATTTGCTCCTCGATGTGATCGAGGTCCAGTAATTGTTTGTCTCGCAGCGCGGCGAGGACCGCTTGCAAGAACGCCCCCGGATTCCGGCTTTCGGTAGCGTGCGACCGCACCGCCAGGGCGAGCAGTCCGGGGCGCCCGGTGGCCGGCGTCGCGGCGCTTCGCGCGGTCATCAGCGCGTTGACTTCATGCCATAGGGCTTCTGGCCATGATGTCGTCGCGGTGCTCGCGGCGAGGCCGGCAGCATCGGACGGTGAAATTGGCAGGTGCCGCTGGCCCACGTGATCGGATTCGTTGGAATCAGTCTTCGCTCCGCTTAAACGCGGCTCGCCCGGATCGCCGGAGATCGCTTCGGCGGTCACGACTTCGGCGGAGACGGCTCCGGAAGACATTGCTTCATCGGGCTCGGTGCCAGGGCCTGGCAATGCCCTGGGCGCGACGGAGCGCAAGATGTCGGGATTGGCGCCGATTTGTCGCATCACATCAAGGGTGGGTTGGACCAGCGCCGGGTCTGATACCAAACTGCCCCGCGCCTCGTCGGCGTTTAGCCATACCTGCCGAGGTAGGTCGGATTGCTTGGCAGACGCGGCTGCGGGCGATTCAGGGAGCCGAGGGCCGATGGCGGTTCGCTCCTCCCCGCTGGACGCGGCCAACGGCCTGTTTGTCCAAAGGTACTGCTGTGGTTGAGTGGGCCGATGTGACGCCCGCGTCGCATCGAATACGACAGATTGCGTCGGCGAGTTGGACAGGATGGCTTTAGGCGGAAGCAGGTGATCGGATTGCGCGCTCGCAGCGGTTGGCACGGAGATCTCGGCCGGCGCCATCGACCGCAAGGCATTGCTAAAGCCGTCCGCTTCAAACGCGGTGCTTGCCAGGTAGCGCAGACAACGTTGCCAAAGCAGGGGATCGTCCAGAGCATCCTCGGAAGAGGCCGCAATGGTTGATGGGGCCGGCGCACCGCCCTCGCTCGATTGCAGGGAAAGCAAAATACTTCGAGCCGGCGGTGCGGCCGCCACTATCATTCGCGTGAGGAGCGCTGGCGAAAAACGGGCAACGCGTAACCAGATGGCGGAACTGGCGCCGATTTGCCGCATTGCCGCGAGTACAAGCTCGCCGGGTGTCGCAGCCAGTGCAGAGTCGACCCGTGCTTGGTTGGCTTCCAGTAGCGCTTCACGCAGCAGGTCGACTTGCCCGGCATTTCCGGTCGCGTTCGGTTCAGCGATCGCCAAATCGGCAGCGTTTCGTTCCCCAGGCGTGGGCGGGGCTGGCCGTTCTTCTTGCGAAAGGTGGGGTTCAGAATGAGCGTGGTGGCCCGAAGCCTGCGTGGCGTGGGGTGCGGAGCTTTGAAGGGCCGATTTCAACACGATGGCGGACGGAACGAGCGGCGTAGCCGGCGCGGGCGCCGCCAGCGATTCGTCGGCCTCGGCAGCCGTGACCGGCCTCAAAGCCGTGCGAAACGAGTCGGGCTCGAAAGTCTTGCTCGCCAAATATATCAGGCAGCGCTGCCAGAGCGATGGATCGTTCAAGGCGGCCTCGGTAGCCTTGGTCCCGGTGTGAAGACCCGGCGCCTCGCCGTTTACGGATTGCAGCGTTAGGAGGATGTTTGTCGCTTGCGGCGATGCCGCCCACGTCAGTTGCAGCAGCAAAGTGGGCGGGAAATGGGCGACGCGGTGCCAGACGTCGGATCTGGCGCCAACGTCCCGAATCGCGCCGAGCACGGCGAGTTGGGACGTCCCCACCAGTGCCGAACTCACACGCGCCACATCCGCGTCCAGCAGGGCTTGTATGAGGCTGTCCGTTTGCGTAACGTCTTCAACCACGCTCGATAGGTAGGCGGTGCCTACTTCGGGGGCTGGCGCATCGAGCAAGATCGGATCGGGTGGCAGCTCGCTCAAGCCTTTTGGTGCCGGCGTTATCTTCGGTGCGGATGGCGCCGGGGAAGCAGATGGTATTGCGTCCGGACGGTGTTCCATGTCCGGCGGCGCCGTGCCGATTCGCCGAATGTTCGCGTTGCGTGCTGCCGTAATCGCCGACTCGATTTCTTCCAGATCGACAACTTGATCTTGACGCAGGGCCGCCGCGACGCGCTCGATGAAGGCCAGTCGGTCGGCGCTGCGGCCGGCGCTGGCCCGGATGGCGGTCAGCATCAGTGTGGCCCCAGCGCCGGCGGTTGCGGTGATGTGCCGTTCGATCGCCGTCCACAGGGTCTCGCCGGTTTCCTCTGTAGTTGCCGTCGGGTCGGGCTGCTTTGGCGGCACGGCATGGTGTTCTTGCTGCGTAAGCAATGGGTCCCCGGGGGCGGAATAGCGTTCGGCATCATCGGGACTAGATGACGCCACCGTTCTTGCAGGTTGCTGTAACGAACGCTGCTGTGAGGCGGAGGCCGAGGCGTTGGGCGCGGTTGCCGTGGCCGCCAGACGATCCGAGGCGATCGTCCGCAGCAGCGCAGCCGCTTGCGGCGCAACGGTGTTATTTGTATGTAGTGCAACAGCGATCGCCTCGCGCAGTGCGGTCGAGACCGGCATCGAAGCCACACTCGCAGCGCCTCCCAGCACATCCGTCAGCAAAATTTCCCAGAATTGCCGGAGATCGTAGCGACGCGCCGCGCCGGTGTTCCGCAAGGCGGCGTCAATGTCATCGAGCAGCGACAGCCACATGGCCGCCTTCGCAGGCGCTTCCACGCGCAGCACCAACCGGCGCAACGACGCTGGCTCGAACTGCTGCGCCAGGCGGCGCACTGCCTCCGGCGACGTCGCGCAACGGCGCAACAAGGCCTTTAGGTCGTCAGCAGCCGGCGAGGCCAGCGACAGCGCGAGCAGGCGTTCATGCGCCGCCTGAGTCGCCGCCCCGACGTTGCCGGGCAACACTGGAATCAATCCCCTGAGCAAAAAATGCTCCAGCGGCTCGCGTCTGACGGCCGTCGTTCCGGCTGTATGCCTGGCTGCCGTACCCGCCGACTGCCGGGCCGCCGGCTTGGCCGATCGCTCGGCCGCCTGCCCGGCTGAAGATCCGGCCATCAGCCCTGCCGAATGTTCGACCGCCAACCCGACCGCATGGTTGACCGCCGGCCCGGCCGCATGGCCACCTTGGGGGGCGCTGGCGAGCTCGTCGTCATGTCGCGCCAGCGCCTCGCGTAACAATCTTGCCAGCAGCGGCGGGATTTCAGCTGCGTAGTCGTGGGCCTCGCATTCGCCCAGATCAATATCCAGGCGCGCGATATGCCGATGGCGGCTGTCGTCTTCGCGCTCCAGCGTGTCGGCCAGCGTCGACAGCAGATATTCGCGCGCCAGTGCCATTAAATCGTCCTCCGCCATCGGCTGCGGTCGCGGATCGTCGCTCTCGAAGCTCAGGTCGAGATGCAGGTCGGCGATGCGGTGGGTCGTCTTCATCGCTCACACCCACCGGGCACGCGTGACGGCGTCGGCCGGCAGCGATTGCAGAAAACGCCGCAGGTAGGCCGACGCCTCGTCCAGTGCGCCGAGCCGCGCCTCGATGCCGGGCTGGTCCGCCTGCTCGGACGCGTTGACGACCGCGCGCAGCCGGTTCAGCCACCTGGGATACAGCGACTCGAACTGCTCCATGTCATCGTGGCCGAGCCAATAGAAATGGGGCATCACGTGCGCCGGCAGATTCAGCGAGACCGTCTCCTGTGCCAGCTTGCGGAACTCCGGCGACGCGAACCGTACCGTCCAATCCGGAAACACCACGCTCACCTGCAGGTTGTGGAAGTCGTCGTTTGCCGTCGGCTGGCCCGGCGCCGCCGCCTGGCGCGGGCGCAGCAGCGTGTGTTCGATCAGATGGAAGCCTTCACTCTTCATGTTCAGCAGGCGCAAACGGCGTTGTTGCGCCGGCGTCAACACCGTGACGTCGGCCGGCGCGCTGTTGCCGTCATGCGGGAAGGCCTGGTGCAGCAGCGCGCGCGGCACGCGCAGTTCGGGTGTGGTGGCGGGCGCGTCCAGGCGTTCCAAAAGCTGCGCGAAGGTGGCGCCGCCCGCATCGCCGCGCTCGACGATGCGCAGCCCGTGACGGCGCAGCACGCCGCACAGCGGACGGCAGCAGCGCAGGCTGTGCAAGCCGAGCAGAATGGCGATCTTGCGGTGCGCGCCGCTGACGTTGTCGGTGTCCCATGCCGGCAGGTCGTAGCGGAATCCGGCCGCCCGATGCTTGCCAAGCGCGGCGATGCGCACCAGGAACGCCCGCTTGTTCTCCAGCAGCCACGCACGCATGGCGCGCCGCGTCGTGAAATAGAAATTGAACTTGCGCAGCGATTGCTGTGTGTAGACTTCGCCGTACATGGCCAGCATGACGTCGAGCACGCGCTCGCGCCGGTCCTCGTGCGGGTCGAAGCACTGGCGGATCTGCTCGAGTTGGCGGGCGACGCCGTCCGGCGCCATCGTGTACAGCGATTCGATGTCGGGCAGCATGGCGTCGGTGATGGGGCGGGTGTAGTACGAGCGCCGCGCGTTGCGCTGGGTGGAAAACAGTTGGCCGATGTTGGCCAGGCCATGGACGTAGTTGGCCATCGTCTGCTCGAAGATGTACAGGTAGGCCTTGAGCTGGCGGGCGGCGGCGCGCGTCTCCGGCGGCGCGCTGGCGGGCACGCCGTAGGCATTGATGCCGTAGATGGCCGGGAACTGGTGCTGGATGGAATAATAGTGGTCCAGCGCCACGCCCGAGCCGCGCGGCTCGGTCACCAGGTGTTCGAGCGAGGCCTTGCGCTCGCGCACGGTGCGGCGTTCGAACTTGAGCTTGTTGAGGTGGGGGCGGGCGGCGTCGCGCAAGGCGGCGTTGGACACGGCGGGCGCGCCGTCCCCGCTAGCGTCGTCGGCATCGCCGAGCTCGGCCTCGGATTTGCTCATGAAGTGCAGGTTCAGGCGGCTGCCGTGCTGCTGATCGAGGGGGATGCGCGGCACCTCGCCCGGCGGCAGGTCGGTCGGATCGCTATCGAGCGGCTCGCCGTTTTCGTCCAGCACCTCGAGGCGGTGGACCTTGCGCACGCCCTCGATGCCGCGGATGACGCCGATCAGCCGCAGGGTGGAGATCGCCGCGTGCGCGTGGCGGCGGCCCTCCGCGCGGATCAGGCCGTGCTCGGTGAACGGACCGGAGAACAATTCGTCGAGCGCCGGCGTGTCGCCGGCCGCATGGTCGTAGTCGTGCAGTTGCAGGCCCGAGCCGACCTGCTGCGCGCATTGGAAGACGATGTCGGCATACACCTCGGCGGCGTCGCGCAGGCTGCGTACCTCGATGTCGCCGCCCAGGTAAAAGTTACGCGTGCGCAGCACGGTGACGCTGGCGATGTCCTGGCACAGCGCGCGGTTGGCGGCGAAGATGCGGCGCACCGCCGCCGGCGCCAGGTTGGCGCCGCCGGGCTCGTCGCACGCCTTGAGCTTGATGTCGACCAGGCCGGCGCCGAGCTGGTCGAACCAGACGTCGTCGATCTCGGGCACGCGGTCGTACAGCAGGCGGCGCCAGTCGTCGTCGGTGACCGGTTCGCTGGGAAAAATGTCCTGGGGCCGGTGCAAGGCGTGGCGCCGCAGGTCGATGGCGCCGTCGCCGGCGGCCAGGTAGTCCTCGTGCGGCAGCGACGAGCGGTAGGCCAGGTCGGTCAGCGCGTAGCACAGCTGGTCGAGGATGGTCACGCCGGGATCGTGGGCGTTGAAGTCGGTCCATTGCTTGCCCGCCAGCTCCTGCACGAAGGCCAGCCCGGCCTGCTGCAGGGCGGCAAAGTCGAGCCCGTCCGGGTCGGGCGCCAGGCGGCCGATGGTCAGCGGCGCGCTCATTCCGCACCGCCTTGCGGCTGGGTCAATTGCAGCCGCAGCGCCGCCAGCAGCCGGTGCACGCGCTCATACGGCAGTTGCGCCAGCGCGCGCAGCATCAATTCCAGGCTGTCCCGGTCGACCTGGTAGCGCCGGCCGCCGGCGCCGGCGGGGCCGGCGCCGTCGACGGCCTGCCGGTTGAGGTCGCCGATCAGTTCGAACACTGTCTTGAACGGCAGTTCGGCCAGTGCCTCGATCACCAGCCGGCCCTCGTCGTCGCGCAGCGCGATGTCTATGGTGTGCATCACTGGTCCCCCTGCCGTCCCTCGGGCGCGCACGCGTCCATGGCCGGATCGAACCACAGCTGCGTCAGGCAGACCTGGATGCGGGTGCGCTGCTTGTCCGGCGTACCCGCTTCCTCGAGCGGGCAGCCGGTACGGATCTGCAACTGATACGTGTGGCCGGCCGGTCCCTTTTCCTTGGTCCAGCGCAACAACATGCGCGTGCACTTGCTGCCGAAATGGGCCTGGTGGTAGGTGATCTCGTCCTTGCCGCCATGGAAGGTGTTGAGCGCGAAGGCGTGCAGCAGCGCGTAGCGGCCCGAGCCCTTTTTGCCGGTGCCGGCCATCACCTCGAAGGCGTGGCAGCCGGTCAGCGGTCCGGTCAGGTCGTGCCACTCGCCGTCGGCCAGCACGCCGGACACGGCGCGCCCGCTGCGGCCGTCGGCCACCATGCGTCCCTGCAGCTCCAGCTGAAACTGGCTCGACGGCGGCACCGGGTCGCCCGTGGTCGGCGCGAACGGCACCTCCGGCACGGGCCGCAGTTCCATCGCCTTGCTGTAGGCGCCGCCGTGCTGGCCGTCGGCGCCGTCGTCGTCGACGCCGCCGGTGCCGAACACCAGGCCGTTCCTGCCGGTGTTCATGCTGACCGACCAGATCGCGCTTTTGTGCGTGATGTCGCGGTAAAAGCTGATCAGGCGGCCCTGCTTGATCTGCCCGACCTTCAGGCCGTCGGCCTCGGTCTTGTCGAACTGCTGGTCGACGATGTTGAGCATCGACTCGATCAGGTCGCTGAAGGCGTTTTGCGCCGGCATCTGGCCTTGTTTGAACGAGCGCTTGAGCGACTCACGACTTTGCTGTGCCATCGTTGGCCTCCGGTGAAATGATGAATGTCGAACCGATATCGAGCGTGTGCAGGTTGGCCGGACGCGCCGGGCCCTTGCTGTCGCTGACGTCGATCAGGTGCTTGTCGATCGCCACGGCCACGCTCCACGGATACTTCCAGGACACTTGCGTGACGCCGTTGTGGGCCGTGTCGGTCAAGCTGTAGCCGCCGCCGGCGGCGGGCGCGACCCGCAGCAGCGAGCAGGCGCCGACGTCGGCGATATAGTCGAGTCCGATGATGAAGGATTCGACGTCGTGCTCGCGCAGGCTCCAGCCGAAGTGGACGCGGCCGTGGCGCGGGTCCCACGGCGACAGGAAGCGCGCCAGATCGTCGTTGAGGCGGGTGATGTAGCGGCCGCCGGCCAGCCCCGGTTTGAGCCGCACCGTGCAGCGCACCTGGATTTGCTCGTAGACGGGATGGCGCACGTCGACCACGGCCGCCGGCGGCGCCAGCGTTTGGACGAAGGCCTTGACCTGGGCCACCAGCAGGCCGTTGAGCTGGGGCATGCCGTGCGGCGGCGCGTCCGGTGGGAGCGGCGGCAACACGACGATCAGCACCCGGCCCGGACTGAGCCATTGTTGCGGGTCGGCGCCGTCCATGCACAGGTTGGGGAAGCACTTGACCTTGTAAATCTCCGGAAAGCGCTCCAAGATCAGCGATTCGTAGTCGGCCGGGGTGACGGCGCGGCCCTTGTGGCGCAGCCGTTCGGCGATGCGGGTGTGGCGCTGGGCGCGGTCCTCGACCAGGCGTCCGCCACGGCTGGCGATGATCTGGCTGACCTTGCCCAGGCCGGGGATCAGCGCGCGGCTGTGGCCGATGCTGCCGGCCGGCAGGGTCAGCAGCGAGCTCGCTTGCATGTCGGCGACCGCGCGGCGCACGCAAAAGCCCTGCGTATGGACGCTGTACAGGCTGCAAAAGCCGCCCAGCTTGCCGGCCGCGCCGATGCGCAGCCAGTACAGGCCGGCGGGCATGACGGTGTGCTCCAGGCCGATGTCGGACGGCACCCGCAACGTCACCACGCCGGACGTCATGAAGTTGCCGGTGCTGTCCGAGAGCACATTGTTGAGCGGCAGCGGCTGCCATTTGTTGCCGGACAGGTAGCTCCATTCGGCCGCCGGCGGCGCGTCCGGCAGCGCGTCGTTTTGCAGGTGGAAGAACAGGGTCAGCGCCGTGTCGAAGTCGCTGGCCGACAGGCCGATGTGCAGATAGCCCAGCTGCGCATAGCTGGGGATCAGCGTCGGGCCGCGCGCGCTGGCGACATCGACCGCCTCCCAGCCGTGCGGATGCAGGTGCAGCAGCGCGTTGTTCAAGCCGCCCGCCGGGGCGCCGCCGCCATGGTGCAGCGCGATGCCGGCGCGCGCCGTGTAGCCGGCGGTGATGGCCGACACCAGCGGCGTGTACGGCGCCTCCGGCACGCCGGCCATGAAGCGCCCGTCCTTGTTGCGCAGGCTGCGTTTCATCGCGTGCGCCAGCGCCTGCGGGTACTCGCGGTGGCCGAAGGCGAAGCGCGGTCCGGCCAGGGTGAATTTAAAATAGCCGTCGCGCGCCGCCGTGCTGTACGGCGCGCCGGTGGCCTGCGCGGGGTCCAGCGGGTGCAGGCGGCCGAGCACGCTGTCGCAGTCGAGCCGGGTGCGCTTGAGCAGGCGCCGGCTGGCGCTGCGCCGGTAGTCGTCGGCGAACAGGCGCAGCTGCGGCGCGCGGCTGTCGTCCGGTCCCCACACGCCGTCGGTCAGCGCCTCGACCCGGGCCAGGTATTCGTCGGTCGACGGCGGCGCGGCGTAGTCGCGGTAGTACTCGGCGAAACCGCCGGCCAGCTCGGGCAGCTCGCCCCATTCGAGGTCGAGGTGGAAGCGCGTCAAGTCCTTGGCGGCCGCCTCGCCGCTGCCGACGATCAGGTAGGAGCCGACCACCGGCAGCGGGCCGAATGGCTGGAACGGGCTGGCCGGGTCGAGCTGGCCGAGCTGGTTGTTCAGGCTGAGCTGGCGGTAGCCGCTGACCTCGACGGTGACGGTGGCCGCGCCCACGCCCAGGTCGCGCAGCAGGCCGTACGGGTAGACGTAGCTGTCCGGATTGAGCAGCAGGCGCATCACCGGCACCCCGGTCGCCAGGTTCTCGCCATGCAGCGCCGGGCTGTAGGCGACCACCGGCGGCGCCTCCAGCGGCAGTTCGCACTGCAGCGACAGCGTGAAGCCGGCGCTGCCGTAGCGCTCGCGCGTGTCCGGCGTGGACGGGTAGTACCAGGGCACGGCAATCCAGCCGGCCGGGCCGGTCAGTTCGATCTTGAACAGGCCGCCCAGGATGCGCAGCATCGTCGCCTCCTGCTCGATCTGGTCGACGACGCCGTTCGGCGCAGGCCGCGCCGCGCCTTCGCCGCCGCCGGCGGCGTCCGGTCCCGCCTGCGGCTGGCGCCCGCGCATGACCTTTTCCAGCCGGTCGAGGCGCGTCTTCAGCTTGCCGGAGGTGAAATGCAGCTCCAGCGTGATGCGGCGCCGGCCTTCGCGCATCAGCAGCACGTTGCTGGCGATGGCAAAGCCCAGGCGGGCGTCGCGCGCCGGCGCGGCCGGCGCGCCGTTCCTCGGCGCGCCCAGCAGCGGCAGCGGCGGCTGGCCCGCCGGCGGCGGCGCCGGCTGCCCGGGCGGCGGCGCGATGTCGCGCGTCCAGGCGCTGCTGGGCCAGGCCAGCGCCGCCGGCAGCGCGCCGCCCCGGTCCATATCGGTCTCCGGCGACACGTGCGGATCGCGGTGGAAGTACAGCGTGTGCAGCGCCTGGACGCGGGCGTCGCTGACGACCAGGCCGTCGTCGCAGAAATACGCCAGCTCCTGGCCGTCGCGCTTGGCGATGAAGGCGGCGCCGGCCGGAATCTCGACCTTGGCGCCGGCGGCCGCCGGCGCGGCCACCAGGTAGGCGTGGTCCGGCACCGCCGCCAGCCGGCCGGCGCGCAGCACGCGGTCGTAGTAGAAGTCGATGTGGCGTCCGGTAAAGCGGTTGAGCCGGGTGTCGAGGCGCTGCGCCATGCGGATGAAGGCGATCAGCAGCGCCGCGCCCGGCTCGTGCTCGCCGCTGACCAGCGACGCCGGCAACTGGCGGCGCGCCTCCTGCTGCACCATTTCGATGGCCTTGACGTAGGAATGGTAGCTCGAGCGCAGCTCGGACGGCCTGAGCGCGGCGTGGGCGCCGGGCGGCGCGCGCCAGATCGGGCCGAGCGTGGCGCCGGCCGCCGGCAGCAGCGCGGCGAAACCGGTGCGCTCGTCGCACAGGCTGGCGATCACGCCCGCCAGCAGCGCGTGCAGTTTGCGGCCCACCGCGCCGGGGGCGTTGGCCAGCGCCGCGACCCAGCCGTCGAGCAGTTCGGCGAGCGGCGCCATCGGCAACTCGCCGGCCTCGGCGTCCCAGGCGCGCGGGCGGTCGTCGCGGCGCTCGCGGCAGGCGTTCCACCACTGTTCGAAGCGGGCGTGGTGCGGCGGCAGGCGCGCGGCCAGCATGCGCGCCAGCACGAACGTTTCGTCGGCCGAGAAATACGCCAGCCAGTCGCCGTCGGGCCGGTTGTCGCCCTGGTAGAACGTGACCAGCGCGGCGTGGCCGCGCGCCATCGCCAGCAGGTCGGCGAACGGCATCTCGGCCAGCGCGAAGTAGCCGTCCTGCAGCGGCGCCAACCGGCGCCGGTCCTGGCTGGTGCCGTCGCGCACGATCAAGCGGCGCGCCGCCGCGTCATGGCTGGACATTGGTGCCCTCGATGAAGTAGAACGGATAGACCATGTTGCTGCGCGTATTGGTCATGCGCACCGTGTAATGCAGGCTGATGTCGAGGCGGCCGTCGGCGATGGCGGCGTCGCTGACCTCGATGTCGGTGAGCGTGATGCGCGGCTCGAAGAACAGGATGGCGCGTTCGATCAAGTCCTTCATCTGCACGATGACGCCATGGCTGACGTTGGCGAAGACGTGGTTTTTCAGCCCGCAGCCGAACTCGGGGCGCATGACGCGCTCGCCCGGCGCGGTCGACAGCAGGATGTGCAGGCTCTGGCGGATGTCGTCGGCGCCGGCCGTCATCGCCGCCGCGCCGCCGCTGCCGTCGGCGCGGCCGTTGCTGAACGCCGGCGGGAAGGCCCAGCCGCGGCCGAGGAAGGCGTGGTCGGGATGCATGGCGCTAACCTCCGATGAGCACGGTCGGACAGCCGAGCGTGATGGTGCCGCCGTGGGCGCAGGCGTCGCCCACCCGGGCCGCCGGCTGGCCGCCGATGGTGACCGTCATCGACCCCATGGCGATGGCGTCGGGCGGGCCGACGCACAGGCACTGGTCGCCGACGACGGCGGCCGGCAGCTTGCCGATCATCACGGTCGGCACGCCGGGCCCGAGCACGGGCCCGCCCACGTGCGGGATCGGCGGCAGTCCTGGGGTGACCATCGGGCATACGTGCATGTCGGTCAGGCGGGCGGCGGGTGGCATGGCGGTCCTTGGATTGGTTGGGTTGGCGCGGCGGCGCGGATCAGTTGATCGCCACCATGGCGCCCTTGACGGTGACCTGGCCGGCCGCCGACAGTTCGGCGCTGGAGGCGCCCTTGGCCACCAGCGACATCGAGGCGTTGCTGTTGATGTTGAGCGCCGATTGCTTGAGGTCGGCGCCGGCGGTGGACTCGATGTTGGCGCCGGCGTCGTGCGTGATCTTGCCGCCGGCCTTGATGACGACGTCGAACGGGCTGTCGAGCAGGATGCCTTTTTCGTCGAGCGCGACCTTGTTGCCGTTCTGGTCGGTCATGACGATGGACTTGGCGTCGTCGCTCATGACGACGGTGTTGCCGGCCGGCGTGAGCAAGGTCATGACCTTCTTGTCGTCGTCGAACTCGACCTTCAACAAGCCTTTGGTGACGATCGCCTTGATGAAGTTGTCGGCCGTCAGCGGGTAGGGCGGGGCGCGCTTGCTGCTGTACAGGCTGGCGAGCACGACCGGGTTGCCGGGATCGTTGTTGAAATAGCCGACCAGCACCTCGTCGCCGATCTCGGGGATGAAGAAGGCGCCCACCGTCTCCGAGCCGTAGGCGCTGGCCAGGCGCGCCCACACGCCCTTGGTCTTGTTCTGCGACACCGGCATCACCACCTGGACCCGGTGCTGGGCGGCGGGGTCCTCGTCGAGCTTGCTCACGACGCCGATGTGCAGGCCGCTGGCGCCCGGCAACAGCCCGGAGGCAGCCTCGGCGCCGCCGCCTGCGCCGCCCGCCGCCGCCGTCCATTCCGGCGCCAGGCCGAACTCGGCGTCGGTATACCAGTTGCCGTCGGCGAAGGTGTGTTCGACGGCGCTGACATACACCTGGCCGCTGAAGCGCGTGCCGACCCCGGCCACGCTCATCGTGGTGTCCGGCAGGGCCAGCGCGCTGCCCTGGAAGCGCATCGTGCCGCGCACCCGGGCCAGCGCCGCCTTCATCTGGCGCGCGCCGGCCCAGGCCTTGAGCGCGCCGGTGGCCAGCGGCACCGGGGTCTGCAGCCGCAGCGCGGCGACGCCGCCGACCTCCGCCAGCTTGGCCGCCGTCAGGTCGCCCTGCAGGCCCAGCGACGGCGGTTCGGCCTGTTGTTCGACCACCTGCTGGGTGGCCGGGTCCCAGCACACGCCGGTCACCTCGGCGTACTGGGTGCGGGCGTCGATGTCGGCCTCGAAGCTTTGCAGGTCGATGCCGTAGGTCAGCGTCAGCACCGGTTCGGTGGCGGTGGATGGCGCCTTGACCGTGACGGCGGCGTCGCCGGCCACCACCAGCAGGCCGTTGGCCTCGGCGCGCGCCAGCACGAAATCCCAGTCGCTGCTGTAGAACTGCACCAGGCCGTCGTAGACCGCCTCGGTGGTGGCGACCGTGGCGTCGACGCCGGCGGCCGCGAGGATGGCGCCGATGGCGTCGCCGTCGGTGGTGGCGACATGGTTGGCGTTGTTGCGTGCCAGGGTCAGCGGGAAGGCGGCGTGGCGGCACTCGATCACCAGCCGGCTGTCGTTGTCGCCGCCCACTTGCAGGCCATGGCGCACCACCACGCCGGCGAAGATCAGGGTGGCGGCGGCGCCGTAGCCGGCCTCGATCTCGATCTTAGCGCCCGGCACGAGGGCGTCGCCGTCGCTGAGCTCGAACTGCTGTTGCGCCATGTCGCCGTCGGCGACGATCAGGCGCGCCTGCGACAGCTTGTTGACGCCTTTGCCGATGACGAGCGAGATCACCCGGTACTGGTCGGCCAGCTTGGTGCCGTTGCTGCGGATGACAAGGTTGACGGGGCCGTCGGTTGCGGCCAGGGGGCTGGGAGCGGGCATGGCGGTGGCTCAGTTCAATGGCGGAAAGCGCAGCCGCATGCCGGGCTGGAGGTCGCGAAAATCGACCAGTCCGTTGACGCGGGCGACCGCGAGGTAATAGGCCGGGTCGCGGTAGATGCGGTTGCACAGCAGCGGCAGCGTGTCGCCGGCGCGCACGTCGACCAGGTGGGTCAGGTCGGGCGAACTGAGGTTGGCGCGCTTGATCATTTCCTCCACCGCCATGGTCGATTTCACCTTCAGCTTGACCTTGGCGCGCAACGGCTCGCCGCTCGGCTTGAACAGCGTGTAGTCGATGTCGATGGCGTGCACGACACCGTAGAACATCAGGTCGCCCCAGGCGAAGCAGACCACGTTCGGCTGGTGCTCGTTGCCGTTGACCTTGTAGATCAGCGCGAGCAGCTCGTCGATCATTTCATTGACGCCTTTCATGCCGACCAGGGCCACCACGCCGGTGCCGTCGAACACCAATTGCGGCAGCGTCAGCTCCTCCGACGAGATGAAGCTGAACCGGGGAATGCCGGTGGGCTGCCCCAGCGAGTAGCGGTCGCTGTACTGGACGCGCAGGTTGCGCGTGTAGCCGGACGGATTGATCAGCACCTCGAGGCCCTTGCTTTCGTCCGCCCTGGGGGGACTGCCGCCGATGACGGGGTAGATCGTCAGCTTCTGCTTCAACCCTGTGCTCAGGACGCCCATCTAGCGCTCCTGCCGTTGGTTGAGGGCGTCGCGTATCATGCGCTTGCACTCGGCCAGCAATTGCTCGCGCAACCGGGCGGCGGCGCGCTCGTCGACCGGTTGCGCCGGCTCGCCGGCCGCGCCGGCGGCCTCGTCGCCGCCGGCGCGCTGGACCACGGTGGACTTGATGTGCAGGTTCTGGATGTCGATCGGCATGATGATGGTGCAACCTTATAATGTTCAGATCAGGCGGTTCGAATAGTTGTAGCTCAGCGTGATGTTCTCGATCGCCACCTCGTTCTTGGTCGAGCCGAACTTTTCGACCTCCCATTTGATCGGATAGGCGTTGGCGAAGCTCCACGCGCGGATCGGGATGCGCTGCACGTTCATCAGGTAGACGCCGACCGGCTGTGCGACGATCGGCACCATGAAGTCCATTTCAAACACCGAGCGGCACCAGATCACCAGCGGCGAGGTGAACGGCGCGATGCCGCGCTTGAGCACCAGCGTGCGCGCCTTCATGCCGGCGGGCAGCGTATGGACGTAGCGGTTCTCGCCGCCCTCGACCACCTCCTCGGTCTTGAGCTCGGCGTTCATGCCCGACACCTCCTGGAACGAGGCGTCGGTCATGCCCAGCGTGGCGCCGAGCACCACCTTGAAGTAAAAGGCCGACGGCGGGTAGTCGTCCCCGAGGGACAAGGCATCCAGCAGGGACATGGCGCCGTCCTCCCTAGCCGTTGGCGATGGTCAGGCCTTCGTGGACGATCTCGATGGTCTCGATCGCCGCCTCGTTGCCCTCGGCCTTCAGATCGGTGCCGGTGATCTTGGTCGGCCAGGCGTTGGCCAGGGTCCAGACCATGGTCGGGGCGCCGGTCTCGTCGAGCAGGCTGATGGTCACCGGCACGCGCTTGACGGTGTTCATCTTGATCTGGTTGAACCAGTCCCAGAACTTGTTGTCGGACTTGAACACGCCTTTTTTCATCGTCACGTTGCCGACCTTCTTCATGCCCGGCATCTTGATGACCGCGAATTCCGGGCTGTCGCCGTGGCGGTACTTGATTTCCTCGGACTGGACGTCGAGTCCGCTGACCTCCTGGAACGACATGACCTGGGAATCCCATTTCACCTGGAAATAGAACTTGGGCAGCGGCCATACCGCCGTCGATTGTTTTGAGCCGTCATCAGCCATCATTAACCTCGCTATCAGTATTCAAAGGGAACCGCGTTATCGGCGCGGTCAGGATTTCTGCATCTGTTGCTGGAAGGTGATCTCGATGAACTCGGCCGGCCGGCTGATCGCCACCAGGATGGTCACCCGCAGGATGCCTTCGAGGATGTCGTCGGCCGTCATGGTCTCGTCGAGGCCGACGGCGACGCTGAAGGCGTCGTCCGGCGAGGCGCCGGCCAGGCCGCCGCGCTTCCAGATGCCGGTCAGGAAGTTGCGCGCCATGCTCTTGATCGTGACCCAGGTATTGGCGACGTTGGGCTCGAACACATAGGCCTTGCTGGCCAGGCGCAGCGACTCCTCGAGCATGATCATGGTGCGGCGCACGTTGACGTAGCGCCAGTCCAGGCTGTTGCCATCGAGCGTGCGCGCGCCCCACACCAACGTGCCCTCGCCGATGAAGCTGCGGATGGCGTTGATCGACTTGCCGGTGGTGCTGACGTTGAGGTCCTCCTGGTCGTCGTGCGTGATGTTGACGGCCGGCGAGCTGACCGACATCAGGCCGACGTTGGCCGGCGCCTTCCAGACGCCGCGGGTGTTGTCGATCATCGTGTACAGGCCGGCCATGGCGGCGCTCGGCGGCAGCAGGTTGACCTTGCGCTGCATCGCCAGCAGCACCTCGCCATAGAGTTTGCTCAGGGCGGCGATGGCGTTGTGGACGATCTCGATGCGCCGGCGCACGTCCTCGTCGTCGGACCAGGCCAGGACCAGGCTGTCGATCAGGTCGCCGACGTCCTTGGCCTTGAGCTTGGCGCTGGCGTTGCTGCCGTCCGGGTTGAGCAGCGGCGCCAGTTCGTTGCGCAGCATGTCGGCCAGCAGCGCGCGCTGCTCGGGCGCCGGGTCGAGGTGGGTGAAGTTGATGTCCTTGAGCGCGACGATGGTGGTGTGGACCCACGGATAGTAGGCCGCGCCGAAGGCCAGCACGGTGCTGGTGACGTGGTCGCGGAAGTGGTTGACCGGTCCATCCTTGAGCTCGCGGAAGCCCTCGTGGATGTCGAGCAGGGCGAAGCGGCTCTTCATCTTGACGCCGCAGTGCAGCAGCATTTGCTGCTGCAGGCTGTAGCAGTCCTCTTGCGATAGCAGCATCGCCTCCGGAATCACCAGCATGGTCGGTTCCTGCTCCTTGAGCAGGGTGTCGATGCCGGCCGCAAGGGTGTCCTTGTCGGGCGCGCCATGGTAGTTGCCGACCGACACCACGTAGCAGGCGCCGCCGCCGTTCTGGAAGAACAGTTTCATGCTGTTGTAGAGCAGGTGCTTGCCGTCGCTCAGTTCGACGTGGTAGTCGGCCGCCGGGCGCTGGCGCTCTTCCTTGATGCGGGCCGCGCTGTCCGTCTTGGCCGCTTCGATGGCGGCGGTGTTGGCCGTCTTTTCCGCCTTGACCGCCTCGGCCTCGGCGGCGTCGTGGGCCTCCGCCTTGGTCTTCCTGGCCGCTTCGTCGGTCTCGCCTTCCAGCGCCTGCTTGGCGGCGTCGGCGGCGGCGCGCTTGCGGATGGCGTTGACGGCGGGCAGGGCGGCGATGCCGCCGGCGTCGAGCGCCTCGTCGGCGGACAGGCTCAGCCCGGCAGCCTTGGCCGCCTCGTCGGCGGCGGCGAGCGCGGCCGCGTAGGCCGTCTGCGCCGCTTCGAGTTCGGCGGCCGGGGCGGCGATCAAGGTGGCGCGGGCGGCGGCCAGCACCTTGCGGGCCTCGGCGGCGGCGCTGGCCTCGGGCGTGGCCGGCGCGCTGTCGGCGCCGCCTTCGTCGGCGCGGGCGGCGACCGCCTTGAAGTCCTTCTCGTCGGCCGGCGCGGCCTTGGCGATGGTGAACACGGGACGCGGGGCGCCGCCGAAGCAGGCCTCGTATTCGGCCATCGAGGTGATGCGCCATGGCTTGTTGTCGAGCGAACCGCCTTTGTAGCTGGCGGTTTCGGTATGGCCGACGAAAGCGGGCACCGCAGTGGCCACTTCGACGACCGAGTTGGGGAAGGCGTTTTTTTCAACGATGTAGACCCCGGGAGTTTTGTATTGCGCCATCTTGTGTCCTTTTAAGGTGATAGATGAGTGAGGTGATTCATCAGCGGATGTAGATCTCCGAAACCAGCACGGCCTGGCCGCCCGTTTCGTTACTGCCTGGTGCCACTTCCCTCCCGACGGCGGCCACACTTGCGTTCGGCAGTCGCTTGATGAGAATCCGGTTGACCTGCCTGTCCGGCCCCCTCCGCTCGCATAGTTGCAGGCGTTGGGGCGGGTGCTGGCGCATGTCGATCGCCTGTTCGCTGATGAAGGTCAGCGCCCTGTGTTGTCCCGCGAGTTCGGTGTAGCCGCCGGGCGTGAAACTGAGCACGCCGTCGAGGTCGATGATGGCCGGCTGCGGGCCGTCCGCCTGGTCCCGCGTGTCGGCCGGGTCGATCGCGTCGGCGCGCGCCGGCCCGCCGCCGAGGGCGTCGCCCAGCAGGTAATAGCGCCACCTGGTCTGGCGCGCGCCGAAGCGCACCAGGAAGCGCGGCGCCGCGTGGCCGGCCAGCGCGGCGGCGATCGCGGCCGCCGACAGCAGCAGATGGAAGGCCGGCCGCGGCGCGCGCGGACCGCCGTCGTCGAGGCCGGCGGCGCGGTTGGGGATGACCGCCCGGCTCCACGCCGAGGCGCCGGCCTGCGGCTGCGCGTGCAGGCGCCAGATGCCTTGTTGCTCGTGCACCGCGCCGGCGCTGTGGAAAACCAGGCGCGCGTCCGCCGCCGGCGGCGCCGGCGCGGTCACCAGCGAGAAGCTGGCGCCGATGCTCCACGCGTCGAACTCCAGTTCCAGCGCCGGGAGCGCGCCCGCTTGCAGCGCGGTGCGCGTCGCCCTCGGGCAGACCAGGGTCAGGCCTTCGGCGCCGGTCCGGGCGAGGATGTCGTGCCGCGCCAGCAGGGCGGCGGTGGCGGCGCTCGGCGCGAAGCGGAAGCGGCCGACGGCGTGCTCGCCGAAAAAGGCGTGGCGCGCGCCGATGTGCAGCAGGGTGGCGTAGGCGTCCATGGCTCACAGTCCGGCGCTGGTGTGCGGGCGGCTGACAACCGGCGCCTGGCCGACCAGCGTGCCGCCGCCGTAGCTGATCATGCGCACCTTGTACAGCACCGACGGCAGATAGCGCCCGCTCAACATGGTCCACAGGTTGCTCAACTCGTGGTGGGTGAGGTTCTCCATGTCGAGCAACAGTTTTTCGATGCGGTCGTCGAGGTCGGGCGTGAGCAGGTGGTCGAACACCGGCGTCTGATGGAAAAATCCGATGGCGCTGGAGATGAAGGCGAGCGCCTCGGAGTAGTTTTTATCGCCGAAATTGGCCGCGACGACGATTTCCAGGTTGAGGAACAGCGGCCTGCCGTGCACGCCCACGCGGCCGCCGGCGGAGGCGGTGGACGGCGCTTGCTGCGGCATCGTGTCCTTTTCGATATTCGCCAGCAACACGACTACCTTGTTGGCGGTGTCGCGCGCCAGCGCGCCGTCCTGCGACAGCAGGTTGGACACCACGACGATGTCGTCGCCCAGTTGGTGCGCGTGGCGCAGGAACTGGTTCAGGTGCTGGGCGATATGGTTGATGGCGGCGCTGATCACGATGTCCTGCTTTCTTCCCGGGCGATGGGTAACTGGATTGATGTGGCATATTCAGCAATTCATGTGCCAGCCCCGCAAGCATGGATTCATGCGGGTTTGCGGCCGGTTGTGACACGCCGCCGATGTAAATTTACATGTCGGCCTTTTCGTTGACACTGTTGCTTACACATGCCTTTTATCAAGAAAGTCCGCTAAGATATTGGCATTTCGTTCATTCAGGAGCCGTCATGCCGCGCCCAATCATCCCCGTAGCCGCCTTGTTGCTGGTTTTCACCGCGTTCGGTTGCAGCGCCAGCGAATCGGCCAATGGCAGTTTCACCGCCACCAAGAGCTGCGAGGCTTACTCGTCCTTCGCCAAACAGAGCAACCCGGGCGCGCAGAAAATCGTGCCCGGCACCGAGTACGAGGTGCGCGAAATCAACAAGGTCGATTACGACTGGCTCAGGGTGGAGGTGCCGGGCGCGCAGCCGTCGTTGCGCTGGGTGCGCAAGGAGTGCGGCACGCCGGAGCTGAGCGATAAGCCGACCAAGGCGCAACGCCAGCGCGAGATCGCCGCGGCGGCGGCCGCCGGCAGCGCCTGCAACATCGCCAACAAGCAGGACAGCTATCTTCTTGCGATCACCTGGCAGCCAGGTTTTTGCGAGCACGTTAAATACAACGGCAAAAAGCCCGAATGCGACGCCATGAACGGGGGCAAGCTGGAGGCGAAGAACCTGAACCTGCACGGGCTGTGGCCCAACAAGAAGGAATGCGGCACCAATTACGGCAGCTGCCAGGGCGAGCAGTTCTCGCTGAAGCAGGAAACCATCGACAAGGTCGCGCCGTGGATGCCGAATTTCTTCTACGAGCGCACCTTCGGCGCGTACGAGTGGAACAAACATGGCAAATGCCAATCGCTGTCGCCGGACGACTATTTCGTCAAGGCCGTGTCGGCGGTGCGGGTGGTGAACGATTCGGAAGTGGGCAAGATCGTGTTGGGCAGCGTGGGCAAGTCGTTCCGCGTCAATGATTTCTTCGAGCGGGTCAAGGCCAGCTACGGCGCCCAGGTGGCCGACAGCATCACGCTGATCTGCACGCAGCGTAAATATCTGCAGGAGATCCGCGTGTCGCTGCCGCTGGAATTCAGCACCGACGGCGAGTTGAAGCAGATGGTGGGCGGCGCCGTGCCGGCGCGCGCGCGCGCCGTGGGCTGCGGCGACGAGGTGTACGTGGAAGGCGCCGGCCGCGATTGAGCGGCCGTCGAAGACTACTCGACAGGCGTTAGTCGATGGTGACGGCGCGCGCCTTTTTGCGCTCCGCCTTGCACTTGTACATGGCGTCGTCGGCGCGTGCGATCAAGGCGTCGGCGGTGCTGGCCGACTGCGGATAGATGGCCACGCCGATGCTGGCGGCGGCCAGCAATTCATGGCCCTCTATGTCATACGGCATGGCCAGGCGTTGGGACAGCTTCTCGACGACGCCGGCGGCGTCCTCCTCGCCGCTGGCGACCAGCACCACCGCGAATTCGTCGCCTCCCAGCCTGGCGGCCATGTCGGATTTGCGCAGTTCGGTGAGCAGGCGGTCGGCGGCGGTTTTCAATAGCTCGTCGCCGGCGCCATGGCCGTAGGTGTCGTTGATGAATTTGAAGTTGTCCAGATCCAGATACAGCACCGCCATCGATTCCTGATTGCGTTCGCTGAGACTGAGCTGGCGGGCCAGGAACTCGGTGAACATGGCGCGGTTGGCCAAGCCGGTCAGCGGATCGTGCGTGGCCTGGTGCCTGGCCAGCGCGTGCATCCTCGACGCCTTGACCAGCGCCTGTCCGACCTCGTTCGCCTCGCGCAGGCCGTAGGTGGCCGGCTCGATGCTGTCGCCGGCGCCCAGGGCCAGCGCCGGCGCCACCAGGTCGCGGATCGAGCGGCTGATGCGGTTGCCGATGTGCCAGGCGAACAGCAGGCCGCCGCCCAGCAGGAGGATGGTCGACAGCACCAGCGTCCACAGTTTGCTCAGCAGCTGGGAGTTCAGCACCTCGATGGGAATGCCGATGGCCACCGTCCACTGCGAATTGGGGGCTTTGGCCAGCACGGCCAGGATAGGCTTGCCGTCGAGCGTTTTGGTTTCGAAGGTGCCCTCCGGGAGTTCCTGCAACCGTTCCAGCGCCTCCGGAATGGCGTGCTGTCCGACGTAGCGCTGCATGTCGCTGGTGCGGGCCACCACCGTGCCCTTGTTGTCGAGGATGGTGGCGATCCAGTGTTCGGGATATTGCTGCTGTTTGAGGATGGTGCCGAAGCGCTCCACCGTCACCACCGCGCTCAGCGCGTTGAAGCCGTTCGGCCTTCGGGTGACCGGCACGGCGACGGCGACGATGTAGCGCTTCGATAGCGGTCCCATGGACACCTGCGAAATGGCGGTGGTGTCGTTGTTCTGCATATAGGTCAACAAGTGATCGACGCTTGAGCTGGGCAGCTCGCTGCCATACGGCTTGAAGGTGTTGATCAACTGCTGGCCGGCGCCGTCTTCGAGCACGATGTTGAATATATCCTGGCTGGCGCAGACGGCGCGCGCCTGGTCGTAGAACGGCTTGAGGTCCTCGCCCAGCAGGCTGGGGGAGATGGCCAGCACCTTCAGCGTCGATTCGATGACGGCGAACTCCTTGTCGATCGCCATCGCGTTGGCGTGCGCGGTCGTCATGGCGCTGCGGATGAAGGCGGCGCGCGCGAGTTCGTAGTCGGAGCCGATCATCCTCACCACCATCAGCGACGCGGGGACGATGCAAGCCACCACCAGCCAGATCAACCTGGTCCGGATCGACGGCGCATGAGCTAATTTCATGATTGATGCGACCTCGCTGTCGTTATTCTAAATGAGGCGCGATACCCCCTTTTTCATAATATTACAATAAGGAAAGTGCGTGCGTAAGCCAGTCTATCCTTTTGTTTTTATTTTCTGTACGAAAATGTTCGGGTGGCAGAAATGGCCGTTGAAAGGCTTGAGATTTATCGTCTATCATGTTGAGCAGTCTCAATCCAAGCCACTATTTCGGAGCCTCAATGCAACTCGTCAGCTGTACGGAAGAGCGCCACGCGCCAGCCATTCTTGCCATCTTCAACGACGCGATCGCCAACTCGACCGCGCTGTATGAATACCATCCACGCACGATGGAGACGATGAAGAACTGGTTCGCGGCCAAGCGCGGCGGCGGCTATCCGGTCATCGGGCTGGAGGACGGCGCCGGCGAGCTGCTGGGATTCGCCAGTTACGGCGCGTTCCGGGGCTTTCCGGCCAATAAGTACTCGGTCGAGCACTCGATTTATGTGCGCGGCGACCAGCGGGGCAAGGGCTTGGGGCGCACTTTGCTAAGCGCCATCATCGACGCCGCGCGGCAGGCCGACCTGCACATCCTGGTCGGCGGCATCGACGCAGCCAACGCCGCCAGCATCGCGCTGCACGAGCAGTCGGGATTCGTGCACGCCGGCACTATTCGCCATGCCGCCTTCAAGTTCGACCGCTGGCTTGACCTGGCGTTTTATCAGCTGATGCTGGCCACGCCGGCGCATCCGGTGGACGGCTGACGCCGGCCCGGCTCATCCCCGACCCGCGCACGATGGCATGATCGTCTTGCAATTCCGCAGTCGCAGACCTATACTGCGCCGGTAGTCAGCTTCTGGTATCTGCAAATGATCGTTTGCAGATTTAAATGGGAAGCCGGTGCGTCGTTCCGCTGGAACGGCAAGGCCGGCGCTGCCCCCGCAACGGTAAGCGAGGTTAAGGATTTGTATGATGCCACTGTGCGATTGCATGGGAAGGCGCAAATCCAGGTGTTCCACATGGACGCCCACTCGCCAGCCCGGAAACCAGCCAGTAGCGGTAAACACGTTTGTATCGCGGAGGGCGATACGGGTGGAGAACTGCCACGGCTTGATCCGCGCATCTTCTTTCCGGTTCTCCCTGGCGCCGCATTCGTCTCTCCCCTGGTCCATCTTCCGATACGAGCTTTCCGACCCCGTGGTCGTCGCTGCTTTTCGGAGAAACCAATATGTCCATCAACTCTATCCAAGCCGGCCAGGCCCACGCCTCCGCGCATGCCCGTCCCGTCGCACTGAAGGACAAGCTGGTCGCGGCCTTGATGGCGGCGAGCCTGGGCGCCGTGCTGCTGTTCGGCGCCGGTTTCGCGTCGATGGAAGCGCTGCATAACGCCGCCCACGACAGCCGCCACTCGGCGGGCTTCCCGTGTCATTGAGCCGTACCGGGGCCGGTGCGGGCGCCGGCATGTTCAATCGCATGGTGCGCACCGCGGCGGCGGCCGGCCTGCTGGCCGGCTTGATGCTGACCGGCGTGCAGCACTTGCAGGTGACGCGCATCATCGCGCAGGCCGAGGTGCTGGAGTCGGCGGGCGAGGCGCAGCCGGCGGCGCATACGCACGCCGACGGCGCGCAGCACGTGCACGAAGGGGCCCACGAGGCGGCGCACGGCGCAGCGCATGAAGAACCGCACGAAGCCCCGCACGAACATGGCGGCTGGCAGCCGGAGGATGGCGTCGAGCGCACGCTCTACACCGCGCTGGCCGACGTCAGCATGGCTGTCGGCTATGGTTTGCTGCTGGCGGCCGCCATCGGGCTGCGCGGCCGCGCGGTCGACTGGCGTTCCGGCCTGCTGTGGGGCGCCGCAGGTTACGCGGTGTTCTTCCTGGCGCCGTCGGTCGGCTTGCCGCCGGAGCTACCCGGCACCGCCGCCGCGCCGGTGGCCGCGCGCCAGGGCTGGTGGATCGCGACCGCGATGTCGACCGCCACCGCGCTGGCGATGCTGGCCTTCGGCCGCCATTGGGCGCTGAAGCTGGCGGCCGTCGCGCTGCTGGTGGTGCCGCATCTGGTCGGCGCGCCGCAGCCGCTGGTGCATGCCAGCGTCGCGCCGGAACATCTGCAGCGTTCCTTCGTCTACGCCACCGCGCTCGCCAACGGCGTGTTCTGGCTGGCGCTGGGCGCCCTGACAGGCTTGTTCCACCAGCGCTTCGCCGATCGATGAGAACCCATCATCGTCATCTATTCATGTGCGTCGGCCCGCGTTGCGCTCCCGTGGAGGGGCGCGCGCAGGCGGTGTTCGAGCGCATGGGCGAAATGATCGACGCCCATCCGGAGCTTGCCGTCAAGCGCACGCGCACCCATTGCATGGTGGCCTGCCGTTACGAGGGGCCGGTGATGGTGGTCTATCCGGAAGGCGTGTGGTACCAGCGCGTGAACGAGGCCAATGCGGAGCGCATCGTCAACGAACACCTGATCGGCGGCCGCGAAGTCGATGACCTGATATTCCATCGCCTTGGTGAAGGCGATACCTGCGCACCGGACCCTAAAGATGACTGAAACCACAGCCGGCCAGGCGCACATCGCGCTGCTGACGCACGCCTCCAACGATTTGACGGTGCTGCATCAAGCGCGGGCGCAGCTACCTTCGGGTTTTTGCGGGGTGGCGGGCGTGAACCTGCAATCGCTCGATGCGGATACCTCGATGGCGGTGTTGTTGGCGGGTAATTTGCGCGCCGCGAGGGTCATCGTCGTGCGCGTGCTGGGCCGGCTGGGCGGGGTTCCCGGATTTGCGGAGCTGGTCGACCACGCGCGCCGGCATGGCCGGCATTTGATCGTCATCAGCGGCACGGGCGAGCCGGACCCGGAACTGGCCGCCGTGTCGGCGGCATCGGCCGACGTGCTGCAAATGACGTTGAAGTATTTCCAGGCCGGCGGCAGCGCCAATCTGGCGCAGCTGCTGCGTTATCTTTCCGATCACCTGCTATTGACAGGCTTCGGTTTCGAGCCGGCCCACCCGTTGCCGGAACACGGCATCTATCACCCCGATCTGGCGCCAGGCGCCGGCCTGGCCGATTGGCTGGCGCTGCGCGATCCGGCGCGTCCCAGCGTGGGCATCGTGTTTTACCGCGCCCACTGGATGAGCGGGAACACGCGCTTCATCGACGCCATGCTGGCCGCGCTGGAAGCGCGCGGCATGAACGTGCTGCCGGTGTTTACGTCGTCGCTGCGCGCCGGGGCCGGCGATGGCGGCGGCTTGCCCAGCGCGTTGCGCCATGTGGCCGACGCCTCGGGCGCGCACATCGATGTGCTGATCAACACCACCTCCTTCGCGATGGGCGAGATCACGGCGGGCGGTCCGACGCCGGCCGGCTGGTCGGTCGGCGTGCTGGAGGCGCTCGACGTGCCGGTGCTGCAGGCCATCACCAGCGGCATGACACTCGAACAGTGGAGCCAGTCGGCGCGCGGCCTCAATCCGCTCGATACGGCGATGAACGTGGTGCTGCCGGAATTCGACGGCCGCATCATCACGGTGCCGCTGTCATTCAAGGCGCGCGCGGCCGGCTTGCCGAACGAGGCGGTCGAGTACGACCCGCTGCCGGACCGGGTGGCGCGCATCGCCGGCATCGCCGCGCGCTTCGCGCGCCTGAAGCGGCTGCCGAACGCCGAGAAGCGCGTCGCCTTCATGTTCACCAATTCAAGCAGCAAGGCGTCTCAGATCGGCAACGCGGTCGGACTGGACGCGCCGGCGTCGCTGATCCGCATCCTGGCGGCGATGCGGGCCGACGGCTATGATGCGGGCCAACCAGCTGGCGACGGCACGGCGTTGATTCATGACCTGATAGCGCGCTGCTCGTACGACAATATCTACGTGACCGCCGAGCAGTTGCGCAATGCCGCCGGCCGCGTGCCGGCCGAGCGGTATGCGCAATGGTTCGCGGAGCTGCCGGTGTCGATGCGGGAAAAGATGACCAAGCAGTGGGGCGAGGCGCCGGGCGAGGCGTATGTCCATGACGGCCATCTGTCGCTGGCCGGCATCGAGATGGGCAATGTGTTCGTCGCGTTGCAGCCGCCGCGCGGTTATGGCATGGACCCGGACGCGATCTACCATCAGCCGGACCTGCCGCCGACGCACCATTACTACGCGCTGTATCGCTGGCTGCGGGACGAGTGGCGCGCCGACGCCATCGTCCACGTCGGCAAGCACGGCACGATGGAGTGGCTGCCGGGGAAGGGTGTCGGTTTGTCGGAGGAGTGCTTCCCGGACGCGCTGCTGGGCGATTTGCCGCTGTTTTACCCGTTCATCATAAACGACCCGGGCGAAGGCTCGCAGGCCAAGCGGCGCGGCCACGCGGTCGTCGTCGATCATTTGACGCCGCCGATGACCACCGCCGATACCTATGGCGCGTTGGCGCAGTTGACGCAACTGGTCGACGAGTACTATCAGGTCGAGGTGCTGGACCCGGCCAAGCTGCCGCTGTTGCAGCAGCAGATCTGGGAGCTGGTGAAGCAGACCAATCTGAACTCCGATTTGCAGATGCGGCTGCTGCATCATGATCACGACCACGATCATGATCACGGTCACGGCCATGCGCATCACCACCATGACCATGACCACCATCACGATAACCACCATCACGGCCATGACCACGACCATGACCATGGCGAAGGCCTGCCGGCGGCATTGGCGGCGATGGGCGGCTCCGATGTCGCCCACCTGATCGAGGACCTGGACGGCTATCTGTGCGAACTGGGTTCGGCCCAGATACGTGACGGCCTGCATATACTGGGTCGCTGCCCGGACGACGAACAGATGCCGGACATGCTGGTATCGCTGACGCGCCTGCCCAACCTCGACATCCCCGGCCTGCAATCGGAAGTGGCGCGGCTGTTCGGCCTGACCATGGACATGCTGCTGGACCAGCAGACGCGCCGTTTGAATGTCGTGCCGGCGCTGGCGCGGCTGGCCGATCGCGCCGTCGTCTCGCGCGCCAACGCATTGGACGCCGTGGATATACTGTGCCTGCGCCTGTACGAAGAACTGGGCGCCTGGCGGTACGATCCGGCGCGTATCGATGCGGCCATCGACCGCGTCTTCGGCGCGCTCGACACGGCTTCCGCCGCCACGCCTTTGCTGCAACCAGCCTTGCGCGCCAAAGCCAATGTGCTGTCGCAGATGGGGAAGCCGCGTCCCAAGCCCGCGGAGCCGCGTCCACAGTCGCCCGCCACAGCCCTCGCAAGCGGCCCCGCGCGCTTCGACGCCATCCGCCGCATCCTCGGTTTTGCCTGCCGCGAGCTGGTGCCGAACCTGACCCGCGCGACCGACGAAATCGACAACCTGTTGAATGGCCTGTCGGGCCGCTACGTGCCGGCCGGCCCAAGCGGTTCGCCGACGCGCGGCATGGCGCAGATTCTGCCGACCGGCCGCAACTTCTACTCCGTCGATCCGCGCAGCGTGCCGTCGCAATCGGCATGGCGGGTTGGCCAGCAACTGGCGCGCGAAGTGCTGGAACGTTATCAGCGCGAGAGCGGGGATTTTCCAGAGAGTGTCGCCATCAGCATTTGGGGCACCAGCGCGATGCGCACCCACGGCGACGATGTGGCGCAGATTCTGGCGCTGCTTGGCGTGCGGCCGGTGTGGCGGGCGGAGAGCCGTCAGGTGAGCGGCGTGGAGATCATTCCGCTGGACGAGCTGAAACGCCCGCGCATCGACGTCACGACCCGCATCAGCGGATTTTTCCGCGACGCCTTCCCGCAACTGATCGATCTGATCGACGACGCCGTCAATCAGGTCATCGCGCTGGACGAACCGCTCACGCACAATTTCGTGCGCAAGCACTATCTGACCGAGTTGGCGGACTGGTTGGGGCAGGGCATCGACAAGCAGGAAGCCACGCGGCGCGCCGGCTATCGCATCTTCGGCGCCAAGCCGGGCGCCTACGGCGCCGGCGTGCTGCCGCTGATCCAGCACCGCAACTGGGAGGCGGACGCCGACTTCGCCGAGGCCTACGTCAACTGGGGCGGCTACGCCTACGCGCGCGGCACTCAGGGCGCGGACCAGCGCGACGCTTTCCGCATGCGCCTGGGCGGCGTGCAGATAGCGCTGCACAACCAGGACAACCGCGAACACGATATCTTCGACAGCGACGATTACCTGCAATTCCACGGCGGGATGATCGCCACCATCCGCGCGCTGAGCGGCCAGCAGCCGCGCCACTATTTCGGCGACAGCCACGATCCGTCGCGCGCGCAGGTGCGCGACCTGAAGGAAGAGACGCTGCGCGTGTTCCGTTCGCGCGTGGTCAATCCGAAGTGGCTGGCCAGCATACAGCGGCACGGCTACAAGGGCGGCCTGGAGCTGACCGCGACCGTCGACTATTTGTTCGGCTACGACGCCACCGCCCAGGTCATGGACGACTGGATGTACGAGGACGTGGCGCAATCCTACGCCTTCGACCCGGCGATGCGGCAGTTCCTCCAGGACGCCAACCCCTGGGCGCAGAACGCCATCGCCGAGCGTTTGCTGGAGGCGGCCAGCCGCGGCATGTGGGCCGAGCCGCGCCCGGAGACGCTGGACCAACTGCGCGAACTGTATCTGCGCAGCGAAGAACTACTTGAGGAGCGCGGCGAGACCCCGCGCCATGGATAGGATGCGCAATATGAATTTCCCTTTCACCGCCATCGTCGGCCAATCGACCTTGCGCACGGCGCTGATGTTGTGCGCGGTGGACCCGAGCATCGGCGGCGTTTTGATACGGGGCGACAAAGGTACCGCCAAGAGCACCGCCGCGCGCGCGCTGGCCGACGTCTTGCCGCGTATCGAGCGGGTGGCCGGATGCGCGTTCAACTGCGCCGCCGGCGCGGCGTGCGAGCATTGTGACGTTTGCGGCGTGTGCGGAGACCGGGTGCCGGAACTTTCCGCCGTGCCGTTCGTCACGCTGCCGTTGGGCGCGACCGAGGACCGGGTGCTGGGCAGCCTCGATATATCCCGTGCGCTGCAAGGCGGTCAAAAGGCGTTTCAACCTGGCTTGCTGGCGTCCGCCCATCGCGGCCTGCTGTACATCGACGAGGTCAATCTGCTGGCCGACCATCTGGTCGACGTGCTGCTGGACGTGGCGGCGATGGGTGTCAACAGCGTACAACGCGACGGGCTGTCGATCCGGCACGCGGCGCGTTTTACGCTGGTTGGCACGATGAACCTGGAAGAGGGCGATTTGCGTCCGCAATTGCTGGACCGTTTCGGCCTGATGGTCGAGGTGACGGCGCCACGCGAGAAGACGGAACGGTCGGAAGTGGTGCGGCGCCGGATCGCCTTCGAGGCCGATCCGGCCGGCTATGTCGGGCAGTGGCGCGACCAGCAGGACGCGCTGCAAGCCAGGTTGGCGACAGCCCAGGCTTTGCTGCCGGCGGTGGTTTTGGACGATGCCATGCTGGACCTGATCAGCCACCTGTGCTGCGAATTCGATGTTGCCAGTCTGCGCGCCGATATCGTCATGCACAAGACCGCGCGCGCGCTCGCCGCCTTGGAGGGCAGGGCGGTGGTGGATTTGCGGGACATACGCGGCGCGGCCGAGCTGGTGCTGCCGCACCGGCGCCGGCGCAAGCCTTTCGAGCAACCAGGCCTGGACCAGCAGCGCCTCGATGAGCTGATGCCGCCGGCGGCCAACGAGCCGCAGCCGCCGGAGCAAACGTCCGGCGAGCATGGCGACGATGCGGCGGAGGAAGCGCAGTCGGGCCAGGGCAACGATGAGCAGATCTTCGCCGCATCCGCCGGCGGCGCCGCCCCGCGCATTGCGGTGGAGTGCTCGGCAGACTTCGCGCCGACACAGGGACGCCGCAGCGCGGCGAACAACACGACGCGCGGACGCATGCTGCGCGCGGTGCCGAATGAACAGCCGACCAGCATCGCCATCGGCCCGACGTTGCGCAGCGCGGCGATGCGCGACCCCGCGAACATGCGCGTCTCCCGCGCCGACCTGCATCAGCAGGTCAAGGCCGGCACCAGCGGCAACCTGATCGTGTTCGTGGTCGACGCCTCCGGCTCGATGGCGGCGCAGCGCCGAATGGAGGCGCTCAAGGGCGCGGTGCTGAATTTGCTCACCGACGCCTATCAGCAACGCGACGAGGTGGCGGTGGTCGCCTTCCGTGGCCAGGATGCCCAATTGCTGCTGGCGCCAACCCGCAGCGTCGACCTGGCCGAACGGAATTTGCGGGAGCTGCCGACCGGTGGGCGCACGCCGCTGCCACACGCGCTTCGGATGGCGCTGGAGATAGTAGGGAGCGCCCGCAAGGGCGCCCGAAGCGGCCCGCCGCTGCTGGTGCTGATGACCGACGGTAAAGCGAATGTGTCGCTGGCCGATGCCGGCGACGCCTGGCGCGAGTCGCTGGAGCTGGCGGAAATGCTGTCCGAGCGGCGCATTCCAGCGCTGGTGATCGACACCGAGAGCGGCTATACGCGTTTCGGCCGCGCCGCGCACCTGGCGGAGGCGCTGGAAGCGGAGTGCCTGACGCTGGAAGAACTGTCCGCCGATAACCTGGCGCTGACCGTGCGCGCCCGGCTGGCCGGCGCATAAAGAGATAACTTAGGAGTAGTTGCATGATCATTTGTATAGGTGCCGGGCCGGGCGACATTGGCTATCTGACGCAGCGCGGCGCGCAGCTGATACGCGAGGCGGATGTCGTCGCCGGTTTCGAGGCCGTGCTCAATGTCGTGCGCAGCCTGATACCGGAGGCCGCGAAGGTGGTCAGCATGGGATACCGCGACCAGGTGGAGCAGCTGGACAAGGTGGCGCTGGAACATCACGCCGGCAAGCGCTGCGTGGTCGTTTTCATGGGCGATATCCATTTCAGCGGCTTCCAGTACCTGGAGCGGGTCGAACGCGCCTGCGGCCACCCGGTCGAATCGCTGCCCGGCATATCGTCGGCACAGATACTCGCGTCGCGCGCCAAGGTCTGCTTCGACGAAACCACGTTCATCACCTTCCACCGCCGGGGCGACCTGGAACCGTTCAAGCGCCACCTTGTGCATGTGCTGCAGGATCAGCGCAACGCCATCGTCATTCCGTGTCCATGGGATGCCGCGCGCTCGTTCATGCCGTGGCATATCGCCGCCTACCTGATCGAACAGGGCATTCCGCCCTCGCATCCGACAGAGGTGTGGGAGAACCTGACACGGGGCGAGGCCGAGTGGCATGGCACGCTGGCCGAATGCGCCGGCCATCAATGCTCCGACATGAGCATTATGTTGATCCGCACGCTGGCTCCGATGGACAGCCAGATCGAAGCGGCGCCGCTGAAATGACGGCTAGCGAGAAATTCGGCATCGTCATAGCCGGCCATGGCAGCCGCGATCCGGACGCCGTGCGCGAGTTCGAGGCGCTGGTGGAACTGGTGCGCGAGCGCGCGCCACAGGATGCGGTCAGCCATGGCTACCTGGAATTCGCCAGCCCGACCATCGCCCAGGCGGTGGCGGACAATCTGGCGGCCGGCGCGCGGCAGGTGGCGGTGGTGCCCGGCGTTCTGCTGGCCGCGCGCCACGCCAAGAACGACATGCCGGCCGAGATGCAGGCGGTAGCGCGCGACCATCCGGAGATCGACTTCCACTTCGGCGCGCCGATGAGCCTTGATCCCAAGCTGCTGCAGCTGGCGCAGGAGCGCATTGTCGCCGCCGAAGCCACGTCGCCGCAAACGATCAGGCGCTCCGACACCTGCCTGGTGGTGGTGGGACGCGGCACGACCGACCCGGACGCCAATGGCGAAGTGGCCAAATTGGCACGCATGCTGGAGGAAGGGATGGGCTTCGGCACCGCCTTCGTGTGCTACTCCGGTACGGCGCAACCATTGGTCGCGGATGGGCTTCGCAGCGCCGCAAGGCTGGGCTATGCGCGCATCGTGGTGCTGCCGTTCTTCCTGTTCGACGGCGTTCTGGTGAAGCGGATCTATGCGGCGGCGGACGATTTGCGCGAGCGCGAACCGGGGTTGGAGGTGCTGAAGGCGGGCTACTTCGGCGTCCACCCCATCGTCGCCGACGTGATGATCGATCGTGCGCGCGAGGCGGTCGCCGGCCGCGCGGCGATGAACTGCTCGCTGTGCAAATACCGCGTACAGATCGTCGGCTTCGAGCAGCAGGTCGGCGAGCCGCAACGCGCGCACCATCTCGCTGTGCGCGGACTGCTGGCGAAGGCGGATGCGGCCAATGAAGAACCGGCCAGCGCGGGACCGGTCTACAAACCTTACGATCCGCACCCGATCGAGGCGGAGAGCTTCCGCATCATCGCGGCGGGCCGTGACTGGTCGGCTTTTCCATCGGATCGGCTGACGGTGCTGCAACGCCTTGTTCACACCAGCGGCGATTTCGACGCCGTCGACGACATCTATTTTTCGCCGGGCGCCGTCGATAGCGGCATCCGTGCGCTGTTGCGCTGCAAGCGTGTTCTGACCGACGTGACGATGGTGCAGACCGGCCTGAAACGCGCTTTGCTGGAGGAGCTGGGCATCGATACTTGGTGCGGCGTGCATGACCGCGAGACGCATCTGATGTCCGAACAATACGGCATCACGCGCTCGGCGGCCGGCATCCGGCGCGGCTGGGAAAAATTCGGCAACGACGTGGTGGTGGCGATCGGCGACGCGCCGACGGCGATCTTTGAAACGGTGCGGTTGATCCGCGACCACGGTTGGCGCCCGCAGCTTGTGATCGCGCTGCCGGTGGGTTTCGTGGGCACGCGCGAGAGCAAGGATGCGCTGCGGCGCTGCCTGCAGGTGCCTCGCATCACCAACAGCGGCACGCGCGGTGGTTCGCCGTGGGCGGCCAGCGTCGTCAACGGTTTGATGATCGATGGCTTGAACCAGCTTGCGGGCTATGGCGCTGTAGATGAAGCTGGCGATGACGCTGGAAACACCGCTGGCTGAACGCCAGCCGTTCGATCTGAGCGTGCCGGCCATGAATGGCCTGCGGCGCGGCCGCACAACGGGCAGCTGCGCCACGGCCGCCGTTAAATCGGCGCTGAAGCTGCTGCTGCACGGCGAACGTGACACGCAGATCGACATCAGCCTGCCCGATGGGCTGCATTTTTTGACGGTGCCGATACAGCGTGTCGATTGGCTGGACGGACAGGCGGTCAGGTCGGAGGTGCTGAAGGATGGCGGCGACGACCCGGATAACACGCATGGCGCCACCATCTTCGCCGAGGTGCGTCGCAACGCCGCCGGCGAGGTGCGGTTTTTTGCCGGACGTGGCGTCGGCATCGCCACCGCGCCAGGTTTGCGTGTGGCGGTCGGCGAGCCGGCCATCAACCCGGTGCCACGCCAGATGATGCGGCGTGCGGTACGGGAGGTGCTGGAAGACGCGATGGCCGAATCGGCCGATGCCGGGTTCGATCTGACCATCGGCTGCGAGGGCGGCGAGATCATCGCCAGGAAGACCTTTAATCCGAGGCTGGGCATCGTCGGCGGCATCTCGATTCTCGGTACCTCCGGCATCGTCGAACCGATGTCGCTGTCGACCTGGATAGCCTCGATCGAAGTGTATGTGCGGGTGGCGCTGGCGGGCGGCCAGCAATGCGTGGCCTACCTGCCGGGGAAGATAGGCAGGGAGTATGCGCGCGACGTGCTGCGGCTGCCGGAACAGCGCACCGTGCAGATCGCGAATTTTCTGGGCGATGCGCTCGACTTCACGCAAACGGTGCTGGCCGAGGATGAACGCACGCTGGATGTCCTGTGGCTGGCGGGCCATCCCGGCAAGCTGGCCAAGGTGCTGGACGGCGCCTGGGATACCCATTCCAGCAAGAGCAACATGGCCATGGGCGGCGTGGCGCGGGTGGCCGCGCAGTGGGGCTACCGCCCGCAAGTGGTGAACGATATTGAAACGGCAAATACAGTGGAAGCGGCAATGGAACGATTAAAGCAGGAACCCGGTGCGCCGGCATTTTGGCGCGAGATTGAGCGCCGCATCGGCGAACTGGCGCACGCGCGCGTGCCGTCGGTCAAACGGCTGGAGGTGCGTCTGTTCGACTTGGCCGGCAATCTGCTCGGGGAACGGGCATGAGCGGCGTCGGCACCTTGTGGGGCATCGGCGTCGGCCCCGGCCCGGCGGGCTATCTGCCGCTGGCTGCGCTGGAGGCCTTGCGCCAGGCGGACCTGGTGTATGCGCCGCGTGCGCGGGGCGCGGCCGACTCGGTGGCGCTGCAATGCCTGGCCGGCACCGGATTCGAGCCGGACGCCGGCAAGCTGCGCGAAATCGAATTTAACATGGACCCGGACCGCGCGGTGCTCACCGAGCATTACGCGCAACTGGCGGACATGATCGCCGCCGAACTGCGCGCCGGCCGCAATGTCGCCTACCTGACCATCGGCGACACGTTGACCTATTCGACCTACGGCTATGTGCTGGCGGCGCTGCGCGAGCGTATTCCCGGGCTGCCGCACCGTACCTTTCCCGGCGTGACCAGTTACGCGGCGGCCGCCTCGGCGCTGTCATGGCCGCTGGGCGAGGGCAAGGAGCGCGTACTGATTTTGCCGTGTCCCGAAACGCCGGAGGAGCTGCGGCGCGACATCGAGAGCCACGATATCGTCGTGCTGATGAAAGTGGGCGCCCGTTTGGGCTGGGTGCTCGACCTGCTGCGCGAGATGGACATCGCCAGGTATTGCGCGTTCGCGCGCCGTATCGGACTGCCGGGCGAGCTGCTCGCTTCCGGCGTCGGCGATCTGGTCGCCGACGAGGCGATGGGTTATCTGGCCACTTTGCTGGTTCGTCGGTCACCGCGAAAGGAACGTTGAAATGAAAGTATATTTTGTAGGCGCCGGTCCCGGCGCGGCCGACCTGATCACCCTGCGCGGCGCGCGTCTGCTGGGCAGCGTCAGCATGGTGCTGTACGCCGGCTCGCTGGTACCCACCGAAATGCTGAACCACTGCGTGCCGGGCACCGAATTGATCGACACCGCCGAACTGGATCTGGAGCAGCAGCAGGCCTGCTACGTCCGGGCGCAGGCGGCGGGCACCGATGTGGTGCGGCTCCATTCCGGCGATCCGGCGATTTACGGCGCCACGGCGGAACAGATGCGCCGCCTGGAGGCGCTGGGCATCGAGTACGAGATCGTGCCCGGCGTGTCTTCCTTCACGGCGGCCGCCGCCGCGATCCAGTCGGAACTGACCAAGCCGGAAGTGTCGCAGAGCGTGATACTGACGCGGGTCTCGGGCCGCGCCTCGGCGGTGCCTGAACTCGAATCGATCGCGCGCCTGGCGGAACATCGCGCCACCATGTGCATCTTCCTTTCCGGGCCGCACCTGAAGAAGATCGTGGCCGACCTGTCGCTGCACTACCCGCTGGATACGCCGGTCAGCCTGGTCTACCGCGCCAGCTGGCCGCAGGAGAAGATCTACCAGGGCACGCTGGGAACGGTGCTGCAAGACACCAAGCGCGGCGCGTGGAACCTGACCACGATGATGCTGATCGGCGCGGCGCTGGATAAAAATGTCGCCGCCGAATCGAGCCTGTATTCGAAGGACTTCACCCATCTGTTCCGCGTGGTGAAGAAGAAGGACGCGGCGTGACGCCGACACTTGGCATCTGGCTGGTGCGCGCGGAAGGCGAAGCGCTGGCGGCCGCGCTGCAACGGAGTCTGGGCGGGGAGGTGCACCGCCCATGGCTGTCGCCCGAGAGCGGCCAGAAGGCGCAATTCGCCGCCAGCTACCGGCGCCACGACCAATGGATCATGGTCGCGGCCAGCGGGATCGCGGTGCGGTTTCTCGACGGTCTGCCGGCGGACAAGCACACCGACCCCGCCGTCGTCGTGCTGGACGAAGCGGGTCGTTTCGCCATCGCGCTGCTGGCTGGCCACGAGGGCGGCGCCAACGCATTGGCCTATCGTGCCGCCCGGGTGGTTGGCGCGGTGCCGGTGGTGACAACGGCCACCGAGGCGCTCAAGCCGCTGACGGTGGGCATAGGCTGCCGCAAGGGCGTCGCGCCGGAACGCATCGAGGCGGCGGTGTCGCAGGCGTTGCGAGCCGGCGGCGACTACGGCATCGGCGACGTGCGGGAAATGGCGACCGTCGACCTGAAGGCCGGGGAACCGGGCCTGCTCGAATTCTGCGCCCGGCACGATCTGCCGCTGCGCGTGTTCGCGCGGGCGGATCTGGCCGCGCGGCCCTGGGTCGGCAAGCCGTCCGACTGGGTGCGGCAAAACGTGGGACTGGACGGCGTGTGCGAGCCGTGCGCCCTGGTGGCGAGTGCGCGCGGCGCGCTGCTGGTGCCGAAAACAAGCCTGGACGGCGTCGCCGTCGCAGTGGTAATGGATAAATGGATGGAAATCTGATGAGTGGTGTTTTGAATTTGGTGTCGGTGGGGCCGGGCTTCGGCGATTTGATCGTCCCGCGCGCGATTGCGGCCTTGCGCGACAGCGATGTCATCGTGGCTTATGAATTGTATCTGCGCTGGATCGCGCCCCATATCGAAGGCAAGGAAATCCACACGCCGCCGTTGACGCAGGAGCGCGAACGCGCGATGCTGGCGATCGAGCAGGCGCGCGCCGGCGCCAGGGTCGCGCTGATCTCCAGCGGCGACATCGGCATCTATGCGATGGCCGCGCTGGCATTCGAGGAAATGCGCGAGGACGATACCTATGAAGTGAATGTGGTCCCGGGCATCACCTCCGCCAATGCCTGCGCGTCCTTGCTGGGCTCTCCGCTGTCCCACGATTTCGCTACGCTCAGCCTCTCCGACCTGCTGTGCCCCTGGGAGTGGATCGAGCACCGCGCCCGACATATCGCGCAGGCGGATCTGGCCTGTGTGATGTACAACGTGCAAAGCGCCAGCCGGCAGGAGGGCGTCTACCGCGTGCTGCAGTTGATGCTGGAAGCGAAAGCCCCGCACACGCTGTGCGGCGTGGTCAAGAATGCATACCGTCCCGGCCAGGAAGTGGCGATTTACCGGCTCGACGAGCTACCGTCGCTGAAGTTCGACATGCTGACCACCATCGTGGTCGGCAACCGCTTCACGATGCGCAAGCGTGGCAGCATCTTCACGCCGCGTGGCTATAACGACTGGGCGCAGCCGGAGGCCAAGGACACGGCGCAGGAAGCCGAGCTGCCGGACAACGCCCTGTGGGTATTCTCCGGCACCAGCGACGGCAACGCACTGGCCGCGCAGTTGGCGCAAGGGCAGGGCAGGAACGTGGTGGTATCGGCGGCCAGCGACCATGGCGGCGACTTGGCGCGCCAGGATTGTCCCGGCGTCAGCGTGTGGTCGGGCCGGCAGGGCATGGAAGCGCGCCGCCGCGTACTGACGCAAAAAAACGCCCGCGTGCTGCTCGATGCGACCCATCCCTATGCCTGCGGCATGTCGGAACAGCTGATTGGCTTGTCGAAGGAACTGGGCATCCCTTATCTGCGCTATGAACGCCCGGGCGAGTACCAGCCGCAGGACGGCGAGTTGTGCGCCTCGATGGAACAGGCGGCCGAGCGTGCCGCCGCCCTCGGATCGCGGATTTTCCTGGCGACGGGATCGAAGGATCTGGCGACGTTCATGCGCACGCCAGGCGCCGCCGGCAAGCAGTGGTTCGTGCGCCAAACCGCCGAGCCGGAACTGATCGAACGCGCGCTGGCCCTCGGGATTCCGCGCGAACGCATTTGCGCGATGCAGGGACCGTTTTCCGCCGAGTTCAATACGGCGCTGTGGCGCGACTGGGGCATCGATTGCGTGGTGACCAAGGATTCCGGCGGCGCGGGCGGCTACCAGGCCAAGGTGGCGGCGGCGAGCGCGCTGGGGATTCGTTTGCTGGTGGTGGCGCGTCCGCGTATCGCGTACCCGGCGCTGGTGGCCGATGCCGCGGACGCGATCAGGGAATGCGCGGCGTTATGAAGCAGCTGATCCCCGTGACCATCGTCACCGGCTTCCTTGGCGCCGGCAAGACGACTTTGTTGCGCGGCCTGGTCGAGCGGCGGCAGACGCGCCGTCTTGCCTTGCTGATCAACGAGTTCGGCGAGATTTCGGTGGACGGCGCGCTGGTGCGCGACGGCGTTGGCGACGACCCCCAAGTATGCATCCAGGATTTTCCCCACGGCCTGATCGCGTATGGCGACGATGTGCTGTTCGTGCCGGCCATGCGGGCGATCGCCGAGCGGCGCGCGCAGATCGACCACGTGCTGATCGAGACCTCCGGCCTGGCGTTGCCGACGGCGGTGATGGAGCTGCTGCAAAGCGCGGCGCTGGCCGGCGATTTCATCCTCGACGCGACGCTGGCGGTGGTGGATACGCCGTTGCTGCTGTCCGACCGCTTCGAGCACGGACCGCGGGAAGGCGAGAGCGCCGCCGCCACCATGTTCGACCAGCAGCTGGAATATGCGGACGTCGTTGTGCTGAACAAGATCGATGAGCTGGACGAGGCGGCGCTGCTGCTGGCCGAGACGCGCGTGCGCCGGCGCGCGCCCAAGGTGCGCTTTCTGGAGCTGGCGTACCGCGCGCAGCTCGATATCCGCCTGGCGTTGGGCCTGCGGCTGCACCAGCCCACCCGCACCGAACATACCCACGTCTTCACGCCGTTGGCGACGATGCCTGGAACGCAGGCGGCGCCGTTGGCCGGCCAGAATCGCCTGAACGGGCACGCCCATTCGGGGCTGGGCGCGCACAGCCACGGACTGGCCACCCACAAGCATTTCCACGAGCAGGACCCGGGCTGGCTGTCCTTCGTGCTGCGCAGCGACGCGCCGCAGGACGAGGAGCAGCTCAAATCCGCGCTGCTCGAGGCGGCGCGCGCCGAACCTATTCTGCGCAGCAAGGGCTATATCCGCCTGCGCGACACTGCCAACGCGGTGCTGGTGCAGGGCGTGCGCGCCCGTCTGACCTTGCAGGCCGATGCCGCCAGGGTTGCGGCGCCCCGTTCGCAGCTGGTCTTCATCGGCTATCACATCAACCGCGTCAAGGTCGCCGCGCTGCTGACCGAACGCACCGGCACCGCGTGGCGCTAACCGCCCACGATTCACATCCAATTTATCTACCTGAAGGAGTACCTATGAAATCCAAACCGACCCTGGCGCTGCTGGCGCTGACCTATGGAGGCGCCGCGCTGGCCCATCCCGGCCACTCTGAAGGCGCGATGGCCGGCCTGATGCACCCGCTGACGGGCATCGACCATATTCTGGCGATGCTGGCGGTCGGCCTGTGGGGCGCGCAGCTGGGCGGGCGCGCGCAGTGGCTGCTGCCGGCCAGCTTCGTGGCTTTGCTGGCCGCCGGCGGCGCCCTGGGCATGAGCGGCGCGTCGCTGCCGATGGTCGAAGCGGGCATCGTCACGTCGGTGCTGCTGCTTGGCCTGCTGATCGGCTTCGCCGTCAAGTTGAAAACCCTGCCGGCCGCGCTGATCGTCGGCGGCTTCGCCGTCTTCCACGGCTACGCGCACGGCACCGAGATGCCGGCCATGGGCAACGCCTGGTTGTATGGCATGGGCTTCGTTGCCGCCAGCGCCGCGCTGCATATCGCGGGGCTCGGACTTGGACGCGCCGTCCGCAGCCACAGTGGCTGGTTGCGCACCGGCGGCGGCTTTATCGCGCTGGCCGGCATCTGGCTCGGCATGGCCGCCTGAGTATTTGCGCGGTGGGCAAATAGCGTAAAATCTTAGCGATAAATATTTTTTACGTGCGCTGCATCCAAACGCGGTGGCCATGGGTAGTGTGTGGGTGCGCTCCTCGTCATGAAGGCCGGGCGGCACGCCCACTCACTTTTAAAAGAAGAGACTAACCATGCCACTGCCATTCAGCAAACTGTTATTGGTTTCCGCCGTCGCCGCTTCGCTGTCCGCCTGCGGGTTCACCGAGGACATCGACAGGGACGACGACAAACCGCCGCAGGCCAGCGAAACCGGCGATGTATTTGTCTTGACCGTCAGCAATAAGCTGCTGTCGTTCGACCGCGCCACCCCGGCCGCCATCCGCACCACCGCGACCGTTACGGGCTTGCAGGCCGGCGAAAACCTGATCGGTATCGACTATCGTCCCGCCGACGGCCAACTGTATGGCGTCGGTAGCACCGGCCGGATTTATACGCTCAATGGCGTGACCGGCGCCGCCACGCTCAAGTCCACGTTGGCGGCCGACAGCGCGGACACCAGCGCGCCCTACACGGCGCTCGCGGGCACCGAATTCGGCATCGATTTCAATCCCGCGGCCGACCGCTTGCGCATCGTCGGCAACACCGGCCAAAGCTTGCGCGTGAATGTCGACACGGGCGCCACGACCACCGACGGATCGATCAATGGCGGCGCGGCCAACACCGCCATCAACGCCGCCGCCTACACCAACAGCTTCGCCGGCACGGCCGGCACCACACTGTTCGTTGTCGATGCCGTCAACGGCACGCTGTACACGCAGAACCCGCCCAACAACGGCACCCTGGCCGGCCCTGTGTCGCTGGGCGTCGCCGCCGCCAGCGTGGCAGGTTTCGACATCGATGCGCGCACCAACACCGGCTACGCCGTCATGACCGTCGGCGGGGCGCGCAACCTGTACACCATCAACCTGGGCGCGGCCTCCAATCCGGCCACATTGGTCGCCGCCATTGGCGCCAGCGAGGATTTGCGCGGCATCGCCGTCCGCACTCCCGCCGCGCCGGTCGTCTACGGCCTGACATCCGACGGCCGTATCGTCTCGTTCAAATCCTCCACGCCCAATACGCTGGATACCAACGTGGCGATCACCGGCCTGACCGGCGGCGAGCGGCTGCTGGGCTTCGATATTCGTCCCAAGGATGGTGTGCTGTATGGCTTGTCCTCGACCGGGCGCATCGTCACCATCAATGCTGGCACGGGGGCCGTCACCGCCAAGGCCACGCTGGCCGCCGACGCGGCCGACGGCTCGTCGCCGTTCTCGAACTTGATCGGCACCGGCTTCGCGGTCGACTTTAATCCGGTCGCCGACCGCCTGCGCGTGATCAGCGATTCCGGTCAAAACCTGCGCATCAACGTCGATACCGGCGCCACCACGACCGATGGTCCGATCAACAGCACCGGCGTGACGGCCGCGGCGTACACCAACAGCTACGCCGGCGCCACGGCGACCGTGCTTTACGATATCAATACCAGCGGCGGCAACCTGGTGACACAGAACCCGCCGAACGACGGCATTCTGGTCAACGTGGGATCGCTCGGCGCCAACGCGGTGGGCGACGTGGCAATGGACATCGCCGGCGGCGCCAATGGCCTGGCGCTGGCGGCCTTGCGCGGCTCGATCAACGGCGCGAGCGTGTTGTATCGGGTGGACTTGGGCACCGGCGCCGCAGTGCCGGTCAACGGCGCCGGGACGGTGGCCAATTCGGCGATCGGCAATGGCCAGGTGGGCTTGATCGATCTGGCGATCTCCCTGAAGTGACGCTACTCCCGGCCTGCGATGTATAGCAGCGTCTTGACGTCGTTTTCGCTCGCGATGGTCCTGCGCAGGATATCCTGCCGATAGATCGTCGCGGTCGGGTTGCTGCGGTAGTAGGTCATCAGCGCGATTTCTCCGGACGTCGGGTACGGCGGCGCGCCGGCCGCCATCCGCCCGAAGATCGAGGAGGTTCCGCCGTGCCCCCACGACCAGTGGATGCCGAAGGCGCTGGTGAGAAAGGCGTGGCCGATCTCGTGCGCCGCCGTCATCGCGAACATGGCGTCGGCGTCGCCCTCGTGATGGGGTTCGTAGTAGAGATTCCCGCGCAATAGCGGGTAGGGGTTGCTGGAGCGGCTACTTAATGGTCCCAGCAGCGGGCTGCCGGTATGCGCCAGGATCAGCGGCAGGCCGTCGGCCGCTGTTCGTGCCGTCACCGTGACGTCGTAGTCGGCGCCATTCAGGGTGATGGTCCGGCTCCAGTACTTGCCTAGTCCAAGGTCCGCCAGTCGGGTGTAGTGGGCGAAGCGGTCTGCCGCGACCCGTCTGGATTGCCCGAGAACCCGTGCCGCGAGCGATGGCATACGGTAATTCATCGCCACTTGAATCGAAATGCTGCGGTGTCGATCGTCGATCGAGGCGGTCGCGTAGCGGACCGCGTTGGCGCGGCCGCCAAGCAGCTGCGTGCAGTCGAAAGCCGTGACCGGATGGGGACGGAACATAGTGGTGCGGGGAGGCTGCGCCATCGACGGTAACGGGGAGTCTATCGGCATAACTCAGGGAGTAGACAAGGCAACAGCCCGAGGGCGGCGATGCCGCCTTCAGGCCGGTGGTGCATCATACTACGCCGCGGTGCGCGGCGCCGCAACCGATCAGCGAGCCGGTGGAGTCGACTCTGGCGTGGTGGTGGCCGGTGGAGTGGCGCCGTCTGCCGGGGCAGGGGTGCCAGCTGCCGGCGGCGTGGTCGCGTCGGGAGCCGGGGTCGGCGTCGCAGGCGTTGCGCTCGGAGCAGGGGCCGGGACGGTCGTGGCTTCTGGTGTAACTGGATCGGCTTCTTGCTTTTTGCAACCGGTGACGGCTGCGGCAGTCAGGATCAACGCAAAGGCGAACTTGGCGGGTACATTCAGTTGTTTCATGGTGACCTCCTTGGTGTAGTGTTGAAACGTATCTTATCTACACCTGAGGTTGCGCGGTATAGGCGTTCTTGCGGCCTGCTTGTAGGACTAGTCTTAAATCGTGTCGTAACACGAAAAGGCAGTTCACAGTGGAGCGCGCTGGTCGCGCCGACTCATGCTAGGCTTGAGGAAATCATTTTTTTTCGCCGCCCATGACCATTCCCACCAATCAAGCGGACAGTGCCGACACGTTTCTGGCCGCCGAGAGCGGCAGCGAGATGGCGCGCCTGATCGCTTCGCTGGACTGGTCGCGCACCCCGCTCGGTCCCATCGCCGATTGGCCGCACAGCCTGCGCACGACGGTGAGCTTGTGTCTCGCCTCTAACTTTCCCATCAATATCATCTGGGGGCCCGAGCATATCCAGCTCTACAACGACGGCTACCGGATCCTCTGCGGAGACAAGCACCCGTTTTCGCTCGGCATGGACTACCGCGAGTGCTGGAGGTCGGCATGGCCGGCGATCGGGCAACCCTTCGAGCGGGCGGTCGCGGGCGAAACGTCGTTCCTCGAGAATCAACGGATGTTTTTGCAGCGTAACGGCTATCTGGAAGAGACCTTCTTCACCTTTTCGCTCAGCCCGATTCGAGCGGACGGCCTGGTCTGCGGCCTGTTCCATCCGGTCACCGAAACCACGCGCACCATGCTCAGCGAGCGGCGCACGCGGGCGCTGCGGGATTTGACCTCGAGCCTGGCGGCCGCGGAATCGGCCGACGACGTGGCGCGCCTGACCATCGCCGCGCTGGCGCAGTTCGAGTTCGATATTCCCTTCGTGCTGCTGTACGCGTTCGACAAGGCGTTCGGCGGCTATGCGCTGACCGGGCGCCACGGCGTGGCGCCGGCAGGCGCGATCAGCCCTGCGCTGCTGTCGGCCGGCTCCGACTCCTGCTGGCAGGTCGACCGGCTGTCGCGCTCCCAGGCGGCGGTGGAGATCTCTGGCTTGCGCGCCGTGTTGGCCGCCGAGCGCTGCGGCCCGTACGACGAAGCGCCCGACTACGCGCTCGCCTGTCCGACGCGCCTGCAGCAGGACGGCCATCCGCGCATGCTGATGATGCTGGGCGCCAGCGCCAGGCTGCCTTGGGACGAGACGTACCAGGAATTCCAGCAGTTGCTACTCGCCGCCATCGATGCGGCGATGGACCGCATCGCCACGCAGGAGCAGGAAAAAGCCAGGATCGAGGCGCTGGCCGCCGCCGACCGCGCCAAGACGCTGTTTTTCTCGAACGTCAGCCACGAGTTCCGCACGCCGCTGACATTGATGCTGGGTCCTTTGAGCGACGCGCTGGCGGAACCGATGCGCGAAGGCCAGCGCGAACGGCTGCAGATCGCCGACCGCAACGCGCACCGCCTGCTACGGCTGGTCAATTCGCTGCTGGATTTCTCGCGCATCGAGGCCGGGCGCGCCCAGGCCACCTTCAGCGCCACCGACCTGACATCGTTGACCGCCGAACTGGCGAGCCACTTCCAGTCGGCCTGCGCGCAGGCCGGGCTGGAACTGGCCGTCGATTGCGCACCTCTGCCCGAGCCGGTGTACGTGGACCGGGCGATGTGGGAAAAGATCGTCCTTAACCTGCTGTCGAACGCCTTCAAGTTCACGCTGGAGGGCGGCATCAAGGTCGCGCTCAAGGTGCGTGGCGATGGCGTCGAGCTGAAGGTGGCCGACAGCGGCGTCGGTATTCCGCAGGCCGATGCGGCGCTGGTGTTCGACCGCTTCCATCGCGTCGAGGGACAGCGCGGCCGCTCGATGGAGGGCAGCGGCATCGGCCTGTCGCTGGTCAAGGAGATGGTCGCGCTGCACGGCGGCGCCGTGCGCGTGCGCAGTGCAGACGGCAAAGGTTCGGTCTTCAGCGTCCGGCTCAAATTCGGGACCGCGCACCTGCCGCCGGACCAGATCGTGGAGCAGCCCGCGCAGGCGGGGCGCTGGGCGGGCACCGCCAGCTATCTGGAGGAGGCGGTGGGGTGGCTCGATCGTAACGAGCCACCGTCCGGGCCGGCGCGGGACCCGGCGCCGGCCGGCGCCATCAGCGCGCGCATTCTGCTGGCCGACGACAACGCCGACATGCGCGCCTACATTCAGCGTATCCTGGAAAAGAACGGCCACACCGTCACCTTGGTCAGGAACGGCCGCGAGGCGCTTGAGGCGATCGCCGCCGGACCGCTGCCAGACCTGGTGCTGACCGACGTGATGATGCCCGACACCGACGGCTTCACCCTGCTCAAAACGCTGCGCGCCGACCAGGCCACGCGCGACATGGTGGTGATCCTGCTGTCGGCGCGCGCCGGTCCGGAGGCGCGGGTCGAGGGCCTGGCCGCCGGCGCCGACGACTACATGGTCAAGCCGTTCGATGCGCGCGAGCTGGTGGCGCGCATCGACGGCGCCATCAACCTGTCGCACCAGCGTCGCACTTCGGCCGCGCGCGAGGCCGCGCTGCAGGCGGAGATGAAGGCCGAGGAGCGCATGCGCGAACTGGCGGCCCGCCTGCAGTTCACCCTGGATGCGGCGCAAATCGGCGACTGGGATTTGAATCTGCTGGACGACACGTCCCAGCGTTCGCCGCGCCACGACCAGTGTTTTGGTTATGCCGAGCCGCTGGCCCATTGGGGCATGGCCGATTTCATCGCACACGTACATCCGGATGACCGCGCCCGCGCCAGGGCGGCGGTCGACGCGGCAATCGCCGCGCACACCGGCTGGGACATCGAATGCCGCGTGGTCTGGCCCGATGGCAGCATCCACTGGGTGGCGGTGCACGGCAGCCTGTACCACGTGGACAAGGTGCCGACGCGGGCGGTCGGCGTGATCCTCGACATCACCGCCCACAAACAGGCGGAGGACGAACTGCGCGAGGCGAGCCGGCGCAAGGACGAATTGCTGGCCATGCTGGCGCACGAGCTGCGCAATCCGCTGGCGCCGATCAGCGCCGCCGCCCAATTGATCGGCATGGCGAAGCTGTCGGACGAGCGTCTGCGCCACACCAGCGGCGTGATCGCCCGCCAGGTCAGCCACATGACGGCGCTGATCGACGATCTGCTCGACGTGTCGCGCGTGACGCGGGGACTGGTCGATATCGAGCGCACGCCGCAGGACGTGCGCAGCGTGGTGTTCCACGCGATCGAACAGGTACGCCCGCTGATCGAAGGCAAACGTCACCGGCTCATCACCGATCTGGCGCCGGATGTCGGATCGGTGATGGGCGACCAGAAACGGCTGGTGCAGATCGTCAGCAACCTGCTGAACAACTCGGCCAAGTACACGCCCGACGGCGGCCGCATCACCGTGCGCACCGAGCTGGTTGGGGACGAGGTCGAACTGGTGGTGGAGGATAACGGCGCCGGTATCGCCCCGGACTTGCAGTCGGCCGTGTTCGAGCTGTTTTCCCAGGCCGAGCGCACGCCGGACCGCACGCAAGGCGGGCTTGGTCTGGGCCTGGCGCTGGTGAAGAACCTGGTGGAGCTGCACGGCGGGACGGTGAGTTGTCACAGCGCCGGAGCCGGCATGGGGAGCCGCTTCACGGTCACGCTGCCGCGCACCAGCGCGCGCGCGGCGGCGGCCGCGCCGTTGCCTTTGCGGCCGGCGGCCGCGGGAGAGCGTGGCCTGAAGATCATGGTGGTCGACGACAATATCGACGCGGCGGAGATGTTGGCGATTATGCTCGACGCGGTCGGCCACCAGGTCGTCGCCGAACATAACGCGACCAACGCTTTACGGCGCGCGCACGACGGCGAGTCCTTCGACGTCGCCATTCTCGACATCGGCCTGCCCGATTTGGATGGCTATGAGCTGGCCAGGAGACTGCGCGCCGACAGCCGCAGCGCCGGTATGGTGCTGGTGGCGCTGACGGGATACGGGCAGGCGTCGGACCGGGACAAGGGAGTCGCGGCGGGGTTCGACCATTATCTGGTCAAGCCGGTGTCGCCGTCGACGTTGATCAACTTGATGAGCGAAATGATGTAGCGCGCGTCATCGCGCGCTGCGCTTGGCGATCCTGGCCGGTGGGCGCATGCGCGGGGCGGCGTCCGACTGGCGCCGTATCAGCGCGTAGTCCATCAATGCGTGCTCCGGCGCTTGCGGGGCGCCGCTGTGGCGCGCGCGCACCTGCTGCACCAGCGAGCGCAGCGCCGCTTCCGCCATGCCGGTGATCGGCTGGCGCACCGTGGTCAGCTCGGGCCAGATGGTCGTGGCCAGCGCGGTATCGTCGAAGCCGGCCACGGTCAGGTCGCCCGGCACGTCCAGGCCTAGGCGGTGGGCGATCGCCACCACGGCGGCGGCCATGTCGTCGTTGCTGGCGAAGATGGCGGTCGGACGCGGCTCCTGGGCCAGCAGGATCTCCGCCGCATCCAATCCGGAACGGTAGGTGAACATGCCGGGCACGATCAGCTCCGGCGCGCTTTGCGCATGATGTTCGGCGATGGCGGCCTTGAAGCCGGCCAGCCGGCGCGCGCTGGCGCTCTGGTTGGGATGGCCGGCGACGAAGCCGATGCGCTGGTGCCCCAGCGCGATCAGATGGCAAGCCATCGCATGGGCCGCCGCGTAGTCGTCGATGCTCACGCCGCTCACGCGCAGGTCCGGCTGGCCGCAGGCCACCGTCACGGTGGGCGTGCCGGCGTCGGTGACCAGGTCGATCAGCTGCCTGGAGTCGCACAGCGGCGGCGGCAGGATGAGGCCATCGACGCCATTGGCGATCAGGCGGCGCGCCTGTTCGACGCCGTGTTCGTCGGCCTCGCATTTTTCCACCACCAGCTGGACGTTGTTCGGGCCCGCCTGGTTGAGCAGGCCGACCAGGAATTCGCTCAGGTAGCCGGCGCTCGGGTTACTGTACAAGAAGCCGATGCGGATCGAGCGCGATCCGGCCAGGCGGCGTGCCGCCTGATTGGGCACGTAACTGAGGGCGGCGACGGCGTCGGCCACCCGGTTGCGGGTCTTCTCGCTCACTTTGGCGTCGCCGTTCATCACGCGCGACACCGTCATCGGGGACACGCCGGCCAGTTTGGCGACATCGGTCATCGTCGGTGCTTGCGCCGGCGGGTCCAGGGGGCCTTGCTCTCTACTTGTCATCTTCACTCCAGGGTCAGGTCCGCCAATGCTACACGAGCTGGGCTATAGATGCGATTTTAGCAAATGATGTCCCTGTTATCCCCGCCCCGGCGCGTAAGGGAAGTGAATCGCCTTGTAGTAGTCCAGCGGTTTAGGCGGCGGCGCCACGCCGGGCGGCAGCGGCAGGCCGTTCACCGATTGGAAGTAGGCGATGCAGGCGTCGCGCCACAACTCGGCGTTGGCGACCTGGCGCCGCAGGCGCTGGGCCACTTCCGCGTGGCGTCGGGCGTCGATCAGCGGCCGCAGCGCCATCCAGCGCGATTGCAGTTCGCGCGCGCCGCGCACGCCGGTGTCGTAGCGGTGTATCAGTTCGGCCCACAAGGTGCGTCCCGACGGCATCGCGTAGTCCCACGGCAGATGGTGGAACCACAGCAGCAATTGCGCCGGCGTGGTGCGCGGATCGGCATACTGGCGGGCGATCTCCGGCGCATACTGGGCCAGGGCGTTGGTGCCGCCGGCGGTCCGGTCGAAGCCGATGCCGTCGCGGGCGGCGCGGTGGTAGTAAACCGGATTCCAGTCGGCGCGTTCCAGGTTGTCGATCCATGGCGCCGGGCCGTGGTGGTGGGAGGTGCCCATCATGTGGTGCAGACCCAGTGGGGTCATGTAATCGACCACGGTTTCGCGCGACATCATCATGATGTCGACCACCGGCGCGGTGACGCGGGCGTCGGGACTAAAGGTCTGGGCGGCCCATTCGACGGCGATGTCGCGCGCCGACGCTTGCGGGTCCCACGCCAGGCGGCCGAACGCGTACCAGTTGGCCTGGTCGAAATGGTGGCCGGTCCAGTTGCGGTCCGTGCCGATGTTGGCCACGCCGGCCATGCCGGTCAGCGGCGGGCGCTGGGCCGGCGCCGCCGGCAGCGCCTTGCCCTCGATGACCTGCGCCACCGTCAGGCCTTGCGGCGCGCGCCGGGTGTCGGCGTGCAGCGTCTCTTCGAACATGGTGCCGAGGTAGGCCAGGTCGGTGGCGAAGCCGAGATACTCCTTGGTGATCTGGAACTCCATCATCAGCGGCGTCCTGGGCATGCCGCCGAACAGCGGGTGGAACGGCTCGCGCGGCTGGAAGTCGATGGCGCCGTTCTTCACCTGAACCATCACGTTGGGCGCGAATTTGCCGTCGAGCGGCGTGAATTCGTCGTAGGCCTGCTTGGCGCGGTCGGTGGCCTTGTCCTCCCCGTGTGCATAAACGAAGGCGCGCCACATGACGATGCCCTTGTGGGGCGCCACGGCGGCGGCCAGCATGTTGGCGCCGTCGACGTGCGTGCGGTGGTAGTCCTGCGGGCCCGGCTGGCCCTCCGAATTGGCCTTGACCAGGAAGCCGCCGAAGTCCGGGATCGCCCGGTAGATTTCATCGGCCTTCTTGCGCCACCATTCCTGGACCGCCGGCGACAGTGGATCGGCGGTGTCGGTTTGCTTCAGCTCCAGGGGCGTCGAGAAGCGCGCGGAGAGGTAAACCTTGATGCCGTACGGGCGCAGAATGTCGGCGACGGCGGCGGCCTTGGCGATGAAGGCGGCGGTCAGCACCTCGGGTTTGGAATTGACGTTGTTGAGCACCGCGCCATTGATGCCGAGGGAGGCGTTGGCGCGCGCATAGTCGGTATAGCGGCGGTCGGCGATGTCCGGCAGCGCCCACCAGTCCCAGATCGAAAATCCGGAGTAGCCGCGTTCCACGGTGCGGTCCAGATTGTCCCAGTGGTTCAACATCCGCAGTTGCAGCTTGGGCGCCGAACTGGCCTCCGGCGGCGCGCCGGTGGCGACCGCGCGCAGCCAGGCGAAGGAACCGTACAGCAGGCCGATGTCGCTGTTGGCGGCGATCAGCGTCACATTGTGGCCCTGCAGGCGCGTCTTGCGCAGCAGGTAGCCCTCCTGGCCCAGCGTCGCCAGCTCGCCGCGCAGCGCAAAGGAGGACGCGGCCAGTTCCGGCAGCGTCGCCGGCGTCGCCAGCACCAGCGAACCCTCGCGTATCGTCGCCGATGTCGCCGGCGCGCTTCCCAGCATGCCTCGCAGTCCCTTTTGCAGCTCGCTGAGCGCGGCCTGCGAGGTGGGGGAAGGCTGGCCCGCCAGGACCAGCGTGCGGGCCTGCGGTTGCAGTTCGGCCTGCGCCGCCCGTTCCAGGGGCTGGTAGCGCAGCCACAGGTCATAGCCGTCTTCGTCGGCGGCGCATGCCGGAATCGCGGCCGCTAACGACAGCAATGCCGTCGCCATCAGCTTGATGAATATGTTTGCCATCTTGTCTCCGTTTATATTTTTTAATCAGCGTGCGCGCGGGCTTTCGGGCGGGCCGAGATAGCTGTCGCGCTGGCCGCCGGTATCAACCACCAGTTTTTGCAGCACCAGGGCGGGATCGATCACCCAGAATTTCAAGGTATGCTTGCCCGCGCTGTCGATCATGTGCCGGGAAGTCATCACGGTGGCGCCATCGGAGACGGTGCGCTCCCAGGCTTTCTCGGAGCTGTCCGCGTGCAGGTTGACGATTTGCGGGGCCTCGTCGTCGAATGAAATCGCGTAGCGCAAACCGGGTCCCGGCTGGATCTTTTGGGTTGGCGCCAGCGTGGCGTGCACGGCGACTTTGCCTTTCGTGGCGAGGTGCATCTGATATTCAAGGCGCATGTGCGGCACGTCATCCGGTGGCGCATCGACCGGCAGCGTGGTCATGCCCGATAGCGTGCGGCCATGGTCGGGAATGCGCAGCCACTCGCGCTTCGCGGGCGCCACCGCGCGGGTGTAGTGCTCCGCCTCCATCGACACCACTCCGGCGGATTCGATAAAGTCGCCAGTGGCGGCCTTCGACATGCCGGTGGCCGGGCGCAGCGGCACGCCGACCGTGGTTTTGGCGCCGTTCGGGCCGGATATGGTCAAGGTCGCGTGGTCCACGCCGGCCGGAACGTCGGCCCAGCGAACATCGACGCCGACGCGTTGCTCGCGTTCCACACGGCCGGCGGGTTTATCGAGCACGATCCACGGGTCGCTGGCGCCGACCTTGTAATCGAATGGCTGCTGCCCGCGATTGAAGATTTCGATGTGGCGCGGCCGCGCCTCGAACGCGTCGAGGGCTGGCAGCGCCAGGGTGTCGCCGGCGGGGCCGGGCCATACGTTGGCGCTGCCTTCGACGGCTACCCCCATGTCGCCTTCTTTTGGAACCTGCACCTCGGTCACCGCCGGCATCACGTTGCGCGGCGGCTGGTTCCAGTAGGTGTAGCCCAGGTGGGTCTGCGACATCATGTGGTTCCACTTGCCGCCGCTGATGTCCTCGTGATAACGCCGCACCAGTTCCGCATCCTGCTGGAACAGCTGGCGCGTGCGCGCCGCCAGGTCGTTGGTGGAGCTGCGTCCCTGCATGCCATAAAGGCGGTTCATGCCGGCGCTGACATACAGCTCGTTGACCACGGCGCCGGCCTGCACCGGATACAGTACCAGCTGGAAGAAGGCGTCGCGTTTCGCTGCCGGCAGCGCGGCCGAAATGCGTTCGGCCCGCCCCGCGATGTCGCGATACTCGTCGACGATGCGCGCCGCTTCGCCATAGTTCACCAGGCTGTAGGTGGTCGGCTCCAGCTGCTCCGGCTTGCGGCGGCCGTTGTACTTGGCGTACCTGGCGACGATGTCGGCGATCTCGTCGGCATGCTCGGGGCCGAATTCACGCGTCGCCCACAGCTTCAGGTAGTCTGGAAGGCGCTGCGCCGGCCATGCGGCGGGGTTCCACGCGTAGGTCAGGAAGAATTCGATAGGCACTTCCATCGGTTTGAGGTCGCCGACGTTGACGATCCACATGCGGTTGGCCTGGTACTGCCACGCCAGATGCATCTGTTCCCATATCTTGGGGAGCGGCGTGACGTTGATCCACTTGTACGAGCGCGGACCGCCGACGTAGTCGAAGTGGTAGTAGACACCGGCGCCGCCGGCGCGCTTGCGCTCTTCCTGCGTTGGCAGGCGGCGGATATTGCCCCAGTTGTCGTCGCACCAGAGCAGCATGACATCGTCGGGCACGCGCATGCCTTTTTCGTAGTACTCCTGCACTTCCTTGTACAGCGCCCAGGTTTGCGGGACCTTGGTGACGTCCGGGTTGATTTGCCTGACGATGGCCTCGCGCTGGCGGCTGACGATGCGTTCCAGCAGCGCGACGTTGGATTCCTCCGACATCGGCTCGTCGCCGTCGCCGCGCATGCCGATGGTGATCATCTTCTCGTAGTCGCGCGTGTTGCGCAGGCCTTTGCTCCAGAAGTCATCGAGCACGCGCGCGTTCTTGTTGTAGTCCCACGGCCCCTTGCCCTGGCGTTTCCATTCCTGCTGCGCGCGCATCATCGGCTCGTGGTGGGACGTGCCCATGACGATGCCGTATTCGTCGGCCAGTTTGCCGTTCAATTTGTCGTCGTCGTAGAAGGCCGAATTCCACATCGCCGGCCACAGGTAGTTGGCGCGCAGGCGCAGCAGCAGTTCGAATACCTTGGTATAAAACTCGTGGTTGTACCCGCCGTAGCGTTGCTTCACCCAGCCGGTCAGCGCCGGCTGTTCGTCGTTGAGGAAGATGCCGCGGTACTGCACCACCGGGGCGTCGCTGACGGCGGCGGGGGCGGAGGCGTAGATGCTGGCGTGGCTTTGCGCCGGCACGTCGGCCCACCACTGCCACGGCGATACGCCGATCTGCTCGGAGATCTCGTAGATGCCGTAGATGGCGCCGCGTTTGTCGCTGCCGGCGATGACCAGGGCGCGCTCGACGCCGGGCAGCGGGTTGCGCAGCGTTTGCACCTGCCACCCTTCCCATTTGCCTTTGATGGCGGTGACGTTTAGCTTGCCGGCGCTAATCAGCTGGTCGATCAACGGACTTTTTCCGATGGTGCCGATGATGATGACGTCGGCGCCGGTGGGTTTGCCGGTTTGCTCCAGGGACGGGCGGGCGGTGCTGACCCGGGCGATGTCTTCTTGCAGGTCGCGCGCGGCGCGCAGCACGCCGGGGTGGTCGGTTTTGTCGACGTAGATGGTGGCCGCGCGGCCGGCGTTGGCGACCGTAACGGCGTCGGGAGCTGGCGTGTCGAAGGTGGTCAGGCGCTTTTGCCCCAGCGCGTGGACGGGGAGGGCGCAGGTCAACAGCGCCAGGAGGGCCGCGCCTGCGAGGTAGAGTTGTCTCATTTTTTAATGGTTATCCATTTTTTTTGTTTATGGGTAGTGCGGGGCCGTTATTTGGCGGGCATGCATGTTTTGCGTAGCAGCTCCAGCGGGACGGCGTCGGCCAGCGCGCGGTAGCCCGCCAGCGAAGGATGCAGGTGGTCGCCCGAGTCCAGTGGTTTGCTGATCCTTTTCGGGTCGGCGGGATCGCGCAGGGCCGCGTCGAAGTCGACCACGGCGTCGAATACGCCGGATTTGCGTATCCAGTCGTTCATCTCCTGGCGGTCGGCTTCGTTTTCCGGCTCCGGATGGTAGTAGTCACTGCCGAAGTATGGCGTGATGGTTGCGCCGATCGTACAGATGCCGCAGGCCTTCGCACGTGCGGCCAGCTGTCGATGCGCGAGGCGCAGATCGGCAAGCAGTTTTTTGCGGTCGGCCGGCAGGTCCGGCGTGTTGCGGTGCTGGCCGCCGAGGTCATTGACGCCGATGAACACCAGCGCGTGCGTGACGCCGGCGCGCGACAGCACGTCGCGGTCAAAGCGGGAGGCGAGATTCGGGCCCAGGCCGTCGCGCAGCACGCGGCCGCCGCCGATACCGGCGTTGACGACGCCCACTTGCTGGCCATCCTGGCGCAGCCGCGCCGCCAACAAGTCCGTCCAACGGTTATTGCCGTCGGTGGTGACGCCATAGCCGTCGGTGATCGAATCGCCGACGGCGACAAGGGCGCCGGCACCGCGCGCGGCCTGCACATCGACGTCGCTCACCAGGAACCAGCGTCCGATGGTGCCGGCTCCGGCCCAGTCGGCGTCCATGATGCGGTTGCCCTTGGTGAAAAAGCTGGTGGCGCGGGAACCGGAATGGCTGGTCTGGCGTGGCGGCGCCTCCTTGAAGTAGAGCGATATTGAGAGGTCGCTGGCCGGCTTAACCTCCAGCGCCACCGGGTCGCTGTAATATTCGGCGCCGGCCGGTATCATCACCGAGGGGTTGCCGTCGAAGGTGAGCGTGCGCGCGGTGGCGCCGTCGATCCGCGCTTTGCCCGGCGCCGGCGCAAGGGCGACACTGGCTCCTTCCACAGTCAAAGGCGCGGTGCCGTGGACGTTACTAAGTCGCACCCGCAGGCTGCTTCCGCCGAGTGACAGGCGTACCGTCTGGCGTAAGCTGCCGTCGCGCCAGTTCTCGGCGGCCAGCTCGTTGGCCGCGTCGGGAATCTGCTGCGCCGCGCCCCACGAGGCGACCCAGCGGCTATCCGGCGTCGGACCGTCAACGCCGGCTGCAGGTCCGTTCAGCGATGCGCAGGCCGTCAGCGCCAGAGCGGGTACGATCGCCGCCAGGGCGGTGACGAACAGTCCGCCTAAGCGGACGTATGACGCGTGTTGACTTGGTCGCATAAATCCTTCACACTGGTTAAATGTTAGCGCTTATCATTTTAGGGTAAAGGCATGGTACAGGCAACAAATTTAGACAAGTCGGCAGCGCCGGTGGTCACCGAAATGCGCGTGATTCCGGTGGCGGGCCACGACAGTATGCTGCTCAATTTGTGCGGCGCGCATGCGCCATACTTCACCCGCAATCTGGTGCTGTTGAAGGATAGCTCCGGACATACCGGCATGGGGGAGGTTCCCGGCGGCGCAGGCATATTGCGGGCGCTGGAAAACGCCGTCCCGCTGGTGGTCGGCACGCACATCGGCCGCTATAACCGGACCCTCAACGGCATCCGCGACGCCATCGCCAACAAGGATGTCAGCGGCCAGCAGTATCAGGTGACGTCCGAGGCGGAGGCCCAGGTCCTCAAACAGCCGCACGAGATCAACCTGCGGCTGGAGAACGTGGTCACCGCCGTCGAGGCGGCGCTGCTCGATCTGCTCGGCCAGCACCTGGGCGTGCCGGTGTGCGAGCTGCTGGGCGCCGGCCAGCAGCGCGACAGCGTGCCGATGCTGGCGTATCTGTTCTACATCGGCGACCGCCATCGCACCGACCTGGATTATCTGGCCGGGCAGGGCGCGGCAAACGACTGGTACCACATGCGCCACCAGGAGGCGATGACGCCGGCCGCCATCGCCAAACTGGCCGAGGCGACGGTGGAAAAATACGGCTTCCGCGATTTCAAGCTCAAAGGCGGCGTGATGCACGGCGCCGAGGAGATGGACGCGGTCGCGGCGATCAAGGCGCGCTTCCCCGATTCCCGCGTGACCTTGGACCCCAACGGCGCCTGGTCCTTGCGGGAAGCGATCGAGATTTGCCGCGGCAAGGGTCACTTGCTGGCCTACGCCGAAGATCCCTGCGGGCCGGAGAACGGCTATTCGGGACGCGAAACCATGGCCGAATTCCGCCGCGCGACCGGCATACCGACGGCGACCAATATGGTGGCCACCGACTGGCGCCAGATGGCCCACTCGCATTTGCTCGGCGCGGTCGACATTCCGCTCGCCGATCCGCACTTCTGGACCATGCAGGGCTCCGTGCGGCTGGCGCAGCTTTGCCACGAATGGGGCCTGACCTGGGGCTCCCATTCGAATAACCATTTCGACGTGTCGCTGGCGATGTTCACGCATGCGGCGGCGGCGGCGCCGGGTAAGATCACCGCCATCGATACGCACTGGATCTGGCAGGAAGGCCAGGAACGGCTGACGCGCGAACCGCTGCAGATCGTCGGTGGCGAGGTCCAGGTGCCGCAGGCGCCGGGCCTTGGCGTCGAGCCGGACATGGACCGCATCGAGGCCGCGCACGAACTGTATAAAAAGGTGGCGTCCAGCGCGCGCGACGACGCGCTGGCGATGCGCTACCTGGTGCCCGAATGGACGTATTACCCTAACAAACCGAGTCTGGGACGCACATGAAAAATCAATTGAAGCACGCGCCAACGGCGGTCCATCTGCCGGCCGACCTGCCGCAGGCACTGCTGGTAGGCCGCGTATGGCGCGACGATGTCAACGGCCCGTGCGTGGTGGTCGTGCGCGACGGCGAAGTGTTCGACATCACCGCCGGCAGCCCCACTGTCGCCGATCTGCTGGACAGGGACGACCCCGCCGGCTTCGCGCGCACCGCGCAGGGCGAGCCGCTGGGCCGGGTGGAGGCGCTGATCGAGGCTGCGCTGAGCGCGGACGCCTCCACGCACAGTCCGCGCCTGCTGGCGCCTTGCGACGTACAGGCGATCAAGGCGTGCGGCGTGACCTTCGCGGTCAGCCTGCTCGAACGCGTGATCGAAGAACAGGCCGGCGGCGACGCGGCGCGCGCCGATGCGCTGCGCGTCACCCTGCTCAAGGATATCGGCGCCGATCTGTCGGCCATCAAACCCGGTTCGCCGGAAGCGGAAAAACTCAAGCAGCAGTTCATCGAGCGCGGCGCCTGGTCGCAGTACATGGAAGTGGGTATCGGGCCATATGCGGAGGTGTTCTCCAAGGCGCAGCCGATGTCGGCGGTCGGCTTCGGCGCCGACGTCGGCCTGCACCCGGATTCGAAATGGAACAACCCGGAACCGGAGATCGTGCTGGCCGTGAACAGCCGCGCGCAGGCGGTCGGCGCCACCCTCGGCAACGACGTCAACCTGCGCGACATCGAGGGCCGTAGCGCGCTTTTACTGGGCAAGGCCAAGGACAACAACGGCTCGTGCGGCATGGGGCCATTCATTCGGCTGTTCGACGGCTCCTTCACCATCGACACGGTGCGCGGTGCCGAATTGCGGTTGCTGATCGAGGGCGCCGATGATGGCTTCCGTCTCGACGGCGAAAGCCGCATGCGCGAAATCAGCCGCGATCCATTGGACCTTGTGGCGCAGACCGCCGGCGCGCACCACCAGTATCCCGATGGTTTCATGCTCTTCCTCGGTACGATGTTCTCGCCGATCAAGGACCGCGGCGCCCCCGGCGCGGGCTTCACCCACAAGCTGGGCGACCGGGTCAGCATCGCCAGTCCTGCGCTCGGAACGCTGGTCAATCACGTGCAGCGCAGCGACGCCATCGCGCCATGGACCTTCGGCGTGCGCGCGCTGTACCGCAATCTGGCGCGACGCGGGCTGTTGGGGGAATAACTTAACGATCGTCATAGCGGGACCGGTATCAATACTAATAAAACGGAGATGAACAAGATGGTCCAAGCAACTTCCGCGCGGAAGAAGATGGTGTATGCGACGTATCCCAACCTGGCACATAAGCGCGTGTCGATCGCCGGCGGCGGCAGCGGCCGCGATTACTTCGTCGATGCAGGGTGGTACGGCGCATGAGTACATTCCAGATCGAACCCGAATGCATCTGGGCCCTTGGCGCGACGCTGGGCGAAGGCCCCGTGTGGCACTCCGAGAAAAATGCGCTGTATTTTGTCGATATCAAGCAGCACAGGGTGCACCGCTGCGGCGAGGACGGCGGCTTGCGCCAGAGCTGGAGCCTGCCCGATGAAGTGGGCTTTGCGCTGCCGATGCGCGGCGGCGATTTCGTTTGCGGCCTGCCGGGCCAGTTGATGCGGTTTTCGTTCGACAGCGGGGCTCTGGACCTGCTGCACGAAGTGGAGACGGATTTGCCGGGCAACCGCTTGAACGACGGTTATATCGACCGCCACGGCGCCTTGTGGTTCGGCTCCATGGACAACGCCGAGGTGCAAGCCAGCGGTTCGCTGTACCGCGTGCAGCGCAAGGGGCAACCACGCCGCAAGGACAAGGGCTACGTCATCACCAACGGGCCGGCCTGCAGTCCGGACGGCCGCACCTTCTATCACACCGACACCCTCGAAAAGACCATCTATGCCTTCGATATCGACGATGCCGGTCATTTGACCAACAAGCGCGTCTTCGTGCGGATCGCGGGCGAAGGCTACCCCGATGGCACCACCGTCGATTCCGACGGCGCCGTGTGGATCGCCTTGTTCGCCGGCGCGCGCATCGAGCGCTACTCGCCGCGGGGTGAGTTGATCGATACGGTGCCGATGCCTTGTTCGAATATCACCAAGATCGCTTTCGGCGGCCATGACCTGCGCACGGTGTTCGTGACCACGGCGCGCAAGGGCTTGTCGGAGGAGGAGTTGGCTACGCAGCCGCTGGCCGGCGGCCTGTTCCGCTTCCGCGTGCCGACGCCGGGCCAGATCCAGCACCAGTTCTGAAGATCGGGTTTTCACACCCCTGAAATCGTTTTCATATTATAGTAATGCAAAAAGTAGCATCGGAAGACCAACTAAAAACAATTGGAGACGCAGCACATGAAAAGTAACCGCAGGCAGTTCCTGTCCTCGATGACCGGCGTCGCCGGCCTGTCCATGATGTCGGCGCCGATGGCGCTGGCGGCGGCCGCGCAGGCGCCTTACAAGAATCCTTCGCTGCCGCTGGAAAAACGCGTGGACGATCTGCTGGGCCGCATGACGCTGGACGAGAAAATCGCCCAGCTGCAGTGCATCTGGCAGAAGAAGACCGAGATGCAGGACGCCGCCGGCGAGTTCTCCGCCGAGAAGGCCAAGAAGAACTACCCGAACGGCATGGGCATGCTGGGCCGTCCATCCGACCGTCAGCTCGGCCAGGCCGCCGGCGCCGGCGACACCGGCGAAAAGGCCAACCGCAACGCGCTGGAGACGGCGAACTACGTCAACGCGGCGCAAAAATGGGCGGTCGAGCAGACCCGCCTTGGCATTCCGATGCTGACGCACGAGGAAGCGCTGCACGGCTACGTCGCGCGCGACGCCACCAGCTTCCCGCAGGCGATCGGCCTGGCCTCGTCGTTCGACCCGGAGCTGGTCGAGAAGATTTTCAGCGTGGCGGCGCGCGAGATGCGCGTGCGCGGGGCCAATCTGGCGCTGGCGCCGGTGGTCGACGTGGCGCGCGAACCGCGCTGGGGACGCATCGAAGAGACCTACGGCGAAGATCCTTACCTGTGCGGCGAGATGGGCAAGGCGGCGGTGATCGGCTTCGCCGGCAAGGACAAGATCCTGGCCAAGGACAAGGTCTTCGTCACGCTCAAGCACATGACGGGCCACGGCCAGCCGGAGAGCGGCACCAATATCGGCCCGGCCGAAATCAGCGAACGCACGTTGCGCGAGGATTTCTTCCCGCCGTTCGAAAAACTGATCAAGGAAACCAATGTCGGCGCCGTCATGCCGTCGTATAACGAGATCGGCGGCATTCCGTCGCACGCCAACCACTGGCTGCTGCACAAGGTGCTGCGCGAGGAGTGGGGCTTCAAGGGCCTGACCGTGTCCGATTACTTCGGCATCAAGGAGCTGGTCACGCGCCACAAGCTGGCCGCCGACTCGAAAGAGGCGGGCCTGCTGGCGTTCAAGGCCGGCGTCGACGTCGAAACGCCGGACGGCGAGGGCTATCTGACGCTGGCGGCGCTGGTGAAGGAAAAGCGCATCAGCGAAAAAGAGATCGATGTCGTGGTGCGCCGCGTGCTGACGTTGAAATTCCAGGCCGGCCTGTTCGAGCAGCCGTACGTCGACGCCAAAGTGGCCGACAGCCTGACCGCCACGCCGGACGCGATCGCGCTGGCGCGCCTGTCGGCGACGCGCACGCCGGTGCTGCTAAAGAACGACAAGGGTCTTCTGCCGCTCAACGCCAAGAAGGTCGGCAAGGTGCTGCTGGTCGGGACCCATGCCAAGGACACACCGATCGGCGGATACTCCGACATACCGCGCCATGTGGTCTCGATCTACGACGGCCTGCTGGGCGAGAGCAAGGCGCAGGGCTTCGAGCTGGCGTATTCCGAAGGCGTGCGTATCACCGAGGAGCGCATCTGGGGCAAGGACGAGATCAAGTTCGTCAAGCCCGAGGTGAATGCGAAGCTGATCGCCGAGGCGGTGCAGGCGGCGAAATCGGCCGACACCATCATCATGGTCCTGGGCGACAACGAGCAGACCAGCCGCGAGGCGTGGGCCGACGAGCATCTGGGCGACCGCGCAAGCCTGGACCTGATGGGCCAGCAGAACGATCTGGCGGCGGCGATCTTCGCGTTGGGTAAGCCGACGGTGGTGTTCCTGTTGAACGGGCGTCCGTTGTCGGTCAACCTGCTGGCCGAGAAGGCCGATGCGCTGATCGAAGGCTGGTACATGGGGCAGGAGACCGGCCATGCCGCCGCCGATCTGCTGTTCGGCCGCGCCAACCCGGGCGGCAAGCTGCCGGTGTCGATTGCGCGCAACGTCGGCCAATTGCCGGTGTTTTACAACCACAAGCCTTCGGCGCGCCGCGGGTATATCGACGGCAGCACCAAGCCGCTGTATCCGTTCGGTTTCGGACTGAGTTACACGACCTTCGATATCTCGGCGCCGCGTTTGACCAAGGAGTCGATCGGCATTGCCGGCTCGACGTCGGTGCAGGTCGATGTGACCAACACCGGCAAGCTGGCGGGCGACGAGGTGGTGCAGATCTACATCCGGGATGATGTCAGTTCCGCGACGCGGGCGGTGCTGGAATTGAAGGCGTTCAAGCGCGTGACCTTGCAGCCGGGCGAGAAGCGCACGCTGACGTTCGATATCAAACCGTCGGATTTGTGGTTCTTTAACGCGCAGATGAAACGGGTGGTGGAGCCGGGGAGTTTTACCATCCACGCCGGTCCGGATAGCGTGAAATTGAAGTCCGTGAAGTTGATGGTGGGGTAAAAAGCAAAATGGCGGGTTGCGCGAAGCGCGTAACCCGCCATCTCCGACTTACCGGTAACGGTACAGTTTCACCTTCTGCATCGTGAAGTCGCCGGTCACCAGCATGATCTGACGCCCCTGGTGGATCTCGTCGCCATTGAGCCAGCGGCCATCCTTCCATTTGCCGTTCTCGTAGGTCCCTTCGGTCACCTTCTCCAGCCCGACCTGATCTCCCGCGCCGGTGGCATCGGTGAACTTCACCGTCAGCCCTTTACCCGCCAGCAGGAATTCGTCGTCCGACAGTTTGATGATCAAGCCGCCGCAACCTTCCAGGTCTTTGCTGTCGGTCTTGGCCCACGGGTTGCTGAAGCTGACCTGCAAGTTGAAGCCGCCCATGGTCACCTGCTGCGGCGCGGCGTCGACCACGCCGTCGTACGACACCTTGGCCTTGAAGCCGCGCATGTTGCCGCTGCCTTGTACCTGATTGATCAAGGGCGTCAACTGGCGCAGAAGGCGGTACGCCTTCGGCAGCGGATCGGTGGGCTCGCTGTCCTCGACCCCGAAAGGCGAGAAGCCGAACGCATCGAACTCGCCGATCGCATAAAAAGCCTTGGCCGCCGCGTCATGCCGGCCGGCGTTGTCGGCCTCCGGGATGAACAGCGGATTGTCGGCCCGTTTGAACTGCGGCGCCCAGTCGGTGAAGTTGGGGAAGTAGGTGTCGATGGCCAGTACATCGATCGAGGGCGCGCCGGCCTTCCAGATGTCGAACAGGTGCGGCAGCGGGCCGGCGCTCGGATACTCGCCCGGCTTTTTGCCGGGGCGGTTCAGCGCGGCGTTGACGTACATCGGCAGCGGATAGGCGGCCTTGCCGGCGGCGGTCATGGTTTCCACGAAGGAGGCGTAGCCCCAGGCCTGGAAGACTTCCTCGGCCGCCACCGACGTGCCGAACACCTCGGCCCAGGTGCCGCTGGTGCGGTGGCCGTTGGCGGCCCACAGCGCTTGTACCGACGGGTGCAGCCTGGCGCGGTTGGCACCCAGGTAATCGGTCAAGGCCTTCGGCACCTGGCCGGCGATGGCGGCGTTGGCCAGCGGGCTGTAATCGCGCACGTCCGGCAGCATGCCGATCTCGTTCTCCACCTGCACCATGACGACGGTGCGATCCGCGTCGACCTGTTTGAGATGCGCCAGCAGCGCGCGGTAGGCGGCGGTGTCGGCGGCCAGCGTCTTGGGACTGAACGGCGTCAGCACCTCTTGCGGCGCGCCGTTGCGCGCGAGCGAGCGCGGGAAGCGCTGGGCGTCGCGCTTGACCCACGGCGGCACGTAGGTCGACATCGAATTCTTCCAGGCGCCGAACCACAACAGGATCAGCTTCTTGTCGTTGGCGCGCGCCTGTTTGAGCATACCATCGAGGACGGTGAAATCGAAGCGTCCTTCGACCGGTTCGATCTGGTCCCACTGCACCGGCGCCAGCACGGTGTTCAGTTCCGCGCCCTTGAGCGCGGGCCAAAGCTTGTTCAGATAGGGCAGGTGGGAAGCCGACGAATTATGCAGCTCGCCGCCGAGGATCAGGAAAGGCCGGTCGTTGACCATCAACTGCGTGGCCGTGCCTTGCTTGCGCAGATAAGGGACGGAATCGGCCGCCAGTGCGGCGCCACTCTCCAGCAGAAACAGCGCCAAGGCGCAGGTCAGCGCGGCGCGTCGTGTTGGTGCTCGCATGGTGCTCCTGAAAATTCGGTTAAAAAAAAGACACCGCCGCTGTCACGCGACGGTGTACAAACTGCCCCGGGGCGGGGCAGGAGAGCTAGAACCCGTTACAGAAAAAATGCGAATCATTTGGATAAAGCTAAATGATTGCGCGACCATTTCAGTGTAGGTTCGACCCCCCGGGCTTGTCAACATAAAGTTGCCAAAAAATGTTGGACGCAATCATTCGGTGTGGCCGAGGCGCTTATTTGACGAAATTATCCTTGATCATATCCACCACGTCGCTGCCGCGTCCGCTGAGCACCGCCTTAACCGAGTACAGCGCGGTGCCCAGCACCTGGGACGCTTGTATGTTCGGCGGCATAACCAGTTCGAAGCGGTCGGTCGTCACGTCGAGCAGCGCGGGACCCGGGTGCGCCAGCCACGCCTGCACCTCCGATTCCAGTTGCGCCGCCGATTCGACGCGGCGCCCGTAGATGCCGATCGCCTCCGCCACCGCCGCGAAGTTGGGATTTTTCAGTTCGGTGTAGGCGTCCAGCAGGCCTTCGACCTTCTGTTCCAGCTCGACGAATCCCAGCGAGCCGTTGTTGTAGACCGCGACCTTGATAGCGATGTTCTCCTGTACCGCCGTGATCAAGTCGCCCATCATCATGGTCAGGCCGCCGTCGCCGGACAGCGAGATCACCTGGCGCTGCGGGAAGGCCTTCTTGGCGCCCAGCGCTTGCGGCATGGCGTTGGCCATGGTGCCGTGCGTCAGGCTGACCAGGGTGCGGCGCTTGCCGGTAGCGCGGGTATGGCGCAGCACCCATACCATCGGCGAGCCGCCGTCGGCGGTGAAGATGGCGTCGTCGTCGGCGTGCTTGTCGATCAAGGCGGTCAGGTATTGCGGGCGGATCGTGGTGCCATCACCCGGCGTGGCGCGCTCGTTCAGGTGTTCGACCGCCTGTTGGTGCCGCTCGACGCAGTGGTCGAGGAATTCGCGGTCGCCGCGTATTTGCACGCGCGGCAGCAGCGCCGCCAGCGTGGTGGCGATGTCGCCGACGGCGCCCACTTCGACCGGGTGGCGCCGTCCGAGGTGTGTCGGATCGATGTCGATCTGGATGATGCGCGCGTGCGAAGGGTAGTACTGGCGCCAGGCGAAGTCGCATCCAAGCAGTAGCAGGGTGTCGCACTCGGTCACCGCGTGGTAGCCGGAGTCGATGCCGAAGATGCCGGTCATGCCGACGTTGTAAGGGTTGTTGTACTCGACAAAATCCTTGGCGCGCGAGGTGTGCGCGATCGGCGCCTTGATACGCTCGGCCAGCGCCGTCAGCTGGCCGTGCGCGCCTTCGCAACCGGAACCGGCGTAGATCGCGACCTTCTTGCCGTCGTTGATGATTTCGGCGATGCGGTTCATTTCCGTGTCCGAGGGCCTGGTTTGCGGCTGCGGCAGGTGCACCGAAAAGTGCGGCTCGTCGGCCGCCGATTCCTTCGACAGGTCGACCGGCAGGATGATCACCGCCACGCCGCCCTTGGTCATCGCCGCCTGCGCCGCCATGGCGGTGATGCGCCTGGCGTGCGCCGGCGTGCGGATCTCCTGGCAAAACACGCTGCACTGGTCGTAGATAGGCTTGTAGTCGACTTCCTGCGGGAAGTCGGTCCCCAGTTCGTCGCGGGTGATCTGGCTGGCGATCAGCACCACCGGCGAGCGGTTGCGGTGCGCTTCGAACAAGCCGTTGATGAAATGCAGGCTGCCCGGCCCGCAGGAACCCGCGCACAAGGTCAGGCGGCTGGCGACGATGGCCTCGGCGCCGGCGGCGAAACCGGCGGCTTCCTCATGGCGCACGTGCACCCATTCGATTTCGCTGCGGCGGATGGCGTCGGTGATGTAGTTCAGCGAATCGCCGGGTATGCCCCAGCAATGCTTGGCCCCGGCTTGCTGCAGGGTTTCGATAACGACTTCGGCGACTGTTTTGGCCATGACTGGATTCCCGTTTCAATGATTGGATCAGTGCAGTTTATCGTTGGTAACGCGGAAGGAGCGCACGCGTCTTGGTGTCTTGACGATAGGCAACGCCACAGTGGCGGCCGGCGCAAAAACCTCTGGCGGGAACGCTGCGGTTGGCGATCCGGTACGTTGCCGTACATACTAATTTGCGCGAATCGATGATGCTGGGTTTAAATTATCATAGGAACGTTTTATGGCCAAGCACCGCCCTTCAAGCCCCGGAGAACAGTCCGGTTCCGCCATCGAGACCGCCGACTCGGGCTATGTCCGCGTGCGCGGCGCGCGCGAGCACAATCTCCAGAATGTCGATGTCGACATCCCGCGCAACGCGCTGGTGGTGTTCACCGGCGTCTCCGGTTCCGGCAAATCGTCGCTGGCTTTCGGCACCTTGTATGCGGAGGCGCAGCGGCGCTATCTGGAGTCGGTGTCGCCATACGCCCGGCGCCTGTTCCATCAGATGGCGGTGCCGGAGGTCGACGCCATCGACGGCCTGCCACCGGCGGTGGCGTTGCAGCAGCAACGGGGCGCCCCGACCACCCGTTCATCGGTCGGCAGCGTCAGCACCTTGTCCAATTCGTTGCGCATGCTGTATTCGCGCGCGGGCGACTATCCGCCCGGCCAGGAGCTGCTGTACGCCGAATCGTTCTCGCCCAATACGCCGCAGGGCGCGTGCCCGCAGTGTCATGGGCTGGGACGTGTGTACGAGGCCACCGAGCGCTCGATGGTGCCGGACGACACCCTGACGATACGCGAACGGGCGGTGGCGGCGTGGCCGACCGCCTGGCACGGACAGAATCTGCGCGATATCCTGGTGACGCTCGGCTACGACGTCGACACCCCGTGGCGCGAGCTGCCCAAGAAGCAGCGCGACTGGATCCTGTTCACCGACGAGCAGCCCACCGTGCCGGTGTACGCCGGCCTGACGCCGGCCGAGGCGCGGCGCGCGCACAAGCGAAAGGAGACGCCGAGCTACCAGGGCACCTTCACCGGCGCGCGCAAATACGTGCTGCAGACATTCGCCGGCACCGAAAGCGCGATCATGAAGAAGCGCGTGTCGCAGTATTTGGTCGGCATGGATTGCCCGACTTGCGAGGGCAAGCGGCTGCGCACGGAATCGCTGTCGGTGACATTCTGCGGTCACGATATCACCGAAATCGGGCGCCTTCCCTTGCAGCGGTTGGCGCAGTTGCTGGAGCCTTACGCGGAGGGCAAACCGCCGGCCGCCAGAACCAAGGCCAGGGCGAAGGATGCCGAACGCCATCCGGAGAAGGCCATCGTCACGCAGCGCATCGCCCAGGATCTGGTGGCGCGCTTGTCGGTGCTGCTGGACCTCGGCTTGGGATACCTGAGTCTTGAACGCGGCACGCCGACCTTGTCGCCCGGCGAACTGCAACGGCTTCGGTTGGCCACGCAGGTCCGATCCAGTTTGTTCGGCGTGGTGTATGTGTTGGACGAGCCGTCCGCAGGGCTGCATCCGGTCGACACCGAGGCGCTGCTGCGGGCCTTGGACAGGCTCAAGGCGGCGGGAAATTCGCTGTTCGTCGTCGAACATGCGCTGGACGTGATCCGACATGCCGACTGGATCGTCGATGTGGGACCGCAGGCCGGCCAACAGGGCGGCCGTGTGCTGTATAGCGGGGCGCCCGATGGGCTGGCCGACGTCACCGAGTCGCGTACGGCGCGGTATCTGTTCGAGCGGGTGGAGCGATCGTCCCGCCAGGCGCGCGCGCCCGGCGACTGGTTGCGCCTGCGCGGCGTCGAGCGCAACAACCTGCATGGCGTGGACGCCGATTTCCCCCTCGGCGTGTTGACCAGCGTGAGCGGGGTGTCCGGTTCCGGCAAGTCAAGCCTGGTGAGCCAGGCGCTGGTCCAGCTGGTGCTGGCTCAGTTGGGACAGAGCGCCGCCGCCACCGAGGCCGACACCGATCTGGTCGAGGCGGCCCTTGACGATACGGGCGGCGGCGATGTGCGCGGCCGCATCGTCGCCGGCATGAAGGGGGTGCGGCGCCTGGTGCAGGTCGACCAGCGGCCTATCGGACGCACGCCGCGTTCCAACCTGGCGACGTACACCGGTTTGTTCGACCATGTGCGCAAACTGTTCGCCGCCACCAAGTCGGCGCGCGCGAAGCATTACGATGCGGGGCGGTTTTCGTTCAACGTCGCCAAGGGCCGCTGTCCGAACTGCGCCGGCGAGGGATTCGTCATGGTCGAGCTGCTGTTCCTGCCGAGCGTCTACGCGCCGTGCCCGGAATGCGAAGGCGCGCGCTACAACCCGGAGACGCTGGCGGTGCGCTACCGCGACCGCAATATCGCCGAGGTGCTACAAATGACGGTGGACGCGGCGTGGGAGTTCTTCGCCGAGGAGGCGCCGTTGCGGCACGCGCTGGACGTGTTGCGGGCGGTGGGGCTGGGTTACTTGCGGCTGGGGCAGCCGGCGACCGAGCTGTCCGGCGGCGAGGCGCAGCGGATCAAGCTGGCCACGGAGTTGCAGCGCGCCAGCCGTGGCGACACGTTGTACGTGCTGGATGAACCGACCACGGGTTTGCATCCGTCGGACATCGAATTGCTGATGACGCAGCTGCACGGCTTGGTGGATGCCGGTAACACGGTGGTGGTGGTCGAGCACAACATGCAGGTGTTGGCCGACAGCGATTGGGTCATCGATGTCGGCCCGGGCGCGGGCGAGGAGGGCGGCGGGATCGTTGCCGCCGGTTCGCCGGACGTGCTGGCCAAGGACAAGCGCAGCCGCACCGCGCCCTATCTGGCCCGCGCATTAAACGGAGCGGCGCCGGCGCGTTAATCCGCCGCGCGCAGGGCCGGCGTGAGCAGCAACGCCGTGCAGTCGTCCGCCTGGCAGCCGTAGGCGAGGATCTGCCCCCGCTCGTTGATGTCCCACGCGGTCTCGACGACCCAACCCGATGCCGGGTCGATCAGCGAGTTCAGGTCCCGCATGACGCCTCCGGTGTAGATGAAGCCATGGCTCGCAGCGTTGGGGTCCGCGAGGAGCGACACGCCGACGACCTGGTCGCGCGAGTTGATGCCTTGGGCGATGCTGAAGGTGCCCCCCAGCGTGCCGAGATCCCGCATCGCACCGTTGGCGTAGAAGAAGGCGTGCATGGCGCCATCGACGCGCTCGGCGTGACCGACGACGTGGCCGCGGTCGTTGTTGGCAAACGCGATGCTGGTCACACCGCCCAGTGTTCCGAGATCCCTGATGTTGCTGCCGTCATGCAGGAAGGCGTGCGCGGCGCCGTCGGCGGTGGACGAATAGCCGACAACCTCGCCGCGGACGTTGATATCGGTTCCGAAGCTGGCGTCGCCGCCAAGCGTTCCCAGGTCCGTCATGACGCCGCGCGTGTAACGAAAGGCGCGCCACGATTCGCTGCTGGTGGCCGCGCTGCCGGCGATTTGGCCGGCGTCGTTGATGCCTTGCGCGTCGGAACTGGAGCCGCCCAGCGTGCCGATGTCGCGCATCGTGCCGTTCGAATACAGAAACGCGCGCGACTGTCCCGCGCTGGTGTACGCCTGCCCCACGATCTGGCCGCGTTCGTTCAGATCGCTGGCATAGCTGTAGCCGCCATCTTGGGGCCGTAAAAATGTGACGTTGCCACGATCGTACATTATCGCCTGCGTGGTCCCGTCGACGACCGTTATCCCCGCGATCTGGGCGCGGTTGTTGAGGGCGGTCGCAAAGATATTGCCCGACGGGCCGCGCAGCGCGGTGATGTCATAGCGGTTCTGCGCCTGCGCGGCGCCGGACAGCAGCATCAGCATCGCCAGCCGCCACAGCGGCCGGATTTTGTTGGACAGGTAAGCCATGGTGTTTTCTCCGGTGGAAGGTGGAAATCGGTCATCCGTGCGCGCGGAAGCCGGGTGGTGCGCGGTGCGTCCACAGCGACATCATCAAGACCGCGAGGCCGCATAGAAGCGTGGCCCACACCGATGGCTCCGGCACGGCCGTGACGGCCAGGTCCAGCCGCAGCGCCACGCATTCGCCGGCGCGGCAGCCGGTGGCGGCGATCTGGCCGTGGTCGTTGATGTCGGACGCGTGCAGGATGGTCCAGCCGGAGGCCGGATCGATCAGGGAATTGAGGTCCGTCATGCTGCCGTCGGCGTAGAGGAACGCGTGGCTGCCGGCATCGCCCGGCACATTGGAATTGCCGACCACCTGGTTGCGGTTGTTGATGCCGCTGGCGAAGCTGTAGGTGCCGCCAAGCGTGCCCAAGTCGTGCATGACGCCGCCGGCATAGAGGAAGGCGTGGTCGGCGGCGTTGTCGGTGGTGGCTGCGTAGCCGACCGCGTGGCCGGCGTCGTTCACGCTCCAGGCGGCGCTGTAGTTGCCGCCGAAGGTGCCCAGGTCGCGCATGCCGGTGTTGTCGTACATGAAGGCGTGTGTCCAGCGGAATTCGTCGCTGACCGAGGCGTTGCCGACCACCTGGCCGTGCCGGTTGATGTCGAAGGCGTTGCTGACGCTGCCGCCCAGCGTGCCGAGATCCTGCATCGCGCCGGAAGTGTAGCGGAAGGCGTGGAAGTAGCCTTCGCCATTGGCGGCGCTGCCGACGATTTGTCCGGCGTTGTTGATGCCCAACGCCATCGCCTCGTTGCCGCCCAAGGTGCCAAGGTCGGTCATGCCGCCGGCGGAATACAGGTAGGCGCGCCGCGAATTGTCGGCGGTGGTCGACATGCCGACCACGTTCCCATGGTCGTTGATGGCGGACCCGGTGCTCTCGGCGCCGCCCAACGTTCCAAGCATCGTCAGCGCGCCGTTCGTGTACAGAAATGCTTGCGGCGTGCCGACGCTGTCGCTGACGTCGCCGGCGATTTGGCCGCTGCCGTTGATCGCGTTGGCGGACGTGCCAACGCCGATTTCGACGATGTTGTAGCGGGCCGCGGCCTGCGCCGTCACGCCCGCCAACGATAGGCACAGCGACAGCCAGGCCAGGCAGATGTTGCTCGTGGGTTTCATGACATTCTCCGACAGATTAGTCAGGCCAGCCGTACCAGCCTAACGGCTCACGCCGGAACACGTCTGCGGAAAATCAAACGAGCGACAGGGCCTGCCGTTGTCGGAGGGTCCGTCCGCGCGCAAGTTTTCGCCGGGGATAACCACGCCCCGGCGGGTGCGCTCGGATTGCTACCCGGAGCCGGACGGCCGGCTCCGCAGCGGTGTCACTCGCAGCTGAAACTGGCGGCGTCTTCGACGTTGCCGCTGCCCTTGTACTTGGCCGCCTTCGGATACGGGCACAGCGGACGGGTACGGTTGGCCGACCAGCTCGCCGGCAGGTCGGCATTGACGCCACCGGCGTTGCCGGCGCCGCGCACGCTGGCAATGACGTTGTCGGGCGCCTGGCCGCGCTCTACCCAGTTCACCAGCGGTGTCAGCATGTCGAACTGTTCGGCCGACGGGCCACCGGCGCAGTGGTTCATGCCGGGCACGCGGAAGAAGCGGGCGAAGCTCGACGCATCGCCGCCGTTGGCCGCGCGCAAGCCGTCATACCAGGCGGTGGTGTCGTCGCTGGAGAAGATCGGATCGGCGGTGCCGTGGTAGACCATCATCTTGCCGCCGCGATTTTTCATCGTGGCCAGGTTGGTCGGGTTGGGCGGCAGCATGAATGACAGCGCGCTTTCCGTATAGACGGAGGTGGTGGCGCCGACCCTGGCCAGCATGCTGTCGACATTGCCGGTCAGCGCGAACTGCGGACCGTTGAAGGTCGCCAGGTTTTCGGGCGGCGCTTGCCAGATCAGTCCGACCGCGCCGGAATCGCGCGTCAGCGGGCTGTTGAATTTCCAGTCGGCCCAGCCGCCAGTCGAGATGCCGGCGTCGTAAGGCCAGCTGGAATAGAACTTGGTCCCTGTGCTGGTGGTCGCGCCCGAGAACAGGCCGCCGATGGCGGTTTTTTGCGCGGCGCTCAGGCAGCTGCCGTCGCGCCCGCCCGTGCAGGTCGGTACGTCGCGATCGAGCTTGAAGGCGGCCTGGCACGCCTGCGTATTTTGAATCAAGCCGTCGCTGGCGCCGTCGAGCGCGTCGCATTTCGCCAGCACGGCGTTCTCGACGGTGGTGCGCTCGGCCTTGGTGAAGCCGGTCGACGGGTCGCCGGGCGTGGTGGCCAGCGCATTGTAGGCCTGTCCACCGGCAATGTTGGCGATCGCCGCCAGCGGTAGGCGGAAGCCTGGATTGCCGACCAGGAAGCCGTCGTACTGGTCGGCGAAGCGGGCGGCGGCCACCATCGCGTGACGCCCGCCGTTCGAGCAGCCGCCGAAGTAGGAGCGTTCCGGGGCCTTGCCGTAGGCGATCTGGATCAGGTTCTTGGCTATCGGCGTCAGCTTGCCGGCCGCCTGGTAGCCGTAGTCGAGCCGCGCTTGCGGATCGATGCCGAAGGCGGGGTTGGGTGCGCCGTGTCCGGCGTCGGAACTGATGACGGCAAAGCCCATGTTGAGCGCGCTGTCGAGCGGACCGCCGCCGCCGACCTGGCCGGTGGCCGGCACGATCGAGCCGTCCAGCCCGCCATTGCCTTGATAGAAGAAGCGGCCGTTCCAGTTCAGCGGCAGGCGCATCTCGAAACCGATCGCGTAGCGGGCGCCGTCGACGGTGCTGACGCGGTCGAACATGCGGCCGGTCACTTGGCAATGCGCTGGCACGGGCTTGCCGGCGATGCGCACGACGCCGGCGGCGACGCTGTTGGCGCCGGTGATGGTGGTGTTGGCGAGCTGAACCTTCGTCACCAGGTCGGTGCAGGATGGCAGCGCCGCGCCGGTGGCGGCCGCCAGGCGGGGCAGGCCGGCGCTGTCGACGCTGTCGCCGCCGCCGGCGCAAGCGCTCAGCAGCAATGCCGCCGCGATGGCGGTGGCCAGTGGCATCGTCGGGATCGTGGATGGGTTGGTGCTGCGGCTTTTCATGCGAGTTGTCTCCTCTGTTCTGGCAAAGCGATGGACGTGCGGGTCCCGCGCGGCGTTCTGACGGCTGCGTCGGGACCTGCTTTTGGGTGTTTCGGGGTGCTGCGGGGTACGGATTAAACTCAGTTGGGCATCACGTCCTTGAGCGTGCTGATCGGCTGATTAACCAGTTTGCCGTTGACCTTCTTGACTTCGCGCACGTACATGTTTTGCACGATATCGCGCGAGGCCGGGTCGATGCTGATCGGGCCGCGCGGGCTGTCCAGCTTCATGCCCGACAATACCTTCATGGCGGTGTCGCCGGTGACCGTGCCGTTCAGTTTGCGGATGGTTTCGTACAGCATGGCCATGGTGTCGTAGGCGGCCACGGTGACGAAGGTCGGCGGACGTGCGTTCGGCAGCGCGGCGGCGTAGGCGGCCAGGAAGGACTTGTTGGCCGCGTTGTCCAGCGCCGTAGAGTAGTTCAGCACCGTGATGGCGCCCAGCGCGCGGTCGCCCAGCGCTTCCAGCGTCGGGTGGTCGCTGGTCATGTCGCCAACGCCGAGGAACTTGATGCCGGCCTTGTCCAGCCCCTTGTCGCTGAAGGCTTTAAGCAGGGCGGTGCCGTCTTCGGCGCCGGGGGCGAAGAAGAATAGCGCGTCCGGCTTCTCGTCCTTGATGCGCTGGATGAACGGCGAGTAGTCCGGATTGGCCAGCGGCACGCGCGACGCGCCAACCAGCTTGCCGCCGCCGGCGGTGAAGCCCTTGCCGAAGCGCGCCTCGGCGTCGATGCCGGTGCTGTAGTCGCTCACCAGCGTGTACACCTTGCCGACCTTGTTTTGCGCGGTCCAGGTGCCGAAAGGCTCGGTCATCTGCTGCATCGTCATGCTGGTGCGCAGCATGTACGGCGATTTGGCGGTGATGCCGGTGGTGACGGCGTTCATGACGATCATCGGGATCTTGGCCTGGGTGGCGATCGGCGCCACCGCGAGCGCGCTGGGCGTCAGCGAGAAGCCGATCAGGAAGCTGACCTTGTCGCGCGCGATCAGCTCCTGGGCGGCGCGCTTGGACATGTCGGCGTTGGTGCCGCCGTCGTCGCGGTAGATGATTTCGATCTTCTTGCCGGCCACGGTGGCGCCGTATTGCTGCATATAGGTCTTGATGCCATCCTCGAACGGCTTGCCGGTGTTGGCGAAAGGCCCGGTCAGCGCGGCGATGACGCCGACCTTGATGGTGTCCTGCGCCCGCGCCACGCCGGCGTTCATGCCGATCAGGGCCACGCCGACGACCATGCCGAGGTTGGCCAGTTTTTTAAGTTTCATTGCTTGTCTCCGTCTTTTTTGGTTTATGCCGCGATGATTACTTGTGGATCGGTGCCTTCATACAGTGCCTCGACGACGGCCGCGCGCCGCGTCAGCACCGCCGACTGGTTGATCGAACCCTTGTCGGTCATCTCGCGATGATCGACGGACGGCGGTTCGGCTAGCAGCAGCAGCCGGTCGATGCGCATCGACGAACCGCTGGCGTCCTGGTTCAACAACTTGAGCAAGCGCTCGAACCAGGCCCGCACCGGCGCGCTGGCCAGCACCTCGGCGGCGCCGGCGTCGGGCCCCAGCTCCGACAGCGCCTGGCAATGCTCCATGCGCGGGAACAGCAGCAGGCCGACGGCGTTGCGGTCGATGCCGGTGACCACCGCGTCCAGCACATACGGCGCGGCGGCGCTGATCACCTTCGCGCGCAGCGGTCCGACGCTGACGAAGGTGCCGGTGCCGAGCTTGAAGTCCTCGGCGATGCGGCCGTCGAACATGAAGCCCAGCTCCGGCTTTTCGGGATCGACGAAACGCAGGGCGTCGCCGGTGCAATAGTAGCCATCCTCGTCGAAGACGGCGGCGTTCAGGTCCGGCGCGCGCCAGTAGCCCGGCATCACGTGCGGGCCGCTGAAGCGCGCTTCGAGCTTGTCGCCGAACGGCACCAGCTTGACCTTGCAGCCCGGGGCCGGCACGCCGACATATCCCGCCTTGATGATGTTGCCGGTGCCGAAGGTGCACGACGGCGACGTCTCCGTCATGCCCAGTCCCGTGATGATGCGCACCGATTCGCCGGTTTCGGCGATGGCGGCGTTGTCGAGCCGGTCCCACGCCGCCTGCGACAGGCCGGCGCCGGCGCACAGGAACAGCTTCACGCGCGAGAAGAAGTTGGCGCTCAATTTGGCGTCGGTCTTCATGGCGTCGGTCAGCATCTCGAACCCTTTCGGAATATTGAAATACATCGTCGGCGCGATCTCGCGCAGGTTCCTCAGGGTGGTCGGGAAGTCGCGCGGGGTCGGCTTGCCGTCGTCCAGATACAAGGTGCCGCCGTTGTAAAGCACGATGCCGACATTGTGGCTGCCGCCGAAGGTGTGGTTCCATGGCAGCCAATCCAGCAGCACCGGCGGCTCGTCGCCCATGAACGGGAAGGTTTGCAGCAGCATCTGCTGGTTGCTGCACAACATGCCGTGGGTGGTGGTGACAGCCTTCGGCTTCTTGATCGATCCGGAGGTGAACAGGAACTTGGCGACCGTGTCGACGCCGACGGCGGCATGCGCCGCTTCGACGGTCGACGGTGCGACGTCGAGCAGCGACTGGAAGCTGGTGGACTCGACGCCCGGGACTTCGCCGTTGGCCAGTATCAGTTCCGCGTCCGCCGGCATCACCGCGCCGATGGCGCGGCTGTAGGCGGCGCCGTCGCAGGCGAACAGCGCGCCTGGCGTCAGCTTGGCCAGCATCTCGGACAGCTTGGTGAAATCGGCCGCCACCAGACAATACGAAGGCGACACCGGCGCATACGGAATGCCGGCATACATGGCGCCCAGCGCGAGCTGGAAGTGTTCCAGGTCGTTACCGGACAGGATCACCAGCGGACGTTCGGCCGACAGGCCTCGATCGAGCAGCGCCTGGCCGATGCTGCGCGCGCGGCGCAGCACCTCGGCGTACGAGAGCCGTATCCATTCGCCGTCGCCATCGGCCGCGCGGCGCGCGACCAGGGTGCGCTCCGGGTGGGCGGCGGCGCCCGATTCCAGTCGGTCGGTGAAGCGCGTCGGGAACGCCTCCAGCGGCGTGACCGCGTCCACGTGCCACAGGCCGTCGGCCTGGTAGGCCGCGATCTGCGGATTGCCCAGCCTGACCGGGCGTCGCTTTACCGTGCCGCCGGACTGCTCCGCGATCATCGATTGATTCATGCGGAGCTCCTGTCAGATCGGGTAGTGGCGCGAGGTCGTCTGGATCGTGATCCAGCGCAGCTCCGTGAACTCGGCGATGGCCGCCTTGCCGCCGAAACGCCCGTAGCCGCTGCCCTTGACGCCGCCGAACGGCATCTGCGCCTCATCGTGCACGGTCGGGCCGTTGATGTGGCAGATGCCCGATTCGATCCGGCGCGCGACCGCCATCGCGCGCCCGATATCGCGGCTGAAGACCGCCGACGACAAGCCGTACTCGCTGTCGTTGGCCAGCGCGATGGCTTCCTCGTCGGTGTCGAAGCGCAGGATCGAGACGATCGGGCCGAACGACTCCTCTTGATAGACCTTCATCTCCGGCGTCACGCCGTCGACGATGGCCGGCTGCATGATGTTGCCGACCACTTCGGCCGAGCTTTGCGTCACCCTGGCGCCGCGATCACGGGCGTCCTGCAGCATGGCGGCGACGCGGGTGGTGGCCGACGGATCGATCATGCCGGACAGCGGGGCGTCGCTGTGCGCCGCCTTCAAGCTGGCGGTTTTGGCGGCCAGCTTTTTCAAAAAGGCCGGCGCCACCTTGTTGTCGACCAAAATACGGTCGGCTGACATGCAGATCTGGCCCTGGTTGAAGAAGGCGCTGAACGCGGCCGCTTCGACGGCTTCGTCGAGGTCAGCGTCGTCCAGGATCAGCAGCGGGTTCTTGCCGCCCAGTTCCAGCAGCACGGGCTTCAGGTGGCGGGCGCAATGCTGGGCGATGATGCGGCCCACCTTGGTCGAACCGGTGAAATTGACGCGGCGCACGGCCGGCGCGGCGATCAGGCGCTCCACCACCTGCGGCGCGTCTTGCGGCGCGTTGGTGATGACGTTGACGACGCCGGGCGCGAACCCGGCTTCCTCGAACACGGTGCCGATCAGGCGGTGCAGCGCCGGGCACAATTCGGAAGCCTTCAGGATCACGGTGTTGCCGCAGGCGAGCGGCATGGCGATGGCGCGGGTGCCCAGGATCACCGGGGCGTTCCACGGCGCCAGGCCGACCACCACGCCGCACGCCTGGCGCAGGCCCATGGCCATCGAGCCGGGGACATCGGACGGAATGACCTCGCCGCTGATCTGGGTGGTCATCGACGCCGCTTCGCGCAGCATGTTGGACGCCAGCGTCACATTGAACTGGTACCACATCGGGCTGCCGCCTGCTTCGGCGACGCCGCGGGCGACGAATTCGGCGCGGTAGTGTTCCATCGTGTCGGCGGCTTTGAGCAGCAGCGCGCGGCGGGCGCCGGGCGCCATCGCCGACCAGGCCGGGAAGGCTTCCTGCGCGGCCTTGACGGCGCGGTCGACATCGGCCAGTTGGGCGGCGGCGGCGCGGGTGACCACCTCGCCGGTGGCGGGGCTGCGCCGCTCGAAGGCGGCTTTGTCCTGGGCGGCGGCGCCTTGGCCGCCGATCAGCAGATCGGTATCAAACATGGTTGTCTCCTGTATTTTTATTGTAGAGTTTAGCCGCGTTTGAAAGTCTGCAGACCCGGCTTGATCGTCTTATCGTCCAGGAACTGCTTGAGGCCTTGCGCGCGTCCTTTTTCCGGATCGCGGTAGTTGGACTGGTCGACCTTGGCGTACAGGTAGTCCTCGTTCTGGTCCCAATTCAGTTCGCGGCAGCGCTTGAAGCCGTTCTTGGCGATGCGCAGCACCGTCGGCGCCTTGGCCAGCAGTTTTTCGGCCAGCGCGACCACTTCGTCGCGCAGCTGGGCGCGCGGCACGCTCTTGTTGATCAGCCCCATGGCGGCCGCTTCCTGGCCGGTGAAGGTGTCGCCGGTCATGATGTAGTGCAGCGCCTGGCGGTGGCCCATGGTGTCGGCGACGGCCTTGCTGACCAGGTTGCCGGGCGGGATGCCCCAGTTGATCTCGGACAGGCCGAACACCGCTTCGTCGGCGGCGATGGCCAGGTCGCAGGCGACCAGCGGCGAAAACGCGCCGCCGAAGCACCAGCCGTTGACCATGGCGATGGTCGGCTTGCTGTACATGCGCAGCAGCTTCCATTGCCACTGCGAGCAGTCGCGGCGCAGGCGCTCCTGGAAGATCTCCGGCTTGCCGTCGTTCTCGCGGAAGTACTCCTTCAGGTCCATGCCGGCGGTCCAGGCGTCGCCGGCGCCGGTCAGCACGATCACTTGCGCGTCCTCGTCCAGTTCCAGTGTTTCCAGAACGTCGATCATCTCGCGATTCAGGGTCGGGCTCATGGCGTTGCGCTTGTCGGGGCGGTTCAGCGTGATCCAGCCGATACCTTTTTCAACATCGACCTTGACGGTTTCCCAGCGGGCTTCATATTTGGACATACAATGTGTCTCCTTTTAGTTGGCTGATCTTCAGGCTAAGCTTTAGATTTAAGTATCAGGCTACCTGATATATGACTTATACTATACCCACCTCTTTTGTTTTACAAGAAAATTTTTATGGTCAAAGCAGATTTTTCCGATAGCACTAAACCGTTGGGTCTGGCCTACCTGGTGGGGCGTCTCGATCACGTGTTGAACAAGCGGCTGCGCGATTGCTGCGCGCCGGCCGGCGTGACGGTGCCGCAGTACACGGCGTTGTCGGTGTTCCGCGCGCAGGGCGCGCTATCGAACGCGCAGCTGGCGGTGCGGACGATGGTGTCGCCGCAGTCGGCCAACGAGATGGTGAAGTCGATCGAGGCCAAGGGCTGGATCGAGCGCACGCCCGATCCGTCGCACGGGCGCATTATCCAGATCCAGCTGACCGAGGCCGGGCACGCGATCCTGGCGCAGTGCGACGGCAAGGTGAGGGAGGTCGAGATGCAGATGTTCCCGGATATGGACCACGAGGAGCGCGTGCGCCTGCACGGCCTGCTTCGCGGCGCGGTGCGCGCGCTCAGCCTCGAAGGTATTTGACGGGGTCCGTCACCGACGGCGGGGCCACACGCTTTCCATCAACGGCTTGACACTCAAGCCATGGACCACGATCGACAGCATGATGACGAACAGCGAGATGTGCGTCAGCCGCTGCGCCAGGTCCGGCGCCAATCCCTGCCCGATCGCGTACATCAGGTAGTAGATCGAGCCGATGCCGCGCACGCCGAACCACGCGGTCATCGAGCGCAGTCGCATGCTGGTGTCGCTGCCGGCCAGGCCGAGGAATACGCTGACCGGCCGCGCGATGAAGAACAGGAAGACGGCCATCCAGAGGGCGTCCCAATCCATGTCATGCAGCGAGATCATGCCACCCAGGAGCAGCACCAGGGTGAGCTCCGACAGCCGCTCAAGGTGCTCCTTGAACACCAGCGACTCGGTGCTCACGGTCATCGGCACTTCATGCGTCTCGCTGGTCCTGGCGGCGGCCGATTTCGCCACGTCCTGTTCCAGCATGCCTTGCCGGTCCTTGGGCGCGCCGGCCAGCATCAACTCGGTCTGGCGCAGCGCCACGGCGGCGAAGAACACCGCCAGGAAGCCCCACGCGTGTATCAGGCTGGAGACGCCGTAGACCACGGCGATCAGGCCGAGCCCCACCAGATCGTCCATGATCTCGTGCCGCGGCTTGATGATGCGCAGGCGCCAGCCCAGGCGCGCGGTCAAGGTGCCGCCCAGGTAACCCACGGCGACCGCCGCTCCCGTCGCCCACACCACGTCCACCATGAACCAGCGCCAGTGCCAGGCGCCGGGGTCGTCGCCCATGCCCAGCATGGCCAGGCCGAGGAAGACGAACGGGAAGGCGCTGCCGTCGTTCATGCCGGCCTCGCAGGTAAGGGTGAAACGCAGTTGGTCCTTGTCGCCGGCGTGGCGCACCTGGACGTCGGTCGCCAGCACCGGATCGGTCGGCGCCAGGATGCCGCCCAACAGGATGCCGGCGCCCAGCGGCAGGCCGAGCACGAAGAAGCCGAAGGCCGCCACCAGCGCCACCGTCAACGTCATCGACACCCACGCCAGCCGCAGCGGCGCGTCCCAGTGGCGCAGCTTGAACGGCACCGGCATCTTGATCCCGGCGGAGAACAGCGAGATCAGGATGGCGATTTCGGTCAGCACCTCGAGCAGGTCCGATTGCTGCATCGGGTCGAAGTCGAGGATGTTGAACACTGTGGGGCCGAGCACGATGCCGAAGCCGAGGTACACCATCGCCGACGTGAACGGCGAACGCGAGATGGTGGTGGCGGCCATGCCGCGCGCGAGCATCAGCAGGCCGACCAGCAGGAACCAATGGTTGGTGTTCACGCGCTCTCCAGCCGATGGTGGCGGTTGGCGGCGCGGCCAGAAACCCGCCGCGTGTTGGCTGGATCGAAAGGTTGCTTGCGGTATTTTGTCATTGGCGGCGATACTCCTTGGGGAAGCATAGGAAGATCGGCGCGGGTTGTCTGTGGGCTAGGGCACACGGGCGCCAACTACAACGCCGGCGGTACGCTTTTCTGGCCCCACCACTTGCGGTAATTGGCCGCGTAGGCGCCGGTTTTGACGTAGTCGGCGACGAAGCCGTTGACCAGCTTGAGCAGCTCCGGGTCGCCCTTGGCCATGGCGATGCCGATCGGGGTCTGGCCATGGATGCCGGGCAGGACTTCGAGCTGGTCGTTCTTGCTGGCGAGGTAGTCAAGCAGCGACGAGTCCTCGATTCCGGCGTCGACCCGCTTTTGCTTGAGCAGCAGCACCCCGTCCGGGGCGAAGTTGTCGGTGTAGACGAACATCGCTTGGGGCGATGACTGCTTCAGGAAGGCGTCCGCCGTGGTGCCGCGGCCGACCACCACGCGCTTGCCTTTCAGGTCGGCCAGCGTCTTGATGCCGGCGCTCTTCTGCACGATCACGCGCAGCCCGGCCATATTGTAGGGCGTCGAAAAGTCGACCACGCGCGCGCGTTGCGGCGTGATCGAGACATTGGCCACCACCAGGTCGAGCTGCCGGGACATCAGCATCGAGATGCGCGCGTCCGACGAAACGTCCGAAAAGCGCGCCGGCACGCCGAGCCTGGCCGCGAGCTGCGTGGCGACATCGACGTCGTAGCCGACCGGCTCATTCTTCGCGTTGCGGAATCCAACCGGCTCGCCACCGAGCGAGACGCCGATCCGCACGTAGCCGCGTGCCTTGATTTCCTCGATGCGGCCGGCGACGGCGGAACCGGCGATCATGGTGAGCAGCACGGTGGCGGCGATGCGTTTCAATTGCGGCATGTTGACTCCCTTTTAGGTTAGGCGGCGCTGGCGACGCGCAGTTCCGGCGCGGCCATGCGTTCGTCCCAGTACCAGTAATGTATCTCTTCGTCGCAGCGGAAGCCGACCACCTTGTGGTTGCCCGCCGCGTCGACCGCGTGGATGACGACACCCGCCAGGAAGCCGGTCTTCAACTCGCCCAGTTCCTCCACCGCCAGCTTGACGGCGTCGTCGAGCGAATGCCCGAGCCGCAGCGCCAGCACGATGCTGCGCGATGTCCCGCAGCGCATCGTCATTTCGCCGGTGTGGGTGCAGGCGGCCGCGCCGTACCGGCTGTCGGCGTAGAACCCGGCGCCGACGATGGGCGAGTCGCCCAGCCGGCCCGGATACTTCCACGCCCAGCCGGAGGTCGACGTGACCACGGCCAGCCCCCGCGAGGCGTCGCGGGCCAGGAAGACGGTGGTGTCGCGCACCCGCTCCGGGTCGGTGATGGTGTTGCTGAGCGGGGCGAGGGGGATGTCCGGGAAGGCGGCCAGCTGCTGCGGCGTCATTTCCTTTTGCAGGCGTTCCCACCATACGCGCTTGCTGTCCGGGTGCAGCGTGTCGTCGACGGCGAATCCTCGTTCGGTGGCGAAGCGGCGCGCGCCGGCGCCGGTCAGCATCACATGCGGCAGGTGCTTCATCACCTCGTGCGCCAGGGCGGACACCGGCAGCGTGGCCGGCACCGCGCCGACCGCGCCGACGTCGCGCGTGGTGCCGTCCATGACGCCGGCGTCGAACTCCATCTCGCCCAGCATATTGGGCCAGCCGCCGTAGCCGACGCTGCGCACCCTGGCTTCGCGTTCGACTTTGGCGATGCCGGCGATCATGGCGTCGATGCCGGCGCCGCCTTGTTTGAGCAGATCGACGGTGGTGTCGAATCCCGGCCAGGCTTCGGCGTTCGCTAGCAGCATTTTCATTGATGGTCTTTCTTCATCTTGGAGAGGAATTGGGCGATGCGCGGGTGCGCCAGGCCGCCGTCGGCGGCAAAGAATTGCGCCGTCGGCAGGTCGGCCAGCAGGCGGCCCTGTTCGAGGAAGACGATGCGGGTGGAAATCTGCCGCGCGAAGTCGATTTCGTGGGTGACGAACAGCATCGTCGTGCCGGCCGCCGCCAGCCTGGCGAGGATGTCCAGCACTTCGGCGGTCATTTCGGGATCGAGCGCGCTGGTGACTTCGTCGAGCAGCAGGTAGCGCGGCTTCATGGCGAGCGCGCGGCAGATGCCGACGCGCTGGCGCTGGCCGCCGGACAACTGCGCGGGATAGGCGTCGGCGCGCCCGGACAGGCCGACGGATGCCAGCAGCGCCCGTCCGGCGTCTTCGGCCTCGCTCCGCGGCACCTTCAGCACCTCGATCGGCGCCAGCGTGACGTTTTGCAGCGCCGTCATGTGCGGGTAGAGGTGGAACAGCTGGAACACGGTGCCCGAGCAGCGGCGCGCCTGTTGCAGTTGCTTCGGGTCGTCGACGCGGAAACCGTCGATCGAGATGCGGCCCCTGTCCAGCTTTTCCAGTCCGTTGATACAGCGGATCAGCGTGGACTTGCCAGAACCGCTGGCGCCCAGGATGGACACCACTTCCCCCGGCGCGAGGCGCAGGTTGACGCCATCGAGCACCTTGGTCCGGCCGAAGCTTTTGCCGACGCCATCGATCTGAATCATGCTACAGGCCTTTCCATTGGCTATGGGCGCGCAGCCGGCTTTCCAGGCGCGCGCAGGTGCTGGCGATCAGCTTCGCCATCAGGTAGTACAGCAGTCCGACCACCGTCCAGACGATGAACGGCTTGAGCGTGCGCAGGTTCAGGATGGCGCCGACCTTGGTCAGATCGAGCACGCCGATCACCGAGATCAGCGACGTCACCTGCAACTGGTTGACCAGCAATCCGGTCAGCGGTCCAAGGCCGAAGGCGGCCGCCTGCGGGGCGACGACCTTGCGCAGGATTTGCCAGTGGCTCAAGCCGAACACGCGCGCCGTTTCCAGCTGTTCGCGGCCGACCGACTCGATCGCCGAGACGGCGATGATGTAGATGAATGCCGCCGTGTTGCCGGACAAGGTGATGACGGCCGCCTGCACCGGCGTGATGTCGGTCTCCAGCAGCACCGGCAGGCCGAAGAAGACCAGGAACAGCTGCACCAGCACCGGCGAATTTTTCAGCACTTCCGCCACGGCGGCGAAGCAGGGCGCCAGGACGGGCGTGCGGTAATAGCGCAGCACCGCCCACGCCAGGCCGATCATCAGCCCGATCGCGGTGGTGGCGGCGAACAGCGCGACCGAGACCCCCGCGCCTTGCAGCAGCAACAGGATGTCGTGGGCGGTGAAGTCGGTGTAGCGCATCAGTCGGTACCCAATGCGCGTTCGCGGTTAAGGCGGCGGTGCAGGGCGCCGGCAGTCAGTGACACCAGATAGGTCAGCGTGATGTAGGCCACCAGCAGCAGCGCGTACACCTCGAACGGCGCGAAGGTGTCGGCGGCGACGATCTTGGCGGCGCCCGTCAACTCGTTGAGGGTGATCGTGGACAGGATGGACGAGGTCAGGATCAGGTTGACGAACACGGAACCGAGCGGCCGCACCGAGGTGCGCAAGGCGATCGGCAGCACGATTTTCTGGTAGATGACGCGGCGCGACAGGCCGCTGACCTGGGCCGCCTCGATCACGCCAGGATCGATGGCGAGGATGCCGGAGCGGATAACGTCCGACGTAAAGGCGCCGCCGGCCAGCGACAGCGCCAGCACGCCGGTGCTGAAGGCGTCGAGCTCGATGCCGAGTTCCGGCAGGCCGTAGAAAAGGAAAAACAGCTGGACGATGAACGGGACGTTGCGGAAGATGTCGACGTAGATGCCGGCCAGACGTCGCGAAGCCGGGACCGCCGAGGCGCGCAGCAGGGCCACCACCACCCCCAGCGCCAGTGCGCCGGCCAGCGAGAGCGCGCAAGCGAGCGCCGTCAGGCGTGCGCCGGCCGCGAGGTCGGGGAGATAGGGCGCGAGGAGCGTGGGGTCGAACGTCAAACAGCGGGCTCCAACCTGAAAGCGATACCGGTTTCACATCAATAGTCACGAGTGTCACACAAAGCGGGGCACGTTTCAAGCGGCACTACGCGGTGCGTAAACACATTATTTGGTGCGCAGCGCGGCTCTTAACGCCGCCACATGCGCCACGCTGGTTTGCCGCCGCGCGCCGGTGTCGAAGCCGAACGCCCGCACCGGCGGCGTGCTGGCCGCCACCGGCGCGGAGCAGGATGCGTGGACTTCCCGCACCGGCAGCTTGTGGAGCAGGCGGTCGACATTGTCGGCGTTGATGCCGGCGCCGGGCATGATCGTGATGCGGTCGCCGGCGGCGTCGAAGCAACGCTGCAAACCATTCAGGCCTTCCAATGCCCGGGGTGCCCCGCCCGAAGTGAGGATGCGCGCGAAACCCAGGTCGATGGCCAGCCTGGTCGCCGCCGCGAGGTCGGGGCAAAGATCGATGGCCCGGTGCAGCGTGGTTTCCAGCCGGTGGTCGCGCGCGCGCCGCGCCAGCCGTTCCAGCGTCCGGTGATCCAGCTCGCCGTTGCGCAGCGAGGCGCCGAGCACCACGCCTTGCAGGCCGATGGCGGCCACCGTGTCGATCTCGTTGAGCATCAGCTGGACCTCGACGTCGTCGAAACAGAAGTCGCCGCTGCGAGGCCGTATCATCGCCACAACCGGCAGCGGACTGGCGGCGGCCACGCGCAGCAGGCCGGATGTGGGCGTCAGGCCGCCGACTTCCAGCGCGCCGCATAGCTCGATGCGGTCGGCGCCGCCCGCGATCGCGGCCGACAGGCCTTCGACGTTGTCGACGCAGACTTCCAGCGTGATGGCGGCGGCGCTATCGGTCATGGCGTTACGGCGCCTTCGCCGATTCAGCGAGCCCCAGCCAGGCGGCGCCGATCAATCCCGGTTCGGCGCCGGATTGGCCTTGGACGATGATGGCGGCGCCGGTCTTGCGCAGGATGCGCGCGCGCACCGCCTGGTCGAGCATGGCGATCAGCGGCGCGCTGTTGGACAGGCCGCCGCCGACCGGCAGCACGGAGGCGCCGATGGTGTTGACCAGCATCGCCAACGGGCCGGAAAGAATGTCGACGAAGCAGTCGATGGTGCGGGCGGCGTTGGCGTCGCCGTCCTGCCAGGCGTCGATGATTTGACGGCTGTCGAGCGGCGAGGCGCCGGGATGCAGCGCGGCGTGCACGCGTTCCAGTCCGCGCGCGCCGCCGATGGCGTCCAGGCAGCCGGTCTGTCCGCAGCCGCAGGCGAAGCGCGGAATCGCTTGCGGCGGGGTGCCGGCGAAGTGGGGCGATACCGGGCCGTGTCCCCACTCGCCGGCGAAGCCGCCAGGCCCGCCGATCAGGCGCCCGTCGATCACCAGGCCGCCGCCGACGCCGGTGCCGAGGATCAGGCCGAAGACGTTGGCGTGGCCGCGTCCCGCGCCGGCATGCGCTTCGGCCAGCGCGAAGCAGTCGGCGTCGTTGGCGATCCATACCGGCAGGCGCAGTTCGGCGGCGAGGTCGGCGGCCAGGGCGCGGCCGTCGATGCAGGGGATATTGGCGCATTTGATGCGGCCGTCGGCGGGGTCGATGACGCCGGCGATGGAGATGGCCACGCCGCGCGACGGGCCGGCGGCGGCGATCAGCTCCGTCATGGCGGCGCTGAAGGCGGCGAAGTCGTGCGCAGGCGTCGGGACGCGGCGCAGCTCGCCGATCTGGCCGTCGGCGCTGGCGCCGGCGGATTTGATGGCGCTGCCGCCGATGTCAAAGCAAGTGATCATGGTTCCAACGTCGCAATTTATATAGCATCAGGATGCACGTTCCGTTGGCGTTTGACAATACCTGCTTAAAACATCGTGACGATGAAGTGGAGCGCCACACCCACCAGGCCGCCGACCAAGGTGCCGTTGATGCGAATAAACTGCAAGTCGCGCCCGATCGACAGCTCGATGCGGTTGCTCATTTCTTCCTTCGTCCACGTCGCCAGTTGCGCTTCGATGAACAGGCCGACCTCGCCGCGGTACTTTTTAACCAGCTGGGCGCTGCCGGCCTCGATCGCGCGGTTCAGGCTGTCGCCCACCGACGGATTGTCGGTCAGCAGCTTGCCGGCGTTTTCCACCAGCCGCCGGGCGCTGGCGGGAATGCTCGGCGTCTCGCTGCGCAGGTCGGCCAGCAGCCGCGCCCGCAAGGTATCCCAGATGCCGTCGAGCATCTGCTGCACCGTGTCGCTGGTCAGCGCCTGCTGTTGATAACGGCCGATCGCTTCCTGCCAGGCCGGATCGCCCTTGAGCCGCAGCGCGCTGTTGGCGATCCACACGCCGAGCCGCTGGCGCACCTCGTGCGCGCGGTTCAGCCGCATCTCGGCCACCTTTTCGGTCGTCGAGCGGATGATGCGGGGCATGGCCTTGCGCAACGCATACTTGAGCACCGAGCTTTCCGTGTTCACGGCGCTTTGCACCATCGCCTCGATGGTGGGATGGTTGGCCGGATCGGACAGGTAGATCTCGAACTGGTCGAGCGCGGCGTCCACCAGCTGCTGCGGCTGGTCCTCGGCGACCAGCGCCTCGACGCAATCGCCCGCCAGGCCGGACAGGTCGATGCGCGCCAGCTCGCGCGTCGCCACCTCGCGCAGCATGCGGCGGATCTTGTCGTGGTCGGCCATTTGCAACAGCTTTTCCAGTGCCGGGCCGACCCAGGCGCTCAGTTGCGCCGCGTTGGTTTGCATGTAGCGGCCGGCCCGGCCGGCGATATCGACCTGGCGGATGCGCTGGGCGATGCCTTCCTCGGTGATGAAGTGGTTCTCGACAAAGTTGCCCAGGCTTTTGCCGATGCTGTCCTTGCTGTTGGGGATGATGGCCGTGTGCCACAACGGAATGCCGAGCGGATGGCGGAACAGTGCGGTGACGGCGAACCAGTCGGCGATGGCGCCCACCATGGCCGCTTCGGAGAACGCTTCCAGGTAGCCCCAGGCCGCATGGCCGCCGTGTTGCGAGCGCGCCAGCGCGAACAGCAGGGCGGCCAGCACCAGCAGGCCCAGCGCGACCGCCTGCATGGTGCGCAGCCGGGCGCGCTTGATGGCGTCCTCGGTGTCGTCCAGTTGGCGGATGATGTCGATATCACGTTTCATGCGGTCGCTTCTGATAAAATTCTGGCTGATGATACATGACAACTCTACGATTTCCGGCATCACGCTCGACAGGGCGGAACTTGAACAACACCTGTCGCAATCGGTGCGCCACTTCGACGGCTGCACCTTCGACGACGCCGACCTGTCGCGGCTCGACCTGCAGGGCTGCACCTTCGAACGCTGCACTTTTCTTGGCGCCATACTGTTCGCTTGCAAGATGGCACGCACCAGCTGGCTGCGTTGCCGCGCCGGTGGCGCGGCCTTCGAATCGGCCGACGCCGTCGATGCGCGCTTCGAAGGCTGCGACCTGAACAACACCCAATGGCGGCGCGCCAAGCTGGCATCGGCATCGTATCGTGGCTGCAAGCTGACCGGCGCTTCGTTCGAGGAAGTGTCGCATCTGGGCATCCATTTCGAGGAGAGCCTGCTGGTCGGCGCCGACATGCGCGGCTTTTCCTTCCGCAAGGCGACCTTGAAGGAGCTGGACCTGTCCGACGCCTATCTGGCCGGCTGCGATTTCCGCGATGCCGTCTTCGAAGGGGGCAGTTTGCGTAACGCCGTGCTGAAGCTGGCCAAGTTTCAGGGCGCGGACCTGCGCGGAACCGACATCGAGGGCGTCAAGCTGGCCGACGCCGGCATGTTCAAGGGCGCCGTCATCTCCCACTCGCAGGCTGCGGGCTTTCTTCGGGAGCTGGGATTCATCGTCAGCTAGCGGGCGGTCGCTGGTGCCGATTGCATCATGCAAGGCGAAGTTCCCGAAAAAACAACTACCGGAAAACTTGACTTGTCATACCCCTTGCGATTGAGATATTATTTCTAAAGAGAAATTTTCTGCGTTGGCGAGGACTGCATAGGCCTGGACATGCGACCTCGGTGTGGCGATAAGATGTTTGTAATCAATGGCTTGTCATGACGGAGCCATCTTCGTCCGGGATGTGGCTTGGCGGTAGAACGCTATGGTTTCTCGGCGCTAGTCTGTCAAATATGGTCATACGATATCGGACGACATGGCAAATAATCAAGGGTCTGATTATTTGATTCCGGCGGGCGTTTGCCAGCGTCGGCTGCTAATCTTGAGTTGCTTTCTCGCATCTCGCCCCGCTATGACCGGGGGGCGTTCCCTTTAGCCTGTCCCCCAGGCTACCACGGTGGCGCCAAGATATCTCCCCGGGCGCGGTTCTGTTGCAGTTGTCATTTCAAGTGGCCTGTCCGAAGGCCCGTAACTAACCCGTTAGGAGACGAAAAAATCATGGCACCAAAATATTCCGTAATGTGTGCGGCGCTGGCCGCGCTGTTTTCAACCGGCGTCCAAGCCGCCGATTGGCCGAGCGGCTTTTCGAAGTGCGCCGACGAGGGCGGCACTTGCAAGGCGGGCACCACCAGCCGTCAGGTCTCGTTCGGCTTGAAGGATAAGTGGGTGATCAAGACCTTGTCCGGCAACGTCGCCTGCACCACGGCGACCTTCGGTTCCGATCCGAATGCGGGCGCCACGGAGAAGTGCGCGGTCGGTCCGCTGTCGTCGACGCCCACACCTACGCCGACGCCAACCCCAACGCCTACGCCAACACCGACGCCAACGCCAACGCCAACGCCAACACCAACGCCAACACCGACACCGGGCGACGCCACCTATCAATCGGCACCCGCATCCGGCTGGGCCGGCACCAACGGCGGCACCACCGGCGGCGCGGCCGCGCCATCGACCGCGATCTACAAGGTCAGTTCCGCTTCGCAGCTGATGGCGGCGATCAAGGCGCAGGGCGACAATCCCAAGATCATCAAACTGTACGGCACCATCGATCCGACCTCGTCGGACAATGGCGGCCCTTACACCAGCAAGGACGACCAAGCCGCGCGTCTGCAGATCAAGCTGGGCAGCAATACCACCTTGATCGGCGTCGGCAGCGATGCGAGGCTGGTCAACGCCAATCTTGTCATCAACGGCAAGAAGAACGTCATCGTGCGCAACCTGAACATCAGCCTGCCATGCGACAAGTATCCGTTGTGGGACCCGGAAGACGGCGCCAACGGCAACTGGAATTCGGAGTATGACGGCGTCACCATCCTGGCCTCGACCAACGTCTGGGTCGACCACAACGTCTTCACCGACGCACCGAAGACGGACGACCAGTCGCCGACCGAGAACGGCATGCTCAAGCAATGCCACGACGGCGCGCTGGACGTCAAGAATGCCTCGGACTATGTGACCGTATCGAACAACCGCTTCGAGCTGCACGCGAAGAACAACCTGGTCGGCTCGTCCGATAGCCGGACCACCGACGATGGCCATTTGACGGTTACCTTCAACAACAACCACTACCTGAACATCAGCGACCGCGCACCGCGTGTGCGTTTCGGTAAGGTTCACGTCTACAACAACTACTTCGAGGGCTCGCGCAGCCATCCGGTGTACAAGCACCAGTACAGCCTGGGCGTGGCGTATAAGGCGAAGATGATCTCGACTAACAATGCGTTCGAGATCGCCGGGGCCAGCAGTTGCCCGGATATCGTCAAGAATCCGGGTTCGTCGAGCATGACCGGGGCGATTGTCGATACGGGATCGCTGTTGAACGGTAGCGCGTTGAATGTGGCGGGGGCGTGCAGCTTCAGCAACGCTGTCGGCTGGACCGTGCCTTATTCGTATTCGCCGCTGGGGGCGTCGGCGGTAAAGGCGTCGGTGCTGAGTAACGCGGGGACCGGGAAATTGACCGTGAATTAAGTCGGGGAGTAGTTAGCAAAAATCCGGCGCGTCCATGAGGGCGCGCCGGATTTTTTCATTGAGGTGTCGATCGTTCAGGTCTTAGTTCATCGCCGAATGCTTGCGCGCGTAACCGAAGTAAATCACCAGGCCGATCGCCATCCAGATAATGAACGCGACCCACGTATGCCAGCTTAGGTAAGTCATCAGCATGACGCAGAAGATCACCGCCAGCGCGGGAATCACCGGCACGCCGGGACAACGGAACGCGCGCTTCAGATCGGGACGCTTCTTGCGCAGGATGACCACGGCGATCGCCACCAGGCTGAACGCGGCCAGGGTGCCGATATTGATCAGCTCTGTCAGGATGTTCAGCGGCACGACTGCGGCGATCAGGCCGAACACGATACCCACCAGCCAGGTCGCGAAGAATGGCGTGTGGAAGCGCGGATGCACAGTCGACAGACGTTTCGGCAGCAGGCCGTCGCGCGACATGGCGTAGATCACGCGGGTCTGGCCGTAAGCCATCACCAGAATCACGGTGGTCATGCCGAGGATGGCGCCGAGATCGACGAATGCGGCGACCCAGTTCTCGCCGGCGTACTTGAGCGCCAGGGTGACAGGGTGGTCAACGCCGAGGAACTGCTGGTAAGGCACGATGCCGGTCATGATCGCCGACACCACCACGTACAGGATCGTGCACGCCGCCAGCGAACCGATGATGCCGATCGGTAGGTCGCGCTCGGGACGTTTGACTTCCTCGGCGGCCGAGGTCACCGCGTCGAAACCGATGAAGGCGAAGAACACCAGCGCGGCCGCGCTCAGCATGCCGTTGTAGCCGTAAGGCATGAAGGGCTGCCAGTTGGCCGGCTGCACATGGCGCGCGCCGACGACGATGAACAGCAGCACCACGCCGACCTTGATGGCGACCATGATGTTGTTCAGGCGGGCCGATTCGCGCACGCCCCAGCTCAGCATGGCCGTCAGGATCAGCATGATGATCAGCGCCGGCAGGTTGATCCAGGTGGTGACTCCGGGCACGGCGCCTGGCGCGGCGGTCAGCACCGTCGGCAGCTGCAGGCCGAAGCCGGAGATCAGCGACTGGAAGTAGCCGGACCAGCCGACCGAGACGGCCGACGTGGCCAGTCCGTATTCGAGCAGCAAGTCCCAGCCGATCATCCAGGCGGCCAGTTCGCCCAGGGTGGCGTAGGTGTAGGTGTAGATCGAGCCGGCGACCGGCACGGTGGAGGCGAATTCGGCGTAACACAGCGCGGCGAAGCCGCAGGCAACGGCGGCGACGATGAACGACAAGGTCAGGGCGGGGCCGGCGGTGACGGCGCCGGTGCCGGTCAGCACGAAGATGCCGGTGCCGACGATGGCGCCGATGCCCATCAATATCAGGTCGAAGGGACCAAGCACCTTGGCCAAGCCGCCGGGTTTGCGGGCGTTGGCGATCATCTCATCCAGATTCTTCGTTCTAAAAAGGCTCAAAATTGGGCTCCGTTTATTTTTGTGTTTGTCTGTGTCTGTGGTGTGGGGGGCTGCCCCTCGCGCCGGATCGCGGCGCCGCCAAATGATACAGGAACTTGATATGAATTAATGATTTGCTTTAGTGCAAGAAACCGTACGACTGACGGGGTCGTGTCCGAATGACAGACTTGACCCCGGTGGTTTTTAGGTCGTTAGCAGCGCGGAGACGTAGAGGAGGAAGCGGTCTTCGAGGCGGGCGAGGTCGAGGCCGGTGATCTCGCCGATGCGGCGCAGCCGGTAGTCGAGCGTGTTGCGGTGGATGTGCAGCGCTGCGGCCGTCGCCGCCGGGTGGCCGTCGTGCGCGAACCAGGCGTCGAGCGTGCGCTGCAGCAGTTCCTTGTGTTTGTCCTGCGCGCGCAGCCGGGCGAGCGGCAGCTTTAGTTGCGCCGCTTGCCAACCCGAGCCGAGGCCGGACAGCAGCACCGGCAGCGCCTGCTCGTAGTAGCTGAAGCGGGTGCCGCGCGGCTGGCGCGCACGGCCGATCCGGGCCGCCGTCCGCGCGCTGTGGTACGAAATGGCGACGCCTTCGATGCCGGTCAGGGCGATGCCCATCGTCACGGTATGGGCTTCGCCGCCTTCCTCCCTTAACATGGCGGACAGCGATTGCAGCCGCTTTTGCGCCCGCGCCTGGGCGTCCTGCGCCGGCATGTGCGCCTGGGATTTGGCCGTGCCGGGCCCATTGTGGAAGTCGAGGATGACCATTTCGTGCGCGCTGGCCGCCGCCGTCAGCGCCGCCGGCTGGCGCGTCAGCATGCGCATTTGCAGGCGCTGGATCTCGGTCAGCGCCTCCACCGTGCCGGCCTTGTCGTCCACCTCCAGCACGAAGACCTGGTGCGTGCGGCCGAAGTCGACCCCCAGGCGCCGCGCCCACGCCTCCAGCCCGGCGTGGTCGGCGTCGTCGCCGTTGATCAGTTTGAGAACGAAAGCTTCCCGGTAGCGGCTATCGCGCTGCAGTTCGCCGGTCAGTTGCGCCTGCTCGAGGATCATTTCCGCCGTCAGGCGCACCAGCTCGCCGAATTGGCGCACTTCGTCGGGCGCGCCGCTCAGGCCGACCGCGCCGCACAGCTGGCCGTTGACCGTCAGCGGCAGGTTGATGCCGGGCTGGGCGCCGTGCATGTTGCGGGCGCTGGCGCTGTCGATCTCGACGGCCAGCTTCTTGGCCAGCGCCAGCATCGCGCCCGTGTGCAGCTCGCCGATGCGCGCCGGGTTGCCGCTGGCGATGATGCTGCCGCTGACATCCATGACGTTGACGTTGTAGGGGATGATTTTCATCGTGCGCGTGACGATGTCCTGCGCCAGCTGGGTGCTGAGTATGCTCATGGCGGTTTTTATGTTGTACGGTTTTCCCAAGGATGACGGCGATTTTAACCTTTTATTGCGGCAATATTTGTGCGGATGCCCAGTAATTCGCGCGGCGGGCCGCTAATTCTCGTGCGTTTGGCCGATGTTTTCTATCGGGCTATTCCAGATAATCAGCACCACTATAAAACTTAGGAGACCTGGAATGAGCAATCCGTCCATCGCCGCGCGACAGCCCGCGGCATCCGTTCTCGAGGGGGCGTACAAAAAGGCGACGTGGCACCTGATACCGTTTATTTTCGTCTGCTACTTCTTTAATTACCTCGACCGCGTCAACGTCGGCTTCGCCAAGCTGGAGATGCTCGACGCGCTCAAGCTGAGCAACACCGTCTACGGACTCGGCGCCGGCATCTTCTTCATTGGCTACGTGCTGAGCGGCGTGCCGAGCAACCTGATCCTCCACAAACTCGGCGCGCGGCGCTGGATCGCGGTGATGATGGTGGCGTGGGGCGCCTTGTCCGCCTGCATGCTGTTCGTGACGACGCCGCTGTCGTTCTATGTGCTGCGCTTCTTCACCGGTGTGGCCGAGGCCGGGTTCTTCCCGGGCATGGTGCTGTACTTTACGCATTGGTTCCCTTCGCAGAAACGCGGCCAGGTGATGGCGCTGTTCATGTCGGCGATTCCGATCTCCGGCCTGATCGGCGGCCCGCTGTCGGGCTGGATGCTGGCGCACTTTTCGGCCGGCCAGGGTGGCATGATGGGCTGGCAGTGGCTGTTCCTGCTGCAGGGCGTGCCGACGGTGTTGCTCGGCATTGGCGTGTATTTCTACTTGAACGACGGTATTTCGCAGGCCAGTTGGCTCAACGCCGATGAAAAACGCGCGATGCAGGACGCGCTGGCGGCCGACGAGCAGCAGCGCCGGTCCACCAGCACGGTCGGCCAGTCGTTCGGCGACGTGATTCGCAACGGGAGCGTGTGGATGCTGGGCGTGATTTACTTCTGTATCCAGATGGGCGTGTATGCGATTAATTTCTGGCTGCCGTCGATCATCAAGTCGCTCGGCTACCAGAGCGCGGTCACGGTCGGTTGGCTGAGCGCCGTGCCGTATCTGTTCGCCGCCGTGTTCATGATCTGGGCCGGGCGTTCGGCCGACCGCCACGGCGAGCGCCGCTGGCACGTCACCGCGCCGATGCTGATGGGCCTTGTCGGCCTGACCCTGGCGGCCAATTTCTCCAGCAATCCGGTGATCGTCATCGCGGGGCTGAGCATGGCGACCATGGGCGCGCTGGCGGCGTTGTCGATGTTCTGGGCGCTGCCGGCGGCCTTCCTGGGCAGCGCTGCGGCGGCGGGCGGCCTGGCGCTGATTAATTCCCTCGGCCAGATCGCCGGTTTCGTCAGCCCGTTCCTGGTCGGCTGGATCAAGGATGCGACCGACAGCACCGACGTGGCGCTGTATATTCTGTCCAGCGTGATGCTGCTTGGTGCGATACTGGTGCTGCGTGTGCCGGCCAAGCTGGTCAACCGTTGAAATGGAGTGCCGATGAAAATCGTCATAGCGCCTGATTCGTATAAAGAGAGCCTGTCGGCGATGGCCGTCGCCAACGAGATCGAGGCCGGCTTCCGCGAGATTTTCCCCGACGCCGAGTACCTGAAGGTGCCGGTGGCCGACGGTGGCGAGGGTACCGTGCAGGCGATGATCGACGCCAGCGGCGGACGCTTGGTTGAATTGCGCGTGCGCGGTCCGCTGGGCGAGCCGGTGCCGGCGTTCTACGGCATGATGGGCGACGGCGAGACGGCGGTGATCGAGATGGCCGCCGCCAGCGGGCTGGAACTGGTGCCGGCGGCGCTGCGCGATCCGATGCGCACCACCAGCTACGGCACCGGCGAATTGATCCGCGACGCGCTCGACGCGGGCGCGCGGCGCTTCGTGCTGGGCGTCGGCGGCAGCGCCACCAACGACGGCGGCGCCGGCATGCTGCAGGCATTGGGCGGGCGCTTGCTGGACGGCGCGGGCCAGGACCTGGCGGCCGGCGGCGGCGCGCTGGCGACGCTGGACAGGATCGATCTGTCGGGCCTCGACACCCGCATCGCCGCTTGCGTGTTCGATGTCGCCTGCGATGTCAGTAATCCGCTGGTCGGGCCGCAGGGCGCCTCGCACATCTTCGGGCCGCAAAAAGGCGCGACGCCGGCGATGGTCGAACTGCTGGACGCCGGCTTGCGCCACTACGCCGGCATCATCGCCCGCGATCTTGCGTATGCGGTGGCGGACGTGCCGGGCGCCGGCGCGGGCGGCGGCATCGGCGCGGCGATGCTGGTGTTCCTGGGCGGGCGGCTGCGCCCCGGCAGCGAGATCGTCACCGCCGCCGTGGGCCTGGACGCCGCCGTGGCGGACGCCGATCTGGTGCTCACCGGCGAAGGCCGCATCGACAGCCAGACCATCCACGGCAAAACGCCGGTCGGCGTGGCGCGCGTGGCGCAGCGCCACGGCAAGCCGGTGATCGCCATCGCCGGCGGCCTGGCGCCCGGCGCGGCGGCGGTGCACCAGCACGGGATAGACGCCGTATTCGGCGCGGTCAGCCGCCCGTGCACGGTGGAGCAGGCGCTGGCCGACGCGGCGCGCAATGTCCGCGTGTCGGCGCGCAACATCGCCGCGGTATTGCGCTTGGGGACGCGGCTGCGGTTGTGATAAAGTTGTTTCCTGAGTAAGACACCGGTCAGGAAGGACTTTTATGGCGCAGGACCGTGGGAACCAGGCTTATGTGGCCACGTTGCCGACCATCAGATCGCAGATATACAGTCTGGTTTGGGCCTGCGCTTTACCCGCCATCATCGGGTTCGCGCTGCTGACCGATAATTTTTACGAGCGCGAGCGCACCCAGATCCAGCAGGACACGCTGATCACCGCGCGCGCGCTGATCCAGGCGGTGGACCGGGACCTGAACACCGGCATCACCGTGGCGCTGGCGCTGGCCAACTCGCCCAGTCTCGATAGCGGCGACATCGCCGCATTCTACAAGCAGGCGGCGGGCGTGCTGCGTCCCGAATTCCCCGGTTTGAATTTCGTCCTGAGCGACCGCGATTCGGTGCAGCTGATGAACACCGTGCGGCCGTTCGGCCCGTTGTTGCCCGATCCCGGCAGCGCGGAGCGGATCAGGAAGGTGTTCGAGACCGGTAAGCCGGTGATCTCCGACCTGTTCATCGGCGGCGCGTTGAAACGGCCGCTGGTGGCGATCCACGTGCCGGTGCTGCGCGATGACAAGGTCCTCTACGTCGTCTCCACCGCGTTTGTGCCGGAGCGTCTCGGGCAAGTGCTCAAGGAGCAGCGCCTGCCGCCGAACCGGGTGATCGCCATCCTCGATTCGACCGGCGTGATTGTCGCGCGCACGCACGAATCGGCGCGGTTCGTTGGCCACAAGGGTTCGCCGTCGCTGCTGGCCAAGCTGCCTTTCAAGCTGGAAGACGCGATCGACGCGGTCACCCTCGAAGGCATTCCGGTGTATTCGATGTTCAGCCGTTCGTCGACCAGCAACTGGACCGTCGTCATCGGCGTGCCGCGCAGCGTGGTGCTGTCCGAGATGCTGGCGTCGATCAAGTGGATCAGCGTTTTCCTGCTGGGGTTGCTGGCCGCCGGCTTCGGCGTGGCGTGGTACTTCGCGCGCAATATCGCGCGCTCGGTCAGCGCCTTGTCGTCCGCCGTGGTGCGGCTGGCGGCGAAGGGCGGGATGCCGCCCACCCCCCAGCGCCTGAGCTTTCGCGAGGCCGACGACGCCATCATGACACTGCGCACGGTCGAAGCGGAATTGCTGCGCTACCGCCATCACCTGGAAAACCTGATCGAGCAGCGCACGCTGCAGCTGCAATCGGCGGTCAGGCAGGCGCAGACCGCCAACGCGGCCAAGGACGTTTTCGTCGCCAATATGAGCCATGAGTTGCGCACGCCGATGAACGCGGTGCTGGGCATGGCGCATCTGCTGGGCACCACCGGGCTGTCGCCGGAGCAGGGCCGCTACCTCGAAATGATACGGGCGTCCGGCCAGTCGCTGCTGGGCATCCTGAACGACATCCTCGATTTCTCCAAGATGCAGGCCGGGAAGGTGGAGATGCATCCGGTGCGCTTCAACCTGGACGAAGTGCTGCACGCGCTGGCGACCATCATGAGCGTCAGCGCCGGCGACAAGGATCTGGAATTGTGTATCGGCGTCGAGCCCGATGTGCCGCGCGCGCTGGTGGGCGACGCGTTGCGCCTGCAGCAGGTGCTGGTCAACCTGGCCGGCAACGCGATCAAGTTCACCGAGAACGGGGAAGTGTCGGTGCGGGTCGAGCTGGTGGCGGCGCAGCCCCTGACGCTGGGCTTCGTGGTGCGCGACACCGGCATCGGCATGAACGAGGAGCAGCTGGCGCGCCTGTTCTCTCCCTTTACGCAGGCCGACCTGTCGACCACGCGGCGCTTCGGCGGCACCGGCCTGGGACTGACCATTTCCAAGGGGCTGGTCGAGCTGCTGGGGGGCGCCATCGAGGCGCGCAGCACCCCGGGCGCCGGCAGCGAGTTCCGTTTCACGCTGCCGATGTCGATCGGCGACGACACGCCGGCGCGGGCGGCGCGCTCGGCGCCCGCCGGCCTGCATCTGCTGGTGGTGGACGATAACCACACCAGCCGTTCGTTCATCTGCAAGACCATCGAGGCGTGGAACTGGGCCTGCGACAGCGTGGCGTCCGGACCGGAAGCGCTGCGGCGCTTGGGCGCTGGCGCCGTCTACGATGTGGTGCTGGTCGACTGGCATATGCCCGGCATGGACGGCGTCGAGACGATCAAGGCGATCCAGTCGCAGATGGCCGACGCCAGCGTGCCGGTGATTTGCATGGTCAACGCCTATGGACGCGGGAGACTGATGGAGGACATGGCGGAAGTCTCCACCTCGGCCTATCTGACCAAACCCGTGACTTCTTCGAGCCTGTTCGACGCGGTGCAGACGGCGCTCGCACGGCGCGAGCCGGGCGCCGCCGGCGTCGCCGAGGCGCCGCATTCGCCGCAGCTGGCGGCCGTTCGCCTGCTGCTGGTCGAGGACAACGCGATCAATCAGAATGTCGCCAAAGGCATACTGGAACAGGCCGGGGCGGTGGTGGCGGTGGCCGAAAACGGCGCCGTGGCGGTTGAGCTGCTGCGCGCAGAACGCTACGACCTGGTGCTGATGGACGTGCAGATGCCGGTCATGGATGGCTTTACCGCCACCCGCATGATACGCGAGGAGCTGCGCTTGCACCTGCCGGTGATCGCCATGACGGCCGGGGTGATGGAGTCCGAGCGCGAGCAATGCATCGCGGCGGGCATGGATGATTTCATCGCCAAGCCCATCGATGTCGAGCAAATGTTCGCGACGATCCAGCGTCATTTGGCGATGGCGCAAGGCGGGCCGCCGCGATAACCAAAATCGCCGCCGCGATCAGCTTTTGTTATCGCGGTTTGTTCCTGCCTCCGGCGACCGATTTCCGAATAAGCTAGAGCGGAATTGTTCGTTTTATTACGCAAGCCGCCCGTTTATATTGGCGGCCATGAGTACCGTTTCCTTCGCTTCCGCCACGCGCGACGCTTTCCTGGGCAGTGAATTTCGCCGCAGCTACGGCTGGCTGACCGCCAGCATGCAGCGGCTGGTCGGCTCGCGCTACGATGCCGAGGACCTGGCCGCGTCGGCTTTCACCGAACTGGCCGGATTCGATGATGTGGGCCATATCCGCCAGCCGCGCGCGCTGTTGACGACCATCGCCCGGCGCCTGACCTACGAGTTCTGGCGCCGGCGCGATCTGGAGCGCGATTATCTGGCCGAGCTGGCGCTGGCGCCCGAGCAGTTCGACGCTTCGCCGGAGGAGGTCTGCCTGGCGGTCGATGAACTACTGCGCATCGACGCGGCGCTGGAACGGGTCAGCGCCAAGGCGCGCGAAGCGTTCATCCTCAGCCAGTTCGAGGAACTGGGCTATGCGGAGATCGCGCTGCGCCTGGGGGTGTCCGTGAGCATGGTACGCAAATACGTCGCACAGGCACTGATGGCCTGCTGCGAGTGCGCGTGATGGCTGCGGCGGCGACCCCGCAACGACAGGCGGTGATGTGGGAGGTTCGCCTGCGCGAAGGCGACGCCGGCGAGGCCGAGTTGCGCGCGTTCGAGCACTGGCGCGGCGCCGCCGCGGACAATGCGCATGCCTGGGACGCCCTGCAGGAGCGGCTGGCGCGGATCGGCGGCGGATCGCGCGGTTCCCGGGCTTCGGCGGCGATGGCGCATGCGCTGCGCACGCCATCGGCGGAACGGCGGCGGGCTTTGCGCGGCGCCTTCGCCCTGCTGGCGCTGGGCATCGGCGCTTGGGGAGCGCGCGAGGGCGCGCATGGACTGGGGCTGGACGCCGACTGGCGCAGCGCCGTGGGTGAACGTGGCGCGGGCGTTCTGGCCGATGGCACGCCGCTGCCTACGACGCGGACAGCCGTATCTACCTGGCTGGCAGCGCCGCCGCGCCTTCGCTGCATCTGCGCCAGGGGCAACTGCTGCTGAAGCCTTCTCCCCGATCCGCCAGCCACCTCACCGTCTCCACCGCGCATGGCGCCGTTGTCGCCGATGGCGCGGTTTTCAATGTCGGCCGGCTGCGCGAGTGCAGCGTGGTGTCGGTTGCCACGGGCAGCGCGCTGCTGCGGCCCGCCGGACGCGCAGCCTTGCCGATCGAGGCCGGCCAGACCTTCTATTTCGATCGCCACGGCGTCCGGGCCAGCGACCTGTCGTTTGCCGCCGTCAGCGCCTGGACGCGCGGCGTTTTTGTCGCCGATCGCCTTCCGCTGGCCGAATTGCTGGAGGTTTTCGGCCGCTATCGTACGGGGCTGCTGCGCGCCAGTGGCAACGCCGCGGCGCAGCAGATCAGCGGTGTATTCCGCCTTGACGATATCGACAGCGCGCTGCTACAGGTGGCCGCCGCGCTGCCCGTTAAGCTGACGCGCTATGGCCGCTACGTGGCCGTTTTCAGCTGACCGCGCGCTCCCGGCAAAAATATTTTTGCAACCTGCTGACGCTTTGGGATTCTCGCCGCACATGGATTGTGAAGCCCCTCGGTTGAGGTGCATAACCACTCTAGTGAGGCACGTTTTGAAGAAACCACACCACATGCTGGCGATCCTGGCCGCCACCCAGTTACTCGCATTGCCGGCCGCGCTGGCGCAGGACGCCACACGACAACCGTATCAGTTGGCCGGCGCGCCGCTGGACAAAACGCTATTGCGCATCGCCGCCGAAAGCGGCGTGGCGCTGGCGTACGATCCCAAGCTGGTGGAGACGGCGCGCTCGGCGCCCGTCAGCGGCAATTTCAGCGCCACCGAGGCGATCACGCGCGCGTTGGAAGGTACAGGCTTCGAGCTGGCCAGCGGTGGCGGGCGCACGCTGACGATACGCCGCGCGGCCGCTTCCGTGGCGCCGGTACGCGCGGCCCCGCCGGTCCACGCGCCGATTGTGCAGGCGTCGTCGCGGCAGCCGGCGGCCGCCGCAGCAGCGGCGCCGGCCACCGAGGCGGTGGCGCGCGTGACGGTCAAGGGCGCCCGCCGCAACAGCGCGGACCAGGAGACCGATAATATCCAGCGCGCGCCAACGTCGTCGTACCGCGTGACCGGCGATGAGGCCGAGCAGCAGAACTTGACGACGCTGGAGGACTTGCAGCAGCTGATTCCGGGCCTGGTGATACAAAGCACCGATCCGTCCGATACCCAGATCACCATCCGTGGCGTCGGCGACGGCGGCGGGCAGGCCAGCGGCGACGCCAATATCGGCATGCCGAGCAGCGTGGCGATTTATGTCGACAACGTGTACCTCGCGCGTGCCGGAATGCTGGGCAATGGCCTGGGCGACATCGCCTACGCCGAGGTGCTGAGCGGCGCGCAGGGGGCGGCTTTCGGCGCCAACGCCACCGGCGGCGTGCTGAACATCCATACCCGCGAGCCATCGTTCACGCCGGAAGCCTCGGCGACGGTATCGATCGGCGAGAACGGCTACAGGCGCGGACGGGCGATGGTGTCCGGGCCACTTTCCGACTCGCTGGCCGGTAATTGGGCGGGGCGCTTGAATCTGGTCTACAGCAACAACGATGGCGCGGTCACCAACGTCCGTAACGGCCACCGTCTGAATGGCGGCTCGAGCACCGGCGCGCGCGGACAACTGCTGTTCAAGCAGGGCGACGCGTTCCGTTTGCGTTTGAGCGCGGACTACAGCAACTCCAACAGCACACCGACACCGGTGCTGCTGGCCACCAATGTCTTCAGCGGCACCGACGGCTACGTGGCCAAGTCCCGGGTCATAAAGAACAATATCGTGTTCGGCCCACAGGTCGATCTGGACGATGAAAACCGCATTCACGTGGTGCAGGGCGGCGCATCCGCCGTCGCCGATTGGCAGCTCGATAGCGGCTACAAGCTGCGCTCCGTGACATCCGTGCGCTACTTCCGCACCAATCCAACGATGGCCGATGGATTCAGCGTCAATATCTACAACAACACCGGCACCCAGGTGCGCGACCATACGTGGTCGCAGGAGCTGCGCCTGGAATCGCCGATCGGCGAGGATTACGACTATGCGGTCGGCCTGAATTATCTGGGCCAGAATCTGGACACTGTGGCGCATACCCGCTATGCGGCCGGCACCCTGGCCGGTGTGTACTACGCGTCGGCGGCCTACAACAACCTGGATGTGATCCGATTCGGAAAACTGCGCGATCATATGCTGTCCCCTTATGCGCAGGGTACGTGGCATATCGCGCCGGGCTGGGATTTGAACGGCGGCCTGCGTTTCACCTACGAGGAGAAAAGCGGCCGGTTCGTGCGCCTGAACCGCGTTCCCTTCAATTCGGGCAATCTGAAGGAATACCACCAGCTGCCATCGGGGACGCTGGTGCTGAAGTATCAGCTGGCCCCGGAGTGGAACACCTATCTGGCCGGCTCGTACGGCGAGAAGTCCGGTGGTATCAACGTCTCGGCGGGCGCCGCGCGCCAGGCCGGCAACGATTCGCTCTACATCAAACCCGAGAAGACCAGGACCGCCGAATGGGGCGTGAAAGGCGCGCTGTGGGACGACAAGGTAGCGGTAAAGGCGGCCCTGTTCCTGACCGAAATCAGCGACTTCCAGACCCAGGGCTACAATCCCGACGACCAGCAGACCTACCTGATGAACGCCGGCAGCTTCCGCTCGCGCGGCGCCGAGACCAGCATCCGTGCGGCGCTCACGCGCAACCTTCAGGTCGATTTCGCCGCCGTGTATAACGACGCCACCTACACCGATTATGACAACGCGCGCTGCGCGCCGGAGGTGACGTTGTCCCCCAAGCCGCCGCCGTCCTGCGACCTGAACGGCAAGCGGGTGTTCAACGCGCCCAAGGTGACATGGAACGCCAGCGCGCGCTATAGCTGGCGCAGCGAGAATGGCCTGAACAACTTCGTCGGCGCGCGCTATGCCTATCGCGGCTGGATGTACGGCACGGTCGACAATTCTTCGCTCACCCGCGTGAGTAGTTATGGCCTGGCCTCGTTTTCCGCCGGCACCGGTGGTAAGCTCCAACGCGGCGACTGGAGCGCCTCGCTCTGGGTCAATAACGCCTTCGATAAAACGTACTACCGCCGTCTCTCCAGCGGCGACTACGGTACGGTCTGGGGCTGGCTGGGCGAGTCGCGCACGATCGGCGCGACACTGGCCTACAAATATTGAGTACGGAGCGGCGGCAAATGAGCGATTCTTTGGAACGGCGTCACTTTCTTAAACTGGCGTCCTTGCTGACGGGCGGCGTCGCCGTGCTGGCGGACGTGCTGCCCGGCCAGGCGTTCGCCGCCGATCGCCCGGATGCTCCCGTGCCAGCGCCGATGCCGGCCGGCGAGACAGCCCTGCACTGGCTGGAAGGCGCGCCCGCCAGCTTTGGCGGCGCTACCTTTGGCGTGCCATGGCCGCAGGGGCGGGTGCCGAAGAATGCGGCGTTCGAGTTGCGTGGCGCCGCCGGTTCCACCGGCGGCGACGCGCGCGTGACGGCGGTGCAATCCTGGCCGCTGGCGTATTGGCCCGACGGCACGCTCAAATGGTCGGCGCACGCGCTGCCACCCGGGGCGGGCGGCGGCAAGCCGGAAGCGGCCTACACGCTGCATCCGCTGATCGGCGTGGACGCCACCAACGCTACCAACGCCATCGCGCCCGGCGCGATGCTGGCGAAGGAAGGTTCGGGCGGCATCGACGTCGATACGGGCGTGCTGCAATGCGCGCTGCCTCGCTCGGGCACGGTGCTGGTGACGGCGATGAAACGGTCGGGCAACGCGCAATTGCGCGACGGCCGGCTGGTGCTGCTGGTGGACGATGGCATCGACGACGAATCGGCCGGCGCCGCGCGCCGTTCGTACGAGGGCGCCATCGACAAGGTGACGCTGGAGCAGAACGGCCCGCTGCGCGCAGTGGTCCGTGTCGATGGCAGCCACCAGCACGCGGATGGCGCCAGGCTGCTGCCGTTCGTGGTTCGGCTTTACTTCTACAAGAACTCGGATACGGTACGCCTGGTGCACACGCTGGTGTACGACGCCGACCCGGCCAAGGCCTATATCCGTGGCGTCGGCCTGCGCTTCGGCGTGCCGCTGGCCAGCCCCCTGCACGACCGCCACATCCGCTTCGTCGGCGACAATGGCGGCGTGTTCGGCGAGGCGGTGCGCGGCCTGACCGGCTTGCGCCGCGATGCCGGGCAATCGGTCTACGAGGCACAGTTGTCCGGCCGCGCGGTGCCGCTGAAGGAGATGTCGGCGGCGGTGACCAAGGGACTGCCCTACATTCCGGCCTTCGGCCATTACACGCTGCTGCAATCGCATCCGGACGGGTTCTCGATCAGCAAGCGCACCAAGGCCGGCCAGGGCTGGATACATGCCGCCACCGGCGCGCGCGCCACCGGCACCGGCTACGTCGGCACGCCGGACGGCGGTGTCGCCTTCGGCGTGCGCAATTTCTGGCAAAGCTATCCGGGCCAAATCGACATCCGCGGTGCCGAAACCTCGCTCGCCACCGTCACCATGTGGCTGTGGGCGCCGAAGGCGGCGGCGATGGACCTGCGCTTCTACCATGACGGCATGGGGGAGGACACGTTCGAGAAGCAGCGCGCGGCGCTCGACATCACCTACGAGGACTACGAGCCGGCATTCGGCACGCCATATGGCGTCGCCCGCACCAGCGAACTGGAATGGCAACTGCTGCCGGCGACGCCGTCGGCCGACGACCTGGTGGCCATCAGCCGCCGTATCCAGTCGCCACCCCAGCTGCTGGCGACGCCCGCCCGGCTGTATCAGGCCGGCGTGTTCAGCGAATACTGGAGCCCGGCGCAGGAGCGTCCGTCGCCGGAGGCGGCCAAGCTGGAAAAACAGCTGGCCTGGAGTTTCGACTTTTACCGGAACCAGGTCGAGCACCGCAAGTGGTACGGCTTCTGGGATTACGGCGATGTGATGCACACCTACGACGAGCAGCGCCACGTCTGGCGCTATGACGTGGGTGGCTACGCCTGGGACAATTCAGAACTGAGTACCGATATCTGGCTTTGGCACTACTTCCTGCACAGCGGCCGCGCCGACGTGTTCCGGATGGCCGAGGCGATGACGCGCCACACCGGCGAGGTCGATGTCCACCATATCGGCCCGTTCGCGCCGCTCGGTTCGCGCCACAGTGTTCAGCACTGGGGCGACAGCGCCAAGCAGTTGCGCATATCGACCGCCGTCAACCGGCGCTTCATGTACTACCTGACGGCGGACGAACGAATCGGCGATCTGCTGACCGAGCAGGTCGACGCGGTCGAGCGCCTGCGCACCGTGATCCCGGGGCGCAAAATCGGCCAGGTGGCGCCGGCCGACGATCCGGAGAATTATGCGAGCGTGGCCTTCGGAACCGACTGGGGCGCGGTGGCGGCGGCCTGGTTCACCGAATGGGAACGCAGCGGCAAACCTCGGTATCGCGACAAGCTGTTGGCCAGCATGGCGAGCATCGCCGCGCAGCCGCTCGGCTTCCTCGCCGGCGGCGGCGTGATGGATTTGCGCACCGGCGCGTATGTCGACGATCGCGAGAAGAAAATCAGCGTTTCGCATCTGAGCGCGGTGTTCGGGCTGCCGGAGATTTGCAGCGAGTTGATACGCACGGTGCCGCAGCCGGCGTTCCGCGACGCGTGGCTGCGCTACTGCCGCTTGTATAACGCCAGCGAAAAGGAGCAGAAGGCGGAACTTGGCCAGGATCTCGGCAAGCTGAATCTGGGGCAGGGCCACGCGCGCCTGCTGGCCTATGCCGCGGTGGAGTGGCAGGACCGCGCGATGCTCAAGCGCGCGTGGGCGCAGTTCTACGAGGGTCGGGCGGGGCTGGTCGAGAAGGACCTGGTGTCGCGCCGCGTCAAGCCGCCGACGGTGTTGACGGAGGTGGAAGAGGCGCCGAGGATCTCGACCAATGCGATCGCCCAATGGGGGCTTGGCGCGCTGGGTATGATGGCGCTCGACGCGGCCGGCGCCACCGTCTACAAGGACGACTTCCAGCGCTTCGATCGGCAGGCGTGGGCGGTGGAGGCGGAGGCCGGCGACGCCGCGAAAGCGGCACAGGCGCTAGCAGGCGCGCTGGTGCTGGACGCCAGCCGTGGCCTGACGGTCTGGCTGCGCAGGCAGTTGATCGGTCACTATGAGATCAGTTTCACGCGCACCGTGCTGGCGGAAGGCAAACCGCACGAGCGCTTGTCGGATCTGAACTTCTTCTGGGAGGCGCAGCTGGCGGGGGGCGAGGCGCCGGAGCCGTTCCACCGGTCGGGCAAGCTGGAAGAATACGACAAGGTGCAGATGTTCTATGCCGGCATCGGCGGCAATACGAATACGACGTCGCGTTTCCGCTATTACGACGGCAGCGGCGAGCGCAAGCTGCTACAGGAATATCTGACGACGGAGTATCTGCTCAAGTCCAACCACCCATACCGCATTCGCATCGTCGTCGATGCCAAGGGGACGCGTTTGTATGTCGACGATCGCGAGTTCTTCTCGGCGCCCGGGCCGTTGGCGGGGGGCGGCTACTTCGGCCTGCGCACCACGCAGTCCCGGCAAAAGATCGAGAACTTCGCGGTGCGGCGGGTGGCCTGACAGGTCAGAGCATCAGGATGCCCTGGAGCGAGGAGATCTTGTGCGGGTCGGACCAGCTATCCAACAGCTTTCCGGTCGCGCTGAATTCCAGCAGCTGGCGGCCTTTGTCGCCGTTGCCGGGCCCGTGGCCCTGCCAGTTGGCGACCATGACGCGGCCATCGTCGAGCACCTGGAACGTCGCGTAAAAGAACGGCGACACTTCCTCGGGCATGAGATTGACGCCGCCGAAAGTGGATGTCAGGTTGCCTCGCCGGTCGAAGCGCGCCATGAAGGCGCCGTAGCCGGCCGACACCAGCGTGTAGCCATCGGCCATGCGCTCGGCCTTCCATGCATGTTCGAAGCCAGGCCCACGCATCGCGTTGAGCGCGATCAGCGAGGTGTCGGTTTCAAGGATATGGTCGTTCATGCAGAACAGGTAGGTGCCAAGATCGGTGGTGCGCATCAGGCGCACGTAGCCGCCGTCCCGGCGGACGCTGGAGACCTGGCGGTACTCGCGGTCAAGGGTCAGCACGTTGACGCCGCCGGTGCCGTCGAGGTTGTGGCCGGTGACCAGGGTGGCGCCGTTGATCATGCGGCGGGCGGAGGTGACGTTGGACCAGCGGTCGCAGGCGGCGAGCACTTCGCCGGAGGAGATGGAGAGTTCGAAAAATCCGCGTTCAAAGCCGATCAGGGCGCGATTAGGGCCGATACGCTGCATATCGCGGGCGGCGGGGAAATCGGCCAGGCTGCGCGTCCAGCCGTAGCGGGGATTGGTGGTGTCGATCAGCGACAGCTTCTGGTGGCCCTCGTCGATGGCCAGAAATTGGTGCTTCATTCGTCTCCTTCGTGGCTTTTTGGCGATCGTATCATGGCGGGAGGATAGTGAACAACAGAGGTCAATTCGCTCGATCCACACCAATCGACGGGATAAACCCCGGCCGCGACATAACGATGAAAACTCGACCACGGCCAATCCTGCACCCGCTCGACCAATCCATGCTTGACCGGATTCCAATGTAAATAATCCAGGTGGTGGGACAGATCGCGCTCGTCGCGCACCGTATGTTCCCGGTGGCGCTGTTGCCAAACTCGCTTCCCGTGTCCGGCGTAGCGGGTCATATGGGTCTTGATCAGGCGCCAGCGCAATGAAAAGTCGTAGTCGTCATGAGGCAGGCGCCACAGCGCATGCAGATGGTCGGGGAGGACGACCATGCCGACGATCTCGAAGGGATGTCGTCGGCGCACTTTTTGTATGGCGGTGCGCAATATCATCCGGGCTTCGGGCGCGGAGAATATCGGCGCGCGATGCGCCGTCACCATGGTGAGAAAATAGGTATCGCCGTCGGCGAATAGGGGCTTGAGGTCCGACATGTGAGTCTCCTTGGAGAGTCACTAGCCTAGTCCGTCGTGAAAAAGCGCGGTTGTGGAATCGCAAACGGGGAATCGGTCGTGTGCTCCCCCCGGGTGGACGCCGCTAACCCAATGCCATTGGGTTGCGTTGCCAGATGCTGTAGCACAAAGCAGTGGCGTAGCTGACCCACAGGATGTAGGGCACCAGCAGCATCCCGGCGATCCGGTCGCGCCGCCCGAAAGCGCGGATGGTGGCGGCGATCAGCACCCATAACACGAGGATCTCGGCGAACGCCCAGGCGCCTTGGCGCCATGCGAAAAACAGCCATGTCCACAATGCGTTCAGGGCAAGTTGAACCAGGTACAGCGTCATCTCGGTCCGCACCCCGCCTCGGTCGTCGGTGCGCTGCACGCGCCACGCGGCGATGCCCATCAACAGATACAGCACGCTCCACGCCGGTCCGAACAGCCAAGCCGGCGGCGCCCAAAACGGCCGGTCCAGCTGCATGTAGAACGCCCCCGCCTGCGCCGACGCGAAGGCGCCGATCGCAGCGAAGGCGAACGTCAACAGCAACCAGCCGGCGAGCGCCGGTAGTCGGAATGGTCGGGCGGGGGCGGTGGTGGCTGGGGTCATGATTCGGTATCTTTAATCTCGGTGGCGCAAGTCTAGCGCGCCGCCGCTCAGTTGTCTGTACGCGAGCATACCTTTTGCCGCCGTCTGCGCCAAGCCATGGCGACGCCGCCCGAGAGGCAAAGCACGCCGGCCGCCAGGATATAGGTCGCGGTGACCGATTGCGGTCTCTTTTCCTTCGGCGCCAGTGGATTTTTCATCGACGCCGGAAACTCGCGCGGCCCCACCGGGATGATTTTCCAGTCGGCGCGGTCGGCCGGGGCACGCTTTTGATATTCGCTCAGCGACATCACCGGATCTGAACCGAAGGCGCGGGAAGATGGAAACTGCGGGATGCGCACGAAGACGATCGCCTCCAGATCGTCCGCCAATTGCGCCTCGATCGCGCCGCGCGGCCCGTCTTTGGTCGTCAGGCGGTTCAACAAATCTTCGCCTATCGTGTTGAAGGCGACGAAGGGCAACAATTCGGTACGTTCGGTTTTGAGGTAGTCGTAGGCGCTTTGTCCGCTGGCGAGACTGACCTCCTTGAGCGCCATGAACGGCAGCGCCACGGCGGCTTTCAACGGACTTTCGCCGCCCAGCCGGGGAATGCCCCAGCCCAGGGTGCGCAGCGTTTCGACATTGATGCCGGCGCAGTTGGTGCCGGCGTGGCGGTAGTGGAAGTCCTGGCTGTAGAAGTGGTTGAAAACGCGGCTGATCGCTTCCTGGTAGAGTGCGGGCACGCGCTGGTCCTTCATGACCGCGACCAGCATGTACGAGGGCCGGTACCAGGACTGGCCGCTGTTCAAATCGGCCATGTAGGCATCCATCGGCAAGCTCGAGGCGATGATACCTTTTTCGCTGACCGATCCGAGGTTGTAGAAGTTATTGACCAACCAGTTGTCCCATCCCCCGTGCGGATCGAAGCGGCCGGTGGCCACCGCGAAGTGGCCGCCGTGGGCTTCGTCGTCGTCGCCCTGCGCGCCGTTGAGGATGAACGCTAGCGCCGGTTTGCCAGCCAGGGGCACGTCGGCCGCAACGGCGCCGCCGCGTCGCCACAGAGTGCGTGCGGCGAAGGGATCGCGCGCGCCGCCGCCGTTGGCGCGCACCAGGCTCTCGATGGATTCGCCGTTCTTCAGCGGAGCAAGGACGGGCAGGGCGGACAGGGCGTAGTCCTTCGGCCACAACGTGCGAGCGTGGAAGGTGCCATCCTTGAGCACCCCGCGCGCCTTGATTCCGCTTCCGGCGAAGTAGGCCTTGCTGCTGGCGTCGAAGTACGAGCGGTTGCTGGCCAGTCTTGCCGCCAGCGCCACCGGCAGCGCTGCGTCGGCGCCCGTCCCGAGCAGCGATGCTGCATCGGCGGCGAGGCGCCCTTCGGCAACCTGCGGAGAGCCGATCCACAGCAACTGCGGGGGCTTGCCTTGCGCCTTGGCGGAAGTGGCGGCCAGCCACGCCCGAACGTCGTCCTGCGCGCGCAGATGTGGCGTCGAACCGACAGCGTTTTTACCGGCGACGGCGACGGTGTCGTCGCCGAAGTACCAGAGGGCTTGCGGCGCTTCTGGGCAGTCGTTGCAGTCGGCCCTGGTGACGCGGAAATCGGTTCCGGGATAGAGGCCCATAAAGCTTGCGGTCAGTGCGTCGCGGGGCTGGACGGCTACGGGCTCCGCGCACGTGGCCGGCGAGGCGGAGATCAGGTAAAAGGTGGCGCCCATGGTCAGGGCCAGGCGTGCGGAATGAGGCAAGCGGCGGGGTTGCGGCATGTGGCGCTCCGTGTTGGTGGACGGGCGATCGCCGCCGTATACCGGCCGGCGTCGTGAATCACCACTGTACGGGAGTTGCCGTGCGACATTCTTAACATCCATCAAGGATCGGAGTCGATCCATGATGCCATGTTTTGAACGTCGCGGGCTTGCGGAGCGCGCATTTGTTACGGCTGTTCGCGCATCTGCTGTATCGGATCAATCGGTAGCTGGTTCGATAGCGTGCGTTGGATCGCAATCCAACCGGGTGTCGGACGCCTGCAACCCTTTACAGCTATTGATCGCGCCCGGCAGCGTCGTCCCTTTCGTCAACTTCGGTTCTTCCATGTTCGCGCATCAGCTTAATCGGATCGAAAGGCAAGTCGTTCATACCCGACGCGGCGGCGCTCAACCGCGCCCAAAAACTGCCGCTCGATATCGACTGCTTCGGCCTGCGCAAGCTAGTCGGGGAGGTGCTGCGCGACGCGCTCCAGCACCCCGGCCCGTATCGGCTGGAAGGCGACGCGCCGGCGGGCCACCGGACCGGCAAGCACAACAAAATGGCAGTCAAGCGAGCTAGGATCAGTCCCACGCGGGGGCGGCGTGAGAGCCGATAGCAGCGCTGTCTCAGGCTTCGGATAATCACTCGACCGGCCGCCCGGCCGGCTTTTACCAACAAGGGGGATGCGATGAACCTGATACTTTGGATAGTCATAGGCGGCATACTGGGCTGGCTGGCCAGCCTGGTGATGAAGACGGACGCGCAGCAAGGGTTGATATTGAACGTCGTGGTCGGCATCGTTGGCGCGTTGCTGAGCGGCTGGCTGCTGGCGCCGATGCTGGGGACCGGCACCATCAACTCGGACGACTTCAGCCTGGCGTCGCTGGGCGTGTCGTTTATTGGCGCGCTGATCCTGCTGGCGATCGTCAACCTGGTGCGGCGCGGCCGGGTGCGCTGAAAAAAGCCGCCGTGCGGTCGGCGCGGCGCGGACAGGGATCAACCCGCACAAAGGGCTCCGGATGGAGCCCTTTGTGCGACCGGCCGCCACCGGCCGTCCCGGGGCGCGGCGCCAAGTGCGCGGACGTGCCGTTCTTGGCGACCATGTTCTGGCCTATGCCTATGCCTATGCCCAGCTCGGCGCAGGTCAGGGCCAGCGAGGCGCGCTAGCGCGGGCCCGCGCGGCGCTGGCGCAACCAATAGCCCGCGCTGAGCGCGATCAGCCACACCGGAATCAGATATACCGACAGCCGCAGGTCCGGCGTCAAGTACATGACCACCAGGATGCCGGCCAGGAAGGCCAGGCACAGGTAGTTGGTCAGCGGGTAGCCAAGACTGCGGAACAGCGTGGTCTTGCCCTCGATTTTTTTCTGCGCGCGGAAGCGCAAATGAATCCAGCTGATCATGGCCCAGTTGATGATCAGCGCCGACACCACCAGCCCCATCAGGAAGCCGAACGCCTTGCCCGGCATGAAGTAGTTGACGGCCACGCAGATGCCGGTCGCCAGCGCCGACACGCCCAGCGCCGCCAGCGGCACGCCGCGTCCATTCACGGTTAGCAGTACGCGCGGCGCGTTGCCCTGTTTCGCCAGGCCGTACAGCATGCGCGTATTGGCGTAGACGCAGCTGTTGTACACCGACAGCGCGGCCGTCAGCACCACCGCGTTGAGCACGTGCGCCACCATATTGCTGTTGAGCGCCTGGAAGATCAGCACGAACGGGCTGCCGCCGGTGACGACCTTCTGCCACGGATACAGCGACAGCAGGATGCCGAGCGCGCCGATGTAAAAGATCAGGATGCGGTAGATGGCCTGGTTGGTCGCCTTGGGGATGGTGCGGGTCGGGTCGTCCGCCTCGGCGGCGGTGATGCCGATCAGTTCCAGGCCGCCGAACGAGAACATGATGACGGCCATCGCCATCACCAGGCCGCCGAAGCCGTTGGGGAAGAAGCCGCCGTGCCGCCACAGGTTGGCGATGCTCGCCTGCGGCCCGGCATCGCCCGACAGCAGCAGGTAGCCGCCGAAACCGATCATGCCGACGATGGCGACCACCTTGATGATGGCGAACCAGAATTCCATTTCGCCGAAGGCCTTGACGTTGGCCAGGCTGATGCCGTTGATGATGACGAAGAACGCCAGCGCCGAGACCCAGGTCGGTATCGCCGGCCACCAGTACTGCACGTAGATGCCGACCGCCGACAGTTCGGCCATGCTGACGAGCACATACAGCACCCAGTAGTTCCAGCCCGACAGGAAGCCGGCGATGTTGCCGCAATATTTGTCGGCGAAGTGGCTGAACGACCCGGCCACAGGCTCGTCGACCACCATCTCGCCCAGCTGGCGCATGATGAAGAAGGCGATGATGCCGGCCACGCCGTAGCCCAGCAGCACGGACGGCCCGGCCATCTGGATCGTTTGCGCGATGCCGAGGAAAAGTCCGGTGCCGATGGCGCCGCCCAGCGCGATCAGCTGGATGTGGCGGCTTTTCAGGCCCCGTTTGAGTTCGTTCTGTGGGCGGTCATTCTTGTAGGCCACTGGATCCCCGGTCGTTGGATGAAAGAAATTAATGAAAGAGTTTCATTTTGGCACAACTTGCGCACGCCGTGCAGGTGGTTGATGGCGGTTTCGGCCTGCCGCTATGGTAGTCTATGGCTGATTGTTCAGACAAGATTGATAATTTTTACGCCACACATTCAAGGAATACGGTATGTCGAGTTTCGTTCGCGCGGTACGCCGCCTCGGCCGGGGGGTATTGATCGCGCTGGCGGTGGCGCCCCTGGGCACCCCGGCGCTGGCCGCCGACGCCGCAAAACCCGCGCCGAAAGGGTCGCTGGTCATCGCCGGCGGCGCGGTGCGCGGGGATAACGCGGCCATCTGGCAGCGCGTGGTGCAGCTGGCCGGCGGCCCCGGCGCCCGCATCGCCGTGCTGCCCAGCGCCTCGGCCAATCCGGCCCGGGCCGGGGCATATCTGGTCGCCGGACTGAAGCAGTACGGCGCCGAGGGCTTCGTCGTGCCGCTCGCGGTGCGGATGAAAGACCGCGACTACAAACGCGACGCCGAGGATGAAGGCCTGGCGCGCTCGATCCGCGAGGCGGGCGGCGTCTACTTCTCCGGCGGCGACCAGGCCCTGATCACGCAGGCGCTGGTGCGGCCGGACGGCACCCGCACGGCGGTGCTGCAGGCGATCTGGGATGTCTACGAGCGCGGCGGCGTCATCGCCGGCACCAGCGCCGGCGCGGCCATCATGAGCAGCACCATGTTCTACGACGCCAAGACCGTGTTCGGCACCTTGAGCGAAGGCGTCAACGGCCGCGAGCTGACCGCCGGCCTGGGGTTTATCGGCGACGGGATTTTCGTCGACCAGCACCTGCTGGCGCGCGGACGCTTCGCGCGCATGCTGCCGGCGATGCTAAAGAAGGGCTACAAGCTGGGCATCGGCATCGACGAGAACTCCGCCGTCATCATCACCGGGCGGCGCCAGGTGGAGGTGGTCGGCTACCAGGGCGCGCTACTGGTGGACCTGGCGCAGGCCAAGGTCGACAAGCAGGTCAAGGACTTCAACCTGTCCAACGCGCGCCTCAGCTATCTGGACCGCGACGACCGCTATGACCTGGCCACCGGCCTGTATACGCCGTCGGCCGACAAGGTCGAGGGCAAGGTCGATCCGGACAAACCGTATCTGAAGGAACCGGTGTATTCGACCGAAGTCCTGGGCCACAACACCATCCTGATCCTGATGTCCAAGCTGGTCGACAACAGCGAAACGCAGGCGATCGGCATCGCCATCGCCGGTCCGCTGGACCCGCGCCAGGACCTCGGCTTCGAGTTCAAGCTGACGCGCGACGCCGCCACCACCGGCTACAGTTCCGCCACGATGGACGCCTATACGGTGTTGAACATGCGGCTCGACGTCAGGCCGTTGCAGGTCACCCGGCCCTGGTACAAATAGCGCGCCCGCGTCGCCGGTCGCCGCTTGTTTAGCGCATTTACTAAACAGCGCTGCCGGCGCGCCGATTTTGTTGACCAGCAGTCACGGTGGCGCTATAAACTTGGTTCGTCTCCCACGATGCCAGGAACCCGATGAACGCGACTACCTTACTGCCCGCCGGCGCGCTGCTGCTGTCCTTGTTGATCCCCTCGATGTCGGCGGCGCAAACCGCGCCCGGCACGCCCGCCGCCGCGGTGAACGTCTTCATCGGCACCGGCGGCGACGGCCACACCTTCCCGGGCGCGGCGCGCCCGTTCGGCATGATCCAACTGAGCCCGGACACCCAGGTGCGGCCGTTCCGCCAGAGCTACCCGTGGGCCGCCGGTTACCGCTACGAGGACGACAGCATCCTCGGCTTCTCGCACACGCACTTTTCCGGCAGCGGCCATTCGGACCTGGGCGACGTGCTGCTGATGCCGTACAGCGGCGAGACCAAGCTGGAGCCGGGCTATCCCGAGCGGCCCTTTAGCGGCTACCGCTCGCGCTTCAGCCACAAGGACGAGCGCGCGGAGCCGGGCTACTACGCCGTCAAGCTGCTCGACAACGAGGTCGATGTCGAACTGACCGCCAGCGAGCGCGTGGGCCTGCACCGCTACCGCTACGCGGCCGGCGCGACCGCGAAGGTGATACTGGACCTGCGCAGCAGCATCTACGATTACAAGGCCAAGAACCTGTGGTCGCGCCTGCGCGTGCGCGACGACAAACTGGTCACCGGCATGCGCGAGACGCGCGGCTGGGCGGCCGGCCGCCAACTGTATTTCGCCATCGCGTTCTCGCAGCCGCTGACGGCGCGCGCGCTGCGCAACACGGAGACCGATGTCGAATACAAGGGCTTCGCCAGTCCCGGCAGCGGTCCCGGCGCCGATCCCAACCTTAAGCCCTTCGTCGAGGGCAAGGCGCTGGTCGGCGCGCTCGAATTCGGCGTGCCGGCCGACGGCAAGCTGCTGGTGAAGGTGGCGATATCGGCCGTCAGCGAGGAGGGCGCGATCGCCAACCTGGCCGAGATGCCGGGCTGGGACTTCGACGCCGAACGCGCCAGCGCCTCGGCCGCGTGGAACCAGGCGCTGGGCGCGGTGGCGATCGAGGCGGCCGCGCCGATGAAAACCATGGTCTACACCGCGCTGTACCACAGCATGCTGGCGCCCGGACTGTTCATGGACCGCGACGGCCGCTATCGCGGGCCGGACAACGAGGTGCACCAAGCCGACGGCTTCCGCTTCCATTCGACCTTTTCGCTGTGGGACACCTACCGCGCGCTGCATCCGCTGCTGACCTTGATCCAGCCGGAGCAGCGCAACGTCGATTTCGTGCGCTCGCTGATCGCCTCGCAGAAGGCCAGCCCGTACGGCATCCTGCCGGTGTGGCAGTACCACGGGCTGGAGACGTGGTGCATGATCGGGTACCACGCGGTGCCGGTCATCGCCGACGCCTACATGAAAGGAATGAAGGGCTTCGACGCCGAGGAGGCGCTCAAGGCCATGACCAGCAGCGCCGAATATGGCCCATACGGCGGGCTGCAGCACTACATGAAGCTTGGCTACGTGCCGATCGACCTGGAGCCGGAGGCGGCGTCGAAGACCGTCGAGTACGCGTTCGACGACTGGACCATCGCCCGCATGGCCGAAAAGATGGGCAAGAAGGATGTCGCCGCGCGCTATTACGAGCGGGCGCTGAACTACCGCAATTCGTTCGACACCAAGACCGGATTCCTGCGCGCCAAAAAATCGGACGGCAAGTTCCGCGAGCCGTTCGACCCGGTGCGCTCGAACTTCGGCAGCGATTACACCGAGGGCAGCGCCTGGCAATATTCCTGGTATTCGCCGCACGATAACGCCGGCCTGATCAAGATGCTGGGCGGCGATGCCGGCCTGCAAAAGAAGATCGACATGATGTTCGACGCCAAGGTCGACGACAACGTCTACGCGCACATGGAGGATATCTCCGGGCTGATCGGCCATTACGCGCACGGCAACGAACCGTCGCACCACGTGGCCTATCTGTACAACTACGCCGGCGCCCCGTGGAAGACCCAGCAGCGCTTGACGCAGGTGGTGGCGTCGCAGTACAACGCCACGCCGCAGGGCTTGTCGGGCAACGACGACCTGGGGCAGATGTCGGCCTGGCTGGCCTTCACGGCGCTGGGTTTCTACCCGGTCGCGCCAGGCAGCAACGAGTACGTGATCGGCCGTCCCTTCCTGGATAAGGCGGTGATGAATCTGCCCAACGGCAAGACCTTCACGATCCGCGCCGTCGGCATGAGCGCCGACAACGCCTATGTCGCCGGCGTGACCTTGAACGGCAAACCGCTGGCGCAAACCTTCCTGCGCCACGAGCAAATCATGGCCGGCGGCGAGCTGGTGTTTACGATGGACAAACAACCGAATCAGGCGTGGGGCAAGGGTGCGGCGGCGCGGCCGTACACGCAAACGGCGTACTGAGCGTTCGGCGACCAGCAGCCAATGTCGATCTGATCATAGCGCTTTCCGTTGGGCTGGGTAAGCTGGACTTCTGCCATATCGGGCGGGAAGTTCTCTTACTCAACCTGGACGGAGGTTATGATGGATGAATTTGTCTACAGTCTGCTGTTGAAGGGTACGCAGGGATTGACGCTGCTCGGCACGTTGCGCTACCGCTTCACCGATCTCACCGCCGACGCCCGCGCCCGCGACCTGCAGGCGTTGATGGGTGCGGCGGTCGACCGGCCCACCATCGAGCTGTTCATCTTGCCGGTGGAGGGGACGCTCTCGGTGCCGCTGCTGACCGGCCTGACGCCGGTGCCGATCAGCGGCATCGGCTTCGGCAGTCCGGCGGGCCTGTTGACGGTGTTGTTCAGCAGCACCGACGAGACGCGCGGCCTCAGTCTGCAAATCAATCCGATCGACGCCACCCACATCGGCGGCGGCCTGACCTGGAAACCAGGCGAGCCGGGGACGTTGCTGTTCAGTGTGCTCGGTACGCAGACCGGATTCGCCATGTGAGCCGAGGGCGGGTGGGACGATGGGCGAGGGCGCCACGGGAGTGGCGCCCTCGCCGCATCCGGGCGGCGCCTAGGCCCGGCGTTGACGCAGGGCCGCCGCGCCGATCGCGCCCAGGCCGGCCAGCATCAGCAACGCCGATTCCGGCTCGGGAACGGCGGAGGCCTGGACCCGCTGGATCGAGGTGAGCGTGCCCCAGAAGGAAACGCCGTACTCGTCGCTCTGGCGGTACCAGCCGCCACCGATGGTCGACACCAGACCCTTGTACGCGGTGTCGAGCGTCGAGGGCAGTGCCGTCGAGTCGAGGTAGGTGCCGCTGGCATCGTTGAAGCCCAGACCGGCACCCCCGCTGACATCGGGCTGCGCGCCCCCCTCGTAATTGGTGTTGTCCAGCGAAATGGAGTCGCTGCCGACCGCGTTCACCACCGTCACCGCTCCCATGTAGGCGCTGGCGTAGTTGTTCAGGCCCGACTTGAAACTGTATTCCATGTTGAACGTGGGCAGCGTGCTCAGGCTGAAGGTGCCGTAGTCGAAGAAAGACGACGGGTTGGCCGCATCAAAGCTGATGCGGCCGGTCAGTTGATCGTTCACCGCCATGCGATGCCCCGCCAGCTCGGCGCTGTCGACATAGCCGCCCTGGCCTTTCGACAGCGCCATCACCCGGTCGACCACGGCGGTGAAGGTGTAGGTCACGGTCTCGGCATGCGTCGGGGCGGCGGCCGACAGCAACGCCAGCGCCACCGCGCCGACGCCTGCATTCATCTTGCTTGTCCAGGTCATAGCCATTCCAATCTCGGTTGTGAAGTAGGGAACTTATTATAATAATTGCACTGAGGAATTGTAAATGTAAAATCGCAAGCGTGCGGGACGTAAGATAGCCGCCGTTGCCGATTTGACCGCGCGGCGCGGCGGTGGCGGCGCGCCGCGACTGCAATATCGATCTGATCAGAATGCGTCCGGATTGGCCGGGTAAGCTGAACTACTGCCCCTCGGGCAGGGAAGTTCTCGTTGTCACTATTGCCCCGCGCATGGTGGCCGCTCAACCCGCATGGAGGTTATGATGGATGAGATTATTTACGATCTGTTATTGAAGAGTCCGCTTGGATTCGCGTTGTTGGGGACGCTTCGTTTCCGCGTTGTTTTCGATGAACCGGCGGCCGGCCGCGGCATCGGCGATGTGGCGGCGCTATTGACCGCGACGCTGGAGCGGCCCTTCATCACCATGAACGCCCAGGACCTCGAGGGCAGCATCGCGGTACAGTTCCTGACCGGCCCGCGTCCGTTGCCGGGCGCCGGCCGCATCTTCAGCTTCGACATGACGCCGCTACCGCTGAACGCGCTGTTGAGCGCCGGCGACGCCACGCGCCAGCTGTTTTTGCAGTTCAGCTTCCTGGACGCCACCCACATCGGTGGCGGCATGTTGTGGCAACCGGGCTCGCCGCAACAAATGAAGTTCAGCCTGCTCGGCACGCAGCGCCCGTTCGGCATGCCCGCCGACGTCTCCCAATGAAATTCCCTTCGTCACCGTTGCCCGCGCATGGTGGCCATTCAACTTGGATGGAGGTTATGATGGATGAGATTGCCTTTAACATAATACTGACGAGCGGGTTCGGTTTGAGCTTGCCCGGCACCCTGCGCCTGCGCTTCACCGACCTGGACGCGCTGATGCCCAATGGCGACATCGGCGCCGTGCTGGCAGGGATCCCGCAGCCGGTGGCCATCGACGTGGCGGTGTTCCAGCTGGTGGGCACGCTGTCGGTGCCGCTGCTGACCGGCGCGCGCGCGGTGCCGGTGGCGGGCGTCGGCCTGGCCACGGCGGCCGGCCCCATCGGATATGTGCTGGACGGCACCGACCCGGCGCGTCCGCTGCGGCTGCTGTTCAACAACCTGGAGGTGCAGGACATCGCCGGCGGCCTGGTGTGGCGGGCGGGGCAGCTCGGCCAGCAGATTTTCAGCCTGCTGGGCACCCAGCTTCCGTTCGGCCTGCAGGGCGATGCGGCCGCGCTCGACGAGGCGGCTCCCCGGGGCGAGCCGGCTTGAGGTTCGGCGACCGGCCGCGTGCCGGACTCGCCAATGAGCCGGTCGCCGGAGGACCTGTGGCCGTCATCGCGCGCCTGCCCCATGGCGAGGTTTTGCTGCCCGGGCGGGCGTGGTCATGGGACTTGCGCGATGGGCCCGGGGCCACGCGGATTCCTATGGAAAAGCCCCCTAGTATATTTCCGGGACGATGATTTCCGACGGCACCGGGCGGCGCACATAGTCGTCGTGGTACTCGCGCTCGGGCAGCTGGATCGCCGGATGCTCGACTTCGACGTACGGCATCTGTCCCAGCAAGTGGTGGATGCAGTTCAGGCGCGCCTTCTTCTTGTCCACGCCTTGCACCACCCACCACGGCGCCTCCGGAATGTGGGTGCGTTCGAGCATGATCTCCTTGGCCCTGGTGTATTCCTCCCAGCGGCGGCGCGACTCCAGGTCCATCGGGCTCAGCTTCCACTGCTTGAGCGGATCGTGGATGCGGCCGAGGAAGCGCGCGTTTTGCTCCTCGTCCGAGATCGAGAACCAGTATTTGATCAGCTGGATGCCGGAGCGCGCCAGCATGCGCTCGAATTCCGGCACGGTCTGGAAGAATTCCTCGTATTGCTCGTCGCTGCAGAAACCCATCACGCGCTCGACGCCGGCGCGGTTGTACCAGCTGCGGTCGAACAGCACGATCTCGCCGGCGGCCGGCAGGTGCGAGGCGTAGCGCTGGAAGTACCATTGCGTGCGCTCGCGGTTGTTGGGCGCGGGCAGCGCGGCGACGCGGCACACGCGCGGATTGAGGCGCTGCACGATGCGCTTGATGACGCCACCCTTGCCGGCGGCGTCGCGGCCCTCGAACAGGATCACCACCTTGTGGCCGGTGTGCACCACCCAGTCCTGCAGTTTGACCAGCTCTGCTTGCAGGCGGAACAGTTCGCGGAAGTAGTGGCGGCGGGCGGCCTTGGCCGCTTCGCTGCGTTCCGTTTCGATGACCAGCTTGGTGACCGGATCGATCTCGCGGTCCTCCAGCTCCATCTCCAGTTCCTCGTCGTAGCTGTCGGTGAGCTCGCGGTGCACGCGCTCCAGCAAATCTTGCTCGTTCAATTTCACGCAGTGCTCCTCGGTGTGGTCCGGGCACAGCTTACGCGCGCAATGTGACCTGGCGATGACGGATCAATATCGCCCCGATGTCGATCTGATCATGATGCGGTCCGCCCGGCTCGGTAAGCTGAACTCCTGGCTCGCGAGCGAGGCAGGCATGTTTGCGGTGACTTTACTTGGGAGGTTATGATGGATGAGCTGGTCTATAACTTGTTGTTGAAGAGTCCGAACGGTTTGACGCTGCTCGGCACCCTGCGCTACCGCTACACGGACCTGGAGGCGCTCAGGGTGGGCGAGCTGTCGGCGCTCATGGAGCAGGCGCAGCAGGTGGACACCTTCGAGTTGTCGCTCTTCAAGCTCGCCGGCACCTTGTCGGTGCCGTTGCTGACCGGCTTCACGCCGGTGCCGGTCGAGGGGCTCTCGTTCGTCGCGCTGCTGGGGCCGACGCTGACGAATTTGCTCAGCAGCACCGATCCGCGGCGCCGCCTCGACATGCAGTTCAACTTCATCGGTAGCAACATTATCGCCGGCGGCCTGCTGTGGCGTCCGGGCGAGCTGCGCCAGCAGGTGTTCAGTATTTTGGGCACGCGCGCGGCGCTGGGCATGTGAGATGGCCGGCCGCCCGGCCAGGGTACGGGGACGCCGGTCGGCGTCCCTTTTCTTTGGCGGTAATATGAATTGCTGCCGATGTGGGTTGCTGCGAATGTGAGTTACTGCGGATACAGGCCGTGCACCCGGCCGAACAGGCGGGTTAGGCCGAGCAGGGCGTCGATGTGGGGCGTGGGCAGGTGTAGCCGCTGACCGATTTCGCGCACGGCGCCGACCAGCGCGTCGAGTTCGAGCACGCGGCCGGCGTCGGCGTCCTGCAGCATCGAGCTCTTGAAGGCGCCCAACTTGCGCGTGACCTCGTGGCGCTGCTCCGGCGTCTGCGCGATGTGGCAGCCGATGCGGTCGCCGATCAGCGCCGCCTCGCGCATCGCCGCGCGGCAAAACTCGGCCACCAGCGGATCGTCGAGGATGCGGTCGGCGGTGGCGCCGGTCATCGCCGATACCGGGTTCAACGTCATGTTGCCCCACAGTTTGTACCAGATGTCGTAGCGGATGTTGTCGGAGACGGTGACGTCGAAGCCGGCGCCGCCCAGCAGCGCGCCGAGCTGGCGCGCGCGGGCCGACTCCCCGCCGCCCGGTTCGCCGATGATGAGGCCGTTGCCCATTTTGTGGGCCGTCAGGCCCGGCTCCGGCGACGACGTGCTGGCGTGCACCACGCAGCCGAGCACCTGGGCGTAGGGCAGGGCGGCGGTGATCGTGCCTTCCGGATCGACGCTGGCCAGCGGCTGGTCGCCGATGGCGGCCACGCCCTGGCCGAACCACCATGGCACGCCGTTCATGGCCGGCAGGATCACCGTGTCCGGCCCGATCAGCGGGCCGATCTCGCGCGCCACGGCGGTCAAGCCCTGGCCCTTGACGGCGACGATGACCACGTCCTGGCGGCCCAGCTGCGCGGCGTCGTCGCTGGCGCGCGCCGGCGCGGTGGTCAGGACGTCGCCCTGGCGCAGCCGCCAGCCATGTTCTTGCAGCGAAACGAGTGCCGCGCGGCGCGCCAGCACGCTCAGATCACACGCGGCCGCAGCCGCCAAACGGGTGCCGATGAAGCCGCCGATGGCCCCGGCGCCGACGATACATACTTTCATGTTGTCTCCTCTGAAAGAAAAGGGGCCGCGATGTGCGGCCCCGCCTCCTGAAGCAGGTTTTACTGCATCTTATTAGTGACTTGTTATATTAGTTGCTAACTTCAGTTACGGATATCGAGCCTGCGGTTCAGGCTCAGCGCGGCCAGCGAGGCGACCGCGCCCGACAGCAGGTACAGGCCGACGTAGGCCAGTCCGAAGTGCGCCGACACGCCCAGCGCCACCAGCGGCGCAAAACCGGCGCCCACCAGCCAGGCGATATCGGACGTCAACGCCGCGCCGGTGTAGCGGAAGCGCTGTTCGAAGTTGGCGGTGACGGCGCCGGCGGCCTGGCCGTACGACAGGCCCAGCAGCGCGAAGCCCACCAGGATGAAGATATCCTGGCCGAGCTCGCCGCCGTCGATCAGCGACGGCACGGCGGCGCTGAAGACCGCGATCATGATGGCCAGCGTGCCCAGGGTGCGGCGGCGGCCGTAGCGGTCGGCCACCAGGCCCGAAATAATAATGCCGATCGTCATCAATACGACGCCGACCATCTGCACCTGCAGGAAGCCGGACACCGAACGCGGCGAGTACAGGCTGATCCAGGACAGCGGGAACACCGTCACCAGGTGGAACAGCGCGTAGCTGGCTAGCGCGGCCAGCGCGCCGATCAGCACGTTGCGGCCCTGTTTGCTCAGCAGCTCGACCACGCTGACCGGTTCCAGCTGGCGCTCGTCGAGCAGGTGCGAGTATTCATGGGTGGTCACCAGGCGCAGGCGGGCGAACAGCGCCACCACGTTGATGGCGAACGCCACATAGAACGGATAGCGCCAGCCCCAGTCGAGGAAGTCCAGCGAGCTCAAGGTGGCCATCATGTAGGCGAACAGGCCGGCGGCGATCAGGAAGCCGATCGGCGCGCCCAATTGGCCGAGCATGGCGTACCAGCCGCGCTTGTTTTCGGGCGCGTTCAGCGCCAGCAGCGACGGCAGGCCGTCCCACGAACCGCCCTGGGCGATGCCCTGGCCGATGCGCAGCAGCGACAGGATGACGATGGAGGTGGTGCCCAGCGACGCGTAATCGGGCAGGAAGGCGATGCCGGCGGTGGACACGCCCATCACCATCAGCGCAAGCATCAGCTTGGCTTCCCGGGTGAACCGGTGTTGCACTGCCATAAATGCCACAGTACCGAGCGGTCGGGCAATAAATGCTAGCGAGAAAATCGCGAAAGCGTATAGTGTTCCGTCAAGGCGGCTCTCGTACGGGAAGAACACCGACGGGAACACCAGCGCCGAGGCGATCGCGTAGACGAAGAAGTCGAAGTATTCGGAGGCGCGGCCGATGACCACGCCGATGGCGATTTCGCCTGGTGAAATATCCCCATCCCGGGCATTGATGTTGCGCGCGCCTTGGCTGGTTTGATGCTCTGGGACGACGCCCGTTAATGTAGTCGTATTGGCCATGGTCTCGTCTCGTAAGTAAATTAATTTTTATTACGATCATGTCCCCGGACCACTAGGACAAAGTGTCCAATGGCAAGAACATTCCGTAATAGGTACAGTAGCATGTTATCCATAATCTGTGACGTAAATTACCGCATGATTCCTCCTATCGCTCGTCGTGGGCTATTCCTCGCACCGTTGTTGTGGCTTGCTGGCTGCAACACGGTCGTGTTGAACCCGTCCGGAGATATCGCCGCTCAGCAGGGAAACCTTGTCATTGTTTCCACATTGCTGATGCTGTTGATTATCGTACCCGTTATGATTTTGATCTGTCTGTTCGCTTGGCGCTATAGGAAGTCAAATACTTCCGCCAAATACGAACCGAACTGGGATCACTCGACCAAGCTCGAATTGCTGATCTGGGGCGCGCCGCTGCTGATCATCATCGTGCTGGGCGCGATCACCTGGATCTACACCCACCTGTTGGACCCGTACCGTCCGCTCAGCCGCATCGACGCCGAGCGTCCGGTGGCCGCCGGCGTCAAGCCGCTCGAGATCCAGGTCGTGTCGATGGACTGGAAGTGGATGTTCATCTATCCGGAACAGGGCATCGCCACCATCAATGAGCTGGTGACGCCGATCGACGTGCCGGTGCGCTTCAAGATGACGTCCTCGACCGTGATGAACGCCTTCTACATTCCTGCGCTGGCCGGCATGGTCTACACCATGCCCGGCATGGAAACGCAGCTGAACGCGGTGATGAACAAGGTGGGCGTGTACGACGGCTTCTCGTCGAACTACAGCGGCGCCGGTTTCTCGCAGATGCGCTTCAAGTACCACGGCGTGAACCAGGGCGACTTCGACGCCTGGGTCGCCAAGACCAAGGCCGGTTCGGCGCTCACCCGCGCCGAGTACGTGGCGCTGGACAAGCCGACCATCAAGCATCAGATCACCCACTTCGGTACCGTCGACAAGGGTCTGTACGACCTCGTGCTGAACCGTTGCGTGGTTGAAGGTTCGGTCTGCATGAACACCCTGATGCACCAGGACGCCACACGCATCAAGGCGGCGGCCGCAGTCAAAGCGCTGGACAAAGACGTCTGTGAGACCGACGTTGCCGCCACCGCCCAACCCATCCGTAAAGAATGACCATGTCCGAACATACCTTGACACCCAACCACCCGATCCTGGGTCGCCTGTCGTGGGAATCGATCCCGCTGCATGAGCCCATCCTGATCGGCACCTTCGCCATGGTGGCGATCGGAGGCCTGGCCTTCCTCGCCGTCATGTTCAAATTCCGCCTGTGGGGCCCGCTGTGGAAGAACTGGATCACCAGTATCGACCACAAGAAGATCGGTATCATGTACATGATCCTGGGCATCATCATGCTGCTGCGCGGCTTCGCCGACGCGCTGATGATGCGCGCCCAGCAAGCGATGGCCTTCGGCGACAACGCCGGCTTCCTGCCGCCGCACCATTACGACCAGGTCTTCACGGCCCACGGCACGATCATGATCTTTTTCGTGGCCATGCCCCTGGTGACCGGCCTGATGAACTACGTGGTGCCGCTGCAGATCGGCGCGCGCGACGTTTCGTTCCCGTTCCTGAACAACTTCTCGTTCTGGATGACCACCTTCGGCGCCATGCTGACGATGGTGTCGCTGTTCGTCGGCGAATTCGCCAAGACCGGCTGGCTGGCGTTCCCGCCGCTGTCGGGCATCATGGCCAGTCCGGACGTGGGGGTTGATTACTATATCTGGTCATTGCAGATCGCCGGGGTGGGCACGACCCTGTCCGGCGTCAACCTGATCGCCACCATCGTCAAGATGCGCGCGCCGGGCATGGACCTGATGAAGATGCCTGTCTTCACGTGGACCGCGCTGTGCACCAACGCCCTGATCGTCGCCACCTTCCCGATCCTGACCGTCACCCTGGCGATGCTGTCGCTCGACCGCATGGTCGGCACCAACTTCTTCACCAACGACCTCGGCGGCAACCCGATGTTGTACGTCAACCTGATCTGGATCTGGGGCCACCCCGAGGTCTACATCCTGATCCTGCCGGTGTTCGGCGTGTTCTCGGAAATCGTCTCGACCTTCAGCGCCAAGCGCCTGTTCGGCTACACGTCGATGGTGTACGCCACCGTCGTCATCACCATCCTGTCGTACCTGGTATGGCTGCACCACTTCTTCACCATGGGTTCGGGCGCCAGCGTCAACTCGTTCTTCGGCATCACGACGATGATCATCTCGATCCCGACCGGCGCCAAGATCTTCAACTGGCTGTTCACCATGTACAAGGGCCGCATCACCTTCGACGTGCCGATGCTGTGGACCGTGGGCTTCATGCTGACCTTCGTCATCGGCGGCATGACCGGCGTGATGCTGGCCGTGCCACCGGCCGACTTCGTGCTGCACAACTCGCTGTTCCTGATCGCCCACTTCCATAACGTCATCATCGGCGGCGTGGTGTTCGGCCTGTTCGCCGGCATGAACTACTGGTTCCCGAAAGCGTTCGGCTTCAAGCTCGACGAATTCTGGGGCAAGGTTTGCTTCTGGTGCTGGCTGGTCGGCTTCTGGGTCGCGTTCACGCCGCTGTACGTGATGGGCTTCATGGGCGTGACCCGCCGCATGAACCACTTCGAAGATCCGTCGCTGCAAATCTGGTTCGTCATCGCCGCCATCGGCGCGCTGATCATCGCCGGCGGTATCGGCGCGTTCCTGATGCAGATCTATGTGTCGTGGCGCGACCGCGAGAAGCTGCGCGACGTCACCGGCGACCCATGGGGCGGCCGTACGCTGGAGTGGGCGACCTCGTCGCCACCGCCGGACTACAACTTCGCGTTCACCCCGGTGGTGCACGACAGCGACAGCTGGGCCGACATGAAGGCGCACAACTACAAGCGTCCGACCAAGGGCTTCGTCGATATCCACATGCCGAAGAACACGGCCGCCGGCTTCATCATCTCGTCGCTGTCGTTCGTCATGGGCTTCGCCCTGGTCTGGCAGATGTGGGCGCTGGCCATCGTCGGCTTCGTCGCCATGATGGTCGCCATCATCAAGCACACCTTTAACTACAAGCGCGATTTCTACATCAAGGCGGAAGAAGTCATCCGTACCGAAGAAGCGCACACTCGTTTGCTGGAAAGCCATGTCTGATATAACCGCTAACGCCGCCATGAGCGACGACCCAAGCGCGCGCTACTACGTAGCCGACCACCACCCGGAGAACGGCACCCTGCTGGGCTTCTGGCTGTACCTGATGAGCGACTGCCTGCTGTTCGCCGGCCTGTTCGCCGCCTACGCCGTGCTCGGCCGCAATTACGCGGGCGGCCCGTCGGGCGCCGAGCTGTTCGAACTGGGCACCATCGCCCTGAACACGGCGTTCCTGCTGCTGTCGTCGATCACCTATGGCTTCGCCATGATCGCCGCCCAGCGCAAGAGCCTGAAGTTCGCCATCATCTGGCTGGGCATCACGGGCCTGTTCGGCCTGGCGTTCCTGTTCCTGGAGATCGAAGAGTTCATGCACCTGATACACATCGGTGCCGGTCCGCAGCGCAGCGCGTTCCTGACCTCGTTCTTCGCGCTGGTCGGCACCCACGGTCTGCACGTGACCTTCGGTACGATCTGGCTGATCACGTTGATGTTCCAGCTGAAAAAGCACGGTCTGACGGTCGAGAACAACCGCCGCATGATGTGCCTGTCGATGTTCTGGCACTTCCTGGACGTGATCTGGATCGGTGTGTTTACCTTTGTTTACCTGATGGGAGTTCTGCCATGAGCGCGCCACACAACCATAGCCACGGCGACGGCCACGGCCACGGCCATGACGATCATGGCCACGGCGCGGAAGGCGCCCACGGCAGCCTGAAGGATTACGCCATCGGCTTCGTGCTGTCGGTGATCCTGACGGCCATTCCGTTCTGGCTGGTGATGGCCAAGGTGTTCGACAAGTCCAGCACCACGGCCGCCGTGATCCTGGCCTTCGCCGCCGTCCAGGTGGTCGTGCACATGGTCTACTTCCTGCACATGAACGGCAAGAACGAAGGCGGCTGGTCGTTGCTGGCGTTGTTGTTCACGCTGGTGCTGCTGCTGATCGTCCTGGCCGGCTCGATTTGGGTCATGTACCACATGAACCTGAACATGATGCCTTCGATGGGCTCGGATGTGCACAGCATGCACGACATGAAATGACGACTGGCGCATCGCGCCAACGTTCCCGCGCCCTGCGCGTCATCCTGGCCCTCGTGGCCGGGGTGATGTTCGCAGGGTTTTTTGCTTTGGGGACGTGGCAAATATTCAGATTGCAATGGAAGCTGGCGTTGATCGAACGGGTCGACCAGCGCGTGCACGCGGCGCCGGCGCCGGCCCCCGGCGTCGCCGACTGGCCGCGGTTGCGCGCCGAGGACGACGAGTACCGCCGCGTGCGCATCAGCGGCGCGTACCTGCCGGGGTCGACCACGTGGACCCTGGCGTCGCTCGAGCGCGGCATCGGCTACTGGGTGCTGACGCCGCTGTGCACGGCCGACGGCGGCATCGTCATGGTCAACCGGGGCTTCGTGCCGGCCGGGGCCGGCGGCTGGAGTCCGCGCCCGTCGCCCGCGCCGGCCACCGCCAACGCCTGCGCTGCGGTCGCCGGCGCTCCGGCGGTGACGGTCACCGGCCTGCTGCGCATCGGCGAAAAGAACAGCTCGCTGCGCAGCAACCAACCGGAGCGCAACTACTGGTACACGCGCGACGTGCAGGCGATCGCCAGGGCGCGCGGCTTGCCGGCGGTGGCGCCATACTTCGTCGATGCCGATGCCGCTTCCGCGCAGGCCGACCTGCCCGGCGACAGCGTGCGCCCGGCAGGCGGGTTGACGGTGATCTCCTTCGTCAACAATCACCTGGTCTACGCCATCACCTGGTTCGGACTGGCGTTGATGGTGGCGGGCGCTGCGTGGTGGGTGGCAAGGGATGCGCGCAAGGGCGCCGATCACGTAAAATAAGACGGATGGCGACAAAATACCCCAACCCCTTCGACCGCGGTCGTCCCAACGCCCCCGTGGTCGAACCGCTGGCCGCCGTGAAAGCGTCGGCCAACACCATCACGCACGCGGCCGGCCACAAGAACATGCAGCAGCTGATCCAGCTGCGCTGGATCGCCGTGATCGGCCAGATCACCACCATCGCCGCCGCCTCGCAACTGCTCGACGTGCAACTGCCGATGCCGGCCATGCTCAACGTGCTGGCCTGCCTGATCGCCTTCAACATCGCCAGCACCCTGCGCTGGCAGGAAAACCAGTTCGTCTCCAACAACGAACTGCTGCTGGCGCTGACGGTGGATGTCGCCAGCCTGACCGCCCAGCTGTACCTGAGCGGCGGCGCCACCAACCCCTTCGTCTTCCTGTACCTGCTGCACGTGATCCTGGGCGCGGTGCTGCTCGAAGCCTGGTCGACCTGGACCATCGTGGCCGTCACCGGCGCCTGCATCGCCTGGCTGGCGCTGTTCTCCGAGCCGCTGCGGCTGCCGCAAGACCACGAGCGCGGCATCATGAGTCTGTACGTGCAGGGGATGCTGGTGTGCTTCATCCTCGACGCGGCGCTGCTGGTGATCTTCATCAGCCGCATCACGCGCAATATGCGCACCACGGCCGCCAAGCTGGCCGCCTTGCACCAGCGCGCGGCCGAGGAGGAGCACATCATCCGCATGGGCCTGCTGGCCTCGGGCGCGGCGCACGAACTGGGCACGCCGCTGGCCACCCTGGCCGTGATCCTCGGCGACTGGAAGCACATGCCCGAGTTCAAGGGCAACCCGGTGCTGCTGGAGGAAATCGCCGAGATGCAGACGCAGCTCAAGCGCTGCAAGTCCATCGTCAGCGGCATCCTGCTGTCGGCCGGCGAGACGCGCGGCGAATCGTCGGCCGCGACCACCATCAACACCTTCCTCGACGAGGTGGTGGCCGAGTGGCGCATCGGCCGTCCGGTGGTGGCGTTCGAGTTCGAAAACCGCATCGATCCGGACCTGCCGGTGGTGTCCGATTCGACGCTCAAGCAAATGATCTGCAATGTGCTGGATAATGCGCTGGAGGCTTCGCCGCAGTGGCTGCGCATGGAGGCCTCGCGCGAGGACGATGCGCTGGTGCTGCAGGTGACCGACGCCGGCCCCGGCTTCGCCGAGGCGATGCTGGCGCAATTCGGCAAACCATATAATTCCAGTAAGGGGCGTCCGGGCGGAGGGCTCGGGCTGTTCCTGGTCGTGAACGTCGCGCGCACGCTGGGCGGCGCCGTCACCGCCAGCAATCTGGAGCGGGGCGGGGCGATGGTGCGGCTGGCGCTGCCGCTGTCGGCCATCGAAATCAAATCGGAACAAGTTAATCATGAGTACTGAAGAACGTTTGCTGTTGCTGGTCGAAGACGACGCCGCGTTCGCCCGCACCTTGAGCCGTTCGTTCGAACGGCGCGGTTACAGGGTGCTGCTGGCCGAGAACGTCGACGAGACCAGCGCGGTGCTGGTGGACCACTCGCCCGGCTACGCCGTGGTGGACCTGAAGCTGAAGGGTAACTCGTCCGGGCTGGCCTGCGTGCAGATGCTGCACCAGCACGATCCGGACATGTTGATCGTGGTGCTGACCGGCTTCGCCAGCATCAACACGGCGGTCGAGGCGATCAAGCTGGGCGCGTGCCAGTACCTGGCCAAGCCGTCCAACACCGACGATATCGAGGCCGCGTTCGAGCACGTCGCCGGCGCGGCCGAGCTGGAGCTGACCAACCGCTCGACATCGATCAAGACCCTGGAGTGGGAGCATATCCACACGGTGCTGGCCGAGACCGACTTCAATATCTCGGAAGCGGCGCGCCGGCTGGGCATGCACCGCCGCACGCTGGCGCGCAAGCTGGAAAAGCAGCGCGTGAAATAACGACGGGAAGGGCAACCGGCGAATCCGGCCGCCGGCGACCTTCTGCGGGCGCCGGCCGGCACGGCGTTGCGTGACATCACCGATTTGGTCGCGCGCGGTGTTCTGCGTAAAATGGATGCCGGGGGACGCAGTACAGGCTACCAGTTGACCGAAATCGCACCATAATCGCTGAAGGTGAAACCATCATGCTGATCAGACGTTGCGCCGTGCTGTTTGTCGAGCCTCGCGAAGAGCTCGATATCGATTGGTCGTCGCTGTTCGCCGGCGAGAGCGCGCTGGGTGCGACGGTGCGCTGGATCGCGCTGGCGCCGCACCTGGGCAACGAGGTCGAGATCGGCAGCGACGAGCTGCAGGCCCTGGGCTGCATCAGCCTGACGTTGTGGCAGGAGCGCGCCGCCTGCGAACAAAAGTCGTCGGCCGAGGTCATCGCGCGCTTGCTCGCGCACGGCCTGCTGCTGAGCGATTCGCCCGAAGGCGCGGCGATGCGCGAACGCGACGAGGTGCTGCGCTCGCAGCACTGGCGGCCTTTGTCGGCCACCGCGCACATGTTCAGCCGCTGGGGCGATATGCGGGTCGACAAGGGCATGCAGTTCCCCAGCTTCGAGGAATTGGTCGAGTCGTACGGCGCGCCGCCGCAACCGGCCATCGAACGCGGCGCCGCCATCGACGCGTTGATGCTGCCGGTTCCCGCGCGCGCCGGTCTGGACGAGACGCTGTTCAAGCGTTACACCGGCCGTAACTTCGATCCCGTCGCCACGCTGCCGCTGGCCACCGCCGCGCGCTTGCTGCAACGCGCCTTCGGCTCGCAGGGGGAGCGCGAGATGGCGCCGGACGCGTTCGTGCTGAAGAAGCTCAGTCCCTCCGCCGGCGGGCTGCATCCGACCGAGGCCTATGTGCTGGCGCAGCGCGTGCAGGGCGTGGCGCCCGGCTTGTATCACTACCATCCGGTGCGGCACGCGCTGGAGCCGCTGGTGGCGATGGATACCACGCAGACGGCGGAGCTGGCGATGCGCATGGTGGCCGACCAGGATTGGTTTGTCGACGCGCCGATGATGGTGGTGCTGGCGGCGCGCGTCGAGCGCAATTTCTGGAAGTACCGTAACCACGCCAAGGCCTACCGCGCGCTGTTGCTGGACGCGGGGCATTTGTCGCAGACGTTCTATCTGCTGGCGACGGAGGCGGGCCTGCCGGCCTTTGTGACGGCGGCGGTCAACGAGGTCGATATCGAGCGCGCGTTGGGGCTCGATCCGTTGAAGGACATGGTGGTGGCGGTGTGCGGCTGCGGCGCGGCGTCGGGCGCGCGGGATACGGTGGAGATGCGCTACGAACCTTGATTCGTGGCGCGGCGCCGGACGGCGCACGCGCCGGCGCCGTCGGCGGGACGGCCAGGGCGGACAGGGTTCAGCGTTGGCCCGACAGGAAGAATGGAATCGCGCCGGCGGCGTTTTCCAGCTTGCCCTTGATCGCGTGGCGATTGGCGGCGAGGACTTCCTTGGACGGCAGGCTGCGCAGGGCCGGAATCTGGGCGGCGTCGATGCGGATGCCCATGCCGCCGAGCGCGATTTGCGGATCGCTCAGAAAACGCTGGCGGAAGTTGTCGTCGGCGGACAGTTTGGACAGCAGCAGGTCCAGATCTTGCGGGGAATGCGTAGCCATGTGGTCACCTTTCATTTGATGGGCAGATTGACGCGTATCAACACGCAAGCCCATGCTAGGGCAAAGCCTGATCGATCTCAAGAGATTTCTACATAGCAATATGCTAGTGAGACTGCCCGGTGTTTTCGGTGGGCGCCGGCGGCGCCGGCATTTGCTTGGCGATTTCCTCGTGCGCGCTGTGCATGACGATCTCGAACGCTTGCGCGAAATCGCGCAGCAATTGCGGCAGCGCGCTCTCCCGCTCTCTCAAACGCTGCTCGAGCGCGGTCGCCGCCGCGAACAGATCTGGCGCGGAAATGTTTCCAGCCGCGCCACGGATCTTATGCACCAGATCGGCCGCCTGCGCCAGGTCGCCGGTGTCGATTGCATCCTGAATGTGTTGCAAAGTGGCGCCGAAATCGTGCGCGAACATGCTCAGCAGCCGGGTCAACAGCGCGCCGTGGCCACCCAGGCGTTCCAGCGCGGCGTGCATGTCGATGCCCGGCCGCGCGCTCGACGGCGCCGCCGGCGCCTGGCCCGTGGCGCGCAACGCTTCCGGTTCGTCCAGCGGCGCGCGGCCGGCGTCGGGTTCCACCCACGTGGCCAGCACCGCGTAGAGCGTGTCAGGATCGATCGGCTTGGTGACGTAGTCGTTCATGTCCATGGCCAGGCAGCGCTCCCGGTAGCCGGCCACCGCGTGGGCCGTCATGGCGATGATCGGCAGCGCGGCGTGGCGCTCGTCGGCGCGGATCAGCGCCGTGGCCTGGTAGCCGTCCATGTCCGGCATCTGGATGTCCATCAGCACCGCGTCGTACTTGCGCGCGTGGACCATGCGCGCGGCCTCGTCGCCGCTGCCCGCCAGGTCGACCCGGACCCCGGCCCGTTGCAGGATTTCGCTCGCCACCTGCTGGTTGATGCTGTTGTCGTCGACCACCAGCACCAGCGCGCCGCGGATGCGCTGGACCGCGAACGGGGGCGTCGCCGGCAGCTTGACGGCGGCCTGACCGGCGTCCAGGCCGAGCGCCGTCATGATCGCGCTGCGCAGCAGATAGGGATTGGCCGGCTTGTCGATGAACGGCATGCGGCGGGTCTGCTCGGCGGCGGCGGCATTGTGTTCGCGCGCGTAGGCGGTGACCATCAGGATCGCCGGCACCGCCGCCAGCGCCGCGTCGGTGCCGATGCGGTGCAGCGTTTCGACGCCGTCCAGGTCCGGCATGTCGGCGTCGATCAGCAGGATGTCGTAGGGATCGAGCTGCAGCGCGGCCACCGCCGCCGCGCCGGAGGTCACGGCGCGCACCTGGAGTCCCAGGCCGCCCAGCTGGATCTTCAGCATGTGGCGCGCCGCCTCGCAATCGTCGACCACCAGCACGCGCTTGCCCAGCACCTGCGCCGGCACCGGCAGCAGGCGTGGCGCCTGGTCGGCGGCCGGTTGCAGCTGCACGGTGAAACTGAAGCTGCTGCCGACGCCGGGTTCGCTGTCGACGGCGATCACGCCGCCCATCTTGCGCACCAGCTGCTGCGAGATCGCCAATCCCAGTCCGGTGCCGCCGTAGAGCCGCGTGGTGCTGGCGTCGGCCTGGGCGAAGGCTTGGAACAGGCGCGCCTGCTGCTCGCCGCTGATGCCAAGGCCGCTGTCCTCGACGGTGAAGCGCAGCGCGAACGCGCCCGGGGCGACGTCGGCGGCGTCGATGTGACGGTCCAGTTCCACCCGCAGTTCGATGTGGCCGCGCGCGGTGAATTTGAGCGCGTTGCCCACCAGGTTGACCAGGATCTGGCTCAGGCGCAGCGGATCGCCCAACAGGTTGGCCGGCACGTCCGGGGCCGACCAGATCACCAGCTCCAGACCGCGCTCGGCGGCGCGCCACGAGAACAGGTCGGCCAGCTGGTTGAGCGTGTCGGGCAGGTCGAACGGCAGCGCCTCCAGTTCCAGCTTGCCCGATTCGATTTTGGAGAAGTCCAGCACGTCGTTGATGATCTCGAGCAGGCTTTGTCCGGCGCGGCCGATCTTGCGGAAGTAGTCCAGCGGCTGCGGCGGCAGGTCGAGGTGGGTGCCCAGGCCGGCGAAGCCGAGGATGGCGTTCATCGGCGTGCGGATCTCGTGGCTGATGTTGGCCAGGAATTCGCTTTTGGCGCGGGTGGCCGCTTCGGCGTTGGCGCGCGCCTGCTCGATCATGCGCAGCGCCCGCGCCTTCTGGTAGGCCGATACGAACGGCTCCTTGAGCGCCTTGAGCAGATCGAGGTCGCTCGCTTCGAACCTGGTCTGGTACTGATAGTTCTCGAAAATCAGGTAGCCCTCGACCTGGCCGTCGAGCACCACGCGCACCGCCAGCATCGCGCAGACATCGCCCGGCAGCGCGTGGGGGTGGTGGATTTCGAAGATGTCGGGCGCGATCATCGATTCGGACGGGGCGTAGCGCAGTTCGGCCTGGCGCAGGTCGATGCTGTAGGCGTCGGTGGCGGCGTCGATGCGGCCCCAGGCCGCGCGCAGGGTCAGCGTCTCGGTGCCGGCCTCGCGCACCAGCGCCAGTGCCGAATCGATGCCCTTGATGACGGTCGACTCCTGCAGGATGGTCTGCAGCAGCGCGTCGAAGTCCAGCTGCTCGTTGATCGATTTGACGATGGCGTTGAGTTTTTCCAGATGGCGGGTGCGCGAGTAGACCAGCGCCTGCAGCGCCTCGCCCTTGTTGTGCAGCTGCCTGACGCGCCAGCGCACCAGCGCCCACGCCAGCAGGCAGGCGCCCAGCAGGTAGCCGGTCCTGGCCCACCAGGTTTGATGCCAGGCCGGTTGCACCACCACCCGCAGCGACAGCTCCTCGACATTCCACAGCCCCTCGCGGTTGCTGCCGCGCAGGCGCAGGCGGTAGGCGCCGGGCGGCAGCCGGTTGTAGCTGGCCACGCGGCGGCTGGCGTCGGCCTCGGTCCAGCGGCGGTCGAAGCCCTCGAGCAGGTAGGCGTAGCGGTTGCGCTGCGGCGCGGAGTAGTCCAGCGCCGCCAGCTCGACCTCGAAACTCTGGGTATCCGGCGCCAGGATGAGGGTCGGACCTTCGGGCGCGCTCAATTGGTCCGGCGTCAGCGGGCGCTGGTCGACCCGCACGGCGCTGATGACCAGCGGCGGGCGGAAGCCCCAGTCGTTCAGGCGCCCCGAGTAGACCACCGCCATGCCGGAGGTGGCGCCGAACAGCAGCTCGCGCTCGCTGGTGACGGTGCTGGCGCCGATGAAGAAGGTGCGGAACGCCAGGCCGTCGGCGCGGGCCAGCGCGCGCGCCTTGAGCGTGACGGCGTCGACCACCGCGATACTGTCGGAGGTGGCGGCCCAGATGCGGCCGGCGGGGTCCGACTGCAGCGCCATGATGGTGCCGGTCGACAGTCCCTCGTCCACGCCGACCCGCTCGAACACCGGCCCACCCCTGGCATCGCGCCCGGTCATCACGCAGATGCCGCCGCCGTAGGTGCCCACCCATAGCCTGCCGCGGCCGTCCATCACCAGCGAGCTGATAACGGCCTCGGAGAGCGCGGTGGGGACGGCCGGCGCGGCATGGATTTGCTCGATCTTGCCGGTCGCCGGATCGAGGCGATTGAGGCCGTTGCGGGTGGCGATCCACAGCGCGCCGTCGGCGTCGGGCACCACGGCGTGGATGCGGTTGTCGGTCAGGCCGCCGGCTTCGGGCGGTCCCTGGACGTAGCGCGTGATGGCGTCGGCGGCGATATCGTAGCGCAGCAGCCCCTCGAAAGTGCCGAGCCAAAGCTGGCCGTCGCGCTTCAGGATGGTGCCGATGCGCGGATACTGGTTCTCCTGCGGCAGCGCGATGCGCTTGACGGCGCGGCCGCCGCCCCTGGTGCGGTACAAACCAAGCTGGGTGCCGATCCAGGCTTCGCCGGCCTCCGCCTCGGCCAGCGCCAGCACCACCCGGTTGGGCAGCGCCGTCTCCGGCTGTTGCGGGTCGGGACGCAGGGCGGCGCGCCGGGCGCCGTCGGTGGCGACGATGTCGACGCCCTGGTCGGCCAGCGCGATCCAGACATCGCCGCGGCTGTCGGTCATCAGCGCGGTGACCGCCGCCTCCAGCTTGCCCTCGCCGCCGAACACCGAGTCGATGCTTTCGCTGTGCGGGTCGTGGATGTCGACGCCGCGCTCGGTGCTGACCCAGATCATGCCGCTGCGGTCGCGCAGCAAGGCGGCGGTGCGGTCGTTGCTGAGGCTGAGCGCAACGGCCGGCTGGTGCAGTATGCGGTTGCCGCGGCCGGTGGCGGTGTGGTACTCGACGATGCCGCCGCCATAGGTGCTTGCCCACCAGTTGCCCGGCGTGCTCTCGGCGACCGATAGCACCATGTTCGATTCCATGTCCTTGACGCCTTTGAGTGCGATCAGGCGGGCGCTGTCGGCCAGCGGATCGACCGTGCCGATGCCGCTTTTGAGCGTGCCGAAGGCGATCTGCCCACGGCTGTTTTCGCCCAGGGCCATGACGGTGTCGCTCCAGCCGCCCTGGCCGGCGTTGACGACCGGGATGGCGGCGATGGCGCCGCCGGGCTTCATCCGCGCCAGGCCGGTGCCGGTGCCGATCCACAGGTTGCCGGAGCGGTCCACCAGCAGCGCGCGGATCTGGTTGTCCGGCAGGCCGGGCGCGGTCTCGCGGGTATGGTTGGTGACCGTGCCGGCGACGGTGTCGTAGAATTTGAGGCCGGTGGGGGTGCCGATCCACAGGTTGCCCTTGGCGTCGCTGGCGATCGCGCTGACCAGGCCCTGGTTCAACTTATCGTCGAGGCGAACGAAGTGCTCCTTGCGATTGTCGTACATCGCCAGGCCGGCGGTGGCGGTGCCGATCCACAGGCGGCCGCGCGGGTCCACGTGCAGGGTTTGAATGAAATCGCCGGGAAGGCTGGTGGGGTCGGCGGCGCTGTGGTGGAAGCTGCGCACGCGGTAGCCGTCCCAGCGCGCCAGGCCGCTCTGCGTGCCGATCCAGATATAGCCGTCGCCGTCCTGCGCCAGCGCCATGCTGACCGGATGCGGCAAGCCTTGTTCCAGTCCGAGGTGTTCAAACAGCGGGGTGGCCAGTTTATCCCAGCGCTCCGCGCCGGCCCTGGCGGGTCCGAACAACATGGCGCCGGCGACAAGGCACAGGCATGCCGCCGGCGCGAAGGCGACACGGGACAGCGGGACGGCACGGCGTAGCCGAAACAGCCGACAAAGGGCGGCGATACAGGCATGCGGCGATAGGGCATGGATGTTCAAATCAGGGCACTCTCCCGGCAAGTGATTATCAGCATACGGAATAGCCGGCCGAAAGTCCATGCTTGCGGCGCGAATTCGCCGGCGCTTGTACAATCGCCGTGAGCACGCCGTTAGCATCAATTTACAAGCCACCCTACATAAAGACTTCGCTATGAAACCACAACTCCTGGTGCTGGCGGCCAGCCCGTCGGCCGCCGTCATGGAACAGCTGGACACCCGCTTCGAATGCCACCACGCGTGGCGCCAGCCGCGCGAGGCGCAGCCCGATTACATCCGCGGCGTGGCCGCCGGTGTGCGCGGCCTGCTGACCACCGGCGCGATCGGCGTCGGCCCGGCGCTGCTGGACCAGTTGCCGGCGCTGGAAATCGTCGCCGTCAACGGCATCGGCACCGACGCGGTGGCGCTGGAGGCGACGCGCGCGCGCGGCATCGCCGTCACCAATACTCCCGGCGTGCTGACCGACGACGTGGCCGACCTGGCGTTGACCTTGTTGCTGGCTGCGGCGCGGCGCCTGCCGGCGCTGGACCGCTACGTGCGCAGCGGCGCCTGGGAGGCGGGACAGCCGCTGGCGCCGACGCGCGCGCTGCGCGGCAAGGTGTGCGGCGTGTTCGGCTTCGGACGCATCGGCCAGGCGGTGGCGGCGCGGGCCGAGGCGTTTGGCATGCGCACGCGGTACTTCCAGCCGCGCGCGATCGCCGGCGTGGTCCAGCCACGGAGCGAGTCGCTGCTGGAGCTGGCGCGGGCCAGCGACTATCTGGTGGTGTGCGCGCCGGGCGGCGCGGCCACCCGGCACGCGGTGGACGCGCAGGTGCTGGCGGCGCTGGGGTCGGAGGGCACGCTGGTGAATATCGCACGCGGTTCGCTGGTGGACCAGCAGGCGCTGATCGCCGCGCTGCGCGATGGCTCCCTGGGGATGGCGGCGCTCGACGTGTTCGATGACGAGCCGCGCGTTCCCGCCGCGCTGCGCGAACTCGAAAACGTGGTGCTGGCGCCGCACGTGGGCAGCCTGACGGTGGAGACCCGCCACGCGATGGGTCAGCTGGTGGTGGACAACCTGGTGGCGCATTTCGACGGGCGCCCGCTGCTCACGCCCGTGGCATAGGTGGCGCCGAGAATTGCCTTGCGGTAATTAAGGCGTCATATTCGTCGCGTATAGTGATTAATGTCGGTCTTATAACATTAATTACTCGGAAGAACTGTCGCGATGAAACTCCCTCAATTAAGAACCGGCGCGCGCGTGCTGGCGTCGTTCGCCACGCTGCTGCTGGCGATGGCCTGCATGTCGGCCGTGTCGTTGTGGCGCCTGCAGTCGGCCAACGACACCACATCCAATCTGGTCGATGACAAGCTGGCCAAACAGCAGTTGACGTCCGAACTGCTGGGCGTGGCCGAGCTCAATGGCCTGCGGGCCATTTCGATCGCCCGCAGCGACAGCCTGGAAGTGGGCGACATCTTCCAGGCGCAGCTGGCCGCCGGCGAAAAGGTCGCCGAGGGCATGGATCGGCAACTGGCCGCGCTGCCGGCCGACGGCGTCGAGCACGCGTTGCTGTTGGCCGTCGGCGCCAGGTGGTCCGCGTATCTGGCGCTGCGCGCCGACCTGTTCAAGCTGAAGGAGGGCGGGCGGATACAGGAAGTGGCCGACTTGCTCGACACCCGCCTGGCCGCCGCTTTCGGCGCTTACACCGGCGCGCTGCAAAAACTGCTGGAATATCAAACCCAGGAGGCCAGGACGATGGCGGCGCTGTCGGCCGTCCAGTATCGAAGCAGCCGCGCGCTGCTGATCGGCCTTGGCGTGGCGACGCTGGCGCTGGGCGCGGTGCTGGCGCTGATGCTGACCCGCAGTATCGTGCGTCCGCTCACGCGCGCGGTGGCGCTGGCCGAACAGGTGGCGGCCGGCCGGCTGCACGTGGTCATCGAACATGGGCGCGGCGACGAGATCGGCCAGCTGTTCGACGCGTTGAGCCACATGACCGGCCGCCTGGCCGATACCGTCGGCCGGGTGCGCGACGGCGCGGTGGCGATCGACTCGGCCTCGCGCGAAATCGCCAACGGCAATCTGGATCTGTCGCGCCGCACCGAGCATCAGGCCGGAGCGCTGCAGGAAACCGCGTCGGCGATGGTGCAACTGACGTCGGCGGTGCGCGACAACAGCGCCAACGCGCGCCAGGCCAACGCGCTGGCCTTGTCGGCGTCGGAGGTGGCGGGCAAGGGCGGCGAGGTGGTGTCGGAGGTGGTGCGGACGATGGCCGGCATCAACGCCTACGCGCACAAGATCGTCGACATCACCGGCGTGATCGACAGCATCGCCTTCCAGACCAATATCCTGGCCTTGAACGCCGCCGTCGAGGCGGCGCGCGCGGGCGAGCAGGGTCGCGGCTTCGCGGTGGTGGCGTCGGAGGTGCGCAATCTGGCCCAGCGTTCGGCGGCGGCGGCCAAGGAGATCAAAAAACTGATCAACGACTCGGCCGGGCAGATCGCCAGCGGCAGCGCGCTGGCCGAAACCGCCGGCGCGACGATGGACGAAATCATGCTGAGCGTGCGCAAGGTGACCGCCATCATGGCCGCGATCAGCAGCGCCAGCGCCGAGCAGGAACACGGCATAGGACAGGTGACCACCGCCATCGGCGAGATGGACGGCGTCACGCAGCAGAACGCCGCGCTGGTTGAAGAGGCGGCAGCGGCGGCGGCGGCGATGCGGGCGCAGGCCAGGGAACTGGCGCAGCTGGTCGGATCGTTCAAGATCGACGCCACGACAACGAAAGCGCCGATGCCGACGAAATCAAGCACAGCCCTGATTCAGGTGGGGCGGATCGGCGCGGCGTGATCGGCCATGCCCGCGTTGCGGCGACTTATAAACCGGCCGATATTGCTGTAAACTGAGGGAGCTCAGCACTACTAACTCTCCCGAACTCCCCATGTCCGCTACCAAATCCCCGTCCGGCACCCCACCGATGTTCAATCTGGCGTGGCCGCTGCTGGTCGAACTGGGATTGGCGATCGGCGCCGGCGTGGTCGGCACCGCGTTGGCCTCGCGCATCTCCGACGCCGCCGGCGGCGCCTTCGCGATCGCCAGCCAGGTCTCGGCCACGCTGTTCATCCTGTTCCGCATCATCGGCGCCGGCGTCAGCGTGGTGGTCACGCAAAACCTCGGTGGCGGCCAGCGCGACGCCGCCGACAAGGTCGCCCGCGCGGTCGTCGGCGCCAGCACCTGGCTCGGCGCCGTCGCGGCGCTGGCGGCGCTGGCCGGCGCCAACGGCCTGCTACACCTGCTCAACGCGCCGCCCGAGGTGTTCCCGCTGGCCGCGCCGCTGTTGATGGCGCTCGCCCCGTCGCTGCTGTTCGACGCCTGGAACGCGTCGATGGCCAGCGTGATGCGCGCGCATTTGCGCACGCGCGACACGCTGCTGGTGCTGATCGCCATGCACCTGAGCCACCTGGCGCTGGCGATTCCGCTGATGTACGGCTGGGGGCCGGTGCCCGCCATGGGCTTGCCCGGCTTCGCGGCGGCGCTGGCGGTCAGCCGCGCCATCGGTCTGGCGCTGCATCTGTGGCTGTGGCGCATCCACCTCGGCGTCACCCTGGTGCGCAGCGACTGGTGGCGACTGCCGCGCCGCGAACTGGCTGCGGTGCTGCACATCGGCCTGCCCGGCGCCGCCGAGAACATCGCCTACCGCCTGGCGTTCATGTTCAGCGTGGCGACGGCGGCGCAACTGGGCGCGACCTCGCTGGCGACGCAGGCCTACGTGCTGCAGCTGATGGGCGGGGTGATGATGTTCAGTATCGCCACCGGCCTGGCGGTGGAAATCGTGGTCGGCTACCTGATCGGCGCGGGCGACCTGCGCGAGGCGCACGCGGTGGTGCGGCGGGCGCTCAAAATCGGCCTGGTGGCGTGCGTGGCGATCGCCGCCGCCGCGGCGTTGGGCGGCCGCTGGCTGCTGGGCTGGTTCACGCAGGACCAGCACATCATCGACGCCGGCATCACGCTGTTGTGGATCACGGTGCTGCTCGAACCGGGCCGCACCTTCAACCTGGTGGTCATCAACGCGCTGCGCGCGGCCGGCGACGCCCGTTTTCCGGTGATGGCGGGGGCCTTGTCGATGCTGCTGGTACTGGCCGGCGGCAGCTGGGTGCTGGGTGTGGTGCTGGGCTGGGGCCTGGTCGGCGTCTGGATCGCCTACGTCGCCGATGAATGGATACGCGGCTTGATCATGTGGCACCGCTGGCAAACCCACGCCTGGGTGCCGCATGCGCGGGCGTCGCGCAAGCGCCTGCGGCCCGCGATCGTGGTCGAAGGATGAAGAAACGCCCGGGGTCCGTTTCCGTCGCCGCCGGGCGTTATCATCACACATCGTCATCGCACATCGTCATTGCACGTTGAGGATCACCTTGATCGTGTCGTCGACCTGTGATTTCTCGATGTAGCCGATGGCGGTCGGATCCGCCGCCACGGCCTTTTTCACCTCGGCGCTGGAGGCGTATTCCTTCGGCGCGCTGGCCTTGCCGGTGAAGACCAGCTTCGACCAGATGGCCTTGACCTGCGTCGCATCCTTGTCCAGCACCTTTTTATAAAACTCGTTGCGCAGCGCGCCGTCGGTGTGTTCGATGGGAGTGAACAAGGTCGATTTACCCAGGAAGAACTGGCCCGCCTGTTCGCTGAACATGCGCGTGGCAGGGTTCTTCGGACTGACGATCACCACGATCTCCGCCGCGAACGAAGGCGCACCGAAGGCGCAAACACCCGCCGCCAGCAGCAGCTTGCCGATAGTCGTTTTCATGTGGCTCTCCTTAGAAGACGAAATCGACCGCGGCGGCATACACATTCACCGTGCCGCCGGCGAAGCCTGGCTGGGGGTTGACGAGGTAGCCGACACCATCGCGTGTCTTGACCCGGTCCATCTGGACCTTGAACGCCGCCGATTTGTAGAAGTCCCAGCGCAGGCCGATCGCGGTGCTCGATTGCAGCCCCGCCTTGAGCGCGCCGTTCGCGCCGGCCGTCAGCGGCGCCAGCGGACCGGTGGTCGGCAGCGTCGAGAAGCTGCGGATGCTGTCCTGCTTGACGTCGCCGTGCATCACGAACGGCAGGAACTTACCCATGCGGTAGCCCAGCATCGCATACCAGGATGTGGTGTCGTGCACCAGGCGGGTGTCGGTCTTGCGCTTGGCGTATTCGGCCATGCCGATGATGTTGCGGTAGTCCATGCTGATGCCGGCCGAATTGAACGTGCCGGTGACATCGCGCGACGGTATCTGCGCCAGAATGCCGGTCATATTCAGGGCGGTGAATGCGTTCGTCAGCGTGCGCACATTGACGCTGTCGTTGATGGTCAATTTGGTGCGCGAGTGGCCGAGGCGGTAGGTGAACGGCCCGTTCTCGAGCAGCAGCTGCGCCGCCATGGCCGGCTTGAACTCGACTTCGACGCCATCATCCAGGCGCACTTTGGCCCTGCCGATGCCAAATTGGGCGGTGACGGTGCTGTCGCCGAACGCGTGCTGGTAGGTGATGTCGCCGCCGTCGGCGCTGTCGAAGGGCACTTGACGATACACTTCGGTCGGGGGGCGCAGCATGGTGTTGGCGTAGCCGACGTTGCGCACATCGGAAATCATGTAGACCGGCAGGCCGACCCGCCCCAGGCGCACCGAGAAATCGTCATTGATCTTGAATTTGGCGAAGGCCCAGGTCAACTCGGCGCCGTAGCTGTCTTCCTCGCCGTACTTGCGCACCAGGCCCTGGGCGGTGAACGAAATGGTCTCGCTTAACTTGCCGGTGACCTGCAGTCCCAGATTGGAATCGACGCCGGTGCGCCAGTGCTTGGCCGCGCCGCTGGCCTGGTTCAGGCGCGAGAACTCGGCGTCGTTGGTGTCGGTCCGCGTCACGGCGCCGGTGCCGAATCCGCTGACCGTGATGGGGAGGCTGTCTTGCGCGTCGGCCGTGGCGCAGAACGCGCCGAGGATCGTCAATGCCATCAGCGATTTCATCGCGGGGTTGAAAACTGTGTTGCTGGCTAAAGTGCGGGTTGCGAGCTGGTTTTGTTTCATGTGTACCCTCCGGTGGTTATATCTGGACGTACTCGTTCGTCCTCGACCTCTTTTTTAGTGTGGCCCGGAAGGGCTTGATTTAGGTTGAATTTATACCGAAATGTCACATTTTCGTTGTTATAGGGCAACGACTTGCGACATGGGACCGCTGTTCCGTGACTGAAACGCCAAGCTTGCCTACGCCATGTCCGCGACTTTTACCACGCGCGCCGGCGCCGCGCGGTCGCCGGTCACGACACAATTGCGCGGCGGAGGGCGTTAGCGGCTGTCGGCGGACGGCGCGCTCAGGTTGCGCAGGATCGCGCGCAGCATTTCCTCGACGTCGATCGGCTTGGCGATGAAGTCGTTCATGCCGGAAGCGGTGCATTGTTCGCGTTCCGAGGCCAGCACGCCGGCCGTCATCGCCAGCACGGGCAGCGTCAGTTTCAGTTCCGAGCGTATCAGGCGGGTCGCCTCGAAGCCGTCCATCTCCGGCATCTGCACGTCCATCAGCACCACGTCGTAGCGGTGCGATTCGGTGCGCAGCAGATCGACCGCCGCGCGGCCGTTGTCGACCGAATCGATGGTGGCGCCGGCGTAATCGAGCATGCTCCTGGCGACCAGCTGATTGATCGGATTGTCTTCCACCAGCAGGATGCGCACGCCGTCGACCCGCAGGCCGGCGGGCGGTCCCGAGGCACCCGCCGAAGCCTGCGCATGTGCAGCCTCCATCGCCGGCGCGCGTTCCGCCGCCGCCGCATCACCGGTTTGTTCCGAGTTCGCCTTGCCCGCCGCCGACGTTTCGCGGGCCGCGCGCGCCAGCCGCACGGCGTCTTGCAGGCGCTGGCCGGTGACGGGTTTGAGCAGTACCGCGTCGGCGCTGCGGGCGCCGTCGGTGTGCAGCAGTTTGCCCTGGCCGAAGGCGCTGACCATCAGGACGATGGGCGGCGCGGCGGTGACGGTGGCGCGGATCGCCTCCATGGTCTGCAGGCCGTCCATGCCGGGCATGTTCCAGTCCACCAGCACCGCGCCGTAGCGGCCACCGGCCCCGCGCAGCAACGTCAGCGCCTGCTCGCCCGAGCCGGCGCAGTCGCAGCGCCAGCCTTGCGCGCGTATCGTTTTGTACAGATAGGCGGCGCTGAGCGCATCGTCTTCGACCACCAGCAGATGCGGCGCGGGCAGCCCGCCGGCGTCGGCGGCGGGGGCGTCGGCGTGCGGCATCGGCACCGTCAGCACGAATTCGCTGCCCACGCCCGGCGTGCTGCGGACCTCGATCGCGCCGCCCATCAACGCGGCGATGCGGCGCGAGATCGCCAGTCCCAGGCCGGTGCCGCCGAAGCGGCGCGTCATCGAGGCGTCGGCCTGGGAGAACGGCGCGAACAATTGCGCCAGGCTGTCGGCGGGAATGCCGATGCCGCTGTCGCTGACGGTGAAGCGCAGCGTGGCCGGCGCGTCCGCCAACTCCACCAACTCCACCAACACCGCCACCGAGCCTCTTTCGGTGAACTTGATGGCGTTGCCGACCAGGTTGACGAGGACCTGCTGCAGCCGGTGGCCGTCGCCGACCAGCGCCTGCGGCACGCCCGGCTCGATGCCGATCGCCAGCTCGAGGTCCTTCTCGCCGCCGTTGACGGTCATGATGTTGGCCAGCGCCTCGAGCACGGCGCCAAGCTGGAACGGCGCGGGCGACAGCTCCATGCGGCCCGCTTCGATCTTGGAGAAATCGAGCACGTCGTTGAGGATGCCGAGCAGCGAGTTGCCGGATGTGCGTATCATCTCCAGGTACTTTTGCTGGGCCGGCGAGAGCGGCGTGTTGTTCAACAAATGCGTCATCCCCAGCACGGCGTTGAGCGGGGTGCGGATCTCGTGGCTCATATTGGCGACGAACTCGGTCTTGGCCCGGCTGGCCGCTTCGGCCAGGTCGCGCGCGGCGATCAGCGAGCTTTCCGACTCGCGCAGGGCGCCCGTCATTTGCCGCGCCAGCGCGGTGGCGTAGACGTGGCGCGCGGTCAGCGCCCGCACCACGCCGAAGAACAACAGGCTGATGATGACGCCGGCCAGCAGCACGATATGCGATTTCTGGCGGTCGATGGAGCGCTCGAACGCCGGCAGCGACGTGAAACGCAGCGTCCAGCGGTGCTGCAGCAATTCGAGCGGCATTTCGCGCACGAACGGATTGGGATAATGCAGGCGGTCGTTTTCGGTGCGGTCGGCGGCGCTGGCGTAGAGCCGGGCCTTGGCGTCGGCCTCGTCGCCGTCGAAGATCTCCAGCCGGATCGCGTGCGTGCCGGCGCGGTCGTCGGCCCGGCCGCCGCCGACGAGCAGATCGCGCATCAATTCCTCCGCCAGGATCGGGCTGTAGGCGTAACCCTGCAGCGCCGCCAGACGCTGCGCCGGCGTGGCGCCGGCCGCCAATGCCGCCTGCTTGCGGTAGACCGGGAAGTACATCAGGAATCCCGGCTGATGCCCGCTCCGGGCGCTCTGGACCAGTTCCACTTTGGCGCTGAGCGCCGGCAGGCCCGAGCGCGCGGCGTTGCGCATCGCGACCTTGCGGATCGGTTCGGAGAACATGTCGTAGCCGAAGGCGCGGCGATTGCGCTCGTCGAACGGCTCGAGATAGTAGACCGGCGCCGACGATGGCGGCGGCTGCGCGGCATCGGCCGCATTGAGCGACCAGATACGGAACTCCGGATAGCCTTCCTGGCGCACCTGCCGCTCCAACGCGCCGCGCTGGTCCTGGCGCAGGAAGACGGCGTAGCCCAGCCCCATCACGCCGGGGAAGTTGTTTGCCAGGTCAAGGCCGGCGGCGAACTCGCGCCACTGGGCGCGCGTCGGCGCCGGTTCGGCATTGAACAGCGCCTGGGCGCCGCGCAGGCCCGATTCATACAGGTTCATACGCTGGACGATGCGCTGGGCGATCTCCGCGGCCTCGGCGTCGAACCGTTCGCGCGCGCGCCGTTCGGTGTTCACCGCCACCAGATGCCACACCAGCACCGTCAGTCCGACCCCCACCAGCAAGGTTGTCCATTGGGCGGCGCTGTGTTCCTGGACGGTCGTTTGCAGTCGTTGCCGTTCGCTGGCATCGGCGCTCAGCACCAGGCCGATCAGGCAACACAGCACGATGAAGCTGTCGAGCGAAATCAGCGCGTCGTTGAGGGTGCCGGCGGCGAACGGACCAAGGCCGTTGACGGTGCCCAGCACCGCGCCGGCGGCGGCGCACAGGTACACGGCGCTGGCGCCGCGCAGGCCGTAGCGGTAGGACGCCCAGGCCACGCACAGCACGAACAGATAGGGCAGCCATCCGAGGTGGTCGTCGGGCGAGTGGGCGCGGAAGAACACCATGGCGATCAGCGCCAGCAACGCCGCCAGCGACAGCGCCGCCTCCAGCGCCCCGCGCCAGCGCCAGCCGCGCGAGCGGCCGACCCACCAGGCGATGATCGCCGGCGTCACCAGCAGCACGCCGGCGGTGTCGCCAACCCACCAGGTCAGCATGACGGTGGCGTAGGCGTCGGCGCCGGCCAGGCCGAAAAGCACGAGGGTGGTGGTGCCGATGCCGGAACTGACCAGGCACATGGCCATGGCGACCAGCGCGAACTTGTAGACGTTCTGCAGCTGGCCGAGCGGCTGCGTGGCGTCGGCGTAGCGGCGGAGCAGCCAGTTCCCCGCCAGCGCCTCCAGGGTGTTGCCGGCGGCGATGGCGCCCGAGGCCAGCGCCAGGGCGCCGCCCACGGGCAGGCCGTTGGCGTGGAAGGTGGCGAGATTCGCTGCGAAGGCTCCCAACATGATAGCCGGCCAGGCGCGATAGCCGATCAGCAGGATGGCGGCGAAAGCGATGCCGGAGGGCGGCCACACCGGCGTGGCGTTGGTGTTGGCGAAGGCCAGCAGCAGGCTGGCGCGGGCGACAAGCGCGTAGCAAAGCGCCAGCAGCGCCAGCCGCGCCAGCCCGCCCAGCGGTGTTGGCGGCGCGCCGGCTTCCGCGGTCCAGGCAAACAGCAGCGAGCGCTCGCTTGCGGCCGGGGAATCCGTATCGTGACCTACGCGCATGGCAGCATGTTGTGGGTTATCTGAGTGGCACCCGGCCACTATAGCGTATTTGCCCCGGCGTTTGCGCGGGGTTCGCGCATTTCGCGCCGCCGGCATGCATTCCGCGCCTTCCCCGCGCGGTTCGTCGCATCGGCCGCCGACGGGGCCGGCCCCTGTCTACAGTGGAATCCTGATGCATGCATTACAACCACCACACCGACGGAGCCGGACATGCCATGCCATACCACGACAGCCTTCCTTGCCTTTGCCTCCATCTCCGCCGCAGCCGGCGCCGGGGCGGCCGACCTCACCATCACCGTCGAAGGCGTCGCCAGCGCCGATGGCCGGGTGATGGTCGCCTTGTACAACTCCGCCGGGACATTTCGCGGCAAACCTTACCTGGCGCGGATGACTCCCGCGTCGGCGGGCGCCGTCACGCTGGAGCTCAAGGAACTGCCGGCCGGCGACTATGCGTTCGCGGTCTATCACGACGCCAACGGCAATGGCAAACTGGATTTGAACGCGCTTGGCATGCCGGTCGAGGACTATGCATTCAGCAACAACGCCATGGGCAATCGCGGCGCGCCGGCCTACGAGGACGCCCGCTTCCAGGTGCCGGCCGGCGGCGCCGCCGTCAACGTCAACCTGCGCTGAAAGGGAAGATGATGAACCAACGCCGTCAATTCCTTGTCCGTGGCATCGGCCTTGCCGCCCTGGGCGCGTCCACCGGGCCGGCGCTTGCCGACAGCGAGACATCGCGCCGCTTCCACCAGGCGCTCGAGCGCAATCCGCGCCTGTCCGTGTACGCCGATAGCAGTGGCGAACAGGCCGGCGCCGCGCAGGTTTGGGGCAGCATGCCGCCGGACCTGAACGGCGTGTTTTACCGCAACGGGCCGGGACGCTTCGAGTTGGGCGGCGAGCGCTATCACCACTGGTTCGACGGCGACGGCTTTGCCCAGCGCTGGCAAGTCGGTGGCGGCCAGGCGGTTCACCGGGGCCGTTTCGTGATGACGAAAAAATTCGAGGAGGAGAGCAGGGCGGGCCGCTTCCTGTATCCCGCCTTTGGCACCCGGATCGCGCGCCGGGCGGTGAAGAACAATGACAGCGTCAACGTCGCCAATACCAATCTGCTGCCGTTCAATGGCGCCGTGTACGCGCTGTGGGAGGGCGGATCGGCGATCGAACTCGATCCGGAAACGCTGGCCACGCGCGGCGTCAAGACATGGCGCGCCGATCTGAAGGCCATGCCTTTCTCCGCCCATCCGAAAATGGACCCGGACGGCGGCCTGTGGAACTTCGGCAATGCGCCCGGCGGCGACCAGCTGGCCGTATACCGCCTGAACGCCGCCGGCGAGGTGACCCGCAGCGCCTTGGTGGCGGTGCCCCGCCTGAACATGGTGCACGACTTCGTCGTCAGCGGCCGCCATCTGATCTTCCTGGTGCCGCCGTACGCCATGCGCGCCGATGCCGGCCTCAGTCTGGCCGAACGCATGCGATGGGATGGCGGCGCGCGGCCGCTGCGCGCGGTCGTCATCGACAAGAATACGCTGGAACTGCGCCAGGTGTTCGAGCTGCCGGCGCGCTCGGTGTTCCACCTCGGGAACGCGTTCGAGGACGGCGGCTGCACCCGGCTGGACGCGGTGCTGCACGAAGGCGACGTCCTGCCCGACCCCGCGCTGCCGATGCGCGGGGATATGCGCGACTATCGCGAGGGACGCAGCGCCACGGTGCAGATCACGCTGGACTATGCCAGCGGCCGGGCGCGCGAGGCGCGCCTGTTCGGCGTCAGCGAGTTCCCGCGCGTGGCGCCGCAGGTGGTATCGGCGCGCCATCGCCGGCTTGTGGTGCTGGGCGCCGATGGCGTCGGCAAGGATTTGATCCTGAATACCGTCAATTTGATCGACACCGACAGCGGCAAGGCCGATAGCTACGCCTTCGGCGCCGGCTGGCAGGTGGAGGAGCACGTGCTGGTGCCGCGGCGCGGAGCGCGCGCGGAGACCGACGGCTACCTGCTTGGCGTGGCGCAGGACACCCGGCGCGGCCAAACGGTGCTCACGGTGTTCGATGCGCACAACATCAAAGCCGGTCCGAGGGCGCTTGCGCGATTGTCCTATCGCGCGCCGGTTTGCTTTCATGGTAACTTTCTGGCGACATGAATATTCCATCCAATTCCATCCCCGGCGGCAGACCGCCACCGATCGCGCATCCGCTCGAAGTGATCCCGGTTTTCCGGCGCTGGCCGTCGTCGGTGCCGCGCAACGTGCTCTATACGATCATCTTCAGCTGCGCGGTGGCGCTGGTGTTGACGGCGGTCGACAGCGCCAGGGGCGCGAGCGCACAAGTGCTGCGCGCCGACTTTCCCGCCACGCTGTTGATCTCCAACCTGATCGGCGCGCTGGTTTACGGCGGTATGCTCGTGCTCAATCGCTCGCTTGACGGCTGGGTGGCGCGCCTGCGCGGGTTCAGGCGCATGCTGTTCTATGTGGCGCTGATGTCGGTCGGCGTGCCGCTTGGCATAGGGTTGGGCAACGTGCTGCTGCGCGGTACCAATCCACTGGTGGTGCTGGCGCAGCGCGGCGTGTGGGTGTATTCGCTGGCGACGGCGGTGTTTGTCGGCGGCTTTATGTACCTCGTTCATCGAGCCGGGGAACAGCGTATGCAGGCGGCGATGGCGACGGCGCGCAACAACGAGTTGATCGCGTCCAGCCAGCGGCTGCTGGCAGAGGCGCGCCTGCGCGCGCTGCAGGCGCAGATCGAGCCGCACTTTTTGTACAACACGCTGGCCAATGTGGTGGGTTTGATCGGCACCCAGCCGGCGCGCGCGCAGCATATGCTGGAACGGTTCATCGACTACCTGCGCGCCAGCCTGGCGGCCAGCCGCGGCGACCAGACCACCCTGGCCAGCGAGGCGGCCCTGCTGGCGGCGTATCTGGATGTGCTGGCGGTGCGCATGGGCGAGCGGCTGCGCTACCGCATCGACCTGCCGGACGACCTGCGCGGCTTCGCCATCGCCCCGATGCTGCTGCAGCCAGTGGTGGAGAACGCGATCACCCACGGCCTGGAGCCGAAGGTGGAGGGCGGCGAGATCGCCATCGCCGCGCGCGTGCTCGGCGACCGTGTGTGCGTCGAGATCAGCGACACCGGCGTCGGCCTGGCCGGCCAAGGCGCGGCGTCGCGCAAGCCCGGCGGCGGCGTCGGCTTGAGTAATCTGCGCGAGCGCCTGGCCAGTTTGTACGGCGGCGCGGCTCGGGTAGAATTACTGGAAAACCAACCCTGCGGCATGACGGTGCGCCTGATGCTGCCTTTGAATGCGAGTCCGACATCGATACCTTCCACGCCCTGATAGCAGACGACGAAGCGCACCTGCGCGATTACCTGGAGGGGCAGCTCAACGCCGTGTGGCCGGAACTGCGCGTGGTCGCCAAGGCGGCCAACGGACTCGATGCGCTGCGTTTGATCGACGAGGAGGCCCCGGATGTGGTGTTTCTGGATATCCGCATGCCTGGCATGACGGGACTCGACGTGGCGGCGCGGCTGGTGGAGGGAGTCAAGCCGCCGCACATCGTGTTCGTCACGGCTTTCGACCAATACGCGGTGGAGGCGTTCGAGCATTCGGCGGTGGATTATTTGTTGAAGCCGGCCAGCCTGGATCGGTTGGCGAAGACGGTGCTCAAGTTGAAGGCGGCGTTGCGGGCCAGGCGCGAAGTCGGCCAAGGTTCCGCCGGCGCGGCGGCGGGCGGCGTAACGGCGGCCGCCTTGCAGGCGTTGTTGGCGCAGCTCGGTGGTGGTGGTGTGCCCGCTCCCGTGGCAGCGGCGGAGCCGTTGCAATGGATACGCGCGTCACAGGGCGACCAGACCCGCTTGATCTCGATCGACGAGGTGATTTACTTCCAGAGTAATGACAAGTACACCAGCGTGTTCCTGGCCGATGGCGAGAGCTTGATCCGCACGCCGATCAGCAAATTGCGCGAGCAGCTCGATGAACGGCAGTTCTGGCAGATCCACCGGAGCGTGATCGTCGCGGCGCGGCATGTGGCCGGAACGCGGCAGGATTTTCGCGGACGCCTGATGGTGCAGCTCAAGGGGCGTGGCGAGCAGCTGGTGGTGAGCCGGAATTACGTGGACTTGTTCAAACAGATGTAGGAAATTCCAAACACGTGGGGCGGATCGCTGCGCGCGCGCCGCCCCACGTATTTACTTGACGACGACCGGCTTGACCTTGGCCGCCGCTTCCTTGGCGCGTGTGCGCGCCGTTTCCACGTCGTCCGCCGTCGCCAGCGCCACGCCCATGCGGCGGCGCGCGAACGATTCGGGCTTGCCGAACAGGCGGATGTCGCTGCCCGGCACGCGCAGCGCTTCGGCCACGCCTTCGAACGCGATGCCGGCCGCTTCGTGCTGGCCGTAGATGACGGCCGAGGCACCCGGCGCCTTGAGCGCGACATTGACCGGCAGGCCCAGAATCGCCTTGGCGTGCAGTTCGAATTCGCTTTGCACCTGCGTCGCCATGGTCACCATACCGGTGTCGTGCGGACGCGGGCTCACTTCCGAGAACCACACCATGTCGTCCTTGACGAACAGCTCGACGCCGAACAGGCCGAGGCCACCCAGGTCGCCGGTCACCTTGCCGGCGATGTCGCGTGCACGTTCGAGCGCCACCGGGTCCATGCGGCATGGCTGCCACGATTCGACGTAGTCGCCCTGCACCTGCACGTGGCCGATCGGTTCGCAGAACTGCGTTTCCACCTGGCCGCCAGCGCCGATCGAGCGCACCGTCAGCAGCGTGATTTCGTAGTCGAAGTCGATGAAGCCTTCGACGATGACGCGGCCCGAGTCGACCCGGCTGCCGGCGGCGGCGTAGTCCCACGCGGCCTTGACTTCGGCGGCGCTGTCGATCTTCGACTGGCCTTTGCCGGACGACGACATGACCGGCTTGATCACGCACGGGAAGCCGATGGCGGCGGTGGCCGCCTCCAGTTCCGCCAGGCTGCTGGCGAAGCGGTACGGCGACGTCGCCAGGCCGAGCGTCTCGGCGGCCAGGCAGCGGATCCCTTCGCGGTTCATCGTCAACTGCGCGGCGCGGGCGGTCGGGATGCAGGTGATCTTGCCGGCTTGTTCCAGCGCGGCCAGCGTGTCGGTGGCGATGGCTTCGATCTCCGGCACGATCAGGTCCGGCTTTTCCAGTTCGATCAGCGCGGCCAGCGCGGCGCCGTCGGTCATGTTGATGACGTGGGCGCGGTGCGCGACCTGGTGGCCGGGCGCGTTCGGGTAGCGGTCGACGGCGATCACTTCCACGCCCAGGCGCTGCAGCGCGATGATGACTTCCTTGCCTAGTTCGCCGGAGCCGAGCAGCATGACTTTGGTGGCGGTGCGGGACAGCGGCGTGCCGAGGATGCGTGGAGTATTCATGGTTGGTTCAAAAAGAAAAAAGTAAAGGCGTCAGAAAGAGTAGACCAGGGTCACGGAGGTTTGCGTGTCGGTGTTCTTTTTATCGTCCGGCACATTGGTGTCGCTGCGGACGCTGAATGCTGCCTTCAACTGCATGGTGTTGTTGATTTTGGTGCGCAGCGACGTTTCCGCCTCCGAGTGCGTGTTCGAGGTGCCGCGTTCGACCATCAGCGTCTGCTGGAACAGCGCGTTTTCGCTCAGGCGCCATTTGAAGTTGCCCGCGCCGCGAACGGTCATGCCGTTCTCGGTCTCGCCGGTGTCGCGCGCGCCACGGAAGTAGCCCGGACCGATCTCCACGTCCAGGGTCTTGGTCTCCGATTGGTAGATCTGGGTGCCGTAACCGACGCCGATCGTCGAGTAGCGGATGTAGGCGCCGAACCTGTCGTCGACGTGCGTGGCCAGCGCGAACAGCCGGTCGCGGTCCTGCATCAGCTTATACGCGGCCTTGGCCGACAGCGAGTAGCGCTGCGCCGAGCGTTCGCGCACTTTTTCGCCGTCATCGGTGGTGACCTGCTCGTCCTTGAAGTAGCCGGTGGCGATGTACTCGTTGCTCCAGTCGGGAAGTTCCTGCTTGGAATCGATCTTGCCGGTGACGGAGGTACCGACGGTGTTGCCAGAGGTGGAAATCGCGCCCAATTCGGCGGAGGTGCTCCAGCCGTACGGTGGGTCCAGATCGACGGCGGCCGCTTGGCCGCAGGTGAAGGATAGCGCTAGCGCGGGGACGAACAGCAATGGTTTCATAGGCATGGGACGGCGGGGCCGGGGGGGCGGCGGTGCGTCGTGTTGTTACGGAAGAAGCCGCTATTGTACCCGACACCGATTACGTGTGGTTCCGTACAGAGCGCGCCGGCTCAACGGAGGATCATCGACCCATTAGCTGAACGGGGTAACGATCATGAAAACATCACTGAAACTGACAAAAATGCTGCTGTGCGCCGGCGTGTTCGCCGCTACCGCCTGCGCCACCTCGTTCGCCAGCGCCGGCATCAACCGCTGCGTCGACGCCCAAGGATCCGTGCTGCTGACCGACGCCGAATGCCCGCAGGGTAGCCGCGTGGCCAACGACGACGCCGGCGTCAGCGACACCGGCGCCGAGGGCATTGTCATCAACACCGGGGTCGAGCGCGTGGTCCCGGGCATGCTGGGCGGCGCCAGTCTGCCGCGCAGCCGCTGGGCCGATCTGCCGCGCCCACTGCTGCGCAAGGCCTCGGGCACCGATGCCGCGACCCTGCAGGCCGCCCGCAGCAGCTTGCAGATGCAGGATGAAATGCGCCGCCAGAGCCGCGTGGCATCGCGTTAGTCCGTGTTGCGCTGGCCGGCGAGATAGCCGGCCAGGCCTTCGGCCAGCGCCGCGAACGCAGCCGCGCAGGCCGGATTGGCGCGCAGGTCTTCGTGCATCGCCAGCCAGGTGTCGAGCGGGATATTCAACAGATCGGGCAGTACCCGCACCAGTGACGGGTCGCGCTGCGCCAGCCGAACCTGGCATATGCCGATACCGAGTCCCGCGCGGATCGACGCCAAATGCACCAAGTCGCTGTCGCTGCGCAGCGCAAGCGCGCCGGCGTCAAGCGCCGCCAGCTTGGGCCGCAGCTTGCGCGTAAACGCGTTCTCGGTGGCGACGCCGATCAACGCATGCCCATCCATCTCGGTCCAGGTATGGGGCGTGCCATGGCGCTCCAGATAATCCCGTCTCGCGTGAAATCCCAACTCGATGTCCCCGATGCGCTGCGCGATCAGCACATTCTGCTGCGGGCGCTGCATGCGCACCGCGATGTCGGCGTCGCGCTTGAGCAAATCTTCGATGCGGTTGGAAATCGACAGCTCGGTCGTGATGCCTGGATGGCGGTCCCGCAAGCGCGCCAGGATGGGCGGCAGCACTTCGACGCCGACCACCTCGCTGGCGGTGACGCGTACCGTTCCGTGTATGGCCCCGGCGCCGCGGCCCAGCGACGACGCGGCACGCAGCAGCGCAGTCGAAGCCGAGGCCACCGCATCGGCATGCCGGCGCAGCGCGTTGGCGTCGTCGGTGGCGATCAGGCCGGCCTGCGAGCGGGTGAACAGCGACAAGCCGAGCGCTTGCTCGAGCGACTCGATATGCCTGCCGACGGTGGGCTGGGTCAAGCCCAACGCGCGCGCGGCGGCCGATAGCGATCCTTCGCGCATCACTGCGAGGAAGGAGCGGTATAAATCCCAGTTCGGTTCACCGATTGTCATACGAAATTGTATAGCGGCTATTCACATTTCGGTAATTTTCTTTTAATCCGTTCCGGTCCACACTGACTCCATCGACATTCACTGGAGAACGGCATGGAACAGCAAAACACGGCACTGGTATTGGGTGCGACGGGCGGTATCGGCGGTGAAGTCGCGCGTCTGCTGGTGGCGCGCGGCTGGACGGTCAGGGCGCTGCACCGTGCGCCGGAACGGGTGGCGGTCGGCGGCGACGGCATCGAATGGCTGTCCGGCGACGCGATGGAACGCGACGATGTGGTCGCGGCGGCGAAGGGTGCGGTGCTGATCGTCCACGCGGTCAATCCGCCCGGCTACCGCAACTGGGGCGCGCTGGTGCTGCCGATGATCGACAACACCATCGCCGCCGCCCGCGCCGGCGGCGCGCGCATCCTGCTCCCCGGTACCGTCTACAACTACGGCCCCGACGCCTTTCCCGACCTGCGCGAGGATTCGCCGCAGCGTCCCGTCACGCGCAAAGGCGCGATCCGCGTCGCGCTGGAGGCGCGCTTGCGGGCCGCCGCAGCCGACGGCGTGCGTAGCCTGATCGTACGGGCCGGCGACTTTTTCGGTCCCCGGGCCGGCAACAGCTGGCTGGCGCAAGGCCTGATCAAGCCGGGCAAGCCGGTGACGGCGATCAGCAATCCGTCCAGCCCCGGCGTCGGCCATCAGTGGGCCTACTTGCCGGACGTCGCCGAGACGATGGTGCGACTGGTGGAGCAGGCCGACCTGCTGCCGACGTTCGCGACCTACCACATGGAGGGCCACTGGGACCCGGACGGCACGCGGATGGCGGCCGCCATCGCGCGCGCGGCCGGCAAGCCGGAACTGACGGTCCGCGCTTTTCCGTGGTGGCTGGTGACGTTGGCGTCGCCGTTCGTGCCGGTGTTCCGCGAGCTGCGCGAAATGCGCTATCTGTGGCGCCAGCCGCTGCGGATGTCGAACGCGCGGCTGCGCGCGGTGCTGGGCGGCGAACCGCATACCCCGCTCGACACGGCGCTGCGCGCCACGCTGATCGGCTTGGGGTGTGTGGAGGGCGGGGCAGGGCGCAAGGACGAAGCGCCGGACCGGCGTCAGGCCGCCGCTACGCGCTGATCGGCCGCCACGACATAGCGGTTTTTGCCGGCGTGCTTGGCCGAGTACAGCGCCCGGTCGGCATGGCGGTAGCTGACCGAGAGGTCGGCCTGCTTGTCGAAAGCGGCGATGCCGATGCTGATGGTGCGCGCCGGTACGCAGGCCGCCCGCACCTCGTCGAGCATCCGGCCCGCGAATGCGCACGCCTCGGCGAGCTCGCCGTGGAAGACGACGCCGAACTCCTCGCCGCCCAGCCGGCCGCACAGGTGGCCGGCGGACAGATTGCCGATGACGGCGGCGGTCTTTTTCAGCACTTCGTCGCCGGCGTCGTGGCCGAGCGTATCGTTGATCTTCTTGAAGTCGTCGATGTCGATCATCAGGAAGTGCAGCGATCCGGCGGTTTGCTGGGCGGCGCGGGCGTCGAGCGTGAACTTGCGGCGGTTGTCCAGTCCGGTGAGGCTGTCCTTGAAGGCGAGCACCGTCAGCTCCTTGCGAGCGCGGAAATTTCCAACGCGCAGAGCCAGGAAAAAGATGTTGAGATAGACGCCGATGCACAGGCTGCCGCAGACGGCGACCAGCGCCAGGTTGAAGTCGAGCTGTCCCGGCTGCCCGGGGAAATTGCCGACGCCGAGGACCAGCCAGATGACGACGACGGTGGCCACGTAGTTGATCAGACCGCTAAATACCGGCGCCGCGGCCAGCGCCATGGCGATGCCGATCGGTAGCACCCAGAACACCGGTTGCTCGGTCTGGTCCAGGAACAGCCGGAAGGCGATGGCGGTGCTCACGGCCCCGAGCACGCCGCTGATGATCAATTGGCGCAGCGATCGCGCGCGGATGGTCAGGAGCAGGCTGGCGACGATGCCGGGCGCGCCCAGCGTCACCTTGAGCAGGCCGTCGCCGTTCGAGCCGAACAGCAAGGTGATGGCGCATAGCCAGGCGATCAGTCCGAAGGCTTGGGTCAGGATGACGATCGGACGGCCTTCGACAAAAAACTGCCGCTGCTGTTCCGGATCGCCAATGAAATAAGAGTAAGCAAAGAGTTTTCGCATGCAGATTCACATATAATTTCCCGAGAGTATAAATCTTGTGATCGGGAAAAAATAGTGATTCTCGTGTAAATGTAAGCTAATTCACAGGAGTTGCTCAAACTTATCAACAATTCCCTAAGAGCAACTGATGGCCGCGCCGCTCAAGGCGCCACCGAATAGGTGCGCTTCAGACAACGCAGCACGAAGGTCGAGCGGCTGTGGCGCAGCCCGGGCAGCTTGTACAATTTGCGGCGCAGGAACTCTTCGTAGCCCGCCGTGCCCGCCACCGCGACCTTGATCAGGTAGTCGTACTCGCCGGTGAGCAAATAGGCTTCCATCACTTCCGGCAGCTCCGCCAGCGCCTGGCCGAACTTGTCGAAGATGTCATCGTCGTGGCGGTCCAGCGTGACCTCGATGATGACGGTATCCGGATAGCCCAGCGCCGTCTGGCTCAGCAGAGCGGTATAGCCTTCGATCATGCCGCCGTCCTCCAGCGCCCGCACGCGGTTCCAGCATGGGGTGGTGGACAGGCCGACCTTCTCGGCCAGCTTGGTATTGCTCAGGCGCCCGTCCTGGCGCAGTTCGCGCAAAATGCGCCGGTCGATCTCGTCGATTTCCATGCTTCGCTTCCATAAAGATGAATCTCCCATGTATTTTACAGACATCGGGATAATCTTCTTCAAGAAGCGCTATCCGGCAACAATCCAGGGAGCCTATTTTCTGCGGCCCGGGATATTCTGATTGCATGAATACCACACACAAACACTACCGCTTTTGCATCGAACCGGATGCGCCCATCGCCACCCTGGAGGCCGCGCTGGCCGTCGTGCGCCGGCTCGGCATCGAATTGCGCGGCCTGCGCACCACCGCCGTCGCCCACGGTCTGGAGGTGCACCTGCGCCTGGCCGCGCCGGACGAGGACCCGCTGGTGCTGTGCCGCATGCGCCTGCACAACGTCATCGGCGTCCAGGCGGTGCGCGAGATGGCCGGCATCACGTCAGGCTGTATTTAACCAGGAACACGATGGCGATGACCCACACCACCGGCTTGACCTGGCGCGCCTGGCCGGTCAGCAGCTTGAGGCCGGCGTAGGTGATGAAACCGAAGGCGATGCCGTGGGCGATCGAATACGTGAACGGAATCACCAGCGCGGTGATGGCCGCCGGCACGCTTTCCGTGGTGTCGCTCCAGTCGACGTCGACCAGGTCGCGCAGCATCAGGCAGGCGACGAACAGCAAGGCTGGGGCGGTGGCGTAGGCCGGCACCACGCCGGCGATCGGCGCGAAGAACAACGCGGCGAGGAACAGCAGCGCCACCACCAGCGCCGTCAGGCCGGTGCGCCCGCCGGCCTGCACGCCGGCCGCGCTTTCCAGATACGCGGTGGTGCTCGAGGTGCCCAGCATGGAGCCGGCCACGATGGCGCAGCTGTCGGCCAGCAGCGCCTTGTTCAGGCGTTCCATCTTGCCGTTGACCAGCAGGCCGGCGCGGCTGGCCACGCCCATCAGCGTGCCGGTGGCGTCGAACAGCTCCACCAGGAAGAACACCAGCACCACGTTGAACAGCCCCATCGAGATGGCGCCGGCCAGGTCGAAGTGGAACAACGTCGGCGAGATCGACGGCGGCAGCGACATGAAGCCCTTGAAGGTGTTGCCGCCGAAGAAAAAGCTCAGCACGGTGACGGCGACGATGCCGATCAACAGCGCGCCCGGCACGCGCAGCCGGTCCAGCGTGACGATCAGCAGGAAGCCGAAGATGGCCATCAAGGTGTGCGGATTGTGCATGTCGCCGACGGTGACCAGCGTTTCGGCATTGGCCACCACCAGGCCGGCGCTTTTCATCGCGATCAGCGCCAGGAACAGGCCCAGGCCGACGGTAATGGCGACCCGCAGCGATTGCGGGATGCCGTTGACGATATGCTCGCGCACCTTGAACACGCTGACGACGATGAACAGGCAGCCGGAGATGAACACCGCGCCGAGCGCCGTTTGCCACGGCACGCCCATGCCGAGCACCACCGCGTAGGCGAAGTAGGCGTTTAAGCCCATGCCGGGCGCCATGCCGATCGGGTAGTTGGCGTACAGCCCCATGATCAGCGTGCCCAGCGCGGCGGCCACACAGGTGGCGACGAATACCGCGTCCTTCGGCAGCCCGGCGTCGCCGAGGATGGCCGGGTTGACGAAGATGATGTAGGCCATCGTCAGGAAGGTGGTGACGCCGGCGATGACCTCGGTGCGGATGGTCGTGCCGTGCTCGGCGAGCTGGAAGAATCGGTTGAGTGACATGGGTATTGAGTACTGTGGCGCGGGAGGGCGAAGAATAGCACGTCCCCGCCCGCGGCCTCGACAACGCACAAGGCATTGCCTTTTAGATACAAAGGTGCCAGAATGCAAAATATGCTGCCTGTTTGACACCACTGCTTGTTTTATCGTTAAGGGATGCGCCGCACCGCCATGGAATCCGCTTTATGAAAGCCCGTATATGGGGCGCGCGCGGCTCGCTGCCGGTGGCGCTGAACCACAAGCACATCCGCGCCAAGCTGGTCTCGGCGCTGGAGGGGGCGATCGGCCGCGGTCTCGACACGTCCGCGAAGGTGGCGTCGTATGTCGACAACGAGCTCGGTTTCGACGTGCGCGGCACCTATGGCGGCAATTCGAGCTGCGTCGAAGTCGAGGCCTGGGACCCGGCGGCCACCACCGACCACATCATCCTCGACCTCGGTTCGGGCGCGCGGCCGCTGGCCGGCGCCAAGCTGGCCCGCTACGGTCCGGCCAAGCCGCAGACCTACCATGTGTTCATGTCCCATCTGCACTGGGATCACATCATGGGCTTCCCGTTCTTCACGCCGGCCTATATCCCGGGCAACCGCATCATCATCTACGGCTGCCACGCGCAGCTGGAGGCGGCGTTCCGCCGCCAGCAGGACCCGATCAGCTTCCCGGTCGGCTTCGACCAGCTGGCGGCCACCATCGAATTCGTGCGCATGGAGCCGGGCGTGCCGGTGATGGTCAAGGACGTGCGGGTGACGGCCAAGCGCCAGCTGCACCACGGCGATTCCTACGGCTACCGGCTACAGCGCGGCGGCCAGGCGATGGTCTACAGCACCGACTCCGAACATAAACTCGAGGACGCCGCCGGCCGCGGGGCCTTCGTCGAGTTCTTCCGCGACGCCGACCTGGTGATCTTCGACGCCATGTATTCGCTGGCGGAGTGCGTGTCGGCCAAGGCCGATTGGGGCCATTCGAGCGGCGCGGTGGGCGTGGAGCTGTGCCGGCTGGCCGGCGTGCGCACGCTGTGCCTGTTCCACCACGAACCGATCTACGACGACGCCCGCATCTCGGGCGTGCTGGCCGAGACGCGCCGCTACGCCGCCGCCACCGGCGAGACGCCGCTGGAGGTGGTGTCGGCCTACGACGGCATGGTGATCGAACTGTAAGGGGCGAACAGGGAAAACGGAAAAAATCGGGCGCTAAGCTGGTAAGTCTCGTCGACGCGTGCCCGGTTCAAATTTACCAGCTCTCGTAAGCCCTTGATTTGTTGGGCTGGAAATGGAAAGGGTAAAGTTTTGGTACGGGTATAGTGACTTTACCCATCCATTCGCCATCAGCCAGGCTTGACGCGCGAGGGCAGTTCACACCCGGTCCGGAACACAGGCATGCAACAAAAATATCTGTAAGGCGGTAAGCATCTGCCAGTGCAGGCTTTCCAGTTCCGCATCGCGCACCTCGTCTGTCTGCACCTCACCGTCGCTACTGATCTGGTACGGCATGCCCAGATGGGAGGCCATATCGATCTGAAAATATGAACAGTCACCGTAGGGACGCTTTCCATCGACGCCCGGCAGCGGCCACGAGGGAGGATCAAGCATATCGGTGCGCCAGCAGGACTGGCGCAGCAAGACGGCGTGTTCTTCACGGAACTCGAACGTTCCGTCAGTCGAGACCCCGGTCTGCGGATCGGCGAAATAGTTGCGCATGTCGGCGGGAACGGCATAACTGCCCGCTGACATCACCGCTTTCGTGCAGAAAGCGGGTATCAGTCGCCCGGTTTCGACTAAGGTTCGCGCAAGCAACGCCTCATTGCGGCAACCGATTAGTTCAAACCCAACTTTGAGGGTGGACCGGTTCGCACCGAAAGGGAGAAACTGCCGCAGGCCCGGCGCCCCGGATTCGACCGTCAACCATGTGACACGCAGGTTTCGCAGTATGGCGAGATGCAGTGCGCTGAACCCGTCCGGCAGAGGTGCCGCGAGCGTTTCAGCAATCGTCGCGTGCTGACGTTCCAGCAACTTGTATTCAGAACGGCACCGCCACAAATGCCGCAGTTGGGCGGCGACATCGCGCAGCCTCATCACAAGCGATCCGGCAACGTGGTGGCCTTGGTCCGTTTGGGTTCGTCGAGGAGCTTGGCCTTGTAGCCCATCAGCTCGCCGTCTTCAACGTCGAAACGCTTGAGCCCGCCGTCCGCTTCGGTGTATTCCATCAGGTCCCCTTCGGTGGTTGTCGTGTGCCGCGCCAGCGCGGCGGCGATGTTGACCAGGGCGTCGAGCGAAAAGCGCTCCGTCGCCCCGCGTCGCAAGTCACTGATACGCGGCTGGGTTTGCCCGCAGATGCGCGCGGCTTCCTGTTGTGTCCAGTCATTGCTGGCCAGCATCTGGATGCGTGCGATCAGCGCGGCGCGCAATTGCAGATTGGGCGCATCGGGAAGATTGCCGGGGTCGCTCGTTGTCATCGATGCATTATGCCATTATTGGAATTGCCCTGGTTGTTGGGGGGGGCGCCATGCTCATCGCTCCTCCCTCGTGTGCCACAGGCGCAGAACATAGACCGTCGATTCAACGATTTCATAGCGCATTTCGTAGTGACCGACAAGGATGCGCCGTACCTCGCCGGGCTCGAATTCCTCCAGCTTTTCGCCGAGGCGCGGATTGGCGATCAGGCCTGCGGTCGCGGCCGTCAATGACTTGACCACGCGCGCCGCAGCAGGCTGGTTCACGGCGGCCAGAAACTCATGTAGGCGCACTAGGCCCGACAATGCCTTGCCGCTCCACTGCAACCGCATCAGGGTACCACCGGCGCCGGCAGTGGGTTGTCCGTATCGAGGCTGTCGGCCCACGCCTGCACCGCCTGATGGTCGATGACGTGGCCGGCCTTGACGTCGGCCATCGCGTTACGGGTCAGGCGGCTGCGTTCCTCCTCTTGGTCGACCCAGGCGCTGAGCGCCTGTTTAATGACCCAGCCGCGCGATCGTTCCAGGCGCGCGGCCAGCAGGTCGACCTTGTCGGCCAGCGGCAGAGGGACGTGTGCGGTGAGCACTTTGGTTTCGGCCTGTGCCATGGTGTTTCTCCTCAAAAGTCTGGTGGCGGAGCGGGGATGCGAGCTACGGGCGAATCCTCGCTGAGAGCCATGTTGCGTACAGCATGGCCTTGCTACGACATATCAAAACGCCGAATCCAATCCCTTGGCTTCCCAGCCTTGCGACGTGAGCTTCACGCCGTGCTTCAGCCCATGCGCAGGCTGAAAGGGCCGATCGAGTGCCGCAGCGCGCACTGCTTTCCGTTACGGAAAGAGATAGTTTGTTGATATTGCCAGAGAGTCAGGATGACCTGATTCAGCATTACAGCTTCACCGACGCGGACCTGGCGCTGATCCGGCAACGCCGTGGCGCCGCCAACCGCTTGGGTTTTGCCGTGCAGCTATGACGTTTGAGCAGCAGCGGTACCGCGCCAGCGGTCTGAACCTGGTGACGGCCGCCATCAAGCTGTGGAACACCGTGTATCTGGAGCGCTCAACGCAGGCCCTGCGCGAGGCCGGCAAGCCGGCCGACGACGACATGCTGCAATTCCTGCCGCGCTTGGGCTGGAAGCACATCAACCTGAGGGGTTACGTCTGGCGCCAGAGCAGGAAGGTCGATGAGGGCAAATAGCGGCCGCTGCGCGGCCTCAAAGACCGGTCATAGGGCTTAGCGCCCGATTTTTTCCGTTTTCCCTATTTGCCCCTGTAAGGCCTCAGTCGGCGATCGCGTAGCCGTCGCGGCCGCCGTGCTTGGCCGCGTACAGCGCGCTGTCGGCGCGCGCCACCAGCGCGGCGGCCGATTCCCCCTCGCCGTTGTGCAGCGCCAGGCCGATGCTGGTGGTGACCGCGATGTCGGTGCCCGCCACGGCGAACGGCCGCCGCACCGCCTCGACGATCTTGAGCGCCATCCGCGCCGCCTCCTCGACGTGCGCCACCTGTTCGAAAATGATGATGAACTCGTCGCCGGCGACGCGGGCGACGGTGTCGGAGGCGCGCACGTTGGCCGTCAGGCGGGCCGCGAATTCCTTGAGCACGGCGTCGCCGGCGCCGTGGCCGCGGCTGTCGTTGATGGCCTTGAAATGGTCGATGTCCAGGTAGGCCAGGGCCAGCGGCTTGCGGTTGCGCTTGGCGCGCACGATCGCCAGCTGCAGGATTTCCTCGAACATGCGGCGGTTGGCGATGCCGGTCAGCGTGTCGATGCGCGCCAGCTGCGTCAGGCGCTGCTCGATGTCCTTCATGCGCGTGGTGTCGTGGGTCAGCGAGTAGATGCCGATGACGGCGCCGTCGGCGCCCAGCTCCGGCACGAAGGTGGTTTCCAGCGCGTGGACGCCGCCGTCGATCCGGGCCGTGTGTTCGTAGGTGGCGTTGTGGCCCTGGTAGGCACGGTCCAGGTGCGGCTGCGCCAGCGCGTACTGGGTGTTGCCGATGCCTTCGACCAGGTGGCGCCCGATCATCTTCACCGGGTCCATGCCGAACCAGTGCAGGAAGGTGGCGTTGAGGAACTGGAAGGTGCGCGCGTGGTCCAGGTAGGAGATCAGCACCGGCAGGTTGTCGGCCAGGGTGCGCAGGCGTTTTTCGCTGGCGGCGATCTGGCGCTCGTAGGCGACGCGCTCGGTGACGTCGTGCAGGAAGGCGGTGGCGTAGTAGGCCCCTTCGTGGCGCAGCGCGCCGAGCGACAGTTCGACCGGCACCTCGCCGCCGTCCTTGTGCAGCGCCGCCACCCGCACCCGCGAGTTGATCAGGCGCCCGGCGTGGCCGTCGGCGAAGGCGCGCATGCCGGCGCCGTGCTGGCCGCGCAGCGCCGGCGGGACGATCAGCTCGGCGATGTCGCGGCCGATCGCCTCTTCGCGGGTCCAGCCGAAACTGCGTTCGGCGGCGGCGTTCCACTTGGTGATGATGCCGGTGGCCTCGCAACTGACGAAGGCGTCCGGGGCGCGCTCGAGGATGCTGCTGATGAGCGCCTCGCTGTCGCGGATCGCCGTCTGCGCGGCCTCGCGTTCGGCCATCAGCTCGTGGAAGGCGATGCTCAAGGCGCCGATCTCGTCGGCGCGCCCGCGCTGCAGCACGCCGATGTCGGCGCGGCCGCCGCGGATGTCGTCGATGTGCCCGCGCAGGCGCCACAGCGGGCGCAGCATCCATTGCACCGCGACCCACGCCATCAGCCCGGCCAGCGCGGCGAACGCGGCCGCGCCCAGCATCGCCTTGTGGCGCATGGCGATCATCGGCGCGAACGCTTCCTCGACCGGGAAGCGGGCGCCGATGATCCAGTCGGTGGCCCGCAGCCGCTTGAACGAGTAGATGGCCTGCACGCCGTCGCGGCCGGTCGTCTCGGTCCAGCCCTCGAAGCCGGTCAGCGCCAGCGCGGTGGCCTTGCTGTGGCCCGGACGCTCGTCGACGCGCTTGAGCAGCAGCGTGGTGTTGGGGTGGTGCAGCACCACGCCTTTGGCCGTCATCATGTAGGTGTAGCCGGTCTTGCCCGGCTTTTGCGCGGCCACCTGTTCGGTGAACGATGGGCTGCTCAGGTCGATGCTGCCGCACAGCAGCATGAGCGCGCGGCCGCCGTCGAGCACCGGATGGACGATCATGATGGCCGGCCGGCCCGTCAGGATGCTCTTGAACGGCGGCGACACGGCCGGCTTGCCGGCCGCCAGCGCGCGCTCGAACCAGGTCCGCGCGGACTGGCCGGGGTCCAGCACGGTCACGCCGCCGCCGGCGCCGTCGGTGTTGAGCAGCGCGCCCTGGCGGTTGTAGATGTGCAGGTTGAGGAAGCGCCCGCGCGCCACCGGATGGCGGGCGACGAAGGCCTGCATGGCCGCAGGGCTGGCGCCGTCGCCCTCGCTCACGGTGTCGGCCAGGCTGGCAAGCAGCACCCGCCGGGCGGTGAACTGGGCGTCGACCTGGGCGGCGGCCGACGACAGCAGCGCGTATTGCTGGTCGCCGATCACGCTTTTCATGTCGCGCTCGGCGAGCACCAGCGCGACCCAGGCCACGGTCATCGTGGCGGCCAGCACCAGCATCACGACGACCGCGGTCATGCGGCATTTGAGGCTGCGCGGAAGTCGTGCAAAAACGGCCATGTCGCTCCTATATGCGTTGGAGCAAGTATTGCATACCCCGACGGGCAAGGCCAGCGGGTACAATCGCCGCTGCCGCGGGCGCGCAGGGGCGCCGGTGGCGACCATCTGGCGGCCGCTCGCCGGCCTTTACAAGGAATGCGGAGTATGCTGCAAGCAATTTTGTGGGACAACGACGGCGTGCTGGTCGACACCGAACGGCTGTTTTATGAAGCCAACCGCGAGCTGTTCAGGCCGCTTGGGCTGGAGCTCAGCGAGCAGCACTTCTTCGACTGGTACCTGGCCGACAACTGCGGCGCCTGGCACTTGCTGGAGCCGGCCATGAGCGAGGCGAGCAAGCAGCAGTGGCGCGCGCACCGCAACCGGCGTTACGCGCTGCGGCTGGCGTCCGAGCACATCCCGGCCATCGACGGCGTGGCCGAGGTGCTGGCCCGCCTGGCGCCGCGCGTGCGCATGGGCGTCGTCACCAGTTCCATCGGCGCGCACTTCGACATCATCCACGCGCGCTTGCCGCTGCGGCGGCACTTCGAATTCGTGCTCACGCACGAATCGTACGCCAACAGCAAACCGGCGCCGGACCCGTATCTGCTCGGACTGGAGCGGCTGGGCGTGGCAGCGGCCGACGCGCTGGTGGTCGAGGATTCGCCGCGCGGCTTGCGGGCGGCGATGGCGGCCGGCATCCGCTGCGTGGTGCTGCGCAACGCGCTCACGCGCGGCTACGCTTTCCCCGGCGCGTACCGGGTGGTCGACACGATGGCGGAGTTGCTCGCGGAAATCGAATTGCTGTTGTCGGCGGAAAGCTGACAAGCGAAACAGCGATTGCGGCGTAGCAGCCGTGCGACATCCTCGCCCCGCTTTCAGTAGCATGGTTCGGGTAGACACTGAACATGTTCTGACGAAAGGAGTCCATCATGCCCCGAGGAGCAAGCCCCAAGCGCGAGCACGAATACAAGGAGCTGGAACGTACATTCGAACAGGAAGGACGCTATCCCGGCCGCGAGGAGGAGGTGGCGGCCAGGATCGTCAACAAGCAGCGCGCCGACGCCGGCGAGGCCGGGCAGCCGGGGCGCACCGGCACCGGCCATCGCCGCCGCAACACCACGCGCCGCAACAAGCCGTCGTGACTTTTGGTTTTCGTTGTCATTATTTTACCCAAGCGGCGAAAAACAATGTAAAATAACAAGCAGTGTTATAGCAATTGAAATATAAAACAAGGCCTCTGGTAGGGCGGATGTTTTTCGAAAGGGTCGAATCCTGATGGGTTCGGCCCTTTTTGTTTGGTCCTTTCGGTTTGGCGAGCGCTCCGCTAGAATGCCGCCTCCAAAATCCGCCCTAGGGAAATATGAATTTGTTTCAACGAAGCGTGGCCGCGACGGCCATCGCTTGCGGCCTGATCGCCACGTCGGGCCTGTCGTCCGTCGCGCTGGCGATCGAGGCCCGCGCCGCGAACAGCCGCTGTTCCACCCACTATGTCGACGGCCGCCTGCCGCGGATCGCCAACCACAAGCTGGCGGCCGCCACCACCGAGTTGTGTTATGGCGTATTTGGCGTCATGCATTCCGGAATCACGCGCACGCCGTTGTGGTCGGCCGAGCACCTGACCGCCGACAACATCGCTGCCGCCAAGGCGCTATCGCGCGAGGACAGCTTCCACCCCGAGCAGCGCTTGCCGCCCGGCGTCCGCGCCGAACTGGACGACTACGCCCGCAGCGGCTACGACCGCGGCCACATGGCGCCCAACGGCGACATGCCGGACCGGCGCACGCAGCACGAAAGTTTCACCCTGGCCAACATGGTGCCGCAGGACGCCGACAACAACCGCCACCTGTGGGCCGGCATCGAGGCCGTGGTGCGCAAGCTGGCGCAGAGGGAGGGCGAGCTGTATGTCGTCACCGGCCCGGCCTTCCTCGGCCGCGACCTGCAAAAAGTCGGCAACGTGCTGGTGCCGACGCATTTATATAAACTGGTCTACAGCCCGCGCCAGCGCGCCGGCGCCGCCTACTTCGTCGAAAACCGCGCCGAGGCGGAATACGAGACGCTCAGCGTGGCCGAACTGGAAAGCAGGATCGGCATCGATCTGTTACCGTCGTTGCCGGCGGCGCGCAAGCAGGAGCTGCTGCGTCTGCCCAATGTGCGGCAGCGCAAGGGCAAGGAGAGGAGCAGGCAATGGGCCAATTAAGCCAGACATTCGTTCCCTACGCGAATGAGTCGGACGTGCTGAACATCGGGCATCTGACGATCGAGAACCGGGTCGACCGCGTCACCCTGTGCGGCGACGTCGACCTGACGGCCGACCAGGCCGGCCTGGCCGACGCGCGCGTGCTGCACCGGCTGCTGGGCGATATCGTCGCGCGGCTGGAGGCGATGGCGTTGCCGGCGACGTTGCCGGCGCCGGCAACGCGGACCGTGGACAATCCGTTCGAATAACGCGCCGGCGCCGTGACGGCTAATTTGCAACATCCGGGTGTCCGCGGCGTTAAATCCAGGGGTAAATCCAGCAAACCCGGCGAGATGATGTTACCATGGGGCAATTATAATCTATGCCCGCACAATCATGGTCACCCCCACCGGAATCAACGCCATCGACGCGCTGCTGCACAGCAGCTGGACAACCACACCGGGCGCCGGCGCCGCGCTGACCTATAGTTTCCTGAGTGCCGCGCCGAGCGGCGCCAGCGCCGACGACGCCAACGGTTTCAAGCCGATGACGGCGGCCCAGCAGGCCGCCGTCAAGGTGGCGCTGGATACCTGGGCGGCCGTGGCGAACGTCACGTTCACGCAAGTGGCGTCGGGCGGCGACATCCAGGTCGGCACCAACAACCAGGGCAACGACAGCGGCGCCTACGCCTATCTGCCCAGCGGCTGGGGGCCGACCTATATGTACACCAACAACCAGGCCAGCTACAACAACAGCTTTGGCGAGGGTGATTACGGCCGCGCCGTGTTGATCCACGAATTCGGCCACACGCTTGGTTTGAAGCACCCGGGCGATTACGATTCCAGCGGCAACGACGTCGACGGTCCGTTCCTGCCGACCGCCACCGACAATCTGGACTACACGCAGATGTCGTATAACACCGGCGACGGCTTCGAACTGAACGGCAACTACGGCATTACGCCGATGATGTACGACATTCTGGCGATCCAGTATATGTACGGCGCCAACATGTCGTACCATGCCGGCGCCGACACCTACCGGTTTGGCAAGGACGCGGCGCTGCAGTGCATCTGGGATGCCGACGGCATCGATACGCTCGACTTTTCGGCCTGCACCGGCCGCACCGACATCGACTTGAACCAGATGGGTTTCAGCTCGACCGCGCCGGGCTATTACAATATTTCCATCGCTTACGGCGTGACGATCGAACGGGCGATCGCCGGCAGCGGCGGCTCCAGCATTTTCGGCAACGACGCCGGCAATGTGATCATGGGCGGCGCCGGCGCCGACTGGATCTATCAGGGCAAGGGCAGCGATACGATCAGTGGCGGCGGCGGGTCGGATACCGTTGTCTTCGAGATGGCATTCGGCTACTACGCGCTCTCGGGTAGCAAGACCGCGTTGACGGTGGCGGGGGAGGGCGTGGACGTGCTGACCGGCATCGGCACCCTGGATTTCACCGACCGCTACCTGGAACTGTCCAAGTTCAGCGCCTTGCACGGCGCCACCGCCGGCGCCGACGCCTTCATCGCCGGCGCCGGCAGCGAGTTGTTTTCGGGCGGCGCGGGCACCGACACCATCTCCTACAACGGCGCGCGCGCCAATTTCACCATCGCCGGCAGCCGCGGCGGCGGTTCGTTCACGGTCAGCGACAAAACCGGCGCCGGTGGCGTCGATGTGGTGGGCGGGGTCGAGCGCTTGCTGTTTTCCGACGGCAGCGGGGTGGCGCTTGATGTGAACGGCCACGCCGGGCAGACCTATCGCCTGTACCAGGCCGCCTTCGACCGCACCCCGGATTTGCCCGGGATGGGCTTCTGGCTCAATCACCTCGATAGCGGCATGGAACTGCTCACGATGTCGCAGAATTTCCTGCAGAGTCAAGAGGGCGTGGCCGATTACGGGACGCTGAGCGATGCCCAGTTCGTGACCACCTTATATGCCAACGTGCTGCACCGGGCGCCCGACGCGGCCGGCTACGAGTTCCATCTCGGGAACCTTACGTCCGGCATCAACACCAGAGCCGTGGTGTTGATGGGTTTTTCGGAGTCGGCCGAGAATCGCGCCGCGCTGGTCGGCGTCACCAGCAACGGCATCGACTTCACGGTCGTTTAAGCGCTTCGGCGATGGCCGCCGCCATGTCGCTGTCCGCCGAGGGCAGGCTGATGCGGTTGCGGCCCATGTGCTTGGCGCGGTAGAGCGCCGAGTCGGCCGCCGCCACCAGCTGGCTCGAATCGTTGTCCGGCGCCGCCAGCGCGGTGGCCGCGCCGATGCTGACCGTCACCACGTGGCCTTCGCTGCCCAGGTTGGGCATGTCCAGCTGTTCGACGCGACAGCGGATGCGCTCGGCAACGATGGCCGCCCCCTTGAGCGACTGGTTGGGCAGGATCACGGCGAACTCCTCGCCGCCATAGCGCGCCACCAGGTCGTTGGTGCGCATCTCGCTGGCCACCGCCTTGGCGATGCGTTGCAGGCATTCGTCGCCGCCCAGGTGGCCGTAGGCATCATTATATTGTTTGAAATTATCGACATCGACCATCAGCAGCGACAGCGGCTGTTGCTGGCGCAGCGCGCGCTGCCACTCGGCGTAGAGCGTGTTGTCGAAGCAGCGCCGGTTGGCCAGGCCGGTCAAGCCGTCGCGCGTGGCCAGCTGTTCCAGCGCCACTTGCGCGCATTTCTCGTCCGTCACATCGCGCAGCGTCTCGACCACGGCCAGCAGCTTGCCCTCGTTGTCGACGATGGGACTGGCGTCGGCCGCCAGGTAGCGGCGCCGGCCGATGCGCGGCATGTCGCACCAGTTCTCCGCGCGCAGGTTGCCGTCGGGCTCGGCGCGGCGCTGGCCGTGCGGGTCGGCGCCGCGCCCCTGGAGCACCAGGTCGGCCAAGGTGGTGCGCTGTTCATGGTAGAACCCGCGCCAGTGGTCGGTGGTGCCCAGCACTTCCCAGGCGTCGACCGCCGTCAGGCGTTCGCACGCGCGGTTCCAGATGATGACTTTGCCGTGGCAGTCGAGCACGAAGGTTGGAATGACCAGCAATTCCAGCATTTTGAGCGCGAAGCCGTGCGGCTGCTCCGGCTGCGGGTATTGCATCACATGTTGAATCTTGGGCTTGCGGTTCATGACGGCGGCCTTTGGGAGAAGGGTGCTGAATCAGGGAGCTAAATAAGGGGGCTGGCAGGGGGCGGGCGGCGGGTGCTCATGGCAGCGGGAACGACATCGTCAGCGCCGTGCCCATGCCGGGCGCGCTGGCGACGTCGAACCGCCCGCCGGCCTCGGCGACCCGCTCGGCCATGCCGCGCAAGCCATGCCCGCGCCGGCCGGCGGCCGGGGGAGCGGCCCGGGGCGTCGGCGGCGCCGCTACCCGGGCCGGGGCGCGGGCCGATCCGGCAGCGTGGCCGCCGTCGAGGCCGAGGCCGCCGATGCCAATGCCGTTGTCGCGCACGGTCAGGCTGAGCCCGTCTTCGGCGCGGCTGATGCCGACCGAGACCTGCGAGGCCTTGGCGTGCCGGGCGATATTGCTGAGCGATTCCTGCAAGATCCTGTAGATGACCTGGTCCATGCCGCCATCGATGGCGGCGTCGGCGGCGATGGCTTCGGCGTCGAGCTGGCAAGCGATGCCGCTCAGGCGCGAGAATTGCGCCACCTGTTGCTCGACCGCGCCGCGCAGTCCGTCGCGCAGGCCCTCCGGCTGCAAATCGCGTACGATGGAGCGCATCGAGCGCAGCGTCGCCGCGATGCGCTCGTCGACCTTGTGCAGCGCCTCCTTGAGCTCGGGGTGTTGCGCGGCCAGCGCGCCCAGTTCAAAGCTCATCGCCAGCAGCTGCTGCCCGAGGTCGTCGTGCAGGTCGCGGGCGATGCGGCGGCGCTCGGCGTCGCGCAGCGATTGCTGGCTCTTGCTCAGGTGGCACACCTGGCGGCGGGTGTCGGTCAGCGCCTGCTCGGCCAGCGCGCGGTTGCCGCGTTCGTGCGACAGGCTGGCCTGCAGGCGCGCTTCGACGCGGGCGAAGGCGCCGCGTTGGCGCTGCTGCCGCCACAGCAGCAGCAGCGCGAGCCAGGCCAGCGCGCAAACGCCGCTGACGATGAGATCGATCTGGATGACTTGCGGCGCGTAGTTCATGGTGGTTCGTCCCCTGTGGTCGGGCGCCGGACCGCTGCACTCGGTGAGCTGCGTAAAGTCGGTCGGCACCCTGTGAAAATACCGTGGTTGCCGCAGAGCAGCATTGTGCAAGGTCAACTTCGGCCGGAAACCGCGAGAAAGTGTCGCGTGGGATATAATTGAGGGTTGTCCAATCAGGAATTATCGTGACTTACAGCATCAAAGAGATCTTTTACACACTGCAGGGCGAAGGCGCGCACGCCGGCCGCCCCGCGGTTTTCTGCCGTTTTTCCGGCTGTAACCTGTGGACCGGCCGCGAGAGCGACCGCGCCAGCGCGGTGTGCCAGTTCTGCGATACCGATTTCGTCGGTACCGACGGCGAAGGCGGCGGCAAGTTCAAGACGCCGCAGGAGCTGGCGGCGACCATCGACGCGCTGTGGCCGGCCACCTATCCGGCCAGCAAGTACGTGGTGTTCACCGGCGGCGAACCGCTGTTGCAATTGGACACCGCGCTGATCGCCGCCATGCACGCCGTCGGCTTCACCATCGCCATCGAAACCAACGGCACCTTGCCGGTGCCCGAGGGCGTCGACTGGATCTGCGTCAGCCCCAAGATGGGCTCGACCCTGGTGGTGACCAGGGGCAGCGAGATCAAGGTCGTGATTCCCCAGGCCGGCCAAGACCTGGCGGCCTACGAACAACTCGATTTCGACAATTTCTATGTGCAGGCGATGGACGGCCCGCTGGCCGAGTTCAACACCCGTCTGGCGATCGAGACCTGCAAGCGCAATCCGAAATGGAAGCTGAGCCTGCAAACCCATAAACTTTTACAAATACCCTAGAAAAGATGTCATGCTGACTATTACCCGCAAGCTGGAATTCGACGCCGGCCACCGCATTCCCGACCACAAGAGCCAGTGCCGCAACCTGCACGGCCACCGCTATACGCTGGAAATCACCCTGACGGGCAACATCATCACGGCCGAAGGCAATTCCGACAACGGCATGATCATGGATTTTTCCGACATCAAGGCGCTGGCCAAGGAGCATCTGGTCGATGTCTGGGACCACGCCTTCATCGTCTACGAGCAGGATGCGGCGGTGCGCGACTTCCTGGCGACCTTGCCGGGCCATAAGACGGTCGTCATCGACCGCATTCCGACCGTGGAAAACCTGGCCCATGTGGCGTTCGCCATCCTCAAGGCGGCCTACAAGGACCGCTACGGCACCGGTTTGCACCTGCACAAGCTGGTGCTGCACGAAACGCCCAACTGCTGGGCCGAGATCACCGATGCCTGACGCGATGTCCCATGCGATGTCCGACGATTTTATGCGGCTGGCGCTCGAACAGGCCCGTCACGCGTGGGATCTGGGCGAGGTGCCGGTCGGCGCCGTCGTCGTCAAGGACGGCGTGGTGATCGCGCGCGGCTACAACCAGCCGATCGGCAAGCACGATCCGACCGCGCACGCCGAAATCGTCGCCCTGCGCGCGGCCGCCGAGGTGCTGGGCAATTACCGCCTGCCGGGCTGCGAGCTGTATGTGACCCTGGAGCCGTGCGTGATGTGCTCGGGGGCGATGATGCACGCGCGCCTGGCCAAAGTGGTGTACGGCGCCACCGATCCGAAAACCGGCGCCTGCGGCTCGGTGCTCGACCTGTTCGGACAGGAGCAACTCAACCATCATACCGAAGTGCGCGGTGGCGTCATGGCCGAGGAGTGCGGCGCCATGCTCAAGCGCTTCTTCGCCGCGCGCCGCGCCGCGGCCGCCGCCGCCCGGCGTGGCGCCGCCGCCGAATAGACGGTTTCCCGGGGCCCGCGTTTCCAGACGCCGGCAAAAATGGTATGCTGACGCCACGATGCGCGGCGCATCGTCGGCTTCGCCGCCAGCCCCCTCCCGGAGACCGCTTTGGCTACCGCAAAAGCAAACGGCATTACGATCACCTACGAAACCAGCGGCAACCCGCAGGATATCCCCGTGTTGCTCATCATGGGCCTGGGCATGCAGTTGATCGCCTGGCCGCAGGACCTGGTCGACGGTCTGGTGGAGCAGGGCTATTACGTGATTCGCTACGACAACCGCGATATCGGCCTGTCGAGCAAGTTCGACCAGTTCAAAAAGCCCAACCTGATGCTGGCCTACCTCAAGTCGCTGGTCGGCTGGCGGCAGTCGCCGGCCTACACGCTCAACGACATGGCCAACGATGCGCTCGGCCTGCTCGACGCGCTCGGCATCGCCAGGGCGCACGTGGTGGGCGCCTCGATGGGCGGCATGATCGCGCAAATCTTCGCGTCGCGCTTCGGCGACCGCACCCTGAGCCTGACGTCGATCATGTCGAGCAGCGGCCGCCGCGGCCTGCCCGGGCCGACGGCGGCGGCGCGGGCGGCGCTGATGCGCGGTCCCGGCAGCGCCAGCGACCGCAAACAGGTGGTCGATCACGCCGTCGGCGTGTTCCGCACCATCGGCAGCCCGTCGTTCCCGACGCCGGAGCGCCTGTTGCGCGCCAATATCGAGCGCGCGCTCAACCGCAACGTCAATCCGGCGGGGGTGGCGCGGCAGATGGTGGCCGTGGTCGCCTCGGGCGACCGCACGCCGCTGCTGCGCAAGATCAGCTGTCCGGCGCTGGTCATCCACGGCGCGGCCGATCCGCTGGTGCCGGTGGCCTGCGGCGTGGACACGGCCGAGGCGATCCCGGGCGCCAAGCTGCACGTGATCGAGGGCATGGGCCACGACCTGCCGCCGCAGCTCATCGAGCGCCTGCTCGCCTTGCTCGACAGCCATCTGCGCGGTAATATGACGCCGGACATGCCCGCGCTGATCGCGCGCCGCGCCGGCAGCGACACTCCTCAACAATAGCGCTTCACAACCGAGCTCCGACGCCACTTGAACACCAACAACATCGGCATCGCCATCGTCGCGCCCGGCGGCGCCGCGCCCAACGCCGCCGCGCTCGACGCCGGCATCGCCCGACTGCAACACCAGGGTTTCCTGGTCCACAACTACTACGAGCACGACAAGCGCCACCAGCGCTTCGGCGGCACCGACGCCGCCCGCCTGGCGCAGCTCGACGCCGCCGCCAGCGATCCGGAGGTGCAAGTCGTCATCGCCCTGCGCGGTTCGTACGGCATGACGCGGCTGCTGCCGGCGATCGATTTCGCCGCCATGGCCGACAGCGGCAAGCTGTTTGTCGGCTATAGCGACTTCACCGCCTTCCAGATGGCGCTGATGAAGCAAACCGGCCGCGTCAGCTTCGCCGGGCCGATGGTCTGCGCCGATTTCCTCCCCGACGAGCCCGATGCCTACACGCTGGGGCAGTTCTGGGATTGCCTGCGCGGTCCGGCGCACGCCGTGCGCGGCGAGGTGGCCGACGGCGGCGCCGACAATCCGCTGGTCGATGTCGCCGGCAGGCTGTGGGGCGGCAACCTGGCGATGATGGTCAGCCTGCTGGGCACGCCGTATTTCCACGCGCTCGACGATGGCATCGTGTTCATCGAGGATATTTCCGAACACCCGTACCGGATCGAGCGCATGGTGTTGCAGTTGTTGTATGCGGGCGCGCTGGACGGCCAGCGGGCGCTGGTGCTGGGCGATTTTTCCGGCTATAAATTGGGTGCGCTGGAGAACGGCTACGACTTCGAGACCATGCTGGCCTATCTGCGCCAGCGTTTGCCGATACCGGTGCTGACCGGCTTGCCGTTCGGCCACATCAAGCGCCATGCCACCTTGCCGTACGGCGGCATGGCGCGGCTGGTGTCGGACGCGCGCGGCTTCGACCTGACCGTGCGCGACTATCCGACCTTATAGATCACTGCACCCGGCGCACGCGCGGCGGTTGCTTGGCGCCGTCGACTTCGAAGAAGATGGTGCCGATGGCGTTGCGGCTCAGGACCACCCTGGGATTGGTGCGCTCGATAAACCACTCCGAGCTGCCGTCGACCACCCGCCAGACCTGGCCGTTGGCCAAGGTGAAGCGGGTGTTCGGTCCCCAGCCCTCGATCTTGCCGACGACGGTGCTTTCGATCGACGATGGCGTGTCGGTTTTACGTTTGGCGATCGTCTCCATGCCGAAGCCGGCGTCGGCGCTGGCGGCCGGCGCCGACGCCGCGGGGACCGCCGCAGCGGTGGGCGCCGCCGGCGCCACTGCGGCGGGCATGGCGCCAGGCGCCGCGATCGCGGCGGCTTTCGACGCGCCGGCTGCGCCTACCGGGATCGCGTCGTAGCACGCCACGCGGCCGGCCACGTCGGCGATGGTGCGGCAATGGAGCAGGGCGCGATCGTCGGCCAGCGCGGAACCGGAAATTGCCAGCAATACAAGCAAAACTTTCATCGAATACCTTCCAGGTTGAGATGTCCTGATTATATCGATACGCCGATCAGCAGCGGTAGGAAAAAAAAGCCCGGGCGCGTGAACGTCCGGGCTGTCGAAGAGAGGAGGGAGACCGCCTCCTCTTGGTGCTCTTGGTGCTCGTGGGCGCTCGTGGATGCCGGTTGGCGGGCGTCAGTTCCTGAAATTGACCCCCACCATGATGCGGCGGCCGGCGTAGGACGTGTCGAGCAGGTTGGGCGTGCCGTCGGCGAAGGCGGCGTATTGGGCCTGGCTGTTGGTGGTCGAGCTCAGGTTCAGGTTGCGGCCCTCGGCGAAAATCTCCATGTGCTGGTTGATGCGGTAGGCGATCTTGGCGTCGACGTAGCGGGTGGCGTTCTTGAAGTTCGGCGAGCCCGGGTTGTACGGCGTGATGGTGGTGCGCCCGCCGGCCGCGTTCGGGTAGTTGTTGACCGACGTGCCGCCGCAGGCGGCGATGCAGCTGAACTTTTGGCCGACCGCCTGCAGCGACACGCGGGCCGAGAACGCGCCATCGTCGTACCACAGCGAGGCGTTGTAGGTGTACTTCGATTCGCCGACCGGCGGCAGCGCCTCGCCGGTGAGCAGGTCCACCACGCGCTGGTCGGTGTTCTTCGAGCGCAGCTTGGTGTAATTGAGGTCGACCCCGGTGTAGCGCAGCAGCCACGGCAGGAAGGTGAAGGCGGTCTTGCTGCCGTATTCCAGGCCGGTGCGGGTGATGTTGGCGCCGTTCTCGTAGGTGCGGTAGTCGAAGCCCAGGTTGTCGAGCGGGCGGCCGGTCTGCGGATCGACCAGGCCGGTGCCGTTGAACAGGCTGACGGCGCTCTTGCCGACCACCGTGCTGCCGCCGACCTTGCCCACCTGGCGGAACGCGCCCACCGAGAACGAGGAGTCGTCGTTCGGATACCACTCCAGCGCCAGGTTCTGGTTCTGGTTGGTCTGCGCCTTGAGCGCCGGGTTGCCGATGGTGCCAGAACAGCTCTGTTCCTCGTCGTCGCGGCGCCGCTCGTCGTAGGTGCAGGTGCCGGCCGGGATCAGCGCGCTGACCGGCGGCCGGGCCACCTGCTTGGCGCGGTTGTAGCGCAATACCACTTCGTTGGGCACCATCCATAGCGACAGGTTCAGGATCGGCAGGTAGTCGGTGGTGTTGGCGTCGAGCGCCGTCAGCTTGCTGGCCGTGGCGCTGATGGTGCCGCCGGCGGCGTTCTGGTTGAGCGGGTCGTAGGCGGCCGTCTTGATGGTGGAGGTGAAGCTCATCACGCCGGTGGCGTGGACCTTGGTGCGCACCACGCGGTAGCCGAAGTTGCCATCCAATTCCATGCCGAACGGCAGGCGCCGGTTGGTGAACGGGATCTCGTCCAGGCCGAAATCGGTCATCAGGTAGGCCGCCGTGGTGCGCTCCTTGAAGGTGCTGACCGGCTGTTGATAGACCTTGCCGTCGCTGGCCGTGCATTCCTTGACGCAGTCGAAGTTGACGTTGGGCGAGTTGACCAGGCTGAACACTTTTTCGACGTCGATCTGGTTCCAGCCGTCGATCAGGCCGGCCGGACGGTCCGGCATGCCGTTGAAGAACGGCGTGTTCCGTTGCGCCATCGATTTGGCGATGACGTCGAGGAATTGCTGCTGCGTCATATAGGTGTTGCCGGAGCGGGCCGAGGCCGGATCGGTGTTGGGCACGTAGCCGCTGGCGCACGGCTTGCCGCCCGGGCCGAGCGAGCCGGGGGTGTCGGCGCAGCCGGAGAAGAAGCTGCGCACGTTGGCGCTCGGCAGGATCACGGCCGGCACGTAGCCCGGCTTGCCGAAGTCGCCGACCGCCGTTTGCACGGTCGAGCCGCCGCCGCCCCAGCTGCTGCCGGAGGTCTGGCGGAAATTGAAACCGCTCTTGACACGCTTGAAGAACGGCACCTTATCGCTCAGCGCATAGCTGAAGTCGGCCTTGGCGGTGCGTTCCTCGGTCTCGGCCATCTTCGGTGAGAAGGTGATTTGCGGCGCCTGCGTGCTAAGCGGCTGCTGGGCTATCGTGTAGGCCGGCACGGCCGGACCCTTCGGACCGGCCTCGACCGCCTTGGTGTCGGTGCCGGCCGGGCGCACCTGCGCGTAGATGGTCGGATCGGCCTGGTTAAAGCCGCTGCCGGCCGGCTGTTCGTAGGTCCACAGGCCGTTGGGCAGCACCCGCATCGTCGTCGGGCCGTAGTTATAGCTCCAGTTGGTGCGCTTGTCGCCGCGCTGCCACCTGGAGCGGGCGTCGCCGACGAAGAACTCGGCCGCGAAGCCGCCGTCCTTGTACACGCCGCCGCTCTGGAAATAGCGGTCCGTGGTCTTCATGACGTTGTGGATCTGGTCGGTGTTGACGTTGGCGTCGCTGATCGTGTACTGCGTCACGTGGTGGTTGGCGTCCACCAGCACCGAGCGCGGGTCGACGTTGGCGACGACGCCATTGGCCGGATACAGGTTGGCGCGGTAGCTGGCGCCGTCATACAGGTAGTAGCCGGAGCCGGGCACGGCGCTGCGCACGCCGGCCGCCGTGTCGGTGAAGGTTGGTCCCTGGTAGGTCGGGCTGTAGGCGGTCGCCGGATTGGTGTTCAGGCCGCCCAGGCCGTAGGTCTGGTTGTTGTCGTCCACCTCGCGGCGCGCGTAGTTGACCTTGCCGTAGACGGTCAGCTGGTTGTTGACCTTGAAGTCGAAGCGTAAGTCGACGGTGCCGCGTTTTTCCTCCTGGCGCTTCTCGAGGAAGCGCACCAGCGACGGCGTGTAATCGTTCCACTGGTTCAGGCAGCTCAGCAGCTCGTTGCCGCGCGCGTTGATGGCGGCGTTGCGGGCGGTGGTGCCGTTGACGGCGTTGACCTGCGCCGTGGTCAGCGCCGGGAAGGCCGCGTAGCAGGCCGCCTTGGTCTGCGCCGCCGCCGATTTGGTCAGGATGTCGGCCGGCGAGGCGTGGTCTAAGAAGCCGCCCGCCGTCAGCGGCGAGCGCAACGTCGGCGCGGTGCTGGCCGGGTCGTTCGGCGACAGGGTGCCCGGCTGGTAGGTGAAGGTCTTGTTGGGCGAATTGTCGAAGTCGACGTTGCGCGCGTAGCCGGCGTTGCGGGTGGTGGCGACTTCGGACGAGTGCGACTCGTTGACCACGCGCGAGGTCGAGGCGTTGAGCATGACGCCGAAGCGGTTGTCGAAGAACTTGCGGGTCAGGATCAGGTTGGTGTCGGGCGACCACTCCTTGTTGAGCGAGCCTTGCGAGCCGGCCAGGCGCAGCGAGTAGAACGGGTCCTTGAAATCCAGGCTGGTGCGGGTCTTGATGATGATGCCGCCGCCAAGCGAGCCTTCGGTCATGTCGGCGGTGGCGCCCTTGACCACGTCGACGCTTTTGATCAGGTCGGCCGACAGCGAGCGGAACTCGACGCCACGGCCGCTGCCGCCGCCGTTCATGTCGGTGCCGCCGGCCGATTGCACGCCCTGGCCGTCGATTTCGACGCGGGTCAGGTCGGCGCTGTTGCCGCGGATGGCGACGCTGACGCCTTCGCCGAAGTCGCCGCGGTCGAGGGCGACGCCGGAGATGCGCGAGATCGCCTCGCCGATGTTACGGTCGGGGAAGGCGCCGACGTCGTCGGCGACGATCGAATCCATCGCGGTGGCGGCGTTCTTCTTGCGTTCGATGCCCGATTGCTGGGCGGCGCGCTGGCCCTGGACGACGACGGTCTTGACTTCGGTGGAGGGCGGCGCGGGCGCCGGGGCGTCCTGGGCGGCGGCGTGGCCGCCGACGATGGAGGCCAGCGCGATCGAGACCGCGTAGGCGATCGGTGTGAGGCCCGGTGGGTTGGCGCGCGCGCCATGGGTGCATTCTTGCATGTCGACTCTCTCCCTGACTGGCCTTTGCGGCCATGTTTTCGCGCCGGTGCGGTCCGCCCGGCTGATATATTAGCGATTAGTCTAGTGTCGAAAACCGGCGCGCGGATTGTTAAATGGAAAAGAATCACCGCGTTGAGCGGGATACCGATTCGAGTAAAAAACCGGTGTGTGAGGGGGGGATTTGGCTATCGGCGCCGACGCGGCGCGCCGTCGGGTGCGATTATTTCGCCGGCGGGAGCGGTGCGGGTTGGGTGTACACCACCACCGACTGCGGCGTCGGCGGCGGAGCTTTGGGCGTGGCGCGCCTCGATCCGCGCCAGCCGTTCCTTGACGTCGATTGCCACTTCTTCCAGTCTGGCGATGCGCTCTTCCATTTTGCATGCTTGCGGGTGCCGAACCCCACTTGCTTGATAAAATTGTACGCCATGTTTTGGGCGCGGTCGCCCGGCGCCGGGGGTGGGTGCTGTATAATCCCGCATTTCCGCCTAACGGCATGATTTAATTAAGAAAAGCACAGAATCCACAATGCTATCTACAGCCAACATCACCATGCAATTCGGCGCCAAGCCGCTGTTCGAAAACATCTCCGTCAAGTTCGGCGATGGCAACCGCTACGGCCTGATCGGCGCCAACGGCTGCGGCAAATCCACGTTCATGAAAATCCTGGGCGGCGATCTGGAGCCGTCGGGTGGCAACGTGATGCTGGACACGAACGAGCGCCTTGGCAAACTGCGCCAGGACCAGTTCGCCTATGAAGAGATGCGCGTGCTCGACGTGGTCATGATGGGCCACACCGAGATGTGGGCGGCGATGCAGGAACGCGACGCCATCTACGCCAATCCGGAAGCGACCGACGACGACTACATGAAGGCCGCCGAGCTCGAAGGCAAGGTTTCCGAGTACGACGGCTACACGGCCGAGTCGCGCGCCGGCGAGCTGCTGCTGGGCGCCGGCGTCGACATCGAGCTGCACAAGGGACCGATGAGCAACGTGTCGCCCGGCTGGAAGCTGCGCGTGCTGCTGGCCCAGGCGCTGTTCTCGAATCCGGACATCCTGCTGCTCGACGAGCCGACCAACAACCTGGACATCAACACCATCCGCTGGCTGGAGGACGTGCTCAACGACCGCAACTCGACGATGATCATCATTTCCCATGATCGCCACTTCCTCAACCAGGTCTGCACCCACGTGGCCGACATGGATTACGGCACGCTGAAGATCTATCCGGGCAACTACGACGAGTACATGTTCGCCTCGACCCAGGCGCGCAACCAGCAACTGGCCAACAACGCCAAGGCCAAGGACAAGGTCGCCGAACTGCAGGACTTCGTGCGCCGCTTCGCCGCCAACAAGTCCAAGGCCCGCCAGGCGACCTCGCGCGCCAAGCAGATCGAGAAGATCAAGGTCGACGACATCAAGCCGTCGTCGCGCGCCTATCCGTTCGTGCGGTTCGATGGCGAGAAAAAGCTGCACCGCCTGGCCGTCGAAGTCGACGGCATCGCGAAGAAATACGACCGCCAGCTGTTCAATAACTTCAGCATCATGGTCGAAGCGGGCGAGCGCATCGCCATCATCGGCGCCAACGGCGCCGGCAAGACCACGTTGCTGCGCTGCATAGGCGGCGACGACATCGCCGGCCTGCACGCCGACCACGGCACCGTCAAGTGGGCCGAGAACGCCAACGTCGGCTACATGCCGCAGGACCCGACCGAGGAATTTTCCAAGGACACGACGTTGACCGACTGGATGGGCGACTGGACCCAGGAAGGCGACGACGACCAGGCCGTGCGCTCGATCCTGGGCCGCCTGCTGTTCGGCGGCGACGAAGTCAAGAAGTCGGTCAAGGTGCTGTCCGGCGGCGAGAAGGGCCGCATGATGTACGGCAAACTGATGCTGGGCCGCCACAACGTGCTGCTGCTCGACGAGCCGACCAACCACATGGACATGGAATCGATCGAGTCGCTCAACATCGCGCTGGAGAAATACGCCGGTACCTTGATCTTCGTCTCGCACGACCGCGAGTTCGTCTCGTCGCTGGCCAACCGCATCATCGAGATCAAGGAAAACGAGATCATCGATTTCCGCGGCAACTACGAGGACTACCTGACCAGCCAGGGCATCGACTAACCGCAGCTTTTAACCACGTTCTTCCGGAACCATGCAAACCATAGCGATCAAATCCGTCGAGTACGATCATCCTCAAGACGGCGCCAGCTGCACCGCCCACGCCTGGGCGCGCACGCCAGCGACACCAACGGCCGACCAGCGCACCGCGCTCAAGGCCCGCATCAAGCAACTGCTGGTCGAGAAGGAGGCGGTGCTTGTTGCGCACTACTACGTCGACGGCGACCTGCAAGACCTGGCCGAGGAAACCGGCGGCTGCGTCTCCGATTCGCTGGAGATGGCGCGCTTCGGGCGCGACCACCCGGCCAGGACGCTGGTCGTGGCCGGCGTGCGCTTCATGGGCGAGACCGCCAAGATCCTCAGCCCTGAAAAGCGCATCCTGATGCCGGACCTGGACGCGACCTGTTCGCTCGACCTGGGTTGCCCCGCCGACGAGTTCAGCGCGTTCTGCGACGCCCATCCGGACCGCACGGTGGTGGTGTACGCCAACACCAGCGCCGCCGTCAAGGCGCGCGCCGACTGGATGGTGACGTCGTCGATCGGCCTCGACATCGTGGCCCACCTGCACGCGCAGGGCAAGAAAATCCTGTGGGCGCCGGACCGCCACCTCGGTTCCTACATCCAGAAGCAGACCGGCGCCGACATGCTGCTGTGGCAGGGCTCGTGCCTGGTGCACGACGAGTTCAAGGGCGTCGAGCTCGAGCTGCTGAAGGCGCAATATCCGGACGCCAAGATCCTGGTGCATCCGGAATCGCCGGCCAACGTGGTGGCGCTGGCCGACGTGGTCGGCTCGACCACGCAGATCATCAACGCCGCCGTCGAGTCCGACGCCGACACCTTCATCGTCGCCACCGACAACGGTATCCTGCACAAGATGCGCGCGGCCGCGCCCGGCAAGCGCTTCATCGAGGCGCCGACCGCCGGCAACAGCGCCACGTGCAAGAGCTGCGCCCATTGCCCGTGGATGGCGATGAACGGCTTGCAGAACCTGGCCGACGTGCTGGAGAACATGGAAACGGGCACGGCCAACGAAATCCATGTCGATCCGGCGATCGGCCGCCAGGCGGTGGTGTCGATCAACCGCATGCTCGATTTCGCGGCGGCCAAAAAGGCCCGGGTGCAGCCCGGCGCCGACCTGGCCAAAGAAGCACAACTGTTTTCTGGAATTGGTCCCGCATGATGAGTACCTTGGTCAATACATTCGCGCCCTTCGACGACGCGCTGAAGGCGGCCTTCGAGGCCAATCTGTTGTCGGCCCTGTTCGAAGACGTGGGCAGCGGCGACCTGACCGGCCTGCTGGTGCCGGAAGGCGGCCGCTCGACCGCGCGCGTGATCGTGCGCGAGGAGGCGGTGCTGTGCGGCGCGCCGTGGTTCGAGGGCGTGATGAATTGCATGCAGGCCGGTATCGAGATCGACTGGCGCTACGCCGAGGGCGACATGATGACGGCCGACAGCGTGGTCTGCATGATCCACGGGCCGGCGCGCGCGCTGTTGACGGCGGAACGGGCGGCGCTGAACTTCCTGCAGCTGCTGTCCGGCGTGGCGACGGCCACCCGCAAGTATGTCGACGTCATCGCCGGCACCAGCGCGGCCATCCTCGACACCCGCAAGACCTTGCCGGGCCTGCGCCTGGCGCAGAAGTACGCGGTGCGCGTCGGCGGCGGGCAGAACCAGCGTTTGGCGCTGTACGACGGCATCCTGATCAAGGAAAACCATATCGCGGCGGCCGGCGGCATCACCAACGCGGTGCTGGCGGCCAAGCGCCTCGACAAGGGCGTGTCGATCCAGGTCGAGGTCGAGAGCCTCGCCGAGCTGGCCGAGGCGCTGGGGGCGGGCGCCGAGTCTATCCTGCTGGACAACTTCAGCACCGACATGATGCGCGAGGCGGTCCGGATCAACGCGGGCAGGGCGCTGCTGGAAGCGTCGGGCGGCATCAACTTCGATACCGTGCGGGCCATCGCTGAAACCGGGGTCAACCGCATTTCGATCGGCAGCTTGACAAAAGACCTACGCGCCACAGACTATTCTTTGCGAATTGTCAACTAAATTATTTTAAAAATATGCAAATAATACAATTGTTAAGGATGGCTTAAAGCCAATATAATCTCTCTTGTTCTTTTACCACTATTAACAAGGGAGTTTATTCATGAATCTGAAACATGTTGTGGGTATGATGGCGCTGGTCGGTTTGAGCGGTCTGGCGCAGGCGGACACCTTCGCCAATGGCGGCTTCGAAAGCGGCAGCACCAGCGGTTGGACCACCGGCGGCGGCTATCGCGGCGGCAGCCTCAACTCCGCCATCACGCCGGGCGATTTCCTCGCCGGCGGCGCATTGAATTCGGATAACGGTGGCCGCGGCGCCGTCATCGACAAGAATTATGTCGATCCGAACGTCGGCGCGCTGATCGGTTCGACCGTCCTCGATGGTAGCTATTCGTACCGCGCGGAAGACACCACCAACGGCGGCTTCGGCACCGTGATCAGCCAGCAAGTCAAGAACTACACCGACTCCGACATCTACTTCGGCTGGAAGGCCGTGCTGGAAAACGGCGGCCACTCCCAGGACGAATCGGCTGTCATGGTCCTGACCTTGACCGACAACACCACCGGCCAACTGGTCCTGAGCCGCACCTACAACGCCGGCAACGGCGGCGGCGGCGTCGATTCGCGCTTCCAGACCTATGGCGATTACTTCTACACCTCCGCATGGCAGCTGGAGCGCCTGAGCATCGACCAGTCCCTGTCCGGCCACGACTTCACGTTGTCGCTGCTGGCGGCCGATTGCCAGCCTACCGGCCACACCGGCTACGCCTACATCGACGGCTTCGGCGCCTATGTTCCGCCAGTACCGGAACCGGAAACCTACGCCATGATGCTGGCCGGCCTGGGCATGATGGGCTGGGTGGCACGCCGCAAAAAATCCGCCAAGGTCTAACTGGCGGAGACGCCGCGCCGACCTGCTAGAATCCCCCCGGTACACTGATGTTGTGCCGGATGCCCCGGCAGGGAGGCTGCTTGCGCGTGAACGCGGCGTTTCAGGAAGACCAATTTGCTTTCCTCGTCCGACGGCGTCTGCTGTTCGGCACATGCGGCATCGCGCTCGGCGCTTTGCCGCATTTTGCTTTGGGCGCCGGAAAAACGCCGTTGCGGGTGGTCGGCACGCGTTTCGAGGGTGTCTACGAGCGCCAGGACGACGGCGGGTTTTCCGGGCTGGGCGTGGAGGTGGTGCGCTTGCTGGCCCGGCGCCAGGAGCGCGCCGTGCAGTTTGAAATGTACCCGTGGCGGCGCGCGCAGCAGCGCGTCGCCGTCGGCCTGGCCGACGTGCTGGTCGGACCGTACAAATCGGCCGAGCGCGAGCAGACCATGCGCTTCAGCGCACAGCCGTTGTTCCAGGACCAGGTGGCGTTTTATTCGCGCGCCAGGGGCATGCTGTTCTGGGGCGGCGATTACGGCGCGCTCAAGGGCAAGCGTATCGTCACGCTCAACGGCTGGAGTTATGGCGCGGCGTTCACCGCGGCGGCGGCGGACTTGAACATCAGCGTGGCCAACAATGTCGAAAACGGCTTGATGATGCTGGTCTACGGCCATGTGGACCTGTTCGCCAGCAACCGGCGCGACACCGATCCGGTGATACGGCGCATGGGCTTGACCGACCAGCTGCTGCCGGTGGCGCCGTTGATCGATACGCAGAACGCCTACTTCGCCTTTCCCAAAACGGCGGTCGGCGGGGAGTTGGCCGGCGCCTTCGACCGCTTGCTGTCCGAATTGAAAAGCAGCGGCGAATTGCGGCGCATGGCCGCGCGGCACCTGGTCAGCCTGCCGTGATGGCCTTGCGCATGCGCGTCAGCGGCACTTGCACCGGGCCGGGCAAGGTGATTTCGAAGGTGTCGACCGCGCTGAAGCCGCAGGCCAGATACAGCGGCACGCCCGGCATGGTGGCCGCCAGTTCCAGGGTGCGAAAACCGGCCTCGGCGGCGGCGTCGGTACAGTGTTGCAGCAGCAGCCGGCCCAGCCCCTGGCGCGCGGCGGACGGCTCGACGAAAAAGGCGCGGATGCGGGCCGCCTCGGTGGCCGGGTCGAGCAGGGCGTCCTCACTTTTCTTCGTGCGGTCGGCGCCGAACAGCGTGCTGCGCTTGCTCCAGCCGCCGCACGCCACCAGTTGACCGTGCTGCTCGACGAGGAAATAGGTCTGGTCGGCCACCAGCTGGCTATCGACGCCGAACACGTGTTGCGTCACCGCGCGCGCCTGTTCGACGGTGTAAAAACCTTCGCTCAATTCGATGCCGGAGCGCCGGATCAACGCTTCCATGGCGGGGATGTCGGCCGGCGCGGCGGCCCGTACGGTGACCGTCATGCTGCCGGCCTTAGTTGCGGCGCGGCGGCATCAGGATGCTCGGCAAAGCCTTCGGCAAGGTTTCCGGATAGTCGCGGCTGAAGTGCAGGCCCCGGCTCTCGCGGCGTTGCAGCGCGCTGTTGACGATCAGGCTGGCCACGTCGACCAGGTTGCGCAGCTCCAGCAGGTCGTGGGTGATGCGGAAGTTGCGGTAGTACTCGTCGATCTCTTCCTTCAGCAGCGCGATGCGGTGCTGCGCCCGCTCCAGGCGCTTGGTGGTGCGCACGATGCCGACGTAGTTCCACATAAATCGGCGCAGCTCGTCCCAGTTGTGGGAAATGACCACTTCCTCGTCGGCGTCGGTGACGCGGCTTTCGTCCCAGTCGGGCAGGTAGGGCACTTCGCCTTTTTCCTTCGAGGCGATGTCGCGCGCGCAGGCGCTGCCGATGACCACGCATTCGAGCAGCGAGTTGCTGGCCAGGCGGTTGGCGCCGTGCAGGCCGGTGCAGGCGGTTTCGCCCACCGCGTACAGGCCCGGCAGGTCGGTGCGGCCGAACAGGTCGGTGACCACGCCGCCGCAGGTGTAGTGCGCGGCCGGCACGATCGGGATCGGCTGCTTGGTGATGTCGATGCCCAGTTCCAGGCAGCGCGCGTAGATGGTCGGGAAATGTTCGATCAGGAACTCGGCCGGCTTGTGGCTGATGTCCAGGTGCACGTAGTCGAGGCCGCGCTTCTTGATCTCGAAGTCGATCGCCCGGGCCACCACGTCGCGCGGCGCCAGCTCGGCGCGCTCGTCGTGGGCCAGCATGAAGCGCGTGCCGGCGGCGGCGCCCGCTTCCGGCGGCAACTTGAGCAGGCCGCCCTCGCCACGGATCGCCTCGGTGATCAGGAACGATTTGGCGTACGGGTGGTACAGGCAGGTCGGGTGGAACTGGATGAACTCCATGTTCGAGATGCGGCAGCCGGCGCGCCAGGCCATGGCGATGCCGTCGCCGCTGGCGGTGTCCGGATTGGTGGTGTACAGGTAGACCTTGCCGGCGCCGCCGGTGGCCATGACGGTGTGCTCGGCGGCGAAGGTGTGCACCTGGCCGGATTTTTCGTCCTGCACGTACAGGCCGTAGCATTTCGGCTGTGAATGGCCTTTTTTGGCCGGGTGCAGCTTGTCGGAGGTGATCAGGTCGATCGCGCAGTGGTGCTCGAACAAGGTGATGTTCGGATGGGCGCGCACTTTCTCCTCCAGCGTCACCTGCACGGCGTGGCCGGTGGCGTCGGCGGCGTGGATGATGCGGCGCTGGCTGTGGCCGCCCTCGCGGGTCAGGTGGAAGCCCAGCTCGGCCGTGGCGTCGCGCGTGAACGGCACGCCCTGCGCGATCAGCCATTCGATCGCCTCGCGGCCGTGCTCGACGATGTAGCGCGTGGCGCTCTCGTCGCACAGGCCACCGCCGGCGACCAGGGTGTCGTCGATGTGCTGGGTGTGGCTGTCGCCGGAATCGAGCACGGCGGCGATGCCGCCCTGCGCCCAGTTGCTGGCGCCGTCTTTGAGCGCACGTTTGGAGATAATCGCGACTGTGCGCGTCTCGGCCAGGTGCAGCGCGACCGAAAGGCCCGCCAGTCCGCTGCCGACGATTGCAACATCAAATTTCATGATCACATGTGAAATGCTGTAAGGAAGCATGACTATAGACTATTTGTCATACCTTCGTCATATTCCCCGCTTTTTCCCCGGTCTTTGCCGGCTTTTTCGCGGCCGCTTTGCGCTAGCGCCGGTTTGCGGTTGTGGCCGCGCAAGGCGAACCGACCCGGTTGTCTCCATCATGAAAGCTCCGCCGTTCAGCGCGGCAGGGAGCTTAATGTGATCAGGATATTTCATCATTACGTGTCAAAAATGGCCTTCATGCTGCTGATGCTCGAGCTGCTGGTCTTGTTAACCGCCGCCGTGGCCAGCGCGCCGTTGTGGCGCCAGGGCGGCCCGGCGCCGGACAGCCTGTATCCGGCGGCGCTGGCGTTCGCGCTGGTGCTGGTGCTCAGCATGGGCGCGCTGGGCATGTACCAGCACAACCAGTCGCGCGAGGACATCAAAAGCACGTTCGTGCGCATCCTGCCGTCGTTCGTGCTGGGCTTTGTGTTGTTCAGCCTGCTGGCGGAGCTGCTGCCCGGCACCCAGTTCGTGCGGCTCGGCAGTACGGTGTTCGTCGTCGGCGGCGCGTCGGTGTTGCTGGCGCGCTTGCTGGTGATCACGTCGGCGCAGTCGAGCATGCTGGAGAAGCGCTTGATCATCATCGGCGACGGCGCCACCGCGCGCGAATGCATGGACCTGGCGACGACCGGCGTTGGTTTCCACCAGTTCCGCGTGGTCGGGTGCGTGGCGGTCGAGGGCGAGCCGCGCTGCGTGCCGCTGACCATGCTGCTGCCGCCGGAGCTGTCGTTGCTGGCGCTGGCGCGGCGCCACGCCGCCGACGAGATCATCGTTTCGGTGGGCGACCGCCGCAACGGCGCGTTCCCGGTGCGCCAACTGCTCGAATGCGCGCTGGGCGGCGTGCGCGTGACCGACGCCGCCAGCTTCTTCGAGCGCGAGGCGTGCCAGATCCGGGTCGATTCCCTGCAGCCGAGCTATTTGATCTTCGGCGGCGGGTTCGACCAGAGTCCGTGGCGGGCGGCGGTCAAGCGCGCGTTCGACCTGCTGGCCAGCGGCGCGATCTGCGCGGCGGCGCTGCCGGTGATGCTGTTGACGGCGCTGGCGATCAAGCTCGAGGATGGCGGGCCGGTGTTTTACCAGCAGGAGCGGGTCGGCCGCGAAAACAGGCCGTTCAAGGTGCTGAAGTTCCGCAGCATGCGGGTCGACGCGGAGCTGGACGGCAAGCCCCAATGGGCCGCGCAGGACGATCCGCGCGTGACGGCGGTGGGGCGCTGGATACGCAAGCTGCGCATCGACGAGCTGCCGCAGATGCTCAATGTCTTCAAGGGCGAGATGAGCTTTGTCGGCCCGCGCCCCGAGCGCGCCTATTTCGTCGAGCAACTGTGCCAGGAGATCGCCTACTACAACGTGCGCCATGGCATCAAGCCGGGTATCACCGGCCTGGCGCAGGTCCGTCACGGCTACGGCGCCTCGGTCGATGACGCCGTGCGCAAGCTGCAATACGACTTGTATTACGTCAAGAACAACAGCCTGTTCCTCGATTTGCTGATCCTGATCGACACGGTGCAAGTCGTGTTGTTCGGCAAGGGGCGTTGATGCCGTGGGACTGGCTGCCGCAGTGGCCGGCGCGGTTGCCGTCGCAGCTGGTGCCGGTGGCCAGCTACGGCGTGGCGGCGCTGGCGTTCCTGCTGCTGGCGCTGCTGCTGCTGGGGCGCCGGCGCGCGCGTCCGCACGCCGGCGCCTTTGGCGTGGCCGCGCTGCTGACGGCCGTATGGGCCGGCGGCGCGGCGGCGGCCGGCGCCATCGACCGCTTGCCGCCGCCGCTGCCGCTGCTGCTCGACGGTTCGGAAGTGCTGCGCACGGCGGCGTGGCTGGCGTTGTTGCTGGCGCTGAGCACCAGCGGCTGGCGCCTGCGCGCCTGGCTGGCCGGCATCGGGCTGGTGGGGCTGCTGCAATTGGCTGGCGCGCTGCTGCCGCATCTGGCGCCGGCGCCCGAAGCCGGCGCCAATGTCGGCGCCAATGTCGGCGCCAATGTCGGCGCCAATGTCGGCGCCTGGCCGGCGATGCCGATTGCGCTGCTGCCGGTGCTGCTGCCGTTGCTGCTGCCGTTGCTGCGTCTTGCGCAGGCGGTACTGGGCATGCTGCTGGTCGAACACGTGTATCGCGGCGCCCAGCAGAACGCGCGCTGGGGCATCAAGTTCGCGTGCCTGGGCATCGGCGCCCTGTTCGCCTACGACTTCTATCTGTACAGCGACGCCTTGCTGTTTCGCCGGATCCATCCGGATATCTGGGCCGCGCGCGGCGTGGTCAATGCGCTCAGCGCGCCGCTGCTGGCGGTGGCGGTGACGCGCAATCCGGTGTGGACGCCGGGCTTGTTGCTGTCGCGCCAAATCATGTTCCGGTCGGCGGCGTTGCTTGGTTCGGCGCTGTATTTGCTGGCGATGGCGGGCAGCGCCTGGTATCTGCGCTACGTCGGCGGCGCCTGGGGCGCGGTCATGCAACTGGTCTGCCTGGCCGGTGCGGCGCTGCTGCTGACGGTGGTGCTGTTTTCCGGGACGATGCGGGCGCGGCTCAAAATTTTCATCAACAAGCACTTTTATCAGGGGCGCTACGACTACCGGCACGAGTGGCAACGCTGTACGCACGGCCTGGCCGAGGAGGGCGGCCCGCTGTCGGAGCGGGCCATCCAGGCCGTGGCAGGGCTGGTCGAAAGCCCGGCCGGCGTGTTGTGGCTGCGCCGCGACGACGGTTGCTTTCAACCGGCCGCCAGCTGGAACATGGCGGCGCCGAAGCACGAGACGCGCGGCGACAGCGAGATATGCCGCTTTATGGAGCAGCGGCGCTGGGTGATCGAGATGCCGGAGTGGCGCCGCCATCCGCGCCGCTATGGCGAGCTGGCCTTGCCGGCCTGGCTGACCGAGACCCCGAGCCTGTGGCTGGTGGTACCGTTGATGCTCGAGCGCAAGCTGTTCGGTTTCATCTGCCTGGCGCGTCCGCGCACCGCGCTGCAGCTGAACTGGGAGGTGCGCGATGTGCTGAAGATCGCCGGCAGCCAGGCCGCCAGCTATCTGGCCCACCGCGAGTCGGCCGGCAGCCTGGCGGTGGCGCGCCAGTTCGAGTCGTTCAACCGGATGTCGACGTTCATCGTCCACGATTTGAAGAACCTGGTGTCGCAGCTGTCTTTGTTGCTGGTCAACGCGGAGCGGCATAAGGCCAATCCGGCGTTCCAGGAGGATATGCTGGAGACGCTATCGCATTCGCTGGAGAAGATGAAACAGCTGCTGCTCAAACTGCGCCGCGACGAAACCCCGGACGTGGCGGCGCCGCTGGCGCTGGACCAGCTGCTGGCGCGCGCGGTCGACGGCTGCGCGGCGCTGGCGCCCAAGCCGACGCTGGAGCTGCGCGGCGCCGGCCTGACGGTGCTGGCCAACTGGCAGCGGCTCGAGCGCGTGATCGGGCACCTGATTCAAAACGCGGTGGAGGCCACGCCGCGCGACGGCAGCGTCGCCGTCAAGCTGCTGCGGGCCGGCGACGCGGCGGTCATCGAACTGACCGACAGCGGCCACGGCATGACCGAGGACTTCATCCGCGACCGCCTGTTCAGGCCCTTCGAATCGACCAAGGCGGCCGGCATGGGCATCGGGGTGTTCGAGAGCCGCGAGTACATGCGCGAGGTCGGCGGGCAGCTGGACGTGGTCAGCGTGCCGGGCAAGGGCACCACCTTCCGCGTCACGCTGCCGCTGCAAAAAGACATACCGATCGGAGAAAAGCATGGCGAAAAATAAGCTGCTGGTGGTCGAAGACGACGCGGGGCTGCAAAAGCAGCTGCGCTGGAGCCTGGACGCCTACGAGGCGGTGGTGGCCAACGACCGCGAATCGGCGATGGCGCAACTGCGGCGCCACCAGCCGGCGGTGGCCACCATGGACCTGGGCCTGCCGCCGGACCCGGACGGCGCCAGCGAGGGGCTGGCGCTGTTGCAGCAGATCCTGGCGGCGTCGCCCGACACCAAGGTCATTATCCTGTCCGGCAACCAGGAGCGGGCGCACGCGCTCAAGGCCATCGCCATGGGCGCCTACGATTTTCACCAGAAGCCGCTCGACGCCGACACGCTGTCGCTGGTGATCGCGCGCGCCTTCTATCTGCATGCGATCCAGCAGGAGAACCGCCGCATGCTGCAGATCCAGTCCGATTCGCCGCTGTCGGGCATCATCAGCCGCGACCCGGGCATGCTCAAGGTGTGCCGCAGCGTCGAGAAGGTGGCGCCGTCGTCGGCGACCGTGATGCTGCTGGGCGACTCGGGCAGCGGCAAGGAGTTGATCGCGCGCGGCCTGCACAACCTCAGCGCGCGCGCGGACAAGCGCTTCGTCGCCATCAACTGCGCGGCGATACCGGAGCACCTGCTGGAGAGCGAGCTGTTCGGCTACGAAAAGGGCGCGTTCACCGGCGCCCAGCGGCAAACCCTGGGCAAGCTGGAACTGGCGCACGGCGGCACCTTCTTCCTCGACGAGATCGGCGACATGGCGCTGGCGTTGCAGGCCAAGCTGCTGCGGTTTTTGCAGGAGCGGGTGATCGAGCGCGTCGGCGGCAGGAGCGAAATCAGCATCGACGTGCGCATCGTCTGCGCCACCCATCAAAACCTCAAGTCGCTGGCCGAATCGGGCCGCTTCCGCGAAGACCTGTTCTACCGCCTGAGCGAAATCGTGCTGACGATCCCGCCGCTGCGCGACCGGGTCGGCGACAGCGCGCTGCTGGCGCACCACTTCAAGAACAAGTTCTGCGCCCGCGAATCGCGCTCGGTGCTCCATTTCAGTCCGGAGGCGCTGGCCGTGATCGAATCCTACCGCTGGCCGGGCAATGTGCGCGAGATGGAGAACTGCATCCGCCGCGCCGTGATCATGGCAGACGGCCCGCAGATCACGGCCGCCGACCTGGGTTTGCCCGACGGCGCGGCCGAGGAGGAAAACGTCAACCTGCGCCAGGCACGCGACGCGGCCGAATACAGGGTGATGGTCAAGGCGTTGGCGCGGGTGGACGGCAATATCGTCAAGGCGGCCGAGCTATTGGGCGTCAGCCGCCCGACCTTGTACGATTTGATGAACCACCACGGCCTGAAATAGCGGTTGGCGCGGCTTATTTCTCGCCGCGCCACTGGCCGGCGTCGACCAGTTTGTTTTTCAGGCCGGGCAGCGGGAAGCCCATGGCGTAGGCCTTGTCGGCGCTGGCGCGGGCCTTGTCGTAGTCCTTCTTCTTCAAATACAGCAGGCCCAGATTGTAGTGGGAGGTCGGATTGTCCGGCTCCAGCAGGGCCGCTTGTTCCAGCTGCTCCAGCGCGGCGTCGGTCTGGCCCAGCGCCAGCAGATAGCTGCCGAACAGCGCGCGCACCCTGGCGTCCTGAGGACGGAAGCCCACCGCGCGCTGGAAGTAGCAATCGATGGTGTAGCGCGCGCCGTGCGGCTTGCGGTTCTTGTCGCGCAGCGCCAGGCGCGTCATCGCCCCCAGCGCGCGGTGATGGTTGGGGAAGTGGTCCAGGGTATAGCCGATATCGCCGCCGAGCGGGCCGGAGGCGCCCTTGTCCAGTCTTTCGACATCGGGTGTGAAGTGGAATTTCTCGACCACGCCCAGGCCCTCACGGTCGTCGGCGTTGACGTAGTCGCCACCCGGCTTGTGCGGCACGTAGGCCGGGCAGTCCTGGCCGGCCGCCGTGGTGGCGGCCATCGCCGGCGCGGCGAAGACCATCGAGAGCAAGATGAGCGCGGTCGGTTTCATGGTTGTTCCTTTCAGGCGTGGAGTTCGGGGCCGCGACCGAGCTTGGCCTGCACGAAGGCGGACAGCGTGCCCACGCTGGCGAAGTGGCGCGCGCTGATCTCGTCGTCGTCGACGGCGATGCCGAAGCGCTGCTCGAGCGCCAGCAGCAGGGCGACCACCGCCATCGAATCGAGTTCCGGCAGGCTGCCCAGCAGCGCGGTGTCGGCGTCCAGCGGCGCGCGCCCCAGGCCTAACGTGGTTCTGAGGACGTCGCAGACTGTTTCGGTGGTGGACATGGATGCTCCGTGGGTGTGACATCGGCCAGCGCGCTGGTGTCGAACGTCAGTTGTGGAAAGGACGCGGCGTCGCGCGACAGGTGGAAATACGGCGCCATGGTGGCGAACATCCATTGCCATGCGCCGCAACGGACAAACAGCGCGTCGCCCAGGCGCACGGTGCCGATGCCGGCGTGCGCGCGCAGCGAGGCGGCGTTGAAGGCGGAGATGCGGCTGCAGGTCCAGCGGATGTCGCGCTCGCGCAGTTGCTGGCGCGCCGCGTCCCACAGGCGCGGAAAGACCCAGCCGAGCCGCTCCTCCGGATGGATCCAGACGTCGAAGTCCCAACTGGCGTGGCGCGAGGCCAGGCGGTAGCGCGCGCGCACCTCGTCCTCCTGGTAAGCGTTCGGCACCAGCCACAGGAAACCGGCCAGGCGGCCGTGGCGCCACGCGGCCAGGCTGTGCGCACCCTGCGCGAAGCGTTCGCGCACCACCGCCTGCGGGCGCGGATAGCCGTCCGGCGGCGCCGCGTCCCTGGCATGCGGGGCGATGTGGATGTCGGCGCCGCGGCCGGCGCAAAGCGGTTGGTCGCCGACGTATTGGGCGACGAAGCGGTAGCGGTGCAGCGCGCAGCCGCCGGCGCTGGCCTTGTCGAGCGCGCGTCCGAGCCAGTACAGCACGGCGTTGAGCCAGCCCAGTTGCGCGAGTGTGTGACGCAGGCCAGTGGTCATGGGAGCGATCGAACGAGGTGTGGTGGAGCCCGGGTCGGACCCGGGCCGGACACCCGATTAGACAATGGCGGTCGGCTAGCGTGTTTGCGCCAGCACAAGCGCAGCGCCGGCTTGACGGGCGTCAATAAGCTCGGGGCCGATTGTCTCGATCATAGAGGATGGTTTTCCGTCCTGCCTGGCTATACCGATCAGAAAGAACCGCGATGACACCCTCGACCGACGATCTGCCGCGACACGCGGCGCTGAAACAGTTTCCGGTGCTGGACGATTGCCTGCAACTGGGCGGTGTGCTGCTGACGCGGCTGGCCGAGCGGGTCGGACGCACGCCGTTCTACGCCTACGAGCGCAATCACATCCAGTCGCGGGTCGAACTGTTGCGCCATGCGTTGCCGCCGGGCGTGCACTTGCATTACGCCATGAAAGCCAATCCGATGCCGGCCGTGGTGCACCTGCTGGCCGGCCTGGTCGACGGCTTCGATGTCGCCTCGGCCGGCGAGATGCGGACCGCGCTCGACACCGGCATGCCGCCGTCGCGCGTCAGCCTTGCCGGTCCCGGCAAAAGCAGCGCCGAGCTGCGCAGTGCGGTGGCCGCCGGCGTGCTGGTGCACCTGGAGTCCGACGAGGAAATGCAGCGCGTGGCGGCGGTCGGCGAACTGCTGGGCATCACGCCGCGCGTGGCGGTCCGCGTCAATCCCGACTTCGAACTCAAGCATGCCGGCATGAAGATGGCCGGCGGCGCGCGCCAGTTCGGCGTCGACGCGGTGCGGGTGCCGGCCATGCTGCGCCGCCTGGGACGGATGGGCCTGGAGTTTCACGGCTTCCACCTGTTTTGCGGCGCGCAGAACCTGTCGGCGGCGGCCATCTGCGAGGCCCAGCGGCTGTGCGTGCGGCTGGGGCTGGAGCTGGCCGAGTTCGCGCCGTCGCCGGTACGCTCGCTGAATATCGGCGGCGGCTTCGGGGTGCCGTATTTCCCGGGCGAACGCGCGCTCGACCTGGCGGCGGTGGCCGACGGCCTCGGCGCGACCATGGCGATGCTGCGGCGCGAGTGGCCGGACACCCGCCTGATCCTGGAACTGGGGCGCTATCTGGTGGCCGAGGCGGGCATCTATGTGTGCCGCGTGATCGAGCGCAAGCAATCGCACGGCCAGGTTTTCCTGATCACCGACGGCGGCATGCACCATCATCTGGCCGCGTCCGGCAATTTCGGCCAAGTCCTCCGCAAGAATTTCCCGGTCGCCATCGGCAACCGCTTGCACGGCGGCGCGCGCGAAACGGTCAGCGTGGTCGGGCCGCTGTGCACGCCGCTGGACCTGCTGGCCGACCGCATGGAGCTGGCGCGCGCCGATGTCGGCGACCTGGTGGTGGTGTTCCAGTCCGGCGCGTACGGCCTGACGGCCAGTCCGACCGCCTTCCTCGGCCATCCCGCGCCGCTCGAGGTGCTGGTATGAGCGGCGTCTGCGGCTACCTCGGCGCGCTTCGGGACGAGACCGGCGGCGACAGCGCCGCGCTGCTGCGGCGCATGGGCGAGCGCATGGCCGAGTTCGATGCAGCGCCGGTGCATACGCTGCGGTCCGGCGCCTGCGGCCTGGCGGTGGCCGCGCAGGCCGACAGCGTCAGCCTGCACAAGAAGGATGGCGTGCTGGCGGCGGTATGGGGCCGGCCGCTGCTCGACGGCAGCGCCGACCAGGTGGCGCCGCGGCTGGCGGGCGCGTGGAGCGAGCGCGGTCCGCAGGCGTGCGCCGCGCTGTCGGGCGCGTTCGCCGTGTGCATCGTCGACGGCCTGGCCGGCCAGGTGCTGCTGGCGGTCGACCGCGGCGCCACCTATCCGATGCACTACCGGAGCGCGGCGCATGGGTTGGTGTTCGGAACGTCCACCTCGGCGATGCAGCTGCATCCGTTCTCCGAGGCCGAGCTCGATACGCAATCGATCTATAATTACCTGTATTTCCACATGATACCGGCGCCGCGCACCGTCTATCGCCACCAGTACCGGCTGCTGCCGGGCGAGTTCCTGCACTACCGGCGCGGCAGGCTGGAGCGGGGCAGTTACTGGAAGATGCGGTTCGACGAGCAGCGCACGCAGTCGTTCGGGCAGCTCAGGGAACAGTTCCTGTCGATCCTGGAGGAATCGGTGCGGCGGGTCGCCGGCGACGCCAGGACCGGCGCATTTCTCAGCGGCGGCACCGACAGTTCGACCCTGGCGGGCATGCTGGCCAAAGTGCGGGGGACGGCGCCGAGCACGTATTCGATCGGTTTCGACGTTCCCGGCTATGACGGGATGGGCTACGCGCGCATCGCGGCCAGGCATTTCGGCACCGACCACCACGAACTGTACGTGACGGCCGACGACGTGGTGGCGGCGGTGCCGCGCATCGCCGCCGTCAGCGACCAGCCGTTCGGCAACGCGTCGGCGGTGCCGGCGTACTACTGCGCGAAGATGGCGCAGGCCGACGGCGTGGTCCGCCTGCTGGGTGGCGACGGCGGCGATGAACTATTTGGAGGTAACGAGCGCTATGCGCGCCAGGCCGTGTTCGAGCGCTATGAACAGTTGCCGTCGTCGCTGCGCCAGGTGCTGCTGGAGCCCTTGCTGTTCGGCGTCGCCGCCGGCCTGGACCTGCGGCCGCTGCGCAAGGCGCGCAGCTATGTCGAACAGGCGCTGGTGCCGATGCCGGCGCGGCTGCAGACCTATAACTTGCTGCAACGCTACGGCGCCGCCCAGGTGCTGCATGCGGAGTTCCTGGCCGGCGTCGACCCGGGCGCGCCGGCGGCCCAGCTGAGCGCCTGTTACTGGGACACGCAGGGTCTGAGCCAGATCAACCGCATGCAAGCGCTTGACCTGCGCTATACGCTGGCCGACAACGACTTGCCGAAAGTGCGCAAGGCGTGCGAGCTGGCCGGCCTGGAGGTCGCGTTCCCGTTCCTGAGCGACGGGATGCTGGCGTTTTCCGCCCGGCTGAGCCCGGAGGATAAGTTGAAGGGGACGCAGCTGCGCTACTTCTTCAAGCGGGCGCTGCGGGGCTATCTGCCGCCGGCGGTCTTGCGCAAGAAGAAGCACGGTTTCGGCCTGCCGCTCGGGCATTGGCTGCAAACCCACGCCGGTTTGCGCGCGCTGGCTTTCGACAGCCTGGGCGATCTGAAGTCGCGCCGCATCGTGCGCGCCGACTTCATCGATATGCTGACCGGGAAGCTGGCGCACCAGCACCCGGCCTACCACGGCACCATGGTGTGGGTGCTGATGATGCTCGAGCAATGGCTGCGCCAGCAGGCCCTGCGCCGCAACGCCGATCTCGCCCGCCAAGAGCCGGCGGAAGCGATACGCGGCGCCTGACGCCGGCGGCGCGCCGGTCATCGCGGCGCCTGCGCGGCGGTGCGGGCGGGGCGCAGCGGGGCGACGGCGCTCCTGCCGCCCGGTTCGGCCCTGCGCGCCGCGACCAGGGCGCGGATCGCGACCACCGCGCCCATCAGGTAGTAGGGGACGTCGAAATACAACAGGCTGAGGAAGGCTCCGCCCACCGCGAAGCCGATCAGGCTGGCCTGTATGGTTTTGGCCAGGCTGCCGGCCCAGGCCAGGTCGGCGATGTCGCGGCTGTTGCGCACGATCCAGGCGGCCGAGCGCCACGTCAGCCATCCCAGCAGCAGATAGATCCCCAGCCCGACGAAGCCGTGCTCGCCCAGTGCCTGGAAATAGATGCTGTGGGCGGCGTGGACGTCGGTCGGGTCGGGCGCGTAGAGGAAAAAGGTCGACGCCTCGGCCGGCTCGAAGCCGCCGCCGAAGAAACGGTCCTTGGCCATGTTGTACGCCATGTACCAGGCGTTGATGCGGCCCATGGCCGAGCCGTCGCTCTGGTATTCGCTGATGGTGTCCATGCGCGCGGTCCAGCGGTCCGGCATGAACAACAGGGCCGGCGGCACCAGCAGCAGCAGCAGCAGGCCGCCGATGAGCTTGCTTTTGCTCTTGAGCCACATGAAAGCCAGCATCGCGGCGATCGCCAGCAGGCCGCCGCGCGAATAGGAGCCGAGCGCGGCCAGCGCGGACAGCAACATCATGGCGTTCATCGCGTGCCACACCCAGCGCTTGTCGCTGCCCTGCTGCAGGTAGCGCATCAGCGGGATGGTCATGATCAGCGCCAGGGCGATCGCATTGTTGTCGCCGATAAAGGTGCCGTTCGGTCCCCACACGCGTTCGGTCCCGCCGCTGCGGATGGTGAATATGCCGCCCTTGACGCCGTAGTAGCCCAGCGACAAGGTCAGCACCCAGATCATTTTTTGTATGTCCTCGCGCTTGCGGACCACCGCCATGGTGACCAGGCTCATCAACATGATCTTCATCACCTTGCTCCACTGCTCGGCGGCCGAGGCCGGAAAGATCGCGAACAGCGTGGTGACGTTCATCCACAGGATGAAGGCGATCAGCGTGTGGGTGATGCCGGAGGCCGGCAGCGTCTTCGGCTGGCGCGAGATGGCCACGCTGAACAGCGTGGCGACGGCGATGATGAAGGCGAACGGAAACGTCGTGGCGAAGCCCCAGCCCTGGGTGTGGGGATTCATGACGCTGATCCAGATCCACATCAACACGCCGTTGACGGGGTTCTTGACGATCAGCGGCAAGCTGCCGAAGACGATGAGGGTGACGAGGATGTCGCGCATGCGGGATGGCAGTCGTTGATGCGGCGCAAGGATTGCGCCTGGGCCTGTCAGTACACTGGTTTTTTAACCTGAGCTATTTTAGGACGGAGGAGGGGCCCGCTTGTTGACTGTGCTCATGGCTACCTACGATGGCGCCGCGACTTTGCCCGCCGTGCTGGACGCTTGTTGCCGCCTCGATCCGCCGGACCAGCGCTGGCAGATACTGATCGTCGACAACGGCAGCACCGACGGCACGGCCGGTTTGATCGCGCGCTACGCCGACCGCCTGCCGCTGCGCTGCCTGAGCGAGCCGCGCCGCGGCAAGAACGTGGCGCTGAACCTGGCGCTGGAGACGCTGTTGCGCGAACCGGCCGGCGCGGGCGACCTGCTGGTGTTCACCGACGACGACGCCACGCCGGAGCGGGACTGGCTGCGCCAGTGGGAAGCCTGCGCGCGCGACCATCCCGATTATGCCGTGTTCGGCGGCGCGATCGTCGCCGATTGGGCCACGCCGCCGCCGGCGTGGCTCGAGCGGCTGGCGCCGGTCGGACTGACCTACGGGCTGACCGCGCCGTCGCTGCCGGACGGCCCGTTGTTCCCCGGTCTGGTGTGGGGCGCCAACATGGCGGTGCGGCGCGCGGTCTTCGACGCCGGCCACCGCTTCGATACCGCGGTCGGGCCGAACGGCCAGGGCTACGCGATGGGCGGCGAGACCGAGCTGACCCGCCGCCTGGCGCTGGCCGGTTACCGGGTCTGGCATTGCGGCGCGGCGCGGGTGGCGCACCATATCCGCGCCCATCAGATCAAGACTTCCTATGTGCTGAAGAAGGCCTGGCGCTTCGGCCGGGGCAAGTACCGGCAGGACCGGCCCGGCATGTTTCCCGAGCTGCTGGGCATGCCGCGCTGGATGTTGAGCCGCTATCTGCTCGAGTGCGCACGGCTGGTGCGCGACGCGGCGCGGCGCGATCGCGACGGCGTGTTCCGGCGCCGCTGGGAGATGGCTTTTCTCCAAGGCTATTTCTACGAGGCCAGCAAGGGCCAGCGCAACAACAAAAACCGCAAAAACATCCTGGTGACCAGTTACTCCGGCGAACTGGGCGGCATGGAGTTGCGCATGGCCCAGGAAGTGCGCTACCTGCAAGCGGCCGGCTACGACAGCGGGCTGGCGATGCGGCGCTTCGGCGGCGTCGAGGCGTGGCGGCAGCGCCTGGCGGCCGAGCAGATCGGCCTGGCGGAGTACGACCCGCCGCTGTTCTTCGAGCAATGGGAGTGGCGCCGCCTGAACCTGTGGCGGGCCCGGCTGCTGGCCGGAGGCAGGTTGCGGGCGTTCCGGGCCGACCTGGTGCATGTCGCCTTTTGCTGGACCAATTACGGCGCCTCGGTGCTGTGGCTGGCGCGCCATGTCCGCGTGCCGGCGGTGATCAGCGTCCATAACGCCTTCCAGCCGACCAGTTTCAACGCCTGGCATCAACCGTTGCTCAGGCATGCGTTTGGCGGCGTGCGCGGCATCTACGCCGTGTCGGAGTCGGCCATGACGCACTTCATGGCGCTGTATCAACCCTACATCGCGCCGTCGACCCGGCTGGCGGTGATCCCCAATTCGGTCGACATCCGCCGCTTCCGGCCGTCGGCGGCCTTGCGGCTGGCGGCCCGGCGGCGGCTGGGCCTGCCGGAAGACGCGTTGGTGATCGGCTCGGTGGGGCGCCTGTCCGAGCAAAAACAGCCGGGCGCCGCGCTGGCGATGCTGGCCATGCTGCGCCGCGCGTTCCCCAATCTGTATCTGGTGCTGGCCGGCATTGGTCCGCTCGAAGCGGACGTCAGGCGGCAGTGCGACCGCATGGGACTGACGGCGTATGTGATCTTCACCGGCTTTGTGCCGGCCGTGGAGGAACTGTTGCCGGCGCTGGACGTGCACCTGCTGCTGAGCCGCAACGAAGGCTTCGGCATCTCCACCATCGAAGCGATGGCGTGCGGCGTGCCGGCGGTGGCGACCGATGTGCCCGGCAGCTCGGACATCCTGCGCGGCAGCGAGGGCGGCATATTGATCCCCAATGGCGACATGAAGAACGCCGTGCCGATGGTCGCCGCGCTGCTGATCGATCCGGAACGGCGCGCCGTCATGGGCAGCAAGGGCCGCGCCGAGGTCGAGCGGCGCTATAGCGAAGAAGTCGTCGGCAAGCTGGTGCGCCGATTTTATGACGGCTTGGTGTGAGGCTGTCGTGCGCAACCATTCCCTTGATCCGCATCATCCGACTTTCATGCGCCTTGTATAGCATGTTCAGCATGGCCCGCTATTTGTTTGTCGCGCTCAAAAGGTGAAGCGGCAGGCCAAGCTCGGCGGCCACCAGCGCCGGCCCTGCTGACCAGATAACCCGCAAAAGGATAGCGTATGCGAGTCGGAATCCTGTCATATCCCATGTTGTTCCAGCGCGAGGGCGGCCTGCAGGTGCAGGTGCGCTCGACAATGGACGCGTTGCGCCAGCTCAAGGTCCCGGCGCTGCAGGTCGAGCTGGTCGATCCCAACCACCAGCGGCTCGACAGTTTCGACGTCATCCACGTGTTTTCCGCGATCAACGGCAACTACCGGCTGGTGGAGCTGGCGACCGAGCTGGGCGTGCCGGTCGCGCTGTCGGCCTTGCTGTCGCCCAGCTGGACCAAGGCGGCGGGCTTGCGCGCCAGGCTGGCCGACGGCCTGACCGGACATCTGACCGGCTGGAATGTGCAAACCAGCTACGCGCAGACCAAGCGCGCGTTGCAGCTGGCGCAGATGGTCATCGCGCTGGGGCCGGCCGAACGGGCCGCCATCGTCGACGGCTTCCGCACCGACGGCGGAAAGATACGGACGCTGCCCAATGGCATCAGCCCGCGCTTCTTCAGCTCGGACCGGCAGGCGTTCGTCCGCCACACGGGCTTGAACGGCCCGTTCGTGTTGATGGTGGGCGCGATCTCGCCGTACAAGAATCAGCTGGCGCTGGCCAAGGCGCTGGAAAAGCACGATTTGCCCATCGTGCTGATCGGCAGCGCGCAGCGCCAGCACGAGGATTACCTGCAAGAGTTGCTGGCCTCGCCGAAGGTGCACTGGCTCGGCCAGCTCGACCACAACGATGCGCTGCTGGCCAGCGCCTACGCGGCCGCCTCGGTACTGGCGCTGCCCAGCCAGGGCGAAGTCTACCCGCTGGTGGTGCTGGAGGCGCTGGCCGCCGGCACCCCGGTGGTGATGACCAACGAAAGCGCGTTGAGCCTGCCGGCCAGCGGCTTTGCGCTCAGGCAGCTGCGCTGGAACGATACCGACGCCTTGTGCACCGCCATCGTCGATTTTGTCGCGCGGCCGCCACGGCGCGCCGAAGTGCGGGCGCTGGTGGAGAAATTCACGTGGCAACGCGTCGCCATGCAGATCGCCGAATGCTACCAGGAGCTGCACCGGCGCGGCTGCGCGCATCAGGACGAGCGCCGTGCTGTTTAATTCGTTCACCTTTTTATTTCTGTATTTGCCGCTGGTGTTTGCGGGACATTGCATGCTGGCGCGCTGGCGGCCGCGCTGGATCATCGGCTGGCTGGCGCTGGCGTCGCTGTTCTTCTACGGCTATTGGGACGCGCGCTACCTGCCGCTGCTGCTGGCGTCCATCCTGTTCAACTACTGGTGCGGCGTGCGCATCGGCGCGGCCGGCGCGCGCCGCCGGCGCTGGCTGGTGTTCGGGCTGGCGGCCAACCTGTCGCTGCTGGCCTATTATAAGTATGCGAATTTTTTCCTCGCCAATGTCAGCCAGTTGGCCGGCGCGCAGCTGCAAGGGTGGGAAATCATCCTGCCGATCGGCATCTCCTTTTTCACCTTCACCCAGATCGCCTTCCTGGTCGATTGCCACCGGGGACATGCCGGCGAGTACCGTCTTGCGCACTACACCCTGTTCGTCAGCTATTTTCCGCACCTGATCGCCGGCCCGGTGCTGCATCACAAGGAAATGATGCCGCAGTTCGATGCGCGTGCGGCGCCGAACGCCGCCGACTTCGCCGTCGGCATCTCCATTTTCGTCATGGGGCTGGCAAAAAAGGTGCTGCTGGCCGATCCCTTGTCGGCGCTGGCCGGCCCCGTGTTCGCGCCCGGCGCCGAACCGCAATTGATCGAGGCCTGGATCGGCGCGCTGGCCTACACGATGCAGCTCTACTTCGATTTCTCCGGCTATTCGGACATGGCGATCGGACTGTCGCGGCTGTTCGGCGTGAAGCTGCCGCTCAACTTCAACTCGCCGTACCAGGCGGCCAATATCGGCGAGTTCTGGCGCCGCTGGCACATGACGCTGTCGCGCTTCCTGCGCGACTATCTGTATGTGCCGCTGGGCGGCAACCGCCGCGGGCGGCTGGCGCGCTACCGCAACCTGATGCTGACGATGGTGCTGGGCGGCCTGTGGCACGGCGCCGGCTGGACCTTCGTCGTGTGGGGGGCGTTGCACGGCGTGTATCTGGTGGCGCATCAGGCCTGGGTGGCGCTGCGCGGACCACGGCCGTCGCCATGGTGGGGACGCGGCCTGACCTTTGTGGCCGTGATGCTGGCGTGGGTGGTATTCCGCGCGCCGGACCTCCCGACGGCCGGCGGGATCCTGCTGGCCATGGCCGGGGGCAACGGCGTGGCGCTGCCGCGCGCCATGGCCCCCCATGCGCAGGCGTGGTTGGCGTTGGGCGTGTCGCCGGACTTCACGGGAATCCGCTGGATCGACTTTGGCGGCCCCGGCGTGCCGACCCTGCTGCTGGCGTTGGCGCTGGCACTCCACGCGCCGAATACCCAGCAGATTTTCCGCCACTATGCGCCAGGCATCGGGAAAATCGTCGCCCGCGCGGGCAACTGGCACTGGACCTGGTCGCCCAACCGCGCCTGGAGCCTGGCGTTCTCGCTGGCGTTTCTCGGTTGCCTGTTCAGCATGAACCGGGTCAGTGAATTTCTTTACTTCCAGTTCTGACCATGCCCACCCATCCAGCGGCCGAATGGCGCGGCTACGTGACGATCTTTGCCGGCGCCAGCGCGCTGGTGACGTGTGCGATCGGCGCGCTGAACTACCATGTCGACCCGTATCTGACCCACCAGTGGGATACGCCACAGGTTCGCGAGTTGCGGCCCGGGCGCGAAAAGCTCAGCGCCTGGGGCAAGACGTATGCATTGGCCAGGTTCCGGCCGGGCATCGTCTATGTCGGCAATTCCCGCACCGAGCTGGGCCTGCCAACCGGCACCGCGCTGTTCGCGGGCAAGGACGTGTTCAACGGCGGGCTGTCCGGCGCCTCGCTGGGCGACGCCATCGCCATGGTCCGGCATGCGGGCGCCGTCAGCCGGCTGCGGACCATCATCTGGGGCATCGACGCGCCGTCTTTTTCCATGGAAACCGGCAATACCGATTTCGACCGCGACCTGGTGGCGCGCGACCGCTCCTATCTGCTGCGGCGTGGCCTGATCAACGTCAAGCGCGCGTTGACAACCGACATGACGATGGATTCGATCCGCCTGTTGCGCGGCACGTTCGGGCGCTCCTGCCATTCGAGCCTGGCGTTTTACGGCCAGCGCGACGACGCCTGCGTGCGCGACCGCATCGACGGCTGGGGCGGGACAAGCAAGGCGATCGTGCCGCGGCTGCAGGAATATATCCAGGGCACCGGGCCCACGGCCGAGGCGATGTCCGGGCTCGATGAAAGCCTTGCGGCACTGTGCAACGCAGGCAGCAAAGTGCGTCTGTATATCAACCCGACCCACGCGATGACCTCCGACGCGCTTTACCGGGCCGGCAAATGGACGGCGATGGAAGCCTGGCAGCAGCGATTGGCCGGCCTGGTCCAGCGCCACCGCGCCGCCGGTTGCGACGCCCGCATCTTCGACTTTTCCGGCTTTAACAGCATCACCACCGAGCCGGTCCCGCAGGCGAGCGGCGCATCCGACATGCTGTATTACTGGGAAACGTCGCACTACCGCGTCAACGTCGGCGCGATGATCCTCGAGCGCATGTTCGGCCACGGCGACGGTGTGCCGGCCGATTTCGGCATCGAGCTCACACCGCGGGCGGTGGCCGGGCACCTGGCCGCCCAGCGCGCCGCCCGCGACCGCTATCATCTTGAGCACCCGCACGAAAGCCGGATGGTGCTGGATGTCGTCGCCGAGGCGGCGCGTGCGCGGCTTACTGCGCGCTGAGCACCGCGCACCCCTTCTCGCAGGGCCGGCTCGACTGTTCGAGCGCCGGGAATTCCTTGTGCCAGCGCTGCAGCACCGTGCGCTCGTCGGGGCGGGCGGCGTCGTCCAGGAAGACGCTGGCGCCCGGGGCCAAGGACTTGAACAGGAGCGGGCCGGCGGGATAGCGCGCCAGCGGGCGCGTCGCTTGCGGCGGCCCGTCGATGACCAGCAGGTCGATAGGGAGGCAGGCGGGCAGGTCCGAAGTGTCGTACCAGGGCCAGTTCTCGTCGCTGAGCAGGTGCGGCCGCAGCGGCGCGTAAATCACCCGCGCCCAGTCCTCGAGCCCGTGGCGCCGCAACTGGGCGCGGGTCAGCAGCGCATACTCGGAATCGTGTTCGAGGCTGAACACCATGCCGGCGCCGTTCATCTGCATGCAGCGCGCCAGCACCAGGGTCGAGATGCCGCTGCTGCATTCGACCACCGTGGCCGGCTTGGCCGAGCGGGCGTGCCGCGCCAGCTCCAGCAGGATGTCGGGCGACGCGGCCCAGCCGCGCGTGGGCGGCAGGCTGTGCTTCAGGTCGAGTTCCACGTACAGGCCTTGCAGCGCCTCCATCTGACGGAACAGGCCGGCGCTGTCGTGGTGCGCCTGGTCCCTGACATCGTGCAGCAGGATGTGGACCAGCCGCAGCTTGTGCAGCATGTATAGCGCGAGCACCAGCAAGGTCAAGGTTCCGGCGGAGTAGGCGAGGGTGGGCATGGGCGTTCCTTTCGCGGGATATCAATGACTGGCCACTTTGCTGACGACGTAGCGGTATTTGCCGGACGCTTCGGCCGGGATGCTGGCCACTTCTTCGATCACGATCTCCACCGCCGCGCCCAGCCGCGCGCGGAACTGGCTGACGATGGCCACGCGCGCCGACGCCGGCAGGCCGTCCACGCTCACCAGCAGGACACGGGTGCAATCGAGGCTTTCCTGGACGATCTTGAAGGCGCGCACCTGCGGCAGGTCGCGCAGGATGTAGATCAGCGCCAGGCCGTGCATGACGGTGCCGTCGCGGGCGACGACGAAGTCGGTCACCCGGCCTTCGATCCGCTTGAGCAGGGGCAGGCCGCGTCCGCAGCGGCACGGCTGCGGATCGAGCGCGCCGACGTCGCCGGTTTCATAGCGGATGAACGGAAACTCGCCGCTGGCGAGATGGGTGACGACGATGGCGCCGCTGTCGCCGGGCTTGACCGGTCGGCCGCGCTGGTCGAGGATTTCGACAATGACGTCCTCGGCCGTGATGTGCATGCCGCCTTCGGGACATTCGTGGGCGAGGAAGCCGGAATCGCGCCCGCCATAGCCGTTGGCCACCGGCGCGCCGAACGCCGCCGAGAGCAACGCGCGCTGTTCTTCGTACAGCCGCTCCGCCGTGGCGAACACCACCTTGACGCCGATATCGTCGAGCGCGACGCCGCGCGCCTGGGCGTGCCGCACCAGCAGGCTCATCACCGACGGGTAGCCGAACAGCATCGCCGGCCGCCGCCGTTTCAGCAGCGCCAGATACTTGTCCAGACGGGCCGGCGAGAGGTCGAAGGCCGGCAGCAAGGTGGTGCGCAACAGCCGGTCGCGCCGGGCCCGCCAGTAGTCTTGCGCCTTCAATTCGATCGGCGACCCCCACAGCACCGCCTCGCGGTCGCCGATGTCGACGCCCCACCAGCGCGTGGCGCGCCATTTGGCCGCGACGTCGTGGCTGACGCGCTCCTTGCCGAGATAGAAGATCAGCGGCTCGCCGCTGGAGCCGCCGGTGGTGTAGCGTTGCAGCGGGCCGGCGGTCGACGCGACGAACGCTTCGCGCTGGGCGTTGATGTCGCACTTGCGTAGCACCGGCAGACAGCGCAGGTCGCGCAGGTCGTGCACCTTGGCGGCGTCGAAGCACAGTTCGGCGAACAGGCGGCGGTAATAGGGCACGTGCTGGTACGCGTGCAACAGCAGCGCCTTCAGCCGCCGCAATTGCATGGCTTCGATATCGCGCGCGCTCAGCCATTGGCTTTGCTCCATGCGCCGGCGCAAGGCGCTGCTGTGGTGCCGCTTGAGCCATTCGTGCAATGGAAACAGCAGCCGCGAGGTCCATGCCGTGTAACCTGTCGCCGGCGGCCGCTTGAGCACCCGCCGGTACTGCGCCATCAGCAACGGCGCCACCCGCTCCCAGCTGTAGCGTTGCGCTTGCAACAGTCCCTCGATGACCAGGCGCTCGGCCTTGCGCTGGTCGCGCAGCAGCGACAGCATCGCCCGCGCCATCGCGCAAACGTCGCCCGCCGGCACCAGCAGGCCGTTGACGTCGTGCGTCATCAGATAGGGGATGCCGCCGACATCGGTGCTGACCACCGGCACGCCGCTGGACCAGGCCTCCAGCACCGAGTTCGGCATGTTGTCGGCCAGGCTGGGGTTGAGCACCAGGTCGGATTCACGGTACAAGCCGGCCATGGCGGCGTGCCCGGTCTTGCCGGCAAAAAAGACGGCGTCGCGCAGCTCCAGCGCATCGGCCAGCGCTCGCAGGCGCGCCAGCTCGGGTCCTTCGCCGCAGATGGTCAGGCGGGCGTGCGGCAAGCTGCGCCGGACCGCGGCGAAGGCGCGCAGCGCGCTGGCGTTGTCGTACAGCGGCTCCAGATGGCGCGCCACCAGGATCGCGGCGCCGCCGGCGGGCTTGGACGGCCGTTCCGGCGACGGTTGAAAACGCGCCAGATCGACGATGTTGGGGACGATTTGCACGACGATGCCGTGACGTTCGAACACCTCGGCCAGGAACGCCGACGGCACGATGACGGCGTCGGCGCGGCGCAGGCTGAAACGGACCAGGCCGGCGCTGCGGGCCAGGAAGGGTTGCGCCTCGCCGCCGCGATAGTTGACGATCACGCCCTTGCCGCGCAGGCGGCCGATCCAGATCGCCGGCGCGGCGAACAGATGCCAGGACCAGCCGGAGTTCGCCATCACATGCAACAACCGGACGCGGCCGGCCACCTTCCATAATCGCCAGAGGTAGGGCAGCAGGCGCGCGGCGGCGCGCGCGCCGCGCACGCGCGCGACCCACGACGGCCACGGTGGATTCACTTGCAACAGGTCGACTTCGGCGCCGGCGGCGCGCAGCAGCGCCGCCAGTTGCACGGTCTGGTTGGCGATGCCGCCGGCCGGCGGCGGCAGCGGACCGACCAGCGCGATCCGCAGCCGATGCAGGCCTTGCGGGCCGCCGCACGGTTTTTGCTCGTCGGCTTCGGTCATGGGCGGGGGCCGGCCAGGCGCTGATAGATATCGCGGTAGCGCGCCACGCTGCCGCGCCAGCTGCGCTCGTTCTCGACATAGGCGCGTGCCCGGGCGCGCAGCGCGGGCCAGGCGTGCACTTGCCGCACCAGACCGATCACGCCGTCGGCCAGCGCGTTGGCGTCGCCGGCCTGGAACAGCACGCCGGTCTTGCCGTGCTCGATCATCTCCCTGTGCCCGCCGACGTCGGAGGCGACGATCAGCCGCCCCTGCGCCATCGCCTCCAGCGGCTTGAGCGGCGTGACCAGTTCGGTCAGGCGCATCGGCAGGCGCGGATAGACGAGGATGTCGACCAGCCGGTAGTAATCGTCAACCCTGTCGTGCGGCACCCGGCCGGCGAAGGTGACGCGCCGTTCCAGCCGCAACGCCACGGCCAGCGCCTTCAGTTCATCCTCCTGCGGACCGCCGCCGACCAGCAGCAGTTGCAGCGACGGCACCGCCGCCAGCATGCGCGGCAGCGCGCGGATCAGCAGCGCCAGGCCCTCGTAGGGGTAGAACGAGCCGATGAAGCCGAGCACCAGGTGGCCGGTCAGGCCCAGCGAATGCGCCAGCAGCGCGTCCGGCGGCGCGCTGCCGCGAAAGCGGCCGCTATCGACCGCGTTGGGGATCACCGTCACCTTGGCGGCCGGGATGCCGCGCGCGACGATGTCGGCACGCAAGCCTTCGCAAATGGTGGTGACGGCGTCGGCGCGTTGCAGCACGTGGTTTTCCAGCGCCCGCGTCAGCCGGTAGCGCAGGCCGCCCGCCTTGCTGGTGCCGTGGTCGGCGGCGGCGTCTTCCCAGAATGCGCGGATCTCGTAGACCACCGGGATTCCCAGCGCGCGGCCGACGCGCAAGGCCGCGACCGCATTGAGCGCCGGCGAGTGCGCGTGCAGGATGTGCGGCCTGGCGTTCCGGGCCACCTGCAGCAGTCGGTGGTACAGGCCGGCGATCACGCCGACCTGGCGCAGCAGCGGCAGCCGCGCCCACCATTGGCGCAGCGGCGCGGTGCGGAAGAAGTGCCAGCCGTCGATTTCCTGCTCGGGCGCCGGGTCGTTGCCGGCGCCGGCGGAGTATGCGCTTTGCTTGGCGCTGGTCAGGTGGATGGTCTGCCAGCCCAGCTCGCGCTGCTGGTTCAGGATCGCCAGGGTGCGGAAGGTGTAGCCGCTGTGCAGCGGCGCCGAGTGGTCGAGTATGTGCAGGATCCGCATGCTCATGCCGCTTGCCTTTCGGTGGACAGCCTCGGTTCGTCGAGCATCTGGCGCAGGAAGGATTCGAACATCATCAACGACCACAACGGCGCGCTGTGGTCGCGCCGGCCGGATTGGTGTTGCGACAGCAGCTCGCGCGCGTACGGCAGATCGAACAGGCCGCAGTCGGCCAGCACCGGGCTGTTCAAACAGCGTTGCAGGCGCGGTCCCGCCGGGCCACGGAACCAGTCGGCCAGCGGCACCGAGAAACCCATCTTGTCGCGGTGGAGTATCTCCCGGGGGAGGTAGGGTTCCAGTCCCTTCTTGAACAGGTATTTGCCGACGCCGCGCTGCAGCTTGAGCGACGGCGGCAAGCCGGAGATCCATTCGACCAGTTGATGGTCGAGCAAGGGCACCCGGACTTCGAGGCCGTGGGCCATGCTGGCGCGGTCGACCTTGGTCAGGATGTCGCCGGGCAGATAGGTCTTCAGGTCCAGGTACTGGACCTGCGACAGCGCGTCGTCGGCCGGGCAGGCTGCGGCGTGCCTGCGCAGCACCTCCACCGCGCGGTACTGGCCGATATTTCGGCGCAGCGACGGGCTGAACAGCTTGGCCCGCATCTGGTCGCCCATCAGCGACACGCCGTGGAAATACGCGGCCACCGAATCGCGCGCCAGTCCTTGGAGGGCGGTTTTCGCGCGCAGCGGACGCGGCGCCCAGTCGGCTTTCGGATATATCCGGCCCAGCGCGCCGAACACCGGCTTGCGCAGCGATAGCGGCAGCATCGACCGCAACCGTTCCTCGTGCAGGTGCCGGCGGTAGCGGCGGTAGCCGGCCAGGTTCTCGTCGCCGCCGTCGCCGGACAGCGCCACCGTCACGCGCTGGCGCGCCAGCTCGCAGAGGCGGTAGGTGGGCAGCGCGGAACTGTCGGCGAACGGCTCGTCGTACAAACAGGCCAACTGGTCGATCAAATCGGCGTCGTGCTGCTCGACCCGCGCGCCGTGGTGGTTGGTCTGGTAGCGCTCGGCCACCATCTGCGCGTACGGCGACTCGTCGAACCTGGCGTCGCCGAACGCGATCGAGCAAGTGTTGACCGGCCGCGCGGATTGCTGCGCCATCATGGCGACCACGGCGCTCGAATCGACGCCGCCCGACAGGAAGGCGCCCAGCGGCACCTCGGCCACCATGCGGATGCTGACCGCCTCGCGCAGGCGCGCGACCAGCTCGTCGGCGGCGTGCTCCGGGCTGACCAGGCGGTGCGGCTTGAACGGCACGTCCCAGTAGCGCTTGGGCAGCCCGGGCGAGCTGCCTTTGCGCACCAGCAAGGTGTGGCCCGGTTCGAGCTTGCGGATTTGCCGGAAGATCGTGCGCGGCTCGGGGATGTAGCCGTAGGCGAAATAATCCTCGACCGCCAGCGGGTCGAGCTCGCGCCGCACGCGGCTGTGCGCCAGCAGCGCCTTCATCTCCGAGGCGAACACCAGCTGGCCGTCGTCGAGCAGCGCGTAGTGCAACGGCTTGACGCCGAGCCGGTCGCGCGCCAGGAACAGCGCCTGCTGCTTGCGGTCCCACAGGCCGAAGGCGAACATGCCGCGGAAGTGCTGCACGCAACGCTCACCCCATTGCTCCCAGGCGTGCACGATGACCTCGGTGTCGCAGTGGGTGCGGAAGATGTGGCCGAACTGTTCCAGCTCGCGCCGGAGCGCCGGAAAGTTGTAGATTTCGCCGTTGTAGACCACCACCACCGTCTGGTCCTCGTTGAACAGCGGTTGCTGGCCACTTTTGACGTCGATGATCGCCAGCCGGCGGTGGCCGAGGCCGACGCCCGGTTCGCGGTGCATGCCGCTGCCATCGGGGCCGCGATGGGCCTGGATGTCGGTCATGCGCTGCAGCAGCCCGGCGTCGATGTCGGGCTGTCGGTACAGGTCAAATATGCCGGCGATCGCGCACATGGCTATCCTTTCATCGGGGGCAATTGGGTGAGCCGGTCGTAGACGGCGAGGTAGGCGTCGGCCATCGCCATCAGGCTGAATTCGGCAAGCACGCGGCGGCGCCCGTGGCTGCCGTGGTGGGCGCCCAGTCCCGGAATGCGGTAATAGGCGCCGATGGCGTCGGCCAGCAGTTCCGGGTTGCGCGGCGGCACCAGGGTGCCGGTCCAGCCGCTTTGGACCACGTCGCCGTTGCCGCCGACGGCCGTCGCCACCACCGGCAGCCCGGTGGCCATCGCCTCGAGGATGGTGTTGGACGTGCCCTCGGCCAGCGACGGCAGCGCGAACACGTCCATCGTGCGCATCAGCTGCGAGATGTCGTCGCGGGTGCCGGGCAGCCACGCCAGGTGCGACACGCCGGCCTGGCGCAGCAGGTCGAGGCAGGCCTGGCGGCACGGGCCGTCGCCGATGATCATCAGGCGCAGTTGCTCCTGCGCCATTTCGTCCTCGGCCAGCAACAGCAGGAACGCGTGCACCAGCGACATGTAATCCTTGACCTCGGCCATGCGGCCGACGCTGCCGATGACAAACGAGTCCTCGCCCAGGAACCCCGCCGGGCCGACGGCGGCGGGCGGGCCCAGCCTGGGGTGGAAGTGCACGCTGTCGACGCCGTTGCGGATGTGGGTGACGCTTTGCGGGCGGGCGCCGATGGTGCCCACCAGCCACGCCTCCAGATCCTTGCTGACGGCGATGAAATGGCCGATCAGCGGGCGCAGCAGCTTGCGCAGCAGGCGATAGCGCAGGTTGCGGCCGTACAAATCCTGCATATCGCGGCCGTGTTCGCCGTGCACGCGCAGCCGCACCCCGGCGGCTGCCGCCAGCAATTGGCCTTCCAGACTGGACAGGTTGCGGGTGTGGATCAGCAGCGGTTGCAGCCGTTTGAGCGTGCGGAACAGGCGATAGTAATGGGCCCAGTCCTTTCCTTCGCGCTTGTTGATGCTGATGATCTCGACGCCCGGGCGGCGGATGCGCCGCGAAAAGTCGTTGTGGTCCTTCATGCAGACGATGGCGTGGCGATAGCGATCCGGCGGCAGGTTGTTGATCAGGTTCACCAGGCCGTTTTCCAGTCCGCCCATTTCCAGCTGGTGGATCAGGTGGACGATCAGCGGCGCGCAGGCGGTATCAGCGTGCGGCGACATGGTGCAATCCTTGGTCGATGGCGGGCAGCATCGCCAGCAACAGGTCGTGCATGGCGCGCTCGGCGACGCCGGCGTCCTCGTCATAGGCGGACGCCAGCGCGATCTCGGCGCCGCTGTCGTCGCCGCCAAGCAGTTTGCTTTTCGCCAGCATCAGTTTCATCCATTGCGGACTGGCGGTGTCGGCGCCGTCGTGCCGGTACCAGCGCCACACCAGCAGTTTGACGCCGGCGGCCTGTTCGACGCTTTGCAAAACGGTCAACTTGCGGCCGGCGACCGTGATGTCGCGCCGCGTGGTGCTGATTTCATTCCAGCGCGGCATGCCGTCGACGACCTGGCGGCGCACCGCCGCCAGCAGCTCCGAATGCCTGCCCTGGTGGCGGTACCAGGTCAGCTGCAGCGACACCGTGCGGCCGCCGTCGCTGTAATTGGCCGACCAGCGTTGCGGCCGGCCCATGTGCAGCACATGCCAATCGGTGGCCGACATCGGACCGGCGCGCCAGGGGGCCGGCGGCGGCGACAGAGTGAGCGCGGGCGCGGGGCGCTGGTCCGGCGCGGCGGGCCGCAGCGCGACATGCGCCAGCATCGGCCAGATGGCGGCGAGCGCGACCACGGCGACGGCCATGCGCACGAAGCCGCCGGTGGTCGGCGCCGCCAGGCTGGCGGCGACGCCAGGCATGGCGCGTTGCCGCGCCGCCAGCGTGGCGGCGGCGCTGTCGTCGCCGTCGTCCACCTCGCGCCAGCGCGCGCCGACCCAGAACAAGATGGCCGAGACGGCGCCGAAAAACACCCAGCCATAAATCAGGTGGTCGATGCCGATCGCCAGGGTCATGCCGCTCCAGTGGCCGATCAGCACGATCAGAAAGGCGCGCAGGGCGTTGGCGAGTACCGGCACGACCGCCGAGACGGCGATGAACAGCAAGCGCCGCCGCAGGCTGCGGTAGGTCGTGTACGCGTACATCGCGCCCAGCGACAGCGAGGCGATCAGATAGCGCAGGCCACTGCAGGCTTCGACCACCGACCAGTTGCCGCTCGGCAGGGACAGGTAATTGTTTTCGCGGAAGACCGGAATGCCTGACAGCTCGAGCAGGAACACGGTGCAGCGGGCGGTGAACTCGATCAGCGGCGGGATGAAGATCTCGCCGAACGGTACCGCGAGCAACAGATAGCCAAGCGGAAAGGCGATGGCGCGCGTGTATCGCGTGCCGAGCAGGGCCAGCACGCTGACGCCCAGCATCAGGGCGAGGCAATATTGTTGCAGCACGTGCACATTGGCGACCGCCGACACCAGCCACAGCGCACCGAGCGCGGCCAGCGCGAGCAGGGCCGCCGGGGCCGGCTTCACGGGCAAGCCCGACAAGTGCCGGCGCCGCCGCCAGATCATCCATCCGACGATGGCCGGAATGACGAAGCCGTGGGCGAAGGTTTCCGAGACCAGCCATACGCCGACGATGGCGTCGATGGTGGCGAGGTGCATCAGCAGCACGGCGCACAGTGTGAACGCCACGCACGCGTAGGCCACCGCGCGGGTGGCGACGGCCGCCGGCCTGGCCAGCGGCCTGCGGACCGGCGACCGCAGGGTTGCGGGGTCGGCGCTCATAGTGCCTGCTCCGGCACGCCGCCGGCGTCGCGCGCGGCGCGTCCGTTCTCGCGCCCGGGGCGCGCGCGCGGATCGGCGGCGTCCGCCTGTGGCGCCGGGTCCGCGCGCTCATCCCGGTCGTCCTCTTGCACGCCAAGGAGCGCGCCCAGCCGTTGCAGATTGGCGTCCCAGCGGTAGTCGCGCAGTATCCTGCGGCGCGCCGCCACGCCGAGCTCCGACGGCGCGGCCAGTTCGCGCGCGACATGGTGGACGAACTCGCCGGCGTCGGCCGCGCGCAGCACTTCGGTGCCGACGACGGCGCCGATGCCGTCCAGCGCCTGTGGCGTCGCGACCACGGTCTTTTGCATCGCCATCGCCTCCAGCACCTTGTTCTGCACGCCCCGGCCGATGTGCAGCGGCGCCACGATCACGGTGGCGTGCCGCAGGTAGGGACGGATATCGGCGACGGTGCCGCTGACGAACACTCCCGGCAGCCGCTTGAGCGCGAGCACGCTGTAAGCGGGACGCGAGCCGACGATTTGGAATTGCAATTCGGGAAACTGCAAGCGCAGCGACGGCATCACGCGCTCGGCGAACCAGATCGCCGCTTCGATGTTGGGGGCGTAATCCATGGCGCCGGTCAGCGCCACCACGGGCGCCTTCGCGTAGGGACTGGCCAGCCTGTGCCGCGGAGAAAAGTATTCGCTGTCGACGCCGTTGTTGAAGTAGTCGATCTTGTGGCCCGACCCGGGCGCGCGCAGCCGGAACAGCGACGCTTCCGCGCGCGACACCAGCATCACCTGGTCGAAGCCCTCGGCGACCAGGCGTTCGTACTCGAGCAACTGCGCGCCTTCGCGGCGGTACAGCATCGACAGCGGCCACGCCCGGGCGTCGGCGTAAGCCTGCCATTTTTCCGAGTCGACATCGACCAGGTCCATGACGCGCATCAGCGGTCCGTGCTCGGTCGCGGACGGCAGGTATTGCGCCATCGGACCGGAAAACGCCAGCGCGGCGCCGATCGCGTGGGTGTCGAGCGTGCGATTGACCCAGCGTTGCAGCCGGGCACTGCGGAAATACGGCAGGCTGAGCGGCTCGTCGGTGACCAGTCCCCGCAGGCTCGACAGGCGCGCCCAGCGCGGATGGGTGCGGACGAAGTACGAGCTGGCGCAGCCGGCGGCCAGGTGTTCGGCGTAGCGCAGGTCCTCGGCGCAGTCGATGAACGTGCCCAGGTGGACGCGGAAGTGGCGCTGCAGGTAGCGCAGCACGTGGTAGGCGCGTATCTTGTCGCCCTTGTTGGGCGGATACGGAATGCGGTGGGGCAGAAACAACAGGTCCCGCATGATGCTATCCCAGCTGGCGGACGATGTGCGGTCCGAGCGCGTTGGCCAGCGACAGCGGCAACAGGCGCCATGCCTTGATCAGCAGCTGGAAGCGCGGATTGAGCGGCTGCACGTCGCGCAGCCGGCTGGCGCGGTGCAACTGGCATTCGTAGTGCAGCGGCTGCGGTTCGAAGCCCCAGTTCTTCTTGAACGCGAACGAGCCGGTGCCGTATTTGCCGCGGCCGAAATCGAACAGCCGGCAGCCGTCCTCGCAGGCGCGGCGCATGACTTCCCAGTACATGAAGTCGTTGGCCGCGAGCGCGCGCGCGGCGGCGCCGCCACCGCCGTAGTAGGGAATGATCTCGCCGCGGAAGTGGAAGCTGAGCACCGAACTGACCGCTTTGCCCGCGTGCTCGATGCTCAGCACTTCGCAGTCGTCGCCGAACTCCTGTTGCAGCACGCCGAAGTAGCGCCGGCTGAAGACCGGCGTGCCGAGACGGTGGACGCTGTCGGCGTAGCAGTCGAAGAAGCGCGCCGTGTCGGCGTCGATGTGGCTGCTCAGGCCGAACCCCATGCCTTTGCGCACCATGGCGCGGTGTTTGCGCGGAATCGCCAGCAGGTTGTGCTCCGGGTCGGCCAGCAGCGGCTTGCGGAAGGTGGCGTAGATGTTGCGGGCGAGCCAATCCGGATGGCGCGAGCGCAGCTGGCGGTACTCGAGGTGGTCGACCCCCAGGCGTGCGGCCAGCGCCTGGGCTGCGCGGTCGACGGCGTCGGCGGCGGCGGGGTCGGTGGCGGCGATGCCGCCGTAGACGCAGAACGGCAGCGAGCTCAGGCTGTTGCCGAACAGCAAACTGTTGACCTGCGCCAGCGGCAGGATGGCGTGGATCTTGCCTTCGGCTTCGGCGTACAGGAACCAGCTCGGATGGCCGAACGCGGTTTCGATCACCCGCTGCCAGCCGGCGCGGTGGAAGAAGGTCGCGTCCGGGCAGCGCTGCACGAAGTCGTCCCAGCGGGCGCGGTCATCCAGGCCCATGACACCCACGGTGAAAGACTGCGGGCCGTGCTGGTTGTGCGGCATCATGCGGTTCCCAGAAAAATGTCGTCGATACGGCCCCAGCGGAAGTCACCCAGCAGCCTGCCGATGCGGTGTTCCATGCGGTGCAGGTTCAGGTAATGGCGGAAGCGGGTTTTGACGCCGATGCCGGCGGGCCTGGGCTGTCCCGGGTCCAACTCCCAGGGGTGAAAGTAGAATATGCCAGCTTGCCCGTCATGCGAGTTGATGCGTCGCAAGGCCCAGCGAGAGGTGGCGTAGGGCAACAGGCGGAAGTAGCCGCCGCCGCCGGCCGGCATGTTGCGGCCAAGCACGCGTACCGTGCTGATCGGTAATTCCAGCAGGCCGCCGGCGCCCGTGGGACGGGAGGCGAAGCGGGGCGCGTCGGGCATGCCGTAGTGGTCGTGGCGGATCGGATAGATGCTGGAGCTGTAGCGGTAGCCCGCCGCCTGCAGGCTGTCGAGCGCCCACAGGTTGCCGGCGGCGATGGAGAAGCTTGGCGCGCGGTAACCTTTGACGGCCTGGCCGCCCAGTTGTTCGAGCAGGTGCTTGCTGCGCCGGATGTCGTCGGCGAACTCGGCCGGGGTCTGGTCGCTGGCGCGCAGGTGGGCGTAACCGTGGCTGGCCAGCTCGTGGCCGCCGTCGACGATGCGCCGCACCAGCGCCGGGTAGCGTTCGGCGATCCAGCCCAAGGTGAAGAAGGTGGCCCGGGCCTGGTGCGTCTCCAGCAGCGCCAGGATCCGCTCGACGTTGCGCTCGATCCGGCACGGCTGCGCCGGCCATTGCGCGCGGGCGATGTGGGCGTCGAAGGCCGAGACCTGGAAATAATCCTCGACATCGATCGTCAGCGCGTTGCGCAGGGCTTCGGCCGCGGCGACGCTCATGGACGCCCGTCGCGACGGTTGGACAGCCATAGGCCGATGGCGGCGGCGATGCGCTCGGCGGCCCGGCCATCCCAGTGTTGCGGAATGCGGCCGGCCTTGCCGCCGTAGCGCAGGATGTCGCGGCACAGCGCCCGGATCACGGCCGGGTCGCGTCCGGCGATGGCGTTGCTGCCCTCGGTGACGGTGACCGGGCGTTCGGTGTTTTCCCGCAAGGTCAGGCAGGGCACGCCGAGCGCGGTGGTTTCCTCCTGCACGCCGCCCGAATCGGTCAGCACGACCTTGGCGTGCTTCATCAGACTGAGCATGTCCAGATAGGGCAGCGGCGGCATGCAGGCCAGCCGCGGCGCGTCGAGCAGCGCGGTCAGCTGGTGTTGCCTGAGCATGGCGCGGGTGCGCGGATGCAGCGGGAACAGGATCGGCAAGTCCTCGCTGAGCTTGACCATGGTGTCGATCAGCGCGCGCAGGCGCTGCGGATCGTCGACGTTCGACGGCCGGTGCATGGTCAGCAGCGCGTACGCCTGGCCGTCCGGCACGAAGCCGGCCAGATTGGCGTCGTTCAACACTGTCGACACCGGCGGCGCGTGCGGCAACTGGCGCAGCAGCGTATCGATCATGACGTTGCCGACAAAATAGATGCGGTTGGCCGGCACGCCCTCGCGCAGCAGATTGCTCATGCCGCTCGATTCGCTGGTGAACAGCAGATCGGACAACTGGTCGGTCAGGATGCGGTTGATTTCCTCCGGCATCGAGCGGTCGTAGCTGCGCAGGCCGGCCTCGACGTGAAACACGGGAATGTTCTTCTTGGCCGCCGTCAGCGCGCAGGCCAGGGTGGAGTTGACGTCGCCCACCACCAGCACGGCGGTCGGCGCGGTTTGCTCCAGCACCGGCTCGAAGCGCCGCATCACCTCGGCCGTCTGGACCGCGTGGCTGCCGGAGCCGACGTCCAGGCGGAAATCGGGCTCGCCCAATTCCAGCGTCTTGAAGAACTGGCCATCCATGTCCTGGTCGTAGTGCTGGCCGGTGTGGACCAGTAGCGTTTCGGCCCGATAGTCGGCTTGCTTGATGGCGCGCAGCACCGGCGCCACCTTCATCAGGTTCGGGCGCGCCGCGACGACGCAGGCGATGCGCGGAAGCCGGGAAGGCTGGGGAATCGTGGATGTGGGCATGGCCGCTCCGCTTAGAACGCCACCGTCAGGGCGGCACTGGCACCGTTTTCCCGGTAGTTGCCTCCGGTATTGCTGGTGTGACGACTGTGGCGCAGGCTGACCTCGGCGCCGATGTTGGCTTGCAGTTGATGCGACAGCGCCACCCGCAGCATGCTGTTGCGGTCTTCGCGCCCGGTGCTCAGCGATTGGACCCGGTTGTGGCCGGCGCCGACGGTCAGGCCGCCGCGCGCCGACATCCGCCAGTTCCAGCCGATCTGGACGGCGCTCTGGCGCGTGTGGTCCTCCAGGGCCAGCTCGTCGGGGCCCAGCAGCACGCTGTCGATCACGCTGCTGGCCTGGGCCAGGCGCCGCGTGGTCGACAGATGCAGCGCCAGCGCGCCGCGCGTGCCGCTGTAGACCGTCGCCAGGCGCATGGATTTCTGCAGGTAGTAGCGATGGCTGAAGAAATTGACGTTGCCGTCCTTGCCCAGCATCTGCGAGATCATCAGGAACACCTTGATGGTTTGCAGCCGTTTTTGCGGATCGGGGATGCGGGTTTCCCACAGCTGATAGAGGAAGTCGCTCAGTCCGGCCGGCGCGATGCTGAGGAACTGGCCGTGGGTGCTGGTGATGTCTTCGCTGTAGTCCAGGGTCCACAACATGCTGCGCATGCGGTACGACGCGTCGAGCGTGTAGGTCTTGCCGAAATACCGGCGGCCGAAGCTGGCCGAGACGCTGGTGCGCGGCGACGGCGACCAGGTCGCGCCCGCCGTCCAGTAATGTCCCGCCGGCGTGCCTCGGCTCGACGCGTAGTCTCTTTTTTCGTAGCCGCCGGTGCTGAACAGGGCGATGTCGTTGTTGAGCGCGTAGCTCAAGGTCAGCGCGCCGTCGGTCATCGTCACCGGCGACGTGGCGGCGTCGTCGATGTGCCGGCGCTCCAGATCGAGGTCCCAGTTCCAGCGGCGCCCGGCGTTGTCGCCGGTCAGGCGCAGCGCGGCGCCGTCGTTCCGCACGCCGAGCAGGTCGCCGCTGTCGACGCGCTGGTAGTCGTAGCGCAGCACGGCGGTCGCCAGGCCGCGGACGTAGTGCCGCAGATACGGGCTGAAGCTGTGCGAGCGGACCTGGCGGCTGTTGTCGGTCACTTGCGCGGCGTCGACCCGCTGCGGGCCGAAGGCGGAAACGTTCTGCAGGCCGATGCTCGAGCGCGCGTCGAGGTACAGCCAGTCCGGCAAGACTTCGGCGTGGCCGGCGGCGTCAAGCTGCTGGTGGGTGCGGTCGGCCTGGCGCGTGTACAGCACTTTTTGCAGCGCGTACGACAGCGCCAGGTTCAGGCGCGGGCCGTCGCTGGCGGTGATGCTGACGCCGGGCGAGACTTCCGTCGTCAGCTCGCCGCGGGCGCCGGTGGACGCCAGGTTGACGTTGTCGGTGTAGCTTTCGCGCATGCTCAGCACCGGCACGACGTTCCAGTCCGCCGCCGGCGCCGCCGCGGGCAGCAACAGCAGCACCAGCACCGGGAACGGTCGGGCGAGCGGGCGCGGCGCGCACCTAATCATAATAACCATAGTATTCGCCAGCGGGGAAAGCCTTGCTCTTGTTATAGATGAGACTGACGTTCGGACAATGCTCGATCCGGCGCAGCGCCTCCTTGACGTCGTGCTGCGTGGTGCGCTCCGATTCGACCACCAACACTATTTGCCCCATCTGCGCTGCCAGCACGCTCGCCTCCGTGGTCAGCAGCAGCGGCGGCGAGTCGAAGATGACGATGCGGTCGGCGTAACGCTCGGCGATCTCCTTGAGCAGGCTGCTCATGCTGCGGCTGGCCAATAGTTCCGTGGTGTGCTTGTTGGCGCGCCCGGCCGGCAGGATGCTCAAGGTGCTGACGTTGGTGCGCAGGATGACGTCCGACAGTGCGGTCTTGTCGCGCAGCAGGATGTCCATCAGGCCGGGTTCCGGCGGCAGGCCCAGCACCCTGAGCACCGACGGCCGGGCGACGTCGGCGTCCACCAGCAGCACCGTGATGTCCATCTCCATGGCGATGCTCATCGCCAGGTTGACGGCGCAGTAGGTCTTGCCCTCGCCGGGCAGCGCGCTGGTGACGATGATCAGGTTGCCGTGGCGGATGGGCGGCGTGTCGTTATCGCCGCGCGCGTTGCGCAGCAGCGGACGCTTGATGATGCGGAAGTCCTCGGCGACCGGCGTACGGCCGCCGTCGTGGGTGACCATGCCCAGCTGGTTGAGCCTGGCCAGATTGAGCTCGACACAGCGGGGCGGCGTCAACGCGCCGGGCTGGGCCGGCGGCACCGGCAGGATAGGCAGCTCTGTGGGTTTGTCCATGGTCGGTCCGGTTGGTCGCTATCGCAGGATGGTGGTCGCCAGCACGCCGCCGTAGGCCATGAACAGGCTCGACAAGGCGGCGCCGAATGCGTATTTGCCGCGCTTGCGCTTGATTTTTTCGCCCTCGGTCCAGTTCATCGCCACCGTGCCCAGCACCGGCAGGCCGGTGCGTTCGCGCAGTTCGCCGGGACGCAGGAAGGTCGGCCGCACCTGGCTGATCAGCAAGGCGGTGGCGATGCCGGTCAGCAGCGCGCCGGCCAGCACCACGCTGAACAGCAGCAGGCGGTTGGGACCGATCGGCGTCAACGGCACCGTCGGCGGGTCGATGATCTTGAAGGTCATCATGTCGGTGGTGGAACTGAGGTCGCCGGACAGCTTGGCGGCCTCGCGCCTTCCCACCAGCTTTTCATAGTTGTCCTTGTTGATCATGTAGTCGCGGTTGAGCTGGGCCAGCGCCGACTCGACCTCCGGCACCGCGTTGGCCTGCGCCAGCAGGCGCTCGTGGCGGGCGTTGTATTCCTGGACCCGGGCGGCGATCGAAGCCACCTTGGCGTCGGCGGCCGCCTGCGCCACCTTCAGTTGTTGCAGCATCGGGCTGAAATTCTTGCCCGGATCGCTGGACGGCTTGAGCTTGCCTTCCTCGACCTTGCGCGCCTCCAGCTGCGCCACCAGGCGCTTGGCGGCGACGATGTCCGGGTGCAGCTCGGTGTATTGCAGGCGCAGCGCGTCGAGGTTCTTGTTGATGGCCGAGATGCGGCCGTCAAGCTCGGGGTTGTCGATGCCGGCCGGCGCGGCCAGCGTATCGAGGATGGGCTCGTCGCCGCTGATCTGGCTGGTGATGGCGTTGCGCGCCTGTTGCGCCTCGACCAGTTCCAGCTTGGCGGTGTTCAGCGCGTCGGCCGATTGCTCGATCTGGGTCGAGTAGTCGCTGCCCTGGCGAGGCAGCAGGCCGGTGTTCTTGCGTTTGAATTCCTTGAGCGAATTTTCGGCCGCGATCAGCTTGAATTCATAGGCCTTGATCTGGTCGTCGATAAATTGCACGGCTTTGCGGGTTTCGCCGTTCTTGCCTTTGAAACTGCCTTCGAGGAATATGGTCAGCAGCGATTGGACGACGTCGCGCACCAGGCGCGGATTGCGGTTGCTGTAGGTAATCGTATAGATATCGTAGCTACCGGTGCCGCCGATCTTGATCTTGCTCATCAATTCATCGAGCTGGCGTTGCTGGTCGCGCGGGGTCTTGGCGTTGATGTCCAGGTCGACCATGCGCATGACGCGCTCGACGTTGGGACGGCTCAACAAGGTGCGGCTCATGATCGACACTTGCTGCTCGACGTTGGGCACGCTCGTCATGCCCGCCAGCAGCGGTTTGAGGATGCTCTGGGTGTCGACGAACACACGCGCCGTGGTTTGGTAATCGTCCGGCAGCATCGCCACTTTGGCCCAGCCCAGGGTCGCCACCAGCCACATCGCGGAGAGCGCGTACCAACGGTACTTCCATATCCCCTTCAGGCTGGATATGAGCTGGTTGATTAACTCCTCCATAGTCGATTGTCTCCAGTGACAGCGCGTGCGCGAACCTAAACGAAACTAAACGAACCTGAACGAACTTAAACGAACTCAAATTATATGGCTGGGATAATACAAATTTCCCTTAACTCAGGGCTGCTTGAGACAGATCAAGCGGAGTGGGCCGTGTTTTCTGAATGATGGACTCCAGACTATTCAACGGAAGCGGTCATGCCTACCTACCTGCGGTTTCCAGCCGGCGCGATCGTCGCGGCGGCCCTGTTGCTGAGCGCCTGCGCCAGCCGCGTCTCCCTCGAGCCGCCCGAGGAGCCGCCGGCGCAACCGGCCTATCTGATCGGCGCCGGCGACAACATCAACATCAATGTCTGGCGCAACCCCGAAGTGTCGGTCAGCGTGCCGGTGCGGCCGGACGGCAAGATCACCACGCCGCTGGTGGAGGATTTGCAGGCGGCCGGCAAGACCTCGACCCAGCTCGCGCGCGACATCGAAAAGGCGCTGGAGAAATACATCCAGCAACCGATGGTGACGGTGATCGTGACCAGCTTCGTCGGGCCGTATTCGCAGCAGATACGGGTCATCGGGCAGGCGGCGCGGCCGCAGGCGCTGGCCTACCGCCAGGGCATGTCGCTGATGGACGTGCTGATCGCCGTCGGCGGCATCACCGATTTCGCCGCCGGCAACAAAGCCAACATCATCCGCAGCGTCGACGGCACCCGGCGCGCGGTGCCGGTGCGCCTGCACGACCTGCTGCGCAAAGGAGATATTTCCGCCAATGTTGCGATGTTGCCCGGGGATGTGCTGGTGATTCCGGAGGGCTGGTTCTAGCGCTGGCGCCATCCGGGCCTAGCTGTGGGGAAAATATATTTTTCAAATCGGGGAACTTTTTGACAAATGTCGAGGTCTGACCTGCATGCCCAGTCGCCTCTTTGCCGGCGGCTGGCCGACAGACCTGACAGGATGCCAACCGTGCAACATGACGATGCGATAGTTTCCTTTGAAGCCAGTGCAGGCCTGCGCGACCTTGTGGTCGGCGAGGGCAAAGAAGAATCCGTACTGGATCACCCGCTCGACCAGCAGACATTTCACATACGCATGGCCAATTCACAAGGCCGGCGCGAGGCGGCCAGTCTGCTGCTGAAGAAAATGTACGGCTGGCGCGGCTACTCGGTGGACCCCAACGCCACCCATTCCCCGAATAAGATCACGCTGTTCGCGGAAACCGGCGGCCACACCGTCGGCACGATGTCGCTGTGCCTCGACTCGCCGGACATCGGCCTGCCGGCCGACGAGAACTTCCGCGACAAGCTCGATGAGTTGCGGGGCCAGCAACGCCGCCTTTGCGAGCCGTCGCGGCTGGCGATCGACAAGGGCGTGTCCAAACGCGTCTTCGCCGCGCTGATCCACATTTCGTATATCTACGCGCGCAATATCCACGGCTACACCGACTACATCATCGAGGTCAATCCGCGCCACGTGATGTTTTACAAGCGCATGCTGGGCTTCCGCGATTTCGGCGGCGAGCGGCAATGCACGCGGGTGGGTGCGCCGGCCGTGCTGCTGCGGCTGGAGCTCGAATACATGGGCGAGCAAATCCGCAAGTTCGGCGGCTTGATGGAGGCGCAAGATAACGAGCGGTCCTTCTATCCGTTCTTTTTCCCCACGTGGGACGAGCCCGGTATCACCGGGCGCCTGATCAACGGCCAGACGTGAGCGGGGCGGCTTGGCGGGCTGGCCGCTGATCGGCCGATTCGCCCGCCTTGCCGGATTTTCCCAGCGCGACGCTGAGATGGTTGCGGATATCGGTGTTGGCGGGGGCGAGCGCGGCCGCCTGCTTCAACAACGGCAGCGCCCGATCCAGCCTGCCTTGCTCGACCAGTATCCAGCCCAGCGTGTCGAGAACGATCGGGTCGGCGGGCGCGCCCTTGCTGGCCTGCTCGGCCATGGCGAGGGCGCGCGGGTCCTTCTGCTGCTGATACAACCACGCCAGATTGTTCAGGACGACGGGATGGTTGGGCGTGGTCCTCAGCAATTGCTCGAACTGCGCGGTACTTGCCGGGAAGTCTTTCTCGGCGAGCAGGCTGTTGGCGAAATACAGGCGCGTGATGCGGTCGTCGGCGTGCTTGTCCAGCCATTGCCGCATGCGCGTGCGCGCCTCGGCTGTCTTGCCCGACTGTACCAGGGCGCTGTACAACGGGATCAGGGTGGGGCCCGATGCTTGCATGTCGTAGGCTTTTTGATACAGCGCCAGCGCCGGCTGCATCTGTTTCTGCGCCATCAGCACGTCGCCTTCGAGCTTGTAGCCCAGCGGGCCGTCGCTACGCGCCTTTTGGAAGCCCCGCACCGTTTGCAGCGCCTGCGGCCAATCGCGCTGTGCGATCAACAGCCTGGTCAGGGCGACCTGGGCCTGTGGATAGTCGGGCCGCAGCGACAGCGCCTTGTGCAAGGCCTTGGCCGCGTTGCCGGTGTCCTTGACGGCGGCATAGGCGTCGGCGATGCGCAATTGAAGTTCCGCCGAGGACGGCTGCAGCACGGCCAGTTTGGTCCAGTTTTCCAGCGAGCCGTCCTTGTCGCCGCCACGGGTTTGCAACTCGGCCAGCACCGCCAGCACATTCGAGTCCGACGGATTGGTGGCTTGCAGTTTTTGCGCCAGCACCAGCGCCTTGGCCAACTCGTTGCCGCGCGCGTAGAAGGTCACCAACCGCAGCGACGCCGCGATGTCGTCCGGGTGGTCGCGCACCACCCGCTCGAGCCAGGTCCGCGCCTCCGGCTGTTTGTTCTGCGACAAGGCCAGGTCGGCCAGCGCGCCCATCACGTCGGCGCTTTTCTGGTCCTTGGCCAGCGCCGCCTGCAGGCGCTGGCGTGCCTGATCGGGTTTCTTCTCCTTCAAATCCATCTGCGTCAGATTGTTTAGCGCCGGCATGTACAGCGGTTCGAACTTGAGCGCCTTCTCGAAGCTCGCGCGGGCGCCGGCGGTGTCGCGATTCATCAGCAGCACGCCACCCTTGAGATTTTGCACCATGGGATTGCCTTCCTGCTGCGCCTCCAGCCGCTTGACCGCCTCCAGCGCCTTGCCATATTCCTTGTTGCGCAGCTGGCTCAGCACCAGCAGCACGCCGGCGCGCGACGACTTCACGTCCATCTGGGTGGCGCGTTCCAGCTCGGCGATGGCGCGGTTGTTGTCGCCCATGCCCATATGGCTCATCGCCAGCGCGGCGTGCAGCATGGTCTCCCGTGGCGCCAGCTTGGCGGCCTGCTCCAGGTAGCCCGCCGCCTTGGAGAACTGGCGCAGCCGCATGTGGATCTCGCCGGCCAGGGTCAGCATCTCCAGGTCTTGCTGGTGGCTGGGCAACAACGGCTCGATCAGTTCCAGCGCTTGCGCCGGCATGCCGGTGTTCATCAACACCGTGGCCAGCAGCTTGCTGGCGTACGGGTGGCCCCGATTGGATTCGAGGAATTTGCGCAGATATTGCTCGGCTTGCGTGTACGAACCGAGGCCGCGCAGCACCGCGCCCATCAACAGGTTGCTGGGCAGGTGGTCGGGCGCGGTGCGTAGCACCCGCTGCAGGTTTTCTTGTGCGGCCGCCAGTTTGCCTTCGCGGAAGTCGAGCAGCGCCTCCGTGTAGAGCAGCATTAGATTGTTGGCGGCAACCCGACGCGCGATGCCCAGTTCGGCGCGCGCTTCGTTGAGCTTGCCGGCCTGGACATGCAGGCTGGCCAGGTCCACATGCGCCTGCACCTGGACCGGATGCAGGGTCAGCACTTTTTGATAGGCCAGTACCGCGTCGGCATTCTTCCCTTGCAGGCGCAACAGGTCGCCTTTCTGGCGCCAGACGTCGACGTCGTCCGGCGCATGCGCCAGCGCGCGCTCGAGCAGCGCCATCGCCGCGTCATGCCGGTCGGATTCGAGCGCCAGCCGCACCTGCCCCAGCAGCGCGGCCGGATGGTCGGGATGCCGTGCCAGTATTTGTTCGAACACCTGGGCCGCTTCGTCGATGCGGTTCAGTCCCGCCAGCGCATGGCCGCGCAAGGCCATCACCCTGGGCTGCTGCTCGTCGGCCTTGATCTCGTCAAGAATCTTGCCGTACTGGCCTTGCAGCAGCATGGTCCTGCCGATCAAAGGCAGGACGTCGGCGGCCGGCACGCCCAGTTCCAGCGCGCGCCGCAACTCCTTTTCGGCCGATAGGGTGTCGCCGGTGTCGAGGTAGAGCTGGCCCAGCATCAGGCGCGCGGCGCCGTTGGTCGGCGTTTTCTGCAGCAGGTTCTTGAGCTGGATCACGGCCGACTTGGGTTCGCCCTTGGCCACGTGCTGGCGCGCGGCCGTCAGCAACTGCAGGTCGCTTTGCGTGCGGCCGCAACCGGCCGCCAGCGACAGGATCAGCGACGCCAGCAAAGCGCGCGACAGCAGGCGGGGAGCGGGACAACGGGGCATGGGATTCTCCAGATTATCGGTCTCCCTAGAGTAGGAACGATAGCCGCCGGGGCCGTTGATCGGACGCAAAGCAGGGGGCGGGCGGGGGCCATCCAGCGCAAAGGGCCGTCGTTTGTGCCATCTCAAGCGCGAGCACGACGTCGTCCGTAGAATCGGCGAGACGTCTTTCAACGCTTGCAAACGAGGTGCTCAAATGGAAGTGGTCGCCGTTGTCGGTCTAGGATATGTCGGCTTGTCGCTGGCGGTGTCGTTCGGCACGCGCCGTCGCACCATCGGACTGGATTTGTCGGCGCGCAAAGTCGCCAGCTACCGCCGGGGCATCGATCCCAGCGGCGAGGTGTCGGAACAGCAGTTCGCCGCCTCGCGCTGGCTGGAGATGGGGTGCGATCCGGCGGCGCTGGCCGAGGCCGACGTCATCATCGTCGCCGTGCCGACGCCGGTCGACAGCGCGCACAATCCGGACTTCTCGGCCCTGATCGGCGCCAGCCAATCGGTCGGCCGCCACATGAAGCCGGGCGCGGTGGTGGTCTACGAGTCCACCGTGTATCCGGGCGCGACCGAGGAGATCTGCATACCGATCCTGGAACAGTGCTCCGGCCTGGCGTGGCAGCGCGACTTCCATGTCGGCTTCTCGCCCGAACGCATCAATCCGGGCGACAAGGAACACACGCTGACGTCGATCCGCAAAGTCGTCTCCGGCGACGACGCCGACACGCTCGAACGGGTTGCCGCGCTGTACGAGGAGGTGGTCGACGCCGGCGTGCACCGCGCCTCCAGCATCAAGGTGGCCGAGGCCGCCAAGGTGATCGAAAACACACAGCGCGACCTCAACATCGCGCTGATGAACGAGCTGGCGATCATCTTCGACCGCATGGAAATCGACACGCTCGAGGTGCTGCAGGCGGCCGGCACCAAATGGAATTTCCTGCCGTTCCGGCCCGGCCTGGTCGGCGGCCATTGCATCGGCGTCGATCCCTACTACCTGACCCACAAGGCCGAAATGCTGGGCTACCACCCGCACGTGATCCTGGCCGGCCGCCGCATCAACGACGGCATGGCCAAGTTCGTGGCCGAGAAAACGGTCAAGGAGATGGTGCGCGCCGGCTTCAAGCTCAAGGGGTGCAAGGTCAACGTGCTGGGCCTGACCTTCAAGGAAAACTGCCCGGACCTGCGCAACTCCAAGGTCGCCGATCTCATACGCGAGCTCGAATCGTATGGTTTGCAGGTGCACGTGCATGATCCGGTCGCCGACGCGGACGAGGCCATGCATGAATACGGCGTCAAGCTGGAGAGCTGGGACGAGCTGCCGTGCGCCGAGGCGCTGATCGCCGCCGTCGGCCACCGCGAGTTGTCGGCCCGGCCGCTGGCGCAGGTGCGCGAAAAAATCGCCGCCAGCGGCTGTTTCATCGATCTCAAATCGCAGTTCGACGAAGCGGCCCTGCGCCAGGCCGGCATGAGCGTCTGGAGGCTCTGATGGGCGACTATGAAAACGGCACGCCGGCCACCTCGGTATACCAGTCCGCGCGCGAGCATCTGGAGCGGGAGCAATACCGTTGGGTCATCACCGGGGCGGCCGGATTCATCGGATCGAACTTGCTGCAGGCGCTGCTGGAGTTAGGCCAGCGCGTCGTCGGGCTGGACAATTTCCTGACCGGCTATCGCCATAATCTGGACCAGGTGCGCGACCAGGTCGGACCGGCGGCGTGGCGCCGCTTCGAGCTGGTTGAAGGCGATATCCGCGACCAGGCCGCTTGCCGGCAAGCTTGCGAGCGGGCCGATTTCGTGCTGCACCAGGCGGCGCTGGGCTCGGTGGCGCGCTCGATCGACGACCCTTTGCTCAGCAACGACGTCAACATCGGCGGCTTTCTCAACGTGCTGGACGCGGCGCGGCTGGCCGGCGTCAAGCGCTTGGTGTACGCGGCGTCGAGCGCCACCTACGGTGACCATCCGGCGCTACCGAAGCGGGAAGACCAGATCGGCAACGCCTTGTCGCCGTACGCGTTGACCAAGCACGTCAATGAGTTGCATGCCGCGCTGTACGCGCGCTGCTACGGCGTGCAGACGATAGGCTTGCGATATTTTAATGTGTTCGGACCGCGCCAGGACCCTTGCGGCGCGTATGCGGCCGTGATCCCGCTGTGGATCTCGGCGCTGATGGAACAACGGCCGCTGGTCATCAACGGTGATGGCGAAAGCAGCCGCGACTTTTGCTATGTCGCCAACGCGGTGCAGGCGAACCTGCTGGCGGCGCTGACCGACAAGCCGGCCGCCGTCAACCAGGTCTACAATGTCGCGCTCAACGCGCGCACCAGCCTGAACGAGCTGTATCTGATACTGCACGGCCTACTGGTCGAGCGTTACCCGCATCTGCGCGACTACCAGCCCACCTATGGCGCATTCCGCGCCGGCGACGTGCGCCACTCGCAGGCGGATATTTCGAAGGCCGCCAATCTGCTGGGCTATGTGCCGACGCACGACCTGCGGCGCGGTCTCGACCAGGCGCTGCGCTGGTACACCGCGCAACAGCAAACGCGTCGGGCGGAATAGGCGGTACGCCGTGATCGGCCATCGTCGCGCCGCCGTTGCGCATCCATCGCCGGTTACGCAGCGCTAAATCCCCCCTGCGTATCCGCTGACGTATGGGGCGCTTCAAATGGGTGTTCGCCTCACGGCACCGGCTGGTTGAGCGTCAATGTCCGTGCAACCCCGCGAAAATCCACCGTGTGCAACGTTACCGGCTTGCGCCACACGCGGCAGACGTAATTCAACACCTGATCCGCCTGATCCAGGTCCAGGCCGCGGCCATCGCGCGCGTGGTCGTGGCGCAGCACCAGCCCGCCGTCGTCATGCATGCGCTCGACGGCGATGCACGGCGCGCCGTAGTTGTATTTCGGCCCCAGGATCGCCTCGCGCACGTCGTTGATATCGCGGCTCAGCACCCGGGTTTCGCCATCCTTGCGCGACTGGTAACTGAACAGATCGAGCTCGTCCGCCAGCTCCGGGTCCAGGTGGTTGCGGATGAAGCCGAAGTCATCCTCCTCCGCGCACACGCGTCGCGCGGCCTCCAGGCCATGCCTGTCGATGATGCGCTCCCACATGCTGTAGCCGAGATGGTAGGGATTGACCGCCAGCGCCAGTTGTTGCTCCCCGGCGTAGGGACGCACGACATCTGAATGCGCCTTCAGCGCCTGCAAATACAGCTCGTGCGGCAGGAAGTCGGCCTCGCGCAACAGCCGCGCGTGCCAGTACGAGGCCCAGCCCTCGTTCATGATTTGGCAGGCGTGAACCGGGTAGAAGTAGAACGATTCCTCCCGCACGGCCAGAAAGATGTCGCGCTCCCAGTCTTGCAGCGCGGGCGCGTAGCGGGCGATGAACCACAGCAGATCCTGCTCGGGATACGGCGGTAACGGACGGGACGGGGGCTCGCGCACGCGCTGCGGCGCCTCGCCGGGCAAGCCTTGGTAGCGCCGCTGGAAGCTGACCGCCGTGGGTGGCTGGTGCTGGTGGTGTTGCTCGTGGTGCTGGTGGTGCTGTTGGTGCGGCCGGGGCGGCCGGTCGCCGGTGCCGGGCCGCTGGGGATCGGCCGGGGCGGGGTAGGGCGCGCGGTACAACTCGTGGTTAATGTCGACGTGCGGCTCCAGCGCCAGCGCCGCGTCCAGCACGGCCTCCACGCGCTGCTGCCCATGCCGCGCCAGCGCATCTTCCAGCCGGTGTGCGCGCGCCGCGCTTTGCTCGATGATGCGGCCGCCCGCCATCGCCATGACGCGTGCGAACAGCGCGTTGCGGCGGACGAAATCCGCATGCCCGATGACATGGGCGCTGACCAGCGTGTTCTCGGCCAGGCTGTTGCTGTCCATCATATATGCGCGGCACGGATCGCCCGGAAACATCACTTCGAATATGCGCGAGTGTCCCATGTGCTGGTGCAACAGCTGGTGGATGTAGCGCACGCCGAACGACCAGTGGTGCATGCGGACCGGCACGCCGTAGACGGCGACCTCCAGCATGAAGTTCTGCGGCACCAGTTCGAAGTCGACCGGGTAGTATTCCAGTCCCAGTTCGCGCGCCAGCTGTTCGATGCGGTCGGCGTAATCGCGCAGCGTGCTCATTGCGCCGCCTCCCTGACGAGAAACTGCCGGATCGCGACGAAGACATCGTCGCTATTGCTGAGCACGGCACTGGAAACCGGCAGGCCCTGGCGCTCCCGCTCCCGCCACAGCCGTCCCATTTCCGTTTCCAGCACGCGCGGCATGCCGGGCAGGGTTTCGACGTAGGCCATGAAATTGAGGCGTCTGGCCAACTGTCCCAGGGCGATACCCGCCACCGAGCGGTCCTCGGAAAAATTGTCGCCGTCCGAGGCGTAAAACAGGTAGCCGTTGACGTTGGCGTCGTCGTAATGCTCCTCGAGCAGCGACAGCGCCAGGCGAAAGCCGCTGGACGCCATGGTGCCGCCCATGCCGCTGACCTGGAAGAAGTCGCGCTCGTTGAACTCCCACGCGCGCGCCGCGTGCGCCAGGAAGCGCAGTTCCACGCGCTGGTATTTCTTGCGCAAGCCGCGCAGCGCCAGAAAGAAAAACGTCTTCGCCAAGCGGCGCTCGGCCTGGCTCATGCTGCTCGACACGTCCAGCACGAAGAACACCACCGCGTTGCTGGTGGGGCGCGGATGATGCACCAGTTGCCGGAAACGCAGGTCGTCGTTGGTGAAAGGCGGCGGCTGCGCTTGCACCGCGCGGCGTTTGATCGCCTCCTTGACGGTGCGCCGCCGATCCAGCCGCGAGCGCGCGCCGCGCTTGTCCCAGCCTTCGCGCACGTATTCCGGCTCATCGAGTGTCGCGGCGCCGCGCGGTTGCAGCTCCGGCAGCTCGAACTCGTCCCACAACCATTCGAAGATGTCGTCGATGGCGAACTCCATCAGCAGCCTGGCTTCGCCGTCGGCGTCGCCGCCTTCGCCGGGCTCGTCGAAATCGTGGTCGGGCGGGCGCAGCACATCGCCGGGCATTGCCGGTCCCTGGCCGGCGCCGACGCTGGCGTGGCTGTTGGAAAGTTTGAAGCGCGCGTGCTCCAGCAGCTTCAACGGCACGCGCACGCTGCGCTGGTCCCGCCCGGTCATCACATCCGGCGCCGAGATCATGTCGGGCAAATGCTGGCGCACCGCCTCGCGCACCTTGTCGTTGTGCCGCAACCAGTCGCGCGCGCCGCGCGAGAACAGGTCGTACCAGTCGTTCGGGCCGGTTTGCATCGTCATTCCTGTGCCAGCAAGGTGGTGACGTAGTTGAGCGCTTCGCGCGCGCAGTGGCTGTCGTAGCCGTACTCGTCGACCAGGCGGCGCTCGACGGCGGAAATCTTCGCCCGCACCTCGTCGTCGGGGCGCTTGGCCGAGCCGACCAGGCGCAGCACATCGCGCCGCTGTTCGAACAGGTACTGTTGCAGCGCGTCGCGCAGCTGCGCGTGGCTGCCCAGGCCGAAGCGCTCGCCGCGCTTGTAGGCGCTCATGGCCTTGCGTACCACTTCCTGCCGGAACGATTGTTTGCCGGAATCGGAGATGTGGATTTTCTCCTCGACGGCGCGCAGGAACCGTTCGTCGGGCCGCCGCTCCTCGCTGGTGATCGGATCCTTGACCTGGCGGTTGTCGAGCATGGCTTCCACCTCGTCCAGATACTTGCCCAGCAGGTCTTCCACCTCCTGTTCGAAGGAAATGAACAAGGCCTTGTGCACATCCTCCTTGACCCAGCGGTTGTAGAACTCCTTGCGCGTGAGTACCAGGTAGTCGACCCACTTGCGTTTGCGGGGCGGTTCGATGCGGGCATCGCTCTCGATGCCGTCCTTGAGCGCGAGCAGCAAATCCATCGTGCTGAGGCTGCTGCGCTGCGACTGGATGATGGCGTTCGACAAGGCATTGATGACGAAGCGTGGCGACACGCCGGACAAACCCTCGTCCGGCGCCTTTTCCTTGTTGCGCACACGCAGCGCCTCGGAGTGATGCACGCCGTCGACGTCCTCGCCCGCATGGAGGCGCACGCGGCGCGCCATTTCGTTGTCGCGGTCCTCGCCCTCGTGCAGCCGGGTCAGGACGGCGAACACCGCCGCCGCGTGCAGCACGTGCGGATCGAGGTGGACGCTGCGGAAGGCCGCCGCGGCCGCCAGGATCAGCTTGTGGTAGATGCGCGCCTCGTCGCGGTAGTTCAACGTGTACGGCACCTGCACGATCACCATGCGGTCGAGCAGGCCTTCGTTTTCGCTCTCCTGCAGGAACTTGCGGAACTCGGCCAGGTTGGTGTGCGCCAATATCGTCTCGTCCAGATAGATCAGCGGAAAGCGCGCCACCTTGACGTTCTTTTCCTGCGTCAACGTCAGCAGCAGGTACAGGAATTCGCGTTTGACCTTCAGGATCTCGATCATCTCCAGCATGCCGCGGCTGGCCGCGTACACCGCGCCCGACCACGACCAGGCGCGCGGGTCGCCCTCGTCGCCGTAGTCGGCCACCTTCGACAGATCGATCGAGCCGACCAGGTCGGCGATATCGGCCGTATTCGGATCGTGCGGCGCGTACGTGCCGATGGCGCTGCGGCCCGCCTCGGAAATAAAGATGCGTTCGACCGGCATGCGCAGGAAGTCGCCGGCCAGTTTGTCCTCCAGCCGCGCGCGGCAGTGCGGGCACAGCTCGCCGGCGACCTCGACGTCATAGGTGACGCGGAAGCCCGAGCGCATCGTGTGCGGCACCAGGTGCAGCGGCGATTCGTGCACTGGACAGCCGGCGATGCCGTACAGCGCGCCCTGGTCGGTACGGCTGTATTCCTCGAGTCCCCGTTTGAGCCGGATCACCAGCGTGGATTTGCCGCCGGACGGTGGACCGAGCAGCAGCAACAGCCGCCGGCCGACCTCGGAGCCGGCGGCGGCGGCCTTGAAATAGTCGGCCACGCGCGCCAGGGCGTCGTCAATGCCGAACAACTCGTCCGCGAACAGGCCGCAGCGCAGCTTGCCGTCCTCGCCGTGCTTGCCGCTCCAGCGCAGCATGTCCCAGATGTACTGGTGCGAGCTGCGCGCGTACTGGCACGGGGAGGCCGGCAACACCTGCTCCATGAACTGCGAAAAACTACCGGTCCAGTGCCCGGCACGGTGCTGGCGCGTGAAGGCCAGCAGCTGTTGCTGGAATTGTGCTTGTTCGGTCGGTTGATCCATCGTCGCCTGTCCTCCAGCGTCGCGCAAAGCCGGAAGCGCGGCACTTCGAAGTATGGTCCGACGCAAAGCAGGTCCCCTGATCTGCCTCAAATGGAAAAAGGGATTTTTATGGCTGCGGCGCGGTCATCGCTGGCCGAAGGCGGCCGCCGGAGGCACAGGCGAAAAAAAACCGCGGCACCGTCAGGCGCAGCGGTTCGATGTCCGGCACCGGGAAAACCCGATGCGGGTGTCAGTGCGGTGCGTAGTTGACGCTGGTCGCTTCCTTGATCACGCGGCCGGCGGTGCGCGCCGCATTGGCGGCGCCGTCGCCACCGATGCCGTCGCCGGCTTCGTGCGCCATGCCAACCAGGCCGACGGCCGCCTGGGCGTCGCCGGCGCTCGCCGCGCGTTCGAACAAGGCGATGGCCTCGCTGCGCTTGTCGGGGTTCGACAAATACCGCAGTGCCAGTTCGCGCTGGGCGACCGCCGAACCCTGGTCCGCCCATTCCTGTAGACGTCGTTCCGCCGCCGGCTGGCCCTGGGGACCGATTTGCATCGCGGCGGCTTCAATCACGGTCGAGGCGGGTACGGTACCTTCCTGTGCCTGGCAGGCGATCAACGCCCCGACCAGAACCAGAACCGATGATACCAACACACCTGACTTGTTGAATAAATCCATATTTTAGTTACCCTTGGTAATCGCCGTTTAAGACGCATTGCACCATTATACTTGCATTTCGGCAAATTGTCTCTTACGCAATACTACGCAGACACGAAATCCGCGTGCGAGAGCATACGATATCGTCCAAATCCCTGTCGCACGTCCGGCTCAGCCACGTTGTACGCCCCGCGCACGTCGAATGGTGGCGATATTAACATGAAGACTTTGACACATCGGATTGCAAGTGGCGAATCGGGGTAACAATTGTAACCATTCGTTAACCAGGCAAATAACGGTTGCATCGAGCATGCCAGTGTGCACTGCAACATGAGCGTTCGTCACGATGCTCGAGCGTTTGCGGAGGGTTCAGTGCGGCCACGGAACAGCCGCAGGCGGTGGCCGGGATGGCCACCGTTACGTCAGGCCGGTGTGGTGGGGCCGTCGCGGGGGACGTTACGCAGCAGCCAGTCCTCGGCGTGCCGCAGTACGAGTTGATATTCGGCTTGCAAATCGGCGAACAGGGCAGGGATATGCTGGGTCTGCCGCTCGGCGAGCGCCTGCTCCAGCTTGAGCGAGGACGCCACCAGGCGCTTGGCGCCCAGCGTGCCGACGGAGCCGCGCAAGCTGTGGAAAATCTTGCCGGCATCGACAAGACGCTGTTCCTCGATGGCGGCGCGGGCCTGGTCGAACGGGGCCAGGCCGGGCGCGCAGGCGTCGCGGACGATTTTGGACACGATCGCCAGCGCCTTGTCGTCGTTGCCCATGTATTTGAGCAACGTGACGACCGAGAATACATTCTCTTCGGGTGCAGACGTACTGGTTTCAGACATGCGGCGCTCCACAACGACAATAATTGACTAATAATACACTGACGGCGGATGTTGCCGTAGAGATTGTCCGAACTTACGCCGGCCTGGTCGACGCACGTTTGGGCTACATCAACACACTACTGTTGACCGTTGTTGAATTGCTGCGCCAGCGTCTGCAGCGGCACGGCGGCGACGGCCGGCGCGGCGCCTTCGGGCGGGGCCACGCGCACCGGCTTGCCGCCCGTCTTGGTTGCGTGCAGCACGTTGGCCGTCGCTTCGGGCGCGGCGTTCCACACCGGGTTGTCGAGCCCCTCGAACACCCGCTTGAGCTGGTCGCCCCAGGTGTTGCGGATCATCTGGAAATACTGGTTGCGCTCGTCGATGGTGACGAAATGCGTCACCGCCAGCGTATCGGTCGCGTAGACCAGCAAGTCGAGCGGCAGGCCGACCGAGACGTTGGAGCGCAACGTCGAATCCATCGAAATGAGCGCGCACTTGGCGGCATCGTCGAGACTGGTGGCGGGCGTGACCACGCGGTCGATGATCGGTTTGCCGTATTTGGCCTCGCCGATCTGGAAGTAGGTGTTTTCGTCGTGCGACTCGATGAAATTGCCGGCCGAATAGATCTGGAACAGGCGGCAGCGCTCGCCCTTGATCTGGCCGCCGAAGATAATGCTGACATTGAAGTCGATGCCGAACCCGGCCAACGACTTGGCGTCGCGCTCGTGCACGCGGCGCACGGCGTCGCCGAGGATGCGGGCGGCCTCGTACATGTCCGGCGCGTCCCACAGGCTGTGGCCGTCGGCCGCCTGCTCCGACACCAACTGGCGTATCGATTGCGAAATCGACAAGTTCCCGGCGGTCATCATGACCAGCATGCGCTCGCCCGGGACCTCGAACACGCTCATCTTGCGGAACGTGCCCACCTGGTCGACGCCCGCGTTGGTGCGCGAATCCGATAAAAACACCAGCCCGGCGTCGAGGCGCATGCCCACACAGTAAGTCATCGTCGTAAAGTATTGAATATAAGTACGACTATTTTACACGTGGTAATTACTTGGCGCCTATTTTCACGTCGACTTCCATCGATTCCTGGCCGCCGCCGCGCCGCACGCCACGCACCGGGGCGGCGGCGTCGTAGTCGCGGCCGATGGCCAAACGGCAATAGGCGTCGGTCATCAGGCGCGCGTGGGTGACGTCGATGCTGATCCAGCCGACGTAGTCCTTGTCCTCGGCCCAGGCGTCGACCCAGGCGTGGCTGGCCGCGTGGCCGGTGTCCTCGGGATCGATGTAGCCGGACACATAGCGCGCCGGGATGCCGTGCGCATGGCAGCAGGCCAGGAACAGGTGGGCGTGGTCCTGGCACACGCCCTGGCCCAGCGCCAGCGCGTCACTGGCGGTGGTGGTCACGACGGTCGCACCGCTTTGATACCGGACCGCACCAAAGATGTGCTCGGCGAGCGAAAGCAGGTCCTTGCTTTGCGCCCGGCCTTCCGGCAGACACGACGCGGCCAGTTCCAGGATCGCGGGCGTGGCCTCGGTCAGGCGCGTCGGCACCGTGAATATCAGCGGCGACAGCGTGTCGCCGTTCGGCACCCGGCCCTTTAGCGGCATCTCGGTCTGGATCACGCCGGCGGCGACGATGGTCAGGCCGTGGTGCGGCGTGGCCATCGTCATCATATGCGACAGGTTGCCGTAGGCGTCGGTGTAGGCGTGCACGTGGCCGGGCATCGCGATATTCCACGACAACACGTGCTGCTGCGGTTCCTTGCGCGGTGTCAGGTGCAACTGCTGGATGGTGTAGGCCAGCGGCGTGGTGTAGGTGTAGCGCGTTTCATGCCGTATATTCAGTTGCATGGATCAGTCGCTCCCTCAGGCCGCCAGCGGCACCAGGAAATCGCGGCTGACGCGGTCGCCCAGTTGGTTGATGTCGGCCAGGAAGCGGGTCAGCGTCTCGTGCAGGCCGGCCTCCAGGATGTCGTCGATGTTGCTGAATTGCAGCGCCGCGCGCAGCCGGCCAGCGAGGCGCTCGGTATCGGCCGAGACGTCGTTGCGGACTTCGGCCAGGTTCTGCACCACCTCGTCCATGCACGCCAGCAGCGAGCGCGGCATGTCACCGCGCAGCATCAGCAGCTCGGCGATGCGGGCCGGCGTGATCACGTCGCGGTACACCTTGCGGTAGATCTCGAAGCCGGACACCGAACGCAGCAGCGCGCCCCAGTAGTAGAAATCGTGCTGGCTCATGGCCTCGCTACGGGTGGCCTCGGCGCCGCCGCCATGGAACTTGACGTCGAGGATGCGCGCCGTGTTGTCGGCCCGTTCGAGGAAGGTGCCGAGACGGATGAAATGCACGGCCTCGTCGCGCAGCATGGTGCCCACGGTCACGCCGCGCGACAGGTGCGAGCGGAACTTGACCCATTCGAAGAATTTGCTCGGATCGTCCTCCAGCAAATCGCTGTCGAGGCGCTTCTGCATGTCGAGCCAGGTCTGGTTCTGGATTTCCCATACTTCGGTGGTCAGGGTGCCGCGCACCGCGCGGGCGTTCTCGCGCGCCTCGGTCAGGCAGGCCACGATCGACGACGAATTGTCCGGATCGCGCACCATGAAATCGATGACCTCGCGCGCCTCCAGCGTCTTGTGCTTGGCGTCGTAGGCCGCCTGCAGCTCGGAAATGCCGAGCATGGCTTTCCAGCCGTGGGCGTTGTCCTCGTCGGACTGCGGCAGCATCGACGTCTGCACGTTGACGTCCAGCATGCGGGCGGTGTTTTCGGCGCGCTCGGTATAGCGCGCCATCCAGAACAGGTGATCTGCGGTACGGCTTAACATGGTGTCTCCTTAGCGTTCCAGTATCCAGGTGTCTTTGGTGCCGCCGCCTTGCGACGAGTTCACCACCAGCGAGCCTTCCTGCAATGCCACGCGGGTCAGGCCGCCGGGCACCATCGAAATGGTCTTGCCGGACAGCACAAACGGACGCAGGTCGATGTGGCGCGGCGCGATGCCGTTCTCGACATAAGTGGGGCAGGCCGACAACGCCAACGTCGGCTGGGCGATGTAGCCGTCGGGCTTGGCCAGCAGGCGCTGGCGGAAGTCCTCGATCTGCGCCTTGGTCGACGCCGGTCCGACCAGCATGCCGTAGCCGCCGGCGCCGTGCACCTCCTTGACCACCAGCTCGCCCAGATTGGCCAGCGTATAGGCCAGGTCCTCTTTTTTGCGGCATTGGTAGGTCGGCACGTTGTTCAGCACCGGTTCCTCGGACAGGTAGAACTTGATCATCTCCGGCACGAATGGATAGATGGACTTGTCGTCGGCCACGCCGGTGCCGATGGCGTTGGCCAGGGTCACGCGGCCGGCGCGGTACACCGACAGCAGGCCCGGCACGCCGAGCGAGGAATCCGGGCGGAACGCCAGCGGATCGAGGAAGTCGTCGTCCAGGCGGCGATAAATCACGTCGACGCGCTTGGGTCCGCGCGTGGTGCGCATGAACACGGTGTTATCGCTGACGAACAAATCCTTGCCCTCGACCAGCTCCACGCCCATTTGCTGGGCCAGGAAGGCGTGCTCGAAGTAGGCCGAGTTGTACATGCCCGGCGTCATCACCACCACCGTCGGATCGTTGATGCCCATCGGCGCGACCGAGCGCAGATTGTCGAGCAACATGTCCGGATAATGGTCGACCGGCGCGATTTTGTTGCGGGCGAACAATTCCGGGAACAGCCGCATCATCATCTTGCGGTCTTCCAGCATGTAGGAGACGCCGGAAGGGACGCGCAGATTGTCCTCGAGCACGTAGAACTCGCCGGCGCCGGCGCGCACGATGTCGACCCCGGCGATGTGGGCGTAGATGTCCGACGCCACGTTGATGCCTTGCATCTCCGGCCGGTACTGGGCGTTTTTGTAGATCTGCTCGGCGGGAATCAGGCCGGCCTTGATGATGTTCTGGTCGTGGTAGATGTCGTGAATGAACATGTTCAACGCTTTCACACGTTGAACCAGCCCGGCTTCCATCTTTTTCCACTCGGCGGCGGGGATGATGCGGGGAATCGTATCAAAGGGGATCAGCCGTTCGGTGCCGGCGTCGTCGCCGTAGACGGCGAAGGTGATGCCGACGCGGCGGAAGGTCAGATCGGCCTCGGCCCGCTTGCGCTCGATGGTTTCGGCGGATTGGCGCTGGAGCCAGCCGCAAAACTCGCGGTAATGTTCACGTACCTCGGCGCTGGCGTGGTGGGCCAGGCCATCAGCGGTCATTTCGTTGAAAAATTTTGCCATGTCGAACGTTCCTCTGTGGAGTGCCTTTATCTTCTATCAAGAAGTGTGCCAGAGGAAATGCCCGATATTGGTGCGTTACTACACTATGGGGATAACTACACTTTGGACGATAAGGACGCAAAACGCCAAGGCACGCTACGAAGCATACCTTGGCGCTGGGAATTGTGTTGGACAGAATGCAATCGTGCTGTCCCCTCAACAATTAAAGGTTGCCGCTGCCCGAGCCGGTGCTGCCATAGCCGGAACCGGTCTGGCTGCCGACGCCGGACTGGCTGCCGTAGCCCGGATCGCTTTGCAGGCTGGAGCTGCCCGCGCCCATCACGCTGCCGCTGGCGGTGCGGGTGCCCAGGGCGCCTTGCTGGGTGCCGTAGAAGTTGTGCAGCTGCGTGCTGAACTCGGCGCTGGCCATGTCGGGCCAGTTATCCTTGTCGAATCCCGGCGCGTTTTTCAGGTGGTCTTTCGACACGTCCAGCAGGAAGCGTTTGTTGACGGTATCCAGTTGCAGGGCCTCCCAAGGCACGGCGAACAGTTTGTCGCCCATGCCCAGCCAGCCGCCGAACGACAGCACCGCGTAGGCCACTTTGCCTTGGCGCATGTCGAGCATGATTTCCTTGATGTCGCCCAGGTCTTCTTCCTGGCGATTGTAGACATCCTCGCCGATCAGCGTGTCTGCGCCCATCAGGCGTGGGCCGGGGCCGCTGTTGACGTCGAGGTCGTTATCGAGGTCGGTGTAAATGCCGTAGGTGTCGCGGTCTAGGTAGCTCATGATGGTCTCCAAGTGGTTGAACAAGTCCCGTCATACGTGCCGCGGGAACAGGGCTCATCATGCGTCCAGCGCGACGGTAGAGGTATAGGTGCGCGTGCGGTGTCGGTGTAGGACGGGGATGAGTTACTGGAGAACATAGCTAGCTGCAAGTTAGTCGCAGGCCGTCGAGCGCGAACGGCGGGGTGTCGCCGCGCAATGCACCGGCCAGCAGCTTGGCGCTGCCGCAGGCGAACGTGAAGCCGAGCGCGCCGTGGCCGACGTTGAGCCACAGATTGCCGTAGCGCGTGGCGCCGATGATCGGCCCGCCGCCCGGCGTGGCCGGACGCAGGCCCGCCCACGTTTCGACGTTGCCGTAGTCGGCCGCGTCCGGCATCGCTTCCTTCGCCAGCCGCATCAAGCTTTGCACGCGGCGGCGCTCGATGGCCAGGCTGGCGCCGACCAAGTCGACCATCGCCGCCACCCGCAGCCGGCCGCCGATGCGGGCGTACAGCACCTTGCGCTCGAAGTCGGTCACGCTGATTTCCGGCGCGTGGTCGCGCGCGCGTATCGGCGCCGTCAGACTGTAGCCCTTCAGCGGATACAGCGGCAAATAGATCCCGGCTCGGCCCGCCAGGTTGCGGCTGTCGATGCCCGCCGCCAGCACATAATGATCGCCGCCGATGCGGCCGATGGAGGTGTCGAGTCCGCACACCCGGCCGGCTTCCACCATCAAGGCGTGCACATCGGCATGGGTGACGCCCAGAAAATTCGGATGGGCGCGCAGCCGCAGTTCCAGCGCCACGCAGAAGGCGTGGCAGTCGGCCACCGCCTCGCCGGGGTTGAAGATGCCGCCCGCCAGCACGCGATGCAGCGCCGCCAGCGCCGGTTCGCGCGCCACCGTGGCGGCCGCCGACAGCACCTCGGCATCGGCGGCGGCCAGCGCGGCCGCGCGCTCGAACTGCGCGCGGCTGCGATAGACGATCAGCTTGCCGGCGTCGCGCCAGCCGAACGCGGACGGCGGCAGCACCGGTGACAATTCGGCCATCGCATTGCGGCTCAGTTCGCCCAGTTGCAGCAAGGTGGCGGTGGTGCGGCGGTTGGTGTCGGCATTGCAGTGGCGCAGGAATTGCAGCAACCAGCGCCATTGCCTCGGGTCCGCCTCCGGACGGAAGCGCAGCGGCCCGTCCTGCTGGAACAGCCACTGCAGCGCTTTCAGCGGCACGCCGGCATCGGCCAGCGGCGACACGTAGCGATAGCTGAGCTGGCCGCCGTTGCGGTAGCTGGCCATGCTGCCGACTTGCGCCTCGCGCTCGACCAGGCGCACCTGGAATCCGGCCTCGGCCAGCCACCAGGCCGACGCCAGGCCGGTCACGCCCCCGCCGATGACGACGATCTCGCTCATCGTAGACTGTCTCCCGATGACAACAACATTATTCTTATAGCCGGCGGAATACTTTCCCGCGTACCGGACTCGATGCGGCACAGCATAGCGTGGCACGCGCGCGGTTGCCAATGAAAACCGGCGCTGGCGCCATAACCTGAAGGAATGCGCGTCCGGCAACGTTTCATGCCTCAAGCATGCGTTTGGCGATTACACTGGCGGTATCGTATCCATCGAGGCATGACGATGCTCACAACCGAAATTCCCAGCCAGGAACATGCCGGCCTGGATCAATATCCGGTGCCGGACCTGGTCGAGACGCTGATCGCCGACCAACTCAACGCCATCGCGGCGGTGCGCCGGGCCGCGGCGCAGATTTGCGCCGTCGTCGAGGCGGCCGTACTGCGCATCGCGGCGGGCGGACGGCTGATCTACGTGGGTGCCGGAACCTCGGGCCGGCTGGGCGTGCTGGACGGTGTCGAGTTGCATCCCACGTTCTCATGGCCGCACGAGCGCGCGCTGTCGCTGCTGGCCGGCGGCAAGGACGCGATGTTCCAGGCGGTCGAGGGCGCGGAGGATGACGCCGGCCAGGGCGCCGCCGACCTCGCGGCGCTGCGGCCCGGGCGCAACGATGTGATCCTGCTGCTGGCCGCCTCGGGCGCCACGCCCTACGTGCTCGGTGCGCTGGACGCCGCCCGCGCCAGCGAGGCGCTGACCGTCGGCATCGCCAACAATGCCGGCGCGCCGCTGGTGCTGCGGGCGGCCATCGGCATCACGCTCGACACCGGTCCCGAAGTGATCTCCGGCAGCACCCGGCTAAAGGCCGGCACGTCGCAGAAAATCGTGCTCAACACCATCTCCAGCGCCATCATGGTCCGGCTGCACAAGGTCTACGGCAACCTGATGGTGGACATGAAGCCGAGCAACTCCAAGCTGGTGCAGCGGGCCGTCGCGCTGACTATGCACGCCACCGGCGCCGACGAGGCGCGCGCCCGCGCGGCCCTGGAGCAATGCGGCTTCCACGTCAAGGTCGCCATCGTCGCTTTGCTCAAGGAACTCTCAATACCGCGGGCGCAGGCCTTGCTCGACCGCAGCGCCGGCAGTGTGCGCGCCGCACTCCTGCTACAGTAGCGCGAAGATGCGTTATTGAAAGAAGGACCATGCGGTTACGGCATATAGAAGTTTTCCACGCGATCATGCAAGTTGGCACCATCAGCGGCGCGGCGCAGGTGCTGCACATTTCCCAGCCGGCCGTCACCAAGGTGCTGCAACATTGCGAGCTGCAACTGGGCATGCCGCTGTTCGAACGCGTGCGTGGCAAGCTGTATCCCAAGCCCGAGGCGCACCGCCTGTTCGCCGAGACCGAAAAGCTGCACCACGAACTGCAAGGCATCCGCCGCCTCGCCGCCAGCCTCAAAAGCCGCACGGTGGAGACGATCCGCCTGGTGGCCACGCCCACCATCGCCGTCAGCGTGCTGCCGCAGGCGATGAGCGCATGGCGCCGCGCGTTCGCCGATACCCGCTGCGAGCTGGCGACGCATCACACGAGCGAGATCATCAATACATTGCGTCTCGGCGAGGCCGATCTCGGTCTGTCGCTGCAGGACCCGCGCCATCCGGGCATCCTCGCCGAGCCGATCGCGCAAGGGGTGATGACGGTGATCGCGCCGCCGGGCAGCTGGTCGGCGGCGGCAGAGGGCGCGCCGCTGTCGGCCGCGGGCCTGAAAGGCGAGCTGATCGGCTACACCGACAACGATCCGCTGGGCGCGCAGGTGGAAGCCGCCTGCGAGGCGCAGGGCATCGCGCCGTCGGTCCACACCGTGGTGCAAACCTACCAGATCGCCCGTTCGCTGGTGGAGGCGGGTGGCGGCATGGCGGTGGTCGATCCGTTCACCGCCGCATCCGGGCGAGGGCGGCTGCAAAGCAGACCCTGGTCGCCGGCGATTCCGATCCCGCTCTATCTGTTAACGCCGGCCCACGCGCCGCTCTCGCACGGCGCCCGCCAGTTGGCCGACAGCATCGCGGCGGCTGCCAGGTCGCTGCTGGAATAGACTTTATTCTTTACTCCGTGGCAAAAATGATACAAATGCCATTCCGCAAACGCGGCCCGGCTGGCATCCTCATCCTGCGCCGCTCACTTTATGACTAAAAGTTATAACCTCAAAAGCTATTTTCATTGGATGGCGACAAAGTCGAGCGGCTAATCTGGGTTGGCGGGACAGCGCGGCGCCATGACGCCGCCAACCGCCACACTCGATAGATCGCAGGTACATCAAAGGGAGAGGCCGTGAGGGTTAAGAAACTGGCGCACATGATTGCGCTGATAGGTGTGGTGGCCCCGGCAGCGGGCCCGGTGCTGGCGCAAAGCGGCGAACCGAGCATGCAACGGGTCGAAATCACCGGCAGCAGCATCAAACGGGTGGCCAAGGAGGGCGCGTTGCCGGTGCAGGTGATCAATTACGACACCATCGAGAAGCAGGGCATCACCAGCACCGAGCAACTGATCCGCACTCTGTCGGCCAACGGCACCGGCGCCGACAATATGACTTCCGGTAATAACGTCTTCGGCGCCGACGCCGACCGCGTCAGCGGCGGCGCGTCGTACGCGTCGCTGCGCGGGCTGGGCCCCAACAGCACGCTGGTGCTGCTCAACGGCCGCCGCATCGCCACCTACGGCGCCAGCGGCAAGTCGGTCGACCTGAACGCGATTCCGCTGGGCGCCATCGCCCGCGTCGAGATCCTTAAGGACGGCGCCTCCGCCATCTACGGCACCGACGCCATCGGCGGCGTCATCAACTTCATCCTGCGCACCGATTATCGCGGCCTGGAGGCGTCCTATACCGGCAACTTCACCGAGGAGGGCGGCGGCGCCAAGCGCCGCCTGTCGCTGCTGGGCGGCACCGGCTCGCTGCAGACCGACGGCTACAACCTGATGGGCAGCGTCACCTACGACAACGACGAAAAGCTGAGCTCGCGCGAGCGCTCGTTCGCCAACGGCTTCCAGCCCGCGCGCGGCCTGTCGCCCGACACCACCGGCACGCCGTTCGCCAATCAGTTGAACGGCCCCGGCACCGCGCTCGGCGCCGGTTTCAAGATGCCGGGCGACAGTACCACCTACCTGCAGGCGAACCCCCTGAGCTTCCAGGGCAAGTGCGACTCGATTCCCGGCATGTCGCAATACCAGACGGCGCTGTGGAAAGACGTCACCGCCGCCACCCGCAGCACCTATTCGTGCGCCTACGATTACGGCGCCGACTACATCATCAGCTTCCCGGTCGAGCGCCTGAACGCGGTCTCGCGCGGCAGCTTGCAGATCAATCCGGATCACAAGGTGTTCGTCGAGGCCTTGTACGGCCACACCAAGGCGCTGTCGGAATTGACGCCGGTGCAGATCTCGGCCACCGTGGCCAACGGCGGCGTCTATCCGGTCGGCGGCGCCTATTATCAGGATTTGTCGCCGTATATTTCCACGTTCGACAAGTCCAAGCCGATTTCGTACAAATGGCGCGCCAACGACTGGGGCTACCGCAAGCAGGAGAACGTCACCGACAACGCCCGCCTGCTGCTCGGCGCCGAGGGCGTCCTGCTGGGCAAGTGGGACTACCGCGCCGGCGTGTCGCACGGCGAGAGCAAGACCAAGACCCGCCTGCTCGACGGCTACGGCTACAGCAGCAAGATCTACGCCGCGCTCGGCACCGGCCTGATCAATCCGTGGCTGGCGCCGGGCCAGACCCAGACGCCGGAGGCGATCGCGCTGATCGACTCGACCCGCTATCGCGGGCCGCTGCAGCACGGCAAGACCAAGCTGACCCAGATCGACGGCAACATCTCCGGCGAGGTGATGCAGCTGCCGGCCGGAGCGATGTCGATGGCGGTCGGCTTCGACCTGCGCCGCGAAGGCTACAGCTTCGCCCAGGACGTCGACGCCACGCAAATCCTGCTGGCGCCCGGCAACGCGGCGTTGAACGAGGCCACGCGCGACATCAAGGCCTTCTACACCGAGCTGCTGGTGCCCGTCACCAAGGAGCTGGAAGTGCAACTGGCCGTGCGGCGCGACCACTACAGCGTGTTCGGCGACACCACCAACCCGAAAGTGTCGTTCCGCTACCAGCCCAACAGCTCGCTGCTGTTCCGTGGCTCGGCCAACAAGGGCTTCCTGGCGCCAAGCTTTACGCAACTGTATTCCGGCAGCCTGTTGCAGGAATTGCCGAACGGCATCATCGACCCGATCGGCTGCCCGGCCAATCCCGGCAATCCGGCGTTCTGCGCCATTCCGCGCCTGGAGTATCTGACCGGCGGCAACACCAGGCTGAAGCCGGAAACCTCGAAACAGGGCAGCCTCGGCGTCGTCTTCGAGCCGGTCAAGGGCTATTCGGCCTCGCTCGACTACTGGGCCATCAACACGCTCAACCGCATCCTGAACCGCACGCCGCAAGTGGTGCTGGCCAACGCGGCCGCGCTGTCCGAGAACATCATACGCAATCCGGACAACACCATCGCCTACGTACAGGCCGGCTGGATCAACGCCGCCGGCGCCAAGACGCGCGGCGCCGACCTGAGCCTGCGCGGCGAAGGCAAAGTCAGCAACTACAACTGGAGCTTCAACCTCGACGGCACCTACACCAACAGCTTCAAGTTCGCCGAGTTCGAAGGGCAGGAGTATAAGGAATACGTGGGCAACTTCTACACCCGCGACCTGTATCTGCGCTGGAAGCACAACGCCAGCATCAGCCTGGCGAAGGGCGACTGGAGCGCCATGCTGATCCAGAACTACAGCACCGGTTACAAGGACCAGTTGCCCAACAATGGCAAGTCGGCGCCGCCGCCGGGATTCAACCCCAACGTCAAGGCCTACACCAAGTACGACTTGTCGGCCACCTACAGCGGCATCCGCAACACCACGATCACGGTGGGCATCCAGAACATCCTCGACACCGATCCGCCTTTCACGGCGCATAACGTCGACGAAGTGGTGGGCGCAGGCTGGGACCCGCGTGTGGCCGATCCGCGCGGCCGCTCGCTTAGCGTTTTGCTGAAGTACAAGTTCCTGTAATGTCGGGGGGATTGAGCCGGCGGCGGTTCGGCAACCTGCTGGCCGCCGCCGCGCTGGGGACGAGCGCGGCGGCGGTGGCGGCCGCGCCGGCTTCGCGTCGGAGGAAACCCATGCGTCCGATTAAACCCGCCAGATTGCTGCCGGGCGACCTGGTCGGCATCATCGCGCCGGGCGGCCACACCAACGAGGAGGCGCTGGCGAAAGCGGTCGCCAATATCGAGTCGTTGGGCCTGCGCGCACGCGTCGCCAACAACATCCACTACGTCTACGGCAACTATGCGGGCACCGTCCAGCAGCGGCTGGACGACCTGCACGGCATGTTCCTCGATCCGGAGATCAAGGCGGTGTGGGCGATACGGGGCGGCTCGGGCTGTATCGCGCTGCTCGAACACATCGATTACCGGCTGATACGCGCCCATCCGAAGGTATTGATCGGCTATTCGGACATCACCTGCCTGCATCTGGCGCTCCTCAAGCACGCGGGGCTGGTGACTTTCCACGGCCCGGTGGCCTCGTCCACGCTCTCGGACTACGCCGTCACCCATCTGCGCAACGTGCTGATGACGCCGCACGACAATTATGTGATCACCATGTCGCCGGAAAACGCGCTGGCGGGCGAGGACCACGCCAACTACCGGATCCGCACGATCCATGCGGGCGTCGCCACCGGCCGGCTGATCGGCGGCAACCTGTCGTTGTTCAGCGCGCTGGCCGGCACGCCCTACGCAGTCGACTTCACCGACGCCATCCTGTATCTGGAGGATGTGAACGAGGAGCCGTACCGTATCGACCGCATGATGACGCAGTTGCAGCTGAGCCAGGGATATCGCAACGCGGCCGCCGTCATGCTGGGCATTTTCGAGCATTGCGAAGGGATCGACGGCGACAACGCGCTGTCTCTGGACGAGACGGTCGACCAGCATCTGTCGCCATTGACCCGTCCGGCGGTTGCCGGCTATTCCTTCGGCCACATCCGCCACCAGTTCACGATGCCGGTCGGCATCCGGGCGCGGCTCGACACGGCGCAACAAACGCTGACGCTGCTGGAGCCAGGGGTGCTCTAGGACGGCTCAGGGCCTTTTCGCGTCCGGAATTGCGGCATTGTTATCACTATGACGTTGACCTTGTGTGTAGGCCGGTATAACATTGTTATTACACTGGAGGGTATATGCGGATATCGATTCGACGTATCGGAAATTCCAAAGGACTGATTTTCCCTACGTCTCTCTTGGCCCAAGTCGGTCTGAAAGATGAGGCCGAAGTAACGGTGGAGGATGGTGCGATTGTAGTTCGTGCGCCAGCTCAGCCTGTTCGTAGTGGGTGGGCGGAGGCGAGTAAGTCGCTGGCGGCGGCAGGGGATGACGGTTTGGTCATGCCGGATTTCGTTAACGCCGAGGACGAGGCCATCAAGTGGTAAAACGGGGTGAAATCTGGTTGGTGAATCTTGACCCGACTGTCGGAAGCGAAATTCAAAAATCGCGCCCGTGCGTGATTATTTCACCGCCGGAAATGCACGACCACCTTAGGACAGTCGTGATTGCGCCAATGTCCACCGGAAGACGGCCCGCGCCATTTCGCATCGCCATCACTCACGGTGGAAAGAAGGGGCTTATTCTCCTGGATCAAATCAGAACTGTCGATAAGACACGTTTAATGACAAAATTCGGCGTTGTTAATTCAAAGACGCTAGTGGTCGCTCTGCGCACGCTTCAAGAAATCTTCGCACCGTGAACGTGCGGACGCCCCCCGGGCTACGCCGGGGCGAAAACAGGAGATGCGGTTACTGAGGTCGAGTGAGCGGAGCGCTGCGATGTTAAACTGCCGCCTTTCCCGCAAGTCCCCTAGACCCGATGCACCCATCCCCAAGCCCCGAATCCGCCCCGACCGAACTGCGCGCCTACGCGCTGAATTGCCTGCTGGAAGCCGATCCATCCAAAAAGGTCGCCGCCGTCGTCGCCATGGCCGCCGCGTCGGCCGCCGGCCTGTGTCCGCCGAACCCGTCCTCCATGCTGCAAGCCACCGCCGCCATCCCCGGCCGCCCGCAAAAACCCGATCTGGTACCGCCGCGCGAAGTAGGGCGCCGCTCGATGAACACGCTCGAAGGCCGGGCCATGCTGATCCATGCGCTGGCCCACATCGAATTCAACGCCATCAACCTCGCCCTCGACGCGCTTTGGCGTTTCCCGGACTTGCCGCCAGGCTATTACACCGATTGGTTGCGCGTCGCCGACGAAGAAGCGTTGCATTTTTCACTGCTGGTTAAGCACTTGGGTGCGCTAGGTCACACATACGGCGATTTTCCCGCCCACGACAGTTTATGGGAGATGGTCGAGCGGACCACCGGCGACGTGCTGGCCCGCATGGCGCTGGTGCCGCGCACCCTGGAAGCGCGCGGCCTGGACGCCAATCCGCCGCTGCGCGCCAAGCTGGCACAGGCCGGCGACATGCCGGCAGCCCATATCCTCGACATTATCCTGCGCGACGAGATCGGCCATGTGGAGATCGGCAACCGCTGGTACAGATACCTGTGCGAGCAGAATGGACTGGAGCCGGGCGCCGCTTATGCAGCCTTGGCCTTGCGTTACCGCGCCCCCGCATTGCGCGGCCCGTTCAACGTCGAGGCACGGGTGCGGGCCGGGTTCACGATGGACGAAATCCGCGCAATGGGCGGCTGAAAGCGCGTATTCATGCGGCCCGGCGGCCGCCGCACGGGATTAGGAACCCGTTGGCAGGAGCAAAACCACATGGGCCGGATTGCCCAATTCCACGGTTCGATTGCCTGATCCAACAGTGCGAATCCACCACCCCGAATGCGCTTAATATAAAAGAGACTGCCTCATCCAAAGGGGCCTCTACAACATCAGCCATTAGGACGCGAACCCATGAACGACCTTAGCCAAGTTACACTCTCCAGGCGGGAGCTATTGATCGCCGGCGCGCTGTCGGCGACCGCGAGCGCCGTACCGTCGATCGCCGCCGCCCAGACGGGCAGCGCCACTGCCGCCCAGGCCGCCACTCCGCCAGTGACCGCGAAAGTGTCGTTCCAGGTCAACGGCGAAGTGCGCAAGCTCGAAGTCGACACGCGCACCACCTTGCTCGACGCCCTGCGCGAGAACCTGCATCTGACCGGCACCAAGAAGGGCTGCGACCACGGCCAGTGCGGCGCCTGCACGGTGATCGTCGACGGCCGCCGCATCAATTCCTGCCTGACCCTTGCCGTGATGCACGAAGGCGCCAAGGTCACCACCATCGAGGGCCTCGGCACGCCGGCCAAGCTGCACCCGATGCAGGCGGCCTTCGTCAAGCACGACGGCTACCAGTGCGGCTACTGTACTCCGGGGCAAATCTGTTCGGCCGTCTCCGCGCTTGAGGAAATCAAGCAGGGCATTCCGAGCCACGTCAGCCCGGATTTGACCGCGCGTCCCTTGCTCAACGCTACCGAATTGCGCGAACGCATGAGCGGCAATATCTGCCGTTGCGGCGCCTATTCCAACATCATCGACGCGATCAGCGAAGTCGCCGGGAGCGCCGCATGAGAGCCTTCACCTATCAGCGCGCGCAATCGCCGGCCGAAGCGGCCGCCATCGCCGCACGCACGCCCAACGCCAAGTTCATCGCCGGCGGCACCAATCTGCTGGACCTGATGAAGCTGGAGATCGAAACCCCGGCCCACCTGATCGACGTCAACGGCGTCGGCCTCGACAAGATCGAAGGCACGCCACAAGGTGGGGTCCGCATCGGCGCCATGGTGCGCAACACCGACCTGGCCGCCGACGAGCGCATCCGCCGCGATTACGGCGTACTGTCGCGCGCCTTGCTGGCCGGCGCCTCGGCGCAGCTGCGCAACAAGGCCACCACCGCCGGCAACTTGCTGCAGCGTACCCGTTGCCCTTACTTCTACGACACCAACCAGGCCTGCAACAAGCGCACGCCGGGCAGCGGCTGCTCGGCCATCGCCGGCCATAGCCGCAACCACGCCATCGTCGGCGTCAGCGACGAGTGCATCGCCACCCATCCGAGCGACATGGCGGTCGCCATGCAATTGCTGGACGCGGTCGTCGAGACCGTGCGTCCCGACGGTTCGACCCGCAGCATCCCGATGGCCGAGTTCCACCGCCTGCCGGGCAAGACCCCGCACATCGAAACCACGCTGATGCCGGGCGAGATGATCACCGCCGTGACCTTGCCCAAGCCGCTGGGCGGCAAACATTACTACCGCAAGGTGCGCGACCGCTCGTCGTACGCCTTCGCGCTGATCTCGGTGGCGGCGGTCGTGCTGCCGGACGGCACCGGCCGGGTCGCGCTGGGCGGTGTCGCCCACAAGCCCTGGCGCATGCCGGGCGCCGACGACAGCCTGCCGCGCGGCGGCAAAGCCGTGGCCGCCCAGTTGCTGGCCGGCGCCAAGACCACCGAAGAAAACGCCTTTAAGATCACCCTGGTTCAGCGCACGATAGAATCTGTGCTGGCGGAAGCGAAGAAAGCCTGACGCCATGAAATTCACCACTCCAGCCACCACCAATCCGATCGACCAGCTCAAGGTCGTCGGCAAGCCCCTGGACCGCATCGACGGTCCGATGAAAACCACCGGCACCGCGCCGTACGCCTATGAACAGCACGAGGCCGCGCCCAACGCCGCCTACGGCTACGTGGTCGGCGCCGCCATCGCCAAGGGACGCATCGTCTCGATGGACCTGGCCGCCGCCAAGCGCGCGCCCGGCGTCATCGCCATCGTCACCGCCGACAACGCCGGCAAGCTGGGCAAGGGCAAGATGAACACCGCCAAGCTGCTCGGCGGACCGGAGATCCAGCACTATCACCAGGCGGTCGCGCTGGTGGTCGCCGAGACCTTCGAACAGGCGCGCGCGGCGGCGCAACTGGTGCAGGTCAAGTACGCCGCCGCCAAGGGCGCGTACGACCTGGCCAAGGAAAAAGACAAGGGCGTGCCGCACAAGGACAAGGAGAACGCCGATTCCAAGGTCGGCGACTTCGCCGGCGCCTTCGCGTCGGCGCCGGTGCGCATCGACGCCACCTACACCACGCCGGATCAATCGCACGCGATGATGGAGCCGCACGCGTCCATCGCCAAGTGGGACGGCGACAAGGTCACCGTGTGGACGGCGAACCAGATGATCGCCTGGGGCCAGGGCGACGTCGCCAAGACGCTTGGCATCCCCAAGGAAAAAGTGCGGCTGGTGTCGCCGTACATCGGCGGCGGCTTCGGCGGCAAGTTGTTCGTGCGCGCCGAGGCGGTGCTGGCGGCGCTGGGCGCCAAGGCGGCCAACCGGCCGGTCAAAGTGACCTTGCAGCGGCCGCTGATGTTCAACAACACCACACACCGGCCGGCGACTATCCAGCGCATCCGCATCGGCGCCAGCAGGGAAGGCAAGATCACCGCCATCGGCCACGAAAGCTGGTCGGGCGACCTGCCGGAAGGCCAACCGGAAACGGCGGTCAACCAGACCAAGCTGCTGTACGCGGGCGCCAACCGCATGACCAAGATGCGCCTGTCCGTGCTCGACCTGCCGGAAGGTAACGCCATGCGCGCGCCGGGCGAGGCGCCCGGTTTGATGGCGCTGGAAATCGCCGTCGACGAGCTGTCGGAAAAACTCAAGATGGACCCGGTGACGTTCCGGATCATCAACGACGTCACGCACGATCCGGCCCAGCGCGAGCGCAAGTTCTCGCAGCGGCGATTGGTCGAGTGCCTGCGCAGCGGCGCCGAGCGCTTCGGCTGGAGCAAGCGCAGCGTGGAGCCGGGCAAGGTGCGCGATGGCCGCTGGCTGGTCGGCATGGGCGTCGCCGCCGCGTTCCGCAACAATATCGTGATGAAATCGGCCGCCCGCGTGCGCCTGGACGGCAAGGGCGTCGTCACGGTCGAGACCGACATGACCGATATCGGCACCGGCACCTATACCATCATCGCGCAGACCGCCGCCGAAATGATGGGCCTGCCCATCGACAAGGTGGTGGTCAAGCTGGGCGACTCCGATTTCCCGGTCTCGGCCGGCTCGGGCGGGCAGTGGGGCGCCAACAGCTCGACGGCGGGCGTGTACGCCGCTTGCGTCAAGCTGCGCGAGGCGATCGCGCAGAAGGCCGGCATGAACGCCGCCGAAGCGGAATTCAGCGGCGGCTCGGTGCGCGCCGGCGGCAAATCGTTGACGTTGCAGCAGGCAGCGCAGGACGGCGAGATCGTTGCCGAGGACACGATGGAGTACGGCGATCTGGATAAGAAGTTCCAGCAATCGACGTTCGGCGCGCATTTCGTCGAGGTGGCGGTCGACGCCTACACCGGCGAGACGCGCATCCGCCGCATGCTGGCGGTGTGCGCGGCCGGCCGCATTCTCAATCCCAAGTCGGCGCGCAGCCAGGTGATCGGCGCGATGACGATGGGCGCCGGCGCCGCGTTGATGGAGCATCTGGTCGTCGACAAGCGGGGCGGTTTCTTCGTCAACCACGATCTGGCGGGCTATGAAGTGCCCGTGCACGCCGACATTCCGCACCAGGAAGTCATATTCCTGGATGAGACCGATCCGATCTCGTCGCCGATGAAGGCCAAGGGCGTGGGCGAGCTGGGCATTTGCGGCGTGGGCGCGGCCATCGCCAACGCGGTCTATAACGCCACCGGTGTGCGCGTGCGCGACTACCCGATCACCCTCGATAAGTTGATCGATAAAATGCCGTTGACGGCGTAAAAGCGGGGATACGGTCGCGCCCGTGTACCAAAGGCAGACCTGACCCCGGATTGATCACAGCCATGAGTATTTCTCATGGCCAAGCGTAGCGGTGGACGACCTGTTCTACCATCGCTACGCCGAATCAATCCAGGAGTAGCTCAATGCCCCACTCGATGTCGCGGCGAACGGTGCTGTTCGCCGGCTTCGCCGTCCCCTTGCTCTCGGCTTGCGCCCGCATGCCGTTCGGTCCGCGCCACCCGCAGCTGCTGGTGCAAGTCAGCGCGCCGTTCGCCATGCCGGCCATCGCCATTCCCGACTTTTCCGCCAGTCCACGCTTTCCCATCACCGATTTCGGCGCCGACCAAAACGACCAGCGCAAGACTTCCGACGCCATCGCCGCCGCCATCATGGCCGCCAGCGCGGCCGGTTCAGGCATCGTTGTCGTTCCGCCCGGCACCTGGCCTACCGCCAAGATCCACCTTAAAAGCAACGTCAACCTGCATCTCGCCAAGGGCGCCACCTTGTTGTTCTCCGAAAAGCCGGCGGACTATCTGCCGGCCGTGCTGAGCAGCTGGGAAGGGCTCGAGTGCTACAACTACTCGCCGCTGGTCTACGCGTTTGAGTGCGACAACGTCGCCATTACCGGCGAAGGCAGACTCAAGGCCAAACTGGACGTCTGGCGGGAGTGGTACCAACGCCCGCAACCGCATATGGAGGCGCTGGTGGCGCTGTATAAGCTGGCGGCCATCGAGGCACCGGTTTCCGAGCGCCAGATGACCGCCGGCGCGGCCAATCTGCGGCCGCAGTTCATCCAGTTCAACCGCTGCCGGCACGTGCTGGTCGAGGATATCAGTATCGAGGACAGTCCGTTCTGGGTGTTGCACCCGCTGCTGAGCCGCGATGTCGTCATCCGCCGCGTCAAAATCAGTGCGCATGGCCATAACAACGATGGCGTCGATCCGGAAATGACCCAAAACGTGCTGATCGAGGATTGCGTGTTCGACCAGGGCGACGACGCGATCTCCGTCAAATCCGGCCGCGATCGCGACGCCTGGCGGCTGGGCGTACCGTCCAAAAACATTGTCATGCGCAATTGCCGCATCAAGAACGGCCACCAGCTGATCGCCATCGGCAGCGAACTGTCGGCCGGCGTCGAGAACGTGCTGGTCGATAACTGCCACTTCGATGCCTCCGGCTCGGCCACCGCAAGCACCATCACCAACTTGCTGTACGTTAAAACCAACGAGCGGCGCGGCGGGTATGTCCGCAACATTTATATGTCCGACGTCATCGCCACGAGGATCGCCGGCGGCGTGCTGTGCGTCGAAACCGATGTTTTATACCAGTGGAAGAACCTGGTGCCGACCTACGAGCGCCGGCTGACACCGATCGAAGGTTTGCACGTTCGTAATATTGCGGTCGGCGAAGCCGCCTTCGTCTGCCGGGTGAAGGCCGAGCGCGAGATGCCGGTCAAAACGGTCAAGCTCGAAAATATCGCCGTCCGGGCGGTGAGGGAAACGCCGATTATGACGGAAAACGTTGTTGGTTTCGTCAACGCAAACTAGTCCGGCCGGCGCGGCGACAATCGGGCGCGGCGCCGGCATGGATTACAATGCATGCTTCTCAACACTGAAAGCAGCGCATGGAATGGCTATTCGACCCAAACATTTGGGTCGGTCTGTTTGCATTAATCGTTCTCGAAATCGTACTTGGCGTCGACAATCTCATCTTCATCGCGATCCTCGCCGATAAACTGGCGCCGGAGCAGCGCGACAAGGCGAGGCTCGTCGGCCTGAGCCTGGCGATGCTGATGCGCCTGGGCTTGTTGAGCGTAATGTCCTGGCTGGTCACCCTGACCGAACCGCTGTTCTCGATTGCCGCGCTAAGCTTCTCCGGACGGGATTTGATCCTGCTGCTGGGCGGCTTCTTCCTGCTGTTCAAAGCCACGATCGAGCTCCACGAGCGGGTCGAAGGCAAGGTGCACGAAACCCAGGGCGGCTCCAGGGTCTACGCCGGTTTCGGCGCGGTCGTCGCCCAGATCATCGTGCTCGACGCCGTGTTTTCGCTCGACGCGGTCATCACGGCGGTCGGCATGGTGGATGAGCTTGGCGTCATGATGGCCGCCGTCGTCATTTCGATGGGCGTGATGCTGCTTGCCTCCAAGCCGCTGACCCGCTTCGTCAATGCCCATCCGACGGTGGTGGTGCTGTGCCTGAGTTTCCTCTTGATGATCGGCCTGAGCCTGATCGCCGAGGGCCTCGGCTTCCACATTCCGAAGGGTTATCTGTATGCCGCCATCGGCTTCTCGGTGGTGATCGAGGCGCTCAACCAGTTGGCGCGCCGTAATTTCGTCACCCGCGAATCGCGTGTTCCATTGCGCGACCGCACCGCCGATGCCGTGTTGCGCCTGTTGGGCAGCAAGAAGCGCGTCGCCGCCGGTGGCGAAGAAGAGGGCACCACGACGGCCGTGGTGCCGGAAGCGTTCGAGCAAGAAGAGCGCAACATGGTCAGCGGCGTGCTCAGCTTGTCGCAACGCTCGGTGCGCTCGATCATGACGGTGCGCTCGAACATTTCATGGATCGACCTGGACGCCGACACGGCCACGATCCAGGGCCAGATTCTGGAAACGCCGCACAGTTTCTTCCCGGTCAGCCGTGGGCAGCTGGACAACATCATCGGCGTCGTCCGCGCCAAGGAGCTGATGGCCAACCTGGCGCGCGGCGTGCCGATCCCGCCCGAGCATATCCGCGAGCCCATCATCATGCCCGAGGCCAGCGGCGTGCTGAAGGTGATGGAGACGTTGAAGCGTTCGCGCGGTCAATTGGTGTTGATCGCCGACGAGTACGGCACGATCCAGGGCGTGGTGACGCCGATCGATATCCTGGAAGCGATCGCCGGCGAGTTCCCCGACGAGGACGAGCAGCCGGATGTGCAGGAGCAGGGGCCGGGTTGCTGGCGCGTCGCCGGCACGGCCGATCTGCATTATCTGGAGCAAGTGCTGGAGACGGACGAACTGATCAGCGAGAACGACGATTACACGTCGCTGGCGGGCTTCATGCTGGAGCGTCTCGGCAACCTGCCCACCGTGGGCGAGGCGGTCGAGGTTGACGGTCTGCGGTTCGAGGTGATCGAGGTGGTCGAGCGGCGCATCGCGGCCGTGATGGTGACGCGCGTCGAACCGGCGACATCGGTCGACGAATAACGCGCGGGGGTCGTCGGCGGCGCATTTCCAGGCCGCTGACGTGTCCCAGCGCGCAGCGTGGACACGCCGAGGCGGTCACCCGAGGCCTGCCAAGCCGGTGCCCATTCGCCCAGCGCGTGTCTGAACTTTTCACTTTCGATGCATCCACATCAAGGATGCGTACGTATTTATGTCTGAATGACCGGTGAAGTGCCGCCGGTCGCGGCAAGGCACTAAGAGGCCTTGGCAGACTAACGCGATCAATCGAAGGAGAAGCATATGAGTCCAGCGCGCATGGTGTTCGAAGAATTCCTACGGTCCAAAAAGAGCGCGGACGCGCCCAAGAGCACGCGACAGCGATATCACGCCATGGCGGGGATTTGGACGGAGCGCTACACGCCCGACGTCTTTCGCGATCTTCACCCCTATATTCTCGCAAAAGGATGGCGTCCGATCGGGTGGAAGGGAACGCGCAAGCCAAATCCGCGATTCGACATGGATCTGGTGCCGAGCAAGCGGCCACGGCCTGCCTGGGATATTTACAGCCGGCCGATCCAGGATTTCGGCAGCGTCACCGAGATTTGGGCCGGGCTCTATGGGTCTTCCGACATCGAGGTCGCCAAGGGTTACTTGGGGGATGATGGCGGCGAAGGCGGCACGATGTTCCGCATCTATGTGAAAAGGGAATATGTCGGTCACAACTACAAGTTGCCTGTGAACGAAGGCATGGACGGTGAGATGGCAAAGCGCTTTGTCACCCGCCAGCGCAGTGATCCAAATTTGAGGTATTGCTCCTTGTCAGGTCCGCAGACCCCGGGGACCGGCGAGGCATCGCTTCCAGAAACGTTTTTCTTCGGCCCCGAGATTTCGAAATGCATCATGTTGATGCCGGTGCCGCGGGCTTTGTACATGGATGGCCAGAACGCGCCGGTGCTCAGGTCGTTTGCCACCAATGACGTCATCAGCAAAACCATCTCGTGACGGCGGCCCGGGGGGCGGGTGTCGCCACCAGACTGGCCTACCAGCTCGACTGCTTCGCGTTTGGAAGAGCACGCTGAAGCCAGCGCTTGCACGTCTGCAATGCGGCGGGCGCTGTCGTTGGCCCGCCAGACACCGCGTCTCGGGTCAAGTGTCAACTAGTAAAACGGACATGCTCCACCATCACTTCATCCGCCGCAAAATCGCATACATATTGTCGCTGAGCGGGCTGCGATCCAAGATCGACATCCGCACCACATCCAACCCGGCCAACCGCGCCGTCGCCTTCAATGTCTCCGGCGTGAAGTAATTCACATGGTCCGGCCAACGGAATCCGCACCAGCGCGACCCGCGCAAATACCGGTTGAAGCAATTGTAGTTGGGCACCTTGACCAGTATCGATCCACCGGGTTTGAGCCGCTTCGCCGAGCGCTCCAGCACCGTCAGCGGATTGATGTCGTGCTCAAGAAAAGACGCCATGATGATAACGTCGAAGTACCCGTCGTCGAAATCGTCCAACCCATCCATCGCCGACGCGTGCACGCAGCGGCCGCCGGCCTTGCGCAGCTTGCCGTCCGATATCCTCGACAGCTCTTGCGATATCTCTATGCCGTGCGGCACGCTTTTGCCACGCAAATCGGCCGGCAGCGACTTGAACAAATCATCGAGCAGCGAACCCCAGCCACAGCCGACATCGAGCACGTTGATCCTGGCGCCGCGCGCATCGCGGATCAGCCGCTGCACCAAGGTCAGGCTCTTGTTGCGCTTCAGGATGCGGCCGCGGAAGCGTTTGAGCGCGGTGCTGATCGCGTAGCGCAAAGGCTCCGCTTGCTTGCGGGCCTGCGTTTCCTTTTCGAACGTCACCTCGTAGGCGAAGTCCTGTGACAGCTCCTCGTATGCCGGAGGATTGGCCAGGAACACAATGCCGGTCTGCCTGCACTGTTTCAGCCGCCACGGCGAGGGCGCGTAGGGTAAGTCGATTTCGTCACCGCCGTGCGCGCGGAGCGGAGAGATCCTTAGTCGTGCAGCGATAGTCATGGGCTGATGTCCGGCTGGTCGGTTGCGGGAGCGTGCCGAGAAAGATTAGCATGGAGATATTGCAGAACGATGACTTGGGCTATCGCGCTATCGCGGTGTCGCGCCGTAGTAACGCGCCGCGCCCTCGGGAACGATGTCGACACGGTCCAGCATGAACCCGGGGTCCATCGCGTACAGGCGCAGCCGATGCTTGCCCGGCGCAAGCCGCTGCGGCGGCAACGACCGCACCGCAGTATTGCTCAGCACGTTGAGCTTCCATTCGTCGCTGCGCCCGTGGGTGCGGAAGTCGAGTATCGCCAGCGCGCCGTCATCGATGCGATAACCGAGCCTGAGTTGATTTTCCGACGTCAGGGGATGGGTGGGGAGGGCGACGATGTTCACGCCGACCGGGCCGCTGGAATCGGAGTGGAACTCGATCACCAGCGGCGCCACATCCGCAGCCTGGCCCGCCTCGACGGAGGACAAGGCCAGCGACGAACGCAGCACCGCGCCCATGCTGCCCAGCTCCTCGATCTTTTGCCATTGCGGATGCGGCGCCGCGCTGGAAGCCGCGATCGACACCGCGCGCGGCCGCGCTGCCTGCGTTGGCGGAGAGGCGGACGGCGTGGCCGCTGCCGCTGAGGCGGCGCCCGGTGGAGGCGGCCAGGCCGGCTCGGCAAACACCGGCAGTCTGCGAGGCGCCATATCCATCATGTGGCGCCATTTGCCGTTGGCCAGTCCATTGTATTCGGCGGTATCGGCGACAATGGCTCGGTGCGCCGCCTTGGCCTGCGTCACATACTGCTCGGCGCGGGCGCCGGCGTTGTCCGGCAACCCTGCCAACTCCAGCTTCAGGATGCGCGCGTTGAGGTTGGCGCTCGCGCGTACCGGGTACAGCACCAGTTCGTGGAACGCGTCGCGGCGCTCGGCCGGCATCGCTTGCGCCAGCGCCTCGGCGCGCGCGGTGATGGCGGCATATCTATCCAGACGGCGCAGCGCCTCGTCGCCGCCCGATTGCAGATACGCCGTCGGCTTGTTCGGCGTGGTCGGCTCGGTCTGGCCGAAGCCCATGAATTCCGGCCGGCGCTCCCAGGCCAGCGCGTAGTATTCCATCATGATGTCGGTGATCTGCCGCGCTTGTTCAGTATCGAACTGGCGCGCCAACCAGTCATGCAGGTGTTCGCTGGGCGCCTGAGCCAGCAGAGTGTGATCGAAGGCCAGATCGAGAAAGTACTGGCTCAGGTATTCCAGCGGCTTGATATCGCCGACGTTGGCCACCCACAGCTTGCGCGCGCCGGTGTGCCAGGCGCGCTCCAGTTGCTCGCGCACCAGCGACGGATGCGTCGTTCCCAGCCACAGATAATCGTGCGGCCGGCCCCAGTAGGACAAATGATAGTAAAGCCCCGCGCCGCCGCCGCGTTTGGCCTCGGTCGCGGTGCCGAGCTGGCTGATATATCCGTAGTTGTCGTCCGGCCAAATCAGGCTGATGTCGTCCGGCACCTTCAGCCCGGCCTTGTAAATATCGAGCACTTCCTTGTACAAGGTGAGCACTTGCGGAATCCGCTCCGGCGGACGGCCCTGCGCCCTGGACAGCAAGCCGCGCTGGATATCGATCACCTGTTCGACGCCGTCGCGCGCCTCCGCGATCGTCTTCGCGCCTTCCATCGCGCTGTCGTGCACGCCGCGCAAGCCGACCGACATCAGGGTTTCGAAACGTTTGACTTGGCGGACACGCTCATCCCAATAGGCGATCATGCGGTCGCGGTTGGTGAAGAAGTTGAACGGGCCGTTCGCCTTCAGATTCCATTCGCGCACGTTGTTGCGCATCATCGGCTCGGCGTGGGAGGTACCGACCACGATGGCGTAATCGCGCGCCATCTCCGGGTTGCCGGCGATCTGATAGAAAGGCTTGGTCGAGTCGTGCATCGCCGGCCACAGCGTATTGGCCTTCAGGCGCCACATCAGCTCGTAGATACGCGCGTAGGTGGCGGGGCCGATGTCGCCGGTCTTGGGATCGTAGGTCTTTGCCGCCCACGGCTGCAAACCCCAGTCCTCGTCGTTGAGGAAGATGCCGCGATAGTGGACCGACGGCGCGCGCGAGAACACGGTGGCATCATCGATGGCCACGCGGGCCTGGCGGCGCGGCGTCACGTCCGCCCACCATTCCCAGGCCGAGACGCCGAGTTCGCGCGTCAGGTCCACCACGCCGTAGACCGTGCCACGGACGTCGGAACCGGCGATCAACACATAGCTCTGCTTTTTGGAACGGACGACCAGCCGTTTGTGCCGCTCCCACTCTCCGCGCAACGCCGCCAGATCAAGGCCGTCGCGCTTGGCCAGCTGGCGCAGCAGCGGCGTGTCGTAGGCGCCGATGACCACGCAGGTCTTGCCGCAGTCCTGCAAGCGCGACGAGATGCGCGGCGACTCGCCACTCAGCGCCTGCAGGTCGCGGCCCAGCAGTCGCGCCGCCAGCGCATAGGTTTTCTGGTCGTCATGAACAATGGCTGCCACCGGACCGCCTCGCCGATACAAGGCCAGCTCACCGGCGCCGGCGCTCTGCACGGAGGCGTACAACGCCCAACAGGCGAGCGGTCCGGCGAGCCTCATCGCTGCGCGCTGGCCGAGGTGGAAGCAGGCGCCGCCCCCGGCATGATCTCGAGCGGCACGCCCCCGCGCACGGTTCGCAGGTTGACCAGCTTGACGGGTTCCAGCGCGTTGCCGGGCTTGCCGTCGGTGGTGACCGCCAGCGCGATAGTGTTGGCGCCGTTCGGGTTCAGGATGCCCGGCGGGATCACAAAGACGCGTTGCGGCCCGATGTGGGCGATGAACTGTCCCATGTTCCAGCCGTTGACGAAGATCAGCGCGCGGTTCTCGCGCTCCGAACGCGGCTTGGTGGTGTCGCCGAACGCCAGTCCAAGCTGGATGTCGTGGCCCTTCGGCAAGTCCAGATCGAACGCGGTCCGCAGCCAGTAGGTGCCCGGCGCCGGCGGCGCGTCGCCGGTCCTGGCCTTGGCCCAGCCGGCATTGAAAGTCTTGCCAGCCGCCGCCGGCAGGTACCAGCCCTCTCGTTCGCCGTACAGGCCGCCGTTGTTCATCGGACCGCGCACGACGTCGACGATGTTCTCGCCACCCTGCGTGCCCTGGATGCGCCAGTCGATCGGCACGGCGTAGCGCCGGCCGCCGCGCGACGTCAGCGAGGCCGAGATCAAGCCGCGCGCCTCGCGGTGATAGTCGTCGGCCATCAGGTTCCAGTTGTGCGAGTTGTTGCGCACCATGACCGCAATCACGTGCGGACCGTTCGCCAACTTGTCGCCGAGTGTGAACTTCACGCTGTCCGTGGTCTCGGGGAAGGAGCGGCCGACGTCGAGTTCATGCTGGCCGATGAACTTACCATCGACCCACACCTGTATCATGCCCGCGCCACCGGCGCCGTAAAACAGTTCCAGCTGATTGCTCTTCGTGTCGGTCAGGTCGAGGCGGCCGCGATACCAGACGTCGCCGTGGTGGAAACCGTAATCGCTCATCGACAAGGTCGGCTGGCCGCGTTCCGGCATGGTCCATGTCTGCGCCGCCGAGGCGCGTTGGTCGGCCTTGATCCAGGCCGAGTCGTCGAACTTCGGTTGCGCCTCGGGCCTGTCCATGCGCCGCGTCCAGCCCAGCGCGCCGAGGTCGGGCAGCTTCACGACTTCCGGCCCTTTCAACGCGGCGGTGCGCAGGCTGCCGTCCGGCTGGGCGGTGACCGCAAGGCTCTCGCCGTTGAAGGTGACCGCCGCGACGGATGGTCCCCAAATCTGCATATCGCTGACGGCTGTCGTATCGCCCGTTAGCGCCAGCTTTCCGCCCGCCAGGCTGGCCGAGCGCACCATCGCGGGACTCAGTTGAAGAACCTGGCCGGCCGGCGTTTTCTGGCTCCAGAAGGCGATGCTGTGTTTCTCGTCGGCCAGCAACAGCAGCAGCGGCGTGCGGCCGCCGCCGGAGATGCGCACGCGCGCCAGGCCGTCGTGGACGTAATCTAGCTTGAGGACGCCGTTGTCGTAGCGCGATGTCACCTTGCCTTCGATGACCTCCACCCTGGGCGCGCTGGCGTAGCGCAGCAAGGTCTCGCCCGGCTCGCCGCCGCGGCCGTGCAGCAGCGCGATGTCGCGCTCGCCGTTGGCGAAGTGCGTCTGCAGTTCCGACGTCGAGTAGACCAGGTGATGACGCTCCAGCTTGTAGTCGGCCAGCAGCATCTTGGCGTCCTGGCCGTTCAGGCGCAGCGGTACCTTGTACGTGCCGTCCCTGGTCGTCAGGTCGAAGGTGAAGCTGTCGCTGGTCAGCAGGTCGGACGGGCTGTGGACCGCGAACAGGATATGCGTGTTCAGATCGGGATTGATGTTGTGATAAACCTTGACCTTGTCGGACGAGGTCTTGATCTCCGGTCCCTTGTCCATCTTCGCCAGCGCCTGCTCGGCCGCCTGCACCAGCATGCCTTGCTGTTTCAGCCCGTAGGCCTTGGTCCGCAAGCCCCGGTCCTCCGAGATCGGCGCGCCGTAATCGTAGGAGGTGTACACCACCGGCCCGGCCAGCCAGCCCCACGAGGTGCCGCCGAACGTCATGTAGATGTTGTGGATCGTGATGCGGTTGATCAGGTTGGTGCCATAGAAGACCCGTTGGTAGCCGGTTCCCTGGCGCTCGCCGGTGCAATTGTAGGTGCCGTTCGAGCCCCAGTAGTCGAACCACCCGCCGCCCAGTTCGGCGGCGAAACCCGGCGTCTTCGGCGACGACAGCGCACCGATCTTCGGCGAATTCTTACCGTAGATGCCCCAGTCCGGCGCCCTGTTCGGACCGGCGGGATCGGCGTGCACGTTGCAGGTGCCGCCGGGGTAGCCATCGAACGCGTACATGTCGGTCGGGCCGGGATTGGCCCACGGCGCGGTCGAATCCTTGGGCGTCCAGTCAGGCAGCCGTCCGGCGGCGTTGTGGAAGAACGGCACGCTGATGCCGTCCGCGCGCGCCTTCCTCGCCAGGTGCTCCATGTGGCGCACGTGCTTCGGCTCGACTTTGCCCAGCTCGTTCTCGAGCTGGTAGGCGATGACGTTGCCGCCGCCGGTGGTGACCTGATGGCGCGCGATGATGGCGTTAATTTGCGTCATCCACTCGTCGACGGCGCTCAGGTAGACCGGATCGTCGGTGCGCGCCTCGGCGCGGTTGCGGAACATCCAGCCGGGATAGCCGCCGCCGGTCAGCTCCGCGTTCACATACGGGCCGGTGCGGGCGATGACGTACATGCCTTCCTCTTCGGCGATCTCGAGCGCGCGTTCGACGTTGCGCACATGCGAGAAATCGTAGACGCCGGGCGCGGCGGAGTGGTAACCCCAGTCGAAATAGAACGCCACGCCGTTGAAGCCGAGCGCCTTCATCTTCTGGATGACGTCGCGCCATAGTGATGGATTGGGCAGGCGGAACGGGTGGATCTCGCCGGACCAGACCACCACGCGCTTGCCGTCGATCAGCATCGAATGTTCGTCCCAGCCGACCTTTTTCGGTTGGCCTTTCGGCTTGGTGGCCTGCGCCAGCGCCTTGCGGTCATCGACCAGCACCGAGGCCTGGCCGATAATGCCGGACACGCCGCCCAGTTGTTTGGCCGCGCGCCACGTGCGCAAGCCATCGTCGCTGTCGGAGTACCAGCGGCGGCCGGTGGCGGCGTCGCCGAAGTACAGGCGCCATTGGCCGCCGGGCAGCTTGACCAGCGAATGGGCGCCGCTGGTGGCGCCCCACCTGGCCCAGTCGCCTTGCCGCTCGACGGTCCACGGGCCTTGCAACGACTTGGCGCCGGCCATCTCGATCAGGCCGGTGGCGCCGTTGCGGGCGAGGGCGGTGTAGCCGCCGTCGGTGACGGCGACGATCGTGTCGACATAGTTGTCCGGCAAACCCTGCAACGGCTGCGGCGCCGACCATGCGCCGAAGTCGGCGCTCGGCGTCAACACATAGCTGCCGCCGGCGCTGCGCGAGACGATGGCCTTCAGCGATCCATCCTTGTCGCGCAGCCATTCCGGCGCGACGACCTGGGCGTTGCCCGGCAGTGCCAGCGGCACGTTGCGCACGAACTGCCAACTCTTCAGGTCCCGGGAGCGGGTGAGTCCCAGCTCGGCGCTGTCCGCGCCGGTGGCGTACAGCACATAATAGTATCCGTCACTGTGGCGCACAATCGCCGGGTCGCGCATCAGCTTGCTCGGTGGCCGGTACGCATCGGAAGCCAGCGACGTGAAGGTGACGCCGTCGGTCGACGAGAACAGGCTGAGCCAGTTGTCCGACGTGCTGTTGAAACTGGCCATCAGAAACGCTGAGGCGTCGGCCGCTCCGCCGCGCGCCTGGCTGGCCGGCCGGTCCGCGTCCGAGGCCTGCGGAATGCCCAGTTCCTGGGCGGCGCAGCCCAGTGCCAGGGTCGCAGCGCCGATGCCGGCGATGGTTTTTCGAGCGATGCGTGTGAGGTTCGGCATGGACCTGGTTCGGTGAGGTAAGAACCCCACATCATAAGTCCATATGCCCCACGGGCAACACGCCACCCGATCAACAAGTTGAGTGATTCAGTCGAGGCGCTGCGCCAGCCGCCGGCGTAGCGCTTTTTCGGCCTCGACGATGGCCAGCAAGACCAGGCCGGCGCCGACAATGGCCAAACCATCGCGCCATGCCACCGGGCGCGTCCCGAAGATGGCTTGCATGAACGGCGCGTAGGTGAACAGCGCCTGCGCGGCGATGGTGAGCGCGACGCCGCCGAGCACCGCCGGTGTGCCGAGCGCGCCTTGCCAGGTCAGCGACGACCCGTGCACATAGCGCACGCTGAACAGATAAAAAATCTCCAGCACCACCAGCGTGTTGACCACCATGGTGCGCGCCAGCTCCGTGCCGAGTCCGCGATCTTCCACCCAGAAGTACATGCCGAAGGCCGCCGCGACGAACAGCGCCGACACGAACAGGATGCGCCACAGCAGGTCCAGCGTGACGATCGGTCGCCGCGCCGCGCGTGGCGGTCGCAGCATCGTACCCGCTTCGCTCGGCTCGAAGGCCAAGGTCAGGCCGAGGGCGACCGCCGTCACCATGTTAATCCATAGGATCTGTATCGGTGTGATGGGCAACGCCAGGCCCAGCACGATGGCGGCGACGATGGTGAGCGCCTGGCCGGTGTTGGTCGGCAGCGTCCAGGCGATCACCTTCATCAGGTTGTCGTAGACTGTGCGGCCTTCGCGCACGGCGGCGACGATGGAGGCGAAGTTGTCGTCGAGCAGCACCATCTCGGCCGCCTGCTTGGCCGCCTCGGTGCCGTTGTCGCCCATGGCCACGCCGATGTCGGCGCGCTTGAGCGCGGGGGCGTCGTTGACGCCGTCGCCCGTCATCGCCACCACCAGGCCGCGCGCCTGCAGGGCCTGGACCAGGCGCAGCTTGTGCAGCGGCGTGGTGCGAGCGAACACGTCGGTTTCAAGCGCCACGTCTTGCAGTTGCCGATCGTCGAGCGCGTCGAGCGCGGCCCCGGGCAAGGTCCTGGGCTGGTCCGCGATACCGAGCTGGCGCGCGATTTCGGTGGCGGTCACGGCATGGTCGCCGGTGATCATGACGACGCGGATGCCGGCCGCGCGGCAACTGGCCACGGCCGCTGTCGCCTCCTCCCGGGGCGGGTCGATGAAGCCGGCCAGGCCGATGAAGATGAGCCCGTCGATGTCGCCGAAGACCAGCTCGTGCTGGCCCGCACGCGCCGGCTTGACGGCCAACGCCAGCACCCGCTGGCCCCGGGACGCCAGGGCGTCGACCCGCGCCTGCCAATGCGCCGCCCGCAGCGGCCGCTCGCCCTCGGCGCAGCGTTCGCTGGCGCACAGGGCCAGGATGTGCTCCGGCGCGCCCTTGACCAGGATCGTGCCGCCATCCTCGTGGCTGTGATGCAGGCTGGCCATGAAGCGGTGCCTGGCGTCGAACGGGATCTCGTCGGCGCGGGGGAATTGCTTGCGCAGCAGCGCCGGGTCGAGACCGGCCTTCATCGCCAGCGTCGCCAGCGCGCCCTCCATCGGGTCGCCGTCGACCCGCCAGCCATGTTCCCCCGGCTGGACGGACGCGTCATTGCAGAGCAGGGCGGCGCGCGCCAGCTCGGCCACGTCGGCGCGCGCGGCCGGATCGATCTCGACGCCGCCGGCGCAGATGGCGCCGGCCGGATCATAGCCGGCCCCGGTCGCCTCATAGGTATCGACGCCGGTGACGAAGGTGCGCACGGTCATCGCGTTGCAGGTCAGCGTGCCGGTCTTGTCGGTGCAGATGACCGACACGGCGCCCAACGTTTCGACGGCCGGCAGCCGCCGCACGATGGCGTTGCGCGCAGCCATGCGGCGCACGCCGATCGCCAGCGCGATGCTCATGATGGCGGGCAAGCCTTCGGGAATGGCCGCCACCGCCACGCCGACCACGGCCATCAGCGCGTCGGCGAGCGGATAGGCGCGCACGTAGCGCGCGAACAGCAGCGTCAGCACGGACACCGCCAGGATGACCAGCGTCAGCTGCCGGGCGAAGCCGGCCATCTGGCGGATCAGCGGCGTTTCCAGCGATTCGACCTGGCCGACCAGGACGCCGATGCCGCCCAGGGCCGTGTTGGCGCCGGTGGCGGTCGCCACGCCAACGCCCTGGCCCGACGTCACATAAGTGCCGGACAACGCCATCGAGGCGCGCTCGGCGAGCGTGCTGTCGGCCGCCACCGGCTGCCCGCTTTTTTCGACCGGCGCCGATTCGCCGGTGAGCACCGCTTCGTCGATGTTGAGGTTGCTGGCTCTGAGCAAACGCAGGTCGGCGGGGACGCGGTCGCCCGCCTCCAGCAGCACGACGTCGCCGGGGACGATGTGCGCGGCGTCGATGGTGGTCCGACGGCCGTCGCGCCGTACCGACGCGCGCTGCGCCGCCATGCCGCGGATGGCGTCGAGCGCGGCGGCCGCCCGGCCCTCCTGGAAAAAGCCGATCGCCGCGTTCAGCGCCACCACCGCCAATATCACCGACGCGTCGGCCAGGTGGCCGAGCGACACCGATAGCAGCGCCGACGCCAGCAGTACGTAGATGAGAAGATTGTGAAATTGCAGCAGCAGGCGCTTGAGGGGCCTCTGCGCCGGCGCCGCCGGCAAGGTATTGGCGCCGGAAGCGGCGAGACGACGTTCGGCCTCATGCGCCTCCAGGCCGTCGGGACTGGTCCCCAGCCGCGCCATCGCTTGCTCCGGCGACAGCGCGTGCCAGCCGGTGCCGGCGGACCGCGACCCGCGATCGGGAGCGCCTTGACCGGGCGCGTGTGTGGAGCAGGTCATTGTGGGCCATCGGTGATGGTTCAGGAAACGCTATCCTATGCTGCCGGCCCGCGCACGAACTTTGACCTATATCAATTTATTCGGCATCAGGCTCGTGCGCGCGGGTGTGTCACAGCGACTTCAGGAACGCCAGCACGGCGTCGCGGTCCGCCTTCGACAGCGCCTCGAAGCGCTGGCGCGAGCGGTCGGCTTCGCCGCCGTGCCACAGGACGGCCTCGGTCAGCGTGCGGGCGCGGCCGTCGTGCAGGTAGCCGGCCTTGCCGGCGCCGCCCATCACCTTGTCCGTGTAGCCGATGCCCCACAGCGGCGCCGTGCGCCACATCGCGCCCTTGGCCTGGCCTTCGACGAACTTGTCGGCCAACCCCGCGCCCATGTCGTGCAGCAGCAAGTCGGTGTAGGGGCGGATGGTCTGGTTGCGCAGTTCGGCGAACAGGTGGCCTGAGCCGGTCTTGATCTCGGCCGTGTGGCAGGCCACGCAGCGCATGCCCTGGAACAGCCTGGCGCCGGCGGCGACCTGCTGCGAGTCGACCCGGTGCTCGTCGAGCGGCGCCACGCCTTTCGGGAAGCCGCTGGCCACGCTGCGCTGGGCCGGTACCGCCACCAGCGACAGGTAGTTGGAGATCGATTGCAGGTCGGCCTCGGAAATGCCGGCCTGGGCCGCGCCGGCGCGGCAGGCGACCGGCCCGTTGACGCAGTCGCGGCTGCGGTAGACCGGCGAGGTCACCGCCATGTCGAGCAGCAGCGCTTCGGCCGACTGCTGGCGCAAGGTCGCCTTGGCCGCCTTCCAGCCGAAGCGTCCCACCCGCACCGCGCCACTTTCCGGATCGTAGACGTAGTTGGCCACGCCCTTGACGCCGTCCGCGTCCGGCGCCGAACGGGCCAGCGCCAGGATGCTCGCCTCCGGTATCGCCTCCAGCAAGCCGGCGCCGATCATCGGCTGCGCCGCGCGCAGCGAGAAGATGTCCGGCGTCGCGCCCTCGAACGCCAGCGTCGGCTTGCGCAATTCGACCGTCGTGCCGTCGGCCAGCTTGACCGAGCGCGTTTCGAAGCCGGCCACGCGCACGCCGTTGCCCCAGTTCTGCGGCTTGCCGGTGGATGACACCGCGTTCATCTGCACCGCCGTGCCGTATTGCGGATGCGGCAGCTGCTGGCCGCTGGCGTTGACGGTGGCGACGCGGATCGACATGCTGTCGAGCCGCTGGTTGATCGCCGCCGGCGCCGGGCTGCGGCCGTTGTTGACGTGGCAGGCGATACAGGCGGACTGGTTGAACCGCGCTCCCTGCAGTCCCACCGCCTGCGCGTAGCGGTCATTGCCCGGTTCGTTGTGGTCGCCGGTGGTGAAATTGGTGTGCACCAGGCGCCGGCCCTCGACGAAGCGCTGCATGTTCTGCATGCCGACGTTGTTGTGCGGCTGCTGGAACATGAACTGGCCGTTGTCCGAGTAGTTGTAGGACACCGATCCGGCGCCGCCCGACAGCGTCTCCTCGGGCAACGGTATCGTGTTCAGGCGCGGCTGCACGCCGTACCATGGCTTGAGCCCGGCGCCGACGACATACGCCCATTCGTACGAGTAATAGCGCACGCCGCCGGTGTCGCCCTTGGCGGCCAGCGCATCGACGGTGGTGAACATCGAGGGCGACACTTCGATGACATCGCCGACCGCCAGCGAGCGGCTCTTGACGGTGGTGCCGTTGGGCAGGCCGTCGGCGCCGAGTCCGGCGTGTCCCGGGTAGTTGTCGACCCGGATCGTGCAGCCGTTGTTGATGCCGTTGGCGTTGGTCAGCTTGCCGTTGAGCGGATAGGCCACCGGCTTGCAGATGGCGACGTTGTCATCGACCAGTTGGCCCGGCGCCATCCAGCCGTAGCCGGTCACGCCGGGACGGTCGAAGCCGCGGAAGAAGGCCACGCCGCCTTTGAGGAAGTCAACCGTGGTGTACTGGTTGACGGTCAGGGTCGGCTTGGTGACCCCGGCCACGCGGCTGTTGTCGATGATCTCCACGCCCCACGTGCGGTTCTTGAAGTATTGCGGCACGAAGGTCAGGTAGTTGCCCGGCCCCTTGTCGCGCGGCAGGCCGGTGACGGCGTCGACCGTCTCATTGGGACCGTAGCCGATCTCGTTCCAGTCCTCGCCGCGCTCGCGGCCGTGGCGGGCCAGGCCGCGCGCGCCGAAGCGGGTCACCAGGGTGCCGTCGGCCAGGGTGAATTGCAGCGTCTCGAGCGGCTGGTCGGCCGAGGGCAGGGGAGTCCAGCCGGCGCCGCTGGCGGGGAAGTTCAGCGGCGACGTCGCCACGCCGCCGAGCGTGTTGTCGCTGCCCGGCGTCTTGAATTCCACCTCGTACAGCGAATAGCCGTACTGGCTGGCGCGCGCCACGCCCTGCAGGCGGACGTAGCGGGCGTCGATGCCGAGATTGAAGAATTCCTCGGTGCCGCCCTGGCCGTTGGTGACGGCGCGCCGCAAGGTCCAGTTCTGGCCATCGTCGGACACCAGCACGTTGTACTGCTTGCCGTAGGAGTTCTCCCAAAGCAGCTTCATGTAGCCGATCGGCGTCCTGGCGCCGAAGTCGAACTGCAGCCAGGCGCCATCTTCGAACGCGCTGGCCCAGCGTGTGTTGAGCTTGCCGTCGATCGCCATCGCGCCCGACAGGCCAGGATTCTCCAACCTGGAAGAGGTAGCCGCGAGCGGCTTGATCGCGATGCCGGGCTTGCTCGGATCGGCCACCGGCGGGGACGGCGCGGGATCGGCCGGCGCCGCGACCGGCGTGCCCGAGAACGCCTGCACCTCGATGATCGAGTAACCGTATTGGGTCGAGCGTTTGACGCCCTTGATGCGCAGATAGCGTCCCTGGCCGTTGAGCCCCGTCAGATCCTCGGTGCCGCCCTCGCTGTTGTCGACGCTCTTGATGGTGGTCCAGCTGGCGTTGTCGTCGGACACTTGCAGCAAGTACTGCGTGGCGTGGGCGTTTTCCCAATCGATGCGAACGCGGGTGATGAGCTCGCTCTTGCCGAAGTCCAGGGTCAGGTGCTGGTCGTCGGCGAAGCCGCTGCCCCAGCGGGTGCCGCCGTTGTGGTCGACGGCGGCAGCGGCGGACAGGTCGCCGCGCTCCACGGAGCTGGCGCTGACGTTGGCCGGCGTCAGCGCCACCTCCGCCGGCACTGCGGCGCCCTGTATGCGCATGGCGCTGGCGGTGCGCGGAGCGGATTGGGCGGTTTCCTCGCCGCCGCCCCCGCCGCAGGCCGTCAGCAAGGCGATCAAGGCCAGGGGCAAACCCTGGATGGGGAGCCTGCGCAGACGTCGCAGGTTGAGTTGGTGGCGACGCGGCGAGCGATTCATTCCATTCCCTTTTTGTATGGTTGGCCATGGCGACGGTCCCGACATGGAAACGTTTCCATTTGCTATGGCTGAAGATCCATCCAGGCGCCCCGGATAAGGACGCGAATGAACTTTTCAGTTACAAAAACTTTCGATTGAGCAACGTTGCCGAAGATATCTTGTGTTGACCCGCGTGTCAAGGCAGGTCACAAAAATGTCATCGAAGCGGTTGGGGAAGATCGGGTGCCTGCGCCGGCCGCGCGGCCTGGCGCCGCGATTCGCGTTCTTGACTTATTTCTTGACCAAAGCGTCCAACGTCATGCGCGAGCGCGCCAGTTCCCATTCCAAGCTGCTGAACTTCTGCTTGGCGGAGGCCGCGGTGACTTCCGGTTGCGCCAGCGTCAACGTAGGCTCATAAATCTGGCCGGGATTGGCTTCGGCGCGCAGAGCGAACTCTTCAGGATACTCCCGCTTCAACACCGCCTGTATCTCCGCCATGCGATCCTTGAAGGGCGCGACCCTCGGATCGTCGGCGGCGACAATCAGGGCAGGCTTGGTCTTGGCGAGCTCGGCGATGGAAATAACCTCGCCTTGAACTCGAAACGGATTGGAATCGATGCGGGACATATTGGCGCCTCCGTGGATTGATACCGGCAATTGTTAAATAACCTTAACCATATTGCCACATGGAATCAAAACCAGTCAATCCTATTTTATTCGTGATAGCGACCCTGGCCGCCGGCCATCTGCAGCGCATCGGCGCCCGCGTATACGCGGCCAGGCGATGACGGATCGGTCGCGGCCCGCCATATCGCTTCCGCCACATCCGCCGCCAGGGTCACCGCCGTTTGCTCCGCCCATGCCGCGAACACTTGCTGCGCCATGCCGGCGTAGGCCTCGGGGATGGCGTTTTGCATGTGCGGCCGGGCGTTTTCGCCGAAACGGGTCTGCGGGGCGCGCCCTGGCAGCACCAGTTTAGCCCGCACGCCGAATTGCTCAAGCTCCAGCGCCAACGATTCCGTGAAGGCGTTGACGGCCGCCTTGCTTGCCGTGTAGACCGACAGCAGCGGCAGCGGCACCAGCGTGACGCTGGACGTGACATTGATGACCACGCCAGCCTTGCGCTGCCTGAACTGCGGCAGCACCGCCTGCGTCATCGCGATGGTACCGAGCGTATTGGTGTCGAAGATGAGGTGGGCGCTGGCCATCGATGTACCCTCGAGCGCGCCCAGCAATCCGACGCCGGCATTGTTGACCAGCACGTCGATCGGTCCGGCCGCCTCGACCGCCCGGCGCACGCTGTCGGGGTCGGTCACATCGAGTGCGATCACGCGCAGCCGTTCGGAGCGCGGCAGGATGTCCTCTGCCAGCGTGCGCATCGTGGCGACCACGTTCCAGTCGCGGTCGAGGAAATAGCGGGCGGTTTCCAGGCCGAAGCCGGACGAGCAACCGGTGATCAAAATGGTTTTCATGAAGCACTCCTGTGGTTGGTAAGCAGAGCTGAACTATATGGCGCGCCGGCCGGACTTGCTATAATCAAACGTCCATTCTTCATTCGCGAGAGTCCACATGATCGATCCCCTGGCGGAAGTCGTTTCGCTGCTCCAGCCGCAGGCGCGTTTTTCGAAGGTGGTGGTCGGTGCGGGCGCCTGGCGCGTGCGCCGCGCCGAATCCGGCCAGCCTTTCTATTGCGCGGTGATCGACGGCGCATGCGAACTCGGCGTCGAAGCTCAGCCACCGGTCCATTTGCGGCAGGGCGACTTTGTGCTGATTCCGTCGGCCCACCGCTTCACGATGTCCGGCAACGAGCCGATGACTCCGGCGGACGCCGAAACCGAGCCGGTGGCGCTGCCCGATGGCGAGTTCCGGCTGGGACGGCAAGACGGCCCCGCCGACGTGCGCTTGTTGATCGGCCACTGCGCCTTCGATTCGCCCGACGCGGCGCTGCTGGTCTCGCTGTTGCCGCGACTGGTGCATGTGCGCGGCGAGCGCCGGCTGGCCACCATCGTCGAGCTGGTTGGCGACGAATCGCGGGCGCGGCGGCCCGCGCGCGATGTCATCCTGGCCCGGCTGCTGGAGGTGCTGATGATCGAAGCGCTGCGCTCGGCGGCGCACACGGCCGCCTCTCCGGGGCTGCTGCGCGGACTGGCCGACGAACGCCTGGCCGTCGCCATCCGGCATATGCATGAAAGCATGACGCGGCCGTGGACGGTGGCGCAGCTGGCGAAGGAATCGGCGATGTCGCGTTCCGCGTTTTTCGAGCGTTTCAGCCGCGCGGTGGGCGTCGCGCCGATGGAATATTTGCTGGCCTGGCGCATGGCCTGCGCCAAGCACTTGCTGAGGACCGAGGAGGGCGGCGTCGCCGACGTGGCGCGGCGGGTCGGCTACGGTTCGGCCAGCGCGTTCAGCGTCGCCTTCGCCCGCCACGTCGGCTCGCCGCCGGCCCGCTACGCGCGCGCGCCGACCGACTAAGCGGCGCCGCCGACGACGCCGCCGCGGCCGGGCAGAGCACGACGTGGATCAAAGCCGCAGCCGCCTTTTGCGCTAAGGTCGAGACTAGCTATCATCGATGGAGTGACATCATGGACGCGCAAATCAACAGCGGTTTCCAGGCCCGGGTCAATCTGATGCGGCTGTTGGCGGCGGGAATGGCGGTCATCTATCACGTGCGCTTCCTGCTGTTCGCCGGCTATCCGGAGGTCGCGGAAAAAAGCGTGGCGCTGACCTTGTTCTATTTCGTCACCAGCCTGGGCCACGAAGCGTTCGTCATGTACATGGTCCTCAGCGGCGTTACCTTGGGCGGACTGTCGATGCAGCGCTGGCGCCATGGCGTCGACGCCGGGGCCGATCTGCTGCGCCGCTCCACGTGGTTTTACTGCCTGCTGACCCCGGCGCTATTGCTCGGCGCCGCGTTGGACTTCCTCGGCACGCGCACGCTGGCGCATCCCGAGGTGTACGCCTACTTCACGATGTTCTCGCCCAGCCTGGACCTGGAAGCTTTCGCCGGAAACATGTTAATGCTGCAGCGCTTCGTTGTTCCCGGACTGGGCAGCAACACGATGCTGTACCTGCTGGCGTATGAATGCTGGGCCTATCTGGCGCTGGCCGCGCTGTTCGTGCTGGGTAAACGCAGCCGGCCCCTGGGCTGGTGCGCCGCGATCGTCATCGGCTGGGCCGGCAGCGTGCTGGCGCCGGAATTCCTCGGGTATCTGCTGCTGTGGATTATGGGGACGGGCGTCGGCTGGCTCGCTTACAACACCAGCGTGCGCTCCCAGCGCCGTTATGGCCTGCCGATTTTCGTCGTCGGCCTGCTGGTGTCGCGCTGGGGCGGCGCGCACGTCGAGCAAGTGCCGGCGTCAATGATTCCGGCCGCCCGGATGGCGCTGGATTTGCTGTTCGGCGCCAGCTTCGCGTTGCTCACCGTATCCTGGCTGACGGCCGGCGCCAGGCGGTCGCCGGTATTGTGGCTGCGCTGGTGCGCGTGGCGGCTCAACCGCTGGTTCAGCGGCGCCAGCTTCGTATTGTTCACCACGCATTTTCCTTTCATGATGTTCGTCGTCGCGCTCGCCTCGGCGGAGTTCCACGTGCCGATCGGCGGGCAGCCGGGCGCGGTCGCGTTCGCGATGTTCGGCGGGACGGTGGCGGCGATCTATTTGTACGCGTTGGCGTTCTCGGCCGTCGCGTCGCGGCTGGCGAGGAGGGCGGGGCGCACAATGCGCCGCCGCTGGTTGGCGAAAGCCGCATCGCCGGCGTGATCCCCGGGTGAGCGCGCTAACGAATGGCGCGGAATCCGGCCAAGCGACCGGTCATCGCTTGATCCAGCCGGCGCACCGGTGCGACGCAGCGGCGCGCCGGTTTCGCATCCCGGACCTGTACAGCGCAGCGATGCCGCGTGTAAAATGCGCGCTGAACACGTGAATGGTGTCCTCCCGCTTGTCGGCGGGAGGGTGAAACGGGAAGCCGGTGACGCGTGCGATTTTCATCGCGCGCCAGTCCGGCGCAGCCCCCGCTGCTGTAAGCCTGACGACGTCGATCGTACGCCACTGTGCACCGCACGGGAAGGCAGGATCGGGGAAGGATGACGGCGAGCCAGAAGACCGGCCAGTCACGATGCGTTACGTAAAACCCGGGGTGTGGTTTTACTTGATATTGGTTTTCTTCCCGTTGTCGCCACAGCATTCGCGCGCCGCCGCGCGTGTGTCCGTTCACGCCGTTTTTGCGGCCGCGCCCGGCGCACGCGTAGATGGGCGCGTGCGCCGTCGCGGCTTGACCGTCCGGAGTTTCCGGCACTCGACCACGTAGACATACACATGACTCCTTCCCGCCTCGCCCAGTTCCCTACCACCCGCCCGATCGCGGCCGCCATCGCGCTGCTGTGCGCCACCGGCGCCGCCGCGCAGCAAACCCAGGTCCTGCAGACCGTCACCGTGACCGCGGAGGCTGAGCGCAACGGCGGGGGCTTGGGGCTGGCCCGCCAAAGCGGCGCCGCCAGCCGGCTGAACCTGCGCGCCGACGAAGTGCCGGCCAGCGTGGAGTCGCTCGGCGCCGAGGCGATGTGGGCGCGCGGCGACCTGCAGGTCAAGGAGGCGGTCACCCGCACCACCGGCCTGACCGACATCAGCTCGCCCGGCAACGGCATCGCGTATTCGGCGCGCGGCTTCAGCGGCAACAACGCCGTCGCCATGCTGGAAGGCGGGCAGCGGCTGCTGGTGGGCTCGGGGACGGCGACCATGCCATCCGACCCGTGGGGCTACGAGGTCATCGAAGTGCTGCGCGGGCCAGGTTCGGTGGTCTACGGCAGCGGCACCACCGGCGCCACCATCAACGCGGTGCGCAAGGCGCCAAGCCGCGCCGCCGCGTTCGAGGCGATGGCCGGCGTCGGCGGCGGCCGGGCGCTGCGCGCCGGCGTCGGCGGCAGCGGCGCGCTGGGGGAACGCGGCGCGTTCCGTGTCGACGCCTACGCCGACCATAGCGACGGCTTCATCGACCGCGGCCAGGCGCGCCACGCCAAACTGCTGACGGCGATCACGTACGCGCTCACGCCGGACCTCGACCTCGACGTGCAGCTGGACCACGTGCGGCAGAAACCGCAGCGCTACTTCGGCACGCCGCTGGTCGACGGCGGCCTGTCGCGCGCGCTGCGCGACCAGAACTACAACGTCGGCGACGCCGATATCGATTTCGTCGACGACAAGGCCGTGGCGCGCTTGACCTGGCGCGCCACGCCGGCGCTCACCATCAGCAACGAGCTGGCCTACATGAAGGCCCGGCGCAACTGGCGCAATGCCGAATACTATGTCTACGATGCGCTGGCCGGCAGGGTCGACCGCAGCGACTACATCGCCATCAAGCATGACCAGGAACAGACCGGCAACCGCCTCGAGGCGCGCTGGAACGCCGGCGCCAACCGCGTCGTGGCCGGATGGGAGGCGGCCGCGATCAACTTCACCCACACCAATAACGCGCCGTACGGGGGCGCCTCCAGCGTCGCGCCGACCGGCTTCGACCCGGGCCGCTTCGACAGTCCCGACGCGCTGCGTCCCAACTTCGCCACCGACACCACCACCAACGCCTTGTATCTGGAGGACGCGTACAGCATCAACGAGCGCCTGCTGGTGCTGGGCGGCGTGCGCCACGACCGCTACCGGGTCGCGCTGACCAGCCTGCGGGGCGGCGCCGATTTCACCACGACGCTGCAATCGACCGCCGCGCGTCTGGGCCTGACCTGGAAGCTGGCGCCGGACACCTCGCTGTATGGACAGCTCAGCACCGGCAGCGATCCGTTGACCAGCCTGTTGTCGATGAACCTCGCCAACAGCCGCTACAAGCTGACGCGCTCGCGCCAGGTCGAAGGCGGCATCAAGCAGTCGCTGGCCGGGGGCAAGGCCGAATGGACGGCCGCGCTGTACCGGATACGCAAGGACGACATCGTCACGCGCGACCCGTCCAACCCGGCGTTGTCGGTGCAGGGCGGCGCGCAATCGTCGCGCGGCGCCGAGCTGACCGCCAGCGCGGCGCTGGCCCGCGCGTGGCGTCTGGACGCCAACCTGGCCTACACCGACGCCAGCTATGACACCCTGGTCGAAGCCGGAGGCATCTCGCGCGCCGGCAAGCGCCCGACCGACGTGCCGAAGATGTCGGCCAACCTGTGGCTGGGCTACCGCGCCGACGCCTGGCGCGCGGGAGCCGGCTTGCGCCACGTCGGCAAGCGCTTCATCGATAACGGCAACATGCAGGCGGTGCCGGGTTACACCACGCTCGACGCCACGGTGGGCTGGAGCGTCAACCGCAACCTGCTGGTGCAGCTGAACCTGCGCAACCTGACCGACAAGCTGTACGCCAGCACGTCCTACAGCGACAGCCAGTATCTGCTGGGCGACCGCCGCCACGCCGAGCTGACGGCGCAGTGGCGCTATTGAGCGTCGGCGGGCAGCGCGCGCAGATAGGGCCACGGATAGATTCCGCGTTCGTGACGGTCGCCGAAGACCAGTTGCAGGCCATAATTGCCTATCACCCGCAGGTTATCGACGCGCGACGTTTCCTGTGACCGTAGCGGTTTCGCGCCGAGCAGCCGTTGCGACTGGCATTGCGTGCATTTGCAGTGCGCCCGCAATTGCGCATGCGGCCATTGCTGCCGGACGCCGTCCTGCCAGACGATGGTCAGCAGCCGTCCAGCACGGTCGTTGCTGATTTCGGCGGGGTAGTCCATCAGCGGCTCCGCGTGGCGGCGTGGATCTGTTCCAGCGCCAGGCGCGCGGCCTTGCGCACCTCGGGGTCCGGGTCGGCGGCGACCGGCTCCAATGCCGGCAGCGCGGCGGCGTCGCCAAGCTCGCCCAGTGCCAGCGCGGCCTCCTTGCGCAGGTTGCTGATCGCGTGCGTCAGCACCGGCAGCAGCGCGGGCAGGGCGCCGCCGTATTTCAGGCGCCCTAAGCTGCGCGCGGCGCGCAGGCGGATCTGCCAGTAGCTGTCGTCGAGCGCGGCCATCAGTGCCGTCCCGACGGCCGACAGATCGGCGGCGTCGGCGCCGTTTTGGACCAGGGCCAGTTTGCCCAGGGTCGTGGCCGCCTCCTCGCGCACTTGCCATACCGGATCGCGCAGCGCTTCCAGCAAGGCCTTGGCGGCGCTTGCTCCGGCGCCGTAGCCGGCGGCGCCCACCGCCGCGCGCCGCACTTCGGCGTCCGGGTCGTTGCTGACCAGCGCCGTGAGGGCGGGCAGCGCGTCGGGTTGTTTCAGGTAGCCGAGGACGGCGACGGCTTCGCGGCGCACGCCGGCGTCGCTGTCGGACAGCGCGGCCAGCGCCGGCGCGTAGCTGTGCGGCGAGCGCAGTTCGCGCACGGCGCGCAGCACGGCGGTTTTCACGAATGCATCGGTGTGCGCGAGGTGCGCTAGCAGTACCTGGGCGCTTTCCGGTTGCTTTACTTCGCTCAGGCTTTGGGAGGCGGCCTGGCGCACGCTCTGGTCCGGGTCGCCGAGGAGGCGGGCGAGGCCGGCGACGCCGTCCGGGGTTTCGAAGCCTTCGAGCGCGCGTGCGGCCTCGGCGCGCACGGTGGCGTCGGCGTCGCGCAGCGTGTCGATGAACAGGTCGATATGTTCGTCGCCGGCCCAGTCGGACAGGTCGAGCAGGGCGATGCGGCGCACGGTGGCGTCGGGGTTGGTCAGGCGGTCGCGCAGTTCGCACAGTTCGGTGCCGTCGTTTACGGTGTTCATGATGTCCTTTCAGATGGCGAATTGCAGTTGGCGTGGCGCGGGCGCGCCCAATGGGCTGAGTCGTTCCAGCGGCAGCTCGGCGTTGGCCGGATGTAGCAGCTGCAGGCAGCGCCGCTTCAGCGCCGTAAACTCCGGCGACGTCACCAGCGACGCGTCGCGAGGACGGGCGAAGGGCACGGCGATCTGCTCGATGATGCGCCCCGGACGCGGACCCATCACCAGCACCCGGTCGGCCAGGAACAGCGCCTCGTCGATGTCGTGCGTGATGAAGACGATGGTGGTGCGGATGCGCGCCCACAAATCCAGCAGCAATTGCTGCATCATCAGGCGCGTCTGCGCATCGAGCGCGCCGAACGGTTCGTCCATCAGCATCACGCGCGGGTGGTTGATGAGCACGCGGGCGATCTCGACCCGCTGCTTCATGCCGCCGGACAGCTGCGCCGGATAGTGCCCGGCGAACGCCTCCAGCCCCACCATGGCCAGCAACTCCAGCGCGCGGCGGCGGCGCTCGGCGCGCGGCACGCCTTGCATCTTCAATCCGAAGGCGACGTTGTCGACCACTTTGCGCCACGGGAACAACGTGTGGTGCTGGAACACCAGCCCGCGTTCGGCGTGCGGACCGTCGATGGCGCGGCCGTCGACGGAGATCGCGCCACGGCTCGGCCTCAGGTGGCCGGCCAGCGCGCCCAGCAAGGTCGACTTGCCGCAGCCGGACGGGCCGAGCAGGCAGACGAACTCGCCCGGGGCCACCGTCAGGCTGACGTCCTGCACCGCCTCGAACGCCTGCGCGCCGTGTCCGACCCGCAGATGCAGCTTGTCGATCTCAATTTGGCCGACGCTCATGGCTTGCCCTCCGGTTGGTGCCAGGGCATCAAGACCTGGCCGATGGTTTTGACCAGCGCGCTGCTACCCATGCCCAGCAGGCCGATGACCAGCATGCCGACGACGATGTCGGCGTAGTTCTGGATCGTGTACGACGCCCAGGTGTAGTAGCCGATGCCGAACTGGCCGGAGATCATCTCCGCCGTGACCAGGCAAAACCACGCCGTGCCCATGCCGATCGACAGTCCGGTGACGATGCTCGGCGCGGCGCCCGGCAGCACCACTTCGGTGAAGATGGCGCGCCGTCCGCCGCCCAGGCTGCGGGCCGAGGCGACCAGGCGCGGATCGATGTTTTCGACGCCGTGGACGGTGTTGAGCAGGATCGGAAACAGCGCGCCGGTGAAGGTGATGAACACCATCGACAACTCCGACGACGGGAACATCAGGATCGCCAGCGGTATCCACGCCACCGCCGGAATCGGCCGCAGCATTTCCAGCGGCGGCATCAGCCAGTTCTCCAGCCGGCGCGAGCGGCCGATGACCAGCCCGAGCACGATGCCGACCAGCGCGGCGACCAGAAAGCCGCTGAACACCCGCGCCAGGCTGGCCTTCAGATGGCCCAGCAGTTGCGGCGATTGCAGCAAGGCCCAACCGGCCTGGGCGACCTCGGTCGGCGGCGGCACGTTTTGAAACGTCACCAGGCCCAGGTTCAGGTGGCTGGCCGAGGCCCATTGCCAGGCCAGCAGGCAGACCAACAACGAGACGGCGCCGGCGCCCCAGCGGGCGGCGCCGTTCCCCAGCCCCGCGCCGGGGCCGTCCGCCGGGCTGGCGCCCAGGCTCACGACGGCGGCCGTGCCAGCGGCCGCCGCGATGCGATTGCCGCCGAGCGCTTGCTGTGTGCTGTCCATCGGCGCGCTCCTATTTTGCCGCGAGCGCGGGCGTGCCGCCGCGCACGGCGGCGAAGTCGACGACGGAACCGCCGTTGCGGGCGGCCCAGGCGTCGGCTGACGCGCGCGTCAGGAAGGCGCTGGTGTCGCCTTTGGCGGTGACGAACCAGGCGTCGCGGGCAAACAGCTTGAGGCCGCTGTCGCGGTCGTGGGCGTAGACCACGCGCACTTTCTTGCCGTCCTTTTCAAGCTGGCGCAGCGCGGCGAAGGCGCTGTCGGCGCTGGCGTAGTGGCGCACCAGCGGTTCGCCCTCGACCCAGATTTGCGTCAAGCGCGAGAAGTCGGTGACCGGCTTGCCGGTGGCCGCGTCCTTGGCCACCAGCGGCAGGCGGTTGTAGTTTTTCAGCCGCGCGTCGTAGTCCAGGCCGGCCTGCTTGAAGGCGGCGCGGATGTAGCGGTCGTCGATGAAGGTGTTGACGTCGAGGTCGTTGTCGGTGCGCTTCATCAGCCGCAGCGTGTCGATCGAGGTCTTGACGGCCTGGCGGTACTCCGGCTTCCAGCTGAAGTCGCGCGTCTGCAAGCCCAGCGGGCCGTGGAACAGATAGTCGACCTCGGCCTCGATGCCGGTCACCTTGGCGATCAGCTCGCTGTATTTCTCCGGCTCGGCCGCGATCAGGCGGTCGGCTTCGATGGCGGCGCGCAGGAAGGCGGTGACGATCTCCGGATACCTGGCCGCGTAGGAAGCATCGACCAGGCTGCCGTGCAGGGTGGGGGACTTGGCCTGCGAACCGTCGAAGATCTTGCGCGCGTAGCCGCGGTGCGGGAACAGTTCGGCGAACGGCACGAAGTCGGCGTGGGCGTCGATCTTGTTGCTTTGCAGCGCAGAGCCGGCCACTTCCGGCGCCTGCGTGACAACGGTGACGTCCTTGTCCAGTTCCCAGCCCTGCGCCTTGATGGCGCGCAGCAGCATGCCGTGCGCGGTCGACGCGAACGGCACCGAGATGGTCTTGCCCTTGAGGTCGGCAAGCGACTGCACCGTCGACGCCTTCGGCACGACGATGCCGTTGCCGCTGCCTTGCACGCTGCCCGACAGCACGGTGATGAACAGGCTTTTCTTGCCGGCCTTTTCGAACGCGGCGCCGTTGAAGGAGCCGGGGAAGTCGGCCATCGAGCCGATGTCGAGCTTGCCGGCGACCATCTCGTTGGTCAACGGCGCGCCGGACGTGAAGTTCTTCCAGACGATTTCGTATTGCGCATCCTTGTACTTGCCGTCGCGCGGCAGGTATTTTTCGAGCAGCTTCAGTTCGCGGATCAGCAGGCCGCCGGTGGCGCAGTTGATCGTCGTGTCCTGGGTGCCGATGGCGATGCGGATGGTTTCTGCGTGGGCGGCGCCGCTGCCGATGGCGGCCAGCAGCAGGGCGGGTAGAAGGCGATGCAAACTCATGTCATTCTCCAGAAGGGTCAGCGCAACAAGTAGGGAATATCGACCGTGACGGCGCCGGTCGGGCAATCTTTTTCGCAGGGCATGCAGTACCAGCATTCGTCGAATTTCATAAAGGCCTTGCCTTTGGTGAAGTCGATGGCCAGCACGTCGAGCGGGCAGACATCGACGCACACGGTGCAGCCCTTGTCGGCGATGCACAGCTCTTCGTTGACGCGGACCGGCACGCTGCTTGGGTTGAGTGCGATGGGCATGGTGTTCTCCTTTAAACGGCAAGCGCGGCAAGCGCTTCGGCGTGCGGCGCGGTATCTGCTGTGCCGGCTTCCTTGCCGGACGTCTCCCTGGCGATGCGCAACCGCTGGTAAGCCTGCTTCTCCTGTTCGTCGAGGGCGACGATGTACGGCTCCAGCGGACGCTTGAAGCAAGTCATTTCGCCGCCGACCTTCTTGACCTGCACGTGGCACAGCCAGTCGGCGTCGTTGCGTTCGGGATGGTCGACCCGGTTGTGGTACAAGCCCCAGCGGCTCTCGGTGCGGAACAGCGAGGCGCGCGCCGCCATCTCGGCGCAATCGCGGATCGCGTGCACCTCCAACGCGCGCATCAGCTCGTGCGGGCCGGCGGCCGACAGGCGCTCCAGGTCGGCGCGGATGGCCTCGAAGCGGGTCAGGCCGATCTCCATCTTGCGCGTGACCTTGGGCGGCTGCAGGTAGTCGTTGACCATGCGGCGCAGCTTGTATTCGACCTGGGCCGGCGGCAAGCCGTCGACCCGGCTGAGCGGCGCCCAGACGCGCTCCCGTTCGGCCTCGACCTGGGCGTCGTCGAGCGGCGCCAGTTCGGTGTCGGCGCAGCGGCGCGCCGCGCTCTCGCCGGCCAGCTTGCCGTAGACAAAGGCGCCCAGCATGTAGTTGTGCGGCACGCAGGCCAGGTCGCCGGCCGCGTACAGCCCGGCCACCGTGGTCTCGGCATGCTCGTCGACCCACACGCCGGAGGCCGAATGGCCGCTGCACAGGCCGATCTCCGAGATGTGCATCTCCACCATCTGCGCGCGATAATCGGTGCCGCGGCCCTCGTGGAACCTGCCACGGCTGGGCCGCTCGTTGGTGTGCAAAATCGTTTCGATGGTGCTGATGGTTTCCTCGGCCAGATGGTCCAGCTTGAGGAACACCGGGCCGTTCCCGCCTTGCAGTTCGTTGTAGAACTCCTGCATCATCTGGCCGCTCCAGTAGTCGCATTCGATAAACCGCTCGCCCTTGTTATTGGTCGTGAAACCGCCGAACGGACCGGTCACGTACGCGCAGGCGGGGCCGTTGTAATCCTTGATGAGCGGATTGATCTGAAAGCACTCGATGCCCGACAATTCCGCCCCGGCGTGGTAGGCCATGCTGTAGCCGTCGCCGGCGTTGGTCGGGTTTTCATAGGTGCCGAACAGGTAGCCCGAGGCGGGCAGCCCCAGCCGCCCGGCGGCGCCGGTGGCCAGCACCACCGCCTTGGCGCGGATCACGTGGAAGTCGCCGGTGCGGCAGTCGAACGACATGGCGCCGGCGATGCTGCCGTCGGCCGCCGTCAGCAGGCGCGTTGCCACCAGGCGGTTGCTAATCTCCACGCGCTGGCGCTTGAGGCGGCGGTACAGCACCTTTTTGATGTCGTGCCCCTCGGGCATCGGCAACACATAGGTGCCCATGTGGTGCACCTTGCGCATCGCGTAGTCGCCGGTCTCGTCTTTTTCGAACTTGACGCCCCAGCGGTCCAGCTCCTCGATCATCGGATAGCTGTTTTCGGCGTAGGTCAGCACCGTGCGCTGGTTGACGATGCCGTCGTTGGCGGTGGTGATCTCCTTCACGTACTGCTCCGGGGTGGCGAAACCGGGGACCACAGCGTTGTTGAGCCCGTCCATGCCCATGGAGATGGCGCCGCTGCGCTTGACGTGGGCCTTTTCCAGCAGCAGCACGCGCAGCTTGGGATTGGCTTCCTTGGCCTTGACGGCGGCCATCGGGCCGGCGGTGCCGCCGCCGATCACCAGCACGTCGACGGTTTCGATGATGGTTTGCATGGTGTTTTGCTCCAGGTAGATGGGGACAAGGACGACGGCGGCGCGTTCAGCCGCGGCGCGCGATCTGCAGGCGATACTGGAAGGCGTCGCCACGGAAATACAGGTATTCGAAGTCGAGCGGCGTGCCGTCGGCCGCGTGGGTCAGGCGCTCGATGCGCAGCAACGCCGTGCCGGCCTCGATGCGCAGCGCGTGGGCCAGCGTGTCGTCGGCCAGCATGGCGTCGATCTGCAGGTCGGCCCGGCCCAAGGCGATGCCGTAATCGTTTTCCAGGATCAGGAAGATGTCGCGCCCGGCCAGGTCCTCTCGCCGCAAGCGCTCGCCGATGTCGGGCGGCAGATAGGTCACCTCCAGCGACACCGGCTCGCGGTTGAGGTGGCGCACGCGTTTGATCTCGGCGACGTCGGCGCCGGCCGCCAGACCCAGCCGCTGCGCCACATGGGCCGGCGCGGCGATGATCTTGTGGCTGGTGACCTGGTTGTAGATCTCGTAGCCCATGCGGCCCATGGCCTCGCCGAAGCCTTCGAGCTGGGTCAACTGCTGGAACGCCTTGGGCTTGGAGACGAAGGTGCCCTTGCCGGGGATCTTGAAGATGACGCCTTCCTTCTGCAGGTCGTTGAGCGCCTGGCGCACGGTGATGCGGCTGACGCCGAAGATCGTGCTCAGCTCGCTCTCGGCGGGCAATTTGGCGTGGGCGGGATAGCTGCCGTCGAGGATGCGCTCGCGCAGGTTTTCCTTCACCTGCGTGTAGAGCGGGACGGGGGACAGTTCTACGGTACGGAAATTGGTCATCGGCTCACCTGGGCTGCATAACCTGTCATAACAGGTCATGACTATCGAAAGAACTTGCAGTCTATCGAGGCCGTTTCAGCGTGTGAACGAATGATTGTGTGTTTGCTTATGCAAAAAGTTTCGCGTGGAGGCCGGGCGCTCGCCGTCGGGATAATGATCAGCTCGATTGCCGGATTCTTCGGCTACGTGCCGCCCCTAATAAAAAAACTATCATGCAGAATTGCCAAGTGTATTAAGCTCGCGTTGCGCCGATCAGCGCGCGAGAAAATACAGGAGGCAGTATGCGTAACTTGTTGATTGCTATGTGCATTTCGTTCGCCAGCTTGTTTGGCGGCGCGGCCCACGCCTATCAGTACAATTATGTCAGCCAGGTGATTCCGGTCGAACACACCTCGTATCGAAGCGATTTGACGTTCACCCATTACAGCGTCATTACCGTGCAGATCGTCACGCCGACGCTGCTGACGGCCGGCTCCTCGTGGTCGTCCGACACGGTCATCTATATGAACCGGTATTCGAACGATTCCCCGACCCATCCGCAGTCGCTGCTCTATCCCAACACGGACGCCGACCCGACCCGTCCGCCAGGCTCGGTGTGGAATCCCAATTGGACGGTGAGTATGAATATCGGCGAAGTGGACGCCAACGGCCTGCCCACGGTGTGGGACATCAGCCTGTTGCGCCAATTGAACACCCCAGAGGGCAGGGAAGACATCAGCCGGATCGCCACCTCCAACAACGGCGACAGCGTGCTGGGCGGCTACGAGACCTATTACTTCTTCCAGGGCGCGGTCACCACCCCGGGCACCTGGACCATGGGCGCGACGGCAGTGCCCGAGCCCGAAACCTACATGATGCTGCTGGCAGGCCTGGGCCTGGTGGGCGGCGTGGCGCGCCGCAGGTCAGCCAAGCGCCGGGCCGGCTAGCGCCGGGTGAAAACGCGCGCATCGGTCACTCAGTCAGGAACAGCGGGTGCCGTTTAGCGGACGGCGCGATCCAGCCGGCGTTTAGCACACCCGTCGCTAAACTGATTGTAAAAGCCAGCTCACCAAAAATTCACACCATTTGCTTCCATATAATTAAACCAGGGGACTTCCCCTTCATAACAATACTGGAGAGCATGGATGAAAACATATATCAAACAGCTGTTGATCGCCGGCGCGGTCGTGTTGTCGGCGGTGGCGCAGGCCCAGGCCCAGACGCCGACTTGTTCCAGCGCGGCGTCCGATCCGGATGGCGATGGCTGGGGTTGGGAGAACAACCAGTCGTGCAAGGTGGCGCCGAAGTGCGCGAGCGCCGCATCGGACCCGGATGGCGACGGCTGGGGCTGGGAGAACAACCAGTCCTGCATGGTCGTCGCCACATTGGCGAAGGGCTTCACGGTATCCGGCAGCGTGCTGAAGGACGCCAACGGCAACACCTTCATCGCCCGTGGCGTCAATAATCCGCACGCGTGGTTCGACACCCAGGCCTACAACGTGCTGCCGAATCTGGCGGCGCGCAAGACCAACCTGATCCGCGTCGTTTGGACCATGAACGGCAGCGCGTCGCGCCTCGACCAGATCCTGACCGCCATCGAGGCGCAGAAGATGGTGTCCATCGTCGAACTGCATGACGGCACCGGCAGCAACAGCACCACCGTGCTGCAGAGCATGGCCAACTACTGGGTGCGCAGCGATGTCGCCGCCGTGCTCAAGAAACACGAGCGCAGCACGATGATCAACATCGCCAACGAGTGGGGCGACAACGATATGACGGCGCTGCAGTGGCGCAACGCCTACATGCAGCCGATCACGACCCTGCGCAACGCCGGCTTCACCACGACCATCGTCATCGACAGTCCCGCCTGGGGCCAGGACGCCAGCGCCGGCTTGTTGTACGGCTGGGACTTGCTCAACCACGACCCGCGTCACAATCTGCTGTTCTCGGTGCACGCCTACGTCCGCTTCAACAACCCGAACGACATCTACAACATGATGAACAACTACAAGAGCAACAACTTGCCCTTGTTGATCGGCGAGTTCGGCTACAACTACAACAACGGCAACAACAACCTCGGCTCCAAGGTCGACGCGCCGTTGCTGATGCAGTATGCGCAGCAGTTCGGCGTCGGCTACGTGGCGTGGTCGACGCAAGGCAATGACGGCGCCAACGCCTGGCTCGATCTGATGACCAATTGGTCCGCCACCACCAGCTGGGGCAACACGGTGTGGTACGGCCAGTACGGTATCAGCAACACCGCGCAGAAGGCGTCGATCTACTAGCGCGCCACGCTGTACGCTTATTTGTCGGACTTGAGGAACAAGTTGCTGTCCGGGGCGAAGTTGGCGTACAGCGGCAGCAACGCGCCGCCGATGGCGCGCGCGTCCGAGCCGATGGTGCCGCCCAGCACCGACGGCCGCGACACGCCTTCCCAGCTGTAGAAGCCGAGGGCGGCTTCCACCTGCGGCAGCAGCTCGTCGAGCAGGCTGCGCTCGCACGAGCCGTCGATGATCACGCTGTCGAGGTCGAGCAGGCAGGCGGCGCTGTTGATGGTCAGCGCGATGGCGCGCGCCGCGTGGTCCAGCCATGCCATCGTGTGCGGACGCCATGGGTCGCGCAGCGCGCGGCCGTCGAAGCAGGCCGCCTCGTCGAGCCCGGCCGCGATGAACGATTGCTCCAGGCTGAACAACGAGGCGTCGCTGAGCAGCTGCGCCGGCTGCGCGCTGTCGCCGCGCCGGGCCAGGCCCAGCGGGATCGAGCCGATGGCGCCGGCGTTGCCGTGCAGGCCGCCGCGCAGGTCGCTGTCGATGACGAGGCCGCCGCCGATAAAGGTGTCGACGAACACGTATAGAAAACTCTTGATGCTGCGGCCCCGGCCGGCCACCAACTCGGCCACGCAGGCGGCGGCGGTGTCCTTGACGAACTGCACCGGCAGCCCGGTCATCGCCTGCACCCGTTCGCGGATGTCGATCCGGTTCCATTTTTCCGCCTGCTCCGGGGCGATGCCGAGCAGCTTCTGCCAGCCGCCCAGGGCCAGCGGGGCGGCGATGCCGATGCCGCTGAGGCGCTTGGCGCGCGCCGGGCCGAGCCGCTCGTGGATCAGCGCCAGCTGTTTTTCAATTTCGATGAACAGCGTGTCCGGATCGGGGAAGGTGTACGACAGCGACGAGCGCTCGCGCGTCTTGCCGACGAAGTCGATCAGCAGCACGTCCAGATTGCGCCGCCCGATCTTGATGCCGATCGAAAAAGCGCCGTCCGGGTCCAGCGCGATCGGCACCGACGGTTGCCCGACCTTGCCGCGCAGCGCTTCGCGTTTGAGCACCAGGCCCTCGTCAAGCAGGCGGTTGATGATCAGCGAGATGGTCTGCGTGCTGAGGTTGGTTTGCCTGGCCAGATCGGCTTTCGGCATCGGGCCGTGCAGACGGATGGTTTGCAGCACGACCCGTTCGTTGAACTGGCTCATGCCGATCTGGTTGGAGCCGCGCGGGCGCAAGGTCCTGATGTCCGCCTCGGCGGGAAGCCCGCCAGGCTCGGTCTCTATTTGTAATTTTTGATTGTTTGGCATTATTTAATTATGCCAGAGCGGCACCGATAACGCCCTTCTTAAAAATGAAGTTGGCATACGGTTGCGCCTCGCCCGTTTGCACGATGGCGTAGGCGCCGCCGACCCGGTCGTAGAAGGCGAAACGCTCGACCGCCGCGCATTGTTCGGGCGCCGCCGCCGCCAGTTCGCCGGCCAGCGCGATGACCGAGCGCTGCACGTCGGAGGCGTAGCCCTCCGGTGTGTGCTCGACCTTCATGTAGGCCACCGGTTGTTGCACCGACTGGTCCAGCGGGAACACCGACAGCACCGCCTTGCAGGCGCGGTGCAGGTCGATGCCGGGCATGCGGATCACCGGCTTGCCACGGCCCAGCGACGCGGCCGTGAAGTTGGCGTCCACCACCACGATCTCGTCGCCGTGCCCCATCTCGCACAACACCTTCAGCAGCTCGGGCGTGAGCGCGGCATCGATTCCTTTAAGCATGGGCGTCTTCCGGCAGGTGGGCGGGGTCCTTGGCGCCGGTCATCACGGCGACGGTGTCGGACATGCTGATGGTCTTGGGGTTGACCACGGCGGCGCGCCTTCCCAGCCGCTGGATGTGGATGCGGTCGGCGATCTCGAACACGTGCGGCATGTTGTGGCTGATCAGCACCACGGCCAGGCCACGGTCGCGCACGCGGCGGATCAACTCCAGCACCATATTGCCTTCCTTGACGCCGAGCGCGGCGGTCGGCTCGTCGAGGATGACGACGTGGCGGGCGAAGGCAGTGCTGCGGGCCACCGCCACGCCCTGGCGCTGGCCGCCGGACAGGGTTTCGACCGCCTGCTGCATCGAGCGGATGCCGATTTTAAGATCCTGCATGTGGCGGATCGCCTCCGACAGCATCTTTTTCTTGTCGATGACGCGGAAGTACTTGCCCATGATGCCGGGCTTGAGGATCTCGCGGCCGAGGAACAGGTTCTCGGCGATGGTCATCGCCGGCGCGACGGCCAGGTCCTGGTAGACCGTTTCGATGCCGTGGCGGCGGGCGTCGATCGGCGAGCCGAAGTGGACGGCTTTACCGTCGAGCAGCAGTTCGCCGGTGTCGGGCACGATGGCGCCCGACAGCGCCTTGATCAGGCTCGACTTGCCGGCGCCGTTGTCGCCGATCACGGCCAGGATTTCGCCGGCGCGCAGTTCGAAGTCGGTGCCGTCGAGGGCGGTGACGTTGCCATAGCGCTTGGTCAGGCCGCGCGCCTGGAACACGGGGATTGCGTTGGGGATCGTCATGATTAACCCTTCTTGTGGGTGAGTTGGTCGGTGGCCACAGCCAGGATCACGAGCACGCCCGTGACCAGTACCTGATACACCGAGGGCACGCCCATCAGCGTCAAACCGTTGCGGAACACGCCGACGATCAGCACGCCGATCAAGGTGCCGACGATCGAACCGCGTCCGCCGAACAGGCTGGTGCCGCCGATGACGACGGCGGTGATGCTGTCGAGGTTGTCCGTGGCGCCGGCCTGCGGATCGCCGACGCCCATGCGGGCCACCGACAACATCGAGGCGATGCCGTAGAACAGGCCCGCGGCCATGTACACGCCCAGCATGACCTTGTCGGTGGCGATGCCGGTCAGCCGCGCCGATTCGGGATTGTTGCCGACGGCGTAGACGTGGCGGCCGGGCGCGGTGTCGCGCAGGAACAGCCAGGTCAGGATGTACAGCGCGATCATCAGCACCGTGCCGTAGGTGATCGAGGTCTGGCCGAGCTGGAAGGTATTCCCGAAGAACATCATCGATTCCGGCACGTCGGTGACGGTTTGCGCGCCCGAGTAGATTTGCGTCAGCGCGAAGGCGATGTTCATCGTGCCGAGCGTGACGATGAAGGCGGGCAGCTTAATCCGCGTCACCAGCGCGCCGTTGAGCGCGCCGATGGCCGTGCACACGGCGATGCCGCAGGCGATGGCGACGTACGGATCGATGCCCATGTCGACGGCGAACTTGCTCATCACGACCGAGCCGAGCGCCATCACCATGCCGCACGACAGGTCGATGCCGGCGGTTAGCACGATCAGCGTCTGTCCGAGGGCGATGACGCCGACGATCATCACCTGTTGCAGGATCAGCGAGAAGTTCTGGCCGGTCAAAAAGCGGTCCGATTGGGACGCGAAAAACAGCGAGGCGACCACCAGCGCGATGAACGGCCCCAGCGTGGAGACGGGTGGCAGGCGGTCGAGCAGGCGGGCGTTCATGGAGGCGTCCTTGGTAAGGGGCAGCGAGCCCTGCAGGGGAGTATTCATGGTCGTTCTTCCTTTTATTTTTTGCCCCAGCAGGCGTCGAGGCCGGCCTGGGTGTCCTTGCTGTCCACACCCGCCACCGGCTTGTCGGTGATGAGCGTGACGCCGGTGTCGACATAGCCGCTGGTCTTCTTGCCGGTCTTGGCGTACAGCAGGCCGGCCTCGACGCCGAGCGCGGCCATCTTCAACGGATATTGCTGCGCCGTGGCGGCGATCCTGCCGCCCTTGACGTCACGCACGCCGGTGCAGCCGCCGTCGACGGACACCAGCAGCACGCCCTTGTCCTTGCCGGCCGCCTTGAGCGCCTTGAACGCGCCGGCGGCGGCCGGCTCGTTGATGGCGTACACCAGGTTGATGCCGGGGTTCTTCTGCAGGCAGTTTTCCATCGCGGTCTGGCCCTTGGCCTGGTCGCCGTAGCTGTCCTGCATGCAGACGATGCTGGCGTCGCCTTTCTTGATGCCGAAGCCCTCCAGGAAGCCGGCCAGGCGCTGGATGCCCACCGGATGGCCGGGGAACAGGTCGAGCGCGGCGATCTTGACCGGCTTGCCGGCGAACGAGGCCTTGGCGTAGCGGCCGATCAGCACGCCGGCCTTGTGGTTGTCGGTGCTGAAGAGGGCGTCGGCGGCGTCCATCGGCTCGGTCGGACTGTCCATGGCGATCACCATCACGCCCTTGTCGCGCGCCTTTTTGATCGACGGCACGATGGCCTTGGCATCGCTTGGCGTGATGAGGATGGTCTTGGCGCCGGCGGCGATCATGTTCTCGATGGCGGTGACCTGGCCGGCGTTGTCGCCGTCGGATTTGCCGGCGCCGGTGAGCAGTTTGGCGCCGCCGGCCTGGGCCGCTTGGTGCGCGCCTTCCTTCATCTTGACGAAGAACGGGTTGATTTCGGTCTTGGTGATCAAGCCGATCACCGGTTGTTCGGCGGCCATGGCCGTGGCGGTGCCGAGCGCGCTCAGCGCCAGCAAATATTTCAATCTCATTCGATGTCTCCTCTGATTTTCTGGGTGGCCGCGCCTGTCGGCGGGGCGTGTTCCGGTAGAAGTGATAACGCTTTACTACCGAACCGATTAGGAATATATTCGCAACAAATTAATAAATCAAGTTGTTTTATTAATTAAGTGGCCGGCCGAACGCGCGCTTTCCGGTGTGCGGCCAGCTTAATTTTTCCTAATGCAACTAACGAGGACACGATGATCGCAACCTTAGGCGAGGCCTTGGTGGACATGATCGAACAGCCTGACGGACGCTTCCAGGCCTGCCTGGGCGGGTCGGTATTCAACTCCGCCATCGGACTGGCGCGGCAGGGCGTACCGACCGCCTATCTCAATCCGCTGTCGACCGACAAATTCGGCGGCAGATTCGCCGCGCTGCTGCGCGCCAGCGATGTGCTGCCGGCCGCGCCCGCACCCAGCGCCCGGCCCACTTCGCTTGCCATCGTCAGCATCGACGCCAACGGCGCGCCGACCTACGCCTTCCATCGCGAACGCGTGGCCGACCGCGACGCCAGCGCCGCGTCGCTGATCGCCAGCTTCCCGCCGCAACTGGCGTTGCTGCACACCGGCGGACTGGCGCTGGTGCCGGAGGACGGCGACAAGCTGCTGCCGGCGCTGCGGGCCGCAGCCGAACGCGGCGCGCTGATTTCGATCGACGCCAACCTGCGGCCGCTGGTGGCCGACGACCTGCCGCGCTACCTGGACGCGGTCAGGCAAGCGCTGAAGCAGGCGCACATCGTCAAGGTCAGTGACGAGGATCTTGCGCATCTTGGGTTGGATGCCGCCAACCTTGAGCAGGTCGCCGATGCGCTGTTCGACGGATCGTCGGTGCGATTGATCGCGGTGACGCGCGGAGGCCAGACGGCATCGCTGATGTCGCGCACCCGCCGCATCGACCTGCCGACACCGGCCGACCTGGCGCTGGTCGACACGGTGGGCGCGGGCGACTGCTTCCAGGCCGGCCTGATCGCCTACCTGTACCGGGAAGGCGCGTTGAGCAGCGAGGCCGCGCTGCAAGGGCTCGAACAGGAAACGCTGAGAAGCGCGCTCCAGCACGCGATTTGCGCCGCCAGCGTCAACGTCACGCGCGCCGGTTGCGATCCGGCCACGTGGGACCAAACAGTGCAGTTTGGAATCGACTGGCAACAGGGGACGCCGACCGACGCAACCACGTAGCGCCGATTAGGCGGCACGCCGTCATCGGCCATCGAAGTGCCTCCGACAACGCCTGAACGTCGGCAAACGCAGCAAGATAACCAAAAAAAATGGCCTCAGACGCGCCAGGGGGAGCGCTGCGCCGAATTTATGCACAAAGCCACATCCGGCGCCCACGCGCCGACCAAAACTAAAACAAACAAGCAACGACAGACAACAAACGAACACTGGAGACAGTACAAATGAAAAATATCATTCAACGCCTCACCCCCCGATTCCCTTCGATGCCAACGGCGCTGGCCGCCGCCGCCATGGCCTGCTGCCTGCCGGCGGCCGCGCTCGATTATCAGGGCTACTTCCGCGCGCTTGCCGGGTCCAACTCCTCCCACGGCGGCGCCAGCTGCTTCCAGCTTGCCGGCGCGCTGGCCAAGTACCGGCTTGGCAACGAATGCGAGGTCTACGGCGAGTTCTGGCTGGGCCAGCAAGTAGGGAAGGTCGCCGACGACGGCGCCGTCTTCAACGCCAACATCATGCTGTCCTATTACAGCCCGAACGCCTCGTCGAAGTCCGACGCCGACCTGCCGCAGATTTACGTGCAAGGCGATAAAATTCCCGAACTTAACGGCGGCAGCGTCTGGCTGGGCCGCAAGTACTACAAACGCGAAGGCTTGGGCGCCAACGACTTTATCTACTGGAGCGGCCGGGGCTTCGGCGGCGGCGTCGAGGACGTGCCCGTGGTGGGCGACCTGAAGTTCAGCTACGCTTTGCTGCGCAAGGACAATCTGGTGGCCACCACCAGCGGCCTGCTGCCGGCGACGGGCGCGCTGGCCGACAACGGCAGCAATTCGGCCACCCGCCACGACTTCCAGCTGCGCGGCATTCCGACCAACCGCAAAGGCGCGCTGGAGCTGGGCATCAGCCTCATCGTCAAAGACGCCAAGGGCAACGCCGATGAGCCGGCCGACAGCCTGCATTCCGGTTACGGCGTCACGATCCAGCACCGCCAGTCCGACATCAACGGCGACGGCGAGAACAAGTTCGCCGTTCAGTACGGCAAAGGGCCGGGCACCGGCGGCGCCGACCAGGCCATCGGCGCGATCGGCAATCTGAGGGACGACAAGAACATCAGCCGCCTGCGCGTGGTCGAAGGCTTGTACACCCAGTTCACCCCGCGCTGGGGCGCCGAGCTGGTGGCGATCTACCAGAAGGACAAGGGTTTCACCGCCGAGCGCACCGTCCTGGGCGTGGCCGAGAACAAGGTCTGGACCAGCTTGGGAACACATCTGGTCTACGGCATTTCCCGCCGCTTCAAGATCGGCATGGATTTGGGCGTCGACACCATCCGGCCGGACGACGGCCCCACGCGCAGGATGACCAAGTTCACCTTCGCCCCGACCATTTCCTCCGGCATGGGCCTGAACGCGCGGCCCGATCTGCGCCTGTTCTACACATACGCCAAATGGAACGACGCGGCCCGCCTGGCCGCCGACAGCGCCGCGCCGGGCAGCGCGCTGTCGTCGACCGGCGCCTTCGGCGCCGCAAAATCCGGCTCGATGATCGGCGTCCAGGCCGACGTCTGTTTCTAGATGTAGACCACGGTCTGGTCACCAGGCCTGCGCCGGCGGCGTCCCGGCCAGGAAGATACCCTTGATGTCGTCGAGTTGTTCGTCGATGGAGTAGGGCAGCGCCTTGGCCAGCAGGTCGAGCACGAGGAGGGCGTTGATGAGGTCGCTGGTCTGGCTTCGCCGTCGGCGGCGACGGCGCAACTGGCGGTGACGCCGTCGGGAAAGCGAAAGTGCTACAGCACGTTCTGCATGGCCACTCCTGGGCTGGACGCCGGGAACCACGCATTCTGCCGCGACATCCCGCCCGTAGGTCGATCAAAGCGCGTTCAACCGCCCATGAAAGGAATCACACCGAACACCAGCGCGGCGGTCAGCATCACCAGCGAGGCGGAGATCGCCCACATCAGGGTATAGCGCTGATGGTCGCCGAACTCGATCTTGGCCATCCCCACCAGCAGGTAGGTCGACGCCACCAGCGGGCTGAGCAGGTGGACCGGCTGGCCGATGATGGAGGCGCGGCCGATTTCGGCGGCGGTGATGCCATAGACGGCGGCCGCCTTGGCCAGGATCGGCACCACGCCGAAGTAGAACGCGTCGTTCGAGATGAAGAAGGTGAACGGAATGCTCAGGATGCCGGTGACGATGGCCAGGTAAGGCCCCATCCACGCCGGGATGGCGGTGATCACGCTGGCGGCGATGGCGTCGACCATCTTGGTGCCTTGCAGGATGCCGACAAAGATACCGGCGGCGAAGATCAGCGACACCACCGGCAGCACGTTGGCGGCGTGGGCCGTCAGGCGCTCCTTTTGATCTTCCAGCTTCGGATAATTAATCATGATGGCGATCGCGAAGGCGATCATGAACAGCACCGGCAGCGGCAGCAGGCCTTTGATCAGCATCCCCATCAGCACCAGGGTCAGCGCGAGGTTAATCCAGATCAGTTTCGGCCGCGCGGTTTGCGGATCGGTCAGGTTGATTTCATCGTCGGCGCCGGCGTCGCCGGCGGACGGCGCGCCGTGCAGATGGACCACCTTGCCGAACGCCGGGCCCTGGTCGCCGGCGGTGTGGCGCGGACGCCCGGCGATGCCGACCTGGCCCGAGCCGCCCATCGCGCCGTGCATGCCCATGGCGGCGTTCACTTGCTGCAGCTGGGCGACGCCGGTGTAGGCCGGCTGCACGCCGACGGCGTCGACTTCCGCCGCCACGGCCTTGGTGGCCTTGGCCGGCAGCAGATCGACCACGCCGAGACGGTTGCGCTCCTTGCGGCCCAGCACGTAGGCGACGAACAGCACCCAGCAGACCCCGGCGATCATGGCCGGAATCATCGGCACGAAGATGTCGCTGACGTCGACGGCCAGCGCGCTGGCGGCGCGGGCGGTCGGGCCGCCCCACGGCAGGATGTTGAACACGCCGCCGGCCAGCATGATCACGCACGCCATGACCAGGCGGCTGATGCCGAGGCGCTGGTACAGCGGCAGCATGGCCGAAACGGTGATCATATAGGTGGTGGCGCCGTCGCCGTCGAGCGAGACGATCATCGTCAGCACGGCGGTGCCGACCACGATCTTCATCGGGTCGCCCTTGACCAGTTTGAGGATCAGCCGCACCACCGGATCGAACAGGCCGGCGTCGATCATGACGCCGAAGTAGAGGATGGCGAACATCAGCATGACGCCGGTCGGGGCCAGCTGTTTGATCCCGGCGAGCATCATCGGGCCCAGTTCGGCGCCGAAGCCGCCGATCAGCCCGAAGCCGATCGGCACCAGGATCAGCGCGACCATCGCCGGCAGGCGCTTGGTCATGATCAAAAACATAAAGACTACGACCATCGAATAGGCGAGCACGGTCAACATTTAATTCTCCTCAGTATCATCCGTCGGCGTGATGGCTTGCCGGCGTTATAGTTTTTGCGCATAAGCCGCATAAGTTCTGCGAATACTATAAATCCGCCAAGCTTTCAATTGACTTTCAGTGCGCGCAATCGTGACGAAAGAACATGGGTAACAGCAATGGCCTTACGGCAATTACGCAAGCCGCGTCGACAAGGCCGCGCTTGATCCGCCTCAACGCGACGGCCTGGAGAGGGAACAGAATCCCCTTTGCGAGCGATGGTTGTCGACAAAGGAGATGGTGAAAATGAGCAAATATCCCGCCGAGCGAGCGCGGCAACTCGCCAGGATCGTCCACCGCGAAGGCGCGCGCGGCGACGCCATCGCCCATTTCAAGCAACTGCTGACGCGGCTCGGCTACCACCCGGCCGGGGACCGGAGCGATCTCTACGATGCCGACATGACGCGCGCCGTGCGCATCTTCCAGGCCTACTTTCACCTGCCGGTGAGCGGCGACATCGATGTGCGGACGCTGAAGCTGCTGCGCCAGCCCCGTTGCGGCATGCGCGACATCCCGGAAGGCGTCGATCTGAAGGCGCTGTCGGACGCGCTGGGCAGCTCGGGAGACGAGGCGCAGGACCCGTTTACGTTCCGCATCAACAGCGGACCGTGGGAGAGCTACGACCTGCGCTACCAGGTCTACAACGGTTCGCCGGACCTGACGACCGAGGTCGAGTGCATCGACGCCGCGTTCCAGGTGTGGGCCGGCGTCAGTCCGCTCAGCTTCACGCGCGTCGACAGCGGCGCCGACATCCGCCTCGGCTTCGAATCCGGCGACCATGGCGACGGTTCGCCGTTCGACGGCCCCGGCACCATCGTCGCGCACGGTTTCTATCCGCGGACCGGCGTGGTCCACTTCGACGAGTCCGAGAACTGGCGCGACTGGCGCTTTGGCTCGGCCGGCGGCCAGGACCTGTGGAACGTCGCCATCCACGAGATCGGCCACGCGCTGGGCCTGGGCCACTCGCGCGAGGACAACGCGGTCATGTTCCCGTTCGTCCAAAACGGCCAGCACACGCTGGCCGAGGAAGACATACGCGGCATCCTGAGCCTGTACCCGTTCCGGGCCGGCGCCGGCGCGCGGGCGGCCGTGGTCAACCTGTGGGCCTTCGCCGGCGGCACCGGTTCGGCGCTGGTCGATTTCGGCCGGCGCCGCCGCTTCCTGGCGTTCGGCCAGGCGACCTTCGTCGATGCCCTGACCGACTACGACCGCGACAACGCCTGCGCGCTCGATGTGTTCCGCGTCGATGGCGAACTGGTCGGCAATGCCGGCTTCGGCGGCGACCACCTGGGCACGAATGGCGCCCCGAGCAACCTGTTCCAGGGCGCGTTCATCGGCGCGGGGCGGACGGTGCAGTTCAGGTTGAGCACCTTCCATTCATCCGACCTTGAGGCATATGGCGTGGGCTGCGTGCTCGCGCTCGACTAAGGAGGTATCACTCATGACACACTATGCAATCGTTGAGACGGCAACCGGCAAGATCGTGCGGATGCATTCCCACTATGTGTTCGGCAACGAGCAGCCCGTGACGTGCTCGGACGAGGAGCTGCGCGCGGCCGTCTTCGAACTGGGCGATCCGGCCGGCTACGAGGTCCATTGCGCGCCGCCGGACTTCGATCCCGCCAACCGCGACAAGACGCTGGTCTTCGATGGCGCGGTCAAGCGCCTGCAGGTGGCCGCGCGCGCGCCGCGCCGCGCCGCCAAAGGGGAAGCCTGATGGACGCCTTCCGAGTCAACCTGTGGAATTTCGGCGCCGGCACGACGACCGCCACCGTCAACTTCGGGCGCGCGCGCTCGTTCCTGGCGTGGGGCAGCATCACGTTCACCGACTCGCTCACCGATTACGATCGGGACAACGCCCAGGCGATCGAGGTCTACCGCATCGACGGCGCCGACGCGGGCGTGGTCGGCACCGGTGGCGACCATCTGGGCGCGCCCGGGTCGGACTCGAACCTGCGCCCGGGCGCGCGGGTCGGCTTCGGGCGCAGCGTCACGTTCCGGCTGCGCAGCATGCACGTGAGCGACCTGGAGAGCTACGGCGTCGGCTGCGTCGTCACGCTCGACTAGGCGCCTTGGAGGGGGCGACCGCCTGCAAACGAGGTGAAACGACAAGCTGAAGCGGCCTCGGCATTGATTAATCGCCGGGGCTAAGGCATATTGCTTGTTTATGAACGTATCGCCCCACACTTTTATCCTGTTTTCGCTTGGCACCGACCTGATCCTGTGCGCGGTGCTGGTGTTCCTGTGGTGGCGTCATAGCGACGAAAAGCAGGCGATCGCCTGGGCGGCGGGCCAGCTGGCGATGACCGCCGGCACTGTTGTTTGGTACGTGGCGCCGCCGGACTGGCCGCGCCACGCGCTGGCGGCCGCTACACTGGCGGTCAGCGTGGCCGGGTTCTGGGTCGCACCGAATTTTTCCTTGGTAATCTCAAACGCCGCCACATGCGTGTCGCCGGGTTGTCGTTCGTGCTGTTCGGCTGCGCCGCCTACGCGGCGTGGACCACGCTGGAGCGGTCGGTCGAGACCATCACCGCCTTCGCCTATGGCCTGACGTTCCTCTGGGTCGGCTGGCGGCTGGCGGGCAAGCGCAACCAATACCGCTTGCTGGGCCTGATACTGGTGGCGCGCGGCGTGTTCAACCTTGCCAACGGCATGGACCTGGTGCCGACCGCGTTCGAAGTCTGGTTTATCTGGTCGTTCGTGATCAAGGCCAGCTCGATGTTGTGCCTGATCCACGCGGTGCAGGAAAAGATACAGAAGCGCTATACGCGCGCGATCGACAGCCTGAGCAAGGGTTTCCTGGTGTACGACCGCAACGGCCGCATCCGCTCCGCCAACGAGAGCTGCGCCCGCCTGCTGGGCGCGCCGGGCGTCAAGCAGCTGCTCGGCACCCGCATCGTCGATTGGCTGCCGTCGGTCGGTCGCCGGGGCGTGGCCGCCCACTTCCAGCGTTTCGCCGACGCCGCCCGCTATCCGCATGTCGAAACGGTGGTCGTCGACGTCGGCGGCCGCGCATTGCCGCTCGAGCTGATCGCCTCGCCGCACTACGAGCGCGGCCAGTTGCACTGCATGATGCTGGTGATGGACATCACCGAGCGCAAGAACAACGACGACCTGCTGCAGCGCGCCGCGAACTTCGACAGCGTCACCGGCCTGCTGAACCGGCATGGCTTGTCGGGGCGGCTGGCCGCCGCGCTGGCGCAGGCGCGGGCCGAAGGCAGCGGCTGCGCGGTGCTGTTCGTCGACATCGACAAGTTCAAGCGGGTCAACGACAGCTTCGGCCATGGCGCCGGCGACCAGTTGCTGATCCAGATGGCGCAGCTGCTGCGCGGCATGGCGCGCGACGGCGACCTGCTGGCCCGCTTCGGCGGCGACGAGTTCATCGTGGTGCTGCAAGACCTGCCGCTGGCCGACGTCGCCGCCGCGGCGACCGCCCGCGGGCAGCAGATCCTGCGCGCGCTGAACAACGGCTTCCAGCTGTCGCCGCAACTGATCACCGTGTCGGCCAGCATCGGCGTGGCGTGTTATCCCGGCGACGGCGGCGACGCCGACGCGCTGACCCGCAACGCCGACATCGCCATGCACGACGTCAAGAAATCGGGCAGGGGCGAGCTGCGCTTCTTCGATCCGGCCATGAGCGCCTACGCGCGCGACGCGCTGGTGATCGACGGCGCGCTGCGCGGGGCCATCCAGGCCGGCGAGCTCAGCTTGGTGTACCAGCCGATCGTCGACGCCGCCAGCGGCGGCATGGACAAGGCCGAGGCGCTGCTGCGCTGGCACAGCGCCTCGCTGGGCGCGATCGGGCCGGACCGCTTCATCCCGGTGGCCGAGGACAGCGGCCTGATCATCGAACTGGGGGCGTGGGTGCTCGACGAGGCGTGCCGCCAGTTGGCGGGCTGGCGCGACAGCCTGCCGCAGCTGGTGGTCAGCATCAACGTCTCCGCGCGGCAGTTGCTCGACCCGGCCTTCATCGGGCTGGTGGAACGGGCCTTGTCGGCCAACGGCCTGGCGCCGGGGCGGCTGGAGCTCGAGCTGACCGAACGCGTGCTCATCAGCGACGGCGCGCAGGTCCGGGACGCGCTCGGCAGGTTGCGCGCGCTTGGCGTCAGCCTGTCGCTCGACGATTTCGGCACCGGCTATTCGTCGCTGAGCTACCTGACCCAGTTCCAGATCAACACGCTCAAGATCGACCGCGCCTTCGTCACCGACATGGTGGACAGCCCGCGCAGCAACGCGCTGGTGGCCACCATCATCGCCATGGGCAAAAGCCTGGGCCTGCAACTGGTCGCCGAAGGCGTGGAAACGGCCGGGCAGGCGCGCGCGCTCGAAGCCATGGGTTGCCATTACTTGCAGGGATACCATATCTCGCGGCCGGTCGGCGCGGCGGCGCTGCCGCTGTTCGCGCGGCGGGACGGCGCGGCCACCGTGACGGCGGCGGCGCCGGCTGTTCTCCTCTAACGTTCTCGTCTGACGTTACTCGCGCGTCCTCCCCGGACGTGCTCCTTTGATGTACCGTAACCGGTCGTTGATGGTCGAGCGCGCGATCGCGGGCGCGGCCGTCCAATAGGAGCGTACACGGCGCCATTCCTCCAGGGAGAACATCATGGCTCATCGTATCGGCCGCATCATCAACGACGGACGCACCGTCACCCAGGCGTCGGGCTTCGACGTCGACCCGGCTGCACCGTGGTGTGCGGCAACGACGGCCCCGATGGCCGCGAAGGCACGCTGGTCATCACGCCCATCGACCCGTACGGCAACCCGATCGGCCCGGGCCGGGGCGATTTGTTCGTGGTGTCGCCGCTGCCGGGTGTTCCGACAACAAGCGCCCAAAAGGTTCCTGCTGCTAAACAACAACACCGGGGTCAGTGCCGACATTCGGACACGACCTGAGCGCTAACACACCTCTGGGGCGGTGCCGACATCCGGACACGAGATGAGGGCTACGGCTTGCCCTCGGGCTCGTGTCCGAATGTCGGCACTGACCCCGGTTGGTTTTTGCCGTCGGGCTCGTGTCCGAATGTCAGACTTGACCCCGGTGTGCGGTGTTCGGCGGTTTTGAAGGCGGCGGCGTCGCCGGCGAACATTTCTTCCAGCTCGAGCCTGCCCTTGCGCGTGAGCGAGACCATTTCGTCCTGGTCTTGTTGGTGCGGGTAGACTTCCATTAACATCTTGAGGTTGTGCGTCCGGAAGGTGCGCGCGGCGTGCTCGGCGCGCTCGGCGGCGAAGCCGAGCTGCTGCAGCACCTTGGCACCCAGCTGCAGCGACGCTTCGAACGTTTCGCGCTCGATCAGCGTGACGCCACGGTCCAGCAGTTCGTAATAGTGCGTGACGTTGCGCGCCCGCGCCAGGATCGTCAGCGACGGGTAGCGCTCGCGCACCGCGTCGACCAGCGCCAGGCTGTCGTCGACGGCGTCGATCGCGATCACCAACGTGGTGGCCTTGCCGATGCCGGCCGCCTCCAGCAGGTCGATGCGGGTGGCGTCGCCGTAGTACACTTCGTAGCCGAACTTGCGCAGCAGTTCGATCTGGTCGGGGTCGTGGTCGAGCACCGTCACGCCGATGCGGTTGGCCGACAGCAGGCGGCCGATGATCTGGCCGAAGCGGCCGAAGCCGGCGATGATCACCGGATGCTCGACGGTGATCCGGTCCGCTTCGCGTTTCTTTTTCGCCGTGCGCAGGCGCGGCGCCGCCAGCGTGTCGTACAGCAGCAGCAACAGCGGCGTGGCCACCATCGACAACGTCACCACCATCACCAGCATGGCCGAGGTCTCCGGCGCCAGCACCCGCGCTTCGACGGCCGTTCCGAACACCACGAAGGCGAATTCGCCGCCCTGCGACATCAGCAGCGCGAAGAACAGGCGCTGGCCGCGTGGAATGTCGAACCAGAACGACATGCCGTACAGCAGGCCGCCCTTGAGCAGCAGCAGGCCGCAGGCCAACCCCACCACCAGCAGCGGTTGGGCCAGCAGCACGCCGAAATCGGCCGACATGCCCACCGCCATGAAGAACAGGCCGAGCAGCAGCCCCTTGAACGGCTCCAGGTCGCTGACCAGCTGGTGACGGTATTCGGAGTCGGCCAGCAGCACGCCGGCGGTGAACGTGCCCAGCGCCAGCGACAGCCCGACCGATTCCATCAGCAGACAGATGCCGATGACCAGCAGCAGCGCGAAGGCGGTGAACAGCTCGCGCAGGCCGGTGCGCGCCAGGAAACGCATCACCGGGTTGACCAGGCAGCGGCCGAAGGCGACCAAGGTCAGCAGCACCGCAACCAGCTTGACCGCCCGCATCCAGCCGCCGCCGGTATGCTCGGCGGCCACGCCGGCCAGCAAAGGCACCAGCGCGATCATCGGGATCGCCGCGATATCCTGGAACAGCAAAATGGAGAAGCTCGCCGCGCCGGCCGGGCTGGGCATCAGTTTGCGCTCGCCCAGGGTGGCCAGTACGATGGCGGTCGACGACAGCGACATGCCGAGGCCGGCGACCAGCGCGATTTTCCAGTCGACGCCGAACGCCATGGCCGCCGCCGTCAGCGCCGTGCCGACGATCAGCACCTGCACGCCGCCCCAGCCGAAGATGGGCCGGCGCAGCGACCACAGCTTTTTCGGCTCCAGTTCCAGGCCGATCAGGAACAGCATCAGCACCACGCCGAACTCCGACACGCTCAGCACATCCTCGACATTGCCGATCAGCGACAGGCCCCACGGGCCGATCAGGGCGCCGGCGGTCAGATAGCCGAGCACCGCGCCCATGCCGGCCCGCTTGGCCAGCGGCACCAGCACCACGGCCGCGACCAGATAAAACACCATGTGTAAGAGAAAGCCGTGTGCCATAAGGTCCCATTGTGCGCGCCGCTGCCGGAGCCGGTTATCGAGCTTGCGAGTATCTCATCCGGCGCCCCGTGCCGTCCACCACCTGAAATGGAGAGGGGCGTCACCGTAAAAAAATGCCAAGTTTTTTGAACTATTGGTAGTTCACCGGGAATCTACGGTAGGCAGCCAACCGGCGCCAATCACAACTACGAGGATGACAACGATGAAAAAGCTGTTAAACAAGACCCTGACCGTGGCCGCGCTGGCCCTGGCTGCGAATGCCCACGCCGTGACCGACGCTGCCGGCGATTTCCTGGCCGGCTACACCGGCAGCCGCGACGCCGCCTTCGACGTGCTGTCGGCCGACGTCAGCTTCAACGCCGCCACCAACGAATTCGTGTTCAGCACCACGGCGGCGGGCGCCATCGCCGGCGTCAACGGCGCGGCCTACGTCTTCGGCCTCGACGCGGGCGGTACGACCGCCGCGCCGTTCACGTCGGTCGGCCTGCCGGGCGCGGTGTTCAACCGGACCGTGACCCTGCGCGCCAACGGCACGGCGGGCGTCGGCGCGACCCCTATTACCGAGCAAATCGTCGGCAACCGCATTTTCGCCACCGTGTCGGCGTCGCTGCTGCCATCGAACGGCCTGGCGTTCAAGGATTACACCTGGACCGTGTGGTCGATCGACTCCAATGTCGCCGGGTTGGGTCGCTTGGCGGACTTCGCGCCGAACGCCAACATCAACGTGACGGCCGTGCCCGAACCGGCGACCTATGGCATGCTAGTGGCTGGCCTGGGTATGCTGGGGATGGTGGCACGCCGCCGCGCACGCGGCGAGGGCTGATGTCTCCATCGCTGCATCAGCAATTCGCCAACCCGGTTGCAGCGCTACGCCCGCCGGCATGTTCCCGGCGCGGCGATCGGGCGGGTCATCGCTCTCGCCGGATAAGACTAAAATCGTTTGCCTCTGCCGGGATGATGGTACATAATTACGTGGTATGTAATACAGTATCAAATAATCTGGAGGCGATATGGCGAGGTCGGGACTTGAAAAATCAGATGTGAGAAAGGCGCGGGATAGCTTGCTCGCCCAATCCCAATATCCGTCAGTAGATGCGGTTCGGATCGCGTTGGGTAACACCGGGTCGAAAACCACCATCCACAAATACCTCAAGGAGCTCGACGAGGAGGAGGGCGCTGGCGGTCGCGAAAAAGCGTCGATCAGCGAAGCGCTGCAAGACCTCGTCGAACGCTTGGCCGCGCGGCTCGCCGAGGAGGCCGACGTTCGAATCGAGCAGGCGACAAATGCGTTCGATGCGAGAGAACAAGCCCACGCGCAGTCTCTTCAGCAACTGCAAAGCGAGCTGCTTGCCAGCCGTGAAGCCAGTCGCGATCTGGAGATGCGTCTGCACAGCGAAACGGCGGACCACGCCAAGACGCGCGCGGCGCTACAAACCGAAACCGTCGCGCGCCGTACGGCCGGACAGCAAGTGGCCGATTTGAAAGAGCGGCTGGAGCAAGCGAAGCTCGAGCTGCGCCAGCAGCAACTGGCGGTGCGCGACAAACAAGACGAAATCAACAAACTCAATCAAGAGGGCGCCCGGCAGGTGCTCGAGTTGTCGCACATAAAACAGTCACTGTACGAGCAACTGACCAATGGCCGCAAGCTGGAACAGAAGATCGAGCAGCTTCAGGCGGGCCAGCTGCATGGCGGCGATCTTCAGCGCCAACTGGTCGGCAAGATCGCGGAAGCCGAGCTGTTGAGCGAGCAACTAAAGGCGGCCGAGGCGCAACTCGCGCCGACCGAGGCGCGGGCGCGCGAATTCGAATTGCTGCTAGCCCAAGCCACCGCCAAGGTGCAAGCGCAAGAGCAGCTGGGCGAGCAATTGCAAGCGTATCTCGACAAAATCAGCGCCGGGTCCAGCAAGCGAACCAGATAGCCCACCCGAAGCCGGCATGGCGCCCGCCCACCCCCCATCCAGCGATACGGCTTATCTGCCGCCAGCCAATGGCGTATCTCAACAACAACTGCGGAAGATTTTTGTTAAGTTTTGTAAGGTTTTCGCCCATGTCGCGGGCGGAGCGGCGGCGGCGCGGACGTGTTCCGCCCGTGGCATGGCGGGCTTGGTTAGGAAACGTAACGCCTGCGTTAGCGCGCCGCAAGAAAAACATTGATAATCAATGACTTGGGTTCATGAAGCGGTGCCATGCGGCGGCTGATAGAATCGGCTCAAGGTATGCGCCATATGGTTTATACCGTTATTATTCGCCCGACGTCGCAACCCGGGCAGGCACCGGACCATGCCGCTCCACCCCGGTGGCGTGGTTCTCCCTTTGCCGGTGCCCCGCCGGGCGCCGGCTTTTTCTTTCCGCCACCTTGTGTTTATACTGGGGATTCGATTCGGACTGAATTCACGGGACAGGAACTGCATGCGCAAGATATTGATCGCCGAGGATGATCTCAAGGCGGGCACGTTGCTGAAGACGTATCTGGAAAAGCACCAGTACGAGGTGACGCTGACGCAGGACGGCCTCGGTTTTCAAGCGGAGTTCTCGCGCCTGGCGGGCCAGCTGTCGCTGGTGATCCTCGATGTGATGCTGCCCGATACCGACGGTTTCGCGCTGTGCAAGCTGGTGCGGCGCCGTTCGGCCGTGCCGGTCATCATGCTCACCGCCAGCTCCGACGAAGCCGACCGCATCGTCGGCCTGGAACTGGGCGCCGACGATTACATCGCCAAGCCCTACAGTCCGCGCGAACTGCTGGCGCGGATCAAGGCCATCCTGCGGCGCGCGGGCTTCGACAACCAGAGCGCGCCGCGGTACTACCGCTTCGTCGGATTCACGCTCGATCTGCTGGAGCGGGTCGTCACCGACAGCGCCGGCGCGCCGGTGCCGCTGACGGGCATGGATTATCAGCTGCTGAAGTATTTCGTCGAGCACCCCGGCGACATCCTCGACCGCGGCGTGCTGTGCGAACAAACCCGTGGCCGCGACGCCGGCCCGCTCGACCGCTCGCTCGACGTCCAGATCAGCAAGCTGCGCCTGCGCCTCAGTGACGACGGCAAGCAGCCGTCGTTGATCAAGACGGTGCGCGGCGCCGGCTATGTGTTCTCGGCCGATGTCGCCGTTTCGCCGGCGTGAGCCGGCCGGCATGCTGCGCGGCGTACTGTTCGCTTGCTGCCTGTGGCTGGTCCACTGCCTGGCGGCCGGCGCCGTGCCCCGCACGCTCAATTTCGAGCAACTGAGCGTCAAGGACGGACTGGCGCAGGAAACCGTCACCGCCATCGTGCAGGACCAGCAAGGCTTCATGTGGTTCGGCAGCCAGCACGGCTTGAGCCGCTACGACGGCTATCGCGTCACCGTCTACCGCGCCATTCCGAACGACCCGCGCAGCCTGGCCGACAACTGGGTGCAAGTGCTCCACGTGGACAAGAAGAACCGCTTGTGGGTCGGCACGCGCGGCGGCCTGCAGCGCTTCGATCCGGCCAGCGGCGATTTCACGCGCTTCCCCGCCGCCGCCGACGGCCCGCAGCGCGCCCGGCGCCACCAGGTGCGGGCGATCATCAACGATGGCTACGGGCAGCTGTGGCTGGGCACCAGCGATGGCTTGCGCCACTTCGATCCGGAATCCGGCCGCTACACGGCGCTGCGCCACCACCCCGCCGATGCCGGCAGCCTGGCCAACGACCAGGTCAACGCGCTGGCGCTCGACGCCGAGGGCGCGCTGTGGGTGGGCCTCAAGCAGGGGCTGGACCGCTTGGCCGCCGGCGCGGCCCGCTTCGAGCACTTCCGCGTCGACACGCCGGCCAGGCCGAACGCGCCCCTCAACGAGGTGCAGCAACTGCATATCGACCAGCGGCAGGTGCTGTGGCTGGTGACGATGGATGGCCTTGTCAGCTGGCGCCTGGGCGAGCCCGGCATGCCGCGCCATGTGTTCGGGCCGGCCGACGGACTGGCGCCGGGACTGGTGACGGCGCTGCTGCGCGACCGCGACGATACCCTATGGCTGGGCACCAACACCAACGGCCTGCACCGCTGGGACGCGGAGCGGCGCCGCTTCGTCGCGATCCCGGCCGATCCGCAGCAGGGCGCGGGCAGGGAGGTATCGAGCCTGTTCCAGGACCACAGCGGCACGTTGTGGGTCGGTACCTGGACCGCCGGCGCGCGCCGGGCCGACCTGGCCAGCGGCGGCTTCAGCCGCTATTTCCACATCCCCGGCGATCCGCGCACGCTGCACGACAACCGCGTCTACGGCATCAGCGGGGACGGCCGGGACGGCCTGCTGCTGGCCGGCATCGGCGGCATCGACCGGCTCGAGCCGGCCAGCGGCAAAATCACCCGGCTGCGCGGCGACGCCCGGCTGGAACGCCACATGCGCAACAAGGAGATCGTGCTGGCGGTGTACCGCGACGCGCGCGGCGTCACCTGGATCGGCAGCAGCGCCGAGCTCGGACGCTTCGATCCCGTGCGCGGCACCTACACCGCGCATGATTTCGGCGGACCGGACCCCAATAGCGGCTCGATCACCCACATCACCGGCGACCGCGCCGGCAACCTGTGGGTCGGCAGCCGTGGCGGCCTGCATCGCATCGACGCGGCGGGCGGCCCGGACCACACCTTCCGCCACGACGGTGGCGACCCGGCCAGCCTGGGCGACGATTGGGTGCGCATGACGGCCGAAGACGCCGACGGCGCCATCTGGGTCGCCACCGACAACGGCCTCGACCTGCTGGCGCCGGGCGGCGGCGGCTTCCGCCATTTCCGCCACGACCCCGCCGATGTCGGCAGCATCAGCAGCGACCGCGCGCAGTCGCTGTTCGTCGACCGGCAAGGCACGCTGTGGGTCGGCACCAATGGCGGCTTGAACCGCGTGGTGCGCGGCGCCGGCGGCGCCGTCAGCTTCCGCCGCTACACCATCCGCGACGGCCTGGCCGACGATTCCATCGGCGCCATCCTGCAAGCCGACGACGGCGCGCTGTGGCTCAGCACCGCCAACGGCATCTCGCGCATGGACACGGCCACCGGCAAGTTCCGCAACTATTCGGCGCGCGACGGCATGATCGAGGGTTTTTACTTCTCCGGTTCCGCTTACCGGGACGTCGGCGGCACCATGTACTTCGGCGGCGTCAACGGCCTGACCGCGTTCCATCCGGCCGCCATCGGCGACAATCCCCATCCGCCGCCGGCGGTGGTCACTTCGATGCGCGCAGGCGCCAAGGCCTTGCCGGTCGGCGGCGCCGCGATGCGCCTCGATCACGACGCCGCCGCGCTGACCTTCGAATTCGCCGCGCTGCACTACAGCGACCCGCCGCGCAACCGTTTCCGCTACCGCTTGCAAGGCTACGACCAGGACTGGACCGAGGGCGACGCCAGCAAGCGCGTGGCCACCTACACCAATCTCGATCCGGGCCACTACGAGTTCCAGGTGCGGGCGGCCAACAAGGACGGCGTGTGGGGGCAGCCGTCGCCGCCGCTGGCTTTCGACATCGCGCCGCCGTACTGGCAGCGCTGGTGGTTCCGGCTGGCGGTGCTGCTGTCGGCGGCGGTGCTGGCATGGCTGGGACATCGCACGCGCGAGCGCGTGCACGCGCGGCGCCGGCGCGAGCTGGAGGTGCAGGTGCGCACACGCACGCGGGAACTGCAACACGCGCAGACGCAATTGCAGCGCTACGTCGAGGACCGCGAGCGGCTGTTCGTCTCGATCTCGCACGACCTGCGCACACCGATCACGCGCCTCAAGCTGCGTTCCGAACTGCTCGACGACGACGCCGTCCGCGAGGAATTCCACGACGACCTGGACGACCTGGACATGATGGTCAAGAGCGCGCTGCAAACGGTCAGGGACAGCGACATCCACGAGAACACCACCGCGGTACGGCTTGACGCGATGATCGGCCGCATGCTGCGCGGCGCCCAACTGGCCGGCCACCAGATCGGCTACGCGCCGGCCGGGCTGGCGGTGCGCGCCAAGCCGCTGGCGCTCAAACGCGCGATCGGCAACCTGCTGGACAACGCGCTGTTCTACGCCGGCGGCGCCGACATCGCCACCGTGGAAGGCGACGGCGCGGTACATATCCAGATCCGCGACCATGGGCCGGGGGTGCCGCCGGAACAGCTGGCGCAACTGTTCGATACGCACCTGCGGCTCGACCACGGGCGGGCCCGCAACGCGGCCGGACTGGGGCTGGGTCTGGGGATCGCGCGCGGCATCGTCGAGGCCAACGGCGGCACGCTCACGCTGGCCAACCATGCCGAAGGTGGCTTGATCGCCACGATCGTGCTGCCGCGCGCCACTGATTCGTAACGATTTGTGAGCCGCGCCCGGGCGCGCGCACGGGTTCCAGCGCCGTCCGGCGCGCTTGTGTAAAGAAGCGTAAGCGCCAGCCCGCCGGATTCAGCGAATTTCATTAATAATCAATGACTTAACAGTCTCCCCGGGGCGCATTGCGGGGCGGCCGACGGCATGCTAGTGTCTGCATATGCTGATAAAAAGAACATCGCCCATGCCTGTTGCCCATCCCGCACTGCCGCGCCAACGCATCGTCGCCATCGACGCCCTGCGCGGACTGACCTTTTTCGTCATGCTGTTCGTGAACTGCCTGTCCGGCGCCAACGGCATCCCGTTTGGCATCCAGCACATGGCCGCCTCGGTCGACGGCATGAGCCTGGCCGACGTGGTCTTTCCCGCCTTTCTGTTCGTGGTGGGCACCTCGATTCCACTGAGCCTGAACCACCGGCTGGCGGTCGCCGGCGGCACGCGCCAGACCTTGTGGCAAATCGCCACGCGGGCCTTCGGCCTGATCGTCATCGGCGTATTCATGGTCAACACCGAAGAGGGCTACAACGAAGCGGCGATGGGCATCCCGATCACGCTGTGGGCCTTGTGTTTTTATGCGGCGGCGCTGCTGGTGTGGGGGACCCGCAGCAACCGGCCGCTGCGCTGGGTGGGCACGGCGGCGATCGTGGCGCTCGCGCTGGCGTACCGGGGCGGCCCCGACGGGCAGGAGTGGATGCAAACGTCGTGGTGGGGCATCCTCGGCTGCATCGGCTGGGCGTACCTGGTCGCCGCCATCGTCTACCTTGGCGGGCGCGGGCGCCTGGCGCTGCTGGCGCTGGCGATGCTGGCGTGCGTGGCGTGGTTCATGGCCAGCGGCGCGCTGGGCGGCAACGGCGTGGTCGCCATGCACGCGACCCATACCTCGATCGTCTTGTGCGGGGCGATCTGCGTCTTGCTGCTGTTCGACGGCTCGCGGGGCGGCGCCGGATCGCCGCGGCTGGCGGCGGGCGCGATGCTGGCGGCCGGGCTGGCGGTGGCCGCCTGGCTGCTGCATCACCTCTATCCGGTGTCCAAGATCGGCGCGACGCCGCCCTGGGCGCTGTATTGCGCCGCGCTGTGCAGCGGCGTGTTCGTGCTGCTGTACTGGCTGACCGAGATGCGCGGCGCCACCCGCTGGACCGCGCTGGTGCAGCCGGCGGCGGCCAATCCGCTGGTGACCTACCTGCTGCCGGTGATCCTGGCGACGCTGATGGCCTACCTGCACCTGCGCTGGTGGCCGGTGCTGATGCACGGCGCCGTGGCGATCGCCTTCGCGCTGCTGTTTTCCGCCGTCGTCGTGGCCGTGGTGGCTGTCTTAAACACCTATAACTTCAAACTGAAACTCTAAGATGTCGAATTCCGCTTCCCCACGCTACCTGGCGCTGGACGTCTTCCGGGGCCTGACCCTGGCGCTGATGATCGTCGTGAACACGCCGGGCGGGCCCGAAAGCTACGGCCCGCTCGAACACGCGGCCTGGCACGGCTTCACGCTGACCGATCTGGTGTTCCCGTCCTTCCTGTTCGTGGTGGGCGCCGCGCTGAGTCTGAGCATGCAAAAGTTCGGCGGCCACGGCGAAGCCTACTTCCTCAAGCGCGTCGTCAAGCGCGGCGCGCTGATTTTCCTGGTCGGCTACCTGTTGTACTGGTTCCCGTTCCTGACGCCCGAATGGACGCTGGCGCCGCTCGGCGCCACCCGCGTCATGGGCGTGCTGCAGCGCATCGGCCTGTGCTACCTGTTCGGCGCGCTGATCGTGCGCTATGGCGGCATGCGCGGCGCGCTGGCGTTCAGCGTGGTGGCCTTGCTCGGCTACTGGTGGATGCTGGCGTCGTTCGGCGACTACACGCTGGCCGGCAACGCCGCGCTGAAGGTCGACCTGGCGCTGCTGGGCGAGCCGCATATGTATCGCGGCGAAGGCGTCCCATTCGACCCGGAGGGCATCCTCAGCACCCTGCCGTCGATCGTCAACGTGCTGGCCGGTTACGCGGCGGCCGTCTGGCTGCGGCGCAAGGGGCCGGGGCCCCGCACGGTGGCGGCGCTTGCCGCGGCCGGAGCGGCGTGCCTGCTGCTGGCGTACGGATGGGATGTGCTGCTGCCGATTAACAAGAAGCTCTGGACCAGCAGCTACGTCGCCTGTACCGTGGGCTGGGACCTGATCATCCTGGCCGCGCTGGTGGCGGCGATCGACATGGCCGGCGCGCGCTTCGGCACCTACTTCTTCGAGGTGTTCGGCAAGAACACGCTGTTTATCTACGTGCTGGCCGACGTCGCGGTGGTGGTGCTGGCGCGCCTGCACGCGGGCGGCGAGACGGTGTACCGCTGGCTGTATCAAACCCTGTTCCTGTCGTGGGCGTCGCCGCTCGACGCCTCGCTGCTGTTCGCCGTGGCGTTCATGCTGGCGTGCTGGCTGGTGGCCTATGCGATGGATCGCCGAAAAATCTACGTCAAACTCTGAGGACAACATGCGTACACGTTTATCTTGCCTGGCCGTCGCCGCCACCCTGCTGGCCGGCGCCGCGCCGGCAGCCGAAGTGGGCTCCTACTACACCAGCTGGAGCGTGGGAAAGGGCTTCCGCCTGAAGCAACTGGACCGCTCGGGCAGCGCCGCCGGCTTCACCTATCTCGTGTACGCCTTCGAAAATGTCTACAAGATGCCCGACGGGGGCGTGCGCTGCGACAGCGGGCGTGACAGCGACCATGTCGCCGACGGCATGAACGCCACGCTCGATTACGCGCGCCGCTTCACCGCCGACGAATCGGTCGACGGCAGCGCCGACCAGGCTGGCCAGCCGCTGGCCGGTAACTTCAACCAGCTGGCGCAGCTGAAAAAACGCCACCCCGCGCTCAAGGTGCTGGTCGCGCTGGGCGGCGGCGAATGGTCGCACCAGTTCCCGGCCGGCGCCGCCACGGCGGCTTCGCGCAGCGCGCTGGTGTCGTCCTGCATCGACCTTTACCTGCGCGGCAACCTGCCCAAACTGGACGGCCATGGCGGCGCCGGCGCCGCCGCCGGCGTGTTCGACGGCATCGATCTGGATTGGGAGCATCCGGGGGCTGGCGACAAGGCCAACTTCACGCTGCTGCTGGAGGAATTCCGCCGCCAGCTCGACGCGCTGGGCAAAGCCAACGGCAAGCGCTATCTGCTGACCGCCGCCGTCAACAGTACCGACGAGAAAATGCGCCACACCGATCCGGCGGCCTACAGCCGCTCGCTGGACTGGATCAACCTCATGACGTACGACTTCCACGGCGCCTGGAGCAAGCAGGGACCGACCGGCTTCCAATCCAATCTGTACAGCGATCCGGCCAGCGGCGACGCCAGCCCGCGCAGCGTGGAAGCGGGCGTCAAGCGCTTCATCGCGGCCGGCGTGCCGGCGTCCAGGATCGTGGTCGGCGTGCCGTTCTACGCGCGCGGCTGGAGCGGCGTCGGCGCCGCCAACAATGGCCTGTACCAGCCGGCGACCGGGCCTGCGCAAGGCTTCGAAGAGGGCGCGGAACAGTATTCGACGATCGCGGCGCGCGGCCTGACCACCTTTTATCATCCGCTCACGAAGCAGCTGTGGACCTACGATAAGGGTACCTTCTGGACCTACGACGACCCGCGCGTGATTCGCGACAAGGCGGACTACGTGCGCGCGCAAGGCTTGCGCGGCCTGATGTCCTGGTCGCTGGACCAGGACGACGCCGCCTTCTCGCTGTCACGCGCGATGCAAGCAGTACGCAAGTGAACCGGCGTCGCGCGGCCGCCGGCGTGTGCATCGCCGCCGCCGTCGCGACGGCCGCAGCGGTCTCGGGCGCATTGGGCGCATTGGGCACACTTGGCACGAGCACCATGCCGGGCGCCCCTGGCCAGGCGGGCAAGGGCGCGCTGCCCGCGCGCGTGCTGGCCGGCTACTACCCCGGCTGGCACGAGGTGCCGCCGCGCGTGCGCGATATCGATCCCCATTACGGCCTGCTGTACCTGTTCGCCGCGCGGCCGGTGGGCGGGCCGCCCGGCACCACCGGCGCGGTGTATTGGACGGCGCCTGGCGACGGCCGCGGCGCCGCCACGCACTTCGGCGACGACTTGCGGTACGCGCGCGCGGTACAGGGACGCAAGATCATCCTGTCGGTGGGCGGCGACGGCAACGGCATGAGTTTTCCCGACCGCGCCAAGTCGCGCGCCTTCGTCGCCAGCATCGCGCGGCTGCACCGGCAGTTCGGCGGCTTCGATGGCCTGGACTGGAACACCTTCCAGGCCAACCAGCGTCCCGACACCGCCGAAATGATCTGGATCAGCCTTGAACTCAAACGCCTGTACCCCGGCTTCATCGTCAGCGCGCCGCCGGCGCCGTGGAGCGCCGTCGACCGGCGCTTCTGCCGCGAGATGCTGAGCGCCGGCGCCCTCGACTACTGCGCGCCGCAGTACTACGACGGTCCCAACCTGGCCGATCCGGCCTACGTGATTGCCAGCGTCGACCAGTGGGTCGAGCTGCTCGGCGCCGCGCACGTGGTGGTCGGCTTCGGCATCAACAACGCCCCCAATTTCATGAGCGAGACGCAGGCCGCCGCCACCTGGCGCGAAGTGCAGCGCCGCCACCCCGATCTGCGCGGCGCCTTCAACTGGGAAGTGGCTACCGACGAGCGCCAGGGTTGGCCCTTCGCCCGCAAGCTCGGACCGATGGTGCTGCGCGGCGCGGCCGGTCTCTGAGCGGTTCGGCTCCCATGTTGCAATGGCGGCACAGGAACTGTGTAATGAATTGTAAGGTTTTGCATGCATTCTTTAGCAACGCGGGCTTCGGCGGGGTGGGGCCGGACCGGCGCGTAAAGAAGTGTAAGAGCGCGCCCCGCCGATTCGATGAATAGTCAATCGATTCAATCACTTACAAACTATTTTTTGGTTCCGCGCGGGGGTTTGCGCCGGTCCGGAGCGCGGTGTTAGTGTTGCAACACGGCTGCAGGAAAACGCAAGAATAACCGCCACGCCGTCGGATGGACTTCAATCGAGATGACGGCATGTCCGTCACGCCTACAAGAGGAAAGAGCATGTTTGATTTGAATCGCAGGAAGACCCTGATCAGCTCTGCAGTCACCGGCGCGCTGGCGGTGCTGGCGCTGCCGGCATTGGGCCAGGAGGCGGCCGGCACCGCCAGCACGGCCAAGTCGGCGGACACGATCCAGGAGGTGATGGTCACCGCCACGCGCTACAGCACGTCCCTGCTGAAAACGCCCGTCGCGGTCACCGCCGTCACCCAGGAGGACCTGACGCGCCAGGGCGCGGTCAATGTCAAGTCGCTGTCCGGCGAAGTGCCCAATCTGCAGCTGGGCGGCTCGGTCGACGGCAGCTCGGGCGTGCAGATCGCCATACGGGGCGTGTCCAATTCCGACTTCACCGAGATCGGCAACCCGGCCGTCGGCCTGCACGTCGCCGGTATTTATTCGCCCCGTCCGCAGGGCGCGCTGGCGCTGCTGTTCGACCTGGACCGGCTGGAGATCCTGCGCGGCCCGCAAGGCACGCTGTTCGGCCGCAACTCGACCGGCGGCAGCATCAACATCATTCCGAACAAGCCGGTGATCGGCAGCAAGGAAGGCAGCGTCGAACTCGACATCGGCAACTACAACCAACGCCAGCTCAACGTGGTGCAAAACATCCCGGTGTCCGACGACATCGCGCTGCGCTTCACCGCGATGGGCGTCAAGCGCGACGGCTGGATCAACCAGACCCAGGACCGCTACGACGTCAACATGCCGTCGAAGGGCTTCCCGGCCGACGGCATCCCGGACACCGACCAGCGCCGCAACCATCCGGTGGCCAAAAGCGACTACTACACCAACCGCGACCAATGGGCCGCGCGCCTGTCCGGCCTGTGGAAGGTCAACAAGGACCTGCAATGGCTGCTCACCTACGAAAACTACCAGAACAACGACGCCGGCGACCTGGCGCTCAAGGATTGCGCGCAGGCGGCCGGCACCCCTTACGCCTGCAAGGGCGGCAAGTACGACGTGGCCATCAACGTGCCGGGCATCACCGACATGTCGATCCGCACGCTGCGCTCGAACATCGTGTGGAACCTCGATAAACAGACCGACATCGAATACAGCTACGCGCATGCGGTGCAGCGCCGCTTCCAGCAGCAGGACACCGACGCCGGCTACCAGAACATCGAGGCCGACGTCGACGCCACGGCCGCCGCCGGCGGCGACCATTGGCCGGTGGTGGACGCGGCCACCTACACGATGGCGTCGAAGTTCGCCTCCGACGTCCACGAGCTGCAGCTGCGCCAGAACTTCGGCACGCTGCGCTATGTGGCCGGCTTGTTCTACATGAAGGAGAAGAACAACATCGACTTCGGCCAGGACTACCTGAACCAGGGGCCGAGCGGCTACCCGTACTCCAACTTCTACCACCAGCCCGACCGCCAATCGGAGTCCAAGGCCGCCTTCGCGCAAGCGGACTGGCAGTTCGCGCCGACGTGGAACTTCACCGCCGGCGTGCGCATGAGCAAGGACAAGCGCGCCGACAACAACGGCCAGTTCTGGGAATCGTACGGCAAGGACTACTTCAACGGCATGCTCGATCCGGGCGGTCCCGGCACGCCCGGCTACACCGGCGTCAATTCGGGCCTGCTCAAGCCTGGCATGGGCGCCTACTACGGCAGCGGCGTGTTCCCGGCGGCGTCGTCGATCAGCAACCACGAGGAATCGTGGAGCAAAACCACCGGCCGCCTGGGCTTGACGTGGCAGCTCGATCCGCGCAACATGGTCTACACCTCGCTGTCGACCGGCTACAAGGCGGGCGGCTTCAACGACCGCTTCAACCTGTGCGGCACCGAGCTCGACGCCAACGGCAAGCCTTACGATTGCGCCTCCGGTCCGCCGGGACCGCAGTACTCGTTCCTGCCGTACCGGCCGGAGACCGTCACTAACCTGGAGCTGGGTTACAAGGGCAAGCTGCTCGACGACCGTTTGACGCTGTCGGCCACGGTGTTCTACAGCCGCTACAAGGACATGCAAGCGACCGGCCAGCACACCGTGGGCCGCAGCAAGCGCACCTGCGACGCCGACCATCCGGCCTGCGACGCCGTCATCAGCTGGTATTCGACCCAGAACATCGGCCGCGCCGACATCAAGGGGCTGGAGCTGGAAGGGCAGTACCGTCCATGGCGCGACGCCCGCATCAGCTATTCGGCATCGCTGCTGAGCGCGAAGATCGCCGACTACCCGACCTACAGCGACGATATCGGCTGCGACGCCCGCGCCAAGCAGGGCGTTACGCCATGCCCGGACTACTACAGCGGCACCGATCCATCGCTGGCGCAGCTGCGTCCGTACAACGTGGTGGGCAACCACCTGCCGTATTCGCCGCCGAAGACCATGGCCCTGAGCTTCTCGCAGGACTTTTACTTCAACGACGGCTGGTCGCTGTCGCCGTGGGTGCAGTGGCGCTGGCAGGACAAGATGTTCTTCTCGCTGCGCAACCTCGATACGCCGCACCTGTCCGACGGCCAGAAGGCCTACAGCCAGGTCGACGCCGCGCTGCGCCTGAGCGCGCCGAGCGGGGCGAGGTTCCCGTGGCATGCCGAACTTTATGTGCGCAACGTCGGCGACGTGCGCGCCAAGACGTGGGGCGGCATCGGCGGCCCGCAATCGACGTTCACGCTGGCTTCCTACAACGATCCGCGCATGTTCGGCATCCGCGTGGGCACCGAATGGTAGGCGCCGGCATTTTCTGATTTGCCCGTGGTACAGCAGCAAACGGCGGTCCGCGCGCGGACCGCCGGGGCGGACTACGCCCGGTCGTTCCCGAAATCCATACAACCAGGAGACTTGCCGTGATCGCTATCCCATTTGTTCCAACCCGCCTGCGCGCGCTGGCCGCATCCGTGGCGCTGGCCGCCGCCACCTTCGGCGGCGACGCTTGCGCCGCCTTCGTGCTGGCCTATACCGACGGCCAGGTGGCGCAGTCGTACACCAACCTGCAGGCCCACTACGCCAACCTGTCGGCCGTGGGCCTCGGCTCGTCGTACGCCATGCTGGCCAACGGCGCCATCGACAGCAGCGGCCTAACCGCCACCACCAACAGCATCATCGCCTTCGCCAAGGGCAAGAACCTGCCGCTGTATCCGACCGTTTCCGATTACAGCAATTCTTACGGCGGCTTCGATCCGGCCGTCAGCAACGGCTTGCTGGCGACGGCCGCCAGCCGCGCCACCGCCGTCGCCAACCTGGTCAACCTGGCGGTCAACAACGGCTTCGCCGGCATCGACATCGACCTCGAGGCGGTGCAGCCGGCGATGAAGACGCAGATGACGTCGTTCATCAACGCGCTGGCGACCGGCCTGCACAACCAGAACAAAAAACTGATCATCAGCATTCCGCCGATGAGCGGCGACGGCCAGCCGGAATACCTGGCCGGCTACGACTACGCGGCCATCGGCGCGGCGGTCGATTACTTCCAGCTGATGACGTACGACGAAGTCGGTCCCGGCTGGTCGTCGTCCAGCTCGGCCACCTGGCCGGGACCGGAGGCGGGCCTGGACTGGATGAAGTCCAAGCTGGCGTACGCGGTTTCGCGCGTGCCGGCGGCCAAGGTGCTGCACGGCCTGCCGACCTACGGCTATGACTACAGCACCAGGAACATGGTGTACTGGAAGGGCACCAACGGCGTGTCCGGTTACAACGACGTGATCGCCGCCCACGCCGCGGTCAAGCGCCGCGACACCGCGTCGGCCACGCCCTACGCCACCTGGGGCACGGTGGTGCAGCAGCCGGACGGCACCGAATGGACCACCGCCAACAAGCAGCCGGTGCTGTGGTATGACGACGCCCAAAGCATCACCGCCAAGGCGGCGCTGGTAAACACCTATGCGCTGGGCGGCGCCAGCGTCTGGGCCATGGGCTACGAGGACGGCGGCTTCTGGAGCGCGGTGGCCGCCGGCCTGGGCGGCGGCAGTACCACCGATGGCAATATCGCCACCAGCGGCACCGGCTATGCGTGGACCGCCAACACCGCCGCCACCGCCAACACCAACAAAGCGGCCGCGCCGGCGGTCAACGACGGCAACACCAGCGCCAGCCTGACGCTCAGCGGCGCGGGCGAGGGTGGGAACCAGCGCTGGCAGGCGGCCGGCGTGACCTGGAGCGCCGGCAAGACCGTTTCGTCGGCGAAGTTGCTGCACGGCGCCATCGACACCTACGGCAACGGCTACTTCGAGGCCGGCCTCAGTTTGCAGTACACGACGAACGGATCGACCTGGGTGGAATCGGGCTGGGCGGTGAGTCCGGCCTACCCGAACAGCGCGGCCGCCGGCGGCGCCACCTATACGTTCAGCGGCGCCGCGCTTGCCGGTGTGACCGGCGTACGGGTGTCGGGACGGACCGGCGCCTCGTCCTGGAGCGGCGCGGTCAGGGAACTGCAGGTGCTGGGCCATTGATGTCATTTCACGGAGGTGGGCAATGGGTTCGATGAGCGCGCTGCTGCTGTCGGCGGCACTGCTGGGCGCGGGCGCGCCGCTGGCACCGGGCGGGCTGTTCGCGGCGACGCCGCTGACGGCCGAGCGCAGCTTCACGGCGGGCATCGAGGGGCCGGCGGTGGACGGCGCCGGCAACATCTACGCGGCCAATTTCGGCCGCCAGCAGGCGATCGGCATCGTCACGCCGCAGGGCGCGGCGCGCCAGTTCGCGCTGCTACCCGGCGCCTCCGTTCCCAACGGCCTGCGCTTCGACCGCGACGGCACGCTGTATGTGGCCGACTATGTGGGCCATAACATCTACCGCTTCGCGCCCGGCGACGCCACGCCGCGTCTGCATGCGCACGAGGCGGCGATGTCGCAGCCCAACGACCTGGCCATCACCGCCGCTGGCGTGCTGTACGCCAGTGACCCCGACTGGGAGCACGGCACCGGCCGCGTTTGGCGCATCGACCGCGACGGCAAGGTCACGCTGGTGGCTTCCGGCTTGGGCACCGCCAACGGCATCGAGGTCAGTCCGGACGGGCGCACCTTGTATGTCGGCGAAAGCGCGCAGCGCACCATCCAGGCCTTCACCATCGGCGCCGACGGCGCGCTGTCGGACCAGCGCCTGCTGCGCCGTTTCGACGATTACGGCCTGGACGGCATGCGCGTCGATGTCGACGGCAACCTGTACGTGAGCCGCTTCGGCAAGGGCACGGTCGTCAAGCTGGCGCCGGACGGTGCGTTGCTGCGCGAGATCGCGCTGCCGGGCGATCGGCCGAGCAACCTGTGCTTCGGCGGGCCGGACGGGCGCACGCTGTACGTGACCGAGGTCGAACACCAACGGCTGCTGCAAATCCGCGTCGACCGCCCCGGCCTGGAGTGGCGGCGCATGCGGGAACCGTGATGAGCGCGCGCGCGCGTCGACGGCGCGCCGGCGGCCTGACGCTGGTCGAGCTGCTGGTGGCCATCCTGATCCTGGCGCTGATGACGGTGCTGGGATGGCGCGCGTTGGACGGCGTGCTGGCCTCGCGCATGGCGCTGTCCGCGCAGCTCGACGCGATGCGCGGCCATCAACTGGCCTTCGCGCAGCTGGAAGCCGATTGCGCGCAACTGATGCGCAGCGCGGCGCTCGACGGGCAGCCGACGTTGTCGGTGGCGCCCGGCCGATTGGTGCTGCTGCGCGCCGTCGCCGGCGACGGCGGCGCCGACCACATGCAGGTGGTCGTCTACCACGGCGACGGCGCCCGTTTGATGCGCGGCGCCTCGTTGGCCACGCGCGACCTCGATCAGCTACGGGCGGCGTGGAGCGCGGCGCTGCGGGGCGCGGTGCCGCCGGCGAGCGTGGCGCTGGACACGCGGGTGGCGGCGTTCGAGCCGAGCGCCTGGCGCGGCGGCACGTGGCAGGCGGCGAGCGCGGCCGAAGCTGCGGCCGAGCGCCGCATGCGCACGCGCCGCGTGGTGCGGCCGCCATCGGCCGAGGCCCTCGGGCTGCAAGTCGTTTTGCGGCCCGCCGACGGCGTGGGTCCGCTGATGCGGATGTTCATGCTGGGAGGCGGCTGATGCGGCTGATGCCGCCCACCCGGCGCGACGGCGCCAGGCGTCGGCGGCAAGCCGGCATCGCGATGGTGACCGCGCTGTTGATCGCCACGCTGGCCGTGAGCGCGGTCGCCAGCCTGTTCTGGCAACAGCAGGTGCAGGTGCGCATGATGGAGAACCAGCGCTTGCAAGCGCGGGCGCGCTGGGTACTGCGCGCCGGCCTCGATTGGTGCCGGCAAACGCTGCGCGAGGACGCCGAACGCTCGCCTGCCTTGACCACGCTGGACGGCGGCTGGAACACCGGGCCGGCGCGGATACGGCTCGACGGCGGCGCCGACGGCCCACGCGATCCGGAGACCGGCGCCGACGCCGCGCCGGCGCCATCGGACGCCGGCATCGCCAGCCGCATCGTCGACGCGCAAGCGCGCTACAACCTGGCCAACCTGGCCGACGCCAGCACCATCAATCCGGCGGAAATCCGCCTCTACGAACGCCTGTTGACAGGCCTTAAGCTCGATCCCGCGCTGGCCATGCGCGCCGCGCTGGCGGTCGCCGCCGGCCAGCCGGGCGCGGAGCCGGGCACATCCGTCCGACGCCGGGTCGCCCTCGGGCGGCTCGACGAGTTGGCCGAGGTGCCCGGATACACGCCGCAGGTGCTGGCGGCGCTCGACGCTTTCGTGGTCCTGTTGCCGGCGCCGGCCGATCTCAATCTGGACACGGCGCCGCCGGAGCTGCTGGCGGCGGCCACGCGTTTGTCGCCGGCGCAGGCGCGCGCGCTGGCGCGGCGCCGCGGCCAGGCCCACTTCCGCAGCATGGCCGAATTCAGCGCGGCGCTGCCCGACAGTTCCGTGCTCGACGGGGTGCGCGTCGGCCTGCGCAGCGACTACTTTCTGGTCGAGAGCCGGATACGCGTCGAGCACGCCGAAACGCAGGCCGTCTCGTTGCTATACCGGCCGCGCGGTGGCGCGGCCCCGATCGCGCTGTTGTGGACGCGCCAGCCATAGCCGGACCGCGTCCCGCTTGGCTAATCCGTCCCGCTCGCCTGCACGTAGGGGCCGATGACCACGCCGACGAAACCCTTGGCTTTTTGCGTGGACAGGAACGTCACGTCGACGTCGCTCTTGAGCGCCTTGACCTGGCCGCCGCTGCGGTAGCGATAGGCCGAGCGGCCGCCGCGCATCTCCATGACCAGCTCGACTCGCTGGTCCGCGACCGGCGCCGATTCCAGCAAGGTTTCCTTGCCGTCCTCGTACTTGTAGAGCGCCACCACGCGGCGGCCGGCGGCCTGCGTCACGCCCAGGAACAGATAATTGGCATCGTTCTGGACGGCGACCAGGCCGGCGCGGTCGCCGTCGCGCCGGGGCGCGTAGTCGACGACCGTCGATACGGTGGCGTCGTGGTGTTGCTGACGCCGGCCGATGAAGCCGGGCACGCCGTCGAGCTTGCCAAATGGCTGGCCCGACTGCAGCACCAGGTCGCCTTTGTCGATCTGGTACAGCTGGGCGCGCGGCGTGCGCATGCCGATCCACGCGGCGGACAACGGCTTGTCGAATTCGTCGACGTAGCTGAAGTCGCCGTTCATCGGCAGCGCGGGCACCGGCTGGGCTGGCAACTTGGGCTTGGCCAGCGTGTACGGCACCGGCTTGCCCTGCTCGAGGATCGTCGGCCAGCCGTCCTTCCACGTCACCGGCAGCAGGAAGGTTTCACGGCCGATATTGTAGAAATTGCCGGGATAGGGGCGGGTGGCCAGGAAAACCGCCCACCAGTCGCCCTGCCTGGTCTGCACCAGCTTGGCGTGGCCGGTCGTGGTGACGGGATTCGTCCGGGCCGGGTCCAGGTCGCGCTGGGTCAGGATCGGGTTGGCCGGTCCGGGCACATACGGGCCCATCACGTCTTTGGAACGGAGGATCACTTCGGAGTGGTTGTCCCCGGTGCCGCCTTCGGCACACATCAAATAATAGTAACCGTCCTTCTTCAGCAGATGCGGGCCTTCGATCCAGATCGGATTCCTGGCCGGCACAACGCCGCCGTCGATCAGCACCTTCGGCGTGCCGACGCGCTGGAAGCTGACCGGGTCGATCTCGGTGATCCAGATGGCGCGGTGGCCATCGTAGCGCGGCGTGCCGACGGGGGCGTCGTTGTGGACCACGTAGGCCTTGTCCCCGTCCCAGAAGATCGACGGGTCGATGCCGTTCAAGCCTTGGATGGTGACCGGCTTGGACCAGGGGCCGGACGGCTTGTCCGCCGTGATGACGAAGTTGCCCATGCCGCCGGGGCAGCTGGAACAGGTGGTGATGATGTAGTAGCGCCCGTTGTGGAACGAGATGTCCGGCGCGTAGATGCCCTGCGAACCGCGCACGCCGGTGAAGTCGACCTGCTCGGGGCGGTCCAGCGCGTTGCCGACCTGCGTCCACATGACCAAGTCCCTGGAATGCATGATCGGCAGACCGGGGAAATTGGTGAACGAGGAATTGACGATGTAGTAGTCGTCACCCACGCGGGTGATCGACGGGTCGGGGAAATACCCCGACAGGATGGGATTGAGGAATTCGCCGGCGCGCGGCTTGGCCTGCTCCTGCGACCTGCCGGCGTAGCTGAAGCGCTCGAAGCGCGCGCTCGCGGCGGCTTCGGCGGCTTCGGCGGCGGCATGGGCCGCCGACGCCGCGCACAGTGCCGCGACAAGTAAGATTTTTTGATTCATGTATTAACCCTAAAAGTGCGGCACTGGCTGCGTTAGAACTTCATGCGCAGGCCGACGGCGAAGGTGCGGCCCGGATCATACTGGGACATCGTCGCGTTCGGGAACTGGAAGTAGCCGCGGCGCTTGGCCTTGTTCAGGTTGACGATGTCGAAGGTGATCATTGGCAGTCCCTCGCGGTCGAACACCTGGTCGAGCTCGATGCTCGACGAGAAGTCCCACTGCTTGTAGGTGTCGCTGAACAGCGCCGCCTGGGTGATGCCGCTCTGGTTGGCCGTCGCTACCTGGCTGCCCTGCGAGTAGGTGTGCATGAAGCGCGCCATGTAGCCGTGGTTCTCGTAGTAGACGCCGAAGTTGTTGGTCTTCTTCGGCACGCCCAGCGCGATGAAGCCGTTCGAGCCTTCGCCGCTGGCCTTCTGGTTGATCAAGGTCAGCGTCTCGTTGAAACCGAAGCCCTTGATCGGCAACAGCTTGTCGAGCGGCTGGACCCAGCCCACTTCCAGGCCGCGGATGCGCAGGATGCCCTCGGCGTTGCGCGGCCGGGTCATGACGACGGTGGCCACGTCCGGGCCGCCGCGCGAATCGATCGCCAGCTGCTGGGTCGGAATCAGGGTGCCGTAGTTGATGCCGTACTGCGCCAGCGCGGAGAATGGCAAGGTGACGTTTTCGTCGACGGTGAAGCCGTTGACGCGCTTCTGGAAGCCGGTCACCGAGACATAGCCTTCGCGGCCGGTGTACCAGTCGATGCCCAGGTCGATGTTGTCCGACAGGTAAGGCTTCAGGTTCGGATTGCCCTGGGTGCCGGTATCCGCCGAGACGCCGGAGAAATTGACGCCCGGACGCAGCGAATTCGGATTGACGCGCGTCATGCTGCGCGACAGGGCGGCGCGCACCACCACGTCCTTGACCACATCGACGGCGATGGTGCCGGACGGCAGCGTGTTGCTGTACTCCGAATCCTGGTAGACCCACGAATCGATGTTCGGATACTTGCTGCCGTTCAGCGGCAAGGTGGCGTTGCGCGGATCGCTGAACGAATTGCGCGAACCGACCTGCTGCTGGGTGCGGACATAGCGCACGCCCACGTTCCAGCGGGTGTTGAAGCCGGCCGGCGCCAATTCGCCGCTCGCCTCCAAGTAGACCGCCTTCGACTTCTCGCGGATGTAGCCGGCGCTGGCGCCGGTCGACGACGCGCCCGTGTCCGGCGCGGTGCTGTTGTAGTAGTCGTACTTGGAATCCTGGCGGAAGCGATCCCAGTCCAGCGCCAGGTTGCCGTACTGGCCGGGCGTCAGGTAGCTCGGCAGCGCCGCGTTGGTGATCAGCGAACCCTGGTAGGTGAGGGGAGCGGTCTGGCCGGCCGTGTAGCCGGTGCCATAGCCAGGATACAAGGCGGCGGCGCTGGCGCCCGGGGTGCTGGCGCCGTTGCATGGCGGCGCGCCGTTCGGGCCTTGCAGGAACACCGTCGGATTGTTGCCGCAGACGGCGGCCTGCCAGGCGGCGGAATTGTCCTGGCCGCGAATCGTGCGATCGATGTCGTCCCAGGCGAAGCCGCCCTTGATCAGCAGTTTCTTGTCGCCCCAGGCCAGGTTGGTATGGAAGCCCTTGGTCTCGGTCTCGCGCAACTCGTTTTGCACGTTGACGCGGCCGCCGACCCACTGATAGTTGGCCGGGTTGTTCAAGTCCAGGTTCGAGACGATCGACGGCACGCCGCCACTGTTCGAATAGGTGATGGTGTTGCCGCTGTTGGGCGCGGTGATCGGCATGACGGTCGGCGCCTCGTGGGTGAAGCGGCTGCGGTTCCAGTTACCGGCGACGTCGAGCGACAGCTTCGGCGTGATCTTCCATTCCATGCCGGGATTGATGCCCAGCAGGTCGACCTTGTCCTTGCGCGGGCCGAACTCGATGAAGTTGAGCGCATTGGCGAAGGTGCCCGAGGTGACCGTGCAGCCGTTGGCGCAATCGGTCTTGTCGACCGTCATGTTGAGCGGAATGGCGCCGTTGTTGCGCACGGCCCAGGTGTAGCCGTTGCGCGTCATGTCGTCGTCCTTCTTGCTGTACATGGTGTCCAGATAGAAGTGCAGGTCCTGCGTCGGACGGTACTCGGCGGCGAACACGCCGGAGATCTTGTCCTTGGTGCCGTAGTACTCCATCGTGCGGCCCAGACGCGGAATGATGGCGTTATCAATTTGCCCGATCGTCAGGCCCGGATTGTGAGCCAGCAGGAAGGCCTGGTCGATCGGCGTGCCCGCGACGAGGCCGTTGCCGGCGCCGGCCGGCACGGTGGCCGGGATGGTCCAGTTGCCGCCGCCGGTATTGTTGCGGGTGGGGGAGCTGCTCTGCGACGCGGTCAGGTTGGGATTGGTCCAGCCGACGGTCTCGAAGCCGGTGGTGCGGGCCTGCTGGCGCGAGAACGAGATGCCGCCCAGGATGCCGAACTTGCCGTCCCAGGTGTTGCTGCCGATGATGTTGCCGCGCATGCCGGCCTTGTCGGCGATCTGCTGCTTGGTGCCGGTCAGGCCCATCGACAACTGCTTGCCTTCCTTGTCGAACGGCCGCGCGCTGCGCAGGTTGACGACGCCGGCGGCGCCGCCCTCGATCTGGCCGGCGGTCGGGCTCTTGCTGACGGTGAGCTTGGTGAACAGGTCGGTCGGCAACAGGTCCAGATCGACTTCGCGGTTGGTGTTAGCGCCATCAATCGGGCCGGAGGAGGCCACCGCGATCGGCGAATTGTTCAGCAGAATCTTGGTGAACGACGAGCCCAGGCCACGGATCTGGATGGTCATGCCTTCGCCGGTGACGTCGCGCGACACGCCGACGCCGGGCACGCGGCTGAGCGACTCGGCCAGGTTCTTGTCGGGGAATTTACCGAAATCCTCGGCGTTGATCGAATCCTGGAAGCCCACGGACTCCTTCTTGTCACGGGCCGAGGACAGCAAGCTGTTGCGGTAACCGGTGACCTGGACGCTAGTGATCGGCGCCTCCGCCGTGGCGGCGGGGGTGGCGGCGGTGGTGTCGGCGGCGGGTGCGGTTTGCTGGGCGTAGGCCTGGGCGATCATGCTGGCCATGACGGTCAGCCCAAGCGCCGCGCGCCGGCTAGCGATCGTTCGTTGATTCATTGCTGGTCTCCTGTTTTTTATCGGTACTGGCGTGCTTTTCCTGTTTTTTTTCAGCACGACAGCGCCAAGTCTAGGAGGCGGCTTGAGCAAAGTCAACAACTTCAAACAAAATTTGATAAGCGCAACCATTTAGAACAACACAAGGCCTGGCGGGGTGCGGGTCTATGTTATGCGCTGCGGAAAGGAAGTGTGAAGGGCGATTTGATATGCGTAACCATTTGGCGCTTACCAACACCGGGGTCAAGTCTGTCATTCGGACACGAGCTGGACAGTACAGCGTTCTACGGTCCAATCCGTGTACGAATGACAGACTTGACCCCGAGGGGGTACGGTCGACCCCGTGTCTGAATGACAGACTTGACCCCGGGGGTGTTCAGGTGGCGGCGCGCGGGCGCTGGCGGTGGAAGACGAGGGGGCTGTACGGGATGTTCGACGGCGGCGCCGACTTCAGGATGTTCGGCTTCATGGCGCCGACCACGTGCATCTCGCAGGGTTTGCAGTCGAACCGCAGCGTGTAGGTGTGGTCGCCGCTGACCAACGTCATCGGCTCGGCGCGGACCTGCCCCTGCACACCTTGCACGCCCTTGGCCTGTTTGGGGCACAGGTTGAAAGAGAAGCGCAGGCAGTGCTTGGTGATCATCAGCGGCACTTCGCCCGCTTCCTCGTGCGATTCGTAGGCGGCGGCGACCAGTTTGACGCCATGCTTGTGGTAGAACGCGCGCGCCTTTTCGTTGTAGACGTTGGCCAGGTAGCTGAGCTGGGTGTCGGGGTAGACCGCCGGCGGTTCGGCGGCCGGCTTGCGCGTCGGACGGTCCCAGGCCGCCAGGCGCGCCGCTTCGTGCGCCTCGATGGCGTCGCGCCGCAGCGCGTTGATCGCGGCCGCCGGCACGAACCACGGCCTGGACAGGTTCAGCTGCACGCTGGCGGCAGAGAACATGGTGCCGCCCAGCTTGGACAGGCTGGCGCGCAGCGACGCTTCCGCCTGCTCGGCTTGCTGTGCGGGCTGGAAGGCGATGGCGGCGTCGGTGCTGCTCAGAATGCCGTCTTCGTCGCGCAGCGCGAGGCGCAGGCCATGCTCGTACTCGCTCAGGTACAGGTGCAGGTCGACTTTCCGGTCCGATGATTTCTTGCTCAGCGCGCCCTCCCAGTGGTGGTCGCGGTTGCGCAGGATCGAGGCGCCGACCTTGAAGCCGGTCAGCAGGCCGATCGTCTCGTTCGGGAACACGCGCCACTGCTCGCCATCGGCGCCGGCGCCGATTTTCTTGACGGTGTTGGCCTGGATGCCGAACGATTCGCGCTTGTACATGTAATTCAGGCCGTCGCCATTGGCCATCGGCGCGTTGGTGGTGATGTCGAAGTGGTCGGTGGCGATGCGCGTGACCGTGCCCAGTTCCACGCCGACGTATTTGGGACTGTCGAAGGCGCCGATGTCGCCGTCCTCGCGGCCGTGGGCGAAGTAATCCGTGTGGCCCCGGTGGAAGGTTTTGTCGACATCGGGCGTGAACATGATGTCGGTGCGGCCGCTGGCGGCGCGCGTGAATTCCGTGCGGCGCTCCAGGATCTCGTCGAGCAGCAGGCGGTAGTGGGCCGTGATGTTCTTTACGTAGCCCATGTCCTTGTAGCGGCCCTCGATCTTGAACGAGCGGATGCCGGCGTCGACCAGGGCTTCCAGATTGCGGCTCTGGTCGTTGTCCTTCATCGACAGCAGGTGTTTTTCGTACGCGACGACGCGGCCTTTGGTGTCGCTCAGCGTGTAGGGCAGGCGGCAAGCCTGCGAGCAGTCGCCGCGATTGGCGCTGCGGCCGGTGTCCGCGTGCGAGATGTAGCACTGGCCCGAATACGCCACGCACAGCGCGCCATGAATGAAGTATTCGAGCGGGGTGTCGACCTCGGCGCGGATCTTGCGGATTTGTTCGATGGTCAGCTCGCGCGCCAGCACCAGCTGCGAGAAGCCGACGTCCCCGAGGAACTTGGCCTTTTCCATCGTGCGGATGTCGCACTGGGTACTGGCGTGCAGCTGGATCGGCGGCAAGTCCATCTCCAGCAGCCCCATGTCCTGCACGATCAGCGCGTCCACGCCGGCCTCGTACAGCTGCCAGATCTGCGCGCGGGCGGCGTCGAGCTCGGCGTCGTGCAGGATGGTGTTGAGCGTGACGAAGATGCGCGAGCGGTAGCGGTGCGCGAACGCCACCAGTTTGGAGATTTCCTCGATCGAGTTGCTGGCGTTGTGGCGCGCGCCGAAGGCGGGGCCGCCGATATAGACAGCGTCGGCGCCGTGCAAAATCGCCTCGCGGCCGATTTCAGCGGTTTTAGCGGGCGACAGCAGTTCGAGCTGATGGGCTAGCAAAGTCATGGCGTGATCCGTTGCGATGAAAGGGGGGATTATAGCGAAATCGACGCTTGACAGGGGGTCGCCGGGCGCGCAGGGCTGTCCACAACGCTCAAGGGCGGCGTGCGCCGCACCGAGGGGCGCAGCGTCGCCGCGGCGCGGCGCGCCGCCGGCGGCGTCGACCCGCGCACGCTGTCCGATGGACGCGTGCCGGGCCGTTGAGGGATACTGGAAGGGGGGCCGGCTAGGTCAAGCGTTACCGAATTCGGGCAGTGTCGCTCCGGCGTGGCCGCCGCAGCGACGGCACGAGCACAGCGTGCCGGGTCCGCTCGAGCAGCACTGCCCCACCGAGCAGCTACATTCGCCGCACGTCGACTGTAGCGCGAGGCGGGCGGTATCGGACGATGTCGCGGCGCCCGCCGATCTGGTTGCGCTCGCATAGCGCCCGTGCGGCACCTCGAACGCTGCGGCAGCGGTAAATCCTGGGATGATCATGTTGCTCTCCTTTATCAAATAGTGCATCAAATCGTGCATCAAATCGCGCATCAAACTATGCTTGAGCATCGTTCCGCACTTCGCGGCAATCACATGCATTTACAGCCCCAAAAGTTTTGCTCGCACTCCTGGCCCGGGTCGCACTTGCACTTTCCGCAGGATGGCCCTTGCGGAGGGTCGGGTTCTTGCGGTTCGAGGACCGGACCGCCGCCGGCAAGCTGCCCCCTCGATGGCGCCGCGCGGTGAGGCGTGGCGTAGGTCCGGGAACTGCGGCACAGGGTGGCCGCTGCATCAAAGCCTGGGATAGACATTTAAATTCTCCTTTTAACCTGGTTGATTCCAGCCACCGATTACATGTCGAAGTAGGGCGACAATTTGGTGGCCAGAAAAGGAAACTGCTCGGTCACATCGACACGCACGATGAATTTTTCCACCACGTCGGTCTGCCTGTTGGTGAAGGCTAGCACCACGTCCATGATGGACCGGCTCTGGCTGAGCTTGGACGGCCGCACCGTGACACCGGTAAGGCTCAGGTTCCGCGCATGCGCTCCGGCGATCAGGTGGTAGACGGCCGAATAGCGCAGCGACAGATAGTTCAGCGCGCGGTGCTCGTCGGAGGCGCCGACGTTATCCGATAGCAACATCATTTGCTCCAACATTTCACGCGCGGAGGCATCGAATTTCTCGCGTGGAACATCTTCCGGCACCGGCAGGCTGTCGATCAGCGAATCCCGATCGAACGAGTAGATCTGGTCGGCACGCAGGATCGGGATCACCAGCCCGTTGCACATAGCGGGTGAACTGAGCCCGAGCCGTCTGCCGACCACCACATCGATGTCGTTGGGGCTTGGACGTTCCCGTAACGAGCCGGTGAGCAGGTCGTAGTCGCCGCCGTCGCCAAGCTGGACCAGATAGGTCTCCAGTCCCTGCACGCTGAACACCCAGCAAACCTGCCGCACGAGGTAACGGTGTTCACGCAGCGACAGCACCGTCTGATGACGCTGGCGCTCGCTTAAGCCCTGGGTATCGAGGCGGGCCGCGGCCTGGTTGAACTCCTTTTCGACCGACAGGCTCGGAAACCGCGGCTCGAGGCGGCCGACCGCGTAGACAAATCCTTCCGGCGCCTCCCTGCCTGCCTGACAGCCGCATGGCGGCGCGGCGCCGGCGGCGGCCGCCAGTTGCCCCTGTGTTTTGTTTACCTCAACTATGGAATCTTCGATCATTGCCTAGCCTCCGAGATGGTGAAACCGTTGTTTTACAATGACATTTGAGACAGCTGCAGGTACGCCGCCCACGCGTTGAGCGGCGGCGGATACAAGGTACGCCGCAGTCTGCGTGTGCCGACGAGCGCGGCGCGCAGGACTTCCGGCGAGACCTTGGTGAAGCTTGCGCGCAACAGCGCTGCGGCGCCCGTCACAAAGGCGGCGGCGGCGCTGGTGCCACTCAGCGTCACGTGCCCGCCCTGTTCGGACAGTCCGTGGATGTTCTCGCCCGGCGCACCGACCCCGCGCGAGCCGATCGAAGGACTGGTCGTGGAGAAGATGGAGTAGCGGCCATCCGCCGCCAGCGACACCACAGGGATCACCCAAGGATGCGCCGTCAACTCGCTGTCATGCAGGTGGGCGCCGTTGCCCGACGCGGCGATCACCAACACGCCACGCGAGGCCGCGAGCCGGAGCGCATCGGCCATCGAAGACGTGCGATCCCCGATCGATGGGGACAGACTCAGACTGAGATTGATAATCTGTGCGCCACGCTGGATGCACTCGACGATTGCCGCCGCCAACTCGTCTGGCGACAGCGAGACGATGCCATTTTCCAGTGCCGACAGTGCCGACAGCGGGCGGACGATGACCGTGCAGCCGGGACATATGCCGGGTACGGGGGCATCCGTCCTCGCCGACAATATTCCGGCAATGAACGTGCCGTGCCGCCGCGCCAGGGCGCTGCCGGATGGGTTATTTCGCGCCGAACTGATATTGGCTGACAAGTCTTCATGGTCCAATCTGACCGGACCATCGATCACGCCGACGATCACATCGGGACTTCCCGAGGTGACGGCTTGCAGCTTGCCGAGGCTGGAGTGGATATGGTTGGACACGGAGACCCTGCTGGAAAATTTGGATTTTCTCGAAACCAATTAACGCCGGTGATGGCGGCATCGACGCTGGCCAATACCGTGAATGCCATTCTAGGCACGCCGGCCATGGCGCGAAATCCCGCGTTTACGGTATGCCCGGCTTGCTCGCCAGCTCCAGCGTGAGGGTGACGATGGTGCCATGCTCGGGGCCCCGCGCGATGGTGACGGTGCCGCCGAGCTGCTGCGCGCGCCCGAGCATGTTGCGCAGGCCCCGTCCGCTTGCTTCCCGGTCGGGCGGCAAGCCGACGCCATCGTCGGCGATGCGCAGCACCAGCCGGCCGTCGCGCACCACCAGCGACAGGTCCACCATGCGCGCCTTGGCGTGCTTGGCGACATTGGTGAGCGCCTCCTGTGCCATGCGCAGCAGCTGAAGCGTGGCGTGCGGCCCCAGTTGCACCGAATCGTCGGGGAGCTCGACGCTCCATGAGCAGCGCACGGCGGCCGCTTGCAGCTCGCCGCCCCAGCGGAACATGAAGTCCCCGAAGGCGACGCGCAGGTCGTGGTCGTCGGGCGCCAAGGCTTCGAGCGCAAGGCGCATGTCGGCGATGCAAGCCCGCAGGGAGGAGGCCATTTCGGTGGCGTCCATCGCGCCGCGCTCCACGCGTGAGAGCGAGGTGAACAACTTGGAACCGAGGCCATCGTGAATTTCGCGCATGATCAGCTTGCGCTCCATGGCGGCGGCGTTCTCCCGCTCGAGCTCGGCCATCCGGGAGAAGTTGGCGTTCAGCGCACGCTCACGGTCGGCGATGCGCGATTCCAGGGTTTCATTCAGCACGCGCAGCGCGCGCACGCTGATCACGAAGCGCGCGCACAGCAACACGCCCATCGCCACCAGCACCAGGTCGGCGCCGTAATGCAGCAGGAAATAGCGTTCGCCCGCCCAGCGCGGCACCAAGCGCGCCAGCAGCGCGGGCTTCCACACCAGAAGGTAGTCGTGGATGCCGGTCAGCGTCGCCAAGGCCAGCGCGCCCGGCAGCAGGAGGGAGCCGGGCGTGCGCTGGCGCCTGGCGGTCACGATGGACACCACCACGATGCCGATGGCGATCGGAATCAGGCCGGCGGTCCACAAGCGGTTGACCGGCTCGTCGCTGTTCATGCCGCTCGCCAGCCGCCACGCCGGGCCGACCGCCCAATAGGCGAGCAGGGCGCGTTCGGTCCAACGGCTGTGCATGCCGCCCAGGCGTCCGGCGAACAGCGCCAGCACCACGATGAAGCCGCCGGTGCTGGCGAGGTAGAGCAGTCGCCACCATTGCCAGCGCTCGGGCGGCACCGCCTCGATCACGAAGGTCAGCGTGCGAATGCCCCACATCAGGGCCGCGATGCCGAACCAGCCGTACAGGACTTCTTCCGGCAAGCGCCACCAGATCAGCAGCATGAGCATCGTAACGACCAGGCAACCGGCGGCGGTCAGTTCGGGCATCGTGTGCATCCAGAAATGGCGCCGGTCGTGCTGGACGCGCAGATCGGCCAGCGGCCCGACGCGCGGCGCGGGAAGTTGCAGCACCGTTTCGCCGTCCACCGGGCTGGCGCGTATCGCCAGTTCGTGGCGCCCCGCGCCCAGGTAGGCGCGCGGCAGCACGATCAGGCACGGCCGCTCCCAGCGCACGTGCATGGCCGCGCTGGCGACGGGCAGCTCGCCCACGAGGCGTCCGTCGAGCCAGACCTGGCCGCCCCCATACATGTATAACAGCAGCACGCCCCAGAATTCGGCGGGCTGGCGCGCCACATCGAAGCGCATGCGCAACCAGGTCACCCGGGGCGCCTGGTTCGGCAGTGCGCCGCGCGACAGCGGCAGCGCCGCCGGCTGCCAGGCGGCCGTCGCCGGCGGCGGCGCCGTGGCGTCCGACTCGAGTATTTGGGCTTGCCGGATTTCCTCGACCACCGCGTCCCGCGCCGGCGCCGGGATCGGCCACAGCAGCACGGCGGCCGCGCACGCCAGCAGGGCGCGGCGCAGCCTCCAACATCTCATAGCAACCCCATTTGGGTGGCTTCATAGACGGCTTCGGTGCGCGAGTGGACGGCCAGCTTGCGGTAGATCTTCTTGACGTGGGCGACCACGGTGTGCGGCGAGATGCCCAGCATGTCGCCGACCTTGTCGAAGCTGAGCCCCTTGGCCGTCAGCTTCAGAAGCTCGATCTCGCGCGGCGTCAGAATGGCCGCCGACGCCGGTTGCCCGGGCGCCGCGTCGGCCACCGTGGCCGTGCGCATGCGCGCCAGCACGCGGCGCGCGATGCTGGGCGAAATGGGCGAGCCGCCCGCGCGCAGCTCGTGGATGCTGGCCGCGATGCGCTCCAGGCCCGCATCCTTGAGCAGGTAGCCGGTCGCACCCGCCTCGAGCGCGGCGAAGACGTGGTCGTCGTCGCTGAACATCGTCACCACCAGCACATCGCACTCGGGGCAATGCCGCATCACGTGGCGGATGACGGCGATACCATCGCAATCGGGCAGGCCCAGGTCGAGCAGCACGACATCGGGCGTGCCGTCCGACAGCGCGGCCAGCGCCGCAGCGCCGGTCGCCACCGCGGCCAGCAGATGCAGGCGTTCCTCGGCCAGCAGCGCCGCCGTGAACCGGTGCAGCAGCTCGGGTTCGTCCTCGACGATCAGCACGGACGTCGGCACGGGTGGGGGTTGGGAGGACGCCATGCGTTAATTTTAGTACAACCTCGACGCAGCGTCGATAACGTGTTGACGGGATGGCCAAGTCCGCCAGGCAGGCGCATAGTGGGCAATTTTTGGAGGGATTTCGATGATCACCGCACAACAAGTCCTCACGCGCGCCTTGTCGGCCCGCGGCCACGCCATCCTGTACTGGATCGGGCAGGGCGGGCGCGATCCGGGCGCCGCGCTGCCATCGAACCCGGTACGGGTCGCACAGGCGTGGGCAAGCCTGGATGCGGCCGACCAGCAGGCGCTCGCGCCACTGGCCCAGGCCATGGGCATCGACGTCCACGATCCGGCGCTGGTGCGCGATGCGTGCGACTGCAGCGGCTTCGTCTGCTGGGCGCTCGGGTTCGCGCGCGTTCTGCCCGGGGCCGGCGGCGACGCCTGGATCAATACGGACAGCATATGGGCCGATGCCAAAGGACCGCAGCGGCGTTTTGAGGAGATCGCCCGGGCGCGCCCGGGGGCGCTGGTGGTGTACCCGAAGCAGGGCAGCGACGAACGCTACGGGCACGTCGCCGTCGTCGTCGAGGCCGACGCGGACGGACACGCGACGCGCATCATCCATTGTTCGGCCGACAACATCAAGAACGAACCCCACGACTCCATCAAAATCACGTCGGCGGACAAGTTCACCGCGCAGCAAAACAGCATCTATGCCTGGTGCCGGGGCGTCGAGTGAGGGTGTGCTTCACGATTGATTAGTTCTACTAATAGAGACATGCCGATTAGAGCGGGTTATCAATTCAATCGAATGGATTTAACCTGTACACATCGCATACTCATTAGAGAGCAACATGCAACAACTTGAACTCTGTTGCTGCGGGAGGCGTGACGCTGTCCGACACGGCCGATGCCTACGGCGCCAACGAAGGACTGCTTGGCGAGGCACTGGCACCTTTCCGTGACCAAAAACTGATCGATCGCTAACACCATCCAAGGGACATATCATGGAACACGTCACACTCAACAACGGCTTGGTTATGCCGATCCTCGGCTTCGGTGTCTTTCAGATTCCCGACCCCGCCGAATGCGAACGCACCGTTATCGATGCCATCGGCGCGGGTTACCGCCTGATCGACACGGCGGCCTCGTACCAGAACGAAGGAGCCGTTGGCACCGGCATCAGAAACAGTGGCGTCGCACGCGGCGACCTGTTTGTCACCAGTAAACTGTGGGTGCAGGACACCGGCTACGACAAGACGACACAGGCCATCGACAAATCGCTCGCTCGCTTGCGGATGGAGTACCTCGACCTGTTCCTGATCCACCAGCCGTACGGCGACATCCACGGTTCCTGGCGCGCGATGCAGGACGCCTGCAAGGCGGGCAAGCTGCGCGCCATCGGCGTCTCCAACTTCGCGCCGGATCGTTTGATGGACCTGATCGCCTTTAACGAGATCACGCCGGCAGTCAATCAAATTGAAATCAATCCCTTCCACCAACAGGGAGACGCGACAAAATTCATGGCGGCGAGCAAGGTCCAAGCCGAAGCCTGGGCACCGTTCGCCGAGGGCAAGAACGATCTGTTCCACAATCCGGTGCTGGCCGGGATTGCTGCGAAGTATAACAAATCGATCGGTCAGGTGGTGTTGCGGTGGCTGGTGCAGCGCGGAATCGTGGCGCTGGCTAAGACGGTCAAGCGCGAGCGTATGGAAGAAAACTTGAATGTATTCGATTTCGCGTTGAGCGACGAAGACACCATGGCGATCGCTACGCTAGAAACAGGCAACAGCAGCTTCTTCTCGCACCAGGACCCGGAAATGGTCAGATGGATGGCGAGCCGCAAGCTCGACATCTAAGGAGAACGCCATGACCGATAAACCAAGCTCCCGCCGTGGTTTTATCGCGGCCGCCGCGAGCGTCGCCGCCGTGCCGTTTGTGGGCAAAGCTCAACCGACCAACACGACCGTTCCAATGGTGGCGGGCCGCCGCAAGTTGGGCACGATGGAGGTATCCAGCATAGGGCTGGGCGCGCAGAACATGAGTCGCACGTACCAAACCCTCATTCCAACGCGCGCGGACATGCACCAGATCCTGCGCACCGCGTTCGACAGTGGCGTGACTTTCTTCGATGCGGCCGAAGCTTACGGCCCACACGAAGTCGAGCGCATCCTGGGCGAAGGGGTCGCGCCGTTCCGCAACCAGGTCGCCATCGCGTCGAAATTCGGCTGGAATATCGACCTCGAAACGGGCCAGCGCCTGCCTGGCTTGAACAGCCGGCCGGACCACATCAAACGGGCGGTCGAGGGCATGCTTAAGCGCCTGAACACCGACCGTATCGATCTGCTGTACCAACACCGCGTTGATCCTGCGGTGCCGATCGAGGACGTGGCCGGCGCCGTCGGGGATCTGGTCAGACAAGGCAAGGTCCTGCATTGGGGCCTGTGCGAAATGGGCCTGAACACCCTGCGCCGCGCACATGCGGAATTGCCCGTCACAGCGGTACAAAACGAATACTCGATGCTGTGGCGCGGACCGGAAGACGGCGTGCTCGATACCTGCCAGGAACTAGGCATCGGCTTCGTACCCTGGAGTCCGCTCGGCGTGGGTTTCCTGACCGGCGCGATCGACACCAACACCCGTTTTGCCGAAGGCGACATCCGCAAAGTCGAGTCGAGGTTCGAAGGCGCCAACCTTGCGGCGAACATGGCGCTGGTAGCGCTGCTGAAAAAATGGTCCACCCGCAAGCATGCGACACCCGGGCAGATCGCCCTGGCGTGGCTGCTGGCGCAAAAACCGTGGATCGTGCCTATACCGGGCACGACACAGATGGCCCACATGCTGGACAACGTGGCGGCGACCGGCATTCGGTTCAGCGTTGCCGAACTGGCGGAACTCGATGGGGCGGTTCGCGCCATCAAGGTGCGGGGCGCGCGCCTGCCCGATGCCGTGTTGGCGTTTTCCGGCGTCGATGCGGCGCCAAAGCGTTAAGGTGAGCACGCAACCAGCGCGGCGCGGCAGTACCGGCGTGAATGAAATTATTGGTACAAATGGGAGCAGCCTACAGTGTCTCCTGGGTCACTGTCTGAAAATCTTCTTATGTCCACATCCTCCACAATGCCACACAAAGCCGCCATTCTTGCGATCATCCTGGTCAGCTACGTGATGATTGTGCTCGACACGTCCATCGTGCTCACGGGCCTGCCTAGTATTCACCGCGATCTGGGCTTTACGGATAACGGCCTGGCCTGGGTGCAAAGCGCGTACACCCTCACCTTTGGCGGCTTCCTGCTGCTGGCGGCGCGCGCTGGCGACATCGTGGGGCGGCGTCGCATGCTGGTGCTCGGGTTGGCCGTGTTCACGCTGGCCTCGCTCATGATCGGCATGGCGCCTTCTCCGAGTTGGATGGTGGGCGCGCGCGCAGTGCAGGGGCTCGGTGCCGCCATCCTGGCGCCGTCCACATTGGCGCTGCTGCAAACCACGTTTGCGGATGGCGCCGAGCGCACGCGCGCGGTGTCGTATTACAGCGCTGTAGCGGGAATTGCCGCCAGCGTGGGACTGGTGCTCGGCGGCGTGCTTGCCGACTGGTTGTCCTGGCGCGTGGGCTTCTTTATCAACCTGCCAATCGGCATCGCCATGATCTGGGCGGCGCTGCGCTATATCAACGAGAGCCCGCGCAACAGTGGGCACTTCGACGCCATCGGCGCGCTCGCCTCGACCGCCGGCATGAGCGCGCTGGTGTACGGCATGATCCGGTCGGCGAGCGCCGGCTGGCGCGATTCAACCACCCAGGGCGCGGTGGCGGGCGGGGTACTGCTGCTCATCGCGTTCATCCTCAACGAGCGTCACGCCGCGCAGCCGATCATGCCGCTCCGGCTGTTTTCGGTGCCGGCGCGCGCGGCGGCCTATGGTGCCCGCTTGCTGTTCCTGGGCGCTATGATAGGGTTTTTCTTTTTCACCACCCAGTATCTGCAAACGGTGCTCGCCTACCGGCCCGCGATCACTGGCCTGGCATTCCTGCCAATGACAACCGTTAATTTTGCGGTGGCGCTGCAAGTGCCGCGCTTCACCGCCCGGTTCGGTAACGGCCGCCTGCTGGCCGCAGGCCTTGCGATAGGCGCGGTCGGTATGGCGTGGTTGAGTCAGGTGTCGTCCAGCCACAACTACGTACTGGCGGTGGCGTTGCCTATGGTATTGATCGGCATCGGCCAAGGATTGACACTGAGCCCGTTGACCGCCGCCGGGATGCTGGGGGTGCCGGCACCGGATGCCGGCGCGGCGTCGGGCGTGGTGAACGTGGCACATCAGCTGGGGAACTCGCTGGGGCTGGCGGCGCTGGTTGCTGTCGCTGCTTATCGAGCGGATGCCGCGACCGGCACGACGTTGTTGCTACACCGTGTCAATACCGCATTGGCCTGTTCAGCCGGCCTGCTGGTGTTGGCGTTGTTGCTGGTCGCGGCATTTATTTTTCCAAAAAAACAGTAAGCAGTCGATCATGGATTACGAGAACCGAACGCCAGCCGATATCCGAGGGGATAACATGAACATCGACAATCCATCGCGCCGTATGCTGATGACAGCCATGGCGGCATTGCCCATGGGCGAGGCGGTCGCCGCCGCCGATAACGAAGCGGGAGGCGCGACCGGGAAGGGGCGCCCGCGCACACTGGTGGCGTTCCTGTCGCGCTCGGGCAACACACGGGTGCTGGCGGGTGTGATCCACCGTGCCGAGCTTTCGGACCTGTACGAGATCCGCGCCGCGCGCGCCTATCCCGACGATTATTTCGACACCGTGGAGCAGGCCCGCCAGCAGCGCGACACGGGCTACCTGCCGGCGTTGCGCGACGGGCCGCCCAATATGGCGCAGTACGATAAGGTGTACCTCGGCTTTCCGGTCTGGGGCGAAACCCTGCCGCCGCCGGTGCGCAGCTTCCTGTCGCGGATCGACCTGCGCGGCAAGACGGTGGTGCCGTTTATCACCCACGGTGGCTACGGGGCAGGGAAGAGCGCGGCCGAGCTGGCCAAGCGCGCGATAGGGGCCATGCTGAAACCGCCGTTGGTGATGGAAGCGGACCAGGAGCGGCGCACCACCACCGAAGTGTTGCAGTGGCTGGGGAAACCGGTGCCGCGCTAATCCCGGCGTCTCAGGCCGGTTGGTACCGCACGGCGTCAAGAAACAAAGCGAAAGCGGCCGAGGGATGGCGCCGGCTCGGGTAGTAGAGCCGGTAGCCCGGATAGGCCGGGCACCACTCATCGAGCGTCCTTACCAGCCGTCCGGACGCCAGGTGCGCCGCGACCTGGTCTTCCGGCACATACGCCAAGCCCAGTCCGTCGAGGGCCGATAGAACACGCATGGCCAGGTTGTTGACCACCATCTGTCCATCCACCTTGACCTTCACTTCACGGCCATCCTTTGCGAATTCCCAGGTGAAGATCGATCCGTGCGTTGGCAGTCGCATGTTGATGCAGTTGTGGCGGGTGAGGTCGGCTGGCGTTTGCGGCGCCGGATGCCGCTCGAAATACGCGGGCGAGCCCACCACGGCCCAGCGCAAGTCGGGGCCGATACGCACCGCGATCATGTCTTTGTCCACCTGGTCGCCGAGACGCACCCCGGCGTCGAAACGCTCGGCAACGATATCCGCCATGCGGTTCTCGGCGTGGATTTCCACTCGGATGTCGGGGTAAATCGGCAGCAGCTTGTTCAATACCGGCTGCAACACGCTCAGCGCGGCGTGCTCACCTGCGCTGACCCGGATCGTGCCGGCTGGCAACAAACGCCGTTCGCTGAGCGCGGTCAGCTCGGTCTCGATCTCCTCACAGCGCGGCGCGATGCTGGTCATGATTTGACGGCCCGCTTCGGTGGGGGAGACGCTGCGCGTCGTGCGGACCAACAGCGGTATGCCAAGGCGCTGCTCAAAAGCGCGCACGGTCTGGCTCAGTGCCGATTGCGATACACCTAGCTTGGCTGCCGCGCGCGTAAAGCTGCCTTCGCGCGCGACAGCGATGAACGCGAGGATGTCATTGAAATTAGTCAGTGCCATGTTGTGATTGAGCAGACGGTGCGAGTGAAGTAACGGTAGCGGCCACTCTACCATGGGGGCGCCTCAACCGTTTCGCGCCCATCGCGGTTGGTCCGGCCGCTCCCCATCCCGCCCACCGGCCTACCGCAGTCGACAACTGGCCGCGCCGCCGCTGATTGATCAGCTGTGCTTATAAGCCCATGCGCTTTTCCGCCCTAGCCGCACGATAGCGCACCGACTACATTGGAGCTCTTGCAAGCTGAAAATGTTCGATGGAAGGAAATCACGCATGACCACACGTCTGTGGCGCACGTTTGCCCTCGGGGCGGTATTGCTTGCCAGCCTGGCCCAGGCCCGACAACCAGCTGTGTCGGCGCCGGCGCAGCGCATTACAAAGTCGGGCACGGTGGCCGCCATCGCCGGTCCGACCGCGAGTTTCACGGGGAGGGTGCGGGTCGACCCGCTCACCGCCGCCAACGAGTCGATCAACGCGTCCACCGCTTACGTGACGTTTGAGCCGGGCGCGCGCTCGGCATGGCACACGCACCCGCAAGGCCAATACCTCGTCGTGACCGCCGGGGCGGGTCTGACCCAGGAATGGGGCAAACCGCTGCAGCAGTTGAGCGCGGGCGACGTGGTGTGGTGCCCGCCGGGCGTCAAGCACTGGCACGGCGCCGCGCCGACCACCGCGCTGACCCACATCGCCATCACCGGAAACCAAGGGGGCAAGAGCGTCCAATGGGAGGAAAAGGTTGGTGATGAACAATACCAGTCCCGCTGACAGGTCGACATCAGGCCAAGCCGGCGCGGCCCTGTTGTCCACGGCGCTGGCCGCGTTGCTCGCGCTGGCCCCCGCAGCGCCCGCTGGCGCCGCGCAACCAGAGAAGGCGCCCATGCAGACGGACATCGCTCCATCCCGGCTTTCGGCCAAGCAGCAGGCAATCGGACCGATCGCTGCCTTCGCGTCCACCGGCGACCTGGTACGCCTGGCCAGCGCGCTCGACAGCGGCCTTGACGCCGGCCTGTCCGTGGGCGACTGCAAGGAAATCCTGGTGCAGATGTACGCCTATGCCGGTTTCCCACGCAGCCTGAACGCGCTGGGCGTGCTGATGAAAACCGTGGACACGCGCAAGCGGCGGGGCATCAACGACCCGGAGGGCGACGGTCCCGGCCCGGTTCCCGTTGGCGACGCGCTGCTGGCTGCGGGTACCGCGAATCAAACCAAGCTGACAGGCGCCCCGGTCAAAGGCCCCGTCTTCGACTTCGCTCCCGCCATCGACCAGTATCTGAAGACACATTTGTTCGGCGATATTTTTGCGCGCAACAACCTCGACTGGCAAAGCCGCGAACTGGCCACCGTGGCCGCACTGGCGGCCATGAACGGCGTGGAGCCGCAACTGCTGTCGCATGTGCGCGTGAGCCTGTACCAGGGGCTCACGCCCCCGCAACTGCGCCAGTTCGCCGATGTCCTGGCCGAACGTGTGGGCCACGAGGCCGCGGCGCGTGCACGCGCCGCGCTCGATCAACTATCACCTGCCAACCAATAAAGGAAGCGACGCATGGACCATTTCAGCGAACTCAAACTCACCCGGCGGGACTTGCTGAAAGCGGGCGCCGTTTCGGCCACGGCCGTGGTGCCGTCGCCGGCCGGCGCCAGGACGGCCGCGGCCACCAAGGCTGCGCCACCGGTGCCGGCCAAGGTCGCACTCACCGTCAACGGCCAGCGCCACCAGCTCGAGCTCGACACCCGCACCTCCTTGCTCGACGTATTGCGCGAACACCTGCACTTGACGGGTACGAAGAAGGGCTGCGACCATGGCCAGTGCGGCGCCTGCACCATAATGCTCGATGGCAGCCGCATCAATTCTTGCCTGACGTTGGCCGTGATGCACGACGGCGCCACGATCACCACGATCGAGGGTCTCGGCACGCCCGGCAAGCTGCACCCGATGCAGGCCGCCTTCATCAAACATGATGGCTACCAGTGCGGCTACTGTACCCCGGGCCAGATCTGCTCCGCCGTGGCCGTGCTCGACGAAATCAAGCAGGGTGTTCCGAGCCACGCGAGCGCCAGCCTGACCACGCGGCCGCAGCTGTCGGCCGATGAGATCCGCGAACGCATGAGCGGCAATATCTGTCGCTGCGGCGCGTACTCCAACATCGTCGACGCCATTCTCGACGTCGCCGGAGGTGCGGCGTGAAGGCGTTCACCTACCAGCGCGCCGCCACCCCGGCGGCGGCGGCCGAGGCGTTCGTCCGCACGCCCGGCGCCCGCTTCATCGCCGGTGGCACCAACCTGCTCGACCTGATGAAGCTGGAGATCGACAGCCCGGCCCACCTGATCGACGTGAACGGCATCGGCTTCGACCAGATCGAGGCGACGCAAGAGGGCGGATTGCGCATCGGCGCGCTGGTGCGCAACGCCCATTTGGCGGCCGATGCCCGCGTCCGCAAAGATTACGGCGTGCTGTCGCGCGCGCTCTTGTCCGGCGCGTCCGGCCAGTTGCGCAACAGGGCGACCACCGCCGGCAACCTCCTGCAGCGCACGCGCTGCGCGTATTTTTACGACACCAACCAGCCGTGCAACAAGCGCGTCCCGGGAAGTGGTTGTTCGGCCATCGGGGGCGTAAACCGCCAGCACGCGGTGATCGGCGCCAGCGGCGCCTGCATCGCCACGCATCCGAGCGACATGGCGGTGGCCATGCGCCTGCTCGATGCCAGCGTGGAAACCATGCGCGCCGACGGCGCCCGGCGCGTTATTCCGATCGCCGACCTCTATCGCCAGCCGGGGGAGACGCCTCATCTCGAAACGGTGCTGCAACCCGGCGAGCTGATCACATCGGTGGTCTTGCCGCGTCCCTTGGGCGGCCTGCACATCTACCGCAAAGTGCGCGACCGCGCTTCGTATGCCTTCGCGCTGGTGTCCGTGGCGGCGGTGATACAGCCGGACGGCACCGGCCGCGCGGCCGTCGGCGGCGTGGCGCACAAGCCCTGGCGCGTCGAGGCGGCCGAGGCGCTGATGGGGCGGGGCGCCACGGCAATGGCCGCCGCCTTGCTGGCCGGCGCCCGACCGACCGAACAAAACGCGTTCAAGGTAACATTGGTCGAGCGCACTTTGAGCGCGGTGCTGGCTGCCGCGAAGCAGGGCGGTGCATGAAACCGGCAACGCCCGCCACCGTCGCCCCGCTCGATAAACCGCCGTCCCAACCATTAAGGCAAGGCTAACGATGAAATTCGACACCCCCGCAATCCGCAACCCGATCGACCGCTTGAAAGTGGTCGGCAAGGCCACCACGCGCATCGACGGCCCCCTCAAAACCACCGGCACGGCGCCTTACGCCTATGAGCACCGCGACGCGGCGAAGGGCGCTGCCTACGGCTACGTGGTGGGCGCGGGCATCGCCAAGGGGCGCATCGTCGGCATCGATCTGGCTGCGGCGCGCGCCGCGCCCGGCGTGCTGGCCGTCATCACCGCCGAGGACGCGGGCCGCCTGGACGTCGGCGGCTTCTACGTGGCCCGCGCCTTGGCCGGCCCCGACGTGGCCCACTACCACCAGGCGGTGGCGCTGGTGGTGGCCGAAACGTTTGAACAGGCGCGTGCGGCCGCCGCGCTGGTGCGGCCGCGCTATGCCGCCACCGCCGGTGCCTACGACCTCGGCGTGGAAAAGGACAGGCTAGCCAAGGTCCGGCCCGATCCTAAACTGTCATCGGCGGTGGGCGACTTCGACGGTGCCTTCGCGCGGGCGGACGTCACCCTCGACGCGATGTACACCACGCCAGATCAGTCGCACGCCATGTTGGAACCGCACGCGACAATCGCTGCATGGAGCGGCGACAAGCTCACGCTGCACACGGCGATCCAGCTGGTGGGCTGGGGGGTACGCGACATTGCCAAGATCCTCGGTATCCCCAAGGAAAACGTGCGCATCGTCGCGCCGTACGTCGGCGGCGGCTTCGGCGGCAAGGGTTCCATCCTCAGCGACGCCGTGCTGGCCGCGTTGGCGGCCAAGCGCATTGGGCGGGCGGTGAAGGTAACGCTGCAGCGCCCCCTCATGTTCAACAACACGACGCACCGGGCCGCCACCATCCAGCGCATCCGCCTGGGCGCCACCCGTGGGGGCAAGCTCACGGCCATTGGCCACGAAAGCTGGTCGGGCAATCTGGGCGACCGGCCCGAGGCGTCGACGGCGCCCACGCGTCTGCTGTACGCGGGGGCGAACCGCATGACGCGGCTGCAAGTGGCGCACCTGGACCTGCCCGAAGCGAGCGCGATGCGTGCGCCGGGCGAGATGCCGGGGATGATGGCGCTGGAAATCGCCATGGACGAACTGGCCGAAAAGCTGGGCATCGACCCTGTGGCCTTGCGGGTGATGAACGACACCCAGGTCGATCCGGAGTCGCCTGGCAAGCCGTACTCGCAGCGCCAGCTGTTGGCGTGCCTGGAACGCGGCGCCGCGCAGTTCGGCTGGAACCGGCGTAGCGCCAAGCCGGCCACCCGGCGTGAAGGGCGCTGGCTGATCGGCATGGGCATGGCGTCCGCCATCCGCGGCGCCCCGGTGGTGAAATCGGCCGCGCGGGTGCGCTTAAGCAGGGCTGGCACGCTGACGGTGGAAACCGACATGACCGACATCGGCACCGGCACGTACACCATCCTGGCGCAAACGGCGGCCGAAATGCTGGGCGTGGAATTGGGCAAGGTGGAGGTCTTGCTGGGGGATTCGCGCTTCCCGCACGGTGCGGGTTCGGGCGGCCAGTTCGGCGCGGCGTCGTCGACGGCAGGGGTGTACGCCGCCTGCGTCAGGTTGCGCGAGCTGGTGGCGGCGCGCCTGGGCTTGTCCGGCGTCGATATCGAATTTGCCAACGGCCGCGTGCGCGCCGGCGGCAACAGCCGGCCGCTAACGGACGCGGTCGCGGCCGGCGAGCTGGTCGGCGAGGATGCGATGGAGTACGGAGACCTGTCCAAAAAATTCGCGCAACAGACCTTTGGCGCGCATTTCGTCGAAGTAGCGGTGGACGCCGATACCGGCGAAATTCGCCTGCGCCGGATGCTGGCGGTGTGCGCTGCAGGGCGCATCCTCAACCCGATGGCGGCGCGCAGCCAGATCATTGGTTCGATGACCATGGGCGCCGGCGCGGCGTTGATGGAAGAGCTCGTGGTGGACAAGCGCGCGGGCTTTTTTGTCAACCACGACCTGGCCGGCTACGAGGTGCCGGTCCACGCCGACATTCCCCATCAGGAAGTGGTGTTTCTTGACGAGGTGGACGCGACGGCCGGGCCGCTCAAGGCCAAGGGGGTGGGAGAGCTGGGCATCACCGGCGTCCCGGCGGCAATTGCCAATGCCGTCTACAACGCCACAGGCGTGCGCGTGCGTGATTACCCGATCACCCTCGATAAGTTGCTGATGCAACTACCGGACTGACCGGGCTGGATTGCGAATTGGGAGGACGCATATCACGGTGGCGGCGGCGCTCGGTGCCGCTACCGTGCCTTCCTTCTAACTCCATTTGACATAATATAAATTATGCGAAATTGCGGCTGAAGCTTACCTCAAGGTCAAACCGCCGCCTTCGACCGCGCCGCATGCAATTTCTTGTAGCTGTCGATCAAACGCTCGTGCCGGTCCAAGCCCTCCAGTTTCATGCTCGTTGGCGTCAAACCGTAGAACCGCACGCTACCGTCCATCGATCCCAGCACCGCACCCATCCTCTCATCGCCGAACATGCGGCGGAAATTGACCACGTAGTCTTCCAGTTCCAGGTCGTCGTCCAGCTCCACCTCCAGCACCACGTTCAGGGCCTGATAGAACAGTCCGCGGTCGAGCGAGTTGTCGTTGTACTGCAGGAAGGCTTCCACCAGCTCTTTCGCCTCTTCGAACTGCTGCAAGGCCACGTTGATCAGCAGCTTCAACTCCAGCGTGGTCAACTGGCCCCATGGCGTGTTTTCGTCAAATTCGACGCCGATCAACGTGGCGATGTCGCCGTATTCGTCCAGCTCGTTATCGTCCAGACGTTCCAGCAGCGCCTCCAGCGCGGCATCATCCAGGCTATGCAAGTTCAACACATCGGCGCGGAACAACAGCGATTTGTTGGTGTTATCCCAGATCAGATCTTCCACCGGATACACTTCCGAGTAACCCGGCACCAGAATCCTGCACGCGGTCGACCCCAACTGGTCGTAGACGGCCATGTAGACCTCTTTGCCCATTTCTTCGAGAATGCCGAACAAGGTCGCGGCTTCATCGACATTGGAGTTTTCGCCGTGGCCGGAGAAATCCCATTCGACGAATTCGTAATCGGCTTTGGCGCTAAAGAAGCGCCACGACACGATGCCGCTGGAATCGATGAAGTGTTCGACGAAGTTATTCGGCTCTGTCACGGCGTTGCTGACAAACGTCGGCCGAGGCAAATCGTTCAAGCCTTCGAAGCTGCGACCCTGCAGCAATTCCGTCAGGCTGCGCTCCAGCGCCACTTCCAGGCTCGGGTGCGCGCCGAACGAGGCGAACACGCCGCCCGTGCGTGGATTCATTAACGTCACGCACATCACCGGATACGTGCCGCCCAGCGACGCATCCTTGACCAGCACCGGGAAGCCCTGCTCTTCAAGGCCTTTAATGCCGGCCACGATGCCGGGGTATTTCGCCAGGACTTCTTGTGGCACGTCCGGCAAGGCGATCTCGCCCTCCAGAATTTCGCGTTTAACCGCCCTCTCGAAAATTTCCGACAGACATTGCACTTGCGCTTCCGCCAGCGTGTTACCCGCGCTCATCCCATTGCTGACAAAGAGGTTTTCGACCAGGTTTGACGGGAAATATATGACCTCGCCATCCGACTGCCGCACGAACGGCAGCGAACAGATACCGCGTTCTTTATTACCCGAATTGGTGTCGTACAGATGCGAGCCGCGCAGCTCGCGGTCGGCATTGTAGATTTCCAGGCAGTACTCATCCAGGATTTCGGACGGCAGCGCATCTTTGCGGCCGGGCTTGAACCAACGTTCGTTCGGGTAATGGACGAAGGCGGCGTTGGCGATGTCTTCGCCCCAATACGCGCCCGCATAGAAATGATTGCAGTTCAGACGCTCGATATACTCGCCCAAGGCGGACGCCAACGCGCTTTCCTTGGTCGATCCCTTGCCGTTGGTGAAGCACATTGGCGAGTGCGCATCGCGGATATGCAGCGACCAGACGTTGGGTACGATATTGCGCCACGATGCGATTTCGATTTTGATGCCCAAGCCCGCCAAAACGCCGGACATGTTGGCGATGGTTTGCTCAAGCGGCAGGTCCTTGCCGACGATATAGGTGTTCGATTCGCCGGCCGGCTTCATGGTCAGCAACGCTTGGGCGTCCGCATCCAGATTCTCGACCTCTTCGATGACGAATTCGGGGCCGGCCTGCACCACTTTTTTGACCGTGCAACGGTCGATGGAACGCAGGATACCCTGGCGGTCCTTTTCCGAGATATCCGCCGGCAGTTCGACCTGGATCTTGAAAATCTGCTGATAGCGGTTTTCCGGATCGACGATATTGTTCTGCGACAGGCGGATGTTTTCAGTAGGAATATTGCGAGTTACGCAATACAATTTGACGAAGTAAGCGGCGCACAAGGCCGACGAGGCCAGGAAATAGTCGAACGGCCCGGGGGCCGAGCCATCGCCCTTGTAGCGAATCGGCTGGTCGACGATGACCGTGAAATCATCGAATTTAGCTTCAAGACGTAGCTTATCGAGAAAGTTGACCTTAATTTCCATGGGGATTTCCAATCTGGTGCGCAAAAATGAGTTGGCCGCCATTATCCGTTGTTTTGGCCGTGAGGCATAGGCCGTTGGCGGCTGCGCCCTGCCTTCGCCAGCGAAGTCTTGACCGGGCGCGGGCCACACCCGTAGTGCGCGGGTGGCCCCTCTTACGGCGCGCTCATATTTTTCCGACGGCAGCGTCGATCACTTTCATTTGCCGTTCGTTGCGTTCGCTGTAACGGTCCGTCAGGTAGTCGGACCGGCCGCGCAGTAACAGCGTCATCTTGAATAGTTCTTCCATCACATCGACCACGCGGTCGTAGTAGGCGGACGGCCGCATGCGCCCCGCGTCGTCGAACTCCTTGTACGCCATCGGCACCGAAGACTGGTTGGGAATGGTGAACATGCGCATCCATCGCCCCAGCAGGCGCAGCGTGTTGACCACGTTGAACGACTGCGAGCCGCCGCACACTTGCATCACCGCCAGGGTCCGTCCCTGGCTGGGGCGGATTGCACCCATCTCCAGCGGAATCCAGTCGATCTGGTTCTTCATCACGGCGGTGACGGCGCCGTGGCGTTCCGGGCTGCACCACACCTGGCCCTCGGACCACAGGCACAGGTCGCGCAACTCCACCACTTTCGGATGATCGTCCGCCACGCTCCCGGCCATCGGCAGTTCCATCGGATCGAAGATCGTGACCTCGGCGCCGAGGTGTTCCAGGATGCGGGCCGCCTCCTCGGTCAGGAAGCGGCTGAATGAGCGTTCCCGCAGCGAACCATACAGCATCAGGATGCGTGGCGGGTGGCTCTGGTCGCCGACCTGGGCCAGCTTGTCCAGCTTTGGCAAGTCGAGTTGCTCGGGATTGATGTTGGGCAGGTTGGTAATCTTTTCCATAGTTGGTCCGGGTTGTTGTTCAAGCGAGCCGCAACGCCAGCGCGGCCAAGGTGATTAATAGTACCGGCAAGGTCAGCACGATACCGACACGAAAATAGTAGCCCCACGATATTTTGATGTCCTTGCTCGACAGGACGTGCAGCCACAGCAAGGTGGCGAGGCTGCCGATCGGCGTGATTTTCGGACCGAGGTCGCTACCGATGACGTTGGCATAGATCATCGCCTCGCGCACCGCGCCCTGGGCCGTGGTCGCGTCGATCGACAGCGCGCCGATCAGCACGGTCGGCATATTGTTCATGACCGACGACAGCAACGCCGTGATCAAACCGGTCCCCAGCGCCGCGCCCCACACGCCGTGGCTGGCACATTGGTTCAGGACGCCGGTCAGGTAAGCGGTCAACCCGGCGTTGCGCAAGCCATACACCACCAGGTACATGCCGAGCGAGAAGACCACGATGTGCCAGGGCGCGTTGCGCAGCACGTCGCGCGTCGAAATCTTTTGGCCGCGCGCCGCGACCACCAGCAGCAAGACCGCGCCGGCCGCCGCGACAGCGCTGATCGGTACGCCCAGCTGGTCCAGCCAGAAGAAGCCCACCAACAGCAGGCCCAGCACCCACCAGCCGGTGATGAAGGTGGCGCGGTCGTGGATCGCCGCGTGCGGCGCCTTCAACTGGGCCAGCTCGTAGTCGGCCGGAATGTCCTTGCGGAAGAACCACATCAACGCGGCCAGGGTGGCGGCCACGGAGACCAGGTTGACCGGCACCATGACGGCGGCGTAGCGGGCAAAGCCGATGTCGAAATAATCGGCCGACACGATATTGACCAGATTGGACACCACCAGCGGCAGGCTGGCCGTATCGGCGATGAAGCCGGCCGCCATCACGAAGGCCAAGGTGGCCTTGGCGGAAAAGCGCAGCGCGCGCAGCATGGCGATGACGATCGGCGTCAGTATCAACGCCGCGCCGTCGTTGGCGAACAGCGTGGCAACGGCGGCGCCCAGCAGGACCAGCAGCACGAACAAGCGCGTGCCGCTACCGCGTCCCCAGCGCGCCACGTGCAGCGCGGCCCACTCGAAAAAGCCGGCCTTGTCCAGTAGCAAGCTGATGATAATCACCGCCACAAAGGTACCGGTGGCGTTCCAGACGATGTGCCACACAACGGGGATATCGGCGACATGGATCACGCCCGCCAGCAGCGCCACGGCGGCGCCGGCGGCCGCGCTCCAGCCGATGCCCAGCCCGCGCGGCTGCCAGATGACCAAAATCAATGTGGCAAGAAAAATCAACAATGCAGCAAGCACGGCAAGTCCTTGGTACTCAGGGGTACGGATTTGGGTTATGTGGTGATGCGGCCGATTTTGTCGAGCTCGGCTTTCAGTGCTGCTTTGTCGTTGGCCAGCCCGGCCAGCGGCAAAGCCAGGAACGCTTCGATGCGCGCGCGGATGATGCCGTAGGTCCGCTCGAACGCCGTGTCGATCTCCTCTTCCGTGCCGACCACGTGGCCGGGGTCGTCAACGCCCCAATGCGTGCGCGTCACCGGGCCCAGGTAGGCCGGGCAGGTTTCGCCGGCGGCGCTGCCGCACACGGTAACGACGACATCAGGAGTCACCGGGAGGTCGTTCCATGACTTGCTGAAGTAGCCCTCGGTCGAAATGCCCTTGCTGGCCAGCAGCGACACCGCGCGCGGGTGCAGCTGGCCTGCCGGGTGGCTGCCGGCACTGATCGCCTTTAGTCCGGCCGGCGCCAGGTGGTTAAACGTCGCTTCGGAGATGACGGAACGGCAGGAGTTGCCGGTGCAAAGGAAAAGGACGGTCTGGGCTTGTTCTTGCATGTGATTTCTCCGGGTTGGTTGGAAAGCGAATCTGTTCAGCAGCCGGCCGGGCCGCAGGGAACGCCGCCGCAGCAGTTCTCCGTCAGGTAGCCGATCAGGCCGTTCATGACGGCGACGTCGGCCGAGTAAATGACGAACCGCCCCTCGCTGCGCGACGTGATCAGCTTGGCGTGGGTCAGCTCCTTCAAGTGAAACGACAGCGATGACGGCGCGATGTCCAGATGCTCGGCGATCTTCGTGGCCGCCATGCCGCCAGGACCGATCTGCACCAGCAACCGGAAAATTGCCAGCCTGCTCTCCTGCGCGATGGCAGCCAGCGCCGCTAAAACGTCCTTGGTTTCCATAAGGCCTGCTTCCATAATTCGATAATGATTGAAATATCATAACGCGTTGATTACGATAATTCAAATAGTATCGAAGCATATTGACATCTTGATGACATCGACTTATTCTCGGCGACGGTGGTGGCCTCCCAACGTGGAGCCGGCACCGGCGGCCTGTTGTTCGAGGCACTCAAAGGGCTAGCGATGTCACGCGGCATCGGCACGCCGTACCTGCTGACGACCACCGCCACAGCGTTCTTCGCCCGACGCGGATTCACGGAATGCACCCGCGATGAGGTCCCCGCAGCGCTGCACTTCGCGCGAATTTCAGGGCGCGTGCCAATTGCGGCGCCATATCCGGCGCGATGGCCAAGGCCGCCGGCCCGATCGTGGCGGCGGCGATTTTGAGCGGCCACGCCAACCCGGCCGTCGTGCTGGTCATGGCGGGCGCGACGACCAAGCATCCACGCCGGTGCAATCTTGAGTGGCGAACTGGCTTGCAACTTGGTATGCGGCGTGACATAAATCCAACATTGCAAATTTCTTTCGCCAGGATTAGTATTCATTCATCGACGCCGATACGCGCCCATCCGGGTACGCCGGCGCCGGTTCCTTGACCTGCGCGAACTCGGCCCACCGCCCTCCTCGCAACGGCGACAGGTACGCAAGGTGCCTGTTTCAGCCATCGCCGTCCGGATGCTGAATGTTTGTCCGTACCCACCCAGTTGGAAAATGTCCGTCGCGACCCGCGGTGGCGGTCCGCCACCGGCTCCGGCCGGCATTGTTGTCGGCTTTCGATCGAACATCGAGATCGGAAATCGACCTCGCATTGCCTCAGGCAAGGCGCCCACACGCGGGTACGGATCGTAGCGCGAGCAGAAAACGAAGCGTTCACAAAAGAACGCACGCCGCACGTTACTTCCACATTGGAGACACGCATGAAACTCACAGTCCTCGCCGCCAGCATGCTGCTGGCCACTTCCGCGCAAGCGGCCATCGACGCCGCCACCCTGGTCGGCGCCAGCACGCCGCTGCAAACCGCCCAGTACGGCGTGCGCAATTACTCGGCCCCGGTGCTGGTCGACGGCAAGCACGCCCCCGCCGGCTACATGGCCGCGCCCAAGCTGCCGACCTGGCAGTTCGCGTCGGCCGATCCGACCGGCGGCGTGCTCTCCTTCGAGCGCCAGAGCGCGCCAGCCGCCGGCTGGCACGCCTGGTCGCGCAAGGGCAATGTGGTGGTGACGGGCGGCGGCTCGGCCAGCGCCAACCGCGTCTATACCGTCTACAACGGCCAGCAGTTGATCGCCGCTATCCAGCAGGCCGGCAACGAGCCTAAGATCATCCGCGTGATCGGCCACATCGATCTGCGCTGGAGCCAGAACAATACCGTCTTCCGTGAGTACACCAGCTATTCGGACCAGAAGTTCGGCGGCTCGATCAGCCTGCCGTCGAATACGACGCTGGTGGGTATCAACGATGCGCAAGGCCGGCCGGCGCGCATCAGCGGCACAGCGGTGCTGATCGGCGGCGAGCTGGCGCTGGCGCCTGGCGGCGATCCCGAGTCGGACTTCAAGAAGTGGATCGCCGACGGCAAAGACGGCGACGATTATCCAACCTGGACCCGCAACATCATCGTCCGCAACCTGGTGCTCGACACGCCGTGGGACGTCAATCCCGAGGATTCGGCCAACGCCTACGCCGACGGCATAACGCTGGGACGGGCGCAGAATATTTATATCGACCACCTGACAGTCAGCGACGGCGACACGCCCGATTCGATGGCCACCGGCACCTATAAAACCCGGCACGACGGCGCGCTCGACGTGGTGCGCGGCAGCGATTACGTCACCATCGCCAACAGCCTGTTTGCCAAGCACCACAAGACCACGCTGGTGGGCAACGGCGATTCCGGCCGCGCCTGGAGCGACGCCGGCCGCCTGCACGTGACGTTCGCGGGCAACTGGTGGAATGGCGCCACCACGCGCCTGCCGCTGAACCGCTTTGGCCAGGTGCACATGTTCAACAACGTCGTCACCGGCAGCACCACGACCACCAATTCTGACCTCAAGTTCGAAGGCGGCAGCGATGCCCGCTACCAGTCGAACATGCTGCTGCAGAACAACTACTACACCATCGAAGGATTGAAGGTGGAGGACTTCTGCGGCAAGGTCATCAAGGGTAAAAGCTTCCTCGGTTTCCGTTCGTCGGGGCATATTTTCAATAGCGACCGCTCGGGCGCCAGCGCGATCGATGGCCAGTGCGGATACGCGCAGCCCAGCGCGGCGAACTTGTGGACGCCGCCGTATGCGTACACGTTGCAGACGGCGGCGGCCGCGCAAACGGCGGTGCCGGCGAAGGCCGGCGCGGGCAAGCTGAACTAAGCGTTCGGCTACTCCTATCTGAACCGATCCAAACCCGCTCTGCACCGCGTAGGGCGGATTAGCGACGCGTAATCGGCCATGCATGCGCCGCCAGCGGCTCAACGATGGCCGATTACGGCGTCCCGCCTAATCCGCCCTACGTATTTCAGATATCTTTACCGCCACTGTGCGTGGTGTGGCTTCCGGCGCAGCTGTCGTTTGCGGGGCGTTGCGCATCTCCGCCCTCGCCTGCTTGATGACCTGGCGCGAGGCGCTCAGCGCCAGGCAGCCCATGATCAGCGCGACGCCGATGTCCGGCCAGCCGCTTTGCGTGCCGAACACGCCCAGCGCCGCCAGCATGACGGCGACATTGCCGATCGCGTCGTTGCGTGTGCACAGCCACACCGAGCGCATGTTGGCGTCGCCGTCGCGGTAGGCGTACAGCAGCAACGCGACCGTGCCGTTGGCGACCAGCGCCGCGAAGCCTATGCCGCCCATCATCACCGGCTCGGGAACCGGGCCCGACACGATATGCCACGCAGCCTTGCCGAGCACGAAGATGCCGTACGACCCCATCGTCGCGCCTTTGAACAGCGCCGTGCGCGAACGCCACATCAGCGTCGATCCCAGCACCAGCAAGGACAGCGCATAATTGCCGGCGTCGCCGAGAAAATCGACCGCGTCGGCCAGCAGCGCGACGGAGTTACTCGCCAGTCCACCGGCCAGCTCCACGCCGAACATCAACGCATTCACCACCAGCGCGATCCACAAGATGCGGCGATAACGCGGATCGACCACCGGCTTACCCGGCGTGCAAGCTCCCGAACAACAGTCAGACATGAGCGTTCCTTTCCTTGTATAGTCTCCATTAAAAACCCTGAAGTCACTACAAGGTCAAGCGTATGCAACAGGAACTGAAAATCGGTGAACTGGCAGCCGAAACCGGTTATACGGTCGAGGCGATCCGCTACTACGAACGCCAGGGGCTGCTGCCAGCGCCGGCGCGCTCCGGCGGCAACTACCGGCTGTATCGCGGCGCGCATCTGGATCGGCTGCGGTTCATCCGCCATTGCCGCTCGCTGGACATGGCGCTGGACGAGATCCGCAGCCTGCTGAACTTTCGCGATCATCCGGAGCAAAGTTGCGGTGCCGTCAACGCGCTGCTAGACCGGCACGTCGTCGAGGTAGCGGACCGCATCGCGCAGCTGCGCGACCTTGAGCAGCAACTGCTCGAATTACGGGGACTTTGCACCGATGTACAGACAGCGAAGGATTGCGCCATCCTGCAATGTCTTGGCAAAAATAGTTGTAAATAGATACATAGACTGTTATCGTACTGGAAAATTTTATACGAGACAGTCATGAACAACGCCATTCGTGCCGGTGCGCTTGCCGTGCTCGGCATCATCTCGATGTCCCACGCCGCCGCACAACAAAGCGAGTCGCCGCAAGTAACCCAGAGTGTCACCGTCGCCAACTACAAGAAGGCATCGCCGTGGTTCCTCGCCGAGAGCCAGCACTTCGTGGTCTACGCCGACACCAAGCGCGAAGCGGCGACCGAACTGCTGAACAATCTGGAGCGGCTCGATTTCCTGCTGCGCAGTTATACCAAGCCATACCGCAAGGCCAACAGCTCGGAACAGAAGCTGACGTTGTACTACCAGGACCGGGTCGAGGGGCTGAGCGGCATCGACGCCGCGCTGCCGGCCGACGCCATCGGCCTGTACAGCAGCTGCGCCGCGGGCGTGCAGGGCTTCGGCTTCCACCTCGGCGAAACGGCGGACAACGAAGGACTGTCCTATATCTTCGAAGCCTATACGCGCCACTTCATCTATCGCCACACCGATATCCGCGCGCCGGCCGCGTTCATCGACGGGTTCGCGCAATACTTCGCCAGCGTGCGTTTCACCGACGCGCAGATGATCGTCGGCAAAACGCCGCCGACTATCGCGCAGTATCTCGACTTCCTCGACGAGGGCCATCGCTACAGCCTGGACTACACCGACGTGCTTGCGAACCAGATCGCCACCGCCAAGAACTACGCCGGCGACGCCGGCGTGCGCCTGGAATTCGCCGCCAAGTCCTGGCTGCTGATGCACTACATGCTCGCCTCCGAAGACAACCGCGGCCGACTGAGTAAATACCTGAACTCGGTCTACCAGGGCAAGGACGCGGTGCCGGCCTTCGAGGGGGCCTTCGATCTGAAAGCGTCGCAGCTGGGCACCGAGATGTGGCGCTACCGCCGCACGTCCGTCAAGGTGTTGACGGTGGACGTGCCCTATCTGCCGGCCGCGACGGTCAACTTCACCGCGTTGCCGGAGGCGGCCAGCGACTTCATCATGCTCGACGCGGCGGTCAAGGCCTGTCCCGGCAAGGCGGCCGGCGAAGCGCTGCTGGGCAAGATCGCCGGCGAGGCCGGCAAGTTTCCGAAGAACGAATTCGGGCACATGACGTTGAGCCGGGCGCGCATCGCCTTCGGCGACCCGAAGCAGGCGCTGCCGTGGTTGACGCAGGCCATCGCCAAAAATGCCGGCAATTTCGACGCCGTATATCTTTCCGGGCTGGCGCACTTGCGGTTGGCCGAACAAAACAACGGCGCCGCGACGCCGGCCTACCTCCAGGCGGCGCAGCAACAGTTGCTCAATGCCCGCGAACTGAATCCGGAATCGGCGGACGCCGCCTACGCCTACTTCCGTGCCGAAGTGCTGGCACGGTCCGAATTGAGCGACACCGCGCTGGAGGGCGCGCTTACCGCCTGGCAGAGCGCGCGCGAGGTTGGCGTCTTCGCCCGATCGGCGGCGCTGGCGCACGCCTACCTGGGCAACACCTCGCAGGCGAAAATTTTGCTGAAGACGCTGGCCCTCAACACGCTAGATCCGAAAACCGCCACCTGGGCGACGACCTGGCAGCAAAAGCTGGCGGCGGGCCCAAGCCGCGACGATATTCTTGCCGAAATGCGCACCCAACAGGCCGGCCCGGCGTTCAAGGAGTGGACCATCGACACCAATAGCGTCATGGCGACGGTACGCTACAACGCCGGGCTCGACGCCGCCCAGAATTACCTGTTCAACCAGAGCGTTAATACGGGCAGCCCCGAAAAAGTGCTGATGTCGGTGCCAACCAAACGATAGCGCACAGGCGCGCATGGCGGTTTTCATAACTGTTATGCGCGTAAACGCACGGTAATTTCGCTTCCCGCGCAGTATGGTGCTCCAATAATAAAGGAGCACGATATGATCTTCTCTCTCTTCCTCGTGATACTGATCGGCGTTCCCGCCATCATACTGGCCACGCCGTCGCTGCGCCGCAGCCTGGTCACCCCGCACATTTTCGCGCTGTTCAAGCGCATCCTGCCGGCCATGTCCGACACCGAACGCGACGCACTCGAAGCCGGCACCACCTGGTGGGACGCCGACCTGTTCTCCGGCCGTCCCGACTGGAACAAGTTCATGAAGCTGCCGCGCCCGACGCTGACGGCCGAAGAGCAATCCTTCCTCGACCACGAAGTGCGCCACCTGTGCGAGCTGGTCGACGACTGGGAAGCGACCCAGGTTTGGCAGGGCTTGCCCGCGCCGGCGTGGCAGTACGCCCGCGACAAGGGCTTCCTCGGCATGATCATTCCGAAGGAATACGGCGGCAAAGCCTTCTCCGCCTACATGCACTCGCAGGTGGTGATGCAGCTGTCGACGCGCTGCTCGGCGCTGGCGGTGCAGGTCATGGTGCCGAACTCGCTCGGCCCGGCCGAACTGCTGCTGCACTACGGCACCGACGAACAGAAGAACTACTACCTGCCGCGCCTGGCCGCCGGCACCGAGATCCCCTGCTTCGCGCTGACCAGCCCCTATGCCGGCTCCGACGCCGCCGCGATCCCCGACACCGGCGTGGTCTGCATGGGCCAATTCGAGGGCCGCGAGACTTTGGGCCTGCGCATCACGTGGAACAAGCGCTATATCACCCTGGGGCCGATCGCCACCCTGCTCGGCCTGGCCTTCCGCGTGGTCGATCCGGACGGCCTGCTGCCGGCCGGCTCCAGCACCGGCATCACCTGCGCGCTGATCCCGACCAGCCATCCCGGCGTGGTGATCGGCCGCCGCCACTGGCCGCTCAACGCCGTGTTCCAGAACGGCCCGACCAGCGGCGATAACGTCTTCATCCCGATGGAATGGATCATCGGCGGACCGCGCCAGATCGGCAAGGGCTGGCGCATGCTGATGGAATGCCTGGCCGCCGGACGCGCGATCTCGCTGCCATCGGCCAGCGTCGGCACGGCCAAGCTGGCGGTGCGCGGCACCAGCGCCTATTGCGCGATCCGTCGCCAGTTCAAAACCTCGATCGGCAAGTTCGAAGGCGTGCAGGAGGCGCTGGCGCGCATGGGCGGCAATCTGTACATGATGGACGCCACGCGCAAGCTGTCGGCGCTGGCAGTCGACCTGGGTGAAAAGCCTGCCGTGATCTCGGCCATCGCCAAGTACCACGTCACCGAGCGCGGACGCGCCGTCGTCAACGACGGCATGGACATCCTGGGCGGCAAAGGCATTTGCATGGGACCGAGCAATTTCCTCGCCCGCGCCTACCAGCAGATTCCGATCGCGATCACCGTGGAAGGCGCCAACATCCTCACGCGCTGCCTGATCATCTTCGGCCAGGGCGCGATCCGTTCGCATCCCTATGTGCTGAAGGAGATGCAAGCGACCGCCGATACCGATCACCGCAAGGCGCTGCACGATTTCGACGCCGCCTTCTTCGGCCATATGCGCTTCGTCTGCGCCAACGCCGCGCGCGGCCTGTGGTACGGCCTGACCGGCGGCGCCACCGCGCCGGTGCCGGATCTGGCGGCCGGGGAAATGGCGCGCTACTATCGCGCCATCGGCCGCATGTCCACCGCGTTCGCGCTGATGACGGACGTGTCGATGTTCGTGCTGGGCGGGGAATTGAAGCGCCGCGAGCGTATTTCCGGCCGCCTTGGCGACGCGCTGTCGCAGATGTATCTGGCCAGCGCCACGCTGAAGCGCTACGAGGACGACGGCCGGCAGGTTGGCGACGCGCCGTACGTCCACTGGTCGGTGCAGGACGCGCTGCACAAGGCGCAGTTGGCGCTGGACGGCGTATTGGAGAACTTCCCCAACCGCCCCGCCGCCGTTCTGGCGCGCCTGCTGACGTTCCCGTTCGGCCTCCCATACTCGCCGCCGTCCGATGAATTGGGCAGCGCCGTGGCCAACGCCATGCAGACCGCCGGCGCGAGCCGCGAGCGGCTGCTGGCCGACGGCTTCCTGGCCGACGACCTGCGCGATCCGGTGGCCTGCGGGGAACTGGCGTTCGGCCTGCTGCCGCAGGTGGAAGCGGTCGAACACCGCCTCAAGCCGGCGGTGCGCGCCGGTCAGCTGGAAGGCATGCCGCAAAGCCTGCCGGAGATGGAACAATGGGTCACGCAGGCCGCCGCCAAGGGCCTGGTGACGCCGGAGGAACGCCGTGCACTTTCGGACTTCGCGCGCTTCACCGATCTGTCGGTGCACGTGGACGACTTCCCGCAAGACCTCAACGCCGCAGCCGACGCCGACAAGCGTTGGCGCATGTCGGCGAAGGAAAGCGCGGTCGAAGCGTGATTACTTTGCAGCGTTGACAATTCCGGTGACCACGTCCGGATAGGCCTGGGTGCCGGTCGAGCGATTGAACAATCCCGAGGCGTGGTTGCCGGTGAAACCGCTGTCCCAGTACACCGGCACCACGCCGCGCTTGAACGCCGCCTGGGTAATGTACTGATTCCACAGCTTGCGGTACTTACCGTTCGGATCGACATTGCTGCGCAAGTTGGCCGAGTATTCGCCCAGGATCACCGGTATGCCCTTGTCGATGAAGTTGGTTTTCATCTTCTGGAACTGTGCGTCGGTGAACGACTCGTTGGCCCAGGTTTCGGTCGCCGCCGGATTGGTGGCGCTGGCGCCCCACTGCCAGATGTTATCGCTCTCGCTCAAGGTGAAGTTGTACGGATCGTAGTAATGCACCTCCATCATCAAGCGGCTGGCGATCGAATCGGTCGGCATCGTCGCATTGCAGCCAACCGTGTAATCGATGTTGGTCAAATAGCCCTGCACCACCAGATGGCGCTGGGCGTTGTTGCCGCCGGTGGCGCGCACCGCGTTGACGAAGGTTTGGTTGAAGCTTTTCTGGACGGTGCAGTTTTCCGCCGTCGGCGCGCTGAACACCCCTTCGATATTGGTCTCGTTGGTACCGGCGAACAGCAGATAATCATCGTAGGTTTTGAAGGTATTGCCGATCTGGGTCCAGAACTTGTTGAGGCGCGAGTTCACCGCCGCCTGCTGGGTGAACGATGGCTGCATCCAGCCGCCATCCCAGTGGACGTTGATGATCACGTAAAGGCCTGCCGTCCGCGCGTAGTCGACCACCTGCTTCACGCGCGCAATCCAGCTGGCGCTGATGTTGTAGTTGGCGTCCGCATACTGGCTCCACGAAACCGGAATCCGCACGCTCTTGAAGCCGGCCGCCTTCACGCCGTTGAACAGCGCCTGGTTAGCTTGCGGATTGCCCCAGGCGGTCTCGCCGCCGATCGCCTCGAGCGAGTTACCCAGGTTCCACCCCGGCGACATCTGCGCCGACAATTGAAGGCTGGTCAGATTGCGCACGGCGCCGGAGCGCACCGCCGTCGCCGCGCCCGAATTGAAGGTGCCGCCGCTATTGGTGAACTTGACCCAGTACCAGTAGGGCGTGCCCTGGACCGGCGTGGCATCGGTATAGGTGGTGGCCGATGCCGCCAGAATCGCCACCCGGCTGCGGCCATTGGTGTCACTGTCGGTGTCGCGGTAGACCTGGACGCCGGTGACGGCGCCGCTGACGGTCCAAGTCAGTTTAACGTTGTCCGCCGTGCCGGTGGCGGTGAGGCACACGGTTGCGCCGCCCCCACTGCCGCAGCTTTGCGCCTGCGCGAGCGGCCCCGCGCCCAACGCGAGGAGAAATAGCACCATCGATAACAAGGGTTTCATCATGTGACCTTTCATGGTTACGTGGTTAGGACTTCCGACGCTTCGCGGCAAAACCGGTCATCAGCAATCCCGCCGCCAGCAGGGCCACGCTGCCCGGTTCCGGCACGGGACTCGGCACCGGACCGATGGCGGATATCGACAGGTCGTCCATCACGAACCAGCCCTTGTCGCGCGTGATGGTCAAGCGCGACACGTTGGCGAAGCTCGCTTGCACCCAGCTGTAGCTGCCGTTGATGGCGATATTGCCGGTGCTGCCTATCAGCTGGTTCGCCGCATCGTAGGCGGTGATGTTGATCCACGTGGCCTTCGATCCGTTGGTGGCGGGCGTGGCGAACCAGGCGCCGTCCAGATTGAAGGCTGTGGCGCTGCTGATGCCCAGATTGTTCACGCCGAAGCCGTTGGACACGAACTGCGTGCCCGAATGCGCACCGTTGCTGTAGCCATTGACTGCGGTGTCGCCCAGGAACCAGCTGTTGGTCCAGGTCAGGCCCTCGTACGGATTGTATTTGGAGAGCGTCGACAGCTTGCCGCCCGCGCTCATGTCGTCGAAGTCCACCACGGCGGCGTGCGCCGGCGATGCCAGCGCCAGGACCACACCCGCCAAAAATCCACTCAGTACTGTTTTCATTGTCTTCATTTTGTCTGCCCTCTTTATTTGCAAGCGTCGCCGGTCACGACGGGAAGCGCCTCGCCGCTGACCGTCATCCCGAATTCGGCGGTGTCGCCGGGCTGGATGTTCGTGTTCCAGCTCTGGTTGGGCGTGGCCGTGTAAGTCGGCGGCGTGCCGGTGACGTCGGCGTTCCAGAAACCCTGGACGCTTGAATTGTCGGTGTAAGTCCAGCTGACGGCCCAGCCGTTGACGGCGGTCGAACGGTTGTTCTTGATGCGGACGGCCGCGTTATAACCGCCGGACCAGGCGGCGGTGACAACGTAGCTGCACTCGTTGACCGGCTGCGGTGTGACCACGGGCGGCCCGGCCGTCACCGGCGTCACCAGCACCTCGCCACCTGTCGCCGGCGTGCCGTAGGCGATGCCGCGGCCGGCGGTGCTCATGTAGATCCGGCCGAAAACGTTCATATCGCCGGCCACCATGCCGCCATTGGCCAGGCCGCCGTATTGGTGGGCGGCGTCGTTGACGCGCACCCACGTGGCGCCGGCGTCGGTCGAGCGCATCATGCCGTGCACGCTGCCGACCGTACCGTGCAGGTACACGGTCGGAAAGCCGGCCTGCGGCGCGGTCTTGCCGAAACCGACGGCGTCGCACTGGTTGACCGTCGCGATCTTGGTGAACGTCGCGCCGGAATCGGTGGAGCGCGACAACCCGCTGCCATTCAGGCAAACCCACAGATCGCCCTCGCGCCCCGGCGCCGGACGAATCAGTTTGGAGCCACCCGACGCCAGCGTGCTTTTGAGCGCGAACGAGGCGCCGCCATCGACGCTGGCGAGCAGCTTGCCGTTGTCGTAGGCGTAGAACTTGGACGGGTTGACCGGGTCGGCCACCGGACGCGCATTGATGGCGGTGAGCCCGGAGATGGCGGCCCAGCTGGCGCCGAAGTTGGTCGAGCGATAGCTCACGGCCGAATCGGCGGGGCTATGCAGCAACGCGAAACCGTCGGCCGATAGCGCGATGTAGCCCTTGGCGCCGTTCAGCACCGGCGACTTGGTCCAGCTCGAGCCGCTATTGGTGGTGTAGTACATGTCGTTGCCGACGCGCGTCATGATGCGCGGGTCTTGCGCGGCGATCGCCAGGCCGGTGGTGGTGCCGGTCTGCGGCGTATGGCGCACACCGTATTGCGCCGGGTCGGTGTTGATGAAGCCATCGAAATCGCCAATCACCGAGACGAGAGGTCCGTTCGGGATGCTCTGGAAATCGAACGGCACCGTCTCCTCCAGCCCCGCCACATTGAAATCCCAGGTGGTCTTGGTGGCGTTGATGTCGTTCGTCTTGAACAAGCCGTTACCGGAGACCACCCACACCTTCTTGCCGTCGAACGGATCGATTTCGACCGAGCCGGCCCAATGGATCGACGTGTCGGTGATCCAGTTGGCGCCTTGGGGATTGACGGCGAAGCCGCGCGCCACGACGTCGGTCCAGGTGCGGCCGGCGTCCTTCGAGGTGAAGATACGGTCGCCGTACTGGTTCGCGCCCTGCTGCATCCAGGTATTGATGGTGGAAACCACCAGGTGTTTTGGATCGCTGCGGTCGATACTGACGCCGCCGAATGGACGCGCGAAGCCGCGCGGCGTGATGTTGGTCCAGTTGCCTCCCACGGCGTCGTATTCCCATACCTGGCCGTTGTCCATCGGTTCGCCGGTGCCGGGATGCGGACCGGCGCCGTTGGCGTAGGTGATGTACAGCAGCCCCTCGGCCGACAGCACCGCGCGCTGCGGCATCAGGCCCGTTGGCCCACCTTCGACCGGCACGAAGGTCTCGCCGGCGTCATAGCTGAAGTACAGGTTCGCTCCCGCCGATTCGAAGCGCGACACGCCCACGAACATGCGCTGCGCCAGCCCTCCGTCGACGCTGGTGGGGTCGAGCAGCACGAAGCTGACCCCATTGTCGTTCGGCGTGCTGGTGACCTCGAAGCCGGGCATGCGGCTCCAGGTGGCGCCGGCGTTCGCGCTCTTGAACAAGCCGTCGCGCCGCGTACCGGCGTACAGCACATTGCCCGAGCCGGGGTCGACCTGCAGCTTCTCGCCGTTCTGCCGCCCCATGCCGTTGCCGTGGGATTTGAACTGGCTACTGACGTCGGTGACCATGAAGGTTTTGCCGTAGTCGCTGGAGCGCAGCACGGCGGTCTTGCCGCCGCTGAAGTAGCTGGTCCCGGCCAGCATGTAGACGTTGGCCGCGTTGTGCGGGTCGACCGCCAGCGACTCGATGCCCAGCAAGCCCACATCGCTCTGGCCGATCCAGTCGGTCATCGACGCCCAGCGTGATTTGGCGGCATCCCAGCGATAGGCGCCGCCGACGTCGGTGCGGACGTAGACGATATCGCGTTCGAGCTTGCTGGGGACAACACCGGTGACGAAGCCTCCGCCGCCGATGGCGACCGAGTCCCAGTGGTAGTTTTCCGCCGTCGAGACGAGCGGAATCGACAACGCTGCCGCAAGCAGCGCCACAACGGGCTTTGTTCTCATTTTTTGTCTCTCTTGGATTTATAGTTATCGCGCCTCAGGTGCGCGTTCGACCATTCTGCGATTTCGCCTTGACGGCCGCAATTATGAAAATCACCAGAACGGACAACGAAATTTGGCTTAGGAACTCTTACTAGCTTCAGTCATAAATTTGATTAGATCGCGTCGGCCGTTGACACCGGCCAGCGCAGTATCGATACTCACCCCAACGAAAAATCCAAAACAAGCTGGGGATGGCGGCGGTTGGCGGGACGGTTTCATTCGTGCTTTGCCGGATTTGCAAGTTGCGGTAAAGTCTAGGAAACCCGCTTTTATAACGTCGTCACTCACACTGGTAAATACATGAACCTTCGCCACATCCTGTTCGTACCTGCCGCACTGGCCGCCGCCGGCGCGGGCTTCGCCGCCGACCGTCTGACCGTCACCGTCACGCACAACCTGGATGCGGCGCGTCCTTCGGAGACGATCGCCATCCCGTGGACCGAAGTCAATCGCGTGCTGCCAGGCGCGCTGTTACAGCATATCGAAGTGAAAGACGCCGCCGGCCGGGTGCTGCCGTACCAGGTGACCAATGTGGCCCCGCAGGCCAAGGACCCGAAGAACGTCGGCATCGCGTATGGCGACCTGATTTTCCAGCACAACTTCGCCGCCGGCGAAAAGAAAGCCACCTTCACCGTCGAGAAAATCGAAGCGATGGCGCCGCCCTTCCCGAGCAAGGTCTCGGCCCGCTACATCCAGGAACGCCTGGACGATTTCGCGTGGGAGAACGACAAGGTCGCGCACCGCACCTACGGCCCCGCGCTGGCCGCGCCGGCGCCCGAAGGCAGCGGCAAGGAAGTGCTGGTCACCAGCGGCATGGATATCTGGCACAAGCGCGTCGCCTATCCGATCGTCGACCGCTGGTATAACAAGGGCCACGACCATTATCACCATGACGAAGGCGAAGGCATGGACATGTACAACGTCGGCAAATCGCGCGGCGCGGGCGGTACCGGCATTTGGGACGGAGGCACCCTGTTCACGAGCTTAAACTACGCCAAGTGGAAAGTCATCGCCAACGGCCCGGTGCGCGCCATCTTCGAATTGAACTACGACGCGTGGGACGCCGCCGGCACCAAGGTTTCCGAAGTCAAGCGCTTCACGGTCGACGCGGGCCACTACTTCGACCAGATCGAAAGCACATTCACATTCACCGGTCCGCAACAACTGACCGCCGCCGTCGGCTTGAACAAAACGCCGGCCGACAAAGGCCAGGAAGCCGTTATCACGCCGTCGACCGTGCCGGCGGACCGCGCGATGCTGCAGTGGGTCGAGCAGAAATCGAACGGCGCCTTCGGCACCGCCATCATCGTGCCGACCGCCGAAGAGAAAGGCTACGCCGAGGACAAGCTCAATCAGCTGATGCTGGCCAAGGTCGTCTCCGGCCAGCCGCTGCGCTACTACGTGGGCTCCGGCTGGACCCGCGGCGGCGACTTCGCCACCAGCGAAGACTGGAAGAAGTACGTGTCGGCGCATGCCGCACGCGTGCGCGCGCCGGTCAGCGTCACGCTGGGCGCCAGCAAATAATCAGATAAGCAATGCTGTTTAAACCGTGCACTCCTTCCCTGCCGGTGGCAAGCCGCCTCTCCTCGGCGACGCTGCTGGCAGGGTTTTCTATTCTGGCGTCGGCCGCATGCGGCCATGCCCAATCTGCCACCAGCGCCGACACCTGGCGGTTGGCTTTCGGCGGCGGCAACCCGCCCGCGGGCTATACCGCCGTGCAGCCGGGGATGGACTACGACGAGAAGCGCGGCTTCGGTTTCGAACCGGGCGCCCTGGTGCGCAATGTCACCGAAGGTTCCGGCCACCTCGCCGCCGACAAGCCCTACTTCTTTTCGGTCGATCTGCCCGAAGGGAACTACAACGTCACCATCACCTTCGGCGGCGGCAACGCGGCGTCGACTACCACGGTCAAGTCCGAACTGCGCCGGCTGATGCTGGAAAACGTGACAACCGCGCCGGGCGCCACGCTCAAACGCACCTTTACGGTCAACGTCCGCACGCCCCGCATTGCTGCCCGCGACGGCATCGCCGCCGGCAGCGTCAAGCTGAAGGCGCCGCGAGAGACCGTGCAGGAGGCCTGGAACTGGGACAGGCGCCTGACATTGGAGATCAACGGCGGCAAGCCCGCCATCAGCGCGATCGAGATCGTCCCGGTCGGAACACCGACATTGTTCCTGCTGGGCGACTCCACCGTCTGCGACCAGCCCGGCGAGCCATACAGCAGCTGGGGACAAATGCTGCCGCGCTTTTTCAAGCCGGGCATCGCGGTCGCCAACCATGCCGAATCCGGCGAGACCTACCGCGATTCGCTGGCGCGCCGCCGGCTGGACAAGGTGGTTAGCGCCATGCGGCCGGGCGACACGGTCCTGATGCAGTTCGGCCACAACGACCAGAAGCAGATCAAGGAAAACAAGGGCGGCCCTTTCACCACCTACAAAGGCGAGATCCGCAGCCACGTCGACGCCATCCGCGCGCACGGCGGCGTTCCGGTCATCGTGTCGTCGATGGAGCGGCGTCATTTCGACGCGGGCGGCAAGGTCGTGCCGTCGTTGCGGGACTATGCCGACGCCGCGCGCGAATCGGCGAAAGAGCTGGGCGTGGCCTTCATCGACCTCAACGCGATGAGCAAACCGTTTTACGAAGCGCTGGGTCCGGAGTTGTCGAAGAAAGCCTTCGCCGAACCGGAACCGGGCCGTATCGACAACACGCACCACAACAACTATGGCGCTTACGAGCTGGCGCAGGCCGTGCTGACCGGCATGCGCGCGAGCGGCCTGCCCGCCGCCGCGTTTATCGCGGGAGGATACGGCCATTTCGATCCATCCCGTCCCGATCCCGTGGCCTTGTTTCAGGTTCCGGCCAGCCCCACCTTTACCAATGAACGCCCGCTGGGCGACGAGGCGAACCAATAGCATGTACATCACGCGGCAACTGGCCGTTGGCTTCACGCTGGCGCTGGCCAGTTTCGCGTCGCAGGCGGCCGACGCCTACGTCTTCGCCTATTTCACCGGCAACGGTGAGGACGGCCTGCATTTCGCCGGCAGCGCCGACGGCTACAAATGGGGCAAGCTGGGGGGCGGACGCAGCTTCCTGGCGCCCGGGGTCGGCAACGCCAAATTGATGCGCGATCCGTGCATCATGCGCGGGCCGGACGGCACCTATCACATGGTGTGGACTTCGGGCTGGAACGAGAATAACATCGGCTATGCGTCGTCGAAGGACCTGGTCAACTGGTCGCCGCAACAACAGGTGCCGGTGATGGCGCATGAACCGGGCTCGCTGAACGCGTGGGCGCCGGAGATCGTCTACGACGACAAGCGCGGCGAATTCCTGATCTTCTGGGCGTCGACGATACCTGGCCGCTTTGCCGCCACCGACGGGTCGTCGGAGGAAAAATACAACCACCGCATGTACTTCACGACGACGCGCGACTTCGTCACCTACGCGCCGACGAAGCTGTACTACGATCCCGGCTTCAGCGTGATCGACGCCAGCTTCGTGCGCGCCAACGGCAAAAGCTACCTGATGGTCAAGGATGAAACGCGCAATCCGCCGAAGAAGTATCTGCAGATCGCGTCGGCACCGGACTTGCGCGGACCGTTCGGCAAACTGAGCGCGCCGATTACCCCGCCGGGACTGTGGGTGGAAGGCCCGACGGCGCTGCAGATCGGCCAGGACGTCGTCCTTTACTACGACGCCTACACCACCAAGCACTATGGCGCCATGCGCTCGCGCGACATGGTGCACTGGGAGGACGTCACGGACAAGATGCGGTTCCCCGACGAAGGCACGCCGCTGCGGCTGCGCCACGGCACGGTGATCGCCGTGCCTGAGGAAGTGCTGGGCAAGTTGCAATAGCATCTACGAGCCGTCGGCCAACCGGCGGCTCACATCGTCCGGCTTACTTCACCAACAACTGCAACGAGCTATCGTTGATCTCGAACTTGTTCGTCTTCAGCATCGTGATCACCTCGGCCCCGGCCAGCAGCACCGGCCCATATCCATGCGCCGCATACACATTCACCGGACGATAAGCATAGAACGCCGGATCGAAGCCCATCCCCGTCCCGACACAAACCCCTTCCACCTGCCCCTTCGCATTCACCTTGGTCGCCACCGCGTTCCAGGCCAGCATGACAGCCGGCGCATACGCCATCTTGTCGATATATCCCTTGTTGATCGCCCGCGCCATCGAATACGCATAAATCGCCGTCGCCGACGTCTCCAGATACGTATCGTTGCGGTCCAACAGCTGATGCCACAGGCCTGTGCCATCCTGATACGCCGCCAACCCCTTGACATGCGCGCGCAGCTGTTTCAACACCATCGGATAACCCGAATGGCTCTTCGGAAGCACATCGAGCAGCTCCACCAGCGTCATCACCGCCCAGCCGTTCGCACGCGCCCAATGGAATTCCGGATGCGCCTCCATCCCCTGCACCCAGCCGTGCATGTAGATGCCCTTCTGCTCATTGAACATCCGCTTGGAGAACTGCTCCACCTGTTTGACCGCGTCGTCGTAGTAACTCGCGTCCCCCGTCAACTTGCCCAGCTGCGCCAGCGCCGGCACCGCCATGAACAGATCGTCCAGCCAAAGTGTATCGACCTGCGGGCGCACGCGGCCAAGTGTCCCGTCCTTCAGACGATGCTCCTTGGTGCGGATGAAGGTGATGCAGCTGTCCAGCAGCGGTTTCACGTCCGCCTGCAAACCTTCCTGCTTCGCCTTGACGATGGCCGCGCATACCGCGCCGATGTCGTCCAGCGCATGCGGCTCGAGCATGCCGCGCACCGGCGATTTACTCTGGGGGTTGGACTTCATGCGCGTTAGCGTGGCCGGGGCGAGGTTGGCCAGCAGCGTCAAACGCTTGTTCACGTACTCCTTGTATCGCTTGTCGCCCGTGGCGCCGCCGGCCGCCAGCATGCCGGCGTATGTCACGCCCCATTCGTAGCTGGTCAGGCGAAAATCGCCCGGCGCCAGAACCGTGTCGTCATCCATCTTACTGAAATCGGTGAGCTCTTTTTTGGTTTTGGCGTTGATCGCCTGCGCAGGCGTGGCGCCATCCAGATATGTAAACACGCGGTCCAGCACCTTGTTCACGTCGTCGATCGACGGATTGCCGTACGGCGTGGGATAGTCGGCCTTCATCAGGTGCAGCGGCGCCGTCATATCGTTGGCTGGCTTGGTCTCGGCCCAGGCCTGGCACGCCAACGGCAGCAGCATGGCGGCGACGGCGGTTTTCTTGAGCAAAAGCTTAACTTTCATATGATGTGTCTCGTTGTTGTTAGTGTTTTAAATACGCCGCCAGCGGATTGCCTGGCAAGCTGTTGAAAGCGTCAACGACGCGTGCGGCGTTGAACTGCGCGCCGGCTTCGTTGGTGTGCGTGCGGGCGTCGGAAAAGTAGCTGTCGACGGCGCCGGCGCCGGCCTTGCGGTAAGCGTCGCTGACGACCATCGTCAGGTCCGCAAACAGCGCGCCGCCCTGGCGCGCCACTTCCTCGTCCCATTGCGCATAGCTTGCGAAATCGCGGCCCTGCTCCCACACGTCGCGGTGCGGCACCGGCGAGAACAGGATCACGGTGGCGCCCTTGGCTTTGGCGTCGGCGACATAGCGCGCCATGTACCAGCCGAAGGTGTGCACCTGTTCCTTGCTGCCATCCGGCCGCGTGTCCTCGACCGTCTCCGCCCCGGTGCCCGGCGCCGATCCGCGATTTTTACCGGCGGGATCGCCGATGCGGGCGCCGTCGTTGTGGCCGAATTGAATGGCGACGAAGTCCCCGGCCTTCAACTGCGCCAACACCTTGTCCCAGCGCCCCTCGGTAAAGAAGGTGCGGCTGCTGCGGCCACCGATCGCGTGGTTGACGACATTGATCTTATTGGTGTCGAAGTGCGGCGTAATGCGCTCGCCCCAGCCGATCGCGCCATTCGCTCCGCCGCTTTTAACGGTCGAATCGCCCACCAGGAATAGACTAGGCAGCGACGGATCGCGCGGCTTATCGCCGGCGACCTTGCCGGCGTCGACCACCGGACGGTCATCTTCGGCGGCGGGAACGGCCAGGCCGGCCGCGTTCAGCGCCGTCATGACGACAGGCGTGCGCAACGCTTTGAGGCCGGCGACCACCGCGCGGGCGTTCAACTCGGCGCCGGCCAGGTTGGTATGGGTCTGCTCGTCCGGCGTCACCAGCGGGAACATCTTCATCACCTCGTCGCGGCCCATCGTGTCGTACTGGCGGGCGACGATGCCATTCAGGTCGATAAAGCCCACCTTTTGCTGGCGCGCCACCTGTTCGGCCCAGCCGGCGTATTCGTTCTGGCTGCGCCGGATCCTCCCGTCGCCACCCCAGCTTTTGCGCGGGATCGGCGAGCAGATGACGGCGGTGGCGCCGCGCGCCTTGATGTCGGCGACAAAGACGCGCAGATACCAGCCGTAGCTGTGCACCACTTCGCGCTCGCCGGTCATCAGGTTGTCGATTTCCTCGGTCTCGTCGCCGGTGCCCTTGATGGTGCCGCGCGCGCGAACGTTGTCGTTGACCGGACCGCCATCGTTATGGCCGAACTGGATGAGCACCACGTCGCCCGCCTTGATTAGTGCGAGGCTGCGCTGCCAGTGCCTGGTGGTCAGGTAGGTGCGGCTGCTCAGGCCACCGATGGCGCGGTTGACCACATTGATCCTGGCCGGGTCGAACATCGTGGCGAGCGGATTTCCCCAGCCCCATTGGCCGGCCGCGCCTTTTCCCTGGCCGTCGTCCTTGCCGTTGCGGACAGTCGAATCGCCGATCAGTATCAGCGAAGGCAGGTTTGGATTGGCCGGTTCCGGCAGCACCACCTGCGCGTTGCGCGGATCGGTGTTGATAGCCGGCGAAGGTGTCTGCGCGGCCGCCGAGGAAGCCGCGACTGCTGCGGCGCAGCACAAGTTAGCGACGAAGGCAAGGTATCTGTTCATGGCGCCAATTCTATGCGAGGATTTTCGAGGCTTGTACTTTGAGCTTAAAGAATCAGAAAAATGAGCAATGTCCATGTCGGTATGAGCAGACAATCGTAACCTTTCAACCTGTTTTGAGCTATCGATGATTACCAAGATCCTGATGTGCGCGGCCCTGATCCTCTCCAGTAGCGCGCATGCGCAGATCGGCAAGCGGTTTCCGTCCGAGCGCAAGGTGGTCAAGGACCCGGTCACCGGCACCATGCTGACCTTCCTGACCAGTACACCGAATGGCGACTCCAAGATCTATCCGACGCATCCGCAATGGACCTCCGACGGCAAGTGGCTGGTGTTCCGCTCCGCGCGGGTCAAGGGCGAGGCCATGGCCGTCAACGAGGACACCGGCGACCTGGTACAGGTCACGGAGGGCGGCTACGTCGGCATGTTGAACCTAGCGCGCAAATCGATGAAGCTCTACTTTATGCGCAAGGACGCCGACGCCAAACGCATGCAGTTCGTCGAGGTGGATCTGGCGGCGCTGCTGGCGGACAGCAAGGCTGGCAAGCTTAAATCCGCCGACGCCTATCAGCGCATCTGCGGCACCACCGCGCCGGAGCTGGAGGCCGGCGGCGACATGGCGCTGGACGCCGACGAGGAATGGGCCTACTTCCGCACCGGCCCGACCGAGGCCGCAAAACACCTGGCGCCTGGCGTGAAGATCGAGAAGGCGTTCGGCCCGCGAGGCATGGGTGCCGGTCCGAACGGGATATCGCGCATGAATGTGCGCACCGGGGAGGTCAAACATGTGGTATCCGTGCCTTTCCAGATCGGTCATATCCAGGCGAACCTGTGGAACCCCGGCGAGATCGTCTTCTGCTGGGAGACCGGCGGAAAGTCGCCGCAACGCACCTGGACGATCAAGGCCGACGGCACCGGCCTGCGCCCGCTCTATCCCGAAGCGCCGTATGAGTGGGTGACCCATGAAGCGGTGATATCGAAGGATGAAGTGGCGATGGCGATCATGGGGCACCGGCCCATCGCCGAGGGCGGCGGCGGCGTTGGCGCGCCGGCGACCGGTGTGCAGGGAGCGAATCCCGGCCAGGACGAGGGCTGGGGCATCACCGGCACCCGCGAGAAACCGAGCGGCCTGGCGATCGTCAACCTGCGCACCCGCGAGATGACGATCGCCGGACAGACGCCGTCCGGCAGCGGATTATGGCACGTGCATGGATCGTCGGACGGCCGTTGGGCGGTGGGCGATGATTTCAGTCGCAGCGTCTACCTGATCGACCGCAAAACGCGCGAGATGATCATGCTCACCACCGGCCACAAAACCACGGCGGCCGACCATCCGCACCCGACGTTCAACGCCGACGGCACGCGCATACAGATTCAATCGGCCATGTTATCGGAGGATGGGCGCAGCATGAACATTTGCATCGTGCCGGTGCCGGAGGCGTGGCTCAAACGCTGACGCCAGCTCAATCCAGCTCCACCAGCGCCACGCGGCGCAACTCATACGGCGCCCCTTCAAGCTGAAAACCGATACGCCCCGAAGCCGGCTCGCTTCGGGTCACGCTATTTTGAACAACGCCATTAATCGTGACATCAACCTTGCCGTCGCGGCTAACGATATCGCAGACGTTCCACTCCCCGGCGGCGAGCTCGCTGTCCGGCGCCGTGTGCCCTTTGATGCGCGGCTCGGCGCCATGAGCGGACGTCAACGGCTCCGCAAAACTAGCCCCGGCCATCGGCAGCAAATCGCCGGCATTCCCGCGCTTGGTCTGAACCTGAAGACTGAGCGGCCACACGCGATCCATCGGACCGTCGCTGATATGCAGCAGGATGCCGCCATTGCCCGGCTTCCCGCTCCAACGCCACTCGACGTGCAGCTTGTAGTTGCGGTAGATATCCCGCGTAGCCAGAAAGCCGGACGGCTGCCCGGTCGAAGCGACCACACCGCCCGGCAGCATGCGGAACACGCTGTCGACGCCGGCGGCCGGCGACGTCTTCAACTCCCACCCGCCGAAATCGCGGCCGTTGAACAAATCCACCGCGCCAGCCGTGTGGGTGGAAAAAAACAGCAAGGTGGCGCATGCCATCCGATTCATCATCTGATACTCTCTTCGCTATGAAAAAACCCTTGATTTCCCTGATCCTCGGCGTCAGCGCCAGCCTCGCGGGCGCCGCCCCCAACGTCATCCGGCTTTGGCCCGAGGGCGTGCCGGGACTTAAAACCGACATCGGCCCCGAGAAGGTCGGTGGCGGCTACAACTCCAACGTCAGCGAGGCGACGCTGACCATGGTCGCTCCCGCCGTCGACCGGCCGAACGGCACCGCCGTCATCATCTGCCCCGGCGGCGGCTACGTGCGCATGTCCACCGCGCGCGAAGGCGATCAATACGCCAACTGGCTCAGCACCCTGGGCGTGACCAGCTTTGTCCTCAAGTATCGCATGCAGGAGTACGGCCACCCCGCCCCGCTGCAGGACGTGCTGCGCGCGGTCCGCATGCTGCGCTCACGCGCCGCCGAATTCAACATCAATCCGGCACGCATAGGCGTCATGGGCAGTTCTGCCGGTGGCCACCTGGCGGCAAGCGCCGGCACGCTGTTCGACAATCCCGCCGGCCGCACGGGCGCCGCCATGGACGCGGTCAGCGCCCGACCTGATTTCCTGATGCTGATGTATCCAGTCATCTCGATGCAGGAGCCGGCCGTCCACGCGGGCTCGCGCGCAGCGTTGCTGGGCGCGGCGCCATCGGCCGAATCGCTCAAGTTGCTGTCGCTGGAAAAACAGGTCACTGCCGCCACCCCGCCGACGCTGTTGATCCACACGCAGGAAGATCAAGCAGTCCCTGTCGAGAACAGCATCCTGTTTTACCAGGCGCTGACCAAGGCCGGGGTGCCGGCGGAAATGTACCTGTTCGAGCACGGTGGCCACGGCATGGGCATGCGCGATGGCTTGGGCACTTCTTCGCTGTGGCCGCGCCGTGCGGAAGAGTGGATGCGCGATCGCGGCCTGCTCACTCAGGCGAAATAGAACATCGGCCGCAGCGGCCACTCGCGGGGCCGGTTGCCCGGCTCCACCTCCATCAGGTCCGCCATATGGTCCCACCAGCGCTTCATCACGGGCTGACCCGGCAACGCCTCTACCTTGTTGTCCGGCGCCAGCTTCAGGACCGCGAACAGGTGCAGCGTTTCCTCGTCGAGGAAGATGGAGTAGTCGTGGATGCCGGCCTCCTTCAACGCCGCCGCAAGGTCCGGCCACAGCTCATCGTGGCGGCGCTTGTATTCGTCCACCGTGCCCGGTTTGAGTTTCATGCGGAATGCGCGGGTGATCATGGTTTGCCTCCATCGGCCATCTTTTTCAGTTCGGCGGCCGCCAGCAGGTAGCCTCCAACGCCGTAGTTGTAGCTGGACGCGGGCAGGTAAAACGCCGGTTCCGCGCCGGTCTGCTGGATGCCGCCAAGTCGGCCGTCCGCGTAGACATGTTTGAGGATGCCGGCCCACGCCCGTTCGATCACGGGGCGGTAGACTCTGGCGTCCAGATAACCCTTGTTGACGCCATAGGCCATGCCGTACACGAACAGCGCCGAACCGGAGATCTCCGGCAGCGGATAGCTGTCCGGATCGAGCAGCGCGGCGTGCCACAGGCCGTCCTTGCCCTGCAGGCCGGCGATGCGGGCCGACATGTCGCGCAACTGCCGCACGTAGAACGGCTTTTGCGGATCGTTGTCGGGGATATAGTCGAGCGTGCGCGCCAAGCCACTAAGCACCCAGCCTTCGCCGCGCGACCAGAAGATCTTTTTGCCGTTCGGCTCGCGCTTGGCGATGTAGCTGGCATCGCGCGCGTACAAATGATCTTCCTTGTCGTACAGCAGATCGTAAGTCTTGCGCCACTGCTCGTGGACATAGTCGAGGTATTTTCGCTCGCCGGTGGCCTTGTACATCTTCACCCACACCGGAGGCGCCATGAACAGCGCATCGCACCACCACCACGGCAGGCGGTCGTCGCCGGGCTTGAGCGTTTTGAGGTCGATCAGGATATCGAGCTCGGTTCTGGTCGGGCCGAGGCGCGCAGACGACGGATCGCGCTCGTGCAGTTCCAGATAAGTCTGCGCCACGCTGATATCGTCCGCGTTGGGATACGGCGTGCTCAGCTTCCATTCGAACTGGTTGGCCATCGCCAGCATGGCGTCGCGGTATTTCGGGTCGCCGGTCGCTTCCGAAGCGGCCATGAAGCCGCTGAACAGCACACTGGAGGTCCAGATCCGGTCCAGATGCGGCAAGGTGCGCGCCAGCTGCCAGTCCGCCACCTTGCGCAGCGCCTTGTCGATGTCGCCCGAACGCAAGGCTGGCGACAGGTCGGTGGCCAGCGGCCCGGCGTCGGCTGGTGCGTCGCCGAAATGGCGGCTGGTGTCCTTGTCGACGATGGCCTGCATGGCCGGCGTCGGCAGCGGATACCGCTGCGTGTTGGTGGTGGCGCAGCCGCTGACAATGCCCAACGCCGCCAGCAGCAAATAGGATGTCTTCATCAAGTCTTGTCCTGTTCTTCGAAACTCTTCTTCGATGGATCTTCCCTGGGCGGCGCCGGCTTGACGACCACGCTGCCCGCCGGCAGGCCGCGCACCGTCTCGGCGTCCTCGATGGCGACCGGCTCTTTCAGGCGCAATTTCGCATCGATGAACTCCCAAGACCTGGCGTCGTAGATATGGCCGCCCTTCTCCGCCTCGATGTCCAGATTGGCGAGGCTGAAGCGGTCCAGCGGCACTTCCTTGTAGCCATCGACCTCGAACGCGGTGGTCGCTCCAATCGCCTTGATATTCCAGATACGGACGTCGTGGAAGTGCGCGATGCCCTTCTCCCTCGGCACCGGCGTGGCCAGAACCTTCCAATACGCCGGATAGTCCTTGATCTCTTGCGGGATCTCGGCGTAGCTGTAGCTGGGATTCCAGTTCATCGTGATGCGGATGACGACGGGCGTGCCCTTCATCGTGAAATCGTGCAGACGCAGGTTCTCGCCGAAACCGCCCCGCGTATGCGCCGATTTGAACAGGATGCCGACGGGGACTTTATCCAGCACCGTGATGTTGTAGGCCTCGATGTTGCGGAAGCCGCCAGCCGTCTCGCTGCCGAACGTCACGCCGGCGGCGCCGTCGCGCACGATGGAATCGCGGATGATGACGTCCTCTGTCGGGCGGGCGACGCGCTGGCCGTCCGAATCGCGGCCCGCCTTCAGGCACAGGGCGTCGTCGTTGACGGCGATATCGGCGTTCTGCACCAGGACCTTTTTCGATGAATCGATATCGATACCGTCGGTCGACGGCCCGCGTCCACCCTCGTTGTTGCGGATGACGACACCATCGACGGTGATATCGGTCGAGTAGCAGATGTGCAGCGTCCAGAAACCAGAACGGCGCAACAGCAGGCCTCCGCCGACCTTCACCTGCGACGAGTTGAATACCTGGATCAGGCGCGGACGCCGGGCATCGTAGTCGGAGGCCCAGCGCAATCCGCGAGGCTCGTAGGATTTACGCAGGGTCCAGTAGCTGTCCCAAAAGATCTTGCCGTCGCCATCGATGGTTCCCTGGCCGGTGATCGCGGCGTTCTTTTGCTCGTAGACGTTGATCAGCGCCGCCGGCCAGCTCATTTCGATGCCCGCGATCCGGGTCGGCATAATGGGATAATCCTCGATCCGCTGCGAACCGAGGATGGTTACGCCCTTGTCGAGCCGCAGCGTGACGCCGGTCTTGACGAAGATCGATCCGCTCAGGTAGGTGCCGGGACTGAGCACCACCGTCCCGCCATCGTTGGCGGCGGCGTCGATGGCCGCCTGAATCGCTTTGGTGTTGAGGGTGACGCCGTCGCCCTTGGCGCCGTAGCTGCCTGCGTCGTAGGTTTTTGCGCCGGCCGTGGCCATGCCAAGGGCAAGGATGGCCGTCACGGCGAGGTGCATCCACTTCGTTATCATCATCGTGGTTCTCATTATTTGGGTTGCGTCAGCAGCCGCACCGGGCCCAGCATGCCGGACGCCGTGGGGACGATCAAATGTGTATCTTGCGGTACGAAGCGTTGACCATAACGGGCCGAGAGCAGCCGGTAATCCGGACGTTCCTGCCCCGCCAGCGCGTTGAGCGACAGATTGGCCACCCTTACCTCGATCTTGTTGACACCGGCGCGCAGGTGGCTGGTGACGTCCAGCTCATACGGCGGATGCCATACCGAACCGGCGCGCCGGCCGTTGACGAAGACTTCGGCCGCCTCGCGCACCGGGCTATCGAGCATTGCGCGCATGCCGGCTGGGACCTTGGGCGTTGTGTCCAACGGCGTGCCTTTGCCGAAGTCGAGACGAATGGCGCCGCCGCTCACTTGCGACGCGCTGAGTTCCACATCCTTGCTGTAGACGGCGATGCCCGAAAAGAAGCGCGTGGACGGATCGTCGGTCCACGAGCGCAGTTGCGGCATCGCTTGCGGTTTCTCTCCAGGGAACCGTACTTGCCAATCGCGGCCCAGCTCCGCAAGCACCGTCGACGGTTTGGGCAGCGCCACCGGGCCGATGGCGTCGCCATCATCAAGAACCAGAATGCGCGACTCGTATGGCGCCAAAACCAGCTCCAGCGCCGGCGTGACCCTGGCCGCGCTGGCGGTGCCGTCGTGCGGATTCCACCACGACGCGGATTTGCGCGTGGCGCGCAGCTTTGCCGTGGTGCGAACTTCGCGGTTGCTGGTATTGGCGATGAAGTAGATATCGCCATCGGCCAGCTTGCGGCGGATGAAACCGACATCGGCCGACTGCGACGCCAGCTTGAGGTCCGGCGTCAGAACCTTGGCGAGTGCCGCGCCGACCGCCGTATCGTCCGCGACCAGCGTTACGCCGGCGCTGGCTTGCAGCGTCTTGGAGGCCGCGACAACCTGCGACGTGATCCGCCGCGCGTCGGCGAAGCCGGGCGCCATCGATGGCAAACCGCCGATGGCGATGATCTTGCCGCCGCCACGCACGTAGTCCGCCAGCCTTGCCATCACTTCCGGCGACAGGCGTGTCACATGCGGCATCACCAGCACCGCATGACTGACACCCAGCGCGAGGATCGATTCGGCGTCCACGTAGTCCAGATTATGGCCGGCGTCCAGGATCTGCTCCGTCAATTCCGGCGTCACGTGCCTGTGCATCTCGGCCGACAGCGACACTTTACCCGGCGTCATCGAGGCGTAGACATCGTCGTTCGGTAGCAGCACGGCGACATCGTTGGCCGGCCGTCCCTGGCGCAGCAGATAGCTGGTGCGACCCAGGTACGAGGTCACGTCGGGCATGACGTTCCACCAGGGCTGGTGATCGTTGAAGACGGCGGCCGCATAGAACGAGTAGCCGGGTTCCGGCGACCCGGGCGGCGTATAAGGCCAGCCATGGCCGACGAACAGGTTCACGCCTTGCAGCAGCATGCGGTCGGCCTCCGCCTTCATGTCCAGCGGCGTGGCGCTGAAGGCCGGCGAATGCAGCCAGGTCCAGGTCTCCGCCGAGATCACCGGTTTGTTGTACAGGTGCCCGGCCGATGTCGCCAGCCTGGTGAACGAAAAAGTGCGGAACTGCGGCCCTTCGCCCTCAGGCAGGGCGACAAGGCGGTTGCTCGACATGGATACCGCGGGCTCGCCATAGGTCTGGGAGCGGAACTGCGTCTTGTGCTTTTTCGCCCAATCGTTGACGGGTGTCAGATAGCGTTCGTTGACCAATTCGGTTTGCGTTTGTACCCAATCGTGGCGCAGCGCGCCCGCATCCGCCCCGGCGCCGCTGTGGATCGCCGGCAGATACGGCTTGAGGTCATAGCCGCGCCGGCGCTGGAACTCTTCGAGAAAGTCGTCGGTCCAGTCGGTGCCGTAGACTTCCAGGCTGTCCGAGAACACCGCGTAAGGCGGCTGATCGCCAAAGGCCTTCAGCAGCGGCTCGGCGACGGTATTCAGATGATGATCGATGGCCTTGCGGCTCAGATGGTCAAGTACAAAGCCTTCCGCGCCCAGCGCGGCGCGCTTGACCTGCTGGCCCGTGCGGCTGGCGATGTAGAACACCATCACGCGCGCGTCGGCCGCCGGAGCCACCGCCGCGCGTCCCGGGCCTGCGGCCGCCGGCAGCCGGGCAAGTTTCAGCGCGGCGGCGTCGTACTGCTTGGCGTTGCCCGCGCCGACGAATGCGGCCAGCAGCTTCTCGCCGCTCATGATGGCCGGTAGCGCGACACTGGCCGCGCCGGGCGCCACTTCCGCGACGGCGACGCGCAAGCGCCCCGCCGACTCCGTGACGGGAACGTTGGGGCTCCGTACGGCCAGCCGCTGGCCAAGGTCATATCGACGCGCATGCCTTCGGCGCGCGCCTTGCGATTGACGAAACCGACCGATTCGAGGAAATCGGCCGACAAGTAGGGGACGTTGCGTATGCCGCGTGCCGGGTCGTCGAGCTCCATCGGATACACCGGCTGGATCTCGACGCCGCCGAAACCGCCGGCCTTCATCGCCAGCAGTTCGCGCTCGAGCTCCGATTGGACGACGGCTGGCCCGAACCACCACCAACGCACCATGGGACGGGCATCCGCCGGCGGAATGGCCAGGTGGGCGGCGACATCCGCGAGCCGGTCAAACAGCACCGGTCCGGGCGCGCCGCCCTGCGCCATCGCCAAGCCGGCGCACAGCAAGGCCAGCGCCGACGCCAACGACAAACAGACCGCCCGTGCGGCGCGAGCGGCCGGGCGGCGCTCGTCGCGCGGCCCCTTGATCGTCGGGGCCACCGCTTAGACGATACCGCTGCTGCTGGCGCCTGCCTTCGCCGGCCGGCGCTCCGCCGCCTGGCTGCGATATCCGCTGGACCGATAGAACGCCACCGGATCGATCGCGCCGCCCGAACGCAGACGGGCCATCGCCAGAATCGCGCTGACATCGGTGCGGTACGCGTGCTTGAGCGTTTGCGCCGACTGCAGCGCGTCGTTGGCTTCCTGATACTGGCGCAGGGCCGCGCGATCGACCAGCTTCGCCTGGACGAAAGCGCGCTGCACTTCGACCGCGCTGTTCATCAGGCTTTCGATCGGATCGGTCACGTTGTGCGACTGGTCCAGCATGTATGCCGGCGCGAACGAGGCGCCTTCGCGCTCGGCCGCATCGGCCAGCTCGTTAAAGACCAGGAACAGCTGGAACGGATTGATGCTGCCCGAATCCAGATCGTCGTCGCCGTATTTGCTGTCGTTGAAGTGGAAGCCACCGAGCTTGCCGAATTGCGCCAGCCGCGCCACGATCATCTCGATGTTGGTATTCGGCGCGTGGTGGCCCAGGTCGACCAGGCATTTCGCCTTCTCGCCCAGCGTTTGTGCGCAGGCGAAGCTGGTGCCCCAGTCGGCGATCGTCGTGGCGTAGAACGCCGGCTCGAACAGCTTATGCTCGATGAACATGTTCCAATCATCGGGCAGCGCGGCGTAGATGCCGCGCGCGCTGTCCAGATACCGCTCCAGCGCGCCACGCAGGTTGTGCTGGCCCGGGAAGTTGGCGCCGTCGCCCACCCACACCGTCAACGCCTTCGATCCCAGCGCCCGGCCCAACTCGATACATTCGATATTGTGCTCGACCGCCTGGGCGCGCGTGGCGGCGCTGTGCGCCGTCATGCTGCCGTATTTGTAGGTGTGCTCCTGGCCCGCCTGGTCCTGGAAGGTGTTGGAGTTGACGGCGTCGAAGTACAGGCCATGGCTCTTGGCCTGCTGGCGCAGCGCCGACGGGTCCGAGGTTTTATCCCATGGGAAGTGCAGCGAGACGCCGGGCGTGGCGCAGGTCAGCTGGTGGATCACCGCGCAGTCCTCCAGCTTTTCGACCACGTTGCGCGGCTCCCCCTTGCCGGGAAAACGGGCGAAGCGCGTGCCGCCGGTGCCTGCGCCCCAACTTGGCAAGGCCACGGCGAACTTCTGCGCCTGCTCGGTCAGTTTTTCGATGTCCTGGCCACGGCGCGCAAGCATGCCGCCCAGAGCCGCGTAGTCTTCGTCCAGGTTGGCGCGCAGCTTGGCGTTGTGTTCGGCCACGCGGCCGCTGTCGATGATGGTGCTCATTAGGTCTCCTTCGTTATTTTTATAGCGAGGCTTAACGCGTGAATGCGCCAGCGTTGCCTGCATCGACGTTCAGAATGTTACCAGTGCTCTTGCCGGCTTTGTCGCTCGCCAGGAAGTACACGGCTTCGGCGATATCCTCCGGCAGGACGCTCAGTTTGAGCATGCTGCGGTCGCGGTAGAACTTCTCGACGTCGTCGGCCTCGATTTTATTCGACTGTGCGCGTTCCTGCTTCCATTTGCCGTCCCAGATGCGCGAGCCCTTGATGACCGCGTCCGGATTGACGACGTTGACGCGGATACCGTGCGGCGCGCCTTCCAGCGCGATGCAGCGCGCCAGGTGGATTTCCGCCGCCTTGGCGGTGCAGTAGGCCGAGGCGCCGGCCGATGCGACCAGGCCGTTTTTACTGGCGACGAAGACCATGCTGCCGCCCAGTCCCTGCTGCTTCATGATGCGGAAGGCGGCGCGGCTGGCCAGGAAGTAGCCGGTGACCAGGATGTCCTGGTTGCGCTGCCAGATCTCCAGGGTGGTGTCTTCCAGCGGCGCCGACGAGGCGATGCCGGCGTTGGAGATCAGCAGATCGACACCGCCGAAGCGCAGCGCGGCCGCCTGCAGCACGCTTTCCACCGCTTCTTCGCTGGTGATGTTGGCGACGATGCTGCCGACGCTGTCCTTGCCGGCCGACTTCACCAGATCGGTGTGCGCCTGCGACAGCGCTTCCGGATCGATATCGGTCAACATCACGCAAGCGCCCTCCTGCAGCAGCTGCCTGGCCACCGCCTGGCCGATGCCGCCGGCGCCGCCGGTGACCAGCGCGATACGCCCGGCCAGGCTTTTCGGCTTCGGCATGCGCTGCAGCTTCGCTTCTTCCAGCAGCCAGTATTCGATGTCGAAGGCTTCCTGTTCCGGCAAACCGACATAGGTGTCGACGCCGTTCGCGCCGCGCATCACATTGATCGCGTTGACATAGAATTCGCCGGCGATGCGGGCGGTGGCCTTGTCCTTGGCGAACGACAGCATGCCTACGCCAGGAATCAGGTAGATGATCGGATTGGCGTCGCGCACCGCCGGGCTGTTATCGTGCTTGCAGCGCTCGTAGTAGGCCACGTAGCCGGCGCGGTATTCTTCCAGCGCCTGATCGAGGCCCGCGACCAGCTTGTCGAAGTCCGGCTGGAGCGGATCGAAGTCGATCACGAACGGACGGATTTTGGTGCGCAGGAAGTGGTCGGGGCACGAGGTGCCCAGCGCCGCCAGCGGTTGCAGGTCGCGGCTGCAGACGAATTCCAGCACGGCGGCGCTGTCGTCGAAGTGACCGAGCTTGTATTCGTCGCGGCTGATTTTACCGCGCAGCAGCGGCATCAACCTGGCCGCCAGCGCGCTGCGCTGTTCGGACGGCAGCGGCTCGATCGCCTGGCCGCCGAACGATGGCTGCTTCGAATTCGCGGCCAGCCACTCCTCCGCGCGCTTGATGATTGCCAGCGTGGTCTCGTAGCAGGACTTGGCGGTGTCGCCCCAGGTGAACAAGCCGTGGCCTTCGAGGATGATGCCCTTCAGGTTGGGCTGCGCCTTCGATACCTGCTCAAGCTTCAGGCCAAGGTCGTAGCCTGGGCGCTGCCATGGCAGCCATCCCAATTCGCCCTCGAAGATTTTTTGCGTCAGCGCCTGGCTGCCGGCGCAGGCGGCGATGGCGATCACCGCGTCCGGGTGCATGTGGTCGACGTGCTTGCGGGCGATGTAGGCGTGCAGCGGCGTGTCGATGCTGGCGGCGCGCGGATTCAGGTTGAACGTGCAGTGCGGCAGATAGGCCACCATCTCGTCTTCCAGCGCCAGGCCGCGATAGCGTCCCTTCAAGGCGTTGAGCTTATCCATGTACAGCGTCGAGAAGCCGTCAAGCTTGATGCTGCCAAGGTCGCCGCCGGAGCCTTTCACCCACAGCACCTCCACTTGCTCGCCACTGAGCGGATCGGCCATCATCACTTTGGCCGAGGTATTGCCGCCGCCGAAATTGGTGATGCGCAGGTCCGAACCGAGCAGGTTCGAACGGTATAGCAACAGCTCCGGCTCGCTCATGGCTGCCGCAGCTTGGTCGTCCCACAGAGAAGTGATCGGGGCTTGCTGCTGGGTTACTTTCATTTACTGATCTCCGTTGTTTGATTGTGTGCTTCGCGATTGCTTCATGCCGCTTTGGGCAACTGTAATCAGTAGAAATCAGCGCGCCATGGGTGTCAATGCGCAAGCGCTCAACTTGATGACCAAGTAGGAAATAATCATATCGATGATCGAAACGTGATTGGATCGCGAAAACGATATCGAAACAATCAAATATTTGATCGCCTAATGATTGACGGACGATTTTGAAATGTTTAGTCTTAGTAATTAATAAAGGCGCACACCGGATCGGTCCCCCAGAAAACCGTGGCAGCGACGGTAGTAAGCGCCAAATAAAAGGAGACAGGAATGGTAAATCACAAGCGCCGTAAACGTTTGCTGAAGTTGCTCGCCGAACATAATACGGCCAGCGTGCCGCAATTGGTCGACTGGCTCAGCGCCTCCCCCGCCACCGTGCGCCGCGACATCAGCTGGCTCGCCGCCCGCAGTCTGCTCACCCGCACCCGCGGCGGCGCCGCCAACCTTGAGCAGAAAAAGCGCAGCTTCACCCTCACCAGCGAGACCTTCCAGCACAATATCCAGTGCTACGCCGAGCGCAAACGCGCCATCGCGCGCCACGCCGCCGGCATGTGCACCGAAGGCGAAACGATCATCATCAACGGCGGCACCACCACGTTCATGATGGCCGAATTCCTGGTCGACCAGCACCTCAAGATCCTCACCAATTCCTTCCTGATGGCCGAGCGCCTGCTGGTATCGAGCGAGAACGAGATCATTGTCCCCGGCGGCAAAGTCTATCGCGAGCAGAACGTCATTCTCAGCCCCTTCGACAACGACATCACCCAGCACCATTACGCGGCCAAGATGTTCATGAGCGTCTACGGCTTGTCGCTGCTCGGCCTGATGGAGGCCGATCCGCTGCTGATCCAGGCCGAGAAGCGCCTGATCTCGCAGGCGGAGGAACTGATCGTTTTGGTCGACAGCTCCAAGTTCGCCAAGAAGGCGGGCCTGATCCTGTGCGGCTTGAACCGCGTATCGACCGTCATCACCGACACCTACGCCTCCGATTCTGCGGTGCAGCTGCTCGAGCAATCCGGCGTGCGCGTGGTGACCGTGGAGCCGGAAGCGATCCCCGCCCAGCACAACGCCAGCCAGTTCAATCCACCGTTCGACTACCAGTCGGCGGCGATGTACCAATCGGAGGTATCGCATTGAAGCGCAGGAAGATCGTATTGGCGGCCGTTGCCGCCGGCCTGCTCACGGCCATCGCCGGCTGCGGCGAGAAGAAAAATGAGAACATGCGCATCGCGATGGTCGTCAAAAGCCTGGGCAACGGCTTCTTCGACGCCGCCCACACCGGCGCCAAAGACGCCGCCAGGGAGCTGAAAAATGTGGAGATCATCTACACCGGCCCGACCACGCCGAGCGCCGAGGGCCAGATCGAAATCATCAACTCGCTGATCAGCCAGAAGGTCGACGCCATCGTCATCTCGGCCAACGATCCGAACGCGCTGGTGCCGATCACCAAGAAGGCCATGGCGCGCGGGATCAAGGTGATCTCGTTCGACAGCGGCCTGGCGCCGGAAGGCCGCCTGATGCAGCTCAATCCCTCCAATGCGGAGCTGATCGGATTGAAGCAAATCCAGATGGCGTCCGACGCCATCGGCGGTAAGGGAGAAATCGCGATCCTGTCGGCGTCGGCGCAGGCGACCAACCAGAATATCTGGATCGGCGTGATGAAGAAGACGTTGCAGAAGCCGGAGTTCAGCGACATGAAGCTGGTCGCCACCGTCTATGGCGACGACCAGTCGGACAAGAGCTACCGCGAGGCGATCGGCCTGTTGCGCAGCAATCCGAACCTGAAGGCGATCATCGCCCCGACCACCGTCGGCATCAACGCCGCCAGCAAGGCGGTGGTCGATGAAAACCTGGTCGGCAAGGTGTACGTCACCGGCCTGGGACTGCCGTCGGAGATGGCCGGCCATGTCAAGAGCGGCGCCGTGCGCGAGTTCGCGATCTGGAACCCGATCGATCTCGGTTACGCGGCCACTTACGCCGCCTACGACTTCGTCAAAGGCCAGCCCACCGCGAAGGCGGGTGGCAGCGTATCGGCCGGACGCATGGGCAGTATCGCATTGGACGCCAACGGTGAAGGCGCGATGGCGCCGCCATTCACCTACGACAAAGGGAACGTCGACAAGTTCTCCAAGATCTTCTGAGCTGGAGTCCCATGGATAACAATACAACCCCGGTGCTGCAACTGACCGGGATCTGCAAGCGCTTCGCAGGCATCGTCGCGTTGAACGACGTGTCGTTGTCGGTGCGCGCGGGTGAAGTCATGGCGCTGATCGGAGAGAATGGCGCCGGCAAATCGACATTGGTCAAAACCCTGACCGGTATCTACCGTCCCGACGAAGGCATGATCGAACTTGCCGGCCAACCGATCAGGTTCGCCAACGCGCAGGACGCCATGCGCGCGGGTGTCACGGCGGTGCATCAGGAAACGGTGATGTTCGACGAGCTGACCGTGGCCGAGAACATCTATGTCGGCCGCCAGCCGTGCAAGGGCGCGACCGGCCGCATCGACTGGAGCAAAATCGAGGCCAAGGCGGAGAAGCTGTTCGCGCGGCTGGAGGTTAGCCTGCCGGTGCGCGCCCGCGTCAAGGATTTGAGCGTGGCGCAGCGCCACTTCGTCGAAATCGCGCGCGCGCTGTCGCAGGATGCGCGGGTGGTGATTTTGGACGAGCCGACGGCGTCGCTGTCGCAACGCGAGATCCACGAGCTGTATCGCATCATCGGCCAGCTGCGCGCGGCCGGCACGGCGATCATCTTCATCACGCATAAATTCGACGAGATCTTTGCCGTGGCCGACCGCTACACGGTGCTGCGCGACGGCCAGTTCATCGCCGAGGGAGCGATCGCCGACGTCACCGAGCAGGATCTGGTGGCGCTGATGGTGGGTCGCACCGTCAAGCAAGCCTACCCGAAAGCCGATGTCACACCCGGCGAGGTGCTGCTGGAGGTGAAGAACCTGTGCCACCCGACCGAATTCGACGACGTCAGCTTTTCCTTGCGGCGTGGGGAAATCCTCGGCTTCTATGGTCTGGTCGGCGCCGGTCGCTCGGAAGTCATGCACGCGATATTTGGATTGAGCAGCGCCGCGCGCGGAACCGTCAGGCTCGATGGCAAGGAAATTTGCGTATCCTGCGCGTCCGACGCCATCAAGCACGGTATCGCCTATGTGCCGGAGGACCGTCAGCACCAGGGCGCGCACCTGTCGCTGCCCATCATGCAAAACATCACGCTGCCGATCCTGTCCAGGGTCGGCTTTTTCCTGCGCGGACGCCGGGCGCAGGAAACCGCGATCGCGCGCCACTATGCCGAGCAGCTGGAATTGAAGGCGGCGCATCTGACGCAGAACGTCTCCGAACTCTCCGGCGGCAATCAGCAGAAGGTCGTGCTGGGCAAATGGCTGGCGACCAATCCCAAAGTGATCATCCTGGACGAGCCGACCAAGGGCATCGACATCGGTTCCAAGGCCGCCGTCCACCGGTTCATCGGTGAGTTGGTGAGCAAGGGGCTGTCCGTGATCCTGGTCTCGTCCGAGCTGCCCGAGGTCATGGGCCTGGCCGACCGCATCGTCGTCATGCACCAGGGCCGGATCGAGCACACCTACAACCGAGCGGACGCCACGCCGGAAAACATCGTCGCGGCGGCCTCCGGCTGCGCGCTGCCAGTGGAGGAATGCGTATGAAGGCGTTGCTGAAAATGCGCGAAGTCCAGCTTGCGCTGTGCACCGTCGCACTGATTATATTGGTCGGCACGCGGGCGCCGGTGTTCGTCACCGGTTCGAGCCTGGCCAACCTGCTCACCGACAGTACCTTGCTGATCATGCTGGCGTTGACGCAGATGCTGGTCATCGTCACGCGTGGCGTCGATCTGTCGGTCGCCTCCAGCCTGGCGCTGGCGGGCATGATGTCGGCGCTACTGGCGTCGCGCTTTCCGGAACTGCCGCTGCCGCTGGTGATGCTGGCGGCGGTGGCGATCGGCCTGCTGCTTGGTTTGATCAACGGCTACCTGATCGGCTATCTCGATCTGGCGCCCATCGTCGTCACGCTCGGCACAATGAGCGTTTATCGAGGACTGGTGTTCGTGCTGTCCGGCGGCGCGTGGGTGTCGTCGCACCAGATGCCGGCCGACTTCATCGCCTTTCCTCTGGCGCGCCTGTTCGGCGTCACGCACCTGGTGTGGATCGCCGCGCTTGCCGTGCTGGCGGCGTGGTATGTCGCAAAGCACAGCCGCTTCGGCCGCGACCTGTACGCCATCGGCAACGAACCGTTCTCCGCGCGCTACGTCGGCATTCCGATCGCCGGCCGCTTGATGTGGACCTACGGCCTGTCCGGCGCCATGGCCGGCTTGTGCGGCTACCTGTGGGTGGCGCGCTACGCGGTGGCCTACACCGAGATCGCCTACGGCTTTGAATTCACCGTCATCGCCGCCTGCGTCATCGGCGGCATCAGCATCGCCGGCGGCAGCGGCAGCGTGGCCGGCGCGGTGCTCGGCGGCTTGTTCCTGGCCGTGATCGGCAACGCGCTGCCGGTGGTGAAGGTGTCGCCGTTCTGGCAAAGCGCGCTGACCGGCGTGGTGATCCTGACGGCGGTGCTGATCAACGCCCGTGGCGGCAGGCCGATCGGCCGGCAAATCCTGCCGCTGCACCTGAATAAATCCAACGCAACCGGGAGCGCTGCGTGAATACGAGTACCGTGATGTCCAACTCCGCCGAAGCGCCTGAAAAGCCCAGCTCCTCCCGCTACATCATCGCGGACCGTCCGGGTTTCCGCCTGGGCGCGCTGCTGGGCCGTTGGGAAAGCCTGCTTGCGCTGCTGCTGGTGGCGGCCTTCGCCGCCAACGCCATCCTGCTGCCGCACTTCCTCGACTTGTACAACCTGGCCGACGGCACCTTCAACTTCAGCGAAAAGGCGCTGATCGCGCTGCCCATGGCGTTGCTGATCATCTGCCGCGAGATCGACATTTCGGTGTCCGGCATCCTCGCGCTGTCGTCGGTCGCGATCGGCCTCGCCCACACCAACGGCGTCGCGCCGGAGCTGCTGCTGCCGGTCGCGCTGGCCACGGGCGCGGCCTGCGGATGGCTCAATGGCATCATGATCACGCGCTACCGCCTGCCGTCGATCGTCGTCACCATCGGCACCGTCTCGCTGTTCCGCGGCCTGGCCAGCGTGGTGCTGGGCGATAAGGCCTTCACCGGCTATCCGCAGGTGATGGCCGATTGGGGCCAGGGCTACTTCTTCGGCTTCATCCCACGCGAATTCGTCATCCTGCTGCTGTTCGCCGGGTTGTTCGCGTTCGTGCTGCACGCGACCACGTGGGGACGCCGCATCTACGCCATCGGTAACAACCCGGTCGCCGCGCGCTTCTCGGGCATCGCTGTCGACCGCTATCGCCTGGTGCTGTTCATGCTGACCGGCGCCATGGCCGGACTTGCGGCCTACCTGCTGACGGGGCGCATCGGCAGCACGCGGCCGAACATCGCCATGGGCTGGGAGCTGGAAGTGATCACGATGGTGATCCTGGGCGGCGTCAGCATCGCCGGCGGCGCCGGCACCATCGGCGGCGTAATGCTGGCGGTTCTGACACTGGGCACCGTCACCTACGGCCTGTCGCTGGCCAATGTCCCTGGCATCTACATGACCATCGTCGTCGGTATCCTGCTGCTGGCGACCATCGCCCTGCCCCGGCTTTTGCGCGGCCGGAAGACCGCCAAATGACCTCGCCGACCGAAGCCACCATCGTCCTCGATATCGGCAAAACCAACGTCAAGCTGGTGCTGATCGATGCCAACTGCGCGGTCGTGGCGGAGCGCCGCAGTCCGAATACGGTACGCGATCGGGCGCCTTACCCGCACCACGACACGGAGCGCATCTGGAACTGGATGCTCGAAGGGCTGCGGCAGTTCTCGGCGCTGGCGCATGTCGGCGCCATCGTCAGCGTGACGCACGGCGCCACGGCGGCGCTGGTCGACGACGAGGGACTGGTGCTGCCGGTGCTCGACTACGAGTTCGAGATGCCGGCCGGGCAAGGAGCGCACTACGCCGGCCAGCGGCCGCCCTACTCCGCGACTTACTCGCCACAGCTGCCGGCGGGACTCAATCTCGGCAGGCAGCTGGCGTGGCAGGCGCAGGCCTTTCCCGCCGAGTTCCGCCGCGCGCGCCATATCCTCATGTATCCGCAATATTGGGCTTGGCGTTTGAGCGGCATCGCGGCCAGCGAAGTGACTTCGCTGGGCTGCCACACGGACCTGTGGCAACCGGCACGCCAGCAGTATTCATCGCTGGTCGAGCGCATGGGATGGAACGGCATGTTCCCGCCGCTGCAGCCGGCGTGGGCGCCGCTTGGGTTGCTGAAGGTGGAGCTGGCGCGGCTAACGGGCTTGCCGCCCGAGTGCAAGGTCTTGTGCGGTATCCACGACAGCAACGCATCGCTGCTGCGCCATTTTGCGCGTGCGGATGGCGGAAAAGGCGATACGCCGGCGGTGCTATCCACCGGAACATGGGTGATCGCCGCCGCGCCGGGCAAGCCGCTGGCGGGGTTGCGCGAGGAGGCCGACATGCTCGCCAACAGCAATGCGTTTGGCCAGGCGGTGGCGTGCATCCGCTTCATGGGTGGGCGGGAGTTCGGCGAGTTGGCGGGGGTGGAGCCGCAGGTTTGCGGCGTCGAGGATTTACGCTTGCTGGTCGCGCGCGGGACGATGGCGCTGCCCTGCTACTCGCAGGCCGGCGGTCCGTTCGCCGGGCGGGCCGGGGCGATCGTCGGGATCGCGCCGCAGGACAACAGGCAGCGTTACGCGCTCGCCACGCTGTATTGTGTTTTGATGAGCGATTACTGTCTGGAGCAGTTGGGGGCCGACGGCGCGGTGGTGGTCGAGGGTAGCTACACGGGCAATCCGTGGTTCGCGCCGTTGCTGGCGGCACTGCGTCCGCGGCAGCAGATCAGCAGCACGGACGATGCCAGCGGCACCGCGTGCGGCGGCTGGATGCTGCACCATTGGGGCAACGCGCCGGCGGTGCGCGCCGCAACGGCGGCGCCGCTGGCGATAGACGGCTGGGATGAATACAGACAGCGCTGGTTGTCGCTCGTGGAGGCACATAGGGCGGATTAGCGCGCGTAATTTGGCCATGCGAGCCTCTTCGGTCAATCACGCACCGGCTGCCCGAAATCCGGCGTGCCGTCGGCGTTCCAGCGCAGTACTTGCGCGCGCGTGTGGCGGTTTTGGTCCTTCAGCGGATCGCCGACGATGTCGCGATAATTGCGCGCGTGGTAGACCAGTATGTCCGTCTTGCCGTCCGGAGTGGTCGTGAACCAGTTGTGCCCCGGCCCATATTGTCCATTCGGCTCGCTGCTGACAAACACCGGCTTCGACGATTTGCTCCACGTGGAAGACTTCAGCAAATCCCCTCGCGCCGGCGCCGTCAACAAGCCCAAAGCGTAATTGGCATCCGTCGCGCTGGCCGAATAGCTGACAAAGACCCTGCCATTCTTCACCAGCGCCGCCGGCGCCTCGTTGACCGCGTGCTTGACCTTCTCCCAGTCGTACTCCGGCTTCGTCAGCATCACCGCGGGCCCCTTGATCGACGAAGGCGTATCCATGGCGGCGATGTAGATATTGGTGGCGTGCGTGGTCGATTCCGGGGCGACCTGCGTCCATAGCAGATACCGCCTGCCTTCCAGCGCGAAGGTGGTGGCGTCCAGCGAGAACGACTCCCAACCCGTCTTGAGCTGCCCCAGTTCCTTCCATTCACCTTCCAGCGGATTCGGCGAGCAGTTTTCCAGCACGTAGAGACGAATCTCCCAGATCTTGTCGGAGCTGCCGGCGGTGAAGTAAATGTACCATTTGCCGTCGATGTGATGCATCTCCGGCGCCCAGATGTGCGCGCCCATGATGCCGCTGGCATGCTTGCGCCAAACCACCTTGGCCTCGGCCGTCCCCAGGTCGTTGAGCGATTTGGCGCGCCGCAGTTCGATGCGGTCGTACTCCGGCACCGTCGCAGTGAAGTAGTAATAGCCGTCGCTGTGCAGCGAGACCTGGGGGTCGGCCCGCTGTTTGACCAGCGGGTTGTTGAATACCGGTTCCGCCGCCGATGCGGCAAGCGCAAACGAAAAAACAGCGGCCATGCAGGCCGCCGTTTTCAGTCCGCGCGCAATGAACGCCTGCGCCATGGATGCCCTTAGTTTTTAAACGATACACTCACGAAGTAACGCCGCCCGGACCATGCCAATTCGTTCACGCGGAACGTATCGCCGGCGTCGGTGGTCTGCGCCTGGTCCGTCAGGTTCTTGCCTTCGATCGAGAAGGTGATGTTGTCATTGTAGCGATATTGGAACTTGGCGTCGAGGAAGCCGGTCTTCTCCTGGAAGTTCGGATTGCCCGAGACGTCGTTGCTGCCGGTGTAGAAGCGGTCGCGGTAGTTGTAGGCCAGACGGGCGTTGACCTTGCCCAGGTCATACCACAGCGCCAGGTTGTAGCTGTTTTTCGACAGCCCGGCATACGGCAGCACCGTGCCGTCCAGGATGTTCAGGCGCTCGGTCCCCGCCGCATACTTGTACGTCATGCGGGTGTAATTGGCGTCGCCGCCGAAGCCACCCAGCCAGCCAGGCAGGAAGGTGAAGGCGGTGCGCGCCGTCAGTTCGATACCCTTGGTGGTGGCGCCCTTGCCGTTGATCGCCTGCGTGACGTCGAACCGTTCACCGTTCTTGAACAGGTCGACGCCTTTGACGATCTGCTTCTCCAGGATGTAGCTGTCGATATCCTTCTTGAACAAGCCAACGCTCACCTGGCTGTCGGCGCTTGGATAATACTCGAAGCTCAAATCCGTGTTCCTGGCGCGGAATGGCTTGAGATCCGGATTGCCGGCCGTGCAATCGTCGTCGCCGTCGCCGCCGAACACCGCCAGGCCGCTGTTACGGATGCAGCGGGCATTGGGCACCAGCAGGTCGACGCTCGGGCGCGACATCACCTTGGACAGGCCGAATCGCACCATGAACTTGTCCGGCACCACCCAGCCCATGACGTTCAGGCTAGGCAGGTAGTCGTGGTAGGTATTTTCGACCGACGCGATGCTGGTGCCGAACAGGTAGTCCGAATAGCCGCTTCCGCTGCTTGGGTTGGCCATGCGCACGCCGTACGTCTGCGAGCCGGTGGACTTGTCGCGCGTGCCGGTATAGCGCACGCCGACGTTACCCCAAATCTGGTGCTCATACAGTTCGGTATCGAAGTCGACGCGCATATAGGCCGACTTGATGCGCTCTTCGACCCGGTAGACCGGCACTTGCGGGTGCATGGCGCCATCGGTGCCCAAGCCATTGTAAATGGCATCGAAGTTGAATTGGGAGGGATTGAAAAATTGCGCCGCTTGGCTATACACCGGCGCAAGCCAATCGCTCGGGATGTTGTTGACCTTATCGTAGCCGGCGAAGAACGTGCCCGGCGAGCGACCGCGCACCGCGTCGACCAGCTGCGCCATCTGGGCGGCGCTGAGATAGCCGCTCGAGGCGGCCGGGCTGATGGGACTGACCGCATCCGGCGCGCGAATCACGCCGGTCTTGTTGTTCGGATCATAGGTGAGGGTCTGGTTGGCGTTGGCCCCGCCGACGTTGATGTCATCCGCCGTGCTGACAAGGTCCGCGCCGCTACTGAGCTTATACGGGTCGCCTTTGTACTGCTGCGCCGATGCCTTGCGCGCCTGGACGCCGAACCAGACCTTGCTGAAGAAAGGCGTCGACAGCCGGTACTTGAAATCGAGCTTGGCCTGGTCTTCGTCGTTCTTCGTTTCGTAGGGCCGGTACTGCAGCTCGGCGCGCACATAGGAACTGCTGTCGTCCGGCGAGTACCCTTGCGGGAAGGTGAAGTGCGGCGTGCCCTGTTTGTCGAGCGAGACCTTCAGGCCTGGCGCGTTCTGGGTCAACACGATGCTGTTGGTCTCGTTGTGGTAGTTCGAGCGCGAGGTGCCGCCCAAGCCCTCGACCTCCAACGGTCCGTTCTTGTAGGTGAAGCCGGTGCTGACGTAGCGCGAATCGATCTTCAGGTCGAAGTCGCGCGCCGAGGTGCTGAAGGCGCCCTGGGCGCCGACGCCCGCCACGTAGTTGCAGTTGCCGACGGTGTAGTCGGTGACATAGTGGTTGGTGACGGTCATCCCCGCCGGCGTGGAGGTGGTCGGCGCGGCGACGCAGCTTCCCCCGGTGGGCACGCCGGCGGCGCTGTAGATTGGCGCGACGCCGGCGTTGGCGAGGCGGGTGACCGCGCCGAACTCGGTGCCGAAATTGCGATCGTTGAGGCGCTGGTCCTGCTTGTTACCCTGGTAGCTCACATAGGCTTTCAGGTCGTTGCTGAATTTGTACTGCGCCGTCAGCTCCGCCGACGAGCGTTTGTGGTCGCGGGTCCAGATGCCGTAGCGCGGCACGCCCGGCGAATAGTCGTACCATTGCGAGCTGCAAGCGGCGCGCTGCCCGGGCGCCAACGCCGAACAGCCGGAGGGGTCCGAAATACCGGCCGCCGCCGGATCTAGCGAGGTGACGGTCTTTTCGGGCGAAAAGTCCCAGTCGCGCAGGAAGCGCCAGCTGGTGTTGCGCGTGTAGTCGTTGCGGGTGCGGACGTCGTCGTAGACCACGTTGGCCATCACCCCGAGGCGGCCGTCGAGGAACTGGTCGGCGATCAGCAGGCTGGCGCGCGGCTGCACGCCGCCACGGCTCGACGCCTGTTCGCCCGAGAGCGTGCCGGCCATCGTGAACTTCTTGAAGTCGAGCGGCTTGCGCGTGGTGATCACCACCGTGCCGCCAACGCCACCCTCGGTCAGGTCGGCAGTGCTGCCCTTGTACACGTCGATCGAGGAAATCAGCTCCGAGGCCAGCTCGCGCAGCTCGGCGCCGCGGCCGGCGCCGCCATTGGTGCCCAGCACCGACATGCCGTTGACCTCGACCCGGTTCAGATTGGGCTCGACGCCGCGGATGGAAATCTGCGAACCCTCGCCGAAATCGCGCGTGAGCTGGACGCCGGTGATGCGCGACAGCGCCTCGCCGACGTTTTTGTCCGGGAACTGGTTGATGTCCTCGGCCACCAGCGAATCGGAGACGGTGGAGTTGCGGATCTTGCGGTCGATCGCCGACGCCACCGATTTGCGGGTGCCGACCACGGTGACGACGGCCGGCGCGGCGTCGTCCGTCGCGCGCGGCACGCTGGCCGGCCGGGGGCTGGACGCCGCCTCGGTCGATTGCGCCATCGCGGCGTGACTGGCCAGGAAGGAGGCGACCGCCGACGCCACGGCCGCTACGATGACACGCTGGGTGTAGCGGGTGCGGCTGCCGGCCTGCTTCGGATGCTTACCAGTCCTGTTCATTGCTATGTTCATTTTTGTCTCCCGTCTTCTCGGCCGGGTGTCCGGCCGGTGTTTTATGATCAGCTTGTGAGCGCATTCTAGTAGTCGCTTGCGCATAAAAATCATCGCCCGCTCAAAGAATCACAATGATGATCACCAACCGCTCTCCCTTTAGAATCTGGCGCTGCAGCATTTAACCGCGCTACACTGTGACCATGACGACCTACGACACCTTCAAATCCCGCACCGGCCAGGCGCTCCCCACACTCGAAGCGTCCGAAATCCGGCGCGTCGAACGATTCGGCGCGCGCGCCTGCTACCGTGACGGCGAGATGCTGGTCGAGGCGGGCCGCAGCATCTTCGGCATGATCGTTCTGCTCAGCGGGAAAATCCGCGTCAGCCGCTATGACGGACTGGGAAACACCTCGGTGATCACCGAACATCTGCCGGGCGAATTCGCCGGCGAAATGAGCCAGATCTCCAACGCGCCGTCGCTGGTCAACTGTCACGCGATCGGCGCCGTCGAAGTGCTGATACTGACCCCGCAATCGCTGCGCGCGCTGCTGGTGGCGGAAGCGGAGCTGGGCGAGAAAATCGTGCGCGCCTTCATATTGCGGCGCGTCGAACTAATGGAAAACGGCGCCAGCGGCGTGGTGCTGATTGCAACACCGGGCCATCCGCGCGTGCACGCGCTGCAGGGCTGGTTGAACAGCAATGGACTTCCCAACATGGTGCTCGACCCGCAGGCCGACGAGCAGGCGCGCGCGCTGTGCGAACGTTATCGTCCGCTGCCCGGCGACATGCCGCTGGTGGTGTGCCCCGACGGCAGCGTGCGGAAAAATCCGTCGACGGTGGAACTTGGGCGCTGTCTGGGCACGCTGCCGGAACTGAACTCCAACCAGGTGTGGGACGTGATCGTGGTCGGCGCCGGGCCGGCCGGGCTGGCGACGGCCGTATACGCGGCCTCGGAGGGTTTGTCGGTGCTGGCGCTGGAAACGCGCGCCTATGGCGGCCAGGCGGCGGCCAGCGCCCGCATCGAGAACTACCTGGGATTCCCGACCGGGATCTCGGGCCGCGCGCTGGCCGGCCGCGCCTACGTGCAGTCGCGCAAATTCGGCGTGGAGATGGCGATCCCCGCGCCGGCCGGGCGCCTGGTGTGCGACAACTACCCGCTGGAGGTGGAGATGTGCGGCAGCCTGCAAAGGCTGCAAGCGCGCACGGTGGTGCTGTCGTGCGGGGCGCGCTATCGGCGCCCTTCCCTGGCCAACCTGACCCAGTTCGAGGGCAAGGGCGTGTATTACTGGGCCTCGCCGCTGGAGGCCAAACTGTGCGCCAGCGAGGAGGTAATGCTGGTCGGAGGCGGCAATTCGGCCGGCCAGGCGGCGGTCTTCCTGTCCGGCTTCGCGTCCAGGGTACATCTGGTGATCCGCAGGGACAGCCTGGCATCGACGATGTCGAGCTATCTGATCGAACGTATCGAAGCGACGCCGAACATCGTGCTGCACACGCATTCCGAAATCGTCGCGCTGGAAGGCTCCAGCGAGGACGGATTGCGGCAGGTGCGCGTGCGCGACAACCGCGATGAAGTGGAAACCGACTACGACGTGCGGCGCCTGTTCCTGTTCATCGGCGCCGATCCGAACACCGGCTGGCTGGGCGACTGCGGCGTGGAGGTGGACGCCAAGGGCTTCATCCTGACCGGCTACGACGCCCCGGGCGGCACGCCCGAGCGCCGCCAGGCCAGCCTGGAGACCAGCGTGCCCGGCGTGTTCGCGATCGGCGACGTGCGCGCCAACTCGACCAAGCGGGTGGCCGCCGCCGTCGGCGAAGGCGCCGCCGTGGTATCGCAGATACACGCGTTCCTGGCGCGGCGCGGGCTGGCTGTCTGACCCGCTGATGGCGACCCGCGCATAGCGCGGACGGCTGGCGCGATTGGTTGTTTTACAAACAACACCGTGCTACAGTCAAGCCATGCGAAAAATCACCGCGCTGCTATGCTGTTTTGGCCTTCTGCTCCAAACCGCCCACGCGCAGACGCGGGCGCGGGACGCGGCACCCGCCGCGCAACCATCCCCCCGCCCCAGGGTGGCGCTGGTGCTGTCCGGCGGCGGCGCGCGCGGCGGCGCGCACCTCGGCGTGCTCAAAGTCCTCGAGGATTTGCGGATTCCGGTCGATATGATCGTCGGCACAAGCGCCGGCGCCATCGTCGGCGGCGCCTACGCCAGCGGCATGCCGCTGGCCGATATCGAACGCGAAATGCAGACCCTCAGCACCGCCAACCTGTTTCACGACGTCGCCCGGCGCGACCTGTCGATCGCGCGCAAGGCGGATAACGCCGGCGCCTACGTCGGGCCGGAGATCGGCGTCGGCCACGGCGGCGTGGCGCTACCCAAAGGCGCCGTGGCCGGGGTGGCGCTCGAAGCGGTGCTGCGGCGGCTGACCGCGCGCCAGACGGCCAACAACTTCGATCACTTCCCGATTCCGTTCCGCGCCATCGCCACCGATGTCAGCGACGGCCAGATGATCGTGCTGGCCGACGGCAACCTGGCGCAGGCGGTACGCGCCAGCATGGCGATACCGGCGGCGATCAACCCGGTGGAGATCGACGGCAGGCTGCTGGTCGACGGCGGCATCGCGCGCAACCTGCCGGTGGACGTGGCGCGCGCCATGGGCGCCGATGTGGTCATCGCGGTCAACATCGGCACGCCGCTGCTGCGGCGCGACGAGATCACGTCGGTGCTGTCGATGTCGGACCAGATGACGCGCATGCTGACCAACACCAACGTCCAGGTGTCGCTGCGCGAGCTCAATGACAAGGATGTGCTGATCACGCCCGACCTGTCGGCGATCCAGGCGGCCAGCTTCGACATGCTCAAGGAGGCCGAGGCCCAGGGGCTGGAAGCGGCCCGCGCGTCGACGCCCGAACTGCGACGCTACGCGATCGGCGCCGACGACTATGCGCTGCTGGCGCGCCATCGCAGCGGCGAGCCGCCGCCCAAGGGCGTGCTGCTCAAGGAGGTCCGTATCGCCGGCACGCAGCGCGTGCCCGCCGAGGCGCTGCGCGGCACGATGGAATCCCAGCCCGGCCAGTTGTTCGATCCGGCCGTCGCCGAGCGCGACATGCGCCGCCTGTACGGGCGCGGCGACTTCGAACACGTTGGCTATGCGGTCACGCCGCTGCACGACGGCAGCCACGTGATGACCACCACCGTCACTGAAAAATCGTGGGGCCCGCAGTACCTGCGGCTAGGACTGGGCGTGTCGACCGACTTCGAAGGCGATTCCTTCTTCTCGCTGCGGGCGTCGCACCGCTGGACCTGGCTCAATTCACTCGGCGCGGAGTGGCGCAACGAGATCGAGATCGGCCACACCGACCGGCTGGGCACCGAATGGCGCCAGCCCCTGACGCCGGCGCAACGCCTGTTCGCCACCGTCTATCTGGCGGCGGAGCGCACCCCGCTCGACGTGTACACCAAAGGCGACCGGCTGGCGCGCTACCGGCGCGAGTCGGTCGCCGCCGGCACCGACATCGGCGTGCCGCTGGCGGAATGGGGCGAAGCCAGGATCGGCTACTCGCGCGGCCACGCACGGCTTCTGAGCGACACCAGCCTGCTACCCACCCTGCTCTATCCCAGCGCACGCACCGCCGCCATCCAGGCGCGCCTGCGCGCCGACACGCTGGACAACCTGGCCTTCCCCCGCTCCGGATTCGAGGCCGACGTGCAGGTGTACTCGTCGCGTACGGGCCTCGGCGCCAGCTCCAGCTACGACAAGCTGTCGTTCTCGGCGCGCACCGCCGTCGCCACCGGGCCGCACTCGCTGCAGGGCGGCCTGGAAATCCAGCGCAAGATGGGCGGCAAGCCGCTGCCCGATCATGAACTGATCCCGTTCGGCGGCTTCCTCAAGCTATCCGGCTACCGCACCGGCGAACTGCTGGGCAACAGCCTGCACTTCGGGCGGCTGGTCTACAACTACCGCATCTCGCGTCCCGGCCTGCTGGACGGCGCCTACATCGGCCTGTCGGCGGAGCTGGGACGGATGGGCGACACGCTCGATTCGGTCGACGGCGTGCAGAACGTGCGCAGCAACGCGCTGTACGTCGCCATCGACACGCCGCTCGGGCCGATCTATCTCGGCGCCGGCCGCGCCACCCGCAACAAGACCGCGCTGTATCTGTTGATCGGAAAACCCTAGCCGATACGCTCGGCCTTCAACCGACGATATTCAGGCCGCCATCGACATACACGGTGCTGCCGGTGAGCCGGTGCGCGTAAGGCGTGGCCAGGAACGCGCAGGTGGCGCCGACATCGTCGATGTCGACCAACTCGCCCAGCGGCGCCCGTTCCACCGCCTCGTTCAGCAGCCGGTCGAAGTCCTTCAGGCCCGACGCCGCGCGCGTTTTCAGCGGCCCCGGCGAGATCGCGTGCACCCGGATGCCGCGCGGCCCCAGTTCATAGGCCAGATAGCGGCAGGACGCCTCCAGCGCCGCCTTCACCGGTCCCATGACGTTATAGTTGGGCACGACCTTGTTGGCGCCGTGATAGCTCATCGCGAACATGGCGCCGCCGTCCGTCATCAGCGGCACCGCCAATTTCGCCATCCGCACGAACGAGTGGCACGAAACGTCCATCGCCTGGAGAAAACCCTCGACCGAACAATCGAGCAAGCCGCCCTGCAAATCCGCCTTCGGCGCGAACGCGATCGAGTGGACCAGGATATCGAGCTTGCCCTGCCCGGCCAGGGTCGCGAACAACGCTTCGAGTTCGCCCGGCCGGGTCACGTCCAACGGCAGCAGCTGCGCGTCGATCTGCGCCGCCAGCGGCGCCACGTGCGGCAGCGCCTTGTCGTTCAGATAGGTGAGCACCACGTCGGCGCCCGCCCTGCGGAACGCCAGCGCGCAGCCCCAGGCGATCGAATGCTCGTTCGCCACGCCGACCACCAGGGCGCGCTTGCCGGCCAAAATGGGAAAAACGGTTTGCGTGTTCATGCTTCCTCCAGCATCGCCAGGGTGTGGCGGGCGATCATCAGTTCCTCGTTGGCCGGGACCACCCACACCGCCACCTTGCTGCCGGCGGCGCTGATGCGGGCCACGCCGCGTGGATTGGCGTCGTTGGCCGCCGGGTCCAGTTCCACGCCCAGCCAGGCGGCGTCGCGGCAGACGGCGGCGCGCAGCGCGACGCTGTTCTCGCCGATGCCACCCGAGAACACCAGCGCATCGAGTCCTCCCAGCGCGGCGGCCAGCGAACCGAGTTCGCGGCCGATGCGGTAGACCATCAACGAAATGGCGGCCCCGGCGCGCGGATCGCCGCTGGCCTCCAGCGTGCGCATGTCGGCCGAGATGCCCGATACGCCCAGCAGGCCGGATTCCTGATACAGCAGCTTCTGGACCGCCGCCACGTCCATGCCCAGCTCCTCGATCAGATACAACACCACGCCGGGATCGAGGTCGCCGCAACGGGTGCCCATCGGCAGGCCGTCGACGGCGGTGAAGCCCATCGTGCTGGCGACGCTGCGCCCGGCCGACATGGCGCACATGCTGGCGCCGTTGCCCAGGTGCGCGGCGACCACCTTCGCCCCGGACAGGCCGGGGTCCGCCTGCGGCAGGCGGCTGGCGATATATTCGTAGGACAAGCCGTGGAAGCCGTACCGGCGGATGCCGAGATCCGTGATCCTGGCCGGCAGCGCGAACGCCTGCGCCTGCGCCGGCTGGCCGACATGGAAGGCGGTATCGAAGCAGCCCACCTGTGTCACCTCGGGCGCCAGCGCCATCATCGAGCGCACCGGCGCCAGGTTGTGCGGCAGGTGCAGCGGCGCCAGCGGAACCAGCTTGTCCAGCTGCGCCACCACGGTTTGGTCCAGCACCTGCGGTCCGCTATAGGCGACGCCGCCGTGCACGATGCGATGCCCGACGGCGGCCACCCGCCTGCCATCGAGATGCGTCTGCGCGAAGTCGATCAGGAAGCGCATGCCGGCCGCGTGATCGAGCGGCGCATCCGGCCAGCTTTGCTCGCCGACCGTCACGCCCTGCGCATCCTGCGCGACGAAGCGCGTGGCGCCCGCATTCAGGTTCTCGATCTTGCCGCGCAGCGCCGGTTGCAGCGTTGGGCCGTCGAACAGCGAGAACTTGATGCTGGACGAACCGGCGTTGATGACGACGATGGAATCATTGGGCGCCATCCGATCAGGCTCCGGTCGCGGCGACGATCGACGCCTTGCTGTGCACCAGCAGCACGGCCACCGCGCACGAGGCCAGGCGCGCCTCGACCGAATCGGCGCGGCTGGTCAGGATCACCGGAACGCGCGCGCCGAGCACGATGCCGGCCGCGCCGGCGCCGGCCATGAAGGTCAGGCTCTTGGCCAGCATGTTGCCCGCCTCCAGGTCCGGCGCGATCAGCACATTGGCCTGCCCGGCGACCGGCGACACCAGGTTCTTGATCGCCGCCGCCTCCGGATCGATGGCGTTGTCCATCGCCAGCGGGCCGTCGAGTATCGCGCCGGTGATCTGGCCGCGGTCGGCCATCTTGCACAGCGCCGCCGCGTCGATGGTGGACGGCATTTTGGCGCTCACCGTCTCGACGGCGGCCAGGATCGCCACCTTGACCGGATCGAATTTGAGCACCAGCGCCAGGTCGATCGCGTTTTGCACGATGTCGACCTTCTCGCTCAGCCCCGGATTGATGTTGACGGCGGCGTCGGTGATGATCAGCGGCTCGCTGCGTCCCGGCACATCCATGATGAAGCAGTGGCTCAGGCGCCGCGCGGTGCGCAGGCCGGTGTCGGCGGCCACCACGGCGCCCATCAGTTCATCGGTGTGCAGGCTGCCTTTCATCAGCGCCTGCGCCTTGCCCTCGCGCACCAGCTCCACCGCGCGCGCGGCCGAGGCGTGGCTGTGCGGGGTATCGATCAACGTCAGCGCGGAGATATCGAACTTGCCCGCGTCGGCGGCCTGGCGGATGCGCGCCTCCGGCCCCACCAGGATCGGCTTGATCAACCCCATCTCGGCCGCATCCAGCGCCGCCTCCAGCGCGTTGCGGTCGCAGGGATGGGCCACCGCCACCGTCACCGGCCCGGCGTTGCGGGCGGCGGCGATCAGGCGGTCGTAGTTGGGGTGCGTGGATTGCTGCGCGGTCGATGCATTCATTGGGGCTCCTGTGGGATGACCCGGCAAATGATAGCAACCCATGCAAATAATGCAACCTCCGATTTGTGCGGTGCGGCATGCGGCGCGCTGCGTGCGGAACCGCGGTCACTGAAGCAGCAGCGTCGTGGCGCTGTCGGTGCCGGTGTAAAGCAGCAGGTTCGGCGAGCCCGTGCCCGCGCTCCACACCTTGTTGGGCGTGGCGCGCGCCTTGAGCAATTGAACCACCTGGCCCGGGGTCAACGCTGGTTGGCTCTGAAGCAACAAGGCGACACTGCCCGCCACGTGCGGCGACGCCATCGACGTGCCACTCATCGTCCTGACGGCCGTATCGCTGGAAATGCCCGCCGATGTGATCGACGACCCCGGAGCGAAAATGTCCAGGCAGCGCCCCCGGTTGGAGTAGGAGGCGCGCGCATCGTTGCTGGCGGTGGCGCCGACCGTGATGGCCGACGGCTCGCGGGCCGGCGACGTGTAGCAGGCATCCGCGTTGGAATTGCCCGCCGCGACCGCCACGCTGATGCCGCGCGACACGACGTTGGCCACGGCCCTGTCCAGCGTGTATGACGTGCCGCCGCCGAGCGACATGTTGACCACGGCGGGTCGTACGCCATTGGCGGCCACCCAGTCCAGGCCGGCCAGCACGCCGCTCATGCTGCCGGAACCATCGCAGGCCAGTACCCGCACCGGAACGATGCTCGCCGCTTTCGCGATGCCGTACGTCGCGCCGGCCGCCGTGCCGGCAACGTGGGTGCCGTGGCCGTGGCAATCGTTGCTGCCGTTGCCATCGGCAATCGCGGTGTAGCCGGGGCGCACGCGGCCGCCGAAATCGGCATGGGAGGCGCGCACGCCAGTGTCGAGCACATAGATTTGCACGCCCTGGCCGGTGGCCGAATAACCGTACGCGCCGTTGAGCGGCAACGAGCGCTGGTCGGACCGGTCCAGGCCCCAGGTCGCGCCGGTTTGCGTGCTCTGCGTGTGCGTCACGATCATGTCGGGCTCGATCGATTGCACCAGCGGATGGCGGCGTATCGCTTCCAGGTAGTGGGCGCTCGACTTGGTCGGCAACGTCACCGCGAAGCCCTGGACGGCGTGTTCGTAGACAAAGTCGGGACGGCTGCCGGAACCGTTGGCCAGCGACTCGGCGTGCTGCTTGACGGCGCCCGCGCCCGGCTTGAAGACGACGATGTAGCGGGTACGTTCGGATTGCCGGGACAGTTCGGCGGGCTGGGCCACCGCCGGCGAGCTCGACGCGACGCCGAGCAGCGCAACCGTCAACATGGCGGACAGGATGACAAATGTGCGGCGCGCAATAGCGCCTTGCTTCTGCAACATGGTTTGGCCTCTTCAGATTGATAGAGGCCGGCAAGGAATGTAGTCCTTGAACGGTAGCCCAGCCGCCATGGCGCGGAGTGCGCTGCAGGCCTGAAGCTTTGCGTCCCGAGGCTTTCGCCTGGTTTGCCCTCTGGTTTCAATGAGAGCGAGGTTACCACGAAGACCTACGCCGACAACGGTGGAAAGGATGCGAACAGCCGGATATCCGCAGTCTGTGGCCCGCACACAACTAGCTCATCTGTAGCGGACGGGCGCCCGTTGCGCACCATTTTTAACGTCGGCTTGGCTTGCCACAAACCCACAGGAATTATCAGTTATATATTGAGACTCATACATGTGAACTAAGCGGCCGAGCCCTGTCTAACAGGTACCAAAACCTACAACCAACGGAGTCATCATGACATCGCCCCATTCATTCTGGACCTGGTCGCCGCAGTTCTACTTCCCCTGGAGCGGCGGCGTCATGCAGCAGATCGACCCCGATCTGACCTGGTTCTCCCAATGGATCACCCCGGGCGCCGGCAACGCGGCGATCGAACAGAAGGCGTTCACCGGCGTCGCCTCGTACGGCAAACAGCTGGGGTTGATCACCGACGTGTTGCTGGCCATCGTCGACCAGGCGGCGCCGACCGCCGAGCCCAAGGCGGTCGAGGAATTGCGGCGCATCCGCAGCCGCATCGAAATGCTCAAGGCCGTCGAGTACACCCTGGCGAACGATCAGATCATCGCCCAGGTGAACAAGATCCGGGAGCGCGGCGGCGCGGAGCTGCACGAACTCAGCGCGCAGCTATTGCCGCTGCTGACGGACACGCGGCAACAACAAGCCTTGCGGAATCTGGCCGGCTAAGCGGGCGTCTCCTCAGCGGCGCAACCCGTACCAGGCGCAAGCGATGGTCGGCACGCCCAGCGCGACGGCGGAGACGTAATCCCACACGCCGTCGCCCAGCAAGGCCGAGACCAGGCCGATCGCCGTCAGTATCGCCAGCATGATCGGCGCGCCCCACATGCGGCGGAACGAACGCGCGCCGCTCATCGCGCCTCCCCTTCGGCCGCAAAGGCGGGCTCGCGCGATATTTCGACGGCGGCATCGCCCTCCTTGCGCGCCGGCGCCTTGGCCTGCACGCCCCGCTTCAGCCAGAGGTACAACCCGCTGCCCAGCACGAAGATGGTGGCGATATCGAGCATCGCCCACAGGAATTGCATCCACGCGCCGCCGTAGTCGCCAAAGTGCAGCGGCTGCGACACCAGCAGCGCCGTCAGGTACCACGGCAACGCGCGGCGGTCGGTGATCTCGCTGGTTTGCGCGTCGATCAACACCGGCTTGTACAGGCGCGACGTCAGCGCCTCGGCGCCGTGCATGAAGATGCCGTAGTGATGCGGGCTGGAGAACGCGGTGCCCGGGAAGGCGACGAAGGCCACCTGCATGCCCGGCTCGGCGGCGACGGCGTTGTCCATCGCCTTCTGCATCGAACCTAGCTTGCTCGGCAACGCCATATCCTTGTAGGGCGCGGTCATCTCGGCCATTTCGGTGGCTTGCCAGTACTTGACCAGCAGATCGGCCCAGGTGTTGATCATGCCGGTGGCGCCCACCACCAGCGCCCAAGTCAGCGTGACGATGCCCAGCATATTGTGCAGGTCCAGCCATTTGACGCGCGGACCGCGTTCGCGCCGCACCTCGCCGAATTCCAGCTTGCGCATGAACGGCGCGTAGAGCACGACGCCGGAAATGATCGCCACCACCAGCAGCAATCCCATGAAGCCGAGGAACAATTTGCCCCACAGCCCGGCGTACAGATCGACGTGCAGGTGGAACATCACGCCCAGGAAAGTGCCTTCGAAACTCGGTTCGGCCAGCACCTGCGCGGTGCGCGCATCGACGGCGACCGATTTGAAGGCTTCGTCGGTGGGATGGTCGCCCATCGTCAGATACCAGATCTCGCGCTCGTCCGCCTCCTGCGACATATACATCACCAGCTTGTTCGGGTAGCGCGCCTTGGCGGCGGCGATGACGGTGTCCAGATCGGCCTTGGGGGTGTCCGGCGCCATTTTCGGCGCCTCGATCGCGTTGCCCAGCAGGTGGTCGATTTCGTGGTGATAGATCAGCGGCAGCCCGGTCAAGCACAGCAGCAGCATGAACACGGTGCAGACCAGGCTGCTCCACTTGTGGATCCAGGCCCAACGGCGGACGGTAACGGGTGTCATTTTGTAAGTAAGTCGGCAAACCGGAAATTACAATGATAATGCAAATCAATCTCATTTAGTAGCAAAACGGCGTCGCCCGGCGTTATAATTGAGAATCGCTCTCATTTACTTACCAAAAATTAAACGAATCATGAACACGCCAAACCTGAAATTGTCCCCGTTCGCCGTCGCCGCCATCCTCATGGCCGCTGCCAGCGCCGCCGGCGCGCAAAGCCAGACGGCCGCCGCCGATACTTCCGAGGGCAAGATCCCGACCGTCGTCATCAGCGCCTCGGCGGATGCGTCGGCCGACGGCTTGACCAGGGATTACGCCGGCGGCCAGGTCGCGCGCGGCGGCCGTCTCGGGCTGCTGGGCAATGTGGACATGATGGATACGCCGTTTAACACCCTGAACTTCACGCAGGCCGTGATCCAGGACCAGCAGGCGCGCAGCGTCGCCGACGTACTGCAGAACGATCCGTCGGTGCGCGTGGCGCGCGGGTTCGGCAACTACCAGGAGCTGTACGTGATCCGTGGCTTCCCGGTCAACTCGGACGATCTGGCCTACAACGGCCTGTTCGGCCTGCTGCCACGCCAGTTCGTCGCCTCCGAACTGCTCGAACGGGTCGAAGTGCTGCGCGGGGCGAACTCCTTCATCAACGGCGCGGCGCCGGGCGGCGGTGGCGTGGGCGGCTCGATCAACCTGCTGCCCAAGCGCGCCAGCAACAACCCGCTGACGCAGTTGACGGTCGGCGTCGACAGCGGCGGCCAGGGTTACGGCGCGGTCGACATCGGCCGCCGCTTCGGCGAAAACGGCAACACCGGCATCCGCGTCAACGCGGTGCGGCGCGACGGCGACACGCCCATCGACGGCGAGAAGCGCGAATTGTCGGTGGCCTCCGTCGGTCTCGATTTCCAGGGTCGCGGCTTCCGCCTGTCGGCCGATGTCGGCTACCAGAACCATAATCTGCAAGGCGCGCGTCCGAGCGTGACCGTCAGCCAGGGCGTCGCCCTGCCCTCCGCGCCGGACTCCGACGGCAACTGGGCGCAGAAGTGGACCCACTCGAAGGAACGCGACACCTTCGGCACGCTGCGCGGCGAAATCGATGTGGCCAGGGACACGGTGGCGTGGGCGGCGATGGGCGCGCGCAGCGGCGACGAATCCAACATCATCGCCGAACCGACCGTCGGCAGCGCCGGCGGCGCGGCCAGCATGTACCGCTTCGACAACGTGCGCCACGACAGCGTGCGTACCGGCGAGATCGGCGTGCGCACCAGGCTGCGCACCGGCGCCATCGGCCATAGCCTGAGCGCGACCGCGTCGGGCTTCTGGACGGAGTCGCGCAACGCTTACGCGTTCAGTAATTTCGCCGGCTTCGCGACCAATATCTTCAATCCGGTCGATGTCGCGGCGCCGGCCGCCGACTTCTTCATCGGTGGCTCGATGAGCGATCCGAAGCTGACGTCCAAATCGATCCTTTCCAGCTACGCGCTGGCGGACACGCTGTCGATGCTGGACGATAAGGTGCTGCTGACGGTTGGCGTGCGCCGCCAGAACATCAAGTCCGACAGCTACGACTACAACTCCGGCGTCTCGCTGTCGCACTACGATCAAAGCAAAAACACGCCGATGGCCGGAATCGTCTATCGTCCGGTGAAAGCGGTGTCGCTGTACGCGAACTACACCGAGGGCTTGCAGCAGGGTGCGGTGGCTTCAGGTGATGTCGACAACATCGGCCAGGCGTTCGCGCCGTACGTGTCGAAGCAAAAGGAAATCGGCGTGAAATACGACGTCGGCACGGTCGGCGCCAGCGCGGCGGTGTTCAGCACCAAGCAGCCTTCGGCCTACGTGCAAAACAGGATCTTCGGCGTCTTCGGCGAGCAGCGCAATCGCGGCTTGGAGATGACCGTGTTCGGCGTGCCGACGCGCGGCCTGCGGGTGCTGGGCGGTTTGACGTTGCTCGACGCCGAGCAGCGCGTCACCGCCGGCGGCGTCAATCAAGGCAACGACGTGATCGGCGTGCCGAAGACCCAGGCGAACATCGGCGCCGAGTGGGATGTGCCCGGTGTGCGCGGCCTGAACCTGAATGCGCGGGCGCTGTACACGTCGTCGCAGTACGCGGATGGCGCGAATCGGCAGGAGCTGGCGTCGTGGAGCCGGTTGGACATCGGCGCGAGTTATGTCGCCACGATCGCCGATCGCAAAGTCACCTTCCGCGCGCGCATCGACAACGTCGCCGACAAGAGTTACTGGGCGTCGGCCGGCGGGTATCCGGGTTCCGGGTATCTGGTGCTTGGCTCGCCGCGTACGGCGGTGCTATCGGCGACCGTGGACTTTTAAACCCGCGGGGTCAAGTCTGACTTTCGGACACGGCCCCGGCTGTTAGAGCCGCCATTTGCCTCGGCCTGTCATTTAGGGCGCATGGCGCTGTCGCTCAATATATTTCGCGGCGCAGTCGCTGCATTTGCATGTCGTGCCGTTCGACCCAGCGGCGCGCCTCGTCGAGCTGCCATTCGAGACGGCGGATGAAGTCAATCAGCTCGCGCCTTTCCTGCTCGCGGCGACGGTCCTGCTTTTTGGACTCTTCGTTGACTTGACGGTCTTTTGCGTCCTGCGCGCCGCGTATGTCGCGTTCGAGTCGGCCCAATCGCCGATTCGCGTCGTACAAGCGGCTTTCCAGATCGTTGACGTCATTGAGTGCCTGCGCCCGTTTCATCGCCGCCACCTCGAAATCCTGGCCGCTGACGTAGGCGCGCTTCAGCTGGTTCCGCAGCTCGCCACGGCACACTTCCACCGCCATGCCGGTGTTGGCGCGTCCTCGTTCGAAGGCGTTCTCCGGCACGCAGTATTTCGCGTTCTGCTCCTCCCATGCCTTGGTGTAGACGTCGCGCGTCGACGGGATGACGAATACGCCGTCGCGCGAGGCGCTGGCCATGCGCTCCTCCAGCAGGAACGGCTTGCCGTAGCCGTCCTCCAGGCCCGCCTGGCGCCAGTGGTCGTCCAGGCGCTTTTCCCACGCCTTGCGATATTCCGACTCGAACACCTTCAGTCCCTTTTGACGAGCCTCCTTGCCGCGCGTGCCGAATTCCTTGCCGCTGACGGCGTCCTGCGCGCCGAGGTTGCGCCAGTAGTTGACGATCTCCGCGTTCCATGCGGTGCGATATACGTCCTCCTGCACTTGCACCCCGGCGTCGCGCGCGGCCGCGGCGCGGTCGCGGAAGCGGCTGTCCGGCGTGCCGTTGCGCGCATCGGTGAATCCGGCGTCCTGCCAGAATGCGCGGTTGCCGGCATGCCAGCCATTGATATAGGCCGCTTCGTCGAAGCGCAGTTGCGCGGCTGCGGCGCGCGCGCGGCTGTCTTCCTTTTTCGTCAGCGGCAGGCCTTCGGTGCCTTCGCGCTTGCCGATGTCTTCCCAATATTGGGAGTTCCCCTTCAACCAGCCCTCGTCGTAGGCGGCCTGGTTCAGCGGCGTCTTGCGCTTGCGGACTTCCTCGCCGGCCGCGCGCACCGCGTACTGCGATTGCTGCAACCCCTTGGCGCCGTCGATGGCGCCGACGGCCGACCACATCTCGCGGTTGCCCTGCTCCCAGCCGGCGGTGTAGCGCGCGCCGGCATCGGCGCCGGCGGGCTTTTTGTCGTCGCCGTGATCGTCGCAGAAGTCCTTGCGGTCGGCGAACGTCGGCGGCGCGCCGTCAAGGCCGTCGGTCCTGCCGATCTGGTTCCAGTCTCCCGTCTTGCAAGCTTCGATGCGCTGCTTCATCGAAGCGCCGCAACCTCCCAGCACCAGGGGTAAAACAATCATCAGCGACAGCAGGCGGGCGATAGAGAGCATGGGGTTCACGAAAGAGTTTTTAGCGGCCAGATTATAGATCCAAAGATTAAATAGATGATAATCTCGGAGTATCTAAATAGAAAGAATAAAATCTTGCGCGTACTCGCTATCGACGCCTTCCGTGGCATTACCATCCTGGTCATGATTTTTGTAAACACTCTGGCGGGCGTGAGCGGCATGCCGCCGTGGATGGGCCATGTGGCCGCCGGCGTCGACGGCATGACGTTTCCGGACGTCGTCTTCCCCGCCTTCCTGTTCATCGTCGGCATGTCGATACCGCTGGCGATGGCGCAGCGCCAGGCGGCGGGCGACAGCGGCTGGAAGTTATGGCGGCACGTGCTGACCCGCGCCGCCGGCATGCTGGTGTTCGGCGTCTTCATGGTCAATGCGGAAGCGGGCTACAACGAGGCGGCGATGGGCATGACCATTCACGTTTGGTCGCTGCTGTTTTACGCCTGCGCGATAATGGTGTGGGCGGTCTACCGGTTCGCTGACAAGCGGCTGGTTTTGGCGCTGCGGCTGGCCGGCGTGGCCGGACTGGTCGCGCTGGCGCTGGTTTTTCGCGGCGGACCGGATGGCGCCGAGAGGCTGGCGCCGCAATGGTGGGGCATACTTGGGTTGATCGGCTGGGCGTACCTGTACGCGGCCATCGCCTGGCGCCTGACCGGCGCGCGTCCGGTGGCGATCGCGCTGGCGATCCTCGCCTGCGTCGCCTGGTACTGCGTCTTCAACACCGATGCGGCGCAGCCTTCGGCGCTGTGGAAGCTGCTCGGCGGGCAGTCCGGCAACGCGGTCCATACCGCCATCGCGCTGTGCGGCGTGCTGGCGACGACGATCTTCTTCAACAACGGCCGCCCGCGCGCGCAGCCCTTCGCCAGGGCGCTGCTGTTCGCGGCGGTGCTGGCGGCGCTGGCGTTCGCGCTGCGTCCCTGGTTCACGATATCGAAGATCGCCGCCACGCCCAGCTGGGGGCTGTACAGCGCGGCGATCTGTGTGCTGCTGTTCGCGGCGATGTACTGGCTGGTGGACCTGAAACAGCAGCGCCGCTGGGTGGCGTTTCTCCGTCCCGCCGCCGCCAATCCGCTGCTTACCTACATCCTGCCCTTTATCATCTACGCGCTAATGGCGACGCTGAACCTGTCCTTCCCTTCCATGCTGGGCGCCGGCATGCCGGGACTGATCTGGGCAATGGTCTACGCCCTGATCGTCATGGCGCTGGTCGCTGGCCTCAACCGCCTGCACCTCAAACTGCAACTCTGAAAAATATCCATGCGCATCAACTCCATCGACGCCGTACGAGGCCTGACCGTGGCCGCCATGCTCCTGGTGAACAACGCCGGCGACTGGTCGCACATTTATCCATGGTTCGAGCACGCGCACTGGCACGGCTGCACGCCGGCGGATTTCATTTTTCCGACCTTCCTGCTGATCGTCGGCGTATCGCTGCAGCTCGCGCTCGGCCGCCAGCTGGACGCCGACGCCGGGCCGCTCGCGCGCCACGCCCTGGCCCGCACAGTGCTGCTGCGCGGCGCGCGCATCTTCCTGCTCGGCCTCGCCCTCAACCTCATCTCCACCTTGCTGATGGATGGACGCCCATTCCGCCTGCTTGGCGTACTGCAGCGTATCGGCCTCTGCTTCGCGGTGGCCGGACTGCTGGCCATCTACGTGCGTGGCGCGCGGGCGCAGTGGGCCATCGGGGTGGCGATACTGTTTGGGTACTGGGGACTGCTGGCCGCGGGCGGTTCGCTGGAGCCGAATCTGAATCTGGCCGACCGCATCGACACCGCGCTGCTCGGACCACTGTCCTATCAATACGACGCGGCGACCGGATTGGCGCACGAACCCGAGGGAATATTAAGCACCCTGCCATCGATGGCCACGGTCATCCTTGGGCTGCGCACGGGCGCCTGGCTGCGTGCCGGCCGCATTCGCCAGATCGCCATCGGCGGCGTCGTGGCGCTGGCCGCAGGCGCTGTGTGGTCGCTGCCGCTGCCGCTGAACAAACAACTGTGGACACCGTCGTTCGTGTTGTGGACCGGCGGCTTCGGCATGCTGGCCATCGCGCTCGCGTACCAGCTGGTCGACGTGCGCGGCTGGCCGGCACTGGGCCGCGCGATGGGCATCAACGCCATCGCCGCCTACGCCGGATCGTGGATCGCCATTTGCCTGCTGGCCTACAGCGGCGTGCTGGCGCCGCTCTATCGGCAGGCATTCGCCACGCCGATCACGCCGTTGCTCGGACCGGCGGCGGCATCGCTGGCTTTCGCGGCCTGCTTCACCGCCGTTTTCTGGCTGGCGGCGGTGTACGCGGAGAAGCGCGGCTGGCGCATCACGATTTGACCGTGTCCGTGACAGCATAGGCTGAAATCATCGACATCTGCTGGTGCCGCGCGCCGGGCACTCCCGGCTTGGCGGTCGACACGCAGGCACCAAGCGCCAGTGCCAGCGCCGCCGTGCAAGTAAGTAAATTGAAGCGGTTCATGATTGTCCCCTTTGTTAAGTTTGGAACAATCATTTTGCCGCAGTGAAATATTCAGTCCCTAATCCAGATCAAGGGGAACGCAATCGTTCGCTATAATCCCCCGTTCCCAACAACAGTGAAGAAAGCGTCGGATGATCAAGCATTTGCGTAGTTCCATTGCGGCTTGCGTGCTGCTGCCGCTGCTGGCGTGCCTGTCCGGAGCGGCAGCGGCCGACACCTTCGAGACCATCGAGTCGGCGCCGCTGAAGGAAGTCTGGCTCAATGGCGGGTTTTACTCGTACCACTTCGACCGCGACAAGGATTTGAACGACAGCAATCCGGGCCTGGGAGCGGAATACCGGTTCTCGACAGTGGCGTCGGCGACAGCGGGACGATTCTACAACAGCGACCGCGCGTATTCTAACTACATCGGCGTGTATTACCAGCCGTTCAAGGTCGGGCCGGTGCGGCTGGGCGCGGTGGTGGGCGGGTTCAACGGTTATCCGAAAATGCGCGATGGCGGATGGTTCCCGGCCGTGATACCGACCGCCAGTTTCGAGTATAAAAGCGTGGGAGTGAACGTCGCCTTCGTGCCGAAGTACAAAGACCGGTTGTACGGCGCGCTGTCGATCCAGCTGAAACTGAAGGTATTCGACTAAAAAATTACGCGGCGATCCGCCATGCATGACGGATCGCCGCGTTTGTTACACCGCTATTGGATCAATGCCGCGCCTTCGACGACACGGCGATCTGGTCGAGGATGTGCTTCGGCACCGCCGCGTAATGCTTGAACTCCATCGTATATGTCGCGCGCCCCTGCGTGAGCGAACGTAGCGTCGTCGAATAGCCGAACATCTCCGCCAGCGGCACCAGCGCGCGGATGATCTTGCCGCCGCCGCCCGGGATCTCGTCCATCCCCTGCACCATGCCGCGCCGCGCCGTCAGGTCGCCCATGGCGTTGCCCATGAACTCCTCCGGCGTTTCCACCTCGACCTGCATCATCGGCTCCAGCAGCACCGGGTCGGCACGTTTCATGCCATCCTTGAACGCCATCGAGCCGGCCATGCGGAAGGCGTTTTCGTTGGAGTCGACATCGTGGTACGAACCGAACGTCAACGTCACCTTGACGTCGACCACCGGATAGCCGGCCAGCACCCCGCTGCGCAAGGTTTCCTGCACGCCCTTGTCGACGGCCGGAATGTACTCGCGCGGCACCACGCCGCCCTTGATGGCGTCGACGAACTCGTAGCCCTTGCCCGGCTCCGTCGGCTCCAGGGTCAGCACCACGTGGCCGTACTGACCGCGTCCGCCGGACTGCTTGACGAACTTGCCTTCGACATCGCTGGCGGCCTTCTGGATGGTCTCGCGGTAAGCCACCTGCGGCTTGCCGACCGTCGCCTCGACGCTGAACTCGCGCCGCATGCGGTCCACCAGGATCTCCAGGTGCAGCTCGCCCATGCCGGACATGATGGTCTGGCCCGATTCCTCGTCCGTGTGCACGCGGAAGGACGGGTCCTCCTGCGCCAGCCGGTTGAGCGCGATGCCCATTTTTTCCTGGTCGGCCTTGGTCTTCGGTTCGACCGCCTGCGAGATCACCGGTTCCGGGAAAATCATCTTTTCCAGCACGATCACGTGGTCCGGCGAGCTCAGCGTATCGCCGGTGGTCACGCCCTTCAGGCCGACGGCGGCGGCGATGTCGCCCGCGTACACCTCCTTGATCTCCTTGCGCTCGTTGGCGTGCATTTGCAGGATGCGGCCCAGGCGCTCCTTCTGGCTCTTGGTCGGGTTGTAGACCGTGTCGCCGGAATTGACCACGCCCGAATACACGCGGAAGAACGTCAGCTGGCCGACGAACGGATCGGTCATGATCTTGAACGCGAGCGCCGAGAACGGGTCGGTATCGCTTGGATGCCGCTCGATCGGATTGTCGTCCTCGTCGGTGCCAGCGATCGCCGGCACGTCCAGCGGCGAAGGCAGGTACTCGACCACCGCGTCCAGCATCGCCTGCACGCCGCGATTCTTGAACGCGCTGCCGGCCAGCATCGGCACGATCTCGTTGCGGATGGTGCGCAGGCGCAGTCCGGTCTTGATTTCGTCCTCGGTCAGTACGCCGCCGTCCAGGTACTTCTCCAGCAGCTCGGGCGTGCCTTCGGCGGCGGCCTCGACCATCTTGTCGTGCCACTCCTGCGCCAGCGCCTGCAGATCGGCCGGAATTGCCTCGTAGGTGAACTTGACGCCCAGGCTCTCGTCGTCCCAGTTGATGGCGCGCATCTTCACCAGGTCGATGACGCCGTGGAAGTTGTCCTCGGCACCGAGCGGAATCTGGATCGGCACGGCCACGCCTTTCAAGCGGTTGGCCACCTGCTCGCGCACGCGGAAAAAGTCGGCGCCGACGCGGTCCATCTTGTTGACGAAGGCGATGCGCGGCACTTTATACTTGTTGGCCTGGCGCCAGACGGTTTCCGATTGCGGCTGCACGCCGCCGACGGCGTCATACACCATGACGGCGCCGTCGAGCACGCGCATCGAGCGCTCGACCTCGATCGTAAAGTCGACGTGGCCCGGCGTGTCGATGATGTTGATGCGGTGCTCGGCGAAGTTGCCGGCCATGCCCTTCCAGAAGGCGGTGGTGGCGGCCGAGGTGATGGTGATCCCGCGTTCCTGCTCCTGCTCCATCCAATCCATCGTCGCGGCGCCGTTGTGCACCTCGCCGATCTTGTGATTGACGCCGGTATAAAACAGGATGCGCTCCGTCGTCGTGGTCTTGCCAGCGTCGATGTGCGCGCTGATGCCAATGTTGCGGTAACGCTCGATGGGGGTCTTGCGGGTCATCACAAATCTCCTTGAATACGAAGTGTCTTTAAGCCTTGGTAGTCTCAAGTGCGGCGATAGTTGCCGAAATCAAGCCCTGAAATACTTTCCTAATGTGCGACATACCGAACGGCAAGTAATGTAGTCTGTGTAATAAACTGCAAGCTTACATCTCACCTGGAAAAAATGCATGGTCCTCCGATTTAAAACCACCCTCCTTCTCTCCTTAGGCATGGGGCCGGCTCTGGCTTTAGCCCAAGGCGCCAAGCCACCCGCCAACGATCTCGAGTTACGCATCGAACGCTGCGCGGTATTGGGCGACGCCAGCGCGCGCCTGGCATGCTACGACGGCCTGGCCGGCACCGGTCCGGTCGCCAAGGCGGCCGGTCCGGCCGCCATCGGCGTGCCCGACTCCGGCAAGGACGGCAAACTGGCCGTGGGTGGGGCCGTGCCGGCGAGCACCCAGCCGGCCGAACCGCCGCCGGCGCCGGCCGACGCCGCCATTCCGGCCAAGGTCGCCGAACTGACGACGATTCCACCGCAGGACAAGGTTTCGCGCATGGTGCAATGGTGGGAACTGGACCGCTCGGCCAAGCGCGGCGTGTTCAACTTCCGCCCGCACCGCGACAACTACCTGTTACTGGCCAATTACAGCACCAGTAACAACGATACGCCGTTCCAGGAATTCTCGCCCGACGGCCTGAAATCCAAGCACGTCGAACTGATGTACCAGCTCAGCTTCAAGGTGAAGATGATGGAACAGGCGTTCGGCTGGCCGGTCGATCTGTGGTTCGGCTATACGCAGGAAAGTTTCTGGCAGGCTTACAACCGCTCCGAATCGAGCCCGTTCCGCGAGACCAACTACCAGCCCGAGCTGATGCTGACCACGCCGCTGGCGCTGAACCTGGGCGGCGTCGACGTGCGGTTCCTGACCCTGGGCCTGGTGCACCAGTCGAACGGCCAGACGTCGACCCTGTCGCGCAGCTGGAACCGCGTCTACGCGCAGGTAGGCGCCGAAAAAGGCAACTTCGCCGTCAACTTCCGGCTGTGGCACAGGCTGGACAACGCGCGCTCGGACAACGACAACATCGACATCACCGATTACCTCGGCCATGGCGATTTGAACGCGAGCTATCGTTTCGATGGGCACGAATTGTCGGTCACGGCGCGGCGCAACTTCCACACCAACCACGGCGGCCTGCAAGCCGGCTGGGCGTTCCCGCTGTCGGCCAACCTGAAGGGATACGTGCAAGTGTTCAGCGGCTACGGCCAAAGTCTGATCGACTACAACTACGCGCAGAAATCCATCGGCGGCGGTTTCAAAGTCGATTTTTGATGTAGCGGGATTGTGATGCGCGATTGGCGGCCGGGTGAGCAAGGATGCACCCGGGCGCCTAGCGGCCCGGCGACCCGCGCAGGATGCGGGCCGGCAGCAGCACCACCGCGCGCAACAGTTCGAACACGCCCTCCACGCCTATCCCGATCAGCCTGAACGGCAACGTCAGCAGCCAGAACACCGGATACAGCAGCAGCGCCAGCAAGGCCAGCGGCCAGCAGAGAAACAGCAAAACCAGCCACAGCACAAAACTCAGCATGAGACGCCCCCGATCCAGTGATGCGATTGACAATGCAATCACTGTAGAAGGTGGCGGCGTTGCAGGCAATTCCCGTGCGACCAACTGCGGATAAACGCGATCAATCGCAGGAATTCGGGGATAAACGGCGCGGAAAACGGCGCGGACCGCCGCTCCGGTCTATTGGCCGAGGCAGATAATCTTGGTGACGTACTCGTGGGCGTTCGGCTTCTTCTTGCCAGCCCAGGCGATCGCCTCGTTGGCCTGCTCGATGGTCAGGATCGACGCTTTTTCCTTGGACTTGATGAAAGATACGCCCTCGAAGGCGCCTTCTTTGCTGCGCATCACTTTGGCGAACACCGGAGGTTTGGTCTCGCCGTCGGCGATCTTGTTTTGCTGGATGAGGTAGCGCTGGTCGTTCTGTTCCATATATCTCTTTCTGTAAAAGACGAAATATACGCTCCAGAACGACCTTCGTGGGGACTTTTTAAGCGTAGGCGGCGATACCCGCCGCCGGCTGCGTCACGGTCTCGTGCAGGATTTCGGCGCGCAGCGCGGCCTGCAGCGACGGGATCGAGCCGCCGGCGCGGTACTGGAAGCTGACCTGCAGCACATCACCCTGTTTGGCCTTGATCGGCGTCGCCAACGGCAAGGTCATGTAGTGATTGAGCCAGTCGATGGTGGTCGAGCGCTCGGCCACCACGGCCAGCACGTTCTTGGTTACGAACCGCATGGCGCTGATCTCGCCGGCCTTTTCGATAATGAAGCGGCCCTGCCAGGCGTAGGACAGCTCGTTGGGCTGGTTGAAGTCGATGATGCTGTAGACGGCCGGCTGCGCCGCCTCCACGGTGCCGGGATAGACCACATTGGTCTCCTGGAACTGGACGATCGGCGCGTAAAAGCCCTCGAAGTCGTACTCCTGCTGGACCGGCTGCACCGCCATGATCACCGCTTCCGGCAGGAACACCGGCAGCGGCCCGCCAAAGCGTTCCAGGTAGCGGCGCTTGAACGACTCGATCACCTCGACTTGCTTTTCACGCAACATGGCGACGTGGATCATTTCGCAGATGACGACGTCGACCGGCTCGGGCGGCAGGTATTCGAAGGCGTCCGCATGCACCACTTCCACCTTCTCGCCGTTGGGGTTGAGCGCGAGCATCTTGCGCGCTTCCTTGACCATGTCCGGATTGAACTCGACGCAATACACCTTCTCCGCCTTGGCCGCCGCGAACCAGGACAGCACGCCGGTGCCGCCGCCCAGCTCGAGCACCTTGGCGCCGGGCTTGACCGCGTAATCGATGGCCGACTTGAAACCGTGCATACGATTCTGATCCATCAGCATATTGTGATGGTAGTGGACTGGTATGAATTGCCCCAGATAGCAGCTTTCGATTTCGCGTTCGTTCAGCATGGTTTCCCTTGGTTGTGGCGCATTGTGCTTTGATGCAATACGGTGAACCTATTATCGTTAAAATTGTCCACCTATAAAGAGCGGAGCTAGGCGGGAAACCCCTGCCAGTTCTTCTGATCTGCAAGAGAGTTATCAAAAACTGTATTCAATTGTATTATAGCCATCCGCAGCACGAAAGTTGGCCATGTCGCTTCAAAAACGCAACAACATCCATTGCTTCGGTGATGGTGCTTACACGATGATGCTGGTGCACGGCTACGGCTGCGACCAGACGATGTGGCGCTTCTTGTACCCCTTCTTTGCCGAACGCTACCAGGTGATCCTGCTCGACCTCGTCGGCAGCGGCGGCTCGGACCTGTCGGCCTACGACCGCGACAAGTATGGCTCGCTGCACGGCTACGCCGCCGACATACTGGAGATCATCGATGAATTCGCGACCGGGCCGGTGATCTTCGTCGGCCACTCGGTCAGCGCCATGGTCGGCATGCTGGCCACGATCGCGGCGCCGGACAGGTTTGTCGCGCAGGTCATGGTCGGGCCGTCGCCCTCCTTCATCAACGATGACGACTACGTCGGCGGCTACAACCCGGAGGATATCGACGGCTTGCTGCAAATGATGGACGACAATTACCTGGAGTGGACCAAGGTGATGGCGCCCAGCATCATGGGGGCGCCGGCGCAACCGGCGCTGGCGAAGGAGTTGCTGGTCCGTTTCCAGGCGAACGACCGCGAAATCGCCCGCCATTTCGCCCGCGTGACGTTCACCGCCGACCACCGCGCCGACATCGAGAACTCGACCGTGCCGGCCCTGATCCTGCAATGCAGCGACGACCTGATCGCGCCGCGCGAGGTGGGGGAATATCTGCACAAGCATTTGGCCAACAGCATGCTCAAGGTGATCGCCAACATCGGGCACTGCCCGCACATAAGCGCGCCATCGGCCAGTTCGGACGTCATCACGCGCTATTTGAACCGGCTGCTCTACAATCCGTATGAAAACCGCAAGACCGGCTAGCGGGCCAGTTCATCTCGCCTTCCGAGTATGCGCCAGTCTTGCGAAGCCCCTCATTTGAGCTACGCTACCGTCTCAACGGAGACGTCGGATGTCAAATTCCAAATCCGCCGCAAAGCCAGCGCCTGCACGCCACGCCGCCAGCGTCAGCGTTGCCAAGGCGGAGCATTGGCCACCCTGGAGACCGTCCACTTTCTGAGTGGAAATGGCCTGCAGTGCCGTCCGTGATCGTGCCGGAGGAATGCAATGTGCTGATCAATCCGCGGCATAGCGACGCCGCCGCGATCATCGCCACGATTGTGAAGCGGTGGGTCTACGACCCCCGCCTTTTTCCCTGATCGGGCAATCCGGTTAGCGTTTGCCCTTGGCGGCCAAAAACGCGTCGATGGTCTTGGCGATCCATGGCTTGTCCGCCTTGGTGGCGAACTCGGATGCGGTCAGTTTGAACCCGCGATCCTTCAGCGTGGCGTCGGCGCCCTGCTTCAGCAGCAACTCGACCACCTGCTCGGCGCCTTCCCGCGCCGCCATCATCAGCGGCGTCATGCCCGACGGCGATTCGGCGTCGATGTAGGCATGCTGTTCCAGCAGGATATTGGTGATCTCGACACTGCCGGCGGCGGCCGCGTAGTGCAACGCCGTCCAACCCTTCTGATTGACGTGCGCGCCGCGCTTGATCATATCCAGCACCATCGGCTTGTTCTGGCGGAACGCCGCCATCATCAGCGCGGTGTTGCCGTTGGGCGCCTTGGCCTCCAGATCGATCCCGGGTTGATCCATCAGCACGGTGGCGACATTGACTGCTTCATGCCGCATCGCCAGGATCAAGCCGGTCTCGCCGCCGGGATCGCGCGCATTCGGATTGAGGCCGCGCGCCAGCACTTTCTTGACGCCGGCGACATAGTCGACCTGCACGGCGCGGAAGAAGGCGACCTCGTCATCTGTCTGGTCGGCGGCGAAGACCGGCGGCGTCATCGCGGCAGCGAGCGCTCCCAGCAGGAGTCGGCGGCGGCAGCTCTGTAGATTCAACATGAGCTCCTCACGCTACAACGTTGAATAATTTGAAGAAATTGGCGGAGGTTTGCTGCGCCACCTGCTCCACCGGGATGCCTTTGAGCTTGGCGATATATTCGCCGACGTGGGCGACGAAGCCCGGCTCGTTCATCTTGCCCCGATGCGGCATCGGCGCCAGATACGGCGAATCGGTCTCGATCAGGACGCGCTCGAGCGGCACTTCCAGCGCCACCGCCTGCAAGTCCTTGGCGCTCTTGAAGGTGACGATGCCCGAGAACGAGATGTAAAAACCCATGTCGATGGCCGCGCGCGCCACTTCCAGCGATTCCGTAAAGCAGTGCATGACGCCGGCGACACCGCCGGCCTCGGTGCCGGCGCCCTCTTCGCGCATGATGCGGATGGTGTCCTCGCTGGCGGCGCGGGTGTGAATAATCAAGGGCTTACGCGTGATTCTTGAAGCTTTGATGTGAGTGCGAAACCGCTCGCGCTGCCACTCCAGGTCGCCCTGCAGGCGGAAATAATCCAGCCCGGTCTCGCCGATGGCGATGATTTTCGGGTGGTCCGACAGTTCGACCAGCTGTTCCACGCTCGGTTCCGGCGTGTCTTCATAATCCGGATGCACGCCGACCGACGCGTAGATGTGTGGGTATTCCTTGGCCAGCGCCAGCACTTGTGGGAAATCCGGCAAGTCGACCGACACGCACAACGCGTGGGTCACCTTGTTGTCGGCCATCTTGGCCAGGATCTCGGGCATGCGAGCAGCCAGCTCGGGGAAATTAATATGGCAATGGGAGTCGATAAACATGGCGATATTGTACCCCGGACCGGGCACGCCGACCGGCGCGACCGTTCGCCGGACCGGCTACAGGGTGTGGGTGGCGCGCGACGACCTCAGCGCGGCGCCGAGGATTTCCTCGATCCGCAGCCGCGCGCGCTGGCCGCTTTCGTCGTCGGGAAAATGCACGCCGATGCCCTGCGCCTTGTTGTTGTGCGCGCCGGGCGGCGTGATCCAGGCCACCTTGCCGGCGATCGGATACTTGTTGGTGTCGTCCATCAGCGCCAGGATGAGATAGATCTCGTCACCGAGCTTGTACGGCTTTTGCGTCGGCACGAACATGCCGCCGTTTTTGAGGAAAGGCATGTAGGCGGCATACAGCGCCGCCTTTTCCTTGATTGCCAGCGACAACACCGTCGGCCGCGCGATGGGCGCGGGGTTCGGGTCGACGGGACTGGCAGCGGACATGGATTACCTTTCAGGCAACACAGGAGGTATAGTCAAGCAACATATCCTCCAAAAACAGCTTGGGCGACAGCGGATGGTCGGACGTCGCGCGGCGCTCGTTGGCGCCTTTGATCGCCGCCAACAGCTTGCTCACGTGGACCTTATCCGCCAGCCCGGCCAGCTCTTTCTGGTAGCGCGGATAGTAACGAATGTTACCTGCCAGTTTGTAGGAAAACAAATCATAAAGCCAGCGTTGCAGCCAAGATACTTGCGCGCTCAGCGGCACTTTTTGAAGTTTATCAGCAACCTTCAATGCGCCCTCGACGCTGGGCCGCGCCAGCAGTTGCAGCAGCACCTCCAGGTCGTCGCGATTGCCCGTCTCGGCCTGCGCCATCGCCGCCAGCGGCGCGCCACCCTGCTCGCGCAGCCAGCTGTCGGCGTCGGCCACGCCCTGCGCCTTGAGCCAGGCCAGCGCCTCGGCGTGGCTCGGCATCGGCAGCGCGAACTTGCGGCAGCGCGACAGGATCGTCGGCAGCAGGCGGTCGAGGCTGTTGGAGGCCAGCAGGAACACCGTGCCCGGCGGCGGCTCCTCGAGCGTCTTGAGCAACGCGTTCGAGGCCGGCATGTTCAGCGCCTCGGCCGGATACAGCACCACCACCCGCAGCCCCTGGCGATGGGTCGAGATATTCATGAAATCGGCCAGGTTGCGGATCTGTTCGATCTTGATTTCCTTGGACGGCGCCTTGGCCGACTTGGCCGACTTCTTGGTCTCCGCCTCGCCTTCCTCGCCGCCCTCGGCGGACGGTTCGTCTTCCAACGCCTCCGGGCGCACGCGACGGTAGTCGGGATGGTTCTGCTGCGAGAACCATCCGCACGACGCGCACTGGCCGCAGGCGTGGCCGTCGGGGAGCACCGCCTCGCACAGCAAGCCCTGGGCGAAACTTTCGATGAAGTCGGACTTGCCGATACCGGCGGCGCCGTGGAACAGGATGGCGTGCGGCATCCGCTGGCGCAGCTGCTGCAGCTGGGTCCACGACGATTCTTGCCAAGGGTAGATGGTATTACTCATTATTATTCAATTACTTAGGCGCTGCGTTTAAAGTAGATCATCAAGTATTTCGCCGATCTGCAACTGGATGGCGTCGATCGATTGCGTCGAATCGATCACGCGGAAACGCTCGGGGAACTGGGTCGCGCGGCGCAGATACTCGTTGCGGGTGGCGGCGAAGAAATCGGCCTTTTCCTGCTCGAACTTGTCGAGCGAGCGGGTGGCGTCGAGCCGCGCGCGCGCCACTTCCAGCGGCACGTCAAACAGCAGCGTCAAATCGGGTTGCAGATGCGGATGCACCCACTGCTCCAGCGCCTCCAGCTTGGCCAGGTCCATGCCACGCCCGCCGCCCTGGTAGGCGAAGCTGGCGTCGGTGAAGCGGTCCGAGATGACCCAGGCGCCGTCGGCCAGCGCCGGCGCGATCACCTGCGCGATATGCTCGCGGCGGCTGGCGAACATCAGCAGCGCCTCGGTTTCCAGGTGCATTTTTTCATGCAACACCAGTTCGCGCAGCGTTTCGCCCAGCGGCGTGCCGCCCGGCTCGCGCGAGCTGACCAGCGCGATGCCGCGCGACTTGATGTATTCGCTGACGAACGCGATATGGGTCGACTTGCCGGCCCCGTCTATGCCCTCGAAGGTGATGAATTTGCCGCTGTGCTGCGTGGCGCTGTGTTGAGTCATGTGGTTCTTAACGTTGGTACTGATTCACTGCCCGGTTGTGGTCGGTCAGGTTATCGGAAAATTTGCTGGTGCCGTTGCCGCGCGCGACGAAATACAGCGCCTGCGACTTGGCCGGCGCCAGCGCGGCGGCCAGCGATTGCACGCCAGGCAAGGCGATCGGCGTCGGCGGCAGGCCGTTGCGCGTGTACGTATTGTAAGGGGTGTCCGTCTCCAGGTCCTTTTTACGGATGTTGCCCTCGTATTTGCTGCCCATGCCGTAGATCACGGTCGGATCGGTCTGCAGCATCATGCCGATCTTCAAGCGGTTGACGAACACGGCGGCGATCATGTTGCGCTCGGACTTTTGCCCGGTTTCCTTTTCGACGATGGAGGCCATCGTCAGCGCCTCGTACGGATTCTTGTACGGCAACGCCGGATCGCGCTTTTCCCAGGCCGACGCCAGGCGGTTGAGCATCATCGTGTGGGCCTGGCGGTAGATCTGCAAGTCGCTGGCGCCCTTGGCGAACAGATAGGTATCCGGGAAGAACAGTCCCTCCGGCTGCTTGTATTCGGAGGCGATGGCGTTCATCACTTCCTCGTCGCTGAGCGACGTGGTGTCGTGCTTGAGGCCGCGGTGGGCGGCGATAGCCGCGCGCATCTGGCGGAAGGTCCAGCCTTCGATGATGGTCAGCTGCTCCTGGGCGAACTCGCCGCGCACCAGCTGGTCGATCAGCTTGAGCGGCGTGGTGCCCGGCTTGAGCTCGTAGGAACCGGCCTTCAGGCGGCCGCTTTTATTGGTGACGCGGGCCAGCAGGTTGAACAGCAACGGCCCCATCGGGATGCCGGCGTCGGAGATCTGCTCGCCGGCCGCGTGGGCGCCGCTGCCCGGAATGATGGTGAACGGTATCGGTTCGACATCGCCGACGATGATCGGCGCCTGCGACCAGTACATGAAGTAACCGCCGCCGGCGATCGCCAGGAGAACGCAGAGTGTAATTATTTTTTTGATAAATGCCATTGTTCGAGCCGGATTGTAGGATCAACTGAAATCGGGTACAGCTTGCCACTTCTCGGATCAGACCGCCAGCACCGCGTTTTGCGCGGTGTCCGACGCGATCTCCGGGACATCACTATAATGAGCCCGTAATGATAATGCTTTAATCGTCAAACTATTGGAAATTATGTCTTCTTGGAATGAACTTTTAGCACAGCCGGCCGCCCCGCTGACACCCACCGCGCTGGCGGTCGGGTTTGTCGCGCCCATCACGGACCAGGGCTTGATCGCGCTGGACGGGGAGGAAGCGGCCAGTTTCCTGCACAACCAGCTCACCAACGATGTCGAGCACCTCGGCCTGGCCGACGTGCGCCTGGCCGGCTACTGTTCGCCGAAGGGCCGGCTGCTGGCGTCGTTCCTGATGTGGCGCAACGAGACGACTATCTTCCTGCAATTATCGCGCGACATCCAGGTCGCCGTGCAAAAGCGGCTGTCGATGTTCGTGCTGCGCGCCAAAGCCAAGCTCGGCGACGCCACCGAGGCGCCCGCCAGCCAGGTCGTCCTCGGCCTGGGCGGCGGGCTGGCCGAAGCGGTGCTGCAAACGTGGTTCGACACGCTGCCCGCCAAACCGTTCGCCAAAATCGATCATCCGCTGGGCACGCTGCTGCGCGTGGCCGACGCCTTCGGCGCCGCCCGCTACCAGTGGCTGCTGTCGGCCGAGGTCGCGCAAACGGTCGCGGCCGAACTGGCCGACCGCCTGACCGTCGGCGGCAACCAAGCCTGGCACCTGTCCGAAATCCACGCTGGCATCCCGCAAATCGCCAAAGCCACGCAGGAGCAATTCGTCCCGCAGATGGTCAACCTGGAGCTGCTGGGCGGCGTCAACTTTAAAAAGGGTTGCTACCCGGGCCAGGAAATCGTCGCGCGCAGCCAGTACCTCGGCAAGCTCAAGCGGCGCACCACCCTGGTCAGCATCCCCGACCCGGCGGCCGCCGCCGGCGCCGAAGTATTCGCCACGGCCGACCCCGAGCAGCCATGCGGCATGATCGTCAACGCCGCCGCCAACGGCAACGGCGGCGTCGACGCGCTGGTCGAAATGAAGCTGGCGGCGATCGAAGCGGCGTCGGTACGCCTCGGTTCGGCGCAAGGTCCGGCCCTGACCTTCCTCGACATGCCGTACGTGCTGGACCCGCTCGACCTCTAGCATGGATCTCTATATTTATTACCGGGTCAAGGACGCCGATACGGCCTCCTTGCAGGCGGCGGTCGTCTCGATGCAGTCCGAACTGACGCGTCTGCACGGCGTCGCCTGCCAGCTCAAGCGCCGTCCCGACGCCGAAGACGGCCTGCAGACGTGGATGGAAGTCTACGCCGCCACGCCGGCCGGCTTCGCCGCCGCGCTGGACGCCGCCGCCGGCCAGGCCGGTCTGTCCGCATGGACCAGCGGCGCGCGCCACACCGAAGTTTTTACGGATTTAGTCCCATGTGTTTGATTGTCTTTGCCTGGCGGGTCATCCCGGGCGTGCCGCTGGTGGCCGCCGCCAACCGCGACGAGTTTTACCAGCGCGCCACCGCGCCGGCCGCGCCGTGGCCGGAACATCCGCAGATTTTCGCCGGCCGCGACCTGCAGGCCGGCGGCAGCTGGATGGGCATCACGCAGCCGTCCGAATGCGGCGGCGCGGCGCGCTTCGCGGCGATCACCAACATCCGCGCGCCGTCCGAGCACCGCGAAGACGCGCCGTCGCGCGGACGGCTGGTGGCCGACTTCCTGGCCTGTTGCATGACGCCGCAGGAATATGTCGATGCGATCCGCGCGGAAGCCGGCGCCTACAACGGCTTCAACCTGGTGCTGGGCGACCGCGACACGCTGATCTGGTTCTCCAACCGTGGCGACGACGACCCGCGCAACGGCAAGCCGCTCGAACCCGGCGTCTACGGACTGTCGAACGCGCTGCTCGACGCGCCGTGGCCGAAGGTGGTCAAGACCAAGGCCCAGTTCGCCAGCTTGCTATGCCTGGGCGCGCCGGACGAGGCGTTCTTCGAAATGCTGGCCGACACCGCGCCGGCGCCGGACCAGCGCCTGCCGGAAACCGGCGTGCCGCTGGACCTGGAACGCATGCTGTCGGCGGTGCGCATCGAGAGCCCGAGCTACGGCACGCGCACCTCGACGGTCGTCAAGCTGTACGCCGATGCCCATGCCACCTTGCACGAAATGCTGATTCAATAACCGTCACCAGAAACCCAGCATTTTCCACCAGGCGCCGCCGATCACGGCAAAGATCGCCAGCTCCAGCACGCACATGACGAAGCCGACCCGCCACCAGTTGCCCATCGTGACATAGCCGCTGCCGAAGATGATCGGCGAGGTGCCGGTGGCGTAATGGGTCAAGGTCATCATGATGGCCGAGCCGGCCGTCATCATCAGCAGGAACGGCACCAGATAGCCGGCCGGCAGCAACTGCGCGCCGACCGACATGAACGCGAACAGCATGGCGCTGATGTGGGCCGTGGTGCTGGCGAACAGGTAGTGCGAAAACACGAACGCCAGCAACAGCACGCCGGCGGTCGGGAACCAGCCCATGCCGCTGGCGACGATGGCATCCTTCATCGCCAGCGCGGCCCAGCCGATGACGCCGAGCTTGTTCAACTGCTCGGCCAGCATGACCAGGGCGCCGAACCAGATCAGCGTGTCCCACGCGCTTTTTTCCGACAACACGTCGTCCCAGTCCAGCGTGCCGGTGATGATCAGCACGAACAGGCCGACGAAGGCGACCACGGTCGGGTCGAGCGTCCACGCCGGGCCGAAGATCATCGCCGGCAGGTTGGCCCACAGCGCCAACAGCAGGCCGAACGTGCCCAGCATGACCTTTTCCTTCGGCGACAGCGGCCCCATCCGTTCGAGCTCGCCACGGGCGTAGCGCACCGCGTCCGGCGTCGCCTTCAGCTGCGGCGGCGACAACAGGTAGATCACCAGCGGCATTACCAGCAGGCATACCAGTCCCGGCAGCAGCATGCACAGCGCCCACGTGGTCCAGCCCAGGTGGAAACCCTGGTTGCTGGCCTTGGCGACGAAGTCGACCACCAGCGGGTTGGGCGCGGTGGCCGTCAGGAACATGGCCGACGTGATCGGGTTGGCGTGGTAGTTGACCAGCGCCAGATACGTGCCGACCTTGCCTTCGGTGCCATGCGCCGGGTCCGAATCGAAGGCGTTGGCGATCGATTTCATGATCGGGTGGACGATGCCGCCGCCGCGCGCGGTGTTACTCGGTGTGAACGGCGCCAGCACCAGCTCGCACACCGTCAGGCCGTAGCCGATGCCGATCGTGCGCTTGCCCAGCAAGGCGATGAATACCAGGCCGATACGGCTGCCCAGTCCGGTCTTCTTCAAGCCGCGCGAGATCAGGATCGCCACCACGATCAGCCAGATCAACGGGCTGGAAAAACTGCTCAGCGCATCCGCCATCGCCCCTTTGGACGTGTGCGACGTCACCTGCGACAGCGCGACGATGACGATCGCCATCATCGCCATCACGCCGATCGGCATTACCTTGAGGATGATGGCGACGATGGTGGTGAGGAAGATCGCCACCAGCGTCCAGGCTTCGGGGTCCAGCCCCGCCGGACAAGGCGACAACAACAGCAGCAGCAGGACGGCGGTGGCGATGATCGCGGGGACCACGCGGAATGGCACAGCGCCATTAAAATAGCGCAACATGGCCGTGATTCTGGTAAACATGATTACTTTCAAGGTAAGAGAAACTGGCGGGCGGTCTGGTGCAGGGGAATATAGAAGTGCAGGCGCTTGCCCCGGCGGAAAACGCCGCGCAGCCGCTGACACGCGCTCCACACGCGCTCGTGCGCGTCGGCCACCTCGAGCAACGCCCATGGGCTGTCGCGCTCACCCTCGCGTATCATCGTGATCCGCTGGACTTCAAAAAACGGGGATAGCCAATCGGCGAGGGTCGCTTCGCTATCGTCCCCGCTCAGCCCCCTCAAAATTACTTGCATCGCGCCTCCATGGAATGCCACGCCGCAGCGGTACGCTGCATTGCAACAATTCAATAGTACAGCGATGAAATATGTTCGCGATATAGATCTAGATCAAAGAATTGCGTAATAATTGGCTTGCAATTCGTATATCCTATCGTTGACCGGAAACGGGTCGCGACATTACAGAATCGGAGGCGCTATGAGACGTGTTACTGGCATCGGCGGTATCTTCTTCCACGCAAAGGACCCGGTCGCGCTGCGCGAATGGTACCGGCTTCACCTGGGCATCGACGTGCAGGCCTGGGGCGGCACGGCGTTCGACTGGGCCGACGGCGCCGGCCATCCGGTCAAGGGCTCCACCATCTGGTCGATCGGCGCTGCCGACAGCAACCACTTCGCGCCCAGCGCGGCGCCGTTCATGATCAACTACCGGGTCGACGACCTGACCGCGCTGCTGCAGGCGCTGCGGGACGAGGGTTGCCACGTGCTGGAGAAAACTGACGACTCGGAATACGGCAAGTTTGGCTGGGTCGTCGATCCCGAGGGTAACAAGGTCGAACTGTGGCAGCCGCCGGCGGGACAATGACGGCCGCGCCGTATCGTAGCCTCACTTGATATTCGGCGCCAGCCGCTGCACCAGCGACAGCCGCGCGACCTTTTCGTGCCGCGCCAGCTCGCCTAGCGCGTCGGCCGGCAGGCACGCGAACAGCACCCGGCGCCGGGTATCGGCGTCCGCCATGCCCATTTGTTGAAACGCGCGCACCTCGTCCGCCGTCAGCTGCGAACACAGCCGCACGGAGACGTCGACATTGCCCCCTTGCGGCCGCGCCAGGGCCAGGCTGAGCGCGGCGTCGAACTTGCTACCACTCATGATCTATACCTTGATCAGGCCATATCCCCACTTTATATCATGCGCGCCGGCGGCCGAATCGGGCACGGCCGAATTCTTTTTCAGCCACGCCTTGGCTTGCGCCGGTGTCGCCTTCGGATTGGTTTCCAGGAACAGGGCCAGCAGGCCGGTGACGACCGGCGAGGCCATGCTGGTGCCCGCCATCACCCGGTAGCCCTGGGCGATCACATCGCTTTTATCGACGCTGGAGTCCGATGACAGCGCGGACGCGATCATCGCGCCGGGCGCGGCCACGTCCGGCTTCAAGCCGCCCCCGCGCAGCGGACCGGGGCTGCTGAATTCGGAGATCGTATCGGGCGCCAGGCCCACCGATTGCGGCGCGCCCGAGATATCGATCCACTGGTTGCGCGAGGTGTAGGAAGCCACGGTGACGACATCCTTACCAGAACCCGGCGAGCCGATCAGCGTATCGAATAGCGGCGACACCATCTCCGCCGAACCATAACGCTCGTTGTCGCTCAACAGCCAGACATCGACGTCGGACGCGACGCCCGACTTGCGCCGCACCTCCACTTTCCACAGGCCGCCCTGCACCGCGCCCTGGCCGGACACCTCCACCAGGAATTGCCGGTCGCCGCCAGGCGCCACCGAATCCGGCGTCGAGATCACCACCTGGTCGCTGCCCAACATCGTCGTCCTGGCGGCCGGATCGGTGTCCAGCAAGCCTTGCCACGGGGTCGCCGCGCCGGTCGAACTGATGGCCCGCACCTCGCACTTGGTTTTGCCCGAGTACCAGCCGTTGACCAGGAACCACGGCGCCGACAGGTTGGACCGCTTCGGCTGCACCTTGATCTCGAAGCGCACGGCTTTGACGGAATCGACCCGCTGCCGCGCGTGGATCGGATCGCCGCCTTCGTTGCCGGCGGCCGCCACCACCAGCCGTCCGGGGCCGCATTCATCGCTGATCGCCACGCTGGTGTCGTCCTCGCCGTCGTGGCCGTCGAAGTGGCCGCCCAGGCTGAGGTTGACGACGCACGGACGCCCGAGCTTCTTGGCCTCCTCGAAGATCCAGCGCACGCCTTCGACGATCGCGCTGTTCTGGAAATTGGTCTTGACGATCAGTAGTTCGGCGGCGCCGGCGATGCCGCTGAACGGCGCCACCGCCCCGCTGGCGATGCCCGCCACGTGCGTGCCGTGCCCGTGCATGTCGGCGCTGGCTTCCATCGCCGCGCCCGTCAACACGCGGCCAAGCTTGCTGTAGCCGGTCCCCGGGCCGTCGCCGGCGATTTCCTGGTCCCATAGTTTCAGAACGCGCCCGGCGAACGCCGGATGCTTGACATCGATACCGGTATCGACCACGCCGACAATAACGCCCTCGCCCGAGACATGATTCCCGGCGCTGTATTCCGGCGCGCCGACCAGCGGCCCGGCGATATCCATCAGCGGGCGCAGCCGCCTTGGCGCCGAGACCCGCTCCACTTTGTCATCCAGCGCGAACTCCATCAGCTTGGACGCCGGCACCAGCGCCGTCATCACCTGGCCCGTACCCCTGGCCAGCTTGATGCCGGCGATCGATTTGACTTGCGGATCGGTGCAGCGCACCAGCACGTGGTAGATCGGCGCCAGGGTCGGCACGCGTTTTCGGACCGACAGCAGGTTCGGCGCGCCCGCCACCTCCCCCGCCTCGCTGGACGCCAGCAACACGGCCAGGCTGGCCGACATCTTGTTCTTGCCGCCGACCGCGGCCCTGGATTTGCTTGCCATATTCGCCCTGTCTGAAAGTGTTGAAGATAAGGCGTACTGTACAACATTGCCTGATCAGGCATCAATCGCGTGCCGATGCATCAGGTCGTACAGTGTGGGCCGGCTCACCCCCAGCAGTTCGGCGGCGCGCAGGATGTTGTTCTCGCAGCGCACCAGCGCGCGCACGATGGCTTCGCGCTCGGCCCGGTCGCGCACCTGGCGCAGGTTGAAGTCGTCCGCCGCCTGCTCGGGCGCGTCCAGGCCCAGATCCTCGGCGACGATCTGCGGCCCGTCGGCCATGATGATGGCGCGCTTGATGCAGTTCTCCATCTCGCGCACATTGCCCGGCCATTGCCAGGCCTCGACCGCCGCCAGCGCCTGCTGGCTGAACTCGATGCGGCTGCGTCCCTCCTGCGCGCAGAACAGGTTGCGGAAGTGGTAGGCCAGCAAGGTGGCGTCGCCGCTGCGCTCGCGCAGCGGCGGGATCGGGATCACGATCTCGGACAGGCGGTAATACAAATCCTCGCGGAAGCGGCCCTGGGCGATCAACTGCTTCAAGTCCTGGTGCGTGGCGCACACCACGCGCACGTCGACGGCGATCTCCTCGTGCCCGCCGACCCGCTCGATGACCCGCTGTTGCAGGAAGCGCAGCAGCTTGGCCTGCAAGGCCATCGGCAAGTCGCCGATCTCGTCGAGGAAGAAGGTGCCGCCCTGCGCCATCTCGACCTTGCCCTTGGTCTGCTTGGCCGCGCCGGTGAAGGCGCCCTTCTCGTATCCGAACAGCTCGCTTTCGAGCAGGTGTTCCGGAATCGCCGCGCAGTTGATGGCCATGAAGCGCTGGTTGGCGCGCGGGCTCAGTTGGTGCAGGCCGCGCGCCAGCACTTCCTTGCCGGTGCCGCTCTCGCCCAGCAGCATCACGGTGGCCGAGGTCGGCGCCACCTTTTCGATGTTGCGGCACACCTTTTGCATCGCCGGCGCCCGGCTGATGACGGTGGCCAGCGCGGAGGTGGTCTGCACCTCGCGCATGCGCACGTTTTCCTGCTGCAGGCCGTGCAGATAGAAGGCGCGTTGCAGCACCAGCCCCAGCACGCCCGGATCGACCGGCTTTTGATGGAAATCGTAGGCGCCGGCGGCGATCGCGGCCAGCGCGTGCGCATGGTCCTGGTTGCCGGTCAGGACGATGACCTTGGTGTCCGGCGCCAGCGCCAGGATCTCGCGCAAGGTCGCCAGCCCTTCGGTGGCGCCGTCCGGGTCCGGCGGCAGGCCCAGGTCCATCGTCACCACGGCCGGCTCGTGCCGGCGCAGCTGCGCCAGCGCGCTGGAGCGGTTGTCCGCCAGCGCGATCTCGTAATGGTCGAGGCTCCAGCGCAGCTGCTTTTGCAGCCCCGGGTCGTCCTCGATGATCAATAACTTGGCTTTGTTCGCCATCTACTACCTCTCTGGCTTTCAGGCCGCTACTTGTATGGCGGGGACCTCGGCCGCGCGCCAGGCCGGCAGCACCACGCGGAAAGTGGTGCCGCGCCCGGGCACGCTCTGCACTTCCAACCGTCCGCCCAGCTCGGCGACATATTCCCGGCTTTCGAAGGCGCCGATGCCCATGCCCGCCGCCTTGGTCGATTCGAACGGCTTGAACAGCCGCTCGCGGATGAATTCCGGCGTCATGCCCTGCCCGGTGTCGCTGATCTCGACCACCACCTGTTCGCCGTCGCGGCGCAGCCGCAGCGCCACCTCGCCGTCGCGCGGCGTGGCGTCGACGGCGTTTTGCAGCAGATGGCCCAGCACCCGCTCCAGGCGGCCGTGCGCCGCCGTCACGCTCAGCCCGGGCTCGTCGCAGCGAAACACCGGCTGCGGCGTGGCGCTGCCCCGCAACGTCGCCATTTGCGCCACCATGCGCGCCAGCATCGGCCCCAGCTCGACCGGGCCGGCCGCCTCCGGCGCGTCGCTGCGTTGCAGCTTTTGCAGCATCAGCTTCATTTTCTGGACGCCGTGTTCGACCGTGTCGAGCATGTCCTGCTGGAATTCCGGGTTATCCAGGTGCAGTTTGGCGTTCGGGATCATCAGCGACAGCTGCGCCACCAGGTTCTTCAGGTCGTGGACGATGAAGGTCGACATCCGGTGGAACGATTCGAACTGGCGCGCGGTCATCAGCGCGGTCGTGGTTTCCTGCAACGCCAGATAGCTGGCGACCTGGCTGGCCGCCACCTTGAGCAGATCGATCACCTCCCAGTTCAGGCGCAAGGCGCTGCGCGGCTCCTGCAACAGCAATACGCCGAACAAGCGGTCCTGCAACATCAGCGGCACCACCAGCCGCGCGCGCGGCAGGCGCGCCAGCCAGGCCGGCACCTGCGCCCGCTGCAGCGGCTCGCCGAGGTCGATCACCCACTGGTTGCGCTCGATCGACTGGCGGAACGCGGCATCCTCGTCCGGCGCGCCGCCGCTGGCCGCCGCCGGCGGCACCGTCATCCGGCATTGCGCGGCCACGGTGAAGCGCTCGCCGCCGCGCCAGATCCACAGCGCGCCGCCGGGACTTTCGACCAGCTGCGCCACCGCTTCGATGGCGCGTTCGGCCGGTCCCGGCGTCTGCTGCGAGAGCTTGCGCGTAAAGCCCAGCCATTCCTCGCGGTAGTCGTAGTCGTACCGGTAGAAGTGCTTGCTGATGAACACCTTGAGGCGCGAACGGAAGGTGCCCGAGAACAGCACGCCGGCCAGCAGCAGCATCGCGCCGAACAGGAAACCGACCTGTATCAAGCCGCCCCAGTTGCCGCCGACGTAGCGCAGGTAGTAACCGGCGCCGCCCATCGCCAGCAGGTAGGCGGCCGATCCGAGCAGCGCGGCCGAATGGAACATGGCCTGGCGCGACAGCAGCATGCCGCTCGGCCAGGCGGCGCTGCGCGCCACCGCCACCGCGATCAGCGGCACCGTCAGCGCGTTGACCACGCCGCGCGCGGCCCAGATGTCGGCGCTGACCTGGCGCACCAGCATGGCGTCGCAATACAGGTAGAAATCATAGGCGAAGATGCCGCCGATGCCGAGGCAGGCGTACTTGACGGCCCACTGGCTCTGCGCGTCCTTCTGGCGGTACAGCTGCTCGACCAGCACCATGCCGGCCACCGCCATGACGGTGCGCATGGCCAGCAGCCAGGCCAGCGCCAGCCCTTCCACACCGGCCGCGCTTTCGGCCTGCGCCAGGCGCCAGCCCGGCAACAGCGCCAGCAGCAACGCGGCGCCATAGCCGGCGCAATAGCCGACCCAGCGCCAGCGGGCGTCGGGGCGCGGATAGCCGAGCAGGCGCAGGATGAAGAAGCTGCAGGCGGCGTTGCGGGCCACTTCCATAACGTCGACCCAGCGCGCGGCGCCGGCCACGCCGCCGGCGTCGGCGGCGATCAGCGCGGCCCAGGCGGCGCAGCACACGCAGGCCAGCAGCAGCGCGCCCGCGTGGCGGCGCCGGCTCCAGCCGCCGAGCAGCAATCCGGCCAGCGCCAGGAACGCGAGCGCGGCCAACCCATAACTGAGGCTGTTTATCCCGACGTGCATCGCGTCCCCACAGGCACCTAGCGGCCGCCGCCGAACAGCACCACTTTGAGGGTGTCGATCAGCACCAGCACGTCCAGGAACAGGCTGTTGTTCTTCACGTAGTACAGGTCGTACTGCAACTTCTGGATCGCGTCCGAGACCGAGGCGCCGTAGCCGTAGCGCACCTGCGCCCAGCCGGTGATGCCGGGCTTGATGCTGTGGCGCAGCTGGTAGAAGCGCAGCTGCGCGTTGAGCTGGTCGACGAAGTACGGCCGCTCGGGCCGGGGACCGACAAAGCTCATCTCCCCCTTGAACACGTTGAGCAGCTGCGGCAGCTCGTCGATGCGGCACTTGCGGATGATATTGCCGATCCGCGTCACGCGCGGATCGCGCACCATCGCCCACTGCGGCGCGCCGGCCTGTTCGGCGTTGGTGCCCATGCTGCGGAACTTGAGGATGAAGAAGCGGCGGCCGTCCTTGCCCACCCGTTCCTGCTGGTAGAACACCGGGCCGCCGTCCTCGAGGCGGATGGCGGCCGCCGTCAGCAGCATCACCGGCAGCGCCAGCGCCAGGATCACGGCGCTGACCACCAGGTCGAACACGCGCTTCATGACGATGCGCACCGGGCTCTGGTCAAAGCCGCCGCCGAACACCAGCCAGCTCGGTTGCAGCGAGTCGACCCGGATCTGGCCGCTCTCGCGCTCGAAGAAGGTGGTGGCGTCGATCACCTTGACACCTTGCAGCTTGCACTCGAGCAGATCCTTGATCGGCAAGGCGCCGCCGCGGCGCTCCTGCACCGTGACGACGATCTCGCGCGCCTTGTAGCGCCGCGCCAGGTCGACCAGCGAGTCGCCCAAATCCATGGCGAGCAAGGCGCCGGTGTTGACGCAGCACGCCTCGTTCGGCGTGGCGACGTAACCGGCGATCTGGTATTTCTGGTAGCTGCCGGTGTTGGCGGCCAGCTCGCCGCACTCCTTGGCGACGGCGCCGTGGCCGAGGAAGATCAGGCGCGAGGTCAGCATCTTGGACTGCGAGCCGCTGACGAACATGGCCCGCACCAGCACCACCCCGCCCAGCCCGATGCCGAGCACCAGCAGCAGCACCCCGCGCCCGACGTACAGGCTGGGCGCCAGGTAGAACACCACCGCCAGGATGCCGACCGCCATCGCGAACGCCGGCAGCAGCTGCAGGAACAGGCGCGGGCGGAAGCCTTGCGCCAGGTCCTGGTGGTACATGCCGAAGGTGCTCATGCTGAACACGATCGCCAGCGCGAACGTCAGCGCCGAGGCCATCAGGTTGTGCAACGGCGGCGTGCCGGCGCCAACCGGCAGCAGCAGGATGGCGGCGCCCGCGTGGAAGGCCGCGATTAACATCATTATCTCGATCAACAGCAGACTTGCCGCCACCTTCGACACGTAGTGATTTGAAATTTTCAGCATACCGTATCCCCACCAACATGGACTGCAACGATGAGAGCTATCAGCGCCGTGACCGCCGGCGCCGCGCCCTTCTGGTCTCTCTATGACTGCCTAGTGCGCGCCCAGGCGCTCGACATACCAATCCATCGCCACCGCCAGGCCTTCCTGGATGCGGTGCGTGGGCTCGTAGCCGAGCCGCTTGCGCGCCTTGTCGATGTCGGCCTGGGAATGGCGCACGTCGCCCGGCCGGAAATCGGTGTACTGCGGCGTGTGGCCGTCCAGGCGCGGAAAGCGCGGCGCCAGCAGCGCGCACATCATCGCGTGCAGCTGCTTGAGCGAGGTGCGTTCGTTGAGCGCGACGTTGTAGACCTGGTTCGCCGCTTGCGGATCGGTGCTGCACGCGGCCAGCAGGTTGGCCTGGATCACGTTGTCGATGTAGCAGAAGTCGCGGCTGGTCTCGCCGTCGCCGTTGATGCGCACCGGGGCGTCGGCGATCAGCGCCGCCACCCACTGCGGGATCACGGCGGCGTAGGCGCCGTTCGGGTCCTGGCGCGGGCCGAACACGTTGAAGTAGCGCAGGCCGATCGAGTCCATGCCGTAGCAGCGCCCGAACACTTCCGCGTACAGCTCGTTGACATATTTGGTGACCGCGTACGGCGACAGCGGCCGGCCGATCTGCTCCTCGATCTTGGGCAGGGCCGGATGGTCGCCGTAGGTGGAGCTCGATGCGGCGTAGACGAACCGCTTGACCTTGGCGTCGCGCGCGGCGGTGAGCATGTTGAGGAAGCCGCCGACGTTGGTGGCGTTGGTGGCGGCCGGGTCTTCGATGGAGCGCGCCACCGACCCGAGCGCCGCCTGGTGCAGCACATAATCCACGCCGCCGGCGCCCCCGCAGGCCCGGGCGCAGTCGCCCGGCACGCGGATGTCGCCGTCGATGAAGTCGAAGTTGGCCCACGCCGCCTCGCCGGCCAGCGCCCGCACCTGGTCGAGGTTGTGCTGGTGTCCGGTGGCGAAATTGTCCATGCCGGTGACGCGCTGGCCCAGCCGCAGCAGCGCCTCGACCAGGTTGGAGCCGATGAAACCGGCGGCGCCGGTCACCAGCCAGCGCTTCGGCTGCGCCGACAGTTCATGCAGCAGCGCGGCGTACGCCGTCGCGCCTCGGTTGTGATCGTCCATGGTCACAGACGCCAGACGCAGTGTCCAGCTTGGGCGAGTTTGGCGGTGTCGAACGCCGATTTGATGTCGATGAAGCAGCCGCGCGGGGTCAGCTTCGCCTGCAGTTCGCCCATCGGCATGGCCAGCAGTTCGCGGTGCGGCACGGCGGCGACGATGGCGTCGGCGCGCGGCAGATAGTCCCAGCCTTCGAGCTCGATGCCGTATTCGTGGTAGGCCTCGGCGCTGGCGGCGACCGGGTCGTGCACGTGCACCTCGACGCCGTAGGACTTGAGTTCGGCGACGATGTCGGCCACCTTGGAGTTGCGCAGGTCCGGGCAGTTTTCCTTGAACGTCAGGCCCAGCACGTTGACGCGCGCGCCCTTGACGTAGCAGCCGGCCGCGATCATGCTCTTGACGGTTTTTTCGGCCACGAACTTGGCCATGCCGTCGTTGATGCGGCGCCCGGCCAGGATCACCTCGGGATGGTAGCCCAGCGTGGCGGCCTTGTGGGTCAGGTAGTAGGGATCGACGCCGATGCAGTGGCCGCCGACCAGGCCCGGACGGAACGGCAGGAAATTCCATTTGGTGCCGGCCGCTTCCAGCACTTCGAGCGTGTCGATGCCGATGCGGTCGAACAGGATGGCCAGCTCGTTCATCAGCGCGATGTTGAGGTCGCGCTGGGTGTTTTCGATGACCTTGGCCGCCTCGGCCACCTTGATGCTCGAGGCCCGGTAGACGCCGGCCGTGACGATCGACTCGTACAGCGCGGCGACCTTCTCCAGCGTGTCGGCGTCGTCGCCGGAGACCACCTTGAGGATGGTGGTCAGCGTGTGTTCCTTGTCGCCCGGGTTGATGCGCTCCGGCGAGAAGCCGACGTGGAAGTCCTCGCGCCATTTCAGGCCCGAATGCTGCTCCAGCAGCGGGATGCAGACTTCCTCGGTGGCGCCCGGATAGACGGTCGATTCGAACACCACGATCGCGCCTCTTTTCATGTGGCGGCCGACCGTTTCGCTGGCCCCGGCCAGCGCCGTGAAGTCCGGGTTGTGGGCGTTGTCGACCGGGGTCGGCACCGCCACCACGAAGTAATCCGCCTCGGCCAGCTCGGCCGGATCGTCGGTGAAGCGCAGGCCCTCGGCCGCGCGCAATTGCGCCCCGCTCACTTCGCCGGTCGGGTCGAGGCCGTCGCGGTAATGCTGGATTTTCTTCGCCGACAGGTCGAACCCGACCGTGTTGCGACGCTTGCCAAATTCCACCGCCAACGGCAGGCCGACATAGCCCAATCCGATGACGGCTACCACGTTCGTGTTTTCCATCGCAGAACCCCAGAAATGACGCACTACCTGTTTTGCTTACCCGACGGTTTGACAAATAATTATTAAAACGTCAGGAAAGATATATTTTTTACATTGCGCTTGCTAGGGCCAATAGTTATCGAAGCGACAAAAAAATGCAAGTGATAAAAAAAGCATTTTCAAAAATTTTTCGCCTCCCATGCATGCCGCTACTATGACGAACTCAAGCGTACCATTTCGGCCACATGGCGCGCATACAACAATTCCCGGCCGGTTTACGACACACTTCGCGGCGAAGATTGCAAGGAGGAATCGACCAGGCGCGGGCGGCCGCCGGCCGCGCGCTCAACCGGCGCGCAAGCTGCTGGCCAGCAGCTCCTTCCACGCCCCCGGGTGAAACGGCCGCAGCCGTATCCAGCGGGCGGCGCAGCGCAGCGCGGCCGCGTAGCGCCGCCGGCCCCGATAAAAGTAACAATGGTCCTGCATCACCATGTCGAGCCGGCCGGTCAGCAGCGCGCGGTAGGAACGCCAGGCCGGCATGCTCATCAGCATCAGCAGCATGTTGTCCTCCAGCAGGAAGCGCGGCGCGTCGCCGTGGGTCAGGCTGGCCGGATGGATGCGGTAGTAGGCCACCTCCTCCGTCACCATCCACAGGTCGTTGTCGAGCGCGCAGCGGAACCACAGGTGATAGTCCTCGGCGCGCCGCAGCCGCTCGTCGAACAGGCCCTTGGCCACCAGCAGGCGCTGGCGTATCAGCGTGGTGGTCGGAATCACGATGCAGTCGCGCGCCAGCTCGGCCACGGGACGGCGCAACCGTTGCACGGGCGCCGGCGGCGGCGACGCCGGACAGGCGGCCGTCAATTCGGCCAGCGGCGCGAAGCCCTGCTCGCCGGGACGCAGCAGACTGATCTTGCCGGCGATCCAGTGCGCCTCGGGATGCTGGCGCTGCACCTGCCAGCGCTGCGCCAGCGAGTGCGGAAACCAGATGTCGTCGGCGTCGAGGAAGGCGATCCACTCGCCGCGCGCGGCCTCGACGCCGGTGTTGCGGGCGCCCGCCGCGCCCTTCGAGTGGTGATTACGCAACACCGACACCATGGGCCAGGCGCCCACCTCGTCCAGCACGGCGCGGGTGGCCGGATCGGTGCTGCGGTCGTCCACCACCACCACCTCGAACACCGGCAGCGCGTGGCCGTCCAGCGGCCGCTGCCCCAGCACGGACAGCACCGCTTCACGCAAAAAGACGCCGGCGTTGAACACCGGGATAACGACCGATACGGCGGGTTGCGACATCGCTGCTCCTGGTGGCGCGGGAATGTAATCAAACCAACATCAAGCTTGACTCCCTCATATGCTTACGAGAGAATCATGATAATAGCTTATTTATAAGCAAAAATGACAACGGTTTGTTAAGGCAGGCACGTTGCCGCAGGCATCTCCAAACAGGGTTCAGCGCCGCATGACGCACATTAACGAACGCATGGCCACCGGCATAGTCTGGATGATCACCGCGCGCCTGGTCGATCGCGGCATCGGCATGGTCAGCACCTTGCTGCTGGCGCGCCTGCTGGCGCCGGACGATTTCGGCCTGGTGGCGATGGCCACCGCCATCGGCGGCCTGCTCGACGTGCTCGGCGCATTCAGCTTCGACCTGGCGCTGATCCAAAAAAAGAACGCCGAGCGCCGCCACTACGACACCGTCTGGACCCTGAACGTCATCTTCGGGCTGTTCTGCGCCGCCGCGCTGGTGGCGCTGGCGCACCCGGCGGCGCTGTTCTACGACGAGCCGCGCCTGGTCGGCGTGATGTGGGTGCTGTCGCTGATGTACCTGGTCAACGCCTTCGGCAATGTCGGCGTGGTCAACTTCCGCAAGGAGCTCGACTTCCGCCAGGAGTTCAACTTCATCATGGTGCGCCGGGTCGGCACCTTCGTCGTCACCATCGGCGCCGCGCTGATCCTGCATTCCTACTGGGCGCTGTTGCTGGGCATGTGCCTGGGGCGCGCCATCACCGTGGCGATGAGCTACGCGATGAACGACTACCGGCCCCGCTTCGGCCTGGGGGCGTTGCGCGAGCTGTTCCACTTCTCGAAATGGATGCTGCTCAATAACGCGCTCGGTTTCCTGCGCCACGACGGCTGCACCTTCATCATCGGCCGCTACTTCGGCGCCGCCGGGCTGGGCGTGTACACGGTATCGTACGAAATTTCCAACCTGCCGTCGACCGAGCTGGTGGCGCCGATCAACCGGGTCACCTTTCCCGGCTTTTCCAAGATGGCCGACACCGCGCAGATCTCGGCCTCGTACTTCCGTCTGCTGGGCATGATCACCTTGCTGATCCTGCCGGTAGGCATCGGCATCGCCTGCGTCGCCGAGCCGTTGGTGCAGGCCATGCTGGGCGACAAATGGCACCAGGCCGTGCCGCTGATCGCCATCCTCGCCATCAGCGGCGCCATCACCGCCACCCAGACCAACAACGCCTCGGTGTGGCTGGCGCTGGGACGTCCGCACGAGGTCGCCATCGTGCAGACCTGTTACCTGTTGATCCTGTTCCCGGCGCTGTTTTTCTTCATGCGCCGCTACGGCATCGTCGGCGCCGGCTACGCCTACCTGAGTGCCCAATTGCTGGACGTGGTGCTGGAAATGAGCGCGACCAAACGGCTGCTCAAGTTCGGCTGGGGCGAGGTGCTGCGCACCGTCTGGCGCCCGGTGATCGGCGTCACCGTGATGGCGATGGCGGTGGCACAGCTCGACGCGCGCCTGGCCGGTTTCAATCCATGGCTGCGGCTGTTGACGGATTCGGCGACCGGCGCGCTGGTGTACGTCTCGACCGTGTTCGCGCTGTGGTTCGTCAGCGCCCGCCCGCAAGGCGCCGAGCGCTTCTGCCTGCGCCGCCTGAAAGTGCTGCCGGCATGAAGCACGACGCCCTGCTCGAAGCGACGCGTCCGCCGGCGAGCGCTCAGGGGCGGCCGCAAGTGACGGTGATCGTGCCGACCACGGCCCAGCTGTCGCGCCGCATGGAGATCGGACGCTGCCTCGATTCGATCCGCGCCTCGTCGACGCGGCCGGTGCAAATCATCGTCGTGGTCAACGGCCAGCGCTACGACGAGGGCGTGTGCGACTGGTTGCGCGCGCAAACCGACGTGCGCTACGCCTATGTGGAGTTGCCGTCGGCGCCGAACGCCGTCTGGGAAGGCCGCCTGATGGTCGACACGCCCTACTTCTCGATGATCGACGACGACGACGAATACCTGCCCGGCGCTACCGACCTGAAACTGGCCGCGCTGCGCGCCCAGCCGCAGGCCGACCTGGTCGTGACCAACGCCTACCGCCGCTTCGAGGGCGTCGATGCGCTGCTGTACAACCATCTGGCGCAGGTGCGGCGCGAACCGCTGGCGATGCTGTTCGAAGCCAACTGGCTGACCAACGGCAACGCCCTGTACCGCACCGACAGCGTCGGCCCCGCCTACTTCGCCGACTACCAGCCGTACGCCGAGTGGACCTGGCTGGCGTTCAAGCTCAGCCTGGACGGCAAGCAGGTCGCGACCATCGAGCAGCCGACCTTCCGCGTGCACGTGACGGGCGGCTCGCTGTCGCAATCGGACGCCTATTTCGAGTTCTACCTGTCGCTGTACCAGCAGATGCTGGCGGCCGGGCCGCCGCCGGCGATCGAACGGCGCATCCGGCGCCATCTGTCCGGCGCCCAGCACGACCACTCGGTGCGCGCGCTGGCGCGCGGGCGCTGGCGCGAGGCGCTCGGCTGGCACTGGCGCAGCCTGCGCCAGCCCGGCGGCCTGCAATACCTGAGCTACAGCCGTCATTTCCTGCTGCATTTCCTGCGCCTGCCGCCGCGCACACCGAGGACGCCATGAATGCCACCACCGCCACGAACGCCACGAACGACGATAGCGAACCGAAGGCGACCGTGCTGGTCGACCACTACCGCGCCACCGCCGTTAGCGAAAAGAGCCACGTGGCCTACCAGGGCTTGCCGATCCACGCGCTGCCCGGCCTGCATGAATACGCGTTCGACCAGTTCAGCCGCCACGCCGCGCCCGGCGCCAGCGTGCTCGAGCTGGCCGCCGGCAGCGGCGCCATGAGCCGGCGCCTGGCCGACGCCGGCTACCGGGTCACCGCCACCGACTACGTGCGCGAGAACTTCCGCCTGCACGGCGCGATCCCCTTCTTCACGTGCGACCTGAACCAGAACTTTTCCGACGGCCGCGCCGCCAGCGAAGACCACATCTGCGCGCTGGAGATCATCGAACACCTGGAGAACCCGCGCCACTTCGCGCGCCAATGCTTCCAGGTGCTCAGGCCGGGCGGCACCCTGCTGCTGTCCACGCCCAACCTCGACACCGCCGCCTCGATCGCCATGTTCATGCGCGACCTGTCGTTCCAGTGGTTCGCCGAGGACGACTACGCGCGCGACGGCCACATCACGCCGCTGACCCAGTGGCAATTGAACAAGTGTTTCACCGAGGCGGGCTTCACGACCGCCTGGGAAGGCTCGGTCGGCGACCCTTGGGGCCGCGTGCGCGGCTCGCCGCGCCTGTTATACCTGTCGAAGGCGATCGCGCTGCTGATGCGGCGGCCGGCGCCGCTGCGCAACCAGATTTACGTCGCGCTGCTGCGCAAGCCCGCCGCCTGAGGCCGACATGACAGTGTGCGTGGTTATTCCCGCGTATAACGCCGCCGGCTACGTGACCGAGGCGCTCGACAGCGTGGTCGGCCAGAGCGCGCCGCCGGACCAGGTGGTGGTGGTCGACGACGGCTCGCGCGACGACACCGCGCGCGTGGTGCGCGACTGGATCGCCGCCCACCCGGCCTGCGGCGCGCGGCTGGTCGAGCAAGCCAACGGCGGCATTCCGGTGGCCCGCAACGCCGGCATCCGCGCCGGCGGCGGCGACTGGATCGCGCTGCTCGACGCCGACGACGTCTGGGAGCCGGACCATCTGGCCGCGTTGCGCGCGGCGCTGGAGGCGGCGCCGGACGCGGTGGCCGCCTATGGCGCCGGGCGGCTGCTGGTCGACGGCGAGGTCCAGCCGCGCCTCTACGATGATTTTTGGGACAACCCTTCGCGCCGCCACGGCCGGCCGATCGACGGCACCGAATGCCTGCGGATCGACGGCGCCGCGCTGTCGCGCCTCATCCACGGCAACTTCATCAAGCCGTCGAGCCTGTGCTTTTCGCGCGCGGCGGCGCTGGCCGTCGGGCTGTTCGACGAGGGATTAAAGGTCAGCGAGGACCGCGAGTTCCTGATCCGCTTGCTGCTCAGCGGCGACTTCGTCTACACGCCCGCGCCGATCACGCGCTACCGCTGGCACGACGACAACGCCTCCAGCCACAAAAACAGCCGCCGCAACATGGAATACGCGCTGCGCGCGCTGCACCGCATCGGCCACCACAGCGCCGCTTTCGATGCGCCGCAGCGCAGCGCCTTCCGCCACGAAACCCGGATCGCGATCCGCGACTACCTGTACACCTGCGCGCGCGACGGCTGGCGCCACTATGCCGGCGGATTGCGGCTGGTCGCTTCGCTGTACGGCGCGCCGCGCATGCTAAGCGGCGTCAGCGCCAAACACGTGGCGCGCAGCCTTTGGCGTGCGGCTTGACCCGCCATTCTTTTTCCGGCGCTTGTCCCATGAAAGCGATTTCGTATATACTCCAAAATGCAATCGCGCAATACCGCTGGAATTCCGACAACGCTTCAGTCTGCTTCCGGACGGGCGCGACATGCAAATCCCGCTGCGCCGCAGCATGAGCGCTAGCGGAATCAGGCTTTAGTTTTTCCGCAACAAATGTTGCACACCGAAACCGCCCAAGCGGTTCGTCAATATCTACATGCCTGCGTGCTGGACGGGTTCCCCGCCCACGCCGCCGGTTGGCGCCTGGTCAGCGCACTGTACAGCAGCCTGTTCGCTGTGCGGCATCTCAACTCAGGCACGTCGCCCGCAGCTTTGCGCAGGCGACGCGTTAAAAATTCCCAATGGAAATTGCACGCACGATAGCTATCAGCTTGAAAGCTGGTTGACGTATTCGCGGCTATCATGTTGCGCGTTGCAATATGTTAAATCTGCCGAACGGCTAAGTCACGTTCGGCGCGGAATATGGGAAGTATCGATGAACAAGACCGCAGCAATGCCCCGACCAAATTGCGCCAATCCCCACTACTACGGCCCGGCCATCGTGCCCGATGTGCTGGCCAAGCTGCCGCCCGGTTGCACCAGCACCGGACCGCTGACCTCCTTCGGCATTCATCTGGCCAACACCGAGGCGGGACGCCAGTCCGCCGCCAGGCTGGTCAACAAGATGTACCGCTGGCGCGGCTACGGCGACCAGCACGCGCTGGAGGCCCACCCGCACCACGTGACCTTGACGGCGGCCGAACCCGAGCAACTGCTGGGCACGGTGACCTTGCGCACCGATTCGGCCAACGGCATGCTGGCCGACGCCACCTTCAAGGAAGTGATCGACGCCTACCGCCGTTCCGGCGCCAGGGTCTGCGAGGTGACCAAACTGGCCATCGATCCGCTGGCCCACCCCAAGCTGGCGCTGGCCACCCTGGTGCACATCATCTATCTGTACGCATACAAGATTTACGCGTGCACCGACATGTTCATCGAGGTCAACCCGCGTCACAAGCGCTTCTACGAGGAGATGCTGGGTTTCGAGCCGGCGGCGGAGGTCAGGAACAACGCCCGCGTCAACGCGCCGGCGCACCTGCTGCGCATCAGCCTCGATTTCATGGGCGCGCAGATCGCCAGGCTGGGCGGCACCGGCGCGGCGGCCGGCGGCGACACGCGCCGCTCGCTGTACCCGTACTTCTTCTGCCGCAGCGCCGAAGCCGGGATTCTGTCGCTGGTGAATTCGCTGTCCGAGGCGTCGGCCGGCGGCGCCTACGAGCAGCGCTGGGCCGCCTGAGGCGCGCGCCGGCGCGTTTGTCGCGCGCCGGCCACGGCTGCCTGCGGCCGCCTTGCGTGGCGTGGCGTCGTTTGAAGGCGCCTGAAGTTGTCTACAGCTGCTTGAGCAGCGCGCGCGCGCCGTCGACCTCCGGGAAGCGCGGGTCGCGCGCCAGCAGTTCCTCCAGCATTTTCTTGGCCTGCGGCTTGTCGCCGGCGCGCGACAAGCCCTGCGCCAGATGGTAATGAACCGTGCTCGACGGCGCCAGCGTGGCGGCCTTGCGCAGCAGCGGCACGCCGCGCACGGTGTCGCCGCGCTCGACCAGCAGCCAGCCGGCGGTGTCGAGGACGGCCGGGTTCTCCGGCGCCAGCGCCAGCGCCTGTTCGGCGGTGGGCAAGGCGCGCGGGTCCTTCAGCTGCTGGTAGACGTAAGCCAGGTTGTTGGTCGCTTCGGCCAGCACGGCGGCGCTCGGCGCGTCAGGTTTGCCGCGCGCGGCCAGCACGGCCTCCAGTTGCGGGCCCGCCTGCGCGTAGCGTTCGCCGGCGATGGCCAACTGCGCCAGGTACATGCGCAGCGGCACCGTTCCCGGCGCCGCCGGCGCCTCCTTGATCCAGCGCGCCAGCCGCTGCTCGGCCTCGGCGCCCTTGCCCGCCAGCGACAGCGTGTACGCCAGCTTGATCTTGATGGCCGCGTCCGGCGCCAGCACCAGCGCCCGCTCGAAGGCGGCGATGGCCGGCGCCAGCTTCTTCTCCTTGACCAGCAGGTCGGCCTCCAGCAGCAGGCCGGCCGGCGACCTGGGCCGCAGGCGCTGGATGTCGCGCGCCTGCGCGTACGCCAGCGCCATGTCGCCGGCGCGCTGCGCCAGCCCGGCCAGTGCCAGTTTAGCGTCGATATAATCGGGCTCGATCTGCAGCGCCTTCTTCAGCGAGGCCATGGCGTCGGCGTCCTTGCCGGCCTGCGCCTGGGCGCCGGCCAGCAGGTAGCGCGCGCGCGCCGAGCCCGGCGCCAGCTTGATGCTCTGGCTGTAGGTGTCGACCGCGTCGACCGGCTTGCCGGACACCAGCTGGGCCTGGCCGAGGACATCCAGCGCGTCGATATTGCCCGGGTTGGCGGCGCTGGTCTTGCGCGCCAGGGTCAGGCCGCGTTCGTACTGGCGGCGGTTCAGGTGGTCGGCGGCCAGGCGCAAGGCCGGGTAAACGGCGTCCGGATTGGCGGCCAGCGATTTTTCCAGCCAGGACGTGGCCTCGTCGGCGTTGCCGCGCTTGGCTGCCAGCGCCGACAGCGCGGTCATCGCGTCCATATTCTTTTTGTCCTGCTCGAGGAAGGCCATCAGGCGCGCGCGGGCCGCATCGGGCTTGCCCTCGTCGGCGTCGAGCACGGCCAGCGCGGCCACGGGCACGTAGTAGCCCGGCCGCTGGCGCAGTGCCCGCTCGTAGCTGGCGCGCGCGGCGGCCGGATCGCGCTTGCCCATCTGGCCGGAGCCGATCAGGAAGGTGACATCGGCGTTGTCGGGATGGGCCGCCGCCAGTTTGGCGGCAGCGGCCAGCGCCAGATCGTACTGCTTCAGGCCGAGCGCGGTGCGCACCAGCGCCAGGCCCGCGGGCAGATAGCCGTCATCGAGCACGGTGGCGCGCTCGAGCTCGGCCATGGCGCGTTTCTGGTCCCCGGCGGCGAGCAAGCTCAGGCCGAGCGAGGTACGCAATTGCACCTTGTCCGGCGCCAGCTCGCTGGCGCGCTCGTAGTAGCCGCCGGCTTTGGCGAAGTCGCCGCTCTGCATGGCCGCTTCCGCCGCCAGCGCCAGCACGTAGGCGTCCGGCGCGGGATCCTTCAACGCCGGCGCCAGCGCCGTCGCCGCGTCCTGCGGGCGCTTGGCCTGCAGCAGCGTCGACACCAGCAGCTTGCGCGCGCCCAGGTTGTTCGGATCGCGCTCGAGGTACTTGGCCAGATGCAGCTCCGCCTGGGCGATCGCTCCCAGCTTGAACTGGACCGCGCCGGCCAGCAGCAGCGCCGGCATATGGTCCGGCGCCAGCTTCAGCACTTGCTGCAGCGGCTCGAGCGCGGCAGCCGCATCGCCCCGCTTGTAGGCCAGCAGCGCCTGCGTGTAGGGCACCAGCAGGCTGCCTTTGGCGACCTTCTTGTACAGGTCCAGCTCGCGCGCGGCGTCGTCGTACTTGTTGGCGTCGATATACAGATAGGTCTTCTGCAGCAGCACGTCGCCATCGGCGGGATCGACGCGCTGGGCACTGTCGTACGACCGTTCGGCATCCGCGACGCGCCCCTGGACGCGTTCCAGGCTCCCCTTGACCTTCCAGGCGTCGACGTCGCGCGGGTTCTCCTCCACCGCCCGCGCCGCGTAGCGGTCGGCCTGCACCATGTCGCGCTCGAGCGCCGCCGCCTGGGCCAGGCCGGTGGTGGCGCGGGCGTCCTTGGGCCGCTCCCGCAGCGCCGCCTCGAAGCGCTGGCGCGCCGCCGGCGTTTCGCCCAGGCCCAGATGGGCCTGGCCTTGCCGGATCAGCATGTCGGGGCCGGGGCTGCCACCGGCCGCGGCCGTTTCCTTGAGCACGTCGGCATACTTCCCTTGCCGCAGCAGCGCCTCGGCCAGCACCGGCAGCGCCTTTTGCGCGGACAGCCCCAGGCTGACCGCCTTGCGCGCCTCTTTTTCCGCCGACAGCGGGTCGCCGGCGTCGTTGTACGCCGCGGCCAGCAGCAGGCGCGCCTCGGCGTTGCCGGCGTTGAGCTGCAGCGCGTTTTTGAGCTGGATGATGGCGCCGTTGTGGTCGCGCTTTTGCTGCATTTGGCGCGCCTCGGCGATCAGCTCGTCGGCGCTGGGTTGCCGCGCGCAGCCGGCGAACGCGGCCAGCAGCACGCAGGCGCCGGCGACGGCGCCGGTTCGACGGTTTTTCCGGGCCAAGATAGACATGCGTACTTCCCTCGCGATTTCGATGTATAAAAGACAGCATCGAGACTATACCGCCGAACTGGCCTGGAAAGTTAGAATAAATGCATCGACCGTGGTGGAAATGGTCACGGCCGCGACACCGCAACGCCCGCGCGCGCAGGTTTGTCGCGACGCTTATTGTCCAGTTCGACAGATTGGCCTATGATGATCAATATTACAACGAATGCCCCGGAGAGCGGCCTGTGCCGCCAACAATGGCGGGCGTCCACTTCAGGAGGAGCAGATGACATCGTCCAACAACGACGGCGGCGCCGCCGTGCTGTCCCAGGGTATGGCCAATATTTCCGACGAGGTGCCCAGCAACGCGGTGGAACTGTTGATCGACGAAAAAGTGTTCGGCCTGCGTATGGTCGACACTCCCGAAGGCCGCAACAAGGCCAGCGTCCTGATCAACAAAATGTACTCGTGGCGCGGCTACGGCACGCATACCCTGTCGGACGACCCCAACCGCGTGACCCTGACCTCCACCCACAAGGGCGAGGTGGTCGGCACGCTGACGCTGGGCCTCGATTCGCCGATGGGTATCCTGGCCGACCAGATCTTCAAGGACGAAATCGACGCCTACCGGGCGCGCGGTTGCAAGGTGTGCGAACTGACCAAGCTGGCCTTCGACCCGGCGGTGCAATCGCAGGCGCTGATGGCGTCGCTGTTCAACCTGGGCATCATGTACGGGCGCGACGTGCACGGCTGCTCCGATTTGTTCATCGAAGTAAACCCGCGCCACCGCCGCTTCTACCAGCAGATGCTCGGGTTCAAACAGTTGGGCGAACCGAAGAGCAATCCGCGCGTGGACGCGCCGGCCTGCCTGCTGTGGGTCAGCTTCGCCTACATGAGCGAACAGACCGCGCTGTGGGGTGGCAAGGGCAAGGAGGCCACGCCCGGCGAGCGCTCGCTGTATCCGCTGTTTTTCTCGCCGCGCGAGGAAGCCGGTATCGTCAATCGTCTGCGCGACATCAACTGACGTGGAAAAAAGTGTCGATTTTCTTTACAGTTTTGATTTCGCGCAAACGCGCGCTTCGCCTAACCAATTGATTTTAAACAAAGTATTTGTGAAATGAAATGCTGGCCTGAATCATGCTTATATGACACTAGACCGGATCTCACGGTTACGTGCAACAACGAGGCAATTCAATCAGGGGAGCATCAATGAAAAACTTAAACTTTAGCAAACGCCTGTCGCTGCTCGCTTCGGGTATCGTGCTGACGCTGGGCATGGCGTCGGCCCAAGCGGCGCCGGAATTCAGCATCAATCCATCGGCGCTGGGGCTGGGCGGCCCGGTCGGTCCGATCAAAGCGGATTCCTTGAACGGCGTGTCGTCGCAGCTGCTGCATACGGTCGGCAACACCCACGAGGCGATCGGCTACATCAGCTACAGCGGCTTCGCGTACAACGGCGCCAATCTGGGCGCGAACATCACCGGTCTGAACTTCAACTACGGCATCTATCTGGAGTTCTCGCTGAAAGACGTCACCACCACCGGTGTCATCAACCAGGCCAACAGCGTCAACACGCTGACGGAACTGAGCTTCACCATGTACGCCGATCCGGGCAACACGAATGTGTTCAACCAGGCCACGCTCGCCAACGAATACTCGATCAATGGCACGGGTGACGACATCCCGCTCGCCTCGGGCAACCTGGTGACCGGCACCTCGTCGTTCAATTCCCTGCTTGGCGCCGCGCTGAACGGCAACACCACGTTCAACCTGACGGCCCAGGGCGCGCTGTTCTTCGTCGATCCGATGCCGTTCTATGATCTGATGTTCAACGCCTTCAACAACACCACCCAGGCTCCGATCTTTGGACCGAACGGCCTGGTCGCCCTTAACTCGAACGGTATCAGCGACTTCAACCGCGTGCCGGAACCAGGCACCCTGGCGTTGCTGGCCCTCGCCCTGCTTGGCGTACACGCGGTCAACCGCCGTCGTCAAGCGTGATGCACCCGGCGGCGGCTTGCTGGAAGGAGGCCGCCGCCGGCTACCATGGAGACTTTTTCTTCAGATGAGCGTAACCGACCAAGTCATTGAATGCCTGCTGGAGGCGGCCCGCTGGGCCGCGTCGGCCGACAATATGCAACCGTGGCGCTTTCGCTGGGATGGTGCCACCTTGCGCCTGCTGTTCATCGACGATGGCAAGGAGGGTGCGTTCGGCATCGACAGTCCCGCCACCTTGCTCGCCTTCGGCGGCGTCATCGAAAATGTGACGCGGATGGCCGAGGCCACCGGGTGCCAGCTCTACGAAGCGGTCATCTTCCCCGCCGGCGACGACAAAAACTGCGTGTTCCGCTGCCGGATCGATGCGGCGGCCCCGGGCGCGCCGCGCGCCGATTGGCGCACCCATCCGCTGTTCTCGCGCCACACCAACCGCCTGCCCTATGCCGACCGCGCCCTGCCCGACGAGCTAGTCGGAGAACTGGCGGCGCTGGCGCAGGGCGAGGCCCGCTGCCGCCTGCTGGTCGACGCGCCGTCGGTCCAGCGCTGGGCCGGGCTGGTGCGCGAGGGCTCGTCGCTGCGCTTTCGCAACCGGCTGGCGCACATCGCGCTCGACGCCAGCCTCAGAATGACGGAGGCCGAAGCGGCGCGCGGCGACGGCCTGGACGTGGCCACCTTCTTCCTGCCGCCGGGCGCCAAGTCGATGTTGTCGTACACCCGCAGCTGGCCGCGCATGGCCATGCTCAACCGCATCGGCCTGTACAAGCTGTTCGCTTCCATCGAGGCCGACCTGGTGCGAAAGGGTCCCGGCCTGGTGCTGGTGACCGGCGCCGCCGGCCGCCAGGGCGCGCTCGACGCCGGCCAGCTGCTGGTGCGCGCCTGGACCCGCCTCAACCAGGCGGGCCTGGCGGTGCAACCGTATTATGTGGTGCCGGACCAGATCTTCCGGCTCAAGGATGGCACCGTGCCCGAGGAGGCGCGCGCCGAAGCGCTGGCGCTGGAACGCGCGAGCCAGGCCGCGCTGCCGGCCGGCGCAACGCTGTACATGGTGCTCAGGGTGGGTTATCCGAAGAAACCGGCGGTGCGCTCGCGCCGCCTGACCTTGTCCGAAGTCGCGGCCGCCGACGCCTAGCGGCAAGCGCGACGGCGCTCCGGCGGCAAGCCGTCCGCTACCCGCGCTATCGCTGCGGTTTCGACAAGGCCGAGGACGCCAGCAATCCCGCGTTGCCAACCTCGATGCCGTGCCCCTGGCGCACCGGCGCCCGGCCGGGCGCGGTGGCGCCGGCGTGCGCCGGCGAAGGCGCGGCGGCGGGCGTGGCGGCCAGCGCGGTCAAGAACGCGCCGATGGCGTCGGCGCGCAGGATCGAGTCGACCGCCACCTGGCGGATCGCGTTTGCCGGCATGTCCGGGCACAGCGCGTCGCGCGGCTCTTGCGCGATGGCGACGCCGCCGGCGGCCTTGACCGCGCGCAGGCCTTCGGAGCCGTCGTCCAGGAAACCGGACAAGACTGTTCCGACGACCCTTTCACGGAACTCGGCGGCGGCGGACGCGAACAACGGATTGATGGCGGGCGCCAGAAGATTGGGATTGCTTTCCTCGACCAGCCTGACGCGCACCTTGCCGTGGTCGTTGACGATGGTGAGATTGCGCCCGGGCGCGGCCACCAGGATCGTGCCAGCTTCGGCGTATTGACCGTCGATGGCGTGCGATGCCGGCAGACGGCAGCATTTTGCCAGCACTTCCAGCAGGTCGTTGCCTTGAGGGCCGACGTGCATGGCGACCAGGATGGGCGCGGCAAAATCCGAAGGCAGCTCCGCGCATATCGCCTCCAGCGCCGGAATGCCCCCCGCGGAAGCGCCGACCACCACTACCCGTTCCATCATCGTTCTCCTTGGCCAGCGGTTGACGGCATCTAAGGGACTGAAAATTGCCGTAACTCAATGAAATTATACCAAAAAGTTGTACAAATGGCGTAAGTCATCAGTATGGCCGGGCGTGGCGGTTTTCTCTGTACGTTGGCCCTCTTATGTTGCCGAAGGATCGGCCATGTCGGCACGCCGCGCCAAGTTGGCGGCCAGCCGCAGCTGGAAGCGCGGCCCGCTCAAGTCCCACGGCGTGAAGCGCGGCAACTGGTACAGGTCGGCGGCGCGCCCGCCCCACGCGGTCGACACCGCACCCTCGAAACCCAGTTCGCGCACGATGCCGACATGTTCGGCGCGGTAGTCGGTATTCGGCTTGCCGTTCGGATAGGCGAACAGCGGCACCGGCGCGCCGGTCAGCGTTTCGAGCCATTGCTTGCCGGCCGCGATCTCGTCGCCCGCCTGGCGCGCCGGAATCGCCGCGAGGATCGGATGGTTGACCGTATGGGCGCCGATGCCCATGCCGGCGGCGTGCAGCTGGCGCACTTGCGCGCTGCTCATCATCAGGTCTTGCGCCAGGTCGTAGTCCGCCTCCCCGGCCAGCCGTTCGACCATGGCCAGCCGCTGTTCCATCGGCAGGTACTTCAGGTGGCCGATCAGCGCGCCAATGGCGGCCCGGCGCGCGTCGGCGCCGTCCAGCGGCAGCATGCCCAGTCCCGCCGTGCGGGCGTCGAACAGCGCGCCGCGGGCCGCCGGCGCTTTGCGCACCAGCTCGATCACGGTGTCGTTCCACATGCGGCCGCCGTCGAGGAAGCCGGTGGCGACAAAGAAAGTGGCGCTCAGGCCGAAGCGCTGCAGGATCGGCAGCGCCTCCACCGCGTTGTCGGCATAACCGTCGTCGAAGGTGATGCACGCCGCGCGCGGCGGCAACCGGCCCTCGCGCATCAGGCGCACCGCGTCCTCCAGCGCGAGCACGTTGAACGAGGACTTCAGCAAGCCGAGCTGAATGGCGAAGGCTTCGCGGTCGATCTCGCCCGGGAACAGCGGGTCGGGCGCGGCCAGCACCCGGTGATAGATCATGATGCTCAGGCCGTGCCGGCCGCCGGGCGACAGCAAGCGCAGAAGCGGCCGCGTGGGCCAGCCGCCGCCGCGCGCCGGCGCGGACCGCGGGGCGCTGACGCCCGCGCCCGCGCTCATGCCTGCGCCACGCCGGTGTCGGCGCCCGCTTCCGGATGCCTGCCCAGCGGCCGCGCCATCGGGCGGCGCCGCGGCGCCGTCTGCCGTGCCACCAGCAGACGGGTCGCCACCATGGCGGCCATGAGCAGGTACGGCACGTCGAAATAAGCCAGGCTCAGGAAAGCGCCGCCGACGGCGAAGCCCACCAGGCTAACTTGTAGCATGGTGGCCAGCCGCAGCGCCCAATCGAGCTCCGGCACGCCCTTGGCCTGGCGCACGATGGCGGCGCCGGTGCGCCAGGTCATCACGCCCAGCGCCAGGTATAGCGCCAGCCCCAACCAGCCATGTTCGCCCAGCACCTGGAAATAGATGCTGTGCGCGGCGTGCACGTCGGTCGGGATCGGCGCGTACCGCGCGAACACCTGGCCGTCGTAGATTTCGAAGCCGCCGCCCAGCGGCCGGTCGTTGGCCAGGTTGAAGGCCATGCGCCAGGCGTTGATGCGGCCCATGGCCGACGTATCCTCCTCGTAGGTGTTGATGGTGTCGATGCGCTCGTGCCACTGCGACGGCATCAGCAGCACCAGGAACGGCACCGCCATCGCCAGCAGCGCGCCCAACGGCAGCTTGTTGCGGCTCTTGAGCCACAACACCGTGGTCATCGCGCCGATCGCCAGCGCGGCGCCGCGCGAATACGAGCCCAGCGACGCCAGCGCGCACAGCAGCATGGCGCCGACCAGCGCGCCCTTGGCCCAGCGCGGGCGCACATTGCCGATCAGGTAGTACATCAGCGGAATGACGATCACCAGGGCCAGCGCCACCTCGTTGTTGCCGTCGATGAAGGTGCCCTCCGGCCCCCAGACGCGGAAGTTGCCGCCGCTGCGCAAGGTGAAAAGACCGCCCTTGACGCCGTAGAACCCGAGCGACACGACCACCGTCCACACCAGCCATTCGATCTCCTGGCGGGTGCGCACCAGCATCATGACCACCGCCGTCATGCCGAAAATCTTGTACACCTTGATCCACTGCTGGGTGACCACGTCGACGCCGTGGATCGAGAACAGCGACGTCACGCTCATCCAGCCCATGAACGCCAGGAACACCCACGTGACCGGGTGCGCCGGCAAGCGGTATTTGTCCTTGTGCAGGAACATGGCGGCGACGATGGCGCCGGCGATCACCGCCGCGAACGGGAAGGTGCGGGCGAAGCCCCAGCCCTGCGAGTGCGGATTCATGACGCTGATCCAGATCCACATGACGACGCCGAACGGCGGCCGCTTGAAAATAAACGGCAGCGATCCGAATACCAGCAACGTGACCAGCAAATCCCTCATGGCGCGCCGGCTCCATAGTTGCGCGCCGCGTCGACCTTGCTGACGACGTAGCGGAACTTGCCCGACGCCTCCGGCGCGATGGCGTCGACCCGCTCGACCGTCACCTCGACCTGCGCGCCGAGCCGGGCCCGCACGCCGCGCGTGATGTGGCCGCGCAAGGCATCATCCAAAGGCGCGCCGGGCGGCGTGTCGAGCGCCACCTGCACCCGCGTCGCCTGCAGCGACTCCTGGATGATCTTGAACGCCTTCATGCCTTCGATATCGCGCAGGATATACACCAGCGCCAGGCCATGCATGACGGTGCCGTCGGCCGCCACCAGGAAATCGGTGCTGCGCCCCTGTATCTCTTCGAGCATCGGCAGGCTGCGCCCGCAGCCGCATTGGCGGGTCGACAGCGCGCCGACGTCACCGGTGCGGTAGCGGATGAACGGGAAATCGCCGCTGGCGAGGTGGGTGACGACGATCTCGCCGGTGGCGCCGGCCGGCAACGGCCGGCCCTCGGCGTCGACGATTTCGACGATGATGTCCTCGGCGGTGATATGCATGCCGCCGTGCGGGCACTGGTGGGCGATGAAGCCGGCGTCGCGCCCGCCGTAGCCGTTGGCCACCGCGCAGCCGAAAACGCGCGAGATCTGCTCGCGCTGCTCGTCGTAGAGCCGCTCGGAAGTGACGAAGGCGACGCGGATGCCCAGGTCGTCCATGCGCTGGCCGCGCAATTCGGCGTGGCGGGCGATGTGCGACAGCGCCGACGGATAGCCGAACAGCATGCGCGGACGCCGCGCCCGGATGCGGGCGACGAAGGCGTCCAGGTTCGCCTCCGACATCTCGAACGCCGGCAGCAGCATGGTGCGCATCACGCGGTCGCGCACGGCGCGGGCGCGGTCCTGCGCGCCCAGTTCGATCGGCGAGCCCCAGACCACGATCTCGGGGTCGCCGATATCGACGTCCCACCAGCGCGTGGCGCGCCACTTGGCGGCGACGTCGTGGCTGACGCGCTCCTTGCCGATGTAGAAGATCAACGGCTCTCCGCTGGAGCCGCCGGTGTTGAAGCGCGCCAGTTCGCGCGCGTCGCCGGCGCGCAGGCCGGCGCCGTGGCGGCGTATCAGCGCCTTGTCCAGCAGCGGCAGGCGCGCCAGCGCGTCGAGCGAGCCGACGTCGCGGCCGGCGTCGAAGCCGATCTCGGCGAACAGCGCGCGGTAGTACGGCACCTGCGTCTGCGCGCGCAGCAGCAGGCGGCGCAGGCGGTCCAGGCGCAGCTTCTCGAGCCGCTCCGGCGCCCAGTATTCGGTCGCGTCCATGCGGCGGCGCACGCTCACCGTGGTGTGGCGCTTGAACTGCTCCTGCAACGGAAACAGCAATCCGGCCACCACCGCCGTGTACAGGCTACGCGGCGCCAGCGGGACCGGCGCCGCTGGCGGCGCGTCGGTATTGAGGGCTGTGTTCATGCTTTGCTCCCGCCGGTGGCGGATACGCCGCCGGCCTTGTTGGCTTTCTCGATCACCGAGCGATACACCTGCAACAGGCGCGGACGCACCTGCGCCCACGTGTACTGGTCGGCCAGCTGCAGGCCGGCCTGGCGCAGGCGCTCCTTCAAATCGGGCTCGCCCAGCAGCAGGAACATGGCGTCGGCCATCGCTTGCGGATTTTGCGGCGGCACCAGCAAGGCGCTGCGGCGGTGCTCGACCAGATACGGCACGCCGCCGACGTCGGTGCTGACCACCGCCACGCCGCCGGCCAGCGCCTCCAGCACCGAGTTGGGCATGTTGTCGACCAGGCTGGGGTTGAGCATGATGTCGGCCTCCCGGTACAGCGCCGCCATGGCCGCGTTGTCGATGCGGCCGGTGAAGCGCACCGCCTGCGAGATGCCCAAATGCTCCGCCAGCGCGGTCAGCATGTCGGCTTCCGGACCGCTGCCGGCGATCACCAGCTGCGCCGCCGGATAGCGCGCGGCCAGCAGCGCGAACGCGCGCAGCGCGGTCTGGTTGTCGTAGATCGGTTCCAGATGGCGCGCCACCAGCACCGACGGCGCCCTCCCTGCCGACGGCGTGGCGCGGGCATCGGCGGCGCCGAAGCGTTCCAGGTTGATCACATTGGGCACCACCGTGCTGCCGAAACCGTGGCGCCGGAACACCGCCTCCAAAAATCCGGACGGCACCAACAAGGCGGCGCTGCGGCGCAGGCTGGGACGGACCCAGTCGGCGGCGCGTTGCAGGAAGGCGTCGGCCTCCCCGCCCCGGTAGTTGACCACCACCGGGCAACCACGCAGGCGCGCGATCCAGATCGCCGGCGCGGCGAACAGGTGCCACGACCAGCCGGAATTGGCCATCACGTGCAGCAGTTGGACCTTGCCGGCGACACGCCACAGCCGCCACAGATACGGCAGCAGCCGCACGCCGGCGCGCAGCACCGGCACGCGGCCGGCCCACGCCGGGCTGTAGGGCGCGTTCATCTGCACCAGCTCGACGCGGTGGCCGTCGCGCAGCAGCAGCTCGTTCAGCTGCAAGGTCTGGTTGGCCATGCCGCCGGGCGGCGGCGGCAGCGGGCCGATCAAGCCGATGTGCACCGGGGCCTCCATCATGCCGCCCGCTCCGCATTGACGCTTCGGTAGACCGCGCGGTAGCGCGCGACGCTGGCGGCCCAGTTGCGTTCGTGTTCGACAAAGCGGCGGCCGCTGGCGCGCAGCGCGTCCCAGCGCTGCGGCGCCGCCAGCAGCGCCAGCACCTGGTCGGCCAGCGCCCGCGGGTCGCCGGCGGCGAACAGCACGCCGGTTGCGCCGTCCTCGATCAGCTCGCGGTGGCCGCCGACATCGGAGGCCACCAGCAGGCGTCCCTGCGCCATCGCCTCCAGCGGTTTGAGCGGCGTGACCAGGTCGGTCAGGCGCATCTTCACGCGCGGATACACCAGCACGTCGGTCAGGTCGTAGTAGCGCTGCACCTGTTCGTGCGGCACGCGGCCGGTGAACACCACGTGCGCGGCCACGCCCAGCGCCTCGGCCTGGGCGCGCAGCGCGGCCTCCTGGGCGCCGCCGCCGACCAGCAGCAGGCGGATATCGGGCCGCCGGGCGATGATGCCGGGCAGAGCGTCCAGCAAAATGTGCAGCCCCTCATAGGCGTAGAAGGAGCCGATGAAACCCAGCACCACCTTGCCGTCCAGTCCCAGTTGCGCGGCCAGCGCCGCGTCGCGCACCCCGCCGACGCTGAAATCGGCGATGTCGACGGCGTTCGGGATCACGGTCACCTTGGCCGGCGCGATGCCGCGCGCGGCGATATCGGCCCGCAAGCCTTCGCAAATGGTGGTGGCGGCGTCGACCCGGCGCAGCGCGTAGGTTTCCATGGCCCGCGTGGCGCGGTAGCGCAGGCCGCCGTCGCTGCTGGAGCCGTGGTCGACCGCCGCGTCCTCCCAGAAGGCGCGGATCTCGTACACCACCGGAATGCCGAGCCGGCGGCCGACGCGCAGCGCGGCGATGGCGTTGAGCGCCGGCGAATGCGCGTGCAGGATGTCGGGCCGCACTTCGCGCGCCACCTCCAGCAGCCGCGCCTCGATGGCGTCGATCACCGCCAGCTGGCGCAGCGCCGGCAAGCCGGCCTTGAAGCCACGCGCCTGCGGCGTGCGATAGAAATCGAGGCCGTCGATCTGCTCTCTGGCCGCGCCGCTGACGCCCTGCTTCGGACCGGTGAGCTGGAAGGTCTGCCAGCCCAGCACCCGCTGCTGGCGCAGGATGGCGCGCGTACGGAAGGTGTAGCCGCTGTGCAGCGGGATCGAGTGGTCGAGCACGTGCAGGATGCGCAGCGGCGACGCCGCAACCCCGGCGTCGGCCTCCGACCGCAAGGTGGCGGCGCTCATGCGCGCAGCTCCTTGCGCAGGAACGCCTCGAACATCAGCAGCGACCAGATCGGCGCGCTGTAGTCGCGCAGCCCGGCCTGGTGCTGCTCGTGCAGATGGCGCAAATAGTCGGGGTTGAACATGCCGCTGTCGCCCAGCAGTGGTCCCAGCAGCGCATCGTGCACGCGCTGCTTCAGCGGGCCGCGGAACCAGGTCGCCAGCGGCACCGAGAAGCCCATCTTCTTGCGGTACAAAATGTCGTGCGGCAGGTGCGATTCCAGGCTTTTCTTGAAGATGTACTTGCCCTCCCCGCCTTGCAGCTTGAGCGACGGCGGCAGCCCGGAGATCCATTCGACCAGCTGATGGTCCAGCAGCGGCACCCGCACTTCGAGCGCGTGCGCCATGCTGGCGCGGTCGACCTTGGTCAGGATGTCGCCCGGCAGATAGGTCTTCAGATCCAGGTACTGCAGCAGCGACAGCGGGTCGTCGGTCGGCGCGGCGTCGGCGTGGCCGCGCATCACTTCGATCGCGCGATAGCCTTGCAGGCCGGTCTTGAAGCGGTCTGAGAACAGCTGCGCGCGCATGGCGTCGCTCATCAGCGTCACGCCGTGGAAGTAGCCTTCGACCAGGTCGCGCGACAACGCCTCGAAGGTGGTCTTGGCGCGGAACACGCGCGGCGCCCAGTCGGCCTTCGGATACCAGCGCCCCAGCAGGGCGAACACCGGCTTGCGCAGGCCGGCCGGAATGCGGCCGCGCACGCGGTGCTCGTTCATCGCGTAGCGGTAGCGGCGGTAGCCGGCCAGGTTCTCGTCGCCGCCGTCGCCGGACAGCGCCACAGTCACCCGCTGGCGCGCCAGCTGGCACACGCGGTAGGTCGGAATCGCCGAGCTGTCGGCGAACGGTTCGTCGTACAGGCCCGCCAAGGTGTCGAGCAGCGCGTAGTCGTCGGTGCCGACATTGCCGGTGTAATGGTCGGTGCCGTGCTGCGCCGCCACCTGCGCCGCGTAATCGGATTCGTCGAAGGCCTTGTCCTGGAAGCCGATGGTGCAGGTATTGACCGGCTTGTCGCTCATGCCGGCCATCATCGCCACCACGGCGCTCGAATCGACGCCGCCGGATAGGAAGGCGCCCAGCGGCACGTCGGCCACCAGCCGGATGCGCACCGCCTCGCGCAGCCGTTCGATCAATTCATGCTCGACGTCGGCGCTGGCCATCGGCGCGTGCGGCGCGAACGGCACATCCCAGAACTTGACCGGCGTCGCCAGCGGCGCGCCGACCTTTTGCGTCAGCGTATGTCCGGGGGCCAGCTTGAGCGCGCCCTGGTAGATGGTGCGCGGTTCGGGGATGTAGCCGTAGGCGAAGTAATCCTCGACCGCGCGCGGGTCGATGCGCCGCTCCAGGTCGGGCAGCGACGCCAGCGCCTTGAGCTCGGAGCTGAAGGCGAGGAAGCCGTCGGCCGTCAGACAGTAATACAGCGGCTTGACGCCGAGCCGGTCGCGCCCGATGAACATGGTTTGCCGGTTGCGATCCCACAGGCCGAAGGCGAACATGCCGCGGAAGCGGTGCACGCACGCTTCGCCCCACTGCTCCCAGGCGTGGACGATGACCTCGGTGTCGCAGCGGGTGCGGAACACGTGGCCGAGCGCCTTCAGTTCCACCGTCAGTTCGCGGAAGTTGTAGATCTCGCCGTTGAAGCAGACCATCACCGAGCCGTCCTCGTTGCCCAGCGGTTGCAGGCCGGCGGCGATGTCGATCACCGACAGGCGCCGGTGGCCGAAGCCGATGCCCGGTTCCAGGTACAGGTCGGCCTCGTCCGGGCCGCGATGATGCTGGGTCTCGTTCATGCGCGACAGCACCGCGCGATCGATGTCGCGCTTGCCGCCTATGTCCATGATGCCAACTATTCCGCACATGATGCCACCCGCCTTCTCAGTTTAAGTTTTCGTTCGCACAATTCGTCGTACAGCGCCTGGTAGGCCGCCACCATCGCCGGCATGCCGTAGTGCTGGGTCACGCGCAATCGCGCGGCCAGCCCGTGTTCGTGCACCAGCGCGGGACGGGCGGCGTAGCGTTCCAGCGCCGCGCACAGCGCTTCACTGTCGCCCGCCGGCACCAGCGCGCCGGTGGCGCCGTCGGCCACCACCTCCGGCACGCCGCCGACGTCGCTGCCGATGACCGGCACGCCGCTGGCCATCGCTTCCAGCGCGGCGCCGGGCGTGCCTTCGGCGATCGACGGCAGCGCGAACACGGTGAGCCCGCGCAGGATGGCGGCGACGTCGTCGCGCTTGCCGGGTAGCCAGACGGCGTCGTTCAGTCCGGCCGCGTCGACCTGCGCGCGCAGCGCCGGCAGCAACGGGCCGTCGCCGATGATCGCCAGGCGCAGCCGGTGCGCCAGGTCGGGCCGGCGCGCGCGCAAGGCGGCGAAGGCGGTCACCAGCAGCGCGTGGTTCTTGACAGGCTCGATGCGGCCGACGCTGCCGATCACCAGGCAGCCGGGGCCGAAATGACGGTCCAGCGGACCGTCCGTCTCGGCCGGCGCGGGCGGCCGGTAGCGCTCGAGGTCGATGCCGTTCGGCAGCAGGCGGCTCTTGCGCGCCGGCACGCCGATGACGTCGCGGTTCCACGCCAGCATCTCGGCCGAGTTGGCATAGCAGTGGTCGTAAAACGGGATCATCAGGCGGCGCAGCAGCCGGTGCTTGCGGTTCAGCCCCTTGGGATCGGCGGCGTCGCGGCCGTGGGCGCCGTTGATGCGCACCGGCACGCCGGCCAGCAGCGCGGCCGGCGCGTACTCGATCGCCGACAGGTTGTAGGTGTGCAGGATGTCGGGGCGCAGTTGGCGCAGCAGCCGCCATAGCACCACGTGGGTCGCCGGCGCCAGGCCCGGCGGTTTGCCGAGCGCGTACAACGCGACATCGCCACGGGTGATGCGCTCGGCGAACGCGGTGTAGCCGGTCAGCGCGATCACCGCGTGCCGGTAGTGCCCGGCCGGCATGCGGTTGATGCGCTCGACCATCAGGTTCTCCATGCCGCCGAAATCGAGGCGGTAGATCAGGTGCACGACCAGCGGCGGCGTCATCGCGTCGCTCCCGGTTGCGCGCGCACCCGCGCCAGGGTGGCGTCGATGGCGCCGAGGTTGTCGGCGAGGAAGGCGCGCATGGCCGCGCGCGCGCCGTCGGGGTGCTCGCCGAGCGGGGCGAACAGCATGACGGCGGCGCCGTCGTCGCTGCCGCCTAGCACGCGCTGGCGGATTTGCAGCAGCTTGCCGACCGAATCGCTGGTGGTGGCGCGGCCGTCGATCCGGTACCAGTGCCATACCAGCAAGGCGCCGTCGGCGCGGTGCAAGGTCGATTCGCGCACGGCCAGCGTGCGGCCGGCCACCGTCTCGTTGCGCACCGCGCCGCCGGCCAGGTTCCACGGCGAATTCACCATCGGCGTCAACCGGTTCATCGACGTGATCAGCTTGCTGGTGGCGGTTTGATGGCGGTAATACAGCAGCGACAGGCCGACCTGGCCGCTCTGCTGCGCGTAATAGCGGCGCAGCGAGGCGGCGGGCGTAGTCCAGGCCGGCTGCCAATCGGTGAAGGCGGTGGTCATCGGCCCCTTGGCCGGGAAGCTGTCGAGGCCGATCGGCGGCGCCGTGCCGCCTGACCGTTGCAGATAGCCGGCATAGGCGGGCCATACGCCAAGCGCCACCAGCACGCCGAACGCGGTGGCGGCGATGCGCGCCGTCGGCGCCCGCCGCGGGGCCGGCGTCGACACCGGCGCCAGCGCCGGCGGCAAGCCGTCGCGCCAGCGCGCGCCGACCAGGAACAGCGCCAGGATGACGATGCCGAAGAACAGCCAGCCGTACAGCAGGTGGTCGACGCCGACCGCCAGCGTCATGCCGCTCAGGTGGCCGAGCATGACGATCATGTAGGCGCGCAAGCCGTTCGCCAGTATCGGCAGCAAGGCGGCGACCGCGACGAACAGCACGCGCTTCCACCAGCGCGTATAGGTCATGTAGGCGTACAACACGCCCGCCGTCAGCGAGGCGATCAGATAGCGCAAGCCGCTGCACGCCTCCACCACCGACCAGCCGCCGGATGGCAGCATGAAGTTATTGCCTTCGTGCAGCACCGGTATGCCGCTCAGGCGCAGCGCCGCCACGGTGAAATTGGCGGTCACGGCCATCAGCGGCTCGATCAGGCTGTCGCCGACGGGCACGGCCAGGAACAGGAACAGCAGCGGGAAGGCGATCACCCGCGCCATGCGCCAGCCCAGCACGGCGAGCGCCGTCAGCGGGAACATGGCGACGAAGGCGTATTGACGGATCACCTGCACCTCGCCCAGGTCGGCCAGCAGCCAGAGCATGCCGCAGCCGGCCAGCGGCAGCAGCGCGGGCCAGAACGGCGCCGGCGTCATCGCGCGCAGCCGTTGGCGGCGCTGCCAGGCCAGCCACAGGCTGATCGGCACGATCAGGTAGCCGTGCGCGAAGGTTTCGGAGCGCGCCCAGATCTGCTCGATGGAGACGGCGGTGCTCCAGTACGCGGCCAGCGGCAGCAACATCAGCAACATCAGCAACAGCGCCCAGCCGGCGGCCCGGGCGCCGGGGCTGGCGCGGCGGACGCCGCGGCCGGCGCCGGCCAGCGCATCGCCGGCGCGCGCGGGAGCGGAGATGGCGCTCATGTCAGGCGCTCCGCGGCCATGGCTGGGCCGGCCGCTGTTCCAGCAAGGCGGACACCGGCGCCAGGTTGCTTTCCCAGCCGTACAGTTCTTCGACCTTGGCCCGCGCCGCCGCGCCGATGGCCGCATCGGGCGCGCCCAGATAGGCGAGCGCGGCGCGGGCATGGCCAGCGGCGTCGTCGGCCAGCAGCAGTTCGCGGCCCGGCACGGCGTCGATGCCTTCCAGCGCCTGCGGCGACACCAGCACCGGGCGCGCCATCGCCATCGCCTCCAGCACCTTGTTCTGGATGCCGCGCGCGATGCGCATCGGCGCCACGCACAGCGCCGCGTGCGCCACGTACGCGCGCACATCGGGCACGGTGCCGGTGACCATCACGCCGGGCAGCTCGGCCAAGCGCTGCACGGCCGGCGCCGGGCGCGAACCGACGATGCAAAACAGCACGTCCGGCGCGCCGGCGCGGATCGCCGGCAACACCTCGCGCGCGAACCAGCTGACGGCGTCGATGTTGGGCCAGTAATCCATGGCGCCGGTGAAGGCCAGCACGCGCGCGCCGGGCGGATACGGCGACGCGCCGGCGTTGGCCGGGGAAAAGAATTCGGTGTCGACGCCGTTGCTGTAGTGGCCGATGCGGGCCGCGCTCTCCGGCGCCAGCGTGCGGAACAGCGCCGCCTCCGGCGCGGACACGAACAAGGCGGCGTCGCTGGCGCGCGCCACCGCCCGTTCGTAGTCGAGCAGCAGGCGCGCCTCGCGCCGGTAGACCTGGCGCATCGGCCAGCGCTTGCCGTCGGCGTACTGGCGCCACTTGTCGGAGTCGACATCGACGAAATCCATCACCCGCCGGGCCGTAGGATGCGCATCGGCGTACTGCGCCATCGGCGACGAGTAACAGACGATGCGGCCGATGCCCTCGCGCGCCACGGTGTCGTCGACCCAGCGCCGCATGCCGCCGTCGCGGTAGTAATCGCACGACAACGCCCGCCCGCGCGCCAGCGCCGGCAGGCTGCGCAGCCGTCCCAGCAAGGGATGGAGCGCGGCAAAATGGCTGCCGGCGCACATCGCTTGCAGGTGCGCCACGTGGCGCCAGTCGTCGGCGTCGTCGACGAAAGCGCCCAGATGCACCTCGAAACGCGCGCACAGATGCCGCAGCAAATGGTACGACCGTATCTTGTCGCCCTTGTTGGGCGGATACGGAATGCGGTGTACCAGCAGCAGCAGTTTTTCCACGTGTCAGCCCAGGTTTTTAACGATGTGCGGCCCCAGCATGTTCGCCACCGGCAGCGGCAAGCGCTGCCACATCCGGATGAACAGCCGGTACTTGGGATTGAGCGGGTTGTTCTCCGGCACCGCTGTCGCCCCGATCAGTTTGACCTCGTAGTCCAGCGGCTCCGGCTCGAAGCCCCAGTTCTTCTTGAAGTCGAAGGCGCCCGTGCCCAGCTTGCTGCGGCCGAAATCGAACACGCGCATGCCGCGCGCGGCCGACGCCTGCATCAGATTCCAGTACATGAAATCGTTGCCGGCCAGCGCCCGAGCGTTGTCCAGTCCGCCGCCGTAGTACGGCAGCACCTGGTCGCGGAAGAAGAAGCTGAGCACGCCGGCCACCAGTTCGCCGTTGTGGGTGATCACGCGCACCTCGCAATCGTCACCGAAGGTTTCCTTGAGCAGCGCGAAATAGCGGCGCGAGAACACCGGCGTGCCGAGACGGTGCACGCTGCGCGCGTAGGCGGCGTAGAAACGTCCGACGTCCTGGTCGACCTCGCCCTGCAAGCCGAATTTGATGCCCTTCCTGACCATGGCGCGCTGTTTGCGCGGAATGGCGTTCATATTTTGCTCGTCGTCGGCGACGATGGCCTTGCGGAACGTCACATATAACGGTTTGACCAGCCACTCCGGGTCGCCGGGGTGGCTGCGCGCGATGTGGCGGTATTCGAGGTGGCCGACGCCCAATTGGCGCGCCAGCGCCTGGGCGGCCTGGTCGAGCATCGCGCGCGCCGCGTCCGAGCTGGCGGCGATGCCGCCGTAGACGCAGAACGGCAACGCGCCCAGCCAGTGGCCGAACACGCGGCTGCGCACCTCGCCCAGCGGCAGGATGCCTTCGATGACGCCGCCGCGCTCGACATAATAAAACCACGTGCGGTGGCCGAACGCCTGGCGCAGCACCCGCTGCCATCCGGCGCGGTGGAAAAACGTTGCCTGCGGACACTGGTCGACGTAGGCGTCCCAGCGCCGGCTGTCGTGCGGCTCCAGCAGGCGCAGGCGCAGCTCGCCGGCGGCCGGCGCCGGGCTGTCGGCCAGGTGGACGTGCTCGGCCAGCGCGCTCATGGCGCCCCCAGGAACAGCCGGTCCATGCGGTCCCAGGCGAAGTCGCGCGTCAGGGCGCGGATGCGCCCGTCCATGCGGTCGAGGTTGACGTAGTGGCGGAAGCGCGTCTTCCATTCCAGCCCCTGCTGGCGCGGCTGGCCGGGATCGAGCTCCCACGGATGGAAATAGAAAATCGCCGGCTGGCGGTCCGCCTGGTTCACTTGGCGCATCATCCAGCGCGACATCGCGTACGGCATCAGGCGGAAATAGCCGCCGCCGCCCGCCGGCAGGTTGCGTTTCATCAAACGCACGGTGGTGATCGGCACTTCCAGCAAGCCCTGGTCGCCATTCGGATAGAAGGCGAAGCGCGGCGCGTCCGGCATGCCGTAATGGTCGTGCACGATCGGGTAGATGCTGGAGCTGTAGCGATAGCCGGCCTCTTGCAGCGCGTCGAGCGCCCACAGGTTGGCCGGCCCGATCGAGAAGCTCGGCGCGCGGTAGCCGCGCACGGCCTGCCCGCCGATGTCTTCCAGGATGGTTTTGCTGGAACTGATGTCTTCCGAGAAAGCGCTGTGGCTCTGGTCGGACGCGCGCAGGTGCCCGTAACCGTGGCTGGCCAGCTCGTGGCCGCCGTCGACGATGCGGCGCACCAGTTGCGGATAGCGCTCGGCGATCCAGCCCAGCGTGAAGAATGTCGCGACGACGGCGCCGTCGTCGAGGATGCCCAGGATGCGGTCGACATTGGCCTCGACCCGGCATTCGCGCCCGGCCCAGCTGTCGCGCGCGATGTGCGGCGCGAACGCCGACACCTGGAAGTAATCCTCGACGTCGATGGTCATGGCGTTGCGCACCGGCTGCATGGGTGTGGCGGCGGCGCTCATGGCGCGATCCCTGCGCGTTCGCCCAGCCAGCGCTGCATGATCTGGACGATGCGGCGCGCGGCCTGGCCGTCCCAGTAGCGCGGCACGCGGCCGGTCTTGCCGCCGCCGCTGAGCACCTTGTTGTACTCGGCCAGGATGCGGCCCGGATCTTGCCCGACGATGGTGTTGGTGCCCTGCTCGACCGTGATCGGCCGCTCGGTGTTGTTGCGCAGGGTCAGGCACGGCACGCCCAGCGCGGTGGTTTCCTCCTGCATGCCGCCGGAATCGGTCAGCACCACGCGCGCGCCGCGCATCAGGCCCAGCATTTCGAGGTAGCCCATCGGCGGCAGCGGCAGCATGCCCGGCTGGTCGAGCAGATGGGCCAGCCCGGCGCGCTCGATCATGGCGCGCGTGCGCGGATGCAGCGGGAACATCACCGGCGTGCGGCGCGAGACGATCAGCGCCGTCTCCAGCAGGCTGCGCAGCACTTCGGGCCGGTCGACATTCGACGGCCGGTGCAGGGTCAGCACCGCGTAGCCGTCCTCGCCGTCGGCGAAGCCGGGGCGCCCGGCCAGCGCGGCGATGCTGGCGGCCGGCACCGCGCGCGGCAGGTTCGACAGCAAGGTGTCGATCATGACGTTGCCGGCGAAATGGATGCGCTGCTCGTCGACTCCCTCGCGCAGCAGGTTGTCGCGGCCGCTGGACTCGGTGGTGAACAACAGGTCCGACAGCTGGTCGGTGAGGATGCGGTTGATCTCCTCCGGCATGGCGCGGTCGCCGCTGCGCAGGCCCGCTTCGACATGGAACACCGGCACGCCGCGCTTGTTGGCCACCAGCGCGCAGGCCAGCGTCGAATTGACGTCGCCCACCACCAGCACGGCGTCCGGCGCCACCTCGTCCATGGCCGGCTCGAACTTGCGCATCACCTCGGCCGTTTGCAGCGCGTGGCTGCCGGAGCCGACCTCCAGGTTGATGTCCGGGTCCGGGATGCCGAGCGCCGAGAAGATCTGGTGGTTCATGGCGACGTCGTAATGCTGGCCGGTGTGCAGCAGGCGCGCTTCGAAGCCGGCCGCCGGCTCCGCCAGCGCGGTCATGATCGGCGCCATTTTCATGAAGTTGGGGCGTGCCCCGACCACGCACAGGATGCGGAATTTGCGCGCGGGCGTGTCGGCGTCGGTATGGCTCACGGTGTGGCTCATTCAATGTTGTCCATCTGTGGCTGGTTGGCGGGGGTGGCGACGAGTTTTCGCAAGACGTGCAACAGCGACACCATCGAGCGTTCGACGCGCACCAGGCGCTCGTCGATGGTCCCTTGCGACACCATGCCGCCGCTGGGCGGCCACTCGCCCGGGGGCTCCAGGGCCAGCGTCGAATCGGGCCCGTCCGGCACGGCCGTCTCGTCGCGGATGTCGCGCAGCACCGTGGCCACCTCGGCCTCGGTGAACGTGTCGAGCTCCTCCAGGAAGCCCATCAGCAACAGCCGGTCGCAGACGTGGTTGGTGGTGCGCGGAATGCCGCCGCTGTGGGCGTGGATCGCCGCGTGGGCGCCGTCGGTGAAGCACGGGTTGCCGCGCCAGCCGACCGTTTGCAGCCGGTGCACGATGTAGGCGCGCGTTTCGTCGCCGTTCATCGGTCCCAGGTGGTAGGTGGCGATGACGCGCTGGCGCAATTGGCGCAACTCCGGGCTGTTGAGCGTGGTGCGGAACTCCGGTTGCCCGAGCAGGAAGGTTTGCAGCAGCGAGCGCTCGTCGGACTGGAAATTCGACAGCATGCGCAATTCCTCGACGGTGCGGGCGGTGAGGTTTTGCGCCTCGTCGACCACCAGCAGCGCGCGCTTGCCCTGCTTGTCGCAGTTGCGCAGGAACTGTTCCAGCCGCACCAGCAGCATGCTCTTGCTGCCCTCCTCGGCCGGCAGGCCGAACGCGGCCAGCACCATGCGCAAGGTGTCCTCGGTGTTCAGGTAAGTGTTGGTGATTTGCGCGGCGACGATTTCATTGGCCGGCAGGCCGTTGAACATATTGCGCATCAACGTGGTCTTGCCGGCGCCGACCTCGCCCGTGATGACGATGAAGCCCTCGCGCTGCGACAGGCCGTATTCGAGATAGGCCATGGCGCGCTTGTGGCCCTGGCTGCCGAAGAAGAAGTGGGGATCGGGGCGCAGCTGGAACGGCTTGGCGCTGAGCCCATAATAATTCTCATACATCGCGGGCCTGGCTCCTCAGAAGCGTTGGTTGAGATGAAACACGATGGCGTTCTCGCGGTAGCCACCACGGGCGCCGGCCACGCTGCCGGTCTGGCGGCGCAGTTCGAGGTCGCCGGTCAGCTGGCGGCCGAGCTGGCGGGTCAGCGCCAGACGCAAGGCGCGGTTGATGCTGCTGGCGTCGCGCACCAGCGAGTCGGCCTTGTTGAAGCCGGCCGACAGGTTCAGCGAGCTGCGCGGCGAGAGCCGGTAATTGAAGGTGGCGCTGCCGCCCTGCTGGTGGCTGTTGTCGTTGAGGCTGCCGAAGCTGCTGCCCAGCAGGGCGCTGTCCGACTGCAGCGACGACAGCGCGTTGCGCCGCTCGTCCGTCAGGCTCAGCACCAGCACGCTGTGCGCCAGCGTCCAGGCCAGCGACAGATTGAACTGCTTTTGCAGGATGTAGCGGTTGCTCAGGTAATTGACGCTGTCGGTCAAGCTGCGCGGCAGGCCGTTGGCGCGGATGAAGGCGTCGACCGCCTGGCGCCGCAGCACCGGGTCCGGAATCGCGCCGGCGTACATGCGTTCGAGCAGCGCCGCGGTCGACACCGCCGCCGGCAGCAGGAACTGGTCGCGCGAGGTGGTCACGTCGGTCGAATAGCGCACGCTCCAGGCGGTGGCGCGGGTGCGGTGCACGGCGTCGAGGTGGTAGCTGTCGCCGAAGTAGCGCTTGCCCACGCTGGCGCTGACGCTGGTGCGGCTCGACGGCGTCCAGCCGAAGCCGACCGACCACGATTTGCCGGTCGGCGCATCGCCCACCTGGGATTCATATTTGTACTGGTCGCGGCCGACGCTGGCGGTCAGGCGCAGCGGCGCGGCGACCAGGTAGGAGCCGTTGACGCCGGTGTTGCCGCTGATGGTGGTCGGGCCGACGCCGTCCTCGAGCCGCTGGCGGTAGTACTGCACGCCCCAGCCGATGCGCGGGCCGACGGCGCCGCCCAGCGACGCCTGCACGCGGTCGGCGGTGCTGTGGTTGAAGCCGGCGCTGTCGGCGCTGACCACGTCGTGCGTGTAGCGCAGGTCGCCCGTCATCAGGCGGCCGAAGCTGTGCGTCAGGTACGGGCTGATGCTGTAGCTTTTGACGTTGGTGCGGTTCTCGCTCAGGTAGCCGTCGTCGCCGTCCGCGGCCACCGGCGCGCCGAACGCCGATACCGCCTGCTGGCGGTAGGCGCCGGCGGCGTCCAGAAACAGCAGGCCGGCGACGGCTTCGGCGTGCAGCCTGCCGTTGAAGTTGTGCGACAGGCTCTGGTTGGCGGCCGGGTCGTCGCGCGAATAGGCGTACAGGCGCGCCTCGTAGGCGGCCAGCAGTTGCAGGCGCGGACTGTCGTCGCGCACCGTCAGGCCCGGCGTCAGTTCGCTGATCCACAGGCTGCGCGCCTGGTCGGGCGGCGCCAGGCTGACGTTGTCGGTGTAGGTTTGCTGGAACTGCGCCGACGGCTCGACCCGCAGCTCGGCCCGGCACGCGGGCGAAAACAGCAAGGCCACCGCCGCCGCCGTCACCGTCGGCACCGGCGCCATGCCGGCCAGTCCGGCAACCGCGCCCAGTCCGCGGCGGCGCTTAGGACTGGCCATTATTATGATAACTATAGTTGTATTGGTAGTCATACGCGGCCGTCCCGGGGAACTCGCGGGTCTTGTTGTACACCAGGTTGACGTTGTGCAGGCCCTCGAGCTGGCGCAGCGATTCCTGCACCGCGTGCTGGCTGGTCTTCTCGGCCTCGACCACCACGACGATCTGGCCCATGTGGGCGGCCAGCACGTGCGCCTCGGTGGTCAGCAGCAGCGGTGGCGAATCGAAGATGATGATGCGGTCGGGGTAGCGGCCGGCCATCTCCTGCAGCAGGTTGGCCATGGCCTGGCTGGCCAGCAGCTCGGTGGCGCGGGCGTTGGCGGCGCCGGCCGGCAGCAGCGTCAGGCCGTCGATATTGGTGTGCAGCAGCAGCTCGGACATGTCGGCGTGCTCGTCCAGCAGCAGCTCCATCAGGCCGCGCTGGCCGGGCAGGCCCAGGGTGCGCAGCACCGACGGCCGGGCGACGTCGGCGTCGACCAGCAGCACCGTGTGGTCCAGCTCCATGGCGATGCTCATCGCCAGGTTGATGGCGCAGAAGGTCTTGCCCTCGCCCGGCAGCGAGCTGGTGATCATGATCAGGTTGGCCGGCTTGTCGCTGCGATGCTTGGCGGAGAACGCGCGCGTGATCAGCGGGCGCTTGATGACCCGGACCTCCTCCATCAGCGGCGTGCGCGTGCCGGCGGTGATGAAGCCCATGGCCTGCATGCGCACCGCGTCCAGTTCGATGTTCTTGCCGTTGCCGCGGCTGCGCAGCACGGCGGCCGGCGACGCCGACGGCGGCAGCCCGCGGCTCGGCGAGTCCGACGGCGATGGCGCTGGCGCCACCACGTTGGGGGCGAGCGCGGCGGCGACGGCGTCGTCGGCGTGCTGCTGTGCGTGGCCCTGCCGCGCGGCCGCGTCCTGGTGCATGCGGCTGGTGGCTCGTTCGATTATGCTCACGGAGAACTCCTGGTTTCGCTGATGAAGCTGGCTGACTGGGCTGGTGTGGCCGTTTGGACGCCCGTCAGGCCGTTGGTTGTAATGTGACTAGCGCTGCATCCACAACACCGATGCCATGACGCCGCCATAGCCGCCGAAGAACAGCGACACCGCCAGCCCGAACGCGTACAGGCGGCGCCGCCGCTTCAGGCGCTGGGTGTCGGTCCAGTTCATCGAAATGCTTCCCAGGATGGGAATGCCGGTGGTCTCGCGCAGCGCGCGCTGGCTGATGAAGGTCGGCCGGATCTGGCTCAGCAACAGCGCCGAGCCCAGGCCCGCCAGCAACGCGCCGGCGAACACGATCGAGCACAGGCGGGCGCGGTTGGGCCCGACCGGCATCACCGGCGCGCTCGGCGGGTCGATGACGCGGATGGTCATCATGTCCGACGCCGAGCTCAGGTCGCCCGACAGCCGGGCCGACTCGCGCCGCTCGACCAGCTTGGCGTAGTTTTCCTTGTTGATCGCGTAGTCGCGGTTCAGCTGCGACAGCTCGGCCTCGACTTCGGGCGCGGCCGTGCTCATGGCGCGCAGCGCCGCCACCCGGCTGCTGTATTCGCGCACGCGGGTCTGCAGCGCGGCCAGGCGCGCCTCCTCGACCGACAGCGCGACGTTCATCTGCTGCACCATCGGGCTGAAATTGGCGCCGGCGCTGCGCACCTTCTTCGAGGCCTCTTCGCGCTTGCGCGCTTTCAGCTGGTCGATCAGGCGCTTGGTGCCGGCGATGTCGGGATGCTCGTCGGTGTATTGCATGCGCAACTGGTCGAGGTTTTTCTCGAGCGCCTGGATACGGCCGTCCAGTTCCGGATTGGCGTCCTCGCTGGGCGTCGCGCCCAGCACCGGGGCCGGTTCCTCGCCGACGATCTGGCGCTTGATGGCGTTGCGCGACTGTTCCACCTCTGCCGCTTCCAGGCGCGCCTGGTTGAGCAGCTCGGTGGTCTCGGCCAGCTTGCTGGCGTAGTCGCCGCCCTGGCGCGACATCAGCCCCATGTTGCGGATCTTGAAGTCCTTGAGCGCGTTCTCGCCGGCGGCGAGCTTTTCCTCGTAGCTCTTGATCTGCTCGGCGATGAAGGAAATGGCCTTGTCGGAATCCTGCTTCTTGCCGCCGACGCTGCCCTCGACGAAGATCGTCAGCAGCGATTGCACCACGTCCTTGCCCAGCTTGGGATCGGGATTGGTGTAGGCGATCGTATAGATGTCGTCGTTGCCGGTGCCGCTGATGCTGATCTGCGGGGTCAGCTCGTCGATCAGGCGTTCCTTGTCGTTGACGCTGCGCGTCTTGATGTCGAGGTCGACCATGCGGATGACGCGCTCGACGTTCGGCCGGCTGATCAGGGTGCGGCGCATGAACATCACCTGCTCCTCGATGTTGGGCATGGTGGTCATGCCGGCCATCAGGGGCTTGAGGATGCTTTGGGTGTCGACGTAGACGCGCGCCGTCGATTGGTACTCGTCCGGCATGCGGTACACCACCGCCCACCCGATCAGTCCGACGACCCACGCCACCGCCACCGCATACCAGCGATACTTGCCGAGCGCCTTCAGGAACGTCAGCAGCAATGCACTCAATTCCGCCATCTCTTGCCTCGCCAAGTGCGCGCCAAGTCCTATCTGGAAGGCCGGCGCGTCGATTATCAAAACAACATTTCTATGAATCATAGTACAACGGATCGGTTCGTTGTTATTATTTTTTACACACTTGACTACAACGTTGCAAGAAGTCGACAAGCGGCCCGCCGGCGAAGATTTGTTGCAAAAATTATCAGATGGTGTAGATTGCGGGCATGATCATGATCGCCACATTTTTACGCACCGCGCGCCGCGCGGCGATGCTGTCGGCATGGCTCGGCGGGGCCGCGCTGGCCGCCTGCCCGGCCGCGCGCGCGGCCGAACTGAAGGACACCGTGGCCGCCGTCAAGCGCTCGGTGGTGGCGATCGGCAGCTATCAGCCGACCCGTTCGCCGCCGATCGTCTACAGCGGCACCGGCTGGGTGGCCGGCGACGGCCTGAGCGTGATCACCAACGCCCACGTGGTGCCGGAGGCGCCCGACCTGGCGCGCCAGGAGAACTGGGGCGTGGTGCTGGCCGACGGCGAAAATGTCCGCTTCCGTCCGGCAACGTTGGCCGGACGCGACACCGAGCACGATTTATTGCACCTGCGCCTGACCGGCACGCCGCTGCCGGCGCTCAAGCTGGCCGATTCCGACACCGCCGCCGAGGGCCAGGACCTGGCCTTCACCGGCTACCCGCTGGGCATGGTGCTCGGTTTGCACCCGGCCACGCACCGCGCGGTGCTGGCGGCGATCACGCCGATGACGCGGCCGGCGGCCACCTCGCGCCTGCTCGACGCGCGCGCCGTCAAACAGCTCGGCCGCCCGCCTGTGACCGTGTTCCAGCTCGATGCCATCGCCTATCCCGGCAACAGCGGCAGCCCGCTGTACGACCCGGCGACCGGGGCGGTGTACGGGGTCTTGAACATGGTCTACGTCAAGGGCAGCAAGGAGAACGCGATCAGCACGCCGAGCGGGATCGGCTACGCCGTGCCGTCGAACCACGTGCGCGACCTGCTGCGCGCGGCGTCACAATAACGCCACAATAACTTTCTTGCCATGATCAAAAAGGCATGTCAAAATGAAAATATCGGCGTCGCTTGCGCCGTGCCAGTTTTCCCCACCGCAGCCCATTAAAGGACGACCGTGAACGCGCATTCCTCCCCCCATCCTTACCGGCGCGCGCTGCGCGGCGTCCTGGCGTTGACCTGCGGCCTGGCCTTCGCGGCGCTGTCCGGTTGCGCCACGCAGCGGCCGCTGACCGCCTCCGTCGAAACCTCGCCGGAGATCGATTACCTGATCGGTCCGGGCGACAGCATCAGCATCAGCGTCTGGCGCAATCCCGAGGTGTCGCAGACGGTGCCGGTGCGCCCCGACGGCAAGATCACGGCGCCGCTGGTGGAAGACCTGCCGGCCAGCGGCAAGACCCCGAGCCAGCTGGCGCGCGACATCGAAAAGGCGCTGGCGCGCTACATCCAGCAACCGGCCGTGAGCGTTGTCGTCAACGGTTTCGTCGGCACCTACGACCAGCAGATCCGGGTGATCGGCCAGGCCGCCAAGCCGCAATCGATGCCGTACCGGCGCGACATGTCGCTGATGGACGTGCTGATCGCCGTCGGCGGCGTCACCGAGTTCGCGGCCGGCAACCGCGCCAGCATCGTGCGCAAGATCGACGGCAAACAGGAAAAGCTGCCGGTGCGCTTGAGCGACTTGATCAAGGACGGCGATATCTCGGCCAACATGCGCATGTGGCCGGGCGACATCCTGATCATTCCCGAAAGTTTCTTTTGAGCTAGTGTCGGGATTCTTTACAGTTGCCGGCGCGGCACGCGCCTGGCCGCCGCCGGTAGCATGAAACCGGCGCTAAGTCCTTGATTTTAATCGAACCCAACGCGGGAGCCGGTGTCGGGAATGAAACTTGCATTAGATTTGCGTGGACAAGAAAAAACAGGGGATGGCAGACGTGGATAAGCAAACGCATCAAGATAGTCCGGGCGATGCGCCGGTGCCGGCGCAGGTCGTCGACGCCAACGCCCCGTCGCGGCCGTCCCGCCGCCGGCTGGCGGGCGCCAGCATCGCCAGCGGGGTCATCCTCACGCTGAAGAGTCCGTCCGCGATGGCGACCAGGGTGTGCCGGGCGCCGTCCGGGGCGATGTCCGGCGGGCTGAGCAGCCAGAAGCCGACCGTGGCGCCGACCTGCGCCGGCCGTACGCCGGAGTGGTGGGCAGCGCAAACGTGCCCGATGCCAAAAAACTGCACCGCGTTCAGCCACGTCTTCACGTGCGGCGCGCGCACCCTGCCCTACGCCAGCCAGCCGATCATGAAAGTCCTCAAGGGCCAGACCTACGACCGCGACCGGGTCGGCATGTACCTGATGGCGGCCTACTTCAACGCCTATACCGGCAAGACCTCGTTCCTGAAGGTGCCGGCCGTGATCGCCATCTGGAACGAATGGCAAGGGTCCGGCGCCAACCTCGGCGGCACCTACACGCCGATCGCCGGCGGCCGCAAGTGGGGCTCGCGCGAGATCGTCGCCTACCTCGCCAGCACGATGGAATGACCATGGCCATTTCCTGGCGCCTGACTGCGGGCCAGCAACTGCGGCGCCGGCAGTGGGACGGGGAATGCGTGCTGTACAACGACCTCTCCGGCGACACCCACCTGCTCGGCGCCGACGCGCTGGCGCTGCTGCTGGCGCTGCGCGCCGGACCGGCCTCCAGCGACGCCCTGGCGCGCGCGCTGCAGGCGGCCGGGCTGGAGCCGGAGCCGGAGCAAACCAACGGCGCGGACGATGGCCAGGGCGATGGCCAGGGCGATGGCGGCGCCGCCTGGGTAGACACGCTGCTCGAGGATCTGGAAGCCCTGGCGCTGGTCGAGGCGGTATGCTGACGGTGGCGCAACTGCCGGCCGGCCAACTGGCCGCGCGCCTCGCCGGCGCCGGCCTGTACCTGCAAACCGGTGCTTTCGTGACCCGCCTGCAGAGCACCATCCCGGGCGTGGTGCACGGCGTCGGCCTGATGTACGCCGACTACCCGCTCGGCCCCGACGACGGCTACGCCGATTTCCATCTGCGCATGGTGCGCCCGCTGAACTGGCGGCGGTGGCTGCGCCCGCAGGTGCAATTGCTGGCGGACGGGCTGGCGCCGTTCAAGCCGCTGCCGCTGGCGCAGGCCTATCCGATGTTCGAATGGGGCTTGAACTGGTGCATCTCCAGCCGCGCCCACAGCTATCTGATCCTGCACGCGGCGGTGGTGGAAAAGCACGGCCGCGCGGCCATCCTGCCGGCGCCGCCCGGCTCCGGCAAAAGCACCTTGTGCGCGGCCTTGGTCCACCATGGCTGGCGCCTGCTGTCCGACGAGCTGACCATGATACGGCTCGAGGACGGCCTGATCGTGCCGATGCCGCGTCCGATCAGCCTGAAGAACGGCTCGATCGACCTGGTGCGCGCCGCGCTGCCGGGCGCGCTGTTCTCGCCGCCGGTGCACGACACCAACAAGGGCACGGTGGCCCACCTGCGGGCGCCAGCCGCCAGCGTCGCACGCCTGGCCGAGCCGGCGCGGCCGGCCTGGATCGTCTTTCCCCGCTACGAGGCCGGCGCGGCCGCCGCGCTGCGGCCGGTCGCCAAGGCGCGCGGCCACCTGCGCACGGCCGAGAACGCATTCAATTACAGCGTGCTGGGCGCGCGCGGCTTCGACGCCATGGCCGCGCTGGTCGACCAGTCGGACTGCTACGACTTTTGCTACAGCAGCCTGGCCGACGGCATCGCCACTTTCGAGCGCCTGGTGGCGCCGCCATGACGCCGCTGTTGATCGAGGCGCTGCGCACGCCGGCGGCGCTGGCCGCCTTCACGCCCGCCCAGTGCGACCTGGTGCTGCGCCAGGCCGAGCGCGCGCAATTGCTGGCGAGCCTGCACGCGCGGGCGCGCGACGCCGGCGTGCTGGGGCGCCTGCCGGCGCCGGCGCGGCGGCAACTGGAATGGGCGCGCCAGGAGGGCGAACGCCACCTGCAGGCGGTGCGCTGGGAGGTGCGGCAAATCCGGCAGGCGCTGGCGGGCCTCGGCGTGCCGCTGATTTTGCTCAAGGGCGGCGCCTACGCGATGGCCGGGCTGGCCGCCGCCGAGGGGCGGATCTTTTCCGACATCGACATCCTGGTGCCGCGCGCGGCGCTGGCCGACGTCGAATCGGCGCTGATGCTGCACGGCTGGGCCGGTGCCGGCCACGACGACTACGACCAGCATTACTACCGGCGCTGGATGCACGAGTTGCCGCCGCTGCGACACGTGCGGCGCGGGACGGTGATCGACGTCCACCACGCGATACTGCCGAGTACGGCCGCCGCGCATCCGGACGCCATGCTGCTGCGCGCGGCGGCCGAGCCGTTGCCCGGCTACCCCGCCAGCGGCAGCCTGCCGCCGCTGTACACGCTGGGCGCGGTGGACATGATCCTGCACAGCGCGACACACCTGCTGTACGAAAGCGAGTTCGACCACGGCTTGCGCAACCTGGTCGACATCGACCGGCTGTTGCACGAGTTTTCGTCGCTGCCGGGATTCTGGTTGCGGCTGACGGACCGGGCCGCGATGCTGCAACTGCAACGGCCGCTGTTTTACGCGCTGCGCCATGCCGCGCGCCTGCTGCACACGCCGGTGCCGGCGGCCGTATTGGAAGCCAACGCGGCGGCGCGGCCGGGACCGGCGGTGCTGGCGCTGATGGATGCGTTGCTGGAGCGGGCATTGCTGCCGCAACACGCCAGCTGCGACGGCCCGCTGAGCAAGCTGGCGCGGCAGATACTCTACCTGCGCGGCAACTGGCTGCGCATGCCGCCGTGGCTGCTGGCGCGCCACCTGTTCCACAAAGCGCTGCTGACGCCGCTTCAGGCGGCGCGCACGCGCGACGTCTGAGCGCCGGCGCGCCGTCCGATCAACCGGCCTCGGCCGCCGCCAGCGCCTTGCGGTAATACCGCGTGCCGAGCGCGATCGCCAGCCGCTGCAGCGGATGGCTGCTGCCGCCCGGCCGGTAGGTGTGGACCATCTTGTTGCGGAAAGCGTCGAAATGCATGCCGTGCGGCGCGGCCAGCACTTCGCCCCGTCCCAGCATCACCTTCAGCGCGACCGTGGCCGAGATCCCCGCGCACAGGTTGCAGGCCATGATGGTCGACGGCCCGCGCCGCTCCTTGAGGTTCATGGCGGACGGCACCACCAGGTACGGGCGGTGCAAGCCGGCCGGCGCCAGCCCGACGATGAAGCGGATCGCCTTGTCCAGCTCGGGCAGGTCGCCCCACTGGAAGTACTCCTCGAACGTGGTTTTGCCGGGCAGGAAAGTCAGGCTGGCCGCGCCCATGCCCAGCGGCGCGCAGGTCGTCGACGGAATGCCCAGCTCGGCGCATTTGGCGAAGGTTTGCTGGCGCGCGTCGAAGGCGAAGAAGTCCAGGCCGTCGACATAGAAATCGACGTCGCGCAGGAAATCGGGCAGGTTGGCGCCGGTCACACCCTCGGGGAACACGCGCACGTCTGCCTCGGGGTTGATGTCGAGGATCATGCGGCGGATGACCTCGGACTTGGGCTGGCCGAGCGTGCTCATCGTCGCGCCCAGCTGGCGGTTGAAGTTGACGATGTCGTAGGTGTCGAAATCGGCGATGACGAACTTGCCGAAGCCGAGCCGGGCGAAGGTGTTGGCGTAGAACGAGCCGACCGCGCCGGCGCCGCCGATGGCCACCCGCTTGCCCCGCAGAACGGCCTGCTCGGCCTCGGTGACCCAGCCGATATTGCGCGAGAACGCCTTCTCGTAATTGAATGCCTGATCCATGACAGCTACCTTTCAAGTGATCCCGGATCGGCGGAATCGCGGCATTCCCCAATGCCGACGTCCCACTCCGGGATATTCGGTGAGTCTTAACGACGAGGTGTTACCAAGCGTACTACTTACCGCGCTCGCGGCGCAACGCGATCCCGACCGCCAGCGGCAAAGCGTAGAGGAAGGTCTGCGGATCGACCTTGCAATGGCGCCCGAGCAGCGCCGGCGACACCTCCTGCCGGTGCAGCACGCGGTGCAGCAGGTCGGCGACGAAACTGCGGCGCAGGCGGCGCACACTGGCTAGATTGGCCTGCCGCTGCGGCGCCGACAAGTCGAACAGGCGCGACAGCGCGCGCTGGAACTTCATTTCGTGGTGTAGCCGCAACAACGACGTCTTGCTGCCCCAGCCCGAACCGGAAAAAATGTTCACGCCGGCGCCGTAGACGCACTCGCAGCGCGCCGAAAAGGCGATGCGGCTGGTGCGCTGGCTCAGCTCGAGCCAGAACAGGTAGTCCTCGCCGGCGTAGACGAATTCCTCGCGAAAGCGCAACGTCGACAGCGGCGCGTGGCGGTACACGACGGTCGAGGTGCCGATGATGTTGCCGCTCAGGATCTGGTCGAACATGTCGCCCTGGTAGGCGTACAGCGCGTCGGCGCCGGCCAGCGCCGGGTGGCGCGCCGGGTCGATGCGGCCGGCGCGGCGGAAGGCGCTGACCGTCTGGTTCAACTGGTAGTGGTCGGAAAAATAGAAATCGTGGCCCTGCCCCAGCGCCGTCAGCGCGCGCTGCAGGTGCTCCGGTATCCATTCGTCGTCGGAATCGAGGAAGGCGACGAAGTCGGTGCCGGCCGGCAGCGCCCGCAAGCCGGTGTTGCGGGCGGCGGCCGGGCCGGCGTTGGGACGCTCGATGACGACGATGCGCTCCCGCTGGTCAGCCGGCAATCCGTCCAGCTCGCTGCGCGCGGACACCGGCGAGGCGTCGTCGACGATGATGATGGTCAGCCGGTGTTCGCCGCGCTGGGCCAGCGCCGACGCCACCGCCTTGCGCAGGATGCCCGCCTGGCGCTGGTAGTACGGAATGATCACCGCCACCGTGGGCACGGCGTGTGTGGTCCCGTGGTTCATGTCTTTCTCCGTTGCGGCATGCGTAGCGCCGGCAGCAAGCGCCGCGCCGTCAGCCACAGGTCGCTGAGCAGGGGCATCGGGTCGCGCCAGCTGTGGACGAAATAACGGGTGCCGGGCCACACGAAGTCGAGCAGGTAGCCGGCCACCTCGGCCAGCGGGCCGGCCGGCGGCACGTAGCCGTCGCTGGGCTTGCGGGTCAGCACCCGCCACAGCCGCTTGGTCTCGGGCACCATGAAGCGGGCGCGCAGGCCGGCGACGTACGGCGCCTGCGGCAGCGGCCGGTCGAGCCCCAGCAACTGGTAGGCATACCACGGGAACGACGCGCCGGCCTGGCAGGCCAGCGGCAGGCTGCCCCAGAAGCGGCCGTTGATCTCCATCAGCGCGGCGCGTCCGGTGGCCGGATCGTAGCGGTATTCGACCATCGCCACGCCCTCCCAGTCGAGCGCGCGCAACAGCGCCACCGATTGCTCCATCAGCGCGGCGTGCTGGTCCGGCGGCAGCGACACGCACAGCGTGGAGATGCCGCCCTCGGGCGGCCACTCGTGCACGCGGCGGTGCTGGAACAGGCAGTGGGCCTGGCCGTCGCGCATCAGCACGAACTGGCCGAGGCCATACCCGGCGCAAAATTCCTGCACCATCGGATACAGGCCGACCGCCTCGTAGCGGCGCAGGCCGGCCATCAGTTCGTCGGCGTCGGCGCAGTAGCGCAGCTTGTCGAGCGACAACCCGGCGCGCCGTAGCGGCTGCATCGCGCCGTTCGGGTCGGCCCACTTCAGGATGACCGGATAGCGCAGCCCCGGCGCCGCCGCGGCGGCCTGCTCCAGCGAGGCCGGATGCAGCGTGCGCGGCACGTGGATGCCCACCGCGGCGGCGGCCGCGTACGTCTGGTCCTTGTGCAGCACGCGTTGCATGCGCGCGGTGTCGGCGAACATCAGGCGGTAGCCGTCCAGCTGCGCGCGCTCCAGGTTGAGCGCGCTGATGTCGGTTTCGGAAATCGCGAACAGGCAGGCGGGGCCGATTTCCGCCGACAGCTGGCGCAGTTGCCGCACCAGGCCGGCGACGCCGCCACCGGGACGGATCAGGCCCCGCGCCAGGTAGCGCGAGCGCAGGCCCAGGCCCGACGCGCTGTGGGCGATGCCGATCACCGGCACGCCGCGCCGCCCCAGGTCGCGGATGATGGCCAGCCCGATCGGGGTGTCGATGCCGAGCACCACCGCCGGTATCAAGGTCTCAGCCATGCGGCACTCCCGCCGCCGGCGCATGCCGTCCCGGTCGCTCGAAGATCAGCGCCAACCGCTTGCGGACCGCGTGCCGCCAGTGATGGCGTTGCTGTTCGGTCAGGCTGCCCAGCACGCCGATGGTGGCGAAGGTGGCCAGCATGGTCGCGGCATAGAACCATGGCCGGCCGGGATCGCCGTCGATCAGCGCGGCATAGAACTGCATCAGCGGCTGGTGCAGGATGTAGGCGCTGAAGGTGTAGGCGGCCAGCGGGCGGATCGCCGGCTCGATCAGCTCCAGCGGCCGCGCGGCGACATCGGCCAGCGCGCGCATGCCGGCGAAGTTGGCCAGCACGATCAGCGCCAGCAGATAGTCGGTGATGAAGAACTTGGAAAACGCCATTTGGTGATGCAAGTCGGCGCCCACCACACGCAACAGCAGGTTCGAGCCGGCCTCGGTCATGCCGTAGTGATGGAACAGCCAGTACGCCGGCCACGAGGCGGCGAACAGCAGCGCGCCCGGCAGCGGCTTGAGCGTGCGCAGCCACCGCCAGCGGAACAGCACGACGCCGGCCACCCACACCGGCGCCAGCAGAAGGATTTTGGGGCCGAGCAGCAGCATGACGGCGCCGGCCAGCAGCACCCGCGCGCGGCCGGCGGTGAAGGTGACGATGGCGAACAGCACGTAATACCAGAACTCGTAGCACAGCGACCAGTAAGGCACGTTGGAGAACGACATGATCGACACCAGCCACACCTCGTTGAGGAAGGTCAGGCTGGTGAGGATGCGCAGCCAGGCCAGCCCGTAGGTCGTGGTGCCGCCGGTGTAGAACTGCGGCGCCATCGCCTCGCCGGCCAAGTCCAGCAGCGGCGTCAGCAGCACGACCGGCAGCGCCAGCGAGTAAAAGCGCGACAGCCGGCTGGACCAGTACGACAGCGGCGTGTTCTCGCGCTCGGCGGTGATGTAGGCGATGACGTAGCCCGACAGCACGAAAAACACGATCACCGCCGCGTGGCCGTGGTGACTGAACGGCAGCTTCTGCGTGGTCAGCAGGCGAAAATTGGAATGGTAGATGATCACCGCCAGCGCGGCCAGCACCCGCACCAGGTCCAGATAGATGGAAAAACCACGCTTCATGCGACCCTCCCGCCGCGGCCGGAGGCGGCCGCCACGTCGGCCGCTTCGCGCCGCGTCAATTGCGGCAACGCGCGCTGGAGGCCGCGCACCGCTTGCCGCACCCTGGCGAAGCACTGGTCGAAATAGGCGTCGCTTAACGTGAACGGGTCGTGCAGGTGCGGCATCGGTCCGGTGCACCACAGGCCCAGCAACACCACCTCGACATCGGTGCGCGGCCCCAGCCGGCGCCGCAGCTCGCGCGCCTGGCGCACTTCCATCACCAGGAACAGGTCGCCCGGTTGGACCTCGAAGTCGGTCAGGTCGGTGGCGCGGTGGGCGCTCATGTCGTAGCCGTGGCGGCGCGCGGCGCGCAGCGCGCTGTCGGGCGATGCGGCGCCGGTATGGGTCGACAGGCCGGCCGAGGCCACCGTCATGTCCAGCCGCGCCGCCACCTGTTCGGCGAAGGCGCTGCGGCAGATGTTGCCCAGGCAGATGAAGACGGCGCGGCGCACCTTGTGCGGGTGGCGCAGCCGGAAGCCCGACAGGCGGCCGCTGGCCAGCTCGATGCGGGCCAGCCAGGCGCGCACCAGGCCGCGCCAGGTGCCATGCCGGCGGTCGATGGACGCGGCCAGCGGCGCCAATGGACGGCGCCAGTTCATGCCGCACCCGCGTTCTGGCGCGCCAAGGCCCAATGGCCGTAGCGGTCGTACAACACCTGGGTCGCCATGCGGCATACGCTTTGCCACGGCGCGCCGCTGAGCAAGTGGTTTTCCGCTTGCCGCGGCGCCAGCGGCATGCCGGCGGCGGCGGCCAGGCCGCTGGCCTGGTAGCGGTCGCCGTTGGCCGCCAGGTAGGCGCACAGGCGTTCCAGCCGCTGCTGGTTGACGCCGTGGCGGCGCAGGGTGCGGTAATCGGCGCCCCGGCTCTGCACGTATTCGAAGGGATGGGTCAGGATCACCACCAGTTCCATGCCGGCCCGGCGCGCCCGTTCCAGCAAGGTGCGCGTTTCGGCGAAGCTGGTGCCCGAGATCGACAGCGTTTTCAGATGCGGACGGCGCAGGCGCCAATCGCTGAAGGTCAGCACCGGGCATTCCAGCACGCCGTGCCGCAGGTGGCGGCCGCCATACAGGCGGTAGCGCGGATCGCCGCTGTCGTAGATCGCCAGCCCGATGTTGGAACTGTAGGGAATGCCGGCGGCGGCGATCGCGCTGTACAGGCCGGCGTCGTGCTGCAGGCTGGCGCTGCGAAACACCTGCGGCGGCGCCAAGCCCCATTCGCGGAAAGTCGCCTGCCCCTGGCGCAGCAGCTCCAGGGTCGAGGCTTCGTCGCGGCCGGCGAAATCGTCCTGGCGCGGCTCGCGCCGCACCCGTTCGGCCCAGTCGTCGTGCTGGAACACCGCCCAGCAGGGATGGGCGTGCAGCTGCAGTTCATGGCCGGCGTCGGCCATGCGCTGCGCCAGCGGCCGCATCGGATCGTCGCGGAAGTAGTGGCGGTGCAAGGTCTCGATGAAAAATGTCGCGGTGATGTCGTTGCGGGCGAAGCAATCGAGCATGAAGTCGAGTCCCTGCGAGCGGCCGTCGACGTCGCAGCGGACCATCTGCGCGCCCACCGGGCGCAGCGCGGGGTCGGCGAAGGCGCCGGCGATGCTGAATTCGGTATCGATGGTCAGGCAGACGCGCATGACGTCAGTTCCGCGGGTCTTGATGTTGCTGGTACCACTGCTCCAGCATCAGCAGCACCCACACCATCGTGCCATGGTAGCCGGCGTGCTCGCGCACGTGATGGCCGAGCAATTTGTCGATGAACTCGCCGCGCACCACGCCGCGCCGGCGCAACGATTGCAGGCTGTCGCCGGCCAATTCGTTCAACCGCGGGTATTGCTGCATCCAGACGCCGAACGGCAGGCCGAAGCCGTGCTTTTCCTTGTGGATGATTTCCGGCGGCAGGAAGTCGCCCAGCGCCTGCTTGAAGAAGTAGCGCAACTGGCTGCCGTTGAGCTTTTGGCGCGGCGTCAAGCGCGACGAGAACGCCACCATCGACTCGCTCAGGAACGGGAACGCGGCCTCGACGCCGGCCAGCGCGCAGGCGCCGCGCACCTTCGGCAAGTCGTTGTCGGCCAGGGTGATTTTCAGGTCCAGCGCCAGCATGCGGTTGATCAGGCTGCCGGCCTCGCTCTGGCCGTAGGACGCCGCCAGTTCGTCCAGCGGACGGCCGGTGTTGGCGCCGGCCAGCAGCCCCGGCTCGAACACTTCGGCCGCGCCATAGCGGTTGAGCAGGTTGTAGGTTTCCAGGCGCGCCGGCATCGGCACCGACGCCTGCGCCACGTAGCTGCGCGCCTTGCGCAGCAGCGCGACCCGGTCGGCGCCGGGGAAATGGTTGAGCGCCGGTTCCAGCAGCCCTTCGCGCAGCAGCGCCGGCACCTTCTGGTACAGCGCGAACACTTGCTGGCGGGCGTAGCGCTCGTTGCCGCCGAATAGTTCGTCGCCGCCGTCGCCGCCGATCATGCGCGTGACGCCGTCGGCGGCCGCCATGCGGGCGCAGTAATACGCCGGCACGGCCGAGGCGTTGCCGAACGGCTGGTCGAAGGCCTTGGCCATGCGCGGGATGATGTCGACGACGTCGTCGGCCGTCACATAGTATTCGTGGTGGTCGGTGCCGAAGTGGCGCGAGGCCAGCCGGGCGTACGACATCTCGTCGTAGCCGTCGGCCGAGAAGCCGATCGAATAGGTTTGCGCCGGCGCGCCGCCGGTCTCGCACAGGATGCCGGCCAGGGTCGAGCTGTCGGTGCCGCCGCTGAGGAAGGCGCCGACCTTGCCACCACCCACGCTCTCGCGCACGCTGTCGCGCAGGACTTGGCGGAATTCCTCTTTCAATTGCGGGAACGGCGTGTCGGCCCGCTCGTCGAAGCGCATGCGCCAGTAGGTGTGCGACTCGACGCGTCCCTGGCGGTAGTGCAGGCAGCTGCCCGGAAGCAAGCGCCGCTGGTGCCGGTAGATGCCGCCCGGGGCCGGAATCATGTGGAAGAAAACATAGTTGTACAAACCCTGCGGATCGATCTCGGCCGGTGTCAGCGGGTGGCGCCGCAGCGCCTGCGCGGAGCTGGCGAACACCAGGGTCTCGCCCTGCAGTTGATACAGCAGCGGGAAACTGCCCATGTGATCGGTGGCCAGCAGGGCCTCGCCGGCGCGCTCGTCGATGACGGCCAGCGCGAAGGCGCCGGTCAGCGCTTCGCACAAGGCCAGCGCGCCCTGCCCGCGCCACAATTCGGTCCAAGCCGGGCCGGGTATGGTGTCGGCGCCGCCGCGCAGCCGGGCCTCGCCCCACAGCATGAAGCGCACGCCGTCGGCCTCGTAGCATTGCACGCCGGCGCCGGCGATGGCGCTGGCCGCGCCCGCCATGATGTGCGGCGCTTGCCCGTCGACACCCGCCAGCGGCGCGGCCATCGCCTGGGCCAGTTCACGGTTGGCGCCAACGTCGCGGCCCTGCCCTATCCACCCACAAATTCCACTCATGAAGCCGCTCCATCGCGATCGTGTTGCCCCACCAGTACTTCCAGCGCGGCCGGGTGGCTGAGGAAGCCGCCGGGACTCGCGCTCAATCCATAGGCGCCCGATTGCAGCACCGCCACCAGGTCGCCCGGACCGGCGGCGGCCAGTTCCATGCGGTCGGCCAACAGGTCCAGCGGCGTGCACAGCGGGCCGACCACCGACACCGTCTCGCGCGCGCCACCCTGCACGCGGTTGCCGATCACCACCGGATAATTCTTGCGGATCACCTGGCCGAAGTTGCCCGAGGCCGACAAATGATGGTGCAGGCCGCCATCGGTGACCAGGAACACTTGGCCGCGCGAGAGCTTGCGCTCGATCACGCGGCTGACATAGACGCCGGCCTCGCCGACCAGATAGCGGCCCAGCTCGATGACGATCCGCGCTTCCGGCAACGCGCGCCGCGCGTCCGGCAGCAAGCGCGCCAGGTTGGCGCCGACCGCCGCCACGTCGAGCCGCTGCTCGCCGGGAAAATACGGGATGCCGAAGCCGCCGCCAATATTAAGCAGCCGCATCGGACGCGGCGCGAACTCGGCCAGCCGCATCGCCAGCGCCAAGGTTTGCTGGTGGGCTTCCTGCAAGGCCGCCGCCTTCAGATTCTGCGAGCCGCTGAAGATATGCAGGCCGTGCCAGTCCACCGGCATCGACGCCAGCCGTTGCAGCAGCGCCGGCACCAGCTCGGCGTCGATGCCGAACTGGCGCGAGCCGCCGCCCATGCGCATGCCCGACGACTTCAGTTCGAAATCGGGATTGACGCGCAGCGCCACCTGCGGGCGGATGGCGAGTTGCACGCCGATGGCGGCGATGCGATCGAGCTCGGCTTCCGATTCGACGTTGATGATCACGCCGGCGGCCACCGCGCACGACAGCTCGCGGTCGCCCTTGCCGGGACCGGCGAAGCTGATGTCGGCGCGCGCCACGCCGGTGTCGAGCGCCACGCGCAGCTCGTTGCCGGAGGCGACGTCGATGCCGTCGACCAGGCCGGCCAGGTGCTGCACCACGGCCGGCATCGGATTGGCTTTCATTGCATAGTGCAGATGCACGCCGGGCGGCAGCGCCGCGCGCAGCTCGGCCACGCGGCGCGTGATGGCGTGGCGGTCGTAGGCGTAGAACGGCGTCTGGCCCAGTTGCGCGGCCAGCCGGGTCAGCGGGACGCCGCCGACTTGCAGGCAATCGTCACGCACGGGGAATTGTTCCAGCGGCGCGTGCATCGGCGCCTGGCGCGGCGCTTGGCTCAAGACAGCGCTCATGCCGCCGCTGCCGTGAAGCTGGCCAGATATTGCGTGCTGAGCAGCTTGCGGTCGATCTTGCCGTTGGCGTTGCGCGGCAGGCTGCTGTCGGCCAGGATGATCTTATGCGGCAGCATGTAATTGGGCAGGTGCGGCTTGAGCGCGGCCAGCAGGCGCGCCTCGTCGAGCACGCGTCCGTCGCGCACCGACACCACCACCACGATCGCCTGGCCCAGCACCGGATGCGGCACGCCCAACGCCGCGGCCTCGGCCACTTCGCCCTGCGCGTACAGCACCGCCTCGACCTCGCCCGGGCTGACCCGGTAGCCGGAGGTCTTGATCATCTCGTCGGCGCGGCTGATGAAATACAGGAAGCCGTCCTCGTCGCGGCGCACGGTGTCGCCCGACCACACCGCCATCTCCGGCAGCATCAGGCCCGTCAGCGGCGAGCGGTAGGGTTTGAAGCGCTCGGCGGTGCGCGCGGCGTCGTTCCAGTAGCCGAGCGAGACCAGCGGTCCCCGGTGCACCAGTTCGCCCGGTTCGCCCGGCGCGCATTCGCTGCCGTCGGGCCGCAGCACCAGCACCTCGGCGTTCGGAATGGCCTTGCCCATCGAGTCGGGGCGCCGGTCCAGCTCCGACGGCGGCAGGAAGGTCGAGCGGAACGCCTCGGTCAGCCCGTACATCAAATAGGGCTTGGCCGCCGGCAGCCTGGCGCGCAACTGGTCGAGCGTGGCGCGCGGCATGGCGCCGCCGGAATTGGTGAGATAGCGCAAGGTGCACACCGTCGGCCAGTCCAGCGCGGCCAGCTGTATCCACAGCGGCGGCACGCCGGCCAGGCCGGTGATGCGCTCGGCGATCACCGCCGTGAGCACGTCGCGCGGCAGCAGGTGGTTGATCAGCACGGCGCAGGCGCCGCTGAGGAAGGCGGTGGTGAGCTGGCTCAAGCCGTAGTCGAAGCTGAGCGGCAGCACGGCCAGGATGCGGTCCTCGGCGGTATTGCCCAGATAGCTGGCGACGCTGGCCGCGCCGGCCACCAGGTTGCGGTGCGACAGCACCACGCCCTTGGGCTGGCCCGTGCTGCCGGAGGTGTACAGGATGGCGGCGACGTCCGAATCGGTGATGCGGCGCGCGCGCGCGCCGGCGCCGCCGGCATTGGCCTCGGCGGCGTCGGCTTGGGCTAGCGCGGCTTCCCAATCGAGCACCTTGATCTGGCCGATGTCGGCGACGCCGGCGCCGCTGGCCGCCGCGGCGCGCGCCGCGCCCAGCGCCAGCACCGTGTGCAGGCTGTCGCAGCCGCCCAGGCTGGGCGCCAGCTGGCGCAGCCGGTCAGCGCTGGTGACGAGCACGCGGACGTCGCAGTCGCGCAGGATGTAGGCGACCTGCTCGGGCTTCAACAAGGGATTGACCGGGACGAACACCATGCCGGCGGCGGCCGCGCCGAACAGCGCGGCGACGTGCTCGATGTTCTTTTCCATATAGACGGCGACACGCTCGCCGCGCCGCGCGCCGCGCGCCCGCAGCGCCGCGCAGGTGCGCTGGGTCAGGCTGGCAAGTTGCGCGTAGGTCAGGCGGCGGGCGCCGTCGACCAGCGCTTCGGCGGCCGGTGTGCGCTCGGCCGAGGAGAAAATAAAATCGTGCACCAGATAGCTCGTCGCACAGCCCATATCACCCTCTTTGCAGGTTTTTAGCGGATTTTTGCCGATTGGCCGGCCCCGGCCGACAGGTCGAATGATGATATCAGAATGGCACGCAAATTAGCGTTTTAATATTCAATTACAACGAAAACAACACAATCTGACATCATTCATTATTAATAGTGCATCGCTTAATCAGGAGCGCTATACTCGAAAAATGTCTAAATGGTAACGGAGAGGCGAACGCAGAGTCGCCTCCAATCTTACCGGCCGGGGAGTAGTTGAGCATGTTGAATGTCAATCAGGATGTCGGTTTCCAGCCGGCCGTTGGCGGCGCGCAAGCCGCGTCCGCACCACCGCCGGCCTCGCCGATTCCGCTCGCGCCCGTGCTGTCGGCCGCGTCGTTTTTGCATCGGGGGCATCCCGCCGTGCGCTCCATCGTCGACGCCGGACCGGCGCGGCTGGTCACCAGCGGCCGGGTCGCCATCGCGCTGGCGCTGCGCGAAATGGCGGTCGGCGCCGGCGACGAGGTGCTGGTGCCCGCCTACCATTGCGCGTCGATGATCGAGCCGGTGATCTGGTCGGGCGCGCTGCCGGTGTTCTATCGCATCCTGCCCAACACCGAGATCGACCTCGAGGACCTTGCGCGTCGGGTCACGCCACGCACCAAGGTGCTGATGGCCACCAATTACTTCGGCTTTCCCCAACCGCTGGACAAGCTGCGGGCGTTTTGCGACGGCCACGGCATCATGCTGCTGGAAGACTGCGCGCATTCGTTCCTGGGCGAATACCAGGGAAAGCCGCTCGGCTCGTTCGGCGATTACGCCATCGCCAGCAGCATGAAGTTTCTACCTATCTATGAAGGCGGCTGCCTGGTGTCGGCGCGCCATGCGCTCGACGGCGTGCGGCTGCGCTCGGCCGGCGCCGGTTTCGAAGCCAAGGTGGCCATCAACGCGCTGGAGGAAGGCTGCCAATACCGCCGCCTGGGCCTGCTGCGCCACCTGCTGGCGCTGCCAATGGCGCTCAAGAACGCGCTGTGGGAACGCATGAAGGCGCGCAATCCGGCGCGCGCGCAACCGCTGTCGCCGGGCTCGTCCGAAGGCGGCTTCAGCTTCGATCCGGCCTGGCTGGACAAGCGCTCGTCGGTGTATTCGCGCCTGATGCTGCGGCTGGTGTCGCGGCGCCGCATGGGCGCGCTGCGCCGGCGCCACTATTTAAGATTGCACGCGGCACTGGCCGACCTGCAGGGTTGCCGGCCGTTGTTCCCGGCCCTGCCGGACAACGTCTATCCGTGGGTGTTTCCGTTGTGGGTGGAGCAGCCCCGGCAGGTGTTCGCGGCGCTCAAGCGCGGCGCGGTGCCGGTGTTGCGCTTCGGCGAATTCCTGTGGCCGGACGCGGGCGCGGCCGTGTGCGACGCCAGCGTCGAGTTGTCGCGCCACGTGATGCAGTTTCCCTGTCACCAGGAGTTGCGCGACGATGAGCTGGAATGGATGATCGCGCAGATCCGCGCCGCGCTGACGTCGGGAGCGCAGGCATGAGCTGGTCGCTGGTGCCGGCCGCCCGTTTCGCCGACCATGCCGCCACCTGGGCCGGCCTGAACACCGCCGGCCCGGCCGCGCCGCTGCTGTCGCCCGAGTTCGTGCAACCGCTGCTGAAGGAGTTCGGCAGCGGCAACGAATGGCTGGCCATGTGGCGCCAGGACAACGAGGTGGTCGTCATGACCATCGTGTGCCCGCGCCGCGCCGGGGTCTGGGAAACCTTTCAACCGTCGCAGGCGCCCGTCACCTTGTGGCTGGAGCGGCCGGGCGCGCTGGCGCCCCAGGATTTGCCGCGCCTGCTCGACGCGCTGATCCGCACGCTGCCCGGCGGCGCGCTGCTGCTCGGCATGACCCAATGCGATCCCGCCGTCACCCGCCAGCCGGAAGACAGCGACCGCATCACCGTGCTGCCGTACCTGGACACCGCCCGCGTGGCGCTGCAAGGCGAGTTCGCCGATTACTGGAACGGGCGCGGCAAGAACCTGCGCGCCAACATGAAGAAGCAGCGCGCCAAGCTGCTCAAGGAAGGCGTCGCCACGCGCATGGAAGTGACGCGCGAGGCCGACGGCATGGCGGCGGCGGTCGCCGACTTCGGCCGGCTCGAAAGCGCCGGCTGGAAATCCAAGGAAGGCACCTCGGTGCACCTCGACAACGCGCAAGGCCGTTTCTACCGGGCCATGCTCGAAAGCATGGCCCGGCGCGGCAACGCCGCCGTCTACCGCTACTGGTTCGACGACCGGCTGGTCGCGGTTAACCTGTGCGTCGAGGGCGGCGACAGCGTAATCATTCTGAAAACCACCTACGACGAGTCGCTCGGCAGCCAGTACAGCCCGGCTTTTCTGCTGCTGGAAGAACTTTGTCAGCATTTGTTTGCGCTACGTCGTTTCAAGGGACTGGAATTCTATGGCAAGGTGATGGAGTGGCACCGCCGCTGGAGCGACGAAGTGCGCACTTTGTATCACGTCAACAGTTACCGCTGGTCCGGACTGCGCCGCCTGCATCACGCGTGGCAAAAGCGTGCCGAGCACCGCAACCTGGCGGCCGCCGCCCCCGCCGCAACAGCGGCAACAGCAGCAACAGCAGCAACAGCAGCAACAGCAGCGACAGCAGATCAACCAATGGAGTAGCGTTAAATGCAACTGGAATCCGTCAAAACCATCCTCGGCGACGTATTGAGCCTGGGACCGTCCGCACAGGCGCTCACGCGCGACTCGGCCCTGTTGGGCAGCATCCCCGAACTCGACTCGATGGCGGTGGTCCAACTGCTGACCGCGCTGGAGGAGCATTACGGCTTCACCATCGACGATGACGATATCAGCGCGCAGACCTTCGCCACCGTCGGCAGCCTGACCGACTTCGTCACCGAGAAGATGGCCGCATGAACCACGTGGCGCCCGAAGCGTTCTTTCTGCCGGCGCACAGCGCGGCCGGCGGGCAGCGCTATTGCCTGTACCAGCCGGCCGCCGGCGTGTGCCGTGGCGCCCTGCTCTACGTACCGCCGTTCGCGGAGGAAATGAACAAATCGCGGCGCATGGCCGCCCTGCTGGCGCTGGAGCTGGCGCGGCAAGGCATCGCCACCGTGCGCATCGACCTGCACGGCTGCGGCGACAGCAGCGGCGATTTTGCCGACGCCCGCTGGGAAAGCTGGCGCGACGATGTCGGCCTTGCCAGCGCATGGCTGGAGCGGCGCAGCGGCCACCGCCCCGCGCTGCTTGGACTGCGCCTGGGCGCGCTGCTGGCGATGGACTACGCCGCCAACGCGCCGGAAGCCGACGCGCCGCGTCGATTGATCCTGTGGCAACCGGTGCTGGACGGCGCCACCTTCCTTACCCAATTCCTGCGCCTGCGCACGGCCGGCGCGATGATGAGCGCGGCGGGCGCGGCCGACAATTCCACCGCCGCCCTGCGCACGATGCTGGCGGCGGGCCGCCCGCTGGAAGTCGCCGGCTACGAACTTTCGCCGCAACTGACGCTGGCCATCGATGGCCTGAAGCTGGCGCCGCTCGGCCGCGCCGGTTGCGCGCTGCACTGGTTCGACGTCGGCCAGCCCGGGCGCGCGCTGTCGCCGGCCACGGCGAAGGCGCTGGCGTCGCTGCGCGAGCGCGGCGTCGAGGTCGACATGACCGCGATCGACGGTCCGGCCTTCTGGGGCAGCCAGGAAATCGCCACCTGCCAGCCGCTGCTGGAGGCGAGCGCCGCGCTGGCCCCGTGCTTCGCGATGGAGAGCGCCGATGCGCTATGACGATCAAGCCGTGGCCTTCGGCTGCGGCGGCGACCAGTTGTACGGCGTGCTGAGCCTGCCCGAGCAGCCGTCGCCGCGCGGCGTGCTGATCATCGTCGGCGGCCCGCAATACCGCGCCGGCAGCCACCGCCAGTTCACCCTGCTGGCGCGCACGCTGGCGGCGCGCGGCATTCCGGTGCAGCGCTTCGACTACCGCGGCATGGGCGACAGCGAAGGCGCGCAGCGCGACTTCGGCGAAGTCGAACTGGACGTGCGGGCGGCCGTCGACCACTTTATGGCGGCGGTGCCCGGCATGCGCGACGTGGTGCTGTGGGGCCTGTGCGACGGCGCCTCGGCGGCGCTGTTTTACGCCAGCCAGGACGCCCGCGTGCGCGGCCTGGTGCTGCTCAACCCGTGGGTGCGCACCGAGGCCGGCGCCGCGCGCGCCACGCTCAAGCATTATTACCGTGGCCGCCTGTTGCAGGGCGATCTGTGGCGCAAGCTGTTCAGCGGGCAGTTCGACGCCGGCGCCGCCTGGCGCTCGCTGCGCCAACTGCTGGCCGCCAGCGGCGGCCGGCCGCGGGCGGACACCGAGGCTGCGCCGGAAGACCTGCCCGCGCGCATGCTGGCGAGCTGGTCGCGCTTCAAGGGCCCGGTGCTGCTGATCCTCAGCGGCGCCGACCTGACCGCCAAGGAATTCACCGACCTGGCCGGCGCCTCGCCCGCATGGCAGCAGTTGCTGGCGCGCGCCGGCACCACGCGACACGAACTCGACGAAGCCGACCACACTTTTTCCCGCCGCGTGTGGCGCGACCAGGTCGCCGACTGGACTGCAAACTGGGTGCACACATGGTAGAGACGGCAACGTCCAAAAAAGTGCTGATGATCGCCTTCCACTATCCGCCGATGCGCGGCAGCAGCGGCATTCAACGCACGCTGAAGTTCTCGCAATACCTGCCGGAATGGGGCTGGAAGCCGGTGCTGTTGTCGGCGCATCCGCGCGCCTACAGCAATCCCGGCAACGACCAGATGGGCGAGATCCCGGCCGACGTGCCGGTGTGCCGCGCCTTCGCGCTCGACACCGCGCGCCACCTGTCGCTGCGCGGGCGCTACGCCGGCCTGATGGCGCTGCCCGACCGCTGGGTCTCGTGGCTGCTGGGCGCGGTGCCGGCCGGACTGCGGCTGATCCGCCGGCATCGTCCGCAAGTGCTGTGGTCGACCTATCCGATCGCCACCGCCCACCTGATCGCCTACGTGCTGCAACGCCTGACGGGGCTGCCGTGGGTGGCCGACCTGCGCGACCCGATGACCGATGTCGGCTACCCGGAAAATCCGCTCACGCGCAAAGTCTACCTGTGGATAGAACGCCGCACGGTCGAACGCTGCACGGTGGCCGTCTGCACCACGCCGGGCGCGATCCAAACCTACCGGCAGCGCTTTCCGCACCTGCCGGCCGAACGCTTCCGTCTGGTCGAGAACGGTTACGACGAAGAAAACTTCCTCGATGCCCAGCGCGACGGCGCCACCGGCGGCGTGCCGCCACCGGCCGCCGGCACGCCGCTGGTGCTGCTGCACAGCGGCGTCATCTATCCCTCCGAGCGCGACCCGGCGCCGTTGTTCGCCGCGATGGCCGCGCTGCGGCGCCAGGGGCTGATCGGCCCGGACACGCTGAGGCTGGTGCTGCGCGCCACCGGTCACGACGCCTTCCTGGCCGGCTTGCTGGCAACCCACGGACTGGACGACATGGTCAGCATCGCCCCGCACCAGCCCTACCGCGCCGCGCTGACCGAAATGCTCAGCGTCGACGCGCTGCTGATCTTGCAGGCGTCCAACTGCAACCACCAGATTCCCGCCAAACTGTACGAATATCTGCGCGCCAGCCGCCCGATCCTGGCGCTGACCGACGCCGCCGGCGACACCGCCGCCACCCTGCGCGCGTCCGGCATCGACACGATCGCCGCGCTCGACTCCGAGGAGGACATCATGCGAATACTGCCGCGTTTCCTGTCGCTGGTGCGCGACGGCAAGGCGCCGTTGCCACCGGCCGCCGTGGTGGCCGCCCATTCGCGCCACGCGCGCAGCGCCGTGCTGGCCCAGTTGCTGGACGACGTGGCCGGCGCCCCGGTGGCGTTCAAGGCCGGCGCGGCGGCGGCATGAGGCGCCCACCTTCCGCGCCGCCGGCCCTGCTGCTGGCGGCCCTGCTGCTGGCCGGCGCGGCGGCGCCAGCGCAGGCCGCGCCCAAGAAGCTGTGCGGACACATCGCCAACTCCTTCGGCCCGTTCGACTACAACGATCCGGGCAATGTCCAGAACATCGCCATGGTCGAGCCGCACCATTTTCCCGAGGAGGTGGAGCTGGGCATACGCGGCGCCACCGGTCCGCTCGGCAGCGACATCGATTACACCTTGCGCGCCATTCCCAACCATCCGCGCGCGCTGGCGACGATGGCGCGCGTCGGCGTGCGCGACAAGGTCACGCAGCTGCCCGGCGCCCAGTTCCCCGTCGAATGCTATTTCGTGCGGGCGATGGAATTCCAGCCGGCCGACCCGGCCGTGCGCGCCACCTACGCCACCTACCTGATGGCGCTGGGCAAACTCGAGATGGCGCGCGACCAGTTGCGCGAGGCGGTGGCGCTGGCGCCGGAAGACCCGACCTATAATTACAACCTCGGCCTGGCGTACTACAAAACCAAGCAATTCAAGGAAGCCAATGAGTACGCGCACAAGGCCTATGCGCTCGGCTTCCCGCTGCCAGGCCTCAAGCAGCTATTGGTAACGGCCGGAATATGGCAGGAACCGGCGCCATGAACGAGTCCGCCGCCGGCCTGGTTGTCGGCGGAACGGCCGCCGACACGGGCGGCGGTGCGGCGCGCCAGCCCTCGGTCGGCGCCGCCCGCATCGTGCTATGGCGCTTGCTGACGTTGATACCGCTGGCGCTGCTGGCGGCGCTGCTGCCGCACTATCCGTTCTGGCCGCTGGAGGCCACGCTGGCGCTCGCCGCCTACGCGGCGCTGCTCTGGTGGCGCCCCGCGCTGTGGCTGCTGCTGGTGCCGGCCGCGCTGCCATGGCTGGACCTTGGCACCCGGACCGGCTGGTTCTACCTCGATGAGTTCGATCTGATGCTGCTGGCGACGGCCGCCGTGGGTTACTGGCGGCTGGCGCCCTGCCACCGCACCGGCAAGCTGCCCACGGTCGCCAAGCTGTTGCTGGCCGCCGTGGCCGCCAGCACCGCCGTCGCCGCCGTGCGCGGGCTGCTTCCGCTGCCGCCGCTGGACTTGAACGCCTTCGCCAGCTACAGCAGCCACTACAACAGCCTGCGCGTGGCCAAGGGGCTGGCGTGGGCCTTGGTACTGCTGCCGCTGCTGACCCGCAGCGTGGGGCCGGAACTGCGCGGGTTGCGCACCTTGCTGGTGCCGGGCATGCTGCTCGGCTTGTTCTGCACGGCGCTGGTCCAGGGTTGGGAGCGCTGGTTATTTCCCGGCCTGCTCAACTTCTCCACCGACTACCGGCCGACCGCCTCGTTCTCGGCCATGCACACCGGCGGCGCCGCGCTGGACGCCTTCCTGGCGCTGAGCTTCCCGTTCGTGGCGTGCTGGCTGCTGGGTAAAAGCAGGCCTTGGCAACTGGGCGCCGCGCTGGCGCTGCTCATGATGGGGCTGTTCACAGGCTTTACCACGTTCTCGCGCGACGTCTGGCTGGCCTACGCCGGCTCCGGCGTCGTGATCGGCTGCCTGGTCTGCGGTCCGCAACTGGCCGCCGGCAAGCTGCGGCCCGGCGTGCTGGTGGCGGTGGCGGCGTTGCTCGCCGTGATCAGCGTGCTGCTGATGCGCTCCTTCGCCACCGGCGGCTACCGCACGCTCGGCGGCCTGCTCCTATTGCTGGGCGCGACCCTGATGACGGGCGGGCTGCCGCGCGCCGCCGGCCGCGTGCTGCAGCCGCGCCACCTGTCGTGGGCCGGCGCGGCCACCGCCGCCCTGCTGTTGCTGGACCTGGCCCTGTTCGTTTTGCTGCGCAATCTACCGGTGCCGGGCTGGGCAAAGGCGCCCTATCTGTCGCTGGCGGCGGCCGCCTTCGGCGCCGGACTGGCGGGCGCCGCGGCGCTGTGCGGCCCGCGCGCCTGGCGCCAGCCCGCCACCGCGCTGGCGCTGGGCGCCTACCCGGCCCTGGCGATCGCCTGCCTGCTGGTGGCGCGCCATTGGGGCGGCATGCCGGCCGCGCAGGACGCGTCCTGGGTGGTCGCGCTGAGCGGCCTGATCTGCATCACCAGCCTGCTGTTCCACCAGCCGCTGTGGCGCATCGGCCGCGCCAGCGTCACCTTCGGCGCGGGCGCGGCGGCGCTGCTGGCGATGGCGATTCCGGTGCTGGGCAGCTCGTACATGGGCGAGCGCATGAGCACTGTCGCGCAGGACTGGGAGCTGCGCACCCGCCACTGGGACGAGGCCGTGCACATGATGCCGGACGACTTGCCGACGACCCTGCTCGGCGCCGGGCTCGGGAGCTATCCGCGCACCTATTATTGGGGCAACATGCTGGGCATCCGCCCCGGCAGCTTCCGCTACGAGACCGACCTTGTCGGCAACAACTTCCTGCGTCTCGCCGCCCCGGTCCACCCGCGCGGCTATAGCGACGTGGTGCGGCATATCCAGCATGTGCGCCTGGAACCGAACACCAACTATCGGATTGCGCTGGACGTCAAACGCAGCGATCCCAAGGCCGTGGTGTGGATGGCGGTGTGCGAGCGCTGGCTGCTCTATCCGCAGACCTGCGTCTCGCCCGTAATCAAACTGGCGGGGGCCGACGACCGCTGGCAGCACTTCGATCTGGATTTCTACAGCGCCGGCATGGGCCAGCGGCAGGATTTGCTTGCGCAACTGGCGGGCGCGCGGGCGCCGGTGCAACTGGAGCTGGCCAGCGGCGACCAGGCCGGCGTGGTCGACATCGACAACGTGAGCGTGCGGGCGCGCAATGGCGGGCCGGAGCTGCTGCGCAATGGCGACTTCACGGCCGGACAGGCTGGCTGGTTCTTCACCAGCGACCGTGATCACTTGCCCTGGCATATCAAGAATTTCTACATCCATACCTACTTCGAGCAGGGCTGGCTGGGCGCGGTGGCGTTGGGCTTGCTGCTGGTGTACGGCGCCGGCCGGATGGCGGGCAGCGCGTGGCATGGCCGGGTCGATGCGGCGGTATTCCTGGCCGCGCTGACCGGCGCGCTGGTGGTGGGGATGTTCGATAGCCTGTTCGATGTGCCGAAGGTGCAGTTATTGTTCTTCCTGGTGCTGGCGGCGGGGTTGCTGCGGCCGCGCCGGCGCCTTGCGGGCCGCCCGGGAACCCCGTGATCCGGCGCTCAACGGATCATGCGAAGGTATATTGCATGTTGATGTGGGCGATGCCCGCTTCGAAGAACTCCCCGCCGTCGATCGTAAAGCCGTGCCGCTGGTAGAACGGGGCGGCGTGCGACTGCGAACTGAGCACCACCTGGCGGTCGCCGCGCGCCCTGGCTTGCGCCATCAGCGCTTGCAGCAAGGCGCCGCCGACACCCGTGCCGCGCGCACCCTTGCGCACCGCCATGCGGCCGATGTGGCCGTCCGGCAGCAGCCTGCCGGTGCCGACCGGCACGCCGGCGGCGTCGTAGGCGACCGCGTGCAGGCAGACGGCGTCCATGTTGTCCATCTCCAGCTCGGCTGGAACCTGTTGTTCTTCGACGAAGACTTCGAAACGGATGGTCTTGGCGTCCTCGCTGAGGGCGCTCCAGTCTCCGAAGCGGATATCGTAGGGGGCGTGGTCGGTCATTCGCGTGGCGTCTGGTTGGTCGAGCCTGGATTGTCGCACGCGAGATGCCGTTCGAGGAAGTCCACGAACACGCGCACTTTGGCCGAACTGGCCAAGCGTTGCGGATAGACCGCCCAGACGTTGGCTTCCTGCGTGTAGGCCGGCAATATCTGCACCAGCTGGCCGCGGTCGAGGTACGCCTGCGCATCCCAGCGCGACCGCAGCACGATGCCGGCGCCGGCCACCGCCCATTGCAGCGCGATCTCGCCGTGGTTGGTCGACAGCGGACCGGTCACCTTGACCACGCCCTCCTCCCCGGCGCTGCGCAGGCGCCAGACGCCGAACGGCAAATCGCGCTCCTTGATCGGCAGGCAATCGTGGGCTTCGAGCTCGCGCAGGGTTGCCGGCGTGCCGCGCCGCGCCAGATAGGCGGGCGACGCGCACAGGATGCGGTGGTTGGTCATCAGCCGCCGCGCGATCAGTTGCGGCGCGATCTCGTCGCCGATGCGCACGTCGATGTCGAAGCCCTCGCTGACGATGTCGACCAGGCGGTCGAACACCTCCAGCCGCACCTGCAGCGCCGGATGCCCGGCCGCCAGCCGGGCGATCGCCGGGGCGACCACGTTGCGTCCGAAACCGAAGCTGCTGCTGACGCGCAGCTGGCCGCGCGGCACGCCCTGCCGCTCGGCCACCTCGTCGAACAGGCTATCCAGGCTAGCCAGTATCGTCAGCGCGCGGGTGTAGACCTGCTCGCCATCGTCGCTGACCACCACCCGCCGCGTGGTGCGGTGGAACAGCCGCACGCCCAGCGCCTCTTCCAGCATGCCGATCCGCTTGCTGACATAAGCCGGCGACATGCCCAGCTCCTCGGCGGCGGCGACGAAACTGGCCTTGCGCACGACGGTGGCGAACACCCGCAGGTCGTTGTTTTCAATATTTTTATTCACGGCCATTGTTCACGATACGTGTTTTATGAGATCACAATTAGACACATTCTAAACCAGACCGCGCACGCTATGCTGCACCCATACGCTAACCGAGGAGATTCCATGAAACAGCACAAGATCGCAGTCATCGCCGGCGACGGCATCGGCAAGGAAGTCATGCCCGAGGGTATCAGGGTGGTGGAGGCCGCCGCCAAGCGGTTCGACATCGGCATCGAATGGACCACCTTCGAGTGGGCCAGCTGCGATTACTACGTCAAGCACGGCAAGATGATGCCGGACGACTGGTTCGAGCAGCTCAAGGGTTACGACGCGATCTTCTTCGGCGCGGTCGGCTGGCCGGAAACCGTGCCGGATCATGTATCGCTGTGGGGCTCGCTGCTGAAGTTCCGGCGCCAGTTCGACCAGTATGTCAACCTGCGGCCGGTGCGCCTGATGCCCGGCGTGCCTTGTCCGCTGGCCAACAAGAAGCCGGGCGACATCGACTTCTATATCGTCCGCGAGAATACCGAAGGCGAGTATTCATCCGTCGGCGGCAAGATGTTCGAAGGCACCGAGCGCGAATTCGTCTTGCAGGAGTCGGTGTTCACGCGCACCGGCGTCGATCGCGTGCTGAAGTACGCGTTCGAGCTGGCGCGCAGCCGGCCGAAACGGCACCTGACGTCGGCCACCAAGTCGAACGGCATTTCGATCAGCATGCCGTACTGGGACGAGCGCTTCGCGGCCATGGGCGAAAGTTATCCGGAGGTAAGGCGCGACCAGTACCACATCGATATTTTGTGCGCGCGCTTCGTATTGTCGCCGGAGCGCTTCGACGTGGTGGTGGCGTCCAATCTGTTCGGGGATATCCTGTCGGATCTGGGGCCGGCCTGCACCGGGACGATCGGTATCGCGCCGTCGGCCAATTTGAATCCGGAGCGGACCTGGCCGTCGTTGTTCGAGCCGGTGCACGGATCGGCGCCGGATATTTATGGGCAGAATATCGCCAACCCCGTGGCCATGATCTGGTCGGGGGCGATGATGCTGGACTTCCTGGGCGGTGGCGAGGGCAAGTACCGGGCGGCGCACGACGCGATCGTGGCGGCCATCGAGGCCTGCGTTCAGGACGGGACGCGGACGCCGGATTTGGGCGGCACGGCCGACACGACCGAGGCGGGCAAGGCGATCGCGGCGGCGTTGGGCTGACATCGACCGACCGGATCGGCGCGCACACCGCCGATCCGCTCCAGGTGTCTACATCTCGTTTATTTGGCGGCAATCACGCCGCAGGCCAGACGGGCGCCGGAATTGCCGGTCGGCTGGGTGACCATGTCGTCCGGCGCGGCGTGGACGATCACGGCGCGGCCGACCGCATTGGCGGCGTTGCCGTCGGTCAGGTTAACCTGGGTCAGCGGCACCTTCACATCCAGTTCGGCCACGCCCTTGTCGTTGGCGTTCAGGTTGCCGAAGTCGCCGCCGTGGTGCGCCGCCTTGGCCGGATCGCCATGCGCCGTCGCCGACGGGTTGAAGTGGCCGCCGGCGCTGGTGCCGTCCGGCGCCGAGCAGTCACCCTTTTCATGGATGTGGAAGCCGTGCAGGCCTGGCGTCAATCCCTCGATGCGCGCCTTGACGCGCAGGCTGTCCGCCGATTGGTCGAAACTGACCGTGCCGGTGACCTTGTTGCCGGCGGTCGCCTTCAACGGCGCCTCGGCGCTGGTGGTGGCGGCGAAGGCGGTCGATGCCGCCATCAGGGACAAACTCATCATGCAGCGCACTACGGCGATCTTGTTCATATATTTCCTATCTTCAAAAGAGTGTTCGGGTACGTCAAGCACGGTTAGGCTACGCCGCTTTGGTCGCTTCGACAACAGTCGTAGTGTAGAGTGTGTGAAACAATTCACCCACCAGCGATTCACCGGTCACACCAGCTTGACCAGCTGCTTGCCGAAGTTCCGCCCCTCCATCAGGCCGATGAACGCGTCCGGGGCCGACGCCAGCCCCTGCGCCACCGATTCGCGGTACTTGAGTTTGCCGTCCGCGACCAGCGCGCCCAGCTCCTGCAAGCCCTGCGCCCAAAACTCCATGTGCTCGGTGACGATGAAGCCGCGCAAGGTCAGGCGGTTGATCAGCAGCAGGCGCGAGTTCTTGATCGACAGGTCGGCGCCGGCGAAACCGGCGATGATGCCGCACAGCGCGATGCGCGCGAAGGCGTTGGTGCGCGCCAGCGACGCGTCGAGCACCGCGCCGCCGACGTTCTCGAAAATGCCGTCGACGCCATCGGGCGTGGCCGCTTCCAGATCCTGCTCCAGATTGCCGGCCTTGTAGTCGATGCAGGCGTCGAAGCCCAGCTCGTCGACCACGTAGGCGCACTTCTCCGCCCCGCCGGCAATGCCGACCGCGCGGCAGCCGCGCAGCTTGGCCAACTGCCCGACCACGCTGCCGACGGCGCCGCTGGCGGCCGACACCACGATCGTCTCGCCCGGCTTGGACGCCATGATCTGGTTGAAGCCGTACCACGCCGCCATGCCGGGCATGCCGACCGCGCCCAGATACGCCGACAACGGAATATTGGACGTGTCGAGCTTGCGCAGCATGGCGCCGTCGGACACGCCCATCTCGCTCCAGCCGAGCACGCCGCCGACGAAGTCGCCGGCCTGATAACGCGCGTTGCGCGACGCCAGCACTTCGCCGACGGTGCCGCCGATCATGGTGTCATCGAGCGCCTGGCAATCGGCGTAGCTCTTGGACGCGCTCATGCGCCCGCGCATGTACGGGTCCAGCGACAGATAGTGGTTGCGGATCAACACCTGGCCGTCGGCCAGCTGCGGCACCGGCACGGTCTCCAGGCGGAAGTTCTCCGGCAACACCGCACCGCGCGGACGCGAGGCGAGGACGATGCGTTGGTAGGTCGAAGCAATAGTCATTTACACCTCGTAGTCCATGCATTGGCGCTGGTCGCGCACGGCGCCGAAGAACGGCTTGATCGCCACGTGGTCCGGGTGTTCCTGGTACGCGTCCAGCGCCGCCTTGTCGGTGAACTCGGAATACAAAATCACATCGTAGGTCGCCTCCAGGCCCGGCTGGGCCAGCGCCGCCTCGAATTTCAGGATGCCAGGCACCAGACCGGCGCAGCCGTCGAGCATCGCCTTCATCTTGGCGGCATTGGTGGCGCGGTCGCCGCCTTCGGCGTGTTCTTTCAGTTTCCACATCACGATGTGTTTGAGCATATTTAATCCTAGTTAAAACCACGCGTCCCGCATATCGAGCGTGGTGGTGTCCACGCTGGCCAGCAGCTCCAGCTGCTGCGCCACCTTCGGCAGCTCCCAGCGGTAGAAGAAGCGGCAAGCCTGCAGCTTGCCGCGATAAAAATCGGCATCCGGCGCGCCCGCCCCGGGCAGCGCGCGCGCCGCCAGCAACGCTTGCTGGAGCCAAATCCACGCCAGCACCACGTGGCCGACCGCCTCCAGATAGGCGCTGGCGTTGGCCAGCGTCTTGTTCATGTCGCCGACAGCATACAGGCTCTGCGTGACTTGTTCCACCCTCTGCCATGCCGTATCGAGCGCGGCGGCGTGGGCCAGCAGTTCGGCGGCGATGTCGCTGGCCGCCGCGGCCGACAGCTGCGCGCTGGCGGCATCGACCGCTCCCGGCGCGCCGACGCCGCCGCGCACCTTGCGCACCGTGCGCCGCAGCTCGGCGCCGAAAGCCTTGAACAACGCGCCGTCCTGCGTCGCCACTTTGCGGCCCAGCAGGTCCAGGCCGTGGATGCCGTGCGTGCCTTCGTGGATGGCGTTGAGGCGGTTGTCGCGGTAGAACTGTTCGACGTTGTACTCGCGCGTGTAGCCGTAGCCGCCGTGCACCTGGATCGCCAGGCTGTTGGCCTCGACGCACCACTGCGATGGCCACGACTTGGTGACCGGCGTCAGGAAATCGAGCAAGCGTCCGGCGTGTTCGCGCGCTTCCGGCGTGTCGGCGGTGCGCTGCTCGTCGACCAGCCGCGAGCAATACAACACCAGTCCCAGCGCGCCTTCGACATACGCCTTCTGCGCCAGCAGCATGCGGCGCACGTCGGTGTGTTCGATGATGGTCAACTGCGGCTGGGCGGGATCCTTCTGCGCCGGATGGCGGCCTTGCGGACGGTTGCGGGCGTAGTCCAGCGCGTGCAGGTAGCCGGTGTAGCCGAGCACGGCAGCGCCGAGGCCGACGCAGATACGCGCGTCGTTCATCATGTGGAACATGTTGGCCAGGCCCTGGTGGGCGGTGCCGACCAGATAGCCGACCGCGCCGCCCTTGCCCATCGGCTTGAACTTGCCCTCGCCGAAGTTGAGCAGGCAATTGGTGGCGCCGCGATTGCCCATCTTGTGGTTCAGGCCGGCCAGCACGACGTCGTTGCGCTCGCCCGGGCTGCCATCATCGTTGACCAGGAACTTGGGCACGATGAACAGCGAGATGCCTTTGACACCAGGGATCAGCTTGCCGTCCGGTCCCGGGATCTTGGCCAGCACCAGGTGCACGATGTTGTCCGACAGTTCGTGCTCGCCGCCCGTGATCCACATCTTGTTGCCGCTGAGCCGGTACTGGCGCCCGCCGTCGACGCCGTCGACCGGATCGGGCTCGGCGCGGGTGGTGATGTCCGACAGGCTGGAGCCGGCCTGCGGCTCGGACAGGCACATGGTGCCGAAATAGCGGCCGGCGAACATCGGATCGGCGAAGCGCCGCACCTGCTCCGGCGTGCCGCACTTGAGCAAGGTGCCGGCATTGCTGGTGGTCAGGAAGGTGTAGGCCGTGGTGCTGACATTGGCGGCGGTGAAGTAGCACGCCAGCGTTTTCTCCACCACGCACGGCAGCTGCATGCCGCCGCGCTCGTAGTCCTGTCCGGACGCCATCAGGCCGGCCGCGGAGTAGGCGTCGAGCGCCACCTTCACGTCGGAAATCATGTGCACGTTCAGGCAGTGCGCGCCGGGCACCGCGTGCGGCTCTTGGCTGTCGCTCTTTTTATTGTGCGGCGCGAACAGATCGGCCGCCAACTGCGCGGCCGTGTCGATCGCGGCGTCGAAGGTTTCGCGGTTGTGGTCCTGGAATCGCCCTCGTTTGGTCAGCGATTCCACGTCCAGCCATTCGTACAGCATGAAGTCGATGTCGCGACGCGACAGCAGTTTCGATTGCATGGGCTCAGACCACTTCGAACAGGCCTGCCGCGCCCTGGCCGCCGCCGATGCACATCGTCACCACCACGTATTTGACGCCGCGCCGCTTGCCTTCCAACAGCGCGTGGCCGGTCAGGCGCGCGCCCGAGACGCCGTAAGGATGGCCGACGGCGATGGCGCCGCCGTTGACGTTGAGCCGGTCCATCGGAATGCCCAGCTTGTCCGCGCAATACAGCACCTGCACGGCGAAGGCCTCGTTCAATTCCCACAGGCCGATGTCCTCGACCTTGAGCCCGGCTTTTTTCAGCAGCTTGGGGATCGCGAACACCGGGCCGATGCCCATCTCGTCCGGTTCGCAGCCGGCCACGGCGAAGCCACGGAAAATGCCCAGCGGCGCCAGCCCCTTGGCGGCGGCGCTCCGCGCGCTCATGACGATCGCCATCGAGCCGCCATCGGAGAACTGGCTGGCGTTGCCGGCGCTGATGACGCCGCCCGGCACGGCGCTGCGGATCTTGGCCACGCCCTCGTAGGTGGTGTCGGCGCGGATGCCTTCGTCGGCCGAGATCGTCACTTCGCGACTCAGCAGCATGCCCGACTCCTTGTCGGCCACGCCCATCACCGTGGTCATCGGCACGATCTCGGCGTCGAACAGCCCGGCGGCCTGGGCGGCGGCGGCGCGCTGCTGGCTTTGCACGCCGTAATGGTCCTGGCGCTCGCGGCTGATGTTGTAGCGCTTGGCGACCGTCTCGGCCGTCTGCAGCATCGGCCAGTACAGTTCCGGCTTGTGCTCGGACAGCCACACTTCCTTGTACATATGGGTGTTCATTTCCTGCTGCACGCAGGAGATCGACTCGACCCCGCCGGCGGCATAGATGTCGCCCTCGCCGGCGATGATGCGTTGCGCGGCGGTGGCGATGGTTTGCAAGCCCGACGAGCAGAAGCGGTTGATGGTCATGCCGGCGGTGGTCACCGGGCAGCCGCCGCGCAGCGCGATCTGGCGCGCGATGTTGCCGCCGGTGGCGCCTTCCGGATTGGCGCAGCCGACCAGCACGTCCTCGACCTCGCCCGGCTCGATGCCGGCGCGGGCGATCGCGGCCTGCAACACGTGGCCGCCCAGGGTGGCGCCGTGCGTCATGTTGAACGCGCCCTTCCAGGATTTGGCAAGCCCGGTGCGGGCGGTCGAAACGATGACGGCATCTATCATGGCAATCTCCTGTGGATTATTTTAGTCGGGCCAGAATAGCATATTTAGTACGACCGTTCTTAATTCAATTTGTCAGTTTCGCGTAAGTTTGAAGCAAGCATGACGTAAGGTTCGGCGGCCACACTGCATTCAAGCTGACGGAGTAATAACTATCGCGGCTAGTGAAGTTCAAATAATTACAGGAGACATATATGGCAACCCCAACAGGCACTGCAGACCTGCGCAATCCGCCCAAATCGACGGTGATCACGCCGGAAGAACGCAAGGTGATTTTCGCCTCGTCGCTGGGCACGGTCTTTGAATGGTACGATTTCTATTTGTACGGTGCGCTGGCGTCTATCATCGCCAAGCAATTCTTCATCGGCGACCCCACCACCACCTTCATTTTCGCGCTGCTGGCGTTTGCCGCCGGCTTCATCGTGCGTCCGTTCGGCGCGCTCGTGTTCGGCCGCCTGGGCGACATGATCGGCCGTAAGTACACCTTCCTGATCACCATCCTGATCATGGGCGCGTCGACCTTCATCGTCGGCCTGTTGCCCGGCTACGCGGCGATCGGCATCGCCGCGCCGATCATCCTGGTGGTCCTGCGCATCCTGCAGGGCCTGGCGCTGGGCGGCGAGTACGGCGGCGCGGCGACCTACGTCGCCGAGCACGCGCCGAACGGCAAGCGCGGCTCCTTCACCGCCTGGATTCAAACCACCGCGACGCTGGGCCTGTTCCTGTCGCTGCTGGTGATCCTGGGCACCCGCACCGCCGTCGGCGAGGAAGCATTCAACGCCTGGGGCTGGCGCGTGCCGTTCCTGGTGTCGGTGCTGCTGCTGGGCGTTTCGGTGTGGATCCGCCTGTCGATGAACGAATCGCCGGCCTTCGCCAAAATGAAAGCCGAGGGCAAGACCTCGAAAGCGCCGCTGAGCGAAGCGTTCGGCCAATGGAAAAACCTGAAAGTGGTGATCCTGGCGCTGGTCGGCCTGACCATGGGCCAGGCGGTGGTGTGGTACACCGGCCAGTTCTACGCGCTGTTCTTCATGACGCAAACGCTCAAGATCGACGGCGCCAGCGCCAACATCATGACCGCCATCTCGCTGGCCCTTGCCACGCCGTTCTTCATCTTCTTCGGCATGCTGTCGGACAAGATCGGTCGCAAATGGATCATCCTGGGCGGTTGCGTGATCGCCGCGGCGACCTACTTCCCGCTGTTCGGCGCGCTGACCCACTACGGCAATCCGGCGCTGGAAACGGCACTGAAGAACTCGCCAGTGGTGGTGGTCGCCGATCCGGCATCGTGCCACTTCCAGTTCAATCCGACCGGCACCACCAAGTTCCCGTCGTCGTGCGACATCGCCACCGGCATTCTGTCGAACGCGTCGGTCGCCTACACCAAGGAAGCGGCACCGGCCGGCAGCGTCGCCAAGATCAAGATCGGCGACAAGGAAGTGCCGGCGTTCAACGCCGTCATGACCGCCGACGGCCTGAACTTCGACGCCGACAGCAAGAAGGCCGAAGCCGCGCTGAAGAAAGAGGTGGCGGCGGCGGTCAAGGTCGCCGGCTATCCGGCCAAGGCCGACGAATCGCAAATGAACAAGCCGATGATCGTCGGCATCCTGTTCATCCTGGTGCTGTATGTGACGATGGTGTACGGCCCGATCGCCGCGATGCTGGTTGAAATGTTCCCGACCCGCATCCGCTACACCTCGATGTCGCTGCCATACCACATCGGTAACGGCTGGTTCGGCGGCCTGCTGCCGACGATCTCGTTCGCGCTGGTCGCGTTCAAGGGCGACATCTACTACGGCCTGTGGTATCCGATCGTCATCGCCCTGATCACCGCCGTGATCGGCGCGCTGTTCGTCCGCGAGACCAAGGACAACAACATCTACGCCAACGACTAACGCTGGCGCGCCACGGCGCACAAAGGCCGGGTTCCGCAAAGCGGACCCGGCCTTTTTTTTCGTCCGGGGTCAAGTCTGGCATTCGGACACGGGCGCGGCTGTCACGGCGCTAATGCCGCCAATAATTCGATCTTGTTGGACACGCCCAGGCTGCCGTAGGCGCTCTTCAGGTAGCTGCGCACCGTCGCCGGCGTCAGCCCCATCAGCCGCGCGATCTCCTTGTACGAGTGGCCGCGCGCGTACAACATCGCGGCGCTGAGCTCGCGCGGCGAGACCCGCGACGCGCGCGTGGCGTCGTCCACCAGCGTCAGCACCGCCAGCGGTCCGCTGCGGTCCAGCAGCAACCGGCTCCCCGCCAGCGCGATGCTGCACGGCGCCCGCGCCAGCCCGTCCACCACTTTCGCCGGCAGGATCGTACCCTGCCAATTGTCGCAAGCGCTGCCCAGCAGCCGCCCGACGCCGCCGCCCAGGAACGACAACCGTCCCTGCATGTCCGAGACCGCCAGCGACGCCAGCGAGGTCGCCTTGCTCGCCGCCCGCATGTCGGCCAGGCGGTACGCCCAGTGTTGCAGCAAATGCCGGCTGAACGCGTGGAACAGCATGCTCTCCAGGTCGCTGAAGCGCGACCGCGTGCCCGCGCAGTTGCGGTACAGGCAAACAAAAAACAACAAGCCGCTGCCGGGCAGCTCATCCGTGATCGCCATGACCGTGCGCAACCCGTGCCGCTCGACGAAGGCGACCATTTCCTGCCGAACATCCGGCGGCGCGCCGCCGCCTTCGCGCACCACCACGCCCAGGCGGTCCATCGACGCGCGCGCGAAGCCGTCGGACGCGGCCACCGTCTGGTTCCATTCCTGCGCGAAGTCCGGGCTCAGGCCGATGCTCGAGTGCATCAGGTTGCGCGGCGCCCGCGTGCCCGTGGCCGGACTCACCTCGCCCCACCAGGCGGAATCGAAGCCGATGAAACGCCGCAGTATCAATAAGGACTCATGCAGGAACTGCTGCGGTCCCGCCTCCCGCGCCAGCTCGCCCAGCGCCAGCAACGCGCCGCTGAACGCCAGGTATACCGGCGGCGGCACGGCGGCCCCGGCCCCGCAGCCGGTCTTGATCGATGGATGTTGGTCCCGCACGCGGCCTCCCGGATAGTCGCCCCCCCCGCATCTGCGGAGGGCCGCCCCGGCATGCCGGCCGGTACCATGGATGATATCAGGCCACCTGATAAATTTCATCCATAACGATAAAAGGAGACTCTTCATGGCAATCATTCACACAACGGTTGCGCGGGCCGGCGCGCTGGCGCTCGCCTGCGGCGCGGCGCTGTCGACCGCTATGCTCGGCGGCTGCGGCGACAACACCGCCCACGCGGCCAACATCGCGGGCTTCAAGGAAGTGTCGCTCGGCACGTCCTTCTGGGACATCACGGCGGCGCCGCCGGCCGGTGCCGCCGCCGGCGACATCCTGCAGGCGCAGTCGCGCACCGACGCCCCGCCGGGCGTCAAGGCCTGGGACGTGGTCTACGTCTCGGAAATCCAGCCCGGCAAACTGGCGTACGTCTCGGGCGAGATCTACATCCCCGCCGGGTCGGCGGGCGGCCCGCGCGACGTGGTGCTGTGGAACCACGAGACGGCCGGCCTGGCCGACGCCTGCGCACCCTCGCGCCGCAGCCGGATCGAAGCCGGCCGCGAGCGCGTGCCGGCGCTGGAGGCGCTGCTGGCCAAGGGCCACGTGGTGGTCATGAGCGATTACCCGGGACTGGGCCTGCCCGGCCCCGCCTACTACATGGCGGGCCAGCCGAACGCCCGCGCCTCGCTCGACATGCTGCGGGTAGCGCAGAAGTTCAGCGAGGCCAACGCCTCGCGCCGCTACGTGATGTACGGCTGGTCGCAAGGCGGCCAGACCACGATGTGGGCGGAAAATATCGCCGCCAGCTACGCGCCGGAGTTCACCGGCCTGGGCGCGGCGCTGCTGGCGCCGGCGGTGCGCATCAAGGACCTGACGCTCAATTCGATGACCAGCGCCGAAAACGCCGGTTACGTGATCTCGACCTTGCCCGGCATCCAGGCCTACTTCCCGGCCCTGAAGTACCGCGACTTCCTGACGCCGGCGGCGATGGAACAGTTGCCGGTGCTGGCCAGCGGCTGTTTCGACGTCTGGGACGCCGCCGCCGGCGTCAAGGACGCCTACGTGCCGGGCGCCCTGTCCCCCGGCAGCGCCTGGTGGACGGCGATGACGGCGGTCGACAACTTCACGCCGCGCGGTTCGATGCCGTTCAAGATCTACCAGGGGTCGGCCGACACCACCACGCCGCCGCCGTTGACCAAGCGCGAGCGCGCCGCCCTGTGCAGCGCCGGAGCGGCCGTCGATTACCAGGAATTCCCGGGACTGGACCACGGCGCGGTGGTGGGCGAAGCGGCCAAGGTGCTGCCGGCCTGGTTCGACGAGCGTTTCGCCGGCCGCGCCGCCGCCAGCAACTGCGGCGCGCCGTAAGCAACGCGCCGCCGAACGAAAAAAGGGCCGCCATCGCTGGCGGCCCCAAGGCTGAACCCACTTGTTATTATTTTGACTTGCGGCGACGCGCGATCGCGCCCACCAGTGCCAGGCCGCCCAACATCATGGCGTAGGTTTCCGGCTCCGGCACCGGCGCGACGGTGCTGTCGGTGAATTCGACGCGCAGGCCGGTCGGGTTGCCGCCGTTTTGCGCCCAGTTGGTGACCACGAAGTCCAGTTTGTTGACGCCGGCGACGAAGCCGCCGTGCGCGGCGAAGTCGTTCCAGCCGGTGAAGCCGCTGGCGCTGGAGATGGTCTGGTTATTCAGCAGGACCACCACCGAATTGTCGGCCGCCACGCGGGCGTTGAAGGCGGCGGTGCCGGCGTTGTAGCCGCTCAGGTCGAACGAAAGCGAGTACGTGTACGTGCCGGTGCTCCAGGCGTCGAAACTCTGCGCCTGGTCGGCGGTCGGCGTGATCCACTTGGAGCTGGCGTCGTTACCGATCCACGGGCTGATCGGCCACTGGTTGTTGTAGGTAATGACGGGCACGGTGCTGGTCGTGCTGGCCGAGCTGAGGGCGTAATGGGTGTCGGCCGTGCCGCTGGCGCCGACGCCGGTGTTGACCAGGCCGTTGATGGTGGCGGCGTGGGCGGTCGAGAGTGCGCCGATGGCCAGTGCTGCTGCGATGATGGTGCGTTTCATGTATGCCTCTAAAAATTTGGATGGTTGGGTGGTAACGTGGGACATCGATGGGGATGCCGGAGTGCTCACGCTGCGACTCGAACCGTTTTTTAGGGCTTCGATGAAAATTGTGCTTTCGAGAATTATACCCAGCTTTTAAAGAAAATGCTCACAGGCTATTAAATTTTCTTTATAGCATGTGAGCATCCGACAACATCAGCCGTTGAACGCCTTGCCCTCGTCAGCCAGCCGCACCAGCAGCGGCGCTGGTTTCCATGCCTCGCCGTGGTGGCCTCGGGCATACTTGTTGATGGCCGCCAGCACGTTCGGCAGTCCGACGGTATCGGCGTAGAACATCGGCCCGCCACGGAACAGCGGGAAGCCGTAGCCGGTCAAATACACCATGTCGATGTCGGACGCGCGCAGGGCGATGCCCTCGTCGAGGATGTTGGCCGCCTCGTTCACCAGCGCGTACACCAGCCGCTCGACGATCTCCTGGTCGCCGATCTTGCGCCGCGTGATGCCCAGCGCGGCCGAATGGGCGACGATCATCGCGTCGACCTCGGCGTTCGGGTAGGCCTTGCGGTCGCCCGGCTTGTAGTCGTACCAGCCGGCGCCGGTTTTCTGGCCGTAGCGGCCCATCTCGCACAGCAGGTCGGCGGTCTTCGAGTAGCTGATCTCCGGCCTCTCGACATAACGGCGCTTGCGGATCGCCCAGCCGATATCGTTGCCGGCCAGGTCGGCCATGCGGAACGGGCCCATCGCCCAGCCGAACTTCTCGGCGGCCTTGTCGACCTGTTCGGGCAAGGCGCCCTCCTCCAGCAGGAAACCGGCCTGGCGGCTGTACTGTTCGATCATGCGGTTGCCGATGAAGCCGTCGCACACGCCGGAGACGACACCGGTCTTCTTGAGCTTTTTCGACAGGGCCAGCGCCGTCGCCAGCACGTCCTTGCCGGTCTGCGCGCCGCGCACGATCTCGAGCAGCTTCATCACGTTGGCCGGGCTGAAGAAGTGCGTGCCGACGACGTCCTGCGGCCGCGTCGTGAAGCCGGCGATCCGGTCGACGTCCAAGGTCGAGGTGTTGGTGGCCAGGATCGCGCCCGGCTTCATCACCTCGTCGAGGCGACGGAACACCGCCTCCTTGACGCCCATCTCCTCGAACACGGCTTCGACCACGATATCGGCGCCGGCGATGTCCTCATAGGCCAAGGTGCCGCTGACCAGGGCCATGCGCTGGTCGAACTTCTCCTGCGTCAGCTTGCCCTTCTTCATGGTGTTCTCGTAATTCTTGCGGATCGTCGCCAGGCCCTTGTCGAGCGCCTCCTGCCTGGTCTCCAGCAGCTTGACCGGGATGCCGGCGTTGACGAAATTCATGGCGATGCCGCCGCCCATCATGCCGGCGCCGACCACGGCAGCCTGTTTGATGGCGCGCGTCGGGGTATCGGCCGGCACGTCCGGCACCTTGCTGGCGACGCGTTCGGCGAAGAACGCATGGCGCAGCGCCTTCGATTCGGTGGTCCCGATCAAATGCATGAAACGCTCGCGCTCGAACTTCATGCCGTCGTCGAACTTCATCGTCACCGAGGCGGCGACCGTCTCCACGCACTCGAGCGGGGCCGGGAACGGGCCGGCCATGGCCTTGACCGTGTTGCGCGAAAATTGCAGGAAGGCTTCGTGGTTCGGATAGTCGACCTTGCGCTCGCGCACCTTCGGCAGCGGGCGCACGTCGGCGATTTTTTCGGCGAAGGCGATGGCCGAGGCCAGCAGGTCGGCGTCGGCCGCGAACACCTCGTCGAACAGCGCGGTGCCGGCCAGCTTCTCGGAGGCGACCGGCGTGCCGGAGACGATCATGTTGAGCGCCATCTCCAGCCCCAGCACGCGCGGCAGGCGCTGCGTGCCGCCGGCGCCCGGCAGCAGGCCCAGCTTGACCTCGGGCAGCGCGATCTGCGCGCCCGGCATGGCGACCCGGTAGTGGCAGCCGAGCGAGAGCTCCAGGCCGCCGCCCATGCAGACCGTGTGGATCGCCGCCACCACCGGCTTGGTCGAGCCTTCGGCGGTGGCGATCAAGGTGTGCAGGCTGGGTTCGGCGAGCGCCTTGGGCGAATTGAATTCCTTGATGTCGGCGCCGCCCGAGAACGCCTTGCCGGCGCCGGTGATGACGATCGCCTTGACCGCGTCGTCGGCCAGCGCCTGCTGGATGGCCTTGACGGCGGCGGTGCGGGTCGCCAGGCCCAGGCCGTTGACCGGCGGATTGTTGAGGGTGACAACGGCGACGACGCCGTGGACTTGATATTCAGCGGTCATGTCTCTTCCTTATTGTTGTGTGAACGGAACGAAGCAACTATACCGTAAAAAAGAACGATCGTACCGGAAAATCGCGGCCGCGCGCGCCGGCTTTTGAATGCGGCGGCAGCGCTTTTAAATGCGGAGAAACGCCGGCCGCCAGTGGAAAATAAGTGACACGACGAAACTAAATTGAATCGCTCAGCTTGTCTTCCAGCTTAATAAAGGGAAATAATATAAAAGCCGCGCCGCCGATGCATCCAGCGCACAACATTATCTACCCATTATTATTATCTTATATATAGGATTTCTATGGACGCGCATACCCAGGCGATTCAATCAGGCGAGCAGGACTTACAAGCGATCAATGCGGCGCTGAACCGCGTGCAGGCGCTGATCGAATTCGATCTCGAAGGCATCATCCTGCATGCGAACGAGAATTTCCTGGCCACCGTCGGCTACACCCTGGCCGAAGTGCAGGGCCGCCACCACGCCATGTTCTGCGACCCCGAGTACGTCAAAACGGCCGAGTACAAGGAATTCTGGGCGCGCCTCGGCCGCGGCGAATACGACCGCGGCGACTACAAGCGCGTGGGCAAAGGCGGCCGCGAAGTGTGGATCAATGCGTCCTACAACCCGATCATCGACGCCGCCGGCAACGCCTACAAGATCATCAAGTTCGCCACCGTCATCACCGATACCAAGATCAAGAACGCCGAGTACGAGAGCAAGGTCGCGGCCATGTCCAAGGCGCAGGCGGTGATCGAGTTCGACATGACCGGCCACGTGCTGTGCGCCAACGACAACTTCCTCGACGTCATGGGCTACACCATCGACGACATTCGCGGCGAGCACCACCGGATGTTCTGCGAACCGGAATACGCGACCGGCTCCGACTATAAACGTTTCTGGCAAAAACTCAATCGCGGCGAATTCGATTCCGGCCGATATAAACGCATCGGTAATAATGGCAAAACAATATGGATACAGGCCACTTATAATCCCATCCTCGATTTAAATGGCAAACCGTATAAGGTGGTGAAATTCGCCAGCGATATTACCGCGCAGGTCAATCTGGAAGCGTCGGTCGCCGCCCAGGCCGCCTCGGACGGCGTCAAGATCAAGCGCCTGCTCGACTCGGTCGAGCGCGCCGCCTCCGGCGACCTGACCAGCACCATCGCCATCGACGGCGACGAACCGCTCGACCACCTGGCCGAGGGCATCAGCAAGATGATCGCCGACCTGCGCAAGGTCATCGGCGACGTGGTGGCCTCGGCCAACGGCTTCGCCGACGCCTCCACCACCATCGCCGACCGTTCCGGCAGCGTGGCGATGGGCACCCAGGCGCTGGGCGCCACGGTCGAGGAGATGAACGCCTCGATCGACGGCCTGACCAACTCGATCGACATCATCGCCGGCAACACCTCCAACGCCGACACCCTGGCCAAGGACACCCAGCGCGAGGCCGAGGCCGGCGCCAAGGCGGTGGCCAAGTCGATCGAGGCGATGGACCTGATCAACCGCTCGTCGGAGGACATCGGCGAGATCGTCAAGGTCATCAGCGAGATCGCCAACCAGACCAATATGCTGGCCTTCAACGCCGCCATCGAGGCCGCGCGCGCCGGCGAGCACGGCCTGGGCTTCTCGGTGGTGGCCGACGAGGTGCGCAAGCTGGCCGAGCGCTCCTCGCAGGCGACCAAGGAAATCTCCAAGCTGATCAACGAATCGGTCAAGCGCGTCTCGGCCGGCAGCGAAATCTCGCGCCAGGCCAGCGACGCCTTCGACAAGATCGTCGCCGGCGTGGCCAAGACCACGATGGCGATCTCCGACATCTCCAAGGCCACCAACGAGCAGCTGCTGACGGCGCGCGAAGTGAGCACGGCGGTGCAATACATCGCCGAGGAGGCGGAAAAAACCGCCGCCGCCTGCGACAGCATCGCCCGCTCGACCGAGGGGCTGAACGACCGTGCCGGCGACCTGAACAAAACCGTCGCCGGCTTCGTGGTCTAACGTGGACAACTGCGCGCGCATGCAACCGGCGACGCTGTCGGCGCTGATCGCGCTGGTGCGCGAGCACACCGGCATCGCCATGAGCGACCGCAAAAGCGTGTTGCTCGAGCGGCGCCTGCGGCCGCGGATGCTGGCGCTCGACATCGCCAGCTACCAGGGCTATGTGCAGCGGGTGCGCGACGACGACGCCGAGGTGGCGCATTTCATCGACCTGGTCACCACCAACGACACGCTGTTTTTCCGCACCCAGCACGTGTGGGACTACGTGGAGCGCGAGTTCCTGCCGCGCTGGTGGCGCGCACATCCGGACCGCACGCTGACGGTGTGGTCGGCGGCGGCCTCCAGCGGCGAGGAGCTGTACTCGCTGGCCATGCTGTGCGACCAGTTCGCGGCGCATGCGCCCGGGTTCCGCTACCGGATACTGGGCACCGACATCTCGCGCCAGATCCTGGCGCAGGCCGGCGCCGGCGACTACGCCGGGCGCTCGGTGGAGCGCCTGCTGGCCTCGCACCCGGATTGGGTGGCGAAATATTTCACGGCGCGCGGCGACAGCCTGCGGGTGGTCGACGCGCTCAAACGGCATGTCACGCTGGCCCAGCATAACCTGCTCAAGCCGCTGCGGCCGCCGTCGCCGTTCACGCATCAACAATTCGACCTCGTGTTCCTGCGTAACGTCCTGTTCTATTTCGACCAGGAACACCAACAGGCCGTGCTCCAGCAAGTCCGCCACAGTATGGCGCCCCAAGCCAGGTTGATCCTGGGAGAATCCGAATCGATCACAGGCCTCGATACCGCCTGGCAGTTCGAGCGGCCGTTGATCTACACGCTCGATAAGCCACCATCATGATCGCACTGCATCCCGCCATCGGCGACACCGTCGTCCTGCCCACCCTGGACTGGGACGGCCCCGAGGACATGGCCGGCCGCCTGGCCGGCCCGTTCCGCCACGTCGGCATCGGCGAACTGAAAATCGGCGGCCGCACCGAACAATTGAAAGTCCTGTTGGGCTCCTGCGTCGGCATCGCGCTGCTGTGGAAAAAGCGCGGGCGCTGCGGCCTGGCCCATTGCCTGCTGCCCGAGGCGGCCGTGCCGCAAGCCGAACCGGGCGCCCGCTACGTCAGCCATGCCGTGCCATCGCTGCTGCGCCTGATGGGCGCGACCACCGCCGACTACGCCGACATCGTGGTGGTGCTGGCCGGCGGCGGCATGATGCTCGACGCCTGTTCGTCGCGCTTCCAGATCGGCCAGCAAAACGCCGACGCCGCCCGCAAATACCTCAAGCTGTACGGCCTGAACGTGCTGGACTGCCGCGTCGGCGGCAAGACCGGCCGCACCCTGGCCGTCGATTGCGCCACCTGCAGCTACCAGATCGAAGACATCACCGCCCAGCCCCGGGAACGCCACCATGCACATGCTTGAACAACAAACGCCGGCCGCCGCCGGCCCGACCGAACTGTTCGGCTCCTTCGTGCTGGGCCCCGACGAATTCGCGCTGCCCGCGCTGTGCATCCGCGAAGTGGTCAATTTTCCCGAGAAGATGACCGCGCTGCCGCTGTCGCCGCCGTTTTTGGAAGGCATGTTCACCTTGCGCGGCAGCGTGATCCCGGTGGTCAACCTGGGGCGCGTGTTCAACCCGGACGCGCCGCCCGCCGAGCCGACGCACAAGATCGCCATCCTCGATTACGACGGCGTGCTGGTCGGCATCCTGTTCCACGCCACCGGCGAGATCCTGCGCGTGCGCGCCGAGCAGCGCAGCACCCTGAGCTACGCGTCCGGCGCAAGCCACGGCGTGGTGGCCGGCACCATTTTGCTCGAGGACGGCGCGCGGCTGTTGCAGGTCCTCGATCCGGCCGCGCTGGCGCGCATCGAAAACGTGCCGCAGGTGCTGGCGCTGCAAGGCGCGGGCCGCCAGGCGGCCCGCCGGCACCAGGGCGAGCGGCGCCAGTGCGTCAGCTTCCGCGTCGGCAGCTCGTCGTTCGCGCTGGAGATGGGCGCGATCCAGGAAATCATCCGCGTGCCGGAGATCCAGGCCTCGGTGCTCAACAGCGCATTGTGCCTGGGCCGCATCAACTTCCGTGGCAGCCCGGTGGCGGTGGTGTGCTTCCACACCTTGCTCACGCCGGGCGCCGCCAGCGCCGCGCCGCCGGGCGCGCGCGCCGTCCTGCCCGACCAGCGCGTGGTGATCGCCCGCATCGACGACGCCACCATCGGTTTCCTGGTCGATTCGGTCGACAACATCGTCAACTTCTTCAACGAAGAAATCATGCCGATCCCGATGCTGGGCAAAACGCGCGCCGGCATGTTCGGCGGCTGCATCTCCAAGCCGGACCTGGGCGACATCATCCTGCTGGAGCCGCGCCAGATCCTGTCGAGCGCCGAGATCGTGGCGATGCGCGTCGGCCACGCCAACCTGTATCCGAAGGACGAGGCGGGCGCCGCCGGCCCGGACGGCGGCCACGCGCGCCGCAACCAGCGCCAGGTCTACATCACCTTCGCGCTGGAGAACACGTACGCGGTCGAGATCAAGCAGGTGCGCGAGATCATCGACTATTCCGACGCCGTCACCCACGCGCCGGGCATGCCGCCGTTCATGCGCGGCATGCTCAACCTGCGCCAGCAGATGATCAGCGTGATCGACCTGCGCCAGCTGTACCAGATGGCGCCGGCGGCGCCGACCGGCCAGGCCAAGATCCTCGTCATCGAGCGCGGCCAGGACCGCTACGGCTTGCTGGTCGACGCCGTCGAGAACATCATGACCGTCCACGACAACCGCCGCTTCACCGCGCCCAAGATGATGCGCAACACCAGCGTCAACGACGGCCCGCGCGGCGAGATGGAAGAAGTGATCGACATCGAAGGCGAAGGCGACAGCCACAAGACGCTCAGCGTGTTCGAATGCGACCGCCTGCTGCAGCGTCTGGCGCGCGAGATGCCGGCACTGGCGGCTTGATACGGCGTCGGGTAAAGTGGCGGGGTGCCGGCGACCGCCGGTTCCGTCTTTTATCGAGGTTCTTCATGTCCGCCGCCACGTCCCTTCGCGCCATCGCCCTGCTCCCGCTGGGACTGATCGCCGCCAGCGCCTTCGCCATCTCCCTGTCCGATCTCAGCAACAAGGACGCCACCGGCGGCCTGAAGGCGGCGCTGGAGCAAGGCTCGAGCCTGGCCGTCGCCAAGCTGGGCGCCGAGAACGGCTTCCTGAACAATGAAAAGGTCCGCATCCAGCTGCCGAAAATCCTCGAGCAGGCGCGTCCGCTGCTGCAAATGACCGGCAAGGGCCGGAAACTCGACGAACTGGTGGTACAGATGAACCATGCCGCCGAAGCGGCCGTGCCGATGGCCAAGCCGTTGTTGATCGATGCGGTCAAGTCGATGAGCGTGACCGACGCCAAGAACATCCTGACGGGCGGCCAGACGTCGGTCACCGATTTCTTCCGCGAGAAGACATCGGCCAGGTTGGCGGTGCAATTCCTGCCGATCGTGAAAAAGGTCACGGACCGCTCCAAACTGTCGACCCAATACAATTCCACGATGGCGATGGCGCCGACCATGGGCCTGGTGTCGGAAGATCAGCGAACGGTCGAAGGTTATGTGACCAAGCGCGCGCTCGACGGGCTGTACACGATGATCGGCGAGGAAGAGAAAGCCATCCGTGCCGATCCGCTGGGGGCCGGCAGCAAGCTGATTGGCAAGGTGTTTGGCGCGATCAAGTAGGGCGGCATGCGCCGCCCCGCTCTCGTACATCGTGCAGCGTACATCGCGCCTGAGTTCCGCCCGGCGGATCATCCGCGGGCGCGCTTGATGACATCAGTTTCTGTTTTTAAAGTTGATGCGGCCGCTTAGTTTCATCGTGCCTTGGCCGGTGCTGATGTCTTCCGAGCCGGTCATGTTGCCGCCGCCGCTGGCCCTGCTGAATTTTCCCGTGCCGCCAGTCACTTGGAACGTAGCGCCGCTAAATACGAAATTCGACCCTACGCCGGTCGGCACGAACTGGCCGCTGTAGTCGGCGAAGATCTGGTCGCCGGCGACTGTGAGGACAATCAGCTTGCCGGCGCTGAACGTAAACAACGGACCGTTTTGAGTGATGCAATCGCTGGAGATGAAGGCCACCGGACCGGTCAGGGCGCCTTCGCCACGCCCGATGATCACGCCGCCGAACTTGGACGGACAGCGCAGCGACGGGCCAGGGGTCTCCGTCAGTACGCCGCTGATTTCCATTGGCATAGTAACGAAGGAATCAGCCATCGACGCGTTGGAAATAGCGAGCCAAAGGGCGCCGGCAGCGGCGCGCAGGAGCAATGTATTCATCGGGAATCTTTCGGGAGGGGGAATTCCCAATCATAAGACTTCATTATAAAAATGACAATCAAGCATTGCCATTTTGTTGTTATTCCGCTCATCTTCCCACTCGTTCCCTACCCCTAAACCCGCTTGCCGCAATTCATGCACGGGTCGCCGCAAACGACTCGACCGCCGCCATGCCATCATCTAGAGTGAACGCTTTCCTGCTTCTGGACCTTCCATGACCGTATTGCTTTCCATCCGCTGGATGACTGATACGCTACAATTGCAGAATTGCATTTCTGGAAACCCAGCGTGAAAGTCGAAACCCCTCTTCTCGTTCCCGTGCTGGCCGCATTGCCGGTCTCGGCCTGCATGGTCATTCTGGGCCTGCCGGCCGCCAGCGATCACTATATCGTCGCCTTTCGTACGCTGTTTCTGGTCGCTTGCCTGCTATGGCTGGTTCCGCTGACCTTGCTTCAGCGGGCCATGTGGCGCCGCGATTGGTCCTGGCTGCGCATGGGCTCGATACTGCTGGCAACCACTTACGCCATGGATGACATGATTGCCGAACTGCGTACGCTGACCAACCGCGACGCCATGCTGCGCTTGCGCGATGGCAGCGAACTGCGTGCCAGCCGCTGCTACATGCCGGCGCTGACGGAAGCGCTGCGGCACCTCAACGCAAAAAAATCGATTCGTAGTCCGACCTGGAGGCATGTATGTTAAGTAGCAAGAAGCTGGTTGTGTCTGGTGTGCTGGGTGCGCTGTTATCTTTTCCCGTCTTCGCGGCGGAAGACACCCCGTTGAACGCGGCTGATCGCGCTGCGATCGTGCAGACATTGGCCGCGAAAATCAACGCGAATTACATCGATCCGACGAAGGCCGGTTCCATCGGCACTGCGATCATCCGGAAAAATTCGGAGGGAGGCTATACGTCCGCCGTCGGCGCGACGGCATTCAGTGCCGCGTTGAAGCAGGACTTACGCGAATTCAGCGGCGACATGCATTTTGGCGCCGGGCGTTATGAGGGCTTCAACGAGTCCAGCGGTCCCGAGGAGGCGCCAAGCCGCGCCGTGATAGACGAACGGCGTAACGCGGCCGCGCGGCGCGGCTACGAGATCGAGAAAATCGAACGCCTTCCCGGCAATATCGGCTACATCGAGTTGCGCCGCTTCGCCGGCGTGGAATACGTCGGCGCGGCGTATGCGGCGGCGCTATCGCTGCTGTCGGGAACGGATGCGCTGATCCTCGACCTGCGCCGCAACGGCGGCGGCGATCCGGCCAGCGTGGCTTACCTGATGAGTCATTTCCTCCCGGCGGGCGACCTGCGGCACCTGAACGATATTTATGATCGCCAGACCGACACGACGCGCCAGATCTGGACCGTGCCGACGTTTGCGCAGCGTTACGAGAAGCCGGTATATGTGCTGATCTCGGCTCGAACAGGTTCCGCCGCGGAGGACTGCGCCTATAATTTTCAGGCGCTGAAGCGTGGCACCCTGGTTGGCGAAACCACCCTCGGCGCTTCCAATCCCAATAATTGGTTCAGCGTGGGACACGACATCGCGGTCTCGATCCCGACGGCGCGCGTGACCAATTTCATCACTAAAACCAACTGGGAAAATGTCGGCGTGAAACCGGACGTCGCCGTGCCCGCGGCGCAGGCGCTGCAGTGGGCACATGTCGCGATCCTGCGCGATTTGGTGTCCGCCGTTAAGACCGATAACGAGCGCACGGAACTGCGACGCCTTCTCACCATGGCGGAGAAGGGAGAAACGGAAAAGCCCGACTATACCCGCAAACGCGAGCGTTGATTGACCGGCCTTGACATCCTCGAAGCCGTCAAGACCGACGGCTTCTAAGGGAAGGTCAAATCCATGCCGAGCATCCTGACGACGATGAACGTGACCAGTCCCAGCCCGAGCAGCGACGCCACGAACACTGCGGCCACCGTGCCGCCGGCGCGCAGCACCGCGCGCGTCTCTTTCTTCCTTCCCTTCTTGCCCTGATCGTAATGCCATTTGATGGCGTAGAACATTCCCGTGCCGAGCACGAAAACCTTGAAGATAACGAAGACTATCGGGATCCAATCCGTCATTTTGAGTATTTCCTGGCTGTTACTTGACACTAAGTGGAAGTGCGCGTTGCCGCACGTTATGATGCATACTACTTTAAAACAATTTCCATACATCGAGACAAAGTGTCCCAGTTGAAAACCATACAAGGCGACGATGTACCGGTCTGGTTGCCGCGATTGGCGGCGCACGGCGGCCCGCGTTTTTTGCAGATCGCGGACGCGTTGCAGGCGGCGGTGCTCAATGGAGCGCTGAAACCGGGTGACCGCCTGCCTCCGCAGCGCCAGTTGGCGGGCCAGCTGGACGTCGACCTGACGACGGTCACGCGCGCCTACGATGAAGCCAGGCGCCGCAACTTGCTCGAGGGCCGTGGCGCCCGCGGCACTTATGTCGCGGCGCCGAAAGTCGAGTTGACTTCGATCCTCGACCTAAGCATGAATACGCCGCCACCGCCGGCCGGCGTGGACTTCGACGACATGCTGAAGCAAGGTTTATCCCAAGTACTGATGCGGGCGGATACGGATTTGCTGATGGGTTACCACCTGGGCGGCGGGAGCGACTCCGACCGCAAGGCCGGCGCCAGGTGGCTGGCGCCGATGTTCGGACACCTGGATGCTCGACAGATTGTCGTCTGTCCGGGTGCGCAAGCGGCGATCGCCGCGTTGATGCTTGCGCTGACGGAGCCCGGCGATGTGATCCTGGCGGAGCCCAGCACCTATCCCGGCTTGCTTGCGGCGGCGGCCCAATTCGGCCGGCACATCGTCGCGGTGGAAGCGGACCAGCACGGGATGGTGCCCGGGTTATTTGAGGAAGCGTGCCGCCGGCACAAGCCCGGGCTGGTCTACCTCAACCCGACATTGCAGAATCCAACCGCCATCACCATTCCCGCAAGCCGGCGCAAGGAGCTGGCCGGCATCGCGAAGCGCTGCGCTGTGCGCATCGTCGAGGACGATCCCTACTGGCTGCTTGCCGATGCCCCGCCGCCACCGATCGCCACGTTCGCCCCGGAACAGGTGTTCTACATTTCCACGCTGTCGAAGTGCCTGACACCCGGCTTGCGCGTCGCCTTCGTGCTGGTACGCGACGCTGGCGAACGCGGACGCTTCCTGGCCGCGCTCAGGTCATTTGCGCTGATGGCCGCGCCTCTGACGGCCGCGCTGGCCACCCAGTGGATACTCGACGGTTCGGCCGACCAATTGATGCAAGGCGTACGCAACGAGGCGCGCCTGCGCCACCGGATGGCGCGGGATATTCTGGCGGGCCGCTACAGCGGCGCCGGCGACGGCCTGCACGTGTGGCTTGAGCTGCCGGCCTACTGGAACTCCCCGCAGCTTGCGCGCGCAGCGGACAGCGAAGGCATCGCCGTCACGCCGGCGGAGGTATTCGCCACAGGCAGCGTTTCCGTTAACGCGATTCGAATCTGTTTGGGTAGCATCAAGGACCGTGGCCGCTTGCAAGCGGGTCTTCAACGGCTGTCCCATTTGCTTGCGCGGCGACCCGACTCGTTCAGCACTGCCGTGGTTTAGTGGTTTGGGAACCCCGTGCGTCACGCGTGCGCTCTCTCGACAACTCAAACCGTCGGCAACTTGTAGTCCCTGTACTGCTCGCGCAGCTTGTTTTTCTGGATTTTGCCGGTACCGCCGACGGGTAGGGCTTCGGCGAATACAACGTCGTCCGGCAACCACCATTTGGCCACCTTGCCCGTGAAGTGCGCGAGCAGCTCGTCGCGGCTCACCTGCTGCCCCGGCCGCAACACCACCACCAGCAAAGGGCGCTCATCCCACTTCGGATGCGCCACGCCGATGCACGCCGCCTGCATTACCGCCGGATGCGCCATGGCGACGTTTTCCAGGTCGATGGTGCCGATCCACTCGCCGCCGGATTTGATCACGTCCTTGCTACGATCGGTGATCTGCATGAAGCCGTCGGCGTCGATGGTGGCCACGTCGCCGGTCGGGAACCAGCCGTCCTCCAGCACGTCGCCACCCTCGTGCTTGAAGTAGCTCGCCAGCACCCATGGCCCTTTGACCAGCAAATGCCCGTAACTGACGCCATCCCACGGCAATTCCTTGTCATCGTCGTCCACGATCTTCATGTCCACGCCGAAAATCGCGTGCCCCTGCTTTTGCAGGATGGCGCGCTGCTGTTCCTTCGGCAGTTCGGTGTGCTTGCTGAGCAAGCCGCCGGTGGTGCCGAGCGGCGACATTTCCGTCATGCCCCAGCCGTGGATGACCTCGACGCCGAAGTCGTCGATCAAGGTGTTCATCATCGCCGGCGGGCAGGCCGAGCCGCCGATCACGGTGCGGCGGAAGGTCGAGAACTTGAGCTTGTTTTGCAGCGCATAATTGATCAGCCCCAGCCAAACGGTCGGCACGCCGGCCGAGAACGTCACGCGCTCGCTCTCGAACAGCTCGTAGACCGATTTGCCGTCCAGCGCGGCGCCGGGGAACACCATCTTGGCGCCCGACAGCGGCACCGAGTACGGCAGTCCCCAGGCGTTGACGTGAAACATCGGCACGACCGGCATCACCACGTCGCGGGAGGAGACGTTGAGCGCGTTCGGCATCGCCGACGCGTAGGCGTGCAGCACCGTCGAGCGGTGCGAATACAGCGCGCCCTTCGGATTGCCGGTGGTGCCGGAGGTGTAGCACAAGGTGGCGGCCGTGTTCTCGTCGAATTGCGGCCAGGCGTAGTCGTCCGAGTGGCCGTTGATCAGGTCTTCGTAGCACAGCAGATTGGGGATGTTGGTAGCGGCCGGCATGCGGTCGGCGTCGCCCAGCAGGATGAAGCCCTTGACCGTCTTGCAATGGGGCGCGATGGCCTCAACTAGGGGCAGGAAACAGAAATCGAACAGCAGATACTGGTCCTCGGCGTGGTTGCAGATGTAGGCCAGTTGTTCCGGATGCAGACGCGGATTGATTGTGTGCAAGACGGCGCCGGAACCGGAGACGCCGTAGTACGCTTCCAGATGGCGGTAGCCGTTCCATGCCAGCGTGGCCACCCGCTCGCCCTGTGCCACGCCGAGCCCGTGCAGCGCGTTGGCCAGCCGTTTGGCGCGCCGGTGGCATTCGCGGAAGGTGTAGCGGTGCAGGTCGCCCTCCACCCGCCGCGAGACGATTTCGCTGCCACCGTAGTGTCGGGCGGCAAATTCGATGATGCTGGAGATCAGCAAGGGCTGGCTCATCATTTGCCCCATCAACGGCGCCGGGGCAGCCGCTGGATTCTCCGAACGATTGAATTGCATGACACGCTCCGCAACATGGTTATTTATGCAAACCAGTGTGGACGGACGGTACAAGCACCGTCAACGGTTTTCGATGCTGCAATGCAGCAGGTGGCGCCTGCGGTAAAATCATCGACATTCGGCGGGTAGCCCCGCCAAGCCTATTTGAACGGACACTATTATTACTGCTTCCAATCTGCCGCTGGACAATTCATTTGCGTCCTTGCCGCCCGCGTTTTACACCCGGCTGATGCCGACCCCGCTGCCCGCGCCGTATCTGGTCGCCGTCAGCGGGCCTGCCGCCGCACTGATCGGCCAGACGCCTGCGGGACTGTCCGCCGACGTCGATATTCTGATCGGCAACGCCGTGCCGGAGCGCTCGCTGCCGCTGGCGGCCGTCTATTCCGGCCACCAGTTCGGCGTCTGGGCCGGCCAGCTCGGCGACGGCCGCGCGATCCTGTTCGGCGAGGTCGCCAGCGCCGACGGTCCGCTGGAACTGCAATGGAAAGGCGCCGGCATGACGCCCTATTCGCGCATGGGCGACGGCCGCGCCGTATTGCGCTCGTCGATCCGCGAGTTCCTGTGCTCGGAAGCGATGCACTCGCTGGGCATTCCGACCTCGCGCGCGCTGTCGGTCGCCGGCTCGGACCAGGGCGTGATGCGCGAAACCGTCGAAACTTCGGCCGTCGTGGTGCGCATGGCGCCCAGCTTCGTGCGCTTCGGCTCGTTCGAGCACTGGTTCTACCGCAACAAGCCGGACGAGCTGAAAGTGCTGGCCGACTATGTCATCGACCGTTTTTATCCGGCGCTGCGCGCCGAGGACAACCCGTATGTCGGCCTGCTGCGAGAGGTCTCCATCCGCACCGCGCACATGATCGCGCACTGGCAGGCGGTCGGCTTCATGCACGGCGTGATGAACACCGACAATATGTCGATCCTCGGATTGACGATCGACTACGGGCCGTTCGGCTTCATGGAAGCGTTCGATCCCGACCATATCTGCAATCACACCGACCAACAAGGCCGCTACTCGTACACCAACCAGCCGCAGGTGGGCCACTGGAACTGCTACGCGCTGGGCCAGGCGCTGCTGCCGCTGATCGGCGAGGTCGATGCCGCACAGGCCGCGCTGGACGTCTACCAGCCCGCGTTCGCGGCCAAGCTCGACGAGCTGCTGCACGCCAAGCTGGGGCTGAACCGGCTGGCGCAACACGACGACGCCGACCGCGCGCTGCTCGACGCCATGTTCGCGCTAATGCAAGCCAACGGCGTCGATTTCACCCTCTTCTTCCGCCGTCTGGGCGGCCTGAAAGTAGCCGACGCCAGCGCCGACGAGCCGCTGCGCGATTTGTTCATCGACCGTCCCGCCTTCGACACCTGGGCCGGCCGGTACCGCGAGCGCTTGCGCGCCGAAGCGAGCGACGATGCGCTACGCCAGCTTGCGATGAACAAAATCAACCCCAAATATGTGCTGCGTAACTATCTGGCGCAGGTGGCCATCGAGAAAGCGCAAAACAAGGACTTTTCCGAAGTGGAGCGCCTGCTGGCGGTATTGCAGCGCCCGTACGACGAGCAGCCCGAGCACGACCACTACGCCGCTTTGCCGCCGGACTGGGCAAGCCATCTCGAAGTTAGCTGTTCTTCTTAAGCGAGCACCAATCCATGACCAATAAAGTAACCAAATCCGACGCCGAATGGCGCGACATGCTGGACCCGATGGAATATCAAGTGACGCGCCATGCCGCCACCGAGCGTGCGTTCACGGGCAAATTCTGGGATCATCACGAGCACGGCATCTACACCTGCGTGTGCTGCGACACGCCGCTGTTCCGTTCCGACGCCAAGTTCGATTCCGGCTGCGGCTGGCCGAGCTATTTCGAAGCGCTGGACCCGGCCAATGTGATCGAGAAAACCGACCGAACCCATGGTATGCTGCGCACCGAAATCATTTGCGCGGTATGCGATGCCCACCTGGGCCACGTGTTCCCGGACGGCCCGCCGCCGACCGGCCTGCGCTATTGCATCAATTCGGCCTCTTTGCGATTCGATCCACAAGACTAACCACGCTATAAGACACCATGAAATTTCTGTTCGACTTTTTGCCGGTCCTGCTGTTCTTCGGCGCCTACAAGCTCTCCGGCGCCAACGCCGAGGCCTCGCAGCACTTCATCAACACATATCTGAGCGGCATCATCTCCGGCGGTTCGGTCACGGCGGACCAGTCGCCGATCGTGCTGGCCACGCTGGTCGGCATCATCGGCACGATCGCCCAGATCGCCTATCTGAAGCTGCGCGGTCAAAAAGTCGAATTTCTGATGTGGTTCTCGCTGGGCATGTTTGTGTTTTTCGGCGGGCTGACGATTTACCTGCACGATGAAGTATTCATCAAATGGAAACTGAGTATCGTCTATTGGTTCTTCGCCGTCGGTTTGCTGGTCAGCGAATTCGTCTTTAAAAAGAATCTGATGCGCAAATCGATGGGCGAAATCATCGAGTTGCCCGATGTGATCTGGTCGCGCCTCAACCTCGCGTGGATTAGTTTCTTCACCGCCATGGGCATCCTCAATTGGTATGTCGCCTTCGTGCTCTTTAAAGGCGATACCAGCGCCTGGGTCAGCTTCAAGGCCTTCGGCTCGACGGCCATCATGTTTGTGTTTATCGTTGGGCAGACGATTTATTTGTCGCGCCATATGAAGGATCCGACATGAGCGATACCCGCATGGACCGCATGCGCGGCCGCTTCCAGGCCGCGCTGTCGCCGGTGGAATTGGTGCTGGAAGACGATTCCGCGATGCACGCCGGACACGCCGGCGCCGCTTCCGGCGGCGCTCATTACAATGTCAGAATCGTTTCGTTACAATTCGAGGGCCTGAAACTCGTCACAAGACATCGACTCGTGTATGATTCCGTGCACGATATGATGCATAGTGAAATACATGCATTGGCCATTACCGCATTGGCTCCGTCCGAAGTATGATGTAGCGCCCGGCGAGGAGCGGTCCTATCGGTTTCAAGAATAACTGAACACAAAGACAGATAGCTGATCCAACTCCTTCCAGGCAATTTCGCTAAAACTTTCCCCTTACAGGAATTAATAATGACTTTCAAGCCAGCCAGTTTGCTGATCGCACTTCTCGTTGTCGCCGTGCCTGCATTCGCACAGAACGTTGCCGTTGTTAATGGCAAAGCCATCCCAACTTCGCGCGTCGAAGCCGTCGTCAAGCAAGTCGTGGCCCAAGGCCAGCAGCCGGACTCGCCGCAACTGCGCGACCTGATCAAGAAAGACCTGATCGGCCGTGAAGTGATGATGCAGGAAGCGGAAAAACAAGGTTTCGGCAAGGATGCCGCGGTGAAGGCGCAGATCGACAACGCCCGCCAGGCCATCATCATCAACGCGATGATCGCCGACTACATCAAGAAGAACCCGATCGCCGACGCCGACATCAAGGCCGAGTACGACCGCTTCACGAAGCAGGCCGGCGACAAGGAATACCACGTGCGTCACATCCTGACCGCCACCGAAGCCGAAGCCAACGACGTGATCGCCAAGCTCAAAGCCGGCGCCAAGTTCGAAGATCTGGCCAAAACGTCGAAAGACACCGGTTCGGCTGCCAACGGCGGCGATCTGGACTGGGCCTCGCCTTCGTCCTTCCCGCCAGCGTTCTCGGCCGCCTTTGTGGCCCTGCAAAAAGGTGCCGTGACCGAAAAGCCGGTGCAGACCCCGAACGGTTTCCACGTCATCAAGGTCGACGACATCCGTCCGGCCAAGCTGCCGACCCTGGAAGAAGTCAAGCCGCAGATTTCCGAAGCGCTGGCGCAGAAGAAGCTGCAGGCGTACCAGGAAGAACTGGTCAAGAAAGCAAAAGTGCAGTAATGTTATAAAAGGCGGCGCCCTGCGGGGCGCCGTTTTTGATTCTGCGTTGGTACAATGCACCGCCGAGTGCGATTTCTTGTTTTTTTATAGGATTTAATAATGATGTTGAAGCCAGCCCGTCTGTTGTTAGCACTGATCGCTGTCGTTGCAGCCCCGGTTTTCGCGCAAAACGCCGCGACCGTCAATGGCAAGGCTATTCCTGCCGCCAAGGTAGACCAGATGGTCAAACAAGTGGTCGCCCAGGGCCAGCAGCCCGACAGCCCGCAACTGCGCGAAATGGTCAAGAAGGAACTGATCGGCCGCGAAGTGCTGCTGCAGGAAGCCAGCAAGCAGGGCTATGGCGCCAAGCCGGAAGTGAAGTCGGCCATCGACAACGCCGCGCAGAGCATCACCATCAATGCCATGCTGGCCGACTACGTCAAGAAGAACCCGGTCAAGGATGCTGAAATCCAGGCCGAATACGACAAGTACAAAGCCGCCGTCGGCGACAAGGAATACCACTCGCGCCACATCCTGGTCGCGACCGAGCAGGAAGCCAAGGACATCATCGCCAAGCTGAAAGCCGGCGGCAAGTTCGAAGAACTGGCCAAGGTATCGAAAGACGGTTCGGCCAACAACGGTGGCGATCTGGGCTGGATGACGCCCGCCAAGCTGGTCAAGCCTTTCGCTGACGCCATGGTCGCCCTGAAACCAGGCGCGATCACCGAGACCCCGGTCAAGACCGAGTTCGGCTACCACGTCATCAAGCTGGAAGAGTCGCGCGCGACCAAGCTGCCGGCGCTGGCCGAGGTCAAGGGCCAGGTTTCCGAAGCCCTGCAACAGAAAAAGATCGCCGCCTACCGCGACGAACTGATCAAGAAAGCCAAGGTCCAGTAACACTGGCAGGCTTGAACGGGGCGGCCCGGCCGCCCCGCTTGCATGGAACGCCCGATGCGGTTTATCGGGCGTTTTGCTTTTCAGGCAACACTTTCACGCGGCGGTGCGCCGGCGCCATTCGAACAGGCCCATGCCGGCCAGCATGGCCAACACGAACAACAGCGCTTTGGGTTGCAGCATACCCACGCCGACCAGCGCCGGGCCGGGACAAAAGCCGGCGATGCCCCAGCCGATCCCGAACAGCAGCGATCCGATCACCAGAGGCCGGTCGATGCGGCGCGCCGTGGGCAGCGTGATCGGCGCGCCGAATGGCGTCTGCTTGCGCCGGGCGGCCGCCGCGAAGCCGACGAACGCCACGCCAATCGCGCCGCCCATGACGAACATCAGCGACGGGTCCCAGGCGCCGGCGAGGTCGAGAAAACCAAGCACCTTGGCGGGATTGGCCATTCCGGAAATTATCAGGCCGATGCCAAACACCAGTCCGGCCAGTAAAGCGGTGAATATAGGCATGCTCCCTCCCCTAGTTGATTAAATGACGAAACACGTATGTGGCGGCGAATCCGGCTACCATAAAGGCTATTGTCGCCACCAGGGAGCGTGGCGATAATCTGGATAAGCCACAGACGCCGTGGCCGCTGGTGCAACCGGAACCGTAACGGGTTCCCACGCCGACTATCAGGCCGGCGGCGATCAGTACGCCGAGATTGGCGTCGATTTGAATAACGGGCAGTTCGGTGAATAGCCGGTAAAGTAACGGCGCGCCGATCAGGCCGGCAATGAATGCCAGGCGCCAGCTGATATCGGTTTTTTGAGCATGGAATAAACCGCCGAGTATGCCACTGATGCCGGCTATTTTACCGTTGAATAAAATCAGTACACTCGCTGCCGAGCCGATTAATATGCCACCGGCAAGCGATGTCCATGGGGTGAAGGATTGCCAATCGATTGACATTGTTGCTCCTTTTGATTGGACGGTAGGTTGTGTCGCGCGCGTTGTACCAGGACTATAGCATTTGCAATCGGCCGTTGTTCCTGGCCGTCAGCGGCGCTAGGCCGATTACGCGGCCGCCAATCCGCCTACGGGGCTCAGATGGCGCCACGGCCGTTGGACCTGGCTGTTTGCGCCATATTTTGGCGATTACGTGCCAGTCTTTAGCTTAATTTGATCCCTTTGCCCCTTGCCTCCCGAGGAAACGGATATTGACGCTATTGTGCTTGCCCTTGAAGGCGTCGCCGATCCGGCGCGTCGCGCGCAGATCGCCGTTTATATGCGCAATCAGGTTGATGGACCAGGCCATCGGTCATAGGAATATGTGGGTGCGGCGCGGCGCGCTATTACACCAATTGGGATGGCGGCATAAAACCGATGAGGCTTTGCACTTTTCCTATTCGCCGCAATGCGCGCATTAAAAGGAGTTCATCATTTAGAAAGCGATCGCCCGGGCGCTGAGGGACTATGCGCGCCACAATCCGCAAGCTGTGCGGATATTCACCGTAACGGAGAAAGCCAGGCTTTCCCCGCTCAATTATCGGGAGGCGAATAAAAACATCGCCTCCGATATTTAAACCACGTCGATTATTTCGCAGCCTGCTTGCGACGACGACGCGCGGCCGCACCGATGGCGGCCAATCCCAACAGCATCATGCCGTAGGTTTCAGGTTCTGGAACCGCCGCGACCGGACCGCCAAGCGGAGAGCCCGCCGGGGAACCAACGGTCAACGGCGACAGCAGCAGCGAACCGCAACCGTTGGCATTGCAACCTTGCGCCAGGATCTGGTTGTTTTCGTTGATGACGCTTGCGCTGGTGATGTTCCAACCGGAGGCCGGATCGATCAGCGAGTTCAAGTCGTACGACACGCCATCGACCAACAACAGCCCCTTGAGGAAGCTGTAATCGGTCAGATCCTGCAACCCACCGACGGCCCAACCGGCGTTGTTGATACTGTCATACCCTATGCCGCTCGGCAGGTATTCCACGACACCGTTCGAGTAGATGAAGTGTGACAGCGAGGCAACGTCGGTACCCAATAACTGATTGTGGTCGTTGGCCGCCGCGATGATGGCCGACTCGCCAAGGACGTTCGCGTAGTTGGTGAGAACGCCATTGCGGTACGTATAGGGATTCATCGCGCCGGAATCCGGCGGATTCCCAAAGCCGTACATCGTGCCGCCCTTGCTGATGCCTATCGTGCGCATGAACTGCCCACCCAGACTCACGTCCGTCATCTGACCGTTGGCGTAGAGGGACGACGTGGTGGTATAGCCGCCAAATTGCGTGGGGTGGCTAGCAATTCCGGCAACACTACCTTGGTTATCGATGCCGTAGGCCTCGAAACCGGCGATCGCCGTCAGCGAGCCCGACGAATACAGGAAGCCCCGTTCGGCATAGTCACCGAAATTACCGGAGATCTGGCCGGCGTCGTTGATGCCGTTGGCGAACGAAATTCCCGTGGTGCCGGAGATCGCCGACACGGTACCGCCATTGTAGATCGCGGCCTGCTGACTGCCGGAGGCGAACGTATACCCGGCCACCTGGCCATGGTTGTTCATATCCAGGCCGACCAGCGAGCCGAGGGAGGTCACTGAGTAATGTCCAGGAGCGGCAGCCTGGGCGGAAAACGTCAACACGCTCAAAATGGATGCGAGTATGCGCAGTTTCATCGAAATCCTCGTTTATTAAATTAGTTGGCAAATTTGCCAGCCAATACAATAACATTAATTATATTTTAATAAAATACAATTCATAGATTTTCGATAAGCTTGCCCGAAGCGTCAACGAGGCAGCGGGGATTGCTCCCGGCTGCCTCGATATCCCAGCGCGCGGTTGCGCGCCGGTTTTAGCCCACGAACTTACGGGCGTTACGGAACATGCGCATCCAAGGCGAATCCTCGCCCCACGCTGCCGGATGCCACGACTGCTGCACCGAACGGAACACGCGCTCGGCGTGCGGCATCATCACGGTGAAGCGGCCGTCGGCGGTGGTCACCGACGTCAGACCCTGCGGCGAGCCGTTCGGGTTGAACGGATAGGCCTCGGTGGCCGCGCCGCGCTGGTCGACGAAACGCATCGCCGCCACCGCCTCGGCGATGTTGCCGGTCTGCGTGAAGTCGGCGTAGCCTTCGCCGTGGGCGATGGCGATCGGCGTTTGCGTGCCGGCCATGCCGTTGAAGAAGATCGACGGCGAATCGAGCACTTCCACCATCGCGAAGCGCGCTTCGAATTTCTCCGATTTGTTGGTGGTGAACTTCGGCCACGCGTGCGCGCCGGGGATGATGGACTTCAGATTGCTCATCATCTGGCAACCGTTGCAGACGCCCAGGCCGAAGCTGTCGGTGCGCGCGAAGAAGCGGGCGAACTGCTCGGACAAGGCGGCGTTGAACAGGATGGTCTTGGCCCAGCCCTCGCCGGCGCCCAGCACGTCGCCGTACGAGAAGCCGCCGACGGCGATGATGCCCTGGAAGTCGTCCAGCTTGACCCTGCCGGCGATCAGATCGCTCATGTGCACGTCGACGGCGTTGAAGCCCGCCTGGTGCATCACGTACGCGGTCTCGATGTGCGAGTTGACGCCCTGCTCGCGCAGGATCGCCACGCGCGGACGCACGCCGGTCGCGATGAACGGCGCGGCCACGTTCTCGGCGAGGTCGAAGGTGATCTTCGGCGTCATGCCCGGTTCGGCTTCGTCCAGGATGCGGTCGTATTCGGCGTCGGCGCAGGCCGGATTGTCGCGCAGGCGGGCGATGCGCCAGCTGGTTTCGCTCCACAGGCGGTGCAGCGCGGAGCGCGGCTGGTTGTAGATGATCTTGGCGTCGCGGGTGAATTCGATCACGCCACGGTCGTTCGGCTTGCCGATGATATGGCTGCACGCACCCAGGTTGAACGAACGCAGCACGTCCATGACCAGCGACTTTTCGTCGGCGCGCACCTGGATCACGGCGCCCAGCTCCTCGGAGAACAGCGCGCGCAGGGTTTGCTCGTTGCGGCGTTCGGCGATCTGGCCGGCCCAGTTCTTGGCGTCGCCCTGGTCGGCGCCATGGCCCTGTTCCAGGGTCAGGATGTCGAGGTTGATCGACAGGCCGGCGCGGCCGGCGAAGGCCATCTCGGTCAGGGTGCCATACAGGCCGCCGTCGGAGCGGTCATGGTAGGCCAGCAGCTTGCCGTCGGCGTTCAATTGCTGGATCGCGGCGAAGAAGGCTTTCAGGTCTTCCGGACTGTCGACGTCCGGCGTCTCGTTGCCCAGCTGGCCGATGACCAGCGACAGCGCCGAGGCGCCCAGACGGTTCTTGCCGCGGCCCAGGTCGATCAGGATCATGGCGGTGTCGCCGGCGTCGGTCTTGATCTGCGGCGTCAGCGATTTGCGCACATCGTACACCGGCGCGAAGGCCGAGACGATCAGCGACACTGGCGACGTGACCGCTTTAGGTCGAGGCTCCCCGTCCCCATCGTCTTTCCACGTGGTGCGCATCGACAGCGAATCCTTGCCGACCGGGATGCTGATACCCAGCGCCGGGCACAATTCCATGCCGACCGCCTTGACGGTGTCGAACAGCGCCGCGTCCTGGCCCGGCTGGCCGCAGGCGGCCATCCAGTTGGCCGACAGTTTGATGTCGGAGATATCCTTGATCGGCGCGGCGGCGATGTTGGTGATCGATTCGGCGACGGCCATGCGGCCCGACGCGGCGGCGTTGATGACGGCCAGCGGCGTGCGCTCGCCCATCGCCATCGCCTCGCCCAGATACCCTTCGAAGCTCATCGCGGTGACGGCGCAATCGGCCACCGGCACCTGCCACGGGCCGACCATCTGGTCGCGCACCGACATGCCGCCCACGGTGCGGTCGCCGATGGTGATCAGGAACGACTTGTCGCCGACGGTCGGCAGCAGCAGCACGCGCTTGGCCGCTTCTTCCAGTTCGATGCCGGTCAGGTCGATGGCCGGGAAATCGTTTCGCACGTGGTGCGCGTCGCGCTGCATCTTCGGCGGTTTGCCCAGCAGGACATCCATCGGCATGTCGACCGGCTCGTTGCCCAGCTCCGGATCGATCAGCTTCAGCTGGCGTTCCTCGGTGGCGGTGCCGACGACGGCGAACAGGCAGCGCTCGCGCTCGCACAGCGCCTTGAACAGCGGCAGGCTCTCCGGCGCGATGGCCAGCACATAGCGTTCCTGCGATTCGTTGGACCAGATTTCCTTCGGCGCCATGCCGCTTTCTTCCAGCGGGATCTTGCGCAGGTCGAAGATCGCGCCGCGCTTGGCGTCGTTGGTGATCTCCGGGAAGGCGTTCGACAAACCGCCGGCGCCGACGTCGTGGATCGAAATGATCGGATTGTTCGCGCCGAGCTGCCAGCAGCCGTTGATCACTTCCTGGGCGCGGCGTTCCATTTCCGGGTTGCCGCGCTGGACCGAGTCGAAGTCCAGGTCGGCCGTGTTGGTGCCGGTCGCCATCGACGACGCGGCCGAGCCGCCCATGCCGATGCGCATGCCGGGGCCGCCCAGCTGCACCAGCAGGCTGCCGACCGGGATGTCGTTCTTGTGCGTGTGCTGGCCGGAGATGTTGCCGATGCCGCCGGCGATCATGATCGGCTTGTGGTAGCCGAACACGGTGTCCTGGGCGCCGGCGAACTGCTTGCCGATGTTCTGTTCGTAGGTGCGGAAGTAACCGCCGAGCACCGGACGGCCGAATTCATTGCTGAACGCGGCGCCGCCGAGCGGGCCTTCGATCATGATCTGCAGCGCCGAGGCGATGCGGTCCGGCTTGCCGTAAGCCTTGGCGGACGCGCTGTCGCGGTAGCCAGCCACCGGCGCGGTGACGTCGATGTCGTTTTCCCAGGCCTGCACGGCGCCCGGCAGCAGCAGGTTCGAGACCGTGAAGCCGGTCAGGCCGGCCTTCGGCTTGGCGCCGCGGCCGGTCGCGCCCTCGTCGCGGATCTCGCCGCCGGCGCCGGTGGAGGCGCCCGGGAACGGCGAAATCGCGGTCGGGTGGTTGTGGGTTTCCACCTTCATCAGGGTGTGCGTCAATTCGGTCATCGGCGCGTACTGCTGCGCCTCGCCCTGCGGGAAGAAGCGCATCACTTCGGCGCCTTCCATGATCGACGAGTTGTCGCTGTAGGCGACGATGGTGCCCTTCGGCTGCAACTGGTGGGTGTTCTTGATCATGCCGAACAACGACTTCGGCTGCGCCACGCCGTCAATGGTCCAGTCGGCGTTGAAGATCTTGTGGCGGCAATGCTCGCTGTTGGCCTGCGCGAACATCATCAGTTCGACGTCGGTCGGATTGCGGCCGGCCTTGGTGAAGGCGGCGTCCAGGTACTCGATCTCGTCGTCCGACATCGCCAGGCCCAGGTCCGTGTTGGCCTTGTCCAGCGCATTCTTGCCCATGCCGATCACGTCGACCGACTCCAGCGGCTTGGCGTCCAGGGTGCGGAACAGGCCGGCGGCCTCCTCCGACGAGCGCAGCACCGATTCGGTCATGCGGTCGTGCAGCAAGGCGGCGACGGTCTGCACTTCGTCGTCCGACAGTTTCTTCGGCGCGCCGATGCTGCTGCCCAAAATGCCCGTCTTCAGGTTGATGCGGAAGGCGATGCCGCGCTCGACGCGCTTGACGTGTGCCATGCCGCAGTTGTGGACGATGTCGGTGGCCTTGGAAGCCCACGGCGAGATCGTGCCGAAACGCGGGATGACGAAGAATTCTTCGACCGCGCCGTCGGTGTTGTCGGCGTGGGCCGGCTCGCCGTAGGTCAGCAACGCGCCAAGGCGGCCGGTGTCGTCGGCCGACAGCGGCTGGGCGGCGTCGATGAAGTGGACATAGCGCGCCTGGACGGCGGCGACGGACGGCAGCGCGGCTTGCAGTTGGGTCAACAGGCGTTGGCTACGGAATGCGGACAGGGCGTTGGAGCCCGGCAGAATCAACATATTTGGAGGATGGTTGATGCAGCAAGGCTGCGGATTAAAGGGCGATGGGGCATGAGGCTAATTCTTGCAGTGTTCCTTTGCGCGCATTATACCCGTTAGCAGCTTCCCCATACAGCGCCATTTCCACTCAAAAACTGCCGTCGAAGCAACATTAATCGCCCATTTCGGCCTGAAAAGCCCCTGTTTCGGCGCTAAACAGTTGGTTTCTGTAACATTTTTACTTGCCTTGGAGTATGCTAAGCCGAATAAGCGGGAACACAAGCAGAGGTTTCATCATGCCGGAATATAGCGACTTGTCGGTGCTCATCGTCGACCCGAACCCGGGGATGCGCGGCAGCCTGCACAATATGCTGAACCAATCGTCCATCACCAAGATCGAATACGCGGTCAGCTCCGGTACCGCCATCCGGCAGTTGTCCAAGAAGCCCTACGACATCGTGCTGTGCGAATACGACCTGGGCAACGGCAGCGGCGAAGCCAACGGCCAGGACGGACAACAGCTTCTGGAAGACCTGCGCCACCACAAGCTGATCGCCCAATGGACCATCTTCATCATGCTCACCTCCGAGGGCGTGTATAGCAAGGTCATCGGCGCGGTCGAGCTGGCGCCGACCGATTACATCCTCAAACCGTTCACCGTCGATTCGCTGCTGCAGCGCATCGGCCGCGCCGTCGACCGGCGCGAGGTGTTCTGGCCGGTGTACCAGCAGCTCGCCGCCGGCAGCATCCGCAAGGCCATCGGCAGCTGCAAGGAGGGCGAGGATAAGCATCCGCGCTACGCCAACGACTACGCCCGCCTGCGCGCCGAGCTGCTGGTGTCGATCGACGACCTGGTCGAGGCCGAATTCGTCTACCAGACCATCCTGATGACCCGCCCCACCGCCTGGGCCCACCTGGGCATGGCGCGCTGCCAGTTCGGGCTGCAAAAATTCGTCGAGGCGCAGCAAACGCTGGTCGCCCTGCTCGACGAGCATCCGAAATTCATGGCCGCCTACGACCTGCTGGCGCGCACCCACGAGGCGCTGGGCCAGCAGGAGTCGGCCAAGAAGGTGCTGGAGGACGCGGTCGGCATCTCCCCCAACATGGTGCGCCGGCTGCGCCACCTGGGCGAGGTGGCGCTGGAGACCGGCGATGTCGGCGTGGCCGAGAAGGCCTTCAAGCAGGTCGTCGCCAAGGCCAAGTATTCCGAGTTCCGCGACCCCGAGGACCACGTCAAGCTGGTCAAAACGTTGGTCAAGAAAGGTGACGCCAACCAGGCCAGCGGCGTGATCCGCGACATGGAGCGCTCGCTGCGCGGCAACGCCAACACCGAGGCGTGCCGCGCCATCGCCGCCGGCCTGGTGCAGGAAATGACGGGCAACCTGGCCGGCGCCGCCACCGAACTGACGACGGCCGTCAACGCCATCGAGAACGCGCGCGGCCTGTCGACCGGCCTGAAGATCGGCCTGGTGCACAGCTGCCTGAGCGTCAAGCTCGACCAGCAGGCGTCGAACGTCATGCTCAACCTGATGAACGACACCGACAGCGGCGTGACGATGGACGACGCAGTGCAGGTGTTCGAACGGGCCGGCCGCCACGACCTGGCCGAGGGCATGGGCGAACAGATCAAGATGCAGGTGGGCGAGCTGCTGTCCGACGCGGCCGCGATGCGCGGCCACGGCGACCTGCGCGGCGCGCTCGACACGCTCAACGCCGGTTTGCGCAAGGCGCCGGCCAACATGTCGCTGCTGCCGGCGGCGGCCTCGGCGATGTTGAAGCAGTTGGACGATCTGGGCTGGGAAGTGCCGCTGGCCGAGCAATGCGCCTATCTGCTCGAGCGCATGCGCAAGATCGACCCGGCCCATCCGTCGCTGGAGGCGCTGCAGGCGCAGTATTATCACACCCAGCGCAAGTACGGTATCGCCACCACGGCCTAGGGCCGGCGCGGCGCCGCGTCAGCGGTAGAAGATCGGCGAGGCCGGGAAGTCCGACCAATGGGTGATCAGATACCACGACACGAAGTACAGCGCGCATAACACGAAGGCGGAAACGACCGCCGAGTTGGGCGTTCCGTGTCCGCGCAGGAGCCTGAATAAGGTACGCATGATTGTCTCGTCTTTGGACAAAAGCGAACTGTACTGAACACCCCTCTTTTCAACAAGCGCCAACTCCACGGTATCGCCTGACGCTACCCATGGTAGCGCCATCCACCTGCTGGCCGCGCCGCCGCGCTGCCACGCCCTGGCGCATCCGCCATTTTAATAGCATTTTTATATTTTTATGGTAAAATTACTAACTATTGCGGTAATAGTTAAGCAACGGTAATTTTGACAGGGACGAGTATGGATAAGGCGGGCCACCGGGGTTTTCGCGCGGATATTAATGGACTGCGGGCATGGGCGGTACTCGCTGTGATCTTGTTTCACTTTAAAGTAGCCGGCTTCGACGGCGGTTACGTTGGGGTCGACATCTTCTTCGTGATCTCCGGCTTTCTGATGACGGGCATCATCGCGCGCGCGCTGCAAGGCGGCGCGGCGGCCGCGCCGTCCGCTTTTCTGTGGAACTTCTTTCTGGCCCGTGGCAAAAGGATCTGGCCGGCGCTGATCGTCATGTGCGCGACGATGTTCGTCATCGGCTGGTTCGTCATGTCGCCGGAGGAATTCGGCGCCTACGGTGAGCAGGCCCGCGGCGCCGTGCTGTTTTTCTCGAATATAAAATTCTGGCGCGAGGCCGGCTACTTCACGGCCCACGCCCACGGCATCTGGCTGATGCACACCTGGTCGCTGTCGGTCGAATGGCAGTTCTACATGCTGCTGCCGGTGGCGATGCTGCTGGCCTGGAAAATCCGGCCGTCGCCGCGCGCCCTGCTACTGCTGCTAGTCGGCGGCGGCCTGCTGTCGCTCGGCCTGTGCCTGCACACGGGCGCCAGCAAACCGGCCACCGCCTTCTTCCTGCTGCCGTTCCGCGCGTGGGAAATGATCGCCGGCGGCCTGGTGGCGCTGACGGCGTCAGCGCCGCCACGCTCGGCGGCGCTGCGCGACGGCCTCGAGATCGGCGGCCTGGCCCTGATCTCCTGCGCCATCCTGACCTTCGGGCATCTGGTCTGGCCGCAATGGCGCGCGCTGGTGCCGGTGCTCGGCACGGTGATGGTGCTGATCGCCGCCAAGCAGGACTCCATCCTCACCAATTGGGCGCCGCTGCGCTGGATCGGCGAACGCTCGTATTCGATGTACCTGTGGCACTGGCCGCTGGTGGTGGGCATCTACTATTTCGGCGACAAGAACAACCTGGTCCTGACCGCCTGCTGCGTGGCGCTGACCTTCGTGCTCGGCCACCTGTCGTATGCGCTGGTCGAAACGCGCATGCGCCGGCCGCTGGAGACCATGGCGCGCGGCGCCGGCTCCGCCGTGCTGGCCGGCGCCTGCGCGGCCATCGTGCTGCCCGGATCGATGATCGCCTACCTGGGCGGGATTCCATCGCGCCTGCCGGACGACGTCCAACAGATGTTCGCCGTCGCCAAAGAGAAGGAGGATGCGTTTCCGGATTGCCGCATCCTCGAGCACGGCAATGACGACGGCTGCGTGGCGGGCGGCGCCAACCCGGGAGTGATCGTGCTCGGCGACAGCCACGCCGGGGCGCTGTTCGGGGCCGTCAAAAGCGCACTCCCCCGGGCCGACATGGGCGCCGTGCGCTGGGCCATGTCCGGCTGCCCGTCCATGCTCAACATCCACAGCAGCAACGATCCGTCCTTCCATTGCGACCGCTTCATGGCGTGGGTCATGCGCCGGATGGAAACGGTGCCGGCCGCGGTGCCGGTGCTCATCATCAACCGCAGCTCGCTCTACATGCGGGGACCGAACGAGGATGAGGTGGACGAGGACGTCAACGTTCCGGATATCCATTTTGGCAAGCCCTACGCCGCGCGCAGTCCGGCGTTTTACCGTGAAGTACGGCAGAACATGATCGACACCGCCTGCGCCATCGCCAGGCACCACAAGGTCTACATGATGCGGCCGGTCCCGGAGATGCGGATCGACGTGCCCAGTACGCTGGGCCATGCGATGGTGCTGGGGGAGCGCCGGAAGATCTCCATGCCGCTTGGCGAGTATCGGACGCGGCACGCGCCGGTGTGGGAGGCGCAGGACGCGGCGGCCGCCCGGTGCGGCGTGACCATCCTCGATCCGCTGCCGTACCTGTGCGGCAAGGACCGTTGCGACGCGCTGGTGAACAACCGCTCGATGTACTTCGACGACGACCATCTGAGCCGCTACGGCGCCAGCTTCCTGAAGCCGATGTTCTCGACCATGTTTACACAGCGGCCCCGCGCCGCGCCCGGGCAGGCGGGTATCCCATCGACGCGTGACGCCATCTGAAACGCGTGGACGTGCCAGGGGCATAGCGAGCAAATCCGCGCTGCGCGGCCCGGATCAACGCCCGGTTGCGCGCTCCGCTTCGCCGTAGCCGCCGCCGCCGGGCGTTTCGATGACGAACACGTCGCCCGGCAGCATGTCGACCTTGCCGATGTGGCCCAGCTGCTCGACGCCGCCGTCGCTACGTAGCACGGTGTTGCGTCCGAGCGCGCCCGGTTCGCCGCCGGCCATGCCGAACGGCGCGTGGATGCGGTTGTTCGACAGGATGGCCGCCGTCATCGGCTCCAGGAAGCGCACCTTGCGCACGCCGCCGTCACCACCGCGCCAGCGGCCGGCGCCGCCGCTGCCCCGGCGGATCGCGTAGCTCTCCAGCCGCACCGGAAAGCGGAACTCCAGGATTTCGGGATCGGTCAGGCGCGAGTTGGTCATATTGGTCTGCACCACGCTGGTGCCGTCGAAGCCCGGGCCGGCGCCGGAACCGCCGCTGATGGTTTCGTAGTACTGGTACTTGGCGTTGCCGAACGTGAAATTGTTCATCGTGCCCTGCGCGGCCGCCATCACCCCCAGCGCGCCGTACAGCGCGTTGGTGATGCAGGTCGACGTCTCGACGTTGCCCGACACGACCGACGCCGGATAGTGCGGATTGAGCATGGAACCCGGCGGGATGATCACCTTCAGCGGCTTGAGGCAGCCGGCGTTGAGCGGAATCTCGTCGTCGACCAGGGTGCGGAACACGTACAGCACGGCGGCCATGCACACCGCCGACGGCGCGTTGAAGTTGTTGTCCAGCTGGGCCGAGGTGCCGGTGAAATCGATCACGGCGCCGCGATTGGCCCGGTCAACCCGCACCGCCACCTGGATTTGCGCGCCGTTGTCGAGCGGCAGCGTGTAGGCGCCGTCCTTGAGCGAGCCGATCACGCGCCGCACCGCTTCCTCGGCGTTGTCCTGCACGTGGCCCATGTAGGCCCGCACCACGTCCAGGCCGAAGTGCGCGACCATTTTGCGCAATTCGTCGACGCCTTTCTGGTTGGCGGCCACCTGCGCGCGCAGGTCGGCCATGTTCTGGTCCGGATTGCGCGCCGGATAGCGCGCGCCGGCCAGCAGGGCCCGCGTTTCGGCGTCGCGCAGGCGGCCGCCGTCGGCGCCGTCGACCAGCTTGAAATTATCGATCAACACGCCCTCTTCCTCGATGATGCGCGAGTCCGGCGGCATCGAGCCGGGCGTGGTGCCGCCGATGTCGGCGTGGTGGCCGCGCGAGCCGACATAGAACAGGATCTGTTCGGCCGCCTCGTCGAACACCGGTGAAATGACGGTCACGTCGGGCAAATGGGTGCCGCCGTTGTACGGGTCGTTGAGCATGAAGACGTCGCCGGCGCGCATCTTGCCGGCGTTCTCGCGCATCACGGTTTTGATGCTCTCGCCCATCGAGCCCAGGTGCACAGGCATGTGCGGCGCGTTGGCGATCAGGTTGCCTTCGGCGTCGAAGATGGCGCAGCTGAAGTCGAGCCGCTCCTTGATGTTGACCGAGTACGCGGTGTTCTGCAGGCGCAGCCCCATCTGCTCGGCGATCGACATGAACAGGTTGTTGAAGATCTCCAGCATCACCGGATCGGCGCTGGTGCCGATGGCGCGCCGCGCCGGCAGCGCCGCCACCCTGCGCAGCACCAGATGGTCGTGCGGCGAGACCTCGGCCTGCCAGCCCGGCTCGACGATCGTGGTGGCGTTGGCCTCGGCGATGATGGCCGGGCCGTCGAGGATGTCGCCGATGCGCGTGGACGCGCGCTGGTACAGATTGGTCTGGCGCCAGCGCCCGCCCGAGTACATCGGCACGATGGCGTCCGGCGCCAGGCCGCCGGCGCGCGGCGGCGGCGGCGCGACGTTCTCGGCCGGCGCGTCGGACTTGCCGACCGCCTCCACCGACACCGCCTCGACGATCAGCGCCTTGGCCTGCATCAGGAACGAGTAGCGCTTGCGGTACGCCGCCTCGAACTGGGCCTGCATGCTGTCGTTGGTATCGAACAGCACGATCAGCGCCGAATCGGTGCCCTCGTAGCGCAGATGCACGCGCCGTATCAGCGCGATGCGCGCGTCGGCCACGCCCTGGCGGTGCAGCTCGGCGCGGACCTGTTCGCCCAACGCTTCGAGGCGCGCGCCCAGGTCCGGCCGCAGCTGTTCGGTCAGGCGCGCCTCGACGGCCGCCTCGCGCATCACGCTCTGGTCGGCCAGGCCCATGCCGTAGGCCGACATGACGCCGGCCAGCGAGTGGACGAACACCGTTTTCATGCCCAGCGCGTCGGCCACCAGGCAGGCGTGCTGACCGCCGGCGCCGCCGAAGCTGGTAAGCGTGTACTCGGTCACGTCGTGGCCGCGCTGCACCGAGATCTGCTTGATCGCGTTGGCCATGTTGCCGACGGCGATCTCGATGAAGCCCTCGGCCACCTGCTCGGCGGTCGTCTCCAGGCCGGTGGCGGCGGAGATGCGCGCGGCCAGCTCGCCGAAGCCGGCGCGCACGGTCGCGGCGTCGAGCGCCTGGCCGCCGTCGCCGCCGAACAGCCGCGGGAAATGCTGCGGCTGGATTTTGCCGAGCATGACGTTGCAATCGGTGACCGCCAGCGGCCCGCCGCGCCGGTAGCTGGCCGGGCCGGGATTGGCGCCGGCGCTGTCGGGGCCGACGCGATAGCGGCTGCCGTCGAAGTGCAGGATCGAGCCGCCGCCGGCGGCCACCGTGTGGATGCTCATCATCGGCGCGCGCATGCGCACGCCGGCCACCTGGGTGTCGAACACGCGCTCGAACTCGCCGGCGTAATGCGACACGTCGGTCGAGGTGCCGCCCATGTCGAAGCCGATCACCTTGTCGAAACCGGCCAGTTCGCTGGCGCGCACCATGCCGACGATGCCGCCGGCCGGGCCGCTCAGGATGCTGTCCTTGCCCTGGAAGGCGCGGGCGTCGGTCAGGCCGCCGCTCGACTGCATGAACTGCAGGTTCACCCCCGGCATCTCGCCGGCCACCTGGTCGACGTAGCGGCGCAGGATCGGCGACAGGTAGGCGTCGACGACGGTGGTGTCGCCGCGCGCGACCAGCTTCATCATCGGGCTGGCCTGGTGCGACACCGACACCTGAGTAAAGCCGATCGCCCGCGCCGCCTCGGCCACCCGGTCCTCGTGCTCGTGGTAGCGGTAGCCGTGCATGAAGACGATCGCCAGCGAGCGCAGGCCCTGGTCGTAGGCCGCCTGCAAGCCGGCGCGGGCGGCGTCGAGATCGAGCGCGGCGACGATGTCGCCGTGGGCGCCGACGCGCTCGTCGATCTCGATCACCTGCCGATACAGCAGCTCGGGCAGCACGATGTGGCGGTCGAACAGGCGCGGACGGTTCTGGTAGGCGATGCGCAGCGCGTCGCCGAAGCCGCGCGTGATGGCCAGCGCGGTCGGCTCGCCCTTGCGTTCGAGCAGCGCGTTGGTGGCCACCGTGGTGCCCATCTTGACGGCGCCGATCCGCGCCACCGGCATCGGCGCGCCCTTTGCGACGCCCATCAACTGGCGGATGCCGGCGATGGCGGCGTCGGCATAGTGTTCCGGATTTTCGGACAACAGCTTCAACGTACGCAGGCGGCCATCGGGCGGACGCGCCACGATATCGGTGAACGTGCCGCCGCGGTCGATCCAGAATTGCCAATCCATGCATGCCCCAAAACACCTAGTGAAGCGTCTATTGTAGTGTGTGGGCGGCACGCTTGGAAGCGCCGTTCCTGCGGTGCCCCACAAATTTTGATGCTAAGATGGCACGATGAATAGACTCTACTCCGTCGCCGAGATCCGCGCCATCGAACACGCCGCCGCGGCGGTACTGCCGGACGGCGCGCTGATGCAGCGCGCCGGCCAGTCCGGCGCCAACGCGGCGCTCGACATGCTGCCGTTCTCCACCAACCGCGCCCGGGTGCTTGTGCTTGCCGGTCCCGGCAACAACGGCGGCGACGCGCTCGAGGCGGCCGCCCACCTTGCCTACGCCGGCGCCAGCGTCACGGTGCTGCACTACCCGCCCACCGGCGAGTCCTCGGCCGAACGCCAGGCCGCGCTGCAGCGGGCGCGCGTCAGCGACGCGCAGTTCGCCGAGGCCGCCGATACCGATGGTGCCACCGATACCGACGCGGCCACCGGGACGGCCGGCGCCGCCGAGGCGCTGGTGGCCGGCGCCGACTGGAACCTGGTGGTCGACGGCCTGTTCGGCATCGGCCTGAAGCGGCCGCTGACCGGCGCCATGCGCTCGCTGGTGGAGGCGGTCAACCTGCTCAAGTGCCAGGTGCTGGCGCTCGACGTGCCCAGCGGCCTCAATGCCGACACCGGCGCCGTCGTCGGAGCGGAAGGCGTGGCCGTGCGCGCCACGCACACGATCACCTTCATCGCCGACAAGCCGGGCCTGCACACCTGGGAGGGCCGCGACCACGCCGGCCTGGTGGACGTCTCGCGGCTCGACATCGACGCTGCCCTGTTCCCGCCGGCCAGCATGCACGTGAACGACGTCAAGTTGTTCGCGCGCCATCTGCGGCCGCGCCTGCACAGCTCGCACAAAGGCAGCTACGGCAACGTGGCGGTGATTGGCGGCGCACGCGGCATGGCCGGCGCGCCGTTGCTGGCCGCGCGCGCCGCGCTGCACACGGGCGCCGGCCGGGTCTACGCCTTGTTCGTCGACGAGCCGCTGCCGTGCGACGCCGGCCAGCCGGAACTGATGTGCCGTGGCGCCGGCGATTTCGATCTGGAGACGGCGGCCCTGGTGATAGGCCCGGGCCTCGGGGCCTCGTCGGCGGCAGCCGGTTTGCTGGCGCGCGCCATCGCCGGCGACGGCGCGCTGCTGGCCGATGCCGACGCGCTCAATCTGATCGCGGCCACGCCGCCGCTGCGCGAGGCGCTCGCGGGGCGCAAGCACCCGGCGGTGCTGACGCCGCATCCGCTGGAAGCGGCGCGCTTGCTGGAGTGTCCGGTGGCCGAGGTGCAGGCGGACCGGGTGCTGGCGGCGCGCAAGCTGGCGGCGTCGTTGAACGCGGTGGTGGTGCTGAAAGGCTCCGGCACGGTGATCGCCGCGCCCACCGGCGCGGTGGTCATCAACACCACCGGCAATCCGGCGCTGGCGACGGCGGGAACCGGCGACGTGCTGGCGGGGCTGTGCGGCGGCTTGATGGCGCAGGGTTGGCCGCAGTGGGAGGCGGCGCTGGGGGCCGTGTGGCTGCACGGCATGGCCGCCGATGTGCTGGTGGCCGACGGCGCCGGGCCGATCGGCTTGACGGCCGGCGAGTTGATACCGGCGATCCGGGTGGCGCTGAACCGGATGGTGCAGCATCACGGCAGATAGGCCCGTTGGCAAGAAGACACGTATGACACGTGGGCGGATTGGCGGAACCTCGTCATCGGCCTTGCGGCTGCCATCGGAGGCGCATGCATGGCCGGTTACGCTACGCTAATCCGCCCTACGTCAGACCAATCTTCCGGCGGCGATGGTGATGGTTCGCCCGCAACGCGCCGCCATCGACTGGTCGTGCGTGACCAACACCAACGTCGAACCGTGCTGGCGGTTCAATTCGAACATCAATTTGATGACCGATTCGCCGGTCGCCGCGTCCAGGCTGCCGGTTGGCTCGTCGGCGAACAGCAGCGGCGGCTCGGTGACGAAGGCGCGCGCCAGCGCCACGCGCTGCTGCTCGCCGCCGGACAGGTATTTGGGATAATGCTTCAAGCGGCTGCCAAGGCCGACGCGGTCCAGCATCGCTTCCGCCTTCTCGCGCGCGTGCGTGGCGCCGCTCAATTCCAGGGGCAACATGACATTTTCGACCGCCGTCAAATGCGCCAGCAGCTGGAACGACTGGAACACGAAGCCCAGTTTTTCCTTGCGCAGCGCGGCGCGGCCGTCCTCGTCGAGCGCGTAGATGTCGACGCCGTCGAGCACCACCTTGCCGGCGCTCGGCGTGTCCAGGCCGGCGAGCAAACCGAGCAAAGTGGACTTGCCCGATCCGGATGCGCCTACAATGGCGAGCGTCTCGGCTTTTTGCACGGTAAAATCCACCTCGTGCAAGATCGTCAGTTCGCCGCTGGCATCGGCGACACGCTTGGCCAGGCCGACGACGGCGATGGCCGCGCCGTCGGCCACGGCGGCCGCCGTACTTGCCGTGCTATAACCGCCGCCGGGACCATCCGGCACGAAATTGGAAGACGCTTTAGGGAAATCGGGCATGCGAAATGTATTGAGTAAGTTGGTAACAGATTTATCGAAGAAACTAAGTGTACACGCACTGGCCGCCCTGCTCATGTTGTCGGCAGCGGCGAGCGCCTATTCTGCACCAAAAACCGTGCTTGTGCTCGGGGACAGCCTGTCGGCCGAATACGGCCTGGCGCGCGGCGCCGGCTGGGTGGCGCTGGCCGAGAAGAAGCTCAAGGACGAGAAGATCGACGCCGTGCTGGTCAACGCCAGCGTCAGCGGCGAGACCACCAGCGGCGGCCGCACCCGGCTGCCGGCGCTGCTGGCCAAGTATCAACCGGCGCTAGTGGTCATCGAACTGGGCGCCAACGACGGCCTGCGCGGACTGCCGGTCAAGGCCGCCGAGGCCAACCTGCGCGCGATGAACGAGGCCGCCACCAGGGCCGGCGCCAAGGTCGTGCTGGTCGGCATGCGCATACCGCCCAACTACGGGCGCGACTACTCGGAGCAATTTTTCGCCATGTACGGCGCGCTGAGCAAGGAATTCAAGGCGCCGCTGGTGCCGTTCATGCTCGACGGCGTCGCCGACAAGACCGCGCTGTTCCAGCCCGACCGCCTGCATCCGCTGGCGCAAGCCCACCCGACCATCCTGGCCAATATCTGGCCCGTGCTGCAAAAAACCATCAAGGCAAAATGAAGTATCCGGAAATTCTCGGCATCGACGACGTGCTGCGGCAGTTGGACAGTTTCGACGCCATCATCGACGCGCGCAGCCCGTCCGAATTCGCGCTCGACCACTTGCCCGGCGCCATCAACGCGCCGGTGCTCGACGACGAGCAGCGCATCCGCGTCGGCACCATGTACAAGCAGATCAACTCGTTCGAGGCCAAGAAAGTCGGCGCCGCGCTAGTGGCGGCCAACATCGCCAACCACCTGGAGCGGCTGTGGCTGGACAAGCCGCGCGAATGGCGCCCGCTGATTTATTGCTGGCGCGGCGGCAACCGCAGCGGCTCGATGGCGCACATCCTGGCCAAGGTCGGCTGGCCCGTGGTGCAGCTCGACGGCGGCTACAAGGCCTTCCGCGCGCACGTCAACGCCGCGCTGGAGGTGGCGCCGCCGCTGCGCTTCAAGGTCGTGTGCGGCACGACGGGCAGCGGCAAGAGCCGTTTGCTGGAGGTGTTGCACGCGCACGGCGCGCAAGTGCTGGATCTGGAACAGCTGGCCGCGCACCGGGGCTCGGTGCTGGGCAACCTGCCCAGCCAGCCGCAGCCGAGCCAGAAGGCGTTCGAAACGAGCATCTGGGAAACCCTACGCCGCTTCGACCCGGCGCTGCCGGTGTTTGTCGAGTCCGAGAGCAAGAAGGTCGGCAACCTGCGCGTGCCCACGGCGCTGATGGAGTCGATGCGGGCGTCGGACTGCATTTCGCTGACCCTGTCGCGCGCCAACCGCGTGCGCTTGCTGATGGAGGATTATCAGCATTTCCTGGTCAGCCCGGCGTCGCTGAACGAGCAGCTGGAGCATTTGACGGCGCTGCACGGACGCGAGACGATCAACCGCTGGCAAGCGCTGTCAGACGGCGGGCAGATGGCGCCGCTGGTCGAGGAATTGCTGGAGCGGCATTACGATCCGGCTTATCTGAGGTCGATCGACCGCAACTTCGTCAAATTCGGCGCGGCGACGCTGCTCGAACTTGACGATATCGACACAACCGCCTTCGACAAGGCGGCGCAATATTTGATCGCCACCGCGCGGTAACAGCAAGACTACACCAAAACAGTGCATCCCTGGACGCCGCTTGTAACAACTTTGTTACAAAGCGGCGCATGCGGATTTCTGCATAAAAAAAATCGCCTCCCGGGCAGCCGCCCCCGCCAATCCGCTAAAGTATTTACATAGCTTTCAGTTTGCTATCTTGGCACACATCTTGCGATAAGGTAATTGTCCCTTACGCCAGTTTCATGCCGGCGTCCACCCACCTGTAGCCCAAAAGAAAACCCCGCGACGGGGTCTGGGGACACTTGCGCCTAAATTTTTTAAACCTGAAGGAGCGGCACCAATGAAGCAACCGATGCACACGAAAAAACGCTTGTTGACCCAAGCCGTACTGCTGGCACTGACCGCCGGCGCGGCAGCGAACGTGATGGCCGCCGACGCCGAAACCGCCGCAGGCGCGGGCGCGGCCGACGCTGCGGCCGCAGCCGCAGCCGCGCCCGCCGCCGCCGGCGACAACGTGATGGCCGTCATCGTCACCGGCACCCGCCGGGGCGGGTTGAAGGCGGTCGATAGCGCGTCGCCGATCCAGGTGCTCGATTCCGGCTCGCTGGAACGCACCGGCCAGCCGGACCTGATCCAGGCGCTGGCGCAGAACCTGCCCTCCTTCACCGCCCAGGCCTTCGGCGGCGATACCGCCAACATGACGCTGTCGGCCCGCCTGCGCGGCCTGAGCCCTAACAACACGCTGGTGCTGGTCAACGGCAAGCGCCGCCACACCACCGCCAACCTGGCGGTGCTGGCCGGGCCGTTCCAGGGCGGCGCCGCGACCGACCTGAACTTCATCCCGGTGGCCGCCATCGACCATATCGAAGTGCTGCAGGACGGCGCCGCCGCCCAGTACGGCACCGACGCGATCGCCGGCGTGATCAACATCATCCTCAAGAAGGACAACTCGGGCGGCTCGCTGACCGGCACCGCCGGCCGCTATTTCGACGAAGGCGGCAAGACCGGCGACGCCAGCTTCAACATCGGCTTCGAGCCGAGCGCCAACAGCTACCTGAACCTGACCGGCGAAACCAAGTACCACGGCCACAGCATGCGCTCGGACGTCGATCCGCGCGTGACGAACCCGGCCAACCTGGCGTCGATGCCGACGTTGACGCAGGCCGACGGCTATCCGTACGCCAACAAGATCTCCGGCGACGCCGCCTACCACCTGAACCTGCTGTCCCTGAACGGCGGCGTCGATCTCGGCGGCACCGAGCTGTACACCATCGCCACCTACGGCAAGAAGGAGGCCGATTCGTTCCAGAATTACCGCGTGCCGAACCGCATTCCGCGCATGTACCCGAACGGCTTCAACCCCAAGCAGACGCTGGACGAGACCGACTACGGCTTCACCGGCGGCGCCAAGGGCGAGCTGGCCGGCTGGAACTGGGATTTGAGCAGCACCTACGGCAAGGACGAGGCGAAAATCGGCGTCAAAAACTCCGGCAACATCTCGCTGTTCAACGACACCGGCGCCTCGCCGACCCTGTTCCACGCCGGCACCTTCACTGCCACCCAGTGGACCACGTCGCTCGAGGTCAACCGCGAGTTCGCCGTCGGCTGGGCCTCGCCGCTGTCGGTGGCAGGCGGCGTCGAGTACCGCCGCGACGGCTACGAGATCGGCGCCGGCGACCCCGCCTCGCGCTACAAGGAAGGCTCGCAATCGTATCCGGGCTTCTCGCTGACCGACGCCGGCAAGCACGACCGCAACAACAAATCGGTCTATGTCGACGTCGCCGGCTCGCCGGTGGCCAATCTGAAAATCGACGTCGCCGCCCGCTTCGAGGACTACAGCGACTTCGGCAGCGCGCGCGTCGGCAAGTTCACGGCCCGCTACGACTTCACCCCGGCGTTCGCGCTGCGCGGCACCGTCAGCAACGGCTTCCGCGCGCCGACCATGGCCGAACAGTACTACTCGGCCACCAACGTCTCGCCGACGCAGGCGTCGGTGCAGCTGGCGCCGAACTCGCCTGCCGCCGCGCTGGTCGGCATCAATGGCCTGAAGCCGGAGAAGTCGCAGAACTACAGCCTGGGCATGGTGTTCCATCCGGTGCCGAAAGCGACCGTCACGGTGGACGCCTACAGCATCAGCATCCACGACCGCATCGTCGGCAGCGGCACCCTGTTCGGGTCGGGCAACACCGTCAATTCGCCGGCGGTGGTGGCCGCCATCCGCGCCAACGGCAACATCCTCGACCCGACCGTCACGCGCACCGGCATCAGCGTGTTCTCGAACGCGGCCAACACCCGCAACAAGGGGATCGAGGCGGTGCTGTCGTACGGCAGCAATTTCGGCGACCTGGGCCGGGTGGACTGGTCGGCGGCGGCCAACTACAACCAGGTCACGGTGACCAAGGTCAACCAGGCGCCGTCGCAGCTGCTGCCGCAGCGCTTGCTGGACCAGTCGGCCATCGCCTCGCTGGAGAACTCGTCGCCGAAGGTGCGCGTCAACCTGGGCGGCTTGTGGAAGAAGGGGGACTGGACGGTCAACCTGCGCGAATCGATCTACGGGCCGTCGTCGGGGTATAGCTCGCTCAACAACGTCAACTATTTCGAGACCAAGATCGACACCTTGTTCACGACGGACCTGGAAGTGTCGTACCGGGTGACGAAGGCGGTGACGGTATCGGCCGGCGCCAACAACCTGTTCAACAAGTATCCGGACAAGGTCAATCGGGAGTATGTGGCGGCGGCGCGCGCGGCGCTCAACACGGCGGCGGTGACGCAGTACCCGTCGTTCTCGCCGATCGGCATCAACGGCGGATATTATTACGCGCGGGTCGGTTACACCTTCTGATCCGCCCAACAAAAAAGCCCCGGACGTTTTGGCGTCCGGGGCTTTTTTCTTGCTAATTCAAACTCATTTCACTTCGGTGACGGCGGCGGTCTGGATCGGCTTGAGCACCTTGACCTTGGCGCGTTGCTTCAGCAATTGGATGTATTCGTACATCTCTTGCTGCGCGACGATGCTGCTGATCTGCTCGGCTTCCGATTTGCGGCGCTCGACGTCCTGCTCGGCCGGCTGCTGCACTTTGCCGATGCGGTAGATGCCGTAGCCCATGCCCGGCACGTCGACGCCAACGTACGCCGGCAGCTTGCTGGTGTCGGCTTTCATGACTTCCTGCATGGCCAGGCCGTTGATGCCTTCGGCCTTGGCGCGCGAAACCAGCTTGGCCGCGCCGAAACCTGCGGCGTCGCCCGACTTCTTGAACGCCGCCAGTTTGTCGGCGCCGGCTTTGGTGGCCAGTTTGCCGGCTTCTTCCATCGTCACGCGCTGGCGGATCGCGGCATCGACTTCGGCCAGCGGACGCTTGGCCGCGGGCTTGAATTCGACGATGCGGCCGGCGATCAGGGTGCTCGGCGCGGCTTCGACCGCTTCCGTGTTGCGCTTGCTGCTGATCGAATCGTTGGAGAACAGCGCGGCCAGGAACTTGGCGTTGTTGTACGGCGCCGGGCCGGCCATCGGCGATGGATTGCGCGAGACGTTGGCGGCGCTTTCGATCTTCAGGCCCAGCTTGTCGGCGACCGGCTTCAGGCTGTCGGACTGCTCGTAGACGGTGTTGGTGAAGGTTTCAGCCATTTCCGAGTATTTCTTGGCGGCCTTCTGCTTTTTCAGCGCCTCGGCCACGTCGGCCTTGACCGCGTCGAGCGGCTTGACGACGGCCGGCGTCAGCGCGCTGACGGTCAGCACGTGGAAGCCGAACTCCGATTGCACGGCGTCGCTGATCTCGCCCTGCTTGAGCTTCATGACGGCCGCTTCGACCGGCGCCGGCAGCACGCCTTTGGTGACGATGTCCAGATCGCCGCCCTGCTCGGCCGAGACCGGGTCTTCCGACTTGGCCTTGGCGACCTTGGCGAAGTCGGCGGGACTCTTGCGCAGCTCGGCGACGATGGCGTCGGCCTTGGCCTTGGCGGCGGCGGTCTCGGCGGCGTTGGCGCCTTTCTTCAAGGCGACCAGCACGTGCGCGGCGCGGCGCGTTTCCGGCGTCGTGAAGGCGGCCTGGTTGGCGTTGTAGTAGGTGGCGACTTCGGCGTCGGTGACGGCGATCTGGCTGATCACGGCGTCGCTGTTGAGGACCACGTATTCGATCTTGGCCTGTTCCGGCACTTCGAAGAACTTGCCGTTCTTGTCGTAATAGGCCTTGACCATCTCGTCGGTGACTTTGACCTGCGGCACGAAATCGGCGACCGGCAGCAGCAGTTCCTGCACTTCGCGTTCCTGCGCGCCGATGTCCGACAGCGTCTTGGCGACGCTGCGCGGGGCGAACGCGGTGCTCTGCACCGAGCCGGCCAGCTGTTGCAGGGCGATGTCGCGGCGCATGCGGGCGTCGTTCATGGCCGGGGTCAAGCCCTGGGCGGCCAGGATCTGCTTGTAGCGTTCCATGTCGAACGTGCCCGGACCGCCGAACAGTTCGGTGATGGCCTTTTGCAGCTGGACGTCGCTCACGCTCAGGTTCGAGCGGGTGACCTCGGCGGCGATCGCGCGCTCGGCGATCAGCTGGTCGAGCAGGTTTTGCTTGAATTCCGGCGTATCGAACATCTTTTGGTCGAACTGCGCGCCCATGCGCTGGCGGTAGCTGTCGAGCTGGTTGCGCAGCGCGTTGTCGAACTCTTGCTGGCTCACCGGTTGACCGGCGACTTTGGCGATCGTGGTGGCGTCGTCGCCGAAGCCCTTGTAGCCCTCGAGACCGACTAACGCGAACGAAGGTACGATGATGATCGCCAGGAGAATCTGCATCAAGCGTTGATGGGTACGAATAAATTCAAACATGGTCAGCCAATTCGGATTGAGTGGAACTTGCACATACAAAAAAGGCGAACTCGCGTTCGCCAATTCCGGTTGGCGGATTTTACAGCGAGGCACCCTCTATAGCAAGGGTAAATCATGACAGAACGGCACCGCCGCCGCCGGCCGTCACGGCCCGGCCGCACGCGCCTGTCCGGCGGCGTGAGCATATTCACCACAAAGTTAATAACGGTTCATATCGCGGATAATATAAAGCCGGACCCGCGATATTCAAGTCGGTGCCGTGGGATAAACCCGGCGCGCAAAAGAAAAACCCCGCAGCTCATTATAAGCTGCGGGGTATCTTGTTCTTGGCGGAGCGGACGGGACTCGAACCCGCGACCCCCGGCGTGACAGGCCGGTATTCTAACCAACTGAACTACCGCTCCTTTGGTCCTGCACTTGCATGCGCATTTTGTTGGCGGAGCGGACGGGACTCGAACCCGCGACCCCCGGCGTGACAGGCCGGTATTCTAACCAACTGAACTACCGCTCCAACAAAACACTGGGTACTGCTTGCTGCTACGACAAAACTGGTGGGCGGTGAGAGGCTCGAACTCCCGACCTAAGCCTTGTAAGGGCTCCGCTCTACCAACTGAGCTAACCGCCCGTTTTGCCGCATTTTGTTCCAGTGAACCCCTCATTTACATGAGCTGCTCACCGAAGTCCGTTAGTTTACAGCATCTTTCAAAGCTTTACCAGCTTTAAATTTAGGAACTTTCGCTGCTTCGATGGTGATCTCTTCCTTGGTGCGTGGATTGCGGCCGGTGCGGGCAGCGCGTTCGCTCACGGAGAAGGTACCAAAGCCGACCAGGGTCACGCTGTCGTTGTTTTGCAGGGTCGTGGTCACGCCGTCGATCACCGCGTCCAGCGCGCGTGCGGCGGCGGCTTTCGAGATGTCAGCGGAAGTGGCAATATGGTCGATCAATTCAGTCTTATTCAAAGCAATTCCCCGTCACAAAGGTTATATCGTTTAGCCGCTAAACTCCGGTATTTAAAACCGCAGCGCCGGCCGAGAAAAATCTCAGGCCGTATTAAACAAGCCAGCCCCGTGTCGTGTCAAGCACTGCACTGTAGAAAAGTGGGCCAAAATAAAAAACAGGCGCTATAAAAGCGCCTGTTTTTGTAATACCAGATACTAATGACGAACAAAAGTTAGTGTTTTACCACTTCTGTTTGGCCGTCGGCTTTGGCGGCGGCGGCTGCCACCGCCTCCACCGGCGCGGTCTCGGTCAACGGCTCAGGCAGACGCTCGAGCGCGATTTCCAGCACCTTGTCGATCCAACGCACCGGCACGATTTCCAGCTTGTTCTTGACGTTGTCCGGAATGTCGGCCAGGTCCTTGACGTTCTGCTCGGGGATCAGCACGGTCTTGATGCCACCGCGCTGGGCCGCCAGCAGTTTCTCTTTGAGGCCGCCGATCGGCAATACCTCGCCGCGCAGCGTGATCTCGCCCGTCATGGCGACGTCGGCGCGCACCGGAATGCCCGTGAATACCGACACCATCGCCACCGTCATGGCCGCGCCGGCCGAAGGACCGTCCTTCGGCGTCGCGCCTTCCGGCACGTGAATGTGGATGTCGCTCTTCTCGAACACTTCGTTCTTGATGCCGAGGCGGTTGGCACGGCTGCGCACCACGGTGCGGGCCGCTTCGATCGACTCCTTCATCACGTCGCCCAAGGTACCGGTGCGGATGACGCCGCCCTTGCCCGGCATCTGCACGGCCTCGATGGTCAGCAGATCGCCGCCCACCTCGGTCCACGCCAGACCGACGACCTGGCCGATCTGGTTTTCCTTCTCGGCCACGCCAAAGTCGTAGCGGCGCACGCCCAGGAACTTGTCCAGGTTTTTCGGCGTGACGGCGACCTTCTTCTCCGACTTCTTCAGCAGCAGCATCTTGACCACCTTGCGGCAGATCTTCGACACTTCGCGTTCCAGCGACCGCACGCCGGCTTCGCGGGTGTAGTAGCGGATGATGTCGCGCAACGCCGCTTCGCTAACGGCGATCTCGTCTTCCTTCAGACCGTTGTTCTTGATCTGTTTAGGCAGCAGGTAACGCTGGGCGATGCTGGTCTTCTCGTCTTCCGTGTAGCCGGACAGGCGGATCACTTCCATGCGGTCGAGCAGCGCCGGCGGAATGTTGTACGAGTTCGACGTCGCCACGAACATCACGTCGGACAGATCGAAGTCGACTTCGATGTAGTGGTCCGAGAACGTGTGGTTCTGTTCCGGGTCCAGCACCTCGAGCAGGGCCGACGACGGATCGCCGCGGAAGTCCGCGCCCATCTTGTCGATCTCGTCCAGCAGGAACAGCGGATTGCGCACGCCGACCTTGGCCAGCGACTGCAGCACCTTGCCCGGCATCGAGCCGATGTAGGTACGGCGGTGGCCGCGGATCTCGGCCTCGTCGCGCACGCCGCCGAGCGCCATGCGCACGAACTTGCGGTTGGTGGCGCGGGCGATCGACTGCCCCAGCGAGGTTTTACCCACGCCCGGAGGACCGACGAAGCACAGGATCGGCGCTTTCAGCTTGTCGACGCGCTGCTGGACCGCGAGGTATTCCAGGATGCGTTCTTTAACCTTGTCCAGGCCGTAGTGATCGCCCTCGAGCACTTTCTCGGCGTTGGTCAGGTCGTTGTTGACCTTGGACTTCTTCTTCCACGGCAGGCTGACCAGGGTGTCGATGTAGTTGCGCACCACGGTCGCCTCGGCCGACATCGGCGACATCAGCTTGAGTTTTTTCAGTTCGGCGGTGGCCTTGTCCAGCGCCTCTTTCGGCATCTTGGCCAGCGCAACTTTTTTCTCGAGCTCGTCCAGGTCGGCGCCGTCCTCGCCCTCGCCCAGTTCCTTCTGGATGGCTTTGACCTGTTCGTTCAGGTAGTACTCGCGCTGGGACTTTTCCATCTGGCGCTTGACGCGGCCACGGATGCGCTTCTCGACCTGCAGAATGTCGAGTTCGCCTTCCAGCTGGCCCAGCAGATGCTCGAGGCGCTTGGCGACGCTGAAGATTTCCAGGATCACCTGTTTCTGCTCGAGCTTGAGCGGCAGGTGCGCGGCGACGGTGTCGGCCAGGCGGCCGGCGTCGTCGATGCCCGACAGCGAAGCGAGGATTTCAGGCGGGATCTTTTTGTTCAGTTTGACGTACTGGTCGAACTGCTGGACGATGGCGCGGCGCATCGCTTCGATTTCCGAATCGTCGCCCAGCTCGGAATCGAGCGGCGTCAGGTCGGCCACGAAGTGCGTCGGCGCGTCGGTGATGCGGTTGATGCGCGCGCGCTGCGAGCCCTCGACCAGCACCTTCACGGTGCCGTCGGGCAGCTTCAGCATTTGCAGAATATTGGCCACGCAGCCGATCTCGTAAATATCGGAGGCAGAAGGTTCGTCCTTGGCGGCCGCTTTTTGCGCGGCAAGCATAATGCTCTTGCCCTGCTCCATTGCGGCTTCCAACGCCTTGATCGACTTGGGTCGACCTACGAACAGCGGTATCACCATATGCGGGAAAACTACAACGTCCCGCAGGGGCAATAACGGCAGTTGAGTTTGCTCTGTTAATTTGGAAGTTGTCATGGCGTACCTTATGTGAAAGCGTGATTATGATGTGGGCGCTGATATGCCGAATCACAAGACCGAACCGCAAGAAATAATTCTCATATAAAAGAGTTTTTTCTAAGCCGCCAGCCCAATCTAAAAGAACCATCCAATAAAAAAGCCACGCGCGACAGCGGCTGTCACGTGTGGCTTTTCGAATGAAGCCTGCTCTTTTATTGATTTAAATTGTACCGCCTTGCCCCACGGATGCGAAATGAATTTTGCGTCGGCGTGGGGCAAGTGTGCACAAGTTATTTAATTCTCACCAGAGGCTTTGGCCTGATCTTGGTATATCAATAAAGGTTTGGCACCACTGGTGATCGTATTCTCATCGATAACCACTTTGGTGACATTGGTTTCATTCGGCAGCTCGTACATCGTGTCCAGCAACGCGTGTTCCAGGATCGAACGCAGGCCACGGGCGCCGGTCTTGCGCGCCAGCGCCTTCTTGGCGATCGCGTGCAGCGCGGCCGGACGAATCTCCAGCTCGGCGCCTTCCATGTCCAGCAGCTTGGCGTACTGTTTGACCAGCGCGTTCTTCGGCTCGATCAGGATCTGGATCAGCGCCTCCTCGGTCAACTCCGACAAGGTGGCGACGACCGGCAGACGGCCGACCAGTTCCGGGATCAGGCCGAACTTGATCAGATCTTCCGGTTCCGCTTCCAGCAGCACTTCGCTGGCGTTGCGTTCCTTCTTGCTCTTGACGCTGGCCGAGAAGCCGATACCCGACTTTTCCGAACGGTTGGCGATGACCTTGGCCAGGCCGTCGAACGCGCCGCCGCAAATGAACATGATGTTGGTGGTGTCGATCTGCACGAAGTCCTGGTTAGGATGCTTGCGCCCGCCTTGTGGCGGCACCGACGCCATCGTGCCCTCGATCAGCTTCAACAGCGCCTGCTGGACGCCCTCGCCCGACACGTCGCGCGTGATGGACGGGTTGTCGGACTTGCGCGAGATCTTGTCGATCTCATCGATGTAGACGATGCCGCGTTGCGCTTTCTCAACGTCGTAGTTGCAGCTCTGCAACAGTTTCTGGATGATATTCTCGACGTCCTCGCCCACATAGCCCGCTTCGGTCAACGTGGTGGCGTCGGCGATGACGAACGGCACGTTCAACATGCGCGCCAAGGTCTGCGCCAGCAGGGTCTTGCCCGAGCCGGTCGGACCGACCAGCAAGATGTTGCTCTTGGCCAGTTCGATGTCGTCTTTCTTGCCCAGATGCTTCAGACGCTTGTAGTGGTTGTACACGGCCACCGACAGGATGCGCTTGGCGGTTTGCTGGCCGATGACGTACTGGTCCAGCAAGTCCTTGATTTCATGCGGGGTTGGCAGGTCCGACTTGGCGCCGGCGACCGACTCGATGGCCGAGGTCTCGTCGCGGATGATGTCGTTGCACAGGTCAATACACTCGTCGCAGATGAACACCGACGGGCCGGCGATGAGTTTCTTTACCTCGTGCTGGCTCTTGCCGCAAAACGAGCAGTACAGTAATTTTTCGCCGCTGGAGGATTTTTTGTCTGACATGGGGCAGTTTTCTTTGAGTTACAGAATGGCTTTGCTGTTGCAGCGTGTGTGGCGTTCCGGAAAAGTCCGCCTACCACTACATGCTACCCGAAATAAAAACGAAACGCCCGAACGATTGATCGCCCGGGCGCGTTTTACAGCAATACTGCGCAGCAACGCTGCGATGAAAGCATCAAGCCCGGGTGGACAACATTTTGTCGATCAATCCGTACTCTACAGCCTCTTCCGCCGACATGAAACGGTCACGATCGGTGTCTTTGGCGATCTGCTCGACGGTTTGGCCGGTGCGCTCGGCCATGATGGCGTTCAGACGATGACGCAGATACAAGATTTCCTTGGCCTGGATCTCGATGTCGGATGCCATGCCCTGCGAACCGCCGGAAGGCTGGTGAATCATGATGCGCGAGTTCGGCAGCGAGAAACGCTTGCCCTTGGCGCCGGCGGCCAGCAGGAAGGCGCCCATCGAGGCGGCCATGCCGGTGCACAAGGTCGATACGTCAGGCTTGATGAACTGCATCGTATCGAAGATCGCCAGGCCGGCCGAGACCGAACCGCCGGGGGAATTGATGTACAGCGAGATATCCTTGTCCGGATTTTCGCTTTCCAGGAACAGCAGCTGCGCGACCACCAGGTTCGCCATCTGGTCGTTGACGGGACCGACCATGAAGATGATGCGTTCCTTGAGCAGGCGCGAGTAAATATCGTACGAACGCTCGCCGCGACCGCTTTGTTCGACCACCATCGGCACCAGGCCGAGCATTTCAGTGTCCAGCGCCGGATTACGGTTAAAACCAGTCATTCTATTTCCTTGTGAAGCAGCTAGGCCGGAAAGGCAATATTACACCAAATTGTTATAGTCAACTTGGTGCGTATCGCCGGCTCCGGCCGGTGCTGAATTACGCTTGAGCGTTGCTTCCCATCAGTTCGTCAAAGGCCACGACCTTGGACGAAGTCTTCGACAGGCCCAGGACGTAGTTGACGACGTTTTCTTCCAATACAAGGGCTTCCACCTCGGCCAGACGGCGGCGATCGCTGTAGTAGTACTTCAGCACTTCGCGCGGGTCTTCGTAGCTCTGGGCGAAGTCTTCGACTTGCGCTTTGACCTGCTCGGGCTGGGCTTGCAGCTTGTTCTCGCCGACCAGTTGCGACAGGATCAGGCCCAGGCGCACGCGACGCTCGGCCTTTTCGGCGAACAGTTCTTGCGGGAATGGCACGTCCTTGACGTTCATGCCGCGCTGTTCCATGTCCTGGCGGGTCATTTCGGCCAGGCGCTCGCTGTCCTGGGCGATCAGCGACTGTGGCACGTCCAGGGTGGCGGTTTTCACCAGCGCGTCCATGACGGCTTCCTTGTTGCGGGCCTTGACACGGCCGGCCACTTCGCGTTCCAGGTTGACTTTGATGTCTTCGCGCATTTTGGCGACGTCGCCGTCGGCCACGCCCAGCGACTTGGCGAACTCGGCGTCGACTTCCGGCAGGTGCGCCCATTCCAGCTTTTTCAAGGTGATGGTGAACGACGCGGTTTTGCCGGCGACGTCTTTACCATGGTAGTCCTCCGGGAAAGCCAGCGGGAAGGTCTTGGCTTCGCCAACCTTCAGGCCGACGGTGGCGGCTTCGAATTCCGGCAGCATGCGGCCTTCGCCGAGCACGAACGGGTAGTCTTCGGCTTTGCCGCCTGGGAACTCAACGCCGTCGATCGAGCCGACGAAGTCGACGGTCACGCGGTCGCCGTTGGCGGCCACAGGCTCGCCGCCGTCGCCGTGTTCGCCGGCTTCGCCCTTGGTGTGGAAGTGCACGCGCTGCTTGCGCAGGATTTCAATGGTCTTGTCGATCTCGGCTTCGGAGACGTCGGCCTTGACGGTTTCGATTTCCACCGTGGTCAGGTCGCCAACGACGACTTCCGGGTAGACTTCGAACGTCGCGTCGAAGGTCAGCACGCCTTCTGGCGAGTCTTCCTTAGGCTGGATGTTCGGGTAGCCAGCTACGCGCAGCTGGGCTTCGTTTGCGGCGTCGTTGAAAGCGCGGCCAACTTTGTCGTTCAACACTTCGGTCTCGATCTGATAACCGTACTGTGCTGCGACCATTTTCAGAGGAACTTTACCCGGACGGAAGCCTGGTGCCTTAGCCGTTTTGGCTTGCACTTTCAGGCGCTTCTCAACTTCGCTGCGTACTTCGGTCAGCGGGAAGGAGATCGTGATACGACGTTCGAGTTTGCCCAAGGTTTCGACTGCAGTTGCCATGTAAAAATCGTCCAAAAAAATAGTAATACAGTTGGTGCGAGGAGGGGGACTCGAACCCCCACACCATTGCTGGCGTCAGGACCTAAACCTGGTGCGTCTACCAATTTCGCCATCCTCGCGGCATGTTTGCACAAAAGCAAAGGGCGACTCGTAAGTGAAAACGGTCGCCCCGGCCCCACTATTCTCCGTGGGAGCTTTCAACTTCAACGCGGTATTCTAACGGGTTTTTTAGCGAAATGTGGTGATTTTTAAACTAACCCCACCATTCCGCCGTTTTTCGCTTATTTTCCCGTGAATTTACCGTGAATTTACCGTGTATCGCCTTGTATTTGCCTATTTGGCGGGCTTTTTCACCCGGAACCAAGCGGCATAAAGCGCCGGCAGGAACAACAACGTCAGCGCGGTCGCCACGATCAGGCCACCCATGATCGCCACCGCCATCGGGCCCCAGAAGACCGAGCGCGACAACGGGATCATCGCCAGCGCGGCGGCGGCGGCCGTCAGGATGATCGGACGGCAACGCCGCACCGCCGATTCGACGATCGCCGTCCACGGATCGTGGCCGGCCTTGATGTCCTGCTCGATCTGGTCGACCAGGATCACCGAGTTGCGGATGATCATGCCGAACAGCGCGATGATGCCCAGGTTGGCGACGAAGCCCAGCGGACGGCCCAGCAACAGCAGCGCCATCGCCGCCCCCGCCACGCCGAGCGGACCGGTCAGGAACACCAGCAGCGCCCGCGAGAAGCTGTGCAACTGCAACATCAGCAACGTGAAGATGATGAAGATCGCCAGCGGCAGGTTGGCCGCGATCGACGCCTCGGCCGAGCCGCTGTCGGCCGCCGCGCCCTTGACGGTGATCTTGTAGCCGGCCGGCAGCGCGTCGCGCAGCGCCTTCAACTTCGGATCGATCTGGCCGGACACGGTCGGTCCCTGTATATGGTCGCCGACGTCGGCCTGCACGGTGATCGCCCATTCGCGCCCTTCGCGCCACACCACGCCCGGCTCCCACACGAAGTGCGCGCGCGCCAGCTGGCTGATCGTCACGAACTTGCCGCTGGCGGTCGGGATGTTGGTGTCGTTCAGGATCGAGATCGTGTTGCGCTCGTCGATCGGCTGGCGGATCTGGATGTCGACCAGCTTGATGTCCTCGCGGAACTGGCCGACGGTGGTGCCGGACAGAATCGTGTTGGCGGCGCGCATGACGGTTTGCGAAGTCACGCCAACGGCGCGCATCTTGTCCTGATCGAGGTCCAACCGCAGCACCTTGATCGACTCGTTCCAGTTGTCGTTGACGCCCAGCGTGTTCGGGTTGTCACGCATGATGTCCTTGACCTGGTCGGCGATCGCGCGCACTTTGGCCACCTCCGTGCCGGTCACGCGGAATTGCACCGGATACGGCACCGGCGGCCCGTTCGGCAACAGTTTGACCCGGCCGCGCACCTCGGGGAAATCGACCTTGAAGACATCGACGATCTTCTGGCGCAACTCGGCGCGGGCCTTCAAATCCTTCGGCAGGACGACGATCTGCGAGACGTTGGTCTGCGGGAAAATCTGGTCCAGCGGCAGGTAAAAACGCGGGCTGCCGGTGCCGACATAGCTGGTCACGCTGACCACGCCCGGCTGCTTGCGGATGAAGGCCTCGAATTTCTTCACCTGCGCCTCGTTGGCGGCGAAGGTCGTGCCTTCCGGCGTCCACATCTCGACCATCAGTTCGGGACGGCTCGAATCCGGGAAGAATTGCTTCTCGATGAAGTTGAAGCCGTACACGCCGAGCGCGAACACCGCCAGCGACAGCACGATGGTGGTCTTGCGGAACTCGACGCACCAGTTGACGACCGCGCGGAAGCGGCGGAAACCGGGCGTGTCGAACAGGTCGTGCTCGCTGGCGCCGTCGGCGTGCGGCTTAACCTTCAGCAAGATGAAGCCGAGGTAAGGCGTGAACGTGACGGCCACCACCCACGAAATGATCAGCGCCAACGCGTTGACCGAGAACAGCGAGAACGTGTACTCGCCGGCGGCCGACTTGGCCAGGCCGATCGGCAGGAAGCCGGCGACGGTGATCAAGGTGCCGGTCAGCATCGGGATCGCGGTCGACGTGTAGGCGAAGGTGGCCGCGTCGAAGCGCGACATGCCCTCCTCCATCTTGCGCACCATCATTTCGACGGCGATGATGGCGTCGTCCACCAACAGGCCCAGCGCGATGATCAGCGCGCCCAGCGAAATCTTGTGCAGGTCGATGTCGAGCACGCGCATGAACAGGAAGGTCACCGCCAGCACCAGCGGGATGCTCAGCGCCACCACCAGGCCGGGACGGATATCCAGGCGGAACGGCTTGGTGTGCAGGCCGAGCGCGACGAAACTGACGGCCAGCACAATCAGCACCGCCTCGATCAAGGTGTGGACGAACTCGCCCACGGAGGCCTTGACCGCCTCGGGCTGGTCGGAAACGCGTTCGAGCTCGATACCGACCGGCAGCTTGGCCTTCATCTCGGCCACGGTCTTCTCCATGTGCTTGCCGAGCTCGATGATATTGCCGCCCTTTTCCATCGACACGCCCAGGCCGATCACTTCCTTGCCGTTGAAGCGCATCTTGTCGCCCGGCGGGTCCTGGTACTGGCGCTTGACGGTGGCGAAGTCGCCCAGGCGGAACGTGGTGCCGTTCGCGCGCAGTTCCATCTCCTCCAGGTCCTTGACGGTTTTCAACGCGCCGGTGACGCGCACCTGCAGGTTGTCCGTCGGCGTGACCAGCACCCCGGTCGACTCGACGCTGTTCTGCGCGGCGATCTGGTTGGCGATGGTCTCGATCGGGATGCCCAGTTGGGAAAACTTCTTGTGCGAGAACTCGATGTTGATCTTCTCGTCCTGCACGCCGAACAGCTCGACCTTGGACACCATCTTCACGCCCAGCAATTGCTGGCGCACGAAATCGGCGTAGTCTTTCATCTCGGCATAGGTGAAACCGTCGCCCGACAGCGCGAAGATCGACCCGTAGGTATCGCCGAACTCGTCGTTGAAAAACGGCCCCTGCACGCCCGGCGGCAAGGTGCCGCGCATGTCGCCGATCTTCTTGCGCACCTGGTACCAGGCTTGCGCCACGTCCTTCGGCGGCGTCGATTCGAGCAGCTTGAGGATGATCAGCGTCTCGCCCGGCTTCGAATAGCTGCTGATCTCGTCGATGCCCGGTGTTTCCTGCAACTTCTTTTCCAGCTTGTCGGTGACCTGCTCGGCCACCTGCAGCGCGGTCGCGCCCGGCCAGTTGGCGCGCACCACCATCGCCCGGAAGGTGAATGGCGGGTCTTCATCCTGGCCCAGGTTGCCGTAACTGAGGGCGCCGCCGATCAGCAACACGGCGATCAGATAGCGTGTCAGCGGAATGTGTTCCAGCGCCCAGCGTGAGAGGTTGAAGCCCTTCATTTGGCGGCCCCGGCTGCGGGCGCCGCCGGCACGACCGGTGCGGCCGGCGCGGGTGCCGCCACCGGCACATCGTTACCGAGGATCTTCACTTTCTGGCCCGGTTTCAGCAGATGCACGCCGGCTGTCACGATGGTCTGGCCCGGCTTGACGCCGCTGCCCAGGATCAGGTCGTTGCCGGCGGCGCCGGTGACGGTGACCGGCACCAGCTTGGCGACGCCGCCCTCCACCACCCAGACCGATGTCACCGATTTCTCGTTGAACAGCGCCGTCAGCGGCACCTTGATCTGCGGCGTGGCCGTCTTCGACGCGAACCGCACCACGGCCGTCATGCCCAGCTTGGCTTCTGCCAGGCTGTCCGGAATCGTCACCTTGGCCGTGTAGGTGCGGGTGGCGGGATCGGCCACCGGCGAAATCTCGCGGATCTTGCCGATCACCGATTTGCCCGGATCGGCCCACAGCCGCACGTGCACGTCCGAAATCTTGCGCAGCGAATCGACCTTATCTTCCGGCAAACCGATGACGATCTCCTTGTCGCCGGCCTTGGCCACGCGCACCACCTCGGTACCGGGCTGCACCACCTGGCCCGCTTCGGCCGACACCGCCGTCACGACGCCGTCGACATCGGACACCAGCGCCGCGTAGCCGGCCTGGTTCGATTGTCCGCGATAGGCCGCCTGCGACGCCTCGACGTTGGACTGCGCCGACTTGAAGGTGGACTCCTTCTCGTCGAGCACGGCCTGGCTGACGAAGTTCTTGGTGCGCAATTCCTGATAACGCTTCAACTCGGCCCTGGCCAGGTCGCGGCTGGTTTCAGCCGAGCGCAGCGCGGCCAGCGACTGCGCCTGCGATAATTGCAAATCCTGCGGATCGAGCTGCATCAGCACCTGCCCCTTCTTGACCAACGTGCCGACGTCGACCTTGCGGCTGACGATCTTGCCGGCGACGCGGAAGCCCAGCCGCGATTCGACGCGGGCCCGCACCTCGCCGGAAAACTCGGCGTTGACATCGACGTCGCTGCTGCTGAGCACAATCGCCCGCACCGGACGGATGTCCTCGGTTTTCTCGGGCGGCTTGGAGCAGGCGGCCAGGGTGGCGGCCATCAGCAACGCCATTAAAGGGGGGGAGATCTGACGCGGGATTTTTGGGGCGACCACAGTACTGTCCTTTTTCTTGCTCTGGAGGGTAGTTGGCACTACTATTACGGGTTGGAAATAAATGACTTTCCGTTAATTAATTATAAGCCGAGCAAATTCGTTTGCAAATGACTTTTGCGTCATTAATCTAAAAATATTGCTTTAGGCTGGGTGTGTATGTCAGTTGATCACTACGAGAATTTCCCTGTTGCGTCCATTTTGTTACCAAGTCGTCTACGTCCCGCAGTCGAAGCCATCTACGCGTTCGCGCGCAGCGCCGACGACATCGCCGACGAGGGCGACGCCACGCCGGAGCAGCGGCTGGCCGCGCTAAGCGCGTATGAAGCCGCGCTCGACCGCATCGCCGCCGGCGACAGCGGCCACGCGCCGATGTTCGAACGGCTGGCGCAGGTGGTACGCGAGTACGACCTGCCGCTCGAGCCGATGTACGCGTTGCTGTCGGCCTTCAAGCAGGACGTGGTGGTCAGCCGCTACCAGACTTACGATGCGGTGCTGGATTACTGTTCCCGGTCGGCCAATCCGGTCGGCCACCTGATGCTGCATCTATACGGCGCAGCCGACGAGCACAACCTGCGCGACGCCGACGCCATCTGCAGCGCGCTACAGCTGATCAATTTTTTGCAGGACGTGGCGATCGACCTGCAAAAGGAACGCATCTATATACCGCTGGAGGACCTGAACCGCTACGCCATCCTGCCTGGAGCGCTGGACCAGGCCAGCGCCCGCCCCCGCTGGCGTTCGATGATGAAATTCGAGGTCGAGCGCGCGCGCGCCCTGATGCTGAGCGGCGCGCCGCTGGCGCTGCGGCTCAAGGGTCGGATCGGTTTCGAGCTGCGGATGATGGTGCAAGGCGGCCTGCGCATCCTCGACGCCATCGAAGAGGCGGAATACGACGTCTTCCTGCATCGTCCAAAGCTGACCAAGCGCGATTGGCTGAACGTGTTCTGGGCGTCGGTGCGGATGAAGCGGCAACTGAAGCGGGTGGCGCGCGTCGCCTGAAACCGCCGCCCGCACTTGCCAAAAGGATAACCTGACTTCTATACTAGGTTCCGAGCGCCACCCCCGCCGGGGTCAAGTCTGTCATTCGGACACGATCCCAGCCGCAGCCCTGTCCAGCGCGCCAGCTCCTGGCATAAACCGCCCACAGCACGCTCGACGCGCTACATCAGACCTTAATTTGAGAAGGACTTCCATGAAACCACGCGACTTCTGTCTGCTCGCCCTCGCACTCGCACTCGCCTCCCCAGGATGCGCCCTCGCCGACGCATGCGAGAAAACCGCGCTGGCAAAAACCTATGAAAAAATGCATAAGGATGACCAAGCATTGAGAGGTCGTTATATCCGGATCCTTGAGATGGAGCACAGGCACCAAAAAGTCGACCTAAAAGAGAAGGAACGCCTTGAAATCAGCATTTCCGACACGGACAACCGCAATCAAACAAAGCTCGACGACTTGATCAGGCGCTGCGGCTGGCCGGGAACACTCAACAGCAATCGCGCATCGTTTGCGGCATTTCTCACGATCCAGCACGCCGACCTCGACTATCAGCTGAAATATCTCGACACGGTCAAAGCGGCCAACAAGCGGGGCGAGATCCCCGGTATGGAGTTGGCCATGCTGATCGACAGGATTCTGGTTAAACAAGGCAAACCACAACTCTACGGCACGGAGTTCGAATACGGCAGCAACAAGGTGGCACCCATTGCCGACCCGATCAATTTGAACCAGCGAAGAAAAGAACTGGGATTGCCAGCGATTTAGACGGGGTTGCGGATTTACATGCTATGTCTTGGTGAATTTCGTAATTGCCGCGATGACAAGTTTCTCGCAAAATGGGGGGCAACCAAACCAACTACCCATAATCGGAGACCCGAACCATGTCAGATCAAGTCCGCGCGGCCACCCTCATCGCGATGACCACCGTTGTCGCCGCCATGGCGACGGCCAACGCCGAGACCATCACCGTCAAGTCACCCGGCGGCAACAACGTGGTGACCATCGACAGCGATAAACTGACCTATTCGGTCAGCCGCAACGGCAAGGTCATCATCGAGCCGTCGCCGCTCGGACTCAATCTGGACATCGGCACGATCGGCCCCGGCGCCAAGCTGACCGGGCGCAGCGGCGGCAGCGTCAACGGGACCTACGAGATCGTCGTCGGCAAGGCGCGCAGCGCGCCCGACCGCTACACCCACGCCGACCTGGCGTTCGCGGCCGCCGGCAAACCATTCGACTTCCACCTGCTGGTGCGGGCCTACGACGACGGCGTCGCCTTCCGCTATACCTTGCCGGAACAGGCGGGCCTGAAAGCGGTCAAGGTGAAAAGCGAAAACACCCAGTTCAACTTCGCCAAGGATTACGACTGCTGGGGCGCCAACATGGGCCGCTTCGACACCAGCTTCGAGGCCGAATACGACCAGACCAAAGCGTCGAAGCTGCGCAACTTCCACCACTACATCTCGCCGCTGGTGTGCAAGACCGGCGCCGGCCAGACCACTTTCGCCATCGCCGAATCGGACGTCAAGGACTATCCGGGCTTCTTCCTGTCCGGACGCGGCGACGCCGGACTGGGCGTGGCGGTGACCTTGCCGCCGCGCTTCGACAACGACCGCAACTTCCGCTCCCGCAAAACCATCTCCGCCAGCGTGCAGTTGAAGGGACAGGGGTTCCAGTCGCCGTGGCGCGTGGTGATGCTGGCCGACGCGCCGGGCGACCTGGCCGCCTCGTCGCTCATCCCCACGCTGGCCGCGCCGTCGCAAATCAAGGACACCAGCTGGATCAAGCCGGCCAAGACATCGTGGGACTGGTGGAACGATTGGGCCGTCGACGTGCCCAACGCCGGCGTCAACACCGCCACCTACAAGGCCTTCGTCGACTTTTCCAAGCGCATGAAGCTGGACGACATCCTGATCGACGAAGGCTGGTCGGTGGGCAGCGATATCGAACCGAACGCGGACGCCGACGTCACGCGCGGCAAGCCCGAAATGGACATGCCCGCCCTGCTCCAGTACGCCAAGTCGCAAGGCGTGGGCGTGTGGCTGTGGCTGCAGTGGCAGCAGCTCGACAACCAGATGGACGCCGCCTTCAAGCAGTATGAAGCGTGGGGCATCAAGGGCGTCAAGGTGGACTTCATGAACCGCAACGACCAGGAAATGGTCGACTGGTACCACAAGGTGCTGGAAAAGGCCGCCCAGCACCACCTGATGGTCAACCTGCACGGTGCCTATCCTCCGACCGGCCTGAACCGCACCTGGCCGAACTACATCACGCAAGAAGGCGTGCTGGGCGCGGAGAACAACAAGTGGAGCGCGCGCATCACCGCCGGCCACAACGTCACGTTGCCGTTCACCCGCATGATCCTGGGCCCGATGGATTACACGCCGGGCGGTTTCCGCAACACCACGCCGGCCAACTTCAAGCACCGCAACCACGAGCCGATGGTGATGACCACGCGCGGCCAGGCGGTCGCCATGTACGTGGTCTACGACAGCCCGTTCCAGATGGTGTCGGATGCCCCGGCGGCCTACGACAAGGCCGACGGCGCGGAATTCATCCAGGCGGTGCCGACGTCGTGGGACGAGACGCGCATCCTGTCCGGCGACATCGGCCAACACATCGTCTCGGCGCGACGCAAGGGCGACACCTGGTACCTCGGTGCGATGACCAACGAGGCGGGCCGCACGCTGAAAGTGCCGCTGTCGTTCCTCGGCAAGGGCGCGTTCACCGCGCACGTGCTGCAGGATGGCGCCGATCCGACCCGCTTGAACGCCAGCGACAGCAAGGTCTCGGCGACGGGGCACCTGACGCTGAAGCTGGCGCCGTCCGGCGGCGCGGTGGCGGTGATCAAGCCTCAAGGCGCGGGCCTGGCTCAGCAGTAAGCTGCAAGCCTTGTACGATTTAATCGTTGCCGCTGCACAATAGTCACTTGTTGTGTTATGTTCGGGAAAAATTACGAGGTGTCATCATGTTGTCACACAACTCCTACTTCGGCATGGCGATGGGCCAGTCGCAGCGTCCGGATACCGAAACGTCCAAGATCGTGGAACTGGGCGTGCGCCTGCAGCAAAGCCACGGCAAGGCGTTCGCGTCGGAATTCCTGGTGCGCCGCGCGATCCCGGTCAACGTCATCGTGCGCGTGCTGTCCGATCCACCGGGCCGCCGGCGCGCCAACCGGATGCCGGCGGGCCTTTAAGCTCGACCACGCTCACCAGCTCGATCCTCGAGGCGCCGGCGCAGCTGTACCAGGCCGATGGCGTCTTGCCGTTCCTCCAACGGGCAGCCGAACACGGTGCCGCAGACATGCGGCATCGGCTCCGGCTCGACCACCCGCAAAACGATATGGTCTGTTTCCCGGATCCGTATCCTCGCGCCGCTCCCGCAACCAAGGAAATGGCGACCATAACCCAGCCCCCATCCGTGCGCTTAACACTATAGAATAGCGGCTTCGATAGTCATTCCTTGCTTTTTTATTCATGTCCCCCGACGACTACTGCCAGCAAAAGACCGCCCAGAGCGGCTCCAGTTTTTATTATAGTTTTCTGTTCCTGCCGCCGGAGCGTCGCCGAGCCATCACCGCCCTGTATGCCTTTTGCCGCGAGGTCGACGACACCGTCGACGAATGCACCGACGAATCGGTGGCGCGCATCAAGCTGGCGTGGTGGCGCAAGGAAATCGCCAATATGTACGAAGGCAAGCAGAGCCACCCCGTGACGCAAGCGCTGCAGCCGCACATCGCCATCTACAAGCTGGAACAGCAGCATCTGCAAGCCATCATCGACGGCATGGAGATGGACCTCAACCAGACCCGCTACCTCGACTATCCGGCCTTGACCACGTATTGCTGGCACGTGGCCTCGGTGGTCGGCATCCTGTCGGCCAGCATCTTCGGCGCGACCCGGCCCGAGACGCTGAAGTACGCGGAAAAGCTGGGCCACGCCTTCCAGCTGACCAACATCATCCGCGACGTCGGCGAGGATGCGCGCAAGGGCCGCATCTACCTGCCGATCAACGAGCTGCAGCAGTTCAACGTGACCGCCGCCGACCTGCTCAACGCCCGCCACAGCGAGAACTTCGAAAAGCTGATGGCGTTCCAGGTGGCCCGCGCGCAGCAGGCGTACGACGACGCCTTCGCGCTGCTGCCGAAGGAAGACCGGCGCGCGCAGCGTCCCGGCCTGATGATGGCCGCCATCTATCGCACACTGCTGACGGAAGTGCGGGACGACGGCTACCACGTGCTGACCCAGCGCATTTCGCTCACGCCCATCCGCAAGCTGTGGCTCGCCTGGAAGACCTATATTCGTGGTTAACGACGACGCCGTGGCCGGGGATGACGCCGTGACCGGGTCGCCGGAAGAAAAACGCTCGGCGGCGAAAGCCGAACCGTCCAATGTGCGCTCGGTCGCCGTCATCGGCAGCGGCTGGGCCGGATGCGCCGCCGCCGTCGAACTGGCGCGGGCCGGCTTCAAGGTCACGCTGTTCGAGGCGGCGCGCACGCTCGGCGGACGCGCGCGCCGGATCGAGACGGACCGCAAGCTGCTCGACAACGGCCAGCACATCCTGCTGGGCGCCTACAGCGAAACCTTGCGCCTGATGAAACTGGTCGGCGTCGACCGCGACCAGGCGCTGCTGACGCTGCCGCTGCAAATGCGCTATCCACCCGGCGGCGGGGGCATGGATTTCGTCGCGCCGCGCCTGCCCGCCCCGCTGCACCTGGCGCTCGCGCTGCTGCGCAGCAAAGGCCTGGACCGCGCCGACAAGATGAGTCTGGCGCGCTTCTCGAGCACGGCGCGCTGGATGGGCTGGCAACTCAACGATGACTGCAGCGTCAGCGAACTGCTGCGACGCTTCGAGCAGACGCCGCGCCTGATCCAGCTGATGTGGCGCCCGCTGTGCCTGGCCGCGCTCAACACGCCGCCGGAACGCGCCTCGGCCCAGGTTTTCCTCAACGTGCTGCGCGACAGCCTGGGCGCCAAACGCAGCGCCTCGGACATGCTGCTGCCGCGTGTCGACCTGTCGGCGCTGTTCCCGGACGCGGCCTCGGCCTTCCTGAGGGCGCACGGCGGCGCGGTACGCACCGGCGCCAAGGTGCAGGCGCTGCGGTCGATCGAAGGGCGCCTGTGGCAGGTCGAAGTCAGCGGCGCGGCCGTCGGCGGCACCTGGAGCACGTATTTCAACGGCGTGGTGCTGGCCACCGGCGCCGTCCAGGCCGCCTCGCTGCTGCACGCCGTGCCCGACTGCGACACCACGGACGTGTGCGCCCGGCTGACGGCGTTCGAATCGGAAGCCATCACCACCGTGTATCTTCAATACGATGCCGCCACGCGGCTGGCGTTGCCGTTCTTCGCGCTGCTGGAAGACCCGGACAATTACCAGTGGGGCCAGTTCGTCTTCGACCGGGGCCAGCTCGACGCCAGCCAGGCCGGTTTGCTGGCGGTGGTCATCAGCGCCTCGGCCGGCGTCGCCGCGCAGCAGCAGGATCTGCTGGCCGAAGCGGTCGCCGTGCAGCTGGCGGCGGCGTTCCAGTGGCCGGAATTGGGCCGGCCGAGCTGGTTCAAGGTCATCACCGAAAAGCGCGCAACCTACGCCAGTTCGCCCGGTTTGGTGCGTCCGCGCAATGCCAGCGGCCTGCCGGGGCTGGCGTTGGCGGGCGATTACACGGCCGGCGACTACCCCGCGACGCTGGAATCGGCGGTGCGCAGCGGCGTGGCGGCGGCCGCCCATTTGAAGGGCGTCACCTAACCCTCACCCGTCCGGTGGGCGGTTTCTGTCGCCTGCCCCGCGATTTGTGCAGCCTGTCACATGGCGTTGGCATGGGGCCGCCGATCTGCGTACAGTTGCACCATCGACAAAGACGTCATTGGAACACATCATGAGCAAGCAGCAATACCTCGATGCGCTCAAGCAGGCGATGCAGGGCTTGCCACCGGAAACGGTGGCCAAGACGCTGGCCTACTACGAGCAGCGCTTTATCGACGGCCTGGTGGCCGGCAAAAGCGAAGCCGAGGTCTACAAGGAACTCGACGAACCGCGCAAGATCGCGATGACATTGCGCGCCTCGGCCCATTTAAATTCTTTTGAGCAAAAAAAGACGCCTGCCAATCTGGTCCGGGTGATGGTGTCGTTCGTCGGCCTGGCGGTCTTCAACCTGTTCATGGTCATTCCGGCAATGGTGTACGCGGCAATGCTGCTGGCGGTCTATGTGTCGGCCTTCGCGTTCTACATCGGCGGCGTGGCGGTGACCGCCAGCGGGCTGTCGGGCCAGAACGAGTTGTCGCTCGAAGGTCCGTTGCACCACGTCATGGCGCTGACCCACTCCCGTTTCGACACCAAGGAGGAGGAAGCCGAGGCCAAGAGCTGGCGCATCGCCATCAACGACATGGGCATCCAGATCAGCAAGGCGCCCGGCGGCGACGACGAGGGCGGCGCCGAGACGGTGCAGGGAACCAGCCGCGCCAGCCGCTTGTTCGACCGCGCCGAGGCGGTGGCCTCGGGCGACGTCCACATCACCACCGATTTCGACAGCGGCGCCCGCACCACGCAGACCTTCATCGGCTTCGGCCTGATCTTGGCCGGCATCGGCCTGTGTTTGATCAGCATCGTGCTGACGCGCTACACCGTGATCGGCTTGCGGCGCTACGCGGCGATGAACATGTCGCTGCTGCGCGGACGCTAGGGAGGCATTGATGCGTGCATTACTCAAAATCGGAATCGGGCTGTTGCTGCTGTCGTTCTTGCTGATCGGCGTGACCTACAGCATGCTCAAGGCCTACGGCACCACCAGCCCGACCAGCGTGGCCGGCCGCACCTTGAGCGGCGAAACCCGCAAGGTCGACGCGATGGCGGTGACCGTGGTGCTGGAGGGGCCGATCGACTTGATCCTGACCCAGGGGCCGACGGCGTCGATGAAGGTGCGTGGCGAGCAGCGCTCGCTGGCCAATATCGAAACGATACAGGACGGGCGCGATCTGCACATCGGCACCAAGGGCATGCTGCTCAATCCTAAACACCGCCTGCAGGTCGAACTGGTGCTGCCGATGCTGGAAGAGCTGACCGTGCGCAGCAGCGGCGACACCAAGGTGTCCGGTTTCAGCGGCGACAGGCTGGAATTGCGGCTGCACGGCTCCGGCAACGTGAACTTTTCGGGGCGCTATCGCAATCTGGTGGCCGGGGCCCATGGCAGCGGCAACCTGCATCTGAACGCCGGCAGCAGCGAGCATGTGGAGTTGGAGCTGGTCGGTTCCGGGGAGATCAAGTCGTCGGGCAGCTGCAAAACGCTGGACGCGCAGTTGACCGGCTCCGGCGACCTGGATGCGCGCCACCTGGCGGCGGACAAGGTGACGGTGGACTTGAAGGGTTCGGGCACCAGCCATGTCTTCGCCAAGCAGTCGGCGGATCTGACCTTGCGCGGCAGCGGCGACATCCGGGTGCTGGGCAATCCGGACCAGCGCAACGTGAACCGCAGCGGTTCGGGTGACGTCAGCTGGGAGTAGAACGGATAGCCTGCCAGGCCAGGGCGTCACGCCCCGCCGCGAGCCCGCTGGCCAGACACGCCGTCAGCAGATACCCGCCTGTCGGCGCCTCCCAATCGATCATCTCGCCGGCCACGAACACGCCCGGCGCCGCCTTCAGCATCGTGCCCTCCAGCGCATCCCAGCGCACCCCGCCCGCGCTGCTGATCGCCTCGTCGATCGGCCGCGGACGCACCAGCCGCACCGGCAGCATCTTGATCGCCCGCGCCAGCCGGTCCGGATCGCCGTATTCCTCTTTGCCCAAACATTCGCGCAACAGTCCCGACTTGACGCCCTTGACCCCCAACCGGCTTTGCAGATGACTGGCCAGCGAGCGCGCGCCGCGCGGGCGCGACACTTCATCGGACACGCGCTGCGCCGACAAATCCGGCAGCAGATCCAGATAAATCGTCGTGCCGCCATCGGCCGCGATCTGGTCGCGCAGCGCCGCCGACAGCGCGTAAATCAGGCTACCCTCGACGCCTCCGGCGGTAACCACGAACTGCCCCTGTTTGCGGAACTGCTTGCCATCCGCCCCGGTCGAGATGACCGCGACGGTGGTCAGCGGCTCGCCGGCGAACCGGCTGCTGAAATGCTCGCTCCAGTCGACATCGAAGCCGCAGTTGGCCGGCACCAGTGGCGCCACATCGACTCCGCGCGCCGTCAGCAGCGGCACCCAGGCGCCGTCGGAACCCAATCGCGCCCAGCTTGCGCCACCCAACGCCAGCACCACCGCGTCGGCGTGCACCGATACCTCGCCGTCGGGCGTTTGCAGCAGCGGGACGCCGTCGCGCCACCCCAGCCAACGGTGACGCATGTGAAACCGCACGCCGCCTTCGCGCAACCGGTGCAGCCACGCGCGCAGCAAAGGCGCGGCCTTCATATCGGTCGGAAAAACCCGGCTGGACGTGCCGACAAACGTCTCCACGCCCAGGCCATGCACCCAGTCGCGCACGTCCTGCGGGCCGAACGCGTCGAGCATCGGCCTTAACGCGGCGGCGGCGGCGGCGTAGCGCGGTACGAATTCCGCATACGGCTCGGCGTGGGTGATATTCATCCCTCCCCGTCCGGCCAGCAAAAACTTGCGCCCGACCGACGCCATCGCGTCGTACACGTCCACCTGCGCGCCGCCCTGGGCCAGCGTTTGCGCGGCCATCAGGCCGGCGGGCCCGCCACCGATGACGGCGACGCGAAAAGGTGTCAAACTAGACTGCATGCATTCGGTCCGATACGATCGAGATAAAGAACAATATTATTGGAGACATGATGGGCACGACTTTTTGGATTAAACGCTATTTGCTGGCCGCCGTGCCGTTGTTTGCGATCCTGGCCGCCGTCGAATGGTTCAAGGGCTCGACCTCGCGCAACGATTATCTGAGCGCCGCCGCCTGGGCGCTGTTGGCGGCCGCGCTGTTCACGTGGAGCGCGTGGCGCCGCTATCGCGAAGCCGAAGCGCGCGCCGGGGTTGCACCGACGCCGCCTGCGCGCAAAACCGGCAAATAACCGTGGCGGCGGTCCGGCCGCCGCCCCTCCGCCGCCGCCCTCCGCCGTCTGATCCGCCGGCTTAGCCGCCGGTCACCGGCGGGAAGAACGCCACCTCGGCGCCGTCGGCGACGGGACTGTCGGCGCCGCACATGATCTGGTCGCAGGCCATGCGCAAGGCCGGACTGCCCAGCGCCTGCCCCCACGCGTCGCCGCGCGCCGCCAGATGGGCGCGCAACTCGCCGACCGTTGTCACGGATGTCGGCAGAACCAGCGTCTCCGACGAGGCGCCAACGGCCTCGCGCACGCTGGCGAAAAATTTTACGGTAACAGCCATTAGTACATCAACTCGCTAAACGGAATAAACCGGACCATGCCTCCGGCGGAGATGGTGGTGCCGGGAGGGTTGTCGATCACGCCATCGCCCCAGACGGTCGATGTCAGCACGCCGGAACTCTGGTTGCTGAACAATTCAAGTCCGCCGGCGGCGTTGATGCGCGCACGCAGGAACTCGTTGCGCTTGTCGGCCTTGGGCAGGTCGAAATCGGCGCGCATGGAGAACGCGCGCGGCGCGATCTCGCCGGACACGCCCTGCAAGCGCAGGATGAACGGCCGCACGAACATCAGGAAGGTGATAAAGCTGGCCACCGGATTACCCGGCAGGCCGAGGAAGAATGCGTCCTTGACCTGGCCGAACGCCAGCGGCTTGCCCGGCTTGACGGCGATCAGCCACATATTCAGCTTTCCTTCCGCCTCGACCGCCGGCTTGACGTGGTCCTCCTCGCCGACGGAAACGCCGCCGGAGGTGATGATCAGATCATGCGCCTGGGCGCTTTCGCGCAGCACCGAACGGGTGGCCTCGAGCGAATCGGGCACGATGCCGTAGTCGGTGATCTCGCAGCCCAGGTTCTCCAGCAGCGCGCGCAAAGTGAAGCGGTTGGAATTGTAGATGGCGCCGGGCGCCAGCGGCTCGCCCGGCATGGTCAATTCGTCGCCGGTGAAGAAAACGGCCACGCGCAGCTTGCGCTTGACCGGCAATTCGGCCAGGCCGACCGACGCCGCCAGACCCAGCTCCTGGCTGCGCAGGCGCGCGCCGGCCGGCAGGATCACGCTGCCGTTGGTGATGTCCTCGCCGGCGCGGCGTATCCATTCGCCCGACCTGGGCGCGTGCCGGATGGTGACCAGGTTGCCCACCAACTCGCACTGCTCCTGCATGACGACCGCGTCCGCGCCCTCGGGGATGTGGGCGCCGGTGAAGATGCGGGCGGCGGTACCCGGCAGCAAAGGCTGGCCGACATGGCCGGCCGGTATCCGCTGCGACACCGTCAGCACCGCGTCGCCGCCGGCGCAATCGGCGGCGCGCACCGCGTAGCCGTCCATCTGGGTGTTGTCCATGCCCGGCACATTCATGCCCGAGACCTGCGCGTGGGCCAGGATGCGGCCGTTGGCGTTCAGCGTCGGCACCGTTTCGGTGTCCGCCACGGGACGCGCGGCGGCCAGCATCAATGCTTGCGCCTCGGCGACGGCCAGCATCGGCCTCGGTGGCGGTTTGGACGGGGACAGCGGTGCGCTCATGATCACAGCCCGGTGTTGGCGGCGATGTAAGCCTTCATCTTCTCGACGTCGGGCTTCATGACCACGAACTTTTGCGGCAGGTCTTCGATGTTCTCGAAACCTTGCGGACGTTCGGCGTCCTCGCCCAGCGCGTCGAGGATGGTTTCGTTGAACTTGGCCGCCAGCGCGGTCTCCAGCACGATCATCGTCACGCCGGGTTCCAGGTTCTCGCGCGCGACCTTGATGCCGTCGGCGGTATGGGTGTCGATGACGATGCCGTAATCGTCGGCGACGTCGCGGATCGTGTCCAGGCGGTCGTCGTGGGTCGATTTGCCGGACTTGAAGCCGTACTTGGACACCAGCTTGAATTCGTCGCCGTCGCTGCCAGGCTTGCCCGACAGGTCGAAGCCGCCCTGGGTCTCCACCTTGTGGAACAGCGCGCGGGTGCGCTCGCCGTCGCGGCCGACCAGGTCGTAGATGAAGCGCTCGAAGTTGGACGCCTTGGAGATGTCCATCGACGGGCTGCTGGTGTGGTAGGTCTCGGCCGACTTGCGCACGCGGTACACGCCGGTGCGGAAGAATTCGTCGAGCACGTCGTTTTCGTTGGTGGCGGCGATCAGCTTGTCGATCGGCAGGCCCATCATGCGGGCGATATGGCCGGCGCAGATGTTGCCGAAATTCCCCGACGGGACGGTGAACGAGACCTTCTGGTCGTTCGACGTGGTGGCCGACAGGTAGCCGCGGAAGTAGTACACCACCTGCGCGACCACGCGCGCCCAGTTGATCGAGTTGACGGTGCCGATCTTCTGTTTGGTCTTGAACGGCAGGTCGTTGGACACCGCCTTGACCATGTCCTGGGCGTCGTCGAACACGCCCTCGATGGCGATGTTGAAGATGTTCGGGTCCTGGAGGCTGAACATCTGCGCGGTCTGGAAGGCGCTCATTTTCTGGTGCGGCGACAGCATGAAGACCCGGATGCCCTTCTTGCCGCGCATCGCGTATTCGGCCGCGCTGCCGGTGTCGCCAGAGGTGGCGCCGAAAATATTCAGTTCCGCGTCCTGCTTGGCCAGCGTGTATTCGAACAGATTGCCCAGCAACTGCATCGCCATGTCCTTGAAGGCCAGGGTCGGGCCGTTCGACAGCGCCTGCAGCACCAGTTTGGTGCCGTTCGGGCCCTCTTCGAGCACGCGCAACGGCGTGATCTGGCTGGCCTTTTCGCCGGCGCGGGCGTTGCGGTAGACTTCCTTGGTGTAGGTCTTGGCGGTCAGCGCGCGCAGGTCCCCTTCCGGAATGTCGGTCGCGAACTTCTTCAATATCTCGAACGCCAGGTCGGCGTAGGACAGCTGGCGCCACGCGTCAAGCTCCGCGCCGGTCACCTGCGGGTAGGCCGACGGCAGGAACAGGCCGCCGTCGACGGCCAGGCCGCCGAGCAGAATGTCCGAAAATTGTTGGGGAGATGACGAAGCGGCCGATGCGGCGGCGCGGGTAGACACGTAGTGCATAGATTAGAAAGTCCGGTTGGGCTGACAAGGTTGGCTGGCAGCTATTGGCAGAACGTTACAAAGCGAGCGGATATTATAGTGCGCCTCGCCGTTTCCGGTGCGATTGCCGTTGTTTTATGGTTATGCGCCGGCCCCGGCGGCCATGTTCGGTTGGCGCGCGCTGGTTTGTCTGTCATTCCAGCAATATACTGAACCAGCCACCCCCAGCGCTGTTTCCATTTTCCGCCGCCGCCGCAATCGATGATGATGACGTCCCCCGCACTCCGCAAAGCCGCCCCATTCGCCAGCATGCTGTGGGCCTGCTTCAGCGCCCTGTTCATCGTCACCATCGCCTTCCTGCTGTACGTGTGGACCGAAAAGCGCATCGACCGCGCCAACGAGCTGCGCTACGTCTCCCGCAGCCTGGTGGAGGAACTGCGGCAATCGTCGGACGACCTGACCCGCATGGCGCGCACGTATGTGGCCACCGGCGACCCCAAATACCGGAAAAATTATCAGGAGATTATCGATATCCGCGACGGCCGCCAGGCGCGCCCGCAAAGCTACGACAATGTCTATTGGGACCTGGTGCTGGAACAGCAGCAGCGGCCCAGGCGCGACGGCCATCCGGTCGCGCTGATGGAACTCATTCAAAACACTCCGTTCACACCGGCCGAGTTGTCGCTGCTGACCCGGGCCAAGGACGAATCGGACCGCCTGACGGCGATCGAAAACAAGGCGCTGGCGATGCGCGACTTCGGCGGCGACGATCCGATGGCCGTCGCCGCCGCCCTGGCCCTGCTCTTCGACGACACGTACCACCGCGCCAAGGCCGCCATCATGGAGCCGATCGCGCAGGTGAACGAGAGCGTCGAGCGGCGCAGCCTGGAGGCGGTCCGCTCGACGTCGGCCGAGGCCAACCTGGCCAGGGCCGGCTTCATGCTGGTCGCGCTGATCCTGCTGGCGTTGTTGTGGCGTGCCAAGCGCAACCTCGACACGGCGCTGGGCTGCTCGGTCGAGCAATTGCAGACCGCCATCGGGCGGCTGGGCCGGGGCGATGTCAGCGAACCGCTGGTGGTGCGCGACGGCGCCGGGGAAAGCGTCTGGACCTGGCTGGCCGGCATGCAGCGCAACCTGGCCAGGCTCGATTCCGAGCGCGGACTGGCGCTGGCGCGCTCGCAGCGCGTCGGCCGCCTGTACGCGGCGCTCAGCCAGTGCAACCAGTCCATCGTGCGCAGCACCAGCGAACAGGAACTGTTCGACGATATCTGCGGCGCGGTGGTCACCTACGGCGGCATGTCGATGGCCTGGATCGGCATGATCGACGCCGCCGGCGATGGCCAGCCGAGCAACGTATCGCCGGCGGCGTGCGCCGGCGACGGCACCGAGTACCTGAACAATCTTGGCATCTCGCTCGACGAAGAGCTGCCGGAGGGGCGCGGACCGATCGGCGTGTGCCACCGCAGTGGCGAGCCTTACTGGTGCCAGGACTTCCTGAAGTCGCCGGAGACGGCGCCCTGGCACGCGCGCGCGGCGCGCTATGGCTGGGCGGCATCGGCGCACCTGCCGCTACGGCGCCAGGGCCGGATCGTCGGCTTCTTCTCGGCCTATTCCACCACCACCGAGGTGTTCGACGCCGAGGTGCGCGAGCTGTTCGTCGAGATGGCGCTCGACATCGAATTCGCGCTGAAGAACTTCGACCACGACCGCAAACGCGAGCTGACCGAGGCCTCGCTGCGCAAAAGCGAGCAGCACCTGCGCACCATCATCGAGACCGAACCGGAATGCATCAAGGTGGTGGACGCCCATGGCCGGCTGCTGGAAATGAACGCGGCGGGCCTGAAGATCCTCGAGGCGGATTCGCTCGAGGAGCTGCAAAACCACGTGCTCACGGACCTGATCCTGCCGGAGTACCGCGACGCCTTCATCGCGCTGCACCAGCGCGTCATCAACGGCGAGAACGGCCATCTGGAATTCCGCATCCAGGGTTTGAAGGGCGGCCAGCGCTGGCTGGAGACCCACGCGGCGCCGATGTACGGCGCCGACGGCGAGCAGCGCATGCTGCTCGGGATCACACGCGACATCACCGACCGCAAGCTGGCCGACGAGCGGATACAGTACCTGGCGCATTTCGATCCACTGACCGGCCTGCCGAACCGCGCGCAGCTGCAGGAGCACACGCTGCACGCGCTGGCGCTGGCGCGCCGCAACCGCGAATCGATGGCGCTGATGATGCTCGACCTGGACCACTTCAAGGACATCAACGATTCGCTCGGCCACAGCGTCGGCGACGGCCTGCTGTGCGAGCTGGCCAAGCGCCTGCGCCAGGGCCTGCGCGAGGAGGACATCGTGGCGCGCCTGGGCGGCGACGAGTTCATCTTCGTGCTGCAAAAAGCGGAATCGCAGGACGCGGCCGAAGTGGCGCGCAAGCTGATGGATCTGATCGCCCAGCCGTTCCGGGTCGGCACGCACGACCTGAAGGTGACGGCGTCGATCGGCATCGCCCTGTTCCCGGCCGACGGCGCCGACATGGAAACGCTGCTGCAACGCGCCGACGCCGCCATGTACCAGGTCAAGCACGCGGGCCGGCACGACTTCCGTTTTTTCACGGCCGCCATGCAGCAGCGCGCGGCGCGCCATCTGCAATTGGTCAACGCGCTGCGCTATGCGCTCGAGCGCGACCAGATGCAGGTGGTGTATCAGCCGCAGGTGTCGCTGCCGGAGCAACGCATCATCGGCGCCGAGGCGCTGCTGCGCTGGTCGACGCCGGAGCTGGGCGTGGTATCGCCGGTCGAATTCATTCCCGCCGCCGAGGAGAGCGGACTGATACTGCCGATCGGCGCATGGGTGCTGCGCCAGGCCGTGCGGCAGGCGCGCGCGTGGCTCGACGATGGCTTGCCGCCGCTGGTCATGGCCGTCAACCTGTCAGCCACGCAGTTCCGCAATACCGATCTGCCGGAACTGATCACGCAGATCCTGCAGGAGGAAGGCTTGCCGCCGGAGTATCTGGAGCTGGAGCTGACCGAAGGCGTGGCGCTGAACGATCCGCAGGGCGCCATCGCCATGATGAACAACCTGCACGAGCGCGGCATACGGATGTCGATCGACGATTTCGGCACCGGCTATTCGTCGCTCAGTCACTTGAAGAAGTTCAAGGTGTACAAGCTAAAGATCGACAAGTCGTTCGTGCGCGATATCAGCACCGACGCCGAGGACAAGGCGATCGTCAGCGCCATCATCAACATGGCGCGCAGCCTGGGACTGAAGACGATCGCCGAAGGCGTGGAGACGGCCGAGCAGCTGGAGTTCCTCCAGCAGCAGCATTGCAACGAGATGCAGGGCTATTTATTCAGCAAACCGGTGCCGGAACAGGCGTTCCGGCAGCTGATGCTGGAGGTGGTGACGTAAGTTCGCGCCTCAGCAGGCCGCGTGGTTGACGGTGATGACGTGGATCGCCAGGCCGCCGAGCGAGGTTTCCTTGTACTTGGCCTGCATGTCGGCGCCGGTCTGGCGCATCGTTTCGATCACTTCGTCGAGGCTGACGAAATGCGTGCCGTCGCCCTTCAGCGCCAGTGACGCCGCGGTAATCGCCTTGACCGCGCCCATGCCGTTACGCTCGATGCAGGGAATTTGCACCAGCCCGCCGATCGGATCGCAGGTCATGCCGAGATGATGCTCGATGCCGATTTCGGCGGCGTTCTCGATCTGGTTGTTGGAGCCGCCCAGCGCCGCCACCAGGCCCGCGGCCGCCATCGCGCAGGCCACGCCAACCTCGCCCTGGCAGCCGATTTCGGCCCCCGAGATCGACGCGTTACGCTTGCACAGCATGCCGATGGCCGCCGCCGTGAGCATGAAGTCGCGGATGCCGGTGACCGGATCGCTCGGCTTGCAGTCCTCCGCGTAGTAGCGCAGCACCGCCGGAATGATGCCGGCCGCGCCGTTGGTCGGCGCCGTGACCACGCGGCCGCCGGCCGCGTTTTCCTCGTTGACGGCCATCGCGTACAGGCTGACCTGGTGCAGCGCGTCGTGCGGCAGCTGGTTCGCCCGGCTGTCGCTGGACTGGGATTGCGTCCACAGGTTGGCGGCGCGGCGCTTGACGTTCAAGCCGCCCGGCAGCCGGCCGGCCGTTTCCAGACCATGTGCGATGCAGTCGCGCATGACGTGCCAGATCTTGTCGATGCCGGCGTTCAGTTCATCCTCGCTGCGCTTGAGGCGTTCGTTCGCGCGCAGCATTTGCGGGATCGTCAGGCCGCTCGCTTCGCCATGGGCCAGCAGCTGGTCCATGGTGTCGAACGGGTACGGGATCGCCGAGGCGGCGGCGGCGCCGTCGCCGCTGGAGGGCATCTGCGGCGCCTCGCCCTCCTCCTTGATGAAACCACCGCCCACCGAATAATAGACCTTGCTGGTGGTGGAACCGTCGGCGCGGGTCAGCGTGAAACGCATGCCGTTGGGGTGTTCGGCCAGCGACTCGGCCATGTGGAAGATCAGGTGCTTGCCACGTTTGAACGGCACCGCATGGCTACCCAGAAGCTTCAGCTCACCCGCCGTTTCGGCTTCGGCCAGTTGGCCTTCGACCCGCGTCGGCACCACGTCCTGCGGCGTCTCGCCCATCAAGCCGAGAATCACCGCCTTGTCGGTCGCGTGGCCGATGCCGGTCAGCGCCAAGGAGCCATACAGCTCGGCGCTCACCTCGGTGACATCGTCAAGCGGAGCGCAGTCGAGCAGGAAACGGCGGGCCGCCACCATCGGTCCCACCGTGTGGGAACTCGACGGCCCGATGCCGATCTTGAACAAATCGAATACGCTCATGTCCATCAGTTGTCTCTCTTTTTTTATAGTGTGGTTGCTGGTGTTGATTACGCTGCTTTGCCGAGACTGACGTCGACGTTGGCCAGCATGTCGGTCACCATCTCCTCGATGCCGACGCGGGCTTTCCAGCCCCAGTCGGCCGTCGCGGTGGCATCGTCCAGGCTTTGCGGCCAGGTGTCGGCGATGGCCTGGCGGCTGTCGGGCTTATAGGCGATTTTGAAGTCCGGTACGGCGCGCGTGATCGCTGCGGCCAGTTGCTCCGGGTTGAAGGACACGCCGGCCACGTTGTAGGCCGAACGCACCTTGACCTGTTCGGCCGGCGCTTCCATCAGTTCGATGGTGGCGCGGATCGCGTCAGGCATGTAGATCATCGGCAGCGTGGTCTGCGGGCCGAGGAAGCATTCATAGCGCTCGCCGCGCAGCGCCGAATGGAAGATCGCGATCGCATAGTCGGTGGTGCCGCCGCCCGGTGGCGACTTGAAGCTGATGATGCCCGGGTAGCGGATGCTGCGCACATCGACGCCGTACTTGATGAAGTAGTACTCGCATAGCCGCTCGCCGGCCAGCTTGCTGATGCCGTAGATCGTGGTCGGGTCCATCACCGTCGTTTGCGGCGTGTTCACGGCAGGCGTGTTCGGGCCGAAAGCGGCGATCGACGACGGCCAGAAGACCTTGAGCGGTTTGCCGATGATGCCGCGCTCGCGCGCCACTTCCAGGATATTCAGCAGGCCGTCCATGTTCAACGTCCAGGCCTTGAGCGGTGCCGCTTCGCCGGTGGCCGACAGCATCGCCGCGAGTTGGTACACCTGCGTGATGCCCTCCTCCGTCACCAGCGTGGACAGCGCCTGCTTGTCCAGCACGTTGAGCGGCGTGTAGCGCGCCGCGTTGTACAGATTGGTCGGGCTGATGTCGCTGGCGATGACGTTTTGCGCGCCGTGCCTGGCGGCCAGCGCCTCCACCAGTTCACTGCCGATTTGGCCGTTGGCGCCGATGACGAGGATGCGTTGTTGTTCCATTTTGATTCCTGACTGTTTTATTTTTTAAGCAGGCCAAGCTCTGTGCCCGCCTGTTCGAATGCTTTGAGCACGGCGTCCAGCTGTGCGCGGGTATGCGCGGCAGACAGTTGGACACGCACGCGCGCCTGGCCCATCGGGACCACCGGGTAGAAGAAGCCGCTGAGCAGAACGCCCAGCTCATACATTCGTGCTGCGAATTTCTGCGCCACGGGCGCATCGAACAACATGACAGGAACCACGGGATGCGTACCCGGCTTGATGGTAAAGCCGATACGCTCGATCTCCTTGCGGAAGTAGGCGGTGTTCTCGTGCAGGCGGTCGCGCAGTTCGGTCGACTGCGACAGGCGTTCCAGCACCGCCAGCGAGGCGCCGGCGATCGATGGCGCCAGCGTGTTGGAGAACAGGTAGGGACGCGATTTCTGGCGCAGCATGTCGATCACTTCCTTGCGTGCGGAGGTGAAGCCGCCCATCGCGCCGCCCAGGGCCTTGCCCAGCGTACCGGTGATGATGTCGATGCGGCCCATCACGTTGTGGTGCTCGTGCGTGCCGCGGCCGGTCGCGCCCATGAAGCCGGAGGCGTGGCATTCGTCGATCATCACCAGCGCGCCGTATTTGTCGGCCAGGTCGCAGATCTTGTCCAGCTGGGCGATGGTGCCGTCCATCGAGAACACGCCGTCGGTGACGATGACTTTATGGCGCTTGTCGGCGGCCGCTTGCAGCTGCGCCTCCAGGTCGGCCATGTCGTTGTGGGCGTAGCGGAAGCGCGCCGCCTTGCACAGGCGGATGCCGTCGATAATGGAGGCGTGGTTCAACGCGTCGGAGATGATGGCGTCGTTCTCGTCGAACAGCGGCTCGAACACGCCGCCATTGGCGTCGAACGCGGCCGCGTACAGGATCGTGTCCTCGGTGCCGAGAAATTTGGAGATCGCCTGCTCCAGCTGCTTGTGCACGGTCTGGGTGCCGCAGATGAAACGCACCGACGACAGGCCGTAGCCGTATTTTTCGGTCGCCTCGATCGATGCCTTGGCCACCCACTCCTCGCCGGACAGGCCGAGGTAGTTGTTGGCGCACATATTGATCAGGGTGCTGCCATCCTGGGCGACCACTTCGGAACCCTGGCGCGAAGCGAGCACGCGCTCCGGCTTGTACAGGCCCTGATCGCGCAATTGATCGAGGTTTTGCTGCAGGCCGCTGAAGAAAGTGCTTTTTGCTTGGTCGCTCATGATGGTCCTTGTATGTGGTACGATTTCAGCAGATTTTCACTGCCTTATGAGAAATCCGTTATGTCGAACTCAAATTCAATATATCGAATCTTACAGAGAACCAGTGAACTGCGCAAGACGGGAGCATGCGGTTCTGACCGCGTTTTTCCGACAGATTTACTTAGAATTTAGCCTATCCGCCGAATAAAACAATGAAAACACCTGTTTCGACGAACGCACCACCCGAGGTCGGCGCCGCCCTGCAACGTTTGCGCCTGGCGCGCGGCCTGACGCTGGAAGACCTGTCGCGCATCGCCGGCGTCTCCAAATCGATGCTGTCGCAGATCGAGCGAGAGAAGGCCAATCCAACCATCGCGATCACCTGGCGGCTGTCCAACGCGTTGGGGGTGCAGATCGGCGAACTGCTGGCGACGGCGGAGAAGGAATCCGAGACCATCCGCGTGCTGGATGCCCACGAAACCCCCACCCTGCCCGGCAACCACGCCGGCTACGTGCTGCGCATCCTCGGGCCGATGGAGCTGGCGGGTAAGTATGAATGGTATGAGCTGACCTTGTCGCCCGGTGGCGAACTGGCGTCGCAAGGGCACGATCCGGGGGCGCAGGAGCACGTCACGCTGCTGCATGGATCGGTTGAGGTGGAAGTTGGCAATACCAAGAAGAAGGTGAAACTGGGCGGCACGGCGCGCTACCCTGGCGACCAGCAGCACACCATCCGCAATGTCGGCAAGACCGAGGCGAAGGCGCTGCTGGTGGTGATACACCGCTGACCCGGGGCCGGGCCAGCGCAGGCTACGCCACTACCAGTTCGATTCGCGCTCCGGCGTGGAGCTGATGCGGTGGATCGCGAGGTCGGCGCCCTGGAACTCGTCTTCCGGATCGAGCCGCAGTCCCATCGTGGCCTTCAACACGCCATAGATCGCGAAGCCGCCCGCCAGCGCGATCGCCACGCCCAGCGCCGTCCCGGCCAACTGCGCGGCGAACGACACGCCGCCCATTCCGCCCAGCGCCTTCAATCCGAAAATCCCCGCCGCGATCCCGCCCCATGCGCCGCACAGGCCATGCAACGGCCACACGCCCAGCACATCGTCGATCTTCCACTTGTTCTGCGCCAGCGTAAACATCCCGACGAAGATGGCGCCGGCGATACCGCCGGTGACCAGCGCGCCCAGCGGATGCATCAGGTCCGATCCCGCGCACACCGCCACCAGCCCCGCCAGCGGCCCGTTATAGGCGAAACCGGGATCGTTTTTCCCCATCAGCAGCGCGACCAGCGTGCCGCCGACCATCGCCATCAGCGAGTTGACGGCCACCAGGCCGTTCATTTTGTCGAGCGATTGGGCGCTCATGACGTTGAAGCCGAACCAGCCCACTGTCAGAATCCACGCGCCCAGCGCCAGAAACGGAATCGACGACGGCGGATGCGCGGCGATCGCGCCGTTCTTCATATAGCGCCCGCGCCGCGCGCCCAGCAACAGCACCGCCGGCAACGCGATCCAGCCGCCCACCGCGTGCACCACCACCGAGCCGGCGAAGTCATGAAACTCGGCGCCTGAAGCCCGCAGCAGCCAGTCCTGGATGCCGAAGCGGCGGTTCCAGACTATCCCCTCGAAGAACGGATAGACCAAGCCGACCAGCAGCGCGGTGGCGATCAATTGTGGATGGAAGCGCGCCCGTTCGGCGATGCCGCCCGAGATGATGGCCGGGATGGCGGCCGCGAACGTCAGCAGGAAGAAGAATTTGACCAGCTCATAGCCATTTTTGGCCGCCAGCACGTCGGCCGGGGAGAAGAAATTGACGCCATACGCGATGCTGTAACCGACGAAGAAGTAGGCAATGGTGGATACCGCGAAATCCACCAGGATCTTGACCAGCGCGTTGACCTGGTTTTTCTTGCGCACGGTGCCCAGCTCGAGGAACGCGAAGCCGGCGTGCATCGCCAAAATCATGATGGCGCCTAGCAAGATGAACAATGCGTCGGCGCCGTCTTTGTGTAAACCCATCAAAATCACTCCCCAAAATAATGCATGATCTGAGAACCAATACGCATATAAGCAATATTTGTTCCAGATTGGTGCAAATTTTAAGTCTATGATTTAACTGTATTTTGTTTCGGCACTGCGCACGCACCATGGGCGTGCGCACCGAAAAATTGCATCATATTAGTGCGGGCGCGTCGCGCCGGTCGGTTCTAGTCCTAGATCGGCGCTCCCGGTGGAACCGCCGGAGCGGCGCGCAGTTTAACGCTGCGCGGGTCCTTCAGATAGGCGCTTACCAGTTCGGCCGCCTCCTTGCGGCTGGTGGCCGTTACGCCCTTGCCGGGATTTTTTTGCAGCCACTGCGCCAGCTCACGGACCGACTGCGTGACTTCGGCCGCGACGTTCGGATGCAGCTTGCCCCCATCCAGCAGATTCAATAATCCGTCGACGAGCACCCAGTTGGCCGCCAGCTGCACCGCCTCGCCGCCCACCACCGCCGCCGGCACCGGCTCGCGCTTCCACGTCTTTTGCAGCAGCAGCGACAGCACCTCCTGCACGCCGGGCTGCTGCGCGTCGCGCGCATGCTGCCACGCCAAGCGGTTGATGCGCGCCGCGTCCAGCAGGAAGCCGGCGGTTTGCGCGGCGCCCGCCTCGGCGATCGAGAAGGCGTCGAACACGGAACCCATGCGGGTGGCGAAGTATTCGCGGCCACGATCATGTCCCATCGCCGGTGGCGTCAGCACATCGAGCACGTTCGCCGGCAGCGCCAGGTATTCCGCCCGCAGGCTGTCCGCCAGCCGGTTCAACGCCAGGCGCTGGACCGGCGCCGGCGTGGCGTTGACGCCCGCCTTGCCGATACCGGCTTTGACGTCGCCGCTGGTCGTGTAATCGAAGTCGCCGCCGCCGATCAGACGCGCCAGCGCTTCGCCCTGGTAGCGTTGCAGCAGGTACACCGGCACCAGGCGCGCTTCGAGCTCGCCGATCTGGCGTGCGTCCGGCAGCACGTCCACCGAAAAGGTTTGCAGCGCGCGCTGGCGCACGGCGCCCAGCTGGTCCCAGGTCTTGATCGTATCGGGGCCGAAGTCCCATAGCAGTCCATCCGGGTGGCTGGCCCCCGGCGTGCGGTCATCCTGGTCGCTGGAATATAACAGGCCGGCGGCCCTGGCATCGGCGCGCAGCTTGGCCAGCGCGGCCTGCTCCTGAGCGCCGCCACCGAAATCGCCGTAGACGTAGTTGACGATGTAATCGTCCCAGGGTCCGACGCCGACGCCGTACGCGCCGGCCAGATCGACCTCGCCTTGTGCGTTGAGTTTCAGGATCGGATGCGGATAGTCCATGACCGAGCCGTTGCCATCGCCGGCGCGGCTGGCGGCGAAGTTGTGCGCGAAGCCCAGTGTGTGGCCGACTTCGTGCGCCGCCAACTGGCGCAGGCGCGCCAATGCCATCTCCTCGGCCAGCCGATGCTTGTCCGCCGGGGCGTTCTTTCCGTACGGGGCGAGCAGGCTTTCGGCGATCAGGATGTCCTGCCGCACGCGTTGCGATCCGAGCGTGACGGCGCCGCGTATGATCTCGCCGGTGCGCGGATCGGCCAGCGCGTTCCCGTAGGACCAGCCGCGCGTGGCGCGGTGCACCCAATGGATCACATTGTAGCGGATGTCCATGGCATCGACGCCTTCCGGCAGCAGCTCGACGCGGTAGGCATCCTTGAAGCCGGCCTTCTCGAAGGCGCTGGCCCACCACGAGGCGCCCTGCAGCAGCGCGCTGCGCACCGGCTCCGGCGCGCCACGGTCGACGTAGTACACGATCGGTTTCTTGACGGTGCTGACCGCCGCCAAGGGATCGGTCTTTTCCAGACGGTGCCGCACCTGCCAGTGCACGTCGATGCTGCTGGCGAGCGGCGTGGCGAAGTCGTAGTAGTTGACATCGAAGCCGCCGGAGAACGGATGATAGCTGCGCGGCCGCCAGCCCGCCTGCCGGTCGACGCGCGGCAGACGCACCATGCTGATACGCTGGCGCATCGACAGGCTGGCCGGATCGACGGCGACCTGCCGCACGTACTCCGCCTGCCCCGGACCGGCGAAGGTCAGCAGCGCTTCGAGTTCCACGTTATCGGGAAAGGATTTAGCCTGTTCGGCCAGCACCGCGCTGCGGGCCGGATCGACCTGATAGGCGCCTTGCCTGGCCGCCGCCAGCCGTCCGGCAACGCCATGACGGTCGGCCAGCAGGAAGCTGGAGAAGTCGACCAGATGCGCGCCGCCGTCGCTGGCGAGGATGTCGCCCGACCACAGCACGGCGTTGGCGAACGATTCCTTGACGGCCGCACGCTCGTCCTTGTCCGCCGACGCGGCGATGTAGGCCGTGTTGTCTTGGACCAGGAATAGTTTGGCGCCATGCTTCTCGAAACGGACCATGCGCATGTCGCCGGCCTGTCCGCGATCGAGGCCGACGTCGTTCGAACCCAACGCGTACGGCAGGGAACTGAGTAACAGGAACGGCTGCTCCAGCGACACCACCGACAGCAGCACCCTGCCCCTGGCCGCGTCGCGCCAGACGTCGATGAAGCCCGGCTGCGATTGCAGGCCGCGCGTGACCTCCGCCAGCGATTTGGCGGACGCCGGCGCTCCCGAAGAATTGTTCGTTTGCGCCAGCAGCGGCGCCACCGGCGCCGCGCCCAACATCAGGAGAGCGAGCAGCAGTGGCCCCGTGGCTGGCGCGGCCCTCATTGCTGGCCCGCCGCCTTGACCGCCGCCGGCGCCGGCGCGGCTTGCGCGCCAGTGGCTTGCACCACCGGCGTCGCGCCGTCCATCTGCAGCGCGCGGCTCAGGAAGCCCCAGCGATCCGCCACTTCCTCGATCTGCTTGGTGGTCGGCTTGCCGGCGCCGTGGCCGGCCTTGGTGTCGATGCGGATCAGGATCGGCGCCGCGCCCGCCTGGTCGGCCTGCGCGGTGGCGGCGAACTTGAAGCTGTGCGCCGGCACCACGCGGTCGTCATGGTCGGCGGTGGTGATCATCGTGGCCGGATAGCAGGTTCCCTTCTTCAGGTTGTGCAGCGGCGAATACTTGACCAGCGCCTTGAACTCGTCGGCGTTGTCGGACGAGCCGTAGTCCGAGGTCCACGCCCAGCCGATGGTGAATTTATGGAAGCGCAGCATATCGAGCACGCCCACCTGCGGGATCGCGGCGGCGAACAATTCGGGGCGCTGCGTCATCGCCGCGCCGACCAGCAGGCCGCCGTTGCTGCCCCCGCCGATGGCCAGTTTCGCCGGCGAGGTGACCTTGTGCGCGATCAGCCATTCGGCCGCGCCGATAAAGTCGTCGAACACGTTTTGCTTTTGCAGCTTGGTGCCCGCCTCGTGCCACGATTCGCCGTATTCGCCGCCACCGCGCAGATTGGCCATGACATACACGCCGCCCATCTCCAGCCATGCCAGGTTGGCGACCGAGAACGCCGGCGTCAGCGACACATTGAAGCCGCCGTAGCCATACAGGTAGGTCGGATTGCCGCCATCCAGCTTCACGCCCTTCCTGGCGACGATGAACATCGGCACCTTGGTGCCGTCTCGGCTGGTGAAAAACTCCTGGCGCGTCTCGAAACCGGCCGGATCGAAGTCGACCTTCGGCTGGCGGTACACGCTGCTCTTGTTGGCCTTCAGGTCGTAGCGATAGATCGTCGTCGGCGTGGTGAAGCTGGTGTAGGAATAGAAGGTCTCGGTGTCGGCGCGCTTGCCGCTAAAGCCGCCGGCGGTGCCGAGGCCCGGCAGCTCGATGTCGTGCAGCGGTTTGCCTTTGAGGTCGAACACCTTGACCAGGCTATGCGCGTCGCTCAGGTAGTCGACCAGCAGCTGGTGGTTGACGATCGACGCCGACACCAGCGTGTTGGAGCTCTCCGGCACGACCTGCTTCCAGTTCAGCACCGCGGGCTTGCGCGTGTCGATGCTGACGATGCGGCCGCGCGGCGCGTTGCGTTCGGTATGGAACCAGAACACCGGCCCCTCGTTGCCGACGAAGTTATAGACGGCGTCGAAGTCCTCCAGCAAGCCGACGACCTTGGAGTCCTTGCGGCTCAAGTCCTTGTAGAACACGCGGTTCTTGTTCTCGGTGCCCTGCGACGCCGTGATGATCAGGTAGCGGCCGTCCTGGGTCACGTCGGCGCTGAAGCCCCAGTCCTTGTGGTCGGGGCGGTCGTAGACCAGCGTATCGGCGCTCTGCGGCGTGCCCAGTTTGTGGAAGTACAGCTTCTGGAAGTAGTTGACGTCGGCCAGCTTGGTCGCTTCCTTCGGCTCGTCGTAGCGGCTGTAGAAGAAACCGGAGCCGTCGTGCAGCCACGCGGTGTTGGAGAACTTGACCCACTTGATATGGTCTTCGACGTCCTTGCCGCTGTCGATGTCGCGCACCTTGATCTCGTTCCAGTCCGAGCCCGATGCGGCGGTGCTGTAGGCGAGGTATTTACCGGTCGGGCTGACGGCCAGTCCGGCCAGGGCCACGGTGCCGTCGGCGGCCAGCGTGTTCGGATCGAGCAGCATGCGCGGCACGTCGGCCAGCGTTTTCATCGTGTAGAGCACCGACTGGTTCTGCAGGCCGTCGTTACGGCTGTAGAAATAGCGACCGCCTTCCTTGAACGGGACGCTGAAGCGCTCGAAGTTCCACAGCTTGGTCAGACGCGTCTTGATCGCCTCGCGGCCGGGGATCTGCGACAGATAGCCTTGCGTGAGCTTGTTCTGGGCGTCGACCCAATCCTTGGTGTCGGCGCTGTTGGCGTCCTCCAGCCAGCGGTACGGATCGGCCACTTTAACGCCGTGGTAGTCGTCGGTCTGGTCGACCGTGCGGGTGGCCGGATAAGTCAGCGCGGCGCCGGCGTTGGTGCCTGGATTTGCGCAGGTCTGCGCCATGGCGCCTTGCGACAGCAGCACGGCGGCCGCCAGCGCGGCGCGTTTGAATTGCTTCATGCGTGGTTCCAGTAATCGTAAAATGATATATCGATGATAGCGTGCCTTGTAACAAATAAGCAACGCTAGGCGAGCGATCTGCTCGTGTTTTATTCGGCGCGCAGCACGCGGTCCGTGGAGACGATGCGCACGTCGTGCATCTGGTCGAGGTAGGCCTCCAGATACGCTTTATGGGAGGCGCCGACGATCACCAGCACGCGCATGCCTGGCCGCGCGGTCATCACGTCGCGGATGTTGGAGGCCATCCGCAGATTGCGCGTCTCCCAATAACCGACGTAGCCCCGCCCGAAATGCTGCGGCGACGGTTCCTCCAATGCCGCGCCGAAGTCGCTGCGGAAGGTCTGCTCGGCCGCGCCGGCGTCGTTATACGCGCGGTACATCGCCACCACGCCGGCCGGTGTACCGAGACGGCTCTCCACTTCCTCCGATTGCCGCGTGCGCGCGGCGGTGTATGGATTGTCCCAGGCCTTTCCGATGGCGGCGGCGTAGGCGTTCATATCGCCGTCGGGCGATGCCGCCGTTTGGTCGTCGATCGGATAGACCCGATCGTGTCCGCCGCGCGCGGCCAGCGCCGCGCCGATCTGGTAGCTTTCGTCGCGCCGCTGCGCAAATGTGTTCAACAGCCCCACCAGGCTGTCCGGCAGGCCGTCAGCGGCGCGCCGTTCGCCGGCCGGCAACCGCAGCCACTGCACCACGGCGGAAGCGCGCTCGCCGGCCGCCAGGAACAGCGCCGCCAGCTTGCGGCGTTCGGCCGGCGATGGCGCTACCGGCCAGGCGGCCAGCAGGCGTTCGACCTGCGCGTTCGCCTCCGGCACATCGAGCCCGGTCGCCGCCTTGGCAACGGCCGGGTCCCAGCAATAGCTCTTGGTGGTATCGGCATAGCGCTGCGGATAGCCGCGCATGAACGCGCAGCGCAGTCCGGACATCTCTTCGATGGCGATGGCCTGCGGCTGCCACTCCGCCAACCGCTCGTTCAGCAGGCTCAGTTTGGCGAGATCGAAGGACTTCGACATCTGCGACAGGTGCGGTGAGCCAAGCACCATCAGCTGGTTGGCCTGGCCGTTTTGCAGTTTGTGGGCGCCCGGCGCGAACGGCGGCGTCGGCGCCTCGGCGGCGTAGGCGCAGAGATGGCAGACGGCCGTGACGAAGATGGCGGCAAATAAGCGATGCATACGTGCTCCTGAAATGGGGTTTCAGCAGTGTAGGCGAGAGGCGGCCGCCAATGGATAGGCTTGCGACGTACGGCGAAATCGCTTGCATGAAATGCAAATATCGGCGACGGGCCGACGACCCGGTTTACACGAAGATGTGGTTCGGGGCGGTCGAGACGGACGGCGCCTGCCACTTCTCCAGCCAGGCGATCAACTGGTCGCCCGGGATCGGACGGCTCATGAAGTAGCCCTGGCCCTGGTCGCACCCGAGGCCGGCCAGCAGGCGCCATACGGCCTCGCTCTCGATGCCCTCGGCGACCACGCGCAGGCCCATGTTGTGACCCAGGTCGATGGTCGAACGCACGATCTTGGTGTCGCCGTCATCGTGCTCCATATTGAGCACGAAGGACTTGTCGATCTTGAGCTCATTGACCGGCAACCGTTTCAGGTAGGCCAGCGACGAATAGCCGGTGCCGAAATCGTCGATCGACAGATCGAAGCCCATGGCGCTGAGGCGTTCCAGCGTGGTTTGCGCTCGCACCGGATCGTCCATGATCGCGCTCTCGGTGATCTCCAGGCAGAACGAACCCGGGGACAGTTTGTGTCGCACCAGCAGGTCGGCGAATTTGGCCGGCAGGTCCTGGTCCAGCAGGTCGCGCGTGGACAGGTTGACCGATATCTTCAGATGATGGCCCTTGGCCGCCAGCTCCTGGCACAGTTCCGCCGAGCGCTCCATCACCCAGCGCGTCAGCACGCGGATAAACCCGGTCTGCTCGGCGAACGGAATGAACTGGTCCGGGAACACGTTGCCGCGCTCCGGATGCACCCAGCGCACCAGCGCCTCCATGCCGACCACCTTGCCGGTATCGAGCATGATCTTCGGCTGCACGTGCAGGCGGAACTCATTGCGCTCGATGGCGTTGCGCAGCTCCGTCAGCAGCGACAGGCTCTTTTCGCTGGACTTGTCCATCGCCGCGTCATAGACCACGGCGCCGTCGTTGCGCTGCTTGGCCGCGTACATCGCCACCTCGGCCATGCTGAGCAGGGCCTCGCCGTCGCTGCCATGCATCGGATAACCGGCGATCCCCAGCCCGGCGCCGATGTCGACCATCTGCTCCTCCAGCGACAGCGGCGTCTCCAGCGCCTGCAGGATTTCGGCCGCCATGCGCTGCGCCGCGTCGACGTCCGACGCCGGCAGCAGCACCGCGAATTCGTCGCCGCCCAGCCGCGCCACCTGCGCCGACGACTGCCGCCGGTTGGCCAGCAGCAGTTGCAAGCGGCCGGCCACCTGACGCAGCAGCGCGTCGCCGAAGCTGTGGCCCATGACGTCGTTGACGTGCTTGAAGCGGTCCAGGTCCATCATCAGCACGAACACGGCTTCCTCGCGTTTGCGGGCGTCCTCCATCGCATCGTTCAGCAGCAGCAGGAACTGGGCGCGGTTGGGCAGGTTGGTCAGCGTGTCCCAATACGCCAGGCGGCGGATTTCCTGTTCGCGCTTGGCGATCCCCTCGCGCATCGAATCGAAGGCCTGCGCCAGCGCGCCGATTTCGTCTTCGCGGCTGGTGTCGATCTGGCCTTTGTAATCGCCGCGCTCCAGGCGTTTGGCGGTGTCGGCCAGTTCGCTGATCGGCTGGGCGATGCGCTTGGCGGTGAAGATGATGGCCAGCGCCGAGATGGCGATGCCGCCGGCGGTGAGGAAGATCAGCCAGCGTTCCAGGCGCGCGTATTCGGCGGTGGCCTCGTCGATCGAGCGCGCCAGCAGAACGCTGGCGGTCTGGCCGTTGTCCTGGCCGATCGACATCAGGCGCGCGCTATAGCGGCCGGTTTCCACCTCGATGTCGAACGGTCCGGCGGGCGCCGCCGGCAAGGCCTGCAGCTGGTCGACCACCGCCTGCGCCGAGGCGCCGACGTAGGTGGAGCCGGCCGACATCCATTTGCCCCGCGGGTCGCGCGTCAGCACGGTGGTGTGCAGCGAACTGACCTCGCGCATTTCGCTGGCCAGCTGGCGGTCGATCGGGAACGTCATCACGATCCATCCGATGGTGACCGGCGCCTTGACCGGCATGACGACGATCTGGTACGGGCGGCCCTCGATGATGGCGATGCCGTTGGCGCCATCGGCCGCCTCGGCCGCGTCGAGCATGCTGACGGCCATTTTCTCCAGGCCGGCGCCCTGGCTGGTGTTGGTCGATACGCTGATCTTGCGCTCGGCGTCGATCAGCATCGTCAGCGACGCCTTGATGCGGCGCCCGCTGTTGGCCAGCGCCGATTCGATGGTGGCGCGGTCGCCTTCGTCGTTGTTGCCGATGGCGGCCAGGAAGGCGGTGTCGCGCGCCAGCAGGCGTGCGCCGAAGCGCAGGCTCTGGGCGTTTTGATCGAGCAGGCGGCGGAACACCTTGGCGCCGTTATTGAGTTCCCCGCCGATGGCCAGGCGCGCGTTGTTGTCGATGCCGCGCTGGATCACCACCAGCCCGACCAATTGCACGGCGACGATCAGTACCAGGAACAGCGCGACGATCCGGCTTTCCAGGCTGCGAAAACGCATACGCATGCTCGTGGCGATCCTTTAATTAGGCGACGACGACGCGTCGGCTGGCGCCGCGGGCTTCATCGGCAGTTTGAAGGTGGCCGTCGACGGCGCGTCGCCCGCCTTCACCGTCAACACCTGCTCGGGCGTGGCGCCGCCGGCGGTGTTGTAGTGCCAGGCCTTGACCACGTACTTGCCGCCGGCCGGCAGCGCGATGCGCGCCGCGCCCGTGGCGTCGGTCTTGGCGAAGTACGGCGTGTCGACGATCTTGACGTAGGCGAGCATCTTGTCGTGGATGTTACAGCCCAGTACCACGGTGCCGGCCTTGTCGAACACCTGCGGCGCGGCCGACTCGCCCGAGTACAGCTTTTGGTCAAATTTGTGCGCGGCCGAGAACGAATAAATGTGGTGGCGGACCTTGTCGTTATTCGGGAAGAACACCTTGCTGCCGGTCTGGACGACCGTGACCAGCGGCATGAACTTCAAGCCCTTCTGCTCGATCTGTCCGTTGGCGGACGCCTTGGCGGCGGCCGGCGCCGTTTCGGCCTCGACATAGACCACCGTATCGGCTAGCGGATTGCCAGCCGCGTCCTGCACCTGCACGGCGACGCCCGTCGCGCCCGCCGAGGCGGCGCTCAAGAACATCAGACTGAAAGGCATGCGACGGCGGTTGAAGCTATACATGATGGGCCCGGGAAAGCACGTGGTCTGACTATTGTAGCGCGACAACAATGTGACATGGAAATACTTATTGCGTTACAGGACGAATTTCATGATGCCGTCACAAATACTTCATAGAATCGTACAGTTAAACCCACATTTCGCAAGCGCTAATCGTGAAAACCGCCAGCAAAACGCTGCACCGTAGCAACGCCGCACCCGCCGCGGTGACCTATATCATGCCCGAACTCGAGGACGAGGAGGCTGTGTTGCGCGCCCATTTGTACGACATCCTGGCGCGCCGCCAGCTCAGCGCCCTGTTCCAGCCGATCGTCAATCTGCAAAACGGCGACATCATCGCCTACGAGGGCTTGATACGCGGGCCGTCCGACAGTCCCCTGCATTCGCCGATGAACCTGTTCAAGGTGGCGCGCGCCAGCGGGTTGACGGTGCAGGTCGAACACCTGTGCCGGCAGGTGATCCTGGAGCGCTTCGCCGAGCTGGCACTGCCGGGCAAACTGTTCCTCAACGTCAGCCCGGAATGCCTGCTGCAGCGCGACGCGCGCCACGGCGAGACGCTGGAGTACATCCACCAGATCGGCATCAACCCGGACCGCGTCATCATCGAACTGACCGAGAACCAGCCAACCTACGACTATGAGCTGATGCGCGAGGCGGTGCGGCACTACCGCGCGATGGGCTTCCAGATCGCCATCGACGATCTGGGCGAAGGGTTTTCCAGCCTGCGCCTGTGGTCGGAGCTGCGGCCGGAGTATGTGAAGATCGACATGCATTTCATCCAGGGTATCAACAACGACCCGGTCAAGCTGCAATTCGTCCGTTCGATCCAGGAGATCGCCGAAAAATCGAACACGCTGGTCATCGCCGAAGGCATAGAAACCCAGGCCGAGCTGCTGGTGATCCGCGATGTCGGCGTCGCCAACGGCCAGGGCTATCATCTGGGCAGGCCCCACCCGCAGCCGGCGCGCGCGGCCCCGGCCGAAGTGGTCAAGGCGCTGGCGCGCACCGGCGTCGCCGTGTATCCGCAGCGCGGCGCGGAAAAGAACGCCGCCACCATCCTCAAACTGCTCAACCAGGTGCGCACCGTCGCGTCGAGCATGACCAACAACGAGGTCTACGAGATCTTCTCGAAGGAACCGAAGCTGCTGATCATTCCGGTGGTCGACGGCGACCAGCCGCTCGGCCTGATCAGCCGTTTCGAGATGATCGACCACTTCGCCCGCCCCTACCAGCGCGAGTTGTACGGCAAGAAGTCATGCAGGCAATTCATGGACGCCACTTCCTTGATCGCCGAGCAGGACACGACGTTGCAGGAACTGAGTTACCGCATGGTGCAGGCCGACGCCCACCACCTGTTCAACGGCTTCATCATCACCGACCGGGGCCGCTATCTGGGCCTGGGCACCGGCCACGAGCTGATGCGCGAGATCACGCAAATGCAGATCAACGCGGCGCGCTACGCCAACCCGCTGACGCAGCTGCCGGGCAACGTGCCGATCAACGAGCACATCGACCGGCTGCTCGAGAGCGACACGCGTTTCTGGGCGTGCTACGTCGATTTGGACCATTTCAAACCGTTCAACGACGTCTACGGCTACCGCCGGGGCGACGACGTCATCCAGTTGACCGGCAACCTGCTCAGCGAGCGCTGCGACGCCAACCGCGATTTCGTCGGCCATATCGGCGGCGACGATTTCATGGTGCTGTTCCAAAGCGAGGATTGGGAGGCGAGGTGCGAAGGCATCCTGGCCGATTTCGAGCGGAGCGTGCAGGAGTTCTACAGCGTCGAGGACCGCGAGCGCGGCGGCTATCTGAGCGAGGACCGGCAGGGCAAGAAAGTGTTTTACTCGTTGATGAGCCTGTCAATCGGCGTGATCCGCGTCGACCCGCGCCAATATTACACGCACCACCAGATCGCCACGGCGGCGGCCGAATCGAAGCGCCAGGCCAAGAAAATCCACGGCAACAGCCTGTTCCTCGACCGCCGCCAGCATCCGCAGGGTTAGACAAAAGCGCGACATCACCGCGGTCGCTCGCGCAGCGGCACCGCCCTGCGGTGCTGCGCGCGCCAGCGGCGCACCAGTTCCTGCGCCTCGGCGATCGCTTCCGGCGTCATGTCGAGCGCCACCTTCTTGCGGTTGCTGGCGGCCGCGACATCGCCGGCGTCGGCCGCCAACGTCAGCCACATGAACGAGCGCAATTCGTCGCGCTTGACGCCGCGCCCGCTGCCAAACATGCCGCCCAGGTTGAACTGCGCCAAGGCGTGGCCCTGCTCGGCCGCCTTGCCGTACCATTTGACCGCTTGCAAGTCGTCCTGCGCCACGCCCAAGCCATTGGCGTACATCACGCCCAGGTTGTTCTGCGCGCTGGCGTCGCCCTGGTCGGCGGCGCTGCGATACCAGGCCACGGCGCGCGCCTCGTCCTTGGCCACGCCGTGGCCGTTGGCGTACATCACGCCGACGTTGAACTGCGCGTTCGGCGCCCCCTGCTCGGCCGCCATCCGGTACCATTCCAGCGCGCGCTGCTCGTCGCGGCCGACGCCGCGTCCGCGCGCGTACATGCCGCCCAGGTTGTACTGCGCCAGCACATGGCCGGACTCGGCCGCGCGCCGGTACCACGAAAAGGCCAGCTCGTCGTCGCGGTCGACGCCCTTGCCGTTGGCCAGCATGATGCCGAGGTTGAACTGGGCGTCGGCGTCGTCCTGCTCGGCCGCGCGCGACAACCACGCGTAGGCCCGCAACTGGTCGGCCGGCACGCCCAGGCCTTCCGAATACGCGACCCCGACCAGGCGCTGGGCCACCGCGTCGCCCTGGGCGGCGGCCTGACGGAACCACGCCAGCGCCTGCGCATCGCTGCGCGTGACGCCGTGGCCATGCTTGTACATCAGGCCGAGGTTGAGTTGGGCGTTGGCATCGTTTTGCAACGCGGCCTTGCGGAACCATGCCAACGCCAACGTATAGTTGCGGCGCACGCCGGTGCCGTGCACATAGGCCTCGCCCAGCAAGGTTTGCGCGCTGGCGATGCCCTGCTCGGAGGCGCGGTAGAACCAGGACAGCGCGATCTCGTCGCTGCGCGCGACGCCGCGTCCCTTTCTATACATTTGCCCGAGATTTTGCTGCGCCGAGGCGTCGCCCTGCTGGGCGGCGGCACGAAACCAGCGCACCGCCTCCTTGTCGTTGTTGGCGACACCCCGGCCGTTGTAATACATCGCGCCGAGATGGTTCTGGGCGAACGCCAGCCCCTGCTCCGCAGCCTTGTGCATCCAATGGAAGGCCCGGGTGTCGTCCCGCGCCACCCCCTGGCCTTTTTTATAGACCATCGCAAGGTTGAATTGCGCGTAGGGATTGCCCCGCTCGGCCGCCTCCTTGTACCACACATAACTGTCGTAGCCATCTCTGGCGGAGCTCTGGTTTTTCATCGCGCACCCCTTGCCAACACTGCAACTATGTTGACTAAAGTGTAAGCCCGATAGTGACTTCAGATTTGAGCGTCATCAAAGGAGTGATGATGAAATGCTATCGTTTAAGCCTAAACTTACGGAGGGGACTGTTTTTGCAGGAATTGGTGCACTTTGGCGGCCGCCAGCTTGTTTACCGACACCAGCAGAGCGGGATCGACGCCGGCGATGCCATAGGTCGAACCGATGTGTTTACCGATGTGTATCAGCACTTCGGCCGCCACTTCGGCATCGGACTCGGCGCGGTGGGCCGCGCTTTTGAAGCGGATGCCCAGCTGGCCCGACAAATTGCCGAGCTTGTAGCTGGCCAGATTCGGAAACACCCGACGCGACAATTTGAGCGAGCACACCAGCGCCTGGTGGCCCGGCGTCAGGTTGAGCCGGGCCGCTTCGGCGAGCAGGAACTTTTCGTCGAAACTGGCGTTGTGGGCCGACAGCGCGTCGCCGCCGATGAAATCGAGCAGGTCGGGCACCACGCGCGAGACCGGCGGCGCGTTGTCGACCATGGCCTGGGTGATGCCGGTCAGGCCGGTGATGAACGATGGAATGCGCACATCGCAGTTAATCAGGGACACGTAGCGCTCGACGATGCGTCCGCCGACGATGCGCAACGCCGCCACCTCGGTGATGCGGTCGCCCATCGCGGGCGACAGGCCGGTGGTCTCGAAGTCGAGCATGACGATGGATTTTTCGAGCATTTACGTCCCTGTTAAGTAGTGTTAGCCGAATTTGCGCACCGCGTCGAGCGCCAGCCCGGCGCCGATGCTGCCGAACAGGTCGCCTTCGACCTTGCGCGCGGCCGGCACCAGCGCGCCGATGCGCTCGCGCAGCATGCGCACGCCGCTCGAACCGCCGGTGAAGAATACCGTATCGACGTCGGCGGGGCCGACGCCGGCGTCGCGCAGCAGGCTCAGCACCGTATTTTCGACCGAGCCGACCAGATGGTCGATCGAGGCGTCGAACTGGTCGCGGTCGAGCTCCAGGCTCACCGCCGGCGACAAACGGTCCAGCTCGAGCCGCACCTTGACGTCGTCGGACAGCGCGATCTTGCCCTCTTCCACCTTCATCGCCAGCCAATGGCCGGCGCGTTCGTCGATCAGGCGTTGCAGGCGGCCAAGCTTTTCCTGCTCGGCCGAATCGCGCAGCAAGTCAGACAGCTGGGTCCACATCTTCTTGGTGTAGGCCTGGTTGATGGTGTGCCAGGTTGCCAGGTTGAAGAAGTAGCTCGACGGCACTTCGCTGTTGTTGCGCAGCCGGCTGCCGTAGCCCAGCAACGGCATCACCGAGGACAGGCTCAGGTATTTATCGAAGTCGGTACCGCCGATGTGCACGCCGCCGTTGGCCAGGATGTCGTCGCGCCGCTCGCTCTTTTTGGCGCGCTCGGGCGACAGGCGCACCAGCGAAAAGTCCGACGTGCCGCCGCCGATGTCGGCTATCAGCACCAGTTCCTCGCGGTCGATCTGCGACTCGTAGTCGAACGCGGCCGCGATCGGCTCGAACTGGAAGGCGATATCCTTGAAGCCGACGGAACGGGCGACCTCGGCCAGCGTATCCTCGGCCAGTTGGTCGTTCACCTTGCTGTCGTCGATGAAATGCACCGGCCGGCCGAACACTGCCGACGTGAATTCGCGCCCGGCCGACTGCTCGGCGCGGTGCTTGACCTCGCCGATGAACTGGGCCAGCAACATGCGGAACGGCAGCGCGCGGCCGCCCACCTCGGTCTGACCGTCGATCAGACTGGTCCCGAGCAAACTCTTCAGTGAGCGCATCAAGCGCCCCTCGTAGCCGGCCAGATATTCGGCCAGCGCCGCACGTCCAAAGGTGACCTGCTCGTCTTCCGCGTTGAAGAAAACGACCGACGGCAAGGTGGTCTTGCCGTCCTCAAGTCCCAGCATCACGGGCTGGCCGGGACGCACCCAGCCGACCGTGGAATTTGACGTGCCGAAATCGACGCCGCAAGCATTGGCCATGTCGACCCTTCACACGTAATAAAGGGGCGTTATGCTATCAGAAAAACGTCCTCATCAGGGAAAATTGCTGTGCCACCACACCGCATACGTAATTTCCACATGGAAATACGATAATTGTTGCCCTAGAGTAAGCTTTTGTTTATCCTCGGCATGACCGCCATGGGACACAGCCCGGGTCCCCACGACGATAACGAGACAATGACGACATCCAAGCCGACAGTTGAGATCAGCGCCACCGAACACAGAGCCATCATCGCCCGCGAAGCCCGCCGCGTCACCTCGTACGACGTGGCGATCGTCGCCGGGGTCTCGCAATCGGCCGTCTCGCGCTGCTTCAAGCCCGGCGCCAGCGTTTCCAAGGCCACTTACGCGCGCGTCATGAAGGCGGCCTCGCTGCTCGACTACATCCCCAACGCCGCCGCCCGCAGCCTGATCACGCGCCGCTCCAACATGGTCGCGGTGATCATCACCAACCAGGCCAACCTGTACTATCCGGAACTGCTTGCCGAGCTGAGCCAGCAAATCACCGCGCGCGGCAAGCGCGTGCTGCTGTTCACCCTGGCGCGCGAGACCGATGTCGACCGCGTGCTGACCGACGTCTGGCAATTCCAGGTCGACGGCGTGATCGCCGCCGCCCGCCTCAGCGACGAGCATATCGCCGAATTCGAACGCCGCCACATGCCGCTGGTGCTGTTCAACCGCGCCCTGCGCCACCGGGTCGTCAACACCGTCACCTGCGACCACCTGGAGGCCGGCCGCACGCTGGTCTCGCGCCTGGCCGCCGCCGGCCACCGCCGCTTCGGCATCATCGCCGGCACCGAGGACTCCTCGGTCGCCAACGAGCGCCGCCGCGGCGCCTGCGAGCGCCTGGCCGAACTGGGCTTGCCGCCGCCGGTGGTGGTGCCGGGCCAATCGGACTACCGCAGCGGCGGCGCCGGCCTCAAGGCCATCATCGCGCAAATGGGCGACGTGCCCGACGCGATCATCTGCGGCAGCGACGTGATGGCCATCGGCTGCCTCGATTGCGCCCGGCATGAACTGGGCATCGACGTGCCGGGCCAGCTGTCGGTGGCCGGCTTCGACGCCGTCGAACCATCCAACTGGTTGAGCTACAACCTGACCACGTTGCGCCAGCCGATGCCCAAAATGGCCGCGTCGGCGGCCGACCTGCTGTGCGCCGTCATCGACGGCCACGAACATGGTTCCGATGCGCAGCCGCAGCGGCGCGTCTTCAATGCCCAGTTCATCGAGGGCGCGACGGCAAGGTTGACGCCGGCGCCGGCGCGCGCCGGCACATCGGGGACCGGCGTGCGCACGCCGGTCGCTATAATGTAGCGGATGAACGCAGCCCAACCTCCAAATCCCATCCGATTTACGCCGCAAGGCCTGATCCCGACGCCGGAACAAACGGCGATTCAGCTGTCGCAGAGCAAAGTGGTGCTGGTCGACGCCAACGCCGGCGCGGCCAAGACCACCACGCTGGCGATCCGCATCGGCGAGGCGCTGGCGCGCAAGCTCCCCCCTGAACAAATCCTCGCGCTGACCTTTACGCCGGAGGCGCGCGACGTCATGCGCCAGCGCCTGATCGATGTCGGCGTGCCGCAGGCGCTGGTGGCGCGGCTGGCCGTGATGACGTTCGAGGACTTCGCCGCCTGGCGGCTGGACGCCATCGACGGCGACAACCTGCGCCGCTGTACCGAGGCGCGCCAGCTGAAGGACTACGCGCTGGCCGCCGTCGACCGTGTCGGCGCGCGCTACGCCGGACGCCTGGAGGCGCTGGAACTGAACACCCACAGCATCGCGCTGAGCCAGTTCCTGGATGCGCAGCTGGGCCTGAAAGCGACGATGGCGCTGGCCGCCGACGTCGACTTCATGGGCCTCGAGGACATCGCCGAGCTGCTCGGCGTGCCGCTGGCCGACTACCTGACCACGGTGGAGTACGAAACCCTGCGCCTGGACGGCGGCGCCGGCGCGGTGTTCCGCGGCCCGTTCGACGCCACCTACGACCTGGCCTGCAACCTCGACGCCGGCGCGCGCCTGGCCGAACACTTTCCCGACTACCGGCTGGTGCTGTGCGACGAGCTGCACGACCTGAACGAGGCGGCCTTCCGCATCCTCGACGCCCTGATCGGCCGCCCGCAGTGCTTTTTCGTCGGCGCCGGCGACAAGGACCAGGTGATCCACGCGAAACTCGGCGCCAGCGAGGAATACCTGAACCGCCGCTTCGCCGAACGCCATCCCAAGCTGGTTCGCTACCCGCTGACCTACAGCTACCGCCACGGCCCCCACCTGGCCTACGCGATGGCCGAATTCAAACACAAGGCGGTCGAATCGAGCCTGCCGGTGCACACGCGGATCGGCCAGGCGCACTACGCCACGCCGGCCGAATGCGCGCAACAGGCGATCGCCGCGATCCGCCAGTGGAAGGCCGACGGCAACGCCTACGACGGCTGCGCAATCCTGATCCGCGACCGCCACCAGTCGATGGCGATCGAGAACGCGCTGATCGAGGCCGACATCGACTACCGCACCCCCGCCATGGCCGGCTACCTGCAGCGCGACGAGATCCTGTTCTTGCGCGGCATGCTGGCGATCGCGCTCAAGGACTTCGCCGCCGTCAAATCGGAGCAGGTGCGCAGCGCCATCGTCGACGCCATGACCGCCTTCAGCGAAATGAAGTTCTCGGCGCGGCGCATGGACAACTTCAAGGCGCAGATCATCAAGGATCCGGCGCTGCTGGGCGAATTGTTCATGATCGAGGACGACCGCCGCGACGGCGTGGAAATCGGCTACCGCGACGTCGCCAGCCAGGCCACCAAGAAGGCCGTCATCGACGCCATCGCCTGGCTGACCGCGCTCGATCCGGCCACGCCGGCGGCCGCCGTGCTGACGGAGCTGTGCGAACGCGTCAAGCTGGTGGCGACCGCCCGCCGCATCTTCGTGCGGCCATACGAAGCGGGCGTGGTCAACAAATCGGTGGCCGGCCTGCTGCAATCGGCCGCCGCCTCCGGTCAGAGCCTGCGCGAGTTCTGGACCGCGATGAACGCCCGCGAAGCGTTCATCCGCCGCAAGCGCGAACGCAAGGCGGTGCTGATCGAATGCGTGGCCAACGCCAAGGGCAAGGAATTCGAACACGTGATCCTGCCGTTTTTGCAGGCCGACGAGTTCCCGCACCCGCTGCAGCCCCGGCGCGACGAGGAAAACCTGTTTTATGTCGGCGTCACCCGCGCCCGCGCGCGCCTGACCCTGCTGTCGCCGACGGACCCGGCGCTGCGCAGCGGCTTCATCGCCAATATGCGGTTGCAGCAATCTGCCGCCGCCGCCGAGGCGGCCATCGCCCGCAACCAGGCCCAGCCGGTGGCGGCGCCCGGCCGTCACTATCTGACCGCAACCTTCCACGAAAAGGACGAAGTCAAGGCGCTGGGAGCCCAATTCGACATCGCGCGGCGCGCCTGGTACGTCGAATCCGGGCGGGATATGTCACCGTTCTCACGCTGGCTGAAAAAATAATGCATTGCGCCAATTAATAATAGAGAATTGCTTATATAATGTCGCTCGCGGCTGGCTGAACAGCCTCACTACACCAATGTGTCAATAACAAAATACAATTCGGGAGTATTTCCATGAACGTAAAAATCAACACCCTGCTGGCAGCCTGCACCGTAGCCCTGCTGAGCGCTTGCTCGACCCCAGCTCCAGCCCCTGCACCGGCGCCAGCCCCTGCGCCAGCGCCAGCGGCGGCACCAGCTCCAGCACCGGCGCCGGTCGCCGCGCCTGTGGCAGCCACCCTGCCAGCGTACCTGGACCCAAACAGCTCGATCTACAAAAACCGTAGCGTCTACTTCGACTTCGACAAGTACACCGTCAAGCCGGAATTCGACGCCGTCGTCGCCGACCACGGTAAATTCCTGGCCGCGAACCCGAACGTGTCGATCAAAGTCGAAGGCAACACCGATGACCAGGGCAGCGCCGAGTACAACCTGGCCCTGGGCCAGAAGCGCGCCCAAGCCGTCATCACCGCCCTGAAAACCCAAGGCGTGAAAGACACCCAGATGGAAGCGGTCAGCTTCGGCAAAGAGAAGCCGAAAGCATCGGGCACCGACGCCGACTCGCGCGCCCAGAACCGCCGCGCCGACCTGGCCTACCCAAGCAAGTAATTCGCTTGCGGTGTCAGTAGCGTCATGAAAAGCCCGGCTGCAAAGCCGGGCTTTTTTACTTTGGGCTCTCCCGAAAGAGAGCTGCGCGCAGGCAACGTCTTGGTTATGCTGGGAGTTTCCATTCAACGTCAAATCCCTGAAGGACTGCCATGAAAAACCTCACCACGGCCGCCGGCGCGCCGGTCGTCGACAACCAGAACACCCAGACCGCCGGCCCGCACGGCCCGGTGCTGCTGCAGGATGTCTGGCATCTTGAAAAGCTGGCGCACTTCGCGCGCGAGGTGATCCCGGAGCGTCGCATGCACGCCAAGGGTTCGGGCGCCTTCGGCACCTTCACCGTCACCCACGACATCAGCAAGTACACGCGCGCCGCGCTGTTTTCCGAGATCGGCAAGAAGACCGAGATCTTCATGCGCTTTTCCACCGTCGCCGGCGAGCGTGGCGCGGCCGACGCCGAACGCGATATCCGCGGCTTCGCCGTCAAGTTCTATACCGAACAAGGCAACTGGGACGTGGTCGGCAACAACACCCCGGTGTTCTTCTTCCGCGACCCGCTCAAGTTCCCCGACCTGAACCACGTCGTCAAGCGCGACCCCAAGACCAACCTGCGCAGCGCCGAGAACAACTGGGACTTCTGGACCTTGCTGCCGGAGGCGCTGCACCAGATCACCATCGTCATGAGCGATCGCGGCATCCCGAAAGGCTACCGCCACATGCACGGTTTCGGCAGCCACACCTTCAGCTTCATCAGCCCGACCAATGAGCGCTTCTGGGTCAAGTTCCACTTCGTCTGCCAGCAGGGCATCGCCAATTTCAGCGACGCCGAGGCGGCGGCCGTCGTCGCCAACGACCGTGAAAGCTCGCAGCGCGACCTGTTCGACGCCATCGAAAACGGCGACTTCCCGCGCTGGAAGCTGGCGGTGCAGATCATGCCGGAGAACGAGGCCTCCAAGGTGCCCTACAACCCGTTCGACCTGACCAAGATCTGGCCGCACAAGGACTACCCGCTGGTCGACGTCGGCATCCTGGAATTGAACCGCAACGCCGAAAACTACTTCGCCGACGTCGAACAGTCGGCCTTCTCGCCCGCGAACGTGGTCCCGGGCGTCAGCTTCTCGCCGGACAAGATGCTGCAATCGCGCCTGTTCTCGTATGGCGACGCGGCCCGCTACCGCCTGGGCGTGAACCACCACGCGATTCCGGTCAACGCGCCGAAATGCCCGTTCCACAGCTACCACCGCGACGGCGCCATGCGCACCGACGGCAACCACGGCGCCGGCACCTCGTATGAACCGAACAGCCGGGGCGAATGGCTGCAGCAGCCGCAGTTCGCCGAACCGCCGCTGTCGCTCGACGGCGCCGCCGCCCACTGGGACCACCGGGTCGACACCGACTACTACTCGCAGCCCGGCAATCTGTTCCGGCTGCTGACCGACGAGAAGAAGCGGCTGCTGTTCGAAAATACCGCGCGCGCGATACACGGTGTCTCGAAGCCGGTCCAGGAACGCCACATCTTCAACTGCACCCAGGCCGATCCGGCCTACGGCGCGGGCGTGGCGGCGGCTATCAACGCGCTGGAAGCGAAGTAGCAAATTAGGCAACAGCTGTGTAAAATGGCGTTTTCAGCAACTGAAGACGCCAGTGGCACGTTTCGCGATTTCCCTGTTGCCGCCACTCGCCGCACTGCTTTGCTACGCCAATGCCGGCGCCGCCCATGGCGCGCCGGCCGTCGCCTGGCTGTGGGACGAAGCCCGCCTGCCCGCGTGGTCCGCGCCGGAAGCGGCCGTCCTGCAGCGCCACATCCTGCTCTCGGGCGACTCCGCCCTCACCCGCCCGCGCCAGCGCTGGCCCGCGATGCCCGCCACGACGCGCGTGACGCCGGTGCTGCACGTCGAAGTGAGCACCATCAATCCTCCGATCGACCTCGAATCGCGCCGTCCGATGATCGTGCGCGCGATGCTCGAAGCGGCCGGCGCCAGCACCTCCGGCTGGGTGCAGCTCGATATGGAAGCCAAACCCTCGCAACGCGCCTTCCACCTGCTGCACAAACGCTACGGCAAAAAGGATTGGGCATCGAAAACGCCCTACTTCTACTAACGCCCTCCTCCGACGCCGCCCTTTTATTCAGGCGGTGACCGCGACGCCGGCGCGCTGTAGCAGCAACTCGCACCGCTGCGACAAGTGCTGGACCTCCAGCGCCTTACCGGCTTTGGCATAGCGCTCGTGCAGGGTTGCCACCGCCACCACCGCCGAATGGTCGGCAAGGCGCAGGTAGCGGCAATCGAGTACGACGCGTTGCGGATCGCCCTGCGGATCGAACAAATCGTTGAAGTGGGCGATCGAGGCGAAGAACAGCGTGCCGTGCGGCGCATAGTGTTTAACGCCGTCGGCGCCGTCGACCACGTCGGTGCGGATCTCGCGGGCGTGGCGCCAGGCGAAACCGAGGGCCGCGATGACGATCCCGCACAGCACCGCCACCGCCAGGTCGGTGGCCACGGTGATACAGGTGACGACGACGATCAGCAGCGCGTCGTGCCTGGGCACCTTGCCCAGCACGCGCAGCGAACCCCAGGCAAAGGTCTGCTGCGCCACTACGAACATCACGCCGACCAGCGCCGCCACCGGAATGCGCTCGATCAGCGGCCACAGAAACAGTATAAACAATAAAATCATGATGCCGCTGACGGCGCCGGAGACGCGCGTGCGGCCGCCCGAACTCAGGTTGATCATGGTCTGGCCGATCATCGCGCAGCCGCCCATGCCGCCGAACAGGCCCGAAGTCACGTTGGCCGCGCCGAGCGCGACGCACTCGCGGTTCGGCAAGCCGCGCGTCTCCGTGATTTCATCGGTCAGATTGAAGGTGAGCAGCGTCTCAAGCAGGCCGACCACCGCCATCAGCAGCGCGTATGGCAGCACGATCCGCACCGTCTCCATCGTCATCGGTAATTCGGGAACGTGGAACACCGGCAGGCCGCCGGCGATTTGCGCCATGTCGCCCAGCGTGCGGGCCGGCAGATGCAAACCCTCGGACAACAGGCCCACGCCCACGATCGCCACCAGTGCCGGCGGCACGGATTTGGTCAGGCGGGGAAGTAAATAGACGATCAGCATGGTCAGCGCAACCAGCGCGCACATCCAGGCCAGCGAGTCGCCCCGCAGCCACTGGCCGTCGGCGCGGAAGTGCTGCAACTGCGACCACGCGATGACGATTGCCAGGCCGTTGACGAAGCCGAGCATGACCGGATGGGGCACCATGCTGACCAGTTTGCCCATCCTGAGCACGCCGAACAGCAGCATGATCAAGCCGCTCAGCACGACGGTCGCGAGGAAATACTGCAAGCCGTGCTGGGCGACCAACGCGACGATGACCACCGCCATCGAGCCGGCGGCGCCGGAAATCATGCCTGGCCGGCCGCCGAAAATTGCTGTCAGTGTACAAATGAAGAAGGCGCCATACAGGCCGGTGAGCGGATTGAGGTGCGCAACCAGCGCAAAAGCGATGCACTCAGGAACTAGCGCGAAGGACGTGGTCAGGCCGGCTAATGCATTTTTGGAAAGATTCGATGACCACATAGGAGAAAGGAAGGGATGAAAACGCACCGGCGAGGTGCGGCAAGGCGCCTGCGGGCGACGTGAAAACGCAACAATTCGCGTATTTTACACGGCCGGGTTCGTTTTCTCATCGGTATGGGTGAACTGGCGCACATTCAAAAAGCGGCGAGCGCGGCAAAATAGCCTTGCGAACTTCTTAACCACTTTCCTGCACGACATATCGCCATGACTACTCTGACATCCGCCACACGCGCCCTGAACAGACAGAAAATCGCCGTGGAGAGAACGCTCTATGCGCGTTCGGCCGAGGAATCGCAATTGGCCGCCCGTTGGGCCAGCGCCTGGCATAAGCTGGTACAGCGCAAATTGGACAATATGTCGGCCCGTCCTGCTCTGCGGGTGGATTTCAGCGGCTTCATCGTCACGCCGCCTGCCACCCGCATTCTGCACTAATTCCCTAATTCGCTTTCGCCGCCCTCTTACGCCGCACGCTGTTCGATAGTCGCCGCTTTGTTGCGGCTGGCTTGGTAGCAGCTGCCGGCGCGACGTTCCATTCCTGCACGATCCAGCACGGTTACACAACCACGGCGATAGGTGATCAAACCTTCCTCAGCCAGCTTGCCGGCGGCACCGGTGACGCTCTCGCGGCGCACGCCCAGCATGTTGGCGATCATCTCCTGGGTTACCTTCAGTTCGCTGGTCATGGAGCGGTCCAGACGTTCCAGCAGCCAACGGCACAGTTTCTGTTCGATGCTGGTGTGGCGGCTGCCAGCCACGCTTTGCGCCAGTTGGGCGAACATTGCGCTCGTGTAACGCATCAATTGCTGGGCCAGTGGGCCACCGGCGTAGAAGGCTTCACGCAACACTTCGGTGCGCAGGCGGTAACCGTAGCCATCGGCCTCGACGACCGCCGAGTAGCTGGCGCGCTCGGTTGGATACAGGGCCACGCCCACCACGCCTTCGCGGCCGACGACGGCGATCTCGGTGGTCGCGCCATCTTCCATCACATACTGCAGCGACACGATCGCATTGGTCGGGAAGTAAGTGTATTCGACCTTGTCGCCGTAGTCGAACAGATGCTTACCCGCCGGCAACGCCACCAACTCCAGATCGCTGAACAAAGCCAGCAGATCGTCACGCGACAAGGCGCGCAGCAAGTCGTTCTGTTGCGCGCCAATCAAGCTGATAGGTTGCGCGGCAACGCCGACATTGATCGAGCGGCTCGAGGAGGTGGTGGTATTGAAAGCGTTCATGGTGTATGCCCCTGGAAATCGTGTTGATCCTTCGAATAATGTCGTGTGGATCGCGGTGGCCTATCTATGTGCTGCACCGTTGATGACACTATATCTAGCGGGCTAACTCTGCGGTATAGGACCACCCTGTAGTCATATGTAGGCTGTGAACATTGCAAAATGTCATCTTTGTCCTACGCAAAGCGGTTCAACGCACATCCGGGGCAAAAAAAAGGATGTGCGCTTGCCGTACTTGCTTTATGCAGAGGCTGATTAACGACCCAGGCGCCCCCGGGATTGCCTTAATACGTTGCGCGCAGCTGCAGGTAGGCGGTGCGCGGCGCACCGACCATGCGGCCGGCGTTGCCGTCGACGTTGCGCGTGTAGTAGCGCTTGTCCGACAGGTTGTTGATGCCGGCCATCACTTCGTAGCCCGGCTTGCCGGGCAGTTTCCAGCCCAGCTGCGCGTTCCACAGGCGGAAGCCGGGGATTTGTCCCACACCGCCGCTGGCGGACTCCGCCACGGTGTTGGCGGCGTCCGAGTATTGCTTGCCTTGGTGCGTGCTCGACAAATTGGCGGTGAAGGCGCCGACGCGGTAGCGCGCACCCACCGTGTCCGTGTTGCGCGAGTAGAACGGCACGTCCATGCCCGACGTCACGCCCGATTCCTGGATCGCCTTGGTGTACGTGTAGTTGGCGTAGATGTTCAGCCCGGCCAGCGCGCTGTCGTCGCCGAAGGTGTAGTCGGCCGCCGTCTCGATGCCCTCGTGGTCGGTCGCGCCGATGTTCTGAAACGTCGCAGGCGTGATGCCTGGCACCTGGATGATCTGGTTGTCGAACTTGAGCTTGAACGCGGTCAGCTCGGCGCTGGCGGCGCCGGTTTTCCAGCGCGCGCCGACTTCGGCCGTCTTCGCCAGCTCGGGCTTGAGCGGATTGGACGGCGTTTGCGAATTCAACTGCGTGTTCTGCACCGGTCCGAACGAGGTCGTGTAGTTGGCGAACACCGTCAGCGCCTTGTTGACCAGATAGGCGACGTTGAGCGACGGCAGCGCCTTGTTGTTGTTCGATTCGAAGGTGTTGCGGCCGGCGACGTCGTCGCGCTCGGAGCGGATGCGCTCGTAACGCACGCCCGGCGTGATGCGCCAGGCCCCCAGCGCGATGCGGTCGTCTATATAAACGGCGTGCGCGTCGGTGCTGTTGACGAAGGTGGCGGTGGCGCCGTTGACGCCGGTGGCGACGTTTTGCACGTAGTTGTTGTCGTCGCCGCGCTCGCGCAGGAAACGGTAGCCGACCGTGACGTCATGCGTCATGCCGGACGCGGCGAAGCGTTGCGTGTAGCGCGGCTCGATGCCCAGCACCTGGTAATTGCGCGGCTGGTAGGTCAGCTGCGTGCGGGCGGCGTTGATCAGGGCGCTCTGGCGGAAGCTCTCGTTGTAGTACGCCTTGACCTCGACTTCCCGCGTGGCCGACAAGGTGTTCAGGTAGCCGACGTCGGCGCCCTTGCGGTCGCCGCTCCAGAAGTCCGTCGGCCGCGTGTTCTGGAACGGGTTGGCCTTGTACTGCGCCACCGTCAGGCCGCCCGGCGTGCGCGAGTTGACGTCGAAGTAGGTCAGCTTGCCGTAAACCTCGCTTTGCGGATCGATCTTGTAGCGGAACTTGAGCGCGACGTCGTTGACCTTTTCGTCGCTGCCCTCGCGCCAGCCCGAACCGTCCATGCCCGAATACATCAGTGCGATGCCAAGGCCGTTGTCGAGCGTGCTGCCGACGAAGGCGCTGTACTGGCGGTTGTGGCCGGTTTCGCTGAAGTCGTTGTAGCGCACCGAGACGTCGCCGCTGATGCCGGGCCCTTCGGGAATGGCGCGGCTGCGGAAGTTGATGATGCCGCCGACGTTCTGCGGGCCGTAGCGCACCGCCCCGCCGCCGCGCACGACGTCGATCGATTCGATGTTGTTCAGGCTCACCGGCGCGAACGACAGCTGCGGCTGGCCATACGGCGCCACCGCCAGCGGGATGCCGTCAAGCAGGATGGTCGAGCGCGGCGAATAGCGGCCGGTCAGCCCGCGCACGCCGATGTTGAGCGAAATGGCGCTGCCGGCCGTGCCGGAGTTGTCGGTCGCCTGCACGCCTGGAATGCGGCGCAGCACGTCGCCGATGTCCAGCGCGCCGGAATTGTCGATCTCCTCCTTGCCGACGACGGTGCGCGCGCCCGGGAAATTCTTCACGCTGTTCTGCAAGCCCGAGCCTAGCCAGCTGCCCGTGACCTGGATCGATTCGATCGGCGCGGCGCTCGCTCCCTCCTGGGCGCGCACCGACGGCGCCAGCAACAGGGTGACGGCGGCGGCCATCGCGGTCAGGGGGAAATGCGCGCGGCGCGGCGCGGACAAGGCGAAATCGGACATGGATGTGATCTGGTTGGCATGAAAGGGCGAGATGATAACACTTCTCATTCTCATCGGTCATCGACCGCTTGGACAAAATGACTCAACCGTCTTAAAGATGTATACGTTATACTTCTTTACATCACCACTTCCCAACGACGAGAGACCATCATGCTGAGCGTAGAACAAAAAGCCATCATCACCGCGACCGTACCCATCCTGGAACAAGGCGGCGAGACGCTGACGCGCCACTTCTATCTGACCCTGTTCCGCGACTTCCCGCATGTGAAGCCGTTTTTCAACCAGGCCAACCAGCAGGACGGCAACCAGCAGCGCGCGCTGGCCAACGCGGTGCTGATGTACGCGAAGAATATCGATCGTCTGGAACAACTCGGACCGCTGGTGTCGACCATCGTCAACAAGCACGTTTCGCTGCAGATCCAGCGCGAGCACTATCCGCTGGTGGGCGCTTCGCTGCTGAAGGCGATCCGCGAAGTGCTCGGCGCCGACACCGCGACCGACGCCGTGATCGACGCCTGGGCTGCGGCCTACGGCCAACTGGCCGACATCCTGGCCGGCGCCGAACAAACCGTCTACGATGAAAACGCCCGCGCGCCCGGTGGCTGGAGCGGCGCCCGCGAATTCAAAGTCGCCTCCCGGAAGGCGGAGAGCGACGAAATCACCTCCTTCGTGCTGGAACCGGCCGACGGCCGCGCCGTTTTCGCCCACAAGCCGGGCCAGTACATCGGCGTGTGCGTCAGGATCGGCGGCGAGGAGGCGCGCCGCCAATACTCGCTGTCGGCGGCCGCCAATGGCGCCAGCTACCGCATCAGCGTCAAGCGCGAACCGGGCGGCGCCGTGTCGAACTTCCTGCACGATCACGTCAATGTCGGCGACAGCATCCAGCTGTTCCCACCGTCGGGCGAATTCGTGCTGAAGGACGGCGACAAACCGCTGGTGCTGATCAGCGGCGGCGTCGGCATCACGCCAACGCTGGCGATGCTGACGACCGCCCTGTCGACCGGCCGCGCCATCCATTTCATCCACGCGGCGCGCCACGCCGGCGTGCACGCCTTCCGCGACCAGATCGACGCGCTGGCAAACGAATATCCGCAGCTGCGGCGCTTCTACTGCTACGAAACCGCCGGCGAGTCCGGCCCGCAGCCGCACGCCACCGGCTATCTGGATCGGCAGCGCCTCGGCGAATGGCTGCCGGCCACGCGCGATGTCGATGCCTACTTCCTCGGACCGACGCCGTTCATGAAGGCCGTCAAATCGCATCTGCTGGAACTGGGCGTGCCGCCGGCGCAAACGCACTACGAGTTCTTCGGCCCGGCCGAAGCGCTGGCCTGATGCGTTTTCCGGATATGTAAAGCCGGATATCTTCGTGTACGACGGAAGGCGCCGATGCAATACTGCTTGCATCTCGCCTATCCGAAGGAAACCATGAAGCGCAGGACTGTATTGAAGCTGGCGGCCAACGGCGCCGCCCTCGCCACCCTCGGCGGCATCCCGCCGCGGGTGTTCGGCGCCGCGCCGCTCAAGGAGCTGCGCCTGGATTACGCCTACTATTCGCCGGCCAGCCTGGTGCTGCGCCGCTTCGGCTGGCTCGAAGATGAATTCAAGGCCGACGGCACCAGCGTGCGCTGGGTGCTCAGCGCCGGCAGCAACCGCGCGCTCGAATACCTGAACGGCAACAGCATCGATATCGGCTCCAGCGCCGGGCTGGCCGCGTTGCTGGCCAAGGCCAACGGCAATCCCATCAAAACCCCCTATATCTTCTCCCGTCCCGAGTGGACGGCGCTGGTGGTTCGCAACGATTCGACCATCCGCACGTTGGCGGATTTGAAGGGTAAAAAAGTCGCCGCCACCAAAGGCACCGACCCCTATCTGTTCCTGCTGCGATCCTTGCAGACGGTCGGACTTAGACGCAGCGACATCGAACACGTCGGCCTGCAGCACGCGGACGGCCGCGCGGCACTCGAGCAAGGCAAGGTCGATGCGTGGGCGGGCCTGGACCCGCACATGGCGGCCAGCGAACTGGAAAGCGGTTCGCGTCTGATCTACCGCAACGTCGCCTTCAACACCTACGGCTTCCTCAACGTGCGCGAGGACTTCCTGGCCGCGCATCCGGCGGAGTTGGGCCGCGTGATCAAGGCCTACGAGAAAGCGCGCGCGTGGATACGCGCCAATCCGTCGGAAGCGGCCAAGATACTGTCGGAGGAAGCCAAGGTGTCGCTGCCGGTGGCGCTGTTGCAGATCAAGCTGCGCACGGACTTCACCAATCCCCAGCCGGGCAGCGAGCACGTGAAAGCCTTGCAGGTCGCCGCGCCCATCCTGCGCGACGAAGCACTGGTCAAGGGTGGCACGGATTTGAACCGCACCATCCTCGATCTGGTCGACACGCGCTTCGCCCAGCCGTTCATCGTCCGCGCCTAGGAACGGCCTGCTATGAGCAGTCAACTGGCGGCGCGTGCGCAATCCGATTTCGACGACCGTGAAGCGGCGAACGCGCTATCACCGCCGGCGGCGCGGTCCCCGCGCAGGCCCCGCGAGCGGCGCCCGCGTCACATTTCTCGTACTCTGCTTGGGCTGCTATTGCCATCGACGGTGCTGATCGGCGCGGAAGTGGGCGCGCGTGCCGGCTGGATTCCATCCAACCTGCTGCCCGCCCCGACGCAAATACTCGAAACCCTGGCCGATCTCGGCGCCCGCGGCCTGCTCGGCCACATCGGCGCCAGCACCTTGCGCGTGGCGGCCGGCTTCGGCGCCGGCGCCGCGTTGGCGGTGTTCCTAGGCGCCGCCGTCGGTCTGAATCGGCGCGCCGAAGCGATCCTCGATCCGACCTTCCAGGCGCTGCGCGCGATTCCGTCGCTGGCCTGGGTGCCGCTGCTGCTCCTCTGGCTGGGCATCGACGAGGCGCCCAAGGTGGTGCTGATCGCCATCGGCGCTTTTTTCCCGGTCTACATGGGCGTGTCGTCCGGCATACGCGGCGTGGACCGCAAGCTGATCGAAGTGGCGCGCCTGTACCGCCTGGGCGGCGTGGCGCTGACCCGCCGCGTGCTGCTGCCGGCCGCCATGCCGTCCATCCTCACGGGCCTGCGCAACGGATTGAGCCTGGCGTGGATGTTCATGGTGGCGGCGGAACTGATCGCCGCCAGCCAGGGCCTGGGCTACCTGCTGTCGGACGGGCGCGAAACCAGCCGCGCGGACATCGTGCTGGCCGCGATCGTGCTGCTGGCGATACTGGGCAAAGCCAGCGACAGCCTGATGGCGGCCATCGAACGGCGCGGCCTGGCCTGGCGCGACAGCTTTTCCAGCACGGGCGGCGCATGAAGAGCGTCAGCCATGCATTGGACATCCATATCGCCGAGAAGCGCTACGGCGCCCGCACGGCGCTGCGCGATGTCGGCATCCGCTTGCGCCAGGGTGAAGTCGTCAGCCTGATCGGCGCCAGCGGTTGCGGCAAAAGCAGTTTGCTGTCGATCGCCTCCGGTCTGGATCGGGAGTTTGAAGGCGGGATCAAGCTGCACGGCCAGCCGCTCGACGGCGTGCACCGCAACATCGGCTTCATTTTCCAGGAACCGCGCCTGTTTCCCTGGCTGACGGTGGCGCAAAACGTCGCTTTCGACAGCGACAACGACGCCGCCGCCCAAAAGCTGTCCGCGCGCCTGTTGGCGGAGGTCGGCCTGCAAGAGCAAGCGCAGTCGCTTCCCAAGCAGCTCTCCGGGGGCCAGGCGCAACGCGCCGCGATCGCGCGCGGGCTGTTCAGCCATCCGCGGGTGCTGCTGCTCGACGAGCCGTTTTCCGCCGTCGACGCCTTCACCCGGATGAAATTGCAGGATCTGCTGCTCAAGGTGGCCCGCCAGCGCGAACTGACCGTGCTGCTGGTGACGCATGATATCGACGAGGCGCTGTATCTGAGCGACCGGATTATGCTGCTGGACGGAGTGGGATCGCCGGCCGTGACGGAGTTTCAGCCGCCACCGCGGCCGCGCGGGCGCGGCGATGTCGCGCTGGCCGCGTTGAAGTCCTCGATTATCGACCGATTGCACGCGGTACACGCCATCTGATCAAAAAGTCTACTTTCGCAGGAAGTGCGACGCGCTGTCGGAACTGGTAAAATCCCGTTCATGATGCAAACCTCCACCACAGACCAGGCAGAAACGCTGATACGCGCCACCGGCGCCCGCGTCACGCGCCAGCGTGTGACGGTGCTCGATTTCTTGCTGGGCCAGGGCAAGTCGCTGACCCACCATGAAATCCAGAACCACCTGTCGGACGAGGCGCTCGATTCCGTCACGCTGTACCGCGTGCTCGAATGGCTGACCGAAAATGAACTGGTGCACCGCATCGCAGGCGCCGACCAGGTCTGGCGCTTCAGCGCCGGCGCCGGCCATCATTCGCACGAACACGCTCATTTCCAGTGCACCAAATGCGAAGAGGTGACCTGCTTCACCGAGGTCGCCCTGCCCCGCAAAATCAAGCTGCCCGAGGGTTTCCAAAGCCAGGAAATCGACTTCCTCATCAAGGGCACCTGCCCGCACTGCGCTCCGAAAAAATAAACGAGCGATTCACACGGCGACAAAATAGTTAACGCAACCCAGTTGCATTAACGACTGATTGGATTTATTATGCAACTCATTTGCATTAATAATCTTGCGCACCCGCGCCCTTTTCAGTGAGCTGTCCCATGTCTATTCCTTCCCCCGCCGCCCATCCCGACTACCGGCTTCCCGTCACCGTGCTGTCCGGCTTCCTCGGCGCCGGTAAAACCACCCTGCTCAATCATGTGCTGGCAAACCGCGAAGGACTGCGCGTGGCCGTGATCGTCAACGACATGAGCGAGGTCAATATCGATGCGTCGCTGCTGCGCAAGGGCGCGCAAAACGCCGGCGCCGCGCTGTCCCGCACCGAGGAGAAAATGGTCGAGATGAGCAACGGCTGCATCTGCTGCACCTTGCGCGAGGACCTGCTGCTGGAGGTGCGCAAGCTGGCCGCCGAAAACCGCTTCGACTATCTGCTGATCGAGTCGACCGGCGTCGGAGAACCGATGCCGGTGGCGGCCACCTTCGATTTCGAGGATGAAAACGGCGACTCGCTCAACCACATCTCCCGCATCGATACGATGGTCACGGTGGTCGACGCGCTCAACCTGCTGAACGATTACCACGGCACCGATTTCCTGGCCCAGCGCGGCGAAACCGCCGGCGAAGGCGACGACCGCACCCTGGCGGCGCTGCTGTCGGAACAAATCGAATTCGCCAACGTCATCGTCGTCAGCAAAACGGACCTGGTCAGTCCCGCGCACCTGGCGGAAGTGCGCGCCGTCATCAAGGCGCTCAATCCAACGGCCACCATCGTCCATGCCGAAAAAGGCGCCGTGCCGCTGCATACGATACTGGGCACCGGCAGATTCGATCTGGAACAGGCCAGCCAGATGGCCGGCTGGGCGCGCGAACTGGCCGGCGAACACACGCCGGAGACCGAGGAATACGGCATCGACAGCTTTGTGCTGCGCCAGCGTAGACCACTACATGCGGACCGGTTCAACACCTTCCTCGACGAGACGCTGCCCGGCCTGATCCGCGCCAAAGGCTACATCTGGCTCGCCAGCCGGCCCGATTGGGCGGTCGCGTATTCGCGCGCCGGCCGCATCGCCGCCGTGGAACCGGTCGGCCAGTGGTGGGCCGCCAGCGACAAGGCGCAATGGCCGTCGCCCGGCGATCCCGACCGGCAGGCGATCGAGGCGATCTGGGAGGAGCCGTATGGCGACCGTCTCAACGAACTGGTATTCATCGGCCGCGGCATGAGCCGCGCGGCGATCGAAGCCGCCTTCAACGCCTGCGTGCTGACCGACCTCGAATTTGCCGCCGGCATGCAGACGTGGCGCGGCTACAGCGATCCCTTCCCGGACTGGAGCCGCCAAGACGAAGCGGTAGCAGAACCCGCGCACGCCTGATTCCTTTTTACTATTCCCGACAATGAAAACAACGACACGGCCGCTGGCCGCGGCGATCTCGCTCGCCCTCACCAACTGCCCCTACGCCCACGCCGACGACACAACCGCCAATGCGGCCATGCAGACGGTGACCATCAACAGCAGCCGCAGCGCGCTCGATCCCGATCTGCCGACCACCAGCGTCACCAAAACCCAGGACGAGCTGCGGCAGCAGCAGAACATCTTCAATCCCGAAGACGCGCTGCGCAACATGCCCAGCATGACCATCCGCAAACGCTATAGCGGTGACCGTAACGCGCTGGTCGGCGGACGCAGTTTCTCCACCACCCAGGCGCCGCGCGCGCTGGTGACGATGGACGGCTACCTGCTGTCGAACTTCCTCGGCCGCTTCGACGCACCCCGCTGGAACATGATCGCGCCGGAGGAAATGACACGGGTCGATGTGCTGTACGGCCCGTTCTCGGCGCTCTACCCCGGCAACTCGATCGGCACAACGATCGCCGTCACCACCAGCCGCCCGGCCAAATTCGAGGGATCGGTGCGGGTGGCGGTGCAGGATCAGAGCTTCGACCAGTACGGCCTCAAAGACCACTACCGCAACTACCAGGGTTCGGCGCTGATCGGCGACAGGCTGGCATCGGGCCTGTGGTACAAGCTGATGGTCAACCATCAGGACTCGACCAGCCAGCCGATGGGCTACTACACCGCGACCGCCAACGTTGCGGGGGCCTTCGCGACGCCGGCCGGCGCGGGCGCCGCCACGCCGGTCACCGGCATCCGCTACGACACCGGTCCGTTTGGCACGGCGCGGGCGATCTTCGGCGCCAATGCCGGCGCCATCGACCATACCAGGCAGGATACCGTCAAAACCACTCTCGGCTACGACTTCAATCGCACCGTGAGCGCGGAGGGCTTCGTAGCCTGGTGGAGCAACGAGAGCGTGACACGCAATCAAAGCTTCATGCGCGACGCCGCCGGCAACACCGTCTGGTCCGGGAGGGTCACCGATGGCGCCAATGTCTTCGTCGTTCCGACCGCCGCCTTCGCGCCTTACACGCGCGATGAGCGCCACGCGCAGGCCGGGGCGACCGTCAAGACCCGCAACGGCAACGGCTGGAACGGCAGCGTATCGGCCAGCGCCTACCGCATCATGAAGGACGTGCAGCGCAACGCCGGCAGCGCCGATCCGTTCGCGGCCGGCGGCGGCGCCGGTAACGCGGTGCTGCGGGACGGCAGCGGCTTCAATTCCGTCGATCTGCAAACCACCTATTCACCGGTCGCGGGCGACTGGACCGGCGGCGCCCATGCGCTGACCATCGGCCTGCACGCGGACGATTACAAGCTCGAACAATCGACCCGCGCCACCGCAGACTGGCGCAATGCCGCCGGACCGGAGACGCAGTTCATCGGCGGCGAAACACGCATCGTGGCGCTGTATGGCCAGGACGCGTGGCGTTTCGCGCCGCAATGGACGGCCACCTTGGGCGTGCGAGCGGAATCATGGCAGGCCAGGAACGGCGCGCAACGCATCCCCGGCGCGGCCCAAAACTACCCGGGGCGCAGCGAGCAGGCCTGGTCGCCCAAGCTATCGCTGGGTTGGGACGCGGCGGCCGATACCACGTTGCGCCTGTCGGCAGGCCGGGGCGCGCGCTTCGCCACCGTCGCGGAACTGTTCCAGGGCACGGCCGTGGGCAGCGCCATCGTCGTCAACGACCCGAATCTGAAGCCGGAACGCTCGAACGCGCTCGAACTGATGGCCGAACAACGCCACTCCTTCGGAATGCTGCGCGCTTCGCTGTTCCAGGACGACGTGCGTGACGCCATCTGGAGCCAGCTAAATCTGAGCGTTTTCCCCAACGTGACCAATGTGACCAACGTGGGCCGGGTGCGCACGCGCGGGCTCGAGTTGGTGGCGCAGGTCGACCGCTTGGGCGTGGCTGGACTCAGCGCCGATGCCAACATCGCCTTTAGCAAATCGACGATCCTGGAAAACGCCACCTATCAGCCGTCGGTGGGCAAGGATTGGACCCGGGTTCCGCGCGTGCGCGGCGCCACCACCTTGACCTACGCGCCCGGGGCGAAATGGAGCGCCTCGGCGACCTACCGCTATTCCGGCCGCCAGTTCAACGAAATGAACAATTCAGACTACAACACCGATGTCTACGGCGCCATCTCGCGCGTCAGCCAGGTGGATATGCGGCTGCTGTTCAAGCCTGTCGCCGGCACCGAACTGGCTGTCGGCATAGACAACCTCAATGACGACCGCGCCTACCAGATGCATCCCTACCCGGGCCGCACCTTGTTCGCGGAGATGCGTTACGCCTTCTAGGATACCCACGGAGCACGGATGATACACATCGAAAAACTAAGCAAAAGCTATGAAGGCAGAACCGTGGTCGATGGCCTCGACCTGCACGTGCAGGGCGGAGAAATCTACGCGCTGCTCGGCCCCAACGGCGCCGGCAAGTCCACCACCATTGGCTGCCTGCTGGGCTTCATCGACGCCGACGCCGGCAGCATCCGCCTCGCAGGTTCCAGCCTGCCGCCGGCGCGCGCGGCGGTCCGGCACGCGGCCTATATCGCGGAAAACGTCGCGCTCTACGAACGCCTGACCGGCGTCGAAAACGTCGAGTTCTTCATGCGCCTGTTGGGGCGAAAGCCGCGCCGCGCGGAGATCGAAGCGCTGCTGGAACGCGCCGGCCTGCCGGAGCACGCGTGGCACCGCATGGCCTCCGGCTATTCGAAAGGCATGCGCCAAAAGGTCGGCATCGTCATGGCGCTGGCCAAGGGCGCGCAGGTGCTGGTGTTGGACGAACCGACCTCCGGCCTCGATCCGGAGGCCAGCGTGACCTTCGGTGAACTGGTTCGGGCGCTGGCCGACGACGGCGCCGCCGTTCTGATGGCGACGCACGACCTGTTTCGCGCGCAGGAGCTGGCCGACCGTTGCGGCATGCTGGTGGGAGGCCGTCTGGCCGGTGAATGGAAATTGGGAGATTTGAATGCAGGCGAACTTGAACGCAACTACCTTGGCATCCTCGCCGGCCGCGCCTGAGCTGGGCACGCCGGACGCGCGCGACGCCACGTCGAACCGCCAATGGTGGCTGCGCGCGCTGCATGGCGCCTGGCAGGCCGACTGGCGCGAGCGCCGGCGCGACTGGCGCGTGTGGCTGGTGGTCGGCGTCGGACTGGCGCTGGCCGTATGCGCGGCGCTGTTGTCGTCGATGGAGCTGCGCGCCACGCTGGAGGGCCGCGCCATCGCGCAACAGGCGGAGCAACAGCGCTGGTCGCAACAAGGCAAGAAGTATCCGCATTCGGCGGCACACTATGGCGTCTACGTCTTCAAACCCCTGTCGGCGCTGGCGGCGCTCGATCCCGGCGTAGAGCATTACGTCGGCGCCAGCGTGTGGCTCGAGGCGCACAAGCAGAATGAGCTTGTGTACCGCCCGGCCAACGACGAACCGGGTGTGGCCCGCCAGTTCCGGTTGAACCCCGCCTTCGTGCTGCAGGTGCTGGCGCCGATGGCGATGATCTTCCTAGGCTTCGGCATGTTCGCGGCGGAGCGCGAACGCGGCACGCTGGCGGCCTTGCGCATCAATGCCGCGCCGCTGGGCGCCCTGGCGCTGGCGCGCGCCGCGGTGCTGCTTTGCCTGGCGATGGTGCTGGTGCTGCCGGCCTGTATCGCAGTCGGCGTGCTGGAATGGACGCTCCAGGCGCGCAGTCCATTCAGCGACGGCTTGCCGCGCGCGTTGCTGTTCGGGGCCGGCTATTTGGTCTACCTGTGCACCTGGGCCGCCTTGATCGCCGCCGTCTCGGCGCGCGCCGCGACACTGCGCGCCAGCCTGGCGGTGCTGATCGGCTTGTGGGCCGCCACCACGCTGGTGGTACCGCGCGCGGCGGTCGAACTGTCGCGGATGGCCGCGCCGCTGCCGACCATGCAGCAGTTCCGCGCCGCCCTGGACGTGGAACTCGGTATGCCGGACGATCCCGAACAAGCGGAACGCGACAAGCAGCAGCTGCTGCGCGATTATGGCGTCAAGGATGTCAAGGACTTGCCGGTCAACTGGGCGGGCATCAGTCTGCAGCGCGGCGAGCAGCACGGCGACCGCATTTTCGACCAACATTACGGCCGCCTGTTCGACGCGATGCGGCGGCAAAGCGACGCCTCGGCGCTAGCCGGCTGGCTGTCGCCGGCGGTCGCGATGGCCGGTCTGTCCAGCGCGGCGGCGGGCAGCGACACCCACCACCATCTGCAATTCGTCGATGGCGCCGAGCGCCAGCGGCGCCGCATGCAGCAGGTGTTGAACCAGGCGATCACCGACCACCCGGAACAGGATGGCGTCCGCCACGACGGCGACCAGGCGCTGTGGGACAAGATACCGCCGTTCATATTCACCTTCGAGGCGCTCGACCTGAAGGCGCTGGCGTTGCGCCAGGGCCTGCCCCTGCTCGCCCTTTTCATCGCAAGCCTGCTGCTGTGCGGCGCCGGCTTGCGCCATCTACGCAGCGGAAACCTACGATGAAACAGATGTTCACATTGATCGCCTACGACCTGCGCAGCCAGTTGCGCGAGCGCGGCACCGTCGCCCTGGTGCTGGTCGCCCTCGCGCTGGCCGGATTCGGCTTGTTCGAAGGTGCGCGCTTCGAACGCGACCAGCGGCGGGCGGTGGCCGAAGCCGCCGGCCAGGAAATCACCGCTCGCGCCGAAGCCAACGCGCTGGCCAAGCGCTATTTCGCCGATCCGGCGGCGCCCGAGTTCAAGGCGCTGCAATGGTACAAGACGCCGGTGGACGTGCGCGGCTACGCCTTCCGCACGCATGTCGGCTTCGCCGGCAAGCCGGAGGTTCCCGGCGCCGCGCTGGCGATTGGCCAGGCCGACCTGCTGCCCGCCTACGTCCGGGTGCGCGCCGAGTCGATGGAGCTGGCGCGCACGGCGCTGGAGATCGAACATCCGGGGCGGCTGGCCGTCGGCCGCTTCGATCTGATGTTCTTCGTCGTCTATTTGTGGCCGTTGATCCTGCTCGCGCTATGCACCTCCGTGCTGACGCAGGACCGCGAGAGCCAGCGTTTGCGGGCCTTGCAGCTCCAAGGCGTGCGCCTTGGCCGCATGCTGGCGGCGCAGGTCGGAGCGCGCGCCCTGTCCGCCAGCCTGGTGCTGGTGCTGGCCGTCGGCGCCGCGTCGCTCGCCGCCGCCGCCATACCGGCCGATGGCGCCGGCATGGCGGCGCTGGCGTCGTGGGCCGGCGTGGTGCTGCTGTACTCGATGTTCTGGGCCGCCGTCACGATCGTCATCTGCTCGGTGTGCGGCAACCGCATGACGGCCGCCTTCGCCGGCTTCGGCGCGTGGCTGATGCTGGCGGTGCTGCTGCCCGGCGCGATGACGGCGGCCATCCAGATCGGCGCGCCGGTGCCGGTGCGGGAACGCTACGTCCAGGCGCTGCGCGACGCCGGCGACCAGGTCAACGCCGATAAGCTGGGCAGCCTGGCGCGCTTCTACGACAGCCACCCGGAATGGAAACCGTCCGCCACCCCGCTCTCGAAGGTCTCGTCTAGCGTGTCGCGGCTGCAGCGCGCGCAGGAGCTGGAACGCGTCATGGCCGGTGTCGACCGCCAGTTCGAACAGGCGAGGATGCGCCAGCAAGAGCTGTTCGAGCAGGCGGTCGTTTTCAGCCCCGTGACCTTGGCGTATCAAGCCCTGTCCGGCATCGCCGGCAACGACGGCCAGCGCCACCGGCAATTCATGGCGGAGGTGCAGCGCCACCAGGAGCGGCTGCGCGACTACTTCCAGCGCGCCATCCAGCTGGCGGCGCTGGGGGACGAACGCCAGCCCTGCCCCGCCACCTGCCTTGGCGGCTACGGCTTCCGTGACTTCGACCAGGTGCCGCGCTTCAGCGCCTCCACGGCGCTGCTGCGGGCGCCGGACGGGCCGCCGCAACTGGTCGCGCTGCCGCTGTGGATCGCCGCGCTGTTGGCACTGGCGGCCGGCCTGATGTCGCGCATTCGGCGGCGGTAGCGCCGGCTCCGTTATACTGCTGGCTTTGCTGCTTACGACAAGAGATTATGACGCTTTACCACCCACCTCGCCGGTCCTTCGGGCCACTCGCCGGCGCGTTATCCCTGCTTCTGGCGCTCGCCGGCTGCAGCCAGCTGCCGACGGCCAAAACCATTCCCGATACGGTATCGTCGATGCGTTTGATCGGCGAACAACGGCTGCCGTGGCGCGTGCAATTCCAGGGCACGATGGTGGGCGGCCTGTCCGGCATCGACTACGACGCCGCCCGTGGCGACTGGGTGATGATCTCCGACGACCGCTCCGAGCACAATCCGGCGCGCTACTACCGCGCGCGGCTCGCGTACGATGACAAGTCGTTCAAGTCCGTCGAGCTGACCAGCGTCGTCACGCTGCTGCAACCGGATGGCAAGGCCTATCCGTCGAAGGAAAACTTCAAGCGGCATGGCGGCGTGGTACCCGACCTGGAGTCGGCCCGCGTCGATCCGCGCGACGGCAGCATCTGGTACTCCAGCGAAGGCGATGTTCCGGCCCGCCTGCCGCCGTTCGTGCGCCACGCCAAAGCCGATGGCGCCTTCCTGTCGGAGCTGCCGTTGCCGGCGATGTTCAACGTGCCCGCCGACGGCAAGTCCGGACCGCGCAACAATCAAAGCTTCGAAGGCCTGAGCTTTTCGCCGGATGGGAATTCGCTGTGGGTGTCGATGGAAGGACCGATGATCCAGGACGGCGCGCTGCCGGACCCGCGCACCGGCGCCTTCACCCGCATCACCCACTTCGAACGCGACGGCAATGTGCTGGGGCAGTTCGCCTACCCGCTCGATGCGATTCCGGCTTCTCCCGGCCAGGGCAAGTTCGCCGACAACGGCATCTCCGAAATTCTCGCCCTGAGCGAAAGCCGGGTGCTGGTCATGGAGCGCTCCGGCGTGCAGGCCGACGACGGCAGCTTCCAGGATTTCGTCCGCATTTACGAGATCACCACCGACGGCGCCACGGATATCCGCAACCTGGCGACGCTCAAGGGCTCGGCCTACACGCCGCTGAAAAAGCGCCTCGTATTGGACGTCAATGAGCTCAAGCTGCCACGGGTGGACAACCTGGAAGGCATCTCGCTTGGTCCGGTGCTGCCGAACGGCCACGCCAGCCTGGTGCTGGTCTCGGACGACAATTTCGGCAAGGACCAGGTTACGCAACTGCTGCTGTTTGAGCTGATCCCATAGCGTTCAGCTGCGCCGGAAGCGCGGGCGGTGGCGATGCCGGCGCAGGGTCGGCATCGACCGCCAGCAGCGGCCCGCTTTCCTGTATCGACGGCGGCGACAGGCAATTGTCGCACTTGCAGCAACGCTCGAAGCCCGGCGACAGGTCGGCGAAGTAATCGAGCAGCAGCTTCCAGCGGCAATAGCCGCTCTGCGCATAGCCCACCATTTGCTCCAGCCCTTCGCGGTCGCGCTCGTGCTTGTCGACGTAGATCTGCGCCATGCGCTCGAACTCCGCCATCTTCGGCGGGCCTTTCGGCTGCTTCGCCAGCAGATAAGCCAACTTGCTGTTGCGCTTCAGTAGCTTGCCGTCCTTGAGCATCTTCAGGCAAATCTTCAACTGGCTGGCGGGGATCTGCTCCAGGCGTGGCTTCAGATCCGCCTCGGTGAACGTCATCTGCTCCGACGCCACGGCCGCCTCGTAGACGGCGCGCAGTTCCTGCGCCGTCGGATAATGCTTGATCAGGAAGAACTGCTGCAAGCGCTTGTCCGCGTGGTAGTACAACAGCGTGCACTCCGCGTCCAGGCCATCGCGCCCGGCGCGGCCGGATTCCTGGTAGTAGGCCTCCAGGTTGGCCGGCACTTGCAGGTGGATGACGAAGCGCGTGTCGCTCTTGTCGATGCCCATGCCGAAGGCGTTGGTCGCTACCATCACGCGCCGCTCTCCGCTCATGAACAGGTTCTGGTTTTCGCTGCGCTCGGCGGCCTTCAGCTTGCCGTGATAAAGAGTCACGCTTTCGCCGGCGTTGCGCAGCATGTCGTACATCTCCTCCGCCGCCTTGACGGTGGCGGCGTAGATGATGCCCACGCCGGCGGTCTCGCGCACCAGTTGCAGCGCCTGCGCGCCCTTTTCGCCGGGATTGGTCACCTGGCGCACGCGGTAATGCAGATTGGGGCGGTAGATGCCGGTGTTGATGACGGCCATGCGCGGCCTGCCCAATTGCGCGCGGATGTCGGCGATCACGCCGTCGGTGGCGGTCGCGGTCAGGGCCAGCACCGGCGGGCGGCCCAGCGCATTGAGCGCGGCGCCGATCTCCAGGTAGGCCGGACGGAAGTCGTGGCCCCACTGCGAAATGCAGTGCGCCTCGTCGATCACCACCAGCGCGATCTCGGTGTTCTTGAGCAGCGCCAGGAATTCCGGGGTCACCAGCCGCTCAGGCGTGCAGAAGACGATGTCCTTGTCGGCGCTTTCGATGCCTTCGAGCGCGGCCAGCTCGTCGACGCGCGACAGGCTGCTATTGATCTGCGCGGCGCTGGCGATGCCCGCCTCCTCCAGCTTCTCGGCCTGGTCCTTCATCAGCGAGATCAGTGGCGACACCACCACCGTCACGCCTTTCAACAGCCGCGCCGGCAACTGGTAGCACAGCGACTTGCCGCTGCCGGTCGGCATGACGGCCAACGTATCCTGGCCTGCCAGTACGCTGTCGATGACGTGGCGCTGGCCGTCGCGCAGCGCTTCGATGCCGAAGACCTTGCGCAGAAGGTCGTTGATTTGCTTGTTTTTGGGGGCTGCCATGGACACTCTTTCTATTCAGCGGGACTGGGGAAAGAGTAGACAAGGACGCCACCTTGGTATGTACGCCAACGCACCGCCCGGGCGTGTTGGCCGGGGCGGTGGCGTGGCGCCCGCGGCGCGCGTGGTTTACGGCGTCACCAGCCGATGTCCCTGAGCAGTGGATACGTCAGATCGCGCGGCGGCGTGACCTTGTGCGACAGGTCGTCGTTGATCGACGGCTCCATCAACTGGTTGGGGATGGCGCTGATGTCGTAGTGCGACACGGACGATCCGGGCAGATTGGGATCGGTCGCGTACATCAGCACCCGCCCCGACGGATCGGCCCCGGCGCGCACCGCCAAATTGACGCCGAGGTTGGCGAACAGGCCCGACTTGGTCCGCGAACGCGTAGCCAGCACATCCTTCAGCGCGGCGCCGTCCTGCAGCGAAATGCGCACCGCCGGAATGACGATGGTCGGATCGTCGCCGCCCAGGTCCGGCGGTGGCGTGCCTGCCGCGTTGTCGACGATGATGGCGCCGATGGCCCCGGCGTTCTGCACATTCCTGACCTTTTCGACGAACGTGCACCCGCCACGGTCGATCAACGCGATCTTGCCTTGGACGGCGCGAACGTTGGGGGCCGACAGCGGCGTGCACGCCAGACCGGTGTCGGGCGGGGTATCGATGACCGGCATCACCTCGCCGGTCACCCCGGGGCTGGCGAGCGGAGGCCCGAACTGCGCCACGCCGATCCGCCGGACGCCGGCCACGCGCGACGGCGACAATATCGTCAGCAATGGCGTGCCTGGCCGCAACACGAGCTGCGCCGCCTCGGTGACGTTGGCGCCGTTCCATACCAGCCGGCCGGCGCGCCGGGCCGACGCGGCGCGCTCGGCGTCGGTCATGTCCTTCCACAACTTGTTGGTCGCGGTATCCAGCAGGAAATAGTCCCAGATGCTGGGGATGCCGGCCAGCAGCTCGCCGGTGGCGTCGTCGGTGTAGGTCTGGAAGCCGAGGCCGTGCGCGAACTCGTGCAGCAGCACCGCCACCAGGTCGGTCAACGGTCCGTGGTTGTTGTCCAGCCCCAGATAGAACGGCGAGCCGGTGAAGCAGCCGGGCTGGCCCAGGTTGACGTTGAAGCGGGCGCGGATCTCGGGCAGGTCGGGATCGGCGTCGAAGCCGACCAGCTTGTTGGTCTCGGCCTCGCCGTACCAGGCGTCGGGTTGCGGCGCGCCGGGGAAGTTGGCGAACACCTGCAGGGCGCCGGCGGAACCGAGCACCGCGCCGGTGTCGTTGCAGGGCAAGGCTTCCCACGTCGCCAGCACGCGGATCGGCACGCTGCTGTCGAGTGTCGCGCCCCAGATGCTCGCTGCCTGCTGGAACGCGTTGATACGCTGCGCGCCCACGGTGGTGCCGCTGTTGCCGCCCACCGGCGTCGCCGGCGTGGGGTCGTTGAAGCCGACGCCGGCCGGATCGCCGTTGACGATGGTGATGGTGGCGGCGGCCCAGCTGCCCGCCGAGCACAGCATGGCCAGCGCGCCGCAGATGGCGATGAGTTTATTTTTCATCATGCTCTCCCAGCTTGCTGTCTGGTTCGCACGTCGCGGCGACCATGCCGGCGGCATCCTTGCGCGCCACGGCGTAGCGCTCGTGGCGCTCGTCGAGCTTGACGGCGACGCCGCCGTGCGGCGGCCGGGTCAGCGCGGGTCTGGAGGCGGCGGCTGCGGCGGCGGCGGCCTTGGGCGGAACGATCAATGCGGTCGCCTGCCCGGCCGTCGGCGCGGTCAGCTTGCCGGTGGTCGGGTCCTTGTAGGCCGTCATGCCGGCACGCGGCGGCGGCGCCGCTCGCCCGGACTCTGGCGCGGGCTGCGCGACAACAGTTACGTTGGGAAATTCCATGACGCCGTTGGCGGCTGGCGGAGAGGCGGTGGCGCTGCAACTGGCGGCCGCGCCAAGCAGTCCCGCCAGAAGTTTAGTCAGGTTCATATCAAGCCCTTTGGTAAGAACGTCGAATCGAACAAAAACCATGGGTATGGTTCAACTTGCCTCAGTTAGACGAGGCACAGCTCGATTTGGTTCCACTTCAGGCTGGTAGGATTTCCTGATCCAGTTCAATACGTGAACGGCGGTTTGGACGACGTCAGGCGACGCTGGTATCGATGCGCACGCCGCTTTTCAAGGTCAACGTCACTGGCGTCTTCTCGGCGATTTCGGCCATGCGGGCTTTTTGCTCGGGGTCGAGCGCGCCGTGGAAAGTCAGCACGCGCTTGATGCGCAGGGCGCCGTCGTCGGCGGGCGCCAGGTGCAGCGCGACGTCGACCGCCTCCATCGGCCACTGCTTGCGGTCGGCGTACATGCGCAAGGTGATCGCGGTGCAGGAGGCCAATCCGGCCAGGATGAAATCATACGGCGCCGGACCGGCGTTGGCGCCGCCGTTGCGCGGTGGTTCGTCGCCGGTCAGCGCGTGGCCGCCGACCTCGATCGATGTCTTATAAATATCCCTGCCGATGCGTGCGACGCCTTGTGCCATGGTCATTCTCCTTGGCGCCATTTTAACGCGCCCGCCGTACTCGAGCGACACGATTCGGCTCCGCCAAAAGACAGACCGGGGTCAAGTCTGTCATTCGGACACGAGCCCATCCAAGATCGCGCTTCGATGGACCAGCCCGTGTCCGAATGACAGACTTGACCCCGGCAGCGTGGCCCGGGTTTTGGCGGGAGCGCCGGGAAACAACGGTTTGCTTGTTTGCGCAAGCTTCATATTGGTAAAGATTTGTAAATGGCAATATTCGGCATGGGCCTTCTGTAAAATAGCAGGCTTCCGACATCATATAAGACGGCGCCGCCCGGCGGCCCGCCAGCCTCATGCAAAAGAAGCAGAAGAAACTCCTGTCCCAGTGCCTCACCGTCGGCTCGCTCGGCGTGCTGCTGGCAGCGCCGCTCGGCGCCGTGGCACAAACCACGGCTGAGAAACCGGCCGCCAAGCCGGCCGCCACCACGGCCGCGCCCGCGAAGGACGCGGCCGTCGTGCCGTCCGTCACCGTCGCCGGCGAGCGCCCGACCAACCGCATCGACCGCCAGGTGTACGACGTCAAATCCGACGTCTCGAGCTCCAACGGCACCGCCGCCGACGCGCTCAACAACGTGCCATCGGTCGCCGTCGATCCGGACGGCACCGTCACCTTGCGCGGCAGCAGCAATGTGCAAATCCTGGTCGACGGCAAGCCGTCGGCCATGCTGCAAGGCGAGAACCGCGGCGCGGCGCTGCAGGCGATGGGCGCCGACGATATCGAATCGGTCGAGGTCATCAACAACCCCGGCGCGCAGTTCGGCAACGAGGGCGGCGGCGGCCCCATCCTCAACCTGGTGATGCGCCGCAACCGCAAGCCGGGCGGCTTCGGCACCGTCAACGCCAACGCCGGCAAGGACGGCCGCTACAACAGCGCCGTCAACGGCAGCTACAACGAGGGCGCGTGGGGCTTCCAGGGCGGCCTCAACGTGCGCCACGACGGTCGCGACTCCACCGCCGAGGTCAGCCGCGACCGCCTCGATCCGTCCACCGGCCAGTTCGTCCACAGCAGCCAGTCGTCGGTCGGCAAGGGCCTCAACGACATGGTCGGCGCCAACGGCACCGTGAGCTACAACCTCAACCAGACCGACACGCTGACCGGCAGCGCCTCCTACAACGGCCGCACCAACGACCAGCGCGGCACCGACCGCTACCTCAACGGCGCCACCGCGTTCAGCCCGGCCCGCGACTACGTGCGCACGACCGCGCGCGAAGGGGACAGTAAGAACTACAGCTGGGGCGGACGTTACGACCACAAAGGCGAGCTGCCGGGCGAGTCGCTGAAGATCGACCTGCGCGTGTCCTCGTCGGACAACGAGAACGACAGCCACTACGCCAACGATTACGCCACGCCGGGCTTGGCCGACACGCGCGCCTTCCAGCACAGCGACACCACCATCAAGGTGGTCGATTTCACCGGCGACTACGAGCGGCCGCTGTGGGGCGGCTCGGCCAAAGCAGGCTACAAGGCCGCCAGCACCAAAAGCACGTTCGACACCCTGTACACCGACATCGATCCATTGACGTCGGCCGCCATCGTCAACCCGGCGCGCACAAACCGCTTCGAAGTCGATGAGACGGTGCTGGCGTTGTACGGCTCCTACCAGATGCGCCTGAGCGAAAACTGGGGCGCGCTGGCCGGCCTGCGCACCGAGTACACCGACATCGACATCCGCCAGATCACCAGCGGCACGGAAGACAAGAACAGCTACGTCAACTTCATTCCAAGCCTGTTCGCGACCTACAAGGTCAACGACACGGCCAATATGCGCTTCGCCTACGCGCGCCGCATCCGCCGTCCCGGCGCCAACGACCTCAATCCCTACCAGGTCTACCGCGATGAATTCAACGTCTCGGCCGGCAATCCGCAGCTGATGCCGACCAAGACCGATTCGTTCGAAGTGGGCTACGAGACCAAGGTCGCCGGCCTGGAAACCAATCTGCGCGCCTACTACCGCGAGGATTCGGACGCCATCGTCGACTACCGCTACTTCATCGCCAACAACGTGCTGCTGACGACCAAGCAAAACGGCGAAGGCAGCCACTCGAGCGGCCTGGAATTCACCGTCAGCGGCAAGCTGCTGCCCAACCTGACGATCAACACCAGCGGCAACCTGGCGCGCAGCCAGCAGCGCTCGCAGGACGACACCGGTGTGTACAGCACGCGCACCGCCAATTCGCTCAGCGGCCGGCTGCGGCTGAACTACCAGTACAGCGCCGCCACGCAGATGCAGATGGCGCTGCAGATGATGGGCAAGACCTTGTCCGGCCAGGGCTACCGCTCGCCGAACCGCACGCTCAATCTGAGCGCGCGCCACGCGCTGACGCCGCAACTAAGCCTGGTGGCCAACGTCACCGACGTGCTGGATAAGAACAAGATGGAGACGGTCATCAACAGCAGCACCCTGCGCGAAACAAGCACCCGGCGCTTCGATGGCCGCGTATTCTACGTGGGATTGTCATACCGCTTCGGTGGCCCCGGCGGTTCGTCGTCCGAGCGCGAAGGCGGCGGTTTCGGACCGCGCATGGGTCCGGGCGGCCCGGGCGGACCTGGCCCCGGCGGCGGTCCACCGGGCGCCTGATGGCCGGGTCCATCGCCGAGTCCATTGAGGCGTGTCGCCAAGTCGAAACGGGCGACACGCTATCGTCTTACTTCACCACCGCCAGCTTCTCGCGCGTGGCGTTCTTGAACGTGTAGATGGTCAGCACGCCGTCCTTGACGTCGCCGCGCGCGTCGAACGCGATATTGCCGGTCACGCCCTTGTACTGGATCTTCGCCAGCTCCGGCAGGTACTTGGCCGGATCGGGCGAGCCGGCCTTGCGCATCGCCGCCACCATCGTCATCAACGCGTCGTAGGTGTAAGGCGCGTAGGTCTGCACCTCGATCCCGTAACGCTTCTTGTAGGCGACGCGGAAATCGGCCATGCCCTTTTCCTGCGACGGCTCCACCCCGCCCGCCTCCGCGCAAATCACCTGCCCGTCGCTCATCGCGTTGCCCGCCAACCGCGGCACCGAGTCCGAGCACATGCCGTCGCCGCCCATGAACTTGATCGGGATCGCCAGTTGCTTCATCTGGCGCAGCATCGGGCCGGCCACGGCGTCCATGCCGCCGAAGAAAATCATATCCGGCTTGGTCGCCTTGACCGCCGTCAGGATGGCGCTGAAGTCGGTGGCCTTGTCGTTGGTGAACTGGGTCGACACGATGCTCGAGCCGGACGCCGCCCCGCCCCGCTTGACGTTCTTGATGAATTCATCGGCCAGTCCCTTGCCGTAGGCGGTGCGGTCGTCGATGACGGCGATGCGCTTGGCCTTGACCTGCTGCATGGCGTAGCGGGCCAGCGCGGCGCCCAGTTGCTCGTCGTTGGCGACGTTGCGGAACGTGGTGTTGTAGCGCTGGCGCGTGTACTGCGGATTGCTGGCCGACGGCGAGATCTGCGGAATACCGGCGTCGTAGTAAATACGCGAAGCCGGAATCGAAGTGCCGGAGGTTTCGTGCCCGATCACGCCCTGCACTTTGGCGTCCACCAGTTTTTGCGCGGCGGCCGTGGCCTGCTTCGGATCGGCGGCGTCGTCTTCCGCCTGCAGCACGATCTTGTACTTTTTGCCGCCGATGGCCACGCCCTTGGCGTTAAGCTCATCGACCGCCATGCGGGCGCCGTTTTCGTTGTCCTTGCCCAGGTGGGCGATGGGGCCGGAAGTGGCAGCGACGTGACCGATTTTAATGATGTCTTCGGCCTGCGCGGCCGGCGCGCCGGCGGCCAGTACCAGCGCCACGACGCCAGCGCTGGTCGTTGTTTTTAATACAGTAGCTTTTGTTGGGAACTTCATACAATCCTCGTTGGTTAACTTGGCAAGGATAACATCCGGAACCAGTCTCTGCATTCCGTGCGTTGCTGCTGGTATAACTGAAGTAAAATAATTCATCGAAACATTTGCTTCAGGGATATCAATATGGAAATTTCCCAACGCATCGCGCGTTCCAGGCCGTTGGCGACAACGGCCATGCATGGGCGGGTCGCCGCCATGAAGGCGCGCGGCGAGGATGTGGTCGATTTTTCCATCGCGATATCGCATTTCCAGGTGCCGGAGGCGGTGCTCGAAGCCACCCGCGAAGCCCTGTGCCAGCCGTCGCTGGCCTACACGGAGGTCGTCGGCGACGCCGCGATCCGCGCCCGGCTCGCCGCCAAGGTCGTCAACGAGAACGGCATCGACGCCGCACCGGCCGAGATCCTGGTCACCAACGGCGCCAAGCAGGCGCTGTACCAGGCTTTATATGTGATGGCCGATCCCGGCGACCGCGTGATCATCTTCAAGCCGCACTGGCCCGCCTACGTGGCGGCCAGCAAACTGCTGGGACTCGAGCCGGTGCTGGTCGACCTGCCCGCCGCGATCACCACCGAACTGCTCGACAGCCTGCCGCCGGCCAAGGTCCTGTTGATCAACAATCCGCACAACCCGACCGGCGCGGTGCTGGCCGCCGCCGAAATCGACTGCATCGGCGCCTGGCTCGAACGCACCGGCACCCACGCCATCGTCGACGAGAGCTACGAAAAGCTGATTTTCGACGGCGCGCATATCAGCCTGGCCGCGCGCTTCGACTGGCGCGGGATCGGCGTCGTCACGCTGTTCTCGGCCTCGCAAAGCTACGCCATGATGGGCTGGCGCGCCGGCTTCGCGGTGGCGCCGGCCAACCTGGTATCGGCGATGGAAGCGCTGCAAGGCCCGATCACCGCCGCTACGCCGATGCTGATTCAGCTGGCGATGGCCGCGGCGTTCGAATCGGGCGAACCGCGCGCGATGCTGGCCGATTACCGCGCGCGCCGCGATCTGGTGCTCGACCTGACGGCCGGCCTGCCGTGGCTGACGATGCGCTGCCCGGCCTCCGGACCGTATCTGTGGGCCGATGTCTCCGCGCTGACGATGGACACCGCCGCGCTGTCCGAGCGGCTGCTGGCCGAGCGCTCGGTGGCGGTGATGCCGGGCGAGGCGCTGGGCATGCCGGGGCATATCCGTATCGGCTATATTTCGGACGATGTGGCCACGCTGCGGCGCGGTGTCAGGGCCATCATCGACTTCGGCAACGTGCTGCACCGCGCCCGCTGATCCGCTGTGGCCTTCCTCCTCTTCCAACTCAATAGCCTGCGCAGCCGGCTGATTCTGCTGGTGGCGCTGGCGATCGCGCCGATCGCGGTGATGACCATCGTCAGCGGCGTGCGCGAACGCCAACACGCCATCCGCGTGGCCGAGGAAAACCTGCAGCAGCTGACCAACCTGGCCGCCGCCAACGAGGCGCAATCGATCGAGAGCGCGCGCCAGATCCTGCGCGACCTGGCCAGCGTGCCCGATCTGATGGGCGACCAGGCCCATTGCAGCCGCCTGCTGGCCAATATCCACAAACAGAATCCGGACTACGCCAATTTCGGGCTGGTGCAGTTGAACGGCGACGTCACCTGCACCGCCGTGCCGTCCAAGACCAAGGTCAATCTGGGCGACCGCACGCATTTCCGCCGCGCCGTGCATTTGCGCCGCTTCGTCGCCGGCGGCTACATCTTCGGCCGCGTGATCCAGAAGCACACCGTCAACCTCACCTATCCGTTGCTCGACGAGGGCCAGCAGGTGCAGGCGGTGGTGTTCGCGGCGCTCGACCTGACCAAGCTCGATCGCTTCGTCGCCGACATCCAGCTGCCGCCCGGCTCCCTGCTGATGACGGCCGATTCGGACGGCAACATCATCGCCCGCAAACCCCATCCGGAGCAGTGGTTCGGCAAACAGGTGTGGCCCGAGATGCGCGCGGCCATGGCCGGCGAGCCGGGAAAGCCGGTGCTGCTGACAGGCCCCGACGGCGTCGAGCGGCTGCACCGCTTCGCCCGGGTCGGCAACAACGGCCTGTCCGACTACACCGTCACCATCGGCATTCCCGCCAACGACATCACCGCAGTCGCCCGCCGCGACCAGAAGCTCGACCTGATGGCGTTGGCGGCCACCCTGATCCTGGCGCTGCTGGCGGCGTGGTTCGTCGGCGATGTGCTGGTGCTGCGCCGGGTCAAGCGGCTGGCCACCACCGCCAACAGCATCGCCTCCGGCACGCTCGGCGCGCGCAGCGGCATCGCCTACGGCAACGAGGAGATCAGCGAGCTGGCGCGCGCGCTCGACGCCATGGCCGCCGCGCTGCAGGAAAAGGAACGGCAGCACCTGCTGGCCGAAACGCAGCTGCGCCAGGCCGACCAGCGCAAGGACGAATTCCTGGCGATGCTGGCGCACGAACTGCGCAATCCGCTGGCGCCGATCAGCGCCGGCGCCCAGCTGCTCCAGAGCGGCAACGCCAGCCCGCAGTCGGTCGAACGCACCGCCGGCATCATCGTGCGCCAGGTTACCCACATGACGCGCCTGGTCGACGACCTGCTCGACGTCTCGCGCGTGACGCGCGGGCTGGTGACCTTGACGCGTGTGCCGCTGAACGTGGCCGACGTCGTCGCCGACGCCATCGAACAGGCCGACCCGATGATGCGCGCCAAGCAGCACCGCTTCGACCTGGTGCTGCCGGAGACGCCGTTGCAGGTGATGGGCGACCATAAGCGGCTGGTGCAGGTGCTGGTCAATGTGCTTAACAACGCCGCCAAGTACACGCCGGCCGGTGGCGCCATCCGGCTGCTGGTGCGCGCCGAGGCGGGCGAAGTCAAGATGGTCATCAGCGACAACGGCATCGGCATGTCGGACGAACTGCGCGGCCGCGTGTTCGAGCTGTTCGCGCAAGCCGACCGCAATTCCGACCGCTCGCAGGGCGGGCTGGGATTGGGACTGGCGCTGGTCAAGACCCTGGTCGAACTGCATGGCGGCACGGTGGTCGTCGACAGCGGCGGCGATCAGAAAGGCAGCACCTTCACCATCAGGCTGCCCGGCACGGTGGGCACGCAGTCGCCGGTGGCGGCCAAGCCGGCGGCCGCGCCGCAAACCAGGCTGCGCGTGCTGGTGGTCGACGATAACATCGACGCCGCACAAACCTTGCAGCTGCTGCTGGAGACCGTCGGCCACGAGGTCTTGCTCGCGCATACCGCGCACGCGGGACTGGAGATCGCCCAGGCGGTCGCGCCGCAACTGTGCCTGCTCGATATCGGCCTGCCCGACCTGAGCGGCAACGATCTGGCGCGCGGTTTGCGCAAGCTGCCGCAGACGGCCAACGCCACCCTGGTGGCGGTGACCGGCTACGGGCGCCGCGAGGACCGCGAACTGGCCAAGGACGCGGGCTTCAACCACTATTTCGTCAAGCCGGTCGATGTCGACGCCCTGCTGGCGATGATCGCAACACTCCGTTAACCCTCAACAGGAACTCCATGCCCCGAACCGCCCGCACCATCGGTAACCTCCGCACCATCGGCGCCATCCTGGCCGTCGGCCTGTCGGCCATTGCGGCGCCGGCCCAGTCGCAGGACGAGCAGCGGACCATGGCGCGCATCGCCGCGCAGCCGGCGGTGAAACGCGCGCTCGCCTATATCGAAAAGAACGAGCCCACGACCACCGCCAACACGCTGGCGATCAACGCGATCCCGGCGCCGACGTTCGCCGAGTCGGCGCGCGCGGCCGACTACGCGGCCCGCATGAAGGCGGCCGGCCTGCACGACGTGCACCTCGACGAAGCAGGCAATGTGCTGGGCACCTATCGCGGCGCAGGCAAGGGACCGACCATCGTGCTGGCCGCGCACCTCGACACCGTTTACCCGGCGGGCACCGACCTGACGGTGCGTGAAAAAGATGGCCGCTTCTACTCGCCCGGCATCGCCGACAACGCCCGTTCGCTGGCGGCGATGCTGGTGATCGTCAGCGCCATGCGCGACGCCGGCGTGGCGCCCGTGGGCGACATCCTGGTGGTCGCCAACGTCGGCGAGGAAGGCCTGGGCGACCTTAAAGGGGTCAAGCACCTGTTTAGTCAACGCAAGGACATCAAGGCCTTCGTCGGCCTCGAACCGGCGCTGGGCGCGGACGGCGATCCGGTGACCCACATCGGCACCGGCAGCCGTCGCTTCAAGGTGACCGTGCGCGGCCCCGGCGGGCATAGCTACGAGGGCTTCGGCCTGCCGTCGGCGGTGCACGCGGCGGGCCGCGCGATCGCCCGCATCGACGATCTGCGCGTGCCGTCCGAACCCAAGGTGACCTTCAACGTCGGCGTGATCCAGGGCGGGCAATCGGTCAACAGCATCGCCGCCGAAGCGAGCATGCTGGTCGACATCCGCTCGGCCAACGCGCCGCTGCTGGCCGACACCGAGCGCCGCATCAAGGCGGCGATCCAGCAGGGCGTGGACGAAACCAATCAGCGCTGGAACAGCAAAGCGATCAGCGCCGACATCGTGTTAATCGGCGACCGCCCGGCCGGCCAGATGGCCAAGGACGCGAAGATCGTCAAGCTGGCGCTGGCGGCGGCAAGCGCGCAAGGCCGGCCCGCGCTGCTCGACGGCCCGCATTCGACCGACGCCAACCTGCCGATGAGCCTTGGCATCCCGGCCATCACCATGCCGGCCGGCGGCAGCTCCGGCGGCTACCACTCGGAAAAAAACGAATGGTGGGCGCCGACCAATGCCTTCGCGGCGCCGCAGAACGTCATGCTGACCATACTTGGCCTGGCTGGCGTCCAGGGCACCGCGCCGCCGGCTATCCCTTAAGCCGCTGCCCCTTAAGCCGCTATCCATCGAGCCGGCTATTCCTTAAGTAAGACTGTACAGCGCGGCGTGTGGCAGTGATAATGGGAATCATTCCCATTTATTTCGCGCCCCATGCCTCCTGCATTAAAGACCACCACCGCCTGCGTACTGTCCGCCCTCTCCGTCCTCGCGCCATGCGCGCACGCCCAATCCGGGCCTGAGCTGCAAACGGTCGTCATCAGCGCCAGCGCCGACGCCTCGGCGGCCGGCCTGTCGAAGGCGTTCGCCGGCGGCCAGGTCGCCAAGGGCGGGCGCGTCGGCCTGCTCGGCAACATGGACAACATGGACACGCCGTTCAACAGCACCAATTACACGCAGCAGTTCATCCAGGACCAGCAGGCGCGCAGCGTGGCCGACGTGCTGCAAAGCGATCCGTCGGTGCGCGTGGCGCGCGGCTTCGGCAACTACCAGGAGATGTACATCATCCGCGGCTTCCCGGTCGCTTCGGACGATCTGGCCTACAACGGCTTGTACGGCGTGCTGCCGCGCCAGTACATCGCGGCCGAACTGCTGGAGCGCGTCGAAGTGTTCAGGGGCGCCAACACCTTCCTCAACGGCGCCTCGCCCTCCGGCGGCGGCATCGGCGGCGCCATCAACCTGCTGCCCAAGCGCGCACCCAACGTCGCGCTCACCGAAATCAGCGCCGGCCTGCAATCGGGCCGGCAGACCCACCTGGCGGCCGACGTCGCGCGCCGCTTCGGCGACGAGGACCGTATCGGTTTGCGTTTCAACGCCGTGCAGCGCAAGGGCGGCACCGCCATCGACGACGAACACCGCGAGCTGCGACTGGCCGCGCTGGGCGCCGATTATCGCGGGCGCGGCTTCCGGCTGTCGGCGGATCTGGGCTGGCAGGACAGTACGCTGAGCAGCGCCAGGCCGTCGGTCAACGTCGCCGCCGGATTGCCGATACCATCGGCGCCCGACGGCGGCGACAACTTCGGCCAGCCTTGGGACTACTCCAGCGAGCGCGATGTCTTCGGCACCCTGCGCGGCGAGTGGGACGTGGCCAAGGACGTGGTGGCGTGGGCCTCGTTCGGCGGGCGGCGCGGCCACGAACTCAATCGGCTGGGCAGCACCCTGAATTTGACGTCGAGCTCCGGCGCCGGCAACCTGCGCCGCTTCGACAACGCCCGCGAAGACCATATCCAGACCGGCGAACTGGGATTGCGCGCCGCGCTGCGCAGCGCTCCCGTAAGCCACAAGCTGGCGCTGACGGCGACCGGCTTCGATCTCGATTCGCGCAACGCCTACGCGACATCGCCGTACCAGGCGACGTCGCTGTACCACCCGCCGGTGATGGCCTTGCCGGTCCTGACCACCTTCGGCAACGCCTTGTCCGATCCGCGCACCACCAACGAGGTGAAGCTGGCCAGCGGCGCGGTGGCCGACAGCATGGGCTTCCTCGACGACAGCGTGCTGCTGACGGTCGGCGTGCGCCATCAAAAAATCCGCCAGACCGGCTACGCCTACAATACCGGAAAGCAGAACGCCGATTACAGCGAAAGCGCCAACACCCCGATCGCGGCGCTGGTGTACAAGGCGTCGAAACGGGTATCGTTGTACGCGAACTATATCGAAAGCCTGCAGCAAGGCGCGGTGGCCGGATCGACCGCCGTCAACGTTGGCCAGATTTTCGCGCCGTACAAATCGCGCCAGAAGGAAGTGGGCGCGAAGTATGACGGCGGCCGCTTCGGCGCCAACGCCGCGCTGTTCACCACCACCCAGCCGCAGGGCGTATTGAACCCGGTTAGCAAAGTGTTCGGCATCGACGGCGAGCAGCGCAACCGTGGCGCCGAATTCTCGGCCTTCGGCGAACCGCTGCGCGGCCTGCGCGTGCTGGGCGGCGTGACCTTGCTCGACGCCACGCAGCAGCGCACGGCCGGCGGCGCGACCGACGGCAAGGACGTCATCGGCGTGCCGAAGTCGCAGGTCAATCTGGGCGTCGATTGGGACGTGCCGGGCATGCCGGGCCTGAGCCTGTCGGCGCGCGCGCTGCACACGGCGTCGCAGGCGGTCAACGCGGCCAACACCCAGCAGCTGCCGTCGTGGAACCGGCTCGACGCCAGCGCGCGCTTTCAGCTCGATCTGGACGGCCGCAGCTACACGCTGCGCGTTCGGGTCGACAACCTGACCGACAAGAGCTACTGGGCGTCGGCCGGCGGCTCGCAGGGTACCGGCTACCTGGTGCTGGGCGCGCCGCGCAGCTTCGCGCTCACGGCAAGCACGGAGTTCTAGCCAGCACCTTGGCGGCCAGCGCCAGGCCGCTCAACCAGGCGTCCTCCACGCGGCCGCCACCGAGCCAGTCGCCGCACAGGCCAACCTGCACCGCCGGCAGCCACACCGCCTGGCGCGACGACGCCGCGCCGGCCTTGGCGTAACGCCAGCGGTGCGCGGTCACGCCTTCCGGCGCCGGACCGCCAAGCTTTGCGAAGGCATCCAGCAGCAGCACCTTGACCAGCGTCTCGTCATCCTCGATATGGGCGGCGCTCCACTCCGCGCTGGCCTGCAGCACCCACACCTCGCTGCCGGCGCGGCCGGGTTTCGAGCTGTCGCGCGCGATCCAGCGCAACGGCCCGTCGTTGATGAAGGCGGCGTCGTAGCCGGGCTTGTAGGGCTGTGCGAACCGCAGCATCAAGGTCCAGCTGGGAAGCATGGCGACCGCGTTCGACTGCATCGCCGTCAGTGGCAGCAGCGGTTCCAGCAGCACGGCCGCCTGCGGCGCCGGCACCGCGAGCACCACCGCGTCGTAACGCTCGGCGTGCAGCCCCAGCTCCTTCGATCGCAGGCGCCACCCTTCCGCTTCATGCCGCATATCGTCGATGGTGACGCCGCTGTGCACCGCCAGGCCGCCGGCCAGCCATGCCGCCGGAGCGCTCATGCGCGGCACGCCGACGAAGCGCACCACGCTGTCCGGCTCGGCCTTGCCGCCGCCGATGACGGCGAGCTTGGGCTCCCACGGCGCAGCTACGCCCGCCGCCTCCCAGCGCGCGACCTCCTCGCGGAAGGCGCTGTCGCGCACGGTGAAGTACTGGGCGCCGTGGTCGCACTGCCAACCGTCGGCGCGGCGGGTGCTCATGCGGCCACCCGGGCCGCGCGCCTTCTCGAACACCGTGATGCGGCAACCCGCGTTCTGCAAGTGCCGTCCGCACGACAGCCCGGCCAACCCGGCTCCGATCACCGCCACATTAAGACGTGTTTCAGGCATGGCGAAGGGTCCTCTTCGATGTAAAGTCCAAAGTATAAAGAGAAGACCGCGGCGGCAGAAGGCCTGGCGCGCCTTCGGCGGTTCAATTTCGGTTCAACCGACACGATGACCCGCGAAATGCTAATATGCTGCAAATAGCGAAAAAGGAGCAACATGTCGAAAGCCGAAGAAAAGCCAGAATCGAAGCCCACCGGCTACCGCAGCGGCGTCGCCGCGCGGCTGGCGGGCCTGCCGGTGGAAACGCTGCGCGTATGGGAGCGCCGCTACGGCGTTTCCGATGTCGACCGCTCGCCGCACGGCCAGCGGCTGTACTCGGCCGACCAGGTTCGCCGGCTCGGCCTGCTGAAACGCGTGGTCGACCAGGGACACGCGATCGGCACCGTGGCCAGGCTGGCGGCCGATGAACTGATCGCGCTCGCCGGCGCCGCGCCCTCGCCCGCCGGCCCCGGCGCGATCACGCAAACGCTCAAGATCGCCGTGGCGGGCACCGCGCTGGCGCGCCGCCTTGGCGCCATCCGCACCTCGCCGGAACTCGATATCGTCGCCAGCTGCTCGCAGCTCGAAGGCGCGGCCGAGGCGATGGCCGGCGTAGCGGCCGACGTGCTGCTGATCGAATCGTCCGAGATGAGCGCCGACGCGCTGCCGCAAATCCAGGCCGCGCGCCGCGCGATGCAGGTGCGCACGGTGGTGGTGCTGTACCGCTTCTGCGACAGCGCCACCGTGCGCCGTCTCCGGGAGCATGGCTGCCTGGTGGCGCGCGCGCCATCCGACGCCGCCGAAGTGGCGGTATTGTGCAGCACCGCGCTGACCGGCGCGGCGCGCCCGCCGCCAGGCCCGCTCACGGCGCCGCCGCCGCGCCGCCTGGACGACCAGGCACTGGCGGCGCTGTCGTCGGCCTCCTCCAGCATCAATTGTGAGTGCCCGCGCCATCTGGCGGATATACTGATGATGCTGGCCAGTTTCGAGCGCTATAGCTACCAGTGCCAAAATCGCAATGCCAGCGACGCGGCGCTGCACGAGGACCTCGGCCGCAGCGCCGGCCACGCGCGCGTGATGATGGAGCAGGCGCTGGAACGATTGGCGTATGCCGAAGGGCTCCCCTTGCCCGACAAGCAGTGAACACCTTAGTTATACCCGCAGTTGTACTCATTATTTGAATTTCTGATTGGACTACCGCATGACCACCGAGCAGCTTCCGGCATATCGCCCTGCCACCACCACCGCCTCCGAGCGCATCCGCGCGCGCCTGATCGCCAGCAACACGCGCTTTCATGCCAACGACAATATCGCCGCCTACATCGAACCCGGTGAGCTGGACCAGTTGCTGGACGAAGTCAGCGGCCATATGCAAAAGGTGCTGGAAAGCCTGGTCATCGACACCGTCAGCGACCATAACACGCAGGATACGGCGCGCCGCGTCGCCAAGATGTACATGAACGAGGTGTTCGGCGGCCGCTACGTCGACATGCCGCCGGTGACCGAGTTCCCGAACGCCGCCAACCTCAACGAGTTGATGATCATCGGCCCGATCACGGTGCGCAGCGCCTGCTCGCACCATCTGTGCCCGGTGATCGGCAAGGTCTGGATCGGTGTCATGCCGAACCAGCACTCGAACCTGATCGGCCTGTCCAAGTATGCGCGCCTGGCCAGCTGGATCATGAGCCGGCCGCAAATCCAGGAAGAGGCGGTGGTCCAGTTGGCCGATCTGCTGCAAGAAAAAATGCAGCCGGACGGCCTGGCCGTTATCATGGAGGCGGACCACTTTTGCATGCAGTGGCGCGGTGTCAAGGACATGGATGCGCGCATGATCAACAGCGTCATGCACGGCTCATTCCTCAAGGACCCGGCCCTGCGGCGCGAGTTCCTGTCGCTGATCAAACGCTGATATCACGGGAGAATACGAATGCTCGTCCGACTTTTGTACGCCAGCCGCGCGGCCGCCGACACCCAAACGGGCGCCGTCACGGCCATCATGCAGCACTCGCATGCCTACAATCCCAAGCACGGCATCACCGGCGTGCTGTGCCATAGCGAGCGCGCCTACCTGCAGGTGATCGAAGGTGGACGCGACCAGGTCAATCGCCTGTACGGCAAGATTATGCGCGACACGCGGCACACCGACGTGGTGCTGCTGCACTACGAGGAAATCTGCGAACGCCGCTACTCCGGCTGGACCATGGGGCAGACCAATTTGAACAAGCTCAATCCGGGCACGTTGCTGCGCTACTCGGCCACGGCGGAGTTCGACCCGCATTCGCTGTCGGGCAAAAGCTCGCTGGCGTTGATCGATGAGCTGATGGCCGCGGCGGCGGTGCTGGGCCGCGCCTGAAGCTTGGCCCGTGGCCGACGCACACCCCGGATACACGTCGGGCGGATTAGCGAAGCGTAATCGGCCATGCATGCGCCATCGGCGGCTCGATGGCGGATTACGGCGTTCCGCCTAATCCGCCCTACGTGTTTTAGATCATTCACAGTTCACCTCAAAGCCACCCCTGGCGCCAGCTCGCTGCATCCGTCAACGCGCGCCACGGCATGGTTTGCCGCCGGCGCGAATGCACCGCCTCCAGCACGATCTCCTCCACCACCCCGCCCTCGCGCACCGGCTCGACCAGCTCCACCACCAGGAAGTGCTTTTCCTTGTTGCTCGGCGCGACCGCCGTCCATTTGCTGAGCCTGAGTTTTCGAGGACTCAAGCGCGGCACCGGCGCGGGCTTTGTTGTCATGGCATCCATCGTCACGCTCCTCGAAACTGGTTGAACCGCCATTGAACCATTTTTGCGGCCCGCTCGCAATGGGCACGCTGGACGCCGGATTTTTCTTCGTCTAAGGTGGCCGCATGAACCGCACCACCAACCCCACACTCAAGCTGATCCTGGGCGATCAACTCAACTGCCAGCACAGCTGGTTCGCCGAGACACGCGACGACGTGGTCTTCGTCATGATGGAAGTGCGCCAGGAAACCGATTACGTGCTGCACCACGCGCAAAAGATCATCGCCATCTTCGCCGCCATGCGCGATCTGGCGCGGCGGCTGCGGGAAGGCGGCCACCGCGTGCACTATTTGACCATCGACGATCCGGACAACCGTCAATCCATGCCCGCCAATCTCGATCACCTGATCGCCCACTACGGCGCGGCGGCATTCCGCTGGCAGGCGCCGGACGAATACCGGCTGGACCGCCAACTGGCCGACTACGCCGCCGGCCTGTCCATCCCGTCGACGATGGACGACACCGAGCATTTCTACACCGACCGCGACGAAGCGGCCGGGCTGTTCGAAGGCCACGACAACTGGCTGATGGAGCGCTTTTACCGCCACATGCGCGTGCGCCACAGGGTATTGGTATCGGAAACCGGCAAGCCCGCAGGCGGCCAATGGAACTTCGACCACGACAACCGCGAAGCCTGGAAAGGCATGCCATGGGAGCCGGCGGACCTGCGCGGCCGCCACGACCACAGCGAATTATGGAAAACGATACAGGCGGCCGGCGCACAAAGCTTCGGCCAGCCGAACGCCGGCGATTTCGGCTGGCCCCTGAATCGGGACGAGGCGCTGGAACAGCTCGAGCGCTTCGTCCAACACGCCCTGCCGCATTTCGGCCAGTTCCAGGACGCGATGAGCTTCAAGGCCTGGCGGTTGTTCCATTCACTGCTGTCGTTCGCGATGAACAGCAAGATGCTCGATCCGCGCACCGTGATTGAACGGGTCGAGGCGGCGTGGCGCGACGGCGCCGTGCCGCTGGCGTCGGCCGAGGGCTACATCCGCCAGATACTCGGTTGGCGCGAATATGTGCGCGGCGTGTACTGGCACCGCATGCCGGGCTACGACCGGCTCAACGTCTTCAACCACACGACGCCGCTGCCGCACTGGTTCTGGTCGGGCGAGACGCGCATGCGCTGCATGGCGACGGCGATCGGCCAGTCGCTCGAGCACGCGCACAGCCACCATATCAACCGGCTGATGGTGATCGGGAATTTCTCGCTGCTGGCGGGGCTGTCGCCGTATGAGCTGCACCAGTGGTATCTGGGGGTGTACATCGACGCTTTTGAATGGGTGGAGTTGCCTAATACTTTGGGCATGAGCCAGTATGCGGATGGCGGTTTGCTGGCGACGAAACCGTATGTATCCAGCGCGGCCTACATCGATCGCATGAGCGATTATTGCAAGGGCTGTCACTACGATAAAAAGGCGCGGGTCGGCGGGAGGGCTTGTCCTTACAACGCCATGTACTGGGATTTTTTTGAGCGCAACCGGGAGTCGCTGGGGAAGAACAATCGGCTCAATATGGTTTATCTGCAGATCAAGCGCATGGACGGGCCGACCAGGCAGGCATTGCGCGACCAGGCGGCGCACACGCGCGCGACCTTGGCGGATTTGTGAGGAAACACGTAGGGCGGATTAGGCGGAACGCCGTAATCCGCCGTTGAGCCGCCGACGGCGCATGCATGGCGGATTACGCTCCGCTAATCCGCCCTACGTGGTTTAGAAGATCGTTAAGTTCACCTGATCAACGGCGCGCCGTCAACCACTGCGTCGCCGGCAGCGCCGCCGCCGCCACCCGCACCTCGCCGATGTTGCCGAAGTAGCCGTCGGCGCGCGCGCCATCCCACGAGCCGCCGCCCACCACCCATTGCGACGTCGCCGACAGCGTCGCCAGGCCGACGACATTGCTGCTGTTGCGCAGCACCGGCGCGCCTTCCACATACATCACCGTATCGTGCGTGGCCGGGTCGTTGACGATGGCGATGTGCACCCACGTGCCGGCGATGATCTCGCCCGACCAGCTGGCTAGCCCTCCCCGCGCGCCCGCCACGTCCGGCACCACCTCCCACTGCACCTCGCGCAGGCTGGAGATGGCGAACAGCAGCGGCGGCGACTCCGGATCGCCGCCGTCGAAGCCGGCCAGATCGCCGCGCTTGCCATCGCGCGTCATGATGTTCATCCACGCGTGCTTGGACTTGTCCCATGCCTGGTTGATCTTGACGAACGCTTCGATCGTGTAGCCGGTCTTGGCGAAGGTCTGGGCGTTGATCGCGGCCGATGGATCGGTGACGAAATAACTCAGGCGCGGCATGTTCTTGTCGGTGTTGACGAAGCTGACCGAACCGGGCGCCGACGACAGGCGGTGGCGGTCACCACTCCAGACGATATCGCCCGCTTCGGCGCCGACGATGCCGCCCTTGTTGAGCCCATCCCGCGTCAGCGGATTGGCGCCGGTGACGTCGGCGATGCGGGTGCCCGGTGCCACCGGCGCGCCCTCGGTGCCGCCGTAGAAGCGCCAGTGCGCCACGGTCGACGCCACTTTCGGATAATCGTCGGCGTCCTTCGGCGGGACGGCCACGACGACGGCCGGCTCCGTGTAGCCCTTGAGGACCAGCGCCTTGGCCTGGTCGACCAGCGACGACGCCACCGTCGCCTTGCCGGTGCCGAAGGTGGCGTTGAAGCGGGCAAAGCGCTTGGCGAAGTTGATGTTGATGGTGAACGCTTCATTCGGCTCGGTGAGCACGGCGCGGTCGAAGGCGTTGAGGGTGTCGGCCGGCTTCATCGGCACCCACGGCGAGAACGACAGCACCTTGATCTGGTTGTTGGTCAGATCGAATTCGTACAGGCGCATCAAACCGTTGCCGCCCTGGTAGTCCATCTGATAGTCGACCACCATTTCCTCGACCGCGTTGCCGAAGTTGTTGGTCTTGGTCAGGCGCGCGGCGCCGTGGTGGTGGCCGTTCAGGGTCATGAAGATCTGATCGTTGTCACGGATTAGTTTTTCCCACAGCATCTTGCCGTAGTCCGTCTCCAGCGGGCTGAGTGCGTCGGCCGCGATATTCAGCAACTGGTGGTTGACCAGGATCACCGGCAGTGTCGGATTGTCGGCCATGACCTTGCGCGCCCAGGCGATGCCGGCGTCGGAGATGCGCCACGACAGCGACAACACCATGAACTTCTGTTCCTGCGCGGTGAAGATGTGGTACTCGTGGAAGCCAGTGCTGTCGCGCCCGCCGAAGGTGGCCTGGCGCTGCGCGCGGCGCGTGCCGAACCATTGCAGATACGGCTCGTTGGCCAGCACGCGCTGGGTGTCGGTGCCCTTGGTCTGATCGCCGGTATAGTCCAGGTCGTTGACGACGTCGTGGTTGCCTGCCAGGATGGAGTACGGCACCTTGTTTACTTCCAGCATCTGCATGGCGCTGTCGGCCACCTTCCACTGCTCCGGCTTGCCGACCTGGTCGACCACGTCGCCCAGGTGGATCAGGAACGGGATGTTCAGCGCGGCGGCGTTGCGCGCGACCCAATTGGTCTGCGCGCCGAACGGCTCGTTGCCGTAGTGGCGCTGGTACTGGTTGCTTTCCGACGAGGTGGCGTAGCGCGCATAGAACTGCGTGTCCGGCAAAACGGCCAGGGCGAAGCTGGAGATCTGCGTGCTCGGCGGGACGACCACCGGTGCGGTGCCGCCGCCATTGCCGGTGTTGCCGATGTCGCTGTTGCCGCCGCCGCAACCGGCCAGCAAGCCACCGACGGACAAACCCGACGCCGAGGCCAAACCCATCTTCAGCAGGGTGCGGCGCTGTGGCCGCGGCGCGGCGCCTGGTTCGGTGGGGAGGACCGGGAATTTGCTGTTGCCTTGTTCGCTCATATGACTCGTGCTCAAGAAATAGTGGAGCGCCAAGTCTATTTCCGGAGCGTGACGGGCTCATGACAACATGAAAGTCACTCGCGAATCCAATCAGCAGATTGAGCAATTTCGCGGGTTTCGCGCTGATATATTAGAACATCACAACTACATAAATCAGGGGACGACATGAAATCTGCGGCACATCCGGCGGCGCTACCGCTGCTCAAACCCATGGCGCGGGCGGCCGCGATGGCGGTCGTCGGAGCGTGCTGGGCTCAGCACGCGCTGGGGCAAACGCCCCCGCCGCAAGCTGCACCCGAAGCCGGCCTTCAAAGCGTGGTCGTCACTGCCCAAAAGCGCCCGCAGTCGATGCAGGACGTGCCGGTCGCGGTGAATACGGTCGACGCGCGCGCCATCGAGAATCAGCAACTCGTCGACTTCAGCGACCTGACCCGGGTAGCGCCGTCGATGACCTTGAACCAGAACCCGAACAACAGCACCATCGCCCTGCGCGGCATCGGCACCTTCGCCTACAGCATCGGCATCGAGTCGGCCGTGTCCGTCATCGTCGACGACGTGCCGGTCATCCAGCAGGCGCAGGCGTTCTCCAACCTGAGCGATATCGAACGCATCGAGGTGCTGCGGGGTCCGCAGGGCACGCTGTTCGGCAAGAACTCGTCGGCGGGCGTCATCAACGTCGTCACCAAGCCATCGGCCGAGATATTGGAGGGACACGGGCAGATCGCCGTCACCAGCGATCATGAGCGGCGGCTCGACGCCGGCATCTCCGGCCCGCTGGGCGAGCGCCTCGGCTTCCGCGTCAACGCCTACACGGCGCGGCGCGACGGCGAAATCCACAACCTGACCCACGGCACCGACCTCAACGGCGACCGCGCCAAGGGGCTGCGCGCGCGGCTGGACTTCAAGGGCGCGGACGGCCTGCAGGGCAAGCTCATCGCCGACTACAACACCCGCCTGGTCGAGGGGCCGGTCACCACCCTACGCGCCGTGCCGCCGGGCGCCAGCCAGCAAAACGTCGCGCCGCTGGCACCTGCCCTCTCCGGCGTGACGCCCGGACCGGAAAACCGCGATGTGCGCATGGACGATCCCGGCTACGCGGACAACCGCAACGCCAGCGTCAGCGGCACGCTGAGCTGGAAGCGCGACCTGCACACGTTGACCTCGGTGACCACCTGGCAGGACTGGAAGTATGACTTCCTCGCCGACTACGACGGCAGCGAAACCGACCTCGTCGGCGCCCTCACGCGCGGCGCCAGCCACGGCGGCGTCACGCAAGGCGGGCCCTACCGCTCGAAGATGCTGACGCAGGAGCTGCGTCTCGCTTCCAACGGCGACGGCCGGTTCAACTATCTCGGCGGCTTGTACTTCTCCGATTCGGACAACGACCGCTCGTTCAACCGTGCGCCGACCTTGTCGCCGGCGCGCTGGGAAGCCAGCGCCGGCAACCGCACGCTGGCCGCCTTCACACAGGCCGACTACAAGGTGACGCCATCGACGCGCCTCAACGCCGGCTTGCGCTACAACCGCGAAACCATCGACGTCGATTTCACCAACCGCATACCGGCCACGCCGACCCGCTTCAGCGGCAAGAACACCGACAGCGTCGTCACCGGCAAGCTGGCGCTGCAACAGGACGTGGCCAAAAACGTCATGGTGTACGGCTCCTACGCCACCGGATACAAGGGCGCCGGCTACGACATCTCCACCGGCTTCGACCAGTCGCGTGTGCGCCTTCCGGTCGCGCCGGAAACGTCGAAGGCCTATGAGATCGGCCTGAAAAGCCGCTTCCTGCAAAACCGCCTGCAAGTCAACGCCACGGCCTTTCACACCGACTACGACGATTTCCAGGCGCAGTCCAACCGCATCGATCCGGTGACGAACCTGACGCAAAACGCCGTCATGAATGTCGGCGCGCTGCGCACGCGCGGCGTGGAACTGGAACTGGCGGGCAAGCCGATCAACACACTGCTGCTGGAGGGTTCGCTCGCCTGGGTCGACGCCATCGTCAAGGAATTCCCGCTGGCGAACTGCTATCCGGGCCAGACACTGGCCGACGGCTGCCGGCAAGTGGGCAACGCGTCGGTGCAGGACCTGGCCGGCAAGCGCCTGGCCAACGCGCCGAAGCTCAAGATCGGCCTGGGCGCGACCTATAACTTCCCGCTGTTCGACGGTTACAACGGCATCGCCAACCTCAACTACCAGCACCAGTCGGCGGTCAACTTCGACCTGGGCAACAATCCATTGACTGTGCAGAAAGGCTATGGTGTGTTCAACGGCAGCATTGCGCTGAACGACGCCGCGCGCGGCTTCAAGGTCACCTTGTATGTCAACAACCTGTTCGACAAAGGCTACACCACCTTCATCGGCGACAACTTCAACTTTTATCGGGGCGCGCACGTGATGACGCAGACGCTGCCGCGCAATTCGCAGCGCTATGTGGGCCTGCGCGTGAAGTACGAATTTTGAGGTTGTCCGGTCACAACCAACAATGGGGTCAGATACCGTGACCCCCACGATTTTGGCCGAGTTGCTGCGCCAGGAAATCGACGAAACTGCGCACCCGCAGCGATAGATGGCGGGCATGCGGATACAGCAGAATGAACGGGCGCGACGTGCCGCCGTGCTGCGGCAGCAGCTCCACCAGCGTGCCGTCGGCCAGGTCGCGTTCGACGATGTAGCGGTAGGTCTGCGCGATGCCGGCGCCGCTGCGCGCCAACGTGACGATGCCAAGCACGTCCCCGGCGCAGGTGTAGCCGCCGGTTGTTGCCACATCCATCCGCTCGCCGTCGATCCTGAACAGCCACGGTATCTTGCGTCCGGTGCTAGGCAAGTCGAACTGGATGCATTCGTGCGCTTGCAGCGCCTCGATGGCCACGGGCGTTCCCATGCGCTTGAGATACGACGGCGCCGCGACCAGCACCAACTCGGCGTCCTCCAGTTTGCGCGCGATGAGCGACGAGTCGGCGGGATCGCGGCCGCGTATCGCCATGTCGAAACTCTCCTCGGCAAAATCGACATTGCGGTTGCTGAGGTGGACTTCGACTTTGACGTCCGGGTACAGCGCGCGGAAACGCGGCAGCAATGGCAGCAGCCGGTAATGGCCATACGGCGTCGGCACGCTGATGCGCAGCGATCCGGCCGGCGCGACCTGCTCGCCCGTCACCTCGCGCTCGGCCTCGAGTAACTGCGACAGCGCCTCGCGGCATTGCTTGTAGTAGCGCAGGCCACCTTCCGTCAGGCGGATCTGGCGCGTGGTGCGGACAAATAGGCGCACGCCCAGCCGCTCCTCGAGCCTCGCGATCGACCGGCTGACGGCCGCCGGCGTGACCCCTGCCGCGTTGGCGGCGGCGGTAAAACTGCCCAGTTCCGCCGCCTGGCAGAACAGATCGATGCTGCCAAGCTGCATGTCGTCGAAATTGCGTTTCATCGTAAGAATCCCCGGCTAAAGTGCGAGCGGAGATATTACACCATGTATCAAGTCATCTTCCCCGAGAGCCATTTATATCCCCGACTGGCATAAGTATATTGCTTACATGCCGTCGCAACACCGATATCGGCACCCATCAACGACCAAAGGAGCACATCATGAAATCCAACAAGACAGTCATCATCACCGGCGCATCGAGCGGCATCGGCTTCGCCCTGGCCGAAGCGTATCTGGCGCTCGGCTACAACGTCGTCGGCAACGCGCGCACCATCGAACGGCTGCAACTGGCCGCCGACAAACTGGGTAACCCGGACAACTTCCTGCCGGTCGCCGGCGACATCGCCCTGCCGGCCACGGCAAGCGCGCTGTTCGACCAGGCCGTCGCCGCCTTCGGCAAGGTCGATGTCCTGGTCAACAACGCCGGCATCTTCCTCGCGAAGCCGGTGGCCGACTACACCGAGGCCGACGTGAACGCCATCGTCAGCACCAATCTGAACGGGTTCTTCTATCCCTCGCAGGCGGCGGCCAGGCACATGAGCGCCAACCGCGACGGCCATATCATCACCATCACGGCAAGCATCGCGATGCAGCCCAACGTCAAGGTGCCGGCGCTGCTGCCGGTGCTGATCAAGGGCGGCCTGAACCACGCCACCCGCGGCCTGGCGATCGAGCTGGCCGCGTCGAACGTCCGTGTGAACGCGGTGGCCCCGGGCAGCATCGACACGCCACTGCACAGCAAGGATGCGGGCACGCAAGCCTTCCTCAAAACGCTGGCGCCAAACGGTGCGATCGGTACCACGCGCGATGTGGTCGATGCCGTGCTCTACCTGACCAACTCATCCTTCACGACCGGCACGGTGATGGTGGTGGACGGCGGCGCGACCGCCGGCACCTGGTAATCCGCCTTCACCCGACATTAAAAGGAATTCCGCCATGCCATTCGTAAATATCCGCATCACCAAGGAGGGCACCACGCCCGCCCAGAGACTGGCGCTGATCGAGGGCGCCACCGATCTGCTGTCGCGCGTCCTGGACAAAGATCCGGCCACCACCTTCGTCATCATCGACGAGGTCGATACCGACAACTGGGGCGTCAATCGCGAGAACGTCACCACCCGCCGCCAGCGGGAGAAAACGGCAACGGCGGCAAAGGCGGCAGCGACGTCGTAACGCCGCCCGCCAGCATCACGGGGGCGAGGGCCCAGCCTTCGCCCCCATCGATTCGTCCGTTTCTCCGACGACGAAGCGAACTTGAGCGCGGAGGTGGGAGCGTATCTGGCGCGATGCCGACCGGGCGGCGCACTTGTTAGTTCAGAGGCGGCTGCGCCAAGACCACCGCCAGCAGGCCGGGAAAGCGGCCGTCGATGTCGGCGCGGCGCAGCGTGTTCATGTGGGCGGTCCCCGCCGTTTCCGTATGCACCAGTCCGGCGTCGCGCAGCACCTTGAAATGGTGGGATACGGTCGATTTGGGCCGACCGCCGTCGAGCTCGCCACAGGTGGCGCCGTCCACTTGCGCCAGATGCCGTACGATTTCCAGACGGATCGAGTCGCTGAGCGCGTACAGCACACGTTCAAGCACGAATTCGTCGGGGGTGGGATGTTTGTAGGGACGCATGAGCAGAATCATACACCTTGCGCTATACTTCTTCCATTGTTCGTATATTTTCGAACTATCGTCCTTCTCATTACGCCACTTTTTCAACAAAGGAAACCATGTCCGCCCTATTCCAGCCCTACAGCCTTAAAGACGTCACCTTGCGCAACCGGATCGCGGTGCCGCCGATGTGCCAGTATTCCGCCACCGACGGCGTCCCCAACGACTGGCACCTGTCGCACTACGCCAGCATCGCGCGCGGCGGCGCCGGACTGGTGATCGTCGAAGCGACCGCCGTCGCGCCCGAGGGCCGCATCACGCCGGGCTGCACCGGCCTGTGGAACGATGAACAAGCGCAGGCGTTCGTGCCGATCGTGCGCGCCATCAAGGCCGCCGGCGCCGTGCCGGGCATCCAGATCGCCCATGCCGGCCGCAAGGCCAGCGCCAACCGGCCATGGGAAGGCGACGACCATATCGCCGACGGCGACGCGCGCGGCTGGCAAACGCTCGCGCCGTCGGCCATCGCCTACGGCGCCAACCTGCCGAAGGTGCCGCAGGCGATGACGCTCGACGACATCGCGCGCGTGCGCCAGAACTTCGTCGACACCGCGCGCCGCGCCGTCGAAGCCGGCTTCGAATGGCTGGAGCTGCACTTCGCGCACGGCTACCTGGCGCAAACCTTCTTCTCCGAGCACTCGAACCAGCGCGACGATATGTACGGCGGCAGCGCCGCCAACCGCGCCCGCTTCCTGCTCGAGACGCTCAAGGCGGTGCGCGAGGTGTGGCCGGAAAACCTGCCGTTGACGGTGCGTTTCGGCGTGATCGAATACGACGGCCGCGACGAGCAGACGTTGCTCGAGTCGATCGAACTGGTGCGCCAATTCAAGGCCTCCGGCATGGACATGGTCAGCGTCAGCGTCGGCTTCACGATTCCCGACACGTCGATCCCGTGGGGACCGGCCTTCATGGGACCGGTGGCCGAGCGCGTGCGGCGCGAGGCCGGCGTGCCGGTGTCGTCGGCGTGGGGCTTCGGCACGCCGGCCATCGCCGAACAGGTGGTGCGCGACCAGCAGCTCGACCTGGTGATGGTCGGCCGGGCCCACCTGGCCAATCCGCACTGGGCCTACTTCGCCGCCAAGGAGCTCGGCGTCGAACGGGCGTCGTGGACGCTGCCGGCGCCGTACGCGCACTGGCTCGAACGCTACTGATCGGGTAAAGCGGCGCTCGATGTGCCGGCGCCGCGCTGGCGCACCGCCGCCAGCCACTGCGCGGCGTCGTCGACATAAGTGAACACCACCGGAACAACCAGCAGGCTCAATACCGTCGAGGTGATCAGCCCGCCGATGACGACGATCGCCATCGGCGCCCGGAAACTCGGGTCGGCGCCCCACCCCAGCGCGATCGGCAGCATGCCCGCGCCCATGGCGATGGTGGTCATTACGATCGGGCGCACCCGCTTGCCGCAGGCGTCGATGATCGCGTCCCGCCGCGCCAGGCCGTGGTCGCGCCGGGCCAGGATGACGTAGTCGATCAGCAGGATCGAGTTCTTGGTGGCGATACCCATCAGCATGATCAAGCCTATCATCGACGGCATCGACAACGCCGTGCCGGTCAGGAACAGCGCCAGGAAGGCGCCCGGCACCGACAGCACCAGCGCGGCCAGCACGGTCACCGGCTGCAGGAAGTCCTTCAGCAACAACACCAGCACCATGTAGATGCACAGCACGCCGGTCAGCATGGCGATGGCGAAACCGGCGGCCAGCTCGTCCATCGACTCGGCGTCGCCGATCGACGCCCGCGTCACGCCCGGCGGCATCTCCCGCAGGCTGGGCAGCGCCAGGACCGCCGCCTCGATGTCGCCCAGCGCCTCGCCATTGAGCTCGATCTCGAAATCGATGTTGCGGCGGCGGTCGTAGCGGGCGATCTCCGCCGGACCGCTGCCGATTTCCAGGGTGGCGACGTTCTCGAGCGCCACCGCGCCGCGCGCGCCCGGCACCGGCAGGCGCTTGAGCGTGTCGAGGTCGTCGCGCGCGCCGTCGGCCAGCCGCACCACCACCGGCACCTGGCGCTCGCTCAGGTTGAGTTTGGACAGGTCCTGCTCGTAGTCGCCCGCCGTCGCCACCCGCAAGGTGTCGGCGATGCTGGCCGACGTCACGCCCAGGTCGGCGGCGCGGGCGAAATCGGGCCGCACGATCAGTTCCGGCCGCAGCAGCCCGGCGCTGGAGGTGACCGCGCCCACCCCGGGCAGGCCGCGCAGCTCGCGCTCGACCTGCTGCGCGTGGCGCGCCAGGGTAGCGCCGTCCTCGCCGGAGAGCACCAGCACATAGTTTTCCGACTCCTCCATGCCGACCTTGACGCGGGCGGCCGGCAGCGCCGCCAGCGCGGCGCGCAGCTCGCTCTCGATGCGCTGCTTGGTCAGGCCGGGACGGGCGTCGCGGTGCGTCAAGGTCAGCGTGAGCACGGCCGTGCGGACGTCGGCCGCGCCGGGCGGGCCGCCCATGTCGGCGCCGACGCCGCCGCCGACATGGGCGTAGACCAGCTTGACGTGCGGGTTGCGCATGACGATCGCGCGCGCCCGCCCGGCCAGCGCGATGGTCTCCTCCAGCCGCGCGCCGGGCGCGAGGCTGACCGTCGCCTGCGTCTGCCAGTCGTCGTCGGCCGGAATAAAGGCGGCCGGCAGCGACGCCGCCAGCAGGATCCCGCCGGCGAAGAACGCGGCGGCGGCGGCGACCGTCAAGCCCCGGTGGCGCAGGCACCACGCGGCGCAGGCCAGGTAGGCGCGCAGCGAGCGCGGTTGCGGCGCCGGCGCGACGTCCGGACGCGGCGCGCGCAGCAGGTGGGCCGCCATCATCGGCGTCAGCAAGCGCGCCACCACCAGCGAGAAGAACACGGCGGTGGCCGCCGTCCAGCCGAACTGGACGAAGAACCTGCCGATGGTGCCGCCCATGAACGCGGTCGGCAGGAACACCGCGATCAAGGTGAAGGTGGTGGCCACCACGGCCAGGCCGATCTCGTCGGCCGCCTCCATCGCCGCGCGCAACGGCGTCTTGCCCATGCGCAGGTGGCGCTCGATGTTCTCGATCTCGACGATGGCGTCGTCGACCAGCACGCCGACCACCAGCGACAGCGACAACAGGCTCACCGTGTTGACGGTAAAGCCCATCCAGTGCATCACGGCAAAGGTCGGGATGGCCGACAACGGCAGCGCCACGGCCGCCACGAACGTGGCGCGCCAGTCGCGCAGGAACAGGAACACCACCAGCACGGCCAGCGCCGCGCCCTCGTAAAGCAGGCGCATCGAACCGTCGTAGTTCTCGCGCACCGGGTCGACGGCGTTCAAGGCCTCGACCAGGCGGATGTCCGGATGCCCGGCCTTGAGCGCGGCCAGCGCTTGCCCCACCGCCCCGGCGACCTCGATCTCGCCGGCCCCGCGCGCGCGCAGGATCTCGAAACCGACCACCGGCGCACCGTCCAGCAGCGCGGCCGAGCGCGGCTCGGCGACGGTGTCGGCCACGTCCGCGACCTGGTCCAGGCGCACCCGCCGGCCGTCGCCGAGCGTGACCTCCAGCGCAGCCACCTCGGCCGCCGATTGTACGGTGGCGATGGTGCGCACCGACTGCTCGGCGCCGCCGAGCCTGACGCGGCCGCCGGGCGCCTCGCGCTGCGTCTGGCCCAGCTGGCGCGACAGGTCCAGTACGCCCGTGTTCAGCGCCAGCAGGCGCGCCGGATCGAGCGCCACGCGCACTTCGCGGCTGACGCCGCCCACGCGCTTGACCGCGCCCACGCCGGGCACCGCCAGCAGCGCCTTGGCGACCTCGTTGTCGACGAACCAGGACAGCGCCTCGGCATCCTTGCGCCCGGACGCGACGACGTAGGTCAGGATCGGCACGCCGGCCAGCTCCACTTTCCGGATCACCGGATCGCGCAGGTCGGCCGGCAGGTCGGCGCGGATGCGCGAGACGGCGTCGCGCACGTCCTCGACGGCCTCGCGCACCGGTTTATCGAGGTGGAACTCGATCGTGATGTCGGCGCTGCCGTCGGTCAGGGTGCTGCGCATGTGCTTGACGCCCTGGACGGTCGCCAGCGCGTCCTCGATCTTGCGGACGACGTCGTTCTCGAGCTGCGCCGGCGAGGCGCCGGGCAGCGCGGCGCCGACGGTGACCGTCGGCAGCTCGATGTCGGGGAAGTTCTGCACCTTCATCGCCCAAAACCCGAGCAATCCGGCCAAGGTCAGCAGGATGAACAGCAGGATCGCCGGCGTCGGGTTGCGGATCGACCAGGAGGATATATTGAAATGCATCGCGCTCTTTCGGTTAGTTGACGGCGGCCGTCGTCGACGCGCGCGCGGCGGCGGACGGGGCCACGCTGACCAGGTCGCCATCGCCGAGGAAGCCGCCGCCGGCGGCCACCACCCGCGCCGGCGGCGCGATGCCGCCGGTGATCTCGACCAGGTCGCCCGCGCGCCGGCCCACCCCCACCTTGGTGCGCACCACGCGCGAATCGGCGCCCACCCGCAGCACAAAGCTAAAGCCGTCGCGCACCTGCACCGCGCTTTGCGGCAGGGTCAGCGCCGGCGCCGTGCCGGTCTCGAAAACGCCGCGCGCGAACATGCCGGCGCGCGCCGCACCGCCCGGCGGCAGGTCGACATACACCAGCGCGTTGCGGGTGAGCGGGTCGACCGCCGGCGCCACCATCCGCACCCTGCCCTCGATCGGCTTGCCGCCTGCCGGCGTCACCAGCGCGCGCTGGCCCGGCTTGAGTTGCGCCAGGTCCGGGGCCGCGACCTCGGCGCGCCATTCGAGCCGGCCGCGCAGGATCAGGCGGAACAATTCCTGGCCGGCCGGCGGCACCGCGCCCACTGTCGCGCCGCGCGCCGAAATCACGCCGTCGTCCGGGGCCAGCACGCGGGTCTGCGCCAGGCGCAGTTGCCGGGTGTGCTCGGCGGCCCGCAACGCGTCCAGCCGCGCCCGCGCAGTGCGTCCGGCCGTCAGATATTGCTCGATTTGCTGGGCCGATAACGCGCCGGTGGTCTGCAGTCGATGTGCGCGCGCCGCGTTGGCGTCGGCCTCGGCCAGCGCCGCCTCGGCCTCGGCGGCGGCGGCGCGGCTTTGCGCCAGCTCGGCGCCCACAGTGGCGGAAGCGAACGTGGCCAGCACCTGTCCGCGCCGCACAACGTCGCCGACGTTGACCTTGACCTCGGCCAGGCGCAGGCCGTCGGCCTCGGCGCCGATGCTCGCTTCCTGCCAGGCGGCGATGTTGCCGTTGGCGGCCAGGCGCAGCGGCAATACGACCGCTTGCGGTGTCGCCACCTCCACCGTAAGCACGCTGCGGGGCGCGGCCGCCAACGGCTTGACGGACTCCGGCATGGCCAGCGCGATCACGGCATAGGCCAGCACGGCGGCCAGCACGGCGGCGAGGTAGAAGAACTGATGGCGTCTATTTTTCATCACGGGTTCCTTGGTTGCTATCGACCGGCGCGGCGCCGGTGGCGATGATGGATGGTGGGGGCGTGTCGGTCGGGGACCAGCCGCCGCCGAGCTCGCGGTACAGGGCGATCCAGGCGGCCACGCGTTCGCGGCGCAGGTCGATGACCGCGACCCGGGCGGCGACCACGCCGCGGCGTGCGTCCTCCAGCTCGAACAGGCTGGCGGTGCCGGCCTCGTAGCCCGCCTGCGTCGCGTGGTAGGAGCGTTCGAATCCGGCGGCCGCCGCGTCGGTGTCGGCGCCGCGCGCCGCCGCGCTGCGCAACGTCACCAGCGCCGTCTCGACGCCGCGCACCGCCTCGCGCAGCCGCGCCGCGTAGACGGTGGTGGCGGCGTCGTAGCGCACGCGTGCCGCCTGCGCATTGGCGCGCAGCGCGCCGCCGTCGAACAGCGGCAAGGTCACCGCCACCGGTCCCACGCTCCAGACGCCGCCGTTGCTGCCGACGCCGTCCGAGCGCGCGCGGGCGGCGCCGATGCTGCCGGCCAGTGTGACGCGCGGCCAGCGCTGCGCCCGCGCCTGGTCGGCACGCGCGCTGGCGGCCACGACGTCGCGCGCGGCGGCATGGATATCGGGCCGCTGCGCCAGCACGGCGGCCGGGACGGCGTCGACGGTCAAGTCGGGCGGTTGCGGCAAGCGGGCGGCGCCGTCGGCCAGTTCGCCGCGCAGCGCCGCCTCGTCCCACGCGGTGAGCGCGGCCAGCGCCTTGACGGAAAGATCGCATTGCGCGCGCTGCTGGATCAGTGCGGCGCCGGCCTGCGCGGCGCTGGCGCGCGCCAGGTCGGCCACTGCGGGCGCGCGGAAACCGGCGTCCGCCGCCAGGCTGGTCAGCGCGGAGGTCCGGTTCCGCGAGCGGGCGTCGAGTTCGGTCTGCGCCAGTTGCGCCTCGCAGGCGCGCAGGCTGACATAACTGGTGGCGATGTCGGCGGCGAGCGACACCCGCGCCACATGCCAGCCGGCCTGGCTCGACTCGAGCGCGGCCTGGGCGGCGGCGGCGCCGGCGCGGTTGGCGCCGAACAGGTCCAGCTCCCAACCGGCCTGCAAGCCGGCCGACGCCGACTGGCCGACCGGCGCCGCGATCTCCGCGCGGCCCCGGCTGGCGCTGGCGTTGGCGCCCAACGTGGGCAGCAGCGCGGCGCCGCTGGCAACGCTGGCCGCGCGGGCATCGGCGATGCGCGCCAGCGCCTCCGCCAAGGTCGGACTCGCTTGCTGTCCGGCCGCGATCAGGCGCGGCACCAGCGGATCGTCGAACCGTTCCCACCAAAGGCCCAGGTCGGCAAGCCGGCCGCCGTGCGGCAGCGGCGCGTGCCATTGGGCGGCCACGGGCGCCGCCGGGCCACCCGGTGCCGGCGCCGGAACGGACGTCGCGCACCCGGCCATTAACGCGGCGCCGGCGCCCAGCCACGGCGCGCGCCAAAACGGCCGGCGGAAGCATAACTTGAAGTTGGCGGATGAACGCATGCGGTGCCCTCGGCTTGAACAGAGCGCCACTATCGGGCAGCGCGTCTTTCCGTATACTTACCGGATCGCCGGAAGGCGCAGGTTTTGGTGTTTTTTACCGGTAAGTATTCAGTAAGACGACTTGAGCGACCATGTGGCTTCACATTCAACATTCGGAGAAATCACATGCAGCTTCCACGCATCCCTACCCTCGCCTTCCCGTCGGCAATCAAGCACGCGAGGCTCGCCGCGGCCCTGGCACTGGGGCTGTGCGCCACCGGCGTGGCGGGCGCCGCCGCGGCCGGCGAGGCGTCCTCGTGGGGCCTGGGCGTCGCCGCGTTCAGCGCGCAACAACCCTACGCGGGCATCGACCGGGAAAACCGCGCGCTGCCGCTGATCTCCTACGAGAACCAATATGTGCGCGTGTTCGGCCCGGTCGCCGAATTCAAGGCTTACAGCGTCGATCTCGGCGCCGGCCAGCGCCTCGACCTGCGCGTGGTCGGCAAGTACGACTTCAGCGGCTATGAGACCGGCGACGCGCCCATCCTGAACGGCATGCGCGAGCGCAAAAGCGGCTTCTGGGCCGGCGGCAAGATGATATGGCGCACCGGCATCGTCGACGTCAGCGCCGAACTATTGGCCGACGCCTCGGGCAACAGCAAGGGCCGGCGCGCCAACCTCGGGCTGGAAAAGACCTGGCGCATCGGCGAGCATTTGATGTTGACGCCGCGCGCCGGCGTGGCCTGGGTCGACAAGAAATACGTCGATTATTACTACGGCGTCGCCGCCGACGAGGCCCGCGCCGGCCGCCCCGCCTACGTCGGTAAATCCGGCGTCAACGCCGAGCTCGGCCTGCGCGGCACCTACGTCGTCGACGCCCACCACTCGCTGTTTGTCGATGTGGGGGTGACCAAGCTGGCCAAGAAGATCAAGGACAGCCCGCTGGTCGACCGCGCGAACGAGAACCGCGTCGGCCTGGGATACCTGTACCGCTTCTGATGAACCGCATCCTGCTCGTCGAAGACCACGACCGCCTCGCCCAGCTGATGTGCAAGGCGCTGGCGGCCGCCGGCATCGCGGTCGACGTCATCGACCGCATCGACGGCGCGTGGGCCGCCCTCCGGCAACTGCCGTACCAGGCCGTCATCCTCGACCGCGGCTTGCCGGACGGCGACGGGCTGTCGCTGCTGCACCGCGTGCGCGGCGCCGGCCTGCACGTGCCCTGCCTGGTGCTGACCGCGCGCGACGCGCTGCACGACCGCGTCGAAGGATTGGAGGCCGGCGCCGACGACTACCTGCCCAAGCCGTTCGCGATGGACGAGATGGTCGCGCGCGTGCGGGCCCTGCTGCGCCGGCCCGCCGATTGCCGCCCGCTCGACCCCAGCCACGACGACCTGACGCTGCGCCCCGGCGCGGGCCTGGTGTGCTGCGCCGACGACAGCGTCACCCTGGCCCCGGCGGAGATGCAGATCATGCTGATGCTGGTGCACCGGCACGCCGAGGTGGTGCGCCGTAGCGCGCTGGAGGCCGCCGCCTGGGGGCTGAGCGAGGCCGTCACGCCCAACGCGCTGGACGTGGCGCTGCACCGGATCCGCCGCAAACTGCTGGCCATCGGCTCGCGCCAGCGTATCGTCAATATAAGGGGACTGGGCTATGCGCTGCGCGCCGCCGATGTCGCCGACTAGCCGTGGCGGCGTGCGCGGCGCCGCCGGCCACCCTTCGGCTGGCGTTGGGACCGGCGCCCCGCCACGCCAGCGTGTTATATTGACACCCCGTAACGGCGCCGCTCGGGCGCGGTCGACGACGCAGTACCGCGTCCGGCCCGGGATACCTGTATCGCTTCCAATGAACCGCATTCTACTCATCGAAGACCATGACCGCCTGGCCCGGCTGATGTGCAAGGCGCTGGGCGACGCCGGCATCGCCGTCGATGTCGTCGAACGCATCGACTCGGCGTGGGACGCCATCGCGCGCATGCCCTACCAGGCGCTGGTGCTCGATCGCGGCTTGCCGGACGGCGACGGGCTGGCCCTGCTGCGACGCCTGCGCGGCGCCGGGCTGGGCGTGCCCTGCCTGGTGCTGACGGCGCGCGAAGCACTGCATGACCGGGTTGAAGGCCTCGAAGCGGGCGCCGACGACTACCTTGCCAAGCCGTTCGCCATCGACGAACTGGTCGCGCGCGTGCGGGCCTTGCTGCGCCGCCCCGTGGACTTCCGCCCACTCGAGCCCGGCCACGCCGACCTCGGTTTGCGCCCCGACGCCGGCCTGCTTTGCTGCGGCGCCGAAAGCGTCGCCCTGGCGCCGGCCGAGATGCAAATCATGCTGCTGCTGGTGCGCAAACCTGCGCAGGTGGTGCGCCGTGGCGCGCTGGAGGCGGCCGCGTGGGGCTTGAGCGAGGCCGTCACGCCCAACGCCCTCGACGTCGTCGTGCACCGCATCCGCCGCAAACTGCTGGCCGTCGGTTCGCGCCAGCGGATCGTCAACGTGAGAGGACTGGGCTATGCGCTACGCGAACCCGAAGTGGCTCAATAGCCTGGGCGTCAAAGTCCTGCTCGCCTACGTGGCCGGCATGGTCCTCAGCGTCGCCCTGCTGCTGGCGGCCGTTTTTTACCTCATCACGACGAAAAGCGAGATCTTGCCGAGCATGGACGTGGCGGAACGCGCGGAGGAAATGGCCGAGGCGCTGCTGTTCGATAGCGCCGGACGGCCGGTCGGCTTCCTGGACAGCGAAGACAGTCATCCGTGGACCTACGACAGTCTGCGGCGCGAGATCTCGTACCGCGTGCTGGACGCGGCCGGCGACGTCGCGCTGGCGTCGGCCACCGGCCCCGGGACGGCATGGCCGTCGACACCGGCGACACGCCGGTTGACACCCGGCCCGTTCACCTTCGATTTCGCCGGCGTGCCGATGTACGCCGGCACCGCCGCCGTCGAGCATGAGGGCAAGCGCTGGTATGTGCAGTTCGCCGCCAGCAAGCGCATCGTCGAGCTGTTCCAGACCGAGTTCGCGCTGCCGTTCATGGGCGCCGGCATCGTCTTGTTCAGTCTGGTCATGCTGTTCGTCTTCGGCGCCTGCGCGCTCATCACGCTGCGCTACACGCTCAAGCCGCTGCGCGAGGTGTCGGAGTCGGCCGCGGCGATTTCCCCGCGCGCGCTGCACGCGCGGCTGCGGGTCAACGCGGTGCCGGCCGAGATCGCGCCGCTGGTCGCCAGTTTCAACCGCGTGCTCGAGCGCCTGGAACAGGGGTATCGCGTACAGCAAGGTTTTCTGGCGACGGCCGCGCATGAACTGAAGACGCCGCTGGCCCTGATCCGCGCGCAGGTCGAGCTGACGGACCAAGGCGAGGAGCGCGATTCGCTGCTCGGCGACATCCAGCACATGACGCGCCAAGTGCAGCAGTTGCTACTGCTGGCCGAAGCGAGCGAGGAGCAGAATTACATTTTCTCCATGGTCGATCCGCGCGACGTCGGCGCCGAGGCGGTCGGCTATCTGCGCCGCATGGCCGACGCGGCGAACGTGCGCCTGACGTTGCGCGACGACGGCCCGGTGGCGCCATGGCAGGCGGACCCGGCGACGCTGTTCACCTTGCTGAAAAACCTGCTGGAAAACGCCATCCAGCATGCCCCCGAAGGCACCGAGGTGAGCGTGACGATCGGCGCCGAGGCACTGACGGTACGCGATAGCGGCCCCGGGGTGACACCGGAACAGATGGCGCGCATGTTCGAGCGCTTCTGGCGTGGCGCGCATCGCCGCGACCATGGCGCCGGCCTGGGCCTGTCGATCTGCCAGGAGATCGCCGGGGCGCACGGCTGGACACTGGCGGCGCAGCGGATGGAGCCGGGCCTGCTGTTCCGGCTGACGACCCGACCTGCGCCGGATGCGTAAAAAACCGGCCCGGCGCGCGCCCGTGGAAGGAGAAATTAATGACGTCGCCTAACGCGGCGGACGAAACGCCCACCAGCGGCTACCGGCGAAGTTCCACAACAGTCCCAGCCCGGTGGCCAGCGCCTGCGCCACCCAGTAGTGCCAGCCGGCCCCGTCCACCAGCAGCCACATCAGCGCGGTGTTCAGGCACCAGCCCAGGCCCAGCAGGGTGAAATAGCGGCCGGCCGCGCGCAGGTGGGAGCGGGCGCCGCCGAACGTGAAGAAATAGTTCAACACGTAGTTCACCACGGCCGCCAGCGCGTAGCCGACGCCCGACGCGGCGGCCGCGCCGGCGCCGCAGCGCTCGACGCCGAGCCACAACACCAAGTATTGCAGCGCCGTGCCCGACGCGCCGACCAACGCGAAGCGCAGGAACTGCTTCGACAGCGGCGCCGCAGCGGCGGCGTCCACGATGGTGGTCCCGCCGTGGACGCCGCCTTGGTGCTCCCGCTGGCCCGTCGTCGCGGCGCGGCCTGTCCGGCGTTCCATCAGGCGCGCATTAAGGAAACCGCATGGTGCGACACCGCCTGCCGGGCCGGGGCGCGCGGCGCGCCGGACGGGGCGTCCTTGGCGAGCCGGGAGCCGCGTCCGATGCCATGGTACTCGAATCCATACGCGTCCATCGCCTCCGGCTCGAACAGATTGCGCCCGTCGAAGATGACCGGCTGTTTGAGCGCCGCCTTGATCTTGCCGAAATCGGGGCTGCGAAACGCCTTCCACTCGGTGACGATGGCCAGCGCGTCGGCCCCGGCCAGGGCGTCGAGCGGGGCGGCGGCGAAGCGTATCCGCGCCAGCTCATCGGCGTGCAAGTCGAGCGCCAACGTCCGCGCGGCTTCGGCCATCGCAACCGGGTCGTGCACCGCGACGGTCGCGCCCGCGCGCAGCAACTGGCGCAGCAACACACGCGCCGGCGCCTCCCGCATGTCGTCGGTGTTCGGTTTGAACGCCAGTCCCCATACGGCGAAATGCATGCCGTCCAGATCGTCGCCGTAGCGCACGAGGATCTTGCGGCCCAGCAGCTGCTGCTGATGCTGGTTGACCGCCTCCACCGCGCGCAGGATCAACAGCTCCTGGCCGAAGCGTCCGGCGGTGCGCGCGAGCGCCCGCACGTCCTTGGGAAAGCAGGAGCCGCCGTAGCCGGCGCCGGCGTACAGGAAGCTGGCGCCGATGCGCGGATCGGAGCCGATACCGCGGCGCACCGCCTCGATATCGACGCCGACGCAATCGGCCAGATTGGCGAATTCGTTCATCAACGAGATGCGCGTCGCCAGCATGGCGTTGGCGGCATACTTGGTGAACTCGGCCGAGCGCACGTCCATCCAGTGGGTGCGCTCGTGATTGCGGTTGAAAGGCTTGTAGAGCGTGCGCAGCAGCTCGCGCGCGCGCGCGCCGTCGGGCGTGCCGTCGCAGCCGATGACGATGCGGTCGGGCCGCATGAAATCCTCGACCGCCGCGCCCTCCTTGAGGAACTCGGGGTTGGAGACGACCGAGAAGGCGGCGTCCGAGGCGCGCCGGTCCAGCTCCTCGCGCAGCGCGGCGGCCACGCGCTCGCCGGTGCCGACCGGCACGGTCGACTTGTCGACCACCACCTTGAAGCCGCGCATGTGGCGGCCGATCGCGCGCGCGGCGGCCAGCACGTGCCGCAGGTCGGCGGCGCCGTCCTCGTCGCTGGGCGTGCCGACCGCGATGAACTGCAAGTCGCCGTGCTCCACGGCGGCGGCGACGTCGGTGCAAAAGCGCAGCCGTCCGGCGTCGCGGTTGCGTTCGACGATCTCGGCCAACCCCGGTTCGTGGATCGGCATGCCGCCGCCGTTGAGCAGCGCGATCTTGGCTTCGTCAAGGTCGAGGCAGACGACATCGTTGCCCAGTTCGGCCAGGCAGGCGCCCGTCACCAGGCCGACGTAGCCCGTTCCGATGATGGTGATTTTCATGCCGGCGCCCCGCTCGGTTGGAACGGATCAAGAAATTGCGACATCGGGATACTCCTCAAAATATAGGGAAGGAAACGCAAGGCCACGCTACGGCGCCCCGCCCTGCATGATCACGCGCCCGGAGCGCCCGGGCAGCTCGCCCCAGCCCAACGGCGACGTCGGCAGCGGCGCGTGCCGGACCTTGTCGTAGTAGTCGGCCATCGCGCCGAAGCGGTAGCCCTGCGCGCGCCAGCCAAGCAGCAACTGCTCGAACACCGGCGCCAGCTTTTGTCCCTCCAGCTCGGCGTGCAGCGTGTAGACATGGTCGCGCGGCGCGCCGGCGGTCAGCGACAACAGGTGCGCCGCGACGTTGTCCGCCGTAATCGTCCTGCCGTCGACCGCGCGCCCGAGCAGTTCGTCGAGCGTGGGCAAGGTGGTGGGCAACTGGACGCAGTCGATCAGGTGGCCGCCGGCCAGCACCCGGTGCGGGCCGCTGGTTGGGTCGATCAGCGCGCCCCGTTCGTCGAGCGGGACGCGGCCGTCCGAGGCGTAGCGGTAACCGGCCGCGTCGTGTTCGGCGAAGGCGGCGGCGTTCATCTGCCAGCCGGCCGCGCCATGCGTGCGCGTGGCCATGCCGAACACGTCGACGTGGCGGCGCGCGGCCTTGCGCATCATCTCGCGCGTCCAGTCGGCGCCGCGCGCGGCCACGTTGTCCTGCCACCGCACGTGGTCCCAGGTGTGGATGCCGCATTCGAAACCGGCGTCGCGCACGGCGCGCAGCTGCGCCGCGCAGCGCCGGCCGATGTCGGGACCGGGCAGCAAAACGCCGTACATCAGCGTTTTCAAACCGTAATGTTCGACCACGGAGGTGCGCGCGACCTTGCTGCAAAACCCGGGCCGCAGCGCGCGCCGCAAGGCCCGGCCGGTGTGGTCCGGCCCGAGCGAAAACAGGAACGTGGCGTTGGCGCCGTGCGCGCGCAGCATGCGCACCAGGTTGGCCACGCCGATCCGGGTGCCATGGAAGGTGTCGACGTCGATCTTGAGCGTCAACAGCGGTGGTGTGGTCGCCATCAGTCGATCAGCGCGCGCGCCTGCGCGACCTGGCCCCGGTAGGCGTCGAAGATGCGCCGCAGCGCGTCGGCCATGCCGGTGACCGGCGTCCAGCCCAGGTCCGCGCTGGTGTTGGCGATCTTCGGCACGCGGTTCTGCACATCCTGGTAACCCTCGCCGTAGTAGGCGCCGGACGTGGTCTCGACGATCTTCACCCGCCGCACCGCCTCCGCGTACTCGGGGTAGTCGGCGGCCAACGCCAGCATCATCCCGGCCAGCTCGCGGATCGAATAATTGTTGACCGGGTTGCCGATGTTGTAGATCTTGCCGCTGGCGACACCGTCGACGTTGGCGATGATGCGCACCAGCGCGTCGATGCCGTCGTCGATGTAGGTGAAGGCGCGTTTCTGCGCGCCGCCGTCGACCAGCGAGATGGCCTCGCCGCGCACGATATGGCCGAAGAACTGCGTCACCACGCGCGACGAGCCCTCCTTGGCGGTGTGGATCGAATCCAGTCCCGCGCCGATCCAGTTAAAGGGACGGAACAGCGTGAAGTTCAATCCCTCCATGCCGTAGCCCCAGATCACCCGGTCCATCAATTGCTTGGCGTTGGAATAGATCCAGCGCGGCTTGTTGATCGGTCCGCACACCAGTTCGGAGCTTTCGGGATCGAACTCCTCGTCGTGGCACATGCCGTACACCTCCGACGTCGACGGGAACACCAGGTGCTTGCCGTATTTGGCGGCCGAGCGCACGATCGGCAGGTTGGCCTCGAAATCGAGTTCGAACACGCGCAAGGGCTGCTTGACGTAGGTCGACGGCGTGGCGATGGCCACCAGCGGCACGATCACGTCGCACTTCTTGACGTGGTATTCGATCCATTCCTTGTTGATCGTGATGTCGCCCTCGTAGAAATGCATGCGCGACTTGTAGGCCGGGTTCTCCAGCAGGGCCGCGATGCGGTCGGTGTGCATGTCCATGCCGAACACCTCCCAGTCGGTGGTTTCGAGGATGCGCTTGGACAGGTGGTGGCCGATAAAGCCGTTGACGCCAAGGATAAGAACTTTTTTCATGGGTGTACTCGCGTGATGTCGATCTGCGCCGCCGAACCGGCCAGCATGGTTTGTAACTGTTGTGGCGATACCTCGGTCGCGCCGTGCAGCAGGGAAGAGATGGCGAGCATGCGGCCGTCGCCGCACACGCCGACGATCCGGCCGTCGAGCACAGCCAGGCCGGGCGCCATGCCGCACGCCAGACAGCCCGGCACGAGGCGCGCGCGGGCCAACGTCAACGACACGCCATCCACCTCCGTGTGGGCGCCGGGATAAGGCGGCGCCACCGCGCGGTGCAGGTTGTAGACGGTTTGCGCGTCGGCGCGCCAGTCGATGCGGCCATCGGCCGGCGTGCGCCCGCCGAAGTAACTGCCCTGCCGCAGGTCGTTGTCGCGGCGCGGCGCGTCGCCCGCCAACAGCGCCGGTAGTACGCCCCACAAGGTCTGCTCGGCCGCCACGGTAACCTTGGCGAACACCTCGAAGGCCGTGTCGTCGGGCAGGATGGGCACCGCCGTCTGCGCCACGATGGCGCCGGCGTCGGGTCTGGCGGTCATCTCGTGCAAGGTGGCGCCGGTGCGGTCGGCGCCGTGAAGCACGGCCCAGTTGACCGGCGCGCGGCCGCGAAACTTCGGCAGCAACGAGCCGTGCATGTTGTAGGCCGGCGCCACCGCCAGCACGGCGGCCGGCAGCATGTGGCGGTAGTAAAAACTGAACAGGAAATCCGGCCGCGCCGCGCGCACGGCGGCCAGCAGCGCCGGTTCGGCCGGATCGGAATGCACGGCGGTGGCGATGCCGTGCTCGCGGCAAAGCGCCCGCACCGAGCCATACCAGATGTTCTCGGCCGGATCGTCGTCGTGCGTGACGACCAGGGCCACGTCCACGCCGCCGGCCAGCAGCACCCGAAGGCAGCGCACGCCGACGTCGTGGTAGGCGAACACCACGGCGCGCGGGGCCACGCCCGGCGCCGTCATCGCCCCACCCCGCGCTGTTCCAGCGGCAGGATGGACGCCGCGTTGGCGGCGCCGGCCACCTGCCGCCGCGCCCCCGGTGCCGGCTCCTCGAGGATGGTTTGCACCACATAGCGCGGCCGCGCGCGCACCTGCTGGTAAATGCGGCCGATGTACTCCCCCAGCAGGCCGATGCCGAACAGGATCACGCCCATCAGGAAGAACAGCAGCGCGAACAAGGTGAACGCGCCCTCGGCCTCGGCGCCGAGCAGCAGCCGGCGCGTCAACAGCACCAGCACCAACAAGCCGGACGCGCCCGATAGCGCCATGCCCAACATCGAGAACATTTGCAGCGGGATCAGCGAGAAGCCGGTGACCAGGTCGAAGTTGAGCCGTATCAGGCTGTAGAGCGAGTACTTCGACGCGCCGGCCGCGCGCTCCTCGTGCTCGACCACGACCTCGGTCGGGTTGCGCGCGAAAGTGTAGGCCAGCGCCGGCACGAAGGTGTTGACCTCCGCGCACTGGTTGACCAGGTCGATGACGTTACGGCCGTAGGCGCGCAGCATGTTTCCCTGGTCGGTGATGCGGATATTGGTGATGCGTTCGCGCAGCCGGTTCATCGCCTTCGACGCCAGCGTGCGCCAGGCCGTATCCTGACGCACGCGCCGGATCGAGCCGACGTAGTCGTGGCCCGCGCGGATCCGCTCGACCAGCTTGCCGATCTCCTCTGGCGGGTTTTGCAGGTCGGCGTCGAGCGTGACCATGATCTGGCCGCGCGCGGACTGGAAGCCGGCCAGGATCGCCATATGCTGTCCGTAATTGCCGTTAAACAGCACCACCCGGGTGACGTCCGGGCGCCGCCGGAACTGCTCGGCCAGCAACGACGCCGAGGCGTCCCGGCTGCCATCGTTGACGAACACGATCTCATAGCCGGTGCGCAGCGCGTCGAGCGCCGTGTACAGGCGGTCGAACAGGCCGGGCAGCCCGGCTTCCTCGTTGTAGACCGGAATGACGATGGACAATTCGGGCGTCATGGCGACACCGCCCGGGGGAACACAGGCAACAAGGGTAAGCAAGCAGGCGCGGTCATGGCAGTCCTTTTGTCAATTGATTGGAGATCACGATCCGGCGCCCGTCGCGCGCCACCAGCCGCATCGGCACGCCGCGCTGGCGCAGCCGGTCGTACACGGCCTGGCTGGCGATGGCCATCGAGGGCGGGCCGGCGGCCGCGTCGCGCCGCCACAGGACGACGAACTCCTCCAACCCGGACAGCGCCAGTCCCGGTTCCTGCCGCAGCCCGAAGCCGAATTCGTCCACATACTCGACCAGGATCGCCGGCCGGCCTAGATAGAAGGTCAGCGACTGCTCGTAGCGGCCGAGCGCGTACAGCTTGGTGGACGGCGTTAGTTCGGCCCGGATCGCCGGCAGCAGCGCGGTGCCCGCGCGGTCCTTGCCGTAGACCTCGAAGCCGGCGACGATCAGGTGGGTGGCGAGAAAGCCGGCCACCGCCATCGTCAACACCGTCTGATCGCGCTGGACACGCGCCGCCTGGCACCACGCCAGGCAACCGCCGACCAACAGGATGCAGCCGGCGAACATCAGCCACGGCTGGTAGCTGCGCAGGCTGTGCGGCGCGGAGCCGGCCGCGCCCGTCGCCAGCGCCACCGGCACCGCGACCACCAGCAGCGCGCCGACCGCCGCCAGCAGCGCGGCGGCGACCATGTGCGGCCGGCGGCCGGCGGCGTCCAGGCACAGCGCCGTGAGCAGCGCCACCGCCGGGAACACCGGCACGATGTAGCCGGGCAGCTTCGAGCTCGACATGCTGAAAAACACCAGGATGAAGGCGAACCAGATCAGCAACAGCAACCTCGGCTGGAATCGTCCCGGCGCGCGCCGGGCGCCCTCCACCAACGCGTGCGGCAGCCAGCCGAGCCAGGGCAACAGGCCCGGCAGCAACAGCAGGATGAAGGCGTACCAAGGCCCCTCGCGCTGGTGGCCGGGGCTCAGGAAGCGGTCGAAATGTTCGTGAATAAAAAAGAAGTGCGGCTGTTCGGGGTTGCGCTGGGCGACCAGGATGAACCAAGGCGCGGCAACAGCGAAAAACAGCAGCAACCCCTTGCCCATGTGCAGACGGGTCCAGACGCGCCAATCGCGCGCGGCGGCCCCGTAGAGGACCAGCACGGCACCCGGCAGCACCACGCCGACCAGTCCCTTGGCCAACGCCGCCAGCGCCATCGCCGCCCACGCAACCAGCATCCAGGCGCGCCGCTGGCCGGCGGTGGCGCCGTCGCGCTGGGCGATCAGCACGGCGGCCAGGCATGTGGCCATCATGCCCGACAGGCTCATGTCGAGCGAATTGATCTGGCCTGCCGCCAGCCAGAACAAGGTCGACGCCAGCACCAGGCCGGCATACAGTCCGATGCGCGGGGAGAACACCACGCGCCCGGCCCAGGCGGTCATGACCACGCCGAGGATGCCGCAGACGCCGGTCCACAGCCTTGCCTGCCATTCGCCCAGGCCGAACAGCGTGAAGGTCAGCGCGTTCATCCACGCTTGCAACGGCGGCTTCTCGAAATACTTGATGCCGTTCAGGCGCGTGGTGATCCAGTCGCCGCTGACGAACATCTCGCGGCCGATCTCGGCGTAGCGGCCCTCGTCGGGCGGCACCAGGGTGCGCACGCCGAGCGCGCCCAGCGTGACCAGGACGAAGCCGCCGAACAGCATCCACAGCAGCGCCGGCGACAGCGTGGCGCCGGCGCGCCTGGACGGCGCCGCCGGGCGCGCGGCAAGGGCGTCGTCGAGCAACGCGTCGCCGGCGCCGCCGGTGGACGGCCGGCGCGCCCTGCCGTGCATCGCATCGGGGCTCATCGGGGCACCCGCGCGTGGATCAGGATCGATTCGACGGCCGCCACGACGCGCTCGACGTCGTCGAACGTCATCGCGTGGAACATCGGCAGGGTCACCGTCAGGCGGCCGACACGCTCGGCGACCGGGAACATGCCCTCCGCGTAGCCGCGCGCGCGGTACAGGCTGAACAAATGGATCGGCGCGTAATGGAAGCCGGTGCCGATCCCCCGGCATGCCATCGCCTCCATGAAGCCGGCGCGCGTGCCGGGCCCGCGGTCCGGCAGGATGATCTGGAACAGGTGCCAGTTGCCGTGCTCGAAGTCGGCCAGCGGCAGGCGGGCGCCGCTGGCCGACTCGAAGCCAGCGCCGAAGCGGGCGAAATAGTGGCGCGCCAGCGCGCGCCGGTGCGCGGTGACGGCGTCGATGTTGGCGAACTGGCCCAGGCCGATCGCCGCCATGATGTCGCTCATGTTGTGCTTGCCGCCGGGGAGATCGACGTCGATGCCGTCGACGCCGCTGCGGGTGACGCCCTGCAGGCGGTACTTCGCGGCCAGCGCCGCCTCGCCGGCGTCGTTGAGCACCAGGCAACCGCCCTCGCCCGTGGTCAGGTTCTTATTGGCTTGAAAACTGAACGACACCAGATCGCCGAACGCTCCGACGCGCCTGCCGTGCCAGCGCGAGCCGAAGGCCTGCGCCGCGTCCTCCACCACGCGCAGCCGGTGGCGCGCGGCGATGGCGTACAGGCGGTCCATGTCCACCGGCAGCCCCGCCAAATGGACCGGGATCAGCGCGCGCGTGCGCGGCGTTATCGCCGCCTCCAGTTGGTCCAGGTCGATGTTGCGCGCGGCCGGGTCGATATCGGCGAACACCGGCGTCGCGCCGACGGCAAGGATCACATTGGCGGTGGCCGGCCAGGAGATCGGCGTGGTGACCACCTCGTCGCCGGCGCCGACACCGGCAACGCGCAGCGCGATTTCCATGGTGCTGGTGCCGGAATTAAAAGTCAGTACCGGCCGCCCGCCGAAATAGGCGGACAGCTGTTGTTCGAAGTCGTGCACCCTGGGGCCGCTGCTGATCCAGCCGGAGCGTAGCACGTCACCGACGGCGGCGATGGTCCCCTCGTCGATGGTGGGTCGGGAAAATGGCAGGAAAGGCAGGACGGCTGCCGAAAGCGGGGCGCTCATGCCGGTGTGCTGCTTAGGCGCTTGCTCGAGGTGAAACGACGCGGGAGCTGCATGATTATTTCTCCGAGTGTTAAGGCTGGGAGCTCATAATCGGGCAACTTCACTTACTGAACACTTACCGGGGAAAGGGATAGACGCGGGATTGACGCGGGCATGACGGACCGGCGGCTTACAATATTGTCAAGGCCGGTATGGATTGGTCGGCGGCCGCATCCGGGGCGGCCGCTCTCGGTGATCGCATACGACCATCGGTCTGCTGCGGGGAGATTACGCCAGCTTGAACGGCATGTCGCGCAGCGGCTTGCCGGTCACGCGCGCCAGCGCGTTGGCAAAGGCCGGCGCCAGCGGCGGCAAGCCCGGTTCGCCGATGCCGGTCGGCGGTTCGGCGCTCGGCACGATGTGCACGTCGACGGCCGGCATGCTGGTCATCCGGGGCACCGCGAAGTCGCCGAAATTGCTTTGCTCGACCACGCCATCCTTGAACGTGATCGCCGCACCGGGCAGGCACATCGACAATCCCATCAGCGCCCCGCCCTGCACCTGCGCCTCGATGCTGCGCGGGTTGACCGCCAGGTTGCAGTGCACGCCGGCGGTGACGCGGTGCAGCACCGGTTCGCCGTCCTTGACCGACGCCTCCACCACATACGCCACCACGCTGTCGAAACACTCGTGCACCGCCACGCCCCAGGCACGGCCCGCCGCCAGGCGGCGCTTGCCGTAACCGCTCTTGTCGACCGCCAGTTGCAGCGCCGCGCGGTGGCGCACCTGCTTCGAACTGAGAAGCTTCATGCGGTAGGCCACCGGGTCCTGTTTGGTCATGCGCGCGATCTCGTCGATCAAGGTTTCCATGACGAAGGCGGTATGGTTGGAGCCGACGCTGCGCCACCACAGGACCGGCACGTTCTGTTGCGGATGATGTACGGTCAGGCGCATCGGGAATGGATACGGGTCGCGCATGCCTTCGGTGGCGGTGCCGTCGATGCCGTCCTTGACCTGGAACGGTTCGAACGGCGAGCCGGCCGTAATCGACTGGCCGACGATAGCGTGGTCCCACGCCAGCACGTTGCCGATGGCGTCGAAGCCGATGTGGGCGCGGTGCAGGTGCATCGGGCGGTAGTAGCCGCCACGGATGTCGTCCTCGCGGCTCCAAACGGTGCGGATCGGCGCCACCACGCCGGCCGCGCGGGCGGCCTTGGCGATCTGGCACGCCTCCACCACGAAATCGTTGGTGGGCACGGCGCGGCGGCCAAAACCGCCGCCGGCCACCGCCACGTTCATCTTGACCTGGTCCTGCTTGAGGCCCAGCACGCGGGCGGCGGCGATGGCGTCGAGGCCCGGCATCTGGGTGCCGGTCCACAACTCGGCGGCACCGTCGTCGAGCTTGACGGTGCAGTTCAGCGGCTCCATCGGCGCATGGGCCAGATACGGGAACACGAAGTCCGCCTTGATGCTCAGCGGCGCGCCGGCCAGCGGCGCCATGTCGGCGTCGAATTTGCGGTTGCCGGGCTGGCCGGCCAGCTCGCGGTACCGGGCGAGCTGCTGTTCGCTGTCGACCTTTTCGACGTCGTCGGTGTTCCACTCCAGTTTCAGGGCGTCGCGCCCGCGCTTGGCGTTCCAGTAGCCGTCGGCCACCACGGCCACGCCTTCCGCGCCACGGTCGAGCGGCACGCGCAGCACGGCGCGCACGCCCTTGATGGCCCGGGCCGCGCCCTCGTCGACCGACTTGAGGCGGGCGCCGAACACCGGTGGGCGCGCGACCAGCGCCGTCAACTGGCCTTCCAGACGTGTATCGATGCCGAACGCCTGCTTGCCGCTGCTCTTGGCCTTGGCGTCGATGCGGCCGGTGGCGCGGCCGATGATGCGGAATTCCTTGGGATCTTTCAGCGCCACCTTTTGCGGCACCGGCAGCGCGGCGGCGGCCTGCGCCAGTTCGCCATAACCAACTTGGCGTCCGCCCGGCCCCAGCACCTTGCCGGCGCGGGTTTGCAAGGTCGACACATCGACGTTCCAGCGTTGCGCGGCGGCCGTCAGCAGCATGGCGCGGGCGCGCGCGCCCAGCTCGCGGTATTGTGTGTAGCTGTGCTTGATCGCGCCGGAGCCGCCGGTCATGTGCATGCCGAACACCGGATCGATATACGCCGGGTCGTCGCTGCCCATCCTGGCGGTGACAAGCGCCCAGTCGGCGTCGAGTTCCTCGGCCAGGATCATCGGCAGCCCGGTCTGCACGCCCTGGCCGAATTCGAGCCGGTTGATGGTCACCGTCACAACGCCGTCGGGCGCGATCTGGACGAACGCCAGCGGCTGTTCGGTCGGCTTCAGGCCGTTGGCCTGCTGCGCCGGCGCCATGCCCGGAAACGTGCCCAGCGCCAGGCCGGACAGGCCCATCACTTTGAGGAAGGCGCGGCGTGGCGGGCTGGCGCTCGCCGTGCCCTGGTCGCGCACGATCATGTTTTGCAGCGCGCGCGGCAATTCCTTGGGATTGAAGTTGGTCAGCATGTCGGTTCCTTTAAGCGAGAGTGCGGGCGGCGTCGGCGACGGCGGCGCGGATGCGGGCGTAGGTGCCGCAACGGCAAATATTGCCCGTCATGGCGGACTCGATCTCGGCGACGGTCGGCTGTTTGCCGCGTGGCAGCGTTTTAAGGAAGGCGATCGCGCTCATGATCTGGCCGCTTTGGCAGTATCCACATTGGGCCACGTCGTGCTTGACCCAGGCCGCGTGCACGGCCTTGCCGACGCGGTCGGCGCCGCCGGTGGCCGCTTCGATGGTGGTGATCGTCTTGCCTTCGGCGGCGGAGACCGGCGTGACGCACGAGCGGATCGCCTGGCCGTCGAGGTGCACGGTGCAGGCGCCGCACAGCGCGGCGCCGCAGCCGAACTTGGTGCCCGTCAGCCCGAGCGTGTCACGCAGCGCCCACAGGATGGGCGTATCGGCGTCGACATCGATGGCGCGCGGGCTGCCGTTGACAATGAGTGTGGTCATGGTAAGCGTATCTCCAGTGAAATTTTATCCACTGAAGTATCGCTCCGGCCGTGCTGAAACCGGTTGCCGAATCCGACCGATATCTTGCCTAAACCGATGGCTTTCCATCCGCCTCGGAGGCGAAGGCGCGCAGTGCCGCGATGTCGAGTATCCGGATCGAGCCGTAGCTGGCCTGCAGCAGCCGCGCGTCCTCCAGCCGGCGCAGCGCGCGGTTCACAAGCTGGCGCGATACCCCGGCCAGCAAAGCGATTTCTTCCTGCGAAATCCGCAGCATCGCCGCCGTGCCCGGATACAGCTCGGCGTTGAACAACTCGGCCAGGCAGTGCGCAACGTGCCGTTCCGGCCCGGAGGAGCGGAAATGCTCCACGCGAATGACAAACTGCGCCAGCCGGGCGTTCAACTGCTCGATCAGAAACCGGTTGAACGGCAGGCTGCATCCCAGCAGCCAGTGGAAGGTCGCGGCTGGCACTTGGGCAAGATGGCTCGCGCGCAGCGCCACCACATCGTAAGGACGATTCTCGTTTTTCAACACCGAGCCTTCGCCGAACCAGCCGCCCGTGGGGATGCCGATCAACGAAGTCGGTCGTCCATCGCGCGTGACATTGGAGACCTTGACCAGCCCTTCGACCACGCCATACCAATATTCGGCGCGCACGCCGCGATGGCACACCGTCTGTCCGCCCTCGGCCATCAACTCCGACGTATCACCGAGTACCCGCCGCAACTGCTCCGCATTCAAGTTACGGCCCCACAAGGAAGATGCGATGAATTCTTCGATCTGCTCACTCGCCATTGTCTACAATTCACGGTTGCTGTTCGTGACGCCTACAATGGTAGTTCTACGCTTCGCTGTCAAGCGCTAAGCCCGAGGTCACCGGTGATCTGTTCGCGCAGCACGAACTTTTGAATCTTTCCAGTCACCGTCATCGGGAAGGCGTCGACGAACACGACGTAGCGCGGCACCTTGTAGTAGGCGATCTCCCCCTGGCAGAAGGCGCGGATCTCGTCGGCGTCGGCCTGCATGCCCGGCCGCAGGATGACGCAGGCGCACAGCTCCTCGCCGTATTTCTTGTCCGGCACGCCGACGCATTGCACGTCCTGGATCTTCGGGTGCCGGTACAGGAATTCCTCGACCTCGCGCGGATAGATGTTCTCGCCGCCACGGATGACCATGTCCTTGGAGCGGCCGACGATGGTGGCATAGCCTTGCTCGTCGATGACGGCCAGGTCGCCGGTATGCATCCAGCGCGCCGCGTCGATGGTTTCTCGGGTCTTCGCGTCGTCGCCCCAGTAACCGAGCATGACCGAGTAGCCGCGCGTGAGCAGCTCGCCCTTGACGCCGCGCGGCACGATGCGCCCGGAACCGTCGACGATCTTGACCTCCAGGTGCGGGTGCACGCGACCGATGGTGGCCACGCGCAGCGCGACCGGGTCGTCGGTCGAGCTTTGGAAGCTGACCGGCGACGTCTCCGTCATGCCGTAGGCGATGGTGATCTCGTTCATGTGCATCGTGCCGATGACGCGGTTCATCACCTCGGTTGGGCAAGGCGAGCCGGCCATGATGCCGGTGCGCAGGGTCGACAGGTCATAGTTGCCGAACTCCGGATGATCGAGGATGGCGATGAACATCGTCGGCACGCCGTGCAAGGCGGTGCAGCGTTCGGCCTGCACCGTCTCTAGCACTGCCTTGGGTTCGAAGCCCTCGCCGGGGAACACCATGGCGGCGCCGTGCGTGACGCAGGCCAGGTTGCCCAGCACCATGCCGAAGCAGTGGTACAGCGGCACCGGAATGCATAGCCGGTCGTCGGCGCCCAGGCGCATCGCTTCGCCGATGAAGAAGCCGTTGTTGAGGATGTTGTGGTGGGTCAGTGTCGCGCCCTTGGGCGCGCCCGTGGTGCCGGAGGTGAACTGGATGTTGACCGGGTCGTCGAACTGCAACCCGTCTTCCACCTGCGCCAGCTGCGCGAGCTGTTCGTCCGTCGGCGGCGCCAGCAATTCGCTGAAGTTGAACATGCCGTCGGTGCGCTCGTCGCCGAGCCGGATCACGTGGCGCAGATGCGGCAGCCGGTCCGATTGCAGCGCGCCGGGCTTGGCGTGGTGGATGGCCGGTACGACGTCGCGCACGATGGCGATGTAGTCGCTGGACTTGAACGCCGGCGCCAGGATCAGCGCGCTGCATTGCACCTTGTCGAGCACATACTCGAGCTCCGAACGCCGATACGATGGGTTGATGTTCACCATGATCAGGCCGGCACGGGCGGTGGCGAACTGCACCAGCACCCACTCGGCGCAGTTCTGCGACCAGATGCCGACCCGGTCGCCCGGCCGCAGGCCGAGCCTGAGCAGGCCGGCGGCGACGCGGGTCACCCGTTCGTCGAACTCGCGGTAGGTCCAGCGGACGTTTTGATGCGGCACCACCACGGCGTCGCTGTCGCCGTGGCGGGCGGCGACCGAGGCCAGATAGGGGCCGATCGTCACGCCGATCAGCGGCACGTCGTGCGCGCCGTGAACGTAGCTCAAATTTTTCTGCATACAGATCTCCTTGGGGACCCGCCCCTTATTTTTTGATCAACGGGCAGCCCGACTGTGCCAACGGCCGGAACGCCTCGTTGCCGGGGATGACGTCGACCACCTTGTAATAATCCCAGGGCGATTTCGACTCGGCCGGCTTCTTCACCTGTAACAGTAGCATGTCGTGCACCATTCGGCCGTCCGCACGCAAGGTGCCCTTGGGGATGACGACGTCGTTGACCGGCAGCTCGCGCATCTTCTTCATGACGGCGGCGGTGTCGTCGGTGCCTGCCGCCTTGACCGCCTTCAGGTAGTGCGTCACGGCCGAATACATGCCGGCCTGCGCCATCGTCGGCATTTTCTTCTGGATCGCGAAGAAACGCCTGGACCAGGCGCGCGTGTCGTCGTTGTAGTCCCAGTAGTAGCCTTCGGTCAGGTACATGTCCTGCGCGTATTTGAGGCCGATGGCGTGGACGTCGCTGATGAACATCAGCAGCGGCGCCACCACCATGCCCTTGGCGGCGATGCCGAACTCGCCGGCCTGCTTGACGGCGTTGACGGCGTCGCCGCCGGCGTTGGCCAGGCCGATGACCTTGGCCTTCGAGGCCTGCGCCTGCATCAGGTACGACGAGAAATCGTTGCTGTTCAACGGGTGCCTGGCCGCGCCGAGCACCTTGCCGCCGCCGGCCGTGACCACGTCGGACACGTCCTTCTCCAGCGACTTGCCGAACGCGTAATCGGCGGTAAGGAAATACCAGCTATCGCCGCCGCGCTTGAGGAGTGCCTTGCCGGTGCCGACCGAGCTGGAATAGGTGTCGTACATCCAATGCACGCTGGTGCTGGTGCATTTTTCATTGGAGATGACGCTGGAGGCCGAACCGACCACGATGGCCAGCTTGTTCTTTTGCTGGGCGATGTCCATCACGGCCAGCGCGGCGTTGGTTGGCACCAGGTCCATCAGCACATCGACGTTTTGCTGGTCGATCCACTCGCGCGCCTTGTTGGCGGCGACGTCGGCCTTGTTGTGGCTGTCGCCCGAGATCAGCTCGATCGGCTTGCCGAGCACGGTTTTGCCGAAGTCCTCGATCGCCATGCGGGCGGCGACGATCGAGCCCTGCCCCGACAGGTCCGAGTACAGGCCCGACAGATCGGTGAGCACGCCGATTTTCACGGTGTTGTTGCTGACCTGGGCGCCGGCGCCGGCGGTGACGGCGGTCAGCATGGCGGCGGCCAGCGACATTTGCGTAAGCTTCATGGTTTGTCTCCGTTATATTTTCTATTTTTTACGCTTACGTAAACGTAAGTCGACAATCAGCGTAGCACCGATGGTTTTGCCCAATTGTCCGTGCCGCGACAATTGGGCGGGTTTTTGTGAGTTGTTTTAGTGCAACGTTTTGACGTTCCCGGCGCTAATTGTCGATGCCGTTACGTTTCGGCGCCGATCGCCGGACTACGATTAGGTACTCGCTGAAGAACGCGCAGAAAGCCGTTGCCTTGCGGGGCGCCAAGAACACAAGACCAATTTTCAAGGAGACCAGAATGAAACAACTGCTGAAATCGATGTCCGTCGCGGCCTGCGTACTGGCGCTGCATATTCCGGTGTTGGCGGCCGACGACCGCGGCACCGCCGCCGAGGCCACCGCGCTGGTCCAGCGCGCCGCCGAGTATCTGAAGGCGAACGGTCCGGCCAAATCCTACGCCGCGTTCAACGACGCGGCCGGCCAGTTCAAGGACCGCGACCTGTACGTGTTCGTCATGGATCTGAACGGCAAGATGCTCGCGCACGGCGCCAACGCCAAACTGATCGGCAAGGACTTGACCAACCTGAAGGATTCCGACGACAAGCTCTTCATCAAGACGATGCTCGACGTCGCCAAGGCCAAGGGCAAAGGCTGGGTCGACTACAAATGGCCGCACCCGGTCACCAAGGCGATCGAACCGAAATCGACCTACGTCGAGAAGGTCGACGACCTGGTCATCGGTTGCGGCATCTACAAGCAATAACGCGGGCGTCACGACTCCTGCAAGCGCCGAATGTCCCGCAGCGGCGGCGCGCCGAACAGCCGCGTGTACTCGCGGCTGAACTGGGAGGCGCTCTCATAGCCGACCCGCATGGCGGCGCTGCCGGCATCGATATCCTCGTTGAGCATCAGTTGCCGCGCATCCTGTAAGCGCAGCTGCTTCAGGTATTGCAGCGGGCTCATGCCCGCCACCTCGCGGAAATGCTGGCGGAAAGTGGACGGACTCATGTGCGCCTGCGTGGCCAGGTCGTCCATCGGGAAATTCTTCGTGAAGTGCTGCTTCAACCAGGCGATCACCTTGGCGATCTGCTGGCTCGGCGAGCCGGCCATGACCAGCCGGCGCAACGTCGGCCCGTGTTCGCCCGTGAGCAGGCGCACGGCGATCTCCTGCTGGACCAGCGGCCCCACCAACGGCACCAGCGCCGGCTCGCGCAGCAGGCGCAGTAGCTGAATCAGCGCGCGCCGCAGGCCCGCATCGGGCGTGGCCACCGTCAGCCCCAGCGACGAGCCGCCCGGCGCCGGCGCCAGGAAATCCATGCTGGCGGCCACCTGCCCGATGACGCGCGCGTCGAGTTGCAGCCATAGGCCCAGATACGGTTCGTCCGGGCTGGCGCGCGTCACGTAGGTGACCACCGGCAGGTCGACCGAGGTCACCAACGTCTGTCCCGGCATGAAGTCGTGGATGTCGCTGCCAAGGGTCACACGCTTTTCACCCCGCACCGTCATGCCAAGCCCCATGCCGTAGATACAAGGCATGGGGTCGGTCGCGGCGCTGCGCCGGTACAGCATCAGCTCCGGGACCGGGGTGGCGTAATCGCCATCGGTTTGGGCAATTTCACTGATCAGCTCGGCGAGATCGCCCCCCCGCCAGTGCCGGTGTTTCAACTCCGAAATTCATCGCATCCTCGCGTTCAAGCCACAAGTCAGAGCGTAGCACGGCCTGCTGGCCGGAATTCCAGGCCGGATGGCGACTCGTCAAATCAGGCAAAAAGCCCATCGGATCCGGCAACCGGTTTTGGCCAACCCGGCGCCACAATGTCTGCACGCAACAACAACTCGCCGCCACGGCCATCATCAGGATCGACAATGAAAAAAGTACTCATTATCAACGCGCACCAGTTTTACGAAGGCTTCGCCCCCGGCAAGTTGAACCACAAGATGGCCGGCGTCATCAAGGAGGAAATGACGCAACGCGGCTACGAGGTGATGGAAACCTCGATACAGGAAGGCTACGATATCGCCGCCGAGGTGCAAAAGCATGTCGATGCCGACCTGATCGTGCTGCAAACACCGGTCTACTAGTTCGGCACGCCGTGGATCTACAAGAAATATGTCGATGAGGTGTTCACCGCCGGTCTGGTGCAACAGAGTTTGCTGACCGACGATGGACGCACCCGTGACGACCCGAGCAAGCAATACGGCAGCGGCGGCAAAATGCAGGGAAAAAAATACATGCTGTCGCTAACGTGGAACGCGCCCGCCGCATCCTTCGGCGATCCCCGGCAGAGTCTGTTCGGGGGCCAATCGGTTGACGACGTCTTCGTCGGCAACACCGCCAACTACAAGTTCTGCGGCGCCGAGATCCTGCCCTCTTTCTCCTGCCACGATGTGGTGAAGCAGCCCGACGTCGAAGGAGACGTCGCGCGACTGCGCAGGCATCTCGCCGTACTCGGGTTAGACTACCATCTCCGATGCGGAAGCGCCGGTGATTCAACGGGGAGCTAACCGCGCCGCGCTGCTGGCCGGCTGCCTGGCCGAAGGCGACCCGCTGGAGCGCACCGTCAACAGCCACATCACAAACTGCGCCGCAAGCTCGAGGACGCGGGTGTCGCCGGCATGCCGTTCAGCTTGCGCGGCGTAGGCTACCGCATGGTGAAGCCGACATGATGCGCGAATTAGGTCTCAGCCGACAGATCCTGTGGTCGATGGGCACCGTGGGCGTCGGCATGGCGGTGGCGGTGATGGTCAGCCTGTACATTTTTTACACGCTGTCGATCCTGTTCTATCCCGAATCAGGCTTGGCGCCGCGGAGACCCCTGCGGCTGGAGCGCACCGCGAACGAGCTGGTCACGTTGACCGCCGCCATCGCCCACGAGCTGCACACGCCCGTCACGATCCTGCGCATGCGCCTGCAAGGGCTGGCCGAAGGCGTGTTAGCGCCCGACGAGGCGCAGTTCCACAGCCTGCTGCGCGCCAGCGGCCTGGGATTGGCGGCGGCGGGGCCTTCGCGCAAGTGCACGGCGGCCGCGCCGGCTACCGCCGCGCCGATAGCAGCGGCGCCATCTTCAGCATCGCCCTCCGATGTCACGTCACGCTGAATGAATCTAAAACACGTAAGGCGGATTAGCGTAGCGTAATCGGCCATGCATGCTCGCTCGGCGGCGCAACCATGGCCGATTATGGTGTTCCGCCTAATCCTCCCTAGTTTCTCCCGGGATATTCGCCGATCCCGGGTCAATCGAATTTCACTCCGTCCTGGAACGAGCTTCAGTTGTGAAGGCGCGCAGAACGATGAAATAATTGACTTATGATTCAACATTAATTAAGTAATAATTTCAATTGCTTCTTGTAACTTGAATGACAAAAATAAATTAATCGGCAGCAACTGTAAGCAATATGCCGCTAGTAGCATAAATGCCACACAAAGAAAAATTTTTGGAAATTCCCGAAAAAATCATATTATTATAAAAATATAAATTCCAAAAATTTCAACTAGGGTTCTAATCATGCATTGGTTATCCAACCATGGCGCTTATCCCGACACGTCCATTCAAAATGGTGATTCGTCAAAAACCGGACGGATCCGCATCACTGGCCGCTTTCAGCGACACCGAGCCTGGACCAAGAGCCACCGCATTTAGCTTAATTAATTAATTTACAAATAGAATTCCGCTGCGCTCGCGATTTCAATCGCGGGCCGGTGCACGCCGCCTGCGATTATACGGGAGATATAATGACGTCCAAAATCATGGCAGTCTTATCAGAATCTGTTATTGACCTATTTCCGGATCAGGGATTGACCGTTGAAAATGACGTGATGAAGGATTTGGCGCTGTCGGGGCCGGACTTTATTATCCGCTTCGCGCAGCAATCATTCACCGGGGAAGCGATAGCCTTGAACGCGGTGCTGGATCTGTCGCCGATTTCCGCATTGCGCATCGCGCTTCCAAGCTTGCAAGCCTCGGTGGTGTTGCATCAACATCTGGATGGTTACCTGCTCCGCGATTTGGGGCTGTTGAGCGCACGGATAGAAGAGACGAAGCTGTTCGATTCGCTGTCGCTCGCCGCCGGCACGGCCACCCTCACGCTCGGGCTGGCCCCTTGGCGGCTGGCGCTGGTCGCCAAGGATGGACAACCAGTGGGGCGCATCGCGCTCCCGGGAACCGCCGGGATCGCCTTCGACATCAACGAACTGGCACTCGACGCATCCGGCATCGCGTTGTGCGCCGCGACGCTGGTGCCGGGTCCGGCCAGCATCGGCGCGTTGTCGCTGCACGTCAGCGAAGGCACGTTGGCGGTGCGCGGCACCCGGGTCGAGGCGCGGCTCAAAGCCCGCTTTGAGCTGGAGGACTTCGCCGGCGCCAGCATCGACCTGCAATTGAACGTCTCCGGCGATATGTCCAACGGACCCTGGACGATCAGCGGCCAAAGCCACATCGGCAGCAACGCGCCGTGGCGCGATCCCAGCGGCCTGCTGACGTTCGACCAGATGACGGCCACAGTCGACTTCGCCGCCGCCGACGCGGGCTATACGTCGACGGTGCGCATCGGCGGGCGCGTCACGTTTGCCCCGCGCAGCTTGCCGGCCAGCGTGGAAGCCTGGTTCGGCCGGCTGTTCAGCGGGCTCACAGTCACCTTCGCCGACGTCACCCTGCAGACCGGCAATGTGGACTTGCCCTCTTTCACGTTCGCACCGCCGGAGGCGATGCGCCTGAAGGCGCTGGAGATTTTTCAGCTGAACGTGCCGTCACTGGCCTTCGGCAAGGGATACGTCACGCTCAAGGACACCAACATCCGGCTAGCCGAAGCGGGCGCAGTCCTGAGCGGGACGATCGGCGACCTTAAAATCCTGCTCGACGCCGGCCCGAGACTGGAGCTGAGCAAAGGCAAAATGGCCATCGACATCGAACTGGCCACGCCGGGCGGCTTCAAGGGCCAGGCGCGGCTGTGCGACATCTCCACCCCCGACTTCCAGGCGATCCGGGGAGAGGGCCGGATTTCCTCGCCGGCGCTGGCGCCGGTCGAAGCCACCTTCACCATCGGCAGTTCGCGCCGGGTCGACGGCAAGACCTGGCGTCCGGTGGTCTCGATCATGGTCAGCGAGGACGACGTCAACATCCCCCTGTTCCCCGGCGTGGTGATCACCCGCATCGAACTGGGCGCCGGCATCAACCGCCATGTCGCCGGCGTGACCAAGCTCTCGCTGCAACAGGCGCAACAACGTTTGCGCGACGGCCTGCCCGACGTCTTCAAGCAGGAAAGCTGGGAAGACCACGAGACCGCGCTGACGATGGTGGCGCGCCTGTTCGTCGAATCGTCGCAGACCACCGGCGCCGCCACGCCATCGCTGTACGTCGCCGACATGACGCTGCTGATGACGTCGGAGTTCCAGTTCGCCGCGTTCGGCAAGCTATGGTTCTACACCAGCAGGGGCGATGCCAGAACCGCGCCGTTCCAGCAGTGTCCGTCCGCCGTCGGGCTGGCCATGTTCGACGGCCAGCAGCCGTCGCTGCGCGTGGTGGCGATGACGCACCCGGACGGCCGCTCCACCCTCACCGACAAGATTCCGGCGGCCCAGTTGCTCGGCATGCGCATCCCCCGCGCCCAACTGGCGTTCGAGGCCACGCCGGCGGGCATGGCGCTGGTGCTGGGACCGGTGGAGGTCGGCACCACCCTGGAACCCCTGCAGGTGGCCGGCTCGACGCTGTTCGCGTTGCGCTCGGCCGGCGGCCGGGTGTACGCGATCTCGCGCTCGTCGCTGTCGGCCAGCTTCAGCGCCTCGACCCGCACGCTCAGCGTCGGTCCCGCCTCGCTCAGCGGCAGCATCAACGCCGGCTTCGCCGCCACGCTGGGGCTGCTGGGACATTACGCCAACGACACGCTGACGATCTACGGCGTCGCCCATGCCAGCTGCTGGATCGAACTGTCCCTGCATGTGCGGATCGGCTTTAGCATCCGCATCCGCGCCGGCTTCGTGCGCATCACCATTTCCTGGCACCAGGACTGGGATTTCAACCTGCGCATGCATGTTGATCTCGATCTCGAAGTGACGCTGACCAGCGACGGCGGCATCGGCATCGACGGCCGCGCCAGGATCGAAGTCAACGTGCTGGGCATCGGCGCGGCGCTGTCGCTGCAGATCGCCGCCAACGACCAGCTGGTCCGCGACGGCCGCGCCATGTACGCCACCATCAACCAGGACGTCAACCAATTGCTCGGAGCTTAAATGGCAGACCTCTACTATTTCAAGAAGATCACCCAGAGCCAGTGGCTGGGCCTGCGCCTGCCGCGCGACCTGCGGCTGGACGTCGGCGACGACGGCGCGGTCAAGGTTGCCGCGCCGTGGCGCTTCGAGCCGCTCTCGCCGCTGCCCGGATGGGCCGGCCAGGCGCGCGTGCTCACGCTGCGCGGCGCCGACGGCAGCGCCGAGCCGGGATTGGCGCCGATAGCGGCCGGCGACGCCGCCTGGCAACCGTTCCGGGGCAGCCGCTCGGTACTGGGGGCCTTGCCGGCCAGCGACGAGATCGCCGCCTTGGGCGATGCGATGGAGCAGGCGTCGCTCAGTCCGGTGCTGCCGCTGCGACTGTACCAGGCCTACCGCGACTACCAGGGCGATGCCGGCGCCCCCGCCTACGACGACGAGCGCGTGTTGCTCACGCTGATGCAAGCGGTCGGCGGCACCGCCGCCAACCAGCCAGTCGAGGCCTACGCCGAGCTGCTGTTCATCGTCGATTCGGCGGCCGGCCCCGGCCCGGCGCCGGGGCCGGAAATCGACGCCGGCGCGGGCCCGGTCGGCCAGCTGCGCCTGGTGGCGAGCCAGGCCGAATCGGGCGTGGTGCTGCAACTGGCGCATGGCGCGGGCACCCTGACCAACGGCGGCATCGTCGCCGCGATCAACGCCGGCGCCGGCCAGCCGGGCTCGACGTTCGCGCCGTTCTATCGCTGGTATCGCACGCTCGGGGTCGCCGAGCGCCGATCCGGCGAGTCCGGCGCGGTGCTGATTCCGGCCGAGGCGCCGCGCCCCGCCGCCGGCGCCTCGGCCGACTTCGCCGCCTGGGCGGATCGCCCGTTCAGCCTGGCGGACCGCCTGGGGCCGCGGCAACTGATCGGCGAACTGCTCAACTACGAGGTCAAGCTGTTCAACGCCCACGGCCGCTGCACGCACAGCGGCCGCGTCATGCTGAAGCGACAGCGACTGGGCCCGGTGGCGCCGCCGTTGCGGGCGCGCGCCGAGCTGCTGGCGCCGGCGGACAACGGTTCGACCGCCATCTGCACGGTGGCGTTCGATATCGCCGCCGACGAGGCCGAGCCGGGCACGCTGAAAGCGGTGCTCTACCGCCAGGATTATGCGGTCGTGCCGACCGGCTTCTACGGCGACGACGACGATGGCGCGCTGGTGGTGGCCCGCTCGCTGAACCAGGCCGGCGACGGCGGGCTGGCCGGCGGCGTGCAGTTTCTCAACGATGTGCAGGCCGGCGGCGAGGAGATGCCGAACCTGTCGAACCATAACCTGGTCGAAGTGGATGCCTATCCGATCGCGCCGGCGCCCGCGGCGGCGCGGACGGACCGGGAGACCGACGGGACCAATGGCCCCGGCTGGCAAATCAGCATGCCACTGGAGCTCGAATCCGGCCGCGCCACCCAGCTGTTTCTGGCCCTGCGGCGCGACGCGGTAGGGGTGTCCGCCGTGCCGGAGTCGCCGGTGGCGCTGGCGCAGCACGTCACCGGCCTCACGTTGGACAACCTGCTGATGGTGCCGCACTTCGAACGGTTCTGGGGAGCGCCGCCGGCGGCCGAATGGCTCGGCGAGGGGCGCGCCCGCGTGATGGAGGTCGAAGGCGATCCGGCCAGGCCGGCGGCGGTCCGCGTGGTGGTGCAGCACGCCAACGCCGACAACCGCACGCTGATCGGCGGCTACCGGCTGTGGCTGCGCGATGTGGCCGCCCCCGGCGACGACACCCCGTTCGAGGCGGTGGCCATGGTGCAGGCGGTGCCGCGGCTGGTGAAGGTTTATGCGCCGATCGAAGGCGGCCGCCAATGGGCGTTCGCGCGGCCGGCCGCCGGTGCCGGGCCCGGGGACGCGTTCGACCCGGCGCCGCCGGACGCGCCGCCGGCCGGCTACACCCCGCTCAGCGAGCCGGCGGCGCCGGCCGAACCGAAGGCGGACCAGCGGACCAGCGCGGCCTCGGCCGCCAAGGCGCTGCAACAGGCGATGGACGCCCCCGGCGACGCCCCCCTGTTGCTGCAGGCGGTGCGCAAGTTGCAGCGGGCCGACTGCGCGCGCGAAGTGTTGCTGTCGGTCGCCACCCGGCGCGCGATGGAGCGGGCGTTGCGGCCGCCGCCCGGCAACTGGCTGTTTTTCCGCGACCAGAACGGCAACCTGCTGGGCCGCGCGCTGCAATTCTGGCTGCCGGCGGGCGTCGCGCCCCACGCGGCGTTGCGCTCGATGTACCAACTGGCCGAGCCGCCCAGCGCCCAGGACACGGTCGCGCTCGACGACTTCGGCCGCGTGGCCTGGACCTGGAACGGCCTGGCCGACCTGTGGCGCCACGAACTGGAATGGCTGGTCGAGGCGGTGCCGCGCTACGCGCCTATCAACCGGCAGCGCGCCGCGCTCGGCCCCGATGCCAATGGCGAGGCGATGGCGGTGCGCCAGGCCGCGCCCGCGCTGTGGCATCGCCTGGTGGTGCAACGGCGCTTGCCGTTCAACGCGCATTTCGCGCTGTCCCAGGTGCTCGACGCCAAGGACGACGCCTTTGTCATCGCGCTCGACGCGCCGCGGGAGTTCCGCCAGGCGCTGCACAACACGGTGGCGCGCACGCGCCAGGGCGTGCTGCGCATGCATCCCTCGCCGGCCACCACCCGGTTCCTGTACGGCGACGCCTATGACGGCGCCACGCCGGAGCTGTTGGGCGCCTGGCTAGGCGAGCCGCCGCCCGCCCCGGCCCCGGACGACAAGCCGGAGGCGCCGACGATGACGTTCGGCGACGCCAGGCAGGACCAGGCCGGCATATATGGCGAACTGCTGTACGACGAGCCGCCCTGCATGGAACTGTCGGTGGAGGTCGGTGCCAGCGCCGACGACATGCATGCGGCCGCGCCGGCCGGTATCAGGTCGCTACGGCGGCACGGCGTGGCCGTCGGCCCGGCCTTCAATCGCTTGCCGATCAAGCGCTCGAAGCAGGACAACACCCTCCATGTCGATATTCCGCTGGCCAGGCTCGGCTGGAGCTACAGCGGCCACGGCGGCGGCCGCATCGGCCCGCACATCCCGGCCGCCGCGCTGGAAGGCTTCCGCGACCGCGCGCTGCTGGATCTCCCCGACCCCGACGCGGAACTGGTGCTGCTGTTCGAGTTCGACAAGCCGGCGCGGCCCGTGGCCCGCTTCCGCGGCAGCGCGCTCAAGGGATCGGACTTCGACACGCAGGCCGGCTTGCCGGCGTTCCAGCAGATCGCGTGGGGCACGGTCAGCGCATGGGACAAGTTGACGCCCAGCCTGGCCGGCGGCCACCTGCGCCTCAGCATGGCCATGGATATCAACGCCAGGGAGCCGCAGCGCATCATCGCCTGCTGGCGCCGTCAAGGCATGGCATTTCCCCCCATCACCCAGGAGTCGATAGCATGACCGACAACACAGCGAAATCACTGCCGGCGCCGGTCGGCGTCGCAGACGGTTACACCCGCATGGACAAAACGCCGGTCGTCTGGTTCGACGGCAAGCCACGCTCGGTCAACGTGGTATATGTCGCCGATGGCCGGACGGTGGCGCTGGGCCGGATCGCGGGCCAGAAAAGTCCGACCCTGAGCGCCTACGGCGAAACGCTGGCCGGCATCACCACCCGCGCCGGCGCGGCCGGGACTGCGGCGTATGTCAGCGGCCATTGGCTCAACGGCAACGACATCGACGGCGCCACGGCGCTGGCGGTGGCCATGAAGACCTACCTGGGCATGTTGCCCGACGCGGCGACGGCGTTGAAGATCGACGACCGCCCGCTGCTGGGCCTCGCCGCGCCGGCGCCGGCGCCGGGCAAGACGGTCGACGCCCGGCGATGGTCGGTGACCGTTTCCGGCGACTTCGTCGTCCCGGGCCTGGCCGAGACGCTCTCGCTGCGCCCGGCGGTGGTAACGCTGGCCGACGACGCCCTGTCCTTCGACGAGCCGGGGCTTGCCGACCGCGAGATCGGCGCCGGCCGCCTGACGCTGAAACTGACCGTCGCGCTCGACGACGACGGCGACATCGCCCCCGGCCCGGGCGCCCTGCCGTCCGTGGAAATGACGGCCGCCGTGTCGCTGCTGCTCGACGAGAAGATCGATGGCGCATGGGAGCGCCCGGCGCAACTGTGGTTGCCCACCACCACCGGCCTGCTGCGCATCGTCCAGCCCGGGGACGCGGCGGCGCCCTATCTGCTGTTCAGCGAAAGCCGCGGCGTCGACGTGCAGGGCTGGTTTCCCGCAACCGGACGCGGCGCGCGCGCCCGCCTGATGCTCGACCAGAGCGGCGGCAAGCGCCTGACGGTGCGCCGCGGCCCCGGCAACACGCGCGAGTTCACGCTCGAGGTCGACCGGCCGGCGCTGGTGTTCACCTTGTTCGGCCTGGCGATCGACGGCGCGACGCTGCAGGCGCCGATGTTGCCGCCGGGCGCCGCCGACCTCGCCTCGGCGGCGCCGCTGCAGTTGGTGCCGGTCCACCTTTGCGGCGACCACGACAGCCAGTGGTCGGTCGGATACGCGGGCGATCTGCGGCTGCACTGGCGGGCCCCGGCCGCCGCCGGCGACGCGGCGCTGACGCATTTCACCGGTCACGGGAACTGGGTGCGGCCGCCGGAGGCGGCCGTCAACGACGCGCCCGGCCCGTCGATAGCGCGGGCCCTGATCCCGATGGCGCCGGACGGCGCCCAGCAAAGCTTCCTGGTGGGCGGCGGCAGCGCGACACCCGGCGGCGGCGCCCTCCTGAACGTCGAGGCGCTCGGCGAGTTTACGGCGATGTCGCCCGAGGCCACCGCGCTCGGCCCGTTGGCCAGCTTCCACCCGCTGGCGCAGCCGGCGCGGGAGCTGTGGGCCGGCGGCGCCGCCGCCGTGGTACCCGAGCCGGCCGCGCTGCGCCCGGCCTACCGGCTGCTGCCCGGCGGCGTCGAGCCCGGCGATGCGCTGGCCTCCTTCAGCGCCACGCGGGTGCCGGCCGGCCCGCCGTCGGCGGCGGCCGACGTCGCGCCGCAACCGGTCAGCGACGAGGAGTGGCAGGCGCAACGTGGCTGGGCCTACGCGCCCGGCGCCGCCGATCCGGCGCGGCGCGAGGAGGACCGCACGGCCTGGCCGGGCGAGCGTTTCGGCTGGGCCGACGCCTTGTTCCTGTCGCGCGCGGCGCTCGGGGACAACGCCGGGGCGGAACTCAACCCGGCGCTGGCCTGGGGCGAGATGCGCAGCGAAGGCGATCAATTCCGGCCGATCCGATGGGTGCGCCTGAGCGACGACTCGCTGAAGTCGCTGGGCTCGGCGGCGGTGGCGTCGTACGAGGCCGCCGCCGCCGTGCTAAGCGCGCCCGACATCTCGCTCGGCGCCTACGCCCTGGCCGAGGCAGGCGCGGCGGACGATGGGGGCCTGGCCCACCTGTATCTCAACGAGCGCGTCCAGGGCGGCGTGAGCGAGTTTACGCTCGAGGCGCGCGGCGCGGCCGGGACGGTGGTCAATCTTCCGATCCAGCAGCCGGCCGGGGTGAACCGGATCGCGCTGTCGTGCGCGGCCGGCCTCGACGTGGCGGTCAACCTGTCGCCGGGCGTGGTGACGGCGCGCCTGAACCGCGTATACGTGGAATTGGAGCGGCGCGGCGGCCGGCTGGTGGTGGTGCGCGCCATGCTGGGCTGGGGGGTCGCCAAAGCCTTTGGTTGGGGCAAGCAAGCCACGCAGGCGGACGCCCCGGAGTTCCACGTCACCGAAAACTTCGAGCGCGCGGCGGACCGGCTGCGCCGTTCGGTCGAGTTCAACGGCGTGCTGGCGCGCCAGGTCGACAAGCAGCACACGGTGGAACTGTATTTCTGGGACGCGCTGCTGGCACACGGCGCCGCCTCGGTGCGCGTCATCAGCCACTATCGGCTGCAGCAGGCCAAGAACACCTACACCTCGATCTGCGCCTTGCAGGACGCGGCGGTGGTCGACGGCCGGCTCGATCTGTCGGCCGACATCGCCATCCTGCGCGCCAGCAGCGGCGAGCAGACGGCCCAGCTCTCCTATCCGTGGGCGCCGGAACGGCGCAAACTGTACCGCCTGCTGTTCAACGCCGCGCCCGATGCGTTCTATTCCTACGCCGGCTTCCTGCGGATACGCGGCGCCAGAGCCGACGCGGTCGTCCCCGCCGCGCTCGATACCAGCGTCGAGGCGCGGATCGTGCCGGCATGGTTTCTGTGCGACCGCGACCTGATCCCTTGGTTTAACACCGGCACCGGCACCGCGCCGCCGGACCGCGACAACTGGAGCTCGGCCGGCCTGCTGCGCACGGCGGCGGAGGCCGGCGGCAACATGCTCGACATCCGGCTGGTGGCGCCGGGTGGCCTTAACATGAGCCAGTGCTATGCCTCGACCCTGATCGGCGTGCGCGGGCCGGATCACACCGATGCGACCGGATTGCCGCTGTGGGCGCCCGCGCCGGTGCGCGTGCCGCCGCCGGCCGTGGCCGAACCCGGCGGCGGCGCCGGCGCCGATGCCATGCAGCGCCTGTGGCTGTTCAATCCGGGGCCGCGCGTGGTCGCGCAATGGCCGCCGACCGGCGACACGCCCGAGGCCCGGCTGCGGGCGGCGCTCGGGCATGCGCGCCAGCGGCTGTGGCGCATGGGCTGGACCCGCGAAGCAGTGCTCGAATCGCCGGCGCCCGACACGCCGGCCGGGGTCGCGTGGCGCATCGTCGATTCGCCGCTGGTCAACCGGGGAGCCTCGCTGGCCTGGTTTGGCTGGCCGCTCGCGCCCGATGCCCAATATCTGCGCGAGGCGCTGCCCTCGAGCCGGCAAGCGCCGCAGACCCGCGGCGCGGCGCGGCAGAGCTATTCGCTGCAGGTCGAATTCGACCACGACCGCCGGCAAAGCGAACCCCGGGCCATGCTGGTGCGTGACAGCGGCAACGGTTCCGGCGCGCCGGGGCCGACGGCTTTGACTTTCCGCGCCCGGGGCCTGCGCGTGGGCGTCCATCACAAGGCCGTGTCCTACGGTCCGCAAGGGCCTCAGGCCTTGCCGTCCGCGACGCCGCTGGCGATCCCGGCGCCGACCGAAGGGGCGCCGCTGTCGGTGATGGACGAACTGATCAGTTGGGCGGCCGAAAGCATGGACCTGGCGCCCGCCGGACTCGTGGCCCTGCCCGGCAATGTCGTGCGATACACGCTGCAACAAGCGTACAACACCGTCCAGATCGGCGGCGCGCCGGCCGGCCTGCAATGGAACTCGCCGGATGGCTGGGCCGACGTCAAGAATGACGAGGCGCTGCGGTTGCCTGCCGCCGACAAGCTGGTGCTCGAACTGAGACAGGCGACCCCGGGAGGCTGGGGGCTGTTGCACCTGACGCTGGGGACGGCAGGCGGGCCAGTGCGCAAATCCTTGTTCCCGCGCGCCGGCGCGCGCCTGGCCGGAGTGTTCGACCGGGACGGCAAGCTGCTGGCGTTCGGCGAGGAACAAAGCGTCTATGTCGCCCCCGTCGCGCCGCCCGCCGGCGACGCCACCGCGGCCACATGGTTGCGCGTGGCCGCCGTGGCGTTGCCGGCGCGCCAGCACGCGATGGCGCACCAGGTCACCACGATCGATCTGGACGGGCGCCGCACGCACTTCTTCCACTAAGTCCACGCAACGCCGGCGGCGGCGTTGCCCACCCCGCGTCTACTTTTGGAGAGAAATATGTTCAACTCAGAAACGCTCGAAGTCTGCATCGGCATGATTTTCCTGTTCCTGATGATGTCGCTGATCTGCACCGGAATCCGGGAATATATCGAAGGGATTTTGAAGTGGCGCGCCATGGACCTAGAGCGCGCCGTGCGCACCCTGCTCGACGACAAGGACGGCGCGCTGGCCCAGTTTTTTTTCTCGCATCCGCTGATCTCGTCGTTGTATCAAGGCCAGTACGATCCGGCCAGGCTAACCGGCAGCAGCGTCAACCGCAGCATCGGCGGCGATGGTCAATCCAAGCACATGCCACTGGCGGCGCGGCGCAACCTGCCGTCGTATATTCCGGCCGAATTGTTCGTCAAGGCGCTCATCGACGTGGTCGGACGCGGGCCGGTGGGCGCCGGCGAACCGGTCGCCGATGAATCGCTGACCATCGGACTGTTGCGCAAGCGCGCTGCGGCGCTCGGCTCGCCCGTGCTGCAGCGCGTGGTGTTGAGCGCGATCGACCACTCGGAAGGCGATTTGAAGCAGATGACGCTGAATCTGCAAAACTGGTTCGACGGTTCGATGGACCGCGCCTCGGGCTGGTACAAACGCCGCACCCAGGCCGTCCTGTTCGGGCTGGGCCTGCTGACGGCGGTCGTGATGAATGTCGACGCCCTGTATGTCATGGGCCGCCTGACCACCGATAAGGCGTTGCGGGAAACCATCGTGACGGCCGCCGCGAAGGCGCCCAACCCGGCGGAAAAGGATGCCGCCAAGCTGGCCGACGACGCGCGCGATGCGCTGGCGGCGGTGGGCATGCCGATGGGATGGGTCGCGTCGGCGACTTCGCCCAATGTCTTCGGCTACACGCCGGTGCAGACCTGCGTGACGGGGAAACACACCGAGTGCGGCCAGCCGTACAACCTCATGCAGTTGCTGATCGGCTGGCTGATCACGGCGATCGGGGTCATGCTGGGCGCGCCGTTCTGGTTCGACGTGCTGAACAAGTTCATGGTCATCCGCTCGACGGTCAAGCCGCACGAAAAATCGCCCGAGGAAGGCAGCGAAGACCGCAAGAACACGGCCGCCGCGCCGCCGGCGGCGGCCTTGCCAGCCCCCACGCCGGCGCCGGTCCCGGCCGACCAGGCCAAACCGGTGGAGCAACCGGCAACTGGCTATCCAGCGGAAAAATCCTTTGTTCCACACCAATGGCGTGACGACGCCGTCAACCTCAAGGAGATCACACTATGAGCGCAGGTTCCAATCAAGCCGCATTGATGGTCGATCGCGATCCGCGCCGTCTGGCGCCGGCCTTCGCCGAGTCGGTGCTTCGCGCCCTGGCCGAATGCAATTCCAGTCAAAACGCGCTGGGCGCCATGCTATACGAGGGTTACCGGTCGGCCGAGCTGCAAGCGATGTATTACCAGCGCGGGCGCACGGTGATACCGCCGCTCGCGCCGGTGACCAACGCGCCGACCAATCTGCAAAGCTGGCACGGCTACGGGCTGGCCGTCGACATCGTGCACGAGAAAAAATACTGGTCGCCGCCGGAAGGGGAGAAATGGTTCCGCCGGGTGGCCGCCATCTTCAAACAGCACGGCTGCGCCTGGGGCGGCGATTGGAAGAGCGTCGACCTGCCACACTTCCAATGGGGCCTGTGTACGGCCAGTCCGTCCAAAGCGGCACGCGACCTCATCACCAGCGACGGCATGCAGGCCGTCTGGAGCCGCCTGGGCGCGATTGACGGCAAACCGGCTTAGACTAGGCGAACGGCAGGGACGAGCTTGAGCCCCCCGCACTGGCGGAGGCCGGCCGGGCGACCGGGCCGGCCTCCGAGGCAGACCCGGAGGGAAAATCCTCCGGGAGCTCGGACGGCAGGTCGGCATCCACGTGCGCACGGGTCGCGCTCAAGCTCGCGTCGACCCCCGCCGGCGGCAGTTTGATGCCCGCCAGCAGGCGTTCAAACGCCTGTGCCTCATCGTCCGATACCGGCCACCACGGCTGGCCTGTGACCAGCGGGTGCTCCCGCATGGCTTTTCTTAGCGGATCGTCCTCGCCCAAATAGGACGCACGCTCCAATTTGCCCCGCCAGTCCCAACCATACGCCTCATGCGCGGCGCCGATGGCGATCAGCCGCGTTTCTTCGATGATGATGTGGGTGCGCGGCGGCGGCGCCGCCGCGCCTGGGGTCGAGATGCCAAGGCGAATGCCAAGCCGCTGCACTTTTTCGTGCGACTCGCGCCGCCAACGTTCGCCGATCGTTTCTTCCGGCGCGCTGCCTTGCTGCAGCATGGCGAAATACCGCAGGCGGTTGCCCCAGCGCTTGATGGCGCGCGGCGTGTTGCGATGCTGCGCCGCCACCTCGGTCCAGACCTTCAAACCCTTCTTGAAGTCATCCGAGTCCCGCACTTCAATGGCTTGTTCCCGTAGCCGCAACAGGCCGTGCATCAACAGGATCAGCGACATGACCGCGAGCAGCGCCAGCGGCAAACCATAGACGAACTCGACAGGATTGACCTGGCCACTTTGGAATTTTTTGGCCTGCACCGGCGAGGCCTGCGCCGCGGGGACCTGGGCGGGCGCCGACGGCGACGCCGTTTTCGATGGCGCCGCCGACGGCGACGCGGCGGCCGGCGGCGTGGCCGCCGCCGGCGTCACCTCGGACGCCGGCATGCGCACCGTGGCGCCGATCAGGATGCCGAGGCAGATTGCGGCCGCCGCCAGGCAGAGTGGCCAGGCGGCGGCGAAGCCTTGCACGATTTGGCGCCAGCCGTCGTCGTCGCCTGCCGCGCGTCCGCTGAACAAGGTATCGGCACCGATTTCACCGCGTGTCGGCACCATGATTTCCAGATTGATGAGTTTTTCAAGATAGTCGTGCGCGTAGGCGCGCCGGCGCCGCCTCGCCGCTTCTTCCGGTAAGGGCTGCGGCCCGTCGAGCGTGGTCGCGGTCTCCGCCGCCAGTTCGTTGGCGATCTTCTCGAACGCCATGCCCAGCGCCGCCGCTACCCTGGAGGTGGCCATGCCGAATACCACGAAACACTTGCCCGAGGCCGTGAGGAAATTCACGGTTTCCAGCACTTCCAGGATGTTCTCGGGCCGGCACCGGTCAAGGTCGTCGACGACGATGGTCATGCGGTAAGGTAAGGCGTCGGCCACTTCTTCGAACTGCTGGGCGAACGCCGCGCGGAAATTGTTTTGCGCGGTTGCCTGCCTCAGACTGATGTGCTCGGACACGCCCTTGACCATGACCGCCGGATCGACGCCGAACGCTTTCATGCCCTTGTAGAGCGCCGCCACCGCCGCGCACAGGGCCAGCAGTTGCGCCAGCGGCGCCAGCTGCTGCACGCCAAGGCCGCTGGCGGCGGCCGTTGTGGAGCCGTCGAGCAGTTTCGGCAGCGCGGCCAGCCGAGTCAACAGATCGAGCAATTCGCCCACCGAATGCCGGAATGGAAACGCGCATGCGCTCGACACCAGCACCAGCAATATGAAACTCAATAGAAAATGCTGTTTCGAGCGTATCCACAGCAGCTTGAGGCGGAATATCCATCCGGCCGGCTTGAGCGACGACGGCGCCGCCTCGGCGCGTATCGCCCCGAGCAACGCGCTAAAGAGCTGTTCGTCCTTTTGGTGGTGCCAGGCGTTGAACCAGATCGGACGCTGGCCGTAGCGTTTGAGGTCGGCGCACAGCAGACGCATCAGTGAACTTTTGCCGGTGCCCCAATCGCCGGTGATGGCCAAGGTCAGCGGCGGCGAGGTTTTCTTGTTGCGCAGGAAGCGCGACAGGCCGCGCGCCAGCGGGCCGAACTCGAGCCGGTCGTCCTCGAAGGCGGCGATGGCGTCGTCGTCGACAAACATCCCGGCCGCCGACTTGTCGCCGGCGAGCGAGCGGCGCCGGCGCAATGCGAAGCGCAACATGACGATCGCCGGCAGCAGCGCGACCCAATACCACAGGGCGGGAAGCCGCCGGTAGCCGGCCCAGCCCTCGCGCCAGTTGGCGCCGCCATCAGTGGTGGCGTACAGGGTGCCGTTGCGCATGGCCCAGCCGCGCAGGCCGTCCTCCAGGAATGTCGCCGCCGTCGACGGGGAGTCCGGCCCCTCCCCCTCCGGCAGCCCGGCCGACCACCAGTCGCGGCCGCCATCGCCGCTCAGGTAGATGATGCTGCTCCCGAAACGGTTGCTGATGGTCCACCATCCGCGTGCGCCGTCGGCGCTAAAACGGGGCAAGGCGGGATACCCGGCACCGATACCCGCGCCGACATCGTGCCGATTCGGCGCATCGAGCCGGCCGCCGTCGAGAACAATGCCGCGCGGGCTACGAAATTCGTTTGCCGGCACCGCATGCCATGTCTCGCCAAGGTTTTCGGACCGGAAGCGTTGAGTCAAGGCGGCCGCCCACAACAGCTCTTTTTGACCTTCCCACAGTGCAAGGTCATACACGGTCTCGCCGAGTCCTTCCGACGACCTGCGCCAAGCCGTCCCGCCATCGCTGGTGAGCAGCATGGGGCCGTCCTGGCCGAGGGCCACGCCATGCAAACCATCCTTCGCCACGACGATCTTGATCAGGTGGGTGCGCTCCTGGACCGGCGCCCGCGTCCAACGCTGGCCGCCGTCGACGGTTTGCTGGATGCTGCCGTTGTCCCCCACGGCCCAGCCCCGCAGACCGTCCCGATGCACCGCGACGGCATTCAGGGCGTCCGCTCCCGCGCTGGTCTGGGCCGCCCACGTCGCCCCGCCGTCGGCAGTGGCGATGATCGTGCCGCCGCTGCCGACCGCCCAGCCGCGCCGACCGTCGGCAGCGAACGCCGGCGACGAGATGCGCCCGAGCGCGTTGCGTGTCTGTGCCTGCCAACCGACACCGCCGTCATTGGAATGGACGATACCCGCCGACCCGGCGATCCAGAGACGGGCACCATCGCCTTGTGCGGCCAACGCATAGATCCTGGAATGGCCCGTGATTGCGGTGTGCGTCCAAGTCTGTCCCCCATCCCGGGTCGCCGACAGCCGGCCGGCCTGGGTCGTGGCCCAACCATGTTTGCCGTCCTCGAGCCTTTCAATATCAGAAAAGACCAGGTCCGGTTGGCGGTCCACGCGCCGCCAATCGCGGCCACCATCGGTGGCCCAAAACAGGTCGCCCGCTTCGTTGACAATCCAGCCGCGCTTGCCGTCGCGCAGGAAACGCACCTTGACGAAGGGGGATCGGGTATCGATGTCCATGCCAGAGACGCGCCGCCAGGTGGCGCCGCTGTTATCGGTGGTAAGCAACGTGCCTCGATCGCCGACGACCCACGCCTTTTCGCCGTCGTCGCTCCAGAAAGCCGATTTCAGCGCATCGTCCCGGCCGGGCCGCCATGAGGTGCTCCAGGTCGGCGAACGCCAATGCTCGCCGCCATCGTCGCTACTGGCAAAAGCGCCATCGAGACCCACGACCACGCCATGGCGGCCGGCCGGATCGAAGGCGATCGAAGTCCACCGCTTGCCCTCCAGCGCAGCCGCCGAGACCGTCGTCCAACGCCGGCCTCCGTCCGTGGTCCGCCGCAGCCCGGCCCCACCCACCGCCCAGCCGAGCCGCCCGTCCGCACTGAAGGCCAGCGCGTCGACCTGCGTCAGCGCGCTGGCGATCGGCGACCAATCGGCGCCACCGTTGTCGGTGCCGACCAGGTCGCCGGCCGTGGAGAGGCCCCATCCGCGGCGGCCATCGCGCAGGAACATGATGAAACGCATCGCGCCGGTATCGGGCAACCGCAGAAAAGCATTGCGTTCCAATGGCGTCCAAAACGATGTTGGCTTGAACCAATTGATGCCGATGGGCGGGGGAAGTTGACGCATCGCGACCCACGTCGTCGCGGCCAGCCAGACCAGGATGAGCAGGAACCAGGCATTGAGCTTGTGTCTGGGCTTTCGCGCCGGTGATGGGGGGGTTGCCATGTGCCTGCCTCGGAAAATGGAAAACCGCAGGCTGGCAGCAGCGGAGCGAGGAGGACGCGCGAGCCAGAAAATGCTGTTTTAACAACATTAGCATGGGCAGTGACAAAAAACAAGGGATACCCGCCAGCGCTGCGACCGGACGCGCCGGCAGGCATCGCGCCAGCCTTTGCGCTCACGCCCGCTGGTCGACGGGCGGCGTCGTTGCCGACAACGCCACCGCGCCAGATCGGTGCGCGCGGTGGATCGCGTACAGCACCAAACCCGCTATGGTACAAATGCCCGCCATCAGCATGAAGAAGCCTTGCGGCGTGACCCGCTCCCACAGGGCGCCGGCAAAGCCGGACAGCAGGTTGCCGGTGAACGAACAAAAGAACCAGGCGGCGATGGTGGTGGCGGCGAAGCGCTTGGGCGCCAGGCTGGCGAACAGCCCGAGCCCGACCGGCAGGATGTACAGCTCGGCCAGCGTGAAGATGCCGAAGAACGCGACCAGCCACAGCCAGCTGATGGCGTAGCCGCCGGCGCCGCTGACGACGATCAACGCCGCCAGCAGGGCATAGGCGGCGCCGACGCCGATGGCGCCCATGCTCATGCGTTCAAGCGCCGGCGTCGCCCTGCCCCGGGCGGCGCGACTCGTCCACACGCGCACCAATATCGGACTGAGCAGGAAAACGAACATCGGATTGAGCGATTGGAACCAGGTGACCGGGATCGTCATCCCGAACGCCTGGCGTTCCACCGCCGCGTCGGCCCAGACGGCGAAGGTGTTGCCGGTCTGTTCGTAGGCGACACGGAACAACATGACCGCCAGCGCGACGGCGACCAGCATGCGGACGCTGCCGCCGCCGTCGCCGGCCGCCACCGGCTCGTGCCGCTCGACCGCCCTGGAGACCTCGGCGGGCAGATGCTTGCCGCCCAGAATGTAAATCGCCAAGCCCAGGCACATGCCGATGCCGGCCGCACCGAAACCGTAATGCCAGCCGTACACCTCGCCGAGCGTGCCGCAAATCAACGGCGCAAGCAAGCCGCCGAGGTTGACGCCCACATAGTAGACATTGAACGCGGCGCCGGCGCGCGGATCACCCTTGGGGTACAGCAGCGGCACCTGGCTGGGCAGATTGGGCAGGAACAGCCCGTTGCCGATGGCGATGACGACCATCGCCGGGAAAAACAAGGCTTCGAACGCCATCATGAAATGGCCGACGGCCATCAGCGCGCCGCCCGCGATGACCGCCCGTTTGCGGCCCAGCCAGCGGTCTGCGATCAGGCCGCCGAAGATCGGCGTCAGGTAGACGCCGGCCGCGTAGGCGCCGAACACGATCGAGGAGAACGCCTGCGTGTAATGCAGCTCCTTGGTCATGTAATAGATTTGCAGCGCGCGCATGCCGAAGAACGAGAACTTTTCCCACATCTCGGTCAGGAACAGTATCGTCAGGCCCTTGGGCTGGCCGAACCAGGTGTCGTTGTCACGCATGATCGTCGTCCGCAGGCGGGACGGGCATGGCAGCGCGCGTCAACATGGGAAGCGCGCCGGACTGATACGGGCCGGGTCGAAGCCGGGCAAGGCCGGCAAGGCGCCGGCGCCCTCGCCCAATAACTCCGATGCGTAATAGCGGCCCGCGCCCGGCGCCGACTGGATGCCGTAGCCGCCCTGCCCCGCCGCCCAGAAGAAGTCGGGGACTTTGGGGTCGTATCCGCCGACCAGTTCGCCGTCGGCGACGAAGCTGCGCAGCCCGGCCCACACATGCGCCGGACGGCGGATGCGCAAGGTCGTCATGCGCTCGATGTTGTCGATGGCGATGGCGATGTCCAGTTCCTCGGCCTGGACGTCGTGCGGCGCGACCGGGTCGGCGTTGCACGGCGAGCCCAGCAGCATGCCGGCGTCGGGCTTGATGTAGAACGATTCCTGCACATCCAGAAACAGCGGCCAGTGCGACGAGGCGATGCCCTCGGGCGGCGCGAACAGGAAGGCGGAGCGGCGCTTGGGCACCAGGCCGACCGGGGCGGCGCCGGCCATCCGCGCGACGTCGTCGGCCCATGCGCCGGCGGCGTTGACGACCACCGGCGCCTGGTAGACGCTGCGCGCGGTGGTGACCGTCCACTGGCCGCCGGAGCGGCTCAGGCCGGTGACGGCGGCATCGTAAACGGTGCGTCCGCCATGCTGGCGCGTGCCGCGCAGGAAGCCTTGCAACAGCGCGTCGACATCGATGTCGGAGGCATCTTGTTCCAGCACGCCGCCGATGACGTGGTCCGGACGCAGCACCGGCAGGAATTCCATCGCCTCGCGCGCGTCCAGGCGCCGCGCCGCCGACGAGGTGGCGCGCACCGAGGCCTCGTGGGCGTCGAGCTCGGCCTCCTGGCCGGGGCCGGCGAACACGAAGGCGCCCCGTGGCGTCAGCAGCGGATGCTCGCAAAAGCCGGCCGGCGGATTCCTGAAGAAGTCGATGCCGGCGCGGGTCAGCGCCCGCACCTGGTCGGGCCCGTAGCTTTCCATGAACAGCGCCGCCGAGCGTCCCGTGCTGTGATAGCCCGGCTGCGTTTCGGCCTCCAGCACGATCACGCGCGCCTGGCGCGACAGCCAGTAGGCGACCGAGGCGCCGCCGATGCCGGCGCCGATCACGATGAAGTCCGCGTTTTCCTGACTCATACGACTCCTATATTTTCAAAATAAGAAAATTATTCTATATACGAAAGATAGGCGAGTACGGGGAACCGCGCAAGCGCTTTTTTGAATTTGCGCACGGACGTTGCGAATTGGGCGGCACGACCCGGCCCGCCCTGCGGAAAACGGAGTGGAATCGGAATTTCGGAATTGGAGAATCGGAGCGGGCGCGCGGCGCCCGTTCCCGTACCGCGTTACTTCTTCGCTTTTTTGACGACCGGCGTCTGGGCCGGCGGCGCTTCCATCAGCGCGGTGTACATGGCTTCCTGGTTCGGCTCGTCGGAGGTGCAGACCGACAGCACGCGGCAGCATCCTTCGCCCACGGCGATATAGGCGTGCGCCATGCCGCTGTCGAAATAAATCGAATCGCCCGTCTCGAGCCGCGCCGGCGCGTACAGGTCGGTGTACAGGTCGACCGTGCCTTCGAGCACCATGGCGAACTCCTCGCCGGGATGGCTGATCATCTCGCCGAACTCGGCCAGCGAGCGGGTATGGATCTCGGCGATGATGGGCACGGCGCGCTTGTTGAGCAGGTCCGCCGCCGGGTACAGGTGCGAGTAATTGGGCGTATTGATGGCGTAGCCGGTGCCGCGACGGTTGATGCTGCGGCGCCCGCTGGCGGCGGGCGCGGCCGGCTTGCCGACCGCCGCCGCGCCGCTGAACAGCTGCGAAATGTCGACCTCGAGCGCGTTGCAGATGCGCAGCAACTTGTCATAGCTGAGCGACATCTTGTTGTTCTCGATCTTGGAAATCGTCGACATCGGCATGCCGCTGCGGGCGCCCGCCTCGATCAGGGTCATCCCGCGTTCCTTGCGGATGCGCCGGAGCGATTCGCCCAGATCGCCGTCCCGTTCCGTGCCGTGCGTGCTCGCGCGTTTAGTGGCCATGCGTATTCCCTGTAAGAGCGCTTATTATAGACGCCCTTGCCCGGATTGAAAACTCGGTGCGCCGCTTTTCCAGGATGCTAAATTCCTGCCGCCCCATGCGGGTTCGCCACCCGGGGCCAATGGTCGAGCGGGAACAACTTATATGGAATGGCGGCGAAGTCGAAATCCATCGCGCCGGGCGTGCTGACGTAGTACACGCGGCGCGCCAGCGGGGCGAAATCGGCGTAAAAATGCTGCGTCGATTTGACCACGACGAAGGCCTTATCGGCCAGGTCGATACCGATGCCGGTAAAGGCATCGGTGCCGTAGGTCTGCGTGCGGATCGACGACAGCAGCAGGTGCACGCCGTTGGCCGCCTCGACCCAGACGCAGTCGCCCAGCCGCTCGCGCGCGCCCAGCGCGCCCTGGCTGTGGTTGGCGGCGACGGCGCGCACCGTCACGCGCAGGTCGACCGGCAGGCCGGACGCCGGCCCGCATTTGCCGCCGACGCGCAAGTCGAGTTGCGCGCCGACGCCGGCGCTCCTGCAAATATGCACCGCGCCCAGGTCCCAGATGGCGCCGAGGGCGACATTGGCGATGCCGCGTTCGATCAGCCGGCGCAAGATGAACGTGCTGTCGCCGGCCGCGCCGCCGCCCGGGTTGTCCGAGATATCGGCCAGCACCACCGGGCCTGCCGCCGGCGCATGATCGCGCGCGCCGTCGAGCGCATGGTCGAGCGCTTCATCGACACCGACCACCTCCGGCCCGCTGCGCTCGCGCAACGACCAGAAATCGCGTCCGAGCCGCCCGGCCACCGCGCGCGCCAGGTCCAGATCGTTGTCGGTCACCACCCACAGCTTGGCGCCCGCCTCCGGCACGTCGCCCCACGGAAAACTGTGGCCGAGCGACACCGACAGCACGCCGGGTTCGCGCTCCGTCTCGGCCATGCGCGCGACGAAGCCGCGCATCGGCTCGCGCGTGGTGTGCCACAGGCCCATCATCTTGCAGTCGAAGACGGCGGTGACGGGGCGCACGCGCCGCGCCGCCGTGTCCACCAGCAGCCGGTACAACTCGCGGCCGCGCTCCTCGGTGTCGGTGTGCGGATACTCCTTGAAAGCGATGACGACGTCGGCCGCGGCGTGCAGCTGGCGCGTGAAGTGGCAATGCAGGTCGAGCTCGACACCGACGGCCACGTCCGGGCCGACGACCTCGCGGATGCGCGCCGCCAGGTCGCCCTCGCAATTGTCGTAACCCTCGGCAACCATGGCGCCGTGCAGCAGCAGTTGCACGGCGTCGACCGGCAGCGCCGCGCGCAGGTCGGCCAGGATCTCGTCGCGCAAAGCCTCGTACACGTGGCGCACCGTGCGCCCGCCCGGCTGGGCCAGCGTACACAGGCTTTCGACGACCTCGCCGCCATCGGCCTCGATCAGCCCGCGCAGGAAGCGCAGGAACGATCCCGTGCCCTCGGGATCGCGACGGCTGGCGTCGCCGTGGAAGATGCCGATGCCCTCGAAGTCGCCGAGGCCCGTCGGCGCGGCGGCGAAGGTATTGGTCTCGGTGGCGAAATGGGCGATAAAGAATTTCATGTGCTGCTCCGGTGCCTGTCGCTTGGGTTTAATAATTGAGGTTCCACGTCATCAACTGCCCGACAACGCCGATCCACACCACGCCCAGCAAGGCCAGCGCCACCAGCACGGCCCACACGCGCGTCAGTCGGGTGGCGCCGGCGCGCGGCAGGCGCCACGCTACCCATACGCCGACAACCGCAGCGGCCACGGCCAGCAGGCCGCTCACCTCGAGCAGGCCCACCACCCAGTCGATCGCCGTGCGGTAGACGCCAACATCGGTGCTGAGCAAAGGCATGATCAGCAAGAACCACGCGCCCAGATACAGCAAAGCCACGACGACTGCGCCGCGCTGCAGCGCGCGCAGCCGCCGCAGTTCGGGCGTGGCGCCGCTGGTGGCGCGGTCGGCGCGGCGCAACAGAGCGCCCAGCGGCCATGCCACCAGCGCACACAACAGCATCGCTACCGAAAACACCAGCACGCCGAGGTTGAGCGCCGCCGACCGGGTCGCCGGTCCCTGCTGCAGCACCGACACCGGATTTTCGCTGTCGATGACGGTCTTGACGCCATCGACTTCGGTGAGCATCAGCGTCTGCTGGCCGCCAACCTTGCACCAGCGCTGAGGACCGGTTTCACGGTAGGTGGCCGTGCCGCCGGTCGCCTCGGGCGCCGTGATGGTGCCGTCGGGGTTGGCCGTGATGGTGCTCTGTTGCAGCAGATAGAGCAGGCTCAGGAAGCCGTGTTCCACGCGGCGCGAACTTTGGTAACTTCCCGCGATGCGCTGCGCGTCGGCCACGGCCGATTTCAGCGCGGGTTCCACGGCTGCGGGCGCGGCGGGGAAGTAGCGGTCCATGAAGCCGTCGAACAGCTCCTTGCGCGCGCCGTAGACGGCGTCGTCCTTGCCACGGCTGTTGAAGGTGAAGAAGATGCCGACGCCCTCCCCCGGCAGCAGGTTCATCTCGGTGTGGTAGACGATGGTGTCGCCGCCGTGGCCGATGACCTCGCGGCCGTTCTGCGTACCCCGGAAGAAGCCATGCGCCATCACGCCGAAACCGGGCGGCGCCGATTCGCTGGGGCTGTGCATGCGGGCCGTCGTGGCGGCGTCGAGGATGCGGGCGCCGTCGACCGCGCCCTGGCCCAGGTGGGCCAGCATGAAGCGCGACATGTCGGCGGCGGTGGTGGACACCGAGCCGGCCGGCGCCGTGATCACCAGTTCGAATTCGGACGGCGGTTCGCCGGCGGTGCGGTAGCCCTTCGACAGCCGGCCCGGGAAACCCTTGGGCAGCGGCTGGACGAAGGTCGAATGCAGCATGCCCAGCGGGCGGAAGATATGGCGCTCGACATAGGTCTCGAATGGCTCGCCGGAGACGCGCTGGACAATGTAACCGGCCAGCGCGACGCCGTAGTTCGAATACGCCGGCACGGCGCCCGGCGCGAACAGCATCGGGCGCGGATGCTCTTTCAAATAGCGCTCGGTGCTCTGCGCCTGCGCCGGATCGAAGCCGAGCAAGTCCTTGATGCCCTCCTCGAAGCCGGCGCGGTGGTTCATCAGGTGGCGCATCGTCACCGGCTTGCCGAAGCGCTCGTCGATTTTGAAGTCCAGGTAATCGTTGACGCTGCGGTCGAGGTCGATCTTGCCCTGTCGCACCAGCTGCATGACGGCCGTCCAGGTGAACAGCTTGGACGTCGAGCCGGGCCGCACCAGCGAGGTGGCCGGGTCCATCGGCACGGCGGCGGCGACGTCGGCCAGGCCGTAACCCTTCTCCAACAGCACCTTGCCGTCCTTGACGACACTGATGACCAGGCCGGCGATCTCGCCGCTCTTGAGCGCGTACGGCACCCTGCCGTCAAGCCAGGCCGACAAGTCGGTCGCGTCGAGCGCCCGACCGGTGGCGGCGCCCGTCCCGCTGCCGCCGGGCGCGGACGCCGCCGGCGGCATTGGCGGCACTTGCGGATCGATGGCCGGGGTTTGTGCCGCCGCGCCCAGCGCCAGGCAGAGCATGGCGGCGGCGGGGAAAATGCTGCGTAGTTTCATCGGTTGGTCCTTCGCGCGGATCAGTAGTGTGGGTTAAAGCTGAGCAAATGGTGATACCAGCCGATCGCCACCAGCACGGCGAACGACAGCACCCACAGCAGGGCCAACGCCTTCGCCGCGTTGCCGCCGCCGGCGAAGGCGACGCGGGCATGCCACAGCGCCGCCAGCAGGCCGCCGACGAAAGCCACGAAGGTGCAGGCCTGCGCCAGGGTCAGCAGCAAGCTGGGGTCGAGTTCCTCGGTCATGGCGACGGTGACCGTCCACAAGCCAATACTGACGAACACCAGCCAGCTGGCGATCCGCACCCAGAGCACCGTACGCGACGGCGGCGGCGCGCCGTGACGGCGCCGCTGCAGCGCGGCGACCGGCCACACCAGGGCCGTCAGTGCGGCAACGCCGAGCGCGCCCAGCAGCAGCACCAACGCGGTGGTGCCGGCCATGAACGGCACCGGTTCGAACACGAAGGCGAACGCGTATGGCTCCAGCCCCCAGCGCACCACCTTGCCATCCTTGACGGTGGCCTGCAGGCGCCCCTTGCCGTGCTCCTCCTGCCACAGGAACGGGCGCACCTCGCGGAAGACGCCGCGGCTGCCGCCGATCTGGATCGCCACGCGGCCCTGCTCGATGGCCTCCACCTTCAACGGACTGAGCAACTGCAGCAGCGACAGGAAGGTCGAGTCCTCGCGGCGGGTGGTGCGGTAGGCGCCGGCCAGCATGGCGGCGTGCGCTTCGGCCGTGGCCAGGTCGACGCCGGGCCCGGCCGGCGGGCGCGTGTCGGGCAGGTAGCGGTCGGCGAACTCGCGGTACAGGTGCTCGCGCAGCCACTTGCCCTGGTCGTGGCGGCCGGGCGAGTTGACCGACACGTACAGGCCGACGCCGTCGTCCGGCAGCAGGATCAGGTCGGAGTGGAACATATTGGTGTCGCCGCCGTGGCCCACGGCGCGGTGGCCGTTCATGTCCTGCTGGTAAAAGCCCAGGCCGATGCCGTTGAGGTCCGGCATGGCGCGCGTGATCTTGGTCTGCATCAGGGCGACCGTCTCCGCGCGCAGGATGCGCTTGCCGTCGAGCTCGCCTTGGCCGAGGTAGGCCAGCATGAAGCGCGCCATGTCGGAACCGGTCGCCGCCAGGCTGCCGGCCGGCGGCATGTTGACGACCTCGTATCCCTTGGCAGCGTCGTCGGCGCTCGGGTAGCCGCGCGACATCATGTCTTGCAGCGCCGCCGGCAACGGCTGGCGGAACGTCGCGTGGCGCATCCCGAGCGGCGCGAAGATCTGCTGTTCGATGTAGTCGTCGAACGGCTTGCCGGAAACGCGCTGGACGATGTAGCCGGCCAGCGACGTGGCCCAGTTCGAATAGCCGGCGGTGGTACCCGGGTCGTAGATGTAGGGCGGGATGTATTCCTTGAGCACCTTGCCGGTGTCGGGCGTCGGCGCGTCGTAGACGATCAGCGCGCGGCCGGCCTCCTCCAGGCCGGTGGTGTGGGTCATCACGTGGCGCAGCGTCAGCGCCTTGCCGTTGCGCGAGGGCACCTTGAAGTCGAGGTAGCGGTTGAGGTCGACGTCGAGGTCGAGCTTGCCCTGCTCCACCAATTGCATCACCGCCGTCCACGTGAACAGCTTGGAGATCGAGCCGGGCCGGAACAAGGTCGCGGCGGGGTCGACCGGCACCGATTTGTCGCGGTCGGCGTAGCCGTAGCCTTTTTGCAGCAACGGCTTGCCGTCCTTGACCAGCACCACCACCGCGCCGGGCACGCCGGCGATGCGCAAGGCGGTCGGCATCATGCCGTCGAGCCACGCTTCAACCTCGGCCGGCGTCATCGCCCGCGCCGCGGGGGACGCCGGCATGGGCGTCGCCGGCGCGGGCGCGGGCGCGGCAGGCGCCACCGCCGCCGCTGGCGTGGTGGGCGGCGTTTGCGCCAGCGCCGTCACGCAACCGGCGGCCAGGGCCAGCGCGGCCAGCCATTTCTCCATCGACAGGCGCGCCATCAGAAGGCCCTCGACAGGTTCATGCCGAACGTGCGCGGCTGCACCGGGATGGCGCGCAGCGGTCCGCCGAACGACGTCAGCGCGGTGTCGGCGCCGCTGAGGGCGCGCTTGTCGGCGACGTTGCGGACATAGGCGGCCAGCTCCCAACCGTCGAGATCGATGCCCGCTTGCAGGTCGACCAGCGTGTAGCCGGCCATGCGGAAATTCGGAATCGACGTGGTCGGTGAGTCGAAGCCGGCGTTGCGCGAGCCGACCTGGCGCACCGTCATCCCGGCGTAGGCCGGCTTGCCGGCCGGCGCGAAGCTGTAGCGCCCGCCGAGCATCGTCGACAGCCTGGCCGAATTGGGCAGCCGCTCGCCCGAGGCGCCCAGCGCCGGCGCGTCCTCCTTGAGCTGGGCGTCGGTGTAGGCCAGGCTGCCGTCGATGCTGAAGCGCTCGTTGAGCTGGTAGCGCAGCGCCAGTTCCAACCCGCGCGATTCGGCCTTGCCGGCGTTGCCGGTGAGCGTGGTGGCGCCAACGGCGATCGGCTGCTGCAGCTTGTTCCAGCGGATGTCGAACAGCGCCAACTCGACCGACAGGCGCTTGTCGAGCAGATCGGCCTTGTAGCCGAGCTCGTAACTCCACAAGGTGTCGGCGGCGAACGACGACGGCGCCCCCGGCACCACGTTGCCGTTCTGGTCGATGGCGGGCGGATTCGGCCCGCCCGGCCGGTAGCCGCTGGCGGCGCGCGCGTACACGCTGCTGACCTTGTCGAGCGAATAGCGCGCGGTGGCCAGATAGGTTTTGGAGCTGTCCTTGCCGGGCGACTCGAAGTCCTTGACGCCGTTGGTGACGGTGCCGTAGACCTGGCGGTTGCGGGCCGCGCGCGCGCCGACGGTGACCGACCAGGCCGGCGTCGGATTCCACGTCAGGTCGCCGTAGACGGCGTTTTCGATGAAGTTCGACGGCTGGCCCGACGTCACCAGCGTCGACTCGGAACCGTCCTCCGCTTGCGCCCACAGCCGTTGCTCGCGGTTGCCGGTTTCCTTGTTGTGGTAGTAGCCGAGCAGCCATTCCAGCGGGCCGCGCGCCGACGTCAGCCGCACTTCGGCGGTGCGCTTGCGCAGCTTGATGGCGTTGTCGAGCGCGCCGAAGTTCAGGCCCTCGCCGCCCAGGATCTCGGTGGCGTCGAGCGCGGTGGCGCCCTTGAAGCGCTGGCTCGATCCGATCACGTTGAGCCTGGCCCAGCCGAGGTCGTACTCGATGTCGCCGGAGAACAGGCCGGTCTTGATCGTGTAGGGTTCCGGCCGGTAAAGCCGGTGCGTCAGGTCGCCGTACAGCGGCTGGCCGGTGGCGACGTCGTACTGGACCAGGTTGGTGCCGTTGCGTTCTATGTTTTGCTTGGTGGCGGTCAGGCGCACGCGCAGCGCGCGGCTCGGGTCGAATTGCAGCGAGGCGCGCGCGCCGCGCGTGGTGCCGTCGTTGACGTGCTCGCCCGTGACGCGGCCGGTGGCGCGCACGTAGCCGCCGTCGCGCTGGTTGAAGGCGGCCACGCGCAGCGCCGCCACGCCTTCGCTGAGCGGAATGTTGAGCACGGCGTTCTCCGTGTGGCCGAGTCCGCCGCCCTTGCTCTCGCGCAGCGCCAGGCCGGCCTTGCCGGAAAAGCCTGTGGCGTCCGGCTCGTTGGTCACATACTTGAGCAGGCCGCCCATGGCGCCGGCGCCGTACAAGGTGCCCTGCGGACCGCGCAGCAATTCGACATGGTGCAGGTCGAGCAACGACAGGTCCAGCGCGGACACCGCCTCGCCGACGAAACTGGTGCTCGAACCGAAGGCCACCTCGTCGACATAGACGCCCACCGTCGGCGCGCCCATGCTGCCGACCGACACGCCACGGATGTTGACCTGCCCGCGCCCGGGACCGCCGTCACTGGCGACGTACACGCCCGGCAGCGAGCCGACGTAATCGGTCAACGAGGCCGCGCCGGAACGCTCCAGCGTCTCGGCGCCGAGCGTTTCGACGCGCAGCGGCACGTCGCGCACCGGCTCGCGGCGGCGTGTCGCGCTGACGGTGACGACATCCATCCTGGCGCCGGTGGCAGCGGCGGCGGCTGTCGGGGCGGGCTCGGCGGCCGCACCGACCTGGGTCTGGGCCAACGCTTGCGCGCAACCCAGCGTGAAGACCGAGGCCAGCGCCAGGGAAAGCGCGCGCCGGCGCGGCGGATCGCCAACCGGGGCATTCCTTTGCGCAACGTCGTGTAGGGTGGACTTCGACAGCTTCGATACGCTTGGGTACATGATGCACTCCTGGAGATGGGACCGCGGGCAATCCGTTTTCCAAATATTACATTATTTTCCATAAATTGAACAAATGGAAAATATGAATATTTTTTTCTATTGTGGAAAACTGACACGCGGCCCTATCCCGGGCTTGCGGCCTGGCGCTCGTGCGCTAGCCGGCCGGCGCGGCGGCGCCGAAGAACCTCCAGTGGTCGAGGTTGAACAACGGCGCCCGGTATTTCCCCTTGAAGACGAAGAAAACATCATGCACGCCGGTGGCGCCGCCGACCGGCGTCTCGACGGTGCGCCAGGCCTGCCACCCGCCGGTGTTCGGCACCGTCAAGGAGCCCAGCAACGGACCTTGGAGGTTGCCGAGCCGGATCTCGATCTGCCCGCCCCTGCCGCCGCTGGCCACGCTGGCGGCGAAGCGCGCCGGCCCCGCGACGCCGAAATCGACGCCCGCCACCTTGATGTAGGTACGGTCGACGATGTCTGCCACGTGCATGCCGGCGCCCGGTCCCTTGGCGGTGCGCACGCCCCGAGCCCAGTCGAACGGACGGTCGATGTCCTGCTTGATGCGCGAGGTCCAGGCGATCGTCTCGGCCTCGACACGGCGATACGGGTCGAGCCGCCCGAGCTGCTCGACGCCGTCCTTGTCCCACCACGGCAACGCCGGGATGGTGCCGTCGGCGTTGTAGCCGAACTTGGCGACCGTGACCGAGCGCCGCTCGCGGTGTACCGGCGACTGCGCGAAGTTCAGCTCGTAGTTGAAGCCGAAGACGTAGGAATTGCCCTTGTAATCGATGATGCCCGGATGGTTGCCGCTCGACGCCGCGTTCGCGGCCATGACCGGCCCCTTGTACTGCCAAGGTCCCGTCGGCGACGAGGCCATCGCGTAGCCGATGCCTTCCGGGCAGCAGGTCGACGCGTAGGCCATGTAGTAGTGCTTGCCCCGCTTGTAGAACCACGGCCCCTCCTGGTAGTCGGCCGGCTTGCTGTCGCTTTTGACGATGGGGCCGGAGTACGACACCATGTCCTCGTTGAGCTTGACGTACCACAGATGCGGATTGCCCCAGTACAGATAGGCTTGGCCGTCGTCGTCGATGGCGACCGTCGGGTCGAAAAAGCCTTCGGCCTTGTCGATCAGCGGCTTGCCCAGCGCGTCCTTGAACGGACCTGCCGGGTTGTCCGCCACCGCGACGGCGATGACGTTCTTGGGCCAGCCGGCGACGCTGACCGGCGCGTACAGGTAGAACTTGCCGTTGCGCGCGATCACTTGCGGCGCCCAGGCGTCGTTGTCCTGCACCGCCCACGGGAACGTGGCCAGCGAGGCGACCGCGCCGTGGTCGGTCCAGTTGACCATGTCGGTGGACGAGTACAGCAGCCAGTCGCGCATCTTGAAGTCGCTGGCGTCGTCCTCGTCGTGACTGGTGTACAGGTAGACCACACCGTCATGCACCAGCGGCGCCGGGTCGGCGGTGAACCGGGTCTGGACGATGGGGTTGGCGGCCGTGGCGGGCGGCGCGCCCATGGCCAGCGCCATGAGCAACGCCGCCCGCCACGCCGGGTCGAGCGCGTACCTCAGGCCCGGCGTGCGGGCCTTGGTTTGACGGATCAGATCCATGTTAGAACGCCATCCGCACGCCGGCGCGATAGGTGCGGCCCACCACGTCATAGATGGCCGGGTTGATGCCGTAGCTCAGGTTGGTCTGCGGCAGCAACACCGGGGCGCGGTCGGCCAGGTTGTCGATCTTGCCGTAGACGGTGATTTGCGGCGAGAACTTGTAGGTCGCACCGACATCGACGTAGAACGCGCCCGGGATGTGGTTGTCGGCGATGGTCGGGTGCGCCGCCGTGGGCAGCGGACAGTTGCTGCGGCACTCGATGTACTCGTTGTTGTACACGCCGGCGCTAATCCAGCGCTGCGACAACGTCAGGCCGATCTTGCCGTAATCCCAGGACTGCTGCAGCAGCGCTTTCCACTTCGGCGTGCTGCCGAACATGTTGCCCGCCCCCTCGCTCGGCGTCGTCCCTGGCAGGCCCGGGTCCGAGATCGAGTGGATCATGCGGCTGGCCAGCCCGCGCAACGTGATCGTGCCGGGCACGCCGTAGTCGTTCAGGTTGGCGCGGTAGGCGGCCTCGAAGTCGATGCCGCGCGTGTGCAGCGACGCGAAATTGAAGCTTTGCGCCTGCACGAAGTTGGTGCCGGCTGGCCCGTTGATCGAGACGGCCGCGCACACCTGCTGGAAGCCGGCGTAGCACAGGTCGACCTCCTGCTGCGCGCTCAGCGAGTTGATCACGTTATTGACCTTGATGTCGTAGTAGTCGATCGACAGGTTGAAGTTACGCGCCCAGCTCGGCTGGCTCAGGACCACGCCGAACGAATTGTTGCGGGCGCGCTCCGGTTTCAGATCCGGGTTGCCGACGTTGCGCTGCTGGATCTGGATCGACGAGCCCTGGTTGTTGTTGACCGCCTGGTTGGTGACCGTGGTGGCGGCGAACAGTTCGCTCAGGTTGGGCGCGCGCACGTCGGCCGAACTCACCGCGCGTAGGCGCAGGCCGTCGATCGGCGTCTGCCAGGTGGCGCCGAGCTTCCACGCGCGCGCCTTGCCGGCCGTGCTGTACTTCTCCTCGCGGTCGGCCAGGTTCAAATTGGCCTCGCCCCAGGTGGCGGACTTCAGGAACGGGATGTTGAACTCGACATACGCTTCCTTGACGTTGAACGACCCCTTGCCGTTGTGATAGTTCCCCGCGAACCAGTTGTCGCCGGTGGCCGACAAGGTCGGGTCCTGCGGATAGCTGCTGCTGTACGGCGACTCGTAGGCCACGCCGGCGCCATAAGGATCGCCGTAGACCGAGTACTTCTCGCGCCGCCACTCGGCGCCGAACGCCATCGAGACCGGGCCGGCCCAGCCGTCGACTACCGTGCCGTTTATGTTAGCGCTAACAACATTTTGACTCGAATCGGTATGTTGACGCGGCCCGTTGGACGGCGCGATGTAGTTCCAGGTGGCGGCGTCGATCGGGTTGTTGCCGAAGATGTTGATCGGCAGGCAGCCGGCCGCGCGCGCCGCCGCGCTGCGGCAGACGATCTGGCCGCTGGCGGCATCGCGCACGCCGTCGATGGCGAAGTTGTAGCGCGGATTGAGCGTGATGTCCTGCACCCGCAGCACGGTGGTGTTCTCGCCGTGCTCGGCGTAGGCGTCGTACGACCATTCCTTGCCGAACAGGCCGAACTTGCCGATGGCGCCAACCACGACGCGGCGCTGGGTGCGCGTCGGATGGACGTTGATCAGGTCGGGGAATTGCGCGTTGGCGGTGCCAACCGGCATGGTGCCGCCCGGATAGCCCGACGCGCAACCGGCCGCCACCGAGGCCGGCAGGAAGGCGTTGTCGCACTTGATGGCGAGGTTGCCCTGCTTGGCCGCGCCCGGGCTCGGCGAGAACACCGACGTCACTTCGGCCCAGTTGCCGGTGACGTAGATTTCGTTGTCCGCGTCCAGGTCCCACGACACGCGGCTGTAGGCCACCTTGCGCTTGAAGTTCATCGCCAGGTTGGTGCCGGCGCCGACGCTGCCCGACAGGTCGCCGCCGACGCAGAAGTTGCCGACGCAATTGTCGCCGTACTGGAACGGATACGGCGTGCCGTCGGCCGCGAACGCCGTGCCGCGCAGCGCGCCGCCGGTGACCAGGCCGTATTTGGCGTACTGCACGTGCTGCGCGTGCAGGATGCTGGTGTAGCGCGGCAGGCCGGCGGCCTGCATGGCCCTGGTCGACTCCTGCAGGGCCGGATTCTTGTACCAGTCGCGGCCGTTCGGACCGACTTCGCCGAAGCCGGGCGAATCGATGCCGCCCTGCTTGGTGAACTCGCCGCTGACGGTCACGTGCAGGCGGTCGCCGGCGAAGGCCTTGCCCCAGGCCGCCTGCACGGTGCCGTTCCTGTCGTCGCCGTAGGTGGTCATGCCGCCGCCGACGTGGGCCTTGAAGCCGCTGAATTTCTTGTCGGTGATGAAGTTGACCACGCCGCCGATGGCGTCCGAACCGTAGGACGCCGATGCGCCGCCGGTGACCACGTCGACACGCTTGACCAGCAATTGCGGAAATTGGCTGACGTCGGTCACGCCGGTGACGTTGGCGCCGACCACGCGCTGGCCGTCGAGCAAGGTCAGGGTGCGGTTGGTGCCGAGGCCGCGCAGCGACAGCGACGACAAGCCCTGCAAGCCGCTCGAGGTGCTGAAGGTGTTGACCGTGCGGCCCGTGCTGCCCTGCAGCGCCGGCAGCTCGGTCAGCGTCTCGAACAGGTTCGGCTTGGCCGCCTTGTCGAGATCGGCGCTGGTCAGGCTGGTGGTCGGTGTCGGCTGGTTGAAACCGCGCGCGGCGATGCGCGAGCCGGAAACGACCACCGTGTTTTCCGGCGCCGCCGCAGCGGGCTCGGGCGTGATAGCGCTAACAGGAGTTTCCGTTTCTTTTGGCGTCTGCTGGGCTTGGCCGGGCATGGCGAACATTGCACAGGCCCCGGCGACGGCGAGGTTCATCAAGCTGCGTTGACATGGTGATTTCATTTGGTCTCCATCTATTTTTTTTAGTGTGTCGTGGTGCGGACGGTCGGCTTGGCCGCCCTGCTTCCTTACTGCTGGTGTCGTCGTTGGTCACCTCCCAGGCAAATTGTTGTTTAGTAAAACATGAAATTGACTTACTCACAAACTGAATGTAGCCACCTGCTTATCGAATAACCAATAACTTTTTATGCGGCTGCGATACCTAAAGCGGTATGGCAGCGCGCGCCTCCCATAGAGCGTTATCGATAAAATGAGAGGCGCTAACATTGGGTTGGCCGTCGACTGCGGCCGGGCCGACTGTGGTCAGGCGGCCACGCCCGGCACTTTTCAACGCGGCTTCAGATAGCCGTGCATGCCCAGCCAGCGCGTAAACCCGTCGAACCATCCGGTACTGGTGGTGGTCTTCGGATACATGCCGAAGCCATGGCCGCCTTGCTCGTACAGATGGAACTCCACCGGGCGCTTGGCGGCGCGCCAGCTGTCGATCAGGCCGTAGCCGGCGTTGGCGAAGAACGGATCGTCGGCCGCCAGCGCGACGAACAGCGGCGGCGCGTCGGCCCGCACGGCCGCCACCGCCGATAGCGGGCCGTAGATGTTGGCGATGAACGCGGGCTTGGCGTCCTGCCCGTGCAACGCGGTCGACATGGTCAGCATCGCGCCAGCGGAGAAGCCGAGCATGCCGACACGGTCGGGGTCGACATGCCAGCCCTTGGCGCGCGCACGCACCAGCGCGAACGCGGCGCGGGCGTCGTCGATCTGCGGCGCGTAGGCGACGGCGGGGTCTTGCGGGGCCGGCGGCCGCTTGGCCGTGGCCGAAAACATTTCCGCCATCGAGCGCTCGAAGCCGGCCATGTCCGCCGGCGTCTGGTTCAGGCGGTACTTCAGCACGAACGCGGCCACGCCCTTGTCGGCCAACGCCTTGGCCACCGCCCAGCCTTCGTTATCCATCGACAACGTGCGGAACCCGCCGCCGGGCGCGACGATGACGGCGGCGCCGGTGGCCTTCGCCGCCGGCGGCAGGAACGGCGTCAGCGTGGCGACCGTGACGTTGCGTGCAAATACGCTGCCGTATTGGCGATGCCAGCTTTCCGGCGCCGTCGCGCCAGGAAGGACACCCGTGTCGAGCGTGATCGCGTCCGGCTGGGCCGGCACGGGAATGGGCGTCATGACGTCCTCGCCCGCAAGCGCGGTGCCGGCCAGCGCGCCGGCCAGAATCGCCGCCACCGCCGCGCCCGCGCATGCCCGAATTTTTAATTGTTTTACCAAGGTCATTGTCGTCTCCGTATGGGTTCCCGGCAGCGCGATCGGCCATCCGGGAAATATTGTTGGACTTCGTACACCACCACAGTTACCATAAAAGCACGCCAATGGTAGCGCATATCATTTAGTGTTAGGGAATGATTGACGCTTTCGGAACATGGTTTTGTGCAAACAAAAATAGTGGAGACATCGATGCAGAAGACAGATAAAGCGGGCCCGCGAGGAAGCCGGGGCTGGATGGCGAGGTGCGTGCTGTGCGCCGCGCTGGCGCTGGCGGCCCAAGCAGCCACCGGCGCGGCCGCCGGTTCGAATCCCATCATCCGCGACAAATTCACCGCGGATCCCGCGCCGCTGGTGGTCGGCGACACGTTGTACCTGTACGTGGGGCACGACGAGGCGCAGCGCGACGAGATGTTCAACATGCGCGAGTGGCTGGTGTACTCGACCAAGGACATGCGCACGTGGACCAGCCATGCGCCCATCATGAACGTGAAGGATTTTAAGTGGGCCAAGGCCGACGCCTGGGCGTCCCAAACCATCGAGAAGAACGGCAAATTCTACTTCTATGCCGCCGTCGAGCATGACGCCACCAATCCGGGCAAGGCGATCGCGGTGGCGGTATCGGACAAGCCCACCGGCCCGTTCGTCGACGCCCGCGGCTCGGCGCTGGTGACCAACGAGATGACGCCCAAGGGCACGCACAGCTGGGAAGACATCGATCCCACCGTGTTCACCGACGACGACGGCACCACGTGGCTGGCGTGGGGCAACCGCCAGTGCTACATCGCCAAGCTCAAACCCAACATGGTGGAGATCGACGGGCCGATCCAGGAAATCACACCGCCGCACTTCGAGGAAGGCCCGTGGCTGCACAAGCGCGGCAAGCTCTATTACCTGACCTATGCCTCGCTGGACCGCGCCACGCAGCGCGACGAGCATGTGTCGTATTCGACGGCGCCTTCGATCACCGGCCCGTGGACCTATCGCGGCCTGCTGACCGGCTCGGGGAAGTACAGCTTTACGATCCACCCAGGCATCGTCCAGTTCAAGGACAATTGGTATCTGTTCCTGCACAACGCCACCCTGGCGATCGGCGACATGAACGGCGCGATCGGGCGCCGCGCGGTCACTGTCGAGCACCTTCAATACAACGCGGACGGCACCATGAAAGCGGTGGTGCAGAGCGACGCCGGCATCAGCGCCCCGCCGGCGCGCTAAGCACGGCAGTCGGACCCGCCCTGTGTTGACGCTGCATTTTCGGCAGAAAGGAACTTTTTACGATCAGATTGGTCGAATACGCTGCCACTAAGGCTTATATTGCAGGGTTGCGCGCCTGCACCAAGGTTGATATCGCAGACTTGCGGGCCTCCACCAAGGCTGAAATTGCTGAAGCGAAGAACGCGATCATCCTGCGGGTGGTCTCTGCGATTTTCATTGCGCAGTTGCTGCCGTCCCTCCTCAAGCTGTTCACTAACTAACCTGACCTTGAGCGGCCGGCGAGCCCTCACGCAGATCCGGTAACACTCATCACCGCTGAGCAACTAGTTACGTGTGCGCGGCGATTAACGTGCGATACCTAACATACGCGGCCGATCATATCTGGGAAGGTGTATCCAACCGGGAGGTACGATGAAAAACGATCAATCGACGGTTACTACTCAGCCAGAAATGAGGAAAAATTCCGACACGACCCACCAAGTCGAACAGGCGCTTAACATTGCCCGCTTGGAGGGTATAGGTCCAGCACTCGATTTCATGCAGCAGGCGGGCGTGGATCGCCAAGTTGCGGTACGAGTGCTGACAGGACCCGGCTTCCGCCGAAAGTCGCTGCTGCGCTAGCTGACGCCCCCCAGCACAAGCACGACGACATTTGGCGTCGGCGCGCCATAACCACCCAGCTGCGCAAAATCCGGCCGAGGCCGAAATCGCTGCGCAAAAGATGCTGCTCCATCGCTGGCGCTCAAAAAAACCGCTGTCGGCCAACTGCGCTCGTTCGGGCAGCCCAATGTCGGCGCGCGTCGGCCGACCCGCTTTCGACGCGAGATCCAGCCCCGCGAGCGGCCTCTACAGTGACTTTTTATCGTATCATAAGGGAATGGATGCTTCCACGGCATACGGCCGCGGTCGCAGCAACGCTACCGTTATCGCCCGTCGCCGCAGCGGGAGGGATGCGCCACCGCTCTCCGGCATTCCCAACGAAAAAGGTTCCACTGATGCAAGCGTCGGATCAAGCTACCAGCGAACAGGATTTATCTCGATTGTCGCGGCAAATCCTCGGGATGCGGGATCTTGTCTTCGCCGAATGGGAAAGCGAAGTCCGGCGCGTGGTCGCCGGCGCCAAGCACGTCCTGCGCCCGATACTCATCAATACACTTCCTGTTTTTTACGACAACATTGCGGAGGCGCTAAGCCCGGACCATCCACGCCAGCACGCCACCAGCAACAACGACATCGCGGCGGCGCACGGCAACGAACGCGCCAGGATGACGTCCTACGGGCCCGATCAGATCATCCACGAGTATCAGATTTTTCGGGACGTTTTTTCGCGGGTGGCGGACGCCCAGGGGGTCACGCTGAGCCGCGCCGAATGGGGCATCGTCAATGCCTCGATCGACTGCGCCGTCCGCGAGGCGGTCAAGAAATTCACCGCGATGCACGACTCGATGCGCCAGCGCGTCGCCGCGTCGCTGTCGCACGATATGCGCAATCCGCTGTCGGTGATCGTCAACGGCGCCCACGTGTTGACGCTCGGTCCGCCGGCGGAGAAAGCGCAAGGCCTGGCAGGAAAAATCCTCGATAGCGGCCGGCGCCTGAGCGGAATGATCGAGGAACTGCTCGACGTCCTGAGTTTTCACAAGGGCGAGACCGTTCCGCTCGACCTGTCCCGCTTCGATCTCCTTGAGCTCGCCAAGCAAGTGTGCGCGGATGCCAATGTGAGCGACGGTAAATGCTCGGTGGGCGGGTCGCCCCTGGTCGGCTACTGGTGTGAGAAATCGTTGCGCAGGGCGTTGGAAAATCTGGTCGCAAATGCGATGAAATACGGCGACGGCGCGGAAGTGACCATCAAGGTCGCTGGCGCCCACGGCCGGATGATGCTGTCCGTGCACAACACGGGCAATCCCATCCCGGCGGAACATCGGACGCGCATTTTCCAGTACCTGTGGCGCCAGGATAGCGCGCGCGATCAGCGCGGATGGGGTATCGGCCTGCCGTTCGTGCAGTCGGTGGCGGAGAGCCACGGCGGCAGCGTGGCGGTCGACAGCTCATCGGAACAGGGAACAACGTTTTTGATCGACCTGCCGGTCGATTGCCGTCCGTTCGTGCCGGACGAGGCGCCCTAGGGTCTGGGTTGGGGGACGAGCCCATCTTCCGTCGCGGCGTTGGACCCGGTCTGGCCCGTCCAGCCGCGCCGTTGCAGGTGGCAAATGCTGGTGCAGAGCAACGCTGGCACAAGCAGATTCAGCACCGGCACCACCATCGCCATGAACAGCAGAACACCGAGCATGAAAATGGCGGATCTTTGCGCCGTCGCCAAGTCGCGTCGCTGTTGGTCCGCCACCACCCCTTCGGCCGCCGGCCCGTACATCCAATGCATATTGAAGGTGATTAGCAGGCGCAGCAGCACGAACATGCTCCAAACCGGGACAAACAGGGCCAGCAGCCCGAGGATGCGCCGGCCCAGGTCCCAAGCCGTCATCGGCGCGCGCCGCACCGGCACGGTTGGCTGCCACCGCGGATAGCGGCGCGCCACCACGCGCTGTGCGCGCGGCAGCAACTGCCAGCGTGCCGGCAACTGCAAGGTGCCCAGCACGCCGGCGACGAATACCAGCACGTAGACGACGCTGGCCAAGGCCAGCGCGACCAGCGCCACCTGGGCGATGGACATCAGGCTCTGGGCCAAGCCGCCCAGCCCGTGCAAGCTGCCCATATGCGACAGGCTGGCCGGAGCCGACGCCATGCCCGGGCCGAAATCGAGCACGCCCAACCCCATCAAGCCGGCCACCGAAACAAGCGAGATGACACCGCTCACTTGCAGGAAAAACGTGCCGAAATGGTAGTACAGCCCGAACCATAGGCCGACCGCGGCCGTGCTGCACAGCGCCGAGCGCCACCACAGGCCGTCGTGGCGGATATCGCGCAGGCCCATGCCTAGGCACGCCAGCACTTCGCGAAAGGCGCGATAACGTATCAGGAAGAAGTTTTTGAGCATGAAAAAAGGGCCCGCAATTTCTTGCGAGCCCTCGATCGACAACGTATTCTTGGTGGGAACTGCAAGTTTCGAACTTGCGACCCCTGCAGTGTGACCGCAGTCCGAGTGGACATTATAGCACCACCCTGGACATGCCTCTTATAGGAGAAAGCTTGATCGATGTGCGGTGACGCGCGCCGTCATGCGCTAAAGTCTTACGTACTTTTCGGTACTTTTTCCGTACCTATCTATCCGGTCGAGTTCGCTGATTTCACTGTCATGCGTTCACTGCGATGCGGGGAGAAACATTTTTTGGCGCGATGCGATGAGCAGCAAAATTGACACGGTTACCGCGCGTGCGAAGTTGAAGCGCGGCCTAGGTTCATTAAATGATAACATTTGATTTCGGATACAACCGGGGTCTTGTTATGGGCGAAAGAGCCATCATCAGGCAGGGGGACCGCACCTCCCACTGGGGCACGGTGCTTGAAGGCCATCTGTTTTTAATCATCCATGGCAAGCCAGCCGCCGGCGTGGGCCACAAAGTCCATTGCCCAAGTGCCCCGGCACGATCGTCATCGCTGAAGGCGCGGCAACCACAACCATGATGGGCATCAACGTCGCCGTTGATGGCATAAGACCTCATGCGGCGCCACGTTGATCGCGTCGCAAATCACCGACACCATTGAATACGGTGGCGGCGCTGCGCCAGCAGCCGCCGCGACTCCAGCCGCGCCGGCCGCGAGCGCGGCGCTCGCAGCCATCATCGCAGGCGCCGCCCAAAGGGCCGCCAAAGTAGAGGACAAGGGCAAATTTGACGAGCAAGTGCGAGTGCTCGACCAGGACGGCGCCCCCATAGCAAACATGCCCTACCACATGACCGACGAATCCGGGACCGTCTACAAAGGCCTGACCGACGCTGACGGTTGCTGCGAGCGGGTGCATACCGAGAATGTTCAATCGCTCTCGATCCTGACCGGAGCGCTCGCGATGGAGAAATGGCAATGAGCTTCGAATTCAAAACGCCGACCAACGACAAAGCAGGATCGCGCCGCGGGGTGTCCAGCCACCACATGCCGGCGCGGGCGTTCTTTTTCATCGTGGTCGACGAGGTGGGCAAAGACGGCTTCTTGGTCAGGAAAGTCTATGCCTCCCCCACCAGCCCCTATTTGTCGACCATGAAACTGGCCCCGCTGGCCCAACTGAGTCAGACCCATCCCGAGACGTATGGGCTGATGCCCAAACAATGGGGCGCTCCGCCAACGGTCGCCGAGCATGTCATGGGCAACCACCAGTCCTCTTACGTGTCGTCCAGCTCGATCTTTCCTGAGGGGTCCCCGCGTTTCGATGGAAGATCGGTCTACATCGACATCGCCAAGGCCAAGGCTTCCGGCGCGCGTCTGGTTTCCACCCAAGAGATCCTCGAGTCCTTGGCGCAATACAAAGCGAAGAATCCCCACCTGGCCAGACGGATCGAGAAGATCGCAAAGTATGTGCAGGACTTCGACAAGGAAGTGCTTATCCACGGCGAGAAGGTGCCTGCCAAAGCGATCTTCAACGCAAACTCCCTCAAAGTCGCCAAGATAGCCAACGGAGCTGGACGCGTGGTCCAAGTGCTCGGCATCGTCCTGACCGCTTATGATTTGGAGCAGGCGACGGAAAAATCATTCAAAGCCAAAAGCGTCAAGCCGATCTCCGCCGAGGTGATCCGCCAAGCGGGCGGGTGGGGCGGCGCGATCGCGGGATTCAAGATAGGCGGCGCCGCTGGCGCGGCGTTGGGCATCGAAACTGGGCCCGGCGCCATCCTCACCGGTCTGGTCGGCGGAATCATCGTCGGCACGGCCGGCTACTTCGGCGCCGATTGGGTCGCCGACCACATCGACAAGAACTGAGCGGCCAGTGAATATTTTCAAACGCATCGGCGCCGTCCTCGGCGGTTCAAAGCCCATTGACGAGATGGCGCAAGCTTATCCGCAGTCCGCGTTGGACCCGGCGCAAGACCTTGCGAACTACCCCGCAAAGGTGTTTTTGGGCGAAAAAAACATCTTCGCTTATCGGTTGGAATTCATGGTTTCCGAACCTGACGCCGCGCGCGTGGTCCAAACGGTGGGCTCTGAATTTGACTTGCCCAGCCATGCCACGTTTCAGGAGGGTCCGGCAAAAAAAGGCAGCCTTTCGCTGCACTTTTCTTCGCGGCCCGAGTTCGGCGGAGCGGTGGTGGTCATCGTCACCAATTCCATCCCGCTGCTGAAAAAAATAGACGCATTGGACCTCGCCCCGCCTCCCCCTTGGGTCGTGTTTCCCGAGGCCGATCCGCTTGCCTTGGGAAGCCTGCAAGGCGCCATGGAGCACTGGTTTGACTGGCTGTTTTTGCCATTTTGGAACTCAGCCGACCCTGCCACACGTTCGCGCTACGTGGCCAAGCACGGCGCCAGCAAGGAATGGCGGGAGTTCCTAGTGCTGCATGCGCCATGATTCTCACCAAGGCCGCACAACTCTGTATCCACTCCTCGCGCAAGTCCATGGTGGCCATCTGCGGCGTCGACTTCTTTGAACTGGTTCTCGACACAAAACCTGGTAATCCTCCCATTTTTAGAGCGCGCTAAAAGTAGAGGTTAAGCGGCCAAGGCAAGCTTCTGTTTTGGGGTGATGCCACCAAGTGCCATGTTCGGCCGGTCGTGATTGTAAGTCCATAGCCATCGGGTTGCAAAATCTTGTATCTCATCGAGCGTGTCGAACAAGTGATGGGCCAGCCAATCGTAGCGCACCGTGCGGTTATAGCGCTCGACATAGGCGTTCTGCTGCGGCTGTCCGGGCTGGATGAAGTCAATGCGGATGCCGCGCCTGGCGGCCCAGGCCAGCGTCACGGCGCTGATGTACTCTGGGCCGTTATCGCAACGAATGACCAGTGGCTTGCCTCGCCATTCGATGATCCTGTCGAGCGACCGGATCACCCGTCCAGAAGGCAGCGAGAAGTCGACCTCGATGTTGATTTGCACCGAAAACTGACCCACTTTGCCGCATAATTTGCACACGAAACTGACCCACGTTTAAGACACAATCCTGCTCATGACATTGAGTGGGGAATTGGAGTGATCGACGTGGCATTACTAGGAATTATTCGACGCTGGCACATTCGTGACCAGGTCCCACTAACAGAAATCGCCAGACGCCTTGGCATTTCAAGAAACACCGTCCGACGCTATCTACGCTCGGAAACCACAGAGCCTTCCTATGCGGACAGGCGCTCGCCCAGCGCAATCGACAAGTACGCATTCCAGCTTTCTGGACTATTAAAGACCGAGGCGGCCAAATCACGCAAGCAGCGGCGCACTTTAAAGCAGCTTCATGAAGAACTGAGGGAGTTGGGCTTTGAAGGATCTTATGACCGGGTCGCGGCGTTCGCGAGGGTATGGCGGGCGGGTCAAACTGACAGGGTCAACTCAGCTAGCAAACGCACAGGTCGACAGAGGCGCGCGAAGTCTTTGGGCGTCAAGCCGCCGCCCCGCTTGCACGTCCAGATGCCATCAAACCCTCACGGTTCAAAGCGCGCCAGGAAGCGTCGTTTCCTTCGTCAACTTCGGCTCATTGAGAAGCTTGGTCTTGTAGCGCATCAATTCTTCGTCGGGCACGTCGAAGCGAGTGAGCCATTCTTTCGCGGCAAGACCGGTGAGCCTCGGCTCCCCATCTTTTGAACCGTAGTGCAGGGAGAGGTCGGCCATCAACCTGACGTCCCTCAACGCCATCGCGGGCAATACGTATATTGAAGGTTTGGGATCAAGCTCGACCGGGGCAATTTCCGGCTCAGGCCCGGCTTGGATGACGATGCCGCCGCCATAGTCGTATTTCGCAAACCAGCTGGCGGGCAATTCGGATCGCAAAGTGAAAAGCCCGCCCGCCTTCTCCACCATGGCATGGTTGATCGCGGTCAGCCAGCCCACCGTGACCAAATGATGCTCGACATCCCTTCCGGGCAGGCCGCCGATCATGTGGCCGGACCCGGCGTCGAGCCCGGCCATTTTTGGAACCATGAAAGCCTCGGTCGGCTCGTTGGGCTCCACCCGCACCGCCGAAAGATTCAACGCGAACCCGCCGTGCCCGTGCTCCGCATTGAGAAGCCTGCAAAAATCGACGAAGAGCTTTTGAAACAGCGTCGGATTTTCTTCGACGACCTCTTTGGGAACAGAGAAAATCAATGAGTCTGGCCCCCACGTCCCCATTCGCGCCTGCCATGCCCGGCGACCGAACGTGCTGAACAGCCAAGGACTGGCGTCATGCGGTTTTTCGCCGCCCGTATAGGTGAATCCGAAATGGTCGTCCTCGTCCATTTTCTTGACCATCGCGCGGAGTTCGGGCGCTTTGGCGTAGGCGTATTTGTCCGGGCCTGAGGGCGGCTCGTCGCGCCACAGCCATTTCAAATGGTCCTCCGCCACAGCGCGGTAGGCATCGAAACACTTGCATAAGGCCTCGCGCCCTTCGAGGGTGTGCGAACCTTTGAAATACAACGTGCCCCTTACCGCAATCGTGGCGCCGACGTAGTCCTCGGGACCGTATTTCATCAACAAGGCCCCGGGCATTTCGAGATGTCCATGAGTCTTGTTCCACTCGGCCATGAATGTGTCGATATCTGGTTTTGCCATTGTGAAGCTCTCTTAAAAAACAGGGGCGAGGCCCGGAACGGGCCTCAACGGTGGGCGTGGCGATTTGCCCTTCGACAGAATATACAAGACCCACGCGGCGACCGTCGCCGCAGCGCCAAGCTCCTCAATCGGTATGTTCGGATCTTTCGGCTCTTCGCTCTGGCAATCGCAGTCGCCAGGCTCCAGCGTCGCGAGCTTCTTCTCATCCCCGGCAATTTTAGCGTAGGCGTCCCTCTGCTCAGCCTTGAGTGTGTCGGGAGGGAACTTCATCTCCACAATCTGCTTGATGTTGTCCTGCGTCGGGGGCTTGGAAGCATCTTTCACAACGACGACGTCTGGCCGGCGAATGAGTCCAATGCCCGACTTGTAGGCGCGCGTATGCTCCGGTTTGGACCCCCAGTATTTCTTGATCCAGCCGGGCAGATAATCGTGGCCCTTGGTGTCCACGTCGCTATCCGTTATCGGCGCTGGTGGCGTCTGGGTCATGTCATAGTTCAGCTCTTGCTTGTAGTTGGATCTATGGTCAAGCGCTTTGTCGAGACCTTTCAGGTGCGCGCTGACGCATCCCTATTTGAGCTGCTTGCCGTCCTTGCCGATGTTGGGCTGCTTGTCGCATTTGCACATCGCGGAGCATAGGATTTTTTTGTCCACCGAATCGATTTTTGCTCCATGGATGCGAACGACCGTCGTTGTGCCTTCGCGCGACATGCCGCCTGTCGCCAATGGTGGAAGATCGCTCACTTCTTCTCCTTCATCAAGTCGAACGCCAGAGCCTCGGCGGCATCCCGCTCCACCCACTGGGTGTAACCCTCGGCATCTGTCACTCCAGTAAGGTATTGGCCACCGGTGGAACGCACACGGACAGTCTCGCCCGATATCGGCTTGGCGTCATCGGCGCTCACTAACTGGAATCGACCTTGGAAACGCTCATCGGCCCCGCCAAGACTCTGCTCCCCATACGCTGCCGCCATGCCGGCACCGCTGATACGGGATCGGGCGGAGCAGGCGCCAGGCCTCACGCTGGCGTCCGAGCTGTTGAGGAATCGCTGGCGAACGCTATCGGGCACGTTGAGCGACCGCATCGCTGCGCCGAACGAGCGGCGATGCGCCTTGATCTGGATAGTCTATCAAGCTCTATCAAACACCATTCGCTCGACTTGGAAGGCCGGTTTCCGCCTCGATGGCCTTCCAACTCGCCGCCTACGTGCCTGAGCTCTTTGGCTTGCTTGAACCCTTGGCGGGCGCCAAATTGGCATACCGCGCGGTGGTCTGGCCATCCTTGTGGTGGACCACCCAGCGGAACTGCTCCTCGGTCTGTATCGCTCCCGAGTCGATCATCTCGCTTTGGCGTATGCGCTCGATGCTGCGCTTTTGCAGGTTCGCCACGCTGCGCGCGCCGATCATGTCGGCGATCACCACCGGCGACGAGGTGATGTCCCGAAGGACGCGGGAGATGAAGGAGCGCCGCGTGTCGTGCATGCGGATGCCCTCCAACTTGGCGCGCGTCAACACGCGGCGGAACACCGACTTGAAGCCCTCGATCTTGTAGTGGAACACGCAGTCATCGCCGTCCGCGCGAGGAATCGCCCTGAACGCCTCGACGGCCTCCGGCAACAGGATCACCAAGCGCTCCTCGTCGGCCTTGGTCTGTTCGGCGTCCAAATTGATGACGCCGCGCTCCAAGTCGATCTGCGACCACAGCAGGCCCAGCACCTCCGCCCTGCGCATGCCGGTGGACATCGCCACCGCGAAGATCAGCGGCATCTCCTTGTTGCGGCACTTGCGCAGCTAAGTCAGCAGCGCCTCCTCCTGCTCAGGCCCGATGATGGTCCGACGCTTGCGCTCGCCGCCCTTGACCTTCGTCTTGTCGGCCAGTTGAAATGGGTTGCGCCCGTTCAACTGCTTCCAGGCGGGATGGTCCGTGTAGCGTAGCTTGTTCACCACCGATTGCAACGCGTAGAGCTCGCGCTTGACGGTGCTCTTGGCCTTGCCCTGCCCCAAGCGGTAGTCGATGTATTCGGTCGCCTCCTGCTCGGTCAGCTCGTCGACGTAGAAGTCGCCGATCTGCTTGGTCGCGAAGCCCTTCGACTTGTCGCGCAGCGCGGCCAGCGGACCGCTGGGCACCGCGAAGCCCTCCTTGACGTAGGAGATGGGGATGACCTTGCAATGAAGCAACCGGGCGGCGGCGGCCTTGGCGGTCTGCCGCACCTTGTCGACCTCGGATTCGAGCTTGGGATTCACATAGGCGCGCATGTAGCTGTCGATGGCGTGGCCGAGCGTGCAGCGCCCCTTCATCACAAGCTCGGCGGCGAGGAGCTCCATCTTGGACACTTCGAGCGTCGCCCGGTCGCGCCCGCGCGCGATCAGCAGCCGCCCTCGGGGGTCTTGGTGTCTTCGAGGAAGAGCTTGGCGCGCTCGAGATCGGCGAACGACCGGTCGACCACGAAGTCGCCGCGCTCGACGCGCACTCTATAACGTATGGATTTGGACTTGTCGGCGTTTTTCCAGTCGATGACCCGGATGCCGCGTGGTATGGATGATGCCATGATGGCCTTTGGCGTTGGTGGAATCGTTTGTCGAATTCCCCCTATTTTTCACCGCAAAGCCGGCATAAGCCGCTGTCCTGAAACGAGCCGGCGAACGCCAAGCCATTGATTTCAAAACAAAAATTTGGTGGGAAGTGCAAGTTTCGAACTTGCGACCCCTGCAGTGTGAATGCAGTGCTCTACCCCTGAGCTAACCTCCCGAAGCGGGGCGAATTATCGCATACATCCCCAGGGAAATGGAAGGGCCGGCGTGAAAATTATGCATTCGGCCCTGCTATCGTCCCCATCAAGCGGCCGGCGCCAAGCTGGCGGTCCAGATGCACTGCCCTTTGACAGCCTTGTCGAGGCCCGCCAGGGTGGCCGCGTGAGCGGCAAGCTCATCGTCCGACGCCGGCAGGAAAATGATATCGGCCAGCGGCACCGGTTCGAGCAGGGCGCCGCCGACGACGACCTCCTCCTCCACATCCATGCCCAGGCTGTTCTGCCCGCGCGTCATCGACAGGTAGACGTCGGCCAGCAGCTCGGCGTCGAGTAGCGCGCCGTGCAGTTTGCGGTGCGAGTTCGAGACGCCGTAGCGGTCGCACAGCGCGTCGAGCGAGTTGCGCTTGCCCGGATGGAGCTCCTTGGCGTGCACCAACGTGTCGATGACGCCGCCGATGTGGGTCGAGAAGTCCGGCAGCTTGAGCAGGCGGAACTCGTGGTTCAGGAACCCAAGGTCGAACGGCGCGTTGTGGATGATGACTTCGGCGCCCTGGATGTATTCGCGCAGCTGGTCGACGATCTCGTGGAATCTCGGCTTGTCGCGCAAGAACTCGGTCGTCAGGCCGTGGACGTTAAGCGCGCCCTCTTCCGATTCGCGTTCCGGATTGATGTAGACGTGGAAGTTATTCCCGGTCAGCATGCGGTTGTGCAGTTCGACGCAGCCGATCTCGATGATGCGGTTGCCCAGCTTGGGGTTGATACCGGTGGTTTCGGTATCGAGAACGATTTGGCGCATAAGTACTCTGTGGTTGCTACGGTCAAGCGGAGAAGTATAACAGGCCGGTCGGGCCGCGATCGCGGCCAGTCAGGGTCTCGGCCGGCCCGGCGCTTTAGCGGCCGCGCGCCAGCTCGACGCCGCGGTTGGCCAGCACGTCGGCGCGCTCGTTGCCCGGATGGCCGTTGTGCCCGCGCACCCAGCGCCATTCGACCGTGTGCATGGTTTGCGCGGCGTCAAGCGCCTTCCACAAGTCCTCGTTCTTGACCGGCTCCTTGGCGGCGGTTTTCCAGCCGCGCGCTTTCCAGCCGTGTATCCATTCGCTGATGCCTTTTTGAACATACTGGCTGTCGGTGTGCAGCACCACCGTGCACGGGCGCTTGAGCGCGCTCAACGCTTCGATCACCGCCTGCAATTCCATGCGGTTGTTGGTGGTGTCGCGCGCGCCACCGCAGATTTCCTTCTCGGCCCCCTCGGCCACCAGCAACGCGCCCCAGCCGCCGAGGCCAGGATTGCCCTTGCACGCGCCGTCGGTAAAAATTTCCACCTTATCCATACTGCTATTCCCGCCTTTTGTTTGTTGCCGGGACGACCACCTGGGCCGTCGCCGATTTTTTGGTCCAAGCCGGACCGATCAGATGCATGCCCTTGACCCGCTTGATCGCCTGCACGATATACACGCCGCCGAAGAACGGCCACCAGCGCGGCCCGGCATTATCCATGAATGCGTAACGGTTCAACCATTTTTCTGTGCGGCAGGCCGGCGCGTAGCAACCGAAATGACTTTGGCTGGCGCTCATATTCAATAATTTTAACCAGTCTTTCATGCGCGGCATAGTGATCAGCTCCTCGGTGCGCGGCAGGAACGAGGTGCCGCCGACGCGCCGCATCACATGGCGCGCGCCCCACAGGCTGGCCGGGTTGAAGCCGCAGATGATGACCTGGCCTTCGGGGATCAGCACGCGTTCGACTTCACGCAGCACCTGGTGCGGGTCGGTGGAAAATTCCAGCACGTGCGGCAGCACCACCAGGTCCATGCTTTGCGAGGCGAACGGCAGCTCGGTGTAATCGAGCGTGAGCGCGACCGGACGCGGCGGCGGCGCCGGCGCCACCGCGATCTCCGGCCCGCCATGCGCCGGCGCCGCTTGCTGCTGCGGCGCGACCGGCGGGCGCACCTTGCGGTCGGCCAGCCATTTGTACGGCATGCGGTTGGCCGCGAGCGCATCGATTTGCGGCATGCCGATCTGCACCGCGTTGTACCCGAAGATATCGGCTGTTAAATTATCGAGACATGTTTGTTCCCACGCACGCAAGTACACGCCTGCGGGCGTTTGCAGCCAGCCTTCCAGCGCTATAATGGATTGCTCCGATCCCGCTTTATCCATGTCTAGCCTTTTGTGATCCAATGACCATATCTTCTAACCAAGCTCTCAGTGTTCTGACGGTTCCAGCATTCCACGACAATTACCTGTGGCTGATACATGATGGCGTGCATGCCGCCGTCGTCGACCCGGGCGACGCCAAGCCGATACTGGCGGCGCTCAAAGCAAACGGACTCAAGCTCACCGCCATTCTACTCACCCATCACCACGCTGACCACATCGGCGGCGTTCCCGAATTATTACAGCATTATCAGGTTCCCGTTTTCGGCCCGCGCAACGAGACCATCGCCGCCGTCACTTTGCCGGTCGGCGAAGGCAAGCAGTTCGACGTGCCGGGCCTTCCGCTGCGCCTGTCCGTGCTCGACGTGCCCGGCCACACGATGGGCCACATCGCCTACGTGCGCGAGCCGTCCGCCGACGAGCCGACCTGGCTGTTTTGCGGCGACACCTTGTTCGCGGGCGGCTGCGGCCGCCTGTTCGAGGGCACGCCGGCGCAGATGATCAGCTCACTGGGCAAACTGGCCGCGCTCCCGGATGATACCAAGGTGTATTGCGCCCACGAATATACGCTGTCCAACCTGCGCTTCGCGCGCGTGGTCGAGCCGGATAATGTGGCGCTGCAAGAGCGTGTGAAGGTGGAGACCGACAAGCGCGAGCATAATCTGCCGACGGTGCCGAGCACGATCGGTGTCGAGAAGGCGACCAATCCCTTCCTGCGCTACCGGGAACCGGCGATCGCGGAACAGTTGATCAAGGCCGGACGGCTCGATCGTATCGACACCGCGCTGGCGACGTTCACCGCGCTGCGCTTGTGGAAAAATGATTTTTGATGCGAAAGCCGGCGGACAAACATCATCCGCCGGCTTTGGTTTTTAGAACCCGGATTTAAATTTCTTCATACAGCGGCAAGGTCAGGAACTCCGCGAACTCGGTCGAGGTCGACATCTGTTCGAAGATCTGGCCGGCGCGCACATAGGTCGGGCCGTCGCCGCCCGGCGCGTCGCGCTGCACCTTGGCCAACTCCTCCGGTATCATCGCGCGCACCATGTCGGCCGTCACTTTGCGGCCGTCGTCCAGCACGCCCTTGTCCGACCGGATCCACTGCCATACCTGCGAGCGGCTGATTTCGGCCGTGGCCGCGTCTTCCATCAGATTGTGGATCGGCACGCAGCCGTTGCCGGCCAGCCAGCTGCCCAGGTAATGAATGCCGACGTTGATGTTGTAACGCAGGCCGGCCTCGGTGATCGGCGCTTCAGGCTTGAAGTCCAGCAGCTGTTCGGCGCTGACGTCGATGTCCGGACGCTGCTTGTCGATCTGGTTCGGCTTGTCGCCCAGCACCTTGGTAAACTCGGTCATCGCCAGTTCGACCAGGCCCGGGTGGGCGACCCAGCCGCCGTCGTAGCCGTCGGTGGCGTCGCGCGCCTTGTCGTTGCGCACGCCGCCCATCGCGACCTCGTTCTTTTCCGGATCGTTCTTGATCGGGATCAGCGCGGCCATGCCGCCGATGGCCGGCGCATTGCGCTTGTGGCAGGTTTTAAGCAGCAGCAGCGCATAGGCGCGCATGAACGGTGCCGTCATCGTCACCTTGGCGCGGTCGGCCAGGCAGAAATCCTTGTCCAGCTTGAACTTCTTGATGCACGAGAAGATGTAATCCCAGCGGCCGGCGTTCAGGCCCGAGCTGTGCTCGCGCAGTTCGTACAGGATCTCGTCCATCTCGAAGGCGGCCAGGATGGTCTCGATCAGCACGGTCGCCTTGATGGTGCCCTGCGGCAGGCCCAGCTCGTTCTGCGTCATCACGAAAATGTCGTTCCATAGGCGCGCTTCCAGGTGCGATTCCATCTTCGGCAGATAGAAGTACGGGCCGGCGCCGCGCGCCAGTTGCTCCTTGGCGTTGTGGAACATGAACAGCGCGAAGTCGAATATGCCGCCGGAAATACGCTTGCCGTCGACCAGCACGTGCTTCTCATCCAGGTGCCAGCCGCGCGGACGCACGACCAGGGTGGCGATCTTGTCGTTCAGCTTGTAGGACTTGCCGTTTTGCTCGAGCGCGATGGTGCGGCGCACGGCGTCGAACATATTGATCTGGCCGGTAATCTGGTTGTCCCAGTTCGGCGTGTTGGAATCCTCGAAGTCGGTCATGTAGCTGTCGGCGCCCGAGTTGAAGGCGTTGATGACCATTTTGCGCTCGACCGGGCCGGTGATCTCGACGCGGCGGCACTCCAGCGCCTTCGGGATCGGCGCGATCTTCCAGTCGCCGGCGCGGATGTGCGCGGTCTCGGGCAGGAAGTCCGGACGCTCGCCCGCGTCGAGGCGCTTGGCGCGCTCGACCCGCACGGCCAGCAACTGTTGGCGGCGCGATTCGAACTCGCGGGTCAGCTTGGCCACCAGCGACAGCGCGTCGGCGGTCAGGATGTTTTCGTAGCCGGGCTTGATCTCGCCGGTGATTTGCATGCCTGCCGGCAAAGTAATGGTGGACTGCGTCATGGGATAGGTCTCCGTAAGAAAATATTAACTTCCATACCAAATTATAAGCACTGATGCTGCGGCTGCGCGCCTGAATCTTTTAGTGTGGCTGCTCGGTTACGCGGCGTTCTGTTTTACAGTATATTCACTCATAAGTTATGCAAACGAGACTAAAAATCACTTCATCTATGCGTTTTTATCACAAGTGAGAGGCACGCCGGTTCCATGGGCCAGTTCAGACAAATATCCACCTTCGTCGAAGTCGTCTCCCGCGGCAGCCTGTCGGCCGCCGCCCGTGCCGAGGGCATCGCGCCGGCCATGATCGGGCGCCGCCTGGACGCGCTGGAGAGCCGCCTTGGCGTCAAGCTATTGCAGCGCACCACGCGCAAGCTGGCGCTGACCGACGAAGGCGCGGCCTTCCTCGAGGATTGCCAGCGCATCCTGGCGGAACTGGAGGAGGCCGAATCGGCGGTCGCCGAGCGCAGCGCGCACGCCACCGGCCACCTGATGATTTCCGCGCCGGCCGGCTTCGGCCGCCAGCACGTGGCGCCGCTACTGCCCTCCTTCCTGACCGAGCATCGCGACGTCACGGCGACGTTGAACATGAGCGATCGCGTGGTCGACATCGTCGGCGAGGGCATCGACGTGGCGATCCGCATCGCCAGCCTGGCCGACTCCAACCTGGTCAGCGTTAAGCTGGCCGACAACGAGCGGGTGGTGGTCGCCGCGCCGTCCTATCTCAAGCGCTACGGCGAGCCGAAGACGCTGGCCGACCTGGCCAAGCACAATTGCCTGGCCATCAGCAGCGAGGGCAGCCAGCGCGGCTGGACCTTCCGCGACAACGGCAAGAACGTGGTGTTGAAGGTGAACGGCAACATGGGCTGCAACGACGGCCAGGTGCTGCACGACTGGGCGCTGGCCGGCAAGGGGCTGGCATGGCGGTCGATGTGGGAGGTGGGCAGCGAGATCGAGGCGGGCAAGCTGCGAACGGTGCTCGATCATCACGCGGCACCGGGCAACGATATCTACGCGGTGTTCGCGCAGCGCCGGCATTTGCCGCTGCGGATACGGGCGTTTGTGGACTTTCTGCGGCATACCTATGCGCAGGGGGATTACTGGCGCAAATCGGGGAAGCAATAACCCTTATATCGCAGCAACAACAAAACGTTGGACGAAAAAAAATCCTCGGGTACCGAGGATTTCTTTATTTCGTTTGATTCAGCGTATTACAGAGGCTGAATGTTCGAAGCTTGCTTGCCCTTAGGACCAGCGGTCACTTCAAAAGAAACACGCTGGTTCTCTTGCAGCGACTTGAAGCCTGCGGACTGAATCGCCGAGAAGTGAGCGAACAGATCTTCGCCGCCTTCGTCAGGGGTGATAAAGCCGAAGCCCTTCGAATCATTGAACCATTTTACGATACCAGTTGCCATTACAATTCCTATTTCAGTTAAGTTGGGCTTGCGCCCGTGATATCGTTTGAGGCAAGAAAGAAATGACAGACTAACTGCACTACTCTTGAATCTAAACGATCCCGCATTATACCCATTTACGAGAGAAAAGCACGTGTTCACGAAAATAAATGCAAACCGTCGCTTTTTTTGGTAGAAAAACCGAGTTGTCCGGGCTTCCCCGCCGGTACTTCTTCCCTCGTCCGTGAGTGGTGTAACTGTCACTATAGACAAGTAAATGATAACTGGTTTGATTTACATCAAGCGCACGTCTCAATCGAATAGTGTTGCGTGCGGGTCACGGGCGGCCCAGCGCAGCAGTTTTTCCACCTCGGGCGGCACCGCCTCCCATCCGGAACCGGCAGCCATCGCCTCGCGCAGCAGGTGCTCGATGCGGCGCGCCTCCCGACCCAGCGTGCCGAAGCCGAAGGTGCCGGCCGAACCGGCCACGCCGTGCAGCAGCTCGTGCAGCGCGCGCATCGACGCCTCGCCCGGCGCGCCCCCCGCCCCGCTTTCGGCGACGCAGACGGCCAGCGCCGATGTGATCTTTTCCATCGTCACCGGCACGGTGGCGGCGAATTTGTCGTTTAGCGCCGCCAGGCGGGCGCGGAAATCGGGATCGACTGGAGTGGCCATGGCGTGATTATTTGGTGCCGAAGATCCGGTCGCCGGCATCGCCCAGGCCAGGCACGATGTAGGCGTGATCGTCCAGGTGCGAGTCGAGCGAGGCGCAATAGATTTTCACGCCTGGGTGCGACTTCTGGAACACGGTGATGCCTTCCGGCGCGGCCACCAGCGACAGGAAGATGATCTGTTCGTCCGTCACGCCGCGCGACTTCAGCACGTCCACCGCGTGCACCGCCGAATTGCCGGTGGCGACCATCGGGTCGCACAGGATGAAGGTGCGCTCGGCCAGATCCGGCAGACGCACCAGATACTCCACCGGCTGGTGGGTGTCGGGGTCGCGGAACACGCCGATGTGGCCCACGCGCGCCGACGGCACGAGGTTCAGCAGGCCGTCGCTCATGCCGATGCCGGCGCGCAGGATCGGCACGATCGCCAGTTTTTTACCGGCGATGACGGGTGCGTCGATGGTCATCAGCGGGGTTTCGATGGTGCGCGTGGTCAGCGGCAGGTCGCGCGTGATCTCGTAACCCATCAACAGCGTGATTTCCTTGAGCAGTTCGCGGAAGGTACGGGTCGACGTATCTTTCTCGCGCATGTGACTCAGTTTGTGTTGGATCAGTGGGTGGTCGGTGATGAATAGATTGGGGAAGCGCGGATCTTGTTTCATTGTTTGCTCTTTTTAGACGGGTTGTCGTGTCATGTTCGCCCCATTATACTAGGCCGGCACCAGCGCCCGACCAAGAATCGCCTCGCAATCCACGCCCGCCGGCAGCCGTCCGAAGGCGCCTCCGGGCTCGCGCGCCAGCCGCGAGGCGACGAACGCCGACGACACATACGAGGGCGCGTGGCGCAGCAGCAGTCCGGCCTGCACCGCCAGCACCACGCGTTCGGCCAGCAGCCGCGCGCCGAATTCGTCGGCCTGCGGGCGCTCCAGGTCCGCCAGCAGCGCCTCGGTGTAGCGCACGTAGTTACTGTCACCTTTACTATCACCTTTACTATCACCTTTGCTATCACCTTTGCCATAACCTTCGCCATGGCCTGCGCCCTGCCCGGCGCCGGCCAGCTCGAGCTCCGCCGCCAGCGCGTCGCGCGCGGCCGGGGTCTTGCCGAAGGCCCGCAGCAGGTCGAGGCACATCACGTTGCCGGAACCCTCCCAGATCGAATTGACCGGCAGCTCGCGGTACAGGCGCGCCAACGGCCCGTCCTCGACGTAACCGCTGCCGCCGGCGACCTCCATCGCCTCGGCGCCGAAGGCCGGGCCGCGCTTGCAGATCCAGTATTTGCCGGCCGGCGTCAGGATGCGCGCCAGCAGCTGCTGCGCCGGATCGCCGCCCTGGTCGAAGCAGCGCGCCAGCCGCATGGCAAACGCGGTGGCAGCCTCCGATTCGAGCGCCAGGTCGGCCAGCACGTTGCGCATCAACGGCTGTTCCGACAGCGGCCGGCCGAACGCCGAACGGCCGCGCGCGTGGTGCAGCGCGTGCGTCAACGCGGCGCGCATCGCGCCGGCGCTACCGAGCACGCAATCGAGCCGGGTGTGGCCGCCCATCTCCAGTATCGTCGGAATGCCGCGTCCCGGCTTGCCGATCAACCAGCCGTGGGCGCCGGTGAACTCGACCTCCGACGAGGCGTTGGAGCGGTTGCCCACCTTGTCCTTGAGCCGCTGCACGCGAATCTGGTTGCGGCTGCCGTCCGGCAGATAGCGCGGCAGGAAAAAACACGACAACCCGGCGCCGCCGCCGTCGCCGGTTTGCGCCAGGATCAGGTGCGCGTCGCTCTGCGGCGCCGAGAAGAACCATTTATGGCCGACGATGCGATACACGTCGCCGCCCTCGTCGCCGTAGCGCGCTTTCGCATCCGCCGGCGACAGCGGCTCGGCGCGGGTGGTGTTGGCGCGCACGTCGGAACCGCCCTGTTTCTCCGTCATGCCCATGCCGATGATGGCGCCGCGCTTTTGCTCGACCGGCAAGGAGCGCGGGTCGTATTCCATCGACAGGATCTTCGGCAACCATTTGGCGGCGATGGCCGGCGCCTGGCGCAGGGCGGGCACACAGGCATAGGTCATCGTCACCGGGCATTGCGAGCCATTCTCCACCTGTCCGAACAGCAGATACTTCGCCGCCCGGGCCACCTGCGCGCCATCGCCGCCCAGCCACGGCGATGCGTGGGCGCCACTCCCTATCAGGAGCGTCATCAGGCGATGCCAGGCCGGATGGAACTCCACCTCGTCGATGCGGTTGCCGGCCCGGTCGAAGTTGTGCAGGACCGGCGGATGCTGGTTGGCCAGGCGCGCCAGGTCCAGCGTTTCGGCGCGCCCCAGTTGCTCACCCAGCGCCCGCAGCGCGTCGGCCTGCGCGCCACCGCCTTCGCGCAGCAGCGCTTCCTGCAACGCCGGGTCCGACGTAAACAAGTTGAAATTCTCCAGCGGCGCGACGGTATTTTGCACCCGATGGGTGTCGAAAGGGGTCTCGAAAGCGTTCACGGCGGGCTCCTCCCGGGCGGCGCCCGGCTAATTTGACAAGCCAGACTAGCGCAAACAAAAGTGTCAGGCAAGCGCACGAACCGGCGCCGCGGCCGGTCGTCGCGCGGCGGCGAAAAGCGCCCGCGGCGGCCCGCCCTTCCCTCTGCCAGCAGGTTTTTAGAGGTTTCTCAATAGAAATGAGTAAAACTCGACAGAATGTTGTCTATTTTCATGTAAATCCAAACTCATCAGTGATACATTTCGTTCTGGTTTTGCAAGATAAAAGCAATCCAATTGTTACATGAACAACTTGAAAGCGTAGAACCACGCGATGCAGCCCACTCATCCAGCACAGCCCGAGCGCGATCAGCGCGACCGATCGGACCACTTCGTGGACCACCTCATGGAGGAGGCTGGCGATGTCGTGTTCCGTCTCGACGCGCTCGGCGCCATCGCCTTCGCCAGCCGCCGCGCGACCGCGCTGCTGGCGCGTGCGGACGCCCTCGTGGGCGGCACGCTGACCCGATTGATCTGTGAAGCCGACCAGGCGCCGCTGGCGGCCGCGCTGATCGAGGTGGCCGAATCGCGCGCCACGCGCCTGATCGAAGCGCGCCTAAAGACAGCGGACGCCGAAGTCTGGCACGAACTGCGGCTCTCCTGCCTGGTCGACCCGCACCACGCGGTCGCCGGGCTGCTGGTCGTCGGGCGCGACATGTCGATCCAGCACGCCACCGAGGAGCGCCTGCGCCACATGGCCACGCACGACGCGCTGACCGAGCTGCCCAACCGCCTGCTGCTGTCGGACCGCATGCGCATGGTCATCGCCAACGCGCGCCGCTCCGGCCAGGGCTTCGCCGTCGCCACCATCGGCATCGATGGCTTCAAGAAGGTCAACGATGGCCTGGGCCATCCGATCGGCGACGCCATGCTGCGCATGGCCGCCGCCCGCCTGCGCAAGACGCTGCGCGACAGCGACACGCTGGCCCGCGTGGGCGGCGACGAATTCGTCGCCGTGCTGCCCGGCACCGCCACCGACGCCCAGATCAAACTGGTCACCGGGCGCCTGATCGCCACGTTGCAGTCGCCGTTCGAGATCGACGGCCACACGATCTATGTCGGCGCCTCGGTCGGCGTGGCCGTCTATCCGACCCACGCCGAGGACGAGGTGCGCCTGGTCGCGCTGGCCGATGCCGCCATGTCGCGCGCCAAGGAAACCGGCAAGGCGCGCTGCGTGGTCTACAGCCCCGCCGACGCCGGCCCGCCGGCGCACGACATCTCGCTCGAGGCGGCGATGTTCCAGGCGGTGCGCGAGGGCGAGTTCCTGCTGTACTACCAGCCCATCGTCGACGCCAGGACGCGCGAGATCCAGGGCTTCGAGACCTTGATGCGCTGGAAGCATCCGACCCTGGGCATGGTGCCGCCGGCCCGCTTCATCCCCATCGCCGAGACCAACGGCTTGATCAACCTGCTGGGCGCCTGGGCGCTCAAGGCCGCCTGCGTCCAGCTCAAACAGTTCGAGGAGGTGGCGAAACGCCCCCTCTACATCTCTGTTAATATTAGCCCCCGGCAATTCCGCAACGATAAGTTTCTCGACGTGCTCGACGACGCCATCGCGTTCTCGGGCCTACTTGGTGAGCAATTGGTGTTAGAAATCACAGAAGGCACTTTGATGGTCGATCCGGTCCACGCCGAATCGATCCTGTCCAAAATGGCGGCGCGCAAGGCCCGCATCGCCATCGACGATTTCGGCACCGGCTACTCGTCGCTCGCCTACCTCAAACGCTTCCCGATTTCGGTGCTCAAGATCGACCGCGCCTTCATCCGCGACCTGCCCGAATCGCAAAAGGACGGCGCCATCTGCAACGCCGTGCTCGACCTGGCCAAGCACCTGGACCTGTCGGTGGTGGCCGAGGGCGTCGAAACCGAGCAGCAGATGCAGTTCCTCGAGCGGCGCGGCTGCCAGTACATCCAGGGCTACCTGACCGGCAAGCCGATGGCCGCCAACGTCGCCCTGGCCGCGCTCAGGGAAAGCATCCACGTCAAGCTGGTGCCGGCCGAACTGCGACAGGTGGCGCCATGACGGACAGCTTCAAAGCCAGCACGCCGCTGGGCGACAAAACGCTGGCCCAGCTGTGGGATTGCACGCGCCGTCGCGGCGACATGCCCGGCTTCGCCAAGGCCATCACCGCCATCCTGAGCGCCATGCGCGGCGAGGACGAGCAGGAATTCAACATGACGCGCACCGTGCTGTCGGACCCGGTGCTCACGCAAAAGGTGCTGCGGCTGGCCAACAGCGGCATGTACTCGGCCTTCGGCCAGCACGTCAACACCGTCTCGAAGGCGGTGCTGGTGCTGGGCACCGAGGCGATCGGTCACCTGGCGCTGGGCCTCAAGCTGATCGAGGAGCTGTCCGCCACGTCCGCCGACACCACCATCGCCCACGTCGAAATGGAAAAGGCCGTGCTGGCGGGGATCGTCGCCCAGCAAATCGCCTACACGGCCGAAAGCCAGCACGGCGAGGCGGCCGTGGTGTGCTCGATGCTGCATTCGCTCGGCCGCATGATGATGACGTTCTATATGCCGGAGCGCTGGCACGAGCTGCAGCGCCTGGCCGACCAGGATGGCCGCGCCATCGACGACGTCGCGCCCGAGATGCTGGGCCTGAGCATGGAGGAAATCGGCCACGCCGCCGCCCTCCACTGGGGACTGCCGGCCAACCTGGTCAAGGGCATGCGCAAACTGGCGCCGGCCGAGGACGGCGCCGAGGTCAGCGCGTCCGACTGGATCGCCGGCCTGTCGACGATGTCGGCCTTGTGCGCCGAATCGCTGTGGCACGACGACCCGGACGGCGCAGCCATCGTCAAGCAGCTGACCGAAAGCTATGCCGTGATGCTGGGCGTGGCGCCGTCCAATCTGATGCACGCCATCGAACAGGCCAAGGTGGTGGCGGCCAACGACCTGACCATCGCCCCGCTGTCGCGTCCCGCCGAGCGGCGCGCCAAGGCGCTGGCCAAGACGCGCCAGCGCGCCGCCGGCAACAAGATCCTGCTCAGCGGCCTGGCCGACATGCGCGACATGCTCGACACGGCCAGCCCGGGCCAGATGGTGCAAATCGCGCTGGAGACGGTCTACAAGGGGCTGGATTTTTCGCGCGCGGTGGCCTTCGTGCGCAACCGCAAGGAGAGCCATTATTCGGCCAAGATCTCGTTCGGCGAAGGCACCAGGGAGCTGCTGGCGGCGATGACGTTCGACGACGCCTACGAACCGAACGTGTTCCACGCCGCCCTCAACAGCGACCGCGTGATCTTCATCGAAAACGCGCGCGACGCCAAGTTCGCCGCCAAGCTGCCGCTGTGGTGGAAAAGTTCGCTGGCCGAGGCGCGCAGCTTCGTGATCCTGCCGCTGTCGGCCAACGGCCAGCCGGCCGGCTTCCTGTATGGCGACTGGGACGACTCGTTCCCGCCGATCCAGCTGAGCCAGACCGAGTTCTCGCTGCTCAACGACATGCGCACCTTGGTGGTGCGCGCGGTGGAGCGGCGCCACGCGCAGGAAATCGTCAGCAGCCGCGTGTAAGCGGCCGCCGGCGCCGGCCCTTACAGCGTGATGTCGGGCGTGGATACCTTGACGTCGCCGCACTGGGCGCGGTGCATCAGCGCGTGGTCGATCAGCACCAGGGCCAGCATGGCCTCGGCGATCGGCGTGGCGCGGATGCCGACGCACGGATCGTGGCGGCCGAACGTCTCGACCACGACCGGGTTGCCGTCCTTGTCGATCGAGTCGCGCGGCGAGCGAATCGACGAGGTCGGCTTGATGGCGATCGACACCGTGATGTCCTGGCCGGTCGAGATGCCGCCCAGCACGCCGCCGGCGTTGTTGCCGATGAAGCCTTGCGGCGTCAGCGAATCGCCGTGCTCGGTGCCCCTTTGCGCCACCGACTTGAAGCCGGCGCCGATTTCGACACCCTTGACCGCGTTAATGCCCATCATCGCGTAGGCGATGTCGGCGTCGAGCTTGTCGTAGATCGGCTGGCCCAGGCCCACCGGCACGTTGCGCGCGATGACGTCGATGCGCGCGCCGATCGAGTCGCCGGCCTTGCGCAGCTCGTCCATCGCCGCCTCCATGCGGGCAATCAGGGCGGCGTCGCCGCTGGCGGCGAAGAACGGGTTGTCGTGCACGTGCGACCAGTCCTGGAACGGCACCGCGATGTCGCCCAGCTGGCTCATGCAACCGAGGAACTCGGTGCCGTATTGCTGCTTGAGCCATTTCTTGGCCACGGCCGCCGCGCCCACCACCGGCGCGGTCAGGCGCGCCGACGAGCGGCCGCCGCCGCGCGGATCGCGCACGCCGTATTTGTGCCAGTACGTGTAGTCGGCGTGGCCGGGACGGAAACTGTCGACGATGTTGCCGTAATCCTTGCTGCGCTGGTCTTCGTTGCGGATCAGCAGCGCGATCGGCGTGCCGGTCGTCACGCCCTGGTAGACGCCGGACAGGATCTCGACCGTGTCGGGCTCCTTGCGCTGGGTGACGTGGCGCGACGTGCCGGGCTTGCGGCGGTCCAGTTCCGGCTGGATATCGGCTTCGGACAACGGCAAACCCGGCGGGCATCCATCGATCACGCAGCCGATCGCCGGGCCGTGCGACTCGCCAAAAGTGGTAACAGAAAACAATTTGCCAAATGTATTGCCGGACATAGGAAGAGAATCTTCGGAAAAAGGTGGAAAGTTCCTCATTCTACCAGCCAGCCGCCGCGCGCGGCCGGCCACGGCAATAATTTGCACAATGGCAATTATCGCTTGGCAAAATATTAGCCGGGTGTGACAACTAACCGACACCTAAGCGGCAAGTTGCACACAGGAATGCATCGGCGCGGCCAAAGCGGGGGAAATCCCGCATTCTTTTTGACAATCCGCTATATACTTGATCACAAGAACACCGAGAAATCCTGGAGAAGCTACACATGCCCCCACCGATCACGCCACTTGAGCCGTCCACGGCCAAGGATGATCAAGACGATCTGGTATTCTTAGAAGAGCATCCAGCCCCGCCCGACGCCTCGGGCGCGCGCAATGTATGGCGCGTCATGATCGTCGACGATGACGAGGACGTCCATTCGACCACCACCTTCGCGCTCGGCAACCTCGACATGCAGCACCGGCCGCTCGAATTCGTGCACGCGTATTCGGCCAGCCAGGCGCGCGACATGCTCGCGCACGAGCGCGAAATCGCCGTCATCCTGCTCGACGTGGTGATGGAACAGGACGACGCCGGCCTGCACCTGGTGCGCTATATCCGCGAGACGCTCAAGCTGGCCGACGTGCGCATCATCCTGCGCACCGGGCAGCCCGGCTACGCGCCCGAGATCGACGCCATCCGCGATTTCGACATCAACGATTACAAGACCAAGTCCGAGCTCACCCGCATCAAGCTGTTTACGACGGTGACCGCGGCGATCCGTTCGTACGAGCAGATCCGCAAGATCAACGACAGCCGGCGCGGCCTGAACCAGATCGTCCAGGGCAGCACCGAACTGATGAGCCTGCACGGCGTCAAGAATTTCGCGGCCGGCGTGCTGGCGCAGATCGGCGCGCTGCTGTGCCAGGACGACAGCGGCGTGCTGTGCGTGAAGGAAGGCGAGGACGACGGCGGCCACGAGCTGGTGGTCATGGCCGCGTCGGGCGCCTACGGCCACCTCGACAACACCTTCCTGACGGCCGAAAAGCTGCCGCGCGTGCACCAGGCCATGGAACTGGCGTTGGCGGAGCGCCGCAACGTCTATCGCGCCGATTCGGTCACCCTGTACTTCGCCGGCAAGGCCAGCCGCGACTTCGTCGCCCACATCGACGTCTGCCGCCAGCCGGGCGAGATCAACGAGCGGTTGCTGGACGTGTTCTGCAGCAACGTCGCCGTCGGCCTCGACAATGTCGAACTGGTCTCGCACCTGCACAACGCCGCCTTCTACGACCAGCTGTCGAAGCTGCCCAACCGCACCCGCCTGGTCGAGATCCTCGACGCCACGCTGGCCGGGCCGTCGCGCGAAGCGTCGACGCTGTCGCTGGTCGACCTCGACCACTTCGCCGAGACCAACGACGCGCTGGGCCACCAGTTCGGCGACCTGCTGCTGGTGGCCGTCGCCGGCCGCTTGCAGTTCGAGCTGGGCGGCCAGTTGACGGTGGCGCGCATCGGCGGCGACATCTTCTGCCTGGTGGGCGACTCGGCGCAGGTCAACCCGGCCAAGATCCTGGCGCTGTTCCAGCGCCCGTTCAGCATCGACGGCCAGGACGTGCAGCTGTCGGCCACGCTGGGCCTGGTGCGGCTGTCGGAGCACGAAGGCAGCGGCGCCGACGCGCTGAAGGACGCCGACATCGCGCTCAAACGCGCCAAATCGCAGCAGCGCGCCGGCCACTTCTACTTCTCGCGCAGCATGGGCGTCGAGATCCGCGAGCGGGTGCGCATGATGCACGCGCTGCGCACCGCCTTCGGCCAGAACCAGCTGTTCGTGGTCTACCAGCCGCAGATCGACCTGGCCACGCGCCGGCCGGTGGGCGCCGAGGCGCTGCTGCGCTGGCAAACGCCGGACGGCAAGTTCATCTCGCCGGACCGCTTCATCCCGATCGCCGAGTACTCCGGGCTGATCATCGACCTCGGTGAATGGGTCATGCGCACCGCCTGCCGCGAGCTGGTCGACCTGCGCAAGGCCGGGCACCACGACTTCATGATGTCGATCAATGTCTCGCAGGTGCAGTTCCGCCATCCGCACTTCCTCGAGATGCTGCGCAAGGCGCTGGAAGACACGCAGGCGCCGCCGCAATACATCGAGCTGGAGATCACCGAATCGATGGCGATGGAGGAGCCGGACATGCTGATCAAGATGCTCGGTCAGATCAAGCAAACCGGCGTCAGCATCGCCATCGACGATTTCGGCACCGGCTTCTCGTCGCTGTCGTATCTGCAGCGGCTGCAGATCGACCGCCTGAAGATCGACCGCGCCTTCGTCACCGAGATCACCGGGTCGGCGCGCGGCAGCAGCATCGCCGAGATGGTGATCCAGCTGGGCCGCAACCTCGGGCTGTCGGTGATCGCCGAAGGCGTCGAGGACGAGCGCCAGGCGCAGATCCTGCAGGCGCTGGGCTGCCCGCTGGCGCAAGGGTTCCTGTTCGCGCGCCCGATGACGGCCGCCGCCCTCGACGGCTGGCTCAGCAACGACGCCCTCGAAGGCGCCGCCTGACGCCCCCCATGCAAAAAACGCCATGGGCGCGGGCCGATGGCGTTTTTTTTTGCGCGTCGTGGTTTTTTAGTCCGGATGCTGGTCCGCCGTCTCGGCCGGCCAGTCGCGGATATACGCCTTGAGCATGCGGTTCTCGAAGCTTTGCGCCTCCAGCACCGCGCGCGCGACGTCGTAGAACGAGATCACGCCGAGGATGGTCTTGGCGTTCATCACCGGCAGGTAACGCGCGTGCTTTTCCAGCATGATGCGGCGCACCTCGTTGACCTCGGTGTCGGGGGTCACGGTGATCGGATGGTCGTCCATGTGCTTGCGCACCGTGCCGCCGCCGACCGTGCCGGCGTTGTCGTGCAGCGCCCGCAGCACTTCGCGGAACGTCAGCATGCCGACCAGGTCGCCGAACTCCATGACGACCAGCGAGCCGATGTCCTTTTCAGCCATCGTGTTGGCGGCGTCCGCCAAAGGCTGGTCAGGAGAGATGGTATAAAGAATGCTACCTTTTACCTGAAGAATTTCGGAGACTTTCATTTTGGCCGTCCTGTCCGCTGAGATATAGGCTGTGTGAATGGGGTTTGTAGTTGTTCTAGCCTTATAGCGAATGTAGCCTATGCCCGGCAAAAAATCCAGCGCTGCGGATAAGCAAATCACAACATTCTTGTCCTGATGTTGCCTGGGTGTGATGCGGCGCGCAAAGCGAGCACCCGATGGCAGCGCCGATCCTAGCGGCAGTCCAGCGGCCCGAAGTGCTCGGCCAGGGTTTTCCCCAGCCCGGTTTCCACGGCGTTTTCCACCTCGCGCGCCAGGCTGGCCGCCTCGCGCGCGGCCTGCAGATCGCGCTCGTCGTCGCCGACGGCCACCACGCCCGCATTGACCGGCATGCCGCCAAAAACGAACAGGCGGTAGACCTCGGCCAGGGTCAGTTTCTCGACGTTGGCCAGCAATACCCAGTGATCGGTGCCGTCGCTGACCCGCTTGCCCCACTGGACCCGTGGCGGCGCCTCCACCTTGACCCGCCCCACCCAGCCCTCGGCCAGCATTTTTTCCAGCAGAATATCCATCTCGTCGAAACCGAGCCGGGTGCGCAGCCGGATCGCGCCGGCGCCCACCAGTGCCGTGTCGCCGCATTTGCAGGCCACGTAGAGCACCTTGATGATCGCCATGGCGTCGACGAATTCGCCGCCAGGCTGGGCCTCGTGCCACCAGCGCTCGTACTTCACCACCGGCAGCGCGGCCACCAGCAGCGCGCCGATCAGGGTGATCACCCACGACACGTAGACCCACAGCAGGAACAGCGGCAGCGCCGCCAGCGCGCCGTAGATCTTCGAATAGGTCGGGAACTGGGTGATGAAAATGGCGAAGCCGCGCTTGGCCAGTTCGAACGCCAGTCCGGCCACCAGCCCGCCCCAGGCGGCGTCCTGCCAGTCGACGTCGCGGTTCGGCACCGCTAGGTACAGCAAGGTGAAACCGGCCGTGGTCAGCGCCAGCGACGCCACCGTGTAGATGATCGCGCCCAGCACCGGCACCCGGCCGAACAAGTCGACGGTGGCCATGAACACCTGCGACGACAGCGTCAACGACACGCCGATCAGCAGCGGCCCAAGCGTGATGATGGCCCAGTAGACCAGGATGCGGCGCGTCCAGCTGCGCTCCCCGCGCACGCGCCAGATGCGGTTGAACACGCGCTCGATCAGGTTCATCATCGCGATCGACGTCATGATCAGCGCCACCGCGCCGACCGCCGACAGCCGCGTGGCCTTGGAGGCGAACAGGGTCAGGTAATTGAGGATCGTCGTCGAGATCGACTTCGGCATCACGCTCTGGACGAAATACGCCTCCAGCGACGTGCGGAAGGTGTTAAACAGCGGGAAAGTGGTGAAAATCGCCAGCGCGATGGTCAGCAGCGGCACCAGCGCGAACACGGTGGTGAAAGTGAGGCTGCCGGCCACCTGGGGCAGGCTTTCCTCGCGCAGGCGGCGGTGGGCGAACAGCACCAGGTCGCGCACCTCCGGCCAGGACAGCGATCGCATGGTCGCGATGCCGTTGCGGCAGGTGCTGAAGACATAAAGAAGAATCGGATGAATATATTTTGCGTACATGAGCGATAATCGGATTACAAGACTGGCGGTGTTGCCCCCAGCGAAAGCGCCCTATAATACCGCCGATGAACCAACCTAATCTGATTATTCTCGTATTGTTTTACTCCCGTCATGGGGCGACCCGCAAATTGGCGGAGCTGATCGCGCAGGGGGTCGAAAGCGTGCCCGGCTGTGACGCCCGCCTGCGCACCGTTCCGGCCGTGTCGACGGTGGCCGAGGCCACCGAGGCCGACGTGCCGGCCGAGGGCGCGCCCTACGTCGAGTTGGACGACCTGAAGGACTGCGCCGGCCTGGCGGTGGGCTCGCCCACCCGCTTCGGCAACATGGCGGCGGCGATGAAGTATTTTTGGGACGGCACCGCCGCCGAATGGCTGGCCGGAACGCTGGCCGGCAAGCCGGCGTGCGTGTTCACCTCCACCGGCAGCCTGCACGGCGGCCAGGAATCGACCCTGCTGTCGATGATGATACCGCTGTTCCACCACGGCTTGATGGTGATGGGCCTGCCCTACACCAATGCGGAATTGATGACCACCTCCAGCGGCGGCACGCCCTACGGCGCCAGCCACTGGTCCGGCCTCGATGGCAAGAAGACCATCACCGAAGACGAGAAACGGCTGGCGCTGGCGCAGGGCCGGCGCCTGGCCGAAACGGCGATGAAACTGCGCGCCGCCACCTAAATTTTAAGATGCCAGACGGGGATGCAAAATGCAAAACGCGATGCATAAGTACTTTCACTGGGGCGCCATCGGCAGCCTCGGTCTGCTGATCGTCTGGTGCGTGCTGTGGGAGATGGTGCTGGCGCCGCTCAAACCGGGCGGCTCGTGGCTGGTGCTCAAGGCCGCGCCGCTGCTGCTGCCGCTGTACGGCGTGTGGAAGCGCGATATCTACACCCTGCAGTGGACCTCGATGATGATCCTGCTGTACTTCACCGAGGGCGTGGTGCGCGGCTGGAGCGATACGGACGAACTGTCGTCGCGGCTGGCCTGGGGCGAGGCGGCGATCGTCTGCGTCTATTTCATCTGCGCCGTGATGTATCTGCGTCCGTATAAAAAAGCGGCCAAGAAGCTGTCCAAGGAATTGCTCGACAAGGTAAAGGGCACCACTGTCAAATGACGGAGTTTTTACTGGAGTGCCGTTCGCTGCTGGGCGACGCCTATGTGCTCGACACCGACGCCGGCATGGCGCCCTTCCTCACCGACTGGCGCGGACGCTTCACCGGCAAGGCCGCCGCCGTGCTGCGCCCCGGCTCGGTGCAACAGGTGGCCGCGCTGGTGAAGGCCTGCGCGCGCCACCGCGTGCCGCTGGTGCCGCAGGGCGGCAACACCGGCCTGGTATTGGGCAGCATCCCCGACGCCAGCGGCACCGCCGTGGTGCTGTCGCTGGCGCGGCTCAACGCCATCCGCCAGATCGACACCATCAACCGCACCATGACCGTCGATGCCGGCTGCATCCTGCAACAGGCGCAGCAAGCCGCCGCCGCCGAAGGCTGCCTGTTCCCGCTGTCGCTGGCCGCCGAGGGCAGCTGCACCATCGGCGGCAACCTGTCCACCAACGCCGGCGGCACGGCCGTTCTGCGCTATGGCAATACGCGCGAGCTGTGTCTCGGGCTGGAGGTGGTCACGCCGCAGGGCGAGATCTGGAGCGGCTTGCGCGGCCTGCGCAAGGATAATACCGGCTACGACCTGCGCGACCTGTTCATCGGCGCCGAGGGCACGCTGGGCGTCATCACCGGCGCGGTGCTCAAGCTGTACCCGCAGCCCAAGGCCAGCATCACCGCGCTCGCCGCGCTGCCCTCGCCCGCCCACGCGCTGCGTTTATTGGTGCTGATGCAGGACCACTGCGGCGCCAGCCTGACCGGCTTCGAACTGATGTCGCGCTACTGCCTGGAGCTGGTCGCCGCGCAGTTCCCGCAGCTGCCCAAGCCCTTCGCCGACGCCCATCCCCAGTACGTGCTACTGGAGCTGTCGAGCAGCGAATCTCAACGGCACGCGGTCGACCTGCTGGAGCGCGCGATCGGCGCGGCGCTCGAGCGCGACATCGTCAGCGACGCCGTGGTGGCGACATCGACCACGCAGTCGGCCGGATTGTGGCGGCTGCGCGAGCATATCCCGCTGGCGCAGGCCAAGGCCGGCAAGAACATCAAGCACGACATCTCGCTGCCGGTATCGCGCATCGCCGACTTCATCGACGTCACCGCGCCGCAATTGCAGGCGGCCTTCCCCGGTTGCCAGCTGGTGTGCTTCGGCCATCTGGGCGACGGCAACCTGCATTTCAACGTCGCGCCGCCGGACGGAATTTCCAACGAGGATTTCCTGGCCAACCAGGACAAGGTCAATCGGGTGGTGCACGACAGCGTGGTCGGTTTCGGCGGTTCGATTTCCGCCGAGCACGGCATTGGCGCGCTGAAACGCGACGAACTGGCGCATTACAAATCGGCGGTGGAACTCGACATGATGCGGGCCATCAAAGCGGCGCTGGACCCGCTGGGTATCATGAATCCCGGGAAAATTCTGTGAACGGGACCGCCATGAACCACCATCTCCGCGCGCCGTGCGCCGCCGTGCTGTGCGCGGCCGCGCTGGCGGCCAACCACGCCGTCGCGCAAAGCGTCTACAAATGTACCGTGGACGGCAAGATCAGTTACAGCGACCTGCCCTGCCCGGCCGGCGCCGCCGCGTCGTCGACGTTGGCGGTACCGAAGGCGCCCGCTGGCGCTGAAGGCGCGAGCGCCGACTTGCAGCGCATGCAGAAGGAATCGGCGGCGCTGCAAACGTCCCGGCAGAAGGTCGAGCAGCGCGAGGCCCGCGAAGCCGAACGCGCCGCCGTCGCCGCGGCGGCCCGGCGCAAGCGCTGCGCCAAGCTCGCGTTGACCAAACAGTGGGCCGACGAGGACGCGCGCAGCGCCACCAACGCCAACGCCGACAAGGCCAGGCTGCGCGCCAAGCGCGCCGGTGAATCGTTTTCGCTGGAGTGCGGCCACTGATGTCCGATACGGTGAGCGCGGCTGGCGGCAGGCAAGGCATCGCATCGAAACGCGAGGCGGCGTCGATGCGCCGTCTGTCGCGCTGGCTGCTGCTGGGCGAATGGCGGGCGCACCCGATGCGCGCGCTGGTGGCCATCGCCGCCATCGCCGTCGGCATCTCGCTCGGCTTCGCGATCCACCTGATCAACGCCGCCGCCTTCAACGAGTTCTCGTCGGCGATAAAGGGCCTGTCCGGCGTGGCCGACGTACAGGTGCGCGGCACCGAGCCGGCCTTCGACGAGGCGATCTATCCGATCCTGGCGCGGCGCGACGGCGTCACCGTGGCCGCGCCGGTGCTGGAATTCGACGCCTCGGTGCCCGGCCAGCGCACCGCGCTCAAAATCATCGGCATCGACGTCTTCCGCGCCGGCTTCGTCGCGCCGGACTTGATCGGCGTGCCGGCCAGCGGCGACCCGGGCGACACGCTGGCCGACGATGCGATTTTCCTGTCGCCCGCCGCGCGGCAGTGGCTCCGCCCCACCGCGGACCGGATCACCCTGCAAGTCGGCGTCGATCAACTGCAACTGCGCGTGGCCGGATCGCTGCAAAGCGCGCGCGCCGGCCAGCGCATCGGCGTGATGGACCTGGGCGCGGCGCAATGGCGCTTCGACAAACTGGGCCAACTCTCGCGCGTCGACCTGAAACTGCGCGACGGCGTCAATCGGGACGCCTTCAAGGCGCAACTGGAACAAGACCTGCAGCGCGAGTATCCCGGCCGCTTCCGCGTCAACCAGCCCAACGACCAGGAACAGAACAGCCGCAACGAAGGCATGAGCCGCGCCTACCGCGTCAACCTGACGGTGCTGGCCCTGGTGGCCCTGTTCACCGGCGCCTTCCTGGTGTTCTCCACGCAGGCGCTGTCGGTGATCCGCCGCCGCAGCCAGTTCGCGCTGCTGCGCGTGCTGGGCATGGACCGGCGCCACCTGCTGCGCCAGATCCTGCTGGAAGGCCTGAGCCTTGGCGTGGCCGGATCGGCCATCGGCATCGCCGCCGGCTACGGCCTGGCCGCCGCCGCGCTGCATTTCATGGGCGCGGACCTGGGCGCGGGCTTCTTTTCCGGCGTGCAGCCGACGGTGCATTTCACACCGGTGGCCGCCGCCGTCTACTTCGCGCTCGGCGTCGGCGTGTCGCTGCTGGGCTGCGCCGCGCCGGCGTTCGACGCCGCCCGCGCCAAACCTGCGGTCGCGCTCAAATCCGGCACCGAGGAAGCGGCCATGTCGCGCCTGGCGGCGGCCTGGCCGGCCCTGGCCTGCATCGCGCTGGCCGCGCTGCTGTCGCAAGCGCCGCCGGTATTCGAGCTGCCGATCTTCGGCTATCTGTCGATCGCGCTGCTGCTGGTCGGCGTGATCGCCTTGATGCCGCGCCTGGCCGCCATCGTGTTCCGCTTCGCCCACCAGCGCTGGAGCGCCGCCACCGCCGACCGGCCCGGCGCCTCGCCCGTGTTGACGCTGACCTTATCGCGCCTGGCCAACGCCTCCAGCCAGGCCGGCATCGCGCTCGGCGGCGTGCTGTCGAGCTTTAGCCTGATGGTCGCCATGGCCATCATGGTGGCCAGCTTCCGCGTGTCGCTCGACGACTGGCTGCGCCAGGTGCTGCCGGCGGATGTCTACGTCAGCACGGTCGGTGCGGGCACCACGGCGGGCCTGCGGCCGCAGGAACAGGCGGCCATCGCCGCCCTGCCCGGCGTGCAAAGATCCAGCTTCCTGCGGGTGCGCGCCATCTCTTTGGCGCCGGGCCGCCCGCCCGTTGCGCTGCTGGCCAGCATCGTCAACGAGCAAGATCCGGCCCAATCGCTGGCCATCGTCGGCCGCATGATGCCGCCCGCGCCGGACGGACCGCCGCCGGTCTGGGTCTCGGAGGCGATGGTCGATCTGTACGATATGACGGTCGGCAAACGGGTGGAAATCCCCCTCAACGGCAAGCTCCATCCATTCCAGGTCGCTGGCGTGTGGCGCGACTACGCCCGCCCCACCGGGTCGATTCAAATGCGGCTGCGCGACTACCGCGCCATCACCGGCGACCAGCAAGCCAGCAGCGCAGCACTGTGGCTCCAACCCGGCGCCAAGGCCGACGATACCGTGCGAGCGTTGAAGCGGCTGCCGTTCGCCGCCGCGCTGGAGACCAGCGCCCCGTCCGAAATACGCGAAATGAGCATGAAGGTGTTCGACCGCAGCTTCGCCATCACCTATTTGCTCGAGGCGATCGCCATCGTCATCGGCCTGTTTGGCGTCGCCGCCACCTTCTCGGCGCAGACCTTGGCGCGGTCCAAGGAGTTCGGCATGCTGCGCCACGTCGGCGTCACGCGCGGCCAGATCCTGTCGATCCTGGCCATCGAGGGCGGCGCACTGACCGGCCTTGGCATCGCCACCGGCTTCGCCCTGGGATGGGTCATCAGCATGATTTTGGTTTTCGTCGTCAATCCGCAGTCGTTCCACTGGACCATGCAGTTGCACCTGCCCTGGGGTTTGTTGGCCGCCGTCGCCGGGCTGTTGCTGGCCGCGTCCGCGCTCACGGCCTTGCTGGCGGGTCGGCAATCGCTGTCCGGTGGCCCGATACGCGCGGTCAGGGAGGACTGGTGATGCACTCGATACGATACTGCGCGGTGTTCCTGATGTTGTTGTGCGGCCTGTCGTCGCGGGCGGCGGCGCCCGGATACTCACCGGTCCCACCGCTGCCGGCCGGCGCCTCGCTGCGCTTCCCGGCCGATTACGGCGCGCACCCGGACTACAAAACCGAATGGTGGTATGTCACCGGCTGGCTCAATACGTCCGATGGCAAGCCGCTGGGATTCCAGGTCACCTTCTTCCGCAGCGGGACCGAACATGACCGCGCCAACCCAAGCAAGTTCGCGCCCAAGCAGCTGATCATCGGCCATGCCGCCGTGTCCGACCCGGCCCACGGCAAGCTGCTGCACGACCAGCGCAGCGCGCGCCAAGGCTTCGACATCGCCTACGCCAAGGTCGGCGACGCCGACGTGAAGCTCGACGACTGGCGCATGACGCGCAACGCCGACGGCAGCTACGCCATCCGCGTGGACGCCGCCAGCTTCGCGCTGAACCTGAAACTGGCGCCGTCGCAGCCGGTGCTGCTCCAGGGCGAGCGTGGCTACTCGCGCAAGGGGCCGCGCCCGGAGCAGGCCAGCTACTACTACAGCGAGCCGCAACTGAAGACCACCGGCACTATCACGCGCAATGGCAAGGCGGCGGCGGTGACGGGCGCCAGCTGGCTCGATCACGAGTGGTCCAGCCAGATCCTGGGCGGCGATTCGGCCGCCGTCGGCTGGGATTGGATAGGCGCCAACCTCGATGACGGCGGGGCGCTGATGGCTTTCCAACTCCGCGACAAGACAGGTGCTAAACTATGGTCGCACGCGACATGGCGCGACGCATCCGGTAAGATCACGCAGTTCGCGCCGGAGCAGGTCGGCTTTGCCGCGCAGCGGCGCTGGCGCTCGCCCCGCACCAACGCCGAATATCCGGTCGAAAGCCGGCTCACCACCGGCAACGTGGAATGGCGGATCGTCCCATTGCAGGACGATCAGGAGCTCGATTCGCGCCGTTCGACCGGCGCGGTGTACTGGGAAGGCGCGGTGACGCTGACGCGCGACGGCAAGCCGGCCGGCCGCGCCTATCTGGAACTGACGGGATATGTCAGCCCGATGAAACTGTAGAAGAATATTAGAACAACCCAAAGCATATTTACCGAAACCGCAGCCACACGATGACCAACAGCACCACCGCCAGCACCCAGACCGCAGTCGCGCCCAACGTCACCCGGGAACAAAAGAAAGGCAGCCTGTCGACGCTGCGCGGCTTGCTGCCGTTCCTGGCGCCGTACAAGCGGCAATTCGTCATGGCCGGTATCGCGCTGGTGGTCGCCGCCTGCGCCACCCTGGCGATTCCGGCCGCCTTCAAGCAGATGATCGATCTCGGTTTCGGCGGCACCGGCGACAAGAGCATCAAGCACGTCGACCTGGTGTTCCTGGCGCTGTTCGGTGTCGCCACCGTGCTGGCGCTGGCGACGGCGGCGCGCTTCTATACCGTCTCCTGGCTGGGAGAACGCGTCACCGCCGATATCCGCAGCGCCGTCTACAAGCACGTGGTTACCCAAAGCCCCGAGTTTTTCGAAACCACCCAGACCGGCGAAGTCCTGTCGCGCATCACCACCGACACCACGCTGATCCAGGCTGTCGTCGGCACCAGCATCTCGATGGCGCTGCGTAACGTGCTGCTGTTCATCGGCGGCCTGGTGATGCTGTTCGTGACCAGCGTCAAGCTGTCGGCCATCATCATCGGCCTGCTGGTGCTGACGGTACTGCCGATCGTGATGTTCGGCCGCCGCGTGCGCGAGCTTTCGCGCGATTCGCAGGACCGCGTGGCCGACGCCTCGGCCATGGCCGGCGAAATCCTCAACGCCATGCCCACCGTGCAGGCCTTCACGCACGAGACGATCGAATCGAACCGCTTCGGCGCCTCGGTCGAAGGCGCCTTCAAGACCGCGATGCGCCGCATCCGCGCCCGCGCCCTGCTGACCATGATCGCGATCGTGCTGGTGTTCGGCACCATCGTCTTCGTGCTGTGGCTCGGCGCCCACGCGGTGCTGTCGGGCGACATGACCGGCGGCGACCTGGGGCAGTTCATCCTGTACGCCTCGATCGTGGCCGGCGCCATCGGCGCCCTGTCCGAAGTGATGGGCGAGGCGCAGCGCGCCGCCGGCGCCACCGAGCGCCTGCTAGAACTGATGGCCGTCAAATCGAACATCCAGTCGCCGGCCAAGCCGCTGGCGCTGCCGCCGCGCGCCGCCAACGGCGCGGCATTGAGCCTGCACGACGTCACGTTCTCGTATCCGTCGCGGCCGGAGACGGCGGCGCTGGGCCACCTGTCGCTGGATATCCGGCCCGGTGAAACGGTGGCGGTGGTCGGTCCTTCCGGCGCCGGCAAGACCACGCTATTCCAGCTGTTCCTGCGTTTCTACGATCCGCAAAGCGGCAGCATCAAGCTCGATGGCGTGGACATCACGCAGCTCGGCCTGCACACGCTGCGCGACGCCATTGGCATCGTGCCGCAGGATACGGTGATCTTCTCGGCCGACGCGATGGAAAACATCCGCTACGGCCGCGCCGGCGCCACCGACGAGGAAGTGATCCAGGCCGCCAAGCTGGCCGCGGCCCACGAATTCATCGAACGCCTGCCGCAAGGGTACAAATCATTCCTGGGCGAGCGCGGCGTGCGCCTGTCCGGCGGACAGCGCCAGCGCATCGCCATCGCGCGCGCCTTGCTGAAAAATCCGCCGCTGCTGCTGCTCGACGAAGCCACCAGCGCGCTGGACGCCGAATCCGAGCGCCTGGTGCAAAAGGCGCTGGAGGCGGCGATGGTCGGCCGCACCACCGTCATCATCGCCCACCGCCTGGCCACGGTGCAGCGCGCGGACCGTATCATCGTCATGGAAGACGGCAAAATCGTCGAAACCGGCACCCATACGTCGCTGGTGGCGCTGGGTGGCATCTACGCCAACCTGGCCGCACTCCAGTTCCACAACGTCCACACCGCGCATTGATCGGGGTATCATTCATTCTTTCAGGAGAATGAATTGACCGACGCCGAACTGCGCCTCCGCTGCCGCACCCACCTTCCCGGCCATCGCCAACCCTCGCCCGCGCAACTGTTCGCGGCGATGGCGGCGTGGTGCGAGGCGAACGGCGTGGAGCACGACACCTACGGCAACGGCGCCCTGATCCAGGAATTCGAGCAAAAAGTCGCGAAACTGCTCGGTTTCGAGGCGGCGCTGTTCTGCATCACCGGTACCATGACGCAAGCGACCGCGCTGCGCATCGCCTGCGAGGAACGCGGCAGCAAGCTGGTGGCGCTGCACCCGACGTCGCACATCCTGCGCCACGAACGCGCCAATCATCAACTGTTCGACCACTTCCACGCGCTGCAAATCGGTGACCAGAACCGTCCGTGGACGCTTGAAGAACTCCAGGGCATCCCGGACAAGTTGGGCGCAGCCACGCTGGAACTGCCGATGCGCGAGATCGGCGGCCAGTGCCCGGAGTGGGAAGATCTGGCGGCCATCAAGACCTACTGCCGCGAGCAGGCCATCCATTTGCACCTGGACGGCGCGCGCCTGTGGGAGACCGCCGCCGCGTACGGACGCACGGCCGGCGAAATCGCCACCGGCTTCGACACGGTCTACGTGTCGCTGTATAAAGGCATCGGCGGTATGGGTGGCGCCATGTTGCTCGGCTCCGCCTCGTTCGTCGCCAAGGCCCAAGAGTGGTACCGCCGCCAGGGCGGCAATGTCTACCAGCGCACGCCGTACGTGGTGGCCGCCGCGATGCAGTTCGATGCGCGGCTGGCGGCGATGCCGGACTACTTCCGCCGCACGCTGTGGCTCTACGAGACGCTGCGCGACTATCCGCTGCTGACGCCCAATCCGGCGCGCCCGCAAGCGAGCATGCTGCATCTGCATCTGCCGGTGAGCCGCGACCGCGCGCTGAACATCCGCAACCTGATCGCCGAGCGGCACGGCGTCTGGCTGTTCAATGGCGCCAGCCACGGCGCGCTGCAGGACCGCAGCTCGGTGGAGCTGTACATCGGCGACAACCTGCTCAATATGCCGGACGACCGCGTGCGCGAGATACTGTCGCTGTGGTCCGCCGCACTGGCCAACTAATTTCGCACAAGCCGGGACAACCGGCTACACTGCGCCCTCTTTTCGTTTTACTGCACATACAATGACCTTCCAAGCACTCGGCCTGATCGATCCAATCCAGCGTACGCTGGACACCCTGGGCTACAAACAGCCGACGCCCGTCCAAAAACAAGCCATTCCCGTCGTCCTGGCGGGCCGCGACCTGATGGCCGCCGCCCAAACCGGCACCGGCAAGACGGCCGGCTTCGCGCTGCCCATCCTTCAGCGTCTGACGATGGACGGCGTGACTGCGCCGAAAGCGGTGCGCTGCCTGGTGCTGGTGCCGACCCGCGAACTGGCGGAGCAGGTCTACGAAAGCTTCCGCACCTATGGCGGCAATCTGCCGCTGCGCTGCGCGGTGGCGTACGGCGGCGTGCCGATCGAGCCGCAAATCACCAAGCTGCGCAAAGGCCTGGACGTGCTGGTGGCGACGCCCGGCCGCCTGAAAGACCTGCACGACCAGGGCGCGATCAGCTTCACGCTGCTGCAAACGCTGGTGCTCGACGAGGCGGACCGCATGCTTGACCTGGGCTTCGAACGCGATCTGGACATCCTGCTGGCGGCGCTGCCGAAAAAGCGCCAGACCTTGCTGTTCTCGGCCACGTTCTCCGACGAGATCCGCCAGCTGGCCAAAGGCATGTTGAAGGACCCGGTATCGATCCAGGTCAGCGCCAGCAACACCACCACCAAAAGCGTCAAGCAATGGCTGATCCCCACCGACAAGCGCCGCAAGCCGGAACTGCTGCTGCATCTGCTGAAAAAGCTCCAGTGGGGCCAGGTACTGGTGTTCGTCAAAACGCGCAAAGGCGTCGAGACGCTGGTCAAAACGCTGCAGGAGCACGGCATCTCCGCCGACTCGATCCACGGCGACAAGACCCAGCCGGCGCGCCTGAAGGCGCTGGCGCGCTTTAAACAGGCCGAAGTCCAGCTATTGGTGGCGACCGACGTCGCCGCGCGCGGTTTGGATATCGAAGCGCTGCCGCAGGTGGTCAACTTCGATTTGCCGACCGTAGCGGAGGACTACATCCACCGCATCGGCCGCACCGGCCGCGCGGGCATGGAAGGCGAAGCGGTGTCCCTGGTCTGCGCCGACGAAGTCGAAATTCTGAAGGCTATCGAGACCTTGACCGGCCAGGTGATAAGGCGTGAAGAGGAACCGGGCTTCGAAGCGGATCACCGCGTGCCGGAAACCGGCCCGAAAGGCGTGGCGGCGGCGCTGGCGAAGAAAGCGGCCGCCGAAGCGCCGGCCAAGAAAAAACGTCCATTCACCGGTCCGGCCGGTGGCACGGCGGCGGGCAAGGCTTCGGGCGGGACGACCGCCAGCAAAGCGGCCGCGCGGCCGGCTGGCGGCGACGCCTCCCTCGGCACCTGGACGCCACCCGTGCCAACTGCGGGCAAGGGCGCCGGCGCAACGCGCTCCGCTGGCGGCAAAGCCGGCACGGGCCGCATCTACGGCGGTGTCGGCAAGCCGGCGGCGCCGAAGGGCGCCGTCGTCGTCACCGGCGGTCGTGGCGCCAAATCGCTCGCCCGCGCGGCCGGCAAGGTCACCGCGCAGCCGGGCGGCCGCAAGCCCAAATCGGGCAGCCGCTAAGAGGTCCGGTCAGGAATGGGCAAAAAAATAACGCGGCGCCAGGCGATCACGCGGACATCGATGGCGCTTGGCGCCGCGATACTGGGTAATCTGGGTCTGGCGCTTGCCGCACCGGCCGGCGCCAAGTCCGCGCAACGTCCCAATATCCTGCTACTGGTCGCCGACGGCTGGAGTTGGCAAGGCTCCGAGGCGGTCGACAGACTTGGTCTGCGCATGCCGACTTTCGCCCGCCTTCAGCGCGACGGCATCAGCTTCGAAAATGCCTTTACCGAATCGCCTGGCGCGCAACTCCCCTGCGTGGACATGCTCAAGAAAAGCGGCTACGCGGTCGCCAGCGACGATTTCGACACTTTCCTCGCCAAGCGAACCGCCGGCAAGCCGCTTTTGTTCTGTCTTGAATCGAAGAGTTCGCACCGGCGGTCGAACGCAGCGATCGATACCGCGAACCCCGTCGTACCGCCCTACCTTCCCGACACGCCGGCGGTGCGTAGCGACATCGGCGCCTACCGTTCGGAGATCGAGCGCTTCGATCACGAAGCGGGCTTGCTGATCGAGCGGCTGGAACGCGCGGGCCGGCTCTCCGATACGCTGGTTGTCATGACCGGCAAAGGCGGCTTTCCGTTTCCGCGTGGTGCGGGGACGCTTTACGACGCCGGCACTCACGTGCCATTGGTCGTCATGTACCCGGGCGGAGTCGCTGCCGGCCGCGTAACCAAATCGCTGGTCGGCAGTACCGATCTGGCGGCAATCGTCCTTGACGTCACCGGCGCGGCCAAGCGGGAGACGATCAACGCGCGGACCTTTGTGCTGACGGGTAGTGAAAGCTATCCTTCCCGCGCGATCAGAACACCTCAGTACCTCTACATTCGCAACGCCTTCCCGGACCGCTGGCCCGCCGGCGCGCCAGCGCGACAAGCCGTCACGCCAGCGCGACTGGACAGCGACATCAGCGCGGCTTTCGCCGGCATCGCCCCTTGTCCAAGCAAGACCGCGATGATCGTCGGCCGTGGCAATCCAGCCATGGACCGGCTGCTGGACCTGGCGACCGCCAAGCGCCCGGCTGCGGAGCTATACGACGTCCGCACTGACCCGTACCAGCTCAATAATCTGGCGGCCGCTCCGGCGATGAAGGCCATCGTCGCCCGCCTGGACAAACAGCTGGCGAGCCACCACGGAGATACGTAGGGCGAATCAGCGAAGCGTAATCGGCCGAGCATGAGCGGCCGACAACGCATGCCTGGCCGATTACGGCGTTCCGCCCAATCCGCCATACGTGCCTCTGATAAAATACCCGACTTTAGAGCCGCAACGCTCACGTTGGAGAACATATGCAGCAATACCAGGAACTGATCCAGACCGTCCTCGACACGGGCAGCTGGCAAGACAACCGCACCGGCATCCGCACCCTGAGCGTGCCGGGCGCGATGATGCGCTTCGACCTGCTGAACGACGGCTTCCCCGCCGTGACGACCAAGCGCCTGGCCTTCAAATCCGTGGTCGGCGAACTGTGCGCCTTCCTGCGCGCCTCCCGCAGCGCCGCCGACTTCCGCGCGCTGGGCTGCAAAGTCTGGGACCAGAACGCCAACGAAAACAAGCAATGGCTCGACAACCCTTATCGCCTCGGCGAAGATGACCTGGGCCCGGTCTACGGCGTTCAATGGCGTCAATGGCCTGGCTTCAAACTGATCGAAGTCGATCAGCCGGCGCAAATCGCCGACGCCCAGGAAAACGGTTTCCGCCTGATCTCGCAGTTCGACGACAACGGCGTGCCCAAGGTCCTGCTGCACAAATCGATCGACCAGTTGCGCGAATGCCTGGACACCATCGTCAACAATCCTGGCAGCCGCCGTATCCTGTTCCACGGCTGGAATCCGGCGGTGCTGGACGCGGTCGCGCTGCCTGCCTGCCACCTGCTCTACCAGTTCATCCCGAATCCGACCACGCGCGAGCTGTCGATGTGCCTCTACGTGCGCTCGAACGACCTGGGTCTGGGCACGCCCTTCAATCTGGCGGAAGGCGCGGCGCTGATGCATCTGGTTGGCCGGCTGACAGGCTACACGCCGCGCTGGTTCAGCTACTTTATCGGCGACGCGCACATCTACGAAAACCACATGGATATGGTCAAAGAGCAGTTGACCCGAACGCCTTTCGCCGCGCCGCAGTTGCGTATCTCCGACCGCGTGCCGGACTTCGCCAAGACCGGCAAATACGAGCCGGAATGGCTGGAGAAGATCGAACCGACCGACTTCTCGCTCGAAGGCTACCAGCACCACGCACCGATCACGGCGCCGATGGCGGTATGACGCGCCTGGACTTCATTCCGGGGACGTTGTGCGACGCACGGATGTGGTCCAGGCTCACCCCGTTGTTGGGCGACGCCTTCGAGTTCAACTACGTACCGCTGCATCAGGCCCGCACGCGGCTGCAAATGCAGGAGCTGATCGCGGCGCATAGCGCCCCGCAAGCCAATCTCGTGGCGTTTTCGCTTGGTGCCTACCTGGCGATCGAGCATGCGGTGGCGCATCCGGAGCGCGTGAAGTCATTAATATTGATCGCCAATTCGGCCAAGGGGCTGAAGCCGGCGGAGGTGTTGGCACGCGAGCGGATCGTGGCGATGTTGGAGCGGAACGCGTATGCGGGGATGTCGCGCCAGCGCTTGCGCGAGTTGCTGCATCCGGCGCACCTGGACGACGAGGCGATTGTCGGACCGATCCAGCAGATGGCGCTCGATCTTGGCAAGGAGGTGTTGTTGACACAGTTTGCGACGACCATCGACCGGCCGGACTTAATGGAGCGGTTGGCGGAGTTGAGTTTTCCGGTGCTGATCGTTGGCGCGGAGGCGGACAATCTGGTTCCACCGGAAGATCTGCGGCAGATGGCCGAGCGCTTCCCAAAGGCCACCCTGCAGATGCTCGCGGGCGATACGGGGCATATGATTCCGCTGGAAGCGCCCGCGGCGCTGGCGCGGCAAATGCTTGCCTTCCATCAGAGCATCGACCATAACGTCTAAGGTCGTATAAACCACATAGGGCGGATTAGCGAATCGTAATCGGCCATCCACGCGCCCCGTTGACGCATGCATGACCGATTATGACGTTTTCCGCCTAATCCGCCCTACGGCTTTCAGATCGAATTCACGCGGCGTTGGCCAACTCGACCAAATCCACCGTTTTCAATCCCGACAAGTCCTGCGACAAATCGCCGACGAACGCGGCGCGACTGGCCTTGCCATCCTTGATCCAGGTGCGCACCGCCGAGCGGATATCGTCCAGCGTGCAGTTCAGCACACCGCTGCGGAACTGCTGACGCAATTCCTCGCTGATCCCGCGACGATACAAACTCCACGCGTGCGTGACCTGCTCGTGCGGCGAGTTCGGTTTATCCAGCCCCTTGATGACGCAGATAATCGCTTCCTCCAACTCCTCCTGCGAGAAGTCTTGCTCCAGCATCTGGTCGATCGCCACGTCGAAGTCGGCGTAGGTCTCGGCCAGGCGCGGATCGCGATACGATGCCATCACGAAGGTGCCGCTGCCACCGCCGTATCCAGCGCTGCCGCCATACGCTCCGCCCTTCTCGCGCAAGGCCGCATGCAGCAGCTGGTTGGTCATCAGCTCCGCAGCCACCGCCAGCGCGGCGGCCCCCGCTTCGTGCACCATCGGCGCGCGCCAAGCCACCACACAATGATTGATCTGGCTGACCGCATGCAGCGCCGCATCCGCCAGCGGCAATCCCTCCGGCGCCGGAGAAGTACCCGGCGACTCGGCTTTCGATGCCGGCAGATTGACCATGCGCGCCAGATCGGCGCTGTCGTCGCCGGAGCCGGCCGACAGCATGATCGGCGTCACACTGGTGACACGCTTGTGCAGCGCGCCCAGACGCTCCGCGATGGCGGCGATGCCTTCCGGCGTTTTACTTTGTTCCAGCAGCTTGCCGTAGAACGGCAGCGACGCCGCGCCGCCCACCACGTCGTCGAAACGTCGCAGCGGCGACAGCGGCGCGGTCGCAGCCAGCATGGCGTAACGGTTACCCGCCTGCGCCAGGCCGGTCAGGCGGTCCTGCGCCTCGCTGTCGATCAGGAAGGCCAGGCGCTCATGCTCATCGAAACGCGTCTCCGACAAGGTGCGCGAAATCAGTTCCGCGATGCCCTCGTGGTCTTCGCGCAAGCCGCTGGCGCCGAACCACAGCTCCAGATTCAAGGCGCCGCCGGGCTGCTGGGTCGCATCCAGGCCGACGTCGAACGATGGTGCCATCAGCTGGCGCCATGCGTCGGCATCCTCGTAATCCATGTCGCCGACACCGATCTCGGTGACCACGTCCGCGTAAAGGCGCAGCCAGGGCCAGTCGGCTGCATCGAAATGCGACACGTCGTAGTTCACGCGCGCATACGACAAGCCGTTGGAGGCGATGGCGAACGGCAGCACGCGGCCCGCCTGCGCGGCCAGCGGCTCGGGCAACGGCAGCGCCGGCGCAGGATGGATGCTGACGTCCGACGGACGTATGCGCGGCAGCACCTCCGAGTTGGACGGCAATTGCTGGTGCTTGTCCAAGGCCACGGTTTCGGCTTCGATACGGGCGCGCTCGTCGTCGGTCAGCGCGGCGTCGCGCACGGCCAATTGCGCTTCTTCCATCGCGTCGCGGGCCGTGAAGTAGGTGGCGTCCGGAATGACGCTGGTGGTCAGGCGCGTCGGGCTTTCCAGCAGCGTGCGCACCAGGGACTTGAAGTAATCCGGGTCCTGGATGGCCTCTTCCAGCTTGGCCAGATGGGCTTCGCCGTCGAGGGCGTCGAACACATCGCCGTTGCGCATGGCAACCGGCAGCGCGTGCAACAGGCGGCTCAAGGCGTTTGGCATATGCGAGTTGGCGGTATCGCGCTGGCTGTAGCGGATGTCGCGCAACGCTGCCTGCAGCGCGTCGGTCGGCACGCCCTGCTTGGCCGCGCGCTCCAGCGCGGACCAGATGCGCACGCGCGCTTTTTCGATCTGCGGCTCGGTCAGGCCTTCCATGCCGACGTGGAAAATCAACTGGCGCGGGCCATCATCATGGCCGTTCAGCCGCGATGGACGACCGTAACCGGCCGATTCCATCGCCTTCATCAACGGCGACGAGGCGTCGCCCAGCAGGCCGGCGTCGAGCAGATAGGCGTTGTAATACGCCATCGGGTCGGTCGATTCGCCCAGCAGCCACGAAAACTGCAGGCCGTATTCGTCGGCCTTGGCCTGTTGCGACGGGATGCGCACCTCGTTGACGCGGGGCGCGGTCCAGTATTCCGCCAACTGCGGCAGCATGCGCTCTTGCGCGGCGGCCGGCAACTTGGACAGCACGCGCAGCTTGATCTGTTCCTGGATTTCCTCGGCGCTGATCGCGCCCGCCGTCATGAACACCGCTTGCGACGGATGGTAATGACTGGCGTGGAATTCCTTGAGCATCTCGTGCGTCAGTTCCGGGATCACCAGCGGATCGCCGCCGGATTCCACCTCGTAGGTCGTCCCTTTGAGCAGCGTGCCTTCGATGCCGCTGTACAGCGCGCGCATCGGATCGTTGAAGGCGCCCTTCATTTCATTGAACACCACGCCCTGGTAGGCCAGTTTGCCGTCCTTGATGACGTGGCGCCAGCCTTCCTGCCGGAAGTTCAGGTAGTCCAGATTCGGGAAGAAGGTCGCATCCAGATACACGTCGAGCAGATTGAAGAAATCCTTGCGGTCGGTGCTGGCGAACGGGTAGACGGTGCGGTCGGCGTAGGTGAACGCGTTCATGAAGGTGGCGGTGGAGCGGCGCAGCATCGAGAAAAACGGATCGCGCACCGGATAACGCTCGGAGCCGCACAACGACAGGTGCTCCAGAATGTGCGCGCGGCCATCGCTGACGTCCGGCACCGTCGGGAAGGCGACCAGGAACACCAGTTCCTGCTGGTCGCTGGCCAGATGGATGTGGCGCGCGCCGCTGCGCGGCTCGATATATTCTTCAACGGTCGCTTGCAGGGACGGGATGGAACGGCTGCCGGTTTTTTCGAAATTCGTCATAGGTACTCGGTATGGCCATCAAGGCCGGATTCATAGGGTGTTCACGCCAGCGTTCGCGCTTGCTACTCGCTCTGGCAAATTACTTAACGGTCATGGAAGCGGACCGCAATTTCAACGATAATACCAGCCACCGGGAATTCTCACCCAACCTTACAGAGTATCCATGAGCACACTGACCATCATCGTCGCCACCGACCGGCAAGGCGGCATCGGCATCAACAACACCTTGCCGTGGAAATTGCCGGAGGATCTGGCCCATTTCAAGCGCCTGACCACCGGCCATCCGATCATCATGGGCCGCAAAACCTTCGATTCGATTGGCCGCCCGCTGCCCAACCGCCGCAACATCGTGATCACCCGCAACGCCGACTGGCGCCATGACGGCGTCGAGGCGGTGGACTCGGTCGACGCGGCCATCGCGCTGCTGGACGGCGCCGAAGGCTATGTCATCGGCGGCGCCGAGATCTACAAACAGTCCATGGCCCTGACCGACCGTTTGATCGTCACCGAGGTCGGCGAAACCTTCGACTGCGACGCCTTCTTTCCGGCTATCGACCGCGCGCTGTGGGAGGAAACCGCCCGCGAGCAGCACACTGCCGAAACATCGGGCTTGCCATACGCGTTTGTCACCTATCGCCTCAAAGTCCAACCGCAGTAAAGTTTAACTTCTCTTCAAGGATTCAACCAATCATGTCAGGCCAAGGATTTCACGTACACGGACCGCACGATCACGCGGTGGAACATGCAGCCCACGGAAACGATGGCTTTTCGAACAATATTGCCGTCATGACGGCCATCCTGGCGACCGTTGGCGCCGCCTTCGGTTATCTGGGCGGGGCCACGCAAAACGACGCGGCCATGTTCAAGAACAACGCCGCGATCGACAAGACGCAGGCCGCCAACAGCTGGAATTACTACCAGGCCAAGTCGAGCAAGCAAAACCTGGCCGAGCTGGCCATGACGCTGCCGGGAGTCGATCCTAAGAAATATGAGGCCGAGGTGGCCCGCTACAAGGCCGAAAAGGACGATATCCGCAAGGAAGCGGAAAAGTGGGAAGAGTCGTCGAAGGAATGGAATCACAAGTCCGACGAGGCCATGCACCACCACCACCAGTGGGCCTTGGCCACCACCGCCGAGCAGATCGCCATTTCGCTGGCGGCCATTACGCTGCTCACGCGAAAGAAATGGATGATGGGGTTGGCGTATGGCGTGGCCGGTGTCGGCATCGCGATGGGCGTCTTCGCCTGGCTCCATTAAGGTCGGGCGGGCTGTAATACGCCCGTCACACCGCTGAGGCACTCTACTGCGCGGTTTGGTCATTTTTTCTATATGATATTTTTTTCCCGCAGCGCGCGCATTTCTGCGAGAATCCCGTTCTTATTTTTTTTCTGCGATTCCTAGCAATAGTGTCGCGCCCTGTCCGCCCCTTCACATTTGTAAGGGGCGGCTTGCTTTTTTGGAGACATGCATGAAATTTCGTTTCCCCATCGTCATCATCGACGAGGATTTCCGTTCCGAGAACACGTCCGGCCTGGGCATTCGCGCCCTCGCCGATGCAATGGAAAAAGAAGGCATGGAAGTGGTGGGCGTGACCAGCTACGGCGACCTGTCCCAGTTCGCCCAGCAGCAATCGCGCGCGTCGGCCTTCGTGCTGTCGATCGATGACGAGGAATTCGGCGCCGGCTCGGTCGAGGAAACCGACACCGCGCTCAAATCGCTGCGCGCCTTCGTCGAGGAAATCCGCTACAAGAACGCCGACATCCCGATCTACCTGTACGGCGAAACGCGCACCTCGCGCCACATCCCCAACGACATCCTGCGCGAGCTGCACGGCTTCATCCACATGTTCGAGGACACGCCGGAATTCGTCGCCCGCCACATCATCCGCGAGGCCAAGTCCTACCTGGACGGCCTGTCGCCGCCGTTCTTCCGCGCGCTGGTGCACTACGCCAACGACGGTTCGTACTCGTGGCACTGCCCCGGCCACTCGGGCGGCGTGGCCTTCCTGAAGTCGCCGATCGGCCAGATGTTCCACCAGTTCTTCGGCGAGAACATGCTGCGCGCCGACGTCTGCAACGCCGTCGAGGAACTCGGCCAGCTGCTCGACCACACCGGCCCGGTGGCCGCGTCCGAGCGCAACGCCGCGCGCATCTTCAACGCCGACCACTGCTACTTCGTCACCAACGGCACGTCGACGTCCAACAAAATGGTGTGGCACTCGACCGTGGCGCCGGGCGACATCGTCGTCGTCGACCGCAACTGCCACAAGTCGATCCTGCACTCGATCATCATGTGCGGCGCGATTCCGGTGTTCCTGATGCCGACCCGTAACCACCTGGGCATCATCGGTCCGATTCCGCTGGAAGAGTTCTCGATGGAAAGCATTCAACGCAAAATCGAGGCGAATCCGTTCGCCCGCGAAGCCAAGAACAAAAAGCCGCGCATCCTGACCATCACGCAGTCGACCTACGACGGCGTGGTCTACAACGTCGAAACCCTGCGCGAGCTGCTGGACGGCAAGATCGACACCCTGCACTTCGACGAAGCGTGGCTGCCGCACGCCACCTTCCACGATTTTTACAAGGACATGCACGCGATCGGCAAGGACCGTCCGCGCGCCAAGGAATCGATGATCTTCTCGACGCAGTCGACCCACAAGCTGCTCGCCGGCCTGTCGCAGGCCTCGCAAGTGCTGGTGCGCGAATCGGAAACGGTCAAGCTCGACCGCGACGCCTTCAACGAGGCGTACCTGATGCACACGTCGACCTCGCCGCAGTACTCGATCATCGCCTCGTGCGACGTCGCCGCCGCGATGATGGAAGCGCCGGGCGGCACCGCGCTGGTCGAGGAATCGATCCTGGAGGCGCTGGACTTCCGCCGCGCCATGCAGAAGATCGATCAGGAATGGGGCAAGGACTGGTGGTTCCAGGTGTGGGGTCCGCAGGACTTCGCCGAGGAAGGCATCGGTTCGCGCGAAGACTGGGTCATCCGCGCCGAGGACGACTGGCACGGCTTCGGCAACCTGGCGCCGAACTTCAACATGCTCGACCCGATCAAGGCGACCATCGTCAACCCGGGCCTGTCGCTCGACGGCCAGTTCGCCGACAGCGGCATTCCGGCGTCGATCGTCACCAAGTACCTGGCCGAGCACGGCGTGATCATCGAGAAGTGCGGCCTTTACTCGTTCTTCATCATGTTCACGATCGGCATCACCAAGGGCCGCTGGAACACGCTATTGACCGCGCTGCAGCAGTTCAAGGACGATTACGACAAGAACCAGCCGATGTGGCGCATCCTGCCGGAATTCGCGGCCGCCAACCCGACCTACGAAAAAATGGGCCTGCGCGACCTGTGCCAGCAGATCCACGATTTCTACAAGGCCTACGACGTGGCGCGCCTGACCACCGAGATGTACCTGTCGGACATGATCCCGGCGATGAAGCCGTCGGACGCGTTCGCCAAGATGGCGCACCGCGAAATCGAGCGCGTGGCGATCGAGGAGCTGGAAGGCCGCATCACGTCGATCCTGCTGACGCCTTACCCGCCGGGCATTCCGCTGCTGATTCCGGGCGAGCGCTTCAACAAGACCATCGTCGACTACCTGCGCTTCGCACGCGACTTCAACGAGCGCTTCCCGGGCTTCGAGACGGACGTGCACGGCCTGGTCAAGCGCGAGGTCGATGGCAAGCGTGGCTACTTCGTCGATTGCGTCAAGCTGGACGCTTGATGGGTTGGCCGGCATGGGCCGGCCGATATGCTAACGATATGATAGATTTCCGGCTTGGGCGTGCCGCCGGCACGCCCCCGTCGTCATCAGATAGAGAGACAAGACACACATGCGCCTTATTATCGCCCTGATTCTTCCGTGGCTGACCTTCTTCACGATCGGCCGTCCGTTCGCCGGCATCATCTGCCTGATCCTGCAAATCACGCTGATCGGCTGGCTGCCGGCCGCGATCTGGGCGGTGTACGCGCTGAGCCAGTACAAGACCGACCAGAAGATCCGCGACGCCATGGGCGGCCGCTAAGGTCGGTCCAACCGGGCTTAACCTGCCACACCCACGGTCAACGTCGCCACATACCCATCGGTGGCATTCCCCGTGACCGTGGACATCTGCAATGAATACCCGTCGCTGAACACGTTATCGGTCGCCAGACTGATGCGCGCCATGTTGCTGACGCTGGCGCTGTAGCCGGCCGTCGCATACACCGCGTTGCAGGTGGCCACCGGGAAGGTGAACTGCGACGTCTTGATCCGGTTCGCCGCGCTGGTCGCCGCGGTGAGCGACCGGTACACCTCGAAATGCACGTGCGGCACCCTGCCGTCATAACATCCCGGGAATATGCTGGTGAAGGTCAGGCCGCCGCTGCTGTCGGTCGCCTGCACGCCGCGCAGATAGTTTTGGGTCGTCACGCCGTTCGAATACAACGAATAGTTGCCGTCGCGGTCGCAGTGCCACAGGTAGATCGCGTAACCCTCCAGCGACGCGCAACTGCCGCTGACATTGACCACCTGGAGCTTGATCGTCAGCGGCACGCCCGCCGCCACGCCAGTCGGTCCATTAAAACTGCTGCGGATGTCGCTGCGCACGACGCCCGATTGCGTCAGCACATTGACCACGCCGCTCGAATTGCTGTTGGTGCCGTCGCCCGGATACGGGCCGCCGGTCTCCTCCGGGATCACCGAGCACGAGCCGTTGGTGGTGGTCGTGGTGGTGGTCGTGGGCGTGGTGGTGGCTGGCGTCGCGACCGTCGCGGTCGTGCTGCTGGTATCGGTGGCGCTGTCCGAACCGCCGCCGCAACCCATCATCGGCAGCGCCGACGCGCCCGCCAACAGCCAGCGCAACGTCTGTCGACGGTCGCTGTTCAGGTTGAGCATTGCGGTCAGATCGGCCGCCAGGCTGTGTTCGTTATCGTCATGATGTTCCATGCTTGCTCCCCTTTTTTGGTTGAACCGCCACCCCGCGATGGCCGGGGTGGTTCGGTGGTGCTGCGAAATACGTCAGGAACGTGGGCGGCGCGGTTTGTCCCTGCCGTCCTTGTCCCCTTGCAGCTTCTTGCGCTGCTCGGGCGTCAGCACCGCCAACAGCTTTTGCTCGGTGCGCACACGCTGCAACGAGATGTTGGCCATGGCGGTCGCCGCCGCTTGTGCCAGCGATGCCGCTTTGGCGTCGTCGTACTTGTCGGCGCCGGCCAGCGCGCGCAGTGCTTCCTGCGCCTTGGCGGCGGCTCTGCCCTGCTCGCGCAGATACGGTTGCTCTTCATGCAGGATCGCGAACACCTTGTCGTCCTGCGCTTCGCTCAACTCGATGGAGCGCAGAAAGAAAGGACGCGCCGCCATGCCGACCATGCCCGGTGGACCGAATGGCGGCATGCCGCCCTGCATGCGTGGCCCGGCGTCGGGGCCGTCGCGATCCGGCCCGCCGTGGGGCATGGCCGCGCCGTGGTCATCGATGTCGTTGGCGCCGACGGCGCCGGCGCACAACGGCAGCGCCACAGCCATCGCCAGCAATATCTTTTTCAAGCCTGTTTTATTGGTTTTCATGCAAATCCATCCTTATCTCAACTGGAAGACGCCATTCTCTAGTTGCCCTATGTTAAGTAGCGTAAGGACAACGTAAATCGGCGTAAAGGCCGCATTCGTGGTCGAATTGCGCGTGGGCAAGCCGTTGTAAATCGGCGTAAAAGTGGGCTGGAGGGTCCTGCCCGGCTGGTATGATTGACGATCCTTATAGAAAGAATTGCGCGGCAATGAAGAGCAAAGTACTGTTGATCGACGACGACATCGAACTGGTAGGCATGTTCCAGGAGTATCTGGAGCAGGAAGGCTTCGACGTCAAAGCCGTGCACGATGGCGAAGCCGGCACCGCCGAGGCGGCCACCGGGCAGTACGCCATCGCCATCCTCGACGTGATGATGCCGCGCATGAACGGTCTGGAAACGCTGCGCCGCATCCGCACCAACAGCCAGCTGCCGATCCTGATGCTCACCGGCCGAGGCGACGACACCGACCGCATCGTCGGCCTCGAACTGGGCGCCGACGACTACGTCACCAAGCCGTGCACGCCGCGCGAACTGACGGCCCGCATCCGCGCCATCCTGCGCCGGGCGCAAAGCGCACCGACCGACAACGGCACACCGGCCGCCCTCAACGTCGGCCAGCTGACCATGTGGCCGGAACAGCGCCGCGCCGCTTGGGCCGGCGCCAAGCTCGAACTGACCAGCACCGAATTTAACCTGCTCGAAGTCCTGGCGCGCAACGCCGGACGCCCGGTCAGCAAGAACACCTTGTCCGAACAGGGTTTGGGCCGCCCGCTGGCGCGCTTCGACCGCAATATCGACGTCCACCTGAGCAGCTTGCGCCATAAACTCGGCACCATCGCCGACGGCCGCTCCTGCCTGCAAACGGTCTACCGCCTTGGCTACCAGCTGATCAAGGAGTAGCCTGTGGGCCGCCTGTTCTGGAAGTTCTTCGTGTGCATACTGCTGGCACAGATGACGGCGACCGTCGGCGTCCTCGGTGGCATCTGGCTCAAGGACCGCAGCCAAAACGCCACCCCCGCCGATATCGACACCAGCCCGCCGGCCGAAATCGCCATCAACGCGGCCGCCGCCACCCTGGAATACGGCGGCACCAACGCCCTGCGGCGCATGCTGGAAAATATGGACCGGCGGCGCGTCTACGCGGTCGACGACGAAGGCCGCGAAATGCTGGGCCGCATCGTCAGTCCGGCCATGCTGCGCGAGTCGCGCGCCCTGCTCAAGGACGACGGCAAGCGCCGCGTGGTGCGCCAGGTCTACGACCCGCAGGGCAATCGCTACATGCTGTTCCTGCCGTGGGCCGAACGCCAGCGCGGCTTCGACAGCGAATCGCGCCAACTGCTCGCCGGCTTGAAAAGCCAGCAGATGCTGTTCGAGGACCGGCGCATGGGCGGCGGCTTTGGCGGTCCTGGCGCTCCTGGCGGGCCGCCCCCCGATGGCGCCGCCCCGCCCCAGGGGCAGGCGCAGGACGGCAACCGCGCCTATGGCGGACCAGGCATGCAAGGCCAGCGCGGGCCGATGGGGCCACGATTCGAGCCGCTCAAGCCGTGGGTACCGATTGCCGCCGCGATCTTCGCCAGCCTGCTGTTCTCGGTGCTGCTGGCCTGGTATTTCTCGCGGCCGATCCGCGCGCTGCGGGCTGCTTTCGACGCCGCCGCCGGGGGCGACCTGGCGCCGCGCTTCGTCAGCGCATCCGGCAAAAGCCTCACGGAACTGAACGACCTGGGTCGCGACTTCGACCGCATGACGGCGCGCCTGCGCAATTTGATCGACGGCCAAACACGCCTGCTGCACGACGTATCGCACGAACTGCGCTCGCCGCTGGCGCGGCTGCAGGCGGCGATCGGCCTGGCGCACCAGCAGCCGGACAAAATCGCCGCGTCGATGGAGCGTATCGAGCGCGAGAGCGTGCGCATGGACAAACTGGTGGGCGAGCTGCTGACGCTCGCACGTCTGGAGGCAGGGGCGATCAAGGCCAGCCAGGAGGAAATCAGCATGGCCGATCTGCTGGAACAGATCGCCGACGACGCCAGTTACGAGGCGGCCAGCCAGCAACGCACGGTGGTGCGCGAGGGCGACGCCGATGTGCTGGTGGTCGGGCAGGCGGATTTGCTGGGGCGCGCGATTGAAAACGTGGTGCGCAACGCCATCAAGCACAGCGCCGAAGGGGGCGAAGTACAGCTGCAAGTGCGGTCGCTGCCCGATGCCCGCCAATTGTGCGTGCGCGTGCTGGACCGGGGACCGGGTGTCGCGCCGGCCGATCTGGAAACCATCTTCCAGCCCTTCTTCCGCTCCGCCAATGCCGGCACCGAGGGCCACGGACTAGGTCTGGCGATCGCCCAGCATGTCATCGAAGCGCACGGCGGAAGTATAAAAGCCACCAACCGTGCGGGTGGTGGCCTGTGCGTGGAGATGATCCTGCCGGTGAAGCTGTAAGCGCGTTATCCGTGACGCCGGTATTCCAGATGCTGGCTGCTCACGCCCTGCGTGACGAAGTCGGCGTCCGCCGGAACTTGCACCTTGAAGAAGTTCCACTGGAAGATCGGTAAAAAGTTGAACTTCTTCGATTTGAATATCCCGCGATTTCGCTTCAGCTCACTGTAGCGGTCACCCTTGAATTCCTTGTTCACCGCTGTAAACGGCAGCATGTGCTCGGCCATGTCGGGGAAATGCAAGGTGGGGTTTTTCCGCTTGAAGTCTTCGAAAACCTCGAACTGATCGCGGCAAATCACCTGGATCGCCGTTTCAGGAAAATTATTATGCTCGGTCCAGAGGACATGCCATCCGCTGCTGGCCTGGTCGATGAAATCGCGCAGCCGTGGACTCAAGATGTACGCATCCGATTCGATATGGATGATTTTATCGGCGCCCAGTTCCCGCGCCACCTCCACCGAATGCAGAAAGCTGCGCCACCAACCCGGATAGTCCTTGATACTTTGCCGCCCCAGGTTATCGTCGAACCGAACGATTAAATTCTTGTCTTCCAGCGATGCCAGGGGCGCGGTATGGGATACGGTCTTGATGATCTCCGCTGGCGGCAGGTACGGCGACCCATCGTCGATCATGACTCTTTTGACTACATCGAGCGGGAAATCCTGGTAATAATCCAGCCACCGCTGATATCGGGTCTTCCATGCGTCGGCGTCCCGAATATAGCTCGTGCAAAAGATTATTGATTTCATTACGTGTTCCGCGCCCCTTAAGCTTTCGGCAAGGTCACGCCACGCTGGCCCTGATATTTACCATTGCGGTCCTTGTACGACACTTCGCACACTTCATCGCTTTCGAAGAACAGCACCTGCGCGCAGCCCTCGCCGGCGTAGATCTTTGCCGGCAGCGGCGTCGTGTTGGAGAATTCCAGGGTTACGTAGCCTTCCCATTCCGGCTCGAACGGCGTAACGTTGACGATGATGCCGCAACGCGCGTACGTCGATTTACCCAGGCAGACGGTCAGCACGCTGCGCGGAATACGGAAGTATTCCATGGTGCGGGCCAGCGCGAAGGAGTTCGGCGGGATGATGCAGACATCGCTCTTGACGTCGACAAAGGAGTTTGAATCGAAGTTCTTCGGATCGACGATGGTGCTGTTGATGTTCGTGAAGATCTTGAATTCGTCGGCGCAGCGGATATCGTAGCCATACGACGAAGTGCCGTAAGAGATGACTTTGCGGCCATCCTGTTCCCGCACTTGATCCGGGAAGAACGGCTCGATCATTCCATGCTGCTCCGCCATGCGGCGTATCCATTTATCGCTTTTAATCGTCATCGCAAGGTATTCCTAAAATTGCCGGGGGGCGCTACCGCGCCGAATGGACGAGATTTTACGCGAAAGCCCCGTTTTTAAGAACTTTTTTAGCGCCGCCGGCGGTGGATTGTTCGTCCAGCAGACCGGCGATCATGTCGGCCGTGGCGTCGGCCGCCGCCGCCGGCGTCTCCATCGGGAACAGATGGCCGCCCGGGATCAGGCGGAAGTGGCGGCCCACCAGCGCCTGCGTATGTTCATGGCCGGATTGGCTGGTTTCCCACGAATCGGTGCCGCCAATGAAGCCGATCGGCACCGGGAAGCGCCCGCGAACAATTTTCGGCAGATGATGGGGCAAGGTGGCGTAGACCGCCGTCTCGGCCTCGCGGGTATAGCGCAGCTGGACGCCTTCCGCGTGCGGTTTGAGGCCGTTGTCGATGTAATCGGTCAGCACGCCCGGCGCCCAGGCGGCGAAGATATCCTTGCTGGCGAAATGCTCATACGCGGCGGCGGCGCTCGGCCACACATTGCGGCGGCGCTTGGAAAATTTGGCCGGCGGGACGTCGTACGCCTTGCCAACCAGTTTGATGGTGCGCCAGACCAGCGCGCGCCATCCGGCGACCACCGGCGCGTCGAGCATGACGACGCAGCGCACCAGGTCCGGCCGCGCGTGGGCGACCAATAGACTCAGCATGCCGCCCAGGGAGTGTCCGACCAGGATCACCGGTTCCGTGTAGCGCGCGGTCAGCTCGGCGATGTATTCGTCCACAAGCCGGGGCCAGCAGTCGGTGACCGGGTACTTCGGGTTATGCGCATGCATATCGAGCGCCTGGATGTCGAATTGGTCGTTCAAGCGCTCGAAGAACTGGCGGTACACGCCCGCCGGGTAGCTGTTGGCATGGGCGAAATGCAGCTTGGGCTTGCTCACAAGCGGTCTCCGTATAGTTATTGTCGGCCAATTGTAACGGCAGTTGCGGTCGACGGCTGGTGGGAAGGCTCTAATTCAGCGGCCATACCAGTAACGGGCGTGCGTTTCACGGTAGCTGACGATGTCGATCGACTGGCCGAAGCTGACGGTCAAGGCGCCCGAATGGTCGGTGCGCAAGCGTTGGATGTGCACTTCCCCATAGCGGTCGTAGACTTCCTGTTTGGGATGTTGGTAGCGGTTGCGGTAGCCGACCTGGAATACGGCCGCCTGCGGGTTCACCGCCTTTAAAAAATCAGGGGTCGAACTGGTGCCGCTGCCGTGGTGTGGCGCCAGCAGGACATCGGCACGCAACCGTTCGCGATCGCGCGAGACAAGTTGCGACTCTTGCAAGGCTTCGATATCGCCGGCCAGCAGCATCGACTTGCCGTCTGCGGTGATCTTCAGCGTGCAGCCGCGGGCGTTGGGTTTGAGCGTGTGGTCCGCATAGCTGGCGGCCAGCGGATGCAGTATCTCGAAGCGCACACCGTCCCACGTCCACGCCTGCCCGGCGGCGCACTGCACATGCCGCGGGGCCGCCGCCACTATCGGATGATCGGGCATCAGCGATCCAAGCACCCAATCGACCGGCAATCCATCCAGCACGGACAAGGCCCCGCCGGCATGATCGATGTCGCTGTGGCTGACGATCATGCCATTGAGCGAAGCAATACCGCGTGCCCTCAAATACGGCAGGATGACACGGATGCCGGCGTTGATCTCAGGGCCGTAGCTCGGGCCCGTATCGTAAAGCAGACGGTGATGGCTGGTTTCGATCAGCAGCGCCATGCCCTGCCCCACATCGAAGGCGGTCACGGTCATGCGGCCCGGTTGCGGGTGCGATGGTTCGGCCGCCAGCAGCGGTATCCAAGTCGCCAGGCCAAGCCAGCGCGCCGGCCACCCGCGCGGCGCGAGCAGCCACAGGGTGCCGAACATCGCCCAGCAAAACAACCACAAAGGCGGAGTCGGCGCGCGCCAGACCGCGTAGCGCAAAGCGCTGAACCATTGCAGGCAAATGGTCAGCCACTCGACCAGCAGATGCGCCACACCGAGGACCCAGCCTGCCAATGACATCGGCAGCATGCTGCCGACCAGCGCCAGCGGCGTGACGACAAGACTAATCAACGGAATCGCCACCGCGTTCGCCAACGGGCTGATGACGGACACCTGCGCGAACAGCAGCATCGTCAGCGGCACCAGTCCAAGCGTGACGGCGTACTGGGTGTGCGCGCCAATGCGCAAGGCCTGCCAGCACCGCGCAGCAAGCGTCTGCATGGGCCGCGCCTCGGCCTGCGACGGTTCGACGTCGCCCGACGCCGGTCTGGCTGGCCGCAGCACGGTACGGCCTACAGTGGAATACAGAATGATGGCCACCGCGCCGAAGGACAGCCAAAACCCCGGCCACAACACCGCCCACGGGTCCAACAGCACCACGACGCCAAGCGCAGTGCACAGCACATGCGAAACGCTGGCGATGCGGTTCAGCCACAGCGCGACGGCGACTACGATCAGCATGTACAGGGTACGCTGCGCCGGCACCCCGAAGCCGGCCAGCAGCACGTAGAACAACGCCACCGTCGCGCCGACCAGCGCCGCGACCTTTTGCGCCGGCAGCATCAACGGCAACTGCGCACGCGTGAAAAACGAATGCCGCCACAAAGTAAAGGCGATCAGCGCGAACAACCCCGCCACCATTGTGATGTGCAATCCGCTGATGCTGACAAGGTGACCGATACCGGTATTGGTGAAGACCTTCCAATCCGCTTGATCGATGCCGCGCTGGTCGCCGACGACCAATGCGACGATCACGCCAGCGTACGGTTTATCCGGAAGCGCCGCCAGAATCCTCGCCCGCAGCGCGGCGCGACAATGTTCGATGACGTTGCGGGCGCTGAAGACAAAGCTCTCCAGACGCCGGTTGCCTTGGTTCGGCCGCACATAACCGGTCGCGCGCACGCCCTGCTCCAGCAACCATGCCTCGTAATCGAAACCATATTCGTTGGCGTTGCCATGCGGCCGTTGAAGACGCACCGTGAGCTGCCAGCGCTCACCCGGCTGCACGTCGCCGACTTGCGTAATCTGATCGCGAAAGCCTGAATACCAGGACAGCGCAATACGCGGCGGGACCGGCGAGGGCCCAGGCATCGTCGCCTGCGCCCCGCCGCTTCCATCCAGTACGCGCTCCACCGCGAAATTGAAGCGCACGCCCTGCGCGAAACGATAGGGTAAGTTGTCGACGGTACCAATGACCGTAAAATCCCGGCCCTCGTCCGCGCTTGCCAGTTGCGAGGACAGCGCCCCGTGCGCCAGCCAGGCCGCCCAATAGAACCCGACAATGGCGCCGACCAGTAAACCATGCACGGCGCGCAAGGTCTGATAGCGGAATTTCCCATCGGCGAGAAATTTGCACTTGAACACCACGTGCCATAACGCCAGCCAGATTGATAAAATACCTGCGGCCCACGCAATGATGGAGACGACAGGTAGAAACGCTTGCGTTTGCATGAACGCCGCCCCCGCCGCAAAGCCGATCATCGCCAATCGCATCGCTACCCCGCCAGTACGTCGCCCTCGCATTAGAGCATTCGGCCAGCCCGTCCGGCCGACAGAGCGATACTATGCAAGCTCTCCGCGCCGTTAAGCATCGTCGATGCGGTTTTTGATACGAATCAATGAAAGGCTGTCTGCCGAGTGGTCCGCATAGTCGCTCAGCCAAAACGGCAAAATGATCGGATTCACTCCTGCAGCTATCACCCAATCAATACCAGCGCGTCGAGAGGCTCGCACGCGACCTTCATTCCGGTGCAGGAAAAACAATCAAAAACGCCGGCAGGAATAACCCTGCCGGCGCTCGCTACTGGCTGAAGAAAATGTAACGCTTATTTCGGAGAAACGTCGGTCGCCTTCACCGCGATGCGCTCATTGATGTTTTTCGCGGCGATGGTCTCGGTCAGGAACGACGTCGATTTCACCAGCAGGTCGCGCGCCACTTCTTCCAGCGGCGAGCCGCTGATGCTGGCGTGATTGCCGCCGAGCCCGGTGCCGCCGCCCCAGCCCATTGCCGAGACGCCGAAGCCGGTCTTCTCATTGTTGGCCTGGAAGGTCTTGGAGGCGATGATCTTGGCGCGGCGAACATCGACCACGCGGATGTCCATGTTCATGTGCACCTTGGACTTTTTGTAATCGACCGCACCGGCGAGCATGCTCAGCGGGCCTTTGAGGAAACTCAGGCCACCCAGGCCGGTCGAGCTTTGCTCAAAGCCGAGCGACGTGATCGAGCCGGTGATCATGTAGTCGGCCGCTTCGGCTTCGACCTTCTTGCCGATCAGCGCCAGCTCCTTGTTGATTTCTTCCATTTCGGCGCGCTCCTGCACGTCGAAGCAGCCGGTCTGCGTCAGCGCGGTGGCCAGCATCTCGGTCATGCCGGTGCCCACGCCCGTGTAACTCGGCTGCGCCACCGTACCCGAACGCTCCCACCAGCGGTACTGGCGCGGGTCCTGCTGGCCGGCGCCCGACGAGCAGTCGGCGGATTTGCATTTGAATTCGGTGAAGACGACCTTGGCCGCAGGCGTCGTGCACTTCGGCACGTTGATCTGGCGCTCGGAGACCTCGCTCGTATCGGCGAAGCACATAACGGGAACAAACAGGAGGGCGGCGGCGAGGCGAACGTCTGGTTTCATATGGATATCCGTGAGTTGGTACAGGCAAATATTGGCGATTATGCACTGCCAACTCATCATTAATTCTATCCAAATGTCACAACATCAATTATCACCTAAGAAACTATCATTCGTGACAACGCCGACTTGGCGTTGGCCGTGGTCGTCGATGCGACCTCCTCCACGGAAATGCCGCGCAATTCGGCCAGCACGGCGCCAATGCGCGGTATTTGATCGGGGCTGTTACGGCCCGGGTGGATCCAGCTGGGCGAAATATCCGGCGCGTCGGTCTCCAGCACGATCGCGTCGAGCGGCAGCTCGGCGGCCATGCGGCGTATCTGCAGCGCGCGCGTAAACGTCATGGCGCCGCCGAAACCGAGCTTGAATCCGAGGTCGATATAGCCCTGGGCCTGCTGGAAGCTGCCGTTGAAGGCGTGCGCGATGCCGCCGGCGGGCCGGATCTGGCGCGCGTGCTTGAGCACCACGTCCTGCGAGCGGCGCACATGCATCAGCACCGGCAACTCGAAGTCGCGGGCGATCTTGAGCTGTTCGCGGAAGAAGAAGATCTGCTTCTCGCGCATCGCCGGCTCGGTCAACATGGGGATGAAAAAGTCCAGGCCGATCTCGCCCAAGGCGACGAAGCGCTGGTCGGCCAGCGCCGCCTCGACCTGCCCGCGCAGCACGCGCAAGTCGTCTTCCTTCGCGTTCGGCACATAGATCGGGTGGATGCCGAGCGCGTAGCAGCCGTTATCGACGCTGGCCGCCAATTGCGCGACGATGGAAAAGTTGGCCGTTTCCACCGCCGGGATCACGATCATGCCGACACCCTGCGCCCCCGCCTTGCGCGCCTGTTCGACGGATTCGTTGCCGAATTCGTGGGCGTCGAGGTGGCAGTGGGTGTCGATCCACATGATGTCAGTCCTGGTAGGGCTTCAAGCCTTCGTCGGTCAGGCGCAGCACGCGGTCGCAGCGGCGCGCCAGTTCGATGTCGTGGGTGACGATAACGAAGGCCGTGCCCAAGGTGCGCGACAGCTCCAGCATCAGGTCGAAAATCTGCTGCGCGGTGGCGTGATCGAGGTTGCCGGTCGGTTCATCGGCCAGCACGCAGGCGGGCTGCGTGACCAGCGCGCGCGCCAGCGCCACCCGCTGACGTTCGCCACCGGACAACTCGCCCGGCACGTGCGTCACGCGCTTGGCCAGATTCACGCGGGCCAGGATTTGCTGCGCCGCGCTGGTGGCGTCGCTGCGTTTAACGCGCCGTATCATCAGCGGCATGCCGACGTTGTCCAGCGCGGAGAACTCCGGCAGCAGGTGGTGGAACTGGTAGACGAAGCCCAGCGAGGCGTTGCGCAGGTCGCCGCGCGCCGATTCGTTGAGCGTGGCGAAGTCCTTGCCCAGCAAAGTCACGCTGCCCGTGGTCGGCGTATCGAGGCCGCCCAGCAGATGCAGCAAGGTCGATTTGCCCGAGCCCGAGGCGCCGACGATGGCGACACGTTCGCCGCGCCGCACGTCGATGTCGATCCCGCCCAGCACCTTGACCGAATAGCTGCCCTGCGTGAAGGTCTTGCCCAGGTTGCGGCAGGACAGGACCACCGGTTCCGGATTGGTCGTCGGCTTGGTCGCCGGGTTGGTCATTGGATCACTCATAGCGCAACGCCTCCGCAGGTTTGACGCGGGCTGCCCACCAGCTTGGGTAGATCGTGGCGACGAACGCCAGTACCACGGCCACGCCGCCGATCTTGAAAACGTCCGGCCAGCGCATGTCCGACGGCACGACGCTGATGTAGTAGATATCCTTGGACAAGAACTGCACTCCTAATAAATGTTCGATAAACGGCACGATGACGTCGATGTTGAGCGCCACCAGCACGCCGCCGGCCACGCCCAGAATGGTGCCGAGGATGCCCACCAGCGCGCCCTGGATCATGAAGATCTTCATGATCGACCGCGGCGAGGCGCCCAGGGTGCGCAGGATGGCGATATCGGCCTGCTTGTCGGTCACCGTCATCACCAGCGTGGAGACCAGGTTGAAGGCGGCGACCGCGATGATCAACGTCAGGATGATGAACATCATGCGCTTTTCGGTCTGCACGGCGGCGAACCAGGTGGCGTTGAGTTTGGACCAGTCGCGCATGGTCAGGTCGCCCGACATGGTGCGCTTGAGGTCCAGCGCCACCTGCGGCGCGCGGTGCATGTCGGACAGGCGCAAGCGCAGGCCGGCCGGCGCGTCCAGGCGCAGCAGCTTTTCGGCGTCGGTCAGGTGCACGAAGGCGAACGCGGAATCGAACTCGTTGTGGCCCGCCTCGAAGATGCCGACCACATTGAAGGAGCGCATGCGCGGCAGCACGCCGGCGGGCGTGGCCTGGCCCTGGGCCAGCGCCAGGGTGACCTTCTCGCCGAGGTTGACGCGCAACGCGCGCGCCAGGTCGATCCCGAGCACGATGTTGTAGGCGCCCGGCTGCAGCGCGTTGAAATCGCCCCTGCGGGTCTGCTTGGCGACATCGGAGACGTTCGGCTCCTGCTCCGGCAGCACGCCGCGGATGATGGCCGGGCGCAGGATGTCGTCGCGCACCAGCATGCCCTGCGTCTCGGCGAACGGCGCGGTGCCGATCACCTCCGGATTCTTGCGGGCCTCGGCGGCGGCGGCCTGCCAATTCGGCATCGAGCCGCGCCCGTCGAACACTTCCACGTGGGCCAGCACCGACAGCATGCGCCCCGTCACGTCCTTCTGGAAGCCGTTCATCACGGACAGCACCACGATCAGCGCGGCCACGCCCAGGCCGATGCCGGCCATCGAAATCAGCGAGATAAACGAGATAAAGCTATTGCGCCCGCTGCGCTTGCCGGCGCGCGTATAGCGCAGGCCGACCAGCCATTCAAACGGTAGATTCTTAATGATACTCATGTGTTCCAGCGGACAAAATCGGCGAAGTCAGCAGTTTGCCATATAAATAGCGTTCCATGCGTGCGGGGCGGCACACAGCCGGCGTCGATGCGCCTCACTCGTAGCGCAGCGCCTGGGCCGGCTTGACGCGCGCGCCGCGCCAGCTCGGGTAGATCGTCGCCACGAACGCCAGCAGCACCGAGATCACGCCGATCCGCGTGACATCGGACAGGCGCAGGTCCGAGGGCACCGAGCTGATCAGATAAATATCCTTGGACAGGAAATGCATGCCGAACAGCCCCTCGATGAACGGCACGATGATGTGGACGTTGAGCGCCAGCACCGAACCCAGCGCGATGCCGAAGCCGGTGCCCAGCACCCCCGTCAGCCCGCCCTGGATCATGAAAATCTTCATGATCGACGCCGGCGAGGCGCCCAAGGTGCGCAGGATGGCGATGTCGGCCTGCTTGTCGGTCACCGTCATCACCAAGGTGGCCACCAGGTTGAAGGCGGCGACCGCGATAATCATGGTCAGGATGATGAACATCATGTTCTTCTGGCTTTTCACAGCGGCAAACCAGGTCGAATTGGCGCTGGTCCAGTCGCGCATGAACAAATCGCCCGGCATCGACTGCTTCAACTGGCGCGCCACCTCGGGCGCGCGCTGCATGTCGGCCAGGCGCAGGCGCAGGCCGGACGGCGCGGCCACCCCCGCCAGCTGCTCAGCGTCGCTGATATTGATGAAGGCCAGGCCGGAGTCGAACTGGTTGTGGCCGACCTCGAAGATGCCGCTCACGGTCAGCGACCGCACGCGCGGCTGCATGGCGCCGCCCGCGCCCGGCGCTTGCGCCCGCGCCAGCGTCACGGTCTGTCCGACCTTGACTTTCAGCGCCCTGGCCAGCTCGGCGCCCAGCACGACGTTGAATTGTCCCGGTTTAAGCGTGTCGAGGCTGCCCTCGCGCATGCGCTCGCCGACCTCGGAAACGTTCTTCTCGGCCGACGGCAGTACGCCGCGCACCACCGACGGCCGCAGGATGTCGTCGCGGATCAGCATGCCCTCGGTTTCGACAAACGGCGCGGCGGCGCGCACCTGCGGATTGGCGGCGGCCTGGCGCGCGCGCTGCTCCCAGTCCGGCATCGCGCCGCGCAGGTCGAACACCTCGACGTGCGCCAGCACCGACAGCATGCGGGTGGTCACTTCCTTTTCGAAGCCGTTCATCACCGACAGCACCACGATCAGCGCGGCCGTGCCCAGGCCGATGCCGGCCATGGAAATCAGCGAAATGAAGGAGATAAAACTATTGCGGCCGCTACGCTTGCCGGCGCGCGTGTAGCGCAGGCCGACCAGCCATTCAAACGGTAAATTCTTGACTATGCTCATGGGCTAACGGGGCGATCAACTGAAGTGAGCCCGAAGTTTGCCATACAAATAGCATTTCATGGGTGAAACGCCATAGCGGCGCCGACAAATCGTCGCGCCGCCCGGTACGGCGGCGGCGCGACGGTCAGGCTATCAGGCGAACTTCGGGTTCTGGCCCGACTTGCGGCGGCCCATGAAGCCGACCAGGCCCAGGCCCAGGCCCAGCATCGCCCAGGTGCTCGCTTCCGGCACCGGTGCGGCCATCTGCACGCCCAGCAGTTCCTGCGACGCCAGGCCGTTGGAACCGACGCCGGTGAAGCTGGTGTAGGTGTAAGTATTGCTCAGCACGGTGTGCTTGGATGCCAGGTCCAGCATCTTGAAGGCGGCGTCGGCGCTCGAATCGGCACCGCTGACGAAGTACTGCGAGCCGCCGTTGTCGTAGATATTGCCGTCATCGGCGACCAATTCCCACAGCGCCAGCTGGAACGCCTTCTGGCTGTCGGTGTCTTTGATGGCGCTGGCGTACGAGGTTTCGTACAGCGCCTTGACATTGTCCGTCAGCTTGGCGGCGGCGCCGGTGTAGACGGTGTGCGACTGCAAATCGGTGTAGGGCTGGATGCAGAACGCCAGGAAGCTGTCCTGGGCGTTGACGGTGTTGGTCAGCTCGATGACCGGAATGCCGACGAAAGGCGTGCCGTTGAAGTTCTGACCGTCGAAGTTGACCACCAGGCCGCCGGCGCCGATGATAGGGTTGGAGTTGTAGGTCTGGCCGGCGAAGGCGGCGCCCGAGAAGGCGACGGAGACGGCGAAGACGGCTGCTTTGATGGCGTTGAATTTGATTTGCATGATATTTTTTCTTCTATAAAGTAAATGTCGTTTTAATGCTTAGGGAGAAACTGAACCAAAGTTATGCGAACTCGATCTGGCACTGCTGGCTTTGACCCACCAGTTGAACCGCCTGCGCGCCCTCGGCCATCAGGTCGGCCATGCTCGGCAGGGTCACGCCGGCCGCCGCCGCGTCGGCCGCGGCGACGTTGAAGTAGACGTCGGTCATGTCGGCGGTTTTGCCATTGCTCATGGTCACGCTGCTGCGCTCCAGATGCAGGTTGTTGTTGGCATCGAGGAACGGCAGTTCGGTGTAGCCCACGTTCAGGCTCGCCACGCCGGCCGCCTTCAGCGACACCAGCTCGCCGGCGTCGGTCTTGCCGTCGCTGTTGGCGTCCTGCCAGATCAGCAGGCTGCCGAACAGCGCGTCCGAGGCGTTGACCACGCCGTCGCCGTTGCTGTCGTAGCTGGCCAGCTTGGCGAAGCCCGAGCCCTTGCCGGTGCCGCCGAACAGTTCGCTGATGTTGTCGATGCTGCCGTTGCCGTTGCTGTCGACCGCCAGGAAACCGTCGCCCTTGGACAGCCAGCCCGACTGGATCGCCTTGCCGCTGCCCAGCAGGTCGAAACTGCCCTGCATGTCGCCACGGGCGATGGTGTGGATGCCGTCGCCGTTCAGGTCGATGGCGATCGGCGTGATGCCGGCGTCCCAGCTCATGTCGTTTTCGCCCGAGCTCAGGTTGATGGTGTCGGTCTTGGTGACGTTGACCTTGGAAACCATGTCGCCGTTGACGTCCGAATCGATGGCGTCGTTGCCGCCGGTGTTCTTCACGCCCCACTTCCAGTCATTCATGTTGTAGTTCTTGAAGATGACGTTGGACTTGTCGAACACCAGGTAATAGTTGCCCGGCGTCAAGTCCGCGAACTTGTAGTTGCCGTTGACGTCGGTCTTGACCGTGGCCAGTTTGGTGTTGGCGGTGTTGTACAGCGACACGGTGATGCCGCCGATGCCCTCCTCGCCACTGTCCTGCACGCCGTTGTGGTTGGCGTCGCGCCAGACCTTGTCGCCGATGCTGGCCTTGCGGTAGATGCCCGCGTCGACCGTGCGCAGCTGTTCGCCGGTGGCCAGGTTGATGGTGTCGGTGCGGCCGGTGTTGCCGCTGGCGCTGGTGACATCCGAATCTTTGGTGTAGTCGCCGGCGTCGGCCTTGGTGAAGAACCAGCCGGTGCTTTTGACCACTTCGACCTGGTAATTGCCCGACTGCAGGCCGTCGAACAGGTACTTGCCGCCGTTGGCGGTGACCACGGTCTGCTTGAGCACGTTATTGGCGTCGTACAATTTGACGGTGACCCCGTCGACGCCACGCTCGCCCGCGTCCTGCAGGCCGTTGTAGTTGACGTCTTCCCAGATGGTGTCGCCGATGCTGGCGGCCTTGACCAGGCCGGCGTCATGGGTCTTGTCGTTGACGCCGGAGGCCAGCGTGATCTGGCCGCTTTTTCCGGTGGCGTCCACGTCCGAGTCGAGGCTATCGTTGCTGCCCTGGTTCTGCTTGGTGAACAGATAGCCGTCGACCGCCGCGAACTTGACCGAATACTTGCCGGGACCGAGGTCGTTGAACGAGTACAGGCCGCTGGCGTCGGTGGTGGTGGTGCCGACCGCCACGTTTTTCTCGTTGTACAAGGTCACGCCCACGCCCTTGGCGCCGGCTTCGCCGCTTTGCTGGACGCCGTCGCCGTTGGTATCGAACCAGACCTTGTCGCCGATGCTGCCCTTCTGATAAAGGCCGGCGTCCATGTTGGTGACGTTCTGGCCGGCCGCGACGGTCACGGTGCCGAGGTTGCCACTGGCGTTGGCGTCGCTGTCGATGTCGTTGTTGGCGCCGACGTCCTGGGCGGTGACGGTGTAGCCGGTCGGGGTTTTGATGGCGACCGCGTAGGTGCCCGCCTCGACGCTGAACTTGTAGTTGCCGTTGTTGTCGGTGGTGGTGGTCTTGAGCACCTTGCCGGCGGTGTCGCGCAATTCGACGGTGACGCCGGATTTACCCGCTTCGCCGCCGTCCTGCAGGCCGTTGCCGTTGTTGTCGAGCCAGACGCGGTCGCCGATGGTGGCGGCCGCCACGACGCCGGCGTCGACGGTCTTGTCGACCTGGCCCGAGGCCAGGGTGAAGGTGTGCGAGCGGCCGGCGGCGTTGACGTCCGAGTCGACGGCGTCGTTGCCGCCCTGGTTGGCGCTGGTGAAGGCCATGCCCTCCGGCAAGCTCGCCTTGTCGAACACGACGCTGTAGTTGCCCGGCTTGAGGCCCGAGAACTGGTAGTTGCCGTTGGCGTCGGTGGTGACGCTGGCGCCGACCTGCTTGCCGTCGGCATCGAACAGGCTGACCTTGACGTTGCAGACGCCCGCTTCGCCGCTGTCCTGCACGCCGTTCTTGTTGGTGTCGAGCCAGACGCGGTCGCCCACGGCGGCGGTCTTGTACAGGCCGGCATCGATGGTGTTGTTGACCTCGCCCGCCTTCAGCACGATGGTGTCGCTCTGGCCGGTGGCGCCGACATCGCTGTCCTTGGCGTCGTCCGCGCCGGCATCCTTGCCGGTGAACACATAACCGGCCGGCGCCTTGACCGAGACGGTGTAGCTGCCGGGGTCGGCGGTGAAGTTGTAACGGCCGGCGGCGTCGGTGCTGGTGGTTTGCACCACGTTGCCGCTGGCGTCCTTGAGCTCGACGGTCACGTTGCCGATGCCCGCCTCGCCGCTGTCCTGTACCCCGTTGGCGTTCTTGTCTTCCCAGACGGTGTCGCCCAGCTTGGCCTGGACCACGACCACGCCGGCGTCGAGGTCGGTGTTGTTGGCGCCCGAGACCAGGGTCACCTGGGCGGTGGCGCCGGTGCCGGCGTTGGCGTCGGAGTCGGCCGCGTCGTTACCGCCCTGGTCGGCGGTGGTGAAGGTATGGCCGGCCGGCAAGGTGGCCTTGTCGAACTGCACGCTGTAGGTGCCCGGCTTGAGATTGGTGAAGCTGTAGCCGCCGTTGGCGTCGGTGGTGGCGCTGGCGCCGACCGGCTTGCCGCTGGCGTCGAGCAAGGTGACCTTGACGCCGGCCACGCCCGCTTCGCCGGCGTCCTGCACGCCGTTGCGGTTGGCGTCGAGCCAGACGCGGTCGCCCAGCGAGGCGGCGCGGTACAGGCCGGCGTCGATGGTGTTGTCGACCTGGCCCGGGGTCAGCGTGACCAGGCCGCTCTGGCCGGTCGCGTCGATATTGCTGTCGGTGGCCGTGTTGCCGCCGGCGTTCTGGCCGGTGACGGTCATGCCGGCCGGCGCGGTGACGGCGATCTGGTACTGGCCGGCATCGACGGTGAAGCTGTAGTTGCCGTCGGCGCCGGTGGTGGTGGTGGCGACCACGTTGCCGCCGGCGTCGCGCAACTCGACGTTGACGCCGACCAGGCCGGCTTCGCCGGCGTCCTGCACGCCGTTGCCGTTGCTGTCTTCCCACACCCGGTCGCCCAGGGTGGCGCGCTCGGCGACGATGCCGGCGTCGACGGTCTGGTTGTTCTCGCCGGAGGCCAGGGTCACCTGGGTGGTGCGGCCGGTGGCGTCGGCGTTCGAATCTGTGGCCGCGTCGGCGCCCTGGCCCGGCGCGGTGAACAGGTGGTGCGCCGGCAGGCTGGCCTGGTCGAACTGCACGCTGTAGGTGCCGGGCTTGAGGTCGGTGAACTGGTAGTGGCCGTTGGCGTCGGTGCTGACGGCGGCGCCGACCGGATTGCCGTTGGCGTCGAGCAAGGTGACACGCACGCCGGCCACGCCCGCCTCGCCGGCGTCCTGGGTGCCGTTGCGGTTGGCGTCGTACCAGACGGTGTCGCCCAGCGACGCCGCGCGGTACAGGCCGGCGTCGGCCTTGTTGTTGGTCTCGCCCGGGGCCAGCGCGATCGGGCCGGTGTTGCCGGCGGCGTCGATGTCGCTGTCGGTGGCGTCGTCGCCGCCCAGGTCCTGGCCGACCGGTTTGAAGCCGGCCGGCGCCTTGACCGACACCGAGTAGGTGCCGGCGTCGACGTCGAAGTGGTATTTACCGGTGGCGTCGGTGGTGGTGCTGGCGACCACGGTGCCCGCGCCGTCCTTGAGCTCGACCACGACATTGCCGATGCCCGCCTCGCCGGCGTCCTGCACGCCATTGCCGTTGCCGTCTTCCCAGACGAAGTCGCCCAGATGGGCGGGCGGTACCTTGAACGTCAGGTAGTTAGGCGTGGCGCTGGTGTCGGCGGCGTTGCAGCCGACCAGGCCGCCCGCGTCGCGGACCTTGAAGCCGATGTCGAAACTGCCGGAGGTGCTCTGGCTCGGCTCGAAGGCGAGCTTGCCGGCGGCGATGTCGGCGGCCGACACTTCGGTGTTGGCGGCGACGGCCACGCCGTTGAGCAGCAATTTGCCGGCGGTCGGCAGTGAAGTGATGATGACGGACTGGAACGCGTCGTGCTCGACGGCGTCGACGAAGCCGAAGTCGTTTTGCGACAGCACCACGGCGTTGCCGTTGTCAAGATTAAAGGTTTTGTTGGCGGCGGTGGGCGCGTCGTTGACCGGATCGACGATCACTTGCAGGGTCATGGTCACGGTATTGCCGCCGCCCTGGTCCACGACGAATTCGATGGTGGTGAACTGGCCGTTGTAATCGGCGTGCCATTGTCCCGGACGGATATAGACGGTGTCCGCATCGACCTTGCCGAACAGCGGGGTGTTCTTGGTCGACGTGGTGCCGTCCGGCAGCACAACGTACATGGCGCTCACATTGAGTGAGGCGCTTGCCGCGTAGCCCGCCGCGGTCAGAATGTCTCGCACATCGTAAGTACCTTCGGTATCTTCGCAAATGTGAATAGAGGTAGCAAGGTTGATCGAACTCATGTCGTAAAGCCTTCGTATTCTTCTAAAAATTGAGGGAGCTGAACGGCTGCTGTCACATGGTTAAGGTGGTCAGCGGCGCGGCACGCGAAGGCATACACGGACGTTAAGTGATGCCTGCAAATCATCTAAGTTGCCCATATTACATATAAATTTGATTTCGGACAATTGATATTTATCCATGTTCGTGATTTTCTTTTCAATATCCTTTCGGAATGTTGTATTTTAAACTTGACAACTTCGGCCCGACTTTGCTTGAAAGATTTTTTCGGCCCCCGCCGCAATGCCCTACAATCTCGGGATGACTGAAATCACCCTTGTTCTGCCGTACGCCCTGCCCCCGCAGGAAATGGCCCGCGACCTGCTCCGCGCCCTGCAAACACCCGCCCTGGCGGCGCTGATAGCGCGCCACAGCGATGCCAACACCACCGTTTTTGACAACAACAGCCGCGTGCTACCGCATGAAGCGTGGCTCAGCCACGCGCTCGGCCTGGCGCCGGCGCCCGAGCGCCCGGACACCGGCGCCCCGGTGGCCACCGCCGCCATGCGTGGTTGCGGCCCGGAGCTCGCGGCCGCGGCGGCCAGCGGCCACTGGTTCATCGTGCAGCCGGCCAATATCCAGATCTCGCGCACGCACTCGCTGCTGTCGGACCCGCGCGCGCTGCAACTGACCGAGGACGAATCGCGCGGCCTGTACGACCTCGCCCGCCCCTACTTCGAGGAGCTGGGCAAGCCGCTGCTGTACGCCACGCCGGGACTGTGGTTCGCCCGCGCGGACGATTGGTCCGGCCTGCGCACCGCCTCGCCGGACGCCGCCACCACCCAGTACATCAGCGACTGGGTGCCGGAGGGCGAACGTGCGCGCGACTACCGCAAGCTGCAAAACGAGATCCAGATGCTGTGGCACGAACACCCGGTCAACGAAGCGCGCCATGAACGCGGCCTGCAACAGGTCAACTCGTTCTGGCTGTGGGGCGGCTCCGCGCCTGTCACGCCGGCGGCGCTGCCGTTGTGGGTGGCCGGCGCCGGCGCGCCGTCGTGGATGCAGGCGCTGGCCGCGCCCGGACGGCGCGAGCCGGAGGCGGCGCGGCTGATCGCCGATGCGCGCGACGGCGCCGCCGCCACCGCCGTGCTGGCGGAACTGATCCCGTCGGCGCAAACCGGCGACTGGGCCGACTGGCTGGCCCGCGTACAGCGCCTGGAACAGGAGTGGTTCGCGCCGCTGCTGGCGGCGCTGAAGGATGGCCGCATCGGCCGCGTCACCCTGGTGCTGAGCCACCGTCACGGCTGGATGACGGTATCGAGCACCAAGCTCGCCCAGCGCAAATTCTGGCGCCAGCAGAACCTGAACACTTTATTGAGCACCGTCCGCACATGACCCGTATCGCCACCCGTCCCTACCCTTACCGAGAATCCGAAATGCTGCGCCAGGGGGGCATCCACCCGGTGCTGGCGCGCCTGTACGCGGCGCGCGGCCTGACCGACATCAAGGATTTGTCGAGCGAGCTGGCGGCGATGATCCCGCCTTCGGGGCTGCTGCACATCGGCGCGGCGGCCGTCTTCCTGGCCGACGCCATCGCCGCCGGCAAGCGCATGGTCATCGTCGCCGACTACGACTGCGACGGCGCCACCGCCTGCGCGGTGGCGCTGCGCGGGCTGCGCGCCATGGGCGCCAACATCGACTTCATCGTTCCCAACCGCTTCGAGTACGGCTACGGCCTGACGCCGGAGATCGTGGAGCTGACCGCGCGCGAGAAGCAGCCCGACATCATCATCACCGTCGACAACGGCATCGCCAGCATCGACGGCGTGGCCGAAGCCAACCGGCGCGGCATCGAGGTGGTGGTCACCGACCACCACCTGCCGGCCGACACGCTGCCCGCCGCGCGCGTGATCGTCAACCCGAACCAGCCAGAATGCGGCTTCCCGAGCAAACATATCGCCGGCGTCGGCGTGGTGTTCTACGTGCTGCTGGCCTTGCGCGCCGAGTTCCGCAAGCGCGGCGCCTACGAGACGCAGCCGCAGCCCAAGCTGGACAACCTGCTCGACCTGGTGGCGCTGGGCACCGTCGCCGACGTGGTGCGGCTGGACCCGAACAACCGCATCCTGGTGGCGCAAGGGCTCAAGCGCATGCGCGCCGGCCGCATGCACGCCGGCGTGGCCGCGCTGTTCCGCGTGGCCGGGCGCGAGCCGCGCACCGCCAGCCCGTTCGACCTCGGTTTCGCGCTCGGCCCGCGCCTGAACGCCGCCGGCCGCCTGGAAGACATGTCGCTCGGGATCGAATGCCTGATCACCGACGACGAGGGCCGCGCCTGGGAACTGGCGCAGCGCCTCAACGAGATCAACCTGAAACGGCGCGAGATCGAGGCCGAAATGCAGGACACCGCGCTGCTGCACCTCGACACCTTCGAACCGGCCAACAGCAGCACCATCTGCGTGTTCGACGAATCGTGGCACCAGGGCGTGATCGGCATCGTCGCCTCGCGGCTCAAGGAAAAATTCTTCCGCCCGACGATCACCTTCGCGCCCGGCGCCGACGGCTGGATCAAGGGGTCGGGCCGCTCCATCCCCGGCTTCCACCTGCGCGACGCGCTCGACCTGGTCTACAAGAAGGCCCCGAGCCTGATCGACAAATTCGGCGGCCACGCGATGGCGGCCGGCCTGACCCTGCGCGCCGACGCCTTCGACGCCTTCGCCGCCGCCTTCGAGGAAGTGGGCCAGGCATGGCTGAGCAAGCAGCAGCTCGAGCGCATCGTCGAGACCGACGGCCCGCTGGAGGACGCCTACTACACCACCTCCTTCATCGACCTGATGGCCGGCCAGGTGTGGGGCCAGGGCTTCGCACCGCCGGTGTTTTGCGACGAATTCCGCGTGGTCAGCCAGCGCATCTTGAAAGAGCGCCACCTCAAACTGCTGCTGGAAAAGAACGGCGCCCGCTACGACGCCATCTGGTTCGGCCACGTCGATTCGCTGGGCGAGCGGGCCAAGGTCGCCTTCCGCCTGGACGCCAATGAATACAATGGCGTGACAAAAGTGCAACTGTTGGTGGAGCACGCCGAGCCAGCCTGAGGCGCCAAGCGCGGCACGATTCACTCCCCGATTGCTATTCATCCGAAAAAGGAGTATAAGTACTCCATTAACGGAGGATCTATGAATCTGACCTATGCTTACCCTCGCAGCCGCTTCGAGCCGACCGTCTTGGTGGACCTGAACGCCAAGGCCGAGCGCGAGCGGTTATCGAAATCGGCCCTCAAGGGCTTTTTCAAGCTCGCCGCCACGTGGCACGTGCGCGACGAGGACGCCCGCCAGCTGCTGGGCGGGCTGTCGAGCAGCGCCCTGTACGAATGGAAAAAGAACCCGGAGCGCACGCTGGAGGTGGACTGTATCACCCGCATCTCCTACCTGCTGGGCATCTACAAGGCGCTGCACATCATCTACGGCGACAAGCTCGCCGACGAATGGGTCAACCTGCCCAACAACAACCAGATTTTTGAAGGCCGCACGCCGCTGGCGTACATGCTGGGCGGCGGCTTGCTGGCGATGCAAACCGTGCGTCAATTATTAGATGCGCGCCGCGGGGGATTGTAAGTGCCGGTCAGCCTGATTCCACCCCTTACCACGCTGCGCCAGTTCGACACTTGCCGTTTGCTGCCATCCAGGTTCGCCGACCTGGAGGATTCCGTGCTGTCGCCGCTGGCCGACAGCGACGACATGCTGCGCGACCTGTTCGACCTTGACAACGCCACCAATGCCCGCCTGCGCACGCAAAACGGCGGCTCGGCCGGCATCAACGTCGATGAACTGGTGTTCGGCGTGCCGAACTTCCGCATCGTCAACGCCGCCTTCACCTACGCGCATCCGCAGGGCAGCCGCTTCAACGACGGCCGGCGCGGCGCCTGGTACTGCGCGTTCGACGTCGAGACCGCGCTGGCGGAAGTGAGTTTTCACAAGGCGGTGGAATACGCGGAGATCAACCGCTTCGACGACAGCGTGCAGTATCAGTGCATGCTGGCCGACTTCACCGCCACCTTCCACGACCTGCGCGGCCAGCCGCGCTACAAGGCCTGCCTGTCGCCGGACAGCTACATCGAATCGCAGACACTGGCCGAACGCCTGCTCGACGGCGGCTCGCTCGGCATCATCTACCCGAGCGTGCGGCGCCCGAGCGGCACCAACCTGGCCTGCTTCCGCCCCGCGCTGGTGGGCAACGTGCGCAAAGGCGCCGCTTATCGCCTGACCTGGCAAGGCAGCCCGGAACCGACCATCGACATTATTTGATTCATTTTTACCATGCAAACCAAACCCGAAAACGACACCGAACTGCGCCTCAAAGTAAACCGCGAAACCGCGCGCCTGCCATGGAGCGAACTGCTCAAACACTTCGCCGCCGGTAACGTGGTGTGGATCGCCAACTCGCTCGACCTGGTCGATGTCGCCGTGCGCATCTCGCACGACGACAAGGCCAATATCAGCCAATGGATGAACGCCGGCCTGCTGGCGCGCGTCAGCGACGAGCAGGCGCAGGGCTGGCTGGAAGCCAACGCCGAACTGTGGGCGGTCGTCGTCAGCCCGTTCATCCTCGTGCAGCAGGAAAAAGCGGTTCCAGCCAGCGTACACTAAGCCTCGTTAAAACTTGAAGCTGCCCGCGTCCAGGGTCAGCGTCCCGCCGCACGCCGGCGTCGTCGCTTCCCGATTGCCGCTGGCGGTGGACTGGTTACTCTCCCACACGGTGCTCACGCCGTACTTCATGAACTTGTACTGGATCGCGGTCGCCGGCGGCAGCTGGAAGGTGCGCGACCACGGCACGTTGGCGCCGCTGCCTTCGATCGTCAGCTGGTTGCTGGTTCCCTGCACCCAGTTGCCCAGCTCCGCGCGGTTGCCGACCACATAAACGTTTTGTCCGACCACCGTGTTCGCGTTCGCCACGCGGAAGGTCACCGGCACCGTGGCGCACGTCCCTCCTCCTCCGCCGCCGCTACCGCCCACCTTCTGATTGATATGCAGCGCCACCGCCGGCACCACCGACCCGCCGTTGCCGGGAATGCTGACACTGATCACGCCATTGCCGCCCACGGTGACGCTGTCGCCGGTGCAGGCGGTGCCCGCCGCGTTCAGCTGTCCGTGTACGACGTTGCAATAGGTCCCCGCCGGCAGCTGCGTTTGCAGCGATGCGTTCCACGCCGCGCCATCGTTGTTGATCGCGACGTAGCCTTTCGCGCCGCGGCCGAAGGCGATCTGGTTGCCGGTGCCGTTGGTGAAGTTGTCGACACCCTGGCCGGACGTGACCGCGCGGAAGGCGACCATGTTGGAGATGTCGCTCCAGCGGTGGATGAAGTCCCACTGCTGGTTGATCAGCGGCGCGCCGCCGGCGTCGAACGGGCTGGCGCCGGGCGGACCCTGATCGTAGCTGGTGAAGCGGTAGCCCGAGTGCAGCTGCGCCGCGCCGTAGGGCCACGCCAGCATGAAGATATTCGCCAGGTCATAGCGCTTGGTGCCCTGCGTGTCGTTGGGCGAACCTGGGACGTAATTGCTGGCCACCAGTGAGCTGTTGTTACGCTCCGTGTCCCAGTTGTTGACGAAGACCGTCGCCTTTTCGCTCGGGATGAAACCCCAGGTGCCGCCCCAATTGCCCGGCGTGCCCATGATGGTGCGGATCTGCGACAGGCTGGCGCCATTCTCGTTGCGGAACACGGCCTTGATCGCATACGTGTATTGGAACTCGTTGAGCGTGCCGCCCGCGAAGTAGCTCGATCTGACCACATTGCTGTCGGGGATAACCTCCTGCGTGACCCACAGCGGCTCGCCGGACTTGGTGGTTTGCGTGACGCCGCTCATGATGGCCTGGATATCGGACGGCTGCATATGCTTGGCCGCGTCGAAGCGCAACCCGTCCACGCCCATGGCGACCAGTTTGTTCAAGTAGGTTTTCACCTGGCCTTGCACGTACGCGCCTTCCGTCTTCAGATCCGGCAGGCCGCTCAGGCGGCAGAACATCACGTTGTTGCGGTTACCCGGCGAACCGTAGTCGCCGCCGGCGATATCGCACGCCGGATGGAAATCGCTGCCGCTGAAGAAGGGATACGTCAGCGATGTCGAATTCCAGGTCGAACCGTCGGTCGCGGTGCCGGCGCCCGCCGCCACGTGGTTCACCACCACGTCGGCGTAGATCCGCACCTTGGCCGCGTGGCACGTATTGACCATCGCCTGGAACTCGGCCTCGGTGCCCATATTACTCTTGAATGAATTGAAGTTGACCGGCTGATAGACATCCCACCAGGTCCCCAGGCTGGCCGCCGCCGTCGGCGGCGACACCTGCACCGCACCGTAACCCTGGGGGCCCAGCCAGTTGGTGCACTCCTTGGCGATGTCGTTCCACTTCCAGCGGAACATCTGCACCGAGGTATCCGGTGCGTTGAGCGCGGCATGTGCCGGCACGGCCATCAGGCCGCTCAACAAGCCTGCTGCGCAAAGGGATTTCATCAGACTGCGTTGTGTCGATTTGATCATCATGTGTCCTTATCATTATGTTTGGGGAAATGCTGTCTCCCGCACAAAATGTAGCAGAACTACAGTAAACATCAACCGAAATATCAACATTTTTCTCCTGTTACGTCACAGGCTATTTACCTCGACTACAAATATATTTGTAGTCGAAGTACTGAGATGCCGGGGATGCGGTTCAAGGCGCGAACAAATACCCGCAACCCTGATCCACTGGATCGCGCGCCAATATCCGGTCATACAATCCAGAGTTTTCCGCGATGGTCCTTGCCACATCCTCCGGCAGCAGCAATCCGGCAGCAACCTGCCGCTGCGCCGCCGCCCGGACAGCCGCCACAAAATCATCCCGCGCCGGGTACCGCACCTCCAAACTAGGGCGAGGATCGCCCGCCGCGATCCGCTCCGCCTCGGTCCTCGCAAAGGGCACAAAACTGCCATCGAAACGCGACGTGGCCCAAGCAAACCCCGTCTCCGGCGACCGCAAGTTCCATCCCGTATGCGTCCCCAGAGGCGCCTGCAGCTCCACCAGCCCCACCCCGCCCCGGTCATTGCCGTCGGCATCGGGCGTCGGCACGCGCGTCTCGAATTCCTCGCCGCGCTTGACCGGCACCGCGCCGCCGATCAACCTGGGCTCGCGAAGATTCTGCTCCGGCGGCGTCAAACCCAATCCCTTCGGGAAGATCGCGCGGTAGTCCGCAACCGTCGTCAACGAACCGTCGGCCAGTTGGGGATAGGCGCTGTCCGGCGGCGGCTTGCCGTCGACCACCCACTGCTCCAGCCCCACGATCAAGGCCCGCATCGGCAAATAGTGATTGCTGGTGGAGACACAAGCGGTGAACGGCGCGCGCACGCGCGAACGGCCGACATAATGCTGCGCGCCCATGAAACCATAGACACGCGCATTGTCCGACGGCGCGACATCGCGTGCGCCGTCCGTTGTGGTGGTGATCAGCGAAGCCCCACGATTCCAGTATTCCGTCGACGTATTCGCGTAAATCAGCTTCGGCAAATTCCCCTGTTTGTCCCGCGCCCGATCCAGCGTGGACGCGCTCTCGCCACTGACAGGGTCACGTGACGGAGCCGTGGTGAATGGAAAGGCATCCGCTGGATACTCATGCTCCTCCATCATCGACGGGTGACGCGTGGGCTGTACGAAGCGCCCATTAAACCCGGCAGAACCGCCGGCACCCGGCACTTGCAGATATGCGCCGCTGAAAGCCAGCCGCCCCGATTCATCCACATTCAGCCCGTCGTGCAGCATGCGGCCGATCACGCGGCCGGACTGGCTGATGCCAAACATGAGCACAGCCCTGGGCACCGACGCGCCCTCAAACGGCGTATCGCGGAAATAGGCCAGCAGATCGCGTATGCCTGCCAGCCCGGCGCCGGCGACGTAAGGGTCTTTCGCCACATAAGTCAATTCATAGATCGTATCCGGTTTGAAGCCGCCGTCCAACCGCACGCGGCCAGGCCCGCCCTTCTTCTCCGGCGCGACGAAACTCCAGCTGCTGCGCGGGATCGGCTTGCGCTTATCGGCGGGCCGCGCGCGCTGGGTCAACTGCGCTTTGGGATCGCCAGGCTTGGCCGGCTCGTAGGTAAGGCCACGCTGGCCGGCGTAGACGGCGATGTCGGCCGGCGCGTTGACGGTGAATTCATTTTGCACCTTGCCCTTGATGCCTTTGGCGACCGGCGGCGCAAACACCAACGGGCGCGCACCGGCAGCCTGCGGCGCCACGTCCCACGTCCAGGCGGAAAACAGCAGCGAGTAACCGTGACGCATCAGGAAGCCGTCGCCCGCGTCGGCGGCGGTGGCCGGATCGTTGTTGACCGGGCTGCGGCCATTGACCTGGCCCATGATCGCGATGCCGCCACGGTTGTTGACGTCATAGATCAAACTGGAGGGCTGGGCGCCGGTTGGCCGCAGCAGCACGAACTCGCTGGAGAAAACCACGCGACCGCGCGCATCGCGTGGCGCGCGCTTCAAGTCCACGATGACGGCGTTGGACTTCGACGTGGGATCCAACGCGTAGTAGGCGACGCCCCGTATCTTTTCATAGGCGCCGGCCTCGCCGAAAGCCATCCCCGCCGCGAACGGCGTGCGCTCGATCACTTCGATACGCTCGACCGCCGCCCGCGCTGGTGCGCAGAGTGCCGCCATGGCGGTCGTGGTTGCCAGCAGTGCCAGCCGGTGCCTGTAGATCATCCTGCGCCCCTCTCCGTTTGCAAACGCCTATCCTAGCAGACGTGGCGCGCAGGCGAGACAGCCGTTATGTGGGCGTATCGACGTCGTCCCAATCGCGGTCCTCGAATCGAACCAGCCAGTTCAACGCATGATGGCGCTCCTGCAAAACGCCGTCGTTCAAGCTTGCCGGCGCAGCATACTTCTTAAGCAGCGCCTGGCGAGTTGCCCAATGCTGACGATAGTGCAGATCCAGAGCGTCCAGAATCTCCGTCGCCGACCGCATTGCCGGCTGCTTGCGCAAGCCCTCGGTTCCGCGTTCGATGGCGGTGCGGGAGATGGATGACACGTCACAGATCGCATCCGCGAACGGCAGCGCATCCTGCAAACCCAGGGCCCACTGCAGCACCAGGATCGCCTCATAGCGCCACAAGTACTGCGTGATCTCCTGTTGCGTGGGCGCCTCCTGCGCCAGGAACGCACGCTCCGCGTCGGACAGGCCGGCAAACGCCGGCGGAAAGCGTTGTTGAAGGTCGGCGGCGGCGATAGGCGTCTCGCCGCTCAGGGATTCCGCGCGGATCGCCACCACGAACAAGGCCAGCATCCTTCGCAGCACATCTTCGGGCGCGCGCAAGCGCAATTCCGGCTCCGACACGAGCGGCGGGAGGTCCGCCGGCACAGTGACCCTGCGGGCGGCGAGCAGCTCGTCGCTTCGGGCCTTGCGCTGCCAGGCCTGCGGCGGATACGGCACCACGGCCTGTGGATCGCCATCGTCGCCGGCAGCGGGTAAAAGAATGCGTCCCTGTGGATCGCGCACGCTGCCGTCGGCCATGAATACGATGGCGTTGGCCGCCTTCGCCCACTCGGAGAAACCATCCATCGCTCCCTCCTCGACGGCCAAACTGACGTGCTGGCGCACGCGCTGGAGGTGGCGGATCACGTGGTAGCGCACACGCGTCATGTTGCCCTGGCCGGCGTCCGCCACGAAGTTCATGAAACCATTCAGATGCGGCTGCAATTCGGGATCGGACAGATCGCGGCGCGCGTTGAGCACATGCGCGAAATCGAGCTTGGGCGCGTCGGCCACCGTGCAGTAGGCGTTAAGCAGAATGTGGTGGCTGATGTCTTTCGCGGCGAAGAATTGTTTGATTCGGTTTAGCATAAGTGATTGATCATTTAACGCATGTCCAGCGCACGGCGACGGCGCGGCGGTGGAAACGCTCGGTCCAGCGCCGCCAGGTCTTCCGCGGCGAGGCGGATATCGGCGGCGGCGCGATTAGCGCGCAAGTGTACAGGATCAACGGCCTTGGGGATGGCGATCACGCCTTCCTGATGCAGTACCCACGCCAACGCCACCTGCGCTGGCGTGACGCCATGCGCCTCGGCGACAGCCAGCAGGCCGGGATTGCCAAGCAGAGCCGCCTGTTCGCGGCCGGTCGACTCCAGCGGCGAATAGGCCATCACCGGCATACCTTGTTGGCGGCACCACGGCAGCAGATCGAACTCGATCCCACGCTTGATCAGGTTGTAGAGCACCTGATCGGTGGCCACGGCGCCGCAATCGACGGCGTCCTGCATGCCCTCAAGGTCGAAGTTACTGACGCCGTACTCCTTGATCTTGCCGGCCTTCTTCAGCGCCTCGAAGGCGTCGAAGGTCTCGTCGAGCGCAAAGCATCCGGGCCAATGCAGCAGATAGAGATCGATGCAATCGACCTTCAGGCGTTTGAGGCTACGCTCGCAGGCCGCTTGCGTGCCTTCCAGGTTGGCGTTGTGCGGATAAACCTTGGTGACCAGATAGACCTCGGACCGGCGGCCGGCGATCGCCTCGCCGACGACCAGCTCCGCGCCGCCCTCGCCGTACATTTCGGCGGTGTCGATCAGCGTCATGCCCAAATCGAGCCCCAATTGCAGCGCACGAATCTCATCCTGTTTACGGGCCGGGTCCTCGCCCATGTTCCAGGTACCCTGACCGAGCGCCGGCACGCTACGGCCGGATGGAAAGCTGATTGTCTTCATTGCAAACTCCTCGAAACCTGATCCCGCAAATCATACCGCACCAAAAAAAACCACGGGGGTCAGTGCCGACATTCGGACAAAATTGAACCAATTTGAGACCGCACAGCTCGATGTTCTGCGAAAAAGCTAGCATCATAAAATGACCCGACCTCTCCGACTTGAATTCGCAGGCGCCATCTACCATGTAACCTCAAGGGGCGACCGAAAAAACACGATCTTCCGGGACGATATCGACCGTTCTCGATGGATCGCCATCCTTGAACTCGTATGCACGCGGTACAACTTTTCGGTGCTGGGATTTTGTCAAATGACAAACCACTACCACTTGATCGTGGAGACCGTCGAGGGCAATCTCTCGCAAGGCATGCGGCTACTCAACGGCTTGTACTCGCAATATTTTAATCGTCGACACGAACTTGTCGGTCACCTGTTTCAAGGCCGCTACAAGGCGATATTGGTGCAGCGCGAGACGTATTTGCTCGAACTCACCAGATACGTGGTGTTGAACCCGGTGCGTGCGGGCTTCGTGACGTCGCCGGATAGCTGGCGCTGGAGTAGTCACAATTGCGTTATGGGAACGGTCCCGGCCCGCCCATGGCTGGATACGGCCGCCACGTTACGGCAGTTCGGGAGGGAGCGCGCGTCAGCGGTGGACGCTTATGTCCGCTTCGTCATGGAAGGGATCGGCCACGAAAGCCCGCTGAAAAACGTTAGTCATCAATTGCTGCTCGGTGACCAAGCCTTCGTGACCGAGAATTCGGGCAGCGCACCGCGCGAGAAATTTCTTGCCGTTGCCAAGGCGCAGCGGCGTGCCGTCAGCCTGTCGTTGGAGGAATATCAGGTGCGATATCCAAATCGGCACGAGGCCATGGCGCACGCGTACCACTCCACCGCTTATACGATGGAACAGATAGCGGCCCATTTCAGCGTCTCGTCGAAGACCGTGAGCAGAGCGGTGAACGCGACCACACCGATCGGCTCGTGTCCGAATGTCGGCACTGACCCCGAGGAATAGTTATGCCCACACAGATCGGCTCGTGTCCGAATGTCGGCACTGACCCCGGGGTGGTCAGTGGCCGCCACCAAGGTAGGCGGCGATCACCTTCGGATCGGTCTTCAGGCTTTCGGCGGGGCCGTGGACGGAGATGCTGCCGTTCTCCAGCACATAGCCGTAGTCGGCCACGTTCAGCGCGGCGGCGGCGAATTGCTCGACCAGCAGCATCGTCACGCCTTCCGACTTCAGCCGCAGGATGATGCGGAACACTTCCTCGACCAGGATCGGCGCCAATCCCATCGACGGCTCGTCGAGCAGCACCACGTCCGGGTTGAGCATGATGGCGCGCGCCATCGCCAGCATCTGCTGCTCGCCGCCCGACAGGGTGCCGGCCAGTTGCCCCTGCCGCTCCTTCAGGCGCGGGAACAGCTCCAGCGCCTTTTCCAGATCGTACTTGATGTCGCCCTTGGGCCGCGCGCGCGTGAAGCGCGGGAAGGCGCCGAGCAGCAGGTTGTCCGTCACCGTCATCGAGGCGAACACCCGCCGCCCCTCCGGCGAATGCGCCAGGCCGGCGCGGGCGATGCGGTGCGAGTCGAAGCCGGTGATGTCCTTGCCGCCGAGCGTGACCTTGCCGCCCTTCGGCTTGATCATGCCGGAGATGGCGCGCATGGTGGTGGTTTTGCCGGCGCCGTTGGAGCCGATCAGGGTCACCAGCTTGCCCTTGGGGACGTCCAGCGAAATGCCGTGCAGGACTTCGACTTTGCCGTAGGCGGCGTGCAGATTGGAGATCGATAGCATGTCTGTCCTCGTTAGTGTGCCGCAGGCGCCGCCGTGCCGCCGTGTTCTTCGCTGCTGCCGCCCAGATAAGCCTCGATCACCTTCGGATCGCTTTGCACCGCCGCCGGCGCGCCCTCGGCGATCTTTTGGCCGAAGTCCAGCACCGTGACGGTGTCGGACAGCGCCATCACCACGTCCATGTGGTGCTCGATCAGGATGATGGTGATGCCGTGGTCGCGGATCTTGCGGATGATCGCCATCAGCTCCTTGATGTCCGGCGCGGTCAGGCCGGCCGCCGGTTCGTCGAGCAGCAGCAGGCGCGGACTGAGTCCCAGCGCGCGGCCGATCTCCAGCAGCCGCTGTTTGCCGTACGGGAGGTTGCGCGCTTCCTCGTTGGCCATCGCCGTCAGGCCGACGAACTCCAATATGCTGGCGGCGCGGTCGCGCGCGGCGCGCTCCTCGCGCTTGTAACGCGGCGTTTGCAGCATCACGTCCAGCACATTCGATTTAAAGGTGTTGTGCAGGCCGACCAGGACGTTCTCGGTGGCCGTCATCTCGCCGAACAGCTGCACGTTCTGGAAGGTGCGCGCGACCCCGCCCAGCGCGATCTCCGACGGCGTGCGGCCCGAGATGACCGCGCCGGAGAACTTGACCTGGCCGGCGGTCGGTTTGTAGATCCCGGTCAGCACGTTCATCATCGTGCTCTTGCCCGAGCCATTGGGACCGATCAAGCCGTGCACCGAACCCTGGATCACGTGCATGTCGACCTGGTTGAGCGCCTTGAGGCCGCCGAACTGCATCAGCACCTGGTTCACGTCGAGCAGCGTTTCTCCGGCGTTGCCGCCCTTGGCGCGCGCGAACGCTTCCGCGCCGCTGGCCTGCACCGCCTTGGCGTGCGCCGCCCCCCTGCCCAGCAAGCCTTTGAGGAAGCCGACAATGCCGTCCTGCAGATAGTAGACGACGAATAGCGTCATTAAACCGAAGACGGTCAGGCGCCAGTCGACGATGTTCTCCAGCTTGGACGAGAAGGCGGCCATGCCGATCGTCGCCACCAGCGGCACCAGCACGCCGCGCAGCGTGGCGCGCTTCTTGGCCAGCATGAACGCGGAGCCGATCACGCCCAGCACGGCGGCGGCGACGGCGATCTTGCGGAACAATTCGATGTCCGCCAGAAGGCTGGGCAGCATGACGACGATCAGCGCGCCGATCAGCGCCCCGGAGCGCGTCTTGCGGCCGCCCATGATCACCGCCAGCAGGAACAGTATGGTCAACTCGAAGTTGTAGGTGTTGGGCGAGATGTACTCCTCCGAATACGCGTACAGGCTGCCCGCCAGCCCGGCGAATCCGGCGCTGATGATGAAGGCGTAGACCTTGTAGCGGTACACCGAGACGCCCATGCAGTCGGAGGCGATCGGGCTGTCGCGCAGCGCTTCGAAGGCGCGGCCAAGGTTGGACTTCAATATCCGGTGCACCACGATCAAGGAGACCACCATCAGCGCGGCGCACATATAGTAGTACTCGACTTCATCCAGCTTGTGGCCGAATACCTCCGGCTTGGACAACTTCAGCCCCATCGGCCCTTCGGTCAGGAAGGTCATTTCGTTGATCAGGATCTGGATGATGGTGCCGAAGGCCAGCGTCACCATTGCCAGATAGGGTCCGGTCACGCGCAATGCCGGCAGCGCCAGCACGGCGCCGAACAGCGCCGCCCCCAGCACGCTGCCGGGAATCGCGATCCAGAACGGCGCGCCCAGTTTGAACACCAGCACCCCGGTGACATATGAGCCGATGCCGAACAAGCCGGCGTGGCCGAGCGACACCTGGCCGGTGTAGCCGACCACGATATCGAGCCCGAACAGCAGGATCGCGTAAATCAAAATGGTTTCAAATAGATGGATGTAGTAAGGGTTCGGGATCAGCACCGGATACAGCGCCAGCACCGCCAGACCCACCACGCTTGCCGCGACGATCGTCTTGTTCATGGGTCAGACCTTTTTGATGGCGGCTTTGCCGAACAGGCCGGACGGCTTGATCGCGAGCACCAGGAGCAGCAGCAGCAATCCCGGCACGTCCTTGTAGCCGGTCGAGATGTAGTAGCCGGCCGTGGTTTCGGTAATCCCCAACAGCAGCCCGCCGACGATGGCGCCGACGCCGGAGGTCAGGCCGCCGATGATGGCGACGGCGAAGGCCTTGAGGCCGAGCGATGCGCCCATGGTGGCGCCGGTCAAGGTCAGCGGCGCCACCAGCACGCCGGCGAAGGCGGCGGTGGCCGACGACAGCGCGTACGAGAACGTGATCACCATGCTGGTGTTGATGCCCATCAGCCCCGCCGCGTCGCGGTCGTTGGAGGTGGCGACGACGGCTTTGCCGTAGATCGATTTGCGGTTGAAGATTTCGACCGCCGCCATGATGGCCAGCGCGCCGACGATCACCGCCACCTGCATCGGCTGCACGTTGGCGCCGAAGATCTGGAACGGCGTGGAGCTGAGCGGCGATGGAAACGTCAGGTCGTCCTTGCCCCAGATGTTCTCGGCGACGTTCTTGAAGATGATGGCCAGCGCGATGGTCGACATGATCCAGCCGAACTCCGACTTGATCTTGATAGCCGGCCGCACGCCTATCCATTCGACGAACATGCCCTGCAGCGCGCCGAAGATGATAACCAGGGGGATCATCAACAGATAGCTCATGTAAGGGCCGCCGTGGATGGTGCCGACCAGGCTAAGGCCGACCAGCGCGCCAAGCATCAGCGATTCGCCCTGGCCGAAGTTGAGCGTGCCGGAGGTGGCGAACGTGAGCTGGTAGCCGAACGCGATGACGGCGTAGATCATGCCGAGCGCGATGCCGCTGAAGACGAGTTGTAACAGGATTTCCATGATGTCCACCACGGTGAGGAACACGAGAAAAAGGCCAGGCTTGAACGCTCAAGACTGGCCGGTGACGATGCGCCGCCTTATTTGCCCAACTTGCCTTACTTGACCGGAACGACTTTGCCGTCCTTGACTTCACCGAAGACGGTGATGTCGGCGGTAATGGCCTCGTGGTTATCCTTGCTGAATGGCTTGCTGTAGGACGTGACGACGCCTTCGATCTTCTCGTTGAGGTTTTCCAGCGCCGCCTTGATCTTCGGGCCTTCGGTGGAATTGGCCTGCTTGATCGCGGCGGCCAGCAGGAAGATCGAATCGTAGCCCTGGGCGGCCGACACCGGCGACGGCATGCGCCCGCCCGGCGGGTTGTAGGCCTTCACGTAAGCGTCGATGAAGGCTTTGCGCTTGGGCGTGGTGGCCTCCTGGATGAACGTTTGCGGCATGCGGGTGCCGTTGCCGTTCTTGCCGGCGTTGTCGATGAAGTTCCCCATCGACAGCGTCCAGCTGCCGATCATCGGCACTTTCCAATTCAGCTTTTCCATGCCGTTGGCGATCTGCGCGAGCTCCGGGCCGATGCCGTAGGTGAGCACCACTTCGGCGCCGGCCTGCTTGGCCTTGAGCAGCTGCGCCGTCATGTCGACGTCCTTGATATTGTATTTTTCGGTGGCGACGGCCTTCATGCCCTTTTTATCGAGCGCCTTCTCCAGATCCTCGCGCCCCAACTGGCCGTAGTTGGTGGAGTCGGCCAGGATGGCGACCTTTTTGAACTTGCGGTTGTCGACCGCCTCCTGGATGATCATCTGCGACTGGATTTGATCGTTGGCGGCATTGCGGAAGATGTAGTTCTCCGGCTTGTCGGCGAACTGCTTGGTGATGATCGAGCCGGTGGCGACGTTGTTCATGACCGGGATCTTGGCTTCCTGGTAGAAGCGCTGCGACGCCAGCGCGACGCCGGTGTTGATGTAGCCGACGGTGGCGACCACCTTCTCCTTGTTGATCAGTTCCTGGGCGATCTGCACGCCGCGTTCCGGTTTGGCTTCGTCGTCGCGCTCGACGATCTGCAACTGGCGGCCCAGCACCCCGCCCTTGGCGTTGATGTCGGCCACGGCCAGCTTGACGCCGTCACGCATGGACACGCCCATCGGCGCCGAGCCGCCGGTGAACGGACCGGCCACGCCGATCTTGATGGGGTCCGCCGCCATGGCGGAAGAAGAGAAACCGAGTACCAATGCAGCGGCCAGCAAATTCAGTTTGAAATCCATTTGTCATCTCCTGTTACAACGTTTTTATAGTAGTCGTACGCTGGAAAACGGGCTGGAAAGTTGCCCCCATCGATGACTCATTGTAGGGGAGACAACGGGGGCCAGCAACAGATACATGTGCGGCATTGCAGCACGCGTGCGGCCATGGCGGCCGCCCGCCGCGTGTAAGCAAGCAGTAAGGAAGGACCGGGAGAAGATGGCAGCGGAGGATGACGGCGAAGGTTGACGGCGAAGGTCGACGGCGAAGCGCGCCGCCGGATGCTACATGCCGCCGGCGGACTTTTGCTTCAAGGCGCGGTTGGCGAACCGCATCTGGGTCTCGGCAAGCGCTTCATTGCGCTCAAAACCCATCGAGCCGTCGCGCAGGCCGATGGCCATCGCCATCACCGCGTCCGGATACTCAAGATCGGCGGCCTTTTCAATCAGGCGGCGCGCGGTCTGCTCGTCGCGTTTGACGCCATCGCCGCTCAGATACAGGTTCGCCAGCGCGAACATCGCCGCCGGCATCTGGCGCTTGGCGGCGAACTGCAACCACTGCGCGGCGGCCTTGGCGTCACGCGGTACGGACATGCCGTTCTGGTACATCATGCCGAGATAATAGGCGGCCTGGGGATCGCCGGCCTTGGCGGCCGCCGAGAACAGGGAAAACGCCTTCGGCAAATCGGCACTCACGCCCTGGCCGCCGCGCAGGTACGAACGCGCCTCGTCCACCGGGGCCGCGCCGGCCGGGCCGACACCCGCAACCGCGGCCAGCAGCGTCAATACCGCACATATCTTTCGCACGACAGGCACCATGGATCCTCCACTCACTTCGACAAGTCGATGGCGTACAGCGCGAAGCCCTTGCCGCCGCCATCATCCGGTTTGATCTGCGAGACCGAAGTAAGGCCCGCATCCTTGGCCACTTCGATCATGTTGGGCGGCGCGTGGAACACCACCGCGCCCTTGGTCGCCACCGGCGCGAAGCGCCAGCTCCGGGTCGAGCCATGGCGCGCGCGGGTCAGGGTCTTGGCCAGCTTGATGTAGGAGATCAGCACATCGCGGCTGCTGTCGGGCGCCGAAATCACCGTCTTGCCGCCATCGAGGCCGGGGAAATTGCCGCCGCCGCTGGCGCGGTAGTTGTTGGTCGCGACCAGGAACACCTGCGACGGCGCGACCGGCGCACCCTTATAGTGCAACGAGACGATGCGATCGCCGGCCGGCCTGGTGACGTCGATCCGGTAGCGCACATCGGCGCTGGTCAGCATGTCGAAGTTAAAGCTGGCGAACGAGGAATTGACCAGCTCCTGCTGCGCGGCGCTGGCGGGATCGATGCGGTTGAAACGCTCGGCGGACTTTTCCAGCCACGCTTTGAGCCCGGCGCCGTCCACCTTCACGGCGTGCAGCGCGTTCGGATACAAATACAAGTCGGCCGCGTTGTTGAGCGCCACGCCGCCCGCCTTGACATCGGTGTAGTCGCCCACGCCCGCCGCGCCGGCCTTGAACGGCGACGCCATCGACAGCACCGGCAAACCCGCGTAATCCGGCAGGCTGGCCTTGACGTAGTTCGTTACATAATCGGTCTGCGCCTGGTTCACCAGCTCGATGGCGCTGACGTCGCCGACATCGGCGAAGTACGACGACATGCGGAAGTCGCTGGTGCCGATCGGCGCCTTCACATAGCGGATGGTCGCCTCGTGCTCGTCGGCGATCAGCGCGCCGAGCGCCGGGTCGGCGGCGATGTACGTGCGATCGGCATTGCGGGTGCCGCGCGCTTCGACCGTGGTGCGGCTTTTATCGACCACCCAGGCCTTGCCGTCGTACTTCAGCCGCAGGCCGATCACGCCCAAATGCTTGCCCCACAGGCTGGCCATCACGGCCGGCACGCCTTGCACGGTGCCCCGGGCCTTGTCCACGCCCGGCAAATTGAACGAATCGACCGTGCTGGCGGCGTCGGGGAACTGCTGGTGCGCGTGGCCGATCAGCATCGCGTCGACGCCGGGCACCTGCGCCAGGTAGTAATTGGCGTTTTCCATCCCGGGCTTGTACGGGTCGCCATCGAGCCCGCCGTGCGAGATCGCCACCACCAGATCGGCGCCCCGCGCGCGCATCTGCGGGATGTACTTCAGCGCCGTCTCGCGCACGCCTTCGGCGTAGACTTTACCGTCAAGCCAGTGCTTGTCCCACGACAGGATGCCCGGCGGCGCGAAGCCGATGATGCCGACCTTGATGGTGGCCGTCACCGGTTTGCCATCCGGACCGGTGGCGGCGATCCGGCGCGTGAGGATGCTATAGGGCGCGAACAGCGGCTGCCCGGTGCGGGCGCTGTAGATATTCGCCAGCACGATCGGGAAGGCCGGGCCGGCGCAGCGCGGGGCGTCGGCGGCGACGCCGTCGACATCGAAATGGCTGCCGGTGACCTGGTTCAGGTACGCCAGGCCGTAATTGAATTCGTGGTTGCCGATGCCGGCGCCGTCGACGCCGAGCAGGTTCATGGCCTTGTAGATCGCCGGCGGCTGGTCGCAGCCCACCGGGGAGACCAGCGCCTGGTAGTCGGCCAGCGCGGTGCCTTGCAGCGCGTCGCCGTTATCGAGCAGCAGATTGTTGGGGAATTCGGCGCGCGCCTGCCTGATCAAGGTGGCGGTGCGCTCCAGTCCCATCGACGGATCGGCGGTGAGCTTGTAGTAGTCGTAACCGAGCACGTTGGCGTGCAGGTCGGTCGTCTCCAAGAGCGCCAGGGTTGCCTCGGTGCCGGCCGGCGTCGCGCCATGCTGTGGCAGGCTGCCGCAGCCGATCAGCAAAATGGGCAGGACGATGGACGCGCGCATAGATATTAATGGTTGAACTGGCAATGGTTTGGGCCGGAGCACGGGGCGCGCACGGTATTTCTTTGCATCAATATACGCACCGAGTGGGTGCATATTTTATACCGTCTGTGACTGAAATGTCAGTATTTTACAACTTAGCCTTGACTGCCGGTATGCAAGAGCCGTGCCCACCAGGCATTTCGCGAAGGGCGTTTTGCTGGCGCCGACAGACAAGCGCCCGGCAACACCCCTCATCCGGTATAATCCAAGGTTTGATTTCAGCCTAGAGAAGAAGAAAACATGGAAGCCGAACGCATCAACGCCCTCTCCGCCCTGCTCGCCGATCTGACCACGCGCGAAGCCGAACTACGGAGGTATCTTTGACTTCGATAAAAAGTCAGAGAAACTCGAACAAGTAAACGAAGAACTGGAAGACCCGACGGTCTGGAACGACCCGAAAAAAGCCCAGGACCTCGGTAAAGAGAAAAAATCGCTGGAGGCGATCGTCAGCGCGCTGACCAAGGCCGACACCGACCTCAAAGACATGAGCGACCTGTTCGCCATGGCCAAGGAGGAAGGCGACGACGACACGCTCGAAGCGCTGATCGCCGACGCCGAGGAAGTGCGCAAGGTCATCGAAGGCATGGAGTTCCGCCGGATGTTCAACAATCCGATGGACCCGAACAACTGCTTCATCGACATCCAGGCCGGCGCCGGCGGCACCGAAGCCCAGGACTGGGCCTCGATGCTGCTGCGCCAGTACCTGCGCTACTCCGAACGCAAAGGCTTCAAGGTCGAGATCATGGAGCAGTCCGACGGCGAGGTGGCCGGCATCAAGACCGCCACCATCAAGGTCGAAGGCGACTACGCCTATGGCTTCCTGCGCACCGAAACCGGCGTGCACCGCCTGGTGCGCAAATCGCCGTTCGACTCGGCCAACGGCCGCCACACGTCGTTCACGTCGCTGTTCGTCTATCCGGAAGTCGATGACTCGATCGATATCGAGATCAATCCGGCCGACCTGCGCATCGATACCTACCGCGCGTCCGGCGCCGGTGGCCAGCACATTAACAAGACCGATTCCGCCGTGCGTCTGACGCACGGCCCGTCCGGTATCGTGGTGCAGTGCCAGAACGACCGCTCGCAGCACCGCAACAAGGCCGAGGCGATGGAAATGCTCAAGGCGAAGCTGTACGAGATGGAGCTGCGCAAGCGCATGAGCGAGCAGCAGAAACTGGAAGACTCCAAGACCGACGTCGGCTGGGGGCACCAGATCCGTTCCTACGTGCTCGATCAGTCGCGCATCAAGGATTTGCGCACCAACTTCGAGACCGGCAACACCAAGGGCGTGCTGGACGGCGACCTGGACGACTTCATCTCGGCATCGCTCAAACAAGGCGTATAAATTTAATGACAGCTCCAACTTCTTCCTCATCGCAGCGCGCGTTCATCTTCGACATGGACGGCACCATCGTCGACAACATGGCCTTCCACACCAAGTCGTGGCTGGCCTTCTTCGAGCGTCGCGGCCACACGCTGGACCCGGACGCGTTTTTCCGCGACACGGCCGGCCGCCAGGGCCATGAAATCATGCGCACCTACCTGGGCGACCACCTGACCAGGGAAGAAAGCGCGGCGCTCGACTTCGAGAAGGAATCGCTGTACCGCGAGCTGTACGCGCCGCACCTGGCGGTGACCAAGGGCTTCGACCTGTTCATCGCCGCCGCCAAAAGCGCCGGCACCAAGCTGGCCGTGGCCACCGCCGCGCCGAACGAGAACATCGCCTTCACGCTCGACGGACTCGATCTGCGCAAGCAGTTCGACGCCATCGCCGGCGCGGCCGATGTGGCGCGCGGCAAACCGAATCCGGACGTGTTCCTGCTGGCCGCCGAACGCGCCGGCGCCCTGCCCGCCAACAGCATCGTCTTCGAAGACGCGCCGCTGGGCGTGGAGGCGGCCCGCCGCGCCGGCATGCGCGCGGTGGTGCTGACGACCACCCTGCCGGCCGAAGCCTTCGCCGATTACGACAACGTCATCGCCGTGGCGCGCGACTTCAGCGAGCTCGATATCGCGGCGCTGTTCGCCTCCGAGCCCTATGTGCTCGACGACGCGACCACCAACTAATCATCACCTCAACCTAGAAACAGACCATGACTACGGATCTTCAAGAACAAGCAGCCACCCCGCCGGACGAGAACAAGATCATCGCCGAGCGCCGCGCCAAGCTGGCAGCCATCCGCGAACAGGGCATCGCCTTCCCCAACGACTTCAAACCGGAGCACAAGGCGGCCGACCTGCATGCGCAATATGGCGAGAAGTCGCGCGAGGAACTGGAAGCCAATCCCGTCAACGTGGTGCTGGCCGGCCGCATGATGTTGAAGCGCGAAGCCGGCAAGAAGGCCGCGTTCGCGACCCTGCAGGATTCGTCCGGCGCCAAGGCCGATGGCCGCATCCAGATCTACGCGACCTTGGACCTGACCGGCGAAGCCGCGATGGCCGCGCTGCACCACTACGACCTGGGCGACATCCTGGGCGTGGTCGGCACGCTGTTCAAGACCAAGACCGACGAACTGACCATCAAGGTCAGCGAACTGCGTCTGATCACCAAGTCGCTGCGCCCGCTGCCGGACAAATTCCACGGCCTGGCCGACCAGGAGACCAAGTACCGCCAGCGCTACGTCGACTTGATCATGAACGAGGAAACGCGCCGCACCTTCAAGGCGCGCACCGCCGCGATCTCGTCGATGCGCCGTTTCATGGAAAAGAACGAATTCATGGAAGTGGAAACGCCGATGCTGCACGCCATTCCTGGCGGCGCGGCGGCCAAGCCTTTCATCACCCACCACAACGCGCTGGACATGCAAATGTTCCTGCGCATCGCGCCGGAGCTGTATCTGAAGCGCCTGGTGGTGGGCGGCTTCGACCGCGTGTTCGAGATCAACCGCAACTTCCGCAACGAAGGCGTGTCGATCCGTCACAATCCTGAATTCACGATGATGGAGTTCTACGCGGCCTACACCGACTACAAGTGGATCATGAACTTCACCGAGGAGATCATCCGCCAGGCCGCGATCGACGCCCACGGCACCGCCACCCTGACCTACGGCGGCAAGGAACTGGACCTGGCCAAGGCCTTCCACCGCCTGACCATCGTCGAAGCGATCAACAAGTACGCGCCGGGCTACACGCCGGAGCAGTTGAAGGACGCCGAGTTCATCAAGACGGAACTGCTCAAGTTCGGCGTCAAGCCGTTCGCCACCGCCGGCCTGGGCGCGCTGCAACTGGCGCTGTTCGAGGAAACCGCCGAAGCGCAGCTGTGGGAGCCGACCTTCATCATCGACTACCCGGCCGAAGTGTCGCCGCTGGCGCGCGCCTCCGATACGGAAGCGGGCATCACCGAGCGCTTCGAACTGTTCATGGTCGGCCGCGAGATCGCCAACGGCTTCTCGGAGTTGAACGACGCCGAAGACCAGTCGGCCCGCTTCCTGGCCCAGGTGGCCGCCAAGGACGCCGGCGACGAGGAGGCGATGTTCTACGACGCCGACTACATCCGCGCGCTGGAATACGGCATGCCGCCGGCCGGCGGTTGCGGTATCGGCATCGATCGTCTGATGATGATCATCACCGACTCGCCGAACATCCGCGACGTGCTGCTGTTCCCGCACCTGCGCCGCGAAGAGTAAGCGCTCCGCGAAAACCGCCCTTCCGGGCGGTTTTTTTTCGCCTGGGATTTTGCGGCAAGCGTGCGGTGGGAGCGTTACGAAATAATAGGCGCGCTGCAGGAATCGCCGGGCAGGCCTAGAATGGGTCGAATTCCATCGCAAGGAGCCCGTCATGCACCTCACGCTGCACAACCAGACCGCCATCGTCACCGGCGCCAATTCCGGACTTGGACGCGGCATCGCGCTGGCATTCGCCAAGGCCGGCGCCAACGTCGTCGTCAACTATCACAGCCACCAGGACCAGGCCGACGAAGTCGTCGCGCTGATCGCCGCCGACGGCGGACAGGCGATCGCCGTCCAGGCGGACGTCGGCGAGGAGCCGGACGTGCTGGCCCTGTTCGACGCGGCCGTCAAGCGCTTCGGCGGCGTCGATATCGTGGTGGCCAACTCCGGCCGCCAGGACGACGCGCCCAGCGCCGACATGACCCTGGCCCAATGGGAAGGCGTCCTCAAAACCAACCTGACCGGCCAATTCCTGTGCATGCGCGAGGCGGTGCGCCTGTTCCGCAAACAGGGCCGGCGCGAGGCCTCCCGCGCGCTCGGCAAGATCATTTGCATGAGTTCCGTCCACCAGCGCATACCGTGGGCCGGCCATGTCAACTACGCGGCATCCAAGGGCGGCGTGCACCTGTTGATGGAGACGATGGCGCAGGAGGTCGCGCCCGAGAAAATCCGCATCAACGCCATCGCGCCGGGCGCCATCAAGACGCCGATCAACGCCGAGGTGACCGCCGACGGCGGCAGCCCGGAACTGCTTAAACTGATCCCGTATGGCCGCGTGGGCAAGCCGGAAGATGTCGCCAACGCGGCGCTGTTCCTGGCCTCGGACCTCGCCGACTACGTGGTCGGCAGCACGCTGTTCGTCGATGGCGGCATGTCGCTGTACCCGGGCTTCGAGGACAACGGCTGATGGCCGCGGGCGCAAAGGCCGGTAAGGCGGCCAAAACACCACCCAAGCCCAAGGCGCCCGCTAAAAATGAGGACCGCGCGGAACGTGACATCGCCGACCACGGCGTCATCGGCAACCTCGCCACCATCGCACTGGTGGCGTGCGACGGCGCCATCGACTACATGTGCTGGCCCAACCTCGACAGCCCGAGCATCTTCGCCGGCTTGCTGGACGCGGCGAAGGGCGGCGTGTTCGAACTGTCGCCGCTAATCGACGATGCGCGCATCGTCCAGATGTATATGCCCGACACCAACGTGCTGCTGACACGCTGGATGGGCAGCGACGCCAGCGCCGAAATCACCGACCTGATGATCGACACGGACGATGTCGGCGAGGCCCCTACCCGGCTGGTGCGGCGCGTGAGCGTCACCCGTGGCAAGGTGACGGTGAACCTGCGCTGCGCGCCGCGCTACGACTATGCACGCGTGGTGCCGTCGGTCGCGCTCAAAAAAGGCAGCGCGATCTTCTCCGGCAAAGGCAATCCATCGCTGCGCCTCAGCGGCGAGGCCGATTTCGCCAAGGGCGACGGCGAAGTGACCGCCAGCGTTACCCTGCGCGCGGGCCAGAGCGTGACCTTCATGCTCGACGAACCGCATGAAGAACTGATCGATGCCGACGCCATCGGCCAACTGATCGACGCCACCATCGCGCGCTGGCGCCTCTGGGCCGGGCAGTCGACCTACAAGGGCCGCTGGCGCGACGCCGTGACCCGCTCCGCGCTGGTACTGAAGCTGCTGACTTCGCGCAAGCATGGCTCGATCGCGGCGGCGGGCACCTTTGCCCTGCCCGAGGCGCGCGGCGGCGTCCGCAACTGGGACTACCGCGCCGCGTGGATACGCGATTCGTCGTTCTCGATCTACGCGCTGATGCGGCTTGGTTATCACAACGAGGCCAAGGACTTCTATCGCTGGCTCGGCGACCGGGCGCTCCACTCGAGCAAGTGCGGCGAGATGCAGGTGATGTACGCGCTCGACGGCGGCGAGATTTTGCCCGAGACCACGCTGGAACATCTGGGCGGCTACGGCGGCGCGGCGCCGGTCCGCATCGGCAACGACGCCGTCACGCAACTGCAACTCGATATCTACGGCGAGTTGATGGACTCGATCTACCTGAGTAACAAGTATGGCGAGGCGATTTCGCACGACCGCTGGCTCGGGGTATGCAGGGTGATCGACTACGTATGCCAGCACTGGAACGAGGCCGATGCCGGCATCTGGGAAGTACGCGGGCCGCCGAGCCACCATCTGCATTCTCGGCTCATGTGCTGGGTCGCGATCGACCGGGCGATCCGGTTGGCCAGCAAACGTTCGCTGGCGGCCCCGTTCACGCGCTGGATCAAGGTGCGCAACGCGATCCACGACGATATCTGGTCCAATTTCTGGAACGAGAAGCTGGGCCACTTCGTCGACGAGCGCGGAGGCAAGGATCTCGACGCGTCGCTGTTGTTGATGCCGCTGGTGCGCTTTGTCGGCGCCACCGATCCGCGCTGGCTCGCCACCTTGGACGCCATCGGCAAACGACTCACCGATGACGGCATGGTGTTCCGCTACAAGCGCGATGACGGCTTGCCGGGCAAGGAAGGCGCGTTTTCGGCGTGTTCGTTCTGGTACGTCGAATGCCTGGCGCGCGCCGGCCGCATGGACGAGGCGCGGATGATCTTCGAGAAGCTGCTGCGATATGCGAACCACCTGCAGCTGTATGCCGAGGAGTTCGACGAGCGCGCGAAGTTGATCGGCAATTTCCCGCAGGGCTTCACGCATCTGGCGCTGGTCAGCGCCGCGTTTTATATCGATCGCGAGATGGAGGGGCGCGGCCGGCGGGATTGGCCGGCCTAGGGCCCTTGATTAACCGCGGAGACATGTAGCGCGGATTGGCGCGCAGCGCGTAATCGGCCATGAGCCGCCGGCGGCGGATGCAAGGCCGATCACGTGGCAAGTCACCGCTACTGGATCACCCGATAGCAAGGCGTATACGCCTTGCCCGCCAACTTCATCCGGCTTTGCTCGACGAACGACGCCAGCAGCGCATCCATCGGCCCCATGATCTCCTTGTCGCCATGAATCTCGAAGTGGCCGAACTTCTCGATCGCGCGGATGCCCTCGTCCTTGACGTTACCCGCCACCACGCCCGAAAACGCCCGGCGCAGATTCGCCGCCAGCAAATGCACTTCCTGGTTCTTGTGCAGGCTCAGATTGCGCATGTTCTCGTGCGTCGGCGCGAACGGCTTCTGGAACTCGCGGTCGATCTTCAGACCCCAGTTGTAATAATAGGCGTCGCTGCGGCTCTTGCGGAACTCGCGCACCTGCTTGATCCCGGCCTGCATCTCCCGCGCCACCAGTTCCGGATCGTCGATGATGATCTTGTAGCGCTGCTGCGCCTCGGGGCCCAGCGTGTCGAGGATGAACTGGTTGATCTGCACGAAGTACTCGCGCGACGTTTCCGGTCCGGTGAACACCAGCGGGAACGGGATCTCCGCGTTATCCGGATGCAGCAGGATGCCCAGGATGTACAGGATCTCCTCGGCCGTGCCGGCGCCGCCCGGGAACACGACGATGCCGTGGCCTGTGCGCACGAACGCCTCCAACCGCTTCTCGATATCCGGCATGATCACCAGTTCGTTGACGATCGGGTTCGGCGATTCGGCGGCGATGATGCCCGGTTCCGTGATGCCCAGATAGCGGCCATGGGACAGGCGCTGTTTGGCGTGGCCGATGGTGGCGCCCTTCATCGGACCCTTCATCGCGCCCGGGCCGCAGCCGGTGCAGATGTCCAGGTCGCGCAGGCCCATTTGATAGCCCACTTCCTTCGAGTAGTTGTACTCGGCGCGGTTGATCGAGTGTCCGCCCCAGCACACCACCAGGTTCGGATTCAGCATCGGCTTGAGCACCCCGGCGTTGCGCAGGATGTGGAACACCGCGTCGGTGATGTCCTCGGTGCGGTTCATGTCGAATTTCTGCGTATCGGTCACCTCGTTGCTGACGAAGACGATATCGCGCAGCACCGCGAACAGGTGTTCGTGGATGCCCTTGATCATTTTGCCGTCGACGAAGGCGATCGCCGGCGCGCCCTTGATATCGAGCTTGATGCCGCGCTCGCGCTGCACGATGCTGATCGAGAAGGACTCGTAACGCTCCAGCAGCTCCTTGCCGTCGTCGATGGTGCTGCCGCAATTGAGCACGGCCAGTGCGCAATTGCGAAAGACGTTATATAGGCCGCCCTGGCTCGTGTCGAGCAGCTTGTTCACTTCCGCCTTCGAGAGGATTTCCAGCTGTCCTTCGGGCGAAATCAAAGTATCGATAACGTCATGTTCCATGTTGCGTAAATCCTTATTCAGATTCGATGTCACGTAGTAGGCCTGCAATGCCAATATACGACAACTCGGCAATCCGTGGGGGCGGAGATTGTGCGCCGCATATAAACTTCGCCGTTTCCGGATTTATTATCACAAATGTCACAATCTTGCAGCGGCCGCTACAAAAAGTAGGTTGCGCCGCGTTTGTAGATTAAAATGGCGCCCAATTTGGCCCCCCACGAGGGAGCCGGAGACACTTTTAATCGATCATAAATTAGGAGAAGCCGCATGAGCGGTGCTACCACCACCAACACGGAAGTCGCTATTCCCGAGTTCAAACAGATCATGGGCCACCCCGCCCCGCTCTGGATGTTGTTCATGACCGAATTCTGGGAGCGTTTCGCTTTCTACGGCATCCGTTGGGCGCTCGTGCTCTACGTCGTCGCACAATTCTATAACGGCGATTCGACCGGCGAATCGGCCGCCAACCTGGTCTACGGCTCCTACCTGGCGCTGGTCTACGCCGCCGCGCTGTTCGGCGGCTATGTCGCCGACCGCGTGCTGGGGTACCAGCGCTCGATCCTGGTCGGCGCGGCCTTCATGGCCGCCGGCCTGTTCATGATCGCCTTCCCCGACCAGACGGTGTTCAAGTTCGGCCTGGCCACCATCATCGTCGGCAACGGCATGTTCAAGCCGAACATCTCGACCATGGTCGGCAAGCTGTACTCCACCGGCGACACCCGCCGCGATTCGGGCTTCACCATTTTCTACATGGGCATCAACGCCGGCGCGATGGTCGCCCCGGTCCTGACCGAGTGGCTCGCCACGGCGATCTTCGGCACCAACGGCATGCCCGCTTACAAAGTGGTGTTCATGTCGGCCGGCGTGGGCATGCTGGTTAGCTTGGTGTGGTTCTTCATCGGCCGCCGCAACCTGCAAGGCATCGGTGCTCCGGATGCGCAAACCAGCGACCCTAAACGCCTGCTGTACGTGATCATCGGCGCGCTGTGCGTGATCCCGGTGGTCTACATGCTGCTCGCGGCCGGCGCCAAGAGCCTGCAGGCCGTGCTGACGGTGCTGTTCATCCTGTTGGCGGTCATGCTGATGATCGAGGGGATCAAGAACGGCAAGGTCGCGCGCGACCGCGTCATCGCCATGCTGCTGATCTTCTTCTTCAATATCATGTTCTGGATGTTCTTCGAACAGGCCGGCAGCTCGTTCACCTTCCTGGCCGAGAAAATCGTCGACCGCGAAATGTTCAACTGGACCTTCCCCGTGGCGTGGTTCCAGACCGTGAACTCGCTGGCGATCATCACCTTCGCGCCGCTGATCGCTTTCATCTGGGTGGCGATGCGTAACAAGAACCCGTCGATCCCGCGCAAGTTCGGCCTCGGCCTGCTGTTCAACGGCGCCGCCTTCGGCCTGCTGATGTACGCGCTGTCGATGCTGGTCGATATCGACAACAAGATCCCGTTCTGGACCCTGTTCATGGTCTACGTGCTGCAATCGATCGGTGAACTGTGCCTGTCGCCGATCGGCCTGTCGATGGTGACCAAGCTGGCGCCCACGCGCCTGGTCGGCCTGGGCATGGGCGGCTGGTTCCTGTCGACCGGCATCGGCAACAACCTGTCGGGTATTTTCGCGTCGGCGGTGTCCGGCGAAAGCGGCATGTCGGTGACGTCGGCGCTGTCCGGCTACACCTTCGGCTTCTACTCGCTGATGGCCGGCGGCGTGCTGCTGTTCCTGATCGCGCCATTGATTCAAAAGCTGATGCACGGCGTGAAGTAAGCCGCCTGCCCTGTACCCCGCTCCCGCCAGGGAGCGCAATGCCGCCCAAGTCGCCTTGGGCGGCATTTTTTTTGCCCTTCATCGTTTTTACCACGTTATTGCGCCGCGTCATGCTTTCCGCGAATAAGGGTGCTACATTCCTTTACCGAGCGCTTGCTTTGTTTTCGATCATGGCGCCGGCGCCTTCCCAGCTTCTCATTTCCTAAAAAATAGCTAACGGAGACAAAATGAAGAATCGCTTCTGGCAATACGTATCGATCGCCCTGATCGCCATCACCGCGTTCCCCGCGCCGTCCTGGGCTGCGGGCTATACCCAAACCAAGTATCCGATCGTGATGGTGCACGGCTTCCTGGGCTTCGAAAGCATCGGTCCCCTCGAGTACTTTTACGGCATCACCTCGGGGCTGCGCAGCGGCGGCGCCAACGTCTACGTGACGACCGTATCGGCGGCCAACAGCACCGAAGCGCGCGGCGAGCAGCTGCTCACCCAGGTCAAGCAAATCCTGGCGGTGACCGGTGCCGCCAAGGTCAATTTGATCGGCCATAGCCACGGCGGGCCGACCACCCGCTACGTGGCCTCGGTCAGGCCGGACCTGGTGGCCTCGGTCACCAGCGTCGGCGGCGTGAACAAAGGCTCGAAGGTGGCCGATATCCTGATGGACAATGCTCCCGGCGTCAGCACCGTGGTGCTTGGCGCGGTGGCGAATCTGATGGACATCGTGTCCGGCAACACCGGCCGGCCGCAGGACGCCAAGGCGGCCATGACGTCGCTCACCACCGCCGGTGCGCTCGCGTTCAACGTCCGCCATCCGGACGGCGTGCCGTTGTCGGCCTGCGGCGAGGGCGCCTACCAGGCGCGCGGCGTCCACTACTTCTCGTGGAGCGGCGGCAAACAGATCACCAATGTGCTCGACCCGCTCGATGCCCCGCTGGCGCTGACGGCGCTGGCCTTCGACGGCGAGAAGAATGATGGCCTGGTCGGCAGCTGCTCCAGCCATCTTGGCCGCGTGATCCGCGACGATTACGCGATGAACCACCTCGACGAGGTCAATCAGACGGCGGGTCTCGTCAGCCTGTTTGAAACCAATCCGGTGACGGTATACCGCCAGCAGGCCAACCGCCTGCAGGGCCTGGGCCTGTAGGAGCGCGGCATGAACGCGAACGCGAAGAGAGCCGGGCTGGCCGCCTTGCTGCTGGCCGGCTGCGCGCTGTATTTCGGCCGGGACGTGGAGGCGCCCAAGCCGGCGCAGCCCCGCCAGGCCGGCGCCGGCCCGGGCGCATTAGCGTTCGTGCCGTCGATGGCAGGCACCCGCCCGGACGGCGACCTCAAAACGCTGGCCGGTGAACGGCTGGTGGTCGACGCGGAGCTCGGGCATTTGTTCGACTACTATCTGGCCGGGCTGGGCGAGAAAGGCCTGGACGCGATCCGAACCGAGATCGAACGGGAGCTCGATCGGCGCCTCAAGCCCGGACCGGCGCGGCAGGCCAAGCAGCTGCTGTCAAGTTACCTGGCCTATAAACAAGCGCTGGCGGGCATCGAGTCGAACCTGGCGCCGTCCGGCGACGTGGCGCGGTCGGCGGGTGCGCGGCTGGCGGCGATGCGCGCCTTGCGCTCGGCGTTTTTCACGCCGGAGCAAAGCGCGGGTCTGTTCGGCGCCACCGATGTGGCGGACGACGATGCCGTGGCGCGGCTGGAGGTGGCGGTCGACAAGACCTTGAGCGAGGCGCGAAAACAAGCAAAAGTGGCGGAGCTGGACCGGCGCATGCCGCCGGCGTTGCGCGAAGAGCGCGAGGCGCCGGCCAAAATCATTCGCCTGGAGGAATCGGTGGCGCGGCTCAGGGCTGGCGGCGCGGGCGACAATGAGGTCTACAGCCTGCGCGCGGCGGCGTTTTCGCCGGAAGCGGCCGCGCGCCTGGCCGACGTCGACCGCGACGAGGCGGCGTGGAAAGCGCGCATCGGCGCCTATCAAACGCAGCGCGCGGCATTGATGGCGCAACCTGCGCAACAGCGCGACGCCGCGCTACAACAACTTCGCGACACGAGCTTCACCCCGGACGAGCAACGCCGCCTGAGCGCCTACGAATAATCAATCGTCAACCTAAACCACGTAGAACGGATTAGCGAAGCCTAATCGGCCCTATGCGACCACTGTACCAACATCAGGTGCGCCGCATCGGATTGGCGTTCAACCACGCCTGTAACGCGTCGGCGGTGTCCGCCGGCAGGTGCAACCCGAGTTTCGACCGGCGCCACAAGATATCCTGCGCCGTCCGCGCCCACTCGTAGCGGCGCAGGTATTCGACCTCCGTCGCATACAACCCGGGCGCGATCTGCTCGCCCATGTCCGCCACCTCGCTGCGGTCGCACAGCAGCGTGTGAATCCGCGTGCCGTACGCGCGCGCGTAGCGCAGCACCAGCAGCGGCGGCAGCCACGCATAGCGCGCCTGCATGGTGCGCACCCACGCGTCGAACTGCAGCACCGATTTGTTCTGCGGCTCGGCGCCGTACACGTCGCCGCCGGGAAGGCAGGCATTGTGGGTCCAGCCGCCATGGTGGTTGTCCAGAGATTTGGCGATCAAATCGACGGCCTCCTCGGCCAGCTTGCGGAAGGTGGTGATCTTGCCGCCGAAAACACTGAGCATCGGCGGACCGTCGCTGTCGACCTCCAGCCGGTAGTCGCGCGTGACGGCCTTGGCGTCGGCGCCGTCCTCGACCAGCGGGCGCACGCCCGAGTAGGTCCACACCACGTCCGCCGGCACGATCGGCTCGACGAAGTACTGGCTGGCCAACTCGCACAAATAGGCGATTTCGTCCTCGCCGATGGCGACCTGGTTGGCGTCGCCGTGGTAATCGAGGTCGGTGGTGCCGATCAGGGTGAAGTCGCGCTCATACGGGATGGCGAAGACGATGCGCCCGTCCGGATGCTGGAAGATATAGGCGTTGTCATGCTCGAAGATGCGCTTGACGACGATATGGCTGCCCTTGATCAGGCGCAGGGTGCCGCCCCCCTCCTTGGGCAGCGCCGCGTGCAGCAGGTCGGCGGTCCACGGGCCGGCGGCGTTGACCACGTAGCGGGCGTTGACGCGGATGTTGCCGCAACTGGGCTTGTACAAGGTCGCCTCCCAGCCGGCGGCCTTGCGCACCAGCGCATTGCAGACCGCCTGGGTCAGGATGGTGGCGCCCTTCTCGCAGGCGTCGATGGCGTTCAGCACCACCAGCCGCGCATCGTCGACCCAGCCGTCCGAATAGATAAAACCGCGCTGGAACTCGGGTTTGAGCGGCTTGCCGGCCGCGTGGCAGCGCAGGTTGACGCCGGACGACGCGGGCAGCAGCTCGCGCTTGGCCAGCAGGTCGTAGAGCACCAAGCCGGCGCGGATCAGCAGCGCCGGGCGCTGTCCTTTCGCGTGCGGCATCACGAAACGCATCGGCCACATGATGTGCGGAGCGGCGCGCAGCAGCGTTTCGCGCTCGATCAGCGCCTTGCGCACCAGGTTGAATTCGTAGTATTCCAGATAACGCAGGCCGCCATGGATCAGCTTCGTCGACGCCGACGACGTGTGCGACGCCAGGTCGTCCTTCTCGCACAAGACCACCGATAGCCCCCGTCCCGCCGCGTCGCGCGCGATGCCGGCGCCATTGATGCCGCCGCCCACTATCAGGACATCGCAATCGAGTGTGTGCTGCGGTTCCGCCATGTCTTCCCCGGTTGTATAGCCAAATTAACTGTAAACCTTCTAAGTTACTCTACGTTACGTGAATTTTGCCATTCCTCATAGTGTGCGGCACCCATTCCAGCCCAAAAAGCCACGTTCCGTTTAAGCGGGCGCAAATTTTGATGGTCTATAATCGGGCCAACCGTTACCTCATGAGATCAAGCCTTGACCGCTCCCCCTATCGCACTACCCAAGTGGATGACCCGCCGTAACGCCATCCGAGGTTTCATCGTGGCCGGCGTGGCCGCCCTGATCGCCGGCGGCCTGCTGCTGGCCTATTTGCTGCTGATCGTCGCCCCCAATCTGCCCGCGCTCGACGCCGTGACGGACTACCGGCCCAAGATTCCGCTGCGCGTCTACACCGCCGATAACGCCCTGATCGGCGAATTCGGCGAGGAACACCGCGACTTCGTCCCGATCAAAGACATGCCGGAACTGATGAAGAAAGCGGTGCTGGCCATCGAGGACAAGCGTTTTTATGACCATAATGGCATCGACTGGCGCCGCGCGCTGGGCGCGGCGCGCGCCAATGTGGGCGGCGGGTCGCGCCGCCAGGGCGGCTCCACCATCACCATGCAGGTGGCCCGCAATTTCTTCCTGACCCGCGACAAATTCTACGGCCGCAAGCTCAATGAAGTCATGCTGGCCCTGAAGATCGAGGCGGCGCTAAGCAAGGACGAGATTCTCGAGCTGTACATGAACCAGATCTACCTGGGCCAGCGCTCGTACGGCTTCGGCAGCGCGGCGCAGACATATTTCGGCAAATCGATCAAGGAACTCGACGTCGCCGAAATGGCCATGCTGGCCGGCCTGCCGCAAAATCCGGCCCGCCACAACCCTGCGGTCAATCCGAAACGCGCCAAACAACGCCAGCGCGTGGTGCTGACGTCGATGCGCGACCTCGGTTACATCACCGAGGACCAGTATCAGAAGGCGCTGCACCAGACCCTGCGCGTGAGTACCCGCGGCCAGCAGTTCGAGACCCACGCCGAATACGTGGCCGAACTGGCGCGCCAGACCGTCTACGCCCAGTTCAAGGAGGATTCGTACACCAAGGGCATCAGCGTCTACACCACCATCCTCAAGGCCGACCAGGACGCGGCCTACGAATCGGTGCGCCGCAACGTGCTCAATTACGACCAGCGCCACGGCTATCGCGGCCCGGAAGCCTTTATCACCTTGCCGCCCGGTGAGGAGGAGCGCGACGACGCCATCGAGGAAGCGCTGCAGAAGCGCCCGAGCAGCGACCGTCTGATTCCTGCCGTGGTGCTGGAAGCGGGTCCGAAGGCGGTCAAGGTGCAGAACCCCGCCGGCGAGGAGATCACCATCACCGGCGACGGCCTGCGCCTGGCCGCCAACGCCCTCACCGACAAGGCCAAGGACGCCGTGCGCCTGCGTCCCGGCGCGGTCATCCGCATCATGCAGGGCAATAAGGAGGCCTGGTCGATCTCGCAAGTGCCGCTGGTGGCGGCGGCCTTCGTCTCCATCGACGCCGTCAGCGGCGGCTACCACGCCCTGGTCGGCGGCTTCGATTACAACCTGCAAAAGTTCAACCACGTCACGCAGGCCTGGCGCCAGCCCGGTTCCGCGATCAAGCCTTTCGTCTATTCGGCCTCGCTGGAAAAAGGCTTTTCGCCTGCGACCTTGCTGAACGACGCGCCGCTGGACCTGACCAGCGCGGAAACCGGCAACGAGCCATGGAGCCCGCGCAACGACGACGGCAAGTTCGACGGCCCGATCACCATGCGCTATGCGCTGGCCGAGTCCAAGAACGTGGTCTCGGTGCGCATCCTGCGTTCGATCACCGTGCCTTATGCGCACAACTACCTGGGCAAGTTCGGTTTCGACCTGGCCAAGCATCCGAAGAACCTGACCATGGCGCTGGGCACCGGCTCGGTCACGCCGGCGCAGATGGCCGGCGCCTACTCGGTGTTCGCCAACGGCGGCTACGCGGTCGAGCCATACCTGATCGCCAAAATCGTCGATGGCGAGGGCAAGATCATCAGCGAGGCCAAGCCGCGCACCACCCTGCCCGACGAGGCCCGCGTGATCGATCCGCGCAATGCCTTCGTCACCGACAGCATGATGCGCGAAGTGACGCGCACGGGCACCGGCGGCGCGGTGGCGCGCCTGGGCCGCCACGACATGGCCGGCAAGACCGGCACCTCCAGCGAAGCGGTCGACGGCTGGTTCGCCGGCTACGGCGGCGGCATCGTGGCGGTATCGTGGATGGGCTACGACGATTCGAAATCGTTGGGCGGCAAGGAGTTCGGCGCCACCGTGGCGCTGCCGATCTGGATCGATTACATGAAGGTGGCGATGAAGGGCCGTCCGCCGCAGGACCGCCCGGTCCCTGCCGGCATGACGCAGGTCGGCGGCGAGTGGCTGTACGACGAATTCACCGGCGACGCCGCGCGCACCTCGCTCGACATCGAGGACACGCCGGCGGGCGCCGAAAACATGGTGCCGATGGCCACGGGAGCGGAAAATATCGCGCCGGTGCCGCCGCCGCGCGGCCAGTAGGGTCACCAGCAAGGCTGGCCGGTAACGCCGCCAGTAACACGGCCAGTGACGTCGCCAGTAACGTCGCCAGTTAGCTGGCGACAGCGACCGTCAGGCCGACAGGTAGCCGCGCATCATGCGCACGGCGCTGTCGGCGAACATGTCGGGCGTGACGTTGGCGGCGCGGTACTTCCAGCGTTTGACGTACCAGTCCTGGAAGGTGGCCATGATGTGGGCCGCGACCAGGTCCGCGCTTCCCGGCGGCCGGCCCGGTATCCGCGCGATGACATCGGCGAACAGCGACTGCACATACAGCTCCGATGCCTTGGCGGTGTGCCGGTGCTGCGCCTGCAGGACCCGCGAATCCATGAAGACGAAATAGAACCAGGGCTGCAAAATCTCGGACACGTAGATCGATGCGCGGATCAGCGCCTCGAGTTTATCGAGCGGCTCGACCAGGTCGTCGAACAGGCGCGGCATCTCGTGGGTGGCGTGGCGCACCACGTCCTCGATCATCTCGGCCAGTTGATCCTTGTTGCTGATGTAACCGTACAGGCCGCCCATCGACAGGCCGGTCTCGTGGCACAGGTCGCGCAAATTCATCGCGCGGAAGCCGACCTCGTTGGCCAGCTTGAAGGTGGCGTTGAAGATGCGTTCAAGGTTTTCCAGCGCCGGCTTGCGGCGCTTTACCGTGATGCGCTCGGCATTGCGGTCCAGCAGATACGACCAGATGTTGACGCCGTCGAGCGGCGTCATGCTCTGGAATTGTTCCAAGTCGAATTGTGCCCGCAAGATAGTCTCTGATGTGGTGTTATTAGTAACGTATCCTTTCATCTTAGCACAGGCCACCCGCCGTCCGAAGGCGGGGGCGCGCAGCACCGCCGCGCGACAGCGGTTCAATGGCCGACATCCGTTTCTCGATCACGGCGAGGCGTACTTCGACACGCCCATCATGGGCGCCACGGGGCGCGTTTTCAATCGGATTTTCTTCGTTGTTGGCTGGCATGATCGCTCCTCGGAGATGGGCGGACCGACGAAGTTAACAGATGCTCTCCGCGCTTCGATTGAGGCGTATCACAAAAAAAAAGCAGCCACGGGGGGCTGCTTCACTGTACCGCTACGCCACGAGGTGGCTTGCTTATTGTTCGAATCACACACAATATGCGGGCGAGTCGATTTCACGTCAACAGTTATCGCACAGAGTGTGGCGCGCCTGGAACAAACGCAACCGGCGCATCAGCGTGATAACTTAACCGGCGGTCACGCGGTTGCGCCCGGCCCGCTTGGCTTCGTACAAGGCCGCGTCGCCGGCCGAGATCAAGCGGATCAGGTCGTAGCCGTGCTGGTCCGAGCAAGCCACGCCCAGGCTGGCGGTGAAGCGCACCGTCACATCGTCCATCGCCGCCACGGTCAGCTCGATGCCGGCCCGCAAACGCTCGGCCAGCCGCAGCGCGTCGGCCAGGTCCAGATCGTCCAGCACCAGCACGAACTCCTCGCCGCCGAAGCGCGCCAGCACATCATGCGGGCGCAGCTCCATCCTCAGCAACGCCGACAAATGGCGCAACACCTCGTCGCCGACCAGATGGCCGTGGCTATCGTTGATCACCTTGAAGTGGTCGACATCGATCATCACCACCGCCAGGCTGCGTCCGCCGCGCTGGGCGCGCAGCAGCACCCGTTTACCCTGCAACTCCAGGCCGGCGCGGTTGAGCGTGCCGGTCAAGGTATCGAGCGTCGACAGCCGGCGCAGACGCTCGGCGTACCGCCGCATCACCATCACGATCAGCCCGAACGAGATACAGATTTGCGCCAACGGAATGACCAGGGCCGTCACGCCCATCAGCAGCGCGTTGGTCGGATCGGACAGGTCCGTATCGAGCCACATATGCATACCGCGCAGCAGCAGCGCGCAGCCGAGCGCGACAAATCCGGTCACACCGATGCAGTTGACCCGCCAGCCGCCATGCCGCGCGATGGCGGCGGCGCACCACAAGTTGAGCACGCCGAAATAGAATCCGCTGAACACCAGGCGTGCGCCACGGCTGGGCTCGACCAGAGTGTAGTACAGCGGAACCAGCAGCGCGACGCCGGCGATCGCCGCGATCATCGGCCATGACAACGTGGCCGCGCTGTACACGCGCAAGCCGCGCAGCACCAGCGCCAGGCCGAAGGCGATGATGCCGTAACCGGCCACGCTGGTGAGCAACGGCGGCAACGTCTCGACCAGCGTCACCACCACGCCCGCCGACACGCAGACATTGCCCGCAGCCCACCAGCGCAGTTCGGGCGGGCTGTCCGCATAGTTCGCCGACGCCGCCACCAGCGCCGTGGTCAGCAGGGTCACGCACAAGTGAACCAGTAACAAGGTTTCGAGATGGAGCACGCCGGATGTCCGCGATGAACGCGGTTAGTCAAAAACAGCGCAGTATAGAACCAATCGACAGTTGCTGCGATGAAATTTCCGATATGCCCGCCGTGGACGGCGTGAATCGGGTAGAGTGGCACTTCTAGCAACCCGGCACAGCAATCTTTCCACCGTCACCATGGCTTACCCAATTGAACACAAACTGGTTATCGGCATCGCCTCCAGCGCGCTGTTCGACCTGACCGAATCCCACCAGATCTATCTGGAAGGCGGCGCCGAGGAGTACCGCAAGTATCAGGAACAGCATATCGACGTGATACTGGGCAAGGGGGTGGCGTTTCCATTCATCCGCCGCTTCCTCGGCATCAACAAACACTACGCGCAATCGTCGCCGGTCGAGGTCGTGCTGCTGTCGCGCAACTCCCCCGAGACCGGCCTGCGCGTGATGAATTCGATCGCCCACTACAAGCTCGACATCTCGCGCGCCTGCTTCGTCACCGGCAAGTCGCCGTACACCTACCTGCCCGCGTTCAACACCTCGCTTTTTCTCAGCGCCAACGAGGAAGACGTGCGCAACGCGCTCGAGGCCAATTATCCGGCCGGCCTGGTGCTGCCCTCGCGCACCGAGGACGACGATGACGACAGCGAGTTGCGCGTGGCCTTCGACTTCGACGGCGTGATCGCCGACGACGAATCCGAAACCGTTTTCAAGCGCAACAACGACGTCGACGAATTCCACGCCCACGAGCGCGAGCGGGTGGCCATCCCGCACCAGCCGGGGCCGCTGGCCGACCTGTTCCAGAAGCTGTCGCTGATGCAGCGGCTGGAGGAGCGCGCGCAACGGCGCGATCCGGGCTACAAAAAGATCCTGCGCATCGCCATCATCACGGCGCGCAGCGCGCCGTCGCACGAACGGGTCGTCACCACGCTGAAAAGCTGGGGCGTGTCCGCCAACGAGACGTTCTTCCTCGGCGGCATGGAGAAATCGCGGGTGCTGGCCATTTTCAAGCCGCATATCTTCTTCGACGACCAGCTTAGTCATCTGAAGTCGGTCGGCGGTAACATCCCGATGGTGCACGTGCCGTTCGGCGTGGCCAACCGGCCGCCCAAGCTGGCCATCTGAGCGGGCGTCCGACACCGCGTCAGGCCGGAGCACGGCGCTGTCGGGCATCGTCTATAATGTCGGCACCGGCGTTGCCATCGCGACGCCGCCTGACCGTTGACTAACCACCCGTAACCGTTAAATCTGCGTCGTCCCTATTGTGCCCTTAGTCTTAGCCAAATCGATTCCCAAACCAGGTAACCGCTTCGCCCTGCCCACTTTGCACGGCTCGTCGGATGCCTACGCGCTCGCGCTCACCGCGCTCGAACTGAAGTCGCAGGGCCAGATGCTGGCCGTGATCGTCGCCAACGCCAGCGACGCCCAGCGCCTGCTCGACGAGATTCCATGGTTCGGCGGCGACAAGCTGCGCTGCCACCTGCTGCCGGATTGGGAAACGCTGCCCTACGATGCCTTCTCGCCGCACCAGGACCTGGTATCCGAGCGCCTGGCCACGCTGCACGAAATCTCCAGCGGCCAGTGCGACGTGATGCTGGTGCCGGCCACCACGGCGCTGGTGCGCATGGCGCCGCCGTCGTTTTTGGCCGGGTACACCTTCTTCTTCAAAAAAGGCGAGTCGCTTGACGAGGCGCGCCTGAAGGCGCAACTGACCCTGGCCGGCTATACGCACGTGACGCAGGTGATGTCGCCCGGCGAATACTCGGTGCGCGGCGGCCTGATCGACCTGTTCCCGATGGGCTCCGCGCTGCCCTACCGGCTCGACCTGTTCGGCGACACCATCGAAACCATCCGCACCTTCGACGCCGACACCCAACGCTCGCTGTACCCGGTCAACGAGGTGCGCCTGCTGCCGGGCCGCGAATTCCCGATGGACGAGGCGGCGCGCACCACCTTCCGCAGCCGCTGGCGCGAACAGTTCGAAGGCGATCCTTCGCGCTCGGTGGTCTACAAGGACATCTCCAGCGGCATCGCGTCGGCCGGTATCGAATACTATCTGCCGCTGTTTTTCGAAGACACGGCCACCCTGTTCGACTACCTGCCGCAAGGCGCCGCGCTGGCACTGGTGGGCGACATCGACGCCGCCATCAAACGCTTCTGGACCGACACCGGCTCGCGCTACCGCTTCCTGAAGGCCGACCGAGAACGTCCGATCCTGCCGCCGGAAGCGCTGTTCCTGTCGGACGAGCAGTTCTTCACGTTGGCCAAGCCGTATGCCCGGCTGGCGATCTCCAAGGATGCCAAGGATGATAGCCTCGGCGCCTCCGAGCTGTCGGCGCCGGTGCCCAACATCGCCGTCAACCGCCACAGTGAAGACCCGCTGACCAACCTGCGCGCCTACCTGCTGCAGGCGGGCCGCCGCGTGATGATCTGCGCCGAATCGAACGGCCGCCGCGAAACGCTGCAGCAGTACTTCGCCGAATACGACCTGACACTGACGCCGGTCGAAGGCTTCGAAGGCTTCGCCACCTCCAACGCCAAACTGGCCCTGGGCGTGGCGCCGCTGCACGCCGGCTTCGAGCTGTCGACGCCGAACGAGAACCTGATCTTCATCACCGAGACCGAGCTGTATGCGGGCTCGGGCCGCCGCGTCGGCAAGAAGAAGCAGGAAGCCGTCACCCAGGTCGAGTCGATGGTGCGCGACCTGTCGGAGCTGAAAATCGGCGATCCGGTGGTCCACATCAACCACGGCATCGGGCGCTACATGGGCCTGACCAGCATGGACCTGGGCGAAGGCGAAACCGAGTTCCTGCACCTGGAGTACGCCAAGGACACCAAGCTGTATGTGCCGGTGTCGCAGTTGCACGTGATCTCGCGTTATTCCGGCGCCTCGCCGGAGGATGCGCCGCTGCATTCGCTCGGTTCGGGCCAGTGGGAAAAGGCCAAGCGCAAGGCCGCCGAGCAGGTGCGCGACACCGCCGCCGAGCTCTTGAACCTGTACGCCCGCCGCGCGCTGCGCCAAGGCCACGCGTTCGAATATTCGGCGCACGACTACGAGCGCTTCGCCGACAGCTTCGGCTTCGACGAAACGCCGGACCAGCAGGAAGCGATCAACAACGTCATCAAGGATATGACGTCGGGCAAGCCGATGGACCGGCTGGTGTGCGGCGACGTCGGCTTCGGCAAGACCGAGGTGGCGCTGCGCGCGGCTTTCATCGCCGTCATGGGCGGCCGCCAGGTCGCCATCCTGGCGCCGACCACCTTGCTGGCCGAGCAGCATGCGCAAACCTTCGCCGACCGCTTCGCCGACTGGCCGGTGCGCATCGCCGAAATGTCGCGCTTCCGCACCGGCAAGGAGATCACGCAGGCGATCAAGGGCATGGCCGACGGCACGCTGGACATCGTCATCGGCACCCACAAGCTGCTGTCGGACGACGTCAAGTTCACCCGCCTCGGCCTGGTCATCATCGACGAGGAGCACCGCTTCGGCGTGCGCCAGAAGGAGGCGCTCAAGTCCTTGCGCGCCGAGGTCGACGTGCTGACCTTGACCGCCACGCCGATTCCGCGCACCTTGGGCATGGCGCTCGAAGGCCTGCGCGACTTCTCGGTGATCGCCACAGCGCCGCAAAAGCGGCTGGCGATCAAGACCTTCGTGCGCAGCGAGGGCGAATCGATCATCCGCGAAGCCTGCCTGCGCGAACTGAAACGCGGCGGGCAGGTGTATTTCCTGCACAACGAAGTCGAGACCATCCAGAACCGCATGGCGATGCTCACCGAGCTGTTGCCGGAGGCGCGCATCGCCGTCGCCCACGGCCAGATGCACGAGCGCGACCTGGAAAAGGTCATGCGCGACTTCGTGGCGCAGCGCTTCAACATCCTGCTGTGCACCACGATTATCGAAACCGGCATCGACGTCCCGACCGCGAACACCATCATCATGCACCGCGCCGACAAATTCGGCCTGGCGCAGCTGCACCAGCTGCGCGGGCGCGTCGGCCGCTCGCACCACCAGGCCTACGCCTATTTGCTGGTGACGGACGTGCAGTCGCTGACCAAACAGGCGCAGCGCCGCCTCGACGCCATCCAGCAGATGGAAGAACTGGGCAGCGGCTTCTATCTTGCGATGCACGACCTGGAAATCCGCGGTGCCGGCGAAGTGCTCGGCGACAGCCAATCCGGCGAGATGACCGAAATCGGCTTCCAGCTGTATTCGGACATGCTCAACGAGGCGGTGCGCTCGCTCAAGGCGGGCAAGGAGCCCGACCTGGCCGCGCCGCTGGCCACCACCACCGAGATCAACCTGCACGTGCCGGCGCTGCTGCCGGCCGACTTCTGCGGCGATGTGCACGAACGCTTATCCATTTATAAACGCATGGCCAACTGCACGGTCCAGGACAAGATCGACGACATGCAGGAAGAGATGATCGACCGCTTCGGCAAGCTGCCGGACGCCGTCAAGGCGCTGATCGAAACCCACCGCCTGCGCATCGCCGCCAAAACGGTAGGCATCATCAAAATCGACGCGCATGGCGAGGCGGCCACCTTGCAGTTCATGGCCAAACCGCCGATCGATCCGATGCGCATCATCGAGCTGATACAAAAAAACCGCCAGATCAAGCTCAATGGCCAGGACAAACTCAAGATCACCGCCAACATGCCGGATCTTGCCGCGCGCGTCGCGCAGATCAAAGGTGCGATCAAACAGTTGACCGTTTGAGGCTGGCGTCGTACCTTGATGCAATAGCCTAAACAACGCTAAATTTTATGAAAAACGCAAAAGATACTATGAACCTGGTTTTGCAGGGGCTTGACGATTGTAAGGCCCGGCTCGAACGCATCGCCGCCCTCACCGCGCCGAAAACCATCACCTGGATCAACGAGCGCGCGCTGCGCTGCGAGGGCATCACCTTCTCGCCGGCGCTGCGCCAGACCATCGAGGTGGCCGCCCAGGCGGCGCAACTCGACGCCACGTACTCGATCGGCATGCACAAGATGAGCGAATTCAGGCTCGTCGCCATGGACATGGATTCGACCTTGATCACCATCGAGTGCATCGACGAAATCGCCGACATGCAGGGTTTGAAGCCGCAAGTGTCCGAGATCACCGAGGCGGCCATGCGCGGCGAACTCGATTTCGCCGAAAGCCTCAAGCGCCGCGTGGCGCTGCTCGAAGGACTGGAGGCGTCGGCGCTGGAGCGCGTCTACGACGAGCGCCTGCGGTTGTCGCCGGGCGCGGAGACCATGCTGGCGGCGGTGCGCCAGGCCGGCCTGAAGACGCTGCTGGTGTCGGGCGGCTTCACCTTCTTCACCGAACGCCTGAAAACGCGCCTGCAGCTGGACTACACCCACGCCAACGAACTGGAAGTGGTCGACGGCCGGCTGACGGGCAAGGTAGTCGGCATCATCGTCGACGCCGAGGAAAAGAAGCGCACCGTGGAACGCGTGTGCACGGAACTGGGCATCGCCCCGTCGCAGGCGATCGTCATGGGCGACGGCGCCAACGACCTGAAAATGATGGGCATCTCGGGCATGTCGGTGGCGTTCCGCGCCAAGCCCGTGGTGCGCGAACAGGCCAATGTGGCATTGAATTTCGTCGGGTTGGACGGCATCCTGCCGCTGCTGACCTGATGTTGGTACCGGGTCGGCGGCGTCGTTCAGGCCACCCCGGTCGCCGCGCCGACCACCGGTAGCAGCGAATACATCGCCGCCGGCACCGCCACGCCGCGGATGACCAGGCGATTGCGCAGGATGCCTTCGAAGCGAGCCCCGGCGCTCTCGGCGACCTTGCGGCTGCGCGTATTCTGCTCGGCCGCCACGATTTCGAGCCGCGTCAGGCCCAGTTTCCCGAACCCGTAGGCGGCCATCAGGCGCGCCGCGCGCGGCGCGATCCGCTCGCCCTGGCGCGATTGCCGCACCCAGAAACCCAGGTTGGCAAAGTCATGTTCACGATTGATATGGTTGATGCCGATGCCGCCAAGGTAGTCGCCGCCGGCGGCGTCGAAGATCCCCACGCTGAAGGCGCTGCCCTCGGCGCGATCGGCGGCGCAGGTTTGCACCCAGTGCTCGGCGTCGCCCTGTGTGAAGGCGGCGTCGCACCACGGCAGCCAGACGCCCACCGTCGCTACCGATTCCAGCGCGGCCCGCGTCAACGCCGGCGCGTCCGCCATCAGCAGCGGACGTAGACAAAGGCGGTCGCCGGTCAGGATCGCCATGCTACTTCGCCCGCAGCGATGCGATCAGGCCGTCCGAGGCGTCCTCGATATAGTCGAGCACCAGATCGAAACCGCGGCCGCCGCCATAATACGGATCGGGAACCACGTCCGACCCGCTGCGGCTGGCGTGCGCCATGAACAGCCCGAGTTTATGCCGGTGCCGCGGCGGACAGGCCGCCTCCAGCAGGCGTAGATTGTCGTGGTCCATCGCCAGCACGTGGTCGAAGGCTTCGAAATCGGCCGCCGCCACTTTGCGCGAACGCTGGGCCGACAGGTCGTAGCCGCGCTTGGCGGCGAACTCCATCGAGCGCGTGTCGGGCGGCTCGCCGACGTGGTAGCCGTGGGTGCCGGCCGAGTCGATGACGAAAAGCCCGCCCAGGCCGGCGGCCTCCACGCGGTGACGGAACACGCCCTCCGCCGTCGGCGAGCGGCAGATATTGCCCATACAAACAAACAACACCGAAACAGCTTTGCCCATGGCGACATTCAAAAAAATGACAGAAGCGGCTACTTTACGCCAGTCGCCAGAGGAACGCCATCGCATTGCTATAATTAGCATATGACCAACACTTCCCAGCCCGCGCCGCGCGCCGAATACACCCGGCGCATGAACCGCGTGCTCAACTATATCGACCAGCACCTGGACCAGCCGCTCGACCTGCGGCAGCTGGCCGACGTCGCCAATTTCTCGCCCTACCATTTCCACCGCGTGTTCGCCGGCTGGATGGGCGAAACGCTGGGCGACTACGCGCGCCGGCGGCGGCTGGAGAAGGCCGCCTTCCGGCTCAGCTGCAAGCCGGCGGCATCGGTGCTTGAAACGGCGCTGGCGACAGGCTTCGGCTCCGGCGAAGCGTTCGCGCGCGCCTTCAAGCTCAAGTTCGGCTGCACGCCGACCGAATGGCGCCGCGACACGCGCCAGCGGCTGGCCGCGCTGGCGTTGCCGGCCGGCGGCCGGCACGCCGACAGCAATCCGGATCAGGTACTCGGCAAGTTCGATCAGACGCCGCAACGCGGCATCGACGACGATGACGTCTCCAGCAACGATCCAGGAGATCCCATGAACGTCAGCATCATCGACCTGCCGGCCGCGCGCGTGGCCTACCACCGTTACATCGGCCCGTACGGCCCCGCCATCGGCGCCTTCTGGCGCGCGACGGTATCGCCGTGGCTGCAATCGCACGGCCTCGGCGGGCAAACCTGCTACGGTGTCGGTCTCGACGATCCCAGCGTCACGCCGCCCGGCAAGTGCCGCTACGACGCCTGCGTCGCCGTGCCGGACGGCTTCGACGCCGCCGGTTCGGCCGACATCGCCACCCTGCCCGGCGGGCGCTACGCCGTCGCCCGCTTCGAGGGCCGGCCGGCCGCCATCGCCGACGCCTGGACCTGGCTGACGCGCAACTGGCTGCCGGAAAGCGGCCTGCAATGCGACGACCGGCCGTGCTTCGAGATGTTCCGGCCGGACACCGTGACCAATCCGCAAAACGGCCTGATGGTGTGCGACATCTGCATCCCGGTGCGGCCGCTGTAGCGGCAGCCACACCGCCGGCAAGTGTGCGGCGCCGCACGTTTGCCGGCCATCGCCGGTCCCCGGGCGCGATTTGTACCCCCAAGCTGAAATCGCGTTGCTATAATCGTAATCAGATCCATCAACATGAAAGGAAATGCCATGTCGCAGGAATTGGTTCTGGATAGCCGCATTGGTTCGGCTAAGACCACCGCGTGGTGGCTCTACGTAGTCCATGGCGTAAGCTTCGTCTTCTCGCTGGGCTTGTTCTCGGTGATCCCGTTGATCGTCAACTACGTACAGCGCCCGGGCACCGAGGGCACCTTCGTCCACAGCCACCACACGTGGATGATCCGCTCGTTCTGGTGGTATGTCGTCTGGATGGCCGTCGGCGGCCTGCTGGCCGTCACCATCATCGGCATTCCGGTCGCCTGGCTGGTGTGGGTCGGCGCCTGGATCTGGAAAGCCTACCGTCTGATCGTCGGCTTCCTCCGCCTGAACGAAAACTCGGCGGCGGCCGTTTAATCGCCCAGCAGGCGCCGCGCCTGCCGCAGGCCTTCGACGATCACCTCGTAGGCCTCGCGGCGCGTGGCCTCGTCCGGCGCGCGCAGCACATACGACGGGTGGTACACCGTCACCACCCAGCGGCCGTCATGCCGCACCGGCGCGTCCATCACCGATTTCATCGTCACGCCGCCATCCTGTAATACCGACTTCAACGCCGTGCCGCCAAGCGCCACCACCACGTCCGGGCGCACCCGCGCCAGCTCCTCCTCCAGCCACAGGTGGCAGGCCGAGATTTCCTTCTGCGCCGGCGTCTTGTGCAGCCGGCGCTTGCCGCGCAGCTCCCATTTGAAGTGTTTGACGGCGTTGGTCAGGTAGATGCCGTCGCGCTCCATGCCCGCCTGCGCCATCGCTTTTTCCAGCACCGCGCCGGCCGGGCCGACGAACGGCAAGCCCTGTAAATCCTCCTGGTCGCCCGGCTGCTCGCCGACAAGCATGATGCGCGCCCGCTCGGGCCCCACCCCGGGCACCGCCTGCGTGGCGTTTTCCCACAGGTCGCAGCGGCGGCATTGATCGAGGGTGGTCGGCTGCCCGCGTTGCGGCTGCGCGCGTTCGGGCGCGATCGGGATGGTGGTCGCGCCGCCGCGCCGGCCCACGGTGCCGGTCTGGCCGGTGCGCCGCTCGCCGTTGGCGGCGGCGCTGACCATCGCCGGCACGATCGCCCCTTCCGGCAGATTCTTCCAGAAGCGCGACGGGATATGGCTGCGCAGCAGATCGGCGTTCAGGCGCGCCGGGTTGAAGATGCTGCGGTAATAGGTCAGCCACAGCGCCTCGCCGGCATCCTCGATGTCGGCCGCGCTGCGCATCAGCGACGGCGCCTCGTGCAGGTGCTCGCCGTCCCACAGCACGGCGGCGGCCGGCGTGGCGATCATCCACGTGACGTTGCCCATGCGGCGGGCGAAATGCCGCGCCACCTGCGGCAGCACCTCGTGGGTCGGTTCGAACCAGGCGACGAAGCGCGGCGCGCCGTCCTCCTCCTTGCGTTCGCGAAACCGTACATACGCGTGCATGTCGTGCTCCTCCCGATGAACGGCCTTGACCATCCCGTTCAGCCGCGCGCCATCGGGATCGGCCGGCGAGATCACATCGCGCTCGCCCAGGTGCCAGCGCCAGACCACCTTGTACAGAAAGGACCAGCGGTCCGCGGCGCTGAAACAGGCGGCGCTGACAAGGAGCTCCATCAACTGGCGCGGCAGCCGCAAGTTCGTTTGCGGCGCGGCGTTGGCGCCCGGGGCGGCGCCGCCCTGCTCCGCCGGCGCGGCCGAGAACAAATCACCATCCCCGGGCTGCGACAACCATTCGACGAATTCGGGCGCGACCTGGCGCGCGATCAGCTCGCGGGCCGCGTCGCGCCATTCATCGAACGACTGGACCACCCGCCGCATCATGCCGCCTGCAACTCCGGCCACAAATTCATCTGCTGGGGCGCGTCCGCCATGGCACGGCGCAGATGCTCGGACGGGCCGGCGTCGTTGGTCGGGAAGTAGTCGGCCGTGATAATAAAGGGCGAAATCTTCTTCATACTGCAGCGCAGGCGCGACAGATCGGCATAGCGGATTTGACGCAGCCGCCGCAGATCGATCAGGCGCTGGGCGTTGCGCAGGCCGATGCCCGGAATGCGCGCGATCATGTGCGGCTCCGCGCGGTTCAGGTCCATCGGAAAATGCTCCCGGTGCTCCAGCGCCCACGCCAGCTTCGGATCGATGTCCAGCGCCAGGTTGCCGGTCGCCGGCAGCAGCTCCTTGACCTGGAAGCCATAGCTGCGCAGCAGGAAGTCGGCCTGGTACAACCGGTGCTCGCGCATCATCGGCGGCGGCGCCAACGGCACGCTTTTCGGACTTTGCGGAATCGGGCTGAAGGCGGAATAGTAAACGCGTTTGAGCTTGTAGCTGCCGTACAGCGTTTCCGCCGTGGTCAAAATTTGCTGGTCGTCGCTGGCGTCGGCGCCGACGATCATCTGCGTGCTTTGCCCGGCCGGCGCGAAGCGCGGCGACTTGGGTTCCTCGGCCTTTTCATCGAGCTTGCGGCGGATGGAACCCATCGCCAGCTTGATGGTGTGAACGCTTTTTTCCGGCGCCAGCTTTTGCACGCTGTCCTGCGTCGGCAGCTCGATATTGACGCTCAAGCGGTCGGCGTAGCGCCCCGCCGCCGCGATCAGCGCCGGATCGGCGTCGGGGATGGTCTTCAGGTGGATATAGCCGCGAAACTGGTGCACCTCGCGCAGTTCGCGCGCCACCTGCACCAGCTGCTCCATCGTGTAGTCGGCCGACTGGATGATGCCGGAACTGAGAAACAGCCCGTCGATGTAATTGCGGAGATAGAAATCGGTGGTCAGCTTGACCACTTCCGCCACCGTGAAGCGCGCGCGCGGCACGTTAGAAGTGCGGCGGTTGACGCAGTACTGGCAGTCATACAAGCAGTAATTGGTCAGCAGGATCTTCAGCAGGGAGACGCAGCGGCCGTCCGGCGTATAGCTGTGGCAGATGCCCATGCCGGTGGTGGCGCCGAAACCGTCCTTGCCGATGGAGTGGCGCTTGGGCGCGCCGCTGCTGGCGCAGGACGCGTCGTACTTGGCCGCGTCGGCCAGGATCTCCAGCTTGTCCGTCAACTCCATGCTTGCCTCGGCTATTGATACTGTATAAAAACACAGTATAGCAATGTTCGAGGTCGAAAGGGGTCCGGTGTGCGCTTTGTCCGGATATTGACCCGCTAATGTTTACGCGGGGCGGATCAGGCGGAACGCCGTGATCGGCCCTACGCGGTTCAGACAACTATCGCTTTTAACGCATCGATCAACGCCGCGCACTCCTCGTCGGTGCCGATCGAAATCCGCAGGAATTGGTCGATACGCGGCTGCTTGAAGTGCCTCACAAGAATGGCCCGTTCGCGTAGCGCTGCCGCGAGGGCGGCGCCGTCGTGGCCAGGATGACGGGCGAAGATGAAGTTCGCCCGCGACGGCAGCACCTCGAAGCCCAGCTCCACCATGCGCGCCGTCAACCAGGCGCGCGTGGCGATGATGGCTTGCGACGTCTGCTCCGTATAAGCCGTGTCCTCGATGGCCGCCACCGCGCCAGCCTGCGCCACCTGCCCCAGCGGATAGCAGTTAAAGCTGTTCTTCACCCGCTCCAGCCCTGCGATCAAATCCGGGTGGCCAACCGCGAAGCCGACCCGCAGGCCCGCCAGCGAACGGGATTTGGACAAGGTTTGCACCACCAGCAGATTGTCGTACCGGTCCAGCAGCGCGATGGCGCTGTCGGCGCCGAAGTCCACGTAGGCTTCGTCGATCACCACCACCTGGTCCGGATGCGCGGCCAGCAGCGCCTCGATCCGCTCCAGCGGCAGCGCGATGCCGGTCGGCGCGTTGGGGTTGGCGATGATGATCGCGCCGCACGGCTGCATGTAGTCGGCGACGTCGATCTCGAACCGCGCGTTGAGCGGCACCTGGCGCGCCGCTATGCCATACAGGCTGCAATAGGTCGGATAAAAGCTGTAGCTGATATCCGGGCAAAGCAGCGGCTTGTCGTGCTTGAGCAGCGCGTGGAAGGTGTGCGCCAGCACTTCGTCGGAGCTGTTGCCGACGAAGACCTGCGCACGCGTCAGCCCGAAGCGGTTGGCCACGGCATCCTTGACCGCCGCGCTGGCGGGATCGGAGTACAGCCGCAGCCCATCGCCGACGGCGGCCTGCATCGCCGCCAGCGCCTTCGGCGACGGCCCGTATGGATTTTCGTTGGTGTTCAACTTGATCAGATTGGGCATGCGAACCTGCTCGCCCGGCGTGTACGGCGTCAGTTCGTAAACGATGTCACTCCAAAAACGGCTCACAGCATTACTCCCATCGCGCGTTCGATATCGGCGATCAAATCGTTGACGTCTTCGAGGCCGACGTTGAAGCGCACCAGAATGCCCCGGTCGTTCCAGTCCTTGCGCATGTGCTGTATCCGGTACGGCATCACCAGGCTATTGGCGCCGCCCCAGCTGTAACCGATCTTGAACAGTTCCAGCGCGTCGACGAAGCGGTCGGTCTGTTCTTCCGTGAAGCGCGGATCGAACAGCACAGAGAATAAGCCCCCCGCGCCGCTGAAGTCGCGTTTCCAGATATCGTGCCCCGGGCAATCCACGAAGGCGGGATGCAGTACCTTGGTGATTTCGGGCCGGGCCTGCAGCCATGCGGCCAGTTTACGCGCGGCGACATCATGGGCGTCGAAGCGCAGGCGCATCGTCGGCAGGCCGCGCAGCACCAGATAGGCATCGTCGGCGCCGACGCCCATGCCGAGCCGCATATGGGCCAGGCTCAGACGCTCGTTGAGCGCGGCGTCGCGCGTGATGACGGCGCCCATCAGCACATCCGAGCCGCCCGACTGGTACTTGGTCAGCGCCTGCATGATGATGTCGACGCCCAGATCGAAGCCGCGCAGCGCCAGGCCGGCCGACCAGGTGTTGTCCAGCGCGACCAGCACGCCGCGCGCGTGCGCCGCCGCGCAAATGGCCGGCAGGTCCGGCACCTCCATCGACACCGATCCCGGCGCCTCGGTCCAGATCAGCTTTGTGTTGGGCTGGATCAGCGCGGCGATGCCGGCGCCGATCAGTGGATCGTAGTAGCGCGCCGTGATGCCGAAATCGGCCGACAGCCAGCGTCCCAGTTCGCGATTGGGGTTGTAGACGTTATCGGGCAGCAGCACGTCGTCGCCCGCCTTGAGCACGGCAAAATCGACCATCGCGATCGCCGCCAGCCCGCTCGGCGCCAGCAGGCAGTGCTTGCCGTCCTCGATTTCGGCCAGCCGCGCTTCAAGCGTGAAGGTGGTCGGCGTGCCGTGCAGGCCGTAGGTATAGGCGTTCTTCTCTTTCCAGTCGCCCGAGCGCATGGCGGCGACATTCTCGAACAGCACCGTCGACGCGTGATGGATCGCGCTGGGGAACGCGGCGAAACCTTCCGGCGCCCGGTAGTCGGAGTGGATCAGTGCTGTCTGCGGAGATTTTTTAATCGTCATGTCCTGAATACGTAAATCAAGTGAAAAGCCAGGTGAAAAAAAAGCGGACCACAGCGGGTCCGCCTTGATGCTGATTTTACTGCGCCTCGCCCCACAGGTCGTGGGCGTCGGAAGTGGTGATCTTGACGTCGATGAACTGGCCGACGACCAGCTTCTTGTGCGGCTCGTACGGCGGCTTGACATACACCACGCCGTCGATTTCCGGCGCGTCGGCGCTGGAGCGGCCGATGCCGCCGCTGCGGTTGACTTCATCGATCAACACGCGCACGGTCTTGCCGACCTTGGCCTTCAGGCGGTTCTTGGAAATTTCTTCCTGCAGCAGCATCACGCGGCCGCGACGCTCTTCGCGCAGTTCTTCCGGCACCGGGTTGGCCAGTTCGTTGGCGGTGGCGCCTTCGACCGGCGAGTAGGCGAAGCAACCCAGGCGGTCGATCTGCGCTTCCTTCAGGAAGTCCAGCAGGTACTCGAATTCGGCGTCGGTCTCGCCCGGGAAGCCGGCGATGAAGGTCGAACGGATCGTCAGGTCCGGATTCATTTTGCGCCAAGCCTGGATGCGGTCGAGGTTCTTCTCGCCGCTGGCCGGGCGCTTCATGCGCTTCAACACGTCGGGATGGGCGTGCTGCATCGGGATGTCCAGGTAAGGCAGGATGTGGCCGTCGCCCATCATCGGGATGATCTGGTCGACGTGCGGGTACGGATAGACGTAATGCAGACGCACCCAGGCGCCATACGACTTGGCCAGCTCACCCAGCGCCTCGGTCAATTGGGTCATGTGCGTCTTGACCGGGCGGCCGTTCCAGAAGCCGGTGCGGAACTTGACGTCGACGCCGTAGGCGGAGGTGTCCTGCGAGATGACCAGCAGTTCCTTCACGCCCGACTTGAACAGGTTCTCCGCTTCCACCATCAACTCGCCGATGGGACGCGACACCAGGTCGCCGCGCATCGACGGGATGATGCAGAAACTGCAGCGGTGGTTGCAGCCTTCCGAGATTTTCAGGTAGGCGTAGTGCTTCGGCGTCAGCTTGATGCCCTGGGCCGGCACCAGGTCGATGAACGGCTCATGCGGTTTCGGCAGGTGGAAGTGGACCGAATCCATCACCTCGGCCAGCGCGTGCGGGCCGGTCACGGCCAGCACCTTCGGGTGCACCTTCATGATGATGTCGTCGCCGGCGGCGTCTTTTTTCGCGCCCAGGCAGCCGGTCACGATCACCTTGCCGTTTTCGGCCAGCGCCTCGCCGATGGCGTCGAGCGATTCCTGCACGGCGGCGTCGATGAAGCCGCACGTGTTGACGATCACCAGATCGGCGCCATCATACGACTTGGCCGTCTCGTAGCCTTCGGCACGCAGCTGGGTGAGGATCTGTTCGGAGTCGACCAGCGCCTTGGGGCAGCCGAGCGAGACGAAGCCGACCTTCGGTGCGGCACCCGTCACGGAGGTGCTGGCGGCGGCGGGCTTGGTGATACGGGAGAGTGGTTGCGATTGCATGATAGGTTGCCTGGGGTTGCTAAATGCGCCATGAAAATTACGAGCAATCGACGATTATACCCTATTCTCATAGGGAGATCATGCTAGGATAGCGCTTCATCAATATCGATAGAAGCTCGGGAGAACACGTGGCAACGCTGAAAGACGTCGCAATGCTGGCCGGTGTGGGCATGTCGACGGCATCGCGCGCCATCTCGGGCGCCGGCCCCGTGTCCGCCGAGTCGATGAAGAAGGTCCAGGCGGCGATCGAGCAGCTCAATTTCCGCCCCTCTTCCATCGGCCGCTCGCTGTCTGCCCAGTCGCTGGGCATCATCGGCATCTACGTGCCGTCGTTCTTCGGCGCGTATTACGGCACCATCCTCAAACAGACCGACATCGAACTGCGCGCCGTGCGCCGCCACGTGGTGGTGGCCACCGGCTGCGGCGACGGCACGCCGCGCGACGAGGCGATCGAAGCGGTCAAGTTCCTCATCGGCCGCGATTGCGACGGCATCGTCGTGCTGGGCCACGACCTGCACGACGAGGACATGCTGGCGCTGCGCAAAATGCATCCGAAGCTGGCCTTCCTCAATCGCCACAGCGCGCAGCTGGAGGAAGCCTCGTTCTGCCCCGACCACCGCCGCGGCGGCCAGCTGGCGGCGCAAACCCTGCTCGAGGCGGGACACCGCCAGTTGGCCGTCATCTCCGGCCCGGCCGGCACGTCGGACAACCAGGCGCGCATGGAAGGCTTCTTCGAGGAGCTGGAGCGCCATGGCGTCGGGCGCTTCGCCGTGCAGTCGATCGAATCGGATTTCTCCCGCGAAGGCGGTTTCACCGCGACGCGCCGGCTGATCGAAGCGCGCCAGGCGGGCGAAGAAGGCCGCCGGTTCACCGGCCTGTTTTGCGCCAACGACGAAATGGCGGTCGGCGCGATGGCGGCCTGCCACCGCGCCGGCATAGACGTCCCGGACGAGGTGTCCATCGTCGGCTACGATGACGACTATTCGGCCGAATACTCGTCGCCCGGCCTGACGTCGGTGCACATCCCGATGCAGCAGCTGACCCAGAACGCCGTGCGCTGGCTGCTCAATCAATGCTACGGCACCGAACATGCCATCGAGCGCGATTTTCCGGTCACGATGTCGAAGCGCGGCTCGGTCGCCGACCTGTCGCGCCGATAAAAAAAAGCCGGCATCGCTGCCGGCCCAAGACCACGGAGACTTTCCCTGAGTTAGATTCCGTCCATTAGACCGCCGGCGTTAGAACTTCATCGACACCCGCGCGCCTACCGTGCGCGGATTGTTGTAGTACGCCGCCCAGATCTGCTGGGTGGGCTGGCACGGCGCGCCGACCTGGGTGCAAACCTCCACCGCGTCATACTTCACTTCCCGGTCGGTGGCGTTGTTGACGAACAGCTCGGCCGTGTAAGCCTTGTTGCGCGGCTCGAAACGCAAGCTCAGGTCCAGCGTGGTGTAGGCCTGCTGCTGCTTGACGCCGGGATGGCCCGGCACATCGTTGTTGAAGGCGCCGGAACCGACGAACGACTCGGTCTCGTAGTGGGCCGACACGCGCGGCGTCAGGCGTCCCTTGCCGATGTCGAAATCGCGCTCGTACATCAGCGTGGTGGCGAAGGTCGGCGCGTGTTTCAACACGCTGCCGCCGACGTTGACCGTCGGCGCGGTCGTGCCGCAGGACTGGCCGTTGGCGCGCGCCGCGTCGACGTCGCACGACAGGAAGTCGTCGTAGCGCGCCTTGAGCCAGGTGGCGTTGCCGCTGAAGCGGTCGACGCTGGTCGGACGGAAGTTCCATTCCGCCTCGACGCCCTTGACCGACGCGCCGGCCGCGTTGAAGTTCTGCAGCGTGTTGTTGACCACCTGCGATTCCAGCTTGTCCTTGTAGGTCATCCAGAACGCGTCCAGATTGAGCGTCAGCTTGCGGTCGAACAGGTCGGACTTGAAGCCGATCTCGTAGCTGGTGAGCTTTTCGGGCTTGGTGGTGGCGCCGCCGTCGCCGATGGCCGGCGAGTGGAAGCCGGTGGTGACCGAGGCGAAGGTCAGGATGTCCTTGGTGACCTTGTACTCCACGCGTCCCAGCCACGTCGCCTGCCCGTACGCCAGGTCGGCCGTGTTGTCGCCGTAGGTGTTGCCGCAGGTGGCCTGGTTGACCACGCCGCCCGGCCCGATGTTGTGCGTGTTGATGGTGCCGGTGCCCGGGGTGACCAGCTGCGCGATCTGGCCCGGCGTCAGGTTGACGGTGCCGCGCGGCGGATTGTCCGGCCAGTTCGGGCAAGCCCAGTTCTGGCCGCCGATATCGTACTTGTGGTCCTTGGTGTAACGCGCGCCGGCGGTCACTTTCCACAACGGATCGATGTCGTAGCTGGCCTGCGCGAAGGCGGCCTTCGAATGCAGCTGGCGGTCGCCCTGGATGAAGGACATCGCCGACGCGTACTGGCCCACGGTCGGCTGCACGAAGATCACGTTGCCGTTGGCGACGTCCTGCTCCAGCATCGCCTGCGAAATCTGGCTGCGGTCGATGTCGAAGCGGATCTTGTTCTTCTCCTTGAAAAAGAACAGGCCACCAACCCACTGCAGCGCAGATTCCGAATCGGAGCGCACCTGCAGCTCGTTCGACAGGCTGTCGAATTGGCCCCACTCGGTGCGGTTCTCGGCCTTGAAGCCTGGGTAGAAACCGGCGTCGGCGTCGCTGGCGTTGGTGCGCTTTAAACGGCTCCACGAACCCAGGTACTGCGTCTCGATGCCTTCGATCGGCCGCCATTGCACCTTGGCCTTGCCGGTGATGATGGATTGATCGAGCGCGCCCGGAGTATCGATCAGCGCCGAGCGCAGATCCTGTCCGGGGGCCGGTTCGGCCGCCAGGTAGATGTTGCCGGCGCCGGTGTCGCTGTAATAGTCGGCGATGAAGGTCGCCTTCAGGTCCGGCGTGAAGCGCCACAGCAGCGAGGCGCGCGCGCCCTTCTGGTCTCCGGCGCCGTACTTGCGCGTGCCCGGCGCCACGTTGGAACCCTTGCGGAAATCGACGTAGCCGTCGCGGCGGTCCTGGATGGCGGCGATGCGCAGCGCGATATCGTCGCCGAGCGGAATGTTGATCATGCCCTGGGTCTGGATGCGGTGGTAGTCCCCCACCGTGATGCTGGCCGAGCCGAACATCTTGGCCGGATTGGGCGCGCCCGAGATCAGGTTGACCGCGCCGGCGGTCGAATTGCGGCCATTGAGCGTGCCTTGCGGGCCGCGCGCCACCTCGACGTGGCTCAGGTCATACATCAGCGCCGTCGCGCCCTGCGGACGGGCCACGTAGATGCCGTCGACGTAAAAGGCCACCGCCGGATCGCCGAGCTCCGTGTGGTTGGCAGAGCCGACGCCGCGCATGTACACATGCACGCCGCCCGAGTCGCTGTGCGGCTCGACGACCAGGCTGGGCACCATCGCCGTCATCGACGCCAGGTCCTTGACCTGGTTGTTGGCCAGCGTGTCCTGGGTGTAGGCGGTGATGGCCAGCGGCGTGTCCTGCACCAGCGTGTCGCGGCGGGTCGCCGTGACGATGATTTTCTCGATGTCGCCGCCATTGGCCGGTGCGGCCTGGGAGCTCGCGGCAGTGGACGCGGCCTGCTGCGCCATCGCCGCGCCGCCCGTGAATGCCAGTTGCGCTATTTGCGCGATACTCAGCGCCAGGATCGTTTTCTTCATTTTGTCTTCCTCACTTCTTCCATCGTTAGGGTGATCGTGCATCGCTCTGACGGCGACATACGCACGAGTGGAACCGGTACCACCGCAGGACGCAGGGATGCGACGGGCCATGCCGTGACGGCATGGCCACATGACTACGTGACTGCGCTACGCGGCGATTGCCGTCTTAGAGCCGTTGTTCGGTGGCTCCGTCAAACAGGGAAAGTCGTTTGGTGCGGATTGAGAAGCTGATGTCCTTGTCGCTGTCGATCGCCTGCTGGTCCTGCACGATGCCGGCGATCTGCGTGCCGTGGAAGTCCAGCCACAGCACCCGGTGCGCGCCCATGGCCTCCACCAGCGACACGGTCGCGCTGACGACGCCGTCGGCGCCGTCGCTGTTGCCGACATCGATGTCCTCCGGCCGCACGCCGAGCACGCAGTCGCGCGTGCCGACCTGCGGCTGGCCGAAGGGATAGTCCGTGACGTCGACCGCCAGGTGCTCGTTGCGGAACAGGGTGCGGCCGCCATGCTGCTCCAGCCGGCCCCTGAACAGGTTCATGCCGGGGGAGCCGAGGAAGGTGGCGACGAACAGGTTGGCCGGTTCGTTGTAGATATTGGCCGGCGTGTCGAACTGCTGCACCACTCCGCCCTTCATCACCGCCATGCGCTGCGCCAGGGTCATCGCCTCGACCTGGTCGTGGGTCACGTAGATCATCGTCGCGCCCAGCTGCTTGTGCAGCTGTTTGAGCTCGCGCCGCAGTTCGGTGCGCAGCTTGGCGTCCAGATTGGACAGGGGTTCGTCGAACAGCATCACATCGGCCTCGCGCACGATGGCGCGGCCGATGGCCACGCGCTGCCGCTGGCCGCCGGACAGGTTGGCCGGCTTGCGCTTGAGCAGAGGCCCGAGCTGCAGCATGTCGGAGGCGCGCGACACCCGCCGCGCGATCTCCGCCTTCGGCGTGCCGCTGATGCGCAGGCCGAACGACATGTTGTTCTCGACGTTCATGGTCGGATACAGCGCGTACGACTGGAACACCAGCGCGATGCCGCGATCCTTGGGGTCGGCCCACGTCATGTCCTTGCCGCCGATTTCGATCTGGCCGGCGGAGGTGTCGATCAGGCCCGCGATGCTGTGCAACAGCGTCGATTTGCCGCAGCCGGAAGGCCCGAGCAGGACAACGAACTCGCCGGCCTTGACGTCGAGGTTGAGCGATTCGATGACCTTGGTGCCGCCCAGTTCAATTTGCAGATTGCGTATCGCTACATTAGACATGATGATCTTCCCTTAACCCTTGACCGCGCCGGAGGCGATACCGCGCACAAACCAGCGGCCCGAAATGAAGTACAGCGCCAACGGCACGACCGAGGTCAGTATCGTCGCCGCCATGTTGACGTTGTACAGCCGCTCGCCGGTGGTGGTGTTGATGATGTTATTCAGCTGGACCGTCATCGGCAGGTGCTCCGAGCCGGCGAACACCAGTCCAAGCAGGAAGTCGTTCCAGATGCCCGTGACCTGCATGATGACGGCCACCACGATCACCGGCGTCGACATCGGCAGCATCAGCTGCAGGAAGATGCGCCAGAAACCGCCGCCGTCGATGCGCGCCGCCTTGAACAACTCCATCGGCAGCGCCGCGTAGTAGTTACGGAACAGCAGCGTCATGACCGGCATGCCGAAGATCGTGTGGATCAGGACGATGCCTGGCAAGGAACTGAACAGATCGACCGCCGCCAGCACCCGCACCAGCGGATACACCATCACCTGCACCGGGATGAAGGCGCCCATCATCAGGATCGCGAACAGCGCGCCGGCGCCGCGCGGACGCCAGAACGACAGCGCATAGCCGTTGACGGCGCCGATGGCGATCGACAGGATGGTGCTCGGGACCACGATGGCGACCGAGTTCCAGAAGCCGCCGCGTATGCCTTCGCATTCCAGGCCGGTGCAGGCGGACCGCCAGGCCTGCACCCACGGTTCCAGCGTGAGGTTGACCGGCAACGCGAACAAGGTGCCAAGCCGGATCTCCTCCATCGGCTTGACCGACGTCACCAGCATCACATACAGCGGCAGCAGGAAGAACAGCGCCGCCACGATCAAAAACGCGTAGACGCCGGCGCGCGCCGGGGTCCATGCCAGCGACCTGCGCCGGCCCGCCGCCGGCGATGGCGCCTTCGCGCCGGCGCTACCGCCGTCGTTGGCGGCCGCGCGGGACGCCTCGGCCACGGCGATGACGGCCTTCTCCTGTTTCACGACATATCCCATCACATCCCCTTGTCGGCGCGGCGGGTGCGCACGTAATACAGCGGCGCGACAATGGCCAGCACGGTGGCCAACAGCACGATCGATGCGGCGGAGGCCAGGCCGATATTGGCGCGGCCGAACAGATAATCCATGATGAACTTGGCCGGCACCTCGCTGGCGGTGCCGGGACCGCCCTGCGTCATCGCGACGACCGAATCGAACACCTTCACCACCATTACGAACAGCAGCACGAACGCGGTCGACACCGATGGTCCCAGCATCGGCAGCACGATGCTCACGTACACGCGCCAGCGCGGAATGCCGTCGATGCGGGCGGCCTTCCACAATTCCTCGTCGATGCCGCGCAGGCCGGACAGCATCAGCGCCATCACCAGCCCGGAAGCCTGCCATACGGTGGCGATGACGATGGTGTAGATGGCCATGTCCTGGTCGACGATCCAGTCGAACTTGGCCTCCGTGAAGCCCAGCTTGCGCAGCACCTCCTGGATGCCCAGCTCCGGATTGAGTATCCACTGCCAGATCAAGCCCGTGGCGACGAACGACATCGCGTACGGATACAGGAAGATGGTGCGCAGCGCGCCCTCCGCCATCACCTTCTGGTCGATGAACACCGCCAGCAGGAAGCCGATGATCAGGCAGGCGGCGATGAACAGCATGCCGTAGACGGCGACGTTTTGCAGCGACAGCAGCCAGCGCTCGTTGTTAAACAGGCGGATGTACTGCGAGGCGCCGACGAAATCGCTGTTGGGGAAGGTGCGCGAGCTGCTGACCGACACGCGCGCGGTCCACAACATCGTTCCCAGATAGGCCAGCAGCACGGTCAACGCCATCGGTATCAGCGCGATGTAGGCGGCGACCGAGACGCTTTGGCGTTTCTTCACAAGGGCGGGGACCATGGCCTATTGATCCTTCAGCGCGCGGGCGAAGGCTTTTTGGGCGTCGTCGGCCGACTGGTTCTTGTTCCAATAATTGGTCAGCACATCCTGCAGCGCGCCGGTGGTGTCGGGCGTGGCCAGCATTTCGGAATTGGGCAACTGGCGGCTCTTGTCGCGGATGATCGCCAGGCCCTGGCGCGCGCAGATGTCGAGCGACGATTCGTCGACGTCGCCGCGGATCGGAATGGCGCCCTTGCGGGAGTTGAAGGCCACCTGCGCGGCCGGCGACGTCACCACCGTCGCGAGCAGTTTTTGCGCCTTGATGGCGGCGGCGTTGCTGGTCTTGGGGAAGACGAAGGCGTCGCCGGCGACGATATACGGCGCCTTGGGGCCGAAGCCGGGGAAGCAGCCGAAGTCCTTGCCCGCGACCTGTTTTGCCGACGAGAACTCGCCCTTGGCCCAGTCGCCCATGATCTGCACGCCGGCCTTGCCGCTGACGACCATCGCGGTGGCGTCGTTCCAGTTGCGCCCCGGCGAGCCGGCATCGACAAAAGCCTTGAGTTTTTTAAAATCCACCAGCACCTGTTTGAAGGCCGGCGACATCACCGCCTTCTGGTCGCGGTCGCGGTACACCTTCAAATACAGGTCGGCGCCGCCGACCATCGCGAAGATGGCGTCGAAGGTGATCTTCTCCTGCCACACCTGGCCGCCGAAGGCCAGCGGCACCAGTCCGGCCGCCTTCAGCTTGGCCAGCTGCGCGAGGAACTCGTCGTAAGTCTGCGGCTCGGCGGCGATGCCGGCCTTTTTATAGGCGGCCTTGGAGTAGAAGAACCACGCCGGCATATGGATGTCGACCGGCGCGGCATAAAAGTGGCCGTCGATCTTGATCGCGGCGAGGATCGAGGCCGGCATGACCTGGTCCCACTTGCCCGCGATGGCGACGTCGTCGACGTTGTTGAGCAAGCCCTGCTCGACGAAATCGCGGAACTGCTTGGAGGTGTTGAACTGCGCCGCCGTCGGCGCATTGCCGCCGACGATGCGGTTGATCGTGGTGGCGCGCGACTGATCGGCGCCGGCCACCGCCTGGTCGATCCACTGGCCGCCAGCCTTGTTGTAGGCGTCGGCGAACTGCTTGACGGCCTGGGATTCGCCGCCGGAGGTCCACCAGTGGATCACGGTCGCCTTGAGCGGAACGCCGCCCGCCGCGGCGGCCGGCGCGCCCTGCGCGAAAGCGCCCGGGCCGGCCACGGCCAGGACAAGCGCGGTGGCGCGGGCCATATTTATCGCCTTCTTCATTCTGTCTCCTGTGGGCGTCGTGCGCCCATTTTTATTGGATGGCCGAGCGCTACGCGGTGGTCGCCGCCCTTTGCGCCAGGAACTGCGCCACCAGCTTCGCGCTGCGCTTCAGCGTGCGTTGCTGCGTGGCGTAATCCACGTGGATGATACCGAATCGGCGCTCATAACCGAAGGCCCATTCAAAATTGTCCATCAACGACCAGATAAAATAACCACGGATGTCGACGCCCGCCTTCACCGCCTGGTCGACCGCCGCCAGGTGGCGGTTCAGGAACGAGATGCGCGAACGGTCGTCGACCTCGCCGTCCACCACCTTGTCGTCCGAGGCCATGCCGTTCTCGGTGATGTAAATCGGCGGCAGGTTCGGATAATCGCGGTGGAAGCCGACCAGCAGGTGGCGCAAGCCGTCCGGATGCACCTCCCACCCCATTTGCGTGCGCTCCACGCCTTCCAGGTCCACTTCGGTGTAGCCGTTCTTGCCGTCGCTGACGACGTTGGTGCGGAAGTAGTAATTAATACCCAGGAAATCGAGCGGCGCGCCGATGATGTCCATGTCGCCGTCCAGCACCATCGGCTCGGCGCCCGGCCACAGCGCCCACAGCGCCGACGGATAGGATTTCTTCAGCAGCGGATCGAGTATCCAGTTGTTGTGCTGGAGTTCGAACAGCCATGCCGCGCGCTGGTCGGCGGCGCCGCTGCCGGTGGTCGTGCCGCGACCGACGTTGGCGACGATGCCCACCTGCGCCGCCGGATCGTTGGCCCGCAATTGCGCCACCGCCAGGCCGTGGCCGAGCAGCAGGTGGTGCATCGCCTGCGTGGCGAACACCACGTCGGTCTTGCCGGGCGCGTGGTGGCCGGTGCCGTAGCCATGCATCGCCGAGCACCATGGCTCGTTGAGCGTGGCCCAGGCGTCCACCAGGCCGGCCAGCTCGCGGCTGATCATGTCAGCGTATTCGGCGAAGCGGTAGGCGGTGTCGCGGTCGACCCAGCCGCCCTTGTCCTCCAGGTGCTGCGGCAGATCCCAGTGGTACAGCGTGACCCAGGTTTTCAGCCCCTTGGCGCGCAGCGCCGTCAGCAGGTTGCGATAGAAGGCGATGCCCTTCTGGTTCGGCTGGCCGTCGCGCGTCATCACGCGCGGCCACGAGATCGACAGGCGGTAGGCGCCCACGTTCAGGTCGGCGAGCAGCTCGACGTCCGACTGCCAGCGGTGGTAATGGTCGCAGGCGATGTCGCCGGTGTCGCCCGCCAGCGTCTTGCCGGGCGTGGCCGAGAAGGTGTCCCAGATCGACGGAATGCGGCCGTCCTCGGCGATCGCGCCCTCGATCTGATAGGCGGCGGTGGCCGCGCCCAGCAGGAATTCGGGACGCCACAAGACCGAATCGGCCGGCGGGGAAAAACTCTCTTCCAATGTGACGGATGCATCCAGGACCACAGCGACTCCCTTGTTTTGATTGTGAGTGGAAGCGCTTCCACAAGATGTTATCGATAGTACTACCGATGAAATTCGGGTGTCAACGGGAATCTGGGATTTTTGTAGCTTTGCTACAGAGGTGGGGTCAACGTCAACGTTCCCCGCCGACCGGCGGGAAACGTCACGCGATTACTTCTTGTCCGTCGGCGGAACGCCGGGAACGCCGGGAACGAACGGGAACGTGCCAAAGATGGTCTTGCTCTGGTTTTGCATTTGCTCCTGCATCTGCACGAACAAGCTCTTGCTCTGGTCGATGTAGTTGTTCATCATGCCCTGCATCATAGGGCCCTGGACGTTCATGAACTGGGTCCACATCTCCGGGCTGAAGGGCTTGCCTTCGAGGCCGCCGACCGTGGTGCCGGTGAATTTGCGCTGGATGTCGGTGAACGCCTGGACGTTCTTTTCCAGGTAGGAACCCATCATGCCCTGCATGGCGTGGCCGTAGAAGCGGATGATCTGCGCCAGCACGTCGCTGGAGAACATCGGCGCGCCACTCGCCTCCTCTTCCAGAATAATCTGCAGCAAGATGCTGCGGCTCAAGTCCTCGTTGCTCTTGGCATCGACGACGGTGAATTCCTCGTTGTCCAGCACCAGCTGCTTGACGTCCGTCAGCGTGATGTACGAACTGGTCTGCGTGTCATACAGACGGCGATTCGGGTATTTCTTGATCAGGCGTTCAGCATTTTTTTTCGCACTACTCATCACAAGTCCGTTTATTGCGCCGCAGCGCGTCCTCAAACAATTCGAAAAAAAAGCGAACGTGAGGTCCGCTTTCCGACTAACCTACCACCCTATTATAGAGGGGAAAAAGGATATCCTGCACTAACTGGAATAACTTTTGGCTTTTATTGCAACGCAACTAATTTTATAAGCCAGAAAGCAAGACCCCCTTCCCCTCCCCTGCCTCAGCCTTTGACCTTGACGTAACGGCCCGGCGCCGCCTCGATGGCCTGGTAGGTGGCGTTGCCCGGCATGGCCTTCGGCTTGACATCCTTGCCGCCGTGCTCGGCGAGGAAGGCGGCCCATTGCGGCCACCAGCTGCCCGGCGTCTCGGTCGCGCCGGCCATCCAGGCTTCCGGATCGAGCGGCTTGGCGGCGGCGCGGCCGGCCGGCTTGTCGTTGATCCAGTAGCTGCGCTTGTTCTTGACCGGCGAATTGATCACGCCGGCGATGTGGCCGGAGGCGCCCAGCACGAAGCGGTTGGCCTTCGGCTTGCCCGGGTTGAGCAGGTTCATCGACCCGAACGCCGACGTCCACGGCACGATGTGGTCCTCGCGCGAACCGTAGACGAACACCGGGGCGTCGATCGTCGACAGGTCGACCGTGGCGCCGCCCACCGTCAGCTTGCCCGGCTCGCGCAGCCGGTTCTCCAGGTACATATTGCGCAGATAGTAGCAGAACATCGGGCCCGGCAGATTGGTGCTGTCCGAGTTCCAGTACAGCAGGTCGAACGGCGGCGGTTCATTGCCCTTCAAATAGTTCGACTGCACATAATTCCACACCAGGTCGTTCGGACGCAGGCTCGAGAAGGTGCTGGCCAGGTCGCGGCCGAGCATCAGGCCGCCCTCCTTGATCTGCTGCTCGCGCATCGACACCTGGGTCTCGTCGATGAACACGTCGAGCACGCCGGTGTCGCTGAAGTCCAGCAGCGACGTCAGCAGCGTCAGGCTGGCGGCCGGGTTGTCGCCGCGCGCGGCCAGCACCGACAGCGCGGTCGACACCAGCGTGCCGCCGATGCAGAAACCGAACAGGTTCAGCTTGTCCTGCCCGCTGACCTCGCGCGTCACGCGGATCGCCTCGATCACGCCCTTTTCGATGTAATCGTCCCAGGTGGTGGCCTCGAGCGACTTGTCGGCGTTGACCCAGGAAATCATGAACACGGTGTTGCCCTGCTCGACCGCATAACGCACCAGCGAGTTTTCCGGCTGCAGGTCGAGGATGTAAAACTTGTTGATGCATGGCGGCACCATCAGCAGCGGGCGCTGGTGCACGGTGGCGGTGGCCGGCGTGTACTGGATCAGCTGGAACAGCGGGTTCTCGTGGATCACCGTGCCCGGAGTCGTCGCCAGGTTGCGGCCGACCTCGAACGCGCGCTCGTCGGACAGCGAAATATGCCCCTTGTTCATGTCGGCCAGCATATTGGCCAGGCCCTTGGTCAGGCTCTCGCCCTTGGTCTCGATCAGCTTCTCTTGCGCTTCCGGATTGGTGGCGAGGAAATTGGCCGGCGACATGGCGTCGACGATCTGCTGCACGGCGAAACGGATCTTCTGTTTTTGATGACGGCTGGTCTCGACGGTGTCGACCATCGCGGTCAGGAATTTGGCGTTGAGCAGGTATGATGCCGCATTGAACGACGACATCGGATTGCCCTGCCAGGCAGGCGAGCTGAAGCGGCGATCCTGCAGCGCCGGGGTTTTGCCGGCCAAGAAGTCCTGCCACAACGCGCCGAAGTCTTCCAGATACTGGTTCTTCAGTTTCTCCATGGCCTGGGGTTGCACGGTGGCGCCGGCGTCCTGCATGATGGCGGCCAGCGGATTGGCGTCCGGGGCGGGGAGCTTGCTGAACCAGGATTGCCACTGGGCCGGGTCGCTCATCTGCGACATCCAGGCGTTGGCAATGGCTTGAGGATCGGGCACATTCATGTTTGATTCCCTAAAAATAGTTTAAATATCTTTACCTGGACTGCTCAATGCTGAATTCTTTATGCTGATCGTTGCGATTGCGTGGGTTTACGTCGTGGGACTGATGGCGCTCACCGAGCCCACCGTCGTTGCGGGAATTGTAACGTTTTTGTTCTACTGCGTGCTGCCGTTGGGCACCTTGATGTATATCGCCGGCAGCGGCAAGCGCAAGGCCCGCCGCCGCGCCGAGGAACAGGCGGCCAGGGACGCGCGCGCCGCCGGCGCGGCCGAGGCCACCCCAGCGGCCAAGGGCGAAGACTAAGCCCGCGCCGCGTCGCTTCATTTGAGCCAGATCAAGGAGGCCTGGCGGCCGGTGACGCCGTCGCGCCGGTAGGAATAAAACCGGCCCGAATTGGAGACGGTGCAGTACTCGCCGCCATGCACCTGCATCACGCCGGCCCGGTGCAGCAGATAGCGCGCCAGCGCGTACAGGTCGCCCAGATACTTGCCGGGCTTGCCCTCGACGGGCGAGAACGCCGCCGTCACATGGCGCACGCCGGACTCGTCCAATGCGCCGTTGAGGAAGGCTTGCTTGACGTCCGGCCCGACCTCGAACTGGTAGGCGCCGATCGCCGGCCCCATCCACGCCATCAACTCGCCGGCGCCGAGCGCGCGCATCGATTCGACCGTATTCTCCAGCACGCCGGAGGCCAGGCCGCGCCAGCCGCAATGGGCGGCGCCGACGGTCTTGCCCCCGACGTCGCACAGCAGCACCGGCAGGCAGTCGGCGGTCATGATGACGCACACCTTGCCGCGCACGTTGGTGACGCTGGCGTCGGCTTCTGGCACCTGTTGCGGCGGCAGCGCCGCCAGGTCGACCACGGCGGTGCCGTGCACCTGCGTCAGCCAGGCCGGGTCGGACGGCAGCATGCCGCGCAGCAGCGCGCGGTTGTGGGCGACGTTGTGCGGCTGGTCGCCGACGTGGGTGCCCAGGTTCAGGCCGCCCTGCCCCATGCCGTCGTCATAGGGCGCGGGGCTGACGCCGCCGCGCCGGGTGGTCGACAGGGTGCCGACATTGGCGGGCAGGCCCGGCCATTTCGGCATCAACCATTGCTGATGGATAGCGTTCAAACTTGTTCCGGTTCCTCGATGCCGGCCTTGGCGATGAGCTCGGCGAAATCCTCGGCAAGCGGCACCAGCCACTCACATTGCTCGCCCGTGGCCGGGTGCACCAGGCCCAGGCGCCGCGCCTGCAAGGCCTGACGCGGAAAGACACTGGCCAAATGCTGCTTGCCATACATCACATCGCCAACCAGCGAGAAGCCGATCGACATCATGTGCACGCGAATCTGGTGCGTACGGCCCGTTTCCAGGCGGCACTGCATCAGGCTGACGGGGCGCCGGTCCAGATCTCCGCTGGCCAGCAACTCGTAGTGCGTGATGGCCGGCTTGGCGGAAAAATTGTTCGACACCGCCATCTTGATGCGGTCCTTCGGGTGGCGTCCCATCGATGCGTCAATAGTACCGCTAACGCGCGGCGTGCCCCACACCAAAGCGAAATACTCGCGCTTGACGGTGCGCGCGGCCAACTGGCGCACCAGATCGGTCTGGGCCGGCAAGGTCTTGCCGACGACCATCAGGCCGCTGGTGTCCTTGTCCAAGCGGTGGACGATGCCGGCGCGCGGCACGCCCGACAGCTGCGGGCAATGGTGCAGCAGGCCGTTGAGCAGGGTGCCGGACCAGTTGCCGGCGCCCGGATGGACCACCAGGCCGGCCGGTTTGTTGATGACGATCAGGTGCTCATCTTCATAAACGATGTTAAGTTCCATCGCTTCCGGTTTAAAAGCCTCGTCTTCCGGCGCCGGTTGGGGCAGAATGACGATCTTCTCGTCGCCGTAGACCGTGTCCTTGTTGCTTTTAGCCACTTTGCCATCGACCGTGACGAAGCCGTCGTCGATCCACATTTGCAGGCGGCCGCGCGAAAACTGCGGCACCAGCTTGGAAATGACTTTGTCCAGGCGCTGGCCGCACGCTTCCGGTGTCAGTTCCAGTTCGATCGGAGCCAGGCCGTCATCGTCGTCGCCGTAGTCGCCATCCTGGACTTCGAGTTCTGCGGGCAGGTCGGCGTCGGATTGGCGGTTGTGCTCGTGCGTGGTGGAGGATTCGGCCAAATTCGGCTTTGGAGTTAATATCACGGCATTCCCATCGGCTATAATCAGCCTATTGTAAAACTTTGGTTAAACAGCTTCTTGCAAAACATATGCAAAAAAAATTATCGGTAGTCGCAGCAACGTTGGTTCTGCTTAGTTTGTCCGCTTGCGGCATTTTCTCGGATAAAGTTGACGAGACAAAAGGTTGGACAGCTTCGAAATTATACTCGGAGGCGACCGAAGAACTCGAAGGTGCCCACTACGAGCGCGCGATTCAGCTGTACGAGCGCCTGGAATCGAGCTATCCGTTCGGTACCTACGCCCAGCAGGCGCAGATGCAGATCGCCTACGCCTATTACAAGGCGCAGGACCAGGCCCAGGCGCTGGCGGCCGTGGAGCGCTTCATCAAGCTGCACCCGAACCACAACAACGTCGACTACATGTACTACCTGCGCGGGCTGATCAACTTCAACGACCAGATCGGCTTCCTGAACTTCATCTACGCCCAGGACACGACCGAGCGCGACCCGAAGGCCACGCGCGAAGCCTACGCCGCGTTCAAGCAGCTGGTGGATAAGTTCCCGAACAGTAAGTATACGCCGGACGCGCTGGACCGCATGCGCTATCTGACCAACGCCATGGCCTCGTACGAGGTGCACGTGGCGCGCTACTACTACCGCCGGGGCGCCTATCTGGCGGCGGCCAACCGGGCGATGGGCATCATGAGCGACTACCGCGACTCGCCGGCGATTGAAGAGGCGCTGTTCATCATGATCCGCAGCTACGACAAGCTGGGCATGACCGAATTGCGCGACGACACCATGCGCGTGTTCAAGCTGAACTACCCGACCAGCAAATTCCTCGACGAAGGCAAAAAAGCCGAACGTCACTGGTGGAAACTCTGGAATTAACAAAAAACCGGGATGCGCTCCCGGTTTTTTGTTAGCGCACGGCGCCTTTACCCATTTTTACGCGGCCACCTTGCGGCGGAAAATCCAGGTGCCGTCGGTCGAATCCTTCTTATCGAACGCATAACCGTCGACATCGAATTTCTTCAATTTTTGCGGATCGGTGATGCCCTTGACGGCGGCGTAGCGCGCCATCAGGCCGCGCGCCCGTTTGGCGTAGAAGGAAATGATTTTATACTTGCCGTTCTTCCAGTCCTCGAATTGCGGCGTGATCACCGGCACATCGAGCAGCTTGGGCTTGACCGACTTGAAATATTCTTCGGACGCCAGGTTGACCAGGGTGCCGGCGCCCTGCTCGCCGGCGGTCTTGTTCAGCGCCCGGGTGATGGTGTCGCCCCAGAAGTCGTACAGGTTCTTGCCGCGCGGGTTGCTCAGGCGCGTGCCCATCTCGAGCCGGTGCGGATGGATCAAATCGAGCGGACGCAGCATGCCGTACAGTCCGGACAGGATGCGGATGCGCGACTGCGCGTAGTCCAGTTGCTTCGGCGTCAAGGTGCGCGCCTCCAGTCCGCCGTAGACATCGCCGTTGAAGGCCATGACGGCCTGGCGGCCCTCGGCGGTGTCGTGCGTCCACGATGCGTAGCGGGCGACGTTGAGCGCCGACAGGTTGTCGGACAGATCCATCAGCTCGCCGATCTGCACCGGCGAAAATTCGCGCAGGCGCTCGATCAGTTGCGCCGAGTGGTCGAGGAAAGCGGGTTGGGAGTGCAGCTTGGTGGTCGGGGGCGTCTCCAGGTCGAGACTTTTGGCGGGCGAAAGCACTATCAGCATAAGATTTCTACGAAGTCCAAATAATTTCAAATAAGCCTACTTAACTTCCGACATGATACCTGTTCCAACAAATCCCGCACCGGCCCGCATCGTCATCGACACCAACGTCTGCCTCGACCTGTTCGTGTTCCACGATCCGCGCTGGGCCGACCTGCTGGCCGCGCTCGAAAGCGGCGCCGTCGAAGCCGTCACCCGCGCCGATTGCCGCGACGAATACAACATCGTGCTGCACTACTCCCACCTGCCGCTCGACGAGGCCAGCCGGCCGCTGGCGGCGGCGCGCTTCGACGCGCTGATCAAGGTGGTCGCGCCGGCCGAGTCCGGCATTCGCCTGCCCGTCTGCACCGACAAGGACGATCAAAAGTTCCTCGAGGTGGCGCGCGACGCCGGCGCCGAGGTGCTCATCACCAAGGACAAGGCGCTGCTCAAACTGGCGCGCCGCCTCGCCAAGGCGGGCATGTTCAAGGTCGTCGTGCCGGAGGCGTGGCGGCTCGAACGATAGATTTTTTACGCAACACCAAAGCGCGCGCGCTGAGCTAGAATAGGTCATTCGTTCACTCTCCAGCCGCCATGAATAGCCGCAACGATCTCCATACCGATCTTCCGTTGACGCCGACCCTGACCAGCCGCCTGCCGGCCGTCGGCACCACCGTTTTCACGCGCATGTCGACGCTGGCCGCGCAGTCCGGCGCCGTCAACCTGGGCCAGGGCTTCCCCGATTTTTCGTGCGAGCGCAGCCTGCTGCAGGCCGTCACCGACGCCATGCAGGCCGACTTCAACCAGTATCCGATGATGAGCGGCGCGCCCGTGCTGCGCAAGGCCATCGTCGCCAAGATCGCGGCCCTGTACGGCCACCAGTACGACGTCGACACCGACATCACCGTCACCGCCGGCGCCACGCAGGCGCTGACCACGGCCATCCTGTGCTGCGTGCATCCGGGCGACGAGGTGATCGTCATCGAGCCGGTCTACGACAGCTATGTGCCGGCGATCAATCTCGCCGGCGGCGTGGCCGTCGGCGTGCAGATGGAGATGGGGCCGACCGGCTACACGGTGCCGTGGGCCAAGGTGGCCGCCGCCGTCAGCGGCAAGACGCGGCTGATCGTCATCAACACGCCGCACAACCCGACCGGCAGCGTGCTGCGCGGCGCCGACATGCACGCGCTGGCCGACATCGTGCGCGGCACCAACATCCTGATCCTGTCGGACGAAGTCTACGAACACATGGTCTACGACGGCCAGCGCCACGAGTCCGTGTGCCGCCACGCCGAGCTGGCCGCGCGCGCCTTCGTCGTCTCCAGCTTCGGCAAGACCTACCACGTGACCGGCTGGAAGCTCGGCTATGTGGCCGCGCCGCCGGCGCTGACGGCCGAGTTCCGCAAGGTCCACCAGTACAACGTCTTCAGCGTCAACACGCCGATGCAACATGGCGTGGCCGGCTACATGGCCGATCCGGCGCCGTACCTGACCTTGCCGGCGTTCTACCAGCGCAAGCGCGACCTGTTCCGCGACGGCCTGGCCGGCAGCCGCTTCGAACTGCTGCCGGCCGACGGCACCTATTTCCAGTGCGTGCGCTACGACAAAATCTCGACGCGGACCGAGGCCGAATTCGCCGAGTGGCTGACCACCGAGATCAAGGTCGCGGCGATCCCGGTGTCGGCGTTTTACCAGCAAGGCAAGGAGTCCGGCATCGTGCGCTTCTGCTTCGCCAAACGAGACGAGACCTTGGCGCTCGCGCTGGAGCGGCTGGGCAAAGTATAAATCGGGGACATCATCATGGCCGATACCAAACACCGCGACCCGCCGGGCGTCGCCACGCTGGCGCAAGCGGCGCCGCCGTCGGTGCTGCACCAACTGAACGTGTCGAACCGGCGGCTGGAGCGGCTGCTGCAAAACCTGCGCAACGAGCACGACGCCGAAAGCGAGCTGCGCGACATCGCCCGCGAGGTGGTGCGCGCCGTCGACCTCAATCCCGACGTCGCCCTCGCCTGCATCTTCCTGTGCCAGATCGCCGGCAGCTACGCGGTGCGCCACTGCATCGAGACGGCGGTGGTCATCGTCGTCATGTCGCGCAGCCTCGGCAAGGCCGACGCCGACACCCTGACCGTCACGGCGGCCGCGCTGACGATGAACGTCGGCATGCTGCGCCACCACGAGAGTTTCCAGAACAAGCACAGCCTGAGCACGGAAGAAATGGCCATCGTGCACCGCCACCCGGCCGACAGCGCCGACCTGCTCAAGTGCGCCGGCATCGAGGACGAGGAATGGATTTCGTGCGTGCTGCTGCACCACGAGAACGATGAGGGCAGCGGCTACCCGGCCGGCATCGCCAGTCCGCAGGTGACGTTCAACGCCAAGCTGCTCAGCCTGGCCGACCGCTATTGCGCGCAAGTGTCGGCGCGCAACTACCGGCGCTCGGTGCTGCCGGACCAGGCGCTGCGCAACCTGATGGGCGACAAGGGCTCGCCGGTCGATCCGGCGCTGGCCCTGCATTTCCAGCGCGAACTGGGCGACTTCCCGCCCGGCTGCCTGGTGCGGCTGGCCAGCGGCGAGATCGGCGTCGTCAGCCAGCGCCTGGCCGGCGGCGACGCGTTGCAGGTGCACCGCCTGCGCGACGCTTCCGGCGCGCCGATACCGCCGGCCGACCAGCGCGGCGCCGCCGGCGAGCGCCACACGATCGCCGAGGCGCTCAGCGAGGACCAGGCCGCGATCCGCTTCAGCATGAAGCAGATCTGGGGCCCGCAGGCCAGCCTGTAGCGCCCGGTTAAGCGCGCGCGCCGACCGCCTTGCGGCGCCGCGCCACGATCGCCATCCCGCCCAGGCCGATCATCATCATCATCCAGCTCGACGCTTCCGGCACGGCCGACGCGCCCGGACCGCCCGTCGGCGTGCCGTAGCCAACAGGGCCGCCACCCAGCACATAGTTGAACGCGTAGCCGTACGCGGCGCCGGCGAGCGACGAGCTGACGTAGATGTCCTGCTCGCCCGCGCCGAACCAGCCGAGATCGAGCACGCCGCCGTTGAAGAACCGGTTGGCGTCGCTCAGCGACGTGAACGACCGGCTGAACAGCAAGTTGCCGCCGCTGCTGATCGACAGGTCGAGCGTGTCGAAGCCGGTGCCGCCGGCGGCCAGGAAGGCGATCAGCAAATGCTGGTCGACCGCCGACACGAAGTGGAACGAGTTGGAGTTGCTGCCCAGCGCCGGCGATGGCTGCGACGGATCGTCGCCACCGGAGGCGCCCTGCATGCCGACGCCGTACAGCTCCGGCATGGCGGCGGCGACGGCCGCGCCCACGCCGAGGGCGGCGGCGCCACCGGCCGGGGCCGCGCCGGCGTAGGAAAACAGCTGGTTGTCGCCGACCGCGCCGTCGCCGGCCGCCAGTGCGAAGCCGGCGGCGTCGAAGCGGCTCGACGCCACGGCCGTGCCGTGCGCATAGCCGCCGCCCACGTTGGCGTAGAAGGCGACCGGGGTACCCTTGGCGCCGACGGCCGTCGCGATCGCGAGCGCACTCATCTGCTCGCCGCTGGCCTTGGCGCTGGCGTTGCTCACCCCGCCCAGCGACGACGTCTGCGCGACCGCGCGCGCCGCCGACAGGTACGGGCTGGTGCTGTAGTTCATGCCGCTCAGGGCTTGCGCCGCGACGCTGACCACGCCGCTGCCGGAGGCGCCGTACGCGCTGGCGGCGGCGGGGCTGTAGATGTTCTGGTTCGGTTGCGGGGTGAACGTGTTGCGCGCGATCGCCGTCAACGTGACGTCGTGCGCGCCGCTGGTGACGCCGCTGGCGTTGGCCTCGGCGCGGCCGCTTTCGGTGTAGAAGTAGTAGAACACCCCTCCTTCGGCCTGCGCCGTGCCGGTGATGTCGCCGCCGGCATCGATGCGCAGGTCGGCAAAGGCGCTTTGACTGGCGCCGCTGCCGATCGCGTAGGCGCCGGCCGTCACGGCGGCCGTGCCCCCGGCGCTGCCGGCGTTGACGACGGTGCGCGCGGTGGCGGCGCCGTAGTGGCCGCGCGACGAGGAGTTGTCGCCCAGGCCGGCGATCGCCCGCGATTCCACATTGACCGCGCGCGCGCCGGTGGTGGCGACGTTGACGCTGCTGTTGGCGTTGCCGCCGCGGGCATAGCTGGCCCCGCTGGCGCCGGCGCCGACCAGTTCCAGCGTGGCGCTGGCGTCGCCGTCGCCGTATTCCCAGCTGTGGCGCGGGCCGCCCATCTCGCCGCCCACCGCGCGCACCGTGCCCGTCGCCAGGCCGCCGGCGTCGATGGTCAACAGGCCGGTGGCGCCGGCGCCGGCGGCGCCGCCGTTTTGCCCGCCCAGGGCCTCGGCCGATCCCGTGACCGCCGCCTTGCCGGCCAGCTTGGCGATGGCGGTGGCGGCGCCGGCGTCGCCGCCGTTGACGCGGAAGATCCAGCCGGTGACGTCGCCGCCGCTGGCCTTGACGCTGCCGTCGACGTCGGCGCCGGCCCGGGTCGACGTCAGATACAGTTCGGCCCGTCCGCTGCCGGCTGCCGGCGCCGCCGCCTCGGTGTAGCCGCCGGCGTTGCCGCCCTTGGCGGTGACGCCGGCTTTCAGCGCGCCGGCCTGGCTGTCTTTGAGCGCGAGTGTCGAGACGGCGTTGCCGCCGGCGTTGTTGGTCGGCGGCACCGGCAACTGGGCCACGCCGCCATAGCCGTTGAAGGCGGCCGCGCCGCCGTTGCCGCCGATCGCGTGCTGCAGCAGCGACAGCACGCCGCTGGTCGCCCCCGCCACCATGTTTTGCAGCGAGACGGCCGCGCCGGCGCCGGCCGGCGCGTTGAAGTTGTTGGCGCTGCCGCCATTGCCCCCGGTCGCCTGCGCCAGCACCGACACGTTGCCCGTGGCCGAATAAGCCGACGCGCGCGCGGTGGCCTGGCCGCCGTCGCCGCCCCGGCCGGCCCCCATGACGACGGAGTCGCCGCCATTGCCGCCGGTGGCGTAAGCGCGGGCCGAGACCGCGCCGGACACGGCGGTGCCGCTGGCGAAGCTGGAGGCGTTGCCGCCGGCGCCGCCGTTGCTCAGCGCCGGGTCGGTGCCGAAGGCGAACTGCTCCCCCGCCCCCACGTGGCCGCCGTTGCCGCCGACGACGTTTGCCTCGGCGCCGATGGCGCCGGTCACCGACAACGCGGTCGAGCGCCCGAGCGCCGCCGCGCCGTTGCCGCCGTTGCCGCCGAGGCCGCCGAACCCGTATTGGCAACCGCCAAAGCCGCAATCCGGGCTGGTCGGGTCCGGCACGGGCGGCAAGCCGATCCCGCCGTCGCCGCCGTTGCCGCCCGTCAAGAACAGGCGGCCGGGGGTGCCGGACGTCAGCAAGGTGTGGGTCAGGTCGAGCGCGTTGCCGCCCTTGCCGCCGTGCGGCGTGGCGGCGGTCCCCGGCGCGCCAACGGCGCCGTTGGCGCCGGTCACCTTGTGGTCGATCGCGTACGCCTGGCTGACCACCAGCGACAACAGCAGCGGTGCGATGCCGGCAATATGGCGCGACGGTGTAACGGAGCATGTCCGTAAGTCCAAAGTATTCATTAAGCTGACCCCGAATAATATTCTTAGAGATGCAGGCGGACTTGGCCGCCTGCCCGATGGCATTGCCAAGAATGCCATCTTATCTCAATTTAATTATAAGATTTGTAACGTCAGAAAAATTTAACTTTTAATGTGAACATGTGCGCGCGCGGTCACGCCACCGCTTCGGCGCGGCGGCGCGCGACGCCGGACCGGCACCGGCTAACGCGCCAGCTGCTCCAGCTTGCGGTCGATGAAGGCCAGCAATTCCGGCGTCATGCCGGCCGCCGCGCGCGCGCGCACATAGGCCTCGCGCGCCTGCGGCAGGTGGTCGTCGGCCTGCAGTGAAATAGCCAGGCCCATCCACCAGACGCCGTTGTCCGGCGCCAGTTGCAACGCGTCGCGATAATAGCGGGCCGCCTCGGCGTGGCGTTGCCCGCGCTGCAGCACGCCGGCCAGGAAGGCCAGGTAGTCGGCGTTGTTGCCGGCATACGGCAGCGTCGCCATCAAGGTTTCCAGCGCCGGCCCGCCGCGCTCCAGTTGCAGCCGCGCCAGCACCATCGCCAGCCCCGGCTGGCGCGGATCGATGCCCAGGGACAGGCGCAACTGGCGGATCGCCTCGTCGGTGCGTTTATTCTCCAGCAGCAGGCTGACGTAGGTCTGGCGCGCGGCCTCGTTGCGCGGATCGATCTCCAGCGCGCGTTCCAGGTCGGCCATCGCCACGCTCAGTCGTCCCTCCTGCAAGGCCACCAGCGCGCGGCGATAGGCGCCGTCGGATTCCAGTTTGGGCGTCAATTCGCGCCGGCTCACGCCTTCCCGCACGCCTTCCCTAACGTTTTCCCTAACGCTTTCCGCCTGTGCCGGCTTGCGCTCGGGACGGCGCGCGTCGCTCTCCGGCAGCGGCCGGCGCGGCCTGGGCGCGATGGCGTCGCCGGCCGCCGGCACGGCGCCGGACGGCCGCTCCGGCGCCGCCAACGCGCGCGGCGCAGCGGATATGGCCGGCGGTGCGTCAAACTGGATCGGCTGGGCGGGTTTGCGCGCCGGGTTGGCAAGCGGGTTGGCAAGCGGGTTGGCAAGCGGTTCTGCGAGCGGTTCGGCCGGCGGCGCGGCCGATTCCGGCGCCGCCGGCCTGGCCGTATCGATCACCGGCGCCGCCGGCGGCGGCGCGCTGGCCGCGCCCGGCGGACGCTGGTTGACCACCACCTTCGGCACCGGGGCCGGCGGCGCGCGATGACTCTGCCAGTACTGCCAGCCATACCAGCCGCAGGCAGCCAGCACGGCGGCGGCCACGCCGGCGCCCGCGAGCACCAGCGGCCGGCGCTCGTGCTCCAGCGCCGGCACCGCTTTTAATTCCTGGGGGTTGACCGCGCCGTCGCCGGCGCCGCCGCGCTTGTCCAGATCCTGCAACATTTTATTGATCAGGCTCATTTGGTCAGCGCCCACGTCAGCCCGCACGCCGCCACCAGCACGCTGACGCCGGCGGCCAGCCACGGCCAGCGCACGCCGGCGCGCGCGCCGACGACTTCGTTGGTGTCGCGCGCGGCCAGGCCGACGTGGCGGCGCGTGACCTGCTGCCTGCCCTCGCCAAAGCACAGCATCAGCGACTTGTTGGCCATGATGTTGACCACCCGGGGAATGCCGCCGCTGGCGCGGAACAGCTTGCCGATCGCGCCGCGGCTGAACAGGCGCCCGCCCGTGTAGCCGGCCACCCGCAAGCGGTGCGCCAGATAGTATTCGATGTCGTCCCGGCTCAGCGGGCCGAGGTGGTAATGGAAGGTGATCCGCTGCGCCAGCTGGCGGATCGAATTGGCCTGCAGATGCTGGTTCAGCTCCGGTTGCCCGAACAGCACGATTTGCAGCAGCTTGCGCTTTTCCGTCTCCAGATTGCTCAGCAGCCGCAACGCTTCCAGGCTCTCGACCGGGATCGCCTGCGCCTCGTCGAGCAACAGCATGACCTGCTTGCCGGCGTGCGCCAGCTCGATCAGGCGGTAGGTGATCGACTTGAGCATCTGGTGCTGGTCGACATCGCGCGCCAAGGTCACCTCCAGCTCGTCGGCCAGGGCCAGCATCAGCGTGCGCGGCTCCAGGAACGGATTGGGGATGTAGGCGGTGACGAACTCCGGCCCGACCGTGGCGATGAACTTACGGCACAGCAGCGTCTTGCCGGTGCCGACCTCGCCGGTGATCTTGATGAAGCCCTCGCCGCTCTTGGCGGCCACCAGCAAGGTGTTCAACGCCTCCTGCGAATGCGGGCTGGTGAAGAAATAGCTGGTATCCGGCGTGATGCTGAACGGCGCTTCGCGCAGGCCGAAGTGTTTGCTGTACATGATTAATTGCGCTCCCTGGCGCGGCGCGGATCGAGTTCCTTGATGCGGCGGCTGCTGTCGAGCAAGTCCTGGTTCCAGTCGGCGCTCGATTCGACGATGGTCGGCTTGATCAGCACCACCAGCTCGCGCTTCTGGATCACCTCGCCGCTGGCGCGGAACAGGGCGCCGACCACCGGAATGTCGCTCGCGCCCGGCACGCCGGAGCGGTCCGACGTCGTCGCCTGGCGCATCAGGCCGCCGATGGCGACCACCTGGCCGTCCTGGCCGCGCACCATGCTGTCCATCTCCGAGGTCGACGACGCCGCCAGCGGCAGGCTGAAGTTACCCAGGGTGCCCAGGTTGACGCCCTTGTTGACGGTCGATACCTGGCTCACCGACGGGTGCACGTGCAGGATGATATTGCCGTGGTCGTCGATCTGCGGCGTCACGTCCAGCACCACGCCGGAGAAGAACGGTTGCAACGTCAGCGTCGGCGTGGTCACGCCGTTGCCGGTGCCGCTGGTGGTGGTCGTGGTGCTGATGCCGGTGACGAAAAACTCGTCGGTGCCGATTTTCAGCAGCGCCTTTTGGTTGTTCAGCGTCGCGATGCGCGGGCTCGACAGCACGTGCACCGTGCCCTGCCCTTCGAGGAAGGAAATCAGCGCGGCGAAATTGCTGGTCTGGAACGCCAGGCCGAACAGCGAGCCGACCGCGTCGGACACCGCCCCGATCGACGCGCCGGGCACGGCCACCGTGCCGACGGGGCCGGAACTGCCCAGCGAGCCGGTCGCGCTCACGCCCAGCGGCGTCAACGACGAGCCCGGCTGCACCAGGCCGGCCGAGATGCGGCTGTTGGTGCTGAGCTTGCCGAAGGCCGCCCAGTTGATGCCGCTCTGGAAGTTGCTGTTCAACTCCACCTCGAGGATCTTCGCCTCCAGGATCACCTGGCGGTCGACCGACAACTGGGTCGCGCGCAGGTACTGGTCGACGTTGCGCAGCTCCTCCGGCATGGCGCGGATCACGATCACGCCCGACTGCGGGCTGATGGTCACGCTGCGGCCGTCCTTGCCCGGCTCGATGATCGCCTCGAGCGCCGTCTTGAGCTCCAGCCAGAAATCGCTGGCGGACGTGGTTTGCACGTTGGCCGCGTCGCGCTGGCTCTGGTTGCCGCCGGCGTTGTTGCCGTTGTTGCCCGAGTTGTCGTTGTTATTGTTGCCCGAATTATTGTTGCTGCCCGAACCGTTTTGCGAACCGCTGTTGCTGGTGCCGGCGCTGGCCACCGACGTCGACGACACGCGCAGGCTCGACACGCCCTTGCGGATCGCGGTCAGGTAATTGACCTTGAACATCTTGGTCTGCATCGTCAGCGGGCGGATATAGATGCGGGTGCCTTCGATCTTGTAATCGTAGCCGTACAGCTCGCGCACCGCGTCGAGCGCCTCGACCAGGGTCACATCCTTCAGGTTGGCGGTGATGTTGCCGGTCACTTCCGGATTGATCAGCATGTTGTAGCGGGTGCCGGCCACGATCGAGTTGAAGAACTGCTGCACCGGCACGTTGTTGAACGACACGTTGAAGCGCTCCTCGAGCACCGCGCGCGCCTTCGGCAAATGATCGGCCAGCTGCGACACCGGCGGCAGCAAGGCGCTGGCCACGGCGTCGGCCTGCGCGGCGGCCGGCGGCTTGGCCTTGAGCGCCGCATCGACCTCGGCGTTGATCTTGTTGTAGGTATCGCGCTTGGGCGGCGTCGAGCAGCCGTTCAGCAGCAGCGTCGTCAGGAGGGCGATGGTCAGTATTTTTTGCATATGCATTCGTTTAACGTTGATGAACGGGCGTCTTGCCGCCCGTCCCGGTGTCGGGGAACAGGGTCAACACCTGTCTCGCCCGTCCGTGTTGCAACACCACTTGATTCTTGTCGATCTGGACCAGCACGGCGCCGTTGATCTTGTCGCCCTTGCGCAGGGTCTGGCCGTCGATCACCGCTACCTCGCGTCCGCGCGTGCCGATCAGAATCGACTGCAGGCGCGGGCCGGCGCTGACCACTGGCGCATCGGCCGCGCCCGGCGCCAGCAGGCGCGATTCCGGCGGCGGCTGGGTCGGATCGGCCAAGCTCTGCGCGCGCGCGGGCAAGGCCGCCAGCAGCAGCGCCGACAGCGCGCCGGCCAACCACGCATGCCGCACGGCGGCGCTCATAGCTTCATCCATTTCTGATCCAGACTCAGTGTGTACAAGGTCAAGGTCAGGCGCGAATTCGGATACTGCTGCGCGTCCAGGCTGGCTTTACCCCAGAACAGCTGCACCGGCAATGCCTCCAGCGCCGCCATATAGCTGACCATATCCAGATAACTGCCCTGCAGCACGATTTCCACGCCGTGCCGATACAGCAACTCGCGCGGTTTGTTCGCGGCGGCCGGCTGGATAGGCGGATTTGCCTGAGATGGCGCGGCGGCCGGGGCGGCGACGGTCGCTGCCGGCGGCGCGGATTCCGCGAAGCTCTCGCTCATGCCGGTCACCGGCAGCGTCTTCATCGCCATCAACCGCAATTTTCCGTGGCCGCCGAGCAGGTTTTCCAGCAGCGGCGCGATCTTCTCCGGCGCCACCAATCCCTTTTGCACCGCCAGCAGGCCGGCGCTGACACGGTCGATCTCGGCCCGCGCGGTGTGCAACCTGGCCTTCTCCTGCGCGTCGGGATCGAGGTTGAAGCCTTGCGCCTTGGCCGTGATTTCCATGTCGATGCCGGCGATCTGGTTTTGCTGCTGCCGGATCTGCGCCAGCAGCAGTTTTTGTTTGACCAGCATCGGCTCGACCGCCATCGTATAAATCAGGAACAGGACCGCCGCCGTCACCGCCACGAACACCATCGCCCGCTCGCGCAAGGTCAGCGCGTCCAGCCTGGTGCTCAGCTTGAGCCATTGCTGTTGTAGTTGCTGCTTCATTGCTCGGTCCTCGCCACGGCGGTCGATTGCAGGCTGAATTGAACGAACGGCGCCGTGGCCGAGGCCGGCGGCGCGGCCATCGGAGCGGCGGCTGGAACGGCGCCACCGGCGATGGCCGCCGGCGCGGATGGCGGCGCGGCGGCCGGCATCAGTTGCGCCTCCGGCCGTGAAATATCGAGGCTGGCGAAACTCTTGCCGTGCATGATAGGTTCGGACTTCAGGCGCGCGATGTAGGCCGGGATCAAGGTCGGCTGCATCGCGCGTCCCTGCACGCCGATATCGTTGCCGGCGCCCACGATGGACACGCCCGTCAGCCACAGCCCGCTGACGTTCTGCCGCGCGAACGCCCGGAAATACTCGGCATAGCCGGCCGCGTTGCCCAGCGTACCGTCACGCAGCACCGCTTCGACTTGTTGCAGCGACCGCAGTTCCGCCTCCGCCTGCGCGACCTCGGTCGCGATGGTGGCGCTTTTCTGGCGCGGCGCGAACTGTTTATTGGCCTCCACCAGACGGCGCTCGCGGTCGGCCAGCAAGGTCTTGCCGGACGCGGCGGATTGCTCCAGCGCGGCCACGCGCTCGCCGGCATACCACGTCAGCAGCAGCGCGCCGGCGACGATCACGCCCAGCGCCTCGGCCATCGGCAGAGCCGTGAACACCTTCTTCTGCTTGAGGAAGATGGGGTTGAACAGGTTGATCTGCTGGCTCACAGCACCACCTCCTCGTGCCGCAGGGCCGCGCCCAGGGTCAGGAAGAAACGCTGCTGCTGCTCGACGTCCAGCAGCGCCGGCGCCTGGCTCAGATCGAATACGTCCTCCAGCCCCATCGCCTCGACCGGCATGTAGAGATTAGCCGCCAGATACTCGTGCAAGCCCTGCGCGCCGGTCGGCGCCAGCAGCAGCTTGATCACGTTGACGTAATTGAACTGGCGGTCGAAGTGATCGAGCGAGCGCTGCAACTCCAATGTGATTTTGTCGAATAAGGCTTGCTGCTTGTCGGTGTCCGGTTCCAGCAACTGCGGCAAGGTCACGTCGATGCGGCGCGACAGATACAGCTCGCCCTTGAAGGTGATCGTCAGCAGGCCGCCGTCGCCGTCGAACGACAGCATGGCCAGGCCCCGGCCCTCGGTTTCCAGCAGCGCCGAGATGTTCCGCTGTGCCATCTCCGGGATGTCGATGACGTTCAGTTCGATCTTCGCCTCGGCGAACAGGCCCTGGCGCGACTGGATCAACGCGTTGCGGGCGGCGATGGCGAACATCGAATGGGCGCGCGACGGCGCGTTCGGATCGACCGGAATATCGAGCACGTCGATGGTGGCGTCGTCGACATGGAAGTCGAGCATATCCTTCAAGCGCCAGCGCACGGCGGTCTTCAATTCATCCTGCGGGACGTTGGGCGCATCGACGGTCAGCATCTGGTATTCGCCGCCGCTCAGCATCGTGCCGAACAGGAAATTGGCGGCCTTCAAATCCTTGCTCACTTTTTCCAGCGATTCGGCGGACGGAGCGGCGTTCGACGGATAGAACGACGACAGCTCGACCACCGCCTTGGCGTCGGGCACGCGCTGCACGCGGCCAGCGCAAATGCCGTCGCGCTGGAACGAGACGGTCAGCCAGCCATCCTTTTTTTTGCTTCTTTTGAGGAATCCCATACCAGCGACCTAAATGGTTACCAGCACACGAGGTTTACGCGCTAGTTGGTTGATTATATTCAAGTTACACCGCTCGTTTACCAAAAATTAATAGTAATGCCACAAAAATACTTACATTGTCGTGTGGCTTGTTTCTTTATAGCTGCGCGTCGATCCTCCGTTGCACATAATCGGGGCCGGGTGCGGTGGTGTTCGGGCAAACGCCCGTTACCGGGTCGGGCTGGTTGCACGCGACCGAGCGGACAAGTATGCTGCGGGCCGTTGGATCGTTGGCCGGCACGCCAGTGCCGTATCCAGCCGCGCGCTGGCCGCAGGTCACGGTCACGGTAAAGGAGGACAAGGTCTGCGCCGGCATCGCCATCGTGTGGGTGGCGGGGCAACCCAACGGATTGTTCGCCAGTCCGCCGCCGGTCCGCAGGCTGACATACAACGCCCATTCGATACCCGCGCGCGCCGCCTGATAGGCGCGCGCGCCCTGCTCGTCCTGCGTGGCCGCGCTTTGCTGCGAGGTCGTCAGCGACACCACCGCCACCGCCAGCCCGGCGAGCACCACCAACAGGAAGATGGCGGTCACCAGCGCGACCCCGCCCGATTTGCGTGTCATCCTGCGCGTCATGGCGTATTGTCCACGTGAATCTGGTGGGTCAGCGTGACCGTTTCCAAACCGTTTGCAGCGCCTGGGCTGGCTCGCCCCAGGACCAGCGTCAACCCGATCAACGCGCTCTGCCGGCTGGCTACCGTGCCGATGGTGAAGGTGCAAGCGACAACGTTATTGGCCAGCATGCGACCAGCCGCAGCCGTCGGCTGCGGCTGTACAGCGGCGAAATTGGCGGCGACAAACCGGGTCAGGGTGCCGCTGCCGTTGGCCTGGCCGTCGCAGCGGAACGTGACCGGCGTGGTGACAACCTGGAACCGCTGGTCGGGCGAAGGATTTTGCGGTGCGAGGGCATACGGATTTTTGCCGTTGTTGGCGGGCTCTCCCGCTGCCGCGCTTTCGTAGGAGATCGTGCGGTTGGCGATGTTCATACCAGTGACGAGCGCCAGATTATCGCGGTTATAGGCATCCGCGTTGACGAAGCCGGGGCCGAGATTGTAGATGGCGATATAGCTGGAGCCCGTCTGCGCCAAAGCCGGCATGGGCCCGATCACGTTGAACGGCGCGGCGACCGGGTTCGTGAAGCTCAGCGGGCTAGCGGCACTGCCAGGGTTGTCCTCCATCGCCAGGTACTTCCCGCCCGAGACGGTGGGGATGAACTCGAGCCACCAGACATTGCCGACGACCGTGAGGCGTACGCTGTTGGGCAACGCCGAACGTAGTTCACGCGCCATGCGGCGCAGCGCCAGATCGGCGGCGTCGCTCACCTCCGCGCGCGCGGCCGCGTCGGTGTAATTTTGCACGGGCCTGCGGATGAACAACACCATGATACCGGCCAGTATCCCGGTAATGACCATGACGACGACCGCCTCCACCAGCGTGAAACCGCGCTGCGGAGGCGTCGAACGCGGGTAGCGTCGCGGGTTGGTCGTCACGGCGTTAATTGTTCGGCGCATAGCGGGTACGGAAACCGTCCAGGCGGATAACATCGTTGGGGCCGCCGTATCTGGTGATGATTGTAATTTGCAGCACCTCAAGCGAAGTGGCGGAATCGATCCTAAGGTTGGCCGGGCCAGCCGTCGGCCCCAACGGCGCACCGGCCGGGACCAGGTTCAGCGTCACGGTCGTGGTGATCGGCCCCAGCGAGCTGTTGCCCATCTGGTTCAGTGCCGCATCCCGCCCGAGCGCACGGAGGTTGACATCGGTGTCGACGCCGTTTACGGCGAACGTATGCTCCTCGGCGTTGAGCGCGGTGGCGTAGTCGGCCACGTTTTCGTAAGGACGGGCCATGCCCGCCGGGCGCGGACGAACCGCGACGGCATTGGCCGGAGTGGAACAGCCGTTCTGATCGGTCGCGGTGGATTCATTGGCGTCACCCGGCACACAGAACGTGAAGCGGGCCAGTTGCACCTCTTCCATAAACGCTTCGGCGATCAGCATCGCCTGCTTGCGGCGCAACGGGTCGGCGCTGGCCTTGGCGCCAATGTTCAGAACGCCGATGATGCCGGCGGCGGCAACCCCCATGATCACCATGAACAGCACCAGTTCGATGAGGGTCAGACCGCGCTGATGCTTAGCGAACATAGCCGGTCTCGGCTTCCACCGTGAACTGGTAAACGCTGGCGCCGCTGGTCACGGTCAACGTCAGCGGCTGGAATGTCGACGCGCCATCGACGTCGTTGGTGTTGTACGGACGGCCCATACGGTCGAAAAACAAGCCGCCGGAGCCAACCCCGGTCACCGCCACGTTTGGGGGCGTGCCTTCGCACATCCAGCTGGCAATATAATTGCCCCCCAGGACGCAGGCGGCGCGGGTGGCGGTGCTGCCACTGTTGCTTCCGCCGGGCGCGAACGCGAGCGCTGCCGCGTTATTGCACGCGGCGTTAAAGCAGACAGCGAAGTTGGTTGGCGTGAAGCGCACGAAGACGAGTCGATTCTGCGCAATGGCGAGTTTTTGGGCGGAGCGGATGATGGACTTGGCACGATCCGAATAGGCGCGGCCGGCAAAAATATCGCCATCAAAAAAACGCGACGCGCCGATCGCGCCGAGTATGCCCATGACAACGATCACCGTCACAAGCTCAACCATTGTAAAGCCAGCGTCGATGGGGCGTCCGGCGGCGCCGGCAAAGCGGCGCCGATCGTGATGGCGAGTCAAAGCGACACCGGCCGGACGTTATGTCTTTACTGACAGTCGGAGACGGGAGGGGTGTTGGTGATGATCGGCGCGACGTTGGCGCCAGTCGACTCGGTATACATCACGTAGCACTTCAACCCGGTTGCGGTACCGGCGATGCTCTTGGGCTGTATCGCAACCGAACCCGTTCCCACCGCAGGGTTGTTGGCGCTGAGGGCGGTACCGGCGGGAAGGATCGCGTAGTCCGAATTGCTCAGGCCAGCAGCGGCGGCGATACCCGTTGCGGACGGATACCCGTTGGCCATGGCCACGCTGACACCCTCCATCGGCATGGCGTTGCTGACGACGATCGCGGGATTGATCAAGACCTGGCCGTGAGCCAGCGACGCCGCGGAAGACATTGCTCCGCGCGCGGCCCCGATGGAAGCGGCGCGGGCATCACCGGCCAGGTTGGTAAACCGTGGCAACGCGGTCGCCGCCAGAATGCCAAGGATCACAATCACGACGATCAGTTCGATCAGCGTGAAGCCCGACTGGGCTGCTGGTTTACGGAATGCGCTCATCGCTGCCTTGTTCATTTTCACTTCTCCAGGTCGTCCATGTAGTTGAAGAAAGACCGCGCAACAGTGCATCAATCTTTCGCTTGCTCGAAGGCCACACCGAGGGCTTCTGGTGCGCCTGGCGGCTTGGCGGGGCGGTGGGGCAAGCGAAGTAATTTTACCTTGAATTTCAAACGTTTCGTTGAGGCATCTAAAAATCCGCTGCGAAGATTTAACAAATAAACCACCGATTTGTCACGTCGATCGAAGCACCAATTCCCGGCACCGATGTCGGCGTCGCTTGGGGAAAAGTATTCGCCGGCGTAATTGGCCGGCTTATCTTTCAACCAATCAAACGGATTTTGTTCGGCCAAAATCGTTAAATCTATCGTTCCACCGGGCAATTTCCCATGCGCAACCTTAATTTCTAAGGCGGTGCGCAAGTGCGCGACCGTCACGCGCATGGCGGCCTCATCCGCCTCGCCGTGGTAACGCCAAATCCGATGCAGCAGAACCGTGGTCAAGATGCCCACGATTACGAGGACCGACGCAAATTCCAGCAAGCCAACGCCGCGTTGTTTCTGCGTCACAAATGTTGGTAAGAAAATCACCACACGCCTCGTTTCCGGCATCACTTATGCAAGGCGGCCTTGCCCAAGTCCCAGATCGGCAGGAAGATCCCCAGCGCCAGCACCAACACCAATATGCCGAGGAACACGATCAGGATAGGCTCGATCTGCGCCGACAACGTTTTGAGCTCGTAATCGACCTCGCGCTCGTACATTTGCGCGATCTCGTCCATCAAATCGTCGATCGAACCGCTTTCCTCGCCCACCGCGATCATCTGCAGCACGACCGGCGTGAACACCCCGGCCGCCGCCGCCGTGCGCAAAATGCTGTCGCCGCGCTCGACGCCATCGCGCATCTGCTCGACGCGCGCGCACAGGTAGGCGTTGTCCACCGTCTGCGACACCACCGTCAACCCTTGCACGATCGGTACGCCGCTGCGGTTGGAGAGCGCGAAGCTGCGGGCGAAGCGCGCCATCGTGGCCTTCAGGATGATCTTGCCCGCGACCGGAATCTTCAGCTTGAACTTGTCCCACTGATACAAGCCGCGCTGCGTGCCGACCCAGGCGCGGAAGCCGAACACGCCGGCCACGACCGCCACCACCATCATCGGCCAGTAGCGCACCGTAAAGTCGGAAGTGGCGATCAATATCCGGGTCATCAGCGGCAACTCGGCATGCAGCGATTTGAACACGCCGACAAACGCCGGTATCACGAACATATTGACCACGACCATCGCCGCCGCCATGGCCATCAGCACGAAACTGGGATAGCGGGTCGCCGTCTTGACGCGCTCGCGCATGTCGCGGTCGAACTCGAGGTGATCGAACAGGCGCAGGAACACTTCCTCCAGCCGCCCGGTCATCTCCCCGACCCGGACCATCGACAAATAAAACGGCGAAAACACGTCCGGATGGCGGCGCATGGCGGCCGACAGCTCGCGTCCCGAATCGAGCGACTCGCGCAAATCCTTGATGACCTTGCCGAAAGACTTGCTGACCGCCGACTCCTGCAAGCCCGCCAGTCCGCGCATGATCGGCACGCCGGACTTGAGCAGCGTATACAACTGGCGGCTGAACAGTTGCACGTCCATCGACGTGACCTTCTTCTCCAGCAACCGCGACAGCCAGCTCTCGCCGCTGGCGGCGACCGCCTTTTGCGTGACGGTGATCTCGATCGGCGTCACGCCCGTATTGAACAGTTGATCGGCGACGGCGCCGCTGTCCGGCCCCTCCAGCACGCCTTGCATCAATTCGCCGCGCGCGTTGCGGGCCTTATAGGCGAAGAACGGCACGTCAATCCTCGATCTGGTTACTGATGCGCATCGCTTCCGACACCGTCGTGCGGCCCTGCACCACCAGCTGCACCGCGTGCCGGCGCAGGGTTTCGCCGGCCATCTGCGCCGCCGCCACCTTCAGGAAGTGGGCCGGATCGGGATCGTTGGCGGCGTCGACCACCGCCCGCGTCATCTCCAGCAACTCGTAGACGCCGGTACGGCCCCGATAGCCCATGCCGTTGCAATGCGAACAGCCCTTGCCATGGAAATAACGCGCCTTGTCCACCTTGTCGTTCAGTTCCAAGCTCAGCCACTCACGCTCGGGCGGCGTCGGCTCGTATGGCGTGGTGCAGCTTTCGCAGATCATGCGCACCAGCCGCTGCGCCAGCACCGCCTGCAGCGAGCTGCCGACCATGTAGCGCGGCACGCCCATGTCCATCAGCCGCAGCGGCGTGCTCATCGCATCGTTGGTGTGCAAGGTCGACAACACCAGGTGACCGGTCATGGCGGCGCGCAGGCCGATTTGCGCGGTTTCCTGGTCGCGCATCTCGCCGACGAGCACGATGTCCGGGTCTTGCCGCAGCGCCGAGCGCAGCACGCGCGCGAAGTTCAGGTCGATCTTGTCGTTGACCTGCACCTGGTTGATGCCGGCCAGCCGGTATTCGACCGGGTCTTCGACGGTGATCAGCTTTTTCTCGACCGAGTTCAGTTCCGACAGCGCGCAGTACAAGGTGGTGGTCTTGCCGCTACCGGTCGGCCCGGTCACCAGCACCAGGCCGTTCGGACGCTGGATGATGGCGCGGAATTTTTCCACCAGCCCGCGCGGCATGCCGATGGCGTCGAGCCGCAACTGGGCGCCGCCCTGGCTCAGCAGACGCATCACGACCGATTCGCCGTACTGGGTCGGCATGGTCGAGATCCGCACGTCGATGCGCTGGTTGCGCACCCGCACGGCGAAGCGGCCGTCCTGCGGCAGCCGCTTTTCCGAGATATCCAGGTCGGACATCAGCTTCAGGCGCAGCGCCAGCGACGGTGCGATCTTGATATCGGTCTCGGTTTGCAGGTGCAGCACGCCGTCGATGCGGAAGCGGATTTGCAGCCGTCCCTCCTGCGGTTCGATATGGATGTCGGAGGCGCGCACCTGGGCGGCGTCGTCGAACACCGACTGCAGCAGCTTGACGATGGGCGCCTCTTCCAGGTTCGGATTGGCCGCCGCCAGCGCGCCGAAGTCGACCGAGACGTCGCCGATGTCCTGCTCCAGCTCGCGCGCCAGGTCCGAGATGTCCTCGGTGCGGCGGTAGATGCGGTCGATGACGGCCAGCACCTCGGTCTCGTTGACGACGGCCAGCTCGATGCTCTGTTTGACGATGCGGGCGATCTCGTCGTACGCGAACAGGTCGGTCGGGTCGGACATGCCCACCAGCAGCACGCCGCGCCGGTCCTCCAGCACCAGCGCGCGGAAGCGCCGCGCCTGCGTCTCCGGCAGCATGCGGACGATCTCGGGATTGACGTTGAAAAACTTCAGGTTCAGGTACGGGATGCTGAGCTGGCGCGCCAGCGCGTTGGCGATCTGCTCCTCGGTGACATAGCCGTTCTCGATGAACACGCGGCCGAGCTTGCGCCCGCTGCGCTTTTGCTCGGTCAACGCCAGCCCCAGTTGTTCTTCCGACAGCAGCTTTTGCTGTACGAGAATTTCTCCCAGCCTGACTTTCTCCGGCCTTGCCATACCTGCTCCTTGATGAGACAACCCGCGCGGCGATGATGCCACACGACAACTTGCGGCCATTCTAGTGCAGATTACCCCACTTCCCCAATGCCAAGCTCGCCTTTCCGCACAGGATGTCGCTTTCTTCGCACGAATGCGCTACAGTTGTGGTTCGTTTCCTGTCGCCACTATTCCCTTTCATGACCGTACCCGCCCTGCGCTTGCAACAAGTGGTTCAACGCTATGGCCACACCAGCGTCTTGCGGGGCGTGAATCTGGAACTGCAACCGGGCGAATGCTTCGGCCTGGTGGGCGTCAACGGCGCCGGCAAAACCAGCCTGATCAAATGCGTGCTCGATTTTTGCGCGCTCGACGGCGGCAGCATCGACATCTTCGGGCAGCCGCACCACCGCCCCGCCAGCCGCCGGCCGCTCGGCTTCCTGCCGGAACGCTTCACGCCGCCGTACTACCTGACCGGCGCCGACTTCATCCGCTATCTGCTGACCTTGCAAGGCCTGCGTTACGACGCCGCCGACGTCCACGCGATGATGCGCGCGCTCGACCTCGACCCCGACGCGCTCACGCGCACCGTGCGCGGCTATTCCAAAGGCATGACGCAAAAGTTGGGTCTGGCCGCCTGCCTGCTCGCGCGCAAGCCCCTGTATATACTGGACGAGCCGATGAGCGGCCTCGACCCGAAGGCCCGCGCGCTGTTGAAACAACAACTGCGCAGCCTGCACCGCGCCGGCAGCACCTTGTTCCTGACCTCGCACGCGCTGGCCGATGTCGACGAGCTGTGCGACCGCATGGCCATCCTGCACGACGGCCAGATCCGCTTTACCGGCACGCCGGCCGCGTGCCGCGACCAATACGGCGCGGACAGCCTCGAACAAGCGTTCCTGGCCTGCATCGCGTGAGCAGCATGTACCAGTCCCATTTCCAGTTGCGCGAATCGCCGTTCGGCATCACGCCGAATCCGGCCTTTTTCTACTCCGGCAATACCCGTGGCGAAATCCTCGAAGCGCTGCTGTACGCGGTCTGCCACGGCGAAGGCATCATCAAGGTGACCGGCGAAGTGGGCGCCGGCAAGACCATGCTGTGCCGCATGCTCGAGAGCCGGCTGCCGCCGCATATCGAGGTCATCTACCTGGTCAACCCGAATCTGAGCCCGGTCGAAGTGCAGTTCGCGATCGCCGCCGAGCTGGGACTGCCGACCCGCGGCTTCCGCGTCGACGAGGTCCAGCGCGGCCTGCACGCCCATTTGATCGAGCGCCACGGCCAGGGCCAACAGGTCGTATTGCTGGTCGAGGAGGCGCAGGCGATGCCGCTCGAAACCCTGGAGGCGATCCGCCTGCTGACCAATCTGGAGACCGCGCGCAGCAAGCTGCTGCAAATCGTGCTGTTCGGCCAGCCGGAGCTGGACCAGCACCTGGAACTGTCGAGCATGCGCCAACTGCGCGAGCGCATCACCCACAGCTTCCACGTGCCGGCCATGGCGCCGGGGCTGGTGGCCGAGTTCCTCGACTTCCGGCTGCGCGCGGCCGGCCACGACGGTCCGGCCGTGTTCAGCGCGGCCGCCGCCAAGATGATCGGCGACAGCTCGGAAGGCATCGTGCGCCGCATCAACATCCTGGCCGACAAGGCGCTGCTGGCCGCCTTCGCCGACGACGCCGACGTCGTCGACAAGCGCCACGTGCGCGCGGCGATCAGCGAATCGCCGTTCGGCCGGGGCCGCGCCGGCACATTGTTAAATCGGCGCCCGGCCCGCCTGTTTAACCGCACTGTTGCAATCGGGTGTTTGCTGGGGCTTTTAATTGGCGCAATATGGTTGAGCGTCCTTGCGGTGGCACCGAATTTGTAAGATCATGCTAGCTATATTGCATATGCACAACATCCTGCGTTCCCCCGGGGCCGGAAGAAACAATGAATAAACTAGCCTTGACCATCGTTCCCGTGGCTTGCAGTGTGTTCCTTGGCGCCTGCGCCACGCGTACCCTGCCGACCTCGCCCACCCACGTCAGCGAGGCGCCGCGTCCGGCCGGCTCGATCCCCGAGCCGGTGCGGCAAAGCGCGGTGCTGCCGCCGCCCAAGCCGGCCGCCAAGGTCGAAACCTACAGCGTCACCGTGCACAAGGTGCCGGTGCAGTCGCTGCTGTTCGCGCTGGCGCGCGACGCCGGCCTGAACGTCGATGTCCACCCGAGCATCGAAGGCATGGTCACGCTCAACGCGCTGGACCAGACCCTGCCCCAGCTGCTGAGCCGCATCCAGCGCCAGGTCGATATGCGTTACGAAATCAACAACGGCACCCTGACCGTGCTGCCGGACACGCCGGAGTGGCGCAACTACAAGATCGACTACGTCAACATCGCGCGCAGCACCAGCAGCAGCGTCAACATCGCCACGCAGATCTCCACCACCGGCGGCGGCGGCGGCGCCTCCAACCCGGTCGGCGCGACCGCGTCGGGCAGCGGCACCGGCGGCGGCAGCGGCAGCAATCAATCGTCGAACAACAACGGCACCAGCAACGGCAGCAACAATTCAACGACCGTGGTCAACAACCGGTCCGACAACAATTTCTGGTTCACGCTGGAAAAGAACATCCGCGACATGCTGCGCAACTCCAACCTGGCCGACAACCCGGTCGATCCGTTGGCCGGCGTCCAACAAAACCAACAAACACCGCAGGGCGGCGGCCAGGCGGGCCAGGCCCAGCAGGCGCCGGCCGCTTTCGATACCGGCGCCTTCGGCCAATCGCGCAACAATAACAACCGTCCCAACTCGGTCATCGTCAACGCCGAGGGCGGCCTGATCGCCGTGCGCGCCACCAGCCGCCAGCACGAGAAGATCCGCGAGTTCGTCGATATCGTACTGGGCGCGGCCAAGCGCCAGGTGCTGATCGAGGCGACCGTGATCGAAGTCCGCCTTAACAACAATTACCAGCAGGGCATCAACTGGTCGACCTTGTCGCGTTCGGGCCGCCTGGGCATGACCCAGGGCCAGGTCGGCACCACCACGCTGCCGAGCGCCGTCAATCCGGGCAGCAGCCCCGGCATTTTCCTGCTGAAATATAACAACCCCATCACCAGCCTGGGCAGCATCTCCGCGACGCTCGAGTTGCTGGAATCGTTCGGCAAGGTCAAGGTACTGTCGAGCCCGAAGATCAGCGTGATGAACAACCAGACCGCGCTGCTCAAGGTGGTCGACAACAACGTCTTCTTCTCGATCAAGGTCACGCCGGCCGTGCTGGGCCTGAACGGCACGCCAACCTCGCCGGCCACCTACGAGTCCAAGCTGGAAACGGTGCCGGTCGGCTTCGTCATGAGCGTGACGCCGCAAATCGCCGACAACGACGACGTCACCATCAATGTGCGCCCGACCATCACCCGCATCGTCGGCACCGTCGAAGATCCGAATCCGGCGCTGGCCGCGGCCAACGTGCGCAGCCTGGTCCCGGTGATCCAGGCGCGCGAACTGGAGTCGCTGATGAAAGTTCCGAGCGGACAGATCGCCGTCATGGGCGGGCTGATGCAGGATTCGGTCGACAACGCCAAGGATTCGATACCGCTGCTGGGCAGCATGCCGGTGCTGGGCGACCTGTTCTCCTTCCGTAACGAGAAAAGCACCAAAACCGAGCTGGTGATCTTCATGCGCCCGATCGTGGTCAAGGACGCCAGCGTCAACGGCGACTACAAGGATTACCGCTACCTGCTGCCGGGCGAAAAGCCGGACACCGAGCCCTACCCCGTCCCGCAAGCGCCCCCTGCCCCCACCACCAACGGGAACGGATCATGAGCTTACTGATGCAGGCGCTGAAGAAAGCCGAGCGCGCCAAACAAAGCTCGGCGGTCGAGGACGAGGCGGACAAGCCGTCGGAGGAGTTCGACGCGGTACTGGCGCTCACGCCCGAGCCGGCGCCGCACGCCGCCGTGCCGCCCGCCAAGCGCGAGCTCAGCCTGGACCTTGAGCCGATGGCCGAGTTCAGCCTGGAACCGCTGGCGCCCGAAGCGCCGGCCGCCAGCCTGACGCCGCGTCCGTCGCCGAGCCCGTTGCCGCCGCCCAGCGACCATCTGGACGCCGGATTGACCTTCGACCTGACGCCGGATCCGTCCGCACCGGTGGCGCCGGCGCCGGCCCAGCGCGTGCAGCCGCCAGCGCCGTTGTCGGCCACGGCAGCTTCGTCGAGCGCTTCGTCGAGCGCCGGCGCGGCAGCCCCGGCGGCAACAGCAGCAGCAGCGGCAGCGGCAGCGGCGCAGAACCACGCGCGGCATGCCGCCGGCGCCAACGCCGCCGGCGCCGCCAAGCCAACGGCAAGCGCCAAAGCGTCGGCCCCGGCCAAACCGCCGGCCGGCGACAGCAGCGCCGGCAAGCCGCGCGGCGCCGCGCGCGCGCGTGCCGCCGCCGCCTCGACGAACGAGCCGGTCGGCATGGACCCGGAACGCCTGCGCCTGATCGGCCTGCTGTCGATCCTGGCGCTGATCGTCGCCGGCTTCGGCTATTACTACTGGCAGGCGGTGGTCGCGCCCGGCGCCGGCTCGCGCCTGCCGCCGGTGCCGATGCCGCCTCCGGGCGCCACCGGCGCCACGCCGGTGCAGGTGATCGGCGCCGCGCCGGGCGCGCCGGGCGGCCAGGCCGCCGCCGGCGGTTTTGTCGATCCGATGGCGGTCGACGCCAGCGGCAGCGCCATGCTGGCGCCGTCCGTCAACCGTGGCGGCCGCGACGATCTGGAGCGCCGCCTGGCCCGCACCGAACAGGAATTGGCCGCCGCCCAGCAAGCGATCCAAAGCCAGCTGGCCGGTTCGGCGCCGCGCGTGGAAAAATTGCCGCCGGTCGCCGCGCCCGACAACAACGCCGAGATCCGCGTGGCCCGCGCCGTGCAGCCGGCCAAGATCGCGCCGGCCGTGGAAACGGCCTATCAATCGTTCACCAACGGCGATTTGCCCAATGCACAGAAGCAATACGAGGCGGCGCTGCGCCAGGAACCGACCAGCCGCGACGCGCTGCTGGGCCTGGCGATGGTGCACACCCGCCAGAACCAGGGCGCGCAGGCGGCATCGTATTACCTGCGCATGCTCGAACTCGATCCGAACGACTCCACCGCCGTCGCCGGCCTGGTCGGCATGCGTTCGGGCGACGCGGCCCAAAGCGAAGGCCGCCTCAAGGCGATCCTGGCCACCAATCCGGAGGCCGGTCCGGCGCTGTTCGCGCTGGGCAACCTGTACGCGCAGCAGAACCGCTGGCCCGACGCCCAGCAAACCTTCTTCCGCGCCTACAGCGCCTCGCCCGACAACCCGGATTACGCCTACAACCTGGCCATCGGCCTGGACCGTCTGAACCAGGGCCGGCTCGCGCTGACGTATTACCAGCGCGCGCTGGTGCTGTCGCAGGACAAGGCGGCCGCGTTCGACCGCAACGCGCTGCGCATCCGCATGCACGAGCTGGGCGCGTCGGCCGCGCCGGCCGCGCAATGAGAACATAAGAACACCACCAACCACAATCGATGGCAGAACAAGCAAAACTCCCGCTCGGCAAACTGCTGATCCAGAAAGGCGTCATCAGCGAAGACCAGCTGCGCATCGCGCTGATCGAACAAAAACGCAGCAACGAGCCGTTGGGAAAACTGTTGATCACGCTGGGCTTCGTCACCGAGGCCACGGTGCGCATGGCGCTGTCGGAAAACCTGAACCAGCAAAGCGCCGACCTGACCAGCCTGGTGGTCGACGCCATCGCCCTCAAGCTGATCCCCAAGGAGGTGGCCAAGCGCTACCGCGTGTTCCCGATCGTCTACGAGCGCCAGACCGACAACCTGATCCTGGCCATGTCCGACACCAGCAATATCGTCGCGCTCGACCAGATCAGCGCCATGCTGGTCAAGGGCATCACCATCAGCCCGCTGCTGGTGAACGAATCGGACATCCAGCGCGCCATCGACCAATACTACGGCTTCGAGCTGTCGATCGACGGCATCCTGCACGAGATCGAAACAGGCGAGGTCAACTACGCCAGCCTGGGCACCACGTCCGACGAGTACAGCCAGCCGATGGTGCGCCTGATGGACGCCATCCTGGCCGACGCCGTGCAAAACAGCGCCTCCGACATCCACTTCGAGCCGGAGCAGTCGTTCCTGCGCATCCGCTACCGCATCGACGGCATCCTGCGCCAGATCCGCAGCCTGCACAAATCGTACTGGCCGGCGATGGCCGTGCGCTTGAAAGTCATGTCGAACATGAACATCGCCGAGACGCGCGCGCCGCAGGACGGCCGCATCTCGATCAAGTTCTCCGGCCGGCAGATCGATTTCCGCGCCTCGGCGCAGCCGACCACGCACGGCGAGAACTTCGTGCTGCGCGTGCTCGACCGCCAAAAAGGCCTGGTGCCGCTCGACGGCCTGGGCCTGGGCGAGGCCGAACTGAACCTGCTGAAGCTGATGATCGCCCGTCCCGACGGCGTGATCCTGGTGACCGGCCCGACCGGCTCCGGCAAGACCACCACCCTGTATTCGATCCTGAACCACATCAACACCGAGAGCGTCAACATCATGACGCTGGAAGACCCGGTCGAGTATCCGATGAACATGATCCGGCAAACCTCGGTCAACGAATCGGCCAAGATGGGCTTTGCCGAGGGCATCCGCTCGATGATGCGGCAAGACCCTGACATCATCCTGGTCGGCGAAATCCGCGACAAGGAAACCGCCGAGATGGCCTTCTCGGCCGCGATGACCGGCCACCAGGTGTACTCGACCCTGCACACCAACTCGGCGATCGGCTCGATCCCGCGCCTGCTCGACATCGGCGTCGTGCCCGACATCATGGCCGGCAACATCATCGGCATCATCGCCCAGCGGCTGGTGCGCAAGCTGTGCACGGCGTGCCGCGAGCCGCACATCGCCGACGACGTCGAGCGCCGCCTGCTCGGCCTGCCGGAGACGGCCGGTCCGCAAACCTTGTACCGCGCGGTCGGCTGCGACCATTGCGCGCACCAGGGCTACAAGGGCCGCATCGCCATCATCGAACTGCTGAAGATGACGCCGGCGCTCGACGAGATGGTGGCGCGCCGCGCCTCGTCGCGCGAACTGAAGACGGCGGCCGCCAACAGCGGCTTCCACAGCCTGATCGACGACGGCGTGCGCCGCGTGCTCGAAGGCGTCACCACGCTGGAAGAAGTCGGCCGCGTAGTGGACCTGACCGAAAGGCTGGCCAACTGATGCCCCAATATTTCTACCGCGCGATGGATGCCGGCGGCCAGATCTCGCCCGGCAACATGGACGCCGCCAACGAGCCGGACCTGGAGCTGCGCCTGCACCGCATGGGGCTGGACCTGATCGATTGCCGCGTCTCGCGCGCCAAGGTGGTGGCGCTCAAAAGGGTCATCACCCGCCGCGACCTGATCAACTTCTGCTTCCACATGGAACAGTTGACCGGCGCGGGCGTGCCCATCCTCGAAGGCTTGAACGACCTGCGCGAGAGCATCGACCACCCGCGCTTCCGCGAGATGATCACCGGCCTGATCGAGAACATCGAAGGCGGCCAGCAGCTGTCGGCGGCGCTGGCCGCCTATCCGGAGGTGTTCGACCTGACCTTCACCAGCCTGATCACCGCCGGCGAGCAAAGCGGCAAGCTGGCCGAGGTCTTCAAGAACCTGTCGGAAAGCCTGAAGTGGCAGGACGAGCTGGCCTCGCAGACCAAGAAGATCGTCATGTACCCGGCCGCCGTGGGCGTGTTCGTCACCGCCGTCACCTTCTTCCTGATGATCTACCTGGTGCCGCAGCTGACCTCGTTCGTCAAAAACATGGGCAACACCTTGCCGCTGCACACCAAGGCGCTGATTTTCGTTTCCAACATCTTCATCAATTACTGGTACCTGCTGGTGGCGGTGCCGCTGATCGCCTTCTTCGCCGGCCGCGCCTGGCTGGCGCGCAGCGAGCAGGCACGCTACGCCGCCGACGGCTTCAAGCTGCGCATCTGGATGATCGGCCCGGTGCTGCACAAGATCATCCTGGCCCGCTTCGCCACCTTCTTCGCGATGATGTACGGCTCCGGCATCACCATCCTCGAATGCATCCGCCTGTCCGAGGGCATCGTCGGCAACCGCGTCATCGCCGCCGGCCTGCGCCGCGCCGGGCAACTGATTTCCGAAGGCCAGGGCATCACGGCGGCGTTCCAGAACACCGGCATCTTCCCGCCGCTGGTGATCCGCATGCTCAAGGTCGGCGAAACCACCGGCGCGCTCGACGGCGCGCTGCGCAACGTCAGCTACTTCTACAACCGCGAAGTCAAGGAGATGATCGAGAAGGTGCAAGCGATGATAGAGCCGGCCATGACCGTGATCCTCGGCGTGATGGTCGGCTGGATCATGCTGTCGGTGATGGGCCCGATTTACGACACGATCAGCAAGATCAGAACCTGAGGCTGCCGTGACGAGCAAACACCTACTCTATCTCAGCAGCGAACAACTGCACGCCTACCAGTGGCGCAACGGCCGCTTGACGGGCGGCGCGCGCTTCAACAACGACCGCGCCGGCGTCGACGATTTCATGGACTACATCGACCACGGCAACCACGCGCCGGTCTACCTGCTGGCCGACCTGATCGAGGAAGACTTCCAGCGCGTGCACGTGCCGCACGTGGGCGGCCGCGCCGGCGCCAAGCTGATGCGGCGGCGCCTGCTGCAGCAATACCGCGAGACGCCGTTCCGCCACCACGAGGTGCAAGGGCGCGAGGCGCTGGGCCGGCGCGACGACATCGTCTTGCTGTCGGCGCTGACCAACCCGTCGTCGGTGCAGCCGTGGGCCGAGGCGCTCGAGCAACTGAAAATCCCGCTGGCCGGCCTGTACTCGACCACCTTGCTGAGCGAGGCGCTGGTGCGCAAGCTGGCCATGCGCGACCAGCACCTGCTGCTGGTGACGCAGCAGTCGGCCGGCTGGCGCCAGAGCTACTTCCAGAACGGCCAGCTGAAATTCTCGCGGCTGACGCCGGCCATCGACCGCGACGGCGACGCCGTCAACATCGGCACCGAGACCGGCAAGACCCAGCAATTCCTGACCAGCGTGCGGCTGATGGCGCGCGGAAACGTGCTGGAGACGGCGGTGATCGCCCCGGCCGCCGCCATTCCGGCGCTGGAGGCGCAATGCGAGGAAGGCGCCGAGACGGCGTTCCGCTTCATTCCGCTCGAGGGCGTGACCGACCGGCTCGGCATCAGGACCGGCGACGCCGACGTCGCCGACCTGGCCGGCCGCCTGACCGATCCGCTGATGCTGGCCTTCCTGGCGCGCACGCATCCGCCCAGCCACTACACCTTGGGACCGTTGCAACGCTACTTTCGCTTGTGGCGCGCGCGCGTCAACCTGTATCTGTTCAGCGGCATGCTGGCGGCCGGCTGCGCGGTGCTCGCCGGCATCAACCTGTGGCAGCTGGACGAGGCCAGGACCGACGCCGCGCGGCTGGCCGCCGAGGCGTCGCTGTACGACCAGCGCTACGGCGCCGTGATGGCCGCCATGCCGCCGCGCGTGACGACCACCGCCAATATGCGGGCGGCCGTCAATGTCGAGCGCATGCTGGTGACGCAGGGACCGGGCCCGCAGCAATTGATGGGCATCGTCAGCGCCGCGCTCGAACAATCGCCGCAGATCCGGCTGTTGCAACTGGATTGGAAGGTCAACCTGCCGGCCGCGCCAGTCAGCGGCCAGGCCGGCGTCCAGGCTGGCGCGGCCGATATGGCCGGCGCCGGCCAAGTGGCGCCGATGTCGTCGCTGCTGGCGGGCATCCCGGGGCGGCCGCCGCAGGCGCTGCTGCTGGAGGCGGAAATCATGACCGAGCAGGACGATTACCGCAACGCCGTCAACACGATGAACCTGTTCGCGCAGCAACTGGCCAGCCATCCGCGCCTGGTCGTCGAGGTCGACAAGCCGCCGCTCGACACGCGCTCCTCCGTCAAGCTCAACGGCAAGGCCGGCGTGCAGGCGGCCGAGACGCGCGCCAAATTCTCCCTGAACCTTGTGTGGCAGCCATGAGCAACAATCCCGTCACCGGTAAAAAGCCGGCGCGCGCCCGGGTCGCGCTGCCCTACTGGATCAACGAGTTCGGCCTGATCCGCACGGCCGTGCTGACCGCCGTCGCCGCCGTCACCATCGGCATGACCTGCTTGCTCGTCACCGGCTGGCGCCAGCAGGACGCCGACGCCGAGCTGCAGCGGGTGCGGCGCGTGCGCGACGCCGCCTATTCGCGCTACGCGCATGTGGACAATGAAAAACGCGACATCCGCAACTTCCAGCAGCGCTATATCGAGTTGCGCGAGCGCGGGCTGATCGGCGATGAGAAGCGCCTGGAGTGGGTTGATGCGATCCGCCAGACGCAGGAGCAGCGCAAATTGCTGCCGCTGAGCTATGAGATCGATCCGCAGCAGCCGGTACGGCTGGAGTCGGCGCTCGATCTGGGCGAGTATCAACTGCAGGGCAGTCGCATGCGCTTGCATATGGAGTTGCTGCACGAGATGGATTTGTTCGATTTCCTGGGGGATTTGCGCGAGCGCGGTTTCTTCGCGGTGCAGGATTGTTCGATCAAGCGGCTGGGGGTGGTGGCCGGGGCGCCGGGCGCGGCGCCGGGGCCGACCTTGGGCGCGGATTGCACGCTGAACTGGATTACGATGGCGCCGGCGCCGAAGGTGGCGCCGGTGGTTGAGCGTAGGAAGGGGAAGGCATGAGTTTGATTGTCAATCATCGGGTGCTGGCGGAACTTGACCGATTACGCTGCGCTAATCCGCCCCGCGTGTCGCCGTGGCGCGCACAGGTCGCGGGGCTGGTTTTGTTGGCCGCGTGTCACTTCGCGCACGCCGATCCTGGCTTGGGGCGCTTGTTTAACACGCCGGCGGAGCGCTTGGCGCTCGATGCCAATCGCGGCAAGGTGGTGTCCACCACCGTCAGCGGGCCGCCGGTGGCACAGCCCGGGTTCCCGTCGGACTACGCGCTGCCGCCCGGGGTGCCGGGCAGCATGCCGCCGGCCGGCGCGCCGGGCATGCAGCCCGGTATGACGCCACCCGGCGCGGCGCCGGGCATCGATCCCGAGGCGCCGCCGCCCGCCCCGCAACAGCTCGAGATGAACGGCGTGGTGCGCAGTAGCAGCGGGCGCAGCACCGTGTGGCTGAACAACGTGCCGCAGAGTGGTCCGCGGAACAAATTCAGCAACCGTAACCAGAAGGCGTTGACCGTCACCCTGCCCTCCGGCAAAAAGATCCTGCTGCGGCCGGGGCAGCGCTACGACCTGGCCGATGGCCGCGTCAAGGATATCAATGAACCGTGAGCGCCCCCAGCCCTTCCGGCGGCGGCGGCGTCCGTCCTTGCGCCGGCGCCAGCGCGGCGCCGCGCTATTGCTGTTGCTGGTGGTGCTGGGCCTGGGCGCCTCGTCTTTGTTAATGAGTTTATTCAGTCCGCCGTCCGGCGAGCTGCGTCCGCAGGCGCTGACGCGCGAGTCGCTGGCGCAGGCGCGCGAGGCGCTGCTGGGTTACGCCATCCTGCACCGGCGCCTGCCTCGCCCGGCGCTGTCGGCCACCGACGGCCGCGAAAATCCACGCCCCTGCGCCAGCGACGCCGATTGCACCGGCTTTTTGCCGTGGATAACGCTGGGCGTGGTGCCGGGCGACGGCTGGAATAAGCTGCTGCGCTACAGCGTGTCGCGCGATTTCGCCAACGGCAACCTGGACGACAGCGTGGAGGCGGACAAAACCGTGTTCGACCGCAACGACGACGGCACCGTGTTCTACCGCGTCGGCTCGGCCAATTGCCGCGTCGACGACCGCTGCGCGCCGGCGGTCATCTATTCCAGCGGCAAGCATCTGGGCGTCAGCGTCGACGGCATCCCGCAACAGAGCGGCGTGCTGGACAACCTCGACGAGCAGGCCAACGAGGTCGCCGTGCGCGATTTCATGGCGCGCGCCGCCACCGGCGAGCCGCGCAGCATCGGCGGCAGCTTCAGCAACGTGGTCAGCTGGGTGCAGCTGCCGACGATACGCAACCGCGTGCGCGCCTCGGCGCCCAAGCGCTGAGCGGCCTCGTTTCGACCACTATGACTTCTTTCCCTTACATGCCCCCACGCCAACGACAATCCGGCTTCACCATCGTCGAAATCGCCATCGTCCTGCTGGTCGTCGGCCTGATGATCGGCGGCCTGGTCGCCCCCCTGTCGTCGCAGCTGGAACAACGCCGCGTGAGCGAAACGGTGCGCGCCATGGACGAGGCGAAAGAAGCGCTGATGGGCTTTGCCCTGCGCAATGGCTATCTGCCCTGCCCAGCCATCTCGGCCGCCGACGGCCGCGAGGACCGCGCCGGCGCCACCTGCAACAAGCGCTTCGGCTACCTGCCGTGGGCGACCCTGGGCGTGGGCCGGCTCGACGGCTGGGGCCGGGTGTTGGCCTACACGGTCACGCCGGCGTTCGCCGACAGCACCGCTTTCTTCACGCTCGCAACCAAGCGCGACATCACCATCGCCACGCGCGGCGTGAGCGGCGACCTGGCGCCGTCCACCGATGTCGAGGATATTCCGGCGGCCATCATGTCGTTCGGACGCAACGGCTACGGCGGCACCAGCGACCAGAACACCCGCATCCTCGACGCCGGCAACAACAACGTCGACGAAAAGACCAACCTGCAGAGCGGCGGCGTGGCGCTGATCAGCCGTCCCGCCAGTACCGATCCGCGCGGCGCGGGCGGCGAGTTCGACGATATCGTCATCTGGATCTCGCCCAACATCCTGTACAACCGCATGGTGGCGGCGCAGAAGCTGCCATGACGCGCCCCACGCTTTACTTGATGACCACACCGTGACCCTGGCCGCCTTCACCATCGCCCGCTACACGCTGATCGAAGCGCTGCGCAACCGGCTGTTGTGGCTGCTGCTTGCGATGGCGCTGGGCGCGGTCGCCATCAGCGGCTTCCTCAACGAACTGGCGCTGACCGAGAGCCGGCAACTGCAAGCGGCGTTGCTGGGCGCGGTGTTGCGGCTGGCGGCGGTGTTTCTGATCGCCACCTTCGTCGTCACCAGCATGGTGCGCGAAGCGAGCGACAAAGGCCTGGAACTGCTGATGGCGCTGCCGTTGCCGCGCGCCGTCTACCTGCTGGGCAAGCTGGCCGGCTTCGCCGCGCTGGCGGTGCTGCCGGCCGCGCTGTTCGGCGCGCTGGCGCTGTTTTTCGCGCCGCCGGCGCAGGCCGCGCTGTGGGCCGTGTCGCTGCTGTGCGAATGCTGGATCGTCGCCGCCTTCAGCCTGCTGTGCATGCTGACCCTGAACCAGGTGCTGCCGGCGCTGGCCGCCGCCTTCGCCTTTTATGTGCTGGCGCGCGCCATCGGCACGCTGCAATTGCTCGGCCATGGCGCCGGCGCCGCGCACGGCGCCGGCCAGCAGGCGCTGGGCACGGCCATCGACGGGCTGGCGCTGCTGCTGCCGCACCTGGACCGCTTCACCCGCAGCGACTGGCTGGTCTACCACGACGGCGGCGCCGCCGACCTGCTGGCCATCGCCGCGCAAACGGGCATTTACGTGGCGCTGATGGCGGCCGCCGGCTTGTTCGATTTGTACCGCAAGCAGATATGACCATGCGCGCCGACGTCAAACCGGTCGCCGCCGTGCCGCGCGCGGTGCTGGCGCTGCTGGCGCTGACCCTGGTGCTGCAAGTGCTGTGGCAGGCCGGCGCCGCGCCGCCGCGCGCGCGGGCGCGCGACTTGCCGCCGGCGCCGTCGCCGGCGGCGCTGCGGCTGGCGGCGCTGGGCGAACCGGTGGCGCTGTCCAAGCTGACCATGCTGTACGTGCAGGGTTTCGACGAGCAGGCCGGCGCCAGCATCGCCTGGCGCGAGCTCGACTACGGCAAGGTGGCCGCGTGGCTGCAACGCGTGCTCGAGCTCGATCCACGCGGCCAGTATCCGCTGCTGGCGGCGAGCGAAGTGTATGGCGCGGTGGCCGATCCGGCGCGCGCGCGCGCCATGCTCGACTTCGTGTACGCGCGCTTCGCCGAGGACCCGGACCGGCGCTGGCCGTGGCTGGCGCATGCGGCGCTGGTGGCGCGGCACCGGCTGCACGACCTGCCGCTGGCGCGCCGCTACGCGCAGGCGATCCGGCTGCGCGCGACCGGCCCGCACGTGCCGCCCTGGGCGCGCGAAATGGAAGTGTTCATCCTGGAGGACATGAATGAGCTCGACAGCGCCCGCGCGCTGATCGGCGGCCTGTTGCGCGACGGTTTGATCACCGATCCGCACGAGCTGAAGTTTTTATCGGACCGGCTGGATCGACTGAACCAACGGGACAGCGGTCCCAAGCCATAAACCTTGCTGTAATATAGCATCAACAAATTGCTGTACTGAAGAAAGGAACCACCCCATGCGTACGTCCCCCGCGATCCTTCCGCGCCAACGCGGCTTTACCCTGGTTGAAATCGCCATCGTGCTCGTCATCATCGGCCTGCTGCTGGGCGGCGTGTTGAAGGGACAGGGCCTGATCGACAGCGCCCGCGTCAAGAATATCATCCAGCAATCGACGTCGCTGACGGCGGCCGTCAACGCCTACCAGGACAAGTTCCGCGCGCTGCCGGGCGACGACGTGCAAGGCACCAGCCACGCCCCCGGCGCCACCGGCAACGGCAACGGCGACGGCCAGATCGCCGAATACCAGCTGGCGCCGCAGCATCTGGCGTTGTCGGGCTTCATCACCGGCTCGTTCAACGGCACCACCGACTTCATGACCAGCGCCCAGGGCGGCGCCGTGTACATCTACAACGACGTCGTCGGCGGGCGCGGCGGCAACGGCGTGCGGCTCGACAATCTGCCCGATTCGTTCGCCGAACAGGTCGACAGCAAGCTCGACGATGGCAAGTTCAACACCGGCTCGGTGCGCGCCACCGGGCCGTACACCAACGACGGCAGCGTGATTCAGCGTACCGCGCTGTTCTTCTAGACGGCGGCGTCATCGGCGCCCTCCCCCCTTAGTCCAGGACAAAACACTTTCTGAAACGGCCAGGCTCGGCTACTATCGTTCTGCCAGCCGAGACCAACCGGTTACCGGGAGCCCCCCACGTGCCAGTGCCAGAAAAAGCCGATTCCCCCCTGCCGTCGATCCGCTCGCAGATCGCGCTGCTGGTGCTGGCCTGCGCGTTGCCGGCGGCGGTGGGCTTCGGCGCGGTGGTGCGGCAGCTTTACAGCCGCGAACGCGCCACCCTGATGGAGGACACCCGCCAGGCCGCGCGCATGGTGGCCGCCGCCATCGACCGCGACCTGATCCAGAGCGAGGGCGCGGCCCTGGCGCTGGCGACCTCGCCCAGCATGCGCGAGATCGACAAGGGCGCGTTGCGGGTCCAGGCCGGAGGGCTGCTGGGGCCGCAATTTCCCGCGTCGCAGCTGCTATTGAGCGATGAGACCGGCGGCGTGGCCATGCACGTGGGCGCGCCGCTGCCGGACACCTTCAACCAGGTCAACAACAGCAAGCGGCTGATGCCGCTGTTCCACAGCGCGCGTCCCCAGCTGTCGATCATCTACGTGGCCGGCAGCGCGCTGCTGGCGGTCGACGTGCCCGTGTTCATCGACACCCACGTGGCGTACGCGATGACGGTGCTGCTCAAGCCGGAGCGGCTGACGACCATCCTGGCCGACGAACGGATCAAGCCGCACCAGTCGATGACCTTGTACGACGCCAACGGCACCCTCGTGGCCCAGGCCGGCGGCGTGCGCCAGGTGCTGGGCCAGCCGGCGGACGCGACGCTGCGTGCCCGGCTGCTGCAGGCGGGCGACGCGCTGCTGGTGACCGAGGACACCGAGGGCACGCCGGTCTATCTGGGCTACAGCCGCTCGCCCGTCAGCGGCGCCACCGTCGCCATCGCCACGCCGCAGGCCAAGGCGCTGGAGGAATTGCTGCGCGCCGTCACCACCATCTCGCTGGCGATGGGCCTGGTCATGCTGGCCGGCTTCGCGCTGGCGTGGATGGTCGGCGGGCGCATCGCCCGCTCGGTGCGCGACCTGGTCGGCCCGGCCGAGGCGCTGGCCGGCGGCGCGCCGTTCGTCGTGCCGCCGATGAGTTTTCGCGAGGCGCAGGCGGTGGCCGACGCCTTCCTCGCGCTCGAGGGCGACCTGCGGGCCCACCGCCACGAGCTGGAAAAGCTGGTCGACGAGCGCACCGCGCAGCTGGAAAAATCCCGCGCCCAGCTCGAAACGCTGTACGCCACCGCCCCGGTCGGGCTGAGCTATGTCGACAGCGAACTGCGGGTGATCCGCATCAACGACTACATGGCCGCGTTGAACGGCCAAAAAGTGGTGGCCCACCTGGGCCGCCAGCTTGGCGACATGATCACCGACCCCGGCGTGCGGCAAGGCGTGCTGGCCGACTACCGCACCGTGCTCGACACGGGCCGGCCGCTGACCGGCATCGAGCGCGCCGGCTACACGGCGGCCAATCCCAACCAGCTGTCGCACTGGGTGCTGAGCTACTATCCGCAGTTCGACCAGGATGGCAAGATCAGCGCCATCACCGGGTTGCTGCTGGACGTGACCGACCAAAAACGCGTGGCGGCCGAGCTGCTGCAGTCGCGCCAGCTGTTCAGTTCGGTCGTCGAGCACATGCCGGCGATGATTTTCCTCAAACGCGCCGCCGACCTGCGCTACGCCATGGTCAACCGCTACGGCGCGCTGCTGCTCGGCCGCGGCAGCGGCGAGGAAATGATCGGCAAGAACGACTACGATTTCGTGCCGGCCGAGCAGGCCGACGCGTTCACCGTCGGCGACCGCGGCGTGCTGGCCTCGGCGCCCGGCGAGATCACCGAGATCGCCGAGGAGCCGATCACCAACAGCGCCGGCCAGACCCGCTACCTGACCACGCGCAAGGTGGCGCTGCGCGACGGGCACGGCGCGGCCACCCACGTGCTGGGCATCTCGCTCGACATCACCGAGCGCAAGCAGGCCAGGGAGGCGTTGCGCGCCACCATCGAACGCCTGGGCGAGAGCGAGCAGTTCGTGCGCACGGTGACCGACAACCTGCCGGGCATGGTGGCCTACTGGGACGCCGGCCTGTGCTGCCGCTTCGCCAACCGGTACTTCCTCGATTGGCACCAGATGAGCCAGGAGCAAATGATGGGCGCGCGCATGGCCGACGTGCTCGGCGAGCGGCAATACGCCGACAACGCGCCGTATGTGCAGGCCGCGCTGCAGGGCGAACCGCAGGGCTTCGCCAGCGAGCTGAGCTGGCCGTCCGGCCAGCTCAGCTACACATGGGTCAACTACATCCCCGACGTCGGCCCGTACGGCGAGGTACGCGGCTTCTTCGTGCTGGTGTCGGACGTGACCGAGCTCAAGGAGACCGAGCTGCACCTGCAGGAGCTCAACGTCGAGCTGGTGCTCGCGCGCGACCGCGCCGAGGCCGCCAGCCGCGCCAAAAGCGAGTTCCTGGCCAACATGAGCCACGAGATCCGCACGCCGATGAACGCCATCACCGGCCTGGCCCGGCTGCTGCAGGAGGCCGGGCCGGGGCCGCGCGAGCGCGGCTACCTGGACAAGATCCAGCTGGCCACGCAGTCGCTGCTGAGCCTGGTGAACGACGTGCTGGACTTCTCGCGGGTCGAGGCCGGCCAGCTCGCGCTCGAACACGCGAACTTCCAGCTGGAACAGATCCTCGACAGCATCAGCGTGCTCATCAGCGGCAGCGCCTCCGACAAGGGCATCGAGCTGGTGTTCGACATCGACCCGAGCCTGCCCAACGAGCTGGCCGGCGACCCGATGCGGCTGCAGCAGGTGCTGCTCAATCTGCTGAGCAACGCCGTCAAGTTCACCGCCGAGGGCGAAGTGGTGCTGTCGGCGCGGCGCGCCGCCACCGCGCGCCCGGACGAGCGCGCGCTGCTGATCGAGTTCCGCGTGCGCGACACCGGCGTCGGCATCCCGCCCGAGCAACAGGCCCACATCTTCGACGCCTTCTCGCAGGCCGACAGCAGCACCAGCCGCAAGTTCGGCGGCGTCGGGCTGGGGCTGGCGATCTGCCGCCAATTGGCCGACATGATGGGCGGCGCGATCGACGTGCGCAGCGAGCCCGGCCACGGCGCCGAGTTCCTGTTCGCCTGCCCGTTCGAATGCCTGGCCGCGCCGGCCGCGCCGGCAATCCCGCCGGCCGCCGCCGGACTGTCGCTGCTGATCGTCGACGACAGCGCCAGCGTGCGCGCCGCGCTGCGGGCCGACTGCGCCCACCTGGGCTGGAGCGCCGCCGTCGCCGCCGACGCGGCGGCGGCGCTGGCCATGCTGCACCAGAGCCATCAGGCGGGCCGCCCGTACGACCTGTTGTTGCTCGACCGCGACATGCCCGGCATGGACGGCCCCGCGCTGCTGCAGCACATCCACGCCAGCATGGCGCTGCCGTTGCCGCCGGTGCTGATGATGGTCAGCGAGCATCTGGCGGCGGCCGAGGCGCAGCACGCCGGCAGCCTGGGGCTGGCCGGCATCCTGGCCAAGCCGCTCACCCCGGCGCGGCTGCTCAAGCGCGTCGCCGCGCTGGTGGCCGGCGACGCCGCCGGCGCCGGCCACGGCGGGGATGGCGACGCGGCGCCGGTGTCGCCGCTGCACGGCCGGCTGGCCGGCATGCGCATCCTGCTGGTCGAGGACAACGAGATCAACCAGGAAGTGGCGCAGTACATCCTGCTGCACGCCGGCGCCACGGTCGACGTGCGTGGCAACGGCCAGCTGGCGGTGGACCTGTTGACGGCCGAACCGGAGCGCTACGACGTGGTGCTGATGGACGTGCAAATGCCGGTGCTCAACGGCTACGACGCCACGGCGGCGCTGCGCGCGGCGGGCCTGGCCTTGCCGGTGGTGGCGATGACGGCCAACGTCATGGAGGACGACCGCCGCCGCGCCCAGGCCGCCGGCATGAACGCCCACGTCGCCAAACCGATCGACGTCGAGGACCTGATCGGCGTGCTGACCGGGCTGGTGCCGCCGGCGCCGCCGCCCGCGGCCGCTGGCGCGCCATCGGCGCCGGCCGCCACGGCGGTCCCGGCGGCGGCCGAGGCGAACGACGCCCCCGCCGGCACGCTGCCCGGCATCGATATCGACGCCGCGCTGGCGCGCCTCGGTGGCGACCGCGAAGCGCTGAACGCGCTGCTGCGCCGCTTCGAACAATCCCAGGGCGGCACCGTCGACGAGGTGCGCGCGCTGCTGGCCGGCGGCCGGCGCGAACAGGCGGCGCAGGCGTTGCACCGGCTGCGCGGCGTGGCCGCCAACCTCGGCGCCGGCGACGTTGCCCGCCTGAGTGCGCTGATAGAGACGGCCCTGCACCACGGCAACGCGGCCGGCGGCGGCGCGCTGGACGCCACGCTCGACCAGCTGGCGGCGGCGCTCGGCGTGATCACCGCCGCCGTGCGCGGCATGGCGTGGGTGGGACCGGATATGCCATCGGGCAACACTAATCTCGTTGATTTGCCTGTAAAGCTGGCGGAGCTGCAAAGTTTGCTTCAGAATAACAACTTGAAAGCGTTGGAGCACTTCCGGGAACTGCGGCCGGCCATCGCGGGGATGGCGCAGGCCGACGCGTTGGCCGAGGCGGTCGGCGCGCTCGATTTCAGTACCGCGGATAGACTGGTGGATATTATGTTGCAGCGAAAGGAAAGTGCATGAGTTGGACCGACCTGGCCAGGAACGGACGCATCCTCGTGGTGGACGACGCCATGGAGAACATCCAGATCCTGCACCATGCGCTGCGCGACGAACAGGAAGTGCTGTTCGCGCTCGACGGCGAAAAAGCGCTCGACATCGCGCTGGCCCAGCAACCGGACTTGATCCTGCTCGACGCCGTCATGCCCGGCATGGACGGCTACGCCGTCTGCGGCGCGCTGCGCAATTCGCCCCGGCTACAGGACATCCCGGTCATCTTCGTCACCGCCCTGAGCCAGCCCGAGGACGAGACCCGCGCGCTCGAGGCCGGCGCGGTCGACTTCATCAGCAAACCGTTCAACGTGGCCGTGGTGCGCGCGCGCGTGCGCAGCCAGTTGACCATCAAGCGCCAGGCCGACGCCCTGCGCGAACTGAGCCTGACCGACCCGCTGACCGGCGTGGCCAACCGCCGCCACTTCAACGACACCATCGACGCCGAATGGCGCCGCTGCGCGCGCGCCGGCCTGCCGCTGTCGGTGATCATGATCGACATCGACCACTTCAAGCTCTACAACGATCATTACGGCCACCAGGCCGGCGACGCCTGCCTGCAGCGGATCAGCGCGGCGATGAAGGGCTGCGCCTCGCGGCCGCAGGACTTGCTGGCCCGCTACGGCGGCGAGGAATTCATCCTGCTGCTGCCGCAGGAAGGCGCCGACGGCACGCAGGTGGTCGCCAGCCGCATCATCGACGAGGTGCGCAAGCTCAACCTGGCGCACGCGGCCTCGCCGACGGCGCCCTACGTATCGATCAGCATGGGGCTGGCGACGGCGGTGCCGCCGCTCGACAGCCAGGACGCGATCGCCGTGGTGCGCGCCGCCGACGCCCGCCTGTACGTCGCCAAGCAGGGCGGCCGCAACCGCTACTTCGCCGACTGAGCGCCGGGCCGCACGGTAGGATCGCTGGATTGATCTTATTGCAATTCCCCCCTAGAATCGGACTGACATTCATTCTTGACAAGGGACCCACGTGCGCACGCCTCGACTTCTCGCCTTCACACTGTTGACCGGCAGCGCCGCCCTGGCGCCGGCCGCCCACGCCCAGATGCCGACGCAGGACACGGTCAAGGGCGCCAAGGACCATCCGCTGCTGTCGCGCTTCGAAGGCTCCAGGCTGGTCGGCTACGGCGTCAAGGAATTCGACGAAGTGATGCTCCCCGCCGGCAAGCGCGTCGCCAACAAGGACGGCAAGGCGGCCTTCGACAGCGCGCTGCAACTGGAAGGCAGGTACACCCGCATCGCCTACAACTACCCGAAGGAGCGCTCGTCGCTGGAAGTGCTGCGCAACTACCAGGCCGCGCTCGACAAGGCCGGCCTGAAGGTGCTGTTTACCTGCGTCAAGGAAGCGTGCGGCGGCGACTTCGGCCAGTTCTTCCTCGACAAGCGTGTGGGCGACAACTTCATCAAGGGTGGCGAAGCGAACTGGTCGCCGTTCAACTACGGCCGCAACGACATCCGTTACCTGGTCGCCAAGGGCACCCGGCCGGATGGCGCGCTGGTGCACGTCGGCGTGTACGTGGTCGCGCCGGTGCAGGACAAGAACGGCGGCGTGTATCTGGAGATCGTCGAAGCGAAGGCCATGGAAGGCGGCAAGGTCTCCGCCAGCCTGGACGCGGCCGACATGGCCAAGGGCATCGCCGCCGAAGGCAAGGTCGCCGTGTACGGCGTCTACTTCGACACCGACAAGGCCGACGTCAAGCCGGACTCGAAGGCGGCGCTGGCCGAGATGGCCAAGCTGCTGCAGCAAGACCCCAAGCTGAAGGTGTACGTGGTCGGCCACACCGACAACCAGGGCGGACTGGCGCACAACGTCGAGCTGTCGCAAAAGCGCGCCGAAGCCGTGGTCAAAGCCTTGGCGGCGGAGTACAAGATCGACGCCAAGCGCCTGAGCGCCAAAGGCGTCGCCTCCTATTCGCCGGTGGCCTCGAACGACGCCGACGCCGGCCGCGAGAAGAACCGCAGGGTTGAGCTGGTCAAGCAATAGCCGGTGGAAGACGGTTTCGACGACTCACCGGTTGAAACCATAGTCGAAGGAGACTAACGGCCGAGTCGTACCACCGTCACATTCGGCGGACACATCGCTTTGAGCCACGGAAAATCATTCTCAACCTCCGTGCCATCGAATTCCACGATCTCAGGCTGCCACTTCTTCAAGGTGGCATCCACATTGGGTTTTAATCGATACTTTTTTCCGGCCTCTGCATTAAATTCCAGGGGATATACTTTTTCCGTCCGAAGGCAAAGAACAAAAAAACCGGCATTTAATTTGTGCGGGCCGGGAGCAAGAGAAATATATTCCCGCCGCTTCCCTGCGGAGTGGGCGAGCACCCTGGATTTGTCCGTCGGGTGCGAATGGACATTATCCACATCGGTCACCATCACATGCGGGTCCAGGTACAACCCTGCGATTTGACTTTGGTTTTGGGCCGGCCCGTCATAGAGCCGCACCTCGCTCATCGTATTGCACCCTGCCACGCAAATGGCGGATATCACCAGACCTAGAACGTTAATTATTTTTGTCATTTGATAGAATTTCGAGTTATGGGGAATTTGCTAATCGAACCCGCCCTGAGCGCCAATATGAAAGCTCCATGAGAATCAAGGGGCAAATAACGAATACGTACCGCCAGGCCGTCTTGAACCATGGCTTGCGGGCGCTCCCATGCCAGCTGGCGAGCCCAGTGGCAGCCGGCGCGGCGTTCCCGGAAATCCGCACCGGCCGCTAGTATGGGCTGGATGCAGGCTGGCCGGCGAAGTCGGTCCATACGTCGTCCGGCAGCGATCGATCTCGTAAACAAATCCGATCGTGCTCCGGATAGGTGATTTGATCTACCGGCGCGCGCGTGCCGACGACCAGACAGCGGGTTTCGGAAGAACTCCGATTTTCGAGATAGTGCCCGACCTGCACACCGGCGCGGAAGGTGGCGGCGCAACCGGCACGCATGAGCTTCTCGGCGCTGCCCTCGACCACGGTGATCTCGCCGGCAAGGACATAGACCATCTCATCTTCCGCGCTATGCCAATGCTTGATCGAGGATCTGCAGCCGGGCTGCAGGACCTCAACAAATGCACCGAACTGCGTCAGCGCTCCCGCCTCGCTGATCCAGAGCGTCTGGTTCGGTTCAGTGGAACCTTCCACTGGACTGACTTCGCGCACTAACTGGTCAGGTGTAAAAACAGGCATAGGTGATTCCCCATAGGCTAAAGTGCAACCGCTTAGTGTTACGTCAGATTTCCTCACGTAATACTGACATCCTCATGCAGACCGAGTCGGTTCTGGAGATACCTCATCAGCGCCATCACGCGCGGCTGCTTTTTGACATATCCACCAGTAGACGAGCCCTCCCGCCAGCCCTGAGCCAAGATAGTTCAGAGAATCATACAGCCCCGATCGTGCCCAGCGGACGGACGTAAAAGGTTCTGCAAGCTCCATCCAGAACGGTATCGCGGAGATAAAGCCACCCATCCCAAACTGCCACCAACGCGTTAAGCGTAATCGCCAAAACAAGAGCGCGAGAGGCAAGCCGAAGATCAGCGCCGCAGCTATGGCGAAAGGAAAGCCGATGAACCAAACCAGCGGCAACCCGCACCAAGTCGAGGTCCCGTGGGCAAGTCCGACGCCACAGGTGGTCGATGTAGCTGCCGTCACGCCAATGACGGCGGCAACCGCAAGCATCGACATGCTACGAAATACGGACTTGACCGTTAGACGCACCGTTTCTCCAAGCAGGTAAAATGGTTTCGATACGAACGCAACTCACGAGTGGCAAGCCCCTACTCCGCCTTCCGCGAAAACCGCTTGGCCTGGCGCGACGGCATCTGCGCGTTCAGGAACGCCACCGTCACGTCGACGGTCGGCTGCAGCCACGGATCGAACAACCAGAACGAATGCGGCGTATCGGGCAGCAGCACCACCTTGCTCGGCACGCGCAGCTGCGTCATTTTCTCGACCATCTCCTCCCGGCCGACCGCGAAGCGCGGCTGCGCGCTGCCGATGAACAGGATCGGCGGCATGCTCGAATTCACGTACTGGATCGGCGACGCCTCCCGCCACAAGGCCGCCTTCTCCGCATAGCGCCCGCCGAACCAGTACCCCGCCGCCGACACGGGCTTCTTCGGATCGTCCTCGTTGACCCGCGCCGCCTCCGACGTGAAGTCGGACAAGCCATCGATATTGACAATCGCCTGCACGGCGCTCGAGATATCGCTGCTCTGCGCGCCCGGGTCGAACTGGTTCATATGTCCGGTCACGCCGGCCAGGCTGGCGATCTGCCCGCCGGCCGAGCCACCGGCCAGCGCGATGCGCCGAGGATCAAGCCCGTACTCGCCGGCGTGCTCGCGCACCCAGCGCACCGCCGCGCGCACATCGTGCACCGCCGCCGGATACATCGCCTCCCCCGCCAGCCGATAGGTGATGGTGACCGACGCATAGCCATTGCGCGCCAGCCTCAGCGCCATCGGCACGAACTCGGAGCGGAAACCGGAACGCCATCCGCCGCCGTGGACGAACACCACCACCGGCACGTCCTGCTTGGCGTCCGTCGGCAGGTACATATCCAACTTCAGGCAATGCGTCCCGTATTGGACATATGTCTGATCGGCGACCAGCCGCACATCGGCCGGCACCTTGGCGCTGGCGATGCGGATCTGGGGATATTTGGGCGCCAGCTTTTCGTATGTGTGCTGCGCGTCGTACGTGTTGGTGGGGTCCGGCGTCGGCTCGACGCAGTCCTCGGCGGCGTGGACGACGCCGTGCATCATCAGTGCGGCGCAGGCGGCCGCGATTAGTCGTACCGCGCGCATCATGAATGCTGCCCGAACCCGCGTTGCGCGATGAACCGTTCGAGGTGGTGATCGACGTCGCCGAGCGTCGCCTCGATCGTCGTCAGGCGCTTGAAGTGGTGCGCCGCCGGCAGTTCGTCGGTCACGCCCATGCCGCCGTGCAGTTGCACCGACTGCTGGCCGATGAACTTGGCCGCGTGGCCGATGCGCACCTTGGCCGCCGACACCACGCGGCGCCGCTCCTCGATGTCGCCGCAGGACATGCGCGCGGCCGCCAGCATCGCCATCGAGCGCGCCTGCTCGAGGTGAATGTACATATCGGCCATGCGGTGCTGCACCGCCTGGAAGCTGCCGATCGGCGTGCCGAACTGCTTGCGGGTCTTCATATATTCGAGCGTGGCGGCGAACAGCGCGTCCATCACGCCAAGCGCCTCCGCGCACAACAAGGCGGTGCCGTAGTCGGCCGCCTCGTCGAGCATCTCGCAACCGCCGCCCAACTTGCTCAGCAGCGCCGATGCGGGCACCGCCACATGGCTGAACTGCACGGTGGCCGCGCGCAGGCCGTCGATGGTGCGGTAGTCGCGCACCGTCACCCCGGGCGTGTCGGTGCGCACGACGAACAGGCTGATGCCGTTGGCGTCGCGCTGGGCGCCGGCGCTGCGGGCCGAGACGATCAAGGCGTCGGCCTGGCCGCCGTGGATCGCCACCGTCTTGGTGCCGTCGATGCGATAGCCTTCGCCGTTGATGCCGGCGATGGTCTTGATGTCGGCCAGGTCGTGGCGCGATTGTTTTTCACCCAGCGCGCAGGCCAGTTTCAGTTCGCCCTTGGCGACATCCTCCAGCAGGCGATGCTGGTTGCCCGCCAACGCCAGGAAGCGCGCGCCCCACACGGTGGCAAAGTACGGCTCGACCACCAGGCCGCGACCCAGTTCCTGCATCACCACCAGCATGTCGACGGCGCTGCCATCGAAGCCGCCCTGCGCTTCCGGGACCGGCAACGCCAGCATGCCCAATTCGGTCAGCGTGTTCCAGGCGTCGTCGGAGACGCCGGTCGCCGAATGCACGACGCGCTTGCGCACCTCGAAGCCGTAATCCTTGTCGATCCAGCGACGCAGGGCATCGGCGAACTGCAACTGCTCTTCTTTAAAATTGAAATCCATGCCGTTCCCTCACAGTCCCAGGATCATCTGGGTGATGATGTTCTTCTGTATCTCGTTGCTGCCGCCGTAGATCGACGTTTTGCGGAAGTTGAAATAGTAGGCCGCCAGCGGCGCGGCGGCGTCATCGCCGGTGACGGCATGGTCGGACCGGCCCTCCAGGTAGTCGGTGTCGAAGGCGAAAGCGTCCGGCCCCAGCGCCTCGACCATCAACTCGGTCAGCATCTGCTGGATCTCGGTGCCGCGCACCTTCAGCAGCGACGCCTCCGGCCCCGGCGTGTGCGATTCGCGCGTGATCACGCGCAGCACCGTCGTCTCCAGCGCCATCAACTCGATCTCCAGGTTGGCCACCTTGGCGGCGAACACCGGGTCTTGCAGCAGCGGCTTGCCGTGCTTGAAATGCTCGGACGCGATCTTCTTCAGGAACAGCAGCTCGCGCTTGGAACGGCCGACGGCGGCGATGCCGGTGCGCTCGTGGCCGAGCAAATATTTGGCGTAGGTCCAGCCCTTGTTTTCCTGGCCGATCAGGTTCTGCACCGGCACCTTGACGTTGTCGAAGAAGACCTCGTTCACCTCGTGGTCCTCGTCGAGCATGATGATCGGGCGCACCGTGATGCCCGGCGAGTCCATGTCGATCAGCAGGAAGGAGATGCCCTCCTGTTTGCGCACGGTGCTGTCGGTGCGCACCAGGCAGAAGATCATGTCGGCGTGCTGCGCCAGGGTGGTCCAGGTCTTCTGGCCGTTGACGATGTAATGGTCGCCCACGCGTTCGGCGGTGGTCTTGAGCGACGCCAGGTCGGAGCCGGAACCGGGCTCGGAGTAGCCCTGGCACCACCAGTCCTCGCAATTGAGGATGCGCGGCAGGTAGTAGGCTTTTTGCGCGTCGTTACCGAAGGCCATGATGACCGGCGCCACCATGTTGACGCCGAACGGCAGGATCGGCGGCGTGCCGGCGCGGCCGCACTCCTCTTCCCAGATGTGGCGCTGCGTCTGCGTCCAGCCGGGGCCGCCGTATTCGACCGGCCACGACGGCGCGGCCCAGCCCTGGTTGGCGACGATCTGGTGCCAGCGGACGTAGTCGCGGCGACCCAGGCGGAGATGGTTGCGGACCTTCTTTTGCAAGTCGGCCGGGAGGTTGGCGTCGAGGAAAGCCCGCACCATATCGCGGAACGCCAAGTCCGCCGCCGTGTAATTCAAATCCATGCTGTCTCCATGTGGTTCGCCGCTGAAAAGCACGACCGTTCTTCAAATAATTCTACCCCAAGACGCCACGCCGCACGTGTGCATTTACATAGGGCGACAGAATCGGCGGTTTTGTTCACTTTACCGTGATTTTCTTCACCTGCGTATGGGCGGGCTGGAGCACATGCCCGGCGTGGTCGTGCGGCAGCATCGGCGCGACCGCCTTGCCGCTGGCCTTTTCGACCAGCAGCGAATGCGGCTCGCCGCCGGCGAACAGATGGCGCTCGCCCCACTGGCGCAGCGCCACCACGACCGGAAACAGGCTCTCCCCTTTCGGCGTGAGCACGTATTGCTGGTAGGACGTGCCGTCCGACGCCGGCTGCACCGTCAGCACGCCCTGCTCGACCAGCGCGCTCAACCGGTCCGACAGGATGTTCTTGGCCACGCCGAGATTGCGCTGGAAATCGCTGAAGCGGCTGATGCCGTCGAACGCGTCGCGCACGATCAGCATCGACCAGCGGTCGCCGACCAGGTCCAGCGAGCGCGCCACCGGACAAGCGTCATCCTGCATCGACTTACGTTTTGCCATCGGCATATCCTCGAATTCTTTGGTTGCATTTTAAAACCGGAATGGCTAGACTTCAACTGGTTTTGATTTGCAACCAGTTTAAGGGCCGCCATGCACTCCCCACCCCATCCCGTATCAGGCTCCATGTCCGGTCCGCTGGTCGCGCTGTTCGCCTGCGCCAGCGGACTCAGCGTGGCCAACGTCTACTACGCCCAGCCGCTGCTCGACGCGCTGGCCGCCGACTTCGCCATTGGCCGCGCCGCCATCGGCGCCGTCATCACCGTCACGCAGGTGGGCAGCGTGCTGGCGCTGCTGTTGCTGGTGCCGCTGGGCGACCTGCTGCCGCGAAGGCGCCTGATGCTGGCGCAATTGCTGGCGTTGGCGGCGGCGCTCGCCGGCGTCGGCATGGCGTCGAGCGCCGCCACGCTGATGATGGGCATGCTGACGGTCGGGATGTTGGGCACCGCCATGACGCAAGGCTTGATCGCCTATGCCGCCAGCGCCTCGGCCGAGTCGGAGCGCGGCCGCGTGGTCGGCGCCGCGCAAGGCGGCGTGGTGGCCGGCCTGCTGCTGGCGCGCGCGCTGGCCGGGCTGATCGCCGACCTCGCCGGCTGGCGTGCCGTCTACGCCAGCTCGGCGCTGGCCATGATCGCGATGGCGGCGCTGCTGTGGCGCACGCTGCCGATGCTGCCGGCGCCGGCGCGGCCGCTGCCCTATCCGCGGTTGATCGCCTCGATGGCCACGCTGCTGAAGCGCGACCGCGTGCTGCGGGTGCGCGGCACGATCGCCATGCTGATGTTCGCCGCGTTCGGCATCCTCTGGAGCGCGCTGGTGCTGCCGCTCAGCGCGCCGCCCTACAACTACTCGCATACCGCCATTGGCGCCTTCGGGCTGGTGGGCCTGGCGGGCACGCTGGCGGCGTCGCGGGCGGGACGGTGGGCCGATCGCGGCTGGGCGCAAAGGGCCAGCGGCGGCGCCTTGCTGCTATTGCTGCTGTCGTGGCTGCCGCTCGGACTGTTCGGCGTCAGTAGCGGGCCGGCTGCCTTGGTGGCGCTGATCGTCGGCATCGTGGCGCTCGACCTCGGCGTGCAAGCGCTGCAGGTGACCAATCAAAGTTTGATTTTCCGCGCCAGTTCGGAGGCGCACAGCCGGCTGGTGGGCTGCTACATGTTGTTTTACGCGGTCGGGAGTGGGAGTGGCGCGATCGCCGCGACATCGATGTACGAAGTGGCCGGCTGGACCGGCGTATGCCTGCTCGGTGGCGCGGTCAGCGCCGCGGCCCTGCTGTTCTGGGCGACGACGTTACACCCGTCCAAAGCGAAGCCCGCCCTCAGCCCCCAACCCCGGGGTCAGTGCCGACATTCGGACACGAGCTGAACAAACAGCGGCCAAACAGCGGGGTCAGTGCCGACATTTGGACACGAGCTGAACGACATTCCTGTTGTCCTCGTGTCCGAATGTCGGCACTGACCCCGGGGATTTTTTTCGAGCTGAACGACATCCCTGTTGTGCTCGTGTCCGAATGTCGGCACTGACCCCCGGGGTTTCTTTTACTTCATTGTGTAGGTCTGCGGGGCGGTGTCGACTGCGTAGTTGTTGGCCGCGTTCCAATACGTGAAGTTGTAGCGGACCACGTCGCCAAGCTTCAGGCCACTGGCGGTGTAGCTGTTGACACCACCGCTTTGCGTCATGCGCACATTCATTTGGCCGCCACCGTTGACGCTGTAGTGCACGTCAGCCCAAGACGATGAGTTCCACGCGAACTTCAACATCGTTGCGCTGGTCTGGCTGACGGCCGGTGTTGGCGTCGGCGTTGGCGTTGGCGTTGGAGTCGGCGTTGGCGTTGGCGTCGGCGTCGGCGTTGGAGTTGGCGTTGGCGTTGGCGTTGGGGTCGGCGTCGGGGTCGGCACGCCGGTGTCCCAGATGATGTCGTCGATCGCCATCTGGAAGGCGGTCGTGGGCAAGGCCGTGCTGTCGCTGGCGATCTGGAACACGTCCGCCACCGATTGCAACGCCACCAGCGGGCCGGCCAGGTCGGCCACCGGGATGGTGGCGGTGCCCCAGTCGCCGTTGCGCACCAGGCCGTACGTGGTGGCGTTGGCCGGGAACTTGACCGAGTGCTGGTTGGTGTAGGTGTCGCCGATGCCGATCGTGAAGGCGACATTGGCCGGGATCTTGATCTTCAGCTTGACGGTGCCGTTGCGGAAGTTGCTCAGGTCGCGCACGGCGCGCGATTGCACGCTGCCGCCGAACCATTGGCCCGGCGTGTTGTAACTCCATGACATCGAGTTGCTGCCCTCATACGGCGGCAAGTTGCCGGCCGAGACCGAGGCGTTGTTCCACACGAAAATGTCGGACGTGGTGCCGGCCACCAGCTTGTTGTTGACCACGGTGTTGTCGGTGAACACGCCGAACTTGCCCACTTCCGGCACGGTCTGGTTGCCGAGCTTGACCGAGCCCTTGCCGTCGAGCTGGTAGACCCGCACATAGTCGACGTACATCGTGCCCGGCAGCGGCGCGGTCACCTGCGCCGGCGTGGCGGCGTCGGTGAAGTTGCCGCCGACGGCCAGGTTGAACAGCAGGTAGAACGGCGCCTGCAGCGCGGTCGAGTTGACCGGCAGCGGGCCGTTGTACATATCGTGCTCGACGCCGTTGTCGACCACCGTGAAGCGCATCTGCGATTCGGTCCAGTAGAAGCGGTAGAGGACGAAACGGTTGGCCAGCGACTGGCCCGGCGTGTACCAGCTCTTGGTCTGCCACGCGGTCGAGGCGGCGCAGCTTTCGTTGCCCGGCACGCAGGCGGCCTGCTGCCAGGTGATCACATTGGAGGCGGTGAAGTTGTCGATGCCCGGCGTCGGCGAGGCGGCGGCCCGGCTGCTGGCCTTGTGCCCCATTTCCATGATGTCGATCTCGCCCTTGCGCGGCCACGCCTGCGGGCTGGTGCCCAGCATCCACGCGGCCGGCCACAGGCCGATGCCCAGCGGCGGCGTGGCGATACGCGCTTCGATCATGCCGTACTGGACCTGCACCTTGTTGGCCGAGTCGATCTTGCCGGACGTGAAGACGTTGCTGCCGACGGTCTGGTTCTGCGCCTTGATCGCCAGCGCGCGCGTGTTCGTTTCGAACGGCACGTTGACGATGGAGAGGTTGTTGGGGCTGTAGTATTCCAGCTCCTGGTTGCCGTAGCCGCACAGGCCGATCTGGCAGCCGTTGCCGTCGTAGGCATTCCACAGGTTCGTGTTCAGCGCCGCGCCGTTGAATTCCTCGGACCACAACAGCGTGCCGATGACGGGACTGGTGACGCTGGCCGACACCGGCGCGCCGTATGCCAGCACGATGCTGGTGGCGACGGCGGACAGAACGAATTTCTGTTTATTCACAATGACTCCTCGTATCGATACTTCCTCAAATTCGAACCGGACAATGATCCGGCCCGCTCCATGCCGGCACGGTCGGTGTCGGCGCTTGCGTTGCGGCGAGAGGGAAAGGACGCGGCGCCGTGTACAAAAAAGCCGGACGCACGGGCGCCTTCGCTACGAGGCGTTTTGCTAGTCACTACAGTCCCCTTGCCGGTCCGGATCACTGTCCGGACACTAATTCTGGATAGATTTGGAAACGATTCCAATTCCTGCAGAAAATATATTCCGATAAACTTTTTTTGTCAACGCCAATGCGCAAACGTGCGCCGGATGATGCGCGTCAAACGCGCGGTCCCGACCCGCGCTTATGCTGGCGCCTAAGATCGAATTGACAACAGCGGAGGGGCCGATGTCCGACTTCTATAAGTATTTCAAGGAGAACATGGAGGCCCTCGGACTGCCCGCGCCGGACAGCCTGTTCGGCACGCTGCAGAGCAGCCTGACCACGGTGACCGTGCTGCTGGCGAGCATCGACAAATTCGGCAAGACGGTCACCGTGGCCGAGCTCATCGCGGCCGGCACGCGGCTGGAAAAGCTGGGGATGACCGGCACGCTGTCGGCAGCGTTTTACGCCGGCGCGTGCATCGGCAGTCTGGCCGTGGCCACCGGACGCTCGATGTCGGGCGGCGCCAGCGTCGCCGACGTTTTGTTATACGCGCGCACGCGCCACCTGCACCGCCCGTGGCTGGCGGCGGAACTTTACCGCGCACCCGGCATCTACCAAGCAAAGGTGGCCGGCAAGGCGACGCACAAATACGCGGCCATCCAAAGGTGAGCGAAATTATGAGAGACGATCTGCTACTGCTACTGACCGCGCTGGCATGCGCCGGGTTCGCCTGGGCATTCTGGCATTACCTCGGCGAGCAAGGGCTGGGGACGCTGACGGTGATCGCGCTCATCGCGCTGGCGGCCGACAACTACCGGCTGCGCCGCCGCCTGCGCGGCAAACCCTGAACCGCTACTCGACCGTGATCCCGAGGTCGCGCCCTTTGACCGCCGCGTTGCCGGCGTAGTCCTCGGCCGTGATGCGCAGCGTGTACTTGCCCGGCTCGAGCGCGCCGACCTTCCACGCCCCCGGCGTCAGCTTGCCGTGCATGAGCGAATTGTTGATCGCGTAAGCGAACCGTGTCTCCGCATTGCCGTGCACCGTGATGCCGCTGCCCGCCATATACGCCAGCTTGACGGCCTCCCGGTTGCGCGGAATCCGGTCGTACAACTGCGTGATCACCGGCTGCTCCATGCCGGGCATGACCTCCCCTTGCGCATCCAGCAATTGATACCCCAGCTTGAACAGCCCCAACCGCCGGCGCGCCTGCACCCCGTTCATCTGATCGAACGCATCGACGACGATCTGCACCTCGCCCAGGCTGCGCCGCACCAGCAAGCGCCCGCCAGCCATCTCCTTGAGCTGCTTGCCGCCCGCGTCGCTCAGCGTGACGCTCTGGATCTTCGGCGCGATGGTATCCTCCAGATCGATAAACGGCAAACTGAGCGGATTGAGCGCGTCGCCGTTCGGCATGTAGTCGAGATGCACATGCGCCATGCGGTTGACGGTGCCCAGCGTCTCGCCGACGACGAAGCGCGTGCCCCGCTTGACCCGCACCGCGTCCGGCGCCCCCTGGTCGTCCTTCACCACCTGGAAGCGTGCATCGATCACCTTGTCGCGCCCGTCGCGCCCCACACGCATGTGGATGTACTGCATGCCATTGAAGGCGATCCCCTCGGACAGCTCGCCATAGCCCCACGTCGCGCGCGGGTCGGCGACCTTGCCGGCCGTGACCGCCAATACCGGGGCGCCGATGGGCGCCCGCACATCCAGTCCGGAGTGGAAATGGTGGCGGCTCTCGCCATTGAAATCGCCGCGCACCTCGCCCATCAAGCCGACCACCTCGTGCCGTTTGTCCTGCGGCTTGACCGGCCACAACATGGTCGCGCCGTGCGCCGGCGCGGCAGGCGTGGACTCGTCCGGCGGCGCCGGCCGGCCGGCCACCGCCGCGCCCACGTGGTGCAGGCGATAGGTGGCGCCGTCGGTGACGAACAAGGAACCGTCCCTGGCCAGCGCGATGCCGCGCGGCGCATACAGGCGCACGCCGCCATCGGGGCCGTAGCCCGGCTCGGCCACATGGTCGACATCGATCAGCGCCAGCGCCTCGCCGGCCGGCGTGATCTGCGCCAGGCGGCCGTGCGAATTACTGCCGACGTACAGATAGCCGTCGGCGGTCAGCGCCACCGCCACGGGCGAGCGCAGCAGCGAGGCGCGCTCGCCGTCCACGGCCTCGGCGACGGTGGTGACGACGCCGAGCTTGTCCAGCTTGCGGATCGCGTGGTTGCCGGTGTCGGCGATATACAAGTCACCGTTGGCGGCCACGGCCAGCCCGGTGGGCAAGTCGAACAAGGCCTGCGCCGCCGGACCGTCGGCCTTGCCGGCGCGGCCGCCGCCGGCGATGGTGGTGACGTCGCCTTGCGGTGTGATGCGGCGGATACGGTCGTTATAGGTGTCGCTCACGTACACGACGCCACCGTCGTCGACCGCCACGCCGATCGGACCGTTGAAGCGCGCCGCCGCGCCGCGTCCATCCTTGTCGCCCGCCAGGCCGTCGCCGGCCAGCGTCGACACCTTGCCGTCAGGTGTGATCTTGCGGATCGCGTTGTTGCCGGTGTCGGCCACGTACAGGTTGCCGGCGCCGTCGATCGCCAGGCCGGACGGCGTGTTGAACGAGGCCGCCTGGCCGAGCCCCTCCGCGTAGCCCTCGGCCGCGCCGGCGAATGTCGTGCTGACGCCGTCCACACCGATCCTGCGGATGCTGTTGTTGTCGCCGCCATCGGCCACATACAAATTGCCGGCCGCGTCGAGCACCACGCCGAACGGATCGGCGAAGCGGGTGCGGCGTGCGCTGCCGTTGCTCATGCCCGGCAAGCCGTCGCCGGCGATGGTGGTCACGCGCGCGCGCCACTGGCGCTGCGTGCCCTTGACGGCGGCGGCGGCGACCGCGGCCTGCTCCGCCGACGGCCGCGCCAGCTTATAAGCGACGCCACCACCGATGGCCGCGCCACCGAGCGCCAGCGCGGCCACTATGAATTTCAATCGAGTTGGAGACACGTTATGCAGCCTGAAGTTGATCTGAAGTTGATTTGACGGATGCCATACTATTGCATTCGTACATTTTTTGACAAGCCGCTCACTTGCTGCGCAGCCGCTTGAGCGCCAGCGGCAGCAGGTTGAACAGCCGCACCAGCGCATGCATCTGCCACGGGAAAACGCAGCGTTCGTCGCGCCGCGCGATGGCGGCGGCGATGCGTTGAACGGCTTCGTCCTCCGACATCAGGAACGGCTTGCCGCTGGCGTCGCCGCCGTTCAACTCGCGCAGCCGGGCGGTGTCGACGTAGCCCGGCACGACGACCGTCACCGCGATGGCGAACGGCGCCAGCGCCTTGCGCCAGGCGTCGCCGATGGCGATCGCGGCGCGCTTGCTGGCGCTGTAGACGGAGCCGCCCGGATAGTCCCGCTGCAAGCCGGCGATCGAGGCGACCGCGACCAGGTGGCCGTGGCCGCGCGCCAGCATCGCCTCGGCGCCCGCGCTAAAGGCGTGATCGAGCCCGCCGACATTGACCCGCAACACTGGCAACGTGGCGGCCGGATCGCGCGCGATGGCCGCCGCGTCGGTGTACTGGCCGGCGGTGACGATCAACAGGTCGAGGCCGCCGGCCGCGAACTCGGCCACCACCGCTGCCACGCGGTCGCGGTCGGCGATGTCGCAGGCATGCGCGGTGACGCGGCCATCGCGCAACAGCGGCAGGCCGGCCACCTTGTCCGGATGGCGCCCGCAGACGGCCACGCGCGCGCCGCGCCCGGCATAGTGCCGCGCCAGCCCCAGGCCGATGCCGCTGGTGCCGCCGATGATCATTACGTGTTGAACGGTCATCGCGCCGCCTCGTTCAGCCGGCTGCCGTTGCGCATCGGCGCACGGCGTCCCTGCGCCGCCAGCGCGTACGCCTCCCGCGCGCGCTGGTAGCCGTAGTCCCACAACGCGCTGGCGTCGGCCACGTAACGGTCGTAGCTGACCGGGGCGACCAGCCTGACCCGGTTGGCGCGCCAGTCCACGCGCTTGCGCACGCCGCGTCCTTGCATGACGCGCCGCACGTCGGACGTGTCGACCCACACATCGACCGGCTGCGCGTGCACGTGGCGCAGCCGCCGGTTGCCGTCGACACCGAAGACGTTTCGCAGGGCGGGAGCGGCCAGCGACTCGTCGTAGGCTTCCTTCATCTCCATGGTGACGTGGCGCGCCAGACCGCGCGCCAGCTCGACCGGGAACAGGTCGATCACGCCGCCGGTATAGTCGGCGCCGCGCGCCCTCTGGCAGCGGAAGTACACCATGTCGGCGATGGAGATGCGGGCGGCGTCGGCCACCGGCATGGCGGTATCGACCAGCAAATCCGGCGCGACGGCGTCGGTCCAGCCGTCCGCGCCCATCGCCGAGGGCAAGCCATCGGCGAGCGCGGCGGCGCGTCCGTCGCCAAACAGCACGACGTTGTAGATCGCCCGCCCGTCCCGGGCCGTTCCCGCCTCGTGCGGGCCGAACAACAGCTTGCCGCCGATGATGGCCAGCGCCGGACCGTTTGCGTTTGCGTTTGCGTTCGCGTTTGCGTTCGCGTTTGCGCCGCCCGCCGGCGGCAGCGGCAAGGCCGGCAGATCGAACAGGTAGTCATTGAACAGGTCCGGCAGCCGCCCGGCGCGACCGGCCTTGAGGCGCCGCCGCGCCACATCGAGCAGCGCGCGGGCCGGCGTGGCCCGGTCGCTGGAGCGCATCTCGCCAAGGAATTCATACATCGGCCGCGACAGCAGCCACGCCTTGCGCGCGGCCGTGTCGGGCAAGCCGGCGATGATGGCGCCGGCGACCGCGCCGCCACAGGTGGCGAGCAGCAAGTCCGGCTCCCGGCCGGCATCGATGGCCGCCGCGTGCATGCCCAGGTAGTAGCCGAAGCGGAAACCGCCGCCGGCCAGCACCATGCAGCGTTCGTATTTTGGGTATAGCTCAGCTCGCGTCATGCGTGACATAATGCACAATTACATAGTTATTAACAAGGACGCTTTTGCAATGTATCGCCCGTCAGCCCCCGGCACGTGCGCGCGCGGTCCGCTGGCCGCCGCCGGCGCGGCCGACCGCGGCGGCGTGGCGGCCGGCGGGCGCTGGCTGTCGCTGGCGTTGAACGCGGCGCTGTTCGGCGCCTGCTATCCGGCCACCAATTACCTCGGCCAGCTCGAACAGCAACAGGGCGGCCTCGGCGGCGTGGCGATGGCGTGGGAAGCGTCCCTGCCGTTCATGCCGTGGATGGTGGTGCCGTACATGACCTCGGGCCTGCTGTTCGCGCTCAGCTTCCTGCTGGTGCGGGGACGCGGCGAACTATCGGCCTTGAGCCGGCGCGTGGCCTTCGCCACCCTCGTCGCCTGCCTGCTCTTCGCCGCCTTTCCGCTGCGCTTCGAGCTGGTCCGCCCGCCCGTCGACGCCGCCCTGCCCGCGTGGCTGTTCGCCCAACTGTCGCTCGTGGACCGGCCGTACAACCAGCTGCCGTCGCTGCACGTGGCCTACTGCGTCATATTCTGGCCGGCACTGCGCACCGTCGCGCGCGCGCCCTGTCAGCGCGCGGCGCTGGCCGGCTGGCTGCTGCTGGTGGCCGTCAGCACCGTGTTCACCTATCAACACCATGTGCTCGACGTGGCCGGCGGCGCGCTGCTCGGCGTGCTGGCGATCCGCTTGCTGCCGACGCCTCGCGCCGGCGCCGAATCGCGCAAACCCGTCGGCTTGGTCTACGCCATGCTGGCCGCGCTGTCGCTGCTGGCCTGGCTCGCGCTCGGCGGCCCGTGGTGGCTGTATCTGTGCGCCAGCCTGCTGCTGGTGGCGCGCGCCTATCACACCCGCTCGGCCGGCTTCCTGCGCAAGCGCCACGGCAGCTACCCGCTATGGATCTGGCTGCTGTACGTGCCCTATCTGGCCGGCTACCTGCTGACCTGGCAGCTGGTGCGGCTGCGCGAACGCCACCGCCCGCCGTTCGCCGACCATGGCGGCGGGCTGTGGGTGGGGCGCCGCCTGAGCAACGCGGAGGCGGCGCGCTTGCCGGCGGACTGCGTCGTCATCGACCTTGCCAACGAGCTGAGCGAAACCCCGGCGCTGCGCCGGCACATCTACCACCACTTCCCGCTGCTGGACCTGGAAACGCCGACGCTGCAATCGGCGCGGCACATCGTCGAGGCCATCGCCATCCACGCCGGCCAGGGCCGCCCCATCTATATGCACTGCGCCATGGGCTACCGGCGCAGCCGCGAAATCGCCCAACTTTATCAGGAGCACAGCCAGCAATGAGTTTTTCGATCTACCAGTTGAAGCCACAATTCCAGCGCCTGCTGCAACCGCTGATGCGCGCGCTGGTGCGCTGGCGCGTCTCGCCCAACCAGATCACGTTGGCGACGATGCTGTTGTCGCTCGCCTACGGCGCGGCGCTGGCCTGGCAGCCGCATCGCGCCGGGCTGTGGCTGGGCCTGCCCGCCTTCCTGCTGCTGCGCATGGCGCTCAACGCCATCGACGGCATGCTGGCCAACGCCACCGGGCAAAAGACCCGCCTCGGCACCTTGCTCAACGAACTATGCGACCAGGTGTCCGATGTCGCGCTGTACCTGCCGTTCATGCTGGCGGCCGGCGTGGCGCCGGCGCTGGTGCTGCTGGCCGTGATCGGCGGCTTGCTGGCCGAGTTCGCAGGCGTCGTCGCGCTCGCGGTCGGCGCCACGCGCCGCTTCGACGGCCCGATGGGCAAGAGCGACCGCGCCTTCTGGTTCGGCCTGCTCGGGCTGTTGATCGGACTCGACAGCGCCGCGCCGCTGCTGCACGCGGTGCCGTCGCTGGTGGCGGTGCTGTCGGTGTGGACGGTGGTCAACCGGCTGAAACAGGCGCTGCGGGCTTGCGCGCCAGCGACACCGTAAAGATCCCCTCCAGCCCGATGCTGGTGGCCAGCTTGTCGCAACCGGCCGACGCCACCAGCCCGTCCATCTCCGCCTGCGGGCGCGGCCGCATCTGCCACGGCGTGCCGCGATGGCTGGTCAACGTCAGCGCGATCATGTCCAGCTGCGGATGCCAGGGCTGGCCGGTGTAGATCAGATAGCCGCCGTCGCGCAGCACGCTGAACACGCCTTGCAACGAGGCCGACACCGGCGCGTTGTCGCTGAACAGTTCATACAAGCCGGAAACCACCACGATATCGTATTGCCCCTCGGCGACCCGATAGCTGTCGGGGCTGAAGGCGTCGCGCAGCTGGTACTCGACCTTGGCGTTCATTTGCAAGTGCTGCGCCAGCGCGCGCGCCTGGTCCAGGTTGTGCTGGGTGAAGTCGCGCAGCGTGACCTCGATGTTCTTGTCCTGGAAGCGCTTCACGCTCTCCAGCACATAGCGGCCCGAGCCGGCGGCGACGTCGAGGATGCGCAATGGCGCCTCGCCCCGATGGGCGGCGATGCGATCCTCGAGCATGCGCTGCAACTGGCGCTTGCGCTGACGGATGCCGCGCCAGCCGACCGCATCCAGGTAACCGCGATCCATGATCTTGCCGAAAATAAAGCGGCCGCCCTCCTGGTTGCGGTACACGTAGTCGAGCGAGGCGCCGGAATCGAATCCGTGGCGCAGACCGATTTTCATGCCGTCGCTAACCGGCCCCATCATCCCCAGCATGACGCGTTGCAGGCCGAACCAGGCCTTGGTCAGCGCGCCGCAACTTTGGCCGGCCTTGAGGGCGGCGTAGCGGCGCGCGCTGTCGCTGTCGCGGTCGGCGGTCAGATAGAACGACGCCGGCGTCGGCGCGCGCGCGAAACAGGCGTCGACGAAGCGGCGGCTTTCTTCCAGCGCCACCGTGGTGTCCTGCTCGTAAAACAGCGCGTGGAAGGCGTCCGGCAAGCGCACGTAGCGTTTCAGCGGCGAGCTCAGACGCTCGTAGAAGCGTTGCTGCGGGCCCTCCTTGACGACGAAGTCCTTGCCGGCCGCCAGCATCAGGATCGGCGCATCGATGGCGGCGGCGTCGGCGACGATGCGTTTGGCCGTGTCCGCCAATCCGAGCAGCACGTTGGCCGAGATGGCCTTGGCGATCAGCGGATCGGCGCCATAGGCGGCCGCCTCCTGCGCCGAATGGGTCAGCATACCGGGCCGGATATAGCTGGTGACGAACAGTTCCGGCTTGAAGCGGCGCGCAAAGCGCAAGGCCGGCTTGGCCAGCGGCACGTACAGTTTGATCTCGAACGCGGCGGCAGCCATGATGACGCCGCGCACGCGGGGCGCGTAGTCGTGCAACCAGGTCGCCGCGATCACCGCGCCGACGCTGTTGGCGACCACCAGGATGTTCTCGACGGCGATACCGTGGGTGGCGGCGATGTGGCGGATAAAGGCGTCGAAATCGCCGACCAGCGTCTCGAAGCCGGGCGCGTCGCCGCGCTCGCCGGGTGAATAGCCGTGGCCGCGCGCGTCCCAGGCGAACGCCCAGTCCTGCGTGAAACCGAACTGTTCCACCAGCGGCTGGATGCGGCCGGAGTGCTCGTGGCCGCGATGCAGGAAGACCAGCGCCCGCTTCGGGCCGTCCTGGCGCGGGGATGCCGGGTGCCAGGTCCGGTAGAACAGCCGCGTGCCGTCATCGCACGCGAAGCCGGATTCGCTTGTATTCCATGCCAATGAGCGTTCAGCTTTCATGGGGTGCTTTCGTAAAGGTGGGTGATCAGGAAATACAGCAGGGGCGCGGTGACCACCAGGCTGTCGACGCGGTCGAGGATGCCGCCGTGTCCCGGGATGAGCTGCGAAAAATCCTTGACGCCGTAGGCGCGCTTGGCGGCCGAGAACATCATGTCCCCGCAAAATCCGCCGACCGACAGCAGCACGGCGTACAGCGCCAGATCGCGCGCGCCGGCCAGATGCAGATGGCGTCCCAGCAGCAGCGACAGCGCCAGCGTGACGGCGACGCCGCCCGCCAGTCCCTGCCACGTCTTGTTCGGGCTGATGCCGGGGGCGATGCGGTGGCGCCCGAACACGGTCCCGCTGATGAATTGGGCGACGTCGTTGAGCGCGGTCAGCGCGTACAGGTAGAACAGCCACGCCAGCCGCTGGTGCGCGTCGAGCGGCAAGCTGTCGTAGCGGATCAGGAAGCCGCAGCTGTAGCACAGCGTCAGCCACAGCAGCCAGGCCAGCATCGCCGGCGCGCGCTGGCGCGCATACAGCAGCAACTGCAGCGCCAGCACCGCCGGCATGATCAGGTCGAACGCGGGCGGCAGCAGATAGGTCGAAATGACCACGGCGGCCAGCGCGATGGCCGCCAGCGACGCGAAACGCGGCCCGCCGAACGGCGTGAGCTCGCGCAAGGCCAGCACGCCGATGGCCAGCACCAGCAGCACCGTGCCGGCCGGATGCAGCAGCAGGCTGGCGGTCAGCACCGGAAAGATGAACCACCAGGAATTGACTTGCAGCCGCAACTGACTGTGCGGCCTGGCGCGCAAGGTCCAGCCGACACTGAGCGACGCCATGCCAAGCAGCAGATAAAGCATCGCCAGCGAAGTCACGATCTCCGTGCCGAGCGAAGCCACAATAAATTGCATAAAAACCTCAATTAATGAGTTTGCAATTATATGCCTAAAAAAAAGCCCGCTACGAGAGCGGGCTAAATCTATTTCCTTGGAGGAGAATAGAGGAGACAGAAGAATGATGCCTTAGGGTCCGATATATATCCAATTTATCTTCATAATGGTGGATATTCACCAAAGGCATAACGTGTGTCTTTGCAGCAATATAGGGCTGTGGTCCCCGGTTACTTGGCGTTGGCCGCGTACGGCAGCACGCGCGACGCCATGCGGGTATCGGTCTTCAGCAAGGCCACCTCGTCGGCCATGATGTGCACCGCCTCGTTCAACAGCACGTCCTTGGCCGCCTTGGCGGCTTTTTCCGCTTCCAGCTCGGCCGCCAGCGAACGCTCGGCGCCTTGCAGGCCGTCGTCGCTACGCAGCGCGCCCCGCACGCCGGCCACTTTCGGTACCGGCGCGGTCTTGCCGCTGGCCGGCTTGGCCGAAATCGCCTTGTTCAGCGCGTCCTTCGGATCCGGCACCAGGATCGGATCGTCGGCGCCCGGGGTGTTGGCCAGCAGGCGGGCCTCGCGCAGCTTGGCGCGCGCCTCCTGCTGCTCGCGCTCCTTGCGGCGCACGGTTTCGTTCAGCGAGATCGAGTTTTCCTTGCGCTGCTTCTTGACCAGGGCGATGTCCTCGGCCAGATACTGGAAGTCCTTGTCCTTGGCGACGCGGGCGTCATGCTTTTTGTCCAGCATCGGCACGATTTCCTTGAGCTCGCCGGCCGGAATGTAGATCGCCGGCTTGATCGAGGTCCACGGCAAGGCGTTGTCGTAGCTCGACTCGCCGAACGAATCGGCGTCCGACATCGTCGGCAGCTTGATATCGGGCGTGACGCCGCGCAGCTGCGTGGTTCCGCCGTTGATGCGGAAGAACTGCGCCACGGTGAACTTCAACTCGCCGTACTTGACCTTTTCGCTCTGCGAGAAACGGTCCAGGCCGAACAGGGTTTGCACCGTGCCCTTGCCGAAGCTCGGCTCGCCGATGATGATGCCGCGGCCGTAATCCTGGATCGCCGCCGCGAAGATTTCCGACGCCGACGCCGAGCCGCGATTGATCAGCACGCCCATCGGGCCGTCCCACGCCATGCCGGCGTTGGTGTCGCTTTCCACTTCGACCTTGTTGTCGGCGCTGCGCTGCTGCACCACCGGTCCCTTGTCGATGAACAGGCCGGTCAGCTCGACCGCCTCGTTGAGCGAGCCGCCGCCGTTGTTGCGCAGGTCGATCAGCACGTTGTCGACCTTGTCCTTCTTCAGCTCGGCCAGCAGGCGGGCCACGTCGCGCGTGGCGCTCTTGAAGTCCTTCTCGTTCTTGCGGCGGGCCTCGAAGTCCTGGTAGAACGTCGGCAGCGCGATCACGCCGACGCGGCGCTTGACGTTGCCGTCCTTGACCTCGTAGATGGTCTTCTTGGCCGACTGCTCTTCCATGCTGATCTTCTGGCGCACCAGCGAGACGAAGGAATGCTTGCCGTCGGGGCCGGCGTCGGCCGGGATGATCTCCAGCTTGACGGTCGAATCCTTGGGGCCGCGGATCAGCGCGACGACGTCGTCCAGGCGCCAGCCCATGACCTCGGTCAGCGCGGTCTTCTCGTCCTTGGCGACGGCGACGATCTTGTCGCCGACCTTGATCTTGCCCGACAGGCCGGCCGGGCTGCCCGGCACCACCTCGCGCACGACGGTGTAGTCGTCGCGGCTTTGCAGCACGCAGCCGATGCCCTCGAGCGACAGGCGCATGGCGATATCGAAGTTTTCGGCCGCGCGCGGGCCGAGGTAGTTGGTGTGCGGCTCGATCGACATCGCGTAGGCGTTCATGAAGATCTGGAACACGTCCTCGTTGGTCGGCTTGCGCGACGGGATCAGGTAGTTCTCGTAGCGCTTGTCGAGCGTCTCGCGGATGCTCTTGTCATCCTTGCCGGCCAGCTTCAGGCGCAGCCACTCGTTCTTGACGCGCTTGCGCCACAGGTCCTTGACCTCGGCGTCGCTCTTGGTCCACTCGGCCTTTTCGCGGTCGTACTGGTAACTCTCGTCGGAGTTGAATTCGAACTTGCTGGTCTTGACCAGCTCGCGCGCATAGGCGATGCGCTCGGTCAGGCGCTGCTGGTACAGGTTGAAGATGGCGAACGGCACGCTCAGGTTCTCGCCGTTGATGGCGTCGTCAAGACGGGTGCGCACGATGGCGTACTGGTCGACGTCGGCCTGCGTGAAGAACAGCTTTTCGGAGTCCAGCGACTTGAAGTAGCGGTCGAAGATCTTTTCGGACATCGCGTCGTCGAGCGGCACGGCCTTGTAATGTAACTTGCCCAGCACCCGGGACGCCCACACGGCCGCCTGGGTTTGACCCGCCTGGGGCTTGAGTGGGGTATCTGCCGTTTTTTCCGGCGCGGCTGCGCCGGCCTGGACTGACAGGGCCGACATCATGGCCACCAACAGCATTTGCTTCTTCATCGGCTTTACTCCGGAACGTAATAACTCATTTATCGGTGACGCAATTCGGTAATTCGGCGGTTCGTCATGCGGAGGTAACAAACCGCACGATTTTATTCTACAGGATAGCAGCCGCGCCACGGCAGCGTACGACCCGAGTTTCGCTGTACAAGCTTAAGAGTAACTGAAAATCGATTTCTGTCCAGCAATTGGACTGGCGTTGCCCACGAAAATCCCGCCCCGCGCCGTGAAAATTTTATTTAAGTTACTGTTTTCAAAAAGAAAATCGCCACGGATTTCGCAAATATATATTGCCATGCAGCAAAATTATGCTATCATCCTGTCTAGTACAGTAATTTCACGGCCTGCCAGGCAATGATTCGGCAGTGCCCGCACGCCTCCACTGGTGAGGCGCTTGTAGTTCGTAGCCGCCTCACCCAGTCGCTCCCCGGAGCGCGCTCGTCTACGAGCATCCCAATAGCAAGACTTTTTCTCTGAAGAGATCCATGAGCACATTTACTATGAATACCCGTAACTGGGGCGTTGGCACCAAAATCACCGTTTTCACGTTCGCGCTGATCAGCGTGATCCTCGCAATTCTGCTGACGCTGATTAACATGAGCACGTCGTCCATGCTCAAGGAGCGCGCCAAGTCCAACGTCGCCAACTCCCTCAACGGCATCAGCAACACGGTCGAGGTGTTCAACAACGCCATGACCAACGAAGCGTCCAGCTTCGCCCGCCTGTTCGCCGCCGGTTTCGGCGCCGGCAAGTTCACGCTCGATCCGGCCACCAAGGTCGAGATCGCCGGGAAGCCGACCCCGACCCTGCTGCACGACGGCAAGCCGCTCAACCTTGACTTCACCATCCCCGACAAATTCACCAGCGACACCGGCGTGATCGTCACCATCTTCGCCGCCGATGGCGACGAGTTCGTGCGCGTGAGCACCTCGCTGAAGAAGGAAAACGGCGACCGCGCCGTCGGCACCCAGCTCGACCACGCCCACCTGAGCTACGCCCCGCTGCGCGCCGGCAACAGCTACATCGGCCTGGCCACCTTGTTCGGCAAGCAATACATCACCCAGTACGACCCGATCAAGAACGATGCCGGCAAAGTCATCGGCGTGCTGTTCATCGGCCTCGACATCTCCAAGAACATGAATATGCTCAAGGAAAAAATCAAGGCCATCACCATCGGCGAGACCGGCTACATCTATGTGCTCAACGCGGCGCCGGGCAAGGACCAGGGCAAGATGCTGATCCACCGCTCGCGCGAAGGCGAAAACCTGTTCGAGCGCAAGAGCGCCGACGGCCGCCTGTTCATCCAGGAAATGCTGACCGCCAAGCAAGGCAGCATGACGTACGACTGGCCGGACGCCGACGGCAAGGAACCGCGCGAAAAAATGGTCGAATTCAAGACCTTCAAGGATTGGAACTGGCTCATCGTCGGCGGCACCTACACCGAGGAAATCACCCGTGAAGCGGCCACCCTGCGCAACACTTACGCCGCGCTCGGCCTGACCGCGCTGCTCGTCTTCGCCGGCGTGCTGTTCCTGCTGGTGCGCTCGGTGGTCTCGCGTCCGCTGGCGCGCGCCGAGGAAGCGGCCACCCGCATCGCCCAGGGCGACCTGGACGTGCATCTGGAAATCGACAACAAGGATGAAATCGGCCTGGTGCTGCGCGCCCTCAACGGCATCAGCAGCAACCTGTCGAACGTCGTTGGCCAGGTGCGCGCCGGCGCCGAGCAGATCACCAGCGCCTCGGGCGAGATCGCCAGCGGCAACTTGGACCTGTCGTCGCGCACCGAGGAACAGGCGTCGAGCCTGGAAGAAACCGCAGCGTCGATGGAGCAGCTCAGCAGCGCCGTCAAGCAAAACGCCGACAACGCCGCCCAGGCCAACCAGATGGCGCTGGCCGCCTCGGGCATCGCCGCAAAGGGTGGCGAAGTGGTCGCGCAAGTGGTCGACACGATGGGCTCGATCAATCAATCGTCGCGCAAGATCGTCGACATCATCTCGGTCATCGACGGCATCGCTTTCCAGACCAACATCCTGGCGCTGAACGCGGCCGTGGAAGCGGCGCGCGCCGGCGAACAAGGCCGCGGCTTCGCCGTCGTCGCCTCCGAGGTGCGCAACCTGGCGCAGCGCTCGGCCACCGCCGCCAAGGAAATCAAGGCGCTGATCGACGACTCCGTCAGCAAGGTCGACATCGGCAGCCGCCAGGTCGAACAGGCCGGCACGACGATGCAGGAAGTGGTCGACAGCGTGCGCCGCGTGACCGACATCATGTCCGAGATCAGCAGCGCCAGCGAAGAGCAGCGCAGCGGCATCGGCCAGGTGCACGAAGCGATCGCCCAGATGGACCAGGTCACGCAGCAGAACGCCGCGCTGGTCGAGGAAGCGGCCGCCGCCGCGCATGCGCTGCAGGACCAGGCGCACGAGCTGGAGCAGGTGGTGCGCATCTTCAAGCTGGGCAGCCACAAGGCCGCGCCCGCATTGGGCAACGACAAGCGCGAATATCTGGCGCTGAAATAAGGCCGGTAAAGCAGCCTGCGCGAAAAGCCGCCAGCGTGAAAGCGCTGGCGGCTTTTTTATTGAAAACCCCCGGGGTCAAGTCTGGCAATCGGACACGCGCTCAGCCGTCAAACCCGCAACCACCGCCCGGTGCCGCATCCGGCGGCGATCAGAGCCGCCGGAACACCAGACTGGCGTTGACCCCGCCAAAACCGAAGCCGTTGGACATGGCATAGTCGGTTGTTAACTTGCGCGCCGAGCCGGTGACAATGTCGAGGCCCTGCGCCGCCGGATCTGGCCGCGCCAGATTCAGCGTCGGCGGCGCCATCTGGTCGCGCAGGGCCAGCACGGTGAAGATCGCCTCCACGCCCCCGGCGGCCCCGAGCAAATGTCCGGTCGAGGACTTGGTGGCCGACAGCGCCGGGCCGCAGCCCGTCCCGAAGATCGCCTTGATGGCGGCCAGCTCGCTGGCGTCGCCGACCGGCGTGGACGTCGCGTGGGCGTTCAAATGCCCGATCCGTTCTGGCGCGATGTCGGCCTGCCGGATCGCCAGTTCCATCGCGCGCCGTCCGCCGCCGCCGTCTTCGGGCGGCGACGTCATGTGATAGGCGTCGGCTGTGGTGCCATACCCGAGCAGCTCGGCAATCGGCGTGGCGCCACGGCGCAATGCATGCTCCAGTTCCTCGATCACCAGCATGCCGGCGCCCTCCCCCATGACAAAGCCGTCGCGGCCGGCGTCGAAGGGGCGCGATGCCTGCATGGGAAGATCGTTGAAGCCGGTGGACATGGTTCTGGCGGCGGCGAACGCGCCGAGGCTGACGCGATCGATGCAGGCCTCGGCGCCGCCGCACAAGGCGATGTCGGCTTCGCCGGCACGGATCAGGCGCGCGGCGTCGCCGATCGCCTGTGCGCTGGCGGCGCATGCGGTCACCGGCGCGCCGAGCGGGCCGCGAAAGCCGTGGCGGATGGAAATGTGTCCGGCCGCCATATTGGCCAGGAAACCTGGAACGGTGAACGGGGAAAGCCGCTTCGGCCCGCGTCCGTCCGTGGTCCTCACCGCCTCCACGATCGCGCCGAAGCCGCCCACGCCCGAGCCCACGATGGTCGCCGTTCTTTCGCGCTCGCTGTCGGACCCGGGCCGCCAGCCGGCCTGGCCCAGGGCCTCGTCGGCCGCAGCCAGGGCGAACAGGCTGAACCGATCCATTTTCTTGTGATCCTTGGGCTCCACGCAGCGCGCCGGATCGAATCCCCACGGGTGGTCCGGCGACAGGGCCGGCACGACGCCGGCGACCTTGGATGCAATCCCTTCCGTGACATCTTCCGGCAGGGCGATCAATCCCGACCGGCCGTCCAGCAGGCGGCGCCACACGGTCTCGACTCCGCAACCCAGCGGCGACACCAGGCCCATCCCGGTCACCACAATTCGTCTTGTATTCACATCAAGCTCCTCTTTTGACCGACGAAACAACACCCATTGCGATTGGCAAAATACGCCATGCAACGTCACGCGGTCGAGTTAGACATCCTGGTAATCAAGCCGTAGTATAGGGAGGCGACGGCAAAAAGGCTGGCGCATCACGCCATTAAATATGCAATACGCGCCATAATGCAGGAATGATGACACCATCCTGGCAAAGCACCACCACTGTTTCCGCGCACTTCCTGCACGGGATGCTGCACTTCGTCCGCACCCGGCACGGCGACGCTCGGGTAGCGCAGGTGCTCGCAAGCGCCGCCATCCCCGAGTCCCTGCTCCAGCAACCGGATGCGCGACTGACGCGCCAGCAATACGTCGCGCTCTACCGGACCGTCGCGGCGACGCTAGACGACGAGATGCTGGGACTGTGGTCGCGGCCGATCCGAACCGGCACCCTGAAATACCTCATGCTCAGCCTGCTGGACGCGCCAACCGTGCTGGTCGCGTTGAATCGCTTCGTGCGCTTCTGGAATTTGTTGCTGGACGATTACCGGCTGCATATCTCGACCAAAAACAATCTTGTCCGGCTGGCCTTGGTGGAGCGAATACCCGGCACGCAGGCCAAGCCGCTCGGGCACGAGTTGATGATGAAGCTGATCCACGGGATCGCGTCCTGGCTGCTCGGCAGGGAGATCGGACTGCACTGCGTGGCGTTCAGCTTCGCCAAGCCCAGGCATGTGGCGGACTACGCCGTGCTGTATCCCGGCGAAGTGCGCTTCAATGCCGAAGCAACGAGTATCCATTTCGCCTATCAGGACTGCGCGGAAACATACAAACGCGAAAAGCACGAGCTTTGGGCGTTCCTCAAACGCGCGCCCGAAGACTGGACCTTCAGCGCGCTCCACCGCGCCTCCATCGCGGCCCGGGCACGCGGGCATCTCGAACAGAATCTGGCACAGCCGGAGACGATCCAGCATCTCGCGCAGGCATTGCACACCTCGGTTCGCACGCTCAACCGCCGATTTGCCGAGGAAGGAACGCATTTCCAGGCGGTGAAAGACGGGCTGCGACGCGACATCGCGGTTCACCGCCTCACCAATTCGAACACAAGCGTGGCGACGCTGGCATTCGAACTCGGCTTCGCCGATGCCACGGGTTTCTGCCGCGCGTTCAAGCATTGGACCGGCAGCAGCCCCTCCGACTATCGAAAGGACACGCGCCAAGGCGAATGATGATGGGCGACCAGCGCACAAAATAACGGCTTGACCGTATGCGACATATGTCGCATTATTGCCATGTTAGTCGCACAACCAGAGATCATGCCCATTCAATCGATTACCCGGCCAAGCCGGCCGGCCGCGCCATGGCTCCGCATCTTCAGCATGCTCGTTGCGCTGCCGCTAGCAGCGCACGCCCAGGAAACACAACTATTGCCACCTGCGCCGACGGTGACGGTCACGGCAAAAAAACAATCCGTCGTCAAAAAAATCGACAAGACCGTCTACGACACGGCCAACATGCCGAGGGCGGCAAACGGCACCACGCAGGATGTCTTGCAGTCGACACCCGAGGTATCGGTGTCGGCCGACGGACAAATCGCCGTCAAGGGCAACGCCCAGGTCACGGTACTGATCGACGGCAAGCCGACGGCGATGATGTCCGGATCGGCCGATGAGCGGGCGACGGCGCTGCAAACCATGAGCGGCGCCGACATCGCCAGCGTGGAAGTCATCACCAATCCCTCCGCCGCTTACAACGCCAATGGCGGCGCCATCCTGAATATCGTGTTGAAGCGCGACCGCAAGCCCGGCGCCCGCGCACAGGTCCAGGGCAGCGCGGCGGACCACGGCCTTTGGAACGTCGGCGCGTCGGGCGATGTCACCACCAGGAACATCAGCGTGCACGGCAACCTGGCGTTGCGCCATGACGGCACGGACAAAATCCGCGAATCGACGGTGGACTGGAATAACTTTGGCGGCGAGACACGGCGGACCCGCCAGACCTCGGAAGTATTCGTCCGCCGCACCGTTCAAAGCGCGGCCGTCGGCGTCGACTACACGCTCAGCGATACCGATAGCCTGAGCCTGTCAACCAAATATAACGAGCGCCATTCGCGCCCCGTGTTCGACGTGCTCAACGAGAACCGCACGGGCGCCGCCGAGACCGTCTATCACCGGATCTCCACCGGCCCCAACGAGCAATCCGACGGCATCGCCAGCCTGAGCTACAACCACCAAGGTGGCGGCACGGCGCTCAAAGCGATGTTCCAGCACAGCGATACAAAAGGCTTGATCGACAAATCCTACCGCGACGTCTTCATCGTGCCGGCAAGCGCCACCGACCACAGTCGCGGCGCCACCAGGCTGGCGCGCCGCCTGAACCAGGCCACGGTCGACTGGAGCCGCCCGTCGGCCTACGGCAAACTGGGCATGGGGCTGGATATCCACGACAAGGTCGACAACATCGACAACTATCAGGCGTCCGTCGATGCCGCGGCAGGCGCCGAGACGGCCGATCCCGCCACCACCAACGGCTACGCCGTGACGACAACCGTGAGCGCCGCCTATCTGACCGACCAGATCACGCACGGCAAATGGGAAGCGCTGGTGGGCGGACGCGCCGAGCGCATGGCGTTGCGCGTGAACCCGGCGGAAAGCGGCATGCGGACGCGACATTGGCAGGCGTTCAACCCCAGCCTGCACCTGCGCTATGCCGTGAGCGACAAGGCCGACCTGACGCTCAGCTACCGCCGCAGCCTGCAAATGCCCGATCCGCGCGATCTCAACCCGTTCACCACCTATGTCGACGCCCAAAACCTCAGCCGTGGCAACCCCGGCCTGACGCCGCAACAGCTGACTTCCTGGGAAATCGGCACCGATGCGAGCGTCGCGCAATTCACCGCCGGCCTGAACGCCTTCTATCGCACCAGCAGCAACACGGTGACCGATGCCCGCGGTTTCGCCGACAATGTGATCGTCACCTCGAAGCAAAATGGCGGGCAGGCCAGCTCGGCCGGCATCAGCGGCGCCGCCACCTGGACGCCGGACGCCAAGCTGCAGTTGGGCATGGACGGCGGCGTCTATCGGGTGATGCTGCGAACCCCGGACCTTTCCGGTCTCGTGCGCCAAAGCGATATTGCGGGCTATCTGAACCTGCGGGCGGCGTACGGCGTCGGACCGGACCAATTGTCCCTCGATGCGCATCGTCAGTCGTCCGGCATTTCGCCGCTGGGCCGGTTCGGCGCCACCAGCAGCGTCAACCTGAGCTGGAAGCACGCGCTGAGCAAGACGCTCAGCCTGACCGTCAACGCCAACGACATTTTCGATGGCAGCCGGCGCACCTGCGCGACCGACACCAGCACTTTCCGCCAGACCGGCTTCGACCATTTCATCGCGCGGCGACTTTACGTGGGCCTGGTGAAAAAGATCGAGTGAACCGGCGCCGCGGCGTTTTCACCTATAATTAGCACATGGGTAATTTCTTCCACCACCGGCGCCGCACCAGCCTGATCGTCTGCATCGCGATCTTGCTGAACCTGTTGACGCCGGCGCTCGGCCAGGCGATGTCGACGCTGCTGCGCGATCCGCTGACGCTGGACATTTGCAGCGCCACCCCGGCCAAGCGCACGCAGGACATGCCGGCCGCCGGCATGAAGCACTGCGTGTTTTGCGCCACCCACGCAACCCCGGCCGCGCCGCCGCCGTCGATTCCAACGCTGGTCGCGCTGCTCGACGGCCACGACGTCTATCCATCCCTCAGTTATCTGTCGCCTTCCCCGCTGGCTGCCTGGTCCGGCGCCAAGCCGCGCGGCCCGCCGTCGCTGTCCTGACCCTCGCTTGACGCGCACGATACGCCGCCCTGCCCCACGTCGGGCGCCGCGCGTGCGCACGCTTTTTCATCATCGACAGGATATCTATGCAAAGACGGTATTTCATCTCCACGCTCGCGGCCGCGCTCACCGTGCTGGCCACGGCCGCGCCAGGCATGGCCGCGCCGGCCTACAACGGCATCGACGTCACCGGCGCCGCCATCGGCCCGGACTACCAGCTGTTTTACGCCGACGGCAAGCCGGCGTCGCTGCGCGACTTCAAAGGCAAATACGTGATGCTGTTCTTCGGCTTCACGCAGTGCCCGGACGTCTGCCCGACGGCGCTGTCGCGCGCCGTCGAAATCAAACGCCTGCTGGGCGCCGACGGCAACAAGCTGCAAATCGTCTTCGCCACCGTCGACCCCGAGCGCGACACCGGCCCGCTGCTGGCCGAATACATGCGCGCCTTCGATCCAACATTCGTCAGCGTGCGCGGCAACCTCGCGCAGACGGCCAAGGCCGCCGCCGACTTCAAGATCTTCTACCGCAAGGTTCCCAGCGGCAGCTCGTACACGATGGACCACACCGCCATCACCTACGTGTTCGACGCCGACAGCAAGATCCGGCTCGCCTTCAAACATGACCAATCCGCCCAGCAATGCGCAGACGACCTGCGCAAACTGATGGCGCCCGCACGACCAACCAGCTTCCTGAAAGGACTCTTCCAATGAAAAAACTGCTCTCCCTGCTGCTGCTCGCCGCCCTTCCCGCCCTGGCCCAGGTGACCGTCGGCGAACCGTGGGTGCGCGCCACCGTCGCCGCGCAAAAAGCCACCGGCGCCTTCATGACACTGACCTCGACGCAGGGCGCCAAACTGGTCGGCGTAAGCTCGCCGGCCGCCGGCGTGGTCGAAGTGCACGAGATGAAAATGGTCGACGATGTGATGCGCATGCGCCAGATCACGGCGCTGGAGCTGCCGGCCGGCAAACCGGTCAAGCTCAGCCCCGGCGGCTATCACCTGATGCTGCTGGAACTGAAGCAGCCGCTGAAGGCAGGTGCCACCGTGCCGCTGACGCTGGAGATCGAAAACGCGCAGAAGGTGCGCAGCAAGATCGTGGTGGAGGCGCCGGTCAAACCGCTCAGTACGGCAGCCATGCAGCACTAGTCATCCCCGTGACGCCGGCCACCCACCAGCCGGCGCCAACGATCGGCAAGTACGGCCACGACCGCAGCGAGATTTTCCAGTCGACGGGGGACGGCCAGAAGGCCAGGAACTGCGGCGCCACGCCGAACGCCAGCGCCACGTCGATCCATTGGAAATGCAGGCCGTAGCGGGTGCGCCACCACGCCACCAGAAACGGCAGCACCACCACCACGAACGGCGCCAGCGCCGATGGCGCCGCGTTGTACCAGCGCACGCGCGTCAGCCGTACCGAGCCCAATTCCCAGCCCTGCCCGACCCGGCGCGGTATCACCGTGAAGGCGGCCGGGCGGGCGCCCGTCAACTTGGCCGCGACGAAATGGGCCAGTTCATGGCAAACCGTGCCCGCCAATGTGAACAGGAAAAAGAAGGGATGCCGCGCCGACAAGGCGCGGATCAACAGCGCCAGCAGCAGGGACGGCACCAGGTAGATCAGAAGATCGCGATGGTGGCACAGCCAGGCCGGCGCGAGTAGGCTACATTCAAACAGGCTGCTCATACGGCATCGTCGCACGGTGGCTATCCCACGTCAATTCCGATCCCGCCCCGGGCCGGCCAGGCTGCGCAACCCGGCCCGCTACGCGCGCTCGCCGGCCGCCGCCGCGCCAGCGAAAACTCGCCACATATCGTCTTGTACATACGTCATCGTACAACTAAAATCAACCGAGGAAAACGTTTAACTAGTTGATTTACTTGAACTTAGTTGTAGCCGCCACGGATCGGTATAACCGCGATACGAATTTTAGATATCTGGTTGTATGATGTCTGATATCTGCGCTATTATCTGCGCACACAACATCAGCAAGGAGATCGCATGACGACGCAGCAAGCACCAGCAACGCGGGTACGTTGGCTCATTCTGGCCATACTGTTCGCAGTCACCACCATCAATTACGCCGACCGCGCCACCATCGCCATCGCCGGCCCCGAGCTGAAGAAGCTGCTGGGACTGTCGCCGGTGCAGATGGGCTATGTGTTCTCGGCGTTCGCCTGGTCCTACGTGCTGGCGCAATTGCCGGGCGGCTGGCTGCTCGACCGCTTCGGCACCAAGATCACCTATTTCTTCAGCATCTTCATGTGGTCGCTGTTCACCCTGCTGATGGGGACGGTCGGCTTCCTGACCGGCGCCGCCGCGCTGACCGCGCTGTTCTGCCTGCGCCTGGCAGTGGGCGCGTCCGAGGCGCCCTCCTTCCCCGGCAACAGCCGGCTGGCCTCGTCATGGTTCCCGACCGCCGAGCGCGGCACGGCCGCCGCCATCTTCAACTCGGCGCAATATTTCGCCACCGTGCTGTTCGGTCCGCTAATGGGCTGGCTGGTCCACACCCACGGCTGGGAAAGCGTGTTCTACGTCATGGGCGGCCTGGGCATCCTGATGTCCTTCATCTGGCTCAAGATGGTGTACGGCCCGAAGGACCACCCGCGCATCAATGCGGCCGAGCTGGCCTACATCAAGGAAGGTGGCGCGCTGATCGATCTGGAAAGCAAGGATAAAGCGGTCGCCACGACCAAGCTCGACACCGGCTCGGCGATCCGCCAGCTGCTCGGCAACCGCATGCTGCTGGGTGTCTACATCGGCCAGTACTGCATCAACACGCTGACCTACTTCTTCCTGACCTGGTTCCCGGTTTATCTTGTGACCGAGCGTCACATGACGATTTTGAAGGCCGGCTTCGTCGCCGCGCTGCCTGCGGTGGCCGGTTTCCTCGGCGGCGTGCTGGGCGGCGTGATCTCGGACCGTCTGATCAAGCGCGGCTTCTCGCTGTCGGTGGCGCGCAAGACGCCGATCGTCTGCGGCCTGCTGCTGGCGATGTCCATGATCATCTGCAACTACGTCGAAACCGACTGGCTGGTCATCACCGTGATGTCGCTGGCGTTCTTCGGCAAAGGGATCGGCGCGCTGGGTTGGGCCGTGGTGGCGGACACGTCGCCGAAGGAAGCAGGCGGCCTGAGCGGCGCCCTGTTCAACACCTTCGGCAACACGGCTGGCATCACCACGCCGATCGTGATCGGCTACATCCTGCAGGAGACCGGCTCGTTCGCCGGCGCGCTGGTCTTCGTCGGCGCCAACGCCGCCGTCGCCATCCTCTGCTACGTGCTGATGGTGGGCGAAATCAAGCGTTTCGAGTTCAAAACGCCGGTGCTCACCAAGCTGCCGCTGGCGGCGTAACCCGGGACCGGCACCGCATCGCCCAAGAGCCACGCAGGGGGATTAGGCGGAACGCCGTCATCGTCCATGCACGCGTCATCGACACGCATGCATGGCCGATGACGCTTCGCTAATCCACCCCACGTGCTTTAGCGGCGGCTTTAAAGATATTTGACCCAAGCCATCGTCGTGCGGCGCTTGAACTGGCCGAACATCTTGCACGGCCAGTACAGCAGCGGTATCAGCAGCGCCGACATCAGCCACACCGCCCAATAGTCGTCGAACTCGTAGCGCCCGCCGTAATTGGCGCCGAACAGCGCCAGCGCAGCTTCCTGCAGGAACAGCAGCGTGAACAGGTGCAGCAGGTAGTAGAACATCGGCACGCCGCCAAACACCGCCGCCACGCGCAAGAAACCGTTGTCGCGCCCTTCCAGCCACGCCAGCACCAGGCATCCGCCTCCCAACGTGATCAGCAGGAACGCCAGCGACGGCGGATATTTGGTCACGTTCAGGAACGACATCACCGTCCTGACCGCCGTCTCGCCGGGCGCCCAGTGCAGCGTTTCGCCATAAATGTTCAGCCCGCGCAGCACCAGCAGCAGCGCCACCGACACGCATCCGGCGATCAGCAGCGCCTTGCGGCGGTCCGCCGGCGACTGCGACCTGGCGTACCACGGGCCGGCCGCGTAACCCAGCACAATCACGCCGATCCACGGCAGCAGCGGGTAGCTGACCTTGATCTTCAGCGCCCCTTCCGCCACCAGGTACCCGCGGTCGTGCAGAATCGTCCAGGGCACGAAGCCCCAGTCACCCGGCGCAAACGAGATCGGCGTCAGCAGGTTATGTCCGAACACGATGAGCAACCCGAGCGCCACCAGCACCTTGCGCGGCAGCCGATGCAGCAGCGCCAGCGCGATCATCGACAAGCCGATCGCCCAGATCACCTGCAGGTAGATAGTCGCCGGCGGCAAGCGCCCGCTCCAGGAGATATTGATGACGAAGATTTCCAGCGCCACCAGGAACAGGCCGCGCTTGAGCAGGAAGCCGGTGGCCGGGCGCGCTCCGCTGGCCGGATGCGCATATAGCCACGCCGATAAGCCGGTGAGGAACACAAAGATCGGCGCGCAAAAGTGCGCCGCGAACCGGCCAAAGAACTGCGCCGGTTCGATCGTCGCGATGTCCATCGGATCGGGCACCGGCCAGCGCAGGAAAAACCGCTCGCGCACGTGATCGAGCATCATCACCATCATCATCAGCCCGCGCATCACGTCGATCGACGCCACGCGTCCGCCAAACGCCGGCGCCCTGCTGTCGCTTACAGTCGCATTCACACTCATGTCACCCGCTGCACCTATACCTAAGAATGGACTTGCATTATACATGTCAACGCAATTGACTTGCGTTAAAGCGTATTGAAGGTATCCGCTGCGCGGGGCGCCGCGAGGCTAGCGGCGGCCTATTCCGAGTAGAAGCAACGCCCGCAGGCCTGCCGGTAGGTCTCGTTGCCGCCGATGCTGATTTGTTCGCCCTCTTTCATCCGCTTGCCATGCTGGTCGACGCGGATGTTCATGGTCGCCTTCTTGCCGCAGGTGCAGATGTTCTTGAGTTCCTCGATGTCGTCGGCCAGCGCCAGCAGGTAGGCGGAACCCGGGAACGGCTCGCCACGGAAATCGGTGCGCAGGCCGTAGCTGATCACGGGAATGCCGCGCACTTGCGCCAATTGGTGCAACTGCTGCACCTGCGCCGTCGACAGGAACTGCGCCTCGTCGATCAGCAGGCAGGCGATCTTCTGGTCGATCTGGACGAGGAAATCGGTGTCCGCGTCGAACACCTCGGTCTGGCGCTGCGGCCCCAGCCGCGACGTCACCTGTCCCACGCCGTAGCGGTTGTCGATGGCCGCCGTGAACAGGCGCACCTGCTGACCCTGCTCTTCATAGTTGTGCGCCACTTGCAGCATCGCCGTGGACTTGCCCGCGTTCATCGCAGAGTATCGAAAATAGAGTTTTGCCACTGCCGCCTGCCTTCACCTATGTACCGTCTTGAGGACGGAATTATAAACCGGGGAAACGCCCGATTGGGCAACGCTATGATCGTTGAAGCCGGCATATTTCCCCTCCACATCCCCACCGCGCTTGCGCCGCCGCATATCGCCGCCGCTACGAGACGCACCCATCGACGGAAAAAAGCGCATACTTGCCGGAAAAGCAGCAAGGAGACCTTATGCGCACCCCCGCACTGTTTACCCTGATCGGCAACACGCCACTGATCGAGATTACCCGTCTCGACACCGGCCCCTGCCAACTGTTCCTTAAACTGGAATCGCAAAACCCCGGCGGCTCGATCAAGGACCGCATCGGCATGTCGATGATCGAGGCGGCCGAAGCCGATGGCCGCCTCAAGCCCGGCGGCACCATCATCGAGGCGACCGCGGGCAACACCGGCCTCGGTCTGGCGCTGGTCGGCCGGCTCAAGGGCTACCGCGTGCTACTGGTCGTGCCGGACAAGATGTCGACCGAAAAAGTGCTGCATCTGAAGGCGCTCGGCGCCGAGGTGCGCACCACCCGCTCCGACGTCGGCAAGGGCCATCCCGAGTACTACCAGGACTTCGCCGCGCGCCTGGCCGCCGAAACCCCGGGCGCCTGGTTCGCCGACCAGTTCAACAACCCGGCCAACCCGCTGGCGCACGAAACCACCACCGGCCCGGAAATCTGGGAGCAGACCGGCCATGACGTCGACGCCATCGTCGTCGGCGTCGGCTCCTCCGGCACCTTGACGGGCTTGACGCGCTACTTCCGCCGCGTCGCGCCGAATCTGGAATTCGTGCTGGCCGACCCGCAAGGCTCGATCCTGACCGAATACATCGAAACCGGCCGCGTGGCCGACACCAGCGGCTCGTGGGCGGTCGAAGGCATCGGCGAGGACTTCATCCCCGCCATCGCCGACATGACCGGCGTGCGCAAGGCCTACACCATCACCGACCAGCAAAGCTTCGACAGCGCCCGCACCTTGCTGCGCGAGGAAGGCATACCGGGCGGCTCGTCGACCGGCACCCTGTTGGCGGCCGCCCTCAAGTACTGCCGCGAGCAGACCACGCCCAAGCGGGTGGTCAGCTTCGTCTGCGACACCGGCACCCGTTACCTGTCCAAGGTCTACAACGACGGCTGGATGCAGGACCAGGGCCTGCTGCGCCGCCCGCAGGAGCGCGACCTGCGCGACCTGATCGGCCGCCGCTACGACGCCGGCCAGGTGGTCAGCGTCTCGCCGGAAGACTCGCTGCTGATCGCCTTCAACCGCATGCGCGCCGCCGACCTGGCGCAACTGCCGGTGATCTCCGCCGGCCGGCTGGTCGGCATCATCGACGAATCGGACCTGCTGCTGACGGTCGACACGCAACCGGAGCGCTTCGCCAACCCGGTCGGCGCGACGATGACGCGCCGCCTCGAAACGCTGCATCCGTCGGCCGACCTGCACGCGCTGCGCGCGGTGCTCGATCGCGGCCTGACGGCGGTGGTGGCCGACGGCGACATCTTCTACGGCCTGATCACCCGCTTCGACCTGCTCAACCATCTCCGAAGGACGCTATCTTGAACAAAAAAGCCGCCCAAGCCCTGTCGACGCGCGTGATCCACGCCGGCCAGTCGCCCGATCCGTCGACCGGCGCCATCATGCCGCCGATTTACGCCACCTCCACCTACGTGCAGCAGAGCCCGGGCGTGCACAAGGGGCTGGACTACGGCCGCTCGCACAATCCCACGCGCTGGGCGTTGGAGCGCTGCGTCGCCGACCTGGAAAGCGGCGCGCAGGCGTTCGCCTTCGCCTCCGGCCTGGCGGCGATATCGACGGTGCTGGAGCTGGCCGACGCCGGCTCGCACATCATCGCCGGCGACGACATGTACGGCGGCACCTACCGCCTGTTCGAACGGGTGCGCCGCCGCAGCGCCGGCCACGATTTCACCTACGTCGACCTGACCAACCCGGAAAACCTGCTGGCCGCGATCAAGCCGCAGACCAAAATGGTCTGGGTCGAAACGCCGACCAATCCGATGCTCAAGCTGGCCGACCTCGAAGCCATCGCCGCCATCTGCCGCGAGCGCGGCATCATCGCCGTGGCCGACAACACCTTCGCCAGCCCGCTGGTGCAACGCCCGCTGGAACACGGCTTCGACATCGTCGTCCATTCGGCCACCAAATACCTGAACGGCCACTCCGACGTCATCGGCGGCATCGCCATCGTCGGCGCCGAGGCGCACCAGCAGGCATGGCGCGAACAGTTGGGATTCCTGCAAAACTCGGTCGGCGCCATTGCCGGGCCGTTCGACAGCTTTTTAACGCTGCGTGGCGTCAAAACGCTGGCGATCCGCATGGAACGCCACTGCCGCAGCGCGCTGGAGCTGGCGCGCTGGATGGAACAGCAGCCGGAAATCCGCCGCGTCTACTACCCCGGGCTGGAATCGCACCCGCAGCACGCGCTGGCCAAGCGCCAGATGGAGGGCTTCGGCGGCATCATCTCGATCGACTTGAACACCGACCTGGCCGGCGCGCGCCGCTTCCTCGAGCATTGCGAGGTGTTCGCGCTGGCCGAAAGCCTGGGCGGCGTCGAGAGCCTGATCGAGCATCCGGCGTTGATGACGCATGCCACCATCCCGCCGGCGCAGCGCGCGCTGTTGGGAATTGGCGACGGTCTGATACGGCTGTCGGTCGGAATCGAAGATATAGAGGATTTAAGGGCCGATATTCGCGGTTCGCTCGACGCGATTTAGGTGCTAGTATCGGCAACGTGAACAATCATGCCTGAAACCAGATCGCAACCATGTTGGAATTCGTCTTCATCCTGATCGGCGTCGTCGTCATCGCCTGTGTCTATTCGATAGGCGTCGCCAGCGCCAGGCCTATCCCGGGCAGCGGCTTTTACAAAGTCTCCAGGGATGGCCGCGTGATGGTCGCCGGCGGCACCAAAGTCAACGTGCTGCGCCCGGTGATCTATCCGGAAGGGCTGAAGGTCAAACTGCGCGGCGGCAGCCGCGTGGGCGAGTTCTGGGTCCATGAACTGGTGGCCGAAGCCTATCTGCCCAATCCCGGGCGGCTGACCGGCGTGCGCCACAAGGACGGCAACGTCCGCAACAACACGATCGCCAACCTGGAATGGGTCCAGCAGGAGCAGGCCATCGTCAGCTAGCCGCCTGCCGGCTAGTCCGCGCCGAAATCGACGACCGCGCCATCGAGCGGATACTCGCGCGTCCGCACTTCCCACTTGCCCTCGCCCACCCGCATGCGGAAGCGGTCGATCAGATAGGGCAAGCCTTCGCCGTCGAGGATATCCGTGCCGGTGGTCACCTGGAAGTGCAAATGCGGCACCCGCGCGTCGCCCGAATTGCCGACACGCGCGATCAACTGCCCTTTGCGGACCCTGGAGCCCGTCTTGACCAACACGCTCCCCGGCTGCAGATGCGCATACTGCGCGTACTGTCCGTTCCCCAGATCGACGACGACGAAATTGCCGGCGAGGTTATCCATCGTCATCGGCACGGCCGGGGTGAAACCGTCCTTGGTGCGCGGGATATTATCCGGCATGCCATTTCTGGCGCCGACCACCCACCCGCCGGCCACGGCGATGACGTCGCGGCCATACGCATGGTAGGCGCGGACGTCACGCGCGTCGCCGCGGTAGATCTCCCCGTCCCGGTAGATCTTCCAGTCCAAGGCATAGCGGCGTGCATTCCGCGCCAGGCCGCCGGCGACAAACACACCCTTGCGATGATGCGAATGAAGGCTCGGACCATTGTCGGCAGTCCAATCCGATCCGGTCAACGGGGGGCCCAGCACCTGCAGCCTGGTCGAACGCGTTGCGATCGCCGGACCGTCGGCGAAGGCGCCATCGAGCAGCACGCGGTGGCGCAGCTTCGCCGGCGCCGCCGTCTTGTCGAACGCAAGGCACAGCGAAACGATCGCCCCCTGCCCGGCGCCCAGCCGCGTGGCTCCGCCTTGCGGCTCGCCGCCGACCATCCGCAGACGCTCCTTCACTCGCGCCTCGTCCAGCACCGACACGACCCGCATTTTGTCGTCGTCGGCATTCAGAATCTCGACCCCACGCACCGTCATGGCTTCGTCGGAGAAGTTGCTCAGATACAGTTCGTAGAGCAGATAGTCGCGTCCGGCGGCGGCAAACAGCGTCGGCGCCGCTGGCGTGCGCACTTCGAGCTGGGTCGGCGGGAACGGCAAAACGCGCGCCTCGGCGGTGGAACCGCCCGTGCCCTTGGCGATTACGTCACATCCTTGCGGCGCGGGGAAATCGGCCGCCGTTTGCGCCCGGGCCGACAAGCCCGCCAAGGCGCTCAAAACCACCACCTGCATCGCACGAATTAACATTTTCGCCTTAATGACTAAAAAATACGATCTTAAGTCATTACCTTTAGACAAGCATTATTAATTTCGGTGCTAGAACGCAAACCAACCGACTGTCACTATTTTGTCATCACCTTGTCATGGTCACGTCATAAAGGCTAGCTATCATGCGCTTGCCATTTTAACCATGTCAATACAGGACAACCCACCCAATGAACAAGCCAAACGATCTGGTCCGCACTTCCCTCAATGCGGATGATATCGAGAGCCACGCCTCGCCGAGCGAACACTTCAACACGATCCTGGCCGCGCGCATGAGCCGCCGCAACATGCTGCGCGGCGGCGCCGTCACGGCCGCCACGGCGATCATGGGATCGATGGGCCTGAGCGCCTGCGGCGGCAGCGACAATGTCGGCCCGGCCGTCACGCCAACGCCTACGCCTACGCCACCGCCGGTCGCGACCGAAAAACTGCTGGCCTTCGCCGCCGTGCCGAAAAGCCTGGCCGACCAGGTATCGGTCCCCGCCGGCTACACCGCCACCGCGATCTACGCGCTGGGCGACTCGCTGCGCGCCGCCACCCCGGCCTACAAAAACGACGGCACCGACAGCGACTTCGAAAACCGCGCCGGCGATCACCACGACGGCATGGAATACTTCGGCCTGTCCGCGACGGGCACGCCGCTGGCCTCCGGCGCCGACCGCGGCATCCTGGCGATGAACCACGAAGCGACCACCGACGAAAAACTGTCCTCACACTTCCTGCACGTGAACGGCGGCACCACCTCGCTGCCGCGTCCCGCCGCCGAAGTGGACAAGGAAGTGGCCGTCCACGGCTTGAGCGTCGTCGAAGTCAAAAAGACCGGCACCACCTGGGCCACCGTCAACGACTCGGCGTTCAACCGCCGCGTCACCCCGCTGAGCGACATCGAGATCTCCGGCCCGGTGCGCGGCAACGCGCTGGTGGTGACCAAGTACTCGCCGACCGGCACCAAAATGCGCGGTACGCTGAACAACTGCGGCACCGGCAAATCGCCATGGGGCACCTACCTGAGCGGCGAGGAAAACTGGGCCGGCTACTTCGCGCGCGGCGCCGCCGACGATGCCGCCCGTGGCGACAAATCGGTCGTCGCGCTGAAGCGCTATGGCCGCAACCAGGGCTCCACCTCGCGCCACGGCTGGGAAACCGGCGGCACCGACGACAAGTACGCGCGCTGGGACATCAGCAAAAAAGGCGCGTCGGCCGACGGCAGCGACGACTACCGCAATGAATTGAACGGCATGGGCTACATCGTCGAGATGGACGCCTACGACAAGACCAAGGTTATCCGCAAGCGCACGGCGCTGGGGCGCTACGCGCACGAAAGCGCCGCCTTCAGCGTGCCGGCCGTCGGCCAGCAGCTGGCCGTCTACATGGGCGACGACTCGCGCAACGAATACATCTACAAGTTCGTCTCCAACGCCACCTGGCTGGCGGCGGACGCCAACCCGACCGACCGCATGGCGACCGGCGACAAATACCTCGACTCGGGCAAACTGTATGTGGCCAAGCTGGCCGCCGACGGCACCGGCCAGTGGATCGAACTGTCGATGTCGAACGCGCTGATCCAGGCTTACACCGCCTACAAGTTCGCCGACCTGGCCGACATCATGGTCAACACGCGCCTGGCGGCGGACGCCGTCGGCGCCACCAAAATGGACCGTCCGGAATGGTGCTCGGTCAACCCGGCCAATGGCGAGATCTATTACACGCTGACGAACAACTCGAACCGCACCGTCAATCCGACCGGTTCGTCGCAGCTGGCCCCGGACAGCGCCAACCCGCGCGCCTACACCGACATGAAAGGCACCAGCGCGCAAAACGGCAATCCGAACGGCCATATCATCCGCTTCAAGGAAGGCACCGGCGCGGCGGCGGCCACCAGCTTCACGTGGGACGTGTACCTGTTCGGCGCCGAGAGCGGCGCCGACAGCAGCAAGATCAACCTGTCGAGCCTCACCGCCGACCAGGACTTCTCCAGCCCCGACGGCCTGGCGTTCAGCCCATACACCGGCATCTGCTGGATCCAGACCGACGACGGCGCCTACACCGATGTCACCAACTGCATGATGCTGGCGGCGATACCGGGCAAGGTCGGCGACGGCGCCAAGTCCACGCTGAACTACACCACCACCGCCGGCGGCAGCCTGGCCGTGGACACCTTCATCGGCAAAAAGCCGACCGCCGATACGCTCAAGCGCTTCCTGGTCGGCCCCGCGGGCTCGGAAATCACCGGCATCACCGAAACGCCGGACGGCAAGACGATGTTCATCAACATCCAGCATCCGGGTGAAACCACGTCGGTGGCGAACATCAACGATCCGACCAAATACACCAGCCAGTGGCCGTCGAACGCCGGTTACGGCGCCGGCAAGCGTCCACGCTCGGCCACCATCGTCATCACCAAAAACGATGGCGGTCGTATCGGCAGCTGATGCTGATCTGAAGTGAAAACGGCCCGGTCGTGTAGCGCGACCGGGCGGTTTTTTTTGGGAGCATGGATGCCTTTTCAGTCACCGGGACGATAACGGCGTTCGAGGTTTTTCTCCACATCGCTCCTGTAGAACAAGACATCCTTCAATTCCCCGCGTGCGTACATCTGCGCCTGGTCGGCGAAATGCGGCGACGCCGGATCGCCGCTTTGCCCTCCAGCCAGCACGCTGCGCGCCGTGATGCGCGGCCCGAACTCCACCGCCGCCACGAAGCTGTTGCCACGCTCGCCGTAGATCTTCTTCGTGATCTGCTTCGACGTCATGCCGTACGCCGCCAGCGATCCCCAGTTGGCCGACGCGAACGCCACCGGCAAACTCGGTTTGCTGTCGTCGAACAGTTGCACGATATCTCCCGTCAGGCGCTGGAAGCGATTGATCTCGCCCCACGGCGTTTGCCACGCGCCGAAATCGGCGGTCAGCTTGGCTGACGCGCGTTCGAGCGCCTCCAGCCGCTGGCGCGGCGTCAGCGCCGCCTGGATGTAATCGAGCACCAGCACCTCCGTGCTCTTGGCGACAGGCCCGTACGTCGCGGTCAAATCCTGCACCCAGTAGATCGCCAGCGATGTCGGCGTCGACTCCAGCGAGTAGCGCAGGTCCCAGCCGCGCAGCGCGGCGATCTGCGGCGCCAGCGCTGCCTTCAGCGCGTCATCGGCCGGCAGTTCGTCGTAGGCGACGAACAACTGCGGCAACAGCGGTTCGAAGGCCGTCAGTTGCGTGTCGTAGGCGGCATCGATCAAGCTGGCGATGGTGAAGTCCTTTTTGTTCTCCAGTACCCGCACCGCGTGGATGCCGCGCGGGTTCTCGGGATTCATCGACATGTAAGCCGGATAGTCCCTGGCCTTCGGGCTATACGGACCGGCCGCGGTGTAAGGCCAGTTGTTGGTGTTCTGTATCCAGCCGTTCTTTGGGTTGAACAGCGAAATGGTCTCCTTGACGGTGTGCAGTCCCCGCCACTCGGTGGCCGGATCGCTGCCGTCGACCGGATGCTTCCAGTCGAACTTCGGATCGCGCCTGGGGATGAAGTTCCCGTGGAAGTAGGCGATATTGCCGTCCGCGTCGGCGTACACGGTATTGTTGGACGAATTGGTGCGCAGCTCCATCGACTTGTAAAAGTCCCTGTAGTTGCGCGCCTTGGTGCGGATGAACGATTGCGTGAGGGCCTTGAGCGGCTCGTTCATCAAGCGCACGGAAATCCATCTGCCGTCCTTGGCGCACACGATCGGGCCGTGGTGGCTGTAGTAGACCTTGACCACCTTGCTGGCCATGCCGTCACTGGTTTTGTAAGGCAGCGTGATGTCGACCGCCTTCAGCGCGCGCTGTTCGGCGCCGTACTGGTAAAAGAAGCGGCCATCTTTTTCGATGATCGTTTCCAGGTACTCGTCGATCACGTCGCCGCCGCCGGACGTGTGCATCCAGCCCACCCGGTCGTTGAAGCCCTGGTAGACGAAGAACTGGCCCCAGGTGACGGCGCCATAGGCATTCAGTCCCTGCCGGCTTTGCACCTGCACCTCGGGACGGAAGTAGAACGACGTGTGCGGATTTATCAGCAGCAGCGCGCGGCCGTTTTTGGTCAGTGCCGGAGCGATGGCGAAACCGTTCGATCCGCCCGGCTCCTTATCCAGGTCGCTGCCCTGCTCCATCGACGCCGACGACAGCAGCACGGGCGGCGCCAGAGGAAACCTGGCGCCGCTCGCGTACAAGGCCTCAAGCTGCTTCAGGTCGATGGTTTCGATGTCGCCACCGATGCTGCCCTCGCTGAAGCTGAGCGCCATCCATGGCTCGAAGCGCGTGATCAGCGCCGGCGTCACCTCCGGATGCGTGGCCAGGTAATAATTCAAGCCGTCGGCGAAGGCCACCATCAGCTTTTTCAACCACGCCGGGCTTTGCTTGTACTGCGCTTGCAAATCGGCCGGGTCGATGAAAAGCTTCATGCGCAGGTCGCGATACAGCTCGGCCTCGCCCTCCACTTCAGCCAGGCGTCCCATGGCGTTGATGTAATTGCGTTCGACGCGGCGGAAATCGTCCTCCGCCTGCGCGTACATCAAGCCAAACACCGCGTCGGCGTCGGTCTTGCCGTAGACGTGGGGGATGCCCCAGTTGTCGCGCAGGATGGTGACGCGCTGCGCCTGCGCCTTCAGGCGCTTGGCCTCCACCGCCGGCATCTCGCGCGCCGGTAAAGATACCGGCGTTGGCGCCGCCGCCGCCGCCATCGAGACAAAACCTATCAACGGCAGCAGGGAGCACATCATCGAACGCATACTGGGCATGAACTGGACTCCGGGCGGTGGAAGGTTGTTACAACATCAGCTGGCGTCGACCAACTCCGAAATCCGCAGTTGCAGGGCGGTGATCTCCGCCCGCAGCGCCGCGTTCTTCTCCTTGAGCGACGCGTTCTCGGCGCGCAGCTCGTCCACCTCGGTCATCGGACGATAATCGCCGCCGTCCTTGCCCTCCTTCGGCTCCTTGGCCGGACGCGAGGCGGCGCGCAGCTCGCGCACCTCCTTGGCCGCCTTCTGCAATTCCTTCTTGCCGCCGGCGACCGCGGCCACCTGGTCGGCTTCCGGTAGCGAGGCCACCGTGGCGGCGGCGTTGATCGAGATCGTGCCCGAGCGGACCGCCTCCACCAGCTCCGGCGTCGCCGTCTTCTGGATCTTTTCGATCTGGCTGATGGTCGCGCTGCTCAAACGGGCCGCGCGGGCGATGTCCTCGCGCGACGTCAGCGGCATGGCCGCCGGCTTGGCCTTGGCCACATCGCCTTCGGGCGGCGCGATCAGCGCGTCCTCGGCGGCGGCTTCCGCCATCAGGTCGGCCACGCGCGCGGCGACGATTTCCTTCTTGCGCAGCGCCAGAACGCCGCGCTGGTAGTCGGAAATGCTGCGGCGACCCAGATTGTTATCGATCATCCACAGCTTGACGTCGTCCAGGCTCTGGAAGCTGGTGTTCTCCGTGACCTTGAACGGAATGCCGTGCTGCTGGCATATTTGATAACGATTATGGCCGTCGACCAGCACGTCCTGCCACAACACCAGCGCATCGCGGCAGCCTTCGACCAGGATGCTGCGTTCCAGCGCCGTGTACTCGCTCTCGGTGAGCGGTTCGATGTAGGCGCGCAGCACTTCATTAATTTTGATTTGCATATCTGTCCTTGAATACCGGCGGGCGGGGGCCACTGCACCCTGCCAAATCGCCGTCCGACATGCTACACCATCCGGCCACCGAGCCAAAGCCCCGGGTTTAGCGATGAAACTAAGTTAATTTTAAGTTTTCTTCATTATGATTCGTCTCAGTCAAATGCTTTCTCCGGTAATTGACCAAAAGCCCCGACAAGTTTGCTGCTTGTTCGGGGCTTTGCTTTGTCCGGGGGTTTGTCAAAAAAATAGTCGACGGCCGCTTTTCTATGCCATGATTCCCCACCAATTTTGAGGATTAGACATGGTCAACTACATCATTCGCGTCGCCTTCGATGATCCGGACAGCCAAACCTACCACCGTCTGGCGGTGGAACTGGCCAAGTACAACATCGCCGGCGCCATCAAGGCCGACGACGGCAAAGGCTACTACCTGCCACCGGGCGAATTTTGCTACAGCGGCGTGGAGCCGATCAACGAGGTGCGCGACGCCATCCACCGCTTCGCGCAAACCATCAGCGCCGGTTCGTCCGTGCTGGTGACCGAGGCGACGACCGTCTCGTGGAGCGGCCTTAATCCAGTCGAAGCGGTCGAACCGGTCGAAGAACAAAAAGCCACCGGGGGATGATACCCGGGGTGGCTCCTGTTGACCGGCGGCGATGAGGCCTGGCCGATCTTACTTGGCCGCGATTTCCGGCATCGCCGACGAGTGGTGGTTCAGGATCTTCCACTCGCCACCGACCTTTTGATACACATAGGTGTAGCGCGCCTGGATGTCCTGCTGCTGGCCATTCTGGGTCACCCGGAAGGTGTACACGCCGGTGTCCAGTGCGGAATCTGCGCCCAGCATGTGGATGTACCGATAGTTAATCGTCCCTTGCGGCTTCAGTTTCAGGAACTTGTCGAAGTAGTCCTTGATCGCGGCCGGATTGGAGCGCACCACGTTCGACACCGTCGGTTCCAGCACCGCGTTGGGCGCGTACATGCTGGTCACCTTGGCCGAGTCGCCGGTCGCCAGCGCCGCGTTCCACTTGACGAACAGGCCCGCGATTTCCGCTTCCTGCGCGTTGCTCGGCACCGCCGCCACTTCCTTGTAGACCTTCGGCGCGCCATCGGCGTAAGCCAGGGTGCTTGCAGCCGCCAGTGCCAGGGAAATAAGAATCTTTTTCATCGTATGCTCCATTCGTTGTTTAGGAAGTTTGCCGGGCCGTTGCCCGCCAATGAATCCAGTATCATGGTCGCGGGCGATTCGAAAATCTGCTGGTCGGGGGTATTCGCATATGCCGGGTGGCATATAATCGCCACTTATTCGACTATGCCGCAGCCAAAATGACCAACATCACCCACCTGCCCCCTTCCGGCGACAGCGCGCGCGCGGTCCGCAACCGCTATCGGCAGATCGAAGGCAGCGCGGCCCGTTGGCGCCTGTTGACCGACGCCGCCAGCGCGCTGGCCGGCGAGGGGCTGTGCGCGTCGGCGCTGTCGACGGCGTTGTCGAAGGCCCTGGCCTTCCTGTCGCTGGAGGACGGCGCCGTGCTGGTGCTCAAGGACGACGCGCTGCAAGTGCTGGCCAGCCAGGGACAGGTGCCGCCGGTGGGCGCGCGCCTCGCCTATGCGGCCGCGCTGCAGGCCGTGCTGCAACCGGGTCCGCGCGCGCCGCTGGTGCGGCAGGACATCGCCAGCGGGCTGCGGATCGGGCGCGAACAGCGGGTCGGTCTCGAAGTGCTGGTGCCGCTGTGCCTCGAAGGGAAAAATCGCGGCCTGCTCGCGCTGCTCAGCACCCAGGCCGCGCCCCCGCCCACGCCCGACGACCTGCTAACGCTGCAGGCACTGGCGACGATGCTGGCGGCGGTGCTGGCGGTGCCGCAAAACGCGCCGCGCGTGGGGGCGCCGGAGGCGGCGGAGATGCTCAAGGTGCTCACCCCGCGCGAGCTGCAGGTGTTCGCGCTGCTGCCCAGCGGCTGGACCAACGCCGCCATGGGCGAACACCTGGGCATCGCCGCCGGCACCGTCAAGGTCCACGTCGAGCGCATCCTGCACAAGCTCGATCTGAACGACCGCACGCAGGCGGCGGTGCGCGCCGCCGACCTGGGACTGGGCGCATGACGGGCGCCGCCAGCGGGCGCGGCGGCGCCTTCCATCCCCGCCACTGGTCGCTCGGCTTCAAGGGCGGCGTCATCATCGCCGCCTCGTTGGCGCTGCTGCTCGGTTCCGCCGCCACCAGCTATACGCTGGAGCGCAAAACCGCCGCCGCCACCGCCGACATGCTGCGCGCCATGCAGGCGCAGGCCGACATCCAGCGCCTGCACACGCAGATCGCCGAGGCGGCGACCGGTGTGCGCGGCTATCTGCTGACGGGCCGCGACGACTTCCTCACGCCTTATGGCGTCGCGGTCAAGCAGCTGCCAGCCACCCTGGCCAGCCTGCAGGCCAAGGTGCGGGACAGCGAACAAGCCGCCAGCCTGCGGCGCATCACGCCGCTGTTGAACAAAAAGCTGGCCAGCCTGGAGATCATGCGCGGCCAGCGCAACGCCAGCCCCGCCGAGCTGCAAGAGCATCTGCGCAGCAGCAAGGGCATCCTCGACCAGCTGCGCGCCGAAATCGGCGTCATGAGCCTGCGCGAATCGGCGCTGCTGGAGCAGCGCGCGCTGGCGCTGCAGCAGGCCTCCAACCGCAACATGTGGATGACCATCGCCGTCGCCGCCGCCGGCCTGGCCGGCGCGATGGCGACGCTGACCTTCACCGTCGGGCTGGTGCGGCGGGTGCGCCTGGCGGCCGAAAACGCCGAGCGGCTGAACAGCGACCTGCCGCTGATCCCTGCGCCGGAGACCAAGGATGAACTGGGCCAATTGGCCGAGCGGCTGCACCAGGCCAGCGTGCTGCTGGCCGGGCGGGCGTCGGCGGCGCAGGCGGCCAGCCAGGCCAAGACCCAGTTCCTGGCCCGCACCAGCCACGAACTGCGCACGCCCCTGAACGCCATCCTCGGCTACGCCCAATTGCTGGAAGCGGGCCTGAAGGCGCCGCGCGAGCGCGAACACGCCGAGCATATCCGCCAGGCCGGCCAACATCTGCTGTCGCTGATCGACGAGGTGCTCGACATCGGCCGCATCGAGGCCGGCAAACTGACCCTGGCATGCGCGCCGGCGGCGCTGGCGCCGCTCATCGACGAAGCGGTGATGCTGATGGCGCCGATGGCGCAGAAACGCGCGGTGCGCCTGCGCCATGACAGCGCGGCCATCTCCGGCGCCGTCATGGCCGACCGCCAACGCCTGCTACAAGTGGTGCTCAACCTCCTATCGAACGCGATCAAATACGGCGAGCAAGGCGGCGACGTCGACATCGGCTTCGGCAGCGATCCGGCCACCGGCACCGTCAGCATCCACATCGACGACGCCGGCCCGGGCATCACGCCGGCGCTGCGTACGCGCCTGTTCGCGCCATTCGACCGCCTCGGCGCCGAAAGTGGCAAGACCGAAGGCGCCGGCTTGGGTCTGGCCGTGTCCAAGGCGCTGATGCAAGCCATGCAGGGCGATATCCGCCTCGACGAAAAGGCTGGCCGGGGCAGCCGTTTCACACTCACCCTGCCCGCCGCCGACGCCGGCGCCGTCGCCATCGCGCCCGCCGATGCCGCCATCGGCCAGGCCGCGCCGACGGCGCCCACGCCGGCGCCGGCGGCCACCACGCACAGCATGATCTGCATCGACGCCGACGCCGGCACCCGCGCCCTGATCGCCACGCTGATGCAACGGCGGCCCAACTGGCGCGTCGCGGCCGCCGCCGACCAGGCAAGCGGCATCGCGCTGGCGCGGCAATCGCCGCCCGACCTGCTGCTGGTGGCCCGCGAGCTGGCCGACGACGCGGTGCGCGCGCTGCCGGGGGAACTGGTCGTGCTGGGCGTACCGGGCGACGCCGGCGGCGAAGCATACGATTTTGCCGCCGACGCGCCCCGCCATCTGGGCAAGCCGCTGAAGATCCCGGAATTTTTCGCGCTACTCGACACCACGGAGCAAAAACCATGATGGAAAACGAAGTCCTCGCCTCGCGCATACTGATCATCGACGATCAGCCGGCCAATCTGCGACTGCTGGAGGACATGTTCATCGGCGAAGGACTGACCCACGTCGTCGGCACCACCGACGCCAGGACCGCGCTCGATCTGTTCAACGCCTTCGATCCAGACCTGATCGTGCTCGATCTGATGATGCCCGACCTGGACGGCTACGCGGTGCTGGAGCGGCTCAAGCGGCGCGGCGACCCTTACGACTTCCGTCCGGTGCTGGTGATCACCGCCGACGCCACCGCCGAAGCCAAGCGCCGTTCGCTGGCCCTGGGCGCCAAGGACTTCCTCACCAAACCGTTCGACACGCTCGAAGCGATGCTGCGCGTCTGGAACCTGCTTGAAACGCGGGTGCTGTACAAACGCCTGCAGGCGCTGGCGCCGAAAGAGGACCTCGCCCCGCAAAGCTACCGCAGCCGCGCATCCTGACTAGAACACCTTCACCGGCACATTGAGGATCAAGCGGTATTCGCGCTCACTGGGTTCGACGTAGTGCGGCGACCCACGATGGACCAGCGCGATGAACGCCAGGCTGATCGCTTTGATGTCGCCCCGATCGAATACATAACTGGCTTTCAGCCCAAGCTCGTGATGATTGCCGTGGACATGGGCGCCACCGCGCCAATAGGCGTCGCGCCAGGTTCCCGCATCGGGCGCCGCTCGCATCGGCTGCTGCGGCGACTTGCTGCGGCCGGCGATGCCCCATAAGATCACGCTCATCCCGGGCAATGAAAAATCCGCGCCGTTCGCGGTGTAGCGCAGCTGCAGCGACTTCTCGCGCGGCGCGTTGTAGTCGGCCACCATGCCGTTGGCCAGATACAGCCCGTTGGCTTCCTGAACATAGTCCAGATACTGGTCGCTCATCACATGCTGGAACGAGACCGCCAGCTCGGAAGCGCCAAGCTGCCTGGCCAACGCCACGCTGTACGCCTTGCCGCCGATCGGCCCCTGCAAGGCCGCGCCCTGCTCGCGGGTTAAATACGCCGCCCCGCTGACGGTCCACTTGCTCGCCTCCGACGCTCCGGCGCTATGCCTCCCCGCGACAAACAGCTGGTTCCAGACATCGCGCGCCTGCGCCGCGTAGACCGATACCTTCCCGGACTCGGAAGTGAGGTTCACCCCGCCGTAACTGAGGCGCGAGATCGGCGTGCCGCCATACGCGCTTTTCAACCCCACCAAGCCAGTGCGCCCGCGCGGGTCGACGGCATCGATGCTGCCGGCCTCCACGCCCACGCCACCAGCGGGTTCTCCGGTCAGCGTCATTCCACGGAACGCCGGCGGCAGCGCGCGGTTGTCCTTCGACTCGAGGAATACATTTTCCACCTGCTGCAGGCCGTATTTGAGCAGCATGCCGCCGTAGCGCGCTTTCACGGCGTATCCGCCCATGTAGGCCCAGGCCTTGCGCCTTTCGCCACCGCCGCCATCGCGGTCCACGTGCACCATGTCCCCGGAGGCGCCGTCCCCATCGAGCTTGACGGCGCCGAAGAGCGAAGCGTCGACGCCAAAACCGCCTTGCCCCGAACTCAAGCCGGAGACGAAGTTTGCCTGGGCGCCCTGCACCCAGCCGCGCTGCGTGCCGTGGCCGTTGATGGTCAGGCTGTCGCGGTAGTTCCTGAACAGGATATTGAGCGTGCCGCCGGCCGGCACGCTGGGCGGCTCCGCGGCGGCAGCGGCAGCGGCGAAGGGCGGCGCGGTTTGACGCGCATCGCCGCCCCGCATCGCCGGCAGCGTCGCCGCCGCCAGCATTTCCGGGGCGCCGTGCGCGGCCGAAGCGTCCATCGGGTCAGCGGCGCCGGCCTGGCCGGACAGGCCGGCCACAGTGGTCAGCAATACCGCTATCATCCCGCCGGCCCGTCCAGCGTCCGCGCCAGCGATTCCAGATACAGCGCGAAGTCGCCCAGATTGGCGACCAACTGCTGGCCATCCGGCACGGCGGCGCACCTGGCCTGCCTGTCGGCGGCCGGCAGCGGGTGGGTGAAGGCCACCCGCCCGCTCGCCGCGGGCGGCAGCATGTCGTGCAGCAGCGCGGCGCGTGGATCGTCGGTCCGGCGCAACAGCGCCAGAAACGCGTCGTAGCCTATCGGCGCCGATGCGCGACCCAGTTTGCCGGCGACCGCCCAGACCAGCATATCGAACGGGACGAACTGCTGCCCCACCACGTCCACCAACGCCGGCGCGTTGCCAAAATTGGCCTGCGACCCGACAAATCCGCACAGCCAGCGCGCCAGCGCGTCGATCGGCAGCAGGCCAAGCTCGCCGCAACCGGCCGGCGCGACACCGAGCCGCAAGCAGCAACTCAATAGCATATGCACCAGTGACTGCGGATTGACATGGCCGGTACAAATCGACGGCATGACATCATCTATCCGGTAAATGCGCGCCGACAGGCCCTGCGCCTGCGCGCGCACGATCAGGCGGTCCGCCAGGTACTTGGTATAGCCATAGCCGGTGGCGCCGGCCGGCACGCCGGCCTGCACCTCCACCGCCTTCAATTTGGCCGCGAGCGAGGACACATGGTGCACGCGCTTGGCCCTGCCCTCGCGGCAAAACCGGATCAGGCTAGCCGTTCCCAGGACGTTGGGCGCGAACAGCTGGGAAGCCGGCAGCAGGAAGTTGACCGCCGCGCCACAATGAATCACTTCGTCGATCTCGGCCGCCTGATGCTCCCACACCGGCTCTGGCAGGCCCCACATCGGCGCGGCCAGGTCGCCCAGCAGCACCTTGATGCGGGCCAGCGGCAGCACCTGGCCGCGATGCGCGGCGCGGTAGGCGCACTCCAGCCGGTCCAGCGCGGCCTGGCTGCTGGCGCCGCGCAGCAGCACCGACACTTCCAGCGTCGTGGTGCGCAACAGGCATTCCAGCACATGCACGCCAACGCAGCCTGTGGCGCCGGTCAGCAGCACCCGGCGGCTGACGGCCGCTGGCGCGCCGGTGTTGCTGTACTCGACCTCCGGCAGCGGAAGGTGACCCCGCCCGGACCCGTTGCCGCCCGCGTTCAGGAATGCCGCCAGCGCGCGCGGCGTCGGATATTCATAGTGCCTTGTCACCGGTACCGTCACGCCGCCCGCATGCGCCAGCATCAGCGACAGGTTCACCGCCGCCAGCGAATCGCCTCCGTTGTCGAAGAAATTCGTGTCTGGACCGATGTCGTTCATCAGCAGAACGCCGCGATAGCAGTGCACGATCGTCTCCAGCATGCCGGCCGCGCCATCCCGTGCGACCGTGGCGAAAGGCGCAATGTTGGCGGGCGCGTTCTGCGCGGTCATCGTATCGGCGATGCGCTTGCGATCCAGCTTGCCATTGGGCGAAACCGGCAGCGATGGCAGCCACAGAACGCGGCGCGGCATATGCGTCATCGGCAGATGGCCCGCCAGCGCGCGGCGCAGGCGGGCTACTTCGATCTCCGCAGGCGCCGCGTACGCGAGCGCCAATTCGGGCTCGCCGTTCGCCGCCGTCGCCATCAGGGCAACAGCGTCGCTCACGTCGTCGAAGCAGGCTTTTATCGCCAGCGACAACTCACCCAGTTCGATCCGCACCCCACGCACCTTGACCTGGTCGTCCGCCCGTCCGGCATATTCGAGCAGTCCGTCCGCGCGCACGCGGCCCATGTCGCCGGTGCGGTACACGATCGCACCCGGGACGTCCGGGAAGGGATTGGCCACAAAGGCGCGCGCGGTCAATTGCGGCTGGTTCAGGTAGCCGGCGCCGACACAGACGCCGCCGACCACGATTTCGCCAATCTCGCCGTCGACCAGCACCCGCATCGACGGATCGACGATGCGCACGTGGGTGTTGTCGATCGGCCGCCCGAGCGGGATATGCTGCCCGTCCTGGTCGTGGACCTCATGGAACACCATGCCGATCGACGCCTCCGTATGGCCATAAGTGTTGATCACGCGGCACTGTGGCAGCAGGCGGCGGAAGCTGTGCACCGACGGAGCGTCGATCTCCTCGCCGCCGATCAGCAGATGGCGCAGGCTGTCCAACTTGGCGCGGGCGACGCTGCCGCTTTCCAGGCCGCGCACCAGGAGCTTGAACAGCGTCGGTACGAAGTCGGTCATCGTCACGCCGTGGCGGGCAATGTCTTCAACCACGGTATCCAGGTCCCAGCGGCCGCGCTGCGCCGGCAAGACCGAGACGCTACCGCCGGTCAAGGGCCACAGCATCTGCCAGATCGACGAATCGAACAGCGGCGCGCTATTCTGGTAGACCACTTGGCGTTGACCGAAACGGCGCGTCATGTAGCGGAAGCGGTTGGCCAGCCCGGCATGATGGTTCAGCGCGCATTTCGGCATGCCGGTGGAACCGGAGGTGAAGAATCCATACACCAGATCGGGGCCCGCCCCGTCAGGGCCGGCACATGCCGCCGGCGTCGCCCGGTCCTCGTGCGGTCCCAAACGAATGCCGACAACCCGTACGCCCGCCGCCAGCAGCGCCGCGTGGCCGTCGTCGCCGGCGACCGCGATGGCCGCGTCGGTGGTGGCGGCGACCGCGCGCAGCCGCAACGCCGGCCAGCCGGTATCGATCGGCACGATAACGGCGCCCAGCATCATCGTCGCCAGCCAGGCCACCGGCAGTTCGATCCCTGTTCCGAGCGCGCACAGGACCATGTCCTTGCGGCGCACACCCTGCTCCCGCAGCATGGCGGCGTTGGTTTCGGCGGCCGCCATCAGGTCGGCGTACGTTATTTCGCTGGCGCCGCAGCGCACGGCGATGCCGGCGCCGTGCGCTGCGGCGGCGGCGCGCACCATGTCCAGAACGCTGTCGGCGGCGTAGGCGCGCGCGTGGTCAAACCCGGTATTGAGCATACAGTCAACCTCAGAAAGTTAGAATTACGCTATGTGGCGCGGGCGGGTGCGGCTTTGGGTACGGGCGCGAGAACGATCCGGATCGCCGCGACACTGACGGCAAAGGTCATGGCGACTCCGATCAGCGATATCGGCGACACGGCAAGCCGGCCATCGAACAGCTGGAGCACGACGCTGACCAGCGGCGCCCCGGCCATCACCACCATCGTCAGGAACGGCGTGCCCAGCGTGATACCCCGTTGCAGCAGCACCATCGGAATCACCACGCCGACCACGCTAAGGCCGACGATCAACGCACCGTGCGCCAGCACCGTCTCCATCAAGGTGCCTTGAGACAGCGCGTAGCCGCCGGTGACGGCTAGCAGCATATAGAAGCGGTGCGCCATCACCTGGTCGGTGCGGAAGCCGCGCACGCTCAGTCGTTTCAGGTACACCGTGCTGACGGTCATGAAGTAGCCGCAGCCCAGCGCGGCGGCGGCGCCGAGCAGGATGCGCGATTGCTCGAAGCCGACCACCGCCGAGCGACCCGACAGGCTGCCGTAGAACAGCACCGCGCCGCCGGCCACAAATCCGGCCGCCAGCGCCCAACGCGCCGGCGTCCGCCGCGTGGAGCTGCCGTTTTCGAACGCGATCGCCACGAACGGCCCCACCGAACACATTAACGTGGCGGCGACGGCCGGTTCCAGGTTGGCGTAGGCGACATACATCAACGTCCAGCTCAAGCCCGTGGTGACGTTGAGCGCGGCGATCTCGCGCCTGCCCAGGCCCAGCGCCAGCACCTGCGACGGCCCGTTGCGCTCGCGGTAGCGGCGCACTCCGTAGAACATCAGCGCGGCGCACAGGAAACTGACAAAGGTGAACGCCGCGATGTCGATTTCCTGCAGCAGCATGGCCGCCGTGACGCCGTTGGCGGCGGCCAGCACCGCATACGCGGCGACAAAGCACAGCGCGGCGAGCGGGCGGTATACCGTCGCCGGCGGCGACACGGCCGGCGCCGGGGACGCGGGGGACGCCGGCGTCGAAGACGGTTCGGCTGTTTCGGGAGCATGGGCCGTGGGCCGGATAACCGACGCGCCCATTATGCCGCCTCCGCCTGGCGCACCGAGAACAGGCGACGGCCGCGCTCCAGCTCACGGATCGTTTCGTAGTCGCGGCGCAGCACCTGCTGGTCGACATGGGTGAGATAGACGACACCGGGAATCGAGAACAAGTCGGTGGTGCGCATGATGCGGTCGCCCACCTCCGGCGTATGGAAATGGCAGGCGTACGAGGGCAACCCGCGTATCTTGTCCAAACCGGATATATCCTCGACCGTGCCGCTCTGGTCGGAGATCAGGGCCACGCACATGACGTGCCGGTTCAGCACATACGGCTGGTCGAGGCGCCGCGAAAACGCCACCGAATCGCAGCAGCGTTCGACCGCCAGCGTGATCTGGCTCGCGCCCAGGGCGCCGATCACCGGTTGTTCCAGCATGCTGCCTTGCAGACGGGCGCCGGTTTCCACCAGCACGGGACCGCGCTCGGTCATCATCACCTCGGAATGCGCCGGACCGTTGCGCACCTCCAGCGCGTCGAGCACCTGGCGCATATAGCTTGTCAGGCTGTCCTGCACCGGCCCCACGGCGGGTAGCAGCTCTTCGCAGTCATACAGGTTGGAGGCGCCCGACAGCGTCTTGCGGCGGTCGATCCAGATATCGGAAAAATAATGCCGGCCGTCGACCGACACGCTGTTGACCACGTACTGCGTGCCGGCCAGGTAGGTCTGCGCCAGCACCTGGCGGTTGATGGCGCCCATCCGGTTGCGCTTTCCGATCATGCTGTCGAATGCGGCCTGCAACTGGCCCGCGCTGGAACAGAAAAACACATGGTCGCTGCCGGCGCTGGCCAGCGGCTTGACCACGATCGGCCAGCCGCGCCGCCCGTCCCCCGCCCATTGCAGCAGCGCGCCGACATCGTCGGTGCGCATGCTGTCGGCGGCGGCCAGGCCGGCCCCGCATAGCGCCTGCGCCATCTCGTATTTGTCGCGGCGGCGGCGCGAACTGGCCACCGGGTTGCCGGCCAGTCCCAGCTCGGCGGCCAGCAAATCGGCCAATTCGACGCCGGTCTCCGCGCCAGCCATGACCCACGCCGCGTGGCCGCCACCCAGCGCCGCCGCCAGCTTGCTCACACAGTCGTCCAGGTCGCGGTAGACGATGCTGGCGGCGAAGCTGTCCGGCTGAAAGCTCGGCACATAGCTGGGCGGGATCGTCGCCGCGCTCTGGACGTGGATGCTCGGGATGCCGCGCGCGGCGAATTTCGGCGCCAGCTCGGCGCCGGTCGAATAGGCGTCGACAATCACTGCAAAGGGTTGGGACATGGTGGACTCCATCGCCAGGGCTGAGGTAAAAGCTGATTAAATACCGCACAACTCGTGCGCGACCAGATCGGCATAGGATTCGCGGTGGCGTATCAAGCGCTGCAGATCTCCCTCGACCAGGACCTCGGCCGGCCTGCCGCGCGAGTTGTACTGGCTGGCCATGCTCATGCCGTAGGCGCCGCAGGAGAAAATCGCCAGCAGGCCGCCGCCGTCGAGCGCCGGCATGGGGCGTCCAAGCGCGAAATAGTCGCCGGTTTCGCAGATCGGACCGACGATGTCGATCGTGTCGAAACCTTGCGCGTCGCCCTCCGGCGCGCCCTGGCCGGGCAAGCCGCTCCAGTGCCCTTCGAAATCGCCGAAACTGGCCGGCCAGATCACGTGGCTGGCGCCGTACAGGGTCGGACGCAGCAGCACGTTCATGCCCGCGTCGACGATGGCGATCTTGCGCTCCCAGCCCTGCTTGATGTATTCCACGGAAGTGAGCAGAATGCCGGCGTTGGCGCTAATCGAGCGGCCAGGTTCGATGATGAAGTGCTTGCCGCGCCGTTTAAGCCCCTGCAGGCGGTCGCAGATCGCCGCCCCCATCTGCCCCAGCGAGCACGAAGCCTGTGCCTCGTCGACGCGGTACTGCGCCGGGAAGCCGCCGCCGATGTTAATGAATTCGATCTTGCTGCCACTGGATTCGATGCGGTCCGCCAGTTGTTCGACCTTGTCGATGGCGGCCAGGTAGGTGGCGGTGGCGGCGATCGGCGACCCCAGATGGACATGGATGCCGACCACGTCGACATGGCGGTACAGATTGCGCTCGAACAGCGCCTCGGCGCGCAGCAGCGGCACACCGAACTTGGTCTGGCGTCCGCCGGTGGAGGTTTTTTCGTGGGTGTCGGCGTCGGCGACGTCGGGATTGACGCGCACCGCCGCCTTGACCCGCTTGCCCGCCGCCCGCGCCACCTCGTCGATGCGCGCCAGCTCGCCCTCCGATTCGGCGTTGAACAGGAACACGCCGGCATCGATCGCGTACGTCAACTCGTCGCGCGACTTGCCCACGCCGGCGAAGACGATTTTTTCCGGCGCGGCGCCGGCCTTCAAGGCGCGGTACAACTCGCCGCCGCTGACCACATCGAGTCCGCAGCCCTGCTCCACCAGCAGCTTGAGCACACTCAGGTTGCTGCAGCTTTTGACCGAGAAGCAGATCAATGGATCAATGCCGGAAAAAGCATCCCGCACCACCGCGCAGTGATGCTTGAAGGTCTGCGCGCTGTAAACATATACCGGGCTGCCGTGCGCCTCGGCGATCGCGCTTGCCGGCACGCCTTCGATGTGCAGCTCGCCGTTCACATAATGAAAATGGTCCATCTGGTTCCTTAGGAATTTACTGCTGAATTTACTGCTAAATGTGTTGAGAATTTCACCGCCGGCACCGACGCCGGCGCAGTTGCCGGTGCTTGGGCCGGCGCGTGCGGCAGCAACCAACCGCCTTTCTGCAAAAAGTCGATAATGGTTTGCGCGCAGCGCGCCGGCGACGCGCTCGACGTATCGAGCACGATGTCGGCCTGTTGCGGCACTTCGTACGGCGAATCGATGCCGGTGAAGTGCCGTAGCTGCCCGTCCCTGGCCTTGCGATACAAGCCCTTGGGATCGCGCTGCTCGCAGACGTCGAGCGTCGCCTCGAGATAGATTTCGATGAACTGCGCGTCGCCGATCATTTCTTGCACCATCGCCCGGTCCTGGCGGAACGGCGAGATGAAGGCGGTCAGCACGATCATCCCGGCGTCGACGAACAGTTTGCTCACTTCGCCGACGCGGCGGATGTTCTCCTTCCTGGCCTGGTGGCTGAAATCGAGATCGCGGCACAGGCCATGGCGCAGGTTGTCGCCGTCGAGCACATAGGTCAGGTAGCCCTGGCTGAACAAGGTCCCCTCGACCAGTCCCGCCAGGGTGCTTTTGCCGGAGCCACTCAAGCCAGTGAACCACAACACGCATGGTTTCTGGCGCAGCCGCGCGGCGCGCATGCCGCGCACCACCGGAAAGTCATGCCAGGTGAGCGGGGATGACAAGGCGCTCATTGCTGTACGCTCCCCGCTTGCTGGCGCAGGTAATCGTAGAACGGCCGGTTGGCCTGGTAAAAGCCGCGCAGCTGTTCGTGGTTGTCGACGGTGACCGCGTACTGGCGATCGATCGGCGCGATGCGGTTGCTGTTGGCCGCATCCAGGTGCCAGCGCTTGGTACGTTCCCATATATCCAGGTGGCCGCCCTCCCACTGCAGCGACTCGGGCAGGTGTTTCAGGCCGGCGCTCTCGCAAAACCGCGCCACCGTCCCGGCGGGATCGGCCACCAGCCTTTCGGCGTCGATGAACAGCGGCCGCGCGCGTGCCTGCAACCGCACCAGATCGTAGACGCGCGCAAGGTGCTCGTACCCGACATCCTCGCAGCGCATGTCGGGATTGATGTGGTAGTGCGAGTTAATCACGCTGGCCGGCTCGCGCAACATGAAGACATGGATGGCGTCGCGCAGGTAGCCGGTACCGTCAAGCATGTCACGGTAGTCGTACTCGCAGGTATCCTTGACGAAGACCGGGCCTTCGCCCAGCAAGTGCCCGACATGCTCGAACAGGGCCGGTGCGGAATCGAGCCGGCGCGGCTCTGCGCCCGCGCGGCGGTGCACGAAATGGCCGCACGCGGCCAGATCGCACAACGGCTCGTGCAGGATGGTGAAGTCGCCGCGCGCGGCCATCACGCGGACGAAAGCGGTCGACAGCGAGCGCGGTGGCGCCCACATCACGAACAGACGGTGTGCGGTGGAGGTCATGGTGGAATTCCCGGCGCTCAGGCCACCGCTTCCGTGATCCACTTCTGGCCGCCGTGGGCGAAGCGGAACTGCTGCGCGGTGAAGCGCGACTTGGCGTAATCGTGCACGCGATCGACCGTGTAGCTGCCTTTGAAGCAGATCATCTCCACCACGCCGCTGGCGTTGGCGGTCAATTCCTCGGCGCTGCTGATGGCGGTTTGCGTGGCCGGGTCGTACAGCCGTCCGGCATAGGTCTGGCGCGCGATGAACGGCGACAGGAAGCGCAGCAACTCCCAACCGTCCTTGTCGACGGTTGCCTGGAACAGGTGGCGCGCGGCGGTGCCCAGCAGGTCCAGCCCCGGCGACTCGTACAAGCCGCGGCCCTTGGTGCCGTTCATGCGGTTTTCCAGTACGTTCTTGAGCAGCACGCCATTGCGGCCGGCGATCTGGTTCGCCATGGCGATGGCGCCGTGGGCGCTCAACTCCACGTCGTTGATGGCGACCGGCAGTCCGTGCTTGAAGGTGATCGAGCAGCGCTCCGGCCGGTCCGGCGAGTCGGCCACGCGCACGCCCATGATCGGCGTCACAGAGTCGGTCGGATTGGACAGCAGCTCGACCTCGCGGTTCTCGTGCGAGACGCCACCAAGGTTGGCGTCGACCGAGTGGTGCGCCTTGCCGAGCATCAGGGTCTGGTCGGCGTCGGCGACGAAATCGCTCATCGCCACGCGGCTGCGGAAGCGCTCCGCGGTGGTCGGATCTTCCCACGGCGAGAACGGCAGGATCTCCGGCGCGAACATCTTCAGGTAATACGTGAAGCGGAATTCGTCATTTCCGCCGTGGACCGCGCCGTGCGCCAGCACATTGCACTGCTGCTCGCGCAGCGCCGCGACCAGCCCCTTTACGGTCACCGCGCGCGCGATGCCGGTGGTGTTCCAATAACCGCCGTCGTACTGGGCCTGGGCCCGCACCGCCTGCAGGAAGACTTGCGCGATCTCCTCTCTCAGGTCGATCACCTTGGTGTCCTGCATCAGATCGATATTGCCGGCGCAGTAGTCGTGCCCCTCGTCGCCTGGCTGTCCGATGTCGACGGTGAACTGGTCGTAGGCCACGCCCTCTTCCTTCAGGCGCTGTGTGATGAACAAGCTAACCAGTCCGCCCGAAGCGCAGATGCCGATTTTTTTACCTTTGAGTTCTGAGAATTTCAAGATGATGTCCTTGAGGGTTGCGGTTGACGGCGCGGGCGCCGCGGGAGACGAAACGGTTACGGCTAAAGGGCTACTGCGACCACCAGGTCGGCTCGCGGTCCCAGCGATGCCGGCGCAGCAGCTCCAGCGTGTGCGGGTCGAGCGGCTCGGCGCCGGAACAAGCCAGGTTGGCGTCCACGTGCGCCACCGAGCGCATGCCGGGAATCACGGTGGCCACCGAATCGCTGGCGAGGATGAAGCGCAGCGCCATGCGCGCCATGTTCGCGTCAGCCGGCAGCGCGGCGCGCAGCGCTTCCACCCGCGCCAACGTCGGCGCCAGGTTCTCGGGGACGAAATAGCTGGCGCGCCAGTCGCCTTCGGGCCAGGTGGTGGTTTCGCGCAGCATGCCGGTCAGCGAGCCCTCGTCGAACGGCACCCGGGCGATGACGCCGATATCGAGTTCGCGGCACAACGGGAACAGCTGGTCCTGCGGCGCCTGGTCGAAGATGTTGTAGATCACCTGCACCGAATCGATCAATCCGGTGCGCAGCGTGTCGAGCACATTGGCCGGTTCCCAGCGATTGACGCTGATGCCGACGCCGCCGATCATCCCCTGGCGCTTCAAGTCCTCGACCGCGCGCTGCCAGGATTGCTCGCCGGCCCAAGCGTCTTCCCAGACGTGGAACTGCAGCAGGTCGATCGAATCGGCGCCGAGGCATTCCAGGCTGCGGCCGACGTATTCATGGATGTGCGCCGCCGGGAAGATGTCCTCGATACGGTCGCCTCGGCGCGACGGCCACTCGCGGTTTTTCGGCGGCACCTTGGTGGCCACGTACAGCTTCTTTTCCGGATGGTCGCGCAACGCGCTGCCCAGCATGCGCTCACTCTCGCCGCGCCCGTAGATCCAGGCCGTGTCGAAGAAGTTACAGCCAGCGGCGATCGCGTGGTGCAGCGCCTCCATGCCGGCGCTGGGGCTCGACCCGGTCCATCCGCCCTCGCCGCCGGCCACGCCCCACATGCCATAACCGACGTCGGAAACCTGCCAGGCCAACCGGCCAAAACGACGATATCTCATAAGCTCATCCGCTTTTCGTTGAAATTCCAGTGCGTTTAGTATGAAAGTTTTAGCAACGAAAACATAATATCAATATGTTCACACCCTATTCATTCCTGATATAGTTCAGTGATCTGAATTCAAACGGGACTTTTATGGGCTTCACTTTTCGCCACGTCGAGGTGTTTTGGGCGGTGATGACGTCGGGCAGCACGACCGGCGCGGCCGAAATCCTGCACACCTCGCAACCGACCATCAGCCGGGAATTGAGCCGGTTCGAGAAGCTGTCGCAGCTGACGCTGTTCAAGCGCAGCGGCGGCAAGCTGGTGCCGACCGAGCATGGGCTGATGCTGTTCGACGAGGTCCAGCGCAGCTATCTGGGGTTGGAACGGATCGGCAACGCGATCGAGGCGCTGCGCCATTTCCGCCAGGGCCAGATCGCCGTGGCCTGCCTGCCGGCGTTTTCAAGCACGCTGCTGCCGCGCGCGAGCCAGCATTTCTGCAGCAAGTTCCCCGGGGTGAGCTTGAATGTGACGCCGCTCGAAAGTCCCGCCTTGCAGGAGTCGCTGACCAGCCAGCGCTATCACCTGGGGCTGACCGAGGAGCCGGGTATTCCACCGGGGACCAAGATGGAAGCGCTGCTGACGATGGATGTGGTGTGCGTGCTGCCGCCGCGCCATCGCCTGTGCGAAAAGCGCACGCTGACGCCGCAGGATTTTGCGGGCATCGATTTCGTGTACCTGGCGGCCGGCGACCCGTATCGCAAGATGGTCGACAACACGTTCCGCGAGCATGGCGTCGAACGCAGGATGGTGGTCGAGACGCACAGCGCGGCGGCGGTGTGCGCCACGGTGAGCCTGGGTGTCGGGGTGGCGATCGTCAATCCGCTGACGGCGCTGGAGTATGCCAGGAGCGGGCTGCAGATACGCCGCTTCTCGCATCCGGTGCCGTATTCGGTGAATCTGGTGACGCCGCTGTTCCGGCCGGATTCGGAGAGCGTCAACCGCTTCATCGACGCGCTGCATCACAGCTGCCGGCAAATCAGCACGGAGCTGGAGGCGATCACCGCGAGTTGATGATCAAATGTGCCCGCGCTTCATCCTTCCTGTAATTTCTTCATTCGGTACGACAGCTGCGGGCGCGTGAGGCCCAGCATGCGCGCGGCGGCCGACAGGTTGCCGTCGGCGCGCTTCACCGCCGCCAGTATCAACGTGCTTTCCAGCGCGTCCAGCGACCATTCCTGCGCTTTGCCGTTCGCGGCGTCGCCGAGCATCCCCGGCAGAACATCCAACAGCTCCGAACTGACCGTCGCCGCGGGCATTGCGCCCTGGCTGGTCAACCTGCCCGTCTGCGCCAGCGAAAAATACGACGCCTGCGATTCCTCCCCGCTGGTGAACAAATGCGGCAAATCGATCGGTCCATCCTCGTTGGCGTAGATCACGCCGCGCTCGACCAGGTTTTGCAGCTCCCGGATATTCCCCGGGAAGTGATAAGTGAGCAGCGCGTCGACCGCGCGCGCCGTGAACCCGGTCAACCGCCGCTGATGCTTTTGACCGTAATGCCGCATGAAATACCCCATCAACAGCGGAATGTCGTCGCGGCGGTCGCGCAGCGGCGGCAGGTGGATCGGGAACACGTTCAAGCGGAAGAACAAATCCTCCCTGAAGCGCCCCTGCCGAATTTCCTCGCGCAGATCGACATTGGTCGCCGCCACGACCCGCACATCGACCTTGACGCTGCGCACCCCGCCGACCCGCTCGACCTCCCCCTCCTGCAACGCGCGCAGCAGCTTGCCCTGCGCGACCAGGCTCAAAGTCGCGATCTCGTCGAGGAACAAGGTGCCGCCGCTGGCGCGCTCGAAACGCCCGGGCCGCGACTGCGTGGCGCCGGTGAAGGCGCCCCGCTCGACGCCGAACAATTCGGATTCGATCAGTGTCTCCGGTATCGCCGCGCAGTTGACGGCGACGAAGGGCTGCTCCTTGCGCTTGCCGATCTGGTGCAGCATATAGGCGAATAGCTCCTTGCCGACGCCGGATTCGCCGGTGAACAGCACCGTGGCCGCCGTCGGCGCCACCCGCTTGAGCATATGGCAGGCGGCGTTGAAAGCCGACGACACGCCCACCATCTCCTTGTCCGCGTAGGGCCGCTCGTCGTCGCCGGCCAGTATCGCCGCCTTCTGGTGCGCGTGCGGTTCGCTGTAGGCGGTGGTGCTGACAAAGGCCTCGGCGTTCAGGAAGCGCAAGTCCTCCTCGACGTTGTCCCACTCGTCGGCCGGCTTGCCGATCAGGCGGCAGTGCTTGTGCCCCATCGACATGCATTCGATCTCGCGATAGATCGTCAGGCGGCCGATCATCGCGCTGGTGTAGCCGATCGCGTAGCCGGTCTGCATCCAGCACGCCGGCTCGGTGCCGATGCCGAAATCGGCGGTATGCACCTCGTCCTCGCCGGAGTGGTGCCAAAGGAATTCGCCGCGATAGGTGCCCAGTTCCACGTCGAATTCGAAGTGCAGCGCCTCGACCTTGACCGCGCCCTCCAGCGAGTGCATGCGCGGGCCGGCGGAAAACAGCGCCGCCGGATCGGCATCCGGCCAGCGCTCGCGCAGCAGTTGGGCGTCGCGCGCGCCGGCCGAATAACCGACCCGCGTCAACAAGCCGCGCGTGCGCTCCGCCCCTATGCTCTCGAGCAGTTCGCGCCGCAGCGAACCGAGTGACGTCATGTGCACCAGCTGCATGCGCTGGCCATTCAACCAGATGCGTCCATCGCCCGGCGAAAAATGCAGGCTTTGGGTGATGTCGTCCAGGGTCGGCGCCGCGCCCTCGTTCAAGTGGGCGCTGTCTCCCCGGTGCAGCATCTTGCCGGTGGCCTGCGATACCTCCGCCAGCGAAACGCGTTCACGCTTGCTCATGTCTCCGCCTTCTTCATTTTTTATCAAATCATACATCGGTAATTCTCCTGGTTGATCATTTGATCAAGCGGCCGGACCGCCGCAATTTTGCTGCGGCGCGCAACCGCGCGTTTCGAATTCGCCCGCCAGCCCGGCGAACCGCGCATGGTGCGTCGCACTAATGCAAAACCACATAACGCTGGCACGCAACTTGTAATAGCTAAGCAAAGAGCGGCAAGCGGACCTTATGCAACTAGCGTGCTAGCCGGCGCGTTGGGAGTTCCGATTTGCCCCGTCCAATCAACCAAGGAGACAGACATGAGCGACATCCCCGGCGCCGGCGGCGCCTTCCTCACCCCAGCCATCTGGCGCGACCGCATCTTCAACGGCGAATGGATCGCCGCCCAGGGAGGCGCCCACGTATTCACGGAGCCGGCCACCGGCGAGCAGTTGGGCCGCATCGGCCTGGCCAACGCTGCCGACGTGCTGGCCGCCGGCGTCCGGGCGCGCGCGGCGCAAAAAGCCTGGGCCAAGGCGGACTACAAGGAACGCGCGGCGATCTTCCGCCGCGCGGCCATCCTGATCGCGCAAAACCACGACGAGCTGTCGACGTGGATCGTGCGCGAAACGGGCGCCATCCGGCCCAAGGCGGACCTGGAACTGCGCGAAGCCACCGCCCACCTGCAGGAGGCGGCGGCCATGCTGACGCAGCCCAAGGGCCAGTTGCTGGCCTCCGCCACCGGCACGATGAGCATCGCGCGGCGCGTGCCGCACGGCGTGGTCGGCGTGATCTCGCCGTTCAACTTCCCGCTGATCCTGTCGATCCGCTCGATCGCGCCGGCGCTCGCCACCGGCAACGCCGTGGTCCATAAGCCGGACCTGCAAACACCGATCAGCGGCGGCGTGCTGATCGCCCGCATCTTCGAGGCGGCCGGCCTGCCCAAGGGCCTGCTGCACGTGCTGCCGGGCGGCGCCGACGCCGGCCAGGCCATGTGCAGCCATCCGGATATCGGCATGATCGCCTTCACCGGATCGACGGCGGCGGGCCACAGCGTCGGCGAGCTGGCCGGGCGCCACCTGAAGAAGATGTCGCTCGAACTGGGCGGAAAAAACTCGCTGATCATCCTCGACGACGCCGATCCGGACATCGCCGCCTCCAACGTGGCCTGGGCCACCTTCCTGCACCAGGGCCAGATCTGCATGTGCGCCGGCCGCATCCTGCTCCAGCGCGGCATCGCCGACGCGGTGATCCAGCGCCTGGCCCACAAGGCGCGCCACCTGCCGGTCGGCGATCCGATGGGCGGCGACGTCGCGCTCGGGCCGCTGATCAGCGCGCGCCAGGTCCAGCGCCTGCATTCCATCGTCGAGGACAGCGTCGGCGACGGCGCCACCCTGCTGGCCGGCGGCACCTATGACCGGCAGTTCTACAAGCCCACCGTGCTGACCGGCGTGCGCCCCGGCATGCGCTGCTTCGAGGAGGAGCTGTTCGGCCCAGTGGCGTCGATCACCGTGTTCGACACCGACGAAGAAGGCATCGCGCTGGCCTCGGCCACCACCGGCTGCCTGGCGCTGGGCGTGATCACGCCCAATCTCGCCCGCGCGATGCGCATCGCCGACAGCGTGCCATCCGGGCACGTGCACATCAACGACCAGACCGTGCTGGCCGAGGCGCACGCGCCGTTCGGCGGCGGCGGAACCTCGGGCAACGGCGGCCGCCATGGCGGCAACGTCGACTGGGACGAATTCACGCAGCTGCAATGGCTCACGATCAAGACGGAAGCGCCGCGCTACCCGTTCTGACATCACACCAATAACCACAAGGAGACAGCATGAAGTTACGTAACAAGACCGTCGTCGTCACCGGCGCCGCCTCGGGCATCGGCGCCGAGGTGGCGCGGCTGGCGCGCTTCGAGGGCGCCACCGTCATCGGCATGGACCGCAACGATCCTGGCCTCACGCTGGACGGCTTCGTGGCCGTGGACCTGAGCAGCACCGGCAGCATCGACGACGCCATCGCCAAACTGCCGCAGCGCGTGGACGCCTTATGCAATATCGCCGGCGTGCCGGGCACCGCCAATCCGGCGCTGCTGGCCAAGGTCAATTACCTCGGCCTGCGCTACCTGACCTCCGGCCTGCTGCCGCGCATGCCGGCCGGCGGCGCCATCGTCAACGTCGCCTCCATCCTCGGCGCCGAATGGCCGACGCGCCTCGACCTGCACAAGGAACTTGCGGCCACCGAGGGCTTCGCGGCCGGCCAGGCCTGGCTGGACCAGCATCCGGTGCCGGAGGAAACCTGCTACCAGTACTTCAAGGAGGCGCTGATCGTCTGGACCTACGCCCAATCGCAGAAATGGTTTTTGGAGCATTCGGTGCGCATGAACAGCATCGCCCCGGGCCCGGTGTTTACCCCCATCCTCGGCGACTTCGTCTCCATGCTGGGCGAGGAGCGCGTGCAGCGCGACGCCCACCGCATGAAGCGCCCGGCCTACGCCGACGAAATCGCCGCCGTCGTCGGTTTCCTGTGCAGCGACGAGTCGCGCTGGATCAGCGGCGTCAACATCCCTGTCGATGGAGGACTGGCCTCGACCTTTATCTGACATCCAAAACCGCGGCACCGAGAACCACCCATAAAACTAAAACCAGGAGACAGCAATGCATACAAAAAAAAGCCTGAGCCGGAGCATACTGGCCATGGCGGTAACGGCGGCCCTTCCCGCCGCCCACGCCTACGATTTTGAAACCGCCAATCCGGAACTGAAGATCAGCTGGAACAACACCTTCAAGTACAGCGGCGCCTATCGCCTCCAGGACGCCGATTCGCGGCTGCTGGCGGGCGGCTATCCCGCTGCCGGTCCGGGCGACTTCACCGGCTATAACCTCGACGACGGCAACCAGAACTTCCGCAAGAAAGGAATCGTCTCGAGCCGTATCGACTGGCTGTCCGAATTCGACATGGGCACCCGCACGCTGGGCATGCGCGTCAGCGCCGCCGGCTGGTACGACGACGCCTATATGGGCACCAACGACAACGGCTCCTCCGCCAGCAATGCCATCACGCTGACCGGCCAGGGCGCCAACCGCTTCGCCAAGGGCACCAGGGTGCTCCATGGCCGCAACGCCGAACTGCTGGACGCCTTCGTCTTCGCCAAGGGCACCCTGGGCGAGCTGCCCGGCACCATCCGCTCCGGCCGCCACACGCTGCAATATGGCGAGAGCCTGTTCTTCGGTGCCAACGGCATCGCCAACGCCCAGGGACCGGTCGACCTGGTCAAGCTGCTCAGCGTACCGGGCGCGCAGTTCAAGGAGATCCTGCGTCCCGTCAACCAGGTCTCGGGCCAGCTGCAAGTGGCGCCGACGGTCTCCATCGGCGGCTACTACCAGTTCGAATGGCGGCCGACGCAGATCCCGGGCGCCGGCAGCTACCTCAGTTCCTACGACGCCGCCGGCGCCGGCGCCGCCGCCTTCCTGGTCGCGCCAACCAACAGCGGCGCACCGGCCTTTATCACGCAGCCGGACATGAAAGCGAAGAATTCCGGCCAGGGCGGCGTGCAGCTCAAATGGTCGCCCTCCGACTCCGACGTCGAATACGGCTTCTACGCCGCCCGCTACCACGACAAGTCGCCCTACTTCTACCTTGGCTTCGCGCCGTCCTTCCCGCCGGGCGCGCCGTCCACCGTGCAAGCCGTGTACGCGGAAAACATCCGCACTTTCGGCGTCAGCGCCAGCACGGTGATGCTGGGCGTGAACGTCGCCGCCGAGGCCTCGATCCGCCGCAACACGCCGCTGGTCAGCGACCCGACGCCCAACTTCCTGTCCCGTAACGGCACCGGCGCCATCGCCAACAACAGCGCCAATCCCGCCTACGCCGTCGGCAACACGGCGCACGTGAACCTGTCGGCGATCTATGTGATGCCGACCAACCCGTTCTTCCAGGGCGCCTCGCTGTTGGGCGAAATCGCATGGAACCGCGCCACCAGCGTCGACTTCCAGGGTGCGCTCGATCCGAACACCACGCGCGACGCCACCGCCGCCCGCGTCATCTTCGAACCGGCCTACTTCCAGGTCATCGATGGCCTGGACCTGACGATCCCGATCGGCGTCGGTTACAACATCGACGGCCGCTCGCGCGCCATCTTCAACTTCAACGGCGGCGCCGAACATGGCGGCGACTTCAATATCGGCATCAACGCCACCTACCACCAGGACTGGAAGTTCGGCATCAGCTACGTCAAGTTCCTCGGCGGGACCGGCACCTTCCTGAAGAACAATCCGGCCACCAACACGCCGATGCTGAGCTACGCCCAGTCATTGAAGGACCGCGACTACATCTCCTTCAACATCAAACGCTCTTTCTAAGGACATAACCAAAATGAAGACATCCCTGAAACTGGCCGCCGCCACCCTGACCCTGGCTGCCGCGCTGCCGCTGCACGCCGGCGCCGCCGTCACCGCCGACGAAGCGGCCAAGCTGCAAACCACCCTGACGCCGCTGGGCGCCGAAAAAGCCGGCAACAAGGACGGCTCGATTCCGGCCTGGGAAGGCGCCTACACCAAGGTGCAGGCGGGCTTCAAACCGGGCGACTTCCGCGCCGACCCGTTCGCGGCCGAAAAGCCGGTGCTCGCCATCACAGGCAAAAACGTCGACCAATACGCCGCCAGGCTGTCCGCCGCCACGGTGGCGATGCTGAAAAAGTACCCGAACTACCGGCTCGACATCTATTCAACCCACCGCACCGGCGGCGCGCCGGCCTGGGTTTATGAAAACACCTTCAAGAACGCTACCCGCGCCAAATCGGTCGACGGCGGCTACGGCGCCGAAGGCGCTTACGGCGGCATTCCGTTCCCGATCCCGAAGAGCGGCTACGAGGCGATCATGAACCACCGGCTGGCATGGACCGGCGAGACGGCCATCATGCCGCTGCGGACCGTCATCGTCACGCCCGACGGCAAGCGCGCCACCGCCACCGAAGCCGAACAGACCTTCATGCGCCCCTACTACTTCAAGGACGGCGCCCTGGATAAATTCGACGGCATCTACCAGTTCGGCCGCCTGATCACGCGGGCCCCGGCCTCGAAAGCGGGCGAAGGCATCCTGGTCCACGACGGCATCAACGAAGCCAAGCCGCGCGCCATCTGGCAGTACCTGGTAGGCCAGCGCCGCGTGCGCCGGGCGCCGTCGGTGTCGTACGACACGCCGGATTCGGTCACCTCGGGCATCGGCTTGTTCGACGAGGCGTTCATGCTGTTCGGGCCTATCGACCACCACGAGCTGAAACTGGTCGGCAAAAAAGAGATGTACATCCCGTACAACAACAACCGCGCCGGCGGCGCCAAGATCGCCGATCTGGTCGGCCCGCAGTTCCTCAATCCGGACCTGGTGCGCTGGGAACTGCACCGCGTGTGGGAGGTGGAAGCGACGCTGATCCCCGGCAAACGCCACGTGGTGGCCAAGCGCCGTTACTACCTGGACGAGGACACCTGGCAGATCATCCTGGTGGACGGCTATGACGCCCAGGGCCAGATCTGGCGCGGCAACTACACCCTGACCTTGCTGGCGCCGGACATCCCGGCGGTGCTGGGCAATGTCATGTGGGGCACCTACAACGTGCAAACCGGCGCCTATCTGCTGAACGAGGCATCGAATGAAATGCCGACCCAGTACAAAGTCATTCCGCGCCTGCCGGCCAGCTACTTCGGCCCTGAAGAGCTGGCAAATCAAGGCTCGCGCTAAGCCTAAGCCCACTGAAAGGTAAACGATGGTCAGATCGAATGCACTCTTCCCGCTTATCCGCGTCGCGCCAATGGCGGCGGCCATGGCGTTGGCGCTTGGCGCCGGCGCCAGCGATGCCAGCGATGCCAGCGATGCCAGCGATGCCAGCGACATCAGCGACACCAGCGACGCCGCCAAGGTGGCGGCGCCCGCGGCCCTTGCACAGCCGGCGCTGGTGACACCCAAGGCGCTGCAGGGGGCGATGCTGGCGGTTGGCGCGGCCGGCGCGCGGCTGGTGGCGGCCGGCGAACGGGGCATCATCCTGTACTCCGACGACGCCGGCAAATCCTGGCGCCAGGCGTCGGTGCCGGTCAGTGTGAGCCTCACTGCGTTGCAGTTCGTCGACAGCAGGAACGGGTGGGCGGTCGGCCATCAGGGCGTGGTGCTGCACACCACGGACGGCGGCGCCACATGGAAAAAACAGCTGGACGGCGTCCGGGCCGCAGCGCTGGTGCTGAACGACGCCGCCGCCTCCTTCGGGCCGGAACGCGACAAGGCGGTGGCGGACGCCCAGCGCCTGGTCGACGACGGTCCGGACAAGCCTTTCCTCGATTTGTATTTCGATGGTCCCACCAGTGGCTATGTGCTGGGCGCGTACAACATGATGTTCCGCACCGCCGATGGCGGCACCACCTGGCTCCCGTGGCAAAGCCGCGTCGCCAATCCTAAGGGATTGCACCTGTACGGCATGCGCGGCACCGCCAACGCCATCTACCTGGCGGGGGAACAGGGGCTGCTGCTGCGCTCCACCGACAAGGGCGACAGCTTCAAGGCCCTGCCGACACCATACAAGGGCAGTTACTTCGGGCTGCTCGCGGCGCGCGGCGGCGTGCTGCTGGCCTATGGCTTGCGCGGCAATGCGTTCCGCTCCACCGACCAGGGCGCGACGTGGAACCAGGTCGAGACCGGGGTCCAGTCCTCGCTGGCCGGCGGCACCGTGATGAGCGACGGCGCGGTGGTGCTGGTGAGCCAGGGCGGCGATGTCCTGGTGAGCCGCGACGACGGTCGCTCCTTCGTTCCGCAGCCCGGCACCGCGCTGCCGCTGGCAGCCGTCGCGCAGGCAGGCGACGGCGCGCTGGTGGTGGCCGGATTACGCGGGGTGCGCAGGATTCCGTAGCCGGAGTCGAAGCCGTTGGCGAAATAATGACCGGACAACGTCTCCGGGATCACGCCCTTATTCATACGAACATGGTTGGAGCATCATGAACACAGATAACGACTTGGAACAACAGCCGGTCATACGGCGACTCGAGGACTTCGACACCGCCTCCGGCAATCTCGGCGAACGCGCGCTATTCAACCACCGGCCGCTGGTCATTTTCCTTTGCCTGCTGGCGACGATAGTGCTGGGCTTCCAGGCCACGCGCATCAAGCTCAATGCCAGCTTCGAAAAGATGATCCCAAGCGCCCACCCGTATGTGGTCAACTACCTTGCCAACAAAGGCGATCTCAATGGCCTGGGCAACTCGGTGCGCATCGCCGTGGAAGCCAGGAACGGCACCATCTACGACCGCGCCTACCTCGACACCCTGCAACGCCTCAACGACGAATTGTTCCTGCTGCCCGCTGTCGACCGGCCCTTCATGAAATCGCTGTGGACCCCGAGCACGCGCTGGGCCGCCGTGACCGAGGATGGCCTTGACGGCGGCACCGTCATCCCGGACGGCTACGACGGTTCCACGGCCAGCCTCGAGCAGCTGCGCGCCAACATCGCCCGTTCCGGCGAAATCGGCCAACTGGTGGCGTCCAACTTCAAATCGAGCATCGTCTTCGTACCGCTGATGGACAAGGTGGCGCAAACCGGCGAGGCGCTGGACTACCGCGTACTGTCCGAAAGCCTGGAGAAGATCCGCGCCAGGTACGAAAAGGAAGGCGTCCATATCCACATCACCGGCTTCGCCAAGATCGTCGGCGACTTGATCGCGGGCCTGCGGCAGGTGGTGCTGTTCTTCGTGCTGGCGATTGCCATCTGCGGCGGTGTGCTGTTCTGGTATACGCGCTGCTGGCGCAGCACCACGCTGGTCGTGGTGTGCTCGCTGGTGGCGGTGCTGTGGCAATGCGGCTTGCTCGCCACCCTGCGCTACGAGCTCGATCCCTACTCCATCCTGGTGCCGTTCCTGGTGTTCGCCATCGGCATGAGCCACGGCGCGCAGAAAATGAACGGCATCATGCAGGACGTCGGACGCGGCACCCACCGCGTGGTCGCCGCCCGCTACACCTTCCGCCGCCTGTTCGCCGCCGGCCTGACCGCGCTGTTGTGCGACGCCGTCGGCTTCCTGGTGCTGGTCAGCATCCAGATCAAGGTGATCCAGGATCTGGCCGTCATCGCCAGCATCGGCGTGGCGGTGCTGATCTTCACCAACCTGGTGCTGCTGCCGGTGCTGCTGTCGTACACCGGCGTCAGCGCCAGGGCGGCGCAACTCAGTCTGCAGGCCGATGGCGACGGCAAGCAACAACCATGGCTGTGGATCTTCCTCGACCGCTTCACGCAACGCCGCTGGGCGGCCGTCACGGTTGCCGCCAGCGTGCTGCTGGGCGGCCTCGGATTCGCCTACAGCCTCAATCTCAAGGTAGGCGATCTCGATCCCGGCGCGCCGGAGCTGCGCGCGGACTCGCGCTACAACCGCGACAACGGCTACCTGGTCTCCAACTACGCCGCCAGCTCGGACATCTTCGTCGTCATGATCAAGACGCCGCCCGACCAATGTACGCAATACGGCACGCTGGCCAAGGTGGACGAACTGGCGTGGCAGCTGGAACAGCTGCCCGGCGTCGACTCGACCAACTCGATGGCGGCGCTGAGCAAGCTGGCCACCACCGGCTACAACGAGGGCAACTTCAAGTGGTTTGACCTGATCCCCAACGCCGGCGCGCTGGGCGCCGTGCAGACCCGCGCGCCGCGCGAGCTGTTCAACCAAAGCTGCTCGCTGCTGTCGCTGTACGTCTACCTGAAGGACCACAAGGCCGAAACGCTGACCCGCGTGGTGGACGCCGTCGAAGCCTTCGCCGCCGCCCACAACACGGCGGAAGTGCAGTTCCAGCTGGCGGCCGGCAGCGCCGGCATCGAGGCCGCCACCAACATCGTCGTCAAGAAGGCCATGCGCGACATGCTGTTCTGGGTCTACGGCGCGGTTATCCTGCTGTGCTACGCCACCTTCCGTTCCTGGCGCGCGGTGCTGGTGGCGGTGCTACCGCTGGTGCTCACGTCGATCCTGTGCGAGGTGCTGATGGTGGTGCTGGGCATGGGCGTCAAGGTGGCCACGCTGCCGGTGATCGCGCTGGGCGTCGGCATCGGCGTCGACTACGCGCTGTATGTGCTCAGCGTGATGTTGAGCCGCATGCGCGCCGGCGACAGCCTGTCGTCGGCCTACCTGCACGCGCTGCGGTTCACCGGCCGGGTGGTCATCCTGACCGGCGTGACCCTGGCGGTGGCGGTGGCGACCTGGCTGTTCTCGCCGATCAAGTTCCAGGCCGACATGGGCATCCTGCTGGCCTTCATGTTCTTGTGGAACATGGTCGGCGCCCTGGTGCTCGTCCCTGCCCTGGCGCACTTCCTGATGCCGGGGAACCAGGCGCGCCAGCCGTCGCCACCGGACGCCGAGGCAGATCCGGCGCGGCCTCCAAAGCCGGCCCCCGAAACGCTGCGCCACACCGAGACGGGCGACGTGATCGGCCGCGAGGACAGGCACGACACGTACGCCTGGCTTGGCCTGCCGTACGCGCAACCGCCGGTCGGTCCTTTGCGCTGGAAGGCGCCCCGCCCCGCGCTGCCGTGGGAAGGCGTGCGCCAGGCGACCGCCTGCGGACCGGCGGCGGTGCAGCCGGGCGGCGTCACGCTGGAGCTGCCGCCTGAACGCTGGGGCCTGCCGGCCGGTTCCGAGGACTGCCTGTCGCTCAACATCTTCGCGCCGCGGCGCGCCGGCGGAGCGCCCGGACACCCCCCGGCAGCGCTGCCGGTGATGTTCTGGATACACGGCGGCGCCAACTCCTCCGGCACCGCCGCCACCTACACCACGCTGCGCAACCTGGCGGGGCAAGACCAGGTGATCGTGGTGTCGGCCAACTACCGCCTCGGCATCCTCGGCTGGTTCAACCTGAAGGAGCTGGCGACGGAGGACGACACGCCGGCCGACCGCTCGGGCAATTTCGGAACGCTGGACCTGATCGCGGCGCTTGAGTGGGTGCAGCGGAATATCGCGTCGTTCGGCGGCGATCCGCGCAACGTCACCATCTTCGGCGAATCGGCCGGCGGCTGGAATGTTTACACGCTGCTCGCCAGTCCGCTGGCCTCGGACTTGTTCCACAAGGCGATCGCGCAGTCGCCGATCACGGCCAGCCACACGCTTGCCCAGGCGCGCAACTACACCGACGATGCCCGGCCGGGCCACGCCGTCAGCTCGCGGGAGCTGTTGTGCGAATGGCTGCAACGGGACGGCCGGGCCGCCGACCGCGCCACCGCCAAGGCGCTGATCGCGTCGATGGCGGCGGCCGACATCGACGCGTTCGCGCGTGGCCTGCCGCCGCAAGCCCTGTTGGCGCCGCTCGAACAGGGCGCCCTCAATTTCTACGACTCGCCCACGGTGATGGAGGACGGCTACGTGCTGCCGGCCGGGCCGCTGGCCGAGGTGTTTTCTGACCGTAGCCGCTATCATGCGGTGCCGTTCATCGTCGGCACCAACCGCGACGAGTACAAGACCTTCATGTCCAATAATCCCGACTACGTGCGCATGCTGTTCGGGAAGCTGCCGCTGATGCGCAACCGCGCGCGCTACCAGCGCCACGCGGCCTACATGTCCGCGCTGTGGCAGGCCAACTGCGCGCTCGGCCCGGCCAGCGCGATGAACGCCTCCGGCCATCCGGATGTCTGGGTCTATCGCTTCGATTGGGACGAGCAGCCGGCGATACCGCTGATCCAGCCGCACATCCTGCTGGGCGCCGCGCACGTGCTGGAAGTGGCGTTCGTGTTCCGCGATCTGGATGGCGAGTTCGATCCGTTCCGCTCCTTCACGGCGGCCAATCTGCCGGGACGCAAAGAAGTGTCGGACGCGATGGCCGGCTACTGGACCCATTTCGCCCGCCATGGGGTGCCTGGCGGCGCCGCGCTGCCGGAGTGGCGCCGCTGGAGTGCCGACGCGTCGCAACCGCGCCTGATGGTGTTCGACACCAGCCGGGACGGCGGCACGCGCATGGTGGCGCACGATGGCAGCGTCGCCGCGCTGAAAACCTCGCTGGGCCGCGACCCGTCGATGCAAAACGATCCGCGCGAGCGCAGCGAATTGTATGGCCGGATGTTCCTGTGGTCGATCTTCGGCGGCCGGGAAGCGCAGCCGGTGCTGGCGGCCTTCGCCCGCACGCACGGCTACACGGGACGGCCGGAAATGCTAAAGCCGACGTATTGGCCCTGAAGTCTCGCACCGCGCAATAGCAATGCTGCGCTGCAATATTATTTTTGTAGTTATGTCATGTCCCGATTGAATTACAACGCATCTTTATGCTACTCTTTCTGCACACATACCGGCAAACCCTCATAAAACCGGGGTTTTATGCCGGTAGGAAGCGGGCGCGGCGTTATCTTGTGCAGCGCGACAAGCAGACTGAAAATCCAGTGTTTCTTTGAGGCGAGGGTCCACATGGCTGAGTCAAGTTCATTCGCACGCGATGGTCACTATATAGTCTGCACACCGCTGAAGTCCGAGGATGGAAAGTACCGCCCGCGCTTCCGTATTTATCGCGGCACCACGTCGGCCTGCGAGATGGTCCACGAACAGACCTACCCGTCGGAGGAATTCGGTTCGGCGCCGGACGCCAACCGCTACGCGGCCGAACTGGCGACCTACTGGCTCGATCAATGGCCGATCAAGGGCTGCTACATCCGCGCCACCGACGGACGGACGTTTTCGTATTTGGGCACGTATAGCGTCGGCCATGGCGCCGACTGGAATGCGCGCGTCTACTGCGACGGCGATTTGAAGGGTACGCCGAGCGGCGTCTTCGTCTACAACTTTTTCCGCCACGAGAACATCACGCACGCGGCGGAAAACATGATCGTCGAATCGATCAACCACGGCATCGGCATCACGGATTGATGCCGATGCCGCCCAAGCCGGCGCTTAGAACTTGGCGCGCACGCCGAACACCACGTTACGGCCCGGCAGCGGCGAGATATCCTTCAACACCGACGTCGATACGCGGATTTCGTCGTTGGTCAGATTTTTCGCCAACAGGAACCACGTCAAATCGTAGGCGCCTACCTTCTGGGTGTACGACACATTGGCGTTGACCTGGTTGTAGCCCGGCGTTTCGGTATTCTCGAACGTCGCCAGGCGATCCTGCGACTGCGCGTGCACCAGCGACAGGCCGGCGCGCCATTGCCCCATCTTGTAGCCGGTGCTGGCGCCGACGCGCGTGGCCGGTTGCAGCGGCAGGCTGCCGCCTTGATCCAGCTTGCCGCGCGTGGTGTCGGCAAATACGCGGCCCGACCAGCCGGCGCCGTGCGGGTTGTATTCCAGCTCCGCCTCGGCGCCCTGGATGGTGGCGTCGGCCTGCAGGAAAATACGCTGACGCAGTTCGTCGCCCGGATTGCCCTCCTCGTCCACCAGCTGGCCGGTGATCTGGCCGTAAATGAAATCGCTGACCTTGTTGCGGAACAGGTTGGCCTTCCAGCGCACCAGCCCAGTGGTCTTCTGCAGCGACAGCTCGATATTGCGCGAGGTCTCCTTGTTGAAATCGGCGTTACCGATATCGAAGGTCACGGTGGCGTCGTGCGGACCGGCCGAATACAGTTCCTCGGTGGCCGGCGCGCGCTGCGCGTACGACACGGTCGCGCCCAGGCCGTAACCCGGCACGAACGGCCACATGCCGCCGACCGACGCCGATTTCAGATCGAACGAGCGATCGACGCCGGTGACCGGCTTGCGCTTGACGCGCTCCACGCGCGCGCCGGCGTTGACGCGCACCACGCCGACGTCGGTCTCCTCGACCAGGAAGGCGGCGGTCGATGTCGAGTGGGTGACCGGCACGGTATCGGCGCCGCCTTCGGCGCTCAGCGCCGAGAAGTGGGTGTTCTCGGTCTGCACGCCGAATGTGCCGTGCCAGCCGGCGACCGGTTTGTGCGTCAATTCGGCGCGCGTTTCCAGCGAACGGTTTTTGAAGATCACCTCCGGCTGGTTTTCGTCATTGAGCTCCGCGTGTTCATAGTCGGTGTAGCCGGCCTTGAACTTGAACGTTTCGAATCCCGCCAGCGGGGCTTTCACCAGGCTGTCGATATCGTAGCGGGTCTGCTTCTGGTCGATCCTCGAGCCTTCGTCGCTCGGGATGCCGTACAGATTGGTCAGGTGCGACACCGACGCGCCGACGAAGCCCCAACTGTCGACGTACGAGGAGCCGACACCGGCGTTGCGCTGGCGCGTATCCGAATGCGGCAGGCGGCCGGACGCCGAATCGGGATCGTTCAGCACGCGGTTGCCGGGGATTTTATAGTCGCCGGTGTTGCGCGCGTTGCCGTCCACGTGCCAGGCCATCTTGCCCACCGAGCCGTCCAACGTGCCGGACGCATTGCGGCCGTCGTCGACCGTGCTGCCGCGCGCCTCCAGTTGACCGGTAAGCTTAGGTTCCAGCACCGTCGGAATGCGTTCGTTGACGACGTTAACCAGGCCGCCGATGGCGCCCGAGCCATACAGCAGCGCCGCCGGGCCGCGCAGGATCTCGATCTGCTGCGCCACCGCGCCCTCGCCGGCCACCGCGTGGTCGTTCGACAGGCCCGAGACGTCGGAGACGGCCATGCCGTTCTCCAGCATCTTGACGCGCGCGCCTTCCAGGCCGCGAATGATCGGACGCGAGGCGCCGGCGCCGAAGGCCGATGCCGACACGCCCAGTTCCTGCGACAGCGTCTCGCCCAGCGAGCTGCCCACCTTGTCGCGCAACTCGTCGCCCGACAGCACTTTGGCCGGCGCCAGAATCTGGTCGCTGTCGGAATCGCCGAAAGGCGTGGCGGTGACGATCACGCGCGGGACGGCGCCGTCGGTGGGCTTGGCGGTGGTGGACTGCGTGGACTGGGCGTGCGCCAGGGTGGACAAGGCGGACAGGATCGCGCTGGCCAGCAGCGTGCGTGGGATATTCATGGGTAAACCTCTAGCTAAAAAAACATGACAGGTCGCACCGTGGATGGCCGGAGCCGGACCACGGTGACGCAAAATTCAGGACGGATTTCGGCTGTCAGGCCAGAGGGGGCGCGCGGGACTGGAAGACGCAAACGGTGCGTTCGCAGGCGGTAAGGGTGGCGGGGGTGGCGATCACGCCGCCGCCGATGGCGACCACGGCGACGGTCATTGCCGGCGAGGTCAGCGCCGCCGATACCTGGGCGACCGTGACGCATTCGGCGCAAACCTTGTGCACCGCGATGCGTTTGCGGGTTTCGGACTGTTCCCCGCTGCCGAATTCCGCGCCGGACTGCGCTACGTCGATCCAGTGCGAATAGACGTGCGCCGCCCCGATCTGCTGCGTGAAGAGCAGCAGAAATGCGAGAAACACATGAATGATCGGACGGCGATGCATCGGTCGGAGTCGGTCGGTGAGGGAACGAAGGCGTCATTCTACCCGCAACGCACGAAAAAAGGGGCCTGCCTCGAAGCAAGGGGGGTCAGTCCTACATGCAAGCCGCTTGCACGCCGACAGTGCCCAAGCTCATCAGTGGATAAGATGGGACACGTCCATCCATAAGGAAAAACCATGAAAAAGCTCACCGCACCGGCCAAATTTGCCTTGGCAATGATCCTGACCGCAGCCGCCGTCACCGGCTGCAAGAAGCAAGATGCCGATCCGGTCACGCCGGAAACGAAGATCGGCGCAACGCCGGATGCCGGCAACATCACGCCGCCGGTGCCGGGCAACGAACTGCCGGCTCCGGCAGCGCCGGCCCCTGCCCCGATGCCTATGCCGCAAGCAAACACGCCGGCATCGCACTAAGCACTCAGCACTCAGCACTGAGCACTGAGCACTGAGCACTAAGCGTCAAGAGGCCGCCCGACTGGATCGATCAGGCGGCCTCCGCCTGTCCCAAAACCCCCTCCTCATCCTGCTTCCTGCGCGACAGATTGCTGCGCAGATTCTCCGGCGCCGCGCTCAGCACCTTGTTGACGACATGCCTCGGCACGCCATGGCTCATGGCATATTCCGCTGCGGGCTGCAAACCTTCCTGCGGAAGGAGTTCCAATGCCTCGTCCAGGATGGATGCGGTGGCGGTGGGTTTTCGGCGGTCTGATAAAGGCATTTTTCAATTCCACTAAAAATATTTAACAGATTCAGTGTACGCCTGCCGGCGTCATCCGTATGTTCGCCAGTTCACGCCGCCGCCTGCCGGGCGGATTCGTATCGCGATCGACTTGGCCGCCGGCACCATGCTCTCCAACGCATGATGCTCCAATGCCATCAGCGGATTACATTCCGGGAAGTATCCCGCCACGCATCCCGCCGGCACCTCGTATCGCACCAGGCGCAGCCCGGCCACGCTGCGCGCCACGCCATCGCCGGTCACGGCGCTGACATCGACCAGATCCCCCTCCCGCATCCCCAGACGCGAAATATCGGCCGCGTTGATCAGCAGCACCCGCCGGCCGCCGTGGACGCCGCGAAACGTGTCGTTCTCGTTGTAGATGGTCGTGTTGAACTGGCTGTCGCTGCGCACCGTGAACAGGCGCAGCACGTCGCCGCGCGGCAGCAACTGGTCGGGATCGGCATCGAGCACCGTCGGCGCGATGAAGTTGGCGCGCCCGTTCGGCGTCTTCCACTGGCGCTCCGCGGCGGGCAGCGGCCGGCGGAATCCGCCCGGCGTCCACATGCGCGCATTGAAGTCGTGGAAAATCTCCGGATACGTCTCGGCGATGGCGTCGCGGATGGTGGCGTAGTCGGCCACCCACGCATCCCAATCGATCTTGGGATTGACCGGCAAGGTCGCCTTCGCCAATCCGGCGATGATCGCATGCTCGGAGCGCAGCAGTTCGCCGGCCGGCTGCGCTCTGCCCTTCGAACCGTGCATGTGGCCGGTGCTGTCCTCGACCGACACCGCCTGCTCGCCGCCGGCCTGCTGGTCCACCTCCAACCGTCCCAGGCAGGGCAGAATGTAGGACACGGCCCCGTGCACCAGATGGCTGCGATTCAGCTTGGTCGCCACCTGCACGGTGAGCCGCAGCCGCGACCACGCCGCCTCCACGCGCACGGTGTCCGGCACGGCGCGCACGAAATTGCCGCCCAGCGCGACAAACGCCCGCACCGAGCCGTCCAGCACGCCCTCGCAAGTCTCGACCGTGTTCAGTCCCTTCCCGCGCGGCGGCTCGAAGCCATATTGTTTCGCCAGCTGGTCGAGCGGCGCCAGCTCAGGCTTCTCCGTGATGCCGACGGTGCGTTGCCCCTGCACATTGGAATGGCCGCGCACCGGACAGATGCCGGCGCCAGGCTTGCCGATATTGCCGCGCAACAGCAGTAGATTGGACAGCATCTCGACATTCTGCACCCCAAGCCGGTGCTGCGTCAGGCCCATGCCGAACACGCCGATCACCTTGCTCGCGCCGGCGTAGACGGCCGCCACCTGCTCCAGGTCGCGGCGGGACAGGCCCGAGTGGCGCTCGATCTCGCTCCAGCTCTCCCCGCGCGCGCGGTCGACCAACGACTCGAGCCCGGCCGTATGCTCGGCGATGAAGTCGGCATCGAGCACGCGCGGCGCGCCGAGCGCGATCGCGGCGTCGTCGGCGGCGATCAGCGCCTTGCACAAACCGAGCATGGCCGCGCTGTCGCCGCCGGCCCGCACCTGCAGATAGTGCGTGCTGATGGCGGTTTCGGCGCCGGTCAGCATTTCGGCCGGCGACTGCGGATTGGCGAAGTGCAGCAGCCCGGTCTCGCGCAGCGGATTGAAGGTGATGATGGGGATGCCCCGGCGCCGCGCCTCCTGCAACTGGTGCAGCATGCGCGGACTATTGGTGCCGACGTTCTGCCCGAAGAACAGGATGCAGTCGGTCTGCTCGAAATCGGCCAGCGACACCGTGCCGATCGGCACGCCGATGGTCTTGGGCAGCGCCACCGAGGTACTCTCGTGGCACATGTTGGAGCTGTCCGGCAGATTATTGCAGCCATAGAGGCGCGCCAGCAGCTGGTACATATACGATGCCTCGAGCGACGCGCGCCCGGAGCAGTAGAACACGGCGCTTTGCGGCGCCAGCGCCTTCAGTTCGCGTCCGATCTCGGCGAATGCGCTATCCCAGTCGACCGGCACATAACGGTCGCTGGCGGCATCCCAGCGCAGGGGCGTCGTCAGGCGGCCCACCGCCTCCAGCTGGTGGTCGCTCCAGCCCAGCAGCTCGCCGACCGTGTGCTGTTCGAAGAAACCGGCGTCGCAGCGCTTGCCGGTGACTTCCCACGCGGTGGCCTTGGCGCCGCTCTCGCAAAATTCGAATGGATGGGGATTGGCCGGCTTGGCCCAGGCGCAGCTGACGCAGGCGACACCGTCGGTCTTGTTCAAGTGGATCAGCAGCTTGCTGCCCTCGAACGGCACATGCTCGTGCAGCAGCGCCGTGGCGACCTTTTTCACCGAACCCCAACCGCCGGCGGGATGTGGATAGGGTTCGGGCGTGGTGGATTTCATGGACCGTCCTTGATAAGAGTATCGGCCCATTCTAGGTCCCGGGACGGCCGGTCTCTGTATGTCAACGCACGAAGCCGCGACATCGAGGCCGGCGTTCCGGGTCAACTTAGAACATATAGGTGAGACTGAACCGCAATGTCCGTCCGAACAGCGGCCTGGCCACGCCACGGTTGCGCGAACCGTCCGGCGACAGCAGGTCGTTGAACAGCGGGTCGCCTTCCGTGAACGACAGCTGGTTGGTCAGGTTGGCCACGTGCAGGTGCGCGCTCAAACGCTCGGTGATCTGGTACTGCGCGCCGGCGTTGATGATGTGATACGACGGGAACAAGGTCACGTTGCTGTCGGACGCCTCGGAGAAGCGCGAACCGTAATGCTGGTACTGCGCGTACACGCTTACCGGGATGTCGGTCAGCGGCTTGAGGTCGAACGACGGCATGAAGTTGAACATCACCTTCGGCAAACGGCGCGGACGGCGTCCGTCCTCGCTCACCTGCACGTAGTGGTAACCGGTGATGACGCCCTGCGCGTCCTTGTCCTCCTGCGTGGTGGTGTAATTGGCGCCCTTGACCTTCGGATTTTGCATCACCAGATTGCCCTTCAACTCCAGGCCCTGGACGGCGGCCGGACGCCACGACAACTCGACTTCCGCGCCAACGTTCTGGATGCCGCGCTGGTACAACTGCGCCACGTCCGGACACGAATTGATCTGCGTGACGCCACCGGCGCTGGTGCATTGCGACGACTGGATGTCCTTGTAGATATTGACGGCGCTGCGCGGCGAGAATTTGTTATAAAACGCCGCCACCGACGCGCCAAAACCACGCGTCAGATAACGCAAACCCATTTCGTACTGGCGGATATGCTCCACCGCGCTGACCTCCACCGTCCTGCCGTTGACAACGGTGGCCGTCGCCGTGGTCAGGTTGTTGATATCCTCGAGGCTCGGCAGGCGGAACGAGTCCGACGCCAGCCCGTACACTGCGAAGGCTTTACTGAAGCTGTAGTTACCTCCGAGCGACCAGCCGAAACCGTGATACGTCTTGTTCAATGTCTGCGCGGCGCCTGGCAAACTCACTTCATTGTCCGCCGTCGTATCCTGGATCGAGCCGGCCACCACATTGGCTGGCGTCAGATCGGTGATGACGTTGCGGTCGCGCCGCACGCCGTCCGCCTTCAGGTTTTGCCAGCGCACGCCGGCATCGATCTTCAGCTTGCTGCCCATGGTTTCCCAGTGGTCGAGCAGATAGGCGGCGTTGCCGTCGCCGTGGATGTCGCTGACAAAACCGCCCCATCCCGGCAGGATCGCCCCGCCCTGCGTCAGGCTCGGGCCGACCTGGTTGCCCTGCGCGTCCACCGCGATCAGATCGACCGGACGCGATTGATTCGAGACGTCGCTGACCAACAACGCCTGCTGGAAGTTGGGCTTGTAGCTGTAGCGGCTCTTGTACACGCCAAACGTCAGATCGTGCGCGCCCTTCAATTCGAAGGACTTCTGCGTCTTCAGGTCGAGCGAAGTGCTGGAGGCGTCGACGTCGGCGACGAACGGAATCATGAAGTTCAGGTTCGCCGATGCCGGCACCGCGCTGCCGTCGTTCAGATAGCGTCCCGCCACGCCGGTGGCCTTGGCGTAGCGCCTGATGAAGTCTTCGCGGCTGATGTTGGCGAAGGCGCCGCAGGCCTGGCTGGCCGGCACGTTGAAAAAGCCTTTCAGCTTGACGTTATCGAGGTTGCAGGCCAGCGCCGCGCCGTGCGCCGGCGAGATCACGTCGTTCTGATAGCGTGAGTTGAGGAAGTTGGTCGATGTCGCCGTGTCATTGCCGGTGAAGACGGCGTTGAAGCCGTTGCTGCCGGTGGTGTGCCGCAATCCGGCGGACAGCTTCCATCCGTCCTTCAGTTCGTGCGAGCCGCTCAACGTGAAGATCTTGAAATCGGGGTGGATGCCGTCGGCCTGGTCGATCGTGCGCGTGCCGTACTCGCCGATCATGTTGAACCTGCGGTTGTACTGCGAGGCGGTGGTGCCGTGCGCGAAGTCGATGCCCAGCGGCTCGATGTTGTCCTGGTTGATCTTGGTCGGATTGGACGGCGTGCCGGGGTTGGCAAAGCGCGGCACCGAGATGGGCAGGTTCTGATAGAACGCGGTGCGGTCGTTGATCACCAGCGCGTCACCGCGCAAGGTGGTCTTGCGGTCGTCGCTGGTGTAGACCAGATTGCCGCGTACCTGGCCGCCACGATCGGCGGTGTAGCCGGTGTCGCGCACGCCGTCGCTGCGGCGATAGAAGCCGCCGACGGCGCCGGTCAGGTTGGGGCTCAGCGGCCCGGATACGAAGGCGTCCTGCCGGATGAAGCCGTAGTCGGCGTATTCGATCTTGTAGCCGCCCGCCAGTTTGTCGCCGCCGGTGCGTGTCACATGGTTGACGGTCGCGCCCAGGCCATTCGAATAGAGTATGCCGCCCGGACCGCCCTTGACCAGCTCCACGCTCTCGGTCATCAGGTCGTCGCGGATGAAGATGTCGTTGTTCATGAACGGCGCTTCCGGCTCCTCGAAGGCGGGCAAGCCGTCGATCAACTGCGGCGCGAAGCGGTAGCCGCCGGTGACGGGCAAACCGCGCACCGTGATGTTGTTACTGGCCTCGCCGGCGCTGCCGCCTTCCGAGTAGATGCCCGGGAAATTGGCCAGCATGTCGGCGGTGCTCATCGGCGCCAGGCGCTGGATCTCCTCGGCCGTCAGCGTGTTGATCGAGAACGTCGCGTTCTTCTTGGTCGTCGACTTGGTCACGCCGGTGACGATGACGACCGCCTGCGGATCGGCGCCGTTGGCATCCGCAGCCGGCTGGCCGCTGACGGCGGCGGTGGGGGCGGGGGTGGCCGTGGCGCTGCTGTTCTGCTGCGCGAACACCAGCGCGGGCGCCAGGCAGATCGCCAGGGCCGCCGAACGAACGATGTAGCGGTTATAACGATTGATTGCATAGGTCATTTCGCATCTCCTTTTATGATTATCAGCCGCGCTTCGACGGCTTGTGTAAGTTTCGGTTGTCTAACGTTGTCATGAGGGGTAAAGGGCTTTATCGCTGGTCGCGCACCTCCTCCAGCCGTGGCATATCGGCGCCGCGCCGGGAACAGGTGATGGCGGCGGCGCGGCCGGCGAAGGCCAGCGCCGATTGCAGCGCCAGCCCGTCCAGTTGATTCAAGGAAGCGCGCGTCAGCAGCCCCCGTTCGCCCAGGTGCGCCAGCAGCGCCGCCTAGAAGGTATCGCCGGCGCCGACGGTATCGACGACATCGACCTTGACGGCCGGCAGTTCCAGCGCCAGTGTCGCGGTACCGGCCAGCACGCCCTCGCCGCCGCGCGTGACCACCACCAGCGCCACGCCGGCATCCAGCGCCATGTCGATGAAGGCGCGCGGCGGCAGGCCGGGATACAGGTGGCCGATATCCTCGTCGCTGATTTTCAACAGGTCCGTCATCGGCAGCATCCACGCGATGGCGTCGGTCCATATTTGGCGGTCCGGCTGGATCGTCAGCCGCACGTTGGGATCGAAGGCGATCAGGCTGCGGCGGTGCTGGCGCGTGACCAGCGTCCGCAAGGTCGATGCGACCGGTTCGATCGCCATGCAATACGAGCCGACATGGATGACCGCCGCATCCGGCGGCACGCGCTCCAGGTCCGCGACGGTCACGGACCGGTCGGCGGTCTGGTCGCCGTACAAGGTGTAGGCCGGCACGCCATCGGCGTCGACATCGATGGTGACCAGCGCGGTCGCCGCATCCGGCCTTGGCGCGCAGGAGGTGTCGACGCCTTCGCGCGCCAGCGTATCGGCCAGCTTGCGGCCGAACAGGTCCGCCGACAGCCCGCCGAAGAACATCGGCCGCCGGCCCAGCCGCGCCAGGCCGATCGCCAGGTTGAAGGGCGAACCGCCAACCCGCGCGGACAAGGCAAAACCGGTGTCGGTATCACCGTCGGAAAACACATCGAACAAAGCCTCGCCACATACGATAATCATGCCGCCTCCGCTGCGCCGGCCACGCCGGCCGTCATGTTGTTGACATCCGCCGGCGCGATGCGCAAGCCGCCTTCGTCGAAAACGTGCACCCTGCCCGCCATCGGGCTCACGCGCCAGGCGGCGTTGGCCGCCGGCGGCTCGCCTTTGACCACGACCATCAGCGGCTTGGCCAGGCCGGCCACCGCCAGATGGACATACGACTCGGCGCCCAGTCTTTCGACCAGGATTACCTCGCCCTGTATCGCGCCATGGGGGTCGGCCACCAGATGTTCCGGCCGGATGCCGACCGTCACGGCGCCCGGCCGCACACCGGCCGGCGCCGGCCAGTCCAGCGCCGCGCCGCCAATCCGCAAGCGGCCACCCGCATCCAGCGAGCCGCCGAACAGATTCATTTTCGGACTGCCGATAAAGCCGGCGACGAACACATTGGCCGGATGATCGTACAGATGCATCGGCGCGCCGATCTGCTGCACGCCGGCAGGCCCCAGCACGACGATGCGGTCGGCCAGGGTCATCGCCTCGACCTGGTCGTGCGTCACATAGACCATGGTGGCGGCCAGTTGCTTGTGCAGGCGGGCGATCTCGACCCGCATGTCGGCGCGCAGCGCGGCGTCCAGGTTGGACAGCGGCTCGTCGAACAAAAAAGCGCGTGGCTTACGGACGATGGCGCGGCCAATGGCGACGCGCTGGCGCTGGCCGCCGGACAGTTGCGGAGGACGGCGCTCAAGCAAATGCTCCATTTGCAGCATCTTCGCCACCGAGTGCACCGCGACCTTGATCTCCGCCTTGGGCACGCGCGCCAGCCGCAGGCCGAAGGCGATGTTCTCGAACACGCTCATATGCGCATACAGGGCGTAGCTCTGGAACACCATCGACAGCCCGCGCTTGGCGGGCGGCGTGTCGTTGACCGTCACGCCATCGATGCGGATCTCGCCGGCGCTGATTTCCTCAAGCCCCGCGATCATGCGCAGCAAAGTCGATTTGCCGCAGCCCGAGGGACCGACCAGCACCACGAACTCGCCGTCTTCTATCGTGAAGTCGACGCCGCGCAGAATGTACTGCGACTCTTTACCCGGGTAGGTCTTGCCCACCCCTTGCAGTGCGATTGTGGCCATATCAGTTTCCTTTCACGGTGGCGCCCATCGCCCACACCTTGAGCGAGACGACGCGGTCGCCGGGAGCGGCCAGCAACGCCAGTCCGTCCGCGTCGGCGCGGGTTGGGTAGGCGCGGCTGGTTAGGCTCTTGCGCTCATTGACGTAGGCTTCGACCATCGAGCGGTCCAGGAACACGCGCAGGCGCAGGTTCTCCGATCCCGGATCGAAGGCTCCGCCTTGCACGCCGTACGACTTGCCCAAGGTGGACACGGTGCGGTCGATTTCCAGGCGGCGCGCGGCGCCGTCGACGTACACATCGGTCGCCTCGGCCCGCCCCGGCGCCACCCGCACGCTCAAACCACGCTTCGCCGTCTGCGACGACGGCGCCAACTCCAGTTCGATCTCCAGTCCATCGCCGCGCAGCGCCGACAATGCCTTGGCCGCTTCATCCACGCCGACGTCGCGCAGATCAACCAACTGCCGGCGGCGCAGGCTGGCCAACTCGCCGATGGGCGCCAGCCGCAGATCGCCGTCGCCGCCCAGCGACAGGGCGATGGGCAGGCCGCCGTTGTGCGCCCAGCCGGCGTCCCACTCGTCCCGCAGCGTACGTTCGCCCTGCGCGATCGAGAAGACGATCGAGCGGCCCGTCCTGGGGTCGACAAACCCGCTTGGGCCGGAAAAGTGACCCTGGCCGACATCGAACACGCGCGGCGCATCGCCATCGGGCTTGAAGCGCGCGCTGGCGGCGTCGAACACGCCGATCCAGTAATAGGCCTGGCCGCGCACGTCGTTGAGGAACACGTGCCGCTCGCGGCCATCGTCGCCTTTACCGATCGGCAGCAGCACCGGCAGCTCCCAGGTTTTTTCGAAGTCGGGGAAAGGCTTGGCGTCGATCGAGAACAACGGACCGCGCGGCTTCCAGTCGATCAAGTCCGACGATTCGTACACCAGCGCCGTCCCGCTGCGTCCCGGCAGCGCCGAGCCGACCAGCTGGAACCAGCGCTGGCGGTCGCCGTCGCGGAACACGAACGGATCGCGGAACTCGCCGAAGCGTCCCATGCCCTGCTTTTGCAAGGTGACCGGCGTTGGATGTTTCTTCCAGCACGCCAGGTCGGGGTCGCGCAAATCGCAAGGCGTCGCCATGCCGGTGCGCTGGTTGGGCCGCGCCTTGTCGTTACCGGCGGTGAAGAACAGGACGGGCGTTCCATCGGCCGCGTGGGTCGCGCTGCCGGACCAGATGCCATCGGTCGCCAGGCCGTCGTCTTCCGGCGCCAGCGCCATGGGCAGCTCGCGCCAGTGCACCATGTCGGCGCTGACCCAGTGGCCCCAATGGATCTGATGCCAGAAAGGGCCGAACGGATTCTTTTGAAAGAACAGGTGGTACCGCCCTTGATAGTAGAACGGCGCGTGCGGCTCGTTCATCCAGCCGGCATCGGGCATCACGTGATACTGCGGGCGATGACGGTCGCCGTCGAAGGTACTGGCCGGGATGTTCATATCGGCCGGCGACAACCTCGGCGCCTTGCCCGCGCGCGGCGCCAGATCGGCGGCGACGATGCGGGCCACTGCGGCGGCGTCGGACGGACCGGCGCCGATGCGCACCTCGTCCATCAGGCCGAGGAAGGTATTCAGTTTGAAGACGCCGCCAACTTGCTCCGGCTTCGAGTAGCGGCCTATCGTCAGCGGCAGATCCGGCATGGCGAACCGCCCCGCGGCAGGCATGGCCTTATTTGCCACCAGTTCGCCGTTCAAAAACAGGGCCACGCTCCGCTTGGCCGGGTCGTAGCTGGCCGCCACATGCGACCAGGCATCGCGCGGCAGCTTGCGATCGGTGACGCGTACATCGACAACACTTCCGCCCAGGCCCACTTTGATGCCCCAGGTGCCGAAGCGGTAGACGCCGAACGAGAACCCCTGTTTGGCCTCGGCGTCGAACTGGCTGACGAACGCCGAGTAATGGCCGCCATCGCCCCATTCGAAGGCATGCGGCGCCACCCAGGCGCTCAGCGTAAAGCCGCCTTGGAGCTGGGCGCTGGTGAGCGGCGGCGCCGTCACGTCGGTCGAATAGCCGTCGAACAGCAGGCAGCTTTGATGGATGCAGCCAGCGGGCGGCCGCCATAACGGCGCCGAGTCGGGCTTGAAGCGGGCGCGGTTGAACACATAGTTCACCTGGTCGCGACGTCCGGACACCTGTTCGACGGTCTGGTTGCCGCCCTGCTCGTCCAGCCCCCAACGTGCCAGCGGCGGCGCGTCGGCTGCCGCCACCGCCCGCGTGGCCACCAGCACAAGACTGGCGATGGCGTAGCGATAGTTCATATTGTCTCCTCCAGCTTTCTAATTTTTATACATGGCTGTCTATCGTTGTCATTTCTGTCCGAAAGAATCGTCGATCGCGTACAGGCCGTTCTCCAAGCGCAGCGCAATCGGATCGCAAATCTGGCCGACGAACTGGCCATCCACGCCTGCATCTTCGAACGCCATCAGGCAATCGGCGCCTGTCACCGGATCGCGCAGGATTTTTCCCGCATAGCGGCGGCATGGAATGTCGCCGTCGAGGAAGCCCGGCGCCGGCTGCCATGGTCCGAGCGGATTGTCCGCCACCAGATAGTGGGTGCCGGAGACGCCGCCCTTGTACTGCGCGCGCATCTCTTCGCTCCAATGCGCGGCGACGTTGCAGAACACGCAGTACCAGCGGCCATCGCGCTCGAACACCTGCGGCACCTCCAGCTGACCATAGTGGCCACCTGCGTAGACCGGCTTCGTGGCCGTCCAGGTCACGAGATCCGGCGACACCGCGTGGCCGATCACGCCACGCTCATAGAGCGGGCCGTCGGTGCGGCGGGCGGTGTAGAACATGTGATACTGGCCGTCGATTTTATCGGCCAGCACCCATGGGTCGCGCAAGGCGCGGTCGTGCCAGCGGCCCTCTTCGTATTCCTCGTAAAAGCGCTCGTCCAGATCCAGCGCCAGGCCGCTGCCGACGCGCTCCCATGGGCCGTCAAGGCTATCCGAGGTGGCATGGCCGATGCGCTGGCGCATACCCTTTTCGGCGCGGCAGGTGCCGGTGTAGAACAGGTGATAGCGCCCTTCGGCCTTGATCACGGAACCGGTCCAGGTGGTGAAGTCGTCCCAAGCCGGCGAGGCAGACGGGCAGAACGCGGTACCCAGCGAAGTCCAGTTGCGCAGGTCTTGCGACACCGCGTGGCCGACCGAGACGTTCCAGTGGCGCAGATCCGGGTTGCCGATCGAGCGGTTGGCCTGCAGGAAGAACAAATGCTGCTCCCCCGCTTCCTCGAAATGCCAGAAGTCCCAGATGAATTTATCGTTCAGTTTAAGTGTCATGTGTAGTCCAAAGTTAGCCCACGTTAGCCCAAGTTATCCTTTAATGCCGGTCCCGGCGACCGAGGCGACGAACTGCCGCTGAAACGCCAGGAACACCGCGAGCACGGGTAAAGTAATCACCGATGCGTAGGCCATGATCTGCCCCCACGAATTGGTGCGTCCGAAGAATTGCTGTATGCCCGGCTGGACCGGCCGGAACGCCTCGCCCTGTATCACCATGATCGGCCACAGGTACTGGTTCCACGCGGAGATGAACAGCACGATGGCGGCGGTGGCGATCACCGGACCGCTGTTGGGCATGATGATCCTGGCGTACACGGTCCACGGACCTGCGCCGTCCATCTTCGCCGCCTCGTCCAGCTCCGGCGGAATATCGCGGAAGAACTGGTAGAACAGGAAGACGCAGAAGGCATTTGCCAGGAACGGGATCACCTGCACATGCAGGCTGTTGAACCAGCCGGTGTGCATCACCAGTTGGCCATGCTCGATGGCCGGCCAAGGCAGCTTGGCCACCAGCGACAGCAGCGGAATGGCGATCACCTCGAACGGCACGATCACCATCGCGACCACCAGCGCCAGCACCAGATTGCGTCCGCGCCAGCGCATGCGGGCGATCGAAAACGCCAGCATGCTGTTGACGATGATGCCGCCGACGACCACCAGCGCGGCGATCAACGTGGAGTTCAGCAGGAAGGACGGCAGGTCGCTCTTTTCGAACACCGACGTATAGTTCCGCATCGACCAGTCGGCCGACGGCAGGTAGGCGGACAATTTGTTCAAATCGGCGAAGATCGCGTTATCGTTCTTGAACGACGATACGAACATGAACAGCAGCGGTGCGATGAACACAATGCCGATGGCGCTCATGCCGATGAACAGCGCGATATCGCGCAAGGTGCGGCTCGTTTTCACATTCATTTCGCGTCTCCCTTCGACACCAGCATGCGCTGCAACGCCGACAGCGCCAGCACGATGACAAAGAACACCAGCGTGATCGTCGAGCCGTAGCCGACGTCCTGCTCCTTGAAGCCGCTGCGCACCGCGTGATACACGACCGTCGTGGTCGAATCGAGCGGACCGCCGGAGGTCATCACATCGACCTGCGTGAACAGGCCGAACGCCAGCAAGGTGGTCGACACCAGCACGAAGATGATGGTGTTGCGCAGGCCGGGCAAGGTCACATGCACGAAGCGCTGCCACGCGTTGGCGCCCATTAGCGTGGCAGCCTCGTACAACTCGTGGGAGATCGACTGCAACCCGGCCAGGAACACCAGCATCTGGAAACCGGCGCCCTGCCAGGCCGACATCAAGGCGATGGCGGGCAAGGCGTAGCGGCTATCGCCCAGCCAGTCAGGTCCCGCGTCGGGATCGTGCAGCAGGCCGCGCAGCAGCTCATTGAGCATGCCGCGATCGGTATTGAGCATGAACGCCCAGACGATGGACGCCACCACCATCGACGTCACCACCGGCGCGAAGTAGACGGTGCGGAAAAACACCCGGCCGCGTATGTTCTGGTTGACCAGGATCGCCAGGCCGAGCGCCGCACCGCACTGCAACGGCAGCACCAGCGCCGCGAACAGGAAGGTATTGATCAGCGAGCGGTAGAACAAGGGATCGGTGGCCGCCAGCACGATGCGCGATTCGCCGATATCGATCTGGAACGCGGGGCGGTAACCCTCCAGCTCCGGCTTGTCCTTGCGAACCTGCCGCCAGGTGGGGTAACGCACGCCCTCCTCGTCGCGCACGACGGCGCCCTGCGCATCGCGCACCGGATCGACGACGGCGACGTTCAGCGCCAGCAGGCGCCGGTAATTGTCCAGGCCAATGTACTTGGTCGGCTCCGGCGACATCAGGCGGTGATTGGTCATCGTGGCGCCGGCTGCGAGCAGCATCGGCAGCACCACGAACAGCGCGAACAACAGCAATGCCGGCGAGGCGAAGGCCGCCACCGCGAACGGACTTTCCCGGCCAAGTTTGGTTTTCATGAACCGCTCCCCGTTTTGCGCACGGCGAAACCGTAACCGTTGTTGCGTGAGATATTGTGTTCCATCGCCTCGACCGCCTCGTCGAACGCTTCGGTGGCATCCTTGCCGCTGCGGATATCGGCCATCGCTTTTTCGAACGCCGACGACATCGCCGGATAGGCAGGACTGGCCGGCCGCGACACCGCATAGCGCTTGGCGAACTCGAAGTAGATGCGCCAGTCGCCGCCCGGACGATAATGGTCGGTCAACGCCGCGCCCTCGGCGCTCACCGGCACCAGCCCGGTGTCGCGCGACGCGGCGGCGATTTCCGCCGGCGAGATCAGGTGCGCCAGGAAGGCCGCCGCGCCCTCTGGCTGGCGGCAGCTGCGCGTGATGCCCCACTGCCAGGAGGCAGCGCCGATCTTGGGACCGTGGCCGAAGTCCGGTGGCGGCATCACCACCAGGTCGTCGCCGTATTGTGCGCTGTACTCGCGCGCCTTCCACGAGCCGGTGTAGTGAAACAACGAGCGGCCTTGTTCGAAAGCCTTGTCGTCGGCGGGAATCCGCTCGACCAGCTTGTCCTTGAACAGGCGGCCGTAATAGCGTCCGACGGCGACCGCCGCGTCGCTATTGAGTACACCGTCGACGCGCACGTAGCCATCGCGGTCTATCAGGTCGGTGCCGGCGCTTTGCAGCCAGGGCGAAAACGCGTAGCTGTACCACTCGCCCTTGAATCGGCCGTTCAGATCCAGCGGAAAGCGATAGCGTCCGCTCTTTTTCACCTTCGCCAGCACGTCGTGGAACTCGGCCGCCGTGTAGGGCTGCTCCATCGTCGCAATCCGCACCCCCAGGGCATCGAGCTGCGAGCGGCGCGAGAACAGCGCCAGCGCCACGTCGAACTGGCCCACGCTATACAGCTGTCCCTTGTAGGTTCCGCGTCCGCCTTCGAGCAGCCCGGCCACGGCGTCGGCCGGCAGCAGCGCGTCGAGCGCGCGCACATGGCCGGCCCAGGCGAAGTTCGGCACGGTCGGCTGGTCCATGGCGATGATGCACGGCAGTTGACCCACCAGCGAGGCGGCGGTGATCGACTCCGTGTACGACCCTTGCGGAATCGCCTCGACCACCACTTGCCACTTCTGCTGCGAGCGATTGAACCGCTCCACGGCCGCCCTGCCCGAGGCCATCTCGGCGTCGCCGGTATCGTGGCGCCATAGCTTGATTTGCACCGGCGCGGCCAGCACCGGCAGTGCCGTCGCGGCCAACAGCGCCACCAACAGGCCGCGCCTCATCGCTTGGCCTTCATCGCCTGCATGGCCTGGACCGCGCTGGCCGACGGCGCGGCGACGGTGCCGCGCATGACCGGCACGCAGGGCACGCGGATGGTGGTCGCCGGCGCCGAGGACTGCTCCAGCACATGGCGGCCGGACAGCTCGCCGATTTCGCGGTACGGCAGCGCGACGGTGGTCAGGCCGGGGTCCAGCGCCTCGGAGATCAGCCGGAAATCGTCGAAGCCGACGATCGACACGTCGGCCGGGACGCGCAAGCCGCGCCGCTGCAAAATGAAGATGACGCGCATCGCCATTTTGTCGTTACCGCACAGGATGGCGGTGGGCCGGTTATCGCTGGCGAAGAGGCGGTCGACGGCGTCGGCAAGGTGCGAGAACTCGTCGGCGTCGCCCGCTTCCGCGCCGTGGATCAGCCAATCGGGATTCGGCGTGACGCCGTGCTCGCGCATCGCGCGCTCGAAGCCGCGCAGACGCAATCCGGTTGCAACCATGCCTGGAATCAGCTGGAGGAAAGCGATATCGCGGTGGTCGGCCTGCAGCACGATTTGCGCGGCCGCGTAGCCACCGCCCTCGTCGTCCGGCACCACCTGCGTGTAGCGGCTCGGCGCTTCGAAGCAGTTGGCCAGCGCCGTCGGCGTGCTGCCCAGCAGCGGCTCGACGGTCACCTCGCGGTGAAACGGCGTGGCGAACAGGATCGCCTCGACCCGCCGCTCGCGCATGTCCGCCACCAGCCGGTTGGCGACATCGGCATGGCCGCCGGTCTCGCCGATCAGCATCACCTTGCCCAGTTGCTCGCACACCAGCTGGATGCCCTTGATGATCTCGGACGAATCCGGCGTCGTCGTCAGCTTTTCGGCGATGACGGCGACCAGCCCCGTCGGACGGCCGCGTAGCATGCGCGCGGCCGCCGACGGCGTGAATTCGAGGCTGCGCATGGCCTGCTCGATACGGGTTCGGGTTTTCTCCGACACCTCGGTCCCGCCGTTGAGTACCCGCGAGACGGTCTTGATGGACACACCGGCCCTCTCCGCCACATCGTGAATCGTTGCCACACAGTCTCCTTGAATATTTGCCGCAGCGCCGGCATGTTGCCGTGTCCGGCAAAATGTCCAACGTTGTCATTTGTTTTGCAAATGATATGGATTCCGTCCGCGTCCGTCAACAAAAATCTGAAATGGTCTTAGCCGTCGGCCAGCGCCAGCAGCGTCTCGCGGAAGATCCCCACCAGCGGCCGCAGATTCACCCTGTGCCAAACCAGCCACAACGGCGTCCGATAGGCAAACCAGGGCAATTCCAGCAGCACCACTCCGGCCGGGGCCTGATGCCGCAAGCTCTGTTGGATCGCCGCCACCCCAAGACCGGCGGCCACCAGCCCCAACGCCGTCAGCGGCTCGGTCGCCTCCATCTTGATGTTCGGCGTAAAGCCGGCCACCGCGCACGCCGCCACGAACTCATCCCTGCTCAGCATGCTTTCCTTGTGCCGCACGGCGATCCACTCCAAGCCCGCCAGATCGGCCGGCGCCACCTGGGCCACCGCCGCCAGCGGATGACTCTCGGGCAGCGCCAGCAGCATCGGATCGTCCAGCACCCTGGCGCACAGCAAATCCGGATCGTCGGCCAGCGGCGGCTCCACCAGCAGCGCGATGTCCAGACTACGCTGGCGCAACCCCTCCAATTGCTCCGCCGAATGCATGTTGTACAGCGCGATATGCAACTGCGGGCGCGACGCCCGCAGCACCCGCAAACCGTTGGGCAGCACACCCGAATGCATGGCATGCTCGATATAGCCGATGCACAGGCCGCCCTCATCGCCTCGCCCCAGCCGTTGCGCCAGCGATTCCAGCCGCTTGGCGTGTGTCAACAGCGAGCGCGCCTCGTCGAGAAACACACGGCCGTCGCGCGTCAGCCGGATGCGCTGCTGGCTGCGCTCGAACAGCATCAAACCCAGTCGTTCTTCGAGCTGGGCGATCTGCCGGCTCAACGGCGATTGCGAGATATGCAGCTTTTCCGCCGCGCGGCCGACGTGCTCCTCCTCGGCGACGACAACAAAGTATTGCAACTGGCGCAGATCGAGCATATCAGACCTCAAAGGACTCAAGAGAGACAAATCATGTCTTAGACAGCATCAACCCGTCAACCTATACTTGGTTCCACATTCACCAACAGGAGTTTTTTTATGTCCATCAAAGACCTGCTGCAAGGCAAGCTCGGCTTTGGCACCGCACCGCTGGGCAACATGTTCCGCAACATCCCCGAAGAAGAAGCGCTGGCGACGGTTGATGCCGCCTGGGACCAGGGCGTGCGCTACTTCGACGCCGCCCCGCTGTACGGCGCCGGCCTGGCGGAAATCCGCCTCGGCAACGCGCTGGCCAAGCGCAACCGCGACGACTACGTGCTGAGCACCAAGGTCGGCCGCGTGATCCTCGACGAGCTGGAAGACCCGTCGCAGCGCGAGATGGGCGAAAAAGGCGGACTGTTCGAATTCGGCCGCCGCAACAAGATCGTCAACGACTATTCCGCCGACGCCACGCTGCGCTCGATCGAAGACAGCCTCAAGCGCCTGAAGACCGACCGGCTCGACATCGTCTACGTGCACGACGCGGCGCAGGACTTCTATGGCGACGGCTGGCTGGCCCAGTTCGAGATCGCCCGCACCGGCGCCTTCCGCGTGCTGGCGCGCTTGCAGGACGAAGGCGTGATCAAGGGCTGGGGTCTGGGCGTCAACCGGGTCGAACCGATCGAACTGGCGATGGAATTGGACGAGGCGCGGCCGACGGTCTCGCTGCTGGCGGGCCGCTACACCCTGCTCGACCACGAGCGCGCGTTGCAGCGCCTGATGCCGCAGGCGGCGAAGCAGCAGGTCGACATCGTCGTTGGCGGTCCCTACAGCTCGGGGATTCTAGCCGGCGGCACGCACTTCGAGTATCAAAAGGCGCCGCCGGAAATCCTCGCCAAGGTCGAGCGGCTGAAGGCGGTCGCGCAGCGGCACGGCGTCAGCGTCAAATCGGCGGCGCTGCAATTCTCGCTGGCGAATCCGGCGGTGGCCGCCGTGATCCCGGGCGCCAGCCGTCCCGAACGCATCGCCGAGGACCAGGCGGCGCTGGCCGAAGTGATTCCGGCGGCCTTCTGGCACGAGCTGCGCGAGCAAAAGCTGGTGGCCTGGGATGCGCCGTTGCCGGTCTAAACCACCTTGGTAGCGACGTCTTCCCAGATGTCCTAGATCTGCAAACACGGACTCCGCATCCGCAAGGCTTGAGGATGCGGAGTAGCGTTGCGCCTACTTGCGCAGCGGTACTTCGCTGACACCATGGTGTACTAACCGGGGTTAACATTGTCTATCAACCTCACTTTTCCGGAGACGACAATGAGCAATGGCAATCACGACCAATCCGTAGGCGGCCAGGGCGCCACCGACGGCCTGAGCGGCACCAAACATTCGGGCACCGAAGGCGCCGACAGCGGTCAGGGCGTCAACAAGGGCGGCCAAGCGGACCAGCATGGTCACGGCGGCCAGCACTCCGACGACTCAGAAGGCATCGGCGGCGAACATGAAGGCGGCCTGCACGATGTCGGCCTGGTACAGCGCGGCGGGGCCAGCGGCATCGGCGGCAACGCCACTACGGAAGACGACCAAAAGAGTCAGCCGACTCCATAAGGTTGCGCTTTGTTTGGCTCGCGGCGGAATGCAGGCGGTCCGACAGCCATGATCCTCACAGCCTTTCCCGGTCGCCACCCGGCGGCCTGCCGATGACGCGCTTAAAAGCACGACTGAACGCGGCTTGGGAGGTATAGCCTAGGCGCCGCGCGACGGCGTCGATCGACACCTTTTCATGGGTGAGCAATTGTCTCGCAAGGCGCATCCGCAACTCCGTGGCATACCGCAGGGGCGGCACCCCGATGGTGGTTTGAAAGCGTCGTGCGAAGACAGAACGGGAGACGTGAGACTCCGCAGCCAACTGTGCCACAGTCCATTCCCGTCCCGGCTGGCGGTGCAGCGCCAATATGGCAAGCGCGAGGCGCGGATCGCGCAATGCTGCAAGCAGACCGGACGCGTTTTCACACCCGCATTCAATCCAGCCGCGCACGATCATTGCTGCCGCCACCTCCGCCAGTCGGGCCAAAATGCCTGCGAAGCCAATACGACCGGCGCAGATTTCGCGCTTCATTGAATCGAGCACCGGCAATAAGCCAGGGTAAGCTTGCGCTTGCGTGTCGGCTAGCATGACGGCGGGCATCAACTTGCCGACCCCTTGCATGCCGCCGAGATCGAATTCCATGCAGCCGTAAAAAATAACCGCGCTGGGCACGGAGGCGGTACTGGGACATGTGTCTACGCCGCTAACGGATTCGCCCAGGGGCGCGGCATCAAACTGGTCGATGCCCTGGAATGCCACACCGTCGGCCGACAGCAGTTGGTGCCTCCTACCGTGCGGCATGAACGCCGCGTTACCGGCGGACAGCTCATGCAACTCACCATCGTCGGTGCATATGTAGGCAGTGCCAAAAGCCACGAAGTGGAAGTAGGCGTGGTTCGGCATGTCTTCAAAACCTATGCCGAAATCCGGACCGGTCTGAATGCGGCGGTACTGGACTCCACGCAGGCGCATACCCATCAACAATTCACTGACGAGACTAGAGGACAGCGAAACTTGGTTCTTCTTGGTCATTTTAGGCGTTTCGATCAAAACATCGAGACTTGTCATCATAGATCATCCTGGTCTTTAGCTCTAGAGTTTCGATTCTGATCGTTTTAGGGATTTAAAGATGAACACTGATGTTTTGGAAAACGGGCGATCGCCCAACGCGAGCGACGCATCTGGCGTGGAGCCAGCGGCGGCGGCATGGATGGCGGTATTCTCACTGGCAATGGGAGTTTTCGGCCTGCTGACGGCGGAGTACCTGCCAGCCAGCCTGTTGACCCCGATGGCCATCGATCTCGGTGTGTCGGAGGCGCTAGCTGGTCAGGCGGTCACGGTGACGGCCGTCGTGGCCATGTTCGCCGGGCTGTCAGTGCCGCGCCTGACGCGTAACTTTGACCGACGTGTCGTCTTGCTGGCTTTCACCGTGCTGATGATCGCGTCGAACCTGTTGGTGGCGTTATCGTCGAGCCTGACAGTTTTGTTAGTGATGCGCATTCTGCTGGGCGTCGCGTTGGGCGGCTTTTGGAGCATGGCGGCGGCCGTGGCGATGCGGCTGGTGCCAGCGAAGTTGGTGCCGCGAGCGCTATCCATTATCTTCAGCGGTATCGCCATCGGGACGGTCGTTTCCGTACCGCTGGGCAGCTACTTAGGGGGCATATATGGCTGGCGCAGTGCGTTTATGGCAGCCGCGGGTGTCGGGGGGCTGACACTGCTGTTTCAATTGTTCACACTGCCCCGCATGGCACCGCGCGCGATGATGCGCACCGCCTCGGTCGTGGGACTGCTGCGTCGCCCGGGGATCGGGATCGGGATGTTGGGCTGTGTACTTGCCCATACGGGGCAATATGCGTTGTTCACCTATATTCGCCCCGCTCTTGAAAGCGTTGCTCATATTGATGTCAACGGTTTGTCGCTGATGCTGTTGGGTTTTGGTGTCGCCAACTTCATTGGCACGCTGCTGGCCGGCTGGCTGATGGAGCGCAGCTTGCATGCTACTTTAGTGATCATGCCCGCGCTGGTGGGCTTGACGGCATTCGGCATGATTTTATTGCCAGTCCAAGGCATCGGCCTGATGCTCTTGGTGGCTCTCTGGGGCTTGGCATTCGGCGGCGTACCTGTCGCCTGGTCCAACTGGGTCGCCCGCGCGGTGCCAGATCAGGCGGAAACGGCTGGCGGCATGGTCGTCGCTGCGGTGCAATCTTCTATCGCCGCCGGCGCGGCATTGGGAGGCATAATGTTCGGGCTTGGAGGCGTCACAGGCGTTTTCGTTATCGCTGGCGTTGTGATGCTGTTCGCTGCTCTTGTCATCGCTTTAAAGGTTCGAGTCGAACTGCCACAGGAGGGTGCGAAGGGTGCCCGGGTGCTGCACATTTGATGGCGCCCGTTGCTCGCGCTCGATCTGGTCAGGCGTTCCCAGCCGCGCGATGATCAACAACGAAAAATCCGGCCGGCGGCAGCGATACGGTCGGGGCCGTGTCGCAATGACAGACTTGACCCCGGGGTGTGGACTCGGAAGGTGGCTACGGTTTGCTGCGCAGCTCGACCTTGGCGCTGGCTAGCCCGTCGCTGGTGGCGGTGACGACGATCTTGCCGCCCTGCCCGGCCTTAGCACGCACGATCGCCAACGCCAGGCCGTTGAACGCGGGCCGCTCCGGCGATTGGAACGATACATGGCTGGTGGCGTCGCCATTGTCGGTGGCGACCAGCTCGGCCGGGCCGGTGACGGTGAACTTCACTTTGTTGTGCGAGCGCGGCACCGCCAGCCCGTCCTTGTCGGCGATCGTCAAGGTGACGAACGACAGGTCCTTGCCGTCGGCGCTCAGCGCGTCGCGGTCGGCGGCCAATGTCAGCTTGGCCGCCGCGCCGGTGGTGCGCACCGTGTCCTCGGCCCACTGCTTGCCCTGCTTGTAGACCACCGCCTTCAATGTGCCGGGCTTGTACACCACGTCGTCCCAGCGCAGGCGGTAGTCGCGCGGGCCGCGCTTCTTGCGGCCCAGCGATTGGCCGTCGAGGAACAGCTCCGCTTCGTCGCCCGACGTGTACAAGTGCACCGGCGTGACCTGCCCCACCCGCTCCGGCCAGTTCCAGTGCGGCAGCAGATGCGCCATCGGCAGCTCCGGCCGCCAGCGCGCCTGGTACAGATAGAAACGGTCCTTCTTGAAACCGGCCAGGTCGACGATGCCGAAGTACGAGCTGCGCGACGGCATCTTGATTTTGCGAAGCTCGGCCAACTCCCTGGCGGCCTGCTGCTGCGCCGCCGGATCGGTGAAGTTGAAGACATTGGTGGCGTCGTCGTTGTACGGCGTCGGCTCGCCCAGGTAGTCGAAGCCGGTCCAGACGAACTCGCCGGCCACGAAGGGGTTGTTGTCGATCCCGGCGAATTCGACGTCCGGCGACCAGGCCCACGGCGGCGCCGTCAAGTCGTAGCTGCTGACCTGGAAGTTGAACGCGCCCTTGGTCTTGTCGTCGCTGACGGGGAAGAAGTATTCGCCGCGCGAGCTGACGGTGGACGAGGTTTCGCTGCCGTACAGCGGCAGGTGCGGCGCGCTCTGGTGCAGACGGCCATACTCGGCCGGCTTGTAGTTGTAGCCGAACACGTCGATGGCGGTCTGGAAGCCGTCATAGCCGGAGTTGATCTTGTTGAAGCCGGCCGTGGTCGGACGCGACCGGTCCTCGCTGCGGACGATGTCGGCCAGGTGGACCGCAACCTTCCAGCCTTCCGGCTGCCCCTGCTCCATGATCTCGTTGCCGATGCTCCAGGCGATCACGCTCGGATGGTTGCGGTCGCGTTGGACCATCGCGCGCAAGTCTTTTTCGTGCCAGGCGTCGTACAAGGTGGCGTAGTCGTTCTTGGTCTTGGGGATGCGCCAGGCGTCGAACGCCTCGACGATGATCAGCATGCCCCTGCGGTCGGCCAGCTCGAGCAGCTCGGGCGCCGGCGGATTGTGCGTGGTGCGGATGGCGTTGACGCCCATTTCCTGCAAGATCTCGAACTGGCGCTCCAGCGCGCGCACGTTCAGCGCGGCGCCCAGCGCGCCCAAATCGTGGTGCTGACTGACGCCTTGCAGCATGACGCGCTCGCCGTTGAGCAGGAAGCCGCGCGCCGCGTCGAAGGCGATGGTGCGCACGCCGAACGGCGTTTCGACCACGTCGACCACCTGGTCCTTGGCCGTGACGGTGGTGACGGCGACATAGCGCTTCGGCGCGCGCAGGCTCCACAGTTGCGGGCGCGCCAGTTGCAGCGACTGCGCCAGGATCGCCTGCTTGCCGGCCGCGATCTTGGCGGCGGCCGAGGCGGCGGTCTGCGCCAGCGCGGCGCCGGTGCGGCGGCCGGCCGCGTCCAGCGCGTAGACGGCGGTGCTGACCTTGGCCTCGGCGTCGCCGCCCTGGTTGTCCAGGGTCGCGCGGATCTCGACGGTGGCGGCGTCGGCGCTCACGGTCGGCGTCAGCACGAAGATGCCGTTGTTGGCCACGTGCAGCGGCGTCGTTTTGACCAGCCAGACGTTGCGGTAGATACCGCCGCCCGGATACCAGCGCGACGACTCCTCCGGATTGTCGATGCGCACCGCCAGCACGTTTTGCGCGCCCGGCTTCAGATACGGCGTCAGCTCCAGCCGGAACGACGAGTAGCCGTAGGGCCAGCCGCCAACCTTCTGCCCGTTGAGGAACACGGTGGCGTGCGACATCGCGCCGTCGATATCGATGAACACCCGGCGCCCGGCGTCGCTGGCGGGCGCCGCGAAGTGCTTGCGGTACCACGCCACGCCCCACCACGGCAACTTGCCGGTCTCGCCCGCGTACTCCTGCTTGAACGGGCCTTCGATGCCGAAGTCGTGCGGCAGATCGAGCTTGCGCCAGCGGCTGTCGTCGAACGCCGCGTCGCCGCCGGCGCCCGGCGGCTCGCCCTTGATGAAGCGCCAGTCGGCATTGAAGGAAATCCGCTCGCGCACGGCGCGTTCGTCCGCGTGGGCGGGGGCGTTCAGGCTGAAGGCGACGGCGGCGAGCATCAACAGGTAGCGTAAATATCTCATAGGGTCCGTTTGAAGAGTCGATGGATAAAAGCGTGGTGCCGGGGTGAAACTTATTTATTTAGCAGCGTCAGCGACAACTCCCAGTCCGCGCGCCAGGCATACAGAAAATCATGCGTGGCGAAAGCCTTTTTCAGGCGCGGAACAGGAACGCGGTATACCTCGTTCAAGCCCAGCGCCAGCGTCACGGGATTCCAAAGGGTGTTGTGCTTGTTCTTCTTGCCTTTGCCGCCGCTGCCTTTGACGCGGGCGCCATCGTCGCCGAAGATGCCGATGCCGTCGTCGAGCGACTGCGCCAGATCGAGCCTGGCCAGGCCGTCGAAGGCGGCCAGTATCTCGTCGCGGCCGACGCCGTCCCGCGATTCCTTCACGCCCTCGGTCTTGACCGGTTGCGGTTCCGCCTCGCGCTTGAGCCGGGCGGCCAGTTGCTCCAGCTCCTTCTTCAGAAAGCGCAGCTCGTGCAGCGCACGCCGGAAACCGGGTGGCGGCAGCTTGGCGACGATCTTGTAGGCATCCTTGGTGATGGTGATGAGCACGTCCTCGCTGCCGGCGGCCAGCCGCGCGGTATCGCCCTCGAAGAAGATCGGCGCCGCGTAGCCGCCGTTGGCGTCGCCGAACAGCTCGGGATAGGCGGCGTCGTAGTCGAGCCATACGTACGGCGTGACGCCACTCTCGATCAGGCGCGCCAAGGTCCAGGGCGCGTCGCCCACGCCCTGCTGGCCTAGCCACTCGCAGGCTTGTTCGGTGGTGGCACGGAAAGGTAATGTCGGACTGGTGGACGTCATCGGGTTGGCCTGGCGCCATCTTTGGCTTAATGGAAACTTTTGAATTATAGAGCAGCCAGAGAAACATTAATCGTTTTCCTTCCGCGGCGCCTAAACACCGGTGCTTTCCAAACGTCTAACGGACATGGATATTTTCGCCCCGGCCGCGCTGGCCGCCCCCTCGTCCGCGCCGCGCGGCGCCGGCTTGCCGTGATCGGCTTGCTCGCCCCCATATTCCGTGGCGCGCTCGCGCCGCACGGCGAGGCGCTGGTCTGCGGCCCGCCGCCGGCCTGGGCGATTCCTGTCGCCGCCCTCACCCGCGCCGACGGCCCGCTGCAAGGCATCCTCGTCCGCTATGCCGACCACCTGGGTGGCGGCGAGGATCTGCGCCCGGTCGCATCGCTATGGAGCCTGGCCTATCTGCGCGCGCTGCTGCCGCCGATGGTCGCCGCCGCCAGCGTGCTGCGGCACGGCTTTCCGGCGACCGCCGCCGAGGTCTGGCTGGAGCTGGACCCGCATCGCGAACCGCTGCGTTTTTACATCGCCCACGAAGGCGCCTCCCGGGCCGGCACCGATACCCAAGCCCGCTACGCGCCCCTGCTGCAACATCATCTGGAACCGCTGTTCGCCGAACTGAGCCGGATATCGGGGCTGCCGCGCAAGGTCCTGTGGGGCAATGCCGCGCGCTGCCTGGAGCCGGTGTTCGACCAGGCGCTGGCGATGCTGGGGCCGGTTCCCGCGCTGCTTGACGATCGCCGGCAGCTACTTGAGCTGCCGCTGTGGAATCAATGTGGCGAGCCGGCCGCCGTCGCAAACCATCCGAATCCGCTGTATCCCCGCCTGCGCGCCCAGGCCCACTTCACCCCGGCCGAGGCGGCCAATCTGCATCGTCAATGCTGCCTGCAGTATCTGCTGCCGCAAACCGGCTATTGCGGCGCCTGCCCGCTACGGCCCGCGCCCGCGCTTTCGGCCGCTACCGCTCAAGATTCCACACCAGCTTGAGCATGGCGCGGGTCTGGCCGGGCAGCGTGTCGCGCCGCTCGCCCGTGTAGCCGAGGCGATCGAGCGAGAAGATCAGCTCCCGGTCCGCCGCCCACAGCCAGCGCACGCGCGCGCTTACGCCCAACTCCTGCGAGACGTTATCCCACTGCAGCAGCAGGCTCTCGGCCATGCGCGTGCTGGGCGTGTGATCGAGGCGCAAGGTCGCCATGCGCACGGTGAAGCTGCCCGACGGCAGGCGGATGGCGTTGCGCGTCAATCCCGCGCGCCAGCCCCAGCGCGCGCTGGGCTTCCACGTCAGCGTCACGCTCTGGTCCTGGCGGCGTCCGTCGTAGTAGCCGCCGCCGCGCACGTCCGCGTACGCCGACAGCGGACGCGAAGGCGACGTCTCCATATAGCCGTAAAGATAGTGCCAACTGTAGTCGCCGGGCTGGATGAGCACGCCGGGCACGGGGCTGTACGCGGCGGCCAGGCGGTCGGTTTCGTAAAACGCTTCGGCCAACACCGTGTCGCCGGAAGCGGCGGTGTAGGCGAGTTCCGGATTGAGCATCAGCGAGCGTTCGCTGCCGTCCTGTTTGCGGCGGAAGTTCCAGTCGATGCCCGGAATCACGCTCTCGCCGGAGCCGGTGCGGTGCCACCAGCCGAGCGTGCCCTCGCCGCGCGTCACATCGGACTCGGCCAGATAGCCGAGCGCCGGATTGAAGTTGGCGCCGATGCGTTGCACGTGGGCCGAGCCGTTCAGGCCGACATTCGGATAGTCGATGCTGGCGCCCCAGGCGCGTCCCGTGCCCAGGCCGGCGTTGCGCGACTCCAGCGCCCATGCGTGCGCCTCCAGCGTCTTGCCGCCACCCGCTCCGCCCGGCGGCGTCCAGTCGCTGTCGCGAAACTGGTAGTCGACGCCGTGGGTGCCGCTGCCGCCCGTGCCTTCCGCGTTGCCGCGCGTGAGCATCATGCCGACCCGGTGGCGGCTGTCGAGCGGACGCGCCAGCCGCACCACCGCCACGTCGGCGGCCCGCTGGTCGGGCTGGTCCGGCGCGGTGGCGCCGCCGGCCACGCGCGCGGCCAGCAGGCCGAAGTCGGCGCCGGCCGCCTGGCCGGAAAACTTCAGGCCGGCGTCCAGGCTGCGCCCGCGCCCGGTGGCGTCCAGCCCCACCCGGCGCGAGTAGTACGGCACCACGGCGCCGTCGACCAGGCCGCCGAAGGTGTAGCGGCCGGCGTCGTGCAGGAAGAACTCCCGTTTTTCGGGCCGGAACAGCTCGAAGCGCGTCAGATTGATGGCGCGCTCGTCGGCCTCGGCCTCGCCGAAATCGATGTTCAGCGCGGCCGTGGTGCGCAAGCCGCCCTCGCTTTCGTGGAACAGTTCCAGGCCCGGCTCCAGACGCCGCCGCGTGCGGCCCGTGCCCGAGGCGGCCGACGATTCGGCGGTGGCGCGCAGCGAGCCCTTCATGCGCAGTCCCCAGCCGTCCTGGGCGGCGACGATGGCCGGCATCGGCAGCGCGTCGCCCAGCGAGTAGACCTCTTTATCGGGCTGGATGCCGGCCAGGCGCACACGCTCGCTGCCACGCGGCATCCAGCGCTCGGCGTTGACGCGCCACTGACGAAGCCCGTCCGCGCCGACGGGCCGGCCACGGCCGAACACCGACAACGGTATCGTGATGTCGGCGCTCCAGCCATCGATCTCGATGCGGGCCTCGCTGCGCCACAGGGCGTCCCAGTCGAAGCGCATGCGGCCGCCGTCGAAGATCAGGGCGTCGAACTGCGCGCCGTTGGGGTTGACCGCGAACAGGTAGCCGTTGCGGCCGTCGCCCTCCGGATCGAACACCAGCGTGACGCGGTCCTCCTGCAGCATGCCCTCGACGTCGCGCCGCATCTGCTGCGCCACGATACTCGACGGCATGGAGTCGTAGGCGCGCACGTGGACGTACAGGGACTTGGCGTCGTGCGCCAGCCGCAGCTCGGTGCGCCGGCTCGGCGCGGCCCCGGCGACCGGCGCCACCTGCACGAAGCCATCGATGACCGTCGCGCCGACCAGCGCGGGGTTGCCACCGCCACCGCCACCGCCATTGCCTGCGCCACCGCCCGCCGCCGGCAAGGAAAGCGCGGCCGGCAGCGCCTCGGCCGCGGCGAAAGCGGCCGATGGCACGGCGGCCAGCGCCGCCACGAACCGGGCGGCGCTGGCCAGACCACGGCGCGTCATGCGACGGCGGAGAGGTCGAGCGGCGGCGCTTCGACGGGCGCGCGGCCGGCCGGTGTCTCCACCGCCACCACCTGGCCGTTCTCCATGCGGATCAAACGGTCGGCCAGATGGAAATAGCGGTCGTCGTGCGAGATCACCAGCAGCGATTTGCCTTTGGCGCGCAGCTCGGGCAGCAGTTCGCGGTAGAACACTTCCTTGAACACCGGGTCCTGGTCGGCTGCCCACTCGTCGAACACGATGAAGGGACGGTCCTCCAGATAGGTCACGGCCAGCGCCAGCCGCTTGCGCTGCCCCTGCGACAGCGCGCGCGTGGTGAAGGCGCCGTCGCGCACCTGCACTTTGTGCTGCAGGTGCAGCTTCTCCAGCAACGCGTTGCCCTGCGCGTCCAGCTGGCCGGACGGCGCCTGCAGGATCTGCTCGAACAAATGGAAGTCCGGGAACACGGTCGAGAAAGTCTGGCGGTAGGTATCGCGGTTGGCGTCGCCTATCGTCTCGCCGTTCAGCTGAACCGAGCCGATCTCCGGCCGGTACAAGCCCACTAGCAGCTTGGCCAGCGACGTTTTGCCGCTGCCGTTGCCGCCCACCAGAAAGGTGATCTGGCCCGGCTGGAACACCAGGTCGACCGGCCCCAGGGTGAACACCTCGTCGGCGCTCTCGCTGTAGTAGCGGTGGCACACGCCCTTGAGCACCAGGCTTTGCAACGGCGCCGACGGCCCTTCGGTGGCCTCGTCCTCGGTGTGTTCGAGCTCGCGGGTAATCTCGTCGATGCGCGCGCCCGAGGACTTGGCCATGTTCGCGCGCGGCAAGGTCATCAACAGTCCCTCCAGCGGCCCGACCATGTACAGGAACACCAGCACGAAACCGGTCATGACGCGGGCGCGATCGCCGACGTCGCCCACCAGCGCGAACAGCACCAGGCCGATGAAGCCGAAGATCAGGAATTTTCCCCACGCCGACGACACCAGGAACACCGACATGCCGAGCGTGCGCTCGCGCCTGACGAATTCGATCGATTGATCCAGGACCTCGTCGGCGAAGCGGCGCCGCTTGGCCGCGTGCAGCCGCAGCTCCTTGGCGCCGTCGACCAGCGAGCGGAAATGATCGAACAGCCGGTCCTGCTCGCGCGCGGCGATGTCCAGATGGCGGATCGCCCACACGTGCGCCATGTGATAGCCGAGCGAACCGAGTCCGATCACCGCCACGGCCGCCAGGAACACCTGCCACGACAGCCACGCCATATAGATCAGACAGCCGGAGACGGCGACGAAGTTGACCACGATGGTCGGGAAGCTGACGAAGAAGTCGGCGACCCGCGTGCTATGCTCGGACAAGGCCGAATGCACCTTGGGCGCGCCGACCTCCTCCAGGCGGCGGTAATCGGCGGCGAGCACGCGCGCCGAAATGAAGCGCCGCAGGTTGGCGTGGGCGCTCTGGTTCAAGCGTTCAAACAGCACCGACGACACCATGGTGCTGAGCATCGCCGCCACGGCGAAGGCGGCGAAGCGCCAGGCCACGACGGTGCGCTGGGCCTCGGTGTCGGCCATCAGGGCGGCATTGATCTGGGTCAGCACCAGCACGCTGCAAACGCCGGCGACGATGCTGGCCAGCGCGGCGGCGATCATCAGGTTGCGCGACTGTCGTATCAAATAGGTAAGCAAGACGGTTTCACCTTCAAAAAATATAAATCGGACGGCGCGCTTCGCCCCGTCCCGGGACACACCATCAAGACGTGGCGGCGCAACGTTTGTTTAGCGGTCAAAGCACGCCGGGTCAGCACCCGGGGTCAGCACCCGGGGTCAGAGCCGACATTCGGACATTTTTGAACTTTTGCCAACCCAAAAAGTTCGGCAAACTCTGGATTTGTCCGAATGTCGGACCTGACCCCGTGGGTGCATGGCTTGTTCACTAACGCGACGGCGGCAGCACCAGCCGCGTGAGGCCGGGGTCGCGGGCGATCTCCGCTTCCCGGAACGGGAAACGCAGCCACTCCTTGCGCGCGTACCGCGCCACCGGCGCCGCGCCCCGGCCGCCGTCGACCGCCGTTTCATCGAGGCCGTGCGCCAGCAGCGTGTGCGCCTGCACCCCGGCGGCGTCGAAACGCACCACCTGCATGTAGCTGTTGGCGTGCGAATCCGGCCCCAGCGCGCTGGCGCCGTCGGAATTGCAGGCGATGGCGAAGTAGCCGTCCGCCCCACAGCCGCCGAACATCGGCAAGCGCTTGCCGCCACTGTTCACATAACGCCGCTCGCCCAGCGCCGCATCCGGCGACCAGCCCTTGGCGCCGAAGTCCAGCACAGTCGCCGCCAGCGCCTGGGCGGCCCGCTCCCCGCCCGTGCGCAGCTCGCGCGGCGTCTCCAGCGGAGCGCCGTCGGCGAAGGCGACGCCGTAGCGTTCCGCCTCCGGTATCTTTTGCAGGCGCCCCCAGAAGGCTTCCCACAGCAGCGCGCCGCGATCGCCGGCATCGCCCTTGTTCGCCCATTGCCGCAGTGTCGCGCAAGCTTTGCCGATGTCGACGTCGCCGGCCGGGGCATCCTCCTCCACGCCGGCCGCCTTGCGCGCCGCCGCATCCAGCGCCACCATGGGCTGCGCGCAGGCCTGCGCCAGCGCCTGTTCCTTGAACAGTTCGGCCGAATACACCCTCGCGTCCAGCACATCGCGCATCACGCGCCGGCCCAGGGTCTCGGCCGGCGCGCCCGCGCGCAGCAGATCGAGCGCCATCCGGTGGCCCAGCCGTCCGCGCAACGCCAGCGGCTTGCGTTCGCCGCCGAGCACCGTGGGATAGCCCTCCAGCGGCCGGCGCGCGTTGCTGAGCCAATAGCTGTCGTTCATGTTCGCCACATAGTCGTCGCGCAGCAGCCATGGCAGAGCGTCGGCCGTCATCGCGCCCGGCTGCGCGGCCGCCGGATCGACGCGCCAGTCGCACGCCGCGCGGCTGCCGTCGAGCACCGGCGTGTGAGGATCGAGCTTGGCGAAGCCGGCCGCCAGCGGCGTTGCGCACGATGCGCGCAACGCGTCGGACGCGTTCGGCACGGCGCCGATGTCGCCGTACCACACCCTGCCGTCGCCGCGGCCGATCGCCACCGTGTTCACCCATGGCAGCGCCGCCTCGCGCCGCTGGATGGCGATGAACTCGTCCAGCGACGTCGCCTGGTTCCACGCGAAGTAATTGCGGAAGATGCGGAAATTGTCGGCGTTGACATCCCGGATCGCCATCGCGTGCCGCTCACCCCAGGCGAAGGCGGGGTTGTAGCCGCCGAGATCGAGCACCAGCCCGTGGCGCGTGCGGTAAAAGGTACGGGTGAGCCGCCGCGCCTTGCCGTCGTCGCCGCGCACGTCGACGCCGATCTCGCGGGTCGTCATCGCTTCGCTGGCGCCGTCGACCAGATAGCGGGCCGGATCGGCCGGGTCGAGCGCCACGTCGAACAGGCCGAAGCGGCGCGCCGCCGACACAGTGTGGCTCCACGCGACATGGTCGTTAAAGCCGAGCATGATGATCGGCACGCCGAGGAAGGTGGCGCCGGCCACGTCCAGCCGGCCCGGCAACGTCAGGTGCATCTGGTAAAAGCGGTCGGGTCCGCCCCAAAACCAGTGCGGATTGCCGAACAGCACCGCCTCGTCGTCGCCGGTGGCCTCGCGGCCCAGCGCGAACATATTGCTGCCCAGCCCGGGCTGGTCGCCGATGCTTTGCGCCAGCAGACTGCGCAACTGCGCGTCGTCGGCCGGCGCCGGCGTGGCGTCCGCAGCGGCCGTGTTGTCGGACTTGGCCGGCTTGGCGTTGGCGATTTCGGTAACGAACCTGGCGTAGCCGGCCGCGATCTGGGCCGCATACATGCGCCGGTAAATATCGTCGGCGCCTATGTCGCGCACCCATGGCTGCTTCAGGCAGGTGCGGCCGGCCGGGCGCTGGCGGCCCTTGCGGACGTCGGCCAGATAACGGTTGTAGCCCGCCGCAAAACCATCGACCAATTCATTTAGCGCGGGAGGATTGCTGGCGCGATAGCGCGCCACCATCGCCTCGTCGGCCTGGGCGCGGAAGAAGAAGTCCAGGTCGATGTTCTTCGGCCGGCCGAAGGTCGAGTTGCGTGCGGGTTTGCCGTCGGCGCCGAAGAACCAGGCGCGCCGGCCCTCGTAGGTGACGAAGGCCTCGGCCAGGGTGCACAGCGCGTCCTGCGCCTGCACATAGCCGGCGCCGACGCCGAGTTCGCGCCAACTGTCTGCGCGCACATGGGGAATGCCGTCGGTGGTGCGCCGTATCTCGACGCCTTGTATGCCGCCGCCACCTTGCTTGCCGGGGGCCTTTGCCAGCGCCTCCGGCGCCTCCGGCGCCGCCGCGTGCTGCCTGGCATGCGCCGCCGGGGCCAGTGCCAGGCAGCCCAGCGACAGGGCCCACAACGCATAGCGCGCCTTCCGCATGGCGACTCGCCGGCGCGCGCGTTTCATCGAGCGCCGCCGGGAGTGATACCCGCCATGATTTCCAACCCTTGCGACAGCGCCGGGAACAAACTGCGGTTGAAGTTATTCCAGCGCAGCTCCAGGATCGTGTCCTCCGGCGAGATGTCGGTCCCCAGCACGTCGTGAATCACCTCGCCCGAATCGATGCCGTTGTCGACGTAGTGGAACGAGGCGCCGGTCTTCGCCGCCACCGGCACCTCCACCGTCTCCATGGTGCGCCAGTCGACCACCTTGCGGCCCTGCGCGCCGTGCAGCGCGTCGAGCGTGGCGTAGGCGCCGCGCCGCTCGTAGGGCGACTCGATGCGGGTGATCCCGGGATGGATGTTGACGATTTTTCGGTGGTAGTGCGCGCCGGGCCGTACCAATTCATCGAGGATGACGATCAGGCCGTCCAGCACCACCAGCTCCGCGTCCAGGGTCAGCAAGCGGTCGAGCAGACGCGCCTCGAAGACGCTTTTGCCGGCCGCGCGCTCGGCGCCGGCGTCCAGCGGCAGGCGGCGGTAGGTCGACGGAATCGCGCACAGCAAATCGTTGACGCGGCGCCCGCCGATCTCCAGCTCCGGTGGATAGAACCACTGGCCGTCCGGCTGGTAGGCGAAACCGTACTCGCCAACCTTCTCGCGGTCGCGCGCGGAATCCTTGTCGTCGTCGTAGATGACCGCCTCGAGCGAGTACGCCTCGCCCAGCGCGGTGCCGTTCATGGCCTCGGCCAGGTATTCGAGCGGCGACTTCATGTAGCGCCGTTCTCCCTTGTAATCGATGTACTGCCCGGCCTTGTCGGCCGCCGCATTCCTCAAGGACCAGATATAAACCAGCTTCGTCTTTGCCATTTGTGCGCCATCACCGTGAAATTGGAAAATGGCCGGTTTGACCGCGCGCGGCGGTCCCGGCCCCGCATACAAGACGCGCCACCGCGACAAATGTTTAGTTTGCGCGAAGTGCTAAACAAAGGGCCGCCGCCAGCGTCTAGCAACCACAGACCGGCACAAATCGACGCCGGCGATCGCGCCCGGGGGGCGCCACCACATAACCATTACAGGAGTGCGGCATGCTCATTCATGACCTCATCGGCATCGGCTTCGGCCCGTCCAACGTCGCGCTGGCGATCGCGCTGGACGAGCAGCGCCAGGCCGGGGCCAAAATCAACGCGCAGTTCATCGAACGCCAGCACGGCTTCCACTGGCATCCGAACATGCTGCTGGACCACTCGCATATGCAGATCTCCTTCCTCAAGGACCTGGTCACCATGCGCAATCCGGCCAGCCCCTTCACCTTCGTCAACTACCTGCACCAGAAGGGACGCCTGCACGATTTCATCAATCTCAAGACCTTCTTCCCCAGCCGGCACGAGTTCAGCGACTATTTCGCCTGGGCGGCGGCGCAGTTCGACGACCTGTGCGTCTACGGCGAGGAGGTGTTCGAGGTGCTGCCGGAGCAGCGCGACGGCGCGGTGACGATGCTGCGCGTGCGCTCGCGCACGACCGGCGCGGCGGACGGCCCGGTGCGCGAGCGCCTGACGCGCAGCCTGGTCGTCAGCGTGGGCGGCACGGTCAACGTGCCGGAAGCCTTCCTGCCATTCAAGGACGACCGACGTATCTTCCACTCCCACAGCTACCTGCAAAGCATCGCCGCCAACGCGGACGCGCGCAACATCGCCGTCATCGGCGCCGGTCAGAGCGCGGCCGAAATCTTCATGGACCTGCACGGTCGCCCCAACGCACCCCGGGTCGACCTGGTCATGCGGGCGCGCGCCATCAAGCCGGCCGACGACAGCCCCTTCGTCAACGAGGTGTTCAATCCCGATTTCGTCGACCACATGTTCAGCCGCTCGCCGTCCGAACGCAGCGACATGCTGCGCGAATTCCGCCACACCAACTACGCCTGCCCGGACATGGACCTGATCCAGCAAATCTACAAGGTGTTCTACGAGCAGAAGGTGGCCGACAGCGAACGCCATCGCTTCCTGCGCCGGCACGAGATCCGCTCGGTGCGCGCGGACGCCGACGGCATCCAGCTGACACTCCACGACAACAACCACCAGCGCACCGTCACCAACCGCTACGACGCGGTGGTGCTGGCCACCGGCTACCAGCGCGCCCACCACAAGACGGTGCTGGCGCCGCTGGCGCGCTGGCTGGGCGAGGTCGAGACCGACCGCGACTACCGGGTCCGCACCCCGGCCGACTTCCACCCGGCCATCTTCCTGCAGGGCGCCAGCGAGGCCTCGCACGGCCTGAGCGACACCTTGTTATCGGTCACCGCCGTGCGCACCGGCGAGATCGGCAGGGCCCTGCTGGCCGCGCAGCCGGCCCAGCGGCGCGAGGCCGCCGGCGCGCTGTAACACCGCCCGCCACCGCTGCCCGCGCGGGATCAGGCGACTGATCCCGCGCTTTTTTGCGTCCCCCTAAACAAATCGCGCGCCGGAACGTCTACTAGGCGAACTGGCGGCTTTCCGCTTTAAAGTTTCCAAAACTGCAACATCGCCATTCCGGCTTGTTTTACCCACCTTATTTATGTGTGAGTTCATCGATATGCACCGACAAGAAATGCCCGGCACCCAATTGACCCCGATCGCCCGCGCCCTGGGCGCAGGCCTGTTCGGCCTGCTCTTCAGCGCCGCCGCCGGCGCCGCCGACACGCCGCCCCCGCCCCAGCCCGACAGCGCCCTGCCCACCATCCACGTGGTCGGCGAGCAGGAAACGGCGACCGGCGCGGTGGCCGGCTACGCCGCCAAGCGCAGCGCCACCGGCACCAAGACCGACACCCCGATCATCGAGACGCCGCAGTCGATCACCGTGATCGGCGCCGAGCAGATCGACATGCTCAAGGCCCGCACCATCGCCGAGGCGCTGGGCTATTCGGTGGGCGGCACGCTGCGTCCCGAACGCACCGGCGACGAGATCACGCTGCGCGGCTTCCAGCTGCTGTCGACCTTCCGCGACGGCACCAACTACCAGGTCAACCGCTTCGACGGCCAGCAGGAGGTCTACGGCCTCGAACGCATCGAGGTGCTCAAGGGCGCCTCCTCGATCCTGTACGGCATGTCCTCGCCCGGCGGCGTGCTCAACACCGTCAGCAAGCGTCCGACCGCCGAAACCTTGCGCGAGTTGAACGTCGAAGTCGGCTCCTTCGACCGCAAGCAGGTCTCGGGCGACTTCGCCGGCGCCCTCACCGAGGACGGCGTCTGGACCTACCGCCTGACCGGCCTGCAGCGCGACAGCGGCGCCTTCATCGACTACATGCGCGACGACCGCACCTACCTCGCGCCTGCGCTCAAATGGCAGCCGAACGCCGCCACCAGCGTGACCCTGCTGTCCGAGTACCAGCGCGACCGCAGCAACTACGGCGCCGACGACCTGCCGGCGGCCGGCACGCTGCGCCCCAACATCCACGGCACCATCCCGCGCGACCGCTTCACCGGCGAGCCCGATTACGACCACTTCCGCATCAAGCGCTACTCGGTCGGCTACATCGTCGACCACGCATTCAGCGCCAACCTCAAGCTGCGCCACAGCCTGCGCAAGTACCACATGGACCAGGACTGGGCCTCGATCGGCACGGCCGCCGACTATGAAGCCGACCAGCGCAGCATCAAGCGCTTCGCCGAGGACCGCGACGAGCACACCAACCGCCTGAACTCGGACACCTCGCTGCAGTACGACTGGCGCGCGGCCGGCGTCGAGCACAAAACGCTCGTCGGCCTGGACTACACCGAAACCAAGCGCACCAGCGAGCGCTTCGACCGCGCCGTCGGCACCATCGACCTGTACGCGCCGGTCTACGGCGGCGCGCTGGGCCCGGCCGTCTACTCGTACGGCTTCCGCAGCCGCGACAAGCAAATGGGCCTGTACTTCCAGGACCAGATGAAGTTCGCCGACAAGTGGGTGCTGCTGCTGGGCGGGCGCCAGGACTGGGTGCGCCAGACCGAATGCGACTTCAAGAATCCGTCGCTATGCTCGGCCGACCATGAGAAGAGCGATGCCTTCACCGGCCGCGCCGGGCTGGTCTACCTGGCCGACAACGGCCTGGCGCCGTTCGTCAGCTTCAGCCAGTCGTTCGCGCCCACCAGCGGCACGGACCGCAACGGCAACCGCTTCGACCCGACCGAGGGCGAGCAGTTCGAGGCCGGCGTGCGCTACCAGCCCGCCGGCGGCGCGCTGATGCTGTCGGCGGCCACCTACCAGCTCACCCAGGGCAACGTGCTGACCCAGGACCCGCTGGACCGCCGCTACGCGCGCCAGCAAGGCGAGGTGCGCTCGCGCGGCTTCGAACTCGAGGCGCGCGGCCGCATCGGCCGCAACGCCCAGGTGCTCGCCGCCTACACCTACACCGACGCGCGCGTGACCAAGGCCAGCCCGCTGTTCCCCGACCAGGTCGGCGACCGCACCAACGGCGTGCCGTACAACCAGGCGTCACTGTGGGGCGATTACAGCTTCGGCGATTTCGGCGTGCCGGGCCTGAAAATCGGCGCCGGCGCGCGCTACATGGGCGAGACCACCAGCACCTACACCGACGTGGTGGCGCCGGCCTACACCGTGATCGATGCCATGGCCAGCTATAGCACCGGCCCGTGGCGCCTGGCGCTCAATGTCAGCAACCTGACCGACAAGACCTTCTACACCAGCTGCCCGTTCTCCTGCTTCTACGGTGAATCGCGCAACGTGAAGGCGTCGCTCAGCTATCGCTGGTAAGCGCTTTCAAACCACGCATGACAGGGGACCGGCCATCAGGCCGGTCCCCTTTTTTTTACCCCGCCAGACCAGCCAACTCCGCCAGCACCGCCGGATGCGCGACCACCGCGCCGTGGTCGGCGTCGACGCGGCGGTGCGCCACGCGGGCGCCGGCCGGCGCGCCCATCTCGGCGTCGAGCCGCTCGACTACCGACTGCGGTTGCTCCGCGCTCCACCAGCAATGCACAGGCGCGGCCAGCGCGGGCAGCGGCTTGATGGAATTGGCGCCGGCCAGGGTCAGGCAGGCGGCCGCCAGGAATATCCTGACCACCTGCTCCGCCTGCATATCCTGATGGGCGCCGCCGCGCTGCAAGGCCTCCAGCAGCGGCCGGGTCCACTCGACCAGTCCGCGCTCGTCGACCAGCGGATCGTCGACGCCGGCCAGCGCCACCGCCTGCTCGCCGGTCAAGGCCACGCCGCCGGGCAGGAAGCGCGCATACTCGTCCCGCCAATCGGTGCGCACCCAATCGACGCCGTGCGCGGTGGGCACCGACGTGTCGATCAGGCCGACGAACGCCACGACCTGCCCCTGCGCCTCCAGCCGCGCCGCGACCAGCGCCGCCAGCGTGCCGCCCAGCGACCAGCCGAGCAGGCTATATGGCCCATGCAGCTGCACCTCGCGCAGGTAGCCCACGTAGTCATCTGCCATCCGCTCGAGCGATTCGTCGCGGTGCGATGGCTCGTTGAGCGTGCGGCAGGTGATGCCGTAGACCGAACGCCGGCCGTTAAAATGCCGCGCCAGCGGCAGATAGCCCAGCACCGTGCCCAGGCCCGAGTGGAAGCAGAACAGCGGCGGCGCGGCGTCCACCCTGGCGTTCAACCGGGTCACCGGGCTGGCGGTGCCGGCCAGGCCACGGATGGTCGGACGGCTCATCATGGCCTGCAAGGTCAGGCCGGAGGCGGCGGACAGGGCGGCGTGCGCCCTGGCCCGCGCCAGCACCCGCAACGCGGCGATCGAGTCGCCCCCCAGTTCGAAGAAATTGTCGTCCCTTCCGACCCGCTCGACACCGAGCACCTCGGCCCACACGGCGGCCAGCGCCGTTTCGGCCGGGCCTTGCGGCGCCTGGTAGCGTCCCGCACTTTCCTGGCCCGGCTCCGGCAGCGCCTTGCGATCGACCTTGCCGTTGGCGTTCTGCGGCAGCGCCCCCAGCGCCACGATCAGCGACGGCACCATGTAGTCCGGCAGCGCGCGGCCGAGGCGTTCGCGCAGCGCGCCCGGATCGACGGCCTGTCCCGCCTGCGCCGACACATAGCCGACCAACCGCATGCCGGCGGCGCCGCCGTGCGCCACCACCACCGCCTCGCGCACCTCGGGCTGCGCCAGCAACAGCGCCTCGATCTCACCCAGCTCGATGCGGAAACCACGGATCTTGACCTGGTGGTCGATGCGGCCCAGGTATTCGAGCTGACCGTCCGCGCTCCAGCGCACCAGGTCCCCGGTGCGGTACAGGCGCCCGCCGGCGTCGTCGAACGGGTCGGCGACGAAGCGCTCCGCGCTCAGGCCCGCGCGCCCCAGGTAGCCGCGCGCCAGCAAGCCGCCGCCGATGCACAGCTCCCCGGCCACGCCCACCGGCACGCACTGCAGCGCGCCGTCGAGCACCCGCAAGGTGCGTCCCGGCAGCGGCGCGCCGATCGGCATCTGCGCCGGCAACGGCGCCGTGCCGTCGACATACGGCTGGCAATCTATGATGGTGGCCGTCACCGTCGCCTCGGTCGGGCCGTAGGTGTTCAACAGCTTGACGTGCGACAGGCCGGCCTCGCGCCACGCGCGCAATCCTTCCGGCGGCATCGCCTCGCCGCCGGCGTGGAGCTGACGCAGCGCGCCGTAATCGCGCATGCCCTGGCGCGCGAAGTCCTGCGCCAGCAGCAGCCAATAGGCGGTGGTGATGTCGACCACGCTGATGCGTTTGGCGATCAACTCCTGGTGGAAGGTGGCGCTATCCCACAAGGCTGGGCCGCGCAGCACCACCGAAGCGCCGGCCGCCAGCGGCGCGAACAGCTGTTCGATGAAACCGTCGAAATTGAGCGTCGCGAACTGCAGCATGCGGTCGTCACGGGTCAGACCGAAGAAACCGACCGCCACCTGCGCGTGTTCGGCCAGGCCGCGATGGGCGATGCCCACCCCTTTCGGCCGTCCGGTCGAACCGGAGGTGTAGATCACGTATGCCAGGTTGTCGCCATGCAGCGCGACCAACGGATCGTGGTCGCCGCGCGCGGACAGGTCCAGCGTGTCCAGTGCCACCATGCGCAAGCCGTCCACCGCCGGCAGCCGCTCCCGCACCGCCGTTTGCGTCAACAGCAATGCGATGCCGCTGTCGTCGACCATGTAGGCCAGGCGCTCGGCCGGATATTCCGGGTCCAGCGGCACGTAGGCGCCGCCGGCCTTGAGGATCGCCAGCAGGCCGACCACCATCTCGAAGGAACGCTCGACGGCGATGCCGACCTTGTCGTCGGGCCGCACGCCCAGCGCAAGCAGGTGGTGCGCCAGCCGGTTGGCGCGCCGGTTCAGCTGCGAGTAGCTCAGCGACTCGTCGCCGAACAGCAGCGCGGTCGCCAGCGGCGATTCCGCCGCGCGCCGTTCGATCAGGCGGTGCACCGGCTCGTGGTCAGGATGGCGCAGCGTGTTCGCGCCCCATGTCCGCAGGCGCGCCTGCTCCGCCCCGCCCAGGATTTGCAGCTCGCCGGCGGCCTGCAAGGGCCGCTCGGCCAGCGCCTCGACGATGGCGCCGACGGCCGCTTGCACCAACTCGCACAAGCGCATCGCGCCGACGCTCTTGCCGACCTGCGCCACCAGGCCGAAGCCGTCGCCGAAATCGTCCACCGACAGATCGACCGGATAGTTGCTGCGCTCCTCCCCGCCCAGCGCGTGCATGCCTTCCCACGCGGCGATGGAGACGTCCTTGGGGGCGCTGTAACGGTAGTTCAACAGCGCCGAGAACAACGGCGTGCCGCCCGGCAGGCCACTGCAACGCTGGGCCAGCGACAGGCTGGCGTGTTCGTGCGCCAGCAGCCCGGTCAACCCCTCGTGCGTCTCGCGCAGGCTTTGCAGCACGCCGCGCGCGCCCAGCTTGACGCGCAGCGGCAACGTGTTGATGAACATGCCCAGCGCGCGCTCGGCGCCGTCGCCGCCCTGCATGCGGCCGAACAGCACCGTGCCGAACACCACGTCGTCCTTGCCGGTGGCCTTGGACAGCACCAGCGCCCAAGCCAGGTGGAACAGGCTGGCCGCGCCCAGGCCATGGCGGCGCGCCTGCCGGCGCACGGCGTCGGACAGTTCGGCCGTCAACGACAGCCTGGCTTCCTCGACACCGCCGCCGTTGCCCTGCACGTCCAGTAGTCCGAACGGCGCGGTGGGTTCGTCGACGTCGCCCAGCATCTTGGTGAAGAAAGCCTCGTGCTCGGCGGCGCTCACGCCGCGGCGCGCCTGCGCCACAAAGCCGCGGAATGGCACCGGCGCCGGCAACTCGGCGTGGCGCTCCTGCTGGATCAGCGCGATTTCCTCGATGATCAGTTCCAGCGTGGTGTGGTCCAGCACCAGGTGATGGCTCGGCAGCTGCAACAGCCAGCGATCCCGCTCCGCGTCCCGCAATGCCACCGCGCGCAGCATCGGCGCTCGGCGCACGTCGATACGATGATGCAGCGGATCGACGTGCGCGTTCAGCCTCGCGGCCGCGTCGCCGCCCGCCGGTTCCAGCCACTCGACGGCGAGCGCCGCGTGGCGCGCCACCACCTGCACCGGTTCCGCCAAACCTTCCCACAAGACGGCCGTGCGCAAAATATCATGGCGCGCGATGACCTGGTTGAAACTGGCGATGAAACGCTCCAGACGCTGTTTGCTATCAAAGCCCAGCAACAGCGGCGTGACGTAAGCGTCGCTTTCCTCCTGCAGCATATGGTGGAACAAAATCCCTTCCTGCAGCGGCACCAGCGGATAGATGTCCTGGATATTGGCCGCGCCACCGGGCACCGCCGCCTCGATGCGGGCGATCTGGCCGGCGTCGAGGTCGATCAGGGTCACCATCTGCGGCGTGATGCCGCCGCAATCGGCGGGAATCAGGTTCGGCGGCACGGCTACCTCGCCCGCGTGCTCCCGGCGCGCGACCGCCTGCGCGAAGGCCGACAACACCGGTTGCTGGAACAGCGTGCGCACCTGCACCGCCATACCTTGCGCGCGCATGCGTTCGAGCACTCCCAAGGCAAGCAGCGAATGGCCTCCGAGTTCGAAGAAATTGTCATGGCGTCCGACCCGCTGGACGCCCAGCACCCCGGCCCAGATGGCGGCCAGCGCTTCCTCCATTGCCCCTTGCGGCGCCTCGTATTCGCCACTGCTTTCATATTCGGGCTCTGGCAGTGCCTTGCGGTCCACCTTGCCGTTGGAGTTCAGCGGCAGGCCGTCGAGCACCATGATCGCCGACGGCACCATATAGTCCGGCAGCGCCTGGCCGAG
>NZ_FODC01000016.1 GCF_900110275.1 Duganella sp. CF517
TGATAGTGCTGCAACCAGTGTGAAAGTAGGTTATCGTCAGGCTAGTTATATTAAAAAGCCCCTTCCAATGATTTGGTCGGGGCTTTTTTTCGTCCATATCCCGCGTCATACCCAGGTCACATCCCGCCGCTAGACTTGCTTCTTTTTCATTTTGAGGCGCGCTAGCATGAAAACTCTTTCCTTATTGTCGCTCGCGGTGTTTTCCGTCCTGGCCGGCTGCGGTGGCAGCGACAACGAGGCGCCCGCGCGCCAATCGATGACCGGCGTGTTCCTCGATGGCGCGGTTGAAAACCTGGACTATGTCGCCGGCGCCGCCGCCAAAGCCAGCACGACCGCCAAAGGCGAGTTCACGTGTTACGCTGGCGACACCGTCAGCTTCAGTATCGGCGGTATTGCCCTGGGTGGCGCACCGTGCGCCGCCATCATCACGCCGCTGCAACTGGCTGGCGTTACCGACATCAAGGACGTCAAAGTGATCAACCGCTTGCTGGCACTGCAGCTGCTGGACGAAGACAGCGATCCGTCGAACGGCATCAAGCTTGCCGCCGACGTGAAGACCGCGCTGGCCGGCAAAAGCGCGGACTTCGGCGCGTCCGCCTCCACATTTAATACCGCCATGACCGATAACCTGAAAGCCGCCGGCGCCAAATACGCCGCGCGCACCATCGACGACAACCGTCGCGGCCTGGTCCGTGAACACTTTGAAGACACGCTGGCCTCCAAGGTTGGCACGCCGGTCAACGAATCCTTCACGCAGAAGACCCAACTGGGCGATGTGGCCGTCAGCGTGACGCGCTATCAAATCCAGGCGGCCAACAATTTCTACATCCCTTATGAAGGCGGCAATGCCAAGGTCAAGGAAGACTTCCCGCTCGGCTTCCTGCCATCCTACGGCTCGTCGATCGCGTTCAAAGGTATCGCCGCCAACGGCGACCTGGAGTTCTACGGCCTGACCGATCGCGGCCCCAACGGCGACGGTCCGAATCTGCCGTCGTTGAGCGGCACCGGCGTGACCGGCGCCAAGATCTTCCCGTCGCCCAGCTTCACGCCTGCGTTCGGCCTGATCACCGTCGGCAAATCCGGCGCGGTGCTGACGGCGTCGACGCCGATCAAGGTCTCGGCCAACGTCAACGCGTCCGGACTTCCGGTCGCGCCCGGCTCGGTCGGCAACTCGGCCGAGCTGCCGGTGATGGACGTGATGAAGTACGACGCCGCCAGCAAAGCCACGTTCAACTCCGGCGGCCTCGATTCGGAAGCGATCGTGGTCGACAAGAAGCGCAACGCGCTGTGGGTGTCGGACGAATACGGCCCGTTCATCGTCAAGATCGATCCGGCCACCGGCGTTATCCTGAACAAGTACGCGCCCGGCAGCGGTTTGCCGGAAATTTTCCTCAAGCGCCGCGCCAATCGCGGCATGGAAGGCATGGCGCTGGACACCACCACCGACAAGCTGCACGCCTTCCTGCAAAGTCCGCTCTCCGATGGTAACGCGCCGTACGCGGTCACCGGCAAAAACGAAGCGGTCGAACGCTACGCGCGCTTCACCCGTTGGGTCGAGTTCGATCCGGGCACCGGCACGTCCGGCAAGATGTACGCCTATCCGCTCGACGCCGCCGATTACCAGGATGGCCGCACCGGCAACGCCAAGCTGGGCGACGTGGTCGCGCTGGGCAACGGCAAGTTCATCGTGATCGAGCAGGGCGCGGCACCCGGCGGCAAGGTATTCAACAAGCTGATGCTGGTGGAGCTCGGCGCGGCGACCGATATCGCGGCGGCCGCCTATAACGCGACGACGTCGGATCTGGAGAAAAGCAGCATGGGCGGTGCTGCCGTCAACGGCGCCGACTGGAAGTCGGTCGTGACGCTGAAGAAAACCCAGCTGCTCGACCTGAACGCGATCGGCTGGCTGGCGGAAAAGGCCGAAGGCTTGACCATCGTCGACGGCAACACGCTCGCGCTGGTCAATGACAATGACTTCGGCCTCAAGACCAAGGTCTACGACGCGGCCGGCGTGGCAGTGGACGACGCCGACGTCACCAAGTGCAATGTCGATGCGAACGGCGTCATCATCACCAATGGCGCAGCCGGTTGCAACGCGGCCAACACGATCCGCGTCGCCCGGGGCGACGACCGCGAGCGCCCAAGTCGCCTATGGCTGATCAAGTTCACCAAGGCGTTGACGGCGTTTTGACGCGGAAAGGGACGCCGGGCGCGTCCCCGCCCGAGCCCTGGCCCGGCGTCACGATCATGTCATAATTTTATGGGATATTGAAAGTTTGCTCATTACAATATCCGGGACAATTATGCAGATCACCTTGCCGAAAGCTTCCTCCGCCATCCAGGCTTTGCTGGTCGCGGCGACCTTGCCGCTGACCATGCAATCGGCCTTCGCCGCCGATTTCACCATCAACGGCGCCAACAGCACGGTTCGCACCCTCGGCAAGGACGACACCGGCACGGTGACGGCCAGCGGCGCGCTGACGGTCGGCGGCGGCGCGGTGGCCGTGACCATCACCGGTAACAACGCGACCCTCAACAACCAGGGCGTCATCCGCCAGACCGGCAGCGGCCGCGCGGTCCGCGACAACACCGGCGCCACCGGCCTGCTTATCATCAACGGCAGCGCCGCCAACGGCGCGGCCCTGATGCAGACCGCCGACGCCGACGTGATCCAGATGAACAAGGCCAACGCCAGCGTTACCGTGAACAACTACGGCTCGATGATCTCGCTCAACGCCAGCGCCGGCGGCGCCCAGGCGGTCGACTTCAGCTCCATCACCAGCGGGGTCAACGTCGTCAACAACTTCAGCGGCGGCCTGCTGCAAGCGAACGAGGCCGACGCGGTGCGCGCCGGCGTCAACGGCGTAGTCAACAACAACGGCACCATCCGCTCGCTGACCAGCACCGGCGCCAGCAGCGATGGCGTCGATGCCCAAGGCAATACCGGCATCAAGATCGTCAACGGCGCGACCGGCCTGATCGAGGGCGCACGCCACGGCATCACCGGCGGCCAGGACAAGGCCGGCGACAGCTTCGTCATCGACCTGACCAACCTGGCCGGCGGCGTGGTTCGCGGCAGCAACGGTTCCGGCATCAATCTGGACGGCTTCAACAAGAACCAGAGCGCCAATATCATCAATCACGGCAGCATCATCGGCCATGGCGTCAGCGGCGATGGCGACGGACTGGACGTCGATGGATTGGCCACCATCACCAATACCGGCCTGATTCGCTCGGTCAACGCCGTCGGCGCGCCGGCCGACGGCCTGGCTTACAGCGAAGGCATCAGCTTCGGCGGCGGCGCCGTCACCAACAGCGGGACGATCGAAGGACTGGTCTCGGCGGGCAATACCAACGCCGTCGGTCGCGGCATCACCCTGGCCGGTAACGACTTGAGCAACGGCACCCGCGAGGGACTGTACGGCAACGCGACGATCACCAATCAGGCCGGCGGACTGATCCGCGGCCAGAGCGATTCGGCCATCGTCGCCGTCGGCGCCGCCAGCGGTTACACGGTCACCATCATCAACCAGGCCGGCGCCACCATCCAGGGCGGTGGCGCGGCCAACGCCGCGATCAGGACCGGCGCCGACAACACCGTCATCGTCAGCGGCGGCAACATCAACGGCGCCAGCAGCGGCAAGGCCATCGAAATGGGGAGCGGCAACAACAGCCTGACCATCACCGGCGGCGGCATTAGCGGAAGCATCGACGGCGGCGTCGGCGGCGCCAACACGATGGTGGTGCAGGCCGCCGGCAGCTTCGCCTACGCCGGATCGATTTCCCACTTCGACCGCGTCGAATTCAAAAGCGGCGATGTGGTGTTGTCCGGTGTGAGCACCTACTCCGGCGCCACCGTACTGAGCGGCGGGACGCTGACCCTGGACGGCGCCAACCGCATCGCCGCCGGCAGCCAGCTGATCTTGAATGGCGGCGCGCTGCGCCTGACCAACGCCGGCGCGGACGGCCAAGCCTTCGCCAGCCTGTCGCTGCTCGATAGCGCCTCGGTGCGGCTCGGTTCTTCCTCGCTGACTTTCAACGGCTTGGGCGCGGTGGTCGGCGGCAACACGCTGTCCTTTACCGAAGCGGCGACGGGTGGCTACGCCTTCCGCCTGCTGGGCGACTTCTCGGCCGACACCGGCTTTCTGGCGTTGATCGGCATGACCAGCATCAACGGGCAGCGGGCGATGTTCCACTTCAACGGCGCCTACACCGACGTGACAGCCGCCGCCGTGCCGGAACCGGCCACCTACGCCATGCTGCTTGGCGGTCTGGGCCTGATCGGCGCCATGGTCCGCCGTCGCAAGCAAGGGGTTTAGCCGATATCAAAGCGCCCGGGGCGGCGGGTTGTAACCTTCCTAGGGATGAACCTGGAAGGAATTTCCCAATGGAATATGCGCAGCTGACCCCCGGCCGCCGTTTCGCCCCGCTCCACAGCCTGTTGTATTACAGCCAGCGCGTCGTCACGCGGCCCGCGTTGCGCCGCATGGTGGTGCGCGCGCTGAGCGGCGCCTTGCGCCTGCGGCAGGGATCGGGGAAAGAGTTGTACGGCAATACCGCGCAGGAGGAGGCCGCGCTGGCGGACTTGAGCGACAGCGGCTACGCGCCACTGGGAAACTTGCTCGACAATGCGCAATGCGACGAGATCAAGGAATATTTGAAAAACAAATTCCTGTTCGACCGCGACCGTAACCGCGAAGCGTTTACCTTGATGCAGGCGCCCATCGGCGTGCGCGTGGCCGATTATCACTTGCGCGACGTCATCACCTGTCCGCACATCCTGGCGCTGGCCAACAGCCCGCCGCTGCTGGGATTGGCCGCCCGCTACATGGACTGCAAGCCGACGATTTCCGCGCTGGGGCTGCGCTGGTCGTTTCCGGTGGAAGGGGATTGCAGCGCGCTGCAAGCCTTCCACCGCGACTCCGAAGACTGGCGCTATTTGAAGGTGCTGGTCTACTTGACCGACGTCGATCTCGACGCCGGGCCTCACGTCTACCTGCATGGGAGCCACTTGACCCAGGCGCCGATGCGCCTGCGCTTCTACACCGACACCGAGATTTCCAGCGCCTATGGCGCCGACATGCTGTTGACGGCGGTCGGCTCGCGCGGTTTCTGCTTCGCCGTCGATACCGCCGGCATCCACAAAGGCACGGCGCCGGCGCGGCAACCGCGCCTGATGCTGCAGATCCAGTACTCGCTGCTGCCCAGCTACGCCTACAAGTACTCGCCCGAGAGTTATCAGGGGCCGCTGGTCCTGGACCCGTATGTGAATCGCCTGATCGTCAAGCAGCGCGGCTAGCCGTGCCCTTGCTCAGGCTTTCGCCATCCTCCTTGCGCAGCGACCGGAAGGTCAGCGACGACAGCATCGTCAGCACCGCCAGCGTGATGAAGGCGTAGTGCAGCGCCGAGGTCAGCGCCAGGCGGTTCGACTGCGGCAGGTCGCCGAGGAACCAGCCGGTGATCAGCGAGCCGGCGGCCAGGCCAAAACTCATCGACAACTGCTGCATCGAGCTGGCGATGGTGCTGGCCATGCTCGAATCGGCGTTGTCGACATCGGCGTAGGCGATGCTGTTCATGCTGGAGAACTGCAGCGAATTGAAAAAGCCCAGGCATAGGCTGATCATCACGATGACATACAGCGGCGTGCCCTGATGGACCAGCGCGAACATGGCGATGGTCGCGCCGATCAGCAGCGTGTTCACGGTGAGCACCTGGCGGTAGCCGAACCTGGCCAGCACGCGCGCCGAAATGAACTTCATGCCCATCGCGGCGGCGGCGGACGGCATCATCAGCAAGCCCGATTGCCATGCCGGCAGGCCGAGGCCCAGCTGGTACAACAGCGGCAGCAGGAACGGCAGGCCGCCGACGCCGATGCGCGTGACGAAGCCGCCCGCCACCGACACCCTGAAGGTGCGTATCTTGAACAGCGCTAGCCGCAGCAGCGGGAACTTGGCCTCCCGCGCGTGCCATACATAGGCGGCCAGCAGGCTGCAGGCGATCAGCAGCAGCACCGTCGCCGACGTCGCATCGAGCTTGTGTTCACCGAAGACTTCCAGCAACCATGACAGCAAGGCCACCCCGGTGCCGAAAAGGACAAGGCCGATCAGGTCCAGCGGCCGCGCGCCGTCGCCGCGATAGTCCGGCATGTAGCGGTGCGCCAGGAAGATGGCCGCCAGGCCGACCGGCACGTTGACGAAGAAGATGTCGCGCCACGTCAGCCAGTGCACGATCAAGCCGCCGACGGTGGGGCCGAGCAGGGGGCCGATCAGCGCCGGGATGATCACGAAATTCATCGCCGCCAGCAGTTCTGCCTTGGGGAAGGTGCGGATGATGGCCAGGCGCCCGACCGGCATCATCATCGCCGCGCCCAGGCCTTGCAGCAGCCGCGCCGCCACCAGCATCGGCGAGTTGACGGACAACCCGCACAGCACCGACGCCACCGTGAAAATCGCCACCGCCGACATGAAGACGCGCCGGGTGCCGAAGCGGTCGGCCATCCAGCCGCTGATCGGAATCGCCACCGCCAGGCTGAGGATGTAGCTGGTGACGACCGCTTTGAGGCTCAGCGGCGTGACCTGCAGGCTGACCGCCATGCTGGGAATCGCCGTGTTGACGATGGTCGAGTCCAACTGCTCCATGAAGAGGGCGGTGGCAACGACCCAGGGCAGATAGCGCTTGGCGGCGGAAGTAGTCATGCCTTCAATTGTCACATAAAAGGCCGGGGCGGGTCATCAGGCCGGATTGTATGGGACGCCGGATGTCTGTTCGACAACCGCTCCCCAGCGGTCTTCGAACAGGATCTGGTTCAGCGGGCGTCGCTGGTCCCAGCGCTCCAGCTCCAGCATCGGCGCGGTGTAGAACTCCTCCACCTGGCCCACGCACAGCACCGCGATCGGCTGGCTGCCCTCGGGCATGCCGCAAATCTCGCGCAACCTTTGCGGATCGAACATCGACACCCATCCCGCGCCGATGCCCTCCGCGCGCGCCGCCAGCCAGAAGTTCTGCAGCGCGCACGACGCCGACGCCAGGTCCATCTCCGGCATGGTGCGGCGGCCGAATACGTAGTTCTCGCGCTTGTCGGCCAGGCCGACCACCAGCACCTCGGCGCAGGCCAGGATGCCTTCCACCTTCAGTTGCATGAACTCCTCCGCGCGCTGGCCCAACGCCTCGGCGGTCTTGATGCGCTCCTCGTTCACGTGCTGGTGGATGGAGGCGCGCAGCTCAGCGCTGGCGATGCGGATGAAGCGCCACGGCTGCATCAAACCGACGCTGGGCCCGTTGTGCGCGGCGGCGATGAAGCGCAGCAGCTGTCCGTCCTCCAAAGGCCCCGGCTTGAAGTGGCGCACATCGCGCCGCTCGCGTATCGCGCGGTAGACGCCCTCGATCTCGGCGTCGGAAAAAGCGTGCCGGTTCATGGCGCCTTCTTCAGCGCGACCAGGGCGTCGAGCAGCGGCCGGGCGGCGTCGGCGATGCGATCGAGGCTGGCCTCGCGCAGCGCCGAGGTATCGACCGTGTGGTCCGAATGCAGGCCGGCCCAGCGCAGCAGCGCGCCGCTGGCTTCGGGCGTATCGAACAGCCCATGCAGATAGGTACCCAGTATCTGGTCGTCGGCCGAGCGCGCGCCTTCCGGGCGGCCGTCGATCAGGAAGGCGGGCGACGCCAGCGCGCCGCCGGTCGAGGCGCCCATGTGGATTTCGTAGCCTGCCACGGTGGCGCCGGCGGCGTCGAAGGCGCAGGTGCCGCGGACTTGCTCGAGCCGTTTGTCGGCCGTCATCTCGGTGACCATGTCGAGCAGGCCGAGGGCGTCCGACTCGCCGGCCTTGCCCTCGATGCCGAGGGGATCGGTGACGCTGTGGCCCAGCATCTGGAAGCCGCCGCATACGCCGATGACTTTGCCGCCGTAGCGCAGGTGGCGGGCTATCTCCTTCGGCCAGCCTTGCGCGCGCAGCCATTCCAGATCGCCGCGCGTGTTCTTGCTGCCGGGGAGGATGATCAGGTCCGCCTTGGGTATCGGTTCGCCCTGGCGCACGAAATGCAGATCGACGTCGGGATGGGCGCGCAGCGCGTCGAAGTCGGTGTGGTTGCTCATGCGCGGCAGGCTGGGCACCACCACGCGGAAGGCGCCTTTGGATGCCTGCACCGGTTGCACCGCGTCTTCGGCGTCGAGGAACAAGCCGTGAAGGTAAGGCAGCACGGCGAGCACCGGCTTGCCGGTCTGCTGTTCCAGCCACTCCAGGCCCGGCTCCAGCAGCTTGATATCGCCGCGGAAGCGGTTGATGACGAAGCCGATGGTGCGCGCGCGCTCGCTCTCCGACAGGCAGGACAAGGTGCCGACGATGTGCGCGAACACGCCGCCGCGATCGATGTCGGCCACCAGCACCACCGGACAGTCCACCTTTTCGGCGAAGCCCATGTTGGCGATGTCGCGGTCGCGCAGATTGATTTCCGCCGGGCTGCCGGCGCCTTCGACGATCACGCTGTCGTACTGCGTCAGCAGGCGGTCGTGCGATTCCAGCACCGCCTGCATGGCCACGGTTTTGTACTGGTGGTAGTCGCGCGCGTTCATCTCGGCGCGCACCTTGCCGTGGATGACGACTTGCGCGCCGATGTCGCTCGATGGCTTGAGCAGGACGGGATTCATGTCCGTGTGCGGTTCCAGGCCGGCGGCGATGGCCTGCAGCGCCTGCGCGCGGCCGATCTCGCCGCCGTCGGCGGTGACCGCGCTGTTGAGGGCCATGTTCTGCGGCTTGAACGGGACCACGCGCACGCCCTGGCGCTTGAGCAGCCGGCACAGGGCCGCGACCACGGTGCTTTTGCCGGCGTCGGAGGTGGTGCCCTGCACCATCAGGGTCGAATAGGGAAAACTCACTTTAATTCTTCCTGTGCTGGCGCGCCAGTTCGAGTTTTTCGCACAGGATGGTGGTGCCGGCGACCATGCGCGGGCCGGCGCGGTTCAGCAATTCGCCGTCCAAGGTGAACAGGTTGTCGTTGCGCACCGCCTTCATCGTGGTGTACGGCTTCCATAGCGCGACGCCGCCGTAGTCCTTCTCGGCGGTGCCGAAGATCGCCTCCGGGTCCGCCTGCAGCACCGCTTCCACGCTGACCACGGGCGCGGTCGTTTTGAGGTCGGCAAAGATGTTGACGCCGCCGCACAGGCGCATGGCGTCGCTGACGATGGACGCGCCGTTGAGCGTGTAGAGCGGCTTGTCCCACACCTGGTAGAACATGCGCACCGCTGGACGGCTGGAGTACTGTTTGGCCAGCGCCGCGAACTGCTTGCGGATGTCGGCGGCGGCGGGTTGCGCGACGCTGTCGGTGCCCATCAACTGGCCGAGGCGCAGCAGGTTGTCGGGGATGCCGTCCAGTTTCAAAGGCTCGCTGTGGAAAATCGGAATACCCAGCTGGCGCAGCGTTTCGATCTGGCGTTCGGAGCTGCCGTGCATCCAGGCGACGATCAGGTCCGGCTTCAAGGCGATCACCCGTTCCATGTCGATCTGGCGGTTGGTGCCGATGCGTGGAATCTTCTTTGCCGCTTCGGGGAAGTCGCTGTAGGTGACGGCGCCGACGATCCGGTCGCCGCCGCCGGCCGCGTACAGCAGTTCCGTCACATGCGGCGCCATCGCAATGATGCGCTGCGCGGGCTTTTGCAGCGTGATCACGTTGCCGTCGTCGTCGCGCACGCTGATGGCGGCGGCATTGGCGGCATTGGCGTCATGCGTGTAAGCGGCGGCGGTGATGGCCGCTGTGCACAGGCAGAGCGCCGCGAGTTGGTTGGTTTTCATTGGTTGGTCCATTCGTTTAATGCGGTTTGCAGCCGTTGCCAGCCCGCTTCGTCGGGCGGCAGGCCAAGGCGGATGCCGCGCGCGGCCTGTTTGAACAGCCGCACCCAGATGCCGCGTTCGGCCATGTGCTGCCAAAAGGCCTCCGGCCGCGCTTCGCTCCACCACTGGAACAACGGCGTGCCGTTCGACGCGATGCCGTGCGCGGCCAGCAGCTTGCGCAGGCGTTCGCCGCTGGCGTCGAGTTGTTCGCGCGTGGCGGCTTGCCACTGCTGGTCGCGCAGCGCGGCGCTGGCGATATGCTGGGCGGGACCGCTGATGGTCCACGGTCCGAGCAGGTCGGCCAGGCCGCGCAGCAGGTCGGCATGGGCGGCGACGAAGCCTAGACGGATGCCGGCCAGCCCGAAGAATTTGCCGACCGAGCGCAGTACGATCAGCCCCGGTCTGTCGCTATGGGCGGCGACGCTATTGTCTTGCGACGTGTCGCCGAAAGCTTCATCGACGACCAGCCAGCCGCCGCGCGCCGCCAGCTTGTCCGCCCATTCCAGCAGGAGCGCGGCCGGCACCGTGGCGCCGGTGGGATTGTTGGGATTGACGATGACCACGACGTCGTTGGCGGCGACCGCCGCATCCAGTTCGGCATATGGCGTTTGGGTCAGCGTGTGACCGTGATCGCTCCAGTGGTGCGCGTGCTCGGCGTACGACGGCGCGGTGACGGCCACGCGCGACGGCTTGCGCAACCGGGGCAGCGCTTGTATCGCCGCCTGGGTGCCCGCCACCGGCAGCATCAGCGGCGCGTTGTAGTAGGCCTGCGCCGCGCGCGCCAGTTCGGGATCGGCTTCCGGCAGGCGGTGCCACGCGTTGTCCGGCAGCGGCGGCGCCGGATACCAGCGCGGGTTGATGCCGGTCGACAGATCGAGCCAGTCGTCGCGGCCGAAGCGCAGCGCGGCGTCGCGCAGGTTGCCGCCGTGTTCAAGCATGTGCGAACTCCAGGATGAATGCCGCCACCAGCGCGCAGGATAGCCACAATGCCGTGGTGCGCACCACCAGATGCCATGCGCGGGCGATGTCGGCGCCGGTGGCCGGTTCGCCCTGGCCCAGCGGCGGACGTTCTTCGATCTCGCCGTCGTAGACGGCCGCTCCGCCCAGTTGGACGCCGAGCGCGCCGGCGCCGCTGGCCATGACCGGGCCGGCGTTGGGGCTGCTCCAGGCTGGGGCTTGCGCGCGCCAGCACGCCCAGGCGCGCCGCTTGCCTTGCAGTCCCGGCGCCAGCAGGACGTAGGACAGCGCGGTCAGGCGCGCGGGCAGGTAATTGAGCGCGTCGTCCAGACGCGCGGCGGCGCAGCCGAATTGCAGCAGGCGGGGAGTGCGGTAGCCCCACATGGCGTCGAGCGTGTTCGCCATGCGGAACATGACCGCGCCCGGGCCCCCGGCGACGATAAACCAGAACAGCGTGCCGAAGACGGCGTCGTTGCCGTTTTCGAGCAGGGATTCGGCGCTGGCCTTGGTCAGTTCGATTTCGCTGGCGCTGGCGGTGTCGCGGCTGACGATGCGGGCCGTCAGCAAACGGGCGTTGGGCAGATCCTGCCGCGCCAGCGCCTCGGCGATCGGCAGGTTGTGGTCGCGCAGGCTGCGCAAGCCGAGCGCGAAGTACAGCATCACCGCGTGCAGCGCATACATCAACCAGGCGCTCAGCGGCGCAGCCAGCCAAACCAGCAAGGCGGCGCTGGCGGTCAGCGGCAGCACCGCCAGCGCCCAGGCCAGCACACCGCGCCGGAAACGCGAACCGCCGCGATTGAGGCGGCGCTCCAGCGCCATCGCCAGATTGCCGAAGCCGACCAGCGGATGCCAGCGGCGCGCCTCGCCCAGTAAAAAGTCCAGCAGTACGCCGGCCACCATCAACACCGCAACGGCGTAAAAGCTCAACCCTGACAGCACGGCTATCCTTTTAATACCAGCGGCAGGCCGGCGGCGACGAACACCGCGCGGTCGCAGATCGCCGCCACCGATTGATTCAACCGTCCCTGTTCGTCGAGGAAGCAGCGCGAGATGGCGCCGGACGGCATGATGCCCAGTCCCACCTCGTTCGATACCAGCACCACGTCGCTGGTGCATTTGATCAAGGCGCTGGCCAGCATGTCCTGCTGTTCGTGGAACAGCGCCGGCAGCGTGATCTCGCCGACCTCCGGGTACTGCTCGCCGCTGCTGAACAGCAGGTTGCTGAGCCACAGCGTCAGGCAGTCGACCATGATCAGGCGGTCCGGGGACGACCAGCGCAGCAACTGGTTACCGAGGGCCAGCGGCTCCTCGACGGTGGTCCACTCGCCGGGACGGGTGGCGCGGTGGTGCGCGATGCGGGCCGCCATTTCGGCGTCGCCGGCGGTGGCGGTGGCGATGTAGACGACTTCCTTGCCTGATTCTACGGCCAGGCGTTCGGCGTAGGCGCTTTTACCGGAGCGTGCGCCCCCCAGAACGAGTGTACGTGTCATACCGGACTCCTTGAAAACAGGGCGGCGACAGCCGCCGGGTTGGATGGGAAGTAAGCGTGAAAATACGAAGCGGTGAGCGATCCTGCGCGATACCAGGCTTCACCTTGTATTGCGGAGGGATGTTTAATAGTATGCGCCGCCGGCTCCACAGTTGTCGCCAATTTGGAGTAATGGAACGTGTGGCCGCGCAGGATACCCCGTTCCGTGGGGAGCGCCTGCGGCCCCAGGCCGGCCAGGCGTGGCTGCATAGCCACAGTGCCGGTCAGTAGGCCGGCCATCGGCCAAATCGCGCCGGATTGGTCGGCCAGCGTATCGGCCAGCGCCATCATGCCCCCGCATTCGGCGACGATGGGGATGCCCGCCGCGTGGGCGCCGCGTATCGACGATTTCCAGGCGTGCGCGCGCGACAACGCCCCGGCGTGCAGTTCGGGGTAGCCGCCGGGCAGATACACCGCGTCGGCGCCGTCGGGCACCGTTTCGTCGGCCAGCGGCGAGAAAAACGTCAACGTCGCGCCGAGGGCCCGCAGCGTATCGAGGTTGGCGGGGTACAGGAACATGAACGCCGGATCGCGTGCGATGGCGATGGTTTTCCCCGCCAGTGCGGGCAACGGCTCAGGGTCCGTCGCCACGGGAGTGGCGATGTCGATGTTGCGCAGCCGGTCCCACGCCGCTTCGTCGAACACCAGCTGGTCGGCCAGCGTGTCGAGCAAGCCGTCGATGTCGCTCACTTCCCCCGGCAGCACCAGGCCGAGATGGCGTTCCGGCAGCGATCTTGTCTGGCGCGGCATGGTGCCGAACAGCGGAATATCGCGCAGCGACGCGGCCACCATTTTGGCGTGGTTGTCGCTGGCGACGCGGTTGGCGATCACCCCCGCCATGTCGACCGGGCCGTAGTCGCGCAGCCCGTGCACCAGCGCGCCGGCGGTTTGCGCCATCGACGAGGCGTCGATCACCGCCATCACCGGCACGCCGAACTCGCGCGCCAGGTCGGCCGACGACGGCGTGCCGTCATAAAGACCCATGACGCCTTCGATCAGGATCACGTCGGCCTCGGCGGCCGCCCGCGCCAATTGGGCGCGGCACTGCTCCGGTCCGACCATCCACAGGTCCAACGTGCGCACCGGCGCGCCGCTTGCGCGCTCCAGCAGCATCGGGTCGATGAAATCGGGGCCGCATTTGAACACGCGCACCCGTTTGCCCAGGCGAACCAGCTTGCGCGCCAGCGCCGCCGTCACGGTGGTCTTGCCCTGGCCGGAGGCAACGGCGGCGATCAGCAGTGCTTTGACAGAGGCCATTACCACTCGGTCCCGAGTTGCGCGCCGATGCCGGCCTTGAAGGCGTGCTTGACGACTTCCATTTCGGTCACGGTATCGGCGATGGCGATCAGCTCCGGCGGCGCGCCACGGCCGGTGATGACGACGTGCTGCATCGGCGGCCGCGCCAGCAGATCGTTGATCACCATTTCAACGTCCAGGTAGCGGTACTTGAGCGCGATATTGAGTTCGTCGAACACCACCAGGCCGATCTCGGGGTCGGCCAGGAATTTTTTCGCCTGCTCCCACGCCAGCAGCGCTTTTTCGGTGTCGCGCTCGCGGTTTTGCGTCTCCCAGGTATAGCCTTCGCCCATCGTGTGGAAGCTCACCTCGTCGGGGAAGCGGCGCAGGAATGCTTCCTCGCCGGTCTGCATGGCGCCTTTGATGAACTGCACCACGCCGACCTTCATGCCGTGGCCCAGCGCGCGGATCACCATGCCGAAGCCGCTCGAGCTCTTGCCCTTGCCGTTGCCGGTGTTGACGATGATGATGCCGATCTGCTTGTCGGCGGCGGCGATCTGCGCGTCGATGATGGCCTTCTTGCGCTCCATGCGCACGCGATGGCGCTCGTTGAGCGCCGCTGTTTCGGCGCTGATGGCTGCACTGTTGTCTGTATTCTGGTCGGTCATTCCTGGTCCTCGGTGGGGATGAAGATGCTGCGTTTTCCGTGCTGGATGATGTCGATCGGGTGGCCCAGGTAGTCGCTCAGGAGATCGGCGCGCATCACGTCGGCGGTGGCGCCGGCCAGCCAGCGGCCGTCGCCCATCAGCAGCAGCGCGTGGGTGGAGACGCCGTGCGCCAGCGTCAGGTCGTGGCCGATCATGACGGCGGTTTTGCCTTGTTCGCGGCACAGCTGCGACAACAGCTTCATGACGCCGACCTGGTGTCCCAGATCGAGCGCGTTGGCCGGTTCGTCCAGCAGCAGCAGCGGCGTGTCCTGCGCCAGCATGGCGGCGATGGCCACGCGCTGGCGTTCGCCGCCGGACAGCGTGCGCACGTCGCGCGCGGCCAGTTCGGCCACCTCCATCGCCTCCAGCGACCGCATGGCGATGGCCTGGTCTTCGCCGCCCTCCCAATAGCGGTTATCGTGGTAGGGGTGGCGCGCCGACAGCACGGTTTCGATCACGGTGTAGGCGAAGGCGTCGCTGCGGCTTTGCGCCAGGAAGGCGCGCTGGCGCGCCAGTTCGGCCAGCGGCCAGTCTTTCAATGGGCGGCCGCCGATGGCGACGTGGCCGCCGTCCGGCGGGCGCAGGCCGGCCAGGGTGCGCAGCAGCGTGCTTTTGCCGGCGCCATTGCGGCCGATGACGCTCCAGCATTCGCCGTCCTGGACAAGCCAGTTCAAGTCCGCGATCAGCTGGCGCTGGCCGATTTTCAGGGAGAGGTGGTGGGTGCTGATCATATTATTTACGCAGCCGATGCAGCTGGTACAGGAACACCGGCGCGCCGATCAAGGCGGTGACCACCCCCACCGGCAGCTGTTGCGGCGCGATGATGGTGCGCGCCAGCGTATCGGCCAGCAGCAGGTAGCTGCCGCCGGCCAGCGCCGCCGCCGGGATCAGCAAGCGGTGGTCCGGACCGACGGCGAAGCGGCAGGCGTGCGGCACGATCAGGCCGACGAAGCCGATGCTGCCGGCGCTGGTCACTGCGCTGGCGGTCAGCAGGCCGGAGGTGAAGAACAGGCCTTTGCGCAAGGCGCCGACGCGGATGCCCAGGGTGGCGGCCGCTTCCGCGTGCAGCGCCATGACGTTCATGGCGCGCGCATTGCGCAGCGCGAAGATCAGCGCCCCGGCCAGCACCACCCAGGGCATCCAGCGCAGCGGCGCGCCGGACAGGTCGCCGATCATCCAGAACACCATCGTGCGCAGGCGGCTCTCCGGCGCGATCGACAGCATCAGCGTGACCAGCGCCATGCAGGCGGACGACAGGATCACGCCGGTCAGCAGCAGCAGCGCGGTGCCGCCTTCGGCCGCCGCGCCGCCGCGCAGGTCGCGCCGGGCCAGCATGTAGAGCATCATCGAGACCACCACCGCGCCGGCGAAGGCCGCCGCGTCGACCATCCACGCGGCGCACATGAACATCAGCGCGGCCAGCGCGCCGACCGAGGCGCCGGAGGAGATGCCCAGCACATAAGGATCGGCCAGCGGGTTGCGCAACAGCGCCTGCATCATGACGCCGGCCAGCGACAGCGCGGCGCCGGTGACGAAGGCGGTGATGGCGCGGCTCAGGCGCAGGTCGAGCAGGGTGGCCGACAAAGTGGTGGTTTGGCCGTGCAGCAGATCGTTGACCGCTGCGGGAATATCGGAAAGGGGAATCGCGACCGAACCGGTCATGCCCGAGAAAACCAGGCTGGCAAACGCGAACAGGGCCAGGCCGGTCAGGGTGACGGCGGCGCGCTGCTGCAGATTGCGTGAGAAAGAATGCATGCACTACTTTCAGAGGGTGGGAAGCACTGGCAGATTACAGTATTACAAGCTTAAGCAAGACTTAGCGATAACCCCGTAATCCGCCCCACGTGTTTTCGTGTCTATTTATACCCGTAGCGGATACCGGCAAACACCTTCGAACCGGGCGTGTTGTAATACCGTGCCAGATCGTACTGCTTGTCGCCGATGTTGTTCCAGCGGACCAGCGCCGACCAGTCGCGCGAGAAGGCGTAGGTGACGTACAGGTTCACCAGTCCATAGCCGCCCAGGCGATTTACGTTGGCCGCGTCGTCATAGCGGTCGCCCGATACTTCCAGCTCCGCGCCGACCTTGAGCGCGCCGATGCGATAGTCGGCCGTCAAATTGCCGTGTTTCTTGGAGCGGCGCTGCAGGCGTTTGCCGGTCGTCTCATCCTTCGGGTCCTGCAAATCGAGGTTGGCGGCGAGATTGACGCCAGCCAGCCTGGTGGCGGCCGACAGCGTGATCCCCTCCAGCGTCGCGCGATTGACATTGTAGGCGCAGCCGTCCGGATAGCCGCTGCGGCCGAACGGGCATGGCTTGGTATTGACCAGCATGTCGGTCAGACGGTTGCGGTAGTAGCCGGCGCTCAGCGCGTTGACGCCGTCGTCGTAACGCAGACCGATTTCGGCATTGCGGCCTTTTTCCGGCCTGTTGGCCGGATTGCCGTACTCCGGGAAGTACAACTCGTTGTAGGTCGGCGCGCGGAAGCTGGTGCCATAGCTGGCGGTGGCGCGCAGCGCCCGCGTGATGTCGTAGCCGTATCCCAGCGAGCCGGTATTCTGCGAACCGTAGACCGTGTTGTCGCGGCGGGCCCCCGCGCTCAGCAGATTGGCGCCGCGGCGGGCGTTGTACGAGGCGGCGAACGAGTTGGTGTCGCGCTGGCGGTTCAGCACACCGTTGGAACCGTTGCTCTGTACCTCCTCTTCGCGGTGCTCGTACAGCAGTTGCAGCAAGTCGGCGCCGACCTGGACGTCGTTCTGCCACGTGATGAAGCTTTGCTTGGTGTTGATGCGCGAGTAGCCTGCGGCGGTGGCGTTGGTGTGGTTTTCGCCTTTGTCCTTGGTCTCCGAGTATTGCAGCAGGCTGTCCCAGACCGGCAGCAGTTGCGCCTTGGCGTAGACGCTGGCGGTATCGATCACGTTCTTGCTGCGCACGTCGTAGGCGCCGGCGCGCGCGGCGTCGTATTGCGAATCGAGTTTGCTATGCATGAAAAGCGCGCCGGCCTCGTAACCCTTTGCCAGTTGCAGGCTGAATTGACCGGAGACGTTTTCCTTGTCGTAGCCGTCGTCGTCCGGGTTGTACGAGGTCAGGCCGGGACGGGCGGTCGAAAAGCCGTCCGACTTTTCCTTGCCGGCGCTGACCGCGTAGCCGAAGCTGTGCTCACCGCCGGTGGCGCCCGATACCGTCACATCGGCTTCGCGCGTGTTGTCGCTGCCGTAGCCGGCGAAGGCCGTCACCGCCGGGGCGCCCTGGCCCTTTTTGGTGAAGATCTGGATCACGCCGCCGATGGCGTCGGCGCCGTACAGGGAGCTCAGTGGTCCGTAGACGATTTCGATATGGTCGATCGCGGTCAGCGGGATGGCGCTCCAGTTGGCGGCGCCGGTGGTGGACGAGCCGATACGCACGCCGTCGACCAGCACGATGCTTTGATTGCTGTTGGCGCCACGGATGTAGACGTTGGAGGAGCTGCCCGCGCCGCCGTTGCGCGTCACTTCGATGCCGCGCTGGCGCTTGAGCAGGTCGACCACGGAGCCGGCGCCGGTTTCGGCGATTTGTTCGGCCTTGATGGTGACGGTGTCGCTGACGATGTCGGCCAGCGGTTGCGGTCTACGGGTGGCGGTCACCACCACGGTGTCGGCGGACGCCTCGTCGGCATAAGCGCCGGTGTGCGAAAAAACGGCGGCCATCGCCAGTGCCAGCGAGGTCAGTGCCGCCGGGCGGCAGGCCAGGCGGGAGATCGGAAAGGACATGATTTATTTTTCTGTTAGATGCAACCGGCCTACTTCCCCGTGGGCCAGATTGAACAGAAGCGGAAAACCGAGAGATGCGCGCGCACAGTCGGTTCGCCCACTTCCACCTGCTTTGGCCGGTATCCGGGCTGGCAAGTTAGACCATCTCACCTTCCCATGCCAAGCACAGTGGTTGTCAGAGCTGGTTTGTCGCGCGTCGCGCGACACTTGCTTACCGTTGCGGGGGCAGCACACGTGGGCCGCGGGCGGCTTCGTGTTTCCCGTTTAACTGCGCATCCGGACGGACGCGCGGGCACCAAAGCCGGTCATTATACGGGTTTGGTGTGGGACTTGATAATCAGCGAAAAATATATCGGCGGATAACCACTGGCTTTTTTGCTATCATTCTGGCCACCTTGCCGGTGGCTCACCTGCTGTCTTTGGAGTGTCCATGTTCGACCCTCGTATTGTTCCGCCATCCGCTACCGTGACGTTGCGCCCGATGGTTAATCCCCGCCCGCTGGTGCAGGTGGTGCCGCTGTTCGACGGCCATCAGGTCGTCATCGTCGATAACTTCATGACCGAACCCGAGACGATGGTGGAATATGCCGCGCTCCAGCGAGACGATTTCCTCGACTCGCCCGGTAATTACTACCCCGGCCCGGAACTGCCGTTGACGGGACGCTTCGTCTCCAGCGTGCAGGAAGCGTTTTTGCTGCACGCCCGCACGCCGCTCAGGGCACGCCGGGTGCTCGGTACCGCATGCCGCCTGTCGCTGGCGACGAAGCGTCCGGAGCACCTTTTGCAGGGCCAGCGCATGCCGCACCGCGATTCCTACGATCTGGAGCCCATGGAGGGCGTCGGAGCGATGGTGCTGTATCTGTTCAAGGACGAGCGGATGGGCGGCACCAGTTTTTTCAAGCCCAAGTTGCCGGCGGCGGAAATCACCGCGCTGCTGCGAGAACTGAAACGCATGGATCTGGCAGGGGAGGCGCCTGTGCTCACACAGCCGCCCACGTTCGCCATCGCGTCGGACGACCATTTCGAGAAGGTGCTGACCGTCGCGCCCAAATTCAACCGGGCGATTTTCTATAACGGCCAATTGTTCCACTCCGGTCATCTCGCGGCGCCGGAGTTGTTGGTCGATGATCCGGCGCTCGGCAGGCTCACGGTCAACGCGTTCTTCAAGCTTCGCATGGCCGCGACCTGAGATCCGGCGCGGCTTTATTCTAGAATCAGCGTGGCGCCGTAGGCGATATGGTGGGGAGTCCGGGCCGCTTGCAGGGCCATCTCCGGTGCCGGTAATCCCGAGTGGCAGGCGGACAGCAGGCGCATGGCGCCCGCGTGGCAGATGACGATGGCCTCGCCATCGTCGCCCAGCTGGCGCTGGAGGTCGGCGTGGAAGGCGGCGATGCGCGCCGCCATGCGCAGCACGCTCTCGCCGCCGCCGGGCTGGTAATTCACCAGATCCGCGGCCCAGGCATCGACGTCGGCGCGCGGAATGTCGTCCCAGGGGCGCATCTCCCAGTCGCCGAAATGCATTTCGACCAGGCGGGCGTCGTAGAGCGGCGCCGCCGACAGGCCTGCCGCCAGTTCGGCGCAGCGGCGCAATGGACTGGAATAGACGGGCAAACCGGCCGGCAGTTGCGGCGCCAGCGCGGCGAGGGTGCGCGCCAGTTGCGCCGGCGCGACTTGGAGATCGGTGCTCCCATAGCAGACGCCGGCCGCGACGAGCGGTTGGGGATGACGCACCAGTATCAGCCGCATGGCTCAGAAAACCTGAAACGGTGCGCTGGTGTGCAGCCCGGCGAGCACGCACAGGTAGAAGATTGCCTCGGTCACCTGCTGTACCGCGCCGAGGCAGTCGCCGGTATAGCCGCCGATGCGCCGCACGAATTTGCGCGCCAGCCAGACGGTCGCCACCAGCGCCAGGGCGAAGCCGCCGATCAGCATTGTCCACGACAGCCATCCCAGATAGACGAGTATCAGCGCGGGCAGCGAGGCGGTGATGGCGGCGATGGCGAATTCCATGGTGCGCATTTTCTGCGCCAGTGGCTTGGCCTTGCCCTCGGCGCGCGCGTAATCCAGCCGCCAGATCAGCGAGACCGCCATCAACCGCGACATCGGATGCGCCACCAGCAGCGCCGCCAGCACCCCGAACGGCGGTATCTGGGTCAGGATCGCGCACTTCAGCAGCAGCAGACAGAATATGCCGATCGCGCCGTAAGCGCCTATGCGCGAATCCTTCATGATCTCCAGCACACGTTCCGGCGTCATGCCGCCGCCGAAACCGTCGCACATGTCGGCAAAGCCGTCTTCATGGAAGGCGCCGGTGACATAGATGCCGGCAGCGACCGACAGGATGACGGCGATCACGGGAGGGAAGAACTTGAAGGCGATGAGGTAGACCGCGCCGGTGATCAGCGCGACCACCACGCCGACCAGCGGAAAATAGCGTGACGCCTGATTGAGCCAGGCGGGATCGAAGCCCACCCAGCGCGGAATCGGCAGGCGCGTGAAGAACTGCAGCGCGGTGAAGAACAGTCGGAGCTGGTGCACTGGCCCCGCTCCCTACTCGGACTTTTCGCTGACCTGGGCCGATTCGAACGTGGCCATCCGGTTCAGGAAATTGACCGCCGCGTGCAGCAGCGGCAGCGCCAGCGCGCAGCCGGTGCCTTCGCCCAGGCGCAAGCCGAGATTGAGCAGCGGTTTGGCGTCCAGCGCGGCCAGCATTTGTTGATGGCCGTTTTCGTCGGAGCAGTGCGCGAAGACGCAGTAATCGAGGATGGCCGGCTGCAGGCGGGCGGCGACCAGCAGCGCGCTGGTGACAATGAAACCGTCGATCAGCAGCACCTTGCGCAGTTCCGCCGCCTTCAGCATGGCGCCCGCCATCATGGCGATTTCCAAGCCGCCGAAGGTGGCCAGCACGTCGAGTGGCTCGTTGACGGCTTCGTGCCGGGCGACCGCCGCTTCGATCACGCGCTGCTTGTGCAGGATGCCGTCGGCGGAGAGGCCGGTGCCGGCGCCCACGCAATTGGCGACGGGGATGCCGGTCAGCTTGTGCATCAGCGCGGCGGCGGCGGTGGTGTTACCGATGCCCATTTCGCCGAAGCCGACGACATTGCCGTCCAATTCCGCGGCCAGCACCATGCCGGCGGCCAGCGCGGCTTCGCACGTGGCGTGGGTCATTGCCGGCTCCCGCGCGAAGTTGTGGGTGCCGTTGGCCAGCTTGCGGTCGGTCAGACCGGCGCGCGGGCCGAAGTCGTGATTGACGCCGGCATCGATGACGAACAGTTCGCAGTGATTCTGCTCCGCGAAGACGTTGATGGCGGCGCCGCGCGCCAGGAAGTTCTCCACCATCTGCCACGTCACGTCCTGCGGATAGGCGGACACGCCTTCGGCCACGATACCGTGATCGGCGGCGAAGACCAGGATCGCCGGCTGCGTCAGCGCGACTTCGCGGCTGTTTTGTATCAGGCCGATTTGCTTGGCCAGCGACTCCAGCACTCCCAGGCTACCCAACGGTTTGGTCTTGTTGTTGATGGCTTGGTCGAGCAAGGCACTCAGCGCATCGTTAGTGGTAGGAGGGATGGTGGGGAGAATGAACATGGCCTGCTTAGTGATCGGGGAAGTGCTTATTCTACCCCGCCCGCCATCGTCGGCCTTCCATCATGCGTTGGCGCCGTTATCGATCGTCCACGCGGCGCCGGTGACAGACTGCGCCTGGGGCGACGCCAGGAACGCGACCACGCCAGCCACCTCGGATGGCGCTGCGTATGCGGCGCCACCGGTTGCCATCAGATTGCGCTGGGCGCCCGCGTGCGGTCCGTCGGCCGGATTCATATCGGTGTCGGTGGAGCCGGGATGGACCACATTGACCGTGATGCCGCGCGGGCCAAGGTCGCGCGCCATGCCTTGCGACAGGCCGGTCAGGGCGGCTTTGCTGGCGGTGTAGATGCTCATTCCCTGGCCCGGCGCGCGCACCGCCAGGTTGCTGCCGATCGAAATGATCCGGCCCCCGGATGCCATAGCGGCGGCGACGGCTTTCGATGCCACGAACGCGGCGCGCAGGTTGATGGCGATCGTGTCGTCGAAATCGCCGAGCGTCAGCGTATCGATGGTACCCGGACGGTATATGCCGGCGTTGTTGACCAGGATGTCGATGCGACCGAAGGCGGCGATCGTTTGCGCCACCGCCGCTTCGACTTCGCCGGCGGACTTGTTGTTGGCGCGGATGGCCAGCCCTTTGCGGCCACGCCCTTCAATGGCGGCCAGCGTGGCTGCGGCGCCGCCTTCATCGCTGGCGTAGGTGAAGGCCACGTCGGCGCCGTCGTCGGCCAGACGGACGGCGATGGCGGCGCCGATGCCCCGGCTTGCGCCGGTCACCAGCGCGATTTTCTGAGCAAGGGGATGCATGGTCGTTTCCTTTGTGTGTCGATCGTTACAGAAATATCTCAAACATCCGGATAGCGGTCAAGCGATTTGTGTATCATTCGATATAAAATTTATTCAGAGGGATATCGATGACTACGCGAGGACGTCCACGGGGATTTGATCGTCAAGAAGCGCTGCGCCAGGCGATGAGGGTGTTTTGGGCGAAGGGCTACGAAAACACCTCGATGACCGATTTGATCGACGCGATGGGAATCGCGTCGCCCAGCCTGTATGCGGCGTTCGGTAGTAAGGACGGGCTGTTCCATGAGGCGGTATCGCTTTACGCGGCCGAGCAGGGCTGCGATATCTGGGAGTCGCTAGAGCGCGAGCCCGGCATTGAGGCGGCGATAAGCGCTTTCCTCGAAACGACCGCTCGTACATATAGTACGGAAGGGCAGCCGCAAGGCTGCATGATCGTGCTCGGCGCGCGGCCGGGCCCGCAGGGCGAAAGCGCGGTCGCCGACGACCTGCGCGTACGCCGTTGCAATAGCGCGAATCTTCTTCGACAGCGTTTTGCCAGAGCGCTTGAAGACGGCCAACTGCCGCCGACCTGCAATCCGGACAGTCTGGGGACTTACTTTGCCAGCGTCCAGCATGGCATGTCGATACTCGCCAGGGATGGCGCCGACTATGAGACGCTGCGAACGGTTGCGCGCCTGGGCGTGCAATCGCTTTCGGCCATCATCAACAGCAAATAGGCCTTGTCAGGCCACTGCCGCTTTGCTATAGTTCGCCCCCTCGCAGAACGACGCACACAAATGCGGCGTGACACGAAGAAGATGAAGAAAAAGAAGTGCTTGACGAAATATTCGAAACGCCTCATAATCTTGCCTCTTCGCTGATGAACACAACGCTTCTTCAGCAAGCAGTAACAAGCAGTACCGAACAAAGTTCTTTAAAAATTAACAGTCGATAAGTGTGGACGTTTGATGAAAGTGCACGCGGGACTTCGGTTCCGCGATACTTAAAATATCAAATGTTCACAAGAAGTAATGAAATAGGCGCTACGAAAGTAGTGGCCTGTCAGTATTTTGAGTGAGCGACCTCTTAGCAATAAGAGAGCCGGTAAAACGGCAAAAGTAACAGAGATTAAACTGAAGAGTTTGATCCTGGCTCAGATTGAACGCTGGCGGCATGCCTTACACATGCAAGTCGA
>NZ_FODC01000002.1 GCF_900110275.1 Duganella sp. CF517
TCGACTTGCATGTGTAAGGCATGCCGCCAGCGTTCAATCTGAGCCAGGATCAAACTCTTCAGTTTAATCTCTGTTACTTTTGCCGTTTTACCGGCACTGGTCGAACCTTTTAATCGGTTCAAACCCCTCGCATTGCGAGGTGTTTGCTCACTCAAAATACTGACAGGCCACTACTTTCGTAGCGCCTATTTCATTACTTCTTGTGAACATTTGATATTTTAAGTATCGCGGAACCAAGTTTAACCTTGGTTCCGCGTGCACTTTCATCAAACGTCCACACTTATCGACTGTTAATTTTTAAAGAACTTTATTCCGTACTGCTTGCACGCTTGACAAATCGTTTTGTTCGTCAGCGCAGAAGAAAGAGTATGAAGCGTTTCGCTTATTTCGTCAACCCCTCAAACCACTTCTTCTTTCGCTCGCTTCACTCTGCAACACCTTGTTTTGTGTGCACCGTTTTGCGAGGAGGCGAACTATAGCAAAGCGCCCACCGGCTTGGCAAGACCTATTTTCTATTCCCCTCCCCACGCCGTCCACTCCCGTTTTCTTGCAGACTGTCGCATGGGCATGGCGTATCGGCGTCATCACCGTTACAGTTGCACCGTCACAAAACTCGTTACACTTGCCCCGTACTCAAGAGTGAAAGCCTTACATGTTTCCTATGCCTAAAACGCAAGATACCCTGAAGACCGCCGCCGCCTGGCTGCACCGCGGCTTCGACGCGACCGCCACCTGGGTTACTCAGCTGTCCTGGTGGAAGTTTCTGGTATTCGCCGTGTTAATGCTGATCGCCGGCTCTATCCTGCAGGACGAGTTGTTTTCGTCGAGCCCGGTGCAGGAGGAGGTGGTACGCAGTGACAAGAAGCGCAAAGGCGCCGACACCAATATCGTCATCGACGACAGCGGCATTCGCTTCAACATGCGCGGCAAGCGCAATAAGGATACGGACAAGGCCGAAAGCGGCGTCGACGAGAACGGCGTTCCCCGCGCGGAACCGGCCGAACCGGCCCCGCCAACCGAGCCGGCGGTGCCCGAAGCGCCCGCAGCGCCCGAAGCACCCGCAGCGCCCGCCACGGCCCACGACAAAAGTGGCAAGCCCGACAAAACCATCACCCCGGCCGTCCCCGCCCTGCCCACCTTGCCCGGCGAAGAAGTCCACATCGACCTGCCGCCGCAAATCGGCGAAGAATTATCCAACGCCATTGAAGAAGCCGTCGACGACGCGGCCGAGCAAAAAGTCGCTCGCTACCACGGCCAGGCGTCGACCTGGTTCCGCAGCTTCGTCACGTTGCTGGTGTTGGCCCTGTTCGGCACCAAGGCGCTGATGGGCGGCAAAAAACGCGCCGAGGCCGAGACGCTGACCGCCAATGCCGCCGTTGAACGCGAGTCCATGCAGCGCCAGCTCAGCGAAGCGAAGATGCAGATGATGCAGGCGCAAGTCGAGCCGCACTTTTTGTTCAACACCCTGGCGTCGGTCGAACACTTGATCGAAACGGACCCGCCGCGCGCGTCGGCCATGCAGCGCAGCCTGATCAAATACCTGCGCGCGGTGCTGCCGCAAATGCGCGACAACGCGCTGATCACCAACCTCGGCCGGGAAGCCGACATGGTGGTGGCCTATCTGAACCTGCTGAAAATGCGCATGGAAGAGCGTCTGACCGTCGACTTCGACATCCCCGACGGCCTGCGCAGCGCCGCTTTTCCACCGATGATGCTGCAGTCGATGGTGGAAAACGCCATCAAGCACGGCCTCGAAGCCAAGCCCCAGGGCGGCACGCTCAAAGTACGTGCCGATGTCGCCCACAACAAACTGCGCGTGATCGTCAGCGATGACGGCCTGGGCTTCGGGGCCGTGCCCAGCGACGGCACCGGACTGGGTCTGATGACCATCCGCGAGCGCCTGAAACTGCTGCACGGCGACCAGGGCCAATTGCTGATCGCCGCGAACAGCCCGAGCGGCGTCATCGCAACGATCGAGGTGCCGTATCAACTGGCCAACAAAGCGAGTACCCATGCCTCCAAATAAGAGCGATTGATTATTGCGCGGATTCGTTGAATAATTAACCAAATAACCATTCACACTTCATAAGCCAAGACCACCCATGCCTACAGCAATCATTGCCGATGACGAACGTTTGATGCGCGACCAATTACGCATGCGCCTGGGCCAGGTCTGGCCCGAACTGGACATCATCGGCGAGGCCAAGAACGGCGACGAGGCGATCGACCTGGTCGAGCAGCTCAAACCGGACTTCACATTCCTCGATATCCGCATGCCGGGCAAGACCGGCATGGAAGCGGCCACCGTGATCGGCAACAAAAGCCACATCGTCTTCGTGACCGCCTACGATGCCTACGCGGTCGAGGCGTTCGAGCGCGGCGCCGTCGACTACGTGCTCAAGCCGCCCGAGCCCGAACGTTTGCAGATCACCGTCGACCGCCTCAAGACGCGCCTGAGCAAACCGGCGGCCGACGTCAACGCCAGCGTGACGGCGATGCTGTCGCAACTGGCCGAAAAAATCACCGCGCCGAAGCCGGCCTATTTGCAATGGATACAGGCCAGCATCGGCCAGGACCTGCGCATGATCCCGGTCGAGGAAATCCTGTTCTTCCGCTCCGACGAAAAATACACCTGCGTGCAGACCGAGCGCTACGAGGCGTTGATCCGCAAGCCGGTGCGCGACCTGGCCGAGGAACTCGATCCGGCGCTGTTCTGGCAAATCCACCGCGCCACCCTGGTCAACGTCAACGCCATCGAAGGCGTTACGCGCGACATCCGCGGCCGCCACCTCGTCATGATCAAAGGGAAGTCGGACAAGCTGGAAGTGAGCCGCAGCTTCCTGCACTTGTTCAAGCAAATGTAAGGGCAAACCAAGCAACATCGCGCCCGCCCGGCGCAGGATTGAGACACATCAAGAGGGTAAAATCCGGCTGCCATACTGTCTGTATTGCAGCCGCCCCTCTTCCGGCTGAGGGAGGCGCATGAAAATGCCCGGCCAAGCCAGATCGTTGTTCAAGCTGCCCGTCATCAGCATCGGCGCGGCCTTGTTCGCCCGCCTGTCGTGGCGCATGGGCTGGTTATGTTCCAGCTCGTCCGCCGCCGCGCACAAGCGCAGCCGTGGCATCATCCAGCACGCCAGCGACGCCATCATCATCACAGACGAAAACCAGCACATCCTCCAGGCCAATCCGTCGGCCGCCGCCATGTTCGGCACGACAGTGCAGTCGATGGAAGGCGTGCCGCTTCAGCAATTCATTCCGCGCGACCAGCGCCACACCGGCGGCACCTCGTCCACCCACTACTTCGGCTCGACCGGCATCCGCCTGCGCATGAAGGGCCGGCGCGCCAGCGACTACGCGGTCACCGGCATGAAGGCCAACGGCCAGCATTTCCCGCTCGAGGGCTCGATCTCGTCGTTGTCGGAAAACGGCCACCAGATCTACACCATCATCCTGCGCGACATCACCGAGCGCAAGCAGGTGCAGGAGCAACTGGAGCAATCGTATTCGCAGTTGCGCGAACTGTCGGCGGCGCTGCAAACGATACGGGAGGAAGAACGCAAGCACATCGCCCGCGAGCTGCACGACGATCTGGGACAGTTGCTGGCCACGTTGCGGGTCGACCTGGCGTTGCTGCAACAGCAGTCCAGCGGCGACGCGGCCGCGCGCAAGCTGCAGGCGGGCATGGACGATCTGCTGATGTCGGCCATCACGTCGCTGCGGCGCATCGCCAGCAATCTGCGGCCACGCGCGCTCGACGAGGGCGGTTTGTACTTTGCGCTGGAAAGCCTGCGCCAGGAATTCGTGTCGCGCTACGGCATCTCTTGCCGCCTGCACGCGAACGAAGAGGATTTGATACTCGATGACGCCTACAGCACGGCCATCTTCCGCATCGCGCAGGAAGCGCTGACCAACATCACGCGCCACGCGGAGGCGCACAACGTCGAGCTGTCGCTGCGACGCTCGGAGTCGTCGCTGCAAATTTCGATCCACGACGACGGCCGCGGCATCGCCGAACAGGACATGGACAAGGCGTCGTCCTTTGGCCTGATCGGGATGCGCGAACGCGTCTGGGCACTGCACGGCGACATTTCCATCCTCAGCGACGGCGGCACCCGGATCATCATCCGGTTGCCGCTGCCGTCCCAGGAAGGCGCCGCCGATCCTGCTTAGAACGAGTGACGCACGCCCACGTTGAAGGCTTTGTCGCCGGTACCGGCTTCGTTGTTGTTGCCCACGGTGTAGCCGGCGCCGTTCTTGTTCTTGATTTTGGCGTAGGCGATGTACGCACCGGTACGCTTCGACAGCGCGTGCAGGTAACCCACGGCCCACTGGTCGGCATCCTGGTTGAAGCGGGTCTTGTCGTTCTTGCGGATCGCCGAGGCCATGATGGTGCCGCTGCCGACCGGCACTTGCACGCCGATCAGGATGTCGTTGCTGTCCAGGCTGGCGCGTGGAGCGACGGCGTAGCCGTAGGCATTGGCCACCGGCAGCGCGGCGCTGTTCAGGCCCTTGTCGACGCCGTAGGCGAAGTAAGCCTTGACGACTTTGAAGTCGTAGTTGGCGGCGAACAGCGTGTTGCGGCCCGAGTCACGGTTCGCGGCCGGCGTGGTGCCGACGGCGACGGTGTCGTTGTTACGGTTGTTGTAGACCAGACGCGCGTTCAGCGGGCCTTGGCCGTAGTTCAGGCCCAGGCCGAACTGGCGGCCCGCTTCGTTGCTGCCGGCCTGCTCGCCCAGCGCGTACAGCGCTTCGGCGCTGAAACCCGCGAACGCAGGGGTGGCGTAGACGACGGCGTTGCTGACGCGGGTGTTGGCGCCGGCGGTCGGGAACAGGTTCTTGATCGAACCGGCATAGCCGGCGCCGAACGGGTCGGCCACCTGGCTCATGGCGTTGTACAGCATGGTGTACTGGCGACCCAAGGTCAGGGTGCCGGCTTCCTTGCTGCGCAGACCGACGAAGGCCTGACGATTGAACAGGGCGCTGTTGGTGTTGTCCAGCGTGCCGTCATCGACTTTCAGGCCGGTCTCGATCTGGAAGATGGCCGACAGGCCGTTGCCCAGATCTTCGGTGCCGCGGAAACCCAGACGGGACTGGCTGCCGATACCGCTGGTGACTTTGGTCACGCTGCCGGCCGAGCCACCGCGCTCGCTGACGATACCGGCATCGACGATACCGTAGATCGTGACGTTCGATTGAGCTTGCGCCTGCGCTGCGAAACCGCCGATGATCATTGCTGCCAGAGTAAGTTTTTTCACTTGATGTTCTCTACTGAAGGTTGAAAGAAAGCTGCACGGGGCGAATCATGCCTATCAATTACTTCAACAATGTGACAACACCAATTTGTTGTAAATGAACATCAGTGGTGAAAAAAAAGGTAAGCCGGCGGCCTTGATCTTCGATCAACCTTCGAGCGGCTTATTTCAGCTTGCAGCTCAGCAGATAGTAGTACTGCAGGCGCTCGATGCGGATCTGTTTGGCCGACGCCGCGAAGCGCTTGCGCAGGGTGCTGTCGGTCAGGTAGTTGTGCATCACCTCGTAGCGCTGGCCGTCGTCGGCGGTCAGGATCTGGAAGGTGTTGCCTTCCAAATCGGTGCGGGCGAACACCATCGTGTCGCCGTCGACATACGACTCGTCGAGCAGCACCAGCATCACGTCCTTGCCCAGCTTGGCGCGCAGCGTCTTCAGGTATTTCTCCTGGTCTTCGCGCTTGACGTGGGTCCACAATCCGGCGGCGAACACGGCGGTGTACTTGCCCTCCAGGTCGTCCGGCAGGTTGAAGGCGTCCATCACGCCGAAGGTCACGACGTCCTCGTCGAGGCCGCGCGTCTCGGCCAGCGCGATCATTTCCGGCAGCAGATCGGTGGCGTGCACGGAGTCGGCCACCTCGGCGATCAGGTCGGTCCAATAGGCGGTGCCGCAGGCCAGCTCCAGCACCTTGTGGCCCTGGAACAGCTCGGCGACCATTTCCTGCAGGTCGTCCAGGTCGTCGAAGCGCTCTTCGCGCGCGTAGACCTGGTCGTAGTTGTCGGCATTGACGGCATAGAATTGTGCCAACTGATTGGTAATCATGGTAGTGCTTTCTAGTTACAGTTCGTAGTGCTCTTTTTCACCGCTCATGGCTTGCTCGATCAACTTGCGGTTGAGCGTCGGGGCCAGCAGTTCAATAAAGGTATATATATAGCTGCGCAGGTAGGCGCCCTGCTTGACCGCCACCCGCGACACATTCATGCCGAACAGGTGGCCGACAGGGATGGCGCGCAGGTTCTTGTCGCGCTCGGCGTCATAGGCCATACCCGCTATGATACCAATCCCCATGCCCAACTCGACATAGGTCTTGATGACATCGGCGTCTATGGCCTCCAGCAACACGTCCAGCTTCAGCCCGCGCAGGGAAAACGCGTGGTCTATCTTGCTGCGGCCGGCGAAGGCGCCATCGTACGTGATGATCGGGAATGCGGCAATTTCTTCCAGCGTCACCTGCTTGGATTTGAGCAAAGGATGGTCCGGCGCCACCACCACCACGTGTTCCCATTGATAGCATGGCAATGTTATCAGGCCGGTAATGCCGGCGATCGATTCGGTGGCGATCGCCAGGTCGGCCTGGTCGCGCTGGACCATTTCGGCGATCTGCTGCGGATTACCTTGCAATAAAGACAAGCGCACCTTGGGAAACTTCAGCATGAAGGCCTGCACCACCTTCGGCAAGGTGTAGCGCGCCTGGGTGTGGGTGGTGGCGATGGTGAAGCTGCCGCTGTCCTGGGCCGCGTATTCCTTGCCGATGCGCTTGAGGCTGTCGATTTCCTGCATAATCAACTCCACCGACTGCAACACCAGCCGTCCCGGCTCGGTCAGCCCGCGTATGCGCTTGCCGTGGCGGGTGAAGATGTCGACGCCAAGCTCCTCCTCGAGCTCGATGATCGCCTTCGACACGCCCGGCTGCGACGTAAACAGGGCCTTGGCGGCATCGGTCAGGTTGTAGTTCTGGCGTACGGCCTCGCGCACGAAGCGCAGTTGGTGAAGGTTCATCTAGTCTTGGCCCATCTTAAAATTATTAGCGTCCATGCTTATGCCCAATCCTTATATAAGCAAATAAAGACTAAGTCGTTTGGAATAAAGACGAAGTTTATTACTATTAGCGCTAGTGTGGGGATTCTAGCAAGCTACTATCTAGGAAGAATATGTATCAATACGACCAGTACGACCATCTTATCGTGCGTGAACGCATCGCACAGTACCGCGACCAGGTACGGCGCCGCCTCTCCGATGAGCTGACCGAAGCCGAATTCGTGCCGCTGCGCCTGCAGAACGGCCTGTACATGCAACGTCACGCCTACATGCTGCGCATCGCCGTGCCTTACGGCCTGTTGTCGTCCAAGCAAATGCGCATGTTCGCCCACATCGCCCGCAAGTACGACCGCGGCTACGGCCACTTCACCACCCGCCAGAACATCCAGTTTAACTGGATCGAGCTGGAACAGACCCCGGACATCCTCAGCGACCTGGCCTCGGTGGAGATGCACGCGATCCAGACCTCCGGCAACTGCATCCGCAACACCACGTCCGATCCGTACGCCGGCGTCGCCGCCGACGAGATCATCGATCCGCGTCCGTACGCCGAGGTGCTGCGCCAGTGGTCGACCTTCCACCCGGAATTCATCGCCCTGCCGCGCAAATTCAAGGTCGCCATCAACGGCGCCGTCGAAGACCGCGCCGCCATCGCCGTGCACGACATCGGCCTGACCGTGGTGCGCAACGAGGCCGGCGAAATCGGCTTCAAATTCATGGCCGGCGGCGGCATGGGCCGCACCCCTATCCTGGGCAGCGTGATCCGCGAATTCCTGCCGTGGCAGCACCTGCTGACCTACACCGAAGCCGTGATGCGCGTGTATAACCAGTACGGCCGCCGCGACAACAAGTACAAGGCCCGCATCAAGATCCTGCTCAAGGCCATCGGCGTCGAGGAATTCACCCGCCAGGTCGAAGCCGAATGGGTCGACCTGAAGGATGGTCCCGAGACCCTGACGGTCGATGAGATGCAGCGCGTGATCGATTACTTCGAGCCGCCGGCGTACAAGCAGCTCGACGACAGCGACGTCACCGCCGCGCCCGAGGCGGCCGGCAACAAGGCCTTCGCCAACTGGGTCAACCGCAACGTCAAGCCGCACAAGCAGCCCGGCTACGCGGCCGTGGTGCTGTCGCTGAAAAAGACCGGCGTGCCGCCGGGCGACGCCACCGCCGAACAGATCGACTTCATGGCCGACCTGGCGGACCAATACAGCTTCGGCGAACTGCGCGTCACGCACGAACAGAACATCGTGCTGGCCGACGTCGAACAGTCGCAGTTGTTCACGCTGTGGCAGCAAGTGAAGGCCAAGGGCCTGGCGACGCCGAACATCGGCCTGCTGACCGACATGATCTGCTGCCCGGGCGGCGACTTCTGCTCGCTGGCCAACGCCAAGTCGATCCCGATCGCCGCCGCCATCGCCGAGCGCTTCGACGACATCGACTACCAGCACGACATCGGCGAGATCGAACTCAATATCTCCGGCTGCATCAACGCCTGCGGCCACCACCACGTCGGCAGCATCGGCGTGCTCGGTGTCGACAAGGACGGCAGCGAATGGTATCAGGTATCGATCGGCGGCTCGCAGGGCAACCACTCGGCCATCGGCAAGATCATCGGACCATCGTTCTCCGCGCTGCAAATGCCGGAAGTGATCGCCCGCCTGCTGCAGGTCTATGTGCGCGAGCGCTTCGAGGACGAATCGTTCGCCGCCTGCGCGCAGCGCCTCGGCGTCGCACCGTTCAAGGAATTTGTATACGCCACGCCGATCGCGGAAAAATCCGGTCGCCTGGTAGGAGAGGATGAATATGTCTGAAGCAGTCAAGAACCTGATTATCAAGGGCCGTGAAGTCGTCGAGGACGACTGGCAGGTGCTGCGCCTGGCCGAGCCGGTCGAAGGCGCGCCGCAGACCGACCCGGCCACCATCGCCGTCCCCGAGGGCAAAGTGATCGTGCCGCAAAGCCTGTGGCTGGTGCAGCGCGAACTGCTGGCCGCGCGCGCCGCCGCCGGCGAAATCGGCGTCTGGATCGCCAGCGACGAACGTCCGGAAGCGATCAGGGACGACCTGTCCAAGTTCGCCGTCATCGCCGTCGATTTCCCGAAATTCACCGACGGCCGCGGCTACTCGATCGCCTACAACCTGCGCATCCGCCTGGGCTGGAGCGGCGAACTGCGCGCCATCGGCGACGTGCTGCGCGACCAGCTGTTCCAGATGCAGCGCGTCGGCTTCAACGCCTACGCCACGCGTCCGGACCGCAGCATCCACGACGCGCTCAAGGGCCTGTCCGATTTCTCGGAAACCTACCAGGCGTCGGTGGACCAGAAGCTGCCGCTGTACCGCCGCCACGCCCGCACCTCGGGCGCCGCCGCGCCGGCCGCCAACAACGACGGCGCCGGTATCTGATTGGATGATTGGAGTTTGAATGTCTGACCTGAGCAAGCTGATTGCCGACAGCAGCGCCACGCTGTCGCGCATCGCCAGCGATTTTTCCCCGGCGGTCTTCGCCTCCAGCCTGGCGGCCGAAGACATGGTGCTGACCGATTTGATCCTGAAATCCAAACTGGATATCGGCATCTTCTCGCTTGAAACCGGCCGCCTGCACGCCGAAACGCTGGCGATGCTCGACAAGGTGAAGCAGCGTTACGACGGCTACGAGATCGCGCTGTACAAGCCGCAGCCGGAAGCGGTCGACGCCTACGTCGCGCGCAATGGCCTCAACGCCTTCTACGACAGCATCGAGATGCGCCGCGAGTGCTGCCGCATCCGCAAGGTCGAACCGCTGGGCCGCGCCCTGGCCGGCAAGAAGGCCTGGGTGACCGGCCAGCGCCGCGCGCAATCGGCCACCCGCGCCGAGCTGCACGTGCAGGAGGTCGACGAGGCGCACGGCATGACCAAGTTCAATCCGCTGGCCGATTGGTCGGAGGAAGACGTCTGGAACTACATCCGCGACAACGGCGTGCCGTACAACGCGCTGCACGACCAGGGCTATCCGTCGATCGGTTGCGCGCCGTGCACCCGCGCGGTGGAGCCGGGCGAGGATGTGCGCGCCGGCCGCTGGTGGTGGGAAAACCCGGACTCCAAGGAATGCGGCCTGCACATGGTCGATGGTAAGCTCATTCGTATTAAATCCGTGGCCGCTGAAGAAGACTTCATGCGCGCCACAAAAACAATAGGCTAGTCCAATGAACGCTTTAGTTGAAAACAACGTACACGTGAATGCGCGCCACCTCGACGCCCTGGAATCGGAAGCGATCCACATCCTGCGCGAAGTGGCGGCCGAATGCAGCAACCCCGCCCTGCTGTTCTCGGGCGGGAAGGACTCGGTGGTCTTGCTGCGTTTGGCGGAGAAGGCTTTCCGCCCCGGTAAATTCCCGTTCCCGCTGGTACACGTCGACACCGGCCACAATTTCGCCGAGGTGATCACCTTCCGCGACAAGCGCGTGGCCGAACTGGGCGAGCGCCTGATCGTCGGCTCGGTCGAGGATTCGATCAAAAAAGGCACGGTGCGCCTGCGTAATCCGGCCACCGATTCGCGCAACGCCGCGCAAGCGGTCACCCTGCTCGAGACGATCGCCGAACATGGCTTCGACGCCTGCATCGGCGGCGCCCGCCGCGACGAGGAAAAGGCCCGCGCCAAGGAGCGCATCTTCTCCTTCCGCGACGAATTCGGCCAGTGGGACCCGAAATCGCAGCGCCCGGAATTGTGGGACCTGTATAACACCCGCGTGCACCCGGGCGAAAACATGCGCGTGTTCCCGATCTCGAATTGGACCGAACTCGATGTGTGGCAGTACATCGCCCGCGAAAAGCTGGAACTGCCGCCGATCTACTTCGCCCACGAGCGCAAGGTCATCCCGCGCAACGGCTTGCTGGTGCCGCTGACCGACCTGACCCCGCCGCGCGAAGGCGAGACCGTCGAAACCCAGGTGGTGCGCTTCCGCACCGTGGGCGACATCTCCTGCACTTGCCCGGTGTCGTCGGACGCGGCGACGGTCGAGGCGATCATCGCCGAAACGGCCATCACCCAGATCACCGAACGCGGCGCCACCCGGATGGACGACCAGACCTCCGAGGCCTCGATGGAAAAACGTAAAAAAGCAGGATACTTCTGATGAACGCCAGCACCAACAATGTAGCAACCCAGACCGAGCGCGGACTTTTACGCTTCATCACCGCCGGTTCCGTCGACGACGGCAAGAGCACGCTGATCGGCCGCCTGCTGTTCGACAGCAAAGGCATCTTCGCCGACCAGCTGGACGCGATGTCGCGCTCCAAGCACAAGCGCACCGTCGGCGACGCCGTCGACCTGTCGCTGCTGACCGACGGCCTGGAAGCCGAACGCGAACAAGGCATCACCATCGACGTGGCCTACCGCTACTTCGCCACGCCGAAGCGCAAGTTCATCATCGCCGACACCCCGGGCCACGAGCAGTACACCCGCAACATGGTGACCGGCGCCTCGACCGCCGACGCGGTCATCATCCTGATCGACGTGTCGAAGGTGAAGCTGCGCGAGGACGGCGGCGTCGATCTGCTGATCCAGACCAAGCGCCACTCGACCATCGCCCACCTGCTGCAGATCGAGCACGTGGTCGTCGCCGTCAACAAGATGGATCTGGTGAACTACGACCAGGCGATCTACGACCGCATCGTCAAGGCCTACCGCGAATTCGCCACCAGCCTGGGCCTGAAGGACATCACGCCGATTCCGCTGTCGGCCCTGAGCGGCGACAACGTCGTCGACGCCAGCGAAAAACTGAGCTGGTACAAGGGTCCGACCCTGATCGAGCTGCTCGAGTCGCTGTCGGTCTACGACGAATCGCACAACGCGCCGTTCCGCTTCCCGGTGCAGCTGGTGGCGCGCCACAACGGCCACGAAGCCAACGACTTCCGCGGCTACATGGGCCGCATCGAGGCGGGCAAGGTCAGCGTCGGCGACAAGCTCGTGGTGCAGCCGTCCGGCCAGAGCGCCACCGTCAAGGACATCGTCACGCTGGAAGGCTCGCACCAGTCGGCGGTGGTCGGTCAATCGATCACCTTGCTGCTGAACGAACACCTGGACATCTCGCGCGGCGACCTGCTGGCCAATGTCGAACAGCCGGCGACCCTGCTCAAGACCTTGAAGGCGGACGTCTGCTGGATGTCCGACGAGCCGCTCGACCAGCGCCGCAAGTACTGGATCAAGCACGGCACCAAGCAAACCTCGGCCAAGATCACCGGCATCGACTCGCTGTTGGACATCAACACCCAGCAGCGCCACGCCGCCGATGGCCTGAAGCTGAACGACATCGCCCGCATCGGCCTGACCGTCCAGCAGCCTTTGGCGGCCGACGCCTACGCCGACATCCGTGCCACCGGCGCCTTTATCCTGATCGACGAAGTGACCCACCAGACCGTCGCGGCGGGTATGATTCGCCTTTCGGAATAACACGGTAATCGACGGCATGACAATGGCATCTCTCGGAAAAGTCTATTTGATCGGCGCCGGCCCCGGCGCCCAGGACCTGATCACCATGCGCGGCGCGCGCCTGCTGGCGCAAGCCGACGTCGTGCTGCACGACGCGCTGGTGACCCCCGAGATGCTGGAGCTGTGCCCGCAGGCGGAGAAGATCTCGGTCGGCAAGCGCAGCGGGCAGCGCTCGACCGCGCAGCAGGTCATCAACCAGCAGCTGGTCGACAACGCGCAACGCCATGCGCTGGTGGTGCGCCTCAAAGGGGGCGACCCGATGCTGTTCGGCCGCGCCGACGAGGAGCTGCGCGCGCTGGAGGAAGCCGGCATCGAGGTCGAAATCGTCCCCGGCATCACCACCGCCGTCGCCGCCGCCGCCGCCACCAAGCAACCGCTGACCAAGCGCGGCGTCGCCCGCAGCGTGGCCTTTTTCACGTCGTCGACGGCGCCGGACGAAGCCCACCACGACGCCATCCCGGACACCGACACCCTGGTGCAGTACATGGGCGGGCGCGAAGCCATCGCCACCGCCGAACGCCTGCTGGCCCACGGCCACCGTCCGGACACCCCGGTGGTCGTCATCGAAAACTGCAGCCGTCCGGACCAGCGCATCCGCCGCCTGACCATCGCCGCGCTGGCCCTGGGCCTGGGCGAAGCCCACGGTCCGGTACTGGTGATGCTGGGCGACGCCATGCAAAGCCGCTCGCATCAACGCCTCGAAGCGGAGATCAGCGGCGCAATCGCCCCCCAGCTTGGCGCCTGATTCCCCGAAATCCGTAATAGAATGTCCATTCATCTCATAAGAGGTAGTAATGGATAATGTTCACGAAGTTCTGGAGCGCGCCTGGGGTGCCCATTCCGCCGGCGAATTCGACGCCGCCCTGAAGGACTATATCTGGCTGTTCGACGCCACCTCCGTGCGCGACACGGAAGTGGCGCCGCTGCGGCTTTCCTATGTGCTGAGCGCCTGGGCCAAGCTGGCCGAGGAACACCTGCCCGCGCGGCGGGCGCTGGTCGAACTGCGCCAACGGCTCACCGACCGCCTGCTGGCCGACGGCGGCGACGCCATCCTCTTCAACGACATCCGCGCCATCAACGACAAGCTGGGTGACTTGCAAAATACCTGGCTGCTGTTCAAGCAGCTGCCGGCCGCGCTGGCGGCCGAATGCGCCAATTCGGCGCTGACGTCGATGATGGCATGCGGCGACTATCCTCTGGCGCGCAGCTATCTGCCGGAGCCGGAAAAACACCTGGCGGCCTACGCGGGCGAAGTCAACGCCCACGTCGCCCGGCTGCAGCTGCTCACCGACGAAGGCATGTCCGAGCTGCTGTCCACGGTCTACAACTACATGGCCGAAGTGCGCCTGCTGCTCGAACTGCTGGCCGGTTGCGGCGAAGTCGACGCGGCCGAAGCGCTGCGCCGCGACGCGCTCGGGCTGATCGTCTCGCCGGAGGCGCGCGCCTGCATCGATGCGGAATTCGCGGCGCCCGGCACCACCCTCGACGCCATGGTCGAACTTCAGAATGCAACGGTAGCTTGATAGTGAAACGAATTGTGCGAATAAACAGTATCAAAACCCTGTTCCTGCTTGCCCTGCTGCCGGCCGCCGGCGCGCTGGCCGCCCCCACGATCCCGACCTACGACTTCAAGGTCGTGCGCAGCTATCCGCACGACCCGCAGGCGTTTACCCAGGGCTTGCTGTACCGCGACGGTTTTCTGTACGAGAGCACCGGCTTGAATGGCAAGTCGTCGATCCGCAAGGTGAATCTGGAAACCGGCAGGGTCCTGCAAAGCAAGGACATCCCGCCGCAGTACTTCGGCGAAGGCCTGACCGTCTGGAAGGACACGCTGGTCGGCATCACCTGGCAATCGCAGACCGGCTTCGTATTCGATCTGGCCACCTTCGACCTGCGCAACCAGTTCGCCTATCCGGGCGAAGGCTGGGGCCTGGCGCAAAACGGCAAGGAGCTGGTACTGAGCGACGGCAGCGCGACGCTGCGCTTCCTCGACCCGAAAACCTTCCTCGAAGCGCGCCGCGTAAAAGTGACGGCCGACGGCATCGCGGTCGACCAGATCAATGAGCTGGAAGTGGTGGGCGACGAGATCTTCGCCAACATCTGGCACACCAGCACGATCGCCCGCATCGACCAGAACACCGGCAAGATCGTCGGCTGGATCGATCTGGGCAAGCTGTATCCGGAAGCCGGCAAAGGCCCCAACAGCGAAAACGTCTTGAACGGCATCGCCTGGGACGCCGACAAGAAGCGCCTGTTCGTCACCGGCAAACTGTGGCCCAAGCTTTACGAGATCAAACTGGTGCCGAGGAAGTAAGCAAAGACGAGACGCAGTAATCCGACAGCGCGTTGAGCACGGCCGCGTTCTCGCCGGCCGCTTCGACCACGTTGATGGCGGTTTGCGGATAATCGATGCGCAACTGGTCGACCATCAGCGGCAGGTCGCGCAGGACATGGCCGCCCTGCCCCAGAAACACCGGCACCACGGTGATATGCGTGACGCCATCCGCCGTCAGCGCGGCCACCTGCTCCGGCAGGCGCGGCTCCATCAACTCCAGAAACGCCAGCGATACCGGAACGTCCGGCGTGCGCGCCTGCGTCAGGTCGCGCAGGCGTTCGAACGGCGCCGCCCACGACGCGGCGCGGGCGCCGTGCGCGAAAAGGACCAGCGCTTGTTTGTTCACGGTGTTACTCACTAAGTTACCCATCTAATGTCGCTCCACCCACCACAAGGCGCCCAGCGCCAGCAGCAGGAAAATTAAACTCGGGGCGATCGCCGTCAGGGCCGCCGGCCAGGTGCTCAGCACACCGAGGTGCGAGAACAGCGTGTTGACCAGCAGGTAGCTGACGCCGATCATGATGCCAACGAAAATCTTCAAACTGACGCCGCCGCTGCGGGTGTGCAGGTAGCCGAACGGCAGCGCCAGCGCCATCAGCACGAAGATCGCCAGCGGATCGAACAGTTTTTTCCAGAACGCGATCTTGAAGCGCTCCGTCTCCTGCTTGTTCTCCTGCAGGTGGCGGGTGTACAGCGCCAGCTCGCTGGCGGACATGCGCTCCGGGTCCGAGCGCGACACCGACAGGATGCGCGGCGTGATCTCGGAGATCAGCTCCCTGGTGGCGCTGGTGCGCGTTTCGATCATGCTGCTATCCTGGGCGTAGTTATTCGCCAGATTGGCTTCGCTGCCCGGCTTGAGCAGCGCCGGATTGGTGAAGATATTCTCCTTCACCTCCGACAGCATCCATTTGTTCGTTCCCTGGTAGGTGCCGGTCTTGGCCACCGTGATGGAGCGCAGGCGGAAGTTGTTATCGAACTCGTACAGCTTGACGTCGACCAGCTTGCCGTCCGGGCGCACCTCGCGCACGTTGAAGAAGCGCGACCCGATCACTTCTCCGGTCATGCCTTCGGACTTGACGATATCCTTGGTCCACAGGCCGGAGCGGAACTCGGTCGAAATCGTCGTGCCGCGTCCACTGAGTTTGATTTTTTCCGCCAGCGGCGCGGTGCGCGGCGTGATCAACTCACCGAAGATGAAGGTGATAATCACCAGCACCACGCCGATCTTGGCCAGCATCCACGCCACCATGCCGGTGGTCATGCTGGAGGCGCGCATGATGGTGAACTCGGACGTCGACGCGAACTGCGCCATCGTGTAGATGGTGCCGATCAGCGCCGCCAGCGGCATCACCTCGTACACGTGGCCAGGCAGCTTGACCGCCACGAACAGCAGCACATACTGGATCGCGTAGCCGTTCTTGCCCACGCGCGGCAGCTCGCCGGTGAGGTCCATGAACGCTTGCAGCGCCAGGAAGGCCGCCAGCACGAAGGCCACCGCCTGGAAGATGGTGACCGCGAAGTAGCGTTGCAGGATCTTCATGGCGCCACCGCCTTCTTATCGGCCGCATTGGCATTGCGCGAACGCTTCATCGCCGCCAGCACCGCCAGCGGGTGGTAACGGTGATTCAGATTGAGCCTCCAGGCGAACAGGCCGAGCACCGTCAACGCCGCCATCAGGTGCAGCGGCCACCACGACAGCGCGAACGTGAACTTGCCCTGCCTGACGCTGGCCTCGACCAGCTTGACCGCGTTGGTGTAAGAGAAGAAGATCAGCAGCGCGATAATCAGGTTGGCCGAACTGCCGGCGCGCGGATTGACGAACCCCAGCGGAATCGCCAGCAGCACCAGCACCAGGCAGGTCAGCGGCGAGGCGATCCGCCATAGCAGCTCTGCGCGGCCGGAATTGGTGGCGTCGGTGAGCAGGGTCATGGTCGGCACGGCGTCGGTGTCGCGCTCCGAGTCGAGGTCCTGGGCCTGGCTGGTGACGCGCATGCTGTAGGTGTCGAACTCCATGGTCTGGAAGTCGGACTGTCCCGGCATGCCCTGGTAGCGGCGGCCGTTCTTGAGCACCAGATAGCGCTCGCCTTTCGGTCCGGTGGAGATCACGCCCTCGCGCGCGACGATGACCGCCGTGCCGTTCTTGTCGACCGTGTTGACGAACACGTTCTGCACCACCGAGGTGTCGCCGGCGACGCCTTCGACGAAGAAGATGCGGTTGGCCGACGACGATTCGCGGAACTGTCCGGGCGAAACCTTCTGCAGGTCTTCGCGCTTGGCGAAGCGCTCGACGTACTCCGCGCTCTTTTCCTTGGCCCATGGCGCGGCGACGAAGCTCAGGCCCGCCGTCAGCAGCACCATCGGCAGGCCAAAGCTCAGCACCGGCGCGATCCAGCGGGTCAGGCTCAAGCCGGAGGCGAACCACACCACCATCTCGGAATCGCGGTAGCTGCGCGTGACCACCATCAGCACCGAAATAAAACTGGTGAGGATGAGGATAGTTGGCAGATAATTCACCGTTGCGAACAGGATCAGCGCGACCACGTCGCTGGAGGCGACCTTGCCGCCGGCGGCCTTGCCGAGGATGCCGATCAAGGTCCAGGTAACGCAAACGCTGAACAGGATCGTGAAGCTGGCGAAGGCGGTGCTGGCCATTTCACGTCGTAGGGTGCGTTGAAAGATCATTCGAAAGTTATAATTCGGTAGTTAAGGGCTCGTCACGGGGCCACAAGTTAATAACAGCCCGGCCAATCAGGCCAAGGGGCTGGCAATTCGTACACGACACGGAGAATCAAATGGACTTTAGCATAAAAGCATTCGACACAAAAAACACCATCAACTCGGCCAAAACGGGCGTCGTCGCCGTGGCGGTGTTCGAGAATAAAAAGCTGTCGCAAGCTGCCAAAGCACTGGACGGTTCCGGTGACATCACGGCCGCGCTCAAGTCCGGCGACATCAGCGGCAAAGCCGGCACCACCTTGCTGCTGCGCGGCGTCAAGGGCGCCAGCGCCGAGCGCGTGCTGCTGGTCGGCCTGGGCAGCGACGACGCCGTCAGCGAGAAAAGTTTCGCCAGCGGCGTTGCCGCGGCATTGAAGGCTTTCTCGGCCCTGGGCACGAGCGACGCTATTATCGCACTGCCGATGACCGAAGTGAAAGAGCGCGACGTCAATTGGGCGATCCGCTGCGTGGTGCAGAGCGCCCACGAAGCGGCGTTCCGCACCGACGGCCAGAAAAGCAAGAAGGACCCGGCGCCGGCCGGCGTCAGGAAAATCGCCCTGGCCGTGCCGAACACGCCCGCCGCCAAGCTGGCGCTGGCGCAGGCCGTGGCCATCGCCAGCGGCATGGACCTGACCAAGGAGCTGGGCAACCTGTCGGCCAACATCTGCACGCCGACCTACCTGGCCAACACCGCCAAGAAGCTGGCCAAGGACTACAAGTTCGACGTCGAGATCCTGGACCGCAAACAGCTCGAAGCGCTGAAGATGAACAGCTTCCTGTCGGTCACCAACGGCAGCGAGCAGCCGCCGAAGTTCATCATCCTCAAGCACATGGGCGGCAAGTCCAAGGACGCGCCGGTGGTGCTGGTCGGCAAGGGCATCACCTTCGACACCGGCGGCATCTCACTCAAGGCCGGTCCCGGCATGGACGAAATGAAGTACGACATGGGCGGCGCCGCCTCGGTGCTGGGCACCTTCCGCGCCATCGGCGAGATGGATCTGAAACTGAACGTGATCGGCGTGATCGCCAGCTGCGAGAACATGCCGTCGGGCCGCGCCACCAAGCCGGGCGACATCGTCACGTCGATGAACGGCTTGACCATCGAGATCCTCAACACCGACGCCGAAGGCCGCCTGGTGCTGTGCGACGCGCTGACCTACGCCGAGCGCTTCAACCCGGCCGCCGTGATCGACATCGCCACGTTGACCGGCGCCTGCATCGTCGCCCTGGGCCACCACAAGAGCGGCTTGTTCACGCGCGACGACGACGTCCACAACCAGCTGGCCGACGAGATCATGGCCGCCGGCAAGGCCTCGAGCGACACCGCCTGGCGCCTGCCGATCGGCGAGGAGTACAACGAGCAGCTCAAGTCCAACTTCGCCGACCTGGCCAACATCGGCACGCCGGGCGGCGCGTCGTGCACGGCGGCGGCGTTCCTGGAGAACTTCACGCGCAAGTACACCTGGGCGCACCTGGACATCGCCGGCACGGCGTGGAAATCGGGCGGCGCGAAGGGCGCGACCGGCCGTCCGGTGCCGCTGCTGTCGAACTTCCTGATCAACCGCGCGGGCTCGTAAGCACAAAAACAAAAAGGGCGGATGGCCGGGTATTGCCCCGGCCATCCGCCCTTTTCCGTTCGCCCCCGGTGGCGCCGCCCTCAATACAAGGTCACGCCGGCCGCCGGCGGCGGCCCGTCATCCCTGCCCTCGGCCGGACGCATCACCACCGTCAGCGTCGACGGATAATCGTAGCCGGCGCCGGTGTCGCGGTCGATGACATAGCCGACGCCCGCCGTCAATATCACGTTGCCCCACAAATTGCCGTTGACCTTGGGGTCGACCTTCTCGTAGGCCCAGGCCGCGCCCTCCTTGCGGCAATCGATGCGCAGCGGGGCCGCGCTTTTGCGCAGGGTCACGCGGGCAGGCGTGGTGACGAACCACTTGCCGACGTCGTTATACAACACGCAGCCGACGCCGCCGATCTCGCGGTGATCGAGCACGGTCTGCACCAGCACATTCTGTTGGGTCGATTCGGTCAGCGACGCGCAGCCGGCGCTTGCCAGCATGGCCAGCAAGACCGGCAGCGCGGAGCACGCCGCGACGGGACGGAGGAACATGGTCTGCCTCTAAAATAGATACAGACGCAGTGTAGCAAGCCGTTGGCGGATTGATTCGCTCAATCAAGGGGCGTAAAGCGTTGCACTTTGACGCCATCGACCTCGATGAGTTGAAAAAACACGTCTTTCGGCCGCGCCCAGATGGACCCGTCGGACGCGCGGTAAACGATCATGGTGCTCAGGTCGGACTCCAGGGTGGCCTCGCACACCAACTCGTAGAGGCCTCCCTTGTAATGCCGGAAGCGGGTCATCGGATCAGGCGTTTTGACGAACCTGCGCCGTCTTGGCCACCCGTTCGTCGACCTTGTCTTTCTCCGCCCCGTGTTCCTGCTCCTGCTGCTTCTTCTTCAAGCCCTGCACCACCTTCAGGATGTCGTCCATGCCGCGCTCGCCACCGAGGGTGGAGAAAGCGTCGAGCACTTCGTTCAACACCTGGTTGCGCACCGCGGCTTCGTCGGAATTGATAACCGGGGGACGTTGCAGCGCTTCGGCTGCGCGCTTTTCGGCGGCGGCTGCCTCCTTTTGCGCGGCGGTCTTGCGACCGCCCGGCGTTTTGCCATGTTCCAGTGCCGCTTGCCAGATTACCCAGCGGCGCTGCGTTTCAAAGACCAGATACTCTTCTGGCTTATCTTCACGGCGGCGAACGATATGTCCGTCGCGCTGTGCCCATGCCTCAAATGCAGTTCGCATTTCAATTCCTTTGTAAATGCGCTACGCGCAATTCACTGTTAAAACTACAAGTTGTTTCCGCATAGTATCACTTATTGCGGCATCACAATAAATAATATACACGGCTCTTGTTATTTTGTGGTTGCTGATAGGAAACACTAGTTTTCCACTAATTTTGTATCAGTATATTTCTCTTTTACCATTCTGTCTCCTACTGAAGTACAATTTTGATAACTATGAGACAAAAGTAGCAATTGAATTTTTATTTCACACTTTTTGCAACATTTTATGCCTTACCACCACACTTGCGAAGTTCTATTTCATGTTTTTTTATAAAACACGACAAATAGACAAGCTCATCTGTTAAATCAAGGTGCGGTAAGATGCGTTTCATAGGCGTATCGCCTCCACCAAACCCGCAAGGACACTGATCCCCCGATGAAACTAGCCACATGGAATGTTAACTCACTGAACGTAAGACTGCCGCACGTTATGAATTGGCTTTCGGAAAATCCGACGGACGTGCTCTGTCTGCAAGAAACAAAATTAACTGATGACAAGTTTCCAGCTAGCATTATTGAAGCCGCCGGCTATCATGTTGTGTACAGCGGGCAAAAAACTTACAACGGCGTCGCCATCATTTCCAAGCTGCCGATCACCGACGTCGTCAAAAACAACCCGCTCTTCGATGATCCGCAGCAACGTATCCTCGCCGCCACCATCGACGGCGTGCGCGTCGTGTGCGCCTACGTCCCCAACGGCCAGAGCGTTGGCTCCGAGAAATACGAGTACAAACTCGGCTGGCTGGCGGCCTTCCACGACTGGATCAAGCAGGAGGCCGCCCTGCATCCGCAACTGGCCGTCGTCGGCGACTACAACATCGCCCCCGAGGACCGCGACGTCCACGATCCGGCCGCATGGGAAGGCATGGTGCACGTTTCCGAAAAGGAACGCGCCGCCCTGACCCGCCTGCTCGACATCGGCCTCGCCGATTCCTACCGCCTGTTCGACCAGCCCGAAAAATCGTACAGCTGGTGGGACTACCGCGGCCTGGGCTTCCGCCTGAACAAAGGCCTGCGCATCGACCACATCCTGCTGTCGCCGGCGCTGGTGGCGCGCTGCAGCGCCTGCGTCATCGACCGCGCGCCGCGCAAGCTGGAACAGCCGTCCGACCACGCGCCGGTCATCGCCACGCTCGACTAACCCGGCCTCCCGGCGCGGCCGGCCAGTGCGGCCGTTGATCACGCGGCCGCGATCGGGGGCCGCGGCAACAGCAACTGCGCGGTCGCATGCGGCACCGGCGGCGAAAACAGATAGCCTTGCGCGAACTGGCAGCCGTTGCGCTGCAGCAGCGCGTACTGCCCCTCCGTCTCCACCCCCTCCGCCACCACCGACAGCTGCAGGCTGTCCGACAGCGCGATGATCGCCGCCACGATGGCGCGGTCCTCCGCGCTATCCTCCAGATCCTTGATGAAGGCGCGGTCGATCTTGATCTTCTTGACCGGGAAGCGCTTCAGATAGGCCAGGCTGGAATAACCGGTGCCGAAATCGTCGATCGACAGGCGGATGCCCATCGCGTTGATCTGCCCCAGGATATCGAGCGTGTGCTCGCCGTGCTGCATCAGCGCCGTCTCGGTGATCTCGAATTCCAGCAGCGACGGATCGATGCCGGTTTCGTCGAGGATGCGCCGTATCGATTCCACCAGCCCCCGATGCATGAACTGGCGCGGCGACAGGTTCACCGCCAGCGGCACCGGCGTCAGGCCCGCGCGGCGCCACGTCATGCTCTGCATGCACGCCTGGCGGATCACCCATTCGCCGATCGGCACGATCAAGCCGTTTTCCTCGATCAGCGGAATGAAACTGTCCGGCATCACCAGTTCGTCGTTATCGCGGCGCCAGCGCAGCAGCACCTCCATCGCATGCAGGCGGCGCGTGCCGATGTCCATGATCGGCTGGAAGTGCAAGGTGAATTCGTCCAGCGCCAGCGCGCTGCGCAGGCTCGACTCCAGCTCGAAGTGGCGCGCCGCCGACTGGTTCATCGCCTCTTTAAAATACTGGTAGTTGTTCCTGCCGCTCGCCTTGGCATGATACATGGCGGCATCGGCGTGGCGCATCAGGGTCGCCACGTCGGCGCCATCGATCGGATACACGCAAATGCCGATGGAGGGGGTGATGTGCAGGTTGCGCCCTTCCAGCGGGAAGCCCTCGGACAGCGCCAGGATGATCTTTTCGGCCACCTGGCTGGCCTCGTCCACGCTGGCGATGCCGGGCACCAGCACCACGAATTCGTCGCCGCCCAAACGGGCCACGGTGTCGCTGGCGCGCACCGCGCGGCACAAGCGGCTCGCCACTTCCTTGAGCAACTGGTCGCCGGTCATGTGGCCCAGCGAATCGTTGATGGTCTTGAAGCGGTCAAGGTCGATGAACATCACCGCCAGCTGGCGCTGCGAACGCCGCGCCGCCAGCATGGCCCGGTCCAGCCGGTCCGACAGCAACGCGCGGTTGGGCAAGCCGGTCAGGCTGTCGTGGTAGGCCATGTGGTGCACGCGCGCCTCGGCCTGGCGGCGCTCGACGATCTCGCCTTGCAGCAGCGCGTTGGCGCCCGCCAGTTCGGCCGTGCGTTCGAGCACGCGCACTTCCAGCTCGTCGCGCGCGCGGCTGACCGCTTCGGCCGCCTCGCGCCGCGCGGTGATGTCGTCCACCAGCCACACCGAGCGCCCGTAGGGCTGCGCGAGGTCGAACGGCCGGCCCGATAGCCGCGCCCAGAAGCGGCTGCCGTCCTTGCGCACCAGTTGATACTCGGCGACGTTGACGCGGCCGGTGCGGAAGTCCTGCGCCGTCGCCGCGCGCGCTTCGCGCCAGGCGGCATTGTCGGCATAAAATGCCTGCACGCTGAGGTGGTTCATTTCGCCGGGCGCGTAGCCGAACAACTCCTCCATCTTGGTGTTGCAGCGCAGGTTGAGCCCCTGCTCCACCACCGAGATGCCCAGCACCGCGCTGTCGAGGATGGCCTGGTTCTCCAGCAGCGCGTTGCGCAGCGCCTCCTCGGCGCGTTTTTGCTCGGTGCGGTCCTCGATCACCCAGATCGTGCCCTGTCCCGGATCGGCCGGATTGACGACGTAGCCGATCAGTTGCGCCCACAGGCGCGTATCGTCGGCGCGCCGCATTTCGATCTCGGTCTGGAACGGCTTGGCCACCGACAGATAGGGATAGGCCTCGGCGCCCAGCCGCTCGTAGGCTTCCTGCGAAGGATACAGCGCCCGCCCGGGAACCCCCAGGCCGGTGTCGCCGGGATAGCCGAACATGTCGCCGAAGCCGCGGTTGTAGCGCGTGATGATGCGGTGTTTGGTAAACAGGATGCTCATCGAGGCGTTGGTCATGATCGCCTCCACCTCCATCTGCGTCTGGCGCGTGGTGGTCACGTCCTCGATGATCCAGATGGCGCCGCCCTCGGTGTTCACGTCGTTCATCGCGTTGGCGCGCACGCGGCACCATATGACGCTGCCGTCCGCGCGCTTGAATTCGAACGCGGGGCTTTCGTAAGGCTTGCCGTTGTCGAGCCGCGCACGCGCCTCCAGGGCGAAGACCTGGTACTTTTCCTGCGACGGGAACATGTCCGCCGCCGGCATGCCGACCATGTCCTCGACGGCATAGCCGAACATCTCCGCCATGCGCCGGTTGCAGTTGCGGACGATCTGGCCTTTACTAAACAGGATGCCGATCGACGCGTTGTCCAGGATCGCCTTCTGCTCGATCAGCGCGCAGCGCAGTTTTTCCTCGTCGATGCGATGCTCGTTGATGTCTTCGACGATCCACACCGTGCCTTCGCTGGTGTGGATGGTGTCGATCGCGCGGCCGAACAGTCGTGCCCAGAATGTGCTGCCATCCTTGCGCCGCAACACCAGTTCCGTCTTGAACGGCAGCCCTTGCGCCAGCGGCGGACCAGCTTCGCGGCCCAGCTTGAGGAAGTCCTCCTCGCTTGGATAGACGGTCACGCTGGGCGCGCCCTCCAGCTCCTCGCGGCTGTAGCCCAGCATCTCGGCGCAGCGGATATTACATTCGACGATGCGGCCGTCCTTGCCGAACAGGATGCCGACGGCGGCGTTCTCCAGGATGGCCTGCTGTTCGAGCAGCGTTTTACGCAACGCGCGCTGCGAGCGCTGCACATCGCTGATGTCATGGAAGACGATGGTGCCGCCATCCGTTCCGGCGCCGGCCAGCAGCGGTTTGCTCCACACCTGCACGGCGATGTATTTGCCGCTGGCGCAAGCAAGGCAACTGTCCCAGCACTGCCCCGTCTCCGCATCCGCCAGGCGCGCGACGCTGGCGGCGCGCACATGGCGGGCGAACAGGCTCTCCACGGTTTGGCCGCAGGGATCGGATTCGAGCAAGACGGTCAACTCCGCGTTCGCCGCCAACACCAATCCTCCGGCGCCGTAAGCGCACGCGGGAACGCCGATCAGCGCCAGGGCGTCCGCGACGAAATCAGGATGGGATGAAACGCGATTCATGAACACCAGGAGCACCCGAAAGAAATGCCGCCTTGATCGTTACATATCGGCAGCATTGTTGGCAGATGATAAACCACATTGGTGTCATTAGCCATCCGCGCGCTGATTTCGCGTTCTTAAATACGACACTGGACGACAGCGCGCGGCTTGGCCGCGCACCGACTCCCATGATGCCAGCCTCACACGCCGGGCACCCTCACCCAGCCCTCCATCAGCACGCGCGCGCTGCGGCTCATGACGGCCTTCGTCACACGCCACTGGCCGTTTTGCTGCGCGGCCTCGGCGCCGACGCGCAAGGTGCCCGACGGATGACCGAAGCGCACCGCGCCGAGCGCGCCGCCGCCCGCGGCCAGGTTGACCAGCGTTCCCGGAATCGCGGCGGCAGTGCCGATCGCCACTGCCGCAGTGCCCATCATGGCGTGATGCAGCTTGCCCATCGACAGTGCGCGCACCAGCAAGTCGATGTCCGCCGCGTGAACGCGCTTGCCGCTGGAGGCGATGTAGCTCGACGGCTTCGCCACGAACGCCACCTTCGGCGTGTGCTGCCGTTGCACCGCCTCGTCCAGATGCCGGATGAGGCCCATGCGCAGCGCGCCGTGCGCGCGTATGGTCTCGAACATCGCCAGCGCGGCCACGTCGCCGTTGATCGCGTCCTGCAGCTCGACGCCGGTATAGCCGATGGCGTCCGCGTCGACGAAAATGGTCGGGATGCCGGCGTTGATCATGGTCGCCTTCAGCGTGCCGATGCCCGGCACCTCCAGGTCGTCGATCAATTGGCCGGTCGGGAACATCGCGCCGCCACCGCCCTCCTCGTCCGCCGCCGGGTCCATGAACTCCAGCTGCACTTCGGCCGCCGGGAAGGTGACGCCGTCAAGTTCGAAGTCACCGGTCTCCTGCACTTCGCCGTTGGTCACCGGCACGTGCGCGATGATGGTCTTGCCGATGTTGGCCTGCCACACGCGCACCACGGCCATGCCGTCTTGCGGTACGCGGGCCGGGTCCAGCAGGCCCGCGCTGATCGCGAACGCGCCGACGGCGGCCGACAGGTTGCCGCAATTGCCGCTCCAGTCGACGAACGCCTTGTCGATGGAGACCTGGCCGAACAAATAATCAATATCGTGATCGGCTTTGTCGCTTTTCGAGACGATCACCGTCTTGCTGGTGCTGGAAGTGCCCGCGCCCATGCCGTCGATTTGCTTGCCATAGGGGTCGGGACTGCCGATCACGCGCAGCAGCAGCGCGTCGCGCGCGGGTCCGGGCGTCTGCGCCGCCTGCGGCAAATCATCCAGGCGGAAGAAAACGCCCTTGCTGGTGCCGCCGCGCATATACACGGCGGGGATCCTGATTTGCGGCGGGTGGATGGTGGTGTTTGTCATGGTCAGGCCGCCTTTACGGATTCGAGGAAATCCTGGGCGAAGCGCTGCAGCACGCCGCCCGCCTCGTAGATCGACACTTCTTCCGCCGTGTCGAGACGGCAGATCACCGGCACCTCCAGCTGCGCGCCGCTAAGCCGATTGATCACCAGGGTCAAGGTCGAACGCGGCGTGCGCGCGCCGATCACGTCGTACGTCTCGGTGCCGTCCAGCGCCAGCGTCAGGCGGTTCACGCCCGGCATGAACTCCAGCGGCAGCACGCCCATGCCGACCAGATTGGTGCGGTGGATACGCTCGAAGCCCTCGGCCACGATCGCCTCCACGCCCGCCAGCCGCACGCCCTTGGCCGCCCAGTCGCGCGACGAACCCTGTCCGTAGTCGGCGCCGGCGATGACGATCAGCGGCTGCTTGCGCTCCATATAGGTCTCGATGGCTTCCCACATGCGCGTGACGCGCCCTTCCGGCTCGATGCGGGCCAGCGAACCGGCCATCACCTTGCCGTCCGCTCCGCGCACCATTTCGTTCTTCAACGTTGGATTGGCGAAGGTGGCGCGCTGCGCGGTCAGGTGGTCGCCGCGATGGGTTGCGTAGGAATTGAAGTCCTCTTCCGGCAAGCCCATTTTCGCCAGGTACTCGCCGGCGGCGCTATCGAGCATGATGGCGTTCGACGGCGACAGGTGGTCGGTGGTGATGTTATCTCCCAGCAGCGCCAGCGGACGCATGTCCTTCAGCGGGCGGGCGCCGGCCAGCGCGCCTTCCCAGTAGGGCGGACGGCGGATATAGGTGGTCTGCGGGCGCCAGTCGTACAACGGGCTCACTTTCGCGCCATCGTCCTCCTGCCTGGCGAACATCGGGATGTAGACCTTGCGGAACTGCTCCGGCTTGACGCTGGCCGCGACGATGCGGTCGATCTCCTCGTCGGACGGCCAGATGTCCTTCAAGGTGACAGGCTGGCCGTTGGCATCGATGCCGAGAACATCCTTCTCGATATCGAAGCGGATGGTGCCGGCGATCGCATACGCCACCACCAGCGGCGGCGACGCCAGGAAGGCCTGCTTCGCGTATGGATGGATACGGCCGTCGAAATTGCGGTTGCCCGACAGGACGGCGGTCGCGTACAGGTCGCGCTCCACCACTTCCTTTTGAATGACCGGATCGAGCGCGCCGGACATGCCGTTGCACGAGGTGCAGGCATAGGCCACCACGCCGAAGCCGAGCTTCTCGAGCTCCGGCATCAGCCCCGCCTCCTCCAGATACAAGGTGACGGTTTTGGAGCCGGGGGCGAGCGAGCTTTTCACCCACGGCTTGCGGGTCAGGCCGCGCGCGTTGGCGTTGCGCGCCAACAGGCCGGCGGCGATCATGTTGCGCGGATTGTTGGTGTTGGTGCAGCTGGTGATGGCGGCGATGATGCAGGCGCCGTCGGGCATCAGGCCAGGTTCGTTCTCGACGACACCGCTGATGCCGCGCGCGGCCAGTTCGGAAGTCGGCACGCGGCTGTGCGGATTGGACGGGCCGGCGATATTGCGCACCACCGACGACAGGTCGAACCTCAACACACGCTCGTATTCGGCGCTTTTCAGCGCGTCGGCCCACAGGCCGGTTTCCTTCGCGTACAGCTCCACCAGCTTGACCAGTTCATCATCGCGGCCGGTCAGCTTCAGGTACTTGATGGTTTGCTCGTCGATATAGAACATCGCGGCGGTGGAGCCGTATTCCGGCGCCATGTTGGAAATCGTCGCGCGGTCGCCCAGGGTCAGGTGGGCGGCGCCCTCGCCGAAGAACTCCAGGTACGACGAGACGACCTTCTGCTTGCGCAGGAACTCGGTCAGCGCCAGCACCGTGTCGGTGGCGGTGATGCCTTCTTGCGGCCTGCCGGTCAGCTCGACGCCGATGATGTCGGGCAGCCGCATCCACGACGCGCGGCCCAGCATCACGCTCTCCGCTTCCAGCCCGCCGACGCCGATGGCGATCACGCCCAGCGCGTCGACCATCGGCGTGTGCGAATCGGTGCCGACCAGCGTGTCGGGGAAGGCCACGCCGTCCACGGTCTGGATCACCGGCGACATGCGCTCCAGATTGATCTGGTGCAGGATGCCGTTCCCCGGCGGGATCACGTCGACGTTCTTGAACGCCTTCTTGGTCCAGTTGATGAAATCGAAACGGTCTTCGTTGCGGCGATCCTCGATCACACGGTTCTTGTCGAAGGCATCGGGATCGAAGCCGCCGCATTCGACGGCCAGCGAATGGTCGACCACCAGTTGCGTCGGCACCACCGGATTGACCAGCGCCGGATCGCCGCCCTGCAAGGCGATGGCGTCGCGCAGGCCGGCCAGGTCGACCAGCGCGGTCTGGCCCAGAATGTCGTGGCACACCACGCGCGCCGGGAACCATGGGAAGTCCAGGTCGCGGCGGCGTTCGATGAACTGGCCGAGCGACGCGTTCAGGGTCGCGGGGTCGCAGCGGCGCACCAGGTTCTCGGCCAGCACGCGCGACGTGTAAGGCAGCTTGGCCCAGGCGCCTGGCTGGATCGCGTCGACGGCGGCGCGCGCGTCAAAGTAGTCCAGCTCGGTGCCCGGCAAAGATTTACGGAATAAGGTATTCATTTATTTTCTATCCTTGATCGGCACGAATTGCAGATCTTCGGGACCGACGTAGTTCGCGCTCGGACGAATGATCTTGTTGTCGATGCGCTGTTCGATGATGTGCGCGGCCCAGCCGGAGGTGCGCGAGATGACGAACAGCGGCGTGAACATCGCCGTCGGCACGCCCATCATGTGGTACGACACGGCCGAGAACCAGTCCAGGTTGGGGAACATCTTCTTGACGTCCCACATCACGGTCTCCAGGCGTTCGGCGATGTCGAACATCTTCATCGAACCGCCCTCGCGCGACAGCTTGCGCGCCACTTCCTTGATGACGACGTTGCGCGGATCGGAGATTGTGTACACCGGATGGCCGAAACCGATCACCACTTCCTTGTTGGCGACGCGGTTGCGGATGTCCGCTTCCGCCTCGTCCGGATTCTCGTAGCGCTTCTGGATCTCGAACGCGAATTCATTGGCGCCGCCGTGCTTCGGACCGCGCAGCGCGCCGATCGCGCCGGTGATGGCCGAGTGGATGTCCGATCCGGTGCCGGCGATGACGCGGCCGGTGAAGGTCGAAGCGTTGAATTCGTGTTCCGCATACAGGATCAGCGACGTGTGCATCGCCTGCACCCAGCTCTCGGACGGCTTGAAGCCGTGCAGCAGGTGCAGGAAATGGCCGCCGATCGAGTCGTCGTCGGTTTCCACGTCGATGCGCTTGCCATTGTGGCTGAAGTGGTACCAGTACAGCAGCATCGAACCGAAGGACGCCATCAGGCGGTCGGCGATATCGCGCGCGCCGGGCACGTTGTGATCGTCCTTCTCGGGCAGCACGCAGCCCAGCACCGATACACCGGTGCGCATCACGTCCATCGGGTGCGCCGACGCCGGCAGCGCCTCCAGCGCCGACTTCAGCGCTTGCGGCAGGCCGCGCAGGGAGCGCAGCTTGGCCTTGTAGCCGCGCAGCTCCGCCTCGTTGGGCAGCTTGCCGTGTACCAGCAGATAGGCGATTTCCTCGAACTCGCAGGAGTTGGCCACGTCCAGAATGTCATAGCCACGGTAATGCAGGTCGTTGCCGGTTTTGCCGACGGAGCACAGCCCCGTGTTACCAGCGGTGACGCCCGACAGCGCGACGGATTTTTTTGGTTTGAAGGTGGTCTCGGTCATGTCTGGTCTCCTCGTTATTTTTTCTGTGCCGCGTTTTGAGCGGAATTTTGTGCCGCGAACAAGGCGTCGAGCTTTTGCTCGAAGCTGTGATAGTTGATGCGTTCATACAGTTCGGCGCGGGTCTGCATCGTGTCGAGGACATTCTGCTGCGTGCCGTCGCGGCGGATCGCGCCGTAGACGTTTTCGGCGGCCTTGTTCATCGCGCGGAAGGCGGACAACGGATACAGCACCAGGCCGACATCGGCGCCGCGCAATTCGTCCACGGTAAACAGCGGCGTCGAGCCGAATTCGGTGATGTTGGCCAGCACCGGCACCTTGACGGCGGCGGCGAACTGTTTGTACATATCGAGGCTGATCATCGCCTCCGGGAAGATCATGTCGGCGCCCGCCTCCACGCAGGCGACGGCGCGTTCGATCGCCGCTTCCAGCCCCTCGACCGCCAGCGCGTCGGTGCGCGCCATGATGACGAAGTTGTCATCGGTGCGCGCGTCGACGGCGGCGCTGATGCGGTCGACCATCTCCTGCTTCGAGACGATCTCCTTGCCCGGGCGGTGGCCGCAGCGCTTGGCGCCGACCTGGTCTTCGATATGCATGGCCGCCGCGCCGAACTTGATCATCGACTTGACGGTGCGGGCCACATTGAACGCGGACGCGCCGAAGCCGGTGTCCACGTCGACCAGCAGCGGCAGATCGCACACGTCGGTGATGCGGCGCACGTCGGTCAGCACGTCGTCGAGGTTAGAGATGCCTAGGTCGGGCAGCCCGAGCGAGCCCGCCGCCACACCGCCGCCCGACAAATAAATCGCCTTGAACCCGGCGCGTTTGGCCAGCAAGGCATGATTGGCGTTGATCGCGCCCACCACTTGCAACGGGGATTCTTCCTGAACAGCTTTGCGGAAGGCGGCGCCTGCGGAATATTGACTCATGTTTGACCTTTCGGTATTGCGTTGAAGTTGCGATGGTAGTGCAAACGCCATGCCACCTCGCCGCACCATATAAATCAAACACTTAGCGTTCGGCGTTGTTTCACTCCTGTTTCATTGTGAAACGGCGAAACATCGGTTGCAACGAATGCGCTACAATTGAATCATGCGCCATTCCCTGCCCCTGCCCTACGATCCCGACGATAAACCGGTTATCTGGACCGTCTCGGTATCGCGCCTGTACGACCTGTTCCGCGACATCACGCTCGAATACGACAACCTGGCCACGATAGAGCCGATCAACCTCGGTTTCGACGAAGCGGCGCGCCACATCCGCGAGCGCATGGCCACCGAGCGTTGCGACGCCGTCATCGCCGCCGGCTCCAACGCCGCATATCTGAAGGGCCGCCTGTCGGTGCCGGTGGTGATCGCAAAATTCAGCGGCTTCGACGTGATGCAGGCGCTGGCGCGCGCGCGACGCGTATCGGACAAGATAGGGGTCATCACGTACCAGGAGCGTTTGCCGGAACTGGCGGAATTCGCCGGCACCTTCGGCTTCGATGTCGCACAGCGCACCTACGCCACCGAAGAAGACGCGCGCGCACAGATCAACGACCTGAAAGCGGCCGGCATCAAGGCCATCGTCGGCGCGGGCCTGATCACCGACCTGGCCGAGGAAGCGGGACTGACAGGGGTATTCGTCTACTCCGCCGCCTCGATCCGCCATGCCTTCGATGACGCGCTGGAGATGGCGCGCCTGACGCAGCTGGAATCGAACCGCGCGCGCACGCGTGGCGCGGTGGTGACCGACACCCTGCGCGCCCGGCATGGGCTCAACGATCTGCGCGGCGAATCGGAGGCGATGGAGGCGCTGCGTCAGTCCGTCGTGCTGTATGCGAAATCGTCCGCCACGGTGCTCATACAAGGCGAAACCGGCACCGGCAAGGAACTGGTGGCGCAAGCGATCCACCGAGAGAGTCCGCGCAGCCTGGGTCAGAACCGGCCGTTCGTCGCCGTCAACTGCGGCGCGATCGCCGAATCGCTGCTGGAATCCGAATTGTTCGGCCACGAGGAAGGCGCGTTCACCGGCGCCCGGCGCGGCGGCCATGCCGGCCTGTTTGAAGCGGCCAATCGCGGCACGCTGTTCCTCGACGAAATCGGCGAGATGCCGCTGGCGCTGCAAACCCGCCTGCTGCGCGTGCTGGAGGAACGGGAAGTGGTGCGCGTCGGCGGCACGCGGCCGATCCCGGTCAACGTGCGCATTATCAGCGCCACGCACTGCGATCTGGAGCGGCGCGTGCGCGAAGGCCGCTTCCGCGCCGACCTGTTTTACCGGCTGGCGGTGCTGCGGCTGTCGTCGCCGCCGCTGCGCGCCCGCCCGGACGATGTGATGACGCTGGCCGAATGGTCGCTGAAGAACGCGCTGGCCTCGCTCGGCGCGCGCCCGCACCCGAACCTGCATGCGGAGATGAGCGCCTGCGCACCGCTGCTGCGGCGCTACGACTGGCCGGGGAACGTGCGCGAACTGCGCAATCTGACGGAGCGCCTGGCGCTATTCCTGGCGGCCGAGCCGTTGCAGGCGCTGACGCCGGGGTTTGTCCTCAGCGTGGCGCCGGAACTGGAGGCGATGACGAATGACGTCGAAACGGCGGCGCCGCGAATACCGGCGCGCGTCGAAAGCGCGACCGAAGTGCTGGCCCGCTTCGGCGGCCGGCGCGACGCCGCCGCCGATTACCTTGGCGTCAGCCGCACCACGCTGTGGCGCAGATTGCGCGCCGAAGCAGACGGCGTTCATTCAAATTAAATCACGCCACTGCGATCGCAAGACCAGGAACCGTGGAACGCGCCACTCATCATGGCCGACGACCACTTGTCACTTCAGCCCTCCCGTAACCTCGGCGCGCCGTTAGGATAGCGGTACAGGAGGAATCAACCCATGAAACGAAACACGTTTAACCGTCTCATCGTCCGGCGAAGTCTGGGACGGCACCGTGGCGCACTACTGCGGCGCCGGTAAGTATCAATGTCGCGTGCTGACGCTGGCCGGCTTCGCAGGCGTTCCCGCCATCGAAGGACCGCTGCTGCCGGCCGCCGAACAGCAACTGAGCGACTACATCGCGGCCCAAAAATTCAGGAAGCCAGTCGTCATCGGCCATAGCCTCGCGGCTTTCTCGGCCTGAAGCTCGCCGCCGACCATCCCGACCAGGGGATTCGGCGCCTTCTGGCGGCGCATTCCGGGGTGCAGATCGTCGGCGAAGCCGTTAACGCGGCCGACGGCGTGCAGCAGATAACCGTGCTGAAACCGGACCTGGTCTTCCTGGATGTGCAAATGCCGGGCGGCAGCGGCTTCGACATGCTCGCCGCGCTGGACGACGCACCGGAGGTCATCTTCACGACCGCGTTCGACCAGTACGCGCTGCAGGCGTTCGAGGTCAACGCGCTGGATTACCTGCAAAAGCCGATTCAGGCGGCGCGCATGGCCGCAGCGTTGCAGCGCTGCGCGATACGACATCAGCGCGCGCTGGAATACACGACGGCGGTGGCGCCGACAGCGGCGAAAAAACTGTTCATCAAGGACGGCGAGCGATGCTGGTTCGTCGGTTTGCAGGATGTCCGCTTATTCGAGTCGGAAGGCAATTACACGCGCGTTTACTTCGGCGAGCATCGGCCGCTGATGCTGCGGTCCCTGAACCAGCTAGAGGAGCGCCTGGACCCGCAGCGCTTCTTCCGCGCCAGCCGCCGCCACATCGTCAATCTCGATTGCGTCGAACGGGTGACGCCGAACGACGCCGGCGGGCTGGATTTAACATTGCCGGATGCGTTGCTGGTCGAAGTCTCCCGCCGTCGGGCCGCGCAGTTCAAACTCCTCGCCAGCCTTTAGCAAATGACAGACATCATAGATAATGTGAATATCCAGCATCCGAAATTAGAATTATATTTATATCTGGAGAACGACTAGACTGTAGTTATTGCAAAATGCCGTTCAAAGGAGTTTATATGATCACCTATCTCGCCACCCCACAGACCATGACCTCGCCGGCCACCAAGGCCCGTGACTGGAAAGCCCTGATCCGCCGCGCGTTCGAGCTGGCGGGCGCCCCATACGCCAATAGCCCGTACATGCCACTGTAATCGAGCTGGCGGCGCGCTTACATGCGCAATGCCCGCACCGGCACCATCCGCATCGCGATCCAGGTATGGCGCGCGATAGCGATCAGCGCGATCGCCCACGTCAGCGAGAGCGCCAGTAGCAACGTCCAGTAGCCGATCGGCGCGTGTTCGGCGTAGCCGGCGAGGTAGCGATTGATCGCCACCGCCGCGATGGGCAGCGCCAGCACGGCGGCCGCCAGCAGCAGCGCCGCCACCTCACGCAGCACCAGCAGACCGATGTCGACACGGCGCGCGCCGTGCAGCCTGCGCAGCACGATCTCGCGCGACCGCCGCTGCACCGTGTTCGCCGACAGCACATACGTGCCGAACGCCGCGATCACCAACGCGATGCCCGTGGCGACCACCAGCAACCGCGCCAGGCGCGCATCCTCCTCATAATTGACGGCCAAAATATCAGCGGCGCGGTAGGTGCGCGGAATCGCATCGGGAAAATAGCTTGGCCAGAGCTCACGCGCCGCCCGTTCGATATCGGCCGGCGCTCCGGACGCGCGCAAACTGAGCACCGTCCCGGTGGTTCCAAGGTCGTAAGCGACCGCGTTCGGCTTATCGCGCAGCGAACGGAAACGCAGCTCCGGCGCGATGCCGACGACGCGCTTCGACGTCACGACGTTGTCGAAACCGGTGAACATGACCGTCTGCCCCACCGCCTCTTCCGCACTGGCAAAGCCGAGTTCACGCGCCGCGACCGCGTTCAGCACCACCGGCACCCTGTCGTTCTCCGGGTCCACGCCTTCCTTGAACAGGCGCCCCGACACCGGCGCGATACCGTGCATCTCGAAGAAATTCGCGCTGACCGATTTCATCTCCATCGTCGCCGCCTGTCCGCCCGGGCGCTTGAGCGCCCGCGTCCAGATGTAATCGAGCCGCCCCACCGGGTCCTCGGAGATCACCACGCCCGCCACACCGGGCTGCGCCTTCAATGCCGAGTAAAACCGCCGCGCCTTTTCACTGTCCTTGACGCGCTCCGGCATATCGACGATCACCATTGGCGCGGGATCGAAACCGGGCGACGCGTGCATCGCGTAGTCGGTCTGCCACGCCACGGCGATGGTGACGCCGGCGAAGCCCATGGCGACGGCCACCTGCAACACGGTCAGCGCGCGGCGCCAGCGCATGCTGCCCATCGACTCCGTATCGGGCCGCCCCTCAAGTGCCTGGCGCGGTGGCACCCGCAGCGCGATCCAGACCGGATAGGCGGCCGTGGCCAGCCCTAACAGCACTGCGATGCCGAATGCGGCGGCGACGTTTTGCAGCGAAAACAAGCCGGCCAGCTGGCGGTCGACCAGCAGGGAAAACGCCGGCAACGCCAGCCATGCCAACAGCAATGCCAGCACGGTCGCCACCATCGTCACCAGCAGCGATTCGAGCACGAACTGCAGCGCGATGCGCGGCGCGCCGGCGCCCAGCACCTTGCGCATGGCGACCTCGCGCTGGCGCCGCAGCACCCGCACCATCGCCAGGTTGACATAATTGATCCCTGCCAGCAGCAGGATCAGCACCGCGATCAGCGCCAGGCCGGCGGTGACGACGGGGCTGGCCCGGTCGCCGGGCAGCGCGATATAGCTGTTCCTTACCGTGTGGTCGAAGTAGGCATCGCGCAGCGGCGACATCGACAATTCGATCGGCTTGCGCTTGCCGAGCCGTTCGCGCACCTCCGGCGGCCATTGATTCATGCTGGGCGTAATGTCGACCGCGTGCTGCAAACGGCTGACGATACCCGGCACCGGGGTGCCCGGCTTCACACGCAACAGCATCTTGGTCATCCAGCCGCTTTCACCGGTCAGCATCTCGTGCCGTATGACTTTTTCCACCACGCCGGCGTGCACGCCGAACAGCACCTCGAACGGAATCGTCGTATTGGCCGGCGGCGCCGGCACGATGGCGCCGACTTGCATGGTCGCGCCGTCGGACACCATCGTCCGTCCCAGTGCGTTGCGCGTGCCGAACAGGCGCAGCGCCGCCGTTTCGGTGACGACAAACAGGTCGGGCCGTTCAAGCGCCTGCGCCAGATCGCCCTGCACCGCCCGCAGGCCGAGCATCGACGGAAATCCGGGCAGCACGATCAGGCCGCGCACCGTCATCAGGTTGCGGTCGACGCGCACCGTCAGCGGCGTGATCTCCGGGCGCGCAGGAATGTAGCTGGTGGCGTCGACGACGCCGGGGATCTTGAGCGCGGTCTCGCGCAGGAACATCGGCGCCACATCGAACAGCGGCGACGATTGTTCGACATTGAAGTGGTGTTTGACGACGTAGATCTGATCCGCGTCCGGCAGATGGGTGTCGTACTCCATCGCGTAGCGCACGTAGCCGAGCAACAGCAGGCAAGCGGCCAGGCCCACGCCGAGGCCCAGCACGGAGGCCACGGTGTATGCCGGCTCCTGGATCAGGGTGCGCCAACCGATGCGCAAGTCGCGTAGCTTCATTGGGTAAGTCCGTGGATGGAAGATAAAGGGTCATTGCAACTACCATGCCACGGCTTTTTACACCCGCCGACACGCGCAGGCGGTGATATTTGTTCGGAAGTGAACGTTAGCGCTGTTCACTTCCGAACACTTTACTTCGACTTCACCGGGAAGGCCGGACGCGCAGGCCGCACCGGCGGGTTCTTCGCCAGTTCCGCCCTGATGACCTCAATGGCCTTTTCCAGCTGCGGATCGCGGCCGGCGATGACGTCGGCCGGCGTTTGATCGACTTCGATGTCCGGCGCCACACCCTCGTTTTCCACGCCCCAGCCGCCGTCGCGGGTCCAGAAGGCCAGGTTGGGCGCGGTGATCGTGCCGCCATCGAGCAGCACCGGGAAACCAAGCACGCCCACCAATCCACCCCAGGTGCGTTTGCCGATCAACGGCCCCATTTGGTTTTTTCGGAACATCCACGGCAGCAGGTCGCCGCCGGAACCCGCCGTCTCGTCGATCAGCATCGCGCGCGGTCCCTGGATCGAGGCGGACGGCGTCTTCATGTCCGCGCCGTAGCGCATGGTCCACCAGGCGATTTCCTTTTTCTGCAAAATCTCCAGGTAGTAATCGGCCACGCTGCCACCGCCATTGAAGCGTTCATCGATGATGACCGCGTCCTTGTCGGCCTGCGGGAAGAAGTAGCGCTTGAAGTAGGTATGCCCCAACCCTGCGGTGTTCGGCACGTACACATACGCCACCTTGCCGCCGGTGGCCGCGTTGACCTTGCGGATATTCCCCTCGATCCAGTCGCGGTTGCGCAGCGCGTCCTCGGTCGGCACCGGCACCACGGTAATGCTGCGCGACTTGCTGCCGTCCGCGTTCGGGCCGACGGTGATGTCGATCGCCTTGTTGGCGGTGTTCTCGAAGGCGCTGTAAAGATTGGTCGGCGCCACCAACTGGCGGCCGTCGACCGCCAGCAGATATTCGCCGGCCCTGACGTTCAGGCCCGGCTCCGTCAGCGGCGCGCGCAACGCCGGATTCCAGTTCAAGCCGCCGTAGACTTTCTTGAAGCGGTAACGGCCGTCGCTGACCTCATAGTCGGCGCCCAGCAGCCCGCCCGGCACAGCTTTGCTGTCGGTGAAGAAGTCACCGCCGCCGCCGCGATGATGGCCCACACCGAGCTCGCTGCACAGCCACTGGATCAGCCGATTCAGATCGGCGCGCGACGACAGCTCCGGCAGGAACTGCGCATACTTCTCGCGCATCTTGTTCCAGTTCGCGCCGTGCATGCCGGGATCGTAGAAGAAATCGCGGTTGATGCGCCACGCTTCATTGAAGATCTGCGTCCACTCGGCGCGCGGTTCGGCGCGCACTTCGATCGCCTCGACCTTGATCTTTCCTTCGCCCGGCGTCAGTGTCTTGGCGCCGGCGCTGCCCATGGCCCAAGCTTCCTTGAGTCGGTAGACGATCTTCTTGCCGTCGGAAGACACCTCGAATTCATCGGCCTCCGCCAGCAGCGTTTCGGCCTTGCGGTCCTTCAGGTCGAAGCGCTGGATGGCTTTCTTGCCGTCGTTCTCGCGCAGGAAGAATATCTGGCCGTCCTGCCCCGCCTCCAGATCCGACAGCGACGCCGCCGGTATCGGCAAATCGACGATGCGGGTTTCGATGCCCTCGAAGTCGATCGTCATCGGCGCGACCGGCGCCACGGTGACTTTCGGATCGTCGCGCCCCGTCTTCGGATCGACCTTCGGCGTCTCCGGCTTGGCCGGCTCCTTCTTCTCCGACACCGTCGGCGTGGCCGGCGCCGCTTTTTCCTCGTCGCTTTCCTTGATCAGCGGCGACGGCAGGTCGCGCCGCAGCACCGCCATCCAGACCGTGCGCGTGACGCGGTTATCCTCGTTCTGCTGCGAGAACCAGTTGTTGCTGGGCCCCGCGTTGGTGGAGGCGAAGAAGTACAGGTACTTGCCGCTCTTGTCGAACACCGGATTGACCACGTCCGACAGGCCGTCCGTCACCGGCCAGGACTTTTTCTGCTCCAGCGAATAAATGTAGGCACTGCGCGTGTACGTCATCGAGTTGAGCGCATAGGCGATCCAGCGCGAATCCGGCGCCCACGCGGCGCGCAAGGTCTTGTTCACGCCATACAGCGGTTCGGACGCGATCTTGCTGACCGCCCCCGAGGCCACGTCCATCACATACAAGGTCCAGGAGTTGTCGGTGTAGGCGATCTTTTTGCTGTCCGGCGACCAGACCGGATTGTCGTAGAAACCGGAACCGGTCAGCTTGAACTTGCGAGGTTCGCCCTTGCCGTCCTGCGCGCGGATATGCAGCGCGTACTCGCCCGATTCGTCGGAAAAGTAGGCGACCGAGCGGCCGTCGGGCGACCATGCGGGCGAGCGCTCGTTGGCGGCGGTGGTCTGCGTCAGGTTGCGCACATCGCCCTTGTCGGCGGGGATGGTGACCACCTCGCCACGGAATTCATACGCCACCCGCGCGCCGGACGGCGACATCGAAAAATTGCGGATGTACTTGGCGCCGCTGAGCCAGCGCGGGCGCGACATCGCCAAGTCGCTGCTGACACCGATGGTCAGCTTGCGCGACTGGCCGCTGCCCAGGTCCAGCGCGTGCAGATAGCCGGCCTGCTCGTAGACGATGCCGTTGGCCGACGCCGACGCGTTCAGCACCGGGAAATCGGTGTGCCTGGTTAGCGCGCGCACCGCCCTGGACTTCACATCGTAGGCATACAGATTGAATTCGCCGTCGCGGTCCGAGCGGAAGTAGACGGTGTCGCCGATCCAGACCGGATCGACGTCGTTCGAATGCGTGGCCGGCTGCGGTATCTTGACCACCGATTTGTCGCCGCGGTTGAACAGCCACAGGATCGAGTTGGTGCCGCCGCGATAGTGCTTCCATTGCAGGAAGGCCGGAGAGAACGGGTTGTAGACGATGCTCCTGCCATTCGGCGACCAGGCGGCGCGCGCGGCGTTGGGCACTTCCAGCTGCGTCTCCACGCCGCCGGTGACCGGCACGGTGAACAACTTGCGATAGCGGTTGTTGAACGCCGCGCGCGGCGACGTGAACATCACCGATTTTCCATCCGGCGCGAAGCCCTGCACCACGTCGGCGCCCGGGTGATACGTCAGCCGCTTCGGCACCCCGCCCTCGATCGGCAGCAGGTAGACGTCGGTGTTGCCGTCGACCTGCGCGCTGTAGGCGATCAATTTACCGTCGGGCGAAAACTGCGGGTTCGATTTTTCACCCGGGTCGGAGGTCAGGCGGCGCGGCGCGCCGCCATCGGGATTCGCCAGCCACACATCGCCGGCGTAGATGAAGGCCAGATGGGTGGCGGACAACGCCGGTTCGGTCAGCATGCGGGTATCGCTGGTGCTGGGAAGTGCCTGCGCGGTTTGGGCCAGGGTGATGGCCGCACCGGCGACGGCAACGGAAAGGGCGACGGATAATCGGCGCTTCATGTGCATCAAGGTCTCCTTATTTCAACGCGGGGATCACCTGCGGTTGATATGGTTTGATCGGATTGTCCTTCAGTTTTTTATCCAGCAGTTCCAACGCCACCTCCAGCTGCCGGTCCTGTCCCATGAAGGTCGCATGGGGCAGGTTGTCCACTTCCACGTCCGGCGTCACGCCCACGCCTTCGATCAGCCAATGGCCGTCGGCGGTGTTGAACTGCCCATTCTCGGCGACGCGCGCCATGCCGTTGTCGCTCAAGCGGTTGCTGTCGCTGAGCCAGACACCCGCGCCGGCGGTCCGTTTGCCGACCAGCGGCGCCAGTCCCAGCGCCTTGACGCCGGCGGCAAAGGTCTCGCCGTCCGAGTAGGTCAGTTCATCGACCAGCACCACCAGATGGCCACGGAAGGTGTTCTGCATGTTCGGCGCCGGCTGCGCGCCCGGCGCGGCCCAGAAGGCCCAGGCTTTGCGCAGCAGCTTTTCGATGATCCAGCTGTCGATGTTGCCGCCGTTGTTGCGGCGCACGTCGATGATCAGCCCCTCGCGGTTGACGTTGGCGTAGAAGTCGCGCGCGAACGAGGCGATGTCGCGCGGTCCCATGGCGCGCAGGTGCAGGTAGCCGATGCGCCCTTTCGACGCCGTCTCCACCTGGCGCGCGCGGCTCTGCTCCCAATCGCTGTAGCGCAGGCCGGCCTGCTTGGTCATATTCACCGGCATCACGATCACCGGACCGGCGCCGCCGGCTTTGCGTTTAATCTGCAGCAGCACCTGCCGATCGGCCTGGTTCAGCAGCAGGTCGGCGATGTCGCGCGACTCCAGCACCGGTTTGCCGTTGACGGCGGTGATGATATCGCCCTCCTTCACGTTGACGTCGGCCTGCGCCAGCGGCCCGCGCTCGGACGGCAGCTCCGGCTCGCTGCGGTAGATGTGGTCGACGCGGTAGCCTTCGGCGGTGCGCGTCAGCAGCGCGCCCAGGCCGGACGGCACGCCCTCCGGGGTGGAGCGGCGGATATCGCCGGGCGCGATCTGCGAGTGCAGCGCGCCCACCTCGCTGATCATCATGCCGAGGATGTCGTTGAGTTCCGCGCGGTCGGTCACGCGTTCGACCAGCGGCGTGTATTTATCGCGCACGGCGGTCCAGTTCACGCCGCGCATTTTGGCGTCGTACAGGAAGTCGCGGTGCATGCGCCAGGCGTCATTGAACATCTGCTTCCACTCCAGCCTTGGATTGGAGGTGAAGCTCCAGTCGTCGACCTTGACCTTGGCCTTGGAAGTGTCGGTCGGCGCCTTGGCGGCCGCTTCGACGATGATCATGTCGCCCGGACCGGTGCTGAAGGTGCGGTAGTAGATGTGCTTTTTGTCGGCCGCCAGATCGAATTCGCGCACCCCGGCGGCGAAGGTTTCCGGCTGCGGGGAGTTGGAGGCGATCGCCAGCGTTTTCAGGTTCGCCTTGCCGTCGCCGGACTCCACATCGAGGAAGTACAGGCGCTTGTCGTCGATGTTCAGGCCACGGTAGTTACCCGGCGCCAGCGGCACTTCGTACAGGCGCTCCTGCAAGCCCGCGAAGACGATCTCCGGCAGCGACTTCTCCGTTTTCTTTACCGGCGGCGTGATCTTGGCGGCGGCCTTCTCCACCGCCTTCTCCGCCGCTTTTTCGGCCGCCTGCTCGACCGCCTTGTCGGCGGTGCCCTCGGCCACCTTCTCGCCCGGCTTGCCCAGCTCATCGTCCGGTTTGAACGGGAAGCGGTTGCCCGGCTGGAGCGCCAGCGCGTAGACGCCGGTGCGCTTGTCGAACACCGGTCCCATATTGCGGTCGCCCCACGGCGAACCGTTCGCCAGCTGGAAGTTACGGGCCGAGAGGAAGTACAGCCATTTGCCGTCAGGCGAAAACACCGGCGCGCGCGAGGTATACCGGTCGCTGGTGACGAAGGCCAGCTGCTTCGACGCCAGGTTGTACAAGCCGATTTGCTCGCGCTGCTCGGTGGTCGCGGCGCGCACCAGCGCCAGGTTCTTGCTGTCGCCCGACCACAGGATTTCGTCGTGCTTGTCGACGCCGGCCTTGCCCGCGTCGTCGATGACGATGTTCGATCTGGTGGCCAGGTCCAGCAGCCAGAAACGGCCCTTCTTGTCCGTGTGGCCCAGCCAGCGGCCGTCCGGCGATGGATACAGCTGCCAGCGGTGGCTGATGCCGTCGCGGGTCAGTTGCTCGCCCGGGCCGGAACCATCGGCGGCGAACCTCCAGATTTCGTTTTCACCGGTGGTGTCGACGATCGCGTAGACCCACTTGTCGTCGGGGCTGAACACCGCCTCGCGCGCCCGCGCGCCTTCCGGCACCGCGATTTCGACGCGGCGCTGGGCGCCGGTGCCGGCCAGGCTGACGCGCCCGCGCGCGGTCAGCACCAACCGCTCGGACTTGGCCGACAGCTGCACGTTGGTCAGCTGGTCGAGCGGCGAACGGATCTGGCGCGCGCGCTGCTGGTCGAAGTCGGACACCAGGCCGATCGACAGCTGGCGGTCGGCCGACGCGGCCAGGTCCAACACGCGCAGGTCGGCGCCCAGCTGATAGACGACGCGGCCGTCGCCGAGCGCCGCGTTGCGCACGTCCCAGTCGGTGTGTTTGGTCAGTTGGCGTGGGTCGCTGCCGTCGGGCGCCATCGACCACAGGTTGTCGGAGCCGCCACGGTCGCTGATAAAGTAAACCCGGCCCTGCCACCACATCGGCCGCTTGTTGTTGCCGGCGTCGGCGGCCAGCAGGGGTTTGGCTTCAGCCCCCGCGTCCGCGTTCAAATCATAGCGCCACAACTGCGCGTGGGCGCCGCCCCGATAGTTCTTGACGTTGTCATTGGTCAGGGCCAGGCCGTAGCGCGTGAAGTACAGCGCCTTGCCGGCGTCGTCGAGCGCCGCGTCGTTGGCGTCGGCGACCGCGAACACGCGGCGCTGCAACGACGACGGCTGCACGGCCGCGACGATGCGGTGCGCCGACGGCCCCTTCGAATCCTGGGTGCTGACCAGCACCTCCCCCTGCGCGGTCCAACCCAGCACCGTGACGGCGCCGTTCTCGAACGTCAACCGCTTCGGCAGGCCGCCGGCGACCGGCATCACGTAGGCTTCCTGCGCGCCCTCGTACGAGGCGGAGAAGGCGATCCATTTGCCGTCGTACGAGATGGCGGCGTTGGTTTCGGACGCGGGGTGCGTGGTCAGGCGCTGCGCCAGGCCACCCTGCGCGCCGGTGCGCCACAAATCGCCTTCGGCGGTGAAGACGACGGCGTCGCCACGGATGGCGGGGAAACGGTAGTAGGATTCGGCGGCGCGGGCCGCCTGGCCGGACAGCAGGCCGGCGGACATCAGGATCAGGGCAACGGGACGTACGCGGAAGCGAAGGCGGAGCGGTGACATGGACAGGCTTTGCAAGTTGTCGAAGGGAACGACGATTCTGTCATACCTTGACCGCTCCAAGCAAAGAAAACCTGACGTCCAAATCTATGCGCTGGATGTCAGCGCCAACCGCAGCCGCGCCGCGAAAAAAAACCCGCCACACTTGCGTGGGCGGGTTCGTGGCCATGCCGGGACTTAGTCGACTTCGACAGTCTCCGGCGGCGTGGTCGGCGCGGCGTCCGGCGGTTCCGGGAACTCCAGCTTGACGCTGTCCTTCTCGTCCATGTCGACCGTCACGCGGCCACCGGTGACCAGACGGCCGAACAGCAGCTCGTCGGCCAGCGCCTTGCGGATCATGTCCTGGATCAGGCGCGACATCGGCCGTGCGCCCATCAGCGGATCAAAACCCTTCTTCGCGAGGAACTTGCGCAGTTTCTCGGTGAAGATCGCCTCGACCTTCTTCTCGTGCAGCTGCTCTTCCAGCTGCATCAGGAACTTGTCGACCACGCGCAGGATGATTTCCTCGTCCAGCGCACGGAAGCTGATGGTGGCGTCGATACGGTTGCGGAACTCCGGCGTGAACATGCGCTTGATGTCGGCCATCTCGTCGCCCGCCTGCTTGGAATTCGTAAAGCCGATCGACGACTTCTGCAAGCTCTCGGCGCCCGCGTTGGTGGTCATGATGATGATCACGTTGCGGAAGTCGGCCTTGCGTCCGTTGTTGTCGGTCAACGTGCCATGGTCCATCACCTGCAGCAGGATGTTGAAAATATCCGGATGGGCTTTTTCAATCTCATCGAGCAGCAGCACCGCGTGCGGCTTCTTGGTGATCGCTTCGGTCAGCAAACCACCCTGGTCGAAACCGACGTAGCCCGGCGGCGCGCCGATCAGGCGCGACACGGCGTGACGCTCCATGTACTCGGACATGTCGAAACGAATCAGCTCGATGCCCAGGATGAAGGCCAGCTGCTTCGCCACCTCGGTCTTGCCGACGCCGGTAGGTCCGGAGAACAGGAAAGAGCCGATCGGCTTGTCGGTCTTGCCCAGGCCGGCACGCGCCATCTTGATCGCCGACGCCAGCGCTTCGATCGCCGGGTCCTGGCCGAACACCACGTTGCGCAAATCGCGGTCGATGGTCTGCAGCTTGCTGCGGTCGTCCTGGTTGACGGTCTGCGGCGGGATACGGGCGATCTTGGCGATGATGTCCTCGATCTCGGTCTTGCCGATGGTTTTCTTCTGCTTCGACTTCGGCAGGATGCGCTGCGCTGCACCGGCCTCGTCGATGACGTCGATCGCCTTGTCGGGCAGATGGCGGTCGTTAATGAAGCGCGCGGCCAGTTCGGCGGCGGTCGACAGCGCCGACGACGAATATTTCACGCCATGGTGTTCCTCGAAGCGCGACTTCAGGCCGCGCAGGATCTGCACGGTCTGCTCGACGGTCGGCTCGTTGACGTCCACCTTCTGGAAGCGGCGGGACAGCGCGTGGTCCTTCTCGAACACGCCGCGGAATTCCGTGTAGGTGGTCGCGCCGATGCACTTGAGTTGGCCGTTGGCCAGTGCAGGCTTGAGCAGGTTCGACGCGTCCAGCGTGCCGCCCGAGGCCGAGCCGGCGCCGATGATCGTATGGATCTCGTCGATGAACAGGATGCCGTTCGGGTTGTCCTTCAATTGCTTGAGGACGGCCTTGAGGCGCTGTTCGAAGTCGCCGCGATACTTGGTGCCGGCCAGCAGCGCGCCCATGTCGAGCGAGTACACGACGGCGTTTTGCAGGATCTCCGGCACATCGCTTTGCGTGATGCGGTAGGCCAGGCCTTCGGCGATGGCGGTCTTGCCCACGCCGGCCTCGCCGACCAGCAGCGGATTGTTCTTGCGGCGGCGGCACAGGATCTGGATCACGCGGTCGACCTCGTCCTCGCGGCCGATCAGCGGATCGATCTTGCCTTCGGCGGCGGACTTGTTCAGATTCTGCGTGAACTGGTCGAGCGGGCTTTCCTTGGTCTGGCCTTCGCCGCCCGGCGCGCCCTCTTCCACGCCTTCGGACGCCTTGGCGGCATCGGTCTGCTGGTCCTTGCGCACGCCGTGCGAAATGAAGTTGACCACGTCCAGACGCGTCACGCCCTGCTGGTGCAGGTAGTAGACCGCGTGCGAATCCTTTTCGCCGAAGATCGCCACCAGCACGTTGGCGCCGGTCACTTCCTTCTTGCCATTGGACGCAGACTGCACGTGCATGATGGCGCGCTGGATCACGCGTTGGAAACCGAGCGTCGGCTGGGTATCGACCTCACCGGTGCCAGGCACGGTCGGCGTGTTATCGCCGATGAAATTGGTCAAGGTTTTGCGCAGATCTTCAATGTTGACGGCGCATGCGCGCAACACTTCGGCAGCCGAAGGGTTGTCCAGCAAGGCCAGCAGCAAGTGCTCCACCGTGATGAATTCGTGCCGGGCCTGCCGCGCTTCGACAAACGCCATGTGCAAACTTACTTCTAATTCCTGCGCAATCATACTTCCTCCATCACGCACTGCAGGGGATGGCCTGCCTTGCGCGCATGCGTTAAAACGAACTCCACTTTGGTACAGGCTATATCTTTAGAGAACACGCCGCACACTCCTTTGCCGTAGCGATGAACACTGAGCATTATTTGCGTGGCTGTTTCACGGTCTTTGTTGAAATACTCCTGGATGATAGCGACTACAAATTCCATCGGTGTGTAGTCATCGTTGAGCAACGCCACCTGGTACAAAGGTGGCGGCTTCAGCGCTTGCCGCTCCAAAAGGGTTTCGGTGTCATGCTTGGTTGCCATACGCTTATATTCTAATGCTTTCGGGGTTGATGCAATGTGCATTTCACTATACACATCCAATTGTTTTTCCATCTTACGCGTTTTCTTAACATGGCGCAGATGGCGACCCATTTGTTAAAATCAAGAGTTGCATTTTCGCCAAGCAGATCAAAAGTAGCAAAATGCATACAAATCTGCTTGACTTTAAAAATTGGTCCGCTAACAATGCGTTATCGGCTTCGTGCAGAAATGTACATGTTGATAAGAAGTGAGGCGTGAGGAGGGGGCAAGAAGCTTCTTGCTTTTATGGCTCGTGTGATCCGTTTTAATTTTGAAAGTTCTTTTTATGGCAACAGGTACAGTTAAGTGGTTCAATGATTCCAAAGGTTTTGGCTTCATCACTCCAGATGACGGCGGCGAGGATTTGTTCGCTCACTTCTCCGCAATCAACATGAACGGTTTCAAGACCCTCAAAGAAGGTCAAAAAGTTCAATTCGAAGTCACGCAAGGCCCTAAAGGCAAGCAAGCTTCCAACATCCAAGCTGCCTAAGCTGCACGGCACCAGATGTGAAAAACCCCGTCTGCGGGGTTTTTTTTCGTCCAACGGTCGGCGCGGACGGTGGCTGGCCAAACGAAAGTGTTGTAGAAGTCCGACGTTCCGCCATCCCTATGACTCATCCGATCACGCTGGCGGCGGCGCCCTGGCCGTGCCGCCGGGCCCGCCACGGTCGCTGCACTGCGACGGAAATACAACGCACCGCAAGAACGACTGGCGGCCCAAGCGCGCTTGACCGCCGCCGCGGCTTTACAGCTTAGTCCTGCATCTGCTCGATCATGACCTCGCCGAAGCCGGAGCACGACACCTGCGTCGCGCCTTCCATCAGGCGCGCGAAGTCGTACGTGACCTTCTTCGAGTCGATGGCTTTTTCCATCGATTTGATGATCAAGTCGGCCGCTTCGGTCCAGCCCATGTGACGCAGCATCATTTCCGCCGACAAAATCAGCGAACCCGGATTCACATAGTCCTTGCCCGCGTACTTGGGCGCGGTGCCGTGCGTCGCTTCGAACATCGCCACCGAGTCCGACAGGTTGGCGCCCGGCGCGATGCCGATGCCGCCGACCTGGGCCGCCAGCGCGTCCGAGATATAGTCGCCGTTCAGGTTCAACGTGGCGATGACGCTGTATTCCGCCGGCCGCAGCAGGATTTGTTGCAGGAAGGCGTCGGCGATCGAATCCTTGATCGTGATGTCGCGGCCGGTCTTCGGATTCTTGAGCTTGCACCATGGGCCGCCGTCGATCAGCTCGGCGCCGAATTCCTTCAGCGCCAGCTCGTAGGCCCAGTCACGGAAGCCACCCTCGGTGTACTTCATGATGTTGCCCTTGTGGACGATGGTCACCGACGGCTTGTCGTTGTCGATCGCGTACTGGATCGCCTTGCGCACCAGGCGCTGCGTGCCTTCGATCGACACCGGCTTGATGCCCAGGCCCGAGGTTTCCGGGAAGCGGATCTTGGTCACGCCCATTTCGTTGACGAGGAAATCGATCAGTTTCTTGGCGCCTTCCGACCCCTGCTGGTATTCGATGCCGGCGTAGATGTCCTCCGAGTTCTCGCGGAAGATCACCATGTTGGTTTTCTCGGGCTCTTTGACCGGCGACGGCACGCCGGTGAAATAGCGCACCGGACGCAGGCAGACATATAAATCCAATTGCTGGCGCAGCGCCACGTTGAGCGAACGGATGCCGCCGCCGACCGGCGTCGTCAGCGGGCCCTTGATCGAGACCACGTAATCCTTCACGGCCGCCAAGGTCTCTTCCGGCAGCCACACATCGGGGCCGTACACGGTGGTCGACTTTTCGCCGGCGAAAATTTCCATCCAGTTGATCTTGCGCTTGCCGCCGTACGACTTGGCCACCGCCGCGTCGACCACCTTGAGCATCACCGGGGTGATGTCCGCGCCGGTGCCGTCGCCTTCGATATAGGGAACGATGGGGTTATCTGGTACATTCAGGGAAAAATCGGCGTTGACGGTGATTTTCTGGCCGTCGGCGGGTACGTTGATATGTTGATACATCGTGTTCTCCGAAATGGACGCTCGGCAAGCGGCATACAATACTGCTACCGGGGCAAGGATTTTTGTTTTATTGCCAAGTTAGTACAAATACCTAGGTCTTCTATAAGACATAAGACAGGCGTTTTGCATTATGCACCAGTATTTTAGTAGGCGCTACGAATTTACGACACCGGCCTTCAAGCCTACACCAATTCCATCACCACACAAGCATGCCCCTCATTCTATTTAATAAACCTTTCCAAGTGCTGTGCCAGTTCTCGCCGCAGGACGACAAGGCCACCCTGGCCGACTATTTAAAGATCCCCAACATCTACCCCGCCGGCCGCCTCGACGCCGACAGCGAAGGCTTGATGCTGCTGACCGACGACGGCAAGCTGCAGCACCAGATCGCGCATCCGGACCACAAGGAGGCCAAGGTCTACCTGGTGCAGGTCGAGGGCGTCGCCGACGCCGACCGCCTGCGCAAGTTGCAGGCGCCGATCGACCTGGGCGATTTCGTCACCAAGCCCTGCAAGGCGGTGCGGATCGCCGAGCCCGAATGGCTGTGGCCGCGCAATCCGCCGATCCGCGAGCGCGCGGGACAGCCGACCAGCTGGCTGGCGATTACTTTGCAAGAAGGGAAGAACCGCCAGGTTCGGCGGATGACGGCGGCGGTCGGCCTGCCGACCTTGCGGCTGGTGCGCAGCGCCATCGGGGCGATTTCGCTGGCGTCGCACCCGCTGATGCCGGGCGAGTGGCGCGAGGTGACGGCGCGGGAGCTGGGCGCGTAGCACCCCACCCCGCGCGCCGGTGCGGGGGCCACAAACGAAAAAACCCGCGCCGACCGAAGTCAGCGCGGGTTCTTGCTTGCACTCCCGGTGAGGGGAATTAAGCGGACAGTGCCTTCAGGGCAGCTGCCAGACGGCTCTTGTGACGAGCTGCCTTGTTTTTGTGGATGATCTTCTTGTCGGCGATGCTGTCGATTTTCGACACGGACGATTGGAAGATTGCGGTCGCAGCTGCTTTGTCGCCGCCCTGGATTGCCTTGCGCACTGCTTTGATAGCGGTGCGCAGGGTCGAACGCTGGGACGAGTTGTGAGCGTTTTGCTTGACTGCTTGACGAGCACGTTTGCGCGCTTGTGCGGTATTTGCCATGGAATTTCCTAAATCAGGGTAAAGGTGCGTTTGCAAACATTATTGTTTGTCAAACAGGTGCGTTCAGTGCGTCTGCCGAACCATGTGAGTCAAACTGCTGCCTGCCAAACATTAGTGTCTGCGTAACAGAATTCTGTACAGCCTGCGATTATAGCGATGTTTTTCGACGGGAGCAACTATAATCATGCCCCATGAACTTGCTAAAAACTCTAGCCGCCCTAAGCAGCATGACCATGCTGTCCCGTATCACCGGATTGTTGCGCGAAATCCTCATCGCCCGGGCCTTCGGCGCCGGCGGCATGACCGATGCCTACAACGTCGCCTTCCGCATCCCCAACCTGTTGCGCCGGCTGTTCGCCGAGGGCGCGTTCTCGCAAGCGTTCGTGCCCATATTATCCGAATACAAGAACAAGCAGAGCGGGGAAGCCACCCGCAACCTGGCGGACCATGTCGGCACCACGCTGGTGTGGGCCACGGTCGTCATCAGCGCGCTCGGCATCATCGGCGCGCCGCTGCTGTTGATGCTGGTCGCCAGCGGCCTGCAGCCGGACGATTTCGACGCCGCCGTGTGGATGACGCGCCTGATGTTCCCCTACATCGCCTTCATGTCGTTCGTGGCGCTGGCCGGCGGCATCTTGAATACCTGGAGCCAGTTCAAGATCCCCGCCTTCACGCCGGTGTTGCTCAATATCGCCTCCATCCTGGCGTCGCTGTTCCTGCAGCAGCACCTGGAGCGGCCCATCTACGCGATGGCGATCGCGGTCTTCGTCGGCGGCCTGCTGCAGGTCGCGATCCAGATCCCGGCGCTGCTGAAAATCCGCATGCTGCCGCGCATCTCGCTCAATCCGCTGTCGGGGCTGCGCGACGAGGGCGTGCGCCGCGTGCTGAAAAAGATGGGGCCGGCGGTGTTCGCCGTCGCCGCCGCGCAAATCAGCCTGCTGATCAACACCAGCATCGCCTCCAACCTGGCCGAAGGCAGCATTTCCTTCCTGACCTACGCCGACCGCCTGATGGAATTCCCGACCGCGATGCTGGGCGTGGCCCTGGGCACCATCTTGCTGCCCAGCCTGTCCAAGGCCAATGTCAGCGGCGACACGGAGGAATATTCGTCGCTGCTCGATTGGGGCCTGCGGCTGACCTTTTTACTGGCGATGCCTGCCGCCGTCGGCCTGGCCACGTTGGCCGTGCCGCTGATTTCCACCCTGTTCCAGAACGGCGCGTTCACGGCGGCGGCGGCGCACGCGTCGGCCCGGCCGCTGATCGCCTACAGCGTCGGCCTGCTCGGCATCATCCTGGTCAAGATCCTGGCGCCGGCCTTCTTCGCGCGCCAGGACATCCGCACGCCGGTACGCATCGCGGTCGGCGTGCTGGTCGCCACCCAGCTGATGAACATGATTTTCGTGCCGCGGCTGGCGGTGGCCGGGCTGGCGCTGTCGATCAGCCTGGGCGCCTGCCTGAACGCCGGCCTGCTGTTCGCCGGCCTGCGCCGGCGCGGCATTTACTCGCCCAAGCCCGGCTGGCTGCTGTTTTTCACCAAGCTGGTGGTCGCCTGCGCGCTGATGGGCGCCACGGCGTGGTACAGCGCGGCGCAAGTCGATTGGACCGGCATGGCGCATCAAACGCTGCTGCGCATCGGCGCGCTGATCGTCGTTATCGGGCTGTCCGCGCTGGTGTACTTCGGCGCGCTGTTCGCGATGGGGTTCCGCTTCCGCGATTTCAAACGCACGGCAAGATAACGCCGGTTAGCGCGGCTTGGTCGGTTCCGGCGGCTCCGGCTGATTCGGTTGCGGTTCGGGCTCGGGCGCCGGCTTTTCTTCCTCCGGCGGCGGCGCCGGTTCGAGCACCGGTGTCTGCTCCGGCGGCGCTAAAGGAGCCAAAGGCGCCGGCGGCGCCGGCGCGATAGGAGTGGCCGGACCGCCCGGCAAAGGCGTACCAGGTTTTACTTCCACCGCGCCGGTTTGCTGGTTCTGCCCCGGCGCCGGCAGCCTGCCGCCGGTCGCGGCGAAGCGCCACTCCGAGATCTTCTGCTTGCCGGCCAGTCCCTGGAAGCGCTGCGGGAAGTTACCGATCCTGACCGGCTTCGCGTCCGACAAACTGTACACCGCCAGCACGCCGACCTTGTCGCCCAGGTAGGTGATGCCCCACTCCGCCTTGCCCGTCATCGGATCGACAAACACCTTGCGCAGATGGCGCCGCACGGTCGGAAAGCGCGGGTCCTTGAGCAGTTCCTTCAACGATGGCGGCTGCGGCGGAAAGCCGGCCGGCGTGGCGTCCGCATAGCTTTGCAGCGCGTCGCTGAAGGCGGCGCCGATGTCGAGCAGTTCCTGCTCCGCCCTGCTCCGCTGCAGCACCGATCCCAGTTTCAGCGCCGATGCCGACACCAGCCCGATGATCGCCACCAGGATGATCAGGCTCAGATAAGTGAAGCCGCCGTCGCGGCCCTTGCGCGGCCGCCGCATCACCAGTCGGCGTAAGGCTTGCCGCTACGGTCGTTACCGGGGGCGCCGCTCTTGATGTTGTAGACGCCGCCCTTGGCGCCGTCTTCCGGCGGAATGATGACCCACGTCGTTTCGCTTTCCGTCACCGGATCGACCGGCAGCGCGCGCAGGTATTTTTTCTCGACCAGCTGCTCCAGCGAATCCGGATAACGGCCCGTGTCGCCGTAGTACTGGTCGATCACGTTGCGCATATTGCGCAGGTTATCGGCCAACACCACCTCTTTCGATTTGTCGATGCTGGGGAAGTAGCGCGGCACGGCGAGCGTCAACATCAGCGCGACGATGCCCAGCACCACCAGCAACTCGATCAGCGTAAAACCTTTGGTCTTCATGGTCACCATTTTTTATACGGAACGCCATTCAGGCCGCTCTTCTCGCTCGTGCTGAAGACATCGTAGACATCCTCGCCCTCCCTCGGCTGGTCCGCTTCGCTGGCGTAACTGCGCTTGCCCCAGGATTGCGACTCGCTCAGCGAAGTATCGGGATTGAAGGGGTCGCGCGGCACGCGGCGCAGAAAGAAAATCTTCGCCTGCTTGGGATTCTGCAGGTCCGGCACGCCCTCGACCAGCAACTCCAGCGTCTTCGGATAGCCGGTCGAGGCCAGCGACTTGGTGATGCGTCCCTGGTCGTAGGCCAGCTTGTAGGCGTCGATGCCCTGGCGGATCTGATGCAGCGCCTCGCGCAGGTCCTGCTCCTGGCGGCGCTGCACCACCACCTGCGCGGTTGGGATCACCAGCACGCTGAGCAGGCCAAGGATGGACAAGGTCACCAGCAACTCGATCAGCGTAAAACCGCGCGCGCGCATCATGCCCACCCCGGCGTCACTGCTGCGGCGACGGCGAGATCTCGACCGCCGGCTGCACCGGTTGCGGCTGCACCCCTTGCGTCGGCGGCAGCGCCGCCGGCTGGCCGGTCGATAGCGGCATGGCCTGCACCGGCGGCGGCAGGATGGCCTGCGTGCTCGCGCCTTGCGCTTCGGCCGGCGCCGGCACCGGCGCGCTGGCAGGATTGTTCGACGCCGGCGGCGCCGGCGCCGCCGGTGCCGCCAAGGCGCCCGGCGGCGCCGGCAACTGCACCGGCGTGCGCACCGTCAGGTCCGGACGGCGGCGGAAGCTCGCCTCGGTGCCGGCCGAGAATTCGGCGGCGCTGGCCTCGGGACGCTGCACGTTGCGGATCAGGCGCGGCGTGATCGACAGCACGATCTCGGTCTTCTGGTTGTCGTCACGCTTGCTGCCGAACAGACGACCGACGATCGGCAAATCGCCGGCGCCCGGCAGCTTGCTGGCCGTACCGCGCTCCTCGTTGTTGATCAGGCCCGCCAACACCTGGTTCTCGCCATCCTTCAGTTGCAGCATGGTGCTGGCCTGGCGCGTGCCGATCTGGTACGCGGTGCCGCCGTTGCGGGTGGTGATGGTGTTGGTCAGGTTGCTCACTTCCAGCTGCACGCGGATCGCCACCTCGTTGTTCAGGTAAATGGTCGGTTCGACGTTGAGCGTCAGGCCCACATCGACATAGGTGACGTTGTCGCTGGCGAAGCCGCCGATGCCCGACGAAACCGTCGCCGTGATCACCGGCAGCTTGTCGCCGATGACGATCTTGGCTTTTTCCTTGTTGCGCACGCGGATGCGCGGATTGGCCAGCAGGTTGGAGTCGGTGTCGGTCTTGTTGGCGTTGATGGCGGCCGAAATGCCGGTGACGCCGATGGTGTCCGAATTCAAGGAACGCAGGTCGCGGACCGTCACGCCGGTGCCGCCGGCGAACGACAGCGGCGTCAGTCCCACGCTGGTCGGCCACTCCACGCCCAGGTTCATCAGCGTGCCGCGCTTGACCTCCAGGATCTCCACCTCCAGCATCACCTCCGCCTCGGGCGCGTCCTGCACCGCGATCAGGCGTTCGGCCAGGCGGATCGCCTCCGGGTTGTCGCGCACGATCAACAGATTGAGTTTTTCATCGACCACCACGTCGCGCGACTTGAGGATGGTCTTCAACGTATTGGCCACCAGCTTCGCCTCGGCGTTCGCCAGGAAGAAGGTCTTGACCGTCATCTCCTGGTACTCCTTCAACTTGGCCGCCACGTTCGGGTAGATCAGGATCGTATTGGCGTCCATGACCTGCTGCTCCAGCTGATTGGTCAGCAGCAGGAAGTAGATCGCCGATTCGACGGTGCTGTTCTTCAGCATGACGGTGGTGCGCTGGTCGGTCTTGACGTCCTTGTCGAACACGAAGTTCAGTCCGGAGCGGCGCGCGATCACCTCGAACACCTGCTTGAGCGGGGCGTCGCGGAATTCGATCGTGATCGGCTGCTTGTAAGACTTCGACAGGCCCGACTCCACCACCGGCTGCGCGCTTTTCTCGGTCACCTCGCGCAGCAGCTGGCGCGCCTTCTCGTTCGACGGCGTCTCGGTCAACAGCGCGTTGAGGCGCAGCTTGGCCAGATCGTACTCCTTCTTGTTTACATGCTCGATGGCGGCGGCCAGCAGTTTGTCCTGGCGGCTGTCGCGCTCTATCGCGCGCAGGCCGCTGCGCGCGCGCTCGTTCATCTGGTCCAGGCCCAGCACGCGGCGGAAGCCCTGCTCGGCCAGATCGGGACGGCCTTCCGACAGCTGGCGCTCGGCCTGTTCCAGCAGGCGCTGCGCGGCGCGGTCGCGCACCACCAGATAGGCGGTCCGGTACTCGGCGTTGCCCGGCTCGGCCCTGACGGCCTCCTGGTACTTGAGCAGGCCCGCCTCCACCTGGTCCTTGGCGACCAGCTGGTTGGCTTCGCGGAAGGCCATTTGCCCGGCGCAGCCGCTCACGCCGACGGCGATCGCCAGCATCGCCGGCAGCGCGGCGCGGCGGCGCCATGTGTTCAGATGACTAGCCATCAGTCGAATGCTCCAATATTAATCTGTTGTACCTGATTCAACGGCAGATAGGTCACGGTCATCAGCGGCGGCGCGATGCGGTCGACGCGGTAGGCGCCTTCGATCACGGTCTTGTTGCGCACCACATAGGTCTTGTCGCCGCGCGCCAGATAAACTTCCCACTGGCCGTCGGCGACGGCTTTGCCGAAGTAATTGAAGGGAACCGGCGGCGCCATCGGCGGCGGCGGCGGCGCGTTCGATTGCGACCGCGGCGGCGGCGGTGGCGGCGGCGGATTCCAGTTCTGGCCCAGGAACACGCCCTCGCCCGCGCCGAAGCTGGCGTCCGCCGAGTCGCCGACCAGCGCCGCGCGCGGCACCAGCCGCAGGATCATCGCGTCCGCGGTGGCTTTGCCGTCCTTGCCGGAGCGCGCGGCCGATACGGCGGCCACCGCGCCCGCCGCCTTGGGCGGCCGCGCGACCGGCTCAGCGATGTCGGACGACGGCGTGTTGTCGCCGAAGACCGCCAGCGCGGCGGCGCCGGCCAGCGCCACCCCCATCGCGATGTGATAAGGCTTCATGGTTCGCCGTCCTTCAGGTACAGCGTGAAGCGCAGGCGCGCCTCCACCGTCGCGTCGGCGATGCTGTCGCGGCGGAAGCCGATTTCATCGAGCGAGGCGAACGGCATCTCGCGCAACCCCTGCATGGCGAACTGCCAGATCGCCTGATACGGCCCCTTGACCGGCAGGATGATCTGGTAGGTGGCCACGCGGCTGGCCTTGTCGTAGGCCGCCTTGTATTCACCCTGGCTCAGTACCAGATTGGATTTGGCGGCCAGGTCGAACAACACCTTGACCTGCTGCTCCGCATAGCGCTTCTCGCCCAGCACCTGATAGAAGTCGGCCAGGTTCTGGTTGGCCGACGGCGGTGGCGGCGCGGTCACCAGCGATGACGGCGCCGGCAGCGGCCTCGCCATCACCCGCGCCTGCGCCGCGCGCTGCGGCAGCAGCCACGCCCACGCCGCCACGCCGGCCACGCACAAGGCGATGGCCACGCATGCCGGCGCGCCGAGGCGCCGCAGCACCAGCCGCGCGCGCAGCGCCAGCGCCCGGATGTTGACGGAGTTGGCCGTGTTCAGCGGGTTATCCATGTGGCCTCCAGCTGGAAGCGCAAAGGCCGCAACGGGTCCTGGTCGTTGATCTCGTGGCGCGTCAGCAGCACGCCGCTGAAGGTTTCCTGCTGCTTCAGTTCAGCCACGTAAGCCACCATGTCGTCGCTGTTTTTGGTTTCGGCGGTGATTTTGAGCACCTGCTTGCGCGGGTCCGGCTCCATCGCCACCAGCGCCACGTTGCGCGGCGTGGCGGCGGCCACGGCGTCCTGCAGCTCGCGCCAGGGCAGGTTCAGTTGCAGGATGGCGCCGTTGACGAAGGCCGCCTGCCCTTCCGGGATCACCACCCGCGCCACCTCCACCGGCCGCGCCGACATGGCCGCCGCGCGCTGCTGGATGTGGCGCAATTGCTGTTCGCGCTCGCGCTGTTGCGCGACCAGCTTCCAGCCGCCGAAGGCCGCGCCGACGCACAGCAGCAGTCCGGCGGCGCCCAGCGCCAGCAGCGCGGGGTGGGTGTGGAACAGCGTGCGGCGCAGGCTGCGCGGCGCGAAGTCGATGTGCATCGCGTTTTTGCTCATGCCAGGCTCCCGCCGCGCGCCAGCAGCGCCGCCATCGACAGTCCGGCGGCGCTGCCGTGCTGCGCCTGGTCGAGCGCCTCGCACGGAATCTGCGAGGGGTTGCCGGCGGCGCGCGTCCACGCCACGGCGGCCGACGCCGTGCCGCACAGCTGCAGCAGTTGCGGCGGCGGCATATCGAGCAGCAGCGCCTCGCGCTTCAAGGTCAGCGCCAGCCACGCCGCATCGGCGCCGGGCGGCACCGGCAGCGCGCGGATCGCGCACATCGCCTGCGTGCCGGCGTCGATCGCCGCCAGGGTCAGCAGGTTGTCGTGCAGCAGGCCAAACCACGCCCCCTGCTTCATGCCGCGCCGCCAGCGGTTCCAGGCGCTGACGAAATGCGGTTCGACGCCGACGATGGAGAGCTTGAATTCGCGCGCCACCAGCTCCAGCACCGCCAGCAGCGCGCGCGGCATGGCGGCGGCGAAGAACGGCTGCGCCGCGTTCCAGTCGGCCGATATGTTCCAGGCCGACGGCGCCTCGCCGTACAGCGACTGGAAGCGCAGGCCGGCCGCCGCCGCCATGTCGTCCAGGCGCGCGGCGCCGGGTGGCGGCGTCACCCGCCACATGCGCGTCAGTTCGTCGGCCAGCACGATGGCGACCGGCCAGCCGCCCACGTCCTGCTCGCCCAGCAGCGCGCGCAAGGCGTTGGCGATGGCGTCGACCGGATGCGCGGCCGACGGCGCGAACGCATGCTCCGCCAGCACGGTAAACGGCTCCCCGCGCCAGCGGCTCACGCGCGCCAGGCTGACCGCGTGGCCGGCCACGCCGATACGCAGCGATTGTCCGATGGCTCTACGCATGCAAGGTCACCCGTTTGATTTCCGACAGCGTGGTGCCGCCGCGCTTGACCAGTTCCAGCGCGGCCTGGCGCAGGCTGCGCGTGCCGTTCTCGTAGGCCGCCTGTTTGATCTGGCGGATCGGCCGCTTGTCGACGATCAGTTCGCGGATCTCGTCGTTCAAGGTCAGGATCTCGGCGATCGAGCGGCGACCCTTGTAGCCGGTGCCCCGGCAGTCGCCGCAGCCCGGCCCCTGCATGAAGCGGTAGTCATACACATCGGCGCGGTGCAGGCCGACGCTGGCCAGTTCGTGCTCGTCCGGCGTGTATTCCACCGCGCAGTGCGGACAGTTGATGCGCACCAGGCGCTGGGCCCAGATGCCGTTCAGCGCCGACACGAAAGCGTACGGATCGATGCCCATGTGGGTGAAGCGGCCGAACACGTCGAACACGTTGTTGGCGTGCACGGTGGTGAGCACCAGGTGGCCCGTCAGCGCCGACTGCACGGCGATTTCCGCCGTCTCGCGGTCGCGGATCTCGCCCACCATGATCTTGTCCGGATCGTGGCGCAGGATCGAGCGCAACCCCTTGGCGAAGGTCAGGCCCTTCTTCTCGTTGACGGGGATCTGCAGGATGCCGGGCAGCTGGTACTCGACCGGGTCTTCGATGGTGATGATCTTTTCGCGGCCGTTGTGGATCTCGGTCAGCGCCGCGTACAGGGTGGTGGTCTTGCCCGAGCCGGTCGGACCGGTCACCAGCAGCATGCCGTAGGCCTCCTGCGCCAGCACCCGCAGGGTCGCCAGCGACGGCGCGTCGAAGCCCAGCGCCTCCAGTGTCAGCGAGCCGTAGGCTTCGATCATGGCGCGCTTGTCGAGGATGCGGATGACGGCGTCCTCGCCGTGGATGCTCGGCATGATGGACACGCGCAGATCGATCTCGCGGCCGTTGGCCTCGACCCGGAAGCTGCCGTCCTGCGGCACGCGGCGCTCGGCGATATCGAGTTCGGCCAGCACCTTCAGGCGCGAGATGATCTGTTCGGCCACCTCGATGCCGTTGACGGCGGTGGCGTGATCGAGCACGCCGTCGACGCGGTACTTGACGGCCAGGCCGCCCGAGGTGCTCTCCAGGTGGATATCGGAGGCGCCGGCCTTGAGCGCGTCGTACAGGGTGGAGTTGACCAGCCGGACCGCCGGACTGGCCGCCTCCGACACCGACGCGAACGACAGCACGGCGGCGGTCTTGCCGTCGCGCCGCCCTTCGCTGGCGCCGGGCAGCAACGAGTCGGTGGCGCGCGCCGATTCCTCCTGCTTGGACAAATAGGCCTGGATGTCGGCCTGCAGCGCCAGGCGCACCGGCAGCGGCGCATGCGGCGTGGCGCGCGCCTGCGTGCCGAGCCAGGTTTGCAGATCGAGGTCGAACGGATCGGCGATGACGCCCACCACCACGCCGTCGAAGCCGCGCAGCAGCACGCAATGGCGCGCCATCGCCTGCGACAGCGGCAGCAGGTCGAAGGCCGGCACGAAGGCCAGCATGTCGACCGTCTCGAGCACCGTCATGCCGAACGGCTCGGCCAGCGCTTGCACCACCAGGCGCGGCTCCATGCCGCTGAGCGCCTCGAGCTCCTCGACCAGCGTGCGTTTCGATTGCCCCCGCAGATGGCGCGCGCGCGCCACCAGCGCGGTGTCGAGCGCCGGCACCGGGGAAGCGCCGGCGCCGGTATCGACCGGGTTGGCGTGGCCCGTCATGACATGTCTCCGGCCAGATCGAAGATCGGCATGTAGAGCAGCACCACGATGGCGCCGACGATCAGGCCGATGGCGGCCATCAGCAGCGGTTCGAAGGTGCGCGTGAAGCGGTCGATCCAGCGCGTGATCTCGCCGTCGTAGAAGGCCGCCGACTGGGTCAGCATCGGCCCCATGTCGCCGGTGCGCTCGCCCACGCGCAGCATGCGCAGCGAGATCGGCGTGGTCAAGTGGTTGGCCTCGAACGCGGTCGACAGCGGCAGGCCGGCCTCGATGGCGGCGCGCGCCGCCTGCAGGTTCTGGCGGATGCCGGCCGAGACCATGCCCTGCACCGTCTCGATGGCGTGGACGATGGTGATGCCGCCCTCGCTGAGCATGCCCAGGGTCAGGTACAGGCGCGACAATTCGTAGATGCGCACGCGCTCGCCGATGCCCGGCAGGCGTCCCAGCAGGCGCACGATGCCGCCGCTGCCCATCAGCTGGCGCACCGTCAGCGCCAGCGCCGCCAGCGCCGCCGCGATGCCGCCCAGCAGCAGCACCGTGTGCTGGCTGGCGAACTGGCCCCAGTTGAGCATTTGCTGCGACAGCCACGGCAGGTCGCGCCCGGCGCCCTGGTAGACCTCGGCGAAGCGCGGCACCACGTAGCCGATCAGGAACAGGCTGACGCCGCCACCGACCAGCAGCAGGATGCACGGGTAGATGGCGGCCGACACCAGCTTGCCGCGCACCAGATCGATGCGCTGCTGGTAGTCGATGAAGCGCGACAGCGAGCGCGGCAGGTCGGAGGTGCCCTCGGCCGCCTTGACGATGCCGATGTACAGCGGCGGGAACAGGTCCGGTTGCTCGGCCAGCACGGCCGAGAAGCGCTGGCCCTCGCGCAGGCCGGCCAGCAGCCGCTCGAGCACGCCGCGGGTGGCCGGATTGCCCTCTTTTTCCAGCAAGGCCTCGAGTCCCTCGACGATGCCCAGGCCGGCCGTCAACAGCGCCAGCAACTCTTGGCTGAACAACACCAGCGGCAGCGCGGGGCGCTTGCCGGCGCCGCGCGCCAGACCCTTGCGCGCCGGCGCGATGGCGCTGACGAACAGGCCGCGCGCCTCGACCTGGCGGCGCGCGTCGGCCTCATCGCGGCCATCGATGAGCAGATGGGCGATGACCATATCGGCCGACAAGGTGCGGACATCGAACTGCATGACGAATGCGGCTTTCGTTGACGGTGGCGCGTGGGTGGCGTGAATCGGAACGCTTACTGCGCGCCGATGTCGGCGTCCTCGCCGGTGCCGCCGGGCTGGCCGTCGCGGCCCAGCGAGATGATCTCGAACTCGGACTTGGCGCCGGGCGCCTTGTACTGGTACGGGTGGCCCCACGGGTCGGGCGGCACGCCCTTTTTCAGGTACGGGCCGTTCCACTTGGCGCCCGCCGTGGCCGGCGCCGTGCCCAGCGCGGCCAGCCCCTCCTCGGTGCTCGGGTAGCGGCCGACGTCGAGCCGGTAGGTGTCGAGCGATTTCTCGAACGCGTCGATCTGCGCCTTGGCGATGGTCACCTCGGACTTGCCCAGCTGGGCGAAATATTTGGGGCCGACATACGCCGCCAGCAGGCCGATGATGACGATCACCACCAGCAATTCCAACAACGTGAAGCCGCCGGCCTTGCGGGCCGACGTCCAACCGCGATTCTTCGCCACTTCCATCCGACCAACTCCTTAAATCACCCGTAACAGTGCGCCGCGTGCCGGGCGCCGCGACGGCGCCTCGGCGCTGACAGAGGCTACCATGCGCTTTGCCACTCATACAATCTTTTCTTCGGTCGCGCCGGCCGCGCCGCCTTGGCGACCCGTCGGCGGCCGCTGGCGGGCCTATTTTCGAGGCTCAATACTCTACCGTAAAACGGCGCCACGCACGCACCTTCTTTGTGCCAGCTCAACAATGTTGCGAATTATTCACAAGCATCAACAATTACGGTTCAGCGCCGCTCCCAGCGAAAACCGAATTTATCGCTGCAAAAATGCTAGTTACCCGAATTTTCATTCCTAAACTTTTTGCCTTTTTATTGTCGGCGTTGCTACACTTCTTGACATCTCCCGCGCAGACGGGAGCACACGCTTGTCCCGGCGCGTCAAGGGGCATCAACGTCCATCCGCTTCACTTACAAAAGGGTAGATCCATGAAACGCAGCTCGTCCCCCATCGATGCGCCACGCGCCGCGTCGAGCCTCCGACTGACACCATTGGTCCGGGCCACCATCCTCGCCGGCCTGACGATGGCCGCCCTGCCGTCGGCCCGGGCGGCCGACGTCACCATCGACTTCAACGGCTTGCCGCCGATCGGCTTGACGCACGCCGACGCCATCGTCAGCCAGGGCTTCAACATCGGCGCCTACTCCCCCGACCCCGACGCGCAGGCGGGCGACGCGGTCGGCGCCATCATCGACGGCACCGACTCGGTCGCCTCGTGCGGCTTCCTGCAGTGCCCGGCCAGCAACAGCAGCTACGCGAGCTTCGTCAACGACGGCTACCTCGAGCTCACCAGCACCACCCCGGGCGCCACGTTCGGCGTCAAATCGTTCGACGCCTCCTTCCTCGGCTCGAACGCCTACGACTACCCGGCGCTGCCGGGCTTCCTGCGCGTGCAGGGCTTCTACGCCGACAACAGCACCGTGTGGGAAGACTACCGGTTCTACCCGCCCGGCAGCGAAGGCTTCGAGTTCAACAGCTACGAGGCGTCCTCGCTGTTCAGCACGGCCAAGTTCACCAGCCTGTACTTCTTCGCCTTCGTCTGCGACGCCAACCAGGATTGCTCGGCGTTCGACACCGGCCTGGGCCAGTTCGCCATCGACAACATCACCACCACCTCCGGAGTGGCCGCGCCCGTGCCCGAGCCGTCGACCTGGCTGATGATGGGCGCCGGCCTGCTCGGCGTGGTCGGCGCCGCGCGCCGCCGTAAACAAGTCCAAGCATCGACGCCAGCCGTTTGAGCCACCCATCGAGGAACCCCACAATGAAATTACGCCCTGTTTCCGCAGCGATCCTGCTGCTGCTTTCCGGCCTGAGCCTGGCCGCGCACGCCGACGACACGCGCCGTCCGTACATCGTGCAACTGGCCGACAAGCCGCTGTCGTCGTACACCGGCGGCGTGGCCGGCATCGCCGCCACCAAGCCGGCCGCCGGCAGGCGGCTCGACCTCAACACCAGCGCGGCCCAGGCCTATAGCGGCTACCTGATCCAGAAACAACAGTCGGTCAAGGCGGTCGTGGCGGCCGCGCCGCTGCTGTACGACTACAAGGTGGTGCTCAACGGCTTCTCGGCCATGCTCACCGACGACGAAGTGCGCGCGCTCAAGGGCAACAGCGCGGTGGCCAACATCACCGCCGACACCCCGCGCCAGATGCTGACCAACTACACCCCCACCTTCCTCGGCCTGGACGGCGCCAACGGCTTGTGGGCCCAGCTCGGCGGCAAGGACAAGGCCGGCGAGGACGTCGTGGTCGGCATCATCGACGGCGGCATCTGGCCGGAGAACCTGTCCTACGCCGACCGCGTCGACGCCAACGGCAAACCGACCTTCGACAACAGCGGCACGCTGGCGTATGACGCGCCGGCCGGCTGGCAGGGCGGCTGCGACACCGGCGAAGGCTTCACCGTGGCCCAGTGCAACAACAAGCTGATCGGCGCGCGCTACTTCATCGACGGCTTCCGGGCCACCGGCCGCCAGCTGCACTGGACCGAGTTCGTCTCGCCGCGCGATTCGATCGGCGGCACCGTCGGCCACGGCGGCCACGGCACGCACACCTCGACCACGGCGGCCGGCAACAACGGCGTGACGGCCACCCTGGGCGACAACATCGCCATGGGCCAGGTGTCGGGCATCGCCCCGCGCGCGCGCATCGCCTCCTACAAGATTTGCTGGACCTTCAACGACGCCAGCGACCCCACCGGCGGCAAGAACAGCTGCTGGGGTGCGGACGCGGTGGCCGCCGTCGAACAGGCCGTCACCGACGGCGTCGACGTGCTGAACTACTCGATCAGCGGCGGCACCGTCATCAACGACGCCGTCGAGCAAGCCTTCCTGCACGCGGCCAACGCCGGCGTGTTCGTGGCCGCGTCGGCCGGCAACGACGGTCCCGCCAACGAGGTCAACCACGTCAGCCCGTGGCTGGCCACGATCGCCGCCGCCGTCAACAACCGCGTGTTCCAGGGCACCGTCACCCTCGGCAACAACGCCACCTACAAGGGCGTTTCGCTCAACAACCACGCCCTGCCCAAGACCGCGCTGATCCGCTCCGAGGACGCGGTGCTGGCCGGCGCCAGCGCCAGCGAGGCGCGCCTGTGCTACAGCGTCGGCGCCAACGGCGGCCCGACGCTCGACCCGGCCAAGGTGGCCGGCAAGGTCGTCACCTGCGTGCGCGGCACCAACGCCCGCGTCGACAAGAGCCTGGCCGTTAAGCAGGCCGGCGGCGTCGGCATGATCATGGTCGACAACGGCGCCGGCCTGGTGGCCGAGATCCATTCGGTGCCGACGGTGCACGTGAGCGCGGCCGACGGCAACGCCATCAAGGCCTACGCGGCGGCCCAGACCGGCTCCGCCGCGCTGAGCGTGTTCAGCAACGTGATCGTGCCCAACGCGCCGGTCTCGGCCGGCTTCTCGTCGCGCGGCCCGAACCGCTACGACGGCAACGTGCTCAAGCCGGACGTCACCGCCCCCGGCGTCGACATCCTGGCCGGCGTCACCCCCGAGCTGACCGCCACCCAGCGCGCCAACGTCGTCAACGGCACCCTGACGCCGCCGCCGGCCTGGGCGCTGTACCAGGGCACGTCGATGTCGTCGCCGCACGTGGCCGGCGTGGCCGCGCTGCTGCGCCAGCAACATCCGACCTGGTCGCCGGCGGCGATCAAGTCGGCGCTGATGACCAGCGCCACGCCGACCTACCCCGACGTGCTGGCCGGGCTGCAGCAAGGCGTGCTGCCATGGGCCCAGGGCGCCGGCCACATCAATCCGTACGGCACCGTGCCGCATCCGGCCGACGGCCGCGCCTACAACAGCAAGGGCGCCAGCGACCCGGGCCTGGTGTACGACCTGGGCGCGCGCGACTACAAGCGCTACCAGTGCGGCGCCGGCTTCAGCGCCGAGTGCACCGAGGGCTCGATCACCGGCTACAACCTGAACCTGCCGTCGATCACCGTCAACAACGCGCTCGGCACGGTCGAGGTCACCCGCACCGTCACCAACGTCGGCGCCAGCACCGCCACCTACAGCGGCAGCGTCAGCCTGCCCGGCTTCAACACGGTGCTCACGCCGGCCAGCCTGACCCTGGCGCCCAACGCCAGCGCCAGCTACACGGTCAAGCTGACCCGCACCGACGCCGTGTTCAACGAATGGCAATACGGTGACGTCACCTGGACCGACGCCAACCACGTGGTGCGCGTGCCGTTGACGGCGCGCAGCGGCCGGGCCATCTCGTCGCCGGCGCTGACGGCCAGCACCCGGCCCGCCAGCACGGTGCTGTTGAGCGTGCTCGCCGGCTTCAACGGCCGCATGGGCACGGCCGTCGGCGGCTTCAAGGAAGTGAGCAAGAGCGCCACCCAGACCGTGCCGGCCATCCTGGCGCCGCTCGACACGGCCGCCGAGGTGGCCGCCGCCTGCGTGGCCAACACGGTCGGCGTGCGCGCCATTCCGGTGGCGATCCCGGCCAACACGGTGGCCGCCGCCTTCGAACTGTTCGACCGCGACACGTCGTCCAACGGCGGTGACGACCTCGACCTGGTGGTGCTGGCTCCGGACGGCAGCGTGGCCGGCGCCAGCCTGCGCGGCGGCTCCAACGAATGGGTGCGCCTGAACAGCCCTGCGGCCGGCAACTACCGCGTCTGCGTGGTCGGCTACGCGCCGGCCGACGGCGTCTCGACCGCGTTCAACCTGTCGTCGGCCGTGGCCACCCGTGGCGACACGACCGGCGCGCTGAAGGCGGCCGTGCCAAGCCGCGTCTACGCCGGCAACGTGGCCACGGTCACGGCCAGCTGGAGCGGCCTGGCGACCGGCAAGCGCTACTACGGCGGGGTGCAATACCTCGACCTGAACGGCGCCGTCGCCTCGTCGACCACCTTGCTGGTGGAGACCGACAATCCGGTGCCGCTGGCGGAGGGCGCGGCCAAGGTCAGCCGCAAGATCAGCGCGCGGTAACCCGCTCGGACGCCCCCGCGGGGGCGCGACCTGCCATCGAAACCGCCGCACCCGCCAGGGTGTGGCGGTTTTTTTTTCCCCGCGCGGCCGGGCCGCCGGCGATCGCCAAAGGCACGCGGGGTTGCCGCCGCGCGCGCGCCGCGCCAGCGCAAAAAAAACGGCACATTCGCATGTGCCGTCCTGGTTTGCCGGCGCGCGGCGTGGCGCCGCGCCCTGGCGTTGTTGCCGACGCCTTACGCCGCCAGCTTGCGGCGGCGCGCGACGCCGCCGACCAGCGCCAGCCCGGCGCCGAGCATCAGCCAGGTTTGCGCCTCGGGCACGGCGCTCACCGCGTTGACGCTGGTGCCGATGGTGTTGTTCAGCATGGTCGGCACCACGGTGCCGGCCGGCGTCCAGTTCAGCAACACCAGCGAGCCGCTCGGATCGTCGGTGCCCAGCAGCGCGTCCTGCGCCTGGTTGTACAACGCCACCGCGAACACCGAGGCGTGGCTGGCGCCAGGATCGGCGGCGCCGCTGAAGGTGACGTCGAAACCGATCTTGCCGCCGAAGTCGACCGCGTGGAACAAGCCGTTGGCGCCGCCCGCGCCATTGTTGACGAAGGTGTAGCCGGTCGCCAGCGAACCGCCGGCGTTGCCGGTCAGCTGCGCCGTGGCCGGGTCGCCGAAGCCGCTGAAGCCGGTCAGCGACACCTGCGCCAACGGGCTCGACGGATCACCGGGGTTGAATTGCAGGTCGATCCAGCCGGTGGCGGCGAACGACGACGTGTCGAGTTCGACGTGGAAAGTCGACGCGGCCGACGCCACGCTGGCGCAGGCGCCCAGGGCCAGCGCCAGCAACGCGCGGCGCAGGGATGCTACGGGGAATTTGACGATCATGATATTTTTTCCTTAGAAGTTGCCGCTGTAAATTTTGGCCGAGTAGCTGATGCCGGCCGCGCCGGTTTTGGTGAAGCTCAGCGGCACGGTGATGGTGGCGCCCGGCGCCAGCGAGCCGACGTTGGCGGTGATGTACGGCGCGCCGTTGCGGCTGCCGCTGGCGTTGACCAGGGTGACGCCGGCCGCCAGGCCGCCCAGTTCGATCTGCAGCGGACCGCTGATCGGGCTGGTGCCGGTGTTGGTGATCGCGTAGTTGCCGCTCCAGCGGCCGGTCAGGCGCGTAAACACCAGGCCCGAGCCGAGGCCGCGCACGCCGGCGGTGACGTCGAACGCCGGCGCCGGCAGCTTCAGGCTGACGACCACCGGATCGTGGTCGGAGGCGCGGTACGGCGCGGCGGTGTACTTGTCCTGCGGCTTGCCGTCGAGGTTGTAGTCGACCACGGTCGGCTCGTCGGCGTTGTTGTGCCACTCGGCCGCGTCCACCACCGAGGCGTTGAGCGCGGCGCTGGCCAGCGCGTGGTCCAGGTAGCCGGCCTCGCCGTTGAACACGTACGAGTACGGCATGGCGCCGGCGCCGCGGATGTAGCGCTCGAGCTGGTTGACATAGCCCTTGTTGATGATGGCCCGCACCGGGTCTTCGTGGCCGTAGGCGTTGAAGTCGCCGATCAGCAGCACTTTCGGGTCGCCGGCGGCGGCCACCACCTGCGGCACGAACACGTCCACCAGGCGCTGGGCCTGCTGCACGCGGGTCGCGTTCCAGCAGCTCTGGCCGTCGCCCTTGTCGCCGTCGACGCTCGATGGCGCCGGGCAGCTGCCCTTGGACTTCAAGTGGTTGACCACCAGCGAGAACCTGCCGCCGTTGGCCGCCTTGAAGGTTTGCGCCATCGGCGGCCGGTTGTTGATGGCGTCGGCGTCCGACAGCGCGTTGCCGACCAGGGTCAAGCGGGCGGGCTTGTAGATCATCGCCACGCGGATGGCATCGGTGCCGGTGGCCGGCGGCTGCGGCACCACCGCGTAGGTCTTCAGGCCGGTGCCCGGCGAGATCGCCTCGTTGAGCGCGTCGACCAGCTTGGTGACCGAGTAGTCGCCGCTGTTCTGGATCTCCATCAGGCCGTAGACGTCGGCGTCGAGCGCCTTGAGCTCGCCGACGATCTTGACGCTCTGGCGGTTGAACTCGGCGATGTTGTCGGCGCCGCGGCAGTTCGAGCGCGACGGCGCGCCGCCGCCGATCACGCAGCCCTGGCCGCTGGCGCCGGTGATATCGGTGCCGTCGGTGAAGGTGGTGAAGTAGTTCAGCACGTTGGCGCTGGCGACCTTGACGTTGCCGGCGGCCAGCAGCGGCGCGGCCGGACGCGGATTGTCCTGCGCGAACACCGGCGCGAGCGTCGGCTGCAGCTTGAAGCCGGCCCCGCCGCCGCCCTTGGCGCCGAAGTCGACCACGCCGGTCAGGTTGTCGACGGTGTCGCCGGCGCGCAGCGAGCCGTCGGCGCCCAGGTACGGAATCACGCTCGGCGTGGTGAAGATGCCGTCGTCGAGGATGATCTGGTTGCGGGCGTTGGCGGCGGCCAGCGCCACCGCTTCCGGCGTGCCGGCGGCGTATTTATTGGTCGGCACTTCGAGCCGGCCGGACGACAGCGTGACTTCGCCCCGGTCGCCCAGGTATTGCAGTTGCGCCACGGTAAGCGGCGACGTGAAGCGCACCAGCATGCCTTCGAGCTGGCCCAGGTTCGGGTGCGGCAAGCTGACGTTGGTCGGCGTGACGGCGATGCCGCCGGCCAGCTTGACGATGGCGGTCACGGCGGTCAGTTCGGTGTAGACGCGGCCGCCGGCCACCGGCGCGTAGTCGGTGACGGTGCCGCTGATGCGCACGCGGTCGCCGATCTGCACGGTGCCGGTGTTGGCGGCGGTGGTGAAGACGAACAGGCCGTCCGACGTCGACGGGTCGCCGTCGCCATGCTCGTCCTGGATGAAGAAGCTGCTGCCGACCTTGGCGGTGACGACGCCCTCGGTGGTCTGGACGGTGCCGGCGTACGGGCTGGTGTCGCCGCTGCCCTGGATTTGCGGAATGGTGTGGGTCAGCGTGGCGGGCGCGGCGACCGTGACGTTGATGTTGCAGATGGCCTGCTGGGCCTGGTCGTTGCCGAAGGTGACGACCACCGGATAGCTGCCGGCCTGCACGCTGGCGGCGACGTGCAGGCTGGCGCTGGCGCTGGCGCCGGCGGCGCCGGCGGCCACGAAGTCGACCAGGCTGATGCCCGGCACGGCGCCGGCCGTGATGGCGGCGCTATTGACGATGCCGTCGGCGTCGGTGGCGCCCAGCGCGGCGGCGCCGTCGACGCCGAAGGCAAGCGCCAGGTTGGCCGGGCAGCTGGCCACGATCGGCGGCGCCTGCGGCACGCCGCATGGACGCGGCGCGGTCGCGCTGTTGCGCGGCGCCGGCGCCCCGGTGGCGAAGTCGCTGGCGTTGTTGTCGGTGTCGGTGCAACCGCCGGCGGCGCGCAGCGCGGCGGTGGTGTTGCTCAGGCCGGGGCCGTTGGCGCCCTCGAAGAAGCCGGCGTTATATCCGAGCAGGTCCATCAGCGCCGCGCTCGACGGCGCCGCCCCGCTCAGCGCGGTGCTGTTGCTGACCAGCGCGACCTTGCCGGCGCTGCCGCCCATCGCCAGCGACCCCAGCGTGTCCGGGGTCGGCAGGTTTTCGGAGCCGCCGCTGCCGGCCGCCTGTTGCAGCAGGAAGTATTGGCCCGGCTGCAGGCTGACGTTGCCGGTGACCTTGCTGACCGCCCACGTGCCGCCGGCGGCGCTGGCGTACTGCACGCTCCAGCCGGTGATGTCGACCGCCGCGTCGCCACGGTTGAACAATTCGATGAAATCGTTTTTGAAGGTGGCGCCGGAATTGCCGCCGCCGCCGTAGACCTGGCTGATGACGACCGGCGACGCGGCCAGCGCGGGCGCCGACAACAGCGCCGACAAGGCGGCGGCGATCAGGGTGCGGCGGCCCGGCGTGGCGGCGGCGCGGGAAACGGACGGAGTGCGGAGAGTTTTCATGAACGATCCAGGTGGAAAATTGTTATTAAATATAGCAATTTGCATATTATGACATCGTCATGACCGCCTGATGACAGCGACAATGTTTCACATGTATCAAGTGTTGCATCGGCGCAAAGACGGCGCGCCGCCGGCGCGCTCAGCGTGCGTACGGCGCCGCCATCGGATCGCCGATGAACACGCCCTGCGCCGGCCAGGCCACGCTTTTCCAATAGGCTTCGACGGCGCTGTCGCCGCTCAGGTAGCGCTTCAGCAGCACGGTCGGATGGGGGAATTTCTGCACGTGGTTGCATGGCTCGGACACGGTGCCGTAGCTGGCGGTGGCGCCGGCCTCGAGCCAGCGCAGACTGCTCATCTGGCCATCGCCCAGCAGGTCGCCGCCGGTCGAGGTCAAATGGTCGGCCAGCGCGCCCGGCAGGAAGCGCAGGGTGTCGAGCTTGTCGACTTTGACCATGCCGGTCTGGTAGAACATGATGTCCTGCGCGTCCTCGAGGGCGTCGGCGCTCAGGCGCTTGATCGTCAACTCGTGCGAGGCCACCTTGCCGGCCGGCGGGAACAGGCGCGAGCGCACGCTGCGCAGGCCGTCCGAGGTGGTGAGATAGTAGGCGCTGGCGGTCGGGAAGCGGAAGTAGCGGGTGCCGCCGCGGGCGATCAGCTCCCTGGCCAGCGGCACCGAGCCGGTCGGCATCAGCATGCTGATCTTCATCGCCGCCATGGCCGGCGAGACCTGGTCGGCGCCGAACCAGCCGCTGGGCTTGCCGGGTCCGCACGGCGCCGCGCACTGGGCGGCGTCGTAGCCGAGCGTCAGCGCCGAGGTGATCGAATTGCAGCCGACCGCGTACGGCGCGGTCCACACCATCAGCACGGCGCGGATGTCAGGGCCGAGCCGGTCGACGATGTGCTGGCGCAGCGGGGCGAATTGTTCCGGCGTGAGCTGGCGCGGCGACTTGGGGATGCGCACGTGGACGATGTTTTTTTCGGCGATGCCGCGGGCGTCGCGGTACAGCGCGCCGATGGCGACGCTGTTGGGCTCGTCGTCGTTGACGACCAGCGCCAGCTGCGACGCCGTCAGCGCGGCGGCGGCCGGCCCCGACAAGGTCAAGCCCAGCGCGGCGATGGCGGCGCCGGGGGCGAGTGTCTGTAATTTCCAGGGCGTGGCGCGCACCGTCCCTCCTCCGCGTGCGCCGGTCGATGTGACCGGACTTGCATCATTATAGAGGTGGAAAGGTGGCCGTAAAAATAAAAAAAGCCCCGGGGCGTAGCCGGGGCTTTTGGATGCCGCGCGCGCCGTTGGGCGCGGCCGCGGCGAACGCGGTGCTGATTAAGCAGCGTTTTTAGCTTTGCGACGACGAGCCATGAAGCCCAGCAGGCCCAGGCCGCCCAGCATCATTGCGTAGGTTTCGGCTTCCGGCACGGCGGTCACGGTGACGTCACCGCTGTAGGTGGCGCCGGCCAGGGCGGTACCGAACAGGTTCAGGGTGAACGACGACGCTGGGCTCGAGCTGAAGAAAGCGTAACGGCCTTTACCAGCCGAGGTCAGTTCGCCAGGAACACCGTTCAGGTTCGACTGTGCCGACCAGGTCAGGTTCTGGCCGCTGACGCTGACGTCAACCAGGTAGTAACCGGCAGCCAGGCCGGTGAAGGTGATGACGTCGCTGCCACCGGACAGGATGCCGTCGCCAGCAACGGACTTGCCGTTGAAGTGGTTGTCATCGCTGGTTGGCGGGGTCACGTAGATTTGTACGGACTGGTTTGCTGCCATGGCGTTGAACGAAGCGGCGGCCAGCAGAGCTGCGAAGATGTATTTCAGTTTCATTAGAAAATCCTTAAGGAGGTTATAGGCCGCCGAAGTCGGCCACTTGTTTGTTCACTAGCAACTGAGATGGATCATATCATAAAGCTAGCAATTAAGTTGCTTTATTTTTATTTTACATAATTTTTTTGAAAGTCTTTTCATAGCATGAAAAAAATATTGCAGTGCGACATTTTTCTATTCCGCAATGCGAAATTCCACCTTGCAACGCGCTAGTCACCCGGCGGTCCGGCGAAAATATTTACTTTACAATCAACGACTTGATCCTGGTAGTGCGTTCTAGGAAATGTTATTTTTTGGAAACACAAAAAACACCACAGCATCGCGCCGTAAACGCGGCGTATTTGCCCAAGCGTGAAAAATATGATGCGCGAAGTGTTTAACAACATTACAATTTTAGGCTGGCAGGACTTTTCTTGACGGCCACAAATCTGACAATCAAGCAATACCCCACGCATTGCTGCAACCCGGCAGACGGCGCGTGGAACACAACACCGGCCGCGCGCGCATGACCGCCTGCGCCGCCGATACATATATTTCGGGTAGTCCAAATTTCAGGAGGTTATTCTGCGCACCGCACCCATCGCATCCGACAGCCACGCCGTCAAATATCGCCCCGATATCGACGGCCTGCGCGCCGTCGCCGTGCTGGCCGTCATCCTATTCCATTGCTGGCCGCTCTGGTTCGTCAGTGGCTTCGTCGGCGTCGACATCTTTTTCGTCATCTCCGGCTATCTGATCACATCGATCCTGCTCACCCAGCTCGAGGCCGGCACCTTCAGCCTGTTCGACTTCTACTCGCGCCGCGTGCGCCGCATCTTCCCGGCGCTGCTGGTGATGATGGCGGCGACGCTGGCCGTGGCCTGGTACATCCTGCTGCGCGGCGAATTCCGCCAAGTCGGCACCCACGTGGCCGCCGGCGGCGGCTTCATCGCCAACCTGGTGCTGTGGTTCGAGTCCGGCTACTTCGACAACTCGGGCGCCACCAAGCCGCTGCTGCACCTGTGGTCGCTCGGTGTGGAGGAACAGTTCTATTTCCTGTGGCCGCTGATACTGTGGGCCGTGATGCGCAAGCGCCTCAATTTCGCCCTCGTCATGGGGCTGGTGTTCGCCGCCTCGATGGCGGTCAACCTGGGCACCGTCTACGACAACCCGACGGCGGCGTTCTACTCGCCGCTGTCGCGCTTCTGGGAACTGATGACCGGCGGCGTCGGCGCCTACCTGCACCTGCACCGTCCGGCCTGGAGCGACCAGCAAAAGCGCATCGCCTCGATCGCCGGCGCGCTGTTGATGGTCGCCTCGTTCAGCCTGATCACGCCACAGACGGTGTTCCCCGGCTGGGCGGCGCTGCTGCCGGTGTCGGCCACGTTCCTGCTGATCATGGCCGGTCCGGCCACGCCGATCAACCGGGTGGTGCTGGGCAACTGGCTGGCCACGCGCATCGGGCTGATCAGCTATCCGCTGTACCTGTGGCACTGGCCGCTGCTGTCGTTCGCCTACATCATCTACGGTGAAAAACCGTCCTACCAGCTCAAGATCGCGCTGATGGCCGGCGCCGTCGCGCTGGCCTGGCTGACCTACCGCCTGGTCGAGGTGCCGCTGCGCGGCGTCGCCTCCAAGCGGCGCGTGGTGGGCGGGCTGACGGCCGGCATGGTCGTCATGGCCTCGCTCGGCATCGCCGTCGGCGCCGGCGCGCTGCGCGAGCGCATCGACGTGCACGGCAGCGACGTCTACCTGAACGCGCTCAACGACTTCGAGTTCCCCGGCCAACGCTTCACCCCGCTGCGCCACAACGGCATCGTGTTCCAGCAGCTGGCCGCCGACGCCCCCGGCAAGACGGTGTTCATCGGCGATTCTCTGGTCCAGCAGTACGGCCCGCAGATGGAGCAACTGACGGCCTCGGCGCCGCTGCGCTACAACAAGGTGGTGTTCGCCACCGCCGGCGGCTGCCCGCCCATCCTCAACGCCATCCGCCTGCCGCTGATCCGCTTCCCGCAGTGCCGCAAGGCGATCGCGGCGGCCTACGACCTGGCCAGCCAGCCGGACGTGACCACGGTGGTCATCGGCGCGGCCTGGCACGTCCACTTCTCCGGCTACAACAACGAGATCGAGTACGACACCGGCAACGGCAAGCTGTCGTTCCCGTCCGACGCCGCTCACGAGCTGGCCTACGCCTCGTTCGCGCAAACGGTGCGCCACCTGCGCCTGCTGGGCAAGCGGGTGTTCATCGTGCTGCAGCCGCCCAGCGGCACCATGTACGATCCGCGCAATATGTACCAGGGCTCGCGCTTCAACAGCATCCATCCGCTGCCCCGCATCGCCCCCCTCAAGCTCGACAAGTTCCTGGCCGACAACGCCAGCACGCGCGCCAGGCTGCAGGGCATCGCCGCCGCCAACGGCGCCCACGTGATCGACCCGAGCCGGTATCTGTGCAAAGACAACGAGTGCCCGGTGCTCGACGCGGCCGGCGCGCCGATCTACACCGATCCGTTGCACATGCGCCCGAGCTACAGCCGCGACGCCGTGACCTACCTGACGCAAACGGTGCAGGGCGACGCCGGCGCCGAACGCTCGGCACAGACACCGTAGGCCAGCACGCAAAACGCCCGCCGAAAGGCGGGCGTGGCTGACAGCGGAAAAAAAAAGCCCGGCCGCGCGCGGCCGGGCTTTTTCACGTCAAACGCGCTGGTAGACGTCCTCGAAGCGGACGATGTCGTCCTCGCCCAGGTAGCTGCCCGATTGCACCTCGATCAGGTGCAGCGGCAGTTTGCCCGGGTTTTCCAGCCGGTGGTTCATGCCGATCGGGATATAGGTCGACTGGTTTTCCGACAGCAAGGTGACGCTGTCGCCGCACGTCACGCGGGCCGTGCCGCTGACGACGATCCAGTGCTCGGCGCGATGGTGGTGCATCTGCAGCGACAGCTTGCCGCCCGGATTGACCGTGATGCGCTTGACCTGGAAGCGCTCGCCGATGTCGATGCCCTCGTAGCAACCCCACGGGCGGTACACCTTGGTATGGTGCAGATGCTCGGTGCGCTCGGTGGTTTTCAGGTGCTCGACCACCTGCTTGACGCGCTGCACCTGGTCCTTGTGGGCCACCAGCACCGCGTCGGCGGTCTCGACGACGACGACGTCGCTGACGCCGACCAGCGCCACGATGCGGCTTTCGGCGCGCACCAGCGAATTGCTCACGCCGTCGAGGTAGACGTCGCCACGGGTGGCGTTGCCTTGCGCGTCATGCGGCAGCACGTCGCGCAGCGCCGACCATGAACCGACATCGCTCCAGCCGATGTCGGCCGGCACCACCACCGCGTGCGAGGTGCGCTCCATGACGGCGTAGTCGATCGAATCGGACGGGCTGGCGGCGAAGGCTTCCTCGTCCAGGCGGCAGAAGTCCATGTCGCGGTAGGCCTTGTGCACCGCCGTCGCGGCGGCGGCGGCGATCGCCGGCGCGAAACCGGCCAGCTCGCTCAAATAGCGCTCGGCGCGGAACAGGAACATGCCGCTGTTCCAATAATAGGCGCCGTCGTCGAGGAAGGACTGGGCCTTGGCCTGGTCCGGCTTTTCGACGAAGCGGTCGACTTTGTAGGCGGCGCCGACGGCCTGGCCGCGGTGGATGTAGCCGTAGCCGGTCTCCGGCGCGGTGGGCACCACGCCGAAGGTGGCCAGCGCGCCCTCGCCGGCCAAGCGGGCGGCGCTGGCGATGGCGGCGTGGAAGGCGGCGCGGTCGGTGATCACGTGGTCGGCCGGCAGCACCAGCATCAGCGCCTCCGGGTCGATCGCGCGCAGGTACTCGGCGGCGGCGGCCACCGCCGGCGCGGTGTTGCGCCCGGCCGACTCGAGCATGATGGCCAGCGGCGTGACGCCGATCTCGCGCAACTGTTCAGCCACCATGAAACGGTGGTCGTTACCGCACACGACCAGCGGCGCCTGCAATTCGGCGCCGCCGGTCAAACGCAGCACGGTTTCCTGCAGCATGGTCTTATCGGACACCAGCGGCAGCAGTTGCTTGGGCAGCACGGCCCGGGACAACGGCCACAGCCGGGTACCGGCGCCGCCGGACAGGATTACCGGGTAAATTTTCATGCAACTTCCTTGTTATTTATCGGCCTCGGCCGGGTTGCGCCGCTTGTTGCGGCGGTCGCGGGCGTTGGTCCATTCGCCATCGCCATATTCTGACACATGGCGCATCTCGCCCGCGCGGTCGACACTATAATCCTTGAAGACGATCATCTCGTCCAGTTTTACGTTGTGTAACACACGGGTGTACTCGAACAGCACGCTGCGCACGATGTTGGCGCCGGCGCAGATATGGCTGCCGTGGCCGATCCAGGTCGGGCCGATGATGGTGCTGCCCGCTTCGATCTTGCAACCCGAACCGATATACACCGGCCCCTCGATGGTGGTGCCTTCCCAGTCGATGCTGGTGTTGAGGCCGGCCCAGATGCCGTCGGCCAGCTGGATGCCCGGCACGTCCATGTGGGCGACCTCGCCCATCATGACGCTCTGCGACACTTCCCAGTAGTCCTTGACGCTGCCGATGTCGATCCAGCTGAAGGTGCGGTTCTGCGAGTAGAACGGCACGCCCTGCTCGACCAGCAGCGGGAACAGCTCGGAACCGATGTCGAACACCTTGCCGGCCGGGATCAGGTCGAGGATCTCCGGTTCGAAGATATAGATACCGGTGCTGACGAAGTTCGACAGCGCCTCTTCCTGCTTCGGCTTTTCCTGGAACTGCTTGATGCGCCCGTCCTTGTCGCTGACCACCACGCCGTAGCTCTCGACCTTGTCCCACGGCACCTCGCGGCAGATCACGCTGGCCTTGGCGCCCTTGCGGCGGTGTTCGAACAGCGCCGACTTCAGGTCCAGGTTGATGACGGCGTCGCCGCACAGCACGATGGTGGTGTCGTCGAAGAAGCCGCCGAACTCCTGGATCTTCTTCATGCCGCCGGCCGAGCCGAGCGCCTCGGGGACGACCTCGCCCTTATCGTTGGTGTAGCCTTCGAACGAGTAGCCGATCTGCACGCCGTACTGGTCGCCTTCGCCGAAGTACTCTTCAATCTTTTCGTGCAGGTAGCTGACATTGACCATGATTTCGTTGACGCCGTATTTGGCCAGGTGTTCGATCAGGTAGGCCATGACCGGTTTGCCGAGCACCGGTATCATCGGTTTCGGTAAATCGAACGTCAGCGGGCGCACCCGGGTCCCCTTGCCTGCTGCCAAAATCATCGCCTTCATATATATGGTCCTCTTCAGATTGGTAAGAAAAATGTTCGTCGGCGCCGGCCGGCGCGGGGCGCCGCGCGGCCAGGGCGCGGGCCGACGGGTAGGATCATGACATAGCAACAACACTTTGGCCAGCCAAAAATGCTGCGTGCGCACATAAATTTCCCGGACCGCGCCCGTCTCTTGCGTTTCGCTACCGAAATATAGCAGACAGGCGCGGGCGGGCCGCGCTCCGCAGGCCGGCGCGGCGCGGCCGCGCCCAAGCTTTGCGCCACGACAAAGACGCCGCGGTTAATTCGGGCACGGTAACGCGGCGTGCGCCGCGGATTAATTAATTCTATTTTAATACCCGTGGTATTTAATCACCACGACCACCTTTTATATTCCGGAAACGGCTCGGAGTTAATAGAATGCTTAGATTAACTTTAGAAAATAGCACGTACCATTTACGCAAGAACGGCCCGCGCGGCGGCGTCGCCGCCCCGTATTGAAGGGAAGGAAATAGAAAATGACAATGCCGCCGCCCCGCGCCACGGTTATAGGGCGAATATGCCACATTCAAAACCACATATTCAAAATAATTCCATACGGCAAGAATTTCTGTGTATAATATTTTTCAGGGATGCGGTTGATGCCCTCCACATTCATCTATATTCAGGAGTTAATCATGTTCTTCGGCAAATCAACTGGCACCTCTGGCCAACACCTCGCTAAGCTGGTCGGCTGGTCGATGCTCGGCGCCGGCGCGTTGGCGTTCAACGCCGGTGCCCAGACCACCACCACGGCGACCACGTTCGAATCCTATCAAAAGCCGTTCTCGGCGACCTCGCCATGGAACTCGCGCCCGATCAATCCGGTGCTGGGCACTTATCAGATTCCGACCTCGAGCTACTTCCCGGCCGTGCAGGGCGGCGCCTGGTCGACCGGCCTGTTCCTGTCCAAGACGACCGATACCCCGATGACCGTCTACGGCCTGAACGGCGTATCCGGCGTCAACAATCCGGACACCACCGTGGCCGCCCCGGTGACGCTGCCGCGCTGGCCGAAGGACACCCTGCCGGCCACGGGCAGCGACGGCCACGCCGACATCTATGATCCGGTCACCGGCATCGTCCACTCCTTCTGGCAGCTCAAGCAAGTGAACGGCAAGTGGGTCGCCGCGCTGTACGCCTGGTCGCCGTCGAAAGGCACCGGCTGGGGCAATCCGGCGCACTACTACCATGGCGCGCGCGCCACCGGCGTGCCCGCCGCCGCCGGCCTGATCCGCGCCCACGAGATCAACGACGGTCTAGCCACCTACCAGCACGCGCTGGCCATGTCGCTCACCTACAATGCGCTGTCGGCCACCACGCCGTACATCTACCCGGCCACCTCGTCCGATGGCGACGCCACCAAAACCAACTCGGGCCAGATCCCGCAGGGCGCGCTGATGATGCTGCCGGCCAGCTACGACACGTCCAAGATCAGCAACCTGGCGCTGCGCAAGGTCGCCGACACGCTCAAGACCTACGGCGCCTACGTGGTCGACCGCAACGTCGGCACGCCGTTCGCCATCTATGTTGAAAACGGCGCGCCGTTCAACCTGCACGGCAGCAGCGGCTGGAACAATGCCGTCGCCGCCGAGCTCGACCGCATCCGCGCCAACCTGCGCCAAGTGGTGTCGGCGCCAAGCTGGGTCGACGGCAACGGCAGGGCCGTCAGCGGCACCGCGCCGGCCAGCGTCAACTCGCTGTCGATGCGCGGTCCGTGGACCCGCAGCTCCGGCACCAGCACGCCGTACTTCGATTCGTGGGCCCAGGCGCTGGTGTTCCCGGCATCGCCGACCACCACCGTCGTCAGCAACGCCAACTCGACCGGTTTGAGCAAGATCACCTGGGGCAAGCCGGTGGTGGGCAGCACGCAGAAGTTCAGCGTCATCGCCACCGGCGGCGCCCGCCTGAAGATCCAGGTCTATTCGGGCGGCACGATGAAGTTCCAGTCGGGCAACATGGCCAACGGTGAATCGGCGCGCTTCGTCTGGCCGAGCGGCGCCTGGATCATCCTGACCGGCATCAGCGGCACCGCCAACGCCGTCTCCACGGTGCGCGCCGAAATGGCCGCGGTCACGGAAACGGACGCCACCAAAGCCGCGCTCGCGACCGCGACCGTCGTCAAAAAATAAGCTGCACGCTTCCCGCCCGCGAAAGCGGGCCCGGCGCATGCCCGACGCTTCCCGCGCTCGGCCATGCGCCTTTTCTTTTGCGGTGCACCAAAAAAGCGGCGACGCCGACGGCAATGGATTAAAATACATCTTTTCAATGGACGCCGCCGTCGGCGCCCGCCTGGCAACGAAAGCACCGATCTTATGAGCTATGACCCGGACTGGGCGGCAGACCTGCAACGCTACGCGATGCGGCGCCCCTTCTTAAAAGAACAATCGATCTGGGCCGTCTGGCTGTATCGGCGTGGCCGCCGCCTCGACCGCGCCCCCGCCGGCGCGCTGCGCAAGCTGTCGCTGGCGCTGTACTGGTTGATGTTCCGCGCGATCGAAACGGCCACCGGCGTGAGCCTGCCGAAGAGCGCGCGCATCGGCCCCGGCCTGCGCATCTGGCATTTCGGTAACATCTTCCTGCATGCCGACACCGTCATCGGCGCCAACTGCACCTTGCGTCAGGGCGTCACCATCGGCAACCGCCATCCCGACGGCCCGACCCCGGTCATCGGCGACAACGTCGAGTTCGGCGCATACGCGCAGGTGCTCGGCGGCGTGCGCATCGGCGACAACGCCCGCATCGGCGCCATGTCGGTGGTGCTGTGCGACGTGCCCGACGGCGCCACCGCCGTCGGCGCGCCGGCGCGCGTAATTCCATCGACCGGCGCGGCCGCCGGCGACACCGTCGGCGCCCGGAGCGCCGCATGAGCGCCGTGCTGGCCGGTCTCCTCTATATAGTGCTGGCGCTGTTGGCGGTGCCGGTGCTGGTGCTGCTGACGCAAGCGCTGCTGGCCATCGCCGCGCCCGGCCCCGGCGCGCCGCCGGCCGGGCGCCGCCCGCGCATCGCGATCCTGGTGCCGGCCCACAACGAACAAGACGGCGTCGGCGCCACCATCGCCACGCTGCTGCCGCAGCTGCAGGACGGCGACCGGGTGCTGGTGGTGGCCGACAACTGCTCCGACGACACCGCCGGCGCCGCCCGCGCCGCCGGCGCCGAGGTGCGCGAGCGCTTCGACGCCACCCTGCGCGGCAAGGGCTACGCGCTCGACTTCGGCGTGCGCTGCCTGGCCGAGGACCCGCCCGGGGTGATGATGATCGTCGACGCCGACTGCCTGGTCGAACCGGGCGCGATCGACCGCCTGGCGCGCACCGCCGTCGCCAGCGGCCGCCCGGTGCAGGCGCTGTACCTGATGCGCTCGCCGGCCGGCAGCGGCCCGATGAAGAAAATCGCCGAATTCGCCTGGGCCGTCAAAAACCTGGTGCGGCCGCTCGGCTTCCTGCGCCTGGGCATCCCCTGCCCGCTGATGGGCAGCGGCATGGCTTTCCCGTGGGGCATCATCAGCACGGCCTCGCTGGCCAACGGCCACATCGTCGAGGACATGAAGCTGGGCATGGATCTGGCGCGCGCCGGCACGCCGCCGCTGTTCTGTCCGCAGGCGCTGGTGTCGAGCACCTTCCCCGCCAGCGACGCCGGCACCGAGACCCAGCGCAAGCGCTGGGAGCATGGCCATCTGAGCATGATCCTGTCGGCGGCGCCGCGCTTCCTGCTCGAAGGCCTGCTCAAGGGCCGTCCCGGCATGGTAGGCATGGCGCTCGACCTGGCCGTGCCGCCGCTGGCGTTGCTGGTGCTGATGGTGCTGGCGCTGGGCGCGCTGACCGCCGTGTTCACGCTGTTCGGCGGCGGCGCCGGCCCGCTGCTGGCGGCCGTGGCGCTGCTGGCGGCGCTGGGCGTGGCGGTGCTGGTGGCGTGGTGGCGCTACGGCCGCAAGATCCTCAGCGCGGCCAACCTGGCCATGGCGGTGCTGTATGTGTTCTGGAAGGTGCCGGTGTATATCGGCTTCCTGGTCAACCGCCAGGTCGAGTGGGTGCGCTCCAAGCGCGACACGGAATAACCCCAATCAAGCAACTGGAAAAGGAATACCGATGAAAGTTTTGGTCACCGGCGGCGCCGGCTACATAGGCTCCCACACCTGCGTCGAACTGCTCAACGCCGGCCACGACGTGGTCATCGTCGACGACCTGTCCAACAGCGAGGCCGGCGTGGTCGAGCGCATCACCGAGCTGGGCGGACGCGCGCCCGGCTTCGTCGAAGCCGACATCCGCGACCGCGCCGCCATGGCGGCCGTGTTCGGCGCCCAGCGCTTCGACGCCGTGATCCACTTCGCCGGCCTGAAGGCGGTCGGCGAATCGGTGGCGCAACCGCTGCGCTACTACGACGTCAACGTCTACGGCAGCATCGTGCTGCTGCAGACGATGGCCGAGTTCGGCGTCAAGCGGCTGCTGTTCAGTTCCTCGGCCACCGTCTACGGCGACCCGGACACGGTGCCGATCACCGAGGACTCGCCGCTGCGCACCACCAATCCCTACGGCGGCTCCAAGCTGATGATCGAGAACATCCTGCGCGACCACGCCCGCGCCGCGCCCGACTGGGGCATCGCGCTGCTGCGCTATTTCAACCCGGTGGGCGCCCATGAGAGCGGCCGGATCGGCGAGAACCCGCGCGGCATCCCCAACAACCTGTTGCCGTTCATCGCCCAGGTGGCCGACGGCCGGCGCGAGCGGCTGGCCGTGTTCGGCGACGATTACCCGACCCCCGACGGCACCGGCATGCGCGACTACATCCATGTGGTCGACCTGGCCGTGGGCCATCTGCGCGCGCTCGAGAAACTGGCCGCCGGCCCCGGCGTGCTGACCTACAACCTGGGCACCGGCGCCGCCAGCAGCGTGCTCGACATGGTGCGCGCGTTCGAGAAGGCGTGCGGCAAACCGATCCCCTACGCCATCAACGCCCGCCGTCCCGGCGACATCGCGGTGTGCTACGCGGCGACCGATCTGGCCGAGCGCGAGCTGGGCTGGAAAGCCACGCGCGGCGTCGACCAGATGTGCGCCGACGCCTGGCGCTGGCAGAGCGGCCTGCTGGCGTCCTGAACGGCACCGCCCGGCGCTTGCCGCCGGGCGCCCCGATAATGCGGCGCTGCCGCCGGGCGCCCCGATAATGCGGCGCTTGCCGCCGGGCGCCCCGATACCGCGGCGCCTGGCGCCGCCCGACCGGCCTTTAGACCGGCCCCTGGTCCTGCGCGATCTGGCGCGTCAACTGCGCCACCACGTCGGCCTGTTGATCGGAAAACTTGCGCGCGAATAGGATGTCGGTTTCCCCAAACGACGTCGTGGTGCGCGTGCGCGCGGCCTCGCGCAGGATCGGCAAGTGTTTCTCCGACATATATTCCGGACTGGCCGCGCCGGGCGCCCACACCGTGTAGGTCAGGTTGGGCACCACGCGGGCGGCGGCGTCGGTGTTGCAGACGATGGTCTGGAAGAACGACTCGTCCGGACACCCGGTGTGCTTGAAGAATTCCACCACCGCCGGTTTTTGCTCGACGAACCGAAGGATGTGTTCGCAGGTGGCGCGCGTCAACGCCCACCAGCTCGAGCCGCCGTACGGCTGCAACCCGTCGAGGTGCTGGCGGTAGTCGCGCTCGCGCGGCAGCAGCCCCACGCGCAGCATCGCCTTTTGCAGGCCGCGCAGCAGGCGCGGCGCGCTCGGGCGCGGATGGTAGCGCGTCAGGCGCGAGATCGGCTTGCCCATGGCGTCGGCCGGCATCGCCACGGTGTTGATGAACTCCGCTTGCGGGCGCTCGGCGAAGAAGCGCCCGATCTCGGCGCGCGAACGGATCGGGAAATCGGCGCCGCTGAGGAACACCAGCCGCGTCGCGCCGGCCGGGCTGGCCAGCGCCGCCGCGATCAGCACCAAGGTCGCCTCGACCTGGCTGAAGTCGCCCCAGTAGACGGCCACGCGCGGTTCGACCAGCGCCACGTTGGGCGCGGCCAGATGGGCGAACGGGGCGCTATCGACCTTCTTGTCGATGTGCACGAAGAACGACACGTCGGGCCCGTCGAGCGCGGCCAGCAAGCGCGCCAGCTGGGCCACATTGTTGTGCGCCTGGATCAGGTACGCTATTTTCATCGCCAACACTCCTTGGTTTGCCGGCGGCGGGGTCGCCGCGGCGGTAAAGCGCTCACCGCTGCGGGAGGGCCTTGATCAGCGCGCCCAGCTTGGCGGCCTCGGTATCGATCGAATGGCGCGCCAGCGCGCGCGCGTGGGCCCGCTCGCCCATCGCGGCCAGTTCGTCGAGCGGCGTGGCCAGCGCGCGTTCGAGCGCGGCGGCCAGCAGGTCGACGTCGCCGGCCGGGATCAGCCAGCCCTCGACGCCGTCGCGCACCAGCTCGGGAATGCCGGCCACATAGGTCGTCAGCACCGGACGGCGCAGCGCCATCGCCTCCATCACCACCACCGGCAAGCCCTCGGCAAAGCTCGGCAGGGCCAGCGCGCGCGCGGCCAGCATCTCCTCGCGCACCTGGTCGCTGCTGATCCAGCCGGTGATGCGCACCGCGTGTTGCAATTGGTGGCGCGCCACCAGCGTCTCGATCTCGGCGCGCATCTCGCCGTCGCCGGCCAGCACCAGCTCGACCGCCACGCCGCGCGCGGCCAGCTGCGCCACCGCGCGCACCAGCAGCTGCTGGCCCTTTTGCTCGCACAGGCGGCCGACGCACACCAGCCGCGGCGCGGCCGGCGGCGGCACCGCCGGGCCGGCGTGGAACACCGGCTCCAGGCCGCAGTGGACGATCTCCACCTTCGGCCACTCGGTGTACGGAATCCAGCGGAACAGCTGGCTGCGGCCGAAGCTGCTGATGGCCACGACAAAGGCCGAGCGGGCGATTTTTTCCTTGATGTGCAGGAACTCGGGCTTGTCGAACTCCTCCGGCCCGTGCACGGTGAAACTGTAGGCCGGCCCGCCCAGCGCGCGCGCCAGCATGGCCACCTCGGCCGGGTTGGTGCCGAAGTGCGCGTGCAGGTGGCGCGCGCCCGACGCCCGCAGCCAGCCGAGCATGCGGCAGGCCTCGGCCAGGTAGATCAGGTGCAGCGGCCAAGGGCGGTCGGCGCGGCGCGCCATGCGCAGCGCCAGCCCCAGCGCGCCGAAGAAGCGCCCCGGCGCCTTGACCATCACGCCCAGGGTCGACAGCGCCAGCGCCAGCGCGCCGTCGCGCAGCAGGTAGCGGGTTTTTTCACGCTCGCGCAGGTCCTCGGCGTCGACCAGATGGTCGGCCCAGCCGCGCAGCGCGATGCGCTGCACGTCGAAGCCCTGGCGTTCGAGCGCGAGGATCTCGCGGCGGATGAAACTGTGGCTGACCTTGGGGTACTGATTGATGAGATACGCTATTTTCATGAAGCTCACTGGTATGCGCGGCGAAGCGCTTTAGGGCTGGGAAAGGGTGGCATCGTCGGCCTTGGCCGGCTGGCCGGGGACGGCCGGCGACGGCGCCCGGCGGCCGCCGAACCGATCGGCCCAGCGGCGCCCGGCCGCCATGAACCAGGCCTCGTAGTATTTGGTCGACAGCCAGGCCAGCACGAACAGCACCAGGAACAGCAGCGGGCGCTTGGCGTACTTGACCAGCACGTCGCCGTCGCCGTCGCCCAGCCAGGTATGGGTGAGCAGCGGATGGATCACGTACAGGGCGTAGGAGATGCCGGCGACGAACACCAGCGGCTGCCCGTGCAGCGCCCGGCCCAGCGTGGCGTCGGGACGCACCAGCGTGGCGCCGACCAGCAGCGCGGCCAGGTAGGGACGCAGGTAGTTGAGCCACTGGCCCTGGGGCATGCACGACCACGCCAGCAGCACCAGCACCGGCAGCTGCGGCACGCGCGCCAGCCAGCCGCGGGCGTTGGCGCCGAGCTTGCCGTGGTAGGCCAGCGCCAGCGTGCAACCGGCCAGGATTTCGTCGATGCGGTAATAGCTGACCGACGAGGCGGTGACGATGTCCCACACGCGCAGCCCGGTGAAGCCGAGCGCCAGCAACGGCAGCAACAGCAGGCCGCGCGCGCGCAGCACCCACACCAGCAACGCCACGCCGACATAGAACTGCATCTCCATGCACAGGCTCCATAGGTGCTCGGTCATCGGCAGCAGCAGGTTGAAGCGGCCGTCGCCGGGCGGGAAGTTGGCGTAAAACAGGTAGTGCGACGCCCAGATCGCCAGCGGCGCGCCGCTGGCGATCAGCGCGACGAACATGTAGAGCCAGGCCAGCGGCAGCACCCGGGCGAAGCGCCGGATCAGGAAGCCGACCACGCGCTGGTCCTTGATCAGGAAGGAGGTGATGAGGAAACCGGACAGGTTGAAGAAGATCACCATGCCGAGGATGCCGGTGCTGTAGTTGAGCATGTAGTGGTGCGGGCCGAGCGGCAGCAGGTGGGCCGCCAGCACGAACAGGATGCTGATGCCGCGCCATCCGTCGAGCACGGACAGATGGGCCGGATGCGCCGGCGGCACGGCCGCGGGCGGGAGTGGGAGGCTTGCCATGGCGCCGGCTCAGTACAGTGGACGGGCCGGCGGCGCCGGGACGGCGGCGGGCACGCCGGGACGGCCCGGCGCGGCGGCGGCGGCGGCCGGCGGCAGCCGGTACAGCGCGCAACCGGCGCCGACGGCGAACCACAGATACCAGTTGTACGACAGGTAATAGAACATATTGTCGCTGATCGAGCACACCAGCAGGTTGACGACCATGACGATGAGCGAGAAGCCGGCCAGCTTGTCGACCTTGAGCACCGGCGCCAGCTGCCGCAACAGCGAATAGGCCAGCCAGCCGAACGCGGCCAGGCCGAACACGCCCAGTTCGAACAGCAGCTGCACATACACGCTGTGGGCGCCGTAGTTGGTCTTGCCGGCGAACGGGAAGAACACGATTGAATATTTGGTGAACGATTGCAGGCCGTTGCCGATGACAAAGCTGATCGGCTGCATGTAGCCGATCGCCGTCTCCCACAGGTAGACGCGCCAGGCGAACGAGTTCAGGTTGGCGTAGATGGTGACCTTGTTGCCCTCGCCCAGCTCGGTGAGGCGGTCGCCCACGCCCGGGATCATCAGCGCCAGCGCGCCGAGCACCGCCATGTAGATCAGGTAGCGCCGCTCGAAGATCAGCGCGTACAGGCCGAAGGCGAGCGCCGCGGCGGTCCAGGCGCTGCGGGTCTTGGTCAGCAGCAGCATGCCCAGCAACACGACCAGGTACAGCGTCATGCACACCTTGACCCGCGTCGGCGCCTTCGCCGGCAACGTCTTGAGCAGGTAGAACGCCACGCCGATGATGACGGTCAGGTAGAACGCCATGACGTTGGGATGGCCGAACGTGCCGCGCATGCGGAACTCGCCGCCGACGGCCAGCTTGACGTAGGCCAGGATGTAGAAGCTGTAGAGTACGGGGATGGCGGAAGACCACAGCACCAGCTTGAGGCAGGCGCGGAAATCCTCGCGCGTGCGCACGCAGAAGTAGCCGCCGATGAACATGGCGAAGTAGGACACCTGGGTCAGGAACAGCCGCGCCGCCTCGCCCTTTTCCGGCGAGGTGGCCACGCCGAACAGCGTCACCAGCAGGAACGGCGCCCAGGCGGTGTAGCCGCGCCGCGGCACCAGGGCCGGCTTTTCGAACACCAGCATCATGGCCAGCACGATGACCATGCCGTTGATGACGCCGCCGATGCCCAGCGGATAGCTGCCGATCGAAAAGCGGGTCAGCTCGAGCACGTTGTCGCCGCTGGCGCGCAGCAGCACAATCATCAGCAAGGTCAGCTTGCGGTCGTAGATGATCAGCAGGCCGAACAGCATGGCCGCCGGCAGCGCCACCAGCTTGCCCGGGCTGGCGCCCATCAGGTTGACCAGCAGGGGCGTGGCCGCGCCCAGCACCACCGCCACCAGCAACAACAGCGCGCCGAGCAGATAGACCGGGCGCAGCGGGTTTTTTACGATGTCGGGCGCTTTAAACGAACTGAAAGCGGGCCATTTGAGCGAGACTGCCATAGGATACCTATCAAAATAAATGCGGCGCGGTCGCCCGCGCGGATCTTGCTCAGGCCGGTTGCGCGGCCACGCGCATGTTGCGCTTGCCGGGGAAACGGCGGATCAGCCAGGAGCGCACGGCGTTCCATTCGCCCGTCTCGGGCGTGTGGGCGTGGCGGAAGCGGTTGAACCGCCACAGCAGGCGCGCCTCGCCGCGGGTGGCGATGGCCTTGCGGTACACCAGCTCGCGCTCGAGCTCGGCGGACTGGCCCAGGCCCTGGCGCAGCGTGGCCGCCATCGCGGCGAACTCGGCGTCGAAATTGCTGCGGCCGTCGACGTCCATCAGGATGCCGCCGTGGTTGCAGAACGGCGCCGGATCGAAATACGGCAGGCCGTGCAGCGCGCAGAACGAGCGCGCCAGGAAGCGCGACACCTGCAGCGACACCTCCATCTGGTCCATGAAGCGGGTGGCGCTGACATTGTTGCCGTGCCAACGGTAGCGGATCAGCTTTTGCGGCACGTTGGCGCACTTGCCGACGATGGCCAGCTGGCCGAACAGGAAATAGTCCTCGGCCAGGTTGGGCACCTCGATGCGCTGGTGCTCGGGCAGCACCTTGAGCACGTCGATGCCGTAGCGCACGCCCATCTCGCGCACCCCGGCCAGGCGCAGCATGGCCGTCGGGTGGGCGATCGGATTGCGGAACAGGCTGGCGGCGGCCACGCGGGCGGTGCCGATCGGCATGCTCATGACGCCGATGGCGGCGCCGGCCGCGTCGATGACGTCGGCCTGGCCGCCGATGGCGACGATGCCGGGTTGCGCGGCGAAGGCGGCCAGCTGCACGGCGAAGCGGTCGGGGAAGCAGACGTCGTCGGCGTCGTGGCGCACGATGAACTCGGCGTCGGCCAGGTCCAGCCCGCAGTTAAGCAGGCCCGACAGCCCGTTGGCCTCGGGCAGCGTGTGCACCTCGATGCGCGGATCGCGCCGCTGGTAGTCCTCGGCCATCTCGCGGCTGCCGTCGGTCGAGCCGTGGTCGAGCACCAGCAGGCGCCAGTCCTGGAAGGTTTGCGCGCGCACGCTGTCGAGCGACTCCGCCAGAAAGTCGACACCGTTTTTCACGGGCAACAAGATATCTATCTTCGCCAATTGCAAGCTCCTGCGTACACGTTCATCAAACCCCGCCGGCGGCGCGGCGGGGGGGCGCGGCGGGGCCGCGTGTTCATTGCCGGACGGATATATCCCTGCCCGGCCTGCGCCATTCTAACATGCGAAAAAATCAAGGCCTAGTCGATGCTGCGGTGCGGCACAAAAATTCTCAAGGGCATTCATAACGTGTTCGATTGGAAAAATAATGCGATTTTCCCGGCGATAACGTGTAAAATTCCCAACAATGCTGCACTGAAGCATATCATGAGAATACGGACCGGCGACGCCTCCTTGCGCGACAGAACATGGCGCGGACGCCCGCCGCACGGTTGAACTGCTAGTCGAACAAAAAAGGAACGCGAATGAATATTACTGTGATCGGATCGGGTTATGTGGGCCTGGTGACGGGCGCCTGCCTGGCCGAGTTGGGCAACTCGGTGTTCTGCCTCGATGTCGATGCGCGCAAGATCGACATCCTCAACAACGGCGGCGTGCCGATCTACGAGCCGGGCCTGAAGGAAATCATCGAGCGCAACCGCGCCGCCGGCCGCCTGACCTTCTCCACCGACGTCGCCGCCAGCGTCGCCCACGGCGACATCCAATTCATCGCGGTCGGCACCCCGCCCGACGAGGACGGCTCGGCCGACCTGCAGTACGTGGTCGCCGCGGCGCGCAACATCGGCCGCCACATGACGTCCTTCAAGGTCGTCGTCGACAAGTCGACGGTGCCGGTGGGCACCGGCGAGAAGGTGCGCGCGGCCATCGCCGAGGAACTGGCCGCCCGCGGCGCCGACGTCGGCGTGACCGTGGTGTCGAACCCCGAGTTCCTCAAGGAAGGCGCGGCCGTCGACGACTTCATGCGTCCGGACCGCATCGTCATCGGCGCCGACACCGACGCCGCCGGCCAGCAGGCGCGCGACAAGATGCGCGAACTGTACGCCCCGCTCAACCGCAACCACGAACGCATCCTGTACATGGACGTGCGCTCGGCCGAGTTCACCAAGTACGCCGCCAACGCCATGCTGGCCACCCGCATCTCGTTCATGAACGAGCTGGCCAACCTGGCCGACAAGCTCGACGTCGACATTGAAAACGTGCGCAAGGGCATCGGCTCGGATCCGCGCATCGGCTTCTCGTTCCTGTACGCCGGCACCGGCTACGGCGGTTCGTGCTTCCCGAAAGACGTGCAGGCGCTGGTGCGCAGCGCCAGCGAGTTCGGCCAGCACCTGGAAATCCTGCACGCGGTCGAATCGGTCAACAACCAGCAAAAACAAATCCTGTTGGGCAAGATCGTCGCCCGCCTGGGCGAGGACCTGAGCGGCAAGACCTTCGCCATGTGGGGCCTGGCGTTCAAGCCCAACACCGACGACATGCGCGCCGCGCCGAGCCGCGTGATGGTCAAGGAGCTGCTCAAGCGCGGCGCCAAGGTGGTCGCGTTCGACCCGGTGTCGATGGAGGAGGCGCGCCACGCCTTCGAGCTCGACCTGGCCGACCTGCCGGCCGGACAGCGCCAGCTGTCGTACAGCGACGCGCCGATGAACGCGGTGGCCGGCGCCGACGCGCTGATCATCATGACCGAGTGGAAGGCGTTCAAGAGCCCCGACTTCGCCGCGCTCAAGGCCGCGCTGACGCAGCCGCTGATCTTCGACGGCCGCAACCTGTACGAACCGGGCGCGATGCACCGGGCCGGGGTGGAATACCACGCGATCGGCCGCGCCGGCAAGCACGCCGGCTAAGGGCGGCGGCCGATGACCAATTGGTTGATGAACAAAGCGCGCCGGCTGCGCCAGCGCGCGGCGAACCTGCGCCGTTTCATCCTGCTCGAACGCGACTGGCTCGCGTACGGGCGGCACTATGACGCCCGCCGCGGCGCCGACGGCGGCGCCGGCGTGGTCGTCTCGCTGACCTCCTATCCGCCGCGCTTCGCCACGCTGCACCTGACGCTCAAGTCGCTGCTGTCGCAGTCGCAGGCGCCGGCGCGGGTGGTGTTGTGGATCGCCCACGGCGACATGGACCGGCTGCCGCCGGCGGTGACGGCGCTGCGCGCGGCCGGCCTCGAGATCGAGGCCTGCGACGACACCCGCTCGTACAAGAAGATGATCCCGCTGCTGCAACAGGGCGAGCGGCGCGCCATCGTCACCGCCGACGACGACGTCTACTACTGGCGCGACTGGCTGCGCCAGCTCACCGAGATGCAGGTGCCCGGCAAGCTCGAGGTCATCTGCCACCGCATGCACCGCATGCGCCTGGACGGCGCCGGCCTGCCGCTGCCGTACACGCAGTGGGAATTCGAGTCCGGCAACCGCGAATCGAGCCGGCTCAACTTCCCCACCGGCATCGGCGGCACCTTGTATCCGGCCGGCCTGTTCGGCCCCGAGGTGCTCGACGTCGACGCCTTCACGCGGCTGTGCCCGCGCGGCGACGACATCTGGTTCTGGTGGATGGCGCGCGACCGCGGCGCCACGTTCCGCCGCGCCGACGCCCGCCACGAGATTTATTGCTGGGACGGTTCCCAGGAGGTGGCGCTGTGGCTCGACAACGTCGGCGCCAATTACAACGACGAACAAATCCGGGCCATGATCGCGGCCTACGGTTTCACCAATGAAAGAAGCACCGCCTGATGTCCGCCATGTCGAACGCGCGCTGGCTGACGCTGGCGCAAGCGGCACGTATCGTGCTGCAACTGGTGTCGCTGGTCATCCTGTCGCGCCTGCTCCCCCCCGCCGAGTACGGCCTGCTGGCCATGGCCACCGTGGCCATGAACTTCGCCTACCTGCTGCGCGACATGGGCACCGCCGCCGCCATCGTGCAAAAGGAGGACCTCAGCGAACACACCACCAACACCGTGTTCTGGCTCAACGTCGGCATGGGCGCGCTGCTGGCCCTGGTGCTGTGCGCGGCCGCCCCGTTCGCGGCCACGTATTTCCGCACCGACCGCCTGGCGCCGGTGCTGTGCCTGCTCGCGCTGGCCTTCCCCGTCACCAGCGCCAGCGCGGTGCACCAGGCGCTGCTGGAGCGCCGCTCCGGCTTCCGCACGCTGGCGCGGGTCGAGCTGGTGTCGGCGCTGTCGGGCCTGCTGGTGGCGGTGCTGCTGGCCTACGCCGGCTTCGGCGTCTACGCGCTGGTGTGGCAGACCGTGGTGGCGGCAGCCGTGTCGTCGATCCAGCTGTGGCTGGCCAACGACTGGCGCCCGAGAAAAATCTGGAGCATGGCCGAGTTCAAGTCGCTGTGGGGCTTCAGCGGCAACCTGACCGGCTTTAGTTTCATCAACTTTTTCGCCCGCAACGCCGACAGCCTGGTCATCGGCCGCGTGCTCGGCCAGGTGCAGCTGGGCATCTACGCCCAGGCCTACAAGCTGATGATGTTCCCGCTGCAAAGCATGAGCGCGGTGGCCGGGCGGGCGCTGTTCCCCGTCATGAGCCGCCAGCAGAACGACCGCCCGCAGATGGCGCTGCTGTACCTGCGCGCGCTGCGCCTGATCGCCACCATGACGGCGCCGATGATGGCCGGCCTGTGGGTGCTGCGCGAACCGTTCGTCACCGTCGCGCTCGGCCCCAAATGGGGCACCGTGCCGGTGGTGCTGGCCTGGCTGGCGCCGGTCGGCTTCATCCAGTCGCTCATCACCACCACCGGCACCGTGTTCATGTCGACCGGGCGCACCGACCTGATGATGCGGCTCGGCCTGCTCGGCTCGATCCTGCAGGTGGGCAGCTTCTTCATCGGCGTGCACTGGGGCATCGAAGGGGTGGCGATCTGCTACCTCGCCGCCAACGTGCTCAACGGCTTGCCGCACTTCTATTACGCCACCCGCCAGCTGCACAGCGACATGGGCGCCCTGGCGCGCGCGATCTGGCAACCGCCGCTGTTCGCGCTGCTGATGGTGGCGGCGATCTATCCGGCCCTGCAATGGCTGCTGGCGCGTCAGGCCGGTCCCGAGCTGCAGCTGGTCGTCATCGCCGTGCTGGGCGCGGCCGTGTACGGCGGGCTGACGCTGCTGTTCTCGAAGGCGCTGGTGCAGGATTGTAAAAAAATGCTGGGCCTGTCCAGCTAGGCGCCGGCGGCGCCGTCCGCGGCCGCCGCCGTTCCCGCCTCATCCGCTATCTATCTACTGGAGTTCCGTCGTCCCATGGGCAAACTCGTTTCCATCTACATCCCCACCAAGAACCGCGAGACGCTGCTGCGGCGCGCGGTCCATTCGGTGCTCGGCCAGACCCACACCGACGTCGAACTCATCGTCGTATCCGACGGCGCCACCGACGGCACCTGCGACTACGTGCGCAGCCTGCAGGGGCGCCACAACGTCCAGCTGATCCACAACGACACCTCGGTCGGCGCCTGCGCGGCGCGCAACCAGGCGATCGCGGTGGCGCACGGCGAGTTCATCACCGGACTCGACGACGACGACCTGTTCCTGCCGCACCGCCTGGCCACCTTCGTGGCCCATTGGGAACGGCGCACGGCCGCCGGCGAACGCTTCTCGTGCCTGTTCGACCGCCGCATCTTCGACCATGGCCCCAGCGTCAACCTCGGCAACACCGACCCGGTGGTCACCATGGAGCGTATCGTGCGCGACAACGCCATCGGCAACCAGGTGTTCACCACGCCGGCGCTGCTGCGCGGCGCCGGCGGCTTCGACGCGGCCATGCCGGCCTGGCAGGATTGGGAAATGTGGGTGCGGCTGGTGGCGCACGGCGGCCCGGCGCACAACATCGGCGCCAACAGCTATGTGATGGACATCTCGCACGAGTTCGAGCGCATCACGCTCAAGTCGGGCGACAAGATCGTGCAGGCGGCGCGGCTGTTCTACGCCAAGCACGGCAACGGGCAAGGCGCCCTGCCCGGTTTGCTTCACTCGCTGGGGGCGTATCCGCAGATCACGCTGACCCTGGGCGATTTGCTGGTGATGGCGGGCGACCCGGCCACGCGCGGCTACGCGTTCACGCAGCTGCGCCGGCGCAAATTCAAACCGACGATGGCCGGCACGTTGACCTGATCCACGGCGGACCTCGCCGTGCCCGCGGCGCCGCCCGCCGCCGCGGGCAACGCGCCGATCGAGCCGGCGATGCCGGCCGTGCGGGCCGCCCGCGTCGCCGGCGGCCCGCACGGCGCCCCGCAACCGGCGCCGGCGCGCCCCAGCAACCCCCATCCAACATGGCACGCCGGCCGCGCGCATCGGCTGATGTCGGCCATCCCCCAAAAAAAAATGCCGTTCAGTCTGGACTGAACGGCATTGCTTTCCCCCGGCCGCGCCGCCGACAGCGCCGGCGCGCCTTAACGCGCCTTAACGCGCCTTAACGCGCCTTAACACGCCTTAGCGCGCCACCAGCGCGTGGCCGCGCGGGTCGTTGGCCGCCACCAGCTGGCGCAGGAAGTCCTGCTGCATCGCGTAGGCCGCCTTGGTCTCGCTCTGGTCGCGCACCAGGGTCGACGCCCGCACCAGGATGCCGTCGGCGACCTTGCCCGCCAGGCCGTCGCGGAAGATCTTCATGCGCATGTCGAAGCCGCCCTGCGGGTAGGCGTCGCTGATGCGGGTCCAGTAGGTCACCGCCTCGAGCCGGTTTTGGCTGGACGCGACCATGTGCTTGCCGGGCAGCGCGCCGGCCGGCGTCACCGCCAGGCTCGCCGGGCTCAGCGAGATCACCTTGTAGCCCTGGGCCGGGTAGCAAATCTCCGGCAGGTGCAGCTTGACGTCCTGGCGCTGTTCCTTGGCATAGGCCAGCGCCAGCATCACCTGCACGCCGTCGCGGTTGACATAGGTGCGCATCAGCACGTCGTCGTACGGCTGCTCGAGGCTGCGTCCGCCGTCCTCGGCGGTCGACAGCTCGGCCTGGGCGCCGGCGTTGGGCACCTCGGTCCAGTCGCCGAAGCGGGTCGGCACGCTGTTGGCCAGCGGCGTGCCGCCGGCGGCCGCCTCGAGGGTCGGGGTCAGCGCGTGCGCCAGGCCGACGGTGGCGACCATGGCCACCAGCATCGCCAGCGCCGGGCGCAGCGCCACGTGGGTCAGCTTGCTCCAGGCGCCGGCCGCCACGGCCGGCAGTTGCAGGCCGGCCTGTTCGTCGTCGTCGCGCTTGGTGCGGTTGCGCACCAGCCAGCTCAGCGCGCTGTCGACGCCGATGATCAGCAGCAGCGCCGACAGGAACAGCACCAGCCCGGAGAAGCCGTGCAGGAAGCCCTGGCCGGCGGCGTCGCCGAGGTGGTAGGTGATCAGCGACAGGAACATGATGCGCAAGGTGTTGGCGGTGAACGAGATCGGCACGATCAGCACCGCCAGCACGACGTTGCGCACCACCGACGGGTGGCGCACCAGGTTCATGTACAGCAGGCCCAGCGCCTCGAGCGTGAACAGCGAGTTCAGGCCGGCGCAGGCGTCGGCCACCAGCAACTGGTACTGGCCGATGGTGAGGATCACGCCGCTGCGGGCGATCGGGTAGCCGAACCAGTACAGCAGGTGCTCGGTGGCGTACGAGACGCCGATTTTCATCGGCAACGTCAGCACGTCGACGATCGAGGCCGGCAGCGGGATCATGAACAGCATGAAGAAGAAGGCGAACCACATGCGCGACCAGGTGCGCACGCCGTAGAAGGCGATCAGCACGCCGCTGAGCACGAACAGCAGCGAGCCGACCTCGAACAGCAGCACGCCCTGCGAGCGGCCCAGCACATAGGACACCAGGCCGACCAGCAGCGCGGCGGCGCCGGCCAGCGGCGCCGGGTTGCGCTCGAAGCGCTGCTGCGACAGCAGCTGGCGCATGCGGAAATACAGGAAGCCGAAGGCGACGGTCATGACGATCGGGCCGTGGGCGTTGCGGTCCGAACTCCAGGCGCCGTGGAACAGGTCCCAGAACGTCGGCAGATACACCACGCCCAGTCCGACCAGCAGCAGGATCGAGGGAGCCAGCGCCGCGCGCGCCGTGCCGACTGGTTGGGTGGCCATGGTATCCATCGCGTTAGAAGTTGTTGAGCACGGTGCCGACGACGTGCACGCGGGCTTCGCCCAGGGCGCCGATCAGGTTATGCACCTCGTTGATGCGCGAGGCGTCCTGGCGGGTGACGACCACCGCGGCGCCGGCGCGGCCGGCCACCATTTGCGCGTCCGAGCATTCGCTGCCGGCCGGGGTGTCGATCAGGATCACGTCGAACTGCGGCGCCAGCTCGCGCAGCAGCTTGCCCATCGCCGGGCGGCCCAGCAATTCGGACGGGTTCGGCGGCGGCGCGCCGGCCGTCAGCACCGACAGGTCCAGCAGCGCCGGCACCCGTTGCACCGCCTCGACGCCGTTGCGGTCCGACAGCACCGACGACAGGCCGACCCGGTTCTCCAGGCCGAACAGCGCGTGCTGGCTCGGGTGGCGCATGTCGGCGTCGATCAGCAACGTGCGCTGGCCCTGCTGCGAGAACACCACCGCCAGGTTGGCGGCCAGGAAGCTGCGGCCGTCGCCGCGCTCGGCGCCGGTCACGGCCAGCGCGCGGCGCTCGTCGCCGGTCTCGAACCAGCGCCACATCAGCTGGTTGCGCAGCGCCCGCAGCGATTCGACGCGGGCGGTGAACGGTTCATAGGCGGCCACCACGGTCTCGCTGATGGCGCTTTCGCCGCGCAGCAGGTACGGATAGTCGTACTGGCGCGACAGCGCGAACTCGATGTCGGCCGTGCTGAGCACGCCGAGCGCGAGCGCGGCGTCGCCGAAGCGCACGTTGTGCTCGACCTGGTGGCGCATCACCTTTTCGGCGTCGGCCACCGACAGGCGCCCCTGTTTGATCAGGATGGCACCGATCGAGCGGTCCGGCACGGACGCCGCCGGCGGCTTGTCGCGCAGCTCCGGCGCCGGGTAGGATGGGACGGTGGAATTGGAATTCATGTTGGTGCTCCGTGTATGTCAGTGGTCCGCGTGCGGGTCGGTTACTGCAGCTGGGCCATCGGCGCGGCCGGGCGGTTGCGGCGCAGCACGCGCTTGGCCGCGCGCGGCGTGGCGATCACGCCCAGCACCGGCAGGCCGAAGGCGTCGGCCATGTGGGCGGCCGAGCGCACCCGCTGGTCGAGCATTTCGAGCAGCAGCACGGCGCCGGCGCCGAGGATGGTGCCGATCACCAGCGACAGCGCCAGGTTGACCATCAGGCGCGGCGACGACGGCGAGCCCGGCGTGTTGGCGGTCGACAGCACGGCGATGTCGGACTGCTTGGACTGGCCCTCGAGGTTGGTGGCGTTGTAGCGCGCCATGGCCGACTCGTACGAGCGGCGGGCGTTGTCGGCCTCGTTGCTGAGCACGACGAACTCGTCGCGCGCGCCGTTCATCTCCAGCACGCGCGCTTTTTGCGCGGCCAGCGCGGCGCGCAGTTCGCCCTCGCGCTGCTTGAAGATGGTGCTGGTGCCGGCCACGCCGCTCGAGGCGATGCGGATCTGGTCGTTCAGGCTCGAACGCAGTTTGTCGACCTCGGACTTGGCCGAGATGTACTGCGGGTGGTTCGGCGCCAGGCGCGCCGAGGTGTCGGCCAGCTTGGCCTCGGCCAGCGCCAGCGACGACTTCAAGCCCTGGATCAGACCGTTGTTGAGCACGTCGGGCGAGCTCTCGGCGCCGCCGGTGGCCTGGCGCGAGCGCGATTGCGCCTCCATGGTCTGGCCCTGGGCCTGCACCAATTGGCTCGACAGTTCGTTCAGGCGCGCCATCTCGACGTCGACGCGGGTGTCGGCGTTGTAGATGTTGTTATCCTTCTGGTATTTCGACAGGCGGCTCTGGGCCACCTCGTACTGCTCGCGCAGCAGCTTGATCTGGGTGTTGATGAAGCCGGAGGCCTGCTGCGCCGGATCGGTCTTCAGTTGCACGGAAAACTGCATGTAGGCTTCGGCGAAGGCGTTGGCCACGGCGGCGACGAACTTCGGATCGGCGCCCTGGAAGTTAATCGTCAGCACGCTCGAATCGCGCGAGGGCTCGATGTCGACCTTGGCCAGCAACAGGTTGGCCAGCCATTCCTTGATGGTGACGTCGGTGTTGCCCTTGACGGCGTCGGCGAACTGCTGCTGCACGGCCGGACTGTCGGCCAGGCGCAGGTTGTCGACCACCTTGAGCGCGACGCTCTTGCTGCGGATGATGTCGGCCTGGGTGACGACGTAGCCGGACATCATCTGCACCGGCAGGCTCATGCCGGTGACCGGATCGACGCCCTTGGTGTTGAGCACCAGCGCGGTGCTGGCCCGGTAGACCTTGGGCAGCATCAGGCTGATGACCACGGTGGCGGCGACGGTGACGGCCAGGATCAGCAGCAAGATCTTGTAGCGGGCGCGCAGCGCCAGGAGCAAATGGGTGAAATTCATGATTGTCTTTCTAAAGAATCGATCGAACGCCGCAACGGCTGGCGGGCCGGAGGGCCGCACCGGCCCACGTCATCAGAACAGGCTTTCGCGCACGTACAGCACGTCGTCGTTCTGCACCAGATCGTCGTACTTGGCTTCGAGGATCTGCAGTTTGCCTTCGGCGTCGCGGCGCTTGATGCGCAGGCCGCGCTCGGTGCCGCGCGGGGTCAGGCCGCCGCCGGCGGCGAGCGCCTGCAGCACCGTCATCGAGCGTTCGATGCGGAACATGCCCGGCCGCTGCACTTCGCCGTAAATGTAGAAGCGCGGCGCGCGCTCGACGTAGACGACGTCGTTGCCGCTGAGGTCGAGGTCGGCCTTCATGTTGCTGGTGCGAACCAGTTCGGCGACGTCGATGACGTCCTTGGTGGTGGTGCCGTTGCGGGTGCGCAGCACGGTGACGGTGTCGCCGCCCTCGGCACCGACGCCGCCGGCCAGCGCCAGCACGTCGAGCACGCTACGGCTGCCGTCCAGCGGATAGCGGCCCGGACGGCCCACCTGGCCCAGTACCGACACCTGCTGGCTTTGCAGCACGGTGACGATCATGTTGACCTGCGGGTTCTTGACGAAGCCGCCCGACACCAGCAGTTGCGCCAGTTTCTTTTCGGCCGCCGCCGTCGGCAGGCCGGCCACGGCCACCTGGCCGACCAGCGGGAAGGTGATGAAGCCGGACGCGCTCACGCGCGTCTCGGTGGTCAGGTCGGGGTTGTTGTAGACCGAGACCTTGACCACGTCGCCGGGTCCGAGCAACAGCTCGGCCGCGCCGGCCGTGCCCAGGGTTAGCGCCAGCAGCGACGCCATCATCCAAAATACGAGTCGTTTCATAGTATGTTCTCCGTGTGTGCGGTGGGCGGCCCGACGGGCCGCCCCGTTATTTGAGTCCTGCCACGCCGCGGGCGGCGGCGTCGTCGTGCGCGGGCGTGCCCGCCGCGGCCGGGGCCGCCGGGGCCGCCGGCGCACCGGGGGTGCCGGCCGCGGCCGGCTCGTCGGCCTTGTTGACATACTCGACCTTGGTGGCCGCGCGCAAGCGCGCCAGTTCGGCCGCGGCCGCCTCCTTGCCGCGGGTGTTCATCAGGTATTGCTCGATCTGCGCCGTCGACGCGGCCAGCTCGACCGGCGTGTCGCGCACGTCGGTGATGGTCACCACGGTGCTGCGCTCGCCCTCGCGGATGATGAACAGCTGGCCCTTGGGCAGCGACAGCAGCTTGTCGCCCAACGCCGGTGCCAGATCGGCGTAGCTGCGCGAGATCTGGTTGCGGGCGTACTTGACGTTCTTGCGGTCGAGCAAGGCGGCGACGTCGTCCAGCGTCTTGGCGTCGTCGATCTCCTTCTTGAGACCGTCGTTCAGGTCGGCCGTCGGCAACACCAACTGGCGCATGTCGATCGTCTTACGCTGGGAGAACAGCGCCGGATGCTTGTCGAAGTACTCCTTGACCTCGTCCCGGGTCGGCTTGGCCGGCGTGCCGACCTTCTTTTGCAGGTAGGCTTGGGCCAGGATCAGCGACTTGGCGCGCTCGATCGCCTGCACCACCTTGGGGTCGCGGTCGGTCTTGTCCTTGACGGCCTCGTTGATCAGCAGCTGGCGGTCGACCAGCGACGCCAGGATCTGCGGACGGGCCTGCTGTTGCTGGGCGCCCGGCACGCCCGAGCGCGCCAGTTCCTCGTTCAGTTGCAGCGCGGTGATCTCCTCGCCGCCGACCTTGACCAGCGCCTGGCCGGATTTGGTGTCGCTCTTCCCGCAGGCGGCCAAGCCGGCCACCAGCAGCAGCGCCAGCGCGCCGCCGCCGACGCGGCGCAGACCGTGGCGTCGCGTGACGCCGTCAAATTGTGTATGGTTCAAGATAGTCTTCCTCAGTCACGTGTGGCGGCGGTCAACGGCTGCGACCGGCGTGGGGGCAAAGTATGCGTGCCACTCAAACGATTGTCAATATTATAAAGGCTATGCATTAAATGCAACCTCCGACCCGGATTGTGGCACAAATATCGCAATGCAGCATTTCAATTCGTCTTCCTTCGGCGACGGCGCCTTGGCGGACCTTCCGCCGCGCCGTCAATGCGCGTTCTCGCGCTTGGCCACCACCAGCACCGTGCGCACGATAATCCACAGATCGAGCCACAGCGACCAGTTGCGCAGGTAGTCCAGATCGTACTCGATGCGCGCCTCCATCTTGTCGAGCGTTTCGGTCTCGCCGCGCAGGCCGTTGACCTGGGCCCAGCCGGTGATGCCCGGCTTGACCTTGTGGCGCAACATGTAGCCCTTGATCAGCTTGCGGTACTGCTCGTTGTGGGCGACCGCGTGCGGGCGCGGCCCGACGATGCTCATGCGCCCCTGCAGCACGTTGAAGAACTGCGGCAGTTCGTCGAGCGAGCTGCGGCGCAGGAAGCCGCCGACCCGGGTGATGCGGCTGTCGCCCTTCTTGGCCTGCACCACCTTGTCGCCGTTCTCGGTCACCGTCATCGAGCGGAACTTGTAGACGATGATCTCCTCGCCGTTGAGGCCGTAGCGCCGCTGCGGGAAGATGATCGGCCCGGGCGAGGACAGCTTGACGGCCAGCGCGATGACCACCATCACCGGGATCAACAGGATCTGGATCGCCAGCGCCAGCACGATGTCGCTGCAGCGCTTGACGATGCTGTTGACGCCGGTGAACGGCGACTCGCGGATGCCGATCACCGGCATGCCGCCGACGCTGCCGAAGCGCGCCTGCATCAGGTCGAACACATAGATGTCGGGCAGGAAGTAGACCGACGCCGTGGTGTCCTCGAGCTCGTCGAGCAGCTGGCGGATGCGCGGCTGGGCCGAGATCGGCTGGCTGATGAAGATCATCTTGATCTGGTGCTGGCGCACGTAGGCGGCGATGTCGGACATCTTGCCCAGCATCGGATGGGCCACGCCGTCGACCCGGCGCTCCGGGCCGCGGTCGTCGAAGTAGCCGTGCACGTTCATCAACAGGTTGGGCAGGCGGCCGATGGTGGCGGCGAACTTGACGCTGACATCGTTGGCGCCGACGATCACCACCGAGCTCAGCTGGCCACGGCGCGGGTCGGCGCCGAGCCGGTGCGCCGCCAGGTGGCACAGCAGCATGGCCACCGGCGTGGCCACCATCCACACCAGCACCACGGTGCGGTCGTAGTGCGGCACCATGCCGCTGGCGTAGCCGATCAGCGTCAGCAGCACCACCGTCAGCAGCCAGCCGAGCACCAGGTCGCGCGCGGCGGCCCAGCGCCCACCGGTGTGCCAGCTGCGGTAGGGATCGATATACTTGTAGACCGACGAGGCGACGAAGAACGCGATGATCGTCAGCACCAGCGAATACCCGGTGAAGCTGGCGCCGAGCGCGATCGTGCACAAATACAACATCCCCATGATGATCAGGGGATCGACGACACGCTCGAAAAAGGTGATCAGGGGACTCTCGTTGACCGTCATGACGCTTAAAACTTCACGGTGGCGTTGAAAGAGACGCCTTTGGCGCGGAAGCTCGAGGTCGCCGCCGCGGCGCTGCCGTCGCGGCGGGTGGTGAAGCCGTTCAGATTGAGGCTGACCTGGCGCCAGGCCTGGTACGTCACGCCGACCGACGCGGTGCGCGAATTGTCGGTCAGCCCGCCCAGGCCGGAGACGCCGCTCAGCGGCTCGAAATCGCGCTTTTCGTATTTGACGTTGGCGTTGTAGCTCAGCTTGGCCGTCGGCGACCACGAGGCGCCGGCGCTGGCGCCGGTGCTCAGCGCGCTGTTGACCAGCGTGCCTTCGGCGGCGCCGAACTCGCGCCAGATCATGCCGTTGAACTGGGTGTGGCCCAGCGGCGACCAGTTGACGATCAGGCGGCCGTTGGCGCCGCTGTCGTCGCGCAGCTTCTCGGTGTTGTGGCGCCGATTGACCCAGCCGCCCAGGAAGGTGACCTGGGTCACGCCGCTGGCGATCCAGTTGACGTTGAACTTGACCTCGTCCTGCTTGTAGCCGTTGTCGACCGGCAGGCCGGTGACCTGGTTGAGGCCCTGCGTCGGGTAGACGCCCTCGAGCTGGCGGAACACCAGGCCGAAGGTGCTGCCGCTGCTGGCGATGTAATCGAAGCCCGTTTCGACGGTCTTCTCGGTGCGGTTGTTATAACTTTGCGACGGCAGGTCGAAGCCGAAGCGCTCGTTGGTGTAGCCGGCGTGCACCTGCCACGACGGGTGCAACAGGTAGTTGGCGTCGACGTAGCGCTTGTTGTCGGTGCGGATGTTGCGCGCGGTACTCTGGAAGTCGGCGAACGAGGCCAGCGACTCGCTGTAGCTGGCGCCGAGGTGGCCGCTGAGCTGGTTGCCCACTTGCCATTTCCATTCGGCGGCGGCGTCCTTGCCCGTATAGTCGAGTTCGGTGAAACGGTTGAACGCGACCTTGCTGGCGCGCGCCGAGGCGGTCACCCGCTGGCGCCCGATCGGGCGCTCCAGCGCCACGCCGGCGATCAGCGTGGTGTAGGTGTCGGACTGGGCCGCGTCGGCATTGTTGGTATTGTCACGCCGCAGCAAATTGTCGTCGTACGCATAGCCGGCCGACACGTACGGATGGATGGTGTCGCTGATCTGCGCCCGCGCCGCGGGGGCGAACAGGCCGCTGATAATGAGCGGCAACGCGATGAGTTTCCCGGCGCCGGGAGCGCGTCTTACGCCCACAGTGCCGTCCGCGCCGTCAGGGGAAACAACCAGGATGTTCTTTTATGCGATCTCAACATTTTTTTGCTCTTAGTCCTAGAGAGTGCACGCCTGCGTGGCGCACTGTGGAAAACCCCGTGAAACAGCCCAGCCGACACAGGACGGAAGCGGGGCCGTGACGGCGACGCTGAATCATATCACCATGATAACAAGACTTCCACACATTACATTTTCTGCATCGGCGGCGGGAGACCGGCGCCGTAAAATTATATTTGAAGCAACCCGGAGTGTCTATACCGCACCGCAACATTTTTACGCGCCGACGGGGATTATCGCTGCCGCGCCTCGATCTCTTCCCACTTCTCCAGCGCGGCCAGCAGTTCGCCCTCGATCTGCTCGACGCGGGTGTTGACCCGCTTGGCCTCGGCCGCGTTTTTCTTGTAGAAATCCGGGTCCGACAGCTGCAGCGCCAGCGCGCTCTGCTCGTCCTCGAGCGCGGCGATCAGCTTGGGCAGCTCGTCGAGCTCGCGCTGCTCCTTGAAGCTGAGCTTTTTGGCCTTGGCGGCCGGCGCCGCCATCGTCGAGACCGGCTCGGCCGGCTTCGCGCCCGCCGCCGGCTTGGCCTTGGGCGTGGCCACCACGGTGTCGCGCACCCGCTCCCAGTCGCTGTAGCCGCCGACGAACTCGCGCCACTGGCCCTGCCCCTCGGCGACGATGACCTGGGTGACGACGTTGTCGAGGAAGGTGCGGTCATGGCTGACCAGGAACACGGTGCCCGTGTATTCCTCGAGCAACTCTTCCAGCAGTTCGAGGGTGTCGATGTCGAGGTCGTTGGTCGGTTCGTCGAGCACCAGGCAGTTGGCCGGCTTGGCGAACAGGCGCGCCAGCAGCAGGCGGTTGCGCTCGCCGCCGGACAGCGACTTGACGGGCGAGCGCGAGCGTTCCGGCGAGAACAGGAAGTCGTTCAGGTAGCTCATCGAGTGCTTGCGCTGGCCGTTGACCTCGACCCAGTCGCTGCCCGGCGAGATGGTTTCGATCAGGCTGGCCTCCTCGTTGAGCTGGGTGCGCATCTGGTCGAAATACGCCACCTGCAGCTTGGTGCCCAGGCGCGCGCTGCCGCCGTCCGGCGCCAGCTCGCCCAGGATCATCTTGAGCATGGTGGTCTTGCCGGCGCCGTTGGCGCCGATCAGGCCGACCTTGTCGCCGCGCAGGATGGTGCCGGTGAAGTTGTCAACGATGACGCGCTCGCCGAAGCGCTTGCTGACGTTTTCCAGCTCGGCGACGATCTTGCCCGAGCGCTCGCTCGAACCGACCTCCAGCTTGACCTGGCCCTGCTGCTCGCGGCGCGCCGAGCGCTGCAGGCGCAGCGCCTCGAGGCGGCGCACGCGGCCCTCGTCGCGCACGCGGCGCGCCTTGACGCCCTTGCGTATCCACACCTCCTCCTGCGCCAGGAACTTGTCGAACTTGGCGTTTTCGACTTCCTCGTTCTCCAGCTGCTCGGCCTTGCGGCTTTGGTAGGTGGTGAAGTTGCCCGGGTAGGACAGCAGGCGGCCGCGGTCCAATTCGATGATGCGGGTGGCGACGTTGTCGAGGAAGGAGCGGTCGTGGGTGATGAACAGCACGCTGCCCTTGAAGTCGCGCAGCAGGCCTTCGAGCCACAGGATGGAGCTGAAATCGAGGTGGTTGGTCGGTTCGTCGAGCAGCAGCACGTCCGGCGCCGACACCAGCGCGCGCGCCAGCGCGACGCGCTTCTGCATGCCGCCGGAGAGTGTCTTCATCAGCATGTCGCCGGTCAGGTTCAGCTTGTCGAGCACGGTTTCGACCTTGTTCGACAGGTTCCAGGCGTCGCCGGCGTCGAGCTTGACCTGGATGTCGTGCATGCGTTCCATGACGGCGTCGTCGTTGCCCTGGCCGAACTGGCCGGTCAGCGCGTCGTATTCCTTCAGCAGCGCCGGCAGCTCGCCCATGCCGGCGGCGACGGCGTCATGCACGTTCATCTCCGGATCGAACACCGGCTCCTGCTCGACATAGGCGATCTGCAAGTTTTGCTGCATCACCAGCAAGCCGTCGTCGAGCTTGAAGCGGCCCGAGATCACCTTCAGCAGCGACGACTTGCCGGTGCCGTTGCGGCCGATCAGGCCGACGCGCTCGCCGGCCTCCAATGAAAATTCCGCGTGATCGAGCAGCGCGACGTGTCCGAACGCGAGTTGCGCCGAAGAAAGAGAGATGACAGCCATAGTGAGTAGAGTGTGTTGGCGACGCGCCGCGGGCGGGCCCGACGTCATTAGATGGAAGAAACGTGCATTGTACCGACAGTGGGCGTGAAGGTGCCATATTCCTTTGCCAAGCCGGATTCGCGGCGAAGCAACACAAAATTGCAAACCGAACATAATAAATGTAATATCGCAACTTCCGGACATGCCGCCCGCCAACCGTACCGACGCCGGCCGGTCAGCCGCCACCCAGCATCCACGCCAACCCGCCAATGTCTAAACAAAGTATAACTTCGCTACAAGCGCTACGCGGATTGGCTGCGCTGGCCGTGGTCTTCCACCACGTGCTGCGCGCGGTCACGATCAACCGGCCCGCCGACCTCCATCTGCCGGCCTCCCCGCTGTTATCGCACCCCATCCTGGTCGACCTCGGAGCGATGGGTGTCGACCTTTTCTTCGTACTCAGCGGCTTCCTGATGATTTACATCTCACGCCCGTACCAGCAGGGACACAAGTCGACCGCGGATTTCGTCGCGAACCGGCTGATCAGAGTATGGCCGCTGTACGCGGTGGTGACCGTCCTCCTGCTGTGCCAAGCCTACTACAACACCCGCGCCGGCGGCTCGGGCTTCGATCTGACCCCGATGCGGCTGCTGTCGCTATTTTTCGTCCCCTCCTTCAACGAGGCCGGCGTGCTGCAACCCATTCTGGGAGTAGGCTGGACGCTGAACTACGAGGTGTTTTTTTACCTGGTGTTCGCCGCAGCCATCTTGATAGAAAGAAAACACATCCTTGCCGTGGCGGTCGTCCTGGTCGGCGGCAGCTACGCCATCGGCGCACTGTTGCCGCACGGCTCGGTGCTGCGCGCCTTCCTGTTCAATAGCGTGATCTTGGAATTTTTGCTGGGGGCGACGGTCGCGAGCGCCTATATGAGAGGCGCACTGGTGGCAAAACATGCCTACGCCTGCCTGGCGGCGGGGCTTGTCGTACTGGCGATATTCGCCCCGGTGCCGGCGGACGAAGGCTTCCGGCTGCTTACGCGGGGCGTGCCGGCCGCACTGCTATTCGCTTTTGTGCTGCTATCGGAAAGCAAAATTCGCTGGCCGCGCGCCATCATCCTGCTGGGCGACGCGTCCTATTCGATCTATCTGGTGCATGTCACTGTTCTCTACACCGTCGCGCCCCGGGCGATGGGCAAACTCACCCGGCTAGGCTATCCGTCGGTGGCCGCCGAAGGGGGCGCGATCGCTGCGATGATCGCGTGCGTGGCGGTCGGATTGCTGTGCCATTTCCTGCTCGAAAAACCGCTGACCCGCTGCGCCAAGCATATCTATCTGCTGGCGCGCGGTCCGGCACCGACCGCTTCCGCCTGACGCGGCGGCGGCGCCGCCCTGCGATCTAGCGGTACTTGAAGCACAACCGCAGAAACACCAGGATATCCCAGGTATATCGGCGCAGCAGGCGGCGCGGCTCCAGGCTCAGACGGTACAACCACTCCAGCCGCAGACGCTGGAACAGCCGCGGGGCGCGCGGCTTGTCGCCGGCCCAGAAGTCGAACAGCGCGCCGACCCCCATCAAAATATTGGCCTGCAGCGCGGCGCGATGCTCGACGATCCAGCGCTCCTGGATCGGATTGCCCATCGCCACCAGCACCACCTGCGCGCCGCTGGCGTTGACGCGCTCGACCAGCCCGCCCTGGCGCATGCCGTCATAGCCGTCGCAGACGCCGACCACTGGCTGGCCCAACACCGTGCGCACGTACTCGGCCGCGCGCGCCAGCACCTCCGGCTTGCCGCCGATCATGAACACCTTCAATGGCGACGGACTCTGACGCAACAGGAACGGCGTGAAGTCGGTGCCGTTCAGATTCTCCCTGAACTTCCTGCCGTGCAGTAATTTCGCCGCGATATCCAATCCGACCCCGTCGTTCACCAGCAGTAACGCCGGGTCCGCCGTGTGCGCGAGCAGGAAGCGCCCCTTGACCACCAGGTTGGTGTTTGCAAAAAACAACATAACTTGTTGTTTTGTCTCAACAGCGTCCAACAAGCGGCGCGCCAATTGCTGCTGCGTGGTGCTCTCTATCGGAAACTGGGAGATGGTGATGATGTCTTTTTGGTCCATGATGGCGTGGGAGCTGGGGCCGACTCGGCCAACCCCGGCACTGTAGCGTGGCGTTACCTGTTTGCCAAGGGTATTCTGCGCCACGGCTGCCGCCATCGCCTGCACGGGCGGCCCGGCTTCGGCTATAATGCGCTCGCTTCTAGCGTCCTCCCCGTAGCACAATGGATAGTGCACATGCCTCCTAAGCGTGGGATACTGGTTCGATTCCAGTCGGGGGGACCAGCACCCCGCCGCAAGCGAGGCTTGCGACGGCATCGCCCGCCTTCATCATGGAGCGCGGGTTTTTTCTTGTCCGCGGCGTTAACGAAGCAGTCAAGGCGATAAGGACGGCGCACGGTTGCCCGGCCTGAGCCAGGCGAGCAGCTTGCGCAGATCCGCTTCCGAGCCTAACAAGAAGGCCCTGGACAGCGTAAAGCGCTTAAACACCAGGTAGAGAAGGTAGGAAACGGCAATGGCAAGAACGATGCCGTAGACCCGATTCGCGGAACCGAGGTCGGCCCGCCGAAGCAGAATTGTTTGATGCACAAACATGATCACCATGGACGCCTGCCCCAGGGCGACCAGCCCGTCGGCGGCGAGCGGAACCCGCGCCAGCTGCTTGGCGACCGCGATGAGCGCGATCGTGATGCCCAGGGCGCTCACCATCGTCACACCGGGTATCCCGTACACCGTCACTTTTATATCGTAAAAATTGGCCAATCCGGCCTTGAGCGAGACGACCGCGAGGCCGCCGATGAAACAGGCCAGCGGGGTGATCCAGCGCGCTTTCTCGTGCCGCTTAAACACATATCCGGCATAGAACAGGGGGAGCGCGGCCAGCACGGCGTTGGCGGCCAGGGGCGCCTGCGCGGCGCGATACCACCATGAGTTGACGAAGCCTAACGCGGTGGCCAGGGCGATCACCGGGAGCAGCATCCCTTGCCTGAACCGGACCACAAGAAAATTAAATATCTGCTGCGTCAGAAACAGGCAAGTGACGAACCAGAAAACGGCGGCCACGCCTTCGAGCCTGTGCCCGCCCAGCACCGCATTCTTGATGAGCAGTTTCGCTTCGTACATGACGAAATTTTGGGTGGCGATGAAACGGTAGATTTCCGGCACGATCACGAGCAGCAACAGGAATGCCGCGTACGGCACCAGCAGGTGGAACGTTTTTTTCCGGAAGTACTCCGCCAGATCCGGGCTGGGCTTGTACAGGTATCCGCTCAAGAAGAAAAACAGCGGCATGTGGAACAGATAGATGAAGGGCAGGATCAAACCGTTTTCCCACGTGTACGCGTGCCCCGCGACGACCGCGATGATGCCGATCCCCTTCAGGACGTCTATCCATTTTTTAGGCACTGCGGGTGGGCTGGAAATAATCACGTCATTCACTCAACATTAATCAAACGCAATTTTAAGCCATGCCGGGCTGCGCACGATTGGATGGGCGCTGGCTAAAAAGCCAGTCGGCCTCCGGGTCGGGCGCATCGGTCCGACGGCGCCGGCGCGGCGCCCGCGCGTGCGCGACACCGCTCGATGTATCATCTACAATAGGCGGCTCGGCCTGCGTTGCACCGACAATGACCACTGCAATACCGCCTGGCTGACGCTGCGGGACGCGAGCTCTCCTCGCTCCCGCGCCGAGCCTGCCGCAGTGGCAAGTCCGGCGCCGCAAGCGGGGTGCCGGCCGCCGAAAAGATTTCCAAAACGCAATTATTACACCATGGCATGTCGTCGCCGGTCGCTCGCGGCCGGCCCGCAAGCGCCTATTTCATCGCGAAAGTTGCTGTTTGATTTTCCTTTGATAACCTTTTTGTGCAGCGCAGCGTTATACTAGCGGCATTAGGATAAAGCTAACGCGGCGTCGTCGCCCGCAACGCTATATCTGTTGCCCCCGTTCATTTTGAAGGATTGCCAGCAATGACATTCGAACAAAAAAATTTGTCAGATATTTCCGTCGCCATTTTAGTACCCTGCTACAACGAAGCGACCACCGTGGCCAAAGTGGTTGCCGACTTCAAACTGGCAATGCCGCACGCCACCGTTTACGTTTACGACAACAATTCAAAAGATGACACCAGCGCCATCGCGCTGGCCGCCGGCGCGGTCGTCATGCACGAGCCGCTGCAAGGCAAGGGCAACGTGGTCCGCCGCATGTTCTCCGACATCACCGCCGACGTCTATGTGATGGTCGATGGCGACGACACCTACGACGCCTCGGTGGCGCCGGCGATGGTGCGCCGCCTGGTCGAGGGGCAGCTCGATTGCATCAACGCGGTGCGCCACTCGACCGCCATCGAGGCATATCGCCAGGGCCACGAATTCGGCAACTGGATGCTCACCACCATCGTCGCCAAGCTGTTCGGCCGCGCCACGCGCGACATGCTGACCGGCTACCGCGTGTTCTCGCACAAATTCGTCAAGTCCTTCCCGGTCGTGTCCAAGGGCTTCGAGATCGAAACCGAGCTGACCGTGCACACCCTGGAACTGCGCATGCGCAGCGAAGACTTCGACACCAACTACGGCGCCCGCCCGGAAGGCTCGGTCAGCAAGCTGAGCACCTATAAGGACGGCTTCAAGATCCTGTGGATGATCTTCAAACTGATCAAGCTGGAACGCCCGGCGCTGTTCTTCAACAGCTTCGGCGCCGTGGCCGTGCTGCTGGCGCTGGCGTTGTTCCTGCCGGTGCTGAGCGACTATCTGCACACCGGCCTGGTGCCGCGCCTGCCGACGGCGATCCTGGCGGCCTTCATCGTCTCGCTCGGCGTGCTGAGCGCCGTGTGCGGGCTCATCCTGAGCTCGGTCACCCAGGGACGGCGCGAGGTCAAGCAGCTGTCCTTCCTGGCGACGCCGCGCTACTTCACCCGACCGAAGTAAGCCCATGCGCCTCGACACCGCCTTCCTCATCAAGTTTCTCCAGTTCGCCTGCATCGGCGGCGTCGTCTTCCTGTTCGACGCTTCCTGCTTCTGGCTGCTGATCAAGCTGACCGGCTGGCCGTCATTGGCGCGCGTCATCAGCGTGGCGCTGGCCATCACGCTGTCGTGGGCGCTGAACCGGGCGCTGACCTTCCGCCGCCAGGCCGGCCGCGCCGACTGGCGCGAGCTGCTCAAGTTCGCCGCGTCGCAGCTGCCGGGCGCCTGCATCAACGCCGGCGCCTCGCTGCTGGCGTTCCACTCGCTGCCGTTCACGCAGAACAACGCCTGGCTGTCGACCGCCGTTGGCAGCATTGCCGGCCTGTTCGCCAACTTCATCATGGCAAATTTCTTTGTTTTCAACAAAAAGAACATGACGCGCTAAGACGATGAAATCACTGAACCCCTACAAGCTGCTGACGTTCCTGGTCCTGCCATTTCTGCTGAGCTGGCCCGCCTGGTTCAACGGCCAGCCGTTCCTGTTCCAGGACACCACCGCCTACATCAAGGGCGCCGCCAGCGCCGCCAATTTGCTGGTGGAAACCAAAACCGCGCGCAACTGGCTGACGGCCGGCATGCCGCCGCCCGGCGCCGCCCACCCGGCCTCGGCCCAGGCCGGCGCCGCGCCCGCCGCCGCGCCGGTCCCGGCGCCGTCGGCGCAACTGAGCAGCTCGCCCGATAAAAGCGGCGTGATCTCGGGCCGTTCGATCTACTACGGCATGTTCATGTTCGTCACCGCCTGCCTGCTGGGCTTGCAAGGCGTGCCGCTGCTGCAGGCGCTGCTGTCGACCGCGATGATCACCACCTTCCTGCGCCAGCGCTACACCATCGATTACCGCACCATCGCCGCCGCGCTGCTGTTGCTGGCCGTGGCCAGCCCGCTGCCGTTCTTCAACAGCATGCTGATGCCGGACGTGTTCGCCGGACTCGGCATCGCCGGCGTGGTCGCCCTGATCATGATGCCGCGCGCCCCCGGCGGCGTGCGCCTGTTCTGGGCGCTGCTCACCGTGGCCGCCGTGCTGTTCCACACCGCCAATATCATGATCATCCTCGCCACCATCATTACGCTGGTCGTGTTGTGGTTCGTGCTCAACCGCCAAGAACCGCTGCGCTGGACGGCGGTGGCGCTGGCGGTGGCGCTGGTCGGCGCCGGCCTGGCCGGCGAGGCCGCGTTCAACTTCGGCGTGCGCCACTTCACCCACACCACGCCGATCCGGCCGCCGTTCATGAGCGCGCGCCTGCTGGCGGACGGTCCCGGCAACACCTTTGTCCACAGCCAGTGCCCGCGGGCCGGCTTCGAGGTCTGCGACTACGCCAGGGACTTCACGCGCGCGACCTCGGACGACTTCCTGTGGAGCGCGGACCCGCGCATCGGCGTCTTCACCTTGGCCTCGAAAGCCTCGCGCACCCGCCTCGGCCAAGAGGATTTCGCCTTCGCCAAGGCCGTCTTCGCCGAGTATCCGCTGCAGGTGATCGAAAACTCGGCGCGCAACATCGCCGCCCAGCTGGGGTATATCGGCCTGGAGGAATTTGTCTACGTGCCGGGCATGGTGCAAAACTTCGAACCGAAGATCCCGGCCGACGAGCAGGCGGTGCTGGAGAGCACGCGCGCGGCCAAGGGCAAGTTCAACGTCGCCTATTCCGCGCTGCTGATCCAGGTCACCAGCGTGGCGGCGTTGCTGGTGTGCCTGGCGGCGGTGGTGGTGTTGTTCAGGCGGCGGCGCTACGCCGAGCTGACGCTGATCGCGATCATGCTGCTGAGCATGGTCATCAACGCCGGCGTCTGCGGCGCGCTGTCGACGCCGCACGATCGCTACCAGGGCCGCATCATCTGGATCCTGCAACTGATGGCGATCGTCATCGTGGCGGTGCGCTACAACCGGGTCGCGCTGCCGGCCGAAACGGCCGACCGCGCGCAGGAAACGCCCGCGCAACCGCTGTCGGCCGCCGCGGGTTGACACGCCGGCCGGGCGGGCGATTCAAGTCCGCCTCGGCAAGGCCGCGCTCAACCGGTCGGTGACCGACTTCACGAACGCCAGCGCCGCCCTCTTCCGGTTCAGCACTTTCTCCTCCACATACGTCCACGACAGATAACCCACGCAGCACGACAGCGCCAGCGAGATGGCGAAATTCTCGTGCCACGCACGGTGCTCGGGCAGCAGCTGGTACACCGCCTGCTGGATCGCATAACTGTACAGATAAATGCCGTAAGAAATATCGCCGGCGCGCAGCACGAACGTCTTCCTGAAGTCGATCAAGCCGATATACACGGTGATGTAGGCGATCGCCGCCGAGGCGAAATATTCGCCCTCGCGCCACTGCAACGCCACCCACGCCGCGCCGATGCAGGCGACGAAGGTTAGCGTGCTGTGCTTGATCTTTTCCCGCATCGTGTACAGCGCCACGCCCCACAGGAACGACCACAGCGCGCAACGACCGGACGGCTTGAAGTTGAACTCGCCAAGATCCTTGGTAAAGCTGCGCACGGTCACCGCCACCGTCAGCAAGGCCAGCAACACCACAAAGGTGCGCGGACGCCGGTGCAGGGTCACCACATACAGGATCGAGATGGCGATATAGCATTCGAGCTCGTACGGAATGGTCCACAGCTGGCCATTGACCATGTTGGTATTGTTATCGGCAAACACGCCGGGCAAGGTGTACTGGATGATCCCGAGGATATTCAGGAAGTACTTGTGCAGCATCGGGCTGGCGAAGTACTCGTTGAGCGGCAGCGTGGTCAGCGCGGCGCCGATGAGCAGCGCCGAGATCACCACCTCGACGCACAGCGCCGGGAAGATGCGCAGGGCGCGCAATGTCAGAAAACTCGGCAAATGGCTCGTACGGAACAGGCTGCCCGCCACCAAAAATCCGCTCAGCGCGAAAAACGCCGGCACGAACGTCAGGATCAGCGGCCGCATGGGCAGGAAATATTGCTTCTCGACGGCGGCCCCGTAACAAATCGACACCGAGTGCCAGGCGACGATGAACACGGCGAGCAGGATGCGCAGATAGTCGAAACCGGTGGGACGATGCCCCGACAAAGCGGACGTTTGTTGCAGCGTTAGCATAAATCCCCCACGAATTAGAAGTGTTTTAAAGACAGGTAAAAATTTAGCATTCGGACATCTTACCTGCTTTTGCGGGCTATTTTGCGGCGCAACAAAAAATAAGCGCCTGGCGCCGATGACGCGCCGCAAGCACCTTTAATACAGCGAAACACTAAATTCCGCATCGCACCATTTCTCTTATAAAACAATCTTTTCAGGAACTATTGATAGCTTTGGGGCACTGTAAAATATTCTCAAAAGAAATTTTACAAAGGAAATTTAATGCCCTATAATAAGTTTCATAAAAGCATAAATTGCTCACGGTCAGTTACAGCCTTCATCAATTTCGAGGACTGTACATGAGATTTAGCCTTACCCAACTGCGCGCCCTGCTCGCGTCAACCTGCATCGCCGGCGCCGTCATGGCGTCGATTCCATTCACCGCGCAGGCGCAAACCGCCTACGATGCCGCCACCGGATGGGGCACCTACAAGCGGCCGTTCTCCGCCGATTCGCCGTGGAACGCCCGTCCGATCCGTCCGCAACTCGGCACTTTCGAGCTGCGCAAGCCGGTCTTCAATCCGTCCTGGCTGCCGGCCGTCGACGACGGCGCCTATTCGCTCACGGTGTTCAAGGCCTCGGCCACGGACACGCCGATGACGGTCTATAACGTGGCCGACCCGGACTCGGCCAGCTACTCGCGCAACGTCACGCTGCCGCATTGGCCGGTCGGAGTGACCGGGGCCAGCGGCAGCGACGGCCACGCCGACATTGTCGATACGCAAACGGGCATCGTCCACTCGTTCTTCCAGCTGCGCTGGGTGGGCGGCAGGTGGACCGCCACCATGTACTCGTGGACGCGGATCGACGGCCGCGGCTGGGGCGACGCGGTGCACTGGACCCAGGGCGTGCGCTCGTCGGGCGTGCCGCCCACGGGCGGCTTGATCCGGCGCCACGAGATCGACGACGGCGCCGATTACTACCAGCACGCGCTGGCCATGGCGTTGCCCAGCCAGTCGCTGGCCAACGGCGTGACCTACCCGAGCTACGTGTTCCCGGCCACCACGGCCGACGCCACGGCGCACCTGAACACCGGCCAGATCCCGCTGGGAACGCGCATGATGTTGCCGGCCTCGTTCGACCACAAATCGATCACCAGCCCGGCGCTGCGCAAGGTCGCCAACACGCTCAAGGTTTTCGGCGCCATGGTGGTCGACCGCACCTATGATGTCGCGTTCGGGATCTATGTCGAGAACGGCGCCAACTACACGCTCATGCCCAACGGCTGGGACACCCGCGTGGTGGCCGACCTCGAGCGCATCCGCGCGGCGCTGCGCCCGGTGCTGTGGGGCGAGAAATGGGTCGACGGCGACGGCAACTCGTTTGAAGACCCGCAAAAGCTGGGCGTGTTGTCGATGCGCGGCGACTGGCAGAAAATCGGCGGCGGCGGCAACGGACCGGGCAGCTTCGACACCTGGCAGCAGGCGCTGGTCTTCCCGTACACCGAGAAGAAGCTTAGCCAGGTCAACTACAGCACGGCCGCGAGCCACGTCAGCTGGAGCGCGCTCAAGCGGGGCGACAAGATGCGCTTCACGTCGGTCGCCAGCGGCGGCGCCACCGTCCGTCTGCAGGTGCGGGTCGGCACCGCGCTGTACTACGACAGCGGCTTCCTGGGCAACGGCTCGTCGACCACGTTCACCTGGCCCGACGCGGCGCTGGGCAAGATCTCGGTGGCGGTGCTGGCCGACAGCGGTGTCTGGACCGCGTCGAAAGTAAACGGCGTCCTCATCAAAAACTAAAACGCAACCCGGGCGGCGCGGGGGCCGTGCCGCCCACGCCGCCGCTAGGGCACGATCGCCGTGACCTCGATCTCGACGCGGGCGCGGTCCTCGACCAGGCCCGCCACCTGTACCGCCGTCATCGCCGGGTAGTGCGCGCCGATGACGTCGCGGTACGCCGCCCCCACCGCCTTGTAGGCGGCGACATACTCCTTGCGGTCGATCACGTACCACGTCATGCGCACGATGTGCTCGGGCCGCGCGTGCGCCTCGGCCAGCACGGCGACGATGTTCTCCAGGGCCTGGCGCACCTGTCCGGCGAAATCGTCGGTGTGGAACACGCCCTGCCCGTCCCACCCGATCATGCCGCTGACGCACACCATGCGGCCGCTGGCGGCCACTCCGTTCGAATAGCCGCGCGGCTTGGCCCACTGCGGCGGTTGAAGTATCTCCATCATGCGTCCTTGTCCGCCTGCGCGCGCAGCAGCTCGCGCGCGATGATCAATTGCTGCACCTCGGTGGCGCCCTCGTAGATGCGCAGCGCGCGGACCTCGCGGTACAGCCGTTCGACCGGCTGCCCGCTGACCACGCCCAGGCCGCCGAACATCTGCAGCGCGGCGTCGATCACCTGTTGCGCCGTCTCGGTGGCGGCCATCTTGGCCATCGCCGCCTCTTTGGTGATGCGCTGGTTGCCCGCGCCCTGGTCGCGCTGCCACGCGGCGCGGTAGGTCAGCAAGGCGGCGGCGTCGACGCCGGTCGCCATCTGCGCCAGCTTGGCCTGCGTCAACTGGAACTCCGACAGCATCTGGCCGAACATCGGCCGCCGCGTGGCGTGGGCCAGCGCCTCGTCCAGCGCGCGCCGCGCGAAGCCCAGTGCGGCGGCGGCGACCGAGGTGCGGAACACGTCGAGCGTGGCCATCGCCACCTTGAAGCCCTGCCCCGCCGCGCCGATGCGGTTGGCGGCCGGGATGCGGCAGCCGTCGAACACCAGCCGCGCCAGCGGATGCGGCGCGATCACCTGGATGCGCTCGGCGATCGCGAAGCCGGGCGTGCCGGCATCGACGATGAAGGCGCTGATGCCGCGCGCGCCCGGCTGCTCGCCGGTGCGGGCGAACACCACGTAGAAGTCGGCGATGCCGCCGTTGGAGATCCAGGTTTTTTCGCCGTCGAGCACATAGTCGCCGCCGTCGCGCATGGCGGCGCACTGCATCGCGGCGACGTCGGAGCCGGCCTGCGGTTCGGACAGCGCGAAGGCGGCGATGGCCTCGCCGCGCGCCACGCGCGGCAGGTAGGCCTGGCGCTGCGCGGCGTCGCCGTGCAGGCTGATGGCGCCGGCGCCCAGCCCCTGCATGGCGAAGGCGAAATCGGCCAGGCCGTCGTGGCGCGCCAGCGTCTCGCGGATCAGGCAGATGGCGCGGGTGTCGATGACGTCGGCCTCGCCGCCGTGCGCGGTGCCGGCGACCGCGTGGCGCAGCCAGCCGCCCTCGCCCAGCTGGCGCACCAGCCGGCGGCAGGCGGCATCGACGTCGGCCTCGGCCTCGGCCTCGGCCTCGTGCTGCTGGCCGATGTGGCGCGCGGCCCATTCGTCCAGCCGCCGCTCCAGCGCCGCGTGGCGCGTCTCGAAGAACGGCCACTCCAGATAGGTTTTGTCGCCCATGCCTTTAATCGCCTTCGAATTCGGGTTTTTGCTTTGCCACGAAGGCGTGGTAGGCGCGGTGGAAGTCGTTGGTCGCCATGCAGATGGCCTGCGCCTGCGCCTCCGCCTCGATGGCCTGGGCGACGCCCATGTTCCACTCCTGTCGCAGCATGGTCTTGGTCATGCCGTGCGCGAAGGTCGGGCCGTCGGCCAACCCTTGCGCGAAGGCGCGGGCCGCCTCCGCCAGCTCTTGCGGCGCGCGCAGGCTGTTGAAAAATCCCCAGCGCTCCGCCTCCGCGCCGGACATCGAACGGCCGGTGTACAACAGTTCGGCGGCGCGCCCCTGGCCGATCACGCGCGGCAGCAGCGCGCAGGCGCCCATGTCGCAGCCGGCCAGGCCCACGCGGGTGAACAGGAAGGCGGTCTTGCTGCGCTCCGTGCCGATGCGGATGTCCGACGCCAGCGCCAGCATCGCGCCGGCGCCGGCGCAAATGCCGTCGATCGCCGCCACGATCGGCTGCGGACAGGCCAGCATGGCTTTCACCAGGTCGCCGGTCATGCGGGTGAAGGCCAGCAGGCCCGGCATATCGAGTCTGGTCAGCGGGCCGATGATGTCGTGCACGTCGCCGCCGGAGCAGAAGTTGTCGCCGGCGCCGGTGATCACCACGGCCTTGATGTCGTCCGCCCGCGCCAGCGCGTGGAACAGGTCGCGCAGCTCGGCGTAGGAGTCGAAGGTCAGCGGATTTTTGCGGTCCGGGCGGTTCAGCGTCAGCGTGGCCACGCCGACGTCGGACTCGAACAAAAAATGACTGGCGCGGTAGCCGGCCAGGGTGGCGCGGTTGCCGGGCAGCTGGTGGGCTTCGCCTTGAAGATATCGCATAGGGTTTCCTTATTCTTGTCCTTATTTTTCGTCGGTGTTGCGATCGGCCGACCGATCGGCTGCATACAGATGCCGCTTCATCTGCGACAGCAACTCGATCAGCTGGCCCTTGTCGGCGCCGGACATGTCCTGCAGCAGTTCGGCGATCCAGCCCTCGTGCACCTCGGCCATCTCGGTGAAGGCGCGGCGCCCCTCCGCCGTCAGCTTGACGCTGTAGGCGCGGCCGTCCTTGGGATCGGGCACGCGCACCACCAGCTTTTCCTGCTCCAGCTGGTCGGTGATGCCGGTGATGTTCCCGCCGGTGACCATCATCCGCTTCGACAGCTCGCCCATGCGCAGCCCCTGCGGATAGCGCTCCAGCTGCGCCATCAGGTCGAAGCGCGGCAAGGTGATGCCGAAGGTCGCGCGCAGCCGGGTGCGGATTTCGGTCTCGATCTTGACGGTGCACGACAGCATCCGCAGCCACAGTTTGAGCGACTGGTGGTGGTCGCGCGTCAGGCGGCTGGCCAGGTCGAGCACCGGCTCCCCGCCCGCCGTTGCTTCGTCAAGCGACGCATCGTCGTCCGGCCTTTCTCGATCGTTGTCTGATGGGGGCATGGCGTCCTTGTACCTCACATGACTTCACCGCCGGCGACGGCGATGGATTGTCCATTCATGGCGGCCGATTCGGCCAGGCAAAGCCAGGCCACGGCGTTGGCCACCTCCCCGCTTTGCACCAGCCGCTTTTGCGGATTGCCGGCGGCCAGCTCGGCGCGGGCCTCGTCTTCGCCGCGGCCGGTCTTGGCGACGATGTTGGCGACGGCGTCGCGCACGATATCGGTCTCAGTATAGCCCGGGCAGACGGCGTTGACGGTCACGCCCTTGGTGGCCACCTCCAGCGCCAGCGCGCGGGTCAGCCCGACCACGCCGTGCTTGGCGGCGGTATAGGCGGCCGTGTAGCGGTAGCCGGTCAGGCCGGCGGTCGAAGCGACGTTGACGATGCGGCCCCACTTCGCCTCCAGCATCGCCGGCAGCGCCGCCTGGGTGCAGTGGAAGGTGCCGGTCAGGTTCACGTCCAGCATGCGCCGCCACAGCGCGGCGTCGGTTTTGCCGAACGGCGCGGCGGCCGCCTGGCCGGCGTTGTTGACCAGGATGTCGATGCGGCCGAAACGTCCGGCGGCGGCGGCGAAACCGGCGCGCACCGAGTCCTCGTCGGCGACGTCCAGCACCTGAATGGCGATGTCCGCGCCCGGCGGCGACAGCACGCGCAGCGACGCCTCGGCGGCGGCCAGCGAACCGGCGTCGCGGCCGGCCAGCGTCACGCGCGCGCCGCGCGCCAGCAAGGCCTGCGCGCAGGCGGCGCCGATGCCGCGCGAGCCGCCGGTGACCAGCGCGTGCTTGCCGGCCAATGGCAGTGCGCCCTGTGTTGTCGATCCCTGGTTCATTCGTCCGCCTCGCGTGGTTCAACCTTGTTAGCCGAGGCCAGTTGGCGCTCGCGCCGCATATTGCGCTCCATCTGCTGCTTGGCCGGCAAATACTGCCTGGGCCACGCCACCGCCGTGTAACCCAGCCTGGCCGCTTCGCACAGCGTCCACGCGGGATTGGCCAGGTGCGGCCGTCCCACCGCGCACAGATCGGCGCGTCCGGCCGCGATGATGCCGTTGGCGTGGTCGGCCTCGAAGATCGCGCCCACCGCGATCGCGCCGATGCCGGCCTCGTTGCGTATCCGGTCCGCGAACGGCGCCTGGAACATGCGGCCGTACACCGGCTTTTCCAGCTTGCTCACCTGCCCCGACGAACAATCGATCATATCGGCGCCGGCGGCCTTGAACAAGCGCGCGATGCGCACCGCGTCGTCCGGCGTGATGCCGCCTTCGACCCAGTCGTGGGCGGAAATGCGCACGCTCATCGGCTTGTGGCGCGGCCACGCGGCGCGCATGGCCGCGAACACGCGCAGCGGATAGCGGCAACGGTTCTCCAGGCTGCCGCCATACTCGTCGCCGCGCTCGTTGGTCAGCGGCGAGATGAACGACGACAGCAGATAGCCGTGCGCGCAATGCAGCTCCACCCAGTCAAAGCCCGCTTCGTCCGCCGCCCGCGTGGCGCGCACGAAATCGCCTTCGACGCGGTCCATGTCGGCCAAGGTCATGGCCCGCGCGGTCTGCGAGACGCCGGCCAGATACTGCTGCGGCGAGGCCGACACCAGCGGCCAGTTGCCGTTCTCGAGCGGCCGGTCGATGCCGTCCCACATGGCGCGGGTCGATCCCTTGGCGCCGGCGTGGCCCAGCTGCACGGCGATGTGCGCATCGCTGTGCTGGTGGACGAAATCGACGATGCGGCGCCAGGCCTGCGTATGCGCCGGCGAGTACAAGCCCGGGCAGGCCGGCGTGATGCGGGCGTCGGCCGACACGCAGGTCATCTCGGCGAACACCATCGCCGCGCCGCCCATCGCCCGCGCGCCGAGGTGCGCGAGGTGGTAATCGCCGACGACGCCGTCGACGGCGCTGTACTGCGCCATCGGCGACACCACGATGCGGTTCTTCAGCACCAGGTTGCGCACCTTGAACGGCGTGAACATCGGCGGCACGTGGAGGCAGGCCGGCGCCGGCAAACCCGCCTGGCCGAAGGCGCGGGACGCGAACCAGTCCTCGTAGCCGGCCACGTAGGCGGCGTCGCGCAGGCGCAGGTTTTCGTGCGACAGCCGCTGGCTGCGCGTCAGCATCGAGTAGGCGAATTGCGGCGCCTCCATCGCCGAATAGCGCTCGACGTTCTCGAACCATTCCATCGAATTGCGCGCCGCGCTTTGCAGCTTGGTCACCTCGACCGCGCGCGCCTGCTGGTAGGCCGCCAGCGCAGCCTCGGCATCTTCCTCCCGCCCGAAGCAGCGCGCCAGCTCGATCGCGTCCTCCAGCGCCAGCTTGGTGCCGGAACCGATCGAATAGTGCGCCGAGTGGGCGGCGTCGCCCATCAGCACCACCGGCACCCGCTTGCCGCCGGCGTCGTTCCAGTGCACCCATTGGTCGCAAACGATGCGCGGGAACTTGATCCACATGTTGGCCCCTTGCAGATGGGGCGAATTCGACATCAACGCATGGCCGTCGAGCTGCTCGGCGAACAACTGCTCGCAATAGGCGATCGCCCCGGCCTGGCTCATCTCGTCCAGCCCCGCCGCGCGCCACACCGATTCCGGCGTCTCGACGATGACGGTCGACGTCTCGCCGTCGTACTGGTAGATGTGGGCCTGGAACCAGCCGTGCGCCGTTTGCTTGAAGGCGAAGGTGAAGGCGTCGAACTTCTTGCGCGTGCCCAGCCACACAAAACGGCATTCGCGCGCCTCGATCCGCGGCCGGAAGCTGTCGGCGTAGCGCGCGCGCGTGCGGCTGTTCAAGCCATCGGAGGCGATCACCAGATCGGCGCCGTGGCGCGCGGCCAGTTCCTGGTCGTCGCGCACCTCGGTTTCGAACACCAGCGACACGCCCAGTTCCTCGCAGCGCTTCTGCAAGATGTTGAGCAGGTGCTTGCGGCCGATGCCGCAAAACCCGTGGCCGCCCGAGGTCACCTTGCCGCCTTTGAAGAAGACGTCGATGTCGTCCCAGTGATTGAACGAGCGCAGGATCTCGCGCGCGGTCGGCGCGTCGGCGTTCATCAGGTTGCCCAGCGTCTGGTCGGAAAACACCACGCCCCAGCCGAAGGTGTCGTAGGGCCGGTTGCGCTCCACCACGGTGATGTTGTGGGATGGACTCCGCTGTTTCATCAGCAGGCTGAAATACAGGCCGGCCGGGCCGCCGCCTATGCAAAGGATGTTCATGGATTTTCCGAACGCAGTTTAAAGCGCTGCAGCTTGCCCGTCTCGGTGCGCGGCAGCGCCTTGACGAAACGGATCGAACGTGGATATTTGTATGGGGCGATTTGCTGCTTGACGAATTCCTGCAACTGCGCCGCCAGTTGCGGCGACGGCGCGGCGTCCGGCTTGAGCACCACATGCGCTTCGACGATCTGCCCGCGCTCTTCGTCGGCCCGGCCGATCACGCCGCATTCGGCCACGGCCGGGTGGCGCAGCAGCGCGTCCTCCACTTCCGGGCCGGCGATGTTGTAGCCGGCCGAGATGATCATGTCGTCGATGCGCGAACGGTAGTAGAAATAGCCGTCGGCGTCCATTTCGTAGGCGTCGCCGGTCAGGTTCCAGCCATCGAGCACATAGTCGCGCTGGCGCGCGTCGGCCAGGTAGCGGCAGCCGGTCGGGCCCTTGACCGCCAGCCGCCCGATCACGCCCGGGCCGGCCGGCTTGCCGTCGTGGTCGAGGACGCAGGCCTGGTAGCCGGGCACCGGCTTGCCGGTGGCGCCGCGGCGCACCTGGTCGCCCGCCGCCGAGATGAAGATGTGCAGCAGTTCGGTCGCGCCTATGCCGTCGATCATTTCCAGCCCGGTGGCGCGGCGCCAGGCCTCGCGCGTCGCCGCCGGCAGCGCCTCGCCGGCCGACACGGTGGCGCGCAGGCTGGCCAGGTCATGGCCGCCGGCCACCTGCGCCATCTGCGCCATCTGCCGGTAGAACGTCGGCGCCGTGAAGCACACCGTGGCGCGGTATTTTTCGATCGCCGCGAGCAGCGTTTCCGGCGTCAGCTTCTCCAGCAGCACCGCCGCGGCGCCCACCCGCAGCGGGAACAGCAGCAGGCCGCCAAGGCCGAAGGTGAAGGCCAGCGGCGGCGTGCCGATGAACACATCGTCGGCGCGTGAACGCAGCACCGAGCGCGGGAAGCAGTCGCAGACCGCCATCACGTCGCGATGAAAATGCATGGTACCCTTGGGGACGCCTGTGGTGCCGGAGGTGAAGCTGATCAGGCAAACGTCGTCGGCCGCCGTGTCGACCGCCTCGAAACTGGCCGGCTGCGCGGCCATCAGCGCCTCCAGCGGGCAGTCCTGGCCGCCGAACCACAAGGTGCGCTCGCGCACCGCTTGCGGCAAAGGCGGATCAACCGCCTCCAGCTCGGCGCGCAGCGCTTCGGCGCACAGCACCGCGTTGATCTCCGACTTGCCGGCGATGGCGGCCAGCTCGCGCGCGCGCAGCAGCGGCATGGTGGGCACGGCGATGCAGCCGCACTTGATCACCGCCAGGATGCACGCGGCCATCATCGGATTGTTGGCGCCGCGCAGCAGCACGCGGTTGCCGGCTTCGAGCCCCATCGGCCCGCGCAGCACGTGGGCGATGCGGTCGACCCGTTCGCGCAGGCCGGCGTAGGTCCAGCTTCCCTGTTCGCACACGATGGCGGTGCGTTGCTCGAGATCGGCGGCGCCGTTCAGCAACTCCCGCACGCAATTGAGGCGCGGCGGGTACTGCAGTTCGGGCAGGTCGAAACGCAGCTCGGGCCACAGGTCCGCCGGCGGCAAATGGTCGCGCGCGAAGTGGTCGGTATGGGCGCTGGCGCGCGCGGAACTGTCGGTGGCTTGGTTCATGGTCGCCCTGAAGTGGCAATGTCGAAGATACTTTAAACCTAAACTATCTCGGCATCAAGCCCAAAATGCGCGACAAACCCAGAGCGAAATCAATACGCGGATCAGGCGGAGGTGCTGTTGCGGACCGATTCGGCCTGCCGATCGACCGCGCGCATCACCTCCGACAGCACCGCCTGGACCGCCTGGCTGGACAACCGGTCAGGCTCCAGGCCGTTCAGCGCGGCCGCGGCGCCGTCCAGTCCCAGTGTCACGCAGCCGGCGTGCAGGCGCTCGATCCGCGCCTGCGCCTCCTGCTGTCCGCCCCTGGCCAGCAACGCATCGAGATCGCCGCCGGCGGCGGCCAGCTGGTTGTGGAAGCCGCTCAGATACACCAGCAGGCGCTCCGCGTTGATGCCGAGCCGGCGCAAGGTCGCCGCCGGGTCCTCGGCCTGGTGTCCGGCATCGCCGGCCGCCTGGTCGAGGAAGCCGGCCAGGTGGACGCGCACCTGCTCCGCCTGGAACGGCTTGACGATGTAGCCGGCGGCGCCGGCCTGGGTAGCTTCCTGCAAGGTGTCCTTGTCGGAGGCCGACGTCACCAACACGAACGGCACGCCCCGCAGATCCGCGTGGCCTTTGACGTGCTGCAGCAACTCCATGCCCGACATGTTGGGCATGCGCAGGTCGCAAAAGCAGATCGCCGGGCGCAAGCCTTGCTGCAACTGCCGCCATGCGTCGGCGCCGTCCTCCGCTTCCACGATGTCGAACTTGCCGCAGCTGTCGATCAGATGCATCAACACCATGCGCGAGACGACGTCGTCGTCGACTACCAGAACTTTCATGTCACTTCCCGTCCCTTTGATCCCACATTATAAACAGGGCTTAAATCCCGGTGTCGCCGGCTTAAACCCAGGTCGCGAGCACGCCCGCGAGCCGGCGCGGCGGCTTACAGCGTGCTAGTCGCTCCGGCCTGTTCCAGCAAAACGCGCAGCGTCGACATGGCGTCGGCGATCCGCTTCCAGTCGCCGTGGTCGGCGCACAGTTCCAGCTCGCCGCACAAGGCCTGCAGCTCCTGTTCCTCCAGATAGCCCGCGCTGCCCTTGATGCCGTGCAGCAGGCGGCTGGCGGTGTCGCGGTCGCCGCCCGCCAGCGCCCGCTCCAGCTCCGCCAGGCGCAGCGGCGCGTCCTGGTGGAAGGCGCCGCGCAGGCGCGCCTTCAGATCGCCGCCGGCGCCGCTGTGCTGCGCCAGCCTGGCCGGCTCCGAGGCGGCCGGTTCGACGCCGAACATGGCGTCCAGTTCCGGCGTGCCGATGGCGGGATGGCGGCGCGGCTCCATGCGCGGCAGGCTCACGCCGCGCTGCAGCTGGCGCTCGATCGCGCGGCTCAACTGGAAGTGCAGCTTGTCCTCGTCGATCGGCTTGGTGAGGAAATCGTCCATGCCGGCGGCCAGGTAGCGGCTGCGGTCCTCCTCGCTGGCGTTGGCGGTCAGCGCGATGATCATCAACTCCTGGTCGCGCACCGGCGACGCCGCCGTGCCGCCGGAGCGGATCAGCCGCGTGGCGCTGGCGCCGTCCATCTCCGGCATGCGGCCGTCCATCAGGATCAGATCGTAGCGCGTCAGCGAACAGGCCTTGACGGCCAGCGCGCCGTTGGCGGCGATGTCCACCTTGTGGCCCAGGTCCTCGAGCATCATGCGGATGATGATCTGGTTGGTCGGAAAATCCTCGGCGCACAAGACCTTGAGCTGGTGGCTGTGCGGCTCGCGCGGCAGGTGCGGCACCAGCGGCGGCGGCGCGCCGTTCGCCAGCGGCAGCTCGAACGAGAACACGCTGCCCCGCCCCGGCGTGCTGACGGCGCTGATGCTGCCGCCCATCAGCTCGACCAGCTGGCGGCAGATCGCCAACCCCAGGCCGGTGCCGCCGTAGCGGCGGGTGGTGGAGGCGTCGGCCTGCTCGAACTGCTGGAACAGGCGCGGAATGGCGTCGGCCTCGATGCCGATGCCGGTGTCGGCGACGGTGAAGCGGATGCGGTTGACCGCGTCCGTGCGGCCGGCCCGCGCCTGCGCGCCGCCGCGGATGTCGTCGCGCGCATCGTCCGGCGCGCGCTCGACGCGCATCGTCACGGCCCCGTGCTGGGTGAACTTGAAGGCGTTGCCGACCAGGTTGACCAGCACCTGGCGCAGCCGCGTCGGGTCGCCGACGACGAACTGCGGCAAGCCCTCGCCGAACTCCAAACTGAAACCGACGCTGTGCGCGACGGCCTGCTCCTCGAACAGGCCGACCACGTTGCGCACCGCCGCCGACAGCGAGAAGTCGATGTTCTCGATGGTCAGCTTGCCCGCCTCGATCTTGGAGAAATCCAGCAGGTCGTTGATGATCGACAGCAGCGACTGCGCGTTGGCCTGCCCGCGCAGGATCTGCTCGCGCGTGCTGTCGTGCAGCCGGCCGTCGCGCAGCGCGAAGCCCAGCATGCCGATCACGCCGGCCAGCGGGGTGCGCATCTCGTGGCTCATATTGGCCAGGAACTCGGACTTTTGCCGGGTCGCGTCCTCCGCCTTCTGCTTGGCCAGGCGCAGGCGTTCGTCGTTGTCCTGCAAGGCGCGGTTGGCCAGCGCCAGCTCCTCGGTGTGCAGGCGCACCTGCTTCTCCTGCAACAGCAGCTGGTCCTGCGTCTGGCGCAGCGTTTGCAGCGCCTCCTCCAGCTGCTGGTAGGCGCGGGCGTTTTCCAGCCCTGCCACCGCGTGCGAGGCCAATGTCTGCAGCATGTCCATGTGGACCCGCTGATAGCTGTTCTTCTGCGTGCTTTGCACGCAAATCAGGCCGACCACCTTGTCGGCGGCGATCAGCGGCGCGTACAAGGTCGACTGCGCGGGGGCCAGCTGCACGCCATCCTCGCGCACGCACAGCATCACCGAATCCAGGCCGGAATCGTCCATGTAGTCGCGGTACTCGCCGCGCATGTCGTTGATGAAGATCGGCTTGCCGTTCGTGACGCACCACACGGCCAGCTGGTTGGGCTCATCGAGCCGCCGCTGGTAGGGCAGCGTGCGCACGCCGCCCTCGATCGCGAACGGGAAATCGATCACGCCGTCTTCTTCGCGCACGAAACCGATGCCGAAGATCTGCGCGCTCATCAGATGATGCACGTGACGGTACAGCGTCAGCATCGACGTTTCCATGTCCAGCGTGGCGCTCAATTCGCGTCCCAGTTCGCTCAGCACCGAGATGTTGCGGTGCGCCTGCTCGACGTTTTCCTTTTGCCGCTCGACTTCCCGCTTCTGCCGCTCGGTGTCGACGCGGCGCTGTTCGGCCTCGGCGCGCTGGGTTTCCGCCTCCAGCCGGCGCAGCTCCAGTTCCTGCTTCTGCTGCTGCAGCAGCTGGTTCTTGTGCTCCACTTCGGCCGTGCGCGCGCCGACCAGCAGCTCGAGCCGCTGCTGCTGGCGGCGCAGGCTGCGCACGCGCGCGTGGTAGGCCGCATAGGCGCCGCTCAGAAGCAGCACCGCCATCAGGCTGCGGAACCACCAGGTTTTCCAGAACGGCGGCAGGATGGTGATCTGCAAGGTGGCCGCGTTGTCGTTCCAGATGCCGTCCTTGTTGGCGGCCTTGACGCGGAACGTATAGGTGCCCGGGTCCAGGTTGGTGTAGGTGGCGAAGCGCTTGGTGGCGTCGGTGACCACCCAGTCCTCGTCGAAACCCTGCAGCTGGTAGGCGAAACGGTTGCGCTGCGGCGCGGCGTAGTGCAGCGCCGCGAACTCCAGCGAGAACACCGAATCGTTCTCGCTCAAGGTCAGCGCGCCGGTGTGCTCGATGGCCGAGGTCAGCACCTTCGGATGATCGCCCTGCCCGGCCCTGACCGACTTGTTAAAGATCTGGAAGTCGGTGATCGCCACCGTCGGCGCCACGCTGTTTTCGCGCACGTCCCCGGGCGAAAAGGCGGTGATGCCGTTGAAGCCCCCGAAGTACAGCGTGCCGTCCGGCGTGCGCAGCGCGGCGCCGTCGAAGTAGGCGCCTTCGATGGTGCCGTCGGCGCCGCTGTAATTGCGCACCAGGCCGGAGTCGATGTTCAAGCGCGACAGGCCGCTGTTGGTGCTGAGCCAAAGGTTGCCGGCGTTGTCGGGCAGGATCGAGGCGATGGCGTCGTCGGCGATGCCGTCCTTGCGCAGGTAGCGCCGGAAGCGGATCGCGCCGTCCGGGGCCACGTCCATCCGGTTCAGGCCCGCCGCCGTGCCGACCCAGATCGTGCCGCGCGCGTCCTCGTACAGGCAGTGCACCTCGTCGTGACTGAGGCTGAACGGATCGGCGGGGTCGCGGCGGAAATGGCGGAAGCGGCCCGTCTTGCGGTCCAGCAGATCGAGGCCGTTGAAGGTGCCCACCCACAGCTGGCCGCGGCGGTCCTCCAGGATCGGGCGCACCACGTTGTCGGCCAGGCTGGCGCCGTCGGCCGGATTGTGGCGGTAGGTGCGCACGTCCATGGTGCGCGGGTCGAGCCGGTGCAGGCCGCCCCGGCTGGCGACCCACAGCATGCCGCCGCGGTCGGCGACGATGTTGCGCACCGTGTCGCTGCCGACGTCCGCGCTCATGAACGACACCGCCCGCATCGCGCCGGTGGCCGGATTGAGGTAGTTGACGCCGGCCCGTCCGCCGATCCACAGGTTGCCGCTTTTTTCGCGCAGCAGCGCGGTGACCTGGTCGTCGCTCAGGCTATTGGGGTCCCTCGGATCGTGGCGCCACACCCGGCTCTCGCCGGTGACGGGGTCGTACAGGTTCAAGCCGCCGGCGCTGCCCAGCCACAGCTTCGAACCGCCTTCGGCGACGATCGCCCGCACCTTGTTGTCGGACACGGAGTTGAGCATGTCGGACTGGCGCACGATGCGCGCGAAGCCGCCGCTGCCCATGTCGACGCGGCTGACGCCATCGTTCCAGGTGCCGACCCAGAAGGTGCCGACCCGGTCGCGGAACAGCGCCGATATCTGGTTGTCGGCCACGCTGTGGCCATCGCTGAACTGGTGGCGGTACTGCGTCAGCCGGTTCTCCGCCGGCAGCCAGCGAAACAGGCCGTCGGCCTGGGTGCCGACCCAGATCTGGTTCTCGACGTCCTCGTACAGGGTGGTGACGCCGACCCCGGGGTTGATGCCCTCGCGCGCGCCCAGGCGGCGGCGCTGCGGCTCGACGCCCAGCAGGCGCCATTGTTCCAGCCCGCCCATGGTGCCGATCCACAGCGTCTGCGCGCTGTCGACCTGCAGCGACAGCACGGCGTTGAAGCGGCTGTCGCCGCCGGCGTCCATCGTGTAGTGGCGGAAGTGGGCCGCGCCCGGCGCCAGCATATCGAGGCCGGTGGCGGTGGCCACCCACAGGCGCCCGGCGGCGTCGCGCGCCAGCGCGTTGACCTGGTCGTTGGCCAGGCTGCCCGCATCGGCCGCGTCGTGGTGCCAGCTGGTGAAGCGCTTGGTGGAGGGGTTGAAGTGGTGCAGGCCGTCGGCGCTGCCCACCCACAGGCCGCCCAGGCCATCGTCGACGATGGCGCGCACGTGGCGGTTGCCGTTGCCGCGCTGCCCCGGCTCCTGCGGCGCGAAGTGGGTGAAATGGCGCGTGGACGGATCGTACAGATCCAGGCCGCCGTCGGTGCCGACCCACATGCGGCCGGTGCCGTCGACGTGCAGCACGCGCACCCAGTTGTCGACCAGGCTGTTGGGGTCCGAGACGGCGCTTTTGTAGGTGACGGTGCGGTAGCCGTCGAAGCGCGTCAGGCCGGCCTGGGTGCCGAGCCAGATGAAGCCCTGCGGGTCCTGGGCGATGGCCAGCACCGATTCCTGCGCCAGCCCGTTCTCGACGCCGAGCTGCTCGAAGCGCAACGTGCGCGGCGGCGCGGCGGCCCATGCGGCGGCCACGCCGAGTCCCCACAACAGCAGGAGCGGCACCAGCAAGTGTCCGAACAATCGTCGAAATTGGCGTCTAATACACGGCAAAACGGTCCCGCAGTCGGTGGTCAGGATTAAAATCAGGAATCGAAGAAGGCCAGCACGTCCTCTTTACGGGCTTGGGTGTCGCGTTGGCCGAGCCGGATCAACTCGCAAGTATAAGTCGATTCGAACAATAAATACGAGGCCAATGCCGCGCCGCGGGTCTCGGTCGCGCCGATTCCGGACAACATGGTGCGTATCGGCGACGGCAAACTGGCGATATGGCGGCTGGCGATATCGTCCAGGCGTTCGGAGGGCGCGATCACCAGCAGCTTGACCGGCTTGAGGGGTGTTTGCTCGAGCAGCTCGGGCGGCAGCATCGACAAGGTCTTGTTGATGCGCTCGAGGCGCTCGATGTCGACCGCCAGCGAATCGAGGAAGATCGACGACATCGCGTGGCCGGCGATCTGCGCCAGGCTTGGATAGCGCGCCGCGCTTTTTTCGGCGGCGCTGCGCGCCGGCTCGGTCAGGCGGCCGGCCCCCACCACCAGCACCTTGCTGGCGCCGAGGTGGATCGCCGGCGAGATCGGCGCCAGCTGGCGCATCGAGCCGTCGCCGCAGTATTCGCGGTGGCCGCCCATGTACAGCGGCGTGGCCGGGAAGATGAACGGGATCGCCGACGACGCCAGCAGGTGCTCGACGCCGATCTGGTCCTGCAGCGCCACGCGCTGCATGCGTATCCACGGCGCGATGTCGGCGGCGGTCTGGTAAAACGTCAGGTGGTTGCCGGCGGTGTAGGACGAGGCGGTGACGGCCAGCGCGTGCAGCAGGCCCTCGGACAGCGCGGCGTCGAGGCGCGGCAGGTCGAGCATGCGGTGCAGCAGGCCGACCAGCGGCGTGTTGTCGAGCAGCGACGCCGGCGGCGCGGCGCGCCACTTGCGCAGCAGCCAGCCGAACGACAGCAGCGACAGCCAGCGCGCGCCGGAGCGGATCACGCCCAGCGAATCGGCGCGGTAGACTTGTTCGACCTCGATATGCTGCCAGACGTCGAGCAGCTTTTGCACGCCCTCGCCGAAGTTGTCGGCGCGGCAGGCCAGCGCGGTGGCGTTGATGGCGCCGGCCGAGGTGCCGCAAATGATATCGAAAGGGTTGCGCGCCGGAGGCCAGCCCGCTTCCCATAGTATCTCCGAGATGGCCTGGAGGACGCCGACCTGGTAGGCCGCGCGGGCGCCGCCTCCGGTCAGGATCAAGCCTGTTTTCTTTTGAATTCCCATGCGCCAAGGTTATCAGGGTATGCGCCGTTTGGGGAAGGCGGCGGGCGCTTTTCGGCGACTTTGCCACACACCCCGGGGCCGGCGCCGGCCGCCGGCGCAACCATCAATCCCCCAGTACGATGCCCTCGCGGCGCGGATCGGCGCCGCCAAACCACTGCGCCTTGCCGTCGACGACGCGGCGCTGGATGCCCTGCAGGCCGGAGTTCTGGTCCGATTCGCGTATCTGGTGGCCGCGCGCCTTCAGCTCCCCGATCACCGCCGGCGCCACGCGCCCGGCCTCGATCTCGGTCGGGCCGTTGCGGCTGCCCATGTTCGGCAGGCTGATGGCCTGCTGCACGTCGAGCTGCCAGTCCAGGGTCCCGACCAGCACCTTGGCGACGTAATTGATGATGGCCGAGCCGCCCGGCGAACCGGTGGCCAGCACCAGCCGCTGCGTGCCCTTGTCGAACACCAGCGTCGGCGACATCGCGCTGCGCGGGCGCTTGCCGGCCTGCACCCGGTTGGCGATCGGACCGTCGGCGTCCTGGGAGTCGAACGAGAAGTCGGTCAGCTGGTTATTGAGCATGAAGCCGTCGACCATCTGGCGCGCGCCGAAGGCGTCTTCCACCGAGGTGGTCATCGACAGCCCGCCGCCGAAGGCGTCGACCGCGACGAAGTGCGACGTCGACGGCTTGTCGATCGCGGTGTCGGCGCCCCACGCCACCTGCATGGTGGCCGGCGTGCCGTAGTTGGCGCGGCCCATCGAGCGCTCGCCGATCAGCGAGGCGCGCTGCGCCAGGTAGGCCTTGTCCAGCATGGCGCTCACGCCCTTGCCCGGCAGCGGCACGAAATCGGTGTCGGCCACGTAGCGGTTGCGGTCCGCGTAGGCCAGCCGGCCCGCCTCCGAGAACAGGTGGATGCCTTCGGCGCTGGGCATGCCGTCGACCGGCTTGTACGGGCTGATGTCCTTGACCTCCAGGATGCCGAGCATCTGGGCGATGGCGATGCCGCCGGACGACGGCGGCGGCGCGCCGCACACGGTCCACGCCTTGTAGTCGCTGCAGACCGGCGCGCGCTCCCTGGCCTGGTAGCCGGCGATGTCGGCGGCGGTCAGCTTGCCCGGATTGGTCGGATGCGAGGCCACCTTGGCGGCGATGTCGCGCGCGATGCGGCCCTTGTAGAAGGCGTCGGCGCCGCCGGCGGCGATCTCGCGCAGCGTGCGCGCCAGTTCCGGATTTTTCAGGATGTAGCCGACCGGGCGCGGCTTGCCGTCGTCGTCGAAGAAGTATTTTTTGGCGACCGGATCGCGCGCCAGGTAGCGGTCGTAGGAAATCAGCGCGTTCAGGCGCGGGCTGACCGCGAAGCCCTCGTCGGCCAGCTTGATGGCCGGCGTGAACAAGGTTTTCCACGGCAGCTTGCCATGCTGCTTGTGTGCCAGCTCCAGCATGCGCAGCACGCCGGGCGCGCCCACCGAACGGCCGCCGATCACGCCGACCTCGCGCGAGACGGCCTTGCCGTCGGCGTCCTGGAACAGGTGTTCGTCGGCCGACGCCGGCGCCGTCTCGCGGCCGTCGTAGGATTGCACGCGTTTGCCGTCCGAGTAGAGCATGAAGGAGCCGCCGCCGATGCCCGACGATTGCGGCTCGACCAGGGTCAGTACCAGCTGGGTGGCGACGGCGGCGTCGATCGCCGCGCCGCCCTGCTTGAGCATCTGGTATCCGGCCTGCGTGGCCAGCGGGTTGGCCGCGGCGACCATGAATTTTTGCGAGGACTTGCCGGTCTTGTGGGCGTAGCCGGTGGCGATTTCCGGCGCAGAATCCGGAGTAACCGCGGGCGTCGCGCGTTGCGCGTAAACCGGCGCGTGCAAAACGGCCAACAGCGGTATGGCCAGTGCGGCGCTGCGCGCCAGTGTCTTCAAACGAATCATGGGCTCTCCAAATAGAGGGCGCGCCTGCCGGGAAATGCCCCACCTGGGCGCGCCCGATCACTCTGGCATCCTACACGAAATCGTTTAAACCGTTTTACTTCGCTTGCATGCGGATAGCGCCGTCGAGACGGATGGTCTCGCCGTTGAGCATCGTGTTCTCGATGATGGCCTTGGCCAGATGGGCATATTCGTGCGGCTTGCCCAGGCGCGGCGGGAACGGCACCATGGCGCCGAGCGCGTCGCGCACCTCGGCCGGCATGCCCATCAACATGGGCGTCTCGAAGATGCCCGGCGCGATGGCCATGACGCGGATGCCGCTGCGCGCCAGGTCGCGCGCCATCGGCAGGGTCAGGCCGGCGACGGCGGCCTTGGACGACGCGTAGGCGGCCTGCCCCATCTGGCCATCGAACGCCGCCACCGAGGCGGTGTTGATGATGACGCCGCGCTCGCCGGTATCGATGGCGGCGTTCTTGCCCATCGCCTCGGCCGCCAGGCGCGCCATGTTGAAGGTGCCGACCAGGTTGATATTGATGGTGCGCTGGAACAGCTCGAGCGAATGGGCGCCCTCCTTGCCGACGGTCTTGGCGGCCGGCGCGATGCCGGCGCAGTTGACCAGGCCGCGCAAGGTGCCCACCGCCACGGCCGCCGCGACCGCGCGCACGGCGTCGGCCTCGGCGGTCACGTCGGTCTGCACGAAAACGCCGTTCAACTCGTCGGCCAGCGCCTGGCCGGCCTCGGCCTGCACATCGGCCAGCACCACCTTGCCGCCGGCCTCGACGATCATGCGCGCCGTCGCCGCGCCCAGCCCGGAGGCGCCGCCGGTGATGAGATATACATTGTCTTGAATTTGCATCAGGTCTCCAATGGTGTGTATTTGCCGCTCGGCTTATGGTCAGCTTATGCCAACGTTACGTTTACGTAAACGTCAAACGCCATTGTAGCTAAAATGGCGGCTCGAGCGTGGAAAATTCGCCCCCTCCGCCACGGGGCGTCAGCGCCCCCGCACCACCGTGATGCCGACCGAGGTGCAGGCGTAGCCGTAGAGCTCGAGTTTGAGGTGGGCCGGTCCCTCGGTCGGGGTCGGCGTGGCGAACGGCGGCGTATCGACGTAGCCGTCGAGGAAATGGGCGTCGGGGGCGACGGCGAAGGCGTCGACCTGGTGGCCGCGCTCGCGCAGTTCGGCGATCAGCGCGTCGAGGTCGCGGCGGCGGTACAGCACCGTGTCGCCGCTTTCGACGGTGGCGTCGTTCGAGCTCAGATTGAACTCGGTGGTATGGCAGGCGACGCCGCCGATCTTGAGCGTCTTCTCGACGCTGTTGATGATGAAATCGATGCCCAGCCGCAGGCTGCCGAGGTGTTCCAGCGCGCACGAGGACCAGCAGAAATCGTAGCCGCCGACATCGTCGCCGATGTTGTTCATGTCGCATTCCTGGAACCGCACGCGCGCCAGGAAGTCTTCCTTGTCCAGGATGCCCTGGTACGGGATGCTGTCGATGGCGTTGCTATATTGTCCGGTGGCGCTCCAGCCCTGGGCGTTGTCGATGCTTTGCGGCGCGTCCGTGGCCGTCACGTGCATGCCGCCCTTGGCGAACAGCGCCGGCATGCGCTCGGTCCCGACGCCGAAGCCCAGCGCCCGCTTGCCGTCGCCGATGACGCCGCGGCTACGCGCGGTATGGACGATGTAGGCCCATTCCCAAAACTTGCGGTGCAACATCGGTGGAATGGCCAGGTCGCGGGCGATTTGCGAAAACTGCGGATGGTAGAAGTCGGCCGCCGAGCAGGTCGAATAGCGCATGAACGGGCCGGCGGGGTCCGTCTGGTAGAGCTCGATCGGCGGCAGGAAGATCTTGGGTGACAGCGCCGACTTGGCCTGCACCGCGTCGATGCGCTCGTTGACGAGCCGGCCCATGGCCATGTCGGCGCGCTTTTCGATGAGGGAGGTGAGCTGCTGGCTGTATCCGGCGGCAAAACGCGAAAACAGGCGGCGTAACACGGAGCGGGAGGAGGAGGGTGAACTCGTTTTCATACGTCCTTAATCGGTGCGCGCAAGACCGGCCGGCAGCCCAGCTGAAAGTTTAGGTGGCAAGAATTGTTGAAGTTAAATATAGACAATAATACTAGCCGAAAAACCAACCTAAAACCCATCCATCGCCAGCTCTATTTGAGTAAAAAGCAACACTCTTCCGAGGCGACGCGACGGCCAACTGCGCCCGTCAGCACTGCAGCCAGGCGCCCTGCCGCTGGCACAGCTTGCCTGCGGGGGTGATCGTGGTGCTGCCCGGACCGGCGTTGTGGCGGGCGCCGCCCGGGTCGTAACAGCCACCGGCGGTGCAACCGACCGCCGGAATCGGCGTGCCCGGCGGTTGCATCAGCGCTTCGATCGGCGTGGAGGGCTGGGTCTTGGGCATGGCGACCTGCGGCGCGACCTTGTTGTTCGGCATTTGCAGTATCGTCAGCGGCACCGGTCGGCGCGGCATCGGCGCGGCGGCCGGCGCCGTGCGGCACGGCTCCACCGCGAGCCGCTTGCCGTCCTCGCTGAGCTCGCACACGGGCAGCTTGGCGTAGGCGTCCTTGCCAGCCTGCGATTGCGGCTGCGACCGCGGCTGCGCCGGCGTCCCGGCGGGTGCGGACTCGCCCCACGCGTTTGCGCAAAGTAAGGATCCAAGCAGGAATGCCGCCGCCAGCGCGGCCGGTTTCAGGGATTTCATGTCATTACCTTCCAAAGTGCACCGCCTGTCTCCATTATTAGCAGGCATGGGGCCGCACGGAAGGCATTGAAACAATTCGTAACCTCCGACGATGGCGCCCGCCTACCTCGCCGGCGCGGGGCCCGCCGGTTCCGATGCCGGCGGCGCCGGCGGCGGCAGGCCCGGCGCCAGCGGCGCGCCTTCCGTCAGCGGCGAGGCCGACCGTGGCGGCGGCGGCGCATCGGCCGGCAGCGTGCGCGCCGGCGCCGGCGCGTGCGCGGCCATCACCGGCGCGCTCACCGCCAGCCAGCCCGACGCCGGCAGCAACGGCACCAGCAGCAAGGCGACGATGTTGATGATCTTGATCAGCGGATTGACCGCCGGACCGGCCGTGTCCTTGTACGGATCGCCGACGGTGTCGCCGGTGACCGCCGCCTTGTGCGCCTCCGAGCCCTTGCCGCCGAAGTGGCCGTCCTCGATGTATTTCTTGGCGTTGTCCCAGGCGCCGCCGCCGGTCGTCATCGAGATCGCCACGAACAGGCCGGTGACGATGGTGCCCATCAGCATGCCGCCCAAGGCGGCCGATCCCAGCAGCATGCCGACCACCACCGGCACCACCACCGGCAACAGCGACGGCACGATCATTTCCTTGATGGCCGACGCGGTCAGCATGTCGACCGCCTTGTCGTACTCCGGCTTGCCGGTACCGTCCATGATGCCCTTGATGTCGCGGAACTGGCGGCGCACCTCGACCACCACGGCGCCGGCCGCGCGCCCCACCGCCTCCATCGCCATCGCGGCGAACAGGTAGGGGATCAGGCCGCCGATGATCAGGCCGACGATCACCATCGGGTTGGACAGGTCGAACGAGGTGCTCCGGCCGGCCGATTCGAGCGCGTGCGTGTAGTCGGCGAACAGCACCAGCGCCGCCAGGCCGGCCGAGCCGATGGCGTAGCCCTTGGTGACGGCCTTGGTGGTGTTGCCCACCGCGTCGAGCGGGTCGGTGATGGCGCGCACCGATTCGGGCATGCCGGCCATTTCGGCGATGCCGCCGGCGTTGTCGGTGATCGGGCCGTAGGCGTCGAGCGCGACGACGATGCCGGCCATCGACAGCATCGACGTGGCGGCGATCGCCACGCCGTACAGCTGCCCCAGCTGGTACGACACCAGGATCGCCGCGCACACGGCCAGCACCGGCCACGCGGTCGACTTCATCGACACGCCCAGCCCGGCGATGATGTTGGTGCCGTGGCCGGTGGTGGAAGCCTCGGCGATATGTTTGACGGGATGGAAATCGGTGCCGGTGTAGTACTCGGTGATGTAGACCATCAATCCGGTCAGCACGATGCCGACCACGGTGCAGCCGAGCATGCGCATGCGCATCGCCTCGTCCGGCCAGACCTGCCAGGTGACGACCGCGAAGCCGATCAGCGACAGCCCGGCGGCCCACCACAGGCCGGTGTACAGCGCCGACATGATCTTCTTGCCCGGCTTGGCCTTGACCATCGAGCAGCCGATGATCGAGGCGATGATCGAGACCGCCCCCAGCAGCAGCGGATAGACGACCGCCGTGCTCGACGTGGTCATCAACAGCGCCCCCAGCAGCATGGTGGCGATCAAGGTGACGACGTAGGTTTCAAACAGATCGGCGGCCATGCCGGCGCAATCGCCGACGTTGTCGCCGACGTTGTCGGCGATCACGGCCGGGTTGCGCGGGTCGTCCTCGGGGATGCCCGCCTCGACCTTGCCGACCAGGTCGGCGCCGACGTCGGCGCCCTTGGTGAAGATGCCGCCGCCGAGCCGCGCGAAGATCGAGATCAGCGAGGCGCCGAACGCCAGCCCGATCAGCGGCTCGATCACCTTGTGCAAATTGGGCCCGAGGTCGGGCGGCAGGCCGGCGATCAGGTACATATAAAACAGCACCACGCCCAGCAGGCCGAGCCCGACCACCAGCATGCCGGTGATGGCGCCGCCCTTGAAGGCGACGTCGAGCGCTTCGTTCATGCCCTTGGTGGCGGCCTGCGCGGTGCGCACGTTGGCGCGCACCGAGACGTTCATGCCGATGAAGCCGCACGCGCCCGACAGCACCGCGCCGATCAGGAAGCCGATCGCGGTATTGATGTCGAGCAGTACGCCGATGAGGATGAGCAGCACCACGCCGACGATGCCGATGGTGCGGTACTGGCGCGCCAGGTAGGCGGCGGCGCCCTGCTGAATCGCCAGTGCGATTTCCTGCATGCGCGGGTTGCCCGCGTCCTGGCGCAAAATCCAGCTGCGTGACCATAAACCGTAAACCACGGCGATGACGCCGCAACCGACTGCTAACCAAAGACTGGCTGCCATAGATGTCCCCTTATTTTTATTGAACGAGCCTACAAACCACACTTCAGTAGCCGTCCGGTGCGGACAGCCGACTAACCTGCGAACTGCAAAACGTCAAATCGGGAGGGCATCCGGCTTGGCCGGCCTGGGAAAACCAGGGCGTAAAAAAAGCGGACACTCGGTCCGCTCTACTTTACCGCTTATTCGGCGAGCGCGGCAAACGCGCTGTCACGAATTTGTTCCACCGGACCGACGCCGGCGATGCGGCGGTATTTCGGCGCGCCAGGCTCGCCCGACTGCGCCCAGGTATTGTAGTAACCCAGCAGAACTTCGGTTTGATTGTGATACACGTCCAGACGTTTCTTGACGGTTTCCGCCTTGTCGTCGTCGCGCTGCACCAGGTCTTCGCCGGTGACGTCGTCCTTGTTGTCCACCTTCGGCGGATTGAACTTGACGTGGTAGACGCGGCCCGAACCCGGGTGCACGCGGCGGCCGTCCATGCGTTCGATGATCGACTCGTCCGGCACGTCGATTTCCAGCACGTAATCGACCACCACGCCGTTGTCCTTCATCGAGTCGGCTTGCGCGACGGTGCGCGGGAAGCCGTCGAACAGGTAACCGTTGGCGCAATCGGGCTGCTGCAAACGTTCTTGCACCAGGCCGATGATGATGTCGTCGGAGACCAGGCCACCCGCATCCATCACCTTTTTGGCGGCTACGCCCAACTCCGAGCCGGCCTTGATCGCGGCGCGCAACATGTCGCCGGTCGAGATCTGGGGGATGTTGTATTTTTCTTTGATGAAATTAGCCTGGGTGCCCTTGCCTGCACCTGGTGCTCCTAAAAGAATAAGACGCATGAAAAATTCCTAAAACAGATTTTGGATGTGGTTAGTGTTTGTGTGGAAACAGTAGAAATACTGCAAGTCCGACTATGTTGGTACGAAACTTACCACAAAACTTCGTCTAAACGCCAATTTGTGACGGCTTGCGCCGTCGTTCACGGGCAAAACAGGCGCATACAGAGATATTCCGTATGAATATCGCACTTGCTTCCTGTTTATGATTGATTTATGCCGGCCAGCTGATCTATATCAATACGGCGATGGATACAGCGACCGGACGCGCGCCAGATCTTCCGGCGTGTCGACGCCGGCGGCCGGCGCCGAGTCGGTGACGTGGACGGCGATCGGATAACCGTGCCACAGCACGCGCAGCTGCTCGAGCGCTTCGATCGATTCCAGCGGCGAGACCTCCAGCGCCGGGTAGGCTTGCAGGAAATCGTTGCGGTAGGCGTACAGTCCGATGTGACGGAGCGGTACGTAGCCGGCTGGCAGTGCTTGTTTGGACAGCGCAAAGGCGTCGCGGTTCCACGGTATGGTCGCGCGCGAAAAGTACAGGGCCCGGCCGGCCTTGTCCAACACCACCTTGACCACGTTCGGATTGAAGGCGTCGGCGGCGTCGTGCAGCGGGTGGGCGCAGGTCGACATCGGCACGTCGGCGCCGATGCGGGCGGCGGCCGCTTGCAGCAGCGCCGGCTCGATCAGCGGCTCGTCGCCCTGCAGGTTGACGACGACGGCGTCGGCCGGCAAGTTCAGGGTGCGCGCCACTTCGGCGATGCGGTCGGTGCCGGACGGATGGTCGGCGCGCGTCATGCACACTTCGACGCCGTGCGCTTCGCAGGCGGCGCGGATGTCGTCATGGTCGGTGGCGACAATGACGCGCGAGGCGCCCGCCAGCGCGGCGCGCTCGGCCACGCGGACCACCATCGGCTTGCCGCCGAGGTCGGCCAGCGGCTTGTTCGGCAGGCGCGTCGACGCCAGCCGCGCCGGGATGATGACGATGAACGGAAACACCGGGTGGAGGACGGACTGCACCGCTCAATCCACCTTGTCTTGCAGCGGATCTTGCAACGTCCGGGCCTCGTCGGCCCACATGATCGGGATGCCGTCGCGGATTGGAAACGCCAGGCGGTCGCCCTTGCAGATCATTTCCTGGGCTTTCTTATCGTACTCAAGGGGGCCTTTGCAGACCGGGCATACCAGGATATCAAGCAATCTAGCGTCCACGACATTTCTCCACGATTTGGTCGGCCAGCGCCGCATCGATGCGCGCCGTTACCGGGACGACCCATAGTCGCGGGTCGTCTCTGAGTTCTTCAATTTGCGCACATTTTACTGCATCCTTCTCGGTCATCAAGATGATATCGGCCTCCAGGCGCGCGAACGGGCGGTCGGCGAAGTCGTGATGGTCGGGCAAAGGCAGCTCGGCGATGGACAGGCCGGCGGCCTTGAGCATGCCGAAGAAGCGCGCCGGATTGCCGATGCCGGCGGCGGCGGCCAGCCGCAGTCCGGGCTGGTTCAGCGCGGCCAACGGGCGGCGCTGGCCGCGGTCGCGCAGCTGCTCCGCGTACTCGCCCACCAAGGTCATCTGGATCGGCGCCGACTTGTCGGGGTCTGACCCCGACATTGTCGTCGAGGCGGACCGAATGTCGGGGTCTGACCCCGCCATGGACTTGGGGGGCGGGCCGCCGACGGCGCGTACCAGCTCGGCGGTCAACAGCGGCGCGTTGATGACGGTGAAGTCGCGCCGGCGCGAGACCGGCTCGCGCAGCGGCCCTGCCGGCAGCAGCCAGCCATTGCCGGCGCCACGGCCGTCGAACAGGATGATCTCGATATCACGTTGCAGCGCGTAATGCTGCAAGCCGTCGTCGGTCAGCACGATGTCGACCTCGGGGTGGGCCGCCAGCAACGCGCGGCCGGTGGCGGCGCGGTCGCGCCCGACCATGACCGGACAACCGGTGCGCTGCTTGATCAGCAACGGTTCGTCACCGACCTCGGCCGGCGTCGACAGTGCGCCGACTTCGCGCGCGCCGTCGGCGTCGCTGCCGTGGCCGCGCGAGACGACGCCCGGGCGCATGCCGGCCGCCTGCAACGCTTGCACCAGCCAGATCGTCAGCGGCGTCTTGCCGGTGCCGCCGATGTAGATATTGCCGACCACCACCACCGGCACCGGCAGCCGCGACGATTTGAGCAGGCCGGCGCGGTACAACCCCGCGCGCAAGCCGCTCACCGCGCGGAACAGTAGCGATAACGGCCACAGCGCGCACGCCAGCGGGCCGCGCCGCAACCAGTTGCGCGTCAGCGTGGTTTCCAGCGCGGACGATTGATGGGGGGTGGACGCGGACACTTATTTGGCGGCAGCGGTCTGCGCGGCGAACGTCAGCTTCTCGTAACCGGCGATGCGGGCCGCCTCCATCACGTTGATCACCATCTGGTGCATCGCGAACTGGTCGGCGTTGACGATCACCACCGGCGACTTGCCCGGCTGGCCGCCCTTGCCGGCCGCCGTCTGCATCGACTGCGCCAGGCCGGCCACGTCGCGGAACGACACCGGCTCGTCGTTGATCGTGTAGTTGCCCTTGGCGTCGACGGTCACGTTCAGCTCGAACGGCTTTTCCTCCTGCTTCTGCGCGTCGGCGGTCGGCAAGGTGATCTGCAGCTCGGTGAACTTGCTGTAGGTGGTCGAGACCATCAGGAAAATCAAAATCACCAGCAACACGTCGATGAACGGGATCAGGTTGATCTCGGGGTCCTCGCGGTGCCGGCCTTTGCGGAAATTCATGCGGCCGTCCTTACTTGCGCTTGCTGTGCACGATGTCGACAAACTTCACCGCCTGCTGCTCCATCTCGATGACGAAGCTGTCCACCAGCGCGCGGAAGTGACGGTAGAACACCAAGGTCGGCATGGCGATCGCCAGGCCGAAGCCGGTGTTATACAGCGCCACGGAAATACCGTGCGCCAGTTGCGCCGGATTGGAGCCGGTGGCGTTTTGCGAACCGAAAATCTCGATCATGCCGACCACCGTGCCGAACAGTCCCATCAGCGGCGCCAGCGTGGCGATGGTGCCCAGCGTGGTGAGGAAGCGTTCCAGCGTATGCGCCACGCCGCTGCCGGCCTCCTCGATGGATTCCTTCATCACTTCGCGCGGGGCGTCGACGTTGCGCAGCGCGGCCGACAGCACCACGCCCAACGGGGAGCTTTTCTCCAGCTTGTCGATGACGCCGATGTCGGCCTTGCCGCCGCGATAGACCTGGACCACCTCGTCCAACAGCTTCTTCGGCAGGATTTTGCTGCGGCGCAGGTACAGCAAGCGTTCGATGATCAGGGCCGTGGCGACGATCGAGGCGATCAACAACAACCAGATGGGCCAACCTGCGGCTTGGAAAATAGCGAGCAAAACGAACTCCTGTAGTGATATGAAACCCGAAGGCGCAATGTATCTTGTTGGACGACACTCGGCAAGTAGCATGCGCTTGGGGAGTTCTGCACATTTTCTGTGGACAACAATGTGCGCAAGGCCGTTCAATGCCGAGCAAGCCATTGATTTAAAAGAACAAAATATCAAAGCTCAAATTAAACGCAGACCGGCTCTCGCTGGTCCGGTTTATGCATTGCAAAAGTTGTGCCAACTTATGCCCATATTCTGTTGATAAGATTGTGTGCAAGCGCCGTCGGCCCCATGCATGCCATTGATTTTAATCAGCTTTATTGTCGTGCGTAAAAAAATGGCAGCGATGCCACAAGCGACCGATAATCCCCAAAGTACTTATCCACAACACAACATTCAGGGCGCTAGCCGCAGACGTGTGCACTTCTGCACAAAATTTGTGGATAAGATTGTTAGCAAGGCTATCCCACAAACCGCAGGTCACTGATTTATAAGACTATTTTTGCCATGCGTAAAATAAGCGCACTGTCCGCTTGCCAGCACCGGCAAAACCGAGCCGAGGCCGCCGCGCCACTTCTGCACACTTGATGTGGATAAGATTGTGCGCAACCGCTCCCACATCGTGAAAGATCGTTGATTCATAAGGGAATTTTTGCTCTGAGTAAAAAAACAGCAATATGGACGATTCGACGCGTATTCCCGCAAACCGGGCAATTACCCCCAGAAGCTTTCACTTCTGCACATTTTGTGTGGATAAGATTGTGAGCAAGGCACCCGGGTCTGCGCTAAGTAATTGATTTGAATAATGATTGTGTCCATGCGCAAAAAACACGCAGCGGGAGGCGTACACGTCAATGTGAAATCGCCGCCATTGAAAAGATACAACGCTACCATCTTGGAAGTATTGCTTTTATTTCTATTGAAATCAAAACATCTTTAAGATGGGCTCCACGCTGGCCGTGGATGCCGGCGAACGCGCCGGGAGCGAACCGCTTCCCGTCCCCAACAAGCCGGCCTCGGCCGGTAACAGGAGATGAGCAATGGACGCATTCCTTGGAACCATCCTGCCCTGGCCTGGCACTTACGCTCCGCGAGACTGGGCGTTTTGCGATGGCAGCGTGTTGCAAATCAACGCCTATCAAGCCTTGTACGCGGTCATCGGCGCCCAGTACGGCGGCGACGGCAGGACCACCTTCGCCCTGCCCGACCTGCGCGGGCGCACCGTGCTGGGGCCGAACGGCCCGGCGCCGCTGACCGCCCGCCCGGTGGCCCAGAAAGGCGGCGCGGAGACCGTGGCCGCCGTCGGCACCGGCACCGGCGCGGTGACGCTGAGCGCCGCCAACCTGCCGTCGCACAGCCACGCCGCGACGCTGTCCCTAAGCGGGCTCGGCGCGACCACCGATATCAGCGTGGGCACCGGCACCGGCGGCCAGTTGGCCGCCACCCAGGGCGCCACCCTCACCAGCACGGCGGCCGGCGCGGCCGGCGCGGCGATCTATCAGTTGTCGAGCGTGGCGCCGGTCGCGCCGGTAACGCTGGGCGGCGTCAAGACCACGGTCACCGGCGCCGGCACGGTGACGGTCGACCCCACCGGCGGCGGCGCGCCGGCGCCGGTCAGCGTCAGCGTCAACACGGCGGTGCCGACGATGACGCCTTTCCTCGTCCTTAACTACATCATCTGTCTGAATGGCATCTACCCCAGCCGCAACTGAGCCGGCCGAAGCCCCGCCCGAGCCCGGGCTGGACCTGCGTCCGGCCACCGACGCCGACCAGCCGCTGCTGGCGGCGCTGTACCGCGCCACCCGCGACGACCTCACGCGGCTGGGCGACAGCCCGGCGATCGATGCGTTGATCGCCATGCAGCAGCGCGTGCACGCCGAGGGCCAGCGCCGCCAGTATCCGTGCGCGCGTCAATGGCTGTTGCGCAGCAACGGGCGCTGCGTGGCGCAGCTGGTGCTGGACTGGCGCCCGCACCGCCTGCACCTGATCGACATCGCCGTGCTGCCCGAGGCGCGCGGACAGGGCGTGGCGCGCGCGCTGCTGCGCTGGGCCCAGCGACAGGCGCAAATCGCCGGCGTGCCGCTCGACCTGCAAGTGCGGCGCGACAACCACCCGGCCCGCCACCTGTATCTGAACCTGGGTTTCCGCCCCGGCGCCGGCGACGAGCTGTTCGAACCGATGCGGTGGGACCCGGCCGCCAGCAGCCCGGCGGCGCCATGACGCCGGCGTCGGCCCGCTACCTGAAGCTGCCGCTCAGCTTCGACGCGGCGCGGCTGCAGGCCGAACTCGACGCGCTGCTGGCGCCGCAGTGGGTCGAACACTTCAACACGCGCGACTACGACGGCGGCTGGCGCTGCCTGGCGCTGCGCTCGGCGGACGGCCGGCCGCGCGACATCGGCGCGCTGTCCGAGGCCAATTTCCTCGACACGCCGGCGCTGGCGCAATGCCCCTACTTGCGCGCCGTGCTCGACACGTTCGAGTGCGACAAGGCCGCCGTGCGGCTGATGGCGCAGGAGGCGGGCGCCGTCATCAAGCCGCACCGCGACGCCGCCACCGCCTTCGACGACGGCCTGGCGCGCCTGCACGTGCCGTTGCAGACCGATCCGGCCGTGACGTTTTGCATCGACGGCGAGGATATCCACTTCAGCCGGGGCGACACCTGGTACCTGAACGCCGGGCGCACCCACGCGGTCCACAACCGCAGCGCGCGCAGCCGCATCCACCTAGTGCTCGACTGCCTTGTCAATCCGTGGCTGCGCCAACTGTTCGCGCGGGCCGGCATGGCGCCGTCGGCGCCGCCGCGTTTCGGCCAGGTCGGCGCGGACGACAAGCATCCGCTGGCGCACCAGCGGCGCGCATTGCTGCGCGCGCCCGAGATCACCCTGGCGCAGGCCGGATCGCTGGAAGGCTGGTATCCGGTGGCAGTCGGCGACCAGCCCGAGGGGCTGTGGTGGCGCCGCCTGGGCGCGCGGCCGTTCAGCGAGCCGTTTTTCTCCGACACTTTCCGCCACCAGCCGCCGGCCGAACGGCAGCTGTGCTTCAGCGACTGGCAGGCGCCGGCCGCGCTGCCCGATGCGCTGGCGCCGAACGCCTTCATCTTCCACGTTTCGCGCTGCGGCTCGACCTTGCTGACGCAGATGCTGGCCACCCTGCCCTCGTGCGTGGCGCTGTCCGAGCCGCCGGTGGTGGACGACTTTCTGCGGCTGCGGCGCCAACGCCTCGATGCGGCCGGGACGGACGATGTCGCCGACCATGCCAGCCATGCAGGCGACGCTGGCGACATCGTCCGGCTGCGCGCGCTGGTGCGCGCGCTCGGCCAGCGCCGCGATCCGCGCCAGCGCCATCTGGTGGTCAAACTCGACAGCTGGCACCTGCGCGACCTGGCGCTGTTGCGCGCCGCCTTCCCGGCCACGGCGATGGTGTTCCTGTATCGCGAGCCGCTGCAGGTGCTGGCCTCGCACCAGCGCCAGCGCGGCCCGCAAATGCTGCCGGGGCTGATCGATCCCGACTGGCTGGGCATCACTTTCGACCCACCGGGGGAGGCGGGCGTTGCGGCCGGTAAAACCGAGGCCGACCACGGCGCCGGTGAGCGCCTGGCGCCGTCCGACCTCGACCGCTATTGCCTGCACGTGCTGTGCACCCTGATGGAGACGGCGCTGGCGACGCAAAACCGCGGCCAACCCTTGCTACTGCTGAACTACGCCGATTTGCCAAAACTGCCGGGCCTGCCGCTGCTGGCGCGGCTGGGCATCCGCCCGGGGCGCACCGAGCGCGCCGACATGCTGCGGCGCGCCGCCTTTCACGCCAAGCACGGCGCGCCGTTCAGCGGCGACGCCGCCACCGCCGGGCGCTGGGGCGCGGCGCCGGGCCCGGCGCTGTTCGACCGGCTTGCGCGGCTATACGCGGCGCTGGAACAGTCCCGCCTGAACAACGAATTTGTCGGGAATTAACTTGATCGCGACCATTTGTGACAATTGGGGAGAAACTTTTTCTATAATTTATGTCACAGTTAAATAAAGCTCTTTCCTGTCGAAACCATGACCACCGACCCGTAGGCGTGCACGCCCACCATGCCAGACTCCGACCGCACCTATCACTTTATTTCCGGCCTGCCCCGTTCCGGTTCCACCTTGTTGTCGGCCATCCTGCGCCAGAATCCCCGCTTCCACGCCGGCATCAGCAGTCCCGTCGCCAGCCTCGCTGCCGGCTTGCTGGGCCAGGTCAGCGCCGGCAGCGAATTCGCCACGCTGGTCGACGCCGCGCAGCGCCGCGCCCTGTTGCGCGGCCTGTTCGACGCCTACTACAGCACCAATCCCGGCGAGGTGGTGTTCGACACCAACCGCCTGTGGTGCGGCAAGCTGCCGCTGCTGCGCGACCTGTTCCCCCGTGCCAAGGTGATCGCCTGCGTGCGCAACGTCGCCTGGGTCATGGACAGCATCGAGCGCCTGTACCGCGCCAACCCGTACGAGAACACGCGCCTGTTCAACCACGCAGGCGGGCGCGGCTCGGTCTACACCCGGCTCGAAGGCCTGGTCCAGCACGACCAGATGGTCGGCTCGGCCTGGGCCGCGCTGCGCGAGGCCTATTACGGCGAGCAGGCCGAGTCGCTGCTGGTGGTCGATTACGACCTGCTGTCGCGCGCGCCGCAACAGGTGATCCCGCTGATCTACGACTTCATCGGCGAGCCGGCGTTCGCGCACGACTTCGAGCGCATCGAGTACGACGCCGTCGACTTCGACCTGCAACTGGGCGTGCCCGGCCTGCACCGGGTGCGCGCCAAGGTCGAGTTCCAGGCGCGGCGCACCCTCCTGCCGCCCGACTTGTTTGAAAAATATTCCAAGCTGTCCTTCTGGGGCGACCGCAGCGGCAGTCGCGCGAATGTGATCAGCAACCAACCGGCACTGCCAGGGAATCCATCATGATCAGCCAGCACACCAACGGCACCCATAGCCAGCTCGACGACGACGGCGCGCCATGGCGCCTGCAGATCCTGGCCGGCGCGCCCGAGGCGGCGTCCCTGCCGGCGGCCCCGGCGTTGGCCCCCGAACAGCCGCCGCTGGCGATCGCCCAGCGCAGCGAGATCACCTTCATCGAGTCGAACGTGGCCGACCTGGAAACCCTGCTCAAGGGCCTGGCCGGCAGCGAGGTGCACGTGCTCGACGCCGGCCAGGACGGCCTGCAGCAGATCGCCGCCATCCTCGCCGGGCGCGGTGGCATCGACGCGCTGCACATCATCTCGCACGGGGCGACGGCGGCCGTCAACTTCGGCGCGCTCAAGCTCGACGGCGGCAATCTCGACACGCACCGCGCCGAGCTCGATGCGATAGGCCGCGCCATGGCCGACGGCGGCGACATCCTGCTGTACGGTTGCGAGGTCGGCGCCGGCAGCGCCGGCGCCGCCTTCATCGACCGCCTGGCCGACGTCACCGGCGCCGACGTGGCCGCCTCGGCCAACCTGACCGGCGCCACCGCGATGGGCGGCGACTGGCGCCTCGAAGTGGCCAGCGGCCAGATCGAGACCGCCGCCGTGGTCGACCCGGCGCTGGCGACGTTGTACCAGCAAACGCTGGCGATTCCCAGCGCCACCGTCAACTTCAACACTCCCGGAAACTTCGCCAACGCCGGCGGCTACTTGCCGGCCCAGGACGTCATCTACAACGTCTCTGGCAACAGCGGCTACCGGTTGAAGATCGACGGCCAGAACGAGGGTGTGATCGACTTCGGCGGCTATGTTGCCAGCGACGCCGGCACCGCCAGCGGCGAAACGCTGCTGACGATGTCCTTCGTCGCCGGCCAGGTCTTCACGCCGACCTCGATCAGAGTCGGCACCCAGATCGCCGGCGTGCAAACCTTGCTCTTCAAAGGCTACGACACGGCCGGTAACCAGGTCGGTTCGACCCAGGTCTTCTATACACCCGGCACCCCCACCTACCCCGCCAACTACCTGACGGCGACGTTCTCCGGCCTGACCAACATCGCCACGCTGAAGGTGACGGCCGACGCCAACTCAAACGGCGGCAAGATGTTCTATCTGGTGCTGGAGGATCTGGTGCTGACCAATATCCAGCCGCCCGCGCCGTCGGTGACCTCGATCACCTCCAGCACCGCCAACGGCAGCTACAAGGTCGGCGACACCATCAGCATCCAGGTCGCCTTCGACGCCGCCGTTACGGTGGCCGGCACGCCGCAGTTGACGCTGGCCACCGGCGGCGCCGGCCGCGCCATCAACTACGCCAGCGGCAGCGGCAGCACCACGCTGACGTTCAGCTACACAGTGCAGGCCGGCGACAGCACCAGCGACCTCGACGTCTTCAGCACCGGCGCGCTCAGCCTCAACGGCGGCAGCATCACGCAGACCGTCGGCGCCGCCGCCGCCACCCTGACCCTGCCCACGCCGGGCACCGCCGGCTCGCTGGGCGCCAACAAGGCGCTGGTGGTCGACGGCATCGCCCCGACCCTGGCCATCACCAGCAACGTCGCCACGCTCAAGGCCGGAGAGACGGCCACCATTACCTTCACCTTCAGTGAAAACCCGGGCGCCAGCTTCACCTGGGACGGCAACGTCGGCGACGTGGTGGTCACCGGCGGCACCCTGGGCGCCATCTCCGGCGCCGGCCTGACGCGCACGGCCACCTTCACGCCGACCGCGTCGACCAACGGCGGCAGCGCCAGCATCACCGTCGCCTCCGGCACCTACACCGACACGGTCGGCAACAGCGGCGGCGCCGGCGCCACGCCGTCGCTGACCTTCGACACCCTGGCGCCGTCGGCGCCGTCGACCCCGGCGCTGGCGAGCGCCAGCGACAGCGGCACCAGCCCGTCCGACCGCATCACCAACGACACCACGCCGACCTTCACCGGCACCGCCGAGGCCAACGCCACCGTCAGGCTGTACGACACCGACGGCACCACCCTGCTGCAAACCACCACCGCCGACGGCGGCGGCAACTGGACGCTCACCAGCAACGCTTTGGCGGCCGGCGCGCACAGCGTCAGCGTCAAGGCCACCGATGCCGCCGGCAACACCGGCGCCGCCTCGGCCACGCAAAGCGTGACGATCGTGACCGCCACGCCGACGCTAACCATCACCAGCGACGTCAACAGCCTCAAGGCCGGCGAGACGGCCACCATCACCTTCACCTTCAGCAGCGACCCCGGCGCCACGTTCACGTGGAACGGCAGCAGCGGCGACGTGGTCGTCAGCGGCGGCACCCTGGGCGCGATCTCCGGCACCGGGCTCACGCGCACGGCCACCTTCACGCCGGCGGTGGCCACCGACAGCGTCGCGGCCAGCATCACCGTCGCCGGCGGCAGCTACACCGACGTGGCCGGCAACAGCGGCGCGGCCGGCCTGACGCCGACGCTCAACATCGACACCATCGCGCTGGCGCCGACCGTCACCGGGGCCAACGCCGCCAGCGACAGCGGCAGCTCCCCCAGCGACGGCATCAGCAACGTCGGCACGCCGACCATCACCGGCCACGCCGAGAACGGCGCCGCCGTGCGCCTGTACGACAGCGATGGCATCACCCAGGTGGGCGGCGCCACCGCCGACGGCGCCGGCAACTGGAGCATCACCGCCAGCGCGCTGACCGAGGGCGCCCACACCCTGACGGCCAAACAGACCGACGTCTCCGGCAACATCTCGGCCGCATCGAGCGCCTACACCTACCGGCTCGACACGATCGGCCCGACCGCGCTGGCGCTCAGCGCCACCACCATCGCGCTGGCCGGCGCCACCAACGGTTCCACCGTGGCCACCGCCTCTTCCACCGACACCAGCGCCGTCGTGTACGACTTCGCGGTCGGCAACGGCACCATCGACGCCGACAACGCCAAGTTCAGCTTCGCCGGCACCAGTCTGGTGGCGGCGCAGACTCTGGGCGCCGGCAGCTACCACATCTACGTGCGCGCCACCGACGCCGCCGGCAACGACGCCTTCCAAACCTTCACCGTCACCGTCGTCGACGCCCCGGCCGTCAGTTCCATCGTGCGCGCGGCCGCCGCGCCGGGCACGGTGGCCGCCAGCGCCACCTCGGTCAGCTACACGGTCACCTTCGACCAAAGCGTCACCGGCGTCGGCGCGAGCGACTTCGCGCTGACCGCCAGCGGCACCGCCACCGGCACCATCGCGTCGGTCAGCGGCAGCGGCGCCACCTACACCGTCACCGTCAACGGCATCGGCGGCGACGGCACCTTGCGGCTGGACCTCAACGCCAGCGGCACCGGCATCCAGAACGGTTCGTCCGTGGCCATCGTCGGCGGCCACACGTCCGGCCAGACCTACACGCTGGACCACACCGCGCCGGCCGCGCCGAGCGCGCCGGCGATGAGCGCCGGCAGCGACAGCGGCGCCTCCCCCACCGACGCCATCACCAGCAACACCACCCCGACCTTCACCGGCACGGCGGAGGCCAACGCCACCGTCAATCTGTTCGACGGCGCCACCCAGGTCGGCACCACCAGCGCCGACGGCGGCGGCAACTGGAGCATCACCAGCGGCGCGCTGACGGTCGGCAGCCACACGCTGACGGCGCGCACCACCGACGCCGCCGGCAACGCTTCGGCCGCCGGCGGCGCGCTGGCGGTGGTCATCGACACCAACGCCAACGCCCCGGCCGCCCTGGCGCTGGCCGGCGCCAGCGACAGCGGCACCGTCGGCGACGGCATCACCAACAACGCCACGCCGACGATCAGCGGCACCGCCGAGGCCAACGCCGACGTCACCCTGTTCGACACCGACGGCCTGACGGTGGTGGGCACGGCGACCGCCAACGGCAGCGGCGCCTGGAGCACCGCCACCGCCACCCTGGGCGACGGCGCCCACACGCTGACTGCCGTGCAGACCGACCGCGCCGGCAACATCTCCATCGCCAGCGCCGGCCTGTCGCTGACCATCGACACCCTGGCGCCGGCGGCGCCGGGCGCGCCGGTGCTGGCCGCCGCCAGCGACAGCGGCGCCGCCGGCGACAACCTCACCAACGTCGCCCGGCCGGTGCTGACCGGCACCGCGCTGGCCGGCGCCGTGGTGCGCCTGTACGACACCAACGGCACCACGGTGCTGGGCACGGCCACCGCCGACGGCGCCGGCAACTGGAGCATCACCAGCGGCGCGCTGGCGGTCGGCGCGCACACGCTCACCGCCAAACAGTTCGACGCGGCCGGCAACGCCTCGGCCGCCGGCGCGGCGCTGGCGCTGACCATCGAGGCCGCGCCGCCGCCGGCCACGCCGCCCGCCACCACGATCGACGGCGTGGCGGTGGTGCAGACGCCGGTCGCGCTGCCCGGCGGCGGCCTTGGCACCCAGACCGTGATCGGCATCGTCGCCGGCGACCGCGCCGAATCGAGCGGCAACGCCGGCGTGGCCGACATTCCGCTGGTGACCGGCGGCGGCGCCAACCTGTTGCTGGCGCAAATCGCGCCCGGCTTCGGACTGACCGCCTCCAGCGGCGCCAGCCGGCCGGTCGGGAATTCGACCGACCAATTGATCCAAGCCATCCTGGGCGTGACGCCGGACCATCCGGCGGCCGACCAGGGCCACCTGACCGGCAACGGCGTGGCCTTCCTGGGCCAGCTGGCAGCGACCACGCCGCTGCTGGTCAGCACCGTCGTCCCGATCAGCGGCGCCACCGCGCCCACCGGATCGCTGACCCTGACCGGCACCAGCACCGACAGCCAGCGCACGGCACTGGTCATCGACGCCAGCGATCTGGCCCCCGGCAGCAACCTGGTGTTGAACGCGACCGACTTCGCCGCCGTCGTCGGCGCCGTCAACGTCACCGGCAACACCGACGGCCAAATCCTGACCGGCGACGCCGCCAGCCAGCAGTTCACCGTCTCGTCCGCGCGCGGCGGCGCGGTGTTCGCCGGCGGCGGCGCCGACGCGCTGGCGTACAACTCACCGTCGGCTACGGCCGGTGCCATGGCCGCCGCCGTGTCGGCATCGCGCGCGCTGGCCGCCGCCGCCGACACCACCACCATCCTGCACGGCGGCCTCGGTGACGACAGCGCCGCCTTCAACGGCGCCAGCGCCAACTACACGATCGATCTGCACCGGGGCTACGCCATCGTCACCGCCAAGGCGCAACCGCAGCAGCACGCGCTGGTGATCAACGCCGAAAGCCTGAAGTTCGCCGACACCACGCTCGGCGTCGACAACCCGGCGTCGCTGGCGTCGATCACGGGCCTGTATCAGAGCGTCCTCGGGCGCCAGGCCGACCATCTCGGCGCCGAGTTCTGGGCCACGTTCTACGACAGCGGCGCGAGCATGGGCTGGATCGCCCTCGCCATCATCCAGTCGGCGGAATCCCAGGCGCGGCACCCGATGGTGTTCAACGGCGACAGCGGGCACGACATCGAGTTGCTGTATCAAGGCATCTTCAGGCGCCACAGCGACGCTCCCGGGCTTGCTTTTTGGATAGATAAAATGGCCGGAGGCATGTCGTTGGAGCGGGTGGCGGAACTGTTCACGCTGTCGGCCGAAATGGATATCCACAAGATAGGCGTGCAGAACTGGGATTTCCAGATCTCGTCATGAACAGTTTGTGTGGATAACTTTGTGTGTAACTGCCATCGCGGAAGCTAAAGTGCTTGATCCGTAAGGCTTTTTATTCGATGCCTGCAAATGAGGCAGAAATATTAGCCTTTAAAATCATGACCCTATCTATAATACCTACCGCTTCACGTGCACTGTGACCGCTGTGTTACAGATCCCACATAGTGTGGATAGTTTATATTTTTGAAACCGATGATGTTCGACGACCGCTCCGATTCCGCCCCCGCCGCCGCCCCCGTGATGACCGTGACCGCGCTCAACCAGGCGGTGGCGCGGCTGCTCGAGCGCTCCTTCCCGCTGGCGTGGATCGGCGGCGAAGTGTCCAACTTCACCCGCGCCAGTTCCGGCCACTGGTACTTCACGCTCAAGGACAACGCGGCGCAGGTGCGGGCGGTGATGTTCCGCGGACGCGCGCAGTACGCCGACTTCATTCCGCGCGAGGGCGACAAGGTCGAGGTGCGCGCGCTGGTGACCCTGTACGGCGCGCGCGGCGACTACCAGATCAATGTCGAGGCGATCCGCCGCGCCGGCGTCGGCTCGCTGTTCGAGGCGTTCCAGCGGCTGAAGGAAAAGCTGGACGCGGCGGGCCTGTTCCACGCCGACCGCAAACGCGCGCTGCCGATGTTCCCGCGCGCGATCGGCATCGTCACCAGCCCGCAGGCGGCGGCGCTGCGCGACGTGCTGACGGCGCTCAAGCGACGCGCGCCGCACGTGCGCATCGTGTTGTATCCGACGCCGGTGCAGGGACAACTGGCGGCCGCGAAGATCGCCGACGCCATCGACACGGCCTCGCTGCGCGACGAATGCGATGTGCTGATCGTCTGCCGGGGCGGCGGCAGCATCGAGGACTTGTGGTCGTTCAACGACGAGGACGTGGCCTACGCGGTGGCCAATTGCCGCATGCCGGTGATCTCCGGCGTCGGCCACGAGACGGACTTCACGATCTGCGATTTCGCCGCCGACCTGCGCGCCGCCACGCCGACGGCGGCGGCCGAACTGGCGGCCACGCCGCGCGCCGACTGGCTGGCGTCGCTGCGCGCCGACGCCACCGATTTGCGCCGCGCGATGCGCCGCAGCGTCAGCGAGGCCACGCAAACACTCGATAGCCACGCGCGCCGCCTGCTCAATCCGGGCGCGCAGATCAAGCAGCAGCGTTTGAAGCTGCTGGCCTTGTCGGCGGCGATGATGCACGCCAACCGCATGCCGCTGTCGCAGTCGCGCTACCAGCTCGATCGCTTGAGCGGGCGCATGGCCGCGCACAAGCCCGATGTGCGGGCGGCGCGCTCGGCGCTGGCCGGCCTGCGCCATCGCGCCGGGATCAGCGTGGCCACGCAACTGGGCAGGCGCCGCCACGCGCTGGCGGCGTTGTCGTCGCAACTGGAGTTATTGAATCCGCAGCGCACCCTGGAGCGCGGCTACGCCATCGTCACCGACGACAAGGGCGCCATCGTGCGCGCGCCGGCGCAACTGCGCCCGCGCAGCACGCTGACGTTGCGGCTGGCCGAGGGCAGCGCGCAAGTGGGCGTCGATTCGGTGCAGCCGTCGCTGGACTAACCGGCTAGGCCGCCGACAGCATCGCCGACATGCCGATCAAGGTCGGATACTCCTCGGTGATGACGAAGGTCGGGATGTGCGACAGATAATCCGAGAACCGCCCCTTCTGCTCGAAGCGCGCGCGGAAGCCGGAACGCTCGAAGAATTCGCTCATGCGCGGCACGATGCGCCCGCCGATGTAGATGCCGCCCTTGGCGCCCAGGGTCAGCGCCACGTTGCCCGCCACCGTCCCGAGCATCTCGCAGAACGCCTCCAGCGTCTCCTCGCACACGGGACACAGGCGATGCAAGCCCTGCTCCATGATCTCGTTGGTGTTCAGGTTGCGCGGCTCGACCCGCGCGCGCTCGCACAGCGCGCGGTACACCAGCGCCAGGCCGATGCCCGACACCAGCCGCTCGCTCGACACGTGCTCGTGATAGCGGCGCGCATAGCGCAGGATCTCGATCTCGCGCTCGTTCATCGGCGCGAAGGTGCTGTGCCCCCCCTCGCTGTCGATGGCGATCCAGCGGCCGGCGACACCGGACGGCACCAGCCCGGACACGCCCAGTCCGGCGTCCGCGCCCACCAGGCCGATGGTCGCGCCGGCGCGCGCCACGCCGCCGCCGATCTGGCGCTTGTGGTCCGCCGCCAGGTACGGCAAGGCGCTGGCCAGCGCGGTGAAGTCGTTCACCACCACCAGCGATTTGAGGCTGAATTGCGAGCACACCGCCTCGATCGAGAACGACCAGTGGTGGTTGGTCATGGTGACCCAGTCGCCGTCGATCGGATTGGCGATGGCGATGCCGGCGAAGCGCGCCTGGTAGCCGCCCGCCGCCACCGTGGCCGGCTGCGACAAATAGGCCACCAGCGCCGCGCCCAGCGTCGGATAGGTGGCGCACTCGGTGACCCAGATGGCGTCAATTTGGTTGGGCGCCGTCTCCAGCCCGAAGCTGGCGCTGGTGCCGCCGATGTCGGCCAACAGGCGCGGGCCGTTCGCCAGGTGCGAAAAGTTTGCGCGATCCATGTCTCTTCCTTTTTATTGTGGGTGCCGCGATGTACGACTTTGTGATGCGGATTATACGGCAGCACCCTCATGAAATCGTTTTCAAAAACAGTTTTCATTAAATACCCGCCGCGGCGCAAAGTCAATGCGGCGCCGGAACTGGCCGAAAGGATAGTGAATATGGTAACCTTGGGTGAAAAGGTTTTCATAACATTTAAATAACAGGAATTCCCCTTGGCAGATCTCTCCCCCCACTCCGGCCCATCGACGCTGATGGATGTTGCACGCCAGGCGGGAGTGTCGCCCAGTACGGTTTCCCGCATCCTCAACGGCACCGCCAAGGTCTCCGACGACAAGCGCGAGGCCGTGCTGGCGGCCATCGCCAAGATGAACTTCGCCCCCAACCAGATGGCGCAGGGACTGAAAAAAGGCCGCTCGCTGACCATCGGCATCGTGGTGCAGGATATTTCCTCCCCGTTCTTCGATGAGACGCTGCGCGGCGTCGACGACGGCCTCAAGGGCACCGGCTACGCGTCGGTCATCGTCAGCGGCCACTGGAACGCCGACGAGGAGGCCGAGCGCATCCGCCTGCTGCTGGCGCGCAAGGTCGACGGCATCATCCTGTTGTCGGGCCGCATCTCGGACGAGACCGTGCTCGGCTTCTCCACCCAACGGCCGATCGTCTCGACCGGGCGCGAACTCAAGACCCGCACCGCGCTGGGCTTCAAGATCAACAACGAATACGGCGCCTATCTTGCCGTGCGCCATCTGATCGACCTGGGCCACCGCCGCATCGCGTTCATCTCGGGCCCGGCCAACAACATGGACGCCGACGAGCGCCTGGCCGGCTACCGGCGCGCGCTGGAGGAGGCCAACATCGACGCCGACCCGCATCTGATTGTCGAGGGCAATTACCACGAGGCCAGCGGCATGATGGCGATGAACCGCTTGTTCGACACGCACCAGCAATTCACGGCGGTGTTCGCGGCCAACGACCTGAGCGCCTACGGCGCACGGCTGGCCCTGTACCGCAAGGGCATCCGCGTGCCGGACGACATCTCGCTGGTCGGCTTCGATGACCTGCCGGGGTCGTCGTACACGACGCCGCCGCTGACCACCATCCGCCAGCCGCTGTACGACATCGGCCGCATCGCCACCCACGCGCTGCTGCGCGTGATCAACGGCGAGGACGCCCAGGGCGAGATTCCGCCGCTCGAACTGATCGTGCGCGAGACCACGCGCCGGGTGCGCTGAGCGCGCCACCGAGTATCCACACGGAAAGCGGGCCTTTTGAGCATGGAAGGCGCATCCGCTTTACAATGATGAACGTTTCGCCATAATTCACCCTCGGTTTTAACACCCCAAACAAAGGAACAACAATGGAACATACCCTGCCACCACTGCCATATGCCATCGACGCCCTGGCGCCGCACATCTCGCAAGAAACCCTGGAATACCACTACGGTAAGCACCACCAGACGTATGTCACCAACCTGAACAACCTGATCAAGGGCACCGAGTTCGAGAACCTGTCGCTCGAAGAGATCATCAAGAAATCGTCCGGCGGCGTGTTCAACAACTCCGCCCAGGTGTGGAACCACACGTTCTACTGGAACAGCCTGACGCCAAACGGCAAAGGCGCACCGGACGGCGCGCTGGCCGAGGCGATCAACGCCAAGTGGGGTTCGTTCGACAAGTTCAAGGAAGAGTTCACCAAGTCGGCCGTCGGCAACTTCGGTTCGAGCTGGACCTGGCTGGTGAAAAAGGCCGACGGTTCGCTGGACATCGTCAACACCTCCAACGCCGCCACCCCGCTGACCACCGACGCCAAAGCGCTGATCACCTGCGACCTGTGGGAGCACGCGTACTACATCGACTACCGCAACGTGCGTCCGAAGTACCTGGAGACCTTCTTCAAGCTGGCCAACTGGGACTTCGCGGCGGCCAACTTCGCCTGAATGAACTAGGCACCACCGAAAAAGCCCGGTCCTCGTCGCGAGGGCCGGGCTTTTTTTTAACCTGTCTGGAGACACCCATGACCTACCTCGCCTCACCCCACCGCTACGAAGAAATGCAGTACCGCACCTGCGGCCGCAGCGGCTTGAAGCTGCCGGCGATGTCGCTCGGCCTGTGGCACAACTTCGGCGACACCAACAACCTCGCCTCGCAGCGCGACATGCTGCGCACCGCCTTCGACCTGGGCATCACGCACTTCGACCTGGCCAACAACTATGGTCCGCCGTACGGCTCGGCCGAATCGAATTTCGGCCACCTGTTCAAGTCCGACTTCCAGCCCTACCGCGATGAATTGATCATCTCCACCAAGGCCGGCTGGGACATGTGGCCCGGCCCCTACGGCCAGGGCGGCGGCTCGCGCAAGTACGTGCTGGCCAGCCTCGATCAAAGCCTGAAGCGCATGGGCCTCGACTACGTCGACATCTTCTACTCGCACCGCTTCGACCCGGCCACGCCGCTGGAGGAAACCATGGGCGCGCTGGCGCACGCGGTCCAGCAGGGCAAGGCGTTGTATGTGGGGGTGTCGTCGTACTCGGCGGAGAAAACCGCCGAAGCGGCGCGCCTGCTGCACGAGTGGAAGGTGCCGTGCCTGATCCACCAGCCGTCCTACAATATGCTGAACCGCTGGATCGAGGAAGACCTGCTCGACACCCTGGGCAAGCAGGGCATCGGCTGCATCACCTTCACCGCGCTGGCTCAGGGCATCCTGAGCGACAAATATTTGAACGGCATTCCGGCCGACGCCCGCATCAACCGTCCGGGCGGCGGTTCGCTGATGGCGTCGCATTTGAGCGAGGAGAACCTGGCCCGCGTGCGCGCCCTCAACGAGATCGCCAAGGCGCGCGGACAAACGCTGGCGCAGATGGCGCTGGCCTGGGTGCTGCGCGACGCGCGCATCACGTCGACCCTGATCGGCGCAAGCAGCAGTGCGCAGATCCGCGAGAACGTCGCCGCGCTGAAGAACCTGCACTTCAGCGCCGACGAACTGGCCGCGATCGACCAGCAAGCCAAGGAAGGCGACATCAATTTGTGGGCGGTATCGTCCGTCCACAAATAGAAGCACTTACTGGCGGGAAGCCGGCTGCCCGTTAAGCCGCGACTTCTCGCCACGCTCCAACGTTTGATCCGGCGCCACGTCGTCATCCGGCACGCTGCCGTCGTCCTCCAACGGCACCACGTCGTGGAAATCGCCGTCCACCATCGCATCGGCGCCCGGGATGGTTTCGATATGGTCGAAGCCGATGTCGGCGCCCGCCTCCACGCTGTCGATGCCGACGTCGCCACGCTCGCCGGTGCCTTCGGCATCGGTGTCGCTGTCGAGCGCCAGGTCCGGATTGCCGGCCACGTCGCTGCCGCTGTCGGAGTTATCGCTCGGGCCGAGCGAACGGGTACCGTGGCCGCGCCCCAGCACGCGATCGTTACCTGCCGGGATGTTATCGGGGTCGAGTGTACTGTCAGACATGATGTGCTCCTTCCAATGAAAACCCGATTGGACCACCGCGGCGGCGGCCGGTCCGTGCGCCCACTCGCATATAGGGGAGACGCCTCCGGGCCGCCCGCCTATCGACACGATAGGAAATTTTTACTTTACAAATGTACTATTCATAGATATAGTTACTCCATACACACACGAAGGAGTACATCATGAGCACCGCTACCAACAACCTGCTGCGCGCCGCCACCATCGTTCTCGCCATCGCCGCCGGCGGCGCCGCCGTCGCCCAGACCACATCGCAAGCCGGCACCGGCGCGGCCGCCACCAGCGCCGCCACTGCCACCACCGGCGCCGGCGCCACCAAGGCCGCGACCAGCAGCACCGCCGCGCAAAACGCCGTCGCCGCCACCACCGTCGCCGCGAGCAAAGCCCAACAGCCCGCCGGCCTGACCCGCGCCCAGGTTCAAGCGGAATTCCTCGAAGCGCGCAAAAACGGCACGCTGCTGCAGACGGAAGCCGACTTCGACGTCGCGCAAACCCGCAAGCACTTCGCCAACTAACAGCGCAACGAGCCGATGACCATGACCAGGCAACCATCGCCCCGCGCCGTCGCCGCCGCCCTGCTGGCGTGCGCGATGGCGGTGCTGGGCGGGTGCGCGGACATGGGCCACATCGAGCCGCAAGCCGTCGCGCTCGAACCCGCGCAGCTGAACGCCGGCAAAGCCATCGCCGCCGCCAGCGCCGACGTGGCTTGGCCCGCGGAGCATTGGTGGGAAGCGCTGCACGACGAACAGTTGAACAAGCTTGTCGGCGCGGCGCTGGCCGACAATCCCGGCCTGCGCGCGGCGCAAGCGCGCGTGCGCCAGGCCGAATCGCTGTCGGGCGTCGCCAGGGCCGCCACACTGCCGCGCGTGGACGCCTCGGCCAGCGCGGACCGCGAGCTGTATTCCGCGCACAGCACCGTGCCCGCTCCGCTGGCCGGCAACTACGCGTGGAAGAACACCGCCACCCTGTCCGGTTCCTACGACCTCGATCTGTGGGGCCGCAACCGCGACGCGCTGGCCGCCGCGCTCGACGAGGTGCGCATGGCGTCGGCCGAGGCGCAGATGGCGCGGCTGACATTGGAGACGGCCATCGTGCGCAGCTACATCCAGCTGTCGCTCGACTACGCGCTGCGCGACAGCGTGGCCGACAACCTGGCGCAGCGCCAGCGCATCCTCGAGATCACGCGCAAGCGCCATGCGGCGGGACTGGTGAGCGACATCGACGTCACCAACATTGAAACGACACTGCCGGCGGGACGGCGCGACCATGAGCAGATCGACGAATCGATCGCCCTGTTGCGCAACCAGCTGGCGGCACTGATCGGCAAAGGACCGGGCGACGGTGAAACGATCGCCCGGCCGAAGCTGGCCCTGGAAGCGGGCCACGGCGAAGCGGTGCCCGACACGCTGCCGGCGGAACTGGTCGGCCGGCGACCCGACATCGTCGCCCAGCGCTGGCGCGTGGAGGCGGCCGGCGCGCGCATCGCCGGCGCCAAGGCCGACTTCTACCCGAACATCAACCTGGCGGCCTTCGTCGGCGTGCAGTCGCTGGGTTTTTCGCGCTTCCTCGACAGCCACTCCCAGATGCGCGGGATCACGCCGGCCATCAGCCTGCCGATCTTCGACGGCGGCCGGCTGCGCGCCCAACTCGGCAACCAGACCGCGCTCCGGGATGGCGCGGTCGAACAGTACAACGCCGCCGTGGTACAGGCGATGGCCGATGTGGCCAACGCGGTGGTGCGCATCGCCTCCGTCAAGCAACAGGACGTGTTGGCGCAGCGCGCGCTGGCGTCGGCGCGCCGCCAGCAGCAGCTGGCCGAGCGGGCCTACAACGCCGGCATGACCGATTCGCTCAACGTCATCAACGCGCAGCTGACTTTGTTAAACGAGCAGCAGCAAATGGCACAAGTGGCGAGCAAACAACTGGATAACTACGCTTTGTTGATGTCGGCGCTAGGCGGGGGCATAAAAGTGGATTAACCGGGGGGCTTCCAAGTACAATCAATCCTTCAAAAATTATAAGAGGAGCAAGGCAATGAGCAGTTTTGAAGCGACTAAAAAACGCCTGAAAAACATCCATGCCCGCATGCCGGACTTCCCCGAGGATCTGATGCGCCTGTTGCGCATGACCTACCACATCCAAAAACGGATGAAAGATTTGAGCAATGCCGCGCTGCGCAAATATGACCTGGTGGACGCCAGCTACATGGTGCTGGCGGTGCTGTATGGCTCGGACGACGAGACCTCCACCGCCTCCACCCTGGGCGAGGCTTGCATGGAAAAGCCGGCCAACCTGACGCGCGTGTGCAACGACCTGGAAGCCCAGGGACTGATCACGCGCGGCAATCGTCCGGGCGACCGCCGCTGCGTGATGATTTCGCTGACCGACAGCGGCCGCGCGCTGATCGCCAAGGTGCTGCCGGAAGTATGGGCGGCGACCACCCACGCCTACGACGGCTACGACGCGGAAGAAGTCAAACAACTGGAAGCACTGCTGAAACGGCAGTTGAACAACCTCGAAGCACTTACATAGACGAACCGACACCATGAACCCTCCCTCCGCCGCCACGCCAACACAGGAACACACAGCGGCGCGGGGAGCGGTGAACAAGGGAGCGGCGTGGTTGCGCGCCGAAACCGCCGGCTGGTTCAACACCGAAGGCCAGCGCTGGGTCTTCGTCGCCAAGGCCATGCTGGCCGCCTTCTCCGCCTTGTGGCTGGCGTTCCGCCTCGGCCTCGACTCCCCCTCCACCGCGCTTGCCACCACCGTCATCCTGGCCTTGCCCAGCAGCGGCATGGTGCTGGAAAAAGCCTTCTACCGTTTTCTCGGCACGCTGGTCGGCTGCGCGGCCTCGCTGCTGCTGGTGGCGCTGTTCCCGCAATCGCCGCCGGTGCTGTTCATCGGCGTGGCGCTGTGGGTCGCGCTGTGCACCGGCGGCGCCGCCATGCACCGCAACCAGCAATCCTATAGCTTCGTGCTGGCCGGCTACACCGCCTGCATGATCGTCGTTCCCGCCATCGACGCGCCGGCCCATGTGTTCACCCTGGCCGTCACCCGCGTGACCGAGGTCGGTCTGGGCATCATCTGCGCGGCCGTGGTGCATGACGTGATTTTCCCGCGCCGCCACTCGCAGGCCGTCATGCGCACCGTGCAGACGCGCTACGCCGGCTTCATCACCTTTTGCCAGCAGGTGCTGGAGCAGCGGCTGTCGCCGGCGGAAGCGGAGTTGAACCACCTGAAGTTCGCCGCCGATATCGCCGCGCTGGAGTCGGGCCGCGCCGCCGCCTTTTTCGAGGCCGACCACGCTCGCTCCCACACGCGCCAGCTGCACGCCTTCAACGCCGCTTTCATGACGGTGCTGACCACCTTCTACACGCTGCACCGGCTGGTCCACCGCTTGCGCGTCAACGCCACCGGCCACGTGCTGGAGCTGGTCGAGCCGATGCATGCGCATCTGGCGCAGGCGATGAAGCCCGACCTGACCGCCGGCCGGCTGGCACGGATGCGGGTGGAACTGGCCGAAGACATCGCGGCGGCGCGGGCGCGGCTGGCGGCCGAGCCGCTCGACGGGCGCCCGCAACAGATCGACTTCGATACGGCGGTCGAACTGCTGGACCGCTTCGTGCGCGACCTGGAGCAGTTCGCGGCGCTGTACCACGGCCTGGCGCGGGAAAAGCGCCAGCAGGTCAGCGATCCCGGCGCCTACACGCCTAAGACGCCGCCGGCCATTGTCATCGCCAGCGGTTTCCGGGCCGGTGCCACCTTGCTGATCACGGCCGCCGCCTGGTACTGGCTGGCCTGGCCCTACGCCGCCAACGCCATCCTGATGGCGACGATCTTCTGCGCGCTGGCGTCGTCGTCGCCGCGGCCGACGGCGCTAGTGCAGCAGGTGCTGACCGGCTTCCTGATCGCCATGCCGCTGGCCTTCCTCACCGAGTTCCTGCTGATGACGCGCGCCGACGACTTCGGCCCGATGGTGCTGGCGGCCTTGCCGCTGCTGGCGCTGGGTTCCTACCTGAGCACCGGTCCCAAATGGGCCGGCGTGGGGATCGGCATCGGCATGTTCTCCGCGACCTTGCTGGTGCCGGCCAACCAGATGCACTACGACGTGGAGGCTTTTATCAGCAGCGAACTGTCGCTGACGATGGGCGTGGTGGTGGCCTACGTGATGTTCAAGGTGGTGCTGCCCGAGCACACGATGGGCCACAAGGGCCACGTCGCCGCCGCGCTGTGGCGCGAGGCGCTGAACGCCTGCACAGCGCCGCTGCACCGGCTCAAGCGCCGCTTCGACAACCGCGTGCGCGACCTGCTAAGCCAGTTGAACGCCGCTTCGGGGCCGGCGCCGAGCGAAGCGGCGCGCTCGGTGGTGCGGCAGGGACTGACCTTGCTGGAACTGGGCCACGCCGTGATCGAACTGCGGCAGCTGGTCGCCGCCTCGCCGGCCGGCCCCGCGCGCCACGGCCTGCAACAGGTGGTGCGCAACCTGGCCGGCTACCTGCGCGCGCCAACGCCGGCGCACGGCGCGACCGCGCTGGAATCGCTGCTGCACGCCGGCACGGCGGTGCGCGCGGTGCTGGCCGACGCCGCACCCGAACGCCGCCTGCCGCTGCATACCGCGCTGACCGACCTGCATTCCATTTACACGTCCTTGCTGGACCAGCTATCTACCGGAGAACCCCACCATGCCGCGTGAAATCGACTTTTTCGGCGTCCTGCTGCCCGGCGTGCTGCCACTGTTCCTCGTCAGCCTGCTGCTGCAGGTCGCGCTGGACAGCGTCTTGAGCCACGTCGGCGCGTACCGCCAAAGCTGGCATCCGGCGCTGGTGCGCCTTTGCCTGTTCGTCTGCATCTTCGGCGCCCTGCTGCTAACCCTGTACAAATAACCCCATCATCTTCGAGAGCTAACGTGAGCGCATCTAAAATCTTCCGCTTTTTCCTGACCATGCTGTTGCTGGCGGCGGCCCTGTGGATCGGGCGCACCGCCTGGGACCAGTACATGGAATCGGCGTGGACCCGCGACGGCCGCATCAAGGCCGACGTGGTCACCATCAGCGCCGACGTCGCCGGCACCGTGACCGACGTGATGGTGCGCGATAACCAGATGGTCAAGCAAGGCGACGTGCTGTTCGTCGTCGACAAGGCGCGCTACCAGAACGCGCTGGCGCAGGCCAACGCCATGCTGGCGTCGCAGCAGGTCGAGAAGGGCCGCCGCAGCAAGGAGGCCAGCCGCCGCGCGGCGCTGGACAGCTCCATCATCTCCGCCGAGAGCATGGAGACGGCCCAATTCGCGGTCGGCACCGCGTCGGCGCAATACCAGGCCGCGCTGGCCGCACGCGATCTGGCGCAGCTCAATCTTGAGCGCACCGTGGTGCGCGCGCCGGTGGCCGGCTATGTCACCAACCTGAATGTGCACGCGGGCGATTTCGCCGCCGTCGGCGCGGCCAAGCTGGCCGTCATCGGCAGCGAGTCGTTCTACGTGGTGGGCTATTTCGAGGAAACCAAACTGCCGCTGCTGAAATTGAACGACCAGGTGCAGGTTCGCTTGATGAGCGGCGCGGCGCAGCTGAACGGCCATATCGAGAGCATCGCGCACGGCATCACCGACCGCGACGCCAGCGTCGGACGCGAGCTGCTGGCCGACGTCAACCCCACCTTCAACTGGGTGCGGCTGGCGCAGCGGGTGCCGGTGCGCATCCATATCGACCGGAAGCCCAAGGACCTGGCGCTGGTGGCCGGCACCACCTGCACGGTGGTGATCCACAGCTGACGGAAACTAGCGCGAGCCGGCGACATCCAGGATCGCGCCGCTGACGTAGGACGACTGCGGCGACAGCAGCCACAAAATGGACTCGGCGACTTCCTCCGAGCGGGCCGCGCGGCCCATCGGCAAACTCGCTGCCATCCGCGCCACGCGATCCGGCATGCCGCCGCTGGCGTGGATCTCGGTGTCGGTGACGCCGGGCCGCACGCAGTTGACGCGGATGCCCTCCTCCGCCACTTCCTTCGACAAGCCCAGGGTCATCACATCGATGGCACCCTTGGAGGACGCGTAGTCGATGTAGGTATTGGCGCCGCCATGCCGGGCCGCGCCGGAGGAGATGTTGACGATGCCGCCACCTTGCCCGCCACTGCGCGTCGACATGCGCCGAACCGCCTCGCGCGCGCACAGGAAAGCGCTCATGATGTTGGTGGTGAAAACGCGCTGCATCCGCTCGGCCGACATCTCCGTCAGCTTGCACTGCTGTTCCAGCACGCCGACGTTGTTGACCAGCGCGGTGATCGGACCCAATTGCGTGTCGACCGCCGCGAACAGGCGCAGCACGTCGTCCTCCACGCCCATATCGCCCCGCACCACGATCGCCTCGCCGCCCTCGCCGGCGATTTGCGCGCGCAGCGCCTCGGCCGCGTCGCCGTTGCTGACGTAGTTGATGCAGACGGCGTAGCCTCGGCGGCTCGCCATCAAGGCCGTCGCCGCGCCTATGCCCCGGCTGCTGCCGGTCACCACCATCACTTGTTTCATCGCTCGCCTCGTAAAAAAGCCCGCTGGCGCGGGCTTGTGGTCTGGGTTACTTCTCCGGACTGGTGTTTTTCAGCGCGTAGGTCACGTGCTGCCACCAGTGGTCGCGCGAATCGACCGTCCGCAGGCATTTTTTGTCGACTTCGCCCTTGAACATCGGGTCTTCGCACTTTTTGGTCATCAACGCATAGCGCTGATTTTCCGCGTTGGCCAAGGCGACCACCAGCCAGAAGACAAAGCCCAGCAACACCACCACCAAGCTCCATGCGACATGGTTGATATACGCCCACTCGAACAGCGTCTCGATGACCGGTGACGACTCCTTGTAGAGATGCATCACCTTACCTTCGGCGGCCTTGCGTTCGTCGCTGATTTCTTTCATTTTCGTACCCGTTCCAAATTAAAGCGCTTCCTTGCGCGGCGGGTGACACGTCTACCACGCCACGAGCGGAGATTACCACTTTTCAGGCGCGAGGTGGCCGTTCGCGCCCGGGAAGGACGTTAAAACGCGCTTAAAACTCGTAGCGCGCCGACAGTTTCAACTGGCGGCCGTCCGCAGCGTAAATGCCGCTGTGGACGCCGTCCACGCAGGAATAAGCCTGCGAGTAGTAGCGTTTATCGGTCAGGTTCAGGCCGGAGACGGCGAACTCCCACTGGCCGAACTTGCGGGCATAGCGGGCGTCGACGGTGGCGAAGCCCGGAATTTTACCTGCGCAGCTGTTGTCGAAGTCCGAGCCGTAGCGCTGATTGTCCACCCACTGCGTTCCGATGTCGGCCGACTGTCCGTCGGCCGGGGTCCAGCTCAGGCGCGCGCCCAGCGTATTCTCGGGCACCAGCACCATCTGCTTGCCGCTGTTGGCGCCTTCGCGGAACTTGGCGTCGACGTGCTGGTAGTGCGCGCTGACGGTCCAATCGGCGGCGATGCGCTGCTCCGCATCGAGCTCGAAGCCCCGGCGTTTGGTCGGATCAAGGTTGACATTGGCGAACGTGGTGGGATCGTAGAAGATCTCGTTGCTCAGGTTGTGACGGAATACGCGCGCCGTGACCTTGTGCGAGGCATTGGCATAACTGGCGCCCAGTTCCAGGTCGTGCGACTTTTGCGGCTGCAGCGACGCGTTGATCACGCGCGTGAAGGCGTTTTCGTCGGCATTGGCGACCCGGTAGCTTTGTCCCGCCTTGCCGAACACCGTCAAACCGTTCAGCGGCATATAGCTCGCCTGCAGCTCCCACGCGTTCAAGCCCTGCGTCACGTCGTAGCCCGTGCTGCCGAAGCCCGCCGGATCGCTGAAATCCTTGTCGAAGATCTCGCGCCGCACACCGGCCGAGATCCGGCCTTGATGCGCGGCGTCGAAGCGCAGCTCGTCGCGCAGATAAATCGCCTTCGACTTCTGCTCGGCGTCGGCCGTGGCGGCGGTGCGCTCCCACTTGCTCAAGTCCACGCCGGCCACCACTTCATTGAGCAGGCCGCCGATCTCGCCCAGGCGGCGCACGCGTGGCGAGAACTGAATCTGTTTGCTTTCACTGGTGCCGATCGACGAACCGCCATCGTAGAAGTATGACGAATCGACCGTCTTTTTACGGTACGACAGGTCGGCCGCCAGATCGTAGCCGGCCAGGCGATACTGGCTGAAGATGGTGAAGCGGTCGCTATCGAGCGAGCCATGGTCGTCGGGCGTGCTCGCCTGGCGCGGATTGGCGTTGAACTGCGCTTCGGTCAGAGATCCCGGCAGGCGCATGTCCTGGCGCGCGCCTTCATAGCGGAAGCCGACGCGGCCGGCGTCGTTGAACCACTGCGCACCGCCGCTGAACTGCGTTTGCTTGAATTCGTTGTTGTCGCGGTAGTTGTCGGTGCGCTGGTGGCCCAGGGTCGCATCGGCCGCGAAGCCTTCCCACGCCTGCGCGGCCGAGACGCGCGCCTCGCCGGCGTTAAATCGCCCGCCCTCGACGAACACGCTGCCACGGCGGGTGTTTTTGTCCGGGCTCTTGGTGACGATGTTGATCACGCCACCGGTGGCGCCGTCGCCGTACAACACGCTGGCGCCGCCGCGCGTGATTTCGATACGGTCCACCGTATCGACCGGGATGGTCGACAGGATGGCGGTGCTCAGTTCATTTTCCGACAGGCGTACGCCATCGAGCACGATCACCAGATTCTGGCTGCTGTTGGTGCCGAAGCCGCGCAGGTCGAGATCGAAATCCGGGCTGCCGTTCAGGCTTTGGCGGCCGTAGACGCCGCCGATCTTGCGGATCGCCGAATTGACGTCGCTGACGCCGGCGCGGCGGATGTCGTCGGCCGAGATCACCGTGGCGCCGATCGGTGCCAAGGCGGGATCGGCGTCGAAGCGGGAGCCGGTGATGACGACCGGTGCGAGCACCTGGGCGACCTGCGCGCCGACGGCGTCTTGCGCCATGACGGCGACAGGGGTGACGGCAACGAAGCAAAGGGAAACGGCGGCGGCCAGCAAACGTGGCGCCGAAGGCGGAACAAACGCGAAGGAATTCATGGCAGATCGTTTTCAAAAGAGACATCCGCGCCTGCGTCCCCGCAGGTCGGAAGTGTACGGAAGCCGCGCGCCGGTCGACGGCGCGCGCTCCCCCCTGTCTGGCCGATATCCGGGCTGGCCGGCGCTGTCGTCGGAGCGACTCTCGACAAAGCGCGGGCGTTACCGTTGCGGGGGCAGCACACCTTGGCCGCTTCGCGGAATGCGGAAGCGGCCCTGTGTTTCCCGTTTAACCGCGCACGTGAGCACATGCGCAGGCACCAGAACCCGGGCATTATACGCCTGCCAACAACGCGGCTTCCAAAGGATCATTCAGCATTTCGATATGACCTATCTACATTTCGCGCATTGATTGCCAGCCCCGGCGTCCCTATAGTATGGATATCAACACCATACCTGGAGCATTGCCATGAGCAGCACCCAAACCCTCCCCACCTATTTTCTGTCCCACGGCGGCGGCCCGTGGCCGTTCATGATGGACACGGTCGGCCACCTGTACAAAAAACTGGATGCTTCGCTGCGCGACATCCCGCGCCAAGTGGGCGTCACGCCGAAAGCGGTGCTGGTCGTCACCTCGCACTGGGAAGGCCGCGACTTCATGCTGTCGTCGTCGGCCAGGCCGCCGATGTTGTACGACTACGGCGGCTTCCCCCCGCACACCTATGAAGTCCAATACAGCGCCCCGGGCGCGCCGGAACTGGCCGCGCACATCAAGCAGCTGCTCGACGACGGCGGCCATCCAGCGCAACTGGACGGGCAGCGCGGCTTCGACCACGGCACCTTCAGCGCCATGTACCCGGTGTATCCCGACGCCGACGTGCCGATCGTGCAGCTGTCGCTCAAGCACGGACTCGATCCGCGGACGCATCTGGCGGTCGGACGTCTGCTGGCGCCTTTGCGCAAGGAAGGTGTGCTGATCATCGGCAGCGGCCTGAGTTACCACAACCTGCGGGCGTTCAACGCGCAGGGCGCGGCGGCGTCGCATCAATTCGACGGCTGGCTGCGGGCGGCCATGGCGCTGCCGCCGGCCGAGCGCACGGCGGCGTTGATCGAGTGGGACAAGGCGCCGGCCGCGCGCATGGCGCATCCGCGCGAGGAACACTTGCTGCCGCTGATGGTGGCGCTGGGGGCGGCCGAGGACGAGCCGGCGTCCGTGCCGTATCACGAGGATGCGTTTATGGGATCGCTGGCCGTCAGCAGCTTCAGGTTCGGCGGCGCGTAGGGACTACGTTCCGCGTTTGCCCTTGGCGTATTCGGCGGCCTTGGCTTCGGCGATCGCGGCTTTTTCGGCCGCCTTGGCCGCCGCCTCCACCGCGTACGTATCCAACCGCTCCTTGCGCGACGCCGGCGTCTCGAGCGAGATGCGGCCCAAGGTGCCGCTGCGGTAGTCGCCCAGGAAGGTATGCGACGCCTTCTCGAAATCGAGGTCGCCGCCCTTCTGGCGGAAGCCGCGCTTGGCCGCCACGCCCTCCACCACCGCGATGCCGTCGAACTTCTCGATATCCTTGAAGCCGTAGCGCGCCACCAGCAACTGCGGGTAGTACTTCAGCATCTCGTCGGCCAGGAACACCGCCACCTCCTCCTCGATCAGCGCGTTCGAGCCGATGGCGTGGCTGGCGGCCAGCATCAAGCCGTCGCTGGGCAGCGCGATCTTCGGCCACAGCATGCCGGGCGTGTCGACCAGGATGGTGTTCTTGTCCAGATAAAGCTTCTGCTGCTGCTTGGTCACCGCCGGCTCGTCGCCGACCTTGGCCACTTTGCGCTTGAGCAGCGCGTTCATCAGGGTCGACTTGCCGACGTTGGGGATCCCCATGATCATGATGCGCAATGGCTTGGTCGGCACGCCCCGGTGCGGCGCCAATTGCTTGGCCAGTTCCGGCACGCGCGTGACGTCGGCCGGCTTCTTGGTGGTCATCGCGAACGCCGTCACGCCCTCCTGCGCGTTGTAATACTGTACCCACGCCGCCGTGGCGGCGGGATCGGCCAGGTCGATCTTGTTGAGGATCTTCAGGCACGGACGCTGGCGGAACTTGCGCAGCTCCTCCACCATCGGATTGGTGCTGGCCTCCGGCAGGCGCGCGTCGACCACCTCGATCACCAGATCGGTGTTCTCCATCTGCTCCGCCGCCTTCTTCTTGGCGGCGTTCATGTGCCCCGGGTACCATTGTATCGACATGCTCTGACCTTCAAAATCGTTCTGACAATCCGCTATTTTACCTGCTGGCCCGGCCGGGATTCGGATATCATGAGTCGCTTTTCCGTTTTTCTGACCATATAAACAATATTTTTCAACCGGAGTGCTGAAGATGAGCATAGCTGCACCGTCCAACCCGAGGGAGATCACCCTCCGCGGCATTATTCTGGGCATCCTGATTACGCTGGTATTCACGGCGGCACAGGTCTACCTGGGCCTGAAAGTGGGCCTGACCTTCGCCACGTCGATCCCGGCGGCCGTGATCTCGATGGCGCTGTTGAGCGCCTTCAAGAACGCCACCATCCAGGAAAACAACATCGTCCAAACGATCGCCTCGGCCGCCGGTACGCTGGCGTCGGTGATCTTCGTGCTGCCAGGCCTGCTGATGATCGGCTGGTGGGCGCACGTGCCGTTCTGGCCGACCTTCGGCGCCTGCGCCATCGGCGGCGTGTTGGGCGTGATGTACACGGTGCCGCTGCGCCGCGCGCTGGTGTCGCAATCGAACCTGCCGTATCCGGAGGGCGTCGCCGCCGCCGAGGTGCTCAAGGTGGGCACGGCCTCGCGCGCCGGCGCCGCCGAGGGCAAGGCCGGCCTGCGCGCGGTGGTGCTGGGCGCCGTCAGCTCTGCGCTGTTCGCCGCCGGCGCCGCCGTCAAGCTGATGGCCGGTGAATTGTCGTTCTACTTCCGCACCGGCGCCGGCGCCACCGGCATCGGCGCCTCCGGTTCGCTGGCGCTGATCGGCGCCGGCCATTTGATGGGCATCACGGTCGGCCTGGCGATGCTCGCCGGCCTGGTCATCGCCTGGGGCATCATGGTGCCGTTGATGACGTCCCTGACCCCGGCCGCCGCCGGCGTCGACGCCGCCGGCCACGCGCTGGGCATCTGGAAAACCGAAGTGCGCATGATGGGCGCGGGCGTGATCGGCATCGCCGCGATCATCACCCTGGCCGGCCTGGCCAAGCCGATTTTCGGCGGCCTGAAATCGGCCATGGACACGGCGCGCCGCGCCAAGCTCGAAGGCGCCGTGCTCGATCGCACCGAGATGGATATGCCGATCTTCATCGTCGGCCTGGTCACCTTGGTGGCGATGGTGCCGGCCGGCTGGCTGCTCACCAGCTTCCTGCAGGGCGGCCCGCTGTCGTCGATCGCCTTGCCGCTGGTGGCGGTCGGCATCGGCTACATCCTGGTCGCGGGCATCCTGGCCGCCGCCGTCTGCGGCTACATGGCGGGCCTGATCGGCTCCTCCAACTCGCCGGTGTCGGGCATCGCCATCTTGACGATCCTGGGCGCGGCGCTCAGCGTGGGCATGGTCGGGCGCAGCATCATGGGTCCGGAAGTGGCGCAGGCGCTGATCGCCTTCGCGCTGTTCGTCACCACCGTGGTGCTGGCGGTGGCCGTGATCGGCAACGACAACCTGCAGGATTTGAAGACCGGCCAGCTGGTCGACGCCACGCCGTGGAAGCAGCAGGTCGCGCTGCTGATCGGCGTGTTCGCCGGTTCGTGCGTGGTGCCGCCGGTGCTGGAACTGCTCAACCACGCCAACGGTTTCGTCGGCGCGCCTAACCTCGACTCGATCTCGGACCAGCCGCTGGCCGCGCCGCAGGCGTTGCTGATCTCGACGCTGGCCAAGGGCGTCATCGGCGGCAACCTGCAATGGAACCTGCTCGGCTACGGCGTGCTGGTCGGGCTGGTGCTGGTGGCGATCAACTTCGTGCTGAAAAAATCGAGCAACGACAAATACAGCCTGCCGCCGCTGGGCGTGGGCCTGGCGATCTACCTGCCCAGCGCGGTGATCACGCCGGTGGTCATCGGCGCGGTGGCCGGCTACTTCTTCGAGCGCGCCTGCGGCAAATCGGCCGGCGGCGAAACGGCCAAGCGCCTGGCGGTGCTGATCATGTCGGGCTTCATCGTCGGCGAGAGCCTGTTCAACGTCGCGCTGGCCGGCCTGATCGTGCTGTCGGGCGAAGGCGAACCGCTGGCCATCCACAACTCGCTGAGCGAAGCGCACACGATGATCATCTCGCTGATCGTCGCCACGGTCGTGGTCGTGGGCCTGTACCGCTGGTCGTCGAAGAACGGCCACGCCGTCAACGCCTGATCAAACGCAGCAACCCGCCACTCCGGGGTCGAGTCTGACATTGCTACACGAACTGTGCCGTAGCGGGCAAACGCCCGCACCACGGCCCGGGACGTGTAGCAATGTCAGACCTGACCCCGGAGTTGTTTTTGGAACCGCTCGAGCAGGGCGTAGTGTGCTTCCGCTGGTCCGACCGCAAGGAGGATCGCCGCGACCAGGAACCGCCGCCCCGTCCAGGCACACCATCGTTCGCCGGGTCGATCCGACGATGGCGAGCATTTAGGCCATCCACTGGATCAACGACGATCGACTACACGTGGAACAACGTCGATGCCGCGCCGGTGTCGTCGCGCCTGTTCCGCCTGACACGCCGCTGGAGCACGGCAGGCGCTTCGGCAACGGCGTAACGGCCAACAACAGCAACGTCACCGCCATTTACTACGACAACGAAAGCCACGGCTGGCGCAACGGGAAAAACCGCGTCGATTTCTGGCGGCAGGTCGAGGCCTTCCTCGACCAACACCTCAAGCCCGCCCCGTGACGCGGCCGGGTCGGCACGCCGCGCCGGCCGCGCTCAGATCTCGGCCAGCGCCTTCAAGTGCGCGACCACGCTGCGGCCCAGCGCCGACAGGTTGTAGCCGCCCTCCAGGCAGCTGACGATGCGGCCCTTGCCGTACAGGCGCGCCACGTCCATCACCTGTTCCGTGATCCACGCGTAGTCCGCCTCGACCAGCCCCATGCCGCCGATGTCGTCCTCGCGGTGGGCGTCGAAGCCGGCCGAGATGAAGATCATCTCCGGCTTGAACGCGTGCAGCGCCGGCAGCCACTGCTCGGTGACGATCTTGCGCACGGCGTCGCCCTTGGTGGCCAGCGGCACCGGCACGTTGACCAGGTTGGCGGTGATCGGCTCGGGCTCGGTGTACGGATAGAACGGATGCTGGAAGAAGCTCACCATCAAGGCGCGCGGCTCGTCGCGGAACGCCTCCTCGGTGCCGTTGCCGTGGTGGACGTCGAAGTCGACGATGGCCACCCGCGCCAGGCCGCGCGCGTCGAGCGCGTGCTTGGCCGCGACGGCGACGTTGTTGAACAGGCAGAAGCCCATCGGCTCGACCGGCCGCGCGTGGTGGCCGGGCGGGCGCACCGAGCAGAAGGCGTTGTCGATCTCGCCGTCGATGACGGCGTCGGTCGCGGCCACGGCGGCGCCGGCGGCGCGCTGCGCGGCCAGCCAGCTCCAGGCGTTGAGCGAGGTGTCGCCGTCGATCGGATAGGTGTCGCCCGGCGCCGGCACGTTGTCGCGCACGATGGCGATGGCGTTGCGGCTGTGGTTGCGCTCGAGGTCGGCCAGCGCCACCAGCGGCGCCTCGCGGTGCTCGAGCAGGTCGCTGATGTGCGATCCGATCAGCTGGTCCGCGATGGCTTGCAGGCGCGCCGGCGATTCGGGGTGCCAATCGCCCATGTCGTGGCGCTGGCAATCGGGATGGCTGTAAATGGCTGTGGTCATGTCTATGGTTTTACAGGCCGCGAATGGTCTACGCAAGGTCCGCTTCAGCGCGCTATATCCGCTGCGCGGTTTCTCGCATAGAATCGTCAAACGCCGCGCCTGATTGTGCTGATCCCAGGCGCTAATCTACCATACATATCATGTACACAAAATTGCACGCGGTGGCACGCCAGGTCGGAGACATCATTGTCGGCAAGGACTTGCAGATCCGTCAAGCGCTGACCTGCCTGCTGGCCGGCGGCCACCTGCTGATCGAGGACGTGCCCGGCGTCGGCAAGACCACCCTGGCGCACGCGCTGGCGATCTCGCTGGGGTTGCGCTTCAACCGCATCCAGTTCACCAGCGACCTGCTGCCGGCCGACGTCAACGGCATCTCGATCTACGAGCGTGAAAAGAACGGCTTCGTGTTCCATCCCGGCCCGATCTTCACGCAAGTGCTGCTGGCCGACGAGATCAACCGCGCCACGCCGAAGACCCAGTCGGGCCTGCTCGAGGCGATGGAGGAGCGCCAGGTCAGCGCCGACGGCGTCACGCGCCCGCTGCCGCTGCCGTTCTTCGTCATCGCCACGCAAAATCCCACCCACCAGATCGGCACGTTCCCGCTGCCCGAGTCGCAGCTGGACCGCTTCCTGATGTGCCTGTCGCTGGGCTATCCGGACGCCGCCGCCGAACGCGCGCTGCTGCTGGGCGAGGACCGCCGCCTGCTGCTCAAGACCTTGCCGGCGGCGATGACGCCGGCCGAGCTGGGCGCGGCCCAGCAAGCGCTCAAGCGGATCCACGTGTCGGCGCCGCTGGTCGACTATGTGCAGGCGCTGGCGGCCGCCTCGCGCCAGAACGGCATGTTCGCCGAGGGCATGAGTCCGCGCGCCGCCATCGCGCTGCTGCAGGCGGCGCGCGCCTGGGCCGCGCTGGAGGGACGCGACCACGTGCTGCCGGAGGACGTGCAGGCGGTGCTGGTGCCGGTCTGCGCGCACCGCCTGCGTCCGCTCAAGGCGGCGCACGGCGTGGCGCTGGCCAGCCGCGACCTGGTGCTGCAGTTGCAGAAATCGGTGCCGCTGTAGTGACTTCCGGCCTGCAAGCGTTGTTCCGCAAAGGCCGGCGGGTGGGCGAGCGGTGGCTGTTCCAGCTGCGCGGCAGTGAAACCGGCGAGGTCACCCTGACGTCGCGCCGCGTGTTCATCCTGCCCACGCGCGCCGGCCTCTCGTTCACCGTGCTGCTGCTGATCATGCTGATCGGCGCGCTCAATTACAACCTCGGCCTGGGCTTCGCGCTGACCTTCTTCACCGGCGCCTGCGCGGTGGCCGACATGTTCCTGACGGCGCGCAACCTTGCGCTGCTGAAGCTGGCGCCGGGCCGCGCGCAGCCGGTGTTCGCCGGCGAGCAGGCGCGCTTCGAACTGCGCCTGGCCAACCCCACCCGGCTCGACCGCTACGCCATCTGGCTCGGCTTCCAGGCGCTCGGCGAACCGCGCCAGGCGACGGACGTGGCGGCCGGCGGCGCCGGCGCGGTGGCGCTGTCGCTGCCGACGCGCGAGCGCGGCTGGCTGGCCGCGCCGCGCATCGAGCTGACCACGCGTTTTCCGCTCGGCCTGTTCAAGGCGTGGAGCTACTGGCAACCGGACATGCGGGTGCTGGTGTATCCGGCGCCGGAATCGCCCGCCCAGCCGCTGCCGTCGCACGGCGCCGCCAGCGAGGACGGCCATGGCACCGTGGGGCTGGATAATTTCGCCGGCATCCGCAGCTACCAGCAGGGCGACCCGATGCGGCATCTGGCCTGGCGCCAGATCGCCCGCCACGATCCGGCGCTGGGCGGACAGCTGGTGACCAAGCATTTCGAGGGCGGCGCGGTGGCCGAACTGGCGCTGGACTTCGCCGCGCTGCCGCTGCAACTGGACCTGGAACTGAAACTGTCGCGCATGACGCAATGGGTGCTGGCGGCCGAGCAGCGCGCCCTGCCCTACACCTTCCGCCTGGCGCAGCACGCCTACGGCCCGGCGCTGGGCGACGCCCACCGCGCCGCCTGCCTGCGCGCGCTGGCGCTGTTCGGGCGCGAGGGCGGCGCATGAGCGGCACATCACGACGCGGCCCCGCGCTGCGGCGCCTGGCGGCGCTGCCGCGCGACAAGGCCGACACCCTGCTGCTGCTGACCGCCGCGCTGATGGTGCTGGCGCCGCACTTCGCCCACCTGCCGCCGTGGGTCAGCCTGGCCGTGTGCGCGACCTTGCTGTGGCGCGTGGCCATCACCTGGCGCGGCAAGCGCATGCCGCCAATGTGGCTGCTGGTGCCGGTCGCGGTGGCGGCGATGGCCGGCGTCTACCTGACCTACCGCACCTTGCTGGGCCGCGACGCCGGCGTCGCCATGCTGACATTGCTGCTGGCGTTCAAGCTGCTGGAGATGCGCGCCAAGCGCGACCTGTTCGTCGTCATCTTCCTCAGCTTCTTCGTGCTGCTGACCAGCTTTTTCTATTCGCAGACGATGCCGACGGCGCTGTTCATGGCCGCCACCATCATCGTGCTGCTGACGGCGCAGCAATCGTTCCAGTACACCGGCGCCGTGCCGCCGCTGGCCCGCCGCCTGCGCACCTCGGCCAAGCTGTTCCTGCTGGCCGCGCCGCTGGCGCTGCTGATGTTCATCGGCTTCCCGCGCGTCCAGGGGCCGCTGTGGGGCATGCCGGGCGACGCCCACAGCGGCCGCAGCGGCATCTCCGACAGCATGGCGCCGGGCACGCTGTCGTCGCTGGCGCAGTCGGACGACGTCGCCTTCCGCGTGCGCTTCCTCGACCAGGCTCCGCCGCAAAACCAGCTGTACTGGCGCAGCATCGTGCTGGGCGACTACGACGGCCGCACCTGGACCCGGGTGCCGCGCCGGCGCGGCGCGCAAAGGATGGACATCGCCGTCAGCGTGCGCGGCCAGCCGGTCCGCCACGAAGTGACGATGGAGCCGACCGGCAAGCGCTGGCTGGCGCTGCTGGAGTTGACCGGCCCGCGCTTCGGCGTGCCGGGCTTCACTGTGCGCGAATCGGACGAGATGGAGCAGTTCACGATCGAGCCGGTGGCGCGCCGCGTGCGCTACGCCGCCAGCGCCTATGTCGATTTTCAATTGCAAGCGACCGAGCAGCCGGAAAACCTGCGGCGCTGGCTGGAGCTGCCGGACGGCTTCAACCCGCGCACCTTGGCGCTGGCGCAACAGCTCAAGCAAGCGGCGCCGCTTGCGGCGGACGGCCGGCCGGACGCCCGCCAGCTGTCGCAGCAGGTACTGTCGATGTTCCGCCGCGACACTTTCCACTACACCCTGCAGCCGCCGCTGGCCGGGCGCGACATGGTCGACGACTTCCTGTTCACCAGCAAGGCCGGCTTTTGCGAGCACTATGCCGGCGCCTACGTTGTCCTGATGCGGGCCATGGGCGTGCCGGCGCGCGTGGTCACCGGCTACCAGGGCGGCGAACTCAATCCGCTCGACGGCTACCTGACGGTGCGCCAGTCCGACGCCCACGCCTGGGCCGAGATCTGGCTGCCCGCGCGGGGCTGGCGCCGGGTCGACCCGACCGGCGCGGTCGCGCCCGAGCGCATCGCCGGCAACCTGGCGCGGGCGCTGCCGCCGCCATCGACGTTCGGCTTCGGCCAGTTTATCGCGCTGCGGAACGACCCCGATTCGTGGCTCGCGCAACTCGGATTCCGCTATGCCGCGCTGAATAATTCTTGGAATCAATGGGTCCTGGATTACAATCCAGATAGGCAGCGAAGTTTCCTTGCGGAACTAGGTTCCGTGTTGGGTAACTGGCGCAGCGCGGCGGGCGCGCTGGCGGTCTGCGCGCTGGCGTGGCTGCTGCACTGGCGGCGGCAACGCCGGCCGGCCGCGCCGCTGGATGCGCTGTACCTGGCCTTTTGCCGGCTGCAGGCGCGCCGCGGTCATGGGCGGCGCCCCGATGAGGGCCCGCTCAGCTATGCTGCCCGTCTGCGGGACCTGCCCGCCAGCGCGGAACAACACGCGGCGATGGAGACATTTTTAACCCTGTACGGCGCGCTGAAATACGGCGGCGCCGGGGCCGAACAACGAACGGCGTCGCTCAAGACGCTGAAAACACTGTTACCTTTATGCCGATGAAGACTTTGATCCCCCCCCTGCTGGCCGCCGCGCTGCTGGCCGCCAGCGGCGCCAGCCACGCGCAGGTCGACCGCTACGGCTACAAACTGCCGCCCAGCATGCAGCCAAAAGCCAAGAAGAAAGCGCCGCCCGTCAAAAAGAAAACCGTGCCGGCCATCGACTATGTCGGCGAATACGTCAACTTCGGCGAGTGGAAGGACGTGCGCGCCTTCCTCGACGACGTCGCCACCCGCAACGGCTTCGACCGCAAGGAACTGGACACCCTGATGGCCCAGGTGCGCTATGTCGACGCCACGGTGCAGCTGGTCAAGCCGGCGCCGCCGGGCAAGCCGAAAAACTGGGCCGCCTACCGGGCGCTGACGATCGAGTCGACGCGGGTCGACGGCGGCGTCAAGTTCTGGAACGACAACGCCGATGCGCTCAACCGCGCCGAGGCGCTGTACGGCATTCCGGCCGAGATCATTGTCGGCATCATCGGCGTCGAGACCGTGTACGGCCGCGTCACCGGCAAGTTCCGCGTCGTCGACGCGCTCACCACGTTGGCGTTCTCGTACCCGGAGGCGCCGCAGCGCGCCGCCCGCATGGAATTCTTCCGTGGCGAGCTCGAGGCCACCCTGGTGTTCGCACGGCGCGACGGCGTCGACCCGCTGTCGCTGCGCGGCTCGTTCGCCGGCGCCATGGGCATGCCGCAGTTCATGCCGAGCAGCCTGATCAAGTACGCGGTCGATTTCGACGGCAGCGGCCACATCGACCTGCTCGGCTCGAGCACCGACGCCATCGGCAGCGTCGCCGCCTTCCTGGCGGCCCACGGCTGGCAGCGCGAGCAGGGCGGCCCGTTGGTGTACGCCGCCACGGCGTCGCCCAACCGGGCCTGGGAACCGATGCTGAACCAGGGCCTGACAGCAAAATATGCGCCGCGGGACTTGATAGCGGCGGGAGTCACCACCACTGTAGCTGTGCCGGAGCAACAAACCTATGGCCTGGTGGATCTGCAAAACGGCGCCGACCCGACCGAATACTGGTTAGCCAACAGTAATTTCTTTGCAATTACGCAGTACAACCGCAGCTATTTCTACGCCATGTCGGTGATCGAGCTGGGCCGCGCGGTGCGGCTGGCGCGCGGCAACATGTAGAAAGCGGCGCACGGCGCGCCGCGCGGACGCGTGTAAGGACGGCGATGACGGATGTAAGCAACAGTAACGCCTGTTGTTGGCCCAACTTGCACGCGGTATTGTTTAGTTGACACTTGGAAATTATTCATCCAAACTGGCCATTAAAGCACTAAATCATAAGCATCTATACAACGAAATTGTCTTATAATTAACGTTAGTTGCTAAATACAAGCGTGCACCATAGCGTAGCACAGGAGTCGGTGTATAATTCTCACACAATGTTGCATCGGGACAACAATACACGACTTTGCAATTTTTTTCTATTGCTGTCGGGTATTACATTGCGAGATGTTGTATAATTGTGTATATATTATGAAACTTGTTATCCCGGAATCGGTCCGTGTGTAAATTCGTTCCTTGGTAAGGATGAACATTAACGCAGCAAAGCGAGCTCCGAGTGTTGTACTTTGCAGGACAACTTTACAGAAGGAAAAGACGAAATCATGACAAACCAAGTCGGCATAGATATGAACAACGATGCGGATGGCGATGACCTGCTGCAATACAATCCCAACCGTCTGCTCGATACCCTGATCGAAAACTTGCGCTTGAAAAACGACGCGGCCCTGTCGCGCGCGTTGGAAGTCGCACCGCCAGTGATCAGTAAAATTCGCCACCACCGCCTGCCAGTTGGCGCTTCGCTGCTGATCCGCATGCACGAAGTTAGCGATCTGAGCATCCGTGACCTGCGTTACTTGATGGGCGATCGCCGCAACAAGTTCCGCATCAGCGATAAGCAGTTCAAACCAAAGGAAGGCGAACCAGGCCAGGGCCAGGGTTAAGTTTTACCCCGGCACTGACCTGTTGCGTTTTACCCTTGTATCCCTCCCCCCTCTTGCAGGGGCGAGGGATACATCTTTTTGCGCGCCGGGTTTTAGGCCGGCGAATTTAAGCTGCGAGCCTAAGCCGGAAACACGCCGGTCGACAGATAGCGGTCGCCGCGGTCGCACACGATGAACACGATCGTCGCGTTCTCCACCGTCTGCGAAAGACGCAACGCGATCTCGCAGGCGCCCGCCGCCGAAATACCACAGAAAATGCCCTCCTCCGCCGCCAGCCGGCGCGCCATCCGTTCGGCCGACGCCTGCGACACCGCCTCGACCTTGTCCACCCGCGCGCGGTCGTAGATTTTCGGCAGGTAGGCTTCCGGCCATTTGCGGATACCGGGGATCGACGAACCCTCCTCCGGCTCGGCGCCGATGATCTGCACGGCCGGATTCTGTTCCTTCAGATAGCGCGACACGCCCATGATGGTGCCGGTGGTGCCCATGGCGCTGACGAAATGGGTGACGCGGCCGTCGGTGTCGCGCCAGATTTCCGGGCCGGTGCCCTCGTAGTGGGCGCGCGCGTTGTCCTGGTTGCCGAACTGGTCGAGGATGATGCCCTTGCCGTCCTTTTGCAGTTGCTCGGCCATGTCGCGCGCGTATTCCATGCCGCCGGTCTTGGGCGTGAGCATGATCTGCGCGCCGTAGGCGGCCATGCTCTGGCGCCGCTCGATGCTCAGGTTCTCGGGCATCAGCAGCAACATTTTGTAGCCGCGCAACGCCGCCGCCATCGCCAGCGCGATGCCGGTGTTGCCGCTGGTCGCTTCGATCAGGGTGTCGCCGGGCTTGATGTCGCCGCGCTCCTCGGCGCGCTTGAGCATCGACATGGCGGCACGGTCCTTGACGGAGCCGGCCGGATTGTTGCCTTCGAGCTTGCCGAGAATAATATTGTTGCGGGCGACCGCGTCCGCGCCGGGCAAGCGGGTCAGCTGCACCAGCGGCGTGTTGCCGATCGTATCTTCCAGAGTCTTGTAAGCCATCGTGTTCAATCTTCAGTGGTTTCGCCAAAACATGCATTTTAATCCGACTTGCCGTTGCGCGTATTGCAAGGGATGGCCGGTCCCCTGCCTGAGGAGGTAAAGTGCCGGAAGTCTTTGGACTGGAGCGGCGGCATGCGCTAGACTTGCATCATCGCTGCATCGCACCACGCCGTGCCGACCACTTTTACGCCACTCGACCGCCATGTCCACCTCACCGCTTGAAATGCTGCCCGACGCCACCCCAGACACGCAGGCCGCGCTGCCGGCCGACCTGGAAAGCCGGCGCCACCAGATGTTCCCGACGTTGTCCGACAGCGACATCAAGCACATGCTGCGCTTCGGCCACGTGCGCCATTTCAGCGACGGCGAAAAAATCGCCGAGGCCGGCAAAAGCAGCTACGGCATGCTGCTGGTGCTCAAGGGGGGTGTCGCGATCAGCCGCTTCGACGGCCTGGGCAACACCTCGTACATCACCACGCACACGCCCGGCCAGTTCTCCGGCGAGGTGGCGCAGCTGTCGGGCCGCCCGGCGCTGGGCAACGCCGACGCCGTCGGCGAGGTCGAGGTGCTGGTGGTGCCGCCCGAATCGCTGCGCGCGCTGCTGGTCGCGCACGCCGACCTGGGCGAGCGCATCGTGCGCGCGCTGATCCTGCGCCGCGTCGGCCTGATCGAACAGAACTCGGGCGGCCCGGTCATCGTCGGCCCGCGCGGCCATGGCCGCATCCACACCTTGCAAAGCTTCCTGGCCGCCAACGGCCACCCGTACAGCGTGCTCGATCCGGAAGTCGACCAGCAGGCGACCGAACTGTTGGCCCACTACCGGCCGACGCCGGACGAGCTGCCGCTGGTGGTGTGCCCGGACGGCGTGGTCAAGAAAAATCCCACCACGGTCGAGATCGGCCGCTGCCTCGGCATGCTGCCCGAACTGCCGGCCGACAAGGTGTGGGACGTGATCGTCGTCGGCGCCGGCCCCTCGGGACTGGCGACGGCGGTGTACGCGGCGTCCGAAGGCCTGTCGGTGCTGGCGCTGGAAACGCGCGCCTTCGGCGGCCAGGCGGCGGCCAGCGCCCGCATCGAAAACTACCTCGGCTTCCCGACCGGCGTCTCCGGCCGCGCGCTGGCCGGCCGCGCCTACGTGCAGGCGCAAAAATTCGGCGTCGAGATCGCCATCCCGGCCCCCGCCGGCCGGCTGATCTGCGACACCTATCCGCTGCAGGTGGAAATGTGCGGCAGCCTGCAGAAGCTGCAGGCCAGGACCGTGGTGCTGTCGTGCGGCGCGCGCTACCGCCGGCCGTCGCTGGCCAACCTCAAGCAGTTCGAGGGCAAGGGGATTTATTACTGGGCCTCGCCGATCGAGGCCAAGCTGTGCAAGACCGAGGAGATCGTGCTGGTCGGCGGCGGCAACTCCGCCGGGCAAGCGGCGGTGTTCCTGTCGGGGCACGCCTCCAAGGTGCATATGCTGATCCGCAAGGACAGCCTGTCGTCGACGATGTCGAGCTACCTGATCGAACGTATCCAGGCCACGCCGAATATCGAGCTGCACACGCACTCGGAGATCATCGCGCTGGAGGGCGACGAGGACGGCCTCAAGCAGGTGCGCATCCGCAATTCGAAAAGCGAGGAGGAATGCGATTACGATGTGTGCCGCGTGTTCCTGTTCATCGGCGCCGATCCGAACACCGGCTGGCTGCAGGACTGCGGCGTCGACGTCGACGGCCACGGCTTCATCCGCACCGGTTTCGACGTCACCAAGGCGCAGTGCAAGGCCAACTTCGACAAGGGCGTGTATCCGCGCGAGATGCCGGCGCGGGCGGCGCTCGAGACCAGCGTGCCGGGCGTGTTCGCGATCGGCGACGTGCGCGCCAGCTCCACCAAGCGGGTGGCGGCGGCGGTCGGCGAAGGCGCGGCGGTGGTGGCGCAGATCCACGCGTTTTTGGCTAATCTGCCGGCCAACCCGCCGCGCTAGCCATCCCGCCGGCGCCGCGCAGGGATGGCTTAGCCGGCGTCGGGTGGCGCCAGGTAGATCGCGGCCGGCGTCCCCAGGCTGGCCTTGACGGCCCGCGACGTCTCGTCGATCAGGATTTCCTCCAGTCCGGCCTCGATGCCATCCAGCGCGGCATCGACCACCGATGCCGCGCTCTGCTTGGCGACCTCCAGACCCTCGGTGAGATCGGTGTCGATGAAGCCGACATGCATGCCGCTCACCAACACCCCGTCCTGCTTGAGCTCGTAGCGCAAGGCGTTCGTGAAGCTCCACGCGGCGGACTTCGAGGCGGCGTAGGCCGCCAGCGGCGGCCTGGCAAGCCACGAGGCCACCGACAAGACGTTGAGGATCGCACCGTCGCCGTTGCGCCGCAGCGCCGATGCGAACGCTTGCGTCACGCGCACGGTGCCGAAGTAATTGGTTTCGAGCATGGCGTAGGCATGGTCCAGGCCCGCCGGGTCGAGCACCGACTGTTCGTAGCGCGCGATCCCGGCGTTATTCACCAAAAACGTCACGTCGCCGCAGCGTTGCGCCGCCGCGGAAATGCTTGCCGGATTATGCAGGTCGAGCTGGACGGCAGTGATGCCGGGCTCGCTGAAGCCGTCCGTGTCGCGCATCCCCGCGTACACTTTTTTTGCGCCACGGGCCACCAGCGCCCTGGCGAACGCCAGCCCCAGTCCGCGATTGGCGCCCGTCACCAGGACCGTCGATTGTGCGATATTCATTGCAGTGTCCTCAACGTGTCTTGCTGGTGGTGGCGACGAAACTGGCGATGTAGTCGGCCACCGCCTGCGGATGCTGGTGGTGGGGGCCGTGACCGGCCGCGGGGAAGGTCAGCAGCTGGGTGGTTGGCAGCTGCCCGTTGAGCGCGTACCAGTTTTCCACCGGAAAGATGATGTCGTGGTCGCCGCCAACATGCAGGATCGGGATGGCGGTGGCCTTGAGCGCCTCGAGCACCGCGTCGGCGGGGAACAGGGGGCTTTTCGGTCCGCGGCCCAGGTTCTCGGCGGCCCACGCCAGCGGCACCGGCGGGCTGCGGCCCTCTTTGCGCTGCGCGATCCGCTCCACCGAGCGCCGCGCGGCGGCCACGCTGGCCGGCGCGGCGGGCTCGAAGAACAAGATGGTCTCGTGTTCCAGCGTGTAGTCGGGGATGGTGGCGGTGTCGAAAAACAGCTGCTCGGCAGGCTTGACATTCGGGCCCGGCGGCGTGGTGCCGATCAGGACCGCATGGCTGATGCGTTCGGGATACATGGCAATCGCGATCTGGGCCGCCATGCCGCCCAGCGACCAGCCGCTGATGACCACATTCTCAAGGCCGAGCGCGACGATCAGGTCGTTGGCGTCGGCCGCCAGCGTGGCCGGATGCATCGACTTCTCGCCGCTGGACTGGCCGATGCCGCTGTAGTCGAAGGTGATGACCTGGAACCCCTGCGCTGCCAAGGCGTCGAGGAAGGCCGGGTCCCACACGTCCATGGTGCCGCGAAAACGCGCGCATAACACGATCGGGTGGCCGGCGCCGAGGCTGCGGTAAGCCAGCGTGCGGCCATGGCTGTCGACGGTCAGGTTCGGGGTATTGATTGCGGTAACGTTCATGCTGATCTCCTTGGTCAAGTCAATGCGTGCAGCAGGGCCGACGTCGACAGGATCGCGCTGGCATAGGTGGGGCCGTTGATGTGGTGCGCCGCGTGCAGCGCCTCCTTGCTGAAGGCGGCGGTCGCGTCGCTGACCAGCGTGACCTGGTAGCCCAGTTCCATGGCGAACTTGGCGGTCGTCTCGATGCAGGTATTGGCCAGCAGGCCGATGACGATCACCTTGCGGATGGCGTGCTGCCTGAGCAGAATGTCGAGATCGGTATTGGCGAAGCCGCTCGACGCCCAATGCTCCTTGGCGATCACATCGCCGTGCTGGGGAACGAAGTCCGGATGCCACTCGCCGCCCCAGGTATCCTTGCCGAAGACCAGGATCTGCGCCGCGCTGCGCTGGTACGGGGTGGAGCATTGCCAGTGGTCCATGTCGCCCGGCTCGGCCCGGTGGTGGGGCACGTAGAACACGCGGATGCCGGCCGCGCGGACCGCAGCCACCACCGACTTCATGTTAGGCAGCAGGTTCTGCTCTTCGGCGACCGCCTTCACCGGCGGCCACAGCTTGCCGCCTTCGCTCAGAAAGTCGTTGTAGGGGTCGACCAACAACAACGCGGTGTCGGACCTTGCGTACTGATTGCTGCTCATTGCATTCTCCTTGGTGGAACGATGGGAACTACGGGTGCGGGCGCGGCCTGTCAGTTGACCAGGCCGCGCTGGTTGGCCAGTGCCACCGCGTGGGTGCGGGCGGTCGCCCCGAGCTTGCCGAACACGCCTTTGACGTGCGATTTGACGGTGCCGATTTCGATGCCGAGTTCGCGGGCGATGATCTTGTTGCAGCATCCCTGCGCGATCAGGCTGAGCACCTGGTGCTCGCGGCTGGTGAGGTCGAGCCGCTGGCTGCCCTGCGCGACGGTGCGCAGCAGGGACGGGTGGATATGGATGGCGCCGGCGCCGACCGCGCGCACCGCGTCCACCAGCTCGGCAGCGGCGCAGTCATGCGGCAGATAGCCGCGCACGCCGGCCGAGATCGCCGTGCGCACCTCCCATTCGCGGTGACGGTGGGTCAGGATCACCACCCGCGACGGTGGCGCCGTCGCGGCGCCGCGCAACCGTTCGAGATGGGCCAGACCGTTGGCGTAGTTGGCGATGATGACGTCCGGTTCGATGCCGTCGAGCGGCGCCGTGCGCAGCCACAAGTCCTGGTAGTCCCGCAGCAATGTGACCATCCCGGCGTTGACCAGCGGCGCCCGGTGATCAAGCAGTACGTCGAATAGTCTGCCGCTGTCCATCATGACGCCACCTCCCCTTGTACCGGTTGCTCGAAGTAGTCCAAGTGTAGTGAGGCAACCGTCAACCTTGCGAGTAAATCATTGCTAAGAGGTGCTAAGCGGGGAGGCACGGGTGGCCCGGACCGGGCCTTTATAACGATTTATTGCGCTTTATTAACACCTGGCCCGCCGCTTCCCTATCATCGATCCCTGCAGGAACCTGGTTTTCAGATCCACTTGTCAGGAGCGCATCATGTTGGGACTTACGTCTTTGGGTGTCATTCATACCGCCATCAGTCTGGTCGCGGTCGGCGCGGGAGTGGCCGGCCTGGTCCGCGACCACCGTATCGACTTGGGCAATGGAGCGGGCAAGACCTACCTGGTCATGACCGTGCTCACGTGCCTGACCGGCTTCGGGATCTTCCAGCATGGCGGGTTCGGCAAACCGCACGCGCTTGGCGTGCTGACCCTGCTGGTGCTGCTGGCCGCCTGGCTGGTGCGGCGCCGGGTGGCGGTGCACACCGTGCTGCTGTCGCTGACGTTGTTCTTCCACATGATCCCGGCGGTGACCGAAACATTGACCCGTTTGCCGCTGGGCGCGCCGGTGCTGGCCAACGCCGAGGCGCCCGAGCTCAAGGCCATCACCGGCGTGATGTTCGTGCTGTTCGTGATCGGCGCGGCGCTGCAGGTGCGCAGCCTCAATCAGGGCCGCAAGCCGGCCAGGAAGGCAGCGGCGGCCTGACAGTCGCGGGTGCCAAACCCTTCGCTGAACTGGTCATAGACCGGTTGCAGCAGTCCCAGGGCGGCCTCGCGCCGCCCTTGTTCACGCCAGCGCGCCGCCAGCGCCAGCGCCACCCGCAGCTCGAAACCTTTGGCGCCCTGGCCACGGGCCACCAGCAGCGCCGCTTGCAGTTGCGCCTCGGCGCCGGCCGCGTCGCCGGCGCTCGCGGCCTGGTGGCGCATGATCTCCGCCAGGCACCACCCGGCCCGGCCGTCGGCGGCGCGCTGGACGGCGCGCCGCGTGAGCAGGCCGGGGTGCAGGCTGGCCATCACTTCGGACTGCAGCGCGCCGCAAAACGGACTCTGTTCGAGCGCGGCCAGCGACTCGCGCGCCACGTCATGGGGCGCGTGCTCGAGCAGCCAGGCGGCCTGGAACACGCGGCCCCAGTAATGCCAGTTGGGCAGCATGGCGCGGCTGGCCACGTCGAGCAGCATCGTGGCCCACTGCAGCGCCAGCTCCCTGGCACCGCTCCAGGTGGCCACCGTGCAGCCGACCGTCAGCGCGAAACACAGCGAGATACTGTGCCCTGCTTCCCGGCCCTCCCGGATGGCGGCGCCGGTGACCTGCATGGCACGGTCCGGGTAGCCCTGCATCCACAGCACCAGCGACTGGATCGCCAGCGACGACACGCGCTGATCGAACTGGAAACCGTTGTTCTGGGCCCGCGCGGCATGGGTGAGCGGATGGTTCGCCACCAGGTCGGCATAGATGCGGGCCTCGTCCTGGCGGCCCAGATAATGCAACGCCAGCGAGGTCAGGCGCGCGTGGATGACTCGTTCCGCTTCGCCGGCGTACTGGTTCGCATAGCGGCCGAACTGCTCGGCGAAGCCCAAAGCGTGCTCGTAATCGCCATGGAAGATGGCATCGGTAAACGCGCCCCACAGGCCGCGCATATAGCTGCCGATGTCCGCCAGCGCGTCGGCCAAGCGCAGCGTCGTGGCAAACGCCGTGGTGCAATCGGCGTCGCCGCCATGGGTATGCAGCAGCGCGTGCCCCAGCGCCAGGTTCAGTTGCATTTCCCAGCGCCGCTGGTCGGCGTGGCCGCCGTCGACGGCGGCCAGCGCGGTGCCCAGCCGGCTGCGATACTCGCTCATCAGCGACAGCTGGTACCAGAGCGGCGCGGAAAGAATGGTCAGCGTCACGCCCACCACCACGTCGCCGGCCGGGCCGAAGGCCCAGTCCAGTCCCGCGCGCACGTGGTCGATGGCGCGCCCGTAGCACGCCAGCCAGTCCCGGGTGGAGCGCGTTTCCCAGTCGGCCTGGGCGTTGTCGAGCAAGCGGCAGCAATAGTCGGCATAGCGGCGCGCCACCAGGTTGGCACTGCCCGACGCCGCCAGTTTTTCACTGGCGTAGGCCCGCGTGGTGTCGAGCAGGCGGTACTGCATGGTGTCCTGGTCGGCATCATTGCTGAGCAGGGACTTCGCGTGCAGGTTGGCGAAGCCTTCGAGCGCCACGGCCCCGGTGATGCCGTCGCAGGCGACCACGTCCACCGCCGCCTCGAGCGTGAAGCTGCCCCGGAAGATGGCAAAGCGCTGCAACAGCACCTGCTCGGCGGCCGGCAGCTTGTCGAAGCTCCAGTCGAGGGTGGCGCGCAGGGTCTGGTGGCGCGGCAAGGCGGTGCGGCGCCCGCGTACCAGCATGTTGAAGCAGTCCTCGAGTTGCGCCGCCAATCCGGCAATGCCGAAGAAGTCCGCGCGCCCGGCCGCCAGTTCGATGGCCAGCGGAATGCCATCGAGGCGCCGGCAGATTTCCACGATATGCCGCAGGTTGTCGTCCGACAGGTCGAGCCCGTTCATGCTTGCCATCGCCCGCTCGGTGAACAGCTGCACGGCCGAATACGACAACGCCTCCTCGCGCGTGACGGCGTGCCGCGGCACGGCCAGCGCCGCCAGCCGCAGCAAGCGCTCGCCCGCCGCGCGCAGCGGCTCGCGGCTGGTGGCAAGGATGTGCAGCGGCGGACTGTCGGCCAACAGTTGCTCAACCAGTTGCGCCACCGGCTCGATGACGTGGTCGCAGCTGTCGAAAATCAGGATCGCCTGCTTGTCGCGCAAAAAGGCCCGCAGCGACGGCAGGGGATCGTCGCCCAGCATCGGTAGCCCCAGCGCGACGGCCACCGTGCTGACCACCAGCCGGCCATCGGTGACCGGCGCCAGGTCGAGGAAATAGGTGTGCTCCCCGAACAGCGGCGCCAGCGTTTGCGCCACGGCCAGCGCCATCGTGGTCTTGCCGATGCCGCCGGGGCCGACGATGCTGACGCAGCGGTGCTGCCCGACCAGGGTCGCCAGCTGGTCGCGCACCTCGTCGCGCCCGATCAGCCGCGTTTGCATCAACGGCAGGCGAACGATGTCCCGGTGCAGCACCGTGGTGCGGATGGCATGGGACACCCGCGTGACCGGCGCGACGAAGCTGTAGCCGCGCCCCACCACGTTCTCCACGTAGCGCGCGCCGCTGTCGTCGGCGCATAGCACTTTTCTCAGGGTACCGATATGGACCCGCAGATTGTTTTCCTCGACCACGGTGCTGGGCCAGACGCGCGCGATCAATTCTTCCTTGCTCACCACCTCGCCGGCCCGCTCGACCAGCGCCAGCAGCAGATCGAAAGCGCGCCCGCTCAATTGCACGGGCCGGCCGTCATGCAGCAGGACCCGGTTGGACGCGGCAAGACGATAGGGCCCGAAGGCTAGCTCAGGTTCAACATTGGCGAGGCCGGCATGTTCCATGATGTGTTCCTGTTTCCGCAGACGAGAGAATGCGATCATTGTTCCCGCTTGGCGGCGTTACGGCAATTCCCTGTAATGGGTAGCGCGGCCGGTTAGCACCAATTTATACCGCTTTATTCACGCCGGCGGCCTATCCTTTTTACACTGTCCGTATCCCATTCCGACGGTGGAACCGAGCCCATGGACGCCCCCGACACCGTTCTGCCCGCCTTTTGTCCCGTGTTCATCCTGCCGGACGCGCTCAATGCCCGTGCCGAGGACGCGGCCGCGGCGATCGTGGCGCTGCTGCTGGCGCCGCCCCCGCCCGGCCTGGTGATCGGCCCGCTGTTCATCATCGACGGCCACGGCATGGTCGACCTGCGGGAAAGCTTCGCCGAACGCCTGCACGGCCGCCGGTTCGCCGCCGAGGTCGACGCCGACAGCGCCTATCAATCGGCAATCGACCTGGCAGGCGGCCAGGTTGTCGGCGAAGGGTCGCCACGCGCCGCAGGCATGGCGGCGCCATTGATGATCGAAATTGGCGGCCACACCGCGCTCGCCAGCGACCTGCCCGCATCGCGCGGCGCCGGCCTGCTGGTCGCCTGCGCCGATGCGCAAATGATGCTCAGCCTGGCGCTCCGCCATGGCCGCGGGCGCGCCTGCTATGTGCAGGCCGATAGCGGCGATATGCCGCTGGCCCGCCTGCTCGGCGCGCTGCTGGCGCAAGCCGGCGGCGTGGTGACGGCCGCTTCGGCGGCGCCGGGCCATGCGTGGCTGGCGGCCCGGTAGCTCCGCCGGCGCCACCGCGTCACTCGTCGTCGAACGCCAGCGCCGCCGGCAACGAGAACGTCACCGTCGTCCCGGCACCGGGCGCGGAGGCGATCCGCATGCCGCCGCACAGCAGGGCGACGCGCTCGCGCACGCCGACCAGTCCCCAATGGCCGGGCGCGTCGTGCGCGGCCGCATCGGAGCACTCGAAGCCGGTGCCGTCGTCCCTGACGCAGCCGTGCAGTCCGGCCGCGTCATAGGTGATCAACACCTCGATGGCGCTGGCGCGGGCGTGCTTGTAGGCGTTGAGCACGGCCTCGTTGATGATGCGGTACCACTGATAGTCGATCCCGGGCTTCAAGGCGCGCGCGGCGCCCTTGACCTCCAGCGTGAACGGCACCTGGTGATGCTCGGCCAGGCTGGCGCCGGCGTAGCCGATCGAGTCGGCAAAGCCGGAGCTGACCTGCTGGTAGACGCGCAGTTCCTGCACCCGCTCGCGTCCCTCGGTGATGACTTTTTCAGCGCTGTCGAGCGCCTGCTCCATATTTTTCCGCAACGCCGCGTCGGCCGGCACCGCATTGGCGATCGACTGGAATTGCAGCAGCATGCCCTGGACGCCCTGCAGCAGGGTGTCGTGCAGCTCGCGCGCTATCCTGTCGCGCTCGGCCTGCCTCACGTTCTCGCGCGCCATCAATTCCCGGAACCTGGTGCGCAGCCGCAGATGGTAGGCGTACCACAGCAGCGCCAGCGCGAGCAGCGCGCAAGCGGCCTTGAACCAGGCCGTCTGCACGATCGTGGGCGGCACTTCGAGTTCCGTCAGCAACGTCGCGGGACCGGCGACATCGTCGCGATTGACCGCCTGCGCCATCAAGCGATAGCGCCCCGGTGGCAAGCTGGTGTACTCCGCCTTGCGCTGTTTTGCCAGCGGCGTCCACCCGGCATCGTAGCCCTCGAGCTTGTACCTGAAGCGCAGTTGCTCGCCCGACGTGACCGCCGGCGACGTGAAGTCGATCCTTACCCGGCCCACGTTTGCGGGCAGTTGCATCAGCGCGCCGGGGCGGCGCGCCACGCCATCGGCATCGACCTGGTCCAGGTGGACCCGGGCCGGCGTCGGATCGGCCCTGATGGTGGCGGGATCGATGACGTAACTGTTGAGCATGTTACTGATCCATATCTTGCCGTCGGTGGCCAGCGCCAGCGAGTCGGGGTCCAGCAGGGCGGGAAAACCGTGCAGGCCATCCTGCTCGTTGAACACCCGCAGCCTGACTTGGTGACGGGGCTCGCGGATGCTCTTGGCGGCTTCCCCGTGCGAGAGATAAACCAGCCCGGCGAGACTGTGGATCCAGTATCCGCCAGCGGTGTCGACGATATCGACCGCGCCGTCGAACGCATGCGGGAGCGCCGCTTCGACCCGGTGGAAGGCGCCGGCGCTGCGGCGCATCAGGCCACCTTCGCCGCCGATCCACAAGTGGCCGCCCAATTCCTTCAACAGCGCGACTTTGCGGATTGTCATACCCTGTGCTGCGGTAAAGGAGGTGACCGTGTTTCCCTTCAGATAGCTGAGGCGATTATCGGTGTAGCCGAACCACATGCCGCCGTCACTGGCCGCCACCATGTTGACGGCGGGATTTTTACCGGCGTTGGGCAACAGCACCTCTTGCCGCCAGGCGTTGTTCTGGTAACGAAAAACGCCCGCCCCCACGAACGATGCCCACACCGTACCGCTGGCATCCTCGCCGAGCTGGTGGAGTTCGCCATTTGTCATCAACCCCGGCGGATAGCCGATATCGGTCCGCCTGCCGGAGCGCTGATCGAACCGCGCGATCGCCGTGGCGCCCCCGCGCCAGACACGCTGCTGATGGTCGCGCATCACGGCGGTCGTGCTCAGATTCGGGCCAACGCTGCTGACGTCGCCATTCGGGGAGGCGCGCACCCACGACGCCTCCACCGCCTCGGACCCGAGCAGGACAGTGCCATCGGTGTCGCTGAGCAGGCGCGCGCCGCCGAGCTGGAACGGCGAGACCAGCGGCGTGACATTGTTCTTGCGGAAGCGGTCCAGGCCCTGGGCGGTCGCCACCCATATATTGCCCTCGTGGTCTTCGGCAAATGCCTGGATGCCATTGCCGGTAAGCCCGTCTCTGGACGTATAGGTCTCCATGCCGGCACCGGCGTCTTGCGGATTGAGCCGGTGCAATCCCTGCGCGGTGTTGAACCAGAGCATACCGGAGCGGTCCAGCAGCATCATGCCGGGCTGGCTCGGATCTTTCTTGTGCAGCCAGGGAAAGTCGGTTTTCTCGTATCGCGGCAAGCCGGCGATGCGCCGGATGCCGAAGTCGTTATAATAATAGAGCGTGCCGTCTTGGCGTTGCTGTGGCGGCAGACCGGTGTCGGTGGTCCCCAGGGGACCGCTAAAACGCTGCGCGCCCTTGGCCCGTGTGTAGAGGCCTTTTTCCGAAAAGATGGCCACGGTGCCGTCGTTGGCGACGAACACGGTTGAGCCCCGCTGGCCGGTGAAGCCCTCGGCAGCGCCGATCTTGCGCCAGGCGTGGCCGTCGAACCGGCTCACGCCGCCAAGGCCGGCCGCCCACACGCCGCGCTCCTGGTCGAAGGCGAAATCCCAGATCGTGCCGCTGGGCGCCCCCTCCTTGGTGCCGTAGTTGTGAAGTTTACCGTCTTTCAGAAAGCTGATGCCACCGATCGCCCAACCGATCCACAGCCCACCGCCCGGGTCGGCGACCAGCTTGTAGACCTCGGTGCCGGGGAAGGACGCGCCATCGACTGTCGCTTCGGTAAAGCTGACACCGTCGAAGCGGTACAGGGCCCGCCCGGAACCGAGCCACAAAAAGCCGTCGCGCGTCTCGGCCATGGTGACGATGTTCAGCGGCGCGCCATGGCGCTCGGTCCAGCTGGTATGGTCCAGCGACGCAAGCGACGGCCTCGGCTGCGCCGCCCGGGCCGGCCCCAACAACGCCAATGCGGCGAGCACGAAGGCGAGGAAGACGGTACTCGAAGGTGACAGGCGCATGGCGTGAGGGACTGGCAGGAAGATGACAAGAAGTATATGCTAGAAAAAACCAAGGACCCACCGCTTTGAGCACTTCCCCTATCCGCCTGATGCTGGTCGACGATCATCCGATTTTTCTCGACGGAATGGTGCGGATGGTCAATTCGCACCAGGACTTCGACATTGTCGCCACCGCGTTGAGCGCGGCCTCCGCGATTGCGCAGTTTTCAACCTTCCAGCCCGATGTGACGCTGATGGACATCGGGCTGGCGGACATGGACGGCATCGAAGCGCTGCTGGCCATCCGCGCCAGCGCCCCCAGGGCGCGGGTGTTGATCCTGACGACGTTTTTCGGCGACCTGCTGGTGCGGCGGGCGATGCAGGCCGGCGCGGCCGGATATTTGCTCAAAAGTTCACTGCGCCAGGATATCGCCGATGCCATCCGCCTGGTCCATGCCGGCGGCTGCTGCGTTCCTCCCGACATCGCCGCCAGCCTGAACGCCAACCCCGGCCCCACCTTGAGCCAGCGCGAGGTCGACGTGCTCAAGCTGGTGGCCCTGGGCTTTTCCAACAAGCACATCGCGCTACGCCTGTTCATCAAGGAAGACACGGCCAAGGTGCACGTCAAGAACATCATGGAGAAGCTGGCCGCCGCCAACCGCACCCACGCCGTCACGCTCGCCCTCAAGCGCGGCATCCTGGCCTCGGAGTAAGTCAACCGCCCAGGCCCACCACCGCCTTGAGCAGCGCCAGTTTTTCGTCCGTGTAGGGCGGGAACTTGACCTCGGGGTCTTCGACAACCGCCCGGTCGAGCACGCTCTTGTAGTGCGAGAAGGCGCGAAAGCCGGCTTCGCCGTGGTAGCTGCCGATGCCGCTATCGCCCACACCGCCGAACGGCAGCTCGCCGTTGGCGATGTGCATTATCGCGTCGTTGATGCAACCGCCGCCGAACGATATCTCGGCCAGCACCTTTTGCTTGACCGCCGCGTCCTCGGTGAACAGGTACAGCGACAGCGGCTTGGGACGGTCCTTGATGTTGGCGATCAGCGCATCGAGGTCGTCATAGGGCAGGAACGGCAGCAGCGGACCGAAGATCTCCTCCTGCATCACCTTGTCGGCCCATGAGACGTCGCGCATCACTGTCGGCTCGATGGTGCGGGCCGCGATGTCATAGCGGCCGCCCAGGATGACCTTGGCGGGCTCGATCAGGCTTGCAACCCGTTCAGTATTGCGCTCGTTGACGATCCTGACGTAATTGCCGGCATCCACATCGTACGCGGCACGTTCGACCTCCTCGACCACGCAGTTCAGGAACGCCAGGTACACGCTGCGGTGGACGCAGACGTAATCGGGGGCGATGCAGGTCTGGCCCGCGTTGAGGAATTTGGCCCACACCAGCCGCTTCGCGGCGATGGCCAGGTTGCAGTCCGGGGCGATGATGGTCGGACTTTTGCCGCCCAGTTCCAGCACCACGGGTGTCAGGTGCCTGGCTGCCGCCTGATAGACGATCTTGCCGACGGGCACGCTGCCGGTGAAGAAAATGATGTCGAATTTCTCGGCCAGCAACGCGGTGGTCTCGGCAACGCCGCCTTCTACCACGGCAAAAAAATCCGGCGCGAACGTCTGGCCGATCAGCTCGGCCAACAGCGCGCTGCAGTGCGCGGTCAGTTCGCTAGGCTTGAGCAACACGGTGCAACCGGCGGCGATGGCGGCGATGGCCGGCGCCAGCGACAGCTGGTACGGATAGTTCCAGGGACCGATGATCAAGCTCGACCCGAGCGGCTCGGGCAGCACGTAGCTAGTCGCGGGCTGGTTCAGCGCATTGGTGTCGACCTGGCTCGGCGCGGCCCATGTGCCAAGGTTGGCGATCGCCACCTCGATTTCATCGTAGACCAGGAAGAACTCGGACAGAAACGTCTCGAACGGCCGCTTGCCGTAATCACGGTGGATCGCCGCCTCCAGCGCTGGCTCGTTACTACGCAGTACCGCCCTTAGCTTCTCGAGTTGCGCGATGCGGAAGTCCAGTGGCTTGGTGTGGTTGGCGTTGAAGTAGCGGCGCTGGGCGGAGACGATATCTTTCATGGCAGAGTGCTTTCGGAAAGAGCTGCGATGGACATTTCGGCGCAGACCGGTTCCGGCTGCCGAAGCGAAACACCAAGCTTAATGGGCTTCGCGCCGGGCTGATATACCTCGGAGGGGCTACGTGCGCGTGCGCGAAGGTTAGCTGGCGCGGTCCCACGCTAGATACACTTCCCCCGCAGCTTGGCGATAGCGATGAACGGCAATGCCAGATAGCCGGTCAGGAAAAACGTCGGCTGGCGCTTCAGCCCCTCCGAGTGCAGACAATCCGGTACCTTGGCCGCAATAAAAGCGGCCGTCATGGTATCGGAATTGGCCGAATTGAACGCCGGGGAACTTTGATAATATGGCGTGGTTGGCGCCTCGGATTTCTGCGCTTCGGCAACCGCCTTGGAGAGCGCAGGATCGAGGCGTCCCTGCATCGCCTTCACGTCCACCTCAGGCAGATGATCGATGCGTCCCAATGGCGCCGGGGCGGATTCCAACTTCTCCAGCTGCTCGATCTCGAAATCGCCGTCGTCCACGATGCGCTCCCACCCTTCGAACTTGCCCATGCCGCGCGTGCGGGCGATCGACAGCAACAGGCTTTGTCCCGGCGCCTGGCGCTCCGGCTGCAACTGATACACCGGATCGGCATACGCCTGCGCCGGCGTGACGATGGTCCATCCCATGTCGACGAACTGCTGGATCACATCCTTCAACCACAACGCGTTCAGCAGATTGTGATGCTGCAGCAGCACCTGCGGAATATCGCGCCCTTCCAGCTTGCGCGACAAATCGCGATAGGCGATCGCACGCTGTTTGACGTGCGCCAGGTAGGCCTGTTTGATCGGCGCGATATCCGCCTTGGGATCGGCGCGCAGCACCTGGGTCAACTTCTCGTCCAGCCGCCAGTCGCTGGTGTCCAGGCTTACGTAGCCATTGCGGTAGCCGCGCTCCTTGAGGAAGCTGCGCATGCCGTCGCGCTTCTCCGGCGTGTTCCCTTCGCGCAGGTAGGTGAACCGGAACCACTTTTGATACCCCGGCAAGGTCGAGGTGATGCGGTCGCAATCGAGTAGCTCCTGCTGATACCGCGCCAGCGTCACGTCCGCCGCCGCCAGATCCAGGTGCGTCATCGTGTGGTTGCCCAGCGCGTGCCCCGCGTCGCCCCACGCCTTCGCCAGCGCGTAGCCGGCCGGCTTGGTGGCGCCGAAGTCGCAGGTGACGAACAACGCCGCCGACACCTTGTGCGCGGCCAGCGCGTCGAGCATCGCCCGGTTGCGCTGCTGCGGCGACATCAACGGCGTCTGCTCCAGCCGCGGCCCGTCGTCGAAGGTGAAGGCCACCGATTGCGCGTGCGCGGCGCCGATGCCGGCGAACGCCAGCAGCGCGGCCATGGCGCCGGTACGCATGCGGCGGCCGAGTGTCACTAACATACTCTCTCCTTAAGGGCGATTTAATCGAACGCCGAACTCATCCATGCCAGAATGAAAGCCGAGGCAACACGCAAGACCTCAACGTCCCATTTGTTTCCTCGACATCATACTTCAACCATGCGAGGACAAAATGCGACTTCCACTCATCCCCCCGAACGAACTGAGCCCCGAACAAAAAGACCTGTACGACAGCATGCGCAAAGGCATCGCCAGCAACTTCAACGCCTTCAAGGTCGAACGCGACGACGGCGCCCTGATGGGCCCCTGGAATCCCTGGCTGCACGAACCGGGCATCGGCAAGGCGATCTGGGACCTGACGCTGGCCATGACGGCCAACGCCGTCCTGCCGGACAACGTGCGCCAGATCGCGATTCTGGTTGTCGGCGCCCGCTACAACGCCGCCTATGAACTGTATGCGCACGTCGCCGTCGCCGAGAAAGCCGGCATGTCGGCCGAGCGCCTGGCCGCGCTGGTGGTGACCTGAAGCCGGTCGACCTGTCCAAGGAGGAGAATGTCGCCTTCGACTTCTCGTACGCGCTCAGTCGCGGCGGCACGCTGCCGGAGCCGCTATACCGGCTCGCGATCGACACCTTCGGCCAGCATGGCACCAACGAGTTGATTTACCTGGTGGGCCTGTACGCGCTGGTATCGACCACGCTGAACGGCTTCAACGTGCCGGTGCCGGAACGTGAATAAGCGAGACGCCAGCGCATCGCCGGGCGGCAGGCCGACGCCCGCCGGCGCCGGTCCGTCGGAGTTCGGCAGCGTCGCCCTGGTGCTGCAAGGCGGCGGCGCGCTGGGCGCCTACCAGGCCGGCGTCTACGAGCGCCTGCTGGAAAGCGACATCGAGCCGCATTGGTTGTCCGGCATATCGATCGGCGCCATCAACAGCGCCATCATCGCCGGCAACGCGCGGCAGGAACGGGTGGCGCGGCTGCGCGAATTCTGGGAACTGGTCAGCGATGGCGGCGCCTGCGCAGCGGGCGCCAACTGGAGCGGCCTGGCGCTTGCCGACACGGCGCGCGCCTGGGTCAACCAGCTCGCCGCGGGCAGCGCGTTCGTACGCGGCGTGCCGGGCTTCTTCGAGCCGCGCATGCCGTCGTTCGCGTTTGGCGGTGGCGGCGCCACCAGCTTCTATGACACGTCGCCGCTGCGCGCGACGCTCGAACGCCTGGTCGATTTCGATCGCATCAACGCGCGCGAGACGCGGCTCAGCGTGGGCGCGGTGAATGTCCGCACCGGGAACTTCGCCTACTTCGACAACGCCACCGAGCACATACGGGTCGAGCACATCATGGCTAGCGGCGCCTTGCCGCCGGCCTTCGATGCGGTGGAGATCGACGGCGAAAAGTACTGGGATGGCGGCATGGTGTCGAACACGCCGCTGGAATGGGTGCTATCCAACAGCTCGGGCCTCGATACGCTGGTCTGGCAGGTCGATCTGTGGAGCGCCCACGGCGAACTGCCACGCGATATGGCCAGCGTCGCCACGCGGATGAAGGAGATCCAGTATTCGAGCCGCACGCGCATGGCAACCGACTCCCTGCGCAGGGTGAAAAAGCTGCACACCGCGCTGAGCGAACTGCTGGCCGTGATCCCGCCGGACATGGCGGCCAGTCCGCAAGCCAAGCTGCTGGCGGCGGCGGGCGATCCCGCGCGCTACAACATCGTCGAGATGGTCTACCGTTCGGCGACTTACGAGGGACAGTACAAGGATGTGGAGTTTTCCCGCAGGACGATGAACGAGCATTGGCAGGCGGGCTATAAGGATGCCGACACCACGCTCGCACACAAGGAAATCCTCCAGCTGCCCACCATCGACGACAATCCCGCGGTCTTCGATTTCCTCACGCGGCCTGCCTAGCCTCCTTGAGGCGCCGCAGTTGCGCCGCCTGGTAGGCGCCGAAGGCGTCGTTGAACAGGCAGCGTATCAGCGGATCGTCGACGATGTCGGCGTCCGCCGGCGCACCGCTGATCCGCATGTACATCGACGTCAGCGACTCCCCCAGCGCCAGGCCCGCGTATAGCTTGGCGATGGGGATTTCGGTCCGCCAGGACGGCGCTTCCTCGTCCCCCACCGCTGCGATGCTGTCGCCATGGATGCGGTAGCGGTACTGCCGCACGGCGCCCGCGTGATCGTACACCGACAACTGCCAGACGCACGGCGTTTCGAAGTAGCTGTCCGGCGGCAGTTCCATCTCCCGGTATTTATCGAGCAGGCCCGCACCGCAGTAGTCCAGCACCAGCGCGGTTTGCTCCTCCGTCAGCGGCGCGAAATGGGCGGCGATGTCGGACGTCGGCGGCGGCGCGATGCCGGCGTCGTATCGATAATCGACGTCCTGTTCGCCGACCGGCAGCACCCATGGCAGCGGCGCGGCGGGCGTTAGCGCTTGCGGCGTCAGATCCATCGCGACGGAAGGATTGAGGCGGACCACGCGCGCGTCCGGCAGCCAGGCGCCGACCTCGCGCTCGAACTGCCGGTAGGTGATCGGGAACAGCGCGTGGTTGTACCACGACCACGGCTCCTGCACGAACTGGCAGGAACTGGGGACGACATAGCGCGGCTTGAGCGCGCGCAGCTGCTCCGGCCATTCCTCCGGCAGTTCCGGCTGGCCGCCTTCCGCGCGCGAGGGCGCGATCACGTCGATCTCGCGCATGGTCTGGAAGGGCCACAGCACCATGTCCCACGGAGCGTGGGCCGTGAGCTGCTCCAGCGTCTCCGGGTCCATCCACGAATCGACGACGTTCAGCACATTCAAGCCACCGGCGCGGATGTGGAACATCGAATCGACATCGGCGTCGAGCGCCCTGCGCGGAATGATCTCGACCGCGCCGACCAGCACCGGCGCGTCGACCGCCAGCGCGCGCACGTCGGTGAACCCGAGCTCACGGATCATCGCGAACAGTTCGTCGAACAGGCAGTACAGATAGATCGGCGTGGCGCGCGGCAGCAGGTCCAGGCTCTCCATCGAACAATGGTCGTCGTGGAAGTGCGAGATGAAGACGGCGTCCGGCGTGAGCTTCCTGATCTGCTCAAGGTCGAAGCGCACGGCGGGAAAGGCGTGGCAGTTGCGGCTGAACGGGTTTTCGAAAATCGGATCGAACAGTATCTGCGTGCCTTCGTGTTCGAAGACATAACCCGCGTGGAGTATCCTGGAAATCTTCAGCGGCGACATGTGCGGACTCCAATCAAAATGTCGCGCTATCTTACCAGACCTAAAAACGCAACAGCCCGCAGCGCGGGGCTGCGGGCTGTTGCCGATCTGACGGATTTATTTACCTGCTGCGGCGACCGGCGTGGGGCCCGCTTTGGGAGCGGCTTTGTCGGCCTTGGGTTTGGCGGCGGCCCCGGCGCCCTCCTTCGACTTGCCGTTCACTAGCAGGCCGGCCTCCGACAGTTTGGCGGCGTTCTTGCCGCCGACGCCTTTGACGCGCTGTTCGAAGTCGGCCCAGTCCTTGAACTCGCCTTTTTTCCGTTCCTCCAGGATGGCGGTGGATTTGGCCGGGCCGATGCCCTTGATCGCATCGAGCGCGGCCGCGTCCGCTTTATTGACATCGACTTGTGCGAACGCAAAGCTCATCGTGGCGGCCAGCGTGGCAATACCCAGCATTAGTTTTTTGAACATGTCTGTCTCCGTGGTTGGTGTCGAGCAAGGGCGGAAATCGCACCTTGAATACCCTTAACGGGTGGGGACGCAATGCCGGTTGACGCTGTTCGTATGAGCTAGATCAAACGCTGGCGCCGGCGTCGAACAATTCTTCGCGCGTGACTGTCGCGGTGCCAAGCTTGCCCACGACAATGCCGCCGGCGCGGTTGGCCGTTTGCACCGCTTCGTTCCAGCCCGCGCCCGCGCCCAGCATGCACGCCATCGTGGCGATGACGGTGTCGCCCGCGCCCGAGACGTCGAACACCTCGCGCGCCTGCGCCGGCATGTGGAACTGGTCGTTCTCGGTGTACAGGGTCATGCCCTCTTCCGAGCGCGTGAGCAGCAACGCATCCAGCTTCAGTTCCGCGCGCAGTTGCTGCGCCTTGGCCGTCAATTGTTCCTCGCTGTTCCAGCTGCCGACGATGCGCTTCATCTCCGACTTGTTCGGCGTGAGCACGGTGGCGCCGCTGTAGCGCGAGAAGTCGTCGCCCTTCGGATCGACCATCACCACTTTGCCGGCCGCGCGCGCGGAGGCGATCATGTCGGCCACGTTCACCAGGCTGCCCTTGGCGTAGTCCGACAGGACGATGACGTCGTAGTCGGCCAGCAGCGCCTTGAACTGCACCAGTTTATCGCGCAGCACGGTGTCGGTCGGCGCCTCTTCGAAATCGATGCGCACCATCTGCTGCTGGCGGCCGATGACGCGCAGCTTGATGATGGTGGAGATGGCGTCGTCGCGTTTCAGGTAGCTGTGGATGCCGCAGTTTTGCAGCAGCTGTTCCACTTCGGTGCCCGCTTCGTCGGCGCCGACCACGCCCAGCAGGCCGGCGTGCGCGCCCAGCGCGGCGGCGTTGCGCGCCACGTTGGCGGCGCCGCCCAGGCGCGCTTCGCGCTTTTCGATGCGCACGATGGGGACCGGCGCCTCCGGCGAAATGCGGCTGACGTCGCCGAACCAGTAGCGGTCCAGCATGACGTCGCCGACGACCAGGATGCGCACCTTGTCCAGTGCGGGGGATTGAAAAGCGGTGACGGAAGTACTCACATGGTCCTCTGATTTATTCTTAATTCATGACATTCAGTTCTTCGGTGCGGCGCGGCGGGTAGGTCTCCCAGCGGCTGCATCCTGGGCACTGCCAGTAGAACTGGCGCGCCTTGAAGCCGCAATGGCTGCACTGGTAGCGCGCCAGCTTCTGCGTGTAGCCGTGCACCAGGTTCTTCACCATCGACAGTTCCGACACCACGCTCGCCGGCGCGTCGACCAGGCGCGCTTCCAGCAGCTTGTCCAGTCCCAGCAACGTCGGCGTGCGGCGCAGCTCATTGACCACCAGGTCCTTGGCGGCATCCAGGCCGTCCAGCTCCAGCACCGCCTTGTACACCACCTCCAGCAAGTCGATCGACGACGCCTGCTCCAGGTAGGACTTGATCAGATTGACGCCTTCGAGCGGGCGGCCGACCTTGCGGTAGCCGTCCATCATGCGCTGCGCCACCAGCGCGGTGTGCGGCACGCTGATTTGTTCGACGCGGCGCCACGTCATCAACGCGCCTTCGACATCGTCCTTGGCCAGCTGCGCGTCGCCGATCAACAGGGTCGCGCGCACGTTGACGCGGTCGGCCTGCAGCGATTTCTCCAGCAGCGGCAGCGCGTCCTCGGGATGCAGGTGCACCAGCGCGTCCTGCGCCAGCTCGCAGTAGAACTGCGCGATTTCCTTCTGGCGCGATCCGGCGCCCGACTCCTGCAGGCCGATGGCCGCTTCGATGGCCCGCGGCCATTCCTTCTCGCGCTGGAAAATCTCCAGCAGCGCGCGCCGCGCCGGCACCGCGTACTGGCTGTGGATCAGGCGATTGAAGGTTTCCTCGGCGCGGTCCAGCAGGCCGGCCTTCAGGTAGTCCATGCCCAATTCGTATTCGGCGTGCTCCTTCTGCTCCTGCGGCAGGTCGGGACGCGCCAGCAAATTCTGGTGGACGCGGATGGCGCGCTCGGTCTCGCCACGGCGCCGGAACAGGTTACCGAGGGCGAAGTGCATGTCGGCCGTCTCCGGGTCCATGCGCACGATCTCGATGAAGGCGTCGACCGCCTTGTCCGGCTGGTCGTTGAGCAGGAAGTTCAGGCCCTTGAAATAACCGCGCGGCAGCGTGCGCGATTCGGACACCAGCTGGCGGATGTCGACGCGCGCGGCGATCCATCCCATGCCGAAGAAGAGCGGGATGCCCAATAACATCCAGAGTTCAAATTCCATGCTTGTTCTTGTAGTGGATAGTGGTGCTTATTGTGTGGTGACGCCATCGGGCTGCGGCTGCGCGTTGACCTGCTGCGCCGACGATTGCAGCGTCGTGATGGTGGTTTTGTGTTTGTTCGTTTCGCGGCGGTGGCGGAACACGGTCGGCGTGAGCGCCAGCACGCCGAGGACGGCGCCGGCGACGAAGAAGCCGAGCAGCATCAGCACCAGGGGGCCGCGCAGATCATAGTGGAGGAAAAAGTGCAGATCGACTTCCTGCGTATTTTTCAGGGCAAAGCCAAAAAACAAGACGAATAGGACGATTCCAATGAGGGTGGATACGAATTTCATCAGCCTGGTTCCTGTTCTGGATTTCTAAGAGCGCCAGTATGGCACTAGTCACCAAATACTACAAAAAAAGCGCAAAAAAAGCGCAAAAAAGCGCGTAAAAAAAAGCGGCATCCGAGGACGCCGCTTTCTTGTCAAACCATCAGACGCTTCAGTCCTCGATGATCGGTTGCCCGACCATCGCGTCGACCCGCTCGCGCAATTGCTTGCCCGGCTTGAAGTGCGGCACCCGTTTTTCGGGCACCATCACTTTGTCGCCCGACTTCGGATTACGTCCGATACGCGGTGGCCGGCTATTCAGAGCGAAACTGCCAAAACCGCGGATCTCGATGCGTTGACCGGTCGCCAGGGCGTTGGTCATCGCATCCAGAATGGTCTTGACGGCATACTCCGCATCTTTGGCCACCAGCTGAGAATAACGCTCAGCCAGGCGGTTGATCAACTCGGACTTAGTCATCGACTAGTTCTTAGTTCTTGTTATCGAACTTGGCTTTCAACAGCGCGCCCAGGCTGGTGGTGCCCGAAGCTGCGTTGTTGTCGGTAGCGGCCATTTTCTGCATCGCTTCCTGGGTCTCGACGTTGTCTTTGGCTTTGATCGACAGCTGGATCGAACGCGCTTTGCGGTCGATGTTGATGACCAGGGCTTCGACGGAGTCGCCAACCTTCAGGTGCGTACCGGCATCTTCCACGCGGTCGCGGGAGATTTCGGAAGCGCGCAGGTAGCCTTCGACTTCTTCGGACAGTTGGATCACGGCGCCTTTAGGCTCGACCGATTTCACGGTGCCGGTAACCAGCGCGCCCTTGTCGTTCATGGCGGCGAAGTTGTTGAACGGGTCGCCTTCCAGTTGCTTGACGCCCAGGGAAACGCGCTCGCGCTCGACGTCGATGGCCAGAACGATGGCTTCCAGCTCGTCGCCCTTCTTGAAGCGGCGAACGGCTTCTTCGCCGGTTTCGGTCCACGACAGGTCGGACAGGTGCACCAGGCCGTCGATGTTGCCGGCCAGGCCGATGAACACGCCGAAGTCGGTGATCGACTTGATCGCGCCACGGACTTTGTCGCCCTTCTTGTGGGTCACGCCGAAGTCATCCCATGGGTTCGCTTTGCACTGCTTCATGCCCAGCGAAATACGGCGACGCTCTTCGTCGATTTCCAGAACCATGACTTCAACTTCGTCGCCCAGCTGGACAACTTTGTTTGGAGCGACGTTCTTGTTGGTCCAGTCCATTTCCGACACGTGGACCAGGCCTTCGATACCCTGCTCGACTTCAACGAACGCGCCGTAGTCGGTGAGGTTGGTGACTTTACCGAACAGACGGGTGCTTTGTGGGTAACGACGGGACAGACCGGTCCATGGGTCGTCGCCCAGTTGCTTCACGCCCAGCGAAACGCGGTTCTTTTCCTGATCGTACTTCAGGACCTTGGCGGTGATTTCCTGGCCAACGGTCAGCACTTCCGATGGGTGACGCACACGACGCCATGCCAGATCGGTGATGTGCAGCAGGCCGTCGATGCCGCCCAGATCCACGAACGCGCCGTAGTCGGTGATGTTCTTGACGACGCCGGTCACGACCGTGCCTTCTTTCAGCGTTTCCATCAGCTTCTGACGCTCTTCGCCCATCGAAGCTTCGATGACGGCGCGGCGGGACAGAACCACGTTGTTACGCTTGCGGTCCAGCTTGATGACCTTGAATTCGAGGGTCTTGCCTTCGAACGGGGTGGTGTCCTTGACCGGACGGGTGTCGACCAGCGAACCCGGCAGGAACGCGCGGATGCCGTTGGTCAGAACGGTCAGGCCGCCCTTGACTTTGCCGTTGACGGTACCGACGACGATCTCGCCCGATTCCATCGCTTTTTCCAGGGCCAGCCACGAAGCCAGACGCTTGGCTTTGTCGCGGGACAGGATGGTGTCGCCGAAACCGTTTTCGAGCGATTCGATCGCCACGGAAACGAAGTCGCCTACTTTGACTTCCAGTTCGCCGTGGTCGTTCTTGAATTCTTCAACTGGGATGAATGCTTCCGATTTCAGGCCGGCGTTGACGATCACGAAGTTGTGATCCAGACGAACGACTTCAGCCGAGATCACTTCGCCCGAACGCATGTCTTGACGCGACAGGGATTCTTCGAAGAGGGCTGCAAAACTTTCCATATTAGACATTGTGACTTCCAGGTTGCCAACAAGGCTCGCGAATGCGACTTCAGTTGGGTTAAGGTTGATCAAAGTCCCGCAAGCGCTTGGTGAGTAACCACTTACTCGCGCCGCCGGACCCGCCTTTGCTACATTTTCAGTGGGGCTTGCCCACTGCCGCATACCACTGCAACACCTGTTCGACCGCTTGATCAGCGGTCATATTGGATGTATCCAGCACATGCGCCCCTTCCGCTGGCACCAGCGGCGCGATGGCCCGGTGGGTATCCCGGTCGTCCCGCGCCTGCAAATCCATCAGTAGGTCTTCCATAATAGCAGAAATTCCCTTGCCAATCAATTGCTTATAACGGCGATCGGCCCGGGCCGCGACAGACGCCGTCAAAAACACCTTCAACACCGCGTGCGGGAAGATCACCGAGCCCATGTCGCGCCCGTCCGCCACCACGCCCGGCGCCTTGCGGAAACCCAGTTGCAGCCCCACGAGCGCGTGGCGCACGGTCGGGAATGTGGCAATTTTGGAAGCGGTATTACCCACCTCTTCCGCACGGATGGCGTCGGTGACGTTTTCCTGCGACAAAATGATGTCGCCGCCCTGGAAACTGCATTGCAGGTGCTCGGCCAGCTTGGCCAGCGCGTGTTCGTCGTTCAGGTCGGTGCCGCGGCGCAGGGCCGACAGCGCCGTCAAGCGGTACAGGGCGCCCGAATCCAGGTAATGGAAGCCGAGCTTATCGGCAACGCGGTGCGCGACGGTGCCCTTGCCGGATGCGGTCGGGCCGTCGATGGTGATGACTGGGATTTGGGATGTGACCATTTTGCTCGGTTATTTATTCAGTTATTTATTTTGCAATCGCGGCAAACGCCGCGAAGTATTCAGGGAAAGTCTTGCCGACGCACTTGGGATCGTTGATGCGCATGACGGCGCCCTTGCGCGCGGCCCCGTCCAGCGACACCAGGGAGAAACACATCGCCATGCGGTGGTCGTCGTAGGTGTCGATGGTGGCGGCCGTGATCGTCGGCGGCGGCGTCACCTTGATGTAATCCGGGCCCTCCTCGACGATGGCGCCGACCTTGCGCAATTCGGTCGCCATGGCCGCGATGCGGTCGGTCTCCTTCACGCGCCAGCTGGCGATGTTGCGCAGGGTGCTGGTGCCGTCGGCGTACAGCGCCGCCACCGCGATCGTCATGGCGGCGTCGGGAATGTGGTTGAAGTCGGCGTCGATGGCCTTGAGCACGCGGTTCGACTTGGCCTCGATCCAGTTGTCGCCCATGGTGATCTGCGCGCCCATCCGCTCCAGCGCCGCGACGAAACGCACGTCACCCTGGATACTATCGCGGCCCACGCCTTCGACGCGCACGGGACCGCCGGCGATGGCGCCGGCCGCCAGGAAGTACGACGCCGACGAGGCGTCGCCCTCGACGTGGATGGTGCCGGGCGACTGGTAGACCTGGCCCGGCTGCACGGTGAACGAGCTCCAGCCGTCCTGCTCGACCTTCACGCCGAAGCGTCGCACCAGGTTCAAGGTGATTTCGATGTACGGCTTGGAAATCAGCTCGCCTTCGACGTCGATGGTGATCGCGTGCTCCTTGGCCATCAGCGGCGCCACCATCAGCAGCGCGGTCAGGAACTGGCTCGAGACGTTGCCGCGCACCGACAGGCGTTGCGCGTGGATCTTGCCCTGCTTGATGTGCAGCGGCGGGAAGCCCGGGTTGCCGGTGTATTCGACGTCGGTGCCGGCGGCGTTCAGCGCGTCGACCAGGTCGCCGATCGGGCGCTCGTGCATGCGCGGCACGCCGTGCAACTTGTAGTCGCCGCCGATGACGGCCAGCGCGGCGGTCAGCGGACGGATCGCGGTGCCGGCGTTGCCCATGAACAGATCGGCCGATGTATTCGGCAGCACGCCCGCCACGCCCTTGACGTGGTGGATGGTGCCGGTGGCGGTTTTCTCTTCGGTCCACTGCACGCCCAGCGAGCGCAGGGCGGCCAGCATGACGGCCGTGTCGTCGGAGGCCAGCAGGTCGACGATGGCGACGTCGCCTTGCGACAGCGCCGCCAGCAGCAGGATGCGGTTGGAGATCGACTTCGAGCCTGGCAGGCGCACGGCGCCCTGCACATGCGCGACCGTCGCCAGGTCGATATATTCGTGGGTCATACTGTTCCTTGTTCTGCTGTCTATTCAGCTTTATCTTTTGAAGGCGGCGCTTCGGCCGCCTCGATCGCGGTGATCCACTGGTGGCGGGCGCGCTGGGCGTTGCCGTACACGTTCTCCAGCGCGGCGCCGTCGCCGGCGGCCAGACGGGCGCGCAGTCCCGTCAATTGTGCCAGATAGGCGTCCAGCTCCGTCAGCAGCGCCGACTGGTTGGCCAGGCTGATGTCCCGCCACATTTCCGGCGACGATCCGGCGATCCTTGTGAAATCGCGAAAACCGCTGGCCGCATACTGGAACAGTAAATCCGCATGCGGCTTGTTGGCGATGTCGTCCACCAGGGCGTATGCCAGCAAATGCGGCAGATGGCTCACGGCGGCGAACACCTTGTCATGTTCTTCGGGCGACAGGCGGTGGATGACGGCATCGCAGGCGCGCCAGGCGGCGGCCACGCGTTCCACGTCTTCGGCCGCGTTTTCATCGAGCGCCGTCAGCACCACCTTCTTGCCGACATACAGATCGTCGATGGCCGCCTCGGGACCGTTGGTTTCGCGTCCGGCGATCGGATGGCCCGGCACGAACTGCGCCACCTTGCCAGCCAGGGCGCGGCGCGCGGCCGCGACGACGTCGGACTTGGTGCTGCCGGCGTCGGTGACCACGGTGCCGGGTTGCAGATGCGGCGCGATGGCCGACAGGATCGCCTCGGTCTGCGCCACCGGCGCGGCCAGCAGCACCAGGTCGGCGCCTTGCAACGCCTCGGCCATGCCCTCGTCGCCGGACTCGCCGATGACGTCGATGACGCCCAACTCCCTGGCGCGCGCCAGCGAGGCCGCCGAACGGCCCATGCCAACCACGCTGCCGACGGCGCCGGCCTTCTTCAGCGAACGCGCGAACGATCCGCCGATCAGGCCCACGCCGAAAATGACCACCTTGTTCAGCATGATGTCGTCGCTCCCTGTCACTCCGCCAGCGCCTTGGTCAGCGCGGCGATCAGCACCGCGTTCTCCTGCGGCAGGCCGATGGAGATGCGCAGCCACTCCGGCAAGCCGTAGTTGCCGACCGGGCGCACGATGACGCCCTGCTTCAGCAACGACAGGTTGACGCGCGAACCGGCCGCCGGATCGTTGCCGACCTTGACCAGCACGAAGTTACCGTACGACGGCACGAACTCCAGTCCCAGCTGCGTGAACGCTTCGGTGAACTGCTGGTAGCCGGCGGCGTTGTTGGCGGCGCTGCGCTTGAGGAAGTCCTTGTCGTTCAGCGCCGCGATGGCAGCCGCCTGCGCCATCGAGTTGACGTTGAACGGCTGGCGGATGCGGTTCATCAGGTCCGTCAGCGCCGGCTGGGCGATGCCGAAACCGACGCGCAGGCCCGCCAGGCCGTAGGCCTTCGAGAACGTGCGCGACACCAGCAGGTTGGGATACCGCTTGACCCATTCGGCCGATTCGAACTGGTTTTCCTCGGCCAGGAATTCGTTGTAGGCCTCGTCCAGCACCACCACCACGTTGGCCGGCACCTTGTCCAGGAAGGCCTGGATGTCGGCCGCCGGAATGAAGGTGCCGGTCGGGTTGTTCGGGTTGGCGATGAAGACCAGGCGCGTGTCGGCGTCGATGGCGGCCAGCATCGCCGGCAGGTCGTGGCCGTAGGCCCGGGCCGGCACCACGATGTGGCGCGCGCCGACGCCCTGCGTCGCCAGCGCGTACACGGCGAACGAGTACTGCGAGTAGACGATGGCCTGGCCGCGCTCGACGAAGGCGTGGGCGGCGATTTCCAGGATGTCGTTGGAACCGTTGCCCAAGGTGATCCAGTCGGCCGGCACGTCGTAGCGTTTGGACAGCGCCGCTTTCAGCTCGAAGCCGTTGGCGTCCGGGTAGCGTCCCAGGTCGGTGGCGGCGGCGGTCATCGCCTGCACCGCCGATTCCGGCACGCCGAACGGGTTTTCATTCGACGCCAGCTTGACGATGGAGGCCTCGTCGAGGCCGAATTCGCGCGCCACTTCGGCGATCGGTTTGCCGGCCTGGTAAGGGGCGATGGCTCTAACGTATTCCGGTCCGTAGTTCTTGGTCATGTTCTGTCTCTGTTCTATGTTTTAGATTAAGTCAGGCTCACCGGGTACGATCCCAGCACCTTGAAGAAAGCGGCGTTGCTTTGCAACTCGTCCAGCGCCTTGGCCACGGATTCGTTCTGGATGTGGCCTTCGACGTCGACGTAGAAGTAGTATTCCCAGTTGCCGTTGCGTGCCGGGCGCGACTCGAAGCGGGTCATCGACACGTTGTTCTGCGCCAGCGATCCAAGCAGGCGATACACCGAACCGGCGCGGTGCGGCGCGGCCAGCGCCATCGACGTGCGGTCCTTGCCCGACGGGCCGGTTTGCAGATGGCCGATGACGGCGAAGCGCGTGCGGTTGTGCGGATCGTCCTGGATGTTGGCCTTGACGGTGCCGAGGCTGTAGCGCACGCCGGCGCGCTCGCCGGCGATGGCGGCGATCGTATGGTCGTCGCGCGCCATGCGGGCCGCTTCGGCGTTGGACGAGACGGCGCGGCGTTCGACGTCCGGGTAGTTATTGTTCAACCAGATCTGGCACTGCGCCAGCGCCTGCGCGTGGGCGCAGATGGCGGTGACGCCGTCCATGTTGCCGGTGCCGGTGAGCAGGCTGTGACGCACGGCGATGGCCACTTCGCCGCTGATCGTCAGCGGCGTTTGCAGCAGCAGGTCGAGCGTGCGGCCAATCGCGCCCTCGGTCGAATTTTCGACCGGGACCACGCCGAATTCGGCGGTGCCGGCTTCGGTGGCGCGGAAGACTTCATCGATCGACGAGCAGGCCAGCACGTCGACGGCGGTGCCGAACTGCTGGTAGACCGCCTGTTCGCTGTAGGTGCCGGCCGGGCCGAGGAAGGCGACGGTGACGCGCTTTTCCAGCGAGCGGCAGGCCGACATGATCTCGCGGAAGATGGTTTGCATTTCCGTGTTGCCCATCGGGCCGGGGTTGCGCTCGGCCACGCCGCGCAGCACCTGCGCTTCGCGCTCGGGGCGGAACACCGGGGCGTTGGTTTCGGCCTTGACGTGGCCGACTTCCTGCGCCACCTTGGCGCGGCGGTTCAACAGGTCGAGGATTTGCGCGTCGATGGCGTCGATTTGTTCGCGCAGGGGGGTGAGTTTGTCTGTCATGGCGTTTTCAAGTCATTGCTGGCGGCGGGAGCTGTCCTGCCGGCGAATTCGTTCAAATAATCCACGAGCGCCTGTACGCCCTCGATCGGCATCGCGTTGTAGATCGATGCGCGCATGCCGCCGACGGACTTGTGGCCCTTGAGCTGCAGCAGGCCGCGCGCCTTGGCGCCGGCCAGGAATTCTTCGTTACGGCTTTCGTCCTGCAGGTAGAACGGAATATTCATGCGCGAGCGGCTTTCCTTCGCCACCCTGGTCTGGTAAAAATCGTCGACGTCGAGCGCCTTGTACAGCAGCTCCGCCTTGGCGATATTGACCTTTTCCATGGCGGCCACGCCGCCGTTCTTCTTCAGCCACTGGAACACCAGGCCGGCGATGTAGATGCCGTAGGTGGGCGGCGTGTTGTACATCGAGTCGTTGTCGGCGACCAGCTTGAAGTCGAACGCCGACGGGCATGCCGGCAGCGCCTTGCCCAGCAAATCCTCGCGCACGATGACGATCGTCACGCCGGCCGGGCCGATGTTCTTCTGCGCGCCGGCGAAGATGACGCCGTACTTCGAGACGTCGATCCGGCGCGACAGAATATGCGACGACATGTCGGCCACGAGAAGCACGTCCGGCCGCGCCGCCGGCACGCCGGCGTCGAAGTCGAACTCGATGCCGTCGATGGTCTCGTTGGTGCACATGTGGAGGTAGGCCGCGCCGGGGGTGAGCTTCCACTCCGACTGCGGCGGCACGCCGGTGGCCGACGACGCGGCGATGTTGACGTTGGCGTATTTGGCCGCTTCCTTGATGGATTTGCCCGACCACGAACCGGTGTGGATAAAATCGATGGTTGCTGGTTGCGGCTTGTGGCCGACCAGATTCAACGGAATGATGGCGTTCTGGGACAAGCCCCCGCCCTGCATGAACAAGATCTTGTAATTGTCCGGTACTGCCAGCAGCTCGCGCAGGTCGCGCTCGGCCGCCTTGTAAATCGAGATAAACTCCGGTCCGCGGTGGCTCATCTCCATCACCGACATGCCGCTGCCATGCCAGTCCAGCATTTCGGCGGCGGCTTGCGCCAGCACTTCCTTCGGCAGCACGGCCGGGCCGGCGGAGAAGTTATAGATGTGAGTCACTGTGGATCCTTTGCGTGGTTACTGTTTGCTTTCTTGCTGCATTTTCTGCATCAACGGTCCGATGCGGCGGCTCACCACCTGCTGTCCCACCTGCATGCCCTGGGCCATCAACTGCGGCGTCGCGGCGAGCATCTTGGCGCCGACCGGCGTGCGGTAGAAGGCGGTCATCTGTTTCAATTCATCGGCGCTGAAAGTGCGCGCGTAGATCGGCACCGTCTCGGCCAAAATTTCGTCGATCATGGCCGGGTCGTTCATCACGCCCTGCATCCCGGCGATGAACGCCGGCAGTTCCGCTTCCATCTTGGCGAGCGCCTGCTTTTTCTGCTCGGCGTTCAGCTTCGGATTGTTATTGATGCCCGCCTCGGCGCCGGCGCGCATCGACTGCGCGATCCCCTGCGACATCTGCTTCATCATCCCGGTCATCATGGCGCGGTGGTTCATCGCCTCGAACAACTCCTGCGACGCGGCCAGGGTGGCCGGATCGATGGCGGCGGCGGCTGGCGCCGGCGCGGCGGTTTGCGCGAACGAAGGTGCTACGCCGGTCAGGGCGACGGCGGTGACAACAGCTGCTACGACTTTTTTCATGGATTCTCTCTTAAAATGACAACGGGGCCAGTGTTATTGTCGCACTAATCCGCGAAATAAACCCTGGCCCCGCCGGCCCCGGTCCGATACCGCGACCGGGGCTTTGTTTGCTGCGCTTATTCCGCCGGATTGTCGTCCGCCGGGGTGTCGTCGGCCGCGCTGTCCAGCGGCGCGTCGGCCACCGGCGCGTCGACAGGCTTGCCGTCCGGACCAGGTTCCAGCTCGACTTCGTCGATGTCGGTTTCGACCACGCGCTGCAGGCCGGACAGCTTGGTGCCATCCTCCACCGCGATCAAGGTCACGCCTTGCGTGGCGCGGCCCATCTCGCGGATCTCCGCCACGCGGGTGCGGATCAGCACACCGCCGGTGGTGATCAGCATGATCTCGTCGGTCGGCGTGACCAGGGTCGCCGCCACCACCTTGCCGTTACGCTCGGAGGTCTGGATCGCGATCATGCCCTTGGTGCCGCGGCCGTGACGGGTGTACTCGATGATCGGGGTACGCTTGCCGAAGCCGTTCTCGGTCGCCGTCAGCACCGACTGCTGCTCGTTTTCCGCCACCAGCAGCGCGATCACGCGCTGGCCTTCGTCCAGGTTCATACCGCGCACGCCGCGGGCGTTGCGGCCCATCGGACGCACGTCGTTCTCGTCGAAGCGCACCGCCTTGCCGGAGTCCGAGAACAGCATCACATCGTGCTCGCCGTCGGTCAGCGCGGCGCCGATCAGGAAGTCGCCCTCGTCCAGGTCGACCGCGATGATGCCGGCCTTGCGTGGATTGCTGAAGTCCTTCAGCGGCGTCTTCTTCACGGTACCGAGGCTGGTCGACATGAAGACGTAATGGTCTTCGGGGAAGGTCCGGTTCTCGCCCGACAGCGGCAGGATGACGGTGATCTTCTCGTTGTCGGCCAGCGGGAACATGTTGACGATCGGCTTGCCGCGCGAGTTGCGCGAGCCTTGCGGCACTTCCCACACCTTGAGCCAGTACATGCGGCCACGGTTGGAGAAGCACAGGATGTAATCGTGCGTGTTGGCGATGAACAGCTGGTCGATCCAGTCTTCCTCTTTGGTCGCCATGGCCTGCTTGCCGCGTCCACCGCGCTTTTGCGCGCGGTATTCGGTGATCGGCTGCGCCTTCATGTAACCGGTGTGCGACAACGTCACCACCATGTCCTGCGGCGTGATCAGGTCTTCGGTGCCCAGATCGGTGGCGTTATGCTCGATGTTGGAACGGCGCGGATCCTTGGCCGGATCACCGAATTCGTTGACCACGTGGGTCATCTCGTCGACGATGATGGTGGTGACGCGTTCCGGCTTGGCCAGGATGTCCAGCAGGTCGGCGATTTCTGCCATCACGTCTTTGTATTCGTTGACGATCTTGTCCTGTTCCAGGCCGGTCAGGCGCTGCAGGCGCATTTGCAGGATTTCCTGCGCCTGGTCGTCCGACAGCTTGTACATGCCGTCGGCCTGGATGCCGTAGTGCTTCGGCAGGTGCTCGGGGCGGAACGCCTCGATGCCGCCGACGGTGGCGCCCTCGCCGGTACGGGCCAGCATCTCGCGCACCAGCGACGAATCCCACGAACGATCCATCAACGCCGCCTTCGCCACCGGCGGCGTCGGCGCCGCCTTGATCAGGGCGATGAAGTCGTCGATGTTGGCCAGCGCGACCGCCAGCCCTTCGAGCACGTGGCCGCGTTCGCGCGCCTTGCGCAGTTCGAACACGGTGCGGCGCGTGACCACTTCGCGGCGGTGCGACAGGAAGCACTGCAGCATCTCTTTCAGGTTCAGCAGGCGCGGCTGGCCGTCGACCAGCGCCACCATGTTCATGCCGAAGGTGTCCTGCAACTGGGTCTGTTTGTACAGGTTGTTGAGCACCACTTCCGGCACTTCGCCGCGTTTGAGCTCGATGACCACGCGCATGCCGGACTTGTCGGACTCGTCGCGGATGTCGGAGATGCCTTCGAGCTTCTTGTCGCGCACATTCTCGGCGATGCGCTCGAGCAGCGACTTCTTGTTGACCTGGTACGGCAGCTCGTCGACGATGATCGCGGTGCGGCCACCGTCCTTGCCGTATTCTTCATAGTGGGTCTTGGCGCGCATGACCACGCGGCCGCGGCCGGTGCGGTAGCCGTCGCGCACTCCCGAGACGCCATAGATGGTGGCGCCGGTCGGGAAGTCCGGCGCCGGGATCAGCTCGATCAGCTCGTCGATGGTGCAGGCCGGGTTGCGCAGCACGTGCAGCGCGCCAGCGATCACTTCATGCAGGTTGTGCGGCGGAATGTTGGTCGCCATGCCGACCGCGATGCCGGACGAGCCGTTGATCAGCAGGTTCGGAATGCGGGTGGGCAAGACGGTCGGCTCTTTTTCCTTGCCGTCGTAGTTGGGCTGGAAGTCGACCGTTTCCTTGTCGATGTCGGCCAGCAGCTCGGCGGAGATCTTGTCGAGGCGGCACTCTGTGTAACGCATCGCCGCCGCGCCATCGCCATCGACCGAACCGAAGTTGCCCTGCCCGTCGACCAGCATATAGCGCAGCGAGAAGTGCTGCGCCATGCGCACCAGCGTGTCGTAGATCGAGGCGTCGCCGTGCGGGTGGTACTTACCCATCGTGTCGCCAACCACGCGGGCGCACTTGACGTAGGCGCGGTTCCACACGTAATTCGATTCGTGCATCGAGTACAGAACCCGGCGGTGCACCGGCTTCAAGCCGTCGCGCACGTCAGGCAACGCGCGGCCCACGATCACGCTCATCGCGTAATCGAGGTAGCTCTTGCGCATCTCTTCTTCGAGGGAAATAGGGATTGTTTCTTTTGCGAATTGATCCATTGGCGGGTCGACTGATCTTTGACTGTGGGTTATCTTTTAAGCAATGTATGCCGCACGTACTGCACTCCTGCGCCGCCCGTCCTAATCAGACAGGCAAGCGTGGGATTTTAGCATGGGGGCAAGGTAACTAGCACATTTTGGCCGCCAGCCATGCTCCCAGGCGGGATTGTCACATCGAAATAGTGGTTTTGCGGCCGGCGGCGCCCGGCCTAGTCGTCGCCGGCGGCCAGCGCGGCCAGGAACAGGTCGATCGCGTCGTCGTCGGTCGCGCCGCCGCCGAGCGGTTCCAGGCCCTTGTCGCGGCTGAAGGCGGTGCTGAACACTGCCGGCGCGCCGTGGCACAGGTCGGCGAGCGCGGCGCGCCAGCGCCGCAGGCGCGTGCCGTACAGCGCCTCCAGCTCGGCCCCCGTATGCCGGAACTCCTGCCCCCAGTGCGGAATGCCCCGGCGGGCGCGGGCCGCGTCGTGCAGCGCCGACCAGAAGCCGGCGTGGACATCGTCCACCCGCGAGCGCGCCGTGGCCACCTCCACCGACGCCGTCAGCGGGAACTGCTGCATGGCGATCAGCGCCGAGGCGGCGGGCGTGAAACGGATGCCGATGTAGCCAAACACCGGGCCGTGCCCCGGCTGGCGCGCCAGCCGCATGGCGTCGCCGATGAAGTCGAGGAAGCCGCCGCCGGCGGCATCGAAGTGGAACTCGCCGGAGTTGCCGCACTGCGCGCCGTCGAGGCCGTAGTCATGGGCGTCGAGCATGTTCAGATGCAGCCCGCCGCTGGCCGGCCCGGCGCGCGCCAGTTTGGCGAAGCCGCCGCCGATCACCTCCGACACCGCCCGCGCGACGTCGCCGCCCGCCTCCAGCACGGCGTCCGTGGCGATGCGGCGCAGCACGAGGAACACCGTTTCGCCGCTGGTGGCGCCGATCGCTTGGTGCTGCGCGGCAATATCCGCGATCCCGTGGTCCAGGTACCAGTCGAGGCGCTGCTTCCTCGGGTCGTGCGTCAGCCAGCCCAGGAAGTCGAGCAAGGGATCGAGCTCGAGCCGATCCTTGAGCGCCCCCACGATGCCGGACGGGTTGGTCTTGTTGGCCTTGACCGACGCGATCAGCGCGTCGTCGGCGGCGGGCCCGACCTCGTGGGCGCGCACCGCTTGCGCGCGCCGCCAGCGGCGCCGCACCCAGCACCGCTGCGGGTCGGCCAGCGAAATGGCGATGTTCAGGTGGTGCAGCGGCAGCGCCGGCCCGCCGCGCAAGTCGGCGGCCAGGCCGGAGAGCTTGAGTTCGTCCAGCAGGCGCGCGTAGACCTCGGGGTGGGCGTCGAAGTAGGCCGGCACGCCGGGCCAGCGCTCCGCTCCGCGCTCATAGATGAATTTCGCTTCCCGCCCCACGGCTGGATAATACGTGCGCCGCAGCACCTCGCTGCGGAACAAGCCGGCGTCCAGGTCGCGCAGCGGCGCGTCGAACAGGCCGCTCGCCACGCCGTCGGCGCCAAGCCGGCTGGCGGCCAGCCGCGCGCCCAGCTCGGGCCAGCGATATTCGAAGTTGCACTCGACCAGCGTGTATTGCTCGACCACCTCGAGCACGAAGGCGTACACCGCGCCCATTCTTCCGGCGCCGAGGCGCACGGCGGCAAAGGTGTCGTCGTCCGCGATAAAGCGGGCGTCCGGGCACCAGTCCGGCAGCTGCATCACCAGCGGGGCGGCCGCGAACGCGCTGTCGCCCGCCGTGATCCAGATTTCCCTGCCGGTGGCGCTCACCAGATGCACGGCGCGGACCCACTCGACCAGCGGCGGCACGCGCAGGTCGCCGCCGTGCGTGCCGGTCGATATCGCGCCCGCCAGGGACTGGCCGGCGCCGTCGCCCATCGTCGGCAGCGCCAGGCCGCAGCCGGCGAGGTCGGCCAGCAAGTCGCGCAGCTTGATTCCGGCCTCGACATGGACGAAGTGGCGCCCGCGCAGGCGCGCGTCGTCGGCGCAGGCGCGGCGCAGGAAGTCGCCGCCGCCGCGCAAGCGCTCAGGCGGCAGCGCCTGGCCGGGAACGGGGAAAGGCGCGCTGAGGTGGCGTGACAAGGCGCCCGTATCGATCACGTCCGGCGCGACGCCGGTGTCCGACAGCGACCAGTTCGACCCCAGCGGGCGCACGCCGCGCCCCGCGGCGGCGGCCCGCATGACCGCTTCGACCAGCTCGCCGCGATCGGACGGCCGATAGCGCCGCGCCGCCGTGAGCGGGTGAACGTGCAGCAAGTCCTCGACCAGAAGGTTTTGCTCGGTGGGAACGGAACCGCTCGCGCACGACATGCTTGCCCCCGTTGTCCGCTAGGCGAACAGCTCGATGCTGGCGATGAACAGGTCGTTCGCGGTGACCAGGCGCACCCTGTGACCGTGCGTGAACGCGCGCTGCGCGATGCCCAGCATCGCCGCGCGCCGCATCCATTCGGTGCGGTCGGGCGGCGCCGCCGGATGCAGCGCGTGATCGAAGTACAGCACGCCGGTGAAACCGACCGCTCCGCCGTCCAGCGCGGTCTCGAAGCCGATCCAGGCGCCCTGCCCCGACCCGAACGGATTGCCGGCCAGGACCCTCTTAATAGTGCCCTCGTAAGTACCCGGGCGCAAGGTCGGCCCGCCGACGGGGCTGTCGTCGAGCGGCCCGAGCGGGCTGGGATAGGACACCGTGACCACGGAGAACATGGGCGCCGTGCTGCCCGGCGTCGGCGTTTGCGCCGCCGCCGTGCCGTCGCCGGTGGCGGAAAACGGGAAGCGGGCGATGTAGCGCAGTTGGCTGGCGGCCAGCGTCGATTCGGCCGCCGGGCGCGCCATGCCGATGACATTCGGAACACTGATCGCCATATGACCTCCCTGGATTCGCCACTCAACCATGATATCGGCGAAAACAAACGACTTTACTGAGATATGTCAATATGGAGGCGTGTCTTTTATGCACTATTTTCATGCCAGCAACATGGCCAGCAGCTGTTATGTGCGCTGGGCCACGCGTTGTAACACCATGTAATATTGATGACACATTACTCAATTATTATCGACAATCACGTTGCAACAAAACAACATTTTGGTCGGACGCGAATCAGCGCCATGTTGGCGCCTTTTCACGCCGCCGGATCGCTTGTGGCAAAATGGTTCAGAAGTTAATTGCTCGTTTCGCAATCGGGAGACAGGCGTGACGCCCCTGCGTGGTAGAATTCGGCCCACGTAATATACGTCGCGCAGTTTTTCTGCGGATATCACCCCCGAAAGGAAGAAAAATATGAAAAAACTTATTTCGATGTTGGCCGTGTCGGCAGCTTTCGCCGGCTCGGCAATCGCCCAGACCACCCCAACCCCTACCGCGCCACCGTACGCTCCAGTTACCCAAGACATCAAGGCTGCTACTCCTAAGAGCGCCTACGTTCAGGATTCGCGCGGCGTGATCGCCCGTGACCCGTTCGGCCTGTGCTGGCGCACCGGCTACTGGACCCCGGCCGATGCCGTTCCAGGTTGCGATCTGCCACTGTGCGTCGAGCCAGAGAAACTGGAAAACGGCAAGTGCGTAGCACCGCCGCCACCACCGGTTGAAGCGCCTGCCCCGGCCCAGCCAACTCCGGCCCCAGTGCCAGTGCCAGTGCCGACCGCGCAAAAAGTCAGCTTCGCCGCCGACGCGTTCTTCGATTTCGACAAAGCCGTGCTGAAGCCAGAAGGCAAAGCCAAGCTGGACGACGTCACCTCGAAACTGAGCTCGATCAACCTGGAAGTCATCATCGCCGTCGGTCACACCGACTCGGTCGGTTCGGATGAGTACAACCAGAAGCTGTCGATCCGTCGCGCTGAAGCCGTCAAAGCCTACATCATCTCCAAAGGCGTCGACGCCAACCGCGTGTACACCGAAGGCAAAGGCGAGAAACAGCCAGTTGCAGACAACAAGTCCGCAGAAGGCCGCGCTAAAAACCGTCGCGTAGAGATCGAAGTCGTCGGTACCAGCAAGTAATTCGTTGCAGATGCCGGCACCGCAGCGTTAGATTATTAACGCCGCGGCGCCCGCGCCGCACAGAAACCCCGCCCCGGCGGGGTTTTTTTATGCCCGCTGCTTTAGAATAGCGAATACTTTTCTCACGGAACACCGAGCCCATGAACGCCGATCCATTAGAACTACAGAAATTCTCCGACCTGGCCCACCGCTGGTGGGACCCGACCTCGGAATTCCGCCCGCTGCACGAGATCAATCCGCTGCGCCTGGAGTGGATCAACGCGCGCGTGCCGCTGGCCGGCAAGAACGTCATCGACATCGGCTGCGGCGGCGGCATCCTGAGCGAATCGATGGCGCGCAAGGGCGCCACCGTCACCGGCATCGACCTGTCGGAAAAAGCGCTCAAGGTGGCCGACCTGCACAGCCTGGAATCGGGCGTGCAGGTGCGCTACAAGCTGGTCGCGGCCGAAGAGATGGCGGCGCAGGAGCCGGGCCAGTTCGATGTCGTCACGTGCATGGAGATGCTCGAGCACGTGCCGGACCCGGCGGCCATCGTGCGCGCCGCCGCCACCCTGGTCAAACCGGGCGGCCATGTGTTCTTCTCGACCCTGAACCGCAATCCGAAGTCTTACCTGTTCGCCATCATCGGCGCCGAATACGTGCTGCGCATGCTGCCGCGCGGCACCCACGACTACGATAAATTCATCACGCCGTCCGAGCTGTCGCAGTTCGTGCGCAGCGCCGGCCTCGATTTAAAGGGTTTCAAGGGCATGGGCTACAATCCGCTGACCAAGATTTATTCCCTGAACGAAGACACCAGCGTCAACTATCTGGTCGCCACCACCCGTCCGCTCTGATCGACCCGCCCATGACTACCGCACTTTCGGCGCCGCGCGCCATCCTGTTCGACCTCGACGGCACCCTGGCCGACACCGCGCCCGACCTGGCCGCCGCCGTCAACCTGCTGCGCACGGCGCGCGGGCTGGAGCCGACCGCCTATGAACTGTTGCGTCCGACCGCGTCGGCCGGCGCGCGCGGCATGATCGGCGCCGCATTCGGACTCAAGCCGGGCGACGACGGCTTCGTCGAATTGCGCGAAGGTTTTTTCGACAACTACCAGGCGGCGATGGCGGTGCACAGCACCCTGTTCCCGGGTATCGTCGAACTGCTGGCCGGCATCGAGCAGGCCGGGCTGCAGTGGGGCATCGTCACCAACAAGCCGGCGCGCTTCACCGACCCGCTGCTGCCGCAGATCGGGCTCGGACACGCGGCCTGCATCATTTCCGGCGACACCACGGCGTACGCCAAGCCGCATCCGGCGCCGTTGCTGGAGGCGGCGTCGCGCCTGGGCCTGCCGCCGCAGCAATGCTGGTACGTGGGCGACGACCTGCGCGACATCCAGGCCGGGCAAGCGGCCGGCATGCCGAGCATCGGCTGCGGCTGGGGCTATTGCGGCCCGGTCGAGCCGCACGACTGGCAGGCGGACCTGGTGCTGGACACGCCGGAACAGCTGCTGGCGCTGATGCGCTCGGCCGTGGCCGACAAGGCGCAACTGGCGGCGTAATGCCGCACGGATACTTCTGCCGGAATCCATACAAATAAACTTGTTGCTCAAAACGCCTGACAGGTATAGTCTCCGAATTACTGCGTAGAAATACTTATTTCCATTAAGCCAATCAACGCTTGATGGAAACAGGAGCAGCGGACACTTCTCCACTCTTCGTCAGGCCATCATGATCAATCCTGAACCGGCTGCCCCATACCCGCAGCCCTACCCCGAACAGTTCGCCGATTTCGACGTCCACCAGCTGCCGGAGCACACCAACGCCCCGCAAAGCTGGATGGTCACCGTGGCCGACGCCCGCTACCACTGGTACGACCTGATCGCCGGCTTCCCGGAGCGCCCGGACATCCGCGACCCGGTCGGCCGCTACCAGCGCCGCATGCAGTTCGAACTGGAGGCGGTGGCCGAAAAACACCATCTGTTCTTCGCCGTGACCCGTCCGCGCGTGCGCTTCGATACCGCCGCCGCCGTGCAATGGGGCTTCTTCTCGCTCAAGCTGACGTTGCCGTTGCTGGTCGGCGCCGAGCAGGCCAGGGACAGCCTGAGCATCGAGCTGACGGTGCCGTTCGCCGCCACGCTGAAAAAGCCGACCGTCACCATGACGCCGACCTTCGTCACGCTGAACTGGGGCGGCCTGATCGAGGCGTTCTCGATCCACGACATCCTGCAGACCTACCCCAACCACCTGTCCGCGCCCTGCCGCGTGATCCACGTCGGGCAGACCCGCGATCCGGATGCGCGCCTGTCCAGGGCCAGGCTGCCGGCGCTGCAAAAACTGCACGCGCGGCTCGGCGACGATGTCGACACGCTGCTGCTGGTGCAGAGCATGAGCGTGCACGTCAGTTGCGACGAGGGCGACGCCGCCGACCTGCCCTGCAACGCCGACGCCCGCGCGGCCGAGGCGCTGCGCGCCGAGCGCATGGATGTCATCGAGGCGGCGCTGATCCGCCATTTCGAGGACGCCGGCGCGCGCGGACTGACCTTGGACCAGCGCAAGTTGGGCCGGGCGCGGCTGGCCGAGGTGCAGCAAATGAACAATCTGGTGCAATTCACCATCGACCTCGAACTGCCAGAGGCCGGCAACTACGACAAGCTGTGCTCGGACCAGGTGGCGCCGGCGCCGGCGCATCTGCTGAGCTGCTTCATCGCCGACGGCGAGGCCAGGGTGGCGTCGATGCCCGTGCCCGCCGCACAGGGCCGACGCTAGGGCGCGACGAACGCCGCGCCGCGCCGCGCCGCGCGGCGCCGGAGAGTGTGAGAATGTGTGACTAATTCGCCGCTTTCTGGAATTGCCAGGTGGAAATGTCACAAGGATCAACTATACTGTAGTCAATAAAAGTCCCAATAAACGACCAATTAAACGAGATCCTGGAGTGCGCATCATGACGAGCGATTATCCCCCCCTAATCGCCGACGACTATCCCGATCCTAGCCCCGAAGAACTGGGCATAGGCGACTTGTTTGCCGAATCGCCGGAGCCATTCCACGACCTCATGGCGCCGCCGGCCGAACCGCTGGACGACCTGCTGCCGCTGCTGCCCCAGCGCGGCGGCGCGCCGCAAACCTGGGTGGTCACCGTCGCCGACGCCAAATATCACTGGTACGACTTGGTGGCCGGCTTCCCCGAACGGCCCGATATCCGCGACCCGGTCGGGCGCCAGCTGCGCCGCATCCAGTTCGACCTGGAAGCGACGATGGAAAAGCGGCTGATCTATTTCGCCGTCAACCGCCCGCGCGTGCGCTTCGATACCAACGGCAAGACCAGCTGGGGTTTCTTCTCGCTCAAGCTGACGGTGCCGATCGTGGTCGGCGCCGAGGAAAAACGCGACAGCATCACGATCGAGCTGACCGTGCCGTTCGCGGCCACGCTCAAGAAGCCCACCGTGGTCATGACGGACCGCTTCATCACGCTCAACTGGGGCGGCCTGATCGAGGCGCTGTCGATCCACGACGTGCTGCAACAATATGAGAACGACCTGCGCTTCCAGAGCAAGGTGCAGTACGTCGGCCAGACCAAGGACGCGGCCGGACGGCTGGCGCGCGGGCGCCTGGCGGCGATCCAGAAGATCCACCAGATCAACAACGAAGACAACGACATGCTGCTGCTGATACAGCGCATGAACGTCGAGGTCTTGTCCGACGACGGCGATCCGGTCGACATGCCGGTCAACCAGAACGCGATCGCGGCCGACATGCTGCTCAAGGACCGCATCGACATCATCGAATGCGCGCTGATCCGCTACTTCGAGGGGCCGCAGATGCACGGCCGCAGCGACAAGGAGGCGGACGTGCGCAGGCAGCGGGTGCGCGCAGTGCACGCCGCCAACCATCTGGAGAGCTTCCGCATCGACCTGCGCCTGGAGGAGACCGGTCCCTACCACGACCTGTTCTCGCAGCACGTGCCGGCGTCGCGCACTCACCTGATCGACTGCACCATCGTCGACGGCGAGGTGCTCGTCACGCGCGTGCCCGACAAGGTCAAGCCGGATAAAAAATAAGTCCGGCCCGTCAGACGGCGGCCAGCGCCTGCTCAAGATCGGCCAGCAGATCGTCGATGTGCTCGATGCCGATCGACAGGCGCACCGTATCGACCGTCACGCCGGCCTTGGCCAGTTCCTCCTCGTTGAGCTGGCGGTGCGTGGTCGAAGCCGGATGGCAGGCCAGCGATTTGGCGTCGCCGATGTTGACCAGTCGCGTGAACAATTGCAGCGCGTCCTGGAAGCGCGCTCCGCCCTCGACGCCGCCCTCGACACCGAAGGTCAGCACGCCGGACGGCCTGCCGCCCAGATACTTGAGCGCCAGCGCATGGTCGCGATGCTGCTCCAGCCCGGCGTAATTGACCCACTTGACCTTGGCGTGGCCGCTCAGGAACCCGGCCACCGCGCGCGCGTTGTCGACGATGCGCTCCATGCGCAGCGCCAACGTCTCGATCCCCTGCAAGATCAAAAACGCGTTGAACGGCGAAATCGCCGCGCCGGTGTTGCGCAGCGGGACCACGCGCGCGCGGCCGATGTAGGCGGCCGGCCCCAGCGCCTCGGTGTAGACCACGCCGTGGTAGGACACGTCCGGCTCGTTGAGCCTCCGGAAGCGCTGCTTGTGCTCGGCCCACGGGAACTTGCCGGAGTCGACGATGGCGCCGCCGATCGAGTTGCCGTGCCCGCCCAAATACTTGGTCAGCGAATGGATGACGATGTCGGCGCCGTGTTCGAACGGGCGCAGCAGGTACGGCGTGGCCACGGTGTTGTCGACGATCAGCGGCACGCCGTGCTTGTGGGCGATCGCGGCGATCTGTTCGATATCGGTGATGTTGCCCAGCGGGTTGCCGATCGACTCGATGAACACCGCCTTGGTGCGCTCGTCGATCAAGCCCTCGAACGAGGCCGGGTCGCGGGCGTCGGCGAAGCGGGTGGTGATGCCGAACTGCGGCAAGGTATGCGCGAACAGGTTGTAGGTGCCGCCGTACAAGGTGGCGGCCGACACGATATTGTCGCCGGCCTCGGCGATGGTCTGGATCGCGTAGGTGACGGCGGCCTGGCCGGAGGCCAGCGCCAGCGCCGCCACCCCGCCCTCGAGCGCGGCGATGCGCTGCTCGAGCACGTCCTGGGTCGGATTCATGATGCGCGTGTAGATATTGCCGGGCACCTTCAGATCGAACAGGTCGGCGCCGTGCTGGGTGTCGTCGAACGCGTAGGCGACGGTTTGATAGATCGGCACCGCCACCGCGCGCGTGGTGGGGTCCGGCTTGTAGCCGCCGTGGACGGCAAGGGTTTCCAGTTTCATCGCTCCTCCAGTTATGAATCGCACAAGCCTAAGTTGAATAGAGTGCCGCGCCCACGAATCATTCCGTATTTATAAATGCATATTTTGCATGATTGTCCACGACGCGGCGCAAGGCAAGGATGCGACCCCCGCCACAATGCTATGCTATAAAGCAACATAAGTATCTTTATAGCAGCTAGTCATGATATGCTTGGACCAATAGCACGATCCTTGCTCAAAGAAACCCAACCAACTGTTTCCGGCGCACAACTCTCACCGTAATCATTGACTATTTTTGGGGATATTTGACATGAAACTGACGACTTTTTCCACCGCCGCCGCTTTGGTCCTCTTGATGTCCGGAGGCGCCGCGATGGCTGCGGCCGGCGGCAACGGCAAGGGCAACAACGGCAACGGCAAAGGTAACGGCGGCAGCAACCCGCCCGTGGTTACCGCGCCTGTCACCACCCCTGTGGTGACCAAGCCAGCGACCACCCCGGTGATCACCGTTCCGGCCGCAACGAACTCGTGCGCCGGCGCCAGCATTTCCGTGGCCGGCGCCAGCTGCATCGGCTTCATCAGCGGCAACCTGAACGGCAACAAGCCCAGCCTGACCGAGATCAACAACAACCTGGGCGTCTGGGGCGTGCACCTGACGGACGCCGTGGCATCGACGTCGATGCTGTCCGGCCTGACCGGCAACACCATCAACTTCAGTCAACAGCTGTACGGCGACACCATCATCAGTATCCACTATGGCAACGTGACCGATGTGCTGGGTAACAAACAGAACAACGTCACCGCCTTCTACCGTTTCGACGCCGGCCACGGCGCGGGCGTGGACAGCTTCACGACCGCCTTCAATTCGCTGTCGAACGCCACGCTGTATTCGACCGAAAAGGCATCCGTGACTGCGGTGCCGGAAGCGGAAACCTACGCCATGATGCTCGCCGGCCTGGGCATGATGGGCGTGGTCGCGCGCCGCCGCAAGCAAAAATAATCCTGCGCTCGGGCGCATGAAAAGCCAACAGCCCGGTGCCAGCGCACCGGGCTTTTTTCATTGGCCGCTCGGCACGCCTAGATCCACACGTCATTGACGGCGGTGAGCTCGCTAATTTCCTCCTCGCCTGTGTTGAGCACGCCGCGCGGCTCGATCAACAGCAGTTTCACCTCTCCTTCGGCCGATGGCTTGTGCTCGACGCCCTTGGGCACCACCACCATTTCGCCCTGCGACACCAGCACGTGGCTGTCGCGAAAATCGATGCGCAGCCGCCCTTCCAGCACGATGAAGGTTTCATCGGTGGCGGCGTGCGCGTGCCAGATGAAATCCCCCTGCAGCCGGACGATCTTGAATTGGTAGTCGTTCATTTCCGCGACCACCTTGGGTGCCCACTGCTCGGAAAACAAACTGAATTTACTCGCGAAATTGATGGTGTGGATGGCGTGCGCCGCCGTCTGCTCGGTATTCATTGGGTTCGTCCTGTTGCTGATTGGGGAGTGCCCAGCGTAGCCAAAACGGGACGTCGTTTCTTGTACGATTGTGCGGACGTCAGCCGGCGCGCATCTTGAGCCAGCGTGCCGGCGACAAACCGTAGGTCTTGCCGAAATGCCGGGTCATGTGGCTTTGGTCGGTAAAGCCCGCGAGCAAGGCCGCGCCCACCAGCGATTGGCCCTGCAGCAGCAGCGAGCGCACCAGGTCGAGACGGCGCATGGTCAGGTAGCGGTACGGCGAGGTTCCGAACAGCAGCCGGAAATCGCGCGACAGGCTCCAGCGGTCGCGCCCGCTGTGGCGCTCCAATTCCTCCAGCGTCACGCTGCGTTCCAGGGAACCGTGGATGAACTCGCGCGCCAGTTCGGCCGCGCGATAGTCGAACGGCTGCTTCGCGCGCGGCGGCGCCGACACCGCGCTCAACGCGTGAGCCAGGTCGAACAATGCATCGTCCTCTTCCAGCGCGTCGAGCGGCGCGTCCAGGCCGCGCAACAAGAGTTCGCTGGCCGCGAACAGGCGGGGATCGGCGCTGATGCCGTGCTGGATGAACGGCAGCGCCCGGCCGCCGAGGATTTGCTGGATCAGCGCCGGTTCGATATACAGCATGCGGTAGCGGAAACCGGCCTCGGTGCCGGCCTCGCCGTCGTGGATCTCGTCCGGATGCAACACGATGGTGGCGCCCGGCACGCTGTGGCGTTGCCCGCCCCGGTAGTGGAAACTCTGCACCCCGGCCAAGGTGCGGCCGATGGCGTACGTGTCGTGGCGGTGCGGCTCGTAGCCGTGGCCCGAGAAGAACGCCTCGATGCGCTCCAGGCGCCCCGTCGGCGGCGCGCGCACGATCCAGTCGCCGGCCGGCCTGGCCTTGCTCACGGCAGGACGCTCAAGAAAATGGCGACGTTCATGCGGGTTTGATCGGCGGGTTGGGATAGCGAGATTCTACTCTTTCTGGATATCGTGATGATGCCCGAGCTACAATCGATTGCCATCCACCGGACCGGAACATCATTATGCAAGTACGTACAGCGGCGCTGATCATTATCGATATGCAAAAAGGCATGGCCGATCCGGCCGCCGGCGACCGCAACAATCCCGATGCGGAACGGAACATCGCCGCCCTGCTGAGCGCGTGGCGGGCCGCCGGCGCCACAGTGGTCCATGTGCGCCACATATCGCGAACGGTGGGCTCGCTGTTCTGGCCGGGCCAGGCCGGGGTGGAGTTTCAGGAACGCTTGGCGCCGTCGCCGGACGCTTACGTCATCGAGAAGAATGTGCCCGACGCCTTCATCAACACCGGGCTGGAGCGGTGGCTGCGCGTGCGCGGCATCGGTGAGCTGGTCCTCGTCGGCGTCAGCACCAACAACTCGGTCGAAGCCAGCGCCAGGACGGCGGGCAACCTGGGCTTTGCGACCCACGTCGTTGCCGATGCGTGTTTCGCTTTCGCCAAGGTCGACTACGCCGGCACGCCACGCAGCGCAGACGATGTGCACGCGATGGCTCTGTCCAACCTGGACGGTGAATACGCGGCCATCGTGCATACCCGGGACCTGCTCGACGCGTTTGAAAAGGCCGCATGATGCGCATCGCCCTCGTCTCCGATATCCATGGCAATTTGCTGGCGCTTGAAGCGGTCGCCGCGGACATCGCGCGGCGCGGCGTGGATATGGTCGTCAACATCGGCGACAGCTTGTCCGGGCCGCTGCTGCCGTTGGAGACGGCGCAGTTTTTGATGGCGCAGGATTGGCTCCATCTGGCGGGCAACCATGAGCGCCAGATTTTGACGCTGCACGCGGGTTCGGGCGCGAGCGATACCTATGCCCATTCGCAGCTGACGGCAAAGGAGCTGGATTGGATCGCGGGCCTGCTGCCGGTAAGGCGGATCACACCTGACGTGCTGGCATGCCATGGCACGCCAACAAGTGATGTGACCGGCTTGCTGCAGACCGTCGACGCGGCGGCCACGCCGGCGGAGATCGAAGCACGGCTGGGCCATATCGATGCCGGACTGATTGTTTGCGGCCACACGCATGTGGCGCGCAGCGTTCGCACCGCGCGCGGACAGTTGATCGTCAATCCGGGCAGCGTGGGCCAGCCGGCGTATGCGGACGACCATCCCTACCCGCATGTGATTGAATCCGGATCGCCGGATGCCCGCTATGGCATCGTCGAGCTTATCGATGGGCAGTGGCGGTCGAACTTGCTGACCGTTCCATATCGTCACGCCGAAATGGCGGCGCTGGCGCGCTCGCGTGGACGGCGCGACTGGGAATGCGCGCTGTCGACGGGCCATATGCCGCGCGCATAGGGCGGGACCGTCGGTGGCGCCGCATGTCAGTCACCGAGTAAGTAAAAAGCCGGCTATGTCGGCTTGCCGGTATCCGCAAGCGCCGATTCCCCGATGGCATAGAACTGGCCGCCGGCGATGTAGTGCAGACTGCGCAAGCTCGGATCGGCTTTGTCGAACTCCCAGTGCCCGTTGCGGAACACGCGGTCGTCGGCCCAGGCTTCCACCACTTCGCCGATGAACAAGTCGTAGGTTTGCTGGATGTGCGGCTCGGGGATCACTTTGCAGATCAACCAGGCCGAGCAGCCTGAGACCAGCGGCGTCGCCTGTCCGTCGACGCGAAACAACTCGATCCCGCATTTCTGCAGCTTGTCCGGCGCGTCGGCCAGGCTGAGATTGCCAACGTCATAGGTCAGCTGGACTTGGCCCACGTTGGGCACCTGCAGCGCGAAATAGCCGCTGCCCTCCACCAGCGCGCGCGTGCTGGTTGCCTTGTCCAACACCAGCGTCACCTTGGGCGGCGAGAAATCCAGCGCGCACGACCACGCCGCCGCCATGACGTTGTCGACGCCGTCGTGCGAGGCCGACACCAGCACCGTCGGACCGTGATTGAGCAGGCGATATGCCTTTTCCAGCTCCACCGCCACCATATGTTCGTTCATTTCTACTCCCGCTATTACTCAGCAGGAGATTATGCCTCGGATCGGATATTTTCACCCGGCCGCCCAGTGCGCACACGCTGCTTAAAGGTCGAGTTCGAGCGTGTCGCCGCTGGCGCGCGAGACGCAAATGCACATGTGGTCGGCGCGCTCTTCGTCGCTGAGCGCGTTGTCGCGGTGCTCCGGCGTGCCGGCCAGTACCTTGACGCGGCAGGTGCCGCAGTTGCCTATCCGACAGGAGGATGGCGCGTCGATGCCGGCCGCCTCCACCGCCTCGAGAATGCTGGCGCTGGCCGGCACTTCGATCACCTTGCGGCTGCGCTTCAAGGTCACGACGACGGGCCGGTTGACGGCGCCCGCGTCGGCGGCGAAGCGTTCGATCAGCACGCGCACGCCCAGGCGCTTGCCGGTTTCGGTCACCGCGTCGAGCAGCCGCGCCGGACCGCAAGCGACGGTGACGCCCTCGCCCGCCATGACCGTGTCGAGCGGCAGGCGCCGGCCTTCGTCGGCGGCGTACACGACCAGGCGCTGCCCCAGTTCGCGTTCGAGCTGATCTAGGAACGGCGCTTCCCGGCGCGAGCGCACGGCATAGTGCAGCACGAAGTCGCGGTGCGCGGCGACCAGCGTGTGGGCCATGGCCTTGATCGGCGTGATGCCGATGCCGCCGGCGATCAGCGCCACCGGGCCGTCGGCCGGCAAGGCGAAATCGTTGCGCGGCAGCGAGCAGCGCAACAGCAGGCCGAGGTGGTATTCCTCATGCACGCTGGCCGAGCCGCCCTTGCCCTCCTCCTCGCGCAGCACGGCGATCTCGTAGACGCCGGGCCGGGCCGGATCGGAAGCGATCGAATAGCTGCGCGTGGCGGCGCTGCCATCGGCCAGCAGGACCGGCACGTCGATGTGCGCGCCGGCCTCGACCGCAGGCAAGCCGCCGCCGTCGGCACCTTTCAATTCGTAAGCACGCACCCGTGGCGTCAGCTGGCGCACGCCGCCGACCACCAGCGCCAGCGGGCCGTCGCCCAGTTCCGTCAACGGCTTTTTGGCGGCGCTCGCGGCCAGTTGCTCCTTGAGACGCTTGACCTGCGCGTACAGCGGCGCCGTCATGGTGTTGATCTCGCCCTCGGTAAAGCGCGGCGTGATGTGCTGCGGGCAGTTCCAGTCGTAGCCTTCAACCGTGATCACGAAAGCGCGTTCGATGCGCGCCGCATAACCGGGCGTGCGCAGCCGTTCGATCAGCTCGGCGTCGTCGGCGGCCTCCACCAGCCGCACGCGGCCGATGAGCTTGAGCCGCATCTGGTTGGCGTAGTCCATGACGATGATCGAGATGCGGTCGTCCTTGTGCAGGTTGCCCACGCTGAGGTATTGCACGTTGCCGCGAAAATCGGCGAAGGCCACGGTCTTCGGATCGATCACTTTCAGGAAGCCGGCCGGGCCGCCCCGATGTTGCACATACGGCCAGCCCGTCTCGCTCACCGTGGCCTGGTAGAAATGGTCGGCCTGGGCGACGAACTCGGTCTCCATGCGTCCCAGGCGGTCGGCCCGGTTGGTCATCACGTCGAAGCCCTCGTACTGCTCGCGGCTGCCCATGCGTTCCTGCATGGCGCGCACGCTCGGGGTGAAGGTGATGTCGGAAAATGCGCGGCCCATGATGGCTCCTGATAAGGTGAGGTTTAACGTTTGACGTTGCGGCCGAGGAAGTCGCGCATCAGCTTGGCGATCTTGTCGCCCTCTTCTTCGAGCGCGAAGTGGCCGGTGTCAAGCAGGTGCAGCTCGGCTTTCGGCAGGTCGCGCAGGTAGGGCGTGGCGCCCGCCGCCGGGAAGATCTTGTCGCCCTTGCCCCAAACGAGCAGCATCGGCGGCTGGTGCTTGCGGAAATACGCCTGCCACTCGGGATAGCGCGGCGGATTGGTGCCGTAGCTGTAGAACATTTCGATCTGCACGTCCTTGTTGCCGGGACGGTCCAGATAGGCCTGGTCGAGCATCCACGCGTCCGGGCTGACGTTGGCGTCCGGATTGCGGAAGCCTTCGGTGTACTGCCACTTGGTGCCGCCGATCTCCAGCAGCGGACGCAGCTTGGCGGCCTTGGCTTCGGTTTTGTCTTTCCAGTATTCCTTGACCGGTTGCCAGAACTCGTTGTCCAGGCCCTCGTCATAGGCGTTACCGTTTTGCACAACAATCGCGGTAACCCGTTCCGGGTGGGCGGCGGCCAGGCGGTAGCCGATGGGCGCGCCGTAGTCCTGTACGTAGAGCGCGTATTTCGTCAGGCCGAGCTGGCTGGTTAATTTATCGATCACCTTGGCCTGGTTGTCGAAGCTGTAGGTGAACTTGTCCATCGGCGGCTGGTCGCTCTGGCCGTAGCCCGGATAGTCCGGCGCGATCACATGGTAGCGGTCGGCCAGTTTGGGAATCAGGTTGCGAAACATCTGCGACGAGGTCGGGAAACCGTGCAGCAGCAACAGCGTCGGCGCGTTTTTCGGGCCGGCTTCGCGGTAAAACACTTTGACGCCATCGATGCTGGCCGTGTGGTAGGTCACGGCGGTCGAGGCGGCCGGGGTTACGGGCGCGGCGCTGGCGGCGGCGGTAACGGCAACGAAGCCGGCGGCGACGGCCAGGCGGGCCCAGGTGGAAGAGGATGAATTCATGGCGATGCTCCTAGAGGTGGGTTCGGTGCCGGGATCAGGCGGCCAGTTTCAGGTCGACCTGCGGGAAGTCGATCTCGACTTTGCTGGCCTTGCCGAGGATGTTGGTCAGGAAGTTCATGCCGACGTGGGTAATGATTTCCACGATGTCGGAATCGGTAAAGCCGGCGCTGCGCAACTGGGCGATCTCAATAGCGCTCACATCGCCCTTCTTCTCCATCAGGCTACTGGCGAACTGGACGGCGAGGGCCGCCTGCGCGTCTTCGCTGGTGCCGTGGCGGGCGGCGTTGATTTCATCGCCGGTCAGTCCGCTCTTGCGGCCGATCGCGGTGTGCGCCGAGACGCAGTACTCGCAGCCGTTTATCTGGGCCAGCGCCAGCGCGATGCGTTCGCGGGTTTGATGGTCCAGGCTGCCAGCGCCGGCCACGCCGTACAAGCCCAGGAAGGCGCGCAGGGCGACCGGCGAGTTGGCGAAGACTTTGAGGAAGTTCGGCACCATGCCGAGTTGGGCCTGGATGGTGTCGAGCAGGGCTTGTTGTTCGGCGTTGGCGTTGCTGTTGTCGATGATCGTGATGCGGCTCATGGTGTTCCCCTTGAATGGTTGACGAAGTGTTATCCAGCGCTTACAGTTTGAGTCTTTTCCGGAATAATTAGAATCCGGACAAACTGCAATGGACCATTCCTGAAAGCGGAATAATATGGATCGGCTCTACACCATGTCGATATTCCTGGCCGTGGTCGATGAAGGCGGCTTCGCGCCGGCCGCGCGCAAGCTGCGGATCTCGCCGCCGGTGGTGACGCGGGCGGTGACGGAGCTGGAGGAAACGATGGGCGTGCGTCTGTTGACCAGGACCACGCGCATGGTGCGCGTGACCGACGTGGGGGCGCGCTACGCGGCCGACTGCCGGCGCATCCTGGCCGACGTGTCCGAATCCGAGCAGGCGGCGACCGGCACCCACGCCGAGCCGCGCGGCAAGCTGGTGATCACGGCATCGGTGCTGTTCGGCGCGATGTATGTGACGCCGGTGGTGACCGAGTATCTGCGCCGCTACCCGGAGACCGAGGTGGAATGCCGCTTTGTCGACCGCGTGGTCAACATGATGGATGAGGGGGTGGACGTGGCGATCCGCATCGGCCAGCTGCCCGATTCGAGCTATCAGGCGGTGCGGGTGGGCCAGGTGCGGCAGGTGGTATGCGCGTCGCCGGCTTACCTTGAGGCGCGCGGCCTGCCGCTGACGCCGGAGGATCTATTCGGACACGACATTGTGCTGGCCAGCGCCCTCACCGCCTCGCCCGATTGGCGCTTCGAGTCGGAGCGCCAGCCGCTGGTGGTGAGGTTGAAGCCGCGCCTGGCCAGTACCAGCAACGACGCCGCCATCGCGGCAGTTGTGCGTGGCTTTGGCTTGACGCGGGTAATCTCCTACATGGTGGCGCCGCACCTCGCCGCCGGGCGGCTCAAGACGGTGCTGACGCAGTACGAGTCGGCGCCGGCGCCGGTTAGCGTCGTGCACCATGAGGGTAGGCGCTCGACGACCAAGGTGCGGGCTTTCATCGATCTGGCGGTGTCGTTGCTGCGGGCCGAAGGCGCCTTCAACTGAGGTTGGATTCGCGCGCATGAGCTCATAACGGGAAGCTTAACCTCAATGTCAGGATGCGGGACCGCCGGCCTGTACCTGCTTCCGCATGGACGAGTTCAGCCAGCAACAGTCGGGCGCCGCGCCCTCATTCATATGCTTGCCGGGACGTTAGCATCAGCGTGACGCGGGTCCCCGCGCCGGCGGTGCTGTCCAGCGTCAGCTTGCCGCCCACGCGCTGGGCGCGCTCGCGCATGCCTTCCAGTCCCCAGTGGCCGGGACGCTTGCCGTCCCTGAGCACGGTCGCATCAATGCCCGCACCGTCATCGGCCACCGTCAAGCGGAAGTGCTTCGAAGAATATGCCAACTCTGCCTGCACGGCGGCGCCCCCGGAGTGTCGCGCCGCGTTCGAAAGCGCCTCCTTACCAATAGCCAGCGCCTCTGCGCTTGCCGCCGCCCTTAGCGCGCGAGGCCGTCCCGACACCGTCAATGCGAAAGCCATGCCGTCCGCGGCCAGGGCAGTCCATGCGGCGCGCAGCGCTGGTTCCAGCAATGCGGCGGAAGTCGCCGCGACCGCGCGCAACTCCATGACCTCGTCGCGGCCCTCGTCGATTACCGCCTGCGCCGCGTCCAGGGCGGTGTCGATTTGCTGCTGTGCCGGGGCGTCGTACGGCAGCAGCCGCTTGATCGAATCGAAACGCAAAATCAGCGCCTGCACGCTTTGCAGCAGAGTGTCGTGCAAGGTGCGCGCAATGCGCTCGCGTTCGCTTACTCGCTCGCGCAGGCGGTCGGCGATCCGGGCCGTCACTTGCGCCAGTCGCGCCAGATACAGGAGATACAGCGCGGCAAGGCAAGCTGCCGCGCAGGCAAGCTTGAACCATACTGTCTGTGTCGGCGCCGGGGCGATACTGAACGACAGCGACGCCGGCGCCACGCTCCAGATGCCATCCTCGTTGGCGGCACTCACCTCGAACCGATAGTCGCCCGGGCCGAGGTTGGTATAAAACGCCTGACGCCGGCCTCCGGCCTCGCGCCAGGAACCTTCAAGGCCGAGCAGCCGATAGCGGAAGCGTACCCGCTCCGGTATCGACAGCGCGGCGGCGGTGAAGTCAATTTGCAGATTGTCGGTATGCTTGGGCAGACTGACACCGTCGCGTGGGACGTATGCTTTGCCGTCGGTCTTAAGCGCCGCAACGCGTGGCGTCGGCGCCAGCGAATTGCGGAAGATGCGGGTCGGGTCGATCCAGCCCACGGCTACGCTGGTGGCATACCATATCCGGCCGTCGGGCGCTTCGCTCAGACTGTTGAGCGGACGAATCGTGCTCGGCTGCCCTTGATACCCGTCCAGGTAGTCGAACCGCTCCAACGCCACCGCGCGCGCGTCGGCGCGCAGCGCATCTGCCAGCGCGGCCGTGCCGATGCGTGCCAACCCGTCGGCGCCGTGCAGCCACAACTCGCCCGCTCCGGACTGGACCAGGCCCGTGATGCCGTATAGCGGAACGCCGTCGGCTGCGCCGAGCGCCACGAAACGTTGGCCGCGCAAATAGGCCAGGCCACGGTCGCCGCCTATCCACAGACGACCGCCGCGACTCGACATCGACAGCACATTGCCGACATCGATTCCATCGGCGGCGCCGAAGCGCCGTACCGTGCCGCCCTCGAGCACGGCCATGGCGTTGCCCGGATAGCCGAACCAGATCCGGCCCCGCTCATCCACATGCATCGTGATCGCCGTCGCAGCCAGCTCTGGATAGCCGCCGCCGGGCGTCCAGACGCCATCGGCTAGCGTGCCGACACCGTAGGTTGCCACCGAAACCCACAGCTTCCCATCGGCGCCCAGCGCCAACGCCTGCACTTCCTTACTCGCCAGCGCGGGCGGCAACGGCAGACGCCGCATACGGCCTTGCTGCTGTCGCCAGATCGTTCCCGGCGTTGCCAGCCAGACCGCGCCGTCGCGGTCGCGCAAGGTGGCAGTGACGTTGTGCAGCGTGGTGGCGGCGCGCCGCCCGTCGGCGCCAATGGTAAAACTGTTATCGTTGAAGTTGCCGGTGGTAGGGGTGTTGCCGATCCACACCGTGCCGTCGCCGCCAGCCACCACGTTGAGCGCACCCATCATGCGCGGCGGCATTTCAATGCTGTTCAGGCGCGCTACGCGTATCCTGTCGACGCCTTCCTCCGTGACGAACCAGAGATTGCCTTCCCGGTCGCTCAAATCGGTGTACGCCATCTTCCCGGTGAACTGGTGCGGCGCAGCGAAGGTGCGCAGTGGCCGCAGGTCCGGCCCAAGCAACTGCATCCCTTGGCCAGTCCCGATCCAGATCGCGCCACGGGCGTCAAGCGTGACGCTAAGCGGCACAATCAAGTCGGCCGGCCAGTTGAGCGGCGTGACGGCACCGCTGTCGGGATCGTACAGCCACATCTTATGCTGGGCGCTCACCATGAGCACCTTGCCATCGGCGCGCAGTCTGCCCATCTCGGTCGCCTGCGGCGCCACCAGGCGGAAACGCCGGGTACCAGCAATGCTGCGGTAGACGCCTTTGGCATGGTGGGCCAGCAAGGTGCCATCGGGCAAGGCGGTGCAATGGAAGAGAAATCCGGGCGGCAGCCCCGCTGCCTCCTCGACCTTGTTCCAGCGCTCGCCCTGCGTCCAGAAAAGGCCACCGGCCGTGGCCAGCCAGACGGTACCGTCGGCGGTACGGCTGAATTGGTGTGCGGTACGCCCCGGCAGCCCCTGGGCCACGCCGTAATGGCGCACGGTGCCACGTTCAAACACGCTGGCGCCGCCGAAACCGTAGCCAACCCACAAGGCATCGCCGAACGCTGCCACGCTACTGGTGGTCGGCGACAGCAGCTTGTTACCATCAATGACATCGGTACGTTCGAAGCGCGCGCCGTCGAAATGATACAAGCCGGTCGAGGAAGTGAACCACAGCATGCCGGAACGGTCCTGCGCTATGCCCGACCCCACCGAGGGCGCCCCATCCTGCTTGGTCCAGCCCCTGTGATACAGGTTGGACTGCCAATCGGATGTCTGCCCGGCTGCGGCTAGCGCCGGCGGCAACACCGCCGGAGTGCTCACCAAAAGCAACAGCGCTAACAACCCTGCCTTCATGCCAATCCATTCTTTTGCGGCGCGGCCGCTTGCGTTTTGCGGTCGAAACTGCGACCGAATTATAAAAGGGTAGGAGATAGTACTGCTTACTGGGGGGGAGCGGGCCTATCAGAAGGCTGGGTGCGCCGATACATATAAATAACCATACATTTCGCTGTTAGCATGAGTTTTTTGGCGCCGACCTCGCATGCAAAACGCCGCAACCGCCACCTTGTTCAACGGAGTTCACATGAAAAAAGCCATCACCTCCAGCCTGGCCGCTGCAGCCGTGCTAAGCGCCGCCCTGGCCGCACCAAGCTACGCCGCCATTGCCGCCGCCAAGCCAACCGTCATTCTGGTGCACGGCGCTTTCGCCGATTCGTCGAGCTGGGACGGCGTGATCGCCAAGCTGCAAAAGGATGGCTACAACGTCATCGGCGCGGCCAACCCGCTGCGCAGCGTCAAGACCGATGCCGACTATGTGGCCGGGATCGTCAAGAGTGTCGACGGTCCGGTGATTCTGGTCGGCCACTCCTACGGCGGTTCCGTCATCAGCGCCGCCGTCCAGGGCAACGCCAACGTGAAGGCGCTGGTGTATGTGGCAGCGTTCGCGCCCGAGAGTGGCGAGTCGGCGGTGGGGCTGTCGGGCAAGTTCCCGGGCAGCACGCTTGGTCCGACCTTGGCGCCGCCAGTGGCGCTGCCGGGCGGTGGCAAGGATTTGTACATCCAGCTCGCGAAGTTCCACGACCAGTTTGCCGCTGACGTGGCGCCGCTCAAGGCGCAACAGATGGCGGCAGGCCAGCGGCCGGTGACGGACGCGGCCCTCAATGAAGCCTCGCCCGCGCCTGCCTGGAAGACGCTGCCGTCCTGGTTCATCTACGGCAAGGCCGATAAAAACATTCCCGCCGCAGCGCAAGACTTCATGGCCAAGCGCGCCAACGCGAAGAAGACCGTCGTCATCGACGGCGCTTCGCACGTTGTCATGACCTCGCATCCGACCGAGGTGGCAAAGCTGATCGAAGAAGCTGCGGCCAGCCTGCGCTGAGCTCCGCTGCGCCCGCGCCACCGAAGACGCGTGCCAACGGTCGGCGCTGGTCAAGACCGAGACTTGGCTGTACGGAGCTCACCTGGCCGAACAAAAACAAGCGGGGCCAAACGTAAGGCGCAGGAGACGATTAGCGAACCTTCATACCCATCCAATGCGCCCAACAAGTTGGCTACCTTGCCGGGTTCAGTCACGGCGGAGAAATGCGCAACCCGGACCGGGGGAAGTGCTCCTCGCAGATCGCCCGTGGGGTCGCGCAGCGCGCGGCCTGTAGCAACGGCATAGCGGAATACCTGACCGCAGTTTGCTAGCGCCCTATGGGCCGTTTCAAGCGCTCCGCGCCGCTCGATTCGGCGAGCGGCAGCAAGCACTTCGGGAGCGGATATCTCAGCGATTGCCTTTTTGCCGATCCACGGAAATACGTCGCGCTCAAGTCTGCGGATAATACGATCGCCGTGGTGCTCCGCCCAAGTGGGCGCGTACTCTGCGTGCCACTCGCGCGCCACCGCCTCGAAACTGTTGGCGGCCTGTGCTTGCCTCAGCATTTTTTGCGTTTGGCGATGCAGGCCCCGATCGATAAAGTGGGTCAGCAGCTTACGGGCCTCATCCCGTCTATCCCTGGCGTCCCTCAATCCGATATCCGGATAAACGCCAAGCGAAAGCAATTTTTCCTTATCGTCAAAGCGATACTTCAAGCGCCACCATTTGCCGCCGGTCGGGGTGACGATAAGGAACAACCCGCGCTCGTCGTACAGCTTGTATGGCTTTTCGGTTGGCCTGGCGGACTTGATCTTCACATCCGTAAGCGGCATGGGTGTCCCCACCTGACGCATTGGAGTGCTCCTTGCAACCAATAGTTCCCTTTCACGCTTGATGCACATCACGTCGGTCGAGATCGCTTCCCGTGAAAGGCGCAGCTGCGCGGCGACCGGGGTAATTGGGGTACCTCCAGACCACCGGCGGCCATTACCCCAAGCCCCTACCCCATATTCCCGCCGGATGTTGGAGGACCTACCCGGCCGTTCCCGGACGGCCGCTCATAGTAAAAAACCCGCTCGGAGGCGGGTTTTTGTACAGCTTGAGGCTGCTTGAAACAAATAGGTGGTGGAGACGGCGGGAATCGAACCCGCGTCCGCAAGCACTCTACAGACAGTTCTACATACTTAGCACTATCATTTAATTTAACCTGTACAGCACGGATGTGCACGTTCTGGACAAGCGATTCACCTTAGATTTAGCGCGGATTGAAGTGACCCCTCACAGCGCGAGTCCCTGTAAATGACTCCACAGCTTTTAACGGCCCACCCCAGGGACGAGGTGTTGTGGAGCTAACAGCAATTAAGCTGCCAGTGCGTACGAGTTATCGTTTGCAGTTAAGTTTTTTCAGGTTGTATTTACGAGGTAGCCCGCCCTCGGTATGCCCTGCGCTGCTTTGCAACCCACGTCGAAACCAGGTCGTCCCCACAGACCTCCATTCTAGCGCACTTTGCGCCGCGACGCATACCACATTCCGAACCCGGTCAAACGCCTGTCACATTGGCCCGATATGATGGCTTCAGTTCTCACACAGAACGACCAATTAGCGCCTCCCGGAGGCGGCTACTACCGGCGCCGGCGGTCGGGAAATATACCGGCACCAATTTCCTTCAGTTACAGCATGTGCGCGGCGCGGGCGAACAGCCCGCTGTCGTGAGGCTAGCGACAACTACCCCTGCGGCCATAGGCTTCCCAGCGGGACGCATCAATCCGCTCCTGCGATTGCCGATGTGATTCTGCGATCCGCGCGTCGGTTTCCCTACGGCATTCCTCAATCCGCTCCGTTGTCTCTCGGGGCAGTTGATTGTTATGCAGCGCAGATTTCCGTCTCAGCATTTCCAGTTCGGTTTCCATTTCAGCAATCCTTCATGACGCCTGTCCAATGTCAACACAACCTTCGCAACGGAGCGCTAATCAAGGTGCCGGGTTGAATGTCCCACCACCCTGTGCCGCCCTTCCGTTATTCCTTTGATCACGCTCAATCTCGCGCCAAACCAAAGTGTTGCATTGCAGCACAAAAGGCGGTTACTTCCATATCAGAAGTAACATTTTCGAACACTTTTTCAATTTCGCGCGCGAGCGCTGCATTAGAATGGGGTGTACCAAAACTACTCTTCAGATGCCTTTTCATGCCTAACGCCGCCACAATCGACTCCCCCAGCCCGAAAAAACGCGGGCGTCCCCTGAAAGGGGAAAGCGGTGGACTGCGTGCGGAACTGATCGAGAAATCGGCCGAATTGTTTCGCACCAAAGGTTACGAGAACACCACCGTGCGCGATATTGCCGCCGCCGCCGGCATCCAGGCAGGCAGCTGGTTCTATCACTTCAAGACCAAACACGACATCCTGGCCGCCATCATGGAGCAAGGCATGGAGCGCTCGCTGGCCGAGATCGAGGCCATCGGCAACCAACAGCTGCCGCCGTGCGAGATCCTGCGCCAGCTGGTCGAAGCCCATCTGCATACCTTGCTGGCGCCCGACCACCACTACATCGCCGTGCTGCTGTACGAATGGCGCTCGCTCGACGAGCCGTCGCGCTCGCGCGTGGTGGCGTTGAAGGACCGCTACGAGGCCGTCTGGGACCGCGCCATCGCCGAGCTGCACCTGTCCGGCGACTGGGCGATGCCGTCGTCGTTCGACCGCCTGCTGATCTTCGGCGCGCTCAACTGGACCGTGCAGTGGTACAAACCGGGCAGCGGCGCCGACGTCAACGAGCTGGCCCGCCAGGCGATGCGCTTCATCCTGCGCACGCCCGCCGCAGTTGAGGCACAATAGGGGCATACTTTCAAAAGGATGCCCATGATTTACGAGATCGCCGAGCTGTATATCAAGCCGGACGCCCACGACGCCTTCCAGGCGGGCGTGGCCGAAGCGGTGCCCCTGTTCAAGGCGGCCACCGGTTGCCTGTCGATGCGCCTCGACCGCGACATCGAAACGCCCGACACCTACCATCTGGTGATCGGCTGGCAAACCCTCGAAAACCATACCGTCGATTTCCGCGGCAGTCCGGCGTTCCAGTCGTGGCGCGGACTGGTCGGCAGCTACTTCGCTACACCACCCAAGGTGGAGCATTTCGAAACCGTGGTGGCCGGCTTCTAAGCCGCCCCGGTTCAATCAAGGAGGTCGTCATGACACGCACAATACACCGCAATTTCGAACAGGTGACCGACGCCGAAAGCGCCCGCAGCGCCTTGCTGGCCCAGGGTTTTCCTCCGTCCACCGTCAAGCTCACCAAACATACGCCGCTGCCGCCGACGGTGGCTTCCAGCACGGTCGGTAACATCCTCGACGCGCTGACGCCGGGCGGTCCGGCCGCCGCCGCCCACGCGCGCGAACGCCACGGCGCCATGCTGTCGGTCGATATCTACGACGAGGAAGAAGGCGGCAAGGCCGATTCCATCATGAGCGGCTTCAACGCGCGCCAGGCGTAATACGCGGCATCACTTGCCAGCCCTGGCAAAGGGCTGGCGCCTCAAGCGGCGGGATGGTGGAACACCTGCCGCAAATAAGCCAAAAAGGTCTCGTCCTTGCACACCGTTTTGCCGGGCGAGTCCGACAGCTTGGCCACCGACTGGCCGTTGCAATTGACCAGCTTCATGACGATGTTCAACGGCTTCAGGCCGACGTCGTTGGTCAGGTGCGTGCCGATGCCGAAACCGATCATGATGCGGTCGGCGAAGTGGCGGTACAGTTCGAACGCCTTCTCCAGATTCAGCCCATCCGAGAACACCAGCCGCTTGGTCTTGGCGTCGATGCGCAGCGCGGCGTAGTGCGCCAGCGCCTTCTCCCCCCACACCACCGGATCGCCCGAATCGTGGCGCAGCCCGTCGAACAGCTTGGCGAAGTACAGGTCGAAGTCGTCGAGGAAGGCATCCATGCCCACCACGTCGGTCAGCGCGACACCGAGGTCGCCCCGGTATTCCTGCACCCACGCCTCCAGCGAGGCTTTCTGGAAGTCGCGCAGCCGCACGCCGAAGGCCTGGAACGATTGCATGTATTCGTGCGCCATCGTGCCGATCGGCACCAGGCCGAACTTCATCGCCTGGTAGACGTTGGAGGTGCCCTTGAAGTACTCGGGCACCTCGCGCGACAGGCGCTGCACCACTTCGTCGTGCCAGGCGCCGGAAAAGCGCCGGCGCGTGCCGAAGTCGGAGAACTCAAACGGATTGCGGCGCGCCGGCTCGGCGCCGAAGGCCTTGAGCGCGGCGATCTTGGCGCTGAGGCGCGCGCGGCCCTCGGCCAGCGCGGCCTCCTGGTCGAAGCGGCGGAAATACAGTTCGTTGACGATGTAGAGCACGTAGATCTCGAAGCCCATCACGTGCACCTGCGGCCCGGTCGCGCGGATCGCCAAGGTGTCGCCGTCGACGCGCACGTCGATGAATTTGCGCTGGAAGCGGAACACCGTCAGGAAGTCGACGAAGTCGCTTTTGATGTAACGCAGCGAGCGCAGGAAGTTCAGTTCCTCGTCCGAGAACCCCATCGAGCACAGATGATCGAGTTCACGCTCGACCGCCTCATGCAGCTCGGCCAACGGGTAGTCCGGCGTGTTGCGGCAGACGAATTCGTATTCGGTGTGCGAGTTCGGATGGCCATGCAGCAGCGCTTGCCACATGGTGAATTTATATAGATCCGTCTCCAACAGGCTGCGGACGATAGGCTGACTCATGAACTCTCCAGATTGCATATTGCCATGATCTTACGCGATGCGGGACGGATGGGTCCGCGCCCCTGCCGGATAGCGCCTTCAGCGGGCGGCGTTGACTAGCAGTTCGGGCAGCACGTCGCCCGCCTGCATCAGCTGCACGCCGCGCGACCGCATCGTCGCGAGGAAGCCCTGGTACTGCGCCTCGAAGCCGGTGACGGGACTCATGCAGTCGGTGATCAGTACCAGCTTGGACGCGCCCTGGTCGCCGAAATGGTCGACGATGTGCTCGACCGTCGCCTTGACGCAGTGGCTGCCGGCCTCCCCCGCCACATAGATCTGGTCGGCCTCGGCCAAGGTGTTGACGAACTTGGTGTTGAACTGGGTGTCCGGGTCGTCGGCGTAAGGCACCTCGGCCATGACGGCGGAGTAGTGCTCGGTCCACGGGTTGGAGCCCTTGGCCAGCTTGGCGACGATGCCGAGCGAGGCTTCCTCCCACGCGGCGTAGGCGGCGCGCACGTCGTCATGGACGTTGTTGCCCCAGCTGCCGATTTCGCAGTGCACCGGCCACACCATCAACCGGTAGCGGCCGGCGGCCTCCAGCTTGTCGAGATAGTTCAGCGCCAGCGGCAGGCCGGCGGGATGGCGCGGCAGGTATTTTTCGGCGCGCACGTCGGCCGCAGTGATCTGCGTAAACGGCGCCACCGGCGCGCCGTCGCGGGCGATCCAGAACGTCGGGTGGGCGATGTCGAAGCGGTGGTGCGAATCGAGCGTGATGCTGATGGCGGTCAGGCCCGAGCGTCCACGGTTGATCAGGCCGGCCAGGCGCCGCATGTCCTGATGCGCGCCGGGCACCGGCAGCGCCGGCGCGCGCGGCTGGCGCGTGGCCGGGTCCAGCGGCAGGTAGCCGGCCGGCAGATCGCAAAAGTCGTTCTGCGGATCGATGATCAGCAGGTGCAGGTGTCGTTTCATGTGACGCTCCGTGACGGGATGCCTTCCATGATACGCAGCAAAGAACAAGCCCCGCAAGCGGGGCTTCGTTCGGTGGCGATACTGTTGCGTGTTTATACCAGGATGGCGTTGATGTCGGCGCGGCCCTTGGCGATCGCGTTGGCCACCGCTTCCCCGCCCATCGATACGCCTTCGGCGACGATAAAGGTGATGTCGGTCATGCCCAGGAAGCCCAGCGCCGCGCGCAGGTAGGTCGTCAGGTGGTCGTAGGCGGCCGCCGGGCCCTGGCTGTACACGCCGCCGCTGGCGATGAAGACATAGACTTTTTTACCGGTCACCAGGCCGCTCGGGCCATTGGCGCCATAGCTGAAGGTGCGGCCGACGCGGGCGACGTGGTCGATCCAGGCCTTCAGGCCGGAGGTGACCGAGAAGTTGTACATCGGCGCGCCGATGACGATGGTGTCGGCCGCCAGCAGCTCGTCGACCAGGGTGTCGGACAGCTTGAGCGTGTGGGCCTGGTCGGCGTTGCGCTGGTCCGGCGGGGTGAAGTAGGCGCCGATCAGCTGTTCGGTCAGGTGCGGCAGCGGCGCGGCGGCCAGGTCGCGGGTGACGATGACGTCGGAAGGGTTGGCTTCTTTCCATTTCGCGATGAATTCACCGCCGAGCTGGCGTGAAAGCGAACCGGTGTGACGAACGCTGCTATCGATGTGGAGTACGGTTGCCATGATGTGCTTCCTTTAAGTGGTAGGGTTGCACGCATCATAGAACGGTATTACTATCGATGAAATACACTAAATTTAAATCTTACTGATCGATTTTATCGATATCTAAATTTCAACCACAGGCAACCATCATGCGCGACCCCGGCCTCCCCTCCCTCGACCAGCTGCGCGTTTTCATCGCCGTCATCGACCATGGCGGCTTCGCGCACGCGGCGCGGGCGCTGCACCGCACGCAGTCCGTCATCAGCTACACCATCGCCAACCTGGAGGAGCAGCTCAACATCGAACTGCTCGACCGCAGCAAGCGCAAGCCGGTGCTGACCGAGGCCGGCAAGGCGCTCCTGGCCGACGCCCGCGCCGTCTCGCTCAAGGTCGACGGCATGCGCGCGCGCGCCAAGGCGCTCTCGGCCGGGCTGGAGGCGGAGGTGTCGCTGGTGGTCGACGTGATGTATTCGACCTGCAAGCTGGTGCGCATTTTGCACGGCTTCCAGAAGGAGTTTCCGACCGTGTCGATGCGGCTGCGCACCGAGGCGCTAGGCGCGGTCACGCAACTGGTGATGGACCGCACCTGCCACATCGGCCTGAGCGCGTGGATGCCCGGCTCGGCGGACACCATCGAGCGGCAGAGCTGCGGCGTGGTGACGATGGTGCCGGTGGTGTCGCCCACCCATCCGCTGGCCCAGATCAAGGGCAAGATCCCCAACGAGGTGCTGCGCGAGCACACGCAGCTGGTGCTGACCGACCGCAGCACCTTGACCAAGGGCCAGGATTTCGGCGTGGTGGCGCTGCGCGACTGGCGCCTGGGCGACCTGAGCTCCAAGCACGCGCTGCTGCGCAGCGGCATCGGCTGGGGCAACATGCCGGTGGAGTTCATCCAGTGGGACCTGGACGCGGGACGGCTGGTGCAGCTCGAGGTCGCCGAGGGGCCGTCGTTCAGCGCGCCGCTGTATGTGATACGGCGCGGCGACGAGGAGCCTGGCCCGGCCACGCGCTGGGTCATGCAGCAGTTTCTCGACATGGACCGGCGCATCGCCGAGGAATACGGCGGCAAGTTACAGCCGACGACGGCGGCAGGGGAACACCTGCCGATCCACATGCCCTTCCATCAGCGCTCGACCGCGCAGCCGTCCGTGGCCACGCCGCCGATCACCGCGACGCCGCTCAAACAGGCGCCCGCGGCTACTTCACGCCGGCCGCGCTGAGCTTGCGGCGCAGGCGGCAGATCTCCTCCGACAGGTCGACCACCAGCGCGGCGACGTCGTCGTTGGCCTCGAAGTCGCGCTCGATCTGGCACAGGCGGCGCGCCCGCACCAGGTCGGCGCTGGTGAAGCGCCAGCTGACGCAATCCTCCGAGTCGCACTCCATCAGGATGCCGGTGCGCACCCGCTGCACCACCCAGTCGCGCTCGACCGCGCAGGCGCGCGCCAGCTCCTCGAGCGTCAGCGCGCTCTCATCGATCAACACGGCGGTGATCGGCGACTGCCCCGCCGCTGCTTCCATTGCCTGTCCCATCGCTCATCCTCCCGCGCGCGGATTGAACGCCATCTCGCGCGCCATCGTTTGATACAGTTCGCGTGCCTTGTCGGTGTTGGCCGGCGGTAGCACCACTTCCAATAACAGGTATAAGTCGCCGGCTTCCTTGCCGGGAATGCCGCGTCCGCGCAGGCGCAGCTTGCGGCCGCTTTGCGAGCCGGCCGGCACCGACACGGTCACCTTGCCCGACGGCGTGGCCACCTCGATCTCGGCGCCCAGCGCCAGCTCCCACGGCGCCACCGGCACCGTCTCGAAGACGTCGCGGCCGTCGACGCGGTAGCGCGCATCGGGCCGGAACTGGATTTCCAGATACAAATCCCCCGGCCCGCCGTCGCCGCGCTGGCCCTGGCCGGACAGGCGCAACTGCTGGCCGGCCGTCACGCCCTTGGGGATGTTGACGCTGAGGGTGCGCTCGCGCGTGACGATGCGGTCGGCGGCGTCGCGCTCGGCCACCATCATGCTGACGTTGCGCGTGGCGCCCTGATAGGTGTCGACCAGGTCGATGGTGATGGTGGCGTGGCTGTCGTCGCCGCGCTGCGGCTCGTAGGCGTACTGCTGGCGCCGGCGTCCGCCCAGGTTGGCGAACAGGTCGGCGAAGAAGTCGCTCGAATCGGTGTCGCCGAAGCCGCCGCCCGCAGGCGCGCCGCCGCCGGCGCCCGGATTGCCGGTGCCGCCGCCGAAGCCGCGTCCCCAGTCCGGCGGCGGACGGAATTCCTGGCCGGCGCGGAACTGGCGGCCGCGTCCCAGATCGTCGTAGGCGGCGCGTTTTTCGGCGTCGCCCAGCACGCCGTAGGCCTCGTTGAGTTCCTGGGTTTTCTTTTGCGCGTCGGCTTCCTTGCTGACGTCCGGATGGTATTTGCGGACCAGCTTGCGGTAAGCCTTCTTGATCTCGTCTTCCGAGGCGGTTTTCGACACGCCCAGGGTCTGGTAATAGTCCTTGTATTCCACGTTGCGCGCTCCGTCCGGTTGCTTGTTGCGTTACCCGTAGTCTACCCGCAAACCGGGTTGGAGCGCGCCTCCCAGAAGAGCCGTCAGCGGACCCGGCGCACCGACGAGATGCGGTCGCCCATGTCGCGCAGGTTGTCGTAGCGGCCCGGCGACAGCACCACGCATTTGCCGCGGAAGTCGGCGTCGTCGCACAGCTGCCAGCTGCCTTCGCGGATGATCACAGAGCCGGCCTGGTCGTTGAAATCGAGGCGATCGAGCTTACGGGTATCATCACGCAACTCGAGCTCGGCGCCGTTGAAACGCGACTGCGAATACAGCACGATCGGCGCCCCGCCGCGGCCACCGCCGCCGTTTTCGCCGCGCCGGCCATGGCCGCGGTCGCCACGGTCGCCGCGGTCGCCATCGCCGCCCACTTCGCGCAGCGATGACAGCACATCGTTAAAACCTTCCAGCTTGCGGTACTCGCCAGGTCCGAGGACGATGCAATGGCCGTCGAAATTGGCGTTCTCGCACAGCTGCCAGCGGCCCGAGCGCACCCGCACGCTCGATGCGCGGTCGTTGAAGCCTTCGGAGGACAGGTCGGGAACCTGGTCGCGCACGGTGACGGCCGGGCCGCCGAAATTGTCGTGGGTATAGAGCGTCACTTCGCCGGCATGCGCGGCGGCGGCGAAGACGGCGGGAGCGGCCAGCGCCAGGGCGGCGTTCAGCAAGCGGGGCAGGAATTTTTTCATGTTTTTAGCCTGAATGGTGGTTGGGCGACGTCCGGGGTGGACCTCTTCTGCACATAACGCGCATGGTATAAGTTTCGCATACGCAGCAGTCGAACTAAATTGCAACCAAATGCAATCGTGCGCCCGCTGCCGGTAAAATGGCGGGCCCTGCCACATCAGCCTGCCGCCGCGCCCTCTCATGCCCCACTCTTTCACCCTGTCGTCGATCCGTACCGAAGCCGCCGCGTTGTGGCGCCTGTCCTGGCCCATGCTGATCGGCCAGCTGGCCACCGTCGGCATGGGCGTGGCCGACGTCGCCATGACCGGCCACACCAGCGCCGACGAACTGGCGGCCGTGTCGCTGGGCGCGTCGATCTGGTCGATCATCCTGGTCACCGTCAGCGGCGTCATGATGGCCATCAACAGCATCGTCGCGCACGACGTCGGCGCGGCCGACCTGCGCAAGATCCCGCACACGGTGCGGCAATCGTTGTGGAAGGCGCTCGGCGTCGGCTTGGTCGCGGCGGCGCTGGTCAACGTCGCCACGCTGCTGTTCTCGCATTTGTACCTGACGCCGCACGTGCAGCGCCAGGCCGAGCTGTTCGTCCATGTCATCAGCATCGGCCTGCTGCCGTTCGCCGCCTACCGCGCGTTGTACGGCTACAGCACCAGCATCAACCAGACCTTGCCGGTGATGCTGATCGCCATCATGGGACTGTGCATCAACGTCTTCGTCAACTGGCTGCTGGTGTTCGGCAACTGGGGCTTGCCGGCGCTGGGCGGCGTCGGCTGCGCCGTCTCGACCGCGCTGTGCATGTGGATGATGCTGTTCGCCATGCTGGCGTGGATACGCTACGCCCCGGCCTACCGCGCCACCTACCCGTTCACGCACTGGGAATGGCCGCATTGGCCGGAGATCGGCACGATGCTGCGGCTCGGCGTGCCGATCGGCATCAGCTACTTCGCCGAGGTCAGCGCGTTCGGCGCGGTCAGCCTGCTGGTGGCGCGCTACGGCGTGGTGCAAATCTCGGCGCACCAGATCGCGCTCAATTTCACGTCGCTGGTGTTCATGGTGCCGCTCAGCTTTGGCATCGCGCTGATCACCCGCGTCGGCCAGTCGCTGGGCGAAGGCAATCCGCTCAAGGCGCGCTTCGTGGCCTGGGTCGGCGTGTGGATGTCGCTGGCGTTCGCCGTGTTGTCGGCCGCCTTCATCGTGGTGTTCCGCCACCAGATCGCGCAGGCCTACACGTCCGATCCGGCGGTGCGCGAACTGTGCGCGCACCTGCTGCTGTTCGCCGCGCTGTTCCAGCTGTCCGACTCGACGCAGGTGGCGGCCGCCTGCGCGCTGCGCGGCTACAAGGTGTCGCGCCAGCCGATGCAGATCCAGCTGCTGGCGTTCTGGGGTTTCGCGCTGCCGCTCGGATGCTGGCTGGGCCTGGCGCCGCAATGGATGCCGTGGTCGCCGGCTGCGCCGATGGCCGCGTCCGGCTTCTGGATCGGGCTGGTGGTGGGGCTGACGGTGGCCGCCGTGCTGCTGAGCTGGTCGCTGCGCAACCTGTCGCTGGCGCGCCTGCGCGGCGCCTGAAACAAAACGATACACGCGCGCCGAAGGAAAGACGGTTTTGCGGGATGGATTCAGAACATTGCCATCTCGCCACATAAACACGACTCTGGTATCGTCTTGGATTGCCCACCAAGAGACCTTCCATGCGCTTTATCCTTTGCTTTCTCGCCCTGCTGGCCGGCGGCAACGCCGCCGCCGAAAAACTGACCCTGGACCGCATCCATGCCGACCCGTCGCTCAGCGGCCCCGGCGTGCGCAGCCTCAAGGTGTCGCCGGACGGCGCGCGCGTGACCTTCCTGCGCGGCCGCGACGACAACCAGTTCCAGCTCGACCTGTGGGAATACAACCTCAAGGACAAGTCCACGCACCGTTTGGTCGACTCCAAGATCCTGGTGCCGGACGAGAACCTGTCCGACGCCGAAAAGGCCCGCCGCGAGCGCGCCCGCACCGCCAGCCTCAAGGGCATCCTCAGCTACAGCTGGTCGCCCGACGGCAAGCAGCTGCTGGTGCCGATCGCCGGCAACCTGTACCTGATCGACGTCAGCAAGCCCGACGCGGCGCGCATGGTCGCCAGCGGCAACGTGCTCGACCCGAAGATCTCGCCCAAGGGCCGCTACGTCTCGTTCGTGCGCGACCAGAACCTGTTCGTCATCGACCTGTCCAACAACAAGGAACGCCAGCTGACCACCGACGGCAAGGGCACGATCCACAACGGCGAAGCCGAGTTCGTCGCGCAGGAAGAAATGGGCCAGACCAGCGGCTACTACTGGGCGCCGGACGACTCCGCCATCGCCTACAAGCGTTACGACGACGCGCCGGTGCCGGTGGTCAAGCGCTTTGAAATCTACGCCGACCGCACCGACGTCATCGAGCAGCGCTACCCGGCCGCCGGCGATCCGAACGTGCTGGTGCAGCTGAAGATCGTCTCGCCGGTCAGCGGCGAGATCCGCAACGTCGACCTCGGCGCGGAGCAAGACATTTACCTGGTGCGCGCCGACTGGAGCGCCAACGGCAAGGCCTTGCTGTTCCAGCGCCAGAGCCGCGACCAGAAGAAGCTGGAGCTGGTGTCGGTCGACGCCGCCACGCTGGCGCAGCGCGTGCTGATCACCGAAACGTCGCCGACGTGGGTCAGCATCTTCGACGACCTGCGCTTCCTCGGCAACGACCAAGGCTTCATCTGGCCGTCCGAGCGCAGCGGCCGCAAGCACCTCTACCTGTACGACTTGAACGGCAAGCTGCTGCACCCGATTTCGAGCGGCGAATGGGGCATCGACAAGCTGCTCGCCGTCGACGAAAAAAACGGCCGCGTGTTCGTGCAATCGAACCGCGACGCCGTCATCGACAGCCAGACCTATGCGCTCAAGCTCGACGGCAGCGGCGCCGACAAGCCGACCCGCATCACCGAAGGCGACGGCTGGCACGACTCGTCGTTCTCGCGCAATGGCGAAGTATTCGTCGACACCTGGTCCGATCCGGACACCCCGCCGCAAGTAAGCATCCGCCGTCCGGACGGCAAGATGATCGGCTGGCTCGAGCATAACGAACTGAACGCCAACCACCCGTACGGCAAGTACAAGGACGCGCACCTGCGCACCGAATACGGCACCTTGAAAGCCGGCGACGGCCAAACCCTGTACTACTCGATGATCAAGCCGAGCGGCTTCAGCCCGGTGAAGAAATATCCGGTCTACCTGTCGACCTACGGCGGCCCGCACGCGCAGCACGTGGCGCGCAAATGGGGCAATTTCTTCGACCAATACATGGCGCAGCAGGGGTTCGTGGTCTGGCGCCTGGACAACCGCGGCTCGTTCCGCCGCGAGCGCGCCTTCACCGACGCCAACTACCTGAACCTGGGCAAGGTCGAAATCGAAGACCAGCTGACCGGCATCGAATGGCTGGGCAAGCAAAGCTACGTCGACGCCAAGCGCATCGGCGTGTTCGGCTGGAGCTACGGCGGCTTCATGACGTTGCGCCTGCTGGCGCAAGCGTCGGACAAGATCGCGATGGGCGTCTCGGTCGCGCCGGTGACCGACTGGGCCTTGTACGACACGCACTACACCGAGCAGTTCATGAGCACGCCGAAAGCCAACGCCGCCGGCTACGTCTCGGCGGGCGTCTACTCGCACCTGGACGGCCTGAAATCGCCGCTGCTGCTGATGCACGGCATGGCCGACGACAACGTCCTGTTCACCAACACCACGCGCATGATCGACGCGCTGGTCAGCCGCAACGTCCGCTTCGAACTGATGACCTACCCTGGCGGCAAGCACGGCATCGCCGGCCGCGCGCCGCAGCGCCACGTGTATGGCAACATCGAAGCCTTCTTCAAAAAGAACTTGATGCCCGACGCAAAATAACCCGCGGGGTCAAGTCTGTCATTCGGACACGAACTCGTCGTTAAGAGGAACTTTAACCCGCGGGGTCATAACCCGTGGGGTCAAGTCTGTCATTCGGACACGAACTCGTCGTTAAGAGGAACTTGGCGCCTAAAACAAGAGCCCGTGTCCGAATGACAGACTTGACCCCGGAGTTTTTTGGGGTGGCTTGAGCGGCCACAAGGGAAGATTTGTTGATTATTCGATAATGCCCGCTGCGGTGCGCTTCGCATCGTTTCACTTATATTCCAGGAGGAATTATGGCTATCGATGTCTATCTGCAGATCGACGGTATTCGCGGCGAGTCGGCGGATGAAAAACACAAGGATTGGATTGAGTGCAAGTCGGTGAGCTGGGCGGTGAGCCAGCCGAAGTCGGCGACCGCGTCGACCAGCGGCGGCCATACCGCCGAGCGTTGCGAACACCAGGATATCACCCTGCTGAAAATGGCCGACCTGGCGTCGCCGGTGCTGCTGCAAACGTGCTCATCCGGCAAAACCATTCCGAAGGCGAAATTTGAATTCATGCGCGCCGATGGTCAGGGCGAGCGCATCAAGTACTTCGAAATCGAACTGGAAAATGTGCTGGTCGGCACGGTGTCGCCCAGCGTGCAGGAAGGCGATGTGCTGTCGGAGCAAGTGTCGCTGAAGTTTTCGAAAGTGAAGTGGCGCTATACGCAACAAAAAATCTCCGGCGGCGCGGGCGGCAACACCGCCGGCGGCTGGGATTTGTCCAGCAACCGCATCGCGGCCTGATCTATGCGTAGATAAACGAAAACAGCCGCTGATGCGGCTGTTTTTCCATGCGGCGAATGATCGCCTGCGATGCGCGCTCGGCGCAGAAGTGGTGCTGTTAGTTGCGGTTGCCTTTGACGACGTCGTCGATCGCTTCCTTGGCATCGCCCAGACCTTTTTGCGCCTTGCCTTCGGCTTGCTTGTTCAGGCCCTTGGCCTGCTGTTCGGAGCTGCCGATCACTTCGCCTGCTTTTTCCTGGATTTTGCCGCCGATATCTTTCGCCGTACCCTTAACTTGATCCTTGTTCATGATGAACTCCTTTATCGTTGTTGAAGCTACAGGACACACAACGCTGCGCTGTGTGGATGGAGTAACTATAGGCCCCAGCCGCTGAGTTTTCTGTGCGTTCGCGAACGCTGCCATCAATCAAATTTTGCGCCAGACGCTGGCCAGCCACGGCTGCTGATCGCGCGGCAATCCCGCCGGCCGATAGTAATGTTGGACTGCGCTAAAACCTGCTGCGACCAGGTAACGCTCCCAGGTTTCGTAATCGTAGTAGCTGCCGTAGCGCGGGCCGTTCCAGCCTTCGCGGTTGTCGCCGCGCGGATTCGAACTGAACAAAACACCGCCCGCTTTGAGGGCCGCGTGCAGGCGCCGCAACACGTCCGGCAACGCCGCGCTCGGCACATGGAACAGCGAAGCGTTGGCATACACGCCGTCGAAAAACGCGGCCGGCAACTCGAGCTGGACGAAGTCCTGGTGCCAGGCCTGGCAACCGCTGTAGGCGCGCGCCATCTCCACGAAGCGGGCCGAGCCGTCGACGCCGATCGCCTCGTGCCCCATCCCGCGCAAGGTTTTCAGGTCGCGGCCGGGACCGCAGCCGAGGTCGAGCAACCGGTACGGCGCCGTCGCGTCGATCGCGTCGAGCAGCGCGGCAATGTTTTGGCTGACATCATGATCGATGGTGCCGGCGAAAAATTGCTGCGCCGTCTGTTCGTAGTGTTGCAGTGTTTTCTGCGTGATTTCTTCAATGTGATCGGGTTCCATGGTGTCAGTGTAGCGTATCGACAAGGCGGAAAAGATACGCTCGGGTATCAAATCACTTCTTTCATTCGGGGAATCGCTATATAGTTAGCCTATAGCAACGCCCCCATTACGAAGTTCGAGGAGATAAAAATGAAACTTGACGCCTTGTTCCAGAATCCGACCGCGCTGCCCACCGCGCCGAAGGTCGTCGAGGAATTGATCAGCAGTTTCGACAAGGCCAGCGTCTCGACCGAAGAGATCGCGAAAAAACTGGCGACCGATCCGGTGCTGAGCGCCAAGCTGCTGCGCCTGGCCAACTCGGCCTACTATCACGTCTCGCGCAGCATCGGCACCGTCGAGGACGCGGTGTTGATGCTGGGCTTCGTCACCGTGCGCACGCTCGTGATTAGCTCCGGCCTGGTCAGCGGTTTCAAGACCGTTCCCGGCCTCGACCTCAAACAATTCTGGCGCTACAGCCTGCACACCGCCGTGTCGGCGAAGTGGATCGCCAAGAAGACCAAGGAAAACACCGACCTCGCCTTCACCATCGGCATGATGCATGCGATCGGCCAGCTGGTGATGCATTCGGCGATGCCGGAAAAATCGATGGAGATCGACAAGATCGCCGGTCCGATGGACGCCCGCCGTCTCGATGCCGAGACCGCCTCGTTCGGCTACACCTTCGCCGACGTCGGCGCGGAGTTGGCCAAGCGCTGGAAGTTCCCGGCCGCCTTCTCGGAAACCATCGAGGCCTTCCCCGAGCCGCATCACAATGGCGAGCTCAATCGTCTGGCGGCGGTCGTCTCGCTGGCGGCCTGGCGCGCGCGCGTCGAGCACGCCGAACTGAGCGCAGAAGAAATCGCCGCATGCTACCCGACCGAACTGGCCGAGGAACTGGGCCTGGACGACAACGCGCTGATTGACGATATGCCATCACCGGACGAGCTGAGCGCTGGTCTGGAGGAACTGGTGAAGTAAGCCGGCAAGCTTAACTTAACGGCAACAAAAGCCGCCTGCTAACGAGCAGCGCGGCTTTTTTTTCGACTTTTTCAATTATCTTTTCAAAATACCCTAAAGTTCCCGTTTAAGGCGACGTTAATCAGGACATGCGGTAATCCGTTTTGCCGAAGATAACTAGCCTGGGTGGGTATATGATTGCTACCGAAGTCCTCTCGATGTACGAAAACATTGCCGGTTTGAGCAATCAGATGGCTGCCGCCGCGCGCATGGGCGACTGGGACGGCCTGAGCAAACTGGAAGCCCAGTGCGCCACCGAAGCCCGCGCCGTCGCCACCGGCGTGCCCGCCCTGAGCGGCGCCCCGCGCATGCGCAAAATCGACCTGCTCAAGCAGATCCTGGCCAACGACCGCGAAATCCGCGACATCGCCGATCCATGGATGAATCAAGTACCAGGCATGGCGCGTCAATAAAACCCGCCCGCCCAATGAAAAAGCGCCTCATCGAAGGCGCTTTTTTTATTTTGAAACACTTGACCGTCGACGAGGCGCCGTCAACGCCTCCGAAGGTCGAGCCCGTGTACCAATGTCAGACTTGACCCCGGAGTTGTATTTTTAGCCAGCCAAGGCGACGCGCAGCGACAACGCGATCCCCTGCGCCGCCTTGGTGATCTCGTCCAGCGACGGGAAGCTCGGGGCGATGCGGATGTGGCTGTCCTTCGGATCGTTTCCGTATGGGAAGGCGGCGCCGGCCGGCGTCAGCGTGATGCCGGCTTCCTTCGCCAACGCCACCGTACGCTTGGCCGAGCCTTCCGGCGTCACCAGGTCGATGAAGTAGCCACCCAGCGGACGCGTCCACGACACGCCGGGCACGTCGCCCAAATAGGCTTCGAACTGCGCCAGCACCGCTTCGAATTTCGGCTGCAGCAGCGCGCGGTGCCGTTCCATCAGCGCTTCGACCGTGGCGACGTCCTTCAGCAGGCGCACGTGGCGCAGCTGGTTGATCTTGTCCGGGCCGATGCTGCGGATGCCGGCATGCTTGGTCCACCAGGCGATATTGGCCGGCGACGCGGCCAGCGCGGCGATGCCCGAACCGGCCCACGTCACCTTCGACGACGACGCGAACACGATCGCGCGGTCCGGATTGCCGGCCTTGGCGCACGCTTCCAGGATGTTGGCCACGTCGAGCTTCTTCTCGCTCAGGTGGTGGAAGCGATAGGCGTCGTCCCACATCAGGCGGAAGTCCGGCGCGGCGGTTTTCATCGCGGCCAGGCGGCTGACGACCTCGTCCGAATAGACGACGCCGCCCGGATTGCTGTACTTCGGCACACACCACATGCCCTTGATGCTGGCGTCCTCGGCCACCAGTTTTTCGACCAGGTCCATGTCCGGACCGCCTTCGGTCATCGGAACGTTGATCATTTTGATGCCGCGCGCTTCGCAAATGGCAAAGTGGCGGTCGTAGCCGGGCACCGGACACAGGAACGTCACCGGCTCGCGCACCCATGGCGCGTTGCCCGGCGTGCCGTTGAGCAGGCTGTAGATGATCACGTCATGCATCAGGGACAGGCTGGCGCTGCTGTCGACGACCACTTGCGCGGCCGGCACGTCCAGCAATTTGCCGAACAGCTCGCGCGCTTCCGGCAGGCCGATGGTGCCGCCATAGTTGCGGCCGTCGGTGCCGTCGGCGGCCTTGAAGCCACCCAGCGATTCGGTCAGCGCGTTGGACAAGTCGAGCTGCTCGGGCGCCGGCTTGCCACGCGACATATCCAGTTTAAGGCCGAGTTGTTTGAAGGCGTGGTACTGCTCCTGATATTGCGACGTTGCGGTCATATGCTCTTTCAAAATGGGGTATGGCGTGCAAAAAGCGTCGAATACTATAACCCAGATCGAGGCACCAGAGGCAAAGCTGAGGTAATAAGCTTATTACTATTGCATCATTGATTCGGGCGTCGCTTCGTGCGGCGCCTGCGCCTCCTGGGGCTTGGCCGCCGCGTCGGCCGGCTTTTTCTTGCGGAAGCCCTGCCAGATTTTCAGCGGCGCGGCGCCGGATTTTTTGCGGCGCCAGTAGATCAGGCCAGCGCCAGCGAGCAGCAGCGCGCCGACGGCGCCGGCGCCCCAGGCGACATAGTTGGTCGGACGTTCGACCGGCTTTTCCTTCTTGTATTTCAGCTTGGGCAGCACGCGCTTGAGCGGCACCGGCGCCGACGCCGAAGCGGACGCACCGGCCGCCGAGGCCGACGCGTTGGCGCCATGCCGGCCTGCCGACGCCGATGCCGAGGCGGAAGCGGCGCCCGCCGTGGCCGACGCCGAGGCGCCATCCATCGTCGCCGCCTGCGCTTCGCCGGCGTGGACAGGTTTGTTCGATTTGCCTGGTTTGTCCTCGGCGGGCTTGGCCGACGCCGTCTCGCGGCCGGACGGCGCTCCCGGCGCCGCCGACGCGACCGAAGCAGCTTTCGGCGCGTCGCTAGCCGTCGCCGCCGGCGCCGCCACCGCGGCCGCCACGCTGCTGCCGGCCGCGGCCAACACGGCGGTCCCGGCCTGCCCCACCTTGGACGCGGCGGCGGGAGCGGCCGCCGGCGCCGCCGCATTCTTGATCGCGCCTTGCAGCGCCTTCATTTTCCCCTCCAGCTCCACCAGCTTGGTGGACAAGGCCAGGCTGTGCGTATCGAGCGCCTTACATTCCTTGACGCTGTTGCCGGACGGCGCGCAAGCGGCGGGCGCGGCCGGGCGCTTGACGCCGGCAGGCAACGGCAATGGTCCCAGCGGCAGCAGAGCCTGCGCCACCGGCAGCGGCACCGTGCCGTCGGCCGCATCCCGCTTTGCCGGCGGCTTGGCCGGAACCGGCGCGGACGCGGACGCGGAGGTGGACGCGGAGCTGGACACGGCGCTGGACACGGCGCTGGACGGCGAGCCGGGCGCGGCGGTAGCGGCCGGCGCGGCGGCGGCCGCTACGCCGCGCGGCGTCCCCATCGCTTCGGCTATGCGCGATGGCAAATCCCGCACCGCCACCGCTCGCGTCGGCCGAACCGGCGCCGCTGCCGCTGCTGCGGCGGCCTTGAGCGCGCCCGCAACACCGGTTTCGGATTCATGCAACGACGGCAGTGGCGCCGGGCGCGACCGGTCCCTCACGGCCGGCGCCGCAGGCATGGCGGGCGCGGCGGCAACCCGCTCCGCCCTCGCCTGCGCCGCGATCCGCTCGACGTCGGCCGGCGTCGCCGCCGCTGGCGCCGGCACGGACACCGCCACCGGGGCCGGCGGCGGCGGCGGATTGGGGTCCGCCTGCAGCCAGACCGTTGCCAAACGCACATCCTGCCGCCCCGCCGCGCTCAATTCCACATACATATGGACGTAGTCGGCGTCGATCGCGCGCGTGGTCGTCACGTGCAAAAACTGCTTCTGGTCGCGCTTGACGACAGCCATGCGCACCGTCGACAGCGCCGGGTTCATCGTGATGTTCGCGCCCCGGAACACATCCGGCCGCGCCAGCCGCACCTGCAAGGCGTTCACTTCGTCGGGCGCCAGCGCCACCAGTTCGATATCGGCCGACAGCGGCTGGCCGATGTACGAGCGCGCGGAAACGTCGCCCAGCTCGGCGGCGCCGGCCACGATGGCCGTCGGCGCCAGCACTGCGGCGCAGGCCAGGGAGCGGAGCAAATGTGTGAGTATGAAACGCTGCATAGAAGTCGCAAATCTTGGGGTATATCGCTATAACGGCTGATTTTCCCAATTTTGTAGCCCCAGGATAATTTTTCCAAACTGCGCTACACTGAAAAGCCCACGAGTGATGACTTCCGAACAAGGATGAATTATGAGCAACAGAAGCGAACGTGACAGTTTTGGCCCGATCGACGTCCCCGACGACAAGCTGTGGGGCGCGCAGACCCAGCGCTCACTGGAACATTTCCACATCTCCAGCGAGCGCATGCCGCCGGAATTGATCCACGCGCTGGCCAGCGTCAAGCGCGCCGCCGCCCGCGTCAACCTGGACCTCGGCCTGCTGGACGGCGCCAAGGCGATCGCCATCACCCAGGCCGCCGACGAGGTGCTGGCCGACAAGCACAGCGGCGAGTTTCCGCTGGCGGTGTGGCAGACCGGCTCCGGCACCCAGTCCAACATGAACATGAACGAAGTGCTGGCCAATCGTGGCTCCGAGCTGATGGGCGGCGTGCGCGGCGAGAGCCGCAAGCTGCACCCCAACGACGACGTCAACAAGGGCCAGTCGTCGAACGACATCTTCCCGACCGCGATCCACGTTGCCGCCGCGCAGGCGCTGGCCAACACCTTGCTGCCGTCGCTGCGCCAGCTGCGCGCCAGCCTGCACGCCAAGGCCGAAGCCTTCGCCGACATCGTCAAGATCGGCCGCACCCACCTGCAGGACGCCACGCCGCTGACGCTGGGCCAGGAGTTCTCCGGCTATGTCGCCCACCTGGATTTCGCCGAGCACGCGATCAACGCCGCCCTGCCCGGCGTGTTGCAGCTGGCCGCCGGCGGCACGGCGGTCGGCACCGGTCTCAACGCCCATCCGGAATACGCGGTGCGCATCGCCGCCGAGCTCGAACATACGTTGTCGCTGCCGTTCCGCACCGCCGACAACAAATTCGCCGCGCTGGCCGGCCACGACGCGCTGCTGTCGGCGCACGGCGCGCTCAAAACCCTGGCCGCCGCGCTGATGAAGATCGCCAACGACGTGCGCTGGATGGCCTCGGGGCCGCGCTCGGGCCTGGGCGAGATCACCATCCCCGAGAACGAGCCGGGCAGCTCGATCATGCCGGGCAAGGTCAACCCGACCCAGTGCGAAGCGGTCACCATGCTGTGCTGCCAGGTGTTCGGCAACGATGTCGCCATCACGATGGGCGGCGCCTCGGGCAATTTCGAACTGAACGTCTACAAGCCGCTGATCGCGCACAACTTCCTGCAAAGCGCGCGCCTGCTGGCCGACGGCATGCGCAGCTTCGAGGAACATTGCGTCCACGGGATAGAACCGAATCGCGGCCGCATCGCCGAACTGATGGAACGCTCGCTGATGCTGGTGACGGCGCTGGCGCCGCACATCGGCTACGACAAGGCGGCGTCGATCGCCAAGAAGGCGCAGCATGAAGGCACGACGTTGAAGGAGGCGTCGCTGGCGCTGGGCTACGTGACGGCCGAGCAGTTCGACGAGTGGATCGTGCCGCTGGACATGACGCGCCCTAACGCGGCCTGATCAAAAACCGTAGGCGTAGCGCACCCCGGTCAACACATCCGGCCGGGCGTTCGCATCGTGGCCTGGATTGACGCGCAGCATCACCGCACCGGTCAGCTTGCCCATCTTGCCGGCCTTGCCGACCATGGTGGTGTAGCCGAACTCCAGGTCGCGCTCGGTGGCGGTGGGCCGCAGATTCAAGGTCGGCGCGCCGAACTCCTGGGCGTTGGCATAATTGACGCGCGTATCCGGTTCGCCGTTTTGCAGCGACCCGGTACGCACCTTGGCCGGCACCGACACGGTCACCGCCAGCCGGTCCTGGGACGAGAAAATCTGACGCGTCGACACGCCCACGCTGTACGCCATCGTCCGCACCGACGACACCTGCGCCATCAAACTGTCCGGCGCGCCGAAGCCGTCGGTCTTGCCGTACGACGCCATCGCCATGACCGAGCTGCGCGGCGTGAGCGCATATCCCAACGACAACGACGTGAATTTGGTGGTGGGACGGCTGTTCACGCCCCATGACGTGCCGGGCTGGCCGCCGCCCAGGGTGGAGCCGGTCTCGCGCAACAGGCCAATGGTCAGAATGCCGACCGCGCGGCCGGTTTTCTTTTCGAACTCGGCGCTGCTCAGATAGCGCCGGCTGCGCTCATTCAGCAACGGACCGAGCGGGTCGAGCAGGGACAAATTCTCCGGCAAGGCGCCGAAGTGCAGGCGCGGCGCGCCGGAAAACGTGGCATAGCGGCGCGCGCCGTCGGTCTGCAGCTGGTCGACCAGCGCGGATTGGCGGTCGGCGGCGTCGAACAACAAGGCGGAGTTGGCGCGCTTTTCGTACGCCGGCGCGGTCTGCTGGGGGAACAAAGGATCGGATGTGGCCGCGCCAGCCGCTGTCGAGAGCGGAGAGACGATTACCAGCATGGTCAGGGAAAGCTTATTCATGATGCTGCTCGTAAGACCTTGGTAACGCACATCGCACTGCTTAAATATTTGGCAGTGACTTCAGCATAGCAATTTTTTTTCCGAGTGACAACCCGATTCGTTGGGGTAAACTGCGCGGCTGTCGGAATGCCGCTACACTATCTGAAGTGACGTCGGTGCCGACCTTACATCTAGGCAACAGAGGACAACATGCAAAAAGTAAGCTTCGAATTGAACGGTGAATTTGTGGAACTGAACCAGCTCTTGAAGCTGGTCGGATTGTGCGACAGCGGCGGCGCCGGCAAGATGATGGTGGCCAGCGGCGCCGTCAAAGTCGACGGCAAGAAGGAATTGCGCAAGACTGCGAAAATCCGCGCCGGCCAGCAGGTTACCGTCGGCGACGTCGCCATCAGCATTAACGGCGTGTAATTTCTTCTTGCTTTTGAGCAATAAGGTAGTAATCTATAAGCGCAGCCGAGAAAACGCTGCAGACGGGGGTGAGCGTGTTTGATTATGCGCAAACCGACTGGCGATATCGTAGTTATATTGGAATTGCTTGCCGCCCGGCTTTTTCAACCAGTTTATTTTACGACCAGGGGGACGTCATGGACGGTCCTGAACCACATAGCCCAACTCAGGAAAAACTGCTCGACGATCTGCGCCAGGTGATTGAAAACGCCGAGGAGCTGCTCAAGAACACCAACCAGTACCACGGTTCGCTGTACCAGGGCGCGCGCGCCAAGCTGGCGCAGGCGCTGCTGACCGCGACCGAGGAACTGGCGCGCTTCGAGGACGTCCAGATCGGCAGGATGATCGAGCTGACCGCCGCCGCCAACAAGCTGCACCGGGATCTGACGGGCGAAGCCAAGCTGCTGCGCGCGTTCAAACCCGGCGCCTGATGGCGATCACCCCGTTTCAGCCATCCCGTCCATGTTGACCACCAGCGCGTGCGCCAGCCACAGTTGTAAGGCGCCGGCCACGTCGAAGGCGTCGTCGATATCGAACGCGGCGTCGAGCGCGGCGCCGAAATCCCTCCCCTCCCCCAGTGCCCGCAGCGCGGCGTGACCGGCGCCGCTGAGCGGAACCACCTGTGCCTTCCACGCCGGACGCGCGACCACGCCATGGCTGGGCACCGCCATCTGTTCGGGGAAACCGATCCCGCTGTCGGGCTGATGCGCCTGCCACAGCGGAACCACGGCCCATTGCGACGACACCAGCCGGCAAGCCGGATGCAGGGTCATCCGGGCCGCCTCCATTTGCTCGGGCGACAAGGCGGCCAGCCGCTGCGCGGTGACGCCCTGGGCCGCCGGCGCGTAGTGCGCGCGGTGCAGCGCCCACTCCAGCGTCGCCATGTCGGGCAGGTAGGGACATTCGGCCACATGCGGAAAGTGGCGCAGGAAGGCGTCGAAGTCGGCGCCGAAGCGGTTCAGATCGCCGCTGGTGGATGGATGGTCCAGGCCGTAGGCTTTGCTCAGCGCGCTGAAAAACTCTTCCCCCACCAGCATCCGGACCACCGGATACGCGGCCGACAAGGTCTTGTCCCAGGTCGCGCTCAGATTGCCGCGATAGAGCCCGAACCGGTGCTCGTTGTCGCCGCCCTTAAATTGCGACAACACCTGCGGCGCCTGGGCCGGGTCGAGCAACGCGCCGGCGAAGCGCTGCTGGCCGGCGGCGAGGCCGGCAGCGTCCGCCGCCCCCGCTACCCGATTCGCCACGGGCGCCGGCGCAGCGGCGGGCGCGGCATAGCGGCGGTGCAGCACCTCCGCCTTGGCGGCCTCTTCCAGCAGCACTTCGACGGTCGGAATGTCGGTATCCCACTCGATCAGCGTCGGCACGGCGCCAAAGCGCTCCAGCGCCGCCCCGTACAGGCGCCAGACGGGATCGGCCACCGCCGCGCCATGGTGATCGATGACCGCCTGGGGCGTCACCAGATGACCGGCCAGGTGCATCTCGCCGACCGTGCCGGGCGCGATCGCGGCGATCGCGGCCAGCGCGTCCTCGCCGTGGTTACATTGATTGACGTACAGGTTGTTGATATCGAGCAGCAGTCCGCAGCCAGTGCGGGCCGCCAGCGCCGCCATGAACTCCGCCTCGCTCATCGCATCGCGATGAAAGCGTACATAGGTGGAGACGTTTTCCAGCAGCAGCTGGCGCTTGAGCGTGTCCTGCACGCGGCCGACGCGCGCGCTCAGCAGGTCGAGCGCCGCATGGTCCAGCGTCAGCGGCAACAGATCGTTGAGGTGGCGGCCGCCGACGGCGCCCCAGCACAAGTGTTCGGACACCAGCACCGGTTCGACCCGCTCCACCAGGCTGCGCACGCTGTCCAGATGATGCTCCGAAAAGCCGCGCGCCGAGCCCAGGCCCAGGCCGACGCCATGCAGGCTGATCGGATAATCGCGGCGCAGTCGCTGCAGCACGTGATGATCCCAGCCGGCTTGATCGAGGTAATTTTCAGTGTGGACCTCGAGCCAGGCGGCGCGCGGCCGCTGCTCGAGAAACCGACGGTAGTGCGGCGCCCGCAATCCAACGCCGACACCCGGCTTGGGCTCCGGCATGCGTGGGGACGACATGGCTCCGCTGATTGTTGCGATGTTGAGGACTTGCGCGCCTGGTTGCGCTTACTTGGCTGGCGGCGTGGTTTTGCCGCCGGCTTTTTCGCAAGTGCCTTTTAAGACATATTTCCATTCGGTCGGCGCGTTGTCGACCTTGGCCTGGCCGGCGCACGAGTGCGTGCCGTTGGCGGCGGCGCAATCGTTCTGACCGGCCTTGGCGATGCCGAAGCACTTCTCTTTCGGCGTGTCTTGATCGACGGCGGCGGCGGTGACGCAGACGGTGGCCAGGGCGGCTGCGATCAGGGCTTGACGTTTGTTCATGGTAAGTCTCCTCGAATGGATGGTGAAAATCATATTGCAACCCAGTGTCGCCTGTAGGGCAAGCGTTTTTACAGGCGCAGCGTACCAGCAATAACGTAGATACGCATGTTTCTGTTGACCGGATTCACATCGAGGAGGGGTGCGGATCGAACGATCGCGCATAGACACCGCGCAACCGACGGCGCACGGTGGTGCTTGCGGCGCCGGCAGGCGCCGCGATACCGCCGTTCAGGCGGTCGTATTGATGGTGTTACCCAGGTTCGAAGGCAATCTCTGGGCCGATGGGGCGGGAGGAATGGCTTCGATCAAGGCCTGCGCGCTGGATGCCTGGATATCCTGTGCTTTTTTCAGCACAGCAAGCCCGACCGCCTGCTTGTTGCCGGTTTCCGCGATCGAGGTTGCGGCTTGAGCAATACTTGAAACGTCCATATCAGCCTCCATTAAGGGGTATCACTTCTTTTACGGATGATTCGACCGGAACTTTAGCCTTGCGACGATTTATTTAAACGTTTTTTTTCGACGTGGTCCAGCAGCCAGGCCAGCACCTCGGCCGGCGCGTTCAGGTCCAGCCACACGGTACCCGGCAACAAATCGGCGGGCCGGGGCAAGTCGGAGGCGACCGCGAGGACGTGCGGATCGAGCGGGTACAGCGGCGCACGGCCCTGCCCGGCACGGTAGACTTCCAGCTTGTCGATAGGATACGTCTTGAACCCTTCGAGCAGGGTCAGGTCGGCCGGCGACAGCCGGTCCAGCTGTTCCTGCAACGACGGTTCGGGCGCGCCGCGCAGTTCGCGGATGATCGCCACGCGGAACGGCGACGCCACCATGACTTCGGCGGCGCCGGCCACGCGCAGGCGGGCGCTGTCCTTTTGCGGCGGTTCCAGTTCCAGGTCGTGGTGGCTGTGCTTGATGACGTTGACCTTCAGCCCCCGCGCCGCCAGCCGCGCGATCAAAAATTCCAGCAACGTGGTCTTACCGCTGCCGGACGTCCCGATGACGCCCAGGACATTGCGCATCTGCGCGGAACTCTCTTGCTGCATTGATCAACCCCTCTACCCCGAACTGTTACCGTCATTATACGCAGCAACATTTAAGGACGTAGCGGGGCTTACGGCCAGGCTCTATTCGCCGTTTGGTTGGGTGAAGGCGTCGTTGCGCGCGCGGCCATTGGCCAGCAGGACCAGGCCAAGGCACAACAGGCCGGCGCCGTAGCCGATCGGCTCTTGCCGGGTATCGGCTTCGGCCGCCTGCGCGCGTGGCATGGCGAAGGCGGCGGCTATCAGGAAAGGCAATATTCTCAGATGTTTCATGATATTTCCCCAAGCATTGTTTTCAATGATAAGAAAATATCACTAGCGAGTGACAAGTTGATGACACTCAATACGGAACGCGGTAACGATAGCCTTTGAAATTGAACACGGCTTCCTTGGGATTGAGTTTTTCGAGTTTGAGGCCGGGGGCGACCTCGTCGCCTTCCCGCCGCAGGACCTTGTCGATCAACAGCAGACGGTCGGACGGATTCTTGGAATAAATGTAGCCGCCGACGGCAACCTGCGGAATCGACCGCTGGATGGGCTCGGGCAAGTCGCGCAGATTCTGCACCGGCTCCTCGAACGCGACAGCCTGTTTGGCCGGGGCGCCGGCGGCCGCCGTGGGGGTCGAATTGGCGGCGGAGGCAGGTGCGAGCGAAGCGGGTGCGGCCTGCGCCGCCTGCGGGTCGGCGTGCTTGCGCGGCACCGGGTTGAGCGTGGCCACCGGCGGCGGCAGCGCGGCGACCGGCGCCGGCAACGGCGCTGGGATGTCGGCGCCAACCTGGGCCTGGGCCTGCGTGGCGGCGACCGGCGCGGGAGCCGGTTGCGCGGCTGGCGCTGGCGCGCCGGCGACGTCCCGGACCGCCGCAGCGCCGGCGGGCGCCGCCGCCGGCTTCAACACCATCACCAGCAACGCGGCGATGACGACGCCCATGGCCACGACCAACAGCAGCAACGGCTTTTTAAGCCGGCCGCCCGCCGCGGACCGGTCCACCGATTGCAGCGTCGGCGCGTGCAGGGTCGGCGAGTTGCCGAGTTGACGCTCCGCCTGCGCCTTTTTCAGCGCTTCCAAAATATAGGACATATTATTTCCCTGCCACGGCGTCGGCCTTGCCGGCACGGGCCAGCAAACGCGGCTCCTGGACGCCGCCCAACTGATACAGTCGGATGAAAGTTTTCGGACCGGCCACGCCGTCCGCCTTGAGATGCTGCTCGGTCTGGAACTCGGTCAGGCGGCTGCGCAATGCCGCGTCCAACGGTTGATTTTCCTGCGGCTTTTTCAGTTCGTACAGCTGCGCCAAGCGCATGGCCAGCCAGTCCACATCGGGACCGTGGTCGCCGACGGTGACCTCGTCGCGCCAGCTGCGCGGCGCCCGCCAGAACGTGGTGAACTCGCCGCCGAAGCGCGCGCCCAGCGCGTCCAGGCTGATCGTCTGCGGCGCGCCGCCGGGCGCCGTGATGGTGGCGTTGCGTTTATCCAGCGCGGTCAGCAGTACATAGTTGGGCGCGACCGGATCGTCGCGCAATGTCAGCACCGCCGGACGGTCCAGCAGGCGCAGATCGTCGATGCCGCCTTTGGTTTGCAGGCAACGCAGATTCAGGCGCGCCGCCGTCGGGCAAGGATCGCCGTCGGCCAGCGCCAGCCCCCACAAAGCGGCAAGCTGGCGCAACGCCGCCGCCTTGCCCGGGGCGCCATCCCCCACGGCCGGCGCCGCGTTGGCCGCGGCCGGCAAAGACCGCGCCGGGGCCAGCGCCGGCCCCTGCGCGCCGGACGCCGGCGTCGATTTGACGGCAGGCGCGGCGCCGCCGCCGGCACCGGCCGTCGTCGTCGTCGTCGTCGAGGCTGCCTGCGCGCTCTGCATGCCGGGCTTGGCGTCGTGCGCCGCCAGCTGCCACAGCGCGGCGCTGACGATCACGCCGCCGAGCGCGCCGGCGGCCACCAGCGGCCAGCGCCGGCCGGACGACGACGCCAGCAACGCGCCCGGCACCACTTCCTGCCCGGCAAACACCTCCGACGCCGCGCGGCGCAAGATGACGCGCGTTACCTGCGGCTGATTCTCCACGTACGCGCCCAGCAGCGCGCGGTCGCACAGCAAATTGATACGGCGCGGCACGCCTTTCGCCAGGCTGTGCACCAGCCCCATCAAGCGACGCGGAAACGGCGCGATCGCCGACGCGCCGGCCACCGCCAGGCGATGCTCGATATAGGCGCCGGTTTCGGCCTCGGTCAGCGAGCCCAGGTGATAGCGGGCGATGACGCGCTGCGCCAACTGTTCCAGCTCCGGCCGCGCCAGCATCGTGCGCAGCTCCGGCTGGCCGATCAGGATGATTTGCAGCAGCTTGCGCTCGCTCGTTTCCAGATTGGTCAGCAGGCGCAACTGCTCCAGCACTTCGGCCGACAGGTTCTGCGCCTCGTCGATGATCAGCACGTTGTTCTTGGCCTGCGCGTGGCTGGCCAGCAGATAGGCGTTGATGGCGTCGACATAGCCCTTGACGCTGACGGCGCCGGCGCCCTGCGGCGGCAGCTCGATGCCGAACTCGTCGCAGATCGACAGCAGCAATTCCTCCACCGACAGTTTCGGGTTGAAGATATAGCCCAGCTTGCAGTTCTCGGGGATCTGCTCCATGAAGCAACGACACACGGTGGTCTTGCCGGCGCCGATTTCCCCCGTCAGCAGCACGAAACCGCCGCCGCTGCCGATGCCGTAGAGCAGATGGGCCAGCGCCTCGCGGTGGCGTTCGCTCATGAACAGGTAGCGCGGATCGGGCGCGATGGAAAACGGCGATTGCTTCAGATTGAAAAAGTGGGTGTACATGAAGACCTTGGGAGTGCGCGTACCCTATTTTAGCCGCTGGCGCACGGGGGGCGGCTGCACCGGCGGCAAGGGCTTGTACTTTGCGCAGTAAATCTTGGATTTGGTATCGAAATAAACGATGCGGCTGGCCGGCTTGGCCTCGCGCACCGGAAAGGCCGACGTGTCGATTCTCGCATAATGCACACCGACCTGGGCGATGATCGCCTTTTCCAGCTCCTCGGGCGTGGCCTCGGCCACGGCGCCGACGAAGATATAGGTGCTGGTGTCGTCGCTGACCATCACCTCGGACACCGGCGTGCCCCACAGGTTGGCGCCCTCGGTCTTGAACCAGAAGGCGCCGCCGTCGTGCTTGTAGGCCGGGCCGAAGGCCTTGAGCAGATAATCGTAGTAGTAGAAATTGGCGGTCTGGTCGCGGCACAGCAGGCCGTTGCCGATCACGGTGCCGAAGGTGGTGGGCACCGCTTGCGCCAGGGCGGCGCCGGACAGCAACATGGCCGACGCCGCCAGCGCGCACGCGCACCCATACCCACCGGCACGGCGCCGTAATAAAGAGAACGTCATCATTAAAGTTTCGATAACCAGGAGCGGTTGGCGCTGATGCGCGCCTTGGCGGTCGCCGGCAACGCCTCGTAGCATCCCGGGTACTGCTTCAGGGCCGTCTCCCGGATTTCCTTCTGTAAGCCGTTGATTAAGAAAACATATAGCACCGAACCATCGTCGGTGTTCTTTGTCCCCATGTATTTAATCATGTCCGCCCCCGCTTCCTTTTCCCCGCTCGAGCATCAATACTCCGATTATGACATTATCGGCGCGCGCCACGACAAGTTGAATCGCAGTTCAGCGCCGCTTTTTTGCGGTTGATCCCACTATTCCGCACATCCATCCCATTCCGCGCGCCGCTGGCTTGCTTTTGTCATATCGTTCATTCCTCGCCACTTCCACCATCGAGATAACAATGAAGCAGACGATCAAACACCGGGCGCTGGCCGCCACCCTGCTGGCGGCCGCCATCGCCGGCGGCTACGCCCAGGCCGACACCAAGGCCGACAACAAATCCGACGGCAAGTCCGACAACGCCATCGGCACCGAGAGCCGCACCGTGGCGCCGTTCACCGGCATCAACCTGAGCGGGCCGTTCCGCGTGATCGTCACCAGCCAGCCCGGCAACGGCATCGAACTGACCGGTCCGCGCAAGAAAATCGCCGACATCGAAACCTCGGTCAGCGGCGACACGCTCACCGTGCGCCAGCCGCGTAAAAAGAGCACCGGCTGGGTCTTCAACTTTAACTGGAACAACGACCACAAGTCGCAGGTGACGGTACGCATCAACGCCGCCACCCTGAAAAGCCTGCGCGCGAGCGGCAGCGGCGACGTCGAACTGCAACAATTCAAGGGGCCGGCGCTCGGTTTGACGTCCGACGGCTCCGGCGACGTCACCGCCAGCGGCACCGTGACGGAGCTGGCGGTCACCTCGTCCGGCAGCGGCGACATCGACCTGCGCGGCCTGAAGGCCGCCAGCCTGAACGTGGTCTCGAACGGCCCCGGCGACATCACGGCCGCCGGCGTCACGCAGGACTTGAACATTTCGGTCAACGGGCCGGGCGACCTCGACATCGGTGACATCAACGCCGGCAAGATCAACACCGCCATGCACGGGCCCGGTTCGGTCACCTTGCGCGGCAACGCCCGCGAATTCCGCGCCGAGGTGGCCGGGCCGGGCGACCTCGACGCCTGCGGGCTGAGCACTGAAGCGGCCAGCGCCATGCTGCACGGCCCGGGCGACGCCTGCATCGCCGGCAACCTCAAGAAACTCGACGCCGAAGTGCACGGCTCGGGCGACCTGACGGTGCGCGGCCTGCAGGCGCAAACGGTGCGCGCCGTGCTGAGCGGACCGGGCGGCATGACCTTGTCGGGGGCGACGGCAATGCTGAGCGCGGAAGTGAGCGGCTCCGGCGACCTGGACGCCAAGACCTTGCAAGTCGGCCGCGCGGTGGCGCGCAGCCGCGGCCCGGGCAATATTCATTTGAATCGTGTCAGCGACACGCTGGAAGCGGAAGTGGGCGGCTCGGGCGACCTGACGGCGACGGCCGATTGCAAGAGCGTGCGCCTGAACATGCACGGCCCCGGCGAGGTCAAGCTCGACGGCAAGACCGCCACCCTGACCGCGCAGCTGAGCGGCTCGGGCAACCTCAACGCGAAGCAGTTGTGGACCGGCCAGGCCGACGTCATCGTGCGCGGGCCCGGCAACGCGGTGGTCAATGTGACCGGCAAGGCGGCGGAGCAATCGCGCCTGGTGACCTACGAGCGCACCGGCGCCCGCGACAAAGCCAGCAATTAAGCCAAGGGATTAATCGAAGCAGAGGCGCTTTTTGGTGGCGGCAATCAGCTTGTCGTCATACGGATGCAGGTTCTCGACGAACAGCAACTCCGTCTCGTCCGGTTCTTCCAGACACATTTCAATCATCATCGGCCCGTCTTCCATGCGGCCCAAGAAGTGCGAAGGCCAGCGGTTTTTCCGGTGCGTCTTCAGCACTTCCATCCCCAGCTTGGCCAACGGCGCCTTCACGCCCGCGGCCAACGCTTCGCGCTGCCAGTCGTCCCAATAGTCAGTCATTTGTCTTACCTTTAAATATCTAGCAAAGCGGAATTGTACTCCTTCCGCCGCACTCCCTACCAAAACCAGACCAAAGTGGCATGCATCGCCGGCGCCGGCGCGGACGCGCTTCGCTTCATCAAATCCCATTAAAAACAAATGGTTACCGATAAATACCAACTCGACAACGCAAGTCCACTTCAATATTTTATAATACCAGTTAAATACCTGTTGACAAGCTGGTTGGGCAACCATATAGTGCCCTCAACCACCCCGGCCCGGCCGGATTTAACAGAAACAGCGTTTTCGGATACCCATGATCGAATTTTTAATCGGCGTCGACGGCGGCGGCAGCGGCACCAGGGTTCGCCTGGCGCGCGCCGACGGCGTCGAACTGGCAAACGGCACCAGCGGCCCCTCGGCCCTGTCGCACGGCATCGCCGGCGCCTGGACGGCGGTCGAGGCCGCCGCGGCGCAAGCCTTCGCCGCCGCCGGCCTGCAATTGCCCGCCAGATCGTCCATCGCTATCGGCCTCGGCATGGCCGGCGTCCATAACCGCGCCTGGGCCGCCGCGTTCGTCGCCGCCAATCCGGGCTATGCGCACCTGGCGCTGGAGTCGGACGGCCACACCACCGTGCTTGGCGCCCACGGCGGCCGGCCGGGCGCCATCATCGCGCTGGGCACCGGCAGCGTCGGCGAGGTCAAGCCCGCGCACGGCCCGCATGTCGAAGTGAGCGGCTGGGGCTTCCCGGCCGGCGACGAAGCCAGCGGCGCCTGGATGGGACTGCGCGCCGCCAACCACCTGCAGCAGGTGCTCGACGGCCGCAGGCCGGACGACGCCTTCGCCGCCGACGTCGCCGAAGCCTGCGGCGCGGCCCAGGGCGCGGACCTCGCGCACACCCGCCTGTCGGTGCAACAATGGCTGGCCAACGCCACGCAAACCCAATACGCGCAGCTGGCGCGCGCGGTGCTGCGCCATGGCGCATCGAATCCGACGGCGCGCGCCATCCTGCTCGACGCGGGACGCGAAGTCGAACGCATGGCCGACGCCCTCGATCGCAGCGGCGCGCTGCCGATCGCGCTGTGCGGCGGCCTGGGCGAGCCTTTGCGCCCCTATCTGCCGGCGGCCACGCTGGCGCGCATCGTGCCCGCGCAAGGCGATTCGGCGGCCGGCGCGCTGCGGCTGATCCAACAACGATTGAAGGAGTAGCCCGTGCCAGCCCTGTCGAGCGCACAGCTGAAAGACTTCGAACCGGATGCCGGCAGCGACACGCCGCTGTACATGCAGCTGGCGAACAAGCTTTCGGACGGCATCGTCAACGGCGAGTGGCGCGCCAACGAGGCGCTGCCGTCCGAGCGCGTGCTGTCGGAGATGCTGAACATCTCGCGCGTTACCGCGCGCAAGGCGATCGACATGCTGTGCGAGCGCGGCATGCTGACCCGCAAGCGCGGCTCGGGCACCTACATCACGCCGAAGCTGGAACAGCCGTTGTCGCGCCTGACCAGCTTTTCCGAGGAACTGCGCGAGCGTGGCTTCAACGCCGGCTCGCGCTGGCTGCAGCGCGACATCGGCGTGGCCTCGCCGGTGGAGGTGCTGTCGCTCGGCCTGTCGCCCAACATGCCGGTGGCGCGCCTCAAGCGCCTGCGCACCGCCGACGACGTGGTGATGGCGATCGAAACGACCACCATCCCGGCGCAGTACATGCCCAACCCGCACAGCGTGACCGATTCGCTGTACGGCTATCTGGAATCGAAGGGCACGGTCCCGATGCGCGCGCTGCAGCATATCCGCGCCGTCAACGCCAGCGTGGAACAGGCGCGCCTGGCCAACATACCTGCGGGTGCCGCGATGCTGCACATCACCCGCGTCAGTTATCTGGACAACGGCGCAGCGGTGGAACTGACCCACTCGTATTGCCGTAGTGATTATTATGAATTCGTAGCGGAGTCGCGCAGATGAGCAGTGCAATCAAAGGTAATATCCTCACGTCGGCGGGCTGGATCCGTGGCGAAGTCACATTCGACGAACGCGTGCTCGCCATCACCGGCGGCGGCATCGATCCGGCGCTCAACGCCGACGACTACATCATCCCCGGCTTCATCGACCTGCACGTGCACGGCGGCGGCGGCAAGGACGTGATGGAAGGCGGCGACGCGGTGCGCACCATCGCCGCCATCCACGCGCGGCACGGCACCACCAGCATGCTGGCGACCACGATGACGGCGCCGCCGGAGGATATCGACCTCGCGCTGGCCGGCATCGGCAAGGCCGCCGCCCGGCGTGGCAAAGGCGAAGCGCGGGTGCTCGGCGCCCACCTCGAAGGCCCGTATATCAACTCCGGCAAGCTCGGTGCGCAGCCCAACTACGCGCGCTCGGCCAAGCTGGCCGACGTCGAACGCCTCGAAACGCTGGCGCCGTTGAAACTGATCACCGTGGCGCCGGAAATCGACGGCCACCTGGAACTGGTCAAGGAACTGTCGGACGCCGGCATGCGGGTGCAGATCGGCCACACGCTGGGCACCTACGAGGACGGCAAGGCGGCGCTGGAAAACGGCGCCCACGGCTTCACCCACCTGTTCAACGCCATGACCGGCCTGCACCACCGCGAGCCCGGCATGGTCGGCGCCGCGCTGGCGCACGCGCAGTACGCCGAACTGATACCGGACCTGCTGCACGTGCACCCGGGCGCCATCAAGACCGCGCTGCGCTGCATTCCGCGCCTGTACTGCGTCACCGATTCCACTTCCGCCACCGGCATGCCGGACGGCGAATATATGCTGGGCCGCCAGGTCGTCCACAAGTGCATGGGCGGCGTGCGCCTGCCCGACGGCACCTTGGCCGGCAGCACCCTCACCATGGACCAGGCGCTGCGCAACCTGGTCGGACTCGGCCTCGATCTGGCGGATGCCTCGGCACGGGTCTCGACGTATGCGGCCGACTATCTCGGCCTGCAAGAGCGGGGCCGCGTGGCCCCCGGCGCCTACGCCGACCTGGTGGTGCTCGACCGTGACCTGAACCTCAAAGCCGTTTATATCGAAGGAGAACTGTTGTGACCTCAATGATGCTCAAAGAAGCCCTGTCCGCCGCTGATTGCGTGGCCCTGCAACTGGCCCATGATGGCGACCGTTACGCGGAGCTGGGCCGCAAATTGAGGAGCACCTCCTTCTCGACCGCGCTGACCATCGCGCGCGGTTCGTCGGACCATGCCTGCGCCTACGCCGCCTACCTGATCATGGCGCGCCTGGGCCGGGTGGTGGCGTCGCTGCCGATGTCGCTGGTGACCTTGAACAAATCGCCGCTGATCACCCGCGACACGCTGGCGATCTCGATCTCGCAATCGGGCCAGAGCCCGGACGTGGTCGAGCCGATCAAATACTTCCGCGACGGCGGCGCCACCACCATCGCGCTGGTCAACGACATCGACTCGCCGCTGGCGCACGCCGCCGAATGGGCGATGCCGCTGCGGGCCGGCAAGGAGCAAAGCGTGGCCGCGACCAAGAGCTTCATCACCAGCCTGGTGGCCGGCGCCCGCCTGGTCGCCGCGTGGCAGGACGATCCCGAGCTGAAAGCCGGCCTGGAGGCGCTGCCCGAGTCGCTGCGCGCCGCCACCACCGAGGACTGGTCGGCGGCGCTGGAAGTGCTGGCCCCGGCCCGCAACATCATGGTGGTCGGCCGCGGCATCAGCTTCCCGGTCGCGCTGGAAGCCTCGTTGAAGTTCAAGGAAACCTCGGCGCTGCAGGCGGAGGCGTTCAGCGGCGCGGAGATCAAGCACGGTCCGATGGCGCTGATCGAGGACGGCTACCCGCTGGTGATCTTCGCCACGCGCGGTCCCACCCAGGCCGGCCTGCTGCAGCTGGCGGGCGAAATGCGCGGCCGTGGCGCGCGCGTGCTGCTGGCCGCGCCGGCCGACGTGGCCGAGCGCGACCTGACGTTGCCGGTGGCGGCGACGCCGGACCTCGATCCGATCGTGGCGATCCAGACCTTCTACGTGATGGCGGCGAAGCTGTCGGCCGCGCGCGGCATGGACCCGGACGCGCCGCGCCATCTGAGCAAAGTCACCAAGACAAATTAAGCACGCCGGAGCACCCCAATGACCGACCCAACAAACAAGACCCACGACGAGTTGCGCAAGATCGCGGGCCAACTGATCATGATCCGCTTTCCCGGCACGGTGCTGGACGCGGCCACCGCCGGCTTCCTGAAGGCCAACAGCATCCGCGCCGTCTGCCTGTTCCGGGGCAACATGACCGACTCCGAACAACTGGGCAAGCTGACCGCCGACCTGCGCGCGGTGATGGGACCGGAATCGCTGATCGCCATCGACCAGGAAGGCGGCGCCGTGGTGCGCTCGACCTGGGTGCCGGCGCCGCCGGCGGCCATGGGCCTGGGCGCGGCCGACGACACCGACCTGGCCTACCGCACCGGCGCCGCCGTGGCGCGCGCGGTCAAGGCGCTCGGCTTCAACTGGAACTTCGCGCCGGTGCTGGATCTGAACAACAATCCGCACAATCCCGTCATCGCCGAGCGCTCCTTCGGCGCCGAGCCGCAACGCGCCGCCGAGCTGGCGATGTCGTGGATGGCCGGCAGCCACGCGGAAGGCGTGGCCTGCTGCGTCAAGCACTTCCCCGGCCATGGCGACACCAGCGTCGATTCGCACCGCGACCTGCCGACCGTGGACAAGCCGGTGGAGGAGCTGGACCGACTGGAACTGGCGCCGTTCCGCATCGCGTCGGCCGCCGCGCCGGCGATGATGACCGCGCACATCGTCTATCCGACCCTGGACCCGGACAATCCGGCCACGATGTCGCGCCGCATCCTCACCGGCCTGCTGCGCGACGAATGGCGCTACAAGGGCATCGTCATCACCGACGGCATGGACATGCACGCCATCGCCGGCCGCTACGGCGTGGGCAACGCGGCGGTGCGCGCGCTGACCGCCGGCGCCGACATGGTGATGGCGCTCGGCACCACGCAGACCCAGGACGAAACGCTCGACTCCATCGCGGCGGCGCTGGCCGCCGGCGAGCTGACGATGGAAGAGGTGCGCGTGCGCCTCGACCGCCTGGCGGCGCTGGCGCTGGCCTATCCATGCAAACCGCGCTCGTACAAGGAAGACGCGGCCGACCGCGACGTGATGGCCGAAGGCTGGTGCCGCGCGCTGACGGCCTACGGCCAGCCGCGGCCTCCGTCCAAGGACGCGCGGGTGCGCCTGGTGGTGCGCCAGGACGTCGTCAGCGACGGCGTCTCGGAAGCCGGCGTGCCGGCCGAAACGGTGGCCGCGTCGCTGCGCCGCCTGTACGACGTCGAACTGGTGACCTTCGCCGACGCCGAGGCCTTCGACTGGGGCGCCCTGCCCGACGACGGCCGCTACACGGTGCTGGCGTCGACCTCGCGCCTGCGCTACGGCGAGCACGCGCGCGCCACCTGGCGTCCCGACCTGCACCTGGCGCTGTGGAATCCGTACCAGGCGCTCGACATCCAGGCGCCGGCGCTGATGACCTACGGCTTCGCCAAACCGGCGCTGGACGCGGTCAACCTGTGGCTCGCCGACGAACTGCCAGCCACCGGCCGCGCACCGGTGCCGGGCTTCGAGTAAAAATAATCCGGGGACGACGTGGACAACAACGAACAAGACACCCGCAAGCCAACCATCCGCAATCCGAAGTTCTGGGTGCCCAGCCTCTATCTGGCGCAAGGCCTGCCGTTCTTCGCGGTGGCCATCGTCGCCAACCAGATGTTGAAGAGCATGGGCATGCCCAATAGCGAAATCAATCGCTGGACCGCGTTGATCGGCTTCGCTTGGGTCTTCAAGCCGTTATGGAGTCCCTTCCTGGAACTGGCCAGCAGCAAAAAGCTGGTCGTGGTCACCTTCCAGATCTTCGGCGGCGCATGCCTTGGCGGCGTCGCGCTGGCGCTGCACGCGCCATTCTGGTTCGCCGCGTGCATGGCGATGCTTGCGCTGGTGGCCATTTCGGCGGCCACGCACGATATCGCCTGCGACGGCCTTTACATCACCAGCCTCGATGAAAAAGGCCAGGCGCAATACGCCGGCTGGACCGGCACCTTCTTCAACGCCGGCAAATTCCTCACCACCGGCGGGCTGCTGGTGCTGGCCGGGCACTTCGAGCAAAGCATCGGCGTGGTGCCCGCGTGGACCATCTGCTTCCTCATCCTGGGCGCGGTCATGGTCGGCCTCGGGCTGTACAACAGCTGGGCGCTGCCGCAGTCGAAGAACGCGGTCAGCACCGGCACCAACGCCGCCGCCATCGCCCGCACGCTGTGGGAAGTGATCGTCGAGTTCTTCAAAAAGCCCGGCATCTGGGTCTCGATCCTGTTCATCATCCTGTTCCGCGCCGGCGAGGCGCAGGTGCAGTCGATCGGTCCCCTGTTCCTGCGCGAGGCGCGCCACCTCGGCGGCCTTGGCCTCACCACGGCCGAAGTGGGCGCCGTCTACGGCACGGTGGGCACGGTCGCCTTCCTGGTCGGCAGCATCGCCGGCGGCTACTTCACCTCCTGGCTAAGCCTCAAGCGCGCCATCCTGTGGCTGATCCTCGCGGTCAACCTGCCCAACGTCGCCTTTTACCTGCTGTCTTACTTCCAGCCGACCGACCTGGCGGTGATCGGCGCGGCGCTCAGCATCGAAATGTTCGGCTACGGCTTCGGCTTCGTCGGCCTGATTCTGTACATGATGCAGGTGGTCGCGCCGGGCAAATACCAGACCGCGCACTACGCCTTCGCGACCGGCATCATGCAGCTCGGTTTCGTCCTGTTCAAGCTATTCAGCGGCGACATCCAGATCGCGCTCGGCTACCAGCACTTCTTCATCTGGGTGATGCTGTGCGCGATTCCGGTGGCCGTGCTGTCGCAGATCATTCCAATGGCCGCACGCGCGCGGCAGGAGCCGGAGCCGGTGGCGGCGCAGCCGGCGCACGGTTGACGCACCCTTGAATTAAGCGCATCAACCATGATTTATGTAACAATACGCTGGTTTGACCGGCAGGCTCTTTTACTTCCCGGAAAGGGATCGTAGAATGTGCGGCTTGCCGGATCGCGCGCCGCGCGGCCCTGAACACTAACTCCAATAGCGACGGCATGGCGCCTCGGCGCCGGCCATCTTATGTCTTTGATTGAAGGATTGAACATGTCCCATATTCGTCTCGCTCGTATTAGTCTGATCCTGGCCGCCATCGGCCTGAACGCGGTACCGGCCGTGCTGGGCGTGACCGCCGCCCACGCGCAGGACAAGGAAAAAGCGAAAGCCGCCGCCGAAGCGCCGAAAGACACCGTCCGTCCGGAGATCTTCAAGTTGATCGACCCGGCGCAAACCAAGCCGCTGCTCGACGCCAAGAACTACCAGGAATACCAGACCCGCATCGACACCGCCGCCGCCGCGCCGAACCTGACCCCATACGAAACCTTTGTGCTGAACCAGATGCGCGTGCAACTGGGCCAGGCCTCCGGCAACAACGAGCTGACCCTGAAGGCGCTGGAATCGATGATCGATTCGGGCCGTCTGAAGCAGGAAGACAAGCTGCGCTTCATCGACGCCGTCGCCGGCATCTACTACAGCTCCGTCAAGGACTACGACAAGGCCATCACCTGGTTCAACCGCTACGGCACCGAGTCCGGCGACACCGCCAAGCAGCGCCAGTACATCGTGCGTTCGTACTTCCTGAAGAACGACTTCGCCACCGCCAAGACCGAAGTGCTGAAGGATATCGAAGCGGCCAAAAAAGCCGGCACGGCGCCGACCAAGGACGAACTCAATTTGCTGGGTAACGTCGGCATCAAGCTGAAGGACACCGAGCTGTATCTGACGGCGATCGAAGAGCTGGTGCGCTACTACCCTTCGGAAGACTACTGGTTCGACCTGCTGAACCGCACGCGCGGCAAGAAGACCTACGCGCCGCGCCTGGACCTGGACATGGCGCGCCTGAAAGGCGTCGCCGCGCCGTCGAAGATGGAACCTGAAGACTACCTGGAACAGGCCGAACTGGCCGTGCTGGGCGGCTTCTTCACCGAAGGTAAAATCGCGATGGACAAGGCTTACCCTGGCGCCATCCCGGCCGGCAAAGACAAAGCCGCGATCCAGAAGATCCGCGACAGCGCCAACAAGGGCGCGGCCGACGATGCGAAGAACATCGATTCGGGCGTCGCCGCCGCGCAGAAGTCGAAGGACGGCGTCGGCCTGGTCAACCTGGGTTACAACTTCATCACCCTGGGCCAGTTCGACAAGGGTATCGACCTGATGAAACAGGGTATCGCCAAAGGCGTGTCGAAAAATCCTGAAGATGCGAAACTGCGTCTGGGCTACGCGCTGGCGATGGCCGGCAAAAAGGACGAATCGGTCAAGCTGCTGGAAACCATCACCGGCAACGACGGCCGTGGCGACCTGGCGCGCTACTGGATCCTGTATCAGAACAAACCCGCGGCAGCCGCACCGGCCGCAGCGAAGTAATCACGACGTCACCAAAAAATGCCGGCTTGAAGCCGGCATTTTTTTTGACTGCTTACCGCATCGCCGACCATAGCGTCTCGATCAGCTGATGCTCGCCATCGGCGCTCAGCTCCCAGAACATCGCGCCGCGCAGCCGCTTCGACTTGATGAAGCGCGCCTTGCCCTTCAGCGACTCCTGGTCCTCGTACGTGATCCAGATCTTCTCCTTGGCGTTATACAGGTACGGCGCCTTGGCCGAGGCGTTCCAATAGCGCTGGTAGCCGTTGCCGCCTTCGAACGCGGGCGTCAAGATCCCCTGCTTGAGCAGATGGCTGAATCCATACGCGTTACCGCCACCGGCGCCGCCGGTCGCCCCGCCCTCGCACAGCTGATACTGGCCGTCGCCCGCCGGTCCCGGCGCGCAACCCTTCCAGCCATACCCGTAAAACGGCACGCCCATCACCAGCTTGTCCGCGCCGATTCCGGCGTCGAGATAACGCTGCACCGACGCCTGCGCATACAAGCCCTTGGACGCGACCGGATCTTTCGGATCGCCGCCCAGCGCCGCCAGGTGCCCCGTGGTTTTCTCCCACGGCGCGTGATAGTCATACGTCATGATGTTGATCCAGTCGAGGCTTTGCGCCAGCTCCTTGATCCATCCGCTGCCCGCCGCGCCGTCGTTGACGAAGTTGGCGTTGGCGCCCGACGCGATGGTGACGCTGTAATGCTTGCCGTCCTTCTTGCCGGCCGCATCGAAGGCGGCGCGCAGCGCGCGCACCAGCTTGATGTAGTTCGGCTTGTCCTGCGGCCGCGCGCACACCCTGCCCGCCACGCAAGGCACACCGACCTCGGTCGGATATTCCCAGTCGATATCGATGCCGTCCAAACCGAAGCGGCGCATCAGCTTCACCGACGAGGCGACGAAATTGGCGCGCGCCGCGGCCGAATCGGCGACGTCGGAAAGCCGGTTCGACCAGTTCCAGCCGCCGACCGACACCACCACCTTGAACTTGGGGTGCTGCTTCTTCAGCGCCACCAGGGCGCGCAGGTTGGCCCCATCCGAGACGGCGTTGCCGAACACCAGCGCGCCGTTGGCCGATGCCGGTTCGCCGGCCGCGTCCTGGCAAGGCGCCTCGTCGTTGATGGACGGCTCGGGGTTGCCATGCTTGCCGTCCCAGCACACGTCGATGAACGCGTACAGCGCCATCGTCAGCTTGTCGGCGCCGACGTTGACGGCGGTGACGGGATACTCGGCCGACTTCCAGCCGGGGTAATAGCCGATGACTTCATCGGCCATGGCGGACGATGGCGACAATGCGGCGAGAGAGATCGCTGCGGATGCCGCGAACACTGCGCCGGCGCGTGGTTTCATGGTGTCTCCAGTAGGTTTATTTTTGTAGCTGCGCGATCAAGACGTCCTTGAAGCGGCGCAGCTCTTCGGGCGACATCGCGCCCAGCGCGCCGCGCCGCTGTTCGGGAATATGTTCCAACCGCCGGGGGTCGGAATTGAAAACAAAATGCTCGAACACCGCCCGCCAGGCCTGCAGCACTTGCGGCTCCAGATCCTTCATGTTCAGCAGGCAGTGCATCAACGCGTTCGACGGCGACATGCCGCGATCGTTGGCCGTGTGCGAACCGCCCCACCAGTAGTTGACCAGGATGTTCAGCTGGCCGATCGATTCGACCTGGTGCCACCAGATCGCGGGGATATAGATCGCGTCGCCCGGTTCCAGCTCGGCCACCTGCGCGGCCGCCAGCGCGTCGCGAAAGCGCGGGTACTTGTCGAAGTCCGGCCGCGCGCGCGAGGCCATGCTGATCGGCGCGCCGGCCGGCGTGTAATCGAGCGGGCCGACGTACAGGTTGCCGACCTGCTCGGGCGGGAACAAGGTGAAACGCCGCCGGCCGCTGACGCAGGCGGCGATATTCTGCGCCTCGTCGAAGTGGGCCGGCACCGTGATGTGGTTGCCCAGCCAGATGCGCGGTTGCACCTCCGGCCCCAGCAACGGCAGCCGGTTCTCGGCCACAAAGCCGGGCAGGCATTCGGCGATGACCGCGCTTTGCGCCGCCAGCGCCGGAGCGCGCGCACCGGCCGGCAGGTAGCGCATCAACTGGTCGATGATGCTCGATATCGGCAGCCGGTTGCGCACGAAGCTGAACGCGCTGACATCGTCGCTGTAGGCCACCAGCCCTTGCGCGGCCGGCGGCGTCATGATGGCGTTGACATCGACGCCGCTGTCGAAGGACTTGAGGTAGCCGCCCACCGCCTCCGGCGAGGCCAGCGCCTGTGCGACGACGGGCCAGTCGCGCACCACGCCGCGCATCACGGCGGGCCGGTGCAGCGGCAGGATCTGCTCATGGAAGACGCGGGCGTCGACGTCGCGCCACTCGGGTATCGGTTGCGGAATTGGGTGCATCGGCAAAGTATATCGTTATTCAACGCGCGCCCGCCCCTTTCGTGGCGGCGGACGCGGTCAAACCTGCTTAGTACTTGACGCGCATCGTCAGGAAGAACTGGCGGCCGTTCTTGTAGACCGAACGTGGCTGGTCTTCGTTCAAGGCGTAGTACTTCAGCTTCGGATCGTTCAGGTTACGCATGTCCAGCGAGAAGCCGATCTTCTCGTTGAATTTGTAGCCGAGCGAGGCATTCAGGTAACCCATGCCGACTTGGTTGAACTCCGTGCCGCGGTCCAGGCCCACATACGAATCCGAACGGTAGCTGTACGTCAGGCGGGCGTTGAAACGCTCGTCCTCGTAGAACGCGCTGGCGTTATAGGTGCGCTTCGACGAACCGAGCACCTTGGCGCCGCTGCTGTCGCTGGCGTTGGTGAAGGTGGCGTTGCCGTCGATACCGAAGTAGCCGAACAGCGGCTGCTGGTACGACAGCTCGATGCCCTTGACCTTACCCTTGCTGTTGATCGGCGAAGAGATCAAATACTGCGCATCGAAGCCGTTCGGATCGGTGATCTTGGTGGCCTCGGTGTAGGTCCGGTAGGTGCCCACGCGGGTGCCCTGGCCGATGTAATTGGACAGGTCCATGTAATAGACACTGGCCGACACCAGCGAGCGCGGTGCGAAGTAGTATTCCAGCGAGGCGTCGAAGTTGTTCGACGTGATCGGTTTCAGATCCGGGTTGCCGCCCGAGCCGGAACCGACGCCGCCCTTGGCCGCCGGTGGCGTCAAGGTGAAGGTGCCGACCAGCGACGAGAAGTCCGGACGCGTCATGGTGCGCGACAGCGCGAAGCGGGCCACCAGGTCCTTGTTCAAGTCCAGGCGCAGGTTGGCGCTCGGCAGATAATCGTTGTAGGTGTGTTCGACGGTGGTCGGCTTGAAGATGCCGAACGCCGACGTGTAGACCACGCCCGGCTGGCCCGCCGGCGTATCGCCCGGCATGCCCACATTGCTGACCGCGCGTTCCTTGGTCTGCACATAGCGTACGCCGACGTTGCCGCTCCAGCCCTCGCCCTCGAAGTTACCCTGCACGTAGGCCGCGCGGTTCTTTTCCTTCAGGTTGAACTCGTTGCCGAAGTCCTCACGCGTGCCGTCGGTGGCGCGGTTGGCGAACAGCTTCGAGAACGCCGCCAGCTGCTCGGCGGTGTAGCGGAAGATCCCGCGCGGGAAATTGCCACCCAGGCCGCTGGCGTAGTTGGACGGATACGATCCCGCCGCCGCCGGCCAGTTGGCCGGGTTGTACGGCGAGTTGGCGCCGTTGATGCAGCTGTACTGGGTTGGCAGCGGCGCCGCCCAGAAGAAGCCCGGGCCGCCGGCGGCGTCGGTGCGGGTCGAGCAGGTCGGACCCTGGCCGACCACGTTGTCCGAATAGCGGTCATGGTCGGCGCCGCGCACGCCGAACTTCAGCAGCTTGAGCGGGCCGGCTTCGAGCTGGAAGTCGCTGTCCAGTTGCAGCCATTTTTCCTTGTCGGTGACGGTGACGTTCTGGTCGCCGAACATCCAGCTAAAGCCACTGGAGGCGTCGGTGCCCGGCGTCGCGGCCGGATTGTTATTGAAGGAGAAGTCGGCCGCCGTGCCGGTGCCATTGAGCTTGTACGAGGCGCCGGTGCCGGTGGCGCCGTTCCACGCGATGACGTCCTGGACCGGGGTCTTGCCCTCGCCCTTGGAGCTGCCGGCCTTGCCGTAGAAGGTCAGGTTCTCGGAGGCGCGCCATTTGCCGTCCAGCGCGACGAACTTGGCGGTCGCTTCCGCGCCGGGACGCGAGATCTGGTCGTACTCGTTGTAGTTGGTGCCGGCCACCGGCGCGAAGTTCGCGCTGACCAGCGTCTTGACGCCGTTCTGGGTCTTGACCACATAGCCCGGCAGCGGCGCCTGGCCGTTGCCCTGGTTGATGATGGCGCCGCCGTTGAGCAGGTAGTTGTCGTTGGTGTTCGACGCCTTCAGGGTCGAGCTGAAACCGGTCAGGTCGAAGTTCAGGTCGCGGCTGGGCTTGAATTGCAGGTCGATCAAACCGCCCCGGCGCTTGCGTTCCTGCTGGAACAGCGAGGCGCCCAGGAAGCCCGGGTAGTAGGCGTTGGCCAGGTCCGGATTGGAAATCGCCATCGGGCTGTTGGGAAGAATCTTGTCGTAGGACAGCGCTTCCTGGCCGTCGCGGCGCAGGTGGCGTTCTTCCGAGAACACTTGCAGCAAGGCGCCGAAGGTCTTCTGCTCGTTCTTCCAGTTGATCAAGGCGCTAAATTGCGGATCGGTCTTCTTCGGCAGGTCGGCGTACACCGCGCCCAACGACACTTCGCCGGTGAAGCTCTCTTTGAATTCCAGCGGCTTGCGGCTGATGATGTCGACCGAGCCGGCCACGCCGCCCTCGACCAGGCTCGCTTCCGAGCTCTTGTGCACCACCACCGAACCGACCAGTTCCGACGGCACCAGCGTGTAGCTGACGCTGCGGCCGACCTGGGTGGTCTGGTTCAGGATGAACCAGTCGCCGGAAGCGACGTTGTGGCCGTTGAACAGCGTCTGCGTCAGGTTGGGATTGGTGCCGCGCATCGACACGCGGTCGTTCTCGTCGAAGCCGCCTTCGCTGGCGCCGGCGTTGCTGACGTTGACGCCAGGGACGCGCTGCAGCGAGTCGGCGACGTTTTTATCGGGCATCTTGCCGATGTCTTCGGCCGTGATCACCTCCAGGTGCGACTCGGCGTTTTTCTTTTGGTTCAGCGACTGTTGCAGGGCCGCACGAATGCCCTGCACCTGGACGGTTTGCATTTCCTCGCCGTCCTTCTTGCCGGCGCCGGCCTGGGCCTGCGCTTGAGCCTGCGCCTGGGCTTGTGCCGACCACGACATGCCCAGCACCATCAGCCCCACGGCTGCGGCGATCGGCGTCAACTGCTCGACCGCGCTGCGTGGCATGTTCGTCTTACCTGGCAGATTCTCTTTCATTTACTCCCCCTTGATTGCGGCCCGTTTATTTTGGAAAAGGCCCGTGCTGTTTTAACGTCGATCGATTCCCCGGCCATCGCCGCCGCGATGTCGTGCAGATCCCTTTTTTACAACCTTATACAAAACCAATTCAACGCCAATATACCGCAGTACCAATACCAGAATACTACCAATTGCCATATTTTTTTCATATGTTGTGCGGAGTACACATACCAATTTGCGCTTCGTTGCAGAGGAGCATCTATAGCGCGGTGCGGTCCACAGTGAAACCAGTGTGATACCAGCGCTGTGGTTCTTTTTGGTATTATCGAATCGGGCAAGGCAACGACCGGGGACAGACCAATTCATGGCGGACGGCCCGAGACGACGGAGACGAAACGGATGACACCGCTTGCAGAGATCATGCACACGCTGGGCCAAGGCAGCAGCCAGCCGCTCTACCAACGCCTTCAGCGGGCGCTGCGCACGGCCATCGATCAGCGGGTGTTCGGGCCGGACGAAGCGTTGCCCGCCGAGCGGCAACTGGCGGCCGATCTGTCGATCTCGCGCATCACGGTCAGGAAGGCGATCGACGGGCTGGTCGACGAAGGCTTGCTGGTGCGGCGGCCCGGTTCGGGCAATTTCATCAACACGCGCATCGAGAAGAACTTCGCCAAGCTGACATCGTTTTCGGAAGACATGCGCGCGCGCGGGCGGACGCCGCGCAGCGTGTGGCTCAAGCGGTCGGAGGGGACGGTGACGCCGGAGGAGGCGCTGCGACTGCGTCTTGGCCCGGGCGCGGCGGTGTACCGGTTCCACCGGATCCGTTATGCCGACGAGATCCCGATGTGCATCGAGTATGCCACCATCGTCGCGACGTGTTTGCCGTCGCTGGAGTCGGTGCAGGTGTCGATGTACGAAGCGCTGGAACACGCGTACAACCGCCCCGTGCGCGCGCTGCAGCGATTGAGCGCGCTGCTGCTCGACGAGGAACAGGCGGCGCTGCTCCAGGCCAAACCGGGTGACGCCGGCCTGGCGGTGGAACGTTTGGGGTTTCTGCGGGACGGCCGGGCGGTGGAGTTCTGCCGCTCGTATTTTCGCGGGGACTTATACGACTTTGTCGCGGAGCTTAACGCCGCATAGGGCGCTCACGCCGCCGCGGCGGTGGCGCCGAAGATCAGCGACTGATGCGCCGACACGCCGGCGAGCGTTCCATCGGCCGCCGCCAGCGCCACATTGCCCGCCATGCGCGCGGCGTCGCCGCACGCGTAGACGCCGGCCACGCTGGTCGCCTTCATCGTATCGGTGCGCACGTACATGCCCATCGGGCCCTGCTCCAGCCCACAGCCCAACTGCTCGGCGATCGGACTTCCGCTATGCGTGCGGCTCACCACGAACAGCCCCGCCATCTCCAGCGACCGCCCATCCTGCAATTCGACCGTCGCCCGCCCGCTGATCGCCTTGACCGGCGCGCGCTCGATCGCCACGCCGCGCCGTTCCAGCGACGCCAACTGCTCCGCGTCCGGTTCGAAAGCCCCGTTCAGCAGCAACGTCACCCGGCCCCAATCCGGCAGCATCAGCGCGTGATGCATCGACAGCGCTCCCGTGGCCAGCACGCCGATGCGCCCTTCCATCAGCTCATAGCCATGGCAGTAAGGACAGTGGAACACCGTGCCGCCCCAGCGCTCGGCCAAACCCGGCACCGGCGGCAGTTCGTCGACCACGCCGGTGGCCAGCACCAGCCGCTGCGCGAGGTAGGCGGCGCCGTCCTGCAAGGTTACGCGGAAGCCCTGCGCCACTTTCTCCGCCCGCCGCGCCGCGCCTTCGATCCAGCGCACGGTCGGATACTTCATCAGCTGCGCGCGGCCGTCGGTGGCGATGGCCGCCGCCTCGCGGCCGTCATGGCCGAGGAAGCCGTGCGAATGCGTGGCGTAGCGGTTGCGGCGCTGGCCGGCGTCGACCACCAGCACGCGGCGGCGGGCACGCGCCAGCTGCATCGCGGCCGACAGGCCGGCGTAGCTGCCGCCGACGACGACGACGTCGAATTCAGTGCCCGGATGTGGGATGTTCATGGGAGACTCCTTTGTGCTTGGCGTATCCGTCGTTGAAGCGGGCCGACAAATCGGCCAGCGTGACGTCCTTGAAACGCTCGATCAGCAAAGCCTCGGCCTCGTCGAAGGCGCTGGAGAGCGCGTCGTTGACGGCGCGCTCCACCAGGCACTCGGTTTGCTCGCTGCGGTTCCCCATCGCGAACACCGTGGGCGATCCGACCGCCTCGTAGATGTCGCGCAGCGTCACCCGGCGCAGGTCGCAGGTGATGCTCCAGCCGCCGCCGTGGCCCTTGTCGGAGCCGACATAGCCACGCTCGCGCAGGCCGGCCAGCACACGGCGCACCAGCACCGGATTGGTGCCGAGGAAGCCGGCCAGCTCGTCCGAGGTGAACGTCCGGTCGGCGTGCGCCATGTGCAGCAGCACGTGCAGGATGGAGGATAGTTTGCTGTCTCGTCTCATGTAACTAATGATAGTACATAATTCGAGATCATGCAGGACATCCGTTATTTTTTGGCTTTGGACTCGTCGCCGGCCACCACCACCGTCAGCTTGGCCGGGTCGACGGCTTTGCGGAAGGCGGCGTTCACTTGCGCCAAGGTGGCGGCGCGCAGCTTGTCCTCGTATTCCTTGCTCCAGCTGTAGGTGCGGTTCAGGTACAGGTTGCGCGTCCAGCCGGCGGCCAGCACCGCGTCCTTGGAGCGGTTCTGGATGCGCTGCTGCAGCAGGCCGGATTTGGCGCCCGCCAGTTCCGCCGCCGTGAAGCCCTCTTTCACGGCACGGTCCAGCTCTTCCCGGATCGCCGACCGCAGCTTGTTCAGGTTCTGCGGCGCGGCGATGGCACTGACCTCGAAGCGGCCGGCGCGGTCGATCTCGCCCGCCTGCAAGCCGGTGCCGCCGCCGTACGACAGGCCGTCCTTCTGGCGGATGCGGTCCATCAGCCGCGATTTCAAACCGCCGTCGCCGAAGATGTAGTTGGCCAGGTCCAGCAGCGGATAGTCCGGATCGTTGACGTTCAAATCGAGGTTCAGGCGCGCGGCATAGAAGCCGTTTTCCTTTTCCGGCGCGTTGATCATTTTGACGATCGGCGCCTTGTCGGCGTTCACGCGGGTGATCGGCGCGTACGACACCTTGCTGTCCCAGCCCGAGAACACATCCTCGATGGTTTTGCTGATCACGGCTTTATCGAAGTCGCCGACAACGGCGATTTCGCCATGATTGGCACCGAAGTATTTGCGGTGGAAGGCCACCACGTCTTCCAGCTTGAGCGCTTTGACCTGCGCCAGTTGCTCGTCCACCGACACCGCCTCGCGCACGTCGCCTTTCGGGTATTGGTTGAAGTACAGGTCCATTTCGGTGCTGGCCAGCGACTGCGGTTCGTTGCGCGATGCTTCAATCCCGACCAGCCATTGCTGGCGCAGCTGCTCGAACTCCGCCGCCGGGAAGCTGGCGTCCTTCACCACGTGCGCGACCAGCCGCAGCGCCGCGTCCAGATTCGGACCGGTGGTCTCGAAGGCGAACGGGCCGCCGGAGATTTTGAGCTTGGCGAAGGCGTCGGACAATTGCTCGCGCGTGAACTTGTCGGTGCCGCGCATCAGCATCGCGGCGGCGGCGGCGGCGGCGGCGTTGGTGTTGAACAGGTTCTTCTCGTCGCCCCAGTGCAGCGACATGTTGACCGATACCGCTTCGCCGCGATTTTTCTTCGGCAGCAGGGCCACCCGCAGGCCGCCGATGGTCTTGATCTCGGTGCGGGCGTTGATGTTGTCCTGGCTCGGATCGAACACTTCCGACGTCAGCACGCTGTCCTTGCCTTTGAAGTCCTTCATCACCTCGGCCACGCTCGGCGCGGCCGGGATGTCGGCGCGCAGCGGATTGTCTTCCGGGATGAAGGTGCCGACGGTGCGGTTGTCGCGCTTCAGGTAGCGCGCGGCGGCGGCGCTGACCTGCTCCGCCGTGATGGTCGGCAGCTTGTCGCGGCCCAGGAACAGCAGGCGCCAGTCGCCCAGCGCGATCTCCTCGGACAAAGTGACGCCCACCTTTTGCGGATCGTTGAGCGACTTCTCGATGCCGTTGGCGACGTTGCGGCGCACGCGCTCCATTTCCTCGGCCGTCGGCGGCGTGTTGGCGAAGCCCTCGACGGTCGCGATCAGCGCGTCGCGCACCGGCTCCAGCGGCTCGCCCGCCTTCACCACGGCCCCGATCAATTGCAGGCCGGGCGCGTAGCCGGTCTGGGGGAAGCTGAACACCTCGGCGGCCTTGCCGGTTTCCACCAGCGCCTTGTGCAAACGGCCGGTCGGCGTGTCGCCGAGGATCTCGGACATGAAACCGAGGGCGTCGCTGTCCTCCTGCAGCGCGGAAGGGATCTTGTAGCCGAGGACCACCAGCTGCATGTCGCCCTTGCGGCGCACGACGAAACTGCGCTCGCCGTCCTGGGTCGGTTCGACCGTCCAGAATGGCGGCAGCACGCGCTTCGGTTTCGCGATCGCGCCGAACGATTTGCTAATCCACGCCAGCGTTTGCGCCGGATCGAATTTACCGGCCACCAGCAGCACCGCGTTGTCCGGCTGGTAGTAGGTGCGGTAGAACGCTTGCAGGTTGTCGATCTTGACGTTTTCGATGTCGCTGCGGTTGCCGATGGTGTCACGGCCGTAGCTGTGCCAGTCGTAGGCGACGCTCTCCATGCGCTTGAGCAGCACGCCGAACGGGCTGTTCTCGCCGCTCTCGTACTCGTTGCGCACCACCGTCATTTCGGAGTCGAGGTCCTTGCGGGCGACGAAGGAGTTGACCATGCGGTCTGCCTCCATGTCGAGCGCCCACTTCAGGTTCTCCGGGCTGGCCTGGAACACCTCGTAGTAGTTGGTGCGGTCGAACGAGGTGGTGCCGTTGAAGTCCATGCCGCGATGGGCGAATTCCTGCGGGATGCTGCGGTTCTTCGGCGAGCCTTTGAACAGCATGTGCTCCAGCAGGTGGGCCATGCCGGTCTCGCCATAGTTTTCGTGGCGCGAGCCGACCAGGTACGTGACGTTGACGGTGACGGTCGGCTTGGAGGCGTCGGGGAACAGCAGCACTTTCAAGCCGTTGGGCAGCCGGTACTCGGTGATGCCCTCCACCGACGGTCCCTTGACGACGCCGGCCGGCAGCTTGACGGCGGCGGCGGGCGTCCTGGCGGCGGTGGCGGTGGCGGCGGCCGCGGCCGCGGCCCAGGCGGTGCCGGTGGCGGCGAAGGACAGGCCGCACAGCATCATGCTGGCGACGACGGCGTGTTTCAAACGGCTGTTGTTCATGGTGTCTCGCTAAAAACGGATGAACAGGCAGCATAGCCCCACCCCGCCAACGTGGGTAGTGGCAAAAACTAAATTTTTCTGAGGGGAGGCTTAAGCGCTTAGTTGCTGACTTTCTTGCTTGCTTGCGTACTTGCTTACTTGCTTGCTTGCTTACTTCTCCGGCACCAGGCAGGCGTCGACCATTTGCAGGTCGTTGTCCTTGGCGAACGAGATCACGAAGTGGTACGCCAGCGGCTCCAGCGCGCGCAGCTTGCCGTTGACCACCACCGACTTGACGCCGTTGACCACCGTCGGCGTGACATACGGCGAGAATTGCAAATGGGAGTCGCGTCCGCCGCCGTAGCCTTCCGGCTTGAAGCAGGACATCACGCCGCACAGACGCTCGGCCCAGTCGCTGGGACGGAACTGCCTGCCATTGCTGGTGAGGCCAAGGATGAAGAACGATTCCTGCTGTTCTGCCGGTTTTTGAACTGACTCTGCCATGGGCGGGCGCTTGTGCGTAGATACTTGTTGGTAACAAGAATGCGTGGAAAGTCCCGGCGAGGTGCGCCGGGCGGATATCATTCTAGAAGAATCTTACGTATTATATCTTATAGAAGACCTGAATACGTAAGTCGTTGATTTCAATCGACCTTTCCTCGCAAATAACCAAATTGGTGCAGAAAAACGCTCAATCCGCACCAAGGCAATACCGCTATTGTACCCTGCTCCCGGTGCTTTTATGGCGTCCCGCCGAGCCAGGCCGCGCCCGAGCACAGCAATAACAACATCATCCACAGCAACAATGCGCGCCATACCAGGCCCACCGTGCTTTGCAGCGCGCGGATGCCCGGCTCCTCGCCCGGCAGCATGTCCGGCTCCATGTCGCTGACGTCGACCGTGCCGGCGTCCACCAGCACCACCTTGGCCGCGTTCTCGGCCGGCGTGCCCAGGCGCACGCCCATGGCGCCGCCGCCGGCTGACAGGATGATGCCGATCGCCTTGTCGTTCCAGCGATGGGCGAAATTGCGCCACGCGTAGATCGCGTCCTCGAAGTTGCCGACCACGGCGAAGGCGACCGCCGTCAGCCGCACCGGTATCCAGTCGATCCAATAGAAGGCGCGCGCGGCGAACTGGCCGAACGCCTCGTTGCGCATGTGTTCAGGTTCGTTCCAGGCGCGCGCCAGGTACTCGGAGACGCGGTACATGACGGCGGCGGCCGGCCCGAGCGGCATCAGGAACCAGAAGAACACGCCGAACACGCTGCGGTGCGTGGTGATCAGCGCCTTCTCGACGGCGACGCGGGAGATTTCGCTGACATCCATGCCGACGGTGTCCTGCCGGGTCCACTCGGCCAGCAGGGCGCGCGCGGCGGCGTCGTCGCCGGCGCTCAGGTGCAGCTGGATCGAGGTGAAATAGTGGCTGTAATGGCGGAAGCCGAGCGTCAGGTAGACCACCAGCACGTTCCAGGCGAAGGCGGCCAGGAACCAGTCGTAGTACTTGAGTACCCAGTAAATCAGCGCGGTCGGCACCATCAGGATGGCCATCATCAGGAACCAGCCGAGGCGGCCGTGGCTCGAATGACCGGCGTTGAACCATGTCTCCATCCGCAACGCCAGGCTTTTGATCTCGGCGTAGATCGGGTTATCCGCGCGCAGCGGCTTCATTTGCTCGAGCAGCAGCGCGCATAAAATGGAAAGAAATGTCATTAATGGTCCTTTTTAGGTCGGCGACGCCTTGATGCCCGCTACGATAACCCACCGTGGTGGGAGAATCAAACTTATTAGTTCGGACATCAAGCGCGCAGGAAGTGGAACAGGTTGCGCAGCATGCCGGCGGTGGCGCCCCAGATATAGTATTCGCCGTAGGGCATGGCGTAGAAACTGCGTACGCCGCCGGCGATTTGGGCCGACAGGCGCTGGTGGTTCAAGCCGTCCATCAGGAAGGCCAGCGGCACTTCGAAGATCTCGGCCACCTCGGACGGGTCGGCGCGCAGCTCGAACGGCGGCGCGATCAGGCCGACGACGGGGGTGACGCGGTAGCCGGTGCCGGTGTAATAGTCGGGCATGGTGCCGATGACGTCGACGTGGGCGCGGTCCAGGCCGATCTCCTCCTCGCACTCGCGCAGCGCGGTGTCGACCGGGCCGCTGTCGTAGGATTCGGCGCGGCCGCCGGGAAAGCTGACCTGGCCGGGATGGTCGGTCAGGTCGGGATTGCGTTGGGTCAGCAGGATGGTCAGGCCGGTCTCGCGCAGCACCAGCGGGATCAGCACGGAGGCGGCCGTGGCCGGGGTGCCGTCGGGACGGCGCAGGTGGCGCTCGTCGGTGCTCTCCGGCGTCCACAGCGGCTGCTCGGCGAAGCGGCTGCGCAGCCATTGCGGCACCAGGCGCTCGCGGGCGACGGCCGGCTCGCCGGCGATGGCGTCGATCGGCAGCAGCTTCGGATCAAAGAGCGGTTTGGCCAAACGGAACCTCCATATAAAAAAAGGGCACCCCTTGATGTGGTGCCCTTTCTTCCAAACACAAGCGCGGCTATTAAGCTGCGGTTGCTTTCGCCGCTGGGCGACGGTTTGGCAGTTTTTCCTTGATACGTGCCGATTTACCGGAACGATCACGCAGGTAGTACAGTTTAGCGCGACGTACGTCACCGCGGCGTTTCACTTCGATCGAAGCGATCAGCGGGGAGTACAGCTGGAACGTACGCTCGACGCCTTCGCCGGACGAGATCTTACGAACGATGAAGTTCGAGTTCAGGCCACGGTTACGACGGGAGATGACGACGCCTTCGTATGCCTGGGCGCGCTTGCGGGTGCCTTCGACGACGTTGACGTTGACGATCACGGTATCGCCAGGGGCGAAATCAGGGATCTTCTTGCCCAGACGAGCGATTTCTTCTTGCTCGAGTTGTTGAATCAGATTCATTTTAAGACTCCAAAAACCATCATGCTGGCGCGCAATTGAGTGCTGTTCAAACACTCGCCCAGTAGAGGATGGGGTTAAACAGGCGGACAACATGTCCGCAAGCTTCTACAACAACAGGTTTTTATAAACCTGCCAAAAATTTCTCGTCATGCTTGGTCAGCAGGCCGCTGTCGCGCGCCTTGACCAGCAGATCGGGGCGCTTGCGCGCGGTCGCCTCCAGCATGCGCTGGCGACGCCATTTTTCGATCTCGGCGTGGTTGCCGCCCATTAGCACCGGCGGCACGCCCACGCCTTCATACGTTTCCGGCCGCGTGTAGTGCGGCGAATCGAGCAGGCCGTTGACGAAACTGTCTTCGATCGCCGACGCATCCGTGTTCAGCACGCCGGGAATCTGGCGGATCACGGCATCCATCAAGGCCATCGCCGGCAACTCGCCGCCGGACAGCACGAAGTCGCCGAGGCTGATTTCCTCGTCGATGCAACGGTCCAGCAAACGCTGGTCCACCGCCTCGTAGCGGCCGCACAGGATCACCAGACCGGGTTCCTGCTTGAGCGCCATGACGCGTTCGTGCGTCAACTGCTTGCCCTGCGGCGACATGAACAGCACGCGGGGCGCGGGCAGACCGGCATCGGTCTGGCGCTGCTTCGCCGCGTTGAGCGTCGCTTCCAGGGGCTTGGCCAGCATCACCATGCCGGGGCCGCCGCCATAGGGGCGGTCATCCACGGTGCGGTGATTGTCGGTGGTGAAATCACGCGGATTCCACAGCGACAAGCCACATTTATTCTGTTCGAACGCGCGCCGGGTGACCCCCGACTGCGTCAGTGCGGCGAACATTTCGGGGAACAGGGTCACGACATCGAATTGCATGGCGGGCCGCCCTTATGTTCTTTAGTAATCAAGGCCCCAGTCGACGGTGATCTTTTTCGCCTCTTTGTCCACCTTGATGATGAACGCTTCGACAAATGGGATCAGGCGCTCTTGCGCCGCAACCTCGGGATCAGCCTCTGCGGTCGTCGCTGCCGTGACGCGCAAGATCGACTGCGGACCGTTGCTCATCATGTCAGTCACCGTACCGAGGTGCTCACCTTGCAAATTCTCTACATCCAGACCAATCAACTCGGTCCAGTAAAACTCGTCATCGGACAAGGCCGGGAACGCACTGCGCGGAACCGAAACAGCGGCGCCCTTGAGCGCTTCTGCGACGTCCCGATCGGCCACTCCCACCAGCTGTGCGACCACGTCGCCGCCATGCAGCTTGGACTGCTTGACTTCGACACTGCGCAAGCTTGGCTTGTCGATCCACCAGGTCTTCACCGACAGGAGCGCATCCGCATCTTCCGAGAAAGGACGTATCCTCACCCAGCCAGCGACGCCGTAGGCACCGAAGACAAAGCCTACCTGTGCCAAATCGTCGGGGACTTGCACCCCGGATGCATTCTTATCGGTCAAACCAGCAGCCAGACTTAAACGGCTTTGTTCGACGCTACCAGGCGAGCGACGGTTGGCGACAGTTGTGCGCCGACCGATTGCCAGTGAGCCAGACGGTCAGCGGTGATGCGCAGTGGCACTTCGCCACCCTGCGCCATCGGGTTGTAGAAACCGATGCGTTCGATGAAACGGCCATCGCGGCGATTGCGCGAGTCGGTTGCAACGATGTTGAAGAACGGACGCTTCTTGGCGCCTCCACGAGCTAAACGAATAACGACCATAATATTTCCAAAAAGTGTGCTAGGACGGAAAAAGCCGCAAATTATAGCGCGCTTTGCCGCGAAGCAGCAAGCGTTAATGAAATAATCGGGCGAATTGGGGTAATCGAAGATTATCCCCCGTTCCGGCGCACGGGGCAATAGCCACAGCGATAAAAAGGTGGGCCGGGCCGGTATTATGACCGATACTGCATGCTTTCCGGCTATTTAATCGCTAACCATGACGAATCCGCACCACACCGCGCCTGCCACCACGTCTACCGCACGCCACAAGAACAAGACCGTCGCCGCCCTGCTGGCCTTCCTGTTTGGCGGGCTGGGCCTGCACCGTTTGTACCTGCGCGGCGCGCGCGATCCGTGGCTGTGGGCGCATCTGGCCTCGCTGCCGCTGGCGTGGATCATCGCCAAGGGGGCGCCGGACGCGGACGGCTTCTATAAAGTACTGCCGATCATGATCTCCGGACTGGTCGGCTTCCTGGAGGCGCTGGTGCTGGGACTGATGGCCGACGACAAGTGGGACGCCCGTTTCAACCCGGCGTCGGGCAAGCGATCGGAGTCGCGCTGGCCGCTGGCCATCATCCTGGTGGCGTCGATGATGCTGGGGGCCGCCGGCTTGATTGCCACAATCTCACGATTATTTGACTTACTGTACACTGGGGGCGCTTATGGCTAAGCCAACAATAGGAGACTTACTGATGAATAAACGTTCAATTATGCTGGCGATCACGCTGGCCGCCCTGACGTCCGCCGCGCACGCCCAGACTCCGAAGCAACACTACAACGCCGAAACCAAGCGCATCGCCACCCGCTACGCGGAAGACAAGAAGCTGTGCGCCGAAGAAACCGAATCGAGCGCCCGCATGCAATGTCTGCGCGACGCCAAGTCCGAATTCAACAAATCCAACACGCAAGCGAAGGCCGACTTCAAGAGTGCCGGTACGGCCAAGCCGGCCGCCAACTGCGTCGACTGCGGCCGGGTCACCTCGGTCGTACTGGGTGAAAAGAAGGGTGAAGGCGGCGCGGTCGGCCTGATCGCCGGCGGCGTGGCGGGCGCCCTGCTGGGCAACCAGGTCGGCAGTGGCGGCGGTCGCAAGCTCGCCACCGTGGCGGGCGCCGCCGGCGGCGCCTACGCCGGCAAAAAGGTCGAGGAGCATGCGCGCTCGAGCAAGCAATGGACCGTCAACGTCGAATACGAAGACGGCAAGCACGACAGCTACGTCTTCGAAGAAGACCCGGGCATGATGAAGGGCGACCAGGTCAAGCGCTCGAACGGCACCATCGTCCGCCGCTAACCCCAGCGGGGTCAAGTCTGTCATTCGGACACGAGCTGAACCACCCAGCGGGGTCAGTGCCGACATTCGGACACGGGCGGAACCAGGCGATGGATGTGTTCGTGTCCGAATGTCGGCACTGACCCCGGGGGTTAGTTGGCGCGCGACCAGGTGAAGCGCACGCCATCGCCGCCGTCCGGCAGCGGTCCCGGGCTGTTGGCAACCACCTCGCCCGTCTTCGGATCGATTCGCAGGTGACGATTGTTCGCGATCGACATCAGTATCAACTCCCCCGTCGGCGTTTCAATCCACTGGAAACTGTGCGCCGCGCCGGGTTCGCCGGCCTGCAGGCTGATACCGCCCTCTTTGTCCACCGCCACATAACGCACTCCGGCTGCCAGCGCGACGCGGCCCAACCCCATATCTTTTACCTTGAACATCGTCGGCGCGGATGCGGTTAGCTTCTCTCCATTGGCGGCCAGCCCGGTCTCCCCGTTATAAGACGCCAGGCGGATGGTTTTGCCAAACGGAATCGCACGCATCAACCCGCGCGGCATCGGCTGCGCGATCTCGACGCCGTCGAAATCCGCGTACCCGCCCTCCGCGCCATTGACGTTGTAATTAAATAGCGCATAGCGCACGCCCTGGAAAGTCTTGAGCTGGAACACCATCGTCCAGAGGCCACCGATGTCGACGAAGCGCTTGCCGTCGATCGAATAACTGAAGCTCGCTTGCTCGCTCAGGAAGTTGCAGTCGGCACGCAACCAGATGCGCTTGGCGTCCAACGGCAGACGGGTGGTCTGTCCGCTGGCCTGGTCGAACAGCGCCAGGTTCAACCCTTCGGCGGTTTTTTCGACACCGAGCGTGGCGTAGGGGAGATTGAGCAAGCCCAGGCCGGCGATGTCGCCTTCTTTCATCCCCTCAAGGTTCAGCGCGACCGTCGGCGACGATACCGGCCCGATGGCGCGCTGGGTCAGGCTGTTGCGCGCGTCCCAGAACGATGTCGCCGGCAATGCGCGCAGCCGTAAGAAACCGGGCCGCTGCGCCAACGACCACTTGTCATCCACCGGCACGTGGTTCCATTGCCAGACCGGCTTCAACGTCGCGCCGGAAAAATCGTCGCTGCGCTCGTATGGCACCCGCACCGGCTGCCGGACGGCGGTCTTCGGTTTGACCCAGGTGCGCGGATTGCGTCCCAGATTGCCCGGCAGGCCGAAGTACGGCCAGCCTTCGCTCCACGTCACCGGCGACAGGCTCAGCAGCCGTCCGACCGAGTTGTAGTCCATCATCGAGAAGCCCCACCATTCGCCCGCCGGCGTGAGCACGATGCCGCCCTGGTGCAGCGCCGTGGCGTCCTTCGAGGCCGGATTGGGTGGATCGATGACAAACGGCGGCTTGCCGTCTTTCAAGCGATGGCCGCGCATCATGCCGAAGCCTTCGTCCTTGCTGATGGCCTGATTGACTTCATACGGACCGTAAACACTATCGGAGCGGGCGGCCGGCATGCGGAATCCGCCCGCATAGTTGGCGCTGAGGATAAAGTACTTGCCGCCAATTTTGTAGAAATGCGCGCCCTCCCCCATGCCCTGGCCCTTTTCGAACAAGGTTTTCTCCGAGCCGGGCACGATATCGGTCAGGTCGCCGTTGAGCAGCGCCACTTGCAGGGTCTGGTGCCCCCAGACGGCGTACGCCTTGCCGTCATCATCGAACAGCACCGACAGGTCATGCAGGCTGCGCCGCATTTCGTGATGCTTCCAAGGCCCGCGCGGGTCGGTCGCGGAGTAGACCTGTGTCGCCCGGCGATTGATGTTGGTAAAGATGTAGAACGTGCCGTTGTGGAAACGCAGGCTGGGCGCCCAAATCCCCTGCCCATATATTTCCTTGCCGTCCTCCAGCCGGAACTGCGGGCCGAAATCCAGTTTGGGCGCGGCGTAGCTGAGAAACTCCCAATTGACGAGATCCTTCGACCGCATCACCGGCAACCCGGGCATCGCGTGCATGGTGGTGCCGGTCATATAGAACCAGTCGCCGACGCGGATCAGATCCGGATCGGAGAATTCGTCGTAAAAGACGGGATTGGTGAAGGTGCCATTGCCGTTGTCGGCGGTCCAGGTTTTGGGCCGGGCCGGCGCTTTGGACTGCCCGGCTTGCGCCGGGTGCAGGCCCGGCGCGGCCGCCAGCAACGCCGCGCACACGAGCCGCGCGACGAGCCGATGGTGCATGAGCCGGGCCTTCATCAGAACGTGGTCCGCAACGACAAGGTGTACGCCGCGCCGGGCTTGTACTCGTCGGCCACCGCGTTGCTGAACTGCGTGTAGGTGCGGCTGATGGCCTTGTTCGCGTTCCATACGCTCAGCGTCAGATCGGTGTTGTAACGGAAGTTGAACAACTGCTTCAGATTCGCGCCGAGCGACAGATCGACCTGCGAGCGCTCCGTCGTGTACGCATACGCGCCGCCGGGAACGTTCAGGCCGGTGCCCGTGTTGACGACGTGCGACGCCGTGTACTGCCGCGCGACACGCACGTTCAACCCGTTGCGCTCGTAGTACAAGGTCAGATTGTTGGTGCGCGGCGGCACGCCGGCCACCGGCGGCGCGTTGGCCGCCTCGTCCTTCTGCTTGGCGTAGGTGAAGTTGGCCGCGAGACCGAAGCCCTTGACCGGCAACATGTCCAGCGGTTGCTGCCAGGTCACTTCCACCCCGCGCACCTTGAGTTTGGTGTCGATGTTGTAGGGTTCGGAAATCTCGATCAGATGCTTGTCGCGCCCGCCACTGGCGTTGACCGATTGCTGTTGCGCATCGGTCAGGCCGATGGTGCCGAAGCGCGCGTCGAGCTGCGCCAGCGAATACGTGCTGACGCGCTGACCCGGCCGGCTGATGATGTCCTTGGCAAAGCCGCTGACCGACACATAGGCCTCGCGGGTGATGTAGTACTCCAGTCCAAGATCGAGGTTGTTGGCCTCGAACGGCTTCAGATTGGGATTGGTGAGGCTGCCCTGGCGCAGCCCTTGGTCTCCAAGCGTCAGCTGGGTCTGGCGCAGGTCGGCGGGATTGGCGCGCGTCAACGATTTCGAACCCGACAGGCGCGCGATGACCGACGGCGTGAGGTTATAAGCCATGGTGGCGGACGGTAGCGTATTGCTGTAGGTGGTCGATTCGTAGGCCCATACGCTGATATTGTCATAAAACCCGCCGTTGCGCAGGTTGGCGTTGCGCGGATCGGCGCCCACGGTCAGCGCGCCGATGGTTTGCTTGGTACGCGCGTAGCGCACGCCGGCGTTGTAGCGCAAGGTGCGGCCGAAGACCTGGTTGCGGCCATTGACTTCGGTATAGAACGCGCTCACCGCCTCGCGGATGTAACCGCCGCTGCCGTTGCCGAAGCCTCGGTAGATATTGTCGCGGAAGTATTGATAGTCGGTGTCCTGCGCGAACTTCGGCCAGTCGACGGTGATGAAGCCGTTGCCGGACGCTTGCGCGTAATTGGCCACGGCGGCATTCGGCACCACCGATCCCAGATAGGTCAGCGGCGCCGTCATGCCGCTGGTGGAGCCGGTGCCGTAGCCGGGATAGGCGGTCGCGGCGTCGGTGACCGGACCGGGCGCGCTGCGGCCATCGCATCCCTGCGGCGAGCGCAACTGCGTGTTGGGCGCGAAGTAGCGCACGCTGACGTTGTTACCGCACGCCACGTTCATCCACGCGTCGGCCGTCGAGAAGCTGCGGTAGCGGCGCTTGATGTCGTCGTAGGCGCCGCCGAACTTGACGTTGAAGTCGTTGTCGCCCCAGCTCAGGTTCAGGCGGGTGCCGCGCGTGGTGTTGTTGCGCTCGTACAGGTCCATGCGCAGGCCCGACAAGCCCTGCCCGCCCTGGTACCAGCCGAAGTTGGCCGGATCGTTAATGTCGAGATTTGCGCTGTAGCTGGGCGGCAGGCCGGCCCGGGTGTTGTCGTAGTTGATCACCGAGTTCGGCGAGCGCGTGGCGAACAGCACCGTCGGCATGTCGCGGTAGAAGGTGCTGTTGGTGGCGTTGAAGTGGGCGTCGATGGTCAGCTTGTCGGTGGGCCGGAACTCGAAGCCGGGATTGACGCTGTGGAACTTGGTCTTTTCCTCCATCGGCCGGTATTCCAGCGACCAGAAGGTATTGGCGAAGATCGCCTTGTTGAGCACGCAACCGACGGTGCAATCGCTGCGGTCGAATTCCATGCCGATCGGAATCACCGTGTTGGCGCGGGTGCCGGCGTTCATTGCCTGGTAAGTCATCTTGTTGCGCTTCTGGGCGGCGACCAGATCCAGGTAGACGTCCCACTTGTCGTTCGGCTGCCACTGCATGCTGAGCACTTCGCCGATCCGCTTGCGCTCGCCTTCATACACCAGGTGGCGCCCCAGGCGGGCCATCAGCGCGTTGTCGATCTGCTGGATGGTGGCGCCGGGATTGAGCGCCAGCAGCATGGCGCGGTCGATCTGCTTGCCCGGCACCAGGATGGAGCGGGCGTATTCGGGCAAGTCCTTCAGCGCCAGTCCGGACGGCACGGTGTCCGGCGTCGACTGCGACCCGCCGCCGGTGCTGTTGGGATTGTCGGCGGCGTTGGCCTGGAACGACTTCAGCTGCAAGTTGCGCATGTCGACCGACTGGAAGCCGTCGGTCTTGTACTTGGTGTCGCCGAAGGCCACGCCGCCCAGCAGGCCGAACTTGCCCCAGGCGTTGCTGGTCCAGGTGTTGCTGACCAGGCCGGAGCCGGTGGCGCCCATCTTGCCGTTCTGCTCGCGGTAGTTGCCGCTGAGCGTGAACGCCGAGCGGAAGCCGCTCTTGTCGAACGGCCGCACGCTGCGCATGTTGACGGTGCCGGCGATGCCGCCCTCGATCAGGCTGGCTTGCTGGCTTTTGTAGACGCTGGCGCTGCGGAACAGCTCGGACGGCAGGAAGTCCATGTCGACTTCGCGGTTGGCGCTGATCGAGCCGCCCCAGCTGCCGGCCGACGCCGACGCCATCGGCGCGCCGTTGAGCAGCACGCGGGTGAAGGCCGAGCCCATGCCGCGAATCGAGATGTTGAGGCCCTCGCCGTCGATCTCGGCGCGGCGCACGGTGACGCCGGGCACGCGGGCCAGCGCGTCGGCGATGTTGGGGTCGGGGAACTTGCCGATGTCTTCGGAGAACACGGTGTCGCTCAGGCCGATGTTCTCGCGCTTTTCGTTGGCGGAAAGCGCCAGCGAACTGCGGTAGCCGTTGACGACCACGGTCGGCCTGGCCGGCTGCAGCGGGTCTTTGTCATCGGCCGCCCCGGCCGCCGGGGCCCGAGCCGATGACGAGGCCGGCGCGCTTGCCGGTGTCTGGGTGGTCTGCGCGTGCGCGCTTGAAATGAGGCCTGCGACGACGGTGGCGGCAATGCATCCGCCCATGCCGGGTCCGCGCCGTGGCGCGCCGATCAACTTACTGTCCATACTGTCTCCTCTACTCGGCATTGCTGCCTGTGGGGTCCGCGCCTTGGGCGCATTGTTTTATGTTTTTCTCTACCAATTTCTATTACTTTTATAGCTTCCCGCCCTCCTAACACGAAAAATGTTATACGCAATCATTTTTGGATGTTCTGCCTTTATGACAACTCCGTCAACCGTTTAATTTGGCTTAAGTTGCCAAAAAAATACAGCAATCCGGGTGTTTTTTGGCGTATATTCGCGCGACTGCGATTGCGCAATCATTTCACCAGTGCCAATTGCGCGCCCGGCGGCGGCTTGGACGAGCCGGCCCCGCTGTGACACAATGTGTTGTTTATTCCATCACCCCAGGAGACGCCGTGTCCGCACCAGCCTTCCCCGCCCAATGGCAAGCCCTCGTCGATCAGGCCGCCACAGCGCTGCGCGCGTTGGCGCTCGACGAATCGGCCAAGGAAAAATTCTGCAAGGACCCGCTGCTGCGCGCCTACATGCACAAGGTCTCGCATCGCTACGTGGCGGGCCAGACGGTCGCGCAGGCGCTGGCGCGCGTCGAGGGCATCCTCGCGCAAGGCCACGCGGCCTCGGTCGAATACATGGGCGAGAGCGTGCGCGACGAAGCCTTCGCGATGGCGGAGACGGAAGTGTTCATGGAACTGACGCGCGCGGTCGGCCAGCGCAACCTGAATTGCTCGATCTCGCTGGACTTGTCGCACGTCGGTTCGATGGTCGATCTGGAGCTGGGCTACCGCAACCTGCGCCGCGTGGCGTTGGCGGCGGCGGAAATCAACCGCGAAGTGATGATCTCGATGGAAGGCGCGGACCGCGCCGACGACATCTACGCCATTTACGCGCGGCTGCACAAGGAGGACGGTTTGCACAACGTCGGCATCACGGTGCCGGCCAAGCGTCACCGCACCGCGCAAGACTTGCCGGCGTTGATGAAGATTCCCGGCCGCATCCGGTTGGTCAAAGGTGCGTTTCTGGAGTCGGCTCAAATCTCCTACGACCGCAACAGCGCCGAACTGGCCGCCGCGTATCGCCGGTACGCGGGCGAGTTGCTGCTAAGCGGACACAAGTGCTCAATCGCCACGCACGACCGCGCGATCCAGGCCGACCTCAGCGAACTGATTCTGAAAGAGCGCGTCGATCCACGCTGGTATGAGTTTGAATCCTTGATCGGCCTGGGCGCCGAAAACATCGCCGAACTCAAGGCGCGCGGCTTCCCCACACGCGAATACGTGGTCTTCGGCGAGGAGCATTTCCTCTATGTGCTCAACCGAATCGCGGAGGAGCCGGTGCGGGTGTATCAGGCTATTGTGGATGTGATGGGTGCGCCGGCCTGATCGGCGCGGGCGTAAAGACATTAACGACGATACGACAAGGAGACAAACATGTCAGAGTTCACCCACGTCAGATTCACGCTGGCCGTACTTGACCTGGCCAAATCGACGAACTACTACACATCGGTGCTCGGTCTGGAGATAGACTTCACGGCGCCCGGCTGGACGTTCCTGTCGCGCGGCAGCTTTCGCGTGATGCTCGGCGAATGCACCGATGCCGTTCCGCCGGCGCAGCTTGGCGACCACTCCTGGTATGGCTATGTGACGGTGTCGGACGCCGCAGCCGTGTTTGCCGAGTACCAGGCCAACGGCGCCGAGTTCACGCAAACGCTGGCGGACAAGCCGTGGGGCATGCGCGAGTTTGGCGTGCGCACGATCGACGGCCATCGCATCATGTTCGGCCAGGAGCTCTACTCATCAATGAAGTCGGAATTCGACCAGTGTCGAAATGGCTGCTTCGGCCTCGCGTACCGAGCGGGCTGATGGGCGTGCTCCGGCGGCAACGGCCCAGGCCAGCACCCAGTGGCCGGCCATGATTTCCTCGGCGGCCGTTTTTGCTTGAAGCATGCGGCGGGCGGCCTCGTTCATGCGTTGCACGGCATAGGCTTTGCGGGTATTTTTGATGGGGGCGATAACGATGGATTTCATGGCGAACCTCACTGTGAACATCCTCGTTTTACGCAGCGCGCACGAAAATGGATTCAACTCAGCGAAGTGGCCTACACCACAACGACCTGCGGGATTAAATATCGCTGACGTTACGCCATCTCCACTTCCACCGTTTCCACGCTCGATATCTGTTTGGGAACAGACTGCCCGTCCGCCTTCAAACCTTCCAAGTGAAATGCGATAGCTTCTTGCATCAAGGCTAAAGTCTGCTCGCGTGTCTCTCCAACCGCAACGCAGCCGGGTAGGTCAGGAACATAGGCGCCAAACGATTCCGGCCCTTCTTCGATAATGACTAAAAAGCGCATATCGTCTCCTATTTCTTGAAACCAGCCTGTTTGAGAATGACATTGAGCGTGCCAAGAGGCACATCGACACTGCGCTTACCAGCCACCGTTATCGTCCCGGCAAAGATCGGATGCTGGAACTGGCGATGACTCCCTGTCATACGAACTTTAACCCAGCCATTCGCCTGGAGCAGCGCAATCAATTCGTGTATTTTCATAATAGTGTAGCGCGAAATATGGCGACACCATGATCGTGACGAATGGATGAAATATGTGAGCACGACTTGCGTAAGGATGGGCGAAAAAAAAGCAGCCGAAGCTGCTTTTTTGTGCTGTACGAACTGCTTAGAACTGGTCCTCGCTCAACGCCAGCACGCCGGCGCTGCCGTCGATGATGGCGCTGCGCAGGCCCGACGCTTGCGACAGGATGTGGTCGGCAAAGAAGCGCGCCGTGGCGATCTTGGCCTTGTAGAAGCCGGCGTCGCCGTCGTTGGCGTCGAGCTTCCGCTGCGCGATCACGGCCGCGCGCGCCATCTGCCAGCCACCCAGCACGATGCCGGCCAGCTTCAGGTACAGCACGCTGCCCGAGAACACGCCCTTGATGTCGCTCTTCATGTTGGCGACGACGTACTCCACCACCGCCTCCAGATCCTTGCTGCCGGACGACAGCTGCGCCAGGATCGCCTTGAAGTCGGCCGAGCCACCGGCGGCCAGCTCCGCCTCGGTCGCGCGAATTTGCGCGATGATGCCCTTGGCGACGGCGCCGCCGTCGCGCACGGTCTTGCGGCCGACCAGGTCGTTGGCCTGGATCGCCGTGGTGCCTTCGTAGATCGTCAAAATCTTCGAGTCGCGATAGTGCTGCGCCGCGCCGGTCTCCTCGATGAAGCCCATGCCGCCATGCACCTGCACGCCGTCGCGCGCGACGTCTTGCGACATCTCGGTCGACCAGCCCTTGATGATCGGCACCAGGTATTCGTACACGGCCAGGCTGGCCTTGCGCGTTTCCGGGTCGGCATGGCTGTGGGCGACGTCGCTGATGCCGGCGCCGACGTAGGCCAGCGCGCGCGCCGCCTCGGTCTGCGAACGCATATTCATCAACATGCGGCGCACGTCCGGATGATGGATGATCGCCACCGGACCGGCCGAGCCGGCCAGGTCGCGCGACTGCACGCGGTCCTTGGCGAACGCCACCGCTTTTTGATACGCCCGCTCGGCCAGGCCGATGCCCTGCAGGCCGACGCCGAAGCGCGCCGCGTTCATCATGATGAACATGTATTCCAGGCCGCGATTTTCCTCGCCGACCAGGGTGCCGATGGCGCCGCCATGGTCGCCGAATTGCAGCACGGCGGTTGGGCTGGCCTTGATGCCCAGCTTGTGTTCGAGCGAGACGCAGTGGGCGTCGTTGCGCGCGCCGATCGAGCCGTCGGCGTTGACCAGGAACTTCGGCACGATGAACAGCGAAATCCCCTTGACGCCGGCCGGCGCGTCCGGCGTGCGCGCCAGCACCAGGTGGACGATGTTCTCGGAAAAATCGTGCTCGCCGTAGGTGATGAAGATCTTGGTGCCGAACACCTTGTAGGTGCCGTCGCCCTGCGGCACGGCGCGCGTGCGCACGGCGGCCAGGTCGGAGCCGGCTTGCGGCTCGGTCAGGTTCATGGTGCCGGTCCACTTGCCCGACACCAGGTTTTCCAGATAGATGGCTTTTTGCTCGTCGCTGCCGGCCGTCAGCAGCGCTTCGATCGCGCCGTCCGACAGCAACGGGCACAGCGCGAACGAGATGCTGCCGGCGTTGAGCATTTCGATGCACGGCGTCGCCAGCAGCTTGGGCAAGCCCTGGCCGCCGAACTCCACCGGATGCTGCACACCCTGCCAGCCAGCCTCGCCGAAGGCCTTGAAGGCCTCCTTGAAGCCCTTGGACGTGGTCACCTGACCGTCGTGCCAATGGCTCGGCTCCTTGTCGCTCGGATGGTTGAGCGGCGCGATGACGTTGCTGACGAATTTCGCGTTCTCTTCCAAGATGGCTTCGGCCGTGTCCGGGGTCGCGTCTTCATTGCCGGGCAGCGCGTTGACGCCGGCCAGGTCCGCCAGTTCGTTCATCACGAACAGCATGTCTTTCAGGGGTGCTTGATAGGGCATCTTATGTCTCCAAGAAAAAAGCCACGGCAATCCGGCGGTACCGGATCAGCGTGGCTCGGGTGCGTCCGGGCTGTATTAGCCCAGTTCCGCCACCAGTTGCGGCACGATTTCGAACAGGTCGCCAACGATGCCGTAGTCGGCAACGGAGAAGATCGGCGCTTCCGGATCTTTGTTGATCGCGACGATGGTCTTCGAATCCTTCATGCCGGCCAAGTGCTGGATCGCGCCGGAGATGCCGACGGCGATGTACAGGGTTGGCGCGACGATCTTGCCGGTCTGGCCCACTTGCCAGTCGTTCGGCACGTAGCCGGCGTCGACCGCCGCGCGCGAGGCGCCCATGGCGGCGTTCAGCTTGTCGGCCAGCGGCTCCAGCACTTTGAAGGCGTCGGCCGAACCCATGCCGCGGCCACCGGAGACGATGATCTTGGCGGCGGTCAGCTCGGGACGGTCGGACTTGGCCAGCTCGCGGCCGACGAAGCTCGACTTGCCCGAGTCGCCGACCGCGGTGACGGTCTCGGTCGCGGCCGAACCACCGGTGGCGGCGGCGGCGTCGAAGCCGGTCGAGCGCACGGTGATGACCTTGATCTTGTCCGACGATTGCACGTAGGCGATGGCGTTGCCGGCGTAGATCGGACGCTCGAAGGTGTCGGGCGAATCCACTTTGGTGATTTCGGAGATCTGGGCGACGTCCAGCTTGGCGGCCACGCGCGGCAGGATGTTCTTGCCGTAGGCGGTGGCCGGGGCCAGGATGTGGCTGTACGAGCCCGCCAGCGCCAGCACCTGCTCGGCGACGTTCTCGGCCAGGCCGTCGGCGAAGTGCGCGGCGTCGGCGACGATGACTTTCGATACGCCGGCGATCTGCGCGGCGGCCGCCGCGGCGGCGCCGGCGTTCGAGCCTGCGACCAGCACGTGCACGTCGCCGCCGCACTGGGCGGCCGCGGTCACGGTGTGGAGGGTGCTGCCCTTCAGGCTGGCGTTGTCGTGTTCTGCGATGACTAATGCGACCATGATTGTTCCTTTAGATGACTTTGGCTTCGGTGCGCAGTTTTGCGACCAGGGTGGCGACGTCCGGGACCTTGATGCCGGCCGAGCGCTTGGCCGGCTCGACGACTTTCAGGGTTTTCAGGCGCGGGGTCACGTCGACGCCCAGGTCTTCCGGCTTGGTCACGTCCAGCGGTTTTTTCTTCGCCTTCATGATGTTCGGCAAGGTCACATAGCGCGGCTCGTTCAGGCGCAGGTCGGTGGTGACGATGGCCGGCAGGGTCAGCGCCAGGGTTTCCAGGCCGCCGTCCACTTCGCGGGTGACGGTCACTTTGCCGTCTTCCAGCACCACTTTCGACGCGAACGTCGCTTGCGGCCAACCCAGCAGCGCCGCCAGCATCTGGCCGGTCTGGTTGGAGTCGTCGTCGATCGCCTGCTTGCCCAGGATGATCAGCTGCGGCTGTTCCTTGTCGGCCAGCGCCTTGAGCAGCTTGGCGACGGCCAGCGGCTCGAGCTCGACCGAGGTCTCGACCAGGATGCCGCGATCGGCACCGATCGCCATGCCGGTACGCAGGGTTTCCTGGCACTGGGTCACACCGCACGACACCGCCACCACTTCGGTGACCTTGCCGGCTTCCTTCAGGCGCATCGCCTCTTCCAGCGCGATCTCATCGAAAGGGTTCATCGACATTTTGACGTTGGCGATATCGACGCCAGTGCCGTCGGACTTGACGCGAACCTTGACGTTGTAGTCGACCACGCGTTTGACGGGTACCAAGACTTTCATAGCTGTGCCTTTGGGAAAATGTATAAATGTTCGGGACTAAATGTGGGCTAGATTATATGAGAAATCCACCGCGCACAAGAAATTAAAGCACGATCGTGCGATTTTTCGCTAGTAGAAACCGTCTAAAAAGGACTTTCCTAGACGGCGGTTCTACAAGGGAAGAATGATGCGGAGATGGCTAACGCTTATTTGCGCTGCATCAAAAAGACGAACTCGCGTCCGGTTTGAACGTGCGACAGCAGCGCATTGCCGGTTTGTTTGGCGAACGCCTGGAAGTCGCGCACGGAACCGGGGTCGGTTGCCATGATGCGCAGCACTTCGCCGCTTTGCAGCTCGGACAAGGCTTTTTTAGCCTTAAGAATCGGCAGCGGGCAATTCAGGCCGCGCGCGTCGAGTTCCTTATGGAATTCCATGATTTCGTTTTCAAGTATCGTGTCGGTCATCAAGAACCCGCTAGTTTGTTAAGCACTTTCGCAATACTACTCCAATTTGCGAAGCTTGACGCGCTGCACCAAAATAGTTCATTGCGCGTTGCAAGTTCGCAACGGGAACTTGCGATTTCACAACAAGTCTGCTTAAACAACAGCGGCCCGCGCTTGACACGCGGGCCGCATCGGTGCTGCATTAGCGCCGTGGTTGCAAGCTGCTAGTTGCTTTAGGCGCGTTGACCTACCCATGCGGCAACACCTGCCAGCGCCGCCGGCAAGCCGCTCGGATCGGTACCGCCGGCCTGCGCCATATCGGGGCGGCCACCGCCTTTTCCGCCCACTTGTTGTGCAACGAAGTTCACCAGCTCGCCGGCCTTGACCTTCGAGGTGGCGTCGGCCGTCACGCCGGCGATCAGGCTGACCTTGCCGTCGGCAACGCTCGCCAGCACGATGGCGGCGGTCTTCAGCTTGTCCTTGAGCTTGTCCATGGTCTCACGCAGGCGGGCCACGTCGGCGCCGTCCAGCGTGGCCGCCAGCACCTTGATGCCGTTGACGTCGACCGCTTGCGTGACCAGCTCGTCGCCCTGCCCCGAAGCCAGCTTCGACTTCAGCGCGGCCAGTTCCTTCTCCAGCGCCTTGACGTGGTCCTGCACCTGGCCGATACGCGCGGTCAGCTCTTCGGGATTCGATTTCAGCGCGGCGGCCGCTTCCAGCAGGCGGCGGTTCATCGACTGCACCAGCGCCAGCGCGCCCTCGCCGGTCACCGCTTCGACGCGGCGGATGCCGGCGGCGACGCCGCTCTCCGAGATGATCTTGAACAGGCCGATGTCGCCGGTGCGCTGCACGTGGACGCCGCCGCACAGCTCTTTCGAGGTGCCGATGTCGAGCACGCGCACTTCGTCGCCGTACTTCTCGCCGAACAGCGCCATCGCGCCATGCTTGACGGCGTCGTCGAACGACATGTGCTGCGCCTTGGTCGCGTGGTTTTCCAGGATCTCCTTGTTGACCTTGGCTTCCACTTCGGCGATCTGCTCGGCCGTCAGCGGCGCGTTGTGGCTGAAGTCGAAGCGGGTTTTGTCGGCGTCGACCAGCGAGCCTTTTTGCGCCACGTGTCCGCCCAGCACTTCGCGCAGCGCCTTATGCATCAGGTGCGTCGCCGAGTGGTTGCGGATGGTGCGCGCGCGCTTGCCCTGGTCGACGTCGGCGCTGACCGCGTCGCCCACTTTGAGCGAACCGGCGGACAAGGTGCCGTGGTGGCCGAACACGTCGGCCTGGATCTTCAGCGTGTCATCGACATTGAACGCGGCGGCGCCGGCGCTGATGACACCCTGGTCACCGACCTGGCCGCCCGATTCGGCGTAGAACGGCGTGGTGTCCAGCACCACGATGCCTGACTGGCCGGCCGTCAGTTCCTGCACCGAGGTGCCGCCCGTGTACAGCGCGACGATCTTGGCGGTGGCGTGGCTCAGGTTGTCGTAACCGACGAACTTGTTCTTCTCGCCCGAGTATTCGACCTTGCTGTCCTTGACGGACTTGCCGCCCTTGCGCGACAGTTCCTGGCTTTCCTTCAGGGCGGCGTCATAGCCTTCCTGGTCGAAGCTGATGTTGCGCTCGCGGCAGATGTCGGCGGTCAGGTCCGGCGGGAAGCCGTAGGTTTCGTACAGGGTGAAGGCGGTGGCGCCGTCGATGCCGGTGCTGTCCTTGGCCAGCTGGGCTTCCAGCACCTTCATGCCGGTTTCCAGCGTCTCGCCGAAACGCTCTTCCTCGGCCTTCAACATTTGCGCGACGCGGTCTTTGGCTTCTTCCAGCTCCGGATAGGCGCCGCCCATCTCGATCGCCAGGTCGGCCACCAGTTTGTAGAAGAACGGCTTGGTCTGGCCCAGCTTGTGGCCGTGGCGCAGCGCGCGGCGGATGATGCGGCGCAGGACGTAGGCGCGGCCTTCGCTGCCCGGAATCACGCCGTCGACGATCATGAACGCCGAAGCGCGGATGTGGTCGGCGATTACGCGCAGCGACTTGTTTTCCAGGTCGGTGGCGCCGGTTTCGCGCGCGGCGGCCTTGATCAGCGCCTGGAACAGGTCGATCTCGTAGTTCGAATGCACGTGCTGCAGCACGGCGGCCAGGCGCTCCATGCCCATGCCGGTGTCGACGCACGGCTTCGGCAGCTTATGCATCACGCCCGCTTCGTCGCGGTTGAACTGCATGAACACCAGGTTCCAGATTTCGATGAAGCGGTCGCCGTCCTCGTCCGGCGAGCCTGGCGGGCCGCCTGGAATGTCGGCGCCGTGGTCGTAGAAGATCTCGGTGCACGGGCCGCACGGGCCGGTGTCGGCCATCTGCCAGAAGTTATCCGAAGCGTAACGCGAACCCTTGTTGTCGCCAATGCGGATGATGCGCTCTTTCGGCACGCCCACTTCGTTGGCCCAGATGTCGTAGGCCTCGTCGTCTTCCATGTAGACGGTGACGGTCAGCTTGTCCGCCGGCAGGCCGTAGACCTTGGTCAGCAATTCCCAGGCGAAGTTGATGGCGTCGCGCTTGAAATAGTCGCCGAAGCTGAAGTTGCCCAGCATTTCGAAGAAGGTGTGGTGGCGCGCGGTGTAGCCGACGTTTTCCAGATCGTTGTGCTTGCCGCCGGCGCGCACGCAGCGCTGCACCGACGTCGCCCGGGTGTACGGACGGCTGTCGGTGCCGGTGAACACGTCCTTGAATTGCACCATGCCGCTGTTGGTCAGCAGCAAGGTCGGGTCGTTGCCAGGTACCAGGGAGCTGGAACGGACAATCGAATGACCCTTGGATTCAAAAAACTTGAGGAATTTCTCGCGGATTTCAGTTGATTTCATGTCGTGAGCAGGGGTAGCTGGCAAATGCAAAGAGTTGATTATATATGACCGCGCGGGCGGCAGGGTCTTGGGGGCCAGGGGCGCTCAGTAACTCTTCGCGCAACTTTTCAGCGTGCTGTCAGAAAAATAGGAATGCGTGAGGCGCCTTTGCGCCGGCGTCGAAAGAACGACGTTGATAAAGTCGTCGCCACAGCTGGGCTGTAACCGGACGAATTTCTGCTCGACAGCAGAAAACACATAGATTTGATACATTTGATAAGTTCCCATGCCGTCGTCGATGTGTGACAGGGAAAAATCCTGATAGCCGTCGAAATTGTAGTCGGCGACCTTGACGTCGATTTTCTGCTCAGCTTCCACCGAAATTGCCTCCACTGTGCTGACCGGGCCAATGTGCAAGGTGACCGTCGCCAGGTTCTGGTCGACCGAAATTTGCGCCAGCGTTCCGGGCTTCGGCGCGAATGACATTGCGATACCGGACGGAACGGAGGACGAGTCCGCTCCCGCACGCGTCACTGCGGCCAAACCCAACATCAGCGTCAACAGCATGCAACCTGTTTTCATCGAAATTTTCCTGTGTCGGCGCCGTCCGGATAGCGTGTAGAAATGCACGTTCGGTCAGCGCAAAAAATCGGCTGACTTCCTCGGGAACATAAATACCGCCAACAGGGCGCATGCGAACAAAGGACTCGCGCCCAAGAAAAGAACGACCAGCGCCAGCCGTTCCAGTCCCTGCCCATGTGACAAAAAATCGATCGTCAACACGGCGGCGACGGCAGTTCCGGAAACCAGTAAAAAAACCCAGCCGCACAGCGCGAGAACATAAGGATAGCGAACATGCAGGAATTTTCTTGATGCCAAGGTTGCCAGCAGAATCACGCAGACGCCCGTCGCCCAATTAAAGTGGTCGAGGAAGATCGCCGTCAGAATGTCAATCACCGCTTCAGGCATCGGCAACCCCCTGCATGTTGATTAGGGTGCGGCCAGCCCGCGCGTCGGTCGTCACTGGTCCTTCGGCACGGCCGGCAAGCGTTCCGCCCATTGCCGCGCTGCGGCGTCGAGCGGCTGGCGGCGCGCGGCCGGGACCAACGTCATCAGCCGTGCGCGGCTGGTGCGGGCGGAGGCGCAGCCGGCGTCCCGGTCGCGCCGGCCGTAGCGGCGCTTGAGCACGCAGTCATACTCGTATACGCCGGCCGCGTCACCGTAGGCGGCCTCCAGTTGCCCCGGCAGGTCGGCGGCGTAGCGCGCCACCAGGTCGGCCGCGGCGCCCTTCATGCCGACGTCGAACGCGCCCGCCTGGTGAGCGAACTTGACGGCCTGGTTCAGCGCGCTCCACGCGCCCTTCTGCTTGCGGATGTCGACGATGATCGCCGGCTGGTGTGATTCGGAGGCGCCGTCGGAGGATGTCATCGTCACGCCCCAGCCTTCGTCGCCGGTGAGCAGCTCCTCGTGGCAGGCCAGGCGGTTAAGCGCCTCGATCGCGCGCAGACGAATCGCGTCGCGGTCGCCCGACTCGGCTTGCTTGTGGTTGTCCTTGAGCCAGCCCTGGTAGGCGGCGCCCGATTTCTTGCCGATCAAGATGTCGCAATCGCTCAGATCGAGGCTGGCGGCGTGCGCGCCGGCGCAGCCGATTGCGGACAGAACGATGGCGCACAGCAGGCGTCGGGTATTTTTCATTGTTGCCTTCTTTGGTAAGTCGGCCCGGGGTGACCGCCGGGCCGTGTGATTATTTTTTCTCGGACAGCAATTCGCGCCCTTGGCGGTTCCATATCAGCGCGCCGGCGCGCACATCGAGCGTGAAATCAAACTCCCCCGACACGGCCTCCGGCGGCGCGAAGTCCAGGCGGTAGCCGCGGCGCAGCGCGCCCTGCCGCGCGGGCGGGGCATCGGAACGCAACACCACTTGCTTGTTCCACACCTTCCAGCTGCCTTGCGCGGCTTCGTCCACGGCGCCGTAGGCCATCGTGTACTGGAATTTGCCGTCCGCCTGGAGCCGCAGTTCCGCCCCACTTCGCGGACGCCCGACAAATAATAATGGCCAACCAATTGCGGAACCAGCGCCACGTCGGCGGCCTTGTTCGTTTACGGCTTCTCCGCCTGCTCCGCGTTGGCGGGCGCGGGCGTGGCCGACTTCCAGCCGGCCCTGGCCAACAGGCTGGGCAACACCTCGTTTTTGCTCGCCGTGATCGCCGCCCAGGTCTCGGCATCGAAGCGCTCCGGCCGCGCTGCGAGTTGCGGCAAGCGCTCCACCAGGTGCTGGCCCGGCCAGCCTGCCAGCAACACATCAGCGGTGGACAGATGCAGCGCGAGACGCTGCTGCATGCCGCCGCAGGCGTCGCCCTGGCCGAAGCCGTGTTCGCGCAACAGGGTCCAATAGCTGGCCGACGAGCGCAGCACGACCTTTTCCAGTTGCCTTGCCGACGGCAAGCAGACCTGCTTGAGCGAGTGCGCGTGGTTCTTAGTGACCGCGCGCAGCATCGCCGGATCGAGCGAGGCGACCGAGAGGTCGAGCGCGCTGCCCCACGCATGGCCGCCGGTAGTGTCGATCACGCCGCCGAACGCCAGCAGCACGTTGAGCGCTTCGAGCTGGCCCTGCGAGATCGCATATTCCACCGAGCTGGGCTGCTCACGCCCGCCCGCCAGCGTCACGCGCTGGTTGGGGTCCACGCCCTGCGCCAGCAGCGCCGGCAACAGATCGGCCCGGCCCGCGTAAATGGCGGCATCGACAAAGCGCGACCGCCCGTCGCCCTGCCCGGTCTCGGCCGCGGCGGGCTTGTCGAGCAGTCCGTGATTGATCAGCAGCGTCGCCACGTCGCGCTCCGGCGCGGCGAAGGCCACGCCGACGGCGCGCGCGTCCAGCCCGCGCGCCGACGCCCCGGCGTCGAGCAGCTTGCGCAGGCGCGCCGTGTCGATAGTGCCTTTGCCCGTCAGCAGCGCCTCCAGCGGCGACGGCGTGAGCCGCGCCAGCGCTTTCTTATCGACCCGGGCGAGATGATCGAGCAGCAGATCGAGCATTTGGTCCTGGCCCGGCGGCGCCCTCAGCGCCGCCGCGATGGCCGAGTCCTCGCTCAAACTCGATTGCACTTCGGCGACGGGATCGGCGCCCTGTTCCAGCAAGGTCTTGACCGGACCGGCGTCGCCCACGAGCACGGCGGCAAGCAGGTCCCGGCCGCTGCCGCCTCGGCGCACCGGCGTGCCCAGCTCGGCGAGCTTGCCGATCCATTCGGTGCGGCGCGCGCGGGTGGCGTGATGGAGCAGCGTGCCGGCTACGACGCGCTCGCTGCCGCCGAACAGTGTGCGGTAGTCGCGATGGAAGCTTTCGGTCTGCGGCCCCGTCACGCTCCAGTCCATATCCTTGACCAGCAACTGTTGCAGCACCTTGTCGCGCCCGGGCGCGCTGCTGTACATGGCCAGCATGGCCGCGTTGAGCCAGCGGTCCTGCTTTTTCCCGTCGTAGCGCGGCACGCGCGGCTTGAGCCAGCCGATGGCGTCGGCGTTGCCCGCCTCGGCCGCGTTGTCGAACACGCTCTTGCCATCGTCGTCCTCGGCCGGCCTGGTGCCGGTCGCCAGCAGCGCGTCCAGCACCGCCGTACCGCTGGTCAGGGCGACCAGTCTCGGCCACAACAGGTAATCGGCGACGGGCCGCTTCAGCTTGGGCTCATCGCCGGTTTTCTTCGCATCGGCGATATCGACCCGGATGTAAGGGCGCAGCGACCCGGCCTCGACCAGCGCCATGATGTTGGCGGTGCGCTGCGCCGGCGAAATGAGCTCCGGCAGGCCGAGCGCGTACTCGCTCTGCGCCAGCGCGAATTCGAGCGGCGCCTCGTTGCGATAGATGCCGCCGTATTGGCGCGGATCGGCGCCATGCTTGAGCAATAGCCGCACCATCTCGGGCGTGCCGAACATCGCCGCCAGATGCAGCGGCGCGGCGTTCTCGCGCAGCGTGCCCTCGTTGACGCCGGCGCCGCGTTGCAGCGCCAGCGCCAGCATGCGCGTCTTGGCCGGCGCCAGCGCGGCGTGGCGGGCCTGCTGTTGCTGCCAGTGCGCGGTGTCGCGCGCGTTCTTGCGCGCTTCCTTCCAGGCCCACCCTTCCTTGCTCAGGCTTTCGGCCGGCCGCAGCAACGCATGCAGCAGCTTGCCCTCGTCGACCAGATAGTCGTTGACATTGTCGACCTGGGCCAGCAAGCGACCGAACTCGGCCTCATCGCCTTCGTTGGCGGCCTTGAACAGCGCCAGCACCTGCGGCGGCGCCTCGCGCTTGCCTTGCGGCTCGTCGACATAATTGACCTTGCGCTGCAAGCCATAGCGGGTGGCCCCGGGGAAGGCGTCGCCCTTGCGCCACGCGGCCAGCAGCGCCTTGCCTTCCTCGAGTTGCTGCGCGGTGAGCGCGTCGTCCCAGGTGTCCGGGGTTTTGGCCGCCGCCTGGCTGCCGCCTTTGAGCGCCAGCCGCTCCAGCGCATAGGCCAGCACGAAATCCTTGGGCACGCCCTCGCCGTGCGCATACAGGCGGCTCAGTTCGTACTGCGCCTCCGCGACGCCCCCCTGGGCCGCTTTGCGCAACCAGAACGCCGCTTGCACGTAGTCGATCTTCAAGCCGTAGACGAACTTCCAGTACAGCGTGCCCGCCTTGTGGGCGGCGTCCAGATCACCGGCCTGGGCCGCCGCCTGGTACCACTCGCGCGGATCGCGCCGGCCCGTTTCGGAGGCCGTCGGCAGCGGCGTGCCCGGCTTCCAGGCGGCGGCCAGGCGCTCGGCCTCGGCGAGCTGTTCTGGCGACATCTCGCTCACGTTGCGCGCCAAACGCTTGGCCCGCCCGCCCTTTTCGTCTTTGCCGTTCTTGTCGTTCTTGTCGTCCTTGTCGGCACCGCGGCTGGCCAGCAACTCGAAGGTGTGCGCCAGCACGCGGTCGTGCGGCACGCCCTCGGCTTGCTCGTAACGGGTGGCCAATTTCGACAGGTCGGCGGCGCCGCCCAGTGCGGCCACCTTGCCCATCCAGAACGTGGCCTGCTCCGGGTTGCGGCTGCCGGCACTGACGCCGTACAAAAAGTACAACTCGCGTTGCGCGCCCACATCCCCCACCCGGGCGGCCGACAAATACCAGCGCTCGCCCTCGGCGTCGTCCGCCTTGCTGCCCCGGCGATCGTCGCAGCGGCCGCGCGCATTGGTGTAGGCATCGCCCAGCGCCTTCTGCGCGGCGGCTTTGCCCGCTTGCGCATCCGGCGTTAGCGCCTTGATCGCCTGCGCGCAGCGGCCCGCCTCGAGCGCCGCCATGCCGCCGGCCAGATCGGCGCGCGCGCCGCCGGCCACGCCGATACCTAAGCCCAACAGGGCGAGCTTGAGGAGTTTGTTATTCACAGCTTCTTTCAGGGAGCCACGGCAACGCCGAGAAGATCGTTATGATAACGGAAAGCATGCATTTTTACCAATTACACGTGCGCTTGCGGCTCTCCAAGCGGACATATTTCCGCCACTTCAGCCCTGGCATCACATCCGATCCGGCTCGATGCCGTTGACCACATCCGGAAATACCTGCGCGGCCGCAGGGCTGAAGTCGAAATGTTTGCCGAACTCCTCCCTGGTCTTCCAGAGCACCTTGCCTGTCGGTGTGCCAAAGACCAGATCTGCCGAAAGGATGCTCGTCTTTTTCAGCGGATAGCCGATTTCGCAGTTCCAGCTGACCGCCACCAACCTCGGTTTTCCATTCGCATCGAAGTCGTACACACGATGGTAGATCTGGTGGCCGGGAATGCGGATACCTTTATCGGTCAACAATTTATCGTTGACGGCGGGGCGCGGGCCGGGACGTGGCTGACGCCAGTTGTCGACTGTGATCACGCGGTTTACGCGGCCATCGGCGTCGAATTGTTCCTGGCGCGCGATGTAGCCGACCTCCGAGTAATAACGGTGTCGCGATCGATGCTCGCCAGGTTTAAACAGCTCGAATAGTTTCACGCGCTGCCCGTCGATGTATGTCTGGCGCCGACGCTCGTACTTGTAGATCAAATCCGGTTTCTACAACACCTCGAGCGACGTGGGGGGCTTGGTAAAGAAATAGGCGGCCGCGTTCATCCTGCCAAAGGAATCGAGCACTGTGTTGGCCGCATTGTTGTCCAGCTTTCCGACATTCGACCCGTAGCTCAATGTTACACCTCGGCCAGCTTTGGCCTTGGCGGAGCCATAGACGGCGTCTGGGGACGAACCGAACACCAAGCCGATCACGAGCGCCATTGATAACTACTCCGTCCATGACAATTCACTTTTGTTCCCTAGTTCGCGAAGCGGGTTGCCACTCGTGAAGCGGGTTACCACACCAGCATTGGCTGGCCAATGAGGCGTGTGAAGTGCCTGCCAATGCCGCCGTCCGCCGCCTGCGCACGTGGCAAAGTGATGGTCAGCGGCCATCTTCGGTCCACGGATACTGCAATTCGATCCCTCGACTAAACGCCTTGAGCATTCGGGTTGTTTCCACCTTTATTCGATAGTCCATGCTCACCCTGGCAACGCCACAAAAATTATTTAGCTTTCCAAACAAGCAAAAACTTAAATATCGAAATCGCTCGTTGGGCGGCGGAGCGAAGTCGTCCAACACCATAAAGTGCCCGCGTGCGTTCTTGGCGAACAGAAGCTGGACTTTAGCTTCCGGTACAGGCCGTTCAAATCCGGTCGGAGACGCTTTCGGCAAGCAGCTGAAAAACAGCGTTGTCGCGTCGAGCTTCGAGCCCGCCGGCGCGGGCAAAATGCATCCCTCCGCAGTGCATTGCGGGTTGAGAACCGGTACCTTTACGACGCAAGCCGGCTCGCTATCGACAAAGTTTGGAACCGTCAGCTCTTGCGTCGGCGTCTGCGCCGGTTCCGCTCGCGCGGGTGCGACGGCGCTCACACCCGAACTCAGCATTAACAACAGGTAGATTGTTTCCATCTAACTTCTTGCAAAAATAACTTTCTGGAAGAGAAAATAGCCAAGCTCGTCGGAATCGTCGGCCGATTGCACGACGGCCGCGCCGGCGCGCCAGCACTCTTCAAGCGAAACCCGGGCCGATCAAGTCGATGCGGTCGGTGCAGAAACCGTCCACGCCCCACGACAGGATCTCCCTGCCCCGTTCGGGTTCGTTGACCGTGTAGCAAAACAGGCCATAGCCGGCGGCCTTGATCGCTCGCGTCAGTTCCAGCGTCAGGTGCTGGTGGTTGGTGTGGATGGCGACGGCGCCCAATTCCCGCGCCTGCGCCTGCCAGTCGCCGGGAACCCGGTCCAGCAGGTAGCCGCGCGGCAGGTCCGGGGCCACGTCCCGGGCGGCGGCCAGCGCGTCGAAGCTGAACGACGACAGCAAGGGCATGGCGGCCGGGTCGCCGGCGGCGATCTCGGCGGCGTAGCTGTCGCGCGTCACCCTGGCCACCCAGCGCCCCGTCTCCGCCTCGAAACCATCGGCCGGCTTGATTTCCACGTTCATCCAGATACGCTGGGCCTTGCAGTAATCGATGAATTGCGTGTAGTACGGCACCGGCTCATCGTTGAACTGCTGGCCGAACCAGGCGCCCGCGTCCATGGCGGCCAGGTCGACGGCGTCGGTCTCCGGCACGCTGCCCCGCCCCGCCACCGTGCGGCCGAAGTCGGCGTCGTGCATCACCATGCCGATGCCGTCGCGCGACAGCATCACGTCGAACTCGACGGCATGGAAGCCGTACGCCAGGCCGGCGCGCAGGCCGGCGACCGTGTTTTCCGGCGCCAGCGTGCCGCCGCCGCGATGTGCAACAATTTTAGGATACGGCCACATAACTCTGCCTCCCGCGCAAATATTTGTTATAAAACCAACTCCCACCCTATCACGAATGCCGCGCAGACACTACACTGGCGGCCTGATAGGATTACTCAAAAGGTTAGACATATCATGACAGCTCAAAAAGCGTTAAGCCACATCCGCGTGCTCGACCTGAGCCGGGTGCTGGCCGGACCGTGGTGCTCGCAGAACCTGGCCGACCTGGGCGCCGACGTCATCAAGATCGAACGGCCCGGCGCCGGCGACGACACGCGCGCCTGGGGCCCGCCCTACGCCAGGGACGCCGACGGCAACGACACCACCGAGGCCGCCTACTACCTGGCCGCCAACCGCGGCAAGCGTTCGGTGACGATGGACATCGCCAGCGCCGAGGGCCAGGCGCTGCTGCGCGAGCTGGTCAAGCATTGCGACGTGGTGCTGGAAAACTACAAGGTCGGCCAGCTCAAACGCTACGGCCTCGACTACGACTCGCTCAAGGCCATCAAGCCGGACCTGGTGTACTGCTCGGTGACCGGCTTCGGCCAGGACGGCCCGTACGCGCACCGCGCCGGCTACGATTTCCTGATCCAGGGCATGGGCGGGCTGATGTCGGTGACCGGCGAGCGCGACGACCTGCCCGGCGGCGGCCCGCAAAAAGCCGGCGTCGCGCTGACCGATCTGATGACCGGCATGTACGCGACCATCGCCATCCTCGCCGCGCTGACCCAGCGCGACCGCGACGGCGGCGGCCAGTACATCGACATGGCGCTGCTCGACGTGCAAGTGGCGATGCTGGCCAACATGGGCAGCAACTACCTGAATAGCGGCAAGCCGCCCAAGCGCTGGGGCAACGCCCATCCGAACATCGTGCCGTACCAAACCTTCGCCTGTTCGGACGGCTACATCATCGTCGCCACCGGCAACGACGGCCAGTATCAAAAATTCGTCGAAGTGGGCGGACGCGGCGATCTGGCCTTACACGAGCGCTACGCCACCAATCCGCTGCGCGTGAAAAACCGCGACGAACTGGTGCCGCTGTTGGCGGCCATGGTGCAGGCGCACAGCCGCGATTTCTGGATCGACCAGCTGGAAGCGGTCGGCGTGCCTTGCGGGCCGATCAACAACCTCGACGACGTCTACAAGAACCCGCAGGTACTGGCGCGTGAACTGGTGATGGAGGTGCCGCACCCGACCGCCGGCACGGTCAAGCTGGTGCGCAGCCCGATGCGCATGTCCGGCGCGCCGTCCGACGACGCGGCCACGATGCCGCCGCCGCTGCTGGGCCAGCACACCGACGAGGTGCTGCGCGATTTGCTCGGCCACAGCGACGCCGATATCACCACGCTGCGCCACAAAGGAATTCTTTAAGCATGAGCAGCAACGTAACGTTGGAAGAAATTACCGGCCACAACTTCGAGGCATTCATGGAGATGGAGCTGCCCGAGCACCAGCGCGATTTCATCGCCAGCAATGCCTTTTCGATCGCGCAGGCCAAGTTCTACGCCGATTACATCCCGCGCGGCATCTGCTGCGACGGCGAGCCGGCCGGTTTCCTGCTGTACGACCGCCAGTCGAATGACAATCCGGGCGAGTATGGCATCTACCGCTTCATGGTCGACTTCCCGCGCCAGGGCCAAGGCATCGGCCGGCGCGCGATGGCGTTGCTGCTGGACGAGCTCAAGGCCAAGCCGGACGTCAAGCTGATCACGATCTGCTACAAGCCGGGCAACGTCGCCGCGCGCACGTTTTACCAAAGCTTCGGCTTCGAGGAAACCGGCCTGGACGAGATCGGCGAAATGATCGCGGCGATCAAGGTGGCGGCGTGACGGAATGGCCTTGCGCCCGCGCCGCGCGCCGCCTCACCGTAGGACATCCCGCTTCAGTTCGATGATCTGACTGTGCATCTGGGTGACCGAGCCCTTCATTTGTGCGGACAACTGCGGGATGTTGACGCACACCCGCTTGGCGCGCTCGGCCATCAATTCCATGTCACGGATCAGCTTGTTGATGCGCTGCGCGTCCTGCGACAGCAGGATCTCGCGCGCGGTGTCCGACAACCGGTCCACGCGCTCGATGCTGTCGCGCAGCTCGCTCGGCAGATTCGGTTCGGCGGAACTGGCCTGCGCCGCCTGCCCTATCGCTTGCTCAAGTAAATGAAACCGGTGCTGGATGTCGTTCGTTTGCAGCATGGTGACTCCTCCTCTGTCGGATCGGGCACAGGCGTGCCAGTGCAGATTCGACCCCCGGCCCCGCCGCCAGTTTCAGCGCCCGCGTCCGCTCATTGACGCACGTCAGAGCGCCAGCGAAATCGCCGTCAATTCCACCGGCGCCAGCTGTGCTACGCAGGCCCAGCCGCATCTGTTAGTATTAATCAACAAAGCCCGCACCGTCAGAACGGACATGGACAGCCACCAGTATTCCGCACACCCGCACACCGAACAGCAGCCGTTGGCGCAGTTTTTCGCCCACAGTCCCTACTTCGCTTTTTCGATCGACGAGGGCGGCAAGCTGCTTTGGTTTAACGGCCACACCCGCGCGGCGCTCGGCCCCATCGCCGACGCGGCACCGGCCGCCGCGCTGTATGCGACCTGGTCGGTGCCGATGCTCAAGGACGAGGCGCTGCCGACGGCGCGCGCGCGCGGCTACTGGCGCGGCGAGCTCGAGCTGGTGAGCGCCGGCGGCGTGCCGCACATGGTGACGCAGACGGTGGAGTGGCGCCGCGCCACGGCGCACCAGCCGGGCCACTACCTGTGCCTGTCCTACCCGCTCGACGACTACGACGTGTTCGAGTCGCGACTGCGCTTCAAACACCTGTTCGAAGCCCATCCGCAACCGATGTGGGTGTATGACTTGCAAACGCTACAGTTCCTGGTCGTCAACGCCGCCGCCGTCGCCCACTACGGCTACACGGAGGCCGAATTCCTGCGGATGACGATCAAGGACATCCGCCCGCCCGAACAGCACGAGCGGCTCGCGCGCAACCTGGCCGCCGCCCCGGTCAAGGGCCCCGAGCGCGCCGGCAGCTGGACCCACATCAAGCGCGACGGCAGCCACATCGACGTCGAGATCTCGTCGCACTCGGTGACCATCGCCGGCCATCCGTCGCGCTTCGTGGTGGTCCACGACGTCACCGAACAATTGCGCATGGCGGCCGAGCTGCACGCGTCGCGCGAGCTGAAGAACCTGGTCATCAACCAGATCCCGCACCAGATTTTCTGGAAGGGACTCGACGGCAATTACCTCGGCGGCAACGCCGTGTTCGCTCGCGCCGCCGGCCTCGCCAGCACCACGCAAGTGCCGGGCAAGCGCGACGAGCAATTGCCGTGGGCGCACAACGCCGAGGCCATCCGCGCCGAGGACAGCGCCATCGTCGCCACCGGCCAGCCGCAGCTGAACCGCCAGGACCACATGACCTGGGCCGACGGCACGCTGCACTGGTACCTGATCAACAAGCTGCCGTTCCACGACCAGCACGGCAACATCATCGGCGTGCTGGGCATGATCGAGGATATCAGCGAGCGCAAACAAAACGAGACCACGCTGCAACTGCGCGGGCGCGCGCTCGACGCCAGCGTCAACGCCATCGTCATCACCGCGTACGGCCCGGACGGCGACCTGATCGAGTACGCCAATCCGGCCTTCGCCCGCCTGTTCGGCCACAGCGGCGCCGACACGCGCGGCCGGCGCCTGGAGCAACTGCTCGGCAACGACGCCCACAGCGAGGACGGCGAGGCGCTGCGCGCGGCGCTGCAATCGCGCCAGGAGGTGACGTTGCTGATGGGCGCGCGCCACCGCGACGGCACGCCGTTGTGGACCCAGCTGCACCTGGCGCCGGTGCACACCGGCGGCGCGGGCAGCGCAATCGGCCACCACGTCTGCGTGCTGACCGACCTGACCGCAACCATCAACTACCAGGAACAACTGGAGCACCAGGCCAGCCACGACGCGCTGACCGGCCTGCCCAACCGCGCGCTGTTCGGCGACCGCATGGCGCAGGCCATCAGCTACGCCCAGCGCTACGGCCACGGCGTGTGGGTCGCGTTCATCGACCTCGACAACTTCAAGCTGGTCAACGACAGCGAAGGCCACCAGGCCGGCGACGAGCTGCTGTGCACCATCGCCGCGCGCCTGAGCGCCTGCCTCGACACGGGCGACACCGTCGCCCGGCTCGGCGGCGACGAGTTCCTGCTGCTGATGCCGGACGCCGACGGCCGCGCCATGTCGCTGCTGCTCGAGCGCGTGCTCGACGCCGTCAGCGCGCCGGTGGCGCTGGGCAAGCAACTGTTCACCATCACCTGCAGCATCGGCGTCAGCGTCTACCCCCACGACGGCGCCGAGCCGCAGCAACTGCTCAAGCACGCCGACATCGCCATGTACCGCGCCAAGGAGGCCGGGCGCAACCAGATCCAGTTCTACGAGGCGGCCATGCACACCCGCATCGCTGAGCGCACCATGATCGAGGCCGAGCTGCGCCACGCGCTGCCGCGCAACGAATTGAGCTTGCAGTACCAGCCCAAGGTCGATTTGCGCAGCGGCGCCGTGGTCGGCATGGAGGCGCTGTTGCGCTGGCGCCATCCGACCATGGGCATGGTGTCGCCGGCGCGCTTCATCGGCGTGGCCGAGGAGACCGGCATGATCGTGGCGATCGGCCGCTGGGTGCTGCGCACCGCCTGCGCGCAAAACAAGGCCTGGCAGGCGGCCGGGCTGACGCCGCAGCGGGTGGCCGTCAACCTGTCGGCGCGCCAGTTCCGCGATCCGGCGCTGACCGGCGAGATCCTGGCCGCGCTGGCCGACAGCGGCCTGGAGGCGCAATACCTGGAGCTGGAGCTGACCGAGAGCCTGATGATGCACAACGTCGGCGAGGCGGTGGCGGTGGTCGAGCAGCTCAAGCGGCTCGGCATCGCGCTGTCGATCGACGACTTCGGCACCGGCTATTCGAGCCTGGCCTATCTGAAGCAGTTCCCGGTCGACTACCTGAAGATCGACCAGTCCTTCACGCGCGAAATGCTGACCGAACCGAAGGTGGCCGCGATCGTGCGCTCGGTGCTGGCGCTCGGCCACAGCCTGGGCTTCAGGGTGATCGCCGAGGGCGTCGAGACGGAGGCGCAACTGGCCTACCTGCGGCGCCATGGCTGCGACGAGATGCAGGGCTATTTCTTCAGCCGGCCGTTGCCGCCGGAAGATTTCGCCGAACTGCTGCGGCAGGAGCGCGGCCTGGCGCCGCGGCCGGACGTGGCGCCGCGTGCGCAACAAACCTTGCTGCTGCTGGACGACGAGCCGTCGATCCGCTCGTCGCTCAAACGCCTGTTCCGGGTCGACGGTTACCGCATCCTCAGCGCCGAGACGGCCGAGCAGGCCTTCGACCTGCTCGCCATGAACGAGGTGCAGGTGGTCATCAGCGACCAGCGCATGCCGGGCATGCACGGCACCGAATTCCTCAGCCGGGTCAAGAGTCTGTACCCGCGCACGATACGCATCATCCTGTCCGGCTACGCCGATCTGGAATCGGTGCTCAATGCCATCAATCGCGGCGAAATCTACCGCTTCTACACCAAACCGTGGGACGACCAGACCCTGCGCGACAACATCCGCGAAGCGTTCGAATACCACCGGCTGCTGCATGCCGGCGGCGAAGGTCGGGAGGCGACGCGCTGAATCCCGCGTATGGCGCCGCTTATTTTTCCGCCGCGCCCAGCGGCGCCAGGCGGCGCAAGCGCAACGCCACCAGCATCGCCAATGCCAACGCCAGGCCCAGCACCATGACCACGCCCGGCCAGCCGTCGCGGCCCCACATGACGCCGGTGGCCGAACCGATCACGCTCGAACCGAGATAATAGAAGAACAGGTACAGCGCCGACGCCAGCGCCTTGCTGCTCGTGGCGCGCCGTCCGACCCAGCTGCTGGCCACCGAGTGGGTGGCAAAGAATCCGTAGGTGAACAGGGCCACGCCCAGCAGGATCAGCGGCAGCCAGTTGGACAAGGTCAGCAGCAATCCGGCGATCATGATGGCCATCACCGCCCACAGCACGTGGCGGCGGCCGAACCGGTCGGCCAGGCGCCCCGCCCAGACCGAGCTGTAGATCCCCAGCAGATACAGGAACGACACCGCCCCGACCAGGCTGTGGTTCAAGCCGAACGGCGCGCCCAGCAGGCGGTAAGCGATGTAGTTGTACAGGCTGACAAACGCGCCCATCAACAGGAAGGCCAGCGCGAACAGCCACGGCATGCCGCGATCGGTCAAATGCAGCTTGAAACCCGAGGCCATCGAGCGCAAGCCGCCGCCGGACGGCACGAAGTGGCGCGACGGCGGCAGGCTGCGCCAGAATTCCCACGCCGCCAGCACCCCCGCCACGCCGACCGCGCCGACCGCCAGCCGCCACGAAAAATAGTCGCTCAGCACCGACGTGATGACCCGCCCCGCCATGCCGCCGAAGGCGCTGCCGCTGATGTACAGGCCCATCGACAGGCCCAGCGAGCCGGGCTCGATCTCCTCGCCCAGGTAGGCCATGGCGATGGCCGGCATGCCGCCCAGCGCGATACCCAGCAGCGCGCGCATCGCCAGCAGCTGCGGATAATTGTGGGCGAAAGCGCTCAGGATCGTCATCACCGCCGCGATCGCCATCGCCGCCACCATCAGCGGCTTGCGGCCAAGGCGCTCGGACAGCGCGCTCGACGCCACCAGCGACAAGGCCAGCGCGGCGGTGGATACCGACAGCACCATGCTGCTCTGCGCGGCGCTCAGCGCGAATTCGTGGGACAACAAGGGCATCAGCGGCTGCACGCAATACAGCAGCGCGAAGCAGGAGAAGCCGCCGAAGAACATCGCGCGGTTGCTGCGTTTGAATTCGGCGCTGCCGGCGGCGATGCGCGGCGCCGGCGCGCACGATGCCGGCGGCGCGGAGAAGGAGGACGCCGAAGCTGTGCTTGAAGACATGTTTGGATTCCGATGCAAAACGCGATGAAGTCATCTTAGGATTGCACTGTACGACTGTCCAATATATATTTAAGTCGTTGGTCATACTTTAAAACGATAACAAAACAGGAGTCCCGCTTTGGAATTACGGCATTTGCGCTACTTCGTCGCGGTCGCTGAAGAGCTCAGCTTCACGCGCGCCGCCGAGCGCCTGCACATCGGCCAGCCGCCGCTGAGCCACCAGATCCAGATGCTGGAGGCGGAAGTGGGCGCGCAGCTGCTGGAGCGCAGCAAGCGCTGGGTGCGCCTGACGGAAGCGGGAAAACTGTTCCTGGACGATGCGCGCCGCGTGCTGTCGCTGTCGGAGCAGGCGGTGCAGACGGCGCGCCGGGCCGAGCGCGGCGAGGCCGGGGAATTGCGGGTCGGCTTCACGTTTTCGACGCCGCTGACGCCGCTGTTCGCGACCGTCATCAACCGCTACCGCCGGCGCTATCCCGGCGTTACCCTGACCTTGCATGAACGATCGACCCTGGCGCAGATCAACGCGCTGGCCGGCCGCGAGCTCGACCTGGGGCTGGTGCGGCCGCCGGAGTCGGCGCTGCCAGAGGCGGTGACGACCACCGAGTTGCGGCGCGATCCGCTGGTGATGGTGCTGCCGGAGGAGCATCCGTTGGCGGCCAGGAAAACGTTGCGGATCCGCGATCTGGAGGGGCAGCCGCTGGTGATGTATCCGAAGACGGCCGGCACCGGCATCCACCCGCAAATCTTCCGGCTGTGCCGCGCGGCCGGGTTCGAGCCGACGATCGCGATGGAGGCCGGCGAAGCGTCGACGATGGCGGGGCTGGTGGCGGCGGGGTTCGGCATCGCGGTGCTGCCGAGTTCGTTCGACATCATCCGCCTGAGCGGGGTGCTGTACCGGCCGCTGGCCGACAAGGACGCCACCACGGCGCTGCTGCTGGCGCAGCGGAAGGACGAGATATCGCCGCTGGTGGCGGCGTTCAGGGCGATCGCGTTGGAGGCCGCCAGCGCGTGACGCCGCCGGCGGCCCAGTCATCGATTACGAATAATCGGCGTCCAGTTCGGAGCCGGCGTAATTCTCCAACTCGGCGAACAAGGTCTTCATCGCCGTGCGTCCCTTGATGTGCTGGATCACGGTACAGGTCTGGCGGTAGCTGTCGATCCGGTCCAACAACACCGGATGATGCTGCGCCGGCACCTTGGCCACCAGCGCCGCCCAGCCCTCCTCGTAATCGGGCTTGTTCTTGCGCACCGATTTAACGAACCGCTCGAACTCCTTTTGCCCGGTGCGCGCCACCACCCTGCCCCCGCCCTCGATCGCGAAGATGACCGCCAGCGCGATCACGCCCTCGGCATTCAAATCCGTGTCGCTGACCGGACCCTCGGTGTTGTGGCGGCGCAGCCAGCCGGCCAGGCGCACGATCGCCTGCACCTCCTTGCGCTGCTTGAGCATGACCGAATAGCGATCGCCGCCGTTCCAGTTCTGGTTCGGGTCGGTCTGGCACAGCTCGATGAACAGGTCGCGCAGGCGGCGCGCCGAATACACCGGATCGGTATCGTATTCGCCGACCAGGGTGTCCTCCGGCAAGGCCGACAACTCCTTGATCATGCGGAAACCGATCTGGAACGCGTGCTCGGCGCCGTGCTCGATCAGGAAATCGAGCGCGTCGAGGTCGGTCTCGTTCGGGATCACGTGATCGAGCCCGAGCGACACCCCGCCCACCGTCAACTGCAACGCCTTCTGGATGCCTTCGGCGGTGCGGTCGTTGGTGAACTTTTCGGCCACCATCGCCGTGATGCCGGTCAGCTCGTCGGCCAGCGCATAGGCGGCGTCGTCGTCCGGATGCGCCGCCAGTTGCTGGATCGCGCGCGTCAGGCGCGGCAGGTTCTCTACTACTAATGCTGGCAGCATCGCTTCGGTATCCTTTGAAGATTCCATCAAGAGAAGATGCCGGTGCCGACGCTGCGGCGCGAACCGGCCTTGGCGCTGCGGGTCGACGGCACCTGCTTGCGCAAGCGGTACAGCAATTCCTTCGTCGACCGCTGCAGGAACGTCGGCTCGTCGTCCGGGTCGTCGCTGAATTCGGCGTCGGCCAGGTCGGCGCTGTGGCGGAACTCGGGGAACAGCTCGAACAGCGAGCGGTCCCAGCCGTCTTCCGACGCCTGCGCCAGCGCGATCGCCAGCGGCACGACGTCGTTGTCGGACGAGGTCTGGCCGGTCAGGTACGGGCCCTTGGCGATGATCTCGCCGGCCACTTCCAGGATTTCCTTCGGCGCCATCGAGAACAGGATGGCGAAGATGGTGGCGCCGTGGTCGGTCGCCGAGGCCGCCTGCAGCAATTCGCTGCGGCGCTCCTCGTCGTCGGTCGAGAACACCACGCCGTGCACGTGCGCGAACAGCGACTCGGCGATGCGCTCCGGATCGTCCTCGATCAGGTCGTCCTGCCAGGTCGCGGCGAAGAAGGCCAGGCTGTCGGCCCAAGCCTTGGGCGGCACCAGCAGCGTCGCCAGCGACATCTTGCCGCCGTCGAAGCCGGCCATGTGCAGCGCCGTCACCTGCGGCGGGATGTTGCTCAACACTTCGACCACCGCCAGGTCGCCGAACTGGTCGGCCGCCTCGGCGAAGGCTTGCTCGGCGTGGCCCAGCGAGCCGGCCAGCACCAGCTCGGTCACTTGCTTGCTCAGCGCCGGCAGATTGCTTTTATTGTCGTCGGACATGGTTTAATCCTCCTTGTCGAACATTTGGGCGAAGTCGTCGGTCGCGCCGTCCTCATCCTCGATATCGTCGCCGTCGTCGTTGGCCGACAGTTGTTCCAGCGATTGGTCGTCGTCGTCCCACTTGCGCGGATTCTTGAACAGGAAGGCGGTGATGATGGCCTGGCGCGCCAGCTCCGGCAGGTTTTTTTCCAGCGCCGCGTACATCTGTTGCGCCGCCTCGCCCTTGCACGAGGCCATCGCGAACACGCGCGCCGGGTCGCCGAACTCGTAGTCCTGGGCTTCGGCCAGCAAGCCCTTCGGGTCGCTGAATTCGATGTGGTCGACCAGCGCGAAGGCCAGCATGTTGACATCCTCGATGCCGCCGCCGCCGGCGTACTCGGACACCAGCGCGTCGATCATGCGCTGGTAGTTCTTGCGGTCGGGCGGATCGCCCAGAATGCCTTCGATCTGGCCTTCCAGTTCGCGCGATTGATAGGCGAATTCGGGGTGTACTTTTCTCATTGCTTGCTTTCGTTTTAATGCTATATGAATATCGTCTTACGCCGGCGGCAGGGTGGTGCCGTGCAGATTGAAGACCGAGCGCCATAACTGGTACGCTTCGGCTTCCGAATCGATGATGATGCGGTGGTTCACGCTTTGGTTGTATTCCTCGCGCTTGACCGGGTCCGACAGGATCTCGTAGGCCTTGGTGATGCTTTTGAAGCGCGCCTCGGCGCCGGGCGCGTGGTTGCGGTCCGGGTGGAAGCGCATCGCCAGCGAACGGTATATCTTTTTGATCTCGTCTTCGGTGGCGTTGGGCGCGATCCCCAGCGTGTTGTAGTGATTTTCCATCTTGGAAACTCCGCGGCCATGTGCCGAAACAATTAAAGGCGAATTATACCCGTCGCACCAGCGGCCATCCCGGCCCGGCCGCCGCGACGCAGCATTTCCCCTCAGCCCATGAAGGGGATACGGTAAAATGCCCTTTACACGAACTCTTGCAAAGCCAACTTTTCAGATGAGCAACGACAAAAACAGCACCGCGCCAGCCGTACCGTCCAACTTTTTGCGCGCCATCATCGATCACGACCAGGCCGCCGGCACCCACGTGCGCGCGGGCATGCCCAGCGTGATCACCCGCTTCCCGCCGGAGCCGAACGGCTACCTGCACATCGGCCACGCCAAGTCGATCTGCGTCAACTTCGGCCTGGCGCGCGACTATCAAGGCCGCTGCAACCTGCGCTTCGACGACACCAACCCGGCCAAGGAAGAGCAGGAATACGTCGACACCATCATCGACAGCGTCAAGTGGCTGGGGTTTAACTACGACTACCCGGCCGCCGACGGCGGCGTCGAGCACCATCTGCACTACGCCAGCGACTACTTCGACCAGCTGTACGCGATGGCCGAATACCTGATCGACCAGGGCTACGCCTATGTGGACAGCCAGTCGGCCGAGGATATGGCGGCCAATCGCGGCAATTTCAACACGCCGGGCAAGAATTCGCCGTTCCGCGACCGTCCGCGCGCCGAATCGCTGCAGATCTTCCGCGACATGAAAGCCGGCAAATACGCCGACGGCGCGCACATCCTGCGCGCCAGGATCAGCGAGGACGCGATGGCCTCGCCGAACATGAACATGCGCGACCCGGCCATCTACCGCATCCGCCACGCGCACCACGTGCGCACCGGCGACGCCTGGTGCATCTACCCGATGTACGACTACACGCACCCGATCTCGGACGCGCTGGAAAACATCACCCACTCGCTGTGCACGCTGGAATTCCAGGACCACCGCCCGTTCTACGACTGGCTGCTGGAAACCTTGGCCGAGGGCGGCTTCTTCACGTTGCCGCTGCCGCGCCAGTACGAATTCTCGCGCCTGAACCTGACCTACGTGGTCACCAGCAAGCGCAAGCTGCGCCAGCTGGTCGAGGACGGCATCGTCAGCGGCTGGGACGATCCGCGCATGCCGACCATCGTCGGCCTGCGCCGACGCGGCTATACGCCGGAGGCGATCCAGCTGTTCTGCGAGCGCATCGGCGTGACCAAGTCCGACGGCTGGATCGACATGAGCACGCTGGAAGGCTGCCTGCGCGAGGATCTCGATCCGAAGGCGCCGCGCGCGACCGCCGTGCTGCGTCCGCTCAAGCTGATCATCGACAACTATCCCGAAGGCCAGAGCGAGGAATGCACGTCGCCGGTCCACCCGCACCACCCGGAAATGGGCGTGCGCACCTTCCCGATCACGCGCGAGCTGTGGATCGAGGAAGAGGACTTCATGGAAGTGCCGAGCAAGGGCTATTTCCGCTACTACCCGCCGATCGACGACAAGCCGGGCAGCCGCGTGCGCCTGCGCCACGGCTATGTGACCGAATGCACCGGTTTCGACAAGGATGAAAACGGCAAAGTGGTCGCCGTCCACGTCAATTACTTCCCCGATTCCAAATCGGGCACGCCCGGTTCGGACAACTACAAGGTCAAGGGCAATATCCACTGGGTCTCCACCGCCACCGCCCTGCAGGCCGAGGTGCGCCTGTTCGACCGCCTGTTCACCGACGCCCAGCCGGACGGCGGCGGCAAGGATTTCCTGTCGCTGCTCAATCCGAACGCCAAGGAAGTGGTCACCGCCTATCTGGAGCCGGGCATGAGCGCGGCCCAGCCGGACCAGCGCTTCCAGTTCGAACGGCACGGCTACTTCGTCGCCGACCGCGTCGATTCGAGCGCCGGCAAACCGGTGTTCAACCGCATCGTGACGCTAAAAGACAGCTTCGTCGCCAAATAAGGCTTCCAGCTTCCGTGAAACCGGCGCCGTTCGCAAGAAGGCGCCGGTTTTTTCATTTATCGGCGCCATAACCTCCCGGGTTCGATGGCATCATTTGCAAAATTACTTGACTAGAATCGGTAATATTTTCTATATTCAAGCACGGTGGGAATCATCAGAGTTGCTAGAAAGGCAATCGGAATGGAGGTACTGCTCGCGCAGCGACAAATGTTTTCCCCGCCTAAATCGGTCTGGTGGGCCGGCATCATGCTGTCCCTGGGGGTGGGCGCGCTGTGCTATGTGGCCGCCTATAAAATGGTCGAATACGACGCCGGCGAACGTTTCATGCACCAGGCGCGCAACGCCCAGTACCACATCAGCTCGCGCATCGACACCTACGCCGACGTGCTGCGCGCCACGGCCAGCTACTTCGACGCCAGCGATAGGGTCGAACGCGAGGACTTCCACCGGTTCGTGCGCGGATTGAAACTGGCGACCCAGTTTCCCGCGTTGGTCAGCGTCAACTACGCCGAGTACGTCACCGACGCCCAGCGCGAGAATTTCGAAAAGGTATCGCGCCGCAGCGGCGACGGCACGGCCAACGGCTATCCCGACTACGTGATCCAGCCGTCCGGCCGCCGCGCCGACTATTCCGTCATCACGATGATCGAGCCGATCGCGGCGTTCCGCTGGCGGGTCGGCCTCGACATCACGCACAAGCCGGCGGTGGCGCAGGCGCTGGCCCACGCCCGCGACACCGGCGAGATCAGCACGTCCGGCAAGCAGATCGACATGGACAGCTTCGGCCAGGGCGGCGGCATGGCGATCCGGCTGCCGCTGTACCGCAAGGACATGCCGCTGACCACCATCGGGGAGCGCCGCGCCGCCTACCGGGGCTCGGTCGGCATCGGCTTCAGCGTGCCGCGCCTGGTGCAACTGGCGATGGACCAGATGCAGGTGCGCGACGTGCGCCTGCGCCTGTACGACGGCGGCGAAGGCAACGACCGCTCGTCGGCCTCGTCCGCGCCAGCGCTATTGTTCGACAACAAGGTCAACGGCGGTGAGAAAGTGCGCTCCGCCGACCAGTTCGGCATCGTGTTGCCGCTGACGTTCAACGGCCGCCAGTGGCATGCCCACTTCAGCGCGCCCAAGGCGGCGTGGTCCAGCCGCTTCGACCGCTTCCTGCCGTGGCTGGCCATGTTGAGCGGATTCATCGGCTCGATGCTGTTCTACCTGCTGATCCACACCTTGTCGTCGTCGCGCATGCGGGCGATCAAGATGGCCAAGGTGATGACCAAGGAACTGCGCGACAGCCAGGCCAAGCTGCAGCAATCGCACCACAAGCTGCGCCGGCTGGCAGCGCACGCCGACCAGATCAAGGAGCAGGAACGCAAACGCATCGCGCGCGAAATTCACGACGACCTGGGCCAGAACCTGCTGGTGCTGCGGATCGAGGCGGACATGCTGGCCACCCGTACCCGCCACCGCCATCCGCGCCTGCACGCCCGCGCCAAAAGCACGCTCAGCCAGATCGACAGCACCATCAAAAGCGTGCGCCACATCATCAACGACCTGCGTCCGAACGTGCTCGATTTGGGCCTGAACGCCGCCGTCGAATGGCAGATCGCCCAGTTCCGCCAGCGCTCCGGCATGGTGTGCGAGCTGATCGAACACCAGCGCGACATCCGCATCGACGATCATTGCGCCACCGCCTTCTTCCGCGTGCTGCAGGAATCGCTGAGCAATATCGTCCAGCACGCGCACGCCAGCCTGGTGCGGGTGGAGTTGCGCCAGGCCGGCGGCATGCTGAGCATGACCATCACCGACAACGGTGTCGGCATGCGGGCAAGCAATCGCAACAAGGTGGGCTCGTTCGGCCTGGTCGGCATCGAGGAACGCATCAGCTTGCTAGGGGGCGTCTGCTCCATCATCGGCAGCCCCAACGCGGGCACCACGGTCGCCATCTCGGTGCCGATCGACCACGTGCCGCCGCCGTCGCACGACGATCTCAAGGATATCAACGACACCGGCCACTTGAGAGCCGACGTCATCGCCTGACCTCCGGCTTACCTCGACTTTTGCTAGGACAAGTCGACGGCATGTAGGAATTTCCTCAACAACATTGATAAATATCAAGCGTGAAGACGCAAAGTTAGGCAAAAATCAACGGGTTCGCACTGTTTCTTAACCCGTATCAATTTAGAGGAGAAGTCCATGAACGTCATCAACGCCCTGGATCTGGACCCAATCAAGGTCAAGCTGATGCACCAAGAGTCTGGCGAAGGCTGGTCGCTGGAACGTGCCAACGCTGTCGAGTTTGAATATCGCCGGTTCCTGACGCTGATGAAAAAATACCCCCACGAGCAGACCTCGCCGCTGGTCGACGTGGACACGTTCTGGCACTACCATATCCTGGATACGATGAAGTACGCGGCCGATTGCGAGGCCGTGTTCGGCTACTTCCTGCACCACTTCCCGTACGTCGGCATGCGTGGCGAGGCGGACGAAGCTGCGCTGGCGCGCATTGGGCAGCGGATGAAGGAACTGTACGAAGCGGAATTCGGCGAGGACTATGTGCGTCCGGCAAAGCATGCCTTCGAGGGTGCGACCCAGGCCGCCGCCTTCTGTGGCGCTCCTGAAATGCAAGCCAGCGCCTTCTGCGGCGCGCCTGAAAAGCAAGCCAACGCCTTCTGTGGCGCACCTGATAAGCAGGCCAACGCCTTCTGTGGCGCACCTGATAAGCAGGCCAACGCCTTCTGTGGCGCACCTGATAAGCAGGCCAACGCCTTCTGCGGCGCACCGGAAAAACAAGCCAACGCTTTCTGTGGCGCACCTGAAAAACAAGCCAACGCCTTCTGCGGCGCACCTGATAAGCAAGCCAACGCCTTCTGTGGTTCCCCTGAAGAGAAAGTCGCTTTTTGCGGCAGCCCGGAAAAGGCCGTCGTCGCCAAAGCGCCGAATCAGCCAGGTTTGTTCAGCAGCCGTCCCAGCCTGAGCTAGGAAACAGCGGCGACCACAAAACCGATCAGCGTCGGCACGTTAGCGAGAGTGAACCAAACCGCGGCGGGCCGGTCCAAACCGTACCCACCTAAGACAACGGCGCGTTACCGAGAGGTGCGCGCCGTTGTCTGTTTTGTTGGTTGCCTATCAGGCCGCCATCAGTTCGCGCAGCTCGCGGATGCTGAAATCGCTGATCTCGTGCATACGGATCAGGATGGTTGCACCAATCGGGAGGGTATTGTGGCGAATTTTGCTGATGACTGGAGGGGCTACTTCCAGTGCGCGCGACAGCGCAGCATCGTTTTTCAGCTGCAACTTTTCGATGATGGCGTCGAGGACACGGTTCGGGTTGTAGGTTGGGGATGCGGTGATTTCTTTGATAGACATAATGTTTAAGTAGGTTCGTGGCCGCTTTCGCAAAAAAACGACACATGGGTAAATAAAATTTTTAGCTCAATTACCAGTGAAGCACTACAAAACACGAACGTTTATGCCGGTTTTTAGTGCCTAGCCGCGATAATACACGTTTTTGTTAACGAACGGCCAACGCGAGCTGTTTTTGTGTGAGATTTTGATAGATTTTACACCCATTTCTTATGCTAGTAAGAAATTTGTTGCAATAAAGGGTATAAAACTTTGTAAAGAATTGTAGCAACTCAATTTGAGCGGCTGAGCCCCGAGACCAGGAAACACCATTCGACGGCCATCAACGTGGCAAGTTGTGCGATGGTACTCGGCAGCAGGATGGTCGAGGCCGACCCATAGCCCTGGTTGCTCGATGAGCAACGCCAGCCCAGCTGGCGACGGATTTCCTCCGGGGTCGGTGGCGGACGGCGGGCGCACTCACGCAGCTGCATGTAAGCACGAACCTGCTCTTTCGTCGGATGCAAAGTGGCCGGCATGCGCGAGCTCCTCGTAGAGATAACAACGATATCGCATCAAGCGCCGCTTTGTTTGATGCGCGTCAAGCAAGTCATCTTAATAGTTTGACACAGAAAGCTGACATCGGGCTTGCACTGGTATAAGTACTCGTATCTTTTTACACCTTTTTGCTGGGCAACTACAAGCGGCCACACCGCCGCTATGTGCGGGGAGCCACGCTCGACATGATCTGGTCGTTTAAAATGGCGTATTTCCCGCCTCCGGCCGGACCTTAATCGCAATCCCACAACACTAAAGGCGCCCATGACCTACGAAGAATTCCTCGATGAGGTAACCACCCTGCTGCACGAGATCTACGACCTCGACGACGCGGCCGCGATCAAGCTGGTGGTCGACGCGCAGGACGCCGAGTATTTCGTCGCCCACGACGACAACGAAGCGATGCGCACGATGGAACAGGCGAAGAAGGACGCCACCGCGCTGTATGAAGCGAAGCAGAACCGGAATCAGACCCAGCGCAAGCAACAGTTGCGCAAGGTACAGCAGAAGAAATAAGCGCGCGGCCGGGCGCCTGGCCGCCAGGTCAGCCCGGCATCACGGCGGCGGCCATCCCCGCCAACATCCCCGCCACCGTCGGATAGCGCAACCGCACCCCCAGCTCGCGCTTGATGCGTCCATTGCTCAGGCGGCGCGATTCGGACATGAACGACAGCAGCGCCGGCGTGATCACCTGTTGCAATTCGGCACGCGGCAAACGCGGCGGCCGCTGCATCCCGAATGTGTCGGCCACGGCGTCGAAGTACTCCGCCATCTTCATATCGCTGTCATCGACCGCATGGTAAATACGGTTTGGCAAGCCTCTCAACAGCGCGTGGACGATGATCGTGGCCAGGTCGTCGGCATGAATATGGTTGGTATACACATCCTCGGCCGCGAGCAGTGCCGGCGTCCCCAACTGCAAGCGCTTGACCGGCAGCCGCTCGGCGCCATAAATGCCCGGCACGCGCAGGATGGACAAGTCGGCGCCGGCGCGCACCGCCCACCGCCGCAATACGGCCTCGGCATCGACCCGGCGGGTCGCCCGGGGGTTGCGCGGCGCCACCGGACGGCTCTCGTCAAACAACGCTCCGCCACAATCGCCGTACACCCCGGTGGTGCTGACATAAACCATGCGGCCTTGCTCAGGTAAAATGGCGGTCAGGTTACGCGTGCGCCGGTCCAGCGCGCCCTCGGCCGGCGGCGGCGCCAGGTGCACCACGTAGGGCGCCAGTCCGGCAAGACGACGCAGGCTGGCGGGATGGTCGAGGTCGGCCACGATCGGCACGGCGCCCAGCGCGCGCAATTCGGCGCGGCGTCCCGGCTGGCTGGTGGTGGCGAAAACGCGGAAATGGTGCCGCAGCAAGGGCACCAGGCGCATGCCGACGTCGCCGCAGCCGACGATCAGCAGACGCGGACGGTTGAACGCGTGGGAATGGTGTTCGTTATTTAGCTTGATGTTTTTCATCTGAAGGATTGTATGACGTTTCAAATTACTGTACAGCCTAGCGGCCACCAATTCAGCTGCGAGGAAGACGAAACCGTGCTGGCCGCGGCCATCCGCGCCGGCGTCGGCTTGCCTTACGGCTGCAAGAACGGCGCCTGCAGTTCGTGCCGCGGCAAGGTAGTGTCCGGTTCGGTCACGCACAAGGCCCATCAGGAACGCGCGCTGAGCAAGGAAGACGAAGCGGCCGGCTACTCGCTGTTCTGCTGCGCCACCGCGCACGCGGACCTGGTGATCGAAGCGCGCGAAGTGGCCGGCAGCGACGACTATCCTATCCGCAAGATGCCATCGCGCGTCGCGACCCTGGAAAAGGTGGCGCCGGACGTGGTCGTCATGACCTTGCAATTGCCGGCCAACGAGACGCTGAAATTCCGCGCCGGCCAGTATATCGAATTCATGCTGCGCGACGGCAAACGCCGCAGCTACAGCCTGGCGTCGCCGCCGGACCAGGACCAGCCGCTGGCCCTGCACATCCGCCACCTGCCGGGCGGGCTGTTCACCGACCAGGTGTTCTCCACGATGAAGGAGCGCGACATCCTGCGCTTCGAAGGCCCGATGGGCACCTTCTTCGTGCGCGAGGATACCGACAAGCCGATGGTGCTGCTGGCTTCCGGCACCGGCTTCGCGCCGATCAAGGCCATCGTCGAGCACCTGCGCGCGCAGGACTCGCAGCGTCAGATGACCCTGTACTGGGGCGGCCGCCGTCCGCAAGACCTGTACATGGACGCGCTGTGCCGCCAGTGGGAAGCGATCCTGCCCAACTTCAAGTACGTGCCGGTGATCTCGGCCGCGCTGCCGGAGGACAACTGGAGCGGGCGCACCGGCTACGTGCACGCGGCCGTCATGGCCGACCTGCCGGACCTGTCCGGCCACCAGGTGTACGCCTGCGGCGCGCCGGTGATGGTCGACTCGGCCAAGCAGGACTTTGTCGCCCAATGCCGCCTGCCGGAGGAGGAATTCTACGCCGACGCCTTCACCACAGAAGCCGATATCAACAAACCGTAACAGCATCCAACCGGGAGCGGACTGGGATGCGGAGTCCCAGGACCCCGCGCCCAGAAAGCCCCAATGTCCGACAGTTCCGCCTCTTCAAACGCTGGCAATGGCTTCAGCGTTCTGCGTCACCGCAACTTTACCCTCTACCTCAGCGCCCGCACCCTAGCCACCCTCGCCGTCCAGATGCAAAACGTCGCCATCGGTTGGCAGGTGTATTCGATGACGCACAATCTGTTCGACCTCGGCCTGATCGGGCTGGCGCAGTTCGCGCCGTTCCTGCTGCTGATCCTGATCGCCGGCCACGCCGCCGACCGCTACGACCGCCGCAACCTGATCGCCATCGCGCTCGCGGCGCAGTTGCTGTGCGGCCTGACCTTGCTGGCCTTCACCATGGCCGGCTTGAGCACCGTGTGGCCCGTGTTCGCGGTGCTGGTGCTGTTCGGCAGCGCGCGCGCCTTCATGGGGCCGGCCACGCAAGCGATCCTGGTCAACCTGGTGCCGCCGGAAAGTTTCAGCAAGGCCGTCGCGCTGAGCTCGTCGAGCTTCCATGTGGCCGTGATCCTGGGGCCGACCCTGGGCGGCCTGTTCTACCTGGCCGGACCGAAAACGGTGTACGTCATTTCCTCGGCGTTGCTGGTGGCGGCCGTGGTGATGATGTGCATGGTGAAATCGGTCAAGCAGCCGAGCAACCGCGAACCGGCCACCTGGCACACGGTGCTCGAAGGCTTGCGCTTCGTGCGCTCGCGGCCGGTGGTGCTGGGCGCCATCTCGCTCGACCTGTTCGCCGTGCTGTTCGGTGGCGCCACCGCGCTGCTGCCGGCGCTGGCGCACGACGTGCTGCACGTCGGCCCGACCGGACTCGGCATGCTGCGCACCGCGCCCGGCGCCGGCGCCGCGCTGTGCTCGATCGCGCTGGCCTTCTTCCCAATCACGCGCCGGGTCGGCATGTGGATGTTCGGCGGCGTGGCCGTGTTCGGCGCCGGCACCCTGGTGCTGGGCGCCACCTCCACTTTCATCGTCGCGCTGGTGGCGCTGTTCCTGATGGGCGCCGGCGACATGATCAGCGTCTACGTGCGCCACTTGCTGGTGCAATACGAAACGCCGGACGCGATCCGCGGCAGGGTCAGCGCCGTCAACTCGGTGTTCATCGGCGCCTCCAACGAACTGGGCGAGTTCGAATCGGGCGTCACCGCCGGCTGGATGGGGCTGACGCGCGCCATCCTGTTCGGCGGCGCCGCCACGCTGGCCGTGACGGGACTGTGGGCCTGGCTGTTCCCGGTCCTGTCGCGCATGGACCGCTTCCCCCACGAGGATAAAAAATGAAGTCCCTGCCGAATTTCCTGCCCAAGATCGCGCACAGCCGCCCGCACCTGACGCTGGCGATCGTGCTCGGCGCGGTGGTGCTGCCTTTTTTGCCCGGCCACTGGCGCTGGCTCAGCCGCGTGCTGACGGCGTGGGATGTGACGGTGTGGACCTACCTGGCGACGATGGGGTGGATGATGCTGCGCGCCGACCAGCACGACATCAAACGCGCCGCCTGCCGCCAGGATGAGAAGGGACCGGTGATCCTGGCCACCCTGTCGATCGCCGTGATGATCAGCCTGGCCGCCATCGTCTCGCAGCTGACCACGCTCAAGGACGCGCCGCACGCCGATCTGGCGATGCATTACGGCTTCGTGGTGCTGACCCTGACCGGTTCATGGTTCATGGTGGGCGTGATGTTCTGCTCGCACTACGCGCATCTGTACTACACCCATACCGGCGGCGAGCCGGCGCTGGGCTTTCCGGACCGCCACCTGAAGCCGAACTATTGGGACTTCCTGTATTTCTCGTTCACCATCTCGGTGGCGGTGCAGACCTCGGACGTGACCGTGCGCTGCCGGCGCCTGCGCAAGGTGGTGCTGGGCCAATCGGTGCTGTGCTTCTTCTACAACCTGGCGATTCTCGGTCTTTCCATCAATATTGCAGCCTCTCTCATCAACGGTTAGCTACTTAACGGGAACCTAAGGCAAAGAGGTGTAATATGGATTCGCAGTTCAACAACACAGGAGCAAGCATATGCAGATCAATATTAATTCCGACAAAACCATCGATCGCAACGCAGGTCTGGACGAGCATGTGCAATCAGTCGTGAACAACGCGCTTCATCGCTTCGGTGAGCAGATCACCAGCGTGGAAGTGCACTTGAGCGACAACGTGGGTCAAAAATCAGTGGACGGCGACAACCGCGTCCTGATGGAAGCCCGGGTTACCGGATACAAGCCTATCGCCGTGAGCGACCACGCCGCCACCTTGCACCAATCGATCGGCGGCGCCGCCGACAAGCTCAAACGCGCGCTCGACAGCGCCCTGGGCCGCCTGCACGACAAGGACAAGCGCCACGCGGCCGATCCGGTCGTCGCCACGGCAGATACCGACGAAGACGAGCAATAATCCCGGAGCCGCCGGGTTACCCGGACTCACGTCGGGCCGATCAGGCGGAACGCCGTAATCGGCCATGCATATGCCGCCTGCGGCGCATACATGGCCGATCACGCCACGCTAATCCGCCCACGTGTTTTAGAGTGGTTCACGAACCCGTGGCGAGCTCGCGCAAATACCGCAGCCCCTGCACCGACCGGCTGCCATACCACGACATCATCTCCCCATCGACCAGCAGCACCGGTTTGCCCAGCTGCTTTTCCAGCGCAAACGCATGAGCCTCCGTGAATCGATACGGCTCGCTCGACAGCAGCACGCCGTCGATGCCGTTCACCAGCTCCGCAGACCACGCGAATTGCGGATACCGCACGTCGCCCAGATCCGGCACGCTCCAGCCGATTTCCTCGAGCATGCGCGCGATATAGGTATCCCGCGAAATCGTCATCCACGGGTCTTGCCAGATACAGTACAACATCGTCTGCGGCGGCCCTTTCGGTGCGGCCTGCAGCAACGCATATTCCGCCTCGAACGCCGCGCACCAGCGCTCGGCTTCCTGCTCGCGGCAAAACACGCCGCCCATCAAGCGCGCCAGCGCCAGGTTATCGCGCGGCCGCATCGGGTGCGTCACAACAATATTGGGAATAAATTCAGCCAATTCCTCGACGGTCGGCTTTTCGTTCTCGTCGATGTTCACCACAAGATGCGTCGGCGCCAGCTTGCGGATCTTGTCGAGGTTGACATCCTTGGTGCCGCCCACCTTCGGAATCGCTTGCACCACATCGGCCGGATGGATGCAGAATCCGGTACGCCCCACCAGCTGTTCCGCCAATCCGAGATCGCACAGCAACTCGGTAATCGACGGCACCAGCGAGACGATGCGCGCGTTGGCGTCCGCCTGGTGCCCGGTGCCGAGCGCGTCGATATAAGTCATAAGGTTTTCCGTCTTGATCGCAATGGCAATATTGAAGCACTCCACGCCACAACGCGCAACAACTACGTGACCCGGCCGATTCGTTTGGGTATGATGTTTGAGTCTCATAAGAATGCCTGCCAGCACATACCGCTGCGCTATTGAAAGATTATCTTGAAACAGATCAGCACCTTTGGCGCCTCCACCCACCAGATCGGCGACTTGCAGTTGCTACGCAACGCGCACGATGACGCCGCCATCGCCAGACTGCTGGCGCACTGCCCCGTCATGCGGCTGGAAGCGGACGAAGCGGTCACGGACTCGAGCAAGGCGCGGCTCTACATCGTGCTGCGCGGCGCGCTGTCAGTGGCCACCGACACCCGCACCGGCATGGCCGATGGCACGGTGAGCAAGATCTTGCCGGGCGAAAGCGTGGGCGAGCAATCCGTGCTGGACGAGGAAGCCAATCTGTCGAGCATCACCGCGCTGGAGGAAAGCGACGTGCTGGTGATCGAGGCGGAGATCGTCTGGCAATTGATCGACGAATCGAACGTGCTGGCGCGCAATCTGCTGCGCCTGCTGTCGTTCCGCATCCGCGCCGCCAACGCCCAGCTGCGCCGGCGCCAGAAACTGGGCGAGTTCTACCGCCAGCTGTCGATGATCGACGGCCTGACGGGCCTGTACAACCGGGCCTGGCTCAACGACCTGCTGCCGACGATGATCACCACCGCGCACGGCTCGAACTCGCCGCTGGCGCTGATCATGATCGATCTGGACCACTTTAAACGTTTCAACGACAGCCACGGCCACCTGGCCGGCGACCAGGCGCTGCGCTCGGCCGCGCAGGTGCTCAGCGGCGCGCTGCGCCCGACCGATTTCGCCGTGCGCTACGGCGGCGAGGAAATGATGGTGCTGCTGCCGGACACGCAGCGCAAGGTGGCGCTGGCGGTCGCCGAGCGCTTGTGCGAGCGGATGCAGCAAGCGGTGGTGTTCAGCGACATGCGCGCGCCGCTGCCGCACATCACCGCCTCGTTCGGCGTGGCGATCTTGCAGCCCCACCAGAGCGAACAAGACCTGATCGCCGTCGCCGACGCGGCGCTGTACCGCGCCAAGGAGTTGGGCCGCAACCAGGTGGCGCAGGAAGAACCGGCGTAATCGGCCGGCGGCCCCGTTTTTACTGCGCCGGAGCGATCAGCTCGACGTACTCGTACAGCTCGGCGAGAATGTGCTCGGCCCGCTCATCCGCATCCTGCTGCAAGTGATCGATCTCGCCGAAGAATTGATCGATGCTGCGCGCACCGCCGGCCCCATCGTAAAACCGCGCCGCCCGATGCTGCTCCCAGTGCTCCATCTCCTGCTCGGACAAGGTCTCCGGGAAATTGCGCGCGCGATAGCGGAACAACAGCTCGACCAGGCGCGGATCGGCAAACGACGGCGACGCGAGCGCCAGCTTGGCCGGCGCCTCCTTGCGCAAGGACTCCAGCAAACGGCGATCCTCCTTGCCGATAAAGCCGTTATACAAATCCTCGTCGACATCGAGCTCCCCGCCCGGCGGACGATAAAACACCTGCTCCCATTCGATATCCATATTGCGACCGGCGGCGGCCAGCGCGGCGAACGCCTTGCCCTGCTCCAGATCGATGCCCCACTGCGCGGCCATGGCCGGCGACAGCGTCTTCAGGTTCGACACCAGCATCGGCGATTTGTTCAGATGGATGCTCTTGACCGGCAGTCGCGTCACGCCTTCCGGCAGCGCGTCGGCGCGCGTGAAGATGCGGGTGCGGATCGCGTCCGCATCCAGCGTGAACAATTCGGTCGGATCGTAGGTGCAATCCCAAACGATGACTTCGTTCTTGTTGGTCGGATGCGTCGCCAGCGGCCACACCAGCGCGATGCAGCCGCGCTCGGCCGGGAACATGCCCGACACGTGCAGGAACGGCGCGCGCAACGCCGGCGCCAGGTGCATGCCGATCTCGTCGGCCACGCGGTCCTTCTTGTGCAGCGCGAAGCAAAAGTCGAACAGTTTCGGCTGCTTCTGCTTGATCAGGCGCGCCAGCGCGATGGTGGCGCGCACGTCGGACAGCGCGTCGTGCGCCGCCTCGTGCAGCAGGCCGTTGGCCTTGGCCAGGTCTTCGAGCCGGAAGCTGGGCTTGCCGTCGGCCTTCTTCGGCCATTCGATGCCCTCCGGACGCAGCGCATAGGTCATCCGCACCACGTCCAGCAGGTCCCAGCGGCCGCACTGGTTCTGCCATTCGCGCGCGTACGGATCGATCAAGTTACGCCAGAACATGAAACGGGTGATTTCATCGTCGAAGCGGATCGTGTTGTAACCGACGCCGACGGTGCCGGGCTTGGAAAACGCCTGCTCGATGGTGGCGGCGAACTTGTGCTCCGGCACACCCCATTCGAGGCACTGCTGCGGCGTGATGCCGGTGATCAGGCAAGATTGCGGATCGGGCAAAAAATCATTGGCCGGCTTGCAATACAACATGATCGGATCGCCGATTTCGTTGAGGTCGGCGTCGGTGCGGATCGCGGCGAACTGCGCCGGGCGATCGCGACGCGTCTGCGCGCCAAAAGTTTCGTAGTCGTGCCAGAGAAAAGTCTGTGTGGTCATAGAGGCGCATTCAGGGGGGCTACAGTTATTCTAAAAACTGCCGATAATTCAAAGGTATTCCAACCGGAGCAATATCATGGCTACTCCCGTCTCAGTTCCATCCAGCAGCACGGCCGCCAAGGCGGCACCACTTCAGGCGAAGGACGTCCAGGCCAGGGACGACAGCACGATGTCGGTCGGCGCCAAGGCCAAGGCGCAACTGAACGCTTCCATCGTACAAGCTTCTTTGACGGTATCGTTGAAATCGTCCAACGACCCGATGTCGGTTGTGCTGAAAACGGCGCTGACCGGCATTAACGAGGCGCTCAAGGGGCAATTCGGCGACAACGCCATCCAGAACGCCGTGTCGCAGGACAATACGCCGGAAGGCACCGCGAGCCGCATTGTATCGCTGTCGACCGCATTTTACGATTCGTTCAAGCAGCAGAACCCGGGCGTGGATGAAGAGACCTTGCTCAACAAGTTCGTCGATACCCTGAAGAAGGGTGTCGAGCAGGGCTTCGGCGAGGCGCGCGATGTGCTGGAGGGATTGAAAGTGCTGGGTGGCGAGGTGGCCAGCAACATCGACAAGACCTACGAATTGGTGCAGAAGGGCTTTGAGGACTTCATCGCCTCGCGCCTGGCCAAGCCGGCGGAAACCTTGCCCAAGACCGATCAGGAAACACCGGCAACAACGTAATCGCGTGCGAGGCGCGCGCCGTGGCCACCGGCCGGGCGCGCCACCCGCGCCAACTCAGCCGCGATGCGAATTGATCGCGTCGCGCGTCTCCAGCGCCACCCGGCGCGCCGCGGACGCGAAATCCTCGCCCGCCTGCGGCGCCGCGTACAAGATCGCGCGCGACGAGTTGATCATCATGCCGGCGCCAGCCGCGCTCTTCCCCGACTTGACGGTCGCAGCGATGTCGCCGCCCTGCGCGCCGATCCCCGGCACCAGCAATGGCATATCGCCGACTATCGCCCTCACCTGCGCCAATTCCTCCGGGAAGGTGGCGCCCACCACCAGCGCGCATTGGCCGTTGGCGTTCCACTTCTCCGCCACCAGGCGCGCCACGTGCTGATACAGCGGCTTGCCGTCGACGTTGAGGAATTGCAGATCCGAACCACCGGCGTTCGAGGTACGGCACAGCACGATGATGCCGCGCTCGCTCCATTCCATGTACGGCTCCACCGAATCCGAGCCCATGTACGGGCTGACGGTGACGGCGTCGGCGCCATAGCGGTCGTACGCTTCGCGCGCATACTGGCGCGCGGTGGCGCCGATGTCGCCGCGCTTGGCGTCCAGGATCACCGGAATGTGCGGATAGTTCTCGCGCGCGTAGGCGCAGATTTTTTCCAGCTGGTCTTCCGCGCTGAGCGCCGCGAAATAGGCGATCTGCGGCTTGAACGAGCACGCCAGGTCGGCCGTCGCGTCGATGATCTCGCGGCAGAAATGATAAATACCTTGCGGGTCGTTCTGGAACTGGGCCGGCAGCTTGGCCATGTCCGGGTCCAGGCCCACGCACAGCAGGGAGTCGTTGGCCGTCCACGCGGCAGACAATTTGTTGATGAAATTCACGACGCACCTTTTAATCTGTTGCAAACCCTCTATTGTAACGCGCCACCACCGGGCTGTTAAAATTTGCCCTCCATCCCAGAACGCTCAGAAAGCACTCCTATGAAATTATCCCAAAAAGTCGCGATCGTGACCGGCGCCACCCAAGGCATAGGCTTGGCGTGCGCCCAACGCCTGATCACCGAAGGCGCGAAAGTCATGCTGGTCGATATCAAACCGGAGGGCGAGCAAGCCGCCGCCGCATTGGGCGGGCAGGCCCGCTTCTTCGCCGCCGACGTCAGCCAGAAGGCCGATGTCGACGCGCTGGTCGCCGCCACCATGGCAGCCTTCGGCCGCATCGACATCCTGATCAACAACGCCGGCGTCACCCACGCCGCCGACTTCCTCGACGTCACCGAGGACGATTTCGACCGCGTCATGCGCATCAACCTGAAATCGATGTTCCTGTGCGGCCAGGCGGTCGCGCGCGAGATGGTCAAGCAGCAAAGCGGCTGCATCATCAACATGTCCAGCGTCAACGCGGAGTTGGCGATCCCGAACCAGGTGCCCTATGTGGTGTCCAAGGGCGCGATCAACCAGTTGACCAAGGTGATGTCGCTCAACCTGATCCCGCATGGCATCCGCGTCAACGGCATCGGTCCCGGCACCATCCTGACGGAACTGGCGAAGCAAGCGGTGATGTCCAGCCCGGAGGCGCGCAACACCATTTTGTCGCGCACGCCGATGGGCCGCTGCGGCGAGCCGGAGGAAGTGGCGTCGATCGCCGCCTTCCTCGCCAGCGACGACGCCAGCTACATGACCGGGCAAACCCTGTATGTCGACGGCGGCCGGCTGGCCTTGAATTACACGGTCCCGGTCAAATAAGTCCGTTAAATATAGAGTTATGCGCCTACCTGATGTCTGGTATCTAAAACAACAATTAGACACATATCTGTTGCGGTCCCATAATTACACCTGTCTCCACTATTCTCCTCCAAGAAAATAGTTTTAAGCCCGCTTTAACCAGCGGGCTTTTTTTTTGCCCTTTTTTCGCTGGTATTGTTTTTTGTCATGGCCGCGTCATATTGCCGCCCTATACTGATTACATCTTAAGTACATGCAACCGATAGGCATGACTGAAGAAAGGTGCACCGGGAACCCGGTGCACCACTCCCCATTTCGCGCAGTGCGTGGTATTGTCTGGTTTATGATCAAGCAACTACTTCTGACTTCATCGCACGCCAAGCTGCGCTACCGAACCGCCATCTTCCTGTATCTGCTGATCCTGATCTTCGGCTCGATTCCCGGCGCCCGCAAGGATATCGGCGAGGTCGCTTCCGGCGTCATCCTGCATTCGATGGCGTATGCCGGCCTGGCCTTCCTGATCTTTACCGGCGGCACCGGCAGTCCGGCGCAACGCGCCGGCAAGGCGGTCCTCACCATCGCGGCGATGGGCGCGCTGGACGAGCTGGTGCAAAGCTTCCTGCCGTACCGCCACGGCGCCGTGGCGGATTGGCTGGTCGACTGCAACGCCGCCGTCCTCACGTCGCTCGTCATGTGGGCCTTGTGGACGCGTTTCCGTACCCAGCCGCAAACTTGACATCGGGGCTGACGTCGGCGGGAAAGCTTCTCCCGCCACCGGTCGCCACTTCCACATCCATACGCATTTGCTGCAGTTGCTCGGCTTGGGCCACGCGTACCAATCCGTGCAATGCATGAGTGAGCAAATGCCTGCAGCGGGGATCCTGCTTTTCCCCACAGGCTAGAGTGATTAACTCTTCGATAATAGTGTCTGTCACGCGTGTCAACATATCGATGTCCTTTTAAGTGATACCGAACAATTATTGTCTGCGGGTAGCATGTTTCAATTGATGTACATCAATTGTGGCGGGATAGGTTGGAACAAAAAAGCATTGTGCCTCTCTCACCCAAGTGGCTGGCCCACTTTGATTAATTAACGGGGAGGCGAAAAATGTACATCACTAAGCAAAATAAATGGCTTGCGGTTTTATGTATGGCGGCATTGGCCGGATGCGCGTCGGACCGCATGTCCGACAGTTCGTCGAGCGCCAACACCGGTTATACGGCGCCGGGGACGACGGCAACCTCCAGCACCGCCGGCACCGGCAGCCCAAGCAGCTCGGGGACCGGGGAAACCGGCAGCAGCACGGCCGGCACCGGCGGCACGGGGAGTTTGGGAAGCGCGGGCGGCAGCGGCACGTTGGGTGGCGCGGGCGCGATGGGCGGCACAGCCGGTAGCGGCAGCAGCAGTTCCGCACAAACCTCGTATGGAACGGTGCAAGCCATCGACCAGATGCAACGTCAGGATGCGGGAATGGGTTCGGTGGGCGCGGCGGCCGTGGGCGGCACGATGGGCGGTTCGCCGACCGACCGCGTGTACCGCGTCACCGTGCGGATGGACGACGGCAGCAGCCAGCTGGTGGTGGTCGACGCCATGCCGGGCTACAAAATTGGCGATCGGGTCCGTTACAACAACGGAACCCTGACGCCGTATTAATACAACTGTTCGACCTGATAGCCGCGCCGCTTGAGCAACTGCGGCAGGCCATCGTCACCGACCAGGTGCAGCAGGCCGACGCCGACGAAGGCCACCTTGTCCTGCTGCATGATGCGCTCGATGTTGGCGGCCATTTCAGGATTCCGTTTGCCCAGCAGCACGCGCTGCATGAACCCGGCGGAGATGGAGTCGCCGGTGGTGGCCGACTGCCAGGCGGCCTTGATGCCTGGCGCGTCGGCCGAACTCCACGCGTCGATCAACGCCTTCGATTTCTTCAGCGACGAACCGCTGGCGAGGTCGGCGAGACTTTCCACCAAATACTGTTCTTGCTGACGCGCATCCAGCATGTCGAACAAGCCCAGCTGATATTCCGCGCTTTCCAGCTCCTGCACGTTCTTGTCCTGTTTCTGGGCGGCGGCCAGCAGCGCGTACTCCACCGCCTGGCTGCGCTGGAACCCATGCGTATCCAACTCCGTCCCAACCAGCAGATTGGCGATCAGCCAAGGCTTGTAGTGCTGCACCGATTGCAGCGACAAACCCGCTTTCGCCAGCGCCGTGACCATTTTGTTCAACGTGGCCGGGCTCACATGGTTCTGCACCACGTCGCCGTCCGCATAGCGGCCATGACGCGCCAGCGCCTTCTGGAAAGGCAAGTCCTGCCGAATGTCCAATTCGATGACCAACGTGTTCGAAGCGAGCAGCGCGCGCGACGCCTCGGCGTCGAGCGGATAAAAACCGTCCTTGCCGACGTGGATCGTGCCAAACAGATAACTGACTTTACCTTCATGGGTGATGCGGTACAGCTGGCCACGGCGCTGCGAACCCATCTCGCTCACGCCGGCGGCAAGCACCGCCTGACTGACGAAGCCGAGTAACAGCGCGAACAAGATGACAACTTTCTTAGGCATGCGAATTCCCGACGATGGCGGGAGATGCCATCGAAATAACAATAGTTAGGAGGGTGGGAGCAGCTCGGCGTGGCGCTTTACTGTTTCCCATAGTAAATCAGGAAGGCGCTGGAGAAAAACTTTTTGTGAACTTTTGCGGCACTGTCGGCAAATTACATACACTTAAATAGCAGGGAAATAATAAAAAAACTGTGCGAATACAAAGAGATTGGCGCTTTGGCATCGGTAAACCCACATGCGCGCCAAGGGCTTCATTGAAACCTGTGCGGTTGGCCCGATATGTCAGCCATGATTCCATTTTCCATACTCGACCTCGCCCCGATCGCCGAAGGCAGCAACGCTTCCGCATCTTTCCGCAACACACTCGATCTCGCCCAGCACGGCGAGCGTTGGGGCTATCAGCGCTACTGGCTGGCAGAGCACCATGGCATGCCGGGCATCGCCAGCGCCGCGACCGCCGTGGTCATGGCGCATGTGGCCGGCGGCACGTCCACCATACGGGTCGGCGCCGGCGGCATCATGCTGCCCAACCACGCGCCGCTGGTGATCGCCGAGCAGTTCGGCACGCTGGAAGCGCTGTATCCGGGCCGCATCGATCTCGGCCTGGGCCGCGCGCCCGGCTCCGACCAGACCACCGCGCGCGCGCTGCGCCGCACCCTTGAGACGGACGCGGACGCCTTCCCGCAGGATGTGCTGGAATTACAAGATTACATGTCGGACGCGCCACGCCAGCGCGTGCTGGCCGTGCCCGGCAAGGGCGCCAAGGTGCCGCTGTGGATACTCGGCTCCAGCACCTTCGGCGCGCAACTGGCCGCGCACATGGGCTTGCCGTTCGCTTTCGCCTCGCACTTCGCGCCGCAGATGATGATGCAGGCGTTGACCCTGTACCGGGCCAACTTCCAACCCTCGGCACAACTGGCCAAGCCTTACGTCATGCTGGGCTTTAACGTCTTCGCCGCCGACACGGACGAGGAGGCGCGCCTGCGCGCCACGTCGATGCAGCAAGCCTTTGTCAATCTGCGCACCGGCAAGCCATCGCGGCTGCAGCCGCCGCAACCGGGCTATCTCGAATCGCTGGGACTGCCGGAACGCGCCATGCTCGACTCGGTGCTCTCGTGCAGCGCGATCGGCGCGCCGGAAACGGTCGGCCGCCAGTTGCAGGAGTTCATCGCCCGCACCGGCGCCGACGAATTGATGATCACCTCGCAGATCTTCGAACACGAGCACCGGCTGCGTTCGTATGAAATCACGGCCGAGGTACACCAGTCGCTCAAACGCGCCGAAACGGGCTTGTAAGGCCACGCGTTGTGATTCCGCGAGGAATCACAACGCAAATCTTCCTCGCTCAGCAGCATTTTGCAATCGCCGGTAGAATTGCCGCCTGCAAAATGAAGGAGCATCACGTGAGCCAGTCCCACGCCCAGCAAGATCTTTCCCCCGGCATGGTTTGGCTGTTCGCCGTCGCGACCGGTCTGATCGTCGCCAATCTGTACTACGCGCAAACCCTGATCGGCCCGATCAGCCGCGCCACCGGCCTCGACCCCAGCGCCGCCGGCCTGATCGTCACGCTCACGCAAGTGGGCTACTGCCTCGGGCTGCTGTTCATCGCCCCGCTCGGCGACCTGGTCGAAAACCGCCGCCTGATCTTCATCGCGCTGCTGACCAGCGCGGTCGCCTTGTTGGCCGCGTCCGCCACCAGCAATCCCAACCTGTTCCTGCTGGCCGCCTTCTGCATCGGCCTCGGCACCGTCGCCGCGCAAATCGTCGTGCCGTTCGCGGCGCACATGTCGCGGCCCGAGACGCGCGGCCAAACGGTCGGCAAGGTCATGAGCGGCCTGCTGATGGGCATCATGCTGGCCCGTCCCGTCGCCAGCCTGATCGCCGACGCGTTGAACTGGCATGCGGTGTTCGTCATCTCCGCCGTCACCACCACCGCCCTCGCCTTCCTGCTGCGCGCCAGACTGCCGCAGCGCCACCCGAACTCCGGCCTGCACTACTTCGAACTGCTGGGTTCGATGTGGCACCTGCTCAACACCACGCCGATCCTGCGCCGCCGCGCCGCCTACCACGCTTGCATGTTCGGCGCTTTCAGCCTGTTCTGGACCAGCGTCTCGCTCGAACTGACGGGTCCGTACTTCCACCTCAGCCAAACCGGCGTCGCCATCTTCGCGCTGGTCGGAGTTGCCGGCGCGATCGCCTCGCCGATCGCCGGCAAGCGCGCCGACCACGGCAAAAGCCTGTCGACCACCTTCATCGCGTTCGTTCTCGGCGCCGTGGCGTTCCTGCTGCCGCTGGCGATACACACCAACCGCATCGTCGATCTCGGCGTGCTGGTGCTCACCTCGATCTTGCTGGACATGGGCGTGTCGGCCAACCTGGTCACGGGCCAGCGGGCGATTTTCGCGTTGCCGGCGGAGATACGCGCGCGCCTGAACGGGCTCTACATGGCGCTATTCTTCATGGGCGGCGCGGTCGGCTCCTCGCTGGGCGGCTGGATGTTCGCCGCGCACGGATGGCGCGGCGTATTGTGGGCGGGATTGGTGTTCCCGCTGCTGGCGCTGTGCGTGTTCGCCTCCGAACCCGGGGTCAAGTCTGCCATTGCTACACGGCGTCGACAGTAGGCCCGCGGGCGGACCGGTGGCGGCGGATTGCGGACCGGCCTCAACCGCCCGCGTAAATCCGAACCTGGTCCGCGTTCGCAGGCGTTACTTACGCCGCATTTTACCGTCGGCGCCGTATGCGATTTCCTGCATCAGGATCGAGCGGCGATGGTCGCCGCCGCCCGGCAGCACATTGTCGTGGTAGAACAGCAGCGTCCTGCCATCGTGTTCCAGAATCGCCTGGTGATTGGTCGAGATCTTCAGGAAGTCGATCAGCACGCCGCGATATTCAAACGGTCCCAGCGGCGACTTGCCGGTCGCGTAGACGATCTGCCCCGGCCAGCCGGTCGAGAACGAGAAGTAATAGACGCCCTCGTGCCGATGCAGGAACGGCGCTTCGCCGTACCCGGTCTTGGCCGGGAACTTGTCCACCACCACGTTCTTGATGCCGCCGACCGCGCTCTTCAAGTCGGCCGACAACCCGACCACCTTCGGCACCCGCGTGCCAAAGTACAGATAAATGCGCTGGTCCTTGTCGATGAACACGGCCGGATCGATCGGCTCGTCGCCGGCATTGGCGTCGCGCGGGGTGTCGATCAAGGGCTTGCCGATCAGGTCGACAAACGGTCCCATCGGACTATCGCTGACGGCCACGCCGATTTGCTTGCCGCCCACCGGCGCGAAGAAATAGTATTTGCCGCCGTGCTCGACCGCCTCCGGCGCCCATGCCTTGGCGTCCGCGCTGGCCCACTTGAATATGCTCGCCGGCAGAATCGGGCCATGATCCTTCCAGTTCTTCAAATCGGGCGAGGTCAGCACGCGCCATGACGTCGAGTCCCAGTATTTGCCCGAGTTGTTCTGATCGTCGGTCGCGTAGACAACATACTGTCCGGCGAAAAAGTGCGGCGACGGATCGGCGGCGAAGTTTTTGGTCAGCAAAGTCTGCGCATTCGCGCAGGCGCTCGCTGCAAGCAGCACGGCGGCCAGGATAGTGTTCATGCAGTCTCCAATATTTTTATTGAGACGATGGTAAAACCGGGAACGACCGCCGAGATATAACTTTATTGGGTTCAGCCATAAAAAAAGCAGCCCGAAGGCTGCTTTCCGACAGAACCACCAGCGCTTACTTGACGTTGCGCGGCTTGGCGAAGGCGTCGCCGGCCTTCCATTCGGGCAGCTTCGGGCTGTCGGCGATCATGCGGCCCAGGTTCAGCGTGTATTGCGCCATCTGCACCATGCCCGACAAGTCCCAGCTGGCGTCGTACTCGTCGCTGACCTGGTGGTAGCGCTTGCCGTAGGCGTCCGCCTTCAGCTTGGAGCCGGCCGGGTCCTTGACGTACTCGCGGCCGCCCTCGATCGAGAACGCGGGTACGCCTTGCTTGGCGAAACTGAAGTGGTCGCTGCGGAAATAGCCGCCGGCCAGATCCGGTTCCGCTTCGGCGATGCGCATGCCCATCTTGCTGGCGGTGGCTTGCGCCATCTTGCCCAGTTCGGTGCGCTCGCTGCCCTGGGTGCCGATGTCGCGCGTGGCGCCGACGAAATTCAGGCTGTCCAGATTCAGGTTGGCGGCGGTTTTCGCCAGCGGCCACAACGGCGCCGTCGCGTAGGCCGCGCTGCCCAGCAGCCCTTGCTCCTCGGCGGCGACCCACAGGAACATCTGGCTGCGCTTGGCGGGCGAACGGACCGCCTGTTGCGCCATCGCCAGCAAACCGGCCGTGCCCGAGGCATTGTCGACCGCGCCGTTGAAGATGGTGTCGCCGCCATCGCCCTGCTTGCCCAAATGATCGTAGTGGGCGCTGTAAATGACGACTTCATCCTTCAGCTTCGGATCGGTGCCCGGCACCACGGCGGCAACGTTGAACTGGTCGACCTTGCGCACGGCGGCCTTCATCTCGCCGCTTAGCTTGGCGGCCAGCGGCACCGGCTTGAAGTCCTTGCGCTCGGCGGCGGCGCGCAGCGCATCCAGATCCTGGCCGGCGGCCTTGAACAGGGTGCGCGCGGTGTCGTCCGTCATCCAGCCCTGCAGCTCGGTACCCAGCGTGCCGGCCGCCAGCTGGAAGCGCTCCACGCCCGACCAGCTGTTCTGGATCACACTCCAGCCGTACGAGGCGGTCGGCGTCGTATGGATCAGCAACACGCCGGCGGCGCCCTGGCGCTTTGCCTCCTCGAACTTGTAGGTCCAGCGGCCGTAGTACGTCAGGCCCTTGCCGTTGAAGCGGTTCGGCTGCTCGGCGCTCGGCTGCGGATCGTTGACCATCATCACCAGGATCTTGCCCTTGAGATCGGCGCCCTTGAAATCGTCCCATTGCTCGTCCTGCGCGGTGATGCCATAGCCGACGAACACCAGGTCCGCGGTGAAACTGTGCGCGGCGCTGGCGTCGCCCGGCGCGAACACCCAGTCCTTGCCAAAGCTGATCGGCAGCGCCTGGCCGCCCGCTTCCAGCTTCAGCGTGCTCTCGGCGGGCAGCGTCTTGACGCCGGCGATCCGCACCGCCTGGCGATAGCTGTCGCCGTTACCGGGCTTCAAGCCCAGCGCCAGCGACTGCGTTTCCAGATAGGAGACGGTCAGGTCGGCGCCGCGTTGGCCGGTGCCCCGGCCTTCCAGCAAATCGCTGGACAGGAACGCGAGGTGCGCGCGCAGCGGCGCTTCCTGCACCACGGCAGCGGTTTTGCCGCTGGCCGCCTGCGCGGGGAAAGCCAGCGCCAGGCTGATGGCCAAGGCGGAGGCGATAAAGGATGGGGTCATTTTTTGCATGATGTCCTGAAGGCGTGGATGATGAACGCGCTAAATGAGCGCGCGCACATTGTAAGACATTTGCCGCCGCGGCCGACGGCCGTCCATTGCGCAGCGCAGCATGGTCCGCCGCGTTAAAATGGCGGCATGACCGATCGCGACAATACTGCCGAAGACGCCGTTGCACCCTACATAGGCCGCTTCGCGCCCTCCCCGACCGGCCCGCTGCACATCGGTTCGCTGGTGGCCGCGATGGCCAGTTACCTGGACGCCAAAGTCCACCAAGGCCGGTGGCTGGTGCGCATCGAAGACGTCGACGGCGACCGCAACGTCGCCGGCGCCGACCAGCACATCCTGGCCTCGCTGCAACGCTGCGGCATGGACTGGGATGGCGAGGTCACCTGGCAAAGCCGCCGTACCGACCTGTACGAACAGGCGCTGCGACGGCTTGGCGACCTGGTTTACCCCTGCGGCTGCTCCCGCAGGGAAATCGCCGATTCGCAACTGGGCCTGACCGGCAGGCAGGCGCAGGCGCTGATCTACCCCGGCACCTGCCGCCACGGCCTGGCGCCCGGCAAGAGCGCCCGCGCGCTGCGCCTGAAAGTGCCGCAATCGCCGCACTGCGTGATCGGCTTCGACGACCGCTGGGCCGGCCACATCGGCCAGGACCTGACCGACGAGGCCGGCGACTTCGTCATCAAGCGCGCCGACGGCTTCTGGGCCTATCAACTGGCGGTGGTGGTCGACGACGGCGACCAGGGCGTGACCGACATCGTGCGCGGCGCCGACCTGCTCGACTCGACCCCGCGCCAGCTCTATCTGCAACAGGCGCTCGGCCTGCCGCGGCCGCGCTACCTGCATGTGCCGGTGGTGGTCAACGCGCTGGGCGAGAAACTCTCCAAGCAGACCGGCGCCATGGCCTTCGACAACGGCGCGCCGCCGGACCAGCTGCTGCAACAGGCGCTGCTGCCGGCCGCGCGCTTCCTCGGCATGGATGTCCAGGCCGACACGATCGAAGGCTTCTGGCGGGCCGCCACGCCGGCCTGGGCGCAAGTTCTGCGGAATCTGCCTATTTCGCGCTAGTCTCGACCCCGGTCAAGCCCGGCAGAGCCGTGCGCCGCCCGTCCGGATTTTTCATCTACACTGGCGCCATGGAAGTCGAACTCAAACTCTTACTCGCCGCCGCCGACAACGAGGCGCTGATGGCCCACCCGCTGATCGCCGCGCACGCCGGCCGACCCGCGCGCTCGCAACAAATGACGGCGCGCTACTTCGATACGCCGGATCTGCATTTCCTGCACCACGGCGCCGGCTTGCGCGTGCGCAAAGTCGGCGAGGAGTGGATACAGACGATGAAGGCCGGCGGCAGCGTGCAAAGCGGCTTGCATAGCCGCAACGAGTGGGAATGTCCGGTGGACCGGGCCTGGCCGCGCCTCGGCCGCCTGCGCAAGCTGATCGGCGACGAGCCGCAATGGCGCGACATGCTGGACCTGCCGGACCTGAAGGAGCGGCTGGAACCGCTGTTCGTGGTGGAGGTCGAACGCCACACCTGGGACCTGGAAATCGAAGGCAATTCGATCGAATTGGTGCTCGACCACGGCCACATCGAACGCCATGGCCGCACAATCGACATCAACGAGATCGAACTGGAACTGAAGGAAGGCGAACCGGCGGCGCTGTACGCCTTCGCGCTGGAACTGCACAAGCAGATTCCCCTGCGTCTTAGCAATATCAGCAAGGCCGAACGGGGCTATCTGCTATGCCGCCAAACCGGCACCGCGCCCTACCGCGCCCAAGCGCTGGGCCTGGACCCCGACGCCACCGTCGGCGAGGCGCTCAAGACCATCCTCGACAACTGCCTGCAGCACATCCAGCGCAACGAGGAGGCCGTCATCCATGGCGACGATCCGGAAACATTGCACCAGATGCGCGTCGGCCTGCGCCGCCTGCGTTCGGCCTTGAAACTGTTCGACACCGCCGCCCCCTGCCCGCACGCGCTGGCGGCCGACATCGCCTGGCTGGGCACGGAGCTGGGCGCCGCCCGCGACGCCGACGTGCTGTTGATGTCGACCTTGCCGCGCATCCAGTCCAATCCGGGCGGCAAGAACGGGCTGCTGGAATTGCAGGCGCTGGCCTTGGCCGCCGCGCGCGGCTACCGCAAAACGGCGGCCAAGGCGCTGCTGTCGCCGCGCTACACGCAACTCTTATTATCGATGGGTGTGTGGATGCAGCACATCGCCACCGACGTGCCCGACAGTCCGCTGCCCAAATTCGTCCACTCGACGATGCAGCGGCTGCACAAGCAACTGATCAAGCGCGCCAACCGCATGGACGACGACGACGCCGACGCCATCCACCGCACCCGCATCGCCGCCAAGCGCGCCCGCTACGCGCTGGAATTCTTCCACTCGCTATACCGGCAGAAGGGCTCGCGGCAGTACCTGAAGACATTGGCGGCGATCCAGTCGGAGCTGGGCCAGCACAACGACCTCATCATCGCCGACCGGCTGCTGCAGGAAATGGCCGAGCAGCATCCGGACGCGGCCGACACCATCGGCTACGCGCGCGGCTACCTACAGGCGTTGCAGTCGCAAAAGCCGGTCGACCTGGACCAGATCCGCGGCACCTTGCACCACCTCAAGCTGCCGCACTGACCGCCGCAACCGCCTAGCGCGCCGCGCCGCTCGCGGCCGGCACCGGCTTCGACGTCACCGTCCAAGCCAGCGTGCCGGTGCACCTGGCCCGCACCACGGCCGCCAGCGTATCGTCGGCCTCCTCGGTCGCCAGCGGGTATTCCTTGCTGCCCTCGATCTTGAAATGCAGCTCGGGCATGGTGGAACTGGCCGTCTTCGACAGCACCGGCGCGTAGCCACGCTCGACGAGAATTTGCCGGCAAGGCTCGAGTCCCTTCAAATCGAGCGATTCCAGTTTGATGCCGAACACCCAGCGCTCGGCCACGCCGCGCGCCGCCAGCACCGGGTCGGGCAGCATCAGGTTCGATGGCAAGGTGGCGGCGCCGGCATTGGCGGCGAACGCGGCGGCGGCCAGCAAGGCGGCGCGGACGATGGAGGAAACGGGACGGCGGGACATGGGCATTCCTCAAAATTTGAATCAAGCCGCCATGGTATCAGCCCACGAGAATTGGATACAGCGTGGCCACCAACAGCAGCGCCATTACCACGTTAAAGATGCGCACCGAACGCGGGTCCTGCAATAGCCGGCGCATCGCCACCCCGAACATCGCCCACGCGCCGACGCCGAACGTGCCGACCGCGTTGAACACCAGCGCCAGCTGCGCCACGTCGAGCACGCCAAAGCCCTGCGGCAGATACGTGGTGATCGCGCTGATGGCCATGACCCAGGCCTTGGGATTAATCCACTGAAACGCCGCCGCGCCCACGAACCCCATCGGCTTGGACCGCCCCGCCTGCTCGGCGTTCATCGGCGCGGCGTTGGCCAGCTTCCACGCCAGCCACAGCAAGTAAATCGCGCCGACGTACTTCAGTATCAGCTGCAACACCGGAAACCGGACGAACACCGCGTGCAAGCCCAGCCCGGTGGCGAAGATCATGAAGGCGAAGCCGAAGGTGATGCCGAACAGATGCGGCAGCGAGCGCTTGAATCCATAGTTCAACCCCGAGGCCATGATCATCGCGTTGTTCGGTCCCGGCGTGATCGAGGTGACGGCGGCGAAGGTGCACAAGGGCAGCAAGAGTTCGGGCGACATAGTTTTTCCAGTGGCGATCAATGAGGGGAATCGATTGCTTGATTGTAGACGCAACTGTTCTGGCGCGTACCGGTACAGTTTCACACACTGTGCACCGGCGTGTATTGGTCATTTGGCCGATACGACCGCCGCCCCCCTCGCCCCCCGTGCCTTGGGCGCCGCCGGCGCCGGCTTGCGCTGGCCGCCGAGCAGCTTGTAAAAGCTCTCCAGCTCCCGCCGCACCAGGTCCTGGCCGTTCTCGATGACGAAGTCCTGGAACGAGGCGGCCACCTTCGGGATCGGCTGGCCGCTCAAGTGCATGATGTGCCAGTCCGCCTCCACCGGATTTTCCTGCATCGGCAGGATCGCCAGCAAGCCGGCTTCGAACTCCAGGCCGCAGGCGTGCACCGATAAAAATCCCAGTCCCAATCCGGCCGACACCATGCGCTTGATCGCCTCGTTGCTGGACACCTCGGAGCCGAATTCGGCCGGGTGTCCGGCCTCGCGCAGCAGCTTCTCGACCGCCGTGCGGGTACCGGAGCCGCGCTCGCGCACCATCAGGTTGGCGGCCATGACGTCGTTGAGCGTGATTTTTTTCTTCTTCATCAGCGGATGCGCGGGGCTGGCGACAAAGGCCATTGGATGGCGCGCGAACTTGGCCGCGTTGGTGCGCAGCTCGCGCGGCGGCGTGCCCATGATGGCCAGATCGATCTCCTGGCGCGCCAGCATGTTGACGATTTCCGAGCGGTTCCCCACCTGCAGCTTGAGGCGCACGTCCGGCCGCTTGATCGTGAACGGCACCAGCATCGGCGGCAGCAGGTGCTCGGCGGTGGTGACGGCGCCGATGCGCAGCGTGCCGCTGGTGACGCCCTGCAGCGCCGCCAGTTCGTCGCCGGCCTGCTCCAGCAGCCGCAGGATGCGTTCCGAGAAAGTGGCCATCACCTCGCCGGCGGCGGTCAGCTGGATGTTGCGCCCCACTTTGCGCGTGAGCGCGATGCCGGCGATGTCCTCCAGCGTGCGCAGTTGCAGCGAGACGGCCGGCTGCGTGACGTGCATCGCTTCGGCCGCGCGCGACACGCTCTCGTGGCGCGCCACCAAGACCAGCGATTGCAGCTGGCGGAAACTGGCGTGATACATAAGCTCTCCCTTATCAACTATCGAATATCTTTAATTTTTCTTTTGTAGATTCTACCGTTATATTTACGTCAATGCGATAGATCAAATTTTTGAGGGAACGATATGAGCATAGACGTGATCTTCCTTGGCCTCGACGGCGTCCTGTTCGACACCGAAGCGCTGCATCTGGCGGCCTGCAACGCGGCCTTCGCCAACGCCGGCCTGTCGCTGCGCTGGACCCTGCCCGCCCTGCGCGCGGCCGCCGCCAGCCACGGCTATGCGCGCGCCATCGGCACCGTCATCACCCGCGAACTGCTCGGCCGCGGCAAAGACCGGGGCCGCGCGGCCGAACTGTACGCCGACAAGCACCGCCAGTTCCACCAGGCGATCGTCGCCACCCCGCCGGCGGCGCTGCCGGCGGCGCTCACGCTGATCGACGACGCCATCGCCGCCGGCTGCAAGATCGGCATCCTCACCGACCTGCCGGCGCCGGCCACCTCGGCGCTGCTGGCCGGCAGCTTCGGAACGAACGTCAACAGCGTGTTCACGGTCGTCACCGGCGGCGCCGCTTTCGATGGTCCGTCCGGCACCGGCCCCTATGCCAAGGCGCTGCACGCGATGGGCGTGACGCCCGGCGACGCCATCGCCATCGACACGGCCGTCCCGAGCCTGCGCGCGGCTGGAGAAGCCGGCCTGTGGACGGTCTCGGTCGCCCCCTACGGCGCCGACCTGGTCCGCCCGCGCCAGTTCATCACCTTCGAAGCGCTGAACGAACTGCGCTCCAGTCCCTACACCCCCGACCAGCAGCAAAGCCAGGAACATCAACACCTGGCCGCGTAAAAAAAACACGGAGACGCGCAGGGCGGATTAACGCAAAGCGCGTAATCGGCCACGCTCCGCCACGAACGCAATCGACTCACCAACCTGGAGAAAAAAATGGAAACGATCATCATCGTAGGGGGAGGTGCGGGCGGACTGGAACTCGCCACCCGTCTTGGAGACACCATGGGCGCCGGCAAGCGCGCCCGCATCCTGCTGGTGGACCGCTCGCCGGGCCACTTCTGGAAGCCGCTGCTGCATACCGTCGCCTCCGGAAAATGCGACCCGCAAGTGACCGAACTATCCTTCACGGCGCAAGCCCTGGACCACGACTTCGAATTCCTGCAAGGCGAAGTCCTGTGCGTGGACCGGGCACACCAAACCATCACCCTCACGCCGCGCGGCGGCCGCCAGGACGATGGCGTTTGCCGCACCCTCGGCTACGACAAACTGGTGCTGGCCCTGGGCGCGGTCACCAACTTCTACAGCGTCCCGGGCGCGGCGCGCCACGCGATGACCCTGGACAGCGTGGCCGACGCCGAAGCCTTCCGGCGCCGCTTCGTCGACGGCTGCATCCGCGCCGGCGAACGCAAGGAGCAGCTCAACGTCGTCATCGTCGGCGGCGGCGCCACCGGCGTCGAACTGGCGGCGGAGCTGAGCAACAGCGCCCGCGCGCTGGCCGACTACCGCGTGCACACGCTCGATCCGGAGCGCGACATCCGCATCACCGTCATCGAACGCGGCGACCACCTGCTGCCGCACCTGCATCCGCTGCAATCGCAGCGCGCCGCCAACCATCTGCGTTCGCTCGGCATCGACGTGCGCACCGCCACGGCCGTCGCCCATGTCACCGACAACGCGGTGATCGACACCACCGGCGCCGCCCATCGCGCCGACCTGACCTTGTGGGCGGCCGGCGTCGAAGCGCCCGAGCTGTGCGCCACGCTCGGCCTGACGCTTAACCACATCCGCCAGATCGTCGTCGATTCGAGCCTGCGCGCGGCCTGCGACAGCCGCATCTACGCTTTCGGCGACTGCGCCAGCTACGTCTGCCCGATCAAGGGCGCGGCGCCGCCGCGCGCGCAGGTCGCGCACCAGCAAGCCATGTTCCTGGCCGATCTGCTGGCGCGCCGCGACGACGGGCCGCGCCCGGAGTTCCGCTATCACGACTACGGCTCCCTCGTTTCGCTCGGACCACAGGCGGCGGTCGGCGTGCTGACGGGCGCCCTTACCGGCAAGAGCATCCGGGTCGGCGGCGCGGCCGCCAGCGTGCTGTATGCGCTGATGTACCAAAAGCACCTGCTGCAGCTGCATGGCAGCTTGCGCATGGCGGCCCAAACGCTGGTGGACTGGCTGCGCGCGAAAATCCTGCCGCCGGTGCGATTGCACTAAGCGGCGTGCCTGTCTCCCGGTGCCCGGCGCCGGGGAACCGTTCTATAATGGGTTCATGACCACCATCACCCCATACAGCCGGGACACGGCCGCCAACGCGGCGGCCGGCGTTACCGCATCGGCCTCCCGCGCCATTTCCCCGGGCGCCAGCGGCCCGGTCTCCGGCAGCAGCGGCGGCGGCGCGTCGACGACGGTGTCGCTCAGCGGCGGACAGGATGCCGGGCAGCCCAAGGCCGTGGTCTGGGAAAACCGCACCCGCAGCACCGCCAGCACGATCATGGCGCGCAACTTCGCCGAACAGCCGGTTGCCGGACGCCTCAAGGGCCTCGGCGGCGAACTGCTGAAACAAGTCGCCTACGACGGCGAAAATTTCTCGCAATCGATCCAGCAAGCCCCTACCGGCATGCAAGCCGATACCTACGACATGCTGGTCTCGCCGTCGCCGGTGTCGCAGCATGGCATGGGCGACAACCGCATCGGCCTGACCATCACCACCCGCAGCGGCGTCACGGTCGAGCTGTCGCTGGACGCCGGCGACAACAGCATCGCCTTCGAAGCCAAGAGCAGCGGCAAACTCACCGAAGTGGAACGCAAGGCGCTGGGCAAATTGTCGGACGCTTTCCAAAAAGCGGTCGACGGCCTGGCCGAAGACCCGCCCCGCGTCGACCTTGCCGGCCTGACGCAATTCGATGGCGCGGTGCTGTCATCGGTCGATCTGAAGGGCGAGATCAAGCTCAATCCCAAGGAAACGCAGCGTCTCGAGTTCCATGCCGACGGCGGCAAACGCACGCTCAGTTTCAGCGGCCCGGATGGCGCGGCCAAAATCGGCGTGGACCTCAGCCAGCCCGCCAGCTGGGGCAACAAGGAACAGCAGGCCAAGGCGCTCAACCGCTATCTGCAACAGGTCGACCAGGCCGGCATGCGTGGCCAGGGCAACGCCGCCATGCTCACCATGTTCAAGGACGCGCTGGTCGACATGAACAGCGACTACGGCACGCCGCCGCTGGCGCCGCGCGACATGCTGCTGACCGAGCGCGATCGCGCCACGACCACCGGCCTGGCCGACTTCACCGCCTCCGTCACGCAAACCGAGGTCGCGTCCAATCCCGCCAAGTCCACCGAGAAGGACAGGTTCGCCTACGAGCTGTCGCAGAAGACCACGATCTCCGGCCGCTCGCAGATGGACCTGGCGCTGTCGCAGCAACAACAGTCGCATTTGAAGGCGCGCTACCACGCGCCGGCCTCCCCGACCGCGAAGCTGGCGCTGGACCTGGAGCCGCAGTCGCAGAACTACAAATATATAATGGTCGACGAATCGGCCAGCAGCACCACCAGCATCGAGTACGACAAGGGCAAGCTGGTGAAGGCCTCGCTGGAAATGCAGGCCAGCCGCTCGACACGGGTACTGGAATACATGTTCGGCAAGCTCAAAGACGACCACACCACGCCGTCCGGCAAAGCGCTGACGCGCGACCTGCTGCCGACACTCGACCCGGAGGACGGCGGCCTATCGATGGACGACTATGATCGCGCGCGGATACTGGCCAGGGTGAACGACGCCATATTCCTGCAATCCGATCCCGACGCGCTGGCGGCGAACTAACCAAGGCAATACGCGAGCCAATGAGCACACCCGAACATTTCGTCCTGCTGGCGGCCTACAACGCCGACATGAACCGCAACCTGTACGCGGCGGCGGCCAACCTGCCGCCGGGCGAACTGACGGCGGACCGCAAGGCCTTCTTCGGCTCACTGGCCGGCACCATGAACCATCTGCTGGCCGGCGACACCATCTGGCTCAAACGCTTCGCCACGCACCCGGCCGATTTTCCCGCACTGGCGGCGGTGGCCGAAATGCCGCAACCCGGCGGACTGTCGCATATTTTCAGCGACGACCTGCCGACGCTGCGCCGCCACCGCGAACAGCTGGACGCCATCATCAGCGCCTGGGCGCCGCAGCTGACCGCCGCCGGCCTGGCGCATGCGTTCGAATACCGCAGCACCCGGGGCGACGTCTACCGCAAGCATTTCGGCAGCGTGTTAATGCACTTTTTCAACCACCAAACCCACCACCGGGGCCAGGCGAGCACCTTGCTGACCCAGGCCGACGTCGACATCGGCGTCACCGACCTGCTGCTGTGGGTACCCGACCTGGCACCGACAACTCCATGAAAATCGCCGTCTACAGCGCCCAACCCTACGACCGCCGCTTCCTCGACGAGGCGCGGCTCGACGCGCTGGCAGCCACGCCGGCGTCGCCGATCGACGCCGTCTACTTCGACAACCGCCTGACCATCGACACGGTGCCGCTGGCGCACGGCTGCGCCGTGGTCTGCGTCTTCGTCAACGACATCCTCGATGCGGAGGTGCTGGATGCCTTGCACGCGCTGGGCGTGCGCGCCGTGCTGCTGCGCTGCGCGGGCTTCAACAACGTCGACGTGCAGGCCGGAGAGCGGCTCGGCATGTTCATGGCGCGCGTGCCCACCTACGCGCCGGAGGCGGTGGCCGAACACGCGCTGGCGCTGGTGATGACGCTCAACCGCCGCACGCACCGCGCCTACGCGCGCGTCCGCGAAGGCAATTTCGCGCTCGACGGCCTGCTCGGCATGACCTTGCACGGCAAGACCGTCGGCATCATCGGCGCCGGCCAGATCGGCACCGCCGCCGCGCAGATATTCAAGGGCATCGGCTGCACGGTGCTGGTCAGCGATCCGGCGCCGCAACTGCAGCTGCAACTGGGCGCCATCGCGGCGCGCGTCACGCTGGAACAGCTGCTGGCGCAGTCGGATATCGTCTCCCTGCATTGCCCGCTGATGGAAGCCACCCGCCACCTGATCAACGCCGACAGCCTGGCGCTGATGAAGCCCGGCGCGATGCTGGTCAACACCTCGCGCGGCGCGTTGATCGACACGATGGCCGTCATCGCCGCGCTCAAGTCCAAGCAACTGGGCGCGCTGGCGATCGACGTCTACGAGCAGGAAAGCGACCTGTTTTTTCACGACCATTCAAGCGACATCATCGACGACGACGTCTTCCAGCGGTTGATGACGTTCCCGAACGTGCTGGTCACCGGCCACCAGGGCTTTTTCACCATCGAGGCGATGCGCGAAATCGCCGCCGTCACCTTCGCCAACCTGGCCGCCTACATGCGCGGCGAGCCGACCGCCAACGCGTTGGGCACCGGCGCGCGGCCGACTTAGCATCGCAATCATCAAAAAAGTGATCACCCGACGGCGTTTTCCCCGGTAACATCACCTCTACGCACAACACCGATCCACCGGAGAAGGTCATGTCCCTCGCTTATCGCGCCACCGCCGATTTCGCCAAATTGAACCACCCGATGCGCGTGCCGCTGTCGGCGGAGATCCATTCACGCCCCTTCCTGCAATTGCAGGCGCCGGAAAGCCTGACCCACTTCGCGCTCTACGTGCAGCAGGAACAGCCTTCGCAAAAATACCACCGCGAGACGCAGCACCAGATTTTGCATCAGCTGTGCACCCACTACGGCGTGGCCGGGCCGCATCCGCAGGCGCGCTACTTCTTCCACGACTTCGGGCGTTTTCGCCTGAAGTGGGAATGCCACACCGAGTTCGCCACCTACACCTTCGTCGAACGCGGCGAGCCGGGACTGGACTTCCGCACGGCGTTCGACCGCATGCCGCTGCAGCACGTGCCGCAGCAATGGCTGGCCGGCCTGCACGGAAAAATCATCGTCGCCTCGCACGTCGTGCTGCGCAACGGCGACAGCGCCGGCGCCGACGAGCAAGCGATCGCCGAACTGTTTCAAGGTAAATCGATGGTCGGCAGCAGCGTGGGCAGCGGCGCCGAGGTGTGGACCGATTTCCTGATCCAGCCCGATGGCTTCAGCCGCTTCATCGTGCGCGACCTGGGACTGCGCGAATTCCAGGCCGGCCGCCTGGTCGGGCGCCTGCTCGAAATCGAGAACTACCGCATGATGGCCCTGCTCGGCCTGCCCCACGCCGAAGCGTCGCAGCCGCTGTTGAACGGTATCGAGAACGAGCTGGCCGACCTCACCGCGACGCTGGTGCAGGCCGATATGCCGCAGTCGCTGGACGCGCGCGGCCCGGACGCGCGCGAGGAACAGAACCTGCTGCACCGGATCACCAGCCTGGCCGCGCGGCTGGAAAAACTCTCGGTCAACAACAGCTACCGCTTCGCCGCGTCGCAGGCGTATTTCAGCCTGGTGCAGGCGCGCATCCACGAACTGCGCGAGGTGCGCATGACCGGCATTCCGACCCTGGCCGAATTCATGGGCCGCAGGCTGGCGCCGGCCATCCACACCTGCACCTCGGTCTCGCAGCGGCAGGAAGCGCTGGCCAAGCGTATCGCCCGCAGCAACGACCTGCTGCGCACCCGCGTCGGCATCGAGCAGGAACGCCAGAACCGCAAGATCCTGCAATCGCTGGACGCGCGCGCGGCCCAGCAACTGCGGCTGCAACAGGCGGTCGAGGGTCTGTCGGCGGTGGCGATCTCGTACTACACGCTGGGGCTGATCGGCTACGCCGGCAAGGCGATGAAGGCCGGCGGATTGCCGGTCAACCCGGACATCCTGCAAGGCGTAGCGGTGCCGGTGGTGATTTTGGCGGTGTGGATGGGACTACGCCGGGTGCACAAGCAGCTGGTTTCGCGCGGCACGGCCGCCGCCCAGCGCCATCCGGCGTAAGGTCAGGAAAGTCGCAACCGCGTCGACAGCTTGCCGGCGCCGGCGCCACCGCCCCCCTCCACCGTGAAGCGCCCCACCTGCGACAGCAAGGCCTGCGCCTGTTCGCGCATGCTGGCGGCGGCGGCCGCGGCCTGCTCGACCAGCGCCGCGTTCTGCTGCGTCATCTCGTCCATCTGACCGATCGCGCGGTTGACCTGCTCGATGCCGGAGCTTTGCTGTTCGCTCGCCTGCGTGATCTCGCCCATGATCTCGGCCACCTTCCGCACGCTGGCCACCACCTCGCTCATGGTCTGGCCGGCACGGTCGACCAGCCGCCCACCCTCGTCGACCTTGCCGACGGAATCGTCGATCAAACCCTTGATCTCCTTGGCCGCCGACGCAGAGCGCTGCGCCAGGTTGCGCACCTCGGACGCGACCACCGCGAAACCGCGTCCCTGTTCGCCGGCGCGCGCCGCCTCGACGGCCGCGTTGAGCGCCAGGATGTTGGTCTGGAATGCGATGCCGTCGATGACGCCTATGATGTCGACGATCTTGCTGGAGCTGGTCTTGATCGACCCCATGGTTTCGACCACCTGCCCGACCACGTCGCCGCCGCGCACGGCGATGCCGCTGGCCGCCACCACCAGCTCATTGGCGTGGCGCGCGCTGTCGGCGTTCTGCCGCACGGTGCTGGTCAACTCCTCCATCGAGCTGGCGGTTTCCTCCAGCGCGCCGGCCTGCGCCTCGGTACGTGCCGACAAATCGGCGTTGCCGGCCGCGATCTCCTGCGCCGCCACGGTGATGGTGTCGGTCGACAGGCGCACGTCGCCAACCAGCTGCGACAGGCTGCCGTTCATCTTGCCCAGCGCGTCGAGCAGCTGGCCGGTCTCGTCGCGCGCCTGGTTGTCCACGCGCGAGGTCAGGTCGCCCTCGGCCACGCGGCGCGCCAGCGCCACCGCGCGCGCCAGCGGTTCCGCGATCGAGCGGCCCAGCGCATACGCCAGCGTACCGCCCAGCAGCAGGATCACGACCGCCAACGCGATCATCAGGTTGCGGCTGGCGACATTGATTTGTTCGATCTCCGCGGTCGCCTCTTCGATCTGGCGCCGCTGTTCCTTCAATAGCGCGTCGGCCGTGGCCAGATACGTCACGCTGGCAGGCGTATAGACGTCCCGCATTTGCTGCTGCGCCTCGTCGACCTTGCCGGCCTTCTTGAGCGCCAGCGCGGCGTCGCGCGAGGCGAGGAAGGCCTTGCGCCGCACGCCCAGCTCCACAAACAGCGCCTTCTCGACATCGCCGTCCATGCGCGCCTCGACCTGCTTTTGCAGCGCGCTGGAAGCATCCGACGAGGCCTTGATGTTCGCCGCGAAGTAGTCGCCCAGGCTGGCGTCGGTGCTGACGATGATGGCGGTGGTGCGCGGCACCGCCGCGAACATGTAGCGATACCAGTCCTGCAGATAGCGCTCGGTGGCCATCGGCTCGTCGATCATGTGGCGGGTGGCGGCCGCCACGCTGTTCAGGCGGGTGATGCTGACCACGATGGCGACGAGCGCCAGCAACAGGATGCTGGCGAAGCCGAGGACGAGACGACGTTTAACACTAATGTTGTTTAGCAATTGGAACATCTGGTCCGTCCTGTGAGGGAACGCTGCGGGCGCGCAGCAACGGAGCCATGATAGCGCCAAAATAAAGCATAAACTTCACATTGTTACTCTTAAACAACAGTTGACGCTAACAACAAGTCGATGCGGGATTAGCCGGCCATCACCGGCGGCAGCAGTGGCCGGTCGGCCGGGCGCGGCACCGGCTGGCTGAACCGGTCGGCCAGGAAGCTGGCGATGCGCAGCTGCGTCGACTCCAGATAGGGGATGTTCATGTGGTCCGAATCGGGCACGGTTTCGTCCGCGTGCAAGGTGCCGAGTTTTTGCACCAGCAAATCGGTATGCGAATGCGGCACCACATCGTCGAAAGCGGCCCGCAGCACATAGGTCGGCGCCTTCAGCTGGTGCGCATATTTAACCGACTCGAATTTATGCCGCAGCACATACTCCACCGGCAGCGTCCTGAATTTGCGCTTGGCGATCGCCAGGATCGAATCGTAGGGCGTGATCAGCACCACCGCGTTGGCCTCGCGCTCCATCGCCACCTGGATCGCCACGCCGGAACCGAGGCTGCGGCCGACCACGGCGATGCGCGTCGGATCGACATGATGACGCTCGCTGAGCCAGTCGAACAGCATGCGCCCGTCCTCGACGAAATGGGCCTCGGCCGGATCGCCATGCGAATCGCCGTAGCCGCGATAATTCACCGCCAGCACCGCCATGCCGGGAAACAGCTTGCCGGCGTCGCGCGCCACCCACGACACCTCCTCCGAGCGGCCGCCGAAATAGACCACGCCGGGCGTTTGACCCGCCACCAGCGGCGTCATCAGCCAGCCGGATAACCGGGTGCCGTCCTTGGCGCGCACCACGATCGGGCGCGTGCGGTGGCCGGTGCTGTACGGCTTGAGCACCTCGCGGCGGCTGCCGAGAGGATTAAACAGCAGCCGTTTCTGGTTGGCCGCGACCGCCGCAGTCAATCCCATCCACAACACGCTGACGATGCCGGCCAAACCGGCGACTTTTTTTGAATTGTCCATCCCTCTACTTTACCCTTGTCCTGACTCTCTGCTGTACGCCAGCGTACAAATACATTTGCCCGTGGCAAACAGTAAATCCGGGCGGGCCGCCTTTTCTCAAGGCGCAGGAGGCGAACCGGTATAATCGGCGCTTCGTTTTTGCTCTCCCGCCCCCTATGAAACCGGCCATCGTCCTGCTGCACAGCTCCATGAGTTCCAAGGCCCAATGGGCGCCACTCGTCGAACAGCTCACGCCCGAATTCCGCTGCATCCCGCTCGATTTGCTCGGCTACGGCGCCGCGCCCTATCCGCCTGGCGCCGCCCAGGACGAAGCATACACCCACACGCTGGCGCACGAAGCCGAGGCCATCGCCGACGCCATCGCCGCGCAGCTGGCGCCGGACGAAGCGTTCCATCTGGTTGGCCACTCGTTCGGCGGCGTCTGCGCGCTGCACCTGGCGCGCCGCATGCCGCGCCGCGTGCGCACGTTGACATTGTTCGAGCCGGTCGCCTTCCACCTGCTGCCGGAGCGGGACGCGGCGCGGGTGGAAATCGTCACCGTCGTCGGCGGCATCATGGCCTGCGCGTCCGACCGCGACGCCACCCGCATCTTCATCGACTACTGGAACCGTCCGGGTTCCTTCGACGCCGCGCCGGCATCGGCCCAGGACAAGATGATCGCGCAGATCGCCAAGGTCAAGCTGGACTTCCAGGCGCTGCTGGGCGAGCCGGTCGCGCTGGCCGATCTGGCCGCGTTGACGATGCCGGCGCTGGTGCTGTCCGGCCAGCACAGTCCCGCCTCCACGCGATCTCTGGCCGCGCAGCTGGCGTCGGCGCTGCCCGACGTCCGCGCGCGTGAAACGCGCGGCGGCCATATGGCGCCGATCACCCATGGTGACGCGGTCAACCCCACCATCGCCGCGTTCCTGCGCGGTGAAGACATCCACCAAGGCTGACATGCAAAGCAAACTCCGATCGCGCGGCGTATCCTCGCTCCTTCAACGCGGCTTGCCGGCACTGGCCTTCAGCGCCATCGCAGCCCTGTCGCATGCAGCCGTGAAGCCGGTGACGGTGGCGCCGGAGGTCACCGGCGAATGGGTCACGCCGGACGGCGCGTGGGACGGCCGCACGGTGTTGCTGCTGCACGGCTTCGCCGACGACCTCAATGGCGCCGGGGACCTGAGCAAACGCATGTCGACCAAGCTGGCGCAGGCGGGTATCGCCTCGCTGCGCATCAACTTCCGTGGCGAAGGCGCGCGCATGCGCAGCGACATCGACTCGACGCTCGACACCCGGATCGCGGACACCGAGGCCGCGTATGCGTTCCTGCGGAAGCAGCCCGGCGTCAAGATCGCGCACAGCGCGGTGCTGGGATGGAGTTTGGGCGGCGCCACCGCGATGGTCGTGGGCGGAAAACATCCCGACTGGTTCCGCAGCATGGTGCTGTGGTCGACGCCGAGCGGCGATATCTACAAGTACATGATGTCGAAGCCGACGGCGCAAAAAGCGGTGCGGGAAGGCGTGGCATCGGAGGTGGTACCGGGCTGGAAGACCATCACCACCAAGCGTGAATTCTACGAGAGCTTCAAAGGCGTGGATCTGGACCAATCGCTGGCCAAATACCCGGGCGCGTTTCTGACGATCCGGGGCAGCAGGGACTACCTGCCGCAGCGCGATTTCGACTTGATCCGGATCGCCCCGGGCAAGCCCGCACAGGCGGAAATGATCGACGGCGCCGACCACGTGTTCAACGTATTCGAGGCCGGAAGCCCGGCGGCGCAGCGCCTGATCGACCTCACCGCCGCGTGGCTCGCCAAAACCCTGTAACCACGGTGGGCACCACGGCGGGGGTCAAGTCTGACATTCGGACACGAGCTGATAGGTATCGCTTTCGGCACCAGGGACGCAAGGTGTTCAAAGATGTGTTCGTGTCCGAATGTCAGACTTGACCCCCGCCTGTTTTCGGACACGAGCTGATAGGTATCGCTTTCGGCACCAGGGACGCAAGATGTTCAAAGATGTGCTCGTGTCCGAATGTCAGACTTGACCCCCGCCTGTGACCCCCGACTGTTTCTAGTCACCTACGACGATATCGATCGTGTTTTCCAGCCATATCCCCAGGTTGGGCGTGCGGCCGCGCTGCGCCGACGGTCCCAGTTCGTGCGGCGGGTTGAACTTGGTGCCGATCGGCAGGATCGCGTTCAGGAACGAGATATCACCCGGAGGGAAGTCGATATGCGTCCCTTTCGGCTCGAAGCCCTCGCCGCTGGCCTCCCTCGGCGTGAACACCCGCAGCGCGATGTCGTCGCTGTGGTTGATGAACTTGATCGGCAGATTCCTCGTCGCCAGCTCCGCCCAGTACACCTTGTCGTGGAAGCCCTTGAACTCGGGGTAGTTCCATGACAGGCCGGTGATGGTGTCGTTGTAATCCTTCTGCCACACGTCGAATTCCACACCCTGCGTGCGGTTCTTCCACACCCTATAAGGACCACGTCCCAGCCAGCGCATCGACTGCACCTGCGCGTCCGGATAATCGAAAGTCACGCCCAGCGCATCGGCCGGTTTGCCGCCTTCCATGTTATACGCGTAGTTCACGCTCAACGTGCCGGCCGCGTTGAGGCGCCAGTTGACCTTGCGCAGATTGCCGGTGTACTCTGCCTGCACCACCACGTCGTCGCCCTCACGCCGCGCGGCGATGCCCTTCAACGTCGCGGTTCCCGCCACCAGGCGCGGACCATTCGTCAACGGCACCACGATATCGCCCTTCTTCAGCGATCGCAGATAGCCGGTGGCCTTGTCGATGACAGCATTCAGGCCGCCGGCCTTCAACTCGAACCCGTCGCCAGCTTCCGTCAACGTGGCCGCACCTGACGCCGGAGTCGCCGGTCGCATGCGCTGCGCCACCTGCTGCGCGCTGGCGATCATCCACGACCACGTATAGATCTCGCGGCCGTCGCGATCCGTCGCCGTAAAATACAACGCATCCTGCTGTGCCCAGTCGGCCGGCAAGGCGATGCGGGTGGCGCCGCGCATGCCGGCGGCGACATCCGGCGCCTTGGCGCTACCTTTCGCAACCACCTTGTGTCCCGCCTCGCTGCCGAACTTCACCAGCTGCCAACCCAACTTCACCTGATTCAGATTGGAGACGTCGTAGCGGTTCTCCAGCGTGATCTTGCCGTCGAATGTAGGTGGCAGGAAGGCCATTTCCGACAGCGGCAAATACACCGGCGTCCAGATCTTCTTCACGGCAAAGAAGCTGCCCTCCTTCTCGCGATAGGGCCCGACGATGCCGTCCGGCGCCCGATTGCCGGCGACGTCGATGGCGCCATTCCTGTCGTCGCGAACAATACCCTCGTCAGCGAAGGCCCAGATAAAGCCCCCGGCACTGAGCGGATTGGCCAGCATGTCCTTCCACCAGTCGTCCAGGCTCGCCCCGGCGCCGCCGTCGTACAGCCCATGCAGGAACTCGGTCGGCATGAACACATCGCGCCCATGGAACAGCGACGTCGCGCAGCAGTCGTAGGTTGGGTAGTGCGCGGTATCGATGCCGCCGAAGTTCGCCCACGGATGGATGACGGGACGCTTCTGCGTATCCCATTCCGGATACAGCTTGTCCAGATCTTGATTGAACCCGCCCTCGTTACCGTTGGCCCAGAAGACGATCGACGGGTGATGCTGATCGCGCGTCACCAGCTCCTTCACCAGCGGCGTCGAGACATCGGTGTCGTAGAATTTCTGCCAGCCGGTCAACTCGTCGATCACGTACAGCCCGACTTCATCGGCTACGTCGAGGAAATGCGGGTCTGGCGGATAGTGCGACATGCGCACCGCGTTCATGTTCATTTCCTTCATCAGCTTCGCGTCCTGGTAGCTCAGCGCCTTGCTGCTGGCGCGGCCCGATGTCGGCCAGATCGTATGCCGGTTCGATCCCTTGAAGCGCACCTTGTAGCCGTTGACGTACACGCCGTCGCGCGGACGCAGCTCGATGGTGCGGAAGCCGATGGTCTTGCTCACCTCATGCACCAAATTCCTGCCGCTGACCAGCCGGAAGTTGACCTTGTAGCGCTGCGGATTCTCCGCCGACCAGGGCGTCACCGTCGGCACGTTGCCGCTGATGCGGGCCTTGCCGCCGACGACCTGCGCGGCCATCTCCTTGCCGAGCGCCTTGCCGTCCAACGTGGTCACGCGCGCGACGACCTTGCCATCCGGCTTGCCCGCCAAGAAGACGTCGGCGCTGAAATCGCCGTTGTGGCGCGCATCGAGGCTGATACGGTCGATGTTATCCAGCGGTTTGGCCTCCAGCCACACCGGCCGGTAGATCCCGCTGAACAGCCAGAAGTCCGAGCTGCGCTCGGCGCGGTTGACCGATTTATTTGCCGAGAACCGGTTGACCGTCACCTCCAGCTGGTTGCTCTGCCCGGGCTTCAACAACTTCGAAATATCGTAGCGGAACTCGTAGAAGCCGCCCTGGTGAACCGCGCCCGCAGGCTCGCCGTTGATCTTGACCAGCGTATCGGTCATCGAGGCGCCGAACACGATATCGATTTGCTTGCCCTGCCAATTCGCGGGCACGTCGAACTTGTGGCGGTAGATGCCGGTGGTGTCCGGCGCCGGGTCCTTTTCCCAATCGTTGTTGTAACGGTAGGTGCCGAAGCCCTCCATCTCCCAGTTCGACGGCACCAGTATGGTCTTCCACGCGCCGCTATTGCGCCCGCCGTTGACCATGAACTCCCAGTCGACACGATGGTCCTTGTCGGTGCCGCTCAAATACCGTACTTGCGTACCTTCCGCAAAAGCCAGTCCGCTCAATGCCAGCAGCAGCGTTCCAAGGACCAGTCGCATCATAGTTTTTCTCCCAGACGTTTGCTCTCCCCGACCTTGAGGTTGAGCGGTATGACCTTGTCGCCGTAGCGTACCTTGCCGGCGCCCTCGCCCGCCGTGCGGCGTATCGTCGCCGCCGCCAGCTTGCCGTTCTTCCACGCCAGATCGACCTCGTAACCGCCGCGCGCGCGCAAGCCCTTGACCGAGCCGGTGGCCCATGCCGACGGCAGCGCCGGCAGCAGGTGCAGTTCACCCGTCTGCGACTGCAGCAGCATTTCGCAAATCGCGGCGGTGGCGCCGAAGTTACCGTCTATCTGGAACGGCGGATGCGCATCGAACATGTTGGCGTAGGTGCCGCCGGCGTTGTTCGATTCCGTGCCCTGGCCGCTCTGCTGCGCGGCGCGCGCCCCGGGCTTCGCCAGCTGCCCGCGCAGCATCTTGTAAGCGCGATCGCCGTCCAGCAGGCGCGCCCAGAAAGCCGTCTTCCACGCCATCGACCAGCCGGTGCCGGCGTCGCCACGGCTGTCCAGCGACTTGCGGGCGGCGGCCGCCAGTTCAGGCGTCTTGGTCGGCGAGATCTGACGGCCCGGGAAGACGCCGAACAAATGCGACACGTGGCGGTGCGTGTCGCCCGGCTTGTCCAGCACTGGATCGTTCTTCTTCTCTTCCATCCACTCCAGTAGCTGGCCCCAGCTGCCGATGCGCGGCGCGGCCAGCCGGTCGCGCAGACCCGCGATCTGGTCGCGGAACCCGGTATCGCCCAGCACCTCCGCCGCATCGACGGTGTTGTTGAACAGGTCCCAGATGATGGCCTGGTCATAGGTCACGCCGTCCTCGATCGGGCCGTGCTCCGGAGACCATCCCAGCGGCGCGACCAGACGGCCGTCGGGCAGCACCTTCAAGTAGTCCTGCCAGAAGGCGACAGCCTCCTTCATCACCGGATAGGCGACGTCGCGCAGGTATGCCTTGTCCTGCGTATACGCATAGTGCTCCCAGAAGTGCTGGGCGTACCACGCATTGCCGGTCTTGTTCCAGATGTAGCCCATGGCGCCGAACGGATTGGACTCGGTGCGCAAGGTCCAGCCGCGCACCGGCTTGCCGGCGGCGCTGACGAAGGTTTCCTCCTTCTGCACCGCCTCGCCGCTCAGGTCCGGCGCGGCCATCACCACGGAGGTAGGATCCGCGATCGCCTTGGCCGCGGTGTCGGCGATCAGCTGGCGATATACCGGCGCCACGCCCTGAACGAAGTTCAGGAACGGCAGCGCGTGTTCCGACAGGTTGGCCGGTTCCGCCGGCCAGTAGTTCATCTGGACGTTGATGTTGGTGTGATAATCCGATCTCCACGGCGGATTCGGATTGTTATTCCACAGCCCTTGCAGATTGGCCGGCAGCGAACCGCGCGAGCTCGAGATCAGCAGGTAGCGGCCGTACTGGAAGAACTGCGCTTCCAGCTCCGGGTCCCTGCCCTCGGTCGTATAGGTCTCGATACGCTGGTCGGTCGGCAGCGCGCGCCGAGCCGCCGTGGCCGCGCCGAAGTCCACGCCCACGCGGTTGAACTGCGCCTGGAAATCCTTGCGGTGCTCGGCCAGCAGCGACGGCCACGGACGCGCCGCCGCACCCACCTGCGCCGACACGCGCGCCAGCGGATGCTCGCCCTGGAACTTCTTCGTTGCATCGAGCACGTAGCTGGTGCCGGCGCCGAGTATCAGGGTCACGGCGTCGCAGCCGGTGAAGGTGATCTTGTTGCCGTCGATGGCGATGGTGCCGCCCTCGTTTTGCACCTGCACCTGGCTGGCGTAGTCCATCGCGTTCGACGATGGATCGCCCTTGCCGCGCATCGAGCCGCTGGCGACGATGCGGTTGCCCAGCGCGTTGACTTGCGCGTCGTGCGCGTCGGTCAGTTCGATCGAACCTGTGTACTGTCCGCGCTTGTCGGCCGTCAGCCGCACGGCGATCACCTGCGCCGGATAGCTGGCGAAGGCTTCGCGCTTGAACTTCACGCCCTTGTGCGTGTAGCTGACGCTGTGCAGGCTCTGGCCGATATCGAGCCGGCGCGAATAATTGGTGGTGGCCTGGTCGTGTCCCGGCAGGTTCACATACACGTCGCCGAACGGCTGGTAGGAACCCATCACCTTGTCGTCGCCGGTCCACAGCGTGATGTCGTTGAACTGGATGCGCTCGCGCGCCAGTTGGCCGAAGATCATCGCGCCGATACGGCCATTACCGATCGGCAGCGCTTCGCGCTCCCACCCTTGCGGCGTATCGGGCGCCGGCTGTTTGTAGCGCAGCGTCAGATCCGGGGCCGCCGTCGCCGCGGCGACGACCAGGGCCGAAGAGAAAAAAAATGTGGAGCGCAGCAGAATTTTCATGAATATTGTCTTGTGAAGCGAAACAAAAACGGCGGAGGCGGCATGCACCGCCCCCGCCGTCATCGAGGAATCATCGTCGGTGCGAAAATCAGCGCTTGACGGTGACCGCCTTGCCTTCGTAGCTGACCGTCTTGTCGGCCGCGTCGAAGTCGTCCGAGCTCGAAACACCAGGCTTGATGAATCGTACCTTGAACTCGCGCTTAGCGACCATGCCCTTGTACTGGCCAACGCGCTCGCCGATGGTGACGGTGCCGGTCTTGTCGTTGTAGCTCAGCGGAATACGCGTGAACTCGTTACGCATGTAGGCATTCGACACGCCGTCATCCTCGTACAGGCTGAATTTGCCGTCCGCGCCGGTGTAGATATTCAGCGTGATCGGTGCATCCGGCTTCTCGTCGACGTACTGCGTCACTGGACCCATCGGCAGGATCGCGCCGGCTTTGACCAGCAGCGGCATGCGGGTTTCCGGCGCCTTGATCGAGGTCTTGGTGCCGCCCTTGTGCACTTCGCCGGTATAGAAGTCATACCAGTTCGCGCCCTTAGGCATGTAGACGTTACGCTCGCGCGCACCGTAGACGTACACCGGAGCGACCATCAGATTGTGGCCGAACAGGTACTGGTCGGCGATGTTCTTGACCGCGTCGTCCTTCGGGAAATCCATCACCAGGCCGCGCATGATGGTGCCCGATTCGTGGTGGGTGGTCGCGGCGGTCGAGTAAATGTACGGCATCATGCGATAACGCAGTTTGTCGTACCAGACCATCGAGTCGCGCATCGGCGAGCCTTCCGGCGAGATCTCGTGGATCTCGCGCTTGACCACTTCGCCGTGGGAGCGGAACAGCGGCGAGAACGCGCCGAACTGCCACCAGCGCAGATTCAATTCGCGCCATTCCTTCATGTCCTCCGGATTGGCCTTCGCTGCGGCGACAACGCGGTTTTCCTGCGCGGTGCCGGTGGCGCCGTCCTGGAAGCGCGTCTCCTGCGCATAGCCGCCGATATCGTGGGTCCAGTTCGGGATACCCGACATCGAGATGCTCACGCCGGCCGAGATCTGGTCGTACAGATTGTTCCAGCGGCCGACGGTGTCGCCGCTCCACAGGGCGGTGGCGTTGCGCTGGATGCCCGCGAAACCGGAACGCGACAGGATGAACTGGCGCTTCTCCGGCTGGTCGTTCTTCAGGCCCTGGTAGAAGCCCTCGGTGTGCACCAGGCTATACGGGTTGAAGGTGATTTCGCCGGCGCCGTAGACGGTCGGTCCGATCAGCTTCTTGAAGTCCTCCAGGCGGGTGTTCGACAGCACGTCAGGCTCGGTATTGTCCATCCACCAGGCGTCGAAGCCCAGGTCGACCAGCTTGGACTTCATCTGGCGATAGTACATTTCGCGCGCGCCCTTGGTGTAAGGATCGTAGTGGCTGTTCTTGTAGCCAGGGCCAACCCAGTCAAGATCGCCGTTTTCGACGTTCTTGGTCCACATATAACCCTTTGACGCCAGCTCCTTGTAGTTGGCGGTGTTGTCGTAGAACTTGCCCCAGATCGAAATCATGATGCGGGCGTTGTTCTTGTGGACCTCGTCCACCAGACCTTTAGGATCGGGGAACCGCTGCTTGTCGAAATCGTGCGAGCCCCAGCCGTCCTGCGGCCAGTAGAACCAGTCCTGCACCATGGCGTCGACCGGCCAGCCCTGCTTGCGGTACTCCTTCAACACGCCGAGCAGCTGCTCCTGCGTCTCGTAGCGCTGGCGCGACTGCCAAAGGCCGTAGGACCATTTCGGCATCATCGGCGCCTGGCCGGTCAGGTGACGGTAGCCGGCGATGACGTTGTCGATGCTGGTCTCGCCGTTGACGACGTAGTAGTTGATGCTCTGCGCGACTTCCGACGAGAAGGTCAGCGAGTGGCGTTCCGGCGCCGGCAGCGGATCGTTGTGGGTCATGGCGATCATGCCGCCCGACGGTTTCCATTCCAGGTGCAGCTTGACCGGCTTGCCCGCTTCGAACTTCTGCTCGAAGTTGTGGTACCACGGGTTCCAGCCCTGGCGCCAAACGTCCATGACTTCCTTGCCGTCCATGGTCAGCTTGGCGTAGTCCGACGAATACATCTGCATCTTGTGCACGCCGGCCTTGTCGGACGTCAGCGTGCCTTCCCACACCACCTTGACGCCGGTGGCCTTCTTCGGATCGCCCAGTTCCTTCGGCCAGTTTTCGGCCACGTCCTTCAGGTACTGGTAATCGATGTCTTTTTCCTGGCGCGTCAGCACCAGTTTGTCGTCGACGTAGTAGCGCGCGGTCAGGCCGCCGGCCTTGCCTTCGGCGTCGACCAGTTTCAGGTCGCGGCTCAGGAAGCCGTAAGGCTTGGCGTCGCCGAAGCGCGAGATCGAATTGTTATCCCACAAAACGCCGTAGTTCTTGTCCGAGACGATGAACGGCACCGCGATGACCATATTGTGCTGCATCAGCAGCACGTCTTCGCCGTTCAGGTTCATCTGGCCGTTCTGGTGCTGGCCCAAGCCGTAGTAAGCGTCCTTGGTGCCGTGGTTGAAGCCCTGCTTGACCGCCATGAACGGCTTGCCGCCGACATCGACGGCGGCCATGCTCTCCGAGGCCTGGCTCAGGAAAGCCTTGCCGGCCGCGTTGAAGAACTGCACCTGGCCGGTCGCCAGCGACACCGCCACCGAGATTTTCTTGGCCTTGAGCGTGACCTTGTCCTTGCCGGACGAGGTCACGCTGAAGATACCGCTAACAGGCGCCGCCACCGTCATCAGCGATGGGGTCAGCTCCTTGCCTTCCTTGTCGGTTTTGACGACGTGGATGATGTTGTCGCTCATGACCTCCAGGCGCACTTCCTTGGCGCCGGAATCGGGCTTGACCACCACGCCGGTGGAGGTTTTTTCAAACGTTCCGGCCAGGGCATGGCCGGACATCATCACCGCCAGGCACGAAGCCGCCGGTACTATCGCTTTGAATCGCATATTCTCAATCTCCTGTTTTTTTTACTCAGTACGTACCGACTTTGACCTTCAACACCACCGGCTTGCCGGTCAAATTGAGGCCGTAATCCGTCTGGTCGCCGTTCCAGTTACGCTCCATGATCCATTTACCGGATGGATCATAATAGCCCTCTTCGACGCGCGCCCACATGGTTGGTTTGCCGTCCGCGTTGTCGATCTTCACACGCGCATGCTGGCCGACGATGATGAACTCATTGTCGGCGATCTGCGCGATCGCCACGCCACCGTTGGGCTTATCGGTGCCGGCCGGCAGATCCTTCACTTCCTTGAAATACTCACGTTCGCCGAACTGCCATTCGCGGAACGAGATCGTGCCCTTCCAACCCTTCATCGCGATGGTCTGCGGCGCGCGGTCGTCGCCTTCGGCCACGCCGTAGGTGCGGCCCTCGAAAGCCCACTTGGACCACTGGCGCTCCATCGGGCGGAACGCCGAGTAGATTTTGCCATACGGTTCAACCATGGTCTTGTCGGTGGCCTTGTGACCGAGCGGGAAATTGCTGTAGTCCGCGTAGTCGATGCCGAACGGCGAGAAGTTGATCGCGCCCCGGCCGAGCACCAGATAGGCATAGCGCACGTATTCGGCGGCGTTGCTCATCTCCGGCACGGCAAGCGGGTTATCCGGACGCTGGAACTTGTCGAGCGTGGCGGCGAACTTCTTCGAATCCGGGCTGTAGATGTCCGGCGCGGCGAAGTCGATCGCCGGCGCGGCGGCCTTGTAGATGTCGATCACGTCGAAGGTCGGGCCGCCGCTGGCGAAGTTCTTGTTCCACGGCTTGACGGGCTCCTCGAGCGGATCTCGGACCGAGTTATTCACGTACATCGGCAGGTTGTACACCGCGCGTCCCGCCTTGGCGATCTCGCCGATGTAGCTGGCGACCGAATACGCGTGGAAGTACTCGTCGGCGTAGTCGCCGTAGACCTGTTTCCAGGTGCCGCTGGCGGCCAGCGCCACCGGCGATTTTTTACGCTTCAACACAGCCTCGGGCACCGGCGCGTTGAACGCCGCCTCCGCCTTTGGCGCGTAGTCGCGCGCGTAGCCGTACGTGCCCACCTCGTTCTCGACCTGCATCATGATGACGGTGCGATGGGCCTCGTCGATTTTTTTGATGTGCGTCATCAGCGCGACGAAGGCCTTCTTGTCGGCCTTGAGCGTTTCCTCGCCTTGCGGCGACAGGCAGTAAATCGGCTTGCCTTCCTTGTCCAGCATGCGCGGGAAGCGGGCGTTGTCGAACTTGACCCACTCCGGCGCGTAATTGGCGCCGGTGTTTTTCCAGGTGCCGAACCACAGCAGCACCAGGCGCACCTTGTTCTTGCGCGCCTGGGCCACCAGCGTGTCGACGTAGCTGAAATCGAACTTGCCTTCCACTTGCTCGATCTGTTCCCATGCGACCGGGATCTCGAGCGTGTTGGCGTTCATGTCCTTGATCGCCGCCCACACCTTGTTCAGCGCGAGCGGGTAGTTACTCGAATTCTGCGCCTGGCCGCCGAACATGACAAAAGGCGCGCCGTCCACCATCAAGGCGTGACGGCCGTCCTTTTGCACCAGTTCGGGGATGGGCGCGGCCGCCGCGCCAGCTGCGGCCAACATAACGAAACCAAGAGAGCTTACAAGCTGGCGGGCGGTAATCTTCATGCGGTCTAGCCTTTCGTCGTATTAGAACTGATAGCGCAGTTGCGCGGTATAGCGGCGGCCCGTGACGAACCACGCGCGGCCGTTCATGCCGGTGGTTTGCTGCATCAGCTGCTTGAACTTCGCGTCGGTCAGGTTCTGCGCCTCCAGGCCCAGCGACATGTTTTCGCTGATCTTGTAGTTGATCGAACCGTCGAGCTGACCGTAAGCGTCGGCCCAGGTAGGCAGACCCCAGACGATGTTACGCGCACCCGGCGTGGCGCTGGCCGGATTGGTATCCACGCCATCGGTGCCCTTGGTGCCGTTGACGTTCACGCCCTGCAGGCTCTTCGAACGCCAGTTGTACGCGAGGCGGCTCGAGAACGGACCCTGGTCGTAGATCAGCGCGATGTTGTACGACTGGCGCGACAGGTTCTCCAGCGGCAGGTTGCCGAAGGTGCGGCCGTTGGTGTCGCAACCGTTGATGTTCAGGTTGACGTTGGCGGCGGACGAATCGCTGCTGCAGTATTCCGAGAACACGTTGTTGTACAACTTACGCTTGCTGTCGACGAACGTGAAGTTCGCCTGCATGCCCAGGCCGGACAACAGGCCTGGCAGCTTGTCGAAGGTCTGCTGGTAGGCCAGCTCGAAGCCGCGCGCGTGGCCGCGGGCACCGTTGATCGGACCGGTGGCCGAGAAGTTGCGCAGCGTGCCGCTGGTGTCGGCCAGCGAGAAGTTGTAGGTCTGGTTGACGACGATGTCTTTCAGGCGCTTGTTGAACACCGCCAGCGTGAGCGAACCAACCGGCGAGAAGTACCATTCGGCCGTCAGGTCGAGCTGCTTGGAGGTGGTCGGCATCAGGTTCGGGTTTCCCGAGGCGGTGCCGCTCAAGCTGACGCCCGAAACGTTGGTCACGCCGTTGACGGTGGTGGTGTTGTAGCCGGTCGACAGCGTGGTGTATGCCTGCAGCCTGTCGTAGTCGGGACGCGAGAGAGCCGACGCGAAAGCGAAGCGGAACTGCAGCTTGTCGGTGGCCTTCAGGCGCAGGTTCAGGCTAGGCAGGAAGTTGTGGTAGCGGTTCTCGTAGGTCTCGGCCTGCGAGTAGGCGGCGATCACCGGGATCGTCTCGCCGGTATAGGAACCCGGCGCCGGCTGGTTGTTCGGCGGCGTGTACACCGTGTAGCCGGCCGCTTTCGAGTTCGTCCTCACGTAGCGCAGACCGACGTTGCCGTCGATTGGATATTTCAGCTCATCCCAGCCGAAGCGCAGCTGGCCGTAGGCGGCCTGGGTCTTCTCGCTTTGCTCGTTGGTGCCGGCCGGATCGCTGCCGAAGGTGGCCGCTTTCCACGGGGTGCAGGTGCCCGGCTGCGCGCACAGCATCTCGTGGTACTTGTGCAGTTCGGCGTAGCTGTTCGGATAACCGGCCGACGTCGAAATGGCCGGGATGATCAGCGACGGCATGTTCATTTTGCCGTTGAAGAAGTTATCGAAGTGCTTGATGGTGGTGTTGCCGGCGAAGCGCGGATCGCTCAGGAACGCCTCGGACGTGATCTGGCCGGCTCCGCTGCCGACCTGCCATGGCGCCGAGATCGCGGCCCAGTTGTAGTCCGGGTTGGACTTCTGCGTCACCGCGTCGCGGTCGGTCAGGCGCACGCCGAAACGGACGTCGCGCAGCACCGGATTGTCGAACGCGTAGGTGGCGTCGGTGCGCCATGCGGTTTCCTTGCCCTTGCTGCGGTCCAGGTGCTCCTGGGTGAAGTTCCAGTAGTTGTTGGCCGGGTTGAGCAGCGCGGCGCGGTCGGCGTCGTTGAAGATCAGGTTCGGCAGCGATCCGGTCAGGTCCAGCTTCTGCGACGGCATCTTGACGGCCGTGGCCACGGTCGAATCGAGGCTGTCGGTGTTGGCGCGGATGCGCTGCACATCGGTGCTGACGGTCCAGGCGTCGCTTGGACGCCAGCGCAGGTTCCACGAGATGTCGGTGGTGTCCGAATTGCGGGTCGCCGTGCGGTTGTCGTTGCCGAAGTCGATGCCTCCGGTCGAGTTCAGGGTGCCGGACATGAAGCGCCCGCTGCCATCATAGACGCCGTTGGTCACGCTCAGGTTCGCCGGATTGGCGGCCGAGAAGATCGCCTGTTCGTCCCAGGTCATCTTGTACTTCGACTTGAAGTAGGTCAGCGAGCTGCTCAAGGTGCTGTCCAGCTTCCACTGCAAGGCGCCGTACGCGCCTTCGCGCTTGCGGTTGAATTCCAGGGTGCGCCACTGCGCGCCCTTCGGCACGTAGACGGTCTTGCCATTGGCGTCGGTGGTCGGGAAGTACGGCTCGACCTGCAGCGCGTCGGTGCGGGTGCCGCTTTCCGAGGAGGCCAGGTCGACCAGCACGCCCACTTCGCCGATCGGGGTTTTCCAGCGGTTCGACACCAGGCCGGAATACGACGGCGACTTCTTGCCCTTCTTCAGTTCCGAATAGGTGGTCTCCGCGGACAAGGCGCCATGGAAGCCCTTGAAGTCGAACGGCATCGCGGTGCGCAGGTTGACCAGGCCACCGATGCCGCCTTCGGTCTGTTCGGCCGACGGGTTCTTATAGATGTCGACGCCGGCCAGCAGCTCCGGCGGCACGTCGCCGAAGTTGAGCGAGCGGCCGCCGTTGGCGGAGAACGAGTCGCGGCCGTTCAATTCCGAGCGCACGTAGCTCAGGCCACGGATCGATACGCCCGAACCTTCGACCGAGAAGTGCTCCGGATCGCTCTTGGACATGGTGCGGTCGATGGTCACGCCGGCGACGCGTTGCAGCACCTCGGTCACCGAGCGGTCCGGCAGCTTGCCGATGTCGTCGGAGGCGATCGAATCGACCACCTCGTCGGAATTCTGCTTGATCTTCTGGGCCGACTGCAGCGCCGCGCGCTGGCCGGTGATCACCACCGCCACCGGCTCGGCGGCCGGCGTGGTGGCCGGCGTCGCAGGCGCCGGGGTGGTCTGCGCGTGCGAAGCACTGCTGGCCATCATCGCCATTTGGGCCAGGCCCAAAGCGATTGCTGTTTTTTTAAATTGTTTCATGTTATGCTCTCCAAAAGGTATATGAATTTTTCATAGCTCTAAGGCTATTTGTTATTGGTGCTTTTCAGGGGCGCTGAGGACCAGCCTGGGGTCGATGATTACGGACGCGGGACGAACAACGCCCGCAGGCGCCATAAGGCGCGGTTCTTTGATCTTCATGGATACGTCTCGCTCTTAGATATTTTTTTTCGTTCTGGCTTAACTGGCAGGGTGCCAAGGCCACACGATGATATGCAAACATTTTGCAAGTTACGCAAAAGTGTGGCAATTGCGAAATTCACCAAGCGGCGGAATGATAATCCGCAAGCGTCCGCACGTCCGCACGCCCCCGCCGGCCTGCCCGCAGCCAATCCCGCAGAAAAACAACGGCCGTAAACGACAACGCGGCCCGTCGTTGCGGGCCGCGTGTCGGTGAAACTGGACTCAGCTATTCAAACTCAACGGCGGCCCGAGCGCGTCGCCACATCGACCCACACCGCCAACGTCAGGATGCAGCCCTTGACGATCATCTGCCAGTAGGTATCGACGTCCAGCATCGACATGCCGTTATCCAGGCTGGCCATCACCAGCGCGCCGATCAACGCGCCGTACACGGTGCCCGAGCCGCCGCGCATCGAGGTGCCGCCGATGAAGCAGGCGGCGATCGCATCGAGCTCGCCCGAGGTGCCGGCCGACGGCGAACCTGCCGCCAGGCGGGCGGTGTTGATCAGGCCAGCCAGGGCGCACATCAAACCCATGATCCCGAAGATCCACAGCTTGACGGCCTGCACGTTGACGCCGGAAAGACGGGTCGCCTCCATGTTGCTGCCCACCGCGTAGATGCGGCGGCCGAACACCGTTTGCGTGGCGACGTAGCTGAACACACCGAGCAACGCGAGCAGCAGCAGGACCGGCAGCGGAATGCCCTCGTAGCTGTTCAAGGTGCGCACGAACGCGAACAGCACCACGCCGATCGCCGCCAGGCGCAGGCCGTCGCGCCACATCGGCGGCACCGGCAGGCCGTGGCGCGCCAGGCTCGCGCGCTGGCGCCAGGTCAGCACGGCGCCCAGGATGAACAGGCCGACGCCCAGCACCACGCCCATTTGCGGCGACAGGTAGCCCTGGCCCAGGTGCACCAGCGGCTCGGACACCGGCGCCACCGTCACGCCGTCGGTCACGCCCAGCACGATGCCGCGATAGGCCAGCATGCCGCCCAGGCCCACGATGAAGGACGGTATGTGCTTATAAGCCGTCAGGTAGCCGTTGAACAGGCCAAGCACCAGGCCACATGCCAGCACCACCGCGACGGTGGCCGGCAGCGGCAGGTGGTGCGTGACGTCGAGCACCGCCGCCACCCCGCCCAGAAGGCCGAGCAGCGAGCCGACCGACAGGTCGATCTCGCCGGCGATGATGACGAAGGCCATGCCGCAGGCGACGATGCCGGTGACGGCCATCTGGCGCATCAGGTTCGACAGGTTGCGCGGCGAGATGAAGCCGCCCTCCGTCTTCCAGCTGAAGAAAGCCCAGATGATGGCGATGGCGATCAGCAGCGCGAGGATCTTGTACTGCGTGAAGAGCTGTTTGAGATTTATGGTTTTCATGGAGTTCACAGATAAGTCATCACGAATGATCGAGTGCCGCCGACAGCAGCGTTTCCTGGCTCAGGTCCTGGTTGACGAAATCGCCGCGCAGCTTACCCTCGCCCATCACCAGCACGCGGTCGGACACGCCCAGCACTTCGGCCAGCTCGGACGACACCATGATGATGGAGACGCCCTGGCTGGCCAGGTCCAGCATCAGTTTGTAGATTTCGAACTTGGCGCCGACGTCGACGCCGCGCGTCGGCTCGTCGAGGATCAGCACTTTGGGGCGCGTCAGCAGCATCTTCGACAGCACCGCCTTCTGCTGGTTGCCGCCCGAGAGCGACGTGATCGACAGGAACGGGCTGGCCGTCTTCAGGCCGAGCCGCGCGATCTCCTCGCTGACCACCTTCAGTTCCGCCTCGCGGTCGATGCGGGTGAACTTGGCGAAGCGCCCCAGCACCGACAAGGTGATGTTCTGGCCGACGTCCAGGTCGCGCACGATGCCGTGCTGCTTGCGGTCCTCCGGCACCAGCGCCAGGCCGGCGCGGATCGCCTTGAGCGGCGTGCTGGTGTCGATTTTGACGCCGTTGAGCCACACCTCGGCTTCCGAGCGGCCCGGATAGGCGCCGAACAACGCCGACACCAGCTCCGTGCGGCCGGCGCCGACCAGGCCCGCGATGCCGAGGATCTCGCCGCGGCGCAGCGCGAAGGAGACATTGTCGACCTTGCGGCGCTCCGGCTTCTCGACGTCGTAGCAAATCACGTTGCGCGCCTCGAACACGATGTCCTCGCTCGGCGCGCGTTCCAGGGTCGGATACAGCTGGTTCATCTCGCGGCCGACCATCTGCGCGATGATCTGCTTGACGTCCATCTTGTCCATCGGCGTGGTGGCGATGTGCTGGCCGTCGCGGATGACGACGATGGTGTCGCAGATCGCCTCGACCTCGTCGAGCTTGTGCGAGATGTAGACGCAGGCGACGCCCTTGGCCTTGAGGCCGCGGATGATATTGAGCAGCACCTGGATCTCGGAGGTCGTCAGCGACGACGACGGCTCGTCCAGGATCAGCAGGCGCGCGTTCTTGTTGAGCGCCTTGGCGATCTCGATCAGCTGCTGGTGGCCGCCGCCGTAGTTCGACACCGGCAGCACCACGTTGACGTCGTGCAGGTTCAGTTCTTTCAGCAGCGCCTCGGCGCGCTGGTTCATGGCCGAATAATCCATGCGCCCGCCCGGCAAGGTGATCTCGTTGCCGAGGAACAGATTCTCGGTGACGGACAGCTCGGGCACCAGCATCAGTTCCTGGTGGATGATGACGACGCCGGCGGCCTCGCTCTCGCGGATCGACTGCGCGCGCAGCGGCTTGCCGTCGAAGAGGATCTCGCCGTCCCAGGTGCCGTGCGGGTAGACGGCGGACAGCACTTTCATCAGGGTCGACTTGCCGGCGCCGTTCTCGCCGCACAAGCCGATGCACTCACCGGCCCGCACTTGCAGGTCGATGCCGTCGAGCGCCGGAACACCGCCAAATTTTTTGACGATGCCCTTCATTTCTAGCAAATAGCCGGACATACTGGTTCTCGCAGAGGTGGTGGAACTCGCCACGCGCAAGCCGCCGCGCGATCGGCGCAACGGGGCGTGGCGAAAGACAGTGCGAACGCACGGCGGGGCGTGGACGACGCCCCGGTCTTCATGAAGCGGCGATTACTTCGCAGCCGCGAGTTGGGCCTTGGTATAGAAGCCATCGGCAACGACGACATCCATATTCGCCTTGGTCAGCATGGTCGGCTTCAGCAGCAGCGTGTCGACTTGTTTGAAGCCGTTCTGGTACTGCGAGTTGAAGGCCGGCTTCTCGCCGCGCACCAGTTGAACCGACAGCTTGGCCGCCTCGGTGGCGATCAGCTTGAGCGGCTTGTAGACGGTCATGGTCTGGGTGCCGGCGATGACGCGGCGCACGCCGGCCAGATCGGCGTCCTGGCCGGAGACGGCCACTTTGCCGTCCAGCTTTTGCGAAGCCAGCGCCTGGATCGCGCCGCCGGCGGTGGCATCGTTGGAGGCGACCACCGCATCGAGCTTGTTGCCGTTGGCGGTCAGCGCGTTTTCGACGATGGACATCGCCTCGGCCGGATTCCAGTCCTTGACCCACTGCTTGCCGACCACTTTGATGTCGCCCTTGTCGATCAGCGGCTGCAGCACCTTTAGCTGGCCTTCGCGCAGCATCTTGGCGTTGTTGTCGGTCGGGGCGCCGCCCAGCAGGTAGTAGTTACCCTTTGGTTTGACGGCGACCACGCCCTGCGCCTGCATTTCGCCGACAGCCTTGTTGTCGAACGAGATGTAGGCGTCGATGTCGGCGTTGAGGATCAGGCGGTCGTACGAGACAACCTTGATCTTGGCCTTCTTGGCTTCCTTGACGGCGTTGTTCAGCACCGTGGCGTTGTACGGAACGATGACGAGCACGTCGACGCCGCGCGAGATCAGGTTTTCGATCTGGGCGATCTGGCGCTGCTCGCTGGCGTCGGCCGACTGCACGAAGACTTTGGCGCCCTGCTTTTCAGCGGCGGCGACGAAGTAGTCGCGATCGCGCGCCCAGCGCTCGAGGCGCAGGTCGTCGATGGAAAAGCCGATCTTGGGATTCTTGGCGTCCGCCATGGCGTTACCGCCGGCGCATACCATCATGACCGCGATGGCGGCCGCACTCAATATTTTCTTCATTTGTTTCGTCTCCTGATTCGAATGCCGTTTTGCCTGACACAGGCCCTACATTTCTAGCTCGTTACCGTACAGGTCTATGCCCATTTTTACAGATTTTCGCAGGGCGGATTAGGCACCGCCGTAATCCGCCATGAGCCGCCATGAGCCGCCAGCGGCGTCACCTTCAATGATTATGCCGCGCCGGATTATCCGCCACGCCACGGTATGGTACAGCCAGTTCCATGCAAGCGCCGCTTTCCATCTGCCCCACGGTGCTGCGGTAGATTTCCTGCCACGGCGTCTGGCTGGCCGGGATGGCCGGCAGCGCGCCCTTCTTGCGTTCTTCCCACTCGGCCTGCGGCACCAGCGCGTCGCAGGTGCCGGCGTTCAGGTCGACGCGGATCATGTCGCCGGTGCGCAGCCATGCCAGGCCGCCACCGACGGCGCTCTCCGGCGACGCGTTCAGGATCGACGGGCTGTCCGAGGTGCCGGACTGGCGGCCGTCGCCCAAGGTCGGCAGCCAGTTGATGCCACGCTTGACCAGCGCGTCCGGCGGTTGCATGTTCACCACCTCGGCCGAACCGGGCCAGCCCACCGGACCGGCGCCGCGAATCACCAGGATGCAGTCCTCGTCGATGTTCAGCGCCGGATCGTTGATGCGGTTGTGGTAATCGGTCGAACCGTCGAACACCACGGCGCGCGACTCGAAGATGTTCTCCTGGCCCGGCTTGCTCAGATAACGCTCGCGGAAGGCCGGCGAAATCACGCTGGTCTTCATGATGGCGAAGTCGAACAGGTTGCCCTTCAAGACGAAGAAACCGGCATCTTCTTTCAACGGTGCGTTGAACGGGAAGATCACTTCGCGGTCGTGCGTTTCCTTGCCGGCCAGGTTGTCGCGCATGGTGCGGCCGGTGACGGTGGCGCGTTCCGAGCGCAGCATGCCCTGCTGCTCCAGCTCCCACATCACGGCCGGCACGCCGCCCGCGCGGTGGAACCGCTCGCCCAGGAATTTACCGGCGGGCTGCATGTTCAGCAGCAGCGGCACCTTGTGGCCGTATTCCATCCAGTCGCTCGAATGCAGCTCGACGCCGGCGTGGCGCGCCATCGCGACGATGTGCTGCTGCGCGTTGGTCGAACCGCCGATGGCGGCGTTGACGACGATCGCGTCGAGGAAGGCGTCGCGGTTCAGGATCGACGAAGGCTTGATGTCCAGCTTTGCCATCTCGACGATGCGGCGGCCGGTTTCATACGCCATCTGGCCGCGCTCGCGGTACGGCGCGGGAATCGCCGAGCAGCCGGTCAGCGACATGCCCAGCGCCTCGGCGATGGCGTTCATCGTCGATGCCGTGCCCATGGTGTTGCAGTGTCCCGCCGACGGCGCCGACGCGGCGGCGATCTGCAGGAACTTCTCGTTGTCGATGGTGCCGGCAGCCAGCTGGCGGCGGCCCTTCCAGATCGCCGCGCCGGAACCTGCCAGCTCGCCTTCGAACCAGCCGTCCAGCATCGGGCCGCCGGACAGCACGATGGCGGGAATATCCACCGTCGACGCGGCCATGATCTGCGAAGGCGTGGTCTTGTCGCAGCCGGTGGTCAGGACCACGGCGTCGATCGGATAGCCGTGCAGGATCTCGACCAGGCCCATATAGGCTAGGTTGCGGTCGATCGCCGCCGTCGGACGGCGGCAGTTCTCGAAGATCGGATGCAGCGGGAATTCCATCGCGATGCCGCCGGCGTCGCGGATGCCGTCGCGCACGCGCTTGGCCAGTTCCAGATGGATGCGGTTGCACGGGCTGATGTCGCTGCCGCTTTGGGCGATGCCGATGATCGGCCGGCCCGAGCGCAGTTCTTCCGGCGTGATCCCGTAGTTCATGAAGCGCTCCAGATAGAGCGCGGTCATGTCGATGTGGTCTGGATTGTCGAACCAGTCTTGCGAGCGGTAGCGGCGTGGCTGCTGGTTGTTCATGTCATTACCCATATCTTTATGCGCCGTACCAGCCGGCGTCGACGAAGTATTCGCGACCGGAGCAGGCCGAGGCGCTGTCCGAGGAAAGGAACAGCGTTATCGCCGCCACGTCGTCCACTTGCACGCGCTTTTTCAGGCACTGGCCGGCCAGGATGCGGGCTTCCTCGTCCGGCGTGTGCCACAGCGCTTCCTGGCGCGGCGTGCGTACGCCACCAGGGATAATGCAATTGACACGGATATTATCAGGTCCGAGATCGCGCGCAAGGCCACGGGTCATGCCCTCGATGGCGGCTTTGGCCATCATGTACAAGGTCAGGTCCGGCAGCGCCAGGTGCCACGAGATCGAACCGAAGTTCAGGATCACGCCGCCGCCCTGCTCGCGCATGCCCTGCGCGACGGCCTTGGCGCAGAAATATTGGTGGCGCAGGTTGACCGCCATGCGGCCTTCCCAGTATGCCGGCGTGACGTCGGCCAGGTTGTGGCGGTCGTCGTTGGCGGCGTTGTTGATCAGGATATCGACGGTGCCGATGTCGGCGAAGGTCTTGGCCAGCACATCGAGGTTGGTCAGGTCGCAGTGCAGGTACTTCGGCGGCACCGGCAAGGTCGACAAGGTCTGCTCCAGCGCGCGCGAGTCGGCTTCGGCGATATCGAGGAAGGTCACGCGGGCGCCCTGGCGCGCATACGCCTCGACGATGCCGGCGCCGATGCCGCTGCCGCCGCCGGTGACGACCACGCGCTTGCCGGCCAGGCTAGGATAGATCGCCTGTTCCGGCTTGGTCTGCGCGGCCGGCTTGGCGGCCACCGTGGCGGAAACGGCAGCGGAAGCGCGGGCGCGGTTCATCAGCGCGCGCACGCCGTAGGTCCATGGTGCGATCTGGTCGCTGCGCTGCACGTGGTTGACCAGCGCGCCCAGCGAAGGCGTCGAGATGCTGACACGGTCGCCCAGGTGGTGGGTGAAACCGCCGCCGACGGCGTCGCGGTCTTTGATCGGCGAGAACATCGTACCGAGGAACAGCATGAAGCCGTCCGGGTACTGGTGGTGGCGGCCGCACACCTGGCTGACCAGGTCCAGCGGATCGCGGCTGATTTCGCGCATGCGGCTGGCGCCGGCCAGACGGAAATCGTCGTCCTGGCCTTCGATCAGCATGCTCACTTCCGCGTTGCGGATGGTGTCGATGGTGAAGTGTTCGTCGAACAGGCGGATGAACGGGCCGATCGCGCACGAACCGTTGTTGTCCTTGGCTTTACCGAGCAACAGCGCGCTGCGGCCTTCGATGTCGCGCAGGTTGACGTCGTTGCCCAGGGTGGCGCCGAGCACCTTGGCCTGGCTGTTGACGGCCAGGACGATCTCCGGCTCCGGGTTGTTCCACTTCGAATCAGGATGCAGGCCGACGTCGGCGCCCACGCCGACAGCGGACATCGGCTGCGACTTGGAGAACACCTCGGCGTCCGGGCCGATACCGACTTCCATGTACGGCGACCACAGGCCGCGCTCGATCAGGTCGGCCTTCAGCTTGGCCGCCTCCGGCGAACCGGGACGGATGGCCGACAGGTCGGAACCGATGATGGTCTGGATTTCGGCGCGCAGCGCGTTGGCGCGCGACGGATCGCCGGCGGCCTGCTCTTCGATCACGCGTTCCAGCAGGCTGACCGCGAAGGTCACGCCGCAAGCCTTGATCGCCTGCAGGTCGCAAGGGGCCAGCAGGCGCGGGATGCCGTCGTCGGCGGAGCCGCCGATGGCGTTCTCCAACAAGGCCTGCACGGGGCCGAGCGATTCGCCGGGAGCGGAACGGGCCACTTCCAGCGCGTCGTCGCGCTCCAGCAAATCGGACATGGTCGGGGCGTGGCCGGTGATGTCGAACACCTCGCCGTTGCGTACGGCGACCACACATGGTCCGTTGATGACGCCATTGCGCCACACACGTCCCACCAGCACTGCGCGGCTCACATCGTCCGGCAGCATCGAATTTATATTATTTTCCAAGGTCTCTCTCTCCAAGCAGGCTAGCAAACTGCGTGGGAGATTTTCACCTTATTCAGGGGTGGGGGCAATTATGAAAACCGCCAAGCACGGTCATGATTTACGCGTAATTTGGTCAATTACGTTAAACCCGGGCGGCGCGGCGCCGACCGGCCCAATTCAGGCGACGCTGCGCAAGGCCGGCGGCGCGCCCTCCGGCGCGGCCGCCGCTTCCGGGCATTTGAGCATGCGGTCCTGGTAGGCGCGCGGGGTGCAACCCAGCTCGCGCTTGAACACCGCGTGCATGTACTGGACGGAGGTGAAGCCGCACGTCAGCGCCACCTCGGCGATGCTGCTGTCGCCGCGCGCCAGGCGCTCGGTGGCCGCGTCAAGCTTGAAGCGCAAAATCACATCGTGCACGCTGCAATCGAGCTCCTGGCGGAAGTACGACTCCAGCGACGAACGCGAAATGCCGACATATTCGGCCACCTGGTGGGTCTTGATGCCCTGGCAGGCGTACTGGCGGATGAAATGGCGCGCGCGCATCACGTGCGGATGCTTGGGCGCCTCGTGGCGGGTGGAAGTCTGGACGTTGATGCCGACCGGCGGCACCATCACGCGCGTGCCCTGCAGGCGCACGCCGTGCAGCATCTGGTCCAGCAGGTGGGCGGCGGTGCGGCCCATCTCCTGGGCGCCCTGGATCACGGAACTGAGGGGGATGCGGGTGAGCATGCGCGCCAGCGGATCGTTGTCGATGCCGATCAGCGCCACCTGCTCCGGCACCTCGATATTGGCCATGATGCACGCTTGCAGCAGCTGGCGCGCGCGGGCGTCGGTGACGGCGATGATGCCGACCGGCTTGGGCAGGCTGTGCAGCCATTTGATCTGCTGTTCGACCGCCTCGTCCCACGAGGCGGCGCTGGTGCCCAGGCCGCGATAGATCTGCGGCTCCATCTTGTCGTCGGCCATCAGCTTGCGGAAGGCGGTCTCGCGCTCCTGCGCCCAGCGGTTTTCCTGCGCCTCCGGCAGGCTGAACATGGCGAAATGGCGCAGCCCGGCCTCGATTAGATGATCGTGGGCAAGTTTAATCAGTTTGAAGTTGTCGGTCGCGACGTAGGGCACGCCGCTCGGGTAGTTGCTCTCGCTGGCGTAGGAGCCGCCCACGGCCACCACCGGGATGCGGGTGCGCGCGAGCGCGGCGGCCACGGCCGGATCGTCGAAGTCGGCGATGATGCCGTCGCCCTGCCAATGTTCGATACCGGGCAGGCGCAGGCGGAAGTCTTCCTCCAGGAACAAGTCCCAGGAGGCGCGGGTGCTGCTTAAATGCGCGGCAATACCGGCGATGACTTCGCGGTCAAAAATCTTGTTTGCGTTAAATAACAGCGCAATACGGTGGGACTTCATCGGCATCTTCAACTACCTCAATCGGAAACGGCACGTCTCATCGCACCCTCTCGCGGATGCGATTTGTATTGTGGCATGATTCCGTCACGATTTAGATGAAAAAGACGTTCCCGTCCGTAAATGAAGCCATCTATTCGGCTATTTTTCTCCTGTCAGAGGGGTAGGTTTCCCAAATACGATGCCTCGGCCGGCCGTACTCATGAAAACGATGCCAAAAGTGTTAAGGTCACCGATAACGAATTGGGCATCGCCCGGACCGCCGTATTGATGATCGTCGTCATTAATACGTAGCCAGGTGGCGCCGTCGCCCTTCTCGATGTCGGTCGAGCGGAACACGCCGCGCACGCCGCCGACGGTGCCCCATATATAGACGGCGGGATAATTGGCGCCCGGCGCCGCCTTGCCGAAGCCGACCGCCGCCGCGTAGCTGACGCCCGGCAGCTTGGTAAAGCGCTTGCCGGCATCGGTCGAACGGGCCAGGCCGCCGTCGTATTGCGGCACCCAGATGTCGCCCTCGCGGCCCGGCGCCGCGCGCAGCACCGCGCGCGTGCGCTTGGCCGACGCCAGCGCGCCGGCCGGGGCGAAACTGGCGCCACCGTCAGTGCTCACCAGTACATGGTCGCCGCCGATGGCGTAAAACTTCCTGGCGTCGACCGGATCGGCCACCGGACGGGCGCCGCCCAGGCCCTGGACCGGGTTCCAGCTGTCGCCGCCGTTGGTGCTGACGTAGCTGGTCTCCGATTTCTCCGGGCTGTGCACGATCGTCTTGCCGTCGGCGCTGAGCGCCAGCTGGCCTTTCGTGCCGTGCATGGACGCGGTTTTTTTCCAGCTCACGCCCATGTCGTTGGAGATGTACATCGCGCTGCCGGCGCGGGCCACCACGTTGGGATTGCCGGCCGCGTAGTCCAGACCCCAGGTCGTGCCCATGGTCGGCGTGTGGATCGGCGAATACCTGGTCGGATCGGTGTGGCGGAAGCCATCGTAGTCGCCGATGGCCGAAATCACCGGGCCGCCGGGAATGCTGACCAGGTTGAGCGGCACCGATTCCTCCAGCCCCTCGTCCTCGAACTTCCAGATCGCCGGCGCGGCGTTGATGTCGGTCGAATTGAAGATGCCGTTGCCGGAGACGACCATCAGCTTCCTGGTGTCGAAGGGATCGAATTCCACGCTGGCCGCCCAGTGTATGAAGCTGCCGGCGATCCAGCTGACGCCATTGGCGTCGATCTTCACGCCCTGGTCGACGATGCTCTTCCAGCTCTTGCCGCCGTCGAGCGTCTCGAAGAACTGGTCGCGGATCGCGTTGGTGTGGTTGCGGTAGTAGCTGATGGTGGTGACCACCATGCGCTTGGGATTACCCGGATCGACGGTGATGCCGGCATAGGCGCGGTTCAGCGGCGGCGAGATATCGGCCCACTTCTTCGCGGCGATATCGTACTGCCACACGCCGCCCTCCTCCAGGCCTTCGCCGTGGGCGACGTCGCCCCACGGACCGGCGCCCTTGGCGAACGTCACCACCAGCTTGCCGCCGGCCAGCACGGCGCGGTGCGGCATCAGCCTGGACGGGCCGCCCGCCATCGCGCTGAAGGTTTTCCCGGCGTCCTCGGACACATACATATTGGCGCCGTCCTTGCCGAAGCGCGAGATACCGGCGAACAGGCGCTGCGTGGCGCCGTCCTTGACGCTGGACGGGTCGAGCACGACCAGGCTCACGCCGTTCTTGTTGACCGGCGTGGTGGTCACGTCCAGGCCATCGAGGCGGCGCCAGGTCATGCCCTCGTCGACGCTCTTGAACATGCCGTTGGCGCGCGTGCCGATGTACAGGACCTTGCCGTCGGCCGGATCGACCTGCAGCTTCTCGCCGTTGCCGCGCCCCATGCCGTTGCCATGCACCTTGAACTGGCTGGTGACGTCGATCTTGGTGAAGGTTTTGCCGTAGTCGCTCGATTTCAGGATCGCGCTGGCGCCGCCGTTCAGGTACTCGATACCGGTCGACATATACACCCGGCCCGGCGTGGTCGGATCGATGGCGATCGACTCCACGCCCAGCAGGCCGGTCTCGCGGTCGGACACCCAGTCCATCAGCGCGATCCAGCGCTTGTTCGGCGCGTCCCAGCGGTAGGCGCCGCCGACGTCGGTGCGCAGGTAGATCAGGTCTTTCTCGGTTTTGCTGGTGATGATGCCGGAGACGAAACCGCTGCCGCCGATGGCCACCGGCTGCCATGCATAAGGCACGCCCGCATCCCCCGCCGCCGGCATCAGCTTTTTCAGCTCCGGCGCCAGCGCCTTGGCCCATATCTCATAGCCCTTCTCGTTCGGATGCAGCAGGTCCGGCATGATGTCGGTCGACAGCGTGCCGTCCGGCGCCAGGAACTGTTGGTTGAAATCGGCGAAAAACACCTTCTGGTTGTCGGCGTAGCCGGCGATGATGGCGTTGACCTTGTTGTTGATTTCGCGCAGAGGGTCGTTCGGCTTTTCGCCGCGCGGGAAGATCGCCAGCAGCAGGATCCTGGTGTCCGGCAGGCGGCGCCGCAGCTCCTCGATATTGCGCTTGATGCCGGCGGCCGTGGTCTTGGGCTCCTCCTGGCGGTGGCCGGTGTTATTGGTGCCGAACATCAGCACCGCGACCTTGGGCGCGATGCCATCGACCTCGCCATGCTGAAGGCGCCACAGCACATTCTCGGTGCGGTCGCCGCCGAAGCCCAGCGCCAGGCCGTTCATCGGCTTGTAATAGCGATCCCAGACCGGCGCCCCCTCCTTCTCCCAGCCCTGGGTGATGGAGTCGCCGATGAAGACGATCTGGCTGTTAGCGCCCATCGCCTTGACTTGCGCCAGCTTGTCCTCGTGGCGTTTGGTCCACCAGCCGATCGACCACGATTCATTGAGCTTGTCCGGCGTGACCGACACGGTGCGGTAGTCGGGACAGCTGGCGTTCGGCTTGCCGGTCTTGAGGATCTTGACGTTGGCGATGGCCACCTCGCCGGTGCCGGTGCCTTCCAGCGCGAACGGCCGCGCCACTTTGCTGAAGTCGTCGCCGTCGCGCGCGAAGCAGCTCATGGCGAACGCCACGCGCCGCCAGCCCTTGCCCGCCGCCTCGCGGCCCGGCAGCACATAGGGCACGCTGCGCTCGCACTTGTCGCCGCAGCCGACCTTGAAATTGATGCCGCCGTTGCCGAGCTCCTTGACGTTGACGTCCAGCGCCAGCACGCCCTTGGCCATGTACGGCCGCAGGTCGAGCGGCTGCTTGCCGCCGTCGATGCGCAGGCCCGCGTACCAGGTGTCCTTCCATTGCAGGGTCAGCGCGTCGTCGGCCTGCTTCATGCCGGACTTGCTGACGCTCACGCTACCGTTGGGCGACTTGTTCGCCGGTGCAATGACGGCGCTGGCGCCGTCGAGCATTTTTTGCGTTTCGAAATCGGCGACGGCCGGCTGCAAGGCGCCCGACGGGCGGCCGTTATAAATATTGAGTTCGTTGGTCGGCGCGGCTGCGCCTGCCTGGGCCGCGCAGGCGAGCGCGATGGCGGCGTAGGCACGCCGATGGGTGATGGTCATTAAGCTGTCTCGTGGAGATGGTATTTTCCAGCTATTCTGCAAGCAGCGCCGAGCCGCCGCAATTGCGAAAATCACCAAGCGGGCGAATGATATTGGGCCCGGCGCCGGAGCGCCACGGGCTACGACCGTCGGCTCACCCGCACGCCAGCCGCATCGCATCGATGCAATACGCCCGCTCGCGGTACGCGAAGTAATCGAAGTCGGCGTGCAGCCCCGTGCCGGCCATGTCCTGGCACGCCATGCCGACGAACGCCCCGGTGAAGTTGGGCTGGCCGGGCGCGTTGGCCTCGTCCGACAGGATGCTGGCGTCGAACTGCTGCGTCAGCCACTGCCAGTCGCCGTCCGCGATCCGGTAGCCGAAGTACAACCGCTCCTCGTCGACCTCCACGCGCAGGGCCACCGGCGCGCCGGACGGCAGCGCGATCGGCGCCGTGAAGGTGTCCGTCTGCACATGGTTGGGCAGGCTCGTCATCACCCGCAAGTGCTTGCCGAGCGCCTCGTCGTGTGTGATGTGCAGATAGTGGAACTTGGCGCCGCCGTAATAGCAGACCAGCCCCGCCTGCTGCTGGTAATGTTCCGGCTCGAAATCGACCACGGTCGAGGCGCTGTAGCAGTGGGACTGCTGGCGGCGCGCGACCAGTGCCTGACGGAACTGGCTGCCGAGGCTCTCGCGGCCGAACAGACGCAAATACCCCGGCCGCTCGGTCAGGCTGAACAGCTCCTCCGGCCACGGCGAGCGCAGCCACTGGAACGCCAGCGGCAATTGCGGCGCGTCGAAATCCTCGCGGACCGGCTCGACGGGCCAGGGATGCGGCGGCAAGCCCGGCGCGGCGGCCACGCGCTGCGCCGTCCCCAGACCGTCGACCGTGCGCAGCCAGCCATCGTCGCCCCACACCACCGGCTGGATCGCGGTCTCGCGCCCCAGCGTGCAGGTGCCGCGATTGCGCAGCGGCCGGCCGCACAGGTACACCATATAAGTCTGGCCGTCCTGCGTGTCGACCAGATCGGCGTGGCCGGCCCGCTGCAAGCCGGCGTCGGGCCGGTGGCGGGAACTGAGGATGGTCTGGTCCGGATGCAACTCATACGGCCCATGCAGATCGCGCGCCCGCGCCATCGTCACGCCATGGTTCCAGCCGGTGCCGCCCTCGGCGGTCAACAGATAGTAATAGCCGTCGCGCTTGTACAAGTGCGGCGCCTCCGTCAACCCGTGCGCTGTGCCTTGGAAGATGTTTTCGCGCCGGCCGATCAGGCGCCGCTGCGCCACCGAATATTCCTGCGCCACGATGCCGGCGAAACGGTTGCCGCCCGGCCGGTGGTCCCACAGCTGGTTGAGTAAATACTTGCGGCCGTCGTCGTCATGGAACAGCGACGGATCGAAGCCGCTGCTGTTCAGATGAACCGGATCGGACCATGGGCCGTCGATGGCCGGACTGGTGACCAGGTAGTTATGGAAGTCGCGCAGCGATGCGCTGCCCGCGGCGCCACCGGTGGAGGTGCGGCCGTAGCGCTTGACGTCGGTGTAGATCAGCCAGAACAAACCATCCGCGTAAGTCAGGCATGGCGCCCACACGCCGCAGGAATCCGGCGCGCCCAGCATGTTGAGCTGGCTGGCGCGGGTGAGTGGACGGCCCAGCAGGCGCCAGTTGACCAGGTCGCGCGAATGGTGGATCTGCACGCCCGGATACCATTCGAAGGTGGACGTGGCGATGTAATAGTCGTCCTCCACCCGCACGATGGACGGATCGGGATTGAAGCCGGGGAGGATGGGATTCTGGATCATGCTGGTTGGGTGGTGAGGGGTTGTTGGATCGTCGGCGCCGGTTCGCGCACCAGCGTCCACAACAGCACAGCGGCGACCAGGTCGAGCACCGCCAGCGTGACAAAGAACGGCGTGTAGCCGACGCTGGCCATCAGGCCGCCGATCAGCAACGAGAAAATCAACAGGCCCAGGTTGCCGAAGGTGCCGCACATGCCGGCCACCGTCGCCACTTCGTTGCGTTTGAACAGATCGGACGACATCGTGATGACGGTGACGGACAAGGTCTGATGCGCGAAGCCGGCCAGGCTGAGCAAGGCGATGGCGGCGTAGGGACTGTCGACGAAGCCGACGAACGCCACGCCCATCATCATGCAGGCGCCCAGGGTGAAGGCGCCGCGCCGCGCGTTGATCAGGCGCACACCGCGCTTTTGCAGCGCCAGCACCACCAGCGGCCCGAACATGCAGCCAAGGTCGGCGGCCAGGAACGGCAGCCAGGCGAACATGGCGATCTGCGCCAGGTCGAAATGGCGCACCGTGGTCAGATACAGCGGCACCCAAAACGACAGCGTACCCCAGGCCGGGTCGGCCAGGAAGCGCGGCAGCGCGATGCCCCAGAAATTGCGCATCTTGAGGATGCTAACGATGGATGGCCGCTTGCCGTCGCCTTCCAGATGCTTTTCCTGGCCGGCGGCGATATGCTCCTTCTCGGCGGCCGACAGGCGGCGGTGGCGGGCCGGCGCGTCGTACAGCAGCAGCCAGGCCGCCACCCACACCAGGCCCAGCGCGCCGGTGATCACGAACGCGGACTGCCAGTTGTAATACAGGATGGCCCACACCACCAGCGGCGGCGCCAGCATCGAGCCGAACGAGGCGCCGATATTGAAGATGCCGCCCGCCAGCCCGCGCTCCTTGGCCGGGAACCATTCGGACACGGCCTTCATGCCGGCCGGATTGGCCGAGCCCTCCGCCAGCCCCAGCAAGGCGCGCAGCGCGGCCAGGGTCTGCCAGTTGGTGGCCATGCCGTGCATCATGCAAATGACCGACCAGGCGGCGGCGAACATGGCGAAGCCGTACTTCAGGCCGATCACATCGAGGATGTAGCCGCATACGGGCTGCAACATGATCGCGCCCTGGAAGGCGGCCGTGATGTACGAGTATTCCTTGGTGGTGATGCCGAGCTCGGTGAGCAAGGTGGGCGCCGCCACCGCCAACGTGCTGCGCGTCAGGTAGTTGATGACAGCGCCCAGCATGATCAGACTGATCATCCACCAGCGTAATCCCTTGATCTTGGACAAAGACATGTTTGCGCTATCATTTACCATGGAGGGGCAACATTACCACATTTTGCCGGCGAAATGATAGCGCAATCTTCCGCCCGACGGACTGTCGGCTGCCGGCCTCACATTGAGCAATACACAACGATTATTGTTGCAATTGCTAGCCGTGCAGTTATGATGTAGTTTTAACCAAAAATATTTCCAAACGGGGAACAATATGAATCTAAAGCAACTTTTCACTGCGATTGTGATTGCTGCGGCCACCTTGTCCGGCGCTGCGCACGCCGACACGGTGTACAGCAACGCCGACGACGGAACCAGCGCCATCGCCTACATGGGTGAGCCGGACACGACCAGCTACGGCCAGTTTTTCACGGCGCCGGGTGGTTGGTTGAAAGATTTTAGTTTCCAGGCACTATCTGGCGCGAGCGGTGATCTCGCGCTCGTCGTTGCCGCCTGGGACGGCAGCAAGGCGGTCGGTCCGGCGCTGTACACCAGCGCGCCGATCACCTACGAGGGTGGCAGCCAATTCCTGGGCGCGAGCGGTATCAACCTGGCGCTGACGGCAGGCACCAACTACATCGCCTACCTGACGGTCGCCAATATCGCCTCGCCGGTCTCGTACGTGACCTTCGCCGGCTCCGACAGCGACACCGGCCTTGGCGGCGGCTTCCGCTACCTCAACTCGAACCTGACCGACCCGCTGACGCTGAGCGAAAGCTGGAACGCGTTTTCCACGCAACACCTGGCCTACACGGCAACGTTCGGCACGGCCAGCGCCGTGCCGGAGCCCGGCACCTACGTCATGCTGCTGGCCGGCATGGGCATGATGGGCGCCATCGCCCGCCGCCGTAAAAACCAGGCGTAAGCTTCGGCGGAACAAGGCCGCGTCGTTTAGCGCCGACTTGGACTGCGCAACGGCGATGGCATCTTGAATCCGCAACGCCGATAACCGCGGGGTGACGTACCCCGCAGTCAGCCCGCGCTTGCTGTCACGTCTTCATGGCGGGTCCGCAAGCGTTTTGCAATTTAGGAATAACGTGCCGCCTCCGCGCGCGGCACGCGTCTGCGCCACCTGGCCCGCACCGCACACCTTGTCAAGACCTGGCAGCGTGTAGGTGCGCAAGATTTCGCCATTCGGCGCCAGTGCCGCGCCCTCCCCGCCAACGTAGACCCTGTCGTGGCAATCCTCATCCGTGCAATAACTGACGCATTCCCTGCAGGCTTGTGCTTCCCCCTGGCGAAAGGGAGCGCAGTGATCGTACTGCGCGGGCACCACGATACGAAACTGCTCGGCCTTGAAGTAGCCGCACTGAAGCACCGGGCGCCGGCCATCGCCGGCCACATCGATAGCGAACCGTCCGATCCCGCGCTCCGCCGTCGGGTAATCAAAATCACCGGTGTGACGGATATTCGGTACCACCACGATACCTTGCCGGTTGACGGCGACCATCTCGCGCGGTTGTTCGATGACGATGACGGCCATGCCGTAGCCGTTGGCCTCGATGCGTTTTAAGTACCGCGGCTTCACTTTGCGTTCGCCGCCCTTTTCTATGAAGCATCGTGCCGACCACTCGTCGCCGGAGCTGGTGCGCGGGCATGGGTCGACCGGCTTCGCGGCGAGCGCATGCGTGCTAACGCACAGTACCACCCATCCCGCCAACAGCGCGCCCAGCGTCATATCGACTCCCGTTCCATCTTCGTATTCAGGCTTCGTTTGAAACCGTTAGTGCTGTCTCGACGTATACATTTTCTCAACCGAGAACACATTCGGCTGAAATGCACCGGAGGGTGGCGCCATGAGAAAACTGGTTCTTGCAGCTCAATTCGGCATCTATTGGGACCCCGCCTGCACGTTTGCCGAAGCGGAACTGTCGGTCCGCGCCGCATTCCTTTCCACACACTCGGAGGCGGAATTCGTTCGCTGGAATACCTTGCTCGATCCCGGTTGGGCCGTGTCATTCTTCCACGCCTACCGGAACGAACCGGGCATCGATCTGTCCTGGATCATCGAGGCGCTGTACGAAATTCGCTAACGCGGCAATGACATGCGCCAACGGCGCCACTGTAGCGCAAGCCTGGCACCGGCCGCAACCGATTGCGCCTGAGCAATACTGCAAGCGCACTCCCGGGCTATCCTCGAATATCCATTTATTCGACGAGGTGCAAGCATGTTCACACCGACCGCCACGCTGAGGTGGGTGCTTTTTATCTTCTTGCTATCGACGCACCTCATCCTGACATGGAAAGCGTTTGAATTAGACTGGCTGTACTTGGAGATCGCCGCCCTGGCGCCAGTGATCGCTCTGGAAGAAGCCGGAATCAAGCTCGACGCCTGCAGAGGGTTCACATGCATGCCTGGTCCGGTTGGCTGGACACTTTGCCTGGCGGTTTGGAGCGGCGTGCACTACCTGGCGGCAACACTGCTCAGCATGTGCGCGATGAAAAAGGATGCACCGCAAGCCTGAACTACTGTGCGCAATACGCCTACACGATTCCCACGCTCAAACTGGAGTACACGTTAGCATCAGGCGGCTTCAGCTTTTCCGCTACGCGGCGGCTGTCAGCCGATTCTAGAGGCACGCCCGTATGAAAATTGTAGAGCAACGGCTTTAAAATTATCAAGGAGTGGGGTCATTACACCGACGGAACGCAAGAAGAGAACGAACACAATCAAGCTCTATTTTTGCTAGTTGCAAATAACTCAAACACTCATACAATACAATGGTAAGTTTGTGGGGCTTCTGGAAATATATAATTATCTTGACGATGACTTGACCGGCGAGATTGATAAAACGAAAGCAAACGAAGTGATAGAAAATGTCTTCAATGAGAATTATGCAGAAATTTTCGAAGAAATTTTATAAAAAAAAGCCCCGAATTTCGGGGCTTTTGTTTTATGGTTCGCCGCTAAGGGGCAGGCAATCAGGGTTGAGATATGAACTTCAGTCGTCGCCTCTGTCTCGGAATTGATATTGACAATCTACACAATAAAAGTCTTCTCCCGCTTGATCATTTCGTATTGCGTCCGCAACCATATCCATAGGGAGCGTTTGCCCACATTCTTCATTGTCACAAGCAATTTCAAAGTGAGGATGAATGACAGTTTGATAGACTCCTTTTTGCTTACCTGAGAGACCGTCAAGACTGCTTTCGCCTATCACTTTCTTAGCAATTCCCGCCGCAGCACCTTCAATCAAATCATAGTCCAGCAATGCTTGCAAAGCTTCGTTACGGCTCTCAGCTTCGTATTGTTCTTCCATGATAAAACCTCTTATGTTTGATTTATACAGAGTTATAAATCTTTAAGTTTATCGTATGCTTCTAAAGTTTGTTTAATATTTTTGATAGCTTTAGCAGACAATTCAAAATCTTCTCTTTTGTCTTTCCCCGACAAGCGAATGGTAGATTTCTTCGAGTTTGCAATGGTTCGCAACGAAGCTATATCAAGCTCACTTGCAGGGATATCTATGTTCTCAAAAACTCCCGCCGTATTGTTATCTCTAGAGACTTTACCATACGAAAAATCTCTTTCATAAGCTATAGAATCATCAGCCATGACTTTGAACTTATCCCAAAAAATCCAAGTATCCCCATGAAAAGCGACTTGAACTCTCAATATTGCTCGCCCCGTTTCGGTCACTGCAAGATAAGTAGATAAATGGTCGTCGAAAATATTTGTATTAGGAGCGGTATAGAAAGAGATTTTTTCCATTTTATCTCTACTAAGTTTAAAATTTTTCAATATTGGAGCTATTGCTTTCGCCGTCTCCTCTGGTGTCATTTTCGGTTTGCTTGGAACCGCTACCTCTGCGGGCTTCTCAGCGACTGAAGTTCTTGAACTCTGTGAAGTGCATTGATAGACAAAAAAACCCACAAACAAGACAGCAATCCAACCGAGAAGACCGACTTTTTTTGGCGGTTTCGCTCCGCATTTCGGACAAGCTTTTGCTTCCGTGCTTACTTCCGTACCGCATTCTTTACACTTAACTAAAGCCATTCCCTACCCCTAGAAAATTTATTATATATTTTTTTTCATTATCAATGATAAAACTATTGAGAACGCTTATGGAAAATCTAACTTCAACAGACCCGAAATATTGTGCAATCCCTTTAATCGGCTCTTGCATAATTTTCGCCAACTGATCAACAGAAAAATCACCACTATAATTGCTTACATTTGTGTCGTCAATTTCATGCCCACACCGAGGTTCGTAAGGCATTCCTTCCTTGAGTAGATAGTCATCCAATAACTTGCGGAGATGAAAAAAAGCTTCGGTCTATCAATTTTTACTTCTGCTATATGTCGCTTAAATTTCTTACCCACAGCATTGCCAGAACCTTTACCTAACTTCTCTTGATACTTAAAAATTTTGTCTTTTCCGTCAATGAACTCTTGCAAACCTTCGTCAAACAATTTTTGAGATAAAGGAACTTTCGGATGCCCGCAAGAGTCTTTGAGTCATTGATAGTAATGTAATTTACACCTTGCTCGGACTTCTTAAACTGCTTCTTTGTGAGGCCTGTGATTTCACTAATGCGAGCACCAGAATACAGACCAAGAATCAAGTCCAATAGTAGTCCTTGTCCTCGTTTTTCGCCTTCTGCATAAATTCCGAACGATAGATTTCTTGATTTCCTCTCGTTCAAAGATTGCATATCCCGCTTTTGCTCTATCCTTCTCCGACAGAATTTTTCTGTCTTTCGCGGGATTTTCTGCAAAGAAGTAGCCTTGAGTTTTTGCGAAGCTGAACACAGTTCGCAACACCGCCATTTTGTTATCAACAGTTCTCGCACTGTTTTTCTTTGAGAGGTGTTCTTGAAGTCTCGGAATGTCCGACAATTGTATGTCTCGTATGAACGGATTGCCGAGGAAGTGAGAAGCTTCTTTTGCGACATTCTTGTAAGCGACGACAGTTGCGGGCTTGCTGACTCTTGAGAAGAAAGAACTTGTCAATCAAGTCCAACAGCTTCAAGCCGCTCTTAGATTTGGCTTGCGGTAGAGGTTCGGTGTTGTAATTGGCTACAGAGGGCGCTGGCTGTGCATTAGGGGCGATATGCGCCGCTTTGAGCAATGCTAGAGCTTCGAGCATACGGGCATGATCTTCTGGAACGTCTGCCTTCAGCAAACCTCTAGAAAGGTCAATCTCAAATGTCTTAATATGGGACGAATCTGACGGCATACGAGCACTCTGCAAAAGCTGCGAAGCCCTCATGATAGCTGTCAGCTGGTCACTTGTGTTCAGTGACCGCTTGACTTGCTTACCGTTGATTCTAGTGTGTAAATAATACGACGAATTTCTTAAGTAGATTGGCAATTTGAGCATAGTTTGCTACCAAATTTGCTGCCAATCTCGATACTAAAAAGCCCCATAAATCATTGATTTATAGGGCTTTTCTTATTCTTGGCGGAGAGAGGGGGATTCGAACCCCCGATAGGTTTGACCCTATACACGCTTTCCAGGCGTGCGACTTCAACCGCTCATCCACCTCTCCTGCATTCCTTCCCCTTTCGGAGAAGCCGCGAATTATAGCAAACATTCCCCATACCACCAACTTTATTTCCCCTCCCACATGCAACCAACCCCGCCAAATCCTGCGCTACAATAACCAGCGTCCCCCACGCAGCCGCCGAGCGGCCCGCTAATCCCGTGGCGGCGACCCGAAATCCCTCCGCCTGGCCCCCGACCGCGCCCCGGCAAAAGCACCAAGCCCCAACCACGCACGCACCACCAACATCCAAACTTGTCCCCACCTCGGGCTAGCGGAAAAAGGCCACACCAAAAGACACTATGACGACTTCGCTTTCTTTCATGGACAACGGCGGCGAAATGGGCGCCCGCATGCGCAGCCACGATTGGTCCACGTCATGCCTGGGCGATCCCCACACCTGGCCGCAATCGCTGCGCTCGGTCGTGTCCGCCTGCCTGAACTCGCCCATCCTCGGCACCATCCTGTGGGGCCCGGATATGTGCATGCTCTACAACGACGCCTATGTCCCCTCGCTGGCCGACCGCCACCCCGCCGCCCTCGGCAAACCGGTGGCCGACGTATGGGGCAGTGCTTGGGAGCAAGTGGCCCCGCAATTCTACGAAGCCATGAAGACCGGCATCGGCTTCTCCAGTTCCAACGTCGAGCTGACGATCATGCGCAACGGCCAGCTCGAGGAGACCACCTGGAACTTTTCCGCCGCGCCCATCACCGGCGAGGATGGCCGCATCGCCGGCCTGCTGAACCAGGGCATCGAGATCACCGAGCAAGTGCGCAAGGAGAAAGCCATCCATCGCGCCCAGCAGACGCTGGAACGCACCGTCGATGAAACCACCCGCGACCGCAACCGCCTGTGGGAACTGTCGGCCGATATCATGCTGCGCTGCGGCTTCGACGGCGAAATCAAAACCGTCAATCCGGCGTGGAAAGACGTGCTGGGCTGGGACGAGGACGACCTGGTCGGCGTAAGCCTGCTGAAACTGCTCCACCCCGACGACGTCGACCGCACCATCGCCGGCGTCCAGGAGCTGGCCGACGGCGGCTACCATACCCGCTTCGACAACCGCTACCGGCACAAGGACGGCACCTACCGCTGGATCTCGTGGTCGACCCAGGCCGACGCCGATAGCATCTATGCCGTCGGCCGCGATTTCACGTCGGAACGCGAGAACGCCGAGGCGCTGCGCTCGGCCGAGGACGCCCTGCGCCAGGCGCAAAAGATGGAGGCGGTGGGACAACTCACCGGCGGCCTGGCCCATGACTTCAATAACTTGTTGGCCGGAATCACCGGCAGCCTCGAGCTGCTCGAGCTGCGCGCCAGCCAGGGCCGCTTCGGCGACATGGCCCGCTATATCGAGACCGCCAGCGACGCGGCCAAGCGCGCCTCCTCGCTGACCCATCGCTTGCTGGCCTTCTCGCGCCAGCAGACGCTCGATCCGAAACCGACCGACGTCAACCGCCTGGTGCTGGGCATGGAGGACTTGCTGCGCCGTACCGTGGGCCCGGCCGTGGCGATCGAGGTGATCGGCGCGGCCGACCTGTGGACCGCCCTGGTCGATCCGTCCCAACTGGAAAATTCGCTGCTGAACCTGTGCATCAACGCGCGCGACGCGATGCCGTCCGGCGGCCATATCCGGATCGCGACCGCCAACCAGCGCTTGAACCGCAAGGCCGCCGCCGCCCAGCAAATGCCCGAGGGCGAGTACCTGTCGCTGAGCGTGACCGACTCGGGCAACGGCATTCCGCCTGAGGTGATGAGCCGGGTGTTCGAGCCGTTCTTCACCACCAAGCAGCCCGGCGAGGGCACCGGCCTGGGCCTGTCGATGGTGTACGGCTTCGCCAAGCAGTCCGGCGGCTTGGTGCGCATCTATTCGGAGGTGGGACGCGGCACCACCGTGTGCATCTACCTGCCCCGCCACCATGGCGTGGCCGAGCCCGTGCCGGCGCCGACCTTGCCGTCGCTGCCGGTGCATCACGGCTCGCACGAGACCGTGCTGGTGGTCGACGACGAGCCCAGCGTGCGCTTGCTGATCGTCGATGTGCTGGAGGATATGGGCTACAAGGTGCTGGAGGCGGCCGACAGCGCCGCCGGCCTGGCGCTGCTGCAGTCGGACGTGCACGTCGATTTGCTGATCACCGATGTGGGCCTGCCCGGCGGCATGAACGGGCGCCAGATGGCCGAGGCCGGCCGCGTGGACCGGCCCGCCATGCGCGTACTATTCTTGACCGGCTATGCGCAAACGGCCGTGTTCGGCGGCGGCCAGCTCGACGAGGGCGTCGAGGTGATGACCAAGCCGTTTAATATCGATGCGCTGTCGGAACGGGTCGACAAGATGCTGGCGCCGCGCTGACCGGCGGCGCGGCGGGCGGCGGCCGGGCCGGCCGGCGCGCCGCCTCTGGTCAGGAAGCTTCCTTGAGCTGCTCGAGGATGGCCGGATTTTCCAACGTGGAGACGTCCTGCGTGATCGCCTCCCCCTTGGCCAGCACCCGCAGCAAACGCCGCATGATCTTGCCAGAGCGCGTTTTCGGCAGGTTGTCGCCGAAGCGGATTTCCTTCGGCTTGGCGATCGGACCGATCTCCTTGGCGACCCAGTTGCGCAACTCCAGCGCCAGCTTCTTGGCTTCGTCGCCGGTCGGACGCGCCTGCTTGAGCACGACGAACGCGCAGATCGATTCGCCGGTGGTGTCGTCCGGCTTGCCGACCACCGCCGCCTCCGCCACCAGCGGGTTGGCCACCAGCGCCGATTCGATTTCCATCGTGCCCATGCGGTGGCCCGAGACGTTCAACACGTCATCGATGCGTCCGGTGATGGTGAAGTAGCCGGTGTCCTTGTTGCGGATGGCGCCGTCGCCCGCCAGATACATCTTGCCGCCCAGCTCTTCCGGGAAGTAGCTGGTCTTGAAGCGCTCGGGGTTGTTCCAGATGGTGCGGATCATCGACGGCCACGGACGCTTGACGACCAGGATGCCGCCCTGCCCGTTCGGCACGTCCACGCCGGCCTCGTCGACGATGGCGGTCATGATGCCCGGCAGCGGCAACGTGCACGAGCCCGGCACCATCGGCGTGGCGCCCGGCAGCGGCGTGATCATGTGGCCGCCCGTTTCCGTTTGCCAGAAGGTGTCGACGATCGGGCATTTTTCGCCGCCCACTTGCGTGTAGTACCACATCCACGCTTCCGGATTGATCGGCTCGCCCACAGTGCCCAGCAGGCGCAGCGACGACAGGTCATAGTTTTTCGGATGCACTTTCGGGTCGACGTCGGACGCCTTGATCAGCGAGCGGATCGCCGTCGGCGCCGTGTAGAAGATGCTGACCTTGTGCTTGGCGATGGTGTCCCAGAAGCGTCCGGCGTTGGGGAAGGTCGGGATGCCTTCGAACACCACTTGGGTGGCGCCGACCGCCGTCGGGCCGTAGGCGATGTAGCTGTGGCCGGTCACCCAGCCGATGTCGGCGGTGCACCAGTACACATCCGTCGGCTTGATGTCGAAGCTCCATTTCATCGTCAGCGCGGCCCACAGCAGGTAGCCGCCGCTCGAGTGCTGCACGCCCTTCGGCGTGCCGGTCGAGCCGGACGTGTAGAGGATGAACAGCGGGTGCTCGGCGTCGACCCATTCCGGCTCGCATTCGGCCGGCTGGCTGGCGACCAGCTCGTGCAGCCAGGTGTCGCGCCCCTCCTTGAAGGCGATCGCGCCGCCGGTGCGGCGGTAGACGATGACGTCCTTGATGGTGTCGCAGCCGCCCAGCGCCAGCGCTTCGTCGACGATGGCTTTCAGCGGCAGGTGCTTGCCGCCGCGCAGTTGCTCGTCGGCGGTGATGACGGCCACCGCGCCGGCGTCGATGATGCGCTCCTGCAGCGATTTGGCCGAGAAGCCGCCGAACACCACCGAGTGGGTGGCGCCGATGCGCGCGCACGCCTGCATCGCGGCCACGCCTTCGACCGACATCGACATGTAGATGATGACGCGGTCGCCCTTTTTGATGCCGCGCGATTTGAGGCCGTTGGCGAATTTGCAGACTTTTTCGTGCAATTCGCGGTAGCTGACGTTGGTCGACATGCCGTCGTCCGCCTCGAAGATGATGGCGGTCTTGTCGGCGTTGCCGTTCTGCAGGTTGCGGTCGAGGCAGTTGTATGAGACGTTCAGGTGGCCGTCCTCGAACCATTTGTAGAACGGCGCGTTGTCTTCGTTGAGGGTTTTGGTAAACGGCTTTTGCCAGACCAGGTGTTCTTTCGCCAGGCGCGACCAGAAGCCTTCGTAGTCGGCCTCCGCTTCGGCGCACAGCGCGTTGTAGGCGTCCATGCCGGCGACCGTGGCCTGCGCGGTGAACGCCGCCGGTGGCGTGAAGATGCGGGATTCCTGTGGGCCTTGCTGCGTGGTTGTGCTGCTCATACGTGTCTCCATTGTTGTAGTGTTTTGCACCAACATAAACTTTGTCGCTTACTGAGCCCTTACAGACTGCTAGCCGCTATGACCGCGGTCAGGCGGGGACGGCCATCCATGCGTTATACAATTTTACCAACATTTCCAACGCATTACGCATAGGCGTTGCGCCGCAACACGGCGGTGCGGTAGCTGTGCAGCACGTGTAAAATGTCGGCAACCTTTATCTAGTCTGCCTTATTTTCAGGAGTACTGCCTTAATGACCGATCCTAAACCCAAGCTGCGTCCCCTGCCAGCGTTTATCTTCATGTCGCGCTGGCTGCAGTTGCCGCTGTATCTCGGCCTGATCCTGGCGCAGTGCGTGTATGTGTTCCACTTCTGGGTCGAGCTGAAAGACCTGATCGGCGCGGCCATGGGCAACGAGGCGGCGCTGCAGCACATCTTCCAGGCGATAGCGGTGCCCGGGGGCGTCGCGCCGGCCAAACTCAACGAGACCACCATCATGCTGGTGGTCCTCGGACTCATCGACGTGGTGATGATTTCCAATTTGCTGGTGATGGTGATTATCGGCGGCTACGAGACCTTCGTCTCGCGCATGAATCTGGAAGACCATCCGGACCAGCCGGAGTGGCTGTCGCACGTCAACGCATCCGTGCTGAAGACCAAGCTGGCGATGGCGATCATCGGCATCTCGTCGATCCATCTGCTGAAGACCTTCATCAACGCCGCCTCCTACACCGAAAAAGTGTTAATCGCGCAAACCGTGATTCACATCGCGTTCCTGCTGTCCGCGCTGGCCATCGCCTACACCGACCGCCTCACCACGATGACGCATCAAGATTCCAAGTCTCACTAAGTCCACTAAGCACCATCCTTCCCTCGCGAGAACATCATGACCATCATAAAGCAAGAAGACCTGATCGAATCCGTTGCCGCCGCGCTCCAGTACATCAGCTACTACCATCCCGCCGACTACATCGAGCACCTGGCGCGCGCCTACGAGCACGAGCAGAGCCCGGCGGCCAAGGACGCGATCGCGCAGATCCTGACGAACTCGCGCATGTGCGCGGAAGGCAAGCGTCCGATCTGCCAGGACACCGGCATCGTCAACGTCTTCCTGAAAATCGGCATGGGCGTGCGCTTCGAGGGCTTCAGCGGCACCGTCACCGACGCCGTCAACGAAGGCGTGCGCCGCGCGTACAACTTCGACGACAACAAACTGCGCGCCTCGATCGTCGCCGACCCGCATTTCGACCGCAAGAACACCAAGGACAATACGCCGGCCGTGGTGCATATGGAACTGGTCGAAGGCAATACGGTCGACGTCAAGGTCGCGGCCAAGGGCGGCGGCTCGGAAAACAAATCCAAGATGATCATGATGAACCCGTCCGATTCGCTGATCGACTGGGTCATGAAGACCGTGCCGACGATGGGCGCCGGCTGGTGCCCGCCGGGCATGCTGGGCATCGGCATCGGCGGCACCGCCGAGAAAGCCATGCTGATGGCCAAGGAAGTGCTGATGGAAGACATCGACATGTTCGAGCTGAAACAGCGCGGCCCGCAGAACAAGCTCGAAGAGCTGCGCATCGAACTGTGCGACAAGATCAACTCCCTGGGCATCGGCGCGCAGGGCCTGGGCGGCCTGACGACCGTGCTCGACGTGAAAATCATGATGCACCCGACCCACGCGGCCTCCAAGCCGGTGGCGATGATCCCGAACTGCGCGGCCACCCGCCACGGCCACTTCGTGCTCGACGGCTCCGGCCCCGCCTACATGACGCCGCCTCCGCTGTCGACCTGGCCGGACGTCTCGTGGGCGCCGGACACCGAAAAGTCGAAGCGCGTCGACCTCAACACCCTGACCAAGGAAGAAGTCGCCTCGTGGAAGCCGGGCCAGACCCTGCTGCTGAACGGCAAAATGCTGACCGGCCGCGACGCCGCGCACAAGCGCATCCAGGACATGCTGGCCAAAGGCGAGCCATTGCCGGTCGACTTCAAGAACCGCGTGATCTACTACGTCGGCCCGGTCGATCCGGTACGTGACGAAGTCGTCGGCCCGGCCGGCCCGACCACCGCCACCCGCATGGACAAGTTCACCGACATGATGCTCGAGCAAACCGGCCTGATCGCGATGATCGGCAAGGCCGAGCGCGGCCCGGTCGCGATCGAATCGATCAAGAAGCACCAGTCGGCCTACCTGATGGCGGTCGGCGGCTCGGCCTACCTGGTGTCGAAGGCGATCAAGGGCGCCAAGGTGCTCGGCTTCGCCGACATGGGCATGGAAGCGATCTACGAGTTCGACGTGGTCGACATGCCGGTGACGGTGGCCGTCGACGCGGCCGGCACCTCGGTGCACAACACCGGCCCGGCCGAGTGGAAAGCCAAGATCGAGCAGTTGAACATCCCGGTCGTCACCGCCTGATGAGCAGCGCCCGCCCCCGTTCGGCCGACGCCCTGGTTGACTCGCCCATCGGCGTTTTCGATTCCGGCGTGGGCGGGCTGTCGGTGCTGCGCCATATCCGCGCGCAGCTGCCGCACGAACACCTGATGTACTTCGCCGATTCCGGCCACGCGCCGTATGGCGACAAGAGCGAACAGTTTGTCGTGGACCGCGCGCTGGCCGTGACGGCTTTCCTGCTCGAGCACGGCGCCAAGGCGCTGGTGGTGGCCTGCAATACCGCCACCGTGGCCGCCATCAAGGCGGTGCGCGCGCGCTATCCGGAGTTGCCGGTGGTCGGCGTCGAACCGGGCCTAAAGCCGGCCGTGGCCGCCACGCGCAACGGCAAAGTGGGCGTGCTGGCGACGGCGCGCACGCTCAAGGGCGAAAAGTTCCTGCAACTGCGCGAGCAGATTTCCGCCGCCAACAATACCGAATTCCTGCTGCAACCGGCTGTCGGGCTGGTCGACCTGATCGAACAAGGCGACCTGGAGGCCCCAGCCATCGGCGCGATGCTGGAGCGCTATGTCGCCCCACTGCTCGACCAGGGCGCCGATACCTTGGTGCTTGGCTGCACGCACTATCCGTTCATCAAGACCGGCATCGAACGCGTGCTGCGCGATCACGCCCGCAGCGACGTGACCTTGATCGACACCGGCGACGCCGTGGCGCGCCAGCTGGTGCGTCTGCTGGAGGCGGCCGCCTTGCTGCGCACGGCCGCCGGCGGCGCACCGACGCTGCGCGGCTACACCACGGCCGACGTCGGCGCGCTGGCGCCGGCCTTCGACAAGCTGCTGGGCTTGCGTCCTCCGGTCGAAAAAGTTGATGTGTAAGCAAAATCACATCGTACGCAGGAAACTTTGCATTTAGATTTGCAGGATTCAAATCTGGCTTGTATAATTCGGCACCTGTTCAGCGAATAGCTGGATAGTTGAAGTAAGACAGTGGTGGCTGTAGCTCAGTTGGTAGAGTCCAGGATTGTGATTCCTGTTGTCGTGGGTTCGAGCCCCATCAGCCACCCCAAAAAATTAAGTACAAAAGCCCGGTCTCTGACTGGGCTTTTTGCATTCTGCGTGCTCGAGATGCAAAAGGGGACCATCCAAAAGGTGCCCATCCGTCCCATCCTAACTCCCCCCTTATCTGGAGTGTAAAGCGGATTGGCGCCGCCTAATCCACGCTACAAAAATGGATGCCTTGATCTCGGAATAATTTTGCAAGTCATTGCCCGATAGCACTAGATTGACGCTACAATAAGGCTGCCCTTCGGCACAACGAGCATCTACTTCGCTCCCCGAATTACGTCATCCAAGTCTCACCTAAGCGCAGCCATGTCTGAACCAAAATCCCTGTCAGAAGTCAGTACCTATAGCAAAGACACGCCCGTCGGCCGTCCGGACCTCGACGGCCGCGCCGGCGTGTTCGTTCCGTCGGAATTGTTCGACCCCGGCAGCAACGCCGCCATCCGCAGCGGCTGCGGCATCGTCGGCTTCGGCAACCCGGACGGTTCGCTGACCGTCTACTTCGAGGCCAACCGCTTCGAGGATAGCAGCCTGCACAAATGGGAAAACAAGGCGCGCAAAGCCTACGACCGCATGGTCATGGGCGCGCCGACCGTCTCCAAGGCCAAGATCGACGCCAAGATGCTGGACCAGGTCGGCCTGATCGACGGCATGGGCATCCATCTCAAGCAACCGGAAGGCTTGCAGCGCTGGCTGGAAACGTCCAACGCCGCCGACACCGCCCCAGCCGGCCCGGTCGTACTGTGGAAAATTAAATAAGAAGTTGATAAAAAGATAGAGACGGCGTGTTGTCCTACACGCCGCCGGACTTTTTGCTGATGTTCTTAATGTGGCCTTAAGACTATTCTGAAGACATCAACAACCCTAACCCAATCCGGGAGTCTGTCATGGCACGCTATCTCCACTTCGCATACGGCGCATTACTGCTCAGTCTTGCCTGCGCTTCGACCTATGTGTTGGTAGAGGGTAACGCACTAGGCCAGGCATCGGTCTACGTGCTGCGCTAGTAACACGCCGGCGCCGATGGCGCCGCATGAATTCCCGGACGGATGTAAAAATCCCGCCAGGCCTTACGAGGCATGGCGGGATTTTTTATGTCCGCAGCTAATTCAGCAACCGGCGATCAACGGCGATAGCCGCCACGTCCCCAACCGCCGCGTCCCCAGCCACCGCGATGGCCGCCCGAGAAGCGGCTGAACGAGAAGTCCAGCCCGATCGAGACCGGCGGATAGTAGTACGACGGCGCCGGCTGGTAATACACGGGCGCGGGCGCGTAATAGACCGGCGGCGCGACGACGTACGTGGTCGTGCTGACCGGTTCGGCGTAGACCACGCGCGAGCTAGGCGCCGGCAATTCCTCGGTCGTGTAGACGGTCGCTGGAGCGCTGCCCGGCGCGCGGTTCGACGGCGTCACGGAAACAGTGCGCCACTGGTAGGGATCCTGAACCTGGGCGGTGGTGTAATACGGCTGCTGCACGGCGCACCCGGTCAGCGCCACGAGCGCGCCGACGACGGCAAAGATAATCTTCATGGCAAATCTCCTTGTTCCAGAATCGTATTATATAAGGAAGTTTAGCGCGTTCGCAGCCCGATTACAGCTTGTTACACGTAATCGACTTGGCGAAAAAAAGGAGCCGCATGCGGCTCCCCTTGGTATTGCCCTGCGGGACTATGCTTAGTCCAGTTTCCAGGCGTAATCGACCTTGGTCCAGGTCTCGGCCGGCGCGCCGTCCTTGGTGCCCGGCTTGAATTTGCAGGCGCTCAGCGCCTTGATGGCGGCCTTGTCCAGATTCTTGAAGCCGCTAGTCTTGTCGAGCTTGGAATCGGACACCGAGCCGTCTGCCTTGACCAGGAACGACATCGATACCGTGCCCTGCTCTTCGTTCATCAGCGACGCTTTCGGATATTCGGCTTTGCAGTTTTTGGCATCGAAACTGGCCGGCACTTCGGCGGCGAACGCCGCTGGAACGCTCGACACGAGCACTGCTGCAACCACACTCAACCAACGCTTATTTGTAGACATCTGATTTCCCCTAGTGGATGGATTCGGCAATCGGCCACGCCCCCTGGCATGGCCACTTGAGACAGGTGTTACAGCTTCCAGCTATAGTCGACCTTGGTCCAGGTCTGTGCTACCGCGCCGTCCTTGGTGCCCGGCTTGAACTTGCAACCGCTCAGCGCTTTCAGCGCCGCTTTGTCGAGGTTCTTGAAGCCGCTCGACTTTTCCAGCTTCGACTCGACGACGTTGCCGTCGGCGCCGACCAGGAACGACATCTTGACGTCGCCCTGCTCTTCATTCATCAGCGATGCCTTCGGGTATTCGGCCTTGCAGTTCTTGGCGTCGACCGATGCCGGCACTTCGGCGGCGATGGTGGCGGCGGAGACGGCGGACAGGACGACGGCGGCGATGATCGAAAACTTGTTCATTTGTATTTCCCAACAATTATTTTTAGACACTGATTAGATAGACGCCAAGGCCCGCACACGTGTCGCAAAGGGCGACAGCAGGCCGAGGCAAGCTTAAAACTCTTCCCACTCGTCGGCGGCGTTGCTGCTCGGGCCGTTGACGACTTTCTTCGGTTTGGCGATCGCTGCGGCCGGCTTGGCGGCCAGTTTCTTCACAGGAGCGCGGGCGGCGGTGATCGGTTTGACCACTGCCTTCGGGGCTGGCGTAAATACCGGAGCGGCAACGCGCTCCTCGCCTTCCACCAGCTTGAAGATGCTGACCACCCGGGACAACTCGGAGGCCTGGTCTTGCAAGCTTTGTGCTGCGGCGGCGGATTCTTCCACCAGCGCGGCATTCTGTTGGGTCATGCTGTCCATCTCGATGATGGACAGGTTGACCTGTTCGATACCAGCGCTTTGTTCCTGGCTGGCGTTGGCGATCTCGCTCATGATGTCGGTCACGCGGCGCACCGAGGCGACCACTTCGTCCATCGTGACGCCGGCCTGGCCGACCAGCTTGGTGCCGGCGCCGACCTTCTCGACCGAGTCGTCGATCAGCATCTTGATTTCCTTGGCGGCGCCAGCGGAACGCTGGGCCAGGTTGCGCACTTCCGACGCCACCACGGCGAAGCCGCGGCCCTGTTCGCCGGCACGGGCCGCTTCGACGGCGGCGTTCAACGCCAGGATGTTGGTCTGGAAAGCGATGCCGTCGATGACGCCGATGATGTCGACGATCTTCTTGGCCGACGCGTCGATCGAGCTCATGGTGTTGACCACTTCGGACACCACCTTGCCGCCCTTGATCGCCACGTCCGACGCCACCGACGCCAGCTGGTTGGCTTCCCGGGCGTTGTCGGCGTTCTGCTTGACGGTCGAGGTCAGTTCTTCCATCGCCGAGGCGGTTTTTTCCAGCGAGCTGGCCTGCATTTCGGTGCGGGCCGACAGGTCGATGTTGCCGGCGGCGATCTCGCGCGAGGCGGTGCCGATGGTTTCGGTGCCCGAACGGACCTGGCCGACGATGTCCACCAGGCTGTTGCGCATTTCCTTCATTTCAAACAGCAGGCTGTCCTTGTCGTTGCCGGTGGTGTCGATCGACACGGCCAGGTCGCCGTTGGCGATGCTGCTGGCGATCGAGGCGGTGTAGTCCGGTTCGCCGCCCAGCTGCTTGAGCAGGCCACGGGTGATCAGCAGCGCGGCGACGATCGAGATGCCGACCGCCAGCAAGCCCATGACGATCATGAAATTGCGGCCGCTGGAGAAGCCGTTGGCGGCGTCGACCTGCATCTGGGCGTTCAGCTTGTCTTCCAGCGCGGCCAGTTGGTCGAGCGCGGCCATCCATTTTTTCTGGGCCGGACGGATTTCCTTGATCAGCACGCGGGTGGCGCCTTCGGCATTGCTTGCCAACCACAGCTCGGTCGCCTTGGCGATCGCCGGCATGGCCACGCCTTCCTGCTCCTTGATGGTCGCCAGCAGCGTTTTTTCTTCAGCGGTGGCTTCCACCGCGAATTTCGCGCTCAGCTTGTTCTGTGCTTCGGTGTACTTGCCGGCCAGTTCCTTGACGCGGTTCAGGTCCGGTTCCATGTCGGCCGGATCGGTCATCAGGGTCAGCACGCGCAGCGAGCTGATGCGGTCGTTGACGTTGGCGCGCATGTCGAGGACCAGGCGCGACACGACGTTGTTGACGCTGATAACGTGGTCCAGGCGGTCCTGGATTTGTGCCATGCGGAAGATGCCGACCGTGGTCACGGCGATCAGGAACAACAATACCAGGGCGAATCCGAGGCCCAGGCGCGTTCCGACTTTCATTTTTGCTAAATTCATTTCCGTCTTCTTCTTAAGTGACACCGTTGATAAGAATTTGCCCTGGACTGCCTCGTTACTACGAGAACACTACCCGCACGCTAATTGCCGTAAATCAATAAAACATGACATTAGCAAACAATGACTGCGAATGCAAAATTTAGCGCCACACAAAGCCTTAGGTGTAGTTTTTGCGCCGCAAAGTGCCGTGGGTGGTGTCGAAAATATGTGGTATTTGATGAATTATAGATGCAAATTTTTCCTCAAAGCAAGAAAAAAATGCCACTAATTTACGCATGCTGAATTTCTGCGTGGAAATACCAACAGTTTCGCGAATTCAATGCCGGATCGGCAAGATTTAGGCGGTGGTGCGCAGCCGGGCGGCCGCTTCGAGGAGGAGGTTGGCGTCGCCGGCGGCGAGCTTTTTGGAGTCGGACAGCACCTGGCGGAATTGGCGCGCGCCGGGCAGGCCGGTCATCAGGCCCAGCATGTGGCGGGTGATGCTGTTGAGTTTGAGGCCCTTCTCGCCCAGTGCCAGCTGGGCACGGATGTAGGGGATCATCGCCTCGATCACTTGCTCGCGCGACTTGACGACGGCGTCGGCGTCGCCGTAGTAGCGCTGGTCGAACGTGGCCATCACGAACGGATTGTGGTACGCCTCGCGGCCCAGCATGACGCCGTCGATATGCCGCAGGTGCTCGTCGATCTCGGCCTCGGTCTTGATGCCGCCGTTGATGATGATTTCGAAGTCGGGGAACTCGCGCTTGAGGCGGTAGGCGAAGTCGTATTTCAGCGGCGGCACCTCGCGGTTTTCCTTCGGCGACAAGCCTTTGAGGATGGCGTTGCGGGCGTGGACGATGAAGGTCTTGCAGCCGGCGTCGGCCACCGTGCCGACGAAATCGCGGACGAAATCGTAGCTTTCGGTCTGGTCGATGCCGATCCGGTGCTTGACGGTGACGTCGATGCTGACCGCGTCGCGCATGGCTTTGACGCAATCGGCCACCAGTTGCGGCTCGGCCATCAGGCAGGCGCCGAAAGCGCCCTTCTGCACGCGTTCGGACGGGCAACCGCAATTCAGGTTGATCTCGTCGTAGCCCCATTTTTCGCCCAGCCTGGCGCTGGTGGCCAGGTCGGTCGGGTCGCTGCCGCCCAGTTGCAGCGCCACCGGGTGTTCTTCCTCGTTGAAGCGCAGGTGGCGCTCGACGTCGCCGTAGACCAGCGCGCCGGTGGTGACCATCTCCGTGTACAGCCACGTGTGGCGGCTGATATGGCGGTGGAACACGCGGCAGTGGCGGTCGGTCCAGTCCATCATCGGCGCGACCGACAGGCGGCGGCCCGGCTTGACGCCAGGCGCTGCGGCTGTATCGGTGGTCGGCTGGTCGATGATGGTCATGGTTCTGCTACGGTAATCGGATGAGGGTCGTCATTATACAGCGCCGCGCTGTCAGCCGCCCCGGTTTCTGGCCGGGCGCGCGATCGTCACGTGCAGGTAGATGAACACGCCGGCGGCGCCGACCCATCCCACCACGCAGGAAAGCACCGCGATGACGATGGGCATCGGCTTTTGCAGCGCGTGGGTGGCGACGCGGTACGCCATCACCGCGTTCGCCAGCAGCGTCAGCATTCCCGCGCCCCACAAAACGTTCACCCACAGCGGCGACAGGTCGAACCCGGCGAACACCAGCGGCAACGGCAACACGTTGACAAACAGCGCCACCGCGAACGCCGCGCGCCATTGGGTCAGCAATTGCGCGCGCGGCGAAGCGGTGCCGGCGGACGCCGCCTGCGCGGGCGCGCCCGATTTCGTCCGACGGAAATACAGCAGCGCGGAGCCGACGAACAGCACCGGAAAGAGGATCACCGACATGCCGGCGACCGCCATCACGGCGCCATACCCGCAGCCGCCCTCGAAGTTGGAGCGGCACGGCATCCACTCACCTTCCAGCGCCGCATAAGCGAGGGCGGCCGTCACAAGCGCCGATCCGACGAACATCGATAAAAGCAGCAGCGCGGTCTTGGCTTTGCCGGGGGGTGGCGTTTGAGTAGTCATGCATGCAATCATACCGCACGGCTAATCGGCAGCGTGCACGCCCACGGGCAAGGTCACCAGCCCGACCAGATAGCGCGCCGGGCGGCTGCCGGGATTGGCGTAGACGATCTGCTGATCCTCGCGCATCGCCACGCAATCGCCCGCTTCCAGCCGCCATTGCTGCTCGCCGCACGCGATATCCATGACGCCGTCGAGCATCCACATTTGATGGTGGATGTCCGACGCCCGCGCCATGCGCTCGTAGACGACGCGCTGGCCGGGCGGGAACACCACCTCGACCAGTTGCAAGGGCGAACGCGCGGCCGGCGACAAGTGGCGCCGCACATAACCGGAGGCCGGGTCGGTCCACACCTGTTGCTCGGCGGCGCGGCGCAACGGCGATGGCGCGGACGAGGCGTCGGCGGCCTCGAACAACGAGGCCAGTGTCACGCCGAGGGCGCCGGCCAGCTTGTCGAGCACGGTGGCGGTGGCGCTGCTCTCGCCGCGTTCGATCAGGGAAATGTTGGAGCGGCTTACACCGCTCAATTCGGCGAGCGACGTCAACGACAGCTGGCGCGCTTCGCGCAGCGCCAACACGCGGCCGGCAATTAGTTTGTTTATATCCATGGAATCCATTATACTGGATTTACCGTCCAATAAAATGACCGATCATCCATGATGCATATCGCCTTTGAAACTCCGAACCAGCCTGAAGTCATCGCCCTGATCGCCGATCTCGATGCTTATCAATTGTCGCTGTATCCGCCGGAACTGGTGTATGCACTGGATTTGTCCTCGCTGATGGCGCCGCACGTGAAGTTCGCCGTGGCGCGCGAGGGCGGCGCCGCCGGCAAGATCGTCGGTTGCTGCGCGATCGTGCTGTCGCCGGAATTCGGCGAGATCAAGCGCTTGTATGTGGACCCCGCCGGACGCGGCAAGGGTACCGGAAAAGGCATGCTCAGCCTGCTGGAACAGGCGGCGGTGGAAGCCGGCTGCGCGCAGATGGTGCTCGAGACCGGGCCGTCGCAGCCCGAGGCGATGGGGCTGTACCAGCGGCACGGGTTCCAGCGCTGCGGCGCGTTCGGCGATTATCCGGAGGACCCGATGAGCGTGTTCATGCGCAAGGACATCGAGCGGCGCGCATAGCCGGCCGCCCTCGCCTCACGCTTCCTTCTTCTTCTTGCGCACCACGGCCAGCTTCGGCGCTTGCGGGCCGAACATCTCGGCCACGCGTTCGAGCCGCACCGCGCCGTCGCCGACCAGCGTGCCGGTGGCGCCGGCCACCTGCCGCACGATGCCCAGGGCCGCCGCGCGCGCTTCGGGCTCCTCCGGCAACAGCAGCGGCAGGTCGCGCATTGCCGCCTCCTCGTCGACCTGCAACATCAGATACTGGTCGCGCACGATGGTCTTGAACTGCGTCACGCTCAGCTCCTCGTCGTCCGACGTGCGCAAGCGCAGCTGGCGTATCGTCGCGAACGCGCGCTCGTCGGCGGCGCTCATCTCCGGACTGCGATAGATGTAGAGCAAGCCGCGGATGATGGCCTCGGTCACGCCGCCCTCGGCCGTCTTGGTGGCGGCCGCCGCGCGGAACGCGTTCAACGCCGCCTCGTGCGCCAGATCGCGGCCGATGCGGCGCGGCGCGCCCACGTCGGAACGCAAGCCCACCAGCGCCTGCAACACCGGCGAGCCATACACGCTCAGGAAGAATTTTTCGGTCGCCTCGTCGCGCGCGTCGCGATAGGCGTCCAGCGTGGCGACGATCTGCTTCGACATGTGCTCCTGCAACTGCAGGAAGACGTTGCCCTTGTCCACCGGACGGCGCTGCGCGCGCACCTTTTCGGCCAGCGCCGGGATGCCGTCGAGCAGCTTGTTTTTGCTGGAGAAGGCCGTGTAGCGCAAGCGCAGCGGGTGCGATTCGCGCAACCGTTCGGCGCTCTGTTCCGTCACCAGGTTCTTGACGATCGGGCTGACAAACTGGCGGTACAGGCCCTGGTTGATTTCCGAGACCCGCGCCACGGTGGCGAAACGGCGCTCGTCCTCGGCGTCGTTGCCGCCCAACACGCGCAACGCGTCCAGGCCGCGCCGTTCGAAACGCATGACGAAGTCGCCGCCCATCATGTCGCCGGCGGCGATCTCCGCTTGCAGCATCTCCTCGTCCTTGTCGAGGAACACCGCCTCGTACAGGCCCGGCGGCATGATGTCGATCATGTCCATCGCGGCCGTGAACTCCTCGTGCTCCTTGTTGGCCACCGAGGCCGAGACGAAGATGCCCAGGTGCCCTATGCTCTGGTGCATCGTGTAAATGATGGTCTGGCCGCCGGCGACCAGCGCGGCGTCGTCCTCGTACAGGTCCAGCACCCAGCCGAGCGCCTGCTGCGGCGGCGTGATGTCGTCGCCCCACGAGCAGAACACCACGATCGGCGATTTGATGTTGCGCAGATCGATGCGGCGGCCTTCGCTGTCGAGCAGCGCGGCCGCGCTCAGCTGGTTGCCGACGAACAGGTTATCGGCGATGTATTGCATTTCGCCGGCGTTGAGCAGCACCGGATTGCCCCACCAGCGCTCGAATTCCAGGAAGCGCGCCGCTTCGGTGTCGATCTTCGAATACACGTTGTAGTTCTTGCTCCACATCGTATTGGCCGGGTTCATTTTCTCGAAATTTTCGACCAGCTGCGCGCCGTCGAAAATGCCGTTGCCCAGATCGCCCGCGAGCGTGGTCGTCCACGTCCCGCCGAGCGCGCCGCCCAGGTAGCGCATCGGGTTCTTGCCGCGCACGCCGGCCCAGTACGACAGCGGCGCCCCGGCCAGCACCAGCGGACCGACCAGGTCCGGCTGCAGCGCGGCCGTCATCATGATTTGCCAGCCGGCCTGGCAATTGCCGATCAGCGCGGGCTTGCCGTCGGCCTGTGGATGCAGTTTGGCCACATGGGCGATGAATTGCGCCTCGGCCCGGCACACGTCCTCGATGGTCTGGCCCGGCACCGGCTTGGGCAGGAAGCCGACGAAATAGCACGGATGGCCGGCCTTGAGCACGACGCCGATCTCGCTGTCCTGTTTCATGCCGGCGATGCCGGGGCCGTGGCCGGCGCGCGGATCGAACACGATGAACGGACGCTTGGTGGGATCGGGGGTGAGGCCGTCCGGCGGCGCGATGTAGCACAAGCCGTAGTTGACGGGACGCTCCAGATCGCGGCCGTCCATGATGACCTCGAAGGCAAAACTGAGCACGTGCGGAGCGGTCTCTTCGGTGCGCAGGTTGCGCTCGTCGCCACGCTGGCGCAGCACGTCCATGAACAGCACGCCGCGCTGGCAGGCGTCGACCCAATAGTCGGTCGCCTGCTGCGCGAGGGAAAATGGATTGGTCGGCCAGCCGGACCACGGATTCAACTTTTCGTCACTCACCTTGAGACTCCTCAATACTGATTTATGCTGCCATGCGTCAAATTACTCCAGCACTGGTAAAAAGGCAATTGAATCCGTTGCCGCGAAAAAAAACCCCGGGGCTCCATGGAGGCCGGGGTTTTCTTGTCAAGCGTGCAAACCGATCAGGATTCGCGCGACGCTTTTTTACGCTCGTGCTCTTTCAGGAAGCGCTTGCGCAGACGGATCGATTTCGGCGTGATTTCGACCAGTTCGTCGTCGTCGATGAATTCAACGGCGTATTCCAGCGACATTTGAACCGGCGGCACCAGGCGCACCGCTTCGTCGGTACCCGACGAACGCACGTTGGTCAGCTGCTTGCCCTTGATCGGGTTGACGACCAGATCGTTGTCGCGCGAGTGGATACCGATGATCATGCCTTCGTACACCGGGTCGTTGTGGACCACGAACATGCGGCCGCGATCCTGCAGTTTCCAGATGGCGTAGGCCACGGCGGCGCCGTCGTCCTGCGAGATCAGCACGCCGTTGCGACGGCCGCCCAGTTCGCCCTTGGTGTTGTCGACCGGCGCGTACGCGTCGAACACGTGGCTCATCAGGCCGGTACCGCGGGTCAGGGTCATGAATTCGCCCTGGAAGCCGATCAGGCCACGTGCGGGAATACGGTATTCCAGACGCACACGGCCCTTGCCGTCCGATTCCATGTTTTGCAGGTCGCCGCGACGACGGCCCAGCTCTTCCATGACGCCGCCCTGGTTGGCTTCTTCAACGTCGACCGACAGTTGCTCGAACGGCTCGTGGCGCACGCCATCGACCATTTTGAACACCACGCGCGGACGCGACACGGCCATCTCGAAACCTTCGCGACGCATGTTTTCGATCAGGATGGTCAGGTGCAGCTCGCCGCGGCCCGACACTTCGAAGATCGTGTCGTCGTCGGTTGGCGCCACGCGCAGCGCGACGTTGGCTTTCAGTTCCTTGTCCAGACGGTCGCGCAGCTGGCGCGAGGTCACGAATTTGCCTTCGCGGCCGGCCAGTGGCGAGTTGTTGACCATGAAGTTCATGGTCAGGGTAGGCTCGTCGACGGTCAGCATCGGCAGCGGTTCCGGGGTGTCCACGGCGCACAGCGTCGAGCCGATGCCGATTTCATCGATACCGTTGATCAGGCAGATGTCGCCGGCGACGGCTTCATCGACCAGCACGCGCTCCAGGCCCTTGAAGTTCAGCACCTGGTTGATGCGGCCCTTGATCGGGGTGGCGCCTGGGCCGTTGATGACCAGCACGTCCTGGCCGACCTTGACGGTGCCGCGGTTGACGCGGCCGATGCCGATCTTGCCGACGTAGGACGAGTAGTCCAGCGACGTGATTTGCATCTGCAGCGGGCCTTCCGGATTGTCGTCGCGTACTGGAACGTGTTCCAGGATGGCGTCGAACAGCGGCTTCATGTCGCCCGAGCGTACGTCTTCGGTCAGGCCGGCGTAGCCGTTCAGGCCCGAGGCGTAGACGATAGGGAAGTCCAGCTGCTCGTCGTTCGCGCCCAGCTTGTCGAACAGTTCGAAGGTCTGGTTGATCGCCCATTCAGGACGTGCGCCCGGACGGTCGACCTTGTTGACGACGACGATAGGCTTCAGGCCCAGCGCCAGTGCCTTGCGGGTCACGAAGCGGGTCTGTGGCATCGGGCCTTCCTGCGCATCGATCAGCAGCAGAACGGAGTCGACCATCGACAGCACACGTTCCACTTCGCCGCCGAAGTCGGCGTGGCCTGGGGTGTCGACGATGTTGATGTGGGTGCCTTCGTACTCAACCGCGCAGTTCTTCGACAGAATCGTAATGCCGCGTTCCTTTTCGAGGTCGTTCGAGTCCATGACGCGGGTATCGACCGCTTGGTTTTCACGGAAGGTGCCGGACTGGCGCAGCAGCTGATCCACCAGGGTGGTTTTGCCGTGGTCAACGTGGGCGATGATTGCGATGTTACGAATTGCGCGTTTTGTAGTAGACATGGTCGTTATATTTGCTGAAAAACTGCGGGTGCGTACAAACTGTACGGGGGGTATTCCGGGATGTTCGTGGGCTACAACTTCTTAGCCAATTTCTGGAACCGCGTAGTATAGCATGTTGCGTTGCAACTCCTTAAAAAAATCGAGTATTTTCAAAGAGTTGCTTTCCAAACCCCGGGGGTCAAGTCTGTCATTCGGACACGAGCCCGGCGTTAAAGCTTCTCTACGGTCCAGGCCGTGTCCGAATGACAGACTTGACCCCGAGGTTTAAAAGCCTCTCTACGGTCCAGGCCGTGTCCGAATGACAGACTTGACCCCGAGGTTTAGGCGGCGGCCTCTGGCGCGGTGAAGGCGATCAGGCGCTCGGGGGCGAGGATGCTGTATTCGCCCAGCAGCGCCGTGCCCAGCAGCTTGTCGTCGAGGTAGACGCGCACCCTGCCCTGCTCGGCCGGCACCGCGACCGGCTCCTTGCCCAAGGCGAGGCGCTGGCCGTTGAGGAAGCGCTTGGCGAGCTCGGCGTTCAGTTGCACCGCCGGGAAGCTGGCCAACAAGGCGTCGACCGGGGCCAGCAGAGTCAACGGTTCGGCGTGCACCTGCAGCGCTTCCAACGTGATCATGTTGTCCATCGTCAGCGGGCCGACCTGCGTGCGGCGCAGCGCGTTCAAATGCGCGCCGCAACCGAGCGCTTCGCCGATGTCCTGGCCCAGCACGCGGATGTACGTGCCCTTGCTGCACGTGACCGACAGCTTCAGCATCGGCGCCTCGTACGCCACCAGCTCCAAGTTGTGAATGATCACATTGCGCGCCTCGCGCTCCAGCGTGATGCCGGCGCGCGCGTATTCGTACAGCGGCTTGCCGTCACGCTTCAACGCCGAATACATCGGCGGCACTTGCGCGATCGGTCCACGGAACTTTTCCAGCACCGCGTGGATCTGATCCAGTGTGACATCGACGTCGCGCGTGTCGATGACCTCGCCCTCGGTGTCGCCGGTGTCGGTGCTCTGGCCCAGGTGCACCGTGGTCTCGTAGGTCTTGTCCGCTTCCAGCAAGTCCTGCGAAAACTTGGTCGCTTCGCCAAAGCACAACGGCAGCAAGCCGGTGGCGAACGGGTCGAGCGTGCCGGTGTGGCCGGCCTTCTTGGCGTTGAGCACGCGCTTGGCTTTGATCAGTGCATCGTTGCTCGAGAAGCCGACCGGCTTGTCGAGCAACAGCACGCCGTCGACCAGGTCGCGGACTTTTTTAGGATGATTTTGCTTCATGGAGGGGGCCGAAAGGCTTATTCGGCGCCGTCTTTGTTCTCGTCGGCCGGCTTGGCCTGGTCGTCGTCCAGCGAACGCGTGGCGTTGGCCTGGTCGATCAGTAGCGACAGTTCCATGCCGCGCGAGGTCGACGTGTCGTGCACGAAGTGCAGCGCCGGCAGGGTGTGGATGTGCAAGCGCTTGCCCAGCTGGCCGCGCATGTAGCCGGCGGCGGCCGACAGGCCTTCGACGGTCTGCTTGACCTGCTCCGGGCTGTCCTTGAGCATCGTGAAGAAGATCTTCGCGTGCGCATAGTCCGGCGTGACCTGCACTTCGGTGATGGTGATCATGCCGACCCGTGGGTCTTTCAACTCGTAGGCGATGATTTCGGACAGATCGCGCTGGATCTGGTCCGCGACGCGCTGACCGCGCTGCGGAATGGTTTTACTGTGTTTTGCCATGATTCGGTACTGCTTTCCATAAACGGCAAGTGGACGGGAGCTGTTGCCCCCGTCCACCGTGCCTAGCCCTGCTGTCTATTACTACTGTCCGTAACGATTACAGCGTACGGGCGATTTCCTGAACTTCGAACACTTCCAGGGTGTCGCCAACCTGGATGTCGTTGTAGTTCTTCAGCGACAGGCCGCACTCCAGACCGGCGCGGACTTCTTTCGCGTCGTCCTTGAAGCGCTTGAGCGAGTCGATCTCGCCGGTCCACACGACGATGTTGTTGCGCAGCAGGCGTACCGACGAGGCGCGCTTGACCACGCCGTCGGTGACCAGGCAACCGGCAACCGCGCCGACCTTCGAGACCAGGATGACCTGGCGAATCTCGACCTGGCCGATGACGGTTTCGCGCTTCTCCGGCGCCAGCATGCCCGACAACGCCGCCTTGATTTCGTCGATCGCATCGTAAATGATGTTGTAGTAGCGAATGTCCACGCCGTTCGACTCGGCCAGCTTGCGCGCCTGTGCGTCGGCACGGGCGTTGAAGCCGATGATGACCGCTTTCGAGGCCACCGCCAGGTTGACGTCCGACTCGGTGATGCCACCGACCGCGGCGTGCACGACTTGGACGCGCACTTCGGAAGTCGACAACTTCTGCAACGAGCTGACCAGTGCTTCCTGCGAACCCTGCACGTCGGTCTTGATGATCATCGGCAGGTTTTTGACTTCGCCTTCGGCCATCTGGTCGAACATGTTTTCCAGCTTCGCGGCTTGCTGCTTGGCCAGTTTCACGTCGCGGAACTTACCTTGACGGAACAGACCGATCTCACGGGCTTTACGCTCGTCGGCCATGACCATGACTTCTTCACCGGCTTGCGGCACTTCCGTCAGACCCTGGATTTCGACCGGGATCGAAGGACCTGCTTCGTTGATCGGCTTGCCGTTCTCGTCCAGCATCGCGCGCACGCGGCCATACGAGGAGCCGGCCAGGATCACGTCGCCGCGCTTCAAGGTACCGGACTGCACCAGGATCGTCGCGACCGGGCCCTTGCCCTTGTCCAGACGGCCTTCGACCACCAGACCACGCGCTGGCGCGTCGACCGGGGCTTTCAGCTCCAGCACTTCGGCCTGCAGCAGCACTTGCTCCAGCAGGGCGTCGATACCGACGCCGGTTTTGGCCGAGACCGGCACGAATGGCGATTCGCCACCGTATTCTTCCGGCACCACTTGTTCGGCGACCAGTTCCTGCGTCACACGGTCGACGTTGCCGCCCGGTTTGTCGATCTTGTTGATCGCGACAACCAGCGGCACGCCGGCCGCTTTCGCGTGGGCGATCGCTTCCTTCGTTTGCGGCATCACGCCGTCGTCGGCGGCCACCACCAGAATCACGATGTCGGTCGCTTTCGCGCCGCGGGCACGCATCGCCGTAAAGGCTTCGTGACCCGGGGTATCGAGGAAGGTGATCATGCCGCGCGGGGTGTCCACGTGGTACGCGCCGATGTGCTGGGTAATGCCGCCGGCTTCGCCCGACGCCACTTTGGCGCGGCGGATGTAATCCAGCAGCGAGGTCTTACCGTGGTCGACGTGACCCATGACGGTCACCACCGGTGCGCGCGAGACCGACTCGAAGTGAGCGTGCTCACCCTGGTCCGCCAGCAGCGCTTCCGGATCGTCCTGTTCGGCGGCGAAGGCTTTGTGGCCCATCTCCTCGACCAGGATCATCGCGGTTTCCTGATCCAGCACCTGGTTGATGGTGCACATCTGGCCCAGCTTCATCAGCTGCTTGATGACCTCGGATGCCTTGACGGACATCTTGTGCGCCAGTTCGGCCACGGTGATCGTTTCAGGGACGTACACGTCCTTGATGACCGCCTCGGTCGGCGCCTGGAAGTTGGTTTCGCGGTCGTCCGAGTGCGAGCCACGACGGCCGCCACTCTTGCCACCACTGCGCCAGCCGTCACGGCCGCCGGTGCCGGTGTTGCCACGGCCCTTGTTGGCGGTGTTGCCCGGCGCGCCACGTTTCTTGGCGTCGTCCGACCAGGTCGACGAGACATTGGCCGACTTGATCGACTTCTTGTCGGCGGTGACCGGCTTCTTGTCGCCCGGCTTGTCGCCAGGCTTGGCGACGGCGCCGGTCGCAGGCTTGTGCAAGGTGCCTTCGGCAACCTTGGCCTTGACTGGCACCGGTGCTGGCTCAGGGGCTTTGATGGCGCGGCGTGGCGCGTTCATCATGGCCTTGATCTGGGCGACCTCGTCCGCCACGGCCTTGCGGGCGCGGTCGGTGGCTTCGGCTTTTTCAGCGGCTTCCTTGGCGGCGGCGGCGGCCTTCTTCTTGGCCTCTTCCGCCGCGGCTTTTTTCTTCTCTTCCGCTGCGGCGTCGACGGCCGGCGCTGGCGCCGCGGCGCCGGCGTTGGTCGCGGCGGCCGCTGCCTTGGCGGCGGCTTTCTTCGCTTCGGCGTCGGCTTCCTTCTTCGCTTCGGCTTCGGCGGCGGCCGTGGCTTTGGCCTGGGCTTCCTTCTCGGCGTCCAGCTTGGCCAGGCGGTCTTGCTTCTCGCGCAGCTCGGCTTCCTGGCGCGCGATCAGTTCGGCCTGTTTGCGGGCGTCTTCTTCACGACGGGCCACCTCGGCCGCGTCCACCACCGGCGCCACGGGGGCGGGGGCGGGAGCGGCGACCGGCTCGTCGCGCTGGACGAAGGTGCGAACCTTCTTCACAGCGACCTGAATCGTGCGGGCCTTGCCATTGGCGTCGGCCTGCTTGATTTCAGTGGTTTCTTTGCGCGTCAGCGTGATCTTCTTCTTTTCGGTATCAGCCGATGCGCCGTGGGTACGACGCAAGTGATCAAGCAGCTTATCCTTATCATCTTTCGACAATGGATCTGACGTCGAACTTTTTTCGACGCCGGCAGAACGCAGCTGCGTCAGCAGCAAATCTGCAGGCATCTTCAGTTCGGTGGCAAATTGGGCTACGTTGTTACTCGCCATTCAGTCCTCTTTTCTATGTGTCGCGGAGATGATAAAGATACTCAAATTATGCCTTTGCAGATTCGGCAAGACTCCATGCCTTGGCCTGGAGGCCTTTGGCACGATCGTCGTACTTCGAGTCAACCAACTTCATCTCATCGTCGGTCACATCTTCAAATTCACTTGTAATCAGTGCGCGCGCACGGTCGGCGGACAGGGCCAGGATGGCGCCAAATTCGTCGTAGGCCAGTGCAGCAAATGCATCGACAGTCTTGATACCAGCCAGGCCCAGCTTGCCGGCGGTGATGCGGTCCATGCCTTCCAGACCGACCAGCGCCTCGTCCATGCCTTCCAGGCCTTCTTCCGAAGCGATCGCTTCGGTGACCAGGGCGTCACGGGCGCGGGTGCGCAGTTCGTTGACGGTATCTTCGTCAAACGATTCGATTTCCAGCATTTCGGAGATCGGCACGTAAGCGATTTCTTCCAGGCTGGCAAAGCCCTCTTCCACCAGGATGTCGGCGACTTCCTGGTCGACGTCCAGTTTTTCCATGAACAGTGCGCGCACCGCCGCGGTTTCCTGGGCTGCCTTGTCGGCCGATTCCTCGGCCGTCATGATGTTGATCTTCCAGCCGGTCAGGTCGGAAGCGAGGCGCACGTTCTGGCCGGAGCGGCCGATCGCGATCGCCAGGTTTTCCTCGTCGACAACGACGTCCATCGCGTGCTTCTCTTCATCGACCATGATCGACGACACGTTGGCCGGGGCCAGCGCGCCGATGACGAATTGCGCCGGATCTTCCGACCACAACACGATGTCGACGCGCTCGCCGCCCAGCTCGCCGGTGACGGCCTGCACGCGCGAACCGCGCATGCCGACGCAAGTACCGATCGGGTCGATGCGCTTGTCGGCCGTGTAGACGGCGATCTTGGCGCGCACGCCGGCGTCGCGGGCGGCCGATTTAATTTCCAGCATGCCTTGTTCGATTTCCGGCACTTCCAGCTCGAACAGCTTCATGATGAAGTCCGGCGCGGTGCGCGACAGGATCACTTGCGGGCCGCGCATGTTGCGGTCGATGCGCAGGATGAAGGCGCGCACGCGGTCGCCGATCCGCAGGTTTTCCTTCGGAATCATCTGGTCGCGTGGCAGGCGGGCTTCGATCTTGCCCGACTCGACGATCGCGTCGCCGCGTTCCATGCGCTTGATGGTGCCGGTCACGAGCGAGTCGCCGCGCTCGAGGAAGTCGACCAGGATCTGTTCGCGCTCGGCGTCGCGCACACGCTGCAGGACCACCTGTTTGGTGTCTTGCGCGAAGCGGCGGCCGAATTCGACGGACTCGATCGGTTCTTCGATGTGGTCGTCCACTTCGATGTCCGGAATCTGTTCCTTGGCTTCGAAGTGCAGGATTTCCTGGTCCGGCAGCTGCAGGCCCGCTTCATCGGGGACGACGTGCCAGCGGCGGAAGGATTCGAACTCACCCGACTCGCGGTCGATCGAAACGCGGATATCGACTTCACCTTCATAGCGTTTCTTCGTGGCTTGCGCCAACGCGAATTCCAGCGCGCCGAAAACCACATCCTTATCGACGTTTTTCTCACGCGCCAGCGCGTCTACCAATAACAAAACTTCGCGACTCATGCTTTGCGTCCCTTAAAATCCACCTGCGGCACCAAGCGTGCCTTATCCACGTCGGCGAGCGTAAACTCCAACAGCGCCGGACCATCATTGCTATCAAATTCCAACGACAAATTATCGCCCTGGGGTTCTTGCAGAACGCCCTGGAACGATTTCCGGTTGTTCGTACCCGGCATTGCGGTGCGCAGCTTGACGATTATCTCGTAACCGGCAAAACGCACGAAGTCTTCCAGCTTGCGCACCGGACGATCCAGACCCGGCGACGAAATTTCGAGGCGTTCGTAATTGACGTTCTCGACTGTCAGCACGTGCGACAGCTGGTGACTTACCGTGGCGCAATCCTCCACGGTGATCGGGCCTTTTTCTTCCGCGTCGGCTGCGCTGAAATCGATAAACACGCGCAAGACTCCGCGCTCGGCCCGTTCGACATCAACCAGCTCGTAGCCCAGACCCATGACGGTCTTTTCAATTAGTTCCGGCAGCTGCAAGAAATTCTCCAAATCAAGGCCTGTTTGCAATTACTCAAAGCAGACCGTACAAAACGCTTTAACAAAAAAAAAATGGGCATCTGCCCATCTTCCTGTAATACCTAGCCAGATGAAAGGATTCCTGTGGGAGCTACCCGCGAAGAACTTTTACTAGGCTGGTTATTATAACCTTATCTGGTCTTCGCTGCAATCGGCGCATAACACAAATAAGGTCGATGGACCAGAAAACAAGCGGCCTGATTGGCCGCCGGACAGCAATTAACCCTTGCGGCGACGCGGCATGCCGTGGTCGATCGCACCGCCGCGCGGCGGCTGGTTGCGGCGCGGCGCGCCGGCGTTACCGAAGCCGAACGTGGTCTGCAGCGGATCGGGCTGGCGCGGACCGCGGCTTGGACCCTTGGCCGACTGGCCGCCGCCCATACCACCCTGGCCGCCTTGGCCGCCCTGCCCCTGCGGACGGCCCTGGCCTTGCGGCCGGCCCTGGCCACCACCGGCGCTGCGCGCCGGGCCTTCGCCCAGCGGACGGCCACCGGCGTAACCGCCGATGCCTTGCGGACGACCGCCCGGACGACCCGAACCTTGCGCGCCGCCTGGACGGCCCTGGCCGCCACCTTGGCCGCCTTGTCCATTGCCACCCGGACGGCCCGAGCCCTGCGCGCCACGGCCATTGCCGCCGCCGTTGGGACCGCCGGCGCCACCGGCGCCATTGCCCGGACGGCCCTGGTTGCCGAAACGCGGACCGCGTTGCTGCTTGGCGAAAGGCATCGCGTTGTCGTTGCTGACATCGGCGCGGTTGAAGTTCGGCTCGTCGCCATCATCCTCGTCGTCGTCATCGTCGCGGTCGTCGAAATCGGCGCGGCCGCGCTGCGGACGCTTTTCCGGACCCTTGTTCTGCGCGGTCGGCTTGGCTTGCTGCGGGCCTTTGCCGCGCGGCGCGGCCGCCGGCGCATCGCTGCCTTTTTTGTCGACGCCGTAGGCGGCCAGCAGGTCGCGCACGGTGTTTTCTTCCATCTCTTCCCAACGACCACGCTTCAAGCTGCTTGGCAGGGTCATCGCGCCGTAGCGGGTACGGATCAGGCGCGACACGGTCAGGCCGATCGCCTCGAACATGCGGCGCACCTCGCGGTTGCGGCCTTCGCCGATGATCACGCGGTACCACTTGTTGATGCCCTCGCCGCCGCCGTCGGCGATCTTGGAGAACTGCGCCAGGCCGTCTTCCAGCTCGACGCCGGCCAGCAGCTTCTGGCGCATGCCCTCTTCCAGTACGCCCAGCGTACGCACCGCGTACTCGCGGTCGATGCTGTAGCGCGGGTGCATCAGGCGATTCGCCAGGTCGCCGGAAGTGGTGAACAGCAGCAAGCCTTCGGTGTTGAAGTCGAGGCGGCCGATGGCGAGCCATTTGCCGGCCTTCATCGTCGGCAGGCGGTCGAACACCGACGGACGGCCGTCCGGATCGTCATGGCTGACGATCTCGCCGGCAGGCTTGTGGTACACCAGCACGCGCGGCGGCTTCTTGCTGACGCGGCGCTGGAGCAGTTTGCCGTTGATGCGCACCGCGTCTGCCGGCAGGATGCGCTGGCCGATATGGGCCGGCTCGCCGTTGACCGACACGCGGCCGGCAACGATCAACTCTTCCATGTCGCGGCGCGAGCCGAGACCGGCTTCGGCCAGCACCTTGTGCAGCTTCGGCGCGTCGTCTTCCGACGTCAGGTCGCGGCGCACGGCTTTCGGCGCGCTGCGGCCCTTGCCGGTTTCTTCACTGTCGAAGGCGTCCGAGGTCACGTACGAGAACGCGGCATCGGCGTCGTTGCCCTTGCCGACATTGCCGAAGGCGCCATGCACGCGCTGCGGCTTCGGTCCCTTGCCGCCGCGACCGCCCTTGCCGTTGCGCTGCTGGCCTTCGGGACGCGGACCACGCTCGTTGCGCGGCTTGCCGTTCGGCTCGGCGCCCTCTTCGGCCGATGCCACTTCGCCTTCGGCCGCGACCACCGGCTCCGGACGTGGCATCGTCGCTTCGCGCAACGCGCGTTGCTCGCGCATCTGGCGCGGACCGCGCGGGCCGCGTGGCCCGCGCTCGCTGCGCTCGCGCTGGCCGGCCGGCTGGCCTTCCTGGCCTTCGGCACCGGCAACCACCGCGGCAGGAGCGCCTGGCGCTTCCACTGCCACGGCCGGCGCCGGCGATTCGGCCGACGCCGTGGCGGCGGCGGCTGGTTTTTTGGCGCGCGGCGCCTTGGCCGGCGCGTCCGCTGGCGCGGCCGGCGCGGCTTGCGCCGATTCAACAGCCTGGACAACCTCGACGGCTACCTTGGCGACCGGTTTGGCGCGCGGCTTTTTCACCGGCGCGGGAGTGTCGGCGGCGACGGCAGCGGCGACTGGCGCAGCGGCGGCAGGCGCGGCGGCTTCAGCCTTCGGCTTGCGCTTGGCCTTGACGGCAGGCGCCGCCTCGGCGGCGCCGGCGGTCGGCGACGCGGCCGCATCGGCTTCGATCTGTGCTTTGGTGCGGCGTTTTGGCTTGGCGACCACTTCTGCGGTGGCGTCGTTGACTGTCTCAGGGGTATTAGATTTGTTCATTATTCGTTTCTTGGTTGTGCTCAGCGTCAACCGTTAAATCTGGCGCATGGTCGTGATTGATTGCTTGCTGGCCGGCTTCCGGGCTAGTCGCGGCGTCTACTGCTTCGTCGGCCACTTGCAACTCGCTATCCGTACCATCTCGTTGTTGCGCGACGCTTTCGCTGTGCGCGGCTTTATCAAAGTTCTCTTGCAGGGCCGCCTCCAGCGCTTCCATATCCGGACCGCCGCCCTGCACATCGCTCAATTGCTGCAACGGCGGCAGCTGGGACAGCGAATTCAATCCCAAATCATCCAAAAACTGCTTGGTCGTGCCCAGCAACGCCGGGCGGCCCACGACGTCGCGGTAACCGATGGCGTCTACCCAGCCCCGGTCTTCCAGCATCTTGATCGTCTGTGAATTGACGGCTACGCCGCGTATCTCTTCGATATCGCCCCGCGTGACCGGCTGCCGGTACGCGATGATCGCCAGCGTTTCCAGCGTCGCCCGCGAATATTTGGGCGGTTTTTCCGGATTCATCCGGTCCAGGTACGGCTTCATCTCCGGGCGGCTCTGGAAGCGCCAGCCGGTCGACAGGCTGACCACTTCGATACCCTTGCCGGCCCAATCGAGCCGCAGTTCTTCCAGCAATTCCTTGATCGTATCGGAACCTACTCCGGGACCGCGCGGCCTGCCCTGGTCATCGACATCGACATACAGCTTCTTCAGACTGTGGATCGACAACGGCTCATGGGCGCATAGCAAGGCGGTTTCGAGGACTCTTTTAGCCTCAGCTGTATCCATAGCAATCTTGTGGTTGCATTGTCATGCAAAGAAAGAAATCAATCACATTCAGTGAGGCAGTGGCCGCATTCGAAATGCCGCCTGCCGGAGTACTCGCTGAAGCTGTTTTCCGAGCCCGGGCGATACGCGCCGGGCGGGAGAGAGAGGCATGCCGACGACGACCGAGGCCGCCGCTTTTCTACGTGAAACGCGATTGCGAAACGCGATTTTCGGGCGAAAACATGCGAGACCAATCAATGACGTTTCATCCTACAAGCCGAATTGTACCTGATAAAAGCGCAAAACGCGCGTTTCGGTCACATCGATGTGTAACTTGCCTTACGCAGCAGCAAGTCGTTCGGACAAGATTGCGGATACGCCAACAAAGGCAGGGTATTCGGCGGTGATGACCCAGGTGGGCACCTGGCACAGGTATTTGTTGAAACGGCCCTTTTGTTCGAAGCGCGCGCGGAAGCCGGACTTGTCGAAACGGTCGCCCAGGCGCGGCACGATGCCGCCGCCGATATAGATGCCGCCCTGCGCGCCCAGGGTGATGGCGATGTTGCTGGCGATGGTGCCGAGCATGCGGCAGAAGGTCTCGATGACGTCGTCGCACAGCGCGCATTCGCCGGCCAGCGCGCGGGTGGAGATGTCGGCCGCGCTCAGCGGCTCGGCGGTGACGCCTTGCTGGTCGGCCAGCGCGCGGTAGATCAGCTCGATGCCGGCGCCGGACATCAGGCGCTCGGCGGAGACGTGTTCGAATTCTTTCCAGGCGAATTGCAGGATCGCCACTTCCTTGGCGTTGACCGGCGAGAAGCTGACGTGGCCGCCCTCGCTCAGCAGCGCGGTCCAGCCGTCCTTGCCGGGAATCAGGCCCGAAACGCCCAGGCCGGTGCCGGCGCCGATCAGGCCCAGCGGCGTGCCCGGAACGGCGGCGCCGCCGCCGACCTGGTGTTTTTGCGTCGCCGACAGTTGCGGCAGCGAGCTGGCCAGCGCGGTGAAATCGTTGACGACCACCAGGATGTCGAAGTTCACTTCGCGGCGCAGCGCCTCGATCGAGAACTGCCAGTGATGGTTGGTCATGCGCACCATGTCGCTGGTCACCGGGTTGGCGATGGCGATGGCGCCATTGCGGATGCCGGTGACGCCCTTGCCGGCCACCGCTGGCGAGCCGAGGTAGGCGACCAGCGCGTCGGCGATGGTCGGATAGGCGGCGCACGGCAGCACTTCGATCGCCTCGATCGTGCCCGGGGCGGTCTCCAGCGCGAAGCGCGCGTTGGTGCCGCCGATATCCGCTAGCAGACGCGGGCCGCCGATGTAGTCGGTGGTCGGGGAGGATGGCGATTGAAGGGACTGGGCTGTCATGGTCGGTCGAAAATAGTTGAGGCCTAAGCTTAAGGTATTTCCACTATTTCAGGCAAGCGAAGTTTGTAGTTTTAGTACAGTTCTGTGCCGTTTGCCGCACGAAATTACTTTTGAGAATTTATTTTGAGTAGTATGACTACCCGGCCGGCCGCACCGGCGCCGCCGGGCCTGGCCTGGCCTGGCTTGGCCGGGCCGGGCCACAAGCCGCTTACGCCGCCGGCGCCGTATCGATCGCCTCGTTGGCGGCAGGCTCAGGCGTGCCGAAGCGCGCATTCCACGCATCGAGGCCGCCATGCAGCGGCCGCGCCAGCGTGAACCCGTGCGCCTTCAACTCCTTGGCCACCTGCGCCGCCGTCACATCGTTGGGGCAGCTGCAATACACAACAATATGCCGCCGCTTGTCCAACGCGATGATCTCCGTGCTCGGCTCGCCGCCCTTGAACAGCAGCGCGCCCGGAATCGCCGGCTCCAGCATCTGCGCCGTCACGCTGCGCGCGTCGACCAGCACCGGGTCGTGCCCCTCTTCCATCAGTTGCTTGAAGTCGTCCACCGTGACCCGGTCGATCTGCACCGACTGGCGGAAACGCTTGCGCTCCACATACTTATACGAGACAAACAGCGCCAGCAGCGCCAGCAACACCATCAGCGCCGTCGAACCGAGGTCGCTCAAGGTGGTCAACACCGAATCGATACTGGAATGGAAGAACGCGCCGATCAGAATACCGGTGCCGCTCCACAGCGCCCCGCCCAGCACGCTGTAGCCGAGAAAAACCTGGTACCGCGTGCCCATGGCGCCGGCCAGCGGCGACGCGATCGTATTGAACCCGGGAATGAACTTGGCCACGATCAACATCTTCGGCCCCCACTTGGTGAAGCTGTCCTCGGTCTGGCTGACGCAATAATCAGGGGAAAGCGAAATCCTGCACAGCAGCTTGAGGATGCGCTTGCCATAGAAGCGCCCCATGCGGAACCAGAACCCGTCGCTGAGCAAACAGGCGAAGATGGCCGCCGCCAGCACGGCGGGCCAGCTGAAGTCGCCATCGACGGACAAGGCGCCGGCGACGATCAGGATCGGATAAGCAGGAATCGGCATGCCGATCTGCTCGATCAGCACGATCGCAAACACGATCAGTACGCCATATTCTTGCAGCAGGTGGATTAAGTTCGGCATCTGTATATCTTAACTTAAAAATCGCTTAACCGTCCCGCGCGCGCCCCGCGATGGCGGCCAGCAAGGTCCGGGTGTACGGATGTTCGGGATCGCGATACAACTGGTCGGAATCGGCCATCTCCACGACGGCGCCGTGCCGCATCACCATCACCTGGTCGGCGATATATTTCACCACCGACAGGTCATGCGAGATGAAGATGTACGACAGACCGAACTCGTCCTGCAGATCCTGCAACAGGTTGAGCACCTGGGCCTGCACCGACACATCCAGCGCCGACACCGACTCGTCGCACACCAGTATCTCCGGCTTCATCGTCAGGCAACGCGCGATGGCGATCCGTTGCCGCTGGCCGCCGGAAAACTCGTGCGGATAGCGCTGGAACGCGGACGCCGGCAAGCCGACCTTGTCCAGCAGCGCGTACGCGGCGGCGGTCCGCTCGCGGTCGTCGGCGCCGATGCGGTGGATGCGCATCGGCTCCAGCAAAATCTGGCCGACGGTAAAGCGCGGGTTCAGCGACGCGTATGGATTCTGGAAAATGATCTGGATCCGCCGTTTATACGCCTGGAACTCGCGCGCCGTCATCGACAGCAGGTCGCGCCCGTCGAACATGGCGCTGCCGCCGGTGGCCCGGTGCAGCCGCAGCAGGGTCAGCCCGACCGTGGTCTTGCCGGAACCGGACTCCCCCACCACGCCCAGCGTCCTGCCGCGCGCCAGCGTGAACGACACATTGTCGACCGCCTTGAACTCGCGCTTGCCGAACCAGCCGTCGCGCAGGTAAAAACTCTTGCTCAGGTTGTTCACCACCAGCACCGGCTGGTCGTCGGGCCGGTAGCCGCGTTCGCGCTGCAGCGGGTGCAAAAAGGTCACGCCCCGCCCTTCGGCGATGTCGCCGCCGGCAGGGCGCTCGCGCTCCGGCGCCTGGTCGGGGCGCCGGCGTTCTCCGGCCGGGTTCATAAAATCGGCGATCACCGGCAAGCGCCACGGCCGCTGGTCCAGCCTCGGCCGGCAATGCAGCAGCGCCTTGGTATAGGCGTCCGCCGGTTCGGTCAGCACTTGGCGCGCCGCGCCGGCCTCGCGCACCTCGCCATGGCGCATCACCACCACGTGGTCGGCGATCTCCGCCACCAGCGCCAGATCGTGCGTGATCAGCAATACCGCCATCGCGCGGCGCTTCTGCAAACCGGCGATCAGTTCCATGATCTGCTTCTGGATCGTCACGTCGAGCGCGGTGGTCGGCTCGTCGGCGATCAGCAGCTTCGGTTCGCAGGCGATCGCCATGGCGATCATCACGCGCTGCTGCTGGCCGCCGGACAACTGGCTGGGATAGGCGTCGATTTTCACCGCCGGATCGGGAATGCCCACCTCGTCGAGCAACTCGAGCGTGCGGCGGCGCGCCTGCGCCCGCCCCATCCCCAGATGCAGGCGCAGCACCTCGCCGATCTGCGCGCCCACGGTGAACACCGGATTGAGCGACGACATCGGCTCCTGGAAGATCATCGCGATCTCCTTGCCGCACAACGCGCGCCGCCCGCACGCCGGCAGCGACAGCAACTCGCGGCCGTCGAAGCGGATGCTGCTCGCCGGGCCGATGACGGTGGTGTCGGGCGCCAGCAGCCCCATCACCGCCAGCGAGCTGACCGATTTGCCGCTGCCCGACTCGCCCACCAGCGCCACCGTGCCGTTGCGCGGCACGCTGAAGGACACGCCCTTGACCGCGTCGACGACCGTGTCGCGCTCGACCCGGAAGGCGATCCGCAACTGGCTCACTTCCAGCAACATGTCGTCGGCCATCATTTCACCTTCGGATCGAGGGCGTCGCGCAGCGCGTCGGTCAGCAGCGAGAACGCCGTCACCAGCAACGCCATGGCGATGGCGGCGGCCGTCAACTGCCACCAGCGGCCGAGGATCAACTCGTTCTGCGCCTCGTTCAGCATGCTGCCCCAGGACACCACGCCGACCGGCACGCCGAAGCCCAGGAAGCTGAGGATGACCTCGGCCTTGATGAAGCCGACCACCAGGATCGACAACTGCACCAGCGCCACATGGCTGACATTGGGGAAGATGTGCGAAAACATCTTGCGCCAGTGCGAGGCGCCGATGGCGTCGGCGGCCAGCACGTATTCGCGCCCCTTGTGCTTGATGTACTCGGCGCGGATCAGCCGGTACGGGCCGGTCCAGCCGGTCAGGCCGAGGATCAGCACGATGGTGGCCACGCCGCGCTGCTGCAGCACGGCGGCCACCGCCAGGATCATCAGCACCGACGGAATCGCCGTGAAGATGCTGTAGAACCAGTTGAAGACGTCGTCCACCACGCCGCCCCAGTAACCGGACAGCGCGCCGAACACGGTGCCGATGCCGACCGCCAGCGCGGCCGCCGCCAGGCCGACCACGATGGACGTCTCGCCGCCCTTGATCGTCTTCTTGACGATGTCGTGGCCCCATTTATCGCCGCCGAAGGGCAAGGTCGCGCGGCGGCCGGGCGCGGGCGCGGCAGCGCCGCGCGCGGCCAGCCCGGCCTTCAAGGCCCGGATATCGTCGGCCAGCGGATCGAAGGGATTGTCCGGCAACGCGGCCCGCGCCGCCGCGGGCGCAGGCGCGGCGCCGGCCGCGGCGCCGACGAACCCCGGCGGCGCGTAATTGACGCCGACCTCGTCTTCCCAATCCGCCGCCACCAGGCCGCCGGCCGACAGCGCCAGCATCAGCAGGAAGGCGGCCACCACCGCCAGCGACAGCATCGCCACCCGGTCCGCGCGCAGCCGGCGCCAGGCCAGCATCCACAGGCCGGCCGGCGGCCCCGCCAGGGTCGCGCCCGTCATGCGAGCTTCACCCGCGGATCGAGCGCCTGGTACATCACATCGGTCAGCAGATTGAAGACCATGGTCGCCGCCGCCACGTAGACGGTGATCGCCTTGATCACCGGAAAATCGCTGCGCTCGACGGCCAGGATCACCTCGCGCCCGATGCCGGGGATGCCGAAGAAACGCTCCAGCAGGAAGGCGCCGATCAGCAACGCCGGCAGGCTGGCCATCACGTGCGTGACGATCGGAATGGCGGCGTTGCGCAGCACATGCACCCACATCACGCGCCGCTCGCCCAGCCCCTTGGCGCGCGCGGTGCGCACATAATCCTGGCCGACCTCGTCGAGCACGAAGCTGCGGTACAGCCGCAACGTCGGCGCGATCGACACGGCCAGCCCGATCAGGATCGGCAGCGCCGCGTAGCGCAGCAGGTTCTCGCCCAGGCCCTGGCCCCAGCCCTGCACCGGAAACAGCCCGAGCTTGTAGGCCAGTCCGTATTGCAGCACGATGATGTACACCAGGATGCTGACCGACATGCCGACGGTGCAGGCGATCATCACCGCGCGGTCGGTGCGCGAGCCGCGCACGAAGGCGACCGCCAGCGCCAGCGCGATGCCGATCAGCGTTTCGAGCAAGGTCAGCGGAATGAGCACCGTCAACGACGGCCCCAGCCGCGTGGCGATGATGTGCGACACCGGCTCGCCGGTCGCCCAGCTCAGGCCGAAGTCGAAGGTGGCGATCTGGCGCATGAAAATCCACAGCTGCGCCGGGTAGGACCGGTCGACGCCGAGCTGGTGGCGGATGTTGGCGATGGCCTCGGCGTTGGCCATCTTGCCGGCCAATAGATAGGCCGGATCGCCGCCGACCCAGTTAAACAACATAAACACCAGCAGCACCACGCCCAGCATCGTCGGCAGCATCTGCCATACGCGGCGCACCACAAAAGCCCCCATTCCGCCCACTCCCCATGCCGACGTTACGCCACCGATTTTCCACCCGGGCAGTTATACCCGATCCGGCGCGCGCTGACTACGCCGCACGCCGCGCGCCGGCGCCGCCGCGCCGAACCGCCGTGGGCGGCCGAATTATAAGCGGGCTGAACTGGACAAACATTCCATTGAAAATCCGCATTCTGTCGTCGAAAAGTAACACATGACAGGATTGTTACAGTTTAATTTCCGCTAAAAAGTGTTCTATCCGGAATTTTATTAACGTTTATGGCGTTAGCTAAAAACCAAATATTTCGCGCAAGTTGATCGAAGATAGCGGCGATTTAGCGCCACTTCGCTACCAACTCTTACTTTTGACCGATCGCGCGGCGCGGCCGCGCAAGCCGGAATGAAACAAATTCGATACGTCCGGGCCACGTTGACACCCCGGCAATGCCGATGCTCTTATAAAAAACAGAGGAAAAAAAAATCCTCGCACGAGAGTGCCGCCATGTCGCGATCGGCCGCATGGCCGGCGGCTCATTTCAGGGTAGTCCCAGTTCAGTTGGAGAGTGTCAGCATGATGATGGAAACAGTATTGTCCCGTTCAGTACGCCTTATTTTCTCGGGTGGCATCGCCGCCGCGGGCCTGATGTCCGTGCCAGCCATGGCGCAAACGACCGACGCGCCGATCCAGCGCGTCGAGATCACCGGTTCGAGCATCAAGCGCGCGACCGCCGAGACGGCGTCGCCGGTGCAAGTCATCACCAGCGAAGACCTGCTGAAATCGGGCAAGGGCACCGTGTCCGAATACCTGCAAACGCTGACGGCCGACGGCGCCGGCTCGCTGCCGACCGGCTTCGGCAACGGCTTCGCGGCCGGCTCGACGGCGATCTCGCTGCGCGGCCTGGGCGCCACCTCGACCCTGGTGCTGCTCAACGGGCGCCGCATGGCGCCGTTCGCGCGCGCCGACGACGGCCAGAAAAGCTTCACCGACCTGTCGACCATCCCGATGCAGATCGTCGAGCGCATCGAGATCCTCAAGGACGGCGCCTCGTCGACCTACGGCGCCGACGCCATCGCCGGCGTCGTCAACATCATCCTGCGCAAGGACTTCGAAGGCCTGCAGATCAAGGGCGACACCGGCTGGTCGCGCTACGACGACGGCAAGCAGAACAAGGCCTCGCTGACCTACGGCAAGGGCAACCTCGACGAGGACAAATACAACTTCGTCTTCAACGCCGAGTACTTCCAGTCCGACAGCATCAAAAACAGCGACCGCAAGGACCGCGCCCACATCGGCAAATCGGACCTGCGTCCGTTCGGCTACCCGGTCGGCACCCAGTTCGCCAACGGCTACATCGCCGGCAACAACAACGCCAGCCCGAGCCCGACCGGCTCGATCCGCAATCCGGTCACCAACGACTACGTCTCGCTGCCAGGCTGCGCGACGTTGTCGGCCACCAAGGACCAGACCGGCGCCAATGGCGGCTGCCTGTGGCACCACGACCAGTTCCGCGACATGCAGCCGGAAATCGAATCGACCAACCTGTACGCCCGCGGCACCTGGCAGATCAACGACGACACCCAGGCCTACGCGGAGGCCGGCTACTCGAAGCGCGACACCTCGTTCATGATGCCGCCGTCGTCGGCCACGCCGACCCCGGCCTTCCCGCCGAACAGCACCAACCCGCAAGGCTTCGTCAACTACGGCAGCCTCGCGCTGCTCGGCGCGACCCACCCGCAGAACCCGTACGGCGTCGCCGCCCGCCTGCGCTACTCGGCCTTCGACGTCGGCCCGAGCACCCGCTACGCCAACAACGAATTCACCCGCGCCGTCATCGGCGTCAAGGGCTCGGCCATGGGCTGGGACTACGACACCGGCTACACCCATTCCGAGTCGACCCTGGACCTGGAATACACCAACATGCTCAACATGCCGGTGCTGCGCGCGGCGCTGGGCGACCCGGCCTCGCAGTACTTCCCGTACTACATCGGCGACCAGGCCTACCGCAACCCGGCCTCGCTGTACGCGGCGCTGCGCGTGAACGCGACCTCGAAGTCGACCACCAAGCTCGACATCGTCGACTTCAAGGCCTCGCGTGAACTGTTCGACCTGCCGGGCGGCAAGCTGGGCCTGGCCGTCGGCGGCGAATACCGCAAGGAACAACTGTCGAACCCGTCGCTGTCGGGCTCCGAGAACGGCACCATCAACGCCAGCTACGTGGCCGCCTTCGGCGACACCAAGGTCAAGGCGGTGTACGCCGAGATCCTGGCGCCGGTGCTCAAGACGGTCGAACTGTCGGCCGCCATGCGTTACGACAAATACGACAACTTCAGCTCGTCGACGCCGAAGGCCGGCATCAAGTGGACCCCGGTCAAGAGCTTCGCGCTGCGCGGCACCTACACCGAGGGCTTCCGCGCACCGGGCGCGGCCGAGGGCAACGCGACGTCGCAATCGACCGGCAACGCGCCGGTGCGCGATCCGATTCGCTGCCCGGGCGGCGTGCCGGCCGCCGGCGGCGCCACCTCGACCGACTGCGCCATCACTGTGGCCGCCGTCAAGGTCGGCGATCCGAAGCTGCAGCCGGAGGAATCGAAGGGCAAGACGCTGGGCCTGGTCTGGGACCCGCTCGACGGCACCAGCCTGTCGCTCGACGGCTGGACCATCAAGCGCAGCAACGAGATCAACTCGCTGCCGTACGACCAGGCGGCGGCGCTGTCGACGGCGATTCGTAACGACAACAACCTGGTCGTCGGCGGCGTCGCCCAGCCCAACACCGGCACCCTGGTGCTGACCCAGGCGCCGTACCGCAACTCCAGCTACACCAAGGTCAGCGGCGTCGACTTCGACATCAAGCAGCGCCTGCGCCTGGGCGCCTACGGCCGCGCGGTCGTCGGCCTGACCTGGACCCACGTCGCCTCGTGGCTGCGGGCCGAGTCGGCCACCAAGACGTACCAGTACGCCGGCACCCACGGCAACTGCGACACGTCCAACTGCGCCGGCACCCCGAAGAACAAGGTCAGCCTGATGGCCTCGTGGGACCTGGGCAACCTGAACGTGACGGGCAACGTCAACTACCGCGACAAGATGCGTAACACCGCCGATGCCGCCTCGGTGTGCGCCAACACCTTCGTCGGCGGCGCCAACGCGCCGAACGCCAAGTGCGAAATCGCCTCGTTCACCACCCTGGACCTGTCGACCCGCTACGCGGTCAACAAGCAGTTGACGTTGTTCGCGTCGATGAACAACGTGCTCGACAAGATCGCGCCGCTCGATCCCCAGACCTACGGCGCCATGAGCTACAACCCGATGGACGCCTCCGGCGCCATCGGCCGCTACATGAAGATCGGCGCGAGCTACAAGTTCTTCTAACCGCCTGACGGCCGGTTGGAGTGACCCGCAAGGGCGGCGCCGCGGCGCCGCCCTTTTTTTGTGGTGGAAATGTAACGTTGTAAATGTGCCTAAACTTGGGGCACGCGTGTCGGCGGCGCACCGTCGTGTGGCGCGCCGGCCACGCCGCCCCAAGATATTCGCTAAATTTATGCCGTTAAGCCAATGTTTCGCAGCACCGGATCGGCTCGCGCACCAAATTAGAGCGTTTTTTAGCGCGTTTACGGCGCAATGTTGCTTGCACGAAATCCCGTCTTTTACGTCCTTTTACAAAACTTTGTACGTTGACAGCGGCTATCGGTGAATGATCTGATGGCGAATGCGAAAAACGTTACGTTTTTCTCATTGGCGTGCGCCTCTAAAAACAGCGATCACTTCGTGGTCATCGACATAAGAATTGGGAGAACAACAGAATGATGGTTGAAACAACTTTGGCACGATCGGTACGCCTGGTCTGCGCCGGCGGCCTGCTGGGCCTGGGACTGATGGCGCCGGTCGGACAAGCGCTCGCGCAAACCGCCGACCAGCCGATGCAGCGCGTCGAAGTGACCGGCTCGTCGATCAAGCGCCTGGTGTCGGAGACGGCCAACCCGCTGACCGTGTTCAAGGCCGACGACTTCGTCAAGCAGGGCTTGACCACCGCGCAGGAAGTGCTGGACCGCATCCCGTCGAACAGCTCGAGCTTCACCGCCGGCAACGTCGTCGGCGGCAACAGCAGCGGCCTGCCGACCGGCGGCGCGGCCAGCGCCGACTTGCGCGGCCTGGGCGGCGACAAAACGCTGGTGCTGCTCAACGGCCGCCGCATCGCCAACCATCCGTACGACGGCGCCAGCGTCGACCTCAACATCATTCCGGTCTCGGCCCTCGAACGCGTCGAAGTGCTGCGCGACGGCGCCTCGGCCATCTACGGCACCGACGCCATCGGCGGCGTGATCAACTTCATCACCAAACGCTCGGTCAACGCCACCACCATCACCGCCGAGGCGGTGCTGCCGCGCGCCCCGGGCGCCGACGAAAAACGCGTCAACATCTCCAGCGGCTTCGGCGACCTGGAAAAAGACGGCTACAACGTCTTCGGCGTGTTCGACCACCACAAGATCGACATCCTGACCTCGCAACAGCGCGAATTCTCCAAGACCGGCGTGATCCCCGGTCGCGGCCTGAACCTGACCTCCGGCACCACCTTCCCAGGCAACTATTTCGATCCGGGTTCGAACGCCACCGGCAACCCCGGCTACGCCAGCGGCTGCGACGCGCCATTGTCGCTGCCGATCGGCGGCAGCGGCACCTGCCGCCAGGATTACACGCGCCAGATCGACGATCTGCCGGAGCAGAAACAAACCGCCTTCTTCGGCAAGGCCACCTTCAAGCTCAACAACGACCACCTGGCCTCGATCGAGTACCTGCATTCGGAAAACGACGTGGTCTCGCACACGGCGCCGCCGCCGCAGACCGGCCTGATCCTGCCGACCTCCAGCAAATACTACCCGGGCAACTCGGGCGGCGTGCCGGCCATGCCGGGCCTGTCCGGCCAGCCGCTGTCGGTCAACTGGCGTCCGACCGAAGCGGGCCAGCGTGAAATCAATTCCAAGGGCGCCGCCGACCGCCTGGTGTTCTCGGTCGAAGGCCTGCTGGCCGGCTGGGATTACAAGACCGGCTTCAACCTGTCGGAAAGCCGCTCGGCCGAGTACTTCACCGGCGGCTATGTGCGCGACGAAAGCTTCGCCGCCGGCGTGCGCAACGGCATCCTCAACCCGTTCGGCAAGCAGGACGCCGCCGGCAAGGCCTACCTGGACAGCACCGCGCTGCGCGGCCAGGTCCAGAAGGGCAAGAGCCGCAACACCGGCATCGACGTCAAGGCCAGCCGCGAGCTGATGGACCTGCCGGGCGGCAAGCTGGCGGTGGCCATCGGCGGCGAACTGCGCCGCGAAGAGGCCGACTTCGAAGTCAACCGCGCCATCGCCGGCCAGGCGACCAGCTCCGGCCTGTCCGGTTCGCAGTCGACCGACGGCGCCCGCACCATCAAGGCCGTGTTCGGTGAAGTGAACCTGCCGCTGATCCAGGACCTGGAGGTGCAACTGGCCGCCCGTTTCGACGATTACAGCGACGTCGGCAACACCACCAACCCGAAACTGGGCCTGCGCTACCAGCCGACCAAGCAAATCGTGCTGCGCGGTTCGGCCTCGACCGGCTTCCGCGCCCCGACCCTGTTCGAGAAGAACGCGCCACAGTCGAAGAACGACACCAACAACTCGTACAACGACCCGATCCTGTGCCCGGGCGGCGTGCTGTCGACCAACCCGATCGCCAATCCGCTGCGCGATTGCGACCTGCAACAGTACAAACTGCAGGGCGGCAACCAGAACCTGAGCCCGGAAAAATCGAAGACCTTCGCCTTCGGCGTGGTGGTCGAGCCGATCCCGCAAGCGACGCTGTCGGTCGACTACTGGAACATCAAGCTCAAGGACAAGATCAACGCGCTGCCGGAAGAAGCCATCTACGGCGACTACGCCAAGTACCAGGAGCGCTTCCTGCGCAACCCGGACGGCTCGCCGTACGCGATCCTGGACTTGAAGGAAAACCTGGGCAAGGTCAACACCGACGGCCTCGACGTGAGCCTGACGCTGCGTTCCGGCGCCACCGCGTTCGGCAACTTCACCCTGACCGTCGACGGCACCTACGTCCACAAGTATGAGTACCAGGACGAGCGCGGCGGCCCGTACACCCAGAACGTGGGCCGCTACGCCGCCAACAATCCGGTGTTCCGCTGGAAGCACAACGCCGCGCTGAACTGGCGCCAGGGCGTCTGGGCGGCGACGTTGGCGCAGTCGTTCAAGTCCGGCTACACCGACCAGAACCTGGACATCGACGACCAGTACCTCAACAAGGTGCCGTCGTACAGCCTGTGGAACCTGTCGGGCACGTACACCGGCTTCAAGGGCCTGAGCCTGACCGCCGGCGTCAAGAACCTGCTCGACAAGGAGCCGCCGTTCTCGAACCAGGGCACGCTGTTCCAGAAGGGCTACGATCCGCGCTACACCGACGCCGTCGGCCGTGCGGTCTACCTGCGCGGCAGCTACACCTTCTAAGCCGTTCCAGTCCGCTGAAATCCGGCCAACCCGGACCCGCCGCACGGCGCGTCCGGGTTTTTCACGTTCCGCGCCGCGGGTGCGGCAGGTTGTTGTGGAAATCCCACGCCCGGGCCCGGTATTGATCCAGTTTCATCATGATTAGTTCCGCACAAACATTGCACCGCCGGCCGGCGCGCCCGCCGTACAATCACTTCCGTTTTAATAGCGGCGCGCACATTCGATGCGCGCCTGCCCTCCCCTCACCAAATTAGAGCGTTTTCCCGCGCGAACTTGGCGCGCGCCGGCGCCGCGCGGGCGTGCGCAGCTCGGGCTAGCGCGCCGTCGCTTGCCGATTGACAGTGCTTCGCGCCAAATGATTTGATGAGTCAAGAGACCCGCCCGTGTGTCTCGTTCAAATCGGGAGTTAAACAATGATGGTTGAAACAGTATTGTCACGATCGGTACGGTTGATCTGCGCCGGCGGCCTGGCCTTCGGCATGCACGCGGCCGTCGCGCAGAGCGGGGACGCGGCGATCCAGCGCGTCGAGATCACCGGCTCGAGCATCAAACGCATCACCGCCGAGGGCGCGCTGCCGGTGCAGACGCTGTCGAAGGCGCAGATCGAACAAAGCGGCGCGGCCAGCGTGGCCGACCTGATCGCCACGTTGCCGTCGATGCAGGGCTTCACCACCTCGTCGATGTCGGTCAACGGCGGCGGCGGCGGCCTGCAATCGGCGTCGATCCACTCGATCGGCGAAGGCTACACCCTGGTGCTGCTCAACGGGCGCCGCCTGGCGCCGGCCACGTCCGGCTCGACCGTCAACCTGGCCAGCATCCCGCTGGCGGCGGTCGAGCGCGTCGAGATCCTGACCGACGGCGCCAACACCCTGTACGGCTCGGACGCGATCGCCGGCGTGGTCAACTTCATCCTCAAGAAAAACCAGACCGACGCCATCATCGAAGGCTCGTACAGCCAGCCGCGCAGCCGCGGCGGCCGCACCCAGACCGCGTCGATCTCCAAGGGCTGGGGCGACATCGACAAGGATGGCTTCAACGTGCTGGTGTCGGCCTCGCACGACGAGACCAAGGCCTCGTGGGCGCGCGACCGCGACTTTTCCAAGAGCGGCGTGATCCCGTTCTCGGCGAACGGCAAGAACTACAGCCTCTACCAGCTGAGCTCGAACTCGATGCCCGGCACCGCCACCGTCCAGTACACCAACGCCGACCAGTCGGCCGGCAGCGTGCTGTTCAGCCCCAACCTGCTGGCCACCGGCGCCTGCAACGGCAGCAACCTGTTCCGCATCAGCCCGACCCGCTGCCAGTTCGACTACGCCGCCACCGTGCAAAACACGCCGGCCATCAAGCGCGACAGCGTGTTCGCCTCGCTCAACTATAAAATCAGCGACAGCGCCAACTTCTTCGCCGAGGCGCTCGGCTCGTCGTTCACCAACACCGCCCAGTACGCGCCGCCGGCCCAGCCGCTGGGCGTGCCGCTCAACAGCGCGCTGTACGCGCGCGCCATCGCGCCGTACCTGGCGCGGGTCGGCGTGCCGGCCGGCGCCACCGTCGACAGCGCGACGATGAGCCTGCGCCTGGTCGACGCCGGCGGCCGCGCCGACAACTACAAAACCGTCGCCAAGCACCTCGCCTTCGGCGTCGATGGCGGCTTCAAGGGATTCGACTACCGCGCCGCGTTCACCCACTCGGAAAACAAGCAGACCGACACCGCCGCCGGCGGCTACATGAGCCTGAACGCCTTCGACGCCCTGGTCACCTCCGGCGCCTTCGACCCGTTCGCGCCGCCGGGCACCTCGCAAGCCATCCTGGCGCCGGCCGTGCTGGACGTCCAGTTCGGCGAGACCAAGTCGACGCTCGACCAGATCCAGGCCAGCGCCACGACCGAACTGTTCAAGATGCCGGCCGGCGCGGCCCAGCTGGCCGTCGGCGCCGACTTCACGCGGCAGAAGTATTCGGAGGCGCCGAGCGCCTACAACCAGGGGCCGAACAAGCAGCAGCCCGACTTCACCGACGCCGCCGTCGGCGGCACCTCGGGCGCGCTGCCGGTCGACGCCAGCCGCAAGAACTGGGGCGCCTACGGCGAGCTGCTGCTGCCGGTGCTCAAGAACATGGACCTGACCGCCTCGACCCGCTACGACGACTTCGGCGCCGTCACCAACGACAAGAACTTCGACGCCGACGGCAACCTGCTCGGCTCGGGCAAGCAGGGCAAGACCGCCAGCAAGGCCACCTACAAGCTGGCGCTGCGCTGGAATCCGGTCGAGATGCTGCTGGTGCGCGCGTCGTACGGCACCGGCTTCAAGGCCCCGGTGCTGACCGACATCGTCAAGCCGCTGGTCAACGGCGGCTCGTCGCAATTCCATAACTGCCCGATCACCTCGCCGACCGATCCGCGCTACCGCCTGTGCCACGGCCCGGCCGAATACGCGCTGCTCACCGGCGGCAACGCCGCCACCGGCGAGGGCGCGCTGCTGCCGGAGGAATCGAAGCAGGCCACCTTGGGCTTCCGCCTCGAGCCGATTCCCAGCCTGTCGCTCGGCTTCGACTTCTGGGACGTCAAGCTGACCAACCAGATCGCCACGTTGTCGGAAAACCTGGTGTTCGAGAATCCGGCCGTGTACGACAGCCTGCTGCGCAGCTACTTCGACCCGATCCAGAAGCAGGACGTGCTGGTGGCGGCGCTGACGCCGTTCAACCTGTCGACCGCGCACTACCAGGGCATCGACTGGGACCACACCTACCGCACCAGCACGGCGCTGGGCAAGGTCGCGCTGCAGTGGACCGGCACCTTCATGACCAAGGCCGAGCAGGACAACCCCGGCACCGGGCTGGAGAAGAACATCGGCCGCTTCAACTCGTACGCCGACGTCACCTTCCGCGTGATCTCGAAGCTGACCGCGTCGCTGCGCACCAATATGTTCCTGCACTCGCTGACGGCCAACTACCACTCGGGCTACACCGACCAGGAGTACAACGAGGACAACTCGGTGGTGCGCGAGGTGCTGGCCGACGGCAGCCTCGGCGGCTACGTGCCGCTGACGCGCCGGGTCAGTTCGTACACCACGTTCGACTGGCAGACCAAGGCGCAGCTGACCAAGCAGTTCTCGCTGACGGCCGGCATCAAGAACCTGGCCGACATGGACCCGCCGTTCACCATGCGCAACGCCGGCGGCGGCAACCAGTCGGGTTACGACGGCCGCTATACCGACCCGCTGGGCCGCACCTTCTACCTGACCGGCAATTACAAGTTTTAAGCCCGGCTGCAACGATCGAAAAGGACTCCTCGGAGTCCTTTTTTTTGCGCCGTCAGAAGCGGTAATTGCCGGTGAGGTAGAACGAGCGTCCGCGCGGATCGCTGTAGCGGGCGTCATACCCGAGCTGGTTGCCGCCGCCGGCGTTCTGCAACGTCAGCGGCGGGTCGCGGTCGAACAGGTTCCTGATCCCGGCCGTGAGCGAAAAGGCGCCGAAGTCATACTTGCCCTGCCAATCGACGGTGGTGTACGACGCCGTGCGCAAACCCTCGAACGCCACCGACCCGCCGATGCTTCCATCGGGCGCCACCGCGAAGATCGCCGTGTCGAGCGGATACGGCTGGTCGCGGTAGCCCGAACGGTAATTGGCCGTCAAGGTGTTGGTCAGCTTGCCCGTGACCAGGCTCAGATTCACATGGCTCTGCCAGCGGAACACCACCGCGTTGTCCGGCCCGAAGCGCCCCAGGTCCGACTGCACCTCGCCGCCGGCGGTGGTGGTGTAATCCTGCTTGAGCATGTAGGTGCCGTTCCACGCCGCCCGCAGATCGCCGGCGCGCGAGCGCAGCCGGTAGCTGAAGTCCCAATCGATACCCCGGTAGTTGGCGACGCCGCCGTTGATCGGCGCCAGGATGTAGCCGATCGTGGTGTAGCCGGCCGGGTCCGGATACGGATTGACGAACAGCCGCTGGTAGGCCTGCGGATTGGCGAAGCCCACCTGCTCCGGCACGCCCGCCGACAACACCTGGTTGCGGATCTGCACGTTCCACAAATCCATTCCCAGCGACAGGCCGGCCAGCGGCTCGACCCGCCCGCCGACGGTCCATTGCTTCGACTTCTCCGGCTGCAGCCCCTCGGCGCCGCTGGCGCCGTTCGGCCCGGTGAGCAAATCATATTGCGCCGAACCCACCTGGCAACCGCGCGAGCCGGGGAACGGGCAGGCGTAGCTGCCGGCCGTGCTGCCGAAGAAGGTCGGCGAACCGGCGATGTCGTTGATGTTGGGCGCCTTGAAGCCGGTGCCGTACGAGGCGCGCAGCAGCACCGTGTCGAGCGGCGTCCAGCGCGCGCTGACCTTGTACGTCGCCTTGCTGAAGTCGTTGCCGACGTCGCCGCCGGGCAGGCGCTGGCGCAGGCCGCTGGCGTCGGCCAGCCGCTCGAAGATGTAGCCGCTGTGGGTTTTGTCGTAGCTGTCGTAGCGCGCGGCGACGGTCGCCTCCAGCGTCCTGGCGGCCGGCAGCAGCAGCTCGGTGAACAGGCCCCAGTTGTCGCGCTTGGCGTCGAACGGCACCTGGCCGTAGCTGCCGCCGACCGGGTAGTTGGCCGACGCCGGCTGGGTCGCGTAGCCGGAACCCGACAGGATGGTCGGATGGTAGCCGGTCTGGTAGCGCGTCTTGGAAAAGTCGCCGCCCAGCGAGACGATGGCCGTGCCGCCCGGCAGGTTGAACAGGTCGTGCTGCGCCGCCCCGTGCAAGGTGTCGAGTTTGGAGTCGGTCCGGGAGAACACGGTGCCGTCGACCAGCGCGCCGCGCAGCTGTTCGGCGCCGGCGCCGGTCACCGGATCGTAGGCGCCGGCGGCCACCAGCGCCGACAGCTTGTCGTAGTCGGAATAGCCGCCGGCGGCCACGTCCTTGAGCTTGGCTTTCGACAGGATCAGGCTGGCGTTCCAGCTCCAGCCGAAATGGTTGCCGTCGATGCCGGCGGCGAAGTGGCGGGCGTCGGTCTGGTACTTGTCGGCGCGCCCGCCGATCAGCACCGAGCGGTAGCCCAAGGTCGCCTCGCCGCTGGGGTTCTCCAGGTTGTTGGCGTCCAGGTAGGGCTGCACGTAGCGCGCGTACAGTTGCGGGAAGCGGTCGGTGGCGTTGACGCCCATCGGCTGCGCCGACGGCGCGAACTGGGCGATCATCGCGTAGCTCGACAGCATCAGTTCGCCCCACACCGAGACCGTGTCGCCGAGCTTCAACGTGCCCTTGAGCAGGCCGCTGTCGCGGTGCGAACCGGGAATGTTCTCCACCGTCGACGCATAGTTGAAGCGGCACTGCGTGCCCTGCGGCCCGGCCAGCGGACCGCCGCAATTGCCGTTGGCGGCCAGGTAGGGATTGATCGCCACGCCGCTGGTCTCGACCGTGTCGGCCGCGCCGCGCGGGCGCACGTTGAAGGTGATGTTGGCCGGCTCGGTGTTGCCGGTGCGTTGGTCGAAGTAATACTGGCGCCCGCCGCTGCCGAAGCGGAAGAAGGCACCGCGCGCCGAAAAGTCGCGCTGCAGCGCCGTCAGCCGTTTCTGCTCGTCGTGGCTGTACGAGGCCAGGATGTTCCAGCGGTCCTTTTCCAGGTCGCCCCAGCCCTTGGTGATCCCCGCGCTCGACCATCCGCCGGCCGACGACTTGCCCGGCTGGCCGTAGGTGGCGAACGCCTCGCCCGTGGTCAGGTTCTTTTTCAGGATGAAGTTGACCACGCCGGCGATCGCGTCCGACCCGTACAAGGCGGAGGCGCCGTCGGCCAGGATCTCGACCCGCTCGACCGCCGCCAGCGGGATGCTCTCGATGTTGACCGCGTAGCCGCCGCCCTGGCTCGAGCCGAGCGCGCTCGGCGCCATGCGCTGGCCGTCCACCAGCACCAGCGTGTACTTCGACGGCAACGAGTGCAGCGCGGCCGTGGTGACACCGGCGCCGCCGCCGTTGACCGAGCTCGACGCCGGAACGAAGCCCTGCATCGACGGTTGCATCTGGATCAGTTCGGTGGCCGAGGTGGCGCCGCTCTGCCGGATCTCGGCCGCGCTCAGCACCTGCACCGGCAGCGCGCCCTCCCTGGCGATGCGCTTGATCGACGAGCCGGTGATTTCCACGCGCGGCATGACGGGATTGCCGGTCGCCGCCTCCTGCGCGAGGACCGGCGCCGGCAGCGCCAGCAGGCCGAGCGCGCAATACGCGCCCCCGGCGAACATCATGCGCAACGAACGGCACAACACTGTTTCCTGCATCATGGCAAACCTCCGATGTTTGGAAAAACACCGCTCCAACGCCCGCCGCCGGGGTGGCAACGGGTCGCGCTCATGATCGGCGTTTTTTACTTCGGGAAGGTGTCCATCGACACCTGGCGTGGTTGATATAAAAACATGCCACGGAATTAAGTGTCAACCGGTCTTGGCGGCCGATTCGGGGTTCTTACAACAGCCTGGCCGCGCGATGCAAAAACAAACGGCCCCATATGGCGACTGGGGCCGTTTGTTGCCGGAGCGTAGCGCGGCAATTTTACTTCGAGGCAGCTTCCGCCGCCTGCGTGGCCAGGCGGCGCTGGCGCACGGCGGCGGCCAGGCCTTGCAGCACCTGCACGCTGCTGTCCCAATCGATGCAACCGTCGGTCACCGACTGGCCGTACGTCAGTTCCTTGCCCGGCACCAGGTCCTGGCGGCCCGCCACCAGGTGCGACTCGACCATCACGCCGACGATGCGGTTGTCGCCGCCGGCCACCTGCCGGGCGATGTCGGCGCACACCGGCACCTGGTTCTCCGGCTTTTTGGAACTGTTGGCGTGCGAGGCGTCGATCATCAGGCGCGCGGCCAGGCCTTGCGCGGCGATCGCCTTGCACGCTTCCTCGACGCTGGCGGCGTCGTAGTTGGGCGCCTTGCCGCCGCGCAGGATGATGTGGCAATCCTCGTTGCCGGCGGTCGAGACGATGGCCGAGTGGCCGCCCTTGGTGACCGACAGGAAATGGTGCGGCTGCGAGGCGGCCTTGATCGCCTCGACGGCGATCTTGACGTTGCCGTCGGTGCCGTTCTTGAAGCCGACCGGACAGGACAGGCCGGAGGCCAGCTCGCGGTGCACCTGCGACTCGGTGGTGCGGGCGCCGATCGCGCCCCAGCTGATCAGGTCGGCGATGTACTGCGGGCTGATGACGTCGAGATATTCGGTGCCGGCCGGCAGGCCCAGTTCGTTGATGTCGCGCAGCAGCTCGCGCGCCATGCGCAGGCCGTCGTTGATGCGGAAGCTGCTGTCCATGTACGGGTCGTTGATCATGCCCTTCCAGCCGACGGTGGTGCGCGGCTTCTCGAAATACACGCGCATGACGATTTCCAGCTCGCCGGCCAGTTCGCGGCGCAGGTGGATCAGGCGGTTGGCGTATTCCATCGCCGCCTTCGGATCGTGGATCGAGCACGGGCCGATGACCACCATCAGGCGGTCGTCCTGGCCGTGCAGGATGCGGTGCAGCGCGATGCGGGCGTTGGCGGCGGTGTGCTCGGCCGCTTCGCTGCAGGCGAACTCGCGGATCAGGTGCGACGGTGGAACCAATTCCTTCATCTCGCGGATGCGCAGATCGTCGGTACGGGGCATGCTGTTCTCCAGGTATTCAAAAATGTCGGGGTAAAAAAAAACCGCCTCATCAGGCGGTTTTTTCAGGATTTGCGGGAACTCGTTTTTACTTCTACGTGCACCGGCCGCTACTCCACCGCCTTGGGGTTGGAATCGCTAAAGTAAAAGTAGCCGGTAAAGAAGAAGTGGGTCATGAACGTGTTCGACAGGTATTGGGTAAATATCGTGGAATGACTATAACGCCAACGCGCGACGCTTGGCAAGCTATTTCTTGACTGGCTTCAATGCCGTCCCTACAAAAATTTACACCTGCGCATTCCTCTTTACATCTTATCGACTGTAAGCAATTGCAATCGCCGCGCCGCGCGCGCCGGCGCCAACCCTGGTGCTTTGCGCAGAAATCGCTCTTTACAGGTGTGAGGGTTTGCGACTGTTGGTTATCAGCACTGTTATTGAATGGTCATTGTCCGCTTGCCATGCCAAATGTTTTGATGGCTCGCCCCGCTTGTGCCAAGAGCCCAGGCCGGGCCGCAGATGAAAACCCACCCATCCAATATCCAGCAGGAGTAATAACAATGATGATTGAAACAGCGATGTCCCGCACCTTGCGCCTGATGTTCGCCGGCGGCCTGGCGGTGTCGATGCACGCCCATGCGCAAATCCAGTCCGACCCGCAGTCCGACGGCAACGACGCCGGCATGCAGCGCGTGGAAGTGACCGGTTCCAGCATCAAGCGCCTGGCGTCGGAAACGGCGTTGCCGATCACCACCATCAAGGCCAGCGACTTCGTCAAGCAAGGCTTGACGACGGCGGCCGAAGTGCTCAACACCATTTCGATGAACCAGAGCTCGACCGGCAGCAGCCAGTCGGTCGGCTCCGGCACCGGCGGCGTCGCCAGCGCCGACCTGCGCGGCCTGGGCGCCAACAAGACCCTGGTGCTGCTCAACGGCCGCCGCATCGCCAGCCATCCGTTCAACGGCTCCAGCGTCGACCTCAACATCATTCCGCTGTCGGCGCTGGAGCGGGTCGAAGTGCTGCGCGACGGCGCCTCGGCCATCTACGGCACCGACGCCATCGGCGGCGTCATCAACTTCATCACCAAGCGCGAAGTGCAAGGCCTGACCGTCAGCGTCGAACGCTTCCAGCCGCAGGCCAGCGGCGCCGGTGGCGAATCGCGCCTGAACCTGTCGGGCGGCTTCGGCGACCTCGACAAGGATGGCTACAACTTCTTCGGCGTGGTCGACCTGCACAAGCAGACCGCGCTGGCCGCCGCCGACCGCGACTTCGCCGGCACCAGCGTGCGGCCCGACCGCGGCGTCAACAACAGCAGCGGCACCTCGCAGCCGGGCAACTTCTTCTCCGACAATGGCATCACCGGCAATCCGTACTACGCCGGCGGCTGCGTCGGCAAGGGCTTAGTTGCCAACACCGTCGCCAACGCCGCCAACGGCACCTGCCGCACCGATACCACCCAGTACATCCAGGCGATTCCGAAGACGCAGCAGGAATCCTTCCTCGGCAGGGCCACCTTCAAGCTGGGCGGCGACAACCTCGCCACGGTCGAATACCTGCACAGCCGCAGCACCAACGCCAGCGCCATCGCGCCGTCGCCGCTGACGGGCCTGACCCTGACCTCGGCCAGCCCGTACTATCCGGGCGGCAGCGGCGGCGTGCCGGCCGTCGCCGGGCTGACCGGCGAAAACCTCAGCGTCAACTGGCGCACCGTGGCCGCCGGCAACCGCATGGGCTACGACACCAGCATCTCCGACCGCCTGGTGCTGGGCTCGGAGGGCCTGGTGGCCGGCTGGGACTACAACGTCGGCCTGACCTGGGCCGTCAGCAAGGCCAGCAGCGCCTTCGTCGGCGGCTACACCAACGACTCGCTGATGCAGGCCGGCGTGCTCAACGGCACGCTCAATCCGTTCGGCGCGCAATCGGCCGCGGGCCAGGCCTACATCGACGCGGCGCAACTGCGCGGCGAATACCTGTCGGCCAAGATGACCAGCGTCGGCGTCGACGCCAAGGTCAGCCGCGAGATCTTCCGCCTGCCGGCCGGCGCGGTCGGCTTCGCCGTCGGCACCGAGTTCCGTCACGACAAGGCCAGCTACGACGTCAACACCGAGCTGGCCTCGCAGGCGTCGAGCTCGGGCTATGCCGACGCCCAGGACCAGGCCGGCCAGCGCAACATCGCCGCGCTGTACTCGGAGCTGAGCGTGCCGCTGGCCAAGGACGTGGAGCTGTCGATGGCCGCGCGCTACGACCACTACAACGACGTCGGCGGCAGCTTCAATCCGAAGATCGGCCTGCGCTGGCAGCCGGCCAAGGAACTGCTGCTGCGCACCTCGTTCAACACCGGCTTCCGCGCGCCGACCTTGTACGACCTGCACGGTCCGGCCACGTCGACCTTCACCAGCAACTCGTATGACGATCCGGTGCTGTGTCCCGGCGGCACGGCGGCGGCTGGCGCCAATCCCAACCTGGCGTGCAACCAGCAGCAGTACATCCGCAGCGGCGGCAACATCAATCTGAACCCGGAGAAATCGAAGACCTTCAGCATCGGCGCGGTGTTCGAGCCGACCAACGCGCTCAGCATGTCGCTCGACTATTTCAATATCAAGATCAAGGACAAGATCGGCACGGTGTCGGAGACCACCATCTTCGACAACTACGACAAGTACGCCAGCTACTTCGTCTACTCGGCCGACGGCAAGACCTTGCAGTATGTGAACGCGGTGCTGGACAACCTGGGCGAGGTGCACACGTCGGGCATCGACGCCAGCCTGCGCTGGAAATTGCCGCGCAGCGCGGCCGGCGACTTCAGCTTCGTGGTCGACGGCACCTGGGTGCACAGCTATGAATACCAGAACGAACCGGGCGGCGCGTATGTGGAAAATGTCGGCGTCTATGCGGAGAATTCACCGGTGTTCCGCTGGAAGCACAACGCGGCGATCAACTGGAAGAAGGGTCCGTGGAGCGCCAGTTTCGCCAACAAGTACATGAGCGGTTATGTCGACCAGAACGACGTGGCGGACGCTTATTATCACAAGGTGCGCGCGTATTCGACGTATTCGCTGTCGGCCAGTTATGCCGGGATCAAGAATACGGATTTGACGGTGGGGATCAAGAATCTGTTCGACACCAATCCGCCATATACCAACCAGGGCACGACGTTCCAGAGTGGTTACGATCCGCGTTACACCGATCCGTTGGGCCGGACGTTTTATGTGAAGGCGACGTATAAGTTTTAACGTATGATTGAACCGGACCCCGGATGCAGGGGTTCGGTTTCAGCTTGTACCGATTTACGCGGTGCCGCCAACCGTCACGCCGTCGATGCGCAAGGTCGGCTGGCCGACGCCGACCGGCACGCTCTGCCCTTCCTTGCCGCACACGCCGACACCCGGGTCCAGCCGCATGTCGTTGCCGATCATCGCGACCCGGTTCAACACCTCCGGGCCGTTGCCGATCAGCGTCGCGCCCTTGACCGGATACGTGATCTTGCCGTTCTCCACCATATACGCCTCGCTGGCCGAGAACACGAACTTGCCGTTGGTGATGTCGACCTGGCCGCCGCCGAAATTGACCGCGTACAGCCCGTTCTTGACCGACGCCAGGATCTCCTCCGGGTCCTTGTCGCCGCCCAGCATGTAGGTGTTAGTCATGCGCGGCATCGGCAGGTGCGCGAACGATTCGCGCCGGGCGTTGCCGGTCACCGGCATCTTCATCAGGCGCGCGTTCATCGTGTCCTGGATGTAGCCTTTCAGGATGCCGTCCTCGATCAGCGTGGTGCACTGGGTCGGATTGCCTTCGTCGTCGATGTTGAGCGAACCGCGGCGATCGGCCAGGGTGCCGTCGTCCACCACCGTCACGCCCTTGGCGGCGACGCGCTCGCCGATGCGGCCGGAGAACGTCGACGAACCCTTGCGGTTGAAGTCGCCCTCGAGGCCGTGGCCGATCGCCTCGTGCAGCAGGATGCCGGGCCAGCCCGGTCCCAGCACGACCGTCATCGGCCCGGCCGGCGCCGGGCGCGCGTCCAGGTTGACGACCGCCGACTTGACCGCCTCGGTGGCGTAGAAGTCGAGCAAGCTGTCGCTGAAGTAAGCGTAATCGTAGCGGCCGCCGCCGCCGGACGAGCCCACCTCGCGCCGGCCGTTCTGCTCGACGATGACCGTCAGCGAGACCCGCACCAGCGGCCGGATGTCGGCCGCCAGCACGCCGTCGCTGCGCACCACCAGCACCACGTCGTATTCGCCGGCCAGGCCCGCCATCACCTGCACCACGCGCGGATCCTTGGCGCGCGCCATCTTCTCGATGCGCTCGAGCAGCTTGACCTTGGCGGTCGCGTCCAGCGACGCCAGCGGATCGTTGGGCAGGTACAGCGAGCGCCCGCCGGTCGGCGTCATCGCCCCGGCCACCTTGATCTTGCCGGCGCCGGCGCGGGCGATGGTGCGGGTCGCGGCGGCCGCGTCCAGCAGCGCCGCTTCGGAAATCTCGTCGGAGTAGGCGAAGGCGGTCTTGTCGCCGGAGATGGCGCGCACGCCGACGCCCTGGTCGATCGAGAAGCTGCCGGTCTTGACGATGCCCTCCTCCAGGCTCCAGCCCTCGTTTTTGGTGAACTGGAAATACAGGTCGGCATAGTCGACCTTGTGCGTGAACATCGCGCCCAGCGTCTTGAGCAGCTTGGCCTCGTCCAGTCCGAACGGCGTCAGCAGGATATCGCGGGCGACGGCCAGGGTGGACAGGTTCGGTTCAAAAGGCTTCATGATGGTGCTCCGGTTCGGGATGGTTGCGCAATTGTACGGGGTTCACATGGTGCGGTGCTTCAGCGCCGGCAGGCTCTGGCGCACGCCGTCGATGAACAGCGGATCGATGTCGCCCTTGACCACGCCCTCGCCCTCGGCCAGCACGTCCTTGATCGCGCCCCACGGGTCGACCAGCATGCTGTGGCCCCAGGTGCGGCGGCCGTTCGGATGCATGCCTCCCTGCGCCGCCGCCAGCACGTAGCACTGGTTCTCGATGGCGCGCGCGCGCAGCAGGATTTCCCAGTGGGCCTGGCCGGTGGTGTAGGTGAAGGCGGCCGGCACGACGATCAGCGAGACCGCTCCCATCGCGCGGTACAGCTCGGGGAAGCGCAGGTCGTAGCAGACCGACATGCCGACCTTGCCGAACGGCGCCTCGACCACGCCGACGTTCTTGCCCGGCACGATGGTTTTCGATTCGTTGTACGACTCCGTGCCCTTGGTGAAGCCGAACAGGTGGATCTTGTCGTAGCGGCCGACGTGCTCGCCCTGGGCGTTGTAGACCAGGGTGGTGTTGACGACTTTTTCCGGGTCGTCCGACGCCAGCGGCAGGGTGCCGCCGATCAGCCAGATCTCCAGTTCGCGCGCCAGCGAGGACATGAAGTCCTGGATCGGGCCCCGCCCCAGCGGCTCGGCCACGGCCACCTTGTCGCTGTCGCTCAGGCCCATGATGGCCCAGTACTCGGGCAACAGCACCAGGCTGGCGCCGCCGTCGGCGGCCTGCTTCACCAGCCGGCGCGCGGTGGCGATGTTCTCCGTCACGGACGGCGAGGAAATCATTTGTACTGCGGCGACTTGAGTCATGGCGGTTCCAATCGTGGCTGGGGCGGGAAATGGCGGCGGGTCGGCGCGGATCACTGCGCGCCCTTGGCGGCCGGCGGCGGCTCCGCCTTGGCGCCGTCGAGTTTGGTGACCACGGGCGCCTTCCACGGCCCCGTGACCTGCATATGATAGGTCAGCGCCCGCATCACCGGCGCGCTGAGGAACAGCTGCGCCAGGAAGCTGCCCAGGCCGATGACCGGATTGACGGCCAGCGCGTAGACCAGCGGCGCCGTGCCCAGATTCACTTCCGGAATCACCACCACATGCAGGTTGGCGGTCTCGTTGGCGATATCGGCGGTGCCGTCCATCAACACCGTGGCGGCGACGCCGTGCATTTTCAAGTTGTCGGTCTTGGCGATGCCCTGGTGGATGCTGGCGTTGGCGGTGATGCCGTCGAACGCCAGGCCCTCGGAGAAGACGTCGTGGAAATCGAGCTTGAGCAGGCGCGGCAGGGCTTGCAGGCTCAGCACGCCCAGCAGCTTGGCCGCGCCCGGGTCCTGCTTGAGGAACTGGCCTTTTTCCACGTTCATCGTGATCTGGCCTTCCAGGCTCGGCAAATCAAGCGAATACGGCAGGCCTTTCCAGGCGATGTCGCCGCTGAGCGCGCCCTTGCCGTTCTTGACGGTGCCGACGAAGCCGAAGCGGTCCAGCAACTTGCCGGCGTCGGCGATGTCCAGCTTGAAATTGAGGCTGGTGTTGTGCGCGCCTTCGCGCGTGACCCATTTGCCGGTGCCGGTCAGCTCGCCGTCGGCGTTGGCCAGCGACAGCTTGTTGATGCGCCATTCGCGCGCCTTCTCGCTCGGCAGTTGCGCGTTGCTCGCTTGCAGCTCCAACTGGCCCAGCGGCTTGTTGAACAGTTCGAGCCGCTCGACCACCACGTCGAGCGCGGGGATCGACGCGGCCGCGCTCTTGCCGTCGGACAGCAGGTCCTGCACTTCTTTCGACGCCGACGCCGGGATCACCAGCGACGACAGGCGCGCCGTCACCTTGCCCAGGCCGTGGCCGGTGGACGGCTCGCTCCAGGTCAGGTAGCCGTTGGCCTGGGTCGAATCGATGCTGGCCTGCCACACCGTTTTCTGGCGGCTGACGCCGACGACGACATTTTCCAGCTTGCGGTCGCCGATGATCAGTTCGATGCTGCGGGCGGCGATGGTGTCCGGCACCACGTACTGGGCGAAGTCGGCGGCGTCGGCGTCCGGCGCGGTGGCGTCGGCGGTCGCGGGGGCGGTCGCGGGCGTCGGCGCATTCTTGCCGGCCACGCTGCCGCCGAAGTCCAGCCAGGAGTCGACGTTCAGCGCCGGCAGGCTGATGTTGACCGCCAGGCCGCTGTCCGGCTCCGGCGCCGGCGTGTTGACGCCGATGCCGCCGCGCACCAGTTTCCATGGCGACTTGACGATCTTCTGGCGCTGGTAGCGCGCCGCGATGCTGCTGCCCAGCGCGATGCGGATCTCGTCGTGCAGCGAGTTGTTGGCGTCCGGCGTCAGCCCGCTGGTCAGCAGGAATCGCAGCGGCAGCGCGTCCGGCGCCGCCTTGCCGACCGGCGCCGGCAAGTCCAGCCCCAACCCGGCCAGGCTGGAATCGACCGCCACCGTCAACTGGTGGTCGCGCACCGTCACCGTGCCGTTGTAGCGCGTGGCGCCGGAGAAATGGCTGCCCAGGCGCTGCATCACCGGCATCGTGTACTGCTTGCGGAAACCGTCGGCCGTCAGCATGCCGCCCAGCTTGATGACGATGGCGTTGTCGCGCTGGCTGCCGCCGGTGATCGAAATCGGCCCGTCCAGGAAGATGCCCGACAGCTGGTTCAGGTTGACGCCGTGCTCGTTGAATTCGATCTTGCCCTGCGCCGCCTGCACCGGCGGCAAGTCGTTCATCAAGGTGATGTCGTTGTTATTGAGCTGCAACGCGCCCTGCACCTTGGCGTCGATCATGTGCGACAGCGGCAGTTGCAGCTTGAGCGCCAAGGTGGCGTTGCCGCTGGCCTGGGTATCCTCGGTGAAGTGCGAGATCCAGTTCAATACCGGGCTGTTGGCGACGTATTTGAGGAATTCCTGCATCGGCGCGGCGGCGTTGCCGTCGATCTCCAGCATCGCGTCGTGGATCGTCAGGTCCGGGATCACCGCCTTGACCCTGGTCAGCGCGGCGCCGCCGGTGGTGGCAGTGTCGCCATGGATTTCCATGCGGGCGCGCTCGAACACGAAGCTGCCCTTGATGTGCTCGGCCTGCGGCCACAGCGGCAGCGGCTTGCCGTCCTTGCCCAGCACCTTGCCGTCTTGCAGGTAATGATTCGGCGAGTAATTCAGCTTGCCTTCGGTCAGCTTGCCGGCGACGCGGAACTCGCCTTGCGACGCGTGCTCGCCATGGAAGGGGAAATGCGCCAGGTCGCCGCGCAGGCGCACGCTGACGTCGCTGGCGACGCCGCCTTCGAGCGCGCCGCTCAGCCAGGCGCGCAGGTCGTGCGGCGTCTGCATCGGCAGGAAACGGTCGATGCGGTTGAGCTCGAAGTTGTTCAAGCTGCCGGTCAGGTCGGCCTTGCCCATGCCCTTGCCCGCCAGCGGCATCGTGTGCGTGCCGCGCAAGGTGCCGCTCAGGCCCTGCTGCAGGAACGCCATTTCATCGATCTGCAACAGCAGTTGGTTGTCCGGCTCGAACGACCAGCGCGCCTTCAGGTTCAGGCTGTCGAACGGCATGGCCGCGTCGCTGAACTGGTCCGGCATCTGCAATACCAGGTCCCGCGAATCCAGGCTGAAGCGGCCGCCCTTGTCGGTGGCGTCGATCGAGCCGGTCAGGTTGTCGAAGCCGGGAATGCCGGGCACGGCGGCGGTGGCCGGCGTCTTGCCGGCCTTCGGCTGCGCCGGACGCGGCGGCTGCGGCTGCAGCCCGACGCCCACCAGCTCGCCCTTGACGCGGTACGACTGCACCGCCGGGAAGGCGCCGCTCCACTCGGCGGCAAAGTCGCGCAGCAGGCCGCGCGGGGCGGCGTCGGCCAGCAGCTTGCGCCGGGCAGCGCTCAGCGGCAGGCGCTCGGCCAGGCCGGCGACGGTGCGCAGGTCCAGTTGCGGCGCCCGCAGCTGGAATTTCTGCGGCTTCGACGCGGTGGCCGCCACATACGTTTCCGACAGCGACGTCGGCGCCATCACCAGGCCGTCGCTGGTGGTCAGGGTCAGGTTGGTCAGCTCGATGCTGTGGCCGCGCTCGCCGAACTTTTGCACGCCGGCGCCCTTGGCGGCCGCCGACGCGAAAGCCGGGCTGTCCTCGCGGGCGGCGATGCGGCCGGTCAGCTCGCGCAGCTCGAGCCGCGGCAAGTCCTGGCCCAGCACCGCCGAGACGTCGCGCAGGCCCACGTCGGCGGTCACGGCGGTCAGGCGCGACTGGTCGAAACCGAGCCAGGTGCGCAGCGAGCCGCCACCGCTGTTGAGCACGAACGGGAAATCGATCCAGGCTTTCCAGGCGGCGACGTCGGTGTCGCGGATGTCGGCGTACAGCTCGCCTTTCCACATCGACACGTTGGACACGCGGCTGGCGAACGCGGGATGGCTGAAGTCGGCGCGCACGTCGAGCGGCGCGGCCAGCGCGGCCGGCGGCGTGGCCTTGAGCGCGAGCTGGTGGCGCAGCCATTTGTTGCGAAGCACCAGGGTGACGCCTTCCAGCGCCAGCGGCGCCGGCTTATTTGCGCGCAGGCGGTCGGTCCAGCGCACGCGGCCGTCGCGAATGACGATCTCGCGCTGCGACAGCAGCCAGTCGGCGGCCTTGCCGTCGCTCGGTTTGTCGGGGTCGAGATACATGCCGGCCGCAAACAGGCGGCCGTCGGCTTCGCGCCGCAGGTCGAGGTCGGGACGGGTCAGCACCAGCGATTCGAAACGGGGGCCGCCGGCCAGCACGCTCCACCACGACAGGGTGGCCGACACGCCGGGCAGCGCCAACGCCTGCCGGCCCTGGCTGTCGTGCAGCACGACATCGCCAAGGTACAGGCTGGGACGCAAGCCGTTCCAGGCAGCGTAAATGCGGGAAATGGTGACCTGGTTGCCGGCCGCGCGGCTGGCGGCGCGCTCGATATCGCCCTTGTAGTGGTCGATATTCGGCAGCACGGCATAGCGCAGCACCAGGAACAGGATGGTGAAGGCGAAATACAGTAGCAGAAGAAGCTTGACCGAGAACCCCAGCACATGGTGGGTGGCCAGATTGCAGAAACGGTAGGCGGCACGAAGCCGGTGCCAGCGGGCAGCCAACGGCCCCTCGTCTGTCACGGTCTCCTCTTCTTGTTTTTGCATCAATAAGCTAATAAATCAGGCCATGCGTCAAATAAAATCGCTACACTCGGTTTTTTCAAGCATCCCAGTCTGCGCATTCTACCGCATCGCACCGCTAACACAGCGCCTGTTAGCCCTTGTTGCGTCGGTTTTACGTGTCCGGCGGGGGCCAACTTATTTGCATCGGGATAATCGCAGCCAATGAACCCAACCGCCGTCAACTCCGCCTCAGCCGCCCCGTCCGTCGCGCCAACCGCGTCGCGCTTCTATCAACGCTGGCTGGCCGCCGCGCCGGACCGCGCCGCCAAAGTCGATGAAATCGCGCAAATCACGCTGGCCGACATCGACCTCGACGCGTATCTCGCCAAGGAGGCGGCTTGCGTGGCGGAAGGCGCCGCGCCGCTGCCGTTGCAGCGCGCCATGCGCAGGCTGCGCAACCTGCTGGTGTGCGGACTGATCCGCCGCGACCTGGAAGGCCGGGCCAATCTGGCCGAGGTGGTGGAGACCATGACCCGTTTCGCCGACTTCGCCATCCAGCGGCACCTGCGCGAACTGAGCGTCGAGATGACCGCCGCCCACGGCACGCCGACCGGGCGCGAATCCGGCTTGCCGCAAGAGTTGATCGTGCTGGCGATGGGCAAACAGGGCGGGCGGGAGCTCAACGTCTCGTCCGACATCGACCTGATCTTCGTCTACCCCGAGGACGGCGACACGGCGGTGGCCGCGCCCGGCCAGCGCACCCTGTCCAACCACGAATACTTTATCCGCCTGGGTAAGAAGCTGATCGCCGCCATCGCGGAGATCACGGAAGATGGCTACACGTTCCGCGTCGATATGGCCCTGCGGCCCAACGGCGGCTCCGGTCCGCTGGCCGCCAGCTTCAACATGGTGGAACAATACCTGATCGTCCAAGGGCGCGAATGGGAACGCTACGCCTGGGTCAAGGCGCGCGCCGTCACCGGCCAACCCGAGGAAATCGACGCGCTCGACGCCATCGTGCGGCCGTTCGTGTTCCGCCGTTATCTGGACTTCGGCGTCATCGACGCCATCCGCAACATGCACGCGCAGATTCGCGCCGAGGTGAACCGCCAGGAGCGGCTGCATCCGGACCGCAGCAACAACGTCAAGCTGGGCCGCGGCGGTATTCGCGAGATCGAGTTCCTGGCGCAGGTATTCCAGCTGATCCGCGGCGGCCGCGACGCCGCGCTGCGCGACCGCTCGACCCGCACCACCCTGCGCATCATCGCCGAAAAAGGCTTGCTAAGCCACGCCATCGTCTATCAACTGCTGGCTTCCTACACCTTCCTGCGCAATCTGGAGCACCGCCTGCAATACCTGGACGACGCCCAGACGCATACCCTCCCGGCCAACGAGGCCGACCAGTTGCTGGTGGCGCGGATGATGGGCCTGCCCGACGGCGCCACCCTGCTGACCCAGCTCGAAGCCCACCGCCAGTTCGTCGCCGGGCAGTTCGACGAAATGTTTTCGGACAAGACCAGCGGCAGCGACAACGACATCAATCCGCAGTCGAGCAACGAATGCGCCGACCCCGACAACCGGGACGCCATGATCGCCCGCTTCGCCGAATTGGGCTTCGACGCCCCCGAGGTCGCCACCAAGCGCCTGATCGCCACCTGGCAGGCGCCGCGCCTGCAATCGTTGCCGGAAGCGAGCCGCAATCGGCTGCTGGGCCTGGTCAACGCGGCGCTGCCGCTGATTGTCCAGTGCTCGGCCGAATCGAGCGGCGGCAACCAGCTGGCCACCTTGGGCCGCCTGCTCGACTTCCTGGAGGCGGTGGCGCGCCGCTCGGCCTATCTGTCGCTGCTGACCGAATACCCGCACACCTTGGCGCGGGTGATCCGCATGGTGCACGCCAGCGGCTGGGCCGCGCAATTCCTCAGCCTGCACCCTATCCTGCTCGACGAGCTGCTCGACGACCGCGTGCGCAATGCCGTGTTCGACCCGGCCGTGCTGGCGCAGGACCTGGAACTGCAGCTGGCCGCCGCGCCGGGCGACACCGAACGCCAGATGGACATCCTGCGCGAAATCCACCACGCCCAGCTGTTCCACCTGCTGGCGCAGGACCTGGCCGGCGACTTGACGGTGGAAAAGCTGGCCGACCACCTGTCCGCGCTGGCCGACAAGATCGTCGAGGCCGCCATCAAGGCGATCTGGCAGACCATCGCCACCCGCCACCGCGAGGTGCCGCGATTCGCCGTCATCGCCTATGGCAAGCTGGGCGGCAAGGAGCTGGGCTACGTCTCCGACCTGGACGTGATCTTCCTGTACGACGACAGCGACCAGGACGCGCCGGCCCAGTACGCCAAGCTGGCGCAGCGTTTTATTACCTGGATGACATCGCAAACCCCGGCCGGCACCCTGTTCGACATCGACACCGCGCTGCGCCCGGACGGCGCCAGCGGCATGATGGTGTCGAGCGTGGCCTCGTTCGAGAAATACCAGAACACCGCGGCCTGGGTGTGGGAGCACCAGGCGCTGACGCGCGCGCGTTTCTGCGCCGGCGACGCCGCCATCGGCGAACGCTTCGAGCAGATCCGCGAATCGGTGCTGCGCAAGGAACGGCCGGCCGACGGCCCGCTGAAGCGCGAAGTGGTCGCCATGCGCAAGCGCATGGTCGACGCCAAGCCGAACCACAGCCAGATGTTCGACCTGAAAAACGATCCGGGCGGCATGATCGACATCGAGTTCATCGTCCAGTATCTGGTGCTGCGGCACGCCGCCGGCTACCCGCAACTGACCATCAATATCGGCAATATCACGTTGCTGAAGATGTTCGGCGAGCTCGGTTTGATCCCGGCCGACCTGGCCGCGAAAGTGGGCGATGCCTACCGGCAGTTACGCAAGCTGCAGCACCAGCTGCGGCTGCAGGGCCAGGATTTGGCCCGGGTCGACCCGGCATTGATGGCGGCCCACGTTCCCAACGTCCTAGCGCTATGGCAACTGATCTTTGGACAAAACGTTGCCGAGTAACAACGGGGTGATGGGTTAAGTGCAGTACTATGTATCCTCAGAATAATCAGAGCGCGATCCGCGCCACGGCCCCGCCGCTGTCACACTTAACCTGGAGAATTGACATGAAAACATTATTGAGTGCCGTGGCATTCAGCCTGCTGGCGGTATCCACGAGCGCATATTGCGCTGAAAAAGGCAGCAAGGAGGAAGCCGTCGCGATGGTCAAGCGGGCGGTCGCGCTGATTAAATCGGAAGGCAAGGAAAAAGCCTTTGCCGCCATTTCCGATCCGGCCAACGCCACCTTCCACGACCGTGATTTATATGTGTATGCGTACGACCTGAATGGCGTCGCTTTAGCCCACGGCAATAATCCCAAAATGGTGGGCAAGCCTTTAATCGGCCTGAAAGATAATGAGGGAAAACCGATGATCAAGGAAATGGTCGAATTAGCCAAATCCAAAGGCAGCGGCTGGGTCGATTTCAAATGGCCTAATCCGGTGACCAAGGCGGTTGAATCGAAGTCGGGTTATGTGGAGAAGGTGGACGATATGTTTGTGGGTTCCGGCATATATAAATGAGTTGATACTGTTTCTGCCTGGATCGGCCCCCGCCGGGATGCGTCCCGGCTTTTTTTCGTCCGCTTTTTTGTTTCCATGTGCATTTTTACGGGACTTCATGCCAAAAATTGGCATGTAAAAGCCAAAAACGAGCTTGGCAACCCCGGGAACTCTTCGGCCGCCTCTTCTGTCTATGTAACGGTGATATCCCGTTTATAAACAAAAGGAGTCGGATAATGACAAAAGAAAGATTGATTGCCCGCTCGATCCGTATAATCTGCGCCAGCGGCCTGGCATTCGGCACGATGACAGCCGGCGCCCAGGAATCTGCTGAACCCATGCAGAAAGTGCTGATTACCGGCTCACGTATCGCCTCGCCCGCCGCGGAATCGCCGTCGCCATTGCAAATATTAAACTCGGCCGATATCGCGGCCTCCGGAGCGACGAATCTGCAAGAATTACTTCAGAAAAACCCGACCATGGGTACACCCACGGTCAGCAGAACCAATTCCAATTTCCTCACATCGAGCGCCGGCGTCACCACGGTCAATCTGCGTAATCTCGGCGATTCCCGCACGTTGGTATTGGTGAATGGACGACGCTTTGTTTCCGGCGTGCCCGGCGACACCGCTGTCGACCTCAACACCATTCCGACCGATTTTATCGAGCGGGTCGAATTACTGACCGGCGGCGCGTCCGCCACCTACGGTTCCGATGCCGTCGCCGGCGTGGTAAATATTATCTTGAAGAAAAACTTTAACGGCATCCTGCTCGACTCCCTGGCCGGACAAAGCGAGGAAGGCGACGACTACCGCAAGAAACTGGGATTAACTTTCGGTATCACCAGCGCCGATGGCGCCAGCAACCTGATGGGCCATTTCGGCTATTCCAAACAGGGCGAGGTGTTTTCGCGCGACCGCGAACGCTCGGCCGTCGACCAGTTCTCGTCGATCGCCCAGGGACGTCCCGAGCTCGCTTTCGTGCCGCGCCGGCCGAACTTTTCCGGCTATGCGCCGCAAGGCCATTTCTTCGGCGACGAGGAGGATTTCACCTATGATGCGAACAACAACATTATTCCCTGGAATCAGAATGGCGCGCCCGGCACCGGCGTGGGCTCCACCGGCTACAACCGTTCCGCGTACCGCCTGATCGCCGTGCCCATCGAACGCTACCTGTTCGCCGCCAACGGCAGCTGGGCCTTCAATCCCGACCACAGCGCGTTTTTCGAGGGTACCTACGCCTCGACCAGCGCCCATAGCAACATCGAACCGTTCGCGCTGGGATCGGACAACGTCTACAAGCCCGGCGGCCAGGTTCCCGCCGCCTCGTTGATCAACGGCGCGCTGGTGCGCAACCCGCTGGTGCCGCGGTATTTGTACGACCGCATCAGCGACACCGACGGCGACGGCGTGCCCGACTACTTCTTCACGCGCCGCCTGGCCGAATTCGGCCCGCGCCGATCCGACGTCGAACGCGACACCTTCCGCCTGTCCACCGGCCTCAAGGGCACGGTGCGCGAGTGGAACTACGAGGCTTATCTGACCTATGGCAAGACCAAGGAGGCGCAAAACTCCACCGGACAGGTCAACGTCATGAGCCTGCGCAACGCGCTGGAGGCGATTCCCGGCGCCGACGGCGCGCCGGTCTGCCGCGACGTCAACGCCCGCCAGGAGGGCTGCGTGCCGATCAACCTGTTCGGCTACGACAGCATCACCCCGGACGCGCTGCGCTATGTGACCGCGCCCGGCTCCCTGCTCACCACCATCACCCAGCGGCTGGTCGGCGCCTCCGCCACCGGCGAGGTGCCGGGCCTGCCGGCCGGCCGCATCGGCGTCGCCGCCGGCTTCGAGTGGCGCTCGGAAGAATCGAGCGCCATTCCCGACCCGCTGACGCAGTCCGGCCTGAACGCAGGCAACGCCACGCCGCCCACCTTCGGCCAGTTCACCGTGCGCGAGGTGTTCGTCGAAACCCGGGTGCCGCTGCTGAAGGAGCGCCCGTGGGTGCGCGAGCTCAGCGCGCTGGCCACGTTCCGCCACGGCGACTACTCCACCGTCGGCGCCACCAACAGCTGGAACGCCGGCCTCGAGTGGACGATGACGCCGGACATCAAGCTGCGGGCCACGCGCGCACAGTCGACGCGGGCACCTAATATCAACGAGCTGTACCAGGCCCCCAGCCAGGATTTCCCCACCGGACTGGTTGATCCATGCCAGGGCGTGGCGTTGGCCGACACCAGCCCGCTGGCGGTCAATTGCCGCAACGCGCCGGGAGTTGCCGCCAACATGGCGGCAAATGGCGGCATTTTCACGTTAAATCAGGCCGACCAGCAAGGCATCAGCGGTTACAACCGCGGCAACCCCAGGCTGGAGGCCGAAACCGGCCGCTCGACCACTGTCGGCCTGGTGGTCACGCCGCGCTCGATTCCTTTGCTGAGCCGGGCGGTGTTCACGCTGGATTATTTCAAGATCAACATCGCCGACGCCATCGTCTTCACCAACCGCCAGTACGCGCTGGACCAGTGCTACAACCAGAACAACCAGGCCTTTTGCTCGTTCATCACGCGCCGTCCGGCGGCCGTGGGCAACCTCAGCGCCGGATCGATCCGCTACAGCGACATCGCCGCCACCAACAGCGGCGGTTACGGCACCGAGGGCGTCGACCTGACGGCCTCCTGGACCGGCCGCGTCGGGCCGGGCAATCTGAGCGCCCGCCTGGCCCACACCTGGCTGCGCAAGTTATGGCAACAGGCGACGCCGGACGCCGACAAAAACCACGACGTCGCCGAGGTCACGGCCGACAATGTCAACGCGCCGCGCAACCGCGCCACCCTCAACCTGGCCTACAAGTGGGGGCCGTACGGCGCCAACTGGACCACCACCTACACCGGGCCGGTGTCGCTGGACGACCAGTTCCTCAAAAGCCTGAGCATCGCGCCGGGCGCCGTCGGCGTCGGCTCGCGCACCTACAACGATGTCCAGCTCACCTACGACGTGCGCAAGTCGGTGCAGCTCTACCTGGGCATCGACAACCTGTTCAACGCCAACCCGCCGCCCATCATCAGCGGCCTGCCCGGCAACCAGACCGGCACCGAAACCGATGCGTCGACCTACGACGCGATCGGCCGCCGGTTCTACGTGGGGCTGCGCGTTCAGCTGTAATGTGGTTGCCAAAGTCAACTGTGTTCACGCGTTTGTGGCTGCACCACAACGGTGCAGCGCAACTATCATTTTGATATTGTTGGTTTTTTGTTCTTGTTAAGTGTTTGTATTTACAGGGCGGACGACGACTGAGTACAGTGGCTGGTCGAAAAAATGATGTTTCGGCAATTAGACCACCAATATAATATTCATGGAGTCGCAAATGATAAAAGAGACAACACTATCCCGGTCGGTGCGCATGATCTGCGCCGCCGGTCTGGCGCTCGGTGTGCACGCCGCCCACGCACAGGACACAGCATCCGAACCGATCCAGAAAGTGCAAATCACCGGTTCGCGCATCTCGTCGCCGAACGCCGATTCGCCGTCGCCGCTGCAGATCCTCAGCTCGGCCGATATCGCCGCCTCGGGCGCGGTCAACCTGCAGGAATTGATGCAGAAGAACCCGACCATGGGTACGCCGACGCTGAGCCGCACCAACTCCAACTTCCTGACCTCGGGCGGCGGCGTCTCCACCGTCAACCTGCGCAACCTGGGCGACGCCCGCACGCTGGTACTGGTCAACGGCCGCCGCTTCGTCTCCGGCGTGCCCGGCGACACCGCCGTCGACCTGAACACCATCCCGATCGACTTCATCGAGCGGGTCGAGCTGCTGACCGGCGGCGCCTCGGCGACCTACGGCTCGGACGCCGTCGCCGGCGTCGTCAACATCATCCTCAAGCGTAACTTCAACGGCATCCTGCTCGACGGCTCGGCCGGCCGCGCGTGGGAAAAGAACGACGACCAGAAACGCAAGCTGGCGCTAACCTTCGGCACCAGCAGCGCCGACGGCGCCAGCAACATCATGGGCCACTTCGGCTATTCCAGGCAGGGCGCCGTGATGTCGAAGGACCGCGCCCGTTTGGGTTCGGCGATCGACCAGACCTCGCTGGGCGCGAGCAGCACCGACGACGCCAGGGACTTGTTCACGCCGTTGGCGCCGTTCTATTCCAGCATCCCGCCGCAAGGCCGGTTCTTCCTCGCGGACGGCAGCACCTTTACCTACGACCGCAACGGCAACGTCATTCCATGGTCGACCAATGGCAGCGCGACGAGCGCCGCCACCGGCTTCAACCGTTCGGAGTACCGCACCATCGCCGTGCCGACCGAGCGCTTCCTGTTCGCCACCAATGGCAATCTGAAGATCAACGACAACCACAACGCGTTCTTCGAAGGCACCTACGCGCAAACCAAGGTCGACACCAACATCGAACCGTTCGCGATGACCTCGGGCGACATCTACAAGAACAACGGCGGCCAGGTGCCCGCCGAATCGTTGATCAACGGGGTCCGGGTACGCAATCCGCTGGTGCCGCAAAACTTATTCGATGGCAACGTCGACACCGATGACGACGGCCTGCGCGATTACAACTTCAGCCGCCGGCTTTCCGAGTTCGGGCCGCGCCACAGCAGCGTCGACCGCAGCACCTTGCGTCTGGCGACCGGGCTCAAGGGCACCTTCCTGCCGGGCTTGCTCAACGACTGGAGCTACGACGCCTTCGTCAGCTACGGCCGCACCACCGAATCGCAGAATTCCACCGGCCAGATCAACACGCTGACGGCGCGCTCGGCGCTTGAGGCCATCCCGAATCCGGCCGGCGGCGTCATGTGCGCCGATCCGGTCGCGCGCGCGCAGGGCTGCGTGCCGCTCAACGTGTTCGGCTTTAACACCATCACGCCGGAGGCGCTCAAGTACGTCACCGCGCCGGGTTCGCTGTCCACCGGCATCACGCAGAAGATCGCCGGCGGCACCGTCAGCGGCGACGTCTTCGAACTGCCCGCCGGCAAAATCGGCGTGGCGGTGGGCTACGAATGGCGCAGCGAAGAGTCCAGCAGCGTGGCCGATCCGCTGACCCAGGCCGGCCTGAACGCCGGCAACGCGACGCCGCCCACCTATGGCAAATATACCGTGCGCGAAGTGTTCGCCGAAACCCGGGTGCCGCTGCTCAAGGACCAGTTCTATTCCAAGTCGCTGGATTTCCGCGGCTCGTTCCGCCACGGCGACTACTCGACCGTCGGCAGCACCAACAGCTGGAACGCCGGCCTCGAATGGGCGCCGGTGTCGGACCTCAAGTTCCGCGCGACGCGCGCCGTGTCGACCCGCGCGCCCAACATCAACGAGTTGTACCAGGCGCCCAGCCAGGACTTCCCGAGCGGCCTGGTCGATCCGTGCGTCGGCGTGACCGCTACCAGCAACGACCCGACCAGCGTGGCCTGCCGCGCCGCGCCGGGCGTGAGCGCCAACATCGCCGCCAATGGTGGCGTGTTCGCCCAATCGCAATCGGACCAGCAGGGCATCAGCGGCTACAACCGTGGCAATCCCCAGTTGGCCGCCGAACAGGGCCGCTCCAACACGATCGGCGTCGTCATCACGCCGCGGTCGATCCCGGTGCTGAGCAAGTTCACCTTCACGGCCGATTACTTCAAGATCAAGATCTCCGACGCCATCGTCAGCACCCCGCGCCAGTATTCGCTGCAGCAGTGCTACGGCGGCAACGCCAGCTATTGCAGCTTCATCACGCGCCGCGCCGTATCGGAAGGCTCTTACAACGCCGGCTCGATCAAGTACAGCGACACGGCGGTGTCGAACAGCGGCGGCAAGGGCACCGAAGGCATCGACTTGACCGCCTCCTGGGCGGACCGGGTCGGCCCGGGCCGCCTAGCGGTGCAGACCTCGTACACCTATCTCAAAACGCTGTGGGAAATTCCGCTGCAGGGCGAGGACAAGGACGAAGCGGCCGGCGAACTGGAGTCGCCGCGCAACAAGGCGGTGCTGGGCCTGGCGTACAAGTGGGGCCCGGTCGGCATCAACACCACCACCACCTACACCGGACGCTCGAAGCTGGACGACCAGTTCCTCAATACCTTCGCGAATGGCGACCAGGCGCCGAAGATCGGCTCCTACACCACCACCGACTTCCAGCTGACGTATGACGTGAAGAAAGCCTTCCAGGTCTACCTCGGCATGGACAACGCGTTCGACCGCAAGCCGGCCCGCATCATCAGCGGCCTGCCGGGCAACACCACCGGCACCGAGACCGACGCCTCGGTCTACGATCCGATCGGCCGCCGCTACTACCTCGGCCTGCGCGTGACCCTGTAAGCCGCCGCCGCAGGCCAGCGCCCGCTGAAAGCGTTCCCGGCTCACGCCGGGAATCAGAATTTACAAATCGCACTTTTTACAGCAGTGGGCGGTGGCTATTCTTTGCTATGCGTTGGCGGTGGCCGACATGCCGGTCGAAAACAAAAAAGCCCTCCCGGCGCGAACCGGGAGGGCTTTCGATGGGATCGAACGAATTACTTCGCGGTCATCAGCGCCACGGTGGTGTCCAGCATGCGGTTCGAGAAGCCCCACTCGTTGTCGTACCACGACGATACCTTGACCAGGCGGCCCGACACTTTGGTCAGCGTCGAGTCGAAGTTCGACGACGCCGGATTGTGGTTGAAGTCGATCGAGACCAGCGGTTCGGTCTGATAGGTCAGCACTTCCTTCAGCGCGCCTTCGGAGGCGGCCTTCATCAGCGCGTTGACTTCTTCGACGGTCGTGTCGCGCTTGGCGATGAACGACAGGTCGACCAGCGAGACGTTGATGGTCGGCACGCGGATCGCGAAGCCGTCCAGCTTGCCGTTCAGCTCGGGCAGCACCAGGCCGACCGCGGCGGCGGCGCCGGTCTTGGTCGGGATCATGCTCATCGTGGCCGAACGGGCGCGGCGCAAGTCTTCGTGCATCACGTCCGACAGCACCTGGTCGTTGGTGTAGGCGTGCACGGTGGTCATCAGGCCGGTTTCCAGGCCGATCGCGTCGTTCAACGGCTTGACCAGCGGGGCCAGGCAGTTGGTGGTGCACGAGGCGTTCGAGATGACGGTGTCGGTGGCCTTCAGCACGTGCTGGTTGACGCCGTACACAATGGTGGCGTCGACGTCCTTGCCGCCCGGCGCCGAGATGATGACTTTCTTGGCGCCGCCCTTCAGGTGGGCCGAGGCCTTCTCTTTGGTGGTGAAGAAGCCGGTGCACTCGAGCACCACGTCCACGCCCAGGTCGCCCCATGGGATTTCAGCCGGGTTGCGCTGCGCGAACACGCGGATGACGTCGCCGTTAACGATCATGTTGTCGCCGTCGACTTCCACCGTGCCAGGGAACTTGCCGTGGGCGGTGTCGTAGCGGGTCAGGTGGGCGTTCGACTTGGCGTCGCCCAGGTCGTTGATCGCCACGATCTGGATGTCTTGTTTCTTGCCACCTTCGTAGAAAGCGCGCAATACATTGCGGCCGATACGGCCGTAGCCGTTGATTGCAACTTTGATCGTCATACTCTGCTCCTGATTAAAAAAATAAGGTAGTCCGGTCTGCAATTATAGATTATGCAATGACCAGTTTGACTTTCGCCACGACGTTTTCCACCGTGAAGCCGAAATGCTTGAACAGCACGCCGGCCGGGGCCGACTCGCCGAAGGTGTCGATGCCGACCACGGCGCCTTCCAGGCCGACATATTTGTACCAGAAATCGGTCACGCCGGCTTCGATGGCCACCCGCGGTATGCCCTTGGTCAACACGGCCGCTTTGTAGGCGGCGTCCTGGCGGTCGAACACGTCGGTCGACGGCATCGAGACCACGCGCGCGCTGATGCCCTCGGCCTTGAGCGCGGAGGCGGCGGCGACGGCCAGCTCGACTTCCGAACCGGTGGCGATCAGCGTCACTTTGGCGTCGGCCGCTTCGCTCAGCACGTAGCCGCCACGGGCGACGTCGGCGATCTGCTCGGCGCTGCGTTCCTGGTACGGCAGGTTCTGGCGCGAGAAGATCAAGGTCGACGGACCGTTCTTGCGCTTGACCGCCTCGCCCCACGCCACCGCCGATTCGACGGTGTCGCATGGACGCCAGTTGTCCAGGTTCGGGATCAGGCGCATCGACGAGATGTGCTCGACCGACTGGTGGGTCGGGCCGTCTTCGCCCAGGCCGATCGAATCGTGGGTGAACACGAAGATCGACCGCAGCTTCATCAAGGCGGCCATGCGCAGCGCGTTGCGGCTGTAGTCGGAGAACGTCAGGAACGTCGCGCCGAACGGGATGAAACCGCCGTGCAGCGTGATGCCGTTCATGATCGCGCTCATGCCGAATTCGCGCACGCCGTAGTTGACGTGGTTGCCCGGCTTGCCCGAACGGACGGCGATCGATTCCTTCCAGTTGGTCAGGTTCGAGCTGGTCAGGTCGGCCGAGCCGCCCAGGAATTCCGGCAGCACCGGCGCCAGCGCCTGGATGGCGTTCTGGCTGGCCTTGCGCGTGGCGATGTTTTCCTTCTTGTCCACGCACGAGGCGATGGCGGCGGCCAGCGCGGCGTCGAAGCCGGCCGGCAGTTCGCCGTTCATGCGGCGCGTCAGTTCGGCCGCTTCGGCCGGGAATTGGGCCGTGTACGCGGCGAACTTCGTGTTCCATTCGGACTCGACCTTGGCGCCGGCCGCCTTCGCGTCCCACGCCGTGTACAGCTCGGCCGGGATCTCGAACGGCACCGACGTCCAGACCAGGTGTTCGCGCACGGCGGCGATTTCCTTGTCGCCCAGCGCGGCGCCGTGGACCTTGTCGCCACCCTGCAGGTTCGGCGAACCCTTGCCGATGATGGTCTTGCAGCAGATCAGGGTCGGCTTGTCCGACGCCTTGGCGGCGGCGATCGCGGCCGACACGGCGCCCACGTCATGGCCGTCGACGGCGCGGATCACGTTCCAGCCGTACGCTTCGAAGCGGCCCGGGGTGTCGTCGGTGAACCAGCCTTCGACCTTGCCGTCGATCGAAATGCCGTTGTCGTCGTACAGCGCGATCAGCTTGTTCAGGCCCAGCGTGCCGGCCAGCGCGCACACCTCGTGCGAAATGCCTTCCATCAGGCAGCCGTCGCCGACGAAGGCGTAGGTGTAATGGTCGACGACGTCCAGGCCCGGCTTGTTGAATTCGCTGGCCAGCAGGTATTCGGACAGCGCCATGCCGACCGCGTTGGCCAGGCCCTGGCCCAGCGGCCCGGTGGTCGTTTCCACGCCCGGCGTGACGTCCACTTCCGGGTGGCCCGGGGTTTTCGAATGCATCTGGCGGAACGCCTTGATGTCGTCCATCGTCACCGCGTAACCGCTCAGGTGCAGCAGCGCGTAGTGCAGCATCGAGCCGTGGCCGTTCGACAACAGGAAGCGGTCGCGGTTCGCCCATTTTGGATTGGCCGGGTTGTGGCTGTAATGGCCACTCCACAGCGCAACGGCGATCTCTGCCATGCCCATCGGCATGCCTGGGTGGCCGGAATTGGCCTTCTGGACGGCGTCCATTGCCAGCGCGCGGATCGCGTTAGCCATTTGGGTGTGCGGGAGCGTAGTGTTCATGGTGTAAGTAAGTGCGGGAGGTTTGGAATCCTGGAGCTGCCAACTGCCGTGCTGCTGAACCCAGTATTCTACCAGAGCGCGCGCTGCCATAAAAAAAACCGCCGGACGGGCCGGCGGTTTTCGGGACGCAGCGCGGCGGCGGTCAGAAGCGGTGGTTGTACTCCACCGTCAGCCGCACCGAGCGTGGCGCCGTGTAGCTGATCACCCGGCCGTAGATCGAGCTGACGGCCGTGCCGTCGAGGTTGTAGGTCTCGTCGATGGTCTGCTCGGTCTGCTTATTGAAGACGTTGAAGACGTCCACCTTGACCGACAAGCCCTTCAGGATCTGCGGACGGTAGGCCAGGTTGGCGTCCAGCCGCTTGTCCCACGGCAAGCGGCCCAGCGAACCGCGCGGCACTTCCTTGCCACAATAGAAATACACCGAGCCGTAGTCGTCGATGCCGTCCGGAATGTCGAAGCGGTTGCCGAAGCAGCTGCGCGGCCGGCCGGAGGCGATCAGCAGGTTGCCGCCGAGGGTCCACTCCGGGCCCAGCTCGTAGAAGCCGAAGGCCTTGATCTGGTGCTTGCGGTCGTTCGGCAACAAGCCGTCGGCGCCTATCATCAGCGGATAGTTGTCCCAGGTCGAGGTCGCCGCGACGTCGGTCTGGGCATTGTCCGAACGGGTCTGGCCCTCGGTGTTGCCCTTGCTGCGCGACCAGGTGTAGTTGACCCGGCCATACCAGCCGTTGCGCATCGGATGCTCGGCGAACAGGTCGACCGCCGTGTAGTTGCGCTTGGCCTCGTCGAAGTTCAGGTCGGCCTTGCTCAGGTTGACCGTTGAATACTTGCCGTCGCCGGCGAAGTCGACCAGGAAGCTGTTGGCCTTGCCCGGATTGAACGAGGCGCAGTTGAAGCCGCCGTAGTTGCTGGCGTCGACGTTGTTGCGCTCGGCCCACGCCAGGATCGGCGACGGGTCGCAGAAGTCGTCGATGGTCGACTTGAGCTTGCGGTAGGTGGCCTTGGCGCCGAAGTTCAGGCTCGGCGAAAACGCCTTTTCAAAGCCCAGCGTGATCTCGTCCTGGTAGGTCGGATCGATGCCGAGCGCGGTCAGGGTCTTGGCGTCCTTGGCCTGGCCCAGCTCGTTGTTGGTCGAGAACACGCCCGTCATCGGCACCAGCCCTTGCGGCAGACCGTTGGCGTCGGTGCCGGTGTAGGTGAAGTATTGACGGGTGTTGGTCGAGCGGCTGGCGCCGCGCACGGCCAGGTGGGTCGGGATTTGCAGCGCGTAACGGCCGGCGCTGCCGAACACCTTCAGGCTGGCGTCGCCGTTGACGTCCCAAGCCGCCGCCACGCGCGGCTGCACGAAGTTCTTCACCTCGAGGAAGGTCACGCCGTCGCCGTTCTTATTCTTGAAGCCCTCGTTGCGCAGGCCCAGGGTCAGCAGCACATCCTTGGTGACCTGCCAGCGGTCCTCCAGGTATTGCGCCGACTGGTCCGAGCCGGCCGAAGTGGTCGAGTCGAAGATGCGGTTGCTGACGTAGTAACCCTGGGCGCCGAGGCCGCCGCCGGTGCCCGGCACGATGTTGTAGCCGCCGCCGACGCTGATCGGCGTCAGCGGATCGTTGGCCTTGCTGTAGACCCACTGGCCGCCGCCGCCGAAGATCTCGCCAGCCGAGCCGGACTTGAGCTTGTTGTTGTCAAAGCCGGCGCGCAGCGTGTGCTCGTTCCACTTGTACTCCAGGTCCAGCCGGTTCGAATCGATCTTGCTGTCCGAATCATTGGCGGTGACCCGGCCCGACAGCACCTGCGTGCTCGAATAGTTCAGGCCGGGATACTGGGCGGCGACCGGCGCGTTGATCTGGAACAGCGGGCCGCTCGACGCGGCGCCGATCTGGTCGTAGCGGTTGGTGTTCTTGGTCTTGCTGCGGCCGGCCAGCGCCGTCACCGTCAGGTTGTCGGTCAGGTTGCCGGTGTAGCGCAGGATCTGCGTGTTGGCGCCCACCGACGGCGTGAAGTCCTCGCTGTTCTTGTAGTGCTGCGAGGCGGTGGCGGTGGTGCCGTGGCTGAAGGTGGCGTAGTCGTAGCTATACAGTTGGCGGTCGGTTTCGGCCTTGTCGCCCAGCGCCGTCAGTTCCAGGCGGTGGTTGTCGGTGATGTTCCAGTCCAGCTTGACCATATAGCGGTCGATCTGGTCCTGCTTCGCCTGCCAGCCGGACACCGCGTTCGAGGTCGAGGTGCGGTTGCCCAGCGTCGACAGCGTGTCGTTGGTGCCCTCGGAATCGTAGCGGCGGGTTTCGGCCGAGACGAACATGAACAGTTTGTCCTTGACCAGCGGGCCGCCGACGTAGGCGCCGTAGATTTTCTCGGTGCGGCTGTTGTCCTGGTTGCGGCGGAACAAGGTGCCATCGGTGCCGGCGTTTTCGGTCGCGCCGGTCACCGGATAGTAGCTGTCCTTCGGTTTGGCGCGCAGCGAGTTCGGTTCGATGCTGAAACTGGTGCCCGCCTCCCAGGTGTTGGTGCCGCTCTTGGTGGTGATGTTGACCACCCCGCCGACCGACCGGCCGAATTCGGCGCCGAAGCCGCCGGTCAGGATCTGCGCCTGGGCGATGGCGCCGAACGGCAGCTCGGACGCGCCCAGCTGGGTCAGCGGATTGGTGACCGGGAAGCCGTTGATGTAGAAGGCGTTTTCCGACGCGCCGCCGCCGGCGAAACTGGCGCCGGCCGCGTAGCGCGAATCGGCGCGGGTGGTGTTCGGCGCCAGCTGGATGATGGCGTCGACGCTCTGCGCGATCGGCAGCTTGGCCAGTTCGCGCGCGGTGAACGTGGCGCCGTTGTTGGCGCTGGAGACGTCGATGCGGCTGCGGCGGCCGGTCACCTGCACCGCCTGCACCGCGCCGTCGACGAACTGCGCCTCCACGCCCTGGCCGGCCAGCACTTCGACATTGGACGTGGCGCCCGGCGTGCCGCCTTGTTGCAACGTCAGGCTGTAGCGGCCGATCGGCATGGCGGTGACGTTGAAGGCGCCGCTGGCGTCGACGGGCGCCGTGCGGGTCTGGTTGGTGTCCAGATTCTTGAGCACCACCGAGGTGGCCGTGCCCGGCGCGACCCGGCCGAAAATGTTACCGGAGGCATTAGACTGCGCCATCGCCGGCGGTGTCACGACGGCGGTCAGCGCCGCCGCGCCGAAGGCAATCGACAGCGCGTTGACTAAAACTGTTTTTCTGAACATGTATATTCCCGATTAAGAAGATTTGCCTTTTGGGCACCATTGCCCTTGTCTCTCTGATGGAGATCTGGTTACCACTAATCACAGACCGTAAGCCTTACGGCATGCCGGATCGATAAAACCATGTGCAGAATTGCACTGTCAACAATGGCACTTTTATTATGCAATAAAACAACGGGATGACTAAAAAACGGGCAAATACTCTACAAATGTATATATTATCCAAGTTAAATGCTTTACGATGGAGCCACATATTCCACCCGCCGTATGCGTTGGTTAAATTTTTTATTTCGCAAAATAAGTTATAACGATATAAAATTCTCGCATATCGAATCTTTCAAAATTAATGCGCGTTTCCATAATTGGCCGAGGCGACCTCATCCCATCATGGTGCGTTTTTCCGGCCCGGACACGGCGCTTGCACAAAAAGCGCGCTCGCCACGCACCGCGATCGCGCGCATTTGTAACTTATAGTCATAACCACAAGTAAGTTCCCGGGACCGCGGCCCAGCGATTAAAATTGTCGATCTCCACCGACCGGATGTCCGCATGCCCCGCTTTCACATTTCCCAGCCATTGGCCGTCGGCCAGCTGCTCACCCTGCCCGACACCGTGGCCCACCACATCCAGGTGCTGCGCCTGGCCCAGGGCGGACTGATCACGCTGTTCAACGGCGACGGCGGCGAGTACAGCGCCACCCTCACCCACATCGAGCGCCGCAGCGCCACCGTCGAGATCAAGGCCCACCATGCGCGCGACGTCGAGTTGCCGTTCGCAATCACCTTGGCGCAGGCGCTGCCGGAGGGGACCAAGATGGACTGGATCATCGAGAAGGCCATCGAGCTGGGCGTATCGGGCTTCCAGCCGCTGTCGGCGCAGCGCTGCGTGGTGCGGCTGTCGGCCGAGCGCGCGGAAAAAAAGATGGGGCACTGGCGCGGCATCATCGAATCGGCGTCCGAGCAGAGCGGGCGCAACCGCCTGGCGCAGCTGGCGCCGCTGCAGGACTATAAGCACTGGATCACCCAGCAGGACATGCACCGCCGCATCATCCTGACGCCGCGCGCGCAGCAGTCGCTGCCGGACTGGGCGCGCCACCAGGGACCGCAGGCGGTCACCCTGGTGATCGGCCCCGAGGGCGGCCTGAGCGAGCAGGAGGAGGACGCGGCGCTGCGCCACGGCGCGCTGCCGCTGTCGATGGGTCCGCGCATCCTGCGCACCGAGACGGCGGCGCTGGCGGCCGTCGGCGCGCTGAGCGCGATCTGGGGCGGCATGTAAGGGCGCCCATGCATGGGCGCCATGCATGGGCGCCGCCCCTACCTTTGGGTTAGTATTGTCCAAACGCCCCCGCTCGACTAATCTATGGCTTCCGCTTAACTTTCTATTGAAGAGGCCACATGAGCAAAATCGTCATCGTTTATCACTCCGGTTACGGGCATACCAAACGTGTCGCCGAGTACGTCAGCGAGGGAGCCGGTGGCGAATTGCTGGCCATCGACGCCGAGGGCAACCTGCCCGACGACGCCTGGAACAAACTGGCGGCGGCCGACGCCATCATCTTCGGCACGCCGACCTATATGGGCGGCCCCAGCTGGCAGTTCAAGAAATTCGCCGACGCCAGCTCGAAGGTCTGGTTCGGCAGCGGCTGGAAGGACAAGGTCTTCGGCGGCTTCACCAACAGCGCCAGCTTCAGCGGCGACAAGCAAAACACCCTGGTGTACCTGAACACGCTGGCGTCGCAGCACGGCGGCATCTGGGTCAGCCTGGGCATGCTGCCGTCCAACACCAAGGCCGCCCAGCGCACCGATCTGAACAACATCGGCGGCTCGGTTGGCGCCATGGCGCAGTCGCCGTCGGACGCCAGCGTCGATGAAATCCCGCAAGGCGACCTCGACACCGCAAAAGCCTACGGCGCGCGCGTCGCCGCCATCGCCGCGCGCCTGAAGTAAGCCCGCCGCCGCACCCCGCCACACCCCGCCAACACCCGCGCGCGCCGCCAGGCCGCGCGGTTTTTTTTTGTCGGCGCGGTCCGGCAGGCACGCTATAATTTTTCTTCTGGCGACCGCCAGTTTCCACCATATAAGAAAAGAGTCCGTTCATGGCTGACCCCGAAATCGCGATCCTGGAAGGCGCCGCCATCCAGGCCGCCAAAGCCGGCAAGGAAGAAGACGCCGCGCGCCTGTGGGCGCGCCTGCTGGAGCTGGCGCCGGCCCATCCGCTGGCGCTGGCGTCGCTGGGCAAGCGCGCCTTCCGCTACGGCGACCACGCCACCGCCCGCCGCGCGTTCGAGCGCCTGGTGCAGGCCACCCCTGACGACCCGCAAGCCTGGATCAACCTGGCGCTGGCCTGCCAGGCGCAAAAGGACGAAGCGGCCGAACAGACCGCGATCCACAACGCGCTGGTGGCCGATCCGTCCAACCTGGTGGCGCTGATCCTGCGCGCCAACCTGCTCGAACGCCAGGGGAAGACCCACCAGTCGGCGTCGGTGTACGGCGCGGTGACCCAGGTCGCCCCGCCGCCGGCGCAGCTCGACCCGGGCATGCGCGACGCCGTCGAGCACGCGAGGAAATACGTCGGCGACTACCAGGCCGGCTACGGCCGCTTCCTCGATCAGTTCCTCGAGCAGCAATACCAGCGCCACGCCGGCGAAGACCTGCGCCGCTTCCGCGAATCGATCGACATCATGGTCGGGCGCAAGCGCCGCTACGACTCCGAGTCGATGCTGTACCACTACCCGGGCCTGGTGCCGACGCCGTTCCTGCCGCGCGCGGACTTCCCGTGGCTCGACGCGATCGAGGCCGGCACCGACGCCATCCGCGACGAGTTCCTGGCCGTGCTGCAGCAGGAGGACGGCTTCACGCCCTACCTGACCTACGCCGACGACGTGCCGCACAACCAGTTCGCCGAGTTGAACAACTCGCCGCGCTGGAGCGCCTTCCACCTGTTCAAGGACGGCGTGCCGGTCGAGCCCAACGCCGCCCGCTGCCCGCGCACCATGGCCCTGCTGGGCGGCGCGCCGCAGCCGGAGCAGGCCGGACGCACGCCGACCGCGATGTTCTCGCTGCTCAAGCCCCAGACCCGCATCCCGCCGCACGTGGGCGTGAGCAACGCGCGGCTGGTGACCCACCTGCCGCTGATCGTGCCGCCCGGTTGCGGCTTCCGCGTGGCCAACGAGACGCGCGAATGGGTGCCGGGCCGGGCCTGGGTGTTCGACGACACCATCGAGCACGAGGCGTGGAACGACAGCGACAAGCTGCGCGTGGTGCTGATTTTCGACATCTGGCACCCGCATCTGTCGCCGGCCGAGCGCGACATGATCAGCGCCATGACGGTGGCCATGAACGCCTTCAGGCAGGGCGACGATCCGGTCGACTATTCGTAAGCGGCGCCGCCGGCATAAAAAAAAGGCGCTCAGCCGAAGCTGAGCGCCTTTGTTACATCCGGATCCGATCGGCTTAGAAGCGCGCGGTCAGGTTCAGGTAGATGTAACGGCCCATCGAGTCATACACCTGTGGGTAGGTGTTACCGTTGGCGAAGCCGGCGGCGGCGGTCACGTTGGTCGAAACGATCGGTGGATCTTTATCCAGCAAGTTGTTCACGCCGAAGCTCAGACCGATCTTCTTGGTGATTGGATACTGAACGTTCAGATCCAGGTAGTTGCGTGCGTCGATGTGATCTTCGATCGATGCCGGGATGTTTTCGCCTTCGGCCAGCAGCAATGGGCTCGGGTTCAAGCCTTCCTGCTTGGTGCCCTTGATGTAACGCCAGGTCGCCGACAGATCGAAGTTCCAAGGCGTCGCCCAGGTGGTGCGGAACTTGTGACGCCATTTCGGCGTCGGAGTGCCGCAGGTCGCGCCGAAGTAGCCAGCGCAATCGTAATCGCCCAGGCCTGGAACGTTTTCCGTGGTCGACTTATGGGTATAGGTGCCGTTCAGGTTGAAGCTGAGCGAACCTGCGCTACCCAGGCGCATGGCGTAACTGGAGACCAGATCCACACCCGAGGTGGCGACCTTGCCGATGTTGGCGTTGGTGGCGACGATGAAGCCGGCTGGGCCGCCAGTGCCCTGCAACGTGCCGGCCGCGTCGCGCTTGACCAGATTACAGAACACCGGAGTGCCGGCTTCCAGGCACTGGGTCAGAGCGATGGTCGGATCGACCGTGCTGATCGTGTCCTCGATCTTGATGTTGAAGTAATCGACGGCGACAGTCAGATTTTTGACCGGGGTCAACACGATACCGGCGGTGTAGGTGGTGCCGCGTTCAGGCGACAGGTTTGGATTGCCGCCGGTTTGGCTCGAGTACTGGTTGGCCGGATTTTTCTCCAGGTTGCCGTACTGCGCGGCGGTGACGCCGGTGCGTGCGCACTGCGCCGCGGTGGCGGTAGGACCGCCCGGCGCACCGAAGGCGCCGAGACCGGCGCACGGATCGTTGGACGGGCCGTTGTTGCCGACCGTTTGCGGGTTGAACAGTTCCGGAATGGTGGCCGCGCGCACCGCACGCTGGTAGCTGCCGCGCACGCGCAGCGTTTCGACCGGCGCCCAATCGACACCGGCACCGTAGGTGTTGGCGGTGTGGTCGGTGCTGTATTCGGAGCGACGGAACGAACCGTTCACATCCAGCGACTTGGCCAGGAATTTGTTTTCGAACAATGGCAGGCGGAATTCGCCGAACACTTCCTTGACCGAGTAACCGTCGGTCAGCGGTGGCGAGGCGCCGCCCGAACCGGCCAGATCGCCCGACAGCGAGGTTTCATCCGGCGAGAACACCAGCTTTTCGGCACGGCGCTCGGCGCCGAACGAAACACCGACGCCAGCGCTCGACCATGGGCTCTTGATGCCGTACACGCCCAGATCGGCGCCGATGTTACCGCCGTAGATCAGTTGCTGGGTGTAGCCGGTGATGATGCCCGACGTGCTCAGGTACGCCAGTTGCTCGGCGGTGATCGGACCGCCGTACAGGTTGTACGGTACGCACTTGTCGTCGGCGCCGCTGGCCTTCGAGGCGCAGGTGGCCACGCCATTGACGTTGACCACGTCAAAGGCGCGCGCGGTACGCTCGACCGAGAAGTAGTTGCTGTTCTTCTCGCTGTGGCTGACGCGGCCGTATTGGCCGAAGACGTCATAGCTCCAGTTGCCAAGCTCGCCCTTAACGCCAATCAATTCGCGGAACGAAGTATCGTTGATCGAGTTGATACGCGGACCGCCCTCGATGTTACGCTTGCCGATGGTGGCCGTGACGCTATCTGCCGTGTTCAAGCCCAGCGCGGTTTTCCAGGCCGGGGTCAGCATCGGGTTGTCGGAACGGATGGTGACCGTGGTCGGATAGAAGATACCACCCGGCGCGACTTGCGCGTCGGTCGAATAATTGTGGAACGCGAACTGCTGGTAGACCTGCAGCTTGTCGGTGATGTCGAAGTGGGCGATGGCGTTGAAGCCGTAGACTTTCGATGGACGCTGCAGATAGTTCGACGGACCGAAGTTGTACACGTCGGCGGAGGTGTACGGCTTCACGCCGCCCTTGCCGTCGTTGGTGAAGCCGTTGCCGCTGATACGGATGCGGCCGCTGGCCTGCGTGCCCGAACCGGAGCAGGCGAAGCCGTCTTCACTGCCCGCCAGCGCGCACGAGGTGAAATCGCGCTGCGATTGCAGCACCGCGTCGGTTTCCTTGTAATTGAAGAACAGCGTGGCGTTACCACGGTTGTCGGCGAAGTTACCACCGATCAGGATACTCGCATCCTTGGTTTTGCCGTCGAACTTGGCGTCGCCCGGCAGCGCGAAGTTGCGGTCCGACACGGCCTTGGCGTTGCCATTGCCCTGCTGGTGGTTGTAACCGGACAGGTTGGCCTGGACTTCGACGCCTTCGAAATTGTCGCGCAGGATGAAGTTGACCACACCGGCCACGGCGCCGGCGCCGTACACCGCACCGGCACCGCCGGTCAGCACTTCGACGCGCTTGATCAGGGCCGCGGGAATTTCGTTCAGATCGGGAGCGGAATCCTGCACGCTACCGGCAGGCAGGCGCTTGCCGTTGACCAGCACCAGCGTGCGGTCCGAACCGAGGTTACGCAGGTTGACCGTCGCGGTACCGGTGGCGCCGTTCGACACCGCGGCACCCTGGCCGGCGAACACCTGCGGCAGGTTGTTGAGGATGTCTTCCGTGTTGCGCACGCCGTCGACCTTGATGTCCTTGGCGCTGACCACCGTGATCGGGCTCGAGCCCTCGGTGTTGACGGTCGGGATGCGCGAACCGGTCACTTCCACTTTTTGCATCGGTTCGGCCGCGTTCTGCGCCGAGGCGACGTGCGCACCGAGCGCGAGACCGCCGATGAACATCACGCGGATCGAGCGAGACAATACTGTTTCCTTGATCATTATATTGAATTCCCTTGGTGTGTTTATTAGACGTTTCACTGCATCTTTTGAACGACGAGTAAAACGACCCTCTTCTTTTATAAGCTCATTGAGAGTCTGGATAAAACCGCTCAATTGCTGCCCTGCTCTTTCAAAACCTTTTGCTGCCGGTGGCGAAGTCCGGGAATGGATCATGGGCGAAATAATCCAGGACTTTGCCGCCATTCATAAAAACATAACAGGTCGACCATTGTCAATAAACCCGAGGGGAGAGCAACCCCGCGACGGCGGCGCGATTTCGCAACGCACCATTTTGGGGCGCCTGTTTGAAGCGCCGGTTTGGCCGATAAAGTAATGGCGATCTGACATTGTTTTTGATTGTCTCGTCTTGACAACAAAATGCACCGCAATCGGGAGAAATGTTTCTATTGAGGCATTTTGCATATCAATAGTGACAATTTTTTCGGCGCGAAAATACAACAAAAAGACAACATCGTCATGCTTTCCGCTCGGAAGTAACGTTGCTGGGGGGATTTGCATCAAAACCCCTGCTCGTCAAGAACGAACCGCAGAAAATCAATGCCGGGCGGACCATCCGCAGAACAAAGAACATCGAAAACCGCGCCCCGCAGACGCCGCGAAAGCGGGGTTGGGCGGCCGCCCGATGCGCGTCGTAAGGCAAACCGGAGCCGGGACCGTATAAAACCCGGACGCGACCCAATCTGGTGCAAGTCGTGTTTTAACAACAAACACATCAGTTGCCGTCGCACAAACCATTTCTTAATTGCAATATGTTGCATATGACAAAGAAATCGCCCGCGCTCCGCGTGCCGCGATCAATGCGCCGGCGCCGCCTTCGCGCCGGTGTTCGGCGCCGCGCGCGCCATTAACAACGGTTGAATAAATCCGGCATTAAAACCGGTGCAATATAAACCCCGGGGAGAATAAGCCGATATTATCCGGAGAGCGTGGGACGGCTGGCTGATTAATCGGCGTGGCGCGTGCGGCGGCGGTGGCCCGCGGTCCGCGCGCGGTCCGCTGAACTTAATATTCTATAAACGCGACCGCGACGTTTTATATTTTTCCCCGGCGCGATTAACCGCATTTCAACAGGCGGGCCGGCGGCGGCATGCTGCGTCCGGCCGGCAATATTGGTAAAATACGGCCTTTCACGGGCCGGGCCCGGGCCGGCGGCCCGCGCCGGCGCGACGACCATGGCGCCTAGACAGCGCCCACCCAGGAATCGATCATGCTGCGTTTAAATGAAGTCAAGCTTCCCCTGAACCATACCGAGGACGAATTGCCGGCCGCCATCCTGGCCCGCCTCGACATCCCCGCCGCCGACCTGCTCGGCTACACCGTATTCAAGCGCAGCTACGACGCCCGCAAGAAAACCGCGATCGTGCTGATCTACTCGCTCGACGTCGACGTCCGCGACGAGGCCGCGCTGCTCAAGCGCCTCAAGCACGACGCCCACCTGATGCCGTCGCCGGACACGTCCTATAAATACGTCGCCGCCGGCGAGCAGTTGGCCGGCCACGACCAGAACCCGCGCCCGGTGGTCATCGGCACCGGGCCGTGCGGCCTGTTCGCCGCGCTGATCCTGGCGCAGATGGGCTTGCGGCCCATCATCCTCGAACGCGGCAAGCAGGTGCGCGAGCGCACCGTCGACACCTTCGGCTTCTGGCGCAAGCGCGAGCTCAACCCCGAGTCGAACGTGCAGTTCGGCGAAGGCGGCGCCGGCACCTTCTCGGACGGCAAGCTGTATAGCCAGATCAAGGACCCGAAACACTACGGCCGCAAGGTGCTCACCGAGTTCGTCAAGGCCGGCGCGCCGGAGGAGATCATCTACGTCAGCAAGCCGCACATCGGCACCTTCCGCCTGGTCAAGATGGTCGAGCAGATGCGCGCCAACATCGAGGCCATGGGCGGCGAATACCGCTTCGGCAACAAGGTGGTCGACATCGAGATCGAACCGGGCGCGGAAGGCGGCCAGGTGCGCGGCCTGACCCTGGAGAGCGGCGAGAAGATCGTCACCAACCACGTGGTGCTGGCGATCGGCCACAGCGCGCGCGACACCTTCGAAATGCTGCACCGGCGCGGCGTCTACATCGAGGCCAAGCCGTTCTCGATCGGCTTCCGGGTCGAGCACCCGCAATCGCTGATCGACACCTGCCGCTTCGGCCCCAACGCCGGCCACCCGATCCTGGGCGCGGCCGACTACAAGCTGGTGCACCACGCCTCCAACGGCCGCGCCGTCTACAGCTTCTGCATGTGCCCGGGCGGCACGGTGGTGGCGGCCGCGTCCGAACCGGGCCGCGTGGTCACCAACGGCATGAGCCAGTATTCGCGCAACGAGCGCAACGCCAACAGCGCCATCGTCGTGAGCATTTCGCCCGAGGTCGACTATCCGGGCCACCCGCTGGCCGGCATCGAGTTCCAGCGCCGGCTGGAGGAAAAGGCGTTCGAACTGGGCGGCGGCACCTACAACGCCCCGGGCCAGTTGATGGGGGACTTCGTCGCCGGCCGCGCCTCGACCGCGTTCGGCGCCGTGGTGCCGTCGTACAAGCCCGGCGTGCACCTGACCGACCTGGCGCAAATCCTGCCGGAGTTCGCCGTCACGGCGCTGCGCGAGGCCTTCCCGGCGTTCGACAAGCAGGTGCGCGGCTACTTCAAGCACGACGCCGTGCTGACCGGGCTCGAGACGCGCACCTCGTCGCCGATCCGCATCAAGCGCCGCGACGACACCCTGCAAAGCCTGAACACGCGCGGCCTGTTCCCGGCCGGCGAAGGCGCCGGCTATGCCGGCGGCATCCTGTCGGCCGGCGTCGACGGCATCAAGGTGGCCGAGGCGGTGGCCTTGTCGATGGCCTTCGACAACCGCCGCTCCTGACGGCCGCTCACGCCGCCAGCGGCAGGCGGATGTGGATGCGGCAGCCCGGCGCGCCGGGCGACACCGCCACCTGCCCGCCCATCTGGTGCACGATGGTGTAGACGATGTGCATGCCCAGGCCCGAGCCGCCCTGCCCGCGCTTGGTGGTGAAGAACGGTTCGAACAGGCGCTCGCGCACGTCCGCCGTCAGGCCGACGCCGTCGTCGGCGAAGTCCACCAGCAGCCAGCGCGCGCCCTCGGCCGCTTCGGCGCGCCCGCCCAGCACCACCTTGCCCGGGCCGCCGTTCGGATAGCCGTGCTTGGCCGCGTTCATCAGCAGGTTCGACAGCACCTGCGACCAGCGCCCGGCGTCGAGCCGCACCCGCAGGTCGTCGGCGATCTCGACGGCGACCTGGATGCCGACCTTGCGCAGTTCCGGACCGTGCGCCGACACCACGCTGAGCGCGTGGTCGCGCAAGCCCATTTCCACCACATGGGTGCTGCCCTGGTCGACCGCCAATTGCTTGAAGTTGCCGATCAAATCGGCCGCGCGCGCCAAGTTGCGTTCGATCAGCAGCGCCGCCTCGCGCAAGCGCTGGGCCGTGGCCACCAGCTGCGAGCGGCTGACGCGCTCGCCGCCGACGCATTTGACCAGCTCGTCGGCGTGGGCGCTCAGGCTCGACGACGCCGTCACCGCCACCCCGATCGGCGTGTTGACCTCGTGCGCCACGCCGGCCACCAGCGCGCCCAGCGCCGCCATCTTCTCCTGTTCGACCAGGATCGCCTGCGCCGCCAGCAAGGCCTCGCTGCGCTGGCGCACCGTCTGCTCGAGCGTGTGCTCGCGCTCCTGGTGCTGCAGCTCGGCGGCGCAACGGGTGGCGAAAATCGACAGCAGCGACAGCGCCAGCAGGCGCTTGTCCTCGGAGATCGGGCGGGTATCGATGGCCGACAGGATGCCCAGCGTCTTGCCCTCGGTGTCGATCATCGGGATGCCGATGTAGCTCTCGGCCCGCATCTCGACCAGCAAGCCGTCCTGCGGGTAGCCGGCCTGGATGCCGCTGGCGTGGAAACAAATGCTCTGTTCGGTCACGTCCTGGCAGGGCGTGTGGCGCAGGCTGTATTCCATCGCCGGCAGGTGGTCGCCGCCGCCCCACAGCGCCAGGGTGCGGATGCCCTCGTGGCCGTCGGCCATGCGGATCAGGCGGCCGGCGATGACGTAGCGCACGTCGAGCGCCAGCGCCAGCTCGCGCACCATCAGGCGCAGGAAATCGTCGCCGCGCGCGCGCGAGGTCGACGCCGTGATCGCCCGCAGCGTCGCTTCGGCCAGCGCGCCGCCGTCGGCGTCGCCGTACAGGCGCGCGGCCGGCGCGGCCGGCGGCGCTTGCTCCGGCGGCGGCTCCGGCGCCGCCCGCGGCTGTTCTGTCATCGCATCCCCCTGGTGGACAGACTTTCGATTGTTACGGCATTGGCCCGCATGAAGACGGTTGAAGCTTTAAACGAGCTCTAGCACAAAATCGCCATAATTTTTCAAAAACTTTGTATTTTTGTGTAAAAAACGCGCTTTTTCATGTAAAAACCGTAGGAAGTGTTGTTTATGTCGAACTTGTTACAGACACGTAATTGACCATTCCCGCGCCAGATGGTCTCATGCCACCCTTGAATAATGTAAGCACATTATTTAACTTGTAACAATTAGCCAAGTCCCAACAAGAATCCTTCCAGGAGTTGAAGCAATGATGATGGAAACTGTAATTTCGCGTTCACTGCGTTTGATGTTCGCGGGCAGTGCCGCGTTCGCGCTGGCACAACCAGCACTGGCCCAAGAGGCCAACGCGCCGATCCAGCGCGTGGAAATCACCGGTTCGTCGATCAAGCGTGTCGACGCCGAGACCGCCCTGCCGGTGCAGATCGTCGGCAAGGCCGAGATCGCCCGCACCGGCGCCACCAGCACCCAGGAACTGCTGCAGTCGATCGCCGCGTTCTCGTCGGCCGGCGGCACCACCAACGCCACCGGCGCCGGCACCTCGACCGGCGGCCTGTCGTCGATCTCGCTGCGCGGCCTGGGCTCGACCCGCACGCTGGTGCTGGTCAACGGCCGCCGCCTGGCCGCCTTCGCCGGCAGCGACGGCGCCTCGGTCAACGTCAACGCCATTCCGCTGGCCGCCATCGAGCGCGTCGAAATCCTCAAGGACGGCGCCTCCGGCCTGTACGGCAGCGACGCCATGGCCGGCGTGGTCAACTTCATCCTGTCCAAGCGCGTCGACGGCTTCGAGATCACCGGCGGCTACGGCTCGCCGACCGAAAGCGGCGGCGGGCAGAACGCCAAGACCTCCATCACCGGCGGCTACAACACCGACAAGCTGAGCGTCGTCGCCTCCGCCTCGTTCGAAAAAGAAAAAGAATTGTTCGGCCGCGACCGCGACTACGCCAAGTCCGCCACCCGCCTGCCGTACTACAACAGCACCGCGACCGGCCAGGGCAACATCCAGGGCGCGTTCACGCCGGGCAAAGGTCCGAGCGACGACTACATCGACGGCGGCGCCGGCTACGGCAACCCTATGGCCATCGGCAACAAGTGCAGCGGCATCCGCATGGTCGGCGTGACCACCGGCGGCGGCACCCCGTACTGCGCCTACGACAGCGGCCCGGACGTCGGCCTGACCCCGAAACGCGAACTGTACAACTTCACCAGCAACCTGAGCTACAAGCTCAACGACAACCACGAGTTGTTCGCCGACCTGCTGTACTCGCAAAGCAAGATCACCCAGACCTACCAGCCATCGCCGGCCCGATCGGACTTCTTCGAAAGCGACGGCGAATTCGCCAAGCAAGGCGTGGACGCGGCCCTGCTGCTGTTCCCGTCGAACCCGGCCTACCAGTCGATCGCCGTGCCGTACCTGCAAAGCCGCGGCCAGAACGCGCTGATCGGCCAGCCGCTGGCGATCACCTCGCGCGTGTTCGACTACGGTCCGCGCCAGAACGTCGACACCGCCAAGCAATCGCGCGTGGTGATGGGCGCCAAGGGCACGCTGGGCTTCGGCGACTATGAAATCGCCTACAACCACAACGAATCGAAGCTCGAGAGCGCGGTCACCACCGGCTACTTCTCGCAAGTGGCCTACGCCAAGATCATCAACGGCAGCAGCTGGAATCCGTGGGCCGAAGGCGGCGTGCAGACCGGCGCCCTGGCCGACCAGCTCAAAGGCGCCACCTTCAGCGGCACCTTCCTGAACGCCAAGTCGACCAGCGACGCCATCGACGCCAAGCTGAGCGGCGAAGTGCCGACCATCGCCGGCATCACCCCGCTGTACTCGGTGGGCCTGCAGTCGCGCCAGGAAAAATACGTCACCGACCCGAGCGCCGCCTACCAGTCCGGCGACATCTCCGGCCTGGGCGGTTCGGTCGTGCCGATCAACCGCAAGCGCAAGGTCAACTCGGCCTTCGCCGAGCTGAGCATCCCCGTGCTCAAGTCGCTGGAACTGAACCTGTCCGGCCGCGACGACAAATATGACGACGTCGGCAACACCTTCAACTGGAAGAGCGCCGTGCGCTGGCAGCCGGTCAAGCAACTGGTGCTGCGCGCCTCCTACGGCACCGGCTTCCGCGCGCCGTCGCTGGTCGACCTGTGGACCCCGCAAACGCTGGGCACGTCCGAGCAGTTCACCGATCCGGTCACCGGCGAAACCGGCCGCCAGGTCAACTCGCTGGTCGGCGGCAACCCGAACCTGAAACCGGAAGAGTCGAAGCAGTACTCGTTCGGCGCGGTATGGCAGCCTGCCAGCACCACCAGCATCGGTGTCGACTTCTTCAACATGAAGATCACCGACATCCTGGCCACGCCGTCGGCCCAGGAAGTGGTGTCGCGCTTCCGCGCCGGCGACCCGGCCTACGCCGGCCTGGTGACCCTGCGCGGCAACAACATCGCCAGCATCCGCCAGACCCTCAACAACACCGGCGACGCCACCGTGCAAGGCTTGGACGTGTTCGGCAACTGGAAGGACAACTTCAGCTTCGGCAAGCTGGAACTGAACCTGAACGGTACCTACATGGACAAGTTCGACCAGACCAGCCCGGGCGGCCAGGTGTCGCACAAGGTCGGCACCATCGTCGACGCCACCGGCACGCCGGTGATCGGCGCCCAGAACGGCGGCGTGATCCTGAACTGGAAGCACCAGCTGTCGGCCACCTGGAGCCAGGGCCCGTGGGCGACCACGCTGATCCAGAACTACCGCGACGGCTACGAAGTCGGCCACGACCTGAACGACAATCCGGTGCACATCCGCTCGGAAGCGATCTACGATGCCAACGTGACGTACAAGGGCTTCAAGAACGTCACGCTGGCGCTGGGCGTGAAGAACATGTTCGACAAGCAGCCTGACCCGATCGGCTCGCCGGTGACCAACCAGTTCCAGGCCGGCTACGACATCAACCAGTACGATCCACGCGGACGCTTCGTCTACGTGACCGCCGGCTACAAGTTCTAAGCAGCCAGGCGTCAAAAAGCCCACCCTGTGCGCATGTGACGGCCAACGCCGTCACATCGCCGCCGGGTGGGCTTTTTTTTGGCCCGCCGTCTACAGCCAGCCGGAGCGCTTGAAGCGCCGGTACAGTCCCAGGCACACCAGCACCATGATCGCCAGCGCCATCGGATAGCCGTACTTCCACTCCAGCTCGGGCATGTATTTGAAATTCATGCCCCACAGGCCGGCGAACGCGGTGACGATGGCGAAGATCGCCGCCCACGCCGCCAGCCGCTTGTTCACTTCGCTCTCCTCGATCGCCGTCATCGACAGGTTGACCTGGATCGCGGTGCCGATGGTGTCGCGGATCGACTCGAGCGAGGCGGTGATGCGGTGCAAGTGGTCGTGCACGTCGCGGAAGTATTCCTGGGTGTCCATGCACATCGACGGCACCCGGCCGCCGTGCAGCCGCCCGACGGCCTCCATCAGCGGCGCGACCACGTGGCGCACCGTCGTCACCTTGCTTTTGAGCTCGTACAAGCGCTCGATGTTGTCGCGCTGCTTGCCCTGGCTAAAGATCAGCTCCTCGATTTTCTCCAGCTCCGTCTCCAGCATGTCGAGCACCGGGAAATAGCGGTCGACCACCGCGTCCATCAGTGCGTACAGCACGAACGCCGGGCCCAGGCGCAGCATGTGCGGCTCCCGCTCGGCGCGCGCGCGCACGCCCAGGAAGCCTTGCTGGCTCTCGGCGTCGCGCGAGGACAGGATGTAGTTCTGGCCGACGAACATGTCGACCTCGCCGATGGCGACGTCGCCGTCGCGGCACTCGATGGTCTTGACCACCACGAACAGCGAATCGCCGTATTCCTCGATCTTCGGGCGCTGATGGCCGCGGCTGGCGTCTTCGACGGCCAGTTCGTGCAGGCCGAACTCGTGCTGCATCGTCTCGAGCTCGGCCGGTTCGGCGTCGCGCAGCGCGACCCAGACGAACGTCTCGGGCCGCTCCATGTAATCGCTGATTTCCTCGACCGGGATGTCGGCCAGCTTTTGGCCGTCCTGATAGGCCACACAATTAATCAACATACGGTTTCCATAAAAAAAAAGCCCCTGGCTTCGTCAGCCAAGAGCTTACCTTAAAGTACAAATACCCATCGATATCCACCGGGGTCAAGTCTGTCATTCGGACACGAGGTCGACCGTAATGCGTCGATACGGTTGAGCTAGTGTCCGAATGACAGACTTGACCCCAGGTTGTTAGTCGTCCTTGGCGCCGTCGATGCCCAGCTCGGCGATCTTGCGGGTGATGGTGTTGCGGCCGATCCCGAGGCGCACGGCGGCGTCGTTCTTGCGGCCGTGCGTGTGCTTGAGCGCGGTGCGGATCAGCGCCGATTCGAATTGCCGCCCCAGCACCGCCATCACTTCCTGCTGTCCGCCGCTGAGCATCGAGGCGGCCTGCGCCTCGAGCAGGCCGAGCCAGGCGTCCGGCGAACCGGCCGCGCCATTCGCGCCGCCCGCCTCGGCCGCCGCCACCGGCACCACCGTGCCGTGGTGCTGGATCGCGCCGTAGCTTTCGGCCGGCGCCGACAGGCCGGCACCGGTACCGGTGCTCAACGCCGCCGCGCCGCCGCCGGCCTGCTCCTGCGTCAGCTCCAGCGGCAAGTCCTTGACTTCGACCGTCTGCCCCGGCGCCATCACCGTGATCCAGTTGCACAGGTTTTCCAGCTGGCGCACGTTGCCCGGCAAATCCAGGCCGCTGAGGAACTGCACCGTGGCGTCGCTCATGCGCTTGGCTTCGACGCCCAGCTGCTTGGCGCTTTGCACCAGGAAGTGGCGCACCAAAATAGGGATGTCCTCGCGCCGCTCCCTCAAACTGGGCAAACGCAAGCGAATGACATTCAGGCGGTGATACAAATCCTCGCGGAACAATCCCTCGCGCACCCGCTGCTCCAGATTTTGGTGCGTCGCGGTGATCACGCGCACGTTGGCCTTGAGCGGCTGGTGCCCGCCGACGCGGTAGAAGTGGCCGTCCGACAGCACCCGCAGCAAGCGCGTTTGCAGGTCGAACGGCATGTCGCCGATCTCGTCGAGGAACAGGGTGCCGTTTTCGGCCTGCTCGAAACGGCCGCGCCGCGTCGTTTGCGCGCCGGTGAAGGCGCCACGCTCGTGCCCGAACAGTTCGGACTCGAGCAGGTCTTTTGGTATCGCCGCCGTGTTGAGCGCGATGAACGGCTGCTGCGCGCGCGGGCTGTGCTTGTGCAGCGCGCGCGCCACCAGCTCCTTGCCCGAGCCCGATTCGCCGGTGATCAGCACCGTCACGTTCGACTGCGACAGGCGGCCGATGGCGCGGAACACTTCCTGCATCGCCGGCGCCTGGCCGAGGATTTCCGGCGTCTCCGACGGCCCCGATTCGACGCTGGTCTCGCGCAGGCTCTCGTCGAGCGCGCGGCGTATCAGTTCGACGGCCTTGTCGATGTCGAACGGCTTGGCCAGGTATTCGAAGGCGCCGCCCTGGAACGCGGCGACGGCCGAGTCCAGGTCCGAGAAGGCGGTGATGATGATGACCGGCAGCCCCGGGAAGCGCGACTTGACCAGTTGCAGCAGATCGAGGCCGGAGTCGCCCGGCATGCGGATGTCGGACACCAGCACCTGCGGCGTCTCGAACTCGAGCGCGGCGATGGCGTCGCGCGCGTTGGCAAAACTCTTGGTGGCCAGGTTTTCCCGCGCCAGCGCTTTTTCCAGTACCCAGCGGATCGATTCGTCGTCGTCTACTATCCAGATTGGCTTCATGTGTTTGTGTTATCCCGCAATATGGATCGTCAATCAAGGGACTCGGCACCCGCCCCTGCTTGCCTCGGCTTATGGCAACGGCAGCAGGATACGGAAATCCGTATATCCAGGCCGGCTCTCGCACTCGATCACGCCCATGTGCTGCTGCACGAAGGTCTGCGCCAAGGTCAACCCGAGGCCGCTGCCGCCCTCCCTGCCCGACACCAGCGGGTAGAAGATACGGTCGCGGATCTGGGGTGCGATGCCCGGTCCATTGTCAATGATATGCAAGTCTAATGCCAGCCCGTAGCGGACCTTGGCCAGGGTCATCTGGCGCGCCACGCGGGTCTTCAAAACGATCTGCGCATCGCCCGCCTCTATTTGTGAAGCGAGCGCTTGCGCGGCGTTGTGGGCGATGTTGAGCACCGTCTGGATCAGCTGCTCCTTGTCGCCGCGGAACTCGGGGATCGAGGCGTCGTAGTCGCGCAAAATCGTCAGGCCGGATGGGAATTCGGCCAGCATCAGGCTGCGCACGCGCTCGAGCACTTCGTGGATGTTGACGTCGCCGACGATGTGCGGCCGCCGGTGCGGCGCCAGCAGGCGGTCGACCAGGGTTTGCAGGCGGTCGGCCTCCTTGATGATGACCTGCGTGTATTCGCGCAGCTGCACCGCGTGCAGCGCCGGCAGTTCCATCTCCAGCAGCTGGGCGGCGCCGCGGATGCCGCCCAGCGGGTTCTTGATCTCGTGCGCCAGGTTGCGGATCAGCTCCTTGTTGACCTGGCTCTGGTCGAGAATGCGCTCCTCGCGGTCGAGCTTGAGGTGCTGCAGGTGCTCGCGCAGTTCGATCAGGATGTGGTCGACCGGATCGTCGAGCGCCGAGACGATGCTGTGCACGTGCAGCGGATCGCGCCCGGCGCGCTCCAGCGTCAAATCCTGGCGCAGGTCGGAGAACTTGTGCTCGCGCGCCTGGGCGCAGATGTGGTCGAGCTCCTCGGGGTTGAGGAACTGCGCGGTCAGCTTCTGGCGCGACAGCGCCTTCAAGGAACTTTCCAGCAGGTTCTCGGCGGCCGCGTTGGCGTAGGCGATGTGGCCCTCGCCGTCGAGCAGCACCACGGCCGAGGCCAGCAGTTCGAGGCCGGCCAGCGCCGGTGGACGGTTCATGGCGGCCACGGCGCGGGCGGCGATATTACTTACTAGGCTCATCTGATATTCGCGATCTCACGTTTCAAGGCTTCGACATTCTTTTCCGAGCGGCTGATGCTGTCGCGCATGGCGGCCACCCGTTCCTGGTATTTGGCGTAGTTGCGTTCGTCGCCGCGCCGTTCCGGCTCGCCGCCGTTGAACTCCTTGCGCAACCCCGTCAGCTTCTGCGTTTCGTTTTTCAGCTCGTCTTCCAGTATCGCCCGGCGGTCGGCGTCGCGCGCGCGCTGCTCGGCGCCGTCGACGCGCGGAAAGTCGCCCGGCGTGGCGGCGGCCGCGGCCGGGGTCGACGCGGTCGCACCGGCCCGCGCCGGCGCGCCCTGGCGCTTGGGCGGCGCCGGGATCGCCAGGCCCGGCAAGTCCATCGCCTTACAATAGTTGCCGCGATAAACGTCGGTGTATTCGGTGCTGCCGTTGGGCGGCGTGCATTTGTAGATCACGCCCTGCGCCCGCGCGCCGCCGCAGGTCGCCAGCGCCAGCACAAACAACGCGCCGACATTGACGTAACCGCATCTTTTGAAACTCATCGTCATTCGTCATCCGTGGGTGGAACACTCCATCCTGAATATACAACATCCAAACAAAAACGCGGGGAAAGCCATGGCTCGCCCCGCGTTTTTTGCTTCACCACAAGCATCGGCGCGCCGATGCGTTGCAATTACAGCGAGTAGTACATGTCGAACTCGGCTGGGTGGGTCGTCATGCGCATGCGCTGGACGTCCTGCATTTTCAGTTCGATGTAAGCATCGATCATCGAATCGCTGAACACGCCGCCACGGGTCAGGAACTCGCGGTCTTTGTTCAGGTTGTCCAGTGCCTCTTCCAGCGACGAGCACACGGTCGGGATCAGCGCGTCTTCTTCCGGCGGCAGGTGGTACAGGTCTTTCGACGCCGCTTCGCCCGGATGGATCTTGTTGGCGATACCGTCCAGACCGGCCATCAGCAGCGCGGCGAAGCACAGGTACACGTTGGCCAGTGGATCAGGGAAACGGGTTTCGATACGGCGGCCTTTTGGATTGGCCACGTGTGGAATACGGATCGATGCCGAACGGTTACGGGCCGAGTACGCCAGTTTGACCGGCGCTTCGAAACCTGGAACCAGACGCTTGTACGAGTTGGTGCCCGGGTTGGTGATCGCGTTGAGCGCCTTGGCGTGCTTGATGATGCCGCCGATGTAGTACAGCGCGGTTTCCGACAGGCCGGCATAGCCGTCGCCGGCGAACAGGTTGACGCCGTCTTTCCAGATCGACTGGTGCACGTGCATGCCCGAACCGTTGTCGCCAACGATAGGTTTCGGCATGAAGGTGGCGGTTTTGCCGTAGCTGTGGGCCACGTTCCAGACCACGTATTTCAGGTTCTGGGTCCAGTCGGCGCGCTCGACCAGGGTCGAGAACTTGGTGCCGATTTCGTTCTGGCCGGCGCCGGCCACTTCGTGGTGGTGCACTTCGACCGGGATGCCCAGCGATTCGAGGATCAGGCACATTTCCGAACGCATGTCCTGGAAGCTGTCGACCGGAGGAACCGGGAAGTAGCCGCCCTTGACGGTAGGACGATGGCCGCTGTTGCCGCCTTCGATTTCCTTGTCGGTGGTCCACGACGCTTCGTCGGAATCGATCTTGACGAAGCAGCCGGACATGTCGATCTTCCAGCGCACGCTGTCGAAGATGAAGAATTCTGGTTCTGGACCGAAGTAGGCGGTGTCGCCCATACCCGACGATTTCAGGTAGGCTTCAGCGCGCTTGGCGATCGAGCGCGGGTCGCGGTCGTAGCCCTTGCCGTCCGACGGTTCGATAACGTCGCACTGCATGAACAGCGTGGTCTCTTCCATGAACGGATCGATGTTCGCGGTGTTTGGATCTGGCAGCAGAATCATGTCCGATGCTTCAATGCCCTTCCAGCCGGCGATCGAGGAACCGTCGAATGCGTGACCCGATTCGAACTTGTCCATGTCGAAGTGCGACACGGGCACGGTGACGTGCTGTTCTTTACCACGGGTATCGGCGAAACGGAAATCAACGAATTTGACTTCGTTTTCCTGGACCATTTTCAAGACTTCTGCGGCTGTCATTGCCATGCGTATCTCCTAAAGGAATGTGTATAACTGGTGCGCTCTCTATAAGCAGTATCTATGCCAGCCTGAAACTCGTAACGATATGTTCATAGCGTCTTGGAACTCGCCGACAAAAGAGACTAAAACGGGGCGGAGCACCAAAATGCCACTATTTACACCGGATCAATGCGGCACCAACTTGGTGCAAATCCACCAAATCGCACCTCGACAGTGCAATTTCCTTTTCTCGCTGAAAATTGCACGGCTTTGGTGCGCCATTGTCTCCGACGTGCACAGGACGCCTATAATAAACTCAATCTTATTTGGAGGGACATCCCATGAGCAAAATAGACGAGATCCTGGCCGTGGCCCGTGGGCGCAGCAAGGACTGGCCGTATGCCGGCGCGGTGACACCTGAAGAGGCGTACGAACTGGTCGGCGCCGACAACGCCGTCAAGATCGTCGATGTGCGCACCAATGCCGAGCGCGACTGGGTCGGCCGGGTGGCCATTCCGGAAGCCCAACATGGTGCGGTGCAGTGGAGTATTTATCCGGGCGGCATCGCCAACCACGAATTCATCGAGCAATTGAACTCGGTGGCGCGCAAGGACCAGGTGTTGCTGTTCCTGTGCCGCTCGGGCGTGCGCTCGCGTGGTGCGGCCAAGCTGGCCACCGAGCACGGCTACCAGCACTGCTACGACATCCTGGAAGGCTTCGAAGGCGACAAGGACGAGCACAGCCACCGCAAGAACATCGGCGGCTGGTGCAAGGCCGGCCTGCCGTGGACCGGCGCGTAAGACGGTTTAAACAGGCACCGCCTGCGTCGCCGCCGGCGCGCCCTCGCCCATCAAGAACTGGATCCGCTTGCGCACGAACTGGATGTGGCTGCGCAAGCCGTACAAGCCATCGGCGAACGACAGCGGGATCGAGATCTGGTTGACCAGTTCCTCGATCTCGTCGAGCCGCTTGAGTTGCGCCTCGTACACCTGCATGCGCGACGCCTCCGGCGCGCTTTCGACCTGCTGCTCGACCGTGCGCAACTGTCCATACCAGCGGTACACGCGCGAACGGATGCGCCACACATACAGCGGCGGGATAATCCGCGACAACGGGATGATCAAGGCGCTCAGCGCCAGCACCACCACCCACATGCGGTCGAAGAAATTGGCCAGCCAGAACGTCATATAACGCTGCAACAACGGCGGGCCGTTCTTGTAGAACTTGGCCGCCTCGGCGTCGACCGGAATCTCGGTGTACTTGGCCGACGGGAACTGTCCCTGCTGCTGGAACCAGCCCGCGCCGTTGTGGATGCCGCTGGCCGCCTGCACGAACAAATCGACCAGCGCCGGATGCAGGTCGTCGCGCGCCACCAGCGTGGCGGTCGGCGCGATCAGGTTGTAATCCTCCTTGGGAATGTCGCGGCCCAGATCGACGATGCCTTGCGGCAGCACCACATGCGTGAGGAACGGCAGCTTGCGCGCGTAGGCCTCGGCCTGGCTGAAGTTGAACAGCTTGATGCCGGGCGTTTGCAGCAGCATCTGGATCAGCGGCGCTTCCGGCGCCGAGGTGAACACCAGGCCGTCGATGCGCCCTTCCAGCAATTCCACCGTGGCGGGCGTGTTGGCCAGCGAGAAGCGTTCGACGTCTTCCTTCTCCAGGCCGTTGAGCGACAGCACCTGGCGGAACAGCCGCGGCGCGCCGGCGCCCTTGGGGCCGAAGTTGATTTTCTTGCCTTTCAACTGGCTCAGCTGGGTGATCGGCGGCTGGCCCTTGGTCTCGCGCAGGAACAGCCACAGCGGCTCGACGAACAGGCTGCCCAGCGACGACAGGCCTTCGCGCTCGGCCACTTCCTCGTTGGTGGAGCCGCTTTGGACGAAGGCGATGTCGACTTCGCCGGCGCGCAGGCGGCGCAGGTTTTCGCCGGAGCCGGCCGACGGCACCAAGGTGACCTTGACGCCGTGCTTGGCGAGCGCGGCGGCGTACTTTTTACCGAATTCCTCGTAGGCGCTGTTTTCCTGGCCGGTGGCCAGGCGCACGCTGCGCGGCGGCGCGGGGTCGACCAGCCAGTAGGCCAGCAAGCAAACGCCGACGATCAGCGCGATGGTGGGGGCCGAGGCGACGAACAAGTCCCGCACCGAGAATTGCGTGAACTTGAGGATTTTGGACATGTGGTGGCGCATTGGTTTCATGGGCTGATACCATGCCAACAAATGAGCAATTATGCAAGGGGAATACGGGCGGGGGTACGGCGGCATGAAAGGGAACACGTGTCATGCACGTGTTCCCCGATCGGCTAACCGCCGCAGGCTTGCAACTGGGCGGCCGCCGCGGCGTTGGCCGGCACGCCCGCCGTCTTGACCACCACCGGCGGCGGCACCGCGCCCGGCTTGGCCACCGGATGCGGCTCGATCAGCGGCATCAGGCTCGGCGCCAGCACCACCAGCAACTGCACCGGCAACGCGCTGGTGAAGTCGTAATTCTTCGATTCCGGCCCGTGCACGTACGCCGTCATGCTGCCGAAGAAGCGCTCGCCGATATTGAACACGAACGTCGCCGAGCGGTTCACGTAGCGCGACTCGATCAACCGTCCGCCGCCGCCATACACGTCGAAGCGCTGGTCGCCGGTACCGGTCTTGCCGCCGACCGGCAACTCGGTGCCGTCCGACTGCACGAACGCCATGCGCGCCCGCTTGGCCGTGCCGTCCGAGACCACGCCACGGATCGCGTCGGCGATCACGCGCGCCACTTCCGGCGACAGCACCTGCTCGTTGGTGGTGGCGGGGGCCTTGGTCACCACCGTCTCATACGGCGTGCCCTTGGCGAAGTGCAGCGACGAAATCCGCTGGCTGCTCTTGCGCACGCCGCCGTTGACGATGATCCCCATCATCTCGGCCAGCGCGGCCGGGCGGTCGGCCGACGCGCCCAAGGTCGTCGCGTACGACGGCACCAGCGATTCGAACGGGTAGCCCATCTTCTTCCACTGCTTGTGGATCTCCATGAAGCCTTCGACCTCGATCAGGCCGGCGATGCGGCGGTCCTGCGCGTGCTTGCGGTGCGTCTTGAACAGCCACGAATAGACTTCCTGGCGCTCCTTCTCGCTGGCCGCCGTCATCTGCGACAGCGTCGCCTTCGGATGCACGCGCATGTACGCGGCCATCCACAGCTCCAGCGGATGGATGCTGGCCAGGTAGCCGCGGTCGGGCAGCGACCACTTGTCGATCGCGTACTGGTCGTACAGCTTCTCGACGCGCTCGTCCGACACTTCGTTCTGCGACGGCAGGTATTCGTGCAGGAAGTCGCCGAACTGCTTGATGGTCGCGCCCGGATACACGGTGCGGTGGATCACCGCCAGCCGGGTCGGCGTGCTGCGGATGTTGGCCAGCAGGATCTTGTCCAGGTCGGCCGCCGGCTTGCCCTTGTACTTGGCGTAGAAGCGGTTCAGGAACTCCTTGCCTTCCTTGTCGGCGAAGCGCGCCAGGTAGACGGCGCGGCGCGGATCGTCGGCGTCGGCCAGCAGCGAGGCCGACGAGCCGGGCGTCTGGAACATGTAGAACTTGGCGACGTCGCGCATCAGGCGCACGAACACCAGGTTGGTCGAGCGGCGCAGCGCCTCGGTGACGGTGAAGATCTTGCCGTTGTCTTCCTTGGAGAAGTTGCCGAAGTAATGCAGGCCGCCGCCGGTGAAGAAGCCCTCGCCCGGATTGCCCGAGTATTTGCGCTCCATGGCCGCGTTGAGCATCGGCGTGATCTCGCGCTCGGCGCTGCCGACCGGATGGGCGGTCAGGTAGTCGATCGCCCAGCGCGACAGCTTGTCCTGCGGATCGACCGGAATCATGCTCAGCGTTTCGGCGTTCATGCCCTTGTACTTCTTGTTGAGCTGGTCGACGATGTCGAGGTAGGTCACCAAGGTGCGCAGCTTGGCGGTCGAACCCAGGTCGAGCTTGGCGCCTTCGTTGATGTCGAGCGGCTGGTCGTAGTTGTCCGTCTGCAGGCGCAGCAGGTTGTTGTCCTTGCCCTTTTCCAGCAACGTGAAGCTGTACACCACGTTGGCCGGATCGCCGTTGCCCAGCATGCCCTTGCCGGTCAGGCCGGCGGCGGCGGCGCGCTCGGGGTCGCGCAAGTCGCGCAGCACCTGCGTCACCGCCTTTTGCGCCTGCGCGTCGAGCGTGCTGACCACGTTCAGGTCCAGGCGGTCGAGGTTGTACATGCGGTTGTCGCCCAGCAGGTTGGCCAGGTGGTTGCGGATCGCGTTCGACGCCTTGCGGGTGACGAAGGTCATCTCCGGCGCCGCCTGCAGGCCGTTGCCCTTGGCCGGATGCAGCGGCTGCTTGAGCGCGACGTCGCGCATCGCCGCCGTGATGATGCCCTCCTGCGCCAGCACGCGCAGGTGGCTGTCGGCCAGCACTTCGAGGTCGTCGGCGCCGTCGCCCAGGTAGTGGCTCGGACGGCGCTGCGCGATCATCAGGCTCAGCGCTTCCTTGAAGATCAGCGCGGTCTCCGGATCGGGATTGTCGAGGTTGCCGCTGAGGCGGCGGTTGACGTCGGCGAATTCGCGGCCGTACCACACCCACATGCCGTCGCCGATGCCGTTGACCTCGCCGTAGCCGGGCTTGGCCGACAGCGGCACCGTGTTCAGGTAATCGATGACGATGCGGCGCCGCGCCTTGGTCGTGTCCGGCCCGTCCTGGTACGAGCGCAGGCTGGCCGAGACCATCTGCTGCAGCTTGTCCTTCATCGAACCGGTGCGGCCCTCGGGCGAATGGCGGTATTTCTCGATCTGCGTGGCCAGCGTGCTGCCGCCGGCGGCGCGGTGGCCGCCGGCCACGGCGTTGACGCTTTTCTCGATGACGGCCTTGCCCAGGCGGTCCCATTCGACGGCCGGGTTGCGTTTCGGGTATTTGTTATCGAGCAGTTCGCGGTTCTCGATGAACAGCAGGCTGTAGATCAGCGCCATCGGCGCCTGCTCGAACTTGTTGTAGATGCGTTCCGGATAGCTGGCGGCGAACAATTCCTGCGCGCGGCAGTCGTAGATCGTCAGGCCGGTCTTGGTCTTCTCGTGGTACGTCGCGAAGATGCCCATGTCGGCCAGTTCGGCCATCTTCGGCGAAATGCGCGCCTGCGCGCTGACCTGGTAGTCGCGCGTGCGCAGCTTGGCCAGATAGTCGGGCAGGCTGGCGTAACCGAGCCGCTCGTCGTACGGGCTGTCGTGCGGGAAGCGGATCGCGTTGCTCGGCCCCGGCTGCACCTTGTACGTCATCTTGCCGGCCAGGTCGGTGAAAATGCGCGCCTGCACGGTCGAGGTGCGGCTTTCGTGCACGCCCCACCACACGGCGAACGAGGCGCCCACCAGCAGCACCACGATCAGGGCGTTGCGCGAACGCTTGCTCTTGGTCGGCTCGCCGGGCGGCGGCGCGTCCATCTGCGCTTGCGCCAAGTGCGCCTCGCTTTCTTCGGGGGTAAGGGGCGGCACGACATGAAGATGCCGGGTGCGACGATAGCCTAGTGCTGCTGCGCCTGCGCGCAACTTGCGCGCTGCGCGAACCAAGGGCCGGCGGAAACGACGATTGCTTAACATATGATTCAAACCGGTCAGCTGTTTCAGTAAAACCTACTAGCCACCATTGCACCACATCGGCGCGGTGGCGACCGGTGATGTCGCACAATAATTTGCAACCGTAGTTTATTTTTCGCAAAAAAACAACGGCGTTTCTCCCCTATGGAGTAACGCCGTGAATGCATGGGATCGCCAAATGACAAGCACGTGACAAGGGGACAATGTCGAAGCGCTATCGAGCGATAGCGGCGCGACATCACCCGATACCGGGACGCATCAAATGTTGTTGAACTCCACCTTGAGCTTGTTCAGTTCGGCGACCATGTGCTCGAACGCGGTGAGCGTCTGGGCCGGTTCGCCTTTGACGCCGAGCTCGATGTGGCGGCGGGTGTTGGCGTCGCCCACGCTCGGCAGGCTGAACACCTTCACGCGCGGATAGCGCGCCTCGATCTCCACCATCAGCGGCGTCAGCGCCGACTCGGCCGTCTCGTACACCAGCACCGACTGCTCCAGGTGCGGCGCGCGGTTGAACAGGTCGGCGTAGTGGTGGTCGAGCACCCACTCGATCATCGGCCAGGCCATCACCGGGAAGCCCGGCACGAAGTAATGCTTGTGCAGCGCGAAGCCGGCGATGTTGTTGTACGGGTTGGGGATCAGGGCCGCGCCCTGCGCGAACTCGGCCATTTTGAGGCGGTGCAGGTTCTCGGCCGAGTTCAGGTCGACCTCGTGGCCGGCCTCCCGCCCCATCTGCACGATGCGCTGCTGGATGTTGGCCTTGCCCTGCTCGTGCAGCACCAGCGGCAGGCCCAGCGCGTCGGCGGCGGCCAGCCGGGTGTGGTCGTCCGGCGTGGCGCCGATGCCGCCGCAGCAGAACACGATGTCGTCGCTGGCGAAGGTGCGCTTGAGCGTGGCCGTGATGCGGGCCGGATCGTCGGCCAGGATTTCGGCCCACGCCAGCTGCAGGCCGCGCGCGGCCAGCAATTGCACCACTTTCGGGAAATGCTGGTCGACGCGCCTGCCGGACAGGATTTCGTCGCCGATGATGATGAGTCCGATCGCCATAGTAGTTCCGCTTTCTTAAAATTCCGCCGGCGCCGGCGCGGCCTTCAGGGCCTCGGCGGCGCGCAGGCGCGCCAGCGCATCGAGGCAATAATAGGCGAACCACAACGCGGTGAAGATAAACACCAGCACATACAGCCAGATCGACGCGGCTGCCAGGAAGGGAAAGAATACCACCGCCATCACGCCGCCCAGCCAGATCGCGCCCGGCAGCGCCCCGGCCGCGCCGGACACGACGCCGATGGCGATCAGCGGCCAGCGGTGCTCTTTGAGCAACTGGTGGCGTTCGTCGGCGCTGGCGTAGTCGGCCAGCACGTCGTAGACCATCATGCGGCTGGTCAGCCAGCCCCACAGCAGCGCCTGCACGAACACGGCCAGCGGCGGGAACACGTACAGCGGCAAGGTCAGCAGCCACAGGCCGATGAAGGCGGCCATGCCGCCCAGCGCCACGCCGACGCTGCCCAGCACGCTGCCGCCGTTGCGCTGCTGCAGCTGCGGATAATGGCGCGCGCCGATGTGGCGCAGGATCACCGGCATGGCGATGACGCCGATGAAGATCAGCGCCGTCAAAATCATCAGCGGCAGCAGCAACAGCATCGCTATCAACGGCACAACGACGGTTTTCAAGGCGCCAAGGCCGAGCGAGCCGAGGAAGCTGCTGCTGAAGCTGAACACGCCGTATTGCGAGAACGTGGCGTGGACGAAATCGATCAGCGGTTGCAGGCCCAGATACAGCAGCACGGCCCACAGGCCGACCGCCAGCAGGAAAGGCGCCAGGCTCATCAACAGCAGCTTGCCGTGCCATTGCGAGGCGAAGGCGCGGCCCCAGGCGCGCGCCACGGCGGAGACGCCGCCGGCCATCAGACGCTATCCTTGCGCGCGTACTCGACCATGCGCTTGAGCGCCAGCCAGTGCTGCGAGAAAAAGCCCTTGCCGTATTCCCTGCCCGGCTTGACGCCGCCGCCGGCCTGCGCCTGCGGCAGCTGGTCGCGGATGCCGGTGGCGACGAATCGCGGCGTGAAATTGGCGGTGCGGAAGATGATGTCCCAGATCGGCAGCAGCACGGCGAAATTGCAGCCGCCCAGCGTGCCCTGGCCGTGCGACTCGTGGCCGACGCCGATCGCGTGGTGCATGCGGTGGTAGCGCGGCGACACCAGCAGCCACTCGCCGACCTTGCCGAAGTGGATGCGCACGTTGGCGTGCTGCAGGCTTTGCAGGATGCGCGACACCGACACCAGCATCACGTATTGCGACGGCTCGACGCCGATGCCCAGCGCGATCACGCCCATGTACACGTCGCGCATCATGTCGTCGAGCAGGTGGTTGCGGTTGTCGCTCCACAGGTTCATGTTCTGCTGGCTGTGGTGCAGGCCGTGCAGCGCCCACCACCAGTTGAAATGGTGCGAGGCGCGGTGGTACCAGTAATCGAAGAAGTCGAGCACGACGAAATACACCAGGAACGCGCCCAGCGGGGAAATGCCCGGCAACAGCGACTCCAGGTTCAACGGCTGGAAGCTCTCGAAGCGCAGCATGCCGGCCGCGCTGTCGAGCAGCGGATCGAGCGTGAAGAAGACCAGGATCGGGAACAGGCCGATCCGGTGCAGCACCGTGTAGATGAAATCGTTCCAGCGGGCGCGCGGATCGGTGAACTTGTGGACCGGGATCGCCGCCTCGAGCGGGCGCAGCACCAGGAACAGCAAGGTCAGCTCCAGCACGCCGATCAGCAGCCACTCGGTGCCCTCGAAGGCTTCCTCGATGAATTCGCCGAACCCGAGCTGGAACACCAAAGGCTGGATCACCGTCTCGAACAACCAGCCCTGGGCCAGGCCCAGCCAGTCAGAAAATAATTGAATCATTTAGTGATGCGATGTGAAAGAAGTTTTGTAGTCAGGGTGCTCGCGCAGGGTGGCGAAACAAAAGCCTTTTCGCTCCAGGCCGCTGATCAAAGGCTCCAGGTTGGCCGGCGCCCACGGCTCCTTGCGCGACCAGATGCCCATGTGCGCGACAAAAATATCGCCGTCGCGCAAATCCCTGAGCGACTTTTGCAACAATACCGCATTCGGGTAGGCCGTGCTCGACAGCTCATCGCCGGAAAAGCCGGCCGGCGCCCAGCCGACATGCGCGTAGCCGCAGGCCTTGGCCGCCGCCAGGGTGCCGGGCGAGGTGCGGCCGGCCGGCGCGCGCCAGATCGGATCGAGGTGCTGGCCGGTCAACTCGACGAAGCGCCGGTCGACCCGCTTGATTTCTTCGCAATACTCGTGCGGGGTCAGCGTGCGCAGCTTGCCGGCGGACGCGCCGAAACCGGGCTTGACCTTGAAGCCGGTGCCGCCGTCCTTGACCAGCACGTCGTGATCGAAGGTGTGCGAGCCGATCGCATGGCCCTCGGCCACGCGCGCCTTCCAGTACGCCGACCATGACGGATCGAGCGAATAGTCGCCGCGCACGGTTTTCTCGTTGGCGAGGAAAAAGGTGGCCTTGATATGGTGGCGCTTGAGCGTCTCGGCGATCAGCTCGGCCTGCGACTGGCTGCCGGTATCGAAGGTCAAATAAATGGTGCCTTGACAAGCCGCCGGCGCCGCCAGGGCCGGCGCCGCGGTCCCGACCGCCAGCGCCAGCAACACCCCCCACCTCGCGGTGGGGTGCGATGGTTGCGTTCGTGTCCGAATGTCGGCACTGACCCTCGCGGTGGGGGGGGCCATTAGCGTTGGGCGGAGTTGTTGAAGAACACGCCGTGCGGCGAGCGTCCGACCGGTATCGTCTTGACCAGCTTGCGCGTGGCCAGGTCGATCACCGCCACTTTTTTGATCCAGCGCAGGGTGACCCACATGGTCTTGCCGTCGGCCGTCACTTCCATGCAGTCCGGCCCGCCCGGGACGTTGATCATGCCGACGTTTTCCAATGTCTTCTGATCAATGATGTTGATCGAATTGGAAACACGGTTCGACACGTACGTGTAGCGCCCGTCGCCGGCTGAGCGGAAGTTGTGCGCGCCCTGCCCGGTCTTGATGCGCTTGACGGTTTTCTGCGCCTTCCAGTCGATCACCTCGACGTAGTCGCTGCCCATGATGCCCACCAGCAGATACTTGTCGTCCGGCGTCATCGCGATCCCGGCCGGCAGCTTACCGACCGGCAGCGTCCACTTGACGGTCTGCGTGACCAGGTCGATCGCGCTGACCTGGTCGCTGCCCTGCTGCGTGATGAAGACCATGTTGCTGGCGGCGTTGAAGGCCATGTGGCTCGGCAGCTTCGGCAGCGGGATGCGCTTGGTCAACGTCATGTTGGCGCCGTCGTAGCGGTACAGGTCGACGCGGTCCAGCCGCAGCGAGGCCGACACGAACCATTTCTGGTCCGGCGAAAAGCCGATCTGGTACGGGTCGAGGATGTCCTTGACGGTGCGCTGGATCTGGCCGCTCTTCGGATCGAGGAAGATCAGTTCGTTGCCGACCGAGCTGGCGACGATCAGCGACTTGTTGTCCGGCGTCGCCATCAAGTGGTGCGGCTCTTTGCCGACCGGGAAGGTGGCCAGATCCTTGAAAGTCGCCTGGTCCAGCAACTGCACGGTAGCATCGCGCGAGTTGAGCACAACGACAACATTGGCCTGCGCGCTGCCGATGGCAATCGCGGCGCAGACACAGGAGAAAACCAGACGGCGGACACTGCGGAGCATGAGAAATCGCTTAGAAGGACTAAACGTTTATTTTACGTGCAAACGGGACCGTCACAAGGTAAAAGCGGACAATTATTCCTATCCGTAATGAAGCGCGGCGGCGTAACCACACCGCCCTGCTACAATTGTCGGCTGTGTTCAACGAATCTAGAAGGAATAACCATGACCACCATCACGACCGAATCGGGTTTGCAGTACATCGAACTGACCGTGGGCGAAGGCGACGAAGCCAAAGCCGGCCAGAACGTCACCGTCCACTACACCGGCTGGCTGCGCAACGACGACGGCACCAAGGGTCCGAAATTCGACTCGAGCAAAGACCGCAACGACCCGTTCGAATTCGCCCTGGGCGCCGGCATGGTCATCCGCGGTTGGGATGAAGGCGTGCAAGGCATGAAGGTCGGCGGCGCGCGCCAGCTGATCATCCCGGCCGAACTGGGCTACGGCTCGCGCGGCGCCGGCGGCGTGATTCCGCCAAACGCGACCCTCATTTTCGACGTCGAACTGCTGGGCGTTTAAGTTGTAACGGCGGCCCGCGGGCCGCTAACGTTGTAACGGCGGCCCGCGGGCCGCTAACGCTGCCAGTTGCGCCGCAGGGCCTCGAGCTCGGCGCGCGTATCGAGCATGCCGCCGACGATGCGCTGGTCGATCGCCTCCAGCACCGCCGTCGGCATCTCCGTGCCGGCCATCCGGTACGCGCCCATCTGCGCCGACGGGCGCACGTTCTGCACCATCACCGGTATCCGCCACTCCGCGCTGGCGCGGCAGGCCACCCCCACCAGATCCTGGCTCAGTCCCACCACCGTGAAGGTGCGGCAATAGCCGCCCTCGTTCGACAGGAAACTGAGCCCGACCCGCACGTCGCCTTCGGACGGCGCGGCGCCGCCCATTTGCTGCGTCAGCACGGCGTCGAGCCGGCCCTGCGCCACCAGCATGCCGTTGCGGCTGACGACCGTGGTCGGCGCCCTGGCCGGATCGGCCAGGAATGCGGGCTGCCAGTGCGCCAGGCCGAACTTGCCGGCCGCCAGCCCCACCACCAGCACCGCGCCCAACGCGCTCCACTCGCGCCAGCCCAGGCGCCGCCTGACCGCCTTGCGCGCGGCCTGCTGCGTGGCCACGCGCTGCGCCCGCACCGCCGCCAGCTGCACCACCTTGGCCTGCGGCGAGCGCAGCGCCGCGCCCGACGGCATCCGCTCGGCGAACGCGCCGCCGCGCGCGGCCCGCAGCCGCGCCACGCGGCGTGCGATGCTGCTGTCGCGCCGCATCGCGTCCTCGACGGCGTGACGGGTCGCGTCGTCCAGTTCGCCGGCGGCGTAGGCAATCAGTGTCTCGTCCGAAAAGCTCATGTTCACGTCCTCAGTCGCACCATCATAAACCTTTTTTTCGCCGGATGCGGATCTGTCAGGATCGCGTAAGCCCTTTATATACAAGGGTTTTAGGGCGCCGCCGCGTGGCACGGCAGCTACTGTAAGGCCTACTTCGTACAGAAACCATTACATTTGACAATATTTATGCTAATCTGCGCGCTCTAATAACCAAGGAGGTAGTAATGAAAAAAGGCGAATTGATTGCAGAATTTGCGAAACGCACGGAGATGTCTGCTGCCGCCGCCAACGGTGCGGTGAACACTCTGATCGCGATCGTGACTGAGCGTCTGAAAAAAGGCGACACGGTTGGCATCACCGGCTTCGGCACCTTCTCCGTCGCCAAACGCGCCGCACGCAAAGGCCGCAATCCTGCAACCGGCGAAGCGATCAAGATCGCCGCGTCGAAGACCCCGAAATTCTCGGCTGGCGCGACCCTGAAGTCGGCTGTCAACCCGACCAAGAAGAAGTAATCTTCGCTGGCAGGCTGTGTTCGTGCCCGCGAGGGCACCGGAAACGGCGGCGCATGGCCAGGTCCCCGACCTGCCATGGCCGCCGTTCTGTTTTGGGGCGGCCGTTTTTGAGGATGCCCTCTAACGGCTTTCGGCCCCGCTGCGGGTATGATGCGACATATTCACCAGCCACCATACCAAGGAGATGTACATGAGCTTACAAGAGCAATTCGAACAAGCCCAGGCGGACTCGAAGAACCTGCCGGAACGTCCCGACAACATGACCCTGCTGAAAATCTACGCGCTGTTCAAGCAGGCGTCGGTGGGCGACGCCAGCGGCGAGCGTCCGGGTTTCACCGACATGGTCGGCCGCGCCAAGTTCGACGCCTGGGACGCGCTCAAGGGCACCAGCGCCGACGAGGCCAAGCAGCAATACATCGACCTGATCGCGGACCTGAAATAAGCGCGGCGCCTGCATCGGCCCAAAAAAAAGCCCCTGACGGGGCTTTTTTGCGTTCAAACGGGCGCGAACACCGTGCGCATCTTGTCGGCCACCTTGCTCTCGATCTGCGACGAGAACGCGCTGAACAGGAAACCAAGGGCGATCTGCAGGCGCGCCCGGCTCGGCTCCAGCGTCAGGCTGCCGTCGACGCCGCTGCGCTCGAAGCGCAGCACATTGCCTTCCCAGCGGCATTCCAGGTCGAATTGCTCGGCCAATTTGTCGGCCACCTGTTGCGCCGCCGCCCGGGCCTGCTCCGGCGCAAGGTTGTGTTCCTGAACGATGTTAATGTCCGCCATGCGGCTTCCTCGATAATCAACAAAGCCGACATGATGCCAGTTGGCCCGGCGTCGCGCTAGTCCACAAGGGCGCCTGCGCATTTGCTTATATGTATTGTATATAAGCGCAGTTTGTGAGAAATAGCGAATTACCTTAAAATACAGTGCTTTGCTGAGGTTAGCCGGGCCATCCCACCGCCGCCGACGCCGCTGCACACCAACATTGATAGGACTGTTATGACCCACGTTGTCACCGAATCTTGCATCAGCTGCCGTTATACGGACTGCGTCGATGTTTGCCCGGTAGATTGTTTCCGCCAAGGCCCGAACTTCCTCGCCATCGATCCGGACGAGTGCATCGACTGCGCCGTGTGCGTGGCCGAATGCCCGGTCAACGCCATTTTCGCCGAGGAAGACGTCCCCGGCGACCAGCAGCAGTTCATCAAGATCAACGTCGATCTGGCGCGCCACTGGCCTTCGATCACCAAGACCATCGCGCCGCTGCCGGAAGCCGACGAGTTCAAGGACGTCAAAGAAAAACTGCACCTGCTGGTACGCTAAGACGAGTTTGTCTGGCCGGGCAGCACCGGGCAGCGTCATCCGCGGGCGCCAAAGTCGAGCGCCGCACAGCCTTGTGTTCGCCCAACCACCATTGAAATCACAGGAATATACGAATGAATAGCACTGTCACCCCTCCAGGCGTCATCGAAGCCGATGCCGTCATCATTGGCGCCGGCCCGGTCGGCCTGTTCCAGGTCTTCGAACTGGGCCTGCTGGAAATCAAGGCCCACGTCATCGATTCGCTGGGCGCGGTGGGCGGGCAGTGCGTGGAACTGTACCCGGACAAGCCGATCTACGACATCCCGGCCGTGCCGTCGTGCACCGGCCAGGAGCTGACCGACAACCTGCTCAAGCAGATCGAGCCGTTCGAACCGACCTTCCACCTGGGCCAGGAAGTGACCAAGGTCGAGCGCCGCGACGACGGCCGTTTCGACGTCGAAACCAGCGCCGGCACCCGCTTCACCACCAAGACCATCTTCATCGCCGCCGGCGTCGGCTCGTTCCAGGCGCGCACCCTGAAGGTCGACGGCATCGAAGTGTTCGAAGGCTCGCAGCTGCACTACAAGGTCAAGGACCCGGCCATCTTCGAAGGCAAGAACATCGTCATCTGCGGCGGCGGCGACTCGGCGCTGGACTGGGCGCTGAACTTCGTCGGCAAGGCCGAATCGGTCGTTTTGCTGCATCGCCGCGAAGACTTCCGCGCCGCGCCGGCGTCGGTCGCCAAGATGAAAGCCTTGTGCGACGATTACGAGATGCAGCTCATCATCGGCCAGGCCACCGGTTTCGAGTCGAAAGACGACAAACTGAGCGAACTGAAGGTCACCGGCGCCGACGGCGTGACCCGCCGCGTGCCGCTCGACATGCTGCTGGTGTTCTTCGGCCTGTCGCCGAAACTGGGCCCGATCGCCGAATGGGGCCTGGACATCGAGCGCCGCCAGTTGAAGGTGCAAAACACCGAGAAGTTCGAGACCAACGTCCCGGGCATCTTCGCGGTGGGCGACATCAACACCTATCCAGGCAAGAAAAAGCTGATCCTGTCGGGCTTCCACGAGGCCGCGCTGGCCGCGTTCGGTGCCGCGCCGTATATCTTCCCGGACAAAAAGATCCACATGCAATACACCACCACGTCGCCGAAACTGCACAAAGTGCTGGGCGTGGAGACCCCGGTCTTCGACTGAGCGGGAAAACAACGGCAAAAGTAGCATGTAGGTAAGTGTCCTACACAAAAGCAGCGGAAACGCTGCTTTTTTTATGGGTTCGGCGGTACTATTATCGGGTGGAGTGGCGGCGCCCCACTTTCCTGGCGGTATCTGGAAATGCTTGGCGCCACCAACATATACTCTATAATTGGCTTATGCTGTGATGTATTGGTGCACCGCACCACGCTTTGACCCGGGAAGACCTATGCTCTACCAACTGCACGAAATGCAACGCACACTCCTGTCGCCCCTGATGCAATGGGCGGACGCGACCGCTAAAATCCTGACCAATCCGGTCTCCCCGCTGGCGCACACGCCGTTTTCGCAACGGATCGCCGCCGGTTACGAGCTGATGTACAGGCTCGGCAAGGATTACGAAAAGCCGGCGTTCGAGATCGACTCGACCGTCATCAATGGCGAGACGATCGGCATCATCGAACAGGTGGTGGTCAATAAGGCGTTCTGCCGCCTGATCCACTTCAAGAAAGATCTGGACGACAAGGCCACCGCAGCGCTGAACCAGCCGACCGTGCTGCTGGTGGCGCCGCTGTCGGGCCACCACTCGACCCTGTTGCGCGATACCGTGCGCGGCCTGCTGGTCGACCACGACGTCTACATCACCGACTGGACCGACGCCCGCATGGTGCCGGTGTCGGAAGGGTCGTTCCACCTGGACGACTACATTTACTATGTGCAGGACTTCATCCGCCTGCTGGGCCCGGACCTGCACGTAATCTCCGTGTGCCAGCCGACGGTGCCGGTGCTGGCGGCCATAGCGCTGATGGCCACCGACCAGGACCCAAAGCTGCCGAAGACGATGACGATGATGGGCGGCCCGATCGATCCGCGCCGTTCGCCGACGGCGGTCAACAACCTGGCCACCGAGAAAAAGTACTCGTGGTTTGAAAACACCGTCATCTACGCGGTACCGCCGAACTATCCGGGCTTCGGCCGCAAGGTCTATCCGGGCTTCCTGCAGCACGCCGGCTTCATCGCCATGAACCCGGGCCGCCACGCGCAAAGCCACCGCGAGTTCTACAGCCATCTGGTTGAGGGCGACGACGAGCCGGCGGAAAGCCACCGCAAGTTCTACGACGAGTACAACGCCGTGCTGGACATGCCCGCCGAATACTATCTGGACACGATCAAGACGGTGTTCCAGGAGTTCGCGCTGCCGATGGGCACGTGGGAGGTCGGCGGCAAGCTGGTGCGTCCACAGGACATCACCACGGTGGCGCTGTTCACCGTCGAGGGCGAGCTGGACGACATTTCCGGCGCCGGCCAGACGCAAGCGGCGCACGACCTGTGCACCGGCATTCCGGCCGAGATGCAGCAAGACTACGTCGCCCCGGGCGCCGGCCACTACGGCATTTTCTCCGGCCGCCGCTGGCGTGAAATGGTCTGCCCGAAGATCACCGAGTTCATCAAAAAACACGGTTAAGCCGCAAGCCACCCACAAGATCCCTGCCCCGCGCGGGGATTTTTTTTGCCCCGCCCCCGGATTGCTGCGCCGGCGATAAGGTTTTTCGGCCCGGCCGGCGCGGATATCGGATAATGGCGCTTTATCGCTTCCTCACGCCACTCACCGCCGTGTCCACCAACCAAACACTCGCCGACCGCATCGAAGACGCCCTGCCGCAGACGCAATGCACCAAGTGCGGCTACGACGGCTGCCGGCCGTACGCCGAGGCGATCGCCGCCGGCGCGGCCGACATCAACCAATGTCCGCCCGGCGGCGCCGAGGGCATCGTGCGGCTGTCGGCCGTCACCGGCCGCAAGGTCATCCCGCTCAATCCCGTCAACGGCCTCGAGCGCCCGCGCGCGGTCGCCTACATCGACGAGGCGCTGTGCATCGGCTGCACCCTGTGCATCCAGGCCTGCCCGGTCGACGCCATCGTCGGCGCGGCCAAATTGATGCACACCGTCGTGCCCGACCTGTGCACCGGCTGCGACCTGTGCGTCCATCCGTGCCCGGTCGACTGCATCGTCATGTACCCGGTCACCGGGACCACCGGCTGGGACGCGTGGAGCCAGGCCGACGCCGACGCCGCCCGCGAGCGCCACGACTTCCGCACCCTGCGCCTCAAGCGCGAGAAGGACGAGAACGACGCCCGCCTCGCCGCCAAGGCCAGCGCCAAGATGGCGGCGGTCGAAGCGCTCGATCCCGCCACCGACGCCGACGCCGCCGAGAAGGAGCGCAAGCGCGCCATCATCGCCGCCGCGATGGAACGCGCGCGCCTGAAGAAAGAGGAAGCCGCGCGAGCGGCGGCCGACGCCAAGCCACACGACGAAAACCCGCCTGAATGAATCCAGCCAAACGCCAACAAATGTTCGAGCGCTTCCGCGCCGCCAATCCCAGTCCCAAGACCGAACTCGAATACACAACGCCGTTTGAATTGCTGATCGCCGTGCTGTTGTCGGCGCAGTCGACCGACGTCGGCGTCAACAAGGCCACGCGCAAGCTGTACCCGGTCGCGAACACGCCGGCGAAGATTCTGGAATTGGGCGAGGAGGAGCTGAAGTCCTATATTCAAACCATAGGCCTGTACAAGACCAAGGCCAAGAACGTCATCGCCACCTGCAAGATCCTGCTGGAACAGCATGGCGGCGAAGTCCCCAACGACCGCGCATCGCTGGAGGCCCTGCCGGGCGTGGGCCGCAAGACCGCCAACGTGGTGATGAACACCGCGTTCGGCGAACTGACGATGGCGGTGGATACGCACATCTTCCGCGTCTCGAACCGCACCGGCCTGGCGCCGGGCAAGAATGTCGACATCGTCGAGCAAAAGCTGCTGCGCTTCGTGCCGAAGGATTTTTTGCAGGATGCGCACCACTGGCTGATCCTGCACGGACGCTACACCTGCAAGGCGCGCAAGCCCGAGTGCTGGAACTGCATCCAGCAAGACCTGTGCGACTACCGCCAGAAAACGCCGATGCCGGACGGGCTGTAACGACGGGACTTGACGCGACTGCGACACATGTCGCACAATGGCGTCATCTGTCGCCAACAAGGAATCCGCGTGCCCCTCCCGTCCACACTCCGCGCCGCATATATCGCGGCGGCGCTCTATGCCTGCCTGCTCGCACCGTCCCACGCCGCCGGTGAATCCGCCAAGCTGCGCGCCATCATCGATCAGGCGATCCGTCCCGTCGTGGCCGAATACGACCTGCCCGGCGTGGCGGTTGCCGTCACGATCGACGGCGAGGCCAGCTTCTTCAACTATGGACTGGCCTCGCGCGAGCAGCACGTGCCGGTCACCGAAAATACCTTGTTCGAGCTGGGTTCGATCAGCAAAACCTTCACCGCGACCCTGGCCTCCTATGCGGTGGCCACCGGCAGGCTGTCGCTGGGTGCCCATCCCGGCAAGTACCTGCCCGCGCTGAACGGCGCCCCCATCGACAAGGCCACCGTGCTCCATCTGGGCACCTACACGGCCGGCGGCCTGCCGCTGCAATTTCCCGACGAAGTGCCGGACGGCGGCATGGTCGCCTATTTCCAGCAATGGAAACCCGACGCCGAACCGGGCACGCAGCGGCGTTACTCGAATCCCAGCCTCGGGCTGTTCGGGCACGTCGCCGCGCTGGCAATGGGGGGCAATTTCGGCGATGTGATGGAGCGGCGCATCCTGCCTGGACTGGGCTTGAAGCATACGTATATCCGCGTGCCCGCCAGCGCGATGGCCGATTACGCGTGGGGCTATGACAAGGCGAACCAGCCGGGGCGCTTCAACCCCGATCTGTTGAGCGACGAGGCCTATGGCATCCGCTCGTCGGCCGCCGACATGGTGCGCTACCTGCAGGCGAATATCGATCCGAGCCGATTGGAGACGACGTTGCGGCGCGCCGTCGAAGGCACGCACGTCGGGTACTTCGAGATTGAGGGGATGGTGCAGGGACTGGGCTGGGAGCAGTATCCCTACCCGGTATCGCTGGCGGATCTGCAGGCGGGCAATTCGCAGACCATGATTTCGCAGGCCAATCCGACGCGGCCGCTGGCGCCGCCGCGGACACCAACACAGGCGACGTTGTTCAACAAAACCGGCTCGACCTCGCGCTTCGGCGCCTACGCGGCGTTCGTCCCCGCGAAGAAGATCGGCGTCGTCATCCTGGCGAACAAAAACTACCCGATCGCGGCGCGGGTCCAGGCCGCCCGCGCGATACTGATAAATCTGGAGGCACGCGGGGCGGATTAGGCGCGACGCCGCAATCGGCCCTACGCGTTGCCGCGCCCGTCGCGCGGCGTCACACCAATACCAGGTTATCCCGGTGAATCAGCTCGCGGCCCTCGACGAAGCCCAGGACCGCCTCGATCTCGCTCGACGGCTTGCGCATGATGCGGCGCGTCTCCGCGCTGGTGTAGTTGGACAGCCCGCGCGCCACCGGCAAGCCGCTCTCGTTCACGCACGTGATCACCGCGCCGCGCCCGAACTCCCCCTTTACTTCCACCACGCCGATCGGCAGCAGCGACTTGCCCTCGCCGGTCAGCTTCTGCACCGCGCCCGCGTCCAGCACCACCTGCCCCGCCGTGTGCAGATGATCGGCCATCCACTGCTTGCGCGCCGTCAGATGCCCGGTCTGCGCCGCCAGCTCGGTGCCGATCGGCTCGCCGCCGGCCAGGCGCTCCAGCACATTGTCCTCGCGCCCATAAGCGATCACCGTGTGCGCGCCCGACTTGGCGGCCCGCTTGGCTGCCAGGATCTTGGTCAGCATGCCGCCGCGCCCCAAACTGCTGCCGGCGCCACCGGCCATCGCCTCCAGCGCCAGGTCGCCGGCGCGACCCTGCTGGATCAGCACCGCCGCCGGGTCCTTGCGCGGATCGGCGCTGAACAACCCTTTCTGGTCGGTCAGGATGATCAACGCGTCGGCCTCGATCAGGTTCGCCACCAGCGCGCCCAAGGTATCGTTGTCGCCGAATTTGATTTCGTCGGTGACGACCGTGTCGTTCTCGTTGATGATCGGGACCACGCCCAGGCGCAGCAACGTGGTCAGGGTCGAACGCGCGTTCAGATAACGTTCGCGGTCTGCCAGGTCGGCGTGCGTGAGCAGCACCTGCGCGGTGCGCAGCTGGTGCGCGCGGAAGCTGGTCTCGTAGATCTGCGCCAGTCCCATCTGGCCGACGGCGGCGCAGGCCTGCAATTCGTGGATATCGGTGGGACGCTGCTCGAAGCCCAGGCGCAGCATGCCTTCGGCGATGGCGCCGGAGCTGACCAGCACCACCTGCTTGCCCATGGCGCGCAGCGCGGCGATCTGCGCGGCCCAGCGCGCGATGGCGGCGTGATCGAGGCCGCGGCCGTCGTTGGTGACCAGGGACGATCCGACCTTGATGATGATGCGCGTAGCTTTTTGTATAACGGAATTCATGGGTGCGACAGTCTCTTAACAGTCCTATTATGCGGACGCGGGTCCGGATCCCCGGCGCGAGCCAGGACGTACATTGCTGTGTGCTGTGAAGGGCCGGGTGGATGACCCGTTCTTGCCGCGGCAGACGCCCGTCCCGGGATGCGGGACGGCGCTGTTGTGGAAAGCATAACCAGCGAATAGCTGATTATGCCGGTGATGCGGATTTTTATCGAGGACTAGTCGAGCTTAATCGGGAACTTAGTCGAGAATTTTGAAACGGGGATCGTCCGGATCGATCGACGAAATACCGCGCGCTTCCTCCGTCATCTGCGTTTCTTCCGAACGTTGTTCGGAATGGCGCTTCTCTTCGAGGTGCATCTGGATCGCGTTGACCAGTTCCTGGGTGCCGTCGTGGCTCAGCGCGGAGATCTCGAACACGGGGCCCTTCCAGCCGAACTTCTTGACGAAATCCTTGACGGTTTTCTTGCGGTCCTCTTCCGGCACCATATCGAGCTTGTTGAGCACCAGCCAGCGCGGCTTGTCGACCAGCGACTCGTCGTACTTTTTCAGTTCGTTGACCAGCGCCTTGGCTTCCTTGACCGGATCGACGTTGGTCTCGAACGGCGCCAGGTCGACGATGTGCAGCAGCAGGCCGGTGCGCTGCAAATGGCGCAGGAACTGGTGCCCCAGGCCGGCGCCTTCGGAAGCGCCTTCGATCAAGCCGGGAATGTCGGCGATCACAAAGCTCTTCTCGTGCGAGACGCGCACCACGCCCAGGTTCGGGTGCAGGGTGGTGAACGGGTAGTCGGCGATCTTCGGACGCGCGTTCGACACGGCCGAAATAAAGGTCGACTTGCCGGCGTTCGGCATGCCCAGCAGGCCGACGTCGGCCAGCACCTTCAGTTCCAGGCGGATTTCGCGCCGTTCGCCTTCCTTGCCCTCGGTCTTTTGACGCGGTGCGCGGTTGGTCGAGGTCTTGAAGTGGATGTTGCCCCAGCCGCCCTCGCCGCCCTTGGCCAGCAGTTCCATCTGGCCGTGCTCGGTCAGATCGGCCAGGATTTCGCCCGAGGCGTCGTCGATGATCAAGGTGCCGACCGGCATGCGCAGGTGGATGTCGTCCGCGCCCTTGCCGTAGCAATCGGCGCCGCGTCCGGCTTCGCCGTCCTTGCCGCGGTGCATCTTGGAGAAGCGGAAATCGACCAAGGTGTTGATGTTACGGTCCGCTACGGCCCAGATCGAGCCACCCTTGCCGCCGTCGCCGCCGTCAGGGCCGCCGAACGGGCGGAATTTTTCACGGCAAAACGAGGCACAACCATTGCCGCCGTCACCACCGATCACTTCAATTTTTGCTTCGTCGATAAACTTCATGATGTACCGCCATAAAACTAAAAAGGCTCTACCGTGGGCAGAGCCTTTCGATTGAAGGCTTGCGCCTTACAAAGGGGACAGCCGGGCGCGGACGCCTGGCCGTGAGCGTGATTTACGCTGGTACTGCAGCTGCTGGAGCGTTTGGAACGACGGTGACGAATTGCTTCGAACCTTCGCCCTTGACTACGAACTTGACCTTGCCGTCCACCAGAGCGAACAGGGTGTGGTCTTTGCCCATGCCAACACCTTCACCAGCGCGCACCGGGGTGCCGCGTTGACGAATGATGATGCCGCCGGCATTGATCGATTGACCGCCGTAGACTTTGACGCCCAGACGCTTTGACTCTGAGTCACGACCGTTACGCGTTGTGCCGCCGCCTTTTTTGTGTGCCATTTAAGACTCCTTGGATACTAATTCTCGGGCAAACGGAATTAACCGTTGATCGATACGATTTGGATTTCGGTGTAATTTTGGCGATGGCCTTGATGCTTCTGGTAGTGCTTACGACGACGCATCTTGAAAATCTTCACTTTATCGTGACGACCGTGTGCCACAACAGTAACCAGTACCTTTGCACCCTCAACCAGGGGAGCACCAAATTTGATGCTTTCGCCTTCGCCAACGGCGAGGACCTGATCGATGGTGAGTTCGGAACCAATGTCTGCCGGTATCTGTTCTACTTTAAGTTTTTCGCCAGCGACAACTTTGTATTGTTTGCCACCGGTTTTTATGACCGCGTACATGATTTGAAACCTCATCAAATGTTAAGAAAATTCCCTCCGTCGCCAGCGGAACCGCATGCATGGAGATCGGGGAACCGCTGATTATACATGGGATGCCAATTGACGTCAAAAACTATTCACAAATGGCCGATGGCGTGGTATGTCGACAAGCTTGCATCATGGCGGGCGGCATGCCGGTGTTAGCTGATTAACAAAGGAGTTGCCACAAACATGGGGTGACGCCCCTGCGGGCGGGGGCATGTCGTATAATCTCGGCACCAATAGTCCACTGCACAGGTTCGTCTTGTCTGCCGCCACCCACACCGCAACACAAAACAATATCGCCCACTCGATCGCCGCCGACATGGACGCGGTCAATTCGGTGATCCGCCGCAAGCTGCATTCCGAGGTCAGCCTCGTCAATCAGATCGCTGAATACATCATCAGCGCCGGCGGCAAGCGCATCCGCCCGGTCCTCGTGCTGCTGGTGGCGAACGCCTATTCCTACAAGGGCACCGGGCACCACGAACTGGCCGCCGTGGTCGAATTCATCCACACCGCCACGCTGCTGCACGACGACGTCGTCGACGAATCGTCGCTGCGCCGCGGCCGCGCCACCGCCAACGCGCTGTTCGGCAACGCCGCCTCGGTGCTGGTGGGCGACTTCCTGTACTCGCGCTCGTTCCAGATGATGGTCGGCCTCAACAACATGCGCGTCATGCAAATTTTGTCGGACGCCACCAACGTCATCGCCGAGGGCGAGGTGTTGCAACTGCTTAACATGCACGACCCGGACGTCAGCCAGGAGCGTTATCTGCAGGTGATCCGCTCCAAAACGGCCAAGCTGTTCGAAGCGGCCGCCGAGCTGGGCGCGTTGATCGCCGGCGCCGACGACACGCAAATCGCCGCCGCCGGCGAATACGGCCGCTCGCTGGGCACCGCCTTCCAGCTGATAGACGACGTGCTCGACTACGCCGGCGACGCCAGCGAAATCGGCAAGAACGTCGGCGACGACCTGCGCGAAGGCAAGCCGACCCTGCCGCTGATCTATTTGATGGAAAACGGCACGCCGGAGCAACGCGAGCTGGTGCGCACCTGCATCGAGCAGGGCGACGAGCAGCACTTCGACACGATCCTGGCCGCCATCACCAGCAGCGGCGCGCTCGACTACACGCGCCAGCAGGCCGAAACGGCCGCCCGGCGCGCCGCCGAAGCGATCGCCGACCTGCCGGACAGCGTGTACAAGGAATCGCTGCTGCAGCTGGCCGATTTCTCGGTCAACCGCACGCATTAAAGCGGTCTTAGAGCAGGTCCCGCACCAGCTCCGAAGGGCGGCATAACCGCACGCCCTTCTCCGTCACCACGAACGGCCGGTTGATCAGAATCGGATGCGCGATCATCGCATCGAGCAGCGCATCGTCCGACAGCGACACATCGGCCAGCCCCAATTCCCCATACAAATCCCCCTTGTCGCGCATCGCCTGGCGCGCGGTCAGGCCGGCCTTGTCGATCATCGCCTCGAGCGCCGCGCGCGATGGCGGATTCTTGACGTAATCGATGATCTCCGGCTCGATGCCGGCGGCGCGGATCGCCTCCAGCGTTTTGCGCGAGGTGCCGCAGGCGGTGTTGTGGTAAATCGTGACGGTCATATGATGGCCTTGAGCGTAAATTCAAAGCCGGCATTATCGCTCAAACCTCGACGGCTCAACCGGCGGAAATGCCGGTTGCCTGGTCGACGGTTTTATGTTTTCATCCTCGTGCCACCCACCACACAAGGTTACCCATGAAACGCTCCTTTATATTGCTGCTGTTCGCGGTATTGCCACTGCTGGCACGGGCCGCCGATGCCACCGACAACCAGTTGATCGAACGCGCGGTGCGCGACTATATCGAGTCGCAGCATACTCCCGATCCGTCACGCATGGAGCGCGCCCTCGACCCCAAGCTCGCCAAGCGCACGTACTGGCGCGCGGCCGACGGATCCGAATTCGTCATGAACACCGACTTCGACACCATGGTCAAGGTGGCCAGGACCTACAACAAGGACGGCACGAAATTCCCGCCGCGGCCACGGGTCGACATCAAGATCCTCGATGTCGACCAGCGCGTGGCAACCGTCAAACTCACCGCCGACGAGTGGATCGACTATATGCACCTGTATAAGAACCAGCGCAGCGAGTGGAAAATCGTCAACGTGCTTTGGCAGTACCACGACACCACGCGCCAAGGCCCGCCTAAAACTTCGCCGCCAAACTGACGCCGATCGCACGCGGCATCAGCCGGTAGCCCTGCACGATCGACGCCACCTGCGGATGCTGGATCACCTTGTCGTTGTCGAACGCGTTCTTGACGAACACGCTGACGTTGTAGCGGTCGAAGCCCATGCCCGCGCTGAAGTCGGCCGTGTGATACCCGGGACGCTCGTAATCGGTCAGCTCCGGATTGAGCGAACCCTTGCTCGACCCGACCCACTGCACGCCGCCCATGACAAACGCGCTGCGATCGCCCAGCGCGAAGTTGTAGCGCGCGTTGACCGCCGCGTTATATTTCGGCACGCCCTGGATCTGCGCCCCCGCCACCGCGCCGACCACGCCGTTCTGGATGCCCTGGTCGTTCGACAGCTCCGCCTTGACGTAGCCACCCGACGCGCTCAACGTCAGGCCGGCGATCGGCTTGGCCTTGATGTCGAATTCGAAGCCCTTGCTGGTGGCGTCGCCCGCGTTGGCGTTATACGTGTACGCGCACGTCGGCAGATAAACGCCCTGCTGGATGTTTTTCCACTTGATGTAGAAGACGTCGGCGTTGATCGTCAAGCGGTTGTTGAGGAAGCGCGACTTGCTGCCCACCTCGTAATTCCACAGGCTGTCCGACGCGTAGTTCGGCGGTCCTTCGGTCAGGCCGTTCAACTCCAGGTCCGGGCCGCAGGTGGTCGGCGGCACGAAGATGTTCGAGCCACCCAGGCGGAAGCCCTTCGAGACGCTGGTGTACAGCGTGTGGCGCGGATCGACTTCCCACGTCAACGCGTATTTCGGCGTGAACGCGGTCGACTTCAGGCTCGCGCCGCTGTTGTTGCCGGCGCCGGCCAGGTAGTTGCCGTTGCGCTGCTCCAGATTCGAGCTGGCGCGCAGATAGCGCGCGCCGACCGTGGCGTGCACCGTCGGCGTGAAGTAGTAATTGACCTCGCCGAATATCGACGACTGCTTCTCCTTGTAGTGGAAGGCGCCGGCGAACGAGTTATCGTTGGGGAAGGAGCCGGGACGCACATCGGGCAGCAGCTCGGGATCGTAGATGTCGAAACCGAACTGCTTGAAAATATCGGTCACGCCGAAGATCGGATCGTTCTCGGTGATGTTGGTGTGCTGGCGCGAGAAGTACGTCCCCGCCAGCCAGGTCCACGGCGACACCGCCGCGTCGTACGGACGCGAAGCGAGGCGGAACTCCTGCGACACCTGCCGCACCTGGTTGTTCAGATACACGGCCGACGGCAGCGCCGCGATGGCGTCGATCAGTTCCGGCGGCGCCTTGCCGCCATCGTCGGTCGAAGTCAGGAAGGTCGACAGCGAATAGCTGTTGTAGGCCGAGCCGTTCTGCGTGCGGTCGAACTTGCGCGAGAAGTAGCTGGTGGCCGACGTCAGATCGACCGCGCCCAGATCCCAGTTGACGGTCACGCTGGGCGTGAGCAGCTTGTCGATGGAAGGCTCGCGCACCTGCTTTTGCGCCTGGTAGTTGGGCAGCTCGATATTGAAGGCGGAAATGTCCTTCGCATCCAGACGCTGGTAATAGAGCGACGGCGTGATGGTCAGCGCGCGCGTCGGTTTCCACTTCAGCGCCAGGCGCAATTCCTGGTCGCTGTATTTGTTGATGTCCTTGGCCAGCACGCCGCCGTCGCCGTCCACCTGGTTGATATAGCCGCCCGTGTGCTGCGCCTGCACGCCGATGCGCAGCGCCAGTTCGTCGGCGATCAGCGGGATGTTGCCGACCACGTTGGCAGAGTAGCTCGGGCTGCCGTCCTTGGTGTGCGAATACTCGGTGTAGGTGGTGAACTCGCGCTCCTTCAGATCCGGCTCGTTCGGCACGAATTTGATGGTGCCGCCCATCGAGCTGGCGCCGTACAGGGTCACCTGCGGGCCGCGCAGCACCTCCACCCGGTCGATATCGAAGAACCTCGGCTCGACGTTCCCCATCGTGTAGACGTTGCCGACGGTGACCGGCGTATCGCCCAGATAGACGCCGACGGTCGCCGCGCCGGCCGTGGAGCTGATGCCGCGGATCTCGATGTTGGACGTGCCCGGACCGGCGCCGCCATTGCCGCTAGCGGCGGTGAAGGAGATGTTGGGCACCACCCGCGTCAGATCGGTGATGTCGCGGATATGCTCTTCCTGCAGCTGCTTGCCGGTGACGGCCGAAATACTCATCGCCACCTTGGCGGGGTCTTCCTTGCGCTTTTGCGCGGTGACGGTGACGACCTCGATTTCGTCGGACGGCTTGACCGGAGCCTGCTGCGCGCCCACCGGACCGGCCAGCGCGGCCAGGGCGGCGGCGATGGAACTGCACATTATTTTCTGAGTGATCTTCATGCGTGCGCTTCTCCAGTCGAAAGGGGCGTGCCCCAGAATGATGCATTTTTATATATTAACCATCTTGTAATTTTTAACAAGCAAGAAACCTGCCAAAATCGTCAACGTTGGAATCCAGCCACACGTGGCGGCCGTGCGGCAATGCGATCATTCAGAAATGGAATAGCGTGGGGGCGCTGGCGGACGCGAAATCGCGGCCGCGGCACAATCAATCCGCGTGCGCGAGCACCGCCGGCGCGGCCTGCCCGCGCATGCCGCGCAGCAGATACAGGCCGTACAGGAACAGCGGCAGCACGGCGGCCAGCGCGGCGATCGGCAGCACCGACGTCTCGCCCTGCGCGGTGGCCGACAACACCGACGTCGTCAACGAAAAATCCCACAAGCCGTGCACCGCCACCATCGGCCACACCGAGCCGGTGCGCATGCGGATCGCCGCGTAGGCCACGCCCTGCAAGCCGGCGGCGGCTGCCTGCCACAGGGCGGCGTCGAAGTCGCCGGTGGCGAAGCCATTGGCCGCGTGGACCAGGCCGAAGATGCCCGAGCATGCCAGGACCGCCGGCCATACCGGATACCGGTCCAGCAAGCCTTGCAACAAGACGGCGCGGAACATCAGCTCTTCGGAGACCGCCACCAGCGCGGCGTTGCATGCCACGACCAGCACCACCGCGCGCGGCGGCAGGTCGCCGGCCCAGGCGATGAACAGCATGAGCAGGGTGTAGACCAGCGCCGGCCACGTTAGCCGGATGGAATTGAGCGGCGCCGGCGCGCCCAGGCCGGCGCCGCGCCGGTCGGCCGAGGCCAGCGCCACCGCCGCCGCGAACAGCGCGGCCAGCGCCCAGTGCCAGCCGATGGCGCCGCCGGCCGCCTCGGCCATCGATGGCGGTGTCCCGCCCGAGGCCAGGCGGGCGCCGCCCAAGGTCAGCCCCAGCCAGACGACCAGCGCGCCCAGCGCGACGGGCAACGTGATATGCAGTTTTTTCATCGGCGGCGCGGCCTCAGCGGATGTGGATGCACGCGTGCGCCGGCAGGTCGTGGTACACGTCTTCTTGATGCAGCGGGATGTACAGGTGCACGCGTTTGCCGCGATGGAAAACGCCGCGCAATTGCTCGCACACGCTCCACACCCGCTCGTAGGAATCGTCGACGTCGATCAGCGCCCACGGGTTGTCGATGGCGCCGTCGCGCACCATGGTGACGTGCTGGACATGAAAGAACGGCGCCAGCCCTTCGGCCACGCTGTGCTCGGAGGCGTCAGCGTTCAAACCCATCAAGACCACCCGCATGGCACCCTCCCCCGTGTAGATCCCTGAATAATACAGGATGGAAGTGTTTTATTCATAACATATTTGGCGGAGGGCGCGACCAGCGCGCCGACCGCGAATTATCGCGCCATGGTTTGCGCCCGCCGGTTGAAACCCGGGGGGAAATCTGCTGTAATTATCATTCAGTCGGGGTGTGGCTCAGCCCGGTAGAGCGCTGCGTTCGGGACGCAGAGGCCGGAGGTTCGAATCCTCTCACCCCGACCAAAAGAACCGAAAGTTGACGTTGTCGAATCGAGCGGCGGCTTTCAGGCCGCCGTTTTGTGTGGTCCAGCGACTGGCGCCGCGCCGATCGACAACGTCCGGCGCGCCCGAGCATGGGGTGCGAAATCGTCAAGAATATTTTTTTGACATGGGCGATTTAATGCGCGCATACTCAAGCACGCCTTCATCCACCCTTGCCACCACCATAATGCAAACATCGACCTACCAAATCCAGTTCCGAGACCTCGGCGGACTTGACGCCCACGAGTTGCAAAACCTGTTAGACGGTGACGCCCACGTCATCACGCCCGATCGGCCACCCGGCACCCATGGCGATCTGGGCTTGCTGATCGTCGCCACCGTTCTCGGCTACAAGGCGCTGAACGCCGCGCTGCTGGTCTACGGCAGGGGCTCGACTACCAGAAAAACGAAAATCAGCGTCACCGTCGTGACGCCGGACGGCACCTCGAAAAATGTCACCATCGAGGTCGATTCCAGCGAAACGGAGGCGCTGTCCGAGCAGGCGATGAAGCAAATCGCCGCGGCGCTGAAGGTATCGCCCGCCGATCTGGCCGGTCTGGACTGAGCGCAGGCGAGACGCGATGAGCCTCCATTACGAACCGGGCCACTCCGCTGCCAGCTTTGTCGACCTCATCAGCAACGCAACGGTGCTATCGGGCATGGCGTTGAACGCCGATGCGGGCCGCGTGCTGTCCGGCACCGGCACGTTTCCGCGTCGCTGCCTTCCGGCCGTGCTGCATGAATCGGCGCATCACTATTGCTTCGCGATGCCCGTCGGCCATGCCCTGAGCGCCTGCTTTCTCGAAGCCATCCGTACCCATTTGGCGGACGCCGCTTCAGACGAGCGGGACGACCACATGGCCGAGGCGCTGATCCGTTACGACATCGTGACGGCGGCGCTGCGGCCGCTGGCCGAAGGCATCGCGCTGTACACCGAATTCGACGCCGCGCCCGGCGCGTCGGCCGCATCGATCAGCCCGCCATTGTCGGATGTCGTCGCGCTGTTTGGCGACGCCCTGCCGCCGGCCTGGCAAGGCCAACCCATCGCCAAGGTGCTGGGCGCGCTGTTGGAGAGCGCCCGCCTGTCCGGAGACACGATCAAACGCAGGGAAGTGGTGCTCAGCCAGGCGTTGATCGACGATGCCGACGGTTACCTGACCGGCTACTGGCTCGTCAAGAACTGGCGCTGGCATTTGATCGACTCGCTGGAGGCGGATGCGCTCTACGACACCGACTTCTACCTGCAATTCATCGCCAATTACTTTTACGGCGACCAGCAACTGGCCGCCATGATCCTCGATTTCGATCATTACCGGATTGCCAACCTGGCCGGACTGGCCGCTGGCCAGGAAGACTTCGCCGATGCCTTCCTGCAATACTTCCAACGGCGTCTGCGATATCTGCTGCTCGAACTGCAGCGCGCCGACATCGACCGCATCGAGAACGTGCTCGCCAGCACCAGCGGCTACTCGTTTGACGAGGTTCAAATCGCACTGCCGGGGCGCGTGGCGACGTCGGGCGCCGAGATCGGGGAGGCCATCGAAGCGCTTGCCGGGCGCTTCAATGAAGTCGAGCCGCCGGTGCTGGGCAGCGCGCTGGTGCACATTCTCAATAGCCGGCGCTGGATCGCCTACGCCAGTTTTCAAGCCTCCGTCCGCGTCCTGGACAATGGCCGCTTCGTGCTCGGAGAGGGCGAACACGAGTATGACCGGACGATGCCGGTGATGGGCGGCGTCCTGCAGGCGCCGCAGGTGCTGCCGGGCGAGGGAGACGGCGTATTCGAGTTGGTGTCGGACCGCGGGGAGGCGCGCCCGCGCTTTCGCCGCTTTGTCTGGCGCGGCACCGAACTTCTGGCCGCCATCGGCGAGCTGGCGCCCGATGATCCACAATCGTATCTGGTGCTGAACCATGCCGATGCGTCGCTGCCGATTTTCTCGACCAGCTATACGCGCGAACTTGTCATCAAATTGAGCGCCGAGATGCGCGCCGCATTCGACGAGATGAGTGTCGGGCCGGTCGTGGCGGCAGACTGCCTGGCGCAGATGCGCGATCTGCGCGCCGGAATCTACGCCAAGCACTTGGCGCCGTTCGTCTTCAAGAATGGCGCGGAGGTGGCGCGGGGCGACCTGCGGCTCCCGCTGCCGGTGCTGTGCGACGGCCATGTGGCGGCGCTGCGGATAGCCGCCGCCACCGGGATCGTCGACGGCGGCTTGCTGGCGGTGGGCGCCGCGCCGCTGACCTCGGCGCAGGCCGATGTGCTGGCCGCCTGCCCACTCCAACTGGTCATTCGCAGGGGGAACCTGGCGGCTTTTCGATTTTGATCGGCGCCGGCGCCTCAATCGAGGAAGTCGGCGTACTCGCGCCGCGCGTAGCCCTGCAATTTCTTCCACGGCGCCTCGCCCGCGCCGGCCTGCGCCGTCACGTCCATGCGGCGGTAGAAGGTGCCGGCCTTGTCGCCGCTTTCGATCACCAGCGGAATCTGCCGGCGCTCGTCCCATAGCACGCGCTGGTAGACGCCGCCCTCCTCGCGCTCGCGCCAGCGCGCGCCGGGCGCGGTGGTGGCGCGCGCCGTCACCGGCATGCTGCCCAGCAGGCGCGGATCGAGCAGATAAAAGGCGCGTTCCCACGAACCGTCGAAATTGACGTTGTCGAACTCGGACGGGGGAATCGCCACCACCGCGCGCTCGCTGGCGTCGACGTATTCGACGCGCGGCGTCTTGCCGTCCAGGGTCACGTGGCGCGGCAGCACGATGTGGTTGAAGCCGTGGTGGTGCGCGCCCTCCGGCTCCGCCGCGTGCGCGGGCAGCACGCGCGCGCTCCACACGTGGCCGGGACGGCGCAGCATTTTCTCCTCGTAGCGCGATTCGCGCGTCACGCCGTCGGGCGTGACCGTCTTGCTGTAGTAGGCGACGGTGAGGTCCAGGTCGGGCGCCGCCGCCGCGGTGGCGGCGGCGGTGGCGGCGGCCGACTGCGCGCCGGCCGCGCAGACGGTGGCCAGCAGCATGGCGTAGCGATAAATCTTCATGACGGTCGATCAAAAAGCGCCGGCGGCGTGCGCCGGCGCGGTTGCGCGTTGTTGCGGATTACAGGCCGAAGGCCGACTTGAGCAGGCCGAACACCTTGGTGTTGTCCAAGGTGCCCTTGAACGGCTTGGCGCCGGCGCCGGTGGCGAACAGCTTGACGTCGCCGCCGCCGTGCGTCTCGCTCGACAGGCGCACGCCGGTCTCCTGCAGATAGTTGTCTGCCAGTACGGTGGTGCTATCGAGGCCGGTGCGCGTGTTCGGCCGGTTCGGGCCGTTGCCGAACACCAGCGTCGTGTAGGTGTTGCCGTCCGCATCCTTGGCCGGCTGGCCGTCGCGGTAGCCACGGTTGATGTCCAGGATCGGATTGCCGCGCTTGCCGTAGCCGTTGAACGCCAGCGTGTGGTCGTGGTCGGCGGTGACGACGATCAGCGTGTTGGCCAGCGTCGGGTCGGTCAACCTGGCCTTGGCCAGCGCCGCCTTGATGGCGTCGTCGAAGGCGATGGTGTCGGTCAGCGCGCGCTTGGCGTTGGTGCCGTGAAGCGCGTGGTCGATCCGCCCGCCCTCGACCATCAGGAAGTAGCCGTTGGTGTTCTGCGCCAGCAGGTCCATCGCCTTGACGGTCATCTCGGCCAGGCTTGGCTGCGAGGCGCCCTCGCCCAGCGGCGGCGTGGCGGAGCGGTCGAGTTCATATTCCAGATGGCTCTTGGTGCTGTACAGGCCGATGAACTTCTTGCCGCTGGCGGCGTTCATCTCGGCCTTGGTGGCGGCCACGGTGTAGCCCTTGGCGGCCAATTCGGTCAGCAGGTTGCGGCCGTCGGCGCGGCCGCTGGTATTGGCCGCGCCGTAAGGCGTGAAGTGGTTGCGCCCGCCGCCCATCAGCACGTCGACGCCGTCGCCCAGCGCGCTGTTGAAGCCGGCGCCGCCCGGCACCAGCTGCGCGGCGATGTGGTACTGCGCGTTGCGGTTGCAGATGTGCGAATAGGTCGCCGCCGGCGTCGCGTGGGTCAGCTCGGTGGTGGTGATGGCGCCGACCGCCTTGCCCTTGGCCTTGGCCAGTTCCAGGATGGTGGTGGCCGGCGTGCCGTTGCCGGCGGCGCAGTTATTCACGCCCAGGTTGCCGTTGGCGTCGCGGCCCGGGTTGGTGGCGACGGTCTCGGCCGACATCGAGATGACCTCGTTGTTCATCTTGACGCCGGTCATGTAGGCGGCCATCGACGGCGCGCTGTCGGTGGTCTGGGCGTCGGCCGAGAAGGTCTTGATGCGGGCGGTGCGCTCGAGCGTGTCCATGGTCAGGCTGCCGTCTTCGCCGTACTTGTAGATGCGCGCGGCGGTGACGGTGGTCGGCCCCATGCCGTCGCCGAGGAAGAAGATGATGTTCTTGGCTTCGCCGGCGGCGTGGGCCGCCTGGGCGCCGGCCAGGGCCAGGGCCAGTGCGGCCGCGAGTCGGGTGGGTTTCATGAGTGGGTATCCGTTCATTGTTCTGGTTATGCTGACCGGGTCAGAGGCCGGCAGCGGCTTTGACCAGGCTGTAGACCTTGGTGTTGTCGATGGTGCCGGTGAAGGTCTCTGCGCCCTTGCCGGTGGCGGCCAGGAACACGTCGGTGCCGCCGTGGGTCTCGCCGCCGGCGGCCACGCGCACCACCGCTTCCTGGTGGTAGGTGTTGGAACCGGTGACGCTGTCGTCCAGGCTGGCCATGGCGCCGCGGCTGCCCTGGGTGCGGTTCTCGCCGTTGCCGAAGCCGATGATCGAGTACGGCGCGCCGTCCAGATCCTTGTCGACCGCGCCGGTGACGTAGTTCTTCACCACGCCCAGCACGCCGGCGTTGGCGGCGGTGGTCTTGCCGGTGCGCTTGGCGTAGCCGTTCAGCACCAGCGTGTGGTCGTGGTCGGCGGTGACCACCACCAGCGTGTTCTTGAGCTCCGGATCGGCCAGCCGCGCCTTGGCCAGCGCCGCCTTGATGGCGTTGTCGAACGCGACCATGTCCTGCAGCGCCTTCTTGGCGGTGGTTTCGTGCAGCGCGTGGTCGATGCGGCCGCCCTCGACCATCAGGAAGTAGCCCTTGCTGTTCTTGGCCAGCACGTCCATCGCCTTGGTGGTCATCTCGGCCAGGCTCGGCTCCTTGGCCGGATCGCGGTCGAGGTCGTAGCTCATGTGCCCGGACGTGAACAGGCCCAGCAGGCGGTCGGTCTTGCCGGCGTCGATGGCGTTCAGTTCGGTCACATTGCTGACGAAGGCGGCGTTCTTGGCCTTCATCTCGGTGATCAGGTTGCGGCCGTCGCTGCGCTTGCCGCCATCCTTGACCGGCGTGAAGAACTGGCTGCCGCCGCCGAGCAGCACGTCGAGGCCGGAGCCGAGGGCGCTGTTGTAGCCGGCGCCGCCCGGCACCGAGGCGGCGGCGATGTCGTTCTCCAGGTCGCGGTGGCAGATGTGCGAGTACGTCGCGGCCGGCGTGGCGTGGGTGACGCGGGTGGTGGTGACGACGCCGGCGGCCAGGCCCTGTGCCTTGGCCGATTCAAGCAAGGTGGTGACGGCGGTGCCGTTGCTGGCGCCGCAGTTGTTGCCCAGTTTGTTGCCGTTGGCGTCGGCCACCGGATCGACCGCCACCGTGTTGGCCGACATCGAGATCACTTCGTTGTTCATCTTCACACCGGTCATGTAGGCCGACATCGACGGCGCGCTGTCGGTGACCTGGGCGTCGTTGGAATAGGTCTTGACGAAGGCCGTCTCCGGCAGCGTGTCGACGGTCAATTCGCCGTCCTCGCCGACGGAATAGATGCGCGCGGCGGTCATGGTGGTCATGCCCATGCCGTCGCCGAGGAAGAAGATGACGTTCTTCGGCGCGGCCGCGACCGGCGGCGTGACGGCCGGCGGTGTGATCGAGGAGGAATCGCTGCTGCAGCCGGCGATCAGGGCCGCGCTCAAGCCGGCAAGGAGAAGGGACTTGCGTTTCATGTTATCTACCCAGCTTCGTTAAAGATTTTCAAGATAACAAGAGCTTGTGACACCATGATGACTTGCGGTCGGCCCGCCGAAAGCGGGCGGCGGCGGGCTGGCTATCCACTATCTCCCCATATTAAGACGCTTGGCGACCGCCACGCCGCTCGCCGGTATCACATCGCGCGTGTCGATATTGAGCTGTGACGGCGATGATGCCGCCGGCCGGATTGGCCATGCGCACGCCACCGAGGTAGCGCGTGCCTTGCGCCAGGCCGCGCCAGCTGACGACGACCGGGCCGGAGCCGCCGATCCGGACCGAGACCGGCGCGCGACCGATGCGCGGATGCCGCCGCGTTCGGCACGACTGTTGCCCTGGTATGTGAGCGAAAGGATGCGTCGCTCAGCCGAGCTTCGCCACATCGAGAATGGCCTGTGCGAAAGCCCGCGGCGCCTCTTGCGGCAGGTTGTGGCCGATGCCGCCGGTGATCAAGCGGTGCTCGTACCTGCCGGTGAATTTTTTAGCGTAGTTTTTCGGATCGGGATGCGGGGCGCCGTTGGCGTCGCCCTCCATGGTGATCGTCGGCACGCCGATGTCGGGGAACCGCGCCAGCTTGCGCTCAAGATCGTCGTAGCGCGCCTCGCCCGGCGCCAGGCCGAGGCGCCAGCGGTAGTTGCCGATCGAGATGGCGACATGGTCCGGATTGTCCAGGGACCTGGCGGACCGGGCGAACGTGGCGTCGTCGAATTTCCACTGCGGCGAGGCGAGCTCCCAGATCAGGCGCGCGAAGGCGTGGGTGTCGGCGCGGTAGCCCTTTTCCCCGCGCTCGGTGGCGAAGTAATACTGGTACCACCATTGCAGCTCGGCCTTGGGCGACAACGGCGCGCGGTTCGCCTCCTGGCTGCCGATCAGGTAACCGCTGACCGACACCAGCGCCGTGAAGCGCTGCGGCCACAACGCGGCCAGGGTGCCGGCGATCCTGGCGCCCCAGTCGAAACCGGCGACGATGGCCTTGTCGATTTTCAGCGCGTCCATGAAAGCGACGGCATCGGCGGTGAACGTCGCCTGCTGGCCGTTGCGCGGCGTCTTCGCCGACAGGAATCGTGTGCTGCCATAGCCGCGCAGATGCGGAATGATGACGCGGTATCCCGCCGCGACCAGGATCGGCGCCACGTCGACGAAGGCATGGATGTCGTAGGGCCAGCCGTGCAGCAGCAGGATCGGCATGCCGTCCGCCGGCCCCATGTCGACATACCCGACGTCGAGCAGGCCGGCGTCGATCTGCCGGATCGCCGGGAAGGCATTCGCCGGGGACGGCGTGGCGGCCAGGGCGCCGCCGGCGTAGCCGATCTGGCTCGCGGCCAGTCCCAGCGCGGCGGTGTTCAGAAAACTCCGGCGTTTCATGTTGGTGGGTTCAGTCATGATGATTCCTTTCGATTGGATGGATACCGATTACCGGGCCGCGACGGCCGGCTCGGCCAGCAAGGTGCGGATCTTCGCCTCGGTCGCCGCGTACGCGCCCTCGCCGAAGTGCTGGTACACCACCTTTCCCTGCTTGTCGATCAGGTAGACGGCGGGCCAATACTGGTTGTTGTAGGCGCTCCAGGTGGCGTACTTGTTGTCCTGCGCGACCGGGTACGCGATGCCGAAGCGCTTGATCGCGGACTTCACGTTGTCGGTCGAGCGCTCGAACGGATATTCAGGGGTGTGCACGCCCACCACCACCAGGCCCTGGTCCTTGTACTTCTCGTGCCAGCTTGTCACGTAGGGCAAGGTGCGGATGCAGTTGATGCAGGTGTAGGTCCAGAAGTCGACCAGCACGACCTTGCCGCGCAGCTGTCCGATCGTCAGCGGCGCGCTATTGAGCCATTGCTGGATGCCGGTGAACTCGGGCGCCGTCGTCGGAGCGACCACCGCAGCCGTTGCCGTGGCGGTGAAGGCGGCGGTCGATAAGGCGATAGCGGCCAGCGTGGTGTGGAAAGCGGATCTCATGTTCAGTATCCTTTCAGGGTGGGGAAAAAGTCGGCCAGGGCCGCGTAGAGCACGACGTCGTACTGGAAGTAGATTGCGAAGCCGGTCAGCAGGATCAGCGCGCCGAATACCTGGATCAGGCGATGGGAATGGCGCGCCAGTACCCGGACCCGCGTCGCCATGAACTGGCCGCCGTAGGCGATCACCAGCATCGGTATGCCGGCGCCGAGGGCATACATCACCAGCAGCGTGGCCGACCAGCCGATGTCCTGCGCCTTGGCGACCAGCACCAGGATCGACGCCAGCACCGGGCCGGCGCACGGCGTCCACACGGCGCCGAGCGACATGCCGAGCACGAAGCCGCCGGCATTGCCGCTGCTGCCGTCGACCGACGGGCCGGCGCGGTGCAGGAAGCCGCCCATGCGGGCCATCAGCCATTCGTAGGGCTGGCGCCACAGCATCAGCAAGCCGGTCATCATCAGCATGGCGATGCCGGCCAGGCGCAGCGTCTCGTGGGCGATGACGACGTGCTGCGAGGCGCTGGCCAGCAGCATGCCCAGCGCGGCGAAGGTGAGCACGAAGCCGGCCACGATGAACAGCGGGCGGCTGCGGTTTTTGCGCTGGCCGGTGCGCTGCAAAGTGCTGCCCAATACGATCGGCAGGATCGGCAGCACGCAGGGAGAGGCGATGGTCAGCACGCCGGCCAGCGTCGCCAGCGGCAGTTCGATCAGATTGTTCATGGCTAGTCCTCGTGTTTTGGAAGACTCCATTTAACCGCCGCCGTGTGTATCGGCTGTGTCCAAAACAGGGGCTTTTGCAAGGTTGTGTGTACAGCGTCGTTCCGGATACACTGGGATACAAAGCGGGCGATATCGCCTTCTTTCACGGGTTAAGATGCGTCCATGGAAAATACAGACCACATCCTCATCGTCGACGACGACCGCGAAATCCGCGAGCTGCTGGCCGCGTATCTCGAGAAAAACGGCATGCGCGCCACCGTGGCCGCGAACGGGCGCCAGATGCGCGCGCTGCTGGAACAACAAAACTTCGATCTGCTGGTGCTGGACTTGATGCTGCCCGGCGAGGACGGCCTGACCTTGTGCCGCGAACTGCGCGCCAGCAAATGGCGCGCCCTGCCGGTGCTGATGCTGACCGCGCGCGGCGAGGAGACCGACCGCATCGTCGGGCTGGAGATGGGCGCCGACGACTACCTGACCAAGCCGTTCGCGGTGCGCGAGCTGTTCGCCCGCATCCGCTCGGTGCTGCGCCGGGCGCGCATGCTGCCGCCGAACATGCAGGTCGACGAGCCGGGGCAGTTCATCACCTTCGGCGACTGGAAGCTGGACACCGTCGGCCGCCACCTGCTGGACCGCGCCGGCACGGTGGTGTCCCTGAGCGGCGCCGAATATCGGCTGCTGCGCGTGTTCCTCGACCATCCGCGCCGGGTGCTGACGCGCGACCAGCTGCTCAATCTCACGCAAGGGCGCGACGCCGACAGCTTCGACCGCTCGATCGATCTGCTGGTAAGCCGCCTGCGCCAGCGACTGCTGGACGACGCGCGCGAGCCGCGCTACATCAAAACCCTGCGCAGCGAAGGCTATGTGTTTTCGTCCGAGGTCGATCTCGGAGGCGCGGCATGACCTGGCTGCGCTGGCCGCGCACGCTGTTCACGCGGCTGACGTTGATCCTGTTCGTCGGCCTGGCGGCGGCGCACGCGATGTCGTACTGGCTGATCGTCAGCGAACGGCGCGAAGCGACCACCGGTTTGATGCTCGGCTATCTGGAGCAGGACGTCGCCAGCTCGGTGGCGCTGCTCGATCATCTGCCGGCCGGCGAGCGGGCGGCGTGGCTGCCACGGCTTGAGCGCCGCAGCTATCGATTTGCGCTGGGCACCGGTGACGCCGGCCATGCGCCGGACAGCGAGCTATCGAAGCGGGTCGCGGCATCGTTCGTGAAATCCATCGGCAAACAGTATCCGGTCACCGCCAGCGCGGTGCCGGGCCACCCGAACCGCGTGCAGGCGCACGTCACGCTAAGCGATGGTACAACGCTGACCATCGACATGCGCCCGAGCGGCCTGCCGATTCCGGCGTGGCTGCCGGCGGTGCTGCTGCTGCAGCTCGCGTTGCTGGCGGTGGTCACGTGGTACGGCGTGCGGCTGGCGACGCGGCCGCTGGCGCAGCTCGCCGACGCCGCCGACCGACTGGGGCCCGATATGAAAGCGGCCCCCGTTGCCGAAAACGGGCCGCTGGAAGTCGCACGTGCGGCGCGCGCCTTCAACGCCATGCAGGACCGCATCGGCGCCCACCTGAACGAGCGCACGCAGATTTTGGCGGCGATCTCGCATGACCTGCAAACGCCGATCACCCGCATGCGCATGCGCGCCGACATGATGGATGACGACATCCAGCGCGAGAAAATGAACCGCGACCTGGTCGAGATGGAAATGCTGGTGCGCGACGGCGTGGCCTATGCGCGCACGCTGCACGGCACGTCGGAGGCTGCGTGCCGGGTCGATCTGGACTCGCTGCTGGCAAGCCTGGTTGGGGACTATCTGGATGGCGGCCATCCGGTCAGGTTGGAAGGCCGGGCCGGCGCGCCGCTGGTCACCCGCCCGCACGCGCTGCGCCGGGTGCTGGGCAACTTGATCGATAACGCGCTCAAATATGCGGGATCGGCGGACGTGCACGTCGCCGCCGCCGAAGGACAAATGACGATTCGCGTACGCGATCGCGGCCCCGGCATCCCTGGCGACGAATTAGACAACGTCATGCAGCCGTTCTACCGCCTCGAAGCCTCGCGCAACCGCGACACCGGCGGCACGGGGCTGGGGTTGGCGATCGCGCGGCAACTGGCGCAAGCGATCGACGCCACGCTAACGCTGCGCAACCATCCCGACGGCGGCCTCGAAGCCACCCTCACCGGGGTCAAGTCTGTCATTCAGACACGACCTCTTCCCTAAACGCGGCTTACTCACCGGGGTCAAGTCTGTCATTCAGACACGACCTCTTCCATAAACGCGGCTTACTCACCGGGGTCAAGTCTGTCATTCAGACACGACCTCTTCCCTGAACGCGGCTTACTGACGGGCTCGTGTCCGAATGACAGACTTGACCCCGGAGTTTAATCGGCGAGCTTGACCATTTCGCGGTACAGGTCGGCCTTGCCTTCGAAGCCGATGCCCGGCAGCTCGGGTAGCATGATGTGGCCGTTGTCGACCTTGACGCCGTCCGGGAAGCCGCCGTATGGCTGGAACAGGTCCGGGTACGATTCGTTGCCGCCCAGGCCCAGGCCGGCGGCGATGTTGAGCGACATCTGGTGGCCGCCGTGCGGGATGCAGCGCTTGGCCGACCAGCCGTGCTCGCGCAGCATGTCGAGCGTGCGCAGGTATTCGACCAGGCCGTAACTGAGCGCGCAGTCGAACTGCAGCCAGTCGCGGTCGGCGCGCATGCCGCCGTAGCGGATCAGGTTGCGCGCGTCCTGCATCGAGAACAGGTCTTCGCCAGTCGCCATCGGATTCTTGTAGTAGTTGCGCAACGTCGCCTGCAGTTCGAAGTCGAGCGGATCGCCCGGCTCCTCGTACCAGAACAGGTCGTACTGCGACAGCGCCTTGGCGTACCGGATCGCGGTGTCGAGGTCGAAGCGGCCGTTGGCGTCCACCGCCAGTTTCTGGCCGTCCTGCAGCACGCTCAGCACCGAATCGATGCGGCGCAGATCCTCGTCCAGCGAGGCGCCACCGATCTTCTTCTTGACCACCGTGTAGCCGCGGTCGATGTAGCTGCGCATCTCGTCCTTGAGCTGGTTGTGGTCCTGGCCCGGATAGTAGTAGCCGCCGGCGGCGTAGACGAAGATGTTGCGGTCGGCCTTGCCGTCGCCGTAGCGGTCGGCCAGCAGCTGGAACAGCGGCTTGCCTTCGATCTTGGCGACCGCGTCCCACACGGCCATGTCGATGGTGCCGATCGCCACCGAGCGCTCGCCGTGTCCGCCCGGCTTTTCGTTGGTGAACATGCACTGCCAGATCTTGTGCGGGTCCAGGTTGTCGCCGCTGTCGTCGACCAGGCTTTGCGGATCGGCCTCCAGGATGCGCGGAATGAAGCGCTCGCGCATCAGCTTGCCCTGCCCGTAGCGGCCGTTCGAGTTGAAGCCGTAGCCGATCACCGGCTTGCCGTCGCGGATGACGTCGGTCACCACCGCCACCAGGCTCAACGTCATCTTGCTGAAGTCGATGTAGGCATTGCGGATCGGGGAACTGATCGGGACGGTTTTCTCGCGGATTTCAAGGATTTTCATGGTAAGTCTCCAAAGTGTCGGGTGCTGTACTGAGCAATGACACCAGCTTACTCTTGAATTAAACTGTTAATATTCACTTCAATTTAAACCTTTATTCACTTTAAATGAAGATTGAAACCGCGCCCGACCTGGCGTTCTTCGTGCTGCTGGCGAAATTGGGCAGCCTGTCGGCCACCGCCCGCGAGCTGGGCGTCACGCCGCCTGCCGTTACCAAGCGCCTGAGCCTGATGGAGCAAAAGCTCGGCGTGCGGCTGGTCAACCGCACCACGCGGCGCATCAGCCTGACCAACGAGGGCGAGGCGTACCTGGCGCAGGCGACCCGCATCCTGCACCAGATACGCGAGATGGAGGAATCGATTTCCAGCGGCCGCGCCGCGCCCAAGGGACTGCTGCGGGTGAACGCGACGCCGGGCTTCGGCCGCACCCGGATCGCGCCTATCGTCTCGCGCTTCGCGCAAGCGTATCCCGAGGTCGAGGTGGAATTGCACCTGACCGACCGCCCTATCAGTCTGGTGGAGGAGGCCTACGATCTGGCGATCCGCTTCGGCGAACTGCCGGACACACGCCTGACCGCGCGCAAGCTGATGTCGAACAGGCGTTTTTTGTGCGCGTCGCCGGTGTATCTGAAAAAAGCCGGCGAGCCGCAAAATCCGGCCGAACTGCACCAGCACCGCTGCATCCTGCACCGCCAAAACGACGACGTGTACGGCACCTGGCGGCTGCAGAAAGGCAAAGCGGTGGAGCTGGTGAAGGTGCGCGGCGCGGTGTCGAGCAACGACGGCGACATCGTGATGAACTGGGCGCTGGACGGACATGGCATCGTCCAGCGCTCCGAGTGGGATGTCGCGAAGTACCTGGAAAGCGGCCGCCTGAAGGAGATCATGAAGGACTACAGGCTGCCGGACGCGGACCTTTACCTGTACTACCTTAGCCGCAGCAACCTGCCCGCGAAAGTCCGCGCGTTCATCGATTTCCTCGCCGAGGAGTTCCGCTGACGTTTTATCCGCCGTCGCCGATTCAATACCGGGCGAACGCGGCGGCGAACGCCTGCGCCGCGCCGGCCGCCCGCGCCGCGCCGACATCGAAGGTGCAATGCCGCAGCGCCGGTGGCGGCGCCAAGCCTCCGACGGCCAGCGCCAGCTCGGCGCGCAAGGCGCTCAGCATGCCGTCCAACATCACCGCCGGCATGTCGAGCGCGGCGTTGTCGGTGTGGCCGGCGTCGAGCACGCTGGGCGCGAACGCCATCGAACGGGCGCCGTGGCGGATCGCTTCGCGCATGGCCACACGGGTGGCCTGGCGCAGCCGTTCCGCGTCGAGCGTGGCCGGATCGCCCAGCCCGATCACCAGCACCGCGCGCGGCAACATGCCCGGCGGCGGCGACGTGATCAGCATGGTTTCCATCGGCTGCGCGCGGAAGGCGCGGGCCTCGCGCATGCGGGTCAGATGCCCGCCCAGCGCCTGGTCCAGTCCCAGCAGCCCGCCGGCGATGGGCGCGCCGCCGACCTCGCGCTCGAACATGCACGCGACGCTGAAGTCGACGTCGGCATGGGCCGGCCCCCAAGCGACCACGTCGAACACGACGCCATCGGTGGCGCCGATCGGCAGGCGTACGGGAGTGGAAGTTGCGGCGTGGTCGGTGGCAGTCATGGCGCGGTCCTCGATATCGGAGAAAGGCCCGATCTTACCGCCGGCACGTGCGGCACCGAACCCGCCAAAAGGCAGGGACAACGAAAAAAACGGCCCTTGCGGACACTGCCGATTGGCCCTGCCGCGCGCCGCCCCGGGACGGTCCGATGAATCGGGTTCCCCCGCCCTGGCGGTGAGCCGGTCGACGATTTTTCCCAACAGCGCGGCGAGCAACGCTGCGCGCGTTGGAAAGTGGCGGTAGAGCGTGCCGATGCCGACGCCGGCCCGACGGGCGGCATCGCGAGGCGCTCATCCACGTCCACGCGGCGGGCATCAATCCACCCGCCGCCGCCGACGACGCCGCCGTAACTGTTAGAACACCTGGCGCGTCGGCCGCAGCACGATCTCGTTGATGTCGACGTCGGCCGGCTGCTCGATGGCGAAGGCGACCGCGCGCGCCACCGACGCGGCGGGAATCGCCTGCTTGTAAAAGTCCATCACCGTTTCCGCCGCCGTGCCCGACGTGCTGTGTTTCAGATCGCTGTCGACGGCGCCCGGCGCGATCGACGTCACGCGGATCTGGTCGCCCACTTCCTGCCGCAGTCCTTCGGTGATGGCCGAGACGGCGAACTTGGTGCCCGAATAAACCGTGCCGCCCGGCGCGAAGACCTTGATGCCGGCCACCGAGCTAAGGTTGATGATGTGGCCGCTTTGCTGCGCGAGGAAGCGCGGCAGCACGGCGGCGATGCCGTACAAGGTGCCCTTGAGGTTGACGTCGATCATCGCGTCCCACTCGTCGGTATTGACCTCGGACATGGGCCGGATCGGCATCAGTCCGGCGTTGTTGATCAGCACGTCGAGCTTGCCGAAATCGGCGACGGCGGCCGCCACGACGGCCTCGACCTGCTTCTTGTCGGTGACGTCGAGGCTGTAGGCTTTGGCGCTGCCGCCGGCCGCTTCGATGCCGGCGACGACTTCGTCCAGCTTGTCCTTGCGGCGCGCGCCGATCGCCACCTTGGCGCCGCGGCTGGCCAGCAGGCGCGCCACCTCGGCGCCGATGCCGGTGCTGCCGCCGGTGATCAGCACCACTTTGTTTTCGATATTGTCGTTCATGATTAATCCTTGTTGGTTGTGATGGAAGTTGTCTCGGCAAACGCCGGGTAGTCTGTGTAGCCCTGCTCCGTGCCGCCATACATCGTCGCCGGATCAACCGCGTTCAACGGCCAGCCGTTGGCGATGCGCGCCGGCAGATCCGGATTGGCGATGAACGGCCGGCCGAACGCGATCAGGTCGGCCAGCCCGGTCTCCAGCAGCCGCTCGCCGCGCTCCGCCGTATAGCGGCCGGCGTAGACGATGCGGCCGCTGAAGGCGTCCCGCACAGCGCGCCGGAACTGCTCGGGCAGATCGGGCGCGTGGTCCCAGTCCGCCTCGGCGATCGACAGGTAGCCGACGCCGGCCTGCTCCAGCACCTTGATCGCCTCGATGTAGGTGGCGTGCGGATCGTCTTCGACGAAACCGATGTAGACGCGGTCCTCGTCGGTGCTGGTGAACAGCGGCGTGAAGCGCACGCCCATGCGTTCGGGACCCACCACGGCGGCGACGGCGGCGACGACTTCGCGCAGGAAGCGCAGGCGCTTCGCCAGCGAGCCGCCGTATTCGTCGGTGCGCGTGTTGGCGTGGCCGGAGATGAACTGGTTGACCAGGTAGCCGTTGGCGGCGTGGATTTCGACGCCGTCGAAGCCCGCCTCAAGCGCGTTGCGCGCCGCCTGGGCGTATAACCCGACCAGTTCCGCGATCTCGGCCACGCTCAACTCGCGCGGCATCGAAGGCGCCACCAATATGCCCGCGCCGGGACCGGTTTCGATGAAGGCCTTGGCGTTCAGCGCCGGCAAGGCCGACGGCGCGACAGGCGCGGCGCCACCCGGTTGCAGCGCGGTGTGCGAGACGCGGCCGACATGCCACAGCTGCGCGAAGATCACGCCGCCCTCGGCATGCACGGCCCGGGTCACCTTGCGCCAGCCGGCGATTTGCGCCTGGCTGTAGATGCCCGGCGTCCAGGCGTAGCCCTGGCCGCGCGGCTCGATCTGCGTGCCCTCGCTGACCATGAAGCCGGCGCCGGCGCGCTGGCTGTAGTACTGCGCCATCAGGTCGGTGGGGATGTCGCCGGGCTGCGCGGCGCGCTGGCGCGTCAGCGGCGGCAGGACGATGCGGTTGGCCAACTGGTGGCGTCCCAGGGTGACGGGTGCGAGGAGTTTTTTACTGTTCATGGTGTGCCTTTGGGTTGAATGTTGTTTTCGTGCGCGCCGTTACAGGCCGCCGAGGCTGACATATTTGAGGTGGAGGTATTCGTCGATGCCCTGGGTCGCGCCTTCGCGGCCGATGCCGCTGTCCTTGACGCCGCCGAACGGCGCGACTTCGGTCGTCACCAGTCCTTCGTTGACGCCGACCATGCCGCTTTCCAGCGCCCGCGACAGGCGGAACACGCGCGACAGGTTCTGGCTGTAGAAATAGGCGGCCAGCCCGAACGGGGCGGCGTTGGCCGCGTCGACCGCCTCCTGTTCGTGCGTGAAGCGGAACAGCGCCGCCACCGGGCCGAACGTCTCCTCGTGCGCGATCAGCATGTCGGCGCTGGCGTCGGCGATGACGGTCGGTTCGAAGAAGGTGCCGCCGAGCGCGTGGCGCCGGCCGCCAAACAAAATCCGGCCGCCCTTGGCCCGGGCGTCGGCGATATGCGCCTCGACCTTGGCGACCGCCGCCTCGTTGATCAGCGGTCCTTGCTGGACGTCGGGCCTGAAGCCGTTGCCGACCTTGAGCGCGGCGACCCTTGCGGTCAGGCGGCGCGCGAATTCGTCGTAGACGCCGTCCTGCACATAGAAGCGGTTGACGCAGATGCAGGTTTGCCCGCTGTTGCGGAACTTGGCGGCGACGGCGCCGTCGACGGCGCGTTCGATGTCGGCGTCGTCGAAGACGATGAACGGCGCGTTGCCGCCCAACTCCAGCGACAGCTTTTTCATCGTCGCGGCCGATTGCTGGTACAGCAGCTTGCCGATCCTGGTCGAACCGGTAAAGGTCAGCTTGCGCACCCGCGCATCGGCCACCAGTTCGCCGCCGATGGCCGCCGCGTCGCCGGTGACGACGTTGACCACGCCGGCCGGCACCCCGGCCGCCTCGGCCAGCACGCCCCACAGCAGGCCGCAATACGGCGTCAGTTCCGACGGCTTGACGACGACGGTGCAGCCGGCCGCCAGCGCCGGCGCGATTTTGCGCGCCAGCATCGAGAACGGGAAATTCCACGGCGAGATGGCACCCACCACGCCGACCGGTTCGCGCGTCACCAGGATTTGCCGGCCTTGCCACGGCGACGGGATGATCTCGCCGTTGATGCGGCGCGCCTGCTCGGCGAACCACTGGATGTAATCGGCGCCAAGCTTGATTTCCGCGCGCGCCTCGGCCAGCGGCTTGCCCTGCTCGAGGGTCAGCATGGCCGCCAGGTCATCCAGATTGGCGCGCACCGTGGCGGCCATCTTTTGCAGCACGTCGGCGCGCTCGTTGGCGGTGGTCATCGACCAGGAAGCGAAGGCGGAGTGCGCGGCGTCGATGGCGCGCCGGGTGTCGGCCGCGCCGGACCAGGCGATCGATCCGAGCGCCGCGCCGGTGGCGGGATCGTCCACGTCGTGCCGCGCGCCATCGGCGGCGGCGACCCATGCGCCGCCGATGAAGTTGGTCTCACGCAGCCAACCAGAGGATTTGATATGTTCGAGCATCGCATAACCTTTCTGTTTCGAGAGTTCTCGCCGCGCAAAGGCGGGATATTGAACGTTATTAGTAGACTAGTCGTCTAGAAAGCCGGCAAAAAAAAGCATTTCGAATGAAATGCCCTGTTGCACCCCGTTCAAGCCGGGGCTAGATGCAGAATTTGCCTGGTCGTCCGCAGCGCCGACGCGAACGGGGTGGTGTCCCGCACGATCTTCACCATCACGCTGGCGCCCAGCCACAGTTGATACAGGCTGCTGGCCGTGTCCTGGACGTCGCCGTCGATCGACAGCGATCCCTCGGCCACGCCGGCCTCGATGGCGGCGGCCAGCCTGCCGACGATGCCGGCAGTGCCGCGTTTCATCGATAAGCGCATCGCCTCGGACAAGTCCGCCACTTCGGCGCCCAGCTTGACGGCCAGGCACTTGCCCTGGCAATCGTAGAACGACTGCGAGTTCTGCCACGCCTGCCAGTAATTCATCAGCCGCTGCGCCATCGTCAAACCGGACTGGCCGAGCGTGGCGTCCATGTCGGCCAGATAGTCGTCGAAATACGCTTCGAGCATCGCCTCGCCGAACGCGTCCTTCGAACCGAAGTAATGATAGAAGGAACCCTTGGGCACTCCGGCCGTGGCCAGGATCTCGTTCAGGCCGACGGCCGAAAAGCCCTTGCCCGCCATGATGCGCTGGCCGGTGGCTAGGATGTTCCCGCGAACATCGACGTTGTCGGAGGTGTGTGCTGTGCCCATGAACATCACTATAGCACAACTAGACCAGTCGTCTACACTTTTCTTGCGCGGTAACGTACGCGGGGAATAAAGGATTCATGATCCAATCGGCGGACACTCAAACAGGGAGGCCGTATGACGGACCAATTCAAGGCGGGCGACAAGGTGCAGTGGCACTCGCCGCAGGGCGTGGTACATGGCAAGGTCAAGAAAAAGCTGACCTCCCCCACCCACATCAAGGGGCACGAAGTGGCCGCGTCGAAGGACCATCCCGAGTATCTGGTCGTCAGCGACAAGACCGGCGCGGAAGCGGCGCACAAGGCCGACGCGCTGAAAAAGATTTGAACCTGCTTCCGCGCCCGCTCAGCATGGTGCCATAATCTGGCACCATGTCGCTCTACACTGGATTTCTTTACATTCACCAAGAGAATCCAGCATGAGCACGATGAAACGACTTCAGTATCACCAGTACGGCGGCCCGGAGCTGATGCGGCTTGAACACTTCGACCTGGATACGCCGGGCAGGGGTGAAGTGGCGGTACGGGTCCAGTTCGCAGCGATCAACCCGATCGACTGGAAACTGCGCCAGGGCGTGATGAAGATGATGACAGGACAAAAATTCCCGCGCGCCATGGGCTTCGACTTTTCGGGCACCGTCATCGCCGTCGGTCCGGAGGTGGCGCGCCTGCAGCCCGGCGACGCCGTGTTCGGCTTGGCGCGCTTCAAGGAAAGCGGCGCGCTGGGCCAGGCGCTGGTCACCAACGCGAAATTCGTGGCCAAGAAGCCAGACGGCGTCTCGTTCGCGGACGCCGCCTGCCTCGGCACGCCGGGCATGACGACCTGGGGCAGTTTGATCGACAAGGCCCATCATCCTCGGTTTCATCGACACGCAACGCTTCATCGCCGCCTGGTGCGAGTCGCTGGGCGACTTCCACATGTTCCACGCCGCGCGCGTCGTGAAGGCGGACTTCCTCGACGAGCGCTACGAGGACAGCCGCCGGCAATTGGTCAAGGAATGGCATACCCGGGCCAAGCTGCATTGCCACCGCTCCGATTGCGCCTGACGACGCCGGCCGCCGCCCCTACAGCGCGCCACCCTGGTCGCGCAGCGCGCGCACATCGCGCATCGGCGACAGCCCGAACACGCGGCTGTATTCCCGGTTGAACTGGCTGGCGCTTTCGTAGCCGACCTCGAAAGCGGCGCTGGCCGCGTCCAGGCCGTCGGTCAGCATGCGGCGGCGCGCTTCCTGCAAGCGCAGCTGCTTTTGATATTGCAGCGGACTCATCGACGTCAACCGGCGGAAATGATGGTGCAAGGTCGATACCCCCATGCCGGCCACCGCCGCCAGGTTTTCCACCCGCAACGCCTTGGTGAAGTTGGCGCGGACCCAGGCCACCGCCTTGGCGGTCCGGTGGCTGTGGTCGCCGTTGGTGGCGATCGCGCGCAGCCGGCTGCCCGCCTCGCTTTGCAAGACCCGGTAGATGATTTCCCGTTGCAACAGGTCACCGAGGAAACGCGCGTCGCCCGGCGTATGCAGCGCGTCGACCAGCCTGCCGAAGGCGCCGATGATGTCGGCGGTCGCCGCGCCGGTTTCCATGCCGAACGAATCGCCGCCTGCTCCGGCGGCGGGCTCGGCGCCGGCGATCACCTCGGCCACCAGCCGCATGTCCAGCCCCAGTCGCAGACACATGTACGGCAGCGCCTCGCTGGCCTCCATCACCTGGCTGGTCACCGGCAGCTCGATCGAGGTCAGCAAGAACCGCGAGCGGTCGTAGATGAAGGTGTGGGTCCCCAGATGCACATGCTTGCTCCCCTGCACCACCAGCGCGATGCTGGGGGTATAGGTGATCGGCAGCGGCTGCGTGGCGGCCGTGTGGCGATACAGGGTCAGCTGGGGAATGATGGTGGGGTTTTCCTTCGACAACGCGAACGGCGCGCACTTGCGCGCCAGCTCGTCGCACAGCATGTCGACCGGTTTTTCCACTGATGCGCCAGATGCCAAAGTGATCCTCCTGTTTTCGTGTCGATGATACCGAGTGCGGGTGGCAACTGGCTAGCGGAACATCGACGACCAGAGTATCAGGCAATCAATCCAGAGGAACGGGATACCGCTCAGCCCGGTGAAGCGTCACACTGGTCTGCGCGATCAGGCAATCACGCCAGAACGCGTTTTCGCCACCGACCACCGGAGTTCGCGCATGAAAAGCCTCACTGGCCCCGACGTAACACGACGCACCTTCCTGGTCTCCAGTTCGACGGCCGTGGCCGCGACCATGGTGCCCGGCGCCGCGCGCGGCGCGCCCGCCGCCGCCCCCTCGATGACCACCACCGCGCTCGAAGTGAACGGTACCACGCACCGGCTGGAACTGGACACGCGCGTCACCCTGCTCGACGCCCTGCGCGAGCATCTGCACCTGACCGGCACCAAGAAGGGCTGCGACCACGGCCAGTGCGGCGCCTGCACGGTGCTGGTCAACGGCCGCCGCGTCAATTCCTGCCTGACCCTGGCCGTGATGCATGACGGCGACCGCGTCACCACGATCGAGGGCCTGGGGACGCCGTCGACGCTGCATCCGATGCAGGCCGCCTTCGTCAAGCACGACGGCTTCCAGTGCGGCTACTGCACGCCTGGGCAGATCTGCTCGGCCGTGGGCGCGCTGGATGAGCTCAAGCGCGGCGTGCCCAGCCACGTCAGCGCCAGCCTGGCGACGGTTCCCCTGGTGACGGCGGACGAACTGCGCGAACGCATGAGCGGCAATATCTGCCGCTGCGGCGCCTACTCCAACATCATCGAAGCGATCACCGAGGTCGCGGAGGGCAAGGCATGAAAACGTTCACCTATCAGCGCGCCCGCACACCGGCCGAGGCCGCGGAAGCGGCGGCGCGCCATCCCGGCGCCCGCTTCATCGCCGGCGGCACCAACCTGCTCGACCTGATGAAGCTGGAAATCGAAGCGCCGGCCCACCTGATCGACGTCAACGGCATCGGCCTGGACAAGATCGAGCCGACGCCCGAGGGCGGCCTGCGCGTGGGCGCGCTGGTGCGCAATACCGACCTGGCCGCCGACGCGACCGTGCGCAGCGGCTACGCGGTGCTGTCGCGCGCGCTGCTGGCCGGCGCCTCGGCGCAACTGCGCAACAAGGCCACCACCGCCGGCAACCTGCTGCAGCGCACCCGCTGCCCCTACTTCTACGACACCAACCAGGCGTGCAACAAGCGCCAGCCCGGCAGCGGCTGCTCGGCGATCGGCGGCTATAGCCGGCAACTGGCCGTGGTCGGCGCCAGCGACGCCTGCATCGCCACCCATCCCAGCGACATGGCGGTCGGCATGCGCGCGCTCGACGCCGTCGTCGAGACGGTGCGCGCCGACGGCGCCGGCCGACGGATTCCGATCGCCGAGTTCTATCGGCCGCCGGGCGCCACGCCGCATCTGGAGAACGCGCTGCTGCCCGGCGAACTGATTACGGCGGTGGTGCTGCCGGCGCCTGTCGGCGGACGCCACCACTATCAGAAGGTGCGCGACCGCGCCTCCTACGCCTTCGCGCTGGTGTCGGTGGCGGCAATCGTCCAACCGGACGGCGGCGGCCGCGTGGCGCTGGGCGGCGTGGCGCACCAGCCCTGGCGCAGCGCGGCCGGCGACGCCGCCCTGCCCCGAGGCGCGCGCGCGGTCATCGCCGCCCTGCTCGGAAAAGCCGCCCCCACCAAAGACAACGCGTTCAAGGTCGCCCTGGCCGAACGCGCGCTGCAATCGATCCTCGCCGATGGCGGAAAGGCCAAGTCATGAAATTCGATAAACCCGCCACCACCAATCCCATCGACCAGTTGCGCGTGGTCGGCAAACCGGTCGACCGCGTCGACGGCCTGCTCAAGGTCACCGGCGGCGCCTCCTACGCCTACGAGCAGCACGCCGCGGCGCCCGGCGCGGCCTACGGCTACGTGCTGGGCGCGGCCATCGCCAAGGGCCGCATCGACAGCATCGACACGGCCCGCGCGAGGGCCGCGCCGGGCGTGCTGGCGGTGGTCACCGCCGACAATGCCGGCAAGCTCGACAAGGGGGAGTTCTATGCCGGCCGCGCGCTGGCCGGTCCCGCCGTCGACCATTATCACCAGGCGGTGGCGCTGGTGGTGGCCGACACCTTCGAGCAGGCGCGCGCGGCGGCCGCCCTGATCAACGTGCGCTACACGCGCAGCGCCGGCGCCTTCGACCTGGCGGCCGCGAAGGACGGCGCGCAGCCGCCGAAGCCGGGCAAATTCAGGCCACCGGCGCAAACCGGCATCGGCGATTTCGACGGCGCCTACGCCGGCGCGGCGGTCAAGCTCGACGCGACCTACACCACGCCGGACCACGCGCACGCGATGATGGAGCCGCACGCCACCATCGCCGCCTGGAACGGCGACCAGCTGACTTGCTGGACCGCGATCCAACAAGTCAACTGGGGCCGGCGCGACCTGGCCAGGACGCTCGGCATCGCGGTGGACGACATCCGCCTGGTGTCGCCGTACATCGGCGGCGGCTTCGGCGGCAAGGGCACGATCCTGTGCGACGCCGTGCTGGCGGCGCTGGGCGCGCGCGCCGCCCAACGCCCGGTCAAGGTGGCGCTGCAACGGCCGCTGATGTTCAACAATGTCACGCACCGGCCGGCGACGATACAGCGCATCCGCATCGGCGCCACGGCGGCGGGCGACATCGTCGCCATCGGCCACGAGAGCTGGTCGGGCAACATCGCCGGCGGACGCCCGGAGGCGGCCACCGCTCCGACCCGCCTGCTGTACGCGGGCGCCAACCGCATGACCAAACTGAAACTGGCGCAGCTGGACCTGGCCGAAGGCAGCGCCATGCGCGCGCCGGGCGAAGCGCCGGGCATGATGGCGCTGGAAATCGCCATGGACGAACTGGCCGAGAAGCTGAACCTCGACCCGATCGCCTTCAGGGTCCGCAACGATACGCAGGTCGATCCGGAAGACCCCAAGCGGCCATTCTCGCAGCGGCAGCTGATCGCCTGCCTGCAGACCGGCGCGCAGCGTTTCGGCTGGAGCCGGCGTCCCGAGCGTCCGGCCGGCCGGCGCGACGGACGCTGGCTGACCGGCTACGGCGTGGCCGCCGCCATCCGTGGCGCGCCGGTCATGGCCTCGGGCGCGCGCGTGCGCCTGGACAAGCGCGGCGTGGTGACGGTGGAAACCGACATGACCGACATCGGCACCGGCAGCTATACGATCATCGCGCAGACCGCCGCCGAGATGATGGGCGTGGCGCTCGACCAGGTGGTGGTGCGCCTGGGCGACTCGCGCTTTCCGGAGTCGGCCGGTTCCGGCGGCCAGTGGGGCGCGGCCTCGTCGACGGCCGGCGTGTACGCCGCCTGCGTCCAGCTGCGGGAGGCGGTGGCCAGGCAGCTCGGCTTCAACGTGGCCGACGCCACGTTCGCGCAAGGCCAGGTCACATGGGGCGGGCGCAGCGTGGCCCTGCAATCGGCCGCGCGCGAGCGCGAACTAATCGGGGAAGACAAGATGGAATACGGCGACCTGGCCACGCGCTTCGCCCAGCAGACCTTCGGCGCGCACTTCGCCGAGGTGGCGGTGGACGCGTACACCGGCGAGATCCGCATCCGCCGCATGCTGGCCGTGTGCGCGGCGGGGCGCATCATCAATCCGAAGACGGCGCGCAGCCAGATCATCGGCGGCATGACGATGGGCGCCGGCGCCGCGCTGATGGAGGACATGGTGGTCGACAAGCGTGCCGGCTACTTCGTCAACCATGACCTGGCCGGATACGAAGTGCCGGTGCACGCCGACATTCCGCACCTGGATGTGATCTTCCTCGACGAGGCCGACGCCACCGCCGGCCCGCTGAAGGCCAAGGGCGTGGGCGAGCTGGGGATCAGCGGCGTGGCGGCGGCCATCGCCAACGCGGTGTACAACGCCACCGGCATACGTGTGCGCGAGTATCCGATCACGCTCGACAAGTTGATCGGCGAACTGCCAAAGGTGGCGTGAAGCCTGGCCGCCCAGGGGTTAGCTCCCCTCGGCGGCCCGGCCGCGCATCTCCATGATGTCGCGCTTGGGCGATAGTCCATACAGCCGGCTGTACTCGCGGCTGAACTGCGACGGGCTTTCGTAGCCCACCTTGTAGGCGGCGCTGGCGGCGTCCAGGTGCTCGCTGAGCATCAGGCGCTTGGCCTCGTTCAACCGCAACCACTTCTGGTACTGCAAGGGACTCATCGCGGTCAATTGCCGAAAATGCTGGTGGAACGTGGTCGCGCTCATTTGCACCCGCGCCGCCAATTCCTCGACGCGCAGCGACTGCGTGAAATTCGATTTGAGCCAATCGATGGCCTTCGTGATCCGGTGTCCCTGGCTGTCGACCGCCGTGATCCGCCGCAGGCGCGCCGCCTGGTCGCCCCGCAGCAGCCGGTAGTAGATCTCGCGCTGGATCAACGGCGCGATGACGGGTATGGCCGCCGGATCGTCCAGCAACGCCAGCAACCGCTCCAGCGGCGCCAGGATATCGTCCGTTGCCGCGCCGATGCCTATGCCGGCGCCGGCGCCGGCTGCCGTCCCGTCGAGCGCCGGCAGGCCGCCCATCGCGATCAGTTCCGCCAGCGCGCGCATGTCGAGCTTGAGCATCAGCCCCACGCAAGGCTGCGCCGCGCTGGCCGTGAGCACCTCCGAGCCGCCGGGCAAATCGAGCGACGTCACCAGCAGCCGCGAACTGTCGTACAAATACCCTTCGCCGCCGACCCACAAGCGCTTGGCCCCCTGCGCGACGAACACGATGCACGGCTCCACCATGCACACCGTCGGCGGCGCGGGCTCGTCGCGCCGGAAAAAGCGCAGGTGCGGAATCGCCGTCTCATAGTCGCCGGTTGCGCTCAACCGGTTTTCAATGATGCTGGCCAGCGCCCGCTGATGCGCGCCGCGCGGCGCCGCCTTGTCGTCTGTCGATCTCATTTCCGCTCACTTCCTCCTGTACGAATTTTAGCTCGCCGGGGCGGGCGCCGACTACCGAAAGACCGCGCCGCCGCTGGATCGGGCAAGAATTGCGGCGGAACGGGCTAACGATTCGGACGTCCAGACATGGAAAATGTCCATCTGTTCAAACGCACCAAGGAGCCCCACCATGCAAGTACAAGCCTACGGCGCCCACGCCGCCGACAAGCCGCTCGAATCGCTGGCCATCACCCGCCGCGCGCCGGGCGCCCACGATGTCCTGATCGACATCGCCTTCTGCGGCATCTGCCACTCGGACCTGCACCAGGTGCGCTCCGAATGGGCCGGCACGCAGTATCCGTGCGTGCCGGGCCACGAGATCGTCGGCCGCGTGTCGGCGGTCGGCGCCCACGTCACGGGCCACAACGTCGGCGACCTGGTCGGCGTCGGCTGCCTGGTCGACAGCTGCCAGCATTGCGCCGAGTGCGACGACGGCCTGGAAAATTATTGTGACGGCATGGTGGGCACCTACAACGCCCCCACGCCGGACGCGCCGGGTTGGACGCTGGGCGGCTACTCGGAAAAAATCGTCGTGCACGAGCGCTACGTGCTCAAGGTGCGCCATCCGGAGGAACAACTGGCCGCCGTCGCCCCGCTGCTGTGCGCCGGCATCACCACCTACTCGCCGCTGCGCCACTGGAACGCCGGTCCGGGCAAGAAAGTGGGCGTGGTCGGCATCGGTGGCCTCGGCCACATGGGCATCAAGCTGGCCCACGCGATGGGGGCCCACGTGGTGGCCTTCACCACCTCCGACGCCAAGCGCGAGGCGGCGGTCCAACTGGGCGCGGACGAAGTGGTGGTCTCGAAGAACGCCGACGAGATGGCGGCCCACGCCAAGAGCTTCGACTTCATCCTCAACACGGTGGCGGCGCCGCACGACCTCGACGCCCTGCTGGTGCTGCTCAAGCGCGACGGCACCATGGCCCTGGTGGGCGCGCCGGCGACGCCGCATCCGTCGCCCAACGTCTTCAACCTGATCATGAAGCGGCGCTCGATCGCCGGCTCGATGATCGGCGGGATACCGGAAACACAGGAGATGCTGGACTTCTGCGCCGAGCATGGCATCGTCGCCGACATCGAACTGGTACGGGCCGACCAGATCAACGAATCCTATGAGCGTATGCTCAAGGGCGATGTGCGCTACCGCTTCGTGATCGACACCGCCACGTTGGCGCGCTGAGGTTCAAGGCAGCATCACGCCGCATCATCGGCGGTGCCGCTAGCGCGGCATCGCCGACAATTTGCGCGCCAAGCCCTCGCGCTCGAACGCCGCCACCACGAAATCGACAAAGGCGCGCGTCTTGGCAGGCAACTGCGTGCGGCTCGGGTAGTACAGCGAGATCATGCCGGCATCGACGTACCACTCCGGCAGCAGCCGCACCAAGGCGCCTTGCCGCACGGCCTCCAGCACGTCCGACATCGCCAGCACCGCAACGCCGACACCCATCACCGCCGCCGCGCACACCGCCTGCGGATCGCTCAGCACCGCCAGCGGGCGCATTTCCAGCCCGGCCTCCTCCCCCGCGCCGTTACGCATGGTCCAGTCGCGCAACCGGCCGCTTTGCAGGAAGCGCATGCCTATCGCATCGGCGTCCGCCAGCTCGCTCGGGTGCGATGGCACGGCGCGGCCGGCCAGCCAGGACGGCGCGGCCACCGCCACCAGGTGCGCCGGCGCCAACGCGCGCGCCACCACGCCGGGATTGAGGTGGAAGCCGCCGCCGATGGCGGCATCGTAGCCCTCGCCGATCAGGTCCACCTGGCGATTCTCCAGATGCCATTCCGGCCGTATGCCGGGATACCTTTCAAGAAAGGCCGGCAGCTGCGGCAGCACGTAGCCGATGCCGAAGTTCGGCGCCAGACTCACCTTCAAAATACCCGTCGGCCGCTGCTGTTCGGTCGAGACGTCGGCCAGCGCCGCCTGCAGGCCGTCCAGGTTGGAGCCGATGCCGGCCAGCAGGCGCTCGCCGGCCTCGGTCAGGTGCAGCCGGCGCGTGGAGCGCTGGAACAGGCGCGCGCCCAGGTTTTTTTCCAGCATGGCGACATTGCGGCTGACCGCCGCCGGCGTCAGGCCGAGCCGCCGCGCGGCCTCCGAAAAGCTGGCCGCTTCGGCCGCCCGCACAAAACATTCGAGATTGCTGAGAGTTTCCATCCCCTCATCTTATACCAATACTTGAAGATATTTAAAGCCATTCAGCACTAATCAGAGGGGAATAAAAAGCGGATAGTAGACCCATCGACAAACCACTTGAAGGAAAAGCGCCATGAACACCACCACCGACAACACCCTCTCCAACCTGCCGCTGCAAGGCAAGGTCGCCATCGTCACCGGCGGTTCGCGCGGCATCGGCGCGGCCATCGTCAAACGCCTGGCGCGCGACGGCGCCAAGGTCGCCTTCAGCTACGCCGCCTCGCCCGACCGCGCCAAGCAGGTCGTCGGCGAAGTCGAGGCGCTGGGCGGCCAGGCGTTGGCGATCCGCGCCGACCAGGCCAAGGCCGATGAAGTCGCGACAATGGTGAAACAGGCGCACGCGCATTTCGGCCGCCTCGACATCCTGGTCAACTCGGCCGGCGTCTTCGTCACCGGCAAGGTGGACGATGCCGAGGCCGACCTGGCCGGCTTCGAGCGCCAGATCGACGTCAACGTCAAAGGCGTGGCCGCCGCCGTGCGCGCCGCCGCGCCGTTGATGGCCGACGGCGGCCGCGTGGTCTCGATCGGCACCACCGGCGCCGACCGCATCGCCTTCGCCGGCGTGGCCGACTATGTCGCCTCGAAGGCGGCGGTGGCGGCCTATACCCGGGGCTGGGCGCGCGACCTCGGCGCCCGTCAGATCACCGTCAACGTGATCCAGCCCGGCGCCATCGACACCGAAATGAATCCGGATAGCGGCGCCTTCGCCGAGACGCTGAAAACCATGGCCGCGCTGGGCCGCTACGGCCGGCCGGACGAAATCGCCGCCGCCGTCGTCTTCCTGGCCGGCCCGGACGCCGCCTACATCACCGGCGCCACGCTGAACGTCGACGGCGGCCAGATCGCCTGAGGAGAGGAACATGACCACCAACCATACCAACAACCCGGTGCACATCGCCGAAACCTTTTTCGCGCACTGGAGCGCCAACCGCATCGACGAGGCGCTGGCGATGCTGTCCGAGGACGTCCTGTACGACAACGTGCCCTTCCCCGACATCGTCGGCCGCGCCGGCGTCGAAGCATTCCATCGCGGCTTCGGCATCGGCACCGAATTCCTGGTCGACTGGCAGGTGACGCACATCGCGGCCACCGGCAACGTCGTCCTCAACGAGCGGATCGACATTTTCCGCCACAAGGACGGCGGCACCATCACCTTGCCGGTGATGGGCACGGTGACGGTGGAGAACGGCGAGATCACCGTCTGGCGCGACTACTTCGATCCGGCCGATTTCGATCGCCAGCTCAAACACGCCACGGCCGCGTGACGGCGCCAGACCGGCGCCGCAGTGCCCGCCATGAGTGCCGTCGTCATAGTCATGTAAGAAAAAAGTAGTGTGGGGCGTCGCATCAGGCGCGCTCTCGCGGTTGGAGCCGGACGCCATCGCCCCGGTGACGGCGCCCAGCGCCAGCGGCAGCCATCCGAGATCGTCTCGATGTCGTTAAACGGATAGAAGTTCATGAACTTGCCGTTGCTGCTCAAGGTCGGATGCGTCGTCAGCGGCGGCGACGATCCTTCCGGCGTGAACTCGCCGCGCTTGGTGCGGCAGAAATCATAGAGCTCGCGCTGGATCGGACGCGTCTCGATGTTCAGCACATGGGTGGTTCTTTCCGCCGCCTTTTTTGCCGCGTTTCCGCCTGATCAGCGGATCGCCACCGGATTGACATTAACCTGCGTCGAGCCAACGTACAGCGGCTGGCCCAGCACAAACATGAATTCCCAGGCCTGGTCGCGCACCAGCGCGCGGCTGTCGATCAGCTCCAGGTTGTAGATGCCGCGCTTGGCCAGCATGAACTGGTTGACCGGGAACTCTTCGCCGCTCTTGTTCGGATACACCTCCGATGCCCACGTGTCACCGCCGAAGGCGACGATGCCCTGGTCGGCCAGCCACTGCGCCGCTTTCATGCCGATGCCCGGTTCCGTTTCAAGGAATTGCTTGTTGTCCTTGCCGATCAGTTCCAGCCAGCCGGTGTTGAACAGCACGACGTCGCCTTTGCGCAAAGTGATGCCTTGCCGCTTGAGCACCGCCTGCAAATCGGCCACGGTGAACTCGGTGCCACCGGGGACGACGTCCCTGCCATAGTGCCTGGTCATGTCCAGCACCACGCCGCGCGTGACCATCGGCGGCACCTTCTCGACGCCAAGCTTCTTGACGCCTTCGACGGTAACAAAGTCGGCCGCGCGGTTGCCGTTGTAGTAGACGTTGTCGATGCCGATGTGGCCGATGCCGTTGAGCTGCGTGCCGACGCCGGTCCAGGCCACCGCCAGCTCGTCGTTGAAGGTGAACTTGTTCGGCCCCATCGTCAGCCCCGCCTGCTCGCCGGGCTGAATGTTGTAGAGCTTGAAGCTGCGGTGGCGGAAGGCCGACAAGTCTTTGCTGACCGGTACCGCCAGCGGATAGGTCTTGCCGGTCTTGACCAGCGTGGCGGCCTGGCGCACCACTTCCGGCGTCAGCAGGTTGGCGGCGCCGATTTCGTCCTTGGGACCATAGGCCGAGGGATACCAGTCGGCTGCGACGGCGGTGCCGGCCACCAGGGTGACTGCGGCGGCAAGCGCGATGTGTTTGAGGTCATTCATGGGTGTGTCCTTTAAAAGTTATCGGTGGCTGAAACGGCAGGTTCAATCCCAGGCCGGCGCCAGGCCGTCCGGGCTGACTTCGCGGCCATTGCGTTCCAACGCGGCGATGCGCGCCATGTCCTCGTCGGTCAAATGCAGGTCGCGCGCCAGCAGATTGCCCGCCAGGTTCTCGCGCTTGGTCGACGAAGGGATCACCGAATAGCCCTCGCCCAGCGCCCACGCCAGCGCGACCTGCGCCGGGGTGGCGCCGTGACGTCGGGCGATGTCGGCGATGACCGGGTCTTTCAGCACCTTGCCGTAAGCGAGCGTCATGTACGAGGTGACGTGGATGCCCTGCTCTTTCAGGAAGGCCGTCAGCTGGCGGCTTTGCAGGTAGGGGCTCAATTCGATCTGGTTGGTGGCGATCGCCTCCTTGCCCACCGCCGCGATGGCCTCGCGGGTCAGCGCGATGTTGAAGTTGGAGATGCCGATTTGCCCCGTCAGCCCTTGCGCCCTGGCTTCGGCCAGCGCTTGCATATATTCCGTCAGCGGCACGCCGTTGCCTGGCGCGGGCCAGTGGATCAAGGTCAGGTCGACATGGTCGGTGCGCAGCTTGGCGAGGCTGTCCTTCAGGCTCGGAATCAGCTTGTCGGCGGCGTAGTTCGCGGTCCAGATCTTGGTGGTGACGAACAGCTGGTCGCGGGCGACGCCGGACTCCCCTATCGCCTGCCCCACATCGGCTTCGTTCCCGTAGATTTGCGCGGTGTCGATGGCGCGATACCCTACCTCGAGCGCGGTGCGCACCGAATCGATAACAACCTGGCCCTGCAGGCGGAACGTGCCGACGCCGAAAGATGGAATACTCATGTGGATCTCCTTGCGTGATAAATCGAAGACCCCAGTGTGCGCGCTTTATTCTCCCGGAAAAAGCCGCGAATCCGGGAAAGATATTTGATAATATGTAAAATATGAAGACGACTCTCGATGAAATGCAGCTGTTCCTGGCCGTGGTGGACAACGGCTCGATCACGGCCGCCGCCGAACAGCTGGGCCAGACCATCTCCGCCGCCAGCCGCACGCTGGGCAGGCTGGAGGAAAAGCTGCAAACCACCTTGCTGCGGCGGACCACGCGGCGCATGGAGCTGACCGAGGAGGGTTCGGCCTATCTGGACCGGGTGCGCGAGATCGTGGCGTCGGTGGAGGCGACCGAGGAGCAGATGTCGGTGCGGCGCGACACGCCGGCCGGCCTGCTGCGCGTGGACGCGGCGTCGCCGTTCATGCTGCACGTGGTGGTGCCGCTGGTGCGCGGCTACCGCGAGCGCTATCCGCAGGTGCAACTGGAATTCAACAGCAACGAAGGCATCATCGATTTGCTGGAGCGGCGCACCGACGTCGCCATCCGCATCGGCGCGCTCAAGGACTCGACCCTGCACGCGACGCCGATCGGCAGCAGCAGGATACGGGTGCTGGCCACGCCGGACTACCTGGCGGCGCATGGCACGCCGAGGAAGGTGTCCGACCTGGCGCGCCATGCGCTGTTGGGCTTCAACCAGCCGGAGTCGCTGAACGACTGGCCGCTGCCGGACCAGAACGGACAGCCATTGCACATCCAGCCAACCATCCGTTCGTCAAGCGGGGAGACCTTGCGGCAGCTGGCCCTCGAGGGCGCCGGCATTGTTTGCCTGTCCGATTTCATGACCCGCGAGGATAGGAAAGCCAAGCGGTTCAAGCAGGTGCTGACGCAGCAAACCTTCGAGGTGCGCCAGCCGATCAACGCGGTCTACTACCGCAATACCGCGCTATCGTCGCGCATCACGTCCTTCGTCGATTACCTGAAGCGCGCCCTGGGCGACGGCGGCTTCGAGTAAATCGACCATGGCTCACTTTCCGGTCGCGAACAGGTTCTTGTACGCGGCGGGCTGCGAACGCCAGTACTGCCTGGGCGCCTCGACCTGCGCGCCCAGCGTGGCCGCCGCGTGCCACGGCCAGCGCGGGTCGTACAGGATGCCGCGCGCCAGCGCCACCAGGTCGGCGCTGCCGTCGCGGATCGCCGTCTCGGCCTGTTCCGGCGTGGTGATCATGCCGACGCCGATGACCGGCACCTCGACGTGGCGCTTGATCTCCTGCGCGAACGGCAGCTGGTAGCCCGGTCCCACGTCGATCTTCTGCTGCGCCGACAAGCCGCCGCTCGACACGTGCACGTAGGCGCTGCCGCGCGCCGCCAGCGCCCTGGAGAACGCCACGCTTTGCGCCAGGTCCCAGCCACCCTCGACCCAATCGGTGGCCGAGATGCGCACGCCGACCGGCTTGTCGGCCGGGAAGGCGGCGCGCACGGCGTCGAACACCTCCAGCGGGAAGCGCATGCGGTTTTCCAGCGAGCCGCCGTACTGATCGGTGCGCTGGTTGGATAGCGGCGACAGGAACTGGTGCAGCAGATAACCATGCGCGGCGTGCACCTCGACCATGTCCAGGCCCAGCCTGGCGGCGCGGCGCGCGGTCTGCGCGAACGCTTCGCGCACGCGCGCCAGGCCGGCATCGTCCAGCGCCACGGGTGGACGGTCCGTTTCGGCGTACGGCACCGCGGACGGCGCCTCGGTGGTCCAGCCGCCCGCGTCCGCCGCCACTTGCGCGCCGCCGTCCCATGGCGCGGCGCACGAAGCCTTGCGTCCGGCGTGCCCGAGCTGGATGCCGATGGGCATGTCGGAGTGCTGGCGGACCGCCTGGAGCACGCGGGCCAGCGCTTGCTCGTTTTCGTCGGAGTACAAGCCCAGGTCGGCCGGCGAGATGCGCGCCTCGGGCGAGACGGCGGTGGCCTCGAGGATCAGCAGGCCGGCGCCGGAAAGCGCCAAGCTGCCCAGATGAATCAAATGCCAGTCGGTGGCGCTGCCCTGCTCGGCCGAGTACTGGCACATCGGCGCGATGATGATGCGGTTGGCCAGCTCCAACGGCCCGATCTTAAAAGTGGAAAAGAGTTTGCTCACGCCGTGCCCTTCGGTTGTGGGGAATGGGAACGATTATGTCACGACTGAAAATTTCATCTGTCACGGATGACGGGGGCGATTCGGGCCGAACCGTGCAACGTCCGGCGCCTGGGTCGGGTTATAATTTTTGCATTGTTTTTTTAGCATATCGACCTACCCACCACTACCCACCACTACCCAGGACAAACCATGCGCAACAAACAGGCATTCATGCGGATTGGCGCCGCCACGCTGCTCGCAATCGTGGCCAGCCAAGCCGCAGCCCAGACGCCTTCGGCCCAGTGGACCAAGGCCAAGCCTATCCTGGAGGCGGCCTTGACCTGCTCCAGGCTTGACGGCAGTTTCCAGACCGCCGAAAAGGCGCTGACGAGCGCGGGCTGGGACCGGGAATCCGCAGTGAATTTGCCGCTGCAGGTAACGCCGTTCGGCCTGCCGACGCAACGCGTGCTTGTCATGCGCGATGGCGGCGAGCACACCTATCGCGCCTATCTGCCCGGCGTGACGGAGGCGCAATTGGTCAAGGCGGCCAAGCTGAAGCGCGGCAAGGACGGCCAGGGCTACGGCCGCGCCACCAAGCTGGGCGTGCTGACCGCCAGCGTCGAAGACGGCGTCACCGCGCTGACCTGCACGGTGAACACCGAAGACTACTAATTAAAACCGGTAACGCGCCGTGACGTTGTAGCTGAGCGGATCGCCGAAGGCGTTGCCGCTGTCCAGCGCGGAGATGCTCTGGTAGTAGCTTCGGTCGAACAGGTTGCTCACGCCCAGGCTCACGTCGAGCCGCTTGGTGGCCTGCCAGCCCGCGTTCAGGTCGACGATCGCGTAGCCGCCCTGCCGGATCGGCACGTTGGTGCGGAAGATGCGGTTCTGCGCGCGCACGGCCGCGCCCACGCGCCAGGCGTTCAGATTGCCCGGCAGGCGGTAGCTGGTCGCCAGCCGGAGCAACCGCGTCGGCCGTTCGGCGGCGAAGCGCGCGCCGACCTTGTTGCTGCCTTGCGCCTTGGCGTACTTGGCCGAGTTGAGGGTGACGCCGGCGCTGGCCTGCCAGTCCCGCGCCAGTTCGCCGGCCAAGGTGAGCTCGACGCCCTCGCTTTCCACTTCCCCGGTCGATTCCGAACACGACAGCACGCCGGGCGAGCACTGCCCCACCGGCAAGGCGTTGGCCAGGTTCTTTTGCTTGATGCGGAATACGGCCGCCGAGGCGTTGAGCCCGCCGCCGAAATACTCGCCCTTGACGCCGGCCTCCATGTTGATGCCGGTGACCGGGTCGAGCAGCGCGCCGTTGCGGTCCACCGCGCTCTGCGGATTGAAGATGCTGGTCCAGCTGCCGTACAGCGAGTACGTACCATTGACGTCGTAGACCAGGCCCACGTACGGCGTCTTTTCATTGTCGATCTTGTAGCCCGAGCGCGCGCCGGTGAAGGTGTTGTGCAACGCGTAGTCGTACCAGTCCACGCGCGCTCCCAGCAGCAGCGACAGCGGATCGGCCAGGCTGAAGCGCGCAGTGGTGTAGACGGCCTGCTGCTTCAGCTTGACCGCTTGCCCGTAGTAAAAATCGTTCATCACAGGACGCTGCGGCACGCTGCTGTCCCAGTTGACCGGGTCGAAAACGTAGTCGTACGCGGGCACCGACTGCAACCCCCTGTCCGACGTGTGGCGGTTGCGGTAGTTGGCGCCGAACACGATCTCATGCTGCCGGCCCAGCAACGTGAATGGACCGGAGGCCTGCGCGTCGTAGCTGCGCTGCTCGCGGTCGTAGATGAAATTGTCGGCGGCGATGAAGCGGAACAGCTCGGTACCACGGACCCGGCCGATGCCGACCACCTCCGAATCCATATCGTCGGTCAGCGCCTGGCCGGCCAGCCTGGCCTTCCAGCCGCCACCGAGCTTGTGCTCGATCTCGGCGAAGACGCGGGTGTTGGTCTTGTCCCAGGTGGTCCAGTCGGGCGCGTTGCTGGTCGAACGGTCCAGCGGCAGGAAGGCGCCGGTTTGCGAGGTCGGCAGGCCGTACCAGGTCGAGCCGTTGTTCTTTTCCTGGTTGTAGTGGAAGCCCACGCTCAAGGTGGTGTCGCGCGACAGGTCGGCGTCGGCCGTGACGTAGGCCAGCTTGCGCTTGTGGCCGTAGTTGGAGATGAAGGTGTCGGTGTCCTGGTAGGCGAGCACGGCGCGGGCGCGCAGGGTGGCGGCGGCGTTCAGGGCGCCGCTGACGTCGACCTCGCCGCGATAATCGTTGTAGCGGCCGACGCTGCCGGTGAGCGCGACGCGGGTGTCGGCGGTCGGGCGCTTGCGCACGAAGTTGAGCGTGCCGGCCGGGGTGCCGGCGCCGATGGCCATGCCGGCCGAGCCGCGCAGCACTTCGATGCGGTCGTACATCGCCAACGTGGCGAAGCCGAGGGTGTCGCTCTCGCTGGCCATGGTCAGGCCGTCCTCGGTGAAGTTGGAGATGGCGAAGCCGCGCGAATAAATACTGTTGCGGTCGGTGCCGTTCCGGTTGAGCGACAGGCCCGGGGTGATGTTGACGATTTGATCGACCGATTGCAGGTTCAGGTCGTCCATCTGCTGGCGGGTCACCACGCTGATCGACTGCGGCGTCTCGCGCACCGACATGTTCAGCCGGGTGGCCGTGTTCATGCTGCGGGTCGTATACGAGCCGGTGCCTTCGGTGGTGTCGCCCGGCCCCGCCTGACCCGTGATCTGCACGGTCGGTATCGGCGCAGCATCGGCCGCGGCCGCTTCGGCCGGCTTATCATCCGCGTGCACGGGGTTGACGCCCAACAACGCAAGCGCCCCGGCAACGGCCATCGACATCACGCGCGGACGCCATGCCGCATCGACACGCCGGCCAAAACTATTCCGTACACCGGCCTCTAACTTCTTTGATCGCATTACCACTCCCTTTGTATAACGGCGGATTGTTATCTGGCTGGGAGAGCGCTGCGCCTGGCTGATATTCTATATTTCCTCAATAAATGAGAATCATTCGCATTTTAGTGACCGATTGTCAGTCGCGCAAGGGGTAAACGTGGCGTGTGCCGTTGGGGCCGGCAATGGGCCTGTAGAATCGTGCAATCGGAAAGCGGGGCCCCACTCTCCGACTCGCTCAACTACGCCTCGGCGCTCAGGCCGCTTTTGTCGCCGAAGCGGCGCGCGACTTGCGGCGCTTCATCCAGCCGACCATGCCCAGGCCGCCCAGCATCATCGCGTAGGTCGATGGCTCCGGCACGGCGCTGACGGAGATATTGTCGACCGCGACATCGAAGTCCGTGAAACCGTACATATAGCCGGGGACGTAGGTGGTGAAGACCAATTCGTCGACGCCGGACAGCACGTCGGCGAAGCTGCGGCCTGGCGGCAGGCCGGGACCGCCGGCATCGTCGGACGACCCGTAACCGCCCCAACCGGTCGGCAGAGCGGTCGACGTCGTATCACCGATAGTTACAGACAAATGCTGCCAGCCCTTGGTGTAGTCGATGGTGCCCAGGTCATACCAAACGCTGGTGTACGGCATGCCCTGCGGCGTGTTGCCATAGTCGCGCAGTTCGACCACCATGTTGCGCGAGACTTCCTGGCCGAAGAACCGAATCGAGTTGGCAATGACGTCCAGGCCGATGGTGACGCTACCAAGTTTGCCATAATCGCCCAGGTAGGACTGGTTGGTGCTGTTGCTGAAGCTGATACCGAAGTTTTCCATCACCGTGTGCAAGGCCGGCGCCCCGTTGCCCAGGTTGGGATTGATGCCGGAGCCGCCGACGCCATTGGCCGGCTGCATGCCTTCCCACCCTTGCGCCCCATTGGAAAAATCGACGAACGAGGAGCCCGGCGCGGCCGTCGCCAAGCCGCCGGCGAGCGACAACGTCAATGCCATCATTGCTTTATTCAAAGTCATGAGTCTTCCTTTTTATCAGACAGTTAGAGAGATAGCGCTAACACCACACCCACTTTTCGGCGGCCTGCGGTTGGCCGGCCGCCGCTACGAAGCACATCAGAATTAATGTTTTCTTAAGTGGGTGTAAGGCGATTCTGTTGTTTGGCGGACTCGACTGTCAAAGCTTGCATGAAACTATTTTGTAAGGAAAATGTAACCAAGTTTCTGTGGAAATATGTGATATTCCGACAAGAAACTGTAACAAAAAGTTTCAGAAGACGATTAAAAGTAGCGACATCCCTATGAGGAAGTATTCGTACTGAAGCGCAAATTTGTCCGTTTGGAAAAAGTGAAAACTGCGCGTTTCGCGTTAATGGCACGGCGCTGAGAATGTTTCTATTTCGCTACAACGCGGGTTGAAGTGCCGCGCATGTGTTCTGGAGGATTAGGCAAGCTGTGCGACCGCCGCATCGATCGCCTGGAGGCGCTGGCTGTCGAGATCGGCTCGGCGGGCGCGGCCGACGGCCACATGTCCTAAGCGGGACGACTACAGCTTGAGCTGGTTGACGAACCATCGGCCGGCGGGGCCGGGCGGGAACTCCTTCATGTGCAGCGCGTGCATGGAGAATCCGGAGCCGATCGAGGGCTGCCCCTCAAGGCGGATCTCGACCAGCTTGCCGTCGCGCAGCTCTTCCTGCACCATGTGCAGCGGCATGTAGCCCCAGCCCAAGCCCGCGCGCAGGAAGGCGTGCTTGGCGCCGAGGTCGCCGAGGCGCCAGGTCTTGGACGACATGACACCGAAGTTGCGTCCCGCAGTCAGGCTGGAGCGGTCCGTCAACACCAGCTGTACCTGTTCGGCGGCGACCGCGCGCGGGATCGGCCCTTTGATCGCCGCCAGCGGATGGGCGGGCGCGACCACGCATACCGCCGCCACGCTGAGCAAAAATTCCGATGCGCAGCCATCCGGGATATCCGGCAAGCTGCCGATGACCGCCACCCGGCAATTGCCGTCCAGCAGAGGCTGCAGCACCGCGCCCAGCGCCTCCACATATAGCCGCAGCGGCGTGCCGGGATAGGCCTGGTGGAACGCCTGCACGGCGGCCGTCAGCGTCTCGATCGGAAACATCACATCCACCGCCACCACCAGCTCCGGCTCCAGCCCCTCGGCCAGGGTGCGCGCCCGGGCCTTGAAGGCGTCCATGCTGTCGACCGCCAGGCGTGCCTGCGACAGCAGCGCCCGGCCCGCCTCCGTCAGTTGTGGATAGCGGCCGGTGCGTTCGAACAGCGGGAAACCGATTTGCAACTCCAGATTGGCCAGCGTGGTGCTGACCACCGATTGCGCGCGGCGCAGCTTGCGGCCGGCGGCAGAAAAACTCCCCTCCTCCGCCGCGGCGATAAAGGTGCGCAGTTGGTCCAGCGACATCGCGTCCAGCATGTATCTACTCCTTGAATACTATACATCTAATTATATTGGCTTCTCAGATGGATCGGCGATATCTATGATTCATTGCATGCACTGACAAACATGTGCCGCAAACAAAACAAGGAGCCGTACCATGAACCAGCCAACTCAACGCAATCTGATTCACCGCACCGCCGGCCACAGCAGAGGCGGCATCACCCGCCTGGTGAGCCCTGGCGACGTCGGCCAGCTAATCAAGCCTTTCGTCTTCCTCGACCTGTTCGATATGGAATCGACGAGCGGCCACATGATGGGGATGCACCCGCACTCGGGCATCGCCACCGTGACCGTGGTCGTGGATGGCGCCATACGCTACCGCGAAACCACCGGCAGCGAAGGACAAGTCGCGGCAGGCGGTGTCGAATGGATGAATGCCGGCGGCGGCGTGTGGCACGACGGCGGCCCGGTGACCGGCGGCAGCGTGACCGGTTTCCAGCTGTGGCTTGCACTGCCGGCCGAAGATGAAAACGGTCCGGCGCATAGCCAGTACCTGGCGGCCGAACAAGTGCAAAGCGTGGGCCCGGCGCGCGTGATTATCGGCAGTTACGGCGGCGCCGTCAGCGCCATCCGGCCGCGCGCCTCGATCAATTATCTGCATGTGAAATTGAGCGACGGCGAACGCTGGACCTATACGCCGCCGGCCGGCCATGACGTGGCCTGGGTATCGGTGGCCAGCGGCGCGCTGCGCACCGGCCGCACCACGATCGGCAAGGAGGTCGCGGTGTTCGCCGACGGGAACGAGGCGATCGATTTCGTCGCCGAAGGCGCCACCGAATTCGTCCTCGGTTCTGCCGTGAAGCACCCGTACGACCTAGTGACCGGCCGCTACTCGGTGCATACCAGCGAGGCGGCGCTGGTCAAGGGCGAAAGCGAAATTGAACGTATCGGCGCGCAGTTGCGCTCCGCGAAATTGATGTAAGCAGTGCTGTCCAAAGCAACCTACTTAAATTAAACCTCGAAAGGAAATAACATGAACACCATCAATCCAAACACCTCAATCATCCCAGTCATCGGCCGCGTACTGCTGGCGGCGATCTTTATCATCAGCGGCTTCGGCAAGCTGGCCGCGCCCGCCGCGACGATAGGCTACATCGCCTCGACCGGCCTACCTCTCGCGCCGCTGGCCTTGGCGATCGCCATCGGCGTCGAATTGGGCGGCGGCCTGCTGCTGGTGTTGGGAGTCAAGACGCGCCTTGTGGCGGCGGGGCTGGCGGCATTCTCGATCGTCACCGGCCTGGCCTTCCACAACGCGGTGGGAGACCAGAATCAAATGATCCATCTGCTGAAAAACTTCGCGATGGCCGGTGGTTTGCTGCAAGTGGTGGCGTTCGGCGCCGGCGCGTACAGCTTCGATAACCGCGCAAAAACGCTGATCCCGGCGACGCGCTAAGCTTTGATAAATAACGCCTGCAACGCACCATACGGCATCGCCTTGTCCATCAACGGACCGGCGCTGCCGGCGGCCAGAAAACCCTTGGCCATATCGGCGGCGACGGCCCACAAGGCCTGCGGTATGCCGGAACCGGCGCTCAGGCGACACACGCCCAGCTTATGCAACTCATCGGCGGACGGCACGCCCGGCCAGTCCATCACGTTCACCGGCAAGCCGGCGCCGGCGACGACGGCCTTGATCTCATCGACATTGCAGATACCCGGCACGAACAGGCCATCGGCTCCAGCCGCCTTGTAGATCGCGGCACGCTTCAACACCTCCGCCACCCGCTCGCCTTCCGGCGCCAGTCCTTTCAGATAAACGTCGGTACGGGTGTTGATGAAGAGTTCCTTGCCCGCTGCGGCAACCGCCTTCTTGATCGCGACAATCTTCTCGGCCAACGACTCCGGCGTGCCGCCGCCATCTTCCAGATTGATGCCCGCCACGCCGGCGTCGACCAGCTTCATCGCGGTGTGCGCAACCAGGTCCGCGTCATCCGAGTAGCCGTTTTCCAGATCGACCGACAGCGGCACCGTCAGCACCCGCGCCATGTTGATGGCGACCGCGATGGCCACATCGGCAGGCATATTGTCGCCATCGGCGTAACCGGCGGCCCAGGCCACACCGGCGCTGGTGGTGGCGATAGCCGGCGCGCCAAGACTTTCGAACAAGCGCGCGCTGCCCGCATCCCAGGCGTTGGGCAGGTGCAGCAGCTTGCTACCGTCGTGCAGTTTCTTGAAATCGTTCATGGTCGCTCCCTAAAAAAGACTGGCTTGTGAGGTGGTCAGGCTGGAAAAACTGTCCTTCATCGGCAACAGGATCGAATCGGCGATCGGTTGCAATTGCTTGGTCAGATAATGGTCGTAATCGATATTCGAACGCATCGCCTCCAGCGGCTCCGGGCCGCCGGTGGTCATCACGTAGCTAATCCAGCCGCCGTTCTGATAGCGCAGCGGACGGCGATGCGACTGGTTGTATTCGTCGGCAAGGCGCGCGGCCCGCACCTGCGGCGGCACGTTGACCTTGTATTCGTCCAGCCGGTGGCGCAGCCGCTTGCGGTAGACCAGCAGCTCGTCGAAATCCCCCGACAGCGTCTTGCGCGCGTAGTCGCGCACGAAGTCCTGGTACGGCTCGTCCTTGAAGATGCGCATGAACAGCCCTTTCTGGAACTGCTGCGCCAACGGCGTCCAGTCGCTGCGCGCCACTTCCAGGCCGCGATAAATCACCTCTTCCTCGCCCTTGGCATTGACCGTCAGGCCGGCGTAGCGCTTCTTGCTGCCCGTTTCCGTGCCGCGTATCGTCGGCATGAAGAACTTCTGGAAGTGCGTATCGAACTCGATCTCGAGATGGCATTCCAGACCATGCTTGTCCTTCAACATCGCGTGCCACCAGGCGTTGATCTTGTTCGCCAGCTGCTGGCCGATGTCCAGCGCGTCGGCGTTCCTGTACTCTTTTTTGAGCCAGATGAAAATCGAATCGGTGTCGCCGTAGATGACGTCATAGCCTTCCGCCTCGACCAGTTCGCGGGTTTGCTTCATCATCTGGTGTCCGCGCAGGGTGACCGAGGAGACCAGGCGCGGATTGAAGAAACGGCATTCGGTCGCGCCCAGCACGCCGCAGAAGGAGTTCATCAGCAGCTTGAGCGCCTGCGACAGCGGCTCGTTTTTGGCGCGCTTGGCGGCGTCGCGCTGCTTCCAGATTTGCGTAGTGACCTCGGGCAGGCAGTGCTTCTCGCGCGAGAACACGGTACCGTTGACGCCTTCCACGATCGTCGCCGGATCTTCCGCGATCTCGCCCTCGATCAAGCCCACCGGATCGACCAGGAAGGTGCGGATGATCGACGGGTACAGGCTTTTATAATCCAGCACCACCACCGAATCGTACAGCCCAGGTTTGGAATCCATGACGAAGCCACCCGGCGAGGCGCCGCCCGAGATGTCGCCCACGTTCGGCGCCACATAGCCTTCGCGGTGCATGCGCGGCAGATAGTGGTGGCCGAAGGCGGCGATCGAGCCGCCCAGATGGTCCGCTTGCAAACCGGTCACCGTCGCCCGCTCGATCATGAACGCCAGCAGATTGGCCTTGTCGAAGATGCGGGTGACCAGTTCGCAGTCCTTCAGGTTGTAGTGGGCCAGCGCGGGCTTGTCTTCCTGGAAGCGGCGTTCGATTTCCGCCATCTTGTCGTAGACGTCGCCGATGTCCTTGCCCTCGCCCAGCATCGCCTGCGAGACGTTCTCCAGGCTGAAGGACGGGAACATCCACGACGCCGCCTTGAGCGCGTCGATGCCATCGAGGACGACCCGGCCGACCACCGGCGCGAACATGTATCCCTGCTTGCCGGGATGCTCGCGCCATTCGATGGTCTTGCCCTCGCGGCCCAGGGTCAGCGCGATCTTGTGCTTGTCGGCGTTCTTCTGCAGCACGCGCAGGTCGAACTGCACCACGTTCCAGCCCACCAGCACATCCGGGTCGTGGCGCGCCATCCAGGCGTTGAGCCTTTCGATCAACTGGCGCGGCGTGGCGCAGTATTCCAGATCGAAGTCGATCGCGCCGGGCGCGCCGGCGGGCGGCGCGCCGAGCATGTAAACCTGGCGCTGGCCGCAGCCTTCGAGCGCGATCGAATACAGGTCTTCGTAGGCGCTGGTTTCGATATCGAGCGACACCATCTTGAGCTTGGGACGGTAGTCGGGAGCTGGTTTGAGTTTGCAGTCGCGGATGGTCGTGCCGTCGACGCGGCCGCCCTCCACCTGCACGCAGGCGGTGATGAAGCGCTCCATCAGATAGCGCTCGGGCGGACGGATATCGGCCTCGTACATCTTGATGCCGTGGTCGCGCAGGGTGCGCTCCAGCGCCGTCAATTGTTTGTAGCGGGACGAATAGACGCCGACCACCGGCTCCTGTTCGAAGGTCTTGAGCTTCAGGTCGCGCAGCTCGATGCCGTCCGATTTGTCCAGCAGCGCCTCGATGGCCGAGCGCTCCCGCGCCTCGGCGAAGGCCACCGAGGTTTGCATCGTCAGCCGGATTTTCCTGGGGCCGTCGTCGGTCGCCAGCCAAAACTCGATCTCCGTCCCGTTGGGCGCGTCGCGCCAATGGCGGGTCAGGATAAATCCTTGCTGTGAAGGTGGATCGGCGGGAGTAAGCATACTTAATTATACTGTATGCTCATACAGTCAACATCAGCGGATAAGCGCGCGATTTAACGGTACGTCACGGTGCTGGGCCGCCCCGGTTGCTCGAGGTGCGAATAATTGTTTAGATAACCCAGGCCGAATTCGCCCGGACGATGCAGCAGCTTGGTGACCGAGCAATTGGCCACCTTCCACGTCATCTCCATCACCTGAAAATCCTGGAACCCCAGCACGTGCTGGATCACCGTCGCGATCACGCCGCTGGAGGTGAATACGATGGTGGTGCGCTTGCTGTCCGGCGTATCGAGCCGCTCCAGCGCGGACACCACGCGGCGCCGGAAATCCGGCCAGGCTTCGGCGTACTGGTCGTCGTGCCAGCCGGTCATCCAGCGCTGCATGGCGCTGCGGAACAGCTGCTCGGCAGCGCGCTGCGGGTCGGCTGAGCGGGACAGCAGTTCCCGGAAGGTGGCCGGATCGGCGAACTCCGGACAATGCCGCAGCATCACCTCATGATGATCGAATTCGGCAAAGCCCGCGTCGGTCAGGCAGTCGGCGCCCGCCACCTGCCGTTTGGTGAGCTGCGCAAGGCAGGCGTCCGCGGTCTGGTGGTGCCGCGCCATGCCGCCGGTGATCAGCCGATGAAAGGGCTGCCCGCCTTTGGCGAACCACTTCCCCAGCAGGCGCGCCTGCTCGTGGCCCATGGCCGACAGTTGATCGTAATTGGCGCTGCCGAAGGACGCTTGTCCGCTGCGCACCATGTAAATTTGTCCCATATATTTTTACAATCCTAGTTCAAGAGTGCCTTCAGCAGCCCGCGTTGCCGCCGGCGGCGAGCGCGCGCACGGCCCTGGAGATATCGGCGCCAATGCGGACGACGGCACGGCGGTGGCCCGCCACCAGCGCGTCGTTGCCGGGGCCGACCTCCTCGTTGGCGACGCTGCGGCAAGTGAGCACCTTGGCGCCGCCCAGCAGGCGCACGCTCCATACCGCGTCGATCAGCGCGTACTTGCCGGGCGCCGATTCGAACCGCTGCACGTTGGTGCTAATGCGGTAGACGGGCATGCCGTCCGGCGACGGCGTGCGGAACACGTCGACGGTTCCCAGCTCGCCGGAAACGGCCAGCGACAGCGCCTGGCCGATCTCCGCGGCCGGCGGCGACGCCCAGCGATCGTATTCCAGCAGATCGATACTACCCGCGCCGGTGGTGACCACCATCTGGTTGCGCGCGACCTGCTGCGGCACCGTCACCGCAGGCACTTCGATGTAGTATCCGGCGGGGGGCGTGTCGGCCTTCTGCGCCACGCCCATGCCGTTACTGAGACTGTAGAAATGCTCGGGCGGCGTGCTGGCGCAGCCGGCCAGCGCGAACGCAAGGGCCGCCGTGGACATCGCTAGGACCGACCGGGTCGGGCGGGTGCGTCGATTGATCATCTGCGTCATTTCTTCTCTCCGAGTTTATCCTGCTTGCTGCCCTTGCCGCGCAATAGCGATTCCGGATGGCGTTCCAGATAATCGGACAAGGCGTTCAGCGATTGCATGGTCTGCGTCAGCTGCTGCAAGGCCTCGCGCAAATCGGACTGCACCGGCGAATCCTTCTGCAAGATCTGGTCGGCGGTGGCGAAGGTCTTGCGCGCCGCGCCCAGCGTGTCTTTCATCTCCGGCACCACTTGCGCATCGAGCTGCTTGATCAGCACATTGGCGCTCTTCAGCGTGTCGCGCAGATTGACGCCGATTTCGTCGAACGGCACCTTATCCAGCTTGCGCGCGACGCTGGCCAACTGCGTTTGCAGCTCGTCCAGACTGTTCGGGACCGTTGGAAGTTCCACCGTCTCCTTGCTCATGTCAAGCTTGACCGGCGCCGCGTTCGGGAAGAAGTCCAGCGCGACGTACAACTGGCCGGTGAGCAGATTACCGGTGCGTAGCTGGCCGCGCAGGCCGCGCGCCACCATCCGCTCCAGCACCTGCGAGCCGGCGCTGTTGCGCTGATCCTCGTCGACGGACTTCTGGAAGGCGCGGCCCAGGCGGGCCGGATACATGTCCACCGTCACCGGCATGCGGAACGATTTCTTGACAGGATCGAACTCCACGCCCACCGAACGCACCTCGCCCAGCACGATGCCGCGGAAGTCGACGGTGGCGCCCTGCGACAGGCCGCGCAGCGACTGGTCGAAATACAGCACCGTGGTGATCGGCGCGCCATCGGGTTCGCGCAGCGCGCTGGCCTGGTCGGCCGCCAGCAGGAACTCGCTGCCGGTCGGCGCGGCGGTGACGGGCTTTTGGCCGTTCATGCTCTCGAAGGCGATGCCGCCGACCAGCAACGCCGCCAACGACTGCGTGTTGACCTTGAAACCGTTGGAATCGAGCCGCACGTCAACGCCGCTGGCATGCCACCAGCGCGTGCCCTTGCCGACGTACTGGTCGTAGGGCGATTTGACGAACACCTTCATATTGATGCCGCGCCCCTTCGCCTCCAGATCGTAGGCGGCCACCTGCCCGACGGGGATGCGGCGATAGAAGATCGGCGAACCGACATCGATCGACCCGAGGGTCTCGCCATGCAGCGTGAAATAGCTGCCCTTCTCGTCGAACGCCACTTGCGGCGCCTGTTCAAGGCCGGTGAATTCTTCCCTGGTCTCCTCCGACTTGCCGGCATCGACGCCGATGTAGGAGCCTGACAGCAGGGTATTGAGTCCGGAGACGCCGCTGGCGCCGATGCGCGGGCGCACCACCCAGAAGCGGGTATCGATCGCGGTGAAGCGCGACGCCTCTTTGCTCATGTCGATGGTGACGAGCACCTTGGACAGGTCGCGCGCCAACGAGATCGAGCGCACCAGGCCGATGTCCACGTCCTTGAACTTGACCTTGGTCTTGCCCGGTTCCAGGCCGTCGCCGCTGCGGAAGCTCACGGTCACCGTGGGTCCCCGGTCGATGAACGACTTGACCACCAGGCCGGCGCCGATCAACGCCGCCAGCAGCGGAATGAGCCACACCAGCGACGGTAGCCAGCGGCTGGCCTTCTCCACATGGGGCTCGTGCAGCGGCGGCTGGCCGCCTTCGTTTTCAGGCATGTTTTTCTCCATTTGAATCGGTTGCATCCCATATCAAGCGCGGGTCGAACTGCATCGACGCCAGCATCGTCAGCACCACCACGGCGCAAAACGCCAGCGCGCCGGGGCCTGCGGTGATCACCGCCAGCGTCTGGAAGCGCACCAGCGCCACCGTCAGCGTGATGACAAAAATATCGAGCATCGACCAGCGGCCGACGAACTCCACGATCCGGTACAGGACCGTGCGTTGCTGCGGGCGCCAGCGCGAGCGGGTCTGCGCGGTCAGCGCCAGCAGCGACAACGCGGCCAGCTTCAGCACCGGCACCACGATACTGGCGACGAAAATGATGATCGCCAGCGCCTGCGAGCCGCTGTTCCAGAACAGCATGACGCCGCTGATGATCGTATCGTCCTCCTTGCCGAACAGCGAATCGGTGTACATCACCGGCAGCAGCATGGCGGGGATATACAGGATGGTGGCCGCCAGCAGGAAGGCCCAGGTGCGGCCGACGCTGTCCGGGCGGCGCCGGTGCAGCGCCGCGCCGCAACGCTCGCAGCGCTGATGGCGCGCGCGGCGCGGCACCGACGCCACCAGCCCGCAGCTATGACAGGCCTCGAGATGGGCGCCACCGGGCACCGCCTTGTACTGAAATTCACGTTGCGACGCTCGTGGACCGCCGGGACCCGGCAGATGCTCGCCGATATTCCACAAATGTTTGGGATCGAAGGAGACCACGATGGCCAGCATCAGGGTCAGCGCGCCGAAGGCGAACAGGCCCGGTTGCAGCAAAACCTGGGCGAGACTGGTCATCTTGACGATGGTGATCAGGATACCGATCATCAGCACCTCGGTCATGCCCCAGCGCCGCGCGGCGCCGATGGCGCGCAGCAGGTGGTCGAAGCCGGGAGGACGGCGGCCGGCGTGCAGCGCCATCGTCACGTAAAACAGCGCCCCCAGCTCCACCGCCGGCAGCAGCATCGTAAAGAGGAACACCACCGCCGCCACCAGCTGCATCTGCTCGTGCCAAAGCACGCGGATGGAGCCCAGCAGGGTCGCGCTGGTGCTGTAGCCGCCGATTTGCAGTTCGACGATGGGGAAAAACTGCGCGATCAGGAAGGTGACGATGGCGCCGAGGGTGATGGCGGCCATGCGGTTGGGGTCCGAATGGATGCCGCGATAGAGCACGGAGCCGCAGCGCACGCAGCGCGCCTTTTCGCGCGGCCGTACGGGGCGGTACTGGTGCAGCACCCCGCAGTCATGGCAACTGATCAACTCGTATCGAAGCACAGGCTAGCCGTATGGACAATAATTTCCATATCATACGGCAATCTTGATTGCAGCCGCCGTGCGCTACGCCACGCCCAGCGCCGGGGTCAAGTCTGTCATTCGGACACGGCCCCGGCTGTAGTGAGCCCCAGCGTCCAGCTCGTGTCCGAATGTCAGACTTGACCCCGGGTTTTTAACCGAGGAAATCGAGCAAGGTCGCGGCGACCACCTTGGTGGCCTTGCGCAAGTCTTCGAGGTTCAGGCGCTCGTCGGCCTTCTTGGCGTTCGATTCGGGTACGGTGCGCGGGCCGGCGCCGTACAGCACCGCCGGGATACCGTGCTCGCCGTACAGGCGCGCGTCCGCATACAACGGCGTGCCCTGCGCCGGAATCAGCTCGCCGATGTAGGTCTGGGCGTTTTGCTGCAGGCTGGCGACCAGCTTTTCCGTCCCCGGCTGCTCGCGCAGCGCGTGCGATAGCAGCAGGCGCTTGATCTCCAGGCTGATGCCGGGGATGCCGCGCACCGCGTTTTCGATCATCGCGCGCACCTGCGCCTCGACCGCCGCCGGTTCCTCTTCCGGTATCATGCGGCGGTCCATCTTCAGTACCACCTTGCCCGGTACGACGTTGGTGTTGGTGCCGCCGTCGATGCGGCCCACCAGCATGGTGGGCGAGTCGATGCCCGCGACCTTCGATTTGATCTTTTTCAGCTCCGGCAGCTGGTCGTAGATGGCGTTGAGGATCTTCGTCGCCGCCTGCAGCGCGTCATGACCCGTTTCCGGCATCGCGCCGTGGCCGGATTTGCCGTTGACCGTGATCTCCAGCTGCAGGCAGGCGTTGTGCGCGGTGACGATGTTGTAGCTGAAGCCCGCCGCGATGACGTAATCGGGCTTGGTCAGCTTTTGCTCCAGCAGCCATCCGGGACCGAGCAGGCCGCCGAATTCCTCGTCATAGGTGAAATGCAGTTCCAGGCCGCCCTTGAGCGGCACGCCCAGCGCCTCCAGCGCGCGGGTGGCGAAGATGTAGGTGGCGAAGTCGCACTTGGAGACGGCGGCGGCGCGCCCGTAGATGAAGCCGTTTTCGACCACGCCGCCGTAGGGAGGATAGGTCCAGTTGTCCCCCGGCGGCACCACGTCGCCGTGGGCGTTGAGCGCCACCGTCGGACCGCCGGCCTGGTAGGGACGGCGGACGATCAGGTTGGTGATCGTCTGCATGCCGTAGTCGCGCACCACCTGCTGCGGCACCGCGTGCTTTTCGGCGCGCCAGCCATAGGCCTCGACCAGATCGGCCACCATGTCCGCGTGCGGCGCGTTGTTACCGGGCGGCGTGTCGGTCGGCACGCGCAACAACTGCTGCAAAACGCCGACCTCCTCGTCGAAGTGGTCGTCGATCCATTTGGCCAGTTGTTCCTTGGTGCCGCTCATAGTCGTTTCCTTTATTTTGCGCCGGCTTCGTACCAGGCGGCGATTTGCGCCCGTTCGGCATCGGTCATTTGCGTCAGGTTCGCTAACGGCATGGCTTTGAGCTGGACCGTCTGCTTGTAGATTTTCTCGGCATTTTGATGAATTTCGGCGTCGTTCTCGAGCATCACGCCCAAAGGCGCCGCAGCGAAGCCGGCTTGCGTCGGCCGTTCGGCGTGGCAGGAGGCGCAGCGGTGCGCGATGATGGCTTTCACCCTGGCGAATTCCGCCGCCGGATCGGCCGCCGGCGCCACCGCCACCGGGCGGGCGGGCGCGATGGCCACGGCCACCGCCGCCAGCAGCGCGACGCCGATCGCCGGATAGCGCCACTCGACGCGGCCCTTGTGGCGCAGATTGAAGAAGTGGCGAATGAAGACGCCGGCCGCCATGATAAACGCCAGCACCAGCCAGGCGTGATCGTGACGGTAAGTCATGGCATAGTGGTTGCTGATCATGATGAACAGCACCGGCAACGTGAAGTAGTTATTGTGGACGCTGCGCTGCTTGGCCTTCTGGCCGTGGACCGGGTCCGGCATGCGCCCGGCCGACATGGCCTCGACCATCTTGCGCTGGCCCGGGATGATCAGCATCAGCACATTGCCGACCATGATAGTGCCGATCAGCGCGCCGACGTGGATGTAGGCGGCACGGCCGCTGAGCACATGCGTGAGGCCATAGGCCGCCGCCACGATCAGCGCGAACACCACGATGCCGAACCACAGGTCGTGCTTGCCCAGCGGGGAGCGGCACAGCAGGTCGTAGACCGTCCAGCCGACGACCAGGGTGCCGACGCCGATGCCGATCGCCTGCAGGCTGCTGATGTCGGCCACGGATTTATCGATCATCATCGCCTGGGCGTTGAAGTAGTAGGCGATGGTCAGCAGCGCGATGCCGGACAGCCAGGTGGAATAGGCTTCCCATTTAAACCAGTGCAGTTCCTTCGGCAGCTCCGCCGGTGCGACCAGGTATTTTTGCGGGTTATAGAAGCCGCCGCCGTGCACCGCCCACAGTTCGCCCGAGACGCCCTTCTTCGCCAGCTCCGATCCCGGCGCGGGCGGCCGGATCGAGTTGTCCAGCCAGACGAAGTAGAACGAGGCGCCGATCCAGGCGATGCCGGTGATGACGTGCAGCCAGCGCACGATCAGGTTCAGCCACTCAAGGCCGTACGGGATCAGATAGGCGAATAATTCCATGGATTCTTTCCGGTCAAGGATGTGGCTAATTTACAGACGATAAACGGATTTGATACCGGCCACATGAAGATTAGAGTATATTAAACATATCGATTCCCGTATAACCCTATTCAAGCACGTATAGTTCATGGCCGCCCTGCCGCAACACCTGGACCTCCACCTGATCCGCATCCTCTACCTGCTGCTGGTGGAGAAAAACGTCTCCCGTGTCGCGCTCAAGCTCAATCAGCCGCAGCCCTCGATCTCCGCCTCGCTGCGCAAGCTGCGCGAGTTGACCGGTGATCCGCTGCTGGTGCGCGGCGCGCGCGGCATGGTGCCCACCCAGCATGGCGAAAGCCTGCTGCTGCCGGCCAAACGCATCCTCGACGAGACCGAAAACCTGTTCCTCAAAAAGTCGCCCTTCGTCCCGCAGGAGGAGGCGCGCACCTTCCACATCGCCGCGCCGGACTATCTGGACAGCCAGTTCCTGCCCAACCTGGTCGCGTTGCTGCGCCGGGGTTCGCCCAACAGCCGCGTCAAGATCCACAGCCTGGGTCCGGGTGTCGACTACGTGCGCCTGCTGTCCGACGGCGACATGGACCTGGTCATCGCCAACTGGGACGAGCCGCCCGAGCACCTGCACATGTCCAAGCTGTTCGAGGACCCGATCATCTGCGTGATGCGCGCCGACTGCCCATACGCGCTGCGCACCGCCAGCGACGCCATGACACTGAACGACTACCTGGCCCTGCCCCATGTGGCGCCGACCCAGATCCTGCCCGGCTACCACGGCGTCATCGACGACTATCTGGAGCGCCAGGACTTGCAGCGCAACGTCGTCGTCGAATCGGCCTATTTCGGCCTGATCCCCTACATGCTGACCCAGACGGACCTGGTGCTGACCACCGGCCGCCAGTTCGTCCGCTACTACGAAAAGCAAATGGCGCTGAAAACCTACACGGTGCCGGTCAAATTCCCGGCGATGCGCTTTTACCAGCTGTGGCACGAACGCGTGCACCAGGCGCCCGAGCACAAGTGGCTGCGCGAGCAGGTCGCCGCCGCCGCCAAGGCGCTGATCCAGAAGTAAGCGCGCGAAGTACGCCGTCCGATATACATCTTACGGCATACCGCGTATATCGCGCGAGTGCCCGCAAGGTTATGATAAGCGATCGATACCGGATACCACGCCATGACCACACTCTCCGATTTAAACAGCTGCGACGCCGCCACTTTCGTCGAGCACCTGCGCGGCATCTATGAGCACTCCCCCTGGATACCGGAGCGGGCGGCGGCACGGCGGCCGTTCGCCAACGCGACGGCGCTCAAGCTGGCGTTGCAGGATGTGGTCAGCGCCGCCACCCTGGACGAGCAACTGGGTTTGATCCGGGAACACCCGGAGCTTGCGGGAAAAGCCGCCGTCGCCGGCCAGTTGACGGCAGAATCGACCAGCGAGCAGGCAAAATCCGGGCTGCACCTGTGCAGCGCCGAGGAATTCGCCACACTGCACCGACTCAACGCCGACTACAACGCCAAATTCGGCTTTCCGTTCATCCTGGCGGTCAAAGGCCCGGATGGACAGGGGCTGACGCGGCGCCACGTCATCGCCACTTTCACGCGCCGGTTGAAGAATCAGCGCGCCGACGAAATCGCCGAGTGCCTGCGCCAGATAAAACGCATCGCGGAAATCCGCCTGAACGACCTGCTGGGCGTGACGCTGGACTTCGGCCCGGCCATCATGCAGTGGTCGGAGGTCATCGGCGCCTGGAGCGACACGGACAACAGCGGCGACGCTGACTTCGACCTGACCTGCGCTTACATGACTCCGGCCCACCGGCGCACCGCCGCGCAACTGGCGGAGTGGATGCGCGAAGCCGGCATGGAGGCGCACATCGACAACGTCGGCAATGTCGTCGGCGTCTACCGCTCGGACGTTGCCGGCGCGAAGACGCTGATGACCGGGTCGCACTACGACACGGTGCGCAACGGCGGCAAATACGACGGACGTCTCGGCATCCTGCTGCCGATCGCCATCGTGCGCCATCTGCACCAGCGCGGCGAAAAACTGCCGTATCACTTCGAGATCGTCGGTTTCGCCGAGGAGGAAGGGGTGCGCTTCAAGAGTACCTTCCTGGGCAGTAACGCGGTGACGGGCCGTTTCGACCTGTCGCTGCTGGACCAGACCGACGCCGACGGCATCGCCATGCGCGACGCGCTGCTGGCGGCAGGGCACGACGTGTCGCGCATTCCCGCGATCGCGCGCGATCCGGCGCAGTTGCTCGGCTTTGTCGAAGTACATATCGAACAGGGTCCGGTGCTGCTGGAACGCGACCTGGCGCTGGGCGTTGTGACGGCGATCGCCGGCAGCTCGCGCTATCTGGTCGAGTTGACCGGCTTGGCCAGTCACGCCGGCACCACGCCGATGACGATGCGTAAGGACGCCGCTGCGGCGGCGGCGGAGATCGTGCTGCTGGTGGAGCGGCGTTGCGGTCAGGGTGTGGCGCTGGTTGGTACGGTCGGGCAGTTACAGGTACCGGGTGGCTCGGTCAACGTGGTGCCCGGCGCGTGCAAACTGTCGCTCGACATCCGCTCGGCCGACGATGCGGTGCGGCAGGCGGCGGTCAAGGATGTGTTGGACGGGATCGCGGAGATTTGCGCGCGGCGGCAAGTGGAATTCAGTTTGCAGCGGATCGTCGATGCGGCGGCGGCGCCGTGTGCGCCGCGTTTGATGGACCAGTTGGGGGCGGCGATCGAGCGGGCCGGTTTGCCGCGTTTCGATTTGTTGTCGGGAGCCGGGCACGACGCGATGGCGATGGCGGCGATTACGGAGGTGGCGATGCTGTTCACACGCTGCGGTAATGGTGGTATCAGCCACAATCCGCTGGAGACGATGACGGCGGACGACGCGGATATCGCCGCGCGGGTGCTGCTGGATTTCCTGAGAAATTACGAGACCTGAACGAACCACGGTAGCCATACGTGTGTGCGCGTTTCATTTCGCGTTGTCAGGAATGAGCATGCGCCGTAGTTCCGATGCCACTTCGGCGATCACCGTGGTCCAGCCGCCTTCAGACGGCTGCCGGAATAGTCGCATCGATGGATACCACGGCGTATCGCCGCGCTCCGTCATCCATCGCCAGTCGCAGCGATGATGCGGTAGCAGCAGCCAGCACGGTTTGCCCAGCGCGCCCGCCAGATGCGCCACCGCCGTGTCGACACTGATCACCAGATCCAGATTGGCGATCACGCCGGCCGTATCGGCAAAGTCCTGCAGGCGCGGCGCGATCGCTAGCAGCGTCATGCCCGCCGGCGGCGTCAACGCCTCCGCCTCGCTGTCCCCTTTCTGCAGGCTGACGAAATGCAGCGCGCCGTTCTGACAGAGGTCCGCCAACGGCGACAGCGTGTGCAATGACGGTAACGAACGCTCGGCGTCATTCTCGAACTGCGGGTTGCCTTTCCACGCCAAACCAACCCGCAAACCTTTTTGAGGCAGCATGCCCGCCCAGTAACGCACCGACTCGGGATCGGCCGTGATATACGGCGCGGACGGAATGTTGGACAGGTCGGTGCCGAACAACGCCGGCAGGCGCATTGGATGCGTCCAGAAATCCCATCCACTGCCCGGCACCGCGCCCTGCTGGACGTAAACCTCATCGACACCGTCCAACCCCGCCATCAGCCGCCGCAGCGTAGCTGGACAGGCCACCGCGACGCGCGCCGCGCCTGCCTCCTTGAGCTTCGCGGCATAACGGCTGAAATGGATCATGTCCCCCTGCCCGGCCTCGGATACGATCACCACCGATTTTCCCGCCAGCGTTTCGCCCTCCCATGGCGGGCAGTTGAACGGCTGCGCAAGGCTGTCGAAGTGCCAGCGCGACTCCAGCAGCGGCCAGCCCTCGGCGAACCGCCCCTGCCGCAGCAGGATATAGGCGAGATTGAACTGCGCCTTCGGATAGTCCTCGTCCAGCTCCAGCGCGCGGCGGTAGCACGCCTCGGCCTCCTGCTCGCGCTGCACGCAGGCGAGCAGCACACCCAACTGGCTCCACGCGGACGGCGACTCGGGTGCGAGGTCGAGCGCCATGCGCGCGGCCGCCTCCGATTCGTCGAAACGCCGGGACTTTTGCAAAAGCACGCCGAGATTTTGATACAGCCGGGCGTTGTCTGGCAATAACGCGATGGCGTGCAGATAGTGGAACTCCGCCTCCAGCAAGTCCCCGCGCAGCTCCTTCAGATAACCGAGATTGGCACGCGCACCGGCGTGCTCCGGCTGCAGCGCTATCGCCTGCCAAAAGCACTCTTCGGCGCCGACCGCGTCGCCGACGGCCATGCGCCGGTTGCCATCGAGGTAGGCTTGCTGTGGGTCTGTGTACATCGGGGAGTAAGCCTGTGCGAAAACAAAAGCATACCATCCCCGCCGTGACTGCCGGCTAGACGATCCTGGCGCGCTCCAGCATGGCATGCAGCAGCACGTTGCAACCGGCTTCCAGATGCTCGGACTTGGCGTCCTCGATCTCGTTATGGCTGATGCCGTCCTTGCAGGGCACGAAAATCATGCCCGACGGCGCCAGTCGCGCGGCGTAGATCGCATCGTGGCCGGCGCCGGAGACCACGTCCATCGTCGAATATCCCAATTTGGCGGTGGCGTTGCGGACCGCGTCCACGCAGTCCGGATGGAACGGGCATGGCGGGTAGTAAGACACGCGCTCGATCGAAATCCCCAGGCCGCTGTCGGCGCGGGTCTTGTCGATAAAGGCCAGCATCTCCTCGTGCATGGTGTTGAGCAGTTCGTCGTTCACGTTGCGCAGGTCGATGCTGAATTTGACTTCGCCCGGGATCACGTTGCGGCTGTTCGGGAACACCTGCACCATGCCGACGGTGCCGCGACCATACGGCGGATAGCGGTTGGCGATGGCCACCACTTCCTGCATGATGCGGGTCGATACCTGCAGCGCGTCCTTTCGCAATCCCATCGGCGTCGGACCGGCGTGCGCCTCCATGCCGCTGACCACGCAGTCGTACCACGACAGGCCCATCACGGCCGGCACCACGCCGATCACCTTGTCGGCGTCTTCCAGCACCGGCCCTTGTTCGATATGGGTCTCGAAGTAGGCGCCGATCGGATGCTGGCCGGGCACCTGATCGCCCTTGTAGCCGATGCGCGCCAATTCCTCGCCCACGGTCTTGCCCTCGGTGTCCTTGGCCGCGTACGCCGTCTCCAGGCTGAAGGCGCCGCAGAACACGCCGGAACCCATCATCACCGGGACGAAGCGCGAGCCTTCCTCGTTGGTCCAGAAGGCCACCTCAATTGGCGCCTCGGTCTTGATCTTCAAATCGTTCAGCGTGCGCACCACCTCAAGGCCGGCGAGCACGCCGTAATTGCCGTCGAACTTGCCGCCGGTGGGCTGGGTGTCGATATGGCTGCCGGTCATAATTGGAGGCAGCGCGTTGTTGGTGCCGTCGCGGCGCATGAAGACGTTGCCGATTTGGTCGATCGTGATCGACATGCCGGCGTCCTTGGCCCAGCCGACCACCAGGTCGCGCCCTTGCTTGTCCAGGTCCGTCAGCGCCAGGCGCTTGACGCCACCTTTGGGCGTGGCGCCGATTTGGGCCAGTTCCATCAGCGCCGCCCACAGACGGTCGCCATTGATGCGCATTTCACTCATATCCCTGCTCCTGTGTTGATTAACGCGCCGACGTGGCTTTGAACGCGGGACGATCGATGTGGCGGCCGGCCCCCTCCACCGCCATCAGCACGCCGCGATGGAACACGACGTTACCGGCGGCCAGCGTGGTACTGGGGATGCCGCGCACGGTGCGGCCCTCGAAGACGTTGAAGCCGCCCTTGGCGAACTGGGTCAACGACGAAATCGTGCGGGTGCCTTCCGGGTCCCAGACGACGATATCGGCATCCGAACCGACCGCGATCAACCCCTTGCGAGGATACATATTGAAAATCTGCGCGGCGTTGGTCGAGGTGACCTTGACGAATTCCGAAGGCGTCAGCATGCCGCTGTTGACGCCCGCGTCCCAGATCACCGACATGCGGTCCTCGACGCCGCCGCAGCCGTTCGGAATCTTGGTGAAATCGTCCTTGCCGGCCGCTTTCTGCTCGGCGCAAAAGGTGCAGTGGTCGGTGGCCGTGGTGTGCAGGTTACCGCCTTGCAGGCCATGCCACAACGCGGCCTGGTGCTGCTTGCTGCGGAACGGTGGACTCATGACGTGGGCGGCGGCGTATTCCAGGTCGTCGCTCTGGTAAACGCTGTCGTCGATGATCAAATGGCCGGCCAGCGCCTCCCCGTACACCCGCTGGCCGTTGGCGCGGGCGCGCGTGATGGCGTCCAGCGATTCGGCGCAGGACACGTGCACGATGTAGACCGGTGTGTTGAGCACATTGGCGATGGCGATGGCGCGGTTGGCCGCTTCCGCCTCCACCGCCGGTGGCCGCGACAACGGATGCGAACTCGGTCCGGTCAGGCCCTTCTTGAGCAAATCCTGCTGCAACTGATAAACCAGCTCGCCGTTCTCGGCGTGCACGGTCGGAATGGCGCCCAGCTCCAGCGAGCGGCGGAAACTCTTCACCAGCGTTTCATCGTCGGCCATGATGGCGTTTTTGTACGCCATGAAGTGTTTGAAGCTGTTGACGCCATGGTCGCGCACCAGGATTTCCATATCGCGGTGCACGGTCTCGTCCCACCACGTGATCGCCACATGGAAGGTATAGTCGCCGGCGGACTTGCGCGCCCATTCACGCCACTGGTGATAGGCCTCGATCAGGTTCTGCCCGGGCGCCGGAATCACGAAATCGATGATGGTGGTGGTGCCGCCGGCCAGGCCGGCGGCGGTGCCGGTGTAAAAGTCATCCTGCGTGACGGTGCCCATGAAGGGCAGGTTCATATGGGTGTGCGGATCTATCCCGCCGGGCATCACGTACTGGCCGGTGGCGTCGATCACGCGCGCCGACGCCGGCGCCTCCAGATTTTCGCCAACGGCGACGATCTTGTCGCCATAGCACAGCACATCGGCACGAAAGGCGCGGTCGGCGTTGACGACGGTACCGCCGCGGATGATAGTAGTCATTTACTTCTCCTGAATCCTGTGAATCTTAGGGGTGGGCGGGCGCCCTCACCGCGGGCACCGTCTTCCCCTTCATCATAACCCCATACACGATTGCGGAGATTACGATTCCGACGAACCATGCATAGGTATAAATCGTTTTGAAGCCCTCGCCCACGCCGGGGAACGACGCCGGGAAGGCGGCGTTGAGGAAGCCCGGGATGTTCGGCGCCACGCCGACCACGAAGGCCACCAGCGCGGCCACGTTCCAGCCGTTTCCGTAAGAGTAGACGCCATCCTCGCGATACAACTCGGCGACATTGAGTTCGGTCTTGCGGACCATGTAGTAATCGATGATCAGGATGCCGGCGATGGGGCCGAGCAGCGCCGAATAGCCGATCAGCCACGTGAAGACGTAACCCTGCGTCGATTCGAGTATCTTCCACGGCATCATGAGGATGGCGATACCGGCGGTGATGTAGCCGCCGGTCTTGTAGGAGATCTTCTTGGGCGAGAGCGCCGAGAAATCATACGCCGGGCCGACCAGATTGGCGGCCAGGTTCACCGAGACGGTGTCGATCAACAGGATCAGCAGCGCCACCAGCACCGCGACGCCGGTCATCCGGCTCGCCAGATCGACCGGGTCCCAGATCGCTTTACCATACAGGACGACCGTGGCAGAGGTGACGATCACCGCCATCGCCGCCAGCAGCCCCATAGGCACCGGCAGGCCGACCGACTGGCCGATGACCTGGTCGCGCTGCGATTTCGCGAAGCGGGTGAAGTCGGGAATGTTCAGCGCCAGCGTGGCCCAGAAGCCCACCATCGCCGTCAGCGACGGCCAGAACACGGACCAGAACTGGCCTTCCTTCTTGCCGCCAGCGACGAACTGCGATGGCGCCGACAACAGGTCGCCAAAGCCGCCGGCCTTGTTGTGCACCCACGCCAGCAGCACGAAGCAGATGGCGATCTTCAGCGGCGCGGTGTAGGTCTCCAGTTTGCGAATGGCGTCCATGCCGTGCACGATGTACCAGAACTGGATGGCCCAGAAGGCCAGGAAGCAAAGCAGCTGCGCGCCATTGATGCCGAGGAAGCCGAGTTTGGCGCCGCCGATCTCGCCGCCCATCATCACGCCGAGCAGCGTGTAGATCATCGAGCCGCCGAACCAGGTCTGGATGCCGTACCAGCCGCAGGCGACGATGGCCCGCATCAACGCAGGCAGCCGCGCGCCGGAGGTGCCGAACGAGGCGCGCGCCAGCACCGCATAGGGAATGCCGTACTTGGTGCCGGCGTGGCCGATCAGCAGCATCGGCAGCAGCACGATGGCGTTGGCGATGAACACCGTCAGCACCGCCTGATAACCCGACATGCCCCCTTCGATCAAACTCGCCGACAGCGTGTACGCCGGAATGCACATCACCATGCCCACCCACAGCGCCGCGAAGTGATACCAGCGCCAGGTGCGTTGCGCTGCGGTGGTCGGCGCCAGGTCTTCGTTCCAGAGTTGCGTGCTGCCAGAGAGTTCTTTGCTCACAGGGCGTTCTCCAAGGGTTGATCAAACAATCGTGCATCTTCCGTTGCAAGATCCGTTCCTATACAGTCTCCGGCACCTTCACGTTTTCCGCACGCGGGTTGCGCGGGTCCTGCGTCCAGTTCATGTAAGGCTTGCCCGTATCCTGCGGCACCATCGTGATGCACCCCTGCACCGGGCAGGTGATCTCGCACAGATTGCAGCCGACGCATTCCTCCTTGATCACCTCATAGGTGCGCACGCCGGCTTCATCGATCAACTGCGCGATCGACTGGTGCGACGTGTCCTCGCACGCCACGTAACAGCGGCCGCACTTGATGCAGTCGTCCTGGTTGATGTGGGCGATGACCTGATAGTTCATGTTCAGGTACTTCCAGTCGGTGGTGTTGGGCACCGCCTTGCCGACGAATTGACTGACGCTGGTGTAGCCTTTCTGGTCCATCCAGCGCGACAGGCCGTCCTTCATCTCCTCGACGATGCGGAAGCCATGCAGCATGGCGGCCGTGCAGACCTGCACGCAGCCGGAACCGAGCGCCATGAACTCCGCCGCGTCGCGCCAGTTGCCGATGCCGCCGATGCCCGAGATCGGCAAGCCCTTGGTGGCCGGGTCGCGCGCGATTTCAGCCACCATGTTCAGCGCGATCGGCTTCACCGCCGAACCGCAGTAGCCGCCGTGCGTGCTGGCGCCGCCGACGATGGGGAACGCCACCATCTGGTCCAGATCGAGGTGGGTGATCGAATTGATCGTGTTGATCAGCGAGACGGCGTCGGCGCCGCCGGCCTTGGCGGCGCGCGCCGGCGCGCGCACGTCGGTGATGTTCGGCGTCAGCTTGACGATGACCGGCAGCTTGCTGTGCGTCTTGCACCAGCGCGTGACCATTTCCACGTACTCAGGAACCTGGCCCACCGCCGCGCCCATGCCGCGCTCCGGCATGCCGTGCGGGCAGCCGAAATTGAGTTCGATGCCGTCGGCGCCGGTCGCCTCCACCAGCGGCAGGATATCGGCCCACAGCTTCTCCTCGCACGGCAGCATCAGCGAGACGATGATCACGCGGTCGGGCCAATCCTTCTTGACCTGCGTGATCTCGCGCAGGTTGATGTCCAGCGAACGGTCGGTGATCAATTCGATGTTGTTGAAGCCGAGGACCTCACGGTTCTTGCCGTAGTGCGCCGAGTAGCGCGACGAGACGTTGACGGCGGCCGGGTCTTCGCCCAGCGTCTTCCACACCACGCCGCCCCACCCCGCCTCGAAGGCGCGCACCACGTTGTAGGCCTTGTCGGTCGGCGGCGCGGAGGCCAGCCAGAATGGATTGATCGACTTGATGCCGCAAAATTCTATGCTCAGGTCAGCCATTATGCAGCCTCCACTTTCGATGCAGCGGTTATTGATGCCGTCATTGATTTCAGGTCCTCATGGATCGCGTGGGCGGCCAGCTTGCCATGCTGGACCGCCTGCACGGTCAGATCCTGACCCGGCGCCACGCAGTCGCCGCCGGCATAAATCCCCGGCAGCACGGTGCGGAACTGGTCGTCCACGTGGATTTTGTCACCGTCGCGTTTCAGCGTTTTCGCCAGCGGATCGCTGATGCCGGCTTGGTCCATGCTTTGGCCGATGGCCTTGAAGATGGCGTCGGCCGCGATCTCGAAGGTTTCGCCGGTACCGCCGAAGCGGCCATCGACGATAGCGGTTTTCTCGAAGCGCATGCCGCGCACCCGGCCCGCCTCGTCCAGCAGCACCTGCTGCGGTTGCGCCCAAGTGCGCATGCGCACCTGGTTTTCCTTGGCGATGTGCTGTTCGTGTTCGGTGGCGCTCATGGCCTCGAAGCCGCGCCGGTACACCAGCGTGACCTCCTCGGCGCCAAGGCGCTGGATCTGCACCGCCATATCGATGGCGGTATTGCCGGCGCCGATCACGATGGCGCGCGATGGCAGCGGCAGCTGGCTCAAGTCGTCCGCCTGGCGCAGTGCGGCGATGTAATCGACGGCGGCCAGCAAACCGGGGGCATCCTCGCCGGTCAAGCCAAGCTGCTTGCTGGCGCCGAGGCCAAGGCCGAGGAACACCGAGTCGTATTGCGCGTGCAGGTCTTTCAGCTGTATGTTGCCGCCCAGGGTCTGGCCGTGGAGAATCTCGATGCCGCCGATCGCCAGCAGGAAGTCGACTTCCTTTTGCGCGAAGTTATCGGTCAGCTTGTACTTGGCGATACCGTATTCATTGAGGCCGCCCGATTTCTCGCGCGCTTCGAAGATCACCACGTCGTTGCCCAGCATCGCCAGGCGGTGCGCGCACGACAGACCGGCCGGACCGGCGCCGACCACGGCGATCTTCTTGCCGGTCGACGGGAAGCGTTTGAATGGATGCTCGTCGAGCGACATGTTGTCGATGGCGTAGCGCTGCAGCAGGCCGATCTTCACCGGCTGGCCTTCGGCGTCGTGATTGCGCACGCAGGCGTCCTCGCACAGGATCTCGGTCGGACAAACGCGCGCGCAACTGCCGCCCAGGATATTTTGCTTGAGGATGCCGACCGCCGCGCCGTTGACGTTACCGTCGTGGATATTGCGGATGAAACTTGCGACGTCGATGTCCGACGGGCAGATGCGCGTGCATGGCGCGTCGTAGCAGTACAGGCAGCGCGAACTCTCGATCGCGGCCTTGCGCGCATTCAGTGCCGGCGCGAGATCGGTGAAGTGTTCCGCCAATGCCGCATTGGCTTCCTTCGGATGCGGCATGTATTTCAGGGATTCGATCATCATTCATTTTCCTGGCTAATGGCTCGGTAGTCTCGGATACCCCGGACGACGAATTCGTCCGACTACTTCATCTGTGGGAATGCAAATTCCGCGCCAGCGCTGGCGGTGTTCGGCCAGCGCTGCATGACCGCCTTGTGGCGCGTGTAGAAACGCACGCCCTCGGGACCATAAGCGTGATGGTCGCCGAACAGGCTGCGCTTCCATCCGCCGAAACTGTTGAAGGCCATCGGCACCGGCAACGGCACGTTCACGCCCACCATGCCGACCTGGATCTGGCGCACGAACTCACGCGCCACGCCACCGTCGCGCGTGTAGATCGCCACGCCGTTGCCGTACTCGTTGCGGTTGATCAGCTCCACGGCGCTGCCCACATCGGGCGAGCGCAGCATGCACAGCACGGGGCCGAAAATCTCTTCCTTGTAGATCGTCATATCGGGCGTGACGTGGTCGAACAAAGTACCGCCGATGAAGAAGCCGTTCTCGCGTCCGGGCACGACGTGGTTGCGTCCATCGACCACCAATTTCGCACCCTGCTCCACGCCCTCGCCGATCAAGCGCTCTATGCGCTGCTTGGCCGCGCTTGAAACGACAGGTCCCATTTCGGCGTCGTGCTCCATACCGTCGCGCACTTTCAGTGCGGCCGTGCGCTTTGCCAGTGCGTCGACGATTTTATCGCCCGCGTCGCCGACGGCGACCACCACGGAAATGGCCATGCAACGCTCGCCGGCGGAACCGTACGCGGCGCCCATCAACGCATCGACCGTCATCTCCATATCGGCATCCGGCATCACCACCATGTGGTTCTTGGCGCCGCCCAAAGCCTGCACGCGCTTGCCGGCAGCGCAGCCGCGCGCATAGATATACTCCGCGATCGGCGTCGAGCCGACAAAGCTCAACGCTTGCACCACCGGATGATCGAGCAGCGCGTCGACCGTCGTCTTATCGCCCTGGACGACGTTGAACACGCCATCCGGCAGGCCCGCCTCCTGCAGCAGTTTTGCATGCAGCAGCGACGGCGACGGATCGCGTTCGGAAGGCTTGAGGACAAAGGTGTTACCGCAGGCGATGGCGACCGGGAACATCCACATCGGCACCATCACCGGGAAGTTGAACGGCGTGATGCCGGCCACTACGCCCAGCGCCTGGCGCATCGACCAGGCATCGATACCGCGCGAGATCTGGTCGGTGAATTCGCCCTTGAGCATCTGCGGAATGCCGACCGCGAATTCCACCATCTCGATGCCGCGCGCGACCTCGCCCTGGGCGTCGGCGAAGGTCTTGCCGTGTTCGCGCGTCAGCATCGCCGCGAATTCGTCGACGTGCTGCTGGCACAGTTGCAGATACTTGAACAGCACGCGCGCGCGCGTCAGCGGCGGCGTCGCCGACCAGGCGGGGAATGCCGCTTCCGCCGCGCGCACGGCGACATCGACTTCTTCAGCGGTGCCAAGGGCCACGCGCGCCACCGGTTCGCCCAGCGCCGGATTGAAGACGTCCGCATAGCGGCCGCTTTGGGTATCGACTTTGGCGCCGTTGATGAAGTGGGTGATGGTGTCAAGGTTGCTCATGGTGTTTTTCTCTCGTTATATCGTGATAGGGTCAGCCCAGCAGGCCGTCCGCGTCCACATAAGGGTAGCCCAGGGCGTGCGCCACCGCTGCATAGGTGACGTGGCCCTGGCATACATTCAAACCGTTCTTCAGATGGGCATTGGCCTTCAACGCTTTTTGCCAGCCCTTGTCGGCCAGCGCCAGCGCGTGGCTGATCGTCGCGTTATTCAGCGCGAAGGTCGAGGTGCGGGCCACCGCGCCGGGCATGTTGGCCACGCAGTAGTGCACCACGCCGTCGACCACGAAGGTCGGGTCCTGGTGCGTGGTGGCGCGCGACGTTTCGAAGCACCCGCCCTGGTCGATGGCGACGTCCACCACCACCGCGCCGGGCTTCATGCGCGAGATCATGTTGCGCGTGACCAGCTTGGGCGCGGCCGCGCCGGGCACCAGCACGCCGCCGATGACCAGGTCGGCGTCGAGCACCGCCTGTTCGATCGAATGGGCGCTGGAGAACATCGTCGAGATGCGGTTGCCGTACACCAGATCGAGCTGGCGCAGGCGGTCGATGTTCTTGTCGAGGACAGTGACGCGCGCGCCGATGCCTACCGCCATCTGCAAGGCGTTGGTGCCGACCACGCCGGCGCCGATGATGGCGATGTGGCCGGGCGCCACGCCGGGCACGCCGCCCAGCAACAGGCCCATGCCGCCCTTGGATTTCTCCAGGTGCGCGGCGCCGGCCTGGATCGACATGCGGCCCGCCACTTCGCTCATCGGCGCCAGCAGCGGCAGGCCGCCGTTGTCCCCGGTGATGGTTTCGTAGGCGATGCAGACCGCGCCCGATTCGACCAGCGCCTTGGTCTGCTCCGCGTCGGGCGCCAGGTGCAGATAGGTGTAGAGGATCTGGTCCTTGCGCAGCATCGCGCATTCGTTCGGCTGCGGCTCCTTGACTTTGACGATCATGCCGGCGCGCGCGAAGATGTCCGGCGCGTTGTCGACGATTTCGGCGCCGGCGCCTTCATACATCGCGTCGGTCAGTCCGATGGCGGCGCCCGCGTCCTTTTGTACAAGGACTTGATGGCCGCGCAGTACGAGCTCCTTCACGCTGGCCGGGGTAAGGCCAACGCGGGATTCCTGGTTCTTGATTTCTTTTGGAACGCCTACCAGCATGATGGTCTCCTCCGTTGTATACCGCTCACTCCAGGTTTTTCAGCACCGTGGTTAACTTTCCAAACAATTCGTCGATGTGTTTTTTCTCCAGCACCAGCGGCGGCGACAAGGCGATGGTGTCGCCGGTCGTGCGGATCAGGATGCCGTCGGCGAAGGCCTGCTTGAAGGCGGTGAACGCGCGCGCGCCGGGTTTGCCGGGAATCGGCGCCAGCTCGATGCCGGCGATCAGACCGATGGTGCGGATGTCGATCACGTGCGGCAGGCCTTTGAGCGAGTGCACCGCGTCGGCCCAGTATTCGGCCAGGCCGGCCGCGTGTTCCAGGATGTTCTGTTCCTTGAACACCTCAAGCGTCGCCAGCGACGCCGCGCAGGCCACCGGGTGGCCCGAATAGGTATAACCGTGGAACAGCTCAATGCCCGCCGGCGCGTCCATGAAGGCGTCGTGGATGTGCTGTTTGCTGAACACCGCGCCCATTGGAATGACGCCGTTGGTCAGGCCTTTGGCGGTGGTCATCATGTCCGGCTCGACGTCGAAGTAGTCCGATGCGAACGGCGTCGTCAAACGTCCGAAGCCGGTGATCACCTCGTCGAAGATCAGCAGGATGCCGTGCTTGGTGCACAACTCGCGCAGGCGCTTCAGGTAACCCTTCGGCGGTATCAGCACGCCGGTCGATCCGGCCACCGGTTCGACGATGACGGCGGCGATGGTGGAGGCGTCGTGCAGCGCGACGATGCGTTCCAGTTCATCGGCCAGCTCGGTGCCGTATTCCGGCTCGCCGCGCGTGTAGGCGTTCTTTTCCAGGTTGTGCGTGTGCGGCAGGTGGTCGACGCCGGGCAGCATGACGGTGTACTGCTTGCGGTTGCCGGCGATGCCGCCGACCGAGATGCCGCCGAAGCCAACGCCGTGGTAGCCGCGCTCACGCCCGATCAGGCGCGTGCGCGAAGCCTCGCCGCGCGCCTTGTGGTACGCCAGCGCCATCTTCAGCGCGGTGTCGACCGCCTCCGAGCCGGAGTTGGTGTAGAAGACGTGGCCGAAGCGGTGGTTGGTGTACTCCATCAGCTTCTCGGCCAGGTCGAAGGCGGCCGGGTGGCCCATCTGGAAGGTCGGCGCGAAATCGAGCTGGCCGACCATCTCGCGCACGGCGGCGACGATCTTCGGCTGCGCGTGGCCGCACGGGACGCACCACAGGCCCGCCGTGCCATCGAGGATGCTGTTGCCGTCGACGTCCTTGTAGTACATGCCCTCGGCCGACACCAGCAGGCGCGGATGGGCTTTGAAGTCGCGGTTGTTCGTAAACGGCATCCAGAAGGACGCCATCGATTCTGGTCGTGATTCGTTCATGCATATCTCCTGTGACGCCAAGCGGATTTTTTGACGAACCGTAAAAAAATTTACCAGTTGGCAAAATGATGATGCAATAATAGACAGCGCTACAACTATGGCACAGATACACAAATATCAAAACTGTCCAACCGTATCGGTAGTAAAAACAGTACAGTTTTGCTTTATGCCGCCTTTGGAGTCAAGGATGGAAACAGCGTATCCTGCGATCGATCAATCCGCCACCGAGCCGCCCACGGCGCCCGGCTGGCCCGTTATCGCCATAGAGCGCGGCGGCAAAGGCAGCCTCGTGGATCAGATCGTCTCGGCCATCAGCGCGATGGTGGGCGCGCGGGAGTTGCGTATCGGAACCAAAATGCCGTCGGTACGCCAATTCGCCAAGTGTAATGGCGTCAGCACCTTTACAGTTGTGGAATCCTACGACCGGCTCGTCACCTTGGGGCTGCTGTCCTCGCGGCGCGGGTCGGGTTACTTCGTGGCGCGCCAGGACCTGCCGGCGGCGCTGCTGCCGCTGGCCGGCGAAGCCACGCCGACCGCCATCGACGCCCTCACCGCCCACCTGTACTCCGGCATGTCCGACGCGCTGGCGGTGGGCGCCGGCTGGCTGCCGCCCGAGTGGTACGGCGAGGACACCATCCTCGACGCCGTGCGCCACGCCATGCGCATCCCGGCCAACCGCCTGCGCGGCTACGGCCATCCGCTCGGCTTCCCGACGCTGCGCCAGCACCTCGCGGCCTGCCTGACCGAGGACCTGTTCCCGGTGGAGCCGGAGCAGATCCTGCTGACGCACGGCGCCACCCACGCCTTCGATCTGATCCTGCGCACGCTCACCCGGCCGGGCGACACCGTCTTCGTCGAGGACCCGGGCTACAGCAACCTGCTGTCGCTGATCCGCCACCACGGCTGCGTGGCGGTCGGCATCCCGCGCGGCGACCAGGGGCTGGACTTCGAGGCGCTGGCCGCGCAGGCGACGCGCACCCAGCCCAAACTCATGTTCGTCAACACGGTGCTGCAAAACCCGCTCGGCACCTCGCTCAGCGCGGCGCAGGCGCACCGCCTGCTCGGCCTCGCCGAGCAGTTCGACTTCTGGCTGGTGGAGGACGACATCTACCGCGAACTGGCGCCGCGCGGCGAGGCCTCGCTGGCGGCGATGGACGGCCTGCGGCGCGTGATCCGGGTCGGCAGCTTCTCCAAGACCCTGTCGCCGGTGCTGCGGGTCGGCTCGATCTGCGCCTCGGCCTCGCTGCTGCCGGAGCTGGTGCGGGTCAAGATGCTGGCCGGGCTGACCACCTCCGAGATCAACGAGCGCGCCGTCTACCACGCCATCAGCGCGCGGCCCTACAAGCGCATGGTCGACAAATTGATCGCGCAGCTGGAGGCGGCGCGGGAGCGCACCATCGACAGCCTGCGCGGCGCCGGCATGACACCGCTGGCCAAGCCGCGCGGCGGCATGTTCGTCAGCGCCGGCTGGCGGCAGGCCCCGAGCGCCGAATGGAACGGCCAGGTCATCGCCGACCAGGCGCTCAAGGCCGGCATCCTGCTGTCGCCGTGCGACTTCTTCATGCTGCGCCAGCCGGAGACGATCTGGTTCCGGTTCAACGTGGCCTACACCGACCACCCGCAACTACTGACCTTCCTGAGACACATATGTCGACAGCCAAACTGACCGCAGCGCCACCGCCGAAGATCAAACGGCGCGTCCTCAACCGCGACAAGCTCGAGGCGGAAATCGCCGCCGAGGCGGTGCGGGTGTTCGCCGAATGCGGCTACGAGGGCACGTCGATCGCCACCGTGGCGGAAAACGCCGGGCTGTCGAAGCAGAACCTGATGTATTACTTCCCCACCAAGCAGTCGCTGTACCAGCGCGTGCTCGACGAGGTGCTCGACGAATGGCTCGAACGCATGGAGAACCTGGCCGCCGAGGACCAGGAACCGCGCGAAGTGCTGCGCACCTACGTGCAGGCCAAGTTGAAGTTCTCGCGCGAGCAGCCGTGGGCCTCGCGGGTGTACGCGATGGAGGTGATCAGCGGCGCGCAGCTGTACGGCGCGCAGATCCAGAGCCGCGTGGTGCCGCTGCTGCGCAAGGATATCGAGGTGTTCGAGAAGTGGATCAGCGCCGGCAAGATCGCGCCGATCAACGCCACCCACCTGCTGTTCGCCATCTGGGCGATGACGCAGTCGTACGCCGACTTCTCGGCGCAGATGGCGCTGGTGTTGAACCGCAAGCAGCTCAACAAGAAGGATTTCGACGACGCCGAAAAAGTCATCGTCGACATGGTGCTGGCGGCGATCAGCGTGCCGGCGCCAGCGGCACCTCCTCAGGCATAAGCGAAAGCCGTTGGACAAAAAAAAGCCACCCCGAAGGATGGCTTTGCGGCGAAGCTGCTCGGCTTAAGCGCGGGCGGCTTTGCGGCGGCGGGCGATCGCGCCGACCAGGCCCAGACCGGCCAGCATCATCGCGTAGGTTTCCGCTTCCGGCACGGCGCCGGCGAAGTTGTTGATGTGGATTTCGGCGCGCGAATCGAGGTTGTTGACGTAGACGCCGCCTTCGATGTTGGCGTTGTTGATCAGGTTGGACTTGACGGCCAGGATCGAACCGCCGAACTCGGCGTTGATGGTCAGGTCGGTGGCATCGTAGAAGTTCCAGATCACTTTCTGGCCGACTTCGCGCGCGCTGCCGCCCAGGAAGTTATCGTTGATCACGCCCGAGGTGATGCCGCTGTTCATGTAGACCGAGGTGGCGCCGTTGAAATTGAAGCTGAACTCGTGCACCAGGTTCTGGTTGAACAGCGTGCTTTCGATGCTGGTCAAATCGAACACCGCCACGCCCTGGCTGTTGACCTTGGCGTTGAAGGTGGCCTTGCCCGCATCGATGACCACGCTGCTGCCGGTCGACTTGTAGGTCTTCATCTGGTTCGACACGGCGGTCAGGATCTTGCCCATGTCGGTCGACGTCGCGGCGGTCGAGTTGGTGGCCTGCAGGCTGCCGGCCGCCACCGACTTGAGCTTGGTCACGTTGACGTTGCCGCCGTTGGTGTCGCCCTGGACGTAGACGCTGCCGTTGCCGTTGTAGCTGGTGTTGACGGAGTTGCCATAGACGGCGCTGCTGCCGTTGTTGACGATCGAGTCAACCACGTTGCCGTAGACGACGGCGCCCTTGTCGGTGACTTGTGTACCGCTCAGGGCCGCCTGGTCGGCGGCGACGCCCACGCCCTTGACGGTCACGGCGGCGTAGTTGGACGCGCGCATATCGTTCGGGTGCATGCCCAGCACGGCGCCGTTGCCCTGCATCGAGCCGGTCACATAGGTGCGGCCGTCGACGTGCGACGTGGACGTCATGTTACCCAAGGTAACGACGTTGAACTGGTCGAAAATCTGTTGTTGGTTCAGCGAACCTGCCTGTGCTGGCGCGGCGAAGATCGCGGCGGCGGCCAGCGTGCTCAGTGCGAAATATCGGGACATCAAATTTCCTCAAATTAAGATTAAATGCGGCTTGGCGGCACGCAAATTACCGGTCAAGAACTCAGTTGCACGTAGTATATCATTGATAATTGCCAACAACACATATGTTTTTTGTTTTTCGCAACATTTTTAATTGCCGCGCATGGCATGCCTGGTCCCCGGCGGCAACTGTGCGCGAGTCGATATACGGCCACGGCCAACCGCCGTTCATCGCCGGGTGGCGCCGGTCAACCCGCCCAAACAGCAGTTGATCGCAATCCCCGCCGGCGCCTCCGCGCTTTTGCTACAGTAACCACATCGCAACACACCAAGGAGACACAACATGCGCAAGCCGACCGCCGATTCCCTGTCCGACCTGCTCGACGAGATTTTCACCACCTGCATGCACATGCTGCGCCGCGCGGGACGCCTGATCGGCGCCATGCCGCCGTCCGCGCTGCTGGGCGTGGCGCTGGCGCTGGCGCTGATCCTGGCCATCCTGCCGATGGCCATCGTGCTGTTCGCCGCCTTCATGCTGGTCAAGCTGGCCGTCGTCGGCTGCGTCCTGGCCAAGCGCCGCCACCGGCTGCGCAAGGAGCGCCTGCAATGAAAAAATCGCGGCTGGCCAAGGCCGGCTACGACAACGCCAAAAGCCTGCTCGACATCGTGCGCGAGATCGGCGAAACCGCCGCCGCGCTGTGGTGGCGCTTCTTCGACTGGCTGGCGCAGGTCGAATGGCGCAAGCTGATCATCATCTGGCTGCTGCTGCTGATCCTCGGCCTGACGCCGTTCGGCCTGCCCAAGCAGACGGTCGGCTTCATCCTGCTGTCGCTGGGTCTGAAGGTGCTGGCCGGCGGCAAGCGCAAGGCCGAAATCGAGGCGCGCGACGCCACCAGCCACGCCGACGAGGAGGGCCTCGAGCGGCGCCTGGTGGAGGCGCGCATGGCCGCGCTGCAGGCGCAGGTGGAGCCGCACTTTTTGTTCAACACCCTGGCGCTGATCGGCCAGTTGATCGAAACCGATCCGCCGCAGGCGGCGCGCATCCACCAGAACCTGATCGACTACCTGCGCGCCACCCTGCCGCAGATGCGCGCCAAGGGCGCCGGCACCCTGGGACGGCAGATCGAGATGTCGCGCGCCTACCTGGCCATCATGCAGGCGCGCATGCGCGCTCGGCTAGCGGTGTCGGTGGACGTGCCGGAGCACATGCTCAGCGCCACCTTCCCGGTGATGATGCTGCAGATCCTGATCGAGAACGCCATCAAGCACGGGCTGGAGCCCAAGATCGACGGTGGCCGCATCGACATCCGCGCCAACGTCGACGGCCAGATGCTGCAGGTGGACGTCATCGACGACGGCATCGGCTTCAACGTCCACGCCGGCGACGGCCTGGGGCTGGCGAACGTGCGCGAGCGCCTGCGCATCCTGTACGGCCAGCGCGCGCAGCTGGTGATCGAGGCGCCGCTAACCGGCGGCACCCGCGCCAGCATCCGCGTGCCGTACGCGCCCGATATTTTTGCCGATGGAGTCAAATGAATCCCATGAATCCGCAAACGAATCCGCCGCGGCGCGCCACCGCGCTGATCGCCGACGACGAGGAGCCGATGCGCGAGCAGCTGCGCAGCCGCCTGCGCGAAGCCTGGCCGGGACTGGAGATCGTGGCCGAAGCGGCCAATGGCATCGAGGCCGTGGCGCTGGCCGGCCAGCACCAGCCGGACATCGTCTTCCTCGACATCCGCATGCCCGGCCTGTCCGGCATCGAGGCGGCGCGCATGCTGTTCAACCGCTGCCACCTGGTGTTCGTGACGGCCTACGACCAGTATGCGATCGAGGCGTTCGAACAGGGCGCCCTCGACTACCTGCTCAAGCCGGCCGGCGGCGAACGGCTCAAGACCACCTGCGCGCGGCTGCAAACGCTGATCGGCCGGCAGCCGTCCAACATCGAGCGCCAACTGGGCGCGCTGCTGGCGGCCCAGGGCAAGCCGGGCCGGCCCGACCCGGCCGAACCCGGCTACCTGCGCTGGATACAGGCGGTGGTCGGCGCCAACCTGCGCATGATCAGCACGCGCGAGGTGCTGTTCTTCCGCGCCGACGAAAAATACACCCGCGTCCAGACCGAGCAGTCGGAGGTATTGATACGCAAGACACTCAAGGAGCTGGCCGACGAGCTGGACCCGGACGAGTTCTGGCGCATCCACCGCTCGACGCTGGTGCGGGTGGACGCCATCGAGAGCGTCACGCGCGACCTGCGCGGGCGGCAGATGGTCAAGATCAGGAATTTTTCCGAGCAGTTGGAGGTCAGCCGGGGCAACACCCATCTGTTCCAGCAAATGTGAGGAATTGTGATTTCCCCCTGAGCGTTATCAATATATACTTTCTTTTCCGCGCCCGTTCGCATCAGCACGGCGAACGGACCGCGCGGAAAATCGATCGAAGCTGTTCCATCGACAGAACGGGGAGAAAACAATGTCCAGCATACCCAAGCAAACCCTCTGCACCGTAGTCCCCTGCATGCGCTACCGCGACGCGCCGGCCGCCATCACCTGGCTGTGCAACACCTTCGGCTTCGAACCGCAACTGGTCGTCCCCAACGAGGACGGCACCATCGCCCACGCCCAGCTCTCGTTCGGTAACAGCATGATCATGCTCGGTTCGGTGTTCGACACCGAATTCGGCCGCTTGATGAAGCAGCCCGCCGAAATCGACGACTTCGTCACGCAAAGCACCTACCTGGTGGTCAACAACGCCGACCTGGTGTACGGCCGCGCGCTGGAAGCCGGCGCCAAGATCCTGCTGGATATCAAAGATGAGGATTACGGCGGCCGCGGCTTCACCTGCCGCGACCCCGAAGGCCACGTGTGGAGCGTCGGCACCTACGATCCGCAAGGCTGAGCGCCCGCGCTCAGCCGCGCGTCAGGGCGTCGATCAGCGCCCGGTCGGCGACCTGGGTGGGATGAATGCGGATGATGTCGCTGTACAGCGGCGGCATCGCCGCGCAGATGGCGTCGAGCTCCTGCTGCGCGATGGCAGGGAGGACGTACTGGAACTGCCTCGGATTGTCCGGCGGTAGCGGCCCCTCCATCGTCGAGCCGTAAGCCCCCAGATTCATGAAGCTCACCGCGCCGGCGTCCGGCCCCCTGGCGAACACCAGGGTGCCGTCCTTCGGATGGCCCAGATAGCGGCGCACCTCCAGCTGCCGTTCCGGCGTCGCGCCAGCCATCAACTTGTAGCGCAGTTGCGCGTAGGCGCGCGTGGCTTCCATGAAGGCGCTGCGGATGCCCGATTGCGCCATCCTGCCGGGCATGCAAAGCAGCAGATTGCCGAACGAATCGAGCAGCGCAACGGCATCGCCGTCGCCGCCATGTTCGCGGTCGCGCGCCATCGCCCGCAACAGGAACGGCGCCAGGCCGGCATCGGGCGCCAGCGGCGCGCAGCGGTAGGTCAGCGCGTCGGGATAGACCTGCTTCAGGGTCCGCGCGATCGGGTGGTCGGGCGCCAGCATGGCGGGATCGAGCAGCTGTTCAACCGGAGGATCGGTCTGGAACAGCCGCATCACCTCGTCGGAGGTCGCCTCGAACACCAGCGCGCACAAGGCCTGCGTCGGTTCGGAGATGGTCTTACCGATGAAGAAGGACTTGGGCGTGGCGCCGGAGGCGGCGCGCGCGTACGGCGACGCACCCAAAATCGCCGGATAGCTGAAGGTCGATGCGGCTTGCGCGCGCAGCGCCGGCGGCAGCGCGCCGAAGCCGGCGCTGACATCGTGGTCGATGCCCGCTTCGCGGTCCGGCGCGGCCACCACCACGTTGAAGCCGCCGGCCAGTATCGCGCCGCTGCACATGCAGCACGGGTCGAGCGTGGTGACGATGGTGATGTCGGCCGGCGGCGGCAGGTCGCGGCCCTTGGCGCGTTCGGCGTAGTACCAGTCGATCAACTGGCGCTCGCCGTGGGCGGTGGGATCGAAGATCAACCCCTGCTTGATGACGTTGTTGTGCAGCGACTGCAGCACGTTGCCATGCTGGTCCAGCATCAGGCCGCCGACGCCGAAGGTGCCCTGCGTCTTGGCGGCGATCGCCTCGGCCGCCGCGATCGCGACGGCCGCCTGCACATCGATCGTCTTCTTGAGGGCCAACGCGCTTACTTCTTCAGATCGGCGCGGCCGAAGCCGTTCGGCAGCTGGGCCGCGGCCGTGGTCTCGAGGATGTCGCCTTTCAGGTTGGTCAACAGCACCGGCAGCGCGTCGCCGCCCAGTTCCAGGATCACCTGGCGGCAGGCGCCGCAGGGCGCGATCGGGCCGTCGGTCTCGCCGATGACGACCAGTTGGTCGAACTCGCCCGGCTTGTAGCCATGCGCGAAGGCGCTGAAGAAGGCGGTGCGCTCCGCGCAGTTGCACAAACCGTAGGCCGCGTTCTCCACGTTACAGCCGTGGAAAACCTTGCCGTCGTTGGTCAGCAGCGCGGCGCCGACCTTGAAGTTGGAGTAAGGCGTGTAAGCCTTCAGCCGCGCGGCGGCGGCTTCGGCGATCAGCTCTTGCTTGTTCATGGATTCCCTTTTATGGACGAATCGTGCGATAGACGACAGGGTTGGCCGTTGGAGCGGCGTCGCCGATCTGGTAGGCGGCCTGGATTTCGCGCACCGCCTGCTCGGCTGCTTCCTGCGTGCGCGCGTGCACCATCGCCAGCGGCTGGCCGGCTTCGATCTTCTCGCCCAGTCCCGCCAGTCCCGTCAGGCCGACGGCGAAGTCGATCGGATCGGCCGCGCGGCGACGTCCGCCGCCCAGGCTCACCACCGCCAGGCCGATGCCGCGGCAGTCGGTGGTCGAGGCGTAGCCGGACTTCAGCGACGGCGCCGGGATGACGATCGGCGCCCGCTCCAGGTGCTTGTCCGGATTTTCCATCAGGTCGGCCGGACCGCCCAGGGCCACCACCATGCGCGCGAAACGCTCGGCGGCAGAACCGTTGTCCAGGCATGCCTGCAGCTTGGCACGCGCTTCCGTTTCGTTCGCGGCCAGCTTGCCCAGCACCAGCATCTCGGCGCACAGCGCCATCGTCACTTCGTGCAGGCGCGCCGGGCGCGACACGCCGGTCAGGTAATCCATCGCGCCGCGTACTTCCAGCGCGTTGCCGGCGTACGGCGCCAGCGATTCGTTCATGTCGGTCAGGATGGCCGACGTCATCATGCCCGCGCCGTTGCCGACCTTGACGATGCTGTCGGCCAGCTCGACCGACTTGTCGTAGGTCGGCATGAAGGCGCCGCTACCGGCCTTGACGTCCATGACCAGCGCGTCCAGGCCGGCCGACAGCTTCTTCGACAGGATCGAGCCGGTGATCATCGCCACCGATTCCACGGTGGCGGTGACATCGCGCACGCCGTAGAAGATCTTGTCCGACGGCGCCAGCGACGACGTCTGGCCGATGATGGCGACGCCGACTTCCTTGACGACCTTGCGGAACAAGGCGTTGTCCGGCACCGTGGTGTAGCCGGGGATGGAATCGAACTTGTCGAGCGTACCGCCGGTGTGGCCCAGGCCGCGCCCGGAGATCATCGGCACGAAGCCGCCGCAGGCCGCGATCATGGGGCCGAGCAGCAGCGAGACGACGTCGCCGACGCCGCCGGTCGAGTGCTTGTCGACCACGGGACCCGGCAGGTCCAGCGAGCGCCAGTCCAGCACTTCGCCGGAGTCGCGCATGGCCAGCGTGAAGGCCACGCGTTCGTCCATGGTCATATCGTTGAAGAACACGGCCATGGCCAGCGCAGCGATCTGGCCTTCGGTCACGCGATTGCTGGTGATGCCGCCGACGAAGAACTGGATCTCTTCGGCGCTCAGCACGCCGCCGTCACGCTTTTTGCGTATGATCTCTTGAGGTAAAAACATGCGATTCTCCGCTTCAGGTATTGGGGTATTGGGGTATTGGGGTATTGGGGATGCATGGCGGGTCCGCTGGACCCGCCAAAGATGGCGTTAAACGCCGTAAGGTATCCAGACATTCTTGACTTGCGAGGCATGCGCCAGCACCGCGCGGCCGCCACTTTGGGCCGTACTATACCAGTCGCGTCCCTTGGCGCCGCCGACCCAGGTGCGCTTGAGCGACCCGGCGGACAGGCGCTCCACTTCGGCGCAACCCTCGGCCGAACCGTCATGACGCCACACCGCGTCGATATCCGAATGCGTCGCCAGGGTGCGCGCCAGTTCGTCGGCCGAACCGGTGACGATATTGACCACGCCATCGGGCAGATCCGACGTGTCGAGCACCTGGTACAAATCGGTGGCCGACAGCGGATGCGCTTCCGACGGCACCACCACCACGCGGTTACCCAGCGCGATCGCCGGCGCCACCAGCGAGATAAAGCCCAACAACGGCGCCTCGTTCGGGCAGACGATGCCGATCACGCCGACCGGCTCGTTCAACGCCACCGTCACGCCGTGCATCGGCGGCTGGTGCGCCAGGCCGTCGTACTTGTCGGCCCACGCCGCGTAGTAGAACAGGCGCTCGATCGAAGCCTGTACTTCCTTCTCGGCGTTCTTGGTGCCGGTCATCGCGGCGATACGGGCGGCGAATTCTTCGCCACGTGCCGCCAGGTTCTCGGCGATGTAATACAGCACCTGCGCGCGGTTGTGCGAAGTCGCCTTCGCCCAGCCGCCGGCCTTGTGCGCCGCTTCCACCGCGTTGCGGATGTCCTTGCGGCTGCCCTCGCCCACTTCGGCGATGAAGGCGCCGTCGGCGCCGTGCACCGGGCGGCTGTAGGCGCCGTCGGGGCGCGCCTGCTTGCCGCCGATGTACAGCTTGGCGGTGCGGTCGATCGCAAATGCTCCGGCGGCCGGCGCGGCCGCTTTGGCCTTCGGCTTCGCCTCGACCAGCGGCGCGGCCGGACGCGCATCCTCGGACAGCGCGGTCATGTACTCGTACATGCCTTCGCGCCCGCCTTCGCGGCCGAAGCCCGATTCGCGGTAGCCGCCGAAGCCGCACGCGGCGTCGAACTGGTTGGCGGTGTTAATCCACACCACGCCGGCCTTGATCTGCGGCGCGACGTCCAGCGCCAGCGAGATGTTCTCGGTCCATACGCAGGCGGCCAGGCCGTAGACGGTGTTGTTCGCCAGTTGCACCGCTTCCGGCGGGGTGCGGAAGCTCATTGCCACCAGCACCGGGCCGAAGATCTCGGCCTGCGCCACGGCGGCGGAGGTCGAGGCGCCGGTGATCAGCGTCGGTGGATACCACGAGCCGTTGGCGGGAATCTCGCAGGCGGGCTGGTAGACGTCGCAACCCTCGGCGCGGGCCGATTCGACCAGGCCGGCGATGCGTTGCTGCTGCACCGGATCGACCAGCGCGCCGATGTCGATCGACTTGTCCAGCGGCGAACCGAGGGTCAGCTTGTCCATGCGCGCGCGCAGCTTGGCGAGGAATTTGTCCTGCACCGATTCCTGCACCAGCAGGCGCGAACCGGCGCAGCAAACCTGTCCCTGGTTGAACCAGATCGAATCGACAAGTCCCTCGACGGCGGCATCCAGATCGGCGTCGTCGAAGACGATGAACGGCGACTTGCCGCCCAACTCCAGCGACAGCTTCTTGCCGCTGCCGGCGGTGGCGACGCGGATCAAGCGGCCCACTTCGGTCGAACCGGTGAAGGCGATTTTGTCGATGCCCGCATGGTTGACGATCGCTTCGCCCACGCGGCCGTCGCCGGTGACGATGTTGACCACGCCGGCAGGCACGCCGGCCTGCACGCAGATCTCGGCGAACAGCATCGCCGTCAGCGACGTGAATTCGGCCGGCTTGAAGACGATGGTGTTACCGGCGGCCATGGCCGGGGCGATTTTCCAGGACAGCATCAGCAGCGGGAAATTCCACGGCACGATCTGGCCCACCACGCCAACGGCGCGGTAGTCGGCGAATTCCTCGGACTGCAGCTGCGCCCAGCCGGCGTGATAGTAGAAGTGGCGCGCCGCCAGCGGCAGGTCGACATCGCGCGTTTCGCGGATGGTCTTGCCGTTGTCAAGCGTCTCGAGCACCGCGAACAGGCGCGCGTGCTTTTGCAGAAGGCGCGCCAGCGAGTACATGACTTTCGCGCGGCCGTGGCCACCCAAGGCCTGCCAGCCCGGCTGCGCGCGGCGCGCCGCTTCGACGGCGCGGTCGACGTCGGCGCCGGTCGCTTGCGTCAGGTCGGCCAGTTTGCCGGCATCGGCCGGATTGGTCGATGCGAACAGTTCGCCCGGCTCGCTCCACGCGTTGTCGATGAACAGACCGAAGGCGCGGCCGTGCTGCTCCAGCCACGCTTGCGCTTCTTTTTGGCTTTCGGGTGCTGGGCCGTATTCCATGGTATTGAGGATCTCTTTGATAGATGGCATGACGTGTCCGTATTAGGGTTGTGCGTGGCGGTGAGCGGCCGAGTAGTTCCCGGTCACATAGTGCTCAAGCTGACGCTCGATGTCGGTCAGCAGGCTCGATGCGCCGATGCGGAACAGATGCGGCTCCAGCCACTCATTGCCCAGTTCCTCCTTCATCAGGGTCAGGTACTGCAGCGCGGCCTTGGCCGTGCCGACGCCACCGGCCGGCTTGTAGCCGATCTTGAAGCCGGTCTGCTCGTGGTAGTCGCGGATCGCGCGCACCATCGTCAGCGACACCGGAATCGTCGCGTTGACCGGCTCCTTGCCGGTCGAGGTCTTGATGAAGTCCGCGCCGGCCATCATGCAGACCCACGACGCCTTGGCCACGTTTTCCAGCGTGACCAGTTCACCGGTCGCCAGGATCGCCTTGACGTGCGCCTCGCCGCAAGCCTGGCGGTAAGCCACCATCTCGTCGTACAGCGCCTGCCAGTTACCAGTCAACACGTGCTGGCGGGTGATGACGATATCGATTTCGCTGGCGCCGGCGGCGACCGACAATTCGATCTCGCGCACCTTGGTTTCCATGCTGGTCAAGCCGGCCGGGAAGCCGGTCGAGACGGCGGCGATCGGCAGGCGGCCTTGCAGCACCTGCACCGCCGGCTTGATCATCTCGTGGTACACGCAGACGGCGCCGGTGGTCAGCTTCTCGCCTTGCAGGCCAAGCGCCTCGACCAGGTCCGCGCGCAGCGGACGCATGGCCTTCATGCACAGGCGCTCGACGCGGCCCGGCGTATCGTCGCCGGACAGGGTGGTCAGATCGATCAGGCCGATGGCCTTGACCAGCCACGCGGCCTGGTATTCCTTCTTGACCGTGCGGCGGTTGGCCAGGCTGGCGGCGCGGCGGTCGGCCGCGCTCTTGTTGATGTGGATATGGTTGATCCAGCCCAGGTCCAGCGGGACCGCTTCATTGCGTTTGAAGTCCGCGATAATCGTCATAACAGATTGCTTCCGTGGGAAAGTGGTTTCACGCCGAGGTGGTGGGCCAGGGTCTGGCCGATGTCGGAGAAGGTTTCGGAGATCGGCAGCTGCCGCGCCTTTACGCCCGGACCGAAGAAGATCATCGGAATGTGCTCGCGGGTGTGGTCGGAGCCCGGCCAGGTCGGATCGCAGCCATGGTCGGCGGTGATGACCACCAGGTCGCCCTCCTTGAGCTGGGCGATGAATTCCGGCAGGCGCGCGTCCATCTCGTGCAGCGCGTTCGAGTAGCCGGTGACGTCGCGGCGGTGGCCGAAGGCCTGGTCGAAGTCGACGAAGTTCACGAACGTCAGCGACTTGTCGCCGGCTTCGCGCTCGACCGTCATCAGCGCGTCGAACAGCGCCATGTTGTCCTTGCCCTTGACCACGCGCGATACGCCCTGGGTGGCGAAGATGTCGCTGATCTTGCCGAGGGCGATGACTTCGCCGCCATCGTTCTTCACGTGGTCCAGCAGGGTCGGCGCCGGCGGCGCGACCGCGTAATCGTGGCGGTTGGTGGTGCGGGTGTAGTTGCCGTTGGCGCCCGTGAACGGACGCGCGATCACGCGGCCGATGTTGTACGGCTCGACCAGTTTAAAGGCGATCTCGCACACTTCGTACAGGCGCTCCAGGCCGAACGACTCCTCGTGCGCGGCGATCTGCAGCACCGAGTCGGCCGAGGTGTAGATGATCGGCTTGCCGGTGGCGACGTGTTCATCGCCATGCTTGTTGATGATCTCCGTGCCGGACGCGTGGCAGTCGCCCAGGAAGCCCGGCACGCCGGTCAGCTCCTGCAGCTTCTTGGTCAGCTCGGCGGGGAACGACGGCACCGTCTTCGGGAAGTAGCCCCAGTCGAATTCCACCGGCACACCGGCGATCTCCCAGTGGCCGGACTGCGTGTCCTTGCCGGTCGAGCGCTCGCGCGCGGCGCCGTAGGCGGCGGTGAAGCCGTCGCGCTGCGCGAAGCCCTCGGCCCATTCGCCGCTGGCGGCGTGGGCGGCGGCGGCCAGGCCCAGTTTTTCCATCGTCGGCAGCGACATCGGCTTGCCGGTCTTGGCGGCCCAGGCGGCGATGTGGCCGAAGGTGTTGGCGCCGACGTCGTTGTATTTGGCTGCGTCGGGCGTGGCGCCCAGACCGAAGGAGTCCAGCAGCAGGATAAATGCGCGTTTCATAGTGTGCTCCAAAAAGCAAAAAAGGGCGGACAAAGCCGCCCTTCGGGTTCTTACGCCTGCGGTGTTTTGGCCACGTTGGCCAGGAAGCCGAGGATGACTTCAATCAGCGACGTCGCGGCGATGGCGGCGTACTTCAAGGTCTGCTCGTGCGACAGCGGGAACGGCGACAGGCCTTCGGCCAGGTTGGTGATGGCGGACACGCCGACCACTTTCAGGCCGCAATGACGGGCCGAAACCACTTCCGGCACCACCGACATGCCGACGACATCGGCGCCCAGCGTCTTGAAGGCGCGGATCTCGGCCGGGGTTTCGAAGTTCGGGCCGGCGTAGGCGATGTATACGCCTTCATGCAAGGTGACCTTCTTCTCTTCGGCGGAAGCCTTCAGCAGCGCGCGCAGGTCGGCGTCGTAGGCGTTGGCCATGCTGAAGAAGCGCGGACCGAAACGCTCGTCGTTGGGGCCCATCATCGGCGTGCCGGGCATGAAGTTGATATGGTCGGTCAGCGCGACCAGCGCGCCGGCGTCGACTTCGGTGCGCAGCGACCCGGCGGCATTGGTCACGAACAGCATCTCGCAGCCCAGCAGCTTCATGGTGCGCACGGCGCTGGTCATCACGCCCAGGCCATAGCCTTCGTAGACGTGGCCGCGGCCCTTCATGCACACCACCGCCACGCCGGACAAGGTGCCGATCACCAGCTCGCCGGCGTGACCATGCACGGTGCTGATCGGGAAGCCTGGCAGTTCGTTGAAACTGATGGTGACCGCGTCGGTCATCTGCTCGGCCAGCACGCCCAGGCCGGAACCGAGGATCATGGCGACACGCGGTTTGAAGTCCGCGGGAATGCGCGCGCGGATGATTTCGGCGGCCTGGAATGGGGAATTATTAGACATGGTTATCCTCTGTTTTTATAGCTGACGCGCTGCGGGCCGTAGGTTGGCCGATTGAAGTTTTACTGCGGATACTGACACTATGCATCATTCCCCATATGTATGGCAAATACCATTTTTCTTCCGGATTTATACAAAATTCCTATAAATAGGACGTATTATAAAGGCCGATGGACTAGCCGGTGCGCTAAACCGGGCTCGCCACTGATGCATTGATTGACCACAGGCAAACAAATGTCTATTATAACGGACAAATGTCTTAAGGCCGACCGTGAACGAAATTTCTAAAAAGGAGCAGCTCTACGAGCTGATCCGCGCCAATCCCTTCATCTCCCAGCAGGATCTGGCGGTCGGCCTGCGCCTGTCGCGCTCGGCCGTGGCCGGCCACATCGCCAGCCTGATCCGCGAGCGCCGGCTGCTGGGCCGCGCCTATGTGCTGCCCGACAAGCGTCCGGTGCTGTGTATCGGCGCGGCCAACCTCGACCGCAAGCTGCGCACCATCGCCGCCATGCAGCTGGGGACGTCCAACCCGGCCACCGCCGAGGAAGTCTACGGCGGCGTGGCCCGCAATATCGCCGAGAACCTGGCGCGCTTGAATCTGCCGACCGCGCTGCTGACCGCCCTGGGCGACGACGGCGCCGGCCGCGCGCTGCGCGACCATGCGGAAACCGCCGGCATCGACATGCGCGGCTCGCTCAACCTCGCCGACACCGCCACCGGCACCTACACCGCGATCCTCGACGAACGCGGCGAATTGGTGGTGGCGCTGGCCGACATGGCGCTGTACGACCGCATGACGCCGGAGTTCATCGACAGCCGGCTGCCGCAGCGCGCGGCCGCCTCGATGACGGTGGCGGACCTGAACCTGCCGGCCGACAGCGTCAGCGCTTTGCTCGACAGCGCCCGCGCCGACAACGTGCCCTTGATCCTGGTCGCCGTGTCGCAGCCGAAGATGGCGCGCCTGCCGGCCGACCTGACCGGCCTGCGCCTGCTGATACTCAATCGCGGCGAACTCGAAACGCTGGCCGGGCACGCGCTGCCGACCGAGGCCGACGTGCGCCTGGCCTGCCGCGCCGTGCAGGCGCGCGGCGCCCGGGATGTCATCGTCACTTGCGGCAGCCAGGGCGTGTTCCACACCCGCGACGGCGAGCTGGCATGGCTGGCCGCGCACGAGGTGGACGTGGTCGATGTCACCGGCGCCGGCGACGCCTTCTCGGCCGCCGTTTGCTGGTCGCTGTACCAGGGCAGCCAGGATCTGACGCTCGCCTGCCGCCGCGGCCTGAAGGTCGCCGCGATGACTTTGGAAAGTCACGAAACCGTTTCGCCCATGCTGGCCTCCGACATCCTCGACGAGATCCAGGATTTTTATCCGACGCCGATCCCACCGATGCCGCCGCTGCCACCGACCTATTCGAGCTTCGAGCCTCCCCTCTTCCCCCATAAGGACTGACCCATGCACCAATTCCTCCTGTTCTCGCCCGAAGTGGCCGCCGCCCGCGCCGCCGGCAAACCGATCGTCGCGTTGGAATCGACCATCATCTCGCACGGCATGCCGTATCCGCAAAACGTGCGGATGGCGCGCGAGGTCGAACAGATCATCCGCGACGGCGGCGCCGTGCCGGCCACCATCGCGGTCATGGGCGGCAAGATCTGCATCGGCCTGTCGGAGGAGCAGCTCGAATTGCTCGGCACTTCCCCCGATGCGATGAAGGTCAGCCGACGCGACCTGGCGTACGTGCTGGCGCAATCGAAACTGGGCGCCACCACGGTGGCGGCGACGATGATCTGCGCGGCGTTGGCCGGCATCCAGGTGTTCGTCACCGGCGGCATCGGCGGCGTGCACCGGGGCGCCGAAACCAGCTTCGACATCTCGGCCGACCTGCAGGAACTGGCGCGCACCTCGGTGGCGGTGGTGTGCGCCGGCGTCAAATCGATCCTCGACATCGGCTTGACGCTGGAATACCTGGAGACGCACGGCGTGCCGGTGGTCAGCGTCGGCCAGCGCGGCTTTCCCGCCTTCTTCACGCGCGAGAGCGGCTTCAACGCCGACTTCCAGCTCGACACCCCGGCCGAACAGGCGGCCTTCATCCAGACCAAATGGCAGCTGGGCCTCGACGGCGGCATCGTCGTCAGCAATCCAGTACCGGAAGCGGACGCGATGCCGAAGGCGGAGATCGACGCCATCACCCTCCAGGCGCTGGGCGAAGCGGACGCGCAAGGCGTCACCGGCAAGAACGTCACGCCGTTCCTGCTCGGCCGCATCAAGCAGCTGACCGAGGGCCGCAGCCTGGCCACCAACATCGCGCTGGTGAAGAACAACGCCCGCTGCGGCGCCGCGCTGGCCTGCGCCATGCAGTCGCACTAATCGAGACCACCGACACCAGGCCCGCCATGTCCATCGATCTGAAACAACTGAGGTACTTCCTGGCGGTCGCCGAGGAAAAGAGCTTTAGCCGCGCCGCCGAACGCCTGCACATCTCGCAGCCGCCACTGAGCCAGCAGATCATGAAACTGGAGAGCGAGCTCGGTGTCAAACTGTTCGCCCGCACCACCCGCACCTTCGAGCTGACGGTGGCCGGCAAGGCGCTCATGAGCGAAGCGTCCGAGCTGCTGGCGAAGATGCGCATGACGATCGACACCATCCGCCAGATCGACCGTGGCGAAGTGGGACGCCTGCGCGTGGGCATCGTCGGCTCGGCGATGTGGGGGCCGATCCCCAGCTTGCTGGAGGAATTCCAGACCAAGTTCCCGCGCGTGACGTGGACCCTGCACGAACTGGGGCCGACCTTGCAGTACGAGGCGCTGCGCGCCAAGCAGGTGGACGTCGGTTTCTGGCGCGAGCCCAAGCTCGACGAGGACGATCTGAAACAGGACAACCTGCGCCAGGAGCTGTGCTTCCGCGAGGACGTGTGCGTGGCCATCAACGAGCACCATCCGCTGGCCAAGCAGGAGTCGATCGAGTTGATGGACATCGCCGACGAACCGATGCTAACGCTGGCGCTCGACAAATCGTCGTTCCCGCGCTATCTGATCCAGTGCTGCGTGAAGGCCGGCTTCCAGCCGACGATCTTCCAGGAGGCGTCCGAGCCGCAAACCCTGCTGGCGATGGTCGGCGCGGGCCTGGGCGTGGCGCTGCTGCCCGAGACCACCAGCCGTATCGGCTGGCCGGGCGTGGTGTTCCTGCCGATCCGCAGCAATCCGCCGTCGGCCAACCTGTATATCACCTACACCACGCTGGACGATGCCCCCGTGGTGCGGGCGTTCCTCAACATCCTCAATCCCTCGAAGCCGGCTTAATCGATCGTATCGAACGAGGCGACGACGTCGACAAGCTGCCGACGGACCCAGACATGAGCGGGGTCGCGGTGGAAGCGCTCGTGCCAGATCATCGCCGGCGCCAAAGGCGCAACCTCCAGCGGCAAATCCAGCACCGAAAGCGCAAGACGCCGCGCGAGCAGGCGCGCCAGGCGGCTCGGCATCGTAAGTATCATGTCGCTGTCGGCCACCAACATTGCGCCAGCCAGAAAGTGCGGCACGCGCAGCGCGACGTGGCGGCCGATCCCCAGCGCCGATAGCGCGACGTCGACCGCGCTTTCCCCGACCCCCGAAATGGTCACGGCAATGTGGCGCAAGGCCACATAGCGCGCCAGATCAAGTCCCTGCTCCGCCCCCGGATGGCCGCGCCTGAGCACGCACACCAGGCGGTCGGCGTAAAGGCCGCGCCGATGCAAACTGCCCGGCAGCGCCGGGAAAATGCCCAGCGCCAGATCGGCGCCGCCCTGTTCGATAAGCCGAACGTTGTCCCCGGCCGGTTGCGCGATATGGAGGCTGAGCGCAGGCGCATCGCGCTCGAACCTGGCAATCAACCCGGCGAGGACCGTCAGGCTCAGATGGTCGTGGGCGGCAATCGTGATGCGCCCCGTCGCGGAGGCGGGATCGAAGACCGCGGGCGAGACGATGCCCCGGACATCTTCGAGCAGCTTGGCCACAGGACCCGCGAGCGCTGCGCCGCGCGGCGTCAGCTCCAGAGCGAGCCTGCCGCGCACCACCAGGCGATCGCCCAGCATCCTACGCAGGCGCCCCAGCGCGCGGCTGGCGGCCGGTTGGCTCAAGCCCAGGCAAAGGCCCGCGCGGGTCACGCTTCGCTCACGGACCAGCGCCTCGAACAGTTTTAACAGATTGAGGTCGACCGTCGACAAATCCACTTGGTGCATGTTGACCATGACTTGCATGCCATTGATGTATGTCGGGGCATCATCCACCATTCCCGTTCATCTGAATAGGAGATTTTTATATGGCCGTTTCCCCCCATCTTCCCTACGTTGTTTTCGGCGTGACCGGGCGTACCGGCGCCGCGGCCGCCGATGCGCTGTTGCGCGCCGGCGATCCGGTGCGCGTCGTGGTGCGCGATCCGGCCAATGGCCAGCCGTGGGCCGAGCGCGGCGCGCAGGTCGCCGTGGCCGACCTGACGGACCTGGGCGCGATGACCAAGGCGCTCATGCGGGCGCGCGGCGCTTATGTCGTCAGTCCGCAGCAGTATGGCCGCGAAGACCTGTTCGAGCGTGCGGCCTTGATTGCCGACACCACGGCGCGCGCCGCCGTGGCGGCCGACCTGCCCAGGCTAGTGGCGCTGTCCTCGGTGGGCGCCGACCGTCAAAGTGAAACCGGATGGATCGCGATGAACCGCGTGTTCGAACAGCGTCTGGGCGACGCCGGGGTGCCCGCCGTCTTCCTGCGCGCCGCCTACTTCATGGAGAACTGGACGCCGCTGGTCGCACAGGCCGTGCGCAGCGGCACCCTGCCGACATTCCTCGCACCTCCACAGCGGCCGCTGCCGATGGTGGCGACCGTTGATGTGGGCCGCGCGGCCGCGGCTTTGCTAAGACAAAGCAGCAAGTGGACGTCCATCGTCACTCTCTCGGGTCCAAAAGACTACAGCCCCGATGATGTCGCCGCCATTATTTCAGCCACGCTCCACAAGCCTGTCGGCGCGGCCGCGCTGCCGCAGCAGGAATGGCCCACAGCGCTGGCGGATGTGGGTTTCTCGAATACCGCCCTTGCCGGGTTCGCGGAAATGACGCTGGGCCTCAATTGCGCGCATATCGACATCAAGAGCGATCCCACGGCGCTCGCATGGGCGGGAACGACGACGCTCGAACAACTCATCGTCGAACTGGTGAAACGTCAGCAATAAAGCGTGCCGCGGCTAATGCGTCAAACCGCCCGCCTCGCGCACATCGACGGTGTGCGCGAGCGTGGTGCGGATGGCGATGCGCAGGCCTTCGACCATGTCGTCGAGCCGCATGCTGGCGGCGCCGGGATGGCGCGCCGCCTGCTGCGGCAGATAAGGGATGTGGATAAAGCCGGCGCGCATCGTCGTGCCCCATTCGCTGGCCTGGTGCATCAAGCCGTAGAACACGTGGTTGCACACGAACGTGCCGGCGCTTTGCGACACCGACGACGGCAGGCCGGCCTCGCGCAGAGCCTGCACGATCGCCTTGATCGGCAACGTGGAAAAGTAAGCGGCCGGACCGCCGGTGACGATGGGCTGGTCGACGATCTGGCGCATCTGGTTGTCGGCGATCGGCGCGTCGTCGACGTTGATCGCGACCCGCTCGATCGACAGATCGACGCGGCCGCCGGCCTGGCCGACCGCGATCACGATGCTCGGCTGCAGTTCCTCCACCGCCTGGTGCATCGCCTTCTTGGCCTGTCCGAACACGCATGGCAACTGGCGCGCGTGCACGACGAAATCCCCTTCGTGCCAGCCCTGCAGGGCGCGTACCGCTTCCCAGGAAGGGTTGATCGTCTCCTGGTTGAACGGCTCGAAACCCGTCAACAATATGATCTTTTTCATCCGCTTTGACTCCACACTCAACTACCAGATCGCTACTCTAACCTAAATGATTGTCGTTTACATGTTCAGAAGAAAATACAGTAGTGCAATATTAACAAGCAAAATGGGCAGCGCCGTCGCCACCTGAATTTTGACCACGGCGTTCTTGTCGGGCAGCTCCAGCAAGGCCGCCGGCACGATGTTGAAGTTGGCCGCCATCGGCGTCATCAACGTGCCGCAGTAGGCGCTGAACATGCCGATGGCCGCCATGACCGCGGGGTTGGCGTGGTACACGCCCACCAGGACCGGGATGCCGACGCCGCCGGCGATCACCGGGAAGGCGGCGAAGCCGTTGCCCATGATGATGGTGAACAGCGCCATGCCGATGCAGTACACCGCCACCGCCACCAGCTTCACGTCCATGTTGATGTACGAGGTGACCACGTGCGCCACGGCCTTGCCCATGCCCGCCTCGGTGAACAGCAGGCCAAGCACCGCCAGCATGTGCGGCAGCACCACCGCCCAGCCCAGATGGTCGACCAGGCGGCGCGACTCGCGCATCGCCTGCAGCGGCGTGGCGCGCGTGAGCCAGCACGCGGTGGCGACGGCGAACAGCGAACCGCAACCGAGGCTCACCAGGGTGGTGTTCTTCGGGTCGAGCAGGAACCGGCCGTCGAATTTCACGTCCTTGAGCAAGGTCGAACCGATCATCGTCGTGATCGGGATGATCAGCGCGGGGATCAGCAGCTTGTGGCCCAGCCGCTGCGCGCTGTCGCGGCGCTGCTCGGGCGAGCGCTCGCCGTAGCGTCCCAGCGTGACGCCGCCGAAGCCGGCGATGAGCGCCATCGCCACCATCAGCGCGCCCGCCGCCACCGGCGGCAGCCAGTCGCCGGCCAGATAGACCACCGCGTACAAGGCCCAGAACAGCGCGCTGGAATAGCGCTTGGGATTGTGGGGGTCGCGCAGCGCCATCACCGCGATCATCAGCAGCATCGCGCCCAGCACCAGATAAAAGAAATCGAGCTTGAAGATCATGCCTGGCCGCCCTTTACGCTCTTCATCATTGCGCGGGCGATGTGGGCGTCGAGCCGGTGCAGCCGCCACGAATGGATGATGAAGGCAGTCACCGCCGTCGGAATACCCCACATCGCGATGTGCAGCGGATCGACCTCGATGCCCTCGCCGCGCAGGATGGTTTGCATCAGCACGATGGCGCCGAAGGCCACGAACACGTCCTCGCCGAAGAACAGGCCGACGTTGTCGGTGGCGGCCGACATGGCGCGGATGCGGTGGCGCAGCGGGTCGGTCAGCGCCGGGTAGCGGTTCTCGGCCGCGCCCTCGGCCATCGGCGCGATCAGCGGTCGCACCATGTTCGGGTGGCCGCCGATGCTGGTCAGGCCGAAGGCGGCGCTGATTTCGCGGATTGCCAGGTACACGATCAGCAGGCGCCCGGTGGTGGCCGACTTGATGCGGGCGATCGACGCCTGCGCGTGTTCCTTCAAGCCGTAGCGTTCCAGCAGGCCGATGGCCGCCAGCGGCAGCAGCAATATCAGCGGCAGGTTGCGCGTCTTGATGAAGGCCGCGCCCAGCACCGCCAGCAGATGCCCGACATCCATCGCCGCGGCGAAGCCGGTGACGGCGCAGGCGGCGATCACCACCAGCACCGGATGCGCGCGCAGCGCGAAACCGAGAACGATAACGGCCACGCCAAGCAGCGGCCACAGATTAACAGTGTGATTCATTTCAGCTCCCTGGATGTGAAAATCCCCGCGCACCTTGCGATGCGCGGGGATTCTCTCATGGCTTCGATTTAGAAGTTGACTTTGAAGGTGCCGCCCCAGGTGCGCGGCTCGTTCAGCATGCCGGTCAGGTTGTCGAAGTCGATCGCGCCGACGATGACCTGGCGGTCGGTGATGTTGCGCCCGAACGCGGCCACTTCGTACTTGCCGTTGCCCCACTTGTAGCCGGCGCGCACGCCGCCCTCGGTCAGCGGCTTGGCCTTGTATTCCTTGGCCTCGTACAGGAAGAAGTTGTAGCTGCTGCGATAGGCCCAGTCGGTGTAGGCGTAGAACTCGCCGTCGCCGATCGCGGTGCTGTACTTCAGCGTGATGTTGAACTGCGACTTCGGCGCGCGCGGCAGCGGGTTGCCGTCGATGAGCGACAGGCCTGCGACGGCGCCGTCCGGATCGAGGCGTGTGCAGCCGCTGGCGCCGGTCGGGTTGTTCAATACGTTGCCGCAGTATTTCACGTACAGGTTCGGGTCCTTGATCTCGGTGTGGTTGTAGCTGTAACCGGCCGTCATGCTGAACCCATCGCTCAGGTTGGCCTGGAAGTCCAGCTCCACGCCCTGCCCGGTGACCTTGTCGGCGTTGATCAGCTGATTCATGTTGACCGAGCCGTTACCGGCGGTCAGCTGCTTGTCCTTCATCCGGTACTGGAACACGCTGGCGCTCAGGCGCGCGCGCTTCTCGAACAGGTCCTGCTTGATGCCCGCTTCATACGACACCGCTTTTTCGGCGCCGGCGAACGACGGCTGGCTGGTCAAGTCGTCCAGGCGGCCCTGCATCGACGGCGCGCGGTAGCCGGTGGCCACGCGGGCGAACAGGTTGGTCGACTTGTTCAGCTCATAGGTGCCGCTCAAGTCCCAGCTGACGTTGTGCGAGGTGTTGTCGATGTTGAAGTTGGTGCGGCCGTCGGTCTGCACGCGCGAAGCGGCGAACTCCTTTTTGTCGTTCGTGTAACGCACGCCGCCGCGCACTTTGAGCTTGTCCGAGACCGTGTAGTTCAGCGAACCGAAGGCCGCGTAGGACTTCGTGTCCTGGAACTGCACCGCGTAGTTGGCCCGCTGCGGATTGCCGGCGTCGAAGGTCTCGAAGCTGACCGAGTCGATCTGGATCTTCTCGTTGAAGAAGAACAGACCACCGATCCACTGAAGCGGGCCGCTGTAGTTCGATTCGGCGCGCAGCTCCTGCGAGAACTGCTTGTGGTTCGGCAGCACGTCGGCCGTCTCCACCGCGAACGGGATGAAGCCGGGGCCATACGGCGGCGCGTACACGGCGCCATAGCCGCCGTCGACGTCGGCGCGGCTGTAGAAGTCCAGCTTCTCGTAGCCGGTGATCGAGTTGAAGGTAACGTCGCCGGCGTTGTACTTCAGGCGGATGCTGCCGCCCTTGGTTTTCAGGTTCTGGTGGTTGATGCCGTCGCTCGGGTAGGAATCGTAGTCGAAGCCGTCGACCAGATCGTTGGTGCCCTTCTTGATGATATTGGCGCGGAACAGGGTGGCGTTGCCGTGGTAGTCGCGCGCGTGGTAGTTGAACAGCGCACTGAGGTCCTTGTTCGGCTGCACCAGCGCCTGCAGGCGGATCGCCTGGTCGCCGTAGCCTTCGAACTCCTGGGTGCCCTTGCCCGACGGGTTGGTGTTATCCACGCGGTTGCCGCGATGCTGGCTGGTGCCGGAGACGCGCAGCGCCACCGTGTCGCTGACCGGCATATTGAACATGCCCTCGACCGTTTTGGCCGAGTAGTTGCCCAGGCCGACCTGCAGATAGCCTTCCTGCTTGAAGACCGGCTTGGCGGAGTCGAACTTGATGACGCCGGCCGGGGAGTTACGGCCGAACAGCGTGCCTTGCGGGCCGCGCAGCACTTCGATCTGGTCGACGTCGAACACCGGGAAGCCCTTGAGCATGGCGTTTTCCATCACGATGTCGTCCATCACCAGGCCGACCGGCTGCGAGGCGTTCAGGTCGAAATCGGTGTTACCCAGGCCGCGGATATAAAAGCGCGGGAAGGTGCGGCCGTAATCCGATTCGATGGAGACCGACGGCGAACGGCCCGACAGGAAGCGGATGTCGGCGGCGCCGGATGTCAGCACATCGAGCTTGTCGCCCTTGACGGTGGCGATCGACATCGGCACGTCCTTGATGTTTTCGGCGCGGCGCTGCGCGGTCACGATCACCGTTTCGAGCTGGCCGCCGGCGCTGCGCGGCGCGGTGGTCGCGGCCGCGGCGTCTTGTCCCTCGGCGGCTGCCGACTGGGCGTCCGCGCCAGCTTCGGTGGCCAGGGCCGCGTGCAGCGGGAAGGCGCTCGCCACGGCCAGGGCGATCAACGATCGCACCGCGAAACCACTACTGTTCTTGCTCATAAATGCTGCTCCCGTTTGTATAAGTTTGGATGGTATTTGTAGTTATCCCGATCATCCTAGCATGGAAGAAAATGACATAAACCTACTTTTTCCATGGTTCGATTCATATCTATTTTGTCTAAATGACTAAACAAAATCGAATTTGTCGTACATATCCCGGCTGATGCATAGTGACGGATTGCCTAAAAAATAGCCGATCGCCTAGCGCAAACGCTGGTCACTTGCACAAAGCAAGACGTTTCAAGAATGGCAGGGGTGTGCCGGCAGGGCCCGCTTGACGTGCGGTCCACCACTTATCCAAACGGCAGGAAGTTTTTCCAATAGGACAAAAAGCAACAATATAAAAATATTTAATTCGGCGCCGACTGTTGCGGCAGTGCGACATGGACGGCCCGGAGCGCCGCCGCCCGGCCCCGTCAGCGATCGATCAACACTGCCATTAAAACAAGGTTTCGGCGCGGCGTGCCCGCCGGCGCCGGCCGACCCCGAGGCAAAGCTCTAAAAATCAGGGATTTGCCGCCATAAAACGGCGCCGGATTATATGTTTCGTCCAATAAAAATATACAATATCGTTCTTCCAGGAGCCTACTCATGAAACTTTCACAACTTAGTTTGACGGTTGCAGCCATCTGTATCGCTGCCAGCGCGTCCGCGGCGGACCCAAAATTGGCCATCGTGTATGACGCCGGCGGCAAGTTCGACAAATCGTTCAACCAGTCCGCCTTTGAAGGCGCCTCGCGCTTCAAGAAGGAAACCAACATCAATTTCACCGAGGTGCAAGCCTCCAGCGACACCCAGGCCGAGCAAGTGCTGCGCGGCCTGGCGCGCAAGAACATGGATTTGATCGCCTCGATCGGCTTCGCCCAGCAGTCGGCCGTGCAGAAGGTCGCCAAGGAATTTCCGAAGGTGCGTTTCGTGCTGATCGACGGCGTGGCGCAAGGCGCCAACATCAATTCGATCACCTTCAAGGAAGAAGAAGGCTCGTACCTGGTCGGCGTGGCCGCCGCGATGGCGTCCAAATCCAAGAAGCTCGGCTTCATCGGCGGCGTCGACATCCCGCTGATCCGCACCTTCGCCTGCGGCTACGCCCAGGGCGCGAAATCGGTCGACAAGAAGGTCGACGTCACCTCCAACATGGTCGGCACCACCGCCGATTCGTGGAACAACCCCGCCAAGGGCGGTGAGCTGGCCCGTTCGCAGTTCGACCGCGGCGTCGACGTGGTGTTCGCCGTCGCCGGCGGTTCGGGCCTGGGCACGCTGCAAACGGCCAAGGAAAAAGGCAAGCTGGCCATCGGCGTCGACTCCAACCAGAACCACCTGTATCCGGGTGCGATCCTGACTTCGATGGTCAAACGCGTCGACAACGCCGTCTACGACTCCTTCATGCAGGTCAAGGCCGGCACCTGGAAGGCCGGCGTGACCGCCAAGGGCATCAAGGAAGGCGGCGTCGATTGGGCGCTGGACGCCCACAACCGCTCGCTGATCACGCCGGAGATCGAAAAGCGCGTGCTGGGCGCGCGCAAGGACATCGTCGACGGCAAGGTCAAGGTCATCGATATCCGTTCCGGCGCGGCCTGCCCCGTCTGACGCCAGTTCGCATATTGAGCGCGCCGCCGGGGTTGTCCCCCGTGCGGCGCGTTTAACGTTTTACGCTTTACCGTTTTACGCATTACAGCTAACGCATTACAGCTATTTAACCGAACCGAAAACGACCCTATGCAGCCAGCAGTAGAATTTCGCGGCATCTCCAAGCATTTCGGAGCCGTCAAGGCGAACACGGACGTCAGCTTCGCCATCGCCAAGGGATCGATCCACGGCCTGGTGGGCGAGAACGGCGCCGGCAAATCGACCCTGATGAGTATCCTGTACGGCTACTACCGCGCCGACGGCGGGGAGATCCTGCTCGACGGCCAGGCGCGCCGCATCCACAACAGCCAGGAGGCGATCGCCCTCGGCATCGGCATGGTGCACCAGCACTTCATGCTGGTCGAGAACATGACCGTGCTCGACAACGTCATGCTGGGCAGCGAGGGCGGTTTCAAGCTTCAATCCAAGCGCGCCGCCGTCGAGGCCAAGCTGCGCGAGATCTGCGCCCGCTACCAGCTCGACGTCGATCCGCTGGCCACCATCCACGACCTGTCGGTGGGCGCGCAGCAGCGCGTCGAAATCCTCAAGCAGATCTACCGCAGCGCCAACATCCTGATCCTCGACGAGCCGACCGCCGTGCTGACGGCGCAGGAAACCGCGTCGCTGTTCGAGATCCTGCGCCTGTTCAAGGAACAGGGCAAAACCATCATCCTGATCACCCACAAGCTGCAGGAAATCCTCGACATCACCGACACCGTCACCGTGATGCGCGGCGGGCGCGTGATCGGCGCCGTGCCGACCGCCGGCACCACCAAGGAAGCGCTGGCCAACATGATGGTCGGCCGCCCGATCGAGAACAACCTGCCGCGCGCGCCGTACAACCCGGGCGCGCCGGTGCTGCGCGTCGAGAATCTGCAGCTCAGCGACGACCAGCAGGTCAAGCTGCTGGCCGACATCGGCTTCACCCTGCGCGCCGGCGAAATCGTGGCGATCGCCGGCGTCTCCGGCAACGGCCAGAGCGAGTTGATGGAAATCCTGTCGGGCATGCGCCTGCCGACGTCCGGCACGCTCGAATTCCTCGGCAAGGACCTGCCCTTCGGCGGCCGCTCCGACGCCGACGGCCTGCCGCGCACCTTCCGCGAACTGGGCATCGCCCACGTGCCGGAGGACCGCCTGCGCGACGGCGTCGTCAAGGCCTTCTCGGTCATGCACAACACCATCCTAGGCTACCAGGACAAGCTGAAAAACAAATGGGGCCTGCTCAACTTCAAGGCCATCGCGGCGCGCTGCGACGCGCTGATGAAAAGCTTCGACGTGCGTCCCGATAACCACGACCTGCGTATCGGCCTGCTCTCCGGCGGCAACCAGCAGAAGGTGGTGATCGCGCGCGAAGTGCTGGCGCAGCCCAAGCTGATGCTGGTCGGCCAGCCCACGCGCGGCGTCGACATCGGCACCATCGAAAGCATCCACAAACAGCTGCTGGCCCTGCGCGATTCCGGCGTGGCGATCCTGCTGGTGTCGGTGGAACTGGAGGAGGTGCGCGCGCTGGCGGACCGCATCCTCGTCATGTGCGGCGGCCGCATCACCGGCGAACTGAAAATTGAAGAATTCGACACGACCCGTATCGGCTTGCTGATGGGCGGAATGCACAAATCATGAACAAAGACCTGCCACGCTGGGCGACCGCGTTTGCCCTGCCCCTGTTGAACCTGTTGTCGGCGCTGCTGGTGACCGCGCTGGTGATCCACCTGCTGGGCGAAAGCCCGACCGAATCGCTGGCGATCCTGATCAACAGCGCCGTCGTCAATCCGGAGGGCTTGAGCTACACGCTGTTCTACGCGTCCACCTTCATCTTCACCGGCCTGGCCGTGTCGATCGCGATGGAGGCGGGCCTGTTCAACATCGGCGCCGAAGGCCAGATGTACTTCGCCGGCCTTGGCCTGACCCTGGCCATGCTGACCTTCGACAGCACCCTGCCGGCGCTGGTGCTGATCCCGGTCGGCATGATCGGCGCGGCGCTGTTCGGCGCGCTGTGGGCGTTCGTGCCCGGCTATCTGCAGGCCAAGCGCGGCAGCCACGTGGTGGTCACCACCATCATGTTCAACTACATCGCCGCCGCGCTGATGAACACCGTGATCGTCAAGCTGGTGCCGCCGGGCGAACAGAATCCGGCCAGCCGCGCCTTCGCCGCCGCCGCCGAAATGCCGCGCCTGAACCAATGGTTCCCGGTGCTGGGCGAAACCCCGCTTAACATCAGCTTTTTCCTGGCGATCATCGCGCTGGTGATTTACGGCGTGGTGGTGTCGCGCTCCTCGTGGGGCTTCAAGCTGCGCGCCACGGGCCTGAACAAGCACGCCGCCCACTACGCGGGCATCCGCATCAGCAAGATGATCATCATCGTCATGCTGATCTCGGGCGCGCTGGCCGGTCTCGGCTCGGTCAACTCCATCATGGGCTCGACCCACTACCTGTCGCTCAACTTCGTCGGCGGCGCGGGCTTCATCGGCATCGCCATCGCGCTGATGGGCCGCCAGCATCCGGTCGGCATCTTCCTGTCGGCGGTGCTGTTCGGCGCGCTGACCCAGGGCGGCTTCGACCTGTCGCTGGAGAAGCAGAACATCCCGCCGGAGACGGTGATCCTGGTGCAGGGCTTGATCATCCTGTTCTGCGGCGCGATGGAAAACCTGTACGCGCCGGCGATCGCCAAACTGCTCAAACTGAAGAAGTGAGGACACTATGACTTTCGACGACCTCCATATCGGCAGTATCCTGGTATCGACCGTGCGCAACGCGCCGGTGCTGATTTTCGCCGGCATGGCCGGCCTGTTCGCCGAGCGCTCGGGCGTGATCGACATCGGCCTTGAGGGCAAAATCCTGGCGTCGGCGTTCGTCTCGGCGGCCGTCGCCTTCACCACGCAGAATCCGTGGTACGGCGTCATGGCCGGCGTCGTGGTGTCGATGCTGCTGGCCAGCCTGCAGGCCTACATCGCCATCACGCAAAAGGGCAACCAGCTGGTGGCCGGCATCGCCATCAACATCGCCATGAGCGGCCTGACCTTCGTGGTGGCGCAGTACATCTTCCAGCAGGGCGGCCGCACGCCGGACCTGGGCTCGGCGCGCCTGTTCGACGTGGTGCTGCCGGGGACGGCGGCGGTCGAGGGCATACCGTTCATCGGCTGGGTCTACGCGCATTTGATCGGCGGCCATTCGGTGCTGGTATACATGGCCTTCGCGCTGGTGCCGCTGGTGCACTGGATCGTCTACCACAGCCGCTTCGGCCTGCGCCTGCGCGCCTGCGGCGAGAACCCGCACGCGGCCGACGCGGCGGGCGTGAGCGTCGAGCGCCAGCGCTACATGGCGATGCTGATCGCCGGTTTCCTGTGCTCGTTCGCGGGCGCCTACCTGTCGATCGTGCAGAGCGGCTTCTTCCTGCGCGACATGTCGGCCGGCGCCGGCTACCTGGCGCTGACGGCGATGGTGTTCGGTAACTGGCGTCCGCTGTACACCTTCCTGGGCTGCCTGATGTTCGGCTTCTTCGGCGCGGTGCAAATCCAGATCGAAGGCGTGGAACTGCCGGGCATCGGCCGCCTGCCGGGCGCGATGATCCAGATGGTGCCGTACGTGCTGACCGTGATCGTGCTGGCGGGCCTGATGGCCAAGTCGGTGGCGCCGAAATCGCTCGGCATCCCGTTCGTCAAGTCGCGCTAATCCCGCCCTCTCCTAGCGGAACTCCCGCATATACACCAGCAGATCGGCGATCTGCTGGTCGTCGCCGATACCCCAAAAACGCATGCTGGTCCCCGGCACCACGTCGTGCGGCGCGCGCAGGTACGCGGCCAGTTTTTGCTCGGTCCAGACGATGCCCGATTTCTTCATCGCTTCGGAATACTTGAAGTCCGGCGTGGACGCCGCCTTGCGGCCGATGATGCCGTTCAGCTGTGGGCCGTAGCCGGCCTGCGCGTAGCGGCCGACCTGATGGCACGAGGCGCACTTGCGGAACGCCGCCTCGCCGGCCTTGGCGTTGCCGACGTAAGCGGCGGCGCCGGCGTGGCTTGAAAAGAGCAAGGCCGCCATCGCAGCGGCGAGTAGGCTGCTAATGATGCGCATCGGTCGTTTCTATAATTGCTCCACCGGATAATGGATCGTTTCGTAGCTGCTAACCATTTTCGCCAACAACTCCAACAGTCCCGCCAAAGGATGTTGCTCATCTTCCCCCATTACATCCAGTACGCGGTTCATCAACGCGACAGTGTGATCGTAGTCCGTTTCGGTTTTAATCGGCCTCAGCCCAGCGGTGTGGTCGAACTCCTGCCACGCTGCAGCCAGGGCAGTGCCATCGATCTGATCAACGAGAAAATTCATGGTTATGCCTTTCCCTGACGGTAACGCTTGCACCACTTATCGTATTCTGCATGGGTCAACATGCACATAGTCCGCGCCAGGGAAAACGAAACGCATCCGTCACTGTAGGACTTTAAACCTTTTTACGATTGAGGGCACCCAAAAAGTGTGGCCGAGCCACCGGCTGGGATTGGCCGATTACGCTTCGCTAATCCGCCCTACGTGGAACAGTCGTCACATCGAGTTCACTCTAACGTTTAACGCAGCAGGTGCAGCGCGGCATATTGCAGCAGCATGATGGTTTTGCCATCGGCGATTTCGCCGGAGGCCATCATCGCCATCGCCTGCTCCATCGGCAGTTCCAGCACTTCGATGTCCTCGCCCTCTTCCGCCACGCCGCCGCCGCTGCCGGGACGCGACGCCGGATCGTATTCCGCGACGAAGAAGTGCAGCCGCTCCGTGACCGAGCCGGGACTCATGAACGCCTCGAACACCTTATGCACCTCGCCGATGCGATACCCCGTCTCCTCCTCCACCTCGGCCTTGATGCGCACCTCCGGCGTGGCCTGGTCCAGCAGCCCGGCCGGCGCCTCGATCAAGAAGCCGGGGTGCCCTTCGACATACGCCGGAAAACGGAACTGCCGCACCAGCACCACGGTGCGCCGCTCGCGGTTGTACAGCAGGATCGTCGCGCCATGGCCGCGATCATAGGTTTCACGCGACTGGCGCTGCCAGGTGCCGTCGCTGCGGCGATAGTCGAACGTGGTCTTCTTCAGCACGAACCAGTCGTCGGACAGGGTTTCGACTTTGTGGATGCGGATACGATCTTCGGGCATGGTGGACTCTCTGAGTTGCGTATTTTTACGATATCATGCATTATCGTGCAATATCAAGATAATTCGTGCAAATCATGCTCACTCGTCAACGCAAGGAACTGCTACTATCGCGCCTCAAAGAGGACGGACAGATCGTCGCCAAATCATTGAGCGAGGAGTGGGGATTATCGGAGGACACGATACGGCGCGACCTGCGCGAGCTGGCCGGCGAAGGCTTGCTGCAGCGGGTGCACGGCGGCGCGCTGCCGCTGGCGGCGCCGCTGCCCGCGTCACCCGCGATGGGCAACTTCGCCGAGCGCCAGCAGATATCGAGCGACGCCAAGCCTGCCATTGCCCGCGCGGCGGCCGCCATGATCAAAACGGGCCAGATGGTGTTCATTGACGGCGGTACGACGGCGGTCCAGTTGGCGCGCCATTTGCCTGCCGATTTGAAGTGCACCGTCGTCACGCACAGTCCCAGCATCGCGGTCGAACTGGCAGACCATCCGCTGATCGACGTGATCATGATCGGCGGCCGCCTGTTCAAGCATTCGATCGTCGCCATGGGACCGGCCGCGCTGGACGCCATCGCGCAGATCCGCACCGATATCTACTTCATGGGCGTTTGCAGCCTGCATCCGGAGCAAGGCATCAGCACCGGCGACTACGACGAGGCCGGGGTCAAGCGCGCGATAGCGGCGGCGGCGCACAAGACGGTGGTGCTGGCGTCGCCGGAAAAGCTCGACACCGCGTCACCGTTCCAGATCGCGCCGATGGACAGCGTCGGCGCGATCATCGTCAACGCCGGCGTGCCGGACGCGCTGCTGGCGCCCTACCGCGACATGGGTATCGACGTGGTGCTGGCCGACGGCTAGAACTCTTCCCACTCGCTGTCCGCCTTCGCCGGCTTGGAGGCCGGCCTGGAGGCGGCCTTCGCAGGCCGCGCGATAGCGGCACGCGGGGCGGCAACCGGCGCGGTCACGCGTGCAGGGACGGTCGCAGGCCTGCGCGCGGGGATGGACAACGACGGCGCCGCGCCGCGATCGAGCTTGAACACGCTCACCGCCTGCGCCAGGTGGGCCGCCTGCTCCTGCAGGCTCTCGGCGGCGGCGGCGGCCTGCTCCACCAGCGCCGCGTTCTGCTGCGTCACCCCGTCCATCTGCACGACCGCCTGGTTGACCTGCGCGATACCCTCGCTCTGCTCGGCCGTGGCGACCGTGATCTCGCTCATGATCTCCGTCACGCGGCGCACGCTGGCCACCACCTCGTCCATCGTGCCGCCGGCCTCGTCGACCAGGCGGCTGCCCGCCGCCACCTTGCCGACCGAGTCGTCGATCAGCGCCTTGATCTCCTTGGCCGCCGCCGCGCTGCGCTGCGCCAGATTGCGCACCTCCGATGCGACCACCGCGAAACCGCGTCCCTGCTCGCCCGCGCGCGCCGCCTCGACCGCCGCGTTCAAGGCCAGGATGTTGGTCTGGAACGCGATGCCGTCGATGACGCTGATGATGTCGACGATCTGGTTGGACGACGCATTGATCGAGGCCATCGTCGCCACCACCTGCGTCACCACCGCGCCGCTCTTTTCAGCCACCGCCGATGCCGATCCGGCCAGCTGGTTGGCCAAGCGCGCGTTCTCCGCGTTCTCCTTGACGGTGCTGGTCAACTCCTCGATCGAGGCGGCCGTTTCCTCCAGCGCGCTGGCCTGCTGCTCGGTGCGCGCCGACAGGTCGGCGTTGCCGTGCGAGATTTCGGAACTGCCTCGGGCGACGTTTTCCGCGCTCGCGCTCACCTGCAGCAGCACGTCGTGGATCTTGCCGACGAACTGATTGAAGCCGTTGCCGATCACCGCCAGCTCGTCTTTTCCAACGACGTCCAGCTTCACGCTCAAATCGGCGTCGCCGCTCGACAACGCCGTCATGCGCTCGCCCAGCACGCGCAAGGGGCTGGTCAGGCGGAACACCACGGCGATCAGGATCAGGGCCGTCGCCACCGCGCACACCAGCGAGACGATCAGCGTGTACAGCAGCAGCTCGCGCGCGGGCGCGGTCGCCACGCTTTTCGGGAACGTCAGCTTCACCGACCATGGCGCGACTTCGGCGTGGATCGACAGCGGCTGCAGCAGATGCACCATGCCCTGCTCCTCGTATTCGTAGGATTTGCCCTCGCGGACCCGCGCCAGTCCTTCGGGCGGTACGTCGTCGGCCTTCTTGCCCAGCTTTTCTGCGACCGGATTGCTGGCATACAGGCCGCCATTGGAAATCAGGCTCAGTTTCGCGCCCTCGATGGTTTTCAGCTCGGCGAGGATTTTGCCAAGCCGTGTGAGCATGAAGTCGGCGCTGGCAACGCCTTTGAACTGGCCCTCGACGAGGATCGGCGCCACCAGGGACGCCATCAACACCGGTTTGCCCGCGACCGGATAATTATAAGGTTCGGTGAAGAACACTTTGCCCGAACGCTTGGGAATGTCGTACCAGTCGTTGGCGCCCGGTGCGCTGTCGAACACGATCGGCTCGGCCTGCACGCCGCCGGCGCTGGTGCGGGTCCAGTACGGCATATAGCGCCCGGTGGCGTCGTACAACGGCGCCTTGCCCGCGAACTCGGCGTCCTTGCCGTCCAGGGCGTTCGGCTCCCAGGTGACGGCGGCGCCGATCAGGTCCTCCGAGCCGCCCAAGGTGGCCTTGACCATCTCGTTGACCTGGTCCCGCGCCAACGGCAGCTTGGCCGCGCTGGTGGCGCGCATGGCGCCGCCCAGGTTGATGACCGCCGACAGATTGGTGACGATGCGCGCCTGCAGCGCGTCGGACACTTGGCGCGCCGAGGTGCGTGCCAGCTCCATCGCCGCAGCCTCCGCGCTGGCGCTGCTGCGGATGCCGATCACGGTCGCGGTGACCGCGAGGCTGAGCACCACCAGCGCGGTGGCGGCGGCGCAGATCTTGCCGTTGAGTGAGAGGCTGAAGCGCGAGCCGCGCACGGCGTTGGAGGAAGCTGCGTTAGTCATGGATGGCCTGTACGCAAAAGGGTCAGAAGGTCCGGGTCAGCGACAGCACGAAAGTGCCCTCGGCCGGATTGGAGCTCTCGATCACGCCGGCGGAATTGGGTATCCCCAGCGTGTAGCGGTCGTAGGCGTCGGTGGCGCCGTGGGCGCGCGTGTAGGCGGCGGCAGCGCTCCACCCGGGCGCCAGCGCCTTGCTGACGCCAACCTTGTAGTCGCGCCAGTTCCAGACACTGTTGTTGGCCACCCGGCCCTGGCCGGCGTGCAGCTGCAGCGCGTAGCCGCCGCCAAGGTCGATATTGGCGCCGACATCCAGATAGCCGGTGCCGCGCGCGTTCTCGATGCCGAAGAACTCCTTGCTGACCGTGTAGTTGTATTTGGCGTAGGCGAACTTGTAGCTCAGGCCCAGCGCGAGCTCGGTGTAGTCGTAAGTGGTGGCGGTGGCGCGGTATTCGGCGCCGGGATAGATGTAGACATACAGCCCGCCGGAGTAGCCGATATCGCCGGCGCTGCCGTTGTAGGCGCCGTAGATGTCCCACTCGAGCGTGCCGTCCTCGATGTAGCGGTTGCTGACGGTCGACAGCCAGGTGCCGGCGGAAAAGCCGGCAGGGCCGGCGTAATCGAAGCCGCCCTGCAGCGCGGGCTTGCCCCAGGTCTGGCGAAAGCCGCGCGAGATGTACTGCGACGCCAGCGTGACGTTCGCGCTGAATGGCGAGACGGCGGCCGGGTCCCGCGCCGGCTCGCCGACCGCGTTCTGCGCGCCGGCCCGCGGGCAGCACACGCCCAGCGCGGCCGCCATCGCCATCAGGCGGACCAGGTCCGCCGCGTGCTTATCCATATTACCTCCGACAGCGTTTGCCAGCGAAAAATCGGTTGCACGTGGGCGGGGTCGCGGCCTACGAAATCAAGAGCTTCGTCTCTAGCATAAGCAGTAGCGATGTCGGAAGTCAACAAAGCGCTCAACGGTACGAGCGATCCGTTGTTATGGCACCATCCCGGTCGTCAGGGCCAGATGGCCTTGAGCACGGCGGCCAAATGGTAGCCGCCCCGGGTCAGCTGCGTCCTGGCGGCGGCCGAGGTCGGCACCGGATAATCGTCCGGCACCGACACCGGCCAGGTGTAGTAGACCGCGCCGGTGGTCTTGCTGGTCTGCGTGGACATGGCGCCCGGCACCACGCCGTCGTACGCCAGTTTGGATACCGCCAGCGCCTGTTCGGCCCATTGATAGGGCCAGCCGACCGGATCGCCGCTGTCGACGGCGACCGCAGGATTGGCCGCGATGACCAGCTTCGCGAATTGCTCCGGCGTGCGCGCGTCGATGCGGCGGAAGGCGTAGTTCACCACCGAGCCGTCCCAATACGAATGTAGCGGGCGGGTAGTCCTGGGCGCGCGCGGCGGGCCGGGAGGATCGACGTTTTCGGCCTCTGGCGGCGGAATCAGGCGTCCACTGCTCTCGCCCAGTTTGACGTCGTCGAGCAGCAGGTTGTTGCCGCCCTGGGTGGCGAACGCCGCGCCGGCGTCGAGCTGCGCCTGCCCCGCCGGCACCACGAATCCGCCGTCCTTGCCGACATACGCTTCGCCCACGTGCAGCGGTTGCGCGATATCGCCGGTCAGATGGGTCAGAATCAGCAAAGCCTGGCGCGGCGTGAAGTTGCGCGGATTGCTGACCGAATCGCCCTTGCCCTGCAAAGTAACGATGCACTGCTTGAGCGTCTGCACGATGTCGTCGTCTGCCGTCCCCACCGCGTGGTCGTGGTACTCGCTCAGCTGGAACGGCACGTTGGTGTAGTGGTACTCACTATGGCGGGGATTGGCCGCCACATAGGCCTCCATCTCCGCCGTCTGCGGGCCGCAATAAGTCCCCTTGATGCAGTCCGCCCAGGTGGCGATCTTTTCCAGGCTCTCGCCGGGCAGCAGCAAGTCCCGCACGCGCTTTTCGGCGTTGCTGCCCATGATCAGTTGATCGGCGATGGCGCCGACCGCGCGGTGGCCGTCGTTGCCCCACGCCTGCGCGTCGGAGCAGACAAACGCGGAGGCGAAGGCGCCGCACACCGCCGCTACCACCAATAGCTTCTTCATTCCGCTTTGCCTTTGACCGGTTTTGGGTACTGCTTGTTGATGTCGAGCGCCTGCGCGTACTGCGAGCTCCAGATCCGCTCCTGCGTGGCCGCCAGTCGCTGCGCCATTTTCTCGTTACGCATCACCACTTCCATATTACGCGACAAATCCATATAGCCGCCGGACCAGTTGCTGGTACCGACCCACGCGACCTGATTGTCGATCACCATGGTCTTGCTGTGGATGACGCGCGCGAACGGAATGAAACCGCCCGACGCCGCCGGTATCGTCACCACGCGGATCTCCACGTTCGGCAGCATCGCCAGGCTTTTCAGATAGGCCTGCGCCGGTTGCTCCAGGTTCCAGTTGGAGACCATCAGCTTGATCTTGACGCCGCGATTGGCGGCGGCGCGCACCGCGTTGTCGATCACCGCGTAGTACGGGCGCGTGCCCTTCGGCCCATAACTGAGCGGCGCGTACTCCAACAGCTGGATCCGCACTTCGCTTTTGGCGTCGGCCAGCAGCGCCGGCAAGCCGGACTCGGAGTCGCCGATGCCGGCCGGGTTATAGCGGTTCGGACTGGCCAGCAGGAAGGTCTCCTGGCGGTAGTTGGGTGCCGCCGTGATGGCGTTCAGCGCCGGCACCGCCGTGCCCTGCTCCGTCAGCGCCTGCGCGCGCCAGTCCTGGTTGAACACCGCCAGCACCTGGCCAACCAGCTTGGGATCGGTGATGCGCAGTCCCGTCTCGTGGATATGCTCGAAGGCGCGCCAGTCGAAGTTCTGGCTGCCGATGAAGGCCGTGGCGCCATCGACCACCATGTACTTGGCATGGATGATGCCGTTGCCGGTCAACTTGCTGAAATCGAGCATGCGCAGTTCCAGGTTAGGAATCGCCCGCAACTGGTCCAAGGTCGGTTTCTCCGACAGGCCCAGGCCTTTTTGTTCGAGCAGGAAGCGGATCTTGACACCGCGCTTGCCGGCCGCCGCCAGGCGCTCGACGACCTTGTCGAACGCGCTGCCCGGCTTATTGACCGCGTAGAACTGGCCGATCACGATCTCGGTTTTGGCGTTGTCGAACATCTCGCTCCACACCGTCGCGGGATCGCGCAGGTCGTCGCTGCGCAGCGACGTTTCGACCGGCGCGGTTTGCACCAGTTCAAAGCCGGGGATGGAAAACTCGGCGCGCGCCGGCGCGGCGGAAGCCAGCAGCGTCGACACGGCGACGGAAAGTAAGGTACGACGCATAGCGGTTACTCCAATAAATGTATTTAGTCTTGATTACCGCAGGCGCCGGATGCGCTGCTGCGTCCCGGCCCTGCCGGCCGGCTTGCCCGCCTCCTCGCGCTTGACCAGGTAGGCGGTCAGCGCATCGACGGCGAGCACGCCCGTTTCGGCGCGGTTGCTGCCATTGGCGAACATCGGAAACGCATCGCCGCCTTCGGCCAGAAAGTTATTCACTATCACGCGGTAGGACGACTCCCTCTGCAACGGCACGCCGTTCAGCGTCACGCTGTCGGGCAGCACCTTGCTGCCTTCGCCGCGTTTCGCATCCCACTGATAGGCGAAGCCGTCGGACACCTGCAGCAGCCCGCGCCACGAATCGCGCCCGCCGATCCACTGCTGTTCCAGCAGCTCGTGGATCTGCCAACCTTTAAGGTTCATCGCCACCAGCTTGTTCCCGAACGGTAGCACCGCCTGCGCCTGGCCGACCGCGACACGGTTACCGGCGCCGCTTTCCAGGTCCCTGCGCATGCCGCCGTTGTTCATGAAGGCGATCTGCGCGCCGAACGGGCGTCCCGCCGCCAGCACCGAGTCGGCAACCAGGTCGCCCAGCGGCGACTCGCCGCCGTCATCGAGATCGCGCTCCACGCTGGGCACGGCCAGCGCCGCCACCGGACGCGCCAGTTGCGCCGCGCTGCGCTCGCGCGCCTTCTTCAGATACGCCTCGAGCGCTGGGTCGGCCGGCCAGGCACCCGGCACCATCACCTCCTGCGTGGCGCTGGCGTCGCGCAGCGTGTTGGTGGCGGTATCGATGCGCAGCTTGATGCGCGCCATCACGTGGCCGGCCGTATCGGACTGCGTCACCAGGCGGCCGTCCACCCGGCACAGATAGCCCTTGTGCGAGTGGCCGCTGACCACCACGCGGATCGCCGGATCGAGGCGTTTGACGACATCGACGACCGGGCCTTTCAGCTGCCCGCAATCGTGCTGGTCGAACTTCTCGACGGTGGTGCCGCCCTGGTGCAGCAGCACCACGAACACGCCCACGCCCTGCTGGCGCAGTTCCGGCAACTGGCGGTTGATCGCGTCCGCCTCGTCGATGAATTCGAGGCCGGCGATGCCGGACGCCATCGAGGTTTCGGCGGTCTCGCGCAGCACGGTGCCGATGAAGGCCACCTTGACGCCATGCGCGGTCTCGATCTTGTAGGCCGGCAGGATCGGCTTGCGGGTGACCATGTCGATCACGTTGGCGGCCAGATAACTGAATTTCGCGCCGGCGTAGTCCGGATCGAACTTGCAGGCCTTGTCGGCGCGCGGCGATTTGCAGCCGCCCTTCTGCTGGCGCAGCAGCTCGATGCGGCCGGCGTCGAATTCGTGATTGCCGACGGTGCTCGCGCGCAGTCCCAACAAATCCATCGCCGCCAAGGTCGGCTCGTCGGCCCACATCGACGAGATGGCCGGGCTGGCGCCGATCAAATCGCCGGCGCCGACCAGCAGCAGTTCCGGGTCCTGCTTGCGCCAGGCCCGCAGCGCCGCGCCCAGCGTATCGATACCGCCGGCCATCACCGTGCGCGCGTCGTCATGGCGCACGCTGTCGTACACGAATCGGCTCGGTTCGAGGTTGCCATGGAAGTCGTTGAGCGTGGCCAGTTGCACCTCGACGACGCCCGGCGGCAACGGTGGCGGTCCGAAGGCGCAGCCGCCGGACAAGGCCGCCAGCGCGCCCGCCAACACGGCGCCGGCGACGGAACTCAAAGGTTTAGTCATTACTGATCAATCGGAAATAATCAAATATTGTACAGCCCGGGCCGGCCGAAAAACGGCGCCGGGCCCGGCAAAAATATTACGTTACAAACCGTCCCGCAATAAAAAAACGGCTGATGTCGCCACCAGCCGTTTTTGGATCAACAAGGAGTTACGAACTTAGAATTCGTACTTCACAGTCGCCTGGATGGCCCACTGCGATTCGCCCTTGTTCTGGCGAACGTCCAGCGATTCGACGTTGTCGCGCACCTTGTAGATGTAACGGCCGGCGGCGTCCAAACCAGCGAAGTCGACGAAGCTGCGGGCTTGGGCGCCAGCGGCCTGGAAGCCGACTTCGTTGATACGGCCCCACTTCTTGTTCAGCAGGTTGCCGAAGTTGAACAGGTCCAGCGTGAACGACGCCTTGTTGCCTTTGAACAGACCCGGGATCTCTTGCGCGATACGCAGATCGAAGGTGTTGGTCCAAGGCGAGAAGTCGCTGTTACGGTCGACGACGCGGCCTTTCGCATTACGCAGAACGCCATTGGCGTTGACGATCGACCAGAACTTGTTTTCGTTGGTCTTGTTGGTCGCGGTGTCGCCCAGGAACACCACCTGGCCCGAACCCGGCGCCGACGGAATGTACATCAGGTCGTTGCCGCCCAGGCCATCGCCGTTCAAGTCGTTGTTGATGGTCCAGCTGTATGGCTTGCCGGTGCGGCCTTCGTAGAACATGCCGAAGGTGGTCTTGTACGAACCGAAGAAACGCTTCTGGAAGTTGACCAGCGCGTTGATACGGTCTTTCACCAGATAGCTCGAGTTGGCGTTGACTTCCTCGTTCGGGTTGAACACCGAACGGCCGCTGTAGTTCGAGCTCGACGTCGACGACGTCAGGCCGGACACTTCCTTGGCATCGGTGTAGGTGTACGACAGCGACCAGCCGAAGCCGTTGGTCATCGGACGGCTCAGCGACGCGGTGGCCAGGTTGCTGCCGCCCTTGTCGGTCGCGGTGGCGACCAGCACGTTGTTGAAGCCGATGTTGCTGCCCGACTTGGTGCGCGCGGCGGCGCGGGCGGAGGTTGCCCCGCAGGTGGCGCCGGTGGTGGTCAGCGTACCGGTCGACGACCAGCAACGGGTATCGTAGGCGGCGTCGCTGTAGTACAGCTCACGGCCATCGGTACCGATGCGGGTGGCCGCGCCCAGGTTCAGGTTGCGGTAGTAGATGCCGTCCTTGACCTTGGTGTTCATGTACTCCAGGCCCAGCACCAGGCCGTACCATGGCAGTTCGGTGTCGAAGGCGATGTTCGATTTCCACACCGACGGCTGCTTCAGGCCCGGCGCCAGGGCGTCGACGTTCAACTGGGCGGTGCTGGTGCCGCCGCTCAGCGTGGTCGGCTGCTTGGTGATGTCCGGCGTGAAGGTGCCGCCGACGTTCGGGCAGGCCCGGGTCGAGGCGCTGCAGCTGATGCTGGAGGTGGCCACGCCAGGGTTGGAGAACGGATTCGACAGCCACACGGTGGCGGCCGCGCCCTGGAACAAGCCGGCGCCGCCGCGGATTTGCATCTTGCGCACGGTGTCGAAGCTGTAGTTGAAGCCGGCGCGCGGCTGCCAGACATTCTGGCCGTCGAAGGTGACGGTGTTGTCCAGGCCGAAGCCGCCGGTCTGACGGTTGTCGGTGGCGCCGCTGGCGGCGACAGCGGCTTGCGCGACGCGGGTATTGAGCAGCGGACGGTCGTTCATGCGGGTGGCGTCCAGGCGCACGCCGTAGCTGACGGTCAGTTGCGGCGTGACGCTCCAGGTGTCTTGCAGGAACAGGCCGTAGTTCTTCATGCTGAAGCTCGACACGGCGCTGTCGAGCGAGAATCCATTGTTCGGCGTTTGCAACGTGTACGACGATGGACGGCCGATGCGGAAGTTCTCCAGCACGGCGGCCTGCATGTTGGCGTTGTTGCCGCAGTCGGTCAGCGTGCCGCCGCCCAGGAACGCGTAGTTCCAGTTCTGCACGCACGAGAACGTGTAGTTGCCCCAGATGTTCTGCAGGAAGGCGTTGTAGACATCGTTCTTGCTGTAGTCCGAGCCGAACTTGACTTCGTGATCGCCCAGCGACCAGTTGGCGCCCGCGTAGGCGTCCTTGGTCTTGGTGCCGAGGATGTTGCGGTGGCGGCTGTTATCGGTACCGAACGACAGCGTGCGGGCGGCGGTCGACACCGTCGACGGCGTGCCGGCCGGATTGGCGCCGGTGAACGACAGGTTCATCAGCGGCAGCGCGGAGTTCAGCGACGGCGTGCTGTCGTAGTCGCGCGACGACACTTTCACCTCGGTCGAGAAGGTCGGGCTCCAGTCGGCGGTCCACTGGCCGACCAGCGTCTCGATGACTTTCTCTTGCGAGAACCATTCCGAGTTGAGCGACAGGCCGGTGGCCGACATGCCGGTGAATTGCGGCTCCGCCTGCTTGGTCTTCGAGTAGCGGAACATGGCGCGGTGGTTGTCGTTGATGTTCCAGTCGACCTTGACCAGGCTATCGTCGACGGTCAGCTGGGAACCGGCCGACATCGACGAATCGCCGATGTTGATGCCATACGTGTTCTTGGCGATATCGGTGGCGCTGGCGATGGCCGCCGGCGTGATGCCGACGTTGGTCAGCGAACTGCCCAGCGGGCCGAACGATGGCGCGTTGCGGGTCGATTCCAGTTTCTCGTAGGCGGCGAACAGGAACAGCTTGTCCTGGATCAGCGGCAGACCGACGGTCGCGCCCTTGGTCGTTTCCTTGAACGGCGCCGGCTTGGAGTAGGTGTCGGTGGAGGCGTTGTAGCGATCGCCGGCCATGCTGTCGTTACGGAACACGTAGTAGACGCTGCCCTTGACGGTGTTGGTGCCGGACTTGGTGACCGCGTTGATATTGCCGCCGGTGTAGCCCTTTTGCGTGACGTCGTAGTTGGCGACGTTGACCTGCACCGACTGGATCGCTTCGATCGAGATCGGCTGCTTGGCGGTCGGGCTGCCGTTCGACTCCAGGCCGAACGTATCGTTGACGGCCACGCCGTCGATGGTCAGCGAGTTGTAGCGCGAGTTCTGGCCGGCGACGGACATCTCGCCGCGCTCCTTGTCGGTCTGCGACACGCGCGGATCGGCACGGGCATAGTCTTGCAGGTTGCGGTTGATCGAACCCTGGATCGCCAGTTCGGTGGCGCTGATGCTGGTGCCGGCGCCCATGTTGGTTTTGTTGAAGCGCTCCGAGCGGCCACCGGCGGTGCCGGCGATGGTCACGGTTTGCATCGAGCCGCCCAGGGTCGCGTCGACCGTGGCGGTTTCCGCCAGTTGCGTGAAGACGCCTTCGCGTTTTTCCACAACGCCGTCTTTGGTGATCGTGATCGTGTACGGACCGCCGGTACGCAGACCGCGCTGGACGTAACGGCCCTCGGCGTCGGTCACGATGTTGGTCACGGTACCGGATTCGGTATGGACGATGGTAACGGTCGCGCCCGCTGCTGGCTTGCCGTCGGCCACCGAGATGCGGCCGCCGATGGCCGACGTCGTGTTCTGTGCAAAGGCCGGTGCCGCCGCGAGCGCGATAGACAGGCTGAGCGCTATTTGCGTCAGCTTGAGCCGTTTATGATTGATCATTGTATAACCCCAAAAAAGACTAATAGTTATGTGGAAATCCCGCTGATGGCGGCACTCCGCTTTACGTTTGCTGCAACTGGTCGAGCCGCCCAAATCCCGGCGTGCCAACGGCAGCGGGTGAGTGTAACGGCTTAATATGTCAGGGCTGTGACGTCGGTAGGTGACGCATCGCCTGGTTTGCCACTTATCTACTGAACTGTGAGAAAGCAATAATCTTGCTTTTTTTGGATCATCCGCGCCAACTATGCAGGATCGAAAAAAGCATGACAAATACGATTTATTTTACGAATTCAGATGAAAAATATATAAATAAGGCTAGATTCACATGCGAGTGCAACTACGACGTGGAATAAGCCGGAATTATAAATCAGCCATTCTCACGTGAAATCTTTTCATTGGTATTACTGCAAAAAGCAACACCACTGCCCGCGCATATGTCGTATCGCGGCCACAAGCGTTAAAAAACGGGGGCCGCGCATGCCACAGAGAGGAATTTATGACAACAGTCGAATGCTGCTGTGCGGCAGAATATTTTGTAACAAACCGCAGGTCGATGTGGATCGGACACCACACCGCCCTGCTGTTGAGCCAGCTTGCCGCTGGCGACGCTTGTACGCCTAGCGCGCCGCCTTGCTTTGCGACGCAGCAATTTCCGCTTCAAATTTGCTGAACTTGCCGTCCAAGCCCTTCAACAGCCGCTGTTTGTCGGCGTCGGCGAGGAAGGAATACCGGATGCTGTCGTACGACAGTTTTTTAACTTCCGCATATGTCGGCTGATAACGGGCCGCGTACAACACGAATTCGCCGGACAGGTTATTGCGCGACACGCCGGCGTCGTCGGTCGACAGCACGAACGGCACGCCATATTGCCGGTACAGGGTGACCGGATGCGCGGCGCCCTTCACACCCAAAATAAAGTCGTTACTACTGAGGTTGACCTCGACCGGAATCTGTCGATCACGCATTTTTTTCATGATCTGCAGCGGATTGGTCTCGTGGGCGATGTCCATGCCGTGGCCGATGCGGCTGGCGCCGGCGACGTCGATGGCGTCGCGGATGTGGAAGGTCAGGCCTTCCGGCGGCACCATGCCCAGCGACAGCTCGCCGGCGTGCAGCGCCAGTTTCACCTTCGGATACTTCGTCTTCAGGAATTTAAACATCTGCATGTGCATCGCATAGTCGCGCATCGACACGTGGACGCTCTCCTGGCCGACGATGTTGACGCCGACGATCATCGGGCTGGAGGACGCCAGCTTAAAGCTCGACACCATCTGCGAGAACACCTGCGACGGCGACAGGAAGCGCAGCGCGAACGGCTGGTAGCGCATCGTGAAGTCGGCGTCGTCGATGCCGGCGCCGGAGGTCTTGACGTTGTCCAGGTAGGCGGCGATCCAGCCCTGGTAGGCCTTGTCGTCCTGCAGTTTGGCGCTGAAGGCGGCCAGGTCGGCGTCGGTCACGCCGCCGGCGAGGGCTTTGTCGTCGAAGGCCTTGTCCTGCGCGATCGGCGCGATCTCGTAGATGGTCTCGATGTAGCTCAGGTTTTCCTGGATCGCGCGCTGCTTGAGCGTCTTCAGGCCTTCGGCCGCGTTGGTCGACGCGACCGGCGTGAAGTAGCCGAAGGTATCGAAGAACTGGCGGTCCGGCGGCGATTGGATCGCGCTATGGTTGTAAAAGTCCTTGTCCGACCATTTTTGCAGCAGGTTGGCCAGTACCGTGTTGTCCTGCAAAATATCCTGGCCGGACAGGCACGCGCGCTCGGCCAGCGGCTTGGCGCGCTCGCTGGCGACGGTCTCCTTGGTCTTGTCGATCATGAAGCTGGTCTTGTTGACGCAGTAGCCCTCCTTGTCCACCCACTCCAGATACTGCTCGGCGTAGATCGCGCCGGAATAATGGTGGTGCAGATCGCCGCCCTTGGGCATCATCGTAAAGAACATCGTCAGCTCGGCCAGTTTCGGCTCCTTGCCCGAAACCAGCGAGGCGAAGTGGCGCTTGACGATGTCCTCGTTGCTGGCCGCGTGCGCGCCTTGCGGCATGGCGCAGAACACGGCGGCGGCGAGGGCGACGGCCTTCAGGCTGGCGATATTTTTTTGCATGTGGCTTCCAATGTGAATTTAGTCCGTTCTTATCCCGACCTTCAAGTCGAGGCGCGGGCGTGCACCTTGCGGCCGGCGGAATACGTCGCCGCGATGGCGCGGTCGTCGCCCAGCAGCGCCAGGGCGAACAGCAGCTCCTCCAGGCTTTCGATCCGGTCGGTGCGCCGCCGCAGCAGCGGCGTGGCCTGCGGGTCGACGACGATGAAGTCGGCCTCCGCGCCGGCGCTGAAATTGCCGATCGTGCCTTCGAGCTGCATGCTGCGCGCCGCGCCCAGCGTGGCCAGGTAGAACATCCGCAAAGCCGGCAGATAACTGCCGCCCAAGCGCGCTACTTTATAGGCTTCATTCATGGTTTGCAACATCGAGAACGAGGTGCCGCCGCCGACGTCCGTCGCCAGCGACAGCGGCACGCCGGCCTGGTCGGCGCGCTCGAAGTCGAACAGGCCGCTGCCGAGGAACAGGTTGGAGGTCGGGCAGATGGCGGCGGCGGAACTGGTTTCGGCCATGCGCTCGCGGTCGCGCGCATCGAGCCAGATGCAGTGGCCGTACATCGCGCGCGGGCGCATCATGCCGTAGCTGTCGTAGACGTCGATGTAGCTGCGCGACTTGGGGAACAGTTCGCGCACCCACGCGCATTCGGCTTCGTTCTCCGACACGTGGGTCTGGATGAAGGTGTCCGGGTAGGCCCGCGCCAGTTCGCCGGCCAGGTGCAGCTGCTCCTCGGTGGAGGTGGGCGCGAAGCGCGGCGTGATCGCGTACAGCGAGCGGCCGTGGTTGTGCCAGCGCCGGATCAGCGCCTCGGTGTCGCGGGCGCTCGATTCGGCCGTGTCGCGCAGGTAGTCGGGGCAGTTCCGGTCCATCATCACCTTGCCGGCGACCATGCGCAGGCCGCGCTGTTCGCTGGCGGTGAAGAAGGCGTCCACCGATTGCGGGTGCACGCTGCAATAGACCATGGCGGTGGTGGTGCCGCAGCGCAGCAGCTCGTCGAGGAAGAAGTCGGCCACGCCGGCGGCGTGCGCCGGGTCGCCGAATTTGCTCTCGACCGGGAAGGTGTAGGTCTCCAGCCAGGGCAGCAGGCCCTCGGCCGGCGAGGCGATCATGTCGGTTTGCGGATAGTGGACGTGGGTGTCGATAAAGCCGGGCATCAGCAGCTTTCCGCTGTAGTCGTGCACTTCGGTTCCCGGCGGCAGGGTCGCGTGCAGCGTGGCGTAGTCGCCGGCCGCCTGGACTTTGCCGTCGGCGACGATCAGCAAGCCGTCCTCGTACCAGTCGTGCGACTGGTCGCTGAAGGCCGGGTCGGCGAGGAAGTGGAGCAAGCTACCCCGGTAGGCTTGCAGGTCTTGGTTCGACATAGGTTCTCTCAAAAATTTCGTGGTTCCACGTAGGGCGGATTAGGCGGAACGCCGTAATCGGCCGTCGATTGGGCGTCGGCGGCGCCGGCATGGCCGATTACGCTGCGCTAATCCGCCCCGCGCGATCCTGATTCAACGCGACGCTCTGCTGCGCTTCCCACACGATCAGCAACTGGGCGCAGACGGAGGCCGCGATCGCGGCGGGCAGCTTGTTCGTGATGCCGGCCAGGCCGATCGGACAAACCATGGCGTCGATGCGGTCCCGCGGCAGGCCGCGCGCGGCCATCCTGCGTTCGAACTGCACCCGCTTGGTCTTGGAGCCGATCAGGCCAAACCAACCGACGTCGGGGCGCGCCAAAATCGCTTCGCTCAACCGCTGATCGAGCTCGTGGCTGTGGGTCATCACCAGGTAACTGGCGTCGGCCGGCGCGCCGGCGACCAGCGCCTCCGGCGTATCGGTCGCTTCGATCGTCACGTTGGCTGGTATCGTCGACGGGAACATATCCTCCCGCTCGTCGATCCAGGTTACGGTGCACGGCAGCTCGCCCAGCATGCGGACGATGGCCGCGCCGACATGGCCCGCGCCGAACAATAGCAGATGCGCGCGCGGCGCCAGGCACGGGTCGGCGAGCCAGCGACGCCCGGCAGCGTCTTTCAATACATGCGTGCCGCGCGTGCGGTCGACCAGTGGCGCGCGCTCGCCCTGCCCCGCCACCGTCCTGCCATCGGCATCCAGCAGCAGCGCGGCGGACGGACCGTCGATGGCGCTCAGGCGCCAGCTCTCTTCGCGACGGCGACTTCTTAAACTCTCCAGCACCGCGCGCAGCGAAGCATCGACCAACTCGAACGCCAGGTGCACCACGCCGCCGCAGCACTGGCCCAAGGTCGGGCCGAGCGCATAGCGCTCCAGCCGCGCCGCAACCCCGCCGTCCAGCATCCGGCGCGCCACCTCGACCGCGCACATTTCCAGATGCCCGCCGCCGATGGTGTCGACCTGGCCTTGCGCCGTCACCAACATCTTGGCGCCCGGCTCGCGCGGACCGGAACCTTCGACGATGGCCACCGTCACCAGCACCGCCGGTTGCGTGATCCGCGCTGTCAGCCACTCGTTCACTTAAGCCGCCATTTCCACTGCGGATACCGCGCGCAGTATCTCTTCGCTGGTCGCCGGCGCGTTCAGCGGCGGATTGACGCGATGGCCGCCGACGCTGGAAATCGCATCGCGGATCGCGAAGAACACCGAGAACGGCAGCAGCAGCGGCGGTTCGCCCACCGCCTTGGAGCGGTGGATGCTGTCCTCGACGTTGCCGTTGTCATACAGCGTGACGCGGAAGTCCTCGGGGCAGTCGGACACGCCGGGAATCTTGTAGGTCGACGGCGCGTGCGTCATCAGCTTGCCGGCCGGGTTCCACCACAGCTGCTCGGTGGTCAGCCAGCCCATGCCCTGGATGAAAGCGCCCTCCACCTGGCCGATATCGATGGCCGGATTGAGCGAGCGGCCGGCGTCGTACAACGCATCCGCGCGCAGCAGCTTCCACTCGCCGGTCAAGGTGTCGACCACCACCTCGGACACGGCGGCGCCGTAGGCATAATACGAGAACGGATGGCCGTTCATCGTCTTCGGGTCCCAGTGCAGGCCGGGCGTGGCGTAGAAACCGTCGGACCACAGCTGCACCCGCGCCAGATACGCCTTCTGCACCAGCTCCGGAAACGGTACGACGTGACCGTTCACGTGCACGGCGTTGTCGAAGAACCGCACCGGCTGGCCGTCCTCGTCGCCATACAGTTTGACCGCGTAGGCGGCCAAGCGCTCGCGGATCTGGCGCGCGGCGTCCTGCGCCGCCTTGCCGTTCAAATCCGCGCCGGTCGATGCCGCCGTCGCCGAGGTGTTCGACACCTTGCTGGTATCGGTCGCCGTCGCGCGCACGTGCTCCATGTCCACGCCCAGTTCATGCGCCACCACCTGCATCACCTTGGTGTTGATGCCTTGCCCCATCTCCGTGCCGCCATGGTTGACCAGTACCGAGCCGTCCACATACACGTGCACCAGCGCGCCGGCCTGGTTCAGGTGGGTGACGTTGAAGGCGATGCCGAATTTGAGCGGCGTCAGCGCCAGCCCTTTCTTCAGCACCGGGCTGTTCGCGTTGTAAGCGTCGATGGCCTTGCGGCGCGCGCGGTATTCGCTGGTTTGCTCCAGCTCCGCCGTCAGCGCCTCGATCACGTTGTCGACGATCTCCTGGCCGTAAGGCGTGACATTGCGCTCGGTCTTGCCATAGAAATTCAGGCGGCGGATGTCGAGCGCGTCGCGGCCAAGGTTGCGGGCGATTTCATCGATCACGTATTCGATGGCGATGGCGCCCTGCGGGCCGCCGAAGCCACGGAAGGCGGTGTTCGATTGCGTGTTGGTCTTGCCGCAGGCGGCGCGGATGTCGACGTCCGACAAATAATAGGTATTGTCGAAGTGGCAGACGGCACGCGTGGCCACGGGCCCCGACAAGTCGGCCGAATAGCCGGCGCGCAGGGTCATGTCGACCTTCGCTGCGAGGATCTTGCCGTTGTCGTCGTAGCCGACTTCGTATTCGTAGAAGAAGCAATGGCGCTTGCCGGTGACGAGCATGTCGTCGTCGCGGTCGGCGCGCAGCTTGACCGGCCGGCGCAGCTTGGCGGCGGCGATGCCGGCGGCGGCGGCCCACAACGCCGATTGCGACTCCTTGCCGCCGAAACCACCGCCCATGCGGCGGCACTCGACCTGCACCTTGTGCGAATGCACGCCGATCGCATGGGCGACCACGTGCTGCATCTCGCTCGGATGCTGGGTCGAGCACTGCACCAGCATGCCGTTGTCCTCCTTCGGGATCGCGTAGGCGATCTGGCCCTCCAGGTAGAACTGCTCCTGGCCGCCGACGAACAACTGGCCCTTGACCACGCGCGGCGCCGTGTCGAAGGCGGCCTGGAATTCCCCGCGCTTGAGCCGCATCGGCGGCAGCACATACGATTGCGCGGACTTGGCTTCCTGCGGCGTGAAGATCGCCGGCAGCTCGTCGTAATCGACGACGGCGCGGCGCGCGGCGCGGCGGGCGTTGTCGTGCGTGTCGGCGACGACGATGAAGATCGGCTGGCCGACGTACATCACCTCCTCCACGCAGAAAATCGGATCATCGTGGATGATCGGCCCGCAGTCGTTGGTGCCGACGATGTCGCCGGCGGTGTAGACCGCCACCACGCCGGCCGAAGCGCGCACCGGCGCCAGGTCGATCGCGGTGATGCGCGCGTGCGCCTTCGACGACAGGCCCAGCGCCGCGTGCAAGGTGCCTTGCAGCTCGGGGATGTCGTCGGTGTACGTGGCCTGGCCGAGCACGTGCAGCTCGGCCGATTCATGCGGACGGGCGACGCCGACGGCTTTCCACGCCTCGGCGGCGGCGGCCTTGGCGGCGTCCAACGCGGTGGTCGCAAGTTCGGGAGCGGCTGGATGGTTCATGATGGCTCCTTTCAGGCGCGGCAGGCGAAGGCGTTGACGGCATCGGCCGCGAGCGGCGCGTCGGCGCGGGTCTCGAACCAGAAGCGGCGCAGCAGGTTTTGCGCCGTCTGCATGCGATAGGTACTGGAGGCGCGCATGTCCGACAGCGGCGCGAAGTCCCGCGCCAGCATGTCCATCGCCACGCGCAGATTGGCCTCGTTCCAGCGCAGCCCAATCAGCGAGGACTCGGCACGCGGCGCGCGGCGCGGGGTGGCGGCCATGCCGCCGAAAGCGATGCGGGCGTCGACCACGACGTCGCCATCGAGCTTGAACGCGAACGCGGCGCAGACGGCGGAGATATCCTGGTCGAAGCGTTTGGCCAGCTTATAGGTGCGGAATGCGATCCCGGCGCGCGGCAACGGCACCCGCACGGCGACGACCAATTCGTCCGGCCGCATATCCTTTTTTTGATAATCGAGGTAGAAGGCCTCCAGCGGCAGCACACGCCGGCCGGACGCGCTTTGCAGCACCACTTCGCTACCGAGCGCGATCATCCACGGCATCGAATCGCCGATCGGCGAACCGTTGGCGACATTGCCGCCCAGCGTGCCGGCGTTACGGATCGGCAGGGATGCGAAGCGCTGGCGCATCTCGCCCAGCTGCGACGGATACCGTTCCGCCAGCGCCTGATACGCCTCGTCGAGCGAGACGCCGGCGCCGATTTCCAGCATGCCGTCTTTCTCGCCCATGGTTTGCAGCGCGGTGACGTGACCAAGGTAGATGATGTCGCCCAGCTCGCGCATCTGTTTGGTGACCCACAGGCCGATATCGGTGGAACCGGCCAGCAGCGTCGCCTTCGGATGCGCGGCGCGCAGGGCCACCAACTCCTCGAGCGTGCGCGGCGCGTGGAAGCTCTGGCCGTGCGCGGTGTAGCTGGCGCCGGCGTCGCGCCGCAAGCCGCGCAATTGCTCCGCCAGGGCTTCGCGGTCGAAGCCGACCTTGGGCAGCTCCGTCATGCGGTGCGCGGCATCGATGATGGGGCGGTAGCCGGTGCAGCGGCACAGGTTACCGGACAGGCAATCGTCGATTTCCTTGCGCTGCGCAGGCTGGCCGTCCTTGTCGAGATACATGCCCCACAGCGACATGACGAAACCGGGCGTACAGAAGCCGCATTGCGAGCCGTGACATTCGACCATCGCCTGCTGTACCGGATGCAGCGCGCCGTCGGCCTGCTGCAAATCCTCGACCGTGAACAGCGCCTTGCCGTCCAGCGTGGGCGCGAACTGGATGCAGGAGTTCACGGACTTCATCTCCAGCTGGCCGCTGGCGTTCAGGCTGCCGACGACGACCGTGCAGGCGCCGCAATCGCCCTCGGCACAGCCTTCCTTGGTGCCGGTGCAATGCAGGTCTTCGCGCAGGTGCTGCAGCACGGTGCGCGTCGGCGCGGCGTTGGTGATCTCCTGGACCGCGCCACGGAAATAAAAACGAATCGGTTCGGACATCGTGGTCTCAATCTGCAAATGGGTGTGTGGCGTGCCAGTGATCGGCGATATCGATGCGGCGCGTGATCCAGACCTTGTCGTGCCCCTGCACGTAGTCGAGGAAGCGCGCCAGCGACGCCGCCCGCGCCGGCCGCCCGGCGATACGGCAGTGCAGACCGATCGACAGCATCTTCGGCTGGTTCAAGCCATTCGGATCGCCCTCCGCGTACAGCACGTCGAAGGCGTCCTTCAGGTAGTCGAAGAATTGCGTGCCGGAGTTGAAGCCCTGCGCGGCGGCGAAGCGCATGTCGTTGGTGTCCAGCGTGTACGGCACGATCAGCTGCGGCGCCGTCGCGGCCTTGCCGCCGGCGTCCGTGTAGCCGACCTTTTGCCAGAACGGCAAGTCGTCGCCGTAGTGGTCGGAATCGTAGCGGAAGCCGCCGTGCTCCACCACCAGCCGGCGCGTATTGGGCGAATCGCGGCCGGTGTACCAGCCTTGCGGCGCGCTACCCGTCAGTTCGCGGATGATATCGACCGCTTCCTTCATGTGCGCGCGCTCGGTCGCCTCGTCCATGTTTTGGTAGGTGATCCAGCGCAGGCCGTGGCAGGCGATTTCGTGGCCCAGCGACTGGAACGCGGCCACCGCCTCCGGATGCCGCTTGAGCGCCATCGACACGCCGAACACCGTCAGCGGCAGCTTGCGCTCCTCGAACATGCGCAGCAGGCGCCACAGACCGGCGCGCGAGCCGTACTCGTACAGCGATTCCATGCTCATGTGGCGGTTGCTGAACGAGGCGGCGCCGATGATCTCGGACAGAAATGTTTCCGATCCGGCATCACCGTGCAGCACGTTGTTTTCGCCGCCCTCCTCGTAGTTCAGCACGAATTGCAGGGCCACCCGGGCCTGGTTCGGCCACTGGGCGTGGGGCGGTTTCGGCCCGTAGCCGATCATGTCGCGCGGATAGTTGTCGTAAGTGGTCATGGGCGCCGGCAAGTCGATGGGGAATATATCTGTAATCATATATGCGTAGGCCGTCATCGGTATATGATTTGTACAATAGATACTTATGACGTACACATATAGGACAACCATGGGCAAGCTCAGTACGCACGTTCTCGACATCACGCAAGGCAAGCCGGGGGCCGGCGTCAAGGTGGCGCTGTACGCCGTCGGCGCACAGGGGCGCACCCTGATCAAAACCGACGTCACCAACGCCGACGGCCGCTGTTCGGCGCCGCTGCTCGAGGGCGAGACCATGAAGGCCGGAAAGTATGAGCTGGTGTTCGGCGCCGGCGACTATTTCGCCGCGCAGGGGGTCGAGCTGCCGGAGCCGCGCTTTATCGACGAGGTGACCATCGCTTTCGGCGTGGCCGGCGCGGAGCAGAATTACCATGTGCCGCTGGTGGTGTCGCCGTGGGCGTATTCGACGTATCGGGGCAGTTGAGTCTAAGATGCGCGCACCATGACCGAATCCACTTCCGCGCTCGAAGCGTCCTTCCTGCAACAGGCCGTCGAACTCCATCAGCAAGGCCGCCTCCAGCCGGCGCAGGCGCTGTACCGCCAGGTGCTGGACCTCAATCCCCGCCAGTTCGACGCGCTACATCTGCTGGGCGTGATCGCCCGCCAGCAAGGCGACGCGGCGCAGGCCATCGCGCTGATCTCGCAGGCGATCGCCATCGATGGCCAGCAAGCCAAGGCCCACGCCAACCTCGGCGCGGCGCTGCTCGACGCCGGACGCGCCGACGAAGCGCTCGCCAGCCACGACCGCGCCATCGCCCTGCTGCCGGACTACGCCATGGCCTGGAGTAATCGCGGCAACGCGCTGCGCAGGCTCGGGCGCCTCGATGACGCGCTGCGCAGCTACCAACGCGCGATCGAGATCCAACCGAATTACGCCGAGGCGCACTGCAACCGCGCCATCGTGCTGCAGGACCAGGCCCGCTATCTGGAGGCGCTGGGCGCGGCGGAAGATGCGCTGAACATCAAGGACCGCTACGCCGACGCCTGGTTCGCGCGCGGCAACGCACTGCACTGCCTGCGCCTGCTGCCGGACGCCGTCGAGAGCTTCGACCGCGCCATCCATCTGCGTCCGCAATGGGCCGAGGCGTACAGCGCGCAGGGTTCGAGCCTGTTCAAGCTTGGCGAGTTCGAGGCGGCGCTGGACAGCTACGATTACGCGCTCAAACTCAAACCCGACCACGCGCTGGCGCACTACCATCGCGGCAACGCGCTGCGCTCGCTGGGCCGCAACGCCGAGGCGATCGCCGCCTACCGCGCCGCCTTGGCCCATGGCGACAATCCGGAAACCATCGCCTTCGCGCTGGCGTCGCTCGGCGTGGGCGCGACGCCGGCGGTGCTGCCGGCCGAATACGTGCGCTCGCTGTTCGACCAGTACGCCAACCACTTCGACGAGCATCTGTTGCAGGTGCTGGACTACCAGACGCCGGCATTTCTTGACGGGATGCTGCGGCGCGTGGCGCCGGCGGCCGATCTCGACACCGTGGACATCGGCTGCGGCACCGGCCTGTGCGCCCCGTATCTGAAGGCGTATTCGCGCCGCCTCGATGGCGTCGACCTGTCGCAACAGATGCTGGACAAGGCGGCCGCACGCGGCGGCTACGACGAACTGGCCTGCGCCGATCTGCTGGGTTATTTGGACGCCCATACGGACCGCTGGGATTTGGCGGTCGCCGCCGACGTCTTCGTCTACATCGGCGACCTGCAACCGGTGTTCGAGCGGGTGCGGCGCGCGTTGAAGCCCGGCGGGCGCTTCTGCTTCTCCGTCGAAGCCGGCGATGGCGCCGACTTCACCTTGCGCCCGACCAACCGCTATGCCCACACGCTGGGCTATATCGAGCGCCTGGCGAACGAGACGGGTTTCGAGCTGCTGGCTGCCGAGCCGCTTGCCGCCCGCCAGGAGAACGGCGCGACCATCGCCGGCCACGCCGTGGTCCTACGCAACACGACGTGATTTACTTGCTGTAGTCCATGATCAAGCGTGTCAACAGGTACAGGCGCGGCGCGATGCTGTCGACCTCGATATATTCGTCCGGCGTGTGGATGCCGCCGCCGACGATGCCCAGGCCGTCGATGGTCGGCACGCCGGCCGCCGCGATCAGGCTCGAATCGGCCGCGCCGCCGCTGCCTTCCAGCGTCAGCCTCTTGCCCAGCTCGCCGTAAATGGCCTGCGCGCGCGCCGCCATGGCGTCGGTCGCGGCGTTTTGCGGCATCGGCGGGAAGCCACGGCGCAGCTTGGCGCTGACCTGCGTGTCCGGAATCAGCTTGTTGGCGGCGATGCGCGCCATGTCCTTCTCGACCCGGTCGAACTCCTCCGCCACCGCCACCCGCACGTCGGCCTCGGCATGCGCCGCGTCCGGTATCACGTTGCTGCGCTCGCCCGCCTTGATGACCGTGAAATTGACCGTGGTCTGCTTGCCGGCGTCGCCCAGTTTGCTCAGTTGCAGCACCTGGTGCGCAGCCTCCATGGCGGCGTTGCGGCCCGAGTCCGGCGCCACGCCCGCGTGCGCCGCCTTGCCCTTGACGTCGAGCTCGATGCCGCCGCTGCCCTTGCGCCAGATCACCAGGCCGTCGGCCGGACGGCCCGGCTCCAGGTTGAAGGCCACATCGTGTTCGCGCGCCTGCTTGTCGATCAGCGCCAGCGTGCCGGTCGAGCCGGTTTCCTCGTTGGTGTTGAGGATCAGCGTCACCTTGGCGTAGCCGTCGAATCTGGCGTCGCGCAGCAGCTTCATCGCATACAACGCCATGACGATGCCGCCCTTGTCGTCCATGATGCCGGGACCGTAGGCGCGCTTGCCGTCGACGCGGAACGGCCGCGCGGCGGCGGCGCCATCGCCGAACACCGTGTCCATATGCGCCACCAGCAGGATGCGGCCCTTGCCCTTGCCGGTCCAGGTGGCGACGATGTTGCGCGACCTGGCCGGCGACGCCGGCAGCACCTCGATGCGCGCGCCGAGTTTCTTCAACTCTTCCCGCGCGATGGCGCCGACCTTGTCCAGCCCCGCTTCGTTGTAGGTGCCCGAATCGATGTTGACCAGCCGCTCGAGCAGCGCCAATGCCTCCGGCTTGGCCTGTTCGGCCTGCGTCAGCAAAGCCTGGTTCAACGGCGCGGCGTGCGCCGCCGCGCCGCCCAACCCCAACATCAAGCCAAGCAAAACAAAGTCCTTACGCATGGTGGGCACCCTTATCGCAATATGAAAGTGGCTTCCATAGTACCGTGCGGACTCGGGGAAAACATAGGCAAACTTGCACCCAACTCATCCTTGCCTTAAAATTCCGAGCTGATACGCTCTGGGCGTGCAGCAGCACGGTGCCCAGTTTTCCAGACTCTTTACGGTGACTATTGGATACCGTGCCCTTATGGGTGCAACTTCTTGCACTCGCCCTTCTGATCCTGTGCTCGGCCTTTTTCGCCATGGCCGAAACCGCCCTGATGGCGGCCAACCGCTATCGCCTGCGCCACGAGGCCAAGCGCGGCAGCCGCGCCGCGATCACCACGTTGTGGCTGCTCGACCGCACCGATAAATTGCTGTCGCTGATCCTGATCGCCAACACCTTGGTCAACGCCATGGCCACCGCGCTGGTGACGTCGATCGCCATCGAATATTTCGGCCACGACGACAACGTCATCATCATCTCGACCGGCGTGGTGGCGTTCCTGCTGATCGTGTTCGCCGAGATCTCGCCGAAGATGATCGGCGCCACCTATCCGGAGCGCATCGCGCTGCCCACCAGCGTGGTGCTGCGGCCGCTGATGACCTTGTTCAAGCCGGTGCTGTGGTTCGTCAACCTGTTCGTCACGCAAGTGCTGCGGCTGTTCCGCACCAAGGCCGGCGCCCACCTGCAGGACGAGCGGGTGTCGCCCGAGGAACTGCGCTCGATCGTGCTCGAGGGCGGCAACTTCATTCCGCAAAAGCACAAGAGCATCCTGCTCAACCTGTTCGACCTGGAAACCATCGTCGTCGAGGACATCATGACGCCGCGCTCGCAGATCGAGGCGCTGGACCTGGAACAGTCGGTCGAGGAGATCAAGCGCGAGCTGACCACCTGCTACCACAACAAGCTGCCGGTGTACGAAGGCGAGATCAACCGCATCGTCGGCATCCTGCACGTGCGCAAGGCGGTGGCGCTGCTGAACCAGGAAGAAGAATTGACGGTCGAGCATTTCCGCGCGCTGCTGACCACGCCCTACTTCATTCCACAGGACACCGGCGTCTTCACGCAGTTGCAGTACTTCCAGGAGCGCAAGGAGCGCCTGGGCATCATCGTCGACGAGTACGGCGAGGTGCAGGGCCTGGTCACCCTGGACGACATCATCGAGGAAATGATCGGCGAATTCACGACGTCGATGCCGGGCGACGCCCGCGCCGACAGCTTCGCCTGGAACGAGCAGGGCGAGTGTCTGCTGGAGGGCGCCACGGCGTTACGCGACGTCAACAAACGCCTGGGCTTGAACTTCCCGCTCGACGGCCCCAAAACGCTGAACGGCATGCTGCTGGAACTGTTGCAAGAAATTCCAGAAGCGCCGATCAGTATCAAAATCGGCAACTGCATCATCGAGGTGATCCAGGCCCATGATCAATCCATCAAAGTCGTCAAATTGATACGTCCCGGCAGCAAACGGGATTAAACGCGGTGTCTGATTGCTAAGCCCACGCGGCTAACGCAACACCCGGGCGTACAATCGTTTCTTGGCAGCGAAAAATAGACGACAAGGCTTTACAAAATTAATGCTCAAGAGCATGATTCTTTGACCGCCCGTCCCCTATCAAGATAGATGCTTCTATGGCAGCAGTCCTACCCAACGCCGCGCCAGGCGCCCCGATGTCGGGGTTGGCGCGCGCATTGCTGCAAGCCGGACGGCTCTCCGCCCTGCAAGCCGAGGCGCTGCAAAAAAAGGCCGCGCTCGACAGGCTGGCCTTCATCGACGTGCTGCTCTCGAGCGGCGTGATCGACGCCCGCGCGCTGGCCGCCTTCTGCGCCGAAACGTTCGCCTATCCGCTGATGGATGTGGCCGCGCTGAACCTCGACGCGCTGCCCGCCAAGGCCATCGACAACAAGCTGATGCAGGCCCAGCGCGTCATCGCCCTGGCCAAGCGCGGCAACAAGATGTCGGTGGCCATTTCCGATCCGACCAATTTGCAGGCGCTCGACCAGATCAAGTTCCAGACCGAGTCCACGGTCGAGCCGGTGATCGTGCCGCACGACGCGCTGCTGCAACTGCTGGCGCGGCTCAACAAGACCAGCGAACAAAGCATTTCGGACCTGGCCGGCGACGAAGCGGACATCCAGTTCGCCGAGGAGGAAAGCGCGGCGGCGGCGGTGACGGCGGCGGCCGAGTCGGCCACCAATGACGTCGAGGACGCGCCGGTGGTGCGCTTCCTCAACAAAATGCTGATGGACGCGGTCAACATGGGCGCGTCGGACTTGCACTTCGAACCGTTCGAGAAATTCTACCGGGTGCGCTTCCGCGTCGACGGCGTGCTGATGGAACACGCCCAGCCGCCGATCTCGATCAAGGAAAAGCTGGTCTCGCGCATCAAGGTGCTCGCCAAGCTCGACATCTCGGAAAAGCGCGTGCCGCAGGACGGGCGCATGCGCCTGATCGTCTCGCCGACCAAGACCATCGACCTGCGCATCTCGACCCTGCCGACCCTGTTCGGCGAGAAGACCGTCATGCGTATCCTCGACGCCACGCAGGCGCAGATGGGCATCGACGCGCTCGGCTACGACCCGGACCAGAAGGAATTGCTGCTCGACGCCATCCAGCGGCCCTACGGCATGGTGCTGGTGACCGGCCCGACCGGCTCGGGCAAGACGGTGTCGCTGTACACCTGCCTGAACGTCATCAACAAGCCCGGCATCAACATCTCCACCGCCGAGGACCCGGCCGAGATCAACCTGCCCGGTGTGAACCAGGTCAACGTCAACGACAAGGCCGGCTTGACGTTCCCGGTGGCGCTGAAATCCTTCCTGCGCCAGGACCCGGACATCATCATGGTCGGCGAGATCCGCGACCTCGAAACGGCCGACATCGCCATCAAGGCGGCGCAGACCGGCCACATGGTGTTCTCGACCTTGCACACCAACGACGCGCCGTCGACCCTGACGCGGCTGATGAACATGGGCGTGGCGCCGTTCAACATCGCCTCGTCGGTGATCCTGATCACCGCGCAGCGGCTGGCGCGGCGCCTGTGCAGCTGCAAGCAGCCGGTCGAGATCTCGCACGACCTGCTGCTCAAGGCCGGTTTCAAGCAGCACGAGCTGGACGGCAGCTGGAAGCCCTACGGCCCGGTCGGCTGCGAGCGCTGCAACGGCGGCGGCTACAAGGGCCGGGTCGGCATCTACCAGATCATGCCGATCACGCCGGCCATCGAGAGCATCATCCTGGCGCACGGCAACTCGATGGAGATCGCCGCCAAGTCCGAGGAGGAAGGCGTGAAGTCGCTGCGCCAGTCGGGGCTGGTGAAGGTCAGGAGCGGCCTGACCAGCCTGGAAGAAGTGCTCGGCTGTACCAACGAATAAGCGCTAAAAAAGGACAACGATCATGGCGACTTCGGGCAACGCGGGCAACCAGGTCAAGGAAATGATCTTCGCCTGGGAAGGCAAGGACAAGACCGGCAAGACGGTGCGCGGCGAGATGCGCGCCGGCGGCGAAGCCGTGGTCAACGTCACCTTGCGCCGCCAGGGCATCATGGTCACCAAGGTCAAGAAGAAAGCCTACCGCAGCGGCAAGCGCATCACCGACAAGGACATCTCGCTGTTCACGCGCCAGCTGGCGACGATGATGAAGGCCGGCGTGCCGCTGCTGCAATCGTTCGACATCGTCGGCAAGGGCCACGCCAACCCGTCCGTCTCCAAGCTGGTGATGGACCTGCGCGCCGACATCGAAACCGGCACCAGCCTGAACCAGGCTTTCCGCAAGTTTCCGCTGTACTTCGACCCGCTGTTCTGCAACCTGGTCGGCGCCGGCGAACAGGCCGGCATCCTGGAGGACCTGCTGACGCGGCTGGCGATCTACAAGGAAAAAACGCTGGCCATGAAGGCCAAGATCAAATCGGCGCTGATGTATCCGGTGTCGATCCTGGCGGTGGCGTTCGTCGTCACGGCGGTCATCATGATCTGGGTGGTGCCGGCGTTCAAGGAGGTGTTCGCCAGCTTCGGCGCCAACCTGCCGGCGCCGACCTTGTTCGTCATGGCGCTGTCGGAGTTCTTCGTCACGTGGTGGCACGTGATCTTCTTCTCCATCGGCATGGGGCTGTACCTGTTCTTCCGGGCCTGGCAGCGCTCCTTGCAAATGCAGCGCTTCATGGACAAGCTGCTGCTCAAGCTGCCGGTGTTCGGCGAGGTGATCCGCAAAGCGACGATCGCCCGCTGGACCCGCACCCTGGCGACGATGTTCGCGGCCGGCGTGCCGCTGGTCGAATCGCTCGACTCGGTCGGTGGCGCGGCCGGCAACGCGGTGTACCTGGACGCCACGCGCAAGATCCAGAACGAGGTCAGCACCGGCACCAGCCTGACGGTGGCGATGCAGAACGTCGAGGTGTTTCCCAACATGGTCACGCAGATGGTCGCCATCGGCGAGGAATCGGGCTCGCTCGACGCCATGCTGGGCAAGGTGGCCGATTTCTACGAAGAGGAAGTGGACGAGGCCGTGGCGTCGCTGTCGAGCTTGATGGAGCCGGCGATCATGGTCATCCTTGGCGTGCTGATCGGCGGACTGGTCATCGCGATGTATTTGCCGATCTTCAAATTGGGGTCGGTGGTGTAAAACGGACGATGCGGAAGGCGGCGTTGGCGCTGCAGCCGGCCTCGGTCACCCGCGCGATTCGGTGCGGCCAAGCCAGGCCGCGAGCCGTCGCCGCCAGCGCCGCCCGCGCTGCGGCGCGTAACACACCTTGCCCGGCACCTTCAAAATCACTTCCGTCCCGCGCTCGGGCAAACTCAACACCTCCACGCCGCCCCCCATGCGCTCGGCCCGCTCGCGCATGCCCGCCAGGCCGCGATAGCCGGCCCCCGGCGCCAGCGCCGCATCAATGCCCTTGCCGTCATCGCGCACGAACAGCGAGAAGAACTCGCAGCCGTACACCAGCTCCAGCTCGATATGCCCGGCCTGCGCATGCTGGAACGCATTGAACAGCGCCTCGCGCCCGATGCGGAAAATCTCGTCGCCGACGTCGCCGTCGAGCGGCAGCGCCGGGCCGGTGGCAATCATCCGGAACGGCGTCTTGAAGCTGTCCTGCAGCGAATGCCCGACCTGCGCGAACGCCCGGCTGACATTGTCCCCGTACACCAGCGGCGTGCGCAGCGCCAGCACCTGGTGGCGGCCGTCGGCCAGCACCTCGTCGGCCTGGTCGAGGATGTTGTCGATGGTGTCGCGCTCGGCGCTGCCGCCGGGCAGCCGCTGGCCGACGCTCTGCACGCGCAGCAGGACACCTTGCATGCTTTGCAGCAGCGTGTCGTGCAGATCGAAGGCGACGCGCTCGCGCTGCTCCAGTTGCTTGAGCCGGGCTTGGTAGCGGCGCGCGATGTTGCGCAGGCAAATCCGGAATAACACGCCCAGCAGCAAACATTCCAGGGTTACGCCCAACATCGCAAATAAAGGGGTCTGTATGAACAACAGCAAAAACGGCTCCGTGTGGTTTGAATATCGGTTCCGATATCCCGTCCCCGCACATTGCCATCATTCCAATATCCTTCCCATATCCCCAACGAGGGAGGCAGCTTGCGCACCGTCCCGCGCCGCACGCCGTCAAAAACGCCCCGCAATGTTGCCGTGATGCTTTAATATGGGCCTGTGACCACCTACCCGCCCGTCCAGGGCCGCTGACCCGTATGCTCGACTCGATGCCGCAATCGCCGCTGCTGTTCGCTCCCGCCGCCGACCTGGCCATCAGCCTGATCGCCGGCCTGTTCGGCCTGCTGATCGGCAGCTTCCTCAACGTCGTCATCCACCGCCTGCCGAAGATGATGCAGCGCGAGTCGGACAATTACTGCGCCGTCGAAGCGGGCAAGCCCGAGGTCCACATCGAGCGCTACAACCTGATGGTGCCGCGCTCGGCCTGTCCCCATTGCCACCATCAGATCACGGCGATGGAGAACATTCCGGTCGTCAGCTATCTGGTCCTGCGCGGCAAATGCAGCAACTGCAAGGCGCCGATCTCGCCGCGCTACCCGGCCATCGAACTGCTGACCGGCGTGCTGTCGGCGCTGGTGGTGTGGAAACTGGGCACCGGCTGGCAGGGCCTGGGCGGCCTGTTCTTCCTGTATTTCCTGGTGGCGCTCACTTTCATCGACGCCGACACCCAGTTGCTGCCCGACGACCTGACCTATCCGCTGATCTGGGCCGGGCTGCTGATCAACATCAACGGCACCTACGTGTCGCTGCACGATGCGGTGGTCGGCGCGGCGGCCGGCTATCTGGCGCTGTGGACCATTTATTGGGTGTATAAACTGGTGCGTCACCGCGAGGGCATGGGCTACGGCGACTTCAAGCTGCTGGCCGCGCTGGGCGCGTGGATGGGCTGGGCGACCTTGCCGGCCATCGTGCTGATGGCTTCGCTGGTCGGCGCGGTGACCGGCATCGCGCTGATGGTGGCGAACCGGCGCGGCTTCGATTACCAGATTCCGTTCGGGCCGTATCTGGCCGCCGCCGGCCTGATCACCTTCCTGTACCGGGAGCCGCTGACCGCCTTCACCCGCGTCGTTTATCCTTACTATTAAAAGCAAAGCCACGGCATGAGCACTCCGCCCTTCTCCATCGGCCTGACCGGCGGCATCGGCAGCGGCAAGACCACGGTGGCCAATATGTTCGCCGAACGCGGCGCCAGCATCGTCGACACCGACATCATCGCCCACAGCCTGACCGCGCCCGGCGGCCCGGCGATGCCGGCCATCCTCGCCGAATTCGGCCCGGAGTTCGCCGACGCGGCCGGCGCGCTCGACCGCGCCCGCATGCGCCGGCTGGTGTTCGCCGACGCCGGCGCCAAGGCGCGCCTGGAAGCCATCCTCCATCCCCGCATCCGCGACGGCGCGCTGGCCGCCGGCGCCGCCGCGACCGGCAGCTACGTCATCTACGCGGTGCCGCTGCTGGTCGAGTCGGGCACTTGGCGGTCCCGGGTGGCGCGCGTGCTGGTGATCGACTGCCGCGAGGAAGTGCAAATCGCCCGTGTAATGGCGCGTAACAATCTTCCGGAATCGCAAGTGCTGGCCATCATGGCGGCCCAGGCGAGCCGCGCGCAGCGGCTGGCCGCCGCCGACGACATTATCGAAAACAATGACGGAATCACCGCCCTGGCGCCCCAAATCGACCGTTTACACGCCCTGTACATGAAAATTCGCTAGCATTTTCAAAAAGAACGGTAACAATACCTTCGCAACGTTTGTATTTTTGCTTGGCTTGCTTCAGAATCACGTGATTCACCGCAGGTCCACAAATAGAGGGATGTTATTTTGATTGTCTACGAATATCCTTTCAACGAGCGCATCCGCACGTTGTTGCGATTAGAGGATCTGTACGAGAAATTCAAATTCTTTGTGCATCAGGAACATCCGATGCAGCATCACGTCGCCCTGTCGACGATCTTCGATATGCTGGAAGTGGCCGGCCGCGCCGACCTCAAATCCGACCTGCTGCAAGAACTGGAACGCCAGCGTCAAAGCCTGCTGGGCTACCGCATGAATCCGAATGTCCAGACCGAAACCCTGGACGCGATTCTCGCCGAGCTCGACGGCGTGAGCGGCGCGCTGGTCGCGGCCCAGGGCAAGACCGGCCAGAACGTGCGCGACAACGAATGGCTGATGAGCATCCGCGGCCGCACCATCATTCCCGGCGGCGCCTGCGAATTCGACCTGCCGTCGTATTACGCCTGGCAAAAGCGACCGGCCCAGCAGCGCTTCAACGACATCGCCGCCTGGTTCGCGCCGCTGGCGCCGCTGTTCGACGCGCTGGCCTTGGTGCTGCGCCTGCTGCGCGACTCCGGCGGACCGGTCAAGATGATCGCCGTCGCCGGCAGTTACCAGCAAATGTTGCAGGGCAAGGTCTATCAAATGCTGCGGCTGACCCTGGACGAATCGCTGGGCGCGATCCCGGAGATCTCCGCCAACAAGTACATGCTGTGGGTGCGCTTCACCACCCAGGGCGGCGACCTGAAACCCAAGGCGCTGGAAGATGATGTACCATTCGAGCTCACACTCTGTAACTTCTAAAGAATTATCATGGCCACCGTAGTTGACTGCCCTACCTGCTCCGCCAAAGTGGAGTGGAAGGAAGAGAATAAGTATCGCCCGTTCTGCTCGGAACGCTGCAAACAGATCGATCTCGGCGCCTGGGCCGAGGAAAAGTACGCCATCCCCGCCGCGCCGCCCAAAGATCCATTGGAAGAAGAGTAAGGCCGCGACTGCCGCTTACATGGCGGTCGATTTCACCTTGACGGCCCTGCCGATGTACAGGATCGGCCCGGTCGGACGGCCGGTCGGCGAGCCGGCTTCCGGCTCCAGGGTGATTTCAAACAGTTGCCCGGCCTCGACCTGCGGCAGCTTGCCCAGCGCCACCTTCAGCGGCTGGTTCGGCGTCACCAAGCCCAGCGATGCCGGCTTGCCCCAGTTTTTCCCCTTGGTCCAGAACTGCAGCGATTTTTGGCTCGGCACCGGCGTGCCTTCGAGCGGCGTCAGGGTCAGCTGATTGTTCATGCCGGCCTGCACCACATAGCCGGCGTTGCGTTCCTGCGGCGACACCAGCACCACCATATAGGCCGGCTGCGCCGGCTCGGGACGCACCAGCACGATGCTGCCCAGCACGAAGGTGGCGACCATCGCCAGGCCCGCGAGCGAGCGCCACAGCCGCAGATCGTCCCACCAGCGGCGCCAGCCGCCGGCGTCGGCCACCGCCTGCGGGCGCAGGTTGCCGACGATGCGCGGCCACAGCCTGGCGGACGGTTCGACCGGCTCGGCCAGCGCCGTCAACGGCAGCAGGCGGCGCTCCCACGCGTCCACTTCGGCGCGCAGCAGCGGTTCGTCCTGCATGCGGCGCTCCACCCGCAGGCGCGCGGCCAGCGGCAGGGTGCCCAGCACATATTCGCCGGCCAACTGCTGCAGTTCCTCCAGTGATTCGTTCATCCCATGCACTCCCGCAATGCGGCCAGGCCGCGCTTGAGCCAGGCCTTGACCGTGCCCAGCGGCGCGTTCAGCCGCGTCGCGATCTCGCTGTGGCTGCAGCCATCGACATAGGCGCAAACGATGCTGTTGCGCTTGGCGCTATCGAGATGGCCGAGGCAATCGTTCAGGCGGCCCATGCTGGCTTGCAGTTCAAATTGTTCGGCCACGGTGTCGGTCCGGTCTTCCTGCAAGGCGTCGAGCGTGTCGGCCTCGGCATACACTTCCCGCTCGCGCGAACGCAGCGTGTTGAGCGCCTGGTGGCGCACGACGGTGAAAATCCAGCCGCGCGCGGCGCCGCGTTGCGGGTCGAAGCTGGCGGCCTTTTGCCAGATGCTGACGAAGGCGTCGTGCAGCACGTCCTCGGCCACGTCGCGGCGGCGCACGATGCGCAGCGCCACGCCCAGCAAATGGCGGCCGTCCTGTTCGTACAGGCGCTGCAAGGCACGCTGGTCGCCTTGGGCACAGGCGTGCAGCGCGGCGTCGTAGTCAAAACCGTCCGGGGCGTTCGGCATCAGCAGTCGGGAAAAAAGGGTGGGCGCGGCCCCGGCGGTGATCTGCTGAGTGTCGGCCGATTATAGCCGATCACATCCGCGCAACCGCCGGTCCCGCTACGGAATTACGCGGCTTTCCAGAAGATGTAGTCGGCCTGGTACTTCACGGTTTCCTTGGCGCCCAGGTTGGCGGCGGCGCAGGCGCCGGCCGGGGCCACGCCGCCCTTGGTGGCGACGCGCTGGATATAGGTGACGCCGGTCATGGCGCCGCTGCCCGTGGCCGGATTGGCCTTGACCAGCTGCGATGGAATATTGCCGGCGCCGGCCGGGGCGACCGCGACCTGGGTGGCGGTGACCTTGGAGCCGTCGTTGCCCTGCCACGTGGCCGGCGGGCCGAAGTATTTACCGACGCTCATGCCGCTGCGGTCGCTCAGGACGGCGTCGGGGCCGACGAAGGTCCATTCGAACTGGCCGGCGGCGTCCTTCTTGGCCTTGCATTCATAGGTGATATCGCCGGCGCCGACGGTTTCCATGGCGACCTTGTTACCTTCCGGTACCTGGACGGCGGCGGGCAAGGCCTGTTGGCTGAAGGTCGGGGCGCTGGCGCAAGCGGACAGCAGGACGGCGGCGGCGAGGATGGCGGCGGAATGATGGATTTGCATGTCAGGCTCCTGGGTAGTGTGTAAGACCAGCGGGATTTTCCCGTTGATGGCAGTACTACACGCGAGCGCCGGGTTTGGATGCAGCGGGATGCAAATATATTTGTAGCGCGGATTAGCGTGGATGCCTGACTAACCACCCGACTCGGCGCGGACGGCGTCGAGCCACTCGAGCAAAGGGATCGTGGCCGGCAGCAGCGGTTCGACGCCGACCGCGCCCTGCCAGGCGAAGGCCTGGCCTTCGAGGCTTTGCGGCTCGCCATGCCAGTCGCGGCTGATGTAGAAATGCAGCCGCACGTGCGCGTGCGGATACACGTATTCGACCCCGCACCATTCCTCGGCGCTGTTGATCGTCAACCCCAGCTCTTCGACGAACTCGCGCTTGAGCGCTTGCAGTATCGTTTCGCCGGGATCGACTTTACCGCCCGGGAATTCCCAGTAGCCGTCGTACGGCTTGCCGGCCGGACGCTGGCCCAGCAGCACGTCGCCGTTCGGCTTCATCAGGATGCCGACGGCGACATCGACCGGTTTGATCTTCGCTTCGCCGCCGCTCATGCCTGGCCGTCCCGCGGCAGCTTGCCGGCGTAGTCCTTGGCGAACTGCCACGCCACCCGGCCCGAACGCGAACCGCGCTGCAAGGCCCAGCGCAGGGCGTCGCCGCGCGCCGCTTCGATCTGCTGCTCGGTACAACCCAGCGACGACAGCCAGTGGCCGACGATGGCCAGGTAATCATCCTGCTTGAACGGGTAGAACGACAGCCACAGGCCGAAGCGCTCCGACAGCGAGATCTTCTCCTCCACCGTCTCGCCGGGATGCAGGTCGCCATCCTCGTCGTGCTTGTAGCTGGTGTTGTCCGACATCCGCTCCGGCATCAGGTGGCGGCGGTTGGAGGTGGCGTAGATCAGCACATTGTCCGACTGCGCCGAGATGCTGCCATCGAGCGCCACCTTCAGCGCCTTGTAGCCGCTCTCGCCCTCTTCGAACGACAGGTCGTCGCAGAAGATGATGAAGCGCTCCGGCCGGCCGGCGACGATGTCGACGATGTCCGGCAGCTCGGCCAGATCGGCCTTGTCCACTTCGATCAGGCGCAGGCCGTCCTTGCCGAACTGGTTCAGGCACGCCTTGATCAACGACGATTTGCCGGTGCCGCGCGCGCCGGTGAGCAGCACGTTGTTGGCGGGCCGCCCCTGCACAAACTGGCGCGTATTCTGCTCGATCTGCTCCTTCTGCGGGCCGATATGCTGCAAGTCGTCCAGCGCGATCGGCGACACGTGCGCCACCGCCTGCAGGTAGCTGGCGCCGCCGCCGCTGCGTTTGCGCCAGCGGAAGGCGAAGCCCAGCTTCCAGTCGGGTTCACGCGGCGCCTGCGGCAGCACCGCCTCCACGCGCGCCAGCAGGGCCTCGGCGCGCACCAGGAATTGTTCGAGGGGAGTCGCCATCTTACGAACGGTAGTCGGCGTTGATGCTGACGTAGTCGTGCGACAGGTCGCAGGTGTAGACGGTGGCCGCCGCCGCGCCGCGCGCCAGCTTGACGCGCACGGTGATCTCGCTTTGCTTCATCACGCGCTGGCCGTCTTCTTCCTTGTAGTCCGGATTGCGGCCGCCGTTCTTGGCCACCCAGACATCGTCCAGGTACAGATTCAGTTTGCCGACATCCAGATCGACGCCGGCGTAGCCGATGGCGGCCAGGATGCGGCCCAGGTTGGGGTCGGAGGCGAAGAACGCGGTCTTGACCAGCGGCGAGTGGCCGATCGAGTAGGCGATCTTGCGGCACTCTTCGACGCTCCCGCCCTCTTCCACCGTGATGGTGATGAATTTGGTCGCGCCTTCGCCGTCGCGCACGATGGCCTGCGCCAGGAACAGCGACAGCTCGGTGACGGCGGCGGCCAGTTCGGCGTACTCCGGCGAGTCGACCGAGTTCACTTCCAGGGCGCCGGCGCCGGTGGCGATCAGTATGAAGGAGTCGTTGGTCGAGGTGTCGCCGTCGATGGTGATGCAGTTGAAGCTCTGGTCGGCGACCTGCTTGACCAGCACGTCGAGCACCGGCTGCGCGACCTTGGCGTCCAGCGCCAGGTAGCCGAGCATGGTGGCCATGTTCGGCTTGATCATGCCGGCGCCCTTGCTGATGCCGCTCATCGTGACCGTGTGGCCGCCGATGGTGACCGTGCGCGAGCCGGCCTTCGGCTGGGTGTCGGTGGTCATGATGGCTTCGGCGGCGTTGTACCAGTTGTCGGCCTTCAGGCCGGCGATCGCCTGCGGCAGGCCGGCGATGACTTTGGCGGCCGGCAGCGGCTCGAGGATCACGCCGGTGGAGAACGGCAGGATCTGCGACGGCTCGCAACCCAGTTGCGCGGCCAGCGCGGCGCAGGTTTCGTTGGCCAGCGACAGACCCAGCTCGCCGGTGCCGGCGTTGGCGTTGCCGGTGTTGATCAGCAGCGCCGCGATCGGCTTGCCGCTCTCCCTGGCGGCGGCCAGGTGGGCCTTGGCGATCTGCACCGGCGCGGCGCAGAAGCGGTTGAGCGTGAACACCCCGGCCACGGTGGCCGTCGGCGCGACCTTCAATACCAGCACGTCCTTGCGGTTCGGTTTCTTGATGCCGGCTTCGGCGAAACCGATGTCGACGCCGGCGACAGGCTTGAGGGCGGAGGCAACGGGCAGAGGGGAATTGACGGCCATATAAGTGATCTCGTGGGTGGAAAGTGGGAGCCGCTATTGTAATACCTGCAGGGTAAAACGTCGCAAGCCATCGCGCCCTCGCCGGCGGCGCCCCGGGCAGCGACGGTCCGTAACTATTGGTCACACGCCGCACGGCCGTCAGACTACTGGTGCAATTGATTAATACGCGTCAAAGAATCGTGACGCTGCAACTCAAGCCCATGAATGCAGGGAGTTTTTGCACAAAAACCACATCCTTTTAGCACGACCGTACATTTTATTGCTTTCGGTTTCATGCATTTGAGAAATTAGTTTAACGTGAGCAACGAATGCCGCAACCCCGCATTGTCTTACACAAAACCAACGAAAAATCGAACACGACCAAGGATTTGGATTACATGAAAAAGCAACTCTTAGTAGCGGCGGTGCTGTCCGCCTTCACCGCCACCGTCGTCACGCAGGCGCGCGCCGGCGTGCTGGACGACGGCAACCTGACCATCAGCGGCTTCGGCACCTTGGGCGTCGCCAAGAGCAACACCGACGACGCGCAATTCGCCCGCTATAACCAGGCCGAAGGCATCGGCGACAAGGCCCGTATCGGCCTCGATACCAACCTGGGTCTGCAAGCGACCTACAAGATGAACGACTGGCTGTCCGGCACCGTGCAGGTACTGACCCGCAAGTCCACCAGCGACAGCTACTCCACCGACCTGACCTGGGGTTTCCTGAAGGCGCGCGTCAACGATGAAGTGAGCGTGCGCGTGGGCCGCATCGTTATGCCGATCTTCCTGATCTCCGACTACCAGAACGTCGGCTACGCCAACACCATGATGCGTCCACCGATCGAGATGTACGGCCAGGAACCGATGGAGAACGCCGACGGCGCCGACATCAACTACCAGCGCGCCTTCGGCGACTTCAACTTCACCGGCCAGGCCTTCGTCGGCCGCAGCCGCGGCAAGCTGTTCGTGCCGACCGGCGCCGGCTCGGTGGCCAACTACCGCGCGCCCGCCGCCGGCATCAGCCTGGGCGGCGAATACGGCCCGTTCACGGTGCGCGTCGGCCACGCCCGCGCCGACTTGAAGATCAAGGATCTGGCGCCGATCAACAGCCTGGGCGCGACCTTGCGCCAGGTCGGCTTCGCGCAACTGGCCAGCGACATCAATCTGACCGATGGCAAGAAGATCGCCTTCACGTCGCTCGGCGCGACCATGGACTGGAACAACATCCTGGTGCAGACCGAGTACGCGCAGCGCCGCGCCAAGGACCCGGTCTACATCCCGGACACCAACGCCTGGTACTTCATGACCGGCTACCGTTTCGGCAAATTCCTGCCGTACTACTCGCACGCGGCCACCAAGGACGCCGGCAGCTCGGTGAACCTGCCGGCCAACTTCCCGCGCGCCGGCGTGCTGTCGTCGACCGTGCGCAGCACGCTGACGTCGGCCGAGCAGAGCTCCGACTTGGTCGGCGTGCGCTGGGACTTCGCCAAATCGCTGGCGCTCAAGGTGCAGGTCGACCATGTCAAGCCCAAGACCAAATCGGGTATGCTGATCTTCGCGCCGGCCGCCGGCTACCGCAATAGCGTCACCGTCGTCGGCGCCTCGCTCGACTTCGTATTCTGATTGGAGCGCACATGAAAAAAATCGCTATCTCGCTCGCGCTGTCCGCGCTGACCATGGCCTCCTTCGCGCTGTCGGCGTCGGCGGAAACCGTTGTTATCGTCAGCCAGAAAAATCCGGCCACCCGCATGTTCTCGGAACAGGCGTCGCAATTCTTCCTCGGTAAATCGACGCTGTTTACGCCGATCGACCAGCCCGAGGGTTCGGCGATCCGCGCCGACTTCTATCGCAAGGTGGCCGACAAGGACCCCGCGCAGGTCAAGGCGCTGTGGTCCAAACTGGTGTTCACCGGCAAGGGCACGCCGCCGAAGGAACACGCCGGCAACGCGGAGGTGAAAAAAGCCGTTGCAGCCGATCCCAAGGCGATCGGTTATATTGACAAGTCGGCGGTGGACGACACCGTCAAGGTGATTCTGACGCTGCCTTAATTTCCACCCCGCTTCAACCCATCATGCCGGGCCGGCCGATCAACGGCCGCCCCGGCACGGCGAAGCGACTATTGTGAGCCGACCATTGTGAGCCTATCGCTGCGCGCCAAATTCTTGTTGCTGAGTGCCGTGATCCAGGCGCTGGTGGTCGGCCTGTTGATATGGAACAGCATCCGGCTGATGAACCACGCGGTCGGCACCAACGCCGAGCGGGTCGCGCAGGAGTACGCGGTCACGCTCAACCTCTCCCTCAGCCCCTACGCCACGCGCGGCCGCCTGCCGGAGCTGCGCGGCTACCTGGCCGAAATGCTGGCCGACCCGGACGACAGCCTGCTGCGCTACCTGCTCATCCTCGACGAAAACGAACAACCGATCATTGAAGTTGGCAAGCGCGACGAGCCGCTGCCGGCGCTGCTCAAACAAGGTGGCGGCACCAGCTTCAAGGGCGTCCACACCACCATCGACGACGCGACCTTGCATGCGCGCTCGCCGCTGCTGCTGCAGAATAACCACATCGGCAGCATCAACTTCGGCCTCGCCACGGAAGACCTGAAACACGCGCGCGACAAGGTCATGCTGCAGGGCGGCGCGATCTCGCTGGCCGGCCTGGCTTTCGGGCTGCTGCTGTTTTACGCCTTCACCCACGGCATCGGCCGCAGGCTGCACGCGCTGATGGGACAGTCCGCGCAAATGGAACTGGGCGACTACAACAAGGCGCTGGCGGTCGACGGCGACGACGAAATCGCCGCCTTCGCGCGCGCGCTCAACACGATGAGCGCGGCGCTGCGCGAACGCATCGCGCAGCTGGAACACTCGGAGCTGCGCCTGTCCGAAGCCAAGCGCGATCTGAAGGACCTCAACATCTCGCTGGAGAGCCGCGTGACCGAGCGCTCGGCCGCGCTGGAACGCGCCAACGCCGACTTGAGCGCCGCCCTGTCCACCTTGCAGCGCACGCAGGTCGAACTGCTGGCGTCGGAGAAAATGGCGTCGCTCGGATCGCTGGTGGCGGGCATCGCGCACGAGCTCAATACGCCGATCGGCAACAGCCTGCTGGCCTCGACCTCGCTGCGCGACCGCGTCGAGGATTTCGAAAACCATGTCGCCGCCGGCGCGCTGCGCCGCTCGGAGTTGATCGTGCATCTGGAGGAGGTGCGCATTGCCAGCGAGCTGATATCGAACTCGCTGCACAAGGCGGCGGAGCTGATTTCGTCGTTCAAGCAGATCGCCGTCGACCAGACCAACGACCAGCGGCGCCAATTCGACCTGCAGGAGGCGGTGCGCGACACCATCGCCACCTATACGCCGCGCTTGCGGCGCGCCGGCTGCGAGGTGGTGCTGGAGGTGCAGGAGGGCCTGCGCTTCGACTCCTATCCGGGCGGTCTGTATCAGGTGCTCAATAACTTGATGAACAACGCGCTCAATCACGCCTTCGAGGCCGGCCGGAGCGGAACCATCACCGTGCACGCGGAGGCGGCGGCGGACGGCATGGTGGCGCTGACGTTCAGCGACAACGGCGCCGGCATGACGGACGAGGTGCTGCGGCGGGTGTTCGATCCGTTCTTCACCACCCGCATGGGACAGGGCGGCACGGGCTTGGGGATGCACATCGTGTACAACATCGTCAACGCGGTGCTGGGCGGGCGGATCACGGTATCGTCGGCGCCGGGCGCCGGAACGGCGGTGCGGATGTTGTTGCCGCGTTCCGCCCCGCAGCGCGATACCGGCCGTTAGCGGGAATAAAAAAACCGGAGCTGGCTCCGGTTTTTTTGTCTTACGCCAGCTTGCCGTGGCAAGCCTTGTACTTCTTGCCGCTGCCGCACGGGCAAGGGTCGTTGCGTCCGACCTTCAAGCCCAGCTCCATCAGCTGCTCGCCGCTCAGGCCTTGCAGCTCCGGCGGCAGGCCGCCCAGATTCGGCGCCGCCTGTGGCGCCAACAACTCTTCCGGCGCCGCGTTCGGGTTGAAGTCCGCGTGCTGGTAGCTGACGTTCTCCACGTGCGATTGCTGCATCGCCGCTTCGGCCGCGTCGATCTCTTCGCGCGACTGGATACGAACCGTCATGATCAACTTGACCACTTCGTTCTTGATCATTTCCAGCATCTGGCCGAACAGTTCAAACGCTTCGCGCTTGTATTCCTGCTTCGGATTTTTCTGCGCGTAACCGCGCAGGTGGATACCCTGGCGCAGGTGGTCCAGCGCGGCCAGGTGCTCGCGCCAGTGGCTGTCGACGCTTTGCAGCATGACGTTGCGCTCGAAGCCGCCGAACGATTCCTTGCCGACGATATCGATCTTGGCCTGGTACACCGCGTCGGCCGCGGCCAACACGCGCTCCAGGATGTCTTCGTCGTTCAGGTTCTGCTCGGACTCCAGCATCGCCGTCAGCGGCACGTCGATCTGCCACTCCGCGGCCAGCGCCGCTTGCAGGCCCTTGATGTTCCACTGCTCCTCGACCGATTCGGCCGGCACGTATTCGCGTACCAGGTCGGTGAAGGCGCCGTGGCGCAGCGATTCGATCAGTTCCGAAATGTCGGTGGTTTCCAGCAGCTCGTTACGCTGCTGGTAGATCACTTTACGCTGGTCGTTGGCGACGTCGTCGTATTCGAGCAGCTGCTTACGGATGTCGAAGTTGCGCGCCTCGACCTTGCGCTGCGCCGATTCGATCGAGCGCGAGACGATGCCCGCTTCAATCGGTTCGCCTTCCGGCATCTTCAGACGGTCCATGATGGCGCGTACGCGGTCGCCCGCGAAGATGCGCAGCAGCTGGTCGTCGAGCGACAGGAAGAAGCGCGACATGCCCGGATCGCCCTGGCGCGCGGCGCGGCCGCGCAACTGGTTGTCGACGCGGCGCGATTCGTGGCGTTCGGTGCCGACGATATGCAGGCCGCCGGCGGCGACCACCTGCTCGTGCAAGGCTTGCCAGCCGTCGCGCATCGCCTTCGCCTGCGCCGCCTTGTCGGCGTCGCTCAGGTCCGGATTGGCTTCAATGAACTGGATCTGCTTCTCGACGTTACCGCCCAAGACGATGTCGGTGCCGCGACCGGCCATGTTGGTGGCGATGGTGATCGCTTTCGGGCTACCCGCCTGCGCGATGATTTCCGCTTCGCGGGCGTGCTGCTTGGCGTTCAGGACGTTGTGCGGCAGGCCGCCCTTGGTCAGGATGCCCGACAACAGTTCCGAGTTTTCGATCGAGGTGGTACCGACCAGCACCGGTTGGCCGCGGTCGTAGCATTCGCGGATCTCCAGCATCATGGCGTTGTACTTCTCGGCCGCCGATTTGTAGACCTGGTCCTGGCGGTCCTTGCGCTGCGAAGGACGGTTCGGTGGAATGACGACGGTTTCGAGGCCGTAGATTTCCTGGAACTCGTACGCTTCGGTGTCGGCGGTGCCGGTCATGCCGGCCAGCTTGGCGTACATGCGGAAGTAGTTCTGGAAGGTGATCGAGGCCAGCGTCTGGTTCTCGTTCTGGATCTTGACGCCCTCCTTCGCCTCGACCGCCTGGTGCAGGCCGTCGGACCAGCGGCGACCCGTCATCAGGCGGCCGGTGAATTCATCGACGATGACCACTTCATTGTTCTGCACCACGTAGTGCTGATCCTTGAAGTACAGCGCGTGCGCGCGCAGCGCCGCGTACAGGTGGTGCACCAGCGTGATGTTGGCCGAGTCGTACAGCGACGCGCCTTCCGGCAGCAGGCCCATTCGGGTCAGGATGCCCTCGGCCTTTTCGTGGCCGGCTTCGGTCAGCAGCACCGAATGGGCCTTTTCGTCCTTGACGTAGTCGCCCGGGACTTCGACCTTGCCTTTGCCGTCCGACGTCTCTTCGCCGATCTGCTGCGTGAGCAGTTTCGGCAGCTCGTTGATCTTGTGGTACAGGTCCGTGTGGTTCTCGGCCTGGCCGGAAATGATCAGCGGGGTGCGGGCTTCGTCGATCAGGATCGAGTCGACTTCATCGACGATGCCGAAGTTGAGCGCGCGCTGGACGCGGTCGCCGGCCTCGAACACCATGTTGTCGCGCAGGTAGTCGAAACCGAATTCGTTGTTGGTGCCGTAGGTGATGTCCGACGCGTAGGCCGCCTGCTTGGTGGAGTGCTCCATCTGCGACAGGTTGATGCCGGTGGTCAAGCCGAGCCAGGCGTACAGCTTGCCCATGGTCTCGGCGTCGCGCTGGGCCAGATAGTCGTTGACGGTGACGATGTGCACGCCCTTGCCCGACAGCGCGTTCAGATAGGCCGGCAAGGTCGCGGTCAGGGTTTTACCCTCGCCCGTGCCCATTTCGGCGATCTTGCCGAAGTGCAGAACCATACCGCCAAGCAATTGAACGTCGAAATGGCGCATCTTGAAGACGCGCTTGCTCGCCTCGCGGCAGACGGCGAACGCCTCGGGCAGCAGCGCGTCGAGCGTCTCGCCATTGGCGATGCGCGCCTTGAAGGCGGGCGTCTTCGCTTGCAGCTCGGCATCCGACAGTTTTTCCATCGCCGGCTCGAGCGCATTGATCTCGCGTACCGTTTTTTGGTATTGCTTGAGCAGACGCTGGTTGCGGCTGCCGAAAATCTGGGTCAGTAATGACATGCTTGAATTCTTGAAAAAACGCCGTTAAAAAAAGCTCTGTAGGTGAAAAACGCCTTACCGCACGGAGTTCGACTATGGCAAAAGACGGTGATTTTATCATGCGTCCGTGCCAAGGTTGGGTTATTGGCCTATATAACAATACCCCGGCCGCAAACAATGTCACAAAATCAACCTATTTCAGCGGCCGGCGACGGCTGCGGACGCCTCGACGTAGCGGGCTGATGACGGGAATCCGGCGTCGTGCTATGGTTCGCCGCATGCGATTTAATTCCTCCAACGTCTCGATCAACCGCCGCAACCCGGTCGGGGCCACCGACTTCCTGCGCCGCGACGACAAGTTGGCGGCCATGATGCCGGCCATCGAGCGCATGGCGGCGCTGCAAAAGGATTGTGCGACCGCGTTGCCGGCGATGTTCAAGTATTGCGAGATCCTCGCGTTCGACGACGGCCAGCTGACCTTGTCGCTGCCGAACGCCTCGCTGGCGGCCAAGCTCAAGCAGCAAATCCCGAAGCTGCAGGAAACCTTGGCGCGGCGCGGCTGGCAGGTCAACGGCGTCAAGCTGCGGGTGCAGATGACCAAGCCGGCCGAAATCAAGGAACAGATGCGGGCGCTGTCGCTGCCGGAAGCGGCCGTGACGGCCTTCGACGAACTGGGCGAGACGCTGGAGGACACGCCGCAGAACGCCACCCTGATCGCCGCGCTAAAAGCGATGGTGGCCCGGCGGCGCCCCGGTTAAGTTAGCGCCCACTCACGCGCCATCTGGCGCAGATACGACGGCGGCGCCGACTCGTTGGTCGGGAACGAAACGATCTCGTAGGCATCGGGATGCTTGAGCAACTCCAGCAACAGCTGGTTGTTCAGCGCGTGGCCGGATTTGTGCGCCTCGTAGCTGGCCAACAGCGGGTGTCCGACCAGATACAAATCGCCGATCGCGTCCAGGATCTTATGGCGGACGAACTCGTCGTCATAGCGCAGCCCGTCCGAATTGAGGATGCGGTACTCGTCCATCACGATGGCGTTCTCGAGCGAACCGCCGCGCGCCAGGCCGATGCCGCGCAACATTTCCACATCCTGCATGAAGCCGAAGGTGCGCGCGCGCGCCACGTCGTGCACATACGACACGTCGCCGAAGTCGACATTGGCGCGCTGCTGCGTGCCGTCGACCGCCGGATGGTTGAATTCGATGAAAAAGTCCAGCTTGAAGCCGTTGTGCGGCGTCAGGCGCGCCCATTTTTCCTTGTCGCCCTTGCCTTCGCGCACTTCGACCGGTTTCAGCACGCGGATGAATTTCTTCGCGACCGGTTGCTCGAGCACGCCGGCTTGCTGCAGCAGGAACACGAACGACGACGCCGAGCCGTCCATGATCGGGATTTCCTCGGCGCTGACCTCGATGTACAGGTTGTCGATGCCCAGGCCGGCGCAGGCCGACATCAGGTGCTCGACGGTCGAGACCCGGGCGCCGTCCTTGACCAGCACCGACGCCATGCGCGTGTCGCCGACGGCCATGGCGCTGGCGGGGAATTCGACGACGGGCGTCAGGTCGACCCGGCGGAAGACGATGCCCGTATCGGGCTCGGCCGGACGCAGGGTCAGCTCGACCTTGGTGCCGGAGTGCAGGCCCACACCCGTGGTGCGGACCAGTTCTTTGATGGTGCGTTGTTTTAACATGGTCCGATTATAGCGAAGTTGAGATCGCCGCGCTGCGCCCGGCGTTTCCCATGGTCAAGGATGCTCGGCCTCGGCATGCACGGCCTCGCGCCGCACCAGGTAAATGCCGCTGGCGATGATGATGCCGGCGCCGAGCAAGGTATAGCCGTCGGGCAGCGTCTGCCACAGCAGCCAATCGATCGCCACGCCCCAGGCCAGCGCCGAGTATTCGAACGGCGCCACCACCGACGCCTTGCCGGTGCTGAAGGCCTTGGTGATGGCCAGCTGGCCGAAAAAGCCCGACAGCGCCAGCGCCACCAGCACCCAGCTGTCCTCGGCGCGCACCGGCACCCAATCGCGGTACGACAACGCCACGGCGCCGGCCGCCATCATGGTCAGCAGCCAGAACATCATCGACTCGGTGCTGTCGGAGCGCGCCAGCACGCGCGCGGCGATGGCCGACATCGCATAGCAGGCGGCCGCGGCCAGCACGGCCAGGCCGCCGATGGTCAGGAAGCCGGTGCCTTCGGGACGCAGCACCACCAGCACGCCGATCAGGCCGACGACGATGGCGACCCACTGGCCCGGGCCGACCTTCTCCTTCAGCACGAACACCGACAGCGCCGTGATCAGCGACGGCGCGATGAAGAAGATCGAATACGCCTCGGCCAGCGACAGCGACTTCAGGCCGAAGGCGAAGGTGGTCAGCATCGCGATGCCGAGCACGGCGCGGAAAATCTGCATCGACCAGCGGACCTGGAAGATGCCGCGGAAGGCGCCGCGATAGACAATGTAGCCGCACAACAGCGGCAGCGAGCTCAGCGCGCGCAAGGCCGTCACCTGCATGGCGGGATAATGGGCGGACAGCAGCTTCATGGCCGTATCCATGAACGAGAACATGGCCACGGCGGTCAGCATCGCGTAAATGCTGTGCAGATTTTCTTTACGGGAAATGGGAGTGGAAACGGAAGACAGAGGAAGCTCCTTGCTACGGGCCCGGCGCGGGCCACTGGGAACGTCATCATGGCGACGTCCGGAGCCAGGATCGCTTACGGTGGCGCATGGTCATCGGCCGCGCGATCGACACCGATTATAGCAAGTTGACAATTGCTTTGCAGCAGGTGGCGAACGCCGGGGTCAAGTCTGTCATTCGGACACGTCCTGATCAATAAGATGCCCGAACGCCGGGGTCAAGTCTGTCATTCGGACACGTCCTGATCAATAAGATGCCGGCTGACGCGAAGGACGTTGGCGGCTGCAGCCGGGGCCGTGTCCGAATGTCAGACTTGACCCCGACGGTTTGCGGGCGGCTGCAGCCGGGGCCGTGTCCGAATGTCAGACTTGACCCCGAGGGTTTGCGATTCGGACGAATACGGCGACTTGATCAACCGCGAGGACGCTGCGTTGTCGTAGGCTGGCGCATGGCTAGCCAACAAATCTCGCGCCCGGATGTCGAATTCCTCCCCCCTTGTTCGTCGTCACCATGAAATACCCTTAACTCAACCGGTGTTTAATATGGAGGCGTCGTGAATAAACAGATCATCTTCAACCTCGCGGTCAAGGACCTGGGCAAGTCCAAGGCGTTCTTTTCCGCGCTGGGCTTTGGTTTCAAGCCGGAATTCAGCAACGAGGACGCGGCGTTCATGGTCATCGTGGACGACAACATATGTGCCATGCTTATGACCGAAACGTTCTTCCAGTCCCTGATCGACAAGCCGCTCGCGCAAGCCAGGGAGGCCAACGAAGTCATCATCTGCCTGAGCTGCGAGAGCCGCGACGAGGTGGACAGCCTGATCGCCAAAGCGGTAGCCGCCGGCGGCCGCACCCCGCATCCGCCCGAGGATCACGGTTTCATGTACGACCAGGGCTTCGAGGATCTGGACGGCCATCTGTGGAACCTGGTGTGGGTGGCGCCTGCGGGCTGACCGAGCCAAGCCGCCCCCCTGCTCGGACAGTCCCGCCGCACTCCGGATTTTTCCGAAAAAACGCTAGCGCCGGCGCCTACGCCGACGCGGCGTGCACGGCGACAGGCGCCGCGCTTCGCTCGTCATATGCTGGCCTGACTCAGGGAGCACCATCATGGCCATCGAGACGATCGACGAAGCATTCGAACCCACCGCCAAAGCCACCCCGCAGGGTTTTGTTCACGCCGAGGACCTGAGGCCCGCGACGGAACACGCGCGGCACCACCCGCACGGCTGGCGCCGCTGGCTGTACGCCACCAACCATAAAGACATCGGCACGCTCTACCTGTGGTTTGCGCTGGCGATGCTGATGGCCGGCGGCCTTCTTGCGATGCTGATCCGGGTCGAACTGTTCCAGCCGGGGCTGCAGTTCTTCCAGCCCGAGTTCTACAACCAGATGGTCACCCTGCACGGCCTGGTGATGATCTTCGGCGCCATCATGCCGGCCTTCGTCGGCTTCGCCAACTGGATGATCCCGTTGCAGATCGGCGCCGCCGACATGGCGTTCGCGCGCCTGAACAACTTCTCGTTCTGGCTGCTACCGCCGGCGGCGCTGCTGCTGATGGGCTCGTTCTTCAGCGCGGGCGGCGCCAGCGCCGCCGGCTGGACCCTGTACCCGCCGCTGTCGACGCAAATGGGCGTGGGCATGGATATGGCCATCTTCGCCATCCACCTGATGGGGGTGTCGTCGATCATGGGCGCGATCAACATCATCACCACCATCCTCAACCTGCGCGCCCAGGGCATGAGCTTGATGCGCATGCCGATGTTCTGCTGGACCTGGCTGATCACCGCCTACCTGCTGATCGCCGTCATGCCGGTGCTGGCCGCCGCCATCACCATGATCCTGACCGACCGCCACTTCGGCACCACCTTCTTCAACGCGGCCGGCGGCGGCGATCCGGTCATGTACCAGCACATCTTCTGGTTCTTCGGCCACCCCGAGGTGTACATCCTGATCCTGCCAGCGTTCGGCATGATCTCCGAGATCATCCCGGCGTTCTCGCGCAAGCCGCTGTTCGGCTATGCGTCGATGGTGTACGCGGCCGGCGCCATCGCCATCATTTCGTTCATCGTCTGGGCGCACCACATGTTCGCCACCGGCATGCCGATCACCGGCCAGCTGTTCTTCATGTACGCGACCATGCTGGTGGCCGTGCCCACCGGCGTCAAGGTCTTCAACTGGATCGCCACGATGTGGCGCGGGTCGATGACGTTCGAGGCGCCGATGCTGTTCGCGGTCGGCTTCCTGTGGGTGTTTACGATCGGCGGCTTCTCGGGCCTGATCCTGGCGGTCGCGCCGATCGACATCCAGGTGCACGACACTTACTACGTCGTCGCGCACTTCCACTACGTGCTGGTGGCCGGGTCGCTGTTCGCGCTGTTCGCCGGCTACTATTACTGGGTACCGAAGTGGACCGGGCACATGGTCGATGAATGGCGCGCCGCCTTCCACTTCTGGAACTCGCTCGTCTGGGTCAACGTCACCTTCTTCCCGATGCACTTCCTCGGGCTGGCCGGCATGCCGCGCCGCTACGCGGACTACTCGACCCAGTTCACCGACTACAACCAGGTGGCGACGGTCGGTGCGCTGCTGTTCGGGCTGACGCAGGTATACTTCCTGTTCGCCATCGTGCTGCCGACCCTACGCGGCGGCAAGCCGGCCCCGGCCAAGCCGTGGGAAGGCGCCGAGGGCCTGGAATGGACGGTGCCGAGTCCGGCGCCGTTCCACACCTTCGAAAAACCGCCGCAGGTGATGTGACCGGGAGCGAGCGATGCCGCGCGATGTGCCTTCGGAACGACGTAGCTGGGTGTTGCGGCGGCGCGCGGTGCTGCGGCGGCCGCAGTTGTCGCTGCTGTTTGCCACGCTGTGCTGCCCGACCTTGGCAATCAGCATCGTATTTCTCTGTTGGGGCTACTGGCACATGCTGGCGTACGCGCTGCTTGAGATGACCGCACTGGCCGCCTGCCTGGGGTACTACGGCCGCCACCTCGACGACTACGACCGCATCGACATCTCGGAAGACGGCATTGTCATTGAACAGCGCAGCGGCCATCGGTGCAGCTACCGGCATCTAGACCTATGGAGCACCCGCCTGCTGTCGCCGCGACGTGATGGCGATCCGGTGCGCCTCAACGACAGACAACATCGCACGGTCGAGCTCGGACGTTTTCTTGGTGCCGAGGAACGCCGCCACCTCGCCTATGAACTAAATCAATGTCTACGCCGCCCGGGTGCTTGAACAGGCGTGCAATTGCCAAATATCAACTTTCATTCGATTTTGGCATGACATGATGGACTCTCTTTCAAGGAGGATCTCATGTCGACCTGCCAGCATTGCGGTATCGGAAATTCACCCATTCGTTCGCTCTGTACCACCTGCGGAAGCGCGCTTCCCAAACCAGCCGCCGGCATGGAAGCCGACCTGTCGGCGCTATGGCGCATCCGATTCGATTTGATTGAAAAAGCTGGCGGCCCGACCCGGCCGCGGTTCAAGCAGCTCAGCCTGGGCGAGCGCTTTCGACTCGGATTCAATCTATGGGCCCTGCTTTTGGGACCGCTCTATTATCTAGCCAAAGGCATGTGGCGTAAGGCGATCACCATGGTGGTCCTGACACTATCCGTAGTGGTACTCTCCGGCACATTGGCGCCAGACGGCAGTCTCGTTTTTCTCGAGAACATGCTGACAACCATGATCAGTTTTTGGTTTTTCCTCAACGCCAACGTCAACTATTATAGGAAAGTCGTCTTAGACGACAATGGTTGGTGGTGAGCAGCACCAGTGCAGGTCCGCCATTGCTACACGATCCCGACCGTTATGCGCCCACCGGCAACAGCATCACCAACTTGAGGTCGTGACGCTCGGCCAAATGCAGCGTTACCTGATTGAAGCGGAGCTCCCCGCCCGACGGCGGCTGGAAACGCCGCAGCCCGCCCTCCCTGCCGACCACGTCCTGCAGACGCCACAGCTGTCGGAACTCGGCGCTGCCGCGCGCCACGTCGGCGATCAGTTCACGCACCGCGGGATGCTCGGCGTGCTTGCCGATGTCGGCGCGGAACTCGGCCACCAGCCGCCGCGCGCGCTCCGGCCAGTCGACGATCATCCCGCGCGCGGCCGCCGACTGGAACGTGAAGCGCAGCAGGTTCGGCGACGGCCCATCGAGCCAGCCGGCGAACAACCGCGCCGCCGCGCCGTTCCAGGCCACCGCGTCCCAGCGCAAATCGAGGATATAGGCCGGCGCATCGACGGCCGCCACGATCGCGTCGAGCGCCACGTCGGCCTCAGTGCCGCCAGCCTCGCCCTGCGGATCGAGCCGCTCAGCCAGACTGAACAAATAACCCCGCTCGGCCGCGCTCAGTTGCAGCACCTCGGCCAGGCGCGCCAGCATTTTGACCGACGCCGACACCGGCCTGCCCTGCTCCAGCCAGGTCAGCCACGTCGGGCTGACCTGGCACAGCTGCGCCAGTTCCTCGCGCCGCAAGCCCGGCGTGCGCCGCCGCCCTGCTCCGGGCAAGCCGACGCTGGCCGGCGTCGTGCGCTCCCGATGGGCCCGGATGAAATCGCCTAACTTGTTGTGCATGGTGGTTTTTATACCAGGATAAGTACTTGTCTTGTTACAGGATATAAACCCGCCTATTCTGCCCTGACCCGCACATTTCAGGAGAAATAAAATGCAACAGCAAGCCGTCGTCGCCCGCCAGTTCGGCCAAACCGCCAGCGCCTACCTGACCAGCACGGTCCACGCGCAGGGCGCCGACCTGGCCAAGCTGCGCGAGCTGGCCGCCGGACTCGGAACCCCGCTGGTGCTCGATCTGGGCTGCGGCGCCGGCCACGCCAGCTTCGCCGTCGCCCCGGTTGCGCGCTCGGTCACCGCGTTCGACCTGTCGTCCGAAATGCTGGCCGTGGTGGCCGGCGCCGCGCAAGCGCGCGGCCTGCACAACGTCGTCACCGAACAAGGCAACGTCTCCCGCCTGCCGTTCGCGGACGACGCATTCTGCATGGTCGTCACGCGCTTCTCGGCGCACCACTGGCTCGATGTGCCGGCCGCGCTGCGCGAAGCCAAGCGCGTGCTCAAACCCGACGGCCTGCTGGTCGTCATCGACATCACCGCCCCCGAAGCGCCGCTGCACGACACCACCCTGCAAGCGGTCGAGCTGCTGCGCGACGGCTCGCACGTGCGCGACTATCGTCCGTCCGAATGGACCGCGATGCTGCGCGCGGCCGGCTTCCAGCCGCGGCGCGGCGGCGACTGGACACTGCACATGGTATTCGACGAATGGACCGCGCGCATGCGCACGCCGCCCGAGCGGGTGGCCGCGATCCGCAGCCTGTTCGCCAGCGCGCCGGAAGAAACGCTGAAACACTTCGACGTGCAAGCCGACGGCTCATTCGCGATCGGCTCGACGCTGTTCACCGCCACCCACGACGCCGACGACATCTACTAACGCCGCGGACGTAAAAAAAGGCGCCGTCGCCGGCGCCTTTTTCACTGCGTCAAGCCGGCTTACGCCTGGCCCAGCAGGGTCTCGGCGTTCGATACTTCGAACTTGCCGCCTTGTTCCACGTTCAGCTGCTTGACGACGCCGTCTTCGACCAGCATCGAATAACGCTGCGAGCGCGTGCCCATGCCGTGCTTGCTGAAGTCGGCGTCCAGGCCCAGCGCCTTGCTGTAGGCGGCGTTACCGTCAGCCATCATGCGCACGGTGCCGGTGGCATTCTGGTCGCGGCCCCAGGCGCCCATGACGAACGCGTCGTTGACCGAGATGCACCAGATTTCATCGACGCCCTTGGCCTTCAGGTCGGCGGCGTGCTTGACGTAGCCTGGCACGTGCTGTGCCGAGCAGGTCGGGGTGTAGGCGCCCGGCAGGCCGAAGATCGCGATCTTCTTGCCCTTGACCAAGTCCTGCACATTGAACGTGTTCGGGCCGAGCGAGCAGCCTTCGGTTTCGGTTTCGACGAATTCGGACAGGGTGCCTTCCGGCAGGGTATCGCCAATTTTGATGGTCATGTGTGACTCCTTTTGTTGGGGTATCGAACGTGAAAAAGCCGCGGCAAGCGCGGCTCTTCCCGGCATAGAAACCACAGTATGCCTGAAGCCCGGCGTTCCTGCACAACGTGCCCGGACGCCGGAAAACGTCCAGAACGACTTAGTCGGCCTGCTTGCGCAGGAAGGCTGGAATGTCGTACGTCTCCATGCCGTTCTTCTCCATCGCGCGCACCTGCTCGGAGGCCGACTCGCGACGCCATACCGCCGGCGCCTTCATGCCGTCGAAGGCCGGGGCGCCACCGCCGCCCATGCCGCTCGTCGCGCCCATCGACACGCCGGCCGACGCCGCGCCGCCCAGCGCGCCCGAAGGCATCATCGGGCTGTTGTGGGTACCGGTGCGCAGCAGCTGCTGCGGCACCAGCTGCACGTGCTTCTTGCCCTTGCCCAGGCCCGTGGCCACCACGGTGACGCGGATCTCGTCGCCCATCGTGTCGTCGTAGGCGATACCCTGCGCGATCGACGCGTCCGGCGCCGCGAAGGCGCGCACCGCCGCCATGACTTCCTTGATCTCTTTACCTTTGAGGCCACGGCTTGCGGTCACGTTGACCAGCACACCGCGCGCGCCCGACAGGTCGACGCCGTCCAGCAGCGGCGAAGCGACCGCCTGTTCGGCCGCGATGCGCGCGCGGTCGATGCCCGACGCGGTCGCGGTGCCCATCATGGCCTTGCCCTGCTCGCCCATGATGGTTTTCACGTCGTTGAAGTCGACGTTGATGTGGCCCGGGACGTTGATGATCTCGGCGATACCGGCGACGGCGTTGTTCAGCACATCGTCGGCGTGCTGCAGCCACTCGATCAGCGATTCGTCTTCGTAGATCTCTTCGAGCTTCTCGTTCAGGATGACGATCAGCGAGTCGACGTGTTCCGACAGCTGCTCCAGGCCTTCGTCGGCGATGTCCATGCACTTCTGGCCTTCGTGCGAGAACGGCTTCGAGACCACCGCCACGGTCAGCGCGCCGAGCGACTTGGCCACTTCGGCCACGATCGGCGCGGCGCCGGTGCCGGTGCCGCCGCCCATGCCGGCGGCGATGAACACCATGTGCGCGCCGCGCAGCGCGTCTTCGATGCGCGAGCGCGATTCCTCGGCCAGCTTGCGGCCGACGTCGGGCTTCATCCCCGCACCCAGGCCGGTCTCGCCGATCTGGATGACGTTGTGCGCGCGCGAGGTCGACAGCGCCTGCGCGTCGGTGTTGGCGGCGATGAACTCCACGCCGGACATGCCTTTGACGATCATGTGTTGAACTGCATTGCCACCTGCTCCGCCGACGCCGACGACCTTGATGACGGTGCCCAAAGCTGCGTTATCGACCATATCAAACTCCATGATGTGCTCCCTATCAGAATGCGGTTTCCAAGCGCCAGTCCTCATATTTGTAGGAGAACTGGGGATTGAAAACTGCTGGTTCAATTTAAAAAAAGTTTAGTGAAAAAACCACCCGTATTTTGCTGCGTGTTTTGCTGCGTATCTTTTACCCGTGCCGCCTTAAAAATTACCTAAGAACCATTCCTTCATGCGCTGCCACACCGCCTTCACCGACCCATCCTGCCGCGTGACGATGTGACCACGCAGGTACTGCTTTTTCGCTTCCAACAACAGGCCAAGCACGGTCGCGTAGCGCGGGCTGCGCACCACGTCGGCCAACTGGCCGCGATAGTCCGGCGTGCCAAGGCGCGCCGGCTTGAGGAAGATGTCTTCCGCCATTTCGACCATGCCCGGCATGATCGCCGTGCCGCCGGTGAGCACGATGCCCGACGAGAGCACGCCCTCGTAGCCGGACTCGCGCACCACCTGGTGCACCATCGCGAACAACTCCTCCACGCGCGGCTCGATCACCGCCGCCAGCGCCTGGCGCGACAGGTTGCGCGGACCGCGGTCGCCCAGTCCCGGCACCTCCAGGCTCTCGCCCGGATCGGCCAGCACCTGCTTGGCCACGCCGTAGCGGATCTTGATCTCTTCGGCTTCCGAGGTCGGCGTGCGCAGCGCCATCGCGATGTCGTTGGTGATCTGGTCGCCCGCGATCGGGATCACGGCCGTGTGGCGGATCGCGCCGTCCGAGAACACCGCCACGTCGGTGGTGCCGCCGCCGATATCGATCAGCACAACGCCAAGCTCTTTTTCGTCCGGCGTCAGCACCGCGTCGGCCGATGCCATCGGCTGCAAAATCAGGTCCGACACTTCAAGTCCGCAACGGCGCACGCACTTGACGATGTTCTGCACCGCCGACACGGCGCCGGTGACGATATGGACTTTCACTTCAAGGCGGATGCCGCTCATGCCGATCGGTTCGCGCACATCTTCCTGGCTGTCGACGATGAATTCCTGCGGCACCGTATGCAGCAGCTGCTGGTCAGTCGGGATGTTAACCGCCTTTGCCGTTTCGATGACGCGCGCCACGTCGGTCGCCGTCACTTCCTTTTCCTTGATCGCCACCATGCCGCTCGAATTGAAGCTGCGGATATGGCTGCCCGCGATGCCCGCGTAGACATTGCGGATCTTGCAGTCGGCCATCAGCTCCGCTTCTTCCAGCGCGCGCTGGATCGATTCGACGGTCGCTTCGATGTTGACCACCACGCCCTTCTTCAGGCCTCTCGATTCGTGCTGACCCAGCCCGATCACTTCGTGGCGTCCATCGCCCATCACCTCGGCCACCACGGCCACCACTTTCGAGGTGCCGATGTCGAGACCGACGATCAGGTTTTTAGCGTCTTTTGTCATGTCTGTTGCTACCTAGTGTTGGGGTTTAACGCTTATCGTTTTTTTTGCTGCCGCTTTTGGCTTGGCGCCTTCCTTCGGGATCTTCAATCCCGCCGCGCTCAGGGCCAAACCGTTCTGGTACCGCATATCTATCGTCTCTATATCGGGCAAATGCTCCACCAGTTGCGGATAAATCCCCGTCAGCCGGTCCACCCTTTCCTTCAACGTGGTGCTGGTCTGCTCGCGCCCCAGCGCCACGCTCATGCCGTTATCGAGCCGCACCGTCCACGCATAGCGGCTCGACAGCGACAGCGCCTGCGGCACCAGCTTGAGCGGCGCGAACCAGCCACGCAGCTCCTCGTAACGCGATATCACTTCCTTCTCGCTGCCATCGGGGCCGTCGAACGCCGGCAGCTCGTGGTCCTCTTCCGCCTCGGCCAGGTTGGCGGTGAACACATCGCCCTTGACCGACAGCAGCCGGCCGTCCTCGCCCCACGTGCCAAGCGCCTCATGCTCCTCCAGCGCCACGATCAACTGGTCCGGCCACTCGCGGCGCACCGTCGCGCGGCGTACCCAGGGCACCGACTCGAACGCCTGGCGCACCGCGTCCAGGTTGGTCGTGAAGAAGTTGCCCTTGAGGCGGCCCAGCGCGTTGTTGCGCAAGGTCAGGTGGTTCACGTGCTGTAACTCGTCATGCCCGATGCTCTCGATACGAATGGTGCGCAGGTTGAACGCCGGGCGCTGCGCCACCCACCACACGCCGGCGGCGATGCATGCCAACAGCACCAGGGCGAAAATGCCGTTGGCGGTCGCATTCAAGGCTTTAGCGTCTTGCCACATCTGATACTTATCCCTTCATCTTCAAACGGGCCGTGCGCAAAATCTCCACGCACAGGTCTTCATAGCTGATGCCCGTCGCGCGCGCCGCCATCGGCACCAGCGAGTGCGTCGTCATGCCCGGCGAGGTGTTCACCTCCAGCAGGAACGGTTTCTGATCGCGCTCGCGCAGCAGCACGTCGACCCGTCCCCAGCCCTCGCAACCGAGCGCGCGGTATGCTTCCACGGCGATGCGCTGCATCTCGGCGGCCAGCGCCTCCGGCAGCACGGCCGGGCAAACGTATTTGACGTCGTCGGTGAAGTACTTGTTCTGGTAATCGTAGTTACCGGCCGGCGCGATGATCTCGACGATCGGCAGCGGGCGCGCGTCGGCGCCGCCGCCCAGCATCGCGACCGTGAATTCGCGGCCGGTGACGAATGCCTCGGCCAGCACCGAGTCGTCCAGCGCGGCGGCGATGTCGTAGGCCGCCTTGAATTCTTCGGCGGCGTTGACCTTGGTGATGCCGATGGTCGAACCCTCGTGCGGCGGCTTGACGATCAGCGGCAGGCCCAGGTCGGCGGCGACCTTGTCCAGATCCAGGTTCGCATTCGAGCGCGCATCCAGCACCGCGTAGTTCGGCGTCGGCAGGCCGGCCGCCAGCCACACGATCTTGGTGGTGATCTTGTCCATGCCCACCGAGCTGGCCATCACGCCGCTGCCGGTGTACGGAATGCCCAGCAGTTCCAACGCGCCCTGCAGGCTGCCGTCTTCGCCGTAGCGGCCGTGCAGCGCGATGAACACGCGGTCGAATTTTTCCGCCGCCAGTTCGGCCAGCGAACGCTCGGCCGTGTCGAAGGGATGGGCGTCGACGCCCTTGCTGCGCAGCGCGGCCAGCACGCCGGTGCCGGACATCAGGGACACTTCGCGCTCGGCCGAGCGGCCGCCGAACAGCACGCCGACCTTGCCGAAAGTTTTTACATCGATAGGAGTAAGCTGGTTCACGATCAGACCTTTGGATAATTAGTCAGTTTCGCCGGGACGCCGCTGATCGAGCCTGCGCCCATGGTCATGACGACGTCGCCGTCGCGCACCACGTTCATGATGGTTTCCGGCATATCGCCGATTGTCTCTACGAAAATCGGTTCCGTCTTGCCGCGCGCGCGCAGGGCATGCGCCAGCGCGCGGCCGTCTGCCGCCACGATCGGCGCCTCGCCGGCGGCGTAGACTTCGGCCAGCACCAGCACGTCGGGCGTGCCCAATACCTTGACGAAGTCCTCGAACAGGTCGCGCGTGCGGCTGTAACGGTGCGGCTGGAACGCCAGTACCAGGCGCCGGCCCGGATAGGCGGCGCGCGCGGCGCCGGTGGTCACTTCCATCTCCAGCGGGTGGTGGCCGAAGTCGTCCACCAAGGTGAAGCTACCGCCGCCGGGAATGGCGACCTCGCCATATTTGGTGAAGCGGCGGCCAACGCCGGCGAAACCGGCCAGGCCGGCCTGGGTGGCGCTGTCCTCGATGCCGATCTCGCGGGCGATGGCGATCGCCGAGCAGGCGTTCTGCACGTTGTGCATGCCGGGCTGGTTCAGCACCACGTCCAGGTCCGGATAACCTTCCTGGATCACGGTGAAGTGCATCTCCACGCCGACGGCGCGGGCGTTCACGGCGCGCACCTCGGCGTCCTCGTGGAAGCCGTAGGTGGTCACCGGCTTGGTCACGTGCGGAATGATCGAGCGCACGTTGGCGTCGTCGATGCACAGCATGGCGCGGCCGTAGAACGGCAGGCGGTGCGTGAAGTGGACGAAGGCCTGCTTGAGCTTTTCGAAATCGTGCTCGTAGGTTTCCATGTGATCGGCGTCGATATTGGTGATCACCTCGATCATCGGCGTCAGGTTCAGGAACGACGCATCCGATTCATCGGCTTCCGCCACCAGGTATTCGCCGCTGCCCAGTTTCGCGTTGGCGCCGGCGGCGGTCAGGCGGCCGCCGATGACGAAGGTCGGATCGAGGCCGCCCTGCGCCAGCACCGACGCCACCAGGCTGGTGGTGGTGGTCTTGCCGTGGGTGCCGGCGATGGCGATGCCGCGTTTAAGGCGCATCAACTCGCCCAGCATCACCGCGCGCGGGACGATCGGGATCTTGCGGCTGCGCGCCGCGACCACTTCCGGATTGTCCTGCTGGACCGCGGTCGAGGTGACGACGGCGTCGGCCTCGCCGATGTTCTCGGCCGCGTGGCCCTGGAACACTTTCGCGCCCATGTCCGCCAGACGCTGGGTGACAGCGTTGCTGCCCAGGTCCGAGCCGGAGACGGTGTAGCCGAGCGTCAGCAGCACTTCGGCGATGCCGCTCATGCCGCTGCCGCCGATGCCGACGAAGTGTATGTTCTGTACTTTATGCTTCACTGCTTAGCCTTTTGCCTGTTTCAGTTGTAATGCAGATTGTTCCAATACCTGGGCGATCGATTCGTTCGAATCGCGCTTGCCGACCTTGTGCGCCGCCGTCGCCATCGTCAGGCAGGCGTTGCGGGTCAGCGTTTCCAGCAGCGTCGCCACACTCTGCGCGCTCATTTCGGTCTGCGGCATGTGGATCGCCGCGTTCTGTTTCGCCATCCACTGCGCGTTGTCGCGCTGGTGGCTGGTGGTGGACGCCACCAGCGGCACCAGCACGCTGGCCACGCCGGCGGCGGTCAGCTCCGACACGGTGATCGCGCCGCCGCGGCAGACCACCACGTCGGCCGCGCTGTAGGCGGCGGCCATGTCGTCGATGAAGTCGACCACGTTGGCCTGCACGCCGGCCTGCGCGTACGACGCGCGCAGCGCATCGATGTTCTTCTTGCCCGACTGGTGCGTCACCAGCGGCCGTTGGCCGGCCGGGATCAGCGCCAGCGCCGCCGGCAGGTTGTCGTTGAGCGCCTTCGCACCCAGGCTGCCGCCCACGACCAGTATCCGCAACGGGCCTTCGCGTCCGGCGAAACGCAGCGCCGGCGCCGGCATGTCCAGAATCTCCTTGCGCACCGGATTGCCGGTGACGACGGCCTTGTCGGCGGCCTTGCCGAAATCGGCCGGGAAGCCGAAGCACACGCGGTCCGCGAACGGCACCAGCGTCTTGTTCGACAACAGCAGCGCGGCGTCGGCATTGACCAGCACCAGCGGCACGCCGCCCATGCGCGCCATCAGTCCGCCCGGCACCGTCACGTAGCCGCCCATGCCCAGCACCACATCCGGCTTGCGGCTGCCGATGTAGCCACGGCAGGCGATGAACGCCTTGACCATCTTCAGCGCCCCGCCCAGCGAGTGCTTCAAACCCTTGCCGCGCATGCCGGTGAAGTCGATGCTGTCCATCGCGATGCCGTGTTTCGGCACCAGTTCCTGCTCCATGCCGGTGGAAGTACCCAGCCAGGTCACGTCCCAGCCGCGCGCGCGCATCGTCTGCGCGATCGCCAGGCCGGGGAAAATGTGGCCGCCGGTGCCGGCCGCCATAATCATCAATTTCTTCGTAGTCCGCGTCATAATCTGCCACCACGCATCAGAACCCGGTTCTCGTAGTCGATCCGGAGCAGGATCGCGAGTCCGACGCAGTTAATCACAACGCCCGTGCCCCCATAGCTCATCAGCGGCAGGGTCAGGCCCTTGGTCGGCAGCAGGCCAAGGTTCACACCCATGTTGATAAACGTCTGCACGCCGATCCAGATGCCGATGCCCTTGGCCGTCAGGCCGGCGAAGGTCTGGTCGATGGCGATCGCCTGGCGGCCGATATCGAAGGCGCGCTTGACGATCCAGTAGAAGCAGCCGATCACCACCAGCACGCCCACCAGGCCCAGTTCCTCGCCGATCACCGCCATCAGGAAGTCGGTATGCGCCTCCGGCAGGTAGTGCAGTTTCTCGACGCTGCCACCCAGGCCAACGCCGAAGATCTCGCCGCGCCCGAAGGCGATCAGCGAATGGGTCAGCTGGTAAGCCTTGTTCAAGGCGTTGTCCTCTTCCCACGGATTCAGGTAGGCGAAGTAACGCTCGCGGCGGAATTTGGACAACGCGATGATCGAACCGAAAATCGCCACCAGCATGACGCCGATGCCGCCGAACCAGATGGCGTTGATCCCGCCCAGGAACAGGATGCCCATCGCGATGCAGACGATCACGCCGAAGGCGCCCAGATCCGGCTCCAGCAGCAGCAGCAGGCCGACGAAGCCGACCGCCGCCGCCATCGGCATGAAGCCCTTGGTCAGCTTGTGCATGTATTCCTGCTTGCGCACCGTGTAGTCGGCCGCGTACAGCACCGCGACGACCTTCATCAGTTCCGACGGCTGGATCTTGATCACCACCAGCGACAGCCAGCGGCGGCTGCCGTTGACGACCGAACCGAGGCCCGGGATCAGCACCATCACCAGCAGCACCAGCGTGGCGATGAACAGGTACGGCGCCGCCTTCTGCAAGGTCGAGATGCGGGTGCGGAACACGAACAGGCCGATGATCAGCGAGACCACGACGAACATCGCCTGGCGCTGCAGGAAGTAGGTGTTCTGCCAGCGGATGTAGTTGGCGAACTTGGGCGAATCGGGCAGCGAGATCGACGCCGAATACACCATCACCATCCCCAGCAGCATCAGCAACAGGGTGACCCAGACCAGCGGCTGGTCGTATTCCATCATCTTCGATTGCCGCGCGCGGCTGTCGATCGACGGTACCGTCGATTTCGCGCCAAAACGGAACGGCATCTGGAGCGCCATCAGATCTCCTGTCCGTTGTCGAGGGCGATATCGCGCACGGTGTCGATAAACACCTGGGCGCGATGCGCGTAGTTCTTGAACATGTCCATGCTGGCGCAGGCCGGCGACAGCAGCACGGCGTCGCCGCCCCTGGCCAGTTCGCTGGCGCGCTTGACGGCCAGCGGCAGGTCGGTGCCGCAGTCGATAAGTTCAACACCGGACGGCTCCAGCGCGGCGCGCAGCAGCGGCGCGTCGCGGCCGATAAGCAGCACGGCGCGCGCGTAGCGCGATACCGGTTCGGCCAGCGGCGCGAAGTCCTGGCCCTTGCCGTCGCCGCCCATGATCACCAGCAGGCGCTGGTCGGCGCCGGTGAACGCCTGGCCCAGGCCATTGAGCGCGGCCACGGTGGCGCCGACGTTGGTGCCCTTGCTGTCGTCGTAATATTCGATCTCGTTGATCGCGCCGACCAGCTCCACGCGGTGCGGCTGGCCGCGATACTCGCGCAGGCCGTGCAGCAGCGGCGCCAATGGCAGGTCGATGGCGCGGCACAGCGCCAGCGCGGCCAGCGCGTTGGCGGCATTGTGCACGCCGCGAATTTGCAGCGCGTCGGCCGGCATCAGGTTCTTGACCATGCATTCTGCCGGCGGTGGCGGCGGATCGTTCTTCTTGCGTTTTTTCGGTTCGGCTTCTTCTTCGGATGGAATCGCCGTTGCCAGCCACAACACGCCGCGCTCGTTGTTCAAGCCGAAATCGTCGCGCAGCGTCGGCGCGTCGGTGCCGAAGGTGACGTTGTGGCCGTTGGCGCTGGCCATGCGCATGACGGTGGCGTCCTCCCGATTGAGCACGCGCACGGTATCGGCCGCGAATACGCGATGCTTGGCGGCGGCGTAGGACGCCATGTCGCCATGCCAGTCCAGATGGTCCTGGGTCACGTTCAGCACCGTGGCGGCATCGGCCTCCAGGGTATAGGTGGTTTGCAGCTGGAAGCTCGACAGCTCGAGCACCCAGATCTCCGGCAAGGCGTCTTCGTCCATCACCTGGCGCAGCACGTCCAGCGCCGCCGGGCTGATATTGCCGGCCACGCGCACGCTTTTGCCTGCGCGCTCGCACAGCTGGCCGACCAGCGTGGTGACGGTGGTCTTGCCGTTGGTGCCGGTGATGGCGATGATCTTCGGCGTATAGGCGCGTTCCTTCTCCAGCGATTCCAGTGCCTGCGCGAACAGTTCGATCTCGCCCCAGACGGGAATGTTGGCGGCGCTGGCGGCCGGACCGATTTCGGCCAGCTCGCGGTAAGGCGCCAGGCCGGGGCTGACGGCGACGAAGTCGACGCCTTCCAGCAGCGAGGCACTAAACGGACCGGCGACGAATTCGACGTCGGCGATCGCCTCCCTCAACGCCGGCAGACGCTCCGGCGACTCACGGGTATCGGCAACGCGCACGCGCGCGCCGCTGCGGGCGAGCCACAGCGCCATCGCCAGGCCCGATTCTCCGAGCCCCAGTACCAGTGCGTTTTTGCCTTCGTAGATCATCAGCGCAGTTTCAAAGTAGACAGTCCAACCAGCACCAGCATCATCGTGATAATCCAGAAGCGCACGACGACCTGAGTCTCTTTCCAGCCTTTTTGTTCGAAGTGGTGGTGCAAGGGCGCCATCAGGAACACGCGGCGGCCGACGCCGAAACGCTTCTTGGTGTACTTGAACCAGCCCACCTGCATGATCACCGACACCGTCTCGGCGACGAAGATACCGCCCATGATGAACAACACGATTTCCTGGCGCACGATCACGGCGATGGTGCCCAGCGCGCCGCCCAGGGCCAGCGCGCCGACGTCGCCCATGAACACTTGCGCCGGGTGCGTGTTAAACCACAGGAAAGCCAGACCGGCGCCGGCCAGCGCGCCGCAGAAGATAATCAATTCGCCCGCGCCGGGAATGTGCGGAATGAACAGGTACTTCGAATACGTGGCGCTGCCGGTCAGGTACGCGAACAGGCCGAGCGCCGAACCGACCATAATCGTCGGCATGATCGCCAGGCCGTCCAGGCCATCGGTGAAGTTAACGGCGTTGCTGGTGCCGACGATGACACAATATGTCAACGCAATGAAACCCCACACGCCGAGCGGATAGCTGATGGTCTTCACGAACGGGACGATCAAGTCGGCCTTCGGCGGCAAATCCATCGAAAAGCCCGACTGCACCCAGGCGAAGAACAGCTCGAACACCTTGCCGGCGTTGGGCGCCGACACCGAGAACGCCAGGTACAGCGCGGCGGCCAGGCCGACCAGCGACTGCCAGAAGTACTTTTCCGCCGAACGCATGCCTTCCGGGTCCTGGCGCACCACCTTGCGGTAGTCGTCGACCCAGCCGACGGCGCCGAAGCCCAGGGTGACGACCAGCACCGGCCAGATCAAGCGGTTCGACAGGTCGCACCACAGCAGGGTCGAAACGCCGATGGCGATCAGGATCAACAAGCCGCCCATGGTCGGCGTGCCGTGTTTTTTCAGGTGGGTCTGCGGACCATCGGTGCGCACGGCCTGGCCGTACTTCATCGCGGTCAGCATGCGGATCACGGCCGGACCGGCGCACAGGCCGATCAGCAAGGCGGTGGCGGCGGCGAACACCGCGCGGAAGGTGATGAAGTTGAAGACCCGCAGCGGGCCGATCTCGTCCTGGAAAAACTGTGCGAGCCAGAGCAGCATGATTAGTGACTTTCCTTGTTAGCTTGTTGCGATCCAATCAAATGCTGCACGACCCGTTCCATTTTCATGAAGCGGGAGCCCTTGATTAATACGGTTGCATTCGGTGCGACGGCTGCCTCCACGGCAGCGAGCAAGTCGCCGAACTGTTCAAAATGGCGAATCGCGCCCCCCTTCATGTGGGATGCCAGTTCGCCGGTGGCCAGCACCTGTTCGATGCCTTTACTGTGCGCGTAAGCGCCTATCTCTTCGTGGAACTCGCGTCCTTGCGTGCCCACTTCGCCCATGTCGCCCAGCACCAGCACGCGCGGCGCGGCCGCTTTCGACAGCACGTCGATGGCGGCGCGCACCGAATCCGGGTTGGCGTTGTAGGTGTCGTCGATGACGACGGCGCCGTTGGCGGCCGCCTTCTTCTGCAAGCGCCCGCTGACCGGCGCGAAGGTGTCGAGTCCCAGCTTGATTTTTTCCAGCGCGATGCCTGCGGCATACGTGCATGCCACCGCGGCCAGCGCGTTGCGCACATTGTGTTCACCGGCGGCCTGCAGATTCACGAAGAACTGCTCGGGCTCCACGCCATCGGCCGCACGGATGGTGATGAACATCTCGCTGCCGAAGTCGCCGGCACGGAAGGTGCAGCTCACTTCAGCGTCCTTGGTCAGGCCGAAGCGGATCATGCGGCGCCCGGCCGACAGCTCTTCCCACACCGGCGTGAACTCGTCGCCATGCGGGAACACCGCCACGCCGTCGGCGGGCAGGCCGGCCAGCACGGCGCCGTTCTCGCGCGCCACCGCTTCCACCGTGTGCATGAATTCCTGGTGTTCGCGCTGGGCGTTGTTGACCATGGCGATGGTCGGCGCGGCGATGGCGACCAGGCGGCCGATCTCGCCCGGATGGTTCATGCCCATCTCGATGACGGCCGAGTGCTGCTTCGCCTCCATGCGGAACAGCGTCAGCGGCACGCCGATTTCGTTATTCAGGTTGCCGCGCGTGGCCAGGCGGCCTTCTTCGCCATGGGCGGCGGCCAGGATCGCGGCGATCATTTCCTTGACCGTGGTCTTGCCGTTGCTGCCGGTGACGCCGATGACCGGCATGGCGAATTGGCGGCGCCAGTGATTGGCGATCTGCCCCAGCGCGGTCAAGGTATCGGGTACGACAACCGCAGGCAAGGACCATCCTTCCGGCAGCTCCTCGACGACAACGGCGGCGACGCCCTTCTGCGCGACCTGCGCGAGGAAGTTGTGGGCGTCGAAAACTTCGCCGCGCAAGGCGACGAACAAAGAACCTGCGGATACATTGCGGCTGTCGGTCGACACGCCGGCAAATACAACTTCACCCGAATCGGCAACCAGCCGCGCGCCCGGGAGGGAAGGCAGAATCTGTGCGAGTGCTGCACGCATCAATTCGTCCTCATCATGGTTAAACGGGCCGACAACGCCAGCTGCGCGTGGTCGACATCGGAGAATGGCAGTTTCTTGCCCTTGATTTCCTGGTACGGCTCGTGGCCTTTGCCGGCCAGCAGAATCACGTCCGGCTTGGCGGCGTGCTTGATCGCCGACAGGATCGCGGCGGCGCGGTCGTCCAGCGTCTGCACCGTGGACGCCGGATTGTTCCGGTCCATGCCGGCGACGATCTGCTCGATGATCGAATGCGGATCTTCGCTGCGCGGGTTGTCGCTGGTGACCAGCACGTGGTCGGCCATCTGCGCGATCTTGCCCATCTGCGGACGCTTGCCCGGATCGCGGTCGCCGCCGCAGCCGAACACGCACCACAGCTGGCCGCCACGGTCGCTGGCCACGGCGCGCAGCGCCACCAGGGTTTTTTCCAGCGCGTCCGGCGTGTGCGCGTAGTCGATGACGATCATCGGCGCGTCCTGCCCGCCGACCTGCTGCATGCGGCCCGGCGCCGGCAGCAGCGCCTCGACCGCCTCGATGGCGGCGCGCAGGCCCAGGCCCTTCGCCAGCATCGCGCCCATCACGCCCAGCGCGTTGCTGATGTTGAAGTGGCCGACCAGCTTGGTCTTGATCAATGCCACGCCCAGCGCCGACTCCAGATGGAATTCGGTGCCGGCGCTGCGGGTGCTGCGGAACTGGCTGGCGCGCAGCATCAACACGCCGTCGATGTCCGGCTGCGTGGCGGCGTCGCGCAGGGTGTAGCCGATCAGCGGAATGGCCCCGGCCAATGGCGCCTTCGATTTCAAATGCGCGATCAGGCGCAGCCCCATCGGATCGTCCAGGTTGACGACGGCCGTTTTCAGGCCGGGCCAGTCGAACAGTTTGGTCTTGGCCGCTTCGTACGCCGCCATGTCGCCGTGATAGTCGAGATGGTCGCGGGTCAGGTTGGTGAACAGCGCGACATCAAAGTGCATCCCGGCCAGGCGGCCCTGTTCCAGGCCGATCGACGACGCCTCGATCGCCAGCGACTTCGCGCCCTGGTCGCGCAGCGATGCCAGGGTGCGCGCCAACAGCACGGCGTCCGGCGTGGTGTAGCCGGTGACGTCGTATTCGACGTCGCCGCGCGCGCGGAACACACCCACGCCCAGGGTGCCGATGACGGCGGCCGGCTCGGCGCCGCGCGACAGGGCCTGCCCCAGCCACACCGCGCTGGAGGTCTTGCCATTGGTGCCGGTGACGGCGACGGTGAACAGCGCCGCATCCGGCTGCCCGTAGAACGCGTGCGCGATCAGGCCGGCGTGCTGTTTCAGGTTGTCGACCGTGATATACGGCACGCTCCAGCTGTCGTTCCAGGTGAAGCCGGCGGGGTCCAGCACAGGATCGAGCACAATCAGCGCCGCGCCCTGCTCGATGGCGTTGTCGATGAAGCTGCGGCCGTCGACGGCGTTGGCCGCGTCGGCTGCAAAAGCAAAAAACACATCGCCCAGCTTGATGCGGCGCGAGTCCGACGCAAGCTGCGCGCCGGGCGCCAGCTTGCGGATCGCCGCCGCGACGGCCGCGAAATCGGCCGATGGATCGAAGTTAAAAGTCGTCACATGTTCCCCTGTGCTGCGGACTCTGGAATGATGATATGGGTCAGGTCGGAATCCGGCGCCACGTTCTTGGCGCGCAGGGCCTGCGCCGCCAGCGCGGAAAACACCGGACCGGCGACGTCGCCGCCGTATTTAAGCGGGCCGCTTGGTTCGTCGATCATGACGGCGATGATGAAGCGCGGGTCCGACATCGGCGCCATGCCGACGAAGTTGCCGATGTATTTGGTGTGCGAGTAGCGGCCGCCGATGAATTTCTGCGCGGTGCCGGTCTTGCCGCCGACGCGGTAGCCCGGCACTTGCGCCTTGACGGCGGAGCCACCCGGCAAGGTGACCATTTCCAGCATCTCGCGCATTTCGGCGGCCGTTTTCGGGCTGATGACCTGGGTGCCGTGCGGCGCCTCGTGCACCTTCTGGAACGACAGCGGAATGATGTCGCCGTCGCGCGCCAGCACCAGATAGGCGCGCGCCAGCTGGATCAGCGACACCGAGATGCCCTGGCCGAAGCTCATGTTCGCGTGCTCGATCGGACGCCACGATTTATACGGGCGCACGCGGCCGGCCACGGCGCCGGGGAAGCCCCACTTGGGCTGCTGGCCGAAACCGAGCTTGGTGAACATCTCCCACAAATCCTGTGGCGACATCAACATGGCGATCTTGGTGGTGCCGATGTTGGACGACTTCTGGATGACGGTCTGCACGTCGATCGTATGGTTGGCGTGGGTATCGTGGATCACGCGGTCGGCGATCACCATGGCGCCGTTGCCGGTGTCGAACATGGTGTGCGGCGTGATTTTTTTCGCTTCCAGCGCCATCACCACCGGGAACGGCTTCATCGACGATCCCGGCTCGAAGGTGTCGGTCATCACGCGGTTGCGCAGTTGTTCGCCGGTCAGCTTGGAGCGGTCGTTCGGGTTGTAGGTCGGATAGTTCGCCAGCGCCAGCACCTCGCCGGTGTGCACGTCCAGCACCACGGCGGCGCCGGCCTTGGCGTTGAACTTCTCGACCGCTTCCTTGATCTGCGTGAAGGCGATGTACTGGATCTTGCTGTCGATCGACAGCGTCAAGTCCTTGCCGTCGTGCGGCTCGCGGATCGATTCGATGTCCTCGACGATGTGGCCCAGGCGGTCCTTGATCACGCGGCGGCTGCCCGGCTGGCCGACCAGCGTTTTCTGCTGCGCCAATTCCATCGATTCCTGGCCCACGTCTTCGACGTTGGTGAAGCCCACCACGTGGGTCGTCACTTCGCCCTGCGGGTAGAAACGCTTGTATTCCTTGCGGGTCTGCACGCCCTCGATGCCCAGCTTGACGATCTTGTCGGCCACGTCCTGCTCGACCTGGCGCTTCAGATAGACGAAGCCACGGTCCGAATCGAGCTTTTTCTGCAGCTCGGCGTTGCTCATGCCGAGCAGTTGCGCCAGTTCTTTGAGCTTGTCGGCCGGCGCGTTCTGCACGTCGTCCGGGATCGCCCAGATGGCCTTGACCGGCACCGACGACGCCAGCACCTGGCCATCGCGGTCGGTGATCTTGCCGCGCGTGGCCGGCAGGTCCAGCGTGCGGGCGTAGCGGATCTCGCCCTGCTTTTGCAGGAACTGGGTCGACACGCCCTGCAGCCACACGGCGCGGGCCGACAGCGAAGCGAACGCGAAGAACAGCACGAACAGCACGATGCGCGAACGCCACACCGGCAGGCGCACCGCCAGCACCGGGTTCTTCGAGAACGGCACGCCCTTGGAGCGCGCCACGCGCGAGGTGTTCACGTTGGAACCGCGGCTCATTTCGATCCTTCCGGCGTCAGGTACTGCGTGCGCGCGGCGGTCAGCGGCGTCATGGCCAGGTCGCGGCGCGCGATCTCCTCGATGCGCGCGTGCTTGCCCAGGGTCGACTGGTCGAGCTGCAGCTGCGCCCACTCGATATCGAGCTGGCGCGCCTTCGACTGCGAGCGTTCCAGTTCGATGAACAGGTGGCGCGCCTGGTACTGGGCGTTGACGACCGACAGGCCGCAGCCCACCAGCAGCGCCGCCAGCACCAGATTGATCTTGCCGCTCATTGCGCCTCCACCGGAATCGGAAGGCGGCGCGCGACCCGCATCACCGCCGAGCGGGAACGCGGGTTGGCGTCGACTTCGGCGTCGGACGGCTTCATCTTGAACAGCAGCTTGAGCTCCGGCTGCGGCAAATCGACCGCGCGGATCGGCAGGCGCCGGTCCGGCTGTTCGACATTGGCCTTGGACGCGAAGAAGCGCTTGACCATGCGGTCCTCCAGCGAGTGGAAGCTGATGATCGCGATGATGCCGCCCGGCGCCAGGCTGGCGTAGGCCTGGTTTAAACCGACTTCGAGGTCTTCAAGCTCTTTATTGATGAAAATCCGGATAGCTTGAAATGTGCGGGTTGCCGGATCCTTGCCCTTTTCCCGAGTCTTGACCGCGCCTGCCACGATGCCGGCAAGCTGTCGTGTGGTTGAAATTGGTTCGACTGCCCGGCGAGCAACAATCGCCTTTGCAATCTGAAAAGCAAACCGTTCTTCCCCATATTCTTTGATCACCTTTTCCAGTGTCTGTTCGGTTTCTGTGGCGAGCCACGCCGCCGCCGACATGCCGCGCGTGGTATCCATGCGCATGTCGAGCGGACCATCGTTACGGAAGCTGAAGCCGCGCGCGGCGTCGTCCACCTGCGGCGACGAGATGCCCAGGTCGAGCAGGATGCCGTCGACCTTGTCGACGCCGCGCTCGGCCAGCGAGGCGGTCATCGTGGCGAAGCTGTCGTGGACGATGGTGAAGCGCGGATCGTCGATTTGTTCGGCGGTGGCAATGGCCTGCAAGTCCTTGTCGAAGGCGATCAGGCGCGCGTTGGCGCCCAGCTTCGACAGGATCAGGCGCGAATGGCCGCCGCGGCCGAAGGTGCCGTCGACGTAGACGCCGTCGGCGCGCGCGCCTTCCAGCGCGAGCGCGTCGACCGCTTCGTCGAGCAGCACCGTGCGATGCTGAAATTCAGGCACCGTTGTGGATGTCATCACGGGACCTTAGAAAGAGAAATTGGCGAGTACATCGGGGGTGCCGGCTTCAATCGCCTGCTGCTCTTTTTCCGCCTGCTTGGCGGCATCCCAGATTTCGAAGTGGGAGCCCATGCCCATCATCATGACTTCGCGCTCCAGGCCGACGGCGGCGCGCAGCTCGGGCGAAATCAGGATGCGGCCGGCCGTGTCCATCTCGACGTCGGTGGCGTAACCGAGGAATATCCGTTGCCACGCGCGGGCCTGCATCGGCCACTGGGCGATCTGTTGGCGGTGCTGTTCCCACACCGGGCGGGGGAACAACATGACGCAGCCATCGGGGTGGCGGGTCAGCGTGAGGCGGCCTTCGCATTGGATCGAGAGCGCGTCACGATGCTTGGCGGGGATAGACATCCTGCCTTTTGCATCGAGATTGATTGCGGACGCGCCTTGAAACACGGGATTACCTTTTGACCTCAGTATGGTTAGCGGAGCATGAACAGCGCGTTTCCGGTTTCATCTCCCCCGCCGCTAAGTCAGGACAAATTTCCCACAAAAAGCCACTTTTTCACACAGATGCCCACTTTAGAGGATGGGAGAATGGCGGTCAAGCGCTTTCAGGCAAACGAAACAGGGATTTTAGTAATGAAATTAAGGACTTAGCGCAATTCCTTGAAGCCAGCTAGAAATAAAATAACTCGACAAATTAAGTACTTATCGATGACTGTGAATGTGCTACCTCATCTACACACATGTGTATGCATGCACTAAAGCGGTGAAAATGTAAGTTCAAAATAATTGAATTATTTGCATATAGTTGCAAAGCACCAACATTGCCGTAGCATATTGATAAGTGGTCAATAGCCCGACGCATGGCGCGCAAAGTGGCGTGGATGGATGGGGGAATGGTCGAATGGCGCGCCAGCAGCGCGATGACGGGAAGTGTGAAACCTTTTAATAACTGCAACTTCAAATTTGCTAGTCAGAAACGGCTTGAGACCGAATGTATTTTCGACAAGCAATTTGTCTATACAAATCCCGGACTGCGGCGGTGCACCAAAAGCGCCATTATACGCCTGTGCCGGGGGCTGATTCCAGCGCGGATTGCCGAAAAAACTGTCAACTTTGATTACAAAAGCATAATTTCCGTTACTGTAGGTCAGGCCGCCCATCCTTTGGAACGCTCCACCGCGCGCGCCCAGCCCTCCATCAACGCGCCGCGCCGGTCGGCGCCCATGACCGGGTCGAAGCGGCGTTCGCAGCTCCACTGGGCGGCGACCTCCTCGCGCGTTTGCCAAAAGCCGACCGCCAGGCCGGCCAGATGGGCCGCGCCCAGCGCCGTGGTCTCGGTCACGCGCGGACGCACCACCGGCACCCCGAGCAAATCGGCCTGGAACTGCATCAGCAGGTCGTTGCGCGCGGCCCCGCCGTCGGCCCGCACCTCGGTCAGCGGAATGTCCCGGCTCGACGCCGCCACATCCTTCCGCATGGCGGCCATCAGCTCCGCGCTTTGATAGGCGATCGCCTCCAGCGCCGCGCGGGCGATGTGGGCGCGGTTGCTGCCGCGGCTCAGCCCCACCAGCGCGCCGCGCGCGTACGGATCCCAGTGCGGCGCCCCCAGGCCGACGAACGCCGGCACCATGAACACGCCGCCGCTATCGGGCACACTGGCGGCCAGCGGCTCGACATCGGACGATTTGCCGATGATGCCCAGGCCGTCGCGCAGCCACTGCACGGTGGCGCCGCCCATGAAGACGCTGCCCTCCATCAGGTATTCGGTGGCGCCGTCGACCCGCCAGCCGACGGTCGTCAGCAGCCGGTTGTGCGACACCACCGGATGTTCGCCCACGTGCATCAGCATGAAGCATCCGGTGCCATAGGTGTTCTTGACCATGCCCGGCGTGTGGCACGCCTGGCCGAAGGTGGCCGCCTGCTGGTCGCCGGCGATGCCGGCCACCGCGATCGGCGCGCCGAACAGCGAGGCGCGGGTCATGCCGATTTCCTCGCTCGACGACACCACCTGCGGCAGCATCTGCTCCGGAATGTCGAACAGCTGCAGCAAATCCTGGTCCCAGCGCATCAGGTGGATATTAAACAGCAAGGTGCGCGAGGCGTTGCTGACATCCGTGACATGGCGTCCGGTCAGCTTGTACACCAGCCAACTGTCGACGGTGCCGAACGCCAGCCCGCCCTGGCGCGCCCGATCGCGCGCGCCGGGCACGTGGTCGAGCAGCCATTTCAGTTTGGTGGCGGAGAAGTAGGAATCGAGTTCGAGGCCGGTGATGTCGGCGATGCGCGCGGCCTTGCCGTCGGCGCGCAGCGCGTCGCAGGTGTCGGCGGTGCGGCGGTCCTGCCAGACGATGGCCGGCGCGATCGGCTCGCCCGTCTTGCGGTCCCACACCAGCGTGGTCTCGCGCTGGTTGGCGATGCCGATGGCGAGGACCTGGCGGCTATCGACCTGATTGTCGTGCAGGACCTTGCGGGCCACGGCCAGCTGGCTGTTCCAGATATCGTCGGGGTCGTGCTCGACCCAGCCGGGGTGCGGGAAATGCTGGGGATATTCGGCCGCCGCGCTGCCGCGGATCTGTCCCTGGTGGTCGAACAGGATGGCGCGCGAACTGGTGGTGCCTTGATCCAAGGCCAGTATGTATTTTTTCATCGGCACGTCCCCAGGTCGACGCGGTATGCGCGTCGGTCCCGCGGCGGCCGCGAATCTATGTGTGTAAGTTGAAGCAAGCCGATAGGCCGGATTTTGTTACGGCGCGGGCGAACCCGCGCTATGACAGCCATTCCTCTAGGCGCTGGATTACTCCAGCGCTCAAGCTTCCTACCCGCACGCTCCGCGAGCAGCATCATCGCGTGCCTATTTGGAATTGCACCAGGTGGAGGTTACCGCGTTTCACCGTAACTTAATACGCTCGTCTCTGTGGCCCTATTCCTCGCCTTATACCTTGGGCTTGCGCTTGCGGCTTTCGGCGGACGGCCGTTAACCGTCACCCCGCTCTATGGAGTCCGGACCTTCCTCCCGCCAGGCATTACGCGCTGGCCAGCGGCTGTCTGGCTTGCTTCAGGCGGTATTGTACCAGCCGGCCCGGTAATTCTATAATTTGATGTCGCCATTTGAAAAGCGCCGTCCCCTGCCCGGCCGTAGAATCATGCCACCTATACCCTAAAGGCGAGAACATGACGCACCCAACCCGCACCGGCGGCCAGATCCTGGTCGACGCCCTGAAGATCCACGGCGTCGACACCGCTTTCGGCGTACCCGGCGAAAGCTACCTGGACGTGCTCGACGCGCTGCACGACTCCGACATCCGCTTCATCATCAACCGCCAGGAGGGCGGCGCCGCCTTCATGGCCGACGCCTACGGCAAGATGACGGGCAAGCCGGGCATCTGCTTCGTCACGCGCGGCCCGGGCGCGACCAACGCCTCGATCGGCGTGCACACCGCCTACCAGGACTCGACGCCGATGATCCTGTTCATCGGCCAGGTCGGCAACGACTTCATCGACCGCGAAGCGTTCCAGGAAATCGACTACCGCCGCATGTACGGCCAGATGGCCAAATGGGTGGCGCAGATCGACCGCGCCGAGCGCATTCCCGAATACCTCGCGCGCGCCTTCCAGGTCGCCACCAGCGGCCGTCCGGGCCCGGTGGTGCTGGCGCTGCCGGAGGACATGCTGATCGACACGGCTGCGGTGGCCGACACGCGCGCCTATCAGGCGGTGCAGGCGTCGCCGTCGGCGGCGCAGATCGACGTGCTGCGCGCCATGCTCGCCAGCGCCAAAAAGCCGCTGGTCCTGCTGGGCGGCGGCGGCTGGAACGCGCAAGCCTGCGCCGACCTGCAGCGCTTCGCCGAAGCCAACCAGCTGCCGGTGGGCTGCGCGTTCCGCTTCCAGGACTTGCTCGACAACGCCCATCCCAACTACATCGGCGATGTCGGCATCGGCGTCAACCCCAAGCTGGCCGCGCGCGTGCGCGAGGCCGACGTCATCCTCGCCATCGGCCCGCGCCTGGGCGAGATGACCACCGGCGGCTACGCGCTGATCTCGGCGCCGGTGCCGGCCCAGCGCCTGATCCACGTCCACGCCGACGCCGAGGAACTGGGCAGCGTCTACCAGGCCGAATTGATGATCAACAGCGGCATGCCGCAGATCGCGGCCATGCTGGCGGCGATGGCGCCGCTCGATGCCGGCGCGTGGAGCGCGTCGGTGGCCGAAGCCAAGGCCGATCTGGCGGCATGGCAGCTGCAGCCGGCGATTTTCCAGGACGGCAAGGCGCCGCTGGACTTGTGGCAGGTGGTGCAACAGATCGACAGGATCGCCCCGCACGACACCATCATCACCAACGGCGCCGGCAACTACGCCACCTGGGCGCACCGCTTCCACAGCTACGGCGGCATGCGCACGCAATTGGCGCCGACCAGCGGCGCGATGGGCTACAGTGTGCCGGCCGGCGTCGCCGCCAAGATCATCGACCCGAAACGCACCGTGATCACCTTCGCCGGCGACGGCGAATACATGATGAACGGCCAGGAGCTGGCCACGGCGGTGCAGTACAAGGCGGGGGTGGTCATCATCGTCTTCAACAACGGCATGTTCGGCACCATCCGCATGCACCAGGAGCGCGACTACCCGGGGCGGGTCTCGGGCACGGAGCTGCACAATCCCGATTTCGCCGCGCTGGCGGTGGCGTATGGCGCGCACGGGGAAGTGGTGGACAAGACGGCCGATTTCGGCCCGGCGCTGGAGCGCGCGCTGGCCCACGCCAACGGCCGCAATCTGCCGGCGCTGATCGAGTTGCGCTACGACGGCAACCTGATCACGCCCGGCGCCACGCTGGAAACCATCCGCAAGAACGCCGAGGCGGCAAAAAAATCCACGGCGGAACGCGCAAATTAATTGACGGTCACGACGGCGCCTGGTTTCCCGGCGCCTCGTCGACCTTCTCTTTGTCTTTCTTGTTCGGCGGGCAAACCTTGCAGGTGCCGGCCTTGCGTCCGAAATCGGTCACCAGCGGCAAGCGCATCGGCACCGCCTCGTCGCCGCAATAGCCGCCGTCGAGCACCAGGGTTTTGCCGCCGTCGGCGATCTTGCCGCTGATCGTGCGCTCCTCCTCATCGGGCGGACGCACGGTGAAATACATCTGCCGCCCGCGCGGATCGATATTGACGTCGCTGGCCACCACCGGCCAGCTCAACCCGCCCGCCGTGTACTCGTACAACACGGTATCGACTTCCGCGAAACGCTGCAAGGTGATGCGCTGGCCGCCGAATTCGCCGCTCTCGCCATTGATGCACAAATCGGAAAACACCACCATGCCGTAACGCGGCAGGCCGGCATGGGCGGACGGCTTGCGCGCCGCCTTCGGCGCGGCCAGCACGGCGCACGAGGCGATCAGCATGGCGCCGGCGAATATGGCGCGTCGTTTCATCATCATGGTCGTCGTCATCAGTAAAACCGCTTTCAGAAAAGAACAACGGCTGCACCAGGCAGCCGTTGTTGATACTAACTCTGAATGAACAGATTAGAAGCTGTGTTTCACGCCGATGTTGAAGGCTTTGTCGCCCGAACCAACTTCGGTGTTGTTGCCAACGGTGTAAGCTGCGCCGTTTTTGTTTTTGATTTTAGCGTACGCCAGGTAAGCGCTGGTGCGCTTCGACAGGTTGTACGAGTAGCCAACGCCCCACTGGCTTGCGTCGTTGTTAGCGGCTTCTTTATCGTTTTTACGGATGTACGAAGCCATGACAACGCCGTTACCGGCTGGAACGGTTACGCCGACCAGTGCGTCAGCGCTGTCTTGCGACGCGACTGGAGCAACGGTGTAGCCGAATGGGTTGGTGGTGTTAGCCAGAGGCGCGCTGTTCTGGCCCTTGTCTTGACCGTAGGCTGCGAACACTTTAACAACTTTGAAGTCGTAGTTCGCGGCGATCAGGCTGTTGTGGCCGATGCTGTTGGTTTTAACGGTAGCGGTGTCGTTGTTACGGTTGTTGTAAGCGGCAGCGACGTTCAGCGAACCGTTGGTGTAACCGATCGACGCGCCCAGCTGACGCTGTGCAGCCGAATCGCCAGCGGTTTCGCCCAGGCTGTACGAAGCGGCAGCCGAGAAACCGTACAGCGATGGGGTTTTGTACACAACGCCGTTGTCGGCACGGGTCATGTTGCCGGCGACCGGGAACAGGTTTTTAGCGGTACCAGCGTAGCCCATTGCGAACGGGTCAGCCACGTCGCGCAGGGTTTCGTAGTAAGGGGTGTACTGACGACCGATGGTCAGGGTACCGGCGGTCTTCGAGCTCAGGCCAACATAGGCTTCGCGGTTGAACAGGCGGTTGTTGGCGTTGTCCAGCGAACCGTCGTCGATTTTAACGCCGGCTTCCAGCTTGAAGATCGCGCTCAAGCCGCTGCCCAGGTCTTCGGTGCCTTTGAAGCCGATGCGCGAAGCCGAAGCCACGCCGCTTTGTACTGCAGTCTTGTTACCAGCAGCACCGCCACGCTCGGAGGTCAGGCCGGCATCGACGATGCCGTACATGGTGACGTTCGATTGCGCCATAGCTACGTTGCTCAGGGCGCCCAGGATGGCGATGGAGATCAGGGATTTTTTCATTACGTGTTTCCTTCAGTTGTGTTGCTGTAAAAAGGTATAGCTAGTAGTGCGGCTAAATACGGTGCTTATCGGCGTCACCAGCAGGCGCCGTATGTGCGTGAGGGCAAACTCCCCAGCTGCCACTGTGCGGTCCCATCAGGCGGAACGCGCTCACTTAAGTTGCGGCCGATTTAATCGACGCTCGCAGGTTCGCGGTGCGCAAAGGCACCGGAGGCGGCACTATACTGATGCTCGACGACTCCATCAAGTGCAAAAACGTTCATGCTGCAACGTCGATGTCCTTGTCAGACTTTCAAAACATCCGTATTTTAACGCATCGCAATATTTCATGCCGAGCAAGCGAACTAGCCCAGTTTTCCGCACGATGAACTTCATGCAGCGACCCGTTTTGCGGACCGCCCTAGTGACAAATGCAAGATCAATGCATGCGTACTACATCGTTGTCGGACCAAGTAAAAATAGCCACTTTGCTATTTCTGGCGCTATTTTATACTGAAGCCCCGACCGGAACCTCCGCACTCAATGGTAATAAGCTAACAACCCGCGACAATGTTTGGCTTGGAAATACCGCAAAATAGCCGTCCAACCAACGATGATCATAGTGTTACAGGAGTAAACTAGTCATAAATTCTGTCCGTACGGCAACTATTGCGGTGCATCAGGAATTTGTAAGAAATTGCTACGTGTTGCACAGAAACGACACATCACGCACCAATTCGACACATTGCCGCCCCAAACAAGGGAGGCGGCCGCGTGCGCCCAAGCGCTGCCGTGCATGAGCAAAACTCATGTCCGGCCCTTATAGCCGGCGATTACCGGGCTGCCGAGCGCTTCAGATACCGCATCACCGATCCGAGCAGCGGCAGCTTTTCGTACAATTCCTCGGCCGCGTCCCAATAGTCGCGGTGCAGCACGACTTTGCCTTCGCCATCGAACCTCACATGCGTGGCGCCGCGTATCACCTGCGGCCGTTCCGGCCAGCGGACGAAGCGGAACCGCATCTCCCACGTCAAGAACGCCTGGTCGCCGCGCCCCATGTGCTCGAGCACGACAAACCGCGGCTCGCGCAGGCGCAGGAACATATGCTCGAAGACCTTGACGATGGCCGCGTGTCCCCCGACGTCGTTGAACGGGTCCTTGAACACCGCGTCGGCCGCGTAGACATCGACGATGCCCGGCAGCGTCGCCGGCATCAACGTCTCGTAAAACACGATCACCCGGCGCAACGCCGCCTGCATGTCGTTCATAAGCGCGTCACCTTGGCGATCAGCCAGAAATACATCCGGTACGGCAGCAGCCGCGCGAACCGCAGCGTGTTGGTGAACTTCCTCGGAAAATGAATATGGAACGCGCCCCGCTCGACACCGCGCACCAGTTCCCGCGCGGCGTCGGCAGGCTGCATCAATCCCGGCATCGGAAAGTCGTTCCCCTTGGTCAGCGGCGTATCGACGAAACCAGGATTGATCAGATACACACCGATGCCCTTGGGGTGCAGATCGAAGTACAGCGACTCGGCCAGGTTGATCAGCGCCGCCTTGGTCGGGCCGTAGACCAGCGCCTTCGGCAAGCCGCTGTAGCCGGCCACCGAACTGACGATGCCGATGCCGCCGCCGCCCTGCCTGATCAGCATCGGCAGCACCGGCGCCAGGCAATTGAAGACGCCGCGCAGATTCAGATCGATCAGCTGATTCGCCTGCGCCAGATCGAAACTGTCGGCGCGCATCTCGTTATAACCACCGGCCACCAGCAGCACTAGATCGATGCGCGGCCAGCTGGCCAGTATCTCGTCGCGCGCGCGCACCACGCTGGCGTGGCTGGTGACATCGAGCGCCACCGCCAAGGTTCGTGGCTGCGCTTGCGCATCGGCCGCGGCCAGATCGTCCAGCGCCTGCTGCCGGCGCGCCGACAATGCCACATGGGCGCCCTTGTCGAGCAGCAGCCGGGCGGTGGCGGCGCCGATGCCGGTCGACGCGCCGACGATCCAGACATATTGATCGGCCCAGTCCTCGATCACATGGTTCATGGCCATCAGCGCGCCCCTTGGGCGTCGCGCCGGTTGAACACCACCGTCAGGCTGCCAAGGCCGAGATTGAACTTGCTCATTTGCGCCCGGTTGAGCATCACGCGGTCGTCGATCAGATACATCCAGTCGTCGAAGTCGACGTTATAAACCTTGTCGCCCACCGGCAGCGCCAGCACGTACTGCAAGCGCATCGCGTTGCCCGACACCTCCACCTTCGCCTCCCCGACAACGTCCGGCGCCGTGCCGATGTAACGCCCCTCCGAGACCTTGCGCAAAGTCCAGACGCGCCGTTGCCTGGCGCCGTCGGAGTAGACGAATTCCTCATCGAGCGTACCGACATCGCCGTTCCAGCTGCAGCGCATCAGCACCGTGAAGCGCTTCTCCACCGTGCCGGCGCGGTTCTGGAACATGCCGTGCACGTCGAGGGTGCCGTTGAAGTAGCGCTGGATATCGAGCTTCGGCGTCTGCTGCGCGTAGTGGTCCGGCTGCACGGGCAGCGAGCAGCCGTTCAGCAGGAAGGCGCAGGCGATCGCCGTGGCGGCGCAAAGGCGGGTTATTTTCATGGTGTGGTCTCCAGTTCAGCAATCGCGTAGCGGCGCGCGCCACAACAGCGCGGCCGCGATCAGTTTTAAACAGCAAGGCAGCAGCGCATAGGCGGACGACAACGCCCCCAGGCCCTGCCCCGTGCCGGGCGTATAGCCCAGCCATGCGAGCACCGGCAAGGCCACGCCGGCCGCCAGCGCCAAGGTCATTTGCACGCCCCAGTTCCACACGCCGAAGTAGGCGGCCTCGCGCCGGCCGCTGTCGCCGGCGCTGGCGATGACGCCGGCCAGCAGCGCCGGCGGCAACGCCAGGTCGGCGCCCAGCGCCAGGCCGGAGACCGCGCAGATCACGCCGAACGACACGGCGTCGCCGGGGCCCAGCCAGTACGCCCAGACGAAGACGGCGGCCGTCAGCAGCATGCTGGCGACCCAGGCCCGCGCCTCGCCAAGGCGCCGCGCGGCCGCCGGCCAGGCCGCCATCGACGCGGCCGCGCTAACGAAATACAGCAGCAGGAACAGGCCGGCGTTGGAACCGAGCCGCAAGCGGTCCTCGGCAAAGAACAGGAACAGCGTGGCGGGAATCGAGGCGGCGACGCCGTTCACCATCAGCACCAGGAACAGCGCGCGGAAGCGGCGCTGCCTGAACGGCGCGGACAGTTCGGCGAAGCGCAACGGCGCCGCCGCCGCGTCCGTCACGGCTACGGGCGGCTGCGGAGCCATATATAGAAGGCACGCCGCGCCCGCCAACAACGTGGCGGCGAAGGCATAGCTCAACGCATCGTAGTCGAAGACGGCGGGCAGCACGGCGGCCGTCATCACGCCGAGCAGCCCGCAGCTCTCGCGCACCGCCGCCAGCTTCGAGCGCTCGCCCGGCAGCTGGGTCAGCGCTGCGCCCCAGCTCTGGTGGGCGATGGTGGCGAGGCTGAAGCCCGTGTAGACCAGCATCAGCGACAGCAGGAACCAGCACAACGCCGACACGCCGGTCAGCGGCGGCGGATGGAACAGCATGGCGTAGCCAACGACCAGCAACGGCAGCGCGACCAGCACCGCGCGCCGGTAGGCGCCGCCAGCGCGCGTGATCCACCAACCCAGCAGCGGATCGATGAATGCCGCGACCGTGCGCGCCGCCAGCAGCGCGGCGCCGATGACGGCCAGGGTCAACGCGCCGCGCTGCGCGTAAAACCGCGGCACGTAGACGTAGATCGGCAGCGCCAGCATCGCCAGCGGCAGGCCGAACAAACCGTAATACAGCATCGCCGTCACCGGCAGCGATGGCGGGCGTACAGCGCCACCTCCGGCGGCGGCGGAGGAGGCGGGCGCGGAATCGGGCTTCACGATTTCGGCGCGGCGTCGCGCAGCAGCGCCTCGCGCAGTTTGGGCGCGCTGGTGGCGGCGTCGAGCCAGATGTCGAAGAAGGCCTGCGCGAAGGCCGGATCGGCCACCGTCGCCAGCGGCTTGCCGTCGCGGTAAAAACGCACGCCCTCGCCCGGCAGGAACAGGCCGCTCAAGCGGCTGCCCTCCTTCACGTCCGGGAAAATCGCCAGCATCTTTTCCCGCCACGCGGCGCGCTGCGCCGCGCTGCCCGCGCCTATCTTCTCCATCTGCGCGGCGCTGGCCTCGGCGATCCTGCGGCCGTCGATCTCGCGGGCGTAGCGCAAATCCAGCAGGTAGGGCGCGGCGTCCTTCGCCGCCGGCCGGTAGCCCTTCGGGCCTACCCATAATTCGGCCGTGTAGATCGACAGCCCGAAATAAGTGAACACGCCCTGCCCCGCCAGCCGCGCGGCGCCCAGCTCACGTTCGACGTGGGCCGGCGCTTCCGCCGCGCGCGCGAACGGCCCGGCCGACAACATCAGCGCGCACAGCGCCGCCATGGCCACACGCCAGGCCTTCGCCACGCGCACCCTCAATCCTTCACCAGCGTGAACTGCATCACGTCGGTATTCCCGGCGCGGAAGGCGGCCTCGCAGTAGGCCAGGTAGAACTCCCATGTCAGCATGAAGCGCTGGTCGAAGCGCTGCGCTTCCACCTCCGCGCGCCGGGCCAGGAAACTGGCGCGCCACTGCCGCAGCGTGTCGGCATAGTCGATGCCGAAGCAGAATTCGTCCACCACCCGCAGGCCGTGCAGGCCGGCCTGGCGCCGGAACTCCGACGGCGACGGCAGCATCCCGCCGGGGAAAATGTACTGCTGAATGAAGTCGGTGCCTTTGCGATAGCGCTCGAACAAACCGTCGTCGATGGTGATGGTCTGGATGCAGGCGCGCCCGCCGCGCTTCAGATTGCGCGCCACGCAGGCGAAGTAGCTGGGCCAATAGCTCTCGCCGACCGCCTCGAACATCTCGATCGAGGCGACGGCGTCGAACTGGCCGTCGCAGTCGCGGTAGTCGCACAGGCGCAGATCGGCCGACGCGGCCAGTCCGGCTTCGGCCAGCCGCTGCGTCGCATAAGCCAACTGCTCGGTCGACAAGGTCAGGCCGGTGACGTGGGCCCGCGCCTCGCGCGCGGCCGTTTCGGCGAAACCGCCCCAGCCGCAACCGATTTCCAGCACCCGCGCGCCCTGCCCCAGGTTCAAGGCGCCGACGATGCGGCGGTACTTGGCCAACTGCGCGGTGGCCAGGTCGCCGCCGTCGCCGTCGCGGAAGATCGCGCTCGAATAAGTCATCGTCGGGTCCAGCCACAACTGATAGAAGGCGTTGCCGATATCGTAGTGGGCGTGGATGTTCTTGCGGCTGCCGGCGCGCGAATTGCGGTTCATCAGATGCTTGATCCGGTACAGCAGGCTGCCCCACCAGCTGCCATACACCAGTTGCTCGAACTCGTCGCGGTTGCGTATCAACAGTTCGATCAAGCCGCTCAGGTTATCGGTCTTCCAGTCGCCGGCGATGAACGCCTCGGCGAAGCCGATATCGCCGGAGCGCATGGCCGCGCCGCACAGATTCCAGTTTTTCAGCTCCAGCGCGATCGGAAAGGAGCCGTCGCCGAACACCTCGAAGCCGCCGTCCGGCCGCTGCAGCAGCAGCGCGCCATGCTTCAGGCGCCGCAGCAGCTTGAGGATCACGCGGGCGGCGGCCGGCGTGTTGCCGCCATGCGCGGGCGCGTGGCAGGACAACGGCGCCGGCGATGGCAACGACAAGGGGGCGGCCGCGGTGGCGAGGGATTCTGTGCTCATCGTGATACTTTCTGTTGAGGCGGTAGTGGTTTTGAAAAGAATGGCACGCGCTTGAGCCAAAGCCTGGCGGCCTGCCAATGGATGCGGACGATCACGCCGATGGTCATCAGCGGATACGTGAAGAAGGCGCGCACGGTATTGCGGTTGTCCAGCGGTCCGGCGCGGCCGGACAGACTGGTTTCGATCAACGGTCCGGCGTGGTCGTCGTGATCGATGCGCGCCAGCGTGTATTCCTGCCCGGCGTGCGGCCCTGCGGCGCGCAGGCCCCGGAAAAAGCGGAAGCGGTAGCCGCCCCGCACATCGCAAAACGGCGAGACGTGAAAGATCTTGCGCGCCGCCAGTTCCTCGCCGGCGCCGATGGCGCCGCCGTTCTCCAGCAGGTAGCAATGCCGCTCGCCGAAGGTGTTGTGCACGTCGGCGACGATGGCGCGCAAGGTGCCGTCGGCGCGATGGCAGAACCAGAACGAGACGGGATTGAACACGTAGCCCAGTACGCGCGGCATGGTTTGCAGCCAGACCTCGCCATCGGCGTCGCGCACGCCCTCCGCCGCCAGCAGGCCATCGACCCACTGCAGCAAGGGCTGGCGGCCGTCGCCATGGTCGGCGTCGTGGAACGACAGCAGATTAAAGCGGTTGCGCGCGAACAGGCGGCAGCCGAAATCCTGCCGTCCCAAGGTCCGCAGCGGCAGGCGGATGAAGTACATCCCGTAGTGAAAACCGTGGCGCACCGGCCGCAGGCGCCGATGCCGCACCTGGCCGAAGCACAGCTGCGGCGCGGCCGAAGGCGCTGAAAGCTCAGGCGGCATGGGCGACCTGCGCGCGCGCGGCGATGGCCGACGCCACGGCCAGCCCCGATTTGAGGCCGTCTTCATGAAAGCCGTAACCGGTCCAGGCGCCGGCGAACCACACGCGGTTGCGGCCCTGTATGCGCGGCAGCCGCCGTTGCGCGTCGACCGCCGCCGCGTCGAACACCGGATGGGCGTAGTCGAATTCGCGCAGCACCTTGCGCGGGTCGGGCGGCGCCAGGGGATTGAGCGAGACGATCACCGGCTGCTCGAACGGCAGCGGCTGCAGTTTGTTCAACAGGTAGTGCACGCAGACCCGCGCCGACGCCCCATCCCCGCCGCTGCCCTGGTAATTCCACGCCGACCAGGCCTTGCGATTCTCCGGCAGGCAGCTGGTGTCGGTGTGCAGCACGGCGCGGTTGGCCTGGTAGGCCACCGCCGACAGTACGCCGCGCTCCTCCTCGCTGGCGTCGGTCAGCAGCGCCAGCGACTGGTCGCTATGGGTGGCCAGCACCACTTCATCGAACAGCGCGTTGCCCTGCGCCGAACGCAGCGCCACGCCGTGCGCGGTGCGCGCGATCGCCGTCACCGGCGTATTCGAATGCCGCTCGGGGATGCCGGCCAGCAGGCGCTCGACATACCGGCGCGAGCCGCCGCGCACCGTGCGCCATTGCGGCCGGTCGTTCACCTGCAACAGGCCGTGGTTGTGGCAGAACTGGACGAAGCTGGCCAGCGGGAAGGCCAGCATCCGCTCCGACGGGCACGACCAGATGCAGGCCGCCATGGGCAACAGGTACCAATGGCGAAACTGTGCGCTGTAACCGTGCGCATCAAGGTATGATCCAAGCGACACCTGCGGCATCGACTGTGGCGCCAGGGCCAGCGCCGTCGCGGCCCGGTTGAAGCGCAGGATATCGCGCAGCATGCGCAGGAAAGCGGGTCGCAACAAATTGCTTCGCTGACAGAATACCTGGTCCAGATTGCCGCCCGCCCATTCCAGCAGCCGACCGCCGATCGGCAATTTGATCGAAAAACCCATGTCGCTGGCCGCCGTGTCCACCTTCAGCTCGGCGAACAGCGCGGTCAGATGCGGGTAGGTGTGATTATTGAAAACAAGGAAGCCAGTGTCGACCCCGTGGGTTCGACCTTCGAAAGTCACATCCACGGTATTACTATGGCCGCCGAAATAGCCCCCGCCCTCGTACAGCACGACCTCATGACCAGCTTGGACCAAGCGATACGCACAGGAGAGCCCGGAAATTCCGCTGCCAACAACAGCTATTTTCATTATTTTCCACCGTTACAAAATATTTTGTCCAGGACAACTCATGGGCAAAGGCGATAATCTGTTAATTAGTTCTCAATGTCAACAGCATGTCGTGGACAAGCTCTTTAGTACTGCTTATACGCATCCCACTGAGCTTTGGATGTGGAAACTTTTGCGTGCAAAACGAAGGTAAAATGCAGGTCGCGCCGGATCAGAACCGCTTCCAGCGCCGTGCACCCCGACCCTGTGCCAACACTCGCGGCCGTCGACCAACGGCAACCGCTTAAGATTCCCAATGACAACTACTGTTTCTTCACAACCAGTTCCGAGCACGATCAGCGACGTCGAGCGAGACACCGGCGTTGCCAAGGAAACCCTGCGGGTATGGGAGCGCCGCTACGACTTCCCGCAACCGCTGCGCGACCCCAACGGCGAGCGCGTCTACCCGATCGAGCAGGTGCAGAAGCTGCGTCTGGTCAAGCGCTTGATCGACCTCGGCTTCCGTCCCGGCAAGGTGATCCAGTTCAGCGCGGAGGAATTGCAGACCTTGACCGGACAGGCCACCGGCGCCAACGGCCCGTCGCTGCCGCCGCCCGAGCTGCAGCGCTATCTCGACTTGTGCAAAACCCATCAAATGGAGGCGCTGCGCCGCCAGTTGTCGCAAGCCTTGCTGATGATGGGTTTGAAGAGTTTCGTCATCGACCTGGTGGCGCCGCTGACCTCCCTGGTCGGCGACGCCTGGGCCAGCGGCCAGTTGGCCACGTTCGAGGAACACCTGTACACGGAGTCGCTGACGGTGGTGATGCGCAGCGCCATCTTCGCCATGCCGCAGGCGGCCGCCAGCAACCTAGGCGCGCCGCGCGTCATGCTGACCACCCTGCCGCAGGAACGCCACGGGCTGGGACTGCTGATGGCCGAAGCCATGTGCGTGGCCGAAGGGGCGCATTGCATCTCGCTGGGCGTGCAGACGCCGCTGCTCGACATCGTCGAGGCGGCGCGGGTGCAGCGGGTCGACATCATCGCGCTGTCGTTCTCGGTGGCGATGAATCCGCGCCAAGCGCTCGACGGCCTGGCCGAGCTGCATACGCGCCTCAACGGCAGCGTCGAATTGTGGGCCGGCGGCGGCAACGCCGCGCTCAAACGGCGCCGTCCATCCTATGTGCGGGTGTTCGCGCTGTCCGACATCAGCGCCGCCATCGCCGAATGGCGCATGCGCAACGCCAACGTCGCGACCGGCTGAAAAAGTTGTCATTCCGGTAGCGGCCCGCGGGCGCCCGGCCGCGCTCTGGTAAAATAGCCGCATTTCCCCGTGTCCGGCGCTGCCGGGCATCAGCTTGAAGCGCCCCCAACCACATATCCATGTTTAGTTTCTTCAAGAAAAAACCTGTCGCCCCCGAGGCGCCAGAGGTCCAGATCCCCGCGCCGGCGCCGGTGCGCCAGCCGATTTCCAGCCCGATTGCCAGCCCGATTGCCAGCCCGGTTTCCAGCTCTGTTTCCAGCCCGGTTTCCAACTCTGTTTCCAGCCCCGCCGCCAGCGACAGCTACGTCCAGCAAGCGCTGATGCCGATCGAGGAGCCGGCGCAGAAACAGTCGTGGATGACGCGGCTGAAGGCCGGCCTGTCCAAAACCTCCAATAACCTGTCGCTGCTGTTTGTCGGCGCCAAGATCGACGACGACCTCTACGACGAGCTCGAGGGGGCGCTGTTGATGTCCGACGCCGGCGTCGACGCCACCGAATACCTGCTCGACGCCCTCAAGCAAAAGGTCAAGGACGACAAGCTGCTCGACGCCGCCGCCGTCAAGACCGCGCTCAAGCAGCTGATGGTCGAACTGCTGACCCCGCTCCAGCGTCCGTTCGAGCTGGGCCGCCATCAGCCGATGGTGATGATGATCGCCGGCGTCAACGGCGCCGGCAAGACCACCACCATCGGCAAGCTGGCCAAGCACATGCAATCGAACGGCCAATCGGTGCTGCTGGCCGCCGGCGACACCTTCCGCGCCGCCGCCCGCGAGCAATTGATGGTCTGGGGCCAGCGCAACAACATCACCGTCATCTCGCAAGCGTCGGGCGACCCGGCCGCCGTCTCGTTCGACGCCGTGCAGTCCGGCAAGGCGCGCGGCCTCGACGTGGTCATGATCGACACCGCCGGCCGCCTGCCGACCCAGCTGCACCTGATGGAAGAGTTGAAGAAGGTGCAGCGCGTCATCGGCAAGGGCATGGACGGCGCACCGCACGAAACGCTGCTGGTTATCGACGGCAATACCGGGCAAAATGCGTTGGCGCAAGTGAAAGCGTTCGACGACGCCCTCAAGCTGACCGGCCTGGTGATCACCAAACTGGACGGCACCGCCAAGGGCGGCGTGCTGGCGGCGATCGCCCGCGTGCGTCCGGTGCCGGTGTATTTCATCGGCATCGGCGAAAAAATCGAAGACTTGCAGCCGTTCGTGGCCACCGAGTTCGTCGATGCTTTGCTGCCGTAGTTTTCCCCAAATTGCTCGGATAACCCCCATTACATGATTGAATTCCGGAACGTCTCGAAACAATACTCCCCCGACGCGATGGCGCTGCGCGACATCTCGCTCACGGTAGAAAAAGGCGAACTGGTGTTTCTTGCCGGCCCCTCGGGCGCCGGCAAATCCACGCTGTTGAAGATGATCGCCGCCATCGAGCGGCCCACGGCCGGCCACGTCATCGTCAACGGCCAGGACATCGCGCGCATCAAGCCGGCCGCCGTGCCGTTTCTGCGCCGCAATCTCGGTCTGATCTTCCAGCAACAACGCCTGCTCAACGACCGCACCATCCTGGCCAACGTCATGTTGCCGCTGCTGGTGACGGGCGCCTCGCACCACCAGGCCGAGCAACGCGCCCGCGCCGCGCTCGACAAGGTCGGCCTGGCCGACCGCGCCAGCTCGCATCCGCTGGCCCTGTCCGGCGGCGAGCAGCAGCGCGTGTCGATCGCGCGCGCCATCGTCAACCGGCCGCAGGTCATCCTGGCCGACGAGCCGACGGCCAACCTCGACCGGGCCAGCGCCAACAAGGTGCTCGACGCGCTCAAGGCCTTCCATTCGGTCGGCGTCACCTGCCTGATTTCCAGCCATGACGAGCAGATGCTCGACGCGGCCGCGCGCGTCATCCACCTTAACCAGGGTCAACTGGAGGTGGCGGCATGACATACTGGTTCCGCCAACACCGTTACGCGCTGTCCGCCGCGCTGGTGCATTTGCGCCGCTCGCCGGGTAGTTTCCTGTTCAACATCATCGTGGTGGCGATCGCGCTGGCGCTGCCGTTCACCGGCGTGACCCTGCTCGACAACGTGCGCCCCATGTCCGAGCAACTGTCGGTCGATCCGGAAATCAGCGTCTTCGTCAAACAGCAGACGCCGCGCGAGCAGGCCGAGGCGCTGGCCGTGCAGCTGCGCCAGACGCTGCCGGACAAACAGGCCAAAATCATCTTCACCCCGCGCGAGAAAGCGCTGGAGAGCATGCGCGAGAAAAGCGGCCTGGCCGACGTGCTGACCACCTTGGGCGAAAACCCGTTGCCGGACAGCTATGTGCTGAAGCTGGACGCCTTCCGCCTGGCCCAGTCCGGCGGCGACGTCGACCAGTTGGCCGAGCAGATCCGCGCCCTGCCCGGCGTCGACACGGTGCAGGTCGACTCGGCCTGGGTCAAGCGCCTGGCGGCACTGCTGAATATCCTGCATCTGGGACTGCTGTTGCTGGCGGTAACCCTCGGCACCGTGGTGGTGGCCGTCATCTTCAACACCATCCGCCTGCAGGTGATGACGCAGCGCGAGGAAATCCTGGTGTCCAAGCTGATCGGCGCGACCGACAGCTTCATCCACCGCCCCTTCTATTACACCGGCGCGCTGCTGGGCCTGTGCGCCGGCGGGCTGGCGCTGGGCGCGGTGACGCTGGCGTTGCGCCCGTTGAACGTCGCGATCGCCGAGTTCGCAAGATTGTACGCGTCCGAATTCCAGCTGGTGCCGTTGCAACCGCCGATGATGGCGTTCTTGCTGGCCCTCTCGGCCGGCCTCGGCCTGATCGCCGCGCTGCTGTCGGTGCAACGCCACCTGTCCCGCCTGAATTAATCGCCCCGTTGATTCTGTCCGCCTTTCCGTGCGCCCGCGCACGGAAAGCCCCGCCGCACCCGCCTACCATCTACACATCCCCCCCGTTCTGCATTAAGTCAGGCCTAAGCTCCATGGCGCATGCTGTGTTTATCAAAAGCCATTGTTCAAACCAACCCGATAGTATTTTTACTATCGTGGCGATAAAAATAAGGTGATTGGCACTCAACCGAGGAGAGTGCTAATATATGAAAACTGCAGAGTTCATAACACTCTGCGGAAATGGTAATTAGGCAATATTTCCGTCTTATGGCCCCGGCCCATCGAGACTAGGCAATCTTCGAGCGAAGGAATGAAAATGACTATGATGTCCGCACCTGCTGCGTTGGTCCCCACCAACAAGGGCGCTTTGGGACTCGGGTTCACTGGCAACCTGGGGAACCTGGACGCCTATATTTCCGCCGTCAATCGCCTGCCGATGCTGACGCACGACGATGAAATCTCGCTGGCCAAGCGCCTCAAGGACAATAACGACCTGGGCGCCGCGCAGGAGCTGGTGTTGTCGCACCTGCGTCTGGTGGTGTCGATCGCCCGCGGCTATCTGGGCTATGGCCTGCCGCACGCCGACCTGATCCAGGAAGGCAATATCGGCCTGATGAAAGCGGTCAAGCGTTTCGACCCGGACCAGGGCGTACGCCTGGTGTCGTACGCGATGCACTGGATCAAAGCCGAGATGCACGAGTACATCCTGAAAAACTGGCGCCTGGTCAAAGTGGCGACGACGAAGGCACAGCGCAAGCTGTTCTTCAATCTGCGCAGCCACAAGACCGGCCTGGATGCGATGAGCCCGGCGCAGATCGACAACCTGGCCAAGCTGCTGGATGTCAAACGGGAAGAAGTGATCGAGATGGAAACCCGCCTGAGCGGCCGCGACATCGCGCTGGAATCGCCGAACGACGACGAGGACGACAAGTTCGCCCCGATCGCCTACCTGTCGTCCGAGCAAAGCGAGCCGACCCGCGTGCTGGAAGCGGAACAGGTCACCCGTCTGCAATCGGAAGGTCTGGAGCAGGCGCTGGGCAAGCTCGATCCGCGTTCGCGCCGCATCGTCGAAGCGCGCTGGCTGGCCAACGACGACGGCTCCGGCGCCACCTTGCATACGCTGGCCGACGAGTTCGGCGTGTCGGCGGAGCGCATCCGCCAGATCGAATCGGCCGCGCTGAAGAAAATGAAGGGCTCGCTGGCCGCCTTCGTATAAAACGTGGGCGTTTAAGCAAAAAGCCGCGCGGTGCGAACCGCGCGGCTTTTTTATTTGGTGCCTCGGAAATTACGCGCCGGCCAAACCCTTGGCCAGCAACTCCGCCACCAACTGATTCATATCGACGCCGCGCTCGGTGGCTTGCGCATTCAACTGCGCCACCAGGTCGCCGTTCAACTTCACCGCGAACGGCACTAGACCGGCCGCCTGATCGCGCCGGCGCTGCTCGCGCTTGTCGACCACCTCGGCCACCTTGCCGAAGGTCGCCGCGCTCGGCCCGGCCATCTTGCCCATCAACTTTTTGGCGTCACTCTTTGCCAGGCCCGTTTTTTTCATGTCTTTAATCCAAAAATAATTCAGAGCAGACATTCTACGCAGCTTATCCACCGCGCGTGGCCTTTATTGCGCAAACCGTGGCGGCATGCGGTTCGTGCGCCATCAAAATGATACTTTTGCTAAGCTAACGGCCACTTTGCATTCAAGAGGTCGCGCATGATCAAGACAATACTGCGGCAGCTGATCGTTCTGCCCGTGATAATGGGCGTCATGGCCATGCTGTACGCCTGCGGCACCGCCAACGGCCGCGCCGGCGCCACCGCCAACAAACCGTTCAATACCACGTACGTGCTGCAGCAAGGCGCCAGCGCCGTCATCACCCCGGCCGCCGCCCAAGGCATCGCCGGCGGCGCCACCGCGCCCACCATCAAGCTCGAACGCGTCAACGACAGCCGCTGCCGCGTCGGCGCCGTCTGCGTCTGGGCCGGCTACATCAGCTACAGCTTCACCCTGACCAAGGCCGACGGCACGACCAGCAATTTCGTGCTGTCCGACAGTATGCCCAACGGCAAAACCAGCGTGACCCAGGACGGCCTGACCTTCGCGCTGGCCGGCGTCGAGCCGCAAGCGGTCCCAGCAAAAAATGAACCGGCGCCGGATTATCGGGTAAGCTTGAGAGTGAGCAACACGCCACCCTCAGACCCGACACCGCGCCCCTCATGACACCTGACCGCCATCCCGCCCGCACCGTCCTCCTCTACTCGCTTATCGCCACCCTGGTCCTGCCGTCCGCGGCATGGACCAAAACCCCGGTCGTCACCGGCACCGGCGGCGCCGTCGCGACCATCAGCGAGCCGGCGTCGCGGGCCGCGCTGGCCATTCTCGACCAGGGCGGCAACGCCATCGACGCAGCCGTCGCCGCGGCCGCCACCCTGGGGGTGACCGATCCGTTCAGCTGCGGCATCGGCGGCGGCGGCTTCATGGTGATCTACCTGGCCAGGGACAAGCGCGTCATCACCATCGACCACCGCGAAACGGCGCCGGCCGGCTTCACGCCCACCGTGTTCCAGGAAAACGGCGCGCCGATGAAGTTCGAGACGGTGCGCGACAGCGGCATGTCGGTTGGCGTGCCCGGCACGGTGCGCGGCTGGCACGAGGCGCTGGACCGCTACGGCTCGATGTCGTTCAAGCAGGTGCTGGCGCCGGCCATCGCGGTCGCCACCGACGGCTTCGCGGTCAGCGAGAATTTCTCGCGCATGGCGGGCGAGAACAAAGCCAAGTTCTCCATGTTCCCCGCCACCGCCGCGCTGTACCTGAAAAACGGCGAGGCCGTCGCGGCCGGCGGCACCTTGCGCAATCCCGACCTGGCCAAGGCGTATCGCGAACTGGCGGCCGGCGGCGTCAAGGCTTTCTATTCGGGCAAAATGGCGCGCGCGGTGGTCGACGCGGTCAACCGTCCGGCCACCGCGCCGGATGTGCGGGTCCGGGGCGGCAACATGACCCTGGCCGATCTGGCCAATTACGAAGCGCGGCTGCGACAGCCGGTGCACAGCACCTATCGCGGCTACGACATCTACGGCATGCCGCTGCCCGGTTCCGGCGGCATCGCCATCGCCGAGGCGCTCAATATCCTCGAAGGCTACGACCTCAAATCGATGCCGCGCGCGCGCGCCGAGCACCTGTATCTGGAGGCGAGCCGCCTGGCCTTCGCCGACCGCAACGCCTATCTGGCCGACCCGGAATATGTCGACGCACCGGTGGCGGGCCTGCTGAGCAAAGACTACGCCGCGCTGCGCCGCCAGCAGATCGATCCGGCGCAGGCGCGCAAGCCGGCGGCCGCCGGCGATCCGTACGCGTTCCAGTCCGACCAGAGCGTGCCGCTGCGCCCCGCCACGGCCTCCCCCGTCAAAATGCTCAAGGAAAGCGCGCACACCACGCACCTGACGGTGTCGGACAAGGACGGCAATATCGTCGCCTACACCTACACGATCGAAGACTGGGGCGGCAGCGGCATCGTGGTGCCGGGCTACGGCTTCCTGCTCAATAACGAGATGACCGATTTCGATTTCTCCGGCCCGCGTCCCAACGTGCCGGAGGCGGGCAAGCGGCCGCGCAGCAGCATGTCGCCGACCCTGGCGTTCAGGAACGGCAAGCCGGCGTTCTCCATCGGCAGTCCGGGCGGCGCCACCATCATCACCACCGTGCTGCAGACCATCGTCAACCACGTCGACCTGGGCATGGCGATGCCGGACGCGTTGAACGCGCCGCGCTTGTCCGAGCGCAACGGCGAGGCGACCGATGTGGAGCCCGGGTTCCCCGGCAGCGCGCAGGCGGTCGCGCTGGAAAAAAGCGGCCAGCGCTGGAGCGCCACGCCGGAGGAAATCGGCGCCGCCAACGCGCTGGTGTTCAACCCCGACGGCACCGTCACCGCCGTCAGCGAGGGCCGCCGCCACGGCATCGGCAGCGCGCTGGTGCAGAAAAAACCACACTAAGCCAGGCTTAATTTTTTCGCCACATGATCACGTCTCCCCCACCCCACGCAAATCGGAGACGTGATGAACAAATGGCTGCGCGCGAATAAAGGCTTTCTGATGTTCCTGATGCTGTTCGGGATCTTCCGCACCGCCGTCGCGGACTGGAATCCTATCCCGTCCGCGTCGATGCGCCCCAACCTGCTCGAGGGCGACGTCGTCTTCGTCAATCGCCTGGCCTACAACGTCAAGGTGCCGCTGACCGACATCGTGCTCGGCGCCACCGGCGAGCCGCAACGCGGCGACATCGTCACGTTCTCCTCGCCGAAGAACGGCACGCGCCTGATCAAGCGCATCATCGCCGTGCCGGGCGACCGGGTCGAGATGCGCAACGAGAACCTGGTCATCAACGGCCAGCCGGCCAGCTACGCGCCGATCGGCACCGCCACCGAAACCCTCGCCGGCATCGGCGACACCGACGCCGTGCGCCTGGGCGAATCGCTGGGCGGCGACAGCCGCAGCCACGCGATCCAGATCCTGCCGCGGGTGATCGCGCGGCGCGACTTCGCCGCCGTCACCGTACCAGCCGGCCAGTACATGATGTTGGGCGATAACCGCGACAACAGCGAGGACTCGCGCTACATCGGCCTGGTGCCGCGCGCGCTGCTGATCGGCCGCGCCGAGCGCGTGCTGGCCTCGGCCGACATCGAGGGCAACTGGCTGCCGCGCACCGAACGCTTCGGCATGAGCCTGTACAAGGCGCCATAGCGGGCTATCTTCGCCGCCGCGACCGGTGTTATGATGGATATCAATTCCTTAACATTGCGGACTGCCTGCCGCGGCTGCGAAGAACCCATGATCGAATTTCAGGGCCTGTCCAAAACCTATGGCGGCTTCGACGCCGTCAAGCCGCTGTCGATGACCGTCCGGCGCGGCGAAGTGTTCGGCTTCCTCGGTCCCAACGGCGCCGGCAAGACCACCACCATCCGCATGATGATGGGCATCCTGGTGCCGAGCGGCGGCAAGGTGCTCATCGACGGCCTCGATTGCCACGCCGAGGCGACCGAAGTCAAACGCCGCGTGGGCTACCTGCCCGACACGCCGATCTTCTACGACTACCTGCGCGGGCGCGAAATCCTGCAATTCGTCGGCGAGATGCACGGCTACTCGCGCGCCGAAGCGGCCGGGCGCGGCGCGCGCCTGATCGACGAATTCGGCCTGCGCGAAGCCGGCGAGGACTACGCCGTCAACTACTCGCTGGGCATGAAGAAGCGCCTCGGCCTGGCCTGCGCGCTGATCCACGAGCCGTCGGTGCTGATCCTCGATGAACCGATCAACGGCCTCGATCCGCGCGCCTCGCGCGAAGTGCAGGAGCGGTTGCTGGCGGCGGCCGCGCGGGGCGTGACCATCTTCGTCTCGACCCACTTGCTGGACATGGCCGAGAAGCTGTGCGACCGGGTCGGCATCATCCACCGCGGCGAGCTGGCCGCCACCGGCACGCTCGACGAGATCCGCGCCAAGGCCGCCACCAGCGGCTCGCTCGAAGACGTCTTCCTGAAGATCACCGACGAAGCCGGCGCAGAGATTCAGCAATGATGCGGCAACCGACGGCGGCGCGCGCCATCTGGCTGATGGCGAAAATGCGCCTGACGCGCCAGGCCAACCAGATCATGGCCAGCGCCGTGTTCAACCGCTTCAAAAAGAAGACGCCGCGCGATGGCATCGCCGCCAAGCGCGGCAACCTGTGGATACTGACCTTGGTGATGGCGTTGCTGTTTTCGTTTTCGTTCGGCAGCCTGGCACGCACCGTGATCGTCAACATGCAGTGCCGGCTGGTCGAGGCCAGCGCCTGCCAGAGCGTGGACAAACAGGGGCGGCGGCATGTGGACGTCGAGATCGCGGCCGACGAACTGCACGCGGCGCCGTTCGATGCCACGCTGCTCAACGGACTGACGATGGAGCTGGCGATCCTGTTCGCGGTCGCCGTGCTGCTCCCGCTGGGCGGCAAGGAGATGGCGCAGCCGGACTGGGATCTGGAATGGCTGGTCACCTTGCCGATCAAGCGTTCCACCTTGTTGTGGGGGCGGCTGCTCGAACGCAGCGCCAGCAACAGCGCCGGCATCGTCGCGCTCACCGCGCCGTACGTGATGATCGCCTGGTACTCCGGCTTCAAGTGGGCCGCGCTGCCGATCGCGCTGCTGGCGACGGCGCTGCTGCTGCCGCTGGCGGCGCTGCTGCACACCTTGGCCGACACCGGCCTGCGCATGTGGCTGCCGGCGTCGCAGCTGCGCAATCTGCAGGCGGTGGCATCGCTGTTCAACATGCCTTTGATCTATCTGGTGATGGCGCTCGCCATGCCGCGCGCGGACGGCTTCGCGATGGAATGGGCGCGCAGCTTCCCGGCGTGGATGCTCTGGACGCCGCCGGGCGTCGTGCTGCAAGCGATACAGGCGCAGACGCTGGCGCAGTTCGCGTCCGCCGCCGCGCTGCTGCTGGCGCAACTACTGGTGCTGTTGTGGAGCGGCGTGGCGCTGATGCGCTACCAGTTGCGCAATGGCGTGGTCGGCTCCAGCTCGCGCGAGAGCACGCGCGGCAAGGCCGCCGCCGTCAGCCCGCCCGCCGGCGCGCTTTCCGTGGCCGGATCGCTGCTGTCGACGATCCAGCGCCGCGAACTGCGTCTACTGAGCCGCGACCGCAACTTCCTGGTGCAAACGCTGCTACTGCCGCTCATCATCGTCGGCAGCCAGGTGGTGTTCAACGGTACGCTGAACAGCATCGGGGAACTGGGCCAGCACCACACCGTGGCCGCCGCGATCGCGTTCGGCATCGGCGTCTATGTACTGATGCTGTCGGCCTTCCAGACCTTGAACAACGAAGGCCACGTCCTCTGGCTGCTGTACACGGTGCCACGGTCGATGCAGAGCGTGTTGAAGGAAAAAGCCCAACTGTGGGGCGTGCTGGCGATGACCTACCCGCTGATCGTGCTGGTGTTTACCGCCATGCATACCGACGTGTGGGACTGGCGCGCGCCGGTGCTCGCGTTGACGGTGCTCGCCGGTATTCCGATCTATTCGATGATCGCCGTCTCGCTCGGCGTCTTCGCTTGCGATCCGACGGCGGTGGAAGTGCGCACGCGGGTGCGGCCCACGTACGCCTATCTGTACATGCTGCTGGCGAGCTTCTACACGTGGTCGATCTACAGCGACAACTGGGCGCAAAAGCTGGTCACGATGGTGCTCATCGCCTCCTTCGCGCTGGCCCTGTGGCAGAAGGCGCGCGACGCCCTGCCCTACTTGCTCGATCCCGCCGCCGCGCCGCCGGCGCGCGTGTCGACCTCGGACGGCTTGATCGCCGCCACCGCCTTCTTCATCATGCAGGGTATCCTGGTGCTGGTCCTTGCCGATGACGCCAGGGCGCCCGGCCTGGACATCGTCACGCTGGCCTTCGGCCTGTCAGGCCTGCTGGTCTATGCGTTGATGCGGCTGATCTACTGGCGCAGCAAAACGGCCAACGTACCGGTGATCTGGCGCGGCATCCGGCTCGGCGCGTCGCTGCGGGATGCGGCCGTCGCCATCGCCGTCAGCTGCGCCGTGGCTTTCGGCTATCTGTACGCGCTGAAGCATTCGTCGCTGGCGGCGCACCTGCCGGCGTTGCCGCCGGCCGCCGACGCGCGCGTATGGCTGTTCGCGCTCACCGTGCTGGCCGCCCCGCTGTGCGAGGAGTTCATCTTCCGCGGCTTGATTTTCGGGGGGCTGCGCCGTTCGATGCCGGCCGCGCAAGCGATCGTCATCAGCGCGGCGGTCTTCGCGGCGGTGCATCCGGCCCTGTCGCTGCTGCCGGTGTTCGTGGTGGGATTGTGCACCGCCTGGGTATATGAGCGCAGCAAGACGCTACTGGCGCCGATGCTGGTGCACGCGGCCTACAACGCCGCGATGGTCGTAATCCAGTTATGAATCATGGCGGAGGGGGAGCGGAGCGTGGCAGGAATTGACTGTTTAATGGCATTTCGCCAGCCTTGCCACCTTCGATAATGCCTGACCAACAACCGTCAGGGAATGTCATGCGCACTTTGTTCTTACTCGTCCTGCTGATCGGCCGCCTGGCCATCGCGGGGGAAATCGATCCTTACCAAAACCGTTTCGGCCGCGTCAAGCCGGTGGTCGCCGTCATCGCCGAAAACCACGGCACCGAGCTGACGGACTTCGTCATCCCATATGGCGTCGTCGCCCGTTCGCGCTCCGCCGAACTGGTGGCGGTGGCCACGCAAGCCGGTCCGGTGAGGATGCTTCCCGCGCTGAAGATCGATCCGCAGGCGACCATCGAGGAATTCGATGCCCGCTACCCGGACGGCGCGGATTACCTGATCGTGCCCGCCGTCGCCAAGTCCAGCGATCCCGCGCTGCTGGCGTGGGTCGCGGCGCAAGGCGCCAAGGGCGCCACCGTGGTCAGTATTTGCGACGGCGCGCTGGTGGTCGCCAACAGCGGCTTGTTCAAGGGCCGACGCGCCACCGGCCACTGGGCCACCGAATCACATCGCAAGCAGCGCTATCCGGATACGCAATGGCTCACCAATGTCCGCTACGTGGCCGACGGCAAAGTCGTCTCCAGCGCCGGCGTCAGCGCCGCCATGCCGACCGCGCTGGCGCTGGTGGAGGCGATCGCCGGCCGTGAGCGCGCCGAAGAAGTGTCGCGGCAGCTCGGCGCCGGCGACTGGGGCACGGCACACGACAGCGACATCTTCAAGCCGCGCCTGGGCACCAACCTGGCGGCCTACCTCACCGGATACACGAATCAATGGTTCCACGCGGTCGACCGGCTTGGCCTGCCGGTGGCGGCCGGCGTCGACGAGATCGCGCTGGCCTACACCGCCGACGCCTGGGCGCGCAGTAAGCGCAGCAGGGTCTACGCGGTCGCCGCCGACAGTTCGGCGCTGCCGACCATGCACGGTTTGATGCTGCTGCCGGACGGCGAAGGTGTGGAGGAACTGCGCTTGCTGCCACCCCTGCCGGCCGCCACCCCGGCCGGCGAGGCCCTGGACGAGTCGTTGCGCGCGATCGCCGGTCGTTACGGCGCCAGCACGGCGAAGCTGGTAGCGCTCGAATTCGAATACATCCCCGCAAGCGCGCCCCGGGCGCGGCCGATCGCGCTAGACTGAGCACCATGAAAATGTCCAATCCAAGAAAAACGCTGCGCGTGGTGCTGCTCGCCTACGACGACATGAACCTGCTTGACCTGTGCGGCCCGCTGCAGGCGCTGGCGACCGCCAGCAAGCGCCATCCCGGCGGTGGTCCGGCCTTGTACGAAACCATCGTCGCCTCCGCCGACGGTGGCCTGATCACCACCAGCGCCGGATTGCCGTTGGCGACCGTGTCCATCGCCACCCTCGACGGCGTCGCCATCGATACTTTGATCGCGCCCGGCGGTTGCAGGGGACAGGAATTCAACGCCTCGCCCGCGCTGGTGAACTGGATCGCGCTGCGCGCGCCGCACGTGCGCCGGCTTTGCTCCGTTTGCACCGGCGCTTTCTTGCTGGCCGCCGCCGGCCAGCTCGAAGGCCGGCGCGCGGCCACCCATTGGGAATGGGCCGACCGCTTGCGGGACAGCCACCCGCGCGTCGACGTCGACGCCGACAAGATCTTCGTCAAGGATGGTTCGATATGGACCTCGGCCGGCGTCAGCGCCGGCATCGACCTCACGCTGGCGCTGATCGAGGAGGACTACGGCCACCAGATCGCCATCGAAACGGCGCGCCAGCTGGTCGTGTTCATGAAGCGCACCGGCGGACAATCGCAATTCAGCGTGCCGCTTGCGGCGCAGTCGCACGAGGGCGGACGTTTCGACGCATTGCATGCCTGGGTCGCCACGCACCTGCGCGAGAACCTGACGGTGGAGCGCCTCGCCGAGCAGGCCGGGATGTCGGCGCGCACCTTCGCGCGGGCCTACGCCGCGCAGTCGGGCCGCACGCCTGCAAAGATGGTGGAGGCGATGCGGCTGGAAGCGGCCTGCCGCGCGCTGGAGAAAACCGCGCTGCCGTTGAAGGCGATCGCGGCCAACACGGGCTATGTGGAGGAGCAGAATTTGCGCCGCGTGTTCCAGCGGCAGTTGGGAGTAAGTCCCGGCCAGTACCGCGACCGGTTTTCATCCCACGCCGGCGCCTGACCCTGGATCAGTCCTGGTAACGCGGACCGACGGCCGCGAAGCCGCCGCCCTGATACACGGTCGCCAGATCGTCGGCCGCCGGATACACGCCGGTATCCGGGAACTTGTCGGAGAACTGCACCGAGCTATCCTTCGGCACGTAGCCCAGGTGCGCCGCCTTGCTGTTGTCCCACCAGCTGGCCGGGTTGGCGGAGGCGCCGAACAAAATCGTATGGCCGACGCGCGGCGTAAACAGCGAGCAGCGCAACGCCTCCTCCAGATCGTCGTAGCTCAACCAGGTCACCAGCATGCGCGGATTGGCCGGCTCCGGGAACGACGAACCGATACGCAGGCAAACCGTCTCGAGGCCGGTGCGGTCGTAGTAATAGCGCGACAGCGACTCGCCGAAGCACTTGCTGACGCCATAGAAGCTGTCCGGGCGGGTCGGGCTGTCGGCGTCGATGTAATCGGTCCACTTGTAGTAGCCGATGGTGTGGTTGGAGCTGGCGAAGATGATGCGCTTGGTGCCCTGCTTGTGCGCCGCCTCGTACAGGTTGTAGGTGCCGAGGATATTGGCCTGCATGATGTTTTCAAACGTGTTCTCGGTCGAGATGCCGCCGAAGTGCAGTACCGCCTCCACGCCTTCGAGCAGCTTCATGACGGCCGCCTTGTCGGCCAGGTCGCACTGGATGATTTCCTCGCCCTCGCGCGCCTCGCCCATGTCGGCGATATCGGACAGCACCACCACATCGGCCCAGGGCTTGATGCGGTCGCGCAGAACTTTACCCAGGCCGCCGGCGGCGCCGGTCAGCAGCAATCGTTTGAATGGCTTACTCATTGTTGTTTGTCTCTCGTTCGGTTTTTATTGGGGAATGATCGTTGCGGACGCCGACGCCAATCGGGCGTCAGGTCACCGGCGCCGGGTTGAACAGCACCAGCGCGTTATGCAGTTTCCACTTCTCGGCCCAGGTTTCGCGGCCGCTGGCCACGTCCAGCACCAGCTGGAACATCTCCCAGCCGACATCGGCGATGGTGGCCTCGCCGCTGGCGATGCGGCCGGCGTTGATGTCCATCAGATCGTGCCAGCGGTTGGCCAGGTCGTTGCGGGTGGCGACCTTGATCACCGGGACTTCCGCCAGGCCGTACGGGGTGCCGCGGCCGGTGGTGAAGATATGGACGTTCATGCCGGCGGCCAGCTGCAGGGTGCCGCAAATGAAATCGCTGGCCGGCGTGGCGGCGTAGATCAAGCCTTTCTGCGTGAGCTTCTCGCCCGGCGACAGCACGCCGGAGATGGCGCTGCTGCCGGATTTGACGATCGAGCCCATGGCTTTCTCGACGATGTTCGACAGGCCGCCCTTCTTGTTGCCGGGCGTGGTGTTGGCGCTGCGGTCGACGCCGCCGCGCTGCAGGTAATTGTCGTACCAGGCCATCTCGCGGATCATCGCGTCGGCCACTTCCGGCGTCGCCGCGCGCGACGTCAACTGGTCGATACCGTCGCGCACCTCGGTGGTTTCGGAGAACATCACGGTGGCGCCGGCGCGCACCAGCAAATCGGTGGCGAAACCGACCGCCGGATTGGCGGTCACGCCGGAGAAGGCGTCGCTGCCGCCGCACTGCACGCCGACCACCAGCTCGGAGGCCGGCACGGTTTCGCGCTGGCGCTGGTTCAGGTTGACCAGGTTGGACTCGGCTTGCTTCATGATCGAATCGATCATCGACATGAAGCCGACGTGCTGCGCGTCCTGCAGGCACACCAGCGCCGGCTCGGTGCCGCCGCCGTTCTGGATCGGGATCGAACCCTTGGGGAACAGGCGTGTCGGCTGCAGCTTCTCGCAACCGAGGCTGACGACCATGGCCTGTCCACCGAAGTTCGGATTAAGCGTGATGTTGCGCAGCGTGCGGATCGGGATCATCGCGCCCGGCGCGTCGATCGCCACGCCGCAGCCGTAGGTGTGCTCCAGGCCCACCACGTCGTCGACGTTCGGATACTTGGGCAGCAGTTCTTCCTTGATGCGCTTGACGGCGAATTCCACCACGCCCGATACGCATTGCACGGTGGTGGTGATGGCCAGGATGTTGCGCGTGCCGACGCTGCCGTCCGGATTGCGGAAGCCCTGGAAAGTGTAGCCCTCGAGCGGTTCGGCCGGCGGTTGCAAGCGGGTCGAAATCGGCAGGTTGACCAGTTCGCGCGCGGCCGGCATCTGCACATTCTGCTCGTTGAGCCAGCTGCCGGCCGGCAGGTCGTCGGCCGCGAAGCCGATGGTGACGTTGTAGCGGATCACCGCCTCGCCCTTGGCGACGTCGCGCAGCGCGACCTTGTGGCCCTGCGGGACCGCTTCCAACAAGGTCAGGCCGCCGTCGAACACCGCGCCGGCGGGCAGGCCGCCGTCGTTGACAACGATGGCGACGTTGTCATTGTCGTGCATGAGGATGTAGCGCGGCGTGGCGGCGCTAGTCGGTGGCATCATTCTGGCTTCCTTTCCGGGAGTCTCTGCCCGGCTAACGTTGTTTTTTGGTAGCATAAATTGGTCAGACCAATTTGAATATTGGCCGGCCAGCGTTCTGTGTGTATCCGGGGCGCCACAACCGTACAGCCCTGATTCTACCGTGTTTTTAGAGGTTCTTCATCTGGAAAACACGGTCGGAAAGCGGTTACCTGACGAATTTAGTATGACAGCTAAAAATAAATTTGGCTAGTCCACGTTGCCCTTTTGGTCAGACCACCTTAGAATGGCCTGACCAGATGGCAGTATCAAAAACGCCACGACCATAACACTACGAGACAAGAACGATGCTGAAGAGAACTTTAGCGGCCAATGACGGCACCACTCCGGAGACGCGCTTATACCGTCTCGTGGCCGACCGTATCCAGCAACTGATCCGCGACGAACACATCGCCCCCGGCGAGCGCCTGCCGTCGGAACGCGACCTGGCGACCAAGCTCAGTGTCAGCCGCGCCTCGCTGCGCGAAGCGCTCATCGCGCTGGAACTGGGCGGCGTGATCGAGGTGCGCGGCGGCTCCGGCGTCTACGTCAGCGAACGCCCCGCCCCGGCCGACCTGCCCGAAGCCGGCCCGGGTCCGTTCGAAGTGCTGTCCGCGCGCCGCCTGATCGAGTCGGAGATCGCGGCCATCGCCGCCCGCGTGGCCACCGACGGCGCCATCGACGCCATCCTCAAGGCGGTCGTCGAGATGGAACAGAACCACTCCAATTATTCAAGCAACGAGGCTGCCGACCGCAATTTCCACATCGCGATCGCGCGCGCCACCGGCAACAGCGCGCTGGTGGGATCGCTCGACTACCTGTGGGACCAGCGCGGGCGCCTGTGGCACAAGCTCAAGGAACACTTCCAGACCGAGGAGCTGCGCCAGGAAACGCTGAAGGACCACCGCCGCATCCTGGAGGCGATCGCCGCCCACGATCCGGCGGCCGCGCGCAAGGCCATGCGCGCGCACCTCGAACGCGTCACGCGCACCTTCTCGCGGGGATGACGCCCTTCCCCGCCAACGATTTGCAGCACCCCGTAGTAAGCAGGAGCGGCCTCGAAGCTGCCCGCTAAAAAAAGTAATCAAGTTATTGACCGTTTGCGACCCCGGACTGTGCCCAGCACAGCGACCCTCGTCTCAACGGCGCGGAGTACGCGAGGTGCTCCAATCACGTTCAATGCCGCCGTGGCGGTTAAGCGTTTAACTTTATTCAAAAAACGAAGGAGACTAGAATGTACAAGCCCGAGCACCCGGTCCAAAGCCGCCCCGCGCAACCACGGCTGATGTTGTCGGCCATTACCCTGGCCGTGCTGACGCTGGCCAACCAGACCGCCGCGCTGGCGCAGGAAGCCGAGGCGCCGATGCAGCGCGTCGAAGTGACCGGTTCGAGCATCAAGCGCCTGGCCACCGAGGCATCGCTGCCGGTCAGCACCGTCAAGGCCGAAGACCTGGTCAAGCAGGGCATGACCACGCTGGCCGACCTGATGATGGCGCTGCCGCAATCGGCGTCGCTGGCGCCGTCCAACGCCGGCTCGGGCACCAACATCAACCTGCGCGGCCTGGGCGTGAACCGCACGCTGGTGCTGTTGAACGGCCGCCGCCTGGCCAACGAGGCGATCGCCGACGGCTACGCCAACCTGGATGTGATTCCAATGAGCGCGATCGCGCGCGTCGAAATCCTGCGCGACGGCGCCTCGTCGATCTACGGTTCCGACGCCATCGGCGGCGTGGTCAACTTCATCACCCGCACCCAATACGAGGGCCTGGAAGCGACCGTGCAGCACGTGGAAGTGGGCCGTCGCGGCGGCGGCGAAGAGGAACGCGGCACCCTGACATGGGGCAAGGGCAACCTGGAACGCGACGGCTGGAGCGTTTGGGGCACGGTCGACGCGCACAAGCGCTCGGCCCTGGCCGCGATCGACCGCGCCAGCCTCAGTTCCCCGGAACTGCTGACCAGCATCGGCCGCTCGCCGTCGCTGGGCACCGGCGGCAACGCCACCCCGGCCAACTTCACCACCGCCACCAACCGCACCGCGCGCAATCCGTACGCCGCCACCGGCTGCGTGGCGCCGTACTCGCTGCCGGGCCGCTCCAACACCTGCGTGCTGGACGCGAACGCCTACGGCAACGCGCTGTACGAAAACCAGCAGGTGACGTTCTACGCCCGCGCCTCGAAGAAATTCGGCGAAGACCACGTGGTCTCGATCGACTACTCGCGCGGCGAGGAGCATATCATCGGCACCCGCAATCCGACCAACGCGCTGGCGGTCAACGGCGTCCAGCCGCAACTGCCGTCGACCAGCAAATGGTATCCGGGTAACAGCGGCGGCGTGCCGGCGATGTCGGGCCTGAACGGCGCCACGCTGATCCCCACCTGGGCCGTCGCCGACTACGGCGCCGCCGCCACCAAGGATGTGCAGCTGAACCAGCGCGTGGCGCTCACCGCCGAAGGCACCATCAAGGGCTGGGACTACAAGACCGGTTTGGTGATCGGTATCTCCAACCGCGACAACTACTACGACAACGGCTACTTCACCGGCCAGGGACTGCTCGACGGCCTGCGCAACGGCCAGCTCAATCCATTCGGCCTGCAGGACGCCGCCGGCCGCGCCTACCTCGAGAGCATCAACGTCGACGGCCAGAAGAACCGCGAATCGAAGAGCACCTACAAGGGTGTCGACTTCACCGCCAGCCGCGCCGTGATGGCACTGGGCGGCGGCGACCTGGCGCTGGCGGTCGGCACCAGCTTTAGCCGCGACACCAACGAGGACACGCGCCTCGACATCGTGCGCCAGGTCACCTACGCCAACGCCAGCCCGTCGCACGGCGAAGGTGGCCGCAACGTCGCCGCGCTGTTCGCCGAACTGGATATGCCGTTCACCAAAAAGCTGAACGTCAACGTCGCCGTGCGCGACGACCATTTCAGCGACTTCGGTAACACCATCAATCCAAAGGTCAGCTTCCGCTACGAGCCGACCAAGCAGCTGATGTTCCGCGGCTCGGCCAACACCGGCTTCCGCGCGCCGACGCTGTTCGACCGCTACGGCTACCGCCTGCCGGGCGCCACCGGCCTGACCTCGGCGCGCTGGGACGATCCGGTGCTGTGCCCCGGCGGCCGTCCGGGCGTGGCCGGCACCGGCACCGCGCAGCCGGGCTACGTCTCGGCCGCCGTCTGTAACGTGCAGCTGCCCAAGCAAACCGGCAGCAACGCCGACGTCCAGCCGGAAAAATCGAAGGGCTTCACGCTCGGTACCGTGTTCGAGCCGACCGCCACCTCGATGGTGTCGATCGACTACTGGAGCATCCGCATGACCGACATGCTGGCGAACTTGCCGGAGCAGGTCTACTTCCTCGATCCGGTCAAGTACGCGTCTTACTTCGTGCGCAACGCCGACGGCACCATCAACTACATCCAGAACACCATCATGAATCTGGGTGGCCAGAAGGCGGCCGGTATCGACGTGTCGGCCTCGTACGCCTTCCCGCGCAGCTCCTTCGGCGACTTCAAGGTATCGATCGACGGCACCTACCTGACCAAGTTCGACAACCAACTCGACAACGGCAGCCCGTACGTGTCCAACGTCGGCCGCTTCGGCCTGGCGTCGAACGGCACCACCAGCAGCTTCCCGATCATCACCTATCGCTGGAAGCACGTGGCCAAGTTGAACTGGGCGCTGGGCAACTGGAACAGCACGCTGACCCAGAACTACAATTCGAAGTACGAAGACCAGAACCTGGTGGCGCAGCAGTACTGGCGCGACATCAACTCGTACAAGAACTGGCAGTGGACCACCACCTACACCGGCTTCAAAAACCTGTCGCTGACCGCGGGCATCACCAATCTGTTCGATGCCAAGCCGCCGGTCACCAACAGCAGCCAGTATAGCAACGGTTATCTGAGCAGCGCCGCCAGCCCGATCGGCCGCGCCTTCAACTTCCGCGCCACCTACAAGTTCTATTAATCTGACGATGTCGATCGATGCTTGATCAACGGCGCCGGACCGCAGCGATTGCGGCCGGCGCCTTTTTTTATTCGAGAAGCCCATGAAACTCCCGATCAGCTTTTTCGCCGCCGTCGCCATGTCGATGTGCGCCCACGCCGCCGACCCGGCGCCGCCGCCACCGGCGGCAAAGCCGGTGCGCTTCGTCCTCGTCGGCGACTCGACGATGGCCAACAACAGCGGCTACGGCGACGCCTTCTGCGCCCGCGTACTACGCTCGAACACTTGCATCAACCTGGCCCGGGGTGGCCGCAGCTCCGGCAGCTTCCGCGCCGAGGGCCGCTGGGACGAGGTCGAGGGACTGCTGCGCGGCAGCGCCGCCTACCGCGCCACCTATGTGCTGATCCAGTTCGGCCACAACGACCAGCCGGGAAAACCCGGCCGCTCGACCGACCTCAAAACCGAATTCCCGGTCAACATCAACCGCTACGCGCAGGAAGTGAAGGCGCTTGGCGGCGTCCCCGTGCTGGTCACGCCGCTGACGCGCCGCACCTTCAAGGACAACGTCCTGGAAAACACGCTGCAGCCGTGGGCCGACGTGATCCGCGCCAGCGCCGCCGCCCAGCGCGTGCCGCTGCTGGACCTGAACGCCGACAGCTACGCCGCCGTGCAGGCGATGGGCCAGGACGAAGCCGACACGCTGGCGATGGCGCCGCGCCCGGAGAAAACCGCCGAGGCCACGCCGGCGCCGGCGGCCGGAAAAGTCGAAGTGGCCGGGGCCGCCAAGTCCGCGTTCGACCGCACCCACGTCGGGCCGAAAGGCGCTGCGTTCTTCGCCAACATGGTGGTGGAAGAGATGAAGCGCGCGGTGCCCGAAAGCGTGGGCATGTTCAAGCGCGAGGGCGAACAATGAAGCTGGTGCGATCGGGTTTTGCCGCCGCCGCGCTGCTGGCCGCCACCGCCGCGTGGGCCGGGCAGGCCGTTCCAGGGCCCGGCTCCGGCCCGCGCCCCCAACTGAGCGCGGCGCAAGCCAAGCAATTCGCTTACGGCGAGGTGCTCAAGTACGTCGGCGCCGCCGGCAAGGAAACCGTCGATCCGTGGGACCCGCTGGCCGATCCGCTGGCCAAGGGCGCCGCGTTCGCACCCGACTACATCGTCGACCAGGCCGCGAAGGCCGACCGCGTGAAAACCTTCAACACCGTGCAGCAGGCGGTCAACCGCGCGGTGCTCGATAGCGCCGCGCACCCCGCCAAGCGCCTGTACATGCTGGTCAAACCCGGCACCTATCAGGAACTGGTCTACGTGCCCGCCAGCACCGCGCCGCTGACGATGTACGGCGACGGCAAGGACCCCGCCGCCACCAAAATCACCGCGAAACTGGACGCCTCGGTGACCGGCGCGGCCTATGCGGCGCGGTATGGCGCGCAGTTCGCCAAGGCGGCGCCGGGCGCGCAGGCGATGTACGCGACGGTCAAGGACCGCGCCGTCATCGGCACCTTCGGCACCGCCACCGTCTGGGTGCAAAACAACGGCTTCCAGGCGCGCAACCTGACCTTCGAGAATGGCTACAACAAGGACATCGGCAACGCCCGCGCCGAGTCGCTCCCGAACGTCAACAACGTGCACCACCAGGCATTGGCGTTGCAGGTGGATGGCGCGGACAAGGCGCAGTTCGAGAACATTCGCCTGATCGGCTTCCAGGACACGCTGTACCTCAAGTCGCCGCGCATCGGCAGCACCTCGCGCAGCTTCTTCCACAACTCCTATATCGAAGGCGACGTCGATTTCATTTTCGGCGACAGCACCGCCTACTTTTACCAAACCGAGATCAGGTCGATCGGCGACCGTGGCCTGTCGTATGTCGCGGCGCCGGACACGCATCTGAAAAGCAAATACGGCTTCGTATTCGATAACTGCCGCTTCACGCACGACGGTTCCGCCAACGCGCGCCAGGGGACGTTCCACCTGCTGCGCCAGTGGTTCCACAGCGCGCGCTGCACGCCCTACGCCCCGGTGCCGGTCGAGGGCTACGCCTGCCTGCTGGGCGACACCAATGGCTATCAAGCGCCGACCGGCACGATCGCCCGCGTCTCGCTGGAAGCCGTCGGCAAAATGGTCGTGCTCAATTCCCGCATCGGCGCGCATATCAACCGCGGCAAGCCGTGGTCGGACTGGAACAAGCCGGGCGGCCTGCCCTACCGCCCGGCGCAATACAGCTCCGACGACTACTGGAACAATTTGACCAGGGCCGGCATCGATCCGGTCAAGGATCTGGGCTATACCGCAAAACCTACTCCCGCCGATATCTTCATCGGTGAATTCAACAATCAGGACGAATAAGGAATACAGCATGTCTATCAACACCCAGCGCCGCAGTTTGATGAAAGCCCTGCCGGCCGCCGGCCTGACGCTCGGCCTTCCCGTCACCGTCAACGCCGCCACCGCGCCCGACCCATGGCTGCAGGCGCAGGCGATCGTCGACCACGTCTCCAGGCCGCTCAAGTTCCGCAAGCAGGATTTCGACATCACCGCCTACGGCGCCAAGACCTGCAAGCTGTCCACGGTCAAGGCCTGGATCTCGTTCGAGGAGCAGGACACGATAGCCACGCCGGTGGCCGGATCGCCCGACTGCTACGCCGCCATCCGCGACGCCATCAAGGCTTGCAGCGACGCCGGCGGCGGCCGCGTGGTCATCCCGGCCGGCGACTGGTACTGCGCCGGTCCGATCGTGCTGCTGTCGAACGTGAACGTCCACCTGAGCGCCAAGGCCCACGTCTACTTCAGCCACAACCCGGCGGACTACGCCAGGTACGGCGACATCGATTGCGGCAAGCATGGCAAGCTGTCGATCTCGCGCTGGCAGAGCAACGACGTGCTGAATTACTCGCCGATGGTGTACGCCTACAACCAGCACAACATCGCGCTGACCGGCGACGACTGGACCAGCACCCTGGACGGCCAGGGCGGCGTGCCGTTCAACGAAGAAGGCGACTGCTGGTGGACCTGGAAGGGCAAGCAAAAAACCATCAACTCGATCGGCCAGGGCACCACGCCCAATTTCAAGGCCGGCAAAATGTCGGAGAACACCGAGAACCCGCTCAACGCCGTGTCGCTGGCGACCATCGCGCCCAACCTGACCGAGGCCGAGCGCCTGCTGATCCAGGGCGAAGGCCAGCGCTGGCGCGCCGACGCCCAGTATCTGCCGGCGTTGTCCGAAGCGGGCGTGCCGCTGTCGAAGCGCGTGTTCGGCATCGGCCACTACCTGCGCCCGCCGATGATCCAGCTGATCGGCTGCACCAACGTGCTGCTGCAGGGTTATCACGTCACGCGCACGCCGTTCTGGATGCATCACCCGGTCCACTGCCGCAATATCGTCATCCGCAAGGTGCACTGCGAAAGCCATGGCCCGAACAGCGACGGCTTCGATCCGGAAGCCTGCGACCACGTGCTGGTCGACGGCTGCACCTTCGACACCGGCGACGACTGCATCGCCATCAAGGCCGGCAAGGATCTGGACACGCAATTCGGCCCGTCGCAGAATATCGTGATCCAGAACTGCATCATGCACAGCGGCCATGGCGGCGTGACCCTGGGCAGCGAGATGGCCGGCGGCATCCAGAACGTGTTCGCGCAAAAGCTGGTGTTCGAAAACGCCAACTGGAAGACCAACCCGCTCAACACCGCGATCCGCATGAAGACCAACATGAACCGCGGCGGCTACCTGCGCAATTTCTACGTGCGCGATTGCACGGTACCGAACGGCGTGCAGCTGTCGCCGTCGTTCTACGCTTCGCTGCCAGGGTCGCCGATCCAGTCGAAGACGGTGGCCACGGCGGCCGGCGCCATCGTCACCTTCGATTGCGACTACACGCCGATCAGCGACAACGTGCGTACGCGCCCGCCGGTGGTGTCGAACATCCAGATCTCGAACATCAAGGTCGGCAACGTGACCAAGGACGGCAAGACGGCGTCGTGCTTCCAGGCCATCGTGATCCTCGGGCCGGTGGCGTCGGACTACAACGGTCCGGGGCCGATGCCGCCGGTGGTGCCGGTCACGGACGTGACGATCACCGACTGCGATTTCGGCATGCCGGTCAACGCCGCGCAGCCCTGGTTCCTGTACAACGTCAAAGGGCTGACCTTGAAGAACGTCGCCATCGGCGGCAAGGTCCATAACACCACGCTCAACGCCTGAGGATAGCCATGATCGACCGGCGTGCTTTGCTCAGGAGGCTGCCGGCGCTGCTGGTTGCCATGACGTTGCCGGCCGCCGGGGCGCCCGCCCTGGCCAGGCAGGTGGCACCGCTGGCGTCGCCCGCCAGCGGCGCGCGCGACGTCAACCCGGATACCCTTCTGGTGCTGCGTTTCGCGCAGCCGCCGGTGCTCGGAAAGTCCGGCCGCATCCGCATCTACGATGCGGCGGACGACCGGCTGGTCGATACGCTGGACCTGGGCATTCCGGCGGGTCCGACCGAACGCACCAAGCTGCCGGCCGCGCCTTATCTGGCAACGCCCTACCCTTATCCGGACGGGCCGCGCCGCACCAATGCAAACACCAGGGCAGGCACGCCTTCGGCCGGCGCGGAACCGGCGGCGGAAGGCTACCAGCTCACCATCATCGGTGGCTTTACGGACGGCTTCCATTTCCATCCGGTGATCGTCAAGGGGAACACGGCGACCATCTACCCGCATCACAATCTGCTTGAATACGGCAAGCGTTATTACGTGCAGGTCGATCCGGGCGTGATCGCCGGCTTCAAGGGCATCGGAGGAAAGACGGCGTGGGTTTTCAGCACCAAGGCCAAGCCTCCGCGCGCGGACAGCGAACGCGTGACGGTCAACGCCGACGGCAGCGGCGATTTCAGTACCTTGCAAGGTGCGCTGGACTTCGTTCCGGACCATCCCGCGCGGCGCACCACGATCTTCGTGCACAACGGCGACTACGAGGAGATCGTCTACTTCCGGCGCAAGTCGAACCTGACGATCGAGGGCGAGCATCGCGACAAGGTGCGCGTCCACTATGCCAACAACGAGGTATTCAATCCGCATCCGGCCAATATCAGCACCAACGAGGCGCCGGGTACTTTTCCGTCGCGCCGCGCGGCCTTCGCCGCCGACAATGTCAAGGGCGTCCATCTGAAGAACATGACGCTGCAGACGACATTGGAGGGTCAGGCGGAAGGCTTGCTGATCACCGGTGAAGAGAACGTCGTCAGCGACGTCACCGTCATCGGCTCCGGCGACGCGCTGCAAGTCAACGGCAGCACCTACCTTGAACGCGTAAAAATCGTCGGCCACGGCGATACCATTCTCGGTCGGGGACCGGCGTTTTTCCGCCGTTGCGAGATCGAATCGCGCGGGCCGTTCATGTGGATACGCAATACGTCCGCCAACCACGGAAACGTCTTTGTCGATTGCCGCTTCAGCGCCATTGGCGATGGTCAGCCGCACCTTGCGCGCTCGCCGGTCAACAAGGGCAAGGGCTATCCGCATGCGGAGGCGGTGCTGATCAACGCCACGTTGAGCGGCGTCAGTCCGCAGGGCTGGGGTGAGATCGGCGGCGACGCTTCCAACGTGCGCTTCTGGGAGTACAACAGCCGCAATGTGGATGGGACCCCGGTCGATGTTGGCAAGCGCCATCCGGCGTCGCGCCAGTTGACGATGGAGCGGGATGCGGAGCTGATCAACATGTACCAAACGCCGTCGTGGGTGTTGGGCGGCTGGACGCCGCCGACTACAGACGGGCCCGTGTCCGAATGACAGACTTGACCCCGATCTGAGCGGTGTCCGAATGACAGACTTGACCCCGATCTGAGCGTGCAGAAGCGTACCGACACGCTGCAAGGTCGTTGTATAACATCGAGCCAGTTTTTCAACTTCGTTTGATGAACACATAGGCTCGTTTTGCAAAACACTTAAAGTTGAGGTTTATATGAAAATCGGAATCGTTGGTGCAGGTAATATCGGCAGCGCCCTTGCCATGCAGCTGACCAAGCTTGGCCACTCGGTACACATCGCCAACTCGCGTGGACCGGAGACGTTGAAAGACGTGGCAGAAAAAACCGGCGCGACGCCGGTCACGATCCAGGAGGCTGCCAGCCACGGCGAAATTATCGTGGTCACCATTCCTCTCAAGAACATTCCCGACTTACCAAAGGACCTGTTTGCGAATGTCCCGGAAAACGTGCCGGTTATTGACACGAGCAACTACTACCCGATCCTGCGCGACGGTCGCATGCCGGAGCTCGAAACCGGCGATCTCACCGAAAGCGAGTGGGTGCAGCAGCACCTGGGCCGCAAGGTTGTGAAGGTGTTCAACAACATCCACGCCGAACACATTCCAACCAAGGGTCTGCCAAAAGGCACGGCCGGCCGTGTGGCACTGCCGGTCGCCAGCGACGACGCCGCGGCGAAGCAAAAAGTCATGGCGCTGGTCGAGGAACTGGGCTTTGACGCCGTCGACGACGGCAGTCTGCACGAGTCGTGGCGGCAGCAGCCGGGTACGCCAGCTTACGGTGCCGATCTGACCGCAGACAAACTGACCGGGCTTTTCGAGAAGCTGGGACCAAAACGCACCGAAGCGCAACACGCTGAGTATTTGGCCAATCACGCCAAGCTGGAACGCGAGATGGCTGCAAAAAGCTCGAGCTAAATTAACTTGCCGCACACCGTCACCGCGGATTGAAAAAGGGCAGACGCTGTAGGCGTCTGCCCTTTTATCATCCTGCGAACGGCGTTTCCGCCAGCCCCTTGACGCCGGGCCGCAGCAGCAACACCGCCCCGCCCCACTCCGCGTCCTCCGGCTTGCCGGACGGGATGGAGGTGACGATCATCGTGTCCAGATCCTTGCCGCCGAAGGCGCACATCGACGGCTTCTTCATCGGCACCTCGAGACGGCGATCGAGCTTGCCGTCCGGGGTGAACCGCAGCAGGCAGCCGCCGTCGTTGCCGGCGACCCAGTAGCAGCCGTCGGCGTCGACCGCCGCGCCGTCCGGACGGCCAACCTCCTTCGTCAAATCGGCGAATACGCGTTGGTTCGACGGCACGCCGTCGGCGATGTCGTAATCGAACGCCCACACCATGCGCCGCAGCGGATGCGAATCCGACAGGTACATCGTGCGTCCGTCCGCCGAAAAGGCGGTGCCGTTCTGCGTCAGCAGCTCCACCACCAGCGGCGCCGAGATACCGTGCGCCGTGTCGTAGCGGAACAGCTTGCCGACCGCACGATTGGCCGACATGTCCATGAACATGGTGCCGGCCACGAAGCGCCCTTGACGGTCGCAGCGGCCGTCGTTGAAGCGCTTGCCCTCGCCGAGCGCGCCCGACTCCGCCGACGGCGCCGCCAGCCTGGTGGCCACGGCGGCCGGGCCTTCGCCCAGCGCCAGGCTGAAAACACCAGTCTCCATGCCGGCGATCAGGCCACCACCGGCCCTGGTCGCGACGCAGCCGGCCATTTCATCCAGGCTCCAGAAACGCGTGGCGCCGGACGCGAGGTCCAGGCGCCAGACGCGCTTGGCGGGGATATCGGTCCAGTAAAAGGCCGATTCCGCCGCACTCCACGTCGGGCTCTCGCCCACCGCGCATTGGATGTCGCTTACGCGTTCCATACCAGGTCACCGTTGACGATGCGCGGCAGCTTTTGCGGATTTTCGTCAGCCAGCGACTCAGGCAACAGGTAGGAAGGCACGTCCTGGTAGCAAACCGGACGCAGGAAGCGGTCGATGGCGCCGGCGCCAACCGACGTCGAACGGCTGTCCGAGGTCGATGGGAACGGGCCGCCGTGCACCATCGCGTGCGAGACTTCCACGCCGGTGCCGAAGCCGTTGAACAGGATGCGGCCCACTTTGCGTTCCAGCACCGGCATCAGGCGCGCGGCCAGTTGACGGTCGTCGGCGGTGGCGTGGACGGCGGCGGTCAGTTGACCTTCGACGTGTTCGGCCACGGCCAGCAGCTCGGCTTCGTCGTCGGCGACCACCAGCAGCGAGGTCGGTCCGAAGATTTCGCCTTCCAGCGCTGGGTTGCCCAGGAAGGTCTTAGCGTCGACCTGGTACAGGAACGCTTGCGCGGCGCATGGCGCTTCGGTGGTCAGGCCGGCGGCCTGTTGCGAAACACCGTCGATGCCGGCCAGGCCGTTGACGCCGTTGACATAGGCTTTGTGGATGCCCGGGGTCAGCATGGTGGCGGCGGGCTTGGCGGCCAGCGAGCCGGCGGCGGCGGCGACGAACGCTTGCAGCTTGTCGCTTTTCAGGCCGATCAGCAAGCCCGGGTTGGTGCAGAACTGGCCGGCGCCCATCGTCAGCGAGTCGGCGAAGGCTTGCGGCAGTTTGGCGTTGTCCAGCGCGCCCGGCAGCAGGAATACCGGATTGATCGAGCTCATTTCGGCGTACACAGGGATCGGTTCCTTGCGTTCGGCCGCGGTTTTCATCAGCGCGATGCCGCCGGCGCGCGAGCCGGTGAAGCCGACCGCCTTGATGGCCGGGTGGCTCACCAGCGCCTGGCCGATGGTCTGGCCGGAGCCGATCAGCATCGAGAACACGCCTTCCGGCATGCCGCATTCCTCGGCGGCCTTGGCGACGGCTTTGCCGACCAGTTCCGAGGTGCCCAGGTGGGCCGAGTGGGCTTTGACGACGACCGGGCAACCGGCGGCCAGTGCCGAGGCGGTGTCGCCGCCGGCCACCGAGAACGCCAGCGGGAAGTTCGAGGCGCCGAACACGGCGACCGGGCCCAGGCCGATTTTGCGCAGGCGCAGGTCGCTGCGCGGCGGGGTGCGTTCCGGCAGCGCGCTGTCCAGGGTGGCCGACTGGAAGCGGCCGTCGCGCACGACCTTGGCGAACAGGCGCAGTTGATTGCAAGTGCGACCGCGCTCGCCTTCCAGGCGCGCCTGCGGCAGGCCGGTTTCCTGCATCGCGCGCTCGATCAGGGTCGGACCCAGATCCATGATGCGGTCGGCGATGGTTTCGAGGAACTTGGCGCGCGCTTCCAGGCCGGTGGCGCGGTAGACGTCGAAGGCGGCGTCGGCCAGTTCGCAGGCGCGCGCCAGGTCGGCGGCGCCGGCCAGGCCGAACGCCGGTTCGATTTCGGCGTTGCGCGATGGATCGATCGCCTTCATCGTGCCCTCTTTACCCACCACGGCGCTGCGGCCAATGATCATTTCGCCAGCTACTTGCATATCGACTCCTTAGATGTGTGAAAAGCGCGGACCAGCCGCGCTTTATGTTGTATGACGTTGTATGACGCTAGCTTACCGGATTATTGCGCGCCTTGCTTGCGAATCAGCTTGTCGAGCATGTCGCACTCTTCCGCGGTCAGGTCGGTCAGCGGTGCGCGCACCGGACCGGCGTCGTGGCCGACCAGGCGGGCGCCGGCCTTGACGATGCTGACGGCGTAGCCGGCCTTGCGGTTGCGGATCTCCAGGTACGGCAGGAAGAACTCGTCCAGCATGCGGTTTTGTTCGGCGTGGTTGTCCGACGCGACCGCGTGGTAGAAGTCCATCGCCAGCTTCGGCATGAAGTTGAACACCGCCGACGAGTAGACCGGGGTGCCGAGCGCCTTGTAGGCCGCCGCGTACACTTCGGCCGTTGGCAGGCCGCCCAGGTAGCTGAAACGGTCGCCCAGCTTGCGCCAGATCGAGACCATCAGTTCGATGTCGCCGACGCCGTCCTTGAAGCCGATCAGGTTGGGGCAACGGTCGGCCAGCTTGGTCAGCGAGTCGGCCGTCAGGCGGCAGTTGGCGCGGTTGTACACCACCACGCCCAGGTTGGTGGCTTTGCAGACTTCGGCGACGTGTTCGATCAGGCCGTCCTGCGACGCTTCGGTCAGGTAGTGCGGCAGCAGCAGCAAGCCCTTGGCGCCAACGCGCTCGGCTTCCTTGGCGTAGGCGGCGGCGACGCGGGTCGGACCGCCGACGCCGGCCAGGATCGGCACTTGGCCGGCGCAGGTGTCGACGGCGGTCTTGATGATGTCGGTGTATTCGTTCGGGGTCAGCGAGAAGAACTCGCCGGTGCCGCCGGCGGCGAACAGCGCGGTCGCGCCGTACGGTGCCAGCCACTCAAGGCGCTCGATGTAGGTCGACTTGCGGAAGTTGCCTTCTGCATCGAAGTCGGTGATCGGGAACGACAGCAGGCCAGAGGAAAGGATTTTTTTCAGGTCATTCGGTTGCATAAGGTCTCCAATAATCGACGTCTATTGTGTGAAGGGGAAGTTCGACGGGCTTCCCGTCGCGTGTTGTATGACATCGTACAACCATATTCGGACGGGAGCAAGCGATTTAGCGAAAACTCGCCGATCGCCGGCCGTGACGTTGTTGCGCGGGCGCCGAAGCCTGGCCCGCCGCGCTGCGCGCCGCGCCCGCCGCCGCCGCGTGCGGCGTTTTCAGCCGTTCTTGGCGGCGATATCCTCTTGCGCGCGGCGCAGGCGCTCGCGGCTATTGCTCAGGTGGGTGCGCATGGCGGCGCGGGCCGCTTCCGCATCCTTGCGCAGGATGGCGTTGTAAATATCGTCATGCTCGCGGTTGACCCGCTCCTGGTACACCACCGGATCGTCGTGCGCCAGCGACGCCGAATCGACGCGCGTGCGCGGGATGATGGTGTTGCCCAAGTCGCTCAAGATATCGACGAAATAACGGTTGCCGGTGGCCTGCGCGATCAGCAGATGGAATTTGACGTCCGACTCGACCGAGCCAGGACGGGTTTGCGATTCCTGGATGCGCCTGAGCACCACGCCCATTTCCTGCGCCTGCTCTTCGCTGCGGCGGCTCGCCGCCAGCCACGCGGCCTCGGTTTCCAGGCTGATGCGCAGTTCCAGGATCGCCAGCACGTCGCCCAGCGTGCGGATGGTGTCGGACGAGATGCGCAGGTTGGCCGGTTGCGGCTCCAGCACGAAGGTGCCGATGCCGTGGCGCGTTTGCACCAGGCCGGCCGCCTGCAGGTGCGAGATGGCCTCGCGCACCACGGTGCGGCTGACGCCGTGCATCTCCATGATCACCGATTCGGTCGGCAGTTTCTCGCCCGGTTTCAGGGTACCGGCCTGGATGCTGTGGGTAAAGCTCTCGACCACGCCTTGGGCGAGGTTGCGGTGCTTCTTCTTGGGCAAGGGCGCCGGCGCGGCGGACAATGGGACTGTTGCGGTTTGAGTCATGGCTGAGGGCTTGTTGTATGACGACTATTCGGCATTATCGCCCATGAGGGTCGTGCGATGTGCATATTGCCAGACTTTCGACAAAAATGATGGCTTATACATCGTTTTCGCCACATGAAGCGCTGGCGGGGAAATGCTACACCAGCAAGGCCGCGCTCATGGTCGCGGCCTCCTCGGCCGACTCGGCCAGCATCTGTTCCAGCGCCGCGTTGTCGTCGATGAAGCCGGCCAGGCCGGCGTGCTCCTGCATCGGCGCGAACGGCGACGCCACCGGCGCCAGCCGCTTGGCGATCAGCAAGGTGTCGCGCAGGCCCAGCGGCGGCGGCGTCAACGTCGCCCCGCGCAGCGAGACGATGGCCAGGCTCACCGGTTCGGGGATCGCCATTTTCTTCATCATCTCGCGGGTGATGATTTCGTGCGCGGCGCCCATCCAGTCGGCCGGATCGTCCAGCAGGCCGGGGATCTCGTCGGCGCGCGACAGCAGATAGAAGCCGCCGGCCTCGTGCACGATGCCGGCGAACATCGCCGTGTCGGCGTCGGTGGCGGTCAGTTTGCGCGCGATCACGTGCGACAGCGCGGCCACGTGCGCCGTGTGGCGCCACAGCTGTTCGGCCTTGGCGCGCAGGCCGGCGTCGCGGATGCGGCTGCCGAACTGGCGCACCACCATCGCCGCCGCCATCGTGTACAGGTGGCGGTAGCCGACCCGCGCCACGGCCGAGCGCACGCTGGTGACGGGCACGCCGCCGCGGTTGAACACGGCCGCGTTGGCCAAGGCCACGGTGCGCGCCGCCAGCAACGGCTCGGCCAGCACCTTGCGGATCACGTCCTCGGTGTCGCAATCGGGATCGGACAGCGCAAATTGCAGCCGCAACGCCGCGTTGACGCTGGTAGGAAAGACCAACTCGCCGCGTGAGGCTTGCGTAACAATCTGCGAGATGTCTTTTAGTTTTTCCATAGCAAGATTATAGCGTTAAAGGCCAGCCCGCTTTGTAACAACTTGTGCGCCGGCGCCCGCTTTGAGGAACATCGCGTCCAGCATGGCCAGCAAACTGACCAGCGCCACCAGTAAAAACGCCAGCCGGTATTCGATCGCCGGCCAGTCGGCGATGCCCAGCCGCTGCGCGCTCCAGTGGCCCAGCCGCACCCCGCCCGCCCCCATCGCGATGCCAAGCCCCACCGCCACCTGGAACGAGGTGCTGAACAGCGTGTTGGCGGCCGCCATGCGCTGCTGCGGCACGTCGGCGAAGGCCAGCGTGTTCAGCGCGCTGAACTGCATCGAGCGCGTCAGCCCGCCGACGAACAGCACGGCGGCGATCAGCCACACCGGCGTGGCCGGCGACAGCAGCGCGCACGCCGCCAGCGAGGCGACGTTGGCCAGGCCGTTCACCAGCAGCACCGGCTTGAAACCGAAGCGCCGCAGGATCGGCGTGGTGGCCGGCTTCATCATCAGGTTGCCGGCGAATACCGCCACCACCAGCAGGCCGGACTGGAAGGCGTCCAGTCCGAAGCCCAGCTGGAACATCAGCGGCAGCAGGAAGGGCACGGCGCCGATCGCCATGCGGAACAGCGAGCCGCCGACCAGCGTGATGGCGAAGGTCGGGATCGCGAACGCGCCCAGGTCGATCAGCGGATGGGCGGCGCGGCGCAGGTGCCAGACCATCGCCGCCAGCATGACGGCGCCGGCGGCCATGCACGAGAGCGCCTCGAACCAGTCCGGATGGGCGCCGCCGACCGACTCGGTGCCCCAGGTCAGCAACAGCACCCCGCCCGCGCTGAGCACGAAGCCGGGCCAATCGAAGGGCCGCCGCGTTTGCGCGCGCTGTTCCGGGATCAGCCACCAAGCCAGCGCCAGCGCGATCAGCCCGAGCGGCAGGTTGAGATAGAAGATCCAGCGCCACGACAGGTAGCTGGCGATGAAGCCGCCCACCGGCGGCCCCAGTATCGGCGCCACCAGCGCCGGCCAGGTCAGCGTGGCGATCACGCCGATCAGCTTTTCCTTGGGCGTGTTCTTGAGCACCAGCAGGCGTCCGACCGGCACCATCATCGCCCCGCCCACGCCTTGCAGCACGCGCAGCCAGACGAATCCGGTCAGGCTGTCGGCCATGCCGCACAGTACCGAGGCCAGCGTGAAGACCGCCAGCGCCGCCGCGAACACGCGCCGCGCGCCCAGCCGCTCGGCCACCCAGCCGCTGATCGGGATGAACACGCCCAGGGTCAGCAGATAGGCGCTGACGCCGATGTTCAGCGCCAGCGGCGCCACCCCGAACGACCGCGCGATGTCCGGCAGCGCGGTGGTGATGATGGTGCCGTCCAGGTTCTCCATGAAGAAGGCGCCGGCCACCAGCAACGCGATCCATTTGCTGGCGGCCGGCGGCGCGCCGTGGCCGGTCACGCGCACACCCGGGAAGATAGGCGGGAAGAAGGCATGGAATAAGGGGCGTTGTTTGCGGTACACAAATTATACGCACCGCGCCTTCTTTTAATGACAACTGTGCGTAACACACGGCATGTTGCTCTACACTTAAAACGTCAACACGACCGAGCATATGGTCGGTTTTGATAGCCACTATAAAAAATCTGGAGACAAGAATATGAAACGAACCGCCGCATCCGCAGCATGCCTGTCCGCGCTCGCCCTCCTCGGCATGGGCCACGCTTTCGCGCAATCGTCCGTCACCCTCTATGGCACCCTGGATGTCGGCGTCGACCGCATCGAAAAAGGGGAAGGCAACGTCCAGGGCACCTTGTTCGGGCTGCGCGGCACCACGCCGATTCCCAATTCGATCGCCTCGCCGGCCAGCACCTCGGTGCGGGTCAGCCCGTCGCACACGCGGCAGAGCAACTTCGGCATGCGCGGCGTCGAGGACCTGGGCGGCGGCTATCGCGGCCTGTTCGTGCTCGAGGGCGGCCTCACGCTCGACAACGGCGGCGTCGCCAACGATGGGCGCATTTTCGGCCGCCAGGCCTACGTCGGCCTGACCACGCCGGTCGGCGAAGTCAAGCTCGGCCGCCAGGCCAGCCCGATGCTGATCGCCTATTACCTGGTCACGCCGGAAGCGATCGGCAGCACCGACCTGTTCAGCGCAGGCCTGGCCGTGAACACCTTGCAAACCTTCCAGGACAACCAGATCAGCTATGCCGTCAAGCAGGGGCCGTGGACGGCGATCGCGTCGTTCTCGACCAACGCCGGCGTCGGCAGCGGCGTCAGCGCCGCGCGCTCGGTGGCCACCGCCAGCACGCCGGTGGCCACCGCCGCCACCGGACAAATCGTCGGCGGCCTGACCGCCGGCGCCGAGACCACCGACGACCGCGGCCGCGCCGTCGGCGCCATGCTGGCCTGGCGCGGCGAGAGCCTGACCGCGCTCGCCTCCTACCACCGCAACGATTTTGGCGGCGTGCCGCTGGGCGTGGTCTCGGGCTCGACCCTGGTGCCGCTGTTCACCGTCGAGAACTACCGCGCCTACATGGCCTCGTTCAAGTACATCTTCGCCGGCACCGGCACCACCGTCGCCCTGGTCGGCCACCAGGGCAAGTTCAATCTGGGCGGCAACACCGATCCGACCGTCAACACCTGGGGCGCGACGATCAAGCAGGCCATCGGCCAGGTCGACCTCAGCGCCCACCTGCTCGACACGCGCTTCACCAACTACACGCGCGGACGCGAGCGCGGCCTGATGTTCGGGCTGGACTACAACTTCTCCAAGCGCACGGCGCTGTACACCCGTTTCGGCGGCGTCAAGGACAAGCGCGGCAACATCGTCCGCGGCGCCATCACGCCGCTGCCGATCGCCGGCGGTCCGGGCGCGCTGCTGCTGCCGCTCGGTTCGCAGGAAGTGCCGCTGTTCGCCGGCGCCGGCCAGAACCTTGACGCCAAGACCACCATCGTCAGCCTCGGCATCCGCCACGCGTTTTAACGCAAAAAAGCGCAACACCGCCGGTACGGTGTTGCGCTTCAACTGCGGGTACAACTATTATCGGGGCGCACGCGCCCCAATTCTTTACAGGTGCGCGGCGATCTGCGGCAGCAGGTCGTCGAAGGTACGGCCGTTGCCGTTTTCGCCGATCGCGTGCATCTTCCACTCACCGTTGTGACGATACACCTTGGCCATGATCTGCGCCGAGTGCGGGCCCTGCACGGACAGGTTGAAACGCGCCACTTCCTTGCCGTTGGACGCGTCCAGCAGGCGGCAGTAGGCGTTCTCGACCTGGGCGAAGGTCTGGCCGGTGAAGCTGTTGACGGTGAACACCAGGCTCTTGACGTTGGCCGGCACGGCGTTCAGGTCGACGTTGATCTGCTCGTCGTCGCCGTCGCCGGCGCCGGTGCGGTTGTCGCCCGTATGGACGATGCTGCCGTCCTTGCTCTTCAGCTGGCGGAACCAGATCACGTCCACCGGCCGCTGGCCTTCGTCGAACATGACGACGGAAGCGTCCAGGTCGACCGCCTCGGTCTTGGCGCCGAAGCCCAGGAAACCCTTGCTCTTGATCGCATCCCAGCCCAGGCCCATGGTGACCTTGCCGAGCGCGCCGCCGCTTTCTTTTTCCAGAGAAATCTTCTGGCCCTTGCTCAAATTGACTGACATTGTGTGCTCCTTAGTTGGTGTAGTTGGCGATCATGGATTACTGCGACCCCGGGCGCTGGGCCCAAGCCCGGAACGCCGCGCCGTTGCGCGAGCACACCAGGATCTTTCCGGTTCCGGAAAAGCGCAGCACCATGCCTTCGCCGCTGGTCTGGCTGTTGACCAGATTGCTCAAAAAGCCGCTGTTGCCGCCGGTGGTGACGGAGATTTCATAGCGCAGCCGGTTATCCCACGCCACCACATGCGAATTGTCGATGACCACATCGTTGCCGGGCGTGACGTCGAGCTCCGAAATCGAGCCGAAGCCCGACACCGCCACCTGGCCGGTGCCGGCCGTTTCCGTGATGAAGAAACCGCCGCTCTGGGCGAACAAGGCGTTGCCCAGGCTTTGCGTGCGCACCTTCAGTTCCACGCTGGCGGTGGCGGCGACAAAGGCGCCGTCGCTCAGCATGTACTGCACCTGGCCGACGTCGAGCACCTGCATGGCGCCCGGCAGGGTGGGCGCGAGCAGGCAATCGCCGCCGCCGCGCACCGCCTCGATGTGTTGCTGGAAGAAGGACTCACCGTTGGCGAAGCGACGCATGATGGCCGCACCGATACCGCCGGTGACCTTGCCCTTCAAATCGAGCGTCGCCTCCATCATCACCATCGCATCCGACTCGCAGTAGATCTTCTCTCCCTGCGCCAGTGTTACGTGCAGAAACGGGTCGACATCACCGGTGACCGAAAATTTTGGCATGACTGAGTCCTTTCAATTAAAACACTACTTTACAACAATTAAACGCCGACGCCGAACGAGGCGGCGAGCGGGCCCAGACCGCCTTTGAAGCCCTGGCCGACGGCCTTGAACTTCCAATCGGTACCGTTACGATACACCTCGCCGAACACCATCGCCGATTCGGTCGAACCGTCTTCGGACAGGTCGTAGCGGGCGATTTCCGCGTTGCCGCTGGCGTTGACGGTGCGGATGTAGGCCTTCTGCACCATGCCGAAGTTTTGCTTGCGGGCGTCGCCGTCGTGGATCGTCACGCAGATGGCGATGCGCTCGACATCGGCCGGCACCTTGGTCAGGTCGATGGTGACGGTTTCGTCGTCGCCGTCGCCGGCGCCGGTGCGGTTGTCGCCCGAGTGGGTGACGGCGCCGTCGGACGATTTCAGGTTGTTGTAGAAGATGAAGTCGTTGTCGGCGCGGACCTTGCCGTCGACCTTCAACAGGAAGGCCGAGCCGTCCAGATCGAAGGCGCTGCCGTCGGTGGCGCGCGCGTCCCAGCCGAGGCCGACGACGATTTGCGACAGGCCCGGGGCTTCCTTGCTCAGATTAACGTTACCGCCTTTTTGCAGACTGATTGCCATAATGTGATACTCCTTAAAGAAACCGGACTTGGGTACTGCATGCGGCGGGTCGTGTCCGTATTTAACGACCCTCCGTGTTCTATTACAACTCTAACTTTGTTTGACTACCGCGTTGTTACGCCACCGTCACGCGGCGAGCTTTTCAGCCGCCGCTTCCTTGCGGCGGTGGCGCACCGACGACCACACCGAGGCGGCGATGAAGGCCACGCCGATCAGGCCGGTGAACAGTTCCGGCACGTGGAACTTCATACTTGCCAGCATGATCGCCGCCAGGATACCGATCGCATAGTGCGCGCCGTGCTCCAGGAAAACGAACTGGTCGAGCGTGCCCTTCTTGACCAGGTACACCGTCATCGAGCGCACGAACATCGCGCCGATGGCCAGGCCCAGCATGATGATCACGACGTCGGTGGTGATGGCGAACGCGCCGATCACGCCGTCGAAGCTGAACGAGGCATCGAGCACTTCCAGGTACAGGAAACCACCGATGCCGCCCTTCTTGACCATGTCGCCGACATCGCTGCCGCCCGACTCTTCCTTCTCCAGCAGGCCGCTGATCGCGTCCACGCCGACGTACACCAGGATGCCCCACAGGCCGGAAATCAAGACCACCAGCTTTTGCGCCTCGGTCACCAGGCCCATACAGGCCATCAGCACGCCCAGCGAAATCATCACCGAGATCGACGAGACCTTGCCCAGCGAGCCGAGCTTCTTCTCGAAGTTACCCAGCCAATGCACTTCCTTGTCTTCATCGAGCAGGAAGTTGAGGAACACCAGCAGCAGGAACATGCCGCCGAACGCCGCCACTTCCGCGTGGTGGTTCGTCAGGTGCATCGAATACGTCTTCGGATCGTTCAACGCCAACGTCCACACATCCATGATGCCGATGTCGGCCGCGACGGCGACGATGACCAGCGGGAACAGCAAGCGCATACCGAACACGGCGATGATGATGCCCAGGCCCAGGAACAGCTTTTGCCAGAACTCGTCCCAATCCTTCAGCACGGAGGCGTTGACCACCGCGTTATCGAACGACAGCGACACTTCCATCGCCGCCAAAATCAGCGCGACGCCGAAAGCGGACAAGGCGCCAGGCCAGCCGTTGAGCGAGTATCCCCACCAGCCAGCCGCCGCAAGGCAGATGAAGCTGACCAGGAAGGAAATTCTAAAATGCTTCATTGATTTTTTCCCCAGTTATAAGTTGATGTAGCGCAGTGTATAGGCGTACGAACAATTTAAAAATAGAAGATAATTGAAGTATTACTTCGTAAAAACAGAAGATCAGCGGGAAGGAAGCATTTTGAAGACCAGTGGATTGAATTTCCGGCACCTGTATTTTTTCTGGATGGTGGCCAAGGAGGGTGGCGTCACGCGCGCCGCCGAGCGCCTCGGGCTGGCGGTGCAAACGATCAGCATGCAGCTGGCGTCGCTGGAGCAATCGGTCGGCAAGCAATTGCTCGAGCCGCAGGGGCGGCGCCTGGTGCCGACCGAGGCCGGCCGGCTAGCGCTGAGCTACTGCGACCAGATCTTCCTGCTCGGCGAGCAATTGCAGGACGCGCTCGATGAAGCCGAGGCCGGCAAGATGCGCTTGACGGTGGGCATCTCCGATTCGCTGCCCAAGCTGATCGCCTTCCGCCTGCTGCAAGCGACGCAGGAAATGGACAAGCAGGTGCGGCTGGTGTGCATGGAGGCCGAGTTCGAGGACTTGCTGGCCGACTTGGCGCTGGGCAAGCTCGACGTCGTGCTGACCGACCGCACGGTGCACGCCGGCGGCAGCCTCAAGGTGTTCAGCCACCTGCTGGGCGAAAGCGACATGAAGCTGTTCGGCGTGCCGCGCCTGGCCGATAAATACCGGCCCGGGTTTCCTGCCAGCCTGAACCACGCGCCGCTGCTCGTGCCCACGCGCAACAACGCGCTGCGCGGCCGCATCGACGCCTGGCTGGTGCAGCACGAGGTGCGGCCGGAGATCGTCGGCGAATTCGAGGACAACGCCATGCTCAACACCTTCGGCCGCAACGGCATGGGGCTGTTCTTCGCCACGTCGGCGCTGGCGCACGACATCGAAGAACAATTCGGCGCGGTGCTGGTCGGCGACGCGCCCGAGTTGCGCGAGCATTTCTACGCCATCTCCAACGCCCGCAAGATCAAGCACCCGGCGGTCGAAGCGATCCTGTCGGCGGTGCACGGCGGACCGTTCGCGGTGGCAAGCTGACAAGCGTTATCAAATCGGTTACAGTTTATCGACCACTGATGAAATGGGAGGACGCGATGTTGAAAGGTAGTTGCTTATGCGGCGGCGTTGCCTACCGCGCGGACGGGCCGGTGTCCCACGCCAGCCACTGCTACTGCACCATGTGCCAGAAACAGCACGGCGCGGCGGCCGGCACCTACGCCAACGTCGGCGCAGCCGGCTTCGCCTTCGAGCGCGGCGCCGATCTGGTGACGGAATACGCGTCGTCGGGCGACGGACGGCGCGGCTTTTGCCGCGTCTGCGGTTCGACCTTGTTCTGGCGCAGCACGCAAAGTCCGGACCGCATCGCCCTCACCCTGGGCACGATGGAACCGGAATACGACGCCCCGGTGGAGCGCGAACTGCACACCGACACCAAGCCGCGCTGGCTGCCGACCAGGTGAGCGACGCGCCGACGATCAGCGTAAAAAGGCTGAGGCACGTCGCGGGCGGCCTGGCGAGCGCCTTCTTCCATCGCAACAACGATGTCGGCGGCCAGTGGGCGCTTGGATTGCTGTACCGCGACGCGCCGGCGGACCTGCGCGTGCAACTGAACCTGCTTGACCACACCACCATTCCACCAACCGACATCGCGCGGCTGGTCGCCCGAAATTATGCGGAATTCCTGCGCCGCGCAGCGCTCAAAAAGGACATACCATTAAATGAGCTGGCGGAAGCCAAGGTCGAATTAAGCTTCGACGCCGATGTGCAAGTACCCGGCAAAGGTTGGGAATTTGTCGGCGATCCATTCATTTGCACGGTCACGCTGACGTTGAAAGACGGCAGGTTGGCCTCGACGCAACGGCTGGGCCTCTGCCTACGCTACGAAAAAGGCCGGTTCCCCGGACGCACGCCCGGCGACGACTCGATACTCGAATCGTTGCGGAGCGGCAACTGATTGGCGGTGATCGTGTCGCCGTCGGCGGTGGCGCGCAACGGAAAACCGATGATCGCACGCGGCGGCGCCTTTCCGTCATCGATGCCGTCGCGTCGCACGGCGGGCGGGGTCGAGCCGCTCAGCACACCGAATCCGTCCGCCAGTAGTAGCAATTCGGTTTGTCCGGTGGCGCCGGCGTGCAGCGACGCCGCCGTCCCCCAGGTGCCCGTCAAATGCCGGCGCAGCACATCGGTGGCATGCGCCCCCACCGGCCATGTGAGAAAGAGCGCCAGCAGACCAAGCGCCGACGCCGTGGTACCGGTAATTGTTCTCAGTTTCATTTTCCCGTTCCACCATCCAAGGGGGGTCAAGTCTGTCATTCGGACACGAACCCATCCATAAAAATACCAAAACCATCCGGCGCACCCGGCCTGACGGAGGGCTCGGCGTCATTTGCTAAAATGATAGCTGTAAATAGTCGATCGCCGGAATCTTTGTGCTTACTGGAATTTCCCATCTCACCCTTGCCTCCTCGGATCTGCCGCGCAGCGTCGACTTCTACACGCGCCTGCTCGATTTCCAGTTGATCGCCACGTGGGACACCGGCGCCTACCTGACCGTGGGCGGGTTGTGGATTTGCCTGTCGCTCGAGGCCGATCGAGCCGGCGCCGAGCCATCCGGATACACCCACTATGCGTTCGCGATCCGGGAGGGCGATTTCGCCGGGTTTCGCCAGCGCCTGCTGGCTGCGGGTGTTGTGGAATGGAAAGCCAATCGCAGCGAAGGCGAATCGTTCTACTTCCTCGATCCGGACGGCCATCAGCTCGAAGCACATGTCGGATCGCTCGCTTCGCGCATGGCGCGCTGCCGTGAAAAGCCCTACGCCGGCATGCGGTTTTTCGACACGCTCCACGTGCGCCAGGCCACCGTCGACGACATCGCGGCGATGTCGGCCATTCGTCTGGACGTCAAGGAAAACGTCCTGACCGATCCAAGCCGGGTGACGCAGCAGATGTACCTGGACTATCTGGACCTGCTCGGGCGCGGCTGGGTTGCGGAAATTGCGGGCGAGGTCGTCGGATTTTCCTATGCCGACAAGACCGACGCATCGATCTGGGCGTTGTTCGTGTCGCCGGCGCATGAAGGCAAGGGAGCGGCCAAGCGCTTGCTCGGCGTCGCGGTGGACTGGTTGTTCGCGCTCGGGCACGACGGCGTGCACCTGAGCACCTCGGCCGGCACGCGCGCCGACAAGTTTTACGCCGCCCAGGGGTGGACGCGCACCGTGTTGAACGACCGCGACGCCGCGTTCACGCTCACGAGGGCCGGCAGACCGACTTGACGACCTGTCGGATGTGACCGTGTCCGAATGACAGACTTGACCCCCATCGCTGGCGATCGTTTCATAAAATGCCTAATTGGAACTTCTGTGCGAGAAGGTCATCCCATGCGATGTACATGAATTGGCTACCGTCGGGATTGTCGATGTAACCGAACCAATTGCTGTTGTGCTTCATCTTTTCCTGAAGAAAACTTGCCCGTGCGATCAGATCGGTCGTCTTGATGACAGCGGCGCATAGCAACGTTCCTCCTTTCTTATCCAGATATGCCTGGACAGTCAGGTGCGGATACAGATGACCTTCTTCCCGATTCGCAATGGCCCTGGCGCGCTTCTCCAATTCCGTCTCTCCACCGCCCTTGGACCGCGTACGGATGGTGAAGGTGCGCCGCGGCACGCCCCATTGCACCCGGCTCGCCAACCCACGAATCGACGACGGATTGGCTTGAATATGCCAGGCGTCGATGCCCGCAAGCAGGTCCAACTGGTCAATGAAGTTTTTGTCTGAAACGGCTTCCACCGGCTGTAGCTTACCTCCGCCCACAATCGGCAGTTGCGAGATGCCTGGCCAAACAACGTTCACAAAATCTTCGGCGCTGGCCGACAACATTTTGATGACATGCTCTCGCGCGCTGGACGATTCCGCCAACGGCTTGATGGTTTTGAAAGTGAATGCCACTTGGTCTTCTCCGTCGTTTCCTGATCCGGTCTCGAGAATATCACCGCGCCGAGCAGCAAAAATCACACATTCCCACACGGCCAGCCTACCATCGGCATGGTTGACAGCCATCAAGTGCACCGGCTTCCACCACGACGCGCGCGGGAATTCGCGCGGGCGACTGAAAACCGCTCATCGGCTGCGGCTGCGACTCCAAAGACATTTTCGATTGATAAATGGCAATTTGCGCCCCATCTCCGCGCAGTCGTTTAAGATGCATGTTTTAACTACCTTATCGCCGCTCGGCCCCTATGCAAAACGTTATGCTTGTCGTGCTCGCCCTATTCCTGGTCGCGCTCAATGGATTCTTCGTGGCGGCCGAATTCGGCATCGTCACGCTGCGCAAGACGCGCGTTCGCGCCATCGCCAAGACCCAGGGACTACGTGGTCGCATCCTCGGCAAAGTACACGGCCAGCTCGACGCCTACCTGTCGGCCTGCCAACTCGGCATCACCCTCGCCTCGCTCGGTCTGGGCTGGGTCGGCGAACCGGCCTTCGCCAGCCTGCTCGAACCGTTTCTGACCGCCATCGGCATCGATTCGCCCAAGCTGGTCCACAGCATCGCCTTCGTCTTCGCCTTCGGCGTGATTTCCTTCCTGCACATCGTTGTCGGCGAGCTGGCGCCCAAGTCGCTGGCGATCCGCATGCCGGAAGCGATCGGCCTGTGGTGCGCGCCGCTGCTGTACGCTTTTTACTGGGCCATGTATCCGTTCATCTGGGTGCTCAACGGCAGCGCCAACCTGGTGCTGCGGCTGGCCGGCCTTGCCGGCAAGGGCGGCCACGACAGCCACTATTCGGTCGAGGAATTGAAGATGATCCTGCGCACCAGCCAGCCTGGTGAGAAATACAACAAGGACGAACGCAACATCCTGGCCCATTCGCTCGATTTCAGCGATCTGGCCGTGTCGGACCTGATGCGCCCGATCAACGAGGTGATCAGCCTGCACGCGGGCCGCGCACTGGCCGACAACCTGCAAACCATGCTGCGCAACCGCTTCAGCCGTTATCCGTACTACGACAAGGACGGCGAGACGGTGCTGGGCGTGGTGCACCTGAAGGATTTGTTCTTCGCCCAGCAATCGGGCAAGCCGATCACCGACCTGACGCCGTTCCTGCGGCCGGTGGAGACGATTTCGGCGCGCACGCCGGCGCTCGAGCAATTCCGCCGCTTCCGCGACGGCGCCCCGCACTTTGCGTTGATCGGTGAAAAGGGCAAGCGGCCGCTCGGCTTCATCACGCTCGACAACCTGCTCGGCGCGATGGTCGGCGAGATCCACGACGAGTTCCGCCTCAACGAGAACGACTGGCTCAAGCAGCCCGACGGCACGTTGATCGGCAAGGCCAGCCTGCCGATCTTCTCGCTCGAACGCACCTTGGGCATCGACATCGAGAACGAGGAATTGGGCATGGACGAGGTCGAGTCGGTCGGCGGCCTGATCATGCTGAAGCTGGGCGACATTCCGAAACAGGGTCAGCGCATCAGCTTCCGCCACTTCGACATCGTGGCCAAGAAGATGAACGGCCCGCGCATCCTGCTGGTGAAGGTCATTCCGAAGGATGACACCGAGGACAACGCCGATCTGGACTAGGGATCGGGGTGGGCGTAATCGCCGGGTCGGCCGGCCCGGCGGTTAGCGTTCAGTTTGCCGGCGAGCCAATCTACTGTTAGCCTTGGCGTTACCGAACCCGTCGGAGAGACCTTGAAAACCTACCATGGAAGCTGCCATTGCGGCGCCGTGCGCTTCGAAGCGGACATCGATTTGAGCCAGGGCACCCTGCGCTGCAACTGCTCGATCTGCACCAAGGTGCGGTTCTGGCCGGCCATCGTCCAGCCTTCGGCGTTCCGGCTCGTCTCCGGCGAAGCGGACCTCACCATCTATCAATTCCTGACCAAACGGGACAAGCATCTGTTTTGCCGCCATTGCGGCGTGCGCTCGTTCGGCATCGGCAGTTCGCCGCGCTGGGGCGAGTTCTACGCGGTCAATGTGACGTGCCTCGACGACGTCACCGCCGCAGAACTGATCGACGCGCCGATCACCTATCTGGACGGCCGCAACGACAATTGGGAAACGCCGCCGGACGAAGTGCGGCACCTGTAGCGAGGCCGCGCAGGCCAGCCTGGATCACACCGGCTGGCCGGTCCAGTTGCGCAGCAAGCCCAGCCCCACCGCCAGCAACGTCGGCCCGATGAACAGGCCGACGAAGCCGAACGCCAGCACCCCGCCCATCACGCCCAGCAGCACCAGGATGAACGGCAGGCTGCTGCCCCGGCTGATCAGCAACGGCTTGACGACGTTGTCGACGCCGCTGATCAGGAACACGCCCCAGACCAGCATGAACACGCCCCAGGCGACGCTGCCCTCGTTGAACAGCCACAGCGCCGCCCCGCCCCAGATCAACGGCGGGCCGACCGGGATCAGCGAGAACAGGAAGGTCGCCACCGACAGCAGCGCCACGGCCGGCACGCCGGCGATCAAAAAGCCGATCGCCGCCACCACCGACTGCGCCAGGGCCGTGCCCAGCAGGCCGTACATGACGCCGCGCACGGTGCGGCTGACGGTGTCGGACACCGACAGGCTCTGCTCGGCGCCGATCAGTTTGCTCATCGCGTTCGACAGCGAGACGACGATGTACTGGCCGTCGCGGTACAGGAAGAAGCTGACGAACACGGCCAGGCTGACCTGCGCCACGCCGCTGCCCAGCACCATGCCGCTGCCCAGCAGGAAATGGCGCGCCGGCTCCAGCATGCCCTTGGCGGTGTTGAGCAACTCTTCGCGGCTGCCCAGCAACTTGCGCAGATAAGTGTCGATGATATCGCCGACGATCGGGATATCCTTGAGCCATGCCGGCGGCGACAAAACGCCCGTGTCGAGGTCGCCCTTGAAGTGGTCGTAGAATTCGGAGGCGTTGTCGGCGATGTTCCACGTGACCAGGGTCAGCGGCACGACGATCAGCAGGGTCAGGCCGACGCTCATGATGATGGCGGCCAGCCAGCGCCGCCCCTTGACGCGCTCGAGCAGGCGCAGATACAGCGGCCAGCTGGAGATGGCGATGGCGCAGGCGAACAGGATCGCGGCCAGGAACGGCCGCAGCACGAACAGGCAGCCGATCACCAGCAGGATGACGGCGGCGAGCCGGGTGAAAGGCTGGAAGCGCTGGCCCACGGGTTCTCCGCTCATAACAACAGTTGTTTGATATCGTGGACGATCGGCGCCGGCCCCTGGTTATGGCGCACCAGCAGGCGCACCTTGCCGTTGCGGTCGAAGATGTAGCTGGCGGCGGTGTGGTCGATCGAATAGCTGCCCGGGGTCTTGCCCTCCACCTTGGCGTAGAACACCTTGAATTCCTTGGCGGTGGCGGCGGTCTGCTCGGGCGTGCCGTACAGGCCGACGAAGCGCTGGTCGAACGCCGGCACGTACTGCGACAGCAATTCCCTGGTGTCGCGCTCGGGATCGACGGTGACGAACAGCACCTGCACCTGCCCGGCCTGCGGACCCAATTCCTTCATCACGGCCGACATCTCCGCCATCGTGGTCGGACACACGTCCGGGCACTGGGTGAATCCGAAGAACATCACCACCACCTTGCCCTTGTAGTCGGCCATGGTGCGCGCCTTGCCGGTGTGGTCGGTCAGCGCGAAGTCGCGCGCGAACGCGGCGCCGGTGATGTCGACGTTCTTGAACGTCGGCGCCGCCGCGGTTTTCTCGCCGCAGCCGGCCAGCATCACGCAGACGGCCAGCAGGCCCAGGGCGAGAAGTTTTTTCATATTTTGTAGTAGTGGTCCACCAGCAGCGCCGCGAACAGCAGCGACAGATAAATGATCGACCAGGTGAACGCCTTGCGGGCGATCAAGTCGGTGTAGTGACGGTAGATTTTCCACGCGTGGTGCAGGAACACGGCGTTGAGGATGACGGCCGACACCAGGTAAATCAGTCCGCTCATCTGCACCGCGAACGGCAGCAAGGTGGTGGCGGCCAGCGCGATCGAATACAGCCAGACGTGGAACTGCGTGAACTGCATGCCGTGCGTGACGGGCAGCATCGGCAGGCCGGATTTGGCGTAGTCGTCGCGGCGGTACAGCGCCAGCGCCCAGAAATGCGGCGGCGTCCAGACGAAGATGATCAGCACCAGCAGCCACGCTTCCATCGGCACCTCGTTGGCGATGGCGGCCCAGCCCAGCGCCGGCGGCATCGCGCCCGACAGCCCGCCGATGACGATGTTTTGCGGCGTCGACGGCTTCAGGATCATCGTGTAGATGATGGCGTAGCCGATGAAGGTGACAAAGGTCAGCCACATCGTCAGCGGGTTGACCATGGTGTACAGGATCCACATGCCGGCGCCGCCGATCACGGCGGCGAACACCACCGTCTGCATGACGGTGATGTCGCCCAGCGCCATCGGACGGCGCGCGGTGCGCGCCATGCGGGCGTCGATCTCGCGCTCGGCCAGGCAGTTGACGGCGAAGGCGGCGCCGGTCAGCAGCCAGATGCCGATCGTGGCGGCGACCACCACGCGCCAGTCCGGCAGCCCCTCGGTGGCGAGGAACATGCCGATGACGGCGCAGAACACCGCCATCTGGGTGACGCGCGGCTTGGTCAGCGCCCAATATTGCGAGGCGCGGCTGGGTGGTTTGGAAATGGCGGTGTGAGTGGTCATCAGGTGTGCTTAGCGTTGCCGTGCCGGCAAGATCTGCGGGAAAGCCGAGCCTGAAGCTGCTTTTTTGGCAAGATCGTACTGGTACTTAGCCTTGTAGTTTAACATGGTAAGCAGCAGGACCAGCATGGCCGCGCCGGCGTTGTGCAGCACGGCGATGGTCAGCGGGAAGCTCAGGTAAATGGTGGCGACGCCGCTGGCGATCTGCACCGCCAGCATGATGGCGATGCCGCGCGCCACCTTGTGCAGCGCCGGGTGGTCCCAGGCGCGCCAGGCCGTATAGCCGGCCACCAGCGCGACGATGAAGCCCATGTTACGGTGCACCCAGTGGATCGCCGTGAGCGCCGAGAACGGCAAATAGTGGCCGGCGGCGGTCTTGCCCAGCTCGCGCCAAAGGGTGAAGCCGTGCGCGAAGTCCATCTCCGGCACCAGCTTGCCGCCGCACAGCGGGAAATCGGTGCAGGCCAGGGTCGCGTAATTGGTGCTGACCCAGCCGCCCAGCGCGATCTGCACCAGCAGGATCAGCGCCGAGGCGCCGGCCAGCAGACGGATGTTGCGCATCGCCGGCGGCGACGCCGTCACCGTGCGCACCGGCGAAATCAGCTGGTTCTGGCGGCCGCCGTACCACACCAGCAGCGCCAGCAGTCCCATGCCCAGCAGCAGGTGGATGGTGACGATCACCGGTTGCAGCTTCAACGTCACGGTCCAGGCGCCGAACGCGCCCTGCAGGCAGACGAAGAAGAACAGGAAGGTCGGCATGCCCGGCGCGTATTCGATGCGGGTGCGCCCGGACTTAATCCAGCGGTACCACGCCTGCGCCATCATCGCCACGATCAGCACGCCGATCGCCATCGCCAGGTAGCGGTGGATCATCTCGATCCAGGCCTTGACCACGGTGACCGGGCCGGTCGGGCGCAAGGCTTCTTCGGCGACGATCTGGGCGTGCGCCAGGAAGGGATTGGCGGCGCCGTAGCAGCCGGGCCAGTCCGGGCAGCCCAGGCCGGAATCGGTCAGGCGCGTGAAGGCGCCGAACACGATCAGGTCGAACGTCAGGAACACGCTGACCCACACCAGCTTGCGGTACTTGCTGGCGTCGGACGAGGTGTAGACCAAGGACAGCGGCAGCAGCGCGACCAGCAACGCCGTGACCGCCATTTGGATCAGGGTCATGTGCATGATGGCTATCCGATCGCCGAGGCTTTAAGCAGTTTGTAGAGGTCCTTGTGGACCTTGCGCACCTTCTCGGTGTCGCTGGAGACGGCGCCTTTCGGGAAGCGCATCATCAGGTTGCCCAGCGGGTCGATCAGGTAGACGTGGTCGGCGACGTTGTCCGCCGGCGCCGCTTTATCCAGCGGCAGCCACTTGTCGATGACGGCGGCCGGCGCGCGCAGCATGCGGGTGCCGTCGTTGACGCGCATCAGCACCGTATCGAGCGGCTCGCCGTCGGTGATCATCCACACGCGTTCGATGCGTTCCATTTCCTTGCCTTGCATGGTGCGCAGCTGGCGCATCGCGAACAGCTGGTCCTGGCATTGCTGCAGGCATTCGGACGGGCCGACCTTGAGCATGATCCATTTGCCCTTGTAGTTGTCCAAGGTGGCCGGTTTGCCGTCCAAGGTGGTGCTGGCCATCGGCGGGATCGGATGCAGGCGCGGATCGATCAGCGTGCCGTAGTTGGTCACGCCGCCCTTGGGCTTGACCACGTAATACATGAAATACGAAGCGATCAGCGGCGCGGCGCACACGGCCAGCACGGCCATCAGCTTCCAGCGGCCACGGGAGGTTTGGTTATTTGGCGGGTTTTGCACGTCTGAATCCGTTCACAACAAAGAAGACAACGGCCATCGCCGCCAGCGCGTACCACTGGAAGGCATAGCCCTGATGTTTTTCGACGCTCATCGCCGGCAGCGCCCAATCGCGCGCCATGCCGGCGTCGTCGCCGCCCGGCCTGGCCGGCGCGGTCTGCTGCAGCACGAACGGCTGCATCGTCAGCCCGCTCTGCTCGGCCACCTGCAACGGATCGGCGTTCTGCACGATCGCGTTCGGCGCCAGCGGCGGCGCCGTGCCCAGCTGCATGACGCGGCCCGGGTTCAGCCGCGCCACGCCTTCCAGCGTGACCTCGCCCGTCGGCGTGGCATAGGCCGGCAGCTTGTCGTGCTGCGCCGAATCGCGCGGCAGCCAGCCGCGCTGCACCAGCACATGCATGCCCGATCCGGCGATTCTAAACGGCATCAGCACGTAAAAGCCGGAGCGGCCCTGGTACGGGCGGTTATCCAGATACAGCGGCCAGCCGGCGACGAACCGGCCGGTGGCGGTCACGCGGCGGAATTCGACGGCGCCGGCGTCGAGCGGTTTGCCGTCGAGCACCAGCGGCCCGGCGAGGTTACCTTGGGCAAGTTTATCCTGTGCGGAGATTTTTTGCGCGGCGCGGCGTTCCTGCCAGTTGCCCAGCTGGATGCCGAGCGTCACCAGCAGCACGGTCGCCACGAACGGGATCAGTTTAAAACGGAAGCTGATAGGCATTACAATGGAGTCTCAATCATTTCACCGCCCGGTCCTGTCATGAAAATTGCTGTCGCCATCGCGTTCATCCTGATACTGGGCAGCCTGGGATCGGCCTTGTTCTTCCTGATGCGCGACAAAGGCAAAAGCAACAACACCGTCAACGCGCTGGCGCTGCGGGTGGGCCTGTCGATCGCCCTGTTCCTGCTGATCCTGCTCTTTTACAAGCTCGGCTACATCCACCCCACCGGCATCCGCACCTGAAGCGCCAAAAAAATAGCCGCAGCGGGCGCTCCCGTCTGCGGCTGTTTCGCCGCGACGACCCCGTCGCGGCATTATAACGCTGCGCCCTTACAGCCAGTACACGACAACGTACAACCCGAGCCAGACCACGTCGACAAAGTGCCAGTACCAGGCCGCGCCTTCGAACGCGAAGTGGTTGTCCGGCGTAAAGTGCCCCTTCAGCACGCGGTACAACACCACCGACAGCATGATCGCGCCCATCGTGACGTGGAAGCCGTGGAAGCCGGTCAGCATGAAGAAGGTCGAGCCGTAGATGCCCGAAGTCAATTTCAGGTTCAGTTCCGAGTACGCGTGCATGTATTCGTAGGCCTGGAAGCCCATGAAGATGGCGCCCAGCAAGACGGTGGCGAACAGCCAGATCGCCGTCTGCGCGCGGTGGCCGGCGCGCAGCGCATGGTGCGAAATCGTCAACGTCAGGCCCGAGGTCAGCAGCAACGCGGTGTTAATCGTCGGAATCGGGAACGGCCCCATCGTCTTGAACGTTTCCACCGTGCCGGCCGGGCCGGTGTTGCCCCAGTGCGCGGCGAAGTCGGGCCAGATGAACTTGTGATCGAGGTCGCCCAGCCACGGCATCGAGATGGTGCGCGCGTAAAACAGCGCGCCGAAGAAGGCGGCGAAGAACATCACCTCCGAGAAGATGAACCAGGCCATCGACCAGCGGTACGAGTAGTCGATGCGCTGGCTGTATTGGCCCGCTTCGGATTCCTTGATGGCGTCGCCGAACCAGAAATACAGCACGGTGATGATCGCCGCCAGGCCGACAAAGTTGACCGGCATGCCCCACGACACGTCGTTCACCCACGCCGAGGCGCCGATCATCGTGACCAGCAGCGACATGCCGGCGAACAGCGGCCATCTGGACGGACCCGGCACGAAGTAGTACGGCGCCGTGGCCTTGTGCGAACCGACGTGTGAACCGACCTGTGAACTCATCTTCATCTCCCTAAATCATTTATTCGAGGATGCTACTTTTATTGTGCCACTACTAATTTGACGATCGTGATCAGCAAGCCGATGAAAACGGCCACGCCGATCAGGGCGGCGATGACGATGTGCAACGGATTCAGCTTGGCCGAATCGGTATCGAAATCGCTCTTCCTGCGCAGGCCGAAAAACGACCAGAACACCGCCCGCAGCGAGTACAGGAACGAGGCGCTTTCCTTTTTATCGGATGGCATGGCCGGCGCCCCCGTTCACCGCGGCGGTCTTGGTCGCGGTCTTGTCCATGCCGCCCACCTCGAAGAAGGTGTACGACAGGGTGATCGTCTTCACGTCCTTCGGCAGCGCCGGGTCGATGAAGAACACCACCGGCATCTGCCGCGCCTCGTTCGGCTTCAGCGCCTGCTGCTTGAAGCAGAAACATTCGACCTTTTTAAAATGCTGCATCGCGTTTTGCGGCGCGTAGCTTGGTATCGCCTGCGCCGCGACATCGCGGTTTTGCGTGTTGACCACTTCGTACATCACCGTGGCCAGCTCGCCCGGGTGCACCGTCATGTTCGACACCGTCGGGCGGAAGCGGTACGGCCCCTGCGCGTTGGCGTCGAACTCGATGACGACGTTGCGGGTCTTGTCGACCTGCGTGTTCTTGTCGAACTCGACCGTGCCATCCTTTTGCGTCAGCACGTTCAGCCCCAGCGCTTCGCAGATCTGGCGGTAGAACGGATTGAGCGCGTAGGCGAAGCCGAACATCACCACCGCGATGACGATCAGCTTGCCCAACAGGGTGCGGTTCAAGCCGCTGGTTTCGTTGTCTCGGCTCAAGTCAGCTCAGCCAGATGCGTTTGACAAACACGGACAGGAAAAAGAACAGCGCCAGCCCGGCCAGGATCCAGCCGGTGCGCGCGTTGTTCGGCTTCTTATGTTCTGACATGATCTTAATCCAACCGCGTCACTTGAACTGCGGCGGGGTTTCAAAGGTGTGGAACGGCGCCGGCGACGGCACGGTCCACTCCAGGCCCTCGGCGCCATCCCATGGCTTCGCTTCGGCTTGCTTGCCGCCGCGAATGGTCGGGATGATCACGCCGAACAGGAAGAACACCTGCGACAGGCCGAAACCGAAGGCGCCGATGGTGGCGATCATGTTGTAGTCGGTGAACTGCGCCGAGTAGTCGACATAGCGGCGCGGCATGCCGGCCAGCCCCAGGAAGTGCATCGGGAAGAAGGTGACGTTGAAGGTGATCAGCGACAGCCAGAAGTGCGCCTTGCCCATCGTCTCGTTGTACATGTGGCCGGTCCACTTCGGCGACCAGTAGTAGAAGCCGGCGAACAGCGCGAACAGCGAGCCGGCCACCAGCACGTAGTGGAAGTGGGCCACCACGTAGTAGGTGTCCTGCAGCTGGATGTCGATCGGCGTCACGGCCAGGATCAGGCCGGTGAAGCCGCCGATGGTGAACACGAAGATGAAGCCGACCGCGAACAGCATCGGCGTCTCGAACGTCATCGAACCCTTCCACATGGTGGCGATCCAGTTGAACACTTTGACGCCGGTCGGCACCGCGATCAGCATCGTCGCGTACATGAAGAACAGTTGCGACGTCACCGGCATGCCGGTGGTGAACATGTGGTGGGCCCAGACGATGAACGACAGGATCGCGATCGACGCGGTGGCGTACACCATCGACGCGTAGCCGAACAGCTGCTTGCGGGCGAACGCCGGCAGGATCTGCGAGACGATGCCGAACGCCGGCAAAATCATGATGTACACCTCGGGGTGGCCGAAGAACCAGAAGATGTGCTGGTACATGACCGGGTCGCCGCCGGCGGCCGCGTTGAAGAAGGTGGTGCCGAAGTGGCGGTCGGTCAGGGTCATCGTGATGGCGCCGGCCAGCACCGGCATGACGGCGATCAGCAGGTAGGCGGTGATCAGCCAGGTCCAGCAGAACATCGGCATTTTCATCAGGGTCATGCCGGGCGCGCGCATGTTGAGGATGGTGACGATGATGTTGATCGAGCCCATGATCGACGACGCGCCCATCAGGTGCATCGCGAAGATGGCCATGTCCATGCCCGGTCCCATCTGGGTCGACAGCGGCGCGTACAGGGTCCAGCCGGCGGCGGTGGCGCCGCCCGGGACCAGGAACGAGGTCGCCAGCAGCAGCGCGGCCGGCGGCAGCAGCCAGAACGAGAAGTTGTTCATGCGCGCGAACGCCATGTCGGAGGCGCCGATCTGCAGCGGGATCATCCAGTTGGCGAAGCCGACGAAGGCCGGCATGATGGCGCCGAACACCATCACCAGGCCGTGCATGGTGGTCAGCTGGTTGAAGAACTCGGGCTGGAAGAATTGCAGGCCGGGCTTGAACAGCTCGCTGCGTATCATCAGCGCCAGCACGCCGCCCGACAGCAGCATGACGAACGAGAACCACAGGTACAGCGTGCCGATGTCTTTATGGTTGGTGGCGAACAACCAGCGCGACAGCCCGTGCGGGTGGTCGTGAGCGTGATCGTGGGCGTGATCGTGTGCGTGATCCAAGGTGCTTGTGCTCATTTGTAACGCTCCTGATTACTTACGTGCAGCCATGACTTCGGCCGGTTGAACGATGTTTTCGGCGGCCTTGTTCGACCAGCTGTTCCGGGTATAGGTGATGACGGCGGCGATGTCGGTGTCCGACAGCTGCTTCCAGGCCGGCATCTCGGCCGGGTATTTGCCGCTCTTCTGGCCGTTCAACAGCACATGGATCTGGTCGGCCCTCGGACCGTTGACGACGGCCGAGCCGTCCAGCGGCGCGAACGCGTTCGGCACGCCCTTGCCGGTGGCCTGGTGGCAGACCACGCAGTTGGCGGTGTAGACTTTTTCGCCACGGGTTTTCAGTTCGTCGATGGTCCAGGTCTTGGTCGGATCGTCGGCCAATGCCGCCATTTCCTTCTTCTTGCCGTCGACCCAGGTTTTGTACTCGGCGTCGGTGACGACCTTGACGACGATCGGCATGAACGCGTGCTCCTTGCCGCACAGCTCGGAGCAATAGCCGCGGTAGGTGCCGGTGTGCTCGGCCTTGAACCAGGTGTCGCGCACGAAGCCGGGGATGGCGTCCTGCTTGACGCCGAAGGCCGGGATCGACCATGCGTGGATGACGTCGTTGGCGGTGGTGACGATGCGGATCTTCTTGTTGACCGGCACCACCACTTCGTTGTCGACTTCCATCAGGTAGTTGTCGCCGCGCGCCTCGGTCGGCGCGAAGCCCGGCGCGCCCACTTGCGCGCGCGGGGTTTTCAGGTTCGACAGGAAGGAAATGCCTTGGCCGTCGCCGGCGAGGTAGTCGTAGCCCCACTTCCACTGCATGCCGGTGGCCTTGATGGTGATGTCGGGGTTGGAGGTGTCCTTCATGCCGACCACGGTGCGGGTGGCGGGCAGCGCCATGCCGATGACGATCAGGAACGGCACCACGGTCCAGGCGATTTCAACGGCGGTCGATTCGTGGAACGTGGCCGGCTTGTGGCCGACCGACTTGCGGTGCTTGAAGATCGAATAGAACATCACGCCGAACACGGCGACGAAGATGACCAGGCAGACCACCATCATCCAGGTGTGCAGGTCGTAGATTTGGGAAGCGATCTGGGTCGCGGGGGGCTGCAGATTCATCTGCCCGGGGACGGGGCCGCCGGTGCCGCCGGTCGCCGCGCCATAGGTGCCTGCCGCCGTCTCCGCCGCCCACGCTGGGATACTGGCTGCCGTCATCGTCAGCCCGAGCATCAACGATTGAAGTCGCTTCGCATGTGTCATGTTTTCCCCAACCACCCAAGAAATTAAAAATATTTTTTTAACGACTCCGGATTTCGGTGAACTGAACCGGCGCCGCTCCTTAAACAACTTCAGGCCCCATGCCAGCCACGTTTGAACAACTTCTTCAACGCGACCCCGGCGGGACCTTGAGACTTTTATGGTCGTCGCTACATACTGCCTACGGACAACATAAAAGCCTGATTCTGCTTAATTCAACTGCTTGTTCTTGTTCGTTCTGACTGCTTTCGCCTCGCGTCGGTGGGTTATAGCTGACGACGTGACTTGCTGGCAAAATTAGTCAATGATTATATATAACAACAACGACGCACATCAACAAATAATCCATTTTGCAACTCTTCCATCCCTTATAGCGCACTCAGCTTTACCACAGTGCGAAATGCGGAACGGCCGGTGAAACGCCGCAAACCCGCTACTGGCGCGGCTTGCGGGGCAGATCGAAGCGAATGATGGCTTCACCTTTGGAAGTCACTTTCGGCGCCGGCCGGAAGGCGTGGCCGTAGATGACCTCGAACGTCAGGCCCAGCTTGCCGTCCGGCCGGCGGGTCTTTTCCAGCGCGTCCAGCATGCGTCGCCAGGCGTGTTTGCCCATCAGTCCCCGGCCCACGGTATGCAGCGGATTGCCGCCCAGCGCGCGCACATCGGCCAGCAGCGCCGTCGGCGTGTCGTAGGTCACGGTGATCACTTCCATATCCAGCACCGGCGTCGAAAAACCGACCTCGACCAGCTGGTCGCCGAAGTCGTGCATGTCGACGAACGGCAGCGCGTGCTGGGCCAGGTCGGCCTCGGCGAACGCGGCGCGCAGCTCGCGGAAGGTATCGGGCCCGAAGCAGGAAAACATCAGCAGGCTGTTGACGCGCAGCACGCGGCGCCATTCGGCGAACACGCGGTCCGGCTGGGGGTGCCAATGCAGGGCTAGATTGGACCACACCAGGTCGATGGAGTTCGGTCCCAGCGGCAATTCGGCGAAATCCCCGCACAGCAGGTCGACGCCCGTCTTGGACGGCAACAGTTTGCTCAGCAGCTGATTCAGCGACGACTGCTTGCTCGACTGGCCTTGCGCGGCGCGCAACTGCGCTGCGGCGGCATCGAGGCCGAGGATCTGGGCGGCCGGGTAGGATTTCTGCAACAGCGGCAGGTCGGCGCCGGCGCCGCAGCCGGCGTCGAGCACGCGCTGCGGCGCGATTTTAATCAGTTCCAACCGGTCGAACATGCGCGACGACACTTCGCGGCGCAGGAAATCGGCCGGGGAAATGCGTTCGGGGCGGGAAAACAGCGCGCGCACACGCTCCAGATCGATAGGCGCACTCAGTTTGGGTGGATTTGCGGGCACATGCATCGTGGGATAGTCTGTAATGCGATAATGTCGGCAGTGTACATGGTTGAACGCGAATGCGACGCCTGGCGCCCGCGTTATTTGCCGGGAGCGTGGCATGCGTGGCAAGCTGATCGAAGAAACAACGGACACGGGCGGCGCCTTGACCGGCCCGGTAGGCGGCCTGCTGCGGCGCACCAGCGCCAGCGTCTTGCGGACGCTGCTGCCGACCTGCTGCGCGCTGTGCGGACAAGGCGGCGATGACACGCTGTGCGCCGATTGCGCCGCACAATTTTTCGGCGCCGCCGTCGCCGCCGCGCGTTGCGTCTGCTGCGCCAATCCGCTGCCCGGCGCGCTGGCGCCGGCGCAACACGGTGAGCAATTTTGTGCCTGCAAGCAGCAACACGGCCCGCCCGCGCGCCGGCTGTGCGGCCTGTGCGCCGCGCATCCGCCGGCCTTCGACGCCACATTGACGGCGGCGGACTACGCGACGCCGGTCGACCAACTGGTGTTGCAGCTGAAGTTCGGCCACCGGCTGGCGCTGGCCGCGCTGTTCGCGCGCCTGCTGCGCGACGCCGTGTCGCGGCAACCCGGCTTCGCGCTGCCGGCGCTGATCTGCCCGGTGCCGTTGGGGCCGCGCAGGCTGGCCGAACGCGGCTACAACCAGGCGCTGGAAATCGCCAGGCCGCTGGCGCGCGGCCTCGGCGTCGCGCTGCATCCGCGTCTGACGGCGCGGGTGCGCGAGACGACGGCGCAAAGCAGCGTCGCGCCGGAGCAGCGCCGGCGCAACATCGCCGGCGCGTTCGCCGTGCCGGACGCCGCGCTGGTGCGCGGCAGGCATATCGGCATCGTCGACGACGTCATGACCAGCGGCGGCACGCTGGACGAACTGGCGGCGACACTGAAGCGCCACGGCGCCGCGCGCGTCAGCAACCTGGTGTTCGCCCGCACGCCGCCGCGTTGAATCGCGCTTTGAATTGAATTGAGGAGAACATTTTGTTTCACGTAGTGCTGGTCCACCCCGAAATTCCGCCGAACACCGGCAACGTCATCCGTTTGTGCGCCAACACCGGCGCGCAGCTGCACCTGATCGAACCGCTGGGCTTCCCGCTGGAGGATTCCAAGCTGAAGCGTGCCGGGCTGGATTACCACGAATACGCCAGGATGAAGGTGCACGCCGACTGGCCAGCGTTTTTGACGGACCTGCAGCCGGACCCGTCGCGCATGTTCGCCATGACCACGCACGGTTCGTCGCCGTTCGCGCAGGCCAGCTTCCGGCCGGGCGATGTGTTCGTGTTCGGCTCCGAAACCAGCGGCCTGCCGCCGGCGCTGCGCGACAATTTCCCGCCGGCCCAGCGCATCCGCTTGCCGATGCGTCCCGACAACCGCAGCCTGAACCTGTCGAACACGGTGGCGGTGGTCGTGTTCGAAGCGTGGCGCCAGAACGGCTACGCCGGCGGCGCCTGAGCGATGGCCGCCGCCTCGCATCTGCCCGGGCGCATCAGCATCGCGATCGCCACGCTATCGATAGTGCTGGCGACAATGCTGAACCTGGGGGTGTTCAACGAAGACGCCAGTTACCACGCGGTCCGCGACGCCGACAATTTCTTTCGCGCGGTAGCCGTTGGTTTCATCGGCGGCATCATAGGGTTGGGTTTCGCGTGGCAAGGATTGCGGCGCGGCGGCGGCAAGTCGTGGACCAACTGGATCGGCCTGACGCTCAGCCTGTTGCCGCTGCTCGTCATCGCCACATTCATCGTGTTGATCTTCTCACGCCGCTAACCCACCACGGGGTCAGTGCCGACATTCGGACACGAACTGATCCGAAGTAGACGGTTTAAGGCTGAGCTAGTGTCCGAATGTCGGCACTGACCCCCATGTTTTTGACGTAACGGAAAAAGGCGGAGCTCGTGTCCGAATGTCGGCACTGACCCCGTGGGGGGGGGCGCGTCGGGGCATTCAGCGTCTGCGCCGTCTGGCAACGTAGCGCGCCAGCGCCAGCGCGCCGGTGCCGACGGCGCTGACGATGACCGTCGAGGCGGCAAACAGCGCCGGCGGATTGCGCATGCCCAGCACGTCGGCCGTGAACGCCAGCGCCACCGCCGCCATCAGCTGCGCCGGCAGCATGAAGCGCAGCTGCCGGAACGCGACCGCGTCGCCACGCTGCCACAGCCGCCACGCCACGTACGTTACCGGCCCCCACAGCACGCCAATGAAGGCCAGCACCGCCACGGCGATCAGCAGCAGCCTCATGCCGGACGCTGCGCGCGCACCTTGGTCAACAACTTGGTCGTCGAGCGGTCATGCTCGAAATCGATGGCGATCGCTTGCCCGCCGTAGGCCAGCACCGCCTTACCTTCCGGAATCGCATCCATCTGATAATCGCCGCCCTTGGCGTAGATCTCGGGCCGCGCCTGCTGCACCACCTGTAGCGCCGTGTCCTCGTCGAAGTCGACCACCAGGCTGACCGACTCCAGCGCCGCCAGCACCGCCATGCGGTCGGCGCAGTTGTTCAGCGGCCGGTCGTCGCCCTTGCCCAGCCGCTTGACCGAGGCGTCGGTGTTGGCGGCCACCACCAGCGATGCCCCCAATGCACGCGCCTGCGCCAGATAGGTGACGTGGCCCCGGTGCAGGATGTCGAATACGCCGTTGGTCAGCACCACCGGCTTGGGCAGCGCGGCCACGCGCGCGGCCAGTTGTTCACGGGTGCAAAGCTTGTCTTCAAATTGGGGCATGTGGGTCTTTTCGATGTGATTACTTGGGTTCTTGGTCCGGCGCTTCCGCTTCGATCTGCATGCTGAGCGCGCCGGCGCCGGCGGCCTGGCCCGGCTCCTTGCGCTCGCCGCGCAGCTTGATCTGCAGCCGCAGGCCATTGGCCGAATCGGCGTTGCGGATCGCCTCTTCATAGCCGATGTAGCCCTTATTATAAAGTTCGTACAGCGCCTGGTCGAACGTGCACATGCCCAGCTCGCGCGATTTGTGCATGATTTCCTTGATCGATTGGAAATTGCCCTTGAAGATCATCTCGGCGATCGTCGGCGTGTTGAGCAGGATTTCAATCGCCGCCTTGCGCCCCTGCCCGTCCTCGGTGCGCACCAGCCGCTGCGAGACGATGGCCCGCAGGTTGGACGACAAATCCATCAGCAGCTGATTGCGCCGCTCCTCCGGGAAGAAGTTGATGATGCGGTCCATGGTCTGGTTCGAATTGTTCGCGTGCAAGGTGCCCAGGCACAGGTGGCCGGTCTCGGCGAACGCGATCGCGTGCTCCATGGTCTCGGTGTCGCGGATTTCGCCGATCAGGATCACGTCCGGCGCCTGGCGCAGCGTGTTCTTCAGCGCGTTGTGCCACGACAAGGTGTCGACGCCGACCTCCCGGTGCGTGACCAGGCAGTTCTTGTTCTTGTGCACGTACTCGACCGGGTCCTCCACCGTGATGATGTGGCCGGCCGAATTGGCGTTGCGGTAATCGATCATCGCCGCCAAGGTGGTCGACTTGCCGGAACCGGTGCCGCCGACCACCAGCACCAGCCCGCGCTTGGTCATGATGACGTCCTTCAACACCTCGGGCAGGTCGAGCTTTTCGAACGTCGGAATCTCCGAGGCGATGGTGCGGATCACCATCGCCACGTTCTGCTGCTGCACGAAGACGTTGACGCGGAACCGGCACACCTCCGGCAGCGCGATGGCGAAATTACATTCGAGCTCGGCCTCGAACTCGCGCCGTTGCTTGTCGTTCATGATCGACAAGGCCAGCGCGCGCGTGACGCTGCCGGTCAGCTTCTGCTGGCTCAGCGGCTTCATCGCGCCCTGCGCCTTGATGCTGGGCGGAAAATCGGCCGAGATGAACAAATCCGAGCCGCCCGTATGGTGCATCACCTTCAACAGCTTGTGCAGGTAGGCTTGCGCCTCCTCCGGTCCGAATGTCGTGGACATACACCCCTACTTTCTCAGGTTTGCGCCGCCAAGGTGCATTATATCGACACCATTCCGCTACAATGGCCTTTGTTGACCCACAATTATTGCATCTGTACATTGCCTGTGTTCAAATAGATTCATGACTCTGACCGAACTGAAATACATAGTTGCCGTTGCGCGAGCGAAACATTTCGGGCACGCCGCCGAAGCCTGCTACGTCGCGCAGCCGACGCTTTCGGTCGCCATCAAGAAACTCGAAGACGAGCTGGGCGTGGTGTTGTTCGAACGCGGCGGCGCCGAGATCTCGGTCACCCCGCTGGGCGCGCAAATCGTCGCCCAGGCCGAGCGCGTGCTGGAACAGACCGCCGCGATCAAGGAGCTGGCCAAACAAAATAAAGATCCACTGGCCGGCCCGCTGCGCCTGGGCGTGATCTACACCATCGGCCCCTACCTGCTGCCGCCGCTGGTCAAGGGCATGATCGACAAAGTGCCGCAGATGCCGTTGATTTTGCAGGAGAATTTCACCGTGCGGCTGCTGGAGATGCTGCGCCAGGGCGAACTCGACGCGGCCATCATGGCGCTGCCGCTGCCCGACCACGGCATGGCGATGCAAGCGCTGTACGACGAACCGTTCGTGGTCGCCATGCCGGCCCAGCACCCGTGGACCAAACGCAAGACCATCCCCGCCGACGACCTCAAGACCGAAAACATGCTGTTGCTCGGTAACGGCCATTGCTTCCGCGACCAGGTGCTGGAAGTATGCCCGGAAATGGCGCGCTTTTCGGCGCCCGGCAACGGCATGCAGCGCACGTTCGAAGGTTCGTCGCTGGAAACCATCCGCCACATGGTCGCCAGCGGCATCGGCCTGACCGTGCTGCCGCGCGCCTCGGTGCCGGACATGAACACCACCGAAGGCATGCTGCAGTTCCGCAACTTCGATGCGCCGCAGCCATCGCGCCGCGTCGTCATCGTCTGGCGCAAGAGTTTCACCCGCAAGGCCGCCATCGACGCCGTCTGCGAGGTCGTCGCCTCGTGCAACCTGCCCGGCATCACCACCCTCTGCAACGAGGAATAAGCCGCGCCGGCCCGCCTTGCCGCGCCCGCCGGGGAAAGATTTGCGATAATGCCCATCTTTCCCTACAAGCGACGCAATCGATGAACAAGCTGCAGCTGTATTTCCGCCTGGTCAGACTGGACAAACCCATCGGCACCGTGCTGCTGCTGTGGCCGACGCTATCGGCGCTGTGGCTGGCCTCCGACGGCAAGCCCGGCTGGATGCTGGTGGCGATCTTCTCGCTCGGCACCCTGCTGATGCGCTCGGCCGGCTGCGCGATCAACGACTACGCCGACCAGGATTTCGACAAGCACGTCAAGCGCACCGCGCAGCGTCCCATCACCAGCGGCCGCATCAGCGGCAAGGAAGCGCTGGCCATCGCCGCCGGGCTGGCGCTCGCCTCGTTCTGCCTGATCCTGCCGCTCAACACGCTGACCAAGCAGCTGTCGGTGGCGGCCGTCGTCATCGCCGGCACCTATCCCTACTTCAAGCGCTTCTTCGCCATCCCGCAAGCCTACCTGGGCATCGCCTTCGGCTTCGGCATCCCGATGGCGTTCGCCGCGGTCCGGGACGGCGTGCCGCCGGTGGCCTGGGTACTGCTGCTGGGCAACGTGTTCTGGGCGCTGGCCTACGACACCGAATACGCGATGGTCGACCGCGACGACGACTTAAAGATCGGCATCAAGACCTCGGCCATCACCTTCGGCCGCTACGACGTCGCCGCCATCATGCTGTGCTACGGCGTGCATCTGGCGCTGTGGCTGGTGTGCGGGCTGCAGCTGGGCTTGGGTGTCTGGTTCCTCGCCGGCCTGGCGGTGGCCACCGGCATCGCGCTGTACCACTACACGTTGATCCGCGCACGGGAGCGCGACGCGTGTTTTTACGCTTTCCGCCATAATAACTGGCTGGGTGCAGCGGTATTCGCGGGTATTGCCGTCGATTACGCGCTGCGCTGAAACGATAGCGCCTGCACCGGCTATCCCATTCAACGAGCGACAGACAGGAGGTCATCACCATGGATCAAACTCATCAGAACGGCAACGGCGTCTCCAACGGCCAGGCCGCCAGCGGCGCGGCGCGCGACAAGTTGATGGAAGGCTTGAAGACCGCCATCGGCGAAGCGGAACACTATCTCAGCGATGCAGGCGAGCAAGTCAGCGACAAGGCTTCCGAGGTGCGCGCGCGCTTCGAGGACACCTTGCGCACCGCCAAGACCGACTTGCGCAAGCTCGAGGACAGCGTCATCGCCCGCAGCCACGAAGTGGCGGAAATCGCCGACGTCTACGTGCGCGACAACCCGTGGAAGGCGGTCGGCGTGGGCGCGGCGGTCGGCGTGCTGCTCGGCATTCTGGTGTCGCGCCGCTAAACGCGGCACGCTGCTCCGGGCGCGGACCTTGATTGCATTAATTGCCTTGATTGTCGTTTAACTGGCCGCGCCCATCTCGTCGCCCATTTCCTTGCCGCGCGCGGCGGCGGCCTTGATCGCCTTGACGATCGCCGCCTTCACGCCGCCGTGCTCCATGCTGGTCAGCGCCGCGTAGGTGGTGCCGCCCTTGGACGTCACCCGCTCGCGCAGCACCGACACCGGCTCGCTCGCCTGGTTGGCCAGCTGCGCCGCGCCGGCGAAGGTCGCCAGCGCCAGCTGCGTGCCCTGCTCCGCGCTCAGGCCCATTTCCTGCGCCGCCTGCTGCATCGCCTCGATAAAGTAAAACACATAGGCCGGGCCGCTGCCCGACACGGCCGTCACGGCGTCGATCTTGGTTTCGTCGTCCAGCCACACGGTGGGGCCGACCGCGCGCAGGATATCGTCGGCGGCCTGCCGCTGCGCGGCGCTCACGCCGGCGGCCGCGAACATGCCGGTGATGCCCATGCCGATCAGCGCCGGCGTGTTCGGCATGCAGCGCACCACGGCGCCGTAGCCGCCCAGCCAGCGCGACAGGTCGGCGCTGCGGATGCCGGCCGCCACCGACACGATCAAGGTCTGCTTCGCCCGGTCCAGCAGCGGCAGCAATTGCGCCGCCACTTCGCGCATGCTCTGCGGCTTGATCGCCAGCACGATCACGTCGGCCGCGCCGACGGCGGCGTCGGCGGCGGTGGCGGTGGTCACGCCGTATTGCTCGGTCAGTTTCGCCAGCGACGCCGGATTCGGATCGACCACATGGATGTCCGCGCCGGCGGTCAGTTTGCCGGCCAGGCCGGCGATCAACGCGGAGGCCATGTTGCCGCCGCCAATAAATGCAATCTTCATATCACACCTTGTGGTAAGTTCGTGCTCCAAAAATGGCACTGCCGACGCGCACGATGGTCGCGCCCTCGAAGATCGCCGCGCGCATGTCGGCCGACATGCCCATCGACAGCGTATCGAGCGCCAGGCCGTCGGCGCGCAGCTGCTGGTACAGCGTGCGCAGCCGCGCGAACGCGGCGCGCTGCCGGTCGAAGTCCACGGCCGGCTCGGGGATCGCCATCAGGCCGCGCAACGTCAGGTTCGGCAGCGCCGCGACCTTGTGGGCCAGCGCCGCCACCTCCTCCGGGGCGACGCCGCTCTTGCTGGCCTCGCCGCTGATATTGACTTGCAAACAGATTTGCAGCGGCGCCATGCCGGCCGGCCGCTGCTCGGACAGGCGCTGCGCGACCTTCTCGCGCTCGACCGTGTGCACCCAATCGAAATGCTCGGCGATGGGCCGCGTCTTGTTGCTCTGGATCGGACCGATGAAATGCCACTCAAGCGGTTCGGGCTGCGCGCTTAAGGCCGCGATCTTGTCGAGCGCCTCCTGCAGATAATTCTCGCCGAACGCCCGCTGGCCGGCCCGCACCGCCTCGAGCACGGCTTCCGGACCGAAAGTCTTGGACACGGCCAGCAGTTGCACCGTGTCCGGCGCGCGGCCGGATTCTTGAGCGGCGGCAACGATAGTCGCGGTGATTGCTTGCAAGTTTTGGGGGATCGGGGACATAATCATCGAGTAAAGACAGCGGTAAGCGTCATCACACCAACGCCAGGCAGGGATTATAAATGGACATATCCGAACTTCTCGCATTCTCCGTCAAGAACAAGGCGTCGGACTTGCACCTGTCGGCCGGATTGCCGCCGATGATACGGGTGCACGGCGACGTACGGCGCATCAATCTGCCGCCGCTCGAGCACAAGGAAGTGCACGGCATGATCTATGACATCATGAACGATGGCCAGCGCAAGGCGTATGAAGAGATGCTGGAGGTCGACTTCTCGTTCGCGATTCCCGGCCTGGCGCGCTTTCGCGTCAACGCCTACAACCAGGAGCGCGGCGCCTCGGCGGTGCTGCGCACGATTCCGTCGAAGATCCTCAGCCTCGAGGAACTGAACGCGCCCAAGATCTTCGCCGAGTTCGCGCTCAAGCCGCGCGGGCTGGTGCTGGTGACGGGCCCGACCGGCTCGGGCAAATCGACGACGCTGGCGGCGATGGTCAACCACCTCAACGAAAACGAATACGGCCACATCCTCACGATCGAGGACCCGATCGAATTCGTGCACGAATCGAAGAAATGCCTGATCAACCAGCGCGAGGTCGGACCGCACACGCTGTCGTTCAACAACGCGCTGCGCTCGGCGCTGCGGGAAGACCCGGACGCGATCCTGGTGGGCGAACTGCGCGACCTGGAAACGATCCGGCTGGCGCTATCGGCGGCCGAGACCGGCCACCTGGTGTTCGGCACCCTGCACACGTCGTCGGCGGCCAAGACGATCGACCGCATCGTCGACGTCTTCCCGGCCGACGAAAAGGAAATGGTGCGGGCGATGCTGTCGGAATCGTTGCAGGCGGTGATCTCGCAAACGCTGCTCAAGACCAAGGACGGCGCGGGCCGGGTGGCCGCGCACGAGATCATGGTCGCCACGCCGGCGATCCGCAACCTGATCCGCGAATCGAAGATCGCGCAGATGTACTCGGCGATCCAGACCGGCAGCAACGTCGGCATGCAAACCTTGGACCAGAACCTCACGGACCTGGTGCGGCGCAACGTCATCTCCGCCGCCGCCGCCCGCAGCGCCGCCAAAACCCCGGACAACTTCCCCGGCTAAGCCACCGAAACCCCGGGGTCAAGTCTGTCATTCGGACACGAGCCCGACCGCCCCACCGGTTTGAAACGACTATTAGTGGCCGAGCTTGTGTCCGAATGTCGGCACTGACCCCGGTTTGAAAGGAATGTTATGGAACGCGACCAGGCCTCCAAATTCATGTTCGATCTGCTGCGCTTGATGACCAGCAAGAAAGGCTCGGACCTGTTCATCACCGCCGGCTTTCCGCCGGCGATCAAGATCGACGGCAAGATGACGCCGGTGTCGTCCCAGGTGCTGACCGCCGCCCATACCGTCGACCTGGCCCGCTCCATCATGAACGATAAGCAGACCGCGTCGTTCGAGCTGACCAAGGAGGCCAACTTCGCCATCAGCCCCGGCGACCTGGGCCGCTTCCGGGTGTCGGCGTTCGTGCAGATGAGTTCGGTCGGCATGGTGCTGCGGACCATCACCAGCGAGATCCCCCAACTCGACGACCTCGGCCTGCCCGCGGTGCTCAAGGAGGTCGTCATGGCCAAGCGCGGCCTGGTGATCATGGTCGGCGCCACCGGTTCCGGCAAGTCGACCACGCTGGCGGCGATGGTCAACCACCGCAACGAGCACAGCTACGGCCACATCATCACCATCGAGGACCCGGTCGAGTACGTCCATCCGCACAAGAACTGCATCATGACCCAGCGCGAGGTCGGCGTCGACACCGACGACTGGGCCGTGGCGCTGAAAAACACCTTGCGCCAGGCGCCCGACGTGATCCAGATCGGCGAGATCCGCGACCGCGAAACCATGGACCACGCGATCGCCTTCGCCGAGACCGGCCACCTGTGCCTGGCCACCCTGCACGCCAACAGCGCCAACCAGGCGCTCGACCGCATCATCAACTTCTTCCCCGAGGAGCGCCGCCAGCAGCTGCTGATGGACCTCTCGCTCAACCTCAAGGGCATGATTTCGCAGCGCCTGATCCCGCGCAAGGAGGCCAAGGGCCGCGCGGTGGCGATCGAGATCCTGCTCAATTCGCCGCTGATCTCGGACCTGATCTTCAAGGGCCAGGTCCACGAGATCAAGGAGCTGATGAAGAAGTCGCGCGAGCTGGGCATGCAGACGTTCGACCAGTCGCTGTTCGATCTGCACGAAGCCGATATCATCACGTACGAGGACGCGCTGCGCAACGCCGATTCCGTCAACGACCTGCGGCTGGCCATCAAGCTCGAAGGCAAGGCCGCCAAGCACCGGGATCTTTCCGCCGGCACCGAACATCTGGGCATCATCTAACCAAGGCACATCAATGAGCACCATCTTCGACATCTCCGCCGACAGCCTGACGGGCGCGCCCGTCGACCTGCGCCAATACCAGGGCCAGGTCCTGCTGATCGTCAACACCGCCAGCAAATGCGGCTTCACGCCGCAATACAAGGGGCTCGAGCAGGTCTACCAGCAGTTCAAGGACAAGGGCGTGACGGTGCTCGGCTTCCCGTGCAACCAGTTCGGTTCCCAGGAGCCGGGACAGGCCGACGAGATCGGCGCGTTCTGCGAGAAGAACTACGGCGTCACGTTCCCGCTGTTCGCCAAGATCGATGTCAACGGCGAGCGCGCCCACCCGCTGTTCGCCAAACTGAAAAAGGACGCCCCCGGCATCCTCGGCACCGAGGCGATCAAGTGGAACTTCACCAAGTTCCTGATCCGCAAGGACGGCACCGTTTTCAACCGCTACGCCCCCGCCACCAAGCCCGAAGAGCTGATCGCCGACATCGAGAAACTGCTGGCCGAATGAATGTTGTCTAGTACATCACGCAAATTCTGCAATCGTTGTCCGAAAAACGTGCTTTAGGTTAACTTTTCGGTAATAATGGGCCTTGGCCCCATCGAATCAAGTACCTATGTCCGTGTTTGGAAAATTACTGTCGCCGTGGCTGCGGATGGGAATGTATTCCCGGTTGTTCGTGCCCATCTTCATCATCATCGCCATGGTGGTGGGCGTGCGCTACACTTTGCTGTTCCAGGCGGAGACCGCCAGCGCCAACGCGCGCTATCAAAAGGACGCCAGCGACATCGGCATCTATCTGCACAAGACGCTGCTGCCGGCGGTGGCCGCGCCCGACCGCGCCGCCATCGACAGCGCGCTGGCCGACGCCCTGCTGCTCAGTCCCGACCTGGCGGCCGCCCGCCTCGATTTCGCCGGCGGCCACCTGGAGGCGCTGCGCCAGCCGCCGCCACGCTCGGACGTGCCGGCGTGGTTCGCCAGGCTGCATCCGCTGGAACCGATCCGCCGCCACATCTACATCGGCACCGCCAGCCTGGTGCTGGAATTCGATCCGGCCTTGCCGGTGGCGGGGGTGTGGGATTCGGTCTGGAAGCAAATGGTCATCACCGCCCTCAACGTCACCGTGATCTACACGCTGCTGGGCATTATCATCTTCGCCAACAAGCGCATGCTCAGGCGCCTCAACGACGTCACCCGGCGCTTCCAGGGCGGCGAGCATGACGCGCGCCTGCCGGTCGGCGGCACGCTCGAGGCGCGCATGCTGGCGGTCACCTTCAACAACATGGCGCAGCGCGTGCAGGCGCTGGTCGGCAAGCTGCAAACCAGCGAGAAGGAGTTGAGCGACCAGCTCAAACGCACGCTGGCCGCGCAAGACCAGCTGCAGGCGCAAAAGGAGCGCATCGAAGTGACGCTGGCGTCGATCGGCGACGCCGTCATCACCACCGACCTGACGGGCAGGATCGAATCGATCAACGAGGTCGCCCAGCGCCTCACCGGCTGGCCCGAGCCGCTCGCGCGCGGCATGGAACTGCACCAGGTGTTCGTGCTGGCGAATAACTTCGGCCAGCATTCGCTGCTCAAGGCGATGTCGGCGATCTACGACGGCGGCGAAGTGGTCAAGGTCGGCAACCAGAGCCTGCGCCACCGCGCCGGCCAGACCGTCACCGTGGAGTACACGGCCAACGGCATCCGCGCCGCCCACGGCGAGGTGCAGGGCTCGGTGCTGGTGTTCCGCGACGTCACCGAACGCCGCCAGTTGATGCAGCAGATCTCCTGGCAAAGCAACCACGATGTCCTCACCGGCCTGCCCAACCGCGCGGCGCTGGCGGCCCGCTTCGAAAGCGAGGTCGCGCGCGCGCGCGAGCAGGATTACCTGCTGGCCGTGTGCCTGTTCGACCTGGACCACTTCCAGCAGGTCAACGACACGCTGGGCCACGCCATCGGCGACGAGGTGCTCAAGCAGGTCGCCAGCCGCCTGCACGACTTCGCCGGCCAGCGCCACTACGTCGCGCGCCTGGGCGGCGACGAATTCGTGCTGCTGCTGCCGGAGATGCACTCGCGCGCGGCCGTGGAGGTGGCGATGGAGCGGCTGATGTCGACGCTATCGCACGACTACCTGGCCGAAGGCCAGGCGGTGGCGATGTCGGCCAGCGTCGGCATCGCCGTCTACTCCGGCAACGAGATCAGCGCCGACAGCCTGCTGCGCCACGCCGACCAGGCGCTGTACCAGGCCAAGATCATGGGCCGCAACCGTTTTCACTTCTTCGACGCGGACCTCGACGAGCAGGTGCGCACGCACCACAACCGCCGCACCGAGGTGCGCTCGGCACTGCTCGACGGCGAGCTGCGGCTGTACTATCAACCGAAGCTCGACATGCGCAAGGGACGCATCATCGGCATGGAGGCGCTGCTGCGGTGGCAGCATCCGTCGCGCGGCGTCGTCGGCCCGATGGAGTTCCTGCCCATCGTCGAACACAGCGAGGTGATCGTCGACATCGGCGAGTGGGTGCTGCGCGAGGCCCTGCGCCAATTGCAGCAATGGCGCGCCTTCGATCCGGCCTGGGTCATCAGCGTCAACATCGCCGCGCGCCATTTCCAGCGCGGCGATTTCGTCGAGCGGCTCACCGCGATCCTGTCCGAGTTCCCGGACGTGCCGCCGCACATGCTGGAACTGGAGATCCTGGAATCGTCGGCGCTGAGCGATATCAACCACGTGCGCGCCATCATGCTCGACTGCCAGGCGCTGGGCATCAGCTTCGCGCTCGACGATTTCGGCACCGGCTATTCATCGATGTCCTACCTCAAGCGGTTGCCGGCCGACTTGCTGAAGATCGATCAAAGCTTCGTGCGCAACATGCTGGTCGACCGCGACGACCTGCACCTGGTCAGCGCCGTCATCGGCCTGGCCAGGTCGTTCGGCCTGGGCGTGATCGCCGAGGGCGTCGAAACGGTCGAACACGGGGCGATGCTGATGCGGCTGGGCTGCGACCTGGTGCAGGGCTACGGCATCGCGCGGCCGATGCCGGCCGACGAGGTGCTGGCGTGGGTCGCGGCGTTCGACATGGCGCCGACGTGGCAGGCCGCCGCCGGGCTGCCGCCCATCGTCAACCTGCACGGCCAGGAGCCGGCCGGCGGCACCGCGCAAATTCCGTTGTTCGCGGGGTAGGCGAGCGCCGGGGGCGGCTCAGCGCCGCTTGCGCGCGGCCAGCGCGCGGTCGATCAACTCGATCCAATGCAGCACCGGCGTTTGCGTCCCCGATTGCAAATGCGCGGTGCAGCCGACATTCGCCGAGACGATCGTGGTCGCCCCCGTTTCGGCCAGATTGGCCAGCTTGCGGTCGCGCAGCTGCAGCGACAGCTCCGGCTGCAGCAGCGAATACGTGCCCGCCGAGCCGCAACACAAATGGCTCTCGCCGCACAGCACCACATCGACACCGACCGCGCGCAGCACGCCCTCCACCTTGCCGCGTATCTGCTGCCCATGCTGCAAGGTGCACGGCGGATGATAAGCGACACGCTCCGTGATGACGGCGCCAAGGCGCGCCAGCCCCTCCTCGAACTCCGGCATCACCTCGCTCAGATCGCGCGTCATCATCGAGATGCGCGCAGCCTTGCCGACGTACGCGCTGTCGTGCGCCAGCAGATGCCCGTAATCCTTGACGGTGGAGCCGCAGCCGGACGCCGTCATGACGATCACCTCCACCGCGCGGCTTTCGACATACGGCCACCAGGCGTCGATATTGCGGCGCATGTCGTCCAGCGCCGCCTCGTGGTCGTTCAGGTGGTGCCGCACCGCGCCGCAGCAGCCGGCCTTGGGAGCGACGATCAGCTGCACGCCCACCGCGTCGAGCACCCGCGCGGTGGCGGCGTTGATATTGGGCGCCATGGCCGGCTGCGCGCAGCCTTCGAGCACCAGCATCTTGCGCCCATGCTCGCGCGTCGGCCAGGCGCCCGCGCTTTGCAGGGCGGGGATCTTGTCCTGCATGGCGGGCGACAACAGCGGACGAAAAAGCTGCCCGGCGCGCAAGGCCGCCGTAAACACCGACTTGCGCGGCAAGCCCTCCTTCAACACCTTGCGCTTGAGGCGTTCCAGCAGCGGACGCTCGACGCGCTGCTCCACCACCTTGCGGCCGATGTCGATCAAGCGCCCGTACTGCACGCCGGACGGACAGGTGGTTTCGCAGTTGCGGCAGGTCAGGCAGCGGTCCAGGTGGGTTTGCGTCTTGGTGGTGACCGGCGCGCCCTCCAGCACCTGCTTGATCAGATAAATGCGTCCGCGCGGCCCGTCCAGCTCATCGCCCAGCAGTTGATAGGTGGGACAGGTCGCGGTGCAAAAGCCGCAATGGACGCAGGAGCGCAGGATGGCGTCGGCCTCGTCGCCTTCGCGGGTGTTCTTGATGAAATCGGCGAGATTGGTTTGCATGGGGTTCTTTTCAATACATGCGGCCGGGATTGAAGATCCCCGCCGGATCGAAGGACTGCTTCAGCCGGTCGTGTATCTTCGCCACCGCCGGCGCCAGCGGATGAAAAACGCCAAGCTGCTTGTCGCCGCCGCGGAACAGCGTCGCATGCCCGCCCGCCGCCGCCACCGCGCTGCGGATATTGGCCGCCTGGGCGGCGTCGCACTGGTCCACCTTGAGCCAGCGCTGGGCGCCGCCCCACTCGATCAACTGCGCGCCGCGCAGGATGATGGCGCTGGCCGCCGGCGGCACCGACAGGCGCCACAGGGCGCCGCCGCCGAAGTGGGCGTGCGACTGGTCGCGCAGCGACGTCCAGAAGGCCGCGCCGTTGTCCAGCGTTTCGCCGCCCAGCCGTTGCCGCGCCGCGACCACCGCCGCTTGCGCGCCGGACAGGCGCAGCGACAGCGCGCCCTGGTGCCAGCAGCTGGCCGATATCGGCAGCGGCTGGCCGGCCCACTCGTTCAGCCGGGTCAACGCGTCGATCTCGCCCATCTCGAACCGCAGGCTGGTCTCGCTCACCGGCACCGGCAGCACCTTGAGCGACACCTCGAGTATCAGGCCCAAGGTGCCGAGCGATCCCGCCAGCAGGCGCGAGACGTCGTAGCCGGCGACGTTCTTCATGACCTGGCCGCCGAAGCGCAGTCCCTCGCCGCGTCCATCCATCAACACCGCGCCCAGCACGAAGTCGCGCACGGCGCCGGCGCTGGCGCGGCGCGGCCCGGACAAGGCGCTGGCCACCACGCCGCCGATCGTCGATTCGGCGCCGAAGCGCGGCGGCTCGAACGCCAGCATCTGATTGTGCCGCGCCAGCAGCGCTTCGATCTCGGCCAGCGGCGTGCCGCAACGCGCGGTGATCACCAATTCGGTCGGCTCGTACGATACGATGCCGGAATACGGGCGCGTGTCCAGCACATCGCCGTCGAGTCCCTGGCCGTACCAGTCCTTGGTGCCGCCGCCGCGCAGGCGCAGCGGGCTGCCGGCGGCCGTGGCGGCGCGAATCCGGGCGCCCAGCCGCGCGGCGACGCCGGTCAATGAATCGGTCGTGGCATCCTTCAATGAGTCGGTCATGTGGTTCCGTTCAAAAGCGCGGCAGATGGGCGAACGGCAGCGCGCCGCCGCTGACGCGCATCTTGCCGAATTCGGCGCAGCGGTTCAGCGTCGGTATCGCCTTGTCCGGATTGAGCAATCCGGCCGGGTCGAACGCGCGCTTGACCGAGAAGAACGCCGCCAGCTCGGACGGCGCGAACTGCACGCACATCGAATCGATCTTCTCGATGCCCACGCCATGCTCGCCGGTGATGGTGCCGCCCACCGCGACGCACAGCGCCAGGATCTCGGCGCCGAAGGCCTCGGCGCGCTCGAATTCGTCGGGAATGTTCGCGTTGAACAGGATCAGCGGATGCAGGTTGCCGTCGCCGGCGTGGAAGACGTTGGCGCAGCGCAGGCCGTATTTGCTTTCCATCCGCGCGATGCCGGTCAGCACCTCGCCCAGGCGCTTGCGCGGAATCGTGCCGTCCATGCAGTAGTAGTCCGGCGAGATGCGGCCGGCGGCCGGAAAGGCGTTCTTGCGGCCGGACCAGAACTTCAGGCGCTCCGCCTCCGACTGCGACACGGCGATGGCGCTGGCGCCGGCCGTTTGCAGCACCGCCGACATGCGGGCGATCTCCTCCTCCACCTCCTCGGCGGTGCCATCTGCCTCGCACAGCAAAATCGCGGCGGCGTCGGTGTCGTAGCCCGCCTGGACGAACGGCTCGACCATGCGCGACGAGGTTTGATCCATCATCTCCAGCCCCGCCGGGATGATGCCGGCGGCGATCAGCGCGGCCACCGCCTCGCAGCCGGCCACCACTTCGTCGAACGAGGCCATGATCACGCGCGCCGTTGCCGGTTTCGGTACCAGCTTGACCGTCACCTCGGTCACGATGCCGAGCATGCCCTCGGAGCCGATGAACACCGACAGCAGATCGAGTCCCGGCGCGTCCAGGGCGTCGCCGCCCAGCTCCACCACGTCGCCGTCGATGGTCACCATCCGCACGCGCAGCACGTTGTGCACCGTGAGGCCGTACTTCAGGCAATGCACGCCACCGGAATTTTCCGCCACATTGCCGCCGATGGTGCAGGCGATCTGCGACGACGGATCGGGCGCGTAGTACAAGCGGTGCTGCGCCGCCGCCTCGGAGATGGCCAGATTGCGCACGCCCGGCTGGACCACCGCCGTGCGCGAATACGCGTCCATGCGCACGATGCGGTTCAGGCGCGCGGTCGACAGCACCACGCCATCGGCGATCGGCATCGCGCCGCCGGACAGGCCGGTGCCGGCGCCGCGCGGCACGACCGGCACGTTCAACTCGCGGCACACGCCCAGCACGGCGACGATCTGCGCCTCGCTGTCGGGCAGCACGACAATCATCGGCAACTGGCGGTAGGCGGCCAGGCCGTCGCATTCGTAAGGACGGGTATCCTCCGGCGCGGACAAAATGGCGCCGGACGGCAGCACATGCCGCAGCGCAGCAGCGACCTGCTCGCGGCGGGCCGCGAGGGCGGCGGCCATTTCGGCCGGAAGGCCGGGATCGGGAAGGACAGTGTTCATGGGACCGGCGCCTGAAAACACGAGTGAGCCTCGATTGTAAGCACAAACGTCCGCCCATGCGATATCTTTGGCCGGTGCGCGGCGTATAATCTCCCCGCCGTGGCTATATCAACGCATTGGAATAGTATGGACTACAATTTTGAAAAAGAATGGCTGCTGGCGCTGGAGCGGCGCTTCAACATGCAGGCGACGGAAATCGCGCACATCACGCTGAGCGGGCGTCCGCGCATGCTGATCTTTTATTTCGCCGATTTCCCGGCCAAGGGCATGCTCACGGCCGTCACCGGCGGCCTGTCCAACGCCAGCCACCCCGACTGGGTGCACGGCAAGCCGGAGCTGAGCTTTACGCTGAAAACCACCGACCGGGGTTGGGGCAAGGGCGCCGCCTACCTCGCGCAGGAATTCTTCGGCAAGCGCCCGTTCTCCTACCAGTCTTGCTTCGCCCTGCATATGCCCATGTCGGGCGACAGCGCGATGAACGCCTGCTTCGTCCACCGGCCGCAGTTCATGGACAAGGAGCAGGTCAAGTTCGAGCTGCAAGACCGCACCATCTACCTGGCCGGCCTGTTCCCGATGCATGACGAGGAAATCGCCATGTACGAGTCCAAGGGCCTCGAGGCTTTCTGGAACACGCCCGGCTTCCACCCCTACGACCCAACCCGCGCCAGCATCGCCGGAAAATAATCGACACCAGGAGACACACATGGGCAACCGACTCTCAAAGATCGCCACCCGCACCGGTGACGGCGGCACCACCGGCCTTGGCGACGGCAGCCGCACCGACAAGGACAGTGTGCGCATCCACGCCATCGGCGAGGTCGACGAACTGAATTCGCATATCGGCCTGCTGCTGTGCGAAGACATGCCGGCCGACCTGCGCGAGGAGCTGGTGACGATCCAGCACGACCTGTTCGATCTGGGTGGCGAGTTGTGCATCCCGGGCTACCAGATGATCACCGAGGCCCATGTCGAGCGGCTCGACACCCTGCTGGCGAAGTACAACGCCACCCTGCCGGCGCTGACGGAATTCATCCTGCCGGCAGGTTCACGCGCGGCATCGCAGGCGCACATCTGCCGCACCGTCTGCCGCCGCGCCGAACGCGCCATCGTCACCCTGGGCAAAACGGAAACCATCCACGAACATCCGCGCCAGTATGTGAACCGCCTGTCGGACCTGATGTTCGTGCTGTCGCGGGTATTGAACCGTTTCGGCGGCGGCAGCGACGTGCTGTGGCAGCACGAGCGCAAGCGCGGCTAAGATCCCGGGGTTCGCTCGAAATAAACGATTTATATCGTTAAGCGGATTCGCTGGCGGAATAACCGGGCAGCCGCGCGATGTGCATGGCCAGATGATCGAGCAGCAGGCGCGCGCGCAACGGCTGGTAGCGCCGCGACGGCGACAGCAGGTGCAGCGCCTGCGGCTGCCCTTCCCATTCCGGCAGCACGCGCACCAGCGCGCCGCTGTCCAGCAAATCCTGCACCAGCCATAGCGGACACAATCCGATGCCGCCGCCGGCCGGCAGGCTTTCGCGGATCGCCAGCGCGTGGTTGACGCGGTAACGCCCGCGCGTGGCCACGCTTTCAATCTTGTCGCCATTGTGCAGCGTGAGCATGTCGCCGTCGGCCAGCCAGGCGAAGCGGATGTAGTCGAACTCCGCCAGTTCCCCCGGTCGGCTCGGCCGGCCGCGACGGCGCAGGTAGGACGGCGCCGCCACCAGGTGCCTGGGCGAGACGCCGGCGCGGCGCGCCACCGCGTCCGGCGGCAAATCGCGGCCCTGCCGCAACGCGATGTCGACGCCCTCCTTCACCAGATCGACCATGCGGTCGTCAAGTATCAGTTCGATATCGACCTGCGGATACTGGTCGAGGAAGGACGCCAGCATGGCGTTCAACCGGAACTGGCCGAAGGCGGCCGGCGCGTTGACCCGTATCAGGCCGGCCGGCGTGTCGGTCTGGCCGCGCGCCTCGGCCACCGCCTCCTGGTACTCCGCGAGCACGCCCAGCGCGCGCTGGTAGAAGCGGCCGCCCTGCGGCGTCGCTTGCAGGCTGGTGGTGCTGCGTTCCAGCAGGCGCACGCCCAGTTCGCGCTCCAGCGCCGCCATCAATTTGCTGACGGTGGGCTGGGTGGTGCGCTCTTCGCGCGCGACGGCCGACAGGCTGCCCAATTCGACGGCGCGCACGAAGCAACGTAATGACCGGATGGTGTCCATGGTGAGCTTATTCGATATTTGAATGAAGTATAGTCCGGTTCCTCGCCTTCCCGCATGATTCGGAATGACCTATCGTGCAGCTTTACAGGAGCCACGATGAAAACATTGAACCATCTCGCACTAACGGCCGCGCTGACACTGACCGCGCCGTCGTATGCCGCCGACCCATCGGGTGGCTGGACCACCAGTTGGTACGCCAGCCCGCAAGCCGCCTGGGGAGCGGATTTCCCGCTGCCGACCGGTGTTCCGGCCGCGCTGGAACGGCAAACGGTCCGCGAAACCGCGCGCATCAGCGCCGGTGGAACGCGCGTGCGCATCGTGCTGTCGAACCGCTACGGCCAGCGGCCCATCGTCATCGGAGAAGCGCGCGTCGCCCGCGCCGGTGCTCCGGCCGATGCCGCGCTGGCGCTGTCCTTCGGCGGCAAGCCCGCCGCCGTCATCCCTGCCGGGTCGCCGCTGATCAGCGATCCGGTCGACCTGCGCGTGGACGCGCTCGAAAAGCTGACGGTCGGCGTGTACCTGCCGCAGGCGACGCCGTTGAACACCTTCCATTGGGGCGCGCAGCAGACCGCCGATATCGTCGACGGCAACGCCGTGCGAGCGGCGACGCCGAAGGATGCGCAAGCGATGCATGGCCGCGCGCTGCTCAGCGCCATCCTGGTCGACGCGTCCGGAGGCAAAGGCGCGGTGGCGGTGCTGGGAGACTCCATCACCGACGGCAACGGCTCGACACCGGACGGCGACCGGCGCTGGCCGGATTATCTGGCCGCCCGTTTGAGCGCCGACGGCGTCGCCGTGGTCAACGCCGGCATCTCCGGCGCGCGGTTACTGGGCGACCGCATGGGCGTCAACGCCGCCGCGCGCTTCGAGCAGGATGTATTGGGTCAGCCAGGCGTGAAGGCTGTCGTGGTGCTGTTGGGGATTAATGACATCGGCTGGCCGCAAAGCGCCTTCGCGCCGGACGAGCCGCCGATGCGGGCCGAGCGCATGATCGCCGTGTATCGGCAGTTGATCGCGCAGGCGCGCGTGCGCGGCGTGCGTATCGTTGGCGCCACGCTGTTGCCGTTCGAAGGGGCGCTGCATGGCACGCCGTTGAAGGGCTATTACACGCCGGCGAAGGACGCGGTGCGGCGCGAGGTCAATCGATGGATAAGGGACGGCGGGGAGTTCGACGCGGTGGTCGATTTTGACAAGGCACTGCGCGATCCGGCGCGGCCGGCGCGCATGCTGCCGCGCTACGACAGTGGCGACCACCTGCATCCCGGCGACGCGGGATACGAGGCGATGGCCAACGAAGTGGCGGCGGACGTATTACCGTAATCGGATCAACCGTTGCTGACCACCAGACGCGGCTCGTCACCGGCGCTGTCGAAGCGTTTCTTGATCGACGCGGTGATGCCCGCCCCATCCAGGCCCACGCTGGCGAGCAGCTTGACCGGATCGCCATGGTCGATGAACTTGTCCGGCAAACCAAGCATCAGCACCGGCTTGACGATGCCCTCGGCGGCCAGCGCCTCGGCCACGGCCGAACCGGCGCCGCCCATGATCGCGCCCTCTTCCACCGTCACCAGGTAATCGTGGTCGGCGGCCAGCTGCTTGACCAGCTCCACGTCCAGCGGCTTGACGAAGCGCATGTTGGCGACGGTCGCGTCGAGCGTCTCGCCGGCCGCCAGCGACGGCGTCACCATCGAACCGAACGCCAGGATCGCGATCTTCTGCCCTTTGCGCTTGATCTCGCCCTTGCCGATTTCGATCGTCGTCAGCTCCGGCTTGATGGCCGCGCCGATGCCGGCGCCGCGCGGATAGCGGATCGCCGCCGGTCCCTTGTACTGGTAGCCGGTGGTGAGCATCTGGCGGCATTCGTTTTCGTCCGACGCGGCCATGACGACCATGTTCGGAATGCAGCGCAGGTAAGCGAGATCGTAATTGCCCGCGTGCGTGGCGCCGTCGGCGCCGACCAGGCCCGCGCGGTCCAGCGCGAACGTCACGTCCAGGTTTTGCAGCGCGACGTCGTGGATCAGCTGATCGTAGGCGCGCTGCAGGAAGGTCGAATAAATCGCCACCACCGGCTTCATGTCCTCGCACGCCAGGCCGGCGCCGAAGGTCACCGCGTGCTGCTCGGCGATGCCGACGTCGAAGTAGCGGTCCGGGTATTCCTGCTCGAAGCGCACCATGCCGGAACCTTCGCGCATGGCCGGCGTGATGCCGACCAGCCGCTTGTCGGCGGCCGCCATGTCGCACAGCCAGTTGCCGAAGACGTCGGTGTAGGTCATTTTGCCGGGAGCGACCGCCGGCTTGATGCCCTCGGCCGGATTGAACTTGCCGGGACCGTGGTACAGGGTCGGCTCGGCCTCGGCCAGCTTGTAGCCCTGGCCCTTCTTGGTCACCACGTGCAGGAACTGCGGTCCCTTGAGCTGCTTGATGTTTTGCAGCGTCGGGATCAGCGAGTCCAGATCGTGGCCGTCGATCGGGCCGATGTAGTTGAAGCCGAATTCCTCGAACATCGTGGCCGGCACCACCATGCCCTTGGCATGTTCCTCCAGCCGCTTGGCCAGTTCCAGCACGGGGCCCGGCAGCACCGACTTGCCGACGTTCTTGGCGGCGGCGTAGAACTGCCCCGACATCAGGCGCGCCAGGTAGCGGTTCAAGGCGCCGACCGGCGGCGAGATCGACATGTCGTTGTCGTTGAGGATGACCAGCAGGTTGACGTCGTCCTGCACGCCGGCGTTGTTGAGCGCTTCGAACGCCATGCCGGCGGTCATCGAGCCGTCGCCGATGACGGCGATCGCGTGGCGCTGTTCGCCCTTGATCTTGGCCGCCTGCGCCATGCCCAGCGCGGCCGAAATCGACGTCGACGAGTGCGCGGTGCCGAAGGTGTCGTACTCGCTCTCGTCGCGCTTGGGGAAGCCGGAGATGCCGTTCAGCTGGCGCAGGGTGTGCATGCGCTCGCGCCGGCCGGTGAGGATCTTGTGCGAGTACGTCTGATGGCCGACGTCCCAGACGATGCGGTCGTGCGGCGTGTTGAACACGTAGTGCAGCGCCACGGTCAGTTCGACGGTGCCGAGATTGGACGACAGGTGGCCGCCGGTCTTGGAGACCGAATCGAGCAGGTAGGCGCGCAGTTCGTGCGCCAGCGGCGTCAGTTGGGTGTACGCCAGTTTGCGCACATCGGCCGGGGAATCTATATTTTGTAGCAAGTTCATTTATGCCTTCCGCTGCACGATCAAATCCGCGAGTTCGCGTAACCGCAGAGCTTTGTCTCCGAACGGCGCGAGCGCTGCGTGCGCATCGAGCCGCAATGTTTGCGCCAGCGCGCGCGACGGTTCCAGACCCAGTATCGACACGTAGGTCGGCTTGTTGTCGGCCGCGTCCTTGCCGGCGGTCTTGCCCAGGGTGGCCGAATCGGCCGTGGCGTCGAGCACGTCGTCGACCACCTGGAACGCCAGGCCGATGGCGCGCGCGTAGGTGTTCAGCGCGGCCAGTTCGGCCTCGTCAAGATCCTTGCCGGCCAGCGCGCCAAGGATCACGGCGGCGCGCAGCAGCGCGCCGGTTTTCAGCTGGTGCATCCGCTCCAGCTGCGCCAGCGTCAGGCTCAGGCCGACGCTGTCGAGATCGATCGCCTGGCCGCCGCACATGCCGGCCGAGCCGGAGGCGTGCGCCAGCAGGCGCAGCATCGCCACCTGGCGCGACGCCGGCACCCCGGACGCCTCCGACAGCACCAGGAAGGCCTGCGATTGCAGCGCGTCGCCGACCAGCAGCGCGGTCGCTTCGTCGTAGGCGACGTGCACCGTCGGCTTGCCCCGGCGCAGCGCGTCGTCGTCCATGCACGGCATGTCGTCGTGCACCAGCGAATAGGCGTGGATCATTTCGACGGCGGCGGCCGCGCGCGCCAGCATTGCCGGGTCGGCGTCGAACAGCGCGCCGGCCGCGTACACCAGCAGCGGGCGCACGCGCTTGCCGCCGCCGAGCAGCGCATAGCGCATGGCGTCGTGCAGCTTGGCCGGCAGCGTCGCCGCGGCGGGCAGAAAACCGGATAAATCGTTCTCGGACCCGGCTTGGACGGTCTTCATCCAGTCGTCGAAGGCGCCGCTCATTGTTCCGCCTCGCCGGTCTCCGCGAACGGCTTGAGCATGTCGCCCTCGAGCACCTTGACCTGGGATTCGACTTTTTCGAGCTGGGCGGCGCAGAACTTGACCAGCTCCGAGCCGCGCGCATAGGCGGCCACCGACGCGTCGAGCGGCAGTTGCCCTGCTTCCATTTGCGCGACCAGGGTTGCCAGCTCCGCCATCGCTTCTTCGAACGAGACGGGGGCGGCGGCGGTCGCGTCGGCGGTTAATTTCTTAGACATAGTCACTCAGGCTTCAAGGGCAAACTTCAGGGCTCATTCCAGGCTAACTTGCGGTTAACAATACCCGCCAGCGCAGTGTAGCCCGTTATTTTAGAACAAACCACCTTCTCCGGTGGAACTATAGCGGCCGCACCGGCGGCGGACTATGGATTTTATCGCAATCGACCCCATATCCAGTGTCTGCATGTATTTGTTACAAGTTTTTGCACACAAAACGAGCACTGCAGTCTGTCGGCAGGGAACGAAAGGCGCTATAATCGCCGGTTCTGTCCGAAATACCATTTTCAACGAACTTGAATTCAGGTCTTTACGGATTCTGTCTCTCTTTGGTTTGATGTACATATTAAGGGGGGTTGGGATGTCCGATCTGGGTACCCACGCCAAGCTGGCGCGTCCACACGCGCAACTGCCGGTAAACGTCTACTTCGACGAAGCGCTGTTGCAGCGTGAAATGCAGCAATTATTCCAGGCCGGTCCGCGCTACGTCGGACACGAACTGATGGTGCCGAACGTCGGCGACTTTGCCACCCTCGTTTCCGAAAACGAAGGGCGTATGCTGGTGCGCAACGCAAACGGCCTCGAACTGCTGTCCAACGTCTGCCGCCACCGCCAGGCGCTGATGTTCAACGGCCGCGGCAACGCCAACAACATCGTCTGCCCGCTGCACCGCTGGACCTACGACCTCAAGGGCGAGTTGATCGGCGCGCCGCACTTCGCCGAGACGCCGTGCCTGAACCTGCCCAAGACGCAACTGCAAAGCTGGAACGGCCTGCTGTTCGAGCAAAACGGCTACAACGTCATGGACAAGCTCAAGAACCTGTCGGTGACGGGCGACCTGGATTTTTCCGGCTACATGTTCGACCACGCCGAAGTGCAGGTCTGCAACTACAACTGGAAGACCTTCATCGAGGTCTACCTGGAGGACTACCACGTCGAGCCGTTCCACCCGGGCCTGGGCGGCTTTGTCAGCTGCGACGACCTGCGCTGGGAATTCGGCCGCGACTACAGCGTGCAGACCGTCGGCGTCAACAAGGGCTTGCTCAAGTCCGGTTCCGAGATCTACAAGCGCTGGCAGGAGCAGGTGCTCAAGTTCCGCGGCGGCGAGCCGCCGCCGTACGGCGCCATCTGGCTGACGCTGTACCCGAACATCATGGTCGAGTGGTATCCGCACGTGCTGATCGTCTCGACCCTGTGGCCGGACGGCCCGCAGCGCACCCGCAACGTGGTGGAGTTCTACTACCCCGAGGAAATCGTGCTGTTCGAGCGCGAGTTCATCGAGGCCGAGCGCGCCGCCTACATGGAAACCGTGGCCGAGGACGACGAGATCGCGCTGCGCATGGACGCCGGCCGCAAGGCCCTGTTCGAGCGCGGCACCAGCGACGCCGGCCCCTACCAGTCGCCGATGGAAGACGGCATGCAGCACTTCCACGAATGGTATCGCGCCAACATAAACATATCGGCGGCCTAGCGCCGCTCACCGGAAACAGGAATCAGATGCAGTCACTTTGGATGTTGTTCGCAAGCTTCATGTTCGCCATCATGGGGGTGTGCGTGAAGCTGGCCTCCGAAGAATTCTCGACATCTGAAATGGTCATGTACCGGGGCATCGTCGGCGTCGTCGTGCTGGCGGTGATCATCCGCATGCAGGGCGGCAGCTTCCGCACGACGATGCCGATGGCGCACTTCTGGCGCTGCCTGATCGGCGTCGTCTCGCTGTGGCTGTGGTACTACTCGATCGCCAACCTGCCGCTGGCCACCGCCATGACCTTGAACTACCTGTCGCCGATCTGGATCGCCGTCTGGCTGTTCGCGATGGGCTGGTGGCACGCCAAAAACCAGGTCAAATGGCCGCTGCTGGTGGCCGTGGCGATGAGTTTCGTCGGCGTCACGCTGCTGCTGCAACCGGCCTTCCACGCCAACCAGCTGGTGCCGGCGCTGATCGCGCTGTTCTCGAGCGTGCTGACGGCGATGGCCTACATGCAGGTGCGCAAGCTGGGCCTGGCCGGCGAACCGGAAAACCGCGTGGTGTTCTACTTCGCGGTGATGAACATCGTCGCCGGCGTGGCCGGCAATTACATTTTCGCGGGCGACAAGCCGGCCGTGTGGCATCCGATCAACACGGCCCACGGCGCCCTGCTGCTGCTGGGCATCGGCGTATGCGCCACCAGCGCCCAGATCGCCATGACGCGCGCCTACCGCCTCGGCCAGACGCTGGTCGTCGCCAATCTGCAATATACCGGCATCGTGTTCTCCAGCATCTGGGGCGTGCTGGTGTTCGGCGACGTGTTCAGCTGGCACAGCTGGGCCGGCATCGCCATCATTCTGGCGTCGGGCGTGGCCGCGACGTTCTACAATACCCGCAACACCGAACGCGGTAAGGCCATCGCCAATACCGACCCGATCGCCAGCGAAGTTTAAGGAGTCCGGACCATGCACACCACGTTGATCAGCGCCGCCGACCTGTCCCAGCATTTGAACGATGGCAAATGGGTCATCCTCGATTGCCGGCACGACCTGATGAATCCGAACGCCGGCCGCGACGGCTTCGCCATCGGCCACATCCAGAACGCGCAGTTCGCCAATATCGACACCGACCTGTCCGGACCCAAGCTGGGCGCGGACGGCGGGTTCCACGGCCGCCATCCGCTGCCGGCGCGCGCCGCGCTGATCGCGACGCTGCGCGGCTGGGGCATCGACGACGACACCCAAGTGGTGGCGTACGACGCGCACGGCGGCATGTTCGCCGCGCGGCTGTGGTGGCTGCTGCGCTGGGTCGGCCATGCGGCGGTGGCGGTGCTCGACGGCGGCCTGGCCGCGTGGCAGTCGCAGGGCTTGCCGCTGGTGACAACGGTGGTCGCGCGCTCGGCCGGCACGATCGCCGACAAGCCGTCGCTGGCGCACACGGTGACGGTCGACGACGTCGAGTCGAACCTGGTCACGCAGACGCGGGTGGTGGTAGACGCGCGCGCGGCGGACCGCTTCCGTGGCGAGAACGAGACCATCGATCCGGTCGGCGGCCACATCCCGGGCGCCAAGAACCGCTTCTTCAAGGACAACCTGACGCCGGACGGGCGCTTCAAGGACGCCGCGCAGTTGAAGCGGGAATTTTCGCCGCTGTTCGCGGCCGCGCCGCAGGCGATCATGCAGTGCGGTTCGGGCGTGACGGCCTGCCACAATTTGCTGGCGTTGGAGATCGCCGGCCTGCCCGGCGCGGCGCTGTACCCGGGATCGTGGAGCGAGTGGTGTTCGGATCCGGCGCGGCCGGTCGCGACTGGGGGCTAAGGCTTACGACTGTGCCGCGCCCAACGAGTGATTCTGACTTCATTGCTCGCGATGTTGCACTCCAGAATATGCCCTGTTTTGGGCACAGCATATCGGCGACGGCCGGCACGAGTGGGAGTTCCTATCTCCGGCTGAGACGAAATTAAGAGGAGCGCCTTTTCTACGCGTTGGTCTACAAGTATCGAGGCCTGCCGGTCTTGGGCGGCAATATAGCTTATTGATTGAATTATTGATTGAATATAGGCCTTGCGCGCACTGGGAAGCCAGCGCACAGAGTAATTAGTCCGCTTAGCGCCTTGGCTTGCCATGAATGGCAATCACTTTCTTGATATCCGCCATCACTTCCGCGTTGTCGATGCCAGCGTTGGACTTAAAGTACTGGTCGGCTTCCATGTCTGCGAGAATGCCCTCTTCGACGTCGTCGAAACCGTAGCGCCAGACATCCAGCCAGAGCTCATCGGCGCTAAGCTTAGCCATCACTGCCAACCGCTCCAGACGTGTACGGTCGGCATCAGAGAGCGCAGCAAGCGCCGCCAACTGCTTCGTCGATTTCAAATCCATATCTCCTCCTGGCAATCGGCCAACCGAATGCGCGGACCCTACTTGGGCTTGGGACCACTATTCAAGATGCGCCATGCTCGCTCCATTACTTCTTCGTGGGGTACCGTCCGACCGGCCGCGATATCCGCGTCAGCGGCTAAATCTGCTTCGACGCTCTCTTCAGTGTCTTCGAACCCGTAAAGCCACACATCAGGCCATATGACCGCTGGACTGACGCCCGCGCGCGCAGCCAAACGCTCCAGGCGAGCGCGGTCTGCGGCCGACAGGGCCGCTAACGCTTGCGCCTGCTTCTTTTCCCTGGAGTTCGTCCCGCCATGATACGCCGGGCGGCGCCGGCTGCAAACGCCTCGGCGCAAGCGGGACGTGTGGATTAATGGTTGCGGGTCAGGAACAGCACGATGGCGACGCCGGAGGCGATCAGCAGCACTTGCGGCACCGACTCGCGCAAGGTGGCGCGGCGCTGCATCTGCGGCATCAGGTCGCTCACGGCGATGTAGATGAAGCCCGACGAGGCGAACACCAGCACATACGGAATCAGCTCGCTGGCGCGGTCCAGCGTGTAATAGCCCAGCAGGCCGCCGGCGATCGCCAGCAAACTGCACAGCAAATTGTAGACATACGCCCGCGTGCGCGAAAAACCGGCGTTGAGCAGCACGATGAAATCGCCGATTTCCTGCGGGATTTCGTGGGCGATGATGGCCAGCGCCGTCACCAGCCCCAGCTCCGGATTGGCCATGAAGGCGGCGGCGATCAGGATGCCGTCGGTGAAGTTGTGCATGCCGTCGCCGACCAGGATCATCCAGCCGGCCTTGCCGGCCTCGTGCTTGTCGTGGCCGTGATGGTGGTGGTGGCCGTCGCCCTCGTGGTGGTGCGAATGGCGCATGATGGCCAGTTTTTCCAGCAGGAAGAACGCCAGCAGGCCGGCCAGCAGGGTCGCGAACAGGCTGCGCGCGCTGGCGTGCGATTCGAACGCTTCCGGCAAGGCGTGCAGCAGCGAGGTCGACAGCATGATGCCGACCGACAGGCTGACCATGGGCTCGACCACCTTCGAAAGCAACGCAAACGAGAACACGGCAGCGGCCGAAATGCTGACGACACCGGCTAGTGTGGTCGCCAGTAATATGGAGATGAGTATGGGATCGATGTTATAGCCTCTTGTACCTGGAGCCGTGCCGCTGCGCAGGCCGGGGGCGTTATTTTACCGCCCGGCACGCTTTCCTGCTCATTTTTGGCTAAAAACAGTTAAAACGGCGTGATCGGCCCCGTCCCGGTCAGGCGACCCCGTTCTGCCGGAACCACGCGATCATGCGTCCCCAGCCGTCCTTGGCGTCCGCCTCCACGTAGCTGGGACGGTAGTCCGCGTGGAACGCGTGGCCGGAATTGGGGTAGACGACGAAGGTCGACTTGTTCGGCCCCTTGGCCAGCATGGCTTGCATCGCCTTGACCGAATCCTGGGTGATGCCGGTGTCTTTTTCACCATACAAGCCCAGCACGGGAACGTTCAAAGTGGCCGCGATATCGATCGGATTTTTGGGCGTGTTGGCGTTGGAGGTGCCGACCAGCCGGCCGTACCAGGCGACGCCGGCCTTGATCGACGGATTGTGCGCGGCGTACATCCAGGTCACGCGCCCGCCCCAGCAGAAGCCGGTGATGGCGATCTTGTCGGGGTTGCCGCCGTTGGCCTTGGCCCAGGCGACCAGCGCGTCGAGGTCGGCCATGACCTGGGTGTCGGGGGTTTTCGAAATGATGTCGCGTTGCAGGTCGGCGATCGAGGCCGATTTTTGCGGATCGCCCTGGCGCACGAACAGGTCCGGCGCCAGCGCCAGGTAGCCGAGCTTAGCGAAGCGGCGGGCGACGTCGGCGATGTGTTCGTGCACGCCGAAGATTTCGGAGATCACCAGCACCACCGGCAGGTTGGTCTTGCCTTCCGGCTGGGCGCGGTAGACGGGCACGGTTTGGCCGTCGACCGTCAGCGTGACGGTGCCGGCGGTCAGGCCGGCGGTGTCGGTCTTGATGACGTTTTGCGCCATCACCGGCATCGCGGCGGCGGCGAAACCGCTGCCCAGCGCCACCTTGAGGAAGTCGCGGCGGTCGACACCGTCCGACAAACTGGTTTTCGTCAGCAAACTCTCCGCGTCCCGCTTCAAATCATCCATGCGACTCCTCCTTGGTTTATTTCAATTAATGGGCTTCATCCCAGTTCTTGCCGACGCCGACTTCGGCCGTCAGCGGCACTTTCAGCCGCGCCACGCCGGCCATCAATTCCGGCAGCTTGCGCTTGACCAGCTCCAGCTCGGCGTCCGGCACTTCCAGCACCAGTTCATCGTGCACCTGCATGATCATCTTGGTTTGCAGCTTGTCGGCCTCGAGCCAGTTCTGCACCGCCACCATCGCCAGCTTGATCAGGTCGGCCGCCGTGCCCTGCATCGGCGCGTTGATCGCGGCCCGTTCGGCGCCCTGGCGGCGCGGACCGTTCGGCGAATTGATCTCCGGCAGCCACAGGCGCCGTCCGAACACCGTCTCCACATAGCCGCGCGCCTTGGCCTGCAAGCGCGTGTCGTCCATGTACTGCTTGACGCCGGAGAAGCGGGCGAAATAGCGGTCGATGTAGCTTTGCGCGGCGGCGCGCTCGATGCCCAGGTTGGAGGCCAGGCCGAACGCGCTCATGCCGTAGATCAGGCCGAAGTTGATGACCTTGGCATAGCGGCGCTGCTCGCTCGTCACCTCGTCCGGCGCCACGCCGAAGATCTCGGCGGCGGTGGCGCGGTGGATGTCGACGCCCTCGGCGAACGCGCGCAGCATGTTTTCGTCGCCCGAGATATGCGCCATGATGCGCAGCTCGATCTGCGAATAGTCGGCCGAGACGATGTGGCTGCCCGGCGGCGCGATGAACGCTTCGCGGATGCGGCGGCCTTCCTTGGTGCGGATCGGAATGTTCTGCAGGTTCGGATCGTTCGACGCCAGACGGCCGGTCACCGCCACCGCCTGCGCGTAGTTGGTGTGCACGCGGCCGGTTTCCTTGTTGATGCCCTTCGGCAGCTTGTCGGTGTAGGTCGACTTCAGCTTCGACAGGCTGCGGTATTCCAGCAGCACCTTCGGCAGCGGATAGTCCTCGGCCAGCTTTTGCAGCACTTCCTCGTCGGTCGACGGCGCGCCGCTCGGGGTTTTTTTCACCACCGGCAGCTTCAGCTTCTCGAAGAAGATTTCGCCGATCTGCTTCGGCGAACCGAGGTTGAACGGCTGCTCGGCCAGCTCGTGCGCCTTGGCCTCCAGCGCGACGATGCGCGCGCCCAGCTCGGCCGATTGCGTGTCGAGCAGCGCGGCGTCGATGTGCACGCCGTTGCGCTCGATCTTTCGCAGCACCACCGCCGTCGGCAGCTCGATGTTGCGGTAGATGTAGCTCAGGCGCTCGTCGTTCTCGACCTCGCCGATCATCGCCAGGTGCAGGCGCAAGGTGATGTCGGCGTCCTCGGCCGCGTATTCGGTCGCGCGCGCGATGTCCACCTTGTCGAAGGTGATCATGCTGGCGCCCTTGCCGCAGACGTCGACGAACGGGATCGTCGTGTGGTTCAGGTGGCGCAGCGCCAGGCCGTCCATGTCGTGCGTGCGGTGCGATTCGAACACATACGATTGCAGCAGGGTGTCGTGGTGGATGCCGCGCAGGCGCACGCCGTGGTTGGCGAAGATGTGGCTGTCGTACTTCAGGTTCTGGCCGAGCTTGAGCTTGGTCTCGTCCTCCAGCCAGGGCTTGAGTTTGTCCAGCACGTGCTCGCGCGCCAGTTGCGCCGGCACGCCCGGATAGGCGTGCGCGACCGGGATGTAGCAGGCCACGCCCGGCTGCACCGACAGCGAAATGCCGACCAGCTGCGCCGTCATCGGTTCCAGCGACGTGGTTTCGGTGTCGACGGCGGTCAGCGCGGCGGCGCCGATCAGCGCGATCCATTTGTCGAGCTGCTCGTCGGTGAACACGGTCTCGTAGTTGACGTTGACCTTCGGCACGTCGCCAAACAGGTCGCCGTTGGACGACACCGCGCCGCCGGCCGCGACGGCGGCGGCCGCCTTGCCGGCCGCGCCGATCGGCGCGGCCGGGGTCAGCGCGTTCAGTTCGCGCAGCAAAGTCTTGAAGCCGTACTGGCCGAAGAAGGTCAGCAGGGTTTCCGAATCCTCGGGCCGCGCCACCAGCGATTCGCTGATCGACATCATGTGCTCGGACAGGTTGCAGTCGGTCTTGACGGTGATCAGTTCGCGGCCCTTCGGCAACCACGCGAGCGCCTTGCGCAGGTTTTCGCCGACGGCGCCGGTGATCTTGTCGGCGTTGGCCATCACGCCGTCCAGGCTGTCGTACTGCGTCAGCCACTTGAGCGCCGTCTTCGGTCCGCACTTGGCCACGCCGGGCACGTTGTCGACGGTGTCGCCGATCAAGGTCAGGTAGTCGATGATGCGGTTCGGCGGCACGCCGAACTTGCCCAGCACGCCGGCCTCGTCCATCTTCTCGTTGGTCATCGTGTTGATCAGCATGACCTGCGGATTGACCAGCTGCGCCAAGTCCTTGTCGCCGGTCGACACCACCACGTTCATGCCGGCCTTGGCCGCCTGCACCGACAAGGTGCCGATGACGTCGTCGGCCTCGACGCCGTCGACCATCAGGATCGGCCAGCCCATGGCCTTGACGGCGATATGGATGGGTTCGATCTGCAGGCGCAGGTCGTCGGGCATCGGCGCGCGCGTGGCCTTGTAATCGGGATACATGTCGTCGCGGAAGGTCTTGCCCTTGGCGTCGAACACGCAGGCGATGTAGGCGGCCGGATAATCGGCGCGCAGCCGGCGCAGCATATTGACCATGCCGTGCATGGCGCCGGTCGGGTGGCCGTCCGGGCTGCGCAGGTCGGGCAGCGCGTGGAAGGCGCGGTAAAGGTAACTGGAACCGTCAACTAACAGCAGGGTATTTTGCATAGGAACGAAAGAAATGTGAGGGCAACAGTGCGCGATTTGCCACGAATGGCGCATTATCGCAGGTTTTGGCCGGCGTCCGGCTGTCGCGCCCGCGTTTCAAAGATGACAAGACGATGACAGGATCGACGGGAAATTCCACATTCCCTGTGGGGAATTGCGTCCGAAATCGGCTGGAAATCGGCCGCGGCGCACAGCGAAGCGTGTCTGTTTGTTACAATGGATCATACATAAAAATTCCCCGGCTTTTAACCTGGCTAGTTACCTATTAAGGCGATCCATCATGACGCGCACCTCCCTCCTCTGGCCGGCACTCCTCCTGGCGCTCGGCGCCAACGCGTACGCGCAGTCGACGCCGAGCCAGGCGCCGCCGAAACTGGAAAAACTCGAAGAAGTGGCCGACGATCCGATCACGGTGACGGCCAAGCCGGCGCCGGAGCGCCAGATCACCGAGCGCCGCGACAACAGCGGCAACGTGGTGGAGGCGACCGTCAAAAGCGGTCCGAGCACGTACACGCTGAAACCGACCCATCCGGTCGGCAGCTCGCTGCCGGGCGACGCCATGTCCGGCGCCGCGCGCGGTCCGCAGTGGACCGTGATGACCTTCGGCGGCAAGAAGAAGAAAAATCCGGAAGACGACGCGGCGCCCGAGGCCGACGCGCCGCCACCGCCGCCGGCGGCGCCGGCCGCCAAGTAAACCCGGTAGTATCGTGCACTATTATTAAAGACGCGCCTGCCTCGGCAGGCATTCCGGACGTCCGCCACGGCGGGCGCCGCTACAACGAACCTCATCAAGCTTGCACATGGCAGTGTTTACCCCGGTCACCCTGGACGATGTCACCCAGTGGATCACGCAATTCCCCCTCGGCAAGCCGTTGGCCCTCAAGGGCATCGCCTCCGGCATTGAGAACAGCAATTTCTTCTTGACCACGGAGCGCGGCGAGTTCGTGCTGACGATCTTTGAAAACTTATCGTTCGAACAACTTCCGTTTTATCTGAACCTGATGCGCCACCTGGCCGACCGCGGCGTCGCCGTGCCGGCGCCGATCGCCACCGGCACGGGCGAGCTGATCGTGCCGCTGCACGGCAAGCCGGCGTCCATCGTCACCAAGCTCGAAGGTGCCTCGCAGATGGACCCGCGACCGGCGCACTGCGCCGAAGTGGGCGCCATGCTGGCGCGCATGCATCTGGCCGGGCGCGACTATCCGCTGCGCCAGCCCAATTTGCGCGGCCTGGACTGGTGGAACGCCACCACGCCGCAAGTGCTGCCCTTCTTGTCGGAAAGCAACGCCCACCTGCTCAAGGCTGAGATGCACTTCCAGGAAGCGTTCGCCGGTTGCCAGACCTATCGCCAGTTGCAAAGCGGCCCGGTGCACGCGGATCTGTTCCGCAACAACGTCATGTTCGACGGCGAGCGCCTGACCGGCTTCTTCGACTTTTACTTCGCCGGCTGCGACACCTGGCTGTTCGACGTCGCCGTCACCGTCAACGACTGGTGCATCGCCCTCGACACCGGCGTGCTCGACACGGCCCGCGTGCGCGCGCTGCTCGACGCCTACCACGCCGTGCGCCCGTTCACCGAGGCCGAACAAACCGCCTGGCAGCCGATGCTGCGGGCGGCGGCGCTGCGCTTCTGGCTGTCGCGCCTGTACGACTATTACCTGCCGCGCGAAGCCGAAATGCTGACCCCGCACGATCCGACCCACTTTGAGCGCATCTTGCGCGAACGCATCGCCACGCTGGCGCCGAAACTTTTCTGATGAATAAATTCCCCGCGCGCGCCGGATGGCAATGGGTCAAGCAGGGCATGATGCTGTTCCGCAAGCAGCCCGGCGGCCTGATGGCGCTGTTCTTCTGCTGCATGTTCGTCTCGCTGTTTTCGATGATCGTGCCGCTGCTGGGGCAGATCGCGCCGTTCATCCTCACGCCGCTGTTTTCGATCGCGCTGCTGGAGGGTTGCGCCCACGTCGACCAGGGCAAGCGCGCGCTGCCGAATCTGCTGCTGAGCGGTTTCCGCAAGCCGGTGCGCAGTCCGCTGCTGGTCATGGGCGCGCTCAACCTGCTGCTGATCGCGATCGCGGTGGGCGTGCTGTACGCCATGGCCGGCGACACCGTCATGCTGGTGAGCAAGCGTCCACCGCAGATCGAGCAGAGCCAGCTCGACGGTTTGCTGGTGGCGGTGCTGATCGCGTCGACGCTGTACGCGGTCGGCTGGATACTGACGTGCCTGACGGCGCCGCTGATCTACTGGCAACAGATGAAGGTGAACAAGGCGCTGTTTTTCAGCGTGGTCGCGGTGCTGCGTGGCTGGAAAGCCTTCCTGACGGCGGCGGTGACCTTGTATCTGATGAACTTCATCGCCTGCCAGATCGTCGTGCTGATCCTGGGCACGTCGCAACTGGCGGTCGCCGTCGTCTTCACGCTGTTGTTGATCACGCTCGTGCTGACGCATTGCACGTTGTACATCGCGTACCGGCAAATCTTCGGCCCCACCGACCTCGCCGTCCCGGCCAAGGCCGACCGCCCGGAACCCCTGCTTTAACTCCGGCCAGCCCAACCGCACCAGGTAACGGTCTACGGTTGGGCGCGTGTCGCATTGACAGACCTGACCCCGGGGTTGGGGTCAATGCGCTAAGCGCTCGAGCTTGGCGATGCTGAGGTCGAGCACCTTCATGCCGTTGCTGCCGAAGTTGATCTGCGCCCGGGCGTTGGCGCCGCTGCCTTCGATGTTGACGATCACCCCTTCGCCGAACTTGCCGTGCGCGACCGACTCGCCGATGCGCCAACCGGCGCCCGGCGCCTTGTGCGCGATCTTTTGCGCGATCGCGTTGTCGGAACCGGCCAGCGGCACGACGTCGTCCCACGGCGTTTTCTTGTTGGCGAACCAGTGCGATTGCACCTTCGGCGACAGCCATTTGAGCGCGTCCTCCGGCAATTCGTCGAAGAAGCGCGATTTCATGTTGTAGCGGGTCTGGCCGTGCAGCATGCGCGTCTGCGCGAAGCACATGTACAGGCGTTGCCGCGCGCGCGTGATCGCCACGTACATCAGGCGCCGCTCCTCCTCCACGCCGCCATCCTCGCGCGAGCTGCTTTCGTGCGGGAACAAGCCCTCCTCCAGCCCGGTGATGAAGACGTTGTTGAACTCGAGCCCCTTGGCCGAGTGCACCGTCATCATCTGCACCGCTTCCTGCCCGGCCGTGGCCTGGTTGTCGCCGGCCTCGAGCGACGCGTGCGACAGGAACGCCGACAGCGGCGACATCACCGTCGCCAGCGGCGCGTCGGCGTCGAGGATTTCGAAGCCGTCCTCGTTGACCACGGGCAGGCCCGACTGCTCCTGCGCGCGCGGCCCCAGGTGCGCCGGCGCGCCCTGGCCGAAGCCCTCTTCCGCGACGAATTGCGTCGCCGCGCTGACCATCTGCTCCAGGTTCTCGATGCGGTCGGCGCCTTCCTTTTCGGTCTGGTAGTGCGCCAGCAGGCCGCTGGCCTCGAGCACCACGCGCACCAGTTCCGGCAACGCCATCTGCTGCGTCTCGAAACGCGCGCCCTCGATCAATTTGACGAAGCCGCCCAGCGACGAGCCGGCCTTGCCCATCACATACGGCACCGCCGCGTACAGCGACACCCGGTGCTGGTCGGCCGCCGCCTGCAACGCTTCGATCGAGCGCAGGCCGATGCCGCGCGTCGGGAAGTTGACCACGCGCAGGAAGGCCGAGTCGTTGTGCGGGTTGTCCATCAGTTGCAAATACGCGATCGCGTGCTTGACCTCGGCGCGCTGGAAGTAGCGCAGGCCGCCGTAGACGTGGTACGGGATGCCGGCCGAGAACAGCGCGTGCTCGATCACGCGCGATTGCGCGTTGGAGCGGTACAGCACCGCGATCTCGCTGCGCGAGGCGCCGTCGGCGATCAGGTTCTTGGTTTCCTCGATGATCCATTGCGCCTCGGCCAGGTCGGAGCTCGCCTCGTACACGCGCACCTGCTCGCCGTGGCCGGCGTCGGTGCGCAGGTTCTTGCCGAGGCGCTTGCTGTTGTTGGCGATGAGCACGTTGGCGGCGTCGAGGATGTGGCCGTGCGAGCGGTAGTTCTGCTCCAGCTTGATCAGGTTCTTGACGTGGAATTCGCGCTCGAAGGCGCTCATGTTGCCGACGTTGGCGCCGCGGAAGGCGTAGATGCTCTGGTCGTCGTCGCCGACGGCGAACAGCGCGCCGCCGCCCTGCTCGCCATGGCCGGCCAGCAGCTTGAGCCACTTGTATTGCAGATCGTTGGTGTCCTGGAACTCGTCGACCAGGATGTGCTGGAAGCGCTGCTGGTAGTGCTGGCGCAGCGGCTGGTTCCGGCTGAGCAGTTCATAGGTGCGCAGCAACAGCTCGGCGAAGTCGACCACGCCCTCGCGCTGGCACTGGTCGTCGTACAGCTGGTACAGCTCGACCTTCTTGCGCTCGTCGGCGTTGTACGGGTCGATCTTGTCGGCGCGCAAGCCCTGGTCCTTGGCGCCGTTGATGAAGTACATCACCTCTTTCGGCGGGAACTTCTCGTCGTCGATGTTGTTGGCCTTGATCAGGCGCTTGATCGCCGACAGCTGGTCCTGCGAATCGAGGATCTGGAACGTTTGCGGCAGCGCGGCGTCGCGGTGATGCGTGCGCAGCAGGCGGTTGCACAATCCGTGGAAGGTGCCGATCCACATGCCGCGGGTATTGATCGGCATCATCGCCGACAGGCGCGCCGTCATTTCCTTGGCGGCCTTGTTGGTGAAGGTCACGGCCAGGATGCCGGACGGCGACACCTGCCCGGTCTGGATCAGCCAGGCGATGCGGGTCGTCAGGACGCGGGTTTTGCCGGAGCCCGCGCCCGCCAGAATCAGGGCGCTTTGGGCCGGCAGGGTCACTGCCGCGAGTTGTTCGTCGTTCAGATTGTGAAGAAGATTTTGCATCCAGTGATTATACGGCAAGCAGCAAAATCACTGGATAAAACTCCAGTCCAATCCGGCGCCGGCGCGCTAGGCCGACGGCACCGGCGTGGCCGCGCCGCTGGCCACCGCGCCCCTGACCAGTGCCCGCATCGCGCGCTCGGCCTCGCGGCTGGCCTGGGCTTGCTGGCGGCCCAGTACGCCCATGCGCGCGCCCAGTTCGGCCATCGGCCTGCTGGCTTCGGCCATTTTCCGGTCCAGCTCGCGCATCGGGGCCTGGGCCACCTGCAATTTGGCGGTCTGGGCCGCGATCTCGCGTTGGAACTGCGCCATTTGCTTGCTCAGCGGTGCCATCTCGGCACGCATTTTCTCCTGCTGCGCGCGGAAGCTGCGGATCTTGTCCCGGTCCGGATCGCGCTCCAGTTCGCGCGCGATCTGCTCCATGCGGCGGCCGATGGCTTCCTGCTGCCGCGCGACCTGCTCCATGGCGCGGTACTGGCGCTCGATGTCGCGCTCCGGCACCCGGGCCGTGTCGCGCATTTCTGCCTCCAGCCTGGCGCTGAGGCCGTCCATCACCTTGCTGTGCCGATCCATTTCCTTGCCCTGCTCGTCCATTTGGGCACCGATGCGGTTGGCGGGCTCCCACACCTGCTGGACCTTGGCGATCAGCGCCGGGTCCTGGATCAGATAGGCCTTGTCGCCGTCGCGGAACCAGATGAAGTCGCCGCTGACGGAACGGCGCAAGGCCTCGACATTGGCCAGGTCCTTGCGGTTGGCCGAGACCGTCATGCGGTCGTCGCCGTTGCGGACGATGGCGTAGGCGCTACCGTCGCGTTCCCGGGTGGAGACGGGCGCGGCCGGCGCCGGCGGGGCGGCTGACGGCGCAGGGGGCGCGGCCGGCGCGGGCGCCTCGGCCATCGCCGGCGCCGCCGGTGGTGCGGGCAAGGCGGGCAAGGCTGGCAAGGCTGGCAAGGCGGACGCAGCAGGGAGCGCGGGTAACGAGGGTAACGCGGGCGGCGCGGGCAGGTCGGGCACGTCGGGCGCGGTGGGCAGCGCCGGCAAGGCTGGCGGCGCGGCAACCGCCGTCATGGCCGGCGCGGCCGGCGGCTCGGGCGGCTGCGGCGCGGCGTGCGCGTAAAACACGGCGCCGGCGGCGCACAGGCCGAGCAGCGGCAAGGCCATCTTCCAATTGGCCGGTTCGACATCGGGACGCAGCAGGCGTTTGATACGAGACATGAGATTTCCTCCATGAGCCGCATGGGCTAGTTGTGTGGTGGCGAACTGGAAGCGGTCCAGTTCCGACAGGGCGTGCGCCAGCTTGTTGGGCTGGCCCAGCTTGGCGACGGCGAGGTCGTCGGCGATTTGTTCCCGCTCGATCCGTATCCTGCGCGACAAGGCCCAAACACTAGGGTGATAGAACAGCACGATCTCGATCGCGCTTTGTATGAGGTTGACCAGGTAGTCGTGGCGCTTGATATGCGCCAGTTCGTGCGCCAGCAGCGCTTCCAGCAAGTCCGGCGGCATGCCGGTGACCAGCGAGGCCGGCACCAGCACGACCGGCTTCCAGCAGCCGGCGGTGATCGGGCTGTCCAGCTGGTCGGCCACGCCGAGCCGCACAGGGGTGGCGATATCGAAGCGGCGCGCCAGCTCGGACAAGCGGCGCTGCCAGTAATGGTTGACGGTGTAGTGGTCGGGACGGGTGCGGTCGGCGACCCATGTGAGGCCGATCGCCAGCCGCAGCGACATCAGCGCGGCGCCGGCCAGCCACAGGCCGACGATCCACGGCAGCTGGCGGCGCAGCGCGGTTTCGGCCGCCGCCACGGCGCCGTCGTCGAGCAGCGCGGGCAGGACCATGGCGCCCGCGCCCTGGATGACGGCGGCGACCTGCGGGCCGGCAGCGCCCCGCTGCGGCGGCGAGCCGGGGACGGCGGCGGCGCCGGCCAGGTCGACCAACACAGCGGCCAGCGGCAGCGCCGCGCACAGCAGCATGCCGCCGCAGGCGAGCGCGTAGCGGGCCTGCGGCCGGGCGTTGCGCAGCACATACAGGGCCAGCGCCACGCCCCAGCCGATCAGCAGGCCTTGCCAGACGAAATGCAGCAGCGCCCAGCCGATCGCGGGCACCAGGGCCGGCAGCATGCTATCCATGGGCGCCCGCCCGCCGTACAGTGTTGTTGATGCGCGTTTGTTTCATGCCGCACTCCCCGGTTGATGGATGTAGAATAAATTATCTAGAACGCCGTGTCTAGAACTTTTTTTCTACATCCGTCCGGGCGGCCCGCGCCGTCCTAGTAGATCACGACCGAACGGATCGATTCGCCGCTTTTCATCAGGTCGAAGCCTTCGTTGATGCGCTCGAGCGGCAGGCGGTGGGTGATCAGGTCGTCGATGTTGAGCTTGCCCTCCATGTACCAGTCGACGATCTTCGGCACGTCGGTGCGGCCGCGGGCGCCGCCGAAGGCCGACCCCTTCCACACGCGGCCCGTCACCAGCTGGAACGGCCGGGTGGAGATTTCCTGCCCGGCCGCCGCCACGCCGATGATGATCGACTGGCCCCAGCCCTTGTGGCAGCACTCGAGCGACTGGCGCATCGTGGTGGTGTTGCCGATGCACTCGAAGCTGTAGTCGGCGCCGCCGTCGGTCAGCTGGACGATCGTGTCGACGACGTTTTCGACCTCGGTCGGGTTGATGAAATGGGTCATGCCGAACTGGCGCGCCATCTGCTGGCGGGCCGGGTTGATGTCGACGCCGATGATCTTGTCGGCGCCGACCATCCTGGCCGCCTGGATCACGTTCAGGCCGATGCCGCCCAGGCCGAACACGACGACGTTGGCGCCCGCCTCCACCTTGGCGGTGAACAGCACCGCGCCGACGCCGGTGGTCACGCCGCAACCGATGTAGCAGACTTTATCGAACGGCGCGTCCTCGCGGATCCTGGCCAGCGCGATTTCCGGCACCACGATGTAGTTGGAGAACGTCGACGTGCCCATGTAGTGGTAGATCGGCTTGCCGTCGATCGAGAAGCGGCTGGTGGCGTCGGGCATCAGGCCGCGTCCCTGGGTCGAGCGGATCGACTGGCACAGGTTGGTCTTTTGCGACAGGCAGAATTTGCACTGGCGGCATTCCGGCGTGTACAGCGGGATGACGTGGTCGTCCTTTTTGAGCGATTTGACGCCGGGGCCGACGTCGACCACCACGCCGGCGCCCTCATGGCCGAGGATGGCGGGGAAGATGCCTTCCGGGTCGGCGCCGGACAGGGTGTAGTAATCGGTGTGGCAGATGCCGGTGGCCTTGATCTCGACCAGCACCTCGCCCTCGCGCGGTCCGCCCAGCTCCACTTCCTCGATCGTCAGCGGCTGGCCCGCTTGCCATGCAATGGCGGCTTTGGTTTTCATTGTGTGTCCTCTGGCTGGGTTGTGACCCGTCATCATAACAAGCCGGGGGCCAAACAGGGATATCGCGGCGGCGACCGGGGCGGATTACTGCGGCTCGACCGGCATCGCCGGGCCGATCGCCAGCAGGTCCGACACGGTGCGCCACAGCTGGCGCGGCGAGGTCCACGGCTTGGGCAGGAAGCTGCTGCCGGCCATGTGGCGTTCCGGATGGCGGGCCGAGTACAGCAGCACGCGCGCGTCCTGCTGGTGCTGGTGCAAGCCGTGCAGCAGCGCGCCGCCGTCGCCGTCCTGCAGGTCGGGATCGATCACCACCAGCGCGAACTGCTCGCGGCGCAGCAGGTCCTCGGCGGCGGCCATCGTCGCCACGTGGGTCACCTGGGTTTCCGGCACCAGCAGCGTGGCCAGCACCAGCGCGGCGTCGGCGTCGCTGTCGATGTGCAGCACGCGCGGGGCGGCGGCGTAGATGGAAAAGCCGATCGCGGCGCCTTCGTGGTCGCCGAACGGACGCCGGGCGTCATTGGAATATTCGTTGGTCATGCTGTTCTCCGCACAAGGCTGGAATCAATGCGACGCCGGCGGCATGGTGGTGACGCTGTCGGCGAGCGGGTCGGCGGAGTTGGGCCGAGGGGTTGGGACGGACGCGGGGAGAGGGCGGCCGGAGCGGCGGCAGGCGACGACGAGGCCCTGCGGCGGCGCAATGCGGTACTGATGTCCGGTGTTGCTAGTTTATAGTGTACAACAAAAATTCCGCAAGGAAATAGAAAAAGGCAGGATATTCCTGCCTTGACGTACAACAAACGGCCAACAAACAACGCCGCTGTTTACTTTTTCAGACGCTGGTTGAAGGCCGCGTGCAGGCCGTTCAAGGTTTCCTCGGCCGCCAGCAGCTGGTCGGCCACCTCGTTGACCTTGCGCCGGTTGGAGCGGGCGTGGTCGCGCAGCACCTCGAACGCGGTGTTGCGGTCGGTCTGGAATTTGCACATCAGCAGGCCGACGGCCAGGCTGGTTTCGCGCCCGGCGGCCAGCGCGGCGTTCAGATTGAGCTCGGTGCGGCGCAGCTGGCGGATCTCGTCGGCGCGCGCCAGGCCGGCGGCGAAGGCCGGCATCAGGTGTTTTTCGTCGACCGGCTTGACCAGGAAGCCGACCGCGCCGTACGAGGCGGCCTGCTTGCCGGCGTCGGCGTCGCCGCGCCCGGACAGGAACATGAACGGCACCGAACTGGTCGCGTGCAGCTGCTTGGCCAGTTCGAGGCCGGTCATGCCGGGCATGTGGATGTCGAGCAGCGCCAGGTCCGGCTCGCGCTGGGCGATGACGGCCAGCGCCTGTTCGGCCGACGAGGCCTTCAGGATGTCGTAGCCGGCGTGGCCGAGTACTTCGCCGAGGAAGTCGAGCAGCAGTTGGTCGTCGTCGACGATGAGGATCAGACGCTTGGGGCTAGGGGAAACTGGCATGTGGCGGCAACCTTGGGCTATTGCTAACGGCCCAATTATAAAGCGGAAAGAGCGCGGCGCTAGAATGATTTGCGGGTGTTGTGTATGGCAAACATCGCGGTGAAGGCGTCGACCGCGCCGCGCACGCTTGCAGCCTGATAGACGCTGCTGATGGCGGCGACCATGCCGGCGCCGCGCGCCACCAGCGGCGCGGCGTTGTCCGGCGTCATGCCGCCGATGACGACCGTCGGCACGGTGACCGCCGCGCGCGCCTGGTCGAGGATCGCCGGGCGCGTGGTGACCGCGTATTGTTTGACCCGCGACGGGTAGAAGCCGCCGAAGGCGACATAGCTGGCGCCGGCCCGCTGCGCCGCCAGCGCGCGCGGCATATCGCCGTAGCACGAGGCGCCGATGATCTTGTCGGCGCCGAGCTGGCCGCGCACCTGGGCGACGTCGGCGTCGGTGCCGCCGAGGTGGACGCCGTCGGCGCCCGTTTGCCGGCACAGGTCGACGAAATCGTTGACGATGAACGGCACGCCGTGGCGCCGGCATAGCGCCAGCAGCGCGCTGGCCTGCTCCAGGCGCAGATCGCTTGCCGCTTCCTTGTGGCGGTATTGCAGCAGCGCGACGAGGTTGCCCGCGCCGCCGAGGCCGCGGCCGGCGCCGGCGGCGAGCGCCTCTTCGCTGGCCGCCAGCAGCCGCGCGGTGTCGTCCCAGTTGGGCGTGACCAGATAAAGTCCTTGCATGATGTGTTCTCCTGATGGTCGATAAAGTCTAGCGCAGCGGAATGCGCTGGCCGGCGGCGATGCCGTAGGCGTCGCGCAGCGCGGCGTTGCAGTAGTACTGCGCCTGGTCGAGCGCGCAGCCGGTCGGCATGCCGAGCGCCAGCTGGCCGGCGATGGCCGAGGCCAGCGTGCAGCCGCTGCCGTGAAAGCCGCCGTCGAGGCGCTGCCAGCGCCATTGCTGCGTGGCGGGCGGCCGCCCGGACCCGGCGCCGGCCTCGGCGCCGGGTCCGAACCAGCGGTTCACGATTTCATCCCCGTCGCCATGGCCGCCGGTGATCAGCACGTGGCGGCAGCCGAGCGCGCGCAACGCCCGCGCCTGCGCGTTGGGCGTGGTGTGCGCGCTCAGCGCCAGCGCCTCCGGGCCGTTGGGCGTGAGCACCGTCACCAGCGGCAGCAGCGGCGCCAGCGCCGCCACGGCGTCGCCGCGCGACAGCGTGTCGCCATGGCCGCTGGCCAGCACCGGGTCGAGCACCACCGGCAGTTCCGGTTGCCGCTCGCGCAGCGCGCGGATCACCCGCGCGATCGCCAGCGCGTTGGCGGCGCTGCCGGGAATGCCGATCTTGACGGCGGCCACCGCGATCTTGTCGGTCAGCGCGCGCGCCTGGCGCAGCACCAGCGCCGGCTCGACCGGCTGCACTTCGTAGGCGCGGTCGTTGTCCTGCACCGTCAGCGCGGTGACGACGCACAGCGCGTGTGCGCCCTGCCCGGCCACCGCCTGGGCGTCGGCGACGATGCCGGCGCCGCCGGAGGGGTCCATCCCGGCGAACACCAGCACGCAGGGCCGCGCGGCCGGGCCTGGCGCCACGTCCGGCGCCATGTCCGTCGCCATGTCCGTCGCCATGTCCGGCGCCACGTCCGAGGGCCTGTACGCCGTCATGCCAGCCGGCCCGCCATCGGCGACGACGGCGAGGCGGCGAACTTGCGCGCGATGCGCCCGGCCAGGTAGGCCTCGCGGCCGGCCCGCACGCCCAGTTTCATGGCGCGCGCCATGCGCACCGGGTCGCGCGCGCCGGCGATGGCGGTGTTCATCAGCACGCCGTCGCAGCCCAGCTCCATCGCGATGGCGGCGTCGGACGCGGTGCCGACGCCGGCGTCGACCAGCACCGGCACCTTGGCCTGGTCGATGATCAGCGACAGGTTCCACGGATTGAGGATGCCCATGCCGGAGCCGATCAGCGACGCCAGCGGCATCACCGCCACGCAGCCGATGTCCTCGAGGATTTTGGCCTGGATCGGATCGTCGCTGCAGTAGACCATGACGTCGAAGCCGTCCTTGACCAGTTGCTCGGCCGCGACCAGCGTCTCCGGCATGTGCGGGAACAAGGTCTTTTCGTCGCCCAGCACTTCGAGCTTGACCAGCTTGTGGCCGTCGAGCAGTTCGCGCGCCATCTGCAAGGTGTACACCGCGTCCCTGGCGGTGTAGCAGCCGGCGGTGTTGGGCAGGATGGTGTACTGCGACGGCGGCAGCACGTCGAGCAGGCTGGGCGCCTTCGGGTCCTGGCCGATGTTGACGCGGCGGATCGCCACGGTGATGATCTGCGCCCCGGCGGCGTCGGTCGCCTCGCGGGTTTGCCGCAGGTCCTTGTATTTGCCGCTGCCGACCAGCAGCCGGGATGTATAGTGCTTGCCCGCGATGGTCAGCAGGTCTTGATGGTTCGCTTCTTGATTGCTCATGTCTGTTCCTTTCCTGTGTTAGCCGCCGCCGATGGCGCGCACGATATCCACTTTGTCGAGCGGCTGCAGCACCCGCTGCGGCCATTGCTGGCGCGGCACCACCGCGCGGTTGACCGCCAGCGCCAGCGCCTGCCCGGTCAGCGACAGCGCGTCGACCAGCTGGGCCAGCGTCTGGTGCGGCGGCACCCGGTGCGGCGCGCCGTTCAGTTCGATCGCAATGTTGGCGTCGCTCATGCCGGCCTCACAGCTTGCGATACAGTTCGGCGCCGTTCTGGATGAACTCGACCGCCTTGACCTGCATGCCCTGGGCGATCGCCACGCCGTCGCTCATGCCGTGGGCGGCCGCGTACTCGCGCACCTCCTGCGTGATCTTCATCGAGCAGAAATGCGGGCCGCACATCGAGCAGAAATGCGCCACCTTGGCCGAGTCCTTGGGCAAGGTCTCGTCGTGGAATTCGCGCGCCTTGTCCGGGTCGAGCCCCAGGTTGAACTGGTCGTCCCAGCGGAATTCGAAGCGCGCCTTCGACAGCGCGTTGTCGCGGATCTGCGCGCCCGGGTGGCCCTTGGCCAGGTCGGCGGCGTGGGCGGCGATCTTGTACGTGATGATGCCGTCCTTGACGTCGTTCTTGTCCGGCAGGCCCAGGTGCTCCTTGGGCGTGACGTAGCACAGCATCGCGGTGCCGTACCAGCCGATCTGCGCGGCGCCGATGCCGGAGGTGATGTGGTCGTAGCCGGGCGCGATGTCGGTGGTCAACGGCCCCAGCGTGTAGAACGGCGCCTCGTGGCACTGCTCCAGCTGCAGGTCCATGTTCTCCTTGATCAGCTGCATCGGCACGTGGCCCGGGCCTTCGATCATCACCTGCACGTCGTGCTTCCAGGCGATTTGCGTCAGTTCGCCCAGGGTTTTGAGTTCGCCCAGCTGGGCCTCGTCGTTGGCGTCGTAGATCGAGCCGGGACGCAATCCATCCCCGAGCGAGAACGACACGTCGTAGGCCTTCATGATGGCGCAGATGTCTTCGAAGTGCGTGTACAGGAACGATTCCTTGTGGTGCGCCAGGCACCACTTGGCCATGATCGAGCCGCCGCGCGAGACGATGCCGGTCAGGCGCCTGGCCGTCATCGGCACGTAGCGCAGCAGCACGCCGGCGTGGATGGTGAAGTAGTCGACGCCCTGTTCGGCCTGCTCGATCAGCGTGTCGCGGTAGATTTCCCAGGTCAGGTCCTCGGCCTTGCCGTTGACCTTTTCGAGCGCCTGGTAGATCGGCACGGTGCCGATCGGGACCGGGCTGTTACGGATGATCCATTCGCGCGTTTCGTGGATATGCTTGCCGGTCGACAGGTCCATGACGTTGTCGCCGCCCCAGCGGATCGCCCACGTCATCTTTTCGACCTCCTCGCCGATCGACGAGGTGACGGCCGAATTGCCGATGTTGGCGTTGATCTTGACCAGGAAATTGCGGCCGATGATCATCGGCTCGATCTCCGGGTGGTTGATGTTGGCCGGGATGATGGCGCGGCCGCGGGCGATCTCCTCGCGCACGAATTCGGCGGTGATCTCGGCCGGGATGGCCGCGCCGAACGATTGCCCCGGATGCTGGCGGCCCATCAGGTCGGCCAGGCGCCGCCCCATCGGGCCGGAGCCCTCGAGGTTGTCCAGGTACTCCTTGCGGCGCAGGTTTTCGCGGATCGCCACGAACTCCATCTCCGGCGTGACGATGCCCCGGCGCGCGTAGTGCATCTGCGTGACATTGGCGCCGGCGCGCGCGCGGCGCGGCTTGCGGTGCAGGTTGAAGCGCAGTTCGGCCAAGGCCGGATCGGCCAGGCGCGCACGGCCGTAGTCGGAGGTCGGGCCGGCCAGCTCCTCGGTGTCGCCGCGCTCGAGGATCCACGGCAGGCGCGGCGTGGCGGCCAGGCCGGAGCGGATGTCGATCACCGCGTCCGGATCGGTGTACGGGCCGGAGGTGTCGTAGACGTAGACCGGCGGATTGGCCTCGAAGCCGAACGACGCCGGCGTGTCGGCCTGCGTGATTTCGCGCATCGGCACGCGGATGTCGGGGCGGCTGCCTTCGACGTAGATCTTGCGGGAATTGGGCAACGATTTGATCGCTGCCTCGTCCACGGTGGCGGTGGCGGACAGGAATTGGGGATGGGCGTTCATTTGGCTCCTTGGTTGGCTACAGGAGCCAGCAAAGGAGGTTGGACGGCGCCGCGCCCCGGAAAATCGGTGGTATCGATCGGAGGGCGGCGTTGTCCTAAGCTTCCCTTCGCTGGCATTATCCAGATCAGGTTCGGAGGGTATTTCTCACCCGCGCATCGCATTCACTGTGATGTGCAGGACCCCTAGCGTGTGCCGCCTCGCGGCAGCGGGCCAATTATAACAGGGCGGCGACGGCCGGTGCCGCAATAATGCGCGGCGCCGGCCGCGTCATCTATAATGGTCGCCTCCGCAAACGCATTTATAAATGAATCAGCCAAATCATGGAATTAGCCAAGTCTTTCGAGCCTGCCGACATTGAACAATTCTGGCGCACCGAGTGGGAGGCGCGCGGGTACTACGCCGCCACCCTCGACGCCGGCAAACCGTCGTTCAGCATCCAGCTGCCGCCGCCGAACGTGACCGGCACCCTGCACATGGGCCATGCGTTCAACCAGACCATCATGGACGGGCTGACCCGCTACCACCGCATGCTGGGCCATAACACCGCCTGGATCCCCGGCACCGACCACGCCGGCATCGCCACGCAGATCGTCGTCGAGCGCCAGCTCGACGCGCAAAAGATCTCGCGCCACGACCTCGGCCGCGAGGCCTTCGTCAAGAAGGTGTGGGAGTGGAAGGAGAAATCCGGCTCGACCATCACCGGCCAGATGCGCCGCCTGGGCACCTCGCCCGACTGGCAGCGCGAATATTTCACGATGGACGAGACGCGCTCGCAAGTCGTCACCGACGTCTTCGTGCGCCTGCACGAGCAGGGCCTGATCTACCGCGGCAAGCGCCTGGTCAACTGGGACCCGGTGCTGGGCACGGCCGTCTCCGACCTTGAGGTGGTGTCCGAGGAGGAGGACGGCTCGATGTGGTACATCAAGTACCCGCTGGCCGACGGCAGCGGTTCGCTGACGGTGGCCACCACCCGTCCGGAGACGATGCTCGGCGACGTCGCCGTGGCGGTCGATCCGACCGACGAGCGCTACCAGGCGCTGGTCGGCAAGATGCTGGTGCTGCCGCTGGTCGGCCGCGAAATCCCGATCATCGCCGACGAATACGTCGACAAGGCCTTCGGCACCGGCTGCGTCAAGATCACGCCGGCGCACGACCTGAACGACTACGCGGTCGGCCAGCGCCACAAGCTGCCGCTGCTGTCGATCATGACCCTGGAGGCGAAGATCAACGACGAGGCGCCGCAAGCGTATCGCGGCCTGGACCGCTTCGTCGCCCGCAAGCAGATCGTCGCCGACCTCGACGCGCAAGGCTTGCTCGAACAAGTCAAGCCGCACAAGCTGATGGTGCCGCGCGGCGACCGCACCGGCGTCATCATCGAACCGATGCTGACCGACCAGTGGTTCGTCGCCATGAGCCAGCCGGCGCCGGAAGGCACCTTCTTCCCGGGCAAATCGATCGCCGAGGTCGCGCTGGAGAAGGTCGCCAGCGGCGACATCAAGTTCGTGCCGGAAAACTGGAGCACCACCTACAACCAGTGGCTCAACAACATCCAGGACTGGTGCATCTCGCGCCAGCTGTGGTGGGGCCACCAGATCCCGGCCTGGTACGACGAGGCCGGCAACATCTTCGTCGCCAAGACCGAGGCCGAGGCGCAGGCCAAGCAGCGGGCGGCCGGCAGCAGCGGTCCGCTGCGCCGCGACAACGACGTGCTCGACACGTGGTTCTCGTCGGCGCTGGTGCCGTTCTCGACCCTGGGCTGGCCCGCAGAGACGCCGGACATCAAGGCGTTCCTGCCGTCGTCGGTGCTGGTGACCGGCTTCGACATCATCTTCTTCTGGGTCGCGCGCATGGTGATGTTCACCTTGCACTTCACCGGCAAGGTGCCGTTCGAGACGGTGTACGTGCACGGGCTGGTGCGCGACTCGCAGGGCCAGAAGATGTCCAAATCGAAGGGCAACACGCTCGACCCGATCGACCTGATCGACGGCATCGGCATCGACGCGCTGGTGGAAAAACGCACCACCGGCCTGATGAATCCGAAGGCGGCCGAGAAGATCGCCAAGGCCACGCGCAAGGAATTCCCGGAGGGCATCGCCGCCTACGGCACCGACGCGGTGCGCTTCACGATGGCGTCGTACGCCTCGCTGGGCCGCAACATCAACTTCGACCTGGGCCGCGCCGAGGGCTACCGCAACTTCTGCAACAAGCTGTGGAACGCCACCCGCTTCGTGCTGATGAACACGGAAGAGAAGGATTGCTCGGCCAGCCCGGCCGACCTGGCATCGAACCTCTCAAACGCCGACAAGTGGATCATCTCGCTGCTGCAAAAGGCCGAGCAGGACGTGGCCAAGGGCTTCGCCGACTACCGCTTCGACAACATCGCCTCGACGATCTACAAGTTCGTCTGGGACGAGTACTGCGACTGGTATCTGGAAGTGGCCAAGGTGCAGGTGCAAAGCGGCACCGACGGCCAGCAGCGCGCCACCCGCCACACCCTGCTGCGCGTGCTCGAAGTGGTGCTGCGCCTGGCCCATCCGGTGATTCCGTTCGTCACCGAGGCGCTGTGGCAGGCGGTCGCGCCGCTGGCCGGCAAAACCGCGGGCGACGCCAACCAGTCCATCATGACGCAGCCGTACCCGATCGCCAACCCGGCCAACATCGACGAGGCGGCCGAGGCGTGGATGCAGCAGCTCAAGACGCTGACCGACGCCACCCGCAACCTGCGCGGCGAAATGCAGCTGGCGCCGTCGCTGCGCGTGCCGCTGATCGTCGAAGCGGGCAATGCGGCCGACAAGGCGGCGATGGAGGGCTTCGCGCCGTACATCCAGTCGCTCGGCAAGCTGTCGGAAGTGCAGATCGTCGACGCGCTGCCGGAATCGCCGGCGGCCGTGTCGATCGTCGGCACCACCAAGCTGATGCTGAAGGTGGAGATCGACGTCAAGGCCGAGCGCGAGCGGCTGGCCAAGGAGATCGCGCGCGTCGAAGGCGAGATCAACAAAGCCAACGGCAAGCTGTCGAACGAAAGCTTCGTCGCCCGCGCGCCGGCCGAGGTGGTGGCGCAGGAGAAGGAACGCGTGGCCAACTTCTCGGCCACCTTGGACAAGATGCGCGAGCAGTTCGCCAAGTTGCCGGCGGCGTAGCGGGGTAGCGGGTTAGCGGGGTAGCGGGGTAGCCGGGTAGCGTGGGTAGCTGCCGCGGCAGGCCGGCCACCCTGGCAAATCAAACGATTATTCAACGAAGCCGTCAATCAAGAAAGCCGCCCGGTGCAAAGCCGCGCGGCTTTTTTCTTGCCAGACGCTGCCGACCGCGGATGCGCTTTGGATTGTGCCAGCGGCACTGTCCGGCAGTACCCGGGGACGGCATGCTTCGTTTTTTTCGCTTTTTACTAAAACACGCTAATCCTTACTAATCCACGATATTCCGTGCTAGTTCGCGCTAGTCCGCACTAATCTGAAACTAAACCGTGCTAACCGGTTCTAATCGTCGGTAGACACTAAAAAATAGTATCGTTTAGCGTTCACCGCAGCATTTTTAGTAACCATTAGCGCCGTTTAGAACGAATCCGCTGCGCTTAGTAGCGTTTAGTAAAAGCCGACTTTTCGGGGGATCCCCACCATGACTCTCCACTTCCCCATCCGCGTGCCCAGCGAATTGCTCGAAGAATTGGGCGCTTTCACGGGTCATTTCTGGTCGGACTCGCTAGCGCTGGAACCCCATATTTGCGAAGCGATCCGCAACTATATTGCCAAACGGTCGACCCAACCGCAGCCGGCGGCGCCATCTGCCTCCCCATCTGCCTCCCCATCTGTCTCCCCATCTGTTTCCCCATCCTGCTCTCCAGCCGACTCACAATCCGACTCACAATCCGACTCACAATCCGAGCTGGGCTACCAATGGAAAGAAGTGTTTCTGCCCGACGGGACCAAACTGCGCGCCAATTTCGGCCAGGAGCCCTATTTCGCCATCGTGCAGGGCGCGGAAATCAAGTACGGCGAGCGCGCCCTGTCGCCGTCCTGCTTTGCCAATCTGTTCGGCAGCGGCAACCGCAACGCGTGGAAAGCAGTCTGGCTACGCCTGCCGGGCAGCGATGCGTGGCTGCTTGCCGATGTGTACCGGACCGCGCGGCAAGCGTCCATCACACGCTTGCTGACGGGCGAAGGCGACCAGGCCCTGCGCGGGAACGTCGCGGGAAAACGCGCACGGCGCGGCAAGCGCCGCGCCAAAAAAAACAAGTCCGCGAATGAACGCTGTTAGCACCTGAATTATTGCGCCAGCAGCGCCGCGTAGCGTTCGATATCGACGTTGCCGCCGCTGATGATCACGCCCACCCGCCTGCCCTGCAACTGATCCTTCATCGCCCGCGCGGCCGCCAGGCCGAGGCAACCGGTCGGCTCCACCACGATCTTCATCCGCGCCGCGAAAAAACGCATCTCGGCGCGCAGCTGCGCGTCGCTCACCGTCACAATATCGTCCACATCGCGTTGGATAATCGGGAACGTCAGGTTGCCCAGATGCTGCGTCTGCGCGCCGTCGGCGATCGTCTTCGGCGTGTCGATGTGCACGATGGCGCCGCTGCGGAACGATTGCTGGCCGTCGTTGCCGGCCTCCGGCTCGACGCCATACAGCTTGGTCGCCGGCGACAGCGCCCGCGTCGCCAGCGCCGAGCCGCTGAGCAAACCTCCGCCGCCCAGGCAGACGAACAGGTAATCGAGCTCACCGACCTCCTCGAACAATTCCTTGGCCGCCGTGCCCTGCCCCGCGATCACGTCGGCGTGGTCGTAGGGCGGGATCAACGTCAGGCCGTGTTTGGCCGCCAGCTCGCGGCCGATCTGCTCGCGGTCCTCGGTGTAGCGGTCGTACAGCACCACCTGCGCGCCGTAGCCGCGCGTGGCGGCGATCTTCGACGGCGGCGCGTCGTGCGGCATGACGATGGTCGCCGGGACGCCCAACAACTGCGCCGACAGCGCGATCCCCTGCGCGTGGTTGCCCGACGAGAAAGCCACCACGCCGGCGCGGCGCTGCTGCGCGTCGAACTTCGCCAGCGCGTTGTAGCTGCCGCGGAATTTGAACGCGCCCATGCGCTGCAAATTCTCCGCCTTGAAAAACACCCGCGCGCCCAGTTCGGCGTCGGCCGTGCGCGAGGTCAGCACCGGCGTTCGGTGCGCGTGGCCGGCGATGCGCTCGGACGCGGCGACGACGTCGGCGTAGGTTGGAAGTGGTTGGGTCATCGTCTGTTCGCTCATCTTGCTCCTTCGTGATTACCAGGGCCAGGCGATGCCGGTCCCGGTGCCGGTTGCCAAAGCGCGCTGGTACAGCATGCGCGCCACTGTGAGATCCTGCAGGGCGATGCCCGTCATGTCGAAAATGGTGATGGCGCCGGCGGCCATGCCGCCGCGCGCCGCCGTCCCGGCGGCCAGCAGCGCGCCGAGTTCCCCGGCCGCGTCCCTCGCCATATTCCCCGCCATATTCCCCGCCGCCCATTGCAGCTCGCCGACGGCGCGCGCCTGCGCCAGATCGTCGGCCCAGACGACGGCCGGCGCCAGCAACCCTTCCGGCAGCTCGCGCTTGCCGCGCGTGTCGCTGCCCACGCAGTTCAGGTGCGTGCCGGGCCTGACCGCCGCCGTGGAAAACAACGGCCCGGCGCCACGCGTGGCGGTGATGACGATGTCGCTGTCGGCGACGGCGGCATCGGGGCCGGCGCCGGCGGCGACCTCGCAGCGCGCGGCGAACCGCGCCTCGAAGCGCGGATCGCGGCGGCCGTCCGATGTCAGGTAACGCACGCGCCGCAGGCCGGGCATGACGCGCAGCGCGTAGTCGGTGTGCGCCGCGCCCTGCACGCCGGTGCCGAACACGCACAGGCCCTCGCTGTCCGGCCGCGCCAGCGCCAGCAAGCCCAGCGCGCCCGCCGCCGCCGTGCGCGCCGTGGTGACGGCGTTGCCGTCGATCACGCACTGCGGCCTGCCCGTGGCCGGATCGAACAGCATGATCGTCGCCTGGTGGCCGTCGGCGCCGCGCGCGCCGTTGCCGGGCCAGAAACCGGCCGCCTTCATGCCCAGCAGCTCCCGCTCCGCCACGCCGCCGGACTTGATGCCGAACACCCCGGCCGGCAGCCCCTCGCGCACCAGCGGGAAGATCTTGCCGGCGCCGCTGGCGTGCAGCAGGAAGGCGTCGCGCACGGCCGCCAGCACGTCATCGGGGCGCAGCAGCGCGCCGGCCTGGTCGCGGTCCAGCAGCAGCAGGCTGGCGTCAGCGGGCATCGTTGTACACCGTGGCGCGCGAGACGTTCAAATACGCGGCGACGATCTCCATCGCGCGCCGCACATCGCCCAACCCCGCCTCCTTCAGTTCGCGCATCAGCGCCTTGCGCTCGTCGGCCTTGAGCGCGCGCGGCGTGGTCGCCAGCCGCGCCGCGAAGCGGTCGATGCGCGCGCGGATGGCGTCGGCGCCGGCCGGCTCCAGGGTCTCGCTGACGCCGGCGGCGCTGTCGACGCTGCCGAACTGGGTCAGCAGGCTGTTGAGGCTGCGGAACACGGTCAGGTCGACGTTCAGGCACAGCGCGGCGATGTAGCGCCCCTCGCTGTCCTTGATGCCGACCGAGGTGCTCTTGGCCGGCCGGCCGTCGGCGAAGGTGTTGGCGTAGTTGGCGATCACCTGCGCGAAGTCCGGGTCGGCGGCGCGCGCCAGTCCCAGCGCGGTGGCCGGCGCGCCGACGCCGCGGCCCGACAGGTTGTTGTGGATGGCGACGATGGCGTGCGCCGGGTCGAGCAGGTCGTGCAGCACGACTTCGCAAAACGGCGCCAGCGTCTGCCCCAGGCCGTCGGCGACCTGCCGCATCTGCGCCAGCAGGTTGTGTTGTTCGGGTGTCTTTTCCATCTGTATATATTATCTTGTTTTAGATAATTTGTGTAATTCGATAGAAAATAGTACGACCGGTCATTTATTTGCTACACTCGTCCGACAAAAATCACCCTTGGAGACCACCATGAAATTCGCCGCATTCGCCGTCACCGCGCTGCTGTCCATCGCCCCCGCCTTCGCCTTCGCCGCCGACACCCCGGTCGGCCTGTGGAAGAACATCGACGACGAGACCGGCAAGCCGAAGGCGCTGATCCGCATCACCGAAAACGACGGCGCCTTCCAGGGCCAGATCGAAAAGCTGTACCGCGAGCCGAACGAAGAGCAGAACCCAAAATGCGACAAGTGCGAGGGCGCGCGCAAGGACCAGCCGATCGTCGGCATGGTCATCCTGTCGGGCCTGAAGAAGGATGGCGACGAGTTCAACGGCGGCGAGATCGTCGACCCGAAAAACGGCAAGGTCTACAAGGCCAAGATGCACATGACCGACGCCGGCAAGAAGCTCAACGTGCGCGGCTACATCGGCATGCCGATGCTGGGCCGCTCGCAGGTGTGGGTGCGCCAGGAATAAGCCCCGCTTATCGCTGGATGCCCCTGCCGGTGGCGGTCCAGTAGATGCCGCCCATCAGGTGCGACAGGTATTGCGGGTCCTTGTACATTTCGCCGTTGTGCCCGAGCGCGGTGACGAACACGCGGCCCTTCTCCACCTGGTGGTACCACGCCACCGGGTGCTCCTTGCCCATGCCCTTGGCCACCTGGCCCGGCCAGATCTTGGTCGGATCGTAGGTGCTTTCGTCGACGTTGAGCACCGGGGTGATCTTGATGTCGTACGGATTGTCGAACACATACCACTCGTCGCTCCAGAGCCAGCGCGCCGGCAGGCCGAACGTGGCCGGGAAGGTCTTGTCGACCACCTCGGCCACGCCGGTCTGCAGCATCGGATGGTTGCCGACCCGGCGCCCGATCAGCTTCTCGAACCACGGCCAGGTATTGGGCGGAATGATCAGCGCCCGGTGCACCAGCATGGCGTTGCCGCCATTGCGCATGTATTGCTCGAACTTTCTGCGGCGCGGCTCGCTGAGCTCCTCGCCCGGCGTGTTGAGGAACATCACCATCGCGTACTGGCTCAAGTCGCCGTCGAACACCTCCGGCCGGTGCGTGTACACCAGCTCGAAGGCGTGCAGTTTGGCCTGCTTTTCCAGGCTTTCACGGGCGATCGGGATATATTCGTAGTGGTATTTGCCGGGCATGGCCAGCACCAGGATTTTGTATTGGTCGTCGGCGCGCGCGCCAGCCGCGCACAGCAACAAGGCAGCCAAGGCCAGGCAGGCCGATAGGATTTTTCTCATGCGACGTCTCCACAAAGTTAGCGCTATCATCGGGGCGCGTCCACTATACACGGATTCGCGCCGGTGGTGATACGATGCTGGTCAGGCTTGCAGCGCGGCAAGCGACGGAAACGCGATGAAAACAGTATTCAATCTGATCGGCTGCATGGCGGTGGCGCTTGGCGTGCTGGGCATCTTCCTGCCCTTGCTGCCGACCACGCCGTTCCTGCTGCTGGCGTCGGCCTGCTTCGCGCGCGGCTCGTCGCGGCTGCACCACTGGCTGCAAACCAACCGCGTGTTCGGCAAATATTTGCGCGATTACGAGAACGGCAAAGGCATCCCCTTGCGCGGCAAGGTCTGGATACTGCTGTTCATGTGGGCCTCGATGGGCTACTCGATCTGGCGCACCGACCTGCTGTACGTGCGCGTCCTGGTCGTGCTGATCGGCTGCTGCGTCACGCTCTACCTGACCCGCTTCGTCCCGACGATGCCGATCGCGCGGCCCGGCGGGCAACCCGACTAGCCGCCGTCGGCGCGGGCCGGCGCCGCGCCCGGCTATTGCTGCCCCTGGGCGGCCCCCGGCGCGGCGGCGTGTTTGCGCAGGTGACGGTCGAGGCTGTTGGCGAAGCTTTGGCGGTCACCCTGGCTGAAGGCGGCCGGGCCGCCGGTGTCGACGCCGCTGCCGCGCAGCTCGTCCATGAAGGCGCGCATGCCGAGCATCTGCGCGATGTTGTCGTTGGTGTAGAACTCGCCGCGCGGGTTGAGCGCATAGCCGCCCTTCTGCAACACGTCCGACGCCAGCGGGATGTCGCCGGTGACGACCAGGTCGCCCGGCGCCAGCAGCCGCACGATCTCCTGGTCCGCCACGTCGGCGCCGGACGGCACCTGCACCGCGCGCACGAAGCGCGACGGCGGCACGCGCAGCAGTTGGTTGGCCACCAGCGTGACCTGCATCTGCATGCGCTCGGCCACGCGGTACAGGATGTCCTTGATGACGGCGGGACAGGCGTCGGCGTCGACCCAGATCCGCATCACAGGTCCCACAATTCGCCGTTGGGGTTGGTGCGCGGCGGCGTCACGCCGAAGTGCTTGTACGCGGCCGGCGTGGCCACGCGCCCGCGCGGCGTGCGCTGCAGGAAGCCCTGCTGGATCAGGTAGGGTTCGAGCACGTCCTCGATGGTGTCGGCGGCCTCGCCGATGGCCGCCGCCAGGTTGCCGATGCCGACCGGGCCGCCGCCGAATTTGTACAGCACCGCCTCGAGCAGCTTGCGGTCCATGACGTCGAAGCCGACGGTGTCGACGTCGAGCATGACCAGCGCGGCGTCGGCCACGCTCTTGGTGATGTCGCCGTCGGCCTTGACCTCGGCGTAGTCGCGCACGCGGCGCAGCAGCCGGTTGGCGATGCGCGGCGTGCCGCGCGCGCGCCGGGCGATCTCGACGGCGCCGTCCGGCGCGATGGTGGCCTTGAGCAGCGCGGCGCTGCGGGTGACGATCTTGGTCAATTCCTCGGTGTTGTAGAACTCGAGGCGGGCGACGATGCCGAAGCGGTCGCGCAGCGGGTTGGTCAGCATGCCGGCGCGGGTGGTGGCGCCGACCAAGGTGAACGGTTGCAGGTCGAGCTTGACCGAGCGCGCGGCCGGGCCCTCGCCGATCATGATGTCGATCTGGTAGTCTTCCAGCGCCGGATACAGGATTTCCTCGACCACCGGCGACAGGCGGTGGATCTCGTCGATGAACAGCACGTCGTTCGCCTCGAGGTTGGTCAGGATCGCGGCCAGGTCGCCGGGACGCTCGAGCACCGGGCCGGAGGTCTGGCGCAGGTTCACGCCCATCTCGCGCGCGATGATGTTGGCCAGCGTGGTCTTACCCAGGCCCGGCGGGCCGAACAGCAAAGTGTGGTCGAGCGCCTCCTTGCGGTTGCGCGCGGCGGCGATGAAGATCTGCAGCTGGTCGCGGATCTTGGCCTGCCCGACATACTCATCGAGATGCTTGGGGCGCAAGGCGCGCTCGATCGCCTCCTCGTTGGGCGACGACGGCGCCGCGTCGATGATGCGCTGTTCGGTGAAGCTGTCGGTCTGGATGCTCATTGGTTCTTCGGTGGAGGTGGCGTCGGCAGGCGTCGTTGACATGCGCCCAGCCGACAGTGTAGGCCAGTTCCGGCCTCGCTGCTGGAACGCGCGCGGCGTCGGGGTCGATCCGTCGCCATCAGCCTTTCGACAGCGCCTTCAACGCTTGCTTGATGCCGTCGGACACGCCGCTGCCGGCGGGCACGGTCTTGAGCGCCAGCAGCGCCTCCTTGTCGGAGTAGCCCAGCGCCAGCAGCGCGTTGAGGATGTCGGACTGCGCATCGGGCACCGCGTGGGCGCCGCCGGCGCCGATGTCCGCGCCCAGCTTGCCCTTCAACTCCAGCAGCAGGCGCTCGGCGGTCTTCTTGCCGATGCCCGGCACCTTGACCAGGCGCCCCGACTCCTGCAACGTCACCGCCTGCGCCAGGTCGGGGATCGACATGCCCGACAAGATCGACAGCGCGGTGCGCGCGCCGACGCCGCTGATCTTGATCAGCTGGCGGAACACGGCGCGCTCCTCGGCGTTGCCGAAGCCGAACAGCAAATGGGCGTCCTCGCGGATCGCCTGGTGCGTAAACAGCACCACCTTGTCGCCGACGTGCGGCAGGTTGTAGAACGTGCTCATCGGCACATCGACCTCGTAGCCGACACCGGCGCACTCGACCAGCAGTTGCGGCGGATTTTTTTCAAGCAAAATACCGGAGAGACGACCGATCATCGTGGTGTAGCCTTTTTAATCAAGGGGAGTTAGCCGACCAGGCGGCCGTTCTTCATGCGCAGGCCGGCCAGCGGGCCGCTGCGGGCGCCGCTGGTGCCGTTGCCGGCGCCGGCGATCAGGGTCAAGGTCTCGCGGCTGTGGGCGTGGCAGATGGCGATGCCGAGCGCGTCGGCGGCGTCGGTGCCGGGCAGGCCGGGCAAGGACAGCAAGCGCGCCACCATGTCCTGCACCTGCGCCTTGACGGCGCGGCCGGTGCCGACCACGGCCTGCTTGACCTGGGTCGGCGAATACTCGGCCACGCTCAGTTGGGCCGACACCAGCGCGCAGATGGCCGCGCCGCGCGCCTGGCCCAGCAGCAAAGTCGACTGTGGATTGACGTTGACAAACACCTGCTCGATGGCCGCGCACTCGGGCTGGTAGATGCGGGCGACCTCGGCCACGCCATCGAGGATCACCTTCAAGCGCGCCGGCAAACCGCCGTCGCCGCTCTTGATGGTGCCCGAGGCGACATAGTACAGCTGCGCGCCCTGCTTGCGAATAACGCCAAAGCCGGTGGTGCGCAAGCCGGGGTCGATGCCGAGAATTATCATTGATGGATTGTATGCAGTAAAGAAAGCGCCCGCAAGGCAGCGGGCGCTTTTCCGCGGGGTCAAGTCTGTCATTCGGACACGACCCCGGCCGTTGCGGGCGGATCCGGCGCGACGCCGCCATCCGCCCCACGGCGGCGGCTTAGTGACGGAAGTGGCGGATACCGGTGTAAACCATGACCACGCCGCGCTCGTTGGCCGCGTCGATCACTTCCTGGTCGCGCATCGAGCCGCCCGGATGGATGACGCAGGCCGCGCCGGCATCGACCACCACGTCCAGGCCGTCGCGGAACGGGAAGAACGCGTCCGACGCCACCACCGAACCGGTCAGCGACAGGCCGGCGTTCTGCGCCTTGATCGAGGCGATGCGGGCCGAGTCGATGCGGCTCATCTGGCCGGCGCCCACGCCCAGGGTCATGTTATTGCCGCAGAAGACGATGGCGTTCGACTTGACATACTTGGCCACGCGCCAGGCGAACATCATGTCCTGCAACTGCTGCGGCGTCGGCTGCCGCTTGCTGACCACCTTCAAGTCGGTCAGCAGCACGTTTTTCGCGTCGGCCGACTGCACCAGCAGGCCGCCGCCGACGCGCTTGAAGTCCATCGCGTTGACGCCGTTGCCCAGCGGGATTTCCAGCAACCGCACATTCTGCTTGGCCGCCATGATCCGCTTGGCGTCGGCCGAGTACGACGGCGCGATCAGCACCTCGACGAACAGCTTGGCCAGCTCGGTGGCGGCGGCCGCGTCGATCTCGACGTTGAAGGCGATGATGCCGCCGAAGGCCGAGGTCGGATCGGTCTGCAGCGCGCGCTTGTAGGCGTCGACGGCGTCGGTGCCCAGCGCCACGCCGCACGGGTTGGCGTGCTTGACGATGACGCAGGCGGCGCTTTGCTGGAAGCTGCCCATGCTCTTGACGCATTCCCAGGCGGCGTCGGCGTCGGCGATGTTGTTGAACGACAGTTCCTTGCCCTGCAGCTGGCGATAGTTGGCCAGTGCGCCGGCGGTGGCGGCGACGTCGCGGTAGAACGCGGCCGACTGGTGCGGGTTCTCGCCGTAGCGCATGTCCTGCACTTTTTCGAACGCCACGTTCAAGGTGTTCGGGTAGGCGTTGCGGCCGGCGTGCTGGCGGTCCGCGCCCAGGCTGGTCAGGTAGTTGGCGATGGCGCCGTCGTACTGCGCGGTGTGCGCGTAGACCTTGTTGGCCAGCTTGAAGCGGGTGTCGTAGCTGACGTAGCCGGGGGCGTTGTCGGTGGTCTTCATTTCCGCCAGCACCACGCCGTAGTCGGCCGGGTCGCAGATGACGACCACGTCCTTGTGGTTCTTGGCCGCCGAGCGCAGCATGGCCGGGCCGCCGATGTCGATGTTCTCGATGGCGTCGTCGAGCGAGCAATCGGCCTTGGCGACGGTGGCCTGGAACGGATACAGGTTGACGACGACCATGTCGATGGTCGGAATGGCGTGCTCTTCCAGCTTGGCCACGTGCTCCGGGAAATCGCGGCGCGCCAGGATGCCGCCGTGCACTTTCGGATGCAGGGTCTTGACGCGGCCATCGAGCATCTCCGGGAAGCCGGTGTAGTCGGCGACCTCGGTCACGGCCACGCCGTTGTCGGCCAGCAGTTTGGCGGTGCCGCCGGTCGACAGGATCTTGACGCCCAGGGTGGACAACGCGCGGGCGAAGTCCAGCACACCGGTTTTGTCGGAGACGGAGATGAGAGCTTGTTTAATCATGGCTGTGAAAGGCTAGGTGGGTTGATATCTGATTGCGGCCGGCGGCCGTTCCCAGCCGCCATGCCGGAAAAACGCCGCTGTTTACAGCAGGCCGTGTTCTTGCAGTTTCTTGCGCAGGGTGTTGCGGTTGATGCCCAGCATCTGCGCCGCGTGCGACTGGTTGCCGTCGGCGCGCGTCATGACCACTTCCAGTATCGGCTTTTCCACGGTCAGCACGACCATATCGTAGATATTCGATGCCTGCTGCTCGCCCAGGTCGTTGAAGTAATCTTCAAGGCTCTTCTGGACTACTTCCTGGATACTTTCTTTGCTCATTTTGATGTCGTTCGCTCAATAATCTGTTGACGCTGGTAAATCACGGCGGGACTCATGATCCCGGTGCTTACCCTTCTGATATGACTTTTTTGGTACTGGCCAGCTTGGTGTCATGCGGCTTGCAAAACTTCAGGGAGGCGGTATTGTAACCGCTCGCCAAACCTCCACTGCGATTCGAAGAACTGGTCGACGGCGATCAATTGCGCGTCGGTGGACTCCAGCAGATTCATCTGCTGGCGGAACGCCTCGCCGCCCTCGAGGTCGCGCACATACCAGCCGATGTGCTTGCGCGCGGTGCGCACGCCCAGGAACTCGCCGTAAAACGCGTAGTGGGCGCGCAGGTGTTCGTCCATCAGCGCGCGCACCTCGTCGACGTGCGGCGACGGCAGATGGGTGCCGGTGCGCAGGAAATGCTCGATCTCGCGGAAGATCCACGGCCGGCCCTGCGCCGCGCGGCCGATCATGACGGCGTCGGCGCCGGTGTAATCGAGCACGAATCGGGCTTTTTCCGGCGTCGTGATGTCGCCGTTGGCCACCACCGGAATGGCCACCGACCGCTTGACCGCCGCGATCGTGTCGTATTCGGCGTCGCCGGTGTAGCCGTCGGCGCGCGTGCGGCCATGCAAGGTCAGCATGGCGATGCCGGCGTCCTCGGCGATGCGCGCGATGTTCAACGCGTTCTTGTTGTCGCGGTTCCAGCCGGTGCGGAACTTCAACGTGACCGGCACGTCGACGGCGCCGACGACCGCCTCGACGATGTCCCTGACCAGCGCCTCGTTCTGCAACAGGGCCGAGCCGCACCAGCTGTTGCAGACCTTCTTGACCGGGCACCCCATATTGATATCGATGATCTGGGCGCCGCGTTCGACGTTGAAGCGGGCGCAGTCGGCCAGGTCTCGGGGGTCGGCGCCGGCGATCTGCACCGCCTTCGGCTCCATTTCGCCGGTGTGGTCGGTGCGGCGCGAGCTCTTCTCCGTCGCCCACAGGCGCGGATTGGACGCCGCCATCTCGGACACCGCGTAGCCCGCCCCCAGCTGTTTGCACAGCTGGCGGAAAGGCCGATCCGTCACGCCTGCCATGGGAGCGACGAAAACGTTGTTGCGCAGTAAATGAGGGCCGATTTGCACTGGCGATACCTGATGGGGAAGAAGGAACCTTCTATTTTAACCGAAGGGGTGCTCAAATAATAAGCACTATTTTTTATGAAATCGGCAAATGTGCAGCCTGGACGTTATGAGCGCTCAGGTCACATCGTCCATCGCGGCCAGACCGAGGTGCTCCACCCCGCCCCAGCTAGTTAGCGCTAACTTCGCGTCGGAGAACGTGAACCGGTTGATGCTGGCGTTCTTGACCTGGAAGTCGCGCGGGCTGTCGAGCTGCATGCCGACCGCCTCGCGGTAGGCGCATTCGAGCACGCCGCCATGGGCGACGACGGCGATGGTCTGGCCCGGATGACGCTCGGCCCACTCGCGGATGGCGGACGTGGCGCGGGCGTAAAACTGGCGGAAACTCTCGGCCACGCGCTCGCCGGGCGGCATCACCGCGTCGATATCGCGCGCCTGCCACAGCGCGAAATCGGCCGGGTATTGGCGCTCGACGTCCGCGTACAACATGCCTTCGAACACGCCGTAGCAGCGCTCGCGCAGGTTGGCGTCGGTGTGCACGGTGGCGCCGCCGTACTGGTCGGCCACGGCCTGCGCCGTCTGGCGGGCGCGTTGCAGGTCGCTCGAGACGATCACGTCGATCGATTCGGCCGCCAGCGCCCGGGCCAGCGCGCCGGCCTGGCGTTCCCCTTCGGCGTTGAGCGCGATGTCGGTATGGCCCTGCAGGCGGCGCACGGCGTTCCAGGCCGTCTCGCCGTGGCGGATCAGCAAAATATTGGTAGTGTTCATGCGGTCTTTTTTCTTGGCTTGCGGGCCGGTTCGGCGGCCAGGGCCGGATTCAAGGTGTAGGTGCCGATCAGTTGCGCCTCATCGACGATGTGGCCGTAGATGGCGTTGAGCACGTCGACGCAGGTGAAGCGCCCTTCCAATGGCAGACGCGGCACATCGAGCGCATACAGGCGAAAAATATAATGGTGGACGCGCTCATCGTTCCACGGCGGACAGGGGCCATCATACCCGTAATAGTCGCCGGCCATCGCCGGGTCGCCGGAAAACCAGCGGGTGTAGTCGTTGACGCCCTGGCGCACGGCGGCGCCGTCCAGGCTGGCCTGCGGGCCCGGCTTGCCGCGCGCGACGACGCCGTCGGACAACGCGCCCTCGGCGATCTGGTGCAGGCCGACCGGAATATCGATCAGGCTCCAGTGGAAGAAATCGTCGCGCGGCATGCTGGCCGGCAAGGTGACGCCGGCGCGGTTGACGTCGCAGGCGTCGCGCGGCACGTCGCCGTCGATGCACAGCAACACCAGCGATTCGGTGCCGGCCGGCACGTCGCTCCAGCCCAGCTGCGGATGGCGGTTGGCGGACGGCGCCACCTGGCCGTCCGCGCCCAGGGTGGCAAAGGCGCAGGCGGCCGGCATTGCCGTGCCGTCGCGAAAGCTCTCACTCGACAGTTTCATCTCTGGTCTCCCTGCTGTTTTTATTTAGAGCCGGTTTGCAGCCAAAACGTCACGGGTCCGTCGTTGGTCAGGGTGACTTGCATGTCCGCACCAAACTGGCCCGTTTGCACCACCGGGTGGCGCAAGCGCGCCTGCTCGACGAAGTAATTAAACAGGCGCAAGCCGTCGGCCGGCGCGGCGGCGGGCGTGAACGACGGACGGGTGCCGGACTTGGTGTCGGCCGCCAGGGTGAACTGCGGCACCAGCAGCAAGCCGCCGGCCACGTCCGCCACGCTGCGGTTCATCTTGCCGGCGTCGTCCGAAAACACCCGGTAGCCCAGCATTTTGGTCAGCAAGGTGTCGGCGTCCTTGTCGGTGTCGTGGCGCTCGGCGCACAGCAGCACCATCAGGCCGGCGCCGATGGCGCCGATGGTGGCGCCGTCGACCACCACGCTGGCGTCGCTGACCCGTTGCAGCAGCGCGATCATGCGGACAGGGTCACGCGGGCGAACTTGCGCTTGCCCACTTGCAGCACGAAGGTGCCGGCCTCGATCTGGACGGCCTTGTCGCCGATGACGGCGCCGTCCAGGCGCACGCCGCCCTGGTCGATCATGCGCATCGCCTCCGAGGTGGACGGGCACAGGCCGGCCATCTTCAGCAATTGCGGGACGCCGAGCGGCGCGCCGGCCAGCGCCACTTCCGGCACGTCGTCCGGAATGCCGCCCTTGGAGCGGTTGACGAAGTCGTTGAGGGCCTCGTCGGCCGCCGCCTGCGAATGGAAACGGGCGACGATTTCCTGCGCCAGCGCCACCTTGGCGTCGCGCGGGTTGGCGCCGCCGTCGATGGCGGCCTTGAGCGCGGCGACGTCGGCGATCGAGCGGAACGACAGCAAATCATAATATTTCCACATCATCACGTCGGAAATGCTCATGATCTTGGCGAACATGGTGTTGCCCGGCTCGGTGATGCCGATATAGTTGTTCTTCGACTTCGACATCTTGTCGACGCCGTCCAGCCCTTCCAGCAGCGGCATGGTCAAAATGCACTGCGGTTCCTGGTCGTAGTCCTTCTGCAGCTCGCGGCCGACCAGCAGGTTGAATTTCTGGTCGGTACCGCCCAGCTCGAGATCGGACTTCAAAGCGACCGAATCATAGCCCTGCATCAAAGGATAGAGGAACTCATGGACCGCGATCGGTGTCCCACCCTTGAAACGCTTGCTAAAATCGTCCCGCTCCATCATGCGCGCCACGGTGTAATGCGAGGCCAGCTTGATCAGGCCGCGCGCGCCCAGCGGATCGCACCACTCGGAGTTGTAGCGGATTTCGGTTTTGGACGGGTCCAGCACCAGCGACGCCTGCTTGAAGTAGGTCATGGCGTTTTGCTCGACCTGCTCCCTGGTCAGCGGCGGACGGGTCATGTTGCGGCCCGACGGGTCGCCGATCATCGACGTGAAGTCGCCGATGAGGAAAATGACTTGATGGCCCAGATCTTGCAACTGACGCATCTTGTTGAGCACGACGGTGTGGCCCAGGTGCAAATCCGGCGCGGTCGGGTCCAGGCCCAGCTTGATGCGCAGCGGCACGCCGCTGTGCTCGGAGCGCGCCAGCTTTTGCGCGAACTCGCTTTCAATCAGCAACTCGTCGACACCCCGTTTGGTGATCGCGAGCGCCTCTTGTACACGGTCGGTCAGGGGGAGTACCTTAGAGGGGGCCGGCGCTGTGGAGGAAGGGGTAGTCATATATTTTGGGAGTTTTTTTCAAAAAAAGGTAGTCAGCCTCAGGAGTTTGTTATAATCCTCGATCCATCAATCTTGCCGTACGAAAACGAAACCCGACAATAATTAGAAGAAATAAAAGGTTCCTGAATAGTTCAAGCGGCAAATTTTAACTGATTGCATGAACCAAATACATAAATTCACGAGCTCACGCTTGTACAGTCTGATAGCTTCAACGCGCAAAGCGCGCATTGTCAGCGCCTCGGCACTGTTCCTCACAGTCTGTGCGTTCGGCGCCGCCGGCGTCGCGCCGCTGGCTCCGGATCCTGCCGATCTGCCGGTCAAATCCGTGCAGGAAGCGGTCACGATGCCCGATCTTGCGCCGCAGATCGACGCACTGGAACAGCAATCGTCGAGCGAGCACTTCGTCCACGAAGAACGCATCCGCGCCGGCGACACCCTGGCCACCCTGCTCACCCGCCTGGGTGTGGAGGACGACGCCGCCGAAACCTTCATCAAAAAAGACAAGGTCGCCAAAGGCGTCATGCAGCTGAAGACGGGCAAACGCGTGCAGGCGCAGACCGACGACGAAGGCAACCTGCAATGGCTGCGCGCGGTCGTGGTCGACGGCAAGGACATCCCTGTCAAGAACATCAAGATTTCCCGCAAAAACGACCGCTTCGTCGCGGAAGAAGAGCCGGCCAAGCTGGAACGCCGGGTCGAGATGCATGCCCGCACCATCAACTCGACCTTGTTCGCCGCCACCGATTCGAACGAGGACGGCACCAAACTGCCGGACACGATCGTCAAGCAAATCGTCGAGATGTTCTCGACCAGCATCGACTTCCGGGGCGACCTGAAGCGCGGCGACCATTTCAACGTGGTGTATGAGACGTTCTGGCAGGATGGGGAATTTGTTCGCGCGGGCCGCATCCTGGCGGGCGAATTCACCAACCGCGGCACGACGTATCAGTCGGTGTGGTTCGAAGATCCGCAAACCCGGCAAGGTGGCGGTTATTACAGCTTCGACGGCAAGGCGCTGAAAAAGGCCTTCCTGAAGTCGCCGGTGGAATTCACGCGGATTTCGTCGGGCTTCTCGATGCGCGTGCATCCGGTCTCGGGCGAGTGGAAAGCGCACAAGGGCATCGACTTCCCGGCGCCGACCGGCACGCCGATCCGCGCCTCGGGCGATGGCGTCGTCGATTTCGCCGGCACGCAAAACGGCTACGGCAATTTCGTCACGATCAAGCACTGGAACAATTACTCGACCGCTTACGCCCACATGAGCCGCTTCGCGCCTGGCGTCAAAAAAGGCACGAAGGTCAGCCAGGGCGACGTGATCGGCTATGTCGGCAGCACCGGCTGGTCGACCGGCGCCCACCTGCACTACGAATTCCGCGTCGGCGGCGAAGCCAAGGACCCGAGCAAGCTCAACGTGACGGCGCAGGCGCCGTTGACGGCGGCCGAACTGTCGCGCTTCAAGCTTTACGCGGCCGACATGTCGCACCGCTTCGCGCTGCTGCAACCGGGCGGCTCGACCGGCACCCGCGTCGCGGCGAAATAAGCCACCACGCTTTCCCGCTCCATCCGAAACAGGCCGCCGCACCGGCCTGTTTTTTTTCGTCTGTTTGTTTTGCCCTACACACATAATGCGCCGGCCGGCACGCTTGTTCCGTGCGACACCACACGCAAGCTCAGGCAAAATAGCTTTTTCAGCATGAGGAAACAACAATGACCCACTACATCGGTTTGATGTCCGGCACCAGCCTGGACGGCGTGGACGGCGCGCTCGCCGATTTCTCCGGCGACACGATCGACACGCTGGCGGCGGCCTACATCGCGTTTCCACCGTCGCTGCGCGCCGAGCTGATGGCGCTGCAAGCGGCCGGCGACAACGAGATCGAACGCGAGGCGCAGGCCGCCAACCAGCTGGCGCAGTGTTACGCGCAGTGCGTCACACAGCTGCTGGACGAAGCCGGACGCGCGGCCGACACGGTGCGCGCCGTCGCCGTCCACGGCCAGACCATCCGCCACCGCCCGGAGCTGGGTTTCACGCGCCAGACCAACAACCCGGCCCTGCTGGCCGAGCTGTGCGGCATCGACGTCATCGCCGACTTCCGCGGCCGCGACATCGCCGCCGGCGGCCAGGGCGCGCCGCTGGTGCCGGCCTTCCACCAGGCGCTGTTCGGCAAGCCGGGCCAGGCCCGGATCGTGGCCAACATCGGCGGCATTGCCAATATCAGCGTGCTGGACGGCGAAGGCGGCGTGATCGGCTTCGACACCGGCCCCGGCAACGTGCTGATGGACGCCTGGATCGGCCGCCAGCTGGACAAGGAATACGACGCCGACGGCGCCTGGGCGGCGACCGGCAAGGAAATTCCCGAATTGCTGCAGGAGTTGCTGCACGAACCGTATTTCGCGCTGCCGGCGCCGAAAAGCACCGGCCGCGACCTGTTCCACCTGGCCTGGCTCGACGCGCGGCTGGCGGTGTACGGCGACGCCGCGCCCGAGGATGTGCAGTTCACGCTGACCAAGCTGACGGCGGTCTCGCTGGCGCGGGCCATCGAGGCCTACGGCGGCGGCGCGGACGCCGTGTATGTCTGCGGTGGCGGCGCCTACAACGGCGTGCTGATGAGCGAACTGGGCGCCGCGCTGGGCGACCACGTCCTGGTGGCATCGACGCAAGCGTTGGGCGTGGCCCCGAACGGGGTCGAAGCGCTGGCGTTCGCCTGGCTGGGCCACCGTTTCAGCGAACGCCTGGCCGGCAATCTGCCGAGCGTGACGGGCGCCAAGGGCGAACGCGTGCTAGGCGCGCTCTACCCCCGCTAACCCCGGGGGCCCAAACCCCGGGGGCAGCCAACCCCCGGGGGGGGTCAGTGCCGACATTCGGACACGAACTCAAGCCTATCGCCGCCCTTTGGCATGAGGTCGTGTCCGAATGTCGGCACTGACCCCGGCTTGCTTCATGAGGTCGTGTCCGAATGTCGGCACTGACCCCCGGTTTTTTTTGGGGGGGTGTAAACGACAACGGCGGACAACCGAAGTTGTCCGCCGCGCTGTGCAACCAGAACTGATTTATACCGAGAACGAGGAGCCGCAGCCGCAGGTCGACGTCGCGGTCGGGTTCTTGATGACGAATTGCGCGCCCTCCAGGTCGTCCTTGTAGTCGATTTCGGCGCCCACCAGATACTGGTAGCTCATCGAGTCGATCAACAGCTGGACGCCGTTCTTGACCATGGTGGTGTCGTCTTCGTTGACGATTTCGTCGAACGTGAAGCCGTACTGGAAGCCGGAACAGCCGCCACCCTGCACGAATACACGCAGTTTCAGGTCGGGATTACCCTCTTCCTCGATCAGTTGGGCGACCTTTTCGGCCGCGCTATCGGTGAAGATGATCGGCGACGGGATTACATCTACTAGTGATTCGGCGACAGCATTCATTTCAGACTCCTACGTGAAAACATTTAGGTCATTATAGACCGTTGGCGTTGTTTATGCTCCAGACCCCTCGAAAATGGGGGATCGTGTGGCAAATATCAATGCCAGACTGCGCGCAACGTTACGGCAGCAACGCGATTTGCGTCAGGCCGGTCGATTCTTCCAGGCCGAACATCAGGTTCATACACTGCACGGCCTGGCCGGACGCACCTTTGACCAGATTGTCCTGCACCACCAGCACGATGACCGTGTTGCCATTGTCGGGCCGGTGCAGCGCCAGGCGCAGCACGTTGGCGCCGCGCGTCGAGCGGGTCTCGGGGTGCGAGCCGAACGGCATGACGTCGACAAACGGCGAGTCCTTGTATTGCTCTTCGAACAAGGCTTGCAGTTCCTCGTTGCTCACTTCCCTGGTCAGGCGGCCGTACAACGTCGAGTGCATGCCGCGGATCATCGGCACCAGATGCGGCGTGAACACCAGACCGACCTTTTCGCCAGCAAACTTTTGCAGTTGGGCGACGGTTTCCGGGGTGTGACGGTGACCCGACACGCCATACGCCTTGAAATTGTCGCTCGACTCGGAGAACAACGTGCCGATCTCGGCCTTGCGGCCGGCGCCGGAGACGCCGGACTTGCAGTCGGCGATCAGGGCGCCGGCGTCGATCACGCCGGCCTTGAGCAGCGGGTAGTAGCCCAGCTGCATCGTGGTCGGGTAGCAGCCCGGATTGGCGACCAGGCGCGCGCCCTTGATGGCGTCGCGGTTCAGTTCGGCCAGGCCGTAGGCGGCTTCTTCCAGCAGATCCGGGCAGGTGTGCTCGATCTTGTACCATTTTTCAAAGACGGCCTGGTCCTTGATGCGGAAATCGGCGGCCAGGTCGATGACCTTGACGCCGGCCGCCAGCAACTCCGGCGCCTGCGCCATGGCGACGCCGTGCGGGGTGGCGAAAAACACCACGTCACATTGCTTGAGGTCGGCCTTGTCCGGCGACGAGAACGCGATGTCCACGCGGCCGCGCAGCGAAGGGAACATATCGGCAACCGGCAAGCCATCTTCCTTGCGCGACGTGATGGCCGTCAGCTGCACATCAGGGTGGACGGCCAACAGTCGCAGCAATTCAACTCCGGTGTAACCGGTGCCGCCGACGATGCCAACTTTGATCATGTTCGTTCCTTCGAGGTATAAGTGCGTGGAGAAATGGCAGCCATTTTATCAGCCATGCGCGACAAGCGCATGACAGTACCGAATAGCAAAAAAGCAAAAAAGCCGCCCGACACGAGGCCGGCGGCTTTTTCGACAGCACGCCGCAAGCGGCGCGCCATAGCGTAAATTAACGCTTCGAGAATTGCTTTGCGCGACGTGCTTTGCGCAGACCAACTTTTTTACGTTCAACTTCACGTGCATCGCGGGTAACGAAGCCGGCGCGTGCCAGATCGCCCTTCAGCGCTGCATCGTAGTCGATCAGGGCGCGGGTGATGCCGTGACGCACAGCACCTGCCTGGCCGGACTCGCCGCCGCCGTGCACGTTGACTTTGATGTCAAAACGCTCGACGTTGCCGGTCAGTTCCAGTGGTTGACGAATAACCATCAGGCCGGTTTCGCGGGAGAAGTACTCAGCCGCTGGCTTGCCGTTAACGATGATTTGGCCAGTGCCAACTTTGATAAACACACGAGCTACTGCACTCTTGCGACGGCCGGTGCCGTAATTGTAGTTACCGATCATGTCAGTTCCTTAGATTTCGAGTGCTTTAGGTTGCTGGGCAGCGTGCGGGTGCGAACCTTCAGCGTACACTTTCAGCTTCTTGATCATTGCGTAGCCCAGTGGGCCCTTCGGCAACATACCCTTGACGGCTTTTTCCAGAGCACGGCCTGGGAAACGCTGTTGCATTTTCAGGAAGTTGGTCTCGTAGATGCCGCCTGGGTAGCCCGAGTGACGGTAGTAGGTCTTCTCGGTGGCTTTGGTGCCGGTCACGCGCAGTTTGCCTGCGTTGATGATGACGATGAAATCGCCGGTATCGACGTGAGGAGTAAATTCTGGCTTGTGTTTGCCGCGCAGTCGGAGTGCCACTTCGCTGGCAACACGTCCGAGGACTTTGTCCGTCGCGTCAATCACGAACCAATCGCGCTGGACTTCATGGCCCTTAGCGGAAAAAGTTTTCATGTTGACTTCCTAAATAATAAAACACGCTCAAATGGTGGTTCCGCCATTGCTTCAGCGGACTCGGCCTTCTTATTTACTTTCCTGAGCGAACGGAAAGCCGACAAGTATAAGCGGCAACCACCAGCCGAGTCAAGCCGCCATTTGGTCTTCCGCCAGCTGCGGCTCGCCGTAGCGGAAAACATTGACGACATTGAAAGTCGTGTCCGGCACGTACAGGCGGCCCTTGGCGGCGTGGATGAAGTACGGCATCCACACCCCGCCCGCGTCCGGATACTTCTTGAACACCGAAATGCCGGTCTCGTAGGTCAGGCCGTCCTCGCCGATGCGGAACACCTTCAGCGCGCGGTTGACCAGGTCGTTGACCATCAAGCGGTCGCCGTCGATGCAGACGCTGGCCGGCAGCATGAATTTCTCATAGTCGACATCGACGTCGTCGCAGTAGCCGAGGTAGCCGTAGCTCCACAAGCTCCGGCCCTCGCGGTCGAACACGCGCAGGCAGTTGTTGAACTGGTCGCAGACGAACAAGCGGTCGTTGGCGTCGATGGCGATGTCGCACGGCGTGAAGTCGCCGTCCGCGTGCCAGCGGAAGTTCTTGCGGAACGCCACGTAGCCGGTCGGCTGGATCTGCCACATCGAAATACGGTTGTTGAGCGAGTCGGCGATATAGATCTCGCCCCGGCTGTTGACGGCGATGCCCTGCGGCGCCTTCAAGGTGCCGTCGCCGCCGATGCCCTCGCGGCCGAACGGCACGCCGTAGTTGATCAGGAAGCCCGACGGACTGAACTGATACATCGACACCGTGCACATGTTGAAGTTGGTGACGAAGATGAGCGGCGTGCCCGGGCAAATCTGTCCCAGCGGCGGCGTGTGCGGATAATAGACATCCATCGCCAGGTCGCCCGGCACGAAGAAGCCGCGCATCATGTCCTGCATCTGGTGGTAGGGGTCGCTGTCGGTATTAAAGGTTTTCATGCACCAGTTGCCGGAATCGATATTCAGCGAACCGCGCCCGATGCGCGCCAGCGGATCGATGCCCGCATGGGTGCGGAACTGGTCGTACCAATACTGGTAGACGCGCGTGGTGGCGGTGGCCCACTGGTCGATCCAGCTGCCGCCGGCGAGCTCCCGCGGCGGCGCGCGGCGGTCCGGATCGATGCCGAGCACGGCGGTCATGCAGTTGAACTGCGACGTCTTGCGCAGGCGGTCCTGGTCGTCGCGACGGTGGCCGACCGATGCGATCAGCAGCGCCTCCTCCTCGCCCTTGATGCGCGGGATGCGCACCTTGATAATGCTCGACGCAAACGGTTCGCTGACGTAATACACGTCCGGCTCGGTCGCCGCGCACACCTGATAGGGGCCGACGAACACCACGTCCTCGAGCACGCCGTAGACCAGGTCGGACAGCGAATGGACCGGCTCCATGCGGTGGTTCCACAACGGCTGCAGGCCGTTGACGATGGTGACCAGCTCGCCCTCGAGGTTGTAGACGGCGATGGCGTTTTCGATGTGGCCCGGCACGAACACGCGGTCGCCGACCACGCACACCGAACGCATCACGTTGAACTTGCCGATGCCGGTCGGCTTGCCGTGCTGGTGCAGCATCACCGTCTCGTGCGGCGCCTGCACGCATTCGTCGACGATGGGCCAGTCGGTGCTGATCTTGAGCACTTCGTAATGGCCGGTGTTGGCGAGGTAAATATTGCCCTTGGCATCGCTGGCGATGCCTTGCGGCCACAGCAACTCATGCCCCGGGCCGGGGCCGCCGACACGACGAAACTGGCTGACGAACTTGCCTTCCAACGTGAACTTGACGCAGCGGCTGGCGAGATCGTCCTCGGTGTGGAAGAACTCGTCGCAAATGTAGAGGTAGTCGACGCCGTCGCGTTCGCGCACCGTGGTGATGCCGTTGGGATCGGACAGCGGCAGGTAGTCGCCCTCACCCTGGCCCTCGCCGAACGCAAAGCTGAACCACACCTCGTGCTCGTCGTAGCCGAAGGCGGCCACCCTGCCATGGCCCATGTCGGTACAGTACATGAGCTTGTCGGAAGGATGGGGGCAGACATGGAATGGCATCAGCAGGCGCGGCGCCTGCGGCGTGGCCTCGCCGGGACCTTCGATCACGTGCAACAGGGTGGACAAATCGGGGGCGAACACCAGCAGGCGACTGTTGCCGGTGTCGCACACCCACAGCCGGCCATAGCGGTCGGCGTGCACGCCGACCGGGGAATTGAGCGTGAAATCGTCGGCCAGTTCGCCGACCGTCGTACTGCCCGGCTTGGTCAGATCACCATATGAACAAAGGTACTCAATAGCTTGGCTCATTAAATGCTCCTTGATTTTAGTCAAACAAAGCGCATTAAATTATCAAGCGGGTGCGGTGGATGTCCAAGCGAAAAAACTTCATGCAAGCCACTCGCCGCCGGACTCCTTTACAATATGGGCAACGATCTTTAACGGAGAGAATGATGGAATGCAAAGTCAGCTGGAACGGCCCGTCGGGCATGAGTTTTTTGGCCCAGACCGGCTCCGGCCATCTGGTCAACATGGACGGCGCGCCCGAGGGTGGCGGCCACAACCTGGCGCCGCGCCCGATGGAAATGGTGTTGCTCGGCACAGGCGGTTGCACGGCGTATGACGTGGTGCTGATTTTGAAGAAGGGCCGCGCCGATGTCCGCGGCTGCGAATGCACGTTGAAGGCGGACCGCGCCGACGTCGATCCGAAGGTGTTCACCAAGATCAATTTCCACTTCGTCGTCACCGGCAAAGGCTTGAAGCCGGAGGCGGTCGAGCGCGCGATTTCGCTGTCGCATGACAAGTATTGCTCGGCGTCCATCATGCTCGGCAAGATGGCCGAGATCACGCACTCGTTCGAAATCGTCGACGTCGCGTAATCGCCCCTAAATATAATACGCGGTACCGGTCATGATCTTGCCCATCACCGACATCACGGCTTGCACCGGCGCCGGCGTTTGCGCGGCGCCCAGCGCCTGCGCGGCGGCGCCGTGTTCGATCTCGTCGATGCGCATCTGCTCGACGATCGCGCGCGACTTGGCGTCCTGCGGCGGCAGCTTGTCCAGATGGCTGGCCAGGTGCGCCTCCACCTGGCGCTCGGTCTCGACCACGAAACCGAGGCTGCGGGCGTCGCCCAGCACCGCCGCCACCGTGCCGAGCGCGTAGGCGCCGGCGTAGAACAGCGGATTCAACACGCTGGTGTGCGAGCCCAGCTCGTTCAACCGCTGCGCGGTCCACGCCAGATGGTCTTCCTCTTCCCTGCCGGCCTGCTCGAACTGGGCGCGCATTGCCGCCGTCTTGGCGAAGCGCCCCTGCGAGTTGTACAGCGCCTGCGCGCACACCTCGCCCACGTGGTTGACCCGCATCAGGCCGGCGCTGTGGCGCTGTTCCGCCTCGCTCAGCTGGCCGTCGTCGGAGCGCAGGCCGGGATTCGGCCGCGAGGCCGAGGCGACGCCGGCGATCACGCGCAACGCCTTGTCGGCGTCGGCGATAAAACGGTCCAGAGGGGTGTGGTGGAAGTCGGCCATGGCGGTTCTTGGTTCGTCAAAACCACCATTATAGGGGCGCGCTTTAATTCGCGTCCGTCTCTTCGCGCAGTTGGCGCTGGCGCTCGATGTAGTCGGCCACGGGGCCGCGCACGTCGATCTTGGAGATATCCTTGGCCACGCCCAGGTTCAGCCCCAGCAGGAAGGGAATGTTCTCGACCGGCACGTCGGGACAATGCTCGGCGAAGGCCTTGAGGAAGCGCTTGGACTCGACCACCCGCACCACCTTCTCGCCGCTCATGTACTGCAGGATGCTGGTGATGCTGTGGCCCTTGCCGATCGTGTGGTAGATGAAGCGGTTGAAATCGCGGTCCAGCAGCTTGAAATCGAGGGTTTCCTTGGTCATCAAACCGGCCAGGTAATATAGCCCCAGGGCCACGCGGAAGAAGCCCGTGCATTCGGTGCGGTCGACGCCGCATTGCGCCACCGCGAGTATTTTTTGCTGCAGCTGAGCATTCATATGCGTCTCCATATCATCACTATAACAAGACATCGGCCGCCATTCTTGCTTGCAGGCCAGAATTTTTACATGCTATTCTTGAAATCTTTAATAAAAGAACAGCAAAGGACAGCGAAATGATCGAGGTAACAGGCCTGGCCAAACGCTTCCGCTTGCCCTCGCGTGGCGGCAAGGCCGCGCCGGCGCTCGATCCGCGCGACCGCGACGGCTGGTTCCACGCGGTGCGCGACGTCAGCTTCAGCTGCGCGCCCGGCGAGGTGCTCGGCCTGCTCGGTCCCAACGGCGCCGGCAAGACCACCACCTTGCGCCTGCTGTCGACCGCGCTCAAGCCCGACGCCGGCAGCATCCGCGCCAACGGCGTCGACCTGCTGCACAATCCGCTCGTGGCGCGCCAGCACATCGGCTTCCTGTCCGGCAGCACCGGCCTGTACGGCCGCCTGACCGCGCGCGAAAACGTCGAATACTTCGGCCGCCTGCACGGCATGCGCGCCGCGCACTTGAAGCGCCGCTGCGACGAGCTGTTCGACCTGCTGCAAATGCACGAGTACGGCAACAAGCGCGCCGACCAGCTCTCCACCGGCATGAAGCAGAAATGCGCGATCGCCCGCACCGTCGTGCACGAGCCGAAAATCGTCATCCTCGACGAGCCGACCACCGGCCTCGACGTGATGGCCGCCAAGGTGCTGCTCGACTTCATCGCCAGCTACAAGGCGCTGCGGGTGCCGCTGATCTTTTCCACCCACCATCTGCACGAGGTGGAAAAGCTGTGCGACCGGGTCTGCATCATCAACCACGGCAAGACCGCCTTCCACGGCACCGTCGACGCCTTGCGCCAGCTGGGCGGCAGCGCCGATCTCTACGACGCGTTTGTCGGCGTCATCCACCGGGAAGCCTGAGCCATGTGGACCATTTATCTGAAGGAATTGCTGGAACTGGTGCGCGACCGCAAGACGTTCTTCTTCACCATCTTCGTGCCGGTGATCGCGATGCCCGCCATTTTCATCGGCTTCGGCATGCTGTCGACCAACATGTTCAAGCAGGCCAGCCAGGCGCAGATGACCTACGCCATTTTCGGCAAAGAATATGCGCCGCAGCTGGCCGCCCGCTTCGCCCGGGAAAAAGGGATGCGCGAGGTCGCGCTCTCCGGTCCGGACGAGATCAGGCGCGCCATCGGCGACGACCGCATCAAGTTCGCGCTGGTGATACCGGCCGACCTGGAAAGCACCCTGGCGCAGCACCGGCAAGGCGCCATCGAACTGCACTACAACAGCGCCGCGGCGGTCGACATGACGCGCAAGCGCGTGACGGCGGTGCTGGCCCCGCACAACAACGCGGTGCGCGCGCTGGCGCTGCCGACGCTGAACCTGAACCAGGACCAGCTGCGCTTCGCGCTCGATCCGATCAAGCTCGAGGACCGTTCCACCGCCAACAAGCGCGAGCAGACCGGCGCCATGGTCGGCGGCCTGGTGCCCTACATTTTGTTGATGGTGTGCCTGGTGTCGGCGATGTATCCGGCGATCGACACCGGCGCCGGCGAAAAGGAACGCGGCACCATGGAAACCTTGCTGCTGGCGCCGGTCTCGCGCACCAGCATCGTGCTGGCGAAGTTCCTGATGCTGTTCACCGTCGGCCTGACCTCGGCGCTGCTGATGATCGCCAGCCTCGGCGCACTGCTGCTGTTCGGCGAATCGCTGATGAGCGGCGACGTGGCGCAGATGGCGCGCGCGATCGGGCCGTTCGACCTGGCCATGGTGGCGCTGATGCTGGTGCCGACGGCGGCCATGTTCGCCTCGATCCTGCTGTCGATCTCGGTGTACGCGAAAAGCTACAAGGAAGCGTCCGGCCTGATCTCGCCGTTGATGATCGTGACCATCCTGCCGACGCTGGCGGCACTGCTGCCGGGCGTGGAAATGAACTGGAAGTGGGCGATGGTGCCGCTGACCAATGTCTCCCTGGCAATGAAGGAGCTGGTCAAGGGCACCATGGATTACAGCATGCTGTCGGTGATCATGTTGTCGACCACGGTGACCGCCGGCGCCCTGCTGGCGCTGTGCCGCTGGTGGTTCAACCGCGAGGCGGTGCTGTTCAGGAATTGATGCCGATAAGGGTATTGAATCGGGCAAGTTGTCTATTCAAGCAACACATAGCCGACCGTGCGGAAGCGGCGTTCTGGTAGGCGGTTTGCGCAGTCTGGCGCGCGGTTTGCGCCGCCCATCGCAATGGGGCCCCATATAGAGAACAAATTCAATACAATGCCATCATGTGAAAAGTGTATGGCCGTGCAGAAATGCTGGTTGTGCAGCGGCAGAATCATTCAGGAGTCAGCATGGAATTACGCATCAGCAACTTGTCCAAGACCTACGGCAATGGCGTCGTGGCGTTGGACAATATTTCGCTCACCATCCCTGCCGGGATGTTCGGCTTGCTCGGCCCCAACGGCGCCGGCAAGTCGACCTTGATGCGGACGCTGGCGACGTTGCAGGAATGCGATTCCGGTTCGGTGTTCCTCGACGACATCGACGTGCTCGACGAAAAAGACGAGGTGCGGCGCCTGCTCGGCTATCTGCCGCAGGACTTCGGCGTCTACCCGAAGGTGACGGCCTACGAACTGCTCGACCATTTCGCCGAGCTCAAGGGCTTGTCGAACCGCAACCGCCGGCGCGAGGTGGTCGACGGCCTGCTGCAGCAAACCAATCTGTTCGACGTGCGCCACCAGCGCCTGGGCGGCTTTTCCGGCGGCATGCGCCAGCGCTTCGGCATCGCCCAGGCGCTGCTGGGCGACCCCAAGCTGATCATCGTCGACGAGCCCACCGCCGGCCTCGACCCGCAAGAGCGGGTGCGCTTCCACAACCTGCTGTCGGACATCGGCGAGGACAAGACCGTCATCCTGTCGACCCACATCGTCAGCGACGTCGCCGACCTGTGCGCCAACATGGCGATCATCAACAAGGGCCACCTGCTGCTGTGCGGCCCGACCCAGGAACTGATCCACGAGGTCAGCGACAAGATCTGGGCCCGCTTCATCGACAAGCGCGACCTGCAATCGTTCCAGCTGCGCCATCCGGTCATTTCGTCGCGCCTGCTGTCGGGCCGCACCCTGATCCACGTCTACAGCGAAAACGACCCCGGCGACGGCTTCGAGGAAGCCATCGGCGACCTCGAGGATGTCTACTTCGCCACCATCGCCGGCCGCCACCAGGCCGCCGCCACCTGCGACTAGGGCGCCCGCATGTTCGCCATCGCCTTTTTTGAAGCGCGCCAGCGCCTCAAGCTGCTGTCGACCTGGGTCTACTTCGCCGGGTTCCTGGCGCTGTCGCTGCTGTGGATGGCCGCCGCCGGCGGCTTTTTCAAGGAGGCCCAGGTCACCTTCGGCAGCCTGGCGATCAATTCGCCGCGCTCGCTGATGTTCACCGTCAGCGCGCTCGGTTCGCTGGGTGTGGTGGTGATCGCGGCCATGATGGGGCGCTCGGTGCAGCAGGATTTCGAATACGACATGCAGCACTTCTTCTTCAGCGCGCCGATCAGGAAGCACCAGTACATGTTCGGCCGCTTCCTCGGCGCCTATTTCACGCTGGCGGTGATCTTCACCAGCATCATCCTCGGCGCCTGGCTGGGCAGCATGCTGCCGGGCATCGACCCGGAGCGGCTCGGCCTGCCGGGCCCGCTGGGTTACCTGATCCCCTATGTCGTCGTCATCCTGCCCAACATCTTCATCTTCGGCGCCGTGTTCTTCATCCTCGCCGCGCTGACGCGGCGCATGCTGCCGGTCTACATCAGCAGCGTGGTCATGTTGATCGGCTACATCGTCGCCCCCGGCCTGGCGCGCGACCTCGACTACAAAACCCTGGCCGCGCTGATCGACCCGTTCGGCACCACCGCCGTGCTGCGCCTGACCGAGTACTGGCCGATCATCGAGCGCAACACGCGCATGGTCTGGCCGGAGGGCGTGTACCTGCTCAACCGCGTGCTGTGGTCGTCGTTCGCGCTGGCCGGCCTGCTGCTGGGCTACTGGCGCTTCCACTTCATCGCCACCGTCGACAGCGGCGCCAGCGGCAGCGCCAGCCGCGGCGAGGGCGAGCTGCCGCCGCACCTGTCGGCGGTCTCGACCAACACCGAGGAAACGCCGGACTTCAAGTCACGCAGCCTGGCCGCGCTGCTCGTCAAGATGAGCTGGCTGAACCTGCGCGAAACGACCAAGAATATTTATTTCGTCGTCATCGTGCTGGCCGGCGTGCTGATGATGTTCGCCGGCGCACTGGACATGGGATCGATGTTCGGCACCAACACCTACCCGGCCACCTACCTGATCCTGGACTCGGTCACCGAAACGTTCGAGCTGTTCATGCTGGTGATCACGACCTTCTACGCGGGCGAACTGATCTGGCGCGAGCGCGAGGCGCGCATGGCGCAAATGCTCGACGCGCTGCCGATCCCGAGCTGGCTGCCGCTGCTGGCCAAGCTGTTCGCGCTGATCGGCCTGCAGGCCCTGCTGATGCTGATCGTCATGCTGTGCGGCATGGCGATCCAGATCTCCAAAGGCTATTTCAATCTGGAGCCGGGGCTGTATCTGCATCACTTGTTCCTGATCGAGCTGCCCGGCTACGCGCTGGCGGCGGTGCTGGCCATCGCGCTGCAGGTGCTGATCAACCAGCGCTACCTGGCCTACTTCGCGATGATCATGTACTACGCCGCGATGCTGACCATGAGCTCGATGGGCGTGGAGGAACCGCTGCTGGCCTACGGCACCATGCCGCGCTTCATCTATTCCGCGATGAACGGCTACGGCCACTTCCTGCCGCGCCAGCGCTGGTTCGAAGCGTACTGGGGCGGCGCCGCGCTGCTGCTGGTGGTCGGCGCGCTGCTGTTCTGGGCGCGCGGCACCAACGATGGCTGGCGCCAGCGCATGCAACTGGCGCGCCACGCGCTGACCAGGCCGGTGCTGACGGCCATGGCGGCCGGCGCGCTGGTCTTCGCCGGCGCCGGCGCGGTACTGTTCTACAACACGCACATCGTCAACAACTACACATCGACCTACGAAAAAGACGCCGAGCGCGCCGCCTACGAACGCAAGTACAAGCAATACGCCGCGTTGCCGCAGCCGCGCATCACCGACGTCAAGCTCGACGTCGCCATCACGCCGGCGCAGCGCAGCCTCAAGGTCAAGGGCCGCTACGTGCTGCAAAACAAGACGACGCAACCGGTCAGCGACATCATCGTGCAGCAGGACGCCGACGCCACCGGCTACAAGGCGCGCTTCAGCCAGCAAGTGCGCGCGGGCCTGCGCGACACCGGCCTCGGCTTCTACACCTACAAGCTGGTGCAGCCGCTGGCGCCGGGCGCGCGGATGGCGTTCGAGTTCGAAGTCGATTACGTGCCGAAGGGCATCCTCGGCATGGGCCAGGACACGCCGGTGGTGCACAACGGCACCTTCTTCAACAACGGCGTGCTGCCGCACGTCGGCTACCAGCAAGAGAACGAACTGAGCGACGCGCGCGACCGCAAGAAGCACCGGCTGGCCGCGCGCGAACGCATGTTGCCGCGCGACGACGCGCGCGGCCTGGCCAACAACTTCAGCGGCAACGACGCCGACTGGATCACCTTCGACGCCATCGTCAGCACCAGCGCCGACCAGATCGCCATCGCGCCCGGCACGCTGGTCAAGGACTGGAGCAGCAAGGGCCGGCACTACTACCACTACAAGATGGACCAGCCGATCCTGAACTTCTACGCCGTGCAATCGGCGCGCTACCTGGTCAAGCGCGACTGGTGGCAGGACGTCGGCATCGAGATCTACTACCATCCGGGCCACGAGTACAACCTCGAGCGGATGAACAAGGGCATCAAGGAATCGCTCGACTACTACACGCGCAACTTCGGACCGTACCAGCACAAGCTGGTGCGCATCGTCGAATTCCCGCGCTACGCCACGTTCGCGCAATCGTTCCCGAACACCATCCCGTACGCGGAGTCGCTGGGCTTCATCGCCAAGGTCGACGACGGCAATCCGAAGGACGTCGACTACCCGTTCTACGTCACCGCGCACGAAATGGCGCACCAGTGGTGGGGCCATCAACTGGTCGCCGGCAACACGCGCGGCGGCAGCGTGCTGAGCGAAACGCTGGCCGAGTACTCGGCGCTGATGGTGATGAAGAAGAATTTCGGCGCCAACAAAATGCGCCGCTTCCTGCACTACGACCTGGACCAATACCTGCTGGGGCGCGCGCTGGAGCGCAAGAAGGAATTGCCGCTGGCCGACAACGAAAACCAGAACTACATCCAGTACCGCAAGGGCAGCCTGGCGATGTACCAGTTGCAGGATATGTTGGGCGAGGCAAGGATCAACGGCGCGCTCAAGGAGCTGCTGGTGAAGCACGGCCGCAGCGGCGGGCCGTATCCGAGCGTATCGGTGCTGGTGGAGGCGCTGCGCGGCATCACGCCGCCGGAGCAGGCCTACCTGATCGACGACCTGTTCAATTACATCGTGCTGTACGAAAACCATGGCGTCGCGGCGACGGCGCGCAGGCTCAACGACGGCAAATACGAGGTCAGCTTCGTCGTCAGCGCGGCCAAGGTGCGCGCCAACGACCAGGGCGAGGAGCGGGACGTGGCGTTGAAGGACTACATCGACATTGGTGTCGACGATAAGGACGGCAACAGCCTGCTGCGCGAGCGCAAGCTCATCGACCGCAAGGACAACCGCTACACGGTCATCGTCAGCGGCCGTCCGGCCCGGGCCGGCATCGACCCCGACAACAAGCTCATCGACCGCAAGCCCGACGACAACATGGTCAACGTCGAACTGCAAGCGCAATAAACCCTGCGGGGGTCAAGTCTGTCATTCGGACACGGGCCCGTCCGTACATCGCATCTACGCTTCAGGTCGTGTCTGAATGACAGACTTGACCCCGGGGTTTATACGCTTCAGGTCGTGTCCGAATGACAGACTTGACCCCCGGGGTTTAGGCGACTTTGAAGATGCTGACGATGGCCCGCAAGTCATCGGCTTGGTCGTTCAGCGAGGCGGCGGCGGCGGCGGCCTGTTCCACCAGCGCGGCGTTCTGCTGCGTGACCTGGTCCATCTGGATCACCGCCTGGTTGACCTGCTCGATGCCGGCGCTTTGCTCGTGGCTGGCCGAGCTGATCTCGCCCATGATGTCGGTGACGCGCTGGATGCTGTCGACCACGTCGCTCATCGTCATGCCCGCTTGCGTGACCAGCGTGCTGCCGGCGTCGACCTTCTCTAACGAGTCGTCGATCAGCGCCTTGATTTCCTTGGCGGCCGTGGCGCTGCGCTGCGCCAGGCTGCGCACTTCGCTGGCGACCACCGCGAAGCCCCGCCCCTGCTCGCCCGCGCGCGCCGCTTCCACCGCCGCGTTCAAGGCCAGGATGTTGGTCTGGAAGGCGATGCCGTCGATTACGCTGATGATGTCGACAATCTTGCGCGCCGAGCCGTTGATCGCTTCCATCGTGTCGACCACGTCGGCCACCTCGGTGCCGCCGCGACGCGCCACTTCCGACGCCTTGACCGCCAACTGGTTGGCCTGGCGCGCATTGTCCGAGTTCTGCTTGACCGTCGAGGTCAACTCTTCCATCGACGCGGCCGTCTCCTCCAGGCTGGACGCCTGCTCCTCGGTGCGGGCCGACAAGTCCATGTTGCCGGCGGCGATCTCGCTCGACGCCGTCGAAATGCTCTCCGTGCCATGCCGCACGTCGTTGACGATGCCGATCAAGCCGTCGTTCATCGAGCGCAGCGCTTGCAGCAGACGGCCGGTCTCGTCGGTGCTGCCGACCACGATGGTCGACGTCAAATCCTTGTTGGCCACGGCCACGGCGATATCGACCGCCTGGTTCAGCGGCACGGTGATGCCACGCGTCAAACGCCAGGCGCAGACGACGCCCAGCGCCAGCACCGCCAGACCGAAGACGATCATGAAACGGCGGCTGTTCTGATAGATCGCCTCGATCCCGGCGGCGTTGGCATCGATGCTTTTACGCTGCATGTCCAGCAGGCCGCTCAGCGAAGCCAGGTAGGCCTTGCCGTCCGGCGTGAAGCGCTGGTCGAGCACCTCGCCGGCCTGCTCGATCTGGCCTTCCTTCTTCAGCTTGACGATAGCGTCGCGCGACGCCAGGTAGCGTTTGCGGTTGGCCATCATCTGCTCGAACAGGGCTTTTTCCTGTTCGGTTTCCAGCAGCGGCTCGACCTTCTTTTGCAAGCTGTTGACCTCGGCGGTGGAAGCCACCGTTTCCTCGGCGAAGAACGGCCCGAGCGAAGGGTCGGAACTCTTCGAAATCGCCGACGTCCGGCGCACGCTGGTATGGATCAATCGATACCAGTCGCTGATCATGCGTTCCTTGGCCAGAGGCTGTTGCATCATGTCGCGGGTGGCCTCGGCCACGTCTTGCATGTGCGTGATGCCGATCACCGTCATCAAAGTCATCATCGCGAGGACCAAGCCAAAGCCCGCAGCGAGGCGCGTGCCGATTTTCAAATTTTTCATGATAAAAATTGCCGGTCAGGGCAGTATCTGGAATTAGTAAGCGGTGCGACGTCTGAGACCCGCGAATCGGGCAGAAGAAGAGAATTGCCCCAAAGAATCAATAGTTTAGCACAGCAAGTAATTCTCCGCTGCAATAATGAATTGTGATAACAGGTCGCCAAATGTGTCAGAAAAGTAATTTCACTCGCGCTAGCGGCGCAGCCGGCCCTGACGATTCGACGTGAGCAAACTGCTATGATTTGCTGAAAACCCACCACGGAGACATATGAACATCTCGGACATCGCCTTCGGCACCACCGACTGGCAGCGGATTGAAGCGACGACGCATCCCGGCGAAACGGGCACCGCCTACTGGCGCACGCAGCAGTTCGGCGCGCTCCGCGTCCGCATGGTGGAGTACGGCCCCGGTTATCTGGCCGACCACTGGTGCGTCAAAGGCCACATCCTGCTGTGCATCGAAGGCGAGCTGCACACCGAACTGGAAGACGGCCGCACCTTCACGCTCACCGCCGGCATGAGCTACCAAGTGGCCGACTACGCCGAACCGCACCGCTCATCGACCAGATCCGGCGCCAGGCTGTTTATCGTCGATTGAACCGCGCGACCGCGCGATAAAAAAAGGACCGCGAAGTTGCCTTCAACGGTCCTTTTTACCACTGGCTACCGGCGCTTACTCGGCGGTCGCGGCGGCTTTCTTCGGCGCGGCCTTTTTGGCCGGCGCCTTTTTCGCGGCAGCTTTCTTGGCTGGCGCGGCCTTGGCGGCGGCGGCCTTCTTGGCCGGCGCCTTCTTGGCCGGTGCGGTTTCCGTGGCGGCGCCGTCGGCGCCCTCGTCCGCTAGCGCTGCTTTGTCGGCCGCGGCCTTGCCCTTGGCGGGCGCCTTGGCCTTGCGCTCTTCGAACTCGAAGCTGATCTTGTTGTCCTTGCCCTTGACCAGGAAGGCCTTGAACGGACGGCGCGTGCGCTGCGAAACGAAGCCCGGCAACAGATCGGTCTTGCCTTCGTTGATCAGCTTGGCCATCTGCTCGGGCAAGATCTCTTGCTGCAAGATGATGCGGCCGCTGCGGAAGTCGCACGTCTTCGGCTTGGCGACGCTGTTTTCGCACACATACGCCAGACCCATTTCGTACACGCCGGCGGCGCACTTCGGACAAGGCCCCAGCGGCGTCTGGCCGGTGAAGTCGACCGCTTCCGCGTCTTCCGAATCGTCGTTCTGGCCGAAGTCGAACTCCAGCTTGAAGTTCTTGATCTCCTCGTCGCGCACGATGCGCAGGATGGCCGCGAACGGACGTCCCATCTTCGAGCGGAAACCTTGCAGCGGACCGATGGTGCGTTCCCTGAGCAACTGTTCCACTTCCTCGATCTCGAACTGGCGGCTGCCCGGCGTTTTGCTCATCGAGAAATCGCACTTGGTGCAGGCGAAGCGGCGATAGTTCTCTTTGACCACGCTGCCGCAGTTCGGGCACGGCGTCGTCAACGTCGCGTAATCGCCGGGGATGGTGTCGTTGTTGTATTCCTTGGCGCGCTTGACGATGATCTGCGTCATCTGGGCGATTTCGCGCATGAATTCCTCGCGCGAGATCTTGCCCTTTTCCATCTGCGACAGCTTGTATTCCCATTCGCCGGTCAGTTCCGGCGCGGTCAGTTCGTTGACGCCCAGGCCGCGCAGCAACGTCATCAGCTGCGACGCCTTGGCGGTCGGCATCAGCTCGCGGCCTTCGCGCAACAGATAGCGCTCGGTCAGCAAGCCTTCGATGGTGGCGGCGCGCGTCGCCGGCGTGCCCAGGCCCTTGCCGGCCATGGCGTCGCGCAACTCGTCGTCCTCGACCAGCTTGCCGGCGCCTTCCATGGCCGACAGCAACGTCGCCTCGGTGTAGCGCGCCGGCGGCTTGGTGACCAGGCCGTTGGCGTTGACCTTGTCGGTCAGCACCTTCTCGCCCTTGGCGACCGGCACCAGATTGCCGTTGGCGTTGCCTTCCTTGTCGTCGTCGGTCGACGCTTCCTTGCCGTAGATCGCCAGCCAGCCGGGGTTGGTCATGACCTTGCCTTCGGTCTTGAACTGATGGCCGGACACTTCCGTGTAGCGGGTGGTGACCTGGAACTCGGCCGGCGGGAAGAACACGGCCATGAAGCGGCGCGTGACCAGGTCGTACAGCTTCTGTTCCGGCTCGGACAGGTTCTTCGGCGCGATCGTGGTCGGGATGATCGCGAAGTGATCCGAGATCTTGGTGTTGTCGAAGATGCGCTTGTTCGGCTTGACCCAGCCCTTGTCGAGGATCTGCTTGGCGAACTGGTGGTAGTTCGGGTTCTCCTTGACCGTTTCCAGCGCCTGCTGCACGGTCGGCATGTAGTCTTCCGGCAGGTGGCGCGAATCGGTACGCGGGTAGGTCAGCACTTTGTGCTTTTCGTACAGCGCCTGGGCCAGGCCCAAGGTGTTCTTGGCCGAGAAGCCGAAGCGCGAGTTGGCTTCGCGCTGCAGGCTGGTCAGGTCGAACAGCGCCGGCGCCATCGACGTGGTCGGCTTGGCTTCCTCGGTGACGATGCCCTGCTTGCCGCGGCACGCGGTGGCGATCGAGTCGGCGGCGGCCTTGCTCCACAGGCGCTCGGCGCGCTTCTCCGGATCGGTGTCGTCCTTCTTGAACTTGGTGTCGAGCCAGCGGCCCTCGTAGACGCCGGCGGCGCACACGAACTCGGCGCGCACTTCCCAGAAGTCGCGGGCGACGAATTTCTTGATCTTTTCTTCGCGCTCGACCACGATCGACAAGGTCGGCGTCTGCACGCGGCCCACGGTGGTCAGGTAGAAGCCGCCCTCTTTCGAGTTGAACGCGGTCATGGCGCGGGTGCCGTTGATGCCGATCAGCCAGTCCGCTTCCGAGCGGCAGCGCGCGGCGTCGGCCAGCGGCAGCATCTCCTCGTCGGTGCGCAGATGGGTGAAGCCTTCGCGGATCGCGCCCGGCGTCATCGATTGCAGCCACAGGCGCTTGACCGGTTGCTTGGCCTTGGCGTTCTGGGCGATCAAACGGAAGATCAGCTCCCCTTCGCGGCCCGCGTCGCATGCGTTGATGAGGGTGGTGACGTCTTTACGCTTGATCAGCTTGTTGAGCACCTTGAGGCGCGCCTCGGTCTTGGCGATCGGATTGAGCGCGAAGTACGGCGGGATCATCGGCAGGTGCGCGAAGCTCCATTTGCCGCGTTTGACGTCGTGCTCTTCGGGCACGGCGATTTCCAGCAGGTGGCCGACGGCGGAGGACAGCACGTACTCGTCGGATTCAAAGTACTCATCGTGCTTGGTGAAGCCGCCAAGCGTCTTCGCGATGTCGTTCGCGACAGAAGGCTTCTCGGCGATGATGAGGGTTTTCGTCATATTTCGTATCTCGTTTTTAACACTTGGGGTGGGGTCAGCATGCGCATCATACATGGATCGCGCCGCAGTCTGCACTTTTGCGCCGCCGATGGCAAGGCCGGAGTGTGACAGTCTTGTCAAAGCGCAAATGATAAGCGGGTTGTCGGCAGGACTGCAAGCAAACCGCGCGGTGGCGCGATGTCGTCGCGCGCCAACGTCGCATCCAGACAGGGCTAAGCTGTTGCTTTTTGGAACTGCGAACGGTCGCCGGCGGGCGCGCCGGCTGTTCTTATTAGTGCAGCAGGCGCGGCGCCTGGTCTTCGTCCGAGCCGAACAGGTCGTCGAACATCAGCGCGTCCGGCTCTTTTCCTTGGCTCCAGAGCAACATCAGCACGATGACCTTGAGCTTGCCCAGGGTGACCGGCGCCTCATCGAGCGCCAACGCCCGCTCGATCACGATTTCACGTTGCAGCGGAGACAAGACCTTGGCCGATTCGAGGAACTGGATGAAGCCGATCGCGGCGGTGCCCAGCACGTCCTGCTCTTCCTCGACGTAGAAGCGGGTGCCGGTCGAGGCGGCCGTCAGCGAATGCTCGACGCCGGCCATCGCGGTCAGGTCGTTGAGCCAGACCAAGGCCTCGGAAATCTCGACATCGTCAAAACCGACCGCCGACAGCTTCTTGGCCAACGCAGCCGGTTCGGGGCAAGCGTCGGGACGGTAATAAGTCTCGTAGAGATAAACAAGGATGTCGAACATGGCTCTACTCTATCAGTTAAAACAGATCGGGCACAAGTACCGCACAGCTTGCCTAGCGGTTTGCCAGCCACCGTCCGATTACGAACGCAACCGTTGGAACATTCCGCCCGGCAAACGCTCCAGCAAACCGGCCAATTCCAGCGCCAGCAACTGCCCCTGCAGCTCGGCGGCCGATTGCCCCAGCATCACCGCCAGGGTGTCGGCGCGGGCCGGATGTTCGCCGATCGCGTCGAGCACCCGGTCGACGAAGCTGTCGTCGACCGCGGGACGGGCGCCGGCCATGCCATCGGTGGCCATTTGCAGGTCCTCCAGCACGTCGGCGGCGGTCTCGACCAGCTTGGCGCCCTCGCGTATCAAGCGGTGGCACCCCTTGGCCAGCGCCGCGTGGACCGAACCGGGCATCGCATACACGTCTCGCCCCTGCGAGATGGCCAGCCGCGCCGTGATCAGCGAGCCCGACTTGGCGGCCGCCTCCACCACCAGCACCCCGCACACCAGCCCGCTGATAACGCGATTACGGCGGGGAAAGTTGTCGCGCAGCGGCGGTGTGCCCAGCGCGTACTCGCTGACGATACACCCCTCGTCGGCGATCCGGCGCGCCAGATGGCCGTTGCTGGCGGGGTAGATGCGGTCGGCGCCGGTGCCGATCACGGCCAGGGTGCCGCCGGCGCCGCACAGGCCGCCCGCGTGCGCGGCCGCGTCGATGCCCAGCGCCAGGCCGGAGACGATGGTCAAGCCGGCGTCCGACAGCGCGTGCGCCATGCGCTCGGCGTCGAGCATGCCCTGCACGCTGGCGTTGCGCGAGCCGACCACCGCCACCGACCGGCGCGCCAGCAGCTCGGCGCGGCCCTTGACGTACAGCATCAGCGGGGCGGCGGCGATCTCGCGCAGCCGGGCCGGATAACCGGGATGGTCGTGGGTCAGAAACAGGTTGCCCGGCTGTTCGCGCCAGGCCAGCACGGCGTCGGCCTGGGCGATCAGCGCGTCGGCCTCGGCCGGCGACGGCGGCCGCAGCAAGGCGTCGGCCTGTTCCGGTTTGACCAGCGCCAGCAGTTGCTGGCGGCTGGCGTCGAAGATCGCTTGCGGCGAGCCCAGCTTGTCGAGCAACCGGTGCGCGCTCAGCAGGCCGACGCCTTCGGTGCGCTCCAGGCGCAGCCAGGCGATCAGCGCGGGCGCCGTGGCAGGGGTGGGGGTTTCCGTGGCTTGCACGGCGGGGTTCACTCCGGCGACTTGGCGACGTCGCCCACTTCCACCGGCGCCGTCACCTGCATGATCAAGCCGTAGGAAATATGCTTGAACACGCGGAAGATAAACAGGCTGCCCACTTGTTCGTCCGGCAACCTGACCTTTTGCTCGCGCATCCCCAGCCAGCTTTTCGGCGCGGTGGAATCGCTCACAGTTCTTCCGGCATGGTACAGCTGCAGCACGGCGCCGACATCGAGTCCGTCAAGCTTTCCGCGATTAATACTGACCACCTGGTTCTGGCCGGCGTGCGTGACGCCGCCGTAGATGGCCATCACGCGCGATTGCACGTCTTGCCCGGGCGGATGCGGCACGTAGTTCTGCATCGGCATCGGCGGAATCGCGCGCAGCTGGTCGCCCTTGCCCATCTCTTCCTTGGCGCTGGCGACGACGAAGGTGTGCACATCGCCGCCCGGCGGCGCGGCGGCCTGCAATTTGAGCGTGCCTAAATAGAAGGCCTCGTGGCCGATCACCTCCTTGGTGACCGGGTCGCGCAGCGGTTTGCCCGGCCGAAACACCTGGAACGAGGTGTTGCCCTTGAGCTCGCCACGGACGTAGGCCTTGTCGTCCTTGCCGATGAACACATGGTCGTCCCGCGTGGCGACGATGCGCGGCGCGCCGTCGAGTTCGTCGTTTTCGATGATCAGCGGCTGGCTCAGGAACGGTTCGATGACGCCGGCCGGTATCGACGGCACCGCGTCCTTGCCCAGGCCCTCGACGCGGACCCCGGGCGAGCGGCGTTGGGTGGCCGGATCGTTGCCGCCGTCGGCGTCGATCCTGTTGCCCAGGCGCAGGCGGCCGGCGGCGCGGTCGAACCAGATGATCTGGCCCGGATAGATCCAGTGCGGATTGGCGATTTCATCGCGGTTCATGCCCCAGACGGTGGGCCAGCACCACGGCTGTTGCAGGAATTTCCCGGAGATATCCCATAGCGTATCGCCCCGCACCACCGTGTGCTGGTCGGGCGCGTCGGCCCGGAACTCGCACTTGAGCGCCGCCGCCGTGGCCGCCGGCACCGCCCCCACTACGCCGCAAAAAAGCGCCGTCCATACTAAGCGGGTGCCGACTGTGCTAAAATTTTTCATTAGTAGGTCCGGTAGATGCGCTAGCAACCAGCGCCGGCACACAACAGCAAGCAGTGCCCTTATCCGAGATAAGGTTGCTAATTTGAATCAAATTCTGCCCATAAAACCCTGAACTAGCAAGCGAAACCGCGCTACGGCAAGCAGCGCGGCTGTTGCATTTTTGGTGGGGAAAACCGCCGCGGCAACCCTCGTTGAGGGCCGCGCGTTATCACGGCAATCACATAGTTATCAACACAGTACAGACATGGCCATCTTAAATATTCTGCGTTACCCCGATCCGCGCCTGCACAAGGTCGCCAAGCCAGTCACCGTCTTCGACGAGCGCCTGGAGAAACTGGTCGCCGACATGGCCGAAACCATGTACGACGCGCCCGGCATCGGCCTGGCCGCCTCGCAGGTCGACGTGCACGAGCAACTGCTGGTCATCGACATCACCGAGACCAAGGACGACCTGGTCACGTACATCAACCCGGAAATCATCTGGGCCAGCGACGAGAAGCAGGTCTACGACGAAGGCTGCCTGTCGGTGCCCGGCGTCTACGACGGCGTCGAACGCCACGCCAAGATCAAGGTGCGCGCGCTCGACGTCAAGGGCCAGCCGTTCGAAGTGGAAGCCGATGGCCTGCTGGCCGTCTGCATCCAGCACGAGATGGACCACCTGCTGGGCAAGGTCTTCGTCGAATACCTGTCGCCGCTCAAGCGCAACCGCATCAAGACCAAGATGATTAAGGAAGAACGCGGCCTCGAGCGCGAAGCGCAACTGCGCGCGCAGGGCCGCCGGTACTGAGCATGAAAGTCATCTTCGCCGGCACCCCGGAGTTCGCCGCCGTGGCATTGCAAGCCCTGCACGAGGCCGGCTTTGAAATTCCGCTGGTGCTGACCCAGCCCGACCGCCCCGCCGGCCGCGGCATGCACCTGCAACCGTCGGCCGTCAAGCAGTACGCGGTCGCGCACGGCATCGAGGTGCTGCAGCCGCTGTCGCTGCGCACCGACAGCAAGGACCCGCAACGCGCCGAGGAGGCGCTGGCCGCCCACGCGCGCCTGCTGTCGACGCCGTACGATGTCATGGTGGTGGCCGCCTACGGCCTGATCCTGCCGCGCAGCACGCTCGACATCAAGCCCTGCCTCAACATCCACGGCTCGCTGCTGCCGCGCTGGCGCGGCGCCGCGCCGATCCACCGCGCCATCGAGGCCGGCGACGACGAAACCGGCATCACCATCATGGAGATGGAGGAAGGCCTGGACACCGGCCCGATGCTGCTGACCGAGCGCGTCGCCATCGGCGAACGCGACACCACCGGCATGCTGCATGACAAGCTGGCCGCGCTGGGCGGCAAGATGATCGTCGAAGCGCTGCGCAAGATGGAGCACAACCAGCTCGAAGCGGTCACGCAGCCCGAGCAAGGCGTTACCTACGCCGCCAAGATCAGCAAGGAAGAAGCGGCGCTGGACTTCGGCCAATCCGCCGTCGAGATCGGCCGCAAGATCCGCGCCTTCAATCCCTTCCCCGGCGCGCACGCCACCGTCAACGGCGTCAACGTCAAGCTGTGGGGCGCCGACGTGGTGGAAGCCGGCAGCGACTCCCCGGCCGGCCAGGTGCTGGCGGCCGACGCCCATCACGGCATCGTGGTCGCCTGCGGCAGCGGCGCGCTGCGCCTGACGGAACTGCAAAAACCAGGCGGCAAGCGCCTGCCGGCCGCCGAGTTCATCAAGGGTTTCCCGCTGGAGAATCTTACTTTCGAGTAAGTTCCATGCGGCTTCAAGCAAGCTCCCGGATTGCACGTTATCATGGCTCCCCGCTTCCAGCATCGCCTGGAAGCACTTTTGACAGGAGCCCTACATGACCGATCTGATCGACAAACTGCACTGGCGCTACGCCACCAAGAAATACAATCCCGCCAAGAAAGTGGATGCCGAGAAGCTCGACCGCATCCTCGAAGCGGTGCGCCTGGCGCCGACCTCCAGCGGCCTGCAACCGTTCGAGGTATTCGTCGTTGAAAATCCGGAACTGCGCGCCAAGATCCGGGAAGTGGCCTGGGGCCAGCCGCAGGTGACCGAAGCGTCGCACCTGCTGGTGTTCGCCGCCTGGGACGACATCACCGAAGCGCGCATCGACATGATGTTCGACCTGACCAACGAGCAGCGCGGCACCGTCAACGAAGGCTGGGAAGCCTACCGCCAGAAATTGAAAGCCATCGTCGCCGCCCGCGGCCAGCAGGGCAACTACGAATCGGCCGCCCGCCAGGCCTACATCGCGCTGGGCGTGGCGCTGGTCGCCGCCGCGTTCGAGGGTGTCGACAGCACGCCGATGGAGGGCTTCGATCCGGCCGCCGTCGACAACATCCTGTCGCTCAAGGAGCGCAACCTGCGCAGCGTCGTGATCCTGCCGCTCGGCCACCGCGAACCGGAAGGCGACTGGCTGGAAGGCCTGAAGAAGGTGCGTCGTCCGCGCGGGCAGCTGGTGACAACGCTGTAAATCCATGCGGCACCGGCGGCTGGCTCATGGCGGATCAGGCGGAACGCCGTCATCCGCCAGGCACGCGTCGCCGCATCAGCAGCAAGAAGGAGAAATCGCATGCCGATCGAATTCTGGTTCGACTTCGCCAGCAATTACAGCTACCTGAGCGTAATGCGCATGCGCCAGCTCGCGCCGAACGGCGTGCGCTGGCGCCCCTTCCTGCTCGGCCCGATATTCAAGCAAGCGGGCTGGAACAACTCCCCCTTCGTCCTGCAAAAAGACAAAGGCGCCTACGTCTGGCAGGACATGCCGCGCCAATGCGCGAAATACGGCCTGCCGTGGCGCCAACCCTCCGAATTCCCCCGCAACTCGCTGCTCGCCGCCCGCGTCGGCATCCTGTGCGAAGACCAGCCGTGGATGACGGACTTTTGCGAACGCGTCATGCTGGCCAACTTCGCCGACGACCGCGACATCGCCAGCGCCGACTGCATCGCCGGCATCCTGTCGGCCCTCGGCCAGGACGCCGACGCCCTCGTGCGCGACGCCCAATCCGACGGCAACAAAGCCCTCCTGCGCGCGCGCACCGAACAGGCCAAGGCGCTGCACATCTTCGGCGCCCCGACCTTCATGGTCGGCGACGCGATGTTCTGGGGCAACGACCGATTGGACGACGCCATCGCCCACGCCCGATTCAACGCGCCCGCCTAATCCAGCGGCACCACGCGATCGCCCTGTTCCGGCTTGCAGCCATCGGTGATCGGCGTCCAGCCCCGCCGAACCACGATCCGCCGGGCGTCATGGCACAACTCCACGCGCTCGCTGGCAGGGAAGCGCGCCCGCACAAAAGTCTCTATCGTCGACGGCAGGCTGACCCGCAGCTTCATCTGCGCCACGTCCTGCTGCGGATGATCGCTCAAATGCACCAGCGGCACGAAGTACGACGCCAGCATCAGCAGCCGCGAATCGACATCGACCGGCCGCGGCGCATACCCCTGACCGCGCAGCCAATCCTGCGCACGCTCGCGCAAATCGCCGCCGTCGGGCAGATCGCCCCAGCCGGCGGCCAGCATCTCCATCACCCACTGGTTACAGTTTTGATAGCGCGTGCCGTAAGCGTAGGCATTGGCGCTGTACTGCGCGGCCAGCATATTCTGCACGCGCGGCCGGTCCAGCAACGCGGGACGCAAGGCCAGCACCGCTTCCGGCGGCAGCCGCACGATGCTCAGATAACCCACTTTGGGATCGTCGGTGCCCATCGCGAAACCGGCCAGGCCCTGGTCGAAAATACGCGGCCGGCTTTCGTCGCAGGCGTAGTACAACTGGCGCGCCGACCACATGCCCTCCTCCGAGCGCCACGCCAGCGCGGCATGCGAGTAGCGGATGCCGAAGCGCGACAGGTCCAGGCCGGAGCGGCTGACCAGCGCCACGCCGTCGCCGCCGCCCGCCAGTTCCTCGCGCAGCACGCCGGCGAAGCGCAGCAGGCGATCCTGCTCGGCCGCCGTCAGCGGCTGCGCGCGGTCGCAAAAGCGCGACGAGCCGGAAGCGCCGGCATGCGCCGCGCCGGGCGCGCAGGCCGCGCCTAAAACGGCGCACGCCAGCAGCAGCGGCGCCAGCGCCCGCACAATCTTCACAACGATTTAAAGCGTGACCGGACGCGAAGCCAGTTCGCTGTACCACTCGTCGGCCAGCACCAGATAGAACGGCTGGCGCGTGTCGCCGCGACCGAACTCGATGCCGTAGACGCGGTTTTGCGCGTACATCTTGTCGCCGGCGGCCAGTTGCTGCTGCTCGAAGGTCGCCTGCGGCATATCCAGCACGATGCGATCGTCCGGATTGTCGGCTTGCAGGGTCAGGCGGGTGCGGCCCGCGCGGTCCGGCGTCTGCGCGATCTGGATGATGCGGTAGTCGCCATCGGCCACCTTGCGGTCGCCCTTGGAGCTGTCGCTGGAACCGGACAGCGAATCGGACACGCTGCCGCTCGACGCCGAACCGGCGCTGGAGGCCGACGAGGCGAAGCTTTCGGCGTTGGCGCCCAGCGCCACGGTCAAGGCGCCGGCGGCGGCGATGCAACGAAATGCGAAGGAGATGGACATCAGAATTCCTTTATTTTGCGAACGGGAAGTATAAATCCATCCTTCGACGCTTAGAGCCAAATCTTCAAAGGCAAACCGCTGTGTACTGTATTTGATGACCGATCGGCCTGGCGAACCGAATTTCTGTTGCTGAGATGCAGCGGTAGCCTGAAGCTTATTCAGGGATGCCGTATAATTTTAGACCGGCGACCGCTCTCGTCCGCCGCGCCCTCCGCTCAAAGAAAGTGCTAAATGAACAACTCCGTGTCCCATACCGTCATGTCCAAGACCGATGCCCAGCTGCGCGAAATCCTGGCGCGCCGCATCATGATCCTCGATGGCGCGATGGGCACGATCATCCAGCAATATAAACTGGACGAGACGGCCTACCGCGGCGGCCCGGCCGGACGCTTCATCGACTTCGCTGCCCCGGCCGACAGCGGCGCGCGCGAGCTGTTCGTCAAAGGGAACAACGAGCTGCTGACGTTGACGCAGCCGCACGTGATCCAGGAGATCCACGAGCGCTACCTGGCCGCCGGCGCCGACCTGATCGAAACCAACACCTTCGGCGCCACCACGATCGCGCAGGACGACTATCACATGGCCCATCTGGCCTATGAGATGAACCTGCAGGCGGCGAAACTGGCGCGCGCGGCGTGCGACAAGTACAGCAGCGCCGACAAGCCGCGCTTCGTCGCCGGCGCGCTCGGGCCGACGCCGAAAACCGCGTCGATCTCGCCGGACGTCAACGACCCGGCCGCGCGCAATATCACCTTCGACCAGCTGGTCGACGCCTACCATCAGCAAACCACGGCGCTGGTCGAAGGCGGCGTCGATGTGCTGCTGGTCGAAACCATCTTCGACACGTTGAACTGCAAGGCCGCGCTGTTTGCGATCGACAAATTCTACGCCGGGAACCCGGGCCTGCCGCGCCTGCCGCTGATGATCTCGGGCACCGTCACCGACGCCTCCGGCCGCATCCTGTCCGGCCAGACCGTGCCGGCCTTCTGGAACTCGGTGCGCCACGCCAAGCCGCTGACGATCGGCCTCAATTGCGCGCTCGGCGCGGCGCTGATGCGCCCCTACGCGCAGGAGCTGTCGCAGATCGCCGACACCTTCGTCTGCATCTACCCGAACGCCGGCCTGCCCAACCCGATGAGCGACACCGGCTTCGACGAACTGCCGGCCGACACCTCGGCGCTGCTGCGCGAGTTCGCCGACGCCGGCTTCGTCAACATCGCCGGCGGCTGCTGCGGCACCACGCCGGACCACATCCAGGCCATCGGCGAGATGCTGTCGAAAACCGCGCCGCGCGTGGTGCCCGATGTGCCGGTGGCGCAGCGGCTGTCGGGCCTCGAGCCGTTCACCATCGACGAGAGCTCGCTGTTCGTCAACGTCGGCGAACGCACCAACGTCACCGGCTCGAAGGCGTTCGCGCGCATGATCCTCAACGAGCAGTACGACGAGGCGCTGTCGGTGGCCCGCCAGCAGGTGGAAAACGGCGCCCAGGTCATCGACATCAACATGGACGAGGCGATGCTCGACTCGCAGGCGGCGATGACGCGCTTCCTGAACCTGATCGCGTCGGAACCGGACATCTCGCGCGTGCCGATCATGATCGACTCGTCGAAATGGTCGGTGATCGAGGCCGGCCTCAAATGCGTGCAGGGCAAATCGATCGTCAATTCGATCTCGATGAAGGAAGGCGAGGAGGAGTTCATCCGCCAGGCGCGCCTGTGCCTGAGCTACGGCGCCGCCGTCATCGTCATGGCCTTCGACGAAAAGGGCCAGGCCGACACCTTCGAGCGCAAGACCGAAATCTGCGAACGCGCCTACCGGCTGCTGGTCGACACCGTCGGCTTCCCGCCGGAAGACATCATCTTCGACCCGAACATCTTCGCCATCGCCACCGGCATCGAAGAGCACAACAACTACGCGGTGGACTTCATCAACGCCACCCGCTGGATCAAGCAGAACCTGCCGCACGCAAAGATCTCGGGCGGCGTCTCCAACGTCTCGTTCTCGTTCCGCGGCAACGACCCGGCGCGCGAAGCGATCCACACCGTGTTCCTGTACCACGCCATCAAGGCCGGCATGACGATGGGTATCGTCAACGCCGGCATGGTCGGCGTCTACGACGACCTGCCGGCCGAGCTGCGCGAGCGCGTCGAGGACGTGGTGCTGAACCGCCGCGACGACGCCACCGAACGCATGATCGACATCGCCGGCACCCTGAAGGCCGGCGCCGGCAAGCAGGACGCGCAGAACCTCGAATGGCGCAACGCCCCGGTCGAGAAGCGCCTGGCGCACGCGCTGGTGCACGGCATCACCCAGTTCATCACCGACGACACCGAGGAAATGCGCCAGCAGGTATTGGCCGCCAACGGCCGTCCGATCCACGTGATCGAAGGCCCGCTGATGGACGGCATGAACATCGTCGGCGACCTGTTCGGACAGGGCAAGATGTTCCTGCCGCAGGTGGTCAAATCGGCGCGCGTGATGAAGCAGGCCGTGGCCCACCTGATCCCGTACATCGAAGAGGAAAAGCTGGCCGAGGAAAAACGCACCGGCATCGTCGCCAAACCGAAGGGCAAGATCGTCATCGCCACCGTCAAGGGCGACGTCCACGACATCGGCAAGAACATCGTCTCGGTGGTCCTGCAATGTAATAACTTCGAGGTCGTGAACATGGGCGTGATGGTGCCGTGCTCCGAGATCCTGGCGCGCGCCAAGCTGGAAAACGCCGACATCATCGGCCTGTCCGGCCTGATCACGCCGTCGCTCGAGGAGATGGCCTACGTCGCCAAGGAGATGCAGCGCGACGAGCATTTCCGCATGCTCAAGATCCCGCTGCTGATCGGCGGCGCCACCACCAGCCGCGCCCACACCGCCGTCAAGATCGCCCACAACTACGAAGGCCCGGTGGTGTACGTGCCGGACGCATCGCGTTCGGTGTCGGTGGCGCAGTCGCTGCTGACGCCAGAAAGCCGCCAGCAGTACATCGACGACATCGCCTCGGACTACGTGCGCATCCGCGAGCAGCACGCCAACAAGAAGGCGCTGCCGATGCTGTCGCTCAAGGACGCGCGCGCCAACAAGATGAAGCTCGCCTTCGACGGCGCGAGCGCGCCGGTCAAGCCGAAGTTCATCGGCCGCCGCGAGTTCAAGAACGTCGACCTGGCCACCATCGCGCGCTACATCGACTGGGGCCCGTTCTTCCAGACCTGGGACCTGGCCGGCCCGTACCCCGCCATCCTGACCGACGAAGTGGTGGGCGAAGCGGCCACCAAGGTGTTCGAGGAAGGCCAGGCGCTGCTCAAGAAAGTCATCGACGGACGCTGGCTGACCGCCAACGGTGTCATCTCGCTGCTGCCGGCGAACACCGTCAACGACGACGACATCGAGATCTACACCGACGACACCCGCGGCACCGTCGACTTCACGTATTACGGCCTGCGCCAGCAGGGCGTCAAGCCGGTGGTCGACGGCGTGCAGCGGCCGAACCAGTGCCTGTCCGACTTCATCGCCACCAAAGAGTCGGGCGTGAAGGACTACATCGGCATGTTCGCCGTCACCGCCGGCCTGGGGATCGAAAAGTACGAGAAGCGCTTCGAGGACGCGCACGACGACTACTCGTCGATCATGCTCAAATCGCTGGCCGACCGCCTGGCCGAAGCGTTCGCCGAATACCTGCACGAGCGCGTGCGCAAGGACCTGTGGGGCTACGCGGCCGCCGAAGCGCTGACCAACGACGACATGATCGCCGAGAAGTACGCCGGCATCCGTCCGGCGCCGGGCTACCCGGCCTGTCCTGAGCACACGGTCAAGCGCGACATGTTCAAGACCATGCAGGCTGAGGAAATCGGCATGGAGCTGACCGAATCGTTCGCCATGTATCCCGGCGCGGCGGTCTCCGGCTTCTACTTCGCGCATCCCGAATCGAAGTACTTCGTGGTCGGCAAAATCGGCGACGACCAGCTGGCCGACATGGCGGCGCGCCGCAACGTCGACAAGGCCGAGCTGGAGCGCTGGCTGGCCCCCAACCTGTCCTGACCCCCCGGGGTCAAGTCTGTCATTCGGACACGGGCTGGGCCGTCCAGCCGCCCCGCCGGTTAATCGACCGGCGGGATGGTGCCCTCGGCCAAGGTTTTAAGCAGGCGCGCGCGGCGCCGCTCCAGCTCCGCGATCTGTTCTTCAATCGACGCCAGCCGCTTGCGCTGGGCGTCGGTGGTCTCGCTGCACGCGGCGGCGCCTTCTATCATCAACATACAATCGGGAAACGAACGGATCTCAGCCAGGCTGAATCCGCTTGCGATCATGCGCTGGATCTGCTTGACCTGCGTGACGGCCGCCGGCGGGAAAACCCGATAGCCGTTGCTGGCTCGCAGCGATTTGAGCAGCCCCTGTTCGTCGTAGTGGCGAATCGAGCGCACGCTGGCGCCGGTGGAGCTGGCCAGCTTGCCAATGCTCAGCGGCTCGGAATGGTTTGCGTTGGTCATGCGGAAAAGCATAGCATCTTTTCGCTTGACCCTGACACCGGTGTGAGGGTTGACACTACACGCTCCCGATCAACTTTTGGAGCCGCACCATGTCACCATCGACCCACTTCCCGGCCATATTTCACATGCTGCGCGCCATGCTGCTCGCCTGCGCGCTGGCCGCCCCGGCCGCCATGGCCGACAGCAAAACCTACACCGTCACCGCGCCGGACGGCGTCACGCTGGCGGTGCGGGAAGCGGGCGATCCGCACGGCGCCCCGCTCATCTTCATCCACGGCCTGCTGGGCAGCACCCTCAACTGGGAAGCGCAGGTCGCCGATCCACGGCTGCAGCGCTACCGCCTGATCAGCTACGACATGCGCGGACACGGCCTGTCCGGCAAGCCCGCCGGCGCCGAAGCGTACAGCGACGGGCGACGCTGGGCCGCCGATCTGCGCGCCGTCATCACCGCGTCGCGGGCGGCCAGGCCGGTGCTGGTCGGCTGGTCGCTGGGCGGCGCGGTCATCTCGAACTATCTTTCGGCGTACGGGGACGGCGCGATCGCCGGCGCGGTTTACGTCGACGGCGTGATCGAACTCAAGCCGGAGCAGATCGTCGCCCATCCCGAGGTTTACCGCGATCTGAACGCCCCGGACCTGAAGACGCACCTGGACGCGGTGCGCGAATTCCTGCGCCTGTGCTTCCATACGCAGCCCGCCGCGCCCGACTTCGAGCGGCTGCTGGCTAACGCCGCCGTGGCCTCCTGGGACATGCAGCGCGCGGTGCAGTCGATGCGGGTCGACCTCGCCGGCGGCCTGGGCAAGGCCGAGGTGCCGGTGCTGCTGATCTACGGCGCGCAAGATGCGCTGGTCAAGGCGCGGCCGTCGATCGCCAGGGCCGCCGAGGTCAATCCGCGTATCCGCAGCAAGCTGTACGACGCCTCGGGCCACGCGCCGTTCATCGAGGAGGCGGACCGCTTCAACCGCGATCTGGCCGGCTTCGTCGACGGTCTGAAACGCTGAGCGGTACGGCGGTTTCGGGTCTGGCAACGTTGAACTTTTAAGCATGCCGACGGACTAACGAAGTACACCGTCATTCGACGGGATACCAGGGAGGCAAATATGGCAACTACAACCAACACGTCCGCCAGCCGCTGGCAGGACCAGCTAATCCTGCTACTGGGCTTGTGGTTCTTTATCACGCCCTGGGTGTTCGGCTATCCGATACCGTCGCTGCAAGCCTGGACCGCGTTCATCTCGGGCGCGGTGATCGCGCTGCTGGCGGCGTTCGATCTGTACAAGACCTACTTCTGGGCGGTGACGATCAATCTGCTGGTGGGCATCTGGGTGGCGGTGTCGCCGTGGGTGCTGGGGCTTGCCGGTAACGTAGCGCTGATGTGGAACTCGCTGATCGTCGGCGTCGCGGTGGCGGTGCTGGCGCTGTGGGAGATGCGCACCGATCCGGAGCTGGTCAAGCATTGGCCGGGAGCCGGGCACGCGACGTAGGGTGGATTACGCGGAACGCCTTAATCGGCCCATGCATGCGTTATCGACGGCGCATGCATGGCCGACTACGCCGCGCTCATCCGCCCTGCGTGATTCCCGCAGTCCCCGCGGTTGCGCGCCGCTGCCATCGTCATCACAGCGCGTAGCGCACCACGTTGTCGCTCCACTCGAACGCGGCCAGCTCCAGCTCCACCAGCTCGTCGGCGGACATGGCCAGATTGCGCAGCGCCGGCACGATGTGATCGTCCATCTCTTCGATGCGTTCGATGCATTCCGCCAGCTTGAGCAGGTCGCCGTGGAAACCGTCGCGTGCCAGCAGCGCTTGCGAGACGTCGTCGTTGACCGGTATCTGCGCCAGGATCTCGGCCATCGGCATGCCGAACAAGGTATCCATCAACGACATGATGCCGACCGTGAAGGCGACGTCGGCGACATGCCGCTGGCTCGGCCGCAACTTGCCGGCCAACAGTTCCAGCAGGCGCCCGCGCGTGGTCGCCAGCATCAGCAACGGCGTCATGCTGTGGCCGCGCTTGCTCGGTTCGGCATACAGCATGATCTGCAGCCAGCGTTGCAACTGGCGCCGGCCCAGCAGGGTCACCGCCTGGCTCAGCGACTCGATGCGTTGGCGCGCGCCCACCGCCGGCGTGTTCACCAGCCGCAGCAGATTGAGCGCCAACGACACGTCGCGCTTGATCGCGCGCTCGATGTCGATATTGTCGGCGTCCGATGTCACCAGGGTCATCAACTCCATCACCGCCAGCTGCGACGGCGACAACTTCTTGCCGCTCATGATGACGGGCCGCGAGAAATAATAGCCCTGGAAATAATCGAACTCCAGGTCCAACGCGTTTTTGAAGTCCTCGCGGGTTTCGACCTTCTCCGCCACCAACTTCTTTTTCTGCTGGCGGAAGCGCGGCGCCAGCTTCATCAAGGTCGACAGCGGCGTGCGCATGTCCATTTTGATGTACTCGATCCACGGCAGCAGCGCCACGATGGTCTCGTTCTCGCCGCTGACATCGGCAAGCGCGAAGCGCAAACCCTGGCCGGCCAGTTCCTCCACGCGCGCCAGCAATAGCGGCGTGACCGGCTCGGTGGCGCAAATCTCCAGCACCATTTTTTCGCGCGGCAGGAAGGCAAAAATGTCGGTCATGATCACATCGGCGTCGACATTGACGAAACCGAGCGCGTCGCCGACGGTCCGCTCCATGCCCAGCTGCGACGCGTGGGCGATCACCGCCGCCGTCGCCGACAGCTCGGTGGTGATATGGGCCGGACCGACCGGCGCATTTCGGAAAAGCAATTCGTAACCGAACAGGTTCTGGTTGCGGTCGAGGATGGGCTGGCGTCCCAGATAGAATTCGCGCACACGCAAATTGCGCGGGCCGGCGTCATGTTGGGAGAGATCGATCATTGCTTCTGCCATTCTTGTCAGGGAGCGAATATTTCGCTGTACTAAGATTTTGACAGCAATAATCGCCACTGTGTTGACATTTCAATGTTCAATCAAGCGCTTGTGGTACGCCGTCGATAAAGAGCTTCAGTTCGCCGCTGGCGAATGCTGTCCATTGTTCATTGGTCGTTAGCGGTTGGGTAACGATGATTGCCACCCGGTCGTTGGGCGTGGTCACCTGGGAGAAATCGACGCTGACATCCTCGTCGGACAGCTTGGCGGTGTCGAACGGATGTTTGCGCACCAAATAGAACAAGTTGGTCGAGCAATGGGCGAACAGTTCGGCGCCGGACGACAGCAGCATATTGAAGGTGCCATGGGCGGCGATTTCGTCGACCAGCGCGCCCAGCGCCGCCCGCAGCGCCGCCAGCGCCGGCCGCTGCTCGCCGAAACGGGCGCGCAACTGCTGCAAAATATAGCAAAACGCGCGCTCGCTGTCGGTGGTGCCGACCGGGCGGAAGGCGCGGTTCAGCAGCGGATTGAACTCCTTGAGGTCGCCGTTATGGGCGAAGACCCAATACTGCCCCCACAGCTCGCGCACGAACGGGTGGCAGTTTTCCAGCGCGACCTGGCCCTGCGTGGCCTTGCGGATATGCGCGATGACGTTGGTGGATTTGATCGGATATCGCTTGATCAGCTCGGCGATCGGCGAGGCGATGGCCGCCTGGTGGTCGACGAAGTGGCGCACGCCGGCGCCCTCGAAGAAGGCGATGCCCCAGCCGTCATGGTGGGTGTCGGTATGGCCGCCGCGCATGGCGAAGCCGGTAAAACTGAACACGATGTCGGTCGGGACATTGCAGTTCATGCCGAGTAGCTGACACATTATTTCTTTTCTCTTCTAGCGATTGACTTGCGACAGACAATATAACAGGTGGGGTCGAAAAACCAATGACACCGGCTCGTGACTCCATTAACCTATTAATAAGATTCGCCGCACACCCCATCCGATATGTTCAAAATACTGTCCGCCCTGCTATTTTCACTGCTCTGCACCGCGGTCGACGCCGCGCCGAAGACCCCACGGACGGCGGCAGCGCCGCTCGATCTGGTCGAGGCCGCCCGCCGCCAGATCGGCGTCACCTTGAGCTACGATCCTGCCTACCAGCGGCTCGCCTACCCCAACGGCGACGTTCCCCTCGAGCGCGGCGTGTGCACCGACGTCGTGGTGCGGGCCTATCGCCAGCTGGGCGCCGACCTCCAGGTGCTGGTGCACCAGGATTTGAAAAAGGCATGGGGCGCCTATCCGCACCAGTCGCGCTGGCAATTGAAGGCGCCGGACCGGAATATCGACCACCGGCGCGTGCCCAATCTGGCCACGTTTTTCGCCCGCCAGGGCGCGACGGTGGCAAACGGCACAGACGTCAAAACCTACCTCCCGGGCGACATCGTCACCTGGAACCTGCCGCAAGGCATGACCCACATCGGCATCGTGTCCGACCAGGTGTCCAAGCGGGGAATACCGCTCATCATCCACAACATCGGGGCCGGCACGCAGGAGGACGACATCCTCTTCGCCTATTCGATCACCGGACACTACCGCTGGCACCCCGGCAACAGCGGCCACACAAACGAACAGGGCGGATCACCGTGAGGTGACCCGCCCTGTCGGACGATCGCTGCAACACGCCAGATTTGGTCGTCAGTGCAACAGCACCGGATGACTCATCAGTTCATCATAACTGCCCAAAAATTCATCAATCTCGGCCATGGTCGGCTCGCCGGCGATCAGTTCGTTGACGTCGCGGCGGAAATTCTGTGCCAGGATGCCGTTGATAAAAATCTCCCGCTTGCCGCCTTTGTCGACGATTTCATAGCCGCCAAAGCGCAATGCATCCAGACTACGATCGGCGCCGAATTCGACAACGCTGTATTGCTCGCTGTTATAGATGAGGTTCATTTTGCTTCCTTTCTCCAGGGGCGAAACACTGCTCGGTTTCACTTCACTACCCACATGGGGTTCAAAGTGGTCGATTCAAGTCTAAAGAACAGGACCCGATCTGCAGGCAGGGCTTAGGCCGCGATGTCGGATTGCAAGTCTAGCAAGTCGCCGTACGGGGGCTCGGACAGCCATGCACGCAGCAGTTCGAGGTGTTCAGCAGTGGCCAGACTGATGTAGAGCCGCGCCGGTGGATGACGCAGCACACGATTCAATGTTACCCGCAAAACGAGATTCCCGCTGCAATGGAGACAGCCCGGGGCAATTCGCAACACTTTTGGAACAGGAGCAACACCGACGGAACCGTCGGCGGGGTCGAAGGCGAGTGCCGAACCGCCGTCCGACAAGCCTTCCAGAATAATAACCGTGGGCAATTCCAGGCCGCCCGCACCGTCATCGTGGGCCAGGCGCGCGGCGATGGCCGCCTCGCGCCGGCCGGCGCGCTCGCCGGTCACCAGCCAGGTCGGCACCGGCGCCCGCACGGCCACCGCTGCGCCGCCGGCCGGATCCACGCCGCTCACGGCGTCAGAGGTTTTTTTTTGCCAGCTTGCCCGGCTCCACGCCCAGCTGCTTGAGCTTGCGGTACAGGTGGGTGCGCTCGAGGCCGGTCTTCTCGGCCACGCGGGTCATGCTGCCGCCTTCGCGGCCCAGATGGTGCTCGAAGTACATGCGCTCGAAGGCGTCGCGCGCCTCGCGCAGCGGCAGGTCGAACGACAGGTTGAACATGTGGTTGTCGGCGCCGGCGATGGTGGCGCCGCCGCGCACCGCGATCGCGGCGGCCGGATTGGGCGGGTTGAAGCCGGCGCTGGGCGCCTCCTCCTGCTGCACCGCCGCCGGACGCGGCGCCAGCACCGGCGCGCGCACCGTTTCCTGCGCGCGCGTCAAGCCCTGCTGGACCGCCTTGAGCAGCTTTTGCAGCGCGATCGGTTTCTCGAGGAAATTGAGCGCGCCGATGCGCGTGGCCTCGACTGCCGTATCGATAGTCGCATGGCCGGACATCATGATCACGGGCATGGTCAGCAAGCCGTCGCGCTGCCATTCCTTGAGCAAGGTGACGCCGTCGGTATCCGGCATCCAGATATCGAGCAGCACCAGATCCGGCGCGCCGCCGGCGCGCGCTTCGCGTGCCTGCTGGGCGTTCTCGGCCAGCTGTATCGCATGTCCCTCGTCGCTCAAAATTTCCGAGAGCAACTCGCGGATACCCATCTCATCGTCCACTACCAGAATGTTTGCCATCTTCCCTTGCCTTCCTCATTTTCGCCAGCGTGCGGCAAATGATTTTGTATTGAACTTAACTTTAAGTATTGTGCGTCGTCGGCGCCAACTTTAACAGCAAAATCAATACTGACGCGCCACTTCCATCGACATGATTCTGGATATCAATCCTACCCCCATGCTCATCGATAATTTTCTTTACCATCGCCAACCCCAAGCCGGTGCCGCGCGCCTTCGACGTCACGTACGGCTCGAACGCGCGCGCCAGGATCTTGGGCGCGAATCCGGGACCGTTGTCGACGATCGCCAACCGCACCGCCACGCGCGTGCTGCCGTCCGCACCCTGATAATGGATGGCTTCGCTGACGACGTCAATGCGCGGCTGCATGTCCGGCCGCCCGGCCGCCTGCTCGGCCATCGCGTCCTGCGCGTTTTGCAGCAGGTTGTGGATCACCTGGCGCAGCTGCGTGGCGTCGCCCATCACCAGCGGCAGGCCGGCGGCCAGCTGCGGATGGATGATGTCGTCGCCCTCGCCGCTCACGTACAGGTGCAGGATCTCCTCGACCAGCGCGTTCAGGTCGAGCGGCTCGAGCACCGCCGGCGGCGTGCGCGCGTAGTCGCGGAAGTCGTCGACCATGCGCTTCATCGCCGCCACCTGGTTGACGATGGTCGCGGTTCCCTTGTTGAGCAGCAGCACGTCGTCCGGCGCCAGCTTACCCTCAAGTTTCATTTGCAGGCGTTCGGCTGACAACTGGATCGGCGTCAGCGGATTCTTGATCTCGTGCGCCAGGCGGCGCGCCACCTCGCCCCAGGCGATCGAGCGCTGCGCCGAGATGACGTCGGAGATGTCGTCGAACACCACCAGGTAGCCGCTGCCGCCCTCGATCGGCAGGCGCGAGCCGCGCGTGAGCAGGGTCAAATCGTTGTCGTCCAGGCTGGTGGAGCGGCGCGGCACCTCGATCTGGCGCTGCCAGTGCATGCGTTGCAGGTTGCGCCCGGCGGCCGACTGCGCGCTTTGCGCGGCGAACGCGGCGACGATGGCGGCGCCGAATTCCTGCATGCCCTCGACCTCGTCGAGCTTGCGGCCGATCATCGTCACGCCGGCCTGCTGCAGGATGCGCTCGACCGAGTCGTTGAAGCTGATTAAATGGAACTCGTGGTCGAGCACCATCACGCCGGCCGACATATTGGCCAGCACCGATTCCAGGTGGGCCTTGGCGTTTTGCAGCGCCGCGCGGTTGCGCTCGACGGCGCTGCGCGCGTCCGACAGCTGGCGCGTCATCGTATTGAACGACTGCGTCAACGTGCCCAGCTCGTCGGAGGTGGCCACGATCGGCCGCGGCGACAGGTCGCCCTCGGCCACCGCGCGCGTGCCCTCGGCCAGCAGCAGCAGCGGCTGCGCCAGGTCGCTGGCGATCAGGAAGGCGCTGGCGATGGCGCCGAACACGGCCAGCAGCAAGGTCAAGGTCAAGGTGACGATGTACATCTTGCGCAGGCCGACGCGGGCGACGAAACGCTCCTTGTAGTTGGAATAGGCGCTGCGGATGGTCTCGCCGTCGGCGGCCAGTTGCGCCGGCGCCAGCTGGATCAGTTGCAGGTAGCGCGGCGCCAGCTGCGTGCCGTTGGGCCGCACGCGGTCGGGAATGGCCATCACCACCCGCAATCGCAGCTGGCTGACGCTGTCCTGGGCGTTGACGGGGGCGTCGACCAGGTCGCTGCGCAGTTCGTTGCCGCCCTCGGGCGCGCCGTACGATTCGTCGCTCTTGGCCTTGGCCATCATTTCGCGGGTCGGCAGGTCGGCGCTGAGGTTGCCGCTGCGGCTGGCGCGGGCGCTGACCACCAGCCCGCCCTCGGCGTCGACGATGATGGCGTTCTGCATGCCGGGCTGCTCCTTGACCAATTGGGCCAGGATCAGGCGCTCGGTGCCGTCGCCCTCGCCGGCCAGCCGCTGCGTGGTGCGGGCGGCGGTGGCGGTCAGCTCGTTCAGGGAACGGTCCAGGCCCTCGCGGCTCAGGTTGATGCCCGATTCGAGCGCCTCCTCGACCGGCACGTTGAACCACGATTCGATCGAATGGGAGACGAACTGCACCGACACCAGGAAGATCACCAGCCCCGGCAGCACGCCGACGGCGGCGAACAGCAAGACCAGCCGCGTCATCAGCTTCGAGCCGAACTTGCCGCTCTTGTAGCGCGCGTACAGCCGGAACAGCGACACCGCCACCAGCAGCAGCAGCGCGCCGGCCACCGCCGCGTTCAGGCCCAGCAGCCAGGCGTAGTAGCGGTCGAAAAATCCGGAATTATCGGAGGCCGAGGCCAGCAGGAACAGCAGGATGCTGACGACGGCGCCGCCGATGACGGCAAAATACCGGAGCGCTGTGCTCACCTACTCGGCCCTGTAGAGGAAGGTTTTCTTGTCGGACGCCAGGCGCCATTCATTATTGTTGAGGGCGTTGATCTGGATCGGCTTGGGCAGGTAGTTCGGGTCCAGCCCCATGCTCAGCTTGACGCTGTAGGTCTCGCCGACCTTGAGCGCGCCGCGCGGCGCGACAATCCAGCGGTTGGGGCGGCGGATCAGGAACAGCGCGTCGTCGAGCGACGAGAAACTTTGCCGCACGCTGCCGATGACGGCCACGTGGTACTGGCGGGTGAGCACGTTGTACGACAGGCTGATGGTCTGGCGCGCGACGATGGCCTTCTCGTCGAACCAGTACCAGCGCGGACGGGTGAATTCGATGCTGGTGGTGAAATACAGCACCACGCCGTATTGCAGGGTGTCTTCGAGCCCATGGCTGAGGTCGAAGCCGTAATTGGCCGACAGGCGGTAGCCTTCGTCGGTGGCCTCCACATAGGCCCGCTTGATCTCGACGCCGTCGGCAGCGCTGGCCGCCTGCGGCAGCGCGCAGGCCAGTATCAGCAGCAAGGGCCCGATCAGCAGGCGAAAAAATCGTTGTATCACGTGTGGGCCGGTGCTCAATAGGTGCGTAATACGCGGGGGTGCGACAGGAAATGCAGCAAAAAAACAGGCAAAAAAACGGGCAAAACGCTTACGCATTTTTCTGGAAAAGCGCGTAGAACAAACCATCGTGGTCCCGGCCGTCGCCGCCGGCCGGCAGCAATTGACCGGGCGCGTCGAGCCGCACCGCATTGTTGCGCACGGCGAAGGCGGCCGCCTGCGCTTCCGATTCCTGCGGCCACAAGGAACACGTTACGAACAGCAATTTACCATCCGGGGCAAGCATCTGCCAAAGATTGTCGAGGATTTTGGCCGAAAGTGTTGCAAGTTGGAGCGTGTCGCCCTTGCGCCGCAGCCAGCGGATATCCGGGTGGCGGCGCACGATGCCCGACGCCGTGCACGGCACGTCGGCCAGGATGCGGTCGAACGGTTTGCCGTCCCACCAGGTCGACGTTTGCGCCTCGGCCGCCTGCAACGCCGCCGTCAGCTGCAATCGCTGCAAATTCTCGTCGACCCGCGCCAGGCGCTTGGGGTCGGCGTCGAGCGCCGTCACATGCACCTCGGCGTCGGCGCCGGCCAGTTCCAGGATGTGGCAGGTCTTGCCGCCGGGCGCGGCGCAGGCGTCGAGCACGCGCATGCCCTTTTGCACGTCGAGCAGCGGCGCGGCCAGCTGGGCGGCGGCGTCCTGCACCGACACCAGGCCGTCGGCGAAGCCCGGAATCAGGCCCACGCCGACCGGTTTGGCCAGGCGCACGGCGTAGGGGCCGATTTGCGTGGCGTCCATGCCGGCTTGCGCCAGCGTCGCCAGATACTGCTCCACCGAGGTGTTGCGTACGTTGACGCGCAACGTCAGCGGCGGCGCGATGTTGCCGCTCGCCAGCACCGCCTGCCAGTCCTGCGGCCAGGCCGCGCGCACCGCGTCGATCCACCATTGCGGGTAGTTCCACTTGGCCAGCGGCTGCAGCAGCGCCGTCTCCAGCAGCGCCTTGCGCTCGCGCAGGAAGCGGCGCAGCACGGCGTTGACCATGTTTTTGGCGCGCGCGGTGTCCGGGTGGGCGTCGGCCGCCGTCACGGTCTGGTCGACAACGGTGAATTCCTCGTACGGCTGGACCGTGTCCGGCGCCGTCATCAAGGCCAGCGCGCAGGCCAGCAGCGCGCCGACCAGCGGGTCCGGCGCCTTGGGCGCCATCAGCCCGATCAGGGTCTCGCTCTGGCCCAGCTGGCGCATGCAGCGGTAGGCGATGTCCTGCATGGCGCCGCGCGCCTGCGGGGTCAGCTCGTTTTTGCCTTGTTCCAGCTTGCTCCACACCTGGGCCAGCGCCTGCGGCAGGTTGGTGCCGGTGCGGACCTGGGCCACCGCGTGGGCGGCGCCGATCAGGCTGAAAGCGAGCGAATCGGGCCGCAATCCCGTCTGGAAGCCCGTCTGCAGCGCCGGTTTCAGGTCACGCGCATGGCTGGCGCGCAGCGTGGGCGCTGCCGCCTTGGCGGGTGACTTCAGTGAGAGCGTCGGGCGCTGCTTGTTCATATGCTAATTCCAGAGAGCGGCCGGCAGCCGTGATCGCGCAGTATACAGTAGTGCCACAGCAGCGCATATGACAAGTCGCTGACAAGAATGTAAAAGTCGGTTAGCCGGAGGTCGCCCGCACTTCGGCGCGGGCGCTCGGCTACCCTCACCGGCCGCGTGCAAACCAGTATAATGGCCACTGTTTGGCCGGTGCCAGTTCGCCGGCCGTTTTCGCTTTCGGATGAATTTTTTAGCGCGGCCCGGCCGCCATTTCGCTCATGCTCGCCCAACAAAAACAAGATATCACCGCCCTGTTCCAGGCCGCCCTCGCACCGATCCTGGCCGGCACCGGCGTCGTCGCTAACGTCGTGCTGGAGCGCCCGCGCGACCCGTCGCACGGGGACGTCGCCTGCAACATCGCCATGCAACTGGCCAAGCAGCTCAAAATGAACCCGCGCGAACTGGCCACCAAGGTGGTCGAGGCGCTGCTGGCCAACCCGGCCGGCAAAGGCCTGGTGGAGTCGGCCGACATCGCCGGCCCGGGCTTCATCAACCTGCGCGTGAGCGCCGCCGCCAAGCAGGCCGTGGTCAAGGCCGTGCTGGCGCAGGGCGCCGCCTACGGCAGCAGCGACGCCGGCGACGGCAAGAGCGTGATCATCGAATTCGTCTCGGCCAACCCGACCGGCCCGCTGCACGTGGGCCACGGCCGCCAGGCCGCGCTGGGCGACGCGCTGTCGTCGCTGTTCGGCTCCCAGGGCTACCAGGTCACCCGCGAGTTCTATTACAACGACGCCGGCGTGCAAATCCAGACCCTGGCCAATTCGGTCCAGGCGCGCCTGCGCGGCTTCAAGCCGGGCGACGCCCAGTGGCCCGAATCGGCCTACAACGGCGATTACATCGCCGACATCGCCGAGGACTTCAAGGCCAAGAAAACCGTTTCGGCCTCCGACGGCGCCCCGGCCACCGCCTCCGGCGACATCGACGACATCGACTCGATCCGCGCCTTCGCCGTGACCTACCTGCGCAACGAGCAGGATATCGACCTGCAGGCCTTCGGCGTCAAGTTCGACAACTACTACCTCGAATCGTCGCTGTACGCCGACGGCAAGGTCGACGCGGCCGTCGACATGCTCAACAAATCCGGCAAGACGTACGAAGAGGAAGGCGCGCTGTGGCTGCGCACCGAGGACTACGGCGACGACAAGAACCGCGTGATGCGCAAGAAGGACGGCACCTACACCTACTTCGTGCCGGACGTGGCCTACCACATCGTCAAGTTCCAGCGCGGTTTCGGCCAGGCCATCAACGTCCAGGGCTCCGACCACCACGGCACCATCGCCCGCGTGCGCGCCGGCCTGCAGGCGGTCAACCTGGGCATCCCGCAAGGCTTCCCCGACTACGTGCTGCATAAAATGGTCACCGTGATGAAGGGCGGCGAGGAGGTCAAGATCTCCAAGCGCGCCGGTTCCTACGTCACCGTGCGCGACCTGATCGAATGGTCCGGCGGCGGCGACATCACCAAGGGCCGCGACGCCGTGCGCTTCTTCCTCATCTCGCGCAAGGCCGACACCGAATTCGTGTTCGACGTCGACGTCGCGCTGAAAACCTCGGATGAAAATCCGGTGTATTACGTGCAGTACGCGCACGCGCGCATCTGCCGCATGCTCGAACAGTTCACCGGCGACGTCGCCGCGCTGGCCGATGTCGACCTGTCGCCGCTGACCGCGCCGACCGAGGCGACGCTGCTGGCCACGCTGGCCGCGTACCCGGAGACGCTGGCGCGCGCCCAGGCCGAACTGGGCCCGCACCAGATCGCGTTCTACCTGCGCGACCTGGCCGCCAACCTGCACAGCTTCTATTTCGCCGAGCGCGTGCTGGTCGACGACGAGGCGCTCAAGGCCGCCCGCATCGCGCTGATGGTCGCCACCCGCCAGGTGCTGCAAAACGGCCTGGCGCTGATCGGCGTCTCGGCTCCAAACAAAATGTAACTCCGAAGGATATCCCGCACAATGAATTTCCGTACCCGTCTCGCTTCGCGTTCGCGCCAACAGGGCAACACCTTCATCGGCATCGTCATCGGCCTGGTCATCGGCCTGACCGTCGCCGTCGTCGTCGCGCTGGTGATCAACAAGGGGGCCTCCCCGTTCACCGACAAGGGACGCAGCAACAAGAGTACGGAAACGACCGCGGGCCAGGCGGCCGATCCGAACAAGCCTATGTACGGCAGCAAGGAAGCGGCACGCGCGGCGGCCAAGGACTTGAACCGCGACGCGCCAACCGCGCCGGCGGCGCCGGCCGCCCCTGCGCCGGCACCGAAGGCGCCGGCGGCCGATCCGCTGCAGGCGGTGGTCGACCGCATCCAGGGCGCGGCGGCCGACAAGCCGAAAACCACGCCTTCGGCGTCGAACGTGACGCCGACGCCGGTCGCCAAGACCCCGTCCAACACCGCCGCGCCGGCGGCCGGCGCCACCACGCCGGCCAGCGGCGGCGACGAGAAGTACATCTATTATCTGCAGGCCGGCGCCTTCCGCGAGGTGGCCGACGCCGAAAGCGCCCGCGCCAAGCTGGCGCTGCTCGGCTTCGAGGCCAACCTGTCGGACCGCACCACCGACACCGGCGTGCTGCACCGGGTTCGCATCGGCCCGTTCAACCAGGTCGAGGCGATGAACAAAGTGCGCAGCAAGTTGTCTGAAAACGGCGTCGACGTCGCAGTCGTGCGCAATCAAAAGTAACGAACCAAGCCAGGAGTAATGATGCGAATTCTGAAATACGTTGTGAGCGCGCTGATGCTGGGCGCCGTCGCCTTTTCACCGATGTCGGCTTCGGCATCCCCGGCCGACCCTAAGAACGGCGTCGAATACAAAACGCTGCCGACGCCGCAGCCCGTCGACACCGGCAAAAAGGTGGAAGTGATCGAGTTCTTCGACTATGCCTGCCCGCACTGCCACGCGCTGGACCCGTCGCTGACGGCCTGGGTCAAGAAGCAAGGCGACAACATCGTCTTCAAGCGCACGCACATTTCGCGCACCGGCACCGAGCTGCCACAGCAAAAAATGTTCTTCACGCTCGAAGCCATGGGCCTGATGAACGAGGCGATCAACACCAAGATCTTCAGCGAGATGCACGTCAACCGCAACCGCATGAACCGCGACGAGCTGGTGTTCGACTTCATCGCCAAGCAGGGCATCGACCGCCAGAAATTCATCGACACCTATCGCAGCTTCGGCGTGCAGGGCCGCATCCGCAAGGCCACCGCGATGATGGACACCTACGGCGTCGACTCGTGGCCGATGTTCGCCATCGACGGCAAGTACGTGACGTCGCCATCGATGTCCGACGAAGGTTCCAAGACCGCCACCAGCGAAGCCCAGCTGCATGCCCAGGGCCTGCAGGTGATGGATATCCTGGTCGCCAAAGCGAAAGCGGAAAAGAAGTAAGCATGTCGTCCAAAGACGCGTTGACAACGGCTTCGGCCCGGCGGCCGGCGCCACCCGGCGCCCGCGCATGAGCGGTCAGCGCGTCTTCATCACCGGCGCCTCCAGCGGCATCGGCGCCGCGCTCGCGGCGCAATATGCGTCGCAAGGCGCCGTCCTCGGGCTGCTGGGCCGGCGCGGCGACGCGCTCGATCGCCTGATCGCCTCGCTCCCCCATCCGGAACAACACCGCGCCTACGTGGTCGATGTGCGCGACCACGCCGCCATCGCGGCCGCCGCGCGCGACTTCCTGATTCACGCCGGCGGCATCGACGTCGTCATCGCCAACGCCGGCATCTCGGTCGGCACCTTGACCGAATTCGCCGAGGACATCGCGGTGTTCGAAAACATCATCGCCACCAACGTCGTCGCCACCGCCGCCACCTTCGCGCCGTTCATCGCGGCGATGCGGGCGCAGCGCACGCCGGCGCGGCTGGTCGGCATCGGCAGCGTGGCCGGCATACGCGGCCTGCCCGGCGCCGAGGCGTACAGCGCTTCCAAGGCGGCGGTGATCAGCTATTGCGAATCGCTGCGGCTGGAGATGAAACCCTATGGCATCAAGGTCGTCACGCTCTGCCCCGGCTACATCGACACGCCGATGACGAAGGTGAACCCGTATCCGATGCCGTTCCTGATGGCGCCGGACAAATTCGCCGCCAGGGCCGCGCGCACCATCGCCGCCGGCGCCAGTTATGCCGTCATCCCGTGGCAGATGGGGGTGGTCGCCAAGGCGCTGCGCCTGCTGCCGAACGCCGTCTACGATTTCGCCTTCGCCAGGGCGCCGCACAAACCGCGCAAGGCTGGACCATGACCATTTCCACATTCACCCCCGGCGCCATCGCCGCCCGCTGCGCCACCAGCGCCACCCATGTGGCGATCGAAGTCGTCGCCGAAACCGGCTCCACCAACGCCGACCTGCTGGCGCGCCTCGACACGCTCGACGGCCCGCTGCTGCGCATCGCCGAAAACCAGACCGCCGGCCGTGGCCGCGCCGGCCGCAGCTGGCTGTCGACGCCGGGCGCCGCGCTGATGTTCTCGCTGGCCTGGCGCTTCAAGGGACCGCTGCACCGCATGAGCGGCCTGCCGATGGCGGTCGGCGTGGCGCTGGCCGAAACCATCGCCTCGCTGGGCGTGCCGGTGCGCATCAAATGGCCCAACGACCTGCTGCGCGACGGTAAAAAACTGGCCGGCATCCTGGTCGAAACCCAGGCCGCCCGCAAGGACGGCGACGGCGCCGTCTGGGCCGTCATCGGCGTTGGCATCAACCTGCTGATGCCCGACGAACTGGAGGAACAGATCGGCCGCGCGGTGGCCGCCGCGCCGTGGCTGGCGAAAATGGACCGCAGCGAATTGATGGCCGCGTTACTGAGCCGCCTGGCCGCCGTGCTGGCCGAATTCGACGACACCGGCTTCGCCCCTTTCGCCGAGCGCTGGAACCTGCTGCACGCATGGCAGGGACGGGACGTCGTCATCCTCGACCACGGTCAGGTGCTGCAACAGGGCCGCGCGGCCGGCGTCGACGCCATCGGGCGGCTGATGCTCGACACGGAGCACGGCCGGGTCGAGGTGCTGTCCGGCGACGTCTCGCTGCGGTTGTCTTCAACCATCCCCTCCTCCATCGGATTATCATGATTTTACTGATCGACGCCGGCAACACCCGCGTCAAATGGGCGCTGGCCGACGCCGGCGCGCAACCCGGCGCATGGCTGGCCCATGGCGCCGTGGTCCACGCGGACCTGACGCAGCTTGAGTTGATCTGGGGCGAGGCCGCCGGCCGGCGCCCGGTCGAGCGTATCCTCATCGCCAACGTCGCCGGCAACGCGCTGCGCGTCCATCTCGAATATGTGCTGCAGCGGACCTTCCCCGACATGCCATTGGCGCAGGCGCAGGGGGGAGCGATAAGCTGGTTCGAATCGCTGCCGTCGCTGGCGGGACTGACCAACGGCTACCGCAATCCCGCGCAACTGGGCTGCGACCGGTTTGCCGCCGCCATCGCCGGCCACACGCTGGCGCCGGGGCGCGCCATCATCGTCGCCAACTGCGGCACCGCCACCACCATCGACGCCATCACCGCCGACGGCGTCTTCCTGGGCGGGATGATCCTGCCCGGCCTGGGCCTGATGGCCAGCTCGCTGGCGCGCAATACGGCGCAGTTGCCGCAAATTGCGCAAGACGGTAAGCTGCCTGACGGATTCGCCGACAATACCGACGACGCCATCTTGAGCGGCTGCCTGGCCGCGCAGAGCGGCGCCATCGAGCACGCGTTCGCGCGGCACCAGGCGGCGGAGTGCATCATCTCCGGCGGCGCGGCGCCCTACATCGCGCCGATGCTCAAGGTGCCGCACCGTATCGTCGAGAATATCGTGTTGATAGGCCTGCACGCCGCCGCAGCCGATGCGGCGCGCGCCCACTGAATCGAATAGCCCCACCGAGGAAGCCCGTGCTGAAGTTTATTTTCTGGTCGCTGTTAGCCGTCAACGCCGCGCTGTTCGCGTATGGACAGGGCTATCTCGGTCATTTCAGCGGCAACGAACGCGAGCCGGCGCGTCTTCTGAATCAGCTCAACGCCAATCAGCTGACCATCGTTTCCGCGGAGCGCGCCGGCCATGCGCCAACGGGCGCCTCGGCGGCCGACGGCGCCGGCGTGCCGGTCGACGGCAAGGCCGCGCCGGCGCCGCTGGCGTGCGTGGAAATCGGCAGCTTCATCCTGGCCGACGCGCGCCGGTTCGAAGCCCGTCTGGCCGGGTTGAACCTGGGCGACCGCCAATCGCGCCGCAACCTGCCGGGCACCGAGATCTCGAGCTACATCGTGCACATTCCGCCGACGGGCAGCAAGGAAGCCGCCGACAAGAAAGCGGCCGAATTGCGCGGGCTGGGGGTGACCAACTACTTCGTCATGTCCGACAACACCCCGATGCGCTGGGCGATCTCGCTGGGCGTGTTCAAAAGCGAAACGGCGGCGCAGAACCAGCTCGCGGCGCTGGTCAAACAAGGCGTGCGCAGCGCGCGCGTCACGCCGCGCATGAGCGGCAGCAAACTGCTGGCGTTCCAGTTCCGCGACGTCGACGCCGAATTGCAAGCCAACCTGGAAAAGATCCGCGCCGATTTCCCGAACGCGCAAACCCACGGCTGCAAATAAGGTTTCGCCTCAGCGCTGAACCACGATCGGCTTGAGACTCAGCGCCGCCGGCAACGCCTGCGCCGCCTGCAACGCTTCCTGGCGGCTGGCGAACGGCCCGCCGAACAAGCGATGCACAGGCCCGCTCTGCACCACCTCCAGGGTCGAAAAACCACTGCCCGCCAATTTGCCGCGCACCGCTTCCGCGTTCTCGGCGCGGGTGTAGGCGCCAAGCTGCAGATAAAACCCGCTGGTGGCCGCCGGCACGCTATCGGCCAGCATCAACGCCTCGATCTCCGGCTTGGCGCCCGCCGGCGCGGCCGGTGCGGCCGCTGCAGCTGCCGCGGCGACCACCGGCGCCGCATTCGTCGCCCCGCTCGATACCGCCTTCGGCGTCAGCACCAACGGCTGCGGCGTCGTCGACGGCTGCTTGCTCCCCTCGCCCGCATACGACGACAGCCGTGCCCCGGACTGCGACGCCGTCTGCAACCGTGGCGCCTTCGTGCCAGACACGCCCTCCTTCGTGGCCAGCATGCGATCGATCTCCTCGGGCAGAATGCGCTCGATCTTCAGCTCATGACTCCCTTTGCCCAGCAATCCCAGTTTCAACGCCGCCGTGTACGACACGTCGATGGCGCGCTTGGCATGGAACGGTCCGCGGTCGTTGATACGCACGATCACCGTCGCCCCGCTGACCATATTCGACACCCGCGCATACGATGGAATCGGCAGCGTGGGATGCGCCGCCGTCATCTTGTACATGTCGTAAAGCTCGCCGGACGAGGTGCGCTGGCCGTGGAATTTCTTCCCGTACCAGGTGCCCATTCCAACCTGCGTGAACGGCTCGTTGTCCGTGATCGGGGTATAGGTCTTGCCGAAGACGACGTAGGGACGATTGGAGCGCGGCAGCAGCGGATCGTTGCGCACGTCGGCATCCGGCACGTCGGCCAGGTTCTCCGGCGGCGAATCGCCAGGGCCGTCATCCTGGTAGTAGCCACCCCGCCCCGAGTTGGCCGGCGGCAGCGTCGGCAGGCCGGTGGCCGGCTTGGTGGTGGACGGCGCCTTGATCACCGGCCCCGAGGCGCGTGGCGTCCTGGAGATCGTCTCGTCCGATGTCGGAACGGTGCCGCAGCCGGCCAGCACCAGCAGGGCCAGTGCCGCGCAGGCGTTCCGCAGTTGGCTTCGGTTCATACGCATGGCGTCATCCTCATTGGTTCTTCCGCACCACCGGTGCCGGTTGCGTGGCGGGCGCCGGGGCGGCGGGTGCCGGCGCCGGCGCGGCCGGTGCGCCCGGCGTCGCCGGCTGGGCCGGCGCCGTGCCGTCACCGGCGGCGCCCTGCAGCCGCGCGGCGGCGGCCTGTTCTTCCAGGGTCTGTCCCTCCACCGGCACGATTTCTTCCGCGTCTTCCTTTTCCACTTTGGTCGTATCCTTTCCGGCCGGGCGTTTGCCCAGCAGGTAATAGTCGAGCGCCTTGCGCGCGATCGGCGCCGCTTCCAGGCCGCCCTTGCCGGCGTTTTCCACCACCAGCGCGATCGCGATGCGCGGCTTCTCGGCCGGCGCGAAGGCGGTGAACAGCGCGTTGTCGCGCAGGCGCTCGGCCAGTTTGGCGGCATTGTACTTGTCGCCCTTCTTAATGGTGATCACCTGTGCGGTACCGGTCTTGCCGCCGACGCGGTACTGGGCGCCGGCGAACGCGCGCACGCCGGTGCCGCCGGCTTCCGTGGTCACCCCGACCATCGCGTTCTTGATGAAATCGATGTTCTCCTGCTTGAGCGGAATCCGGTAGCTCTCCTTCGACACGGTCAGCGTGCGCGCGCGCGTACCGCCGTCCTCCAGTATCTTCACCAGGTGCGGCTTCATCACCACGCCGTCGTTGGCCAGGTTGGCCACCGCGTGCGCGATCTGCAGCGGCGTGTAGGCGTTGTAGCCGGAGCCGTTGCTGACCGAGATCGTATCACCACCCACCCAGCGCCCCGCCGCACCCTTGAAACGTCTGCGCTTCCATTCCTGCGACGGCAGCACGCCGATCTTTTCGTTGAAAAGATCGATGCCGGTCTTTTGCCCGAAACCGAAGGGCTTCATGAAATCGTGGATCATGTCGATCCCCATGTCATGACCCAGCTCGTAGTAATAGGTGTTGCAGGAGACGACGATCGACTTGTGCATGGCGACCGAACCATGGCCGCCGACCACGTCGTCGTTGAACTTGTGGCCACCGAGGTAGTAATAACCCGGATCGTAGGTGGCCTGGGTGGTGGTGCGTTTGCCCAGCTCCAGCGCCGCCAGCGCCATGAACGGCTTGAAGGTGGACCCCGGCGCGTAGGTGCCCGACAGCGGGCGGTTCACCATCGGCCGGTCCAGCGAGGTATTGAGCTCGTTCCAGCTCTGCGAGTCGATACCGTCGACGAACAGGTTGGGATCGTAACCGGGCCGCGACACATAGGCCAGGATGTCGCCGGTGGACGGCTCGATCGCCACCAGCGCGCCACGGCGGTCGCCGAAGGCGTCTTCCACCACCTTCTGCAACTCGATATCGATCGACAGGATCAGATTACTGCCCGGGATGGCCGGCTTGCGCGACAGCGTGCGCACCGCCCGGCCGCCGGCCGTCACCTCCACCTCTTCATAGCCGGTGCGGCCGTGCAGCTGCGCCTCGTAGCTTTTTTCCAGCCCCTCTTTGCCGATATGGTCGGTGCCCTTGTAGTTGGTGGCGTCGTCGCCTTCGTCGATGGCGTTGGCCTCGGCGCGGCTGATGCGGCCGATGTAGCCGATCACGTGCGACGCCGTCTCACCGAGCGGGTACTGGCGGAACAGGCGCGCCTGCACCTCGACCCCGCGGAACCGGAAGCGCTGCGCCGAAAAGCGCGCCACCTCCTCGTCGGTCAGGCGGGTGCGCAGCGGCACGCTCTCGAAGCGTTTGGATTCCTCCATCAGCTTCTTGAAGCGCTTGCGGTCCTTGACCTCGATGTTGACCAGTTTGGACAACTCGTCGATCGTTTCATCCAGCGTGGCCGTCAGCTTGGACGGCGTGATCTCCAACGTGTAGGCCGAGTAGTTGCGCGCCAGGATGACGCCGTTGCGGTCCAAAATCAGACCGCGATTCGGCGTGATCGGAACGATGGCGATGCGGTTCTCCTCGGCCTTGACGACAAAGTCGTCATGCTTGATCACCTGCAGCCAGATGAAGCGCGCCAGCAGCAATCCGAAACAGACGAACACCGCCAGGCCCAGCACGGCGATCCGCGTGCGGAACTCCTTCAGTTCGCGCTCGGTGTCTTTGATCTCCATCATGCCATCCCACCCCAGGCCGGCGCGCCGGAACCGCCACGCACACCGCGGCTATGCCGCTGGATGCTCATTAAAATGCCGGCGCCCAGGCCCAGTGTGAGCAGCGCGGTGCCGCCATAGCTCATGAAAGGCAGCGGCACGCCGACCACCGGCACGATACCGCTGACCATGCCCATGTTGACGAAAGCGTAGGTAAAGTAAATCATCGTAATGGCGCCCGCCAGCAGGCGCGTAAAGAAAGTGGATGCATTGAGGGCGATGGAGAGCCCGCGCCAGATCAGCAGCAGGTACAGCACCATCAGCACCAGATTGCCGGTGAGGCCGAATTCCTCGGAGAAGACGGCGAAAATGAAATCGGTGGTGCGCTCCGGGATGAACTCGAGGTGCGTTTGCGTGCCCTGGGTCCAGCCCTTGCCCGCCGCGCCGCCGGAACCGATCGCGATCATCGACTGGATGATGTGAAAGCCCTTGCCCAGCGGGTCATGATAAGGATCGATCAGCGTCAGCACGCGCTCGCGCTGGTAGTCGTGCATCGCCGACCATAGCAAGGGCATGCCCACGCAGGCGGCCGCCGCCAGCGCCGCCAGGGCCTTCCACGACAGGCCGGCCAGGAAGATCACGCAGGCGCCGGCCGCCACCACCAGCAGCGCCGTGCCGAGATCGGGCTGGCGCGCGATCAGGACCACGGGCACCGCCAGCAGCAGCGCGGCGACGGCGTACGCCTGCCAGCGCAGCTGGCCGGCCTGGCGCTGGAAGAACCACGCCAGCATCAACGGCATGGCGATCTTCATGAATTCGGACGGCTGCAGCTGGATGCCGATGGTGATCCAGCGCCGCGAGCCGCCTTTGATGGTGCCCGCCAGTGCGACGGCGAGCAGCAACGCCACGGCCAGCGCGTACACCGGCACGGCGATGCGCATCAGCGTTGGCGGCGCAATGTTCGCGGCCAGCCACATGACGAAAAAGGCGGCGGCGATATTGCGCAGCTGGTCGGACACCTTGCCCGGAATGGCGATGCCGGCCGAATACAGCGTGACCAGTCCCACCGACAGCAAGGCGAGGATGATGAGCGCCAGCGGAATGTCGAACACCATGACATGGGGGCGGATGCGCCGCCAAGGCGAGCGCCCGTCGTTGAAATACATGCGGCGGCCCTTACCTGGCGCCGGCGGGCGGCTGCCCCGACGGTTGCGCCGCGGCGCGATTCTGTTCGGCCATGACGGCATAGTCGTCATGCCGCACCACCTGCAACCAGACGATGCGCGCCATCAGCAGCCCGAGGCCGATGAACGCCACCAGCGCCAGGCCCTTGAGGCGCCGGCGGAAGCGGCGCGCGTCGCCGTCGTGGGTCACGGTATCGGCGCGCATCACGTCTGCACCAGCTTGCGGTGACGCTGGATGCTCATCAAAATGCCGCCGGCGATGCCCAAGGTGAGCAGCGCGGTGCCGCCGTAGCTCATATACGGCAGCGGCACGCCGACCACCGGCAGGATGCCGCTGACCATGCCCATGTTGACGAACGCGTAGGTGAAGTAAATCATCGTCATGGCGCCGGCCATCAGGCGGCTGAAGAAATTGGGCGCGTTCCCGGCGATCATCAGGCCGCGTCCGATCAGCAGCAGGAACAGCAGCATCAGCACCAGGTTGCCCACCAGGCCGAACTCCTCGGAGTAGACGGCGAAGATAAAGTCGGTGGTGCGCTCCGGGATGAACTCCAGGTGGGCCTGCGTGCCCTGCGTCCAGCCCTTGCCGGTGATGCCGCCGGAGCCGACCGCGATGGTCGACTGGATGATGTGGAAGCCCTTGCCCAGCGGGTCGGAGGTCGGGTCGATCAGGGTCATCACGCGTTCGCGCTGGTAGTCGTGCAGCAGCGACCAGATCACCGGCAAGCTGGCGGCGAAGGCGGCCAGCAGCCCGGCCAGCGCCTTCCACGACAGACCGGCCAGGAAGATGACCGAGAAGCCCGCCGCCACCACCAGCAGCGCGGTGCCGAGGTCCGGCTGCCTGACGATCAGGCCCACGGGCATCATCAACAGCAGCGCGGCGATGCAATAGCTTTGCCAGCGCAGATGCCCGGCGCGATGCTGGAAGAACCAGGCCAGCATCATCGGCGTGACGATCTTCATGAACTCGGACGGCTGGATGTCGATCCCCACGTGCAGCCAGCGCCGCGCGCCCAGCTTGATGGTGCCGACCAGCGCCACCGCAACCAGCAGGATCATGCCGACCGTGTAGGCCGGCACCGCGATGCGCATCATCATCTGCGGCGAGATGTTGGCGACCACCCACATCACCGCGAACGACAGCAGGATGTTGCGCAGGTGGTCCTCCATCTTGCCCGGAATGCCGATGCTGGCCGAGTACAGGGTGACCGAACTGACCGTCAGCAGCATCAGGATGATGAAGGTCAGCGGCCCGTCGAAAACGGTGAAGTACGGGCGAAGGCGGCGCCACAGGGAACGCCTTTCGTTGATGCGCATGCAGATCCTTTTATTCGGTGTTGCCCGGGGTTTCAGCACCCGGCTTTTTTTCATCGACCACGCCCTGTTCGGCCTGGAGTTCGGTCACGGAGCGCAGCACCGCGTCCTCCTTCGGCACCGGCGTCGTGTCCTTGTCGCCGGAGCGTTTGCCAAGGATGTAGTAGTCCAGGGCCTTGCGCACGATGGGCGCGGCCACGGCGGCGCCGAAGCCGCCGTTTTCCACCACCACCGCGATGGCGATGCGCGGTTTGTCGGCCGGCGCGAAGGCGGTGTAGAGCGCGTTGTCGCGCAACCGCTCGGACACCAGCGCGGCATTGTACTTCTCGTTCTTCTTGATGGCGAACAGTTGCGCGGTGCCGGTCTTGCCGCCGGAGGTGTAACCGGCGCCGGCGAACGCGCGCGCCGCCGTGCCGCCGGTGGTCACGCCCACCATCGCGCTTTTGATGAAATCGATGTTGTCCTGCTTGAGGGCGATGCGGTAGCTTTCCTTGGGCACCGTCAGCCGGCGCGCGCGCGTGGCCGGGTCCTCGATGATCTTGACCAGGTGCGGCTTCATCACCACGCCGTTGTTGGCCAGGTTGGCCGTGGCGTGCGCCATCTGCAGCGGCGTGTAGTTGTTGTAGCCGTTGCCGATGCTGATCGAGATGGTGTCGCCGCCGACCCACTTTTGCGCCGCCACGTTTTTCTTGAAGCGGTTGCGCTTCCACTCCTTCGACGGCAGCACGCCCTGCTTCTCGTGTTCCAGGTCGATGCCGGTCAGCTGGCCGAAGCCGAACGGCTTCATGAAATCGTGGATCGCGTCGATGCCCATGTCGTTGCCGAGCATGTAGTAGTAGGTGTCGCACGAGTCGACGATCGACTTGTACATATCGACCGTGCCATGCCCGCCCGGCTTGTCGTCGCGGAAGCGGTGGCCGCCCAGGGTGAAGTGGCCCGGGTCGGAAATGGCCTGGTGCGGGGTGCGCTTGCCCAGTTCCAGCGCCGCCAGCGCCATGAACGGCTTGAAGGTCGATCCCGGCGGGTAGGTGCCCGACAGCGGACGGTTGACCATCGGCCGGTCCAGCGAGGTATTGAGTTCGTTCCAGTTTTGCGCGTCGATACCGTCGACGAACAGATTGGGATCGTAGCCGGGGCGCGAGACGTAGGCCAGGATGTCGCCGGTCTCCGGCTCGATCGCCACCAGCGCGCCGCGCCACTCGCCGAAGGCCTCTTCGATCACCTTCTGCAGTTCGATGTCGATCGACAGGATCAGGTTGGCGCCGGGCGTGGCGTTGGTGCGCGACAGCGTGCGGATCGCGCGGCCGCCCGCAGACACCTCCACCTCCTCGTAGCCGGTGGTGCCGTGCAAGTGCTTTTCGTAGCTTTTCTCCAGCCCTTCCTTGCCGATCTGGTTGGTGCCGTTGTAGTTGGCCGCATCGTCGGTCTCGGCGATGGCGCGGGCCTCGGCCAGGTTGACGCGGCCGATGTAGCCGATCACGTGCGAGGCCACCTCGCCAAGCGGATACTGGCGGAACAGGCGCGCCTGGATCTCCACGCCGGGAAAGCGGAAGCGCTGCGCCGAGAAGCGCGCCACCTCCTCGTCGGTCAGGCGGGTGCGCAGCGGCACGCTCTCGAAGCGCTTGGAATCCTCCAGCAGCTTTTTAAAGCGCTTGCGGTCCTTGACCTCGATGAGCACCAGCTTGGCCAGTTCGTCGATCGTCTCATCGAGCGTCATGGCCAGCTTGGACGGCGTCACTTCGAGCGTATAGGCCGAGTAATTGCGCGCCAGGACCACGCCGTTGCGGTCCAGGATCAGGCCCCGGTTGGGCGCGATCGGCACGATGGCGATGCGGTTGTCCTCCGCCTTGACGGCGTAGTCGGCGTGCTTGACCACCTGCAGCCAGATGAAGCGCGCCAGCAGCAGCCCGAAACAAATGAACACCAGCCCGCCCAGTACCGTCAGGCGCAGACGGAACTTGTGAAGTTCGCGCTGGTTGTCCTTGAGTTCAGTCATGGCGGGACTGGAATCAGATCGGGCGGGTGTGGTCGCGGTCGACCGCGCGCCGCTGCGGCGCCAGCAGCAACCAGGTGGCGATCGGCCACAGCGCCACGGCGATCACGCTTTCGACGAAGTAGTACCAGCTCGGGAATTTACCGGAAACGAAGAAGCGGATCACCAGCTGGATCGACTGCGCCATCAGCAGCAGCGGGAACACGTGCATCGCCTGCGTCAGCAACGGGAACCACAGCACGCGCCGGTGCAGCATGATGGCGAAGTACGACAGCAAGGTGTAGGCCAGCGCGTTCTCGCCCAGCAGGGTCGAGTCGTGGACGTCCATCAGCAGGCCGAGGAAGAAGGCGGTGCCGATGCCGACCTTGCGCGGCTGGTGCACGCCCCAGAACACCAGCACCAGCGCGACGAAGTCGGGCACGCCGACGAACTGCCCCCACGGCAGCAGGTTCAGTAAAAAGGCGCAGAACAGGCTGAAGGCGATGAACAGCGGGCTGACCGGCAGCAGAATATAGTGCGGACGATTCATCGTGCCGGCTCCTTCGGTGTGGTGGCGCCGGCCGGCGTTTGGCCTTGGCCGGCCGGTGCGGCGGCGCGGGCGGCGGTCGGCGCCGGCGCGGTGGCGGCCGGCGCGACGCCGGCGCGGACCGGCGCCGTGGTCGCCGCAGCGGCGCCGGCGGCTCCGCCGGCTGCCGGTGCGGCCGTCGCCGGCGCGGTCGTCGCGGGTTTGGCGCCCGCTCCGGTGGCGGGCGCGGTGGCGGCGCCTTCGGCCGGCGCGGCTTTCGGCGCCAGCGGCGGCGGCATCACCGGCATCAATCCCGGCGCGGCGTTGGTGGCCGGCGCGGTCGCGGCGGCGGCCGGCGCGGCCTGGCCGTCGGCGCCCTCTTTCGCGGGGTCCTTCACCGGCGCCATCTTGTTATTGCCCTTTTTCGGCGTGCGCGGCTCTTCCTCGGGCGGGCGCGGAGGCAGCTCCGGCGTCGACATCAGGATCAGCAACTGGGTGTTGTTGGCGACGCCGGCCAGCGGCTGGCAGATCACGCCGCCGAAGGAGCCGCCGGCGCTGTTTTCCACCTGCGTCACGCGCGCCACCGCCAGGCCGGCCGGATAAATGCCGTCCAGGCCGGAGGTGACGACGATGTCGCCGACCTGGATGTCGGCGTTGGGCGCGGTGAAGCGCAGCTCCAGCGCGCCGACCTTGCCGCGTCCATAAGCGACGCTGCGCAAGCCGTTGCGCAGCAGCTGGACCGGGATGGCCTGCTCCTTGTCGGTCAGCAGCGTGACCTCGGAGGTGAACGGGAACACCCGCGTCACCTGCCCGACCACGCCCTGGTTGTCGATCACCGGCATGCCGAGCATGACGTCGCTCTTGATGCCGCGGTCGAGGATGATCTTGCGGCTGTTGGCGTCGCGCGCGTCGTACAGCACCTCGGCCAGCATCGACTTGACGGGCAGCTGCTCGCGCGCGCCCATCAGCTTGCGCAGCTGGTTGTTTTCGACGGTGCGCAGCTGCGCCTGCTGCAGCGCCTGGGCGTCGGCGATCTGCTGGCGTTTGAGCTCATTGACCTGCTTTTTCATCGACGACAACGTGGAGAAGTAGTCGCCGACGCCGTAGATGGCGTCGCGCGGCAGCAGCGCGACCATTTGCAGCGGATACAGCACGGTACCCGCGACCTGGCGCACGGTCGACAGCGTGCGCATGCGCGCGTCGACCAACAGCAGTGCAATCGATATGCACGCGAACACCGTCATCTTGACCCGGGCCGAAGCGCCTTGCTTGAAAAGTGGCGGAGGACTGTATTCCATGACTTCCAATAATCCGGCGCTCCCGCGCCAACGAGACTGTCAACTCACCCAAAGCACCGGGGCCGCTGTTTCGCGGCCCCGTCTTGATCATTCGTAGGAGAAGATCGAGCCCAGTTGGTCCATCCGTTCCAGCGCCATGCCCGAGCCGCGGACCACGCAGGTCAGCGGGTCTTCGGCCACCAGCACCGGCAGGCCGGTTTCCTCCATCAGCAGGCGGTCCAGGTCGCGCAGCAGCGCGCCGCCGCCGGTCAGCATCATGCCTTTTTCGGCGATGTCGGCGCCCAGTTCGGGCGGCGTCTGTTCCAGCGCGTTCTTGACGGCCGAGACGATGTTGTTGAGCGGATCGGTCAGCGCCTCGAGGATCTCGTTCGACGAAATCGTGAACGAGCGCGGAATGCCCTCGGACAGGTTGCGGCCCTTGACTTCCATCTCCTTGACTTCCGACCCCGGGAAGGCCGAACCGATGGCCTTCTTGATCGCCTCGGCGGTCTGCTCACCGATCAGCATGCCGTAGTTGCGGCGGATGTAGTTGACGATCGCCTCGTCGAACTTGTCGCCGCCGACGCGCACGGAGCCCTTGTAGACCATGCCGCCCAGCGAGATGATGCCCACCTCGGTGGTGCCGCCGCCGATGTCGACCACCATCGAGCCGGTGGCGTCCGACACCGGCAGGCCGGCGCCGATCGCGGCGGCCATCGGTTCTTCGATCAGGTACACCTGCGAGGCGCCGGCGCCGAGCGCCGATTCGCGGATCGCGCGGCGCTCGACCTGGGTCGAGCCGCACGGCACGCAAATGATGATGCGCGGGGAAGGACGGAAGAATTTGGAGTCGTGCACCATGCGGATGAACTGCTTGAGCATTTGCTCGGTGACGGTGAAGTCGGCGATCACGCCGTCTTTCATCGGGCGGATCGCCTCGATGTTGCCGGGGACTTTGCCCAGCATCTGCTTTGCTTCCTTACCAACTGCCTGGATCGTTTTCTTGCCGTTCGGGCCGCCCTCCTGGCGGATCGCGACGACCGATGGTTCATCCAGAACGATGCCCTGGCCGCGAACGTAAATCAAGGTGTTGGCCGTGCCCAAGTCGATGGCCAGATCGGTGGAAATATACCTGCGTAAAAAACCAAACATGTGTGTCCTGTGGCGCCGCTGGGTGCGCGTAAGCTGTCGAAAGATGTCCTGTGGTGAGCGGCGGCGGCAATGATTCAGCCCCGGCAACGCATCAACCCGCCATTCTACCTTATAATTTGAATGCGATTTGCCGAAAATCCACCCAAAAGTGTATCGGCTCAGCTTGCAAGTTAAGCGGCAATCGTCCGCTTTTGCCAGCGATTAGCCAGAACTTCAAGTTTTTTATCAATGTAACAATTAAACCCCGCGCGGCCCGTCCGCGCCATTCGCTATGTCCCTGACCCTATCCGACGTAACACGCATTGCCAAACTGGCCCAACTGGAGATGAGCGAGCCGCAGAGCGCCACCGCGCTCGAGCAGCTGAATGGCATTTTCGCGCTGGCCGAACAGATGCAGGCGGTCGACACCGACGGCGTCGCCCCGCTGAGCCACCCGCTGGCGGCGCACATGAACAACATCGCGCTGCGCCTGCGCGAGGACGCGGCCACCGAGGCCAATCGCCGCGAGGACTACCAGGCCGTCGCGCCGAAGACACAGGATGGCCTGTACCTGGTGCCGAAAGTGATCGAATAAGCAAAAAGCGTCGTGGTTTGCCACGTGTTTGCCCCCATCTTCGCCTCGATCCTCCCCGAATTGAATTGAACCGCCATGCACACCAAAACCCTTAAAGAGCTGTCCGCGCTCCTGCAGAGCAAAGCCGTCACCGCCACCGAGCTGGCCACGCACTTCCTCGACCGCATCGAGAAGAGCGACCTGAACGCCTTCCTGCACGTGGACCGCGCGCTGACGCTGGCGCAGGCCGCCGACGCCGACGCCCGCATCGCCGCCGGCACCGCCACCCCGCTGACCGGCGTGCCGATCGCCCACAAGGACATCTTCGTCACGCGCGACTGGCGCTCGACGGCCGGCTCCAAGATGCTGGCCGACTACGTCAGCCCGTTCGACGCCACCGTCGTCGAGAAGTTCCGCGCGGCCGGCATGGTCACCTTGGGCAAATTGAACTGCGACGAATTCGCCATGGGCTCGGCCAACGAGAACTCGGCCTTCGGTCCGGTCAAGAACCCGTGGGACAAGAACGCCGTGCCGGGCGGCTCGTCGGGCGGCTCGGCCGCCGCCGTCGCCGCGCGCCTGGCGCCGGCCGTCACCGGCACCGACACCGGCGGCTCGATCCGCCAGCCGGCCGCGTTTTGCGGCATCACCGGCATCAAGCCGACCTATGGCCGCGTGTCGCGCTTCGGCATGATCGCCTTCGCCTCGTCGCTCGACCAGGGCGGCCCGATGGCGCAGACGGCCGAGGACTGCGCGCTGCTGCTCAACGCCATGGCCGGCTTCGACGAGCGCGACTCGACCTCGCTGACGCCGGAACTGGGCGGCGTCGACGAAGACTACACGCGCGAACTGGGCCAGCCGCTGACCGGCCTGCGCATCGGCGTGCCGAAGGAGTACTTCGGCGAAGGCCTCGCCGCCGACGTCGAACAGGCCGTGCGCGCCGCGCTGGCGCAGTACGTGGCGCTGGGCGCGACCTTGGTCGACATTTCGCTGCCGAACACCGCGTTGTCGATCCCGGCCTACTACATGATCGCCCCGGCCGAGGCGTCGTCGAACCTGTCGCGCTTCGACGGCGTGCGTTATGGCCACCGCGCCGCCGAATACAAGGACCTGTCCGAGATGTACCGCAAGACCCGCGCCGAAGGCTTCGGCGCCGAAGTCAAGCGCCGCATCATGGTCGGCACCTATGTGCTGTGCCACGGCTACTACGACGCCTACTACCTGAAGGCGCAAAAGATCCGCCGCCTGATCGCGCAAGACTTCGAAGCGGTGCTCAACGGCCCGAACGCCGTCTGCGACGTCATCATGGGCCCCGTGGCGCCGACCGTCGCCTGGGACCTGGGCGACAAGTCCGACGACCCGGTCGCCGCCTACCTGGCCGACATCTTCACCCTGTCGACCAGCCTGGCCGGCCTGCCCGGCATGTCGATCCCGTGCGGCTTCGGCCAGGGCGAGAAGAACGCCAACCGCCCGGTGGGACTGCAAATCATCGGCAAGCATTTCGGCGAAGCGAAGCTGCTCAACGTCGCCCACCAGTACCAGCTGGCGACCGACTGGCACACCCGCGCTCCGGCCGGCATCTAACATAGAACAGAGCGAGAATCATATGGAATGGGAAGTCGTCATCGGTCTTGAGAACCACGTGCAGCTCACGACCGAATCAAAAATCTTCAGCGGCTCGCCGATCAAGTTCGGCGCCGAGCCGAACACGCAAGCCAGTCCGGTGGACCTGGCGCTGCCCGGCGTGCTGCCGGTGATGAACAAGCAGGCGGTCGACCGCGCGATCCGCTTCGGCCTGGCCGTCGGCGCCAAAATCGCGCCGGCCTCGATCTTCGCCCGCAAGAACTACTTCTATCCGGACCTGCCCAAGGGCTACCAGATCAGCCAGTTCGAAGACCCGGTGGTCATCGGCGGCTCGCTGACGTTCGGCTACGAGAAGGATGGCGAATTCGTCACCAAGACCGTCAACCTGACGCGCGCGCACCTGGAAGAAGACGCCGGCAAATCGCTGCACGAGGACTACGCCGGCATGAGCGGCATCGACTTGAACCGCGCCGGCACGCCGCTGCTGGAAATCGTCTCCGAGCCTGAAATCCGCAGCGCCGCCGAGGCGGTGGCCTACGCCAAGGCGCTGCACTCGCTGGTGATGTGGCTGGGCGTCTGCGACGGCAACATGCAGGAAGGTTCGTTCCGCTGCGACGTCAACGTCTCGGTGCGTCCGAAGGGCCAGAAGGAATACGGCACCCGCTGCGAGATCAAGAACCTGAACTCGTTCCGCTTCATCGAGGAAGCCGTGCACGTCGAAGTGCGCCGCCAGATCGAATTGATCGAAGACGGCGGCAAAGTGGTGCAGGCCACGCGCCTGTACGATCCGGACCGCAAGGAGACGCGCGAGATGCGCAGCAAGGAAGACGCCCAGGACTACCGCTACTTCCCGGACCCGGACCTGCCGCCGCTGGTGATCTCGGACGAATGGATCGCGCAGGTGAAGGCCTCGATGCCGGAACTGCCGGCCGCCATGCGCGCGCGTTTTGTCAGCGAATACGCGCTGCCGGAATACGACTCGCTGGTACTGACGGCGTCGAAAGCGATGGCGACCTACTTCGTCGCCGTGGTGGAAAAAGCCGGCAAGGAAAACGCCAAGGCCGCCGCCAACTGGCTGATGGGCGACGTCTCGTCGACCCTGAACCGCGAAGGCGTGGACCTGGACGACTCGCCGGTATCGGCCGCGCAGCTGGCCGCGCTGTTGAAGCGCATCGCCGACGGCACCATCTCGAACAAGGCCGCCAAGGAAGTCTTCGCCGGCATGTGGGAAGCCAAATCGGCCGATGAAAACCTGGTCGACACCGTCATCGAAGCCAAGGGTCTGAAGCAGATCTCGGACACCGGCGCGCTGGAGGCGATCGTCAACGACGTCATCGCCGCCAACGCCAAGTCGGTGGAGCAGTACCGCGCCGGCAAGGAAGCGGCGCTCAACGCGCTGATCGGCCAGGCGATGAAAGCGTCGCGCGGCAAGGCCAACCCGGCCCAGCTGACCGAGCTGCTGAAGGCCAAGCTGGCCGGTTAAACCGATCACCATCGGTACGGTGAAACGCCCCGCAAGCGACAAAGCTTGCGGGGCGTTTTTATTACGCGGAGCTCCACCCAACCAAGCGTCCATCGAAACCACGTAGGGCGGATTAGGCGGAACGCCGTAATCGGCCCTACGAAAATCGCATACACGCGCCGCTTGGGCACCGCTCAGCGTTTAACATTGCGGTTCAAAAACTCCAGCATTTCCTTGCCGATCTCGTCGCCGTGGGTTTCGATGGCGAAATGGCCCGTGTCCAGGAAGCGCACTTCGGCGTTCGGGTTGTCGCGCTTGAACGCCTCGGCGCCGGCCGGCACGAAGAACGGATCGTTCTTGCCCCAGATCGCCAATGTCGGCGGATGGTTACGGCGGAAGAACTCATGCAGTTGGCCGTACTGCTTGATGTTCTGCCCGTAGTCCAACAGCAAATCCATCTGCGCCTCCACGCCGATGCGCTCGATGGCGGCGTGCGCCAGCTGCCAGGTCTCCGGCGCGATCAGCGACGCGTCCCGCACGCCTTCGGTGTACTGCCACTTGGTCATATCCAGCGTGTTGAAGCGGCGCAGCGACTCGCGGTTGGCGGCGGTCGGCTCCGCCCACGCCTTGCGCATATCGGCCCAGCCGGCGCTCAAGCCCTCTTCGTACGCATTGCCGTTCTGGCTGACGATCGCGGTGATCTTTTGCGGATTCTTCACCGCCAGGCGCCAGCCCACCGGCGCGCCGTAGTCGAACACGTACATGGCGTAGCGGTCCACTCCCTTGGCCACGGTGAAGGCGTCGATCACGCCGGCCAGATTGTCGAACGTGTAGGTGAACTTGGCGCCCGGCCCCACGCTGGTCTGTCCGAAGCCGGGCAGATCCGGCGCGATCACGTGGTATTTGCCGGCCAGTTGCGGGATCAGGTTGCGGAACATGTACGACGAGGCGCCGAAGCCGTGCAACAGCAGCACGACAGGCGCCTCGGCCGGTCCGGCTTCGCGATAGAAGACGTTGACACCCTGGACCTCCAGATTGCGGTGATGAACTTGCGCGGGATTGTCGGCGGCATTGGCGACAAGCGCGGCGGCCAGGCTGGCGGCGGCAAACAGCGACGATTTGGTGTTCATGATAATTCCTTCAAAGGATAAGCGACGGAGGTGGATAACCGCTATAATTCAACCAAGATGGTTACTTGATTTGAAGTATCCTCAGTTTTAAATAACCTGTCAACATCTATTTTAATGGTTACTTATGATGAAAGCAGAAAAACACCCCGCTAGCAATCCGTCGGAAGCGCCGATGTTGGGGGATCATCTGGCGATGGACTTGCTCAACACCGAGGCCATGGTCGACGGAAAAACGGTCGATTACTGGGGCAGCGGTGAGGATGTGCTGGGATGGATGGCGCGGCACGGCATCGCCCCGGCGGACGCGGACGGGCCGCTTGACCTGGAGGCGCTGCTGGCGCGGGGAAGAACCCTGCGCACGCTGGTGCGGCAGCTCGTCGAGCAACGCAAGCAGGGAAGCGTGGGCGACACCGCCCCGATAGCCGCGCTGGACGCGTATCTGCGCGCCCACGTCAGCGCGCCGCACCTGGCGCGCGACAGCGAAGGCGGCTTGACGCTCACCCGCCAGGCCCGCGCCGAGCCGGTCGCCTCGATGCTGGGGCGGTTAGCCGAAGCGACCGCTCAACTGCTGGTGGACGGCGACTTCGACCTCGTCAAGCAATGCCAGCATCCCGAATGCGTGCTGTGGTTTTATGACCGCACCAAGGCCCACAAGCGCCGCTGGTGCAGCATGGCGTTGTGCGGCAATCGCCACAAGGCGGCGCAGTTCAGGAAAAAAGCGGCGCTGTAAATGAGTCCGGGCTCCCTGACCATCCTGGTGGTGGAAGACCACCCGACGATCGCGCGCCAGATCGTCGATTTCCTCGACGGGCTGAAATGGCAAACCGACCACGCCGCCACCGGCGCGCTGGCGATCGACCTGGCCACGCGCGAAACGTACGATGTCATCCTGCTCGACCTCAACCTCCCCGACATCGACGGCATCGACGTCTGCCGCGCGATCAAGGCGCGCGCGCCGCGCAACGTGCCGGTGTTGATGCTCACCGCCCGCGACGCGTTCGAAGACAAGGCGCGCGGCTTCAACGGCGGCGCCGACGATTACCTGACCAAACCGTTCGACCTGCGCGAACTGGCCCTGCGGTGCGAGGCGCTGGCGCGGCGCGGACAGCTGCATGTCGGCCAGGCGCTGCGCGTCGGCCCGCTGACACTGCTGACCAGGGAACGGCGCGCGCTCCACAACGGCACCCCGGTGCCGCTGACCCAGGCCGGGTTCAAGATTCTGTCCGCGCTGTGCGCCGCGCAGCCGCACGCCGTATCGCGGTCGGCGCTGACGCACGCGCTGTGGGGCACCAACCCGCCCGATAGCGACGCCCTCAAATCGCACATCTACGCGCTGCGCAAGCAGCTGCAACTGGCCGGCGCGCCGGACATGATCGTCACCATCCCGCAGCTCGGCTACCGCCTCGCGCTGGAAGCGGCGGACCATGTTTAGATCGATCCGCCACGGCCTGTTCGCCGCGCTGGCCGGCTTCACGGTGCTGCTGTGCGTCGGCTATACCGGCCTGGCGCTGCTCATCTCCTACGTGACCGAGGACATGCTGGTCGACCGCCTGCTGCAGCGCGAGGCGGCCGCAGTGACCGCCCGATACCAGCTGCGCGGCGACATTCAAGCGACCGGCGACGACCTGATACGCGTGTACCGCGACGCCGCCGCGTTGCCGCCGATCGTGCGCGCGCAGGTCGCCGCCGGCCGCGAACGCGGCGAGATCTTTACCGACACCGGCCAGCACTATCATTTGCGCGTGCTCGATCTGGGCGCGCAGGCCGGGCCGCGCCGCCTCTACCTGCTGGCCGACGTCGGGCCGCTGCTGGTGGTGTCCAAGCTGTTCCAGGACGTCGGCGGCGTATTGGTCGCGGTCGCGCTGGGGTTGATCGCCCTGGCGCTGCTGCTCGCCTATCTGCTGTCGCGGCGCCTGGTGCTGCCGCTGCAAGTGCTGGCGGACGAGGTAAAGAGCCTGCAGCCGGAAGCACCGATCCACTTCAGCGCGCGGCGGCGGCCCGATGAAATAGGCTACCTGGCGGACAAGCTCGGCACCACGCTCGCCGCGCTGCACGCGGCGCTGCACCGCGAACAAGCCTTCACGCGCGACGTCGGCCATGAGTTGCGCACTCCGCTGACGGTCATGAACAATGTCCTCGGCCAGGCCGCGTCCCGCCCGCTGCAAGCGCATGAGCTAGCGCAGCTGCGGGCCGGGCTGGGCGAACTCGGCGCCACCGTCGACGTGCTGTTCGCGCTGGCGCGCGCGGAACACATTCCGAACGCGACGGTCGATCTGCGCGGCTGTATCGAGGACAGCCTGCTGCGCCTGTTGGAGCAATCCGACTGGGACGACGACCGCGTGGCGCTGCGGTTGCCGGACCGGCTCGAGGTGACGGGAAACCGCCATCTGTCGATGCTGTTGCTGAACAACTGCCTAGGCAACGCGCTGTTCCATGGCGGCGCCGGCTGCCGGCTGCGGTTGTCGTTCGCCGACGGTGTGCTCAGTCTCGCCAACACGGTCGATCCGGCGCGCGCCGGCGCGATGCAAGGCTTCCTGCACGGCCAGCATCTGTTGCGGCGCATCGCCAAGGCCATGGATTGGGAAATCGCCTTCCACGCCGAGGCGGCGGCCTACCGGGTCGATATCGTTCCTATCTTGCCTCCCGTGCCGCCGCGCCGGCGCTGAAACCGGCCCGATTTCACCGGGATTTCACCGCCGGTTTTCTATGCTGCTTACTCCTCGACTTCCCGGGTACGCACCATGAAAATCCTTATCGGCCTGCTGGTCCTCGCCTGCGCTTCGCAGGCCACTTTCGCGCAGGTGAAATCCCTTCCCCACAAGGAGGAAAAACGCCGCTACCTGGTCTACACGCCGCCGTCCTATGACAGCGAGCCGCGCAAGGCCTTTCCGGTGGTGTTCAACTTCCACGGCGGCGGCATGACCATGGCCGAACAAATGCTCTACACGCAGATGAACCGCGCCGCCGACCGCCACCAGTTCATCGTCGTCTATCCGGCCGGGATCAAGCAGGACTGGAACGTCGGTTTCGGCATGTCGTACGCCGACGGCATCGACGACATCGGCTTTACCGAAGCGCTGCTCGCCCGGCTGAAACAGGACTACCGCGTCGACGCCGAACGCGTGTACGCCACCGGCCTGTCGCGCGGCGGCTTCTTCGCGCTGCGGATCGCCGCCGAGTTGCCCCACCTGTTCGCGGCCGTCGCCTCGGTTGGCGCGCCGATGCCCGCGCCGGTGCTGCAACACCACGCCAAGCCCGGCAAAGTCGGCGTGCTGCTGCTGCACGGCACCGCCGACCAGGTGGTGGCCTACGGCGGCAAGCCGGGCGGCTATCTGTCGGCCGAGGAGTCGTTCCGCTATTGGGCGACATGGAACGGCGCCGGCGCCGACAGCGCCAGCCGCCGTGTGATCGACGCCGATGCCGGCGACGGCACCGACGTCACCTGGGTCGAACAGGGCAACGGCCGGCAAAGCGTGGCGCTGGCGACGATCAGGGAGGGCGGCCACACGTGGCCCGGCGCCGACCCGTTCAACGTCGGCCTGCCGATCGGGAAAACCACGCGCGACATCGACGCCAACGACGTCATCTGGCGCTTCCTCGACAAGCATCGCCGTTGAAGCCGGCGGCTACAGCCGCTTGAGGAACGCCAGCAGCCGTTCGAAATAAAACGCCTGGTCGTCCCACATGCACAAATGGCTGCCGTCGGGGCAGATGACCGCCTGCGCGTTGCCCATCGCCGACGCCATCTTCGGCATGTCACGCGGGTCCATCTCGTCGTGGGTGGCGCCGATCACCAGCGCCTTGACCTTGATCTCGCCAAGCCGGTCCCAACGCTCCCAGTCCTTCAGGTTTCCCGTCATGACGAATTCGCTGCGCCCCTGCATCTGGTGATAGATCTTCAGGTTGGCGTGGGCGAACGTGCGGTTGACCGCGTCCGGCCACGGCGCGAGGCGGCAGATGAATTTGGGATAGAGTTCCTCCATCATGATGCGCTCGTAGTCGGGCGAATCGTAGGCCTCGGCCGCCTCCAGCGCCTCGAGCCGCGCCAGCGCGGCCGGCGGCAACTGCCGTTTGAGCACGGCCAGATGCCGCTTCAGCGCCTGCATCCCGGCCGTCATGTTGGAGATGACGAGGCCGCGCAAACGGGCCGGATGGCGCAGCGCGTAGTCGATCGCCAGCACGCCGCCCCACGAGTGGCCGTACAACACGAACGATTCCAGGCCCAGGCCGGCGCGCACCTCCTCCACCTCGTCCAGGTAGCGCGGCAGCGTCCACAGCGCGGGGGCGTCGGGACGGTCCGAGTTGCCGCAGCCGAGCTGATCGTAGTAATACATCTCGATGCCCGCCTGCGGCAGGAACGACTCCATCGCCTCGAGGTACTCGTGCGAGAAGCCCGGCCCGCCGTGCAGCAGCAGCACCTTGACCGGCCCGCTGCCGATCTTCTTGGTCCAGACCTTGTACTTGCCGCCCACTACCGGGACCATGCGCACGCCGGCCGTCCTGACGCCCGGCGGATTGAGCCCGTCGGGCTTGGCGATGGTGGGCGCCTGCGGCGCCGGGCGGGACGCGGCGCCAGCGGCCGGGGAGGCCACGGCGATGCCGGTGGCGATAAATTGTCGACGGTCCATTCGATTCCAGGTGGGTGGTGAAGACGGCATTTTGCGCAATCCCGGACCGAACCAGAATCCCCGCGCCGCGCAACACATCGTTTCGCCCCGCGCAATGGTGGTGGCGTCCGGGACGCCGCCCGCGCCATGTCATCAACGCGTCACGCGGGCTATCTAAGATACGCGTTCTTTCACTTTCGGCAACAGCCCATCCATGACACCATCGAATTCGCGTCGCAAGTTCATCCGCAACTTCTCCGTCGGCACCGCCGCCATCTCGCTCACCGCCTGCGGTGGCGGCGACCCGTACTACCAGCCGATCAGTTTTGCGCATGGCGTCGCCAGCGGCGACCCGTTGAGCGACCGCGTGATCCTGTGGACCCGCGTCACGGCGGCGCAGGGCGCCGACGACATGGACGTGGGCTGGATGGTGGCCGAGGACAGCGCCTTCACCAAGACCGTCGCCTCGGGCACCGTCCGCGCCGGCGCCGCCGGCGACTACACGGTCAAGGTCGACGCCACCGGGCTGTCGGCCAACCGCGGCTATTACTACCGCTTCCGCTGCCAGGGCGTGGACTCGCCGGTGGGCCGCACCAAGACCTTGCCGACCGGTGCCGTCGCGCGCGCCCGCTTCGCCGTGTTCAGCTGCTCGAACTATCCGGCCGGCTACTTCAACGTCTACGGCGACGCCGCCAAATTCGACGACATCGACGTCGGCCTGCACCTGGGCGACTACATCTACGAATACGCGGCCGGCGGCTACGCCTCGCAGAACGCCGCCACGCTCAACCGGGTGTCGCAGCCGGCCACCGAGATCATCACCCTGACCGACTACCGCCGCCGCTACCAGCAATACCGCACCGATGCCGACCTGCAGGCGGTGCACGCGCGCATCCCGTTCATCGCCGTCTGGGACGACCACGAGCTGTCGAACGACACCTGGCGCGACGGCGCGGAAAACCACGACCCGCTCACCGAGGGCCTGTGGTCGGCGCGGCGCAAGATGGCGATCCAGGCCTACCACGAATGGATGCCGATCCGCGTGCCCGACGCCGCGCGCCCGGACCGCATCTACCGCTCCTTCGACTTCGGCAACCTGCTGTCGCTGCACATGCTCGACACGCGCGTCATCGGCCGCGACAAGCAGCTGGCGTTCGCCAGCTACGTCGGCGCCGACAAGAGCTTCAACAGCGCCGCCTTCGCGGCCGACGTGTCCAACCCGGCGCGCCAGCTGATGGGCGCCGAGCAGACCACGTGGCTGCAAGGCCAGATGAGCAAGTCGAGCGCCACCTGGCAGATCCTGGGCCAGCAGGTGCTGATGGCGCGCATGATGCTGCCGGCGCCGATGGTGCTCGGCACCGTCGGCTACCCGACCTACCTCGGCATCGCCGCCAAGGTGCGCGCTGGCGTGGCGCTGAGCGAGACCGAAAAGCAGCAGCTGGCCGCGCCGACGGTGCCGTACAACCTGGACGCGTGGGACGGCTACGCCGCCGCGCGCGAGGCGGTGCTCAACATGTCGCGCACGCTCAACAAGAACCTGGTGGTGCTGGCCGGCGACACCCACAACGCCTGGGCCAGCGACCTGGCCGATGTCAACGGCCAGGCGGTCGGCGTCGAATTCGGCGTGCCGTCGGTGACCTCGCCCGGCTTCGAGAGCTACTTCCCGGGCGCCGCGCCAGCGACCGTGGCCGGCGGCATGGAACAGCTGATCGGACCATTGCAATATGCCGAGACGTCGTTGCGCGGCTTCGTGGTGCTGACCGTCACGCCGACCGAAACGCGCGCCGAGTACCGCTACGTCGACACCATCCAGTCGAAGGGCTACACGGCATCGGTCGGCAAGACCCTGCGCATGCTGCCGGGAGCGGCGAACCGGAAGCTCGTGGCGGGCTGACAATGAACCAGCCGCGCGATGCGCGGCTTTTTTTCGGACCGCGCGGCGCGCTACTCCAGCAAGGCGCTGATCGCCAGCGGCGTGCCGCTGGCGAGCACCTGGACGCCGCCGGGATGGGCGGCAAAACGATAGGCGAAGTTGCGGAAGCCGGTCGGCGCGTCGCCGGCAAAGGCCGGACCTTCCCGGCCCGCCAACACCACCGCGGCCGCGCCCTCGCCTTTGACCACCTTCAGCTGCGGCGCGTCGCCGGCCGCGTAGGAGAACTGCACGCCGGCGCAGCTCTTGCCGCCGGCCACGCCGGCGTAGCGCAAATAGGCCGCCATCTGTTCGCACGCCGCCACCAGGTCGGCCACCGCGTACACGCCATCGGCGCGCGTCACCAGCGACACCCAGGGCCCGGAAGAAAACTGCCGCGCCGGCCGGTTCAACACCAGCTCCGCGTTCTCGTCATAGGCTGCCTTGGAAAACGGGAACACCGCCCGCCCCAACGCGTCCAGCGGCAGATCGACGCGCGTCGTCTTGCCCACCAGCGTCAGGCGCAGTCCCTCCCCGTGTGCCCCCGCCTCGCGCTGACGAAGGCGAAAGTGATTCTGCAAAAACTGCTTTGGCTTGCCATACTTTTCAAACCAGATCATCTGCCGGTAGACGTCACGGTAGCTGATCCAGTCCGACGTCTGCTGCGCCCAACAGAGCGTTGGAGCGACGGCAAGCCAAAGCATGAGCGATTTGACCATGGCGTGCTAGAACCGGTACGCCAGCCCGCTGGACCACGTCACGACATTGCGCCGCCCGACGACCGGGCTGGCGGCGGGGGCGTCGCCCAGGCGCTGGGCCGACACGGCGGTGTTGATCAACCAGCGGCTGCTCAACTCCCAGTTCCAGTTGGCGCCCGCGTTCACCGCCATGACGCCGCCGGACGGACGGTAGGCGCCGAACACCTCGTAGCGCTCGCGCATGACGGCCCCGCCGCCCAGCGTGGCGCCGGCCGAAAACGTGATGGTGTGATGCGGCGCCAACGGCGCCAGCGTCTTTTGCAGCCCAACGCTGCCGGCCAGGCCATGGGCGCTGGTATCGTAGGCGGCGCTGGTCAGCAGGCGCACCCGCCAACCCAGATAGTAGTTATAGAATCCCCCGACGTCCCACGAGCCCTTGATGGAATGGGTATTGGCCAGCCGGCGGTTGTCGCCCGGTTCGCGCCCGTTGCTATCCAATAGCAGCGGCCCGTATTCGACCCCCGGCGTGTGCGACAGATGCATGCCGACCACGCCGCTGGCGGAAACGAAGATACCGTTGCTCCACTGGACCTGGAGCAGCGGCCGCAGCGCCATCGACGGCTCGTGGTCGTCGACCGACGACAGTCGGGAGGCGATCGCCAGTCCCACGTACATATCGGTGCTCCCGTCCGGCATCATGCCAACGGCGCCGTCGTCGGCCAGCGCGGGGAGCGCCGCCAGGGAAAGTAACGCGAATAGCGGGGACAGCTTGTTCATGTTTTCCTTAAAAGCCGAAGCGCGCGCCGAGCGACAACTTGTTCATCTTCGCCGTCAAGCCTTCGTATTCGATTGTGCCCGTGTGCTGGAATTCCACTTGCAGCGACACATCCCTGGTCACCAGGTACGCCGCGCCCGCGCTCAGGTACGCGCTGTTCTCGTGCACCGTCCTGGCGTCGCTGGCGCCGGCGCCGCCGAAATCGAGTCCGAGACGGCCGCGCGCGACGCCGGCCTTGCCGAACAAGGACCAGCTCTCGCCCAGCCGCCAGGTGCGGCGCGCCGCCAGATACGCCATGCTGGTGCGCAGTTCCAGCCGCCCGCCGGCGACGTCGTAATCGGTCGAGCCGCCGAAGCCGTCGTAGCCCGTCTCCAGCGACCACTCGGGCGACAGCACATAGCCGGCGAACAGGCCGAAACGCCGCTGCTTGCCCACCGCGTCGCGGCGCGTCGTCACCCCGCCTTCCCGCTCATTGAGATAGCCGTCGGTGCGGCCGGCGATGTTGGCCCCCAGGTAAAGGTCTTCGGCCTGTGCGCAGGGGGTGAGAACGATGGCGGCGAGGATGCTGGCAAAGAGTTTTTTCACGATGGATTTCCGGGTTGAGATAAGAGCCTCGATGTTAAAACCGGCCAGCGCTGAAATCCTCCCCGGACTGTCTGTCAATTGTCGTCAATTTGTAGGGCGCATTTGTATAGAAAGTGTACGAATCTGTATGCGATTGTCTAATTTGCCACACCGGCGCCGCGTGCCGCTACAATGCTGATCCAAAAGGGAGGCCCGATGCAGCGAGTGATGCTGGTGGAAGACGATGCGCGCCTGGCAGCGCTGGTCAAGGAATATCTGGGCGAGTTCGAATACGAGGTCGATGTGGTCGCCCGCGGCGACCGCGCGCTCGAGCGCTTCGGCGCCACCCGGCCCGACCTGGTGATCCTTGACCTGACGCTGCCCGGCATCGACGGCATGGTCGTTTGCCGCCAACTGCGCCAGCTCAGCCCCGTGCCGATACTGATCCTGACCGCGCGCGAGGACATGTTCGACGAAGTCTCCGGACTCGAACAAGGCGCCGACGACTACGTCAACAAACCGATCCAGCCGCGCGTATTGCTGGCGCGGCTGCGCGCGCTGCAGCGGCGCGGCAGCGCGCCGGTCGACAGCGACGTCGTGGTCGGCGCGCTGCGCATCTCGCGCGCCAACCGCGCCGTGTTCTGGCGCGACGGCGAGGTGGCGATGAACGGCGCCGAGTTCAAGCTGTTCCTGATCCTGGCCGAGGCGGCCGGCAAGGTCCTGTCGCGCAACGACATCCTGATCAAAATGCGTGGCATCGAGTTCGACGGCCTTGACCGCAGCATCGACAATTGCATCTCGCGGCTGCGCCGCAAATTCGACGACGGCGCCGCCGAACGCATCAAAACCGTCTGGGGCGAAGGCTATCTGTTCAGCCCATCGGCTTGGGAATGAACCGTATTTTCCCGCGCTTCGCGGCGCTGGTGCTGCTGGCCATCAGCCTCGGCACGGTGGTCGTCTACGCCACCTTCAGCGCGCTGTTCGGCGATCCGGTCGAGGAAATCGCAAGGCGCCAGGCCACCGGCCAGATTTTCCTGCTCGAACAATACATCGACCAGGCGCCGGCCGACCAGTGGCTGGCGCGCCTCAACAAGGTGCGCGAGGTGTCGGAGGCCACGTTCGAGCTGGTGCCGCTGCCGGCCGCGTTGGCCGCGCTGCCGGCGGCGAAACGCGCGCGGCTCAATCAAGGCGCGATCGTCATCGACACCGGCACCGCCTCGTTCTACCGCCGCGTCGACCTGGCCGGCGCGCGCTACATCGGCAGCGGGGACGACGTGATCCATGCGCAGGGCCTGCCGATCGACATCGGCCAGGCGCTGGCGATGGAGGCGATCCGCTTCGGCGTGATCGCCCTGTTCCTGCTGGTGCCGATCGGCTGGTGGTCGCGCCGCCACTGGCGCGAGCTGCAAGCGCTGTCGCGGGTCGCCGACGATTTCGGCCGCGGCGACCTGACCGCGCGCGCCGCGCCGCGCGCCACTTCCAGCGTCGCCCCGCTGGCCGGCCGCATCAACGACATGGCCGGACGCATCGCGCTGCTGCTCGAGACGCGCAAGCACTTGCTGCATTCGGTGTCGCACGAACTGCGCACGCCGATCGCGCGGCTCGAATTCGCCCTCGAGCTGCTGCGCCATCGGCATGGCGCCGCCGATCCCGCGCTGGAGCAACGCGTGCTGGCGATGGAGAGCGATGTCGGCGAGCTCAAAACGCTGGTCGACGAACTGCTCGATCTGACCCGGCTCGATCACGCCGGCGCCATGTCGAGGCGACGCTTCGCGCTGGCGCCGATGCTGCGCGGCTGCGCGCCGTCGGCGGCGCTGCACTATGACGCCAGCATCGCGCCCGACCTTGGAGAGCTCGATGGCGACGAGCGGCTGCTGGCCCGCGCGCTCAACAACCTGTTGGGCAACGCCGTGAAATACGCCGCCGCGCGCGTCACGCTGCGCGCCGCGCGCGACGACGATAACGCCGGGGCGGTCGTCATCGTCGTCGAAGACGATGGTCCGGGCGTGCCGGCCGACGCGCGCGGCAAGGTGTTCGATCCGTTCGTACGGCTGGCGCGCGCGCAGGACGAAGCCGTCGGCGGCTACGGACTGGGTCTGTCGATCGCGCTCAAGGCGGTGCGGCTGCACCGAGGCGATATCGCGGTCGACGACTCGCCGCTGGGCGGTGCGCGTTTCACGATCCGGCTGCCGGCTTGACGATCAGCCGGCCGGCGGCAGGCGCATCCACTCGAGGATGTCGGCAAAGATTTGCTCGCGATTGAGCTCGTTGAAATTCTCGTGATAGTTGTGCGGATGGCGCCGATACGTCAGCAGCGCCGCCGGCACCGACTTGAGCATGGCCTCGGAGGCGTCGGCGTCGGCCAGTTTGTCGTCGCCCGCCACGACGGCGAACAAGCGATGGTTCCACGCCGGCAGCCGCGCCGCCAGTCCCCGTTGCGCGGCCGTCAGCGCGTTGCCGAAGCGGACCGTGATCTCGGTGGCGCGCACGCCGTCGCGCTCGTCCGCGTGATGGCGCGCGGTGATGGCGCCGTCGTGGGTGAGCACGTCGGTCAACGGCGCCAGCGGCACCTTCATGCGCGGCGCCAGCGCGCCCAGCACGCCGGCCAGCGCCAGCAGCGGCGGCGACACCTTGATCGCGTTGACATAGTACGGCGACGATAGGATGAACCCCTGGATGGCGGTGTCGCCGGCCAGGCGGCCCAGTCCCAGATGGGTGGCGATCAGCGCCCCCATCGAGTGGCCCATGACGAACACCGGCACGCCGGGATACTCGCGCCGGACCCATTGCAGGCACAGCACGCTGTCATCGAGGAACACGTCGAAGCCGGGGATGTCGACCCGGCGCGCGTCCTGGTGCCCGCACAGGTCGTGGGCGACGGTGGCGATGCCGTGCTGGCGGAAGTACAGCGCCGGGGTGACGTAGTCGCCGCCATGCGCCATGCCGCCGTGGATGGCGAGCAGCACGGCGCGCGGCGGCGTCGCCGGCTCCCAGATATGAATGCGCCGCTCGGCCTGCCCGCACCGAAGACCGGCAAGCCGCGTTTCGGCGAAGCGCATCAGGCGATGATGCTGAGCGTGATGCCCATTTCGACCAGCAAGGTCAAATCGGCCAGGATGAAGTCCAGGCTGGGGGTCGCCGCGCCACGCTCGGTGGTGAAGGAGATGCGCAGCTCGGCGGCCACGTCCGAGCGTTCGAAGTGGATGCCGCGCGCCTGGCATTCGGCCAGGTAGTGGCGCACCTTCTTGAGCAGCTCGTCCGGGTTCTGGTCCGTGCCGATGCCGACATAGAAACCCGAATCGATGCGCACCCGGCCGTCGGGCTTGACGTCGCCCTTTTGCCAGTCGCTATCGGGTTCGGTTGGCAAGCCGTCGCGAACGTCCGCCAATGCGTCGTCGTCGCCGTGCACCTTCATTGTTGCGATGTTCATGGATCTGCCTTGTTTGTCGACGGTCCGGATGCCGTCTTAAAAGGTTACACCATAGAAATATCAAAGTCTAGCAATATGGTCTATCTGACAAGCCATAAACGCCGGACCGGGCGATAAATCAGGCGATCCCGTAGCGTTCGCGATACGCCGCCACGGCGTCTTTATGCTGCAGCAGCTGCGGATCGGCGCCCTGGCCGTTCAAATACGCGAACAGATCGTCGAGGTTGCCGATCGAGATCACCGGGATCTTGTAGAGGTTGGCCACCTCCTGCACCGCCGAGTTCGGCGACAGCACGCCGTCCGGGCCGCCCGAGCGTTCCATGCGGTCCAGCGCGATCAGTACGGCGCACGGCTCGGCGCCGGCGGCGCGGATCATGTCCACCGATTCGCGCACCGAGGTACCGGCCGAGATCACGTCGTCGATGATGACGACCTTGCCTTGCAGCTTGGCGCCGACCAGGCTGCCGCCCTCGCCGTGGGCCTTGGCTTCCTTGCGGTTGAAGGCGAACGAGGTGTTGCGGCCCTTGCCGGCCAGCGCCACCGCCGTCGCCGACGCCAGCGTGATGCCCTTGTAGGCCGGGCCGAACAGCATGTCGAACTCGACGCCGGAGTCGAGCAGCGTCTGGGCATAGAACTGGGCCAGCTGGGCCAAGGTGGCGCCGTCGTGGAACAGGCCGGCGTTGAAGAAGTACGGCGACTGGCGTCCGGCCTTGGTGGTGAACTCGCCGAAGCGCAGCACACCGGTGGCGACCGAAAACTCGATAAATTGCTGACGTAAATTATTCATGCTGCCTCATTTCTTTAAAGTGGCCGTATTTTACCGCTACACTAATGCATTCTGAAATTCTGTCTCATTTTTACGCACTCTTTTTAAGCACCTCATCCATGCCAAAAATCATTTCCGCCAACCTGAACGGCATCCGTTCGGCATCCTCCAAAGGCTTTTTCAAGTGGATGGCCACGCAGGACGCCGACTTCATTTGCGTACAAGAACTCAAGGCGCAGGCGCCGGACATGACGCCCGAGTTCCTGAACCCGGGCGGCTACCACGGCCACTTCCATTATGCCGAGAAAAAAGGCTACTCCGGCACCGGCGTCTACAGCAAGATCGAACCGGACCGCGTGGTCATCGGTTTCGGCGCGCCGGAATTCGACGCCGAGGGCCGCTACGTGCGTTGCGATTTCGGCAATCTGAGCGTGATTTCGGTGTATTGCCCGTCGGGCTCGTCGGGCCCGGAGCGCCAGGAAGCCAAGTTCCGCTTCATGGCGCTGTTCCTGCCGCACCTGCAGCAACTGCACGCCGAAGGCCGCGAAGTGGTCATCTGCGGCGACTGGAACATCGCCCACAAAGAGATCGACTTGAAGAACTGGAAGGGCAACAAGAAGAATTCCGGCTTCCTGCCCGAGGAGCGCGAATGGATGACGCGCGTGTTCGACGAGGTGGGCTATGTCGACGTGCACCGCGGCCTCGACCCGCGCGAGGAGCAGTACACGTGGTGGAGCAACCGTGGCCAGGCGTATGCGAAGAACGTCGGCTGGCGCATCGACTACCATGTGGCGACTCCCGGCATCGCCGCCAAGGCCACCACGGTGGCGATCTACAAGGAAGAAAAGTTCTCGGACCACGCGCCGTTGATCATCGAGTACGCGCACGACTGAGGCCGGCGATCCGGGCACCACGTCGGAGACACGTAGGGCGGATTAGGCGGAACGCCGTAATCGGCCATTTATGAGCCGTCAACGGAGCGTACATGGCCGATTACGCTGCACTAATGCGCCCTACGTGATCAAAGATTGCGCTTACTGCTGAACTCGCGCCAGTCGTTGGTCAGCGGGTCGAGGAAGGAGATGCGGCGCGCGAGCAGCTTCAACGGCTGCGAGACGTCGTCCGCCTTGCACGGCAGCGCCACCGGATAGAACGCGTCGTTGATGATCGGAATGCCGAGCGACGACAAATGCAGCCGCAGCTGGTGCTTGCGCCCCGTGTGCGGAAACAGCCGGTACAAGGTGCAGTCGGCGCGATGCTCGATGACCTCGATGATGGTTTCGGAGTTGGGCTCGCCCGCCTCCTCCTTCATGATGAAGAACTTGTCGCCGTCGACCATCCGGCTGCGGTACGTGAACGGATACTCCACGCCCTGTAATGTCGGCGCCAGCGCCTCGTATTCCTTCTCGACCACCCGCTTCTGGAACATCGATTGGTACGCGCCACGGCTTTCCGGCTTGCGCGAGAAGATCACCACGCCGGCGGTCTCGCGGTCGAGCCGGTGGATCGGCGTCAGCGCCGGCTCGCCCAGGGTTTTCTTCAGCCGCACCAGCAACGTCTGGTGCAGGAAGCGCCCGCCCGGCGTCATCGGCAGGAAGTGCGGCTTGTCGACCACCACCAGGTGCTCGTCCATGAAGAGGATCTCCTCGGTGAACGGGATCGGCGTCTCGGCCTCCAGCTCGCGGTAGTAAAAGATGCGCATGCCGCGCTTGAAGGGGCTGTGCGGCGCCAGCGGCCTGCCGTCGCCGTCGACGACCTCGCCGCGCGCCATGCGCTCGTACCAGGTCGATACCTCGACATCGGGAAAGCGCGCCGCCAGAAAGGTGATCAGGTCCGGCCACTGCCCTTCCGGCAGCCACAGATAGCTGGGCGCGACCCCGTCGCGCATCGGCAACGGTGGCCGCGACATCAGGACTTCGGCAGCGCCAGCGAGTGGTACTTGGGCAGGTTGTTCGGGTCCAGCCCCTTGGCGCGGGCGTAGACCGGCAACACCAGCGGCATGTTCTTGTTCATGTTGGCGATGCGGTCCTTGCCGGTCGGGTGGGTCGACAGGAAGCTGATCGGCTGGCTCTTGTTGATCGCGCCCATCTTCTGCCACAGCGCCACGCCGGCGCGCGGGTCGAAGCCGGCGCGCGCCGCCAGGTCGATGCCGACCAGGTCGGCTTCGCTTTCATCGCCGCGCGAGAACGTCAGCGCCGCGCCCTGCGAGACCATGCCGGCGGCGGCGTCGCCCAGGCGCGGATCGACGCCGAAATAGGCCGAACCGATGGCGCCGAGGATGCGCGAGCCGACCTGCGTGACGGTGTTCTTGCCGGCCTGCTCGCGCGCGTGTTCGCGCAGCGCGTGGGCGATCTCGTGGCCCATCACCGCCGCCACTTCGTCGTCGGTCAGATTGAGCTTGGTCAGGATGCCGTTATAGAAGGCGATGCGTCCGCCCGGCATGCAGAAGGCGTTGACGGTGTCGGACCTGAGCAGGTTGACTTCCCACTTCCATTGCGCCGCGTCCGGATTCCAGCGCGTGGTGAACGGAATCAGGCGCTTGGCGATGGCGCGCAGGCGGATCAGCTGCGGATTGTCATCGCTGGCGACGGCGTCCTTGTCGTGCGCCTGCTTCAACATCTGATCGTACTGAAGCTTCGATTGCTGATCGAACTGCGCGGAATCGCCGCCCAGCCCGCGCATGCGCGACAGCTTCTCGACCGGAATACCGTCGTTTTGGGCGTAAACGGGCAAGGCGCCCATCACGCACACCAGCGCCAGCACGGCGCTCTTCAATTTAAGCTTTTTCATTTGCACTATTCCAAGGAGCGATTTTCGGCAGCATCATCATCGCCGGGAAGGCGAGGATGAAACAGACGATAAAGAACCAGAACCAACCCGTTTCGGCAACAATATAACCCACGGAGGAATTAATGAATGTGCGCGGGACCGCTGCCAGACTGGAAAACAACGCGTACTGGGTGGCAGTATAACGGGGATCGGTGGCCCTTGACATAAATGCCACCAATGCCGCCGATCCCAGCCCCAGGCTGGCGAACGCCTCGAACCCGAACACGGCGCTGAGCAGCACCGGGTCCGGTCCGACATTGGCCAGCCAGGCGAAACCGAGGATCGCGATCGCCTGCAGCACCCCGAACACCCACAGCGCGCGGTTGATGCCCAGTTTGATCATCCAGATGCCGCCGACGGCGCCGCCGGCCAGGCTGGCCCACCAGCCGGTGGCGTTGGCCGCGAGGCCGATCTGTTTGGTGCTGAAGCCGATATCGAGGAAGAACTTGGTCGACAACGCGGTCGCCATGCTGTCGCCGATCTTGTACAGCAGGACGAACATAATGATGATGAGCGCCTGTTTCAAGCCGTCGCGCAGGATGAATTCGCGGAACGGCAGCACCACCGCCTCCTGCAGGTTCTTGGGCGGCGCGCCGTAGACGGCCGGCTCCTTCGCCAGCAGGGTGCAGATGAAGCCCGGCAGCATGAACGCGGCGACGATCCAGAACACCGCCTGCCACGACATCGTGTCGGCCAGCACCAGCCCCAGCGCGCTGGGGATCAGGCTGGCCGCCTTGTAGGCGTTGACGATGATGGCCGCGCCCAGGCCCTGCTCGTCCTCGGCCAGGATTTCGCGGCGGTAGGCGTCGACCACCACGTCCTGGCTGGCCGACAGGAAGGCGATGACGCCGACGAAGACGGCGATCAGGGTCAGCTCCAGCTTCGGGTCGAGCATGCCCAGCCCGCCGATGACCAGGAACAGGCCGATCTGCGTGACCGCCATCCAGCCGCGCCGCCGGCCCAGCGGGCCGATGGTGTAGCGGTCCATGAACGGCGCCCACAGGAACTTGAAGGTGTACGGGAACGTCACCAGCGCGAACAGGCCGAGCGCCTTGACGTCCAGCCCGGACTTGGCCAGCCACGCCTGCATCAGGTAGATCAGCGTGTACAGCGGCAGCCCGGAGCTGAAGCCCAGGAACAGAATCGAGATGGTGCGGCCGTTCAGATACGACAGCCAGTGCCGCTTCTGCTCCCGGGCGGCCATCAGTGCGCCGCTTTCGAGGCGACCGCCGTGGCTACCTTTTTCCGCAGGCGGAACACCGCCAGGTCGCCGCGCAGGTTGGGCAGGAACGACACGCGCCGGCCCTCCGCCAGGGCCACGTATTCGATCACTTCCAGCCCGCACTCGACGGCCAGGTCGCGGAAATCGTTGATGGTGGCGCAGCGCAGGTTGGGCGTGTCGTACCACTCGTACGGCAGCGACTCGGACACCGGCATGCGGCCCTTGAGCAGCGACACGCGGTGCGGCCAGTAGGCGAAGTTGGGGAACGAGACGATCGCCTCCTTGCCGACGCGGACGATATCGCGCAGCAGCGCCTCGACGTGCTTCATCATCTGCAAGGACGACAGGCACAGCACCGTGTCGAAGGTGTTATCGCCGAACAGCGACAGCCCGTTCTCCATGTCCTGCTGGATCACCTGCACGCCGCGCTTGGTGCTGTCCAATACCTTGTCGTCGGCGATCTCGATGCCGTAGCCGCTGCACTGCTTGTCGCTTTGCAGGTAGTCCATCATCACGCCGTCGCCGCAGCCGACGTCCAGCACGTGCGCGTTGTTGGGCACCCAGTGGGCGATGAAGGCCAGGTCCGGCCGGGCCGTGCTTAATTGGGTGAAGTTCATGCGCTGCCTTTCACTGGAGCGTTAATATCGTTCCATACCTGCTCGTAATACGCGCGCACCAGTTTCAGGTAGCGCGGGTCTTCCAGCAGGAAGGCGTCGTGGCCGTGCGGCGCGTCGATTTCGGCGTAGGTCACGCGCCGGCGGTTGCTCACCAGCGCCTGCACGATCTCCTGGCTGCGCTCGGGCGAGAAGCGCCAGTCGGTGGTGAACGAGGCCACGAAGAATTTGGCGCGGGTGCCGGCCAGCGTCTTGGCCAGGTCGCCGCCGTGGTGGCGCGCCGGGTCGAAGTAGTCCAGCGCCTTGGTGATCAACAGGTAGGTATTGGCGTCGAAGTACTCGCTGAACTTGTCGCCCTGGTAGCGCAGGTACGATTCGATCTCGAAGTCGACGCCGAAGCCGAATTTGTAATTGGCCGGATTGTCGCCCGGGACGCCGGCGATGTCGTCGACCGCCGCGCGCAGCCGGCGGCCGAATTTTTCGGCCATGTCGTCGTCGGACAGGTAGGTGATGTGGCCGACCATGCGCGCCACGCGCAGGCCGTTCTTCGGCACCACGCCGTATTCGTAGAAATCGCCGCCCCGGTAGTCCGGATCGGACAGGATGGCCTGGCGGGCGACGTCGTTGAAGGCGATGTTCTGCGCCGACAGCTTGGCCGTCGAGGCGATCACCACGCAGTGGCGCAGCCGCTCAGGGTACATGATGGACCAGGCCAGCGCCTGCATACCGCCCAGCGAGCCGCCCATGACGGCGGCGAATTGCGCGATGCCCAGCGCGTCGGCCAGGCGCGCCTGCGCGGCCACCCAGTCCTCCACGGTGACGACCGGGAAGGCGGCGCCGTAAGGCTTGCCGGTGGCGGGATTGTTGTGCATCGGGCCCGTCGAGCCGAAGCAGGAGCCGAGGTTGTTGATGCCGATGACGAAGAACTTGTCGGTGTCGAGCGATTTGCCGGGACCGACCATGTTGTCCCACCAGCCCAGGCTTTTCGGCACGCCTTCGTATTCGCCGGCGACATGGTGCGAGGCGTTGAGCGCGTGGCACACCAGCACCGCGTTCGATTTGTCGGCGTTGAGGGTGCCGTAGGTTTCGTACATCAGCATGTAGTCTTGCAGCGCGGCGCCGCTTTGCAGCGGCAGCGGCTGCGCGAAATGCATGGTTTGCGGTTTGACGTATCCCAGGGATGACATATTTTTATAAGGGTTTTGGGGCGGCCCCGCGGGCCATCTATCAAGGCGGAACCGCGAGGATGGGCTCCGCCACTTGCTACATCAGCTGCAATTGTTCGACCGCGTCTGCAATTGCACCTGGTTCCATCGAGCGCATGATCTTGCGGGTTTGCGGAACGATCCGCGCAAGGTCGCTGTTCAGGATTTCCTGCTTGACCGACAGCAGCTGCGCCGGGTGCATCGAGAATTCGCGCAGTCCCATGCCCAGCAGCAGGCGTGTCAGCTTGACGTCGCCCGCCATTTCGCCGCATACGGCGACGTCGATCCCGGCTTTATGCCCGGCCGCAATCGTCATCGAGATCAATTGCAGCACGGCCGGATGCAGCGGATTGTAAAGGTGCGCGACCTCATAATCAACCCGGTCGATCGCCAGGGTGTACTGAATCAGGTCGTTGGTGCCGATCGACAGGAAGTTCATGCGCTTGACGAACATCGGCAGCGACAGCGCCGCCGCCGGGATTTCGATCATCGCGCCCACCGGCACGGTGTCGTCGAATTTGATCCTGGCCTCGCGCAGTTCGGCCTTGGCCTGGGCGATCATCGCCAGCGACTGGTCGATCTCGAACGCGTGCGCCAGCATCGGGATCAGGATTTTCACCTTGCCGAACGCCGACGCGCGCAGGATGGCGCGCAGCTGGGTCAGGAAAATCTGCGGCTCGGCCAGGCAATAGCGGATCGCCCGCAGGCCCAGCGCCGGATTGAGCGCCGTGTGCTCGGTCTGGTCGAGCGGCTTGTCGGCGCCGATGTCGAGCGTGCGGATCGTCACCGGCCGCCCCTTCATCGCCACCACCGCGCGCTTGTACTGCTCGAACTGTTCGTCCTCGGACGGGATCTTGCTGTTGCGGCCCATGAACAGGAACTCGGAGCGGAACAGGCCCACGCCGTTGGCGCCCGCCTCCATCGCCGCCGGGCAGTCGTCCGGCAGCTCGATGTTGGCCAGCAAGGTGATCTCGGTGCCGTCCCTGGTGATGGCCGGCGTCTTCTTGAGCTTATTGAGCTTTTTGCGGGCGCGCAGCGCGGCGCCCTGGCGTTCGCGGTACTGCTCCAGCACCAGCGCGCTGGGGTTGGCGATGACCACGCCGGCGTCGCCGTCGATGATCAGCCAGTCGTCCTGCTCGATCAGGGTGGAGGCGCCGGACATGCCGACGGCGGCAGGGATGTCCAGGCTGCGCGCGACGATGGCCGTGTGCGAGTTCTGGCCGCCGACGTCGGTGACGAAGCCGATGAACGAACGGTCGCGGAACTGCAGCATGTCGGCCGGCGAGATGTCGTGGGCGACGATAATCATCTGCGCCTGGAATTCGTCGCCGCTGTTGGTGGTCGGCGGCAGGATCTGCGCGGTGCCCATCAGGACCTTGAGCACGCGCTCGGCCACCTGCTGGATGTCGGCCTTGCGCTCGCGCAGGTACGGGTCCTCGATCTCGTCGAACTGCGCCGACAGCTCGTCGATCTGCGTCAGCAGCGCCCATTCGGCGTTGTAGTGGCGCGCGCGGATGATGTCGAGCGGCGCCTCCGAGATCATCGGGTCCGACAGGATCAGCGCGTGGACGTCGATGAAGGCGCCCAACTCGGTCGGCGCGTCCTTGGGCAGCTCGTTCCACAGCGTTTGCAGTTCCTTGTGCACCTGGGCCAGCGCCTGTTGAAGCCGCAGCACTTCCGCTTCCAGATGCTCCTCGGCCACCAGGTAATGCTTGACGTCGAGCGCCGCCGGCGCCAGCTTGTGCGCGCGGCCGATGGCGATGCCGCGGGAGACGGGAATGCCGTGCAGGGTGAAGGAAGCCATGGGTGGACCAGTGAAAATGCGGGAACGGCTACGATCCGAGGGCATTACTCGCCTTCGCCGAACTTGTCGTTGACCAGTGCGGACAAGGCGGCGATGCATTCGCTTTCATCGGGGCCGTCGGCCTCCAGCGTGACCTTGGCGCCCTTGCCGGCGGCCAGCATCATCACGCCCATGATCGACTTGGCGTTGATGCGGCGCGCGTTGCGGGTGAGCCATACGTCGCTTTGAAACTTTGCTGCCAGCTGGGTGAATTTGGCGGAAGCCCGGGCATGCAATCCAAGCTTGTTGATAATCTCAAGTTCTTGTTGAATCATTTTTCTTTTGTCTCAATGAGAAATCGGCGCGGCATGCGCTATACAAAACACGCCGCGCAAATAAGCCGCACAAAAAATTCCCGCGCCGTCGTTACACGACGCGAATCCGGTTGTCGACGCGCACCGCCCCGCTTTGCGCGCCGGCCAGGGCCATCTCGACGACCACGTCGAGCGAGTCGCGCCGGTAGGTGATGGCCCGCAGCAGCATCGGCAAACTGATGCCGGCGATGACCTCCACCCGGCCCGCGTCCGCCAAACGGTCGCAACAATTGGCGGGGGTACCGCCCTTCACATCGGTCATGATCAACACGCCGTCGCCGTCGTCGAGGCGCTTGATCGCCTCCGCCGCCAGCGACTGCACTTCACCGAGATCCTGGTCGGCGATCACATCGATCGCCTCGAGCCGCTCGGTCGGACCACGGAACACATGCGCGCAGGCGGCGATGAAAGCCTGTCCCAGCGGAGCGTGCGTCATAAGCAGTATGCCAACCATATTCTTAAACCGCCAGTGAGCGCGGAGGTTTTTGAGGCCGTCCGGCAAATTTATTTTGAGTAGCCATCATCGGGCCGGGATCGCCGCCGTGGTCGCCGCCGATTTCACCGCCGCCTCCACCGCATCGATGAACATCGCCGCCACCGGGAAACCGGCCTGCTGGGTGATTTCCTGGAAACAGGTCGGACTGGTAACGTTCACTTCCGTCAGGCAATCGCCGATCACGTCCAATCCTACCAGCAACAAGCCGCGCGCGGCCAGTACCGGACCCAGCGTATTGGCGATTTCGAAGTCGCGCTCGGTCAAAGGTTGAGCCACCCCAAGGCCGCCGGCCGCCAGGTTGCCCCGCACCTCGCCGTTTTGCGGGATGCGCGCCAGCGAAAACGGCACCGGCTTGCCGCCGATGACGAGGATGCGCTTGTCGCCCTTGGCGATGTCCGGAATGAAGCGCTGGGCCATGATGGTGCGCTTGCCGTTGTCGGTCAGCGTCTCGATGATGGCGCCCAGGTTCATGGCGTCCGGCTTGACGCGGAAGATGCCGGTGCCGCCCATGCCGTCGAGCGGCTTGAGGATGACGTCGCCATGTTCGGCCTGGAAGGCGCGGATGCGCGCCTCGTCGGCCGTCACCAGGGTCGGCGAGGTGAACTCGCTGAACTGGGCGATGGCCAGCTTTTCGTTGTGGTCGCGGATGGTCGACGGCTTGTTGAAGACATTGGCGCCCTGCTTCTCGGCCAGCTCCAGCATGTAGGTGCCGTAGATGTACTCCATGTCGAACGGCGGGTCCTTGCGCTGGATGATGGCGTCGAACTCGCCGAGGTTGGTTTCCACGGCCGGCGCCGCGCGATACCAGTCCTTGAGGTCGTCCAGGATGGTGATTTCAGCAACCTTGGCGTAGGCCACGCCGCCGTCGACGGCCATGTCTTTTTGCTCGAAGGCGTAGACGGTATGGCCGCGCTTGGCGGCTTCCACCATCATGGCATAGGTCGAATCCTTGTAAGTCTTGAAACTGGCCAAGGGATCGGCGAGGAAAGCTATTTTCATGGGCGCATCCAGTCTGGGTAATGCCTGATTTTAGCCGAGATTCGCCACCCGCACCGGGGAGCGGACGAGCTCGCTAGCCGGCGGCCCTTGCCAAGCCGACAATATCGACTTAATACACTTCCGGATTCGGATCGGTGCGTTCCATTTCCAGCGACGCCGCCAGCAGCGCCAGCCGCGCCACCACGCCATAGACGTAGAAGCGGTTCGGCGCCGCCGTACCCGGTTTCGCCTTCAAATCGGGCACCGCGTGCTGCTGCGCGAACGCCAGCGGCACGTACTGCGAACCGGGCGCGTTGAGGTTCTGGTCGACGCCCTTTTCCGCGTGCACGCGGTAGAAGCCGCCGACCACATAGCGGTCGATCATGTACACCACCGGCTCGGCGACGTCGTCCTTGATGCTCTCGAAGGTCGGCACGCCCTCCTGGATGATGAAGTCGGTCACTTCCTTGCCATCCTTGATGACGATCATCTTGTCACGCTGGGCCTGGCTCAAGTCCTTGATTTCACTGGAATCCTTGATCGTCAGGATGCTGGTGCCGTAGGTCCCGGCGTCCGGCTTGACGATCACGAACGGCTTGTGCTCCTTCATGCCGTATTCCTTGTACTTCTTCTTGATCTTGGCCAGCAGCGCGTCGACGTTGGCGGCGAGGCAATCATAACCGTCGCCGGTGCGGAAGTTGACCGCGTCGCACTTGGCGTGGAACGGGTTGAGCATCCACGGATCGACGCCGATCAGCTTGCCGAACTTCTTGACCACCTCGTCGTAGGCGTTCAGGTGGTTGCTCTTGCGGCGCACGGCCCAGCCGGCGTGCAGCGGCGGCAGCAGGCTCTGCTCGTGGATGTTCTGCAAAATCTCCGGAATGCCGGCCGACAGGTCGTTGTTGAGCAAAATCGTGCACGGATCGAAGTCCTTGAGGCCGACGCGGCGGCCGTTGGCCGAGCGCACCAGCGGCTCGACCACCAGCATGTTGCCGTCCGGCAGCGCGATCGGGGTCGGCTGCGTCACCTCCGGCGACAGCGAACCGAGGCGCACGTGCAGGCCGGTCTGGCGGAAGATCTGCATCAGCCGCGCGACGTTTTGCCAATAAGTCGGATGGCGCTGGTGGATTTCCGGGATCAGCAGCAGGTTGCGCGCGTCGGGACAATATTTGTCGATCGCGGCCATCGCGGCCTGCACCGACAGCGGCAGCATTTCCGTGGCCAGGTGGTTGAAGCCGCCCGGGAACAGGTTGGTATCGACCGGCGCCAGCTTGTAGCCGGCGTTGCGCATATCGACCGAGCAATAGAATGGCGGCGTATGCTCCTGCCATTCCAGACGGAACCAGCGCTCAATGGCCGGCGTGGCGGCCAGGATTTTTTCTTCGAGATCGAGCAGCGGACCGGTCAAAGCCGTGACGAGATGGGGAACCATGATTACTTCCTTAAATGTGCGGGAGGACGGCCCTCCAGGCAACAGAACCTCAAATATTACCTTGCAGATAGCCCAAATCAGGGCGAAAACCCTATTTTAAAGGTGGAAATGCCGCACAAACGAAAAAAGCGCCTCATTCGAGGCGCTTTTGTGGGCACCCGCCGAAGCGGGTTGGTACAACGACAATAATTAAGCGTGGTAAGCGGACTCGCCGTGGGTGGTGATGTCCAGGCCTTCGCGCTCTTCCTCTTCAGGCACGCGCAGGCCGATGACCACGTCGACCAGCTTGTAGGCGATGAACGAAACCACGGCCGACCACAGGATGGTGACGCCGACGGCGGTCGCCTGGGTGGTGACCTGGCCCATAATCGAGTAGTCGGGCGATGCCTTGTTGGCGACGTAGTCGAAGATGCCCTGGCCGCCGAGCGATGGCGCGGCGAACACACCGGTCAGGATCGCGCCGAGGATACCGCCGACGCCGTGGACGCCGAACACGTCCAGGGAGTCGTCGGCGCCCAGCAGGCGTTTCAGACCGTTCACACCCCACAGGCAGATCACACCGGCGGCCAGGCCGATGATCAGCGCGCCCATCGGACCGACGAAGCCGCAGGCCGGGGTGATGGCGACCAGACCGGCCACCGCACCCGAGGCGCCACCCAGCATCGATGGCTTGCCTTTGAAGATCCACTCGGCGAACACCCACGCCACGGTGGCGGCGGCGGTTGCCAGCAAGGTGTTGATGAAGGCCAGCGCGGCGATGTCAGCGGCTTCCAGCGCCGAACCGGCGTTGAAACCGAACCAGCCGACCCACAGCAGCGAAGCGCCGATCATGGTCATGGTGACCGAGTGCGGAGCCATCGATTCGCGGCCGTAGCCGACGCGTTTGCCGATCATGTAGGCACCGACCAGGCCGGCGACAGCGGCGTTGATGTGCACCACGGTGCCGCCGGCGAAGTCCAGCGCGCCTTTTTGGAACAGGAAGCCGGCTTTGGCGCCTTCGGTGGCGGCGGTGGCCGCGTCCTTGATCGCGTCCGGACCGGTCCAGAACCAGACCATGTGGGCGATCGGCAGGTAGGCGAAGGTGAACCACAGCACCACGAAGGCGAGCACGGCGGTGAACTTGGCGCGTTCGGCGAAGGCGCCGACGATCAGGCCGCACGTGATGGCGGCGAACGTGGCCTGGAAGGCGACGTAGATAAATTCAGGAATGACCACGCCTTTGCTGAAGGTGGCCGCGTACGAGAACGCGCCCTTGGTCGGATCCCAGATGCCGTTCAGGAAGGCACGGTCGAATTTGCCGTAGAAGGCGTTGCCTTCGGTGAATGCCAGCGAATAGCCGTACACGCACCACAGCACCACGATCAAGGCGAAGACCATGAACACCTGCATCAGGATCGACAGCATGTTTTTGGAACGGACCAGGCCGCCGTAGAACAGCGCCAGGCCGGGAATCGTCATCAGGATCACCAGCAAGGTGGCGACCATCATCCAGGCGGTGTCGCCCTTCTGTGGCGCGGGAGCCGGTGCCGGTGCGGCCTCGGCGGCGGCCGGCGCGGCTGCGGCGGGCGCGGCTGGCGCGGCGGCCGGCGCTTCAGGCGCGGCGGCGGCCGGCGCGGTGGCTGCGGCGGGCGCGTCGGCCGGCTTGGCCTCCTGAGCGTGGACCGGCGCGGCGAGTGCAAACAGGATGGATACCCCAGCGAGCAATGTTGTTATAGTTTTCTTCATCAATCTTCCCCTTAAAGAGCTTCGTGGCCGGTTTCACCGGTACGAATACGGATCACCTGTTCCAGGTTGTACACAAAGATCTTGCCGTCACCGATTTTGCCGGTGCGGGCAGCGCCTTCGATCGCTTCGATCGCCTGTTCGACGATCGCATCGTCCACCGCCGCCTCGATCTTGGTCTTCGGCAGGAAATCGACCACATACTCGGCGCCCCGATACAGCTCGGTGTGGCCTTTCTGGCGACCGAAGCCTTTCACCTCGGTCACGGTGATACCTTGCACGTTGATCGCCGACAGGGCCTCGCGGACCTCGTCGAGCTTGAACGGCTTGATAATGGCGGTAATCATTTTCATGCTAAGCCTCGCTTAGAAGGTTTTGGAAATGGTAAGCACGGCACCGGTTTTGCCGAGGTTCTTGCCGCGGCCGACATAGGCGTCCGTATCGGTGGAGATCGCGGCCACGGCCACGGTTACGACGCCGAAATCTTTGGTGATGCCGATTTTGTAGTCGTTGTAGCTGAAGGCCGAGTTGTTCTTGACGGTCTGGCGGCCCAGGTGGACGTTCAGGAAGTAGCCGTCATAGATGTCGGTGTTGAGCTGGGCGTCGACGTAGCCGCTGTCTTTGCTGTCGGCGGTGCCGAACAGGTTGGTGGTCGAACGGGAATACTTGACGGAGAACGGGCCGACGCCGATTTGGGCGTACAGTTCGAAGGTGTTGGCGCTGGTGGCCAGTTTGTTCGACGGATAGTAGTAATACAGGCCGCCGACGTCGTAGGTGACATTGGGGGCGATCTCGCCGCGCTTGCCGCCGTAGACATCAATTTCCACATCGGCGTCGCCGCCGCCGTCCTTGACCCACTTGATGGTCGAGGCCCAGGTGCCGACATACAGGCCGGTCGGATTGTTGACGTAATCCACGCCGCCTTGCAGCGCTGGATTGAGACGGGTTTGCGAAATGCCGCGATAACGGTAGTCGCTGACCACACCAACGTTGTAGCTGATTTGGTGGTCCGGTGCCGGTTCGGCAGCGGCCGGGGCCGCAGGCGCGGGTTGCGCTTCCTGGGCCTGCGCCGAAGCGCTCATGGTGGCGAATGCGAAGGTCAATGCTGCGATAAGAGTCAGGTTCGTGCTTTTCATAATTTTGTCCTTGTAGTTATCGAACTTAGTCACAGATAGGGAATACGGTTACGGGTAAAATCCTTTTGAGGCGAAGCAGTGAGCGGCATTCATTGACTTCTTTAGCAGAATGCGTGCCAGCTAATGTTGCTCGCTGGATAGCTGCCGTAGCATCCGCGACAACGGACGTACTCCCACGAAAGTGATAATTTGAAAGTGTCGAACGCAAGAGTCTTTGGTTTTGCACCACAATGACGCAAGTGCGCACTTTTATAGTGCAGACATAACCCCACCAGATCAAGGAATATTATGGATATGAACACTTTTTTTAATGACTTGCAAAACAAGATCAGCCAGGCCGTCCAAAACTCACCAGCAAAGGACATTGAGAAGAACGTCAAGTCCATGATGACGCAGGGCTTCTCCAAACTGGACCTGGTGACGCGCGAGGAATTTGATGTTCAAACGCAAGTTTTAGCGAAAACCCGCGCGAAATTGGAAACGCTGGAAACGCGTCTGGCGGAACTGGAAGCGAAGGCGGCGCCGAAGAGCGATATCATCATCTAATCTGGCCAGCGGCGCCGGTGTCACCACGGCGACACGTTGGGCGGATTAGGTGGAACGCCGTAATCGGCCATGCATGCGCCGTTGATGGCGCATGCACGGCCGATTACGCTTCGCAAATCCGCCCTACGTGCCCCTTGCGTATGCCTAGCGCCTGTCATACTGGCGACGCTTGGCGCGTATCCTAAAGCGGCGGTGAAAACCAAAAGGCCGACTAACGCCGCAAGGCTCAAGCACATACGGCAGCGCGAAGGTATCTCTGCTCAGCAACTCCAAGGTCCAGTCCATGTCGCCGAGAAAGCGAAATCGAATGGCATTGGGTGGGCACACATCGACCAACGAAAAGACACCGCTCGCGTAAATCGAACCAAGCCATGCGGAATCAATTACTTGGTAACCGGCATCGAAAAGGTAGATGTGCATCGCTTCTTGATTTGTGATGTTGTCAGTGACGAAAGCGAGCACGAGGTCGTTCCATCGTATGGCAGTCTCTAACACCGCACCGTTGACGATCTTCCCCGTCGGTTGACCGTTGGACACTATTTCACTTTGCGGCATCTCTTCACTGAAGGGCGAGTCTAGCAAGCGGAGAGAAAATTCGGATGGCGGAAGCAGTCTCACGTTTGTTCCTGCTAAAAGAAGCCGATACCGAAAGATGCCAGCGCGCCTCCCACAAACGCGCCCATTGTGACGCAAACGGGCGCGGCGGGGCCGCAGACAAGTCCCGCCATGGCACCGCCAGCGATCCCTCCCCCGATACCTGCGCCAGTTGCCAAAAGTTCCGCCCTCGTCGTCGAAAGCTTGTTGGTCGATGTTGCAATATTGTATGCCGATATCCCGAGAGATATCACGATCAAGGAGCGCCCGATATACGAGAGGCGCGACAGGGCTGCGCTTATCTTCTGATTGGACTTTCCAGCCGATTTAACTATCGAGGCGTACACCTTGTCCTTCTTACCAGACGTAAGGTTCTTGAACATCGCTTCTTTTCCATAGTGAAGGGACGTGTGGCGCGCGACCGACTCATTTAACGAGTAACCCGACACTTTGAATTTTTGCGCCATCGCTCTGCCTACCGGCGTGCTTTGCCTCCTAAAAATCTCCATGATCAGGTTTCTGGTTTCTTGCGCCTGCTTAGCCGCATCGTCCCAGCTAATTTTTCCTGCGTGCGCATCAGCTTCCAATTTTCTTGCCATCAGTTTGATCTCACGGGCGTAGGCGAGCCGTGTGCCTGATTCGATGGTTACGTGCGCTCCCACGTTCGCTAGCTGGGTTTCTAACGCTTTGATGGATTGGTCAAATAGCTTTTTGTCTTCGCAATCTTTGATAGAGATTGGATCTGCCATGTAAGTCACCTTCGTCGGGGAGGATAACCTTCAGGATAGATCGCTAAAATGTGGCGCGGATTGTGCCGCATCAATTCGTCAGGTCACGCAACCCCGCTCTCCCAACGAAAATGCACGATTGTCCGCCCCACCGCATCCCATCGCATCGCGCTTTATTTGAAGGTGACGCCCTCGACGAACTTGCCGATATCGAGCACGTTCGCCTCGGCGCCGTTGATCTTGCGGCCGCCGACCGTCACGTTGTCGATGGTGATGTTCCTGACCTTGCGCGTCTCGTCGTAGCCGTAGATCACGGACGCGCCGGGCGAGCCGTTGCCTGAAAAATGAATGTTGCGCAACGTGACATTCTCGATGCCCCGCCCGGGACTCGTATTGTATTTAGGCGTGAAGGCGATGTGCAGGTTGAACAGCTTGCCCTCCTCGATGCGCTCCACCCGGATATCTTCAAACAACACGTCCCGCACCAGATTGTCGTCGGCGGCCATGATGCCGATCGCGCCCTCGTACTCGGGGTCGTCCTCGTCGTGATCGAGGATGTCGATATTGCTGAAGCGGATACGTTCCAGCACCTCCGGCTCCGGATGCGCCGGCGACGGCGTGTTGCCGTGGATGCCGATCATGACCGCGTGCGCGATGTCGGCCCACAAGGTCGAGTCCTTGACGACGATGTCGCGCGTGTTGCCCCAAATGTCCCAACGGTGGTTATACAAGGTGATGCAATCGTCGGACGTGCGGATGAAGCTGTCGGCGACCGTCACGCGCTCGCAGGCGAAATGCCCCAGCCCGTCAGACCACTTGCCGCCGCCGATGGTGCGGATGTTGCGCTCCTCGATATCTTGCGACGTAATGCAGCGCATCGTCCCGTGCGTCTGGTTGAAGAAGATCGGCCCGTCGATCACCACGTTCTTGGAATCCTTGATCGTCAGCATATCGACGCTGTCGAACAGGCCATCGCTGACGACCTTGACGTTTTGCACGCCGTTGATGATCAGCGGGCGCTTGAGCATGGCCGAGCCGTCGATGTACACGGTGGTGTTGGAGCGCAGATTGAAATCGCCATCGTGCACGCCGGGGCCGAAGTACACCACCGGCTGGGTGAAGTCCGGCGTCTCGCCCTTGCCGATCGCCTCGTTGGACTTGCGCGCCGGCGGCTTGGGCATGTCCTTGCGGATCGCGTGCGTGAACAGGTGCAGGTTATGCAGGCGGTCGTCGTCGAATTCGATGCTGAGGTTGACGGGGCGGTTCAGCGTGAAGAACGCGGTCCGGCCCTTGATGACCGGTTTGATGCCCTTGGCGTCCGGACGAATCGCGACGTTAGAAAAGCGGCCGTTGTTCTTTTGCACAGCCACTTCCACCGGACCGTCGAAGTTGAAGTAGACCATCGACGCGGTGCTTTGGGTGTCGAGGTCGACTTTGACCTTATATTCGTAAAGGTCCTGCCAGACCCCGCCAGGGGTGCGCACGCGAACCGTGAAGTCGTCGCTGTGGTGCGAGTACCTGATCTGCTCGGGGAATGGGAATACCTGCACCTGCGCCGAGGACGAGGCGCACCACAGCACGGCTGCCGCCGCTAGAATCTTTTTGAACACGCGGGTCTCCTGATTTTTAATGTCATGTTATCGATAACTACTCCGCCGCCGATGCTATCACGTTAACGTGTGACTCGGAAGTAATCGACGTCGATATACGAGTGGGATACTGGCTTCTTGCCGGTTAACGGCCAGCGTGTGCTGACCAGGCCGACCTGCGCGCCCACCCAGCGTCCCACCGTCGCCTGGAACGGCTTGCCCGCCGGCGTGAACTGTTTGCCGTTCAGGCTGTACGAAAACGTCACCAGCGCGCCATCTCCGACCTCCGCGCGCAGATACACAGGCTCGCGGCCCACGGTACGCAACGGTTCGACAACCTCCTTGCACGTCAGCGCCGGCTCCTCGCAGGTGGACAGCACCAGCCGCGTCACGCCATCGCTCTGACGCAAGCCCAGCCACGCATACCGAATCCCCAGCACCAGCAGTCCGGCCCGTTGAAGATCGGCGCCGCGCGCCTCGATCTTCGTCTCGACCGCGAAGACCGGCGCCGGAAACTTCTGCGTCAGCACAGATGGCACCTCGCGCGCGCTGCCCTCCTCCGGCGCGGACAAGGCCGGCAGCCGCAGGAAGCCGGGCCGCGCCTTCAGCGAATACCAGCCGCCGACAGCGTTGGACGCCGGATTGGCATTCCACTGCCATTGCAGACCGAGCGGACCGGCGCCAAACTCGTCCCCCGTCGGCGGCGCCAGGATGCCGCGATCCTTTCCGGCCGGCTTGGCGAACGTCGGCACCGGCTCGCCGACACCGGTGTTGTCCTTGTCCACGCCGATCACCGGCCAACCGTCGCGCCACTGCATCGGCTGCAAATGGACGACCCGCCCATATGCGCCCCGATCCTGGAAATGATAGAACCAGTCGCGCCCGTCCACCCCATCCACCCACGCGCCCTGGTGCGGCCCGTTGATCGTGGAAGTGCCCTGCGCCATGACGATCCTGTCCTCGTACGGTCCTTCGATGTCGCGCGACCTGAACACCGACTGCCAGCCATGCTCGACGCCGCCGGCCGGCGCGAAGATGTAGTAGTAGCCATCCTTCTTGTGCAGCTTAGGCCCCTCGACCGTGTGATAGCCCGGCAACTTGTCGCCATTGATGATGTCTTTGCCGCGCTCGTCGAGCAGTTTGCGGGCGTCCGCGTCCATGCGGCGCAAGGTCAGGATGTTGTTGATGCCGGAGCGGCTCTTGGCCCAGCCGTGCACCAGCCAGGCCTTGCCGTCGTCGTCCCACAGCGGCGCCGGATCGATGATGCCCTTGCCCGCCAGCAGCAGATGCGGCGCGCTCCACGGACCGGCGAAGTTTTGCGCCGTCATCACATAGACGCCGAAATCCGGCTCCGGATAGAAGATCCAGAACTTGCCGGCGTGGTGGCGCAGCGCCGGCGCCCACACGCCCTTGCCCGGCTGCGGCTTGGCGAACACCTCCCCCGGCACCAGCTTCGGCAGCGCGTGCCCAACCAGCTCCCAGTTGACCATGTCGGACGATTGCAGCAGCGGCAGTCCGGGCGCGTTGCTAAAGCTGGAGGACGTCATGTAGAACATCTGCCCGGCACGGATCACGTCCGGATCGGAATAGTCGGCATACAGGATGGGGTTTTGATACCGGCCGTCGCCAAGGTCGGCGACCCACGGCTGGCTGGACGGCGGCTGCGCGGCGGCCGAGGCTTCCGCAGCGAAGCACGGGCTGGAACACAGGCTAAGAAACAGGGCGACAGCGGATTTCAACAGGCCACTCCTCACGAATCAATCTTCAAGTTGATCAAGCCGGACTCCGAAAACCACGGTCCCCGGCATCCTGCGCGTTGCTTTTCAAACGAGTATGCCATTATACTTGTTATCGATAACAGATATCAGTAGAATTCATTTTCAGGAGACTTAGATGTACGAAAAAATATTTCATGCCACGCATCCGGACATGATGACGCAAGTAAGCAATGAACAGCTGCGCGAGCGCTATTTAATCAGCAACCTGTTCGTCAGCGACCGGATCAAGCTCAATTACTGCCATCACGAGCGCTTCGTGATCGGCGGCGCCGCGCCCGTCGGCGGGGCGATCAAGCTGCCGACGCACACCGAGCCGGTCTCCGCGCTCGGCCAGCCCTTCCTGTCGCGCCGCGAACTGGGCGTGATCAACGTCGCCGGCGGCGCCGGCAAGGTCACCGTCGACGGCCGGGTGTTCGACATGGCTCCGCTCGACGGCCTGTACATTCCGATGGGCAGCGACGAGGTCACGTTCGAATCGGTCGACCCGGTCAATCCGGCACGCTTCTACCTGGCCTCGACGCCGGCGCACGCCCGCCACGAGCTGACCAAGATCACCCACGCCCAGGCCGTTCCGCTCGAGCGCGGCAGCGCCGAGACATCCAACGCCCGCACCATTTACCAGTACGTGATTCCCGGCGTGTGCAAGTCGGCGCAGCTGCTGCTCGGCCTGACGATACTGAAGACCGGCAGCGTCTGGAACACGATGCCGCCGCATCTGCACGACCGCCGCTCCGAAGTCTATTTCTACTTCAATCTCGACGAGCAGCAACGCATCTTCCACTTCATGGGGGAGCCGGATTCGGCGCGCCACATCATCGTCGCCAATGAAGAAGCGGTGGTCTCGCCGCCATGGTCGATCCACATGGGTTCGGGCACGGCCAACTACGCCTTCATCTGGGCCATGGGCGGCGAAAACCTCGACTACACCGACATGAACGTGCTCGATATCTGTCAGCTGAAATAAGGAGCATCGATGTCCGAACTGTTTAACCTGGCCGGCCGCACTGCGCTGGTCACCGGCGCCAACACCGGCCTGGGCCAGGCGATCGCGATCGCGCTGGCCGGCGCCGGCGCCGACATCGTCGCGGCCGGCCGCAGCCCCGCCGACGACACCGCCGCGCAAGTCCAGGCGCTGGGCCGCCGCTTTCTGTTCGCGCGGGCCGATTTCGGCTCGACCGAGCCGGTGCGGCGCGTGGTCGACGAGGCGATCGCCTTCAACGGCCAGCTCGATATCCTGGTCAACAACGCCGGCACCATCCACCGCGCGGACAGTCTCGATGTGACCGAGGAAAACTGGGATGCCGTCATGAACACCAACCTGCGCTCCGTGTTCTTCCTGTCGCAGGCGGTGGCCAGGCATATGGCGAAGGGCCACGGCGGCAAGATCATCAACGTCGCCTCGCTGCTGTCGTTCCAGGGCGGCATCCGCGTACCGGCCTACGCCGCCAGCAAGAGCGCGCTGGCCGGGCTGACGCGGGCGCTGGCCAACGAATGGGCGGTCAAGGGCATCAACGTCAACGCGCTGGCGCCGGGCTACTTCGACACCAACAACACCACCGCGCTGCGCGAGGACGCCCGGCGCTCCGAGGCGATACTGGCGCGCATCCCGGCCGGACGCTGGGGCAAGCCGGACGACCTGGCCGGCGCGGCGGTGTTCCTCGCCGGCCGCGCCAGCGACTACGTGCACGGCATCACCTTGCCGGTGGACGGCGGATGGCTGGCGCGATGAACGGCCCGAACCGCATGGCCGAACGGGGCGACAACGAAAGCCGCCGCGCCTGGCAACTGGCATGGGACTTCGGCAGCGCCGAGGTGCAGGCGCTGGGCGGCATGCTCGGCCCGGTCAGCCTGCGGCTCGACGACGAGCGCGAGCTCGACATCATGCACGTGGCGCCATGGGCCAGCACCACCGGCGCGTCCGCCCTGCCCGGCCTGCTGCGGCGCATGCGCGGCGAATGGCCGTGCGTGCCCTTCGGCCGCACCGACGATCCCGGCGCGCTGCCGGCCGGCTGGCGGCGCACCGCAGACGATGACGAGGCCGGCGGCGACGGCTGGATGCACGGCTACGCGGCCAATCACCACTGGCACTGCATCGACTCCACGCCGCAGCGCGTGCATCTGGCGATCGACTACCCGGCCGACAGCGCCATCGCCCGCGTCGAGCGGGTGATCGCGGTCGATCCGCGCGCCGCCGCGCTCGATATCAGTTTGAGCATCTGGTCGCGCCGCGCGTCGCGGGCGCCGGTCGGCCTGCATCCGACCTTTCGCGTTCCACCGACGCCGGGACGGGTCAAAGTGGTGCTCGGCGAGCACGCCGGCATCCACAGCTATCCGACCGCCGCGCCGGGCGCCGTGTCGCGCCTGGTGCCGGACGCGCGCTCCGCTTCGCTGTCGGCCATGGCCGGCGTCGACGGCGCGCTCGACCTGGCGCGGCTGCCGCTGACGATGCCGACCGAGGAATTGATGCAGGTCAGCACACTGACAGGCGCCGGCGACGCGCCGCCGTTCGCGCTGCACTACCTCGACTACGACGCCTTCCTCGGCATGTGGTGGGACACAGCGCAACTACCGGACCTGATGCTGTGGATTAGCAACGCCGGCCGCATCAACTACCCGTGGATGAGCCGTCACCTGGCGATCGGCGCCGAGCCGGTCAACAGCCTGTTCGACCTGGGCCGTGTCGCCCGTGCGCCGGCCCGCCATCCGCTGGCCGACCGGCTCGGCGTGGCGCTGAGTCCGGAACAACCGTGGCGCACGCGCTACCGCATCGCCGCCTGGCCCAACGCCACGCCCCCCACCCGCTAAGGAGAACCGGACCATGCATCCCGACTTTCGCTCGCGCGACATGCTGCTCTCGCACATCGCGCACACCATGCGGTTCTACCATCCGCGCTGCATCGACCCGAGCGGCGGCTTCTTCCACTTCTTCCTTGACGACGGCACCGTCTACGACCGCCACACGCGGCACCTGGTCAGCAGCACGCGTTTCGTTTTCAACTATGCCAAAGCCTACCGCCAGTTCCGCGACCCGGCCTATCTGGAGGCGCTGCACCATGGCGTCGCCTTCCTGCGCAACGTCCACCGCAACGCGCGCACCGGCGGCTATGCGTGGCAGTTGTCGTGGCGCGGCGGCAAAAAGCAGGTCACCGACGGCGACAACCATTGCTACGGCCTGGCCTTCGTGCTGCTGGCGTACGCGCAGGCGCTGGCGGCCGGCATCACCGAGGCGCGCGCCCATATGAAGGAGACGTTCGAGCTGATGGAGAAGCGTTTCTGGCAGCCCGAGCACGGGCTGTACGCCGACCAGGCCAGCGCCGACTGGCGCGTGCTCGATCCGTATCGCGGCCAGAACGCCAACATGCACGCCTGCGAGGCGCTGATCGCCGCCTTCGAGGCGTCCGGCGAGACGCATTACCTGCAGCGCGCCGTGACCCTGGCGCGCAACATCACGATGCGCCAGGGGGGGCTGGCCGGCGGCATGATCTGGGAACATTATCACGCCGACTGGTCGGTCGACTGGGATTACAACCGCCACGACAAGAGCAACATCTTCCGTCCGTGGGGTTATCAACCGGGGCATCTGACCGAATGGGCCAAGCTGCTGTTGCAGCTGGAACGGCATCCGGTGGCGCTCGACGGCGAGGTCGAGTGGATGGCGCCGCGCGCCGCGCAATTGTTCAACATCGCGCTGGGCAAGGCGTGGGATGCGCAGCATGGAGGGATTTGCTACGGCTTCGGTCCGGCCGACGAGATCTGCGACGGCGACAAGTATTTCTGGGTGCAGGCGGAGAGTTTCGCGGCGGCGGCCATGCTGGCCGAGCGCACCGGCGATCCAAGGTATTGGGGTTGGTATGACAGGATCTGGGCGTATAGCTGGGAGCACTTTGTCGATCACGAGCATGGCGCGTGGTATCGGGTGCTGAGTCCGTCGAACGCCAAGCTCAGCAACCAAAAGAGCCAGGCCGGCAAGACGGATTACCACACGATGGGCGCGTGTTACGAGGTGCTCAATCTGATCGCAAGCGAGCCTTGACGGTCTACAATCGATCCATAAGACAACTATAAACGAGACATTATGAAAACACCGGCATCATGCACGAAACAAGTGTTCGCGCATTTAATCATGGTTTTTCTGCTTGCGACCGCGGCTCATAGCCACGCGGCGCAGCAGCAGCATTTGGCCACGGTCCGGTCGCCGGACAAAAACCTCCAGTACATCTTCTATCAAACCACGACGGCCACCGGCGGGCGGCAGCTGTACTACCGCGTCAACTACAAGCACAAGCCCGTCATCCTCGATTCGCTGCTGGACCTGCAACTGGACAACCACCTGTCCGAAAGCTCGATGGCGCTCAACATCGATCGCCACAAGAAATGGTTCGACAATCTGGCCATCACCGGCAACAGCACCACCAGCCACAACGCCAGCTGGAAACCCCTGCACGGCGAACAAGCCGAAATCCCGGACAATTACAACCAGCTGACCGTGAACCTGGTCAAGGACGACAATCCCGACTACGCGATGAAGCTGGAAGTGCGCGCCTACAACGAGGGCGCCGCCTTCCGCTTCGTGTTTCCGGAAAACCCCAAAGGCAGCTACTACCGCGTCACCCAGGAAAACACCGAGTTCACCCTGCCGGTGGAAACCAAAGCCTGGTTCGCCGGCTGGGCGCAGGCGCCGTACAAAAAACTGGACCTCGCCAACTGGCCCGACGAAGCGGAACGTCCGCTGACGCTGGAGCTGCTCGGCGGCATCCACGTCGCGCTGCTCGAAGCGCAGATGGTCGACTACTCGCGCACCAAGTTCAAGCTGAGCAAGACCAAGCCGAACACCATCGTTACCGCGATGCACGATCCGGCCGACCTGATCTCGCCGTTCGCCACGCCGTGGCGCGGCATCATGGTCGCCGAATCGGCTGGCGCGCTGGCCGACAACAGCCATTTCATCCTCAACCTCAATCCGCCGTCGAAGATCGCCCAGCCGGACTGGATCAAGCCGGGCAAGATCATGCGCGTGATGACGCAGACCACCGCCGCCGCCAAGGCCAACATCGATTTCGCCGTCAAGCACAAACTGCAATACGTGCTGTTCGACTGGAAATGGTACGGCCCAGCGTTCTCGTTCGATTCGGACGCGACCAAGGTGGCGATCCCGGACTTCGACCTGCCGGCGATCATCAAGTACGGCAAGGACCGGGGCGTCGGCATCTGGCTCTACGTCAACCAGCAGGCGCTGCTGACGCAGTCGGACAGCTTGTTCAAGACCTACAAGGACTGGGGCGTAAAAGGCGTGAAGTTCGGGTTCGTGCAGGTCGGTTCGCACCGCTGGTCGACGTGGATCAACAAGGCCATCCAGCAGGCGGCGGACGCCCGGATCATGGTCAACATCCACGATGACTGGCGCCCCACCGGCGAGCAGCGCACCTGGCCCAACCTGCTGACCTCCGAAGGCGTGCGCGGCAACGAGGAAATGCCCGACGCGACGCATAACACGGTGCTGCCGTTCACCCGCTACCTGGCCGGCGCGGCCGACTACACGATCTGCTACTTCGATCCACGCATCAAGACCACGCACGCGCATCAGCTGGCGCTGGCGGCGATCTACTACAGCCCCTTGCAGACTTTGTACTGGTACGACCGTCCCGAAATGGAAAACAACGAGCCGGAGCTGGCGTTCTGGGACAAGATTCCGGTGAGCTGGGACCAGAGCAAGGTGATCTCGGGCAAGCCGGGGGAATCCGTCACCGTCGCGCGCCGCAGCGGCGCCGACTGGTTCATCGGCGCCATCACCAACAACGATGCGCGCACGGTGAACATTCCGCTGAGCTTCCTGGACAAGGGCAGGAAATATCAAGCGACCCTGTATGCCGATGACGCCGCCGCACCGACGGCCACCCGCGTCGGCATCGAGCGGCGCGCGGTCGATGCCGCCAGTGTCATCGAGGCCAGGCTATCCGCCTCCGGCGGTATCGCCATCTGGATCACGCCCGAGGCGCAACCATGACCCCGACCCAATCGCATTTCCGCTTCCTGAGCGTCTTCGTCTTCGTCTACTTCTTCGCGCAGGCGATGAGCATCTCGCTGCTGACCTTGTGGCTGCGCAACACGCTGCACCTGTCCGGCGCCGAGGCCGGCGTGGTGTTCGCCGCCAACTTCATCGCCGCGATGTGCTCGCAGCCGGTCTACGGCTTCATCTCCGACAAGGTCGGCATGCGCAAGCACATCCTGTGGACCGTCAGCGCGCTGTGCACCATGTGCGGGCTGTTCTTCATGTTCGTCTACGCGCCGCTGCTCAAGGCCAATCTGCTGCTGGGCGCCGCCATCGGCGGCCTGTACCTGGGCGTGACCTTCATCGCCGGCAGCTACGCGATCGAATCGTATGTCGACCGCATCGGCCGCCGCTACGGCTTCGAATACAGCCGCGTGCGCCTGTGCGGCTCGCTCGGCTTCGCCAGCGCGGCGATGCTGACCGGCCGCCTGTTCAACATCAATCCCGGCATCAACTTCTTCATCGCCTCCGGCGCCGGCCTGCTGATGATCGCCATGCTGCTGGTGTGGCGCACCGAAACCGACACCGGCGCCGTTACCGAAGCCAACAAGGTCAAGCTGGGCGACGCGCTCGGCCTGCTGCGCGATCCCAAGTTCTGGCGCTTCATGGTGTTCATCCTGGGGGTGACGAATCTGTATCTGGTGTTCGACCAGCAATTCCCCAGCTACTTCGCCTCGCTGTTCCCGACCCCGCAAATGGGCGCGGCCATGTTCGGCTACCTGAACTCGGCGCAGATCTTCATCGAGGCGGGTGGCCTGTTCCTGGCGCCTATCCTGGTCAAGCGCATCGGCGCCAAGAACGGCCTGATGCTGGCGGGCTGCATCATGATGCTGCGCATCGGCGGCTCCAGCTTCGCCGTCGGGCCGGTGTCGATCTCGGTGCTCAAGATGCTGCACTCGGTCGAGTTGCCGATACTGGTGGTGTCGGTGTTCCGCTACATCGCCCACCACTTCGACACGCGGCTGGCCTCGACCCTGTACATGGTCGGCGTCAGCTTCGGCCACTCGCTGGGGCTGGCGATCCTGTCGCCGATGGTCGGCAAGAGCTACGACCTGATCGGCTTCCCGTCGACCTATCTGGTGCTGGCGGGGCTGGGACTGGTCTTCCTCGTGCTGTCGGCCTTTGCGCTGGAACCGACGCCGGCGGAAATACCGCGCCGCAGCGCCAGCAAGCCCGGTGTCGACGCGAGCTCCGAACCGCTGCAAAAAATTCAGTAATCATCAAGGAAACCTTATGTCCTTATCCCTGAACACCGCCGTCATCGAACCGCTGCAAGGCGCCACGCCGCCCGACCAGCAAAGCCGGCGAATGCTGACGCGCGCGCTCGACCAGGCGCTGGCGTCGATCGACCGCAACCTGGCCCACTTCGGCGACGACTTTCCGGCGCCGTCGAGCATCGCCGGCGTCTACCCGGCCATCGGCAATATCGAATGGACCAACGGTTTCTGGACCGGCATGCTGTGGCTGGCCTACGAAGCGACCGGCGCGCGGCGCTACCGCGACGTGGCCGCACGCCACGTACTCGGCTTCCACCGACGGCAGGCCGAAAAGATCGACGTCAACCACCACGACCTGGGCTTTTTGTACAGCCTGTCGTGCGTGGCGGCATACAAGCTCACCGGCAGCACCATCGCGGCCGAGGCGGCCATGGGCGCGGCCCATCTGCTGCTGGAGCGCTACCAGCCGCGCGCCGGCATCATCCAGGCCTGGGGCGACTTGAACGACCCCGAGCAAAGCGGCCGCATGATCATCGACTGCAACCTGAATTTGCCGCTGTTGTACTGGGCCAGTGGGCACAGCGGCGACCTGCGCTTCCGCCAGGCCGCCGACCGGCATATCGAAGCGGCGGCGCGCCACATCGTGCGGCCGGACGGCTCGACCTTCCACACCTTCTTCTTCGACACCGCGACCGGGCTGCCCCGCCACGGCAAAACGCACCAGGGCTACGCCGACGACTCGTGCTGGGCGCGCGGCCAGGCATGGGGCATCTCCGGCTTCCCGCTGGTGTTCCGCCACAATGGCGACACGCGTTTGCTAGACCTGTCCAAGGTGCTGGCCAACTACTATCTGAACCGCTTGCCGGAAGACGGCATTTGCTACTGGGATTTGATTTTCACGTCGGGCGGCGAGGAGCGCGACAGCTCGGCCGCCGCCATCGCCGCCTGCGGCCTGCTGGAGCTGGCCAAGAACCTGCCGCTGCTCGACCCGCTGCGCGCCGATTACGAGGCCGCCGCCCTGCGCACCGTGGGCCAGCTGTCCGAGCACTATGCCAATACGGACGGCGCGCCGGGCGGCGGGCTGCTGCGGCACGCGGTCTATCACAAGCCGCACCGCATCGGCATCGACGAGAGCTGCATCTGGGGCGACTACTTCTATTTCGAATCCCTGGTGCGCCTGAGCCGCACGTGGGAACCTTACTGGTAACGAGGACATATGACATTGACACATAGACTGCTCGCCATCGACGAAGGCCGCCAGCACATCTCGCTGATCGACACCACGCGCGCGGGCGCGGTATGGTCGCGCGACCTGGCCGACTTTCCGCTGGCGCGCGACATGCAGCGCCTTGACGACGACCGCGTTATGATCGGCTTCGAGCGGGGATTCCTCGAGCTGCGGATCGGCACCGGCGAAGTGCTGGCCGCGTGCGACCGCTGGAGCGACGTCACCTCCGTGCGCCGGCTGGACGATGGCTCGACCCTGGTGACGGGCCACAACCTCGATGGCACCGGCGGCATCAACGTGCTGACGTTGGACCGCGATTTCACGCTGACACACACGGCCCGCCGCGACGGCGACTACATCCGGCTGATGCGGCGCACTGCCGCCGGCGGCTATCTGCTATGCATGAACGATCACATCCTGGAAACCGACGGCGCGCTCAACGCCGTGCGCCAATTGCGGGCGCCGGGCTTCGTTCACGCGTGGAAGGCGGAGCAATGCGCGGATGGCACGACGTTGGTCTCGGCCGGCTACGGCGGGTTCATGGCCCGCTTCGACGCGAAGGGGGAATTGCTCGGCACCTTCGGCGGCGAAGGCGAGGTGCCGGACGACGTCGCGCCGTTTTTCTATGCCACATTCCAGCAGCTGGACGACGGACGTCTGATCGTCGCCAACTGGCAAGGCCACGGCCCCGCCAATGGCGGCAAAGGACGGCAACTGCTCGAATTCGACGGCGCCGGCCGCCTGCTCGGCAGCTGGTCCGACGCGGCAAACATCTCGTCGCTCCAAGGCATCCTGATACTGTAAAAAAACCCCGGGGTCAGTGCCGACATTCGGACATTTGGCGAAAAAAAGGAACTCTTTTTGGACGCAAAAGTTCCCCAATGTCCGAATGTCGGCACTGACCCCAATGTTTTTTGGTGTAGCAGGGTTATTTCCAGTTATTCCAGGCCGTGAGGACGGCGTTCGGATATTGCGGCCGCCCTCGGCTGCCGTTGTAACGGCCCAGCGCGAGGTAGAGGTTGCCGCCCTCCATGTCGATGTACATCCGTAAGATCGCGCAGCCGTAGCGCAAGTTGGTTTGCATGTTGAACAGGGCGCTGCGGTCGCGGTCGCCGATCACGTTGGTCCAGAACGGCATCACTTGCATATACCCGCGCGCGCCCACCAGCGAGACCGCGTATTTGCGGTACGCCGATTCGACCTGGATCAGGCCCAGCACCATGCCCGGCTCCAGCCCGGCGCGGCGCGATTCGTACCAGACGGTGGCAAGGAACTCGTGGCGGGTTTGCTCGTCGGGCAGCTTGCGCTTGAGGCGCGCCGACATCTGCGCCAGCCAGCCTTCGTAACGCAGCCGTTCGGCGTCGTTGCGGAAGGTGATGCGTGGCGGCGTCGCATCCTTGATGCTGTTGGCGAGGGCGACGCGGACCGAATCGGCCAGCGCCTCCTCCTTCTGATTGCCGGCCTGCGCGGCCGGCGCCGTCATCACTGACAGCGCCAGCGCCAACGCGGCGCCGGCTACACTGCGTTTGCTCACTGCGACATTTTGCCCTGGATGAAGCTGATCACATCGGCCACCGGCACGGCGGTCGCTTCGGTGTCGCGGCGGCCCTGGTATTCCAGGTTGCCTTCCTTCAGGCCACGGTCGCCGATCACCACGCGGTGCGGCACGCCGATCAGCTCCCAGTCGGCGAACATGCCGCCCGGACGCAGGCCGCGGTCGTCGAGGATGACGTCGATGCCGGCCGCCTGCGCGTCGGCGTACAGCTTCTCGGCCGCTTCCTTGACCGCTTCGCTGCGGTCCATGCCCATCGGGCACAGCACCAGTTCGAACGGCGCCAGCGACGTCGGCCAGATGATGCCCTTGTCGTCGAAGTTCTGCTCGATCGCCGCGCCCAGGATGCGGGTGATGCCGATGCCGTAGCAACCCATCTGCAGCGGCGCCGGCTTGCCGTTCTCGTCGAGGAAGGTGGCCTTCATCGATTCCGAGTACGCGGTGCCGAGCTGGAACACGTGGCCCACTTCGATGCCGCGCTCGATCGCCAGCACGCCGTTGCCGTCCGGCGAGGCGTCGCCTTCGACGACGTTGCGCAGGTCGGCGACGATGGCCGGTTCGGCGACGTCGCGGCCCCAGTTGGCGCCGGTGTAGTGGAAGCCGGCGTCGTTGGCGCCACAAACGAAATCGGCCATGTTGGCGACGGTGCGGTCGGCCACCACGGTGACCGGGGCCTTGGTGCCGATCGGACCCAGGTAGCCCGGCACGCAGCCGTACACTTCGAGGATTTCCGCCTCGGTCGAGAAGCGGTGGGCGGCCAGGCCGGCCACCTTGCCCATTTTGACTTCGTTGAGCTCATGGTCGCCGCGCAGCAGCAGCATGAAATACTGTTTGGCGACTTTGCCGTCTTTTTCGGTCTCGACGGTCAGCGCCAGCGTTTTGACGGTCTGCGCCAGCGGCAGCTTGAGCTGCTCGGCGACCAGCTCGCACTTGGTGGCGTCCGGCGTGGCGACCTTGGTCAGCGCCTGGGCGGCGGCCGGCCGGGTGGCGTTCAGCGGCAAGGCTTCGGCCGCTTCCATGTTGGCCGCGTAGTCGGAAGTCGGGCAGTAGACGACCGCGTCCTCGCCGGTGCTGGCGATGACGTGGAATTCGTGCGAACCGGTGCCGCCAATGGCGCCGTTGTCGGCCGCCACGGCGCGGAATTTCAGGCCGAAACGGTTGAAAATGCGCACATAGGCGTCATACATGATCTGGTACGACGCCTGCATGCCGGCCAGGTCGCGGTCGAACGAGTACGCGTCCTTCATCGTGAATTCGCGGCCGCGCATCAAGCCGAAGCGCGGACGGCGTTCGTCGCGGAACTTGGTCTGGATGTGGTAAAAATTCAACGGAAGTTGACGGTACGATTTAATTTCCGAGCGGACAACATCGGTGATGACTTCCTCGGCGGTCGGCTGGAAGGCGAATTCGCGGCCGTGGCGATCCTTGATGCGGAGCAACTCTGCGCCCATCTTGTCCCAGCGGCCGGTTTCCTGCCACAGCTCGGCCGGCTGGATCAGCGGCATCAGCAGCTCAATGGCGGCGGACTTGTTCATCTCTTCGCGGACGATCGCTTCGACCTTGCGGATGACGCGCAGGCCCATCGGCATGTACGTGTAGATGCCCGAACCCAGGCGCTTGATCATGCCGGCGCGCATCATTAACTGGTGACTGACGATCTCGGCGTCGGAAGGCGCTTCTTTAAGCGTGGAAATAAAAAAACGTGAGGCGCGCATACGGTGAATTCTTTTTAAAAAGAGAGAGTTATAATCAACCTAATTTTAAAGGATTAGCTGGCTGATGCGTCCATACTTTATACAAATGCGTTCAATAGATGGCCCTTCGACCGTTTTCGTACCCCGAAAACCCAGCCGAAGAGTCTTTTTATGGGCAAAAATATAAGCAGGGAGCTCAGTCGCAGAAAGTTTGAGGTGCAATATGCTCGATCGGGAGGGGTTTCGGCCCAACGTCGGCATCATCCTGCTCAACGCGCAGAACGAGGTGTGGTGGGGCAAACGCGTGCGCGAGCATTCGTGGCAGTTTCCGCAAGGTGGCATCAAATATGGAGAAACGCCTGAGCAGGCGATGTACCGGGAGTTGGAGGAAGAGATCGGCCTGCGGGCCGAACATGTGAAAATCGTCGGCCGCACGCGCGACTGGCTGCGCTATGAGGTGCCGGATCATTTCATCAAGCGGGAAATCCGCGGACATTACCGTGGCCAGAAGCAGATTTGGTTCCTGCTGCGCATGTGCGCGCGCGACAACGACGTCAATCTGCGGCTGACGGACCATCCGGAATTCGACGCCTGGCGCTGGCACGAGTACTGGGTGCCGCTTGACGTGGTGATCGAATTCAAGCGCGACGTCTACCAGCGCGCGCTACAGGAGCTGTCGCGCTTCCTGACGTGGCCGGCCAACGGCCACGAGCGGCGCCAGCACGGCTCGCGCTACCTGCGCCAGCCGCACGCGCCGCGTCCGAACCCGGAACCGCCGGGATCGGCCTGCGCACCGGCCGAGGCGGTATCGACGGCCACCGTGGCCGCCGTCGCCGCCGGACCGGACGAGCCGGTCAAAAGCGACAGCTGAGCAGTTAGCGAGACGGCAACAAGCGGGCAATAAAAAAGGCGGGACAGGCACACTGTCCCGCTTTTTTTTCGCCGGAGGTACAATGGCGGCATGTTCAATCCATCATCCGACGACGTCCGCCGCTTCTTTTGCGAGGCCTACCGCAAGCAGCGGGCCAACGAAATCCTGACACCGCTCGAGGCGATGGCGGCCGACTGGGCGCGCCACCACCCCGAATACCACGACGTGCTGGCCGACGTCGACACCGCGCTGTCGCGCGACTACTCGGTGGAAGGCGCGCAAGCCAATCCCTTCCTGCACCTGTCGATGCACCTGTCGATCGACGAGCAGATCTCGATCGACCAGCCGCGCGGCATCCGCGACGCCGCCACCGCCCTGACGCTAAAACTCGACTCCGCCCACGATGCGCAGCACGAAATCATGGAATGCCTGGGCGAAATGATCTGGAACGCCCAGCGCACCGGCACCCCGCCGGATGGCGACGCCTACATCGAAGCGGTCAAACGCCGCATCAGATAATCAACCCCGCATGAAAAAAGCCACGCATTGCGTGGCTTTCGTTTTTGCGGCGGGCCGCTTTTACTTGGCGGCGGTTTGCGCCGGCGCGGCGGCGACGGCCGGCTCGTCCAGGGTGAACGCCTTCAGGCCGAGGATGTCGCTGCTGTAGTGGCGGATCTTGTTCGCCAGGACCGGATCGCTGTTGAGCTTGTGACCGTAGGACGGCACCATGGCCTTCATCTTCGCGTCCCATTCCGGCGTGGCCAGCTTGGCCTTGAACGCGGTTTGCAGCACTTTGATCATGATCGGCGGCGCGGTCGAGGCGCCAGGCGACGCGCCCAGCAGCGCGACGATGCTGCCGTCGGCCGAACCGACCACTTCCGTACCGAATTGCAGCAGGCCGCCTTTTTCGGGGTCGTCCTTGACGATCTGCACGCGCTGGCCGGCGTTTTGCAGCGTCCAGTCTTCCAGCTTGGCGGTCGGCAGGTACTCTTTCAGCGCGGCCAGGCGGTCTTCAGGCGAATTCATCACTTGGCCGATCAGGTACTTGGTCAGCGGAATGTTGTCGTAGCCGGCTTGCAGCATCGGGCGCACGTTGCCGCCGTCGATCGAGGCCGGCAGGTCGATCCACGAGCCGTTTTTCAGGAACTTGGTCGAGAACGTGGCGAACGGGCCGAACAGCAGCGCTTTCTTGCCGTCGATGATGCGGGTGTCCAGGTGCGGCACCGACATCGGCGGCGAGCCGACCGAGGCCTTGCCGTACACCTTGGCCGCGTGCTGGTCGATCAACGCCTGGTTGGTGGTGACCAGCCATTGGCCGCCGACCGGTACGCCGCCGTAGCCCTTGGCTTCCGGGATGCCCGATTTTTCCAGCAGCGGCAGCGAACCGCCGCCGGCGCCGATGAACACGAACTTGGCGCGCACGGTCTTGACCGAGTCGTCGGCCAGGTTCTTGACGGTGACGTTCCAGTTGCCGTCGACGCCGCGCTTGATGTCTTCGACCTGGTGGCGCAGGTTCAGGGTGGTGCCGTGGGTGTCGGTCAGGTGCTTGACCAGCGCGCGGGTCAGGTTGCCGAAATTGACGTCGGTGCCGATCTCCATGCGGGTGGCGGCCACTTTCTGGCCCTTGTCGCGGCCGGTCATGATCAGCGGCGCCCATTGCTGGATGACGGCCGGATCTTCCGAGTACAGCATGCCCTTGAACAGGTTTTCCTTCTGCAGCGCGGCATAGCGTTTGCGCAGGAAATTGATGTTGTCGTCGCCCCAGACAAAGGCCATGTGCGGCACGTTGTTGATGAAGGTTTGCGGCGCGCCGATGTACTTGTTCTTGACCTGGTAGGCCCAGAACTGCTTGGAAATCTCGAACTGCTCGTTGATTTCGACCGCTTTCTTGGTCTCGATGTGGCCGTCGGCCGCTTCCGGCGTGTAGTTCAGCTCGGCGAACGCCGAGTGGCCGGTGCCGGCGTTGTTCATCGCGTCGGAACTCTCGGCGGCGACCGAATCCATGCGCTCGTAGATGGCCATGGTCAGGGTCGGGTCCATTTCCTTGAGCATCGCGCCCAGGGTCGCGCTCATGGTGCCGGCGCCGACCAGCAGCACGTCGACCGGTTTGTCGGCCGAGGGCGCCGGCGATTTGCTACATGCCGCCAGGATCAGGCACGACATCAAAATTACAAGTGACTTACGCATACGTAACTCCATTCATAGGTACCGACTGTATTCGGGACTGGCGTTGCCGGCCATCCCACGCGCCGAGGGCGCCGGGAAGTGGCATTCGAAGGTGGCTGGTCGTCCTTGGCGGTGACTGCGCGGACGAAGAGGGTGACGGCTGCCGATGCTTGCCCAGTGCTGAGTGGCGGCGAAAACCGGCAACAGAATTGGGCGAGTGTCCATAGATATTATCAAGAAAGAGGATTTTAGCAGCGCGAAGTTGGCGCCAGATGAGGGATAACACTTAAGGAAGGCGGAAGAAACTACGTAGACGGACACAAAAAAACCAGCCAAAAGATACAAAAAAGCCACGCAACGCGTGGCTTTTCGGGGCGAAACGAGGTCGACGCCGGGCGGCCCGGCGGTTTAGCGATGCACCGCCAGGCTGCCCGGCAGGCTGTTGAAATACGCCGCCAGGTCCTTGATGTCCTGGTTGGTCAGCGGTTTGACCTGGCCGGTCATGATGGCGTTGTTGCGGCCGTTGGCGCCGTCGCCGCGCTTGTAGGAAGTCAGCGCGTGCTGGATGTAATCCTTGTGCTGGCCAGCCAGCTTCGGATAGCTGGGGTCGATCGGCGAGTTGTAATCCTTGCCATGGCAGGTGAAGCAGCTGTATTTGTCGGCCACGGCCTTGCCGGCGGCGACATTGCCGCCGGCGACGGCGGCGAACGACAGGGTGGAGCAAAACAGTGCGGCGATCAGTTTTTTCATAGTGGCGGTCCTCATTTCGCGGCGGTGCGCGTCTGCTGCGCGTAGAACGCGGCAACATCGGCGATATCCTGGTCCGACAGGCTGGCGGCGATGCCCTTCATGGATGGATGCTTGCGATCGCCCTTCTTATAGGCCTGCAGCGCGTTTTCAATATACTTGGCCGACTGTCCGCCGATCATCGGCACTTGAAACACTTCCGGGAAGGTGGCTTTGTAACCCGGAATTCCATGACAACCGATACACATTTCAATCTTGGCCTTGGCGTTCTGGGCGTTGCCGACGATTTCCGCCGCGTTGGCGACCTGGGCGGTCTGGGCGAGGCCTGCGAGCACGAGAAGTGCGGTGATTTTTTTCATGGTGTTTGCAAGGTAAGTAATCGGATACTACCGCGGATGCAAAACTTGACTTTTGCACTATTAGCCTGCGATTCTAACTCAAGAAATTTTTCAAAGCTACACAGAATCATTGCCAGAACAACACACCACAGAGGCCGATTTCGCGGGGCGGCGCCGCACCGGCGGCTTCGGTCAATCTCCCCTATACTGGACACATCCCTTTTTCACCGAGACATCACGCATGCAAGCCACCCAACGCTTTGAGGGTTCCGACCAGTACGTCGCGACCAATGACCTGAAACTGGCCGTGAATGCGGCTTTGACGCTGCAACGCCCGCTGCTGATCAAGGGCGAGCCGGGCACCGGCAAGACCATGCTGGCCGAGGAAGTGGCCGCCGCGCTGAACATGCCGCTGATGCAATGGCACATCAAGTCGACCACCAAGGCGCAACAAGGCTTGTACGAATACGACGCGGTGTCGCGTTTGCGCGACTCCCAGCTCGGCGACGAGCGGGTGCGCGACATCCAGAACTACATCGTCAAGGGCGTGCTGTGGCAGGCTTTCACGGCGCCGGAGCCGGTGGTGCTGCTGATCGACGAGATCGACAAGGCCGATATCGAGTTCCCCAACGACCTGCTGCGCGAGCTCGACCGCATGGAGTTCTACGTCTACGAGACGCGCGAAATGGTGCGCGCCGTGCACCGGCCGCTGGTGATCATCACCTCCAACAACGAGAAGGAGCTGCCGGACGCCTTCCTGCGCCGCTGCTTCTTCCACTATATTAAATTCCCCGACCGCGACACGATGGAGCAAATCGTCGCCGTGCACTACCCGAACCTGAAGAAGGATCTGCTGGCGCAGGCGCTGCAAAGCTTCTACGAGGTGCGCGACGTGCCGGGATTGAAGAAAAAGCCGTCGACGTCGGAGTTCCTGGACTGGTTGAAGCTCTTGATGGCCGAGGACATTCCCGCCGAGGCGCTGCGCAGCCAGGACGCCAAGGCCATCGTGCCGCCGCTGCACGGCGCGCTGCTCAAGAACGAGCAGGACGTGCACCTGTTCGAACGCCTGGTGTTCATGTCGAGGACCAACCGCTGATGAAGGCGCCCGCACCGCTCTCGATGGAATTGAACGGCGTGCGCCTCGAGCCGCTCGGGCCGCAGCACGCCGAGGGCCTGCTGGCCGCCGCCCGGGACGGCGAGCTGTGGACCCTGCGCGTCACCTCCGTGCCGGCGCCGAACGAAGTGGACGCCTACATCGACAAGGCGCTGGAGATGCGGCCCGGCCGGCTGGCCTTCGCCGTCATCGACGCCGCCAGCGGCGCCGTCATCGGTTCGACCAGCTACCACGACATCGTCCCGGACGTCGGCCGCATCGAGATCGGCTACACCTGGTACGCCAAGAGCCGCCAGCGCAGCCACGTCAACACCACCTGCAAGCTGCTGCTGATGACGCACGCGTTCGAAAAACTGGGCGCGGCCCTGGTCGGCCTGCGCACCGATAACTTCAACCACGCCTCGCAGGCGGCCATCGAGCGCCTGGGCGCGCGCAAGGATGGCGTGCTGCGCCACCACGCGCTGCGCCGTGACGGCACGGTGCGAGACACGGTCATGTACAGCATCACCGGCGGCGAATGGCCCGAGATCAAGGCGCAGCTGCGCTACCGTCTGGAACGGCACGGGAGGGTGTGAAATGCTGATCGATTTCTTCTTTACGCTGAAAGACGCCAAGATCCCGGTCACGATCAAGGAGTTCCTGACCCTGCTCGAAGCGATGCAGAAGAACGTCATCGACGCCTCGCTCGACGACTTCTATTACCTGTCGCGCCTCACCTTGGTCAAGGACGAGGCGCACTTCGACAAGTTCGATCGCGCCTTCGGCATGTACTTCAAGGGCATCAACGACGTCTTCGAAACCAACAGCGCGATTCCGATGGACTGGCTGCTGCAGCGCATGAAGCGTGAACTGAGCGACGAGCAGAGGGCCGAGCTGGAGAAGTTCGGCTACGACAAACTGATGGACCGCCTGCAGGAGCTGCTCAAGGAGCAGAAGGAGCGCCACGAGGGCGGCAGCAAATGGATAGGCACGGGCGGCACTTCGCCGTTCGGCAACGGCGGCACCAATCCGGAGGGCGTGCGCATCGGCGGCAAGGGCGGCAACCGCACTGCGGTCAAGGTGTGGGAGGCGCGCGCCTACAAGGACTACGACGGCGACAAGGAAATCGGCACGCGCAACATCAAGGTCGCGCTGCGGCGCCTGCGCAAGTTCGCGCGCCAGGGCGCCGAGGACGAGTTGGCGCTCGACGCCACCATCCGCGCCACGGCCAGCAACGCCGGCTACCTGGATATCAAGATGCAGCCGGAGCGCAAGAACAACATCAAGGTGCTGATGCTGTTCGACGTCGGCGGGACGATGGACGACCATATCGAGCGCACCGAGGAATTGTTTTCGGCGTCGAAGACGGAGTTCAAGAACATGGACTTTTTCTACTTCCACAACTGCGTTTACGACTATATGTGGAAAAACAACCGGCGCAGGCATTCGGAGCGTTTTCCGACGTGGGATATCCTGCGCAAGTATCCGGCCGATACCAAGCTGATTTTCGTCGGCGACGCGACCATGAGTCCCTACGAGGTGCTGCACCCGGGTGGTTCGGTCGAGTATAACAATGCGGAAGCGGGCAGCGAATGGCTGGCGCGATTCACCAACGCGTTTCCGAAGTTCGTCTGGCTCAATCCGGAGCCGGAGGGGATTTGGCAGTACCGGCAATCGGTCAGCATCATCCGCCAGTTGATGAACAACCGGATGTTCCCGCTGACGATGGATGGGCTGGAGCGGGCCATGCGCACGCTGAGCAAGTAACCCAAAATACCAAGGTTATTTTGACTCGGGTTGCGGGCGCCAGTCGTATTCCATGTAGCCGGCCGCCGCTTTGGCGCGTTCGGCGCCGAGCTCGCGCTGCACCAGATACAACGAGCCGTCGATGCCGGCCGACAGGCCGGCGGTTGTGATGAGCTTTCCGGCGTCGACGAAGCGCTGCCGCATCACTTGCGCCTTCGGAAAATGCCGGGCCAGCTCGTCGCGCATGCTGCTCGTGGTGGTGGCTTGTCGGCCATCGAGCAAGCCTGCCTTGCCGAGAATGAAGGCGCCGGAGCACACCGACATCGTCACCCTGACCTTGGCGCTGCGCTCCTTGATCCACGCGAGCAGTTGGGGATTTTTCCAGGCCTCGCCGATGCCGCCACCCGGTACCAGCAGGACATCGACGTCGGGCAAATCGGCGGTGTCGTATTCGGGGAGAACCCGCAGGCCATAGACCGAGGTGACGGGCGCCTTGGACAGCCCCACCGTCAGCACGGTCGCGCCACTGGCGCCAAAGACTTCGATCGGCCCGGCGTAGTCGATTTCCTCGACGCCGTCGAACAAGACGACGGCCACCTTCAACGTCTTCTCGCCCGCCGCCATATGCATGTTCATTTCGTGGGCCGACACGGTCAGCGCGGCCCCCAGCAGCAGTGCCACTATCCAGTTCTTCATCGATGACCTTGGCCGTTAAGATGGTCGCGAGTCTAGCAGCTAATTCGAACCGGAGAAAGACGAAAAACCGTCAATTCCTGCCACGCCGCGCACCGCCGAAAAAGTGCGAACCCTTCTAAAAACACGTAGGGAGGATTAGCGCAAAGCGCGTAATCGGCCATCCATGCGCCGTCAACGGCTCAAGCATGGCCGATTACCGCGTTCCGCCTAATCCGCCCCACGTGTTTCAGAAATACTCGCCAGCCGCTTGCTCCCGGTGGCGGTCAGCGTCAGCTCCCGCGAATCCCGCTGGCGGCGCAGCCAGCCCTGCGCGATCCACGCCTCCAGCATCGCCACCGCCAGGGGACCGGCGAAATGATCGCGCCGCTCCGACCAATCGACGCAACCGTACAACTGGCGCCGGCCGGCGCGCGCTTCCAGCACTTCGGCAGGAACGCCCAATTGCGCCAACCCCTCGCGTCCCGCCGCCGTCAGCGCATAATCACGGCCGCCCTGCTCCTCCACCCAGCCCCGCGCCACCATCGCCTCGCACAACCGCACCCCAAGCTCCCCGGCCAGGTGTCCATAACAGCTACGCGCATGACGCAACCCACGCATCGCCGTCCCCCGCCAACGCGTGGTCTCCGGCAGCGCGCCGTCGGCCACCCGCAACAGCGCCTCCAGCGCATGCGCGACATCGGCATCGGCCAACATGAAATAGCGATGCCGCCCTTGCGCGCGCACCTGCGCCAGCCCCTCGTCCACCAGCAACTTGAGGTGCTGCGAAGCGGTGGACGCGGCCACGCCGGCATGTTCGGCCAGTTCGGTGGCCGTATAACAGCGGCCATCGAGCAGGCGTGACAACATCAGCGCCCGCGTCGGTTCGCCAATGGCGGCGGCCACGCGCGCGAAACGCGGCTGCACCGGCGCCATCATGGTCGCACCGCTTCAATCATCATCATCCGCCACGCTCCAGCAAAAATTTGTTCACCTCATTGTAGAGGAGTCCGCGGCCCGCCTCGAGGTGCATCAAATGCGTGGCGCCAGGAATGGTCGCAGCTACCCGCACGGCGTCGCCCAAGGCGTCCAGCAGGCGACGGGCATCGCCGGCATCGCAGACGCTGTCCCATTCGCCACGCACCAGCAAGGTCGGCGCCACGACGCGCGCCGGATCGTACAGCGCCTGCCCCGACCACATGGCCCGCACATCCAACTGCGGCCCGGCCGGTGTGCCCACCGCCGGCGGCGTGCGCAGGCGGGCATCGGAATCCGTTTTCAGGAAGGCCTCTCCCCAGCTCTCGAAGTGCGCTTCATCGAATACCTGCGGCTGGCCGCGCGGCACATCCTCGACAAAGCGGCGATACTGCGCCCACAGCGTGAGCGGATAATGCGACGGCTGGCCGGCGTCCGGCGAATGCGCGGCTGCTGCCGATGGTCGTACCGTCACAGGCGCAAACAGCACCAAGGCATCGACTTCATCCCGATACTCGGATGCGTATGCGGCGGCCACCGTCGCGCCCCAGGAATGTCCCAGCAACGATAGCCGGCGGTTGCCATTGCGCTGCCTTACCGCGGCCACCGCCCGCCGCAATTGCGGCAGCACCTCGGCCAGGCGTCCGACGGCGCGGCCGGAATCGGCGGGATAGCGCTCGGATTTTCCGTAGCCGGCGAAGTCGAACGCCCAAACGGTGAAGCCGGCATCGTGTAAGGCATCGGCCCAACTGCGGCCGTCCAGCGCGTAAAGCACCGATAGATCGGCGCCGAACGTGGAGCCGTGGACGTACAGCACATCTCCGCGCGAGCCGGCGGCGCGCCGCACCTGCATCGCCAACGTCGGTCCATCTGCGCAGGTCACAAAAAATCGCTCGCGCGGCACGGGTGTCTGCTCGGGCATATAGTCTCCTCTATAACGATGCATGGACTATAGCGGCGCGATCGCCGCGACACTTCGGCGCGGAGCGAAATTAGAATTGCAGGCGATAGCCGACGGCCGTCTCGGTCAGCAGATGGCGCGGCTGGGTGGGATCGGCCTCCAGCTTGTGCCGCAGATGCCCCATGTAGATGCGCAGATAGTGGCCGTTCTCCCCTTGCGACGGCCCCCAGACCGCGCGCAGCAACTGCGGATTGGTCATCACGCGGCCGGCATTGGCCACCAGGACCGCAAGCAGGCGATACTCGGTCGGCGTGAGGTGGACGTTCTCCCCGGCGCGTGTGACGCGGCGGTTCTTCAAGTCCACCGCCACGTCGCCGAACACGATCAGGCCATCATTGTCGGCCGCCGGCTGGCGCTGGCGCCGCAAGGTGGCGCGCACCCGCGCCAGCAGCTCGCCAACGCCGAACGGCTTGGTGAGGTAATCATCGGCCCCGGCGTCGAGCGCGCGGATCTTGTCGGCCTCGTTGACCCGGGCCGACAGTACGATCACCGGCACCGTCGACCATTTGCGCAGGTCGGCGACGAAATCGATGCCGTCGCCATCGGGCAGGCCCAGATCGAGCACGATCAAGTCCGGTTTGCGGGTGCCGGCGTCGATCAGGCCGCGCTGCATGGTCGCCGCCTCGTGCACCTGCCAGCCCTCCTCCTCCAGTGCGGCGCGAACGAAGCGGCGGATTTGCGGCTCGTCCTCGACCAGCAAGGCGATTGGGGCAGTGGCTACGTCACTCATTTACGTCACTCATTTCAGTTATCCTGTTCCAGCTCCTGCATCTCCGGCATGTCCGGCGGCGTGCCAAGCGGCAACGAGATCGCGAAGCCCGCGCCGCCCAACGGCGACGGCGCCGCCGCGATGCGTCCGCCGTGCGCCTCGACGATGGCGCGGCAAATCGCCAGCCCCAGACCGACGCCAGGCTTGGCCGATTCGCGCTCACCGCGCGTGAATTTCTCGAAAATGGCTTCCTCGCGCCCGGGCGGTAGTCCCGGACCGTCATCATAGACCAGGATATTAATCCAGGCGCCATGCAGCTCGGCGGCGATGACGATCTGCGATCCCGGCGGCGTGTATTTGCCGGCGTTTTCCACCAGGTTGCTCAGCACCCGTTCGATCAGCACGGCGTCGTAGCGCAGCAGCGGCAGGTCGGACGGCAGCCGCGTGCGCACCACATGGCCCTTCAGCAGCGAGGCGCTGGCACGCAGCGCGCTGCCCACCACCTCTTCGAGTGGCTGCCATTGCAGGTTGAACTTCACTTCCCCGCTCTGGATGCGCGCCATGTCGAGCAAGTTCGACACCAGGGCGCTCATGCGCAGCGCCTCGTCGTGCAGCGCGGCCGCCATGTCCAGCTGCGAGGGCGCCAGCCCCGGTTTCGAGCCGGCCAGCGATTCGGACAGGCCGACCAGGGATGTCAGCGGGGTGCGCAGGTCGTGCGACAACGCCGCCAGCAGCGAATTGCGCAGCCGTTCGGACTCCATGTTGACCAGCGCGTTTTGCGCCACCTCGATGTAGTGCACCCGTTCCAGCGCGATGGCGGCCAGCGCTGCAAAGGTGTCGAGCTGCTGCCGCTGCTCGGGAATCAGTATCCAGCGCGCGTTTGCCGGTTCGATCGCCAGCACGCCGCGCGTGCGCATCGGCGCCTCCAGCGGCAGGTAAAAGATCCGGCTGGCCGGCAAGGTGCCGGTGCCCAGGCCCGCGCTTTCGGCGTGGTCGAATGACCATTGGGCGATGCCGATGTCAAGCGCGGAACGGTGTTCGATGTAGGCGGCATCGACGGTTTGAACAGCGCCTCGACCATTTCCGGGAGGCGGCATCCGCAGCCGGCCGCCGTCGTCAGGCACCATCAAGGTGGAACGGGCGTGGAAGGCGCGCTGGATCGCCGCCTGCGTGGTGTCGAAGATTTGCTCGGTTTGCAGCGCGCCGGACAACTCGCGGGCGAATTCGTACAGCGCGCGCGAACGTTTTTCGCGCTGCGAGGCGATGCGCGCCTCGAAGCGCAGGCCTGCGGTCAGGTGGCCGGTGATCAGGCCCACCGCCAGCATGACGACAAACGTGATCACGTACTGGAAATCGGTCACGGCAAAAGTAAAACGCGGCGGCACGAAGAAGAAGTCGAAGCAGGCCACGCTGACGCAGGTGCCCAGCACCGACGGTCCTCGACCGAAACGCACCGCCACCAGCACCACCATCAGCAAGAACAGCATGGCGATATTGGCCAGATCGAGCCAGACCGCCAGCGGCGTGGCCACCAGCGCCGTCGATACGCTGGCCACCGCCGCGATCAGGTAGCCGGCGGCGCGGCTGCGCAGCCAGGGTGTTTTCACGCCGGTGTCGTCGGCGTCGCCGGTCGGGACATCGTCGTCACGGCCGATGGGCGCCGGCGATGCCGCCTCCGGCTCCTTGCTGGCGCGGCCGATTTCGATCAGGTCCAGGTCCGGCGCGTAAAGCGCCAGGCGCTTGATGTGGGGCGGGCGCAAAGGCCAGGTTGAATGGGCGCGTCCGACCACGATCTTGGATAAATTGTGGCCGCGCGCGTACTCCACCGCCGCCAAGGCGATGTCGCGCCCGGAAATGACCGCCGTTGTCGCGCCCAGGCTCTCGGCCAGTTTGAGGGTTTTGAGTATCTGCTCGCGCCGCGCGGCCGGCAGCCGGTGCAGCGACGGCGTTTCGACATAGATCGCGTGCCAGCCGGTGCCGAGCTGCCCGGCCAACCGCGCCGTGCTGCGCACCGTGTGCTCGCCGCCTGGACGCGGCCCGACGCAGGCCAGCAGCGCGGCGCCGGTCTTCCAGATATCGGCGATCGATTGCTCGACGCGGTAGGCGCGCACGTCGTCCTCGACCCGGTCGGCGGTGCGGCGCAGCGCCAGTTCGCGCAGCGCGATCAGGTTCCCTTTGCGGAAGAAGTTTTTCGACGCGCGCTCGGCCTGCTGCTCCTGATAGACCTTGCCGCTCTTGAGGCGCGCCAAAAGCTCGTCGGCGGGGATATCGACCAGCACCACCTCGTCTGCCTGGTCGAAGACGGTGTCGGGCACCGTCTCGCCGACGCGGATCCCGGTGATGCCACCGACGACATCGTTGAGGCTTTCCAGGTGCTGCACGTTGACGGTGGTGAGCACGTCGATGCCGGCGTCGAGCAGTTCTTCAATGTCCTGCCAGCGCTTGGGATGGCGCGAGCCGGGCGCGTTGGAATGCGCCAGTTCATCCATCAGGATCAGCGGCGGGCGCCGGGCCAGCGCGCCATCCAGATCGAATTCGGCCAGGGTCTTGCCGCGATAGTCGATCCGCTTGGGCGGCAGCACGTCCAGATCCCCCAGCATCGCGGCGGTCTCGCCGCGTCCGTGGGTTTCGACCACGCCGACCAGCACCACCTGCCCTTCCGCCTTCTGCTTGCGGGCGGCGGCCAGCATCGCGTAGGTCTTGCCGACGCCGGCCGAGGCGCCGAAGTAGATGCGCAGCTTGCCGCGCGCGGCCTTGCGCTCCTGCGCCTGCACCTGCGCCAGCAGCGCATCGGGGTCGGGCCGTTGGCTCTCGTTGGGGAACATGGACATGCGTTGATTTTACCCCTTGTCCGGACTTGGCGCCTGATCCAAAGCCAGATTCAGCGCCAGCACATTGACCCTCGGCTCGCCGAAGAAACCGAATACCTGGGCAATCTGATGGCGCTCGATCAGCGCCATCACGTCCTTGGTTGGCAGCTTGCGGGCGGCGGCGATGCGGCCGGCCTGATAGCGCGCGGCGGCCACGCTGATCTCGGGATCGAGTCCGCTGGCCGAAGCGGTCACCAGATCGACCGGTATGGCGGCGGTGTTGGACGGATCGGCCGCCTTGAGCGCGTCGATGCGGCCCTTGACCGCGTCCAGCAACGCCGGGTTGTTCGGTCCCTGGTTGGAGCCGCTGGAGCCGGCCGCGTTATTGGGCATCGGCCCGGTGGCCGACGGACGGCCCCAGAAATACTTCGGCGACGAGAACGACTGGCCGATCAGTTTGGAGCCGACCTGCTTGCCGCCGACCTCCACCAGGCTGCCGGCCGCCTTGGCGGAAAACACGGCCGCGCCGATGCCGGTGACGGCGAGCGGGTAGGCCACGCCGCAGATCAGGGTCAAGGCGCTGAAGACGACGACGGCGGGACGAATTGCGGAAAACGACATGATGAACTCCTTAAACCAGGTTGAGCGCCGACAGCAGCAGGTCGATGGCCTTGATGCCGACGAACGGCAGGATGATGCCGCCCACGCCGTACAGCAGCAGGTTGCGGCGCAACAGCGCGACGGCGCCGATGGCGCGGTAACGCACGCCCTTGAGCGCCAGCGGGATCAGCGCGACGATGATCAAGGCGTTGAAGATCACCGCCGACATGATGGCCGACGACGGGCTGGCAAGATGCATGATGTCGAGCGCCTTCAATTGCGGATAGGTGCCGACGAAAGCCGCCGGGATGATGGCGAAGTATTTGGCGATGTCGTTCGAAATCGAGAACGTCGTCAACGAACCGCGCGTCATCAGCATCTGCTTGCCGATTTCGACGATCTCCAGCAGCTTGGTCGGATTCGAATCCAGGTCGACCATGTTGCCGGCCTCCTTGGCCGCCTGCGTGCCCGAGTTCATCGCCACGGCGACGTCGGCCTGCGCCAGGGCCGGCGCGTCGTTGGTGCCGTCGCCGGTCATCGCGACCAAGCGGCCCTCGGACTGGTAGCTGCGTATCAGTTTGAGCTTGTCCTCCGGCGTCGCCTCGGCCAGGAAGTCGTCCACGCCCGCCTCGGCGGCGATGGCGGCGGCGGTCAGCTTGTTATCGCCGGTGATCATGACGGTCTTGATGCCCATGCGGCGCAGTTCGGCGAAGCGCTCCTTGATGCCGCCCTTGACGATGTCCTTCAGCTCGACCACGCCCATCACGCGGCCGCCGTCGACCACCACCAGCGGCGTGCTGCCGCGACGCGAGATGTCGTCGACGGCGCGGGTCACTTCCGCCGGATACGGCAGGCCGAGCGCCTCGACATACTTGCGCACGGTGTCGGCCGCGCCCTTGCGGATCTCCCGGTCGCCGATATCGACGCCGCTCATGCGGGTCTGCGCGGTGAACGGCACGAACACCGCATTCAGCGACACCATCTCGCGCTCGCGCAGGTTGAACTTCTGCTTCGCCAGCACCACGATGCTGCGCCCTTCCGGCGTCTCGTCGGCCAGCGAGGCCAGTTGCGCGATGTCGGCCAACTGCTGGTCGGTCACGCCGGGCGCCGGCACGAATGCCGACGCCTGGCGGTTGCCGAGCGTGATGGTGCCGGTTTTATCGAGCAGCAGCACGTCGACGTCGCCGGCCGCCTCCACCGCGCGGCCGGAGGTGGCGATCACGTTGGCTTGCATCATGCGGCTCATGCCGGCCACGCCGATGGCCGACAGCAGGCCGCCGATGGTGGTCGGGATCAGGCATACCAGCAGCGCGATCAGCACCGTGATGGTGACCGGCGTGCCGCTGCCGCTGGCGGCCACTGAGAACAGCGAGAACGGCAACAGGGTCACGGTGACGATCAGGAAAACGATGGTCAACGCCACCAGCAGGATCGTCAGCGCGATCTCGTTCGGGGTTTTCTGGCGCTTGGCGCCTTCAACCATCGAGATCATGCGGTCGAGGAAAGTCTCGCCCGGATTGGCGGTGACTTTGACGACCAGCCAGTCCGACAGCACGCGGGTGCCGCCGGTGACGGACGAGAAATCGCCGCCGGACTCGCGGATCACCGGCGCCGATTCGCCGGTGATGGCGCTTTCGTCGACCGAGGCCACGCCTTCGATCACTTCGCCGTCAATCGGAATCACGTCGCCCGCCTCGACCAGAATGTAGTTACCCTTGCGCAGATCGAGCGCCGGCTGCGGCAGCCAGGTGGTGCCGTACTTCGGGCTGGCCAGCTTCTTGGCGACCACGGTTTGCTTCAGGCTGCGCAGCGACGCCGCCTGCGCCTTGCTGCGGCCCTCGGCCATGGCCTCGGCGAAGTTCGCGAACAGCACCGTGAACCACAGCCAGACGGTGATCGCCAGGATGAAACCGGGGCTGGTCTCGCCCTTGCCGAGCAATGCCTGCACATACAGCAAGGTGGTGATGATGCTGCCGACGTAGACCACGAACATCACCGGGCTACGCAACTGCGTGGCGGGACTGAGCTTGCGGAACGAATCGGCGATGGCCGGCATCAGCAGCTCGCTATCGAACATGCCCTGCTTTTTGACCGGTGGATTGGTGAAGATGGTCATCTCTTTTTGTATAGTCTGCGACATGATGAATCCTTATTTTGCAAACAGCTGCAAGTGATCGACCACTGGGCCGAGCGCGAGCGCCGGAACGTAATTGAGCACGCCGACCAGCGCCACCACGCCGCACAACAGGCCGATGAACATCGGGCCGTGGGTCGGCATCGTGCCGGCATTCGCCTGCAACCGGCTCTTACCGGCCAGCGATCCGGCGATCGCCAGGATCGGCACGATCATCGCGAAGCGGCCGAACCACATCGCCACCGCCAGCATGCTGTTGTAGAACGGCGTGTTGGCGGACAGGCCGGCGAAGGCGCTGCCGTTGTTGTTGGCGGCGGAGCTGAACGCGTACAGGATCTCGGAGAAACCGTGCGCGCCGGGATTGGCGATGCCCGCCTTGCCGACATCCGTCATGACGGCGATGGCCGTCCCCACCAGCACCAGCGTAGGCGTCACCAGGATGGCGATGGAGGTCATCTTCATTTCGTAGGCCTGGATCTTCTTGCCCAGGTATTCCGGCGTGCGGCCGATCATCAGGCCGGCGATGAAGACGGCCATGATGGCGAAGATCAGCATGCCGTACAGGCCCGAACCGACGCCGCCGAAGATCACCTCGCCGAACTGGATCAGCAGCATCGGGATCATGCCGCCCAACGGCATGAACGAATCGTGCATGGCGTTGACGGCGCCGCAGGAGGCGGCCGTGGTCACGGCGGCGAATAGCGCCGAGGCGCTGATGCCGAAGCGGGTCTCCTTGCCTTCCATATTGCCGCCCGATTGCAGCGCGCTCATGGCCTGGTCGACGTTGAGCGCCTGCAGCGCGGGATGCGCCTGCTGCTCGGCGCCCAGCACCACCACGGTGGTGACGACGAACAGCAATGTCATCGCGCCCAGCACCGCCCAGCCTTGGCGCGGATCGCCCACCATGCGGCCGAAGGCGAAGCACAAGCCGGCCGGAATCAGGAAAATCCCCAGCATCTGCATGAAGTTCGTCAGCGGCGTTGGATTCTCATACGGGTGCGCCGAATTGGCGTTAAAGAAGCCGCCGCCGTTCGTGCCCAGCATCTTGATCGATTCCTGCGACGCGACCGGTCCCATGGCGATGGTTTGCGTGTTGGCGGTCAGCGTCTCGGTGACCGGCTCGCCCTTGGCGTCCTTCAGCGGCTGGCCGTCGGCGCCGACTTTGGGCTGGGTGTAGGTGACCGGATCGAGCAAGGTCACTTCTTTATAGGCGGAGAAATTCTGGATCACGCCCTGCCCCATCAGGCACACGGCCAGGACCAGCGCCAGCGGCAGCAGCACATACAAGGTCGAACGGGTGGCGTCGACCCAGAAATTACCGATCGACTTGGCCGAGCGAGACGAAAAACCGCGGATCAGCGCATAGGCGACCGCCATGCCGGTGGCGGCAGAGAAGAAGTTCTGGCCGGTCAGCGCCAGCATCTGGGTCAGGTAGCTCATGGTCTGTTCGCCGCTGTAACCCTGCCAGTTGGTGTTGGCGACAAAGCTGACGGCGGTGTTGAACGACGAGTCGGGGCTGACGTTGGCCAGGCCCTGGGGATTGAGCGGCAGGAAGGCCTGCAAACGCTGAAGCGCGTAGACGGCCAGCGCGCCGATGCCGTTAAAAGCCAGCAGCGCGATGGCGTAGGCTTTCCAGTTCTGGCCTTCGGGTTTGCCGTCCTTGCCGGCGATGCCGGCGGCGCGGTATAGCAGCGCCTCGATTTTGCCGATCCAGCCCATGCCGGGGATGGCGCCGCCGTCGCCGACACGCGCAAGCAGAATACCGAGCGGGTAGCCCAGCGCGATGACGGCGGCCAGGAACACCACCAGTAAAACGGTCGATTGCAGGGTCATTATAGCTCCTCCGCTTTCAGCAGCGCCACGATCAGATACACCAGCAGGCCGGCGGCGGCCGCCGCGCCGATCACGTAGAACAGGCTCATGGCTGGCCTCCAAGCTTGTCGCAACCGGCGGCAAAGGCCACCGACGCGGCAAAGAACACCACCATCGCACCGATAAATACTATGTCCATCACACCCTCACAGGTCTTGTTTTGATAGTGGGAAGGTTAGCGGGAAGGGTCTAAAGATTTTGTAAAGACTTGGAGAGGGGGTGTAAACAAACCGTAAAAATCGATTTGCAGCCATGCGCCCACCCGCATGTTTACGGGTTGTTTACACCTGCGCCGCGACTCTTTAGAGATTTTTTACAAACGTCGGCCTAAGCTTTGAGCATTGCCACTACCTGAAAAGATCATGCTTACTTCCCTACACGGCATCTGGGTGCCGCTGGCCACGCCGCTGCGTCACGACGAAATCGATTTGGCCGCCCTGCAGAACCTGGCCGACGGCCTGATTGCCGCAGGCGCGCACGGCCTGGTGGTCTGCGGCACCACCGGCGAAGCCTCGCAGCTGGACGTCGACGAGCAGGACTCGGCGCTGGCGGCGGTGCTGGAGGTGGCGCACAAGCGCTGCCCGGTCCTGATGGGCATCGGCGGCAGCGACACCTTCGCCGCCGCCGGCAAGGCGCTGCGGTTCGACGACTCCGGGCTGGCCGGCTACCTCGTTTCGACGCCGGCCTACGTGCGGCCGTCGCAGGACGGATTGGTGCGCCACTTCGAGACGATCGCCGACGCCACCGCGCAGCCGATCGTACTCTATAACGTACCGGCGCGCACCGGCGTCAATCTGGAGCTGGCCACGGCGCGCCGGCTGGCCGTCAACCCGCAGTTCATCGGCATCAAGGAAGCCGGCGGCAGCCTGAATCAGATGACGGAGCTGGTGCGCCGCACGCCGCTGTCGATGCTATGCGGCGACGACGCGCTGCTGTTCGCCGCCCTGTGCGGTGGCGGGCATGGCGCCATCTCGGCCGCCGCGCATATACGGCTCGATTTGTACGTACGACTATATGATCTGGTTCGCGCACAGCGCCTGACCGAGGCGCGCGGCCTGTTCGACCAACTGCTGCCGGTGATCCGCCTGCTGTTCTCCGAGCCGAATCCGGCGCCGCTCAAGGCCGCGCTATCGATTCAGGGCCGCATGGGCGATGAGCTGCGGTTGCCGATGACGCCGGCCAGCACCGAATGCAAGCTCGGTATCGGCGCCGCGCTGGAGGAACTGGAAGACATCCCTGTTTATCGCTCCGAGGCGGCGGCACAACCGGCCGCGCGTATCCTGGTCGCGGCGGAGGCGATATGATCGTCGCGCTCACCGGCATGGACGGCAACCGGGATGTCTCCGACCTGGCCGAGGAACTGGCGCTGCTGCGGGTCGCGGCGGGGAATCGCGTGCTGCTGGTCTGCCCGGACCCTGGCGCCTACGATCCGCAGCTATACGATGATCTGGTGGTCGATGCCTCCCGGCCCGTGGATTGCGGCGCTTCCCCGGCCGATGCGGCGCTGGCGCGGGCAGGCGTGATCGTGGCGCTGCTGCGCCGGGAAGAATTGGAGCGGCCGAACCACGCGCCGCTGCTCGAGCGCCTGCGCGAGGCGCAACGGGCCAACCCGGGGGCGCGCGTGCTGGTGACGGTGGCACATGGCAGCGAGCCGCTGTCGGCGCATCAAACGGGGTGCGTGCTGGTGTTCGTGGCGCAGTTGCCGGGCGCGCGGCTGGCGGACATGCTGATATTGGACGAGCAAGGCGCCTATCACTCGCACCACAGCGAGTTGGAACCGGCGATGTACAAGACCGCGAACGTGCTGTGCGCGCCGGAAGTGCGGCATCTCTACAGGGAAGTATTCAACAGGTAGGCTGGATTGGCGGGCGTGGCCCGCCAATCGGGCCCTGGAGACTTAAAACACTTTACTGATCGTCAGCTGCAAAGCCGTCTTGCCGAGGAATTTACCGTTGGCCGGCGAGGCGTAGGCCGTCTTGTCGGCGTTGGTGCCGATCACCGCCAGCGCGCCGGTCACCACGCCGAAGTCCTTGGTGGCGCCGACCTTCCAGTCGGTATAGCTGGAGGCATCGTTATGCTTTACCTTCTGGTGCCCGGCGTGCAGGTTGATGGTCACACCCTCCGCCGCCGCGATGTTGGCGCCGACGTCCACGTAGCCGCTGTTTTTGCTGTCGACGAAGCCGAACAGATTGGTCACCGCGTGCGAATACTTAATATAGGCGGGACCAAAACCCAGCTGCCCGTAAATCTCGATGGTGTCGGCGTTGGCGAAGCCACGGACGTTTTTCAGGTCGTTGGACGGGTACACATAGGTCAGCACGCCGATGTCGTACGAGACCGCCTCGCTCACCTGCCCGCGCTTGCCGGCGTAGATATCCACTTCGACATCGCCATCGCCACCCGCGTCCTTGGTCCATTTGATGGTCGACAGCCAGGCGCCGGCATACACGCCGGTCGGATTATTCACGAAATCGAGGCCGCCCTGCAGCGCGGGCTTCAGGCGGGTCTGCGATATGCCGCGATAGCGGTAGTCGGAGACGACGGCCGCATTGAAGCTGGTTTCGTTATCCGGCTTGGCGGCGACGGCGGCCGGCGCATCCTCGGCACGGCCCTGGCCGCAGACGAAGGCGGCGCTGATCGCCGCGACGAGTACTAATTTGTTCATGTTGCGGTTCTTTCTTCCAGTGGTTGACAAAATTCGGCGGCGAAATCGCCGCGATCAATGGGCCGGCCGCTCGACAAAGCGGCCGAATTCGGCGCCGGGCAGCGCCTGCATCACCGCCTCCATCACCCGCGCCACCATGGCCGGGCCCACGCACAGCCACACCTTCATGCGCGCGCCATGCTCGCAGGCCTCGATGCGCATGAACTCCAGCGACTCGCCGCACAGGCGCATGACCATGCGGCGCAGCGCCGTCACGGCGCCGGTATCGACCGTCATCAGCATCAGGCAGGTGCCTGTAGCGGGGCGGGAGGTGGAAAAAGCGTGCATATCGAACTCCTGATTGATCGTTGCGATACGAATCAGCTTATCGAGGCGCCCGTAAAAACGGTCTAAAAAGTCACGCCCCCGTTGTAAACATCGTGTATAAATTGGCCCGCAGCTATTTTTTGTCCCGTTTTAGGCCTCGATCACGTCCGGTTGAGGATAGAATACGCAAACGAACGTATAAAACTGTACATAAACCCAGTATTAAAATCACAAGCTTGAACGTATGGCCACTAAAAAACCAGTTTCCGACTACAGCGAATCATCCATCCGGGTCCTCAAGGGCCTGGAACCAGTCAAGCAACGTCCGGGCATGTACACCCGCACCGAAAATCCGCTGCACATCATCCAGGAAGTCATCGACAATGCCTCCGACGAGGCGCTGGGCGGCCATTGCAAGAACATCGTCGTGACGCAAAACGCCGACGGCAGCATCACCGTCGAAGACGACGGCCGCGGCATCCCGGTCGGCCTGCACCCCGAAGAAGGCGTGCCGACGGTGGAAATCGTCTTCACCCGCCTGCACGCCGGCGGTAAGTTCGACAAGGGCTCGGGCGGCGCGTACGCCTTCTCGGGCGGTCTGCACGGCGTCGGCGTGTCGGTCACCAACGCGCTGTCCAAGCGCCTGGAGATCACCGTCTGGCGCAAGGAACCCGATGGCACCGGCCTGCACAAGCTGGCCTTCGAGCACGGCGACGTGGTCGAGCCGCTGTCCTCCGTGGTCGCGCCGCGCGACGGCAAAAAGTCCGGTACCCGCGTCACCGCCTGGCCGGACGCCAAATACTTCGATTCGCCCGTCATCTCGCAGACCGAACTTCAGCGCCTGCTGCGCTCCAAGGCGGTGCTGCTGCCCGGCGTGACGGTCACGCTGACCAACGCCAAGACCGGCGAATCGCAAACCTGGCAGTACAACGACGGCCTGCGCGGCTATTTGACCGAGGCGCTGGCGCAAGCGACCGACGGCGAGACGCTGATCCCGCTGTTCGAGGGCGCGCAGTTCGCCGGCCCGGACGCCGAAGGTTTCGCCGAGGGCGAAGGCGCGGCCTGGGTGGTGGCCTGGACCGAACAAGGCGCCGTGGTGCGCGAATCGTATGTCAACCTGATTCCGACGCCGAACGGCGGCACCCACGAATCGGGCCTGCGCGACGGCTTGTACGGCGCGGTGAAGAACTTCGTCGAGATGCACTCGCTGCTGCCGAAAGGCGTCAAGCTGCTGCCGGAGGACGTGTTCGCGCGCGTCTCGTTCGTGTTGTCGGCCAAGGTGCTGGACCCGCAGTTCCAGGGCCAGATCAAGGAGCGCCTCAATTCGCGCGACGCCGTGCGTTTGGTGTCGACCTACTCCAAGCCGGCGCTCGAGCTGTGGCTGAACCACCATGTCGACTACGGCAAAAAGCTGGCGGAGCTGGTCATCAAACAGGCGCAATCGCGCCTGCGCTCCCTGCAAAAAGTCGAGAAGAAGAAATCGTCCGGCGTCGCCGTTTTGCCGGGCAAGCTGACCGACTGCGAATCGACCGACGTCCACCGCACCGAATTGTTCCTGGTCGAGGGTGACTCGGCGGGCGGTTCGGCCAAGATGGGCCGCGACAAGGAATTCCAGGCCATCCTGCCGCTGCGCGGCAAGGTGCTCAACTCGTGGGAGACGGACCGCGACCGCCTGTTCGCCAACAACGAGATCCACGATATCTCGGTGGCGATCGGCGTCGATCCGCACACGGTCGACAGCACGCCCGACCTGTCCGGTCTGCGCTACGGCAAAATCTGCATCCTCTCCGATGCGGACGTCGACGGCTCGCACATCCAGGTGTTGCTGCTGACGCTCTTCTTCAAGCACTTCCCCGGCCTGATCGCCAACGGGAACATCTGCATCGCGCGTCCGCCGCTGTACCGCGTCGACGCGCCGGCGCGCGGCAAGAAGCCGATCCAGAAGCTCTACGCGCTCGACCCGGGCGAACTGGTGGCCATCGAGGACAAGCTGCGCAAGGACGGCCTGAAGGAAGGCGCCTGGGCGATCTCCCGCTTCAAGGGCCTGGGCGAGATGAACGCCGAACAGCTGTGGGAAACCACGATGAATCCGGACACCCGCCGCCTGCTGCCGGTGTCGCTGGGCGCCTTCGCCCACGGCGAATCGGCCGCGCGCTTCAATATGCTGATGGGTAAAGGCGAAGCCGCCGCCCGCCGCGCGTGGATCGAAGAACATGGCAACGAAGCCGAAGCCGATATTTAATTTTGAACGACTATGACTCAAGCAAATCTCTTTGACGAATCCGCGCAGGCGCCGGCGCAAGCCGGCCAGCCGCCACAGCCCCCCGTGCCTCCCGTCCCACCGCAAGGCGGCGACGGCGGCGGCCCGCCAGACGGCGGTGACGGCGGCGATGGCGGCGAAACGCTGACCCTGTCCACCTTCGCCGAACGCGCCTACCTCGATTACGCCATCTCGGTGGTCAAGGGCCGCGCGCTGCCGGACGTGTGCGACGGCCAGAAACCGGTGCAGCGCCGCATCCTGTACGCGATGAACGAAATGGGCCTGAACCCGACCGCCAAGCCGCGCAAATCGGCCACCGTGGTCGGCGACGTGCTGGGTAAATTGCACCCGCACGGCGACCAGTCGGTGTACGACGCCATGGTGCGCATGGCGCAGGACTTCTCGCTGCGCTATCCGCTGGTCGACGGCCAGGGTAACTTCGGCTCGCGCGACGGCGACGGCGCGGCGGCGATGCGATACACCGAAGCGCGGCTTACGCCGATCGCCAAGGTGCTGCTCGACGAGATCAATCTCGGCACCGTGGAATTCCAGGCCAACTACGACGGCTCGACCGAGGAACCATGCCTGCTGCCGGCGCGCCTGCCGATGGTGCTGCTGAACGGCGCCTCCGGTATCGCGGTCGGCCTGGCGACGGAAATCCCGTCGCACAACCTGGGCGAGGTCACGCAGGCGGCCGTCGCCATGATCCGTAATCCGAAGATCTCGCACAGCGAGTTGATGGCGCTGGTGCCGGGTCCGGACTTCCCGGGCGGTGGCCAGATCATCACGCCGGCGGCGCAGATCAGCGACATGTACGCCAACGGACGTGGCAGCATGAAGGTGCGCGCGCGCTGGAAGATCGAAGAGCTGGCGCGCGGCCAGTGGCAGGCGGTGGTCACCGAACTGCCGCCGGGCACCTCGTCGCAGAAGGTGCTCGAAGAGATCGAAGAGCTGACCAATCCCAAGATCAAGATGGGCAAGAAGGCGCTGTCGCCGGAACAGCTGGCGCTCAAGTCGCTGATCCTCAACTCGCTCGACACCATCCGCGACGAATCGGGCCGCGCGGCGCCGGTGCGCCTGGTGTTCGAACCGAAGTCGAAGAACCAGGACCAGACCGAATTCATGCTGATGCTGCTGGCGCATACGTCGCTGGAATCGTCGGCGTCGATCAACCTTGTGATGATCGGCGGCGATGGCCGTCCGCGCCAGAAGGGCCTGGGCGAGATCCTGCAGGAATGGATCGACTTCCGCTTCATCACCGTCACCCGCCGCACCAAATTCAAGCTGGGCAAGGTCGACGCGCGCATCCATATCCTGGAAGGCCGCGAGACCATCCTGCTGAACATCGATGAAGTAATCCACATCATCCGCAACTCGGACGAACCGAAAGCGGCGCTGATGGAGCGCTTCCGCCTGTCGGACATCCAGGCCGAAGACATCCTGGAAATCCGCTTGCGCCAACTGGCGCGTCTGGAAGCGATCAAGATCCAGCAGGAGCTGGCCGAACTGCGCAAAGAGAAGCAGCTGCTGCAGGACCTGCTCGACAATCCGGCGTCGATGAAGCGCGCCATCATCAAGGAAATCGAAGCCGACACCAAGCAGTATGGCGACGCCCGCCGCACCTTGATCGAAGAAGCGCAGAAAGCCGTGGTCGAACAGAAGGTGGTGGACGAACCGGTCACCGTCATCATTTCGGAAAAAGGCTGGATACGCGCGCGCACCGGCATCGGCCACGACGCCACGCAATTCACGTTCAAAGCCGGCGACGCGCTGTATGGCGCGTTCGAATGCCGCACCGTCGACAACCTGCTCGCCTTCGGCAGCAACGGCAAGGTGTACTCGGTGCCCGTGGCCGCGCTGCCCAACGCGCGCGGCGACGGCGTGCCGGTCACCACCCTCATCGACCTGGCGTCGGGCGCGCGCATCCAGCACTACTTCGCCGGTCCGGCCGCCACGCAGTTGATGATGGCCACCAGCGCGGGCTTCGGCTTCATCGCCAAAGCGGGCGACATGGTCAGCCGCATCAAGGGCGGCAAGGCCTTCGTCACCCTCGACGAAGGCGACGTACCGCTGCCGCCGGCGGTGGTGGCGGATGGCGCCAGCGCGGTCGCGGTGTTGTCGGCCAACGCGCGGGTGCTGGTGTTCGGCATGGACGAAATGAAGGTGCTGACCAACGGCGGCCGAGGCGTCATCCTGATGGAGCTGGACGACAAGGAGACCTTGATCGCGGCCAAGCCGATCAGCCAGAAAGGCGTGATCGTCTCCGGCATCGGCCGTGGCGGCAAGGCGCAGGAAGAACGTCTGTCGGCGTCGGCCCTGGCGGTCCACTTCGGCAAGCGCGCGCGCAAAGGCAAGGCGCTGGCGACCAAGATCAAGCCAACCTCGCTCACCCCTATCGTCTAACCGCGACGCCGGGTCGGGTAAAACCCGACCGCGGCGTTACGAATTTCTGGACGAAAAAAAAGACGGGCAAGCCCGTCTTTTTTCTATTGCGCGCTAATTAATGCTTGGCGGCGGCTTCTTTGACTTCAGCAGCCGATTTGGCTTTCACTGCGTCGGTCTTGTTGGCGGCCAGCGCTTTGTCTTCGGTAGCGTCGACGGTTGCCTTGATGGCTTTAGCGTCGGCTTTCACGGCCTTTTTGTTGGCTTTTTCTTCGGCTTTAGCGATGTTCTTTTCGCCTTTGGCCGCTGCTTTGGCTTTGTCTTCTGGATCTGCCTTGGCGATTTTTTCGTTCGCCTTAGCGGCTTCCACGTTTACTTTAGCCTGGGCTTCGTCATGGGTCTGGTTGGCTTTAGCGACGGCCTTGTTGGCTTTTTTGTCGGCTTTGGCATCAACTTTCAGCTCTTTCTGTTCAGCCTTGGCGACGTCCTTGTTGGCTTCTTGCTGTGCCTTGTTGACTTCGTTGGTCTGTGCAGGGGTTTGTGCGAAAGCTGCGGTTGCGAACAGGCCGGCGATCAGGGTAGCGATGATTTTGCTCATGATATTTCCTCTCAAGTTTAATTTGGATGCGTTCTTATCTTATTAAGGCGAGGCCTTGGGCCCCGCCTGCGTCGCGCTCTTGTTTAGAAGCGCCAGATCACGTATCCAGAATAGCAACCCGTACGGATGAGCTCTGTACGCTACCGTACTTAAACCGATTATTCGCTTTTGGGCCGGGAATAGAGGTCGATGATGGCGCTGATCCCATCCGCGCAGACGGAGCAGAACTTGTCGCTGCGGTCGAACATGATGCACTGCATCTCGGGACGGTAATAACCCTTGGCCTCGTAGTTCGCGCCTTCGAAAGCGCCCACCACATGGCGGTTCGGATCGCGCGAGAACAGCTCATTGGTGTGCTGCAGGTCCTTGTGGAACAAGGCGCTCATCTCCGACTCCGGCCGGTTGGCCTGGCGCAGCGCCACCCTCTCCTTCTGGTACGCGCGCGACGCCGCCTCGTATTCGTCCTTCTTCCACGGCGTCGGCAACGGCGTGCCGTCCTTGACGAACTTCTTCCACTTCACGTTGGCCGGATCGTGCAGCGCCGTCGCATTCGGCTCCCACGGCTCCTGGCGCGTGGCGCCGCCCGTGGCGTAGGCCACCGGCGAGGTGTAGTACTCGTCCGCCAGTCCCGCGAAGTGGTGGCCGAATTCGTGCACGAACAGGTAGTTGGCCCAATCGTTGTTGGCCGCCGCTGTGCTGAACTGGCCGAAGATGCCGCCACCGCCGTAGGTGTCGTTGTTGACCAGGATCTCGATGAATTCATACGGCGCGTTCTGCGCCAGCTCGCGCAGCGCGCGGTTGTCGGTGGTTAGCACATAACGCTCGCTGCCGAAGATGTCGTAGCGGGTGCCCAGCGGCGACGCGTGGTGCACGCCGGTCGATGGACGCGACACGCCCGATTCCTGCGTCGGCAAGGCCAGCGCCCAGACATTGAAGTCCTTGGCGCGTTCCTTGAACGGCGAGGTGTTGAACAGGTGGTCGGCGAGCCGGAGCGCGGTCGCCTCGAACTTCTTCATCTCGCCGGCCGTGTAGCCGTCGCCGAGGATCAGCAGGTCGACCTTGTCCTTCGACGGGCCGTTGACGCGGATGCCGATCGGCTTGGCCGGCGCGGGCGCCGGCTTGCGCACCACGTCCATCGCGTCGGTGTCGACGCTGGTCGTCCACACCACGGAGAAGGCGCCGCGCTCGTCGCGCTTGAGGATGCGCACCTTCACCGGCTTGTCCGGCTTAGGGAAGCGCACCGACTCCTGGAAGCCGCGATTGGTCTTGCCGGCTTCCTCGGTACTGGCCCACTCGGCGAAGACGGTCGAAAAACCGCGCGAGTACAGCACCTTGCCGGATGCGGCGTCGGCCACCTCCACCAGGTTGTTGCCGCGATTGGTGTCGTCCAGGGTGCGGCGCATGTCGCCGGGCCATGGCAGCGGCTCGATCACCACGCGCTCCATCGCGTACTGTTCGTTGAGGGCGTTGCCGCTGTGGATGTAGTCGAGGCGGACGGTGGCCGGCTGGGCGTCCGGCGCCGGGGCGGCAACGGCGGAAACGGCGCCTGCGGACAGCGCCGACAAAAACAGCGCGGCGATCAAGCCTCGGGAGCGTGCAAAGAGTGTCATGGGATTCCTGGCGGTCGGTTGAAAACGTGCCCGCTATTTTAATCCCGCCGCGCCCCGGACTAGTTTTTCCGCGTCGTCAGCGACTGTCCGATGTCGAGCGGACGGATATCGAGCCGGACGTTGAGGATCGAATAGCTTTGCGCCGCCGACGACGCCGACGCGTAGCCGACGCTGTCGCGCGTTTTGCTGAAGGTGAACTGGAAGCCCAGCTCCGGCAGCAGCGACTGGGGACCGCTGGTGGCGATGCCGATCGCCTCGACGCGGCGGTTGACGATCAGGCTTTCCATCAGCTCCACCACGGCGTTCCTGCCCAGGATATCGGGCGAGAACACCGGCTGGTGCAGCACCGCGTGCTCCGCCCGCAGCCGTCCGCCGGCCTTGGCCTCGGACGGCGTGAAGATATGCGAAGCCAGGTCGTAGCGGTCGCCCCGGTCCAGATAGCTGATCACCGCGTTGGAGACATTGAAGCCGGCGCTGGCGCTATCGGTGGTGGCGCGCGACAGGTCGATCAGCAGCGCGCCCTTGTGGCCGACGATTTCCACGTTGCGGCGGCTGTCGACCACCATCGCGGTGTTCTCGTCGATGCCCAGTCCGAACTTGTAGCCCTTCTTCAGCATCGCCGGGATCATGCGGGCGAAGCGTCCGCGCACCAGCAGGTGCTGGTCGACGAAGACGTCGTCGCCGATGAAACCCAGGCCGGGCGCGATCTCGCGGCCGTCATTGACGCCGCCGCGCAAGGTGCCGAACACCGATTGGGGCGAATAGAACATGGTGCTGCTCATGATGGCGGCGCCGGCGCTGTCGCCGGCCACCACGCCGCCGTTGCGGTAGACGTCCCACACCGCCTCCAGCACCGCGCTGCGGCTGCCGTCCTCGCGCACCAGCGCCTGCGTGATGCGGGACTGGTCGCCACCGGAGAAGAACACGCCGCCGGCGCCGCGCACGGCCGCCGCCAGTTCGGCATCCTCGGCCACCCGGCGGAAATCGCTGCCGTCCAAGCGCACCGCCAGCGGCACCACGAAGGCGGCCGCGCCGTAGGCATTGAGGCGTTCGGCGATCCGGTCTCCCGTCCTCTGCGGATCGGCCGCCGCCGACGGCAGCACGGCGATGCGCGCGCCCGGCCCGCCCGCCAGCGCGACGATGCGCTGCCAGACGTCGGCGTTGTCGCCCCGCAGACCGCCGCCGATGATCACCAGCGCCCCCTTGGGAGCGGCCGGCGCCGGCTTGGCCGCCGGCAGCGTCGCCGCCAGGCCGGCGGCGCCCTGCAGCGGAACGGCCAGCATCAGAACCGCCCCGATCAGGTGCTTCAACATGATGCCCGGTGTGCGCATGATGGCCGACTCCCCAAATAAAAAGGGACGGCGCTTGGAGCCCCGCCCCTTTCGCCGTCCCTTTCAATATAACCCGATTTGCCCGCTACCGGTACCGGTAAAGCGGCTGCTGGAGCTGGATCGGCCGGATATCCATCCGCAGCTTGAGCACCGAATACGCCTCCACTTCGGTGGAGCTGTAACCGACGCTATTGATGGTTTTACTGAAGCGGAACTCGAAGCCGATGTCCGGCGCCGAGTCGCGCGGATTGCCGAAGGCGATGCCGATGGCCTCCTGCTGGGCGTTGTCGATCAGGTTGACCATCAGGTCCAGCACCGCGTTGTTGCCCAGGATGTCATTGGTGAAGACGGTGCCGCGCGTGTCCGGCTGGTTCGGATCGAGCTTGTTGTCCGCCTTGTCGGCCGACGGCGTGAACTCGCGCGTGACCAGGTTGAATTTGTCGCCCCGATCCAGATAACTGATGGTGGCGTTGCTGATATTGAAACCCTTGATGCCGCGGTCGGTGATCGCCGCCGACAGATCGAGCAGCAGCGCGCCGCTGTAGCCGATGATTTCCACGTCGCGGCGGGCGTTGACCACCATCGCGCTGTTCTCGTCGATGCCCAGGCCGATCTGATACCCTTTTTTCAACATCACCGGGATCATGCGGGCGAAGCGGCCGCGCACCAGCAGGTGCTGGTCGACGAAGACGTCGTCGCCGATGAAGCCCAGGCCCGGGGCGATCTCGTTGCCGTCGGTGACACCCTGTTTGAGCATGTCCAGCGTCGCCTTGGCGTCGTAGAACATGGTCGTGCTCATGATGGCCGCGCCGGCGCTGGAGCCGGCCACCACGCCGCCGTCGCGGTACACGTCCCACACCGCCTCCAGCGCCAGGGTGCGCGAGCCGTCCGGGCGCACCAGCGCCTTGGTGATGCGGGCCTGGTCGCCGCCGGTGAAGTAGATGCCGGTGGCCGAGTGGATCAGCGCCACCACCTCCGGGTCCTCGGCGGCCTTGCGGTAGTCGCTGTTGGGCAGCGTCACGCCGAGCGGGATGAAGAAAGCCTGGGCGCCATATTGATTGAGTTTGTTAACCGTGTTCTGCGCCGATTTTTCCGGATTGATCGAGGCCGAGCCGAACACGCCGATGCGCGCGCCACGGCCGCCGGCCAGCTGCACGATGCGCTGCCAGACCTCCGCGTTGTCGGCGCGCAGGCCGCCGCCGATGATCACCAGGTTGCCCGCCGGCGGCGCCAGCACCGGCTTGGGCGGCGGCACCGCCTTGGCCGGCTTGCTGGCCTTGGTCCCCGACTGCGCCTTGGCCGACGACGTGGCGGCCGCTCCCTGGGCCGCATGCGCACTGACGCCGGCGAACACCAGCAGCCAAAGCAAGCAAAGGCGCTGGAACGTTGAACCTGTAAATTTCATGTTGCCCTTCCAATGATGAAACCGGCGCCGGGGCTTGCGCGCGGCGCCGTGGTAATACAGATGATACCAATCAATTACTTAAGCATGTATTACATTGTGGAGGGCTTTCATTTGAAGGCGTAGCTGGCGCTGGCGAAGAAGCGCCGGCCGCGCGGATCCGTGTAGGTCGGATCGTAGCCGGACAGGAAGAAGTAGGCCTGGTTGGAGAACGGCGGCGACCTGTCGAACAGGTTCTGGATGCCGGCGCGCAGCTTGAACGCCTTGTTCACCTGCCAGGCGCCCGACAGATCCCACAGCGAGTACGAGGTCACGTGGTTCGGCGCCACCACCGTGCCGTCGTCGGTGTTGATGGCCGAATTCTGGTCGTGGTAGCCGCTCGAGAAGGTGTTCGACAGCGTGGCCGAATACGGTCCCTTGTCCCAGTCGAAGTTGATCGTATGGCGCCAGCGCTGCACCACGCCATCGGTGACGAAGCGTCCCAGGTTGCTCACATACGGGTCGCCGACGTCGTTCTGGATCTTCGACGTGAGCACATAGGTGCCCGACAGGCGCCCGCCGAAATTGCCGGCCCAGGTGCGCACGCCGTTGTAGTCGAGGATCACGTCGATGCCCGAGGCCTTTTGCGCGCCGCGGTTTTCCTTGCGCAGTTCGATGTAGTCGATCGCGCCGTCCTCGTCGCGGTGCACCAGGTTGCCGTACTTGGCCAGGTTGCCGAGGATGATGTCGTCGCCGATCTCGCTGATCAAATCGGTGCGCTCGATGTTCCAGTAGTCGATCGTCATCGACGCGTTTTTGGAAGGCTGGATCACCATGCCGGTCGAGAACTGGCGGCTGCGCTCGGGCTTGAGGTTGGCGTTCGAATAGCGGCGCGTGCTCCAGTTGTCGGCGCAATCGGCCAGGGTCGCGTCTTCCACGGCGCAGGCCACCGGATCGGGCAGGGTGGCCGTGACGCTGTAGATGTTGGCGCGATACAGGTCGGTCATCGACGGCGCGCGGAAGCCGCGGCCGGCCGAGGCGCGGAACAGCATGGTCTTGGTCGGCGTGTAGCTCACGCCCACCTTCGGACTGGCGGCGCCGCCGACCACCTGGTAATGGTCGTAGCGGGCCGACAGCTGCGCCTCCCACTGTTTGGTGAACGGCAGCAGCAGCTCGCCGTACACCGCCTTGACCTTGCGGCTGTTGCTGTAGGCGCGCTCCTCCTCGGGGGCCGCATCGTTGTTGATGTTGTCGCTCAACAGCAGCTCGGACGGCGTATAGCTGGTGCGCTCGCGGCGGTACTCGCCGCCGACGGCCAGCGCGGCGTCGCCGCCGGCCAGCGCGCCGATCGCGTGCGACAGCTTGAAGTCGACCGAATCCATGGTGCCGCGCGCGCGCCGGGCGACGTCGTCGACCTGGATGCTGTTGAGCAGGTCGATGCCGGCCTGGCTCGACGGCCCGAACGGGTTGATCAAGCCGTCGGAGATCCCCTGCAGCATCTTGTCCTTCAACAGGTAGCCGTGGGTGTCGCGGTCCTTGATCTTGTTGACGCTGTGGTTGACGCCGACGTCATAGTCCCAGCCGTTGGCGGTGCCGGTCAGGCCGACCACGTAGCGCTGGCTTTCGCTGGTCAACTCGGTGGCGCGGCGGCCGGCCTCGTTCATGCGCATGCGCAGGCCGACGGTGACCGGCGCGTCCGGGTCGGCGTCCTCCTCCGGCGACAGCGTGAAGCCGGCGAAGGCCGGAATCTTCTTGTAGTCGATCTCGGCGTCGTCGGCGCGCGCGCCCGAGCCGATGTACCAGGTTTTCGAGCGGCTCAGCGCCACCTCGGCGTACAGCTGGCTGTTCGGCGTGATCTGCAACACGCCGCGCGTGAGCAGGTTGGACTTGTCCGACTTGGGGAACAACTCGGTGTCGCGCATGTAATCGTAGGTGCAGGCGTCGACGCCGCCGATGCCGGCCGGCAGGTACAGGTTGGCCGGCGCCGCGCACGTGGGCACCGACGGATTGATGGTGCGGTTGGTGATCGGCTTGCCGTTGACGAGGAAGTTCTGTTCCTGCAGCTCGTCGCGCTGGGCGCTGGAGAGGCGGATGTTGGCCGGCGACGTGTAGCCCGACAGCAGGTGCGGCAGGCGCTCGGGCACGCGCAGGTCGCCGATGAATTCACGCTGCGAGGTGCTCAGCGCGTTCGATTTCTGCACGTCGGCCACGGCGAACACGTTGAAGCCGTCCTTGGCCAGGTCGCCGAAGCCGGCCGTGATGCTGGCCTTGCGCTTGCCGGCGCCGCCCTCGTCGGTCTTGAGGCCGTAGGCGTTCAGTTCCACGCCCTGGTAGTCCTTGCGGGTGATGAAGTTGATTACGCCGCCGATGGCGTCGGTGCCGTACAGCGCCGAGGCGCCGTCGAGCAGCACTTCGACGCGCTGGATGGCGGCGGCCGGGATGTTGTTCAGATCGACGCCGGCGTCGTCGCCGGGCGAGGCGAAGTTGGCCATGCGGCGGCCGTTGAGCAGCACCAGGGTCGACGAGGTGCCGATGCCGCGCAGGTTGGCGCTGTTGAAGCCGCGCTGGTCGCCGCCGACGTTGATGCTGGCGCCGTCGGTCAGGCCGCCGACGTTGGCCGACAGCCGGGCCAGGATCTCGGAGGCGGTGGTCACGCCCACCTTCTCGATTTCCTCGCGGGTGATGACCTGCACCGGCAGCGCCGTTTCCGCCTCGATGCGCTTGATCGCCGAACCGGTGATCTCCACCCGGGGCATCGGCTTGGCGGCGGGCGCGTCGGACGCGGACGCGTCCTGCGCCAGGGTCAGGCCGGGTTGGCCGAGCACGCCGATCACCGCGCCCAGACCGATTGCGCGGCGCACCGAGCGCGCCATCGTGGAAATTCGCATGCCGTGCAATTCAGCCATAAATTCTCTCTCCGCGGGTGGTTATGTTATATGTAAATAATTCCAATCAACTAACTGTACGCAGTTCGCGCGGAAAACTCAAGAAAGCGCGTCCCGATTCGGGCCGAACGATTTACTTTGTGAAAATAGTGCTACATACTCAAGCACCAAAGCACGCGCCAAGCACCGTTACGCCCATCGCCGCCACCGTCAACCTTCCCTGCCAGACCATCATGCACGTACAAAAACACCCCCTTTCCGGCCCGCACAGCAGCACCGCCTTCGAACTGACCAGTTTCCACTTCGGCACCCCCGGCGCCGGCAAAAAGGTCTACATCCAGGCCTCGCTGCACGCCGACGAGGTGCCCGGCATGCTGGTGGCGCAGTTCCTGCGCCAGCGGCTGGCCGCGCTGGAAGCGGCCGGCCAGGTCGCCGGGGAAGTCATCCTGGTGCCGGCGGCCAACCCGATCGGGCTGGCGCAGGCGATCCACGGCGCCGCCTTCGGCCGCTTCGACCTGACCACCGGCGTCAATTTCAACCGCAATTACAAGCACGTGTTCGAGGACCTGAAAAAATCGCTCGACGGCCTGCTCGGGCCGGACGCCGACGCCAACGTGCGCCTGATCCGCGCGCACGCGCGCGCCTCGATCGCCGAGTGGCGCCCGTCGACCGACGCCGACACGCTGAAAAAGGCGCTGATGACGATGGCGGTCGACGCCGACATCGTGCTCGATCTGCACTGCGACAACGAGGCGGTGATGCACATCTACGCCGGCACGCCGCTGGCCGCGGCCATCGCGCCGCTGTCGGCCCTGATGGGCGCGCACGCGCTGCTGCTGGCCTACCAGGCCGGCGGCGAACCGTTCGACGAGGCGTGCAGCCGCCTGTGGTGGGACCTGGAGCGCCACTTCGAGGGCAAATATCCGATTCCGCCGGCCTGCCTGTCGACCACCGTGGAGCTGCGCGGCGAGATGGAGGTGAGCTACCAGCTGGCCGAGAAGGACGCCGCCGGCCTGCTGCGCTTCCTGGTTCTGAGCGGCGTGCTGCTCGACGACGGCAGCGGCGCCGGCGCCGCCGCCATCGCCGCCGCGCCGCTGCCGGTGCCGCTGTGCGAGGCCACGCCGCTGGAAGGCGTCGAGCCGCTGTACGCGCCGCACGCCGGGGTGCTGGTCTACACCCGCGACCTGGGCGAGCGCGTCGCGCCCGGCGACGCCATCGCCGATCTGATCGACCCGGTCAGCGGCGAGACGACGGTGGTGCGCGCCGGCGTGGCCGGCGTGTTCTTCGCCCGCAGCGCCCACCGCCACGTGCTGCGCGGGATGAACATCGGCAAAGTGGCCGGCGCGCAGGCCTACCGCGCCGGCGATCTGCTGAGCCAATAACCAGAACGACAACGACGCCCCATGACCACCAAAAAATTCAAACTGCCGCACACCTTCGTCCTGCTGTTCATCATCCTGGCGCTGATCGCCACCGCCACCTGGCTGGTCCCGGGCGGCAAATACGACACCCACCTGGTCGACGGCAAGCAGCTGATCGTGCCCGACAGCTTCCACTACGTGCCGAGCGCGCCGCAGGGCGTGGTGGCGCTGCTCAAGGCGCCGATCAAGGGCTTCGTCGAGGCGGCGCAGATCATCGGCTTCGTGCTGATCGTCGGCGGCGCCTTCGCGGTGCTGCAAAAGACCGAGGCGGTCGACTCGATGATCCGGGCGCTGGCGCGCGCGCACAAGGATTCGGCGTTCATCCAGAAGGCGCTGATCCCGGTGTTCGTCACCCTGTTCTCGCTGGGCGGCGCCACCTTCGGCATGAACGAAGAGGCCATACCGTTTATATTGATTTTCGTGCCGCTGGCGCTGGCGCTGGGCTATGACACCATCACCGGCGTCTCGATCCCGTTCCTCGGTTCGCAGGTGGGCTTCGGCGCCGCCTTCCTCAACCCGTTCAACGTCGGCATCGCGCAGGGCATCGCCGGCGTGCCGGTGTTTTCGGGCTGGGGCTACCGGCTGATCGCCTGGACCATCGCCACCGCCGTCACCGCCGCCTTCCTGATGTGGTACGCGGCGCGCGTGAAAAAGAACCCGCAACTGAGCCCGACCTACGCGCTCGACCTGGACAAGCGCAAGGAGCAGCCCGAGGGGCTGGGCGAACTGCACGGCATGACGGCGCGCCACAAGCGCGTGCTGTGGATCTTCGCCGGCTCGCTGGCCATCATGGTGGCCGGCGTGGTGCACTACGGCTGGTACATCGACGAAATCGCCGCGCTGTTCCTGACCATGGGCGTGGTCATCGGCCTGGTGGGACGGCTCGACTCGGGGCAGATCGTCGACGGCTTCATCCAGGGCGCGCGCGACCTGGTCGGCACGGCGCTGGTGATCGCGCTGGCGCGCGGCACGATGATCCTGGCGCGCGACGCGCAAATCATCGACACCATGCTGCACGGCCTGACGCCGCTGGTGCAATCGTCCAGTCCCATCTTCACGGCGTGGAAGATGTTCGGCATCCAGACGGTGATCAACTTCTTCATCCACTCCGGCACCGGCCAGGCCGCGCTGACGATGCCGATCATGGCGCCGCTGGCGGACCTGGTGGGCGTGACGCGCCAGACCGCGATCCTGGCGTTCCAGTTCGGCGAGCTGACCACGCCGATGATCCCGACCTCCGGCATCACGGTGGGCGTGCTGGCGCTGGCGCGGGTGCCGTGGATCACGTGGGCCAAGTGGATGATCCCGCTGCAGCTGATCTACGCGGTCATGGCGCTGGCGCTGCTGGTGCCGCCGGTCCTGATGAATTGGCAATAACCCCCGCGGTTAGTTGCGGTAGACGTCGGGGCAGTAGCGTTCCATCAGCGTCGCCGGCCGCGCCGGCGGCGTGAAGCCGAACTGCGCGTACAACCCGTGGGCGTCGAAGGTGGCCAAGGTGAAGCGCCGCAGGCCCTGCAGATCCGGATGCGCGACGATCGCCTCGACCAGCCGCTTGCTGTAGCCGTGGCCCCGGTGCGCCGGCAGCACGAACACGTCGACCATGTTGGCGAAGGTGGCGCAGTCGGTCACCACGCGCGCGAAGCCGACCTGGCGCCCGTCCAGATACGCCCCGAAACACAGCGAATTGGCGATCGCCCGGTCCAGCACCGCGCGCGGCATGCCGACCGCCCACGTCGATTGCTCGCTGAGGAATTGGTAAATCAGGGGCACATCGAGTTGCCCCTTGTCGGTGCTGATCTGCAAGGTAGTCATGTTTTACGTGGCCAAAATGGCAATAATGACATATTTTTGAGCAGTTGACGGTTTATAATCCGTCACACCAATACCGCGAAAACCATCCCACCACTATGACCGCACAACTTTCCAAAAAGAGCGAAGCCTGGTCGGCCCGCTTCAACGAACCTGTTTCCGACCTCGTTAAACGCTACACCGCCTCCGTCTTCTTCGACAAGCGCCTGGCCAAGGCCGACATCCAGGGCTCGCTGGCGCACGCCGAAATGCTGGCCGCGCAGGGCATCATCAGCGCCGCCGACCGCGCCGAGATCGAGCGCGGCATGGCGCAAATCTCGTCCGAGATCGAGGCCGGCCAGTTCGAATGGCTGCTCGACCTGGAAGACGTCCACCTGAATATCGAAAAACGCCTGACCGAGCTGGTTGGCGACGCCGGCAAGCGCCTGCACACGGGCCGCTCGCGCAACGACCAGGTGGCCACCGACATCCGCCTGTACGTGCGCGCCGCTATCGACGACGTGGTCGAACTGCTCGGCGCCCTGCGCGGCGCGCTGACCGACCTGGCCGAGAAAAACGCCGACACCATCATGCCCGGCTTCACCCACATGCAGGTGGCGCAGCCGATCACCTTCGGCCACCACATGCTGGCCTACGTCGAGATGTTCGGCCGCGACGCCGAGCGCATGCTCGATTGCCGCAAGCGCGTCAACCGCCTGCCGCTGGGCGCCGCCGCGCTGGCCGGCACCACCTTCCCTATCGACCGCGAGCGCGTGGCCAAAACGCTGGGCTTCGACGACGTCTGCCACAATTCGCTCGACGCCGTCTCGGACCGCGACTTCGCGATCGAATTCACCGCCGCCGCCGCGCTGATCATGACGCACGTGTCGCGCATGTCCGAGGAGCTGGTGATCTGGATGAGCCCCCGCGTGGGCTTCATCGACATCGCCGACCGCTTCTGCACCGGCTCGTCGATCATGCCGCAAAAGAAAAATCCGGACGTGCCGGAACTGGCGCGCGGTAAAACGGGCCGCGTCTACGGCCACCTAATGGGCCTTTTGACCCTGATGAAGGGCCAGCCGCTGGCCTACAACAAGGACAACCAGGAAGACAAGGAACCGCTGTTCGACACCGTCGACACCGTGGTCGACACCTTGCGCATCTTCGCCGACATGGCCGGCGGCATCAGCGTCAAGCCGGAGGCGATGCGCGCCGCCGCGCTGCAAGGCTACGCCACCGCCACCGACCTGGCCGACTACCTGGTCAAGAAAGGCCTGCCGTTCCGCGACGCCCACGAAGCCGTGGCCCACGCGGTGCGCGCCTGCGACGATCTGAAGATCGACCTGTCCGAAATGACGCTGGAGCAGCTGCGCGCCTATTCGACCCTGATCGGGGACGACGTCTTCGCCGTGCTCACGCTCGAGGGCTCGGTGGCCGCGCGCGACCACGTCGGCGGCACCGCCCCGAACCAGGTGCGCAAGGCCATCGCCCGCGTGCGCGGGCAATTGGCCAGGTAAGCGGCCAACCAAGCAGCAAAAAAGGCTAGTGCATCGCCAGCCGTGACAGCACCGAGAACGCCGCGCCGGTCTGCTCCTGCTTGAGCAGGATGGTCAGCTCGGTGTAGGTGCAGATCATGTTGACCAGGTTGATCTTGTCCCACGCCAGCTGCTTGAGGATGGCGTGGTAGATGCCCGACTCGCGGCTGGTGTCGGGATTCAGGTGCAAGGTCACGGCGTTCAAATCGTCCTGCCGCGCGAGCAGGCGCTCGCCGGCGAACACCTCCTCCACCACCGGCATCAGCACCCGGCTGCAGATCACCATCACCTCGTTGACGCCGCGCGTCACCGTCACGAAGGCGCCGCGCAAGGGCTCGGCCTTGGCCAGCAATTCGCGATGGCATTCGTGAATGCTGTCGGAGTTGCGGAACGTGTATTCGGTCAGCTCCGTGCGGGTGGTCAGCTCCCCGGTTTTGTGCACCAGCGAGATCCCCCGGCTTGGCTGCTGCGGCAGCCGTTCGGCCACGCGCCGCAGCGCCATCACGACGGCGGCCTGCCCCACAGGCTTCCACAGATCGCTCTCGATCTGCGGCTGCAGCTGGCGCGCCAGCTCCGACAAATTGATCAATCCCCGCCTCAGTCCTTCCGTCAGAAAGGACGACTCCATAACAATGCGTTCCACCTTGGTGGCAATCGACAGCATAAAAGATCCCCCTGCCCGCGCGCCGGCGGACAAAACCTGAACAACTAGCTGGCGCTGCGTCCTGCGGCCCACCGTGATCGGCTGCCGCGGACGATGCGATACCCGCGCCGGCGTCCCGGATAGGGACTGGCCGGCGGCCGGTATGCAGCTAACGTGACGAACTACGCGGTGGCGCTAGGCGGGAGGCGGCAGCGCGGTGCGGTTGGCGCGCAGGGCGCGGGGAGCGGGGCAAACGTGTCGAGGGTGTGTGGTCATTTTCTCTTTTCCTGAAGTTCCCGGGTCGCGCTTGCGGGGTCGTGCCCCTGCGCTTTTTATGCACCGGCTCGTGGCAAAAAGCCGCGGCTGGTGTGGCCTAGTTTAATTCGCAAGATTAAAAATTTGCAACAGGCTTGCTGAAAACATGAGCATAGTGTTGCGTAGCAACCGAAACTTGGATCGACGATCATGTTCATGATTGATTTACGACAAAACACGGCAATCGTGCGCGTGCTAACCCGCCTTCCGTGTTAGCGCCCGGTCCCTCCAAAGCATGGGCGCCGCCACCGCCATGTCTCATTTGAGACATTTTTTTCGTCCGCGACCAATTTTCAAAGTTTTTTGACAACGCAATCGCGAAACGAATAGTGTCGGCCCTACTCGCCGTTTTTGACACATACGAACCGTCGCGCAGCCATCCGCCGGCGCGGCGCCGCAGACGCCGAGTCGGCCGCCACCATGGCCAGGCAACCCTTCGCGCACCCACCCACCTGGAGAAGAGATGAACCAACGTAAGACCCTACTTGCCGCATCCGTCGTCGCCGCATTGTCGGTCCTGGCCTCGAACGCCGCCTGCGCCGCCGGCCCGCTGATGGCGGCGCCGGTCAACCCCGCCTCTCCACAAGAGAGCGCGGGACTGGTCGCCAAACTGGCGGCGCTCGACGCCCGGCGCGGCGTCGGCAGCGACAACAGCTTCCGGATCGCCAGCCAGCATCCCGGCGTCGTCGGCGAGAAGATCGTCCGCGCGCAGCACACCTACAAAGGCCTGCGCGTGTTCGGCTCCGAATCGGTGGTGGTGACCAACGGCGCCGGCGACATCGTCAGCGAGTCGGTGGCGGACCGCCGCGCCGGATTGGACGCCAACGCCAACCGCACCAGCGCCGCTGGCGCGGAAGCGGGCCGCCAGCTCGCCGCGCCCGTGACGGACCTGACGCCGGCGCTGAGTTCCAGCGACGCGATCGACAAGGTAGCCAAGACCGTCGCGCCGCGCGGCGTGCACCGCTGGGCGCCGAGCGCCGAACTGCTGATCTACCCGGTGATGAAAACGGTGCGCGTGCCTTCCGCCGTCAACAAGTCGGAGGCCGCGCTCAACGCGCTGGACCTGGAGGAAGTGGTCGACCGCTACGTGCTGGCCTACTACGTGCAGACCCGCATGTCGCAGGACCGCAAGCCGGTCTACTACGACACCATCGTCGACGCCAAGACCGGCACCGTCGTCGCGCAGTGGAAAGCGCTGCAAACGGTGGTCGGCACCGGCAACAGCCAGTACAACGGCGCGGTCCCGATCAACACTTCGCAGTCCGGCAGCAGCTTCCAGATGCTCGACGCGACGCGCGGCACCGGCGGTAAATTCGGCGGCATGGCCATCACCAACGCCAACCACGCATCGGCCGACAATCCGACGCCAGGCACCATCTACACCAACAGCAGCAACACCTGGGGCGACGGCCAGCAGTACATCAACGGCGGCAGCACCACCAACGCCAACGGCCAGACCGCCGCCGTCAACGCGCTGTGGGGCCTGATGAACACCTACGACACCAACAAGAACGTCCTGGGCTGGCAATCGCTCGACGGTAACAACACGGCGACCTACATCGCCGCCCACGTCGATACCGCCTACGACAACGCCTTCTTCGATCCGAACTGCAAATGCATGTACATCGGCGACGGCGGCAGCAGCTTCTACAACCTCGGTTCGATCGACGTGATCGGCCACGAGATGTCGCACGGGATCACCGACGCCACCTCCAACCTGACCTACGCGGGTGAATCGGGCGGCTTGAACGAATCGCACTCGGACATCGGCGGCGAGATGGTTGAAGCGTACGCGCGCGCCGGCGGCACCGGCACCGTGATCCCGGCCACCGGCAACGATTGGATGACCGGCAAGGAGATCGCCCGCAACGGACAGCCGCTGCGCTGGCTGTACAAACCGAGCAAGGACGGCCGCAGCCCGAACGCCTGGAGCAGCACGATCAAGAACATCGACGTCCACCTGTCGAGCGGTCCAAACAACCGCATGTTCTATTTCCTGTCGCAGGGATCGAACGCCACCACCACCAGCGACTACTACAGCCAGTATCTGGTCAAGAGCCCGGCCGCGATGACCGGCATCGGCAACGACAAGGCCTATCGCATCTGGTTCAAGGCGCTGACCACCAAGTTCACGTCGTCGACCAACTATGCCGACGCCCGCGCCAAGGTGCTGCTGGCGGCGCAAGAGCTGTATGGCACCGGTTCGAAGGAAGCCATCGCCGTGCAGCGCGCCTATGCGGCCATCAACGTCGGCGCCGACGTCGACGAAACGGCTGGCGGCTCCGGCGTCTCGATCTCGACCCAGCCGGCCAGCGTGACCGTGGCCGCTGGCGCGACCGCATCGTTCAGCGTCGGCGCCAGCGGCGGCACCTCGCCGTACACCTACAAGTGGTACCGCAACGGCGCGCAGATCAGCGGCGCCACCTCGGCCACTTATTCGTTGACCGCGCAAGCGGCCGACAACGGCGCGGTCTTCAACGCCGTCGTCAGCGACTCGTCGTCGCCGGTCAAGACCGCGACGTCGGGCAACGCCACCTTGACCGTCGGCAGCGGCGGCGGCGGGGCCGAGAAGATCGTCAACGGCGGCTTCGAATCCGGCACCACCGGATGGGCCGGTACCACCGGCGCGATCGGCACCTTCACCGGCCAGACGGCCTTCGAAGGCGCGCGCTACGCCTGGTTGGGCGGCAACGGCCGGACCGCGACCGAGACGCTGACGCAAAGCGTGGCGATTCCGTCGGCCGCCACCAGCGCCACGCTGACCTTCGCGCTGCACATCGACACCGCCGAGAGCGGCGCCACCGCCTACGACAAACTGGTGGTGACCGTGAAGAACAGCGCCGGCAGCGTGCTGGGGACCCTGGCCACGTACTCGAACGCCAACGCGGCCAGCGGCTATCAGACGCGCACCTTCAACCTGGCCGCCTACAAGGGCCAGACCGTGACCGTGTCGTTCGCGGCCACCGAGGACTCGTCGCTGCAAACCTCGTTCGTGGTCGATAAGGTCAGCCTGGTCACGCAATAAGCGCGGACGTGGGCGGCGACGGCAGCATCGTCGCCGCCCTGTTTTTGAAGCCACTCGGTATGCAAAGTATGCGATGCAGTTTCGATTACAAGTGCAGGGCGGGCCTGGGGGCCGGCAAACCATAGCGATCGACGCCGCCAGCGAGGCGGAAGCGGTCCGGCAAGCGGCGCGCGGCGGCTGGCGCGTGCTGGCCATCGATAGCACCATCGGCACCAACAACGCGGGTGCGGGGGAGCGTGCGCGCTCCGGCCTCCGCAAGCAGCCCTTCCCGCTGCTGCAATTCAGCCAGGAGCTCCTGGCGCTGCTCGAAGCGGGGCTCAATCTGAGCGAGGCCACCGCCACGCTGCTCAACAAGGAAACCCGCGCCGGCGCGCGCGCGACGCTGACGGCGATCCAGCGCTCGCTCCAGCAAGGCAAAAGCTTTTCCGACACGCTGGCGGACTTCCCCGCCGTGTTCCCGGAACTGTACGTCGCCACCGTACGGGCGGCCGAACGCTCCGGCAACCTGCCGGAGGCGCTGGCGCGCTTCGTCGGCTACCAGCTGCAGTTCGACGCCATCCGCAAAAAACTCGTCTCGGCCGCGATCTACCCCGCCATGCTGCTGGTGGTCGGCGGCCTCGTGACGTTGTTCCTGCTCGGCTACGTGGTGCCGAAATTCAGCGTGGTGTACGAAGGCTCCGGCCGCGACATCCCCTGGGCGTCGCGGATGCTGCTCGGCTTCGGCCAGGCGCTGGCCGCCCATCCCTGGCTGTGCGCCGGCGCGCTGGCCGCCGTTTGCCTGGCGGCGGTGCTCGGCCTGACCAATGCCGCGCTGCGCCAGCGGCTGGTGCTGGCGCTGCTGCGGCTACCGGTACTGTCGGCCAAGGCGGCGGAATTCCGCCTGGCGCGCTTTTACCGCGCCCTTAGCTTGCTGCTGCACGCGGGCATACCGCTGGCCAGGGCGCTGGCGATGACCAACGCCATGCTGCTGCCGTCGCAGCAACCACAATTGGTGCAAACACGCCGCGCGGTCGAACAGGGGCTGCCCTTTTCCACCGCGCTGGAACAGAACGCGCTCGCCACCCCGGTGGCGCAATCGCTGCTCAAGGTCGGCGAGAATACCGGCCGCCTGGGCGACATGCTGGAACGCTCGGCCAAATTCCACGACGAGGAGTTCGCGCGCTGGGTCGACTGGGCTTCGCGCCTGCTGGAACCGGTTTTGATGACGCTGATCGGCGTGGTGATCGGCGGCGTGGTGGTGTTGATGTACATGCCGATCTTCGAGTTGGCGGGGAGTTTGTCATGAATGCACGCGAACCGGCCGTCCTCGGCCCCGACATGCTGCACGTTGCGCGCGCCGCCGCGCTGGCGCAGGGCCGTGCGCCGATGACGGTGATGGAAGAAATGTCCGGCCTGACGCCGGAGGAGTTCACGCGCCAGCTCGCGCGGCTGTTCTGCTACCCGGCCTGGCCGATGGCCAGCCTGCAGGCGGCGCCGCCGGCCTTCGACCTGCTGCCCTTCACCGACTGCGCCCAGCGCGAATGCGTACTGCTGCGCATCGACGGCGGCGCCCTGGTGCTGGTGATCGGCAATCCGTTCGCCGACGACACCTTGCAATGGGCCGAATACGCGATCGGCGCCGGCTACACCGTGGCGCTGGCGCACCCGGACGACCTGACCGCCTATCTGGCGCAGCAGGAGAACGTGCAGCAGGCCATGCAGGACATGATGGAGGACGGCAGCCACGGCGAGCTGTCCGGCCTCGATCAGAGCATTGAGGACATCTCGCTGATACGCATCAGCGAGGATAGCAGCCCGGTCGTCAAGCTGGTCAACTCCACCATCTACGACGCGCTCAAATTCCAGGCCAGCGATATCCACCTGGAGTGCGACGCGGCGAGCCTGATCATCAAATACCGCGTCGACGGGGTGCTGGTGCAGGCCGGCCAGGTGCAGGGCTTGCAGATGGCGGAGCAGATCATTTCCCGTATCAAGGTGCTGGCGGAACTGGACATCGCCGAACGCCGCATCCCGCAGGACGGCCGCTTCAAGGTGCGCGTGAAAGGCAGCGAGATCGACTTTCGCGTCTCCATCATGCCCAACATCTTCGGCGAGGACGCGGTACTGCGATTGCTGGACCGGCGCGCGCTGACCGAGGCCGCGCAGGCGCTGCGGCTGGAGAACCTCGGCCTGAACAGCGACGCCATCGTGCAAATCCGGCGCCTGGCCGCCAAGCCGCACGGCATGCTGCTGGTGACCGGGCCGACCGGCTCCGGCAAGACCACCACCTTGTACGCGGCCATCACCGAGATCAACACGGGGCGCGACAAGATCGTCACCATCGAAGACCCGGTTGAGTACCGCTTGCCGCGCGTGCTGCAAATCCCCGTCAATGAAAAGAAGGGCCTGACCTTCGCGCGCGGCCTGCGCTCGATCCTGCGGCACGATCCGGACAAGATCATGATCGGCGAGATCCGCGACGACGAAACGGCGCAGATCGCGGTGCAGGCCTCGCTGACGGGCCACCTGGTCTTCACGACGGTCCACGCCAACAATGTATTCGACGTGGTCGGCCGCTTCCTGCACATGGGCGTGGACCCTTACAGCTTTGCCGCCGCGTTGAACGGCATCGTCGCGCAACGGCTGCTGCGGCTCAATTGCGAACACTGCGCCGCAGATATCGAACCCGATCCGCAGGACTTGAAGGACAGCGGCCTGGCGCGCGAGGACCTCGGCGAGTGGCGCTTCAAGGCCGGCGCGGGATGTGGTCATTGCCGGGGCACCGGCTACAAGGGCCGCAAGGCGGTCGCTGAAGTACTGATACTGAACGACGCCATGCGCGAAATGATCTGCACCCGCGCCCCGGTCTCCCGCATGAAGGAGGAAGCGGCGACGATGGGCTTCCGTCTGGCGCGCGGCGCCGGGCTGGATCTGGTGCGGCAAGGCGAAACCACGCTACTGGAGCTCAATCGTGTCACTTATTGAACGTCTAACCCGGCCTCTGCGCGCGGCCACGCCAGGCCCGCTGGCCGCACGCAGCCTGCATATTATGCTGGCGCCCCGACAGCTGTCTTGCGTCGCGCGCCAGGGCCGGCGTGTGGTCGAGGGCAGCGCCCAGCGCATCGCGCTGGTTAATCCAGGCGGGCATTGGCAAGCCGGCCTCGATGCGCTGGGCGCGATGCTGAACGGAACGACGAAGGCATGGGCGGGTCTGCCGCTGGAGATCAGCCTGTCCGGCCGCTGGAGCCACATGGTGGTGGCGCCGTGGAGCGACGCGCTGCTGTCGGAGCCGGGTGCGGCACGCTTCCTGCAATCGCAGCTGACCGCGCTGTATGGCGACGCCGCGCGCGGCTGGCATGTCGTCGGCGACGATGCGCCGTACGGCCAGGCGCGCACGGTCTGCGGCATCGACGCCACGCTGCTGCGGGCGCTCGCGGAGCTGGCCGGTGATTGCGGCCGCTTCTGCCGCGTCATCGAGCCGCTGCTTTGCACCGCGCTGCGTTGTCTGCCTGCGGAGGAGTCCCGCGCCCGTTCCGCCGCCCTGGCGCTGATCGAAACGGGACGTATCACGATGGCGGCGCTGGATCGCGGACGTATCGTGGCTATCCAGTCGCAACCGGCCGGCGGCGCATGGCGGCAGGAGCTGCCGCAAGCCTGGCAGCGCTGGACCTTGCGCGTGCCGGAGTTGACCGCCATCGAACGCGTCGCCGTTGTGGATCTTGGAGCGACGGCGGACATCGCGCCGGGCGCCATCGCGCAACTGGTCGCGGAGACGCTGCCGCCCCGGTTCCGCCTCCTGGACCACCCATTCGGCGTTGCCGACACGTCCTTGGCGGAGCCATGCCCCGGCGTTGCGTCAGCGCGAGTCGCGGCATGACGCGCCTTGACTTCGTTCCGCGCGGCGTGCCGCTTGCCGGCTGGCGCCTGGCGATGCTCGCCATCGGCGTGCTGATGCTGCTACCCGCGGCCATCAACTGGACGGCGCAATGGCAAACCGTCGCCCGCCTGCAGGCACGCCTGGACGCGCAGTCGGCGGCGCTGCAACCGCAGCGCCTTACCCGCCCCGCGTTGGCGCCGGCGCAGCAACAACAAATCGAGCTTCAGGTGAAGGCGGTGGCGGAGGCGGTGCGTCAACTGAACCTGCCTGTCACGCGCCTGCTCAAGACCATCGAAGCCCGCGAGGATATGCGCATCGCGCTGTTGGGACTCGATCTGAATGGCGAACCGGCCCCGGACGTGGAAGCGGCCGCGCCATCGACGCCGGCCGGTACTTTAAAAATCAGCGCCGAAGCGGAGACCGCGCAAGACATGATCAATTACCTCGCTTTCCTGAATCAGCAGCGGATGTTCCGGTCCGTCTACTTACTCAAGCACGAGATGACCGGCGCGCCGCCAGTCGGTGGCGGGGAACGCCCGTATCAATTCCAGCTGGAGGCGCAATGGCGGCAGTAAAAACCGGCAAAGCTACCAAGCTGGGAATAGCCCCGAATGTGGCGAGCCGCGTGGTTTGGGAAGCGCGGCGCCAGTTGCGTCTCACCGGCGCCGGCGCGGTCATCGGCGTGGCGAGCGCCATGCTCGCGCTGCTGGCCCAATGGCACGCGACCCAACTGGAACAACAACAGGCCGCACTGACCGCGCAGCTGAACACCGCGGCGCGCACGGCCGCGACACCCCGCGCCCCGGTGGTGACCACCGCCAGCGGCGTCGCCGCGTTCTTCAATCACTTGCCGCCCCACGACATGATTCCCGACCAGCTCAAGGAACTGGTGCGGGTGGCGCAGCAAAGCGGCATCCCCCTGTCCAAGGCGGAATACAAGCCTGAGCAGGACGCCAGCGCGGGATTTCTGCGCTACCGAATCACGCTGCCCGTCAAGGCCGATTTCGCCAATGTGCAAAGCTTCCTCATCACCGCGCTGCAAACACTGCCGACGCTGACGCTGGAGTCGGTCACGTTCAAGCGTGAGCAGATCGAGGCGGGCGACGTCGAGGCCCGCATCCAGTTCGTTCTGCTGGTGCGGCGGCAGGAGGAGCGGCGATGAGGAAAATCGTACTTGGCACGGCAGCCGTGGCGACGTTGCTGGCGGCGTGGTTCGCGCCCGAGCAGGATGGAGGCGTGGTCGGGCCGGCGGCAGCCACCCCCCGCGAGCTGTCCGCCCCCGCCATAGCGCCGCGGCCGGACGTGGCTCCAGCTGAAATCAGCGCGGCGGAAATGGCGCCTGCGCCCGGCGTCGATCTGCAAATCCACTCGCGCGTGGCGGACGATGAACTGGGTAACGTCTTCGCCAAACAAAGCTGGGCGCCACAGTCCCCGCTCAAGGTGATGGCGGAACAAACGGCGCCGCCACGCCAGGGTGCGACGCCATCGGGTCCTCCGCCGCTGCCGTTCCAGTTCATGGGGCGCTTCACCGACGATGGCAAGACCGCATACTTCCTGCAAATCGACGGCCAGAACGTCGTCGCCCGCCCCGGCGAAAAGATCAACGACAGCTACCTGCTCGACAGCGTCAGCGGCGACACGATGAATTTCATCTACCTGCCGCTCAATCAAAAACAATCTCTCGCCGTAGGGGACACCAATTGAACAAGACCATCGCCACGCGCTTCCACGCGATCGCCGCCAGCCTGCTGCTGTGCGCCTGCGCCGGCAACCAGACTTTCAAGGAAGGCAACGCGCTGCTGGATGCCGGCCAGATCGACCAGGGACTGGCCAAGCTGGAACAGGCGGCGCAGGAAGATCCGCACAACGCCGAGTACCGCATCGTGCTGTTGAACCGCAGGCTCAAACTGGTCAACGCGATGAACAGCCGCGCCGACGCGCTGCGCCTCAAGGGACAGGGCGCGGACGCGGCCAAGCTGTATGAACGGGCGCTGACGATCGATCCCGCCAACCAGGTCGCGCGCCAGGGACTGTCCGCGCTGACGCAGGATAGTCGCCACCAGCAGGTGATGGCGGACGCCGAAGCGCTTTACCAGCGTGGCGGCGAAGCGGAACTGGCCCAGGCGCAGGAACTGCTGCGCCCCTTGCTCGCCGAGCGTCCCGGCCAGCGCGACCTGCTGCGGCTCAAAACGCGCCTGAACGACGCGCAAACGCGCCTGCGGCCGGCCAACGGACGGCTGGCCGCAGCCTACCGCAAACCGGTGACGCTGGAGTTCCGCGACGCCCCGGTGCGGGCGGTGTTCGATTTCATCGGCAAGGTGTCTGGCCTGAATTTCGTTTTCGACCGCGAGGTCGATCCCGCGTTGCGCGCGACGATCTCGGTGCGCGACACCAGCATCGAGGAGGCCATCGGCATGCTGTTGAGCGCCAATCAGCTCGAGCAAAGCGTCACCGGCGACCGTTCCATCACCATCTATCCGAACAATCCGCAAAAGGTGAAGGACTACCAGCAGCTGGTGGTGCGCAATTTCCTTCTGGCGAACGCCGACGTCAAAACGGTCGCGTTCTCGCTCAAGACGCTGCTCAAGGCCAGGGACATCGTCACCGACGAACGTATCGGCAGTATCATCATGCGCGACACCCCGGCCATGATACGCATGGCCGAACGGATCATCTCCATGCAGGACGTGGCCGATCCGGAAGTCATGCTGGAGGTGGAAGTGCTGGAGGTGAAACGCACGCGCGGCCAGGAGCTGGGTATCCGCTGGCCCGATTCGGCCGGCTTGACCCTGCTGGGCAGCGGCGAATTCGGGGCCTTGAACGTGGGAGATCTGCGGCACATCAACAGCGGCAAGATCGGCCTCGAGCTGGGCTCCGTCAAACTAAACGCCAACAAGACCGACACGGACAGCAATATCCTCGCCAATCCGCGCATCCGCGTGCGCAACAAGGACAAGGCCAAGGTGCTGATCGGCGACCGCGTGCCGGTGATCACCGTGACCACCAACAATGGCGTCAGCGCCGACAGCGTCAACTACGTGGACGTAGGCCTGAAACTCGATGTCGAACCCAATGTGTATCTGGACGACGAGGTGGCGATCAAGATCAACCTGGAAGTGAGCAGCGTGGTCAAGGAGATCATCAGCAAGTCCGGCACACAGGCCTACCAGATCGGTACCCGCAGCGCGGCTACCGTACTGCGGCTGAAGGACGGGGAGACCCAGGTGCTGGCCGGCCTGATCAACGACGAGGACAGAACCACGGCCAACAAGATCCCCGGCATCGGCGATCTGCCGATGATGAGCCGCCTTTTCGGCAGCCAGAAGGACGACTCGACCCGCAGCGAGATCGTGCTGTCGATCACGCCCCGCATCCTGCGCTCGATACAGCGTCCGGAGCTGCCGGCGGCGGAATTCTACTCGGGCACGGAATCCGATGTCGGCGGGCGCGGCCAGTCCGGCCTTGCCCTGGCCTCGACCGGTGACATGGCGCAGGGCGCGGCGCAAGACGGCGTGCCGACGCAACCCACGGTCGACAACCCGGCGACGGGCGGCGGCGGATCCGGCATGACCGGCGCCGATAGCGCCTTGACGCCGCAGGCGGCCAAGCCGGAGCCCACCGGCCAGGCGCCATACGCGCCGAAGAAAGGACAATGACATGCCTCGCGCAAGCCAGCGCGGTTTCACATTCATCGAACTGATGATCACCTTGGCCATCCTCGCCACGCTGGCGATGGTGGCCGCGCCGATGGCGCAGGTGGCGGTGCAGCGCGAGCACGAACGCCAGCTGCGCACCGCGCTGATCGAGATCCGCGAAGCCATCGACGCCTACAAGCGGGCCGCCGACAATGGCCGCATCAAACTGGCGATCGGCGACTCCGGCTATCCGAAGAAGCTGGAAGACCTGGTCAACGGCGTGCCGGACCTGCGCAGCCCGCGCAAACAGAATATGTACTTCCTGCGCCGCCTGCCGCGCGATCCCTTCGCGCCGCCCGAGGGCAACGGCCACGGTTTCGCCGGCGGCGGCGCTGGCGGCGGCTGGGCGCTGCGTTCCTACGCGTCGCCGCCGGACAACCCGACCGAAGGCGAGGACGTTTTCGACATCAGTTCCCGCTCCACGAAAACGGGATTGAACGGCATTCCGCTCCGTCTATGGTGAACAAATGAACCGTCTAAACAAGGGATTTACGCTGGTCGAACTGCTGGTGGTGCTGGCGATCATATCGCTGCTGCTGACGATCGCGCTGCCCCGCTATTTCAGCTCGGTCGACAAATCGAGGGAGATCGCGCTGAGGGAGAACCTCCAGGTCCTACGCAGCGGCATCGACAAATACTACGCCGACAAGGGCGAGTACCCGGCCGCGCTGGCCGATCTGGTGAATCACCACTACTTTCGTAAGATCCCGCTGGACCCGGTGACCGAATCCGCATCGACCTGGCAGTTGCTGCCGTCCGCCGACGCCGAGAAGCCCGGCGTGGCCGACGTCCGCAGCGGAGCAAAGGGAAAGACACGCGATGGCACGCCGTATCAACAGCTCTAGACCATGCGCAAAGCGCCGCCAACGCGGCTTTGCCTATCTGTGGACGCTGATGCTGGTGGCGTTCATGGGCGTCGGCCTGACCATCGGCGCGGACCTGTACGCAACCGCCGCGCGGCGGGACAAGGAGCGCGAGCTGCTCTTCATTGGCCACGAGTTCCGTCACGCGCTGGAGCGCTACTACAACGCCGGCGCGGCGGGCCAGAACCAGTATCCGCTGACGATCGAGGATTTGCTCAAGGACCCGCGCTTCGCCCAGCCCAGGCGCCACCTGCGCCGGCTGTACACCGACCCGGTCACCGGCAAGGCCGAATGGCATCTGGAGCGGCAGCAGGGCCGCATCGTCGGCATCCGGTCGACGTCGACGCAACGGCCGATCAAGCAGGATAACTTCGACGATGACGATGCGGGGTTGGCCCGAAAGTCGCGCTACGCCGACTGGCTCTTCACCTATCCCCACGACCTTTTCACGGTATCCCAAGGTGGCGACAAGAAGTAGTGCATAATTAATAATATTTTGATCTGTGACATAACGCCACGGGCGCGGACGGTCTAGCGTGACTCATCCGCTTTCGCGGACTCGGCGCCATCAATCGATGCCCGCCGGAACGGATTCGGGAGGATGAGATGAAGCCGCACACGCCCTTACTTATCACACGCATTACCACACCCGTCGCCGCATGTATCGCGATGGCCGCCATGGCCACAAGCGCCGGCGCGCAACCGGGTATCCAACTGATGGCGGCGCCGATCGCGCCGCCCTCCCAGCAGGAGAGCGCCGGCCTGGTATCGAAGTTGACGGCGCTCGAAAGGTCGCGCGGCATCCCGGCCGACTACAGCTTCCGCATCAGCGGGCAGCACCCCGGCGTCGTCGGCCAAAAGATCACGCGCGCGCAGCACACCTTCAAGGGCCTGCGGGTGTTCGGGTCGGAGTCGGTGGTGGTGACCAACAGCGCCGGCGAAATCGTCAGCTCCTCGGTCTCGGACCGCAGACCCGGCCTGGTCCCCAGCGCGGCCGCCACGCCGGTGGACATGACGCCGGCGCTGACGTCCGAACAGGCGATCGACGTCGCCGTGAGGTCGGTATCGCCGCGCGGCGTGCACCGCTGGACGCCGAGCGCCGAACTGCTGCTCTATCCGATCATGAAAACTGTGCGCGTGGCCTCGGCGGCCGGCAAGCCCGAAGCCGAACTCAATGCACTCGATGTGCAGGAAGTGGTCGAACGCCACGAGCTGGCCTACTACGTGCAGACCCGCATGGCGCAAGACGGCAAACCGTACTACTACGACACCGTCGTCAACGCCAAAACCGGCGCCATCATCGCCCAATGGCAGGCGCTGCAAACCGCCATCGGCCAGGGCAAGAGCCAGTACAACGGCGTGGTGCCGATCAGTACCTCGCAATCGGGCGCCATGTTCCAGATGCTCGACGCGACGCGCGGCACAGGCGGCAAATTCGGCGGCATGGCCATCACCAACGCCAATCACAGCTCGTCCAACAATCCCAACCCCGGCAGCGTCTACACCAACAGCACCAACGACTGGGGCGACGGCTTGCAATACACCGGTGGCAGCACCACGGACGCCAACGGCCAGACCGCCGCCGTCAACGCCTTGTGGGGCCTGATGAACACCTACGACACCAACAAGAACGTGCTGGGATGGCAGTCGCTGGACGGGAACAACACATCGACCTACATCGCCGTCCACGTCGACAAAGACTACGACAACGCCTTCTACGACGACAGTTGCAGGTGCATGTACATCGGCGACGGTTCCTTTTTCTACAGCCTGGGATCGATCGACGTGATCGGCCACGAGATGTCGCACGGCGTCACCGCGGCCACGGCGGACCTGGTCTACGCCGGCGAGTCGGGTGGCTTGAACGAATCGAACTCCGACATCGGTGGCGACATGGTGGAGGCCTATGCGCGCGCCGGCGGCACGGGCAACGTCGTGCCGGCGACCGGCAACGACTGGATGACGGGCAAAGAGATCAGCAAAAGCGGCGAGCCGCTGCGCTGGATGTACAAGCCAAGCAAGGACGGAAGCAGTCCGGACGCCTGGAACAGCTCACTGAAGAATCTGGACGTCCACTACTCCAGCGGACCGAATAACCGCATGTTCTACTTCCTGTCGCAGGGCTCGAACGCCGATCCCGCCAGCGACTATTACAGCAAATACCTGGTCAAGCAGCCGGCGGCGATGAGCGGCATCGGCAACGATAAGGCTTATCGCATCTGGTTCAAGGCGTTGACCACCAAGTTCACGTCGTCGACCAATTACGCGGATGCACGCAACAAGGTACTGGCGTCGGCGCAGGAACTGTATGGCGCCAATTCCAAGGAAGCCATCGCCGTCAAGCGCGCCTACGCGGCCATCAACGTCGGCGCCGACATCGACGAATCGGGTGGTGACGGTGGCGGGGACGCCACCGAACTTGTGGTCAACGGCGGCTTCGAAGACGGGACGAGCGGCTGGCGCGGCACCACCAGCACCATCGGCAGCCTGCCCGGTCAACCCGCGCACGAAGGCACCCGCTTTGCCTGGATGGGCGGCAAGGGCAGGAAGACCACCCAGACGTTGTCGCAGGCGGTGACGATACCGGCGGAAGCGGCCAGCGCGGAGCTGAGCTTCGCGCTGCATGTCGACAGCGCCGACACCACCGACACCGCGCACGACACGCTGACGGTCACCGTGCGCGGCAGCCTGGGACGGGTACTGCGGACCTTGTCCACCTACTCCAACGTCGATGCCGCGGATGGCTACAAAATCCGCAGTTTCGATCTCAGCGAGTTCAAGGGCAGGCAGGTCACCTTGCACTTCGCGATGCGCGAAAACGCGTCGCTGAAAACCTCCTTCGTCCTCGACAAGGTCAGCCTGCTCGCCAAATAGGAGCCGTCCCGATTACCGCAGCGTGACGAACACCGGGTTCGAATAGAACCACAGGCTGCGGTAGTTACGGTCGTTGATGTCGTTGAAGCGCTGGGTGTTGTCGGTGGTTCCGGTGCGCTGGTCGGCCAGCGGCTCGCCGCCTTGTGTCAAGCCGGCGACATCGGTGCCGAGATTGGTGCCGCGCAGGCGATAGTACTGGTTCTTGCTGGCGGTGGTCTCGTAGGTGACGGTGAAGTAGCCATCGGCGTCGACCTTCCAGTCGGCGCTGGTGAAGCGTTTGACCACCTTGGCGCTGGCGTTGGTGGCCACGCCGTAGGCCGCGCTGCCCTGCGCAGCTTTCGGCCCGACATCGCCGACGATCAGGTCGACGTGGTCGACCACCGGCTTGACGTTGGCGGCGGTGCCGCTGTCGACCGGCTTCTCGTAGTTGTTCTTCGCCGGGGTCTTGAAGCGGATCGTGACGACCACCTTCTCGCCGCTGGCGACCTTCAACTCGCCGCCCATCTCCTTGCGGTCGTCCTTGCTGGCCAGGTTGAAGTCCAGCGCGTTGATCAGATCACCGTAAACCGAGAACATTTTGCCCGAGCGCAGACCTTGCAGAAGGTCCTTCACCGCCGGCGCGCCCAGGGCGGCGTTGAACACATAGTTCTTCGCGTACTCGCCCGGGAAGTAGCCGCTGCTGTTGCCGTTGACGATCTTGAAGTGGGTGTCGGAATCGGTCAGGTTCCAGACGCGGCGTCCCTCGCCCAGCAGCGCGTCCCACACGCCGCCGACCTTGGCCACCACGTAATCGACGCCGCCGTAGGCGCGCAGCGGCGCGTTTTCCGGCGTGTAGGCGGCGGTGTAGCCGCCGCGATCGGGCTCCATCTGGTTGCCGACCATGCCTTCGATGGCGAACATGATGTTCGGCGCGATGTCGTTGAAGCGGCGGAAGTCGTCGACCGTGTAGCTGCCCTTGTTGCGGGACGGATGGTTGATCACCGCGTAGCTGGTGTCCGGGTAGTTGTCCTTCAACCAGCTGATCGCCTTGAGCGCGTCGTCGGCGGTCTTGTTGTAGCGGGTCTCGCCGTACTTCGCCTTCCACGCGGCGACGTCGGCGGCGTCGAACATGGCCGGCTCGCGGGTGGTGAACAGGTATTCGAATTCCTTCATACCCTTGGTGCTGGTGGTCAGCTTGTCGGCGCCCTGGAAGATGCCCACGCCGATATGGTCGTGGGTCGGCATGTCCCATTCGAAGCCGCTGAAAACCAGTTTATCGGCGTAGGTGCCGGCCGCCTGCAAGGCCTGCAGGCGCGGGATCTCGTAGCGCTCCGCGCCGATCGACATCGGGATCGAGGTATCGAGCTTGGCGCCCTTCTCGTCGCGCGTCGATACGCGCAGATGGTTGGACACGGCCATCCAGTCCAGGCCAAAAGTGGTAAATGCCTTGCCCAGCACCTTGTCCAGGGTCTGGCTGACGTCCGCGTCGGCCGACTGCGTGGTGTGGGTATGCAGATCGCCGGCGATCCAGCGGCCGCTCGGCAACGGCGGCGCGTTACCGCCGATCGGCTGATCGCCACCGCCGCAGGCGACGGCCGCCACCAGGATCGCGGCGGCCGTCGGAATCAACAGGAGACGGGTGGAGAAGGCTTTTTTGCGCTGCATGCTATTGTCCTGAAAGTGAATGCGGAGAAGCCGGCACACTAGCATTTGCGTGTTACGGCACGATGACGGAGCGGCAAGCGCCGGTCGCAAAACTGCTATCATCGTGGACTGCCGCGGCCCGGCTCCGCGCGCGTTCGAAAACTCAAACAGGGATGTTAGAAAAATGACTATTGGCGGAAAGACCATGGAGCAGGCTTTGTCGACGTTATCCGATATGACCGCGGGCGCGGTCCCGATCGGCAAGGAAGAGCATCTGCAGCGCGTTCAACGCGCCCAGGTCTTCATGCGCCAGCAGGGCATCGCGGCGATCTATGTCAATGCCGGCGCCAATATGACCTACTTCACCGGCACCAAGTGGCATGCCAGCGAGCGCATGGTCGGCGCGATCATCCCCGCCAGTGGCGCGGTCGAATACATCGCCCCGGCGTTCGAGGAAAGCACGCTGAAGGACTTCATGCTGGTCGACGGCGCGGTCAACTGCTGGCAAGAGCATGAAAGCCCGTACCAGCTGTTCATCGATACGCTCAAGCGCATGGGTATCGCGCCCGCCGCCGCAGGCGAGGCCGCGCCGCGCGTGGGCATTTGCGAAAGCGCCGCATTCTTCATATACGACGGCATCCGTCCGCTGGCCGAGGGCTACGCACTGGAAAACGCCAGCAGCGTGACCGCGCATTGCCGCACTCGCAAATCGGCCAACGAAATCGCCCTGATGCAGCGTGCCAAGGACATGACGATGGCGGTGCACGTGGCCGCCGCCAGCATTCTGCGCGAAGGCATCACCACGGTCGAAGTGGAGGAATTCATCGACCGCGCGCACCGCAAGGTCGGCGCCTCGGGTTCGTATTTCGTCATCGTGCTGTTCGGCGAGGCGACCGCGTATCCGCATGGCGTGAGCTATGTGCAGACGCTCAAGCCGGGCGACACGGTGCTGATCGATACCGGCTGCAAGCTGCACAACTACATCTCCGACATCACCCGCACCTACGTGTACGGCGAAATCAGCGAGCGTCAGCGTTCGGTGTGGAACAGCGAGAAGGCGGCGCAGCTGGCGGCCTTCAACGCCGCGCAACTGGGCGTGCCGTGCGAGGAAGTGGACCAGGCGGCGCGGCGGTCGCTGGAGGCCGACGGTTTCGGCCCCGGTTACAAGCTGCCAGGCCTGCCGCACCGCACCGGTCATGGTATCGGCCTGGATATCCACGAGTGGCCGTATCTGGTCGGCGGCAACAAGACGCCGCTGGACGTGGGCATGTGCTTCTCGAACGAGCCGATGATCTGCATCCCCGGCGAATTCGGCGTGCGCCACGAGGACCATTTCTACATGACCGAGAACGGTCCGAAGTGGTTCACCGAGCCGGCGCACAGCATCGACGATCCTTTCGGCCTGGCGCGTTGAGAGTGGCGATGCAGACTGCGACAATACTCAGCCTGGCCGCATCGATCACGTGTGTCGGCCTTTTCACGAAACAGAAGAACTGGGTGCTGGCGGCGGCTTTCGCGTTCTCCTCGATCTACACGATCCTGGATAAGGCGATCTACATCGCGGCGGTGCCGGCGTTTGTCATCCCCTGGTGCGCGTATATCTTTTTCGCGCTGGTGGGCTACGAGGTTTTCCGCAAGGTCGTCCTCAGCTGAAAAAAGAAACGAGAAACGGGGTCAAGTCTGACATTCGGACACGAGCTGGGCAGCATAGTGCTTCAGTCCGTGTCCGAATGTCAGACTTGACCCCGATTTTAGGCTTGGATGCGTTTGAGGGCGCGGTGGAAGCGCAGCGGGACGGTGACGGGGAATTCGTTCCCTAGCGGCCGGCCGACGATGATCGGGCCGAACATCGCGCGCAGCGGCGAGGCGCTCTTGCGCACGAAGGTGCGGCCCTGCGCCGTCTCCTCCGCCGGGATGTAACCGAATTGGGCGATCCGGCCGAGGAAGGCCGTGCCGGCCTCCGCCGACACCATGCCGCGCACCGGCAGATGCTCGATCGCCGCCGAGGCGATGTAGCCGGCAAAACCCAGCAAAACTATCCGCAGCACGCCGACCAGATCCCAGCCGCGTGGCAGCTGCGTCACCACAAACAGACATAACACCGCCACGGCGATGGTCAGCCAGCTGCGCGGGTTTTCCAGCGGGTTGAGAACGATCTTGTGTTGGGTGATGGTGCTCGCCATGACTGCCGCCTGCTTAAAAATAAAGCGCTATTGTGACCGGCGACGGCCAAAAAGGAAAGCACCCTCCCCCATCAAGCGCGCTTCATCACCAGGGTGAGAATGTCGTAACTGGCAACCAGTTCGTCATGCTGGTTGGTGACCTGCACATCCCACGCGACCACGCCCTGGCCGACGCCCTTGTCGTCGGTGCGGTTGCGGTCCACCTTGCGCTTGCAGGTCAGCCGCGCGCGGATGGTGTCGCCGATCGCGACCGGCGTGATGAAGCGCAGATTGTCCAGCCCATAGTTGGCCAGCACCGGCCCCGGCGCCGGCGAGACGAACAGGCCGGCCGCCGCCGACAGCACGAAGTAGCCGTGCGCGATGCGCTTGCCGAACTGCGTGTCCCTGGCGGCGATGTCATCGAAGTGCATGTAGAAGTAGTCGCCCGAAACGCCGCCGAAATTGACGATGTCCGCCTCGCTGACCGTGCGGCGGTGCGTGAGCAGCGAGTCGCCGATCTTGAGCTCCTCGAAGTGTCGGCGGAACGGATGCACTTCGCTTTCCTGCACCCTGGCGCCGCGCACGTATTCGCCGGTGACGGCGGCGAGCATCGTCGGCGAACCCTGCACCGCCGCGCGCTGCAGGAAGTGGCGCACCGCGCGGATACCGCCAAGTTCCTCGCCGCCGCCGGCGCGTCCCGGGCCGCCGTGTTTAAGCTGCGGCAGCGGCGAGCCGTGGCCGGTGGAGTCGACCGACGCTTCGCGCTCCAGTATCAACACGCGGCCGTGCGAGGCTGCGGCCACCGGCACCGCATAGGCGGCGATGGCCGGCTCCTTGGTCACCAGGGTAGAAACCAGGCTGCCCTTGCCGCGCGCGGCCAGCGCCAGCGCTTCGTCGATGCCGTTGTAGCTGATGATGGTGCTGACCGGACCAAAGGCTTCGACATCGTGCACGGCGTCGTTGGCCATGCCGTCGCGGCACAGCAGCAGCGTCGGCGCGAAGAAGGCGCCATCGGCGACGCCCTCGCCGACCGGCCTGAAGCCGTCGCCTTCGCCGAACAGCACCTCGTTGCCGCGCGCGAGCATCGCCAGCCGCTCGGCGACGTCGCGCTGCTGGTCCCGGGACGCCAGCGCGCCCATGCGCACGCCGTCGACCGACGGGTCGCCGACGCTGACCTTGGCCAGGCGCTCGCGCAGCCGCGTGCCGACCGCGTCGACCAGGTTCTCGGGGACGATGATGCGTCGGATCGCGGTACACTTCTGGCCCGCCTTGCCGGTCATCTCGCGCGCGACCTCCTTGACGAACAGGTCGAACTCGGCGTCGTCCGGCGTGATGTCCGGCGCCAGGATGGCGCAGTTGAGCGAATCCGCCTCGGCGGTGAACGGCACCGAGTTGGCGATCAGGTTGCGGTTGACGCGCAGCTTGGCGGCGGTGTCGGCGGACCCGGTGAAGGTGACGACGTCGGCGCCACCGAGGCGGTCCAGCAAATCGCCGGTGCCGCCGATGACCAGCTGCAGCGCGCCCTCCGGCAGCAGGCCGGATTCGTGCATCATGCGCACCACCGCCTCGGTCAGGTAGCTGGTCGCGGTGGCGGGCTTGCCGATGCACGGCATCGCCGCCAGGAAGCTGGGCGCGAACTTCTCCAGCAGGCCCCAGATCGGGAAGTTGAAGGCGTTGATGTGCACCGCCAGTCCGCCACGCGGCACCAGGATGTGGGTGCCGGAAAAGCCGCCGTTCTTACCCAGTGCCATGGCCGGGCCTTCGTGCAGCACGTTCGACGACGGCAGTTCGCGCCCGCCCATGCTGGCATAAGCGAACAAGGTGCCGGTGCCGCCTTCGATGTCGACCCAGCTGTCGGCGCGGGTGGCGCCGGTCAGGTGCGAGATCGCGTACAGCTCCTCCTTGCGGCCGACCAGATACAGCGCCAGCGCCTTCAGTCGCGCGGCACGCTGCTGGAAGTCGAGCTTCATCAGCGCCGGCACGCCGGTCTTGCGGGCGTAGGTGACGGCTTCGTCGAAGTCGATCCGCTCGGCGTGGGTATGGTAGATCAGCGAGTTGTTCAAGGCGTTGTGCAGCGGCGTCGAAGCTTCGCGGCCGATCCAGCGGCCGCCGATCAGGCTTTGCAGGGTTGATACTTGGGTCATAGGTGTTCTCCGTGATTTATGCCGAGGCGTTTTTGTGCAGATGCAGCGGCAGCGAGCTTTCCCACTCGATGCGCTTGCGGTCCGCTTCCACTTCGGTCAGCGCGTCGACCTCGCGCATGGTTTGCATGGACCGCACGGCCAGCTCCTGGTATTGGCCGGTGCCGGCGCTCTTCCATTGAATTTCGTCGTCGCGCAGCTCGCGCACCACCTTGGCCGGCGTGCCGACCACCAGGCTGCGCGCCGGCACCTCCATGCCGGCGCGGACGAAGGTCATGGCGGCGACGATGCTGTCGGCGCCGATGACGGCGTTATCCATGATCACGCTGTTCATGCCGACCAGCGCGTTGCGGCCGACGCGGCAGCCGTGCAGCACCGCGCCATGGCCGATATGGCCGTCCTGTTCGACGACGGTGTCGGCGCCGGGGAAGCCATGCATGACGCAGGTGTCCTGCAGGTTGGCGCCCTCCTCCAGTATCAACCGTCCGAAGTCGCCGCGCAGCGCCGCCAACGGGCCGACATAGCAGCGCGGCCCGACGATGACGTCGCCGATCAGCACCGCGCTGGGATGTACGTAGGCGGTCGGGTGGACCACCGGGGTGACGCCATTGATCTCATAGACCTTGACCATGTCCGCTCCTCAGGCCCGGTCGCGCGGCCGCTGGTCGACCACGCGCCGCGCCTTGCCGGTCAGCGTGCGTTCGATGCCGTCGGGCGCCATCACCCGCACCTTGGTGGTGACGCCGACGTTGGTTTTGATGCGTTGTTCCAGCTCGCGGGCCAGCGCCTCGTCTTCGCCGGCCGGCAGGTCGCCGGCTTCGGCGCGCAGTTCGGCCAGCACATCGAGCTTGTCCAGATGGCCGTCGCGGGACACGATCAACTGGTATTGCGGCGCCAGTTTCGGCATCTTGAGTATCAGTTCTTCGATCTGCGACGGGAAGACGTTGACGCCCCGGATGATCAGCATGTCGTCCGAACGGCCGGTGATCTTGCCGATGCGGCGCATCGAGCGCGAGGTGGCGGGCAGCAGCCGCGTAAGGTCGCGCGTGCGGTAGCGGATGATCGGCAGCGCCTCCTTGCTCAGCGACGTGAATACCAGCTCGCCCTCCTCACCGTCCGGCAACACCTCTCCCGTTTCGGGATCGATGATCTCCGGGTAGAAGTGGTCCTCCCATATCACCGGACCGTCTTTGCTTTCGATGCATTCGCTGGCGACACCCGGTCCCATGACCTCCGACAGCCCGTAGATGTCGACCGCGTCGATACCGGCGCGCCGTTCGATCTCGGCGCGCATGGCGTCGGTCCACGGTTCCGCGCCGAAGATGCCCACCTTGAGCGGACTGGCGGCCGGATCGAGCCCCTGGCGCTGGTACTCCTCGATGATGTTCAACATGTACGACGGCGTGACCATGATGATCGACGGCTTGAAGTCCTCGATCAACTGCACCTGCTTCTCGGTCTGGCCGCCGGACATGGGAATGACCGTGCAGCCAAGCCGCTCGGCGCCATAGTGCGCGCCCAAGCCGCCGGTGAACAAGCCGTAGCCATAGGAGATGTGCACCATGTCGCCGCGACGCCCGCCCGCCGCGCGGATCGATCGCGCGACCACGTTGGCCCAGGTGTCGATATCGTTCTGCGTATAGCCGACCACCGTCGGCTTGCCGGTGGTGCCGCTAGACGCGTGCACCCGCACCACGCGGTCCCGCGGCACGGCGAACATGCCGAACGGGTAGTTGTCGCGCAGTTCCTTCTTGCCTGTGAACGGAAACTTGGCGATATCGGCCAGCGTGCGCAGGTCGTGCGGATGCACGCCGGCGGCGTCGAAGGCGGCGCGGTAGTGCGGGACGTTGTCATAGGCGTGCTTCAGCGACCATTGCATGCGTTGCAGCTGCAAGGCTTGCAGCTCGTCCTTGCTGGCGCGCTCGATCGGTTCCAGCTCGGACAGTTCGGGGATGCGTTGGACCATCGGTGTCTCCTCCGTATTTTTTATATGACTTCGCCGCCGACCCTCAACGACTTACCCCGGAACAGGGCAACCGTCCGGCCTTCCTGATTACTGACCTTGACGTCGTAGACGCCGCTCTTGCCGCTCAGCGCCAGCTCCACCGCTTCGGCCGTGAGGACGTCGTGCAGCCTGCCCGGCGCCAGGTAATCGATGGTGCAGGCCGCGCCGACGGTGTTCAGGTTGTAGCTGTTGCAGGCGAAGGCAAAAGCGCTGTCGGCCAGCGTGAAGATAAAGCCGCCATGGCAGCTCTGGTGCCCATTGAGCATATCGGCGCGGATCGTCATGGACATGATGGCGCGACCGGGACCGACCGCGTTGATCGTCATGCCCAGCCCCTTTGAGGCGGGATCGCGCGAGAACATCGCGTCGGCGACCTTTTCCGCCAATGCTTGCGCATCGGCGGACGACGGGACCGCAGACGAGGAATGTGGGTTATGCATGAAAAACCGCTCCGCTGGCGTGCTTGCGGCGCAGCAGTGGCGAGACGCGATAGCGTTCCTCCCCATAGCTGGCGGCGAGATTGGTCAACACGGTCACGATCTGGCCTATGCCTATCGCATCGGCCCACGCCAGCGGTCCACGCGGATAGTTGACGCCCTTTTGCATGGCGATGTCCGCCGCCTCGGCGCTGCAAACACCCTGGTTGACGGCATCCGCCGCCTCGTTGGCGAGCATGGCGACGGTGCGCATGACGGCCATGCCGGGAACGTCGTCCAGCCGCGTCACGGCGAAGCCGGCGGCCTGGAACAGCCCCACCACCGACTGATAAGCGGCCGGCGAGCATTGATCGGCGCAAGTGACGGCGATGCGGGTGGCACTCGCGTAATCCAGCGACAAATCGAACAACACGGTATCCGGATGCTGGTTGTCGCGCGCGCGCTCGGTGGCGCTGCGGCCGTCGGTCAGGTAGACCGCCGCGCCGTTGCAGTGAAACGCCGGCGCGCCGTCCGCACCGGCGGCGTGTCCGCGCGCCTCGGGCGACTGGCGATGGGTGACGGTGATGCCAGCCGCACGCAGACGCTCGGCCAGCGCATCGGCCACGGAGCTACCCGCCACACGCGGCGCGCCGGCCTTCGCGCCCTGCTCGACGGTGTAGCTGACGAATTCCGGAACCGGCCGCGCAGGCTCGGTTTGAGGCTGCGGCAAGGCGGTGGAGCCATCGCCGTAACTATAAAAACCCCGCCCCGATTTGCGACCGAGATATCCGGCGTTGACCATCTCCTGCTGCAGCACCGACGGCGTGAACCGCGGATCGTTGAAGTAGGCGTGGAACACAGACTGCGTGACCGCGAAGTTGACATCATGTCCGATCAAGTCCATCAACTCGAATGGCCCCATGCGGAACCCGCCCGCTTCGCGCATGACGGCATCGATGGTGGCGGCATCGGCGGCTTGCTCGCTGAGCAGGCGCCAGCCTTCGGCATAGAACGGCCGCGCGACGCGATTGACGATGAAGCCCGGCGTCGACTTGGCGTGCACGGGATTCTTGCCCCACGCGGCGGCGGTGTCGCACACGGCTTGCGCGACGGCGGCGTCGGTCGCCAGGCCGCTGATCACCTCGACCAGCGCCATCAACGGCACCGGATTAAAGAAGTGCATGCCGACCAGGCGCTCCGGCTTGCGCAGCTTGGCGGCGATGGCGGTGACCGAGATCGACGACGTATTGGTGGCGAGGATGCAGTCGTCGCCTACGATCGCTTCCAGCTGCGCGAACAGGCCGCGTTTGGCGTCGAGGTTCTCGACGATGGCCTCGACCACCAGCCCCGCGCCGGCCACGTCGTCCAGCGTGACGGCGGCCCGCAGGCGGGCGATGGCGGCGGCCGCGGCGACGGCGCTCATGCGCTCCTTCGCCACCAGCTTGTTGAACACCAGCGCGATATCGGAGATGGCCTTGGCCACCGCTTCGGGACGGGTATCGTACAACTTGACGGTGTAGCCGGCGACGGCGGCCACCTGCGCGATGCCGGCGCCCATCGCTCCGCTGCCGATGACGGCGACCAGATGGTCCTTGCTCAAAGCTGCCATGCTCATTTCCCCTGGAATTGCGGTGCGCGTTTTTCCATGAAGGCGGCGACGCCTTCGCGGTAGTCCTCGGTGCGACCCAGTTCGCTCATCATGCCGCATTCGAGCGTCAGCTGCTGCTGCAAGGTGTTGTGGGGGCTGGCGTACAGCGCCTGTTTGGTGAAGGCCAGCCCCTTGGTCGGCGCGGTGGCGAAATGGCGCGCCATGGCCATCGTCTCGGCGGCCAACTCCTCGTCCGGCACGGCCTTCCAGATCAGGCCCCAGGCTTCGGCCTTCTCGGCGCTCAGTTTCTCGCCCAGCATGGTCAGGCCCATCGCGCGCGCGCTGCCGATCAGGCGTGGCAGGAAGTAGGTGCCGCCGGTATCCGGAATCAGTCCCAGTTTGCAGAACACTTCGACAAACGACGCCGATTTGGCGGCGAGGACGATGTCGCACGCCAGCGCGAGATTGGCCCCGGCGCCGGCGGCCACGCCGTTGACGGCGCAGATGACGGGCATCGGCAAGCCGCGCAGCGCCAGCACCAGCGGCGCGTAGTTCTTCTCGACCGAGTCGCCCAGGTCGACGGCGCGCGCGCCCGGCTCCACCGCGCGGTCGGACAGGTCCTGGCCGGCGCAGAAACCGCGTCCGGCGCCGGTCAGGATCAATACGCGCACGCTCTTGTCGCCGCCGACTTTATTGACAGCGTGGCGCACCTCGTCGTGCATCGCCTGCGTGAAGCTATTGAGCTTATCGGGACGGTTCAACGTGAGCTGGGCAATGCCGTCGGTGATCTCAAAAAGGATGTTCTCGTAGTTCATGGCGTCTCCGTTTTATTCGGCCTGGTCGAAGTCGATGACGACTTTGTCGGTGATGGGGAAGCTCTGGCAGCTGAGGACATAGCCGCGCGCGATCTCGTAGTCTTCCAGCGCGTAGTTGACGTCCATGTCGACTTTACCTTCGAGCAGTTTGCAGCGGCAGGTCGAGCACACGCCGCCCTTGCAGGAATAGCGCATGTCGATACCGGCGCGCAGGCCGGCGTCGAGCAGCGACTCTTTGTCCTGGTCCATCGTGAAGCTGCTGGCGCTACCGTCCATGATGACGGTGACCTCGGTTTCATGGCGCGCCGCTGCCGGATCGAGCGCGCGCGGCTTGTGCTGGTGTTTGGGGATACTCGCGGCGAACAGTTCGATCTTGATGTTCGACTTCGGCATGCCGGCTTCCTGCAACGCCTCTGACACGCCCAGCATCATGTCCTCCGGGCCGCAGATGAAAGCGACGTCGATGTCGTCCACGCGCACCCAATGCCGCAGGAACTGCGCGCATTTTTCCTTGGTAATCCGGCCGTTGAACAATTCGATGTCCTGCTGCTCGCGGCTCATGACGTAGGCCAGCTTCAGGCGATCCATGTAGGTGTCTTTGAGGTCCGACAGTTCGTCCTTGAAGATCACCGACGACGAAGCGCGGTTGCCGTAAAAGAGCGTGAAGCGGCTGTGCGGTTCGGCCGCCAGCGTCGTTTTGATGATCGACAGGATCGGCGTGATGCCGCTGCCGGCGGCGAAGGCCAGATAGTGCTTGTGGTTGGCGGCATCCAGCGGCACGTTGAAGTGCCCCATCGGCGGCATGACGTCAAGCGTCAAGCCGGGTTTGATCGATTCGTTGGCCCAGCTGGAGAACAGCCCGCCCTGCGTGCGCTTGATGGCAACGCGCAGCGCACCCTCGTGGACGGCCGAGCAAATCGAGTACGAGCGGCGCACGTCCTCGTCATCGATGATGGCGCGCAGGGTCAGGTGCTGCCCTTGCTGAAAGCGGAAACTGTCTTGCAGCTCGGGCGGCACGGCGAAGGTGACGGCGATGGTGTCGCGCGTTTCGTTGCGCACTTGCGAGACGGTCAGCGGGTGGAATTTGCTCATGGTCGTTAGTGGCACTTGAAGTAGTCGAAAGGCTCGCGGCAATCCAGGCACTTGTACAGCGCCTTGCAGGGCGTCGAGCCGAACTGGCTGGTGATCCCGGTGTGGGAAGAGCCGCAGTTGGGACATACGATGGCAACACGCGGCCGCGGACTGCGCGAGATGGCCGCCAGCGCGCCGCCGCGCGTCCCAGCTCGCAGGCCGCTGATGTCGATCACCTGTTCGGCCGGCGGCGCGATGCCATAGCCCGACAGCTTGGCCTTGCCCTCCTCGCTCATCCAGTCGGTGGTCCAGGCGGGCGAGAGCTGGTTTTGCAGGCGCACATCCGGGACGCCATGCGCGTGCAGCGCCTCGGTGATCGCGTCGGCGATGACCTGCATCGCCGGGCAGCCTGAATATGTCGGTGTGATGGTGACCGTGCAGACCGCATCGTCCAGCCGCACGTCGCGCACGATGCCCAGGTCGACGATCGAAATGACCGGGATCTCGGGATCGGATACCTCGGCCAGCCAGGACCAGACCTGGGCTGCGCTCAACACGGGGGCTTCCACAACGGCGGCTGTCATCGCGACACTCCTACCACTCGGCGCCGGGATAGGCGCGCTGCAGGAACTGCATCTCCGCCAGGATGTAGCCCAGGTGTTCGGTGTGCCGTCCCTGTTTGCCGCCCTTTTGCATCCAGGCGTCGGCCGCCGGCATGGTCAGCGTGGCCTCGGCGAAGATCTCCGCCACGTGCGCCAGCCAGTGCGCGCGCAGTTCGTCGGCCGGCGGCGCGATGCCCTCTTCCACCATGGCGTTGTCGATGGCGTCGTAGGCGAACACTTCGCCGCTGTACATCCACAGCTCGTCGGCGGCGCTCTGCGTGCGCGCGTGCGCCAGCTCGGTGCTGTCGCCCAGGCGCACGATCAAGTCGCCGCTGCGGCGCAGGTGGTACGTGACCTCCTTGAGCGACTTCTCGGCGATGGCGGCGATGCGCGGGTCGGCGCTGCGCGTCAGACCTTCGATCAGGAAGTAGTGCCAGGTGTCGAAGTAAAACTGCCGCATCATGGTGTCGGCGTAGTTACCGTTCGGCTGTTCGAGCAGCAGGCAGTTCTTGAAATCGTGGGCGTCGCGGTGGTAGGCCAGCTTGTCCTCGTCGCGGCCGGCGCCTTCCAGTTCGGCGGCGTATTCGTACCACAGGCGGGTCTGGCCGAGCAGGTCGAGCGCGACGTTGGTCAACGCCATGTCCTCTTCCAGCGCGGGACCTTTGCCGCACAGCTGCGAGAGCTGCTGGCTGAGGATCAGGGCGTTGTCGCCGAGGCGCAGCAGATAGTTTACTTTGGTGTCCACGCTAAGCTCCGCTTACAGGTTCTTGACTTCGGCCGGCATCGGGAAGAAGGTCGGGTGGCGATAGACTTTGCTGTTGGCCGGCTCGAACAGCGCGCCCTTGTCGCCCGGGCTGCTGGCGACGATGTCGGCGGCGCGCACCACCCAGATGCTGACGCCTTCATTGCGGCGCGTGTAGACGTCGCGCGCGTTGTTGACCGCCATTTCGGCGTCCGGCGCGTGCAGGCTGCCCACGTGCTTGTGCGCCAGGCCATGCTGGCTGCGGATGAACACCTCCCACAGGGGCCATTCTTTGCTCATGTTGTGCTCCTCAACTTTTTATTCTGGTGGCGGCGCTTGGCCGAATACGCTTCGCCAATCCGCCGTGGGTGATTCGACTCAGGCGGCGGCTTTAGCGGCATGTTTTTCGGCGTGGACGACCAGCGCTTCGCGGAACCATGCGCCGTCTTCCCAGGCTTTGACGCGCGTGCGCAGGCGTTCGCGGTTGCATGGGCCGTTGCCCTTCAAGACATTGTGGAACTCGCTCCAGTCGATGGCGCCGAATTCGTAGTGGCCCGTCTCCGCGTTGAATTTCAGGTCGGGGTCCGGCACCGTCAGGCCGAGGAACTCCGCCTGCGGGACGGTCTGGTCGACCATGCGCTGGCGCAGTTCGTCGTTGGAGAACAGCTTGATGCGCCACTGCGCCGATTGCGCGCTGTTGACCGATTCGGCGTCCGAGGGACCGAACATCATCAGCGACGGCCACCACCAGCGATTGAGCGCGTCCTGCGCCATCGCTTTCTGCTCCGGCGTGCCGCGCGCCAGCGACATCATGATGTCGTAGCCCTGGCGGGCGTGGAACGACTCCTCCTTGCAGACGCGGATCATGGCGCGGGCGTACGGTCCGTACGAGCAGCGGCACAACGGAATCTGGTTGATGATGGCCGAGCCGTCGACCAGCCAGCCGATGGCGCCCATGTCGGCCCACGACAGGGTCGGGTAGTTGAAGATGCTGGAATACTTCGCTTTGCCGCTGTGCAGGGCCGCCAGCAACTCGTCGCGGGAGACGCCCAGGGTTTCGGCGGCGCTGTACAAATACAGGCCATGGCCCGCCTCGTCCTGGATCTTGGCCAGCAGGATGGACTTGCGCTTCAACGTCGGCGCGCGCGTGACCCAATTCCCCTCCGGCAGCTGCCCGACGATCTCCGAGTGCGCGTGCTGCGAAATCTGGCGGATCAGGGTTTTGCGGTAGGCGTCCGGCATCCAGTCCTTGGCTTCGATCTTGACGCCGTCGTCGATGCGGGCCTGGAAGGCGCGCTCGTCGGCGGCCATGTCGTCGGCCGTGCGTACGGTGCTCAGGCCGGTTTCCACCATTTGTGCGTACATAGCTGTCTCCTCGTGTCACATCATATTACGATACGCAATCTGATTTTGCTACGATTTTTTTGAATCATATTAGAATAGAGTATCCCGAGAGAAAGAGGCCACAAGCGGCCACAAATAAATGCTGCGCCGCGGCCGGGGCAAAGTAAACTATTGTTTCCATGAAAAGACCCGACGTTTGCCTATGAATTATTCCGATTGGATAGCGAATTGCCTTGCCGGCGATCCGCCGCGCTCGAAGTCGCTGGTGGTGACCATCTTCGGCGACGCCATCGTGCCGCACGGCGGCATGGTGTGGCTCGGCAGCCTGATCGAGCTGCTGGCGCCGTTCGGCGTCAACGACCGGCTGCTGCGCACGTCCGTGTTCCGGCTGGCGCAGGAAGGTTGGCTGGGCGCACAGCGAGATGGCCGGCGCAGTTCGTACGCGATCACGCCGGACGCGATGGCGCGCTTCGTGCACGCCTACCGCCGCATCTATGCGCCGCTCAACGTGCATTGGGATGGCAGCTGGACCTTGGTGCTGAACGGCGACGGCGCGCTCAACGCGGCCGAGCGCAGCGCCGTGCGCAAGGAATTGCTGTGGGAAGGCTATAGCGTGATCGCGCCCGGCATCATGGGGCATCCGGCGGCCGACGGCGGCGCGCTCAACGAGCTGCTCAAGCGGCTGGGCGTGGCCGGGAAGTTGTTCGTGGTGCAAGCCAAGTCGATGGAGCGCGTCGCCGGCCGGCCGTTGAGCGATCTGGTCGCCAGCGGCTGGGATGTCAGCGACGTCGCGCTGGGATACGAGGGATTCATCCAGCGCTTCGAGCCGCTGCTGGAAGCGCTGCGCGGGCAAGATGGCGACGCGCAGCCGACGCCGGAGCAGGCGTTTGTGATACGGACACTGTTGATCCACGCCTACCGGCGCGTGCAGTTGCACGATCCGCAACTGCCGGTGGAGTTGTTGCCGACGCCGTGGCCGGGCGCGCTGGCCTATGAGCTGGCGCGCGGCGTTTATCAAGCCGTCTATGCGGACGCCGAGCGGCATGTCGAAGCGGTGTTGCGGCGCGAGGATGACGCCGCGCCCGCCGCCGAGCCGGCGTTCTTCGACCGCTTTGGCGGCCTGGGGTAAGCACTAGCGTAGCCACGTGCGCCAGATCTGGCGCATTTGCACAACATGGTCGGCGATGAATTGCTCGGCCTCGCGCAGTTGCCCGTTCGATAAGCCGGTGTGCCACGCCAGCGCCACATCGGGCTCGAGCCAGAACTTGGCCGTGCCGTCCGGGTGCGAGACGTGGATGTGCATGCGCTTGTCGCCACGGGCGAAAAAGTAATACCGGAAGTCGTCGGCCTGGAATAGCGGCGGGTTCATGGCGGGCTCCTGCGCGGCGTTGAAGTCACTTCAACTTAGCAAACCGGCCGCGCTCCGGCTTGCGCTGGCGCAGGCGCACTTTGACCAGCCGTCCATCGGCGGGCGCCCGGCGCCGCCGCGAGCCTGTATGATGTCGGCACTGCGCCAAAAGTGCAAAAATACTCTTTACACTGAATCCACCAGGACTTACGCAATGTCTATCAAAATCAGCCAGCACTTCGACGCCGGCGCCATCGAAGTCGTGCGCGCCGACGATCCGGCGGCCATCGACCTGAACATCCGCAAGGATTCCCACGCCGACATCACGCAATGGTTTTATTTCCGCGTCCAGGGCGCCCAGGCCACGCCGTTGAACCTGCGTTTCCTCAACGCCGGTTCGGCCGCCTACCCGGACGGCTGGAAGGATTACCAGGCCGTCGCCAGCTACGACCGCGACAGCTGGTTCCGCGTGCCGACCACCTATGACGGCCAGGTCATGACGATCAACCACACGCCGGAATACGACAGCGTCTACTACGCCTATTTCGAGCCGTACTCGTGGGAACGCCACCTGGCGCTGCTGGACAACGCGCAACTGTCGCCGCTGGTCAAGCAGGTCGACCTGGGCAGCACCATCGACGGCCGCGACCTGAACATGCTGGTCATCGGCGATCCGGAAGCGGAGCAAAAGGTATGGGTCATCGCGCGCCAGCATCCGGGCGAGACGATGGCCGAGTGGTTTGTCGAAGGCATGGTCGACGCCCTGCTCGACCCGGCCAATCCGTTCGGCCGCCAGTGCCTGAAGGAAGCGGTGTTCTACGTCGTACCGAACATGAATCCGGACGGCTCGGTGCGCGGCAACCTGCGCACCAACGCGGCCGGCGCCAACCTCAACCGCGAATGGCTCAATCCGACGATGGAACGCAGCCCGGAAGTGTTCCTGGTCAAGAACAAGATGCTGGAAATCGGCTGCGACCTGTGCCTCGACATCCACGGCGACGAAGGCTTGCCGTACGTGTTCGTGGCCGGCAGCGAGTCGTTGCCCAATTTCACGGCGGATCAGGCCGAGGCGCAACAGTATTTCATCGACAACTTCCTGATCGCCAGCCCGGACTTCCAGGACGAATATGGCTACGGCGAAACGCCGTACACGCCCGAGACGTTGACGATGGGCTCGCCGCACATCACCCACGCGTTCGGCTGCCTGTCGCTGACCGTGGAGCTGCCGTTCAAGGACAACGCCAACGATCCGGACCCGGACACGGGCTGGAACGGCGCCCGCAGCGCCGAGCTGGGCCGCGCGGTGTTGCAGCCGGTGTTGCAGTCGCTGCTGGCGCAGCAGTAACGCTGAAAACCCGGACCGCCGCCATGGCGGTCCGGCCGGCGCTTGAGCTGCGCTTGAGCTGCGCTTGAGCCCAAGCCCTGCGGCGCGACAATGTGCCTGTCGCAGGGAAAAATACACTGAACCTCATACGGCGCATCCCGCGTGCCGTTTCGGGAGGTTCAGCATGATCACCTTGATATCGTCGATGCGCCGCGCGCTCGCGTGCGCCATATTGCCCGCGACCGTGTTGCTGCTGGGCGCCTGCGGCACACCCTACCGGCCGCCACAATTTGTCGAACCCGACCCGCAGTTTCCCGGCCTGATCGATCTCGCCGCGGGCGCCGAAGGCCGAGTCGCCGACGTGTTGCTGGTGCACGGCATGTGCACGCACGACGCCGGCTGGGCGGCGCACGTGGTCGGCCAACTGACGCGGGCGCTGACGGACGCCACCACGCCGCCAGGCGCCAGGCCACCGACCTTTGCCGCCGTCGATCCGCAGATCCAGATCGTGCCGTCGACGGTCGAGACCCCGGCCGGCCGTTTGCGTTTCGATGCGCTGATCTGGTCGCCGTTGACGGTGCCGCTCAAACGCCAGCTATGCTACGACCAGACCGACAAGTCGCCCATCTGCGCGGGCGAGCCGCCGTATCCGTTCATCCGCGCGCGCATCAACGCCCGCGTCAAGGATGTGCTGATCGACGATTGCCTGCCCGATCCCTTGATCTATCAGGGCGTGGCGCGCGACGACATCCAGCGCCGCATGCGGGACGCGATCTTGCAGGTGCTGGCCGCCAGCGACGCGCCGGCCGGCCTGCCGCTGATGGTGGTGTCGGAGAGCCTGGGCAGCAAGATCCTGTGGGATACGTTGCTCAACATGACGCACGAGCAAGCCGGCTCGCCTGCATCGCAACTGGCGCGGCGCGCAGTCGACCGCTTGCGCTTTCTGGTGATGGCGGCGAATCCGGCGCCGCTGCTGTCGCTGGCCGAGCAGCAGATTGGATCAGGGGGTGTCGGCGCGTTCATCCAGGCTGTGCCGGTTCCGCCCGATAGTTTGCAGGTGCTGTTGCAAGAGCGCCGGGCAAGGCGGCCCCGTTCCCTGCTGGATCGGCGCCTGACCTTGGTGGCGTTGACCGATCCCAACGATCTGTTGTCGTACACGCTGCCGGTGGAGCGCTACGCCAGCGAGGAAGTCACGGTCTACAACATCCTCGTGTCCAACGCGCCGACATGGCTGGGCTTGCTTGAACGCCCCGACCGCGCCCACCTGGAATACCTGGACAATCCCGACGTCGGCCGGCTGATCGCCTGCGGCCTGCCGTCCAGCCGGCTTTGCAAGCGGGAGTAGCGCGGGCGGCGGAACGTCAGCCGCCGGCCACCACCATGTTCTCGATCAGGATCGAGCCGGTTTCCTTGTTGCCGCGCACCAGCGTATCGGTGCCGACGGCGACGATCTGCGCCAGCATGTCCTTCATATTGCCGGCGATGGTGATCTCCTCGACCGGATACTGGATGATGCCGTTCTCGACCCAGAAGCCGGACGCGCCGCGCGAATAGTCGCCGGTCACGTAATTGGTGCCCTGGCCCATCAACTCGGTCACCAGCAGGCCGGTGCCCATTTTTTTCAGCATCGCCACGAAGTCGTCGTTCTTCCTGGTCGAGGTCGACGTCAGCGACAGGTTGTGCGAACCGCCGGCGTTGCCGGTGGTCTTCATGCCTAGTTTCCTGCCGGTGTAGGTCGACAGGAAGTAGCCCTGCACCACGCCATCCTTGACCACGTCGCGCCGGGCGGTGCGCACGCCCTCGTCGTCGAACGGCGCCGAACCGACGCCGCCGACGATGTGCGGGTCCTCGATGATCTGCACATGCTTGGGCAGCACCTGCTTGCCCAGCGAATCGATCAAAAAGCTCGACTTGCGGTACAGCGCGCCGCCGGACGTCGCCTGCACGAACGCGCCCAGCAGACCGGCCGCCAGCGGCGCCTCGAACAGCACCGGGCAAGTGCGCGTATCGATCGTGCGCGCGTTCAGGCGCGCCAGCGCGCGCTCGGCGGCGTAACGGCCGATGGACTCGGGCGACGCCATTTTTTTGGCGTCGCGCACCGACGAATACCAGTCGTCGCGCTGCATCTTGGAGCCCTTGCCGGCGATCGGCGCCACCGACAGCGTGTGGCGCGAGAACGGATAGCCGCCGATGAAGCCGCGCGAGTTGGCCGACACGAAATGCGACTGCTGCACATGCACGTTGGCGCCTTCGGAATTGGTCACGCGCGGGTCGACGTCGAAGGCGGCCGCCTCGGCGCGCTGGGCCAGCGCCACGGCCTGCTCGGTGTTCAAATCCCACGGATGGAACAGCTTCAGGTCGCGCGGCGACATTTCCAGCATGTCCTCGTCGGCCAGGCCGGCGCAATCGTCGTCGGCGGTGAAGCGGGCGATGTTGTAGGCTGCTTCCACCGTCGCCTTGAGCGCCGCCGGCGAAAAATCGGAGGTGCTGGCGTTGCCGCGCCGCTGGCCGATGAACACCGTCACACCCATCCCCTTGTCCTTGTTTTGCTCGATCGTCTCGATCTTGCTCTTGCGGACCGACACCGACAGACCACTGCCTTCGCTGATTTCGACGGCGCAATCGGTGCCGCCCTGCGCCTTGGCAAACGCCAGCACATCGCGCGCGAGCTGCCTTAACTGGTCCTGGGTGTGGGTGAAATGGGTATCGCTCATGGGCTGTTTTCGTCGGTTGGCCGCTAAAACAGTTATCATAGCAGTCGTTTACAGTTTACAGGGGCAGGTACACGCCCCACCGAAAGTTGATATTATGGTAAATCCAAATCGCGGCGCGGTCGGCTTCAGCTCCACCGAATTCGAGCAAGAATACGAACGCCCTTCCAAATCCGAGATGAAGCGCCAGTCCGACGCCCTGCAGAAAATGGGCGAAACGCTGGTCGAAGCGGCGCGTGACCGCGTCAAGCGCGTGCCGATGCCCGAGGACGTGCGCGACGCCATCCTCGAGTGCCAGCAAATCACCAACCACGAGGGCCGCCGCCGCCAGATGCAGTTCGTCGGCAAGAAGATGCGCACCCTCGACGAGAACGAAGTGGCCGAGATCCAGAAAGCCATCGACAGCTGGAAAGGCGCCTCCAAGTCGGAGACGGCCGCCATGCACGCGATGGAACGCCGCCGCGACAAGCTGCTTGCCGATGACAAGGCGCTGACCGTGCTGCTGGAGGAGAACCCGGAACTGGACGTGCAGCAGCTGCGCACCTTGATCCGCAACGCCCGCAAGGAGCAGGCCGAGAACAAGCCGCCGAAGGCCTACCGCGAGATCTTCCAGATCCTCAAGCAGATCGACGGCAAGAAGAAGCAGGCGGCCACCGACGAAAGCGACAACGCGGTCGACGACGAGCAGGATGACGAGTAATAGATGACAAGTAATACCACCACCGACGCCGTCACCGCCGTCGATCCGGCGCAATTGCTGGTCATCGGCCTGGTGTCGGTCTCGGACCGCGCCAGCGGCGGCGTCTATGAAGACCAGGGCATCCCGGCGCTGGAGGATTGGCTGGCGCGCACGCTGACCACCCCCTATCGGCTTGAAACCCGCCTGATCGCCGACGAACGGGCGCTGATCGAAGCGACGCTGACCGATTTGGTCGACATCGACCGCTGCCACCTGGTGCTGACCACCGGCGGCACCGGCCCGGCGCGGCGCGACGTCACGCCGGAGGCCACGCTGGCCGTCGGCACCAAGGAAATGCCCGGTTTCGGCGAGCAGATGCGCCAGATCAGCCTGCACTTCGTGCCGACCGCGATCCTGTCGCGCCAGACCGCGGTGATCCGCGAGACGCCCGGGCACGCGGCGCTGATCATGAACCTGCCGGGGCAACCGAAGGCCATCGCCGAGACGCTGGGCGGACTGAAGGACGCCGACGGCGCGATCATTACTGGCGGCATCTTCGCCGCCGTGCCCTACTGCATCGATCTGATCGGCGGCCCGTACATGGAAACCGACCCGGCCGTGTGCAAGGCGTTCCGTCCCAAATCCGCGCTGCGCCCGCAGCCGGCCGCCTGAAGCGACACCCGATGGCCGGCCCGCGCCCACCGGGTCCGAGGCGCCGCCGCTGGCTGGGCGCCGCCGGGGCCGCCGGCCTGCTATATTTCGCCCAACGACTATCCGCATCCCCAAGGAGCCCCATGAGCACGCTGCTGCAAACGATCGAAAAAGAAACCGGCGCCAATCCAAGTGTCGCCATCATCTGGATGCACGGCCTGGGCGCCGACGCCAACGACTTCGCGCCGATGCCGCAGGAGCTCGACCTGCGCGGCTTGCCGCCGATCCGTTTCGTCTTCCCCAACGCCGAGACGATGCCGGTCACGGTCAACGGCGGCTACGTGATGCGCTCGTGGTACGACATCGTCGCCAGCGACCTGGGTCGCCAGGAGGATGAAGCGGGCCTGCGCGCCTCGCAGCTGAAGGTGGAAGCGCTGATCGCCCGCGAAAACGCGCGCGGCATTCCCACCTCGCGCATCATCCTGGCCGGCTTCTCGCAAGGCTCGGCGATGACGTTGCAAACCGGCTTGCGTCAAAAGGAAAAGCTGGCCGGCATGATGTGCCTGTCGGGCTATCTGCCGATCGCCGCCAAGGCCGGCGCCGAGCACACCAGGGAAAGCCTGGCCACGCCGGTTTTCATGGCGCACGGCCGCATGGACCCGGTGGTGCCGCTGGCACGCGCCGAGCAGTCGCGCGACGCGCTGAAGCAGCTCGGCTACGACGTCGAATGGCACGAGTATCCGATGCAGCACTCGCTGTGCCAGCAGGAGATCGTCGACATCAGCGCCTGGCTCAAGCGCATTCTCTGATACCGGCGTCGGCCAGTTGATCCCAGTCCGGCTCGACGCGGTCGGAATTGGAGAGCAGGATCACCGACATGCGCTGCTGCGGCAGGCGCAGCAGCAGCGTGTGAAAGCCCCATAGCGAGCCGCCGTGGAAGATGACGTCCTGGCCGCCGCGCCGGGTCCATTCCAGGCCGAAGCGGTAGTCCGGCACCGTGCCGTCGGCCAGCGGCGACGGTTGCAGCATCGCCTGCAGCAGGCTGTCCGGCTGCGCCCATTGGCGGTGCCATTCGCGCTCCCACAACACCAGTTCCCCGGTACTGGCATAGATGCCGCCGTCGCCCACCGTGTTGGCGTTGCCCAGGTGCTGACGGTAGCCGCCCGGGCGCGCCTCGTCGATCTCGTAGCTGGCCACGCGCTGCGGCAGCACGGCACCGCGATCGTCGTCGAAGCCCATGCGCGTGATCCCCAGCGGCAGCAGCAGCGTCTCGCGTACGTGGCGCGCAGCCGTTTGCCCCGTCAAGCGTTCCAGCAGCGCCGCCAGCAGGATGTAATTGCTGTTGCTGTAGCGGTGCGCGCTGCCGCTCGGGAACGCCACCGTATCCATGCGCGCGATCAGCGCCAGGATGTCGGCGTTGCAGAAGTAGTCGTCGTCGTGGCGGCCGCGCTGGCATTGCAGGAACTGGAAGTAGTCTGGGATACCGCTGCTGTGGTTGAGCAGGCCGCGCAACGCGAACGGTTGTTCGAAGCCGGCCAGTTCCGGCAAGTAGGCGCGGACGTCGTCATCGAGCCCGATCGCGCCGGCGCGCACCTGCGCCAGGATCGCCGCCGCCATGAACTGCTTGGACTCCGAGGCGAGGTAGTACGCCGAGCGGGCCGACAGCGGCACCTCCAGCTCCAGCGACGCCAAACCATGATGCAACTCAAAGACGATCTCGCCGTCTTGCACTACCACGGCGCTGAACCCGGGGCCATCGGGGGGCAAGGTGGATTGTAAGCGTGAAAAATGAGGAATGATTGACGGTGACATTGTGCTTCAGAACAAGATGATTTGAAGCGCCATTCTAGCGCTACACGGTGCCTGCGGCCTCGCGCATGTGCGTAAAATTAATGGCGTCACCACCAGCCGAGACAGCGGAAACGTATAGATCGAGATCGTCCGTCAACAACAAGGTGTCGGCCTGCACCAAAGAAGTCAGACCGGCATCGGTCAACCCTAGCCGCGCAAACAGGTCGGCATCGATCGCTGCGCCATCCACATTGCAGGACTTGAGCGAGCCGGGTTTTTCCAAACAAAACAAGGGATGCAGCCGCAACGACAGTTCATGTCTCAGCCCGCCGCCGATGATCTGTCTGGCCAAATTGCTCGTCTCCGCCAGTACATGCTGCGTGGTGAGAAGTTGGCCGAACCGGCCGACAAACTGGGATACGAGGTCCACATCCTGCGTGCCATATTTGGACAACCGCTTTTGGCCTATCGCCGACGGCAACAGATTGCCGAATAGGTATAGCAGCAAGACATTGGTATCAATAAGAATGCCACGCGCGCTATGCTTACTGACCAACTTGAGCAATTGTTGCTCCAGGCTCGACATTACGATACCTGCCGAATATCCATTTTGACGAACTGACCCGAAGCAGCATCGATAAAAACAGTTTTATAAACGCGATGTTCGATGTGGCTGGGCGCAGGATTAAAGATGGCGCCGATAGTGTTCGGGGTTTGCACGTCCACCCCATTGTGCCGTAGAAAGCCCAGCGTTACCGCCCACAGCTCACGCCCGTTATCCTTGATCTTCTCGATCTCCTCCAAGGCCATCGCCTTCGGAGGATCGTCCTCGTATAACTCAAGCAACGCGCCCTTGGCAGCTTTCACCGCCTCCTTCACATTGATTTCCGCCATGACGATCTCCTTGAACGTTAGGCACCAGTATAAAACTATTCCGGCAAGGGCACGGCGGCCGATGCCGGCACCTCCGTCTGCGCCGCGTTCATCACCATCGCCAGAAACGTGTAGTAGCCGTTGATCCCCATCAAATCGACCACGCCGTGCTCGCCGAACATCGCCAACGCCGCCGCGTACGTGTCGTCATCGACCCGCTGGCGCTGGTGCAGCATCACGCAGAAGTCGTGCACCAGCGCTTCGTCCGGCGCCATGTCCCCGGGTCGCCGGCGCGCCGCGATCGCCGCGATCACGCCGTCGCCGATGCCATGGTCGCGCGCGATCGGCTCGTGGATCGCCCACTCGACCTGCTGGCTCCACTGGCGCGCCGTCACCAGGATCGCCAGCTCCGTCAGCCGCGTGCCGATGGCGCTGCGGTAGCGCAGGTACTCGCCCATGCGCTGCGCCGCCGCCATCAATTCCGGGCTGCGGATCAGCGGCACGAACGGCCCGTACAACGCGCCGCGCGGACCGTCGATGACCGCCTGCGCCGCCACCTGCTGGCTCGCGCTCATGTGTGCGAAGGGAATCGGGCCCAGTCGATCGTTCATAACATTCTTCCTTGTGGCTTTGGGAAACAATTTACTTATGTTCAGGCATTTATCAAGGGAATACAAGCCGATCGGCGCTATCTTCTGCTGTCGGTCACACTCTTCCCCACGCCAGAAAGGACGCCATGAGCCACATCATCCACCGCAACCTGCGCCGCCCGCCGCCGCTGGCCGTCAGTGCCTCCGGGCTGACGGTGCGCGACAGCCGGGGCAATAGCTATCTCGATGCCAGCGGCGGTGCCGCCGTCTCGTCGCTGGGCCACGGCCACCCCGACGTGCTGGCCGCGATGCACGCCCAGATCGACCGCAACGCCTACGCCCACACCGCCTTCTTCACCTGCGAGCCGGCCGAGGAACTGGCCACCCGCCTGGCCAACGACGCCCCCGGCGACCTCGATCACGTCTACCTCGTCTCCGGCGGCTCGGAGGCGATGGAGACGGCGCTCAAGCTGGCGCGCCAGTACTTCGTCGAGGCGGGCGACACCGAACGCAGCGTCTTCGTCGCCCGCCGCCAGAGCTACCACGGCAACACGCTAGGCGCGCTGGCCATCGGCGGCAACGAGTGGCGCCGCCGGCCCTTCGAGCCGCTGCTGATGAACGTGCCGCGCGTGTCGCCCTGCTACGAATACCGGCACCGCGCCAAGGACCAGAGCGTCGACGACTACACCGACGGCTTGCTGCGCGAGCTGGAGGCGCGCATCCTGGCCGCCGGGCCGTCGCGCGTGATCGCCTTCTGCGCCGAGACGGTGGTCGGCGCCACCTCCGGCGCCGTGCCGCCGACGCCGGGCTACTTCCGCGGCGTGCGCCAGCTGTGCGACCAGTACGGCATCCTGTGGATCGCCGACGAAGTCATGTGCGGCATGGGCCGCACCGGCACGCTGTACGCGTTCGAGCAGGAGGGCGCGCTGCCCGACCTGGTGGTGCTGGGCAAGGGCCTGGGCGCCGGCTACCAGCCGATCGGCGCGGTGCTGGCGCGCGACCACATCGTCGCACGCCTGCGCGAGGGCAGCGGCGCGTTCCAGCACGGCCACACCTACATGGGCCATCCGATCGCCGCCGCCGCCGCGCTGGCGGTGCAGAAGGTGATCCAGCGCGACAACCTGCTGGGCGAGGTGACGGTGCGCGGCGCGGCGTTCCGGCGCATGCTGCGCGAGGCGTTCGGCGAGCACCCGCACGTGGGCGACATTCGCGGGCGCGGGCTATTCATCGGCATGGAGCTGGTCAAGGAGCGCGAGAGCAAGGCGCCGTTCGATCCGGAGCTCAAGCTGCACGCGGCGATCAAGGAGCAGGCGATGGCGGTGGGGTTGATGGTATATCCGATGGGCGGCACCATCGACGGCCGGCTGGGCGACCATATCTTGCTGGCGCCGCCGTTCACCAGCACCGAGGCGGAGCTGGCCGAGATCACCACGCGGCTAGCCGATGCCGTCAAACGGGCGTTCGCCAGCGTGCTGTAAACAACGCAACATCGGGGTCAAGTCTGTCATTCGGACACGACCCCGTCGGTAAAGCCACTGCGACGGTTGAACCCGTGTCCGAATGACAGACTTGACCCCGGCGTTGATGACAGCAAGCTTAGCGCGCTTGCCAGGCGATGACGTCCTGCTGCTGTTCGCCCAAGCCGGCGATGCCCAGGCGCAGCGTGTCGCCTTTTTTCAGGAAGCGCTGCGGTTTGCGCGCCTGGCCCACGCCCGGCGGCGTGCCGGTGGCGATCACGTCGCCCGGCTCCAGCGTCATGAACTTCGATAGGTAGCTGATGATCTGCGCCACCGAGAACACCATCGTTTCGGTGCATCCGGTTTGCATGCGCTTGCCGTTCAGATCGAGATACAGGTCGAGCTTTTGCACGTCGTAGATGTCCTCCTGCGTCACCAGCCACGGACCGATCGGGCCGAAAGTGTCGCAGCCCTTGCCCTTGTCCCACTGCGTGCCCATCTCCAGCTGGAAGGCGCGCTCCGAGACGTCGTTGACCACGCAGTAGCCGGCCACGTATTTCAGCGCGTCCTCTTCGCTGACGTACCGCGCGCGCGTGCCGATCACCACGCCCAGCTCCACTTCCCAGTCGGTTTTCTTCGACCCTTGCGGCAGCATCACCGGATCGTCCGGGCCGTTGACGCAGGTGACGGCCTTCATGAACACCACCGGCTCCTTCGGCGGCGGCATGCCGATTTCGGCCGCGTGGTCCGAATAATTGAGGCCGATGCCGATGAATTTGCCGACGCGCGCGACCGGCACGCCGTAGCGGGGATTGCCGCGCACCAGCGGCAGCGACGCCTGCGCAATTTTCTCCAGCTTGCGCAGCGCCTTGGCCGACAGCTGCTCGGGGCCGATGTCGTCGATCACGCCGGACAGGTCGCGCAGTTTGCCTTCGTCGTCGATCAGGCCTGGTTTCTCTTTGCCGGGACGGCCGTAACGCACAAGTCTCATACAGTTCCTTGGTTAAGATGTCTGCGACATTCTAACCGTAGCGTCCCTGTCTCAACCATTTGTTGGCGATGATCTTGGTGCCGCTGACCACCGGCGCGCCGCCGTGCAGCGTCTGGCGGTCCGGCTGGTGGTTGGCGTCGGTGTTGAGGAACCACAGCGCGTTGCCCTTTTTCGGGTACACCTCCAGGCCGATGCCGGGGAACACGGTGCCGCCGCCCTGCTCGACATCGCTCAGGTAGAGGATGAACGTGGCCAGGCGCTGGCCGCCGCGCTGCAGGTGGCTTTGATGGCCGCTGCTGTCCGGGTCGAGCCAGTCGAAGTGCGGCCGGTACTCCTGCGTGCTGTTGTACTTCTGCAGCTGGAACGGCTCGCCGCATTCGGCCGGCCAGTGCGCCAGCGCCGCCAGGCGCCGTTCGATGCGCTCGGCCACCTCGGCTTCGCCGCGCTGGATGAAGGCCATCTCGCTGGTGCGGCCCTCGTGCACCACGCTGGCGCCGTCGGCCTCGCCGGTGACGGTCGAGCGCGTGTAACGGGAGCCGCAGTGGGCGACGATGGCGTCGCATTCCTCCATGCTGAGCACATTGCCGAGCAGGATCACCTGTGGCTGTTTGAGCACGAACAGCAGCTCCACCTCGCGGTCCGGGGCGGCGACCCGATTGCGTTCGATGTCGATGAACGGCATCTGCTGCGGCGCCACGAACACGCTCTGCGCCGCCGGCGCAACGAACCCGGCGCCGGCATCGGCCGCGGCCCGCATGCGCAAGGCTACGTCGATGGCGGCGCTGGCCGCGGCCATGCCGTACTGGCCCGAGCGGGCCATGCTGTTGGCCATGTCCAGCGGGCTGCACGCGCGCGCCAGGTTCTCCGTGATCCAATCCTGCCAACTGCGCGGCAGCGAGGTGAACGCGTCGTCCGCGCCGTTTCCGTTCTGGGCCTGTTGAAGTGTGGTCATCGCGTCATGGAGGGCTGGTCGCCGGGTTGCCGGAATGGACTTCCATTCTACCGGAACCGGCCGGCCGTCTCCAGTGGCGCCAGACGAACCAGCCCAACCCGGGCAATTGCAGCAACACCAGCAGCGCGAAGCCGACCTGGTAGGCCAGGGCCGGGTACTGCTGCAGCAGGTTGGGACGCCAGCAGCCGACCACCATGCCGAAGCCCGCCTGCACCGCGAACGCGCCCAGGAAAATCAGCAGGTTCAGACAGGTCGCGGCCCGTCCCGTCAAGTGGCCGGGCAGGTTCTGCGCGACGATCGCGTACTCGATGCCGGTGACCGTGCCCACCAGCGTAAACAGCACCGACAAGGTCTGGTAGCTGGGCGACCAGTTGAACACGAAGCCCAGTTGCACCAGGATGAACAGCGCCACGCCGGCCGCCGCCACACGGATCGGCGGCACGCCGCGGCGGCCGGCCCACTCGGTGATCATGCCCACCGCGATGGCGCCGAAGATGATCGCGGCCATGCCCAGGTACAGCAGATAGGCGACCGCGTCTTCCGAAAAACGCGCCACGTCGGTCAGCCAGCGGCTGATCCACAGGCCCTGCATGCCGAAGAACACCATGTGCGGGATCAGCACCAGCATGGCCACCTCGCGGAAGGCCGGATGGCGGTACACCTGCGCCATCGCCGCCAGCACCGACGCCTTGCCCGCTCCGGCCGCCGGCGACACCGGCTGCGACGGCGCCAGCGCCCGGATCAGCAGGCCGGTGGTCACCGCCGCCACGGCCAGCACGACGAACAGGCCGCGCCAGTCCGTGTAGTGCAAGGCCAGGCGCACCGGCAACGTGGCCGACGCCGCCCCCAGGCCGCCGACGGCGATCAGGTATCCCTGCACCGACGGCATGCGCGACGGCGCGATCCAGGTCGAAATCGCCTTCACCGCCGACATGAAGCAGCCGCCGACGCCCAGGCCGATGACGGCGCGCGCCACCAGCAGTTCGACGAAGGTGTGGCCGCCCGAGAAGGCCAGCGCGCCCAGCGCCGCCACGATCAACATCGGCAGCTGCACCTTGGCCGGCCCCCAGCGATCGAGCGCGATGCCGACCGGCAGCTGGACCAGCGCGAACGAAAAGAAGAAGGCGCTGGTGAGCAGCCCCAGTTGGCCCGGCGTCAGCGCCAGCGACGTCACCAGCTGCGGCGCCAGCGTCGCGTTCACGGTGCGCATCAGGCTCGACAAATAGTGGCCCAGCGCGAACGGCAGAAACACCAGCAGGAACACGGCGCTTCCCGACAGCTTCGGCGCCCCGCCCACCGCGCCCGCCGGCGCCGGGGTCGCGGCCCCCGCGCGCGGGCCGGCCCCCGTGGCCGCATTGCGGGCCGCCGGTGGCGGCATGCCCACCATGCCCTCGCGCGTCCTTTCGCCGGTCAGCATGGCGTCACCTAGGCGGCGTTGGGGGCGCTGCAACCGGCGGACACCGCGGCGGCGGCGGCCTCCTGCCGCGCCGAGATCAGCGGGATCACCTTGCGCTGGCCCGGCGCCTCGATGCCGTACTCGCTGCGGCTGCCGCCCTCCTCCTCGAAGAAGAACTTCTCCTTGCCGAAGGCCGGTTTCAGATGGTCCATCCAGGTCGCTTTCGGATCGTACTTGGCGTAGAACGGACGGCGCACCCAGTCCGGATTGCGCGCCTGCAGGAACTGCAGCGCGAACACCTTCTCGCCGCCGATGGTGACCACGCCGTCGATCACCACCTTGCCGGGGAAGGCGCTCATCGACGGGCCGCGCACGGTGCGCGCCAGGCCCGACACCATCTGGTAGGCCTGCTGGAAGATCTCGTGCGCGCGCGCCAGCGGCAGCTCGAAATACTCGCGCGGGCCGGTGTCGCGCTCGACGAACATATAGTAGGGAATGGCGCCCAGGCGCACCCCGGTCTGCCACAACTCGGCCCAGCTTTTCGGGTCTTCGTTGATGTGGCGGATCAGCGGGCCCTGCATGCGCAAGGTGGCGCCGGTGCCGACGATGCGCTTGACGGCGCGCTGGGCGATCTCCGGACGCAGCTCGACGGCGTGGTTGTAGTGGCCCATGATGGCCATGTTCTTGCCGCTGGCGACCACGCGCTCGAACAGGCGCAGCAAGTCGTCGGCGTCGCGGTCGGTGACGAAGCGCTGCGGCCAGTAGGCCACCGACTTGGTGCCGATGCGGATGTTCTGGATGTGCGCCAGCTCCGGCACCAGCAGCGGCTCGATATAGGCCTCGAGCGAGCGGGTGTTCATGATCAACGGATCGCCGCCGGTGATGAGCACATCGGTCACCTCCGGATGCAGCTTCAGGTAGGCCGCCAGCTCGTGCGACTCGCGGGCGTCGAACTTCATGTCGTCCATGCCGACGAACTGCGGCCAGCGGAAGCAGAAGGTGCAATAGGCGTGGCAGGTCTGGCCGGCGCTGGGGAAGAACAGCACCGTTTCCTTGTACTTGTGCTGCAGGCCCTTGACCGGCGCGTCGTTCACGCGCGGCACGTTGTGCGTCATCTGCCCGGCCGGGTGCGGGTTCATGCGCATGCGGATCTTGCGCACCAGTTCGGCCATCGCCGGCTGGTTGGCGCGGCCCAGCACCAGTTCGCGCAACTGGGCGTAGTCGTCCGCCTGCAGCATGTCCTTGTGCGGGAACACCAGGCGGTAGATCGGGTCGTCGGGGATGTTGTTCCAGTCGATCAGGTGGTCGAGCACATATTCGTTGGTGCGGAACGGCAGCACATGCGACACCACCTGCACCGCCTCCTGCAAATCGGGCGGTATCCATTCCCACTGGCGCGAATTGGCGATGGTCTGGCGGATGAACGGTTTGAATTTGGGCGCCTGCTCGGCGCTGGGGGTCCCGGACGGATTCAGGATGGTGGTCATGGCGGTTTCCTATCGCTTTTGTTGGGTGGCGGAAACTGCATGCTAGGCTGCCCCAAGCCCATTCAAATTGCCCAAAATCAAGTGACAATTGGAAATACTTAGGGACCCGGAGCAAGCGGCAAGAAAACCACGTCTGCAATTGCCATACGGCCACACCTTGCGGCAGCGCAATCCCGGCGACCGGCGGACGCGTAAAGTTGACCCGAGCAATCCCCCCACCTGACAAGGAACCGCCATGAAATTTCACTTCGCGCACTTCGCCACGGCCGCCGTCGCCGCGACCGCCCTGTTCACCCTGCCGGCCGCCGACGCCGCCGAGCCGACCGAGAAAGACGCCATCGCCATGGCCGAAAAAGGCGCCGCCTTCATGAAGGCCAACGGCAAGGAAGCGATGATCAAAAAGATCAGCGCCAAGGACCCCGACTACGTGCAGGGTTCGCTGTACGTCGACATGCGCGACATCAACACCGGCATCGTGCTGGCGCATCCGATCAACCCGTCGATCGTCGGCAAGGACTTGACCGACGTGCCCGACGCCAGCGGCAAGAAATACCGCCGCGAGATCATCGAGCTGGCCGCCAAAAAAGGCAGCGGCTGGGTCGACTACCAGTACAAGAATCCAACCACCGGCAAGATCGAGCCGAAGACCACCTACATCCTGCGCGTCGGCGACGTCGTGCTGGAGGCGGGCATCTACAAGAAGTAATCGCGACGCAACCGCCGGAGGGCGCCATGTTGAAGAAATTACGTATCGGTCCCAAACTGCTGCTCGCGCCCGGCCTGGTGCTGGTGCTGTTGATCCTCACCGCCGCCGCCGGCTACTACGGCATGGTGCGCCAGAACGCCTCGATGCAGAACCTGGTGCAGGTGCGCGCCGAGCGCCTCAAGGCGGCGGCCGACGTCTCCGGCGAGGCGCGCTACGCCCATGCCCACATCTACCAGTTGCTGGCCTGGGTCAACGGCAGCTTCGCGCAGTCCCGGCTCGACGCGCTGGGCCGGCAGATCAAGGCGCGCCACGCCGGCGTCGAGGCCGGCCTGCGCCGGCTGGCCGCCGAATCCGGCGTCGACGCGGCCGAGCGCAAAATCATCGAGCAATCGCTGCAGTCGCTGACGGCCTACCGCAAGGCCGTGCTCGAGACGATGGAGATGGCGCAGATGGACCAGAGCATCGCAACCAATTCGATGGCCAAGGCCGAGACGCAGTTCCTGCAACTGAACGACCAGCTGGCGAAACTGTCGGCGCTGCAAAAGCAGTTGAGCGAACAGGCGCACGCCCGCGCCACCGGCGACTTCGCCACGCTCACCACCACCATGGCCGTCATCGTGCTGTTGTCGATCGCGCTGTCGCTGGGCGTGACGATGGCCGTGCGCGGCGCCATGCTGCGCGACATCCGCGGCATCGCCGACGTCGTCGTGGCGCTGGCGGCGGGCCGGCTCGGCACGGGCCGGCGCAACGACGGGCGCGATGAAATCGCCGACACCGCGCGCATGCTCGACCAAACCATGAGCAACCTGACGCAAACCCTGGGCACGATCCTGACGGCGGTGCGCTCGATCGACACCGCCGCCCACGAGATCGCCAGCGGCAACCTCGACCTGTCGACCCGCACCGAAATGCAGGCCAGCTCGCTCGAACAAACGGCCAGCGCGATGGACAGCCTGACCCGGGCGGTGCAGCAGAACGCCGCCAACGCCCAGCAGGCCTGCAGGCTGGCCGCCAGCGCCACCGACATGGCCCAGCGCGGCGGCGCCGCCGTGCAGCAGGCGGTGCAGACGATGACGTCGATCCGCGCCAGCTCGCGCCAGATCGTCGACATCATCGGCGTCATCGACAGCATCTCGTTCCAGACCAATATCCTCGCGCTCAACGCGGCCGTCGAGGCCGCGCGCGCCGGCGAACAGGGGCGCGGCTTCGCGGTGGTGGCGTCGGAGGTGCGCACCCTGGCGCAGCGCTCGGCGGCGGCGGCCAGGGAAATCAAAACCCTGATCGCGGCCTCGGTGGCCACCATCGACAGCGGCAGCGCCTCGGTGCACCAGGCCGGCGAGCGCATGGGCGACATCGTCGATTCGGTGCGCGAGGTCAACGACATCATCGCCCGCATCAGCGACGCCAGCGCCGAGCAGGCGCTGGGCATCGCCGAAGTCAACCAGGCGGTCGGCCAGATGGACGACGTCACGCAGCAGAACGCGGCGCTGGTGGAACAGGCGGCGGCGGCCGCGGAAAGCTTGCAGGACCAGGCGGTGCACCTGTCGCAGGCGGTGTCGGTGTTCAAGGTCGAACCGCCGGCGGCCACGCCCGCCCCCGCGCCGGCGTCAGGCGCGCATGGGCTTGCTCAAAAACCGCGAACCGGCCACGCCGAAGCGCCACGGCAGCTCCATGGCCTTCGAAATGCCGATGCGCGGGCCGGCTAGCACCACGATCGGCTCGGCCGCCGGCAACGCGCGGTCGGGCGGCAGCAGCAGGAACGGCGGCGCGTCGAGCGGCAGGTTGTTATGCGCGCGCGTCACGCCCAGCGCCTGGCACAGCCGCCCCGGCCCGGCGCACAGCAGGCGCTCGTCGTCCATGCCGCGGCGCGCGCGCATCAAGTCCAACCCGGCCACCGGCTCGAGCGCGCGGATCAGCACCCCGGCGCCATGGCCCTGCTCGCGGCAGACGAAGTTGAGGCACCAGTGCAGCCCGTGCGAGCGGTAGACATAGCTGCGCCCGGGCGGGCCGAACATCGAGAAATTGCGCGGCGTCTCGCCGATATGGCAGTGCGAAGCGGGCTCCTCGCGGTCGTAGGCCTCGGTCTCGACGATGCGCCCGCCGACACCGTCGACCAGCACCGTCACGCCGATGAGCCGGCGCGCCACCTCGTGCGCCGGCGCGGCAAAATTAATCCCTGCGATAACATTGGTCATGGGCGATATTGTAAATGCCAATCTGGACCGCGCGACCACGGGCGGCCTATCGAATCGTTGTCAAAGCACCATCGAATTTGTGTCATGGGCGAAAATTTACGACAAATTTCAAATCGGTCTAGCCCTGGAGCAACAAAATTGGGAGAAATTCGCGCAACCGGCGCACAGTTGCGGCGATAATGTTGGGCATGCATGCTCATTCGCACGCCTAACATTTGCCCGCGTCGGCCGTCCATCGGGGCCGCGCGCAGCCTTACCCCTGAAGAACAACATGACGCCAGTTGCAGCCCCAGCCATGCCAGTCGAAAACGCGGTGGAAGAAGCGCTGATGCGCTCCATCCGGATTCCTCCAAGGCCCAGCCTGCTTGTCGACCTGCAGCGCGAGCTGGCCCAGTCCGACCCGTCGCCGCGCCGCATCGCCCGCATCATCGGCAACGACGTCGGCATGTCCGGCGCGCTGCTCAAACTGGCCAACTCGCCGTTCTTCGGCGCCGCCCGCAAGGCCAAGTCGGTCGAACAGGGCATCAACTTCCTCGGCGTCGACCAGTGCGCCGCGCTGCTGACCGGGCTGCTCGCGCGCCAGGCCATCGACGGCAAGGAATCGGACCTGAACGCGTTCTGGGAAGTGTCGGCGCGGCGCGCCCAGGCGCTGGTGTTCATCTCGCGCAAGCTGCGCATCGCCCCGCCCGACATCGCCCACACCTTCGGCCTGTTCTGCGACATCGGCGTGCCGCTGCTGATGAACCGCTTCACCGACTACGCCGAGACCTACGCCGACGCCTGCCACGAGGCCGAGCTGCCGTTCACCGCCGTCGAGGACCAGCGCTACAGCACCAACCACGCCGCCATCGGCTGCCTGCTGGCGCGCAACTGGGGGCTGTCGCCGGACGTCTCGTGGGCGATTTTGCTGCACCACGACTACCGCGTGCTCGACGACCCGGCCACCGACGACGCCGTGCGCTCGCTGGTGGCGCTGTCGCTGCTGGCCGAAAAAGGCATCGAACGCTTCCACGGCCGCCGCATGTCCTGCGAATGGGAAAAAGGCGGCGCGCTGGCCTGCCAGCACCTCGGCCTGACCGAGGACGAAACCGCCGACCTGCTCGACGAACTGCACGAAGCCTTCCACCACGAACGATAAGACGACCCCACCTACATGCCTAAGAACAAGCGCCCCGTACCGCGCAAATCCGCCAACTCGCCGGAGCTCAAGGACGAGCAGCAAACCACCGAACTGTGCGCGCTCGCGCTGGACCTGTCGGACGGTGAATTCAACAACGATATCGTGGCCGAGAGCACCCGCGCCGAACTGGCGCAAAAGGCGCTCGACTTCCAGCGCCTGCTGCGCAAGCTGCTCAACCAGGGCAAGGACGAGGTGCTGTACGGCGCCATCGAGCTGGCGCGCGACGAATCGGTCGACGGCTACCGCTACCTGCGCACCGCCGTCGAGGAAGGCGCCGCCAGCCTGCTGTTGCGGCGCGAGGGCGCGCCCGAGATGGAGATCGACGCCTTCGCCATTCCGGTGTTCGTGCACAGCCAGGGCGGGCTCGACCCGGCCGCCGACTTCCAGGACGGCGACGCCTACGAGGCGCTGCTCGCCAGCTTCAACGACGCCGGCCTGGAAAGCCCGAAGGCCAAGGTGGTGCTGGTCAGCCACGCCTACGATTTGACCGAGTTCGAACGGGTCAGCTACGGCCAGCTGCACAGCATGGTGCGCGAGGCCGCGCAGTCGCTGACGGAGAAGAAAATCACCGCCGCGCCGGCGCTCGAGCGCAGCATGGCGGCCGGCTGGACGTCGGCCGGCTTCGGCCCGGACGACAGCGCCGTCGAGCTGCGCTTCCTGCTCGGCTTCTCGCTCAAGCGCGCCGACGACGCCTTCTACCAGGTGCCGGCCGGCGAGAAGGCGGCCGACGCCTACTTCGCCAAGCGCGCCGAGCGCTACCAGAAATGGACGGAACAATACGGCGCGCTGGTGGCGCGCTGCCTGGGACGCGGCCGTGGCGCCGATCCGGCGCTGACGCTCAATTTCCTCTATCAGGACTTGTTCTTCGGCGCCCGCGCGCAAGGCCAGTCCGAGTACGACATGCTGCGCATCCTGTCCGAGCTCAACCAGGCGCTGGGCGCGCACGCGCCGGACCAGGTCGGCGCCATCATCGCGCCCACCGATGTCGACGATGAAATGCTGCTGCGCGTGCAACTGTCGGCCGGCGCCGAGGTGCTGGCCACGTGCGACAAGCCGCTCGACATCACCGCCGACCTCGAAGTGGAAGTCGACGACCTGCGCGACGCGCTCGCCAGCATCGGCATCGAGGCGGTGTCGGTCGCGCTGCGTTTCGACAGCCAGGGGCAGGCGGTCGATGTGCGCCCGTTGGGGTAGCTTAAACCGCCCGCGACGCAACATGGATACTCGTTGACAGCACCGGATTAGCGGCAGATACTTTCCTGAAGCGGAACACAGAGTCCGCTGCCTGGTGCGGCGCCGGCCTTGTGCTCCGCAGCAAAGGGAGACATGTCATGAAGCCATGGGCCATGCTCTGGTGCGCCGTCGCGTTCTGTGTCAGCGGCTGCGCCAGCCACACCGCGGCGCAGCGCGCGCCGCTATCCGAACTCTTCCACGACCAGCTGTTCCAGGCGCCCGCCGCGCCGATCGACACCACCGCCATCTTCGCCGTCAGCGAGCGCATGCGCGACTACCTCAAGCACAACCTAGTGCAGCGCGGCGCCGGCCAGGACCCGCGCCGGGCGCTGTTCGACGCTCTCTACACGCGCGACCAGCTCAAGCTTGAATACGACTCCGCCATGACGCGCAACGCCGCCGAGACCTTCGACGCGCGCGCCGGCAACTGCCTGTCGCTGGTCATCATGACGGCCGCCCTGGCGCGCGAGCTCAATTTCACCGTGCAATTCCAGCAAATCCAGATGGACGAAAGCTGGAGCCGCTCGGGCAACCTGTACTTCGCCGCCAACCACGTCAACCTGATGCTCGGCAAGAAGCGCACCGCCTACCTCGACGGCTACCAGGTCAACACCGCGAACGCGCTGACGGTGGACTTCATCCCGATCCCGCCCAAGGCGCGCGAAAGCGCGCGGCTGCTCGAGGAGCACACCATCGTCGCCATGTACCTGAACAACCGCGCCGCCGAACTGCTGTCGGCCGGCAGCATCGACGACGCCTACTGGGCCGCGCGGCAAGCCGTCCAGGCGGACCCGGGCTTCATGAACGGCTACAACACCCTGGCCGTCATCTACCAGAACCACGGCAACCCGATGCAGGCCGAGCAGACCTTGCGCTACGCTTTGCGGCAAGCGCCCGACAACACCATCTACCTGTCGAACCTGGCGCAGACCTTGGAGTCGCTGCAGCGTCCGGCCGAAGCGGCGGCGGTGCGCGAGCGGCTGGCGCGGCTCGAACCGTTCCCGCCGTTCCACTTCTTCCGGCTGGGCCTGGAAGCGGTCGAACTCGGCGACTACCAGCGCGCCCGCAACCTGTTCGAACGCGAGCTCGAGCGCTCGCCCGACTACCACGAGTTCCACTACTGGCTGGCGGTGACCCACTACCAGCTGGGCAACCTGCGCGCCGCAGACAAGCACATGCGCAAGGCGCTGGAGAACAGCACGACGCGCGGGCAGAACGACCTGTACGCCGCCAAGCTCGACCGCATCCGCGCCCATGAAGCGAAGGTGATCAAGTAATGGTAATCTGGAGGACATGCAAAACAACCAACTCCTCGACCACATCTTCTGGCACACCTTGACCGGCGCGCACGCCCGCCACGCCAGCGGCGACGGCGGCGCGCGCCGCTACACCGCCGGCTTCTCGCCCATCCTCGCCTTCGCCGACAGCGCCGCGCCGGACTTCGGCGCGCTCGCGCCGCACTGCGCGCCGGGCGAACACTTCTATTGCGAAAACTGGACCGGCGCCGCCCCGCCGGGCTGGCGCATCGACGCGGAAACGACGATGTTCCGCATGGTTTGGGCCGGCGCCATGCCGGCCGAAGATCCCGCGCCCGAGGCGTTGCCGCTGCAAACGCACCACGCGCAGCAGGCGCTGGAACTGGCGACGTTGTGCAAGCCGGGCCCGTTCGGCATCCGCACCATCGAGCTGGGCGACTACTTCGGCTACTTCGACGGCGAGCGGCTGGTGGCGATGGCCGGCGAGCGCCTGCGCGCGCCGGAATTGTGCGAGATCAGCGGCGTGTGCACGCATCCCGACCACCAGGGCCGCGGACTGGCCAAGCAATTGATCGGCAAGCTGATCCGGCGCCACATGCTGCGCGGCGACACGCCCTTCCTGCACGTCATGCGCACCAACCCGGCGCACGAAGTGTATCTGCGCATGGGCTTCGAGGACTATCTGGAGACGGTGGTGCGGGTGGTGGTGCGCGAAGAAACCTCGGTCCGTTGATGCCACTCACATCCAAGCCAGCCCCCATGGTGTTGCTACTTACGTCTCACCCAGCGACAATGCATGAATTATTGGCACCAAGTTGGGAGCTGCGTATCAGCAGATGATAAACTTACCTCATGAGGACGGATCCTGCCATTGACACCTTGCTCGACTTGGACGGGTCAATACTCGACCAAGGTAACGGCTATTGGATCAAAATATAGGCCAGGCGGACTGACGTCTCAATCGAGGTCCCGCATGGCGTCCGCTACTCGCTGACGCTGCACGAACCATATGGAAAACGCATTCTGGGTTACGACAATGCCCACATGGTAAAGCCGCCGAAGAAATTCAAATATGCAGGACGCATCTTGGCTTTCGACCACAAACACAGGCATCCATCAGATCTAGGAGTGCCATATGAGTTCAGGGATGCGCAGCAACTCATCAACGATTTCTTTGCGGACGTGGACCGCATACTGCAGGAGGTAAGGAAGTGATGAAACCGATTTTTATTGGCATCTTGTCGCAAGAAAAAATGCGCGAGCGCGTGCTCGCGATCGCCCGCGGCAGTTACAAACCGAAGCCAAACGAGCCAAAGGTTTGGTTCACCTCCATGAAATCGCTTGCCGAGGTCCTGAGCGACGAAAACCGGGCATTGCTTCACGTGATTATGGAAACCCAACCCGAATCCATCTCGGCATTGGCGGAAGTGACCGGCCGCAAACCAAGCAACTTGTCGCGCACGTTGAAAACCATGTCCAACTACGGCATCGTGGAATTGAGACGGGAGCGGAATCAAGTTCGCCCAGTAGCCAAAGCCACAGAGTTTCGTATTGTCGCGCATTGATTTGTGATGCAGGACCGGCGTATTCAAGTGGCGCAAGACGAGCGATGTTGATCGCTCAATCACCAGAGGGAACATGCGCACCATATTTTAGCAACTGACGACGATGTCCCTCGCTGCCGCCAAGGAGCTAGCATCGTTCCATCGCAAAAGCATCGGTGAAGTTATCTCTATTCTCCCCGGCAAGCACTTCAACCACAGGCGACCAGCCATGCCACGCGCAACGGTGTGCCGCGACTCCAAATGAAATCCCCCCCGCCGCGCACCCCGGTTTTCCACGCCTTGCCCAAGGTCTCGCTTGTCCTTCGAGTTTTCCGCCGATGGAATCTCGACGTACCTAGAGGCTTCGGATATCTACTTGGTTTGTATAATGTAGACACATATCGGTTCGGTACTCCACCAGTTGAAAATGAAGGAATAACTTGAGCATCAACCAATTGATCCAGATTTGTTTCAGTCATGGCCTTGACGGACGAAATACGGACACATGCGTAAAGAGCATGGCGGTAAACGTGCTAAAGCCGAACATGCCCGTGGTCGCAATTGAGATGAAGAGTCAAAGTGATCTTCTGCGAATGATGAAGACAGCCGATAATACCCACATCTACATCGGTGCCGGCGTATTCCACTTCAATGCTTTCTATGCAGCAGCCGATAACTTCCCTGCACCACGAATTTACTATATGAAGGCGGCTGACCTGACCGCTGTCGGCGCGATTGGCACATACATGCAGCAGCACGGTGTGGCGCTTACACCTATGAACGACCAACGGTTCTCGCCACTGATCGAGGACCAGCGCTATGCCGAACGTTACCAGCAATGGCATACACGGTGGGAGGCGAACAGCAAGGCATTCAAGGGCTTGCTGGACGGGCGGGTCAAGAACACAGCTGTCGAGCAAGGTATTTGGTTGTCTTCCAATGGCGGTTGTATGATGTGTGGAGACAAGACTGATCTGATGTCTACGACTACAGTTATCGGCGCGACGGGCATAATGATTGGTTTGCAGCTTTGCGGCCAGCATGAGGCCGAAGCTATGGATCACTCAACACTGTTAAATTACATTTCAGAAAAGATGGGCGTGCCTGTCCCCTTCCTCGTGGGTGCAAAGATCGTGCGGCACGGGCAGAAAACCATCGACATGACCTGCGATGCGGTGCGCGACGAATTGAATTGCGTGATTGAGAAAATTGACGGTCAAACCATAACTGCCGTGCGCAAGTCAGGGTTTCGCGTGATCATTCGCCAAGATGCGATAAATGATTACGCATACAATATTCAAGACCCGACGAGGAAGCCGATTTCGCGGATAGACTCGGCGGATCACCACGAAGTCGAATATGGTCCAGACCATGTTCATCGCGATTTGAGCAAGTCTAAGAAAAATCATGTTGAACCGAGTTTCACATATGGGTTCGCAGTAGCCGACCTCAAGGCAATTCGACAACTTGTTGAGACTGCTGAGGCAAAATGGACATCGGCACAAGCCTCAGGCAAGGACTCATGAAGCGCTGCAGAAGCTTCCGACAATGGGGAGATGATTGACTACAGCAGCACTTTCCAACGCTCCAGCTTTTGAGCCAAAGTAAGCGAGGCATGTGCCGGAGATGTCGATGGCAGCACCAGCGCCCTGTAGCCCTCTGCGGCAAACTGCGGTGCGAACTTGCCGGAAGTCTGCCCGTTGAAGCCGACAGTCTCCAGCAGCGGACACAGCTCGCGCAAGCGAGCGAAGTCGTTGGCCGCCGGTTTGCGGATCGCCGAGTCGAGACTGCCCTGGCGCTCGCACGCCCCCAGCACATCCCACAACCCGAAACCATGGGCCAGCAGACGCGGCAACCGCTCGGCATAGGGCAACTCGGCCAGCGGCTCCCCCGTCAACGCCGACAGGATCGGCCACAGCAAATTGCGCGGATGCGCGTAATACTGCTGCGCGGCCAACGAGGCGGCGCCGGGAAAGCTGCCCAGCACCAGGATGCGCGTGCGCGCGTCGATCACGGGCGCGAGGCCGGCCAGCGCCGGGGAGATCAAATCGGTGTCGTCGGGCATGCCGGCATTTTACCGGAGCCGGCCACGGCGCGTCGCAGGCGTAATCGGCCTCTGCCGCATCCGTGAAAAACGGGTGTAGAATTTACCGGCGGCCAGACCGCCATAAAAACAAATCGGAGGAGACCACCATGCCGCAACCGCGCACCATCGATCTGTTGCTCGCCAAGTACAGCGAGAGTCATCTGAACCCCACCAACGAAGTGATCCATTTCATCTGCGTGCCGGTCATCGTGTTCACCTTGCTGGGACTGGTGTGGGCCATCCATCCGCTGGCCGCCGTGGCGGTGACGGTGGCCTCGCTGGTCTACTACTTCACGCTGTCCAAACCGTTCGCGCTGGGCATGCTGGCGATGTCCGCCGTCATGCTCGCCGTGCTGGCCGCGCTGCCGCAGCCAGCGGTGCTGCCGCTGTCGCTGGCGATATTCGTGCTGGCGTGGATCGGCCAGTTCATCGGCCATAAAATCGAAGGCAAGAAACCGTCGTTCTTCGACGACTTGCGCTTTTTGCTGATCGGGCCGCTGTTCGTGCTGGGTTTTTTGTACCGGCGATATAAGCTCGCTTATTAGCAGTTCATCAGGAGCCGCAGGCGGCGCTTGGCGGGTTACACTGCGCTAATCCGCCCTACGTGGTTTAGAGGAACCGGCGCCAAAAAGATGGCCGCTAGGCAAGCTGCCATCAAGCCAGCTATACTTGGCCGATGTCCTCCCCATTGCTCTTCGTTATCGCCTGCCTGATCTGGGGCTCCACTTTCTTCGCCATCACCTTGCAACTGGGCGACGTCGCGCCGGCCGTCTCGGTGGCTTACCGCTTCGGCCTGGCCGCCGCCGCGCTGTTCGCCTGGTGCGCCGTGCGCGGCGACAAGCTGATGCTGCCCTGGCGCGCCCAGCGCTGGCTGATGCTGCAGGGCGGCGCCACCTTCGCGCTCAGTTACATCTGCACCTACTCGTCCGAGCAATACCTGGTGTCCGGCCTGGTCGCCGTACTGTTCGCGCTGATGGTGTTCTGGAGTCCCATCCTCAACCGCATCGCCTTCGGCACGCCGGTCAGCTGGCGCACCTGGAACGCCGGCATCATCGCCATCGCCGGCGTCACCTTGCTGTTCTTCCACTCGATCCAGGGCGCCTGGAAAGACATCATGGCCGGCGGCGAAGGCCATTTCCTGCTTGGCCTGGGACTGGCGCTGACGGCCACCATCGCCAGCACCGTCGGCAACCTGGTCGTCGTCAAGGTGCGCGTGGAGTCGTCCAACGTGCTGCTGACGATGGCCTGGTCGATGATGTGGGGCACCCTGATCGTCGCCGCCTGGGTGCTCGCCAGCGGCCAGGCGTTCACCTTGTCGAGCGAACCGAAATACTGGGGCGGCCTGCTTTACCTGTCGCTGTTCGGCTCGGTCATCGCGTTCGCCGCCTATTTCACGCTGATCCACCGCATCGGTTCGGACAAGGCCGTCTACATAGGCGTGGTCACGCCGGTGATTTCGGTATTGTTGTCGATCCAGCTCGAACACTTCCGTCCCGGACCGCTGGAATGGATCGGCATGGTATTGTGTTTGGCGAGCGTCGCATCGGCGCTCAAATCCGATTCCCCCGTTAGAAAAGAAAGTGTAGAAGCAGCCTGATGAACAACTCCGACCTGACCATCCGCCCGGCCGAGCCGGCCGACGTCTCCGCCATTTTCGGCATGATCTTCGAGCTGGCGGTGTTTGAAAAACTCGAACACATGGTCGTGGCCAACGAGTCCATGTTGCACGAAAGCTTGTTCGGCGACAAGCCGGGCTGCGAGGCGCTGGTCGGCGAAGCCAACGGCGAGGTCGTCGCCTTCGCGCTGTTCTTCCACAACTTCTCCACCTTCCTGTGCAAGAAGGGGCTGTACCTGGAAGACTTGTATGTCAAGCAAGCCTGCCGTGGCAGGGGCTACGGCAAGCAGATGCTGGTCGCGCTGGCGCGCCTGGCCGTCGAGCGCGACTGCGGCCGCTTCGAATGGTCGGTGCTGGACTGGAACACCAACGCCATCAAACTCTACGAAGGCATGGGCGCCACCGTCATGCCGGAGTGGCGCATCTGCCGCGTCACCGGCGAGGCGCTGACCGAGCTGTCGGCGCAAGCATAGCGGCGGACACCGGCAAAAAAAATCCCACGCGGCGTGTGCGCCCGTGGGAAGAACCCGGTGTCAGTGGGAGGGAGATTGAATCAACGGCTTCACTATAGCCGCGCCGCCGGCGCCCCGCCTCCCCCCTTACAAACCCTTACCCGCCTTCAAATCCGCTTACATTTGCTTTACAAAAACGAGCAACTTGATTCAGCGAAAGATTATCCACCGACCTTGCCGCCTGACCGGGAACCGACGGCCAGCCGCTCCAGCAATTCGAACACGGCCTGCGTCAACAACGCCAGCACGGCCGCCGGAATCGCGCCGGCCAGCAGCATGTCGTTGTCGTTGAGCGCCAGGCCGATCGTGATGCGCTCGCCGTAGCCGCCGGCGCCGATGAAGGCGGCGATGGTCGCCGTGCCCACGCTCAGCACCGCCGCCGTCTTGACGCCGGCCAGGATCACCGGCAGCGCCAGCGGCAGCTCCACCAGCATCATCCGCTGCGACGGCCGCAGGCCCAGCGCCAGCGCCGCCATGCGCAGCCCCGCCGATACCTGCAGCAGGCCGGTGCAGGTATTGCGCACGATCGGCAGCAGCGCGTAGACCACCAGCGCGACCAGCGCCGGCACCGTGCCTATGCGCCCCAGCAAGGGAATCAGCAGCGCCAGCAGGGCCAGCGACGGCACGGTTTGCAGCACGCCCGTCAACCCCAACACCAGTTGCCGCAGGCGCGGGAACACCGCCGCCATCACGCCTAGCGGAATGCCGATCACGCACGCCATCGCCACCGCGAACAGCACCAAGGTCAGATGCTGGCGCGTCAGCGTCCACAGATTTTTGTCGAAGATCTTGGCCAGCAGGCCGTCGCGCGCGGCCGGTGGCGGGTGGGCGCCGGCCGTCGCTGCGGCCGTTGCGCCGGCCTTGGCGGCGCGCGCGGCCAGCCAGTCGCGCGCGACGTTGGTGAAGCTCTTGCCGTCGATTTCGGCGGCGGCGTTCATGGCGATCATGTCGTCCGCGCCGATGCGACCCTCCAACTGGCCGATCGCCTTCCACGCGGCGGGAAAGCGCCGCGCCGCATCGAGCCGGTATAGCAGCACCGCGTCGTAGCGCGGGAAGTAGCCGCCGTCGTCGTCCAGCACCCGCAGCCCGTACTGGCGTATCTTGGCGTCGGTCGAATAGATATCGATGACGTCGACCTGGCGCTGCATCAACGCCTCGTAGGCGAGGCCGTGATCGAGGCCCTCGGGGCGCTGCTTCAAACCGTAGCGGGCGGCCAGTCCCGGCCAGCCGTCGGCGCGGCCGATGAATTCGTGCGACAGCCCGAAACGCAGCTTGTCGCGCGCGGTCAGGTCGCTCAGTTTTCGCACCCCCTCGGCGTCGCCGCGCGTGGCCAGCGCATAGGTGTTGTTGAACCCCAGCGGCACCGCCACGCCCAGCCCCATCGGCGCCAGTTCGCGCCGTATCTGCTCCAGCGGCGCGGCCTTGGTGTGCTTGAGGATTTCCAGATCGATGGTGCCGAGATATTCCGGGTAGACGTCGATGCGCCCCGCCTGCAAGGCCGCCAGCACGATGGCCGTGTTGCCCAGCCCTTGCAAGTGCGTGACCTTGGCGTGCGGCGCTGCCGTCTGCGTCAGCACCTCGCCGAGGATGTACGATTCGGTGAAACGCTTGGAACCGATATGCAGCGTGTCCCCCTGCTGCGCCACGGCCGCGCCGCCGCTCAACAGCCCAAGCATCAAGAGCGCCCCGCCCAACCAGCCCCGCATCAGGTGCCCACCCGCAGCATCGGCGCCTTCAGCGCCTGGCTCAGCGTCTCGTAGCTCTCGGACAGGTGCGCCTTGACCTCGCGGCTCGCCGGCCGCGCCATCGCGCCGCGCAGATCGCGCTGCAGCGCCAGCGAATTCTCGCGTTGCAGGCTGCGCGCGTCGGCCGGCATCGACGGCGTGGCGCGCAGCAGCATGACCGCGACGCGCTTCAGATGCTCGCGCTGGAGATTGCGGCGCATGCCGGTGATGTCCTTGCCGGTCTTGAGTTCACTCCACACCGCGTCCTGCACGGTGGAGTACAACTCGTCGAGGCCCAGGCCCAGTCCGGGGTTGTCCAACTTCTCGCGCGAGTCGATCAGGCGCACGGCGACGGCGTCGGACATCAACTGATCGAGCACGCCGGCCTGCAAGCCAAGCACCCTGCCGCCCACCGACACGTCGGCCTTGCCGCGCATGGCGAAGGTGTCGGCGCCCAGGCGGCTGATCATCGCCGGGGTGAAGGTGAAGCTGTCGGATTTGAACAGGCTATTGGTCAGCATTTTCAACGCCGCCCGCTGGCGCGGCAGCGGCACCGGGGTGAAGGTGGCGCGGCCGGTGCCGGCGTGGTCGCGCAGATAGGTCACGCCGCCCACGTACTTGACCACCACCGGCATGGTGCGCGCGAATTGCTGGAAGCCGTAGTCGAAACTGCGGCGCAGCGATTCGTAGCTCTCGCCCGGTTTGAGCGTGCGGTTTTGTATCCGGTCCCACAGCTCGCGCGAAATGGCCAGGCGGCGCTGGAAGTAGGCCAGCGGATCGCTGCCCAGATCGAACACATTCACGTCCGGATCGGAATTGAAACCGCCCGCATCCTGGTCGGTGCCGAAGGCAAGCAGCGGCTCGTTCGAGCGCGCCGCGATCCTCGCCAGCTCCTGCTTCTCCCGCGCCGGCTCGATCGGCTTGTACGCGTATTCGATCGCCCAGTAATCGTAAGGCCCCAGCGCGGACGCCACATACTCGCCCTGCCGCTCGCCCTTGAGCGCGAGGTTGAACGGCGTGTAATCCATCACCGAGCCGGTCATGCCGTGCTCCCTGGTGAACGCCGCATCCTGCAACTGCTTGATGGTGTAGATCGTCGACGAGCGGAAGTTGTGCCGCAATCCCAGCGTATGTCCCACCTCGTGCATGATCACCGAGCGCACGTACGCCTGCGCCACGGCGTCCGCCTGCGGGCTGCCCATTTCCAGCTCCCCGCGCGCCTCCAGCAAGCCCATGGCGAAGCCCATCTCGTCGCCGGATTGAAGCATGTAATCGCAGCGGTCTTCATGTGCCGCGTCGCCGTCATGGGGCGCGAAAGCTACCGTCCCGCCCATGCCATCCTCGCTCACCATGCGCCGCGCGGTGCGCGAAAAGCCGTCGGACATGCCGATGTCGGCATCGAGTATCTCGCCGGTGCGCGGATCGACCTGGCGCGGTCCGATGGCGAAACCGACGTCGCTGCCGACAAACCAGCGCACCGACGCGTGGCGCGCGTCCATCGTATCGAAGCGGTCGGCGGCGGTCTGCTGCTTGACAACCACCGCGTCCTTGAAGCCGATCTTCTCGAACGCCGCGTTCCAGGCCAGTATGCCCTGGCGCACCGACTCGCGGTATTTGTCCGGGATGTTCGCGTCCATCCAGTAGACGATGGGCTGCTTCGGCTCCGACAATGCCTGCGCCGGGTCCTTCTTTTCCAGGCGCCAGCGCGACACCATGTGCACCGCCGTCGTCGGCGCCACGTCGTCCGAGAAGTCCTGGTTGGTGGTGACGAAATGACCGACCCGGTCATCCGCGCGGCGGCTCGCCATCGGCTCGGCCGGCAGCGGCATGAAGGTGTAATAGAAGCCAAGGAACATGCTGCGCGGGTCCGGCAACGTGGTGGGCGGACTGGCGATCGCCGCCGGCATGGCGGGCATGACCGGCGGCGGCGCCGGGATGCGCGCCACCGCGTAATGCGCGTTGACCTGGAATCCCGTCATCGCCTCGTCGCTGCGCACCGATGTGAAGCTGCTGTTGCGCGCATCCATCGCGTACTGCAGGCGGAAGGCCGATTCCAGCCGGGTCGAAAAACCGGGAATGTCGCCGAACAGCAGGATGTTCGCGTCGATCAGCACCGACTGGTTCTTCGGATTGGGGCCGCTCGACACCGGCGCGATCGCCACCAGGCTGTCCGAGAAACCCTGCGCCACCACTTTCGCCTCGGGTGTGCCGCCAATGGCCTTGAACTGCGTGTTCTTGGCGATCATCTGCACCAGGTTGCCGATGCGGTGGAACGTCACCACCCGGCTGAAGCCCATCTGGCTGCCGTAGACGCCGCGCTCACCGAGGCCGTTGGGCATGTTCACGGACATGAACAGCGGACGGTCGAACTGGTCGGGCCGCAGCTCGATCCAGACCTTTTCTTCTTTCTGATAGAGATTGAGGAAGCCCGGGTGCTGCCTGGCGCCGCGCACCAGCTCCGCGAAAGGCCGGGTGGCCGCGGGCGCCGCCACGGCCGGCGCCGGCGCGGCGGCCGGTTGCAGCGGCGTGGTGGCGACCACCGGCACCTCGGTCGACGGCGACGGCGCAGGTGGCGCCGGCGGCGCCGGCGGCGCAGGTTCCTGCGCGAACGCCAGCGCGTGCGCGCCCAATGACAGCAAAACGGCGACGCGCAGCGAATTCAAGGCAAACATGGTGTCCTGTTACAGGTTGTGGGATCGGGATAATGTAACCGAAAGCCCCGGCAACGGAACGTTTTTTTGCAAACCCGCCCTGCGCACGCCTAGCCGTGTGGCGCACGCCATACGCCGGCGTTGACCACGCCCGCGCAGGGATTCATGCCGATGGCGTAGCACAGGTCGGCCGGCCGGGCGATGCGCCACAGCGCGAAGTCGGCCCGCTTGCCCACTTCCAGGGTGCCGATATCTCCCTGCCGGCCCAGCGCGCGCGCCGCGTGCGCGGTGCAGCCGGCCAGCGCCTCGAGTGGCGTCAATCGCCACAAGGTGCAGGCCATGTTCATCGCCAGCAGCAGGGATGTCATCGGCGAGGTGCCGGGATTGCAGTCGGTGGCGACGGCCATCGGCACGCCGGCCGCGCGCAAGGCGGCCACCGGCGGCGGCGTGGTATCGCGCAGGAAGTAGTAGGCGCCCGGCAGCAGCACCGCCACCGTGCCGGCGGCCGCCATCGCGGCGACGCCGTCGCCGCTCAAATGTTCGAGGTGGTCGGCCGACAGGCCACCGTAGCGCGCCACCAGCTGCGCGCCGCGCTGGTCGGACAGCTGTTCGGCGTGCAGCTTGACCGGCAAGCCGTGCGCCTGCGCGGCCTGGAACACGCGATCGGTCTGCTCGTGCGAAAAGCCGATCCGTTCGCAGAAGGCGTCGACCGCGTCGACCAGGCCCTCTTGCGCCAGCGGCGCGATCATGGCGCAAACTTCGTCAATGTAGGCGTCGGCGCGGCCGGCGAACTCCGGCGGCAGCGCGTGCGCGCCGAGGAAGGTGGTGGCGACAGCGACCGGGAATTTGCCCGACTCGTCGCGGCCGATACGGCGCGCCACGCGCAGCATCTTCGCTTCCGATTCCAGGGTCAACCCATAGCCGGATTTGATTTCTATCGTCGTCACGCCTTCGGCCAGCAGGCTGCGCACGCGCGGCAGGCTTTGCGCCAGCAATTCGTCCTCGGACGCGGCGCGGGTGGCGCGCACGGTGGACATGATGCCGCCGCCGGCGCGGGAGATATCCTCGTAGGTGGCGCCGTTCAGGCGCGCCTCGAATTCATCGCTGCGGTTGCCCGCGTGGACGATATGGGTATGGCAGTCGATCAGGCCGGGCGTCAGCCAGCAGCCCTCGCCGTCATGCGTGGCGGCGGCGCGCGCGTCGGACGGCAGCGCCGCCACAGGTCCCAGCCACGTGATGCGGCCATCCTTGACGGCGATGGCGGCATCGCGGATTTCGCCGTAGCCGCGGTCCATGGTGGCCAGGTGCACATTGGTAAACAACACATCCCACGCGGTCATGCCATGCCTTCGAATTATTCTGGTTCTAGTTGTTGACGATATCGACCACGAACACGGTCGCCTGCGCCGCCTCCAGGCTCCACACCTGTTCGGATTCGATCACCAGCATGTCGTAGCGCACCATGGCGATGCGTTCGCGCGCGCTGCTGACGGACAGGCTTTCGCCGTCGGCCAGGAACACCAGCGTGGTGCTGGCGCGCCGGTTCAGCTCCAGGGTGCCGCGCACGACGCACGCCTCGAGCCGGTGGCGGCAGCGGCCGCGCCGCGTCATCACATTGAAATCGGTGGTGTTGGCGCCGGTGACGGTGGCGTGTACCGCGTCCTCCCCGGCGAATTCGATCAGCGGTTCGCTGGGACTGAGCACCACGCGCTCGTCGCCGAAATCGAGCAGCACGCCGTCGCCGTCGACCAGCGCCAGGGTGCGGTCGATGCCGGGGAAAATAGAAAACGGCCCGTCCTGGCTGATGGTCGCCAGGCTGGCGCGCCAGTCGAAATCGTCGAAACCGGCGCCGGCAGGAGAGACCGCGATTTCGGTGGTGCTGCCGCCGCCGTTCTTCCACGGCGCGGGCATCAGGCTTGCATACTGGATCAGCTGGGTCATCGGAACTCCCTCAGTTCGGCCATCGTCTGCTTGAAGCGCGCAGCGATCGCCTGCTGCGCCACGTGCTGCTGGTTGCGTACTACCCACTGGCCGCCGACCATGACGTCCTTGACCAGATTGTCGTTGCCGCTGAAGACAAAACTGCCGAGCACCTCGTCCAGCGCCAAGCCATACAGATTCGGGTGATCGCCGTCGAGCACGATCACATCGGCGCGGCGACCCGGCGCCAAGGCGCCGACCGGCCGTCCCGCCGCCTGCGCGCCGCCGCGCAAGGCGCCCTGCCACAAAAAGTCGCCGACATTGCGCTGCGCGGCCGACACCGCGATATTGCGGCGCTGGTGCTGCAGGCGCTGGCCGTATTCCAGCCAGCGCAATTCCTCCACCGGGCTTTGCGAGATATGGCTGTCGCTGCCGATGCCGAAGCGCCCGCCCGCCGCCAGGAAATGCTCCAGCGGAAACAGGCCGTCGCCCAGGTTGGCCTCGGTGGTCGGGCACAGGCCGGCCACCGCGCCGCTATCGGCCATGCGGTCGACTTCGGCGCGCGTCAGGTGGGTGGCGTGCACCAGGCACCAGCGCTGGTCGACATCGACATGGTCGAGCAGCCATTCGACCGGACGCCGCCCGCTCCAGTCCAGCGACTGCCGCACCTCCGGCTGCTGCTCGGCGATGTGGATGTGCACCGGACGGTCCGGCGGCAAGGCCGCCAGCACGGCGTTGATCTGCCCCACCGACGCCGCGCGCAGCGAATGCGGCGCCACGCCGACCTCGGTTTGCGCGTCGCGCAACGGCTCCAGCGCCTCGATCACGCGCAGCACATCGGCGACGTCGGTCTTGAAACGCTGCTGTTCCGGTTTCAGCGCGCTTTCGCCAAAACCGGAATAACTATACAACACCGGCAGCACCGTCACGCCGATTCCGGCCAACCGTGCGGCGGCTATCACGCGCTCGGCCGTCTCGGCTGGGCGCGGGTACATGGCGCCGTCCGGCGCCCGTTGCACATAGTGGAATTCGCACAGCGAGGTGTAGCCGTGGCGCAGGCATTCGGAGAACAGCTGGGCCGCGATGGCCTCGATGTGCGCCGGCGTGATATTGCGGGCGAAGCGGTACATCAGGTCGCGCCAGGTCCAGAAACTGTCGTGCACACCGCCGGCCTTGTGCGGTCCGGCCTTTTCGGTGCGCCCGCCCAGCGCCCGCTGGAAGCTGTGCGAATGCAGGTTGATCATGCCCGGCAGCGCATACTCGACGGTTTCCGCGCCCTCCCCCGCGCCGCCTTCCCGCACCGTCGTGATGGCGCCCGCCGCATCCCACTCGATCAGCACGTCGGTGCGCCAGCCGTCGGGCAGCAGCGCGTTCCGGGCCAAGAGCCTGTTCATCGGCGCACCCAGTCGGCGGCGGCCCGCGTCATCTCGCGCAGCAGCCCCCTCACCTGGTCGGCGCGGTCGGCGCGGTAGCCGTACGGCGCTTCCTCGTCCATATAGGTGGATTGGCACATCTCCAGCTGGATCGCGTGCACGTTCGCCTCCGGCTTGCCGTAGAAGCGCGTGATATGCCCGCCCTTGAAGCGGCCGTTGACGGCCACGCTGTAGCGCCGCTGCGCCAGCGCGCGCGACACCACCGCCTCGCCCAGCCCCGGCGCGCAGCTGACGCCGTCGGCGGTGCCGAAGTTCAGGTCGGGCAGCTTGCCCTCGAAGAAGCGCGGCACGTGGGAGGCGATCGAATGGGCGTCCCACAGCGCCACCGCGCCGTGCAGCGCCAGCAAGCGGTCCAGCTCCGCGCGCAGGCGCTCGTGGTACGGCTTCCAGTATAGGCCCAGGCGGCGCTCGACCTCGGCCTGGTCCGGCACGCGGCCCTCCAGATACAGCGGCTCGCGGTGGAAGGTGTCGACCGGGCACAAACCGGTCGTGTCCTGCCCCGGATACAGGTTGGTGTTCTCCGGCGGCCGGTTCAAATCGATCACGTAGCGCGACCAGCGCGCCGACAAGGTCGACGCCCCCATCTCGCCGAGGAAGTCGTACAGGCGCGCCAGGTGCCAGTCGGTGTCCTGCTTGTCGACGGCGGCCGGCGTCATCGCCGCCGCCACGTCGTCGGGAATATCCGTGCCCACGTGCGGCATGGACACCAGCAAGGGAATGCTGCCTGCTTTGAACTGATAATCCATGGCGCCCCCGGTTATGGATGCAGCGATGCGAACAACTCCTTGCACGACGCGCTCAACTCGCCGCGCATGACCATGCCCTTGGCCGCTTCGATATCCGGCGCGAAGAAGCGGTCCTGTTCATAGACGGCCACCTTTTGGCGCAGCTGGGCGTGCACGTGCTCCAGATGCGGGGAAGTCGTCAGCGGACGATGGAAATCGATCCCCTGCGCCGCCGCCAGCAGCTCGATACCGATGATCACCGCCGTATTCTGCGCCATGTCGTCCAGACGGCGCGCCGCGTACGTCGCCATGCTGACGTGGTCCTCCTGGTTGGCCGAGGTCGGGATGGTGTCGACGCTGCCCGGATGGGCCAGCGACTTGTTTTCCGACGCCAGCGCGGCGGCGGTCACATGGGCGATCATGAAACCGGAATTCAAGCCCGGCTCGCGCACCAGGAACGGCGGCAGGCCGGACAACGTCGCGTCGATCAGCAGCGCGATGCGGCGCTCCGAGATGCTGCCGATTTCGGCGATGGCCAGCGCCAGCGTGTCGGCGGCGAAGGCCACCGGCTCGGCGTGGAAGTTACCGCCCGAGACCACCACCGACAGCTCGCCATCCTTGAACAGCAGCGGATTGTCGGTCACGGCGTTGGCCTCGATCAGCAAGGTGCGGGCGGCGTTGCCGATGATGTCCCAGCAGGCGCCCATGACTTGCGGCTGGCAGCGCAGGCAATACGGATCCTGCACGCGCTCGTCGCCGACCAGGTGCGAGGCGCGGATCGCGCTGTCGCTCACCAGTTGGCGGTAGATCGACGCGGCGGCGATCTGGCCGGGCTGGCCGCGCACCTCGTGCACGCGGGCGTCGAACGGCGAATCGCTGCCCTTGGCGGCGTCCAGCGACAAGGCGCCGGACACCATGCCCGCCTCCAGCAGGCGCTCGGCCATGAACAGGCCATGCAACGCCAGCGCGGCCGACACCTGGGTGCCGTTGATCAGCGCCAGGCCTTCTTTCGCGGCCAGCACCACCGGCGCGATGCCGGCGGCCTTGAGGGCGTCGGCGGCGGGCGTGATCTCGCCATTGAAGCGCACGTCGCCCACGCCCAGCATGGCCAAGGTCATGTGCGACAGAGGCGCCAGGTCGCCCGAGGCGCCGACCGAGCCCTTGGCCGGAATGGCGGGCATGATGCCGGCGTTGTACAGCGCGATCAGCGTCTCGACGATCAGCGGGCGCACGCCGGAGTAGCCGCGCGCCAGGCTGCCGATCTTCATCAGCATGATCAGGCGGCAGACGGCGTTCGGCAGCAGCTCGCCGGTGCCGACCGAATGCGACAGGATCAGGTTGCGCTGCAGTTGTTCCAGCTTGTCGTCCGGGATGCGGGTCTTGGCCAGCAGGCCGAACCCGGTGTTGATGCCATAGGCGGCGTCGCCCTTGGCGACGATGGCGCGCACGGCGGCGGCCGAGGCCTCGATCACCGGCCAGGCTTCGGCGGCCAGGGAGAGCGGAGCGGCGCTCGTCCATACGGCGCGCAATTCGGCCAGCGTCATCGCGCCGGGCTTCAAGGTCAATGCATTGGTGGTCATGTAGGTTCTCTAATTATTTGATCATCGGCAGATTGAGGCCGTTGCGCTTGGCGCAGGCGACCGCCGTCTCGTATCCCGCGTCGGCGTGGCGCATCACGCCGGTGCCGCTGTCGTTGACCAGCACCCGCGCCAGGCGGCGCGCCGCGGCCTCGGTGCCGTCGGCAACGATCACCACGCCGGAGTGCTGCGAATAGCCCATGCCGACGCCGCCGCCGTGGTGCAGCGACACCCAGGTCGCGCCGCCGGCGGTGTTCAACAAGGCGTTCAGCAGCGGCCAGTCGGAGACGGCGTCGGTGCCGTCCTTCATGCTCTCGGTCTCGCGGTTGGGGCTGGCGACCGAGCCGGTATCCAGATGGTCGCGGCCGATGACGACCGGCGCTTTCAGTTCGCCGCTGCGCACCATCTCGTTGAAGGCCAGGCCGGCGATATGGCGCTCGCCCAGTCCGAGCCAGCAGATGCGCGCCGGCAGGCCCTGGAAGGCGATGCGCTCGCGCGCCATGTCGAGCCAGCGGTGCACCTGCGCGTGGTGCGGGAACAGTTCCTTGATCTTGGCGTCGGTCTTGTAGATATCCTCCGGGTCGCCGGACAGCGCCACCCAGCGGAACGGACCACGCCCCTCGCAGAACTGCGGGCGGATATAGGCCGGCACGAAGCCGGGGAAGTCGAAGGCGTTTTGCACGCCATGGTCGAACGCCACCTGGCGGATATTGTTGCCGTAATCGACCACCCTGGCGCCCAGGGTCTGGAAGTCCAGCATCGCCCGCACGTGCACCGCGCAGGAGGCGGTGGCCGCTTCCTTCAGCGCCGCGTGGCGCGCCTCGTCGTGCTGCGCCGCCTTCCATTCATCGACGCTCCAGCCCTGCGGCAGGTAGCCGTTGATCAGGTCATGCGCGGAGGTCTGGTCGGTGACGATGTCGGGCACCAGGCCATCGGCGCCGGCCTTGGCGCGGCGCACCAGCTCCGGCAGCACGTCGGCGGCGTTGCCCAGCAGGCCGATCGAAATCGCGTCGCCGTTGGCCTTGTGCAGCTTGATCATCTCCAGCGCCTCGTCGATGCTGTGCGCCTGCTTGTCCAGGTAGCGGGTGCGCAGGCGGAAGTCGATGCTGCTTTGCTGGCACTCGACGGTCAGCGACACCGCGCCGGCCATGGTCGCGGCCAGCGGCTGCGCGCCGCCCATGCCGCCCAGGCCCGCCGTCAGCACCCAGCGGCCTTTGAGGTCGCCGCCAAAATGCTGGCGCCCCGCCTCGGCGAAGGTTTCGTAGGTGCCCTGCACGATGCCCTGGGTGCCGATGTAGATCCAGCTGCCGGCGGTCATCTGGCCGTACATGAACAGGCCTTTGCGGTCCAGTTCATTGAAGTGCTCCCAGTTGGCCCACTTCGGCACCAGGTTCGAATTGGCGATCAGCACGCGCGGCGCGTCCTCGTGGGTCTGGAACACGCCGACCGGCTTGCCGGACTGGATCAACAAGGTTTGATTGTCTTCCAGCTCGCGCAGCGAGGCCAGGATCTGGTCGTAGCACGCCCAGTTGCGGGCGGCGCGGCCGATGCCGCCGTAGACCACCAGATGCCTGGGATTTTCCGCCACTTCCTTGTCCAGATTGTTCTGGATCATGCGGTAGGCCGCCTCGGCGCCCCAGTTCTTGCAAGTCAGTTCCGGACCACGGGGCGCGCGGATCTCGCGGCTGGCGTCGTAGCGTGGATCGCTGTCTAAATGGCTGGTCATGGGGCCTCCTCCTGTGGATGATAGCCACAAGGATAAGTTGTATAGACAACCAAGTCAAGCCACTATTTCCGCGCCTGACCGTTACCTTTTGTACACGCGCTTACCGCCCATCCAGGTCTGCAGCACCACCGTCTTGCCGATCTGCTCGGGCGCGACCTTGAAGATATCGCGGTCGACCAGGATGAAATCGGCCCACTTGCCCGGCTCCAGCGAGCCGATGACGTTCTCCTGGCTGGCCGCGTAGGCCGCGTCCAGCGTGAAGCAGCGGAACGCCTCGGTCATCGTCATCGCCTGGTTCTTGTACCAGCCGCCGGCCGGCACGCCGGCGTTGTTCTGGCGCGTGACGGCGGCGTGCAAGCCCTCGAACGGGTTGGGCGACTCCACCGGGAAGTCCGATCCGCAGGCGATCCGCGAACCCTGGTCCAAAAAGGTGCGCCAGGCGTAGGCGCCCTTGATGCGCTCCGGGCCGACGCGGTGCTCGGCCATGTTCTGGTCCGACGTCGCGTGCGTCGGCTGCATCGACGGGATGATGCCCAGCGCCTTGAAGCGCGGGATGTCTTCCGGCGCCACCACCTGCGCGTGCTCGATCCGGTGGCGCAGCTGCACGTTCTTATATTGGGGGATCAGCTGCGCGTAGGCGTCGAGGATCTGGCGGTTGCCGGCGTCGCCGATGGCGTGGATATTGACCTGGTAGCCGGCCTTCATCGCCTTGTTCATCTTGACCAGCATCTCGGCGTTCGGGTAGAACAGCAAGCCCTTGGTCGACGGCATGTCGCTGTAGGGCGAGAGCAACGCCGCGCCACGGCTGCCCAGCGCGCCGTCCGAATACAGCTTGACCGCCGCCAGCGCGTAGACGTCGTTGGCGTAGGATTTGAGCGGCCCTTCCCTGGCCAGCTCGTCGAAGTCGCCGGCGGTGTCGCCGATCATCGCATACACCCGCGTGGTCAGCTTGCCGTGGTCGGCGTAGTCGCGGTACAGATCGTCCTGCGCCACCTTGATGCCGGCGTCGTGCACGCTGGTCAGGCCCACCTTGGCCAGCGCCGCCAGCGCGTTGTCGAGCGTGCCGCGCGCCTGCGCGGGCGTCGGCAGCGGCACCACCTTGTTGACCAGCTCCATGGCGCTGTCGACCAGCACCCCGGTCGGCTTGCCTGTGGCGTCGCGCTCGATCTTGCCGCCGGCCGGATCGGGCGTATCCTTGCCGATGCCGGCCATTTCCAGCGCCTTGGTGTTGACCCAGCTGGCGTGGGCGTCGACCCGGTGCAGCAGCACGGGCCGGTCGTTGACCACGGCGTCGAGTTCGGCGGCGGTCGGGAAGCGGCCCAGCTTCCACACTTCCTGGTTCCAGCCGTAGCCGACGATCCAGGCGTTCTTCGGATGGGTCCGGCTAAATTCGGCCACCGCGCGCACCGCGCCGCCCAGGCTGGTCGCGCCGAACAGGTCGACGCCGGAGGCGATCTCGCCCAGCTCGAACACGTGGCCGTGGGCGTCGATCAGCCCCGGCAGCAGGGTCTTGCCCTGGGCGTCGATGTGCTGCGCGTCCGGCAGCCTGGCCGCCGTGTCCTTTTCACTGCCCACCGCGATCACCCGTCCCAGATCGTCGAACCCCAGCGACGTGAAGCGCTGCAAGGCGCCCGCCGCCGTCAGCGTGTAGCCGTTGGCGTGGTCGATGATGGTGTCGGCGTGGGCCGGCGCCAGGAAGGTGGACAGGGCAAAAGCCATTGCCGCTGCCAGCGGGGAAGGTTGCAAAGGGGCGGTGCGCATCAAATCTCTCCATTCGGAAGCAAGATCAGAGTGTAACCAAGTTTGCGCCCGGGTCAACCGAACTCGCCACGGGTGTCGGGGTTTTACACGCTGGCGCCCGGGCCGGAGGGGTACAATGGCGGATTCGCCGCTCTCAGAACGCCACACGTGTCCAGCCGCCTACTCTATATCCGCCTGCTCAACCAGTTCCGTCCCTACGCCGGGATCGTCGCCGTCACGCTGTTCGCGGTCGGCGTCGCGGCGGCCACCGACGTGCTGCTGATTAACCAGCTGAAGAACGTGATCGACGCGCTGGCGCCGGCCCACAACGCCGGCGGCGCCCCCGCCACCGGCATCCTGGCCTGGGTACGCGAAGTGCTCGCCCCCCTGCTGCCGAGCGACCCGGCGCGCGTGGCGCTGTGGACCATCCCGGCCGTGATCCTCGGCCTGGCGGTGATGCGCATGGTCTCGAGCTTCGTCGGCGAATACGGCGCCGCCTGGCTCAGCAGCCGGGTGCAGGCCAACCTGCGCGAGCAGATGTTCGCCCGCATCATGCGCCTGCCGAACGGCTACTTCGACCAGTCCTCGACCGGGACCACGCTCTCGCGCGTGGCGTTCGACGCGGCCCAGGTGTCGCAGGCCGTGCTCAACGTCGTCAACGTCGCCGTGCGCGACTCGGTGGCCACCATCGGTTACCTGATCACCCTGTTCGTCGTCGACTGGCAGCTGGCGGTGTTCTGCCTCGGCCTGCTGCCGCTGGTGGCGGCCATCGTCACCTTCACCGGCCGGCGCATGCGCCACCTGAGCAAAAGCGCGCAGGCGGCCATGGGCGAGCTGACCAATGTGCTCGACGAGAGCATCAGCGGCCAGCGCGTGGTCAAGATCTTCGGCGGCCAGACCTACGAGCAGACCCGCTTCGACAGCGTGGTCAAGACCAACCGCCAGCTGGCCGTCAAGCACGCGGCGACGTCGGCGCTCAACTCCGGCATCATCATGCTGCTGATCGGCATCACGCTGTCGTCGGTGATCTATTTCGCGCTGATCCGCAGCCAGGCCGGCGCGCTGTCGCCGGGCGACTTCGTCGCCTTCATGTCGGCGCTGATGGCGATGCAGTCGCCGATCAAGAACCTGACCAAGATTAACGAACCGATGCAGCGCGGCCTGGCCGCCGCCGAATCGGTGTTCGGCCTGATCGACACCGACACCGAGGCCGACACCGGCACCAGGACGCTGGAGCGCGCCGCGGGCCGCCTGCAACTCGACGATGTCAGCTTCCACTACCGCGGCGCCGACGGCCGGCCGCTGGCGCCGGACGCGCACCCCGCGCTGGACCACGTCTCGCTCGACATCGCCGCCGGCGAAACGGTGGCGCTGGTGGGCAGCTCCGGCAGCGGCAAGACCACCCTGGCCGGCCTGCTGCCGCGCTTTTACGACGTCGGCGCCGGCGCCATCAAGCTCGATGGCGTCGACCTGCGCGAGTACACGCTGGCGTCGCTGCGCAGCCAGATCGCGCTGGTCAGCCAGGATGTGGTGCTGTTCAACGATACCCTGGCGGCCAACATCGCCTACGGCGACCCGGCGCCGTCGATGGCGCGCATCGAGGCGGCCGCGCGCGCCGCGCACGCGCACGAATTCATCGAGCGCCAGCCGGGCGGCTATCTGGCGCCGGTCGGTGAAAACGGCTTGCGCCTGTCCGGCGGCCAGCGCCAGCGCCTGGCGATCGCCCGCGCCCTGTACAAGAACGCGCCGATCCTGATCCTCGACGAGGCCACCAGCGCGCTCGACACCGAATCGGAGCGGCTGGTGCAGTCGGCGCTGGAAGTGTTGATGAAGGGCCGCACCACGGTGGTCATCGCGCACCGCCTGTCGACCATCGAGAACGCCGACCGCATCGTGGTGCTCGACGGCGGCCGCATCGCCGAAGCGGGCAGCCACGCCGCGCTGCTGGCGCAAAACGGCATCTACGCGCGCTTATACCAGACGCAAAAGAGCGTGCAAACGGCTTAAAGCAGGCGCAAGGTCTGCTGCAGCTCGTCGAGCGCGGCCGGTTTGACCAGGTGGAAATCGAAGCCGGCGGCGGCGGTCTTCTCGCGGTCCTCGGCCGAGCCGAAGCCGGTGTGGGCGATCAGCCGGATGCGCGACAGCGCCGAATCGGCGCGCAGCATGCGCGCCAGCGCGTAGCCGTCGATGTTGGGCATGCCGATGTCGAGGATCATCGCGTGCGGCGCGAATTCGCGCGCGCTCGCCAGCGCGGCCGCCGCGTCGTGCGCCAGCCGCACCTCGTAACCCAGCAACTGCAGCAGGTCGCTCAGCACCTCGCCCGAGTCGACGTTGTCGTCGACCACCAGCAGCCGGTTCAAGCCTTTGGCCGACGCCGGCGCCGGCGCACCGGCGCCCGCCACCGGGGCCGCCGCCGCGCCGGGCGCGGCCAGCAGCGGCAGTTCGATGACGAAGCTGCTGCCCTGGTCCGGGCCGGCGCTCTCGGCGTACACCGTGCCGCCATGCATCTGCACCATCTTCGACACCAGCGACAGGCCGATGCCCAGGCCGTCGTGCGCGCGGTCGTGCGCCGACGCGCCCTGCGCGAACATGTCGAAGATGCGCGGCAGGTTCTCGGTCGAGATGCCGATGCCGTTGTCGCGCACGGCGATGCGCACGCGGTCCGGCGCCGGCAACGTCACCTCCAGCCGGATCTCGCCGCCGACGACGGTGAACTTGGCGGCGTTGTGCAGCAGGTTGCCGACCGCCTGCGCCAGCCGAACGGGATCGCCGTGCAGGCGGATCGGCTGCGGCGGCACGGCGACGGTCAAGGTGTGGCCGCGCGATTCCATCAACGGCCGCGCCGTCTCCAGCGCCGGCTCCAGCACCGACTGCAGCTCCAGGTCCTCCAGCTTCAACGCCAGCTTGCCCTCGGAGATGCGGGCCACGTCGAGCAGGTCGTCCACCAGCCGCGCCAGATGGCCGACCTGGCGCATGATCACCTGGCGCGCCTTGCGGTGCACCTCGACCTGGCTGGCGTCGGCCACGCCCATCAGCGCGACCGCGTTGCGGATCGGGCTCAATGGGTTGCGCAGCTCGTGCGCCAGGGTCGCCAGGAAGTCGTTCTTGTTGTCGTCGGCCGCGCGCAGCAGGCCTTCCATGGTCTTGCGCTGCGTGATGTCGCTGCTGATGCGGGCGATGCGGTACGGCGTGTGGGCGGCGTCGCGCACCTGGAAGGCGCGGTCGCGCACCCAGCGCAGGGTGCCGTCGGCCAGCAGCAGGCGGTACTCCTCGTCGTAATGCTCGCCGTGCTGCGCCGCTTCCCAGCGGGCGGCGACGGCGACGCGGTCGTCGGCGTGGATGGCGCCGAGCCAGTCGCCGGTGTTTTGCTGCAGCTGCGCCGCCGCCCGGCCCCAGAAGGAATCGTAGGCGTTGTTCACGTACAGCACGGCGCCGCTTTGCAGGTCGAACATCCAGAACACGTCCTCGATGTTCTCGGTCAGCTGGCGGAAGCGCTCCTCGCTGTTGCGCAGCTCCGTCTGGGTGCGCTGCAGGCGCAGCAGCGCGTTGACGTTGGCCACCAGTTCGTCGGCCTCGATCGGCGCGGCCAGGTAGTTGTCGGCGCCGCCCTCCAGGCCGCGGATCTTGTCGTCGCGCCCCGTCAGCGCGGCCGACGTTTGCAGCACCAGCACGCCGGCGGTCAGCGGATCGTCCTTGATCCGGCGGCACACCTCGATGCCGTTGATGTCGGGCAGTTTGACGTCCAGCAGCACCAGCGCCGGCAGCATCTGGCGCGCCAGCGCCAGCCCGTCGGTGCCGTTGGCCGCCTCCACCACCCGGAAGCCGGCGCCGTGCAGGATGCGCGTCTTGACGTAGCGCGCGCCGTCGTTGTCGTCGACATTCAGGATCAATATGCTGTCATTGCTCATGGATTTGTCTTTCATGGGGCACCGTCGATCGCGCCCTCGGGCCGGCGCGGCAGGTGCAGCGAAAAGGTCGAACCGGCGCCGATCACGCTGGCCACGTCCACCGAACCGCCCAGCAGCTGCGCCAGCTGGCGGCACAGCGGCAGGCCCAGGCCGGTGCCCTTGGCGCCGGCCTGCAGCGGATGGGCGATCTGGCTGAATTCCTCGAAAATCAGTTGCAGGTTGTCGGCCTCGATGCCGATGCCGGTGTCGGTGACGGTGAAGGTGACCTGGTCGGCGCCGTCGTCGTGCAGCGCCACCGTCACCTGGCCGGCCTGGGTGAACTTGAGCGCGTTGGAGATGAAGTTGCGCAGGATCTGCGCCACCTTGGGCTCGTCCGACAGCAACCGGCGCGGCGCCGCCGGCGCCACGAACACCAGTTCGACGTCGGGGTTGCGCGTGAGCGGGCGCAGCATGCCCTTGAGGGTGCTGAACAGGTTTTCGATGTCGACCGGCGCGATCGTCAGTTCGACCTTGCCGGCCTCGATCTTGGCCAGGTCCAGCAGGTCGTTGACCAGCTCCGACAGGTCGAAGGCGGCGCTGGCGATGAAGCCGACCTGGCGCTCCTGCTCGGGCGTGAGGTCGCCGTCCATGCGGTCGAGCAGCAGCTTGGCCAGCGCCCGGATCGAGCTCAGTGGCGTGCGCAGTTCATGGCTGGTGTTGGACAGGAAGCGCGACTTCATCTCGTCGGCCTTGCGCAGGCGCTCGGCCTTTTCCTCGATCTCGGCGTACAGCGCCACCACGCCGCGGTTGGTGTCCTCCAGTTCGCGCGTGAGCGCCAGCAGGTCGTCCTGGCGCTCGCGCAGCTCGGCCAGCGCGGCGCCCAGTTCGCGGTTTTGCTGTTGCATCTCCGAGTAGGTGTTCTGCACCGGGCTGGCCGCCAGCTCGGCGCCGACGCGCGCCAGGCCGGCGCCATCGATGCGGTGGCCGGCCGGCAGGTCCTTGCGCATGACCACCGTCAGGCCGCCGCCGGCCGCGTGTTCGACCTCGCAGTCGTCCATCAGCCGGCGGGCGGTGAGGATGGCGTTGTCGAACTGCGCCGCTGCCGATTCCATCTCGACGCCGCCCGCCGGCGCCGGCGCGGCGGCGGCGCCGGACACCGAACCCGTGGGCCGGTTCTCGGCGCGGATCGACACCGTCAATTGCGCCACCGCGCCGCGCTGGTCGAGCGCGAACTGCCCGCGCCCGCCCGACAGCCGGCCGTAGGCGCAGCGCGCCACCTCCGACACCGCCGTCGCCACCCGCACCTGGTCCTGCACGCTGAAGCCGAGCAGGCCGGAGATCTGGCGCGCGCGCTGGCGCACCAGCACCACGTCAGGCTCGCTGTCGATGCCGACTTGCAGGATGCGGGTAAGCGACATCAACGTTCTCCCGGACAGCGTTGTACCAGCACGCAGGCGTCGTCGCGCGCGCGCGCATGGTCGCGCAGCAGCACCGCCGCCACGATCGCCGGATCGCACGCGGCCAGGCCCGGATACTGCGCCAGGTCCCACTGCGTGGCGATGCCGTCGCTGGCCAGGATCACCAGCGCGCCCGGCGGGCATGGCAGCACGAACTCCTGCACCTTGCGGATGTTATGGCCGACGATGCCGTTGTGCGACATCATCTGGCGGCGCACGTCGCCGTCGCTATCGATAATGCAGGCGCCGATGTTGCCGACGCCGGCGAACGACAGCTGGCGCGCCTCGAGGTCCAGCAGCGCGATCGCCTGCGCGGCGCCGCGCGTGGCCCGCAGCGCCGCGTGGCACACCTCGATCTGTTGCGCCGGACGCATGCCCGGCTGCAGCGCCATGGTGTCGACGGCGGCGCGGCCGGCCTTGGCCGCCTCCGGTCCGTGTCCCAGGCCGTCGACCACCATCAGCGCGATGGCGTGCCGCTGGCGCGCCACCAGCCAGGCGTCGCCGCTCTCGGTCTCGCCGGCCAGCGGCAGGCACACCGCCCCGGACAGGGACGGCGCCGGCGCCGCCGACGGCAGCGGCGCGCCGGCGCCGGCGCGCGGCCACAGGCGCATGCAAAACACCGCGCCCTTGCCCGGCACGGCGTAGACGTCGAATTCGTCGGCCAAGCGGCGCATCGCCCCCAGGCCGGTGCCGGCGGTGCCGGCGCTGGAGACGCCGTCGCGCAGCGCCTGCCCCAGGTTGGCGATGCCGGGCCCTTTGTCGAGCGCCAGCACCTCGACGCCGGCGCTGCCGCCGCTGAACACCGGCGCCAGCGCGATGCGCCCCTCGCCGGCGTGCTTCAACACGTTGGTGGCGGCCTCGCTGATGACGATGGCCACCTGGCCGCTGCGCACATCGTCGAAGCCGGCGTCCTGCGCCATGCGCTGGCCGCAACGGCGGGCGCTGGCGATATCACTCGGGTGCACAATCGAAAACCACTGCTGACCGTCGAACGAACTGGCTATTTTTTCCATTTGACGACCGCGACCGCGGTGCCCTCTCCACTGCGTGAATCGATGTCGAACTCGTCAACAAGTCTTTTGGCGCCGCCCAGGCCGAGGCCCAGGCCGCCGCCGCTGGTGAAACCGTCGCGCAGCGCCTGCGCGATGTCGGCGATGCCGGGACCGTCGTCGGCGAACACCAGCCGCAGGCCGTGGCGCACGCCGTCGGTCAATTCCTGCGCGACGACCATGCCGCCGCCGCCATATTTAATGGTGTTGCGCGCCAGCTCGCTGGCGGCCGTGACCAGCTTGGTCTGCTCGACCAGGCTCAGCTTGAGCGCCAGCGCGTGCTCGCGCACCACGCGGCGCACGGCCACGACGTGCTCGTCGGTGCGCAACGGCAAGGTCTGGCTGGCGCGCACCGTGCGGTCCGCTTCCAGCAACGGCGAGGCGAAGCGGACCGGGTCCGCTGACGACGCACCGTTCATTGATAACTCTTGCCAAGCAGTGCCATGCCTTTTTCGACATTGAGCGCGGTTTTCACGCCCGGCAGGGTCAAGCCCAGCTCGACCAGCGTGATGGCGACGGCCGGCTGCATGCCCACCAGCACGGTCTGGGCGTCGAGCACGCGCGCCATGGCGGCCGTGTTGCTGATCATGCGGCCGATGAACGAGTCGACCAGGTCGAGCGCCGAGATATCGATCAGCACGCCCTTGGCCTGGTCCTTGACGATGCGCTCGGTCAAGTCGTCCTGCAAGGTCATCGCCAGGCGGTCATGCATGTCGACCTGGATCGTCACCAGCAGCAGGTCGCCGATACGCAGAATAGGTATGCGTTCCATCGGCGCCTCAGGCTTTGCGGGAAATGGTCGAGCCGACCCGCGCCAGCGCCACGATGAAGGCGTCGGCCAGGGTCGCCTTGGTGACCACGTCGTCCAGGTTCACGCCCAGGTGGACGATGGTTTGGGCGATCTGCGGGCGGATGCCGCTGATGATGCAGTCGGCGCCCATCAGGCGGGCGGCGGCGATGGTTTTCATCAAGTGCTGGGCCACCAGCGTGTCGACGGTGGGCACGCCGGTGATGTCGATGATGGCGATGGCGGCGCCGGTTTCGACGATCTTCTCGAGCAGGCTCTCCATCACCACCTGGGTGCGGGCGCTGTCGAGGGTGCCGATCAGCGGCAGCGCCAGGATGTCGGTCCACAGCTTGACGACCGGCGTCGACAGCTCCAGCAGCTCTTGCTGCTGGCGCACGATGATCTGGTCGCGGCTCTTCTGGAACACTTCGATGGTGAACAGGCCCAGCTTGTCGAGCAGCGTGCTGACGTTCCACAGCGCCTCGGCCAGCAGTTCCGGCTCGGCCGCCAGCGACTGGCGCAGGCTGCCGAACAACGACTGCTTGAGCGAGAATACGAAGGTGGCCGTCTCGCTCGGCGTCGAGCCCTGCTTGGCGCGCTGGCCGGAGATCTCGGTCAGCTGGTCGCGCACCTCGTCCCAGGCGCGGCCTTCGATGCTGTCGAAACCGCCATTCAGCGACGCTTCCGGCAACAGCGCCAGCAATTGGCGGCAGTGGCGGCGCAATTGTTCCTGCGACGCGCTGTCGCTGCGGAAGGCCATGCTTTCCAGATTGGCGATCCAATCGGCGCCGATCTCGGCCTGGTGCTGTTGAATCAGGGCGCTGATACGGCGCGCGTTATCGTTGGTGGTCATCAAATCCCCGGAATGTTGTCGTGCAAATTAAATAGTAGCAACTAATAGTACCAAAGCATTGCGGCATTTCGATGTTCAATTAACCACGCGTGCGCCGCCGCGCATGCAGCATAACAGGCGGCAAGCCGGCGTGGCGGGGAAACCGAGGGAATATTCGAAAATTCAGAGGGCGTCGTGGAAGATGACGCCCAGGGTATGGCGCAGCGGCCCGGCGTCGGGGCCGGCGGCGCCGGCCACGGCGCGCACCCGGCTCACGCCATGCCGCATGGCAACACGGTAGACGCCGCGGGCGCCCTGCGCCGGCCGGTGGTTGACGGGGAAAATCACCATGTCGCCGCGCCGCAGCGGCACCACCTCCACCCGCGACTGCATGCGCGGACGCTGCTCGGTCAGCACGAACTCGCCGCCGCCGAAGTCGGTTCCCGGTTCGCTGAGCAAAATGGCCGCCTGCAGCGGGAACACGTGCTCGCCGTACAAGTCCTGGTGCAGGCAGTTGTAGTCGCCCGCGCCGTATTGCAGCAGCAGCGGCGTCGGGCGGTGCTGGCCGGCGGCGTGGCAGCGCGCCAGGAAATCGGCGTGCTCGGCCGGAAAACGGCTGTCGATGCCGAGCGCCGCGTGCCAGCGGTTGGCGATGGCCGCCAGCGGCCCGTACAGCGCCTGCCGCAACGCCGAGACCATCGACGGCAGCGGATAGCGGAAGTACTGGTACTCGCCGCTGCCGAAGCCGTGCCGCGCCATCACCACGCGGCTGCGGAACAGCCGCGGCTGCGCGTACTGCGCGGCCATGGCGGCGCTTTCGTCGGCGCTCAGCATGCCGGGGACGATGGCGTAGCCGTGCGCGGTCAGCTCGTCGGCGATGGCTTGCCAGTCCAGCCCCGCCACGTGCACGGCGATGCCGGCGGCCGCCCCCACCGCCCGGCGCGCGTTGGCCAGCGCCAGCGCGCCGGCCGCCGGGTCGGCGACGGCGGCGGCATCGGCGCCGGCCGGGGCCGCGATTTCGGCCGTGCCGGCGGCCAGCGCCGTGGCCGGTTTGCCCGGCGCCACGCTCACCGGCGGCGTCTTGCGCGGCTGGCGCGCCGGCGCGCCGGCGCCGAAATCGAACTCGCCATTATTACTACTCATTGCCCGGCCGCTCCCTGTCCAATAGCGCCGCCTTGCGGTCCACGCCCCAGCGGTAGCCGGAAATCGAACCGTCGTTGCGCACCACCCGGTGGCAGGGAATCGCCACCGCCAGCGCGTTGGCGGCGCAGGCGCCGGCCACGGCCCGGGCGCCGTTGGGCGAGCCGACCAGCTCGGCCAGCTCGGCGTAGCTGACGGTGCGCCCGGCCGGTATCTCGCGCAACACCTGCCATACCCGCTGCTGGAACGCCGTTCCGCGCACGTCCAGCGGCAGATCGAGGCCGATTTCCGGCCGCTCGACCATGCCCACCACGCGCGAGACCACCTGTTCGTATTCGGCCTCGGCGCCGATCAGCTCCGCTTTCGGAAAGCGGTCCTGCAGGTCGCGCACCAGGAAGTCCGGATCGTCGTCGATCAGGATCGCGCAGATGCCGCGCGCCGTGCTGGCCACCAGGATCGCGCCCAGCGAGCAGGCGGCGATGGCGAAGCGGATCACGGTGCCGGCGCCGCCGGCGCGAAACGCGGTCGGCGTCATGCCCAGCACCGCCGGCGAACTGGCGTAGAAACGGCCGCTGGAATTGAAGCCGGCGTCGTAGATCGCCTCGGTCACCGTGGCTTGCCGCGCCAGTCCGTCCTGCACCCGCCGCGCGCGCCGCGCCTGGGCGTAGGCTTTGGGGGTGATGCCGGTGACGGCCTTGAACAGCCGGTGGAAATGGAAGCGGCTGACGCCGACGGCGGCGGCCAGGCGGTCCAGGTCGGGCGCCTCGTCGGCGGCGTCGATCAGGCGGCAGGCCTCGGCCACCAGCGCGGCGCGGCGCTCGGCCAGCGGCGGCTGCTCGGGCTTGCAGCGCAGGCAGGGCCGGAACCCGGCTTGCAGCGCCGCCTCGCGGCTGTCGTGGAACGCCACGTTCTTGCGCAGGGCCGGCCGCGCCGCGCACGACGGCCGGCAGTACACGCCGGTGCTGCGCACCGAATACCAGAACACGCCATCGGCGCCGGCGTCGCGCCCCTGCACGGCCGCCCAGCGCGACTGCTCGTCGGCGTAGGGCACGCTTGGTTTATCGATTACCTTGTCCATCGCGGACTCCATCGTTGAATTGGAATGGTGCCATGCTAGCGGGCGGCGGATGGCGGCGCACCTCAACTCTTGCTTTTGAATCCTTGCTTTTGAATTGTACCCGCGCCGATGCTAAAATGCCCCGCTCCGCCGCCTGCGGAGGCGCGCCAGGAGAACCCGTTGGACGATCAAAGCGATCAGCATCAGCAAGCAGCCCCCTCGCCGGCCATCCCGGACGGCATCCCTATTTTCCAGCGCATCAAAGACCATTTGCTGGCGCAGATCGCCGCCGGCGTCTGGAAGGAAGGCGACGTGATCCCGTCCGAACAGGCGCTGGTCAAGCAATTCGGCGTCTCCCGCATGACCGTCAACCGCGCCGTGCGCGAACTCACGGCCGAACAGGTGCTCACGCGCCGCCAGGGCTCCGGCACCTACGTCGCCCAGCAAAAATACCAGGCCACGTTGCTGGAGATCAAATCGATCGCCGACGAGGTGCGCGCGCGCGGCCACGTCCACCGCAGCAGCCTGCAACAGCTCGAGCGCGCCAAGGCCAGCGACCTGATGGCCAAGCAGTTCGACCTGCCGGCCGGCCACCCGCTGTTCCATTCGGTGATCATCCATTTCGAGAACGGCGTGCCGATCCAGGTCGAGGACCGCTGGGTCAACCCGCTGTGCGCGCCCGACTACATGGAACAGGACTTCGCCAGCACCACCCCCAACGAATACCTGATGAAAGCGGCGCCGCTGCAGGGCGCCACCTACAGCATCGAGGCGCTGGCCACGCCGCGCGACATCGCCGACATGCTGGCCATCGACACCCGGCAGGCCTGCCTGGTGCTGCGGCGCCAGACGCTGTCGGGCGGACGCATCGCCAGCATCGCCACCATGTGGCACCCCGGCCACCGCTACCAGTTCGCCGGCAGCTTCGCCCACTAGCCGCCGCAAACGCCCGGCCCCGGCGCGTGACTCGCAGCCGGCAAGTCGCGGTGCGCGCCGCATTCTCACCGAATGTCACGCGGGGATGTCCGCAACGGCCGTTTTCAGGCGCGAAATGTGTCTTTTTCGGGGCGCGGCGGCCCCGCCGCGGCGCCATTCCCTTCTTTTCTTGTCGATGAGATCACAGCGGTTAAAACTGCTATAGTTGGCTGCCCCCAAGGCCACCCACTGTCATCGGAAAGGGAAGCTCTTGTTGCACAGCCGTCCCCGCGTTCGCACGAGCTCCTGGCGCCGTTTACCGCGCAAGGTGGCGGCGCTCGCCCTGCTGCTCGTCCTGCTGCTCGCCTGCGCGGTCGCGGGCGCGCAGGCGGCCGAAAAAGTCACCATCCAGCTCAAGTGGCGGCACCAGTTCCAGTTCGCCGGCTACTACGCCGCCCAGGACCAGGGCTACTACCGCGACGCCGGCCTCGACGTCACCCTGGCCGAGGCGGTGCCCGGCAGCGATCCGCTGCAAAACGTCGTCGGCGGCGCCGCGCAGTACGGGGTCGGCAACACCGGCTTGCTGCTGGCGCGCGGCGCCGGCCAGCCGGTGGTGGTGCTGGCCTCGATCTTCCAGCATTCCGGCGCGGCGCTGCTGGTGCGCCATGGCCCCGACGGCAAGCCGCGCCCCTGGCCCGGCAGCCGCGTCATGCTGGCGCCCAACAACGAAGAGTTGACGGTCTACCTGCAAAGGCTGGGCGTGCGCGGCGACAGCGTGTACCAGCTCGCCCACACCCACGGCTACGAAGAACTGTTGCAGGGCCGTGTAGACGCCATGTCGGTCTACACCACCGAGGCGCCGTTCGTCCTCGAACGCACCAACCTGTCCTACGAGATCCAGTCGCCGCGCGCCCTCGGCCTCGATTTCTACGGCGACGTGCTCTATACGACAGAAAGCGAATTGCGCGAGCATCCGGCGCGCGCGCGCGCGGTGCGCGAGGCGACCCTGCGCGGCTGGCGCTACGCCATGGCCCACCCGGGCGAGATCGCCGACCTGATACGGGCCCGCTACCCGGAACGCAACAGCCGCGAGCTGCTGATGTTCGAGGCGCGCCAGATCGCCGCGCTGCTGGAGCAGGACTTGATCGAACCCGGCTACAGCAATCCCGAACGCTGGAGCGCCATCGCCGGCGCCTACATCCAGCACGGCATGCTGCCGGCCGGTTTCAAGCTCGACGGCTTCCTGTACCAGCCCGAGGGATCGAACCGGCTGCTGCGCCAGGGCGGCGCCGCGCTCGGCGCGCTGTTGCTGCTGGTGGCCGTGGCCGGCGCCTGGCGCCTGCGCAAACAAGCGGCCGCGCTGGGCGCGGCGCGCGCCGAACAAAACAGCGCGGAGCGCATCGCCGGCCTGGCGCTGGAAGGCTCCGGCGCCGGCATGTGGGAATGGCGCGTCGACACCGGCGCGCTGAAGCTGTCGGCGCGCTATTGCGAGCTGCTCGGCTACGGCGGCGGCCACGGCGCGACCACGGCGCCGCTGGCGCAACCGTTCGCGCAGTCGATCGACCAGTGGCGCGGCCACGTCCATCCCGACGACCTGGCGCAGGTCGAACGCCGCATCCAGGATTGCCTGACCGCCGCGCCCGACGGCAACGTCCAGATCAGCAGCGAACACCGCATGCGCTGCCAGAACGGCGCCTGGAAATGGGTGCTGATGCGCGGCATGGTCATCGAACGCGACACCGCCGGCCGGGCGCTGCGCGCGGTCGGCACGCTGGCCGACATCAGCGACCGCGCCGCCGCCGAGCACGCGCGCCTGTGCGCGGTGGTCGACGCCACCCCGGGCGCGGTGCTGATCGCCGACAAGAGCGGGCGCGTGCGCCACGCCAATCCGGCCTGCGCCGCCAGCTTCGGCTACGAGGGCGACATGGCCGGACGCTCGGTCGACCACCTGGCGCCGGAAGCGATGCGCAGCAACGGCCGCGGACGCGAGCTGTTCGCCCGCCGCAACCTGCCGGGCCGGGTGCTGAGCGCGCACCGCGCCGACGGCAGCACCTTCCCGGCCATGGTGCATATCTCGCAGGTGGAGCTGGGCGGCCAGGAGCTGGTGATCATGGCGCTGCGCGACATGACCCAGCGCCAGCGCGCCGAGGAGGCGCTGCACGCCAGCTCCGAGCGCTACCGCCTGATCGTGCAGACCGCCGCCGAGGGCATCTGGATGAGCGACGCCGACGACCGCACCACGTTCGTCAATCCGACCATGGCGCGCATGCTCGACTACGACGTCGAGCAGATCATGGGCCGCGCGATGACCGACTTCATGGACGCCGACGGTCGCCTGCAGCTGCACCACCACCTGCAACGGCGCCTGGCCGGCGAGGCGATCCAGGGCGACGTCAGCTTCCGCCGCAGCGACGGCACCACCGTCTGGTGCCTGCTGTCGACCACCGTCATCAACTCCGACGCCGGCCACTACGCCGGCACGCTGGCCATGCTGACCGATATCACGGCGCGGCGCCAGGCCGAGGGCGCGCTGCGCGGCTCGAGCCAGCGCCTGGCGTCGATTTTCAACGCCGTCACCAACGGCCTGGTGATGGTCGACGGCAACGGCGCCATCCTCGAGCGCAACGCCGCCGCCGCCCGCATGCTGGCGCACGCGCTGCCGATCGAGCCGTGCGGCCGGGACGGCGGCGGCGGCGGCCTATGGTGCGGGGTGCGCGAGGACGGCACCCGCGTCGACGCCGCCAGCCATCCGGTGCGCCTGGCGATCGTCACCGGCCTGTCGGTGCGCGACGTGGTGATGGGCATCGCCCAGCCCGACGGCGCGCTGCACTGGCTGTCGATCAACGCCGAACCGATTCCCGACCAGGGCGGCGCGGTGCCGCTGGTGGTGGCCAGCCTGACCGACATCACCGACCGCAAACGCGGCGAGGACGCGCTGCGCGAGTTGAACGAACACCTGGAGGAGCGCGTGGCCCAGCGCACGCTGGAACTGGACCAGGCGCGCCAGGTGGCCGAGGAGGCCAGCCAGACCAAGGGCCAGTTCCTGGCCAATATGAGCCACGAGATCCGCACGCCGATGAACGGCGTGATCGGCATGGCCTACCTGGCGCTCAAGACCGACCTCGATCCGCGCCAGCGCGACTACCTGGAAAAGATCCGCTTCGCCGGCGAGCACCTGCTGGGCATCATCGACGACATCCTCGACATCTCCAAGATCGAGGCCGGCAAGCTGGAGATCGAGCAGGTCGACTTCGCGCTCGAACACGTGATCCAGACCCTGACCACGGTGGTCGCGCCCAAGGCCGCCAGCCGCGAGCTCGAACTGGTGTTCGACCTCGACCCGACCCTGCCCAGGGTGTTGCGCGGCGATCCGCTGCGGCTCGGCCAGGTGCTGATCAACTACACCAACAACGCCATCAAGTTCAGCGAAAAGGGCCGCATCGACGTGCGCGTGCGCCAGGTCGCCGCCGACGCCACCGGCTGCCTGCTGCGCTTCGAGGTGAGCGACTGCGGCATCGGCCTGTCCGAGGGCGAGATCGACAAGCTGTTCCAGTCGTTCCAGCAGGCCGACACCTCCACCACGCGCGAATACGGCGGCACCGGCCTGGGCCTGTCGATCTGCAAGCAACTGGCGCAGCTGATGGGCGGCGAGGTCGGCGTGCGCAGCCGGCCCGGCCACGGCAGCACCTTCTGGTTCACCGCCCGCCTGGGCTTGTCCAGCGCCAGCGTGCCGGCGCTGATCGACCGGGTCAAGGACGCCGCCGCCGAGCTGCTGGCGTCCTCGCGCAGCGCGGCGGTGATGGCGGCGCTGAAGAACGCCCGCATCCTGCTGGTCGAGGACAACACCTTCAACCAGCAGATCGCGCTCGAGATGCTGGAGGAAGTGGGCTCGTCGGTGTGCCTGGCCGCCAACGGCATGGAGGCGCTCGAGCTGCTGCGCCAGACCGCCTTCGACTGCGTGCTGATGGACGTGCAAATGCCGCTGATGGACGGCCTGGAGGCGACCCGCCGCATCCGCGCCGACCCGCGCCTGGCCGACATCCGGGTGCTGGCCATGACGGCCACGGCCACCAGCGAGGACCGGGTGCGCTGCATCGAGGCCGGCATGGACGATTTCATCTCCAAGCCGATCCAGCCGGCGTTGATGTACCAGACCATCGCCAACTGGCTGCCCGAGCGCGACGGCGCGCGCGACCGGCCGCCGGCGCCGGCGCGGCCGGCCTTCAAGACCACGCTGGGCGGCGATCCGGCGGTGATCGACCTGTCGATCCTGGCCAAGCTGCTCGGCTACCACCCGCACAAGGTGCGCAAATTCGCCTTCAAGTTTCTGCAAAACAGCCAGGACGTCATCACCCGCATGGAATCGGCGCTCAAGCGCGGCGACATGACGGCGGTGCGCGACCTGAGCCACCGCCTGAAATCGCCGGCGCGCACCGTCGGCGCGCTGGGCATGGGCGAGCTGCTGCTCGAGCTCGAGGAGCTGGCGCCGGACGATCCGGCCAGCGCCGCGAAGGCGCGCGCGCTGCTGGCGGACCTGTGGCCGCTGCTGGAAAAGATCACCGAGCAGATCATGACCAACACCACCTTCGCCGACGACAATTGAGGTCTTTCGACATTCCGCCGCACATTTTTAAAAAATGGGTTATTATTTCAGCCATCCCCGCCTGCCGACCTTGTTGCCATCCCATCCAAGACATTGAATTCGCGCAATTGGCCACCATCTGTTGCCTCTAACCGGCAACGTTGTAGGCGATTGCGGACAACATGGCATAATCTCCAGGCGTTATTGACCCACACAGACCTCGATTGAGGAATATATGAGCGAAAATATCAAACACATCACCGATACTTCTTTTGACGCCGACGTCCTGAAGTCCGACCGCCCCGTGCTGGTCGATTTCTGGGCCGAATGGTGCGGTCCTTGCAAGAGCATCGCCCCGATCCTGGAAGAAGTGGCCAAGGAATACGACGGCAAGATCCTGATCGCCAAGATGGACGTCGATTCGAACCAGGCAGTGCCTGCCAAGTTCGGCATCCGCGGCATCCCGACCCTGATCCTGTTCAAGAACGGCGTTCCCGCCGCTCAAAAAGTCGGCGCGATGGCAAAAGGTCAACTGACTTCTTTCATCGACAGTAATATCTAAGTACGATAGTATTTGCCTGCATCGACGGCGCCGCGCCCGCGGCGCCGTCGCTCACCAGGCGGAAAACGATGGCCCGGCCAGACCGCAGCCCGTTTTATAATTAAACAGACAACACCACGCAGTTCCCTCCCCTACCTTTACTTTCCCGTCACGGGACACTCAACACATATGCATCTATCTGAATTAAAGGCCCTACACGTCTCGGCATTGCTGGAGATGGCCATCGGTCTTGATATCGACAACGCGGCGCGTCTGCGCAAACAGGAACTGATGTTCGCGATCCTGAAAAAGCGCGCGAAATCCGGTGAACAGATCTTCGGCGACGGCGCCCTGGAAGTGCTGCCCGACGGCTTCGGCTTCCTGCGCTCGCCGGACGCCAGCTACATGGCCTCCACCGACGATATCTACATTTCCCCCTCCCAGATCCGCCGCTTCAACCTGCACACGGGCGATTCGATCGAGGGCGAGGTACGGACCCCGAAAGATGGCGAGCGCTACTTCGCGCTGGTCAAGGTCGACAAGGTCAACGGCGAATCGCCGGAAGCCTCGAAGCACCGCATATTGTTCGAGAACCTGACGCCGCTGCACCCGAACGAGCCGCTGCGCCTGGAACGTGACATCAACGGCACCGAAAACATCACCGGCCGCATCGTCGACCTGATCGCGCCGATCGGCAAGGGCCAGCGCGGCCTGCTGGTGGCGTCGCCGAAATCCGGCAAATCGGTGTTGCTGCAGCACATCGCCCACGCGATCACGGCCAACCACCCGGACGTGACGCTGATCGTGCTGCTGATCGACGAACGCCCGGAAGAAGTGACCGAGATGCAGCGCTCGGTGCGCGGCGAAGTGGTCGCCTCGACCTTCGACGAACCGGCCACCCGCCACGTGCAGGTCGCCGAGATGGTGCTGGAAAAAGCCAAGCGCCTGGTCGAGATGAAAAAAGACGTGGTCATCCTGCTGGACTCGATCACCCGCCTGGCGCGCGCCTACAACACCGTGATCCCGGCCTCGGGCAAGGTCTTGACCGGTGGTGTCGACGCCAACGCGCTGCAGCGTCCGAAGCGTTTCTTCGGCGCCGCCCGCAACATCGAGGAAGGCGGCTCGCTGACCATCGTCGCCACCGCGCTGATCGAAACCGGTTCGCGCATGGATGACGTCATCTACGAGGAATTCAAGGGTACCGGCAACATGGAGGTGCACCTGGAGCGCCGCCTGGCCGAGAAGCGCGTCTACCCGGCGATCAACCTGAACAAATCGGGCACCCGCCGCGAGGAACTGCTGATCAAGCCGGACCAGCTGCAGAAGATCTGGATCCTGCGCAAGTTGCTGTACTCGATGGACGAGATCGAAGCGATGGAGTTCATCCTCGACAAGATGAAGGCCACCAAGAACAACGGTGAGTTCTTCGACATGATGCGCCGCGGCGGTTAAAACCGCCCGCAGCTTCGTTGCCCCTCCTTGCCGTGCTATTCGCACTGGCTGCGTCGGGGCGCCTCGCCGCGAGCGGTTTTAACCGCCGCGCGAGGCCGGGTTGGGAAAAACGAAGCGCATCATGACAAACAGGCAACCTCGGTTGCCTGTTTGCGTTTACGGCTGTATAATCCCCGGTCGCACTATCTAAACCACTGGCAAGTGATCGGCAATCGGGTCAAGAAGCAGGATCGACCGACGAAGTGCTGTTTGGCTACCTAACCTACCGAGGCTTCAACATGAAACCAGAAATCCATCCAGAATACCGCGACGTCGTGTTCCACGACCTGTCGTGCGACTTCAAGTTCGTCACCCGTTCGACCATCCAGACCCGCGAAAAGATCCAGCACGAAGGTAAAGAATACCCGCTGGTCAAGATCGAGGTGTCGGCTGAATCGCACCCGTTCTACACCGGTAAGCACAAAATCGTCGACACCGCTGGCCGCGTTGAGAAATTCCGCCAGAAATTCGGCGCCGTCGGTTCGAAGACCCAAGTCGCCCAAGGTTAATTCCTTCCCGCGATCGAAAAAAGCAGCCTCTGGCTGCTTTTTTTGTTTGTCGGCCTCGCCTGCCGCCGGTTTTCCTTCATACTCCCGTCTACCTCAATTTGCACACTGATCGATGAAGCCAGTTCGTCTTCCCGCCGCCGCCACCCTGGCGCTGCCACGCTGGGCCCTGTTCGCCCTCGGCCTGCTCTACATCCTGCCCGGCCTGATCGGCCGCGACCCGTGGAAGAACGACGACGCCGCCAGCTTCGGCATCATGTGGACGATGGCGCACGGCACCTGGCAGGACTGGCTGTGGCCCAACATCGCCGGCCTGTCGATGCCCGACGAGGGCCCGCTGGCGTTCTGGCTCGGCGCGCTGGGCATGAAACTGTTCGGCTGGCTGCTGGGCGACGTCATGGCCGCCCGCGTCGGCACCATCGCCATCTTCCTGATCGGCGTATCGTCGCTGTGGTTCGCCACCTTCAACCTGGGCCGCCGCCAGGACGCGCAACCGCTGCGCCTGGCATTCGGCGGCCAGCCCGAGCCGGACGACTTCGGCCGCACGCTGGCCGACGCCGCCGTCCTGATCTACCTCGGCTGCCTGGGCTTGCTGCTGCACAGCCACGAGACCACCTCCGAGGCGCTGCAGGTGTCGCTGACGGCGTTCATGCTGTACCGCACCGTGCGCTACGTCGAGGCGCCGTCGCTGCGCAACGCCGCCCTCAGCGGCCTGGCCATCGGCCTGCTGACATTGACGCGCGGCTGGGTCACGCCGGTGTTCCTCATGCTGGCCGTGTTCGCCTGCACCCGCCTGCTGGCCCAGCCGGTGCTGCGCGCGCTGCGCGACCTCGGCCTGGCGCTGCTGGTGGCCGCCGCCGTCGCCGCCGTGTGGCTGGTGCCGGCCGAGGCGCTGCACCCCTACCACCAGCAGCCGCTGCAGGCGTGGATGGACTGGAACCTGCACCAGGTCGCGCTGCCCACGCTGGCCGCCTTTAAATACTTCTTCCGCGTCGGCGTCTGGTTCTTCTGGCCGGCGTGGCCGTTCGCCGGCTGGGCCGTCTGGGCCTGGCGCCGCCAGCGGCTGGCGCTGCACATCGTCGTGCCGCTGGCCTTCGTCACCATGGGTACGCTGCTGAGCCTGTCCACCGAGACGCCCGAGCAGGGCCAGTTGCTGGTGCTGCTGCCGCCGCTGGCCGTCATGGCCGCGTTCGGCCTGCTGACGATGAAGCGCGGCGCCATCAACGCCATCGACTGGTTCTCGGTGATGGCGCTGACCTTGTGCGGGGCCGTCATCTGGCTGTTCTGGATCGCCAAGCTGACCGGCTGGCCGGCGCAGTTCGCCAAGAACGCGTTGAAACTGGTGCCGGGCTTCACGCCCGAGGTGGGACTGGTGGCGGTGCCGGTGGCGCTGCTGGCCACGGCCGGCTGGTTCGCGCTGGTGCACTGGCGCGTGTCGCGCCGTCCTACCGTGCTGTGGCGCGCCGTGGTGCTGTCGTCCGGCGGCGTGATCCTGATCTGGATCTTGCTGATGACGCTGTTCCTGCCGGACGTCAACTACAGCAAGAGCTACGCCAGCGTGGCGCGCCAGATCGCCCAGAAAATTCCGTCGAAGGCCGATTGCATCGAAACCAATGTGGGACCGGCGCAACGCGCCTCGTTCGCCTACTACGCGCAACTGCCGTTCACCGGCGTCGAGGGCGGGCGCTGCGAACTGTTGCTGCTGCAGGACAGCACCAAGGTGCGCGACAACCGCGAGATCCAGCCGCAACATCGCGGCAAGCAGTGGGTGTTGATTTGGGAAGGCCGCCGTCCGGCAGACCGCTCCGAGCGCTTCCGCCTGTACCGCCGGGTCGACTAACCCGGCGGAAAAACCCGCACGCCGGCGGCCGGCGTCCGCCCGCAGCGCGGCCGCATCAGCGGCGCGCCATCATGATCGTGTTGGCCGGCAGCTTGGCCGCCATCGGCAGCTTTTCGAAGTTGCTCAGGCCCACCGTGTCGCCTTCGTCGGTGAACTTGATGCGGGTGCCGGCCTCGGTGACGAACTCGGTCGGCGACGACGCGAAAATACGCACGCGCTCGCCATTGTCGAGCTGCGTGTAGAAATGGTTGCCGTTCTGCGTGAACTGCAGCATCTGGCCGTTGGTCAACTCATAGGTGTTCTTGAATTCGGCAAAATCGCCGGGCGTCATGTAATGGCGGGTCGGCTTGGCATTGATGTGCACGCTGCTGTCTTCGGCGTGGGCGGCGCCCATGGACGCCAGCGAGGTCATGACGAGGGCGGCGGCGGCGATGCTGGACAGGGTCTTTTTCATGGTGTGCTCCGTAAGGTTGTTGGTTCAATAAACTGCTCGGGGATCACCGCTGGAATGTGCTGTTCAGCGGCTGACGTGATCACATTAGCAAATGCCGGCGCCGATATCCGGCGTTTGCGACGAGCGGTAAAACGGCGGGCGTCAAAAGCAAAAAACGGCGACAAACCGGAGCCGCGCAGACCGCGCCCGGGCCGTACCGCGGCGGCGGGCGGCGCGCGCCGCCGGCTGTTGCGCGCCACGCTTTTTTGTTGAGCAAACGCGAGACAAAACGAAAAAGGACCGCTATAGTTCACCTACGACGAGTTGCCGCACGGCATGTTAGTTTCACAAGATTCGTCCCAAGTTAACCCTTAGCAACACCCGGCTGCGCCACACCGCGCACCGGCAACGGCGGCCTCGGCTGCTGCGCCCGACTCCCGCGCACCAGCCCGACACTTAGCTGCCCACTCCAGGTTGGATAGCGCATATGTTTACTCTTCACAAACTTCAATCCGCACTACGCAACAATTACGTGCGCGCCGCGCTGCTGCTGGCCGCGCTCGCCGCCGCCGCGCTGTTCAGCTGGCGCAGCGACGTGCCGCAGGACACCGGCCCGATCATGCGCTCGCAGGACATTTCGCAGATCACCGCGCTGGCGGCCCAGCGCGACAAGCTCGAATACCTGATGGTGGCCGCGCCGCTGTCGGAGGCGCCGCGCTACATCTTCAAGCTCAAGGGCGACCCGATGCTGCGCGTGATCAAGGTGCCGAGCACCTCGCACCTGAGCCTGGAGCGCGAAGTCCTGCTGCGCAATAACATCCCCTATTCCATCGCGCGCGAGGATTACCTGGCGTCGCACAAGGCGGTGCTGGTCGACGAGGACGACAGCAAGCTGGCGCGCGCCGGCGGCTTCCTGCGCCGCCACGCGGTCGATATCCTGCTGATCGGGCTGGTGCTGTTCCTGCTGCGCCATGGCATCCCCGGCACCGGCGTCAGCGCCACCGTGCTCAATCCGGAGCAGCTCAAGGGCAATATGGACGACCTGATCGGCATGGAGGATATCAAGCAGGAAGTGCTGCACCTGGAAGACATGATCCGCAACCGCGCCGTCTACCGCGAGCACGACATCGACAAGCCGTTCAACGTCATGCTGACGGGCCCGGCCGGCACCGGCAAGACCAAGCTGGCCGGCTACCTGGCCAAGCGCCTCAACGTGCCGCTGATCCAGGCGTCGGCGTCGGCGCTCGAATCGGGCTATATCGGCGGCGGCTCCAAGGCGCTGCACGCGCTGCACCGCAAGGCGTGCGCGCGCGGCAGCTGCATCATCTTCCTCGACGAGGCGCAGGGCTTGTTCATGCCGCGCGGCCGCGGCGAAAAAAAATGGGAAGACGACACCGCCAACACGCTGCTGGGCCTGCTCGACGGCGTGCGCAGCGACCAGGGCGCCGGCGTCATCTGGGTGGTCGCCTCCAACTTCGACGACGCCTCGTCGCAGATGGACGAGGCGATGCTGCGCCGCTTCTCCGTCAAGATCAACTTCCGCCTGCCCAACAAGGGCGAGCGCAGCGAACTGCTGCGCTCCTTCCTGTCGCGCAAGGCCGAGGGCTGCGTCGATTGGGACGCGCTCAACCTCGACCACGTGGCCGAGATCACCGCCAACCTCAGCCCGGCGCTGCTGCAGACGGTGGTCGAGCGCGCCAGCATGATCGCCATCCAGGAGAAGGCCATGATCAACACCGACTTGATGTTCCGCGCCTTCGAGCGCGCCACCATCGGCCTGACCGACCGTGCCACCACGGCCGAGAAGACGCGCCAGCGCGAACGCGTCGCGCTGCACGAGCTGGGCCACTTCTTCATGCAGATCGATCCGTGGCTGCGCGAAGGCTTGCCGCTGGCCGAGGTGAAGGAACGTTCGCCGCTGCTCAAGATCAGCACCGAGTCGGTATCCAAGCTCGGCGCGCTCGGCTATGTGTTGTCGGCGTCGGACGACGTCGCGCTGCGCACGCTCGAGGAGCTCGAGCGCGACGTGATCCAGCTGTACGGCGGCGTGGCGGCGGAGGAATTGTTCTACGGCGCGCGCGGCATCTCGGTCGGCAGCCAGAACGATATCCAGAAGGCCACTTCGATGCTCGACATGATGGTCAACAAGCTGTCGATGTACTCGCGCTCCAAGCTGGACTATTCGCAATTCAAGAACAAGGAAAACGACCTCGACCAGGTTCAGGCCAAGGCCGACGAGCTCTACACATATACCTTGCAGTCGATCAACGACTACCGCGAACAGATCAACGAACTCAAGGATGTTCTGATGGATCAGTATGTGCTGTCGAAGGACGCCATCTTCGCGCTGCTGGAGCAGCAGCATCAGCAGCGCTTGTTGAAGGCCGCCTAGCGGCTCAATCCCTGGGACAGGGCCAGCACCAGTTGGGAAACGTTGACCGCGACCAAGAGCCACATGATGAGTTCGACGCGGCCGAGCCGATGGTCCACACTACCGACGCGCTGGTCGACCCTTTCCACCCGCTGGTCGACCCCTCCGACCCGCTGATCGACCCTTTCCACCCGCTGGTCGACCCCTTCGACCCGCTGGTCGAGCTTGTCAACCCGCGTGGTCAGGTTGTCGATCCTGGCGGACAGGGCCGCCACATCGGCACGCAATAGCGAGACCTCGTGTTCGAGCGTCTGCAAGCGCCAAACCAAACCGTTCAGCCGCTCCTCCAGCACCGTCGCTTTGACCGTCAGCGCGGCGACCTCCTTGCGCATCGCGCCCACCATTTCACTGTGGGTGTGCAGCACCCGCTCGAGTGCAGCCAGGCGCTCGTCCTGATCGCCCAGTTGCTCGCCGTGGGATTCAAGTTGCTCGGTGTGCGCCGCGTTCACCAGGTCGGTGAGCGCATCGACCCGCGCGGCCAGCATATCCACTCTCTCGGACAATTCCATAGCGCCCCTCCGCTCTTTCCGGTGCACGACACAAGTTTACACTGTTTGCGGCAATACGATGGTCGTTCAAGCAGCCATTATGGGGCCCGAAAAAACGGGCTCATCCGACAAAAACAGCGCGCTTTGATCTGCGTCGAGCAGGAGCGGTGTTGGCCGGGACGGCCTGCCACTTGCTTAAAAACCAAATAGTGCGCATCAAGGCTTGCGGCTGCGAACCAAATCAGTGATAATGCGGGTCGCGTTGCCGGGATGGCGGAATAGGTAGACGCACGGGACTCAAAATCCCGCGCCGCAAGGCGTGCCGGTTCGATTCCGGCTCCCGGCACCATGAATACGAATTGCATACGCGTGACACAGCGTCACCAAAAAAAAACCCGCAGCGCCAACAGGCTCCGCGGGTTTTTTTTGCGTATGGCGTCAGCGCGCCAGCCACATCACTGATAGCGGCGCAGCGCGTCGCTCTTGCGGCGTGTCTCCGGATAGGCCAGCACGCGGCGAATCGCTTCCGCAGGGACCTTATACGTTTGCATATAGGCCCAGGCGATCGCGCTGCCTTGCGACTCGGCCAACCAAATTCCATGTTCCACCGCCGCGCTCAGCGAAGCGTTGTGTCGTTGCTCTGTTTGCATGTGCTCTCTCCCAATAGACACGCAAGTTATCATAAAAATAAAAACAATGTAGCATGCGAACTATAGTGCCATATTATACTGTATAAAAAGACAATTTCCGCAACCATGCCGCCAACCCTCCGTTAGGCCCCGAACAGACGCCGCCCGGCTTCCGCCTTACGCTGGGGTTTTAAACACGGGAGCAGTCATGGGCTTTGACCTTGGAAACTTATTGCAGCAGTTCGCGGGACATCCAACCGCGGCCGATCCGGAAGGCGTCGCGCAGGCGTTCTCGCACGTGGTCGGCGATACGCCGCGCTCTTCCATCGCGCAAGGCTTGGCGTCCGCCTTTTTGTCGAACGAAACGCCGCCGTTCGGCCAGCTGGTCAGCCAGTTGTTCGTGCGCAGCGATCCGCAGTTGCAGACTGCCTTGCTGAACCAGCTGCTGGACCACGTCAGTCCGGCGATGCTCACCGCCCTCGCCGGCAGCGTCGGCGAACTGTTCACCGCCAACGGCCACGCCCAGCTCACGCCCCAGCAAGTCGCCGAGATCACGCCGCCGCAAGTGGCCGAAATCGCCACCACCGCGCAGCAGCACAACCCGGGCGTGGTCGAGCGCGTCGCGACCTTTTTTGCCGACCACCCGCAGCTGGTCAACTTGCTGGACAGCGCCAGCCTGAAGGTCGCGCTGGGCAAGATGGCCCAGGTGCATTAACAAGGGGCGCCGAAGCGGCAAAGCGGCGATCAAACTACGGCCCGGTTGTTCTGGGTTTAATGACAATTAATTAAGCATGCTATTTTGGCCATGACGGCGGGCGCCCGCTCGCCGTTTTCCACTTACTGGAGGTTAAGATGGCTGTTTCATTCAAATCCGCTTTGCTGTCCGCTTTCGCGTTGGCATTGACCTTGGGCCTGAGCACGGGCGCCTCGGCCGATCCGCTGACCGAAAACTTCGACACCGGCCTGCCCGCGGGCTGGACCGTCAACAACCTGAGTCAACCGCCGGGCACGCTCGCCTGGTTCCAGGGCAACGAGTTCGTTTTCGACGCGCAGCAGGGGGCGCCGAACTCCTACCTGGCCGCCAATTTTGAATCCGGCGCCGAGTTCTCCACCATCAGCACCTGGCTGATACTGCCCACCTCCACCTACCGCAACGGCGACACGCTGTCCTTCTACAGCCGCACCGCCGAGTTCTCCGAATGGCCGGACCGGTTGGAGGTCCGCTTCAGCAACGCCGGCGGGACCGATGTCGGCAGCACGGCGACCAGCGTGGGCACCTTCTCGACGCTCCTCATCAGCATCAATCCGACGTTGCAGGTGGGCGGCTATCCGGAGGAATGGACCCGCTACAGCGCCACCCTGAGCGGCCTGACCGGCCCGACCACGGGCGCGTTCGCGTTCCGCTACACGGTCACCGACGGCGGCCTGTTTGGCGCCAATTCGAACTACATCGGTATCGACACGGTGCAAATCAGCGCCGCCGCCGTGCCCGAACCAAGCGTCTACATGATGATGGCGTTCGGACTGGGCATGGTCGGCTACGCGCGCAGGCGTCAGTTGCGCGCTTGAGCGGGCGCCGCGGGGCGGGCCTCGCCGTCGCGTGGGGTCCGCCCCCGGCGTAGAATGTCGCCATGGCTACCAAATCCCCGAAATCCCCCACCTTTCCCGGTCCGTTGACGGCGCGCGGCGCCGTGCTGGCGGTGCTGCTTTCCGATAGCGACCAGTCCGGCAACCCGCCGCTGCAAGGCCGCACCTCGCTGGCCGCCATCATCAAGAGCCTGAAGCGCAAATATCACTGGCCGGTCGAGGTGAGCAGCTTTCCGTCGAACGGCGCCGATGGCCGCGCCACCTGGGCCACCGTCTACAGCCTGCCGGCGGCCGTGGTCGAACGCGCGCTCGACCGGGGCGGACGCGAATGGCTGGAGCGACGCGGCGCCGCCAAGAGCGCGCCGTAACATCTGCTTACTCCGGAAACACTTTCCTGGTCACCCTGTTCGCTCCCGGCCCCGTTATAGGAGCAAGCGCCAGCCATGGCGATATCTGGAGAGAAGAAAATGGAACATACCCTACCTAACCGCATGCACCCGCTGCTGGCCGTCGCCGCGTTTTCCGTCACCCTGGTGAGCCTGGTGGGCGCCGCCTCCATCCTCGGCCTGCTGCCGTACTCGCAAGCGAAAGGCAGCGTGCAGCCAGAGATCAGCGCCACCGCGCCAATGATGCAGGCGAACCAGCCGCTGAGCGCGCAAGGACAGGCGCCGCAGCCGCAGCCACGCCAGGTGGTCGAGCATCGCACGGTGGTCCATCACACCTATGCGCCGGCCCGCCAGGCGAGCCGCAATGACGACCGCAACGAGGTTGCGCAAGCGCCGCCGCAGCGCGCGCCCGCGCCGGCGCCACAGAACAGCGCGGTCGGTATCGGCCTGGGTGCGGTGGTGGGTGGGCTGCTGGGCAACCAGGTGGGTGGCGGCAAGGGCAGGACGCTGGCCACCATCGCCGGCGCGATGGGCGGCGCCTACGCCGGCAACGAGATCGCCAAGCGCAACCAGCAACAACAATAATGACGACCGCGCGGTCCGGCGTTCGCACACGCCGGACCGCGATTCGGTTTAGTACTTGGCCGGCGCGTTGGGCGCCGGCGTGGCCTGCCGGATAAAGTCGCGCAGATCGTCGTTGGCGCGCGCCAGATCCTCCGACCGCAGATACATCATGTGGCCGCTGCGGTAGCCTTCGAAGCGCAGGCGGTCCTTCATCTTGCCGCTCGGGTCCAGCTGCCACATCGTATACTTGGCGTCGAAATAGGTGCAGGCGCCGTCGTAGTAGCCCGACTGGATCATCACCTTCAGGTAGGGATTGGCGGCCATCGCCAGGCGCAGGTTCTCGCCGGTCTTTTCGTTCTTGAAATCCCATGGATGGACGTCGCCGAACAGGTTGTACTTGATGTCGGTCTTGTAGCCCAGGTCCACCCGCAGATACTGGTTGATGGCCGGCGTGAACGAATGCAGCCACGAGGTCAGCTCGGCGTTGTAATCGACCTTGTCGCCGGAATCGGTCTTGTCGATGCCCAGATAGCGCGAGTCGAGGCGGCCGACGGTCTTGCCCTGCTTGCGCAACAGCTCCTTCCAGAAACTATCGACCGGCACCGACAGGTTATTCTGCAGCACATACGCTTCCGACAAGCCGGAGTAACGCGCGAACCTGGCCGCGATCTGCGCCTTCTTCTGCGGATCGATAAAGCCGCCGCGCGCCGCCGCCGGCAGCAGTTCGTCGACGGTGAAGGCTTCGACCTCCGGCAGCAGATCCTTCAAGTCGCGCGCCTGCAGGTCGACCGGCAGCACCTTTTGATACCATGCGGTGGCGGCGAAGTACGGCAGCGCCAGCGCGTCGCCAACGATGCCGTCGCGCTTGAGGCCCAGCTCCGTCGGCGACACCAGCACCACGCCGTTCAAGTACATCCACTGGGCGTTCTGCAATTCGAGCGCCAGGCCGGCCACGCGCGAGGTGCCGTAGCTCTCGCCGATCAAGTATTTAGGCGACGTCCAGCGGCCTTCGCGCGAGACGAAGGTGCTGACCCATTCGGCCAGGTAGGAAATGTCGGCATTGACGCCGAAGAAGCGCGCGCGGTCGCTCTTGCCATCCAACACGCGCGAGAAGCCGGTGTTGACCGGATCGATGAAGATGATGTCGGCGACGTCGAGGATCGAGTGCGGATTGTCGCGCACGCCGTAGGGCTGGGTCGGATAGCCTTCGGCGTCGAGGTTCAGCACTTTGGGGCCGGTGTAGGCGACGTGCATCCACACCGACGCCGATCCCGGGCCGCCGTTGAACGACAGCACCAGCGGACGCTTGCTCTTGTCGGCGACGTCGGTGCGCTGGTAGTAGGTATAAAACAGGGTCGCGCTGACCTTGCCATCCTTGTCCCACACCGGCTGCGTGCCGGCCGTGACCTTGTACGGCACCGCCTTGCCCTTGATGGTGACGGTCGCGGTTTTGCTCACGCGCGAGTCGGCCTTGATGACGCGCTCGTTGGCCAGCAGATCGGCCGCGCGCTCCTTGCCCGGCGCCGGCGTGGACGCCGCTTTGTCGGCTTTGTCGGACTCGTGGTCCTGGGCGCAGACGGCGGCGCTGAGGGCCAGCAGCAGGAGGGCAAGCGTGGATTTCATGGGCTACTCTTGACGTTAAAAAATCAATGGTAGTCCAATCAAATACCAACCGACAACAAAATACGTGCTGCCGGCGGTGCCGATTTGTCACGTATTGTTTCAAGACGGTGTCAATGCGGTGTCAACGCGGCCGCCAGTCCAGCACCCGCACCGGCCGGGGCGGCGCCGCCGCCTGTCCCTCGCCGTCGACCTGCTGCACGTCCTGCACGAACAGGCTGAGCATACCGTTGCGCCGCCACAACTCGGTATCGAAACTCGGCTCCCACGCGCCCACCGACGCGGCGGTCAGATCGCCGACTTGCCACTTGCCGCCGACAAAATCGCTGATGCTGACGACCGACACCTTGCTGCCGCGCTCCTCGTCGCGGAACACCAGCAGGCCGCCCGGCTTGCCGGTGCCGGGTCCGGCATCGACCATGATTTGCGGGCGCGCGATCGGAATGCGCTTGGTGCCCTCCCCGCTCAGCGAAAACGCCGTCTTGCGGAAATCGAAGGGGCGCACCGTCCAGCCGTCGCCGTCATGAAACACCACGTGGTACTGCGGCACCGCCGAGCCGGCGTCGCGCCAGTAGCTGGCGATGTAGGGATGGCCGTCGCTGTCGGCCGCCATCGAGGTCTGGTTGATCAGTTCGCTGTTTTGCGGAATGCGCAGCGCGTACTCGGCGCTGTCGGCGCTGATCGGCAAGGCGTACGGCCGGCCGGCGGAGGTTTCCCAGGTCACGCCGCCGTCGCGCGAACGCGCGTAGGCCAGGTCGTGGTTGCTGGCCACGTCCGGCGATTCGCGCCACACCCAGGACAGGTGCAAGGTGCCCCGGTGGTCGAGGAAGGCTTGCCAGTAGGCGTTGCGCCGGCCCTCGCCGGTGATCAGGTTAGTGTGCAGCCGCGACCAGCGCCGCGTTTGCGCGTCGTAGCGGTTGATGACCAGGTCGCCCCGGCCGGAACCGCCCAATCGGTAGAAAAACAGCAGGTTGCCGTCCGGCAGGCGGTAGAACTCGGGATACGACACCGACTCCTCGTCGGCGCCGACCATCGCCAGCTTGGCACCCAGCTCCAGCGAGCCAGGCTTGACGCCGCGCGCGTAGCGCAGCGCGTTGTTGTGGTGGTCCCAGGACACATGCAAATACCCGGCGCCATCGAGCATCAGGCTGATGGCGTTGTGGGCGTCGGCGGCGTTGCCGCGGTATGGCGTGCGGCGCGTGGTCCAGCGCGACGTGCCCAGCTTGCGCTTGCCCAGCACCAGATAGCGTTCGGCGTCGTAGTAGCCGACGTACTGCGTGTGCCGGTCGGAGACGAGCGAGTTCTTGCGGAACACCACGGCGTTGACCGAATTGTTGGCCCAGCCGGGGCCGACCACCGATTCCACCGGCGCCGTGGCGCGCTCGACCGCCTCGGCATCGGCGGCGATGCAGACGGCCAGCAACGCCGCCGACCACCAGCTTTTCCTCATCTTGGCATCCTCATTGACCCACATCAATTGCAACCTTAGTTTCCCATTGGAAAATATGACATATAATGTCACCCGCCTCACCCGCGCCTAAAAAATGCCGCCATGACTACTGACATCCCCGACACTCCGCCGCAAGACGCCGCCCTGGCATTCTGGCAGCAGCGCATCAAAGCCAGCCGCTGGTTGATCACCAAGACCATCGGGCTGGGCGCCTGCGCGGCCGTGCTCGGCGTGCTGGGCCAAGGCTGGCTGGAGCACGCGGCGCCGCTGTTTCCCGTCATCAGCCAGAATTATGGCATCTGGCAAGCCGCTTATCTGCTCTCCCTGCTGATCATTTTCTGTATCTGGGTGGCCGCGATGCGGCAAAAAATGGGGCTGCTGGCGAACAGCAAACAGGGTTTCCAAGTCCAGCTGCGCATCGACGAGCACAACGAGCGGCGCGCGCAGCGGGCGCTCGAGGCCCGCGAGCGGCGCAAGAAACTGGAAGAGGACCGCGACCCGGTGCTGTTCTTCAAGAGCGCCGCGCGCAGCAAGAAATTCGACTACTAAGTTCGGCCACCGCGCCACGTCACTCGTAGCGCAGGCAATCGACCGGCAGCAGCTTCGAGGCCCGCCGCGCCGGGTAAAAACCGAAGAACACGCCCACCAGGCTGGAAAAGCCGCACGCCACCACCACCGCCTGCAAGGTGATGAACACGTCGAACTTGCCGCTCGCCGTGATCGCCGCCGCCGCGCCCGTGGCCACCAGAATGCCGAACACCCCGCCCACCAGGCAGATGACCACCGCCTCCGTCAGGAACTGCAGCAGCACGTCGCGCGGCTTGGCGCCGATCGCCATGCGGATGCCGATCTCGCGGGTGCGCTCGGTCACCGACACCAGCATGATGTTCATGATGCCGATGCCGCCGACGATCAGCGAGATCGCGCCGATCAGGCCAAGCAGCGCGGCCAGGCCGGCGCTGATGGTCTTGGCCGTCTCCGCGAACGAGGCCAGGTTATCGATGCGGAAATCGTCCGGCTGCTCGAACTTGATGCGGTGGCGGTCGCGCAGCGTGTCGTTGATGTCCTGGATGGCGTCCTGCAGGTTGCCGCCGGATTTGCCCTGCGCGACCACGTAGTGCACATTGCCGGGGAACGGCATCTTCACCAGGTTGGCGGCGGCGGCGGTGATCGGCACCAGCACGTAGTCGCTCAAATCGCCGCCGTCGACCTGCTTGCCCTCGCCGTACAGCACCCCGACCACCTGGAACGAGACGTTCTCGATGCGGATGTATTTGCCCAGCGGGTCGATCTTGTAGAAGAACTGGTCGGCGATCTTGCGGCCGATGACCACCATGCGCGCGGCCGCGCGCACGTCGGCGTCGCTGAAGGCGCTGCCCTTGTCGATCTTCCAGCCGCGGATCTTGAACATGTCCGGCGTGACCCCGTGCACCGTCTTCGACGCGTTCTCGTTGCCGACCGCCAGATTGAAGCCGCCCTGCAAGGTCGGCGCCGCGCCGGCCAGCGACGGCAGCCGGTTCAGCGCCGCCGCGTCGAGCATCGTCAGCGCCGGCGCGGCGCCGTTGCGCAGGCGCTGCTGCTGCGCGCGATCGCCGCCGGGGGAGATGAACAGCATGTTGGTGCCCAGCTGCTCCAGCTGCTTGGAGATGAAACGCTTCATGCTGTCGCCGACGGCCAGCAATAGCACCACCGAGGCGATGCCGATGATAATGCCCAGCATCGTCAGCAAGGTGCGCAGGCGGTTCGCCAGCATCGAGCGGAACGCCTCGATGGTGATCTGCAGGGGATTCATGGCGCCGCCGTGCTGATCGGTGGCAGGTTCAGCGCCGCCTCCTGGCTCAGCGCCATCTCGCGCAGGCCTTCGGCGGCGGGGCCGTCATACAGCACATGGCCGTCCTTGAGGCGCATCAGCCGCTTGCTGTAGGCGGCGATGTCCGGTTCGTGCGTGACCAGCAGGATGGTGATGCCGCGCTCCTGGTTCAACTGCTGGAACGAGCGCATGATCTCCTCGCTGGTCTGCGTATCGAGATTGCCGGTCGGCTCGTCGGCCAGGATCAGCGGCGGATCGCCGACCAGCGCGCGGGCGATCGCCACGCGCTGCTGCTGGCCGCCGGACAGCTGGTTCGGCGTGCGCCTGGCGTACTCCTTGAGCCCGACGCGCTCCAGCTCCACCAGCGCCTTGGCGTGCGCCCTGGCGCGCGACACGCCGGCGTAGATCAGCGGCAGCGCGACGTTCTCCGCCACGCTCATGCGCTTGATCAGGTTAAAGCTCTGGAACACGAAGCCGATGGTGCGGTTGCGGATGGTGGCCAGTTCGGCGCGCGACAAGGTCAGGGTATCGACGCCGTCGAGGAAGTAGCTGCCGCCGGTGGCCTGGTCGAGGCAACCGAAGATGTTCATCAAGGTCGACTTGCCCGAGCCGGACTGCCCCATCACCGCCAGGAAGTCGCCGCGCGGCACCGCCAGGTCGATCCCGAACAGCACCCGGGTCTCGACGCCGCCCGAGAAGTAGCTCTTGGTGACGCCGCGGATGTCGATCAAGGCATCGGCCGCGTTGGTCGCCTCGGCGCCGGCGTGTGGCGTCCTCAACGCACACCGTCCTTGTTCTCGACGATCGCGCGCGTGACGACCTTGTCGCCCTTCTTCAGGGCGCCGCCCACCACCTCCGTGTAGCGGAAGTTCGACAGGCCGATCCTGACGTCGACCGGCTGCGGCTGATTCTTGGCGTCGAGCGTGTAGATCTTGAAGGTGCGCGTCAGGTCGGCCTTGGTGCGGAACGCCGCATCGTCGTCCGGCGGCGGCGCGTCGAGCGCGCTGTCGGCGTCGGCGCCGGCCGCACCCTTGCCCTTGGCCGCCTTGGCCTGCCGCTCGAGTTCCTCGTCGCTGAGGCGGAAGCGCAGCGCGGCGGTCGGAATCCGCAGCACGTTCTCGCGGTTGCCCACCAACAGGCGCACCTGCGCCGTCATGCCAGGCTTGAGCAGTTCGTCCTGGTTGTCGACGTCGAGCACCACGTTGTAGGTGACGACGTTCTGCACCACGTTGGCCGCCAGGCGGAATTGGCGCATGCGCGCCTCGAATTCCCGGTCCGGATAGGCGTCGACCACGAAGCGCGCCTGCTGCCCCTCCTTCAACGCGCCGACATCCGCCTCCGAGACGCTGGTGTCGATCTGCATCTTGGTCAGGTCCTGCGCGATCTGGAACAAGGTCGGCGTGGTGAACGACGCCGCCACCGTCTGCCCCAGGTCGACGGTGCGCTTGATGATCACGCCGTCGATCGGCGAGCGGATCACGCTGTTGTTCAAGTCCGCCTGCGCGCGCGCCAGCTGCGCCTGCGTCAGCTGGATGTTGGCCAGCGCCACGTCGACCTCGCGCTTGGACTGGTCCAGCGCCAGCGGCGAGATGAAGCTCTGCGTCACGAGGGTCTGGTTGCGCTGGTGCGTGGCCTGGGCCAGCCGCAGCGAGGCGCGCGCCGACGCCAGCTGCGCCTCGCCCTGGCGGATCTGCGCGTTGAAGATGGTCGGGTCGAGCGTCAGCAGGACCTGGCCCTTTTTCACGCGGTCGTTGAAGTCCGCCTTCAGCACGTTGACGGTGCCCGAGACCTGGGAGCCGATGTTGATCAGGGCGACCGGGTTGATGGTGCCGGTGGCCGTCACCGTCTGCGTGATGGTGCCGGTATCGACCGCCGCCACGCGGAACCGTGGCGGCTCCACCACGGGGGTCTGGCTTTTGGTATAGAACGCCAGCGCGGCGCCGCCGATCACGATCGCGCCAACCGCCAGCGCGATCTTTTTCTTGGTGAAAAAGGCCATCGTTTTTCGTCTGTCTCATAGGGGAGATCCGGCCATATGCGGATCGGCCCGGCAAGTATTGAGCAGTTTTGCAAAAAACGCAATCCGGCGCTGAAAATCGTCGTCGCTCGGACCGGGATGGCGGCGCGTATCACTTAGGGGATGGGCCCCGGCACCCCGATGTCGGGATATGCATTTTTGCAATCCAGCTTTGCACGAATGGCCGTTCCCAGCGGCGCAATTCGGCCCTACCATGCACTCGATCGGCAGCCCGCAACTGTGTGGCAGCGCCCAACACCACGGAGCAAAAACATGAACGCATCCTCCAACGAATCCCTCACCGTCACGGTCGCCGAAGGCAGCTTCCAGTGCTACGTCGCGCGGCCGGCCGGCAGCGGCGGCGCGCCGGCCACGCCGGTGATCGTTGTGCTGCAGGAGATCTTCGGCGTCAACGCCGGCATCCGCAGCATCTGCGACGACTACGCCGCCAAGGGCTACATCGCCGTCGCCCCCGACCTGTTCTGGCGCGCCGCGCCGGGGCTGGACATGTCCGAGGCCAATCCCGGCGACTGGGAGCGCGGCTTCGCGCTGTACGGCGCCTACGACTTCGGCGCCGGCGTCGGCGACGTCGCCGCCACCGTGGCCGCCGCCCGCGCCATGCAAGGCGCCTCCGGCAAGGTCGGCGTGACCGGCTACTGCCTGGGCGGGCTGATGACCTTCCTGACCGCCGCCCGCGCCGACGCCGACGCCTTCGTCGCCTACTACGGCGGCGCCACCGAAAACTACGCGGCCGAAGGCGCCGGCGTCAAACGCCCGCTGCTCTACCACCTGGCCGGCGACGACGAATATATCGGCAAGGACGCCCAGGCGGTCATCCACGCCGCCCTCAAGGACAACGCCAACATCGAGATGCACACCTACCCGGGCTGCAACCACGCCTTCGCGCGCCCGGGCGGCGACCACTACGACGCCGCCGCCGCGACCCTGGCCAACGGCCGCACCGACGCCTTCTTCACGCGGCACCTGAACTGAATTCAACCCCTGACGGCAATCACCAATAAGGAAAACACCGTGTCCAATAACGAAAACAACCAAGTCAATCCAGCGCGCCGCTCCGCCATGGTCGGCGGCGCCGTCGCCGCGGCGGCGGCCGTCGCCACCGCGCTGCCGCTGGCCGCCGTGACCACGGCTGCCGAAGCGGCGCCCGCCGCCAAAGGCGGCCCGGTGGCCCACTCGGTGAGCACCATCACCACCCGCGACGGCGTCGAGATCTACTACAAGGATTGGGGTCCGCGCACCGGCCAACCGGTCGTGCTCAGCCACGGCTGGCCGCTGAACGCCGACAGCTGGGAATCGGCCGCCTTCCACCTGGCCAACAACGGCTTCCGCGTCATCACCCACGACCGCCGCGGCCACGGCCGCTCCAGCCAGCCCTGGGACGGCAACGACATGGACCACTACGCC
>NZ_FODC01000015.1 GCF_900110275.1 Duganella sp. CF517
ATCGGTAAAACGGGACGTCTTCATGCAGAACTTTCAAAAAATCTGAGTTTAGAAAATTCTACTTTTAAACGCGATCATTTGCTGGGGGGATTACCATCCGACCGCAGTTGCCGCGGCAAACCGCCTCAATGCCTTGAAAGTACTGGCACGCTTCAAGCAAGCGAGGGCGCTCGATATCGCCGCAGCACTTTTCCCTGAACGCGGATACAAGGCTGCTCTATCAGCAACACAGCGGACGCTTCGGCGACTGCGTACTGACAAACACGTGACGCGCTACTCGTCGGACTCGCGACGCATTTTCTATGCCCTCACCGCAAAAGGCGCGCGACTCGTGCGAGAAGCTGCGATTGATGGCACCGGGGATGGGTCTGCACAAGCAAGCGCAAGCAGGGCAAGCGAGAAAACTAATCCAGAGCATGCGCTTTGGTCCGCCTTCGCAGCGATAGCTTGTGAGACACGTGGACTGCGTGCTTGGACGGAGACTGAACTGAAGCCGCGCCTTTTAAAGAAGGTACGCGGTGAGAAAATGAGAAAGCTGACCTTTCCATGTACTTACAAGCAAGGTAAAACTGAAAAAGGGCTGATGCCTGACGCGTTGGCGGTGTCAGACAATTCGATTGAATTTGGCGCTGCATGGTTTGAGATTGACCGTTCTGCTCGCGGTTCTGCGCGGCTCCTCGACCTCAAAAAATTAGTCGAGTGCATTGGAACGGACATCAATGTAGGGGCAGGGGAGCGACGCACGTTGCGTAAGGTTGTTGTGCTGTGTAAGACAGTGGGTATTCTGCGACGAAACCGCTCTTTCCTCACCGGGAGTAGCAGCGCCGTGCCCCGGTTACGCCTGGAACACGACAGCAAGTCCCCATCGCTGATTGAGCGGGAAGGCACGCCAGGCATCTTTGACTACCACCTCGATGGTGTCTACGGACCGCGCGTTGTGGGGCAACTTCACTTGCAATTGCTGCCGACTCATCTCCCTAGCTACAGCTATTCGGACGGGGCGCCGCAGGGCTGGTTCGATGACGGCAGCTTACCGTATCGGGAACCTGACGCCGCATGGCCCGAACCGATTGGGTTGGAGCGATGGATTGCGCCACTTTGAATGCCGGTAGAGATGTCGACCACGCTGAAAGTTTGGGAATCTTGTTCGGTTGCTATACGTTGTGACGGACTAGCTGCCCGTCGCTTCCAAACTACTCGAGGACAATTTATGCAAGCGTACGCAAACGTCGGAACCGCCCCGACTCGTCATACAGCAAAAACATCAGGCAAAGCCTACTGGGAATTTCGCGCAAGTGAATCAGCCCGAGGCGAGGACAAAAATCCCACGTGGTACACGGTGCGCGTCTTCAAGGACGAAGACCCACAGCTAAAAAAAGGAGACTTTGTAGTGTTCACCGGAAAGCTCAAAAATGATATTTTCATGGGGCGCGACGGAAAGCCAATGGGCGTACTGACAGTGTTGGCGTTCAACCTGCAAAAGGTCGCCAAAGTCGGTAAGCGCGAGACCGTTGTCGATGCTCCCCGAGCGGTTGAAAGCACTGCGGTGGCAACTACAGCGTCCACGAAGGAGACGATAGAGAAACCACCGCTTGCAGCCCAGACTCCGGTAGCGGCATCGAGCAAAAGCCCCGCTCCACCTAAACCATTGTTTGGTGGTTTGGGTCAGTGGGGGCTGACTCAACAGACTGTACGATTCGGCATGTGATTTGAAGGCCTCGCTAGTGCGAGGCCTTTTTTGCAATGAAACTTCGGACGCCGACCGTACAAAGATGGCGCGCTAATCCTCGTACGTCGGTAAGCCATTGACGTCCATTCCCCGGGGCCGCAACGCCTACATGGGATTCGATGCACTAAATTTTTGTCGCGTTTGGAACGTAGGGAAATCCGTATGTCACCTAAATTCATGGGGCCCATGGCTTCTTCCTACCGCACAAGTCCAATCCAGTTTAACCAAGGTGCGCTTCGGAGAGCCCCCCAAGAAACGGCCTCAAACAAAAGGCGTTTTGGAACGTTTGGAACGTTTGGAACGTTTATTTCTTAGCTTTCCAACTTTTCCATAGTTAAGTTAATTAAAAAAGTTAGAGGAAGATGACGTTAAACGTTCCAGATGTTCCAAACGTTCCACCGACGCGCTATTGCTGCTTAAGAAAAGCCGCCACTGGCGGCTCATACGGTGTCGGTTCGGACTGTCAAAATGACAGGGTCATCGTCGCTTGTTTGGCTTCCTCCGTGAAAAAATCCGCCAGCATGGGCATTTGCCCTTTTACGACCAAGTCGCGATATCCACGATGGCGCCCGAAACCCTTGAATGTGGTGTTGAACGGCTCGAATTGTTTGCGGTTGGCCAGTCTTTTTCCAAGAGACCGCGCGGATGGAATAAAACGTAACTCTCCCCGAGCAGTGGCATAGGCCTGCCACGAAGACCAGAGCTCATCAACCGTGGCCAAGCCCCCCCTATGGTGTTCAGTGCAGTTCTCTAGCCAGTCTCCCAACAGGTCCATATCGGCCTTATATTCTTCCTTGGCAGTCTCCACCGCGTAGGGAACGCATAGGCCTTTAGCTTGATACTCGAGCGCCCCCTGCACCAGCCACGTCAGAATTCCATCGAGCTCGGCCTCCAATTTTTCGGCACGTCCCAAGTCTGCTGTACCACCTTCCTTCTGCTTGAAGGTCTGCAAAAACGGTACGGTCATGATGCGGCGCCAGATGGCATAGTCGTCGCCTTTGATGATGGGTCTGTGGTTGGTCGGCATGATTGGGACCCAGGTCGGGGTGACTTCAATTGTAGTCTTGCCATGCACACCACGAGCCGGCATCGGGTCGCCGCCGGTCATGCTCTTAACCAAATTTTCTTTTAGTTCGCTGTTCTCTGACGGTTCACCAATATACACAAACCTTGCGCCGCGCAGACGCAGCACGTCTTCTCGCGGGCCGCCGGCGTTGTTGCCACGCCCGTGACCGTCGTCGAGGAAAGTCGAAGCATCAGCCGTACGCGCGTAGCCCCCGAGTACCTTGCGGATAATGCCAAGGACGGTTGACTTTCCGTTCGAGCCGGAGCCAAATGGAATTACCAGCGCATCCTCCTTGGGGTTGCCCAAAAGTGTATAGCCCATCAAGCGTTTGAAGAACGCTGCCATTTCGCGTTCACCGCCAAATACGCCCAGCACGGTTTCCTCAAACAACGGACACTTCGCTGAAGGGGTGTAGCTAGCTAAGCATGTGGTCGTGATACGAGCCTCACGGTCAGGCGCAACCAGAGTACCCGTGCGTAGGTCAATCGCGCCGTTTAGTGTGCCCAAGAGATGCACATGTTTGTCCAGTTCGTAGGCCCGCACTCGAACTTTCCCGTCTGAACGGATGAGAAATTCCATGTTTTTGACCATAGAGGCTTTCTGGCTCTTGACGGCGAACGACAGAACTTCGCTACGCTCTTTGTCATCGATAGATGCCATTGCCTCGCTCGAGAGGCCACGCACTACATCTTTGCAGAGGGCGATTATCGTGGCATCAGTGGCCTGCCTCCAGCTGATGCCGGTCCATTGATACCAATTGCCTAGCTCCTCCACGTACATCAAGTCCTTGCCGTAGGCGCGGACCATACGCTCTGCATTGCCGAACTCTGTCAGCGGTAGCCGTACAAAAGTCTGCGCCTGTGGAGCTGCAGGGAGTGGTGGTGGGAAGCGCCAAGTGGATGCCTTCAGATGCAACTTTTGCAGCGGCGCGCTCTGCTACCGCTTCCAGTTCGGCCTTGCGCTCCATATAGCGAGCCAGCAACTCTCCAGAACACTCTCCACTGTTTGCGACGATGCGCGGTTCCATCTTGTCAAGGTCAGCCAGCGTGTTGACGAGGTCGAGTTCGAGGATGATTTTTTGTGAGGACATGATTGCCCCCTACTCTTGAACAATCAACGCTTGCTTCTCAGCGACGTCAGCCAGCGCGTCGAGTGCTTTATAGACGCTGCTAGTCGGACCCCAATTCCCAGACTTAACGCGTGCCAATGCTGCACCGGCATTCATGTTCCCGCTTCGAGAGCATTCGATTTGGGCATAAACCCGGCCGCCGACTACGAGATTGAGGCGATAGCTGTGGCTGATATGGCCGACTGTGATGTCGAACCCAGCGGCGCGAATGCGCTGGTATGGATTGACGGTTGGGGTGCGTTCGTGCATTTTTCGATTGACTCCGAGTGCCCAGCGAAGACCGCTGTACCTCGTATAGCCAACCAATTCATATTATTCTCCGAAAAACTGCACTACCCCAAAGTTGATGGCGCAGAATATCGCAGCCCATGGAAAATCAAAGACCTAGCATCGGTCGGCGATGTAAATATAGAAAATTTTTTCTTCGTTTTGAATAGAAGACTTACCTGACATCGAGCTCTGCCGACCGTTACCTTGTAAGATTGGTTGTCGATGGAAGAGCGCCGCGCGCGAAACGCCGTGATGTCGAAGCATCCACTAGACCGTGGACTCCACCATTACCACTGTCGAGTTTAATGGAGGCGCGTCCCACGTGGAGTCGGCTTGCTACGCCCGCACCTGTGGCGGGAAGGCACACTCGCAGACCCAGAGAAGCGGCTGCCCAAACCGCACAATTGCCTGCGATAATGAACATCTCAACTCAATGAGGGAAATTGCTTCATGGCAAAATTGTTCTTTTCTTACTGTCATGCCGACGAGGCATTGCGCGACCGCCTTGAAATACACCTGTCTCTGCTGAAGAACCAAAGCCTGATTTCCACTTGGCATGACCGGGGCATTGTTGCAGGCTCTAATGTGGATGCCGCCATTGACGAAAACTTGGAAAGTGCTGACGTCATCCTATTGCTCGTGAGCGCAGACTTTATAGCATCACGGTATTGTTATTCCATCGAAATGAAGCGTGCGCTTGAGCGACACGCTGACGGCACGGCACATGTCATTCCCGTCATTCTTGAACCATGTGATTGGCATACCGCGCCGTTCGGCAAGCTGCTCGCCGTTCCAAAAGACGGCAAGGCTGTCACCACATGGGCGAACCAAGCGGAGGCTTGGACTGACGTCGCGCGTCAGATTCGTAAAGTTATCGAGGACTTGGAGCGTGCTCGGGCAGAAACGCATTCCACGGGCGGCGGCACGCCGATGGGGTGGGGCATGCCGCAACCAGTTGCTAGTCCCAGCCAGCCAGCCTTTGCCAGTGCCAGTAGCGTGCAGCCTGGCTACGAGCGCGCTAGGTCAAGTAATCTTCGGCTTAAGAAGGAGTTCACGGACTATGACCGCGACAAATTCCTGCACGAAGCGTTCGACTACATGGCAAAATTTTTCGATGCATCCCTAGACGAGCTGGCTGCTCGCAACCAGGGCATCAAAGTGCGATTCCAGCGTCTAGATGCACAGCGCTTTTCCGCTGTAGCATACCGGGAAGGAAAGTCGGTTGCCGAGTGTTCGGTGCGTGTTGGTGGCCTTGGCGGACGGTCTCCCGCGTTATCCTTTTCTTACGATGCGAACGCATCCGCGAACACGTCGAATGAATTTTTATCTGTCGAGTCCGATACCCAGTCCATGTACTTCAAAGCGATGGGTATGCAGTTTCGAGGTGGGCAGCAGAATTCTGGCCTGTCAGAGCAGGGCGCCTCAGAGTACTTTTGGGGATTGTTCATTGACCGTTTGCAGCGATAAGCAAACGCATAGGCCCGAACTGACTGCGGCTCTCATTTTTCCTCTCACGCGATGTCCATCGCAGCTGCTCCGAGGCAAAGAACGAATATGAAAATCATTCGGGTTTTAATGGGACCTCTGCTCCTGGTTTCCATGGGGGCGACTGGGGGAAATCCGCAGTTTCAAGAAAATTTCAGGAGGTGCGTTGGCGGCTATATGGGGTGCGACCAGTCGTTGTTGACTGCAGCCCAACAGGAGCAGGTAAGCCGGCAGGTACTCCGAAGAAATTTTGTCGCTTGCGATGGCGGCTACTCCGGCTGCGTGCATTTTCTGCAGACGGATGCACAGAAGGAGCAAGTTCGAAAATCTGCGCTGTTGAGAAACTTCGTTAGGACTTAGTGACCACTCCCACCATCAAGCGGCTTCCGCAACGCCGACCGCGCTACCTTAATCCGTTTGAAGGACGAAAAAAGCCTATTCAGCTGAGCGGTCTGTTTCTGTTTGACCCGGAAGTCCCGATGCGCCTCCGAGGCCAGTCCCTGCGAACAAGCTTCATCGAGATGGGCGAAGAGTCGCTCTATAAAACACTAGAGCGCGCGGGCCGCATGGGCCGTGCCACAAAATCACTAAGAGACAGGCTCATCGCTTTGCTCCCGCCTACAACGGGAAAAGCCATGGCAGCTGCGTTCGACGCTCCTGATGCGTCAACGCATGCGTTCTCGCAAATGGGACCGTGGGAAGCCCACCTCTTAGGCGCGCTGAGTGACGAGAACGGTGACCCCACTGGTTGGCCAAAATCCGCACAGTTTCTTTATGAGGTGGAACACGCCAGTCGCACGGCTGCGACATTTTGCGACGAGGGGCAATTCCGAGCCGCCGGGGAATACCTCGCTAGCCACGCGCTTCTTCAGCGCTTTATGTCGCCAGAAGTGTTACACGGAATAGCTCAACTGCTCCATCCGAATGACCGTCTCGTGTTGCGAATTGTCGTCGCGCTGGAGGTATGGTTGAGCTTGCTCGCACTGTGGGATATTGAGGCGCGGCCGGGCGATGAGGACGACGCCGGCTCCTATATTAAACAGCTTCTGCCGCTGAACGCTGAGGCGGGCAAGAATAGCGTAGCGCACCTATTTGAATGGCTTCTTAAAAAAGCAAACTTGGCAACGCCTGCGGCGCTAATGGAGGACCCGCGACTTAGAGATTTCAGTGTTCAAGTAGGAACGATTGGCGCATGGAGCCGAGGGACAAACTTCCCCAGTGCCAGCTACGGAACCGCTATCGCTCGGGCTCTGCTTAGTGCCGAAGACGCCGCCACGTTCAAAATTCTCAGTGCCGCCGCACGCCAGCTCAACTTTCTGGGCTACGCTGCACAGTACATCGAAGAAGTCACGGGACGGTTGGAAGGAGCTGCAGTTGTAGAGGCCCTGCAGCTCGGCCTTGGCCTGCCGTTTGGCTACGACAGCATTGAAGCCTGGATGATGAACCGATACCCGGTCTGGCTTCAGTTCCATCGAGCTAACCTCGGTGTAGAGTCCCCACCGAGGGCATGGGGCGTGAGCCGGTGAACCGCCGCTGAGCGCGACGTGCGCTGGCTATCTACTCGTCGTCGTCCCCCTGATATCGGTCGTTGTTCGGGTTCAGTTGGTCCGAGCGGTTGTCTTGGCTATAATCGTAGCTATCGTTGTTTGGATTCATGCTGTCGCTGCGGTCGTCGTTTGCGGTTCTGCTCATTTGTTGCTCCAGGAGGTTGTCGTCGGTAACGTTGCCGACAAAGATGATTGTGCTGGAGCGAGCTCTGGATGTAACTATGACAGTTTGGAAAAAACATCCGTTGTGGCTTCAGTTTTCCAACTAATTTGGGCAGATGGCGGAAAGGCTATCGCCAACGCACTGGAATATGAAAAATTCGTAGTCACCAAAGGCTTTCGTGCGGATTCCTGTGCCCGACGCCATCGACCTCTGGCCATGGCGCCTTCACTAGGGGGCTAGCCAGTCCGCCATTAACGCCATTAGCTCCAGACTTCCCACTAGGTCCGCTGGCGCCGTTTTGCTCGCAGCAACCTCTTTCATCAAACGTCGAAGCGACCGAGCACGGTCTAGGTGCTTTCCCATTTGCTCGAACGAAAAATGGAAATAATCGACCGAAATCGTAGACCGATAACCCGCATCTGAAGCTTATTGGCAATCCACCGGGGTAGGCGAAGCCAACTTTGAGATGGCAAATAAACATTAGATAGGTGCCCGCGCCACTCGAACTTCTAGTCCTCGAGGTAAAATTGCGGACCGCAGACGTCGCCCTAATGCAAGCATCGGAGCTCGCTAGTAGACTGCTCCTCGTGATGCGATGGACCAGCTTGTCTATGGCGGGGCACGTTGAAATATTATCATGCTTTCCCTTGAGGTTGTTGTTCGCCGGCCCGCCTTACGGAGCCCTCATTGCGGCTGCAGGTTAGTTGCCAAGGTCGGTTGACGGCTATGGTGTCGCCAAGAGTCGGCGGCACGGCGATGCGGTACCCGCCCCAAAATAACTCAACGGCACATTTTATACATGTTGGCGTACATCTATTCACGATGTTTAGCGCCTACTCACCCGCAAGCCACTCATCTGTAATGCAAATATCGTCGAATGGTGGATATTGGTGATTTTTACTCGCGAGCAATATGGTATTGTTGTAGTGATACTTTAGTACCAACTCCATTGCGCTGCCTCAAGCGATTCAGTTAGACTGACGGGTTCTGAAAATTGATTTTAGGATGCTATGAAACGCGTCACAACCAGCGAACTATTGCCTCTGCATGACGCGGTATAACGCAGAAATCTACGTCGGCGCTCTGCTGCCGTTGGAAAGCCGACGAATTGCAAAACTGCTGCTGACCGAACCTGACCAGGGAGCGTGGACGCATGCAATCGAGACAGAAAACATCCTGCAAAAGAGGACTGCTGCCACCGCAGCTCGACAGGCCAGACTTCTACGTCGTCGACTGACCACGTTGGATGCTGAAGGCTGGGAGATGATTGCCGAACGAGAAAGCGAAGTGGTCATCCAGATGCTCATGGCTGCCGCCGTCAAGCATAGCCTGCTGTTAGGCGACTTTATGCTTCGCGTCTACGCGGACCGACAGCGACGACTTGAGCCGGCTTTGTCTCGGTCCGACTGGCAGGATTTCTTGGCCGAGTGCGAACATCACGATTCATCATTGGCAGGATGGCCTCAATCCACAAAGGACAAGATGCTTCAAGTCATCCTACGCATTTTGGCCGAGTCGAAGTATATCGATAGTTCAAAGTCGATGAAGTTGACCCCCCAATCCCTACACCCCGATGTGCGGCGCTACCTGAACGCACATGGTGAGTCCTATGTCCTTGAATGTCTGGAACGTGCAAGATGATTCTGAGCTTTGACGAACGCCTGAACCAAATCCTGCCACGTGTGACATCGCGTGATTTCTTGGACAGCAAGGGCCTGGGTAATGAAATCGGGTTCTGGATTTTCGACTACCCTCCCGACCGCGAGCTGGAGCTGCGCAGCTTCCTGTATGGCACCGTCTTGCCTGCGTTGACAAAAAAAGTGCCAGCCCTGCGTGCCGACACCATTGATTTGCTTCAACTGGTGACCGGGCTACTGGAGGAGCGCAAGTTGCTCGATAAAACTATCGACATGCAGCTTCGGAGTGGCGACGAAAGTACCTTGGCGGCGCTGCGCTCGGTACTCAAGGAAGACAAGATTGCTCAACGACTAGCATCCAAACACGATATTCCAAATCTCGACCTGTTGATTTTGACCGGTGTAGGTTCAGTGTACCCCATGCTCCGCACTCATACCTTGCTGTCTGCGCTGCATCCAATAATGGGTAACACCCCCCTATTGATGTTCTTCCCTGGCCGTTACGATGGCCATTCACTGCGCCTGTTCAACACATTGGCTGAGGACCACTACTACCGCGCCTTCCGACTAGTCCCAGAAATCATATAGCTTCCCGCTCAGCAAGCCAAATAATTTAAGCAGCCCGCCGGTACACTCCTGCAAATAATGAAGCCAAAATAATATGAAAATCAGCCAGCTTTTTCTTAAGCCAATCGACCGTCCCATCAATGGCGTAATCAAAGCCGACCAGATGGATGCAGCAAGCGTTTGGCAAGAGTTAGAGGAATACGTCGTCACCAAGCAGATTAGCGAATACCTGCGCAAGTTCTTTGACGCTTACTTGGCGGCCATCGACCGCCCGCATGATGCCGCCATTACGGACCGTATGGGTGTATGGGTGTCCGGATTCTTTGGCTCCGGCAAGTCGCACTTCATCAAGATATTGTCCTATTTGCTGGAAAACATTGAGGCCTACAACCCCAACATTGGGGAGAAGCGCAACGCTGCCCAGTTCTTTGACCATCAAAAAATCAAAGATGCCATGCTGCATGCTGACATTCAGCGAGCAGTGCAGGGCACGGCGGACGTCATCCTGTTTAATATCGATGCCAAAGCCAACAAATCCGACCCTGACGCCATCTTGCAGGTCTTCTTGCGCGTGTTCAATGAGAAGGTGGGCTTGTCTGGTGACTCTCCGCACATCGCGGACATGGAACGTCATCTCATCGCCAAGGGAGCGTTCGAGACCTTCAAGACAGCTTTCGCTGCCTCCAACGGCGGTGCTTGGGAACAAGAGAGCGACGCGGTCGCCTTTTACCGCGACGACATCGTGACCGCGCTCGCTCAAGCCTTAAAGATGACGCCTGAATCAGCTGGCAAGTGGTTCGACAATGCGAGGGACGACTATCGCATCACCCTCGAAGGGTTTGCCAAGGTCGTCAACGATTACCTGAATACTCGGCCCTCCAGCCACAAGGTTATCTTCTTGGTCGATGAGGTGGGGCAGTTTATCGGTGCAAGCTCGCCGCTGATGCTAAACCTGCAGACTATCACCGAGCAATTGGGAGCCCAGTGCAAGGGCCGCGCATGGGTCATCGTCACCAGCCAGGAAGATATCGACGCCGCTATCGGCGAAGACAACAAGTCCAAAGGCCAGGACTTCTCCAAGATTCAAGCCCGCTTCCATACCCGTTTGTCGCTGGCCAGCAGCAACACGGACGAAGTAATCGGCGAGCGCCTGTTGTCCAAGACGGAGGCCGCCCACGTTGCACTGCGCGATGCATTCGCGAGCAAGAGCGACGTCATTAACAATCAGCTCGGGTTCTCGGGCAACTCCGTGACCTTGCGTGGTTACAAGGACGCCGCTGAATTTGTCACTTACTATCCGTTTGCGCCATATCAATTCACGCTGCTGCAAAAGATTTTCGAATCCATCCGCAAGGTGGGCGCCACCGGCAAGCACTTGTCTCGCGGCGAGCGTTCGCTGCTCGATGCCTTCCAGTCCGCGGCTGTGCGCAATGCCAACCACGGCATCGACGTATTGATTCCTCTGTACGATTTCTATCCCGCCATCGAGAGCTTCATTGACGGCGTCGCCAAGCGCTCGATAGACCAGGCGCCGGACAATCCCGGCTTGCAGCCCTATGACAGTTTGCTGCTGAAGGCGATGTTCCTGATTCGCTACATCCCCGACATCGTCAAACCGACCATCGACAACCTGGCCACATTGTGCATCGACCAGATTGATGCGGACAAGCTCGCGCTCAAGCGCAAGATTCAGGAGAGTCTGGCGCGGCTGGAGCGAGAGCGCTTGGTCAGCCGCAACGGTGACCTGTGGTTCTTCCTGACCAACGAAGAGCGTGATGTCGCCCGCGAAATCGGTCATGTCGAGGTCTCAGCTGCGGAAAAGTCCCGCGAACTTGCGAAACTAATTTTTGAGGATATTTTCAAGGACCAAAGCAAGGTGCGCCACCGGGACACCAAGGCCGACTACGAATTCAACCGCCTGCTTGACGGTGCACCCTGGCGCCAGGCCAGCCACGCACTGAGCTTCGAAGTACTCACCCCGCTCGGTGATGAATACGAGCGGCTCCAGCCGGCCCGCTGCATTCTGCGCAGCAGCGAAGGCAATGGCCGCGCCTTGGTGCGCCTGCCGGAAGGCGAGCGCCTGGATATCGAATTGGCGCTATACCTGCAAATCGAAAAATACATCATCAGCCCTAAAGCCGACCAAGCTTCGCCGTCGCTCAAGCGTATCCTGGCCGACCGTAAGGATGAGAACCGTGAACGCCGTATGCGCTTGGTGCATCAGCTTGCCGAACTCATCGCAGCAGGTGATTTTTACGCGCTGGGCCAGCCCGTGCAAATCAAGACCACCAGCCCGGACAAAGTGCTCGATGAGCTGCTCAATTACCTCATCACCAACACCTATAGTAAGCTGCCGTACCTCAAGGTGCGCCAGGTTGACCCAATCGCCGAAATCAAAGCCGTGCTCAACGCGGACGACCTGGGGCAGCAATCGTTGGGCCTGGACGGTGAAGCCGGCAATGCGCTTGCCATCAAGGAAATGCGCGACTATCTGCAACTTGCCGCTAGCCAGAGCCGGGTGCTGCTGTCAGACGTGGTGGACCGCTTTGCCGGCATCCCTTGGGGGTGGAAGCCAGAGTGGGAAACAGTGCTGCTCATCGCACGCCTGTTCATGTCCGGCGAAATTAAGCTCATGCTCGAAGGTTCCGACCTGGAACCCGCATCCGCCGCCGACCCGCTCACTAAATCCGTCCGCTTCAAGCAGGTATCCATTCTTAAGCGCAAGACGGCTGATGCCACCGCAATCAAACGCGCGCGTGAGTTGTATAAGGAGCTGTTCCAGAAAATGGGACGCGAGGAAGAAGACAGCCTGGTTGCCGACTTCCGTGCCCGCCTAACGGATTGGCAAGCCGAGCTCAAAAGTTACGCTCATACCGCCGCGGCACCGCACCACCCTGGCAAGTCCGACATTGATGCCGCGCTCACTCGAATCGCTCAGCAACTTGCTACGCGCGACAGCTTTGCCTTTATCGAAGCCCTGTTGACGGCCAAGAACGAATGGCTGGATGCGGGGGACGATATTCACGACCTGGTCAACTTCTACAAGACCCAGATTACTGCTTGGCGCAAGCTGCTGGATGGGCTTAGCACGTTCGAAAGCAATCGTGAAGCATTGAATAAAGTGCCTCAAGCCGCAACAGCCCTGGCTGACTTGGCCCACATCCGTGACAACGCCAAGCCTTATGGTCAGGTTAACCGCATTGAGCCACTCCTGGGCACCGTCACCGCCATCAATGAACAACTGGCGCAAGAAAAACGCGAAAGAGCTTTGCTTTCCATCGACGGCAAGCTAGCCGAGGTTGAAGCGAAGCTTGCGGTAGTGGCATCCACGTCTGACGTCAGCAACAAAGCCCTGCGCCCGCTGCAAGATTTGAAAGCTCGTATTGCCAGCCAGACCAGCATTGCGCAGATTATGCTTCTGCAAGCGGCGGGAGGCGATGCAATGGACGACGCTATCAATGCCATTGAAGCGGCCGCGGCCAAACGCCCTGACCATGTTGCGATGCCCGGCGATACCACCAAGCCACTGCAGACCGGCCAGCCCAATTTGCCGGTGTCTACGGTCAAGACCACTCGCGTTATCCGTGCAGCCGAACTGTCCAGCAAAACTTATTTGGAAACCGAAGCCGACGTGGACGCTTATCTAAGCAAGCTGAAAGACGCACTGCTGACTGCAGTGCGCGCCGGTCAAATAGCGCGAATTCAATAACGCGTTCGATAGACCGCTTTAGCGCTCATTCAACCTATCCAATGGCTGCCCTCGTGCCAAGCACGGGGCAGCTGAGAAACCTCATCTGACTCATGAACAAAGCCAAACTCAAGTCTTACGCCCCGCAAGCCCGAAAAGACTTCATTGCCGCCGTTACTGCTCGCGCCAATTTGCTCGGCTTGTCAGAAAGGGCGGGCAAGCTTGACGTGGCTACCAGCCAACCGCAGGGCGACACAACCGTGATTGCAGGCCAAGCTTGGCCGATTAAAGTACACAGCCAGCGTCAACAACTCATCATCCGCATTCAAAAAGATGGCTTTGCCCAGACGATGGAAGCTGTGGCTTACACTTGGTTCAATCGGTTTGCGGCGCTGCGCTACATGGAGTTGCACGATTACTTGGGGCACGGACACCGGGCGCTTTCGAGCCTTGATGGAACGCTGCCGGACATCCTGACGCACGCCACTGACCTGGCCCAGAATAGCGCAGATAACGGCGGATTGCCGGGGTTGAAACCCGCACTGGTCGCCGAGATGAAACTTGCCGGAAACCGCGACGGAGAGCTGTACCGCCTGCTGCTCGTTGCCCAGTGTAACGCGCTCAGTGACGTAATGCCGTTCCTGTTCGAGCGCATCGACGACGAAACTGAGTTGCTGCTACCTGACAACCTCCTGCGCACAGATTCTGTAATTGCCAAGCTCGTCTCCAGCATTGAAGAGGACGACTGGAAGGAGGTCGAAATAATCGGCTGGCTATACCAGTTTTACATCAACGAGAAAAAAGACGAGGTCATGGGTAAAGTGGTCCGAAGCGAAGACATTCCCGCTGCCACTCAGCTCTTCACCCCCAACTGGATAGTGCAATACCTGGTGCAGAACAGCATTGGCCGTTTATGGCTAATGGCCAACCCTGTAAGCATGTTGAAGGCTCAATGGCCCTATTATGTTGAGCCAGCTAGACAGACCCTCGAAGCGCAAGTCCAGCTCGATAGCATAATTCATCACCGCATGGATGCCGACGGCGGTAGCTTGAACCCTGAAACTATAGTCTTACTTGACCCAGCGTGCGGCTCTGGTCACATTCTTGTAGAGGCCTATGGGGTACTCAAGTCTATCTATCTGGAACGTGGCTACCAACCTCGTGCCATACCTCGTCTCATTCTGGAAAAGAACCTCTATGGCTTAGATATCGACGACCGTGCCACTCAACTGGCCGGTTTTGGACTACTTATGAAGGCTCGCGCCGACGACCGGCGGCTTTTTGATGCACCAGTTAGGTTAAATGTCTTAACTCTGCAAGAGAGTAACGGCCTAAATCTGGATGAGCTTTCCACGCATCTTGAACCTTTCGGTTTAACTCGCTCGATGCTGGCATGTTTATTGGATGTATTTGCAGAAGCAAAGACCTTTGGCGCGTTAATTCAGATTCCCGCAATTTTGAGTTCACAGCTGGTTAGTTTTTGGGAGAAATTGGACTTCGCCATTCGCATTGGTGATATGTACGCTCAAGCTGCGGCTGAGGACCTACAACCGTTGGTAGCTCAGGCTCGGCTAATGAACATGAATTTTGATGCCGTTGTGGCAAATCCTCCCTACATGGGTAGTAAGGGGATGAATGCCAGACTCAAGGAATATGCTAAAAAAACCTATCCTGATACTAAATCAGATTTGTTTTCAATGTTCATAGAGCGTGGATTTAGTTGGTGTAAACCGAGCGGATTTAATAGCATGATTACGATGCAAGCTTGGATGTTTTTATCATCGTTTGCGAAGATGAGAAAAAAAATTCTTGACGATAGGGTAATATCGACACTTATTCAAATTGGGTATAACAGTTTTCCAGAAATTAACTCTAAAATAGCACAAGCGTGCGCATTTTGTATTATGCGGGACTCTATTCCAGGTGCATTTGGACGTTATATCAATCTAAATTTGGCATCTCAGGCTGCGGATAAAAATATTGTATTTTTGGAGAGGGATGAATCTTTAGTTCATGACGTTCAGCAAGAGGAATTTAGTCGAATTCCAGGGAGCCCGATTGCGTACTGGGCGAGCGAAAAAGTTAGATTATCTTTTGATGGCAATGGAAATTTTGAAGAGCATTTCAATATAAAAGCTGGCATATGTACCGGGAAAAATGAGAAATTTATATTGTTTTGGCATGAGGTGGATGTTGGACTAATTAAATCTGATTCGAGCTCGGATTATCAGTATGTGCCTCATGATAAAGGTGGGGATTTTAGGAAGTGGGTAGGGAATATCGATTGGGTGCTCAAATATTCGCCGGCACATATTGAGGCGATGTTGCAGTATGATGGTTTTCGTCATGATGGGAAGGAATACTACTTCAAGCCTCATGTTGGGTGGTCAAAAATTACATCATCTGCTCCTAGTTTTAGGATGTATCCTGCTGGATTTTCGTTTGATTCCGCTGGATTGGCTATGTTCGAAAAGGATTCGAATGCAGACAGTCGCTTGGCAATCGGGTTTCTGAATTCCAGAGCAGCTGCGTATATTTTAAATCTTTTGAATCCGACTTTGAATTTGACTCCGGAGATTATCAAGCAAATGCCACGCATCTCTGTGGATGGATTTGATTTTAATAAAATTGACGAAATGTGTCACATTTCCCTTTTGGATTGGAATGATTTCGAAACAACTCGAGGATTCAGTGCGTTGCCGATATGCATGGGCGATAGAAAGGGATTGCGAGGAGCTTGGGAAGAAGTATCACGAAAAGCCTCAGAAAGAATTGATAGGATGAAACATTTGGAGGAGGAGAATAACCGTTTCTTTATTCAAGCCTATGGCTTGGAATGTGAACTCTCCCCAGAGGTTTTCGAATCGCAAATCACCTTAGCCCGCGCGGTTCGCGAAAAGGACGCCCAACGGCTGATGTCGTACGTTGTTGGTTGCATGATGGGGCGCTACAGCCTAGATTCCTCTGGACTGATTTACGCCAGGGCTGGTAACGTCGGATTTGACGCTAGTCGGTATGCTAAATTCCCCGCCGATACGGACGGCATCGTGCCCCTGACCGACGAACTCTGGTTTGAAGATGATGCCGCCGGCCGTATCCGAGAATTCCTGCTCGCCGTCTGGGGAGCTGATACTCTCGCTGAGAACATGGCTTGGTTAGCGGAAAGCCTGGGCACCAAGGTGGCCGAAACCGCAGATGAGACCATTCGTCGTTACCTGGCCGAAAAGTTTTACAAGGACCACCTGCAAGTTTACAAGAAACGCCCCATCTACTGGCTCTTCTCCAGTGGTAAACAAGGAGCATTCCAGGCGCTTGTCTATCTGCATCGGTATCACGAGGGCACACTGGCCCGGATGCGCGCTGAATACGTCGTTCCCCTGACTGGGAAAATCCAGTCACGCATCGATATGTTGGAAAAGGACGCGGCCGTCGCTGCCAGCACCGCCGTCCGAAACAAGTTGAACAAAGAAGTTGAGAAACTTAAGAAGAAACACGTTGAGCTGCTGGCGTACGACGAACAGTTGCGCCATTACGCAGACATGCGCATTACGTTAAACCTGGATGACGGAGTCAAAGTCAACTATGGCAGGTTCGGGGATTTGCTAACTGAGGTGAAGGCTGTTACAGGTGATGCAAGTGATGAGTAACACGCCGCATTCCCAAGATACTCAAGAAGGCACCTCCCAATGAGCCAACAACGCCTGTTTGATAGTTTGACCACCTTGTTCGCCACCTACCCGGTGGTGTTCTGGCACGACGTGGAGGCCGAGTTTGGTTCTGCCGTCGATGGCCTGCAGCTCGTTGGTGTGCAGTTGGTGCGCCTGGATGACAGCTCTGCGCTACGAGTGAAGCTCGACATTGAGCGTGCACCGGAGCAGCGCTGGCTGATTTACAGCATCAAGCCGGAGCCTGAGCCGACCAAGGATTGGCTGCTGGATGTGCGAATGCGCAGCAAGTCGTTCCGAGCGGACACCACTTCCATATTGCTGGAGGATTTGGGCCTGAGCACGCTAGGACTGCGTGGTCACTTGAAGGAGCGTGCCAAGTTCCTCCGCGCCAAGGACCGCGTGGACCGTCTCAAACGCTTGGTGCTGCCGGGCGATGACGCGTCGGACCTGGACCGCAAGATGCTGGCGGTCCTGACCCGCGCCGACCAACCCGAGTTGTTTGCCATGTTGCAGCGTCTGTACAGCGCTGTGGTGGTGGAAGGTGTGGCTGACTTGTCGGCACAGCCCAAAGCCTGGCAGGACATTGCCGCCAACGATTTGACTCCCGCTTTCTGGGAGTTGGTACAAGTCCAACTGGGCTATACCGATGTCAATCCGAGTCTACGCGACTTGTTGTTGCGCATTCTGGTCACGGATTTCTGCCGAAGCCTACAGGGCGATGCACCTCGTCAGTTGGCCCATTTTGTGTTGCCTGACCGCAGCCTGGCTTCAAATGCATCAGTTTTTGTCGGCCGCTGGCGTTCTGACATTGCACAGTTCGCCAATTACGACGCATTGGCGCAAGCCGTGGCAAACGAGCTGGACCTTGTGAATTTGTTGTCGGGCCAGTCGGCCGAGCAATTGGTTGAGTGCATGACGTTTGAAGATGTCGAATTGCGGGTGGTGCAAGACCTCAAGAAGCGTATCGTCGCCGGCGCCGGTGCCAATATGGACGTCGTGCGCACGCTGATGGCGCGCCGCCGCGACGGGCACTGGGCTAACTCGCTGCTGGCCAGCGCTAACGAGCGCACCCGCGCCTTAGCCGCATGTTACGACGCATTGACCGCTGCCGCTGACTTCTTTAGCTTGAAGGCGGCCCACGCGTCGGGCTTCAGTTTTGTCGATGCGGGCACTGCATTTGCGCAATATCGCGATGAGCTGTTCCGCTTTGACCTGTTGTACCGGCACTTCCATACGGCGGCCGACGCGGTCGAGCCCATGGGCTGGGCCGTGCTGCACGAGCTGCGCGAGACGATTGAAGGCGTGTACTCAGGCTGGTTCATCCCGCACTTGAGCGCCGCATGGTCAAAAGTAATAGAAGGGCCGCGAGGTTTGCTAAATCACTGGAAGCTGCCTGAGGTAACGCCACAACAGGCGTTCTATGAGCGCAAGGTGCTGCCGCTGTTTGACGGCGGAGTTAAACGGGTGTTTGTTGTGATTTCCGACGCGTTCCGGTATGAGGTGGCTCAGGAGCTGGTGCAGCACACCAACAGCAAGAGTCGCTTCAAGGCGTCGTTGGACGGTATGCTGGGGGTGTTGCCCAGCTATACAGCGCTGGGCATGGCCGCGCTGCTGCCGCACAAGACGCTGGCCTACAAAGACAGTGCTAACCTCGACGTGCTGGCCGATGGGCATGTCGTGGCCACGCTGGAACAGCGCAGTGAGCAAATACAGCGCTTTGGTGGCTTGGCTGTTAAGGCCGAAGACCTGATGGGACTGGGTAAGGAGAAGGGGCGGGAACTGGTGCGCGACCAGCGGCTTGTTTACGTCTACCACGACCGTATCGACATGACTGGCGACAAGCAGGCGTCCGAGACCAAGACCTTTGAGGCGGCCGCGCAAACGGTGCAGGAGCTCTCTAACTTGCTGGGTTTCATCATCCATAGTCTCAATGGCTCCACCGTCTTGGTTACCGCCGACCACGGATTTATGTATCAGGAGTCGGCGCTCGATGAATCGGACAAGTCCACGCTGGACGACAAGCCCGCAGGAACATTGAAAGCCAAAAAACGCTACCTGATTGGCCATGACTTGGGAGCAACGCCCAAAGCATGGTTTGGTAATACGGCGGTGACGGCCGGCACCACTCAGGAAGGCAGTCTGGATTTTTGGTTGCCCAAGGGAGCCAGCAGGTTCCATTTTGCCGGCGGGGCACGCTTCGTCCATGGCAGCGCCATGCCGCAGGAAATTGTAGTGCCGGTCATCACCGTGCGGGTCAGCGAGGCGGAAAATGCCAAGACCAAATACGTCAGCGTTAGCCTGCTGGGCGCCGTGAATAAGGTGGTGACAAACACGCAGCGCTTCGAGTTTATCCAGACCGATGCGGTGTCGGAGCGAGTGTTGGCCCGTTCTGTAGTGGTCTCGCTGCGCGATGGCTCTGATAACGACAAACCCATCAGCAACGTGCAGTCCATCACTTTTGACAGCACATCACAGCTGCTTGATGAGCGGAAACGCTCGGTTTTGTTGACTGTGCTGGCCGGTGCGCATGACCCGCACAAGCACTTTGATTTGTTGGTGCGTGATGCGGTGAGCAACGTGGAGGTGCTGCGCTTGCCGGTCAAGGTAGACTTAGCCTTTGGTAACGACTTCTGAACATTGAAATGATGCAAATACCGACACCCGCAGCAATATCCGCTCATGAACTGCCGGATACTAGCCTGGATACGTTGCTCAACACCCACTTTGCTGGAAAGGTCGTGCGCAAGGACCTGACTAAGCTGATTAAGGAGGGGGCGAACGTGCCGGTGTACGTGCTGGAGTACCTGCTCGGCATGTATTGCGCGAGCAATGATGAAGCCGTCATCCAGAACGGCCTAGTCAACGTCAAGCGCATCCTCACGGAAAACTACGTGCGCGCTGACGAGGCGGAGAAGGTCAAATCCAAGGTGCGCGAGAGCGGCACATACAAGGTCATCGACAAGGTCACCGTTAAGCTCAATGAAAAGCGGGACGTGTACGAGGCGTTGCTGTCCAACCTGGGCGTGAAAAATGCCGAGATTTCCAGCAGCTATGTGCGTCAGTTCGAAAAATTGCTGGTGGGTGGCATTTGGTGCATCGTCACACTGAAATACTTCTATGAAGAGGACCAGAAAGGGTCACCTTTTACAGTGACGGAGCTCAAGCCCATCCAGATGCCGAATATGGACATGGCGGCCCTGTTCGAGGCGCGCAAGTCGTTTACGGATGAGCAGTGGATTGACGCCTTGATTCGCTCGACCGGCATGGAACCCAGCCACTTCAAGGAGCGCGTGAAATGGCACCTGCTGGCGCGTATGGTGCCGCTGGTGGAGAACAACTACAACTTTTGCGAACTCGGCCCGCGGGGCACTGGGAAAAGCCATATTTATAAGGAAATCAGCCCGAACAGTATTCTGGTATCGGGCGGACAAACCACCGTGGCCAATTTGTTCTACAACATGAGCGCTCGGAAGGTGGGTTTGGTCGGCCTGTGGGACGTGGTGGCATTTGATGAAGTAGCCGGCATCAACTTCAAAGACCACGACGGCGTGCAAATCATGAAGGACTACATGGCGTCAGGCTCGTTCAGCCGGGGCCGGGAGTCCGTCAATGCCAGCGCCGCGATGGTATTTGTGGGAAACATCAACCAGAGCGTGGAGTCGCTGGTCAAGACCTCGCACCTGTTGGCGCCATTCCCCGAAGCGATGATTGACTCAGCATTTTTTGACCGCTTCCATGCCTATGTGCCTGGATGGGAAATCCCAAAGATGCGGCCGGAGTTTTTCACGAACCAGTATGGGCTGATTGTCGATTACTTGGCTGAGTACCTGCGCGAGATGCGCAAGCAAAGCTTCGCCGACGCCGTCGACAAGTGGTTCAAGCTAGGGAACAACCTGAACCAGCGCGACACCATCGCGGTACGCCGCACGACGTCAGGCTTACTCAAGCTGATATGTCCTGACGGCGGGTACACCAAGGACTCGGTGCGCAAGTGTTTGGAATACGCGCTAGAGGCGCGGCGTCGCATCAAGGAGCAGCTCAAGAAGATTGGTGGCATGGAGTTTTACGACGTCCATTTCAGCTACATCGACTTGGAAGATGGCGTTGAGCGCTTCGTGACTGTGCCAGAACAATCGGGCGGAGCGCTGGTCCCTGAAGGGCGCTTGAACCCCGGCACCTTGCACACCATCAGCATGGGCTCATCCGAGATGCCCGGCATCTACCGACTGGAGATTCAATCTATCCCCGGCACGGGCAAAGCGAACGTATCAGGAGTGGCGCCACGTGAGGCGGTAAGGGTGGCGTTCGACTATTTCAAAGCCAACTCATCCCGCGTCAGCGCGTCCATCAAGCCGGGCGAGCGTGACTTTCACACCCATCTAGTTGAGTTGCAGAACAGCGGCGCACCGCAGGCGCTCACCCTAGCCAGCTTCATCGCCTTGTGCTCTGCGGCGCTGGGCAAGCCAGTGCAGTCGCAGCTGGCCGTTATGGGTGATATGAGCCTGGGCGGCACCATCGTGCAAGTGCGAAACCTGGCTGAGTGCATGCAGGTGGCGTTTGATGCCGGTGCCAAACGCATTCTGCTGCCGATGTCGAGCGTTACCGACATAGCGACCGTGCCAGGGGAGTTGTTTGCCAAGTTTCAAACAAGCTTCTACTCTGACCCGGTGGATGCGGTGTTCAAGGCACTTGGCGTGGAGTAATCGGGTATCCGATTTGCAAAAGTACAGAGACGGGGTTCGACAATGAGTGAAATGGATTTTTCCGGCACTACAGAAATTAGTGATGAGGGCATTAAGAAGCACTTTAAGAGCTTAGAACCTTGGGAAGCATTGTTTGAACTGGCCTGGAATGGACTAGATGCGCGCGCAGGAACGGTCAGCGTTGATGTAGTCGAAAATGAAATTGGCGGTGTTGAACGGGTCGTCGTGCTTGATGACGGCGACGGGATTGACATCGAGAACGTTAAAGATAACTTCGGGAAATTCAACGACTCCGCTAAGAAGGAAGACGCGGCCCAGCATGGACTTCATGGCCGAGGACGACTCGCGTTTCATAGACTTTGCCATTCCGCTACTTGGCATACCAGGTCGAAGAACGGAGACGCAGAAATCCATGTCTCCGGTTCAAACATCAAGAAGTACAACGGCAAACGAATTGAACGAAACGCGCAGCACTCACGCCTTAGCAAGGTGGAGACTGGCACATGCGTGGAGCTTCACAATTTTCACGAGAATCTCCCTTTGCCAGCCAAGTTACAGCAGGTATTTTCGACTGAATTCGGGTGGTTTTTGGCGCTCAATCCCCAGCGGCACGTGCTGTTAAATGGAACGTCTGTCCACGTCCCCTCGCATGAGACTGTTCGTCGCGAGATAGAAGTCGGAAAATTTGTTTTCGATGTTACGACCATTCGCTGGGACGAACGGCCGAGCTCGGAAAAATCCTATATCTATCTGCTGGACTCGGATGGGACAACGCGTCACAAACAGTTGAGCAGTTTTAATCTCAAGGCCAATTTTTTCACGAGTATCTATGTGAAATCTGCCTGGGCAGATGGATTTGAAAGTGAGGGAAAGTCACTTTTTTCCGAAGGCAATACCACTACGGATTCAGACGAGTGGCGGAAGCTTACCAAGGGCGTGAACGAACTTGTGCAGGAAGTGTACGACGAATTTTTGCGCAAGTATGTGAACGCGGAGATTTCTAAGTACGTCGACGAGGGCATTTTCCCGTCATATACGGGGATGGAAGCCTCGTATGCTGAATGGCGTACAGAGAACGCCAAGAGTCTTGTTCGTATGATTTACATGGCCGACCCTACAGTGATGAACTCGCTGAACAAGAAGCAGAAGAAAATCATAGTGCGATTGTTGGACAGGATTGCCGTCTCCAACGAGAACGATGCATTGTTTGAAATACTTAATGGCGTTCTCGATTTGGACGATTTATCTGTTCGCCGATTGTCCAACCAGCTGAAGTACACCCAGCTCGAAAATATCATCAGCACAATTGAAGTGTTGCAACAACGTCAGACGGCTGTGCACAAGCTTCGGGAGTTGATGAATTCCCACTACCAAAGTGTGCTTGAAACGCCGGACCTGCAGCAGATTATCGAGAACAATACGTGGCTTTTCGGTAGCCGATACGAGACCATTGGTGCTGAAGAGGACACGTTTACCCGAATCGCGAAGAATCTGAGAGATACGGTACCAACAATAAATGCCGTCGACTCCGACGATGTAGAAGAAGCCGCGACATTGCCTGGTGCGACTAAGCAAACTGACCTATTTTTGGCGCGGAAGATACCGACGTTTGATTCCTTTGGAAAGCAAATCTATCGCTGCATAGTGGTGGAAATCAAGAGGCCAGGAATCTCTCTGAACCTGAAACATTTGCAGCAGCTCGATGGCTACGCGAACATCATCAAAAAGCATCCGGAATTCAGCAGCGAGCACATGCACTTCGAGCTCATCCTTTTGGGCAGGAAAATTTCCGGTGCCGATATGGAAATCGCAAGCCGCATGCGAGGTCAGATTGCCAAAGGCGAAATGGGGTTGGTTAGCGATGACGAAAGAATGAAACGATACGTCCTCAATTGGTACACGCTGCTGGATGGTTTCGAGCTTTCAAACGGGCATATTTTGCAGCAATTGAAGCTTCGTAGAGATGACCTTAGCGCTCTGACGAAGGATGAATTGGTTGCTGACTTACAAACCAGTTAAGCGTCCAACGCTCAATGTCCAATGGGCGTTGGAATCGAGATGCGGTAGGACTGACCAAGAGCGGCTGTTCGGCTGAACGCGATGTTGCCCGCGTCGGATGGTAATCCTCCCATTTTTAGAGCGCGCTAAAAGTAGAGGTTAAGCGGCCAAGGCAAGCTTCTGTTTTGGGGTGATGCCACCAAGTGCCCTGTTCGGCCGGTCGTGATTGTAAGTCCATAGCCATCGGGTTGCAAAATCTTGTATCTCATCGAGCGTGTCGAACAAGTGATGGGCCAGCCAATCG
>NZ_FODC01000012.1 GCF_900110275.1 Duganella sp. CF517
GGCGTAGTGGTCCATGTCGTTGCCGTCCCAGGGCTGGCTCGAGCGGCCGTGGCCGCGGCGGTCGTGGGTGATGACGCGGAAGCCGTTGTTGGCCAAGTGGAAGGCCGCCGATTCCCAGCTGTCGGCGTTCAGCGGCCAGCCGTGGCTGAGCACGACCGGTTGGCCGGTGCGCGGACCCCAATCCTTGTAATAGATCTCCACGCCGTCGCGGGTGGTGATGGTGCTCACCGAGTGGGCCACCGGACCGCCTTTGGCGACCGGGGCCGCTTCGGCGGCGGCGCTCATCGTTGCCAGTGGCACGGCGACGGCGGCGACGGCGGCGGCAGCGGCGCCGGCGCTGCTGAACAGAGCGGTGCGGCGGGAAAGGTTCACAGTGGTGGTGTCAGCGGCGTTGTTCATGATGTTCTTCCTTTTAGTTGATGTTTGGATATAGCTGTTTGTGCTACGATTCTTTGCAAGTTTGGCCTTGCGATGGGATGAATCTTATGCCCGCCACCGCGTTTGTGGAACAGACAGCGATGCAAGCCGGCTTTGCAGAAATGCACAGCTCCCACCCCACCCCTACGCCGACACAGATGCCAAGCAGTAACGACTTCGACTGGAACGATATCCCGCTGATCCTGGCGCTGGCCCGCAGCGGCAGCATGAGCGCCACCGGCCGCCAGCTGGGCGTGGACGCGTCGACCATCAGCCGCCGCATCGCCGCCGCCGAGAAGTCCCTGAAACTGCGCCTGTTCATCCGCGACAACACCGGCTACCAGCTGACCGACGCCGGCCGCGTCTTCGTCGCCCACGGCGAGACCGTCTATGGCAGTGTCCAGAGCATGCTGCAAGCGTCGTCGCAGGAGGCGGACGCCACCGCCGGCCCGGTCAACATCACCTCGATCGATTTCCTGTTCGACTACTGGCTGCTGGACCACGTGCCCGACTTGCACGCGCAGCATCCGCACCTGCAACTGACCTTGCAGGCGGAAAACCAGAACCTGTCGTTCACGCGGCGCGAGGCCGACTTCGCCCTGCGCATGGGCAAGCCGGGCGAGGACGCGGCGCTGGTGATGCGCAAGCTGGGCGACCTCGGCTTCGCCGTCTACGGCCACCCGCGCTACGCCGACACGCCGCGCGCCTGCTGGGGCACGCAGCCGTGGATCGCCTACGACGACGCGCTGGCCGGCACCGGCGAAATGCAATGGCTGGCGGCGATGGAGCCGCAGCCGCGCCGCGTGCTCAAGGTCAACAGCCTGAGCACGATGGTGCGCGCCTGCCGCGCCGGCGTCGGCATGGCGCTGCTGCCGTGCATCATGGGCGAGCCGGAAGGCTTGCGCCGCATCGGCGCCGGCGTCGAGGTGCAGCGCGACATCTGGCTGCTGAGCCATCGCGACGCCGGATCGATCGCCCGCTTCAAGGCCGTCTCCGCCTGGCTGACGCAGCTGTACGCCAGCCACCAGGACGCGCTGTGCGGCGCCGGGCTCAACAACCGCTAGGCCGCCCGCCCAGCCGCGCGTAGACCCCGTCAAAACGCAGTCTGGCCCCTCCTTTTTGCAGTTCGTCACATCCCGGTGGATGTACAGGTAGCCCTTGTCTATAGTTCACTCAACGCAACGAACTAATCAACCCAAGGAGCTCAAAATGAACATCGCAAAAAACATGGAAGCCATCTTCGTCGCCACCATCATGGTCGCCTGCGCCACCAGCTTCGCCACCGCCGCCGTGCCGGCAACCCGCGCAGTCGCACCGGCCACCGCGCCGGCGGCGGCAGTCGTCGCCAAGGCCGGCACCGGCGCCATGCAGGTGGTGACGGTCACCGCCAAGCGCCTGACGGCCGCCGAAAAAGCCGCGCTGTGATTCCACTGTAATCCCCACCGACGAAGATGGAGCGCATCATGAAAAAATACCTGAAGGCCGCGATGCTGGCCACGGCGTTGTGCAGCGGCGCCGGCGCCGCGCTGGCCGCGGACGTCGTCAGCGAGAGCCGCAGTGTCGATGCGCGCGCCGTCAACGTCGATCTCGATGGCGTCATCAGCCTGAAAATCAAACAGGGCGCGGTCGCTTCGCTGACCTTGTACGGCGAACCGGACGCGCTGAAGAAGGTGACGGTGCAGCAGAGCGGCGACACCCTGCGCATTGGCACCGCCAAGACCAACACCATCAACATCGGCGGCAAAAAGGATTTGCGCGCCGAGTTGACCTTGCCGAACCTGCGCGCGCTGGCATCGGGCGGCGTGGGCGCCACCGAAGTGACGGGATTCAGCGGCGACAACCTGCGCCTGGCGCTGGAAGGCGCCGGCTCGGTGAAGGTCAACGCCCAATACCGCAATGTCGACGTCAAGCTGGGCGGGGTAGGCGGCATGACCGTCAACACCGGCAACAGCGACAACGTCGAACTGCATCTTAACGGTGCTGGCCGCATAGAGATGATCGGCCAGACCAAGCAATTGAACGCCAGCCTCGGTGGCGTCGGCAGCCTCGATGCGCAGCAGCTGCGCGCCGAAACGGTCGACGTCAACATGTCCGGCCTTGGCAGCGCGTCGGTGTACGCGCGGAACACCGCCAAGCTCACCCTGAGCGGTCTCGGTTCGGCCACCGTGTACGGCAACCCGACCAATCGCAAGTCCGTCGCCAACGGTTTGGGCAGCGTGAGCTGGCAGTAAGGAACGCGCCGGGCGCTGGTATAGCGCCGGCAGCAACAGGAAACACATGGGTGTGTTTTTTTCCGTCCGGGAGGATGATCTCCACCCGGACGGTTTTTTTATTTGAAGCGGCCGCCCACGGCGGCGTCGTGCCCAAGGACGATGCGCATGTCGGCGCGCGACGACTTTTCGTTTTTCGCCGTCAGCGGCAGGCCCAAACGCTCCGACAGCGATTCCGCCATCGCTTGCTGCTCCATCTGGTATTCGATACGGCTGACCGGCACGCCGAAGTTCTTCACGTTCGTCAGCCGCACGGTCTTCAATCCCTCCACGCTCAACGAGCGCGCCAGCCGCGCGGCGGCGCCATTGATGCCGTTGCCGTTGCTGATTTCCAGACGCACCGGCAAGGCCGCCGCGGGACTTGCCGGCGCGCCCGGCATCGGCATCCGCGCCGGCATCGGCGCCGGCATCGCCATGGCTGTCGCCGCCACCGGCACGATGCGCAGCACCTCGACCAGCGCGCCGCCCAGCCGGCGCACCTCGGTGCGCGGCATCGACGCCGACGGCTCCGGCGCGGCGTCGCGCGGCGCGGCGGCTTTCTCCTGCAGCAGCGCGTAGTCGCGCCGCACATCGTGCGCGCGCAAGGTGGCCGCCTGCCCATACATCGTGCGTGCCCGCTCGCGCTGGCCGTCCGACTCCAGCGCCGCCGCCAGCGCCTCCCACCTGGCCGCGTCCATCGGGTCGGACAGGCAGGCCCGCTCCAGCGCCGTGACGACCTGGCCGCCCGGCGCCACGGCCGCTGGCGGCTCGATCGACGGCGCCTGCTTCTGCATGCCGCCGCATGCGATCAGCGCCAGGCCGGCGGCTGTCGCCAACAGTGTTTTCTTCATGTCGGACTCCTAATGGTTTCCAAGGGTTGGCAATACCGAACGGTATATCTGTATCCCGGCCGGCCCGACCAGCACCAGCATCAACGTCGGGAAGATGCAAAAGATCAGCGGGAACAACAGCTTCAGGCCGATCTTCGCGGCCGCTTCCTCGGCCTGCACGCTACGCTTGCTGCGCAAATTATCCGAATGCACGCGCAGCGAATCGCCCATGCTGGTGCCGAAACGCTCGGACTGGATCAGCATCGCCACCAGCGTATCGACATCTTCGACGCCGCTGCGCAAGGCCAGGTTGCGCAAGGCGCGCTCCTTGCTGAAGCCGGCCCGCATCTCCATCAACACCAGTTGCAGCTCCTGCGCCAGCGCCATGCTCTTGATATGGATCTCGCCGGCCACCTTGGCCAGCGCGCGCTCCAGACTCAGTCCGGCCTCCACGCACACGGTCAGCAGGTCCAGCGCGTCGGGAAAGGTCTCGAAGATCTCCCGGCAACGGTCGGTCGCCTTGCGCGTCAAGACCACGTTGGGCAGGTAATAGCCGATGCCCGCCATGAGCAGCAGCAGGTACAGGAAGCCTTTTGGCGGGCCGCCGTGCGATGCGGTGATGACCAGCAGCGCCGTCACGCCCGGCAATCCCAGCGCCAGGACGGTCTTGGCGGCGAAGTACAACGACGGCGCCGCCGCGTTGCGCCAGCCGGCGTTCATGAAGCGGGTGCGCAATGGCGAGCGCTCCCACCCGTCCTCCGGCAACGACAGGCGCGAAAACGGTTGCGCCGCATGCGCGATCTTCTCTGCCCAGCCGCCGGCGGCCTCCGGCGCCGCCTGCTCCGGCTCCACCACGTCGTTCAGCCGCTCGCGCACCTGCACCGGCGAAAAAGTCCTCAGCGCCAGCATCACGATGCCAGCGACGACGATGAACACTATCGCCAGGAAGATGATCTGCTGTCCATCCATGTCGCGCTCCTTTTATATCCTGATGCGTATCATTTTCCGCATCCACAAGACACCGCCCGCGGCGACCGCGCTCGAGTACCACATCAGCCGCACGCCGATCGGATCGGTCCACAGGACCTGGATGTAATCGCGGCTGGTGACGGTCATCAGCAGCATCACCGCCAGCGGCAGCAACCCCAGTATCCAGGCCGACATCCGGCCTTCGGCGGACATCACCCGCACCTGCCCCAGCAACTTGAGGCGGGCCCGTATCAGCCGGCTGATATTGCCCAGCACCTCGGCCAGGTTGCCGCCGGACTCGCGCTGTATCAGCACCGCGATGACCAGATAGCGCAGGTCCGTCAACGGCACCCGCACCGCAAGGTTGTGCAACGCCTCGTTCATCGGCACGCCGTAGTTGATCTCCTCGTAGGCGAATTTGAATTCGCCGGCGATCGGCTCGGGCATTTCTTCGCCGACCATCTGCATCACGTTGGCGAAGGAGTGGCCGGCGCGCAGCGCCCGGCCGAGGAAATCGGCCGCCTCCGGCAATTGCTCCTCCAGCTTGGTCAGGCGCGCGCGCCGCGTGCGCATCAACAGTATCCCCGGCGTGGCCAGCGCCAGCGCCACCATGGCGCATGCCGCCAGCGTCGGCATATCCAGCATGCGCGCGCCGACCACGCCGAGCGCCAGCATCGCCGCCGAGCACCCGAGGAACTGCGCCACCGACCAGCGCACGCCCGCCTGCAGCAGCAGATTGTCGAGCGCACCCAGGCGCGAGATGCGCCGCAGTTGCCGTTCCAGCGCCGGCAGGCTGCTGTAGGTGCGCCCTTTGAGGATATCGACACGTTCGATGCCGCCCTCGCCGCGCTCGGCCATCAGGCGCAGGCGCTTGGCGATGCGCCGCGCGCCGCGGCCATGGGCGCCGGACCACCACAGCCACGCGCCCTCGATCATCAGGATCACGGCCGCGAACAGCAGCACCGCAAAGGAGGAGAAGACGGCGTCCATGGCGCCTACTCGTAGATCCGGTCGGGATCGAAGACCGAATCGGGCACCGGTACGCCGAACATGCGCAGGCGCTCGGCGAAGCGCGGCCGCACGCCGGTGGCGGAAAACATGCCTTGCACCTTGCCGTTGGCGTCCACGCCCTTTTGCTCGTAGCGGAAAATCTCGTGCATGGCGATCACCTCCCCTTCCATCCCGGTCACCTCCTGCAGGCTGACCAGCTTGCGCGTGCCGTCGGTCAGGCGCGAGACCTGCATCACCACCGTCACGGCGGCGCAGATCTGCTGGCGCGTGGCGCGCGAGGTCAGGTTCACGCCGGCCATGCTGACCATGTTCTCCAGCCGCGCCAGCGCATCGCGCGGGGTGTTCGAGTGGACCGTTGCCAGCGAGCCTTCGTGGCCGGTGTTCATCGCCTGCAGCATGTCGAGCGCCTCGGCGCCGCGCACCTCGCCGAGGATGATGCGGTCGGGCCGCATCCGCAGCGCGTTGCGCACCAGCGAGCGCTGATTGACCTCGCCCTTGCCCTCGATGTTGGGCGGGCGCGTCTCGAGCCGGACCACGTGCGGCTGGCGCATCTGCAGCTCGGCCGCGTCCTCGATGGTGACGATGCGCTCGGACGCCGGAATGAACCCGGACAGCACGTTGAGCATCGTGGTCTTGCCGCTGCCGGTGCCGCCGGAGATCAGGATGTTGATCTTGGCGTGGCCCAGCGCCTTGAGCACCTGCACCATGGGCGGCGTCAGGCTGCGGTTGTCGAGCAGGTTCTCGATCGTCAGCGGGTTGACGGAAAAGCGCCGGATCGACAGGATCGGGCCATCGATCGCCAGCGGCGGAATGATGGCGTTCACGCGCGAGCCGTCCGGCAGGCGGGCGTCGACCATCGGGCTCGATTCGTCCACCCGCCGCCCCACGCGCGAGACGATCTTCTCGATGATCTTCATCAGGTGGGCGTTATCGTTGAAGGTGACGCCGGTCAGCTCCAGGCGGCCGGCGCGCTCGACATACACCTTGGCGTGGGTGTTGACCAGGATGTCCGACACGCCGGGATCGGCCAGCAGCGGCTCCAGCGGGCCGAAGCCGAGCATCTCGTGCTGGATGTCGAGCACCAGGTTGTGGCGCTCGTGCTGGTTCAGCACGATGCGCTCCTCCTCGATGATGCGCTGGACCAGCAGCGCCAGCTCGTGCTTGAACTGCTCCGGCGTGAGCCGCTGCAGGCGTTCCAGGTCGATCCGGTCCATGATCGTCTGGTGCATGCTCTTCTTCAGTTCCTGGTAGGCCGCGGCGGCCAGCCCGGGCGGACCGCTGTTGCCCTGCCGCCCGTCCTCGCCGCTGGCCAAACGCTCGCGTAAGCTCATTTTCTGCTCCAGCAAATCAATCGTTGTCGGTGCGCCCGAACAGGCGGTCGAACAGGCCCTTGCTTTCCGAAACGCGGCGCGCCGTCACCAGCTCCACCAGGTCGGCCAGGCTGCGCGCCACCGCGCTGCTGCGCGACAGCTGCAGCACCGGGATGCCCTGGTTGACCGAGTCCGTGGCCGACATGTAATCGTTGGGCACCGTGTGCATCACTTCCGCGCCCAATGCCTGCTCCAGGTCCATCAGCCGCAGCTTGCCGCCCTTTTCGTAGCGGTTGACGATCAGGCGGGTGCGCTCGCTCGGATAGCCCAGCGAACGGAAGATGTCGAGCAGGCGGCGGCCGTCGCGGATATCCGGCAGCGCCAGTTGCAGCACCGGGTAGATGGCGTCCGCCTGGTCGAGCGCGCGCAGCGAGATGGCGTCGATCTGGCGCCCGACATCGAGCACGATGTAGTCGTAGTGCTGGCGCGCCACGCGCAGGATGGCGTCCATGTGCTCCGGCTTCATGTCGACCAGGTGGTTGGGATCGTCGGCCGCCGCCAGCACGCCGAAATTCGACGCCACGTGCACCAGGCAGGAGTCGAGGAAGGAGCCGTCCATCCGGCTGATCTGGCCGCAGATGTCGGACAGGGTCATCGCCGGCTTCTGGTCCGACACGTACAGCGTGGCGTCGCCGAACTGGCCGTGCAGGTCGATCAGCAGCACCTTCTTGTCGGCCAGCGCGGCCAGCGCATAGCCGAAATTGGTCGACAAGAACGTGGCGCCGCTGCCGCCCTTGCACGAGATGAAGGCGAGCACCTTGCCGTCGCGCATCTGGCTGACGCCGGCCGCCACCTCGATCCGGTCCATCGACTCGTGGAAGGCCTTGTGCACCAGCGGCAGCTGCAGCACCTCGCGCATGCCGGCCCGCATCGCGCGGATCAGCAAATCCTGCTGCGGCTCGCGCGTGAGCAGCATGAACGACGCCGACGGATAGGTCTTGCCGAGGCGTTCGACCAGGTCGGCCTCGCCGGGTTCGACGTCGCTGGCGTCGAAGATCACCAGCTCCGGCGACTCCGGCAGCTGCCGCTCGACGGCGTCGCGCAGGCCGTTGCGCGACGCCACCAGCTGCACCGCCGGCATGCGCGCCGACCCTTGTGCGGCGATTTCCGCGTGTAGCAGGCTGTCCCTGCTGATCATCAATGCTTTCATGGTGGGTCCTTACTTGGAGTCGCTGCTGATCATGAACGTCGGCGCCGGCGGTGCCGTCCCGCTGAAGGTGCGTTGATACCGTTCGTAGGCGCCCTGCGCGGCCTTGCCGTCCATGCCGGCCACCGCACCGTCGCCGCGGCGCGGCGCCGGATCGATGATCTGCTGCGCCAGCGCGGTGCGGGTGGCGCCGCCGAACTGCCGGTCCCATTGCGGCGTGCTCTTGCCGAGCGGCGTGTTGACGCAGGCGGCCAACGCGCATACCGCCAGCATGCTGATTAAGATTCGCATAGTCGGTCCCAGGGGTGATTAAGGTTTTTCGGTACGTGGCGCCGGCAAGGCCGCCGGCGCGGGCGCGGGCGGCGCGCCTTCCATTTTCCCGCCGAGGAACAGCGCCGCGCGGCTTGGCGCGGTGGCGCCGTCGGTCGGCAGCTTGTAGTCGGGCGGCAGCGGCTTGACCAGGTGCGGGGTCACCACGAACAGCAACTCGGTGCGGTCCTGCTGGAAGTCGGTGCTGCGGAACAGCGCGCCGAGCACCGGTATTTCGCCCAGTATCGGCAGCCCGTGGATGTTGGTGGTGCGGTTGTTCTTGATCAGGCCACCGATGGCGAAGCTCTGGCCGTCGAACAGTTCCACCGTGGTGGAGGCGCGCCGCGTCGTGATCAACGGCAGGACGGCGGTGCCGGCGAAGCCGATCGCCGCCACGCCGACGCCCTCGCGCGAAATCTCCGACACTTCCGGCGCCACCCGCAGGTTGATACGGCCGCCGGCCAGCACCGTCGGCGTGAAGCGCAGACCGACGCCGAACTCCTTCTCCTCGAGTGTCACCTTGTTGTTGTCCTGCGCGACCGGGACGAAGATCCTGCCGCCGGCCAGGAAACTGCCTTCCTGGCCGCTGATCGCCATCACCGTCGGTTCGGCCAGGATGCGCACCATGCCTTCCTTGCGGTCCGCTTCGACGCTTACGCGGTTGCCGTCCGGACGGCCCATGCCCAGCATCCCTTTAAGCGTGCCGCTGACGAAGTTCGACGCCAGGGTGGTGGCCCAGCCGCCGCCGCCCACGCTCACCAGCAGCCCCGCCTCCAGCTTGTCGAGCAGCGTCTTGGACACCTCGGCGATCTTCACCTCCAGCATGACCTGCTGCGGCGCGCTGATGTTGAGGAAGTTGACGATGCGCGTGCTGCCGGCGGCACCGGCGCCTTTGGCCTCGGCGGGCGCCGCCGGCGCGCCCTTTTCGCCGGCGCCATGCAAGGGCTGCGCCGGCCGGCGCACGAACGCGGCGGCCAGATCGAGCACGCGCGCCGCGGTCTGCGCGTCGTCGACCATGCCGCTGATGACGAGCGTGTCGCCGGCGGCGCTGATGTGGATGTTTTTCTGCTCCGGCATCAGCGCGGCGATCGACGCCTGCAGCGCCGACGGATCGATGCCGACCACCACTTCGACCACGTTGCACATGCCGCTGCGGCCCTGCACGATCATATTGCTGGTGCCGATGTCGACGCCGACCACATACAAGGTGTCGGGCGCCACCAGCATGGTTTGCAGCACGGCCGGATTGCCGACGCTGCGCGCCTGCACCGCTTCGGGCATGCGCATCAACGTCGACTTCCCCAACTGCAGTGTCATGCCGCCCGGCGCGGCGGCCTGGCCGCCGCACCGCAAGCCCTTGCCTTCGTCCGGGGCGGCGGGGACCGGCCTGGCGACGGTCGCGGCGGCGGCTTTCGGCGCGGGCGCGGCGGCCGGCGCGGACGGGGGCGCGGACGGGAAGGCCGGCGCCGGCGCCGGCGCGCCCACGGCGGCCGGCGTGACGGCCCGCAGAGGCAGCGCTGCCGCCGCGAGTACGAACAGCATCGATAGGCGAAGTGGATGGTTCATGGCGTCCTCACAGACATTCCTGCGTGCGCTGCACGCCGGCGATGACGCCGGTGCAAGCGCGCGCGCGTGGAGCGGCCGCCACCTGGGGGCGGGGCTTGGCCGCCACCACCGGTTCGGCAACGGGCGCCGGCTCGGCAGGCTTGGCGACGACGCCGAGCAGCGAGGACTTGGTGGCGCCGTCGGTGACGCCGGGACGCGGATCGACCTGGTTGCGCAGCACCAGCGACAAGGTGCCGACGCTGCGCGCCAGATCCAGGTTCTCGGCCTGCGACGGCGTCACTTCCAGGGTGACGGCGTTGACCACGCGCGGCTTGGTCTCGTCGCGACCGACCTCCTGGGCGACGGCCAGCACCAGTATGCGTTCCAGCACAATCTTGGAGATGGCGTTCTCGTGGCCGCCGCCCGCCGACTGCGTGTTGACCAGGATGTCGACGAAATTACCCGGCAGCGCGAAGCCGGCCACGCCCACCACGTCGTTGACGCGCACCGTGATGGCCCGCTTGCCTTCGGTGATCAGCGCCGACAGCCCGCCCACCGTGCCGGCGGGCGCCAGCTTCGCTTCGCTCAACGGCTCGTCGCGCAGCACGCTGGTCTTGAGCACCCGCCCCACCAGCTTGGACGGGTCGAGCAGCGCGCCGCGCGGCAGGCTGTCGGCCGGCCAGTCCAGCGATTTCATCATCTGCGGCGTCAGCCGCTGACCGAGGTTGACATCGGCGGCGGCCACCACGATGCGGTTGGCCGTCGTCGGCGTCTGCCGCAGCAGCCAGCGCGACGCCATCAGCACCGCCCCCAGCCCGAATAGGACGGCCAGCGCCATCATCCACAGTGCGCGTCGGTTTTTCATAGGATGTGCTGGGCCAGTTGGTCGATGGCGTCGCCGCCGATGCTGGCCGGCCGCGCGCCGCCGGCGAACATGCTGCTCCAGGCCTGGTCGATGGTGGCGACGGTCAGGCGCGGCGATTCGCCGTTGAAGCCGGCGAAATCGACGATGCGGCCGATGATCTCCTGCGGGCCGCTGGCCAGCAACGGCAAGCCGCCGCCCGCGTGCAATTCGTCGATCAGGTAACGCAGCGCGGGCTCGTCGTAGGCCACGCCGGCGCTCAGGCAGCCCTGGCGGAACAGCGCGCGGTAGTTGGCCGCGCTCAGCGCGCCGACCGCGATCTTGTAGCCGACGCGGCGCAGCGCCGAGGTGTCGAGCAGCGCCTCCGGCGCCTGGCTGGTGGCGAACAGCAGCCGCATCCGGCACGGCGCGCTGAAATGGTAGCCGCCCGCCAGCGACAACTGGCTGCGCTGCAGCTCCTGCGCCTGCGAGAAGCGGTTGAACACATCGGTCGACGCCATGCGCTGGCGACCCAGGTCGTCGACGATCAGCAGGCCGTTGTTGGCCATCAGCTGGGGCGGCGCGCGGTAGCAGCCGTTGGGCACATCCGGCTGCGGGTCGAGCATGTCCTCGCTCAAGTCGCCGTCGAGCGCCACCACGGGCCGCTGGCACAGTACCCAGCGCGGATCGCCGCTGCGCCGCTCGGGCGCCTGGCGCACCTGGCGCGGCAACGGCGCGCGGTGCAGCGCCGGATCGTAGACCTGGATGATGTCCTGCCCCACCATCAACGCGTGCGGCACCGCCACCAGTCCCTGCTGCATGGCGCCGAGGCGCCGCGCCAGGGTCGTTTTGCCGCCGCCCGACGGACCATAGAGCAGCATCGTGCGGCCCGAGTACATCGCCGCGCCGAGCATCTGCTGCACCGACGGCGGCAGAAGATCGTCGGAGAATTCGGCCGCCAGATCGTCCGCGCACAGCTGCGGCGCCAGGCTGGCCTGGCGTTCGACCATGGCGCGGTAGACCTCCAGCGTGACCGGCGCCGGGCCGACGTAGCGGCAGCGCTCCATCCACGCGCTGGCGCGCTGCTTGCCGCCGGCCGTCAGCTGGTACTGGACGTCGATGTCGGACTCGCCGCGCCACGCCACCTCGGCCACGTGCTCGGCGACCAGGAAGTCGAGCGCCTCGCGCAGCACGTTGATCGACAGGTGCAGCTTGGTGGTGAGCACCGGCAGATGGGTCCTGCCGCCGACGTAGATGGCCTTGGCGATCAGCTCGACGACCAGTTGCTGCGGCAGCCCGGTGTCGCGCAAGGTTTTGGGCTGGGGCGGCAGCGCGTGGCCCGGCTCGGTCTCCGCGGGGGATGCATAGGGTGAGGGATCGAGGCTGAGCATGGAGGTCTCCGCAAGACTGAATTGTTTCACTAAGGAATCAAGTTTATCGAGCGGTGCCCGATGGACATTGATGCGCAGCAAACGGCGACCAAGCGTGCCGGTCAGCGATGCGCCCATGCCACAACGCCGGAGGTGCCCAGCGCGATGGCCACGCCATAGGGAATCCCGCCGACGCTGGCGATGGAGGCCAGCGGCACCGGCGCCAGCGGCAGGCCGAGCAGGCGCCACAGCAGCGGCTTGCAGACGAGCACGACATTGCGCCAGCCTTCGCGCCGTCGTCCGCCGCACAGCAGCAGCAGCACCGCCAGCACGCCGCCGATCACGTAGGCCAGCAAGCCGATCTGCACCGCGGCCGACGGGCCGACGAAGGCGCCGACCATGGCCATCAGTTTGACGTCGCCGGCGGCCATGCCGCGCAGCAAATACAAGGGCAGAAATAAAAAAAAGCCAGCTAGAGTGCCGGCCAGCCATTGCGACAGGGGCGCCCACGGTTGCCCGCCGAGCAGATGCAGTATCATCGCCAACAGCAAACCGCTTAAGATGAGGACGTTGGGTATCTTGCGCATGGCCAGATCGGTCACGGCCGCCTGCGCGACCAGACAGATCAGAATGACTTCGATGGCGTTCAACATGGGGAACTTTCGGAAGGAAAAGACTTTCCAGCCGGACTGCGCTGGAAAGCCCGGTGGCTTGCGTGGCTGGATTGATCAGGCAGGGTTGATCAGCAAGGCGATTTTGCCGAAGCCGCCCTCCAATGCGTCCGCCAGGGTGCCGAAGACCACGGCGACGGCGGCAGCCATCACCGCGGCGATCAAGCCGTATTCGATGGCCGTGATCCCCTCTTCGTCCGACGCAAACGCCTTTGCTGCTGCGATAAGTGAGTTCATGATGTACTCCCTAGTTGAGTCGATTAATAAAAAAACCTCTGTTACCCTGGTACGGACGGCCGGCCTGCAGACCGCCGTTTCCGCGCCATTGGAATTACTATACGGCTAGCAGCTTTATAGGAATTGACATGACGCAAGTTTTCCGCAGGGAACTATTTTGGTCGTTTTGATCAAGCAGGCGATGCGCGGCGCGCCCCGGTGCTGCCCTATGTCAAACTGGGGGGTGTTGCCCGCTTGTACGCTGAAAGCGGTCCCGGGACTCGGCTTGCTGTATGAAAATGGTTGCAAGAATGGCGGCAATCGGCGTCAAAGACATTTTTTTTCACACACAAGAATTGCCTTGATTGCAAAAAACTATTATCCTGCTTAGCTGTTCTTTGGAAAGGCCCCGTACTGCTTCCTTACCGTGCGCCTGACTATCAGAGAAATCGTGCTTGATAGGCGTGAACAAAGCGTGGCTGACCGCAAGGTTGTGTGTTAATTTTCCAGAGAAGAAAATGGATTCCCTACTGAAACACATGGTGGACATGACCGGCCACCGAGATCACACGATGCTCGACATCTCCGTGATTTCGGCGGTGCAGGAGCTTGCCCGCGCCAGCCAGGCCCGGGTGCTGACCCTGGCCACCGTGCGGGGCAAGGTGTTCGTGCGCGCGCGCGCCATCGTCGTCGCCGGCGAGCCGGCCTGCATGGTCGACAACACCGACCTGCACAACCCGGGCGAGCCGATCGAGAACTTCCCGGCGCTGGCGCACTGCATCGCCCAGCACGAGTCCGGCGCCGACGTCGCCAACGACGCCGGCGAGCACACGTTGTGGCTGCCGATCTGGCTCGGCGACAAGGCCGACACCTGCCTCGAGATCGTCAATCCGACGCCCTACACCAGCGACACCATCCATATCATCGGCGGCATCGTCAGCGTCTACCGCAACTTCCAGAACCTGCTCGACTATAGCGAGCGCGATTCGCTCACCGGCCTGCTCAACCGCAAAACCTTCGACGACCAGCTCTCCAAGATGCTGGCCGCCAGCATCGAGCAGGATTCGGTCACCTTGCCGGGCGAACCGGAACGGCGCCAACACGGCGACGAGGAAAAGCAATGGCTGGCGGTGGTCGACGTCGACCATTTCAAGCATGTTAACGACCGTTTCGGCCATTTATACGGCGATGAGGTGCTGATCCTGATCGCCAACCTGCTGACGTCGTCGTTCCGCGCGCAAGACCGCGTGTTCCGCTTCGGCGGCGAGGAATTCGTCGTGCTGCTGCGCTCGACCACGCTCGACAATGCCAAAAAGATCATCGAACGCTTCCGCCAGAACGTGGCGTCGCATGATTTCCCGCAAGTGGGCAAGGTGACGGTGAGCGTGGGCTTTGTCAGCATCAGCGCGCTGGAGGCGCCGGTGATCATCCTGGGGCACGCCGACCAGGCGCTGTACTACGCCAAGAGCCACGGCCGCAACCTGGTGTGCCACTACGACGAATTGCTCAGCGGCGGCCTGTTGCAGACCACCGCGTCGAACGACACGGCCGAATTCTTCTAGGCCAGCGTTAAAAACCGCATCGGATCGACATTCCACTTGGCCGCCGACTCGTGGCCGACGATCTTGTCGCCGCCGCCGAAGCCGAGGCCGCGCGACAGATCGACCGTTTCCGGCTTGATATACAAATTCTGCTTGGTGTTGAAGAACACGTTGACCTTGGGCGCCAGCAAATTGGTCTCGTGTGGCTCAATCACCACACCGAGGCGGCCCGACTCCAGCATCACCATCGTTCCAACCGGATAAATGCCGACGCAGCGCATGAATTCCTGCGCGTACTGCGGGTTGAAGTGGAACTTGCTCCACTCATAGATCTTGCGCAGCGCGGCCGCCGCCGACATGCCTTTGTGATAACAACGATCTGCCGTGATGGCGTCATAGACGTCGACGATGGCCGCCATTTGGGCCAGTTCGCTGATCTCCTCGTTCGCTTGCTTGCCCGGATAGCCACTGCCGTCGCGCCGCTCGTGGTGGTGCAAGGTGATATCCAGCGGAATCGGGCCGACCTCCGGCGTCTTGCGCAGGATGTCGTAGCCGTCGCTGGGGTGGCGCTTGATGATGGCGAACTCTTCGTCGGTCAGCGGACCCGGCTTGTTGAGGATGGCGTCGGGCACCAGCGCCTTGCCGGTGTCGTGCAACAAGCCGCCGAGACCAGCTTGATGGGTGATATCGGCCGCGATATTGCGCGAGCGGCAAAACGCAACCAGCAGCGTACAGACGCTAACGGAGTGCAAAAAGGTGTAATCGTCCTTGTTTTTGATGCGCAGCAAGCCCACCAGCGCGCCCGGGTTGCGCAGGATGGACTCGGTGATGCTCTGCACCACCGGCTCGACCTGGTCCAGTTCGATCGCCTTGCCAAGGCGGGCGTCCTGCATCACCGTGCGCACCAGGGTCGACGCCTGGTGGCGGATCTGCACCGCGCGCCGCATCTCCTCGCCCAGCGACACGCGGGTGACGACGGGCGTCTTGGCGGCGATTTCGACGATTTCGCGCTCGGTCGCCGCCTGCGCCTCGGCCAGCGACGGCGCATCCTCCACGTCCAGGCCCCTGCCGCTGTCGATGACCACGTCATGGATGCCGGCGTTGAGGATCTTGCGGATTTCATCTTCGCTGGTCAGCAAAAACCGGTTGCGGACAAACGGGTGCGTCATCCAGTCGCAACTCAGGTCATGTATATACATGCCCACTTTGAGCTGGGAAGAGTCGACTTTCTTTAACATACATGCACCTGCGTAAAGTCTGGAGAGGAGAATGGACTGAATTCAGTATAACAAATAGTTTCCTGTCAGGATCATATTTGCAAGTGCTACCATGTGTTTGTCCATGACTAATCCGGGTCGACCGCCGCGCCACCACTATGGAACTCCGCCAACTACGTTATTTTGTCGCCATCGTCGACCACGGGTCGCTGTCGCGCGCGGCACTGGTGTTGCACGTGGCGCAGCCGGCGCTGACGCAGCAGTTGCGCCAGCTCGAGGAGGAACTGGGCGTGCAACTGCTGCACCGTTCGGCGCAGGGCGTGCTCAGCACCGACGCCGGCAAGATCTTTTACGAACACGCGCAAGCCATCCTCAAGCAGGTGGCCGACGCCCGCTCGGCCGTCACCCAATCAGCGGAGCGGCCCAGCGGCGGCGTCACCCTGGGGCTGCCGCACAGCATCTCGGGCGCGCTGGCGCTGCCGCTGCTGACGGCCGCGCGCGCCACCTATCCCGAAATCACGCTGCAGCTGACCGAGGAACTGACCGGCAACCTGAGCGAGCAGCTCAAATCCGGCAGGGTCAACCTGGCCGTGCTGTTCGACGACGGCCAGTTGGCGCCGTTCGCCACCACCCCGCTGGTGGAGGAGGAGTTGCGCTTCATCTGCCGCGCCGACGCCGCCTACGCCCTCGGCCAGCGGACGCTGACGCTGGAGCAGACCCTGGGCACCACCCTGATCCTGCCGGGTCCGCAGCACGGCGTGCGTCCGCGCATCGAAAGCATGGTGCGCGCGGCCGGGCTCAAGCTGTCGAACGTCATCGAAATCAATTCGATCGCCATCCTCAAATCGGCGATCCTGGCCGACATGGGCGCCACTTTGCTGCCGTCGGCGCCCGTGCTTGACGAACTGCAACGCGGCACCATGCGCGCGCATCCGATCCGCCAGCCGACCATCTCGCGCACGGTGGTGCTGTGCGCCTCGAAAAACATCCCGCTGACCAACGCCGCCGGCGCCATCGGCCGGCTGGTGCAGCAAGTCAGCGTCGAGCTGTGCCAGTCCGGCACCTGGCCAGGCGCCACCCCGATCATCTGAACCGTCGCCCCACGCCGGGGTATCATTTTTTCTTATGGGGCGATTGGCAAACACTATTTCCGTATACGTCAACTCACGCCCATACTAGGTCCAATTCCGCTCACCATGCGGCCCCGGCCCGATCCTGGCGCGCCTACCCGGCGTGACCGGGTACGGGCGCGATCTGATACCAAAAACGGAGACCCGCCATGCCCGACACCACGGCAACCGGCCCAGAAACGTCCGCAAGAGACGATGGCGCCACCGCAGCACCTTCCCGACTGACGACCGTCAGCCTCGACGACAAATACACGGCGACCCACGGCGACATCTTCCTGTCCGGCATCCAGGCGCTGGTGCGCCTGCCGATGATGCAGCGCGTGCGCGACCAGGCGGCCGGCTTGAACACGGCCGGCTTCATTTCCGGCTATCGCGGCTCGCCGCTGGGCGGCCTCGATGAGAACCTGTGGAAGGCCAAGCCGCATCTGGAAGCGCACCACGTGCAGTTCGTGCCGGGGGTGAACGAGGACTTGGCGGCGACCGCCGTCTGGGGCTCGCAGCAGGTCGATTTGATCGGCGAGGCCAAATACGACGGCGTGTTCGCCATGTGGTACGGCAAAGGACCGGGCGTGGACCGCTGCGGCGACGTCTTCAAACACATGAACCACGCCGGCACCTCGAAGCACGGCGGCGTGCTGCTGGTGGCGGGCGACGACCACGGCGCCTATTCGTCGACCTTGCCGCACCAGTCGGACCACCTGTTCTCGGCGTCGATGATCCCGGTGCTGTATCCCTGTAACGTGCAGGAGTACCTCGATCTGGGCATCCACGGCTGGGCGATGTCGCGCTTTTCCGGTTGCACGGTGGCGTTCAAGGCGCTGGCCGACACGGTCGAATCGTCGGCCTCCGTCGATGCCGATCCGTTCCGCGTCGATGTCAAGATTCCGCTCGATTTCGTCATGCCGGAGGGCGGCCTGAATGCCCGCCTGTCGAGCATTCCGCTGGGCCAGCAGGCGCGCAATCAGGAAGCGCTGATGCAGGACTATAAAATCTACGCGGCGCTGGCGTACGCGCGCGAGAACAAACTCAATCACACCACCATCACCAGCCCGAACGCCAAGCTGGGGATCATCGCGTCGGGCAAATCGTATCTGGACGTGCTCGAGGCGCTGGAGGAGCTGGGCATCGACGAGAACATGGCGGCCGATGTCGGCCTGCGCCTGTTCAAGGTGGCGATGCCATGGCCGCTGGAGCCGGACAGCGTGCGCGAATTCGCCCAGGGCCTCGACGAGATCCTGGTGGTCGAGGAAAAGCGCCAGATCGTCGAGTACCAATTGAAGGAGCAGCTGTACAACTGGCGCGACGACGTGCGCCCGCGCGTGATCGGCAAGTTCGACGAAAAAGGCGAGTGGGTGGCGCCGCGCGGCGAATGGCTGCTGACCTCCAAGGCCGACTTCTCGGTCTCGCAGGTGGCGCGCGTGATCGCCTCGCGCGTCAAGCGCCTGATCTCCGACCCGGTCACCTGCGACCATATCAAGGCCCGCCTGACCTTCCTCGACGCCAAGGACGCGGTGCTGAAGAAGGCCATCAGCACGCCGTTCCGCCCGGCGTTCTACTGCTCCGGGTGCCCGCACAATACCTCCACCAAGGTCCCGGAGGGCAGCCTGGCGCTGGCCGGCATCGGCTGCCACGTGATGGCGACGTCGATCTACCCCGAGTTCAACAAACTGACCACGCACATGGGCGGCGAAGGCGCGCCGTGGATCGGCCAGGCGGCTTTCTCCAAAATCCCGCACGTGTTCCAGAACCTCGGCGACGGCACCTATTTCCACTCCGGTTATCTGGCGATCCGCGCGGCGGTGGCGGCCAAGGTCAACATGACCTACAAGATCCTGTACAACGACGCCGTGGCGATGACCGGCGGCCAGCCGGTCGACGGCATCACGTCGGTGCCGATGATCGCCCAGCAGATGGCGGCCGAAGGCGTCAAACGCATCGCGCTGGTGACCGAGGACCTGGGCCGCTACACCGATCGCGGCGCGCTGCCGTCGCTGGTCAGCCTGCACGACCGCAAGGACATGGACGCCGTCCAGCGCGAGCTGCGCGAAGTGGAAGGCGTGTCGGTGCTGATCTACGACCAGACCTGCGCGGCCGAGAAGCGCCGCCGTCGCAAGAAAGGCGAATACCCCGACCCGGCCAAGCGCATGGTCATCAACGAAGCCGTGTGCGAAGGCTGCGGCGACTGCGGCGTGCAGTCGAACTGCACCTCGATCCTGCCGAAGGAAACGGAGTTCGGCCGCAAGCGCACCATCGATCAATCGTCGTGCAACAAGGACTATTCGTGCGTGAAGGGCTTCTGTCCGAGCTTCGTCACCGTCGAAGGCGGAACGCTGAAGAAAACCAAAACCGGGGTGGGCAAGTCCGATAACGATGACGGCTTCGGCGCGCTGCCGGAACCCGAACTGCCATCGTGCGAGCAGCCCTACAACATCCTGATCAACGGCATCGGCGGCACCGGCGTGATCACCGTCGGCGCGCTGATGGGCATGGCCGCGCACTTGGAAGGCAAAGGCGCGTCGGTGCTGGACATGACCGGCATGTCGCAGAAAAACGGCTCCGTCACCTCGCACGTCAAAGTGGCGAAGACGCCGGCGCACCTGCGCGCGCAGCGCATCGCCACCGGCGAGGCCGACGTCATCCTCGGCTGCGACATGTTGACCGCCGGCGCCGCCGACGCGGTGTCGAAGATGCGTCCCGGCCGCACGCTGGCGGTCATCAACCTGCACGAGCAGCCGCCGGGCACCTTCGCGCAGAACGCCGACTGGCAGTACCCGGTCGCCGAGGTGCGCGCGCTGATCGAGGAATCGGTCGGCGGCCCCGGCGCCGCCGATTTCATCGACGCCACCAAACTGGCCACGGCGCTGATGGGCGACTCCATCGCCGCCAATCTGTTCATGCTCGGTTACGCGTGGCAGCGGGGCCGGATTCCGTTGACCGAGGCGTCGCTGCTGCGCGCCATCGAACTCAATGGCGTCGGCATCGCGTCCAACAAAAAGAGCTTCCTGTGGGGACGCCGCGCGGCCGTGGACCTGAAGCGCGTCGAGCGCGTGGCCACGCCGACGCAGGCGATCGTGGTGCAGATGCCGCAAAGCCTGGAGAACATCGTCGCCAAGCGCGTGCAGTTCCTGACCGACTACCAGAACGCCGCCTACGCCGCCACCTACGAGCAACTGGTGTCGCAGGTGCGCGCCAGGGAGACCGCGCTGGGACTGGGGAACAAGCTGTCGACCGCCGTGGCCAAGTACTACTTCAAGCTGATGGCGTACAAGGACGAATACGAGGTGGCGCGTTTGTACACGGACGGACGCTTCGTCGAGCAGCTCAAGCAGCAGTTCGAGGGCGACTTCTCGGTCAAGTTCAATCTGGCGCCGCCGCTGTTCGCCAAGAAGGACGCCAAGGGCCATTTGGTGAAGGCGGAATTCGGCTCGTGGATGTGGAGCGCCTTCAAGCTGCTGGCCAAGTTCAAGGGCTTGCGCGGCGGCGCGTTCGATGTCTTCGGCCGCAGCGACGAGCGCAAGATGGAGCGCGCGCTGATCGTCGAATATCGCGCGATGGTCACCGCTTTGATCGGGGGGCTTACCGTGGAAAACCACGCGCTGGCCGTCGAACTGGCGGGGTTGCCGGAAAAAGTGCGCGGTTACGGTCACGTGAAGGAGAAGGCGGTGGCGCTCTTCCACGCCGAGAAGGCGCGCTTGATGGCGCAATTCGGCCAGCAGCGCGCCGCCTGATCGTAAAAGCTTACGTTTACGTAAACGTCATATAATAAATGTACGACATAGATCGACGCACAGAATAGAAGGGACACCATGAACGACCTCTCCGCTCCGACCATCGCGGCAGTGCCGGATCAACCGCGCCTGGCCAACAAAATCCGCTTCGTCACCGCCGCCTCGCTGTTCGACGGCCACGACGCCTCGATCAACATCATGCGCCGCATCCTGCAATCGAACGGCGTGGAGGTGGTCCACCTGGGCCACAACCGCTCGGTCGACGAGGTGGTCACCGCCGCCCTGGCGGAGGACGTGCAGGGCATCGCCATCTCCAGCTACCAGGGCGGCCATGTCGAATACTTCAAGTACATGATCGACCTGCTGCGCCAGCGCGGCGGCGCGCATATCAAGGTGTTCGGCGGCGGCGGCGGCGTCATCGTCCCCGACGAAATCGCCGACCTGCATGCCTACGGCGTCACGCGGATTTTCAGCCCGGAGGACGGCCAGCGCATGGGGCTCGTCGGCATGATCCAGTGGATGGTGCAACAGTGCGACATCGACTTGTCGCAGTATTCCCCGACCTCGCTGGCGCCGCTGCGCGAAGGCGACGTGGCCTCGCGCCACCGCCCGCTGGCGCAGTTGATCACCGCGCTGGAAAACGACAAGGCCGCGCCGGCGCTGCGCACCGAAATCCTGGCCGCCGCCGAGGGCCTGCCCGTGCCGACCTTGGGCATCACCGGCACCGGCGGCGCCGGCAAATCGTCGCTGACAGATGAACTGATACGCCGCATCCGCCTCGACCAGGGCGACGCGCTCAACATCGCCATCATCTCGATCGACCCGTCGCGCCGCAAATCCGGCGGCGCGCTGCTGGGCGACCGTATCCGCATGAACGCGATCAATCCATGGGCAACCAATGGCCAACTTCAGAGCCGCGTGTTCATGCGATCGCTGGCCACGCGCGAGGCGGGTTCGGAAATCTCGGAGGCGCTGCCGGACGTCATCGCCGCCTGCAAGGTGGCCGGCTTCGATCTGGTCATCGTCGAAACCTCCGGCATCGGCCAGGGCGACGCCGCCATCGTGCCGCACGTGGACGTGTCGATGTATGTGATGACGCCGGAATTCGGCGCCGCCTCGCAGCTGGAAAAAATCGACATGCTCGATTTCGCCGACTTCATCGCGATCAACAAGTTCGATCGCAAGGGATCGCAGGACGCGCTGCGCGACGTCGCCAAGCAGTACCAGCGCAACCGCGAGCTGTGGAGCGTGCGCCCCGAGGAGATGCCGGTCTACGGCACGCAGGCGTCGCGTTTCAACGACGACGGCGTCACCGCGCTGTATCAAGGACTGCTGCCGAAGCTGGCGCAATTCGGCCTGCCGACCAGGGCGGGCAAACTGCCGGCGGTGTCGCTGCGCCACTCCAGCGGTAAAAACGTCATCGTGCCGCCGGCGCGCGCCCGCTACCTGGCGGAGATCGCCGACACCGTGCGTGGCTACCATCGCTTCACGCGCAAGCAGGTGACGCTGGCGCGCGAACGCCAGCAACTGACGGAATCGAAACGCATGCTGGCGCTGGCGCATAAAAGCGCCGATTTTGATGATGTCATCGCCGACCGCGACGCGGCGATGGACGCCGGCGCCAAGAAGCTGCTTGCCGGCTGGCCGGAGATGCAGGCCGCCTACGCCGGCGACGACTACGTCGTCAAAATCCGCGACAAGGAAATCCGTACCCGCCTGGTGCAGCACACGCTGTCGGGCACCAAGATCCGCAAGGTCGCGCTACCGCGCTACGAGGACCACGGCGAAATCCTGCGCTTCCTGATGCTGGAAAACGTCCCCGGCTCGTTCCCGTTCACCGCCGGCGTGTTCCCGTTCAAGCGCGAGGGCGAAGACCCGACACGCATGTTCGCCGGCGAAGGCGACGCCTTCCGCACCAACCGCCGCTTCAAGCTGGTCTCCACCGGCATGGACGCCAAGCGCCTTTCGACCGCGTTCGACTCGGTGACCCTGTACGGCGCCGATCCTGCGCCGCGTCCGGACATCTACGGCAAGGTCGGCAACTCCGGCGTCTCGATCGCCACCCTCGACGACATGAAGGTGCTGTACGACGGCTTCAACCTGTGCAGCCCGAGCACCTCGGTCTCGATGACCATCAACGGCCCGGCGCCGACCATCCTGGCGATGTTCATGAACACCGCCGTCGACCAGCAGATCGAGCGCTTCGTCGAAGAACACAAGCGCCAGCCGGACGCCGACGAAGCGGCCAAGCTGCGCGAATGGGTGCTGCAAAACGTGCGCGGCACCGTGCAGGCGGACATCCTGAAGGAAGACCAGGGCCAGAACACCTGCATCTTCTCGACCGAATTCTCGCTCAAGGTGATGGGCGACATCCAGCAGTACTTCGTCGAACACCAGGTGCGCAATTTCTACTCGGTGTCGATCTCCGGCTACCACATCGCCGAAGCGGGCGCGAACCCGATCTCGCAGCTGGCCTTCACCTTGTCGAACGGCTTCACGTTCGTCGAAGCCTACCTGGCGCGCGGCATGAACATCGACGACTTCGCGCCCAACCTGTCGTTCTTCTTCTCCAACGGCATGGACCCGGAATACACGGTGCTCGGCCGCGTCGCCCGCCGCCTGTGGGCGGTGGCGATGCGCGACAAGTACGGCGCCAACGACCGCTCGCAAAAGCTCAAGTACCACGTGCAAACGTCGGGCCGCTCGCTGCACGCGCAGGAGATCGACTTCAACGACATCCGCACCACCCTGCAGGCGCTGATCGCCATCTACGACAACTGCAACTCGCTGCACACCAACGCCTACGACGAGGCGATCACCACGCCGACCGACGAATCGGTGCGCAGGGCCTTGGCGATCCAGCTGATCATCAACCGCGAATGGGGCCTGGCCAAGAACGAGAATCCGAACCAGGGCTCGTTCATCTTGGAGGAGTTGACGGATCTGGTGGAGGAAGCGGTGCTGCAGGAGTTCGAACGCATCGCCGAGCGTGGCGGCGTGTTGGGCGCGATGGAAACCGGCTACCAGCGCGGCAAGATCCAGGAAGAGTCGATGCTGTACGAGCACCAGAAGCACGACGGCACGCTGCCCATCATCGGCGTCAACACCTTCCGCAATCCGAAGGCGACCGGCGAGCCGCAAAAGATCGAACTGGCCCGCTCCACCGACGACGAAAAGCAATCGCAGCTCAAGCGGCTGGAGGACTTCCACCAACTTCACGCGGCCCACGCGCCGCAGGCGCTGGCGGCGTTGCAGCAAGCGGCGATCGACAACGAGAACGTGTTCGAAAAGCTGATGGACGCGGTGCGCGTCTGCTCGCTGGGGCAGATCACCACCGCGCTGTTCGAAGTAGGCGGCCAGTACCGCCGCAACATGTGAGCTTCCGCAGGCCGGTATCGCCGCCGGCTACGGTTTGAAATGCGGGCCGGCCCCCTCCTGCGCCAATGCATCCTGTGCATTGCGCAGCGGGCAGGCCTTCAGCGACAGACAGCCGCACCCGATGCACCCGTCCAGTTGATCGCGCAACTGGGTCAAGGTCCGGATGCGCTCCTCCAGCTCCAGCTTCCACGCCGCCGACAGCCGGCGCCAGTCCGCCACGGTCGGCGTGCGCCCGGACGGCAACGCATTCAACGCCTCGGCGATAGCCGCCAGCGGCATGCCTACCCGTTGCGCCACCTTGATCACGGCCAGCCGGCGCAGCACCGAGCGCGCGTAGCGCCGCTGGTTGCCGCCGGAGCGCACGGAATGGATCAAGCCCTTGGCCTCATAAAAGTGCAATGCCGATACCGCCACGCCGGCGCGCTCGGCCAACTCGCCGACGCCCAGTTCCTTCGGTGGAGACGCCATATAAAATCCTTGACCTCAAGTTAAGTTGAGATTTTATAGTGTTCGGACATTCATCACACGAAAGGGCGCCATGCGTCAGCTTGAATTCATCAACCCACCCGGTTTGTACGACCCGCGTCCCAACGGCTACAGCCACGTCGTCGTCGCCGAGGCGTCGGCGCGCCTGATCTATATCGCCGGACAGGGCGGAGAAACCGCTGACGGCGTGCTGTCGGAGGATTTTGGAACGCAAGTGAAGCAGGCGCTGGGCAACCTGCAAACCGCGCTGAACGCCGCCGACGCCAGTCTCGCCAACGTCGCCAAGCTCACAGTACTGATCGTCGACCACAGCGAAGAACGCCTGCGCATTTTCGGCGACGCGCTGGTCGACGTGTGGGGCGACAATCCCGCCCCCGCCTGCACATTGATTCCGGTTCCGCGCCTGGCGCTGGACGGCATGCTGTTCGAGATCGAAGCGACCGCGATCGGATGAACAACAGACCGGGGTCAAGTCTGACAATCGGACACGAGATCAGCCGTATCAACTCATAACGGTCCCAACAGACCGGGGTCAAGTCTGACAATCGGACACGAGATCAGCCGTATCAACTCATAACGGTCCAGTTCGTGTCCGAATGTCAGACTTGACCCCGGCGTTTAAAGCGGTAGGCACGGCCCGACCGTGGTCCCGGCCAAGAACACCGGCTGCCACAGCTCGTGCAATTCGCCCGCCGGCGTGCCGTCGATCAGCGCCAGCAGCATCTGGATCATGCGCGCGCCGGCCTTGGCCGGCTCCGGCTGGTCGATCGTGGTGACGTTGGCGCCGGCCAGCGTGTCGGCCATGCTGCCCCAGACGATGATCGACATTTCCTTGCCCATTTCGATGCCGGCGTCGCGCAAGGCGCGCACGGCGCCGATGCCGGCGATGTTGTTGTCGACGATGACGGCGCTCGGACGCGGCGAGCACGCCAGCAATTGCTGCATCGCCTGGTAACCGCTGCGTCGGTCCAGCTTGCTATCGACCAGGTAGCGCGGATCGACCGCCAGGCCCGCCGCCGCCATCGAGGCAACGAAACTGTCGCGGCGCTGACGCGCGAAGTTCATCTCCAACGGCGCGCTGATCAACGCCACGCGCTTGTGCCCCCACGCCAGCAAGCGCTCCATCGCCATGCTGGTGCCGGAGGCGTTGTCATAGTCGAACCACGCGTAAGGCGTGTCGAGCTCGGTGCGGCCGTAGGCGATGAACGGGAATTTGGACTTGCTGAGGAAGGCGACGCGCTCGTCGCGCACCAAGGTGCGGGCCACCACCAGGCCGTCGACGCGGCGTCCCAGCACGGTCTGCTGGTAGGAGCGCTGCTCGGCGTTCGGCGACACCGGCGCGATGATCAGGTTCTTGCCGACATCCTCGAGCGCGGCCGACATGCCGGACACCACGTCCAGGAACATCGGATCGCCCAGGTCGGACGGCAGCAGCGGATAAATGATGCCGAACACATTGGTGCGGCCCAGCGCGAGGCTGCGCGCAAGCGGATTGGGCTGGTAGCCGGCCTCCTTGGCGGCCTTCAGCACACGCTCGCGCGTGCGGACATTGACCTCAGGGTAACCGTTTAACGCCCGGCTCACAGTAGTCTTCGACATGCCGAGAAACTTTGCCAGGAGCTGAAGATTCATAGAGAAACGCTCAATGTTGATCATTGATTATAGCGGCGCGGTCGAGCCCGCCGCCACAGCGATCGCTTGTTCCATTGAGAAATACAACACTCGGCGGACCGTTGCCTGTCGTCCGCCGTCGCCTGCCCCCGGGAATATATGGCGCCCCCACCTCATCGCGGCCGGGCCACTGCCAACCCGGCGGCGGACCTAGGCGCTCGCCGCGGCCGCTTCGGCCGCCGCCGTTTCCCGCTCCACCAGCGGCACCCACCATTTGCCATCCAGCGCGGGCCGGGTGATATCGAGCGCGAGCCCGATCTCCGGTGTCGCCAGCGGCAGCCGGCGCTCGCCCGCCAGTTGCGCGATGCGGTTGAACGGGTCGTGCCACGCGTGCATCGACAGGTCGAAAGTGCCGTTATGGATCGGCAGCATGACCTTGCCCTGCAAGTCTATGTGCGCCTGCAACGATTCCTCCGGTTGCATATGGACGTCGGGCCATTGCGGATCATAGGCGCCGGTCTCCACCATGGTCAGATCGAATGGACCGAATTTGCGGCCAATCTCCTTGAATCCATCGAAATAGCCGCTATCGCCGCTGAAAAACACCTTTACGCCCCGATCCTCGATCACAAACGACGCCCACAGCGTCTTGTTGCGGTCGTTCAGGCCGCGCCCCGAGAAGTGCTGGGCCGGCGTCGCCACCAGCTTCAGGCCGGCCACCTGGGTGCTCTGCCACCAGCTCAACTGCCGCACCTTGGCGCGCGGGATGCCCCAGGCGACCAGACGGTCGCCCACGCCCAGCGGCGTGATGAAATGCTCGGTCTTGGCGGCCAGCTTGATCACCGCCGCCTTGTCCAGATGGTCGTAATGGTCGTGCGACAGGATGATGCCCTTGATCGGCGGCAATTCGTCGATGCTGATCGGCGGCTTGTGGAAGCGCTTGGGACCGGCCCATTGCACCGGCGAGGCGCGCTCGGAGAACACCGGATCGGTCAGCCAAAAGTTGCCGTTGAGCTTGAGCAGCACGGTAGAGTGGCCGAGGCGGAACAAAGTGCGATCCGGAGCATCCAACAACTGGCGCTGCGTGATCGCGTGAACGGGAATGGCCTGGCGCGGCACGGTGTCGGCCGGCTTATCGAACAGCACCCGCAACATCAGGCTCAGGCCTTGCATCAAGCCCATCGCATGCATCTTGACCGGATTGCGGAACTTGCCGGTGCGCGTGCGCGGGGCGGTCGGCACGGACAGGCCGTCAAGGCCGTCGAGACCGGCGGGAGGTTTGGCGATAGCTGTTTGATAAGTCATTGGAACGCTCCAGGACAGATAATGTACACTACACAGTGTAGTTCTAATTTTTGAGAAAGTAAACCAGACAGTGTAAAATAATTGGCATGAACCTTCCCCTCAAGCTGACCGACCGTAAGCGCCAGGCCGTCGTCGACGCCGCCATCGCCGAGTTCCGCACCAGCGGTTTCGAAGCGACCAGCATGGACAAGATCGCCGCCACCGCCGGCGTATCCAAGCGCACCGTCTACAACCACTTCCCCAGTAAAGACGAACTGTTCGCGCAAATATTGCATCAATTGTGGAATAGCACGGCGGCGTTGATGGAAACGCCGTATGTGGCGGGGTTGCCGTTGCGGCAACAGCTAATGGAGATTCTGGGAAAAAAGATGGCGATGCTGCAGGACGCCTACTTCCTGGACCTGGCGCGCGTGGCGATCGCCGAGACGATCCACTCGCCGGCGCGCGCGCACGAGATGGTGGCGCGGCTGAGCGCCAAGGAGGAAGCCGTCACGCAATGGCTGCGCGCGGCCCAGGCCGACGGCAAGCTGCGCGATGCCGATCCGGCACTGGCGTCGCAGATGCTGCAAGGTCAGCTCAAGACGTTCGCCTTCTGGCCGCAGGTCACGCTGAACCAGCCGCCGCTGGACGCCGCCACCCAGCAGAAGGTGCTCGACGCCACCGTCGACATGTTCCTGGCCTATTATGGCCGCGACAGCGGGCGCGAGCCCGCCCCGGCCAATTAGGCGAAGCTGACCGCGTAAATCGGCGGCAATGTGGTGGAGACGGTCTGCCACTGGCCGCCGCCGTCCTCCGACAGCCAGGCGCCGCCGGTCGTCGAGCCCATCAGCAATAACTGGCCGTCGTCGCTGACCGCCAGCCCGTGCCGGTAGACCAGGTCGTAGCAATGCTGCTGCGGCAGGCCGCCGCGCCACGCGGTGAAGCTGCGCCCGCCGTCGATGGTGCGGGTGACGGCCAGCGCCGCGCGCGGCGGCACCCGCTTGCTGTCGGCCTCGGCCGGCACGAACCACGCCGTCTCGCCGTCCCGCGGATGGACGGCCACCGCGAAGCCGAAATTCGACAGCGGCGCCGCGCGCACCTCGGTCCAGTGGGCGCCGTTGTCGACGCTGCGCCAGATGCCGTTGTGATGCTGGCACCACAGCTTGTCCGGCTCGCCCGGGCAGCGCACGATGCGGTGCGGGTCTTGCACCGCCTCCACCTCGGCCAGCTCGGGCGGCATATAGCTCGCCACCATGCCCCTGGCGCGCGGCGCCCAGCTCTCGCCGCCGTCGTTGGTCAGCCAGGCGCCGCCGCACGACACGCCCACCAGCAGCGACCGGCTGTTGCGCGGATCGACGCAAATGCTATGGATGCCCGGCACGTCGTAGCCGCCGCCCATCCACTGGCCGCGCTCGGGGAGATTCCACAGCGCCTCCACCAGATGCCAGCTGTCGCCCCGGTCGTTCGAGCGGAACAGGCCGCCCGGCAGCGTGCCGGCCCACAGCACGCCCGGCTGGTCCTGGCCGCCGGCCGCCAGCGACCAGATCTGCTTGACGGCCCACTCGACCTTGTCGTCGCTGTCGTCCGGCTTGGGCGGAAACGCCGGCGCCGCGATCTCGGTCCATTCGGTGGCGCCCGCATCGAGCCGGTGCAGCTTGCTGCCGAAGTGGCCCAGGCTCAGCGCCGCGTACAGGGCGCCGTCGCGCCGGTCGGGCAGCACCATCGACACCGGATCGCCAAGAAAATGCTGCCGGTCCACATGCCATGCCTCGTGCGTGCGGTTCAGTTCGAACAATCCCTTGCGGGTTGCCAGATAGGCGCGGTCGGACATATCAGCCTCCTGATAGAGCTTGCAAGATATAGACTTTGGACAGGGGCGCGAGCGCGTCGTTCAAGCGTTCGCGTTCGCGGGTGCGCTGGCCGTCGACGAAGATGACGACGTTCTCGCGCAGGCGGCCCTGCTCGTCGAGCACGTAGCCGCGCAGCCTGGGATGGGCGTCGAACGCCTGGTCCAGGGCGCCGCGCAGATCGGCCGCGTCGGTCTCCACCTGCGGCACGGTCATGAATCGACCCAGTTGCTGGGTAAAAATCAGTTGCGCCATGTTTATTTTCTCATTGGTCGACTGGATTCAACACAGATTCTAACGCGGATTGGCGCCGGTTTCGCTAAAATGAAAACGCGTCAACTACCGGAGCACCGCATGTCGATTACGCCGCAAGAGCTGGAACTGCTGATGCAAGAGGTGGAGAAGGAGGATCCGATCGATTTCGCCGACCTGCCGTTCGACGAACATGATCTGCGCGGATTGATTTCGAACCACCTGTGCGAGATGGCCGACGCGATGGAGAACTTCAGCGACGAGGACAAGCATTTGACGTTGCTGGCCGTCGCGGCCAAGCTGGTGCTGGAGAACATGGTGCTCAACATCCAGCTGTTGCGGCGCCACGGCGTGCCGCTCAGCGAATCGGCCGACGCGCTGCTGAGCCGGCTGCGCAAGGGGCCGGCGGCGTAGGGTCACGGCAGGCGCCTGGCCGCCGGCGCCACGATCACCAGATCGCCTTCGGCGACGGCCACGCACGGCAAGATATACCCTTCGCGCTTCTCGTCCAGGCTCAGGCCCGGCCACTCGATCTTGTAGCGCACCGTGCCGCCCGTGCTCAGGCAGATGCAGGTGCGGCAGGTGCCGTTGCGGCACGAACTGGGCAAGCGCACGCCGGCGCGCTCGGCCGCCTCCAGCACCGTCGCCGGCGCCGCCGCGTCGAAGCTCCAGCCCTGCCCCGCCAATGTCACCTTGCCGCCCATGCCGTCGATTCCAGATCGTCAAACCGGCATGATACAGCCCCCGACAATCACCCGTGCGCGACCAGCTTGAGCTTGGCCTTGGCGGCCGGCTGAACCGCTGGCAGCGGCGCGCGCGCCGCGCGCTTGACGTGTTGCAGCTTGAACACCGCCATCGCCTGCGACACGCAACGCGTCTGCTGCGCCAGGTTGCCGGCCGCGGCCGCCGCCTGCTCCACCAGCGCCGCGTTCTGCTGCGTGATGTCGTCGATCTGGATCACCGCCTGGTTGACCTGGCCGATGCCGGTGCTCTGCTCGCGGGTGGAATTGGAAATCTCCCCCATCACCGCCGACACCTTGCTGACCGATTCGATCACCTCGCCCATGGTCACGCCGGCGTTGTTGGTCAGCACCGTTCCCGCCTGCACCTTGGAGATCGACATGTCGATCAGCGTCTTGATCTCCTTGGCGGCGGTGGCCGAGCGCTGCGCCAGCCCGCGCACCTCGCTGGCGACGACGGCGAAGCCGCGTCCCTGCTCGCCGGCGCGCGCCGCTTCCACGGCGGCGTTGAGCGCCAGGATATTGGTCTGGAAGGCGATGCCGTCGATCAGGCCGATGATGTCGAGGATCTTGTTCGACGAGGCGCTGATATCGCCCATCGTCGACACCACTTGCGAGACGATGCTGCCGCCCTGCGCCGCCACCTGTTTCGCATGGTCGGCCAAATCGTTGGCGCTGGCCACGTTGGTGGCGCTCTGCTGCACGGTCGACGTCAACTGCTCCATGCTGGCGGCGGTTTGCTGCAGGCTCGACGCCTGCGACTCGGTGCGCCCCGACAGGTCCAGGTTGCCGTTGGCGATTTCGCCGGTGGCCTGCGAGATCTCGTCGAAGTTGGCGCGCACGTCGCCGATGATGCTGTGCAGGTTGATATTGGTCTGGCGCAGCGCCGCCAACAGGCGGCCCACCTCGTCGTCGCGGCGCACCTCGATGGTCGCCGTCAGATCGCCGCCGGCCATCATGCGCGCCGCCTTGGTGGCGTGCACCAGCGGCAGCGCCACGTTCGCATACAGGCTGCGGCCGAACAGCGCCATGGCCGCCGTCGCCAGCAACGCCAGCCCGCCCAGCCAGTTGCTGGCGCCGGCCAGCGTGGCCCCGCCCATGCCCAGCAGGCAGGCGGCCAGCAAGGCCAGCGTGCCGCCCACCAGCGCGCACGCCAGGCCGATCTGCGTCGCCAGCGACACCTTCATCAACCCCGCCAGGCGGGCCGCGATCCCGGTCGACACGCCCTTGCCGTTGACGATGCGCATGCGGCGCGGATTGCCGGCCTTGAACTGCCGGTACAGCTCGTCGGCCGCGCGCACCTGCTCGCGCGTGGGCTTGGTGCGCACCGACAGATAGCCGACCGGTTTGCCCTGCTCGATCACCGGCGTGACGTTGGCCAGCACCCAATAGTAGTCGCCGTTCTTGCAGCGGTTCTTCACCAGCCCGGTCCACGGCATGCCGCCCTTGATGGTCGCCCACAGGTCGGCAAAGGCCTCGACCGGCATGTCCGGATGGCGCACGACGTTCTGCGGCGCGCCCATCAGCTCTTCCTCGGTGAAGCCGCTGACCTCGATGAAGTAGGGATTGGCGTAGTTGATATTGCCTTGCAAATCCGTGCTGGAAACGATGGTCTTGCCATCGTCCATGATGTATTCGTTTTGCGTGACTGGAGTATTGGTGCGCATGGCCCATCCCTTTATGTTTTATGGAAAAACTTTTGGACATGGACGAACCGGGGTCGGGGGGCCGTCGAAATAGCGGAATCATCCGCTATATTCCCCACCATACACAATGTACCTGCGGGAATTATCACCAATTGTTTCAAAGCGCCCCCGGAGCGGGTAAACCCGGGCACACCGTGGCAGGCCCGGCAATGTTCCGTGGGCGCGCTACAACAGCTTAGTCCGCCTTGAAGTTCTGCCCCAGCGACATTGGTTTGTTGAGCAAGATTGTCTGCGGATTACGGCAGATAATCACCAGCACAACAATGGTGGCCAGATAAGGCAGCATCGACAGGAACTCCGACGGAATCGCCAGTCCCAGCCCCTGGCCGTGGAATTGCAGCACCGTCACGCCGCCGAACAGGTAGGCGCCCACCAGCACGCCGCGCGGCTTCCACGTCGCGAACACCACCTGCGCCAGCGCGATCCAGCCGCGTCCCGCCGTCATGCCCTCGACCCACATCGGCGTCAGCGCCAGCGACAGATAGGCGCCGCCCAGGCCGGCCATGGCGCCGCCGAACAGCACCGTGCCGTAACGCAGCGCGATGACCGGAAAGCCGATCGCGTGGGCGCTGTGCGGCGACTCGCCGACGGCGCGTATCACCAGTCCCAGGCGGGTGCGCGCCAGCATCCAGCCGATCAGCACCACCAGCGCCACCGACGCGTACACCATGCCGTCGAAGCGGAACAGCAGCGGGCCGACGAACGGAATCTCCGACAGCAGTGGAAAGGTCAGCTGCGGCATGCGCTCCACCGTCTGTCCGACGAAGCCGCGCCCCATGAACGCGGAGACGCCGATGCCGAACAGGGTCAGCGCCAGGCCGGTGGCCACCTGGTTGGTCTGCAAGGTCAGCACCAGGAAACCGAAGACCAGCGACATCAGCATCCCCGCCGCCATCGCCGCGAGCAGCCCAAGCCACATCTGGCCGGTGGCCAGGGTGACGCCGAAGCCCGTCACGGCGCCGACCAGCATCATGCCCTCCATGCCCAGATTGAGCACGCCGGAACGCTCGGTCACCAGTTCCCCCATCGAGGCCACCACCAGCGGCGTGGCGGCGCCCGCCGTGCTGGCGAGGAAAGCGATTAACAGCGCGGTATCGATCATGCGGTTTCTCCAACGGCGGCGGTGGTGACGGGTATCGGGCGTTTGCGCGGCTTGAACCGGTAGTGGATGAACAGGTCGGCCGCCAGCAGGTAGAACAGCAGCAGTCCCTGGAACATGCCGGTGATCGCCGACGGCACCTGCAGCTCTATCTGCGCGGTCTCGCCACCGATGTACAGCAACGACATCAACAACGCCGACAACACCACGCCCAGCGGATGCAGGCGCCCGACGTAGGCGACGATGATGGCCGCGAAGCCGTAGCCGGCCGACACCGACGGCTGCATCTGTCCCAGCGGACCGGCCACCTCGCCGACGCCGGCCACGCCGGCCAGCGCGCCGCTGACCATGAACGCCAGCCACACGTTGCGCGGTTCGCTGAAGCCCGCGTACAGCGCGGCGGCCGGCGCCATGCCGCTGACCTGCATGCGGTAGCCGGCGAAGGTGTGCTTGCAGAAGAACCAGGCCGCCGCCGCCGCGACCAGCGACAGGATGAAGGCGGCGTTGACGCGCAAGCCCTCCACCAGCAACGGCAAGGTGGCCGACTCGCCGAACATCTTCGACTGCGGGAAATTGAAGCCGTCCGGATCGCGCATCGGCCCGTGCACCAGATAACTGAGCAGGTGGTAGGCCACGTACACCAGCATCAGGCTGACCAGGATTTCGCTGGTGTTGAAGCGTGTGCGCAGCAGCGCCGGGATCGCCGCCCACAGCATGCCGCCCAGCGCGCCGGCGGCCAGCATCAGCGGCAGCACCCACCAGGCCTCGACCTGGTCGAAGTACAGCGCAACGGCGCCGGCGGCGATCGCGCCGATCGTCAGTTGGCCGTCGGCGCCGATGTTGGCGACGTTGGCGCGAAAGCCGATCGCCAGCCCCACGCCGCACAGGATCAGCGGCGTCGCCTTGAGCAGCAATTCGCCGACGCCGTACAGCGTGGTCCACGGCTTGATGAAATACACGTGGAAGGCGTGCAGCGGCTCCTGCCCGAGGAAGAAGAACAGCACGGAGCCGGTCAGCAGCATGGCCACCGCCGCGATCAGCGGCGACGCCAGCATCATGCGGCGCGAAGGTTCTGGACGTTTTTCAAGCCTGGACATGGTCCGCTCCCTGGTAATCGAAATCGCCGCTCATCCACACGCCGATCTGGTTGATGCTGGTGCCGGCGGCCGCCACGGCGCGCGACAGGCGGCCGTCGGCCAGCACCGCGATGCGGTCGCTCAGCATGAATAATTCGTCGAGCTCCTCGGACAGGACCAGTACCGCCACGCCCTGGTCGCGCATGTCGAGGATGGCCTGGCGTATCAGCATGGCGGCGCCGACGTCCACGCCCCATGTCGGCTGCGCGAACACCATCACCCGGGGCGCCAGCGCGATCTCGCGGCCGACGATGAACTTTTGCAGGTTGCCGCCCGAAAGGCTGGACGCGGCCGAACCCTCGCCGCCGCATTTGACGTTGAAGCGGGCGATCACCCTGCGCGCGAAGTCGCGCACCGCGCCGCGCTGTATCAGGCCGTTTTTCACCATGCCGGTGCTGGCCGCCGGCAGATAGCCGGTCAGCAGCGCGTTATCGGCCAACGACAGCTCCGGCGCGGCGCCGCGTCCCAGCCGCTCCTCCGGCACGAAGCCCAGGCCGAGCTGGCGGCGGCGCGCGGCGTCGAGCGCGCCCACGTCCAAGGTGCCAAGGCGGATGCGACCAGCGCTGGCGCCGGCGCGCAGCGGCCGCTCGCCGGAGATGGCCTTCAACAATTCCTGCTGGCCGTTGCCGGAGATGCCGGCGATGCCGACGATCTCGCCGCCGCGCAGGGACAGGTTGATGTCCTTGAGCCGCGTGCCGAAAGGATCGTCGCTGTCGACGGTCAAGCCTTCGATGGACAGCATCACCTCGCCCGGCGCGCGCGGCGTGTTGACGCACACCGGCAACTCGCGCCCGATCATCAACTCGGCCAGCGAGCGCGCGCTTTCCTGTTTCGGGTTGGCGGTGCCGGAGACGCGCCCGCCGCGCAGCACCGTCGCCTTGTCGCACAGCGACTGGATTTCGTCGAGCTTGTGGCTGATATACAGGATGCTCACCCCTTCGGAGGCCAGGCGTCGCAGCGATTCGAATAATTTCAGCACCGCGTCGGGCGTCAGCACGGAGGTCGGCTCGTCCATGATCAGCAGCCGTGGCGATTGCAGCAGGCAGCGCACGATCTCCACCCGCTGGCGCTCGCCCACCGACATGCTGTGCACCAGCCGCTGCGGATCGAGCGGCAGGCCGTATTGTTCCGAGACGGCGCGGATGCGCGGCGCCAGTTCGGCCGGCGTCACCTTCTCGTCCAGCGCCAGCGCGATGTTCTCGGCCACCGTCAAGGTCTCGAACACCGCGAAGTGCTGGAACACCATGCCGATGCCCAGCTTGCGCGCGTCGTGCGGCGAATTGATATGGACCTGGCGTCCCTCCCAGATCACCTGGCCGTCATCCGGTTTCGTCACGCCGTAAATGATCTTCATCAGCGTGCTTTTGCCGGCGCCGTTCTCGCCCAGCACCGCATGGATCTCGCCCGGCATCACGGTCAGGTCGACGCCGGCGTTGGCCACCACGGACGGATAAATCTTGGAGATGCCGAGCATCTGCAGGCGGGGGGCTTGCTTCATCCGCTGTCCTCATCGTATACAAAGTAGTTACGGCTTCAGACGCAATTAGCATGCCACGCGCTGCCCCGCGCGGCGCGCGCCGCCGGACCGCACGACGCACCAAAGGTGACACAAACATCACCAAAAACGTGCGCTGCATGCCCCCGGTTGTACACAAACCGCATGCCGTGGTGAGCACACTTCCTGCTTATACAGCCATATCCATTCAACGGAGATTCAACCGATGTCATCCACCAGTCCCGCACGCCCACAAGGCAAACGCGCCAGCGCAGGCAAGGCCGAACCGGCCATCGCCGCCACAGGCAACGGTACGCCGCAAAAGCGCGGCACCACCGGTGTCGACATGCGCATCTACCGCGCCGTCGTCACCGCCGTCATGAGCCACCGCCTGCCGCCCGGCACCCATCTGGGCGAGGCCGATTTCTGCGAGCTCTATCAGGTCAGCCGCACCACGGTGCGCAAGGCCCTGCAACGGCTGGCGCACGATCACATCATCGAGCTGCGACCGAATCGCGGCGCGGTGATCGCCTCGCCCACCCCACAGGAGGCGCGCGACATCTTCGCCGCGCGCCGCGCCATCGAGCGCGAGATCATGCCGCTGGTTATACGCAACGCCACGCCGGCCTCGCTGCGGCAGATACGCGCCGCGCTCGAAGCGGAGGACCAGGCGCGCCGCACGGGCGACCGCGCCGGCTGGATACGCCTGGGCGGCGAGTTCCACATCCTGCTCGCCGAACTGGCCGGCAACCATGTCCTGCAACGCTTCATGGCCGAACTGGTGTCGCGCTGTTCGCTGATCATCGCGCTCTACGAAACGCCCGGCGCGCCGATGTGCGGCAACCACGAACACCAGGATCTGGCGACCCTGATCGAGCAGGGAAAAGTCGCCGCGGCGACCCACCTGATCGAGCACCACCTGCTGGAGATCGAAGCGCGCCTGCACCTCGACACCACCCATAAAAAGGTCAACCTGGCCGAAGTGCTGTCGGGCTTTTAGGCGCGTGCAAACATCCGGCCGGCATGGCCCGCTCTGGCCCTGGCCCACTACTTGCTAGAAAAGACAACGAGATTGAATCCAATCGCCCCGCAAAATTGGATACAAAAATAGTTCTTTCATACCGCACCTTCACCCACTGACTGGAGTTCGCATGATGTCTCACCTCGTAACCCGCAAAGCGGCAGCACTACTACTTCTCGCCGGCTGCGCCTGCGCCGCCCAAGCCGCCGACTGGAGCGACACCTATGTCGGCTACCGTTACGGCACCCGCTTCGCCGAGCCGTTCAACGACACCGACATCACCAAGAACATCGTCAACTTCAGCCACGTCTCCGGCTACAAATACGGCAAGAACTTCTTCAACGTCGACTTCCTGATGTCGTCGCACGACGACCCGTCGTCGGCGGGCGCGGCCAGCGGGGCGCACGAGGCGTACGCGGTCTACCGCCACACGCTCGACCTGGGCAAAATCAGCGGCAGCACGCTGGCCTTCGGCCCGGTGCGCGGCGTCGGCCTGACCGCCGGCTTCGACTACAACAGCAAAACCGACGCCGGCTACAACTCCAAGAAGCGCATGGTCGTCGCCGGCCCGACGCTGATGATGGACGTTCCCGGCTTCCTCGACGTCAGCCTGCTGGCGCTATGGGAGAGCAACGCGCCGTTCAACACCTTCACCAACGTCGCCACGCCGCGCTACCGCTACGACACGCACGCCATGTTGACGGCCGCCTGGGGCATCCCGTTCAACATCGGCATTCCGCTGTCGTTCGAAGGCTACGCCAACTTCATCGCCAAGAAGGGCAAGGACGAATTCGGCGGCGACACCGCGCGCGAAACCAACATCGACCTGCAAATCATGTACGACGCCAGCGCCATCGTCAGCGCGCCGAAGAACACCTTCAAGGTCGGCGTCGAATATCAGTACTGGAAAAACAAATTCGGCAATTCGGACAAGAACAACCCGGGCGCCACGGCCAGAACGCCGATGGTCCGCGCGGAATACCACTTCTGATCCACCTTGATCCACTCCATTCACCGCTAAAGGAAACCGCATGATGAATCGTCGCACACTGATCGCGCTCGCCGCGCTGGCCGCCACCCTCGGCGCGACCGCCCTTCCCGCGCTGGCGGCCGAACCGCTGAAGATCGGCTTCGTCTACGTCGGCCCGGTCGGCGACGCCGGCTGGACCTATGCCCACGACCAGGGCCGCCTGGCGATGGAAAAAGCGCTGGCCGGCAAAGTCAAAACCACCTATGTGGAAAACGTGCCGGAAGGCGCCGACGCCGAGCGCGTGATCCGCAAGCTGGTCGCCGAAGGGAACAAGCTGATTTTCACCACCTCGTTCGGCTACATGAACCCGACCGAGAAAGTGGCCAAGTCCACGCCGGGCGTGGTGTTCCTGCACGCCACCGGCTTCAAGACCGCCAAGAACCTCGGCACCTACGAATCGCGCCTGTACGAGGGCGCGTACCTGGACGGCATCCTGGCCGGCAAGATGACCAAGTCGAAGACGCTGGGCTTCATCGCCTCCTTCCCGGTGCCGGAGGTGATCCGCAACATCAACGCCTTCACCCTGGGCGCGCAAAGCGTCAACCCGGGCATCAAGACCAAGGTGATCTGGGTGAACTCGTGGTACGACCCGGCCAAGGAACGCCAGGCGGCGGAAACGCTGGTGGCGCAAGGCGCCGACGTCATGGCGCAGAACACCGACTCCCCGGCCACCCTGCAGGTCGCGCAGGAAAAAGGCGTGTACGCCTTCGGCTGGGACTCGGACATGTCGCGCTTCGCGCCCAAGGCCCACCTGACCGCCGCCACCAACGACTGGTCGGGCTACTACACCGACACCGCCAAGGCGGTCCTCGCCGGCACCTGGAAAACCGGCGACTATCGCGGCGGCCTGAAGGAAGGCATGGTCAAGATGTCGAAGCTGAACCCCGTGGTTCCGGCCGACGCGGCCAAAATCTTCGAGGAGAAAAAGGCCGCGCTGACGGCGGGCACCTTCAATCCGTTCACCGGTCCGATCAAGGACCAGTCGGGCGCGGTCAAGTACGCGGCCGGCGTGGCCGTGCCGCTCAAGGACCTGCTGTCGATGAACTTCTACGTGCAGGGCGTGGACGGCGCGATTCCAAAATAAGGGCGACGGCGGGGCATCACGCCCCGCCCACCGCGACAGACATGACGACCGATCCCGTTTTATTCAACGACTGGCATCCGGTGGCGCAGTCCACGCGGATCGTGGCCGGCGCCATCACCGCCACCGACCTGCTGGACACGCGCATCGCCTTGTGGCGTGACGGCGCCGGCAACGTCCACGCATGGGAGGACCGCTGCCCGCATCGCGGCACGCGCCTGTCGATGGGCGCGGTGGACAACGACACGCTGCGCTGCGCCTACCACGGCTGGCGTTTCGACGGCGAAGGCCGCTGCCGGCACATTCCCGCGCTGCCGGCGCTGGAGCCGGACCGACTCAAAGCGCGTGTCGGCACCTTCCACGCGCTGGAAAAATACGGGATGGTATGGGTGTGCATCGGGTCGCCCTCCGAATCCGGCCCCCCGCGCTTTCCCGAATTCGCGGACGAACGCCTGCGCAAGGTCTGGTGCGGCCCGTACGAGGTGCAAGGCAGCGGGCCGCGCATCGTCGAGAATTTCCTCGACATGGCGCACTTCGCCTTTGTCCACGACGGCATCCTGGGCGTGCCGGAACAGGCGGCGATTGCCGACTACACGGTCGAGACCTTCGACGACGCCGACTACGGCAGCGGCGTGTGGGCCAAACAATGCCGCGCGTGGCAGCCGCAGGCCAGCAAGGCCGCCACCGGCGGCAGCGACATCGACTACACCTACCGCGTGGTGCGGCCGCTGACGGCGATCCTTACCAAGCACCCGCCGGGCGGCATCGTCGAAGCGATCGCGCTGCTGCCGCAGCCGCTGACGGAAACGTCCACGCGCGTGTGGATCATCATGGCGCTGGACGATTTCACCTCCGACGACGACGCGTTGCGCGCCTTCCAGGACACCATCTTCCTGCAGGACCTGCCGATCCTGGAAAGCCAGAGCCCGGCGCGGCTGCCGCTGCTCCCCGGCGCCGAAGTGTCGGTGGCGTGCGACCGCATGTCGCTGGCCTACCGCGGCTACCTGAAGCGGCAGAACCTGCGCTACGGCGTGCTGCGCGACGATTGAACCAAGGAACCTTATGACGACACCTACCGCGCAGGACCACGACTTCCTCACCCGCGTGCTGGCGCTGGCGCAGCGCTCGCGCGACGAGGGCCACCACCCGTTCGCGGCGATGGTGGTCGCCGCCGACGGCAGCGTCATCGCCGAGGCGATGAACGCCTCCAGCACCGACCGCACCGCGCACGCCGAGATGAACGCGCTGCGCATGGCCTCGCAACGCCACAGCCCGGCGCAGCTGGCCGGCGCCACCTTGTACGCCAACGCCGAACCGTGCGCGATGTGCGCCGGCGGCACCTATTGGAGCGGCGTCGGCCGGGTCGTCTACGCGATGTCGGAAGCGAGCCTGCTGCAACTGACCGGTAGCGATCCCGAAAATCCGACCCTGTCGCTGCCGTGCCGCGACGTCTTCGCGCGCGGCCAGCGTCCGACCGAAGTCATCGGTCCGCTGCGGGAGGACGAGGCGCGCGCCGCCCACGCCGGCTTCTGGCGCAAATAGCTGAGGCGAAACAAGCAAGGAAAAACGAGGAAGGCGGGCAACGCGGAGCGCGCGGCGCGCCCCTTTTCGGCGCGGTGACTTCGTTGATGCACCTTAAAGCTAAGCGTACGCGACGGTCTAGTCTTGAAGGCATGCAGGCCGGTTTGGTCTGCCTTTTCAAGGAGTCGCCATGTTCTCACTTCCACTTACCAAACTCTTAGCGTCGCGCGTGGTGCGACCCCTGGCCCTGCTGGCCATCGCGGCGTTGGCCGCGCCGGGCGCCGCGCTGGCGAACAGCAACTGGACGTCGGTGGGTTCGACCGGCATCGTCGATGAATCCTGCTACTTCGCCGTGCAGATGGAAAACTTCGAAGCGAGGCTGATGCCGGGCCTGCTGGTCCCGTGCAAGGTGCGCTACCAGGTGACCGACACCTACGGCACCCCTGGCGGGATCGTGCCCACCCGCGCCCTGTTCGCGCACATCCGGGACACCAACATCAGTCCCGGCCGGGTCACGGCGCGCCTGTTTGCCTATCCGGTCTCGGGCGCGCTGCCAACCCAGGTGGCGTTCATCGATAGCGACGCGCCCGGCCCCATCCCCGCCCCGCTCGCGAACGGCTTCAGGGAGTACCGCAACCCGACCACTTGCGTCGGCGCGTTCACCCTCAACTTCACCGCCAACAGCTACTGGATCGAGGTCGATCTGATCCCCGCCGCGTTGCCGGCCATACCGGGGCCGCTGGCGATCGGCATGCTGCAGATACGTAATTGCTAAGCGGTTCCCCGCAGCCGAGGGCGGCGCCGCATGGCCGCGGCGCCGCCCCCCCCGCCGCCAGGACGGCGCCGATTTAATGCCGTCTGGCATACAATGCACACTTACCGTTTAAACAAAATTTCCTGCGAAAACAAGGACTTACACGGTAAAAATGATGTTTCCTGGCGACAAAATCGCAGCGCACAATAGAAGGTGTTTGATTAATTCGGGCATTCGGATCAAAGTGTCAACCTGAGCCGTGCATCGACCGATGGCGGGGAGACCACCATGAACCTTTTACATCCGATCCTTCTGACAGCCGTGCTGGCCAGCGCCAGCGCCGGCGCCCAAACCCCGCAAGCGGAAACGCCGACACCCACCGCCCGCGCGGCCTCCGCCGCGGGCGTGGCCACGCCGTATTCCGATTCGTACGTGCCGCGCTCGATGCGCCAGCCGCAGCGCGACATCGCGCCGGGGCCGGTGCTGCTGCGCTTCACCACGGTGCAAAAGCTGAAGAAACGTTTTGAGGACGCCGACACCGACCACAGCGGCACATTGAACCGCGAAGAGGCGCGCCAGGCCGGCCTGGGCGTGGTCGACAAGAACTTCGACAGCATCGACACCGCGCAGCGCGGCAACGTCAGCTTCGACGACCTGAACGCCTATCTGATCCAGCGCCGCGAAGAATCCGGCTCACGCTGAACACGCCAACGGTTGTTACGCCGGCGGCGCGTCGCGGCGCGGCAACGTCAGACTGAACACCGCGCCCTCGCCCGGGATGCTGGCGACGGTCAACGTGCCCTCGTGCACCTCGGCCAGCTCGCGCGAAATATACAACCCCAGTCCCAGGCCCGACGGCACTTCGTTGCCGACGCCGCGCTCGTAAGGTTCAAAAATCTTTTGCTGCTGGTCGGGCGCGATGCCCGGACCGTGGTCGCGCACCTCGACCCGCACCGCGTCCTGCCCGACCACCAGCGACACCGCCACCGGCTGCTGCGCGCCATAACGCAGCGCGTTGGTCAGCAGGTTGACGACGATCTGCTCGATGCGGAACTCGTCCCACCAGCCGCTGACCGGCGTGTCGGCGTCGAGGCTGATGCTGCAGCCGGCCGTGTTGGCCTGCGGCGTCAAATCGTGCACCACCCGCCGCAGCAGGCCCGACAGCTCCACCCAGCCCGGCCGCAGCGACAGCTTGCCGCTGCGGATGCGCGAGACGTCAAGCATGTCGTCGATCAGCCGGATGATGCTCTGGATCTGGCGGTCGTCGCGCGCCACCATGCGCTGCAACTGCTCGGCGCCGAAGGCGGCCATGTTGCCGCGCTCGAGCTGCATCTTGCGCAGCTGCGTTTCCAGGTACAAGGTGTTGAGCGGCGTGCGCATCTCGTGCGACACCATCGACATGAACTCGTCGCGCATCGACAGCGCCCGCTGCAACTGCGTCTGCGCCGCGTTCAGTTCGGCCAGGGTGGCCTCCTGCTTCTGCCGCGCCAGCTCCAGCGCCTGCACCTGGCGCCGCGTGGCCTCGCGCTGCTCGTACAACTGGACGAACACCTCGACCTTGCTGCGCACGGCGCGCGAGTCGAGCGGCTTGTAGAGCACATCGACGGCGCCGGCCTCGTAACCCTTGAACGAGTAGTTCAGCTCCTTGCCGGCGGCGGTGACGAAGACGATCGGAATTTGCCGGGTGCGCTCGGTGCCGCGCATCAGCTCGGCCAGTTCGAAGCCGTCCATGCCGGGCATCTGGACGTCGAGGAAGGCCATCGCGAAGTCGTGCTGCAGCAGCAAGGCCAGCGCCTCCTCGCCGGAGCCGGCCTGGAAGATCTCGCGCCCGGCGCCGCGGATGACGGCGTTGAGCGCTTGCAGGTTTTCCGGCAGATCGTCGACGATCAGCAGTTTGGTCGGGTGCTCGGCTTGCATTAGTTATTCTCCAGCATCAACAGCATTGTGTGTATCGCATGCAGGGGCAGGACCAGGTCCGGCGTCCGCAGACGGATTGCTTCTTTCGGCATCGTGGCCACCTCGGCCTCGTCCGGGTCCTGCACCACGGTCAAGCCGCCGGCGCGGCCGATGGCGGCCAGGCCGGCGGCGCCGTCCTGATTGGCGCCGGTCAATAAAATGCCCAGCAAAGCCGGGCCGTAGGCGTCCGCCGCCGATTCCATCAAAAAATCAATCGCGGGCCGGGCGAAGTGCCGCGGCGCCTCGCAACTGAGCGAGAAGCTGCGGTCCGCCTCAACCGACAAATGGTAGCCGGAACCACCGAAATACAGCGTCCCGGACGACAGCGGTTCCTTGTCGGCCGCCTCGCGCACCGGCAGCGCCATGCGCTGGCGAAACACGTCGGCCAGCTGGCTTTGGCGGTTCTCCGGCAGGTGCAGCAACGCCACCAGCGGCCGGCCGTAACCGGCGGGCAGGCCGGGCAGCAGCTTGAGCAGCGCGCCGACGCCGCCGGCCGAGGCGCCGATCACCACCGCCTCGATCCGGCGGCCGGCCAGCGCGGCGGCGATCGCCGTCGTCACACCTGGTGGCGAATCCGTCGAGCTCATCCCTAACGCTTCCTGAACAGGCGCTCGCGCTTTTGCACCGGTTCGAAACTGGGCGCGTAGGCGGAAAAATCGATGCTTTCCTTGCTGCCGAGGCCGAGAAAACCGCGATGGCACAGCGATTCGTGGAACAGCCCGAACGCGCGCTCCTGCAAGCGTTTCTTAAAATAGATCATCACGTTGCGGCAGCTGATCAAATGGGTCTCGGCGAACACGGCGTCGGTCGCCAGGCTGTGGTCGGCGTAGGTGACGTTCTCGCACAGCGAACTGTCGAACAACGCCGCATTATAGGCCGCCGTGTAATAGTCGGAAAAGCTGCGCGTGCCGCCGGCGGCCTGGTAGTTGGCCGTGTATTCGCGCATGGCGTCGAGCGCGAACACGCCCTTGCGGGCCTTCTCCAGCGATTGCGGATTGATGTCGGTGGCGTAGATCATGCTGCGCTCGAGCAAACCCTCCTCCCTCAGCAGGATGGCCATCGACACCACCTCCTCGCCGGTGCTGCAGCCGGCGATCCAGATCTTCAGCGACGGATAGGTGCGCAGCACCGGCACCACGTGCTCGCGCAGCGCCTTGAAATAGCTCGGGTCGCGGAACATCGACGTCACCGGGATCGTCAGGTACTGCAGCAACTGGCTGAACGCGGCCGGCTCGTGCATGATGCGCGCCTGCAGCGCCGAGATGCTGGCGCATTCCATTTCCTTGAGCGCATGCAGCACGCGGCGCTTTTGCGAGGCGCCCGTGTAGTCGCGGAAATCGTAGCTGTACTTCATGTAGATGGCTTCCATCAACACTTTGAGCTCGATGTCGGTGTCGCTATGTTGCATACGCTCTCACTTCCATCACGCGCCGCGCTCGCCGTTGGGCATCCACACCCGCAGCAAGGAATACAGGCGCGACAAATCGATCGGCTTGGCCAGGTAATCGCTGGCGCCGGCGGCCAGGCATTGCTCCTGGTCGTCCTTCATGGCCTTGGCGGTGATGGCGATGATCGGCAGGCGGGCGAAGCGGGCGTCGGCGCGGATGTGGCGCGTCGCCTCCAGGCCGTCCATGCCCGGCATCATCACATCCATCAGCACCAGGTCGATGTCCGGATTCTGGTCCAGTTTTTCGATCGCCTCGAAGCCGTTGCGGCCCACCTCGACCAGCACGCCCTTCTGCTCGAGCGCGCTGGTGAGCGCGAAGATGTTGCGCACGTCGTCGTCGACCAGCAGGATGCGGCGGCCTTCGAACACGCGGTCGCGCGAGCGCACGGTGCGCAGCATGGTCTGGCGCTCGGACGACAGGTCGGCCTCGACCTTGTGCAGGAACAAGGTCACCTCGTCGAGCAGGCGTTCCGGCGAGCGGGCGCCCTTGATGATGATCGAGCGCGAGTACTTGTGCAGGTCGGCCTCCTCGGCGCGCGACAGGTTGCGGCCGGTGTAGACGATCACCGGCGGGAACGCCGCCAGCTGCTCGCCGGACATGCGCTGCAACAGCTCGTTGCCCTGCATGTCTGGCAGCTTGAGGTCGATGATCATGCAGTCGAAGATGGTGGTGCGCAGCAGCGCCAGCGCCTCCTCGCCGCTGCCGACGTCGACGATGTCGACGTCGTCGTCGGAGATCAGCTGCACCACGCTGTCGCGCTGGCGGTCGTCGTCCTCGACCAGCAGCACGCGCTTGATTTTTTGCGTCAGCTTGGTTTCGATGCGGCGGAACACTTCCATCAACTGCTCGCGCGTGGTCGGCTTGAGCGCGAAACCGATCGCGCCCAGGTGCAGCGCGGCCTCGCCGGCGTCCGAGCCGGACACCACGTGCACCGGAATGTGGCGCGTTTGGGCGTCGTCCTTGAGCATTTGCAGCACCGACAGGCCGGAGCGGTCGGGCAGGCGGATGTCGAGCAGGATCGCGTTGGGGCGGTGCAGGCGCGCCAGCTCCAGGCCCTCGTCGGCGTCGAAGGCGACCAGGCAGCGGTATTGTTTTTCATGCGCCAGGTCGTACAGGATGCGGGCGAAGGTGGGATCGTCCTCGATCACCAGCACCGAGCGGGCGTTGTCGACACCGGGCGGCAGGTGCTCGCGGTCGTCGTCGAAGGCGCGCACGCGCGGCGCCGCTGTTTGCTCGCCGGCATCGGCGCCGTGGCCGTGGCCGTGGCCGTGGCCGTGGGCGGCGGGCGGCGAGGTCGCGGCGATGGCCAGGCCCAGCGAAGTGGCCGCGTAGGCGCCGACGCCGCCGCTGTCATCCATGGAGGCCGGCGCGCTGGCGCTGCCGACGCGCGGGCCCGGCTCCGGCGCGGTCCAGCGCAACGGCATCGTCAAGGTGAAGCAGCTGCCCTTGCCCGGCTCGCTGACCAGGCTGATGGCGCCGCCCAGCAGGTGCGCCAGGTCGCGCGAAATCGACAGGCCCAGGCCGGTGCCGCCGTACTTGCGGCTGGTGGTGCCGTCGGCCTGTTGGAAGGCGTTGAAAATGCCCTGCTGGTCTTCCTGGCGGATGCCGATGCCGGTGTCCTGCACCGAGAAGCCGACCGCGCCCTCGCCGGCGGCGTGCACGGCCAGCGTGATCTGGCCGCTGCTGGTGAACTTGAGCGCGTTCGACAGCAAATTCTTGAGGATCTGGTCCAGCCGCTGGCGGTCGGTGACCATGTGCGTGGCCAGGTCGTCGGCCACCTGCACGTGGAACGCCAGTTTCTTTTGCCGGGCCAGCGGTTCGAACACCATCGCCATGCCCTCGACCACGTGGCGCAAGGACAGCTGCTCCGGCACCAGCTCCAGCTTGCCCGCCTCGACCTTGGAGATGTCGAGGATGTCGTTGATCAGGTTCAGCAGGTCGTTGCCGGCCGAGTAGATCGTGTTGGCGAAGCGCACCTGCTCGTCGTTGAGGTTGCCGGCGGTGTTTTCCGACAGCAGCTTGGCCAGGATCAGCGAGCTGTTCAACGGCGTGCGCAGCTCGTGCGACATGTTCGCCAGGAACTGCGACTTGTACTGGCTGGCGCGCTCCAGTTCGCGGGCGCGCTCCTCCAGGTCCAGCTGCGCCTTGATCAGCGCGGCGTTCTTCTGGTCCAGCGCGGTACCCTGCTCGGCCAGCTGCTCGTTGGTCTGTTCCAGCTCGGCCTTCTGGTTCTCCAGGCTGGCCTGCGATTCCTCCAGCACGCGCGACTGCTCTTCCAACTCCTCGTTGGCGGTGCGCAATTCCTCCTGCTGCACCTGCAATTCCTCGTTGAGCTGCTGGGTTTCCTCCAGCACTTCCTGCAGGCGCTGGCGCGACTGGCTGGCCTCGATGGCGTTGCCGATGTTGCCCTTGACCAAGGTGAGGAAATCCATGTCGCGCACCGTGATCGGACGCAGCAGGCCGATTTCGATCACGCCGTTGGTCTGGCCGTCGTTGTCCAGCGGCGCCAGCAGTATGCTGGCCGGCGTGCCGGCGCCCAGGCCGGAGGCGACCTGGATGTAATCGGCCGGCACCTTGTCGAGGCGGATCAGGCGCCGTTCCAGCGCGGCCTGCGCCACCAGGCTCTCGCCGGATCTGAGTTGCTGGTCGCGCCGCTCCCACTCGGCGCTGAAGCCGTAGGACGCGACGCGGCGCAGGCTACCGTCGTGGTTGCGCAAATACAGCGCGCCGACCACCGCGTCCATATAGCGCGCCAGGAATTGCAGCAGCACCGCCGACAGTTGCGGCAGCGCCATCTGGCCGATGCCCTGTTGCGCCAGCTCGCTCTGGCCGGTGCGCAGCCAGGCTTGCTGCTGCAACAGTTCGGCGTGCTCGGTATGCTGGCGCAGCACCTCGTTATAAGTTTTCGACAGGCCCAGCAGCTCGCGCCGTCCGAACCAGGCCAGCGCGCCGCCCACGCCCAAGGTCAGCAGCAGATATACCACGGCCACCAGGATGGTCACGGTGCGCGCCGAGGCGTTGCGGTCCTGGCGCATGCGCATCTCGACCTCGATGAAGGCGTCGATCTGGCGGCGGATCTCGTCGAACTGGTTCTTGCCGCGGCCGGTCTTGACCGGGCCGGTCACATCGCCGTTGGCGGCGCGCAGCCGTATCATTTCCTGCGCATACAAGTCCCACTGCTTGTGCTGGGCCTCGATCAGGCGCAGGCGGTCGACCTGGGCGTGATTGTCCGCCACCAGTTTGGCCAGGCTGTCGAGGCTGGAGACCACCTTCGGCTTGGCCAGCACGTAGGGTTGCAGGAAGGATTCGTCGCCGGCCAGCATGTAACCGCGCAGGCCGGTCTCCATGTCGACCATTTCCTTGCTGATCTCGCTGGCGTTGCCGATCACGCGTTCGCTGTGTTCGACCCAGTTCATGGTCGTGACCAGGTACACCAGCAGCACGACGAACACACCGGCGCTGACGACGCCGGCCGCCAGCGGCAAAGTGATGTTACGGGCGAGAATACGACGGAAACCGACGTCGTCGAGCGTTTTATTAGGCATGGTGCGGACCAAGATAGCTGGAGAAGCAAGATTTTATCTCAAATACAAGCTTAGCCAGCGTGCCACTCCAACCGTGCGTAGGGGAAATAAGACGGTCCCCTACGCACATGTTACTCCAGGGCATGCTCCGGGGTGTCGTTGCGGGGGCTTGCGGCCCGGGTCAGACCAGTACCCGGGGTTGCAACAGGTCGAACAAGCCAACGCGATGCAACATCTCCGCACGCAAGCGATCGAGGACCGCAAAGCGCAGCGTCAAATAATGCCGCCGTTGGCCCGCAATGTCTGGCCATTGATCCATGCGCCGTCGGGGCCGGCGAGCATCGCCACGACCGCCGCGATGTCCTCCGGCTGGCCGAGGCGTTCCAGCGGCGCCAGCTTGGCAAGGCGATCGACGACGTCCTGCGGCTTACCGTCGAGGAACAGCGCGGTGGCCGTCGGGCCCGGCGCCACGTCGTTCACGGTGATGTCGCGTCCACGCAGCTCCTTGGCCAGCACATGCGTCATCGCTTCGACACCGGCCTTGGTGGCGGCGTAGACCGCGTAGCCAGGCTGATACATGCCCACCACGCTCGACGACAAGTTGATGATGCGGCCGCCGCTACGCAAACGCCGCGACGCTTCGCGCAGGGTGTTGAAGGGGCCTTTCAGATTGATCGCGATCTGACTGTCGAACAGCGCATCGTCACTGTCGGCCAAGGTCGCCAGCTTCATGATGCCGGCGTTGTTGACCAGCACGTCGATGCCGCCATAAGCCGCTTCGACCGCGTCGAACATGCGCGCCACGGCGGCGGCATCGCTGACATCGGCTTGCGCCGCGATCGCGCGCCCGCCCGCCTGCTCGATTCGCTGAACCAGCTCATCGGCGGCACCGGCGCTGCCGGCGAAGTTCACCACGACGGAGAAACCGTCTTTGGCCAGCCGTTGTGCGATGGCGGCGCCGATGCCACGCGACGAACCGGTAACGATGGCTACTTTATTTGCTGCTGTCATGAAGTTTCTCCTGTAGGTGGCCACCGTGAATTCGGCGCCGTGCACACACTATGACAGCGAAAACGAAGAAGATAATGGGGGTAAAATAAAGCTCACTATTCCAAATTATCGAACAATCGGAAAAACGTGTTTCAGGCTAGCGCTTGGGCGGCGTGACGATCGGCTTGATCGTGCAGATCGGATTCTTCGGATCGGCGCAGCAGGTCAGCAACTGATTCAGCGATTCCAGGTTGGCCTGCTCCCAGAACTCCTTGCTTTGATCGTTGTTGACCGGCATCCAGTGGCTCAACGGATAGCTGTTGGCCAGCGCGTTGCCGCCCTTGGCCGGGATCCTGCCGGCCGCCATCGGCACGAACTGCGAGCAGCTGGCCTGGTCGCCGATGCGGTGGCAACCGACACAGGTATTGTCGCGCGTGCTGATGCTGTTCGAATGCCACTGCGCGAATTCCTTGCCGATGTTGCTATAGCGGCCCAGCGGATCGGCCGGCAACAGGTATTTCAGCTGGCCGATCCACGGGCTGTACATGAAGGGATCGGCGTCGTGGCAGCTCAGGCAGTTTTTCGACGCGGTGGCCGCCGGCGCCCACCAGAACTGGCCGGCGGCGATGCGCTGCGGCGGCGGCGCCTTTTCGTTGGGCGGCGGCACGCGCGAGGCGTCGAAGCCGGTCTTCTGGCCCGGCTTGCCCTCGGCATGGAACCAGCAGGTGTCGCCGGTGTCGACGTTGTGGGCGACGATGTCGACTTCGTCGAAGAACTTGCTGTTCGGATCGCGCAACTGCTCGCGCCGGCACATGGCCGAGATTTGCGTCTTGCCGTACGACAGATTGAGCAAGCGGGAATACGCGTGCACTGGCCGAATGAATCGCCGCCATACGGCAGCAGCGCCGGGCGGTCGCACGTCATGCCCGGCTTGTATTCGGTCGGCGTCCTGCCGTCGACGGTGATCGGCACGATGGTGCCGTCCAGACAGTTGAAGGCCGGAATCTGCCCGATCATGTCGGCGCACACCTGGCCGTACTCGACCGCGCTTTGCTTGCTGTACTTGCTGACGGCGGCCTTGGGTGCGGCCTGCGCCATGCCCACGGTGGCGGCCAGCAACAGCGCCGGAATCAAAGACAGCAAGTTCATGATTTCACCCCGCCGCCCTGCGTGTACGGCAAGGCCACCTGGCGGATCGCCTCCATGTAGCGCACGTAGCCGGTGCAGCGGCACAGATTGCCGCCGACCCAGGTCTCCATGACCTCGTCGAGTTGCGAGGCCGGCACCGGCGCGCGCTTCAGGTGCGACAGCATGGCCGTGGCGGCCATCAGGAATCCGGGCGCACAGTAGCCGCACTGGAACGAGAAGTTTTCCAGGAAGGCTTGCTGCAACGGCGCCAGCGCTTGTTCCGAGCCCAGGCTTTCGACGGTGTAGATCGACATGTTCTCGACCGCGCTGACCGGCGTCGAACAGGACAGCGTTTTTTCCAGCACATCGTCGGCACCGTCGCGGGTGGCGACGGTGCAGGCGCGGCAGACGCCGATGCCGCAACAGAATTTGGTGCCGGTCAGGTCCTGGCGTTCATGCAAAAAGTCGATCAGGGCCATGTCGGCGTCGCCGGCGTCGGCCTGCACGGGCTTGTCGTTGATGTGGAAGCGGATGGGCTGCGTCATTTCAGGGACTCCAGGACGGCGCGCGCGGTGACCGGCGTCGTCGTATAGCGTTTGCCGCCGGTGGCCATCGCCAGCGCGTTGAGGATGGAGGGACCGATCGGGCACATCACCGCCTCGGCGATGCCGCGCGCGGTGGTCTCGCCCGGCGCCGGCGGCAGCACGATCAATTCCTGTCGCGGAATATCGGTCGAGCGCGCGATGGCGTAGCGGTGCAGGTTCCAGGTGCCGTTGCCCGGCCCGGTGCGGTCGTTCGGACAATGCTCGAGCAACACGTTCCCCAGCGCCATCGCGATCGCCCCCTGCGACTGCCCGGACACCATTTGCGGGCAATGCTGGACGCCGGCGCTGAGCACCGACACCACCGACTCGACCGCGACCACGCCGGTGCGCGGCTCGATCGTGGCCGCCACCAGCGAACCGCAAGGCGCGTAGGTGGTGCGGCCGAAGCGGAAGTTGATGGTCGGCGGATTGGCCACCTCGCCGCGCGGAATCGGCTGCAAGGTATCGACCGTCAGGCCCATGGCGACATAGTCGAGTGGCAACGTCGCCGCGCCGCTGCGGAAGGTGAACGGCGCCGTGGCGAAGCCGCCGACATAACTGGCGTGCACCACCGCCACCATCGGCAGCCGCATGCGCGTGGCCTGCTTGACCAGCGCAGACCACGGCAGCGATTTGACGCCCTCGGCGTGCAGCCGGTTGTCCTTCCAGCTCAGCGCGGCGGCCGGCACTTCCCTGCCCCAGATGGCGTTGGCCGCCGGCAGCAAGGTCTGCAACACCAGCGCCAGCCCGGCCTGCTCCACCACGTGGTACTGGTAGAAGGCGCCCAGGCAGGCGCTGGCCGAGCCGGACGCCTTGATCACGTAGTTCTGCGGCACCGGCGCGGGCGGCTTGGGGCGCGTCGTGGTCAGGTTCAGTGCATCGAACAGCTGGGTCTCGCCCATGTTGATGCTGTTGGCGTTGCGTCCGAGGTAGGACGCCGGCGCCAGCCCGAGCGCGGTGGCGGCGCCGTTGCCCATGTCGATATAAGGGGTGTAGATGGTGATGGTGCCGGTCGGCTCGATCTGCACGGCGCCGAACATGCCGTCGCCGGAGGTGCCGTAGGCTTCGTTCGACAGCGCGAAACCGACGCCGTACAACAGTCCCTGGCGCTGCCTGGCCTGCTGCGTGAGCTTGCGGTTTTGCCACAGCGGATGGCGCTCCAGGCGCTGCAGCATCTCTTCCAGTTGCAGGTCCTGCAGTATCGGCGCGCCGGTCACGGTGGCGCCGCGGCCCTTGCCCAGCAGGTTGCGCCGGCGCAGCTCGAACGGATCGATGTTGAGCGCCTGCGACGCTTCGTCGAGCAAGGTCTCGATCGCCATGAAGGCCTGCGGCCCGCCGAAGCCGCGCTGCGAACCGCCCATCAGTTGCGGCGTCTGCATCGACCTGGCGTTGGCGATCGCGCGCGGGATGTTGTAGCAGCTCATCGAACTGAGCGCGGCCAGCTGCGCCACGAACGGCGTCAGGTTCATCTGGTCGCCGCCGTTGAGCGTGAAGTCGCAGCGCAGCGCCTGGATCTTGCCGTTGGCGTCGACCGCCAGGGTCTCGCTGAAATCCGTCTCGCACCGCTTCAGGCCGACCTGGAACTGCTCGAAGCGGCTTTGCGCCCAGCGCAGCGGCCCGCTGGAGAATGGCGCCGCCAGCGCCAGATACATCGAAAACAGCGACGAGTCGCGCCCGCCGAAGCCACCGCCCGGGTAGCACGACAGCAGATCGATGTCCTTGACCGGGTAGGCGCTGCCGTCGAAGATGTCGGCCGCGTTGCGCAGGTCGCCGCTGGGCGATTGCGTACCCAACACCAGGTTCAACTGCTGGGTGGCCGGGTCGTACCACGCCATGCCGGACTCCGGTTCCATGAACATCGGATCGATGGTCTGCGTATAAAACTGGCGCGTGAAGGTGGGCCAGGTCTTGGCGTCGATCGCCGCCGAGATGCCGGCGGCGACGGCGTCCTTGCCCGCCGCGTAGTTCGGCGTGTAGACGTAGTTGAAGTTCTTGGCGTCGTCGCGGACATAGCTGGTGACCGGCGTGTAGGTGCCGGTCGCGGCGGCGGCCGGCGCGCCGTACTTGATCACATCCGGATTAAATTGCAGGATTTTAACGGCGCGGCGGTAGGCGTCGAAATTAGCGAAAATCAGCATCGCCACCGGCTGGCCGAAAAAGTCGGCCGGCTTGCCGATGGTGGCCAGGAACGGGCTGTTCATGCCGTCCGCCAGTTTGAGCTTTTTGTCGACCAGGGCCTGGGCGTCGATCACCGCCACCGGGCGCAAGCCGGCCGGTAGCATGCCCAGGTCGTACCCGGTCACCACCTGGTCGTAGCGGTCGCAGCGTACCGCGTACAGGAATTGTTCGTTCTGCGGCCAGTCCTTGAAGTCGCGCGCCTTGAAATCGCGCGCGTAGATTTTTTGTCCCAGCACCTTGGGCAGGCCGTCGATGCGCCATCGGGCCCGGCCCGGCTCCGGCGCCCACGCCGGCACCTCGGTCAAGCGCGGCCGCGAGGCGTTCATCGCCATGCCGGGCAGGCTGGTCACCGACAGGCCGACGGTCGCGCCGCTGGCCAGTATTTTTAAAAAAGTACGACGTGTCACTTCTGCAGTAATGCTCATGATTCCGTTCTCTAGAAACTTACTTCCGCACGCGGAAAGGTCGGGACTACAACGATATCGGAATTGCCAGCAGGAATTATCGTACCATTAGGGGTCGGTGTGAAAAATCTCTAATTGTCACAATGCAAAATTGCAACACGAGCGGATTATGAAAAGACTGGCAGCACTGTGCCTGCTCGCCTTCGCGAGCTTGAGCGCCCTCGCGCGCACGGACGAGCTCGTGGCGGTCTATCAGGGCAGCCGGCCGCCGTTCTCGTTCCGCGACACCCAAGGCGAGGCCGGCGGGATCGAGGCAGACCTGGTCACCGAAGCGCTGCGGCGCGCCGGCCGGCGCGTGACGTTCCGCGAGACGCCCAATGTGCGGCTGCTGCCGTTCAGGGAAGGCGACGGCGTCGACCTGGCGGTGAGCGTGCGCGGCAGCGATGGACGCGGCGTGTATTTCTCGGACGAGTTCGTTACATTCCACAACGTCGCCATCTCGCGGCGCGACCGGCACATCGTGCTCAAGACGATCGGCGACCTGGACCGCTACACCTTCGCCATTTGGCAAAACGGCTGGCGCGACTTGGGTCCGGCCTTTGAAGCGCGCTACCGGCCGGGCGCCACCGGCCGCTTCCCCGCTAACTATTTCCAGCCCTCCAACCAGGAAGCGCAAAACAAGATGTTCTGGTTCGGCCGGGTCGACGTCATCGTCGTCGACAAGCAAGTCTTCGAGTGGTACCGCAAGCAGTTCAGCGCCGAGTTCAACACGCAGGTGGCGCTCGACTACCATGCCATCTTCGACGCCACCACCGGGTTCAAGGTCGGCTTCCGCAACCGCGACCTGCGCGACGCCTTCAACCGCGCGCTGATCGACATGCGCAAGGACCAGACCTACTCGCGCATCCTGGCGCGCTATGCGCTGCCTTCGCGGCAATAGGCTGCGCGCCGAGGAGCGGTTCGATGACTAAGCGCGATTACAGCGTAACTTCGCCGACAGGGTGCGGGTTGGCCTTGAGGTAGGCGGCCAACTCGGCGCGAACTTGCGCGCGGCTGACTGCCGGCGCGGCGGCATTGGTCTCGAATCGCGGATACTGTTCGCCGCTGACGATTTCGCCGCGTTGCTGGGCCAGACGCACCTCGGCGCGCACTTCATCACGGGTTTTGGTCGAGACGGCCTCTGGGCTGGAGCCTGAATACAGTTCGCCCGAGTTCGGCAACTGGCCTGCGGCGATGGCGGCTTTGTATTCGGCGATAACCTGGACACGGGTCAGTTGGGGAGCTTCCTGGGCGTACACGGCCGAGGAGGACAGCAGGGCGATGGTCATGGCGATGGCGACGTTTTTCATGGTAAGGCTCCTTAAATTGTTTGGATGGTGGCTCACTGCATAACCGTTGGATAACCAGCGATTGAATCGCTAGCGATCTTTCTGTGACCTGTTTCGTTCGCAGCGAGCCGATGTGTGTACTTTACATAGTGCACGATCTAATCGCAATCAATTTAAATCTATTTGCCCGATAGGACATACCTATCGGGCGTGTATATCGGCTCAAGGTGTGGGAAATTTTAAGTGCGAAGCAGAATGGCCGAGAGGCTCTCTAAGCCCTCCCCGTCGGGCGCGGGAAGGCTACGCCAGCCGATGACGCCGTCCGGCCGCACCAATGTCGCGCCGCACGCGGGAACACCAAAGACGTCAGCGAACGGTTGCGTCGGCGGGAAAACAAGCTCGCGGTCGACATCGATGGACCGCAGCCCTAGGCGCCCTACCGCCGCCCGCCAGTCCGGATTTGCCGTGAGCAGCACATACTCCCGGCCGAACAGGTCCAGTGACGACCTTCGCTGTCCCGCCTGGTCCACCCAAACGTGCGGCGCCCGCGTGCCGGGCTGGCCGGCCCATTGCCGGGGCGTGGCGGCGGCCGGCAACTCAGGCCCGGCCCCGGCCACCGCCTGCGAACGGACCAGCTGGCCGAACTCCAGCGCATCGTTGCTGAACAGCGCCTCCGGCACGAAAGCGGCGCCGGCGCGCGCCGCGTAGTCGGGACGGGAAAAGGTCTGCTGGTGGCGCAGCCAGCCGATCGGGCGCCGTTCCGCGTCGTAGGTGTCGAGCAAGGCCGGCGCGGCCGCGCCCTGGATCACCCGCTGCAATTTCCAGGCAAGATTCCACGCGTCGTCGATCCCCGTGTTGGCGCCGAAGCCGCCCCGGGTGGGCGGCAGTTGGTGGGCGGCGTCGCCGGCCAGGAACACGCGGCCCTGGCGGTAGGTATCAGCAATGCGGCCCGCCATCTCCCAGCGCCCCGTTGTGAAGATGTCGAAGGCCATGTCGGCGCCGAGCGCGCGGCGGATCGCCGCTTTCAGCGCGGCTTCGGTGCGCTCCTCGTCGCCGTCGAGCATCAGCACCCAGCGGCTGTCGCCGTACGTGGTGAGGAAGCCGCGGAAGCCCTCCTGTTCGATGGAGAATTGCTGCGCGCCGCGCCGCAGGAAGGCATCCGCTTCGGGGCAACGGAACAGCACGCTGCGAAGCACGCCGAGATGGCCGACGCCGCTGCGCGTGATGCCCAGCGCCTCCCTGACCGGGCTGTTGGCGCCGTCGGCGGCGATCAGGTAGTCCGCGCCGATCTCGTAGCGGTGGCCGCTGGAGCGGTCGAGCACCCGTGCCAGCACGCCGGCTTCGGTCTGATGAAAACCGATGAGCTCGGTGCTGGCGCGCAGCTCCGCGCCACGCGCGATAGCCGCCGCCCGCAATATCGGCTCCAGCTTGTCCTGCGCGATGGCTGCGCCGGTGCACGGGGATTGCTCAAGCGGGCGCTGCGGCGCTTCGCCCGGCGTCCAGGCTTGCTCGCTTTGCCACTCGCCGACCAGGCTGGCGACCGTCACGCGTCGCAGACGGGTGCCGGCGGGCACCTGGGGGATTTGATCGGCGATGCCGACCGCGCGGTAATGCTCCAACGTGGTTTCCGTGAAGCCCATGGCGCGCGGATGGGGCGAACTGCACGGATGCTTGTCGATGAGGATGTGGGGCACGCCGTGCCAGCCGAGGAACAGCGAGGTGGAAAGTCCAACGAGGGACCCGCCGACGATGAGGATGGGAGTATGCATAAGAAACGTCCTTTTTTGCCGAATAGCTCATCAAAGGACGTGTGTCGATCGCGCGGGAACGCCGGCGCGGCCGGGGAACCGGCGTTGCCAAGTCAAAAAAGTCCACGAGAAATCGGCGCACGTCCGCTCTCGTCGTGGTCCCCAACCTCGGTGGCTGGGAAAATTTTGCTCCATGGTTGGAGTTGGCCGGGGCTCACCACGCCGGCCCACCTTTTTCGACCACGGAAGTGTAGCACGCTCGCGCAGGTCGTTGATCTGTTTACGGATCAGTTGGAGAGCTTTAGGGGCGTACACGGCCGAAGACCCACCATCGCACTAGCAAATATCACCGCATATTAGGGACGATAGATACTAACGTTTTATTCGAGCGGCATCAAAAAACCAGCCATCCCAAGAAATGACCAGCCTATTTTTGCTTTTTATAAAAACAAGTACAGCTCAGGCAACGACCAGTGACCGCTAGTCCATCACACGCGAGAACCCGTTTCACAGCCAATAGTTTCAAATTCCACTTTCAATTTGCTTGGTATCCCAGATTTTTAAAACAATAGCTTTTTCCAGCATACCCAATGTCAGAGGAATTTTATTGGGCTTCCCAGCATTCTTCAGCAATATCGCCTTTGTCAACATACCCAATAGTCCGCCACCTTCCCCCGAAAAATATCGATCAATGTCAAAATCACCGACATTAACTTGAAAATGACCAAAAAACTTTTCCATAAAAATGTCGGAATCATCTCCAGTTACATCCAAATCATCCTCCAAGGATGTATCACGCTTGAGTATTTTAGCCGGAAAGACGCCGACTTCTTTTCTAACAAAATTCTCCAACTCGTTCCAAATATAATTTTTCAAAATATCTTATCCTTTTTTTGACACGTATATTTAATACCATAAGGCAAAATTTTACGGGATACTATTGACGCCAGAGAAGTTTCTTTAGTTGCACCCGAGAATTTCCCACGCGTAGGTAGAAATGGGTAACCTACAATCGCGCCACCTAAAGCAGCGATATCTTCAACGCCAAATTGTTTCTGTGCTTCGTCAAGAAATATTAGAAAAACAGTTCGGATGGCGCTAATCCCCGGATTCCAAAAGTGTATGTATTTGCACTCATTCGACATCCTGATGAAATTAAAATTTATTAAATAAAACTATAAGCGATTCGATAGGAGTCGTCGCAAGAACGAGCGGCCGCAAGCGGATTTAGGACAGTGGCCATTGCGCGCTGGCCGCCGTACTCAGCGCTCGAAGCCAAAATCCGCACCCGCCCTCTGGGCGAAAACGCCACCGCCTCATCATCTGATTGATGGTCCACTCTTCATCCTCACGGCGTGCTGATTGAACTCAAGGAGACGGGTGATGAAGGATCGTGTGACGGCCCAGCGGCGTCTGCGAAATAGTGTAAAGCTAGTTAAACCGAGGGGTCTATCCGTCAAGCGAACCACGGCGCCTGGAAATAGCAGCAAAGAACCATGAAAAGGGAAACTGAGAGCACTCGGGGCGAGTGCGACATGATTGCCGCAACTTAGGCCAGCCACGGTAATCCCCCCAGCAAATGATCGCGTTTAAAAGTAGAATTTTCTAAACTCAGATTTTTTGAAAGTTCTGCATGAAGACGTCCCGTTTTACCGAT
>NZ_FODC01000013.1 GCF_900110275.1 Duganella sp. CF517
GGTCGCGGCTGGCGGCCGTCATCAACTCCAGCAGCACCGGCTGGCCGATCAGCGACTTGAGCGAAATGGCGGCGTCGGTCGAGAGCGCGGCGATCCTGAAGCTGAAGCCGGTGCCGATACCTTCCTCGCCGCGCACGCACTCGGCCAGCAGCACGTCGGCGCCAAGCGGTGTCGTCAGCTTGAGCAGCCGCGTGCTTTGCGAGAAACCGGCGAGCAAAGCGAGCGGGTCGGACTCGCCTGACTGTGATGGAATCGATTCTGACATGTGACTCACACTCCGATGCATGGCGCTGGGAAACAGCGACTGACGTGATGCAATCCAAGCAAGATTACACCTTAGAATTTGCATCTTTACAAGTATGATTTGAATCGTGCTCAGCTGTACTTGTGCCGAAAACCGGTCGCCTCGGCTTGATATGGCGCAAGCCGCTTAGCGAACAGGATCGTTCAACCGAACGATCCACACGAGCGTGTTGCGTTTCCCGCCGTTGACTCCGGCACCTTGCGTCACCTCAAAAACACCCACCTTCCGGCGTGACATGATCGACATCCTGCGCAGTCCGTTCGTTGCCTTCAGGCATCGAAGTTGCGCACTCTGCGATGGATGCCGCGATGGAAAAACTACTGCCGTACTTCGAACGAGAACTGAGCCAACTGCGCCGCATGGGCGCCGAGTTCGCCGGCAGGTATCCCCAACTGGCCGGCAACCTGCAGATACGCGGCGAAACCTGCGCCGACCACCACGTCGAACGCCTGATCCAGTCCTGCGCCTTCCTCAACGCCAGCGTCGCCAAGCGGCTGGACGACGGCCACTCCGGCTTCACCGAAGCGCTGCTCGGCATGCTGTACCCGCACCATTTGCGGCCGATGCCATCGTGCTCGATCGCCCGCATCGACTACAGCGAAGCGCCGAAAAACTCGGTCAGCAGCGTCACCGTGCTGCCGCGCGGCGCCTCCCTGAAATCGCTGGCGCCCAACACTGTCAGCTGCGGCTTCCGCACCGTCTACGACGCCACGGTCGCCCCGGTCGCCATCGGTGCCGCGTGGTTCGAGCCGCACATCCAGGTGCCGTCGACGATCGCGCTGCCGCCCGACGCCAGCGCCGCGATCTGCATCACGATCGAAAGCACCGGCGTCGCGCGCGGCTTGGAGCTCCAGGGCCTGGGCACCATGCGCGTCTTCATCAACGCCGACGCCACGCTGCGCGCCACCTTGCGCGACGTGCTCTTCATGCGCACCGCCTGCGCCTGCGTGGAGGCCGGCGGCCAATGGCGCATGCTGGCCAAGCCACCGATCGCGCCGGTGGGCTTTGCCGACGACGAAGCGCTGCTGCCGGCCGCCCCGTCCGAACACCGCGCGTATCGCCTGCTGAGCGAATACTTCGCCTTCCCGGAAAAATTCGACTTCTTCGACATCGACCTGGGCGCGCTGATCGCCGCCAGTCCGGTCGACTGCACGCGGCTGACACTTCGCCTCGCGCTGGCCGATGTCCGTCCCGCCACGCCCGCCGCGCGCTTGCTGCGCACACTCACCGAAGCGAATCTGGTGCTCGGCTGCACACCCATCATCAACCTGTTCGAAAAAGCGGCCAAGCCCATGTTGATCCGCGCGGCTGCTGCGTGCCGCAGCTACCCGGTGGTGCTGGACGCGCTGCCACCCGGCGACTGCGAGATCTATAGCGTCGACGCGGTGCAGCTGGTGAGAAAGCAGCAGCAGGGCAGCAGCATCCAGGACTTCGCGCCTTATTACTCGCTGCGCCAGGGATCGTCCAGCGGGAAAGGCCACTACTGGCTTGAACACCGTGACGATCTTGGCGGCGCCACCGACCACGGAGTAGTGCTGACGCTAGTCGACCAGGAGCTATCGCCGCTGCGGATGGAGGACGGCACGGCATCGGTGCAGGTCACCTGCATCAACCGCAACCTGCCGCAAAACCTGCAGTACGGACGTCCCGACGGCGACCTGCGCGCGGTCAAATCCACCGGCAACTTCCCGATCCGCATGCTTCGCCGGCCGACCATGTCGCACCCGCAGGCGTTGCACGGCAACAGCCAATGGGGACTGATCGCCCATCTCGCGCCGAATCACCGCACGCTCACCCAGGAAGGCCTGCCCGCGCTGGCCGCGACGCTGCGGCTGTACGCGCAGCACGACAACGCCACCGCACAGCACCTGATCGAAGGCATCACCGGCTTGTCGCACCGCCCCGCCACGGCCTGGATGCGAACCGCCAGCGACAGCGCCTACCTGCGGGGGATCGAAGTGACAGTCACCCTGGACGAAGCGGCATACGCCGACACCGGCGTTCACGTCTTCGCCCAGGTGCTGGATCACCTGTTTAGCCTGACCGTCCACTTGAACAGCTACACCCAGGTGGTGATCGTCTCCCAAGCCAGCGGCAAGGAAGTGCTGCGATGCGCACCGCGCGGCGGCGCTTTGCCGCTGGCTTGACGATCCGCCACATCCGCCGCATACCAGAGGAGCAAACGTGGAAAGCGATAGCGATTTTTTCAGTTTCATGAGCATGCCCAAGGAGCTGGTCACCTTCAACCGGCCGATCCGGCTCAAGCTCGACCTGCCGGGTGGCATGAGTGACGACATGCTGCTGCCGCAGCGTGTATTCGGCACCGAGACGCTCTGCGGCGGCATCGACTACCGCGTTCTGTGCGTCTCGTCCAACGCCACGCTGCCATTGAAGCAGCTGATCGCCGTGCCGGCCGCGCTGCAATTCGTCACCGACCAGGGGGATTTGCGCAGCGTCTGCGGCATCGTCACCGAAGCCAGCTCCGGCGACAGCGACGGCGGACTGGCCAGCTACCAGCTGGTGCTGCGCGACGCCCTGGCGATCCTGGAAAAACGCATCAACACACGCGTGTTCCGCCAGATGGACGAAGTGGAGATCGTGCGGCAGATCCTGCTGGAATGGCGACACAAGAGCTCCACGCTCGGCGTCTGCTTCACGGACGAAGTGGACGAGGCGTTCCATCTGCAGGAATATCCCAAGCGCGAATTCACCATGCAGCACAACGAATCGGACGCCGCCTTCATCCGCCGCCTGCTCAAGCGCAGCGGCATCGGCTGGTACGTGCGCGCCGAGGCCAACGGCGACGTGCCGACGCACACGCTGGTGCTGTTCAATAGCGCCGACAGCCTGCGCCAGAACGTCGCCGGCACCATCCGCTACCACCGCGACGCCGGCACCGAGCAGCGCGACACCATCACCTCCTGGGGCGCGGTGCGCAGCCTGCAACCGGGCATGGTGACGCGGCACAGCTGGGACTACCGCTACTCGCAGGGGCCGGACTACATGATGGCGCAGGCCAGCAGCGGCGTCGATCAAGGCGTGAGCGGCAACGAGCTTGCCGCCAGCCTGGACGACTACCAGGTGATGATGCCGCACGCCGGCGACGACGTCGACGACTTGTGCCGCCTCGGCAAACTGCACATGACGCGCCACGATTTCGAATCGAAGTGCTTCCATGGGGAGGGCAGCGTGCGCGATCTGTGCGCCGGCGAATACTTCACCTTGAGCGGGCATCCGGAGGTGGACCAGCACCCGCGCGAGGAACGTGACTTCGTCGTCACGGCTTTGCAGGTGAACGCGCAGAACAACCTGCCCAAGGCGCTGGCCGAGCGCGTGGAGCGCCTGTTCTCGCGCAGCCGCTGGACGCAGGGCGCGCATGAGCCGCAAACGCAAAAGGAGGTCGCGGACAGGATGGCGTCGGGCGCGCTGCGGATGCATTTCCAGTTCACGGCGGTGCGGCGCGGCGTGAAGATCGTACCGGCGTACGACCCGTGCACCGACCTGCCGCAGGCGCTGATGCAAAGCGCGATCGTCGTCGGGCCGAAGGGCGAGGAGGTGTATTGCGATCAGATGGGGAGGGTGAAGATTCGCTTTCCGGGTACGCGGGCGGCGGATCACAAACATGCGGAAGGCTCCGGGGCGTCCAATGACGACAGCGACTCGGCCTGGGTGCGTGTGGCGTCGAACTGGGCGGGGAACGGGCCGGGTAGTGTGGATCAATGCGGAACTATCGGCCTGCCGCGCGTAGGGACTGAGGTGCTGGTCAATTTCTTGGGCGGTGATCCAGACAAGCCTGTGATCGTGGGGCAGCTATACAACCAGCAGGCGCAGCCGCCGGCGTTGGGCGATCAAGATGACTTGCCTGCCAACCGGTATCTCTCTGGGATCAAGAGCCGCGAGATAAAGGGTGATCGCGCCAATCAGCTACGGCTTGATGATACCAATGGAGAGATTAGCGCACAGCTTCGAAGTGATCATGGACGGAGCGAGCTGAATCTGGGTTTTCTGACTGAGCCGAGAAAGCACGGAGTTGGCGAAGCGCGGGGCGAGGGCGCAGAACTGCGGAGTGACGAGTCGATCGCTATCCGGGGCGCGAAAGGCTTGTTGTTAAGCGCTTGGAAGCGACTGAGCGGACCGGAACAACAGCTTGGTCGGGACGAATTCCTATCATTGTTGAATCAATGCGTCGAGCTAGCCCGCGCGCTTGGGGATTACGCAGAGACCCATCAAGCGCTCCCGACAGACACAGACGAACAATCCAAACTCGGCGATGCTTTCTATAAATGGAATAGCTCATCGACGGAAATAAAAGCGGCCGCGATAGCGATCACTGCCCCTACAGGGATCAGTTTCGCCACGCCGAAGGCTTGCGTTACTTACGCAGGTACCAGCTTAGACATGTTTGCGCGGAAGCATCTACATCTTGGTAGTGGAGAGAGAGTGGTCGTCAATGCAGGCAAAGGTGTATCGCTGTTTGCTGAAGACGGTGGGGTACGTGCGATCGCACATCGTGGACAACTTCTTCTGCAGAGCCAGCATGGCGCGACGGCTATCAATGCTTCCACAAATATAACCTTTACGGCGACCGAGGGGCGTCTCACCGGAATGGCAAAAGAGATTGTGCTTATTTCGGAGGACGGCTCGTACTTAAAGATTGGCGGCGGTATCGAGTTGGGTACGCGGGGGAAGATCAACTTTCATGGCGCGTCCTTCGAGTTCGCTGGTGGGAAGACATTAAGTACTTCGCTTCCGATTTTTTCGCAATCGGAGCGGAGGCAGAAAAAAGTAATGCAGATCGAAATGGTGGATGCGGATGGACAAGCTCCCAATCATGAACCACTTAGCATTATTTCACACGCCGATGCTTCACAGCAATCCGTGGTCTTGGAACGGGGGGCGTGCGCTATAAAAGATCTTCCGCCCGGGGGGGTCACGATATTTCAAGCTAAACGTCGAAATTAAATCTATTGGGTGAGGTATGGAAAGAAATAAGGTAAATAAAGATGGCACTGCTGCCGCAGCTGAAACAACGAAATCGGCTAAGCACTTAACTGTTCAGATTGACCTTCCAGGACAGCCAATACAGTGCTGGGGGCAAGATATTGACAAGGTCACTGTTTTACTTCGAAAGCACCGAGATGTCGTTTTTGACATCGACCTATGTGCAGGTAAAACCTATACCGTTTGGGCTGATAGAAGCGAAATGTATGATGCAAAAAACAAAAAACTGATACATCCGCGAGAAACACTAAATTTTAAGGACGGTGAGTTATTGCATATTTGGGTGTCGCGTGATTTTAAAGGAAAAATATTTCTTTATGAGAGCGCAAAATTAATTGGATCTTATAGTCTTCCAAAGGTGGATGTCGGCCTGGAAAGCTCGGATCCTGCCTATAAACCGCCACCAATAAATATTGCTTTAAAAGCAGAAGGTATTTGGTCAGATCAAAAAGCATTTAAGGTAATGCAGCCAGATGGAAGCTATTCCGTGCCTCGAGAATTGAAAAATAGCGAAGGCGATAAGTTTCTACATATAGTCGAGTTAAACGAAAAATCAGCCGACATACCAAAAGAAATACTGGATTTTTTCAAACACGGCGGCGAAAAAGAGGCATTTTTATCGGGCGGCGTGGCTACTCGCAACTGGATAATGAACCAGATAGCGTCGTTGGCTGGGTACGGGTTCGATAATCGATCGTGGATGAAAGAGCTGTTGGGTGAGAGCGTGACGCTAAAGGTAATTGATCATCAGGGCGGGCGGAAGATGTACGCATTTATTTCTGGCTCCGCACGTTTAAGACAGAATCTTACCGCACACAAATACAGTGCAATGAGTACAAAAGTTTTGGCTTTTACTTTTGGCGCGGGTTCTGTAACGGGGCTTCGCCACGCCGGTTGGGCGGCACTAAAAGGAAACTTTACGGGTGGCGGCCGCGCTGCAATTATTTTCACTATTGCTGTAGATGTAGCGGAGTGGTTAGGCGACTACTCTAATATCGATCCACTTACCGGAAAACCGAAACAAGATTTAACAGATTTATTTGTGAAGATCGGGATCGACGTCGGTAAGAATCTTCTTAACGGTCAGATAGTTAGCTGGCTGATAGGACTGACCCTCTTCACAGGAGGAACATTTGCGATCGCGTTTATTGTTGTTGGAACAGTAACGGTAACTTTAGCTGTGAATTTTGGCGTCGATTTCTTGGATAAAGAATTTGGTATTTCTGAAAAACTGGCGTCATCGATTCGAAGAGCGCCTGCATTATTGGAGGAAACATTAAGTAAAGATTACCAAGGATTTACTAATGCAATCTCACAGGCAATAAAATTTGGAGAGCGAAGCTATGATTCTTCATTGCGGCCCGTTAAGTAATCCATGGACTAGGGGCGCCATAATTTTTTTTATATATAACTCTTTCTCAATTTTTTTAACTTGGATGGTTTTTGATATAGCTGAAAAACCACAAAATTTCACTGGCCTGCTTTGGCTAGTTGTTGTAGGGATCTCAATTCTGCTCTATTTTCTAGGAGTGTTTTTTGAAGTTCGGGGGTTGAGATGCTCAATTCTGATTCTCGGGATCTTTGTTGCGCTTCCGGGTCTTATATTTTGCACTGTACCTTTATTTCTTTTTATGGAATTGGCTAAAATTCGGTCGGAAATAAAGATATCCATCCTTTTTTCATACACATTTTTATTGTGTGCATGGTGTTTATTTCAGGCGCGAAAGATAATTTATCTTGAAGGAAAGCACGAATATTTAAAAAAAAATGTGCGAGTAAGGGGGGCAATAGGATTTTTTTATCCATATTCTGCCGGAATGCTTTGTGAAGAAGGCGGTGGTAAAAGTGTAGGGAAGCGCAGAATCTTGCCGATTATTGTACCAATTATATTTTTTGGTTATCCGGCGCAGAGGTTAATAGCTGATGTGGGTGGGTCTGTCGGTTTCTTCGGGGTTATTGCAGTTCTAACCATACCCATGGCATTGTATCTTGCAGGGAAAATTTCTGCTGGTTACTTTCTATGGGTTTATTTAGTTGGAAATTTTGAGAAGAAGAGCAGCATAAAAATATTTTTGAGATACCGTTTTGCATTTCTGTGTGAGTGAAATCATGGGCGCATAGGTTGGTGAGTGCCCAATTGGATAGCCTTATAAGCTATCGAAACAGTTGAGAAACAGCCTAGAACAAAGGAAAGTAGATGCCTAACGTCATCCGCGTCGGCGACGAAACGTCACATGGGGGAAAGGTCCTTACCAGCGGCGCTGAGCATTTTGTTGTCGGAGGAAAGCCTGTAGTCGTGGTTGGAGACAAGTGCATGTGCCCCGTCAACGGTCATCAGAATTGTACTGTCGCCAGTGGAAGTGCAACCCACACTGTCAACGGTAAGGCCGTTGCCTACGATGGCGACAAAACATCTTGTGGGGCGACGCTAATCTCGTCGCTCGAAACCTTTTCAGAGAGCTGACAGGAGATCCCGATGGACGAACGAGTTTTTCTTGCAGAAGTCGGTGATCCGGTTCCTCCATGGGATGCTAAACACAGGCTTCCGATAAGCGGGGCGGTTGGCCCAGAAATCGCTGATAGTGGAACCATTTTTAGAGTCAATTCCACGTATATGGATGTCAGCGATCAACCCCACTTGATCAGGCAGTGGCATGTAGGAAGAACGATGGTAGGGTGTCTTTTGGGTCTCCTGTGCTCAGTTGTTGTATTTATCTTCTTCGCTTATCCACCTCCACGCATCGGAGCGTTGGGGGCTGTAGCGATAGGCGGAAGTCTGCTATGCGCGTTCTACGCTTTTGAGCTAGCCATACGTTTCGGTGGAGAAGAATTTTTCTGGCTACGACGTCGTCCGATTCGTTTCAATCGTGAGGCGGGTAAAATTTATGCAATTCGTCATCGGCGCTATCGAAATTCGGCCGTCGCCGGCGATATTTGCTGGGAAATTCCCTGGGATGAGAACTCGATATTTTGCGTGCACAAGAGCCCGTTGAAGTTTGAGGGAGGTGAGCGCTTCCATATTCGTTGCTACCAACTGGGTCCGAAAGGAAATGTTGCCCGGGCTTTTGCAATTGGCCGTACGTGGCAGGGGGGCGACGGCATGCGAGACTTGTTGGCGCAATGGAACTACTGGTGCGCCTACATGAACAGCGGTCCCAAGGACTTGCCCAAGCCTATGCTTTACTTGCCGGAACGCGAAACAGTTACCGAGAGCTTCTTATGTTGCATGTACGAGTTGGGCTTCTATCTCAAGCTGGGTCCATCGACACGGACCATCTTAAGTCCATTTGTTCTGCTGTTAGCGAGCTATCGTTTGATGTCGATGTGGACTTGCCGCGATCCGGTTTGGCCGCCGGAGGTTTTAGCCGTCAGTGAAATTACCCCATGGGATATCCATACTCAGCCTAGCTATGACACGCCGATTGGTTGGGCTGAAACTGAACGCGCGAGAGTTGAAGGCCGCTACCCACTGGCACCGCGCTGTAGCAATCCTGATTGGTCCGGGGAGGCCGATCCGATCGTCAACGCCAAGCGATGGATCGGAACGGGTGACCGCAAAGGATCTAGTCGTAATTCTTGAAAAGCGGCATCAACACCTAGCCACCGCGTATAACTTGCTGCCCAAGCGCACGCGATAGTAAGATCTCGAGAGAGGTCAGCAACTAACCGCTGATCAAACTCTCGATTCCATCGAGCCAGACGACCAAGCCCAAGGCACCCGATGGCAGCAAACAAGAAACAACCCTCCCCACTAGCCTCCCTGCTCGCCGAGCTGCGTACGCTCACCGACCGCATCGCCGCCGCCGAAGCCGGCGAAGACCCCCGCGCCGTCAAGAAACTGCGCCTCGGCCTCGAGCAAGTCACCGCCCAGCTGAAAAACGTCACACATAAGCTCGACCCGGTGCTGCGTCCTGAATCCATCTTCGACCCCACCGACCCCAACACCTCCGGCCGCGTTGTCGCGCTGACACTGGTCGCCCAAACCAAGCACCCGCTATCGAAGATCCCCGAATTCTACGGCGCCGGCGTCTACGCCATTTACTACCGCGGCAACTTCGGCCCCTACGCGTCGCTAAAGGGCATGGACCACCCGATCTACGTCGGCAAGGCCGATCCCGACAACCAAGCCGCCAAGGACGCGGTCAGCCAGGGCACCAAACTATCCGCCCGCCTCAACGAGCACGCAAAAAGCATCCGCAGCGCCGGCACCACCCTCGACATCAACGATTTCGACTGCCGCTTCCTGATCGTGCAAACGGGCTTCCAGAAATCGGCAGAGGACTACCTGATTAACTTCTTTAAGCCGATCTGGAATTCGGAAACGAAGATATGCTTCGGCCTGGGCAAGCACGGCGACAGCTCGGAAACCCGGGTCAACAAGCGCTCCCCGTGGGACACGATGCATCCCGGCCGGAAGTGGGCCGACGCCACCACGGAAAATCAAAAGGCGCCGGAAACGATCGTCGAACAGATCGGCGCCCACCTGGCCAAGCACCGGCCTTACGCCGACATCCACGAAATCTTTGAACGGTTCACCGAAGACATGCATCAGCTGAACTTGGACCACTTCTACACCCCGGCCCACGGCTCCGTCGAGCTGGAGGAGGCTGCGGCGCCGGCCGGCGACGCTACTTCCTGAGCAGCTCGCACACGCTCTCGGCGATCACCGACGCCAGCCGCACCGGCACGGCGTTGCCGAGCTGGCGCATGACCTCCGACCAGGTGCCCTCGAACAGGAACGTGTCCGGGAAGGTCTGGATGCGGGCCGACTCGCGCACGGTGAAATAGCGCATCGAGCCATCCGTGCGCCGCAGCATGTTCTCGCCGCCCGGCACGCCGTGGTCGCCCGCCTTCAACGCCTTCGCCGGCTCGTCCAGCGGACTGCCGGTGTGGCCGACATAGGCGCGCGCGCCCGGCTGGAAACGATGCGCCTGCACCTTGTTGGGGTGACGCTCCGGATCGGGCAGATCGCAAATGGCGTCGCGCACGGTTTTCCACGCCAGCAGGTTGGCACCGTAGTCGGCGTCGACAAGCGTGCGGATCTTCTTCTCGACGCCCTCGGGCCGGGGCGGCCGGTGACGCGTGGCCACCTTGTGCCGCTCCCAATATTCCCCGGACGCCCATTGCGACAACAACAGCGCGTCGGCGCTGTGCGTCTCGGCGGGCGGCGTCCATAGCTTGTCCTGGTCCGCGCGGAAGCCGACAAAGAACACGCGCATGCGCTTCTGCGGCACGCCGTAGTTGGCCGCGTTCACCAGCTTGAACGTCACCCGGTACTCGCTGACGGCGCCCGGCTTGTTCTTCCACTTGCGCAAGCGGGCCAGGTGGTCGCCCCACTGCTCCTTCGGCTTCGCGGTCAGTGACGGAAACTCCAGCTGCAGCAGGATATAGTCGAAGTAGTCGGCGAAGGCGGCGCGCGTGAGGCCCTGCACGTTCTCGAAGACGAACGCGCGCGGACGGGCCTCGCGCACGGCGCGCACCGCCTGCGGAAACATGTCGCGCTCGTCCAGGAAGCCGCCGTGCTTGCCGCCCATGGAAAAGGGCTGGCAAGGCGGACCGCCGGTGATCAGGTCGATGCCGTCGAAGGCGTCGTACTTGAAGTGCTTGACGTCGCCTTCCGTCACGTCCGGCCAATGGCTGATCGGCGCGACCTGGTGTTGCTTGTTGTGCCGGATAGTGTTGCAGGCGTGCGTGTTCCACTCGACCACCGCGCGATGGCGCACGTCGTTGCTGGAAAACCCGAGCGCCAGTCCGCCCGCGCCCGCGAACAGTTCGATCGATTCGAGGGGGCGCGGCGCCAGCACCAATGGTGGTTCCTGAAGCGCGGAGGTGAGAGGCTGCTTGTACATGGTTTTGAGAACGTCGGGTTGAATCGGTGCGGCAGCGGCCGGGCGCGTCACGGAGGCGGATTTCGCTACGTCGAGCGGCGAGACCTGTGTGAGCGTGCGGTCGGGTGGCGCGGTGCTGCTAAAACTGGCCGTAGATGCCGGCGGCGTGACTCGGCAGTATAAAGCAACGGGATGACTGCGGCCATATCAGCTTTCTTTGATTGACGGGTATGTCGCCTGTTTCCAATGCCCAGCAACTGCAAACACTATGCTGATTATACTGTGAATTCATACAGTATCCAATGCGCGTTCTTTGCTTATCCTCAAAATGCTCTTGAATATTTTGTGGCAGGTGCAATCCTCTTCTTGTTGTTGAAAAGGAGGTGAGCAGATGGTTGACTCGCTGGATCAAGCGGCGCGCAGTGCTGTCATGGCACGGGTGCGAGGTAAAAACACCAAGCCCGAGATGATTGTCAGAAAATTGGTGTTTGCTGCCGGCTATCGCTACCGGCTCCATGTGCGCAAGCTGCCGGGCTCGCCGGATCTGGTTTTCCCCTCTCGCAAGAAGGTGATTTTTGTTCATGGCTGCTTTTGGCATCGCCATGATAACTGCGCGGCGTCAAGAATACCGAAGTCGCGCGTGGACTTCTGGAGCGACAAGCTCAACGGCAATAAAGCTCGGGATCAGAGAAACCAGGAGGCGCTAATCCACGCGGGATGGCGGGTGCTAGTGGTTTGGGAATGCGAACTGGGCGATCTCATAGTGTTAGAGGATAGACTGAGGCTGTTTCTGGGACCGATCACAATGAAATCCGTGATCAACGGGCATTCGAAGTATTAGCGTTGGCGACGTGGCTAATTTATTATTAGATGACGAGAGTGACAGCCTCAAAGGATCAGAAAATCTCTGCTCTTCTCTAAGTTTTTCGAGGCAATAATAAAAGCCGATGTGCGGCACTGAACCAATAATTATAGTGCCGCTGACAGATTATCTTTCTAGCTCAAGTTATCGTGCTCATCGAGCTTGCCTGGCTTTTATTCCTGGTGAATTGAAGACTGCCCTTATATTTATAAAAAAGCTTTGCTTTTCCATCTGAGTTATGCAATATCTTAATATGATGAACCGCGTCCGGAAATTTACTTTTCTCGAGCTGATTATTGCCGATAAAACCCTTCGAACGAGAAATATTAACTTTGTCCGCAGAATTGTAGCCGTCTATAGATGCCGCCGTGTGGATCGCAAGCGTGCCTGCGTCATACGAAGATACGGTTTCAATAGAATTAATCAAAAATCTCGGCAAAGATTTTATGCCGATAATTTTTTGCAATTTTCGTAAAACTTTAATACTTTGTTGATCCTTTAGAACTAAAGTATCCAGATCATTAGAAAACTCAAACATTCCAAACGACATCTCTCCCCGGTCGATTGCCACGGTTGCCTTTTCAATGCTAGCGGATACAGCGATTGATATCCGTTTATCGCCTATCCATACTGGTGAGCCGATTTCTTCTACAGTCGCTAACGCCAATTTGTGAAAAACAAAACACCGGTGCCAGTCGGAATAAAGCTGTGACGGTATTGTTAATTCAAAATGTTCGAGATATTCCCCGCGCGCCCCAAACATACGAGCCCGCTGAATATAAGTGTCTTGCTGCAATCGATGGCGCACATTTCGTGTGAAAAACATTGACAATAAATTGGGGAATGTAACTCCACGGGAAATAATATTCCCACCAATAATTATGGAAAACGGCGAACTGGGCTCTGTGGCATTTTCTCCCGCAGCGATTCGATCTCGTTCGCTGTTAATCACAGTAAGGGTGGCACGAGAGGCATTTTCAACTACGTATGTCGTAATCTCGTCCGTATTTTTCGGAAATATCTTCTTTGCTGCAAGATAGATCTTTTTGACTAACTCGTCGAACTCCGTACTGTCGCTGTCGATTAAAGTATTAATTGAATGCTCTATGGCGACTCTATCTGTTTCATGGTGTTGATTTGCACCGAAAATTGACCCACTTTCCCCAGTAATTTGCAACTGAAACTGACCCACGTGAAGAGCACAATTCGACCTGTCTCATCGGCAGGAGAACGGAGTGATCGACGTGGCTTTACTAGGCATAATTCGACGCTGGCACATTCGTGACCAGATTCCCCTACGGGAGATTGCCCGACGCCTTGGCATCTCGCGCAATACCGTCCGACGTTATCTACGATCGGAAATGACTGAGCCCAGCTATGCCGAGCGGCGTATAGCTAGTGGGCTAGACAAATATTCTTTGCAATTATCAGGATGGCTTAAGGCCGAAGCGAGCAAGCCGCGCAAGCAGCGGCGCAGTTTGAAACAGATCCACGCGGACCTGAAAGAGCTGGGTTATGAGGGATCGTATGACCGCGTGGCAGCGTTTGCCAGGCAGTGGAAGGCGGGTCAAACTGAGTGGGTCAATTCATCGAGCAAACGAACACCCACAACCGGCCGCCCATACTGGAGCGGCAGATCTCTTTTTGGGGAAAATGCGATGTGCCACAGAGCTTTTAAGCCAGCCTCATCCATGGAGGCGCCATTATCCAGAATACACATGGAGGCATTTGGGCTTGTTAAGTTAGACGAGATTCTGACGTCTACATAGTCTGCTCCAGCATCCCAGCTATTAGAAATCAGCTCTTCGAAAGCTTTCTGCGGGGACGAATATAATTGTTCGCTAAAATGCTCTAGAAATCGGGTGCTGAGTTCAACTTTGATCGTACTTGACAGCTTCCCGATAGTCTCTAATGGAAGATTCGGAAAATTCACAGGGCTCCCGGAGAGATCTGTATTTGTACCAGAGATATCTTTGTCAATTTTCATGATGAGTCTTTCACACCTTAGCAAGATCTAGCATGGGGGAAATTAGCTTCTGATAATTATTTTACACGCAGTATTTCGGCCAAAAAATTTATTTATGCAGCTGTTTCTAAAATTTTTCAAGATGCGCGCGATCTTTTCATCGCAAGATGATAGTTACCAAATAAAAGGGCCAGCCTTATAAGGCTGGCCCTGCTGTCGTCAGGGAGGTTGGTACGCTGCGTTAAACGTCAATATTCCCCGCCCGCAGCGCATTATTCTCAATAAACGCCCGGCGCGGCTCCACGTCATCCCCCATCAGCGTTGTAAAGATCTGATCCGCAGCAATCGCGTCCTCGATCTGCACCTTCAGCAAGCGCCGCACGGTCGGATCCATGGTGGTCTCCCACAGCTGATCCGGATTCATCTCACCCAGACCTTTGTAGCGCTGCTTCGACACCACCCGTTCCGCCTCGTCGCGCAGCCACTGCATCGCGTGGTGGAAGTCGACCACGGCCGATTCCTTGGTCCGCTCGCCTTCGCCACGGCGCACGATCGCGCCTTCGCCGATCAAGCCCTTGAACGTGGCGGCGGCGCTGGCCAGCACGTTGTAGTCCGCGCCCTGCACGAAGTCGGCGTCGATCGCGCTGACCTTGACGTTACCGTGATGCATGCGCTCGATGCGCAGCGCGTGCTTCTCCGACAGCTCGTCCGAAATCACCGTCACCTTGACGGCGATGTCGTTGATCTCCTTCGACAGCGCGGCGGCCGACGCTTCCGCCAGCTCCTGCGTGCTCAGGTCCAGGGTCACGCCGGTCATGATGGCGGTCAGCGCGGCGCGGTCGATCACGCGCGTCAGGCGCATCATGATGACGTTGGCCAGGTTGAACTGACGCACCAGCTCGCCCAGCGGTTCGCCGACGATCGGGTCTGCGCCTTCGCGCGGGATCAGCACGGCGGTGTTGAGCGCGACGTTCATCATGTAGGTCGCTTCCTCGGCGTCATCCTTCAGATAACGCTCGTCGCGGCCGGCCTTGACCTTGTACAGCGGCGGTTGCGCGATGTAGATGTGGCCGCGCTCGACCAGTTGCGGCATCTGGCGGTAGAACAGGGTCAGCAGCAGCGTGCGGATGTGGGCGCCGTCGACGTCCGCATCGGTCATGATGATGATGCGGTGGTAGCGCAGCTTGTCGACGTTGAATTCGTCCGGGCCGATCGAGGTGCCCAGGGTGGCGATCAGCGTGGTGATCTGCTCCGACGACAGCATCTTTTCGAAGCGCGCCTTTTCCACGTTCAACACCTTACCGCGCAGCGGCAGGATCGCCTGGAACTTGCGGTCGCGGCCCTGCTTGGCGGAGCCGCCTGCGGAGTCACCCTCGACGATGTACAGTTCGCACAGCGCCGGGTCTTTTTCCTGGCAGTCGGCCAGCTTGGCCGACAGGCCCAGGCCGTCCATGATGCCTTTGCGGCGGGTCAGGTCGCGGGCCTTGCGGGCCGCTTCGCGCGCGCGCGCCGCTTCGACGATCTTGCCGCAGATGATTTTGGCGTCGTTCGGTTTTTCCTGCAGGTAGTCCGACAGGGTCTTGGCGACGATCTCCTCGACCGGGCCGCGCACTTCCGACGACACCAGCTTGTCCTTGGTCTGCGACGAGAATTTCGGCTCGGGCACCTTGACCGACAGCACGCAGGTCAGGCCTTCGCGCATGTCGTCGCCGGAGATTTCAACCTTGGCCTTCTTGGCGAATTCCTGCTCGTCGATGTATTTGTTGATGACGCGGGTCATCGCCGCGCGCAGGCCGGTCAGGTGGGTGCCGCCGTCGCGCTGCGGGATGTTGTTGGTGAAGCACAGCACCTGTTCGTTGTAGGCGTCGTTCCATTGCATCGAGACGTCGACCGAGATGTTGGTGTTCTGGTCCGACATGCGTTCGCCGGTGGCCTGGAACACGGTCGGGTGCAGCACCGTCTTGGCTTTGTTGATGTATTCGACGAAGCCTCGCGTGCCGCCTTCGAAGGCGAAGATTTCTTCCTTGCCGTTGCGCTGGTCGCTCAGGCGGATGTTGACGCCGTTATTGAGGAACGACAGCTCGCGGATGCGCTTGGCCAGGATTTCGTAGTGGAATTCGACGTTGCCGAAGATGGTTTCGTCGGCCCAGAAGTGGACGTCGGTGCCGCGCTTGTCGGTTTCGCCGATGACCTTGATCGGGGAGACGGCGAAGCCGTCCTTCATTTCCAGTTCGCGGTTGACCGGCACGCCGCGGGCGAATTCCATGAAGTGGACCTTGCCGTCGCGGCGGATGGTCAGCTTCAAGGTTTTCGACAGCGCGTTGACGCAGGACACGCCCACGCCGTGCAGGCCGCCGGAGACCTTGTACGAGTTCTGGTCGAACTTGCCGCCGGCGTGCAGTTCGGTCATGACGATCTCGGCGGCGGAGCGCTTCGGATCGTGCTTGTCGTCCATCTTCAGGCCGGTCGGCACGCCGCGGCCGTTGTCGGTGATCGAGATCGAGTTGTCCGAGTGGATGGTGACGTGGATTTCCGTGCAGTGCCCGGCCAGCGATTCGTCGATCGAGTTGTCCAGCACTTCGAACACCAGGTGGTGCAGGCCCGTGCCGTCCGAGGTGTCGCCGATGTACATGCCGGGACGTTTGCGTACTGCTTCCAGACCTTCGAGGATCTGGATCGATGCTGCGCCGTATTCTTCGGTCGGTACCACTGGGGCTGGTTTCTCTGCTGGGATGGCGGACATGTGCTGCTTTCTCTGATTATCGATTACTGGTGTTGACTGGCTGCTGCTGGAACTTAGATCCGCATCGGCATAACGACGTACTTGAAGTCGGTGTTATCCGGAATCGAGATCAGCGCCGACGAGTTCGAGTCGCCCAAGGCGACGTTGATCTGGTCGCACTTCAGGTTGTTCAGCACGTCGAGCAAATAGGTGACGTTGAAGCCGATGTCGACGCTGTCGCCGCCGTAGTCGATCTCCAGTTCCTCGACCGCTTCTTCCTGGTCGGCGTTGGTCGAGCTGATCTTCATGCTGCCTGGCGTGATAATGCAGCGCACGCCCTTGAACTTGTCGCTGGTCATGATCGCGGCGCGCTGCAGCGAACGCAGCAGCTCATCGCGGCCGATCGTGAACTCGTTCTTGTAACCCTTCGGGATCACGCGCGTGTAGTCGGGGAACTTGCCCTCGACCAGCTTCGAGATCAGCTCGATGTCGGCGAAGGTCAGCTTGACCTGGTTGGCGGCGATGTCCAGTTGAACGGTCTCGTCGTTTTCTTCCAGCAGGCGCTGCAGTTCGATGATGGTCTTGCGCGGGATGATCACTTCCTGGCGCTCGAACGTTTGCTCGGTCTCCACCTGGCAGAACGCCAGGCGGTGGCCGTCGGTGGCCACGGCGATGACGTTGTTGCCGTCGAGGACCAGCAGCAGGCCGTTCAGATAGTAGCGGATGTCCTGCTGCGCCATCGAGAAGTGCACCATGTTGAACAGGTGCTTCAGGGTTTTTTGCGGCAGGGTCACGCTGGCGCTGTAGCTGTCGGCTTGCTGGACGGTCGGGAATTCCTCGGCGGCCAGCGTTTGCAGCGCGAAGCGCGATTTGCCCGTTTGTACGGTCAGGCGCTTGTTCAGCAAGGTCATCGTGACGTCGCCCGATTCCGGCAGCGCGCGCAGGATGTCGAGCAGCTTGCGCGCGGCGACGGTGGTGCCGGCCACTTCGGCGCCGGAGCCGATCGCGGCGTTCGTGGTGATCTGCACTTCGGTGTCGGTCGACAGGAAGGATACGTTCTCGCCGTCTTTGCGGATGAGGATATTGGCCAGAATCGGCATAGTGTGCCGACGCTCGACAATACCACTCACGATCTGCAGTGGCCGGAGAAGGGTATCTCGGGTGGTTTTGACCAATTGCATAGATTATCCTCAGTAGTAAAGATTAACGGTATTTCAAGATTAACTTATGTGCAGCTCTGCAGTTCGACCAATCATAATGGCAAAACTAGCGTCCCGCTAGCCCTTCAGTGTTTGTTCCAGCACGTGCAGTTCGTGGTTGCATTCCGGGTTCTTGGTGCGGTCCAACGCGATCTTGCGCACCGCGTGCAGCACCGTCGTGTGGTCCCTTCCGCCGAACAGTTCGCCGATCTCCGGCAAGCTCTTTTGCGTCAGTTCCTTGGCCAGGTACATGGCGATCTGGCGCGGCCGGGCGATGTTGGCCGGGCGGCGCTTGGAGTACATGTCGGCGACCTTGATGTTGAAGAAGTCGGCCACGGTCTTCTGGATGTTTTCCACCGAGATCTGGCGGTTCTGCACCGACAGCAAGTCCTTCAGCGCTTCCTTGACGATGTCGATCGTGATGTCCTTGCCGTGGAAGCGCGAGTACGCCAGGATCTTGCGCAGCGCGCCTTCCAGCTCGCGCACGTTCGAGCGCAAATGCTTGGCGACGAAGAAGGCGACGTCGTCCGAGAAGGTCACGCCTTCCTGCTTGGCCTTCTTCAACAGAATGGCGACCCGCATTTCCAGCTCGGGCGGCTCGATCGCGACCGTCAGGCCGGAGTCGAAGCGCGAGATCAGGCGGTCGTCCATGCCGGTGATTTCCTTCGGATATGTGTCCGAGGTGATGATGATCTGTTTCTTGGCGGCGATCAGCGCTTCGAACGCGTAGAAGAACTCTTCCTGCGTGCGGCTTTTGCCGCCGAAGAATTGAATATCATCGATCAGCAGCATGTCGAGCGAGTGATAGTAATGCTTGAAGTCGTCGAAGCCCTTGCGCTGATAGGCGGTGACGACGTCGCGCACGTACTGCTCGGCGTGGATGTAGCGGATCTTGGCGCCCGGCTGGTCGGCCATGACCTGGTTGCCGATGGCGTGGATCAAGTGGGTCTTACCCAGGCCGACGCCGCCGTAGAAGAACAGCGGGTTGTACGACACGCCCGGGTTGTTGGCGACCTGGATGGCGGCGGCGCGCGCCAGCTGGTTGGCCTTACCGGTGACGAAACTGTCGAACGTCAGATCGGTGTTGATGCGGCTTTGCTCGCGGCGCGGCGCGGCCGAGGCCGGCAGCTCGGGCACCGAAGGCACCGGATCGGAATTGCGCGGGTGGTTGTTCGGGTTGCCGTCGTTGTAGTCCGGCGCCGGCACCACGGCGGCCGGCTTGCGCGGCATCGACAGGCGCGGGTCGAGCACGAACTGCACTTCGGTCGGCGCTTCCCAGTACTGGCTGGCCAGCGCGGTGATGCGGCTGGCGAATTGCGACTTGACCCAGTCCAGCTTGAAGCGGTTCGGTGCGGCCACACGCAACTTGCCCGCCTCGTAATCGAGTGGGATGAGCGGTTTTATCCACGCGCTAAATTGTTGCGGCGTCAGTTCCAACTCCAACTGTGCGGAGCAGGTCTGCCAGAAATTTTCCATGAATCTTATCTATTCTTTACTGCTGATGAGGGTGTGGACCGGGGCTGTTGCGCCGCGGGTTCGCCACACGTAACGCGCTATTCTACTCTCGCTCGCTAAAGTTATCCACAGGCACGCCGCTTATTTTCATACTTTCGGTGGGGCCGGAATCGCCGCCAAACCGGATCTGTTGTTGACAAGCAGGGCCGAAATGCTGATAATTCAGGGTTCCCCGCCCGTATTCCGTGTTTATTCACTTGAACGTCAATATGGAGTAAGCGTGGATTAGCGGGCGATGAGATGGACCCAGCTGTGCCGGTAGCGTTGGCATGGGTGCGCGAAGTGTCATTGGCACCAAAAATTGACGGGCGCTGGCCCGATTTTGTATTTTTTTCTGCTTTTAGCGAGACCAACATGAAACGTACTTACCAACCTTCCGTCGTGCGTCGTAAGCGCACCCACGGCTTCCGCGCTCGTATGGCTACCCGTGGTGGCCGTGATGTGCTCAACGCACGTCGCGCAAAAGGCCGCAAGCGTCTGGCTGTATAAGCCACCTGCTTGTTAGCTGATCGCGTGGAAAGCTGTATTTCAAGCGGCTCGACAGGCGAAGGTTCCCACGACTTCGCGCGCGTTCGGCGTATCGTTAAAACGGATGAATTTTCATCCGTTTTTCGTTTGCGCCCCACGCAAAAAAGCGCGCATTTCGTGCTCTACACCCGTCTGAACGAATTGCCGCATGCGCGGCTGGGCGTCGTGGTGGCCAAGCGCTTCGCGCCCAGGGCCGTCACGCGCAACACGATCAAGCGCGTCACCCGCGAGCTGTTCCGCGTGACCGGCCTGCCCGCCATCGATTGCGTGGTGCGCCTGGCCAAGCCGGTCAACAGCAAGGACGGTCCCGCCACCACCGCGACGCTCAAACGGACGCTGCGGGTGGAATTGGCGCGCCTGTTCGCCGCGCAGGCCAAGTTGTCCGGCCGGCAGGCGGCGCAGGCACAGGGGCAGACCTCCGCGCCCGCGCAGCCCGCCGTGGCATCGGCGCCGCCGGCGGCCTTGCCTTCGGCGGCCACGCCTCCACTTACGCCGTCATGACCACGTTGCTCCGCTTCCTGCTGCGCGCCTACCAGCTGACCATCAGTCCGCTGCTGGGGCCGCGTTGCCGCTTCTATCCGAGCTGCTCGAATTACGCGCTGGAAGCGTTGCAGGTGCATGGGGCGGGCAAGGGCAGCTGGCTGGCCGCCAAACGCGTGTGCCGCTGCCATCCGTTCAACGATGGCGGTTTCGATCCGGTGCCTCCCAAGGACGCGCCGGATGCCAAGAATTCCTCTTCAACGACCGCTTGCGGTTGCAACCACTCCTGATAAATACCCTAATGGATATCAATAAACGTACCATCCTGTGGATCGTGTTTGCCGTGTCGCTGGTAGTTCTATGGAACAACTGGATGGTCTCGACCGGCCAGCCTTCCATGTTCGCCCCGGCCCCGGCCCAAACCGCCAAGGCGCCCGAGGCGAAGAAATCGGAACTGCCGACCGCCGCCACAGCCGGAGCGACCGCCGGCGCCGCCGCCTTGCCGGGCGCGACCGCCGCGACCGGCGCGGACGCGCCGTTCAAGAGTGAGCGCATCACCGTAACGACCGACCTGTTCAAGGTCGACATCGACACCCTGGGCGGCACCATCCGCCGCCTGGAGCTGCTCAACTACAAAGACGGCGTCGACACCCACAAGAACCAGGTGCTGTTCGACATCGACAGCGCCACCGGCAAGACCTATCTGGGCCAGACCGGCCTGATCGGCGCGCCCGGCCTGCCGAACCACACCACCGGCTTCGTCGCCAAGCCAGGTCCGCGCACGCTCGACGGCGCCAACCAGGTGCAACTGGTGCTGGAATCGGAGCAGGGCGGCGTCAAGCTGACCAAGACCTTCACCTTCAAGCGCGGCGACTACGTCATCGACGTGCGCCACGACGTCACCAACGTCGGCACCGCGCCGGTCAAGCCCGAGCTGTACATGCAGCTGGTCCACGACGGCAACAAGCCGGCCGGCGACTCGTTCTTCAACAGCAGCTACACCGGCCCGACCCTGTACACGGCGGCCGACAAGTACCACAAGCTGAAGTTCGAAACGCTGGAGAAGGACGCCGAGTCCGCCGCCAAGTCCGGCAAGGACCTGATCCAGGAGCATCCGACCAAGGCCGACAACGGCTGGGTTGCGATCTCGCAGCACTTCTTCGTCTCGGCCTTCGTGCCGCAGGATAAGACGCCGCGCACCATCTTCACCAAGAAAGTGACGACCAATCAGTACGCGATCGGCACCATCCAGCCGCTGGGCACCCTGGCGCCGGGCGCCACCGTGTCGAACACCGCCAAGCTGTATTCCGGTCCGCAGGAAGAAAAGCTGCTGGAAAAAGTCACTCCCGGCCTGGAACTGGTCAAGGACTACGGCATGCTGACCGTGATCGCCAAGCCGATCTTCTGGGTCATGGTGCATATCCACCAGGTGCTGGGCAACTGGGGCTGGACCATCATCGTCTTCACGATCCTGATCAAGCTGCTGTTCTTCCCGCTGTCGGCCGCCGGTTACAAGAGCATGGCCAAGGTCAAGCTGGTCACGCCGAAGATGCAGGCCATCCGCGAGCGCTACAAGGGCGACCCGGCCAAGATGAACCAGGCCACGATGGAACTGTACAAGGCCGAGAAGATCAATCCGCTGGGCGGCTGTCTGCCGATCCTGGTGCAGATGCCGGTCTTCATCGCGCTGTACTGGGTGCTGCAAGCGTCGGTGGAAATCCGCGGCGCGCCGTGGATCGGCTGGATCACCAACCTGGCCGCGCCTGACCCATGGTTCATCCTGCCGGTGCTGTACGCGATTTCGATGTACATCACCACCAAGCTGAACCCGGCGCCGGCCGACCCGATGCAAGCGAAGATCATGCTGTTCATGCCGCTGGCGTTCTCGGTCATGTTCTTCTTCTTCCCGTCCGGCCTGGTGCTGTACTGGGTGGTCAACAACGTGCTGTCGATTGGTCAACAGTATGTGATCACCAAGAAGTATGCGACGCCCGAGCCCGCCAAGGCGTAATCCTTAGCGCTGAGTGTTGCCAGGAAGCCCGTGTTGATCGCGGGCTTTTTTTATATCCTCTACAATTAGCCCATGAATATCGACTCCTCCCCCATCGCCGCCATCGCCACCGCACCGGGACGCGGCGGTATCGGCGTCGTGCGCGCCTCCGGCAAGAATTTGCAACCGCTGATCGCCGCGCTGTTCGGCGCCACGGCCTTGAAGCCGCGCCACGCCACCTACATTCCGTTTACGCAGGCCGACGGCGGCATCATCGACCAGGGCATCGCCATCTGGTTCAAGGGACCGAACTCGTACACAGGCGAGGATGTGCTGGAGTTGCAGGGGCATGGCGGACCGATCGTGCTGCAACTGCTGCTGGCGCGGGTGCTGGAGGCTGGCGCCGAGCTGGGCCTGCGGCTGGCCGAACCGGGCGAATTCACGCGCCGCGCGTATCTGAACGACAAGCTCGACCTGGCGCAGGCGGAGGCGGTGGCCGATCTGATCGACGCCTCGACCGAGGCGGCGGCCAAGTCGGCGTCGCAATCGTTGTCGGGCGTGTTTTCGAAGACGGTCAACAAATTGGTCGAGGGCGTGACCGGGTTGCGCATGCTGGTCGAAGCGACGCTGGATTTCCCGGAAGAGGAGATCGACTTCCTGGAGAAATCGGATGCGCGCGGGCAGCTGGCGGGCATCGTCAGCGCGCTGGACCAGGTGTTCAAGCAGGCGGCGCAGGGCGCGCTATTGCGCGAGGGGCTGAGCGTGGTGCTGGTGGGCCAGCCGAACGTCGGCAAATCGTCGCTGCTCAATTCGTTGGCGGGCTCGGATGTCGCCATCGTCACGCCGATCGCCGGCACCACGCGCGACAAGGTCACGGAGACGATCCAAATCGAAGGCATCCCGCTCAACATCATCGACACCGCCGGCATCCGTCATGCGGACGAAACGGTGGACGTGGTCGAGCGCATCGGCATCGAACGCACCTGGGGCGAGGTCGGCAAGGCCGACGTGATCCTGCACTTGCTGGACGCCGACCACGGCCCGTCGCGCGCGGACGAAAACATCGTCGCCGCCTTCCCGGCCGGCGTGCCGGTGCTGCGCATCTGGAACAAGATCGACTTATCGGGCCACAAGCCGAGCGTCGACGTCATGCCGGATGCCACGCACGTCTATCTGTCGGCGCACGAGAACATCGGTATCGACCTGCTGCGCAAGGAATTACTGCGCATCGCCGGCTGGCAGCAGACGGGCGAGTCGCTGTACCTCGCGCGCGAGCGGCACCTGATCGCGCTGAAGAACGCCGGCGCGCATCTGGAGCGGGCCGGCGAGCACGCGGCGCAAAACGACCAGTCGCTGGATTTGTTCGCGGAGGAACTGCGCCTGGCGCAGGCGCAGCTGTCGAGCATCACGGGCGCGTTCTCGTCGGATGACTTGCTCGGCGTGATCTTCAGCCGCTTCTGCATCGGCAAATAACCGCCGGGGTCAAGTCTGACAATCGGACACGCTCTCAGCTATAAGTGATTACCGCCAAGCTCGTGTCCGAATGTCAGACTTGACCCCGGCGTGCCAAGTGATTACGGCCAAGCTCGTGTCCGAATGTCAGACTTGACCCCGGCGTGCCGCCTATCGGCCTACGTGTTTTAGATTTTGGTTCCGACTGCGGCCCCGGATGGCGAATCAGAATTAGTACGGCAAGCCGTTCACGTTCAGCGCGATCTTCCATACCGACCCGGCGCCGGTGATGAACAAGGTCTTGCCATCGGCGCCGCCGAACGCGGCGTTGGTGACATTCGCGTCCACCTTGATCGTGGCGATGTGCTTGCCCTGCGGCGTGAACACGCGGATGCGCTGGTCCGTGTGCTCGGTGACGTAGACGTTGCCAAGGCAGTCGACCGCCATGCCGTCCGGGATGCCCAGGCCGTTGACCAGGTCGCGTCCCTTGCCAGGCTTGCCGCCAACGATGGCGTACGCGCGCAGCACGCCTTTTTCGCCAACCATACCGTTCACATACAGTACGTCCCCTGCCGGCGACAGCGATACGCCGTTCGGATTGGTGAGCGTGTCGTCCACCACGGTGACCGCGCCGTCGGCCGCCACGCGATAGACGCGCGTCTTGTCCTGCCCGCCCGGCGCGGCGTCGCGCTGGAAGGCCGGGTCGCTGAAGTACAAGGTGCCGTCGGCGGCCAGCGCCATGTCGTTCGGCGAGTTGAAGACGTTGCCCTTGTACTTGCCCACGACATCGCTGCGCTTGCCATCCATCGTGTAGCGCGACACGCTCTTGTACTTGTGCGTGGCCGCCAGGATGTTGCCCTGCGCGTCGACCGCCAGGCCGTTGCTGCCGCTGTCGGCGATCACGGTGGTGACCTTGCCGCTCGAATCGAGTTTTTGTATGCGCGACGGGAAGCCCGGCCCGAACGTGAAGTCCGAGAAATACAGCGCGTCCTTGATCCATACCGGACCTTCATACAGCCCCGGTTCCGAACGCGTCGGGTTGGCGGCGACGATGCGCTGCGCGGTCAGTTCGCCGGACGGCGCGCTGCCGGTGCAGGCGGTGGGCGCGGCAAAGGCGAGCGGGGCGGCCAACGTGGCGACGGCGGCGGCGGACAGGATCGATGCGAAAGTGAAGGCAGGGCGAATTTTCATGCGTTGGTTTCTTCCAGTTTGTGAACGATGACGCAGTCGCGTCCGGCGTGTTTGGCGGCGTACAGGCAGTTGTCGGCGGCGGCCAGCATGGTTTCGGCGGTGCACAGCCGGTCCTTGGCGAAGCTGGCCACGCCGATGCTCATTGTCACATACGGACGCTTCGCGGCGGGCGCGTGCGTGACCTCCAGTGCGGCGATGCGCGCGCGGATGGTCTCGGCCACCAGCGCCGCCTGCTCCGGTCCGGTGTCCGGCAGCACGGCGCCGAATTCCTCGCCGCCGTAGCGCGCCGCCAGGTCGGCCGGCCGCTGCAGCATGGCGGCGAACGCTTCCGCGACCAAGGTCAGGCAGGCGTCGCCCTGCTGATGGCCGAAGTGGTCGTTGTACGCCTTGAACGAGTCGATATCCATCAACAGCAGCGACAGCTGGCCGCCGTTGCGCTGGGCGCGCCGCAGTTCGCGGTCGAGCGCGACGTCGAAGTGGCGCCGGTTGGCGATGCCGGTCAGCCCGTCCACATACGATTGCGCGCGCAGCGCTTCGGCCTGGCCGCGCAACTGGCGCTCGCGCCCGACGGTGCTGCTGATGTCGCTCACCTGGATCAGGCAATACCGTTCCTTGCCTTCGGTGAACGGCGTCACCGACACCGCCTGCTCGATGCGCTCGCCGCCCCAGGTGCCGGCCGGGAACAGCGGGAAGGGCGAGCGGTTCAGCCCCGGCGAGAGCTGCTGCGGCGTCTTGCTCTGCATCGCGCTATGCACGGCCTGCTCCAGCCGCTGGCCGCGCAACTCCGGAAACACGTCGAACAGGTCGCCGCCGAGCACGCGGTGCGCGGATTGGCCCGAGTGGCTGGCCATCCATTGGTTCCATAAAACGATGCGCTGTCCGGCGTCGAGCACGATCAGGCCGAGGTCGGCGAGCGCCAGCGCGCGGGTGGACAAGTGGGCGTGGCCGGCCGTCGCAGGCGGGGTGGCATGAACAGTTTCAGACATTCGAACTTTCCAGGCGGGAATGATAATGGTGTAATGATTATAATCCGCTGGGCACGCCGTGGGGCCGCCGGCGATGCCCTGAAGCCACAAATTCAGCGCGGCGGGCTATCATTTTCGACTTTTCAATTAAAAAATATTTGTCCCCTATGAGCGCCGTCGCGGGCCCGGTGCGCGTCGCTGGAGAAGTGTCGCATGGACGCATTTTTTGCCGATCCGGCCGCTGTGGCCGCTTCTCCGAACCTGCTATGATTGATTCGTCGCAGATGAGTGTTCGGTTTCCAACACATGGCTCGAAACCGGCACGGCCTTGAGAATTCTCATGCTTGAGATATTCCGCTGAAGTAACCTTGCAACGTTGACTTGGGCACTGCCTGGAACGGAGGGGATCGTGGAACCGACACAAGAAAGCGTACCGGACGACGGCGCCGGCGCGGCGCCCCCGGCGATGGCGGCGCCCGTCTCGCCGGCCCGCACGCGGCAGATGCTGCCGCCCAAGGGCTCGTGCTGGTATTGCGAAAAGCCGCTCGACAACGTCAAACGTTTCTGCGACAAGGAATGCGCCGACGCCTTCGACGAAGAGAAGGAATTTACGCGCTGAGGACTAGCTCTTCGCCGCCTGCAGCACCGCCAGCGCCGCCTCGAAGTCGAACTGATGCGCCGCCTCGGTCACCTCCTGGAACACCGCCACTCCCAAGCTTGCCGCGAGCACCGTCGCCGAGTGTTCCAGCACATCGATCGCCGCGCCGTCGCCTTCCTCCAGCAACCTGGCCAGATGCTGCACCAGCATGCGCGTCTCCGGGGGATGCCGGCCGGCCGACGCCGACGCGACCGGCGGTTGCTCGTCGGCCGCGTCGAGCTCGGCGTCGATGGCGTTCATCAGGCAGCGCAGCGCGTGCTCCAGCTGCGCCAGCGGTCCCATGCACCATGCCGCCGGCCCCACGCAGGCCGGCTCCAGGTCGGCCGCCAACAGATAGACCTGCCGGGCGCCGATCATGCCGGCCGCCCCCTTGAGCGTATGGATGATGCGCTGCGCGCCGGCGGCGTCGCCGGCCGTCAGCTCGTTGCGCGCCTGGTTGGCGCTGTCCTGGTAGCGCTGCCGGAAGCGGCGCAGGATTTGCAGATACAGGGCGCGGTCGCCCATCAGCTGCTGCAAGCCGGTTTCCACTTGCAGGATATGGCCCCCGGCGTGAACCGGCGAGGCTGGCGTGCTGGAAAGTGTCATGGGCGGTACGATGTCGCGGATCGGTGGTTGGTCGGAAGCCGTACCATAGCAGACCTTACCGGCCGCAACAACGCATCGGCCGCCCCGCCCCGGCGCTCACTGCCGGGTGGTGAACGACCACGTGCGCGGCGCCGCCACCCCGTTCACCGAGCCGTCGAAGCTGACATCGTAGACGGTGCCGCGGCGAAGCGGCGACAGCGGGATGATCGCGGCGCCCGCGGGCGAGGTGCGCGAATCGGTCGCGGCGCTGAGCAAAAGCGTGTTCAGCGCGCTGCCGCCGCGCGGCGTGATGGTAAAGCTGCGCACCACCACGCCGGCCCCGCCCCGGCCGCTGTCGGCGTGGACGCTGACCGGGTAGCCGACCTCGTTCTGGTTGGCCACCGGGTCGGGGGATTCGGTATCGCTGAAGAAATTGATCGGGACGTTGGTCTGGTTGTTGACCGGATAATTGACCAGCCTGCCCGCGCCGATGCCCGCGCCCAGGCCGTTGGTCGCCGTCAGGTCGGCGGTGAAGTAGGTGTAGCCGCCGGAGACGGTGGCGGCGCCGGTGCCGACTTCCTTGAAGACCGGTTCGAACATCACGAAGCGGTGGTAGATCGCGGTGATCAGTTCTTCCGCCTGGTAGAAGCCGGAGGTGTCCGTCGTCGCGGAGATCACTTCGCCGGTGGCGAAGCCGCCGCCGAGTGCATAGCCGGCGGCGGTGAGCCGGTTGGCCAGCGTGGCGCCGGTGAAGCCGGGCGCGCCCGGGGTCTGATCGTGACTGACGGTGTTGTTCAGGCGCAGGTAGTTGGAATGCCCCAGCGCCGCCGCGTCGACCCGGCTGTTACGCGCCAGAACCGACAAGCCCAGCTGCGAGCGCCGGTAGTTGAGCCAATTGTAGCCGTCCAGGGCGGTGTCGCCGGTCAGCGTGGGCGCGCCGGGTTCCGGCAATGGCGGAGTGGTCGGGGCGGTCGACGTGTTCGGCGTTGTCTGGCTGCTGTTTCCGCCGCCGCCGCCGCCACAGCCCGCGAGCAGCGCGGCGATCAGCAGCATCGCGGCCGGCAACGGGGAGCGGGAGGGTTGCCGGTGCTTATGGTTTGCCATGTTGAAAACTCCTGTGCGTATGGGCTTGCGCCCGGACTGGCTATAGCGATTCTAAGCCAGATTGTGCGGTCGCGGCACGCAATCTGCTTGCCGTACCGCTTCGTACGGGACGGCTTGCGTAAAATGGTAAGCTAGCCGTTCAGCCAGCCGCCGTTGGCGAGGCATGCTTAACCTGGAAGTCATTTGAAACCTATCAATCAAGCGCGCGTCCGGCGCGCCAAGTTCGCCCTGCCCAGCATGGTCACGTTGATGTCGATCGCCTGCGGCTTCGGCAGCATCGTCATCTCGGTCGACAACGCCCTGGTCGGGTCCGCCGAGGACTACCGGCTGGCCGCCATCTTGCTGGTGCTGGCCGGCGTCTTCGACGCGCTCGACGGCCTGGTCGCGCGCGCCACCAACACCTCTTCCGAGTTCGGCATGCAGCTCGACTCGATCGCCGACGTGATGAACTTCGGCTGCGCGCCGGGGCTGCTGCTGTACTGCTATGGCTTCGTGCAACTTGGCGTGGACCATCCGACCCTGCTGCGGGCCGGCGGCATCGCCAGCTTCTTCTTTGTCGCCTGCGGCGCGCTGCGGCTGGCGCGCTTCAATGTCAGCGTCGGCCGGACCGATCCGCGCTATTTCGTCGGCATGCCGATCACGGCGGGGGCAGCCTGCGTGGCGTCGGTGGTGGTGGCGTGGCCGGACCCGGCGGCGACCACCTGGCACGCGATTCTCGTCGTGCTGCTGTTGTTTGTGGTGGGCACGCTGATGGTGTCGACGGTGCGCTTCCCGAGCTCCAAGCAGAAAAAGAGCTGGGGCGCGTTGGCGTTGCTGGTGGTAAACCTTGCGTTGCTGGCCTGGTTGCAGGCGGCTTACTTCGTGCTGTTCTTCGTGGTGTACATCGCCTTCACGCTGGCGCTGAACCTGGCCTGGAAAAACGGCTGGAAGGGGATCGCGCCGCCGGTCGTGTACGACGACATCTGAGGCGGCGCGCGATGAGGGTTACGCGACTTCGTGGCCGCGCGCGGCGCGCAGGATCTCGAACCACTGGCTGCGGCTCAACGTGAACTGCGTCGCCTCGACCGCCTCCGCCACCGCCTGAATCCGCCCCGATCCGGTCAGCGGAATCGGGCGGCTCGGCAACTGCATAATCCACGCGAACACCACGCTGCCGAACGGACGGCCCACGTCATCGGCGATCTTCTGGATCACGGCGCTTACCCGCACGCCTGCCGCATCGTCCTTGCTGAACAAGCGGCCACCGGCCAGCGGCGACCAGATCATCGGCGACACCCCCACATCCTGCAATCCGTCGAAGGTCTCGTCGAACATCGGCGCCACGCACAGCGGCGAGAACTCCACCTGGTTGGTGGCCAGCGCGATGCGGCGGTTGAGGCTCTCGAACTGGTGGCGGCTGAAATTGGACACGCCGAAATGGCGCACCTTGCCCTCCCGGCGCAGACGTCCGAAGGCGTCGGCGATCTCGTCGAAATTCATCAGCGGATCGGGGCGGTGGATCAACAACAGATCGAGGTGATCGGTGCCCAGCTGGCGCAGCGAATTTTCCGCCGACGCGACGATGTGGCTGGCGCTGGTGTCATAGTGCTGGATGGTGTGGTCCGGGCGCGCCCCGTTGATCAGCTTGATGCCGCATTTGCTCACCAGCTGCAAGCGCGCGCGCAATGAAGGTTGCAGCGCCAGCGCCTCGCCGAACACCGCCTCCACGCCGTAGCCGCCGTAGATGTCGGCGTGGTCGAAACTGGTCACGCCCATGTCCAGGCATTGCTCGATGAACGACAGCCGTTGCTGCGGCGTCAGGTTCCATTCGTTCATGCGCCACATGCCGGCGACGATGCGCGACAAGCTCGGGCCACCGTTGCTGGTGGCGATGGACGGGCAGGACAGGTTGGCGTTCATGGAGTGCTTTCGATAGGAGGAGGATAGGGAGAGATAGGGAAAAGATAGGAAAAGATAGCGGCGGGCGACGCCGGGCCACGCGGGGCGGATCAGGCTGCGCCAATCCGCCCCACGGGGATTAACTTAATTCATCCAGAGGCGGATCGAATCCCAGGCGCGGCCGAAGATCGACGCTTCGTCGACGTTTTCCAGCGCCACCACCGGCAGTTCCAGCAGCGGTTTGCCGTCGACCATCATCTTCAGCGAGCCGACGCGGGTGTTCAGCGGCAACGGCGCGACCAGCGGGTCCTTACGCTCGAGCACCGGCTTCATCTTGGCGGCGACACCCTTCGGCACCGTCACCATCACATCGCTGGTGAAGCCGATCTTGACCGCGCTCTGCGAGCCCTTCCAGATTTCCGGCGTGGCGATGGCCTGGCCCTTGGAGTACAGCTTGACCGTGTCGAAGTTCTGGAAGCCCCAGTTCAGCAGCTTCTGGCTTTCCTGCGTGCGCGTGTTGTCGGAGTTGGTGCCCAGCACCACCGAGATCAGGCGGCGCTCGCTGGCGCCGTTCGGACGGCGCGCCGAGGCGATCATGCAATAGCCGGCCGCTTCGGTGTGGCCGGTCTTCATGCCGTCGACGGTCGGGTCCAGCCACAGCAGGCGGTTGCGGTTCGGCTGCGTGATCTTGTTGTAGGTGAAGCTCTTGACCGAATCGATCTTGTAGAACTGCGGGAAGTCCAGGATCACGCGCTTGGCCAGCACCGACAAATCCTGCGCGGTGGAGAAGTTGTCCGGGCTCGGCAGGCCGTGCGGATTGGCGAAGCGGGTCGACTTCAAGCCCATGCGCTCGGCTTCCTTGTTCATCATGACAACGAAGGCCGATTCGTCGCCGGCGACGGCTTCGGCCAGCGCGACGGCGGCGTCGTTACCGGATTGAATCATCAGGCCGTGCAGCAGGTCGTCGATGCTGACCGGCGTGGCCGGGTCGATGAACATCTTCGAGCTGCTGGCGTCGACCTTCCACGCCTTGGTCGAGACGTTGACCATCTGGTTCAGCGTGACCTTTTTGTCGCGCAGCGCGCCGAAGACGACGTAGGCCGTCATGATCTTGGTCAGCGAGGCCGGCTCGACGCGGGCGTTGGGATCTTGCGAGGCGATCACCTGGCCGCTGGTGGCGTCCAGCAGCAGCCAGGATTTGGCGGCGATGGTAGGGGGCGGCAGGGTTTGGGCCACAGCGGCGGACATCAACATCACACTGGTGGCCAGTGCCGCGATCAATTTTTTCATGGGCTAGTTGTTCGGTGAATAGGGTGAAAATTAAAAAAACAGCGGGAATTATAGAGCGTTACTCCGCTGCGGAGGTGTCCGTTTCGGTGCCGGCGACGTCGCCGGGACGGCGCCACAGCTGGGTTACCCAGCTTTTGATGTGTTGCAACTTACGGTGGAAGAAGTGGTCGGCGCCGGGGATGACGATCACCGGGATTTCCTGCGGACGCAGCCAGTCGAGCACGTCGATCAGCGGGATGGTGTCGTCGTTTTCGCCGTGGATCAGGATGGTGTCTGCCGGGATGTCGGCCATCTCCCATTTCTTGGCGGCGCTGCCGACCAGCACCAGGCGCTCGGCCGGCGTGCCGGCGGCGGCCAGGCGCTGCGCCAGTTTCGACTGCACGAAGGTGCCGAACGAGAAACCGCCCAGCGCCACCGGCAGGCCCGGATATTTCTCGGTCATCCAGGCGTGCAGGATGGCCATGTCGTCGGTCTCGCCGTGGCCGTGGTCGTGCACGCCCTCGGAGGCGCCGACGCCGCGGAAGTTGATGCGCGCCACCACGTAGCCGAGGCTGGCGAAGGTGCGCGCCAGCGTGACGGCCACCTTGTTGTCCATCGTGCCGCCGTACAGCGGGTGCGGATGGGCGACAAGCGCGACGCCGACCGGCGCGTCCTGCTTCGGATAGTCGATCTGGCCTTCCATCAGGCCGGCGTTGCCGGCCAGGGTGAATTTTTCGTTCTTGTTCATAGCTCTTTAGATTTTAAGACGGTCAACAATCTTGCCCTGCACCAGGTGGCTGTCGATGATTTCATCGATGTCGCTGGTGTCGACGTAGGTGTACCAGACGCCTTCCGGGTAGACCACCAATACCGGGCCTTCCTCGCAACGGTCCAGGCAGCCGGCCTGGTTGATGCGCACGCCGCCGTGGCCGTTGATGTCGAGCTGCTTGCAGCGCTTCTTGGCGTGCTTTTGCGCGGTTTCGGCGCCGTGGTCGCCGCAGCTGTTGCGGCCGTCGTCACGCTTGTTCATGCAGAAGAAGACGTGGTGTTTGAAATACGGAGTGTCGCTCATGGCTATCTCTCTCGGAAAAAGTTGTCGGCCGGCGAGGCCAACGCTTGAGGCGCTATGATACCCGCCCTTGGCCGGCGCCGGTGTTCGGGTCTCTGGGCTCCTTCGGCTCCTTGTTGAGCTTGTGCGAGGGCAACCACAGGAACCACACCGCGAAGAACGGCCACAGCAGCGACAGGAATTGCGCCGCGCCATTGAAGTTGAGGAACTTGCCCTGCACCCATGTTTGCAGAGTGGCCACGAAATACGGGTTGGCCGGGGTGGTGTTGATGATCACCAGGCTCAACAGCAAGGTGACCGCGCCCAGCCGCCGCTGCGCCACCTGGGGCGCGAAGGTCAGGCCGGCGAGCATGATGGCGCCGATCAGGAAGCCGCCCTCGGCGCCCGGCGTCACCCAGGCGAAGGCGTTCTCCGGCGAAAACAGCAGCGCCGTCGCCAGCGCCTTGACGACGATCGCCGAGCCGATCATGGCCGCCACCAGCAGCGCGCGCGGGGCCGGCTTGCGCAGCAGGCACAGCAACGTCAGCGCCGCGCCGACCATGCCGCAGGCGGTGATGATGGTTTCCGACAGCCAGTATTGTTCGACCGTCAGCACCATGTCCGGCCGCACGTAGCTGGCCAGGTCGATATCCATGTCGAGCAGCTGCGACAGCCAGTCCGACAGGATCGGCAGCAGCTGGCCCAGGCCGAACAGGAAGCTTTGCGGATAGATCTGCGCCAGCGGCCACAGCGCCAGCAGCACCAGGCCCTGGCTGGCGTGCGGCGCGAACCAGGCGCGCCGCAGCCGCTGCAGCGGGCTTTCGTCGAGCAGCCGCCGCACCGTCAGCGCGCCGACCAGGCCACCGGCCGCGCAGCCGGCGGCGTTGGTGTAGAAATCCAGGTTGGACGAGACGCGGCTGGGCAGGTAGGTTTGCACCGCCTCCATCGTGCCCGACACCAGCAGTCCGCACACGGCGGCCAGCAGCAAGGCGAAGATGCCGCGGACGCGCGGGTACAGCGAGTAGACGATCAGCGCGCCCAGCGGCACGTAGCCGACCACGTTGATGATGGCGTCGAACTTGGTCCAGTAGCGCGGCATGCTCGAGGTTTCGAGGAAGATCAGCGGCGACAGGCCCTGGTTTTGCCAGCCGGAGAACGGGAACCAGCTGGCGTAGATGATCAGCAGCAGATAGGCCAGCAGCGCCGCGCGCGACAGCGGCGAGCCTTTGCGGACGTGCGCCGGAATGGGCGGCGCCGATGCAGCCGGTTGCGTCATTGCCCCTGTGGCGGCAGCGCCGCCAGCCACACCAGCACGTCGGCGGCCAGCGCGTCGGCGGCGTCGGCCAGCGCGCGCGCGCCGCCGGCGGCGTCCGCGCTCGGCGCCGGCGCGCTGCGGCTGAAGGTCTTCTGGTCCACCAGGCGGTGGCTGCGGAACACCGAGGCGCGCAGGCTGATATTGCCGCTGCTTTGCGTGGCGCTCTCGAAGTTCTGGGCGAAGTCGTCGACCTCGAGCCGCAGCAGGTTGACGCTGGCGGCGGAGTCGGTGGTCGACAGCACCTTCACGCCGGCCTGCGCGATGCGCGCCTTCATGCGCTGCGTGACCAGCTGCAGCGGGGTGCTGGTCCACTGGTTGTAGGCGTAGGGGCGCGACTGGCGCGCGTCCGCGTACAGCAGGCGGTATTGCATGCGTTCCGAATCGAGCGACGCCGGACCGGTGGCGTCGGCGACGATGATGGCGCCGATGCTGTTCGCGCCAACGGTCTGCGTCGGCGGCGGCAGCGGGCCGAAGTCGTAGTTGGCGCTGGTCGGGCCTTTGCTGGCACAGGCGCTCAGCAAAACGGCGGCGGCGATGAGGGCGGCGATGAGTGAGGCGCGCGGGCGCAGGGTCGTGGTCATCGGTGTTCCTTATTTGGTCGGAGCGGTAAAGCCTTCTTCGCCGGGGCCGGGCGGGGTGCCGGGGGCGCCGAAGATCAGGCTTTGCGGACGATCGTTAATCTTGTTCATGGTCTTGCGCAGCGCGCGCATCGACGAGCGGGTGTCGTCGGCCAGCGAGTTCACTTGCGGCAGCGTGTCCAGTTCAAGGCCGCCGGCCACCGATTCGACCGACAGGCCGATACGGTCGACGGTGCCGCTGACGCGCGCGATCGGCCCGTCCGGCGCCTGCAGGCCGGTGGTCAGGCGATTGACGTCGGTGGCCAGCGCGTTGACCGACACCAGCGTTCTTTGCACCTCGTTGGCCAGCGCCGGCAGCTTGGCGATGGTCGGCTCCAGCTTGGCCGGCAGGTCGCGGTATTTGTTGGCGGTTTCGCTGACGTCGGCGAACGCCGCCAGCATGATCTTCTGGTTCTCGGGGCTGAGCAGCGTGTTGAGGCGCTTGGTCACTTCCTCGGTCTGCGTCAGGATCTCCTTGCCGCGTTTTTCCACCTGGTCCAGGAAGCCCTGGCGCAGCGGGATGACGGCCGGCGCCTCGCTGCTGGTGGCCAGCAGCGGCGAGCCGGTTTGCTCGTCGTCGAGCTGGATGAAGGCGATGCCGGTCACGCCCTGGTAGCCCAGCGTGGCGTAGGTGGTCTTGGTGATCGGCGCGTCGGTGTTGATGTTGAGCGTGACGAGGATCTGGCCGGCCATCTTCGGATTGAAGGCGATGCCGCCGACCTTGCCCACTTCCAGGCCGCGGTAGCGCACCGGCGCCTGCGGGTTCAGTCCCGGCACCGATTGCGTGGTGGCGATCACGTACGGCGCCCGTTCCACGCGGTCGCGGTTGAACCAGATGCCGAACAGGATCGCAGCGATCAGCAGCGTGATCGTGAAAAAGCCGGTGGTGAGTGCGTGTGATCTGTTTTCCATCAGTGATCCTTGTTGGTTTTGTCGTCCAGCGCCTTTTCGTCCAGCGCCTCCAGCGCGCGGCGTCCCCGGTCGCCCAGGAAGAACTCCTTGATGAACGGGTGGTCGACCTTCAGCACGTCCTGCAACGGGCCGAGGGCGATCACGTGTTTTTCCGCCAGCACCGCGATGCGCGTCGACAGCGCGAACAGCGTATCCAGATCGTGCGTGACCATGACGACCGTCAGCCCCAGCTCCCGGTGCAGCGATTTGATCAGCGATACAAACGCTTCCGACAGGTCGGGATCGAGGCCGGCGGTCGGCTCGTCGAGGAATAGCAGCTTCGGTTCCAGCGCCAGCGCGCGCGCCAGCGCCACCCGCTTGACCATGCCGCCGGACAGGTCGGACGGCATCTTGTTCGCATGTTCCGGTCCCAGGCCGACCATGTTCATTTTCAGCAGAACGGCGTCGCGCACCAGGTCTTCCGGCAGCACCTGCAGTTCGCGCATCGGCTGGGCGATGTTTTCCAGCACCGTCAGCGCCGAATACAGCGCGCCCTGCTGGAACAGCATACCCCAATGGTTGCGCAGCTGCTGGAGCTGCGCCGGGCCGATCTCGCTGATATCTTCGCCGAACACGCGCACGCAGCCGCGCGCGGGACGCTCGAGGCCCAGCATCTGGCGCAGCAGCGTGGTCTTGCCGGTGCCGGAGCCGCCGACGATGGACATGATCTCGCCCTGTTCGATTTCCAGGTTCAAGTCCTGGTGCACGACGGTGCGGCCGTACTTGGTCCACAGGCCGGTGATGTCGACGATCGGCACGCTGCCGTCGAGCGTCAGCTCGCCGTTGCCACTGTCGTTGCCGGTTCGCGGGCCGCAGGCTTTGTCGGGGACGAGCGCTTGGTCGGCCATCAGAACCCCACGCCGTTGAACAGGATGGCGAACACCGCGTCGGCCAGGATGACGACGGTGATGGCGGTGACCACCGAGGTGGTGGTGCCGCGCCCGAGGCTTTCGGTGTTCGGCTTGATGCGCAGGCCGAAGTGGCACGACACCAGCGCGATCAACATCCCGAACACCACGCCCTTGCCAAGGCCGATCATGTAGTTCGCCAACGGCACCGCGTCCGGCAGCTTGGAAATGAAGTACTGCGGCGACAGGCCCAGTTCCACCTGCGCCGACAGCATGCCGCCGATCAGCGCCATCGAATCGGTCCAGATCACCAGCAGCGGCATCGAGATCGCCAGTGCCAGCACCTTCGGCATCACCAGGCGGAAGCCGTGCGAAATCCCCATCACCAGCATCGCGTCGAGTTCCTCGGTCACCCGCATCACGCCCAGTTGCGCCGTGATCGAGGAGCCGGAGCGGCCGGCCACCAGGATCGCCGCCAGCAGCGGGCCCAGTTCGCGGATGATGCTCATGCCGAGCAGGTTGACCAGATAGATGTCGCCGCCGAAGGCGCGCAGCTGTTGCGCCGACAGGAACGACAGCACCACGCCGATCAGGAACCCGACCAGCGCCGTGATGCCCAGCGCCTGGAAGCCGGCGTGGAAGATATTGGCCGAGATTTCCTTCCACGGCCCGCGTTGCGGCGCGCGGACGAAGCGCCACAGGTCCAGGGTCAGCTGGCCGATCAAGGTGATGAAGCCGGTCATGTGCTCGAAGAACAGCAGCATCGCGAAGCCGAGCTTCATCACCCACGTCAGGCGCTGCTGGCGCGGGCGCGGCAGTTCCAGTTTGCCGGTGGTCTCGAGCCGGTTGAAGAATTCTTCCTGCCCGGGCGCCAGCTGCAGGTCGGGCGGGCGGGTTTTGCCCCAGGCGTTCCAGAACAGCTGGGCGCCGATGTGGTCCATGCTGTCGATCGCCGACAGGTCCCAGCTCACTTTATCGGCCTTGAGGGATTTCAGCAGCCCGGTGATGGTGGCCATGGCCTTGCCCTGCGCCAGAGCGTGCACTTGCCAGGTGCCGCCCGCCGCCACCGACGGGCCGTTGGCGGCGCCAGGATTGAGGGTGAGGGTGGGCTCTTGGGCTGTAGGCATTACGTCAGTTTAAGGGAGTTTGGCGCGGTCCGCCATAGGAGTTCGCGGCGGCGGTGCGCTGCCACCCTCTGGCAAATGGCGGAGGTGGCGGCATCAGGCGGCCAACCTGCGGGCCTGCCGCTTGGGCGCCGGCGTCTCGGCCGGTTTCGGCTTGGCCCCGGCGTAGTCGCTGGCCAGCAGCGCGTCGGCGTCCGCCTTGTCCATGCCGCGCTCCTGCAAATAGCGCGACACCATCGCCACCAGCCGCTCCAGGGCGATGCGGTGGGTGGCGTCGGTGTTCGCGTACAGCCAGTCCGAGAAGGCCATGAAGTGTTCGAACGCCGCGTCCCCCAGCAGCACCGGCAGGGTGTTCCCAAAGCGTCCCGAGTTGGCCACCAGGTCCCAGTAGCGGGCGAAACGCACCAGACGCTGCATGGTCGGGAAGTCGATATCGCGGTTGGCCAGGATGGTGTACGGCGCATACGGTTCGAACACCAGCCCGAATTCCTGCGTGTGGCGGATGATCGGCGTGCCGCGCAGGCGTTTGAGGATGCCGAACTGGATCTCGTGCGGATCGAGCGCCCATAGCTTGTTGAAGCCTTCGGCGAAGCTCTCCACCGTCTCGCCGGGCAGGCCGGCGATCAGGTCCACGTGCATGTGGGCGTTGGAGTGGTCGGTCAGCCAGCGGATATTGTCGGCGGCCTTCTGGTTGTCCTGTTTGCGGCTGACCAGCGTCTGCACCGCCGGATTGAAGCTCTGGATGCCGATCTCGAACTGCAGCGCGCCGGGCGGGAACTTGCTGATGCCCTCTTTCAGTGCGTCGGGCAGGTGGTCCGGCACCAGCTCGAAGTGGGCGTAGACCGGATCGTCCGGGTTGGCCTCCAGCTTGTCGAGAAAGAACTGCATGATCTTCAAACTGGTCTTGATATTCAGGTTGAAGGTGCGGTCGACGAACTTGAACAGCCGCGCGCCGCGCGCGTGCAGCGATTCCATCTCCGCCAGGAATCCCTCGAGCGCGAACGGCCAGGCCGTCTTGTCCAGCGCCGACAGGCAGAATTCGCACTTGAACGGGCAGCCGCGCGACGCTTCCACGTAGATCGTGCGGTTTTTGATGTCGTCGTCGGTGTACAGGGAGTACGGCAGCTTGATCTCGGCCATCGGCGGTTGCACGCCGGCGTGCACCTTCATCAGCGGCTTCGGGCCGTTGAGGATCTCGCCGCACAGCTTGGGGAAGGTGACGTCGCCCCAGCCGGTGATCAGGTAGTCGGCCAGCTTGACGATTTCCTGCTCGTTCGACTCGTACGACACTTCCGGCCCGCCCAGCACCACCATCACGTGCGGCGCCACCCGCTTGAGCATGGCGATGACCTTGGTCGATTCCTCGACGTTCCATATATATATGCCGAAACCGACGATCCTGGGCGCATGCGCCAGGATGCGCTCGACGATCTCGGTGGTTTTGGCGCCGATGACGAATTCCTGCAGGCGCGTCCGCTCCTGCAGCTCCCCCATGTTCGCTAATAAATAGCGCAATCCCAGCGAGGCGTGGGTGTAGCGGGCGTTGAGGGTGGTCAGCAGGATGGACATGACGGGGGCGGATAGCGGCGAAACGCCTATTTTACGCTGTCGTTGATGCCGCTCTATCGTGTGTGCTGCGCAACATGTTACTATTTGCCAATTATTACTAACTTGGCAATGCAAGAACATGAATAAAAAAGTGCTGTTCAGGTCTCTTGCCGGCGTGGCCGTCGTCGGCGCCGCGCTGATCGCGTACCGGGCCTTCGGCTGGGGCCACATGGGACCGGTCAACGACTTGCAGCTGGACCTGTCGCGGCCGGATGCGCTGGTGATGACCCAAAGCCTGTCCACGCTGCCGCGCGACCTGCTGACCGTGCCGCTGGCGCGCGACGTGCTGCGCGAGGAGTTCCTGTTTTATTACGAGCAAACCGAGGATCGGCTGGGCCTCAAGGGCAGCCTGCGCCGCATCGCCTACGAGCATGAGCTCGGCTGGGGCGACCAGTTGCTGCGCATGGTGCTGGACCAGCCGGCGGAGGTGGCGCTGTGGCGCGACGCCGACGGCTCGCTGAAGCACTACGCGATCGCGGTTTCTCGCAGTCAACTTACCAAGGTGCTGGAGGAGGCCGGCAAGATCGCCCTCAAGGACACGCAGATGACGGTCGCCGGCGCCTTGCGCGTCGACGGCGACAGTGTCCCGGTGTATGCGCTGAACTATGCCTACAAGCGCACCTTGCTGTTCGCGGCCCACGGCCAGCGCCTGGTCATCCTGTCGCACCCGGGCATGCTGTATGGCGGCTCGGACGGCAAGGACGGCGACGGCACCGCCGAAAAGACCTTGGCCGGCCTGTTGTCCGGCGACCGCGCCAAACAAACCGTGTTCCATCCGCAGTTCCATCTGGACCAGGCGGCGCCGCAGGGACACAGCATCGCCGTCAAGGCGGACTTCCTGTCGTTCGGCTACCAGCCGTTCTTCGGCGCGCTCGAGGCGGTGCGCTTCGATTTCAGCAAGGGCGCGTGGAAATCCGGGGTGCTGATCAACGCGGCAAAGCTGCGCAAGGGCGGCTACGACAGCGCCGCCTTGTGGCCGGCGCTGCCGCACAGCCCGAGCGCCTGCTTCACGGTGCCGGTGGATTGGGCGGCGATGCAGCCGGTGCTCAAGCGCCTCGGCGGCAAGACCTCCGAGCCGGTGCTGCCGCTGGCCGACCAGCTGCAAGGGCCGGCCGCGGCCTGCTGGTATGGCGGCTCGCGGCTGCATACCCCGGTGTTCGTGGCCACCCGCGCGCCGCAGGCCACCGGCGATAATTTGTACGACAGCCTGTTCACGGCGGCCATCGGCGGCAAGGACGCGGTGCGCAAGACCAGCGCCGCCGGCGGCGTCACGCGCTGGGAGCGCACCGTTGCCACATCGATGGGCGAGGCGAAACCGGCGCTGGCGGTGATGGGTAACACGGTGGTCTTCTCGGCCGACGGCACGCTGGTGGACCAGGTGCTGGCGGTGCGCCGCAAGCAGGCGCCGGCGGCGTCGGACCTGCTGCCGGACGCCGGCCACACCGTCGGGCTGATCGCGCCGGCCGCGCTGGCGCAACTGATCCAGCGTGAAGCGTTCGACACGCTGCCCGCCAATAACGAGCCGGTGCTGCGCGCGGCGGCCAACGAACATCTGGTGCCGCGCCTGGACGCGCTGAAAAAATATCCGCCGTTCCGCATGGTGCTCAAGACGCTGCCGTCGAGCGGCACCGCGTGGCAACCGCTGGAGTGGCAGGCGGTGCCGCGATGAGCGGACGCCGTCGCTGTTTGCGGCTGCTGGGCGGTTGCGCGGTGGCGATGGCCGCGCCGCCGGTACTGGCCTTGCGCGAGGCCGCCGACGCGCAGATCCGGCTGTCGCAGGCGCAGAGCCGCGCCTTTCAGGCGTGGATGCTGCGCATCGTCAGCGCGCAGATCGAACGCGGGCCGTCGCCGCGCTGGACGCACCGCGATTGCGCGGGCCTGGTGCGCTTCGCCGTGAACGAGGCGCTGTCCGTGCATGACGCCAAGTGGCTGCGCGCCAATGGCATTGCCAGCGACCGGCGCCTGCCGCCCGAGCTGGAACTGGACGCGCGCCAGGCCACGCTGCGCAACCGCTGGGTGCAAACCGGCGGCACCGTCGGCCACTTCGTCACGGCGGTGGCGCTGGTCCAGCACAACAGCCGCTTCGTCGCCCGCGAGATCAGCCAGGCGCTGCCCGGCGACCTGCTGTTTTTCGACCAGGGCGACGAACAACATCTGATGGTCTGGATGGGGGCGCGCATCGCCTACCACACCGGCACCGTCACCCCACAAGACAACGGCCTGCGGGTCGTCGACATCAAACAACTCACTACCTGGAAGGACACGCGGTGGCAACCAGCGTCCAACAATCCCAATTTCGCCGGCGTGTTCCGGCTCTCTTTTCTATCATGAAGCTGCTGCTGACCAGTGTATTGACGTTGGCGCTGGCGCTGCTCGGCGGCGCCTCCGCCGGCGCGCAAGAGCGCCAGCCGAGCAACTACACGCAGTTCAAGGGCGAGCCGTTCTTCCTGCTGTCGGACGCCAGTTACGGCAGCGCCGACCAGGCGCGCGTGCGCCTGGAGGTGCCGGGCCGCGACATGGGACGCATGAACCTCGAAGCGTATTCCGGCGCCGACATCGTGGTCTACCGCGTGCCGGCGCCGATGGAGTTTTTGAAGAAGCAGCGCAACCTGCACCGCATCCAGGTGGAGGGCAATTACCAGGGCGAGGGCCTGGCCAACACCCTCAGCTTCCTGTGGGACAGCTGGTGGAAGCAATCGCGCCTGGCCTGGCGCAAGCTGTTTTCGCCGGAGGCGCGCGTCGCCGTCACCAGCGAACAACCCGGGCTGGCGACCAACGCGGCGATCCGCCGCCCGACCGTGTTCGCCAACCATCCCCAGTACAAGCCGATCAAGGGCATGGAGATGGTCGACAGCTTCCGCTATCCGATCTGGCAGGCCAAGCCGATCGAGCCGCCCAAGGGCGTCAAGCTCGATGGATCGAGCAGTGAATTCATCGCCACCGGCGCCGGCAACGTGATGATCCCGATCGGCAAGCGCAAGCCCGGCCTGTATCTGATCGAGGCGATCATCGGCGAGCACCGCGCCACCACCCTGGTGTTCGTGTCCGATACGATGGCCGTCACCAAGGTGTCGTCGAACCAGATGCTGGTGTGGACCGCGCGGCGCGACAACGGCGCCGCCGTCGCCGGCGCCAACGTGGCCTGGACCGACGGCACCGGCGTGCTGCAATCGGCGACCACCGGCGCCGACGGCGTGGCCTCGCTGGAGCGCGGCAGCCCGGAACACACCTATGTGCTGGGCGAGGACCGCGCCGGCGGCGTGTTCGTCTCGGAGAACTTCTACTACGACAGCGAGATCTATAACACCAAGATCTACGCCGTCACCGACCGCCCGCTGTACCGGCCGGGCGACGAGGTCAATGTCAAATTCCTGGGGCGCGAATTCAAATCGGCGCGCGAGTCGCAGGCCGCCGCCGCCGCGCCGCTGGGCCTGACCGTGTTCGACCCGAACGGCACGCCGCTGCTGACGCAGACCTTGCAGCTGTCCGGCGAGACCGGCGCCGAAACGCGCTTCCGCCTGCCGCCGCAGGCCACCGCCGGCGGCTATGAGCTGCGCTTCAGCTACAAGGACGGCGTCTACGGCGCCGCCTTCCGCGTGGCCGAATATGTCAAGCCGCACTTCGAGATCAACGTGCAGCCTTCCAAGCCGGAGTTCAAGACCGGCGAGGCGGTCGGCGGCAGCATCGCGCTGCGCTACCCGGACGGCAAGCCTGTCAAGAACGCCAGGATGACGCTGTCCCTGCGCAGCCAGCAGAACACCATGGTCGACGGCGAGTTGCGCTACAGCGGCTTGTTCCCGGTGGCGCTGAAGACCGAGGAGGTGACCAGCGACGGTAGCGGCAACGTCAGTTTCTCGCTGCCGGCGGCCGCCGATCCCTCGCGCTACATCCTGACTGTGCTCGCCACCGACGGCGCGGCCTACCGCGTGCGCGCCACGCGCGAGCTGATGATCGAGCGTTCCAGCACCACTTATCAGCTCAAACCCGCGCGCCAGTTTTCCGATCCCGGCCAGTCGGTGCATTTCGACCTGGTGGCCGACGGCGCGGGCGCGGTGCGGCCGGTGCGCTGGGAGATGGTGCAGCTGGAGAAGCAGACCAAGACCGGCGGCGCCTTCGATCCGGCCGCCAAGGGCTGGGACGTGACGTTCCCCGCGTCGGGCTCCTACCAGCTGTCGCTGCGCGACGAGCGCGGCAACCTGCTGGCCGCCGCCAGCCACTGGGTGACCGGCGACGGCGTGCAGGCCACGCCGGGCAGCATCGAGATCGTGCTCGATAAGGTGCGCTATCGTCCGGGCGACGTCGCCGAGGCGCTGATCACCTTCTCCGATAAGGTCGACCAGGCGCTGCTGACACTGGAACGCGACAAGGTCGAGCAGTACGGCTTGATGTCCGGCGCCGCCGACTGGTACAAGGCGCAGCGCGTGGCGGGCAATCAGTGGCGCGTGCGCATCCCGGTCAAACAGGAGCATGGACCGAACATGACCTTCTCGGTGGCCTACACCCGCAACGGCGATTTCGTGTTCGAGAACGCCGGCCTGCAGGTGATCGAGCCGCGCATCGCGCTGCAGTTCAAGACCGACAAGGAGGTCTACCAGCCGGGCGAGAAGGTCACGCTGGACGTCAAGGCCAGCCTGGACGGCAAGCCGGTGAGCACCCTGGTGGCGCTGGGCGTGGTCGACGAAATGATCTACGTGCTGCAACCGGAGATCGCGCCGGAGATCGGCGACTTCTTCTACCACCCGCGCCGCAACAACGTGCGCACCACGGCCAGCCTGTCGTTCATCAGCTACGACATGGCGCAGGCGCGCAGCGGCGGGGTGCCGGCGCGTCACAACTACAATGAGCGCGGCGTCAAGGTGCTGGAACGGCCGCGCCGCGACAACGTCGATACCGCCTACTGGGCGCCGTCGCTGAAAACCGACGCCGAGGGCAATGCGCGCGTCAGCTTCACCATGCCGGACGCGCTGACGCGCTGGCGCATCACCGGCCGCGCGATGGATGCGCAGGGCCGCGTGGGCCAGCGCACCGGCTATCTGCGTTCGGACAAGAGCTTCTACGCCAAGTGGACGGCGCCGGATTGGATGCGCGCCGGCGACGCGCCGCGCGCCTCGGTCGCGGTGTTCAACCAGACCGGCGCCGCGCAGGCGCTGGAGGTCACCTTGTCGGGCGGCGCCCAGGCCAAGACCGAGAAACTGTCGGCCAAGCCGGGCGTCAACTACGTCGAGTTTCCGCTGGCGGGCAGCACCGGGACGCTGCGCCTGGAGGTCAAACAAAACGGCAAACTGGTGGACGCGCTGGACACGGGCATGCAAACGCTGCCCGCGGCATGGAGCAGCCCGCGCACGCTCATGCTGCCGCTGGCCGGCGCCGAGACGCCGTTCAAGCTGCCGGCCGACGCCCGCAATATACGCGTCTCGTTCGCGCAGGGCGCCACCAGCCACTTCGCCCGCATCGCCGACGATCTGATCGAGTATCCGTACGGCTGCGTCGAGCAGACCGCCAGCCGCCTGATTCCGCTGACATTGGCGCAGCAAAGCCTGGGTCCGGACGCCGGCGCGTTGCGCGAACGCCTGGGCGCCGTGCTTACCGCGCAGCGTCTGCGCCTGGTGTCGATGGCCGGTCCGAACGCGGTCTTCGGCTGGTGGGGCAACGCCACCGCCGGCAGCGCGCTGATGACCGGCTACGCCTACTACGCGGACTGGCACGCGGCGCGCGCGCTGGGCATCTCGCTGCCGCCCGAGCACTGGAACAACCTGCTGGCGGTATACGGCGACAAGGGTTTGAAGGACGCCCTGATCGACCGCGCGTTGGTGCTGTGGATGGCGCATGAAATGGGCCTGCCGACTAAAACGCTGGCCGCCGGCCTGGTCGACGATGCCGTCGCCAGGCTGGCGCCGCTCGATGGCAAGCCGCGCCAGCCTGGCGACGGCAGCCTGCTGCTTGGCGCGGCGGACGACCGCGAGGCGCAGGCCATGGCGCTGGGACTGATGTCGGTGGTGGCGAGCCAGAACGGCGTCGCCTTGCCGCCCGCGCTGCAGCAGCAGGTCGGGGCGGCATGGGCGGTGCTGCGCGCGGCGAAGGCGCCGGTGTCGCAGGCTTTGCTGATGCTTGCCGGCGAACTGCCGGCGACGCAGGCCGACGCGGTGTTGTCCGGCGTGCGCGCCGAGATGCCGACGTTGGACCGCGCGATGACGCTGGTGTGGGTGCAGAAGAAGCTGGGCGGCGCATCGTTCGGCAAAGCGCCGGCCGTGGCGCTCGATGGCGCATGGCAGAAACAGGAAAGCCGCAGCGGCCAGCCGGTCTGGCGCTGGGCCGACGGCAAAGGCGTTCCGGATATGCTGCGGCTGGCGGCGGCATCGGGCGCCGCGCCGGCGGGCACCGTCGCGGTGGTGCAGTACGAAAGCCGCGCCGCCGAGGCGCAGGCGCTGCCGGTCGCCATCGAACGCCGCATCTTGCGGATGAAGCAGGGCAAGGGCGGCTACACCACGGAGCTGGTCAAACCGGGCGAGGCGCTCAGCACCGACGAACTGTATCTGGACGAGATCACGCTCAAGGCGGCGCCGGGCGCCAGACATCGCTTTGGTTTGCTGGAGGTGGCGCTGCCGCCCGGCGCCATGGTCGAACAAAGCACCTGGGGCATGGTCATGGCGGGCGACAAGCCGGAGCCGCTGGAACGCGCGCGCCATACCGAGCGGCGTGACGGCTACGCGGTGCCGGTCGAGCCGCTGGAAGGCAGTCTCACCGTGCGCCATCTGCTGCGCTTCGCGCAGAAAGGCAGTTATGTGCTGCCGCCGGCGCGTTTCCACCGCATGTATCAGCCGGAGCAGAAGGCCTTCGAGGGCGGCGGCAAGACCACTCGCACGCTGAAGGTGGAGTGATGCACGCACGTGCGCTCCCTCGCCGCTGGCGTCGGGCGACCGCGCTGGCCATCCTGCCGCTGCTGGCGGCGCCGTCATGGGCGGCCTCGCTGGACGTGGCCTGGTGGCGCGACGGCCGGATCGAGGTGAGGCAATTGCATCAGGGACGGGCGGCGTCCAAGCCGTTCGACGGCGCCCGGCAAGTGCCGCTGGCGAGCTTGTGGAAGCTGTTCGTCTACGTCTATGCGGATGACAGCAAGGTGCCGATGCCGGACTACCGCTGTGGCGGACGCGATCCGGACGAAGTCTATTGCTGCGACGCGGGACAGAGCATCGGCCACGACGCCGCGCTGGCACAGTCCTGCGGCCCGTTTTTTTCGCCCACGCGCTTGATGATCGAGACGGCGGCATGGCGCCGCTACTGGACCGGGCGCCTTGGCACGCCTCCCGTGGGCGACTTCGCCTGGCTGGCCGATCCTGCGCAACTGAAACCGGAGCGGCTGGTGCGCCTCGACAGCCTGCTGCGCGCGCTGGACGCGATCCCGGCCGCCAGCCGGTCGGATGCCGGGGCGGCGTTGTTGCGCGTGGTGCTCGATGGCCGTGGCGCTGGCTCGGCGCGCTGGTTCGGCAGCCAATTGCGCGTCAAGACCTATTCCTGGCACGAGTACACGCGTGACGGCGGCAAGGGCGAACGCCTGGGTGGCGCCGCCGGCTGGCTGGCCGACGGCACGCCGGTGTGGTTCGGCGGCGCCGGCGGCAGCAGCAACGTGTTTCAGCAATGGGCGCCGCGCCTGTCGGCGGCTTTGCCGTCGATGCGGGCGGCCGAAGACAGCGGCTGCGTGGTGGTCGACTATTTCAAACGCTATCCGGTCCGCAGCGTGCGGGGCGAGCAGGGGCCTGCCAAACCGGGCCCGCTGAATGGGCGCTACCACGTGCAATTCGAAAATGGCCAAAACCTGGCGCTGCGCAGCGCCGGCGAAATGACGCTGTCGCAGGACGCCGCCGGGCGTCCGCACTTACGCGGCCGCTTCGGCGTCAACGAATATGTGGCGCGGGTGCTGGACCGCGAGGCCAGCGCCGACGAGCCGGAGGCCGCGAAGGCGCTGGCGATCGCCGCGCGCAGCTATCTTCGGCAGAACGCGGTGACCGTCGCCGGGTGCCAGCAGATCACCGACAGCAGCGCGACCCAGCGCGTGAGTCCAAGTCCGGCCACGCCGGCGGCGCTGGCCGTCGCCCGCTGGACCGATCAGCTGATCGTCGATGGCGTCACCGTGCGCTACCACCGCGACCAGGCATCCGCAGGAACGCTGTCGTGGACCGACGCGGTGCGGCAGTCCAGACAAGGCAAGCATTACGACGAACTGCTGGCCGCCGCCTATCCCACCGGGTCGCTCGGCACCGCAGGCAATAGCGGCGTGCGTTGCCAGCGCCTGGGGCAAAACGAAGCATGGCTGGCGCGCGCGTTGCCGCGCTGGCAGCGCGTGCTGCTCGGTGAAATGGGCTACGAGGCGCCGGCGCAGCCGCCACTGGTGTGCGCGCTTGCCACCGGCGCGCCGTATTCCGAGCAGTCGCGCAACCGCATCTTTATGCGGCCGCTGGCCACGCGCGAGGACCGCATCACGCTGGCACACGAATACCTGCATCTCGGCTTGCGCGGTCATCCGCGCGGCCAGGACGAGGAATACGTCGAACGACTGGCCCGCAGGCTGGTCGACCTGAACCTGGAGGCGCTGTGAATTACCGTATCTTGTTTGTGGGCGCCGCGCTGTCGGCATTGGCCGGCCAATGCGCGCAGGCGCAGGACAGGAGCATGACCACGCCGGTGGGCGGCTGGAACCGCGCCGGTTTGACCGACCGTTCGGAGGAACTGGCGGTCAATTATCCGTATGCGCTGGTCGACCGCGGCGCGCAGCGCGGCCGGCGTATGATTCAGGGCGACCTTGAGAAGGCGGCGGGTGGACGGTCTGGTTATAAGCTGGCGGTAAACGGCAATCCGACGCCACTCTACACCGATGAAAATGGCCGTTATGCGCGCGCTTATTCGTTCGGCTCGGGCTCCAACAGCGTCGAGATCCGGTCGCCCGACGGCAAACCGGTCAAGCGTGTGCAGTTCTACGAGGCCGACAAGACCAAGCCGCAGCCAATGATCCGCATCATCGCCGGTTGGGACGACAGCCAGGCGGAGGTCGACCTGCATATTGTCACGCCGGATGGCCAGCACGCATTTTGGGCGCGTCCCGCGATGAGCAATGGCGGCGGCCTGGATGCGGACACCGTCGACGGGCCGGGGCCGGAAAACTTCACAATGACGTCGCCGGTGCGCGGCTTGTACCAGGTCTGGATCAACTACTGGGGCAACTTCGGCGGCGATGGCTACCACTTCGACGAGAAAACGCGCCAGCGGCCTGTCATCACCAGTCGCATCACGCTGGTATTTAACGAAAACACGCCGCGCGAGCGGCGCGAGGAGTTCGTCGTCCCTTTGCGAAGCGTCGGAGAGCTCACCCTTGTCAAAACTTTCAGGTATTGAACACATGAACGCGCGTTGGCTCTCACTCTTGTTATTACCAGTTTGGGCGCAGGCCCAGGTCACCATCGATGCGCCCAAGGGCGGTTGGCGCAATTCCGCCGGGGCGCGGGAGGAATATACACAGACCGTCAACTATCCCGCTTCGTCCGTCAGTCTGCAGCCCGGCCAGGGCGAGACGGCGCAGATACGCGGCCGGATCGCTGGCGCCGGCAAAGGCAAGCCCGCCACGCTGGTGGTCAATGGCGCGGCCATGCCGCTCGAGGTCGCGGAAGATGGCACGTTCGGGCGTCCTTATGGATTCGGCAGCGGCGCCAATAGCGTGGAAGTGCGTTCGCCGGATGGCAAGAGCCGCGCGCGCACGCAGTTCGTCGACAACAATCCGGGCAAGACCCAGGCGCGGTTGCGTGTCGTACTGTCCTGGGACAGTGCGGGCACCGATCTCGATCTGCATGTGGTGACGCCGGATGGCGGCCACGCCTGGTACGGCAACCGTGTACTGAAGGATGGCGGGGCGTTGGATGTCGACGTGACCACCGGCTACGGCCCGGAAATCTTCTCCAGCGCGGCGCCGCCGAAGGGTAATTATCACGTCTACGTTAATTACTACGGCAGCGGCTCGGACGCGTCGGCGCTGACCGTGGCCCGTGTCACGCTGATCACCAACGAGGGCACGCCGCGCGAAAAGCAGCAGAGCTTCCAGGTGCCGATGCGCGCCCCGGGCGAACTGACGTTGGTGAAATCGTTCGTTTTCCCCTAATTGCCCTTGCGCATCCTCTGCCCCTTTGCTATAGTTCGCCTCCCCGCAAAACGGTGTGCACAAAACAGCGTGTTGCAGAATGAAGCGGGGGAAAAAGAAGTGGTTGACGAGATGTTCGAAACACTTCATAATCTTGCCTCTTCGCTGATGAACACAACGCTTCTTCAGCAAGCAGTAACAAGCAGTACCGAACAAAGTTCTTTAAAAATTAACAGTCGATAAGTGTGGACGTTTGATGAAAGTGCACGCGGAACTTAGTCCCGCGATACTTAAAATATCAAATGTTCACAAGAAGTAATGAAATAGGCGCTACGAAAGTAGTGGCCTGTCAGTATTTTGAGTGAGCGACCTCTTAGCAATAAGAGAGCCGGTAAAACGGCAAAAGTAACAGAGATTAAACTGAAGAGTTTGATCCTGGCTCAGATTGAACGCTGGCGGCATGCCTTACACATGCAAGTCGA
>NZ_FODC01000019.1 GCF_900110275.1 Duganella sp. CF517
TGATAGTGCTGCAACCAGTGTGAAAGTAGGTTATCGTCAGGCTAGTTATATTAAAAAGCCCCTTCCAATGATTTGGTCGGGGCTTTTTTTCGTCCGTAGATTTCGTTTATAAATTCGTTCCCAGCCGCTTTCCCAGACAAAGCAGCGTCAATGTCGGCGGCAATCCCCAAGGTCCGGGAATCACCGACGCATCGCAAACAAACAAATTCCGCGTGGTAGTCTGCAAATCGCCATCGACAACATCCCCAATGCGCAAACTGCCGCCAGAATGCGCTGCGAAATGCCAGCTCTTGAAGATCTTTTTCGCCCCGGCCGCACGTAGAATCTCGCGCGCCATGCCAACCCCGGTCGCCAACTTCGCCCGATCCGCGGCGGTCAACGTCTTATCCACCCAGCGCGGTCCGACACTCCCGCCAATATCGTCGCGTATCTTCACCATCAGAGTCAGCGTTCGCGAGTGCGCCATCAAGCGGTCGAGCCGCCCGACCTGCGCCGCGAAGGCCTGGTACATCGGCTTCGGCAACGTCATATCCGCCAGCGCGATACCTTCCTCGTGCATATACATCCCGGCCGCCATCGGCACCTCGGCGCCGCCGTCGATATCCTCCACCACGCCCATTACCGCGATCACCGGGTCGCTGAAGAAAGCGCTGCTTTCCGCGTGCAGGCCGGAGCGGTACAGGAGACGCGGACTGCCGATACCGCCACCGGCCAACACCACGTTCGCGCCGAACGCCTCGCGCATTTCACCATCGCGCCGATAGCGCACGCCGGTCGCACGGCCGTTCTCGACGATCACGTGCTCCACCCTGGCTTCATCGAGCAGGACGGCGCCAAGCTGAACGGCCTCGTCGATGAAATCGCGGGCGGTCCACTTGGCGCCGAACGGGCAACCATAGACGCAACGCCAGCAACCGGTGCGGCATGACTGCGGCCGGATCAGTTTGTCGAGCTTGCGCCAATCGAGCTTGCGCGCCAGGGCGCCTTGCTCGATGCGCTTGGCCAGCGGGCCGATCAACGCGTCCGGCAGCGGCGCCATCGGCAATTCCGCCCGCAGCGATTCCAACGCCGGCGCCAGATCGATGCCGTGGGCGGCGAACATTGCCAGCGGTGGCGGCGCGGCGGTGGCGAAGTTGATCGTGGTGGTGCCGCCGGCGGCGACGCCGCTAACCAAAAGCGAAGCGTCGCGATGAATGTAGGCGCCTTTGCCGGGCACGGCGGCGATGCCGGCCATTTGCGAGAGCGTCCCCTGCAGCGGCGCCGCGCTGCCTTGTTCCAGTATCAGCACACGGAGTTGTCGGCGCGCCAGTTCGCGCGCGACGCTGGCGCCGCCCGGTCCGCTGCCGACAACGATCGCATCAAACGGTTGGGCCACTTGCTGGTTCATGGGGATATTCCTATATGAGACGTTCACCTTAGCGCATTTCGTGCTCGCTTGCGCAAACACATAACCCGTTCGCGTCAGCGGGGCACTATCCAGATTCCACAACTTTGCAGGAGCGTTGACATGAGCGATACCAGCGAGCACAACAGAATGGCCGAAAAACTGACCGGACCGGTTTCAGCGGTATTGGATAAGCATCGCGCGACCATCATGCCCATGTTGGGCGGAAACTCGGGATCGATCACGCAGGCGGCACTGCGCAACGACGCGGCGGTGCGCAAGGTCGCGGGGTATTGTTATTTGATGCTGCCGGGTTTGGTGAGGCTGGCGGTCAGGGAGCCGGTGTTTGTCGATTTTGTGTTGGCCAATCGGGAGCGCTTGCTCGATAGGCTGGTGGAGCGGGCCGCGTAGGATTGGCGCAATCGGCCACGCAGGCATGGTCGGGCGCATGCATGGCCGGTTACGGCGTTCGGCCGTTAGAACTGGTATTGCGCGCCGGCGCCGACCAGCCAGTTGCGTTGCGGGGCCGCTTCGTAATAGCGCTTGTTGGTGTCGCCGACAATCACCGAGCCGACATAGTTTTTATCCAGCAGATTGTTCAGCCTGACGAATTGCTTGAAGCGCCAGCCTCGCCACTGCTGCTTGGCGCCGACCCGCGCATTCAATATGCCGTAGCCCGGCGCCGGCTGATCCACATTGCCATCGTCCGCGTAGATCTTGCTGCTGGCGATCGCTTCCAGCGCGGCGCCGTAGCGGTCGCCGTTATCCTTCCACGCCACTTCCGCATACGCGTTGGCGTTCGGAACGCCGGGCAGGCGGCTGCCTTCCAGCACCGCGCCGTAGCTCTGATCGTAGATCGCGCGCAAACTGGTCAATGCGACGCGCGTGCTCAAACCGTGGCGCCACGCCGAGTCGAGCGACACTTCCAACCCCTGCCGCAAGGTCTTGCTGGCGTTGCGATAACTGGTGCGCCCGCCGCCGCTGCTGTCGACCACCACTTCATCGGTGGTGCGGACCTGGAATACCGAGGCGTTGATGCTGGTGCGCTCGCCCAGCTTACTCTTGATGCCGGCTTCCAGATGCGTGCTCTCGGCCGGCTGCAAGCCGAAGTTGAAGCCGCCGCCCGTGCCGGAGTAGAACAGTTCGTTGAGCGTCGGCGTCTCGAAACCGCGCGCGGCGCTGGCGTAGACGTTGAGCATTGGCGACACGCGGTACAGCACGCCCAGCACCGGCGTCGTGTGGCTGTACTCCAGGCGGCCGCTGTCGTTGCCATTGCCGAGGAAGCGGTCGTCGACGGAAATCTTCACGCTGCTGCGGCGCAGGCCCGCGCTCAGCATCCACGGACCGGATTGCCACTCGGCCTGCACATACGGATCGAGATTGGAGACCTTGTCCTGCTCGTCGCGGCGCAGCGCCCCCTGAACGCCCAACCGGGCGCCGAGGAAGTTTTCATAGCCCTGGCGGCCATCGGTGGAGCGGCCGTATTCGACGCCGACCGTCGTACTCAGCTTGCCGCCGGCCAGCTGGCTGACGTGCATCCAGCTCAGGTCGGTGCCGTAGAAGTCGCGATCGAAATCCACCACGCCGCCCGAGTGCGTCGGCGGCGCCTGGAAGCCGCGCGAAAACGCCTGGTACTGGATGACTTCGCGATTACCGCCGTAGGCGGTCACGCGCAGCCGGTCCTCGCCGAAGCGCTGCTCCCATGTGGCGCCAACCTGGGTGTGATCGATGCTCTTGCGGGTGTTGTAGCGGTCGGCCAGCGTGCGCTTCGGCGCCTGGGTATCGGTGGCGTCGATTTCGCCCGCGCGCGGGTCGCGCTGGTAGGTGGCCCACGTCACGCCCAGTGGATCTTGCGTGTCGTCCTGGCGCAGCGCGTTGGCGACGATGGTCAGTTTGGCGTTGTCCAGCGGCTCCACGGTCAGCTTGGCAAACGCCTGGTCGCGCGTGGCCGCGCTGTGCGCGCGGTAGCCGTCGGTTTCGAAGCGGGACGCGTCGAGCACGTAGCCGACACCGGCTTGCTTGCCCTGCGCATTGAGGTCGGCCTTGCGGGTGCCGTAACTGCCGGCGGTGAGGCTGGTTTCGATGGTGGGCGCACCGTCGCCGTCGCGCGTGAACAGCTGGATCACGCCGCCCGAGTGGTTGCCGTAGATGGCCGAGAACGGGCCGCGCAATACTTCGATGCGTTCTGCCATGTCGAGGTTGAAGGTGGCGGCCTGGCCCTGGCCGTCGGGCATGCTGGCCGGAATGCCGTCGGCGATCAGCCGCACGCCGCGCACGCCGAAGGTCGACCGCGCGCCGAAGCCGCGCGACGAGATCTGCAAGTCCTGCGCATAATTCTGGCGGTTCTGCGCCACCAGGCCCGGCACCGCCGCCAACGCCTCGGAAGCGTTCACCCTTGCCTGGGATTCATGGATGCGGGCGGCGTCGACGACGTCGATCGCGGCCGGCATGTCGAAGACGGTGTGGCCGACCCGCGTGGCGCTGACGACGACGACCTCGACCGGCGCGTCGGCGCTGTCGGGCGAGGCGGCGTTGGCCAGGCTGGAAGCGCCAAGCGCGAACAGCGCGGCGACGGCATTAAGTTGAATTGGGGAACGCTTCATGTTTTCTCCGGATGGGCAGCCTGCAATATACCCGGCCGACGCAAAAAGTGCGCCGCGGTTGCTCCAGCGGTGTGTCAAAACTGAACACTGTCACACGCCGCCGACCGGGAAATCGGCCGCCATCCCCCTCGGCGCTGCTGGCACGGTGTTTGCGGAAGAAAGGTGGACACCAACACCACATCACCACAGCAGAAAGAGGACGACATGAATCTCGCAGACATCAGCAAACTGGGCGTAGCCAATCCCTTCAAACCACGGTACGACAACTATATCGGCGGCAAGTTCGTCGCGCCGGTCAAGGGCGAATACTTCGGCAACATCACGCCGATCACCGGCCAGGTGTTTTGCGAAGTGGCGCGCTCGACCGCTGAAGACATCGAACTGGCGCTCGATGCCGCGCACGCCGCCAAGGATGCGTGGGGCAAGACCTCGCAAACCGAGCGCGCCAACATCCTCAACAAGATCGCCGACCGCATGGAGGCGAACCTGACGTTGATCGCCACCGCCGAGACCATCGACAACGGCAAGCCGATCCGCGAAACCACCGCCGCCGACATTCCGCTGGCGATCGACCATTTCCGTTACTTCGCCGGCTGCATCCGCGCCCAGGAGGGGTCGGTGGCGCAGATCGATGCGGAAACCTACGCCTATCATTTCCATGAGCCGCTCGGCGTGGTCGGCCAGATCATTCCATGGAACTTCCCGATCCTGATGGCGGTGTGGAAACTGGCGCCGGCATTGGCGGCCGGCAATTGCGTGGTCCTCAAGCCGGCGGAGCAGACGCCGGCGTCGATCATGGTGCTGATGGAGATCATCGCCGATCTGTTGCCGCCAGGCGTGTTGAACATAGTCAATGGATTCGGCCTGGAGGCGGGCAAGCCGCTGGCGTCGAACAAGCGCATCGCCAAGATCGCCTTCACCGGCGAAACCGGTACCGGCCGCCTGATCATGCAGTACGCGGCGCAGAACCTGATCCCCGTGACCCTGGAGCTGGGCGGCAAGTCGCCGAACATCTTCTTCGCCGACGTGATGGACGCCGACGACGCCTTCTTCGACAAGTGCCTGGAAGGTTTCGCCATGTTCGCGCTGAACCAGGGCGAGGTGTGCACCTGCCCGTCGCGCGTGCTGATCCAGGAATCGATCTACGAGAAATTCATCGAGCGCGCGCTGGCGCGCGTCGCCGCGATCAAGCAGGGCAACCCGCTCGACGCCTCCACCATGCTGGGCGCGCAGGCGTCGCAGGAGCAGCTGGAGAAGATCATGTCGTACATCGACATCGGCAAGCAGGAGGGCGCCGAGCTGCTGGCCGGCGGCGAGCGCAACGTGCAGGGCGGCGACATGAAGGAGGGCTACTACGTGCGGCCGACGGTGTTCAAGGGCGACAACAAGATGCGCATCTTCCAGGAGGAGATTTTCGGACCGGTGGTGTCGGTCACGACCTTCAAGGACGAGGCCGACGCGCTGCGCATCGCCAACGATACGCTGTACGGCCTGGGTGCCGGGCTGTGGACGCGCGACGGTTCGCGCGCCTTCCGGGTCGGCCGCGCGATCCAGGCCGGCCGGGTCTGGACCAATTGCTATCACCTGTATCCGGCGCACGCCGCGTTCGGTGGCTACAAGCAATCCGGGATCGGCCGCGAGAACCACAAGATGATGCTGGACCACTATCAGCAGACCAAGAACTTGCTGGTCAGCTATAGCCCCAACGCCTTGGGCTTCTTCTGACCATGAGCGCGGCCATCGCCCGTGTCACGGCCACGCCGGCGGCGCTCGAGCTGATCGCCGCGCTGCGCGGCCGGCACGGGCCGTTGATGTTCTTCCAGTCCGGCGGCTGCTGCGACGGCAGCACGCCGATGTGCTACCAGGCGGGCGAGTTCAACATCAGCGATACCGACGTGTTCCTGGGCGAGCTGGACGGCGCGCCGTTCTACATGGGATGCGAACAGTTCGCCTACTGGGAGCACACGCAGCTGATCATCGACGTTGTCGCCGGCAACGGCGGCATGTTCTCGCTCGACAACGGCACCGGCAAGCGCTTCCTGACCCGCTCGCGCTTGTTCAGCGACGAGGAGGTGTCGCTGTTGAAGCGGCAGGCGTAACGCTATTTGAGGTTCGGTATTTTGCGGTATATCGTATTGCGCGAGATGCCGAGGGCGCGCGCGGCGGCGGAGACATTGCCGCCGTGCGCCGCCAGCGCCTTGTTGATGGCGTGTATCTCCATCTCCCCAAGATTGGCATCGACGCCGCCGTTGCCCGGCCGCGGCGACACTTGCTCGCCATCCTGTTCAACATCATCGAGGAAATCATCCGGCATATGGCGCAGACCAATCTCCTGCTCATCGCCGGCCATGACCACGGCCGTGCGCAGCAGATTGGTCAACTGCCGGAAATTGCCAGGCCAGCGATGCCGGCGGAACAGGCGCAGGATTTCCTCCGAAACACGATAACGTCCACTCTCCGCCTCGGTGGAGAGGATCTTCTTGACCACGCTCTCCAGATCGGTCCGATCGCGCAGCGGCGGCAGCTTGACCACCAGTCCGTTCAGCCGGTAATACAAATCCTCGCGGAACAAACCTTTGGCGATACGCTCGCGCAGATTGTGATTGGTCGCGCAGATCAGTTCCACGTTCACCGGTATCGACTTGTCGCTGCCGAGCGGCGTGACCACGCGTTCCTGCAACACGCGCAGCAGCCGCGCCTGCAGGCCGTATGGCATGTCGCCGATTTCGTCGAGGAACAGCGTGCCGCCATTGGCCTGAAGAATCTTGCCGATAGCGCCTTTCTTGCGCGCGCCGGTAAAGGCGCCGTCCTCATAGCCGAACAGCTCGGATTCGATCAGCGTCTCCGGGATCGACGCGCAGTTGACCGCGACGAAAGGGCTCATCGCACGCGGGGAATCGTTATGGATCGCCTGGGCCAGCAGCTCCTTGCCGGTGCCGGTCTCGCCCATGATCATGATGGGAATGTCGTGACCCAGCACGCGCGTCACCTTGTCGATCACCAATTCCAGTTGCGGATCGCCGGTGCGCAGGTAGCGCAGGCCGGACAGGCGGCGTTTGGCGGCCGCGGCCTGGGTGGCGCTGGGCCGTTCGGTGCGTTCCGGTTTCTCGTGCGTGAGCGATTGCTGGAAGACGCCCTTGCTCAGCCGAAGTTGGGCGCGGCCCGCCACGCGCACGCCGCTGTGCATGCACAGGTTCAGCAAGCCAGGCGACGCGGTGCGATAGTGCTCGTACAGCGCCGACAAGGGCAGGCCGAACAGGGAGCTGAAGGTATGCGACTGCAATTCCGCCGGCGACAGGCCCAGTTGGAACTGGCCGTTGCGGTTGGCCGCGAGGAAGCGCCCGCCGGGGCTGAACGAAGCGATCCCTTCCATCAACGTGCCGATGAACTCCGGCCGCGCGTGGAAATGCAGGGTGATCGAGTCTTCATAGGTGGCGGAGAATAGCTGGTTCTCGATCATCAGCGCGGACATGCGCACCAGCGCCATGGTGTGCTTGTGAAAACTGCGCTGGTCGCCGGAAACGTCGAGCACGCCGATGACGTTGCCCAGATGGTCGGCGATCGGCGCGGCGGAGCAGGTGAGGAAGTGGTTGGCCGTCAGGTAGTGCTGTTCCGCGTGGACCAGCACCGGGGCCTGCTCGGCGATCGCGGTGCCGATCGCGTTGGTGCCCTTGCTTTGCTCGGACCAGGCGGCGCCGGGCTGCAGCGCGACGCGGTTGGCCTTCTCAAGGAAGTCATCGTCGCCGAGGGAGTGGACGATCACACCGTGGGCGTCGGTCAGGATCACCATGTTGTGGGTGTTGACGATTTGCTGGTACAGCGTTTCCATCGCCGGCACCGCGTGGGTGTGGAGCAAGCGGTTTTGTTCGAGCAGCAGCGAGAGGTCGACGGTGGGGACGCGGCCCAGGTCGGCGGCGGAGTCCGGACGCAGTCCGTACTGCCGGGAGCGGCGGTGCGAGGTTTCGATAATCAGCGGCATGGTGTCTTCCCATGCCGTGCTCAGATGTGGCGCGGTGTGGCGTTCCATTTGTCTCGGTCTCCGGTGGCCGTTGGCGGCTCTGGGCCTTAATGTAGCACCATCCAAGTGCGGCGCGTAGCGCTCGCGGCGGTAGAGCAAAAATAAACCTTGTCAGTTCAATCCCGGCTTTGCTATAGTTCGCCCCCTCGCAGAACGACGCACACAAATGCGGCGCGAAACGAGAAAAGAAGAAGTGGTTGAGGGGTTGACGAAATAAGCGAAACGCTTCATACTCTTTCTTCTTCGCTGACGAACAAAACGATTTGTCAAGCGTGCAAGCAGTACCGAATAAAGTTCTTTAAAAATTAACAGTCGATAAGTGTGGACGTTTGATGAAAGTGCACGCGGAACCAAGGTTAAACTTAGTTCCGCGATACTTAAAATATCAAATGTTCACAAGAAGTAATGAAATAGGCGCTACGAAAGTAGTGGCCTGTCAGTATTTTGAGTGAGCGACCTCTTAGCAATAAGAGAGCCGGTAAAACGGCAAAAGTAACAGAGATTAAACTGAAGAGTTTGATCCTGGCTCAGATTGAACGCTGGCGGCATGCCTTACACATGCAAGTCGA
>NZ_FODC01000008.1 GCF_900110275.1 Duganella sp. CF517
TTGTACCTGGACATCGCCTCGGGCCCGTTCTACGGCTACAACCGTCCCGGCGCCAAGCCGTCGCAAGGCATCATCAACGCCTGGTACGCGCAAGGCATGCAGGCCGGCCACAAAAACACCTACGACTCGATCAAGGCGTTCTCGGAGACCGATTTCCGCGAAGACTTGAAAAAGTTCGACAAGCCGACGCTGGTGATCCACGGCGACGACGACCAGATCGTGCCGATCGACGCCGCCGGCAAGGCCTCGGCCGCCATCGTCAAAGGCGCCAAGCTGATCGTCTACCCCGGCGCGCCGCACGGCCTGACCGACACGCATAAAGAGAAGTTCAACGCCGACTTCCTTGCGTTTGCTCAATCCTAAGCGTCGTAAAAATGTACATGGCGGGCTTCGAATGATCGAAGCCCGCTTTGTGACGTTATACTCAAGCGTGTCAACCGGAGTCTTGCATGAACCTGACGACGCTCGCCGCTGCCTTGCTATTGTTGTGTGGTCAGTCTTGCGCCAGCGAGTGCGTCATCCGCGTCGCCTATCCCGATCGGGAGCGTCCGCCGTATTACTTCGGCAACGGCGCGGTGGTGCCGGAGATTGCCGGCGCGGGGGCCGATCTGCTTCGGCTGGCCGTGCGCAGCGTCGGCTGCACGGCCGAGTTGGTGCGCCTGCCGGCGGCCAGGATCCGGCTAGCGCTGATCAGCGGCAGCGTCGATCTGGCGCCGGTCGACTTGCGCGATGGTGAAGAACCATATTCCGCGTTGCCGATGAAGGCCGGCCAGCTCGACGCGCGGCGCGGCATGCGGATGACGGCGGTGGTGTATGTCCGCGCCGGCGACGGCCTGCCGGCAGATCTCAATACGCGCGATTATTTCATGACCCACACGCTGGTCACCAACCAGGGCTCGCCGCTGGGCGAACAGCTCAGGGATGAGGGTTTCAAGGTCGACGGCGGCGCGCCCGACGCCTACAGTAACATGGACAAGGTGGCGATCAGGCGCGCCGACGGCTTCGCCATCTCGATCGCCAATATCGAGGCGCTGGACGCCGTCATCGCCGCGCGCCACGGCGCCGCGTTGATGCGGCTGGCCATCCCCGTGCGCAAATCGACCTTGTGGCTATCGGCCAGCAACGCCTATTTCGCGCGCAACCCGGAACGGGTCGAGGCGGTGTGGCAATGGTGGGGCGAGAACTCGACGCGCCGGCTGGCCGAATTCGTCAAGAATTATCCGGTGCAGAACTGAGGACGCCCGCCGGCGGCCGGCCCCGAGCTACGGCCATCAGCGGCTGATGGCAACGCGCCAGGCGGCCGAGGTGTCGCTGCGGCACAAGTTCAAGCGCCAGGCCTTCAACGAATTCATCCTGGCGCAGGGGGCTGGTGCCGCCGGCCTGGCTGCGCACGGCGGTGATGGAGGAATTCGTCCCGGCGCAGCGCTGAGGGCCGCCGTCGGCGCCGTCGAAATCATCATAGCGAAATATTAATAGGTGACGGAAAGTAGTAGAATCGCGCCAATTCTACTTACTGCGAGAGCCCCCTTGATAGACAGTCCACCGGTGCGCGCACTGCGCGCCGCCTTGTACCGGAGCATGGAGCGCCCCGAGCACGGCGACCAGGACCTGCAGGGCTGGCGCAACCGGCTGCTGAACGGCTTGTGCGCCGCCGCCTTCTGGCTCGGCCTGGTGGCCTTTTTGCCCAGCATGTGGGCAGCGGCCAAGCAAGGCCGCTTGCCACTGGTGGCGACCGATATCGTCGCGCTGGCCGGCATCGGCTGGCTGCACTACCGGCGCGATATCGGCTACCAGCTGCGGGCCGGCGCATTGCTGGGCATTGTTTATCTGATCGCCGTGGTGCTGCTGTTTTCGCTTGGACCGTTGTCGCAGATTTATTTGCTGGCGGTCCCGGTGCTGTGCACGGTGCTGATCGGCAGCAGGGCCGCGCTGGTGGCGCTGCTGTGGTGCGGCGCCACCCTATTCCTGGCCGGCTACCTCGGCGGCATAGAGCCGGGCCTGGCCGTCGTGAAGGTCGGCCCGCTGGCGCACTGGTTCACCCTGAGCGTCAATTTCCTGCTGGTCGCTTCCGTGTTGACGGTCTCGTGCACCTATCTGCTGCACGGGCTGGACGGCGCGCTGGCGCGCCAGCGCGTCATCCACGCCCGCAGCCACGACAACGAAACCCGCTACCGCCAAGTGCTGGAGGCGCAAATCGCCACCCTGCACGCGCGCGAGGCGGACCTGCGCGCCTCGCAGGCGAGCCAGGCCGAATCGCTGGCGGCGCAGCGCGCGGCGGAAGTATCGAACCAGCTCAAGAGCGACTTCCTGGCGATGATCAGCCACGAGGTGCGCACGCCACTGGGCGGCGTCATCGGCATGCTGCGCTCGGCGATGAAGGACGCCGGCGTGGCGCCCAACACGCGCGACAAGCTGCGCCTGAGCCTGAGCAACGCCGAGGTGCTGCTGCAAATCATCAACGACATTCTCGACTTCTCGCGCCTGGAGGCGGGCAAGATGCCGCTGGAGGTGCTGGACTTCGACCTGGCCGGCTTGCTGGGCGACGTCGTCGGCCTGCTGGCCGAGCGCGCCGAGGCCAAGGGCGTCTCGCTCATCGCCGAGTTCGATCCCGGGATGCCGGCCTGGTGGCGCGGCGATCCGACGCGGCTGCGGCAGGTGGTGGTGAACCTGGTCGGCAACGGCGTCAAGTTCACCGAGCGCGGCGAAGTGCGCGTGAGCGTGGCGCAAGACGGCGGGCGGGGCATCGTCCTGACCGTGCGCGACACCGGCATCGGCATCGAGGCCGAGGCGCTCGGCCGGCTGTTCCAGAAGTTCGAGCAGGCCGACGCCGCCACGTCCCGCAAATACGGCGGCGCCGGATTGGGGCTGGCCATCTGCAAGAACATCGTCGGCGCGATGGGCGGACGCATCGAGGCGATCAGCGAACCCGGCTTCGGCAGCGTGTTCCGCGTGCATCTGCCGCTGGAACCTGGCGCGCCGGTGGCCGTGCCGGTCGAGGAGGCGCGCCGTCCGCACGCCGCCCGCCTGGCCGTGCTGTGCGCCGAGGACGGCAGCACCAATCAGGTGATCTTGACCGAGCTGGTGAGCAATATGGGCCACACCCTCACCATCGTCGAGGATGGCCTGGCGGCGCTGGAGGAATTGGCCGCGCGCGACTACGACCTGGTGATCATGGACGGCCGCATGCCGCGCATGGACGGCAGGGCCGCCCTGCAGCGGCTGCGCGCCGGGCTGGACGGCGTACGCGACGCGGCGGTGCCGGTGATCGCGCTGACGGCCAACGCGACGGCGGATGAGCGGCAACGCTTCCTGGCGGCCGGCGCCAGCGGCTTCCTCGCCAAGCCGATCGATGAGATCGCCTTGCACACCGAGATCGCCCGCCAGCTGGAGGCGCTGCTGGCGAACGGCAGGCCGTTGATCGGCGAGCAGCGCGCCATGGCGGCCGGCGCGCCGGCGCTGAGCGAGCTGGACGACATGTTCGGCGTGGCGGAGTTGCCGGCCGCCACCCTGCGGACGCCGGAAGTGGACGCCAAGCTGCAGCGCGCCATGCGCTCGGCGTTCGTGATCGAAGGGCCGCGCCTGCTGACTGCTGTGTGGCAGGGGCTGGACGACGGCGATGGCGCCGCGGTCGCGCTGGCCGCGCACAGCCTGATGGGCGGGGCCGCGTTTCTTGGAGCGGATGCATTGCGTGCGCGTTGCGCGCGGATCGAGCAACTGGCCGACGCCGGCGAGCTGGACGCGGTAAGGCCGCAGCTGGCGACGCTTACCTTGGAGCTGGCGGAGACGTTGGCGGCGATTGAGCCACGGGTGGGTGCCGCTCCGGCTGCCTCCACGGTGCTCTAGGTGCTAGGTAGCTAAAGCCTCGCGCTTGGCGACGACTGCAAATTGCAGATTCACTTTCATACCGTCCTCCGCGAGTGGGCGTTGTCGCAAGAGTATGAGCATATCAACATAGTCACCATCGCTCATGAGGTCGTTTATGCAATCGGGTTTGAAATTGGCGTACCGAGCGTGCGCAACAAGCCAGCGGAATTCAAGACGATAATCGGTGGCGGATCGTAAAAAAAAGGAGCTAGCGTGATGCCGTCTTTTGCCTTGCGACTGCTTTGACTTGTGCTTTTTTCGCGCTAGCGCAAGGCGCGCAAGTATCTTCGTTCCGGCAAAAGCATTGGCGGCTCGATCTGCTCACTTGGGAGAACCAGTACTTTTAGATCACTTCATTGGTTGGCAAAGGCCCGCCAGCGACATCCCGCTGGCGGGCCTTTTTTAGTTGCTACCTGTTAGAAGCAGCAGGAGAGCATCTTCATGCAGCATTCCAGACTGACGCAGCAGTCCATGGTGGTCGCCGCATAAGCGCCAGCCGAAGCCAACAGGATGGCCGTCACGGCAGTTGCTTTGATAATGATTGATTTCATGGTGTTTCCTTTATTAGCCAGAAGTTGAGTTGTTGGTGACATCACTTCGGCGTGCTAATCAGGCGGGCACCAGACATCTTTCGCTGGTGCCGGAGACATGGCCGTGGCGGGGGCGTGCGCTGCCAGCCGCGTCGGCGCCGGCGCGGGCAGGGCGATATCGGTGGCAATGGCGGGCATCGCGGTCGGCAAACAATCGCTTGAGACGCATTGCGTCACCGGGCAATCGGCGCTCTTGCAGCACATGCGAGCGGGCGCAGCCGCCAGCACGGAGCTGTGCAGCACAAAGACCAGCGCGATGAACATGGCAAGTAAATGTCGCATGGGTTGATTGTAGCAAGCTTGCGGGCGGCGCGGCCGGCCGGAGCGAGACTTCGTGGCGCCGCCTCGTTTTGTTGGTCTCCGAAACGATTTATTCCACTTGACACGTTCACTTGTTAGTTGCAATATGCCACTAACATTAGCGAGCGATCCCCATGAACTTTGCCTTACCTCTTGTCACTGTCGATGCCGTTTTACTGACACTCCGTCAAGGCGAGCTACAAGTTGCGTTGCACCGCCGTGACAAGGCACCGGACGAAGGAATGTTGGCGTTGCCCGGCGGTGTGGTTCACGTGGACGAGGATGCATCCACCGAAGCCACAGTCGCGCGCGTTTTGAATGACAAAACCGGTTTTCAGCCGCGTTACCTCGAACAGTTACAGTGGTTTTCCGGCAAGCACCGTGATGCGCGTAGTTGGTCGATCTCCCTGGCCTATCTTGCGCTGGTGCCGGTGGAGGAGCTGGAAGCGGCGAGTCCCAACTCGTTTCATTTTTACGGCGTCGATCACTTGCCCCAATTGGCGTTCGACCACACCGATATCATCGCCGCCGCCGTGAGCCGCGTGCGCAACAAATCCAGTTATTCGACCTTGCCATGTTGCCTGCTGCCGGAGAAGTTCACGTTGTCCCAGTTGCAAGCCACGTATGAAGCGATTTTGATGACGACGTTGGAGAAGTCCAACTTCAGACGCAAGATCGAAGCGTGGGATGTTGTGGAACCCACGGAAGAATTTCTGACGGGCGCCCAGCGGCCGGCCAGATTGTACAAGCTCAAGGACTTCATGTTGTTTGGGAAATCTTTCGGTTGAGCGAAGAATTCGCTTGCCTTCAGGATTGGTTGCGTTATACTTAATTGCGTTTCACCACTAAGTGACCTCGATGTGGTGCGACTTTCGGGTTTAATCAGGTTTTACTTAGTTGCATTTTGACTTTAAATAAAAGGCTATTGCCATGCTCACTATTACATCGCTCTACACCGAGGAAACTCGCCGCGCGGTCACGCTGGAGCCGCGCGTCTTCACCTTTGCGGGCGGGGAAAGCCAGGTCGTGCTGCCGGACGCCTTCGTTGCCGACACCAAGTCCGTCGCCGGCGTCCGTATCAACGCGTGGCTGAGGACGGCCGACACGGTCATGCAGCTGTTGTTGCTGACGGATGCCGTGCGCCGCGTGATGCCGAATGTACCGCTGCACTTGAACATGCCTTATGTGCCCTACGCCCGGCAGGACCGCGTCTGCAATCCCGGCGAAGCGCTGAGTGCTAGGGTGTTTTGCGACCTGATCAATGCTCAAGCCTACGCCAGCGTGACGATCGCCGATCCGCACAGCGATGTGGTGCCGGCCCTGCTTGATCGGGTCAACGTGGTCGATGCCTCGGTCATGCTGGCGGAAGTATTGCAGCAGCCGGCCTTCGCACGCGGCGTCACCCTGCTGGCTCCGGATGCCGGCGCCAGAAAGCGCGTGCAGCAGCTGGCCAAGAAACTTGGCGTCGAACATATCGCTTTCGCCGACAAAGTGCGCGATACCAAGACCGGGCGAATCTCCGGCACCTCCGTATCGAGCGACTTGCCGCATCTCCCCATCCTGGTGGTTGACGATATTTGCGATGGCGGCCGAACCTTTGTCGAGTTGGGCAAGGCGCTGGCCGAAGTCTCCCAACAACCACGCTACCTTTACGTGACGCACGGCATTTTCAGTAAAGGTTTTGAAGAACTCAATCTTTACTACCAACGCATCTTCACCGCCTACAACTGGAACACTTCCAACCTCAACGACAAGTTGACCACCATTACTCAAGGAGCTTTGGTATGAACGCACCGGAACGCACTGAAAAGAACAATCTGATCCCATTCAACCTCGCGGACTTTTACAAGACGGGCCACCCACCGATGTATCCGCGCGAGACCAAAAAACTGGTGGCCAACTTCACGCCGCGCTCCGACAAGTACGCGCCGGTATTGCCCGGCCTGTTCGATCACAAGGTCGTCTGGTTCGGCCTGCAGGGCTTCATCCAGGAATACCTGGTCGACGTGTTTAACAACGAATTCTTCAACAAGCCCCAGCAGTTGGCTGTGCGCAAATACCAGCGCCGCATGGATACCGCGCTTGGTCCGGGCGTGGTGCCGGTCGACAGCCTCGAAGCGTTGCACGCGCTCGGTTATCTGCCGCTGGAGATACGCTCATTGCCGGAGGGCTCGCGGGTCGATATCAAAGTCCCGCCGGTTTTGTTCATCAGCACCAACGAGCAATTCCCGTGGATCGCCACGTACTTCGAAACGCTGTTCAGCTGCGAGAACTGGAAGCCGTCGACCGTCGCCACCATTGCCTTCGAGTTCCGCAAACTGCTGACATACTTCGCCAGGATGACCGGCGCCCCGGAAGACTTCATCGGTTGGCAGGGGCACGACTTCTCGATGCGCGGCATGAGCGGCGTCCATGACGCGATGCGTTGTGGCGCGGCGCACTTGCTGTCCTTTACCGGCACCGACACCATTCCGGCGATCGACTATCTGGAGGACTTCTACGGCGCCGATGCCGAAAAAGAACTGGTCGGCGGCTCGATTCCCGCCTCCGAGCACAGCGTAATGGCGCTGCGCATTCTGTTGACGCAACAACGTCTGGCGGCCGAGCCCTCGAATGCCGACAAAGACGAGAAAGCGCTGCGCCGCCTGGCCGAGCTGGAAATCATGCGCGAATTCGTCAGCAAGGATTACCCTGTGGGCATGGTGTCGATCGTCAGCGACACCTTCGATTTCTGGAACGTCATCACGGTGATTGCGAAAGCGCTCAAGCCGGAAATCCTGGCCCGCAAACAGGATGCGCTGGGCAACGCCAAAGTGGTGTTCCGCCCCGACTCCGGCGATCCGGTGTTGATACTGACCGGTTACACCGACGACGAAATAACGCGCCAGGACGACGGTTCGTACGTCGTGCGCGCGAGCGGCGAACGGATTACCGACGCGGAACGCAAAGGCGCCGTCGAATGTTTGTGGGATATTTTCGGCGGCACCACGACCAGCAAGGGTTTCAAGGTTCTCGACTCGCACGTCGGCTTGATCTACGGCGATTCGATCACGCTTCAGCGCGCGCTGAGCATCCTGCAGCGCCTCGCGGCCAAGGATTTCGCGTCCTGCAACGTGGTGTTCGGTATCGGCTCGTTCACCTACAACATGCTTACCCGGGACAATTTCGGTTGGGCGATGAAGGCCATCTACGCGCAGGTTGGCGACGAGTCGGTGGAGATCTACAAAGATCCTGCGACCGACAACGGCACCAAGAAGTCGGCACGCGGGCTGCTGCGGGTGGAGCGGGAAGGCGACAAGTTCGTGCTCTACGAGCGTCAGACGGAAGAAGAGGCCAATGGCGGAGCGCTGGTACCAGTGTTCCGCGATAGCAAGATGCTGGTCAACCAGAGCCTTGCGGAAATCCGGCAACGCCTGCAGGAATCGTGGGTTTGTCCCGAGCCGGGCAGCATCGTTTGGAATAACGCCGTCGAGTAAGCGGCGGAATATGGAACGGGGCCGCCGGGCGGGCAAGTGATCGCTTAGACCGCCGACATCCGTTCCAGGGCTTGTGCCGAGGCGAGAAGGCCGCCGAGTAATTTATCCGTATAGCAGATACTATCAGCTACATACGCGACGCACAAAACAAAAAGCCCAGCCGGTGAGGGCTGGGCTAAGTGTTTGATTTTGCTGGTGCCGACTGCCGGTTTCGAACTGGCCACCTGATGATTACAAATCGCTGGGAATTGTGTTTTCCATGATTTCCCATTGATGCCCCAAACAGCCTCGCTCATAGGAGAAAACGGCATTTTCGCTGTTTGCGGTACATCGAAACTTCCCGATGGTTTCCCTTAATTTGCTAGAATCTGCCTACACAGTGCCTACATGGCGCCTACACGGGGGAGTCAGCAGGTGGCGAAAGTCAATTTCACAGCCGACAGGGTCGCAACGTTTCAATGCGACGCCGGCAAGCAGCAGAGCATCCTTTGGGATGCGAAAACGCCCGGGCTGGGCCTGCGCGTGACCGCCGCCGGCGCGCGCTCCTATATATTCGAGACGCGACTGCACGGCAAAACGTTGCGCATCACTATTGGCGACGTGCGCACTTGGACGGTCGCTAAAGCCCAGGCCGAGGCTACGCGATACAAAGCGGACACCGACAAAGATATCGACCCCCGCCAGGTGCGTGCCGAGCAGCTGGCCACCCAAGCCGAAGCCAAGGCGACAGCTGCGGCCGACGAGCTTCGAGACTCTATAACGTTGGGCGCTGTTTGGTCGGTCTATGTGGCGGAGCGCACACCGTACTGGGGCGAACACCAAATTAACGCCCATCGAAAAATCATTCAGGCCGGCGGAGAGAAGCGCAAGCGCAGCCCGAAACTAACCGAACCGGGGCCGCTCGCGTCGCTGGCTGGACTCCGCTTGGTCGACCTCAATAGCGCGCGCCTCGAAGCATGGGCGAAGCTAGAAGCGCTGGCCCGGCCGTCGAGTGGGCGGCTCGCCATGCGCCTGTTGAAAGCCTGTTTGAATTGGTGCGCGGCGCACCCTGATTATGCTGCTGTCGTGACCACAAACGCAGCAAAGAGCGCTAAGGCGCGCGAGACGCTGGGCAAGCCCAAGGTAAAACACGACTTGCTGCAGCGTGAGCAATTGGCCGCGTGGTTTGAAGCAGTGCGGAGAATCGGCAATCCAGTTATCGCGGCTTACCTGCAAACACTGTTGATGACTGGCGCCAGGCGGGAGGAGGTGGCCGGGCTGCGCTGGGTCGACGTCGACTTTCAGTGGGGCAGCATGAAGCTGGGCGACAAGGTGGCGGACTTTCGGATGGTACCCTTGACGGCCTACGTTGCGCACCTGCTGGCCGCGCTTCCGCGCCGGAATGAGTGGGTATTCAGCAGTCCCAGCGCCGAATCGGGCAAGCTGGCCGAGCCACGCATCGCCCATAACGAGGCAGTGGCCGCCGCCGGCCTGCCACATCTGACCTTGCACGGGCTGCGCCGGAGCTTCGCAACGCTGAGCGAGTGGACCGAGACGCCGGCCGGCATCGCTGCACAGATTCAAGGGCATGCGCCCCAAGGAGTCCGCGAACAGAATTACATCCGCCGTCCCCTGGACTTGCTGCGCAAGTGGCACATTAAAATAGAGGAGTGGATGCTAGAGCAAGCCGGCATCCAGTTCCAACCAGCGCCAGCAGCTTTGCGCCTGGTGCCGGCCGCCTGACCACATCAGGCACGATTTACGCCACACTCTAGACTTAGCGGTCGAACGCCGACTCCTTCATCGGCCGGGTGTGGCACCTATTTTTGAAGGCGACACCTGAAGGGGTGCCAATGGAAGACACGGATGATGTGGCTGGCGCCGAGCCTATGCCTGCTTGCTGCAACCCTAGCCGCGCAAAAGATATGCTAGGAATCGCTGCCATCTTTGTACGAGATGCGCTCGAGCATGACCACGACGTACTTTACGAAACATACGGTATCCGTCCGGATGAAGCCGCGCAGTCGCTGCGCTACGCAGAACTGGCAGAACTCCGGGCGTGGGGAGTTGATGAAATGGTGGAGGCGCCGGTTCGTGCGCAGGCGTCAAGTGAGAACGCATTGCGCCGTCGCATCCTTATGGCCATGAAGGCCGAGGGCCTTCCTGACTACGTTCACCCTGGCGATGCAGTCATTCTCATGGAGCGCTCCGGCCTAATGCTGTCCGGTGAGCTGCGAGACGCCGTGGTCTGCATGAGTACTCGGTCCTACGGCGACGACCAAGCGGATTTTGCGCTGGTGGATGAAAATCGTCTACGTAGATTACTTGGAAGGCCGACAATTACAGAAGAAGAATATAACGGCGGCTCGGCCGAGGCGGCGGAACGGTCAGTGCTGTCAGAATTGCGCGCTACTGCGCCCGCGTTTAAGCGGACACTACACGTAACCACGACGCGGGTACGCGTTCTCACTGCCGAGATTGAGTATGCGATAGAGAGAGCGGATAGCGATGAAAATAGACCGGTGTGGACGGAGTTATCGAAGCTGGCCGAGATAAAACATGGCGCCATGATTGGATACGTGGCCGAAGGTATTCAGTATCGCGGCGATACTCACCGTGCGACAGGGGAGCCGGATATCCTAACCTTCAAACAACTCTGCGACCGGCTGCGCAACCGCCGAAACAAGCGCGATAGGGCGGTCTAAGGCGAGATAAGGCGCGCTATAGCGCTCTGCTATCGGAGAAAATCAACAAGCCGGAAATGATGCACTCATACCGTGAAAACGGGCTGATTAGGAGTGCATCACATGCAACTAGTTTCTCTCCCGCCTGCCTTGGCCATCGTCGCCCAGGGTCGTGACCACATTACCACCGCCGAGTTTGCGCGCGCCATGTGCCGCGCCACCCAAACGGTTCTGAAAAATCACTGCCTCACCGGCGAGTGCTACGGCGTGCGTCCCATCAAGCGCGGCAAAATGCTGATGTGGCCCTTGGCCGGCGTCGCCCGCGCGCTGAGCGCGGAGGCATAATGAAAAACGCCCCCACCGAAATTAACGATGAGAGCGCCCCAGACAAGCGCGATTCTACACCAGGAACGTTCCCAAAGCGACGCAATACTGTAATTGCCGGCGTCCTCGCCGCGCTGATGGAATCGAAAACCATCACGAGCATGGACAGCGTTTTTTCCATGAGCACCACCAGGCTGGCCGCGTTCGTCTGCCGCCTCGAACAGCGCTACGGCTGGACGATTGACCGCCACGATGTTGCAACCGGCACCAATGACGGCCGCGAATCGTGGGTGACAGCGTATTGGTTGCCAAAGTCCGCCATCGGGAAGGCGTTTGACCTTGGCGCACGCGAATGGGTGGACGGCGTAAAAGCGGCGAGCATCGATCGCCGCAAGCTTGCCGGCAAGTGCAAGGCCGAAGCCGCAAAGAAGAACGCCATCCGCAATAAACTGCGCAAGCAAGACCCCCGTCAGGGGCGGTTGTGGGGCGAGCTGTAATGCGCCGCGCTATCGCCTTGGGCGCCGTGCTAGCGCTGCTGCCGGCTGCGCCGCCGCCACCTCCTCCTGTCCTGATGCTGCTGGCGACCTTGCTGGCCAGCTTGGTGCGCGGGTGTTCGTAATGCAGGATGCCCACTTCCTGGCCGTCAAGCCGCTGAGCGTGAAGACCACGCGCGCCAGCTGCGCAGATGCGGTCATCCTCAACGTGATGCGCCACAACGCCCGGGAGCTACAGGCTGAAATCGGCATTGGCGCTGAGAGCGGCATTGACCCTAGCCGCATCCATCTGAACGTGACCCTGCACGGCCCGGCCACCGCTGACGGCGTGGCCAGCGCGGCGCGCGACGCGATGCGGGAGCATGGCATCGTGGCGCCCCGTAAAAATGCGACGCTGGGCATTGAGATTGTCGTAAGCCTTCCGGCCGGCTTGGCCATCGACCACCTGGCATACTTCCGCGCCGCGACGACGTGGGCCCAGCAGCACTACGGCGTGCCGCTACTGAGCGCCATCCTTCATAACGACGAAAGCAGCCCGCACCTGCACCTTGTCTTGCTCCCGGTCCGGGGCGGCAAGCTGGTGGGCTCCGAGCTGCTGGGCAACCGCGCGACCATGAAGGCGATGCAAAAGGATTTCCACGACCAGGTCGCCAAACAATACGGCCTGCGCATGCTTGCGGCGAAGAAGCGTCACAGCGCCACCGAGCGCGCCGCCGCCATAGCGCTGCTGCGCGTCACCCTGCAATCGAACAGCGCTTTGACCGACGGCGCCATCGATGCGCTGCTGGTCGCACACGCTAGAAACCCTGAACCGCTCTTGCTGGCGCTAGGCCTGGCCATGCCGGCACCGCCGGTCAAAGGCTCGTTCGTCGCGACGATGACCCGGAAGGTGCGCTCCGAAAGCCCTAATAGGGGTTTCACGAAATCCACTTTAGGAGATTTTGGCACTGACATGGCGCCCGGTTTGGGAGCTGAAAATAAAATGTCCTATGCTCTGTTAGGACTTCCGATTTCCACGCCCAATATTTCACCGCAATCAGCCGGCATTCAGGCTACCAACCACCAGCACCCGGCCGACGGCCTGCTGACGCCGCAGCACACCCCTGCAGCAGCCGACACCCTCCCGGGAACTCAGGCGACCTCCGAGCCATCCACCACCGGCCAGGCCGCGCCAACCAGCACCAGCACCACACCAGCCCGGCGCAAACACACCGCGGCGAATCGCCAGCCTGCCGCAGCCTCGCCGGCGTCGCTTCAGACCGTCAGTTTGGCGGAGCAGGCCAGTGCCGGAAAATTATCCGACCCCCCCCGGCCCGTCCGCCAGCTGGACACCCCTGCGGTCGACCACCACCAGGCCGCCGCCGCCGGTACCCGCAGGCATTCCACCCAGATTCCGGGTGATTTAGGTCGGCAGCACTCACCCGAAAATTCGGGTCAGCTAGATGCCTTGATGTTTCAAGACATCCAACCGTCGATCACCGGGCCAGCCAAACGTACGAATTTCGTCCGGCTGGGCGAGCAGCACCAGGTCGGCGCCGACGATGTGAGCAGTTTTGCGCGCATCTCCTCGCCGCCCACCGGCCAGGCCAAGGCGACGCAATACGTCGAGCTGGTCCACCACCAGGCCGATGCCTGCGAGCCTTCGTGCACGCCGCGTCCGAAGCTCAGCGCCACCGACCCGAGGATTGCCAGAAAGTTTGTGCCGACGATATTCGTCGCCACAAGCGCGCCGTGTGCGAACGGAATGCGTACGCACAAAGATGTGTCCAAAAGTGGATGCATCTCCAAAGGGGGCGCAGATTTAGCACCCCCTGCAGGTGTGCCCAACGTTGGGCAGGCCCACGCGGAGGGCATCCCCAATTCTGGAGACACCCCCTCAGCCGGCGGCGACCTGCTCAAAACTCAGCAGGTCGACCAACAGGCCGGCCAAGCCGACGCACACCGGTGCTCCCCCGCTGGGGGCGGACATCCGAGCCCCCAGCGGGGGATGGTGCCGGAAGCGGAGGACGACTACCACCGCCACCGCGACGACGAGCAGCCGGCCGAAACCTGGTGCGTTGACCTGGGCGAGTTCGTACAGGCCACCGGCCCGCCGTGCGGAGCCTGTCAACTATACCCACGACCAAAGCCGGCCCGGCGGCATTCCGGGAACTCGAACAGAAAGTCAAAACCACCATGAAAATCAAAACCACCCCAGACGGCAAGCACGCCATCCTGAAAAACGGCGTGCCGCTGTACGTCATGGCCGACGGCACCGAGCGGGAAATCGACGGTGCTGCCGCCTTCAAGCTGGCGCTGAGCAAGCATTTCGAGGCGTCGCCTGTGATGTCGCGCTTGAAGCTCCCGGCCGACATCATCGCCGCGTCATTCGGCAGCCATTTCGATATCCAAGGCGGCAAGTTGGTGGCTCTGGACAAGCACGGCATCAAGGAATATTCCAGCAGCCGCCCGGGCGAAGTGGCGACGTTTGACGAAGCGCTGGGCCAGCTCATCGACCGGTACCCGAATAAAAGCATGCTCCTGAAAGATGTGGGAGCGCCGGGGGCCGCCCAAGCTCCGGGCGAGCAGCCAGGGAAAGGCGGCACCGTAACGCGCGCTGCTTTCGACGCAATGCCGCCGGCCGCCCGCGCCAAGTACATCACCGGCGGTGGGCGTATTGCGGATGTCGCCAGCGCGGCCCCGCCTGCGCCACCTTCCGGAAGCATCACCCGAGCCACCTTTGACACCCTGAACCCCCAAGAGCGTGCCAAGTACGTCACGGGCGGCGGCAAGGTGGCTGACTAAGCCAAGCGGCCCGCTGAGCGGCTTTCGCTGCCCGGCAGGCCCAACCACACCCGCATAGTCTTTTCGCGTCGCCACGGCGCGATAAATGGCCTTGCCGGGTAAACGGAGATGAGATGAACGACCGAGAACTGACAAATGCCGCGCTGTTGTGGCACACCGCCCACGCGCGCCGGCTGGCCGTCGGGAAGGAAAAGCGCCGCCTCGACGCCAAGCTCAAGGCCGGCGGTGATGATGGCTGGAGCCTGCAGCGAAGCATCCAGCAGAGCGAGGCCGGGCGCCAAGTCACCGAACTGAAGCGCAAGGAACTGGCCGCCTTGCGCGCGCTGGCCAGGGTCTGTGCGAAGCAGCGCGGACACCTGCAGGCCGCCGATGTCATCGATGTGGATGGCACCGTGGTGCTGCTGGCGGGCGCCGATGACCAACTTTTAGCTTGACCTGCCTTGACGGATTTTAACCATGACGACCCTACCCGGCCACGTATGCGCCTATATCGTTGCTGCTCTCGCCTGCTATGACTCCCCTGAACAGGTGGCGGCAGCCGTCAAAGTAAATTTCGGCCTAGTGCTGACCCGCCAGCGCATCGAGGCGTGGCATCCCGAGCGGCGCGCCGGCGCACGACTGGGCGCCCGGTGGCGGGCCATGTTCTACGAAACGCGCGGCAAGCTGCTGGCCGAGCTGGACGACATCCCCATCGCCTGCCAAGCCTACCGCCTCCGCGTATTGGACCGGGTGGCCGCGCAGGCCGAAGCGATGGGCAACTTCGAATTGGCGGCGCGCATCATCGAGCAGGCAGCACGCGAGGCCGCTTAAAGAGAAGTCCAATTAAGATGGCGGCTTTCCGCCCCGTGCCTGACGTTCCTGCTTCTTTCTTTCAGCTTCACGAAGCGTTGCAAGTCGCCGCGCCTTTTTCTTGGTCTCGTCAGGGACATGCATCCATTTTGCTACCACGTCGACAAGCTCAGGATTAAGAAACAACGGTGCATTGATTGCTTGGAAGTTGTTGAGGAACAAAATTCCTTCTTGTCCGCTGAGAGAAAATTTTAAGTTTTGCCAGACCAGAGCATCATGCGCCGGGTGCTCCGAGTCACCCAAAACTCGCTCTAGAAGTGCCCCTTGGATATGGCCGTTTGTCGCGGGCCCATCCAATCCCAATGCGATTCGGCGCACATTTTGTAGCAGCACATCCTCACTAGGTTCATCTGCGTAGTGAACGACATCTAACGGCTCACAGTATTGCCGCAGGCGCCAAACCAAACGGTCCAGCATTATTAGCTCGATATCTTCCAGTTCGAGGGACATTAGAAGATATCGGTCTCCATCGCATTGAGCCACATGGTCGAAAACCTGCTGCTCATCCTCTCCCAACCTAATCTCGAAAGGCAGACGACTGTTAATTCTTCTCAGCGCCTTTGCAATGTTGTGGCCTAGGTCGCCTGTTTTCTGGCGATTGAGCATCAAAATGCACTTTAAGTACTTTTCAATGGCCTGCTCCGCCGACCACAAAAAAGGGATGGCGAGGCGAGCCCTCATTGCGAGCCGTGCTGCTATGTAATCTGCGTCGCCGGTATCGCGAAAGCATCGGATGGCGAATTGATTCACCTTCGCATGCTCCGGCGGCTTTATGTACTCGGGCCGTTCCATTTGCAGCTCCTGTCGATAAAGTACGGCAATCTTATCAGTGAGATGGGGCCACCAACCGAATAAGTTCGCAGAAGGTTCGCGGATGGTGCGCGTTTTCGGCGCAAGGGCGGCCCCGCCGAAGAAAGCCGCTCTTCATAGGCAAAACAAGCCACCTTTGGGCTGAAAAGCTGCTGTTTCACGAACGATTCCGGCTCGTATAGGTGCGCACTTTAGTTCGCAGCTGGGGCGCGATAAAGTCGAATGCGCGCGGCATATCGCCGACTTCCTCAGATTGAGGGCGTGCGACTGGCGGCGCCCATCCGTCAATGACGGGCCGGATGCTGCAATCCGGATACTTCCGCCACTGGCGGCGGTAACCCCTCAGATTGAGGGATGCTTAAACTACCGGATTTCCTTTGGTTTTGTCAAAATGAAAACTACGGGGAAACCCGGAGTATGCTCAAAGCCGGAAGTCCTGCTTAGCCCTCAAATTCCGGCGAAAACGGGAATACCCGAGCGACGGCCCAGGTCCTGCAATGCAGGACATTAACCGTCGGCGGCGCGATACTGAACATGAAGGGGCGCGCCGGCCGGCCGCGACATCGCATTCAAGCCAATGAGGTGTGCTGTGCGACCGGCGGAATCTTTCGCTGGTTGCTGGTGGCGCCGCCCGGTACATCTGGGAAAATCCCACATGTAGAATCGACCTGCCGAAAATACGGGAAAATCCCGGGTATAGCAGCGGGCGACATTACCGGAAAATCTGGTATTGCGACCTAGTGCGCGGCCGGTGGTGGCGCCGGCTGCGGCCCGGTCCAATCCTGTGAAAATCACACATTAGGTGCACAGTGCCGGGCTGGCGAAGGATGGGGCGCCGTCTGCCCAGTTTTCGGCACACGGTACCGATACAGGAAATCCTGCATCGCCTGGCGCTATGGGAAATCCCATACCGGCGCCGACTGCGGACGAAATTCGTCGGCAGTGGCGCTTTTGCGGCCTACTTTAGTGGGTCGCAAATTTCTACCAAAACGGCATTCAGCAGCGCGCAGGGCTACCGACTTCTAATTGTGACGCTGGCTCACAATTAGATGTCCCGGTTGCGGGTATCGTTCGCAGAAACGACACTGCCGGCGACGCGCGCGGCGGTTGCCAATCGGCGGTTGCCAGTCAGGTTGCCAGTGGAAAGTGGTATCCAGCGACTGGTATCCATGCCGGTATCCACGGCATTGCGCGGTCGACGCCCCGAAACCTTGGGGCGTCTGAACCGCCCTGGCGGTGCCCATCCTCAAACTGAGGGCGGGCCGTCGTCACCCCTGAATCGGGGGTCTCGACAGAACGGCCGTGCAGCGCCAGCGTTTTCGATTTTGGATTTTTTATTACTTGGCGACAGTGGCGCTCTCCTGTTCTATTACCCCCGAACTAAGAGCGGCGTAGCCGAGTATTTTCCAATCGTAATATTTCGCTTGCTTTATCTCGTCTTTTGACTGGTAGTCGCTGGTCTCAATGGTACCAATGCCGTCATGCATGAGAACGAGACCCTTCCAAACATCATCGTTTTTATGGGCCTGTTTTGCCGTCACCCAGACCATGTAGTTACCCTTGTTGACCACGACGTCTTTGGTTACAAGCGTGCCACGACCTTTGTAAATAATGCCTCCATAACTTTGCTTTTGTTCATCAAGGCTGAAGTCGCGAATCTCAAATTTGGTAGGTGTCGCTGTGTTAGAAGCAGCTGCCGCATCGGTCGCTTTGGCAGCCGGAGGTGAGGACGAGGACTGTTGGCAACCGACTAGAGCAGCGAGCAGTAAGGAAAGAGCAATAATTTGGCGCATGGATTTTCCTGATTATGGTTATTGGTTTAGTGCCAACAGTATATTTGAATTGATAATCGGAAATCTATCCAATTACCACGCCCGCGAAAGTGCTTGACGGTTTACCCAGTGCCGACTATCCTAAAAAAGCCCCGAGAAAAAGGGGAACGGGTTTGGCGACTCGGAATAACCTACAGCGGACAACCGCTCTTGAGCGGCTTTTTTTCGTCCGTACTGCCTCTGCACGCCTTCTATGACGGGCCTGGGTGGGGATGCCTTCGGGCATGCCGGTAGCTGTAGGTTCCGGTTCGCCAACCCCGCCTTGTGCCCGTCTCCCTATTTGGCGATAGGAACGGGTTTATACGCGAACCTACAGAGGCCCCATCATGGTCAACAGCACCCTCACGCCCGAACAATCCCGTCTCGACACCATCAAGCATCTGCGCTGGCAGGCCAAGGCCGTCGCCAACCTGCTGTCTGCCGTCCACCTGCTGCCGGCCGCCGACCAGCAAACCACGCTCGACACGACGACCCGCCTCGCCGACGAACTGGCCAGCGACCTGGCCACACTGGTGCGAGGTGCCGTATGAGCCCGGACTTCTCCCCCGCCGTGCTGTTCGCTACCGGCTGCGGCAAGGCCAACGACTGGCTCACCACCAACGCAACGCGGCGCCATCCTGTTTCGTCCGTTGTCTGGCGGGCGCTGCGCCTGACTGAAATGGTGATGCAATACGAAACCGAAGACAATTTCCCCGACCTGCTGGCCGCTTGGGAGAAGGGCTTCGATTCACTCATTCCACCGACCACAGCAACAGCCGGCACCGGCAATGCGCCGGCGCTGCTGGTCGAGCTGCGCCACGCCGACACCATCATCAAGGCCATGCTCAACGCCATGACCGCCCAGCAAAAAGCCCGCGTCGCGGAAAAGCTCGAGGCTGACGGCGTCGTCACCGACGGTATGAGCCGGCACCACGAGCGGCGCGCTGCTATAGAAGCTGCCAAGGCTGAACATGATACCGCCGGTGACCGCCCGGGCAGCAAAGTCCTACTTGACATCCAGGCGCGCGCATCCGACGCGGCCGCGCAGGCCGCCGACATCGCGCACCTGCTGCAAGCGACGTTCGAGAAGTTGGACGAACTGTCCGCTGTTGGCGGGCAGATGGTTTCGTTGGTCAATGCCGCAAATTGCTTCGCCACCTGCGCGGCGCGCAACGTCGAGCTCATCCGTGAGGCCACAGCCGACATCATCGCGCTGGCGCAGGAAGAGGATGCTCAATGAGCGCGCTCGTAGTTATTCCAGCCGAGCCAACCATCCGCATGTTGGGTTACATCGGCATCGCCGAGTTTCAAGGCACGCGCGCTATGCTGGAGGCGGAGGGCATCGTCCCAGCGAATATCAAATGGCCAGAGGGTTACGATGACCTGCGGTGGGACGAAGGTAAGTTTGAGTACTGGATAAGGCGGGAGCGCCCTGACGGTGCGAAGGGCCCTCGCAAGCTGTTCGTCGACGTCGATTGGTGGTGTCTGCGCCAGCAAGTAATTGGCGAGACTTTCATCGATTACGAACTGAAACGCAAAAAAAAGGAACTGGCCGAGTACGTCTACCGTCACAGCGCCAAGGGTCAAGCTGATTCGGATAGGAGTTTTAATGCATACGCGGCAGCGTGCGGGGACGAGAAATTTCAGGCATTCAAGGCACTGTTCCCTGGTCTCGTCAAACCGAAGCGCGGTCGTCGCGCCAAGAGCATCCAGCAGGCCCAAGGAGTTGCGGCATGAGCGCGCCCGTCGAAATCAAGCCGGCCGCGCCGAAGCGCCAGCGCCGCGCCGCCAAACCGCAGGCGGTGCCGGCCGCCGAGTTCGGCGCCTTGGAAATCCGCGCCGCTCTCGCGGTCCGTAGGCTGCCGGCAGACAGGAAGCAAAGTTGGTGTGAGATGCTGGAAAGACTGGCGACGAAGTTGGAGGCTGATGCCGCAGCAGCGCGGCCAGCGCCGGTATTGCGCCTTATCTCTGGAGGTGCGCGATGACCGCCCCGAAGAAACCACGCAGCGCCGCCGGCCTGAAGCCTGCGCCGGCGCCACCGCTCACGGTCGACCAGCAGTTGCTCCTCAAGTACTACGCTGAGATATGCGACGAGTCCCAGCAGCACATTTTGCGGATGATGGCATTGGCGACCAAAAGTTGCCCGCGCCATGTCCGGCCGGCGCTGCGCCTGGTCGGAGGTGTGAAATGACCAGCACCACGACCAAGCCGCCCCGCGCGCGCAAGAAACCGGCCGCCGGGCCGCTGCGTCTGGTGGTGGACAACCTCAGCGCCGATGACAGGGAGCTACTCAGCTACTTCCACGGCATTGCGCACGAGGTCCGCCGGCACGTGTTGGACGTGGTCCGCCATGTGTCAGTGAGTCGACCACTTGTTGAACCCACGCCGGAACGGTCGGCGCCGGGCATTTGCTTGGTGTCCACCGCGGTCGCGGGGGAGCGCCCATGACGACCCTCGCCGAACTGGGCCGCATCCGCACTGAGTTTGGCCTCGCGCCGGTGGGCGGCGTCCTGTGGCTGGGCGTCGGCATGCTGCCACCCAAGCGCAACGCTATCGAAATCGACCCGGCCAACTTGCCGACCGCGATGGAGTGCCGCGCCGTGGCCGGCCTTGACGTGGTACTGGTCTTTCCCGGCAATCTGACCAGATACGGCGCGCTGCGCACGCTGTCCGACCGGCTGTATCAGGCCCGGCCGCGCCGCCTGCTGCTGGTCGACGGCGACCACAACCGGACGGCTTTCCTCAAGCTGGCGGAACCATGATGGCGGACGGACATATGGATGGCCAGATGGCCGGCTTCACTTTGGGTAAGGAAGATAGCGAGGCCCGGGCCGCGCGCATCGAGCTGGAGAGCAAGGGCGAGACGGCACGCCCGTTCGATAGGGGCATGCAGCGCGGCGAGCGCGTCGTCAAAATCCGGTGCGGCGCCGACATCAAGCCCCTGCCTATCACCTGGCTGTGGCCTGGCTGGGTTCCGGCTGGCAAGCTGACCATCTTGGCCGGCGCCGCCGGTACCGGCAAGACCACGCTTGCCCTCGCGCTGGCGGCCGTGCTGACCTCCGGCGGGCGCTGGCCGGACGGCACCGCATGCGCGGCCCAGGGCAATGTGCTGATATGGTCGAGTGAGGACGTGGCCGACGATACCCTGGTGCCGCGCCTCATTGCGTCCGGTGCCGACCTCGCGCGCTGCCACTTCATCGAGGGTATAGCCCAGGACGGCGAAAGCGTACCGTTCGACCCGTCGCAGGATATTCCAGACCTACGGCGCGCCGTCGACGCCATCGGCGGCGTGAGCCTGCTGCTGATAGACCCCATCGTATCAGCGGTGGCCGGCGACATGCACCGCGCGAACGACGTGCGCCGCAGTCTGCAGGCGGTAGTCGACTTCGCCGACGCCCACGGCTGCGCGGTCATCGGCATAACGCACTTTGCCAAGGGCGGCGCCGGCAAGGCGCCACAGGACCGGGTGATAGGCTCACAGGCATTCGGCGCCCTCGCGCGCATGGTGCTGGTGACCGCAAAGGAAGAAGGCAGCAACCGCCGCGTGATGGCGCGGGCAAAGTCAAACATCGCGCCCGACGATGGCGGCGTGGCCTACTCGCTCGAGCTGGCGACCATCGCCGGCGGCATCGAGGCAACGCACGCGGTATGGGCCGGCTCCATCGAGGGCACGGCGCGGGAAATCCTGGGCGACGTGGAGCACGACGAAAGCGGCGAGGATGGCGACGCGCGTCAGGACTTGGAGCGCATGCTGGTGGACACGCTCCGGGAGGCGGGCGGTAAGATGGCCACGAAGGCGCTACAGGCCGAGGTGCGCGACGCCGGGCATTCATGGGATGCGGCCAAGCGGCTGAAGAAATCGCTCGGCATCGAGGCCAAGAAGCTCAGCATGGGCGGCGCCTGGATTTGGTGCCTTCCCGAATAAACGGTCGAAGGGAGCGCGAAGGGAGCGAAGGGAGCACTGTTTTTTCTGTGCTCCCTTCGCTCCCTTCGTGCGCTCTTCGGGATTGGTGATGCCCGACCTGGGAGATAAAGGGGGTGGCAAAACAACACCCCTTTATTGTTCTGGCAAGGGAGTAGCGAAACACTGCCCCGTCTCATCAAACTACGTGGCGCAACTATCGGTCGTTATAGCTGAACCAGAATGCTAATTCATCAATCAAAGTCGAAAGTTCAATCTTATCGTCGGTGGTAAAGCCGAGTGCCTTGGCATGCCATAGGCCTTTTCCATCCGTAGCAGCTGGAACGTCTTTCGTATCCATAAGTTTCTTCAATTTCGCCACCCAGATGCGCGCATCGTCATTAAGGGTGCTCTCGTCAAATTTATTGAAAGCAAGCGAGCACGCATGAAAGCACTCTGATATCGACGCCTCTTCTCCTTCCGTATGAGGCAGCATTAAATATCGTCGGGCATCGGCTAATTTTTCCGCTTGGTACGTATAGCTAAGCATGGTGTCCTCTTAGATTGAGTTGAATTGGTTGACGCAATGCAATTATGCGGCAGCGTAGCCATATTGGCAACATAAGAGCAGGCACACAACCCTGTTAGAAAACGATCGATTTCCAACAGGTATGAAAGGGAAGCAATGTCTATGTTGGAAATATAGGGCTTGCTATTTCTAACAGGTGCAGATATTCTAACAGTGTTTTCTAACAGTCTTAACCGGAGAAACACCATGGCAACCTTCGCATATGGCCGCGTCAGCACCAAAGAGCAAACCGCAGACAACCAGAAGATGGAAATCGTCGCGGCCGGCCACCAGGTCGATTACTGGTATGCGGATACCATCAGCGGCAAGACCAGCGCCACCGAGCGTCCCGAGTTCGCCGCGCTGCTGGCGCAGATTCGCAACGGCGAAACGTTGGTAGTGACGAAGCTCGACCGGCTGGGCCGCGATGCGCAGGACGTCGGCGCCACCGTCAAGCTGCTGGCCAAGCGCAAGATTGCCGTCATCGTTCTGCAACTGGGCACGCTCGACCTGACGTCGACGGCCGGCAAGATGATGCTGACCATGTTGGGGGCTGTGGCTGAGATGGAGCGTGACTTGTTGGTGGAGCGCACGCAGGCGGGCCTGGCCCGCGCCAAGAGCGAAGGCAAGACATTGGGTCGTCCGTCGAAGACCACGGCGGAGCAGCGCACCGAAATCATCGCCAAGTATGCCGCCGGAGATAGCGTTAGTTCGCTGGCTCGGACATATTCGGTATCTCGCGCCAATATACTTGGCATCGTTCAGCCTGCGTAGATACCGACTGGAGAGAACAATTGCGGGGCATGGTCATTAATACAAAAAACCGGATTGTCTCCGGTTTTTTTGCTTATCGCTTGGCGTAGTAAGAGCTAAATGTCTTCGCGGGGGGCTGAGTAGCAAGACCATCCAAAGGAGCTATCGTGTAGCCTTGTTTAGCAGTATAGCCTTGACGTTCCATTTCACGATACAGCTCCTGCATAGGCGCGGCGTCGCGACGGACGTGCTCAAACTCCGGCTTGCTCAATACATTTTTGACTTGGTCTACGAGGCTCATTGCGCTCTCCTTAAAAAACATTCTTGCTGTGAAGGACAAATTCGTAATTCTGACGCTGCATGTAGTCAGTTAGTAGGTCGTTATATGTCCTGATGGCGTCACGTAATTCTGCATTGGCAGAGTAATCTTCAATTTCAAGGCGCAGCGCACGTTTGAGTGTATTGATACCAATCATCCTACCGTGTGAGTTCCATTCCTTGTGATTGCCCAACTGTTTTGCAATTTGCTCCGCTCGTTCCGCCTTCTCTTCGGCAGTGACCGGTTGCCCAATCTTTGCAGCGTCTGTTCGATGCATAGCCCAGTCTTTAAACTTGTATTCAACCAGCCACTTCTTCAGCAAGCTGACAGACAAGTCCCTTGCTTGCTCATAGCGAGCCAGCACACCCTGGTCTTGGCTCTGAATAATTCCATACTCAGCACCCGATAATGTGCCTTGGCGCGATTTCTCTATTAACTTCTCGTATTGGTCTAGATACCCCATCGCAGGCACATAGTCTTCGCGTCCCTTAACGGGAACTTGGGGGTCAATGGGCCCTAGGGAAGAGGAATAATCCATGTAAATTTTGTCGCCAGACATGCACCAGATTGTGCCGGCGGACATAGCAAAGTCGGGCACTATGAAGTGTACAGATGAGTAATGATGGCGAACAATCTCAACCATTTTCTCGACCATTTCAGCGCTACCGCCGCCAGTGCGAACAAAAATATTGAGCGTGTCCTTTTTCCCTGCTTGAGCGACTATTGCTTCAATGAAGTGCCGGAAGGGAATCAGGTAGTTGGGGTGGATTTGACCACAGTAAAACATTACGTCGCCGCCCAAAAGGTTCTCTAGCGCAGACGAGTAATCCTGAAGCTGATTACGAATCGTTGTATCAAAGATACGCAATTTCTTCTCCAGATTTCATGTTGGTAATTTAGTATGTACTTATACAGAGCGTCACGCAAGTTTCTTTGCGGGAATTTACAGCATTGTTGCGCTGCTGACTCAGTAACCCGGCAGAAAAACCTACACAGTGCCTACATGATTCTGAAAACTGACAAAAATGAGCAAAAGGGTTACAGGAAAAAATCCTGTAACCCTTTGAAAATGCTAGCTTTTTCTGGTGCCGACTGCCGGTTTCGAACTGGCCACCTGATGATTACAAATCAACTGCTCTACCAAATGAGCTAAGTCGGCGAAACTTGTACGGGGCAAATTATACGCTATTTAATCCGCGTGAGGGTGGGGCGCCCGCCCTTTTTGGGTGGGTCGTTGTCGTCCTGCGGACCGCTTGCGGCCTCGCTTTTGCCCTCCGGCGCCGGCGTCGGCACGGCCGCCAGCGACGGTCCCGGCACGCTGGTTTCCTGCGTCGGTTGCGGCGCGTCGGCGCCGCCCGCCTGCGGCTCGAACGCCATGCCCTGGCCGTTTTCGTTGGCGTAGATCGCCATCACGTTGTTGACCGGGACGTAGATTTCGCGCGAGACGCCGCCGAAGCGGGCGTGGAAGCGGATGCTGTCGTTGTCCATCTTCAGGCCCGAGGTGGCGCCGAAACTGATGTTGAGGACGATTTCGCCTTTCTTGACGTATTCCATCGGCACGGTGGTCGAGGCGTCGACCTTGACGGCCAGGTAGGGCGTGTAGCCGCTGTCGGTGCACCACTCATAAATGGCGCGCAGCATGTAGGGCTTGGTAGAGATTTCGGACATGGTATTCCAGACTACGGTAAAACACGGCACGCCCCCGGTTCAACACGGTGGGCGCGCCGATCATTTCAACTAAACATCGGCGTTTCCGCGATCGAACCGATCAGCGGCGCATGACCTTTTCCGACGGCGTCAGCGCTTCGATGTAGGCCGGACGCGAGAAGATGCGCTCGGCGTACTTCATCAGCGGCGCGGCGGTCTTCGACAATTCGATGCCGTAGTGGTCCAGGCGCCACAGCAGCGGCGCGACGGCCACGTCGAGCATCGAGAATTCGTCGCCGAGCATGTACTTGTTCTTCAGGAACAGCGGCGCCAGGGTCGTCAGGCGGTCGCGGATTTCCGCGCGCGCCTTGTCGTGGCTCTTGTCGTTGCCCTTGGCGCGTTCGCTTTCGAGCACGTGCACGTGGACGAACAATTCCTTCTCGAAATTGAACAGCATCAGGCGCGCGCGCGCGCGCATCAGCGGGTCGGCCGGCATCAGCTGCGGATGCGGGAAGCGCTCGTCGATGTATTCGTTGATGATATTCGATTCGTACAGAATCAATTCACGCTCGACCAGAATCGGCACCTGACCATATGGATTCATGGTCGAGATATCTTCCGGCTTGTTGAACAAGTCGACGTCGCGCACTTCAAAGTCCATGCCTTTTTCGAACAGGACCAGACGGCAGCGCTGCGAAAATGGGCAGGTTGTACCCGAGTAGAGAACCATCATTTTTTGTAGTTCCTTAAAAACTAAGGGGGTGAGCCCGCGAACGGATCACCCCGGATCGATCGCCCGCCAACGGCGGGCATCGCAAAACAAGCGCCGGGCCAGCCGGCGCTCTCGATTATTTAACTTCTTTCCAGAACGACGCGTTCAGGCGCCATGCCAGCAAGACGAACAGGGCCATGAACAAAACCACCGCCACGCCCAATTTTTTGCGGGTCTGCGCCGCAGGCTCCGCCATCCACTCCATGTAACCGACCAGGTCGGCCACCGCGGTGTCGAATTCCAACTTGTTCATGCTGCCGGCCTTGACCTGCTCGAAGCCGGCGAACTGGTGCACCATCTTACCGTGCTCGTGCGGATCTTCCACCTCGACCGTCTTGATCGTCTGGATGCCCTGCAACTCCCACAGCACGTGCGGCATCGCCACGTTTTCCAGCACCCGGTTGTTCCAGCCGGTCGGACGGGTGTCGTCCTTGTAGAAATTGCGCAGGTAAGTATACAGGTAGTCGCCGCCGGTGCCGGCGCCCGACGATTTGGCCCGCGAAATGACCGACAGGTCCGGCGGCACCACGCCGAACCAGACCTTGGCATCCTTCGGACGCATGTTGGTGGTCATCATCTCGCCGACCTTCTCGCCGGTGAACAGCAGGTTCGATTTGATCTGCTCCTCGCTCAGGCCCAGGTCCTTTAGGCGGTTGTAGCGCATCGACGAGGCGTTGTGGCAGTTCAGGCAATAGTTGACGAACAGCTTGGCGCCATGTTGCAAGGCGGCCATGTTATTCGACCGGTCCGGCGCCTTGTCGAGGGCGACGCCGCCTTCGTTGGCGAACGCCAGGGCCGGCAGCAGGGCCAGCGCGGCCAGCAATTTCTTTGCAAAATTCATGTCATGTCCTTTATCTACTTTAGCCAAGGTACGGTCAGTGCGCGTGGAAGACGACGCGGTCGGGCACTTTTTTGAACGTGCCCATCGCGCTCCACCATGGCATGAACAGGAAGAAGCTAAAGTACAGCAGGGTGCACACTTGCGACACCAGGGTGCGGCCGTCGGTCGGCGCCAGGGTGCCGAGGTAGCCCAAGGTCAGGAACGACAGGAAGAACACGGCGTACACATACTTGTGCCAGGTCGGACGGTAGCGGATCGACTTGACCGGCGACTTGTCCAGCCACGGCATGAAGGCCAGGATCACCACCGAGCCGCCGAAGAACACCACGCCCCAGAACTTGGCGTCGAGGATCTGCGGCAGCATGCCGATGATGGCCACCAGCGCGATGACGGCGATGGCGACTTTGACCAGGCGCGGCAGCTGCGACTTGAGCCAGACGAACACCACGTAGGCGGCCACGAAGAACATCAGCACCCACATGAAGTCGGCGGTGGTGGCGCGCAGCACCGAGTAGAACGCGGTGAAGTACCAGGTCGGGGCGATGTGCAGCGGGGTTTTGAGCGAGTCGCCCGGCAGGAAGTTGTTGTACTCGAGGAAGTAGCCGCCCATTTCCGGCGCGAAGAACACGACGGTGCTGAAGATCAGCAGGAACACCGACACGCCGAACAGGTCGTGCACCGTGTAGTACGGGTGCGACGGGATCGAGTCGACCGGGTGGCCGTCCGGGCCCAGGTTTTCCTTGACCTCGATGCCGTCCGGGTTGCTCGAGCCGACTTCGTGCAGCGCGATCAGGTGCGCCGCCACCAGGCCCAGCAGCACCAGCGGGATGGCGATCACGTGGAACGCGAAGAAGCGGTTCAGCGTGGCGTCTGAGACGACGTAGTCGCCGCGGATCCACAGCGACAGGTCCGGCCCGATCAGCGGGATGGCGCCGAACAGGTTGACGATCACCTGGGCGCCCCAGTACGACATCTGGCCCCATGGCAGCAGGTAGCCGAAGAAGGCCTCGGCCATCAGGCACAGGAAGATGGCGAAGCCGAACAGCCAGATCAGTTCACGCGGCTTGCGGTACGAGCCGTACAGCAGGCCGCGGGTCATGTGCAGGTAGATGATGATGAAGAAGGCGGAGGCGCCGGTCGAGTGCATGTAGCGCACCAGCCAGCCCCACGGCACTTCGCGCATGATGTATTCGACCGAGCCGAAGGCCAGGTTGGCGTCCGGCTTGTAATGCATGGTCAGGAAGATGCCGGTGACGATCTGCAGCACCAGGACCAGCATCGCCAGCGAGCCGAAGATGTACCAGAAGTTGAAGTTTTTCGGGGCGTAGTATTTGCCCCATTGGTCGTTCCATAGCTTGGTCAGGGGGAAGCGGTCGTCGACCCAGCCAAGTGCTTTTTGTGCCACCGGCGCGTTCGCCGGCAGTTTTGTCTCTTTGAAAGCCGCCATGATTTACGCCTCGCCTTTCTCGTCTTTGCCAATGACCAGCTTGTTGTCGCTCAAGAACATGTAGCGCGGCACTTGCAGGTTGTCCGGCGCCGGCTTGTTTTTAAAGACGCGGCCGGCCATGTCGAAGGTCGAGCCGTGGCATGGGCACAGGAAGCCGCCTTCCCAGTCGTCCGGCAGCGACGGCTGCGGACCGGGGGCGAACTTGGACGAGGGCGAGCAGCCGAGGTGGGTACAGATGCCGACGGCGACGAGGATGTCGGGCTTGCGCGAGCGCCATTCGTTGCGGGCGTATTCGGGCGTGAATTCTTCCGGATTGCGTTTCGATTCGGCGTCGGCGACCTTGCCGTCGGTCTTTTTCAGCGACGCCACCATCTCCGGCGTGCGCTTGAGGATCCAGACCGGCTTGCCGCGCCATTCGACGGTCGTCATTTCGCCGGGGTTGAGCGCCGAGATGTCCACCTCGACCGGCGCGCCGGCGGCCTTCGCCCGTTCCGACGGCTGGAAGGTGCTCACCAGCGCCCCCGCGGTTGCCAGACCCACTACACCACCCGCCGCGCCTGTTGCGACGAGCAAACCGCGACGGCCGGAATCGACCTGCTTTTCGTTACTCATACAAACCCCAATCAGTCAAAGTGCGAACAAAATCTGGAAACCGCGAACAATCCTGAAAACGAAAACTTGATGAAGCACGAATGTAGCTTCTAGCAACCTTAAATTATAAGGTAACCGTGTAGCGAATTAAAGCAAAAACGTTGCCGTAACCCCAATTTGGGCGATTTGCGCACCGTTTTGGGCTTGATTTTTGGCCGACTCTGCCCTATGAGGACGCCCGGCCGTTTTGCTAATTGATATAGGTCAAACTTATAACGTAAATCGCTGTGCAAATGCGCGAACGGCAAGCGTGTTTGGAATCTAATTGAAAAAATAGTATGATCCACACGCAGTTTTGTTCACAAATGACCACACGCCGAGGATATGAAAATGACAATGATGCAAGAATTCAAAGAATTCGCGATGAAGGGCAATGTGGTCGACCTCGCCGTTGGCGTGATCATCGGCGGCGCCTTCGGCAAGATCGTCGATTCGCTGGTCACCGACATCATCATGCCGCCGATCAGCAAGCTGTTCGGCGGGCTGGACTTCGCCAACTACTATATCGGCCTGAACGGCCAGGCGGCCGGCCTGAGCCTGGCAGAAGCCAAGAAGCTGGGCGCCGTGTTCGCCTACGGCAACTTCGCCACGATCCTGCTCAACTTCATCATCCTGGCCTTCGTCATCTTCCAGATGGTGCGGCTGATGAACCGCGCGCGCAAGCTGCGCGAGCATCCGGTGGTGACGCCGCCGCCGGCGCCGCCCGCCGAAGACATCGTGTTGCTGCGCGAAATCCGCGACGCGCTCAAGAAATAATCTGGAACAACCAAGGACGCCGTCCACCGGGCGGCAGATGCAAGCTATGCGACGACTCTGGTTATTGTTTGCGCAAACGGTGACCGTCGTTTTGGCGCTGTATTTCGTCTACGCGGCCGTGATGCCGCAGGGCGCCGCGCCCGTGCGCCTGCAGCAGATGGGCAGCCCCGAGCGGCCGGCGGTGATGCTGGAGGCCGGACCGGGCAAGGCGCCGGCGTCGGCCGTCGGCTCGTACCGGGCGGCGGCCGGGCGCGCGATGCCGGCCGTGGTCAACATCATCACCAGCAAAAAGCCCAAGCACCGCAAGCATCCGCTGCTCAAGGATCCGTTCTTCAAGAAATTCTTCGGCGACCGCGACGGCGAGGGCGACGACGACGAGGCCAGCCTCGGCTCCGGCGTCATCGTCTCGGCCGAGGGCTATATCCTGACCAACAACCACGTGGTCGAGGCCGCCGACGAGATCGAGGTCGTGCTGGCCGACGGCCGCAAGGCCGCCGCCAAGGTGGTCGGCACCGATCCGGAGACCGACCTGGCGGTGATCAAGATCGCGCTCGACAAGTTGCCGGTGATCGTGCTGGGCCAGCCCGAGCAGTCGCAGGTGGGCGATGTGGTGCTGGCGATCGGCAATCCGTTCGGCGTCGGCCAGACGGTGACGATGGGCATCATCTCTGCGCTGGGGCGCAACAACCTGCACATCAACCACTTCGAGAACTTCATCCAGACCGACGCCGCGATCAACTTCGGCAACTCGGGCGGGGCGCTGGTCGACGTCACCGGCAACCTGCTGGGCATCAACTCGGCGATCTATTCGCAAAGCGGCGGCTCGGTCGGCATCGGCTTCGCCATTCCGGTGTCGACCGCCAAGACGGTGATGGAGGCGATCATCAAGTCCGGCCACGTGGTGCGCGGCTGGATCGGCGTGGAAACGCAGGAAATCACGCCGGAGATGGCCAGCAGCTTCGGCCTCAAGCGCCAGAGCGGCGCCATCATCGCCGGCGTGGTGCGCCACGGCCCGGCCGACAAGGGCGGCATCAAGCCGGGCGACATCCTGCTGACGGTCGACGGCAAGCCGGTCACCGACACCAACGGCATGCTCAACCTCATCGCCCAACTGACGCCGGGCGAAAAAGCTAAAATGACGATCCTGCGCAAGAGCCGCGAAGCGACGGTCGACGTCACCGTCGGCAAGCGTCCGGCCAGCGCCAAAATAAAGTAAACCAACCCATGCATTTACGCGACCTGACGCAATTCCTCAAAGAACTGGCCGACAACAACAACCGTCCGTGGTTCATCATGAACAAGCCGCGCTACGACATTTTGCGCGAAGAATTCCTGCAGGTGGTCACCGAGATGATCGCCGGCGTCGGCAAGTTCGATCCGGCGGTCAAGTTCAGCAATCCGAAGAAGGCGATGTTCCGCATCAACCGCGACGTGCGTTTCGCGCATGACAAGAGCCCGTACAAGACGCGCTTCTCGGCGGCGGTGGCGCCGAACGACATGCGCCGTCCCAGCCAGACCGGCGGGCCGACGTACTACATGCAGATCGACGGCCAGGGCAGGTTGCTGTTCGGCGCCGGCGAGTACATGCCGCCGGCGGGGCGCTTGAAGGCCTTGCGCCAGCACATGGTCGACGACGCGGCCGGGTTCAAGAAGGTGCTGAAGAACAAGAAGCTGCGCCTGACGTTCGGCGACATCCGCGACGAGGGCAAATTGATGCGTCCGCCGAAGGGCTTCGACGCCGATCACGAGCACATCGAATACATCAAGCTGAAGAGCTTTTTCGTGTGGACCGAGATCGACGTGCCGATGAACCAGCCGGAGTTGCTGGTGCCGCTGATCGTCAACGGCCTGAAGGACGCGTTCCCGCTGGTGCAGTGGATGCGCGAAGCCAAGGAAGAAACCGAGGCCGAGTAATCAGAATCACCCCGGAGTTACGCGTCTCCGGGGTGATGTCGCCGCCCGCGGTCAGCGTTTGACTTTTTCATCGCGCGGGTCGCGCGACAGCAATCTGGCGACCATCGCCTGCGGCTGGTCGCCGTCGAACAGCACGCCGGCCACCGCGTTGGTGATCGGCATGTCGACGCCCATCCTGGCCGCCAGCTCGCGCACCGCCTTCGAGCACGGCACGCCTTCGGCCACGTGGCCCAGCTCTTGCACGATGGTTTCCAGCGCCTTGCCTTGCGCCAGGCCGAGTCCCACGCGCCGGTTGCGCGACAAATCGCCGGTGCAGGTCAGGATCAGATCGCCCATGCCGGTCAAGCCCATGAAGGTCTCGATCTGCCCGCCCAGCGCGGTGCCCAGGCGCGTGATCTCCGCCAGCCCGCGCGTGATCAGCGCGGCGCGCGCGTTCAATCCCAGTCCCAGCCCGTCGGCCACGCCGGTGGCGATCGCCAGCACGTTCTTGACCGCGCCGCCGACCTCGACGCCGACCAGGTCCTCGCTCGAATACACGCGGATATTGCCGCCGTGGACGGCCGTCACCACGCACTCGCGCAGCGCCGCCGAACCCGAGGCGATGGTCAGCGCGCACGGCAGCCCGCGCGCCACTTCCTGCGCGAACGACGGCCCCGACAACGCGCCGCCGGCGACGCCGTCGCCCAGCACGTCACGCACGATCTGATGCGGCAGCAGGCCGGTTTCATATTCAAAGCCCTTGCACAGCCACACCACATGCGACACCGCATGCGGCTTGAGCTGCTCCAGCAGCGGCCGCAAGCCCGCCACCGGGCAGGCGGCGATCAGCAGGCCGTCGGCGCCGGACGCGTGCGCCAGCGCGGCGTCGAAGCCGGTTTCAACCCGCAAACGCGCGGGGAAAGGATGGCCGGGAAGGTAGTCGGTGTTGTCGCGGGCCTCGCCCATGGCTTGCAGCGAGGCGCTGTTGCGGCCCCACAGCAGCACGTCGTGGCGCTGCGCCAGCGCGATGGCGACGGCGGTGCCCCAGGCGCCCGCGCCGAGCACGGTCACCTTGCGCACGCCGGGCGCCGCTTGTTTGGTTTGATTATCTAGCATGGGATCCCGTTCGGCGCCACTGAAGGGCCGTGGTTCAGATCCTGGGATTATATGCCCCAGATCTCGGCATTCTTGACGTAACCGACCAGGCCGTCGCGATGGCGCACCTTGATCCAGCCGCCGGCGGCCACTTCGGTCACTTCCATCAACACGCCCTTGTCGGCGGTGAAGACGGGCGCGGCGGCGTCATCCGGCGTGGCGCGCACCTTCAGGTTGGCCACGCGGGAAATCACGTTGCGCTTGGCGGTCAGGCCCTTGGCCTCGGTCCAGGCCATTTCGCCGTTGACGTCGCGCACCTTGAGCCATTCGCCGTAGGCCAGCACCACTTCGAGCGGGGCGCCGCGCGGCACCACGAACAGTTTGCCGCCCTTGGTCGACGGGGCGTCGTACAGCACCGCGGGCGCGGCGCCCACCGTTTTGAAGTCGAACGCGTGGCTGCTCGCGGCGGCCAGCATCAGGCTCAAACCTGCGATCAAACGGGGAAATGTCATGGCTTACCTTGCTGATGGAGGACAGCGCGCGGGGCGCGGCTAGTCGGGTGAAACAGCCGCCGGACGAGCGCCCGGCGACGTTGCTACAGTATAACTCCAAGCGCGTACTTGGCTCTTACTTTCGCGCTTGTTAGTGCGTGGTGGTGCTGTCGGCGGCTGGCGCCGCGGCGGCGGCGTCGGCCACGGCTTGCAGGCGCTGCTGGTAGAACACTTCGAAGTTGATCTCGGCCAGGTGCACAGGCGGGAAGCCGGCACGGGTGATCACGTCGGCGATGTTGGCGCGCAGGTAAGGGTAGACGATGTTCGGGCAACCGATGCCCAGCAGCGGATCGAGTTGATCGGCAGGGATGTTACGCGCTTCGAAGATGCCGGCTTGCTTGCCTTCGACCAGGAAAGCGACTTTGTCTTTGACCTTGGCGGTCACGGTGATGGTGACGGTCGATTCGAAGATGCCGTCGGCCAGTGGCTCGGCGCCCACGTCGAGTGCGACTTCGATGGTCGGGGCTTCCTGTTCCAGGAAGATAGCTGGGGAATTCGGTTGCTCCAGCGACATGTCTTTCAGGTAGACGCGTTGGATTTGGAATACTGGTTGCAGGTTTTCTTCAGACATGGAACGCTTTCGTTATAGTGAAAACGAGCGGCACGCGCCGCTCAGATGATGTTGGCTTGGGATGGCCGAATAAAAGCCCAAATCAAACGCGAGGGCAATTGTATCAAAACCACTATCGATGCAAAGGATTTCCGCCCGCTCGTTGTATTTGGTGTCAGTTAGCCATTTAACAAGGGTGTCAGGCCGCCGGCTTGATCGAGCGCATACAAATCGTCGAAACCGCCGACATGCTTGTCGCCGATGTAGATTTGCGGCACGGTGCGGCGCCCGGTTTTTTGCATCATCAGCATCCGCTGCTCCGGGTCGAGGTCGACGCGGATTTTCTTGAGCTCGGTCACGCCCTTCGATTCGAGCAAGCGCTCGGCGCGGGTGCAGTACGGGCATACGGCGGTGGTGTACATGATCACTTCGGTCGTCATGATGCTTCCTTCCAATTATTTTGCCTGCGGCTTGGCCAGCGTGACCGATGGCTTCGACGGGGTTGCCGACGGCTTGGCCAGCGGCAGACCGGATTTTTGCCATGCGGCAATGCCACCTTCCAGGTTCACCACATCGGTGAAGCCCGCTTTGGACAGTTTAGCCGCAGCCGAGGACGCACGGGCGCCGGATTGGCAAACCACCACCACGCTCTTGCTCTTGAACTTGTCCAGTTCGCCGATCCGCTGGTCCAGTTCGGCCAACGGGATGTTCTTCGCGTCCGGCAGCGAACCGTTGGCGAATTCTTTCGCGTCGCGTACGTCTACAATGGTGGCTTTGCTACGATTAATCAACATCGTCACGTCTTGCGGGGTCGCCCGTTTGCCGCGCTGGGTCAGCAAGGGCCACAGCAGCGCGCCGCCGGACAGAACGACGACGGCGATGATGAAAATATTGTCAATGAAGAATTTCACGGGGTTCCAATGGTTTAACTTAATCCGCGCATTATAAAATAGAAGCTGGAAGAGTTCTTAAAGCACTGGTAATCCCTCCGATTCACTCCTTTTTTGAAGATAGTCCACATGTACAAAATCGTATTCATGCGCCATGGCGAATCCACCTGGAACCTGTCGAACCGCTTCACCGGCTGGACCGATGTCGACCTGACCGAAAAAGGCGTGGCCGAAGCCAAGGCCGCCGGCAAGGTGCTCAAGGAATCGGGCTTCACCTTCGACCTGGCCTACACCTCGGTGCTCAAGCGCGCGATCCGCACCCTGTGGCTGTCGCTCGACGAGATGGATATGATGTACCTGCCGATCAAGAACGACTGGCGCCTGAACGAACGCCACTACGGCGCGCTGCAGGGCCTGGACAAGGGCGAAACGGCCGCCAAGTACGGCGACGAGCAGGTGCTGGTATGGCGCCGCAGCTACGACACGCCGCCGCCGCCGCTGGAGGAGGGCGACGACCGCGCCTCGTTCAACGACCCGCGCTACGCCGGCCTGGACAAGTCGCAGATCCCGCTCACCGAATGCCTGAAGGACACCGTGGCGCGCGTGATGCCGGCCTGGGACGAGGAAATCGCCCCGGCCATCCGCGCCGGCAAGAAGATCATCATCTCGGCCCACGGCAACAGCCTGCGCGCGCTGATCAAGATGCTCGACGGCATCAGCGACAACGACATCGTCGGCCTCAACATCCCCAACGGCCAGCCGCTGGTGTATGAACTGGACGCCGACCTGAAGCCGATCCGCCACTACTACCTGGGCGACGCCGATGCCATCGCGGCGGCCCAGGCGGCCGTCGCCAACCAGGGCAAGGCCAAGTAATTTGTCTTATTCTTCATTGAGATCTTGGCGCAAAGTGTGGCGCCGCGCCGCCGTCACGGGCGCGGCCTTGCTGTTGATAACGTCGCTGGGCGCTCATGCCCAGTCCGCCCGTTCGGGCAAGCCCACCGAGCGCAGCAAGCAAAAGGCGCTGGCCGAGGCCGAGCGCGCCGGCTTGCAGCAAAAGCTGTCGGCGCTGAAAAAGGACATCAGCAAGACCGAAAGCGCCAAGGACGACGCGGCCGATACCCTGGCCGAGTCGGAACAGGCGATTTCCGACGCCAACCGCGCGCTGCGCGACCTGCAGCAGGAGCAGGGCGATACCCATAGCAAACTGCAACAGCTGACCGCCGAGCGCGAGCGGCTGACGGCCACGGTCGCGCTGCAAAAGCAGCAGCTGGCCAAGCTGTTGCGCGAGCACTATGTCGCCGGCAATGAAGACCGCATCAAATTACTGCTGTCCGGGGACAACCCCAACCGCATCAACCGCGATCTGCAAATGATGGCCTATGTGTCGCAGGCACAGGCCAAGTTGCTCGACGCGCTGCGCGCCAACCTCAAGGCGGTCGAGGACAACCAGGCCGAGGCGCAAAACGCCAACGACGAGCTGGCCGAGATCGCGCAGGAGCAAATGCAGCAAAAGGCCAAGCTGGAGCAGGAAAAGACGCGCCGCGCCGCCTTGCTGTCGACCTTGTCGCAAAAGCTGGTGGCCCAGCGCAAGGAAGCGGGCAACGTCGAACGCGACGAGCAGCGCATCAGCGGCCTGGTCGACAAGCTGAACAAGCTGATCGAGGAACAGGCGATCGCCGCCGCCGCCGAGAAAAAGCGCCAGGAGCAGCTGGCCGCCGCCCGCGCCGCCGCCAAGGCCAAGGCCGACGCCGAGAAGAAGGCGCAGCAGCTGGCCCAGGCCCAAGCCCGCGCCAAGGCGGCCGCCGCCGCGCAGGCCGAGCGCGAACGCCTGGCCAAGGCCAATGCCAACAAATCCGGCACCATCAAACCGTCGCAGCCGGCCCAGCCGGCCAGGCCGCCGGTGCCGGCCCGACCCGACCCGATCGACGCCGACGAACCGAAAGTCGCGCTCAAGCCCGAGCCGGCGCCAACGCCGGCGCCGGTCGAGGAGCCGGTCCGCCCGCCGGCCCGTCCGGCCGACATCGCCTTGGCGCCGGCCGCGCCGTCCGGCGCCTTCGCCAGCCTCAAAGGCCAGATGCGCTCGCCGGTCAGCGGCCAGGTCGCCGCCAAGTTCGGCAGCAAGCGCGGCCAGGGGCCGAGCTGGAAGGGCGTCTTCATCCGCGCCGCCGAGGGGGCCGACGTGCGCGCCGTCGCCGGCGGCCGGGTGGTGTTCGCCGAATGGCTGCGCGGCTTCGGCAACCTGATCATCGTCGACCACGGCGGCCAGTACATGAGTATTTACGGCAATAATCAGTCGTTGCTGAAACGGGCGGGCGACATCGTCAAACCGGGCGACCCGATAGCGAGCGCGGGCAACAGCGGCGGCAACGAGGAATCAGGGCTATACTTCGAGCTTCGCCATCAGGGCACGGCATTCGATCCGGCTGGCTGGGTCAAGTTTTAAGGTTCGCGGAGAAAATGGGCAACAAGATTAAGAGCATGGGTTTGATCGGTCTCGGCGTCATCGCCGGCGTCACCGCCTCGTTGCAGTTTCCCGCCATCGCGCAGAAAGCCGGCGGCACCCCGTTGCCGCTGGAGGAATTGCGCCAGCTGTCGGACGTCTTCGGCCTGATCAAGACCGACTACGTCGAAAACGTCGAGGACAAGAAGCTCGTCACCGACGCCATTTCCGGCATGGTGTCCTCGCTGGACCCGCATTCGGTCTACCTGGACAAGAAAGCCTTCCGCGAAATGAAGGAGACCGTGGCCGGCAAATTCGTCGGCATCGGCGTCGAAGTCGGCATGGAGGACGGCTACATCAAGGTCGTCTCGCCGATCGAGGACACGCCCGCCTTCAAGGCCGGCATCAAGACGGGCGACCTGATCACCCGCATCGACGGCACGCCGATCAAGAACATGTCGCTCGACGAAAGCGTCAAGAAGATGCGCGGCGAGCCCGGCTCCAAGGTGGCCGTCACCATCAGCCGCAAGGACGAGGACAAGCCGCTCGTGATGACCATCACGCGCGAGGAAATCCGCGTGCAAAGCGTCAAGACCAAGATCGTCGAGCCCGGTTACGCCTGGGTGCGCATCTCGCAGTTCCAGGAACCGACCCTGGACGACATGGCCAAGCAAATCACCGCGCTGTACGCGCAAGACCCGAAAATCAAGGGCCTGGTGCTGGACCTGCGCAACGATCCGGGCGGCCTGGTGCCGGGCGCGATCGGCGTTTCGGCCGCCTTCCTGCCCAAGGACTCGGTGATCGTCTCGACCAACGGGCAACTGGCGTCGTCCAAGGAAACCTTCTACGGCCGGCCCGAGTTCTACGCCCCGCGTTCCAAGACCGATCCGCTGGCCAAGCTGCCGGCCGGCCTGAAGGACGTGCCGATGGTGGTGCTGGTCAACGCCGGTTCGGCCTCGGCGTCGGAAATCGTCGCCGGCGCGCTGCAGGACTACAAGCGCGCCACCATCATGGGCACGCAGACCTTCGGCAAGGGCTCGGTGCAGACCTTGCGCCAGCTGACCGCCGACACCGCCGTCAAGCTGACCACGGCGCGCTATTACACGCCGCAAAACCGCTCGATCCAGGCGCGCGGCATCGTGCCGGACCTGATGGTCGACGAGACCGCCGACGGCGACGGCTTGAACAGCCTGCGCATGCGCGAAGCCGATCTGCAAAAGCACCTGGGCAACGACAAGGACCCCGAGGCCGAGAGCATCGCGCAGAAGGCGCTGAACGCCCAGCGCGACGGGCTGGAGGACGCGCAGCGCATGGCCTCGCTGTCGAAGAAATCCAAGCCGGTCGAATTCGGCTCCAAGGACGACTTCCAGCTGGCGCAGGCGCTGAACCACTTCAAGGGCTTGCCGGTCAAACTGTCGAAGGTGGAGGCGGGTGCCGCGGCCGGTGGCGACGGCGTCGGCGAGATCAAGTCCGATAGCGGTCCGGACCTCAAGTCGGACGCGAAGTCCGACGCCAAGCAAGACGGTAAACCAGACGGCAAGCCGTCCACCAAGCCCGCAAGCAAGCCGGCCGCCAAGCCCGAAGCCAAATCCAAAGCCGGCGACGGCAAGCCAGCCTCGAAACAGCCGGTCGCCCAATAACCGAACGACACTAATACCGAATGGCGGCCCGGCCGCCGGTTGAGACCATGGACGATTCGCAACTACTGCGCTACTCGCGCCACATCCTGCTCGACGAAATCGGCATCGAAGGCCAGCAAAAGCTGCTGGCCGCGCACGCGCTGGTGATCGGCGCCGGCGGCCTCGGCTCGCCGGCGGCGCTGTACCTGGCGTCGGCCGGCGTCGGCCACATCACCCTGGTCGACGACGACACCGTCGACCTGACCAACCTGCAACGCCAGATCGCCCACACCACGGCGCGGGTCGGGCAGCCCAAGGCCGCCTCGGCGCGCATCTCCTTGCAGCAGATTAATCCCGGCATCGTCGTCGGCGCGCTCGCCGAGCGGGCCGACGACGCCCGCCTGGCCGAACTGGTGGCCGACGCCGACGTCGTGCTCGACTGCACCGACAACTTCGCCACCCGCCACGCCGTCAACCGCGCCTGCGTGGCGTTTGGCAAGCCGCTGGTGTCCGGCGCGGTGATCCGTTTCGACGGCCAGATCAGCGTGTTCGACCCGCGCAACGCAGCCAACCCCTGCTATTCATGCCTGTTCCCGCAGGATCAGCGGTTCGAGGACGTCGCCTGTTCCACCATGGGCGTGTTCGCGCCGCTGGTGGGCGTGGTCGGCGCCATGCAGGCGGCCGAGGCGCTCAAGCTGCTGATGGGCGTGGGCAGGTCGCTGGCCGGGCGGCTGCTGATGCTCGACGGCCTGAACATGGAATGGACCAGTATCGGCGTCGGGAGAAATGACGCCTGCCCGGTGTGCGGCGCAGGTAAAATGATAGCGAAAAATACAACGTAGCATCCGCCAAAACCACCACCTCCAGGAGAAGACCTTGCTGACGAAACGACTCGCCGTACTTCCGCTGGCCTTGGCCGCCGCCTTCGGCGCGCAGGCCGCCAGCACCACCAAGTATCTGATCTACACCGAAAGCGGCAAGCAGATGGGCGAGCAGGTGGTCGAGCAGCAGGACGACGGCCTGACCAGGGTGCGGTTCATCTACAAGAACAACGGCCGCGGTCCCGAGCTGAGCGAGCAATTCCGCGTCGGCGCGGACGGCACCATGACCGAATACGCGGTCAAGGGCAATTCCACCTTCGGCGCCGTGGTCGACGAGCGCTTCGCGCGCAAGGGCGACCAGGCCGAGTGGAAATCGACGTCGGAGCAGGGCAAGAAAACCGTCGCCGGTCCGGCCGCCTATGTGCCGCTGAACAGTTCCTTCGAGGTCATCTCCACCGCCATCACGGCGCTGGCCGCCGCGCCGGACAACAAGCTGCCGCTGCTACCGTCGGGCACCTTGTCGCAGACCAGGCTGGACTCGCTGGAGATCACCAGCGCCGCCGGCCAGAAGCAAACCGTGCAACTGCTGGCGCAAACCGGCATCGGCCTGTCGCCGTCGTTCATGTGGGCCACCACCGGCGCCAAGCCGCGCCTGTTCGCGGTCATCATTCCCGGCTTCATGAACGCGCTGGAGGAGGGCTGGCAGAACGCCATCCCGGAACTGGCCAAGCGCCAGAAAGCGGCCGAAAGCAAGATGCTGGCCGATGTCGCCACCAAATTGCAGCATCCGCTGCCGGGCCTGACGCTGGTCAAGAACGCGCGCGTGTTCGACAGCGAGAAAGCCACCGTCGGCGCGCCGTCCGATATCTACATCCTGCGCGGGCGCATCACGTCGGTGCAGCCGGCCGGCTCGCCGGCGCGCGACGCCGCCAACACCATCGACGCCGGCGGCCGCATCGTGCTGCCGGGCCTGTTCGACATGCACGGCCACGTCGACCGCTGGTCCGGCGCGCTCAACATCTCGGCCGGCGTCACCAGCGTGCGCGACATGGGCAACGACAACGCCCAGATGCAGGCGATGCTCGACGAGACCACCGACGGCAGGCTGCTCGGCCCGCAAGTGGTGCCGGCCGGCTTCCTCGAGGGCGAGAGCCAGTACAGCGCCAATGGCGGCTTCGTCGTCAAGGATTTGCAGGGCGCCAAGGACGCGATCGACTGGTACGCGCAGCGCGGCTATCCGCAGCTCAAGATCTACAACTCGTTCCCGAAAGACATCCTGAAGGACACCGTCGCCTACGCCCACACGCGCGGCATGCGCGTCTCCGGCCACGTGCCGGCCGGCCTGCGCGCGCAGCAGGCGCTCGACGCCGGCTACGACGAGATCCAGCACATCAACCAGGTGCTGCTGAACTTCTTCGTCAAGCCGGACACCGAAACGCGCAACCTCAACCGCTTCGTGCTGCCGGCCGAGAAGGTGGCCGATCTCGATTTCAATTCCAAGCCGGTCAAGGACTTCGTCGCCCAGCTGGCCAAGAAACAAATCGCCATCGACCCGACGATGTCGGCGTTCGCCTTCCTCAAGCAGCGCGACGGCGATGTCAACGAGCCGTACGCCGACTTCGCCGCCAACATGCCGCCGGACGTGGCGCGCGGCTTCTCGGTCGGCTCGATGAAGATCGACGGCGCCGAGCAGCTCAAGCGCTACGAGAAATCCTACGGCAAGATGGTCGACTTCGTCGGCGTCATGTACCGCGCCGGCGTGCCGATCGTCGCCGGCACCGACGACATCGCCGGCTTCACCTTGCATTCGGAGCTGGCGCTGCTGGTCAAGGCCGGCTTGACGCCGGCCCAGGCGCTGCAGGTGGCCACGCGCAACGGCGCCCGCTACACCCGCACCAGCAACGATCGCGGCAGCATCACGCCGGGCAAGCTGGCCGACCTGGTGCTGGTGGACGGCGACCCGACCAAGGACATCAAGGACGTGCGCAAGGTGTCGGCGGTGATCACGCGCGGGTATGTGATCTACCCTGGCGAGATCGACACGGCGCTCGGCATCGCCCCGTTCGTCAAGGACGCGCCGACGGTGGCCAAGACCGCCGCCGCCGTGGCCGAGGCCGGCGGCGGCAACGACGGCGCCCGCAACCGCATCGAGGCGAGCGCGCGCAAACACGATTGACGCCGCGGCCGCCGGGCCCCTGAAAAGGCCCGGTATGACAACCGCATGACAATGCCATGACGTGACGATGACAAGCGGGTCAAACCGGGTGAAAAGCGCCGATTGTTAAGGCCCGTTTAAGCCCCGGGGCGCAAAAATCACGCCTGCGCTTGCTCTGGGACCGCCGTTTCGGCCTTATACTCTGCACTCACTTTAATTTGGTAGTAAATTATGAAAAAAGCAACACCTCAACGTCGCGCCGCGCGCGGTTTCACGCTGATCGAAATCATGGTGGTGGTGGTCATCATGGGTGTGCTGGCGGCGCTGGTCGTGCCCAAGCTGCTGAGCCGCACCGGTGAATCGAAAGTGGCCGCCGCCAAGGTCGACATCGCCACCGTCATGCAGGCCCTCAAGCTGTACAAGCTGGACAACCAGCGCTATCCGACCACCGAGCAGGGCCTGCAGGCGCTGCTGACCAAGCCGACCAGCGGCCCGGCCGCCAACGGCTGGAAGACCGGCGGCTACCTGGAAAAGATGCCGAAGGACCCCTGGGGCGCGCCGTACCAGTTCCTGTCGCCGGGCATCAAGGGCGAGATCGATGTGTACTCGCTGGGCGCCGACGGCGCCCCGGGCGGCACCGGCGACGACGCCGACATCGGCTCCTGGGAAAACTGACCGCACGGAGATCGCCCATCATGCGCGCCGCGCGCCGGCCGAGCCGAGGCTGGACGCCGAGAGGCTTCACACTCATCGAGTTGCTGGTGGTGATGGTCATCCTGGGCATCACGCTGGGCATCGTCTCGCTTAGCGCGATGCCCGGCCAGAAGCAGGCGCTGCAGCAGGACGCGCAACGCGTCGCGCTGCTGCTGCAACTGGCGCGCGACGAGGCGATCGTGCGCAACCGCCAGATCGCCTTCGAGGCCGGGCCGGACGGCTACCGCTTCCTGATCCGCAACGACAAGCAATGGGACTTGGCGGTGCAGGACGACCTGCTGCGCGAGCGCGAGTTCAAGCAGGGGCCGGTGACGCTGATGCTCGATCCGCCGTCCAACGTCCAGAACGACAACAACCTGCGCATCATCTTCGGCCGCGAACCGGTCGACAAGCCGTTCGTGCTGACCATGACCGGCGGCGGCGGCAGCGTCGCCATCCGCGCCGACGGCATCGGCCATTTCACGGTGGACTGAGCGAACACAAGATGCACAAGATGCGCCGATCCCCTCGCGACAATCAAGGCTTCACGCTGCTCGAAGTGCTGGTGGCGCTGGTCATCGTCGGCACCGCGCTGGGCGCCTCGCTGCGCGCGGTCGGCAGCCTGACCCAGAACAGCAACGGCCTGCGCGCCGCCATGATGGCGACCTGGTCGGCCGAGAACCGGTTGGTGCAGCTGCGCCTGTCCAAGGCGTTTCCGGCGGTCGGCAAGCAAACCTTCGAATGTCCGCAGGGCGACATGAAACTGATGTGCCAGGAGGAAGTCATCGCCAGCCCGAATCCGCGCTTCCGCCGGGTCGAGGTCAGCGTCTACGACCAGGCCAATCCGGAACGCCGCATCATCAAGCTGGTCCAACTGGTGCTGAACTCATGAGCCGCGTCCATGCACGGCGCCGTGGCGGCTTCACGCTGATCGAATTGCTGGTGGCCATCTCCATCCTGGCCATCGTCGCCGTGCTCGGCTGGCGCGGCCTGGACGGCATCATCCGCTCGCGCGAGTCGCTGACGGCCAAGATGGAGCAGACGCGCGGCCTGCAACTGGCGTTCGCGCAGTTGCAGAGCGATTGCGCCAGCCTGGCCACGGCCACCTTGGTGAACAACCGGCCCTACATGCTGGCCGACAACGACCGGCTGACCTTCGTGCGCGTGGTGATGACGGAAAACGAGCCGACCCGGCTGCAAGTGGTGGCCTACCGCGTGCGCGACGGCGTGCTGACGCGGCGCGAATCGAACGCCACGCGCGACCTGCTGCAACTGGACGCGCTGTGGCAGGCGGCGCTCAACGACACCGACACCGCCGCCAGCGTGGCGCTGCAGTCGGACGTGGTGTCGATGGGCGCGCGCTACTGGATCAACACCGAATGGCGGCCGGCGGCCGGGATGACGACGGGCGGCACCGGCAACGCGCCGACCGGGCTGGAAGTGTCGCTGGCCTTGCAGGGACAGGACGTGCCGATGGTCAAATCCTTCCTGCTGGGGGCGCTGTGAGGCGGCCGCCGCGCCGACACCGCGCACCGGCGCGCCAGCGCGGCGTGGCGGTCATCACGGCGCTGCTGCTGACGACACTGGCCGTGACCATCGTCACCAGCCTGTTCTGGCAGCAGCAGGTGCAGGTGCGCTCGATGGAAAACCAGCGGCTGCAACTGCAAACGCGCTGGATCGTGCGCGGCGCGCTGGACTTGAGCCGGCTGATCCTGTTCCAGGACTTCCTCGATTCGTCGACCTTCACGCGCCTCAACGGCATCTGGTCGACGCCGCTGGAAGAGACCCGGCTGGACGATTACGTCGAGCGCGAGCGCCAGGAGGGCGAGGATTTCAACGCCACCCTGTCGGGCAAGATTGTCGACGCGCAGTCGCGCTACAATCTCGCCAACCTGGCCGCCGCCCGGGTTCCGGACAAGTTGCAGATCGGCGTGCTGCAACGTCTATTGACAAATCTGCAATTAGACCCGAATCTGGCGCAGCAGGTGGCGATGCAGGTGGCGATGACGCAACCGGTGCAGAGCGCGCCGCCGGCCGGCGGCACACCGGCCGGCGGTACGCCACCGGCGCCGGCGGGCACGGTGCCGATGTCGGGCAGCGTCGAGCCGATGGGCTTCGTCCGGCTCGAGGATTTGCTGTCGGTCAGCGGCTTCACGCCGCAGGCGATCGAGCGGCTGCGCGAGTTCGTCATCGTGCTGCCGCAGCCGACCAGGGTCAATGTGAACACCGCACCGCCCGAGCTGATCGCGGCGTTGGTGCCGGGCATGTCGCTGGGCGACGCGGCGGCCATGGTCAACACCCGCAAGGGCGCTTATTATCGGGATATGGCGGATTTCACGAAGCAGCCGCAGATGGGCGCGGCGCAGCGCATAACGGCGGTCGATGTGGCCGTCCGCAGCGACTATTTCCTGGCCTTCAGCCGGGTCAAGCTGGACCGGGCGGCGCTGGACACGGTGTCGCTGCTGTCGCGGGCGCCGACCGGCCTGACGACGGTGGTGTGGATACGGGAAAACTAAAGCAGCGATATAGAGCGATCAACGAAAGCGAGACCCTTTGAGTACATTATTTATCCGCTATCCGGCCAAGGCCAGCGTCGACAGCGGCGCCGCCCAGACCTGCCCGTTCGCGCTGGTCGGCGACGGCGGCCATCTGGAGCGGCAGGGCACGTCGCCGCTGGGCAACCTGGGCGAGCTGATCGCCGCCTCGCGCAAGGTGGTGCTGATGCTGGCCGCCTCCGACGCGACCCTGCTGCGCGTCAAGGCGCCGCCGCTGTCGGCCGCGCGCCTGAAGGCGGCGCTGCCGGCGCTGGTCGAGGAACAAGTGCTGGGCGACACGGCCGACTGCGTGCTGGCCGCCGGCGCGGCCGACGCCGACGGCGTGCGCACCGTCGCCGTGGTGCAGCGCGCCTGGCTGGAGGTGCTGGTCAAGGCGCTGCTGGCGCAGGGCGCGCACAGCGTCTCGGTGCTGCCGATGCAGCTGTGCCTGCCGTTCCAGCCGGGGTCGGTCTCGGCCGCGCTGAGCCTGGGCGACGCCGGCTACGAATTGATCCTGCGCCGCTCGCAATACGACGGCATGGGCCTGGCGCTGCCGGGCGAGCCGGTGGCGGCGCTGCACACCTTGCGCGCGATGGCCGGCGACGAGCCGGTCACGTTGTACCTGTCGCAGGAGCAATTGAAGCAGTTCGAGCCGCTGATGGCCGACGCCGCCAACGCGCCGCACGGCATCAGCCTGGCCGAGGACCACTGGCAGCATTGGGTGGCGGCGTCGCGCTCGGCCGGGTTGGACCTGGCGCCGGCGCTGGGCGCGGCCGGCGCCTCGGCGCGCGAATGGCAACGCTGGCGCTGGCCGCTGCGCATCGCCGCGCTGGCGGTGCTGGTCAACGTGGTCGGGCTCAACGTCGAATGGATGCGGCTCAAGCGCGAAGCCAACGACGTGCGCCTGGCGATGATGCAAACCTTCAAGGCGGCCTATCCGAAGGAAACCGTGATCCTCGATCCGGTGGCGCAAATGCGCAAGAACATTTCGCTGGCCAAGGCCGACGACGGCCAGGCCGCGCCCGACGGCTTCATCGCCATGAGCGCCAACCTGGCCGAGGCGCTGAGCGTGTTGCCCACGCGCGATGTGATCGCCAGCCTCGATTATAGGGAACGCACTCTGCAGGCGAAGGTCAAACCCAATACCGTCGACGCCGCCGCGATGACGCAAATCCGCGGCGCGTTGCAGGCCCGCAGGCTGGAATTGACGGAAGCCAATCCCGGCACCTGGCAAATCCGCGTCGCCAGCACCGGCGCGGCGAAACCATGAGAACCGCCATGAGCATCCCCATGAGCACCACGATGAACAGAACCATGAGCGCAACGGCATGAGCAAACTCGATCAAACGATACAGGACTACCGCGCCCGGGCGTCGGCCTTCTGGCTGGCGCGCACCGAGCAGGAGCGCCGCCTGCTGGCCATCGGCGGCGTGGTGGTCGCGCTGGGCCTGTTCTACGGCGTGCTGCTGTCGCCGGCGCTCGAGGGCCGCGAGAAGCTGAGCAAGGAGTTGCCGGTGCTGCGCCAGCAGGCCGCCGAGTTGCAGGCGATGGCGCTGGAGGCGGCCGCGCTGCGCGGCCAGAACACCATCGAGCCGACGCCGATGACGCGCGACAGCCTGACGGCCGGCCTGGCCGCGCGCGGCCTGACGGCGCAGTCGGTCAACATCACCGGCGAGTACGCCAAGGTGCAGCTCAACAACGTGGCCTTCGCCGGCATCGTCGTCTGGCTCGACGCGGTGCGCAACGAAAGCCGCGTCGCCGTCCAGGACGCCAATTTCACGGCCCAGGACACGGCCGGCATGGTCAACGCCACCTTGACTTTGCGCCAGGGCGCGCGATGAGCGTGCGGCTTGCGCAAAAAGGCCATGCATGAAGCGCGCCGTGCTATGGTTGCTGACCATCGCGCTCAGCGTGCTGGTCACCTTGGCGGTGTTTTTTCCGGCCACGTGGCTCGGCGCGATCGTCGAACAGCGCACCGGCGGCCGTTTGACCTTGGGCGACGCGCAGGGTACGCTGTGGCGCGGCTCGGCCTTCATCGGCGGCGCGGCCGGCGGCAACCGGCCGGTCACGCCGTTGCTGCCGGGACGCTTCAGCTGGACGATCTCGCCGCTGGCGCTGGTCGGCATGGTCGACCTGCGGCTGGACAACAGCGAGGCGCTGGCGCAGCCGGTGACGTTCCGCGGCAGCTGGTCGCAGTGGCAATTGAGTCCGTCGGCGCTGCTGCTGCCGGCGCAGGGCCTGGCCGGACTGGGCGCGCCGCTCAACACGCTGGCGCCGAGCGGCATCATGCGCCTGTCGTGGACCGCGCTGGAGCTGGCGCTGCAAGACCGCCAGATCGCCGTCAACGGCCGCACCACGCTGGAGATGACCGACATGTCGTCGCGGCTGGCGCCGGTCAGCCCGCTGGGCAGCTACACCTTGGCGCTCGACTGGCGCGGCCAGCAGGCGGCCTTGACGCTCGATTCCGTCAAGGGGCCGCTGTTGCTGAGCGGGCGCGGCAACCTGAATAACGGCCGCCTGCAGTTTTCCGGACAGGCGGAGGCGGCAAGGGGACACGAGGACACGCTGGCCAATCTGTTGAATTTGCTCGGCCAGCGCCGTCCCGGCAGCGACCGCAACGTCATCGCGTTAGAGGTGCATTAGAGGTGGTTTCCGTGGGGCGGATTGGCGCGCGGCGCGTAATCGGCCAAGCGCCACCGACGGAGTTATATTTAGTTTCAACCGTGGTTACAACACTAGATACAAAGTTCAGACAATGAAAAAACAGTCCGTGAGCAAATCCAATCTTCCCGCGCTGCGCCGCCTGAGCGCGGGTGCGATGCTGTGCTGCGCGCTCGGCGCCGTGCCGACCGCCGGGCTGCTGTGGCCGGCCGTGGCCAACGCCGCCGCCGATGACGCCGCGCTGAACTTTGTCGGCGCCGACATCGAGTCGGTGATCAAGGCCGTCGGCCACTACACCAACATCACCTTCGTCATCGACCCGCGGGTCAAGGGCACGATCACGCTGGTGTCGGAAAAATCGATCAGCAAGTCGCAGGCGTTCAGCCTGCTCACGTCGGCGCTGCGCCTGCAGGGTTACGCCGTCGTCAGCGGCGACGGCTACGCCAAGGTGGTGCCGGAGGCGGACGCCAAGCTGCAATCGGGCCCGACCCAGATCGGCTCGGCGCCGACGCAGATCAAGGGCGACCAGATCGTCAGCCAGATCTTCCACCTGAACTACGAATCGGCCGGCAACGTCGTCACCGTGCTGCGCCCGCTGATCTCGCCCAACAACACCATCAACGCCAATCCGGGCAACAACACGGTGGTGATCACCGACTACGCGGACAACCTCAAGCGCCTGGCCAAGATCATCTCGGCGCTCGACGCGCCGGCCGTGGCCGACCTCGACGTGATTCCGGTGCGCTACGCCATCGCCAGCGACCTGGCCTCGATGGTCAACAAGCTGATGGACGCGAGCGGCGGCGGCGGCGCGCCGGGCGCCGGCGGCGGCGACGCCGGCCGGGTCAGCGTGCTGGCCGATCCGCGCACCAACTCGCTGGTGCTGCGCGCGCCGTCGGCGGCCCGCTCCAACCTGGCCAAGTCGCTGATCGCCAAGCTCGACCAGCCGACCCAGGAACTGGGCAACGTGCACGTGGTCTACCTGAAGAACGCCGAGGCCACCAAGCTGGCGCAGACCTTGCGCGCGCTGGTGTCGGGCGACACCTCGTCGACCAACCAGCAGGGCGGCACGGGCACCGGCAACACCGGCCAGGGCAACCAGGGCATGGGCGGCCAGAGCAGCAACACCGGCGGCTTCGGCGGCCAGAGCAGCGGCAGCTCGGCCAGCGGCGGCAGCAGCGGCCCGACCAATCCCCTGCTGACCGGCAACAGCAATTCGCAGCAACAGCAGGGCGGCGGCGGCCAGGCCGGCTATATCCAGGCCGACGCCACCACCAACACGCTGATCATCACGGCGCCGGAATCGGTGTACCGCAACCTGCGCGCCGTCATCGACCAGCTCGACGTGCGCCGCGCCCAGGTCTATATCGAGTCGCTGATCGTTGAAGTAACGTCCGACAAGGCCTCCGAGTTCGGCGTGCAATGGCTGGGCGCCACCGGCAATGCCGACAGCAAGTACCGCCTGGGCGGCCTGCAACAGTCGTCGATCGGCGGCAGCAACAACAACATCGGCAACGTCGCCCTGTCCCTGCTCAACGGCTCGTCGTCGACCACCACGCCGACCCTGCCGGGCTCGGGCCTGACGGTGGGCCTGTTCAAGCAGGTCGCCGGCGGCCTCGGCCTGGGCCTGCTGGCGCGCTCGCTGGAATCCGACGGTAACGCCAACGTGCTGTCGACGCCGAACATGATCACGCTCGACAACGAGCTGGCGACGATCTCGGTCGGCCAGAACGTGCCGATCCTGACCGGCCAGTTCACCACCACGTCCGGCACCAACAGCAATCCGTTCCAGACCATCGACCGCAAGGAAGTGGGCCTGACGTTGAAAGTGCGCCCGCAGATTTCCGAAGGCGGTACCATCAAGCTGGCGATCTACCATGAGACGTCGAGCGTGGACAAGGCGACCCTGAACGCCACCGCCGGCATCACGATCAACAAGCGCGTGATCGAGAACAACGTGATCGCCGACGACGGCCAGATCATCGTGCTCGGCGGGCTGATCGAGGACACCGAGGGCGACAGCACCGACAAGACGCGCGGCCTGGGCGACATTCCGATCATCGGCAACCTGTTCAAGTACCAGACGCGCAGCCGCAAGAAGACCAACCTGATGGTGTTCCTGCGCCCGGTCGTGATCCGCAACCAGGAGCAGAGCACCAGCCTGGCGACCGACCGCTACGACTACATGCGCTCGTCGCAGGAGGCGATCAAGCCGCCGCAAAGCGTGCTGGTCGAGGATCTGGGCCAGCCGGTGTTGCCGCCGCTGCAAAACGGCGTGCTGACCGGCGGCGGCACCGTCGCCAAGCCGATTCCGCCGGCGCCGATTCCGCGCGTGCCGGGCCGCGCCGACAATGTGCAGCCGCAGCCGCAGCAACAACAGCAGCAGCAACCCCAGCAGTGAGATGAGCCGACGAGATGAGTAATCTTCTACCTTACGCCTTCGCCCGCGACTTCGTCGTGCTGGCGCAGCAGAGCGACGCCGCCGAGCACACGGTCGACGTGATGGTGTGCGGCGCCACGGCGCCGGCCGCCATCGCCGAGGTGTCGCGCCGCTTCGGCCGCATCCAGCTCAAGAGTATGACCCGGGCCGACCTCGAGACGGCGATCGCCACCGCCTACGCCAGCGCCGGCGGCAACGCCTCGATGGTGGCCGACGAGTTCGACGCCGAGCTCGACCTGACCAAGCTGTTGCAGGACGTGCCGGCGATCGAGGACTTGCTCGAATCGTCCGACGACGCGCCGGTGATCCGCATGATCAACGCGCTGCTGACGCAGGCGCTGCGCGACAGCGCCTCCGACATCCACATCGAGCCGTTCGAGCAAACCTCGGTGGTGCGCTTCCGCGTCGACGGTTCGCTGCGCGACATCGTGCGCCCGCGCAAGGCGATCCACGGCTCGCTGATCTCGCGGATCAAGATCATGGCGCAGCTCGACATCGCCGAAAAGCGCCTGCCGCAGGACGGCCGCATCACCCTGCGCATCGGCGGCAAGCCGGTCGACGTGCGCGTCTCGACCTTGCCGACCGGGCACGGCGAACGCGCCGTGCTGCGTCTGCTCGACAAGGAGGCGGGCCGCCTCGACCTGAACCACCTGGGCATGAGCGAGACCATGCTGCCCAAGTTCGATTCCTTGATCAACCAGCCGCACGGCATCGTGCTGGTGACCGGGCCGACCGGCTCGGGCAAGACCACGACGTTGTACGCGGCGCTGTCGCTGCTGAACGCCGCCACCACCAACATCATGACGGTGGAAGACCCGATCGAGTACGACTTGAACGGCGTCGGCCAGACCCAGGTCAACCCGCGCATCGACATGACGTTCGCCAAGGCGCTGCGCGCGATCCTGCGCCAGGACCCGGACGTGATCATGATCGGCGAGATCCGCGACCTGGAAACGGCGCAGATCGCCGTGCAGGCATCGCTGACCGGTCACCTGGTGCTGGCGACCCTGCACACCAACGACGCCGCCGCCGCCGTCACCCGGCTGCTCGACATGGGGATCGAACCGTTCCTGCTGTCGTCGTCGCTGCTGGGCGTGCTGGCGCAGCGGCTGGTGCGCAAGCTGTGCGGCCACTGCAAGACCTTCGACGGCCAGCTGTGGCACGCGGTCGGCTGCGAGCACTGCGGCCACACCGGCTACCAGGGCCGCGTCGGCGTCTACGAGTTCCTGGAGACGACGGAACAGATCCGCGCCCAGATCCACAACCGCGCGTCGGAGGCCGAAGTGAAGGCGGCCGCCATCGGCAGCGGCATGCAAACCATGCGCGACGACGGCGAGCGTTGGCTGGCGGCCGGCGTCACCACGCAGGCCGAGCTGCTGCGCGTGACCAAAGACTAGGCCGACAACGATGCCCGCATTCCGCTATGAAGCCGTCGACGCCGGCGGCGCCACCAAAAAGGGCGTGCTCAACTCCGACAGCGCCCGTTCGGCGCGCTCCGAGCTGCGCACCCTGGGGCTGGTGCCGCTCAAGGTCGACGCCATCGCCGCGCAGATCGACGCCGCCGGCGTGGCCAAAAGCCGCGGCTTCGGCGAACGGCTGTCGACCACCGAGCTGGCGCTGTTCACGCGCCAGCTGGCCAGTTTGCTGGAGGCCGGCCTGCCGCTGGAGCAAGCCTTCACCGCGCTGCTGGAGCAGGCCGAGCGGCCGTACATGCGCGACCTGATCGCCTCGATCCGCTCGGAGGTGATCGGCGGCGCCGCGCTGTCCGACGTGCTGGGCCGCCATCCGCGCGACTTCGCCGAGATCTACCGCGCGCTGGTCGCCTCGGGCGAGCAGATCGGCCAACTGTCGCGGGTGCTGTCGCGCCTGGCCGACTACATCGAGCGCCGCAACGCGCTGGTGCAAAAGGTGCGGCTGGCCTTTACCTACCCGGCGATCGTCACCGTGGTGGCGTTCTCGATCGTGATCTTCCTGCTGACCTACGTGGTGCCGCAGATCGTCTCGGTGTTCGCCAACACCAAGCAGAAGCTGCCGGTGCTGACCATCATCATGCTGGCCGTGTCGGACTTCGTGCGCAACTACGGCATCGTGGTGGCGATCCTGCTGGTCGGCGCGTGGTTCATGTGGCGCCGGGCGCTGCAAAATCCCGCGCTCAAACGGCGCTGGCATACCTGGCTGCTGACGGCGCCGTTGTACGGCAAGTTCGAGCGCAGCCTGAACACGGCGCGCTTCGCCAGCACGCTGGCGATCACCACCGGTTCCGGCGTGCCGATCTTGCGCGCGCTGGAAACGAGCCGCGACACCTTGTCCAATGTCGCCATGAAGGAGCTGGTCGAGGAGGCCAGCGACGCCGTGCGCGAGGGCGTGAGCCTGGCGCGCTCGCTGTCGGCGCAAAAGCACTTTCCGCCGATGCTGATCCACATGATCCGCGCCGGCGAGATCACCGGCGAGCTGCCGGCCATGCTGGACCGCGCGGCGTCCGCGCAGGAGGCCGATCTGGAGCGGCGCACCTTGACCATCGCAGGCCTGCTGGAACCGGCGCTGATCCTGGCGATGGGCGTGGTGGTGCTGCTGATCGTGCTGGCCGTGCTGATGCCTATCATCGAAATCAATCAGCTGGTACGCTGACAAGGGAAGTTATGAAGCATGAATCTATGAAGCGTTTGCCCCTGGCCGGCAGCGTGCTGGCCGTGGTGCTGCTGTCGGTGTCGCTGGCGTATTGGGGCTTGCAGCTGTTCAAGCCGGCGCAGCGCCCGATCGCCGCGCCGCCGCCGCCACCGCCGGTGGCGCTCAACCTGGAGGCGGCCAAGGGCCTGTTCGGCGGCCAGATCTCGGTCGCCGCCGCCAGCAACTACCAGCTCAAGGGCGTGGTCGCCTCGCTGGGCTCCGGCAGCGCCGCCATCCTGTCCGTCGACAACAAGCCGGCGCTGGCGCTGGGCATCGGCAAGGAAGTGGTGCCGGGCGTGACCGTCAAGGAAGTGCATCCGAAGTATGTGCTGCTGTCCGAGGGCGGCGCCATCAAGCGCATCGATTTGCCGAGCGACGCCGGCGCCAGCGGTTCGCCGGGACCTGCCGGCGGCCAGCCGTATCAATCGATGCAGCCGGGGCAGCAGGGGCCGCAAGGGGCGCCGCCGATGCCGGCGCCAGCGCCGGCCATGCAGCCGGCACCGGCCATGCAACCGCCGCCGTCGATGCAATCGGGACAGCCGACACCGCAGCAGCAACAACAGCAACAACAGCAACAACTGCAACAGAATCCGCCACGTTCGAGCACGTCGTCGACCACCATCGCGCCCGTTCCCGGCTTCGACCGTCAACAATAAGAGAGGCTTATGGTTATCGCCCGCTCCCTGGCCGCAGCAGTTTGCTGCGGCTTTTTCTTGTCCATCGCCGGTTTCGGCGCCTCGGCGCAGGCGCCGGTCCATCCCAACGCCGCCTCGGTGGCGCCGGCCGCCGTTGTGCCGCCGCCGGCCGCCAAGCCCGGTGCCAAGCCGCGTCCCAAGATCGCGCTGGTGCTGTCCGGCGGCGGCGCGCGCGGCTTCGCCCACATCGGCGTGCTGCGCGCGCTGCAGGAGTTGCGCATCCCGGTCGATTTCGTCGTCGGCACCAGTATGGGCAGCGTGGTCGGCGGCGCCTTCGCCGCCGGCAGCTCGGTCGAGCAGCTGGAGCAGCTGGTGCGCCGCACCGACTGGAACGCGGTGGTGGCGGACCGGCCGCCGCGCGACCAGCTGGCGTACCGCCGCCGCGAGGAGGATTTGCTGCTGCCGTCGCGCATCGAGCTGGGCGCCCGCATGGACGGCGTCACCTTGCCGCCGGCCGCCGCCGGCAACGAGGCGCTGGAGCTGGCGCTGACGCGGGTGCTGCCGCATGGCGCGCGCGACAAGCCGGTCGACCTGCTGCAGCTGCCGTTCCGCTCGGTCGCCTCGGACCTGGTCACCGGCGAGCTGGTGGAGTTGCGCGACACGCCGCTGTTCCTGGCGATGCGCGCCTCGCTGGCGGTGCCGGGCGTGTTCGCGCCGGTGCGCGTCAACCAGCGCCTGCTGGTCGACGGCGGCCTGGTGCGCAACCTGCCGGTCGACGTGGCGCGCGAGATGGGCGCCGACATCATCATCGCCGTCAACGTCGGCACCCCGCTGGCGCAGGAGAAGGAACTGGTCAGCGCGGTCAGCGTCGCGCAGCAGATGCTGCAAATCCTGACCGAGCAAAACGTGCAGCGCTCGCTCAAGGAGCTGCGCCCCGGCGACATTTTGCTGGCGCCGGACCTGGGCGGCATCGGCTTCCTCGATTTCGGCAGCCACGACCGCGCGATGAAGGAGGGCGAGGCGGCCGTGCGCACCATGAGCGACAGGCTGGTGCAACTGGCGCTGCCGGAGGCGCAGTACGCCGCGTATGAGACCAACCGCCTGTCGGCGCCGGTGCCGATCGACCAGCCGGTGCGGCTGGCCAAGCTGGAGGTGGCCCCGAGCGGACGCATCAACCCGGAGGCGCTGGCCGTGCAATCGGGGCTCAAGGTCGGGCAAATGATCACCAGCGAACAGGCGCAGCGCGCGGGCAACCAGCTGTTCGGACGCGGCGACCTGGCGCGCGTGGAGACCGAGATCCGCGACGACCAGGACGGCCGCAGCGTGCTGATCAAGCCGACCGAGGCCGACTGGGCGCGCAGCCGCCTGCGCATCGGCCTGGAATTGAACAGCGACTTCACCGACAACAACGCCTACGAGCTCAAGGTCATGCACGTGCTGTCCTCGCTCAACGACTGGGGCGCTGAACTGCGCACCGTGGCGCGCGTGGGCACCGAGCGCGTCATCGGCACGCAGTGGTGGCAGCCGCTGGGGGCGGGGTCGCAGTGGTATATCGCGCCCGAGTTGCAGTACGGCTCGTCGGCGTTCGACGTGTTCGATTCGTCCGGCTTCCGCCAGGCGCGCTTCGGCTACAACGCCAAGAGCGTGTCGGTGGCGCTGGGCCGCCAGCTGGGCAACTGGGGCGACGTGCGCTACACGGCGGTGCGCCAGACCGTCACGTCCCAGCGCACCATCCCGCACGACGCGACCGACGTGCGCGAGTCGCAAAACGTCGGGGTGTTGTCGTTCAATGTCGACAGCCTGGACACGGTGGCGTTCCCGACCCGCGGCACCTTGTTCAACGTCGAACTGCAGCGGCTGATGACGCGAGGGCGCGACGGTCCGGTGCCGGCGCGGCAGAGCGTGCAGGCGTTGAAGGCGTTCAGCTTCGGCAGCTGGGCCGGGCATGTGTATGGCGAGTGGGCGCGCAACCAGGGCGGCGCGGCGCAGTCGGCGCTGGGCGGCTTCCTGCGGCTGTCGGGCACCACAACCGATTCGATCCTGGGCAGCCGCACGGTCCTGGGGCGGGTGGTGATGGCCAAGCGCATCGGCGTCATGCCGACCGCGCTCGGCGGCGACGTGCGGCTGGGCTTTTCGCTCGAGACCGGCGCCGCCTACGGGCCGGACAATCCGCTCAAGGTGGGGTCGCTGAAGCACGCCGCCAGCGGCTTTGTCTCGGTCGACACGCGCTTCGGGCCGCTGTACTTCGGCTCCGGCGCCACCAAGGCCGGCGACAGCAGCATGTATCTGTTCCTGGGCCCGATCTGGTGACGGCCAGGGCCGGCTGAGCCGGCCCGGCAACGGCGCGCCCTTACGACAGCAGCGCCCGCTGTGGGATGGCGGGGGACGCCGGCCGCCGGCGGGCGCCACTATGGACCGCCGCGCCCGCGTGCAGCTTGAACGCGCCGACCACCTCGGACAGGGTGTTGGCCTGCTCCTGCAGCGAGCCGGCGGCGGCGGCCGCCTCCTCCACCAGCGCCGCGTTGGCCTGGGTTACGCCATCCATCTCGGAAATCGCGGTGTTGATCTGTTCGATGCCGGCCGTCTGCTCGACGCTGGCCGAGGCGATCTCGGACACGATGCCGGTGACCCGGGCGATCGAGTCGACGATGTCGGCCATCGTCGCGCCGGCCTGGTCGACCAGCCTGGCGCCGGCGTCGACCTGCTCGACCGAATCGCTGATCAGCGTCTTGATTTCCTTGGCCGCCGCCGCCGAGCGCTGCGCCAGGTTGCGCACTTCGGACGCCACGACCGCGAAGCCGCGCCCTTGCTCGCCGGCGCGCGCCGCTTCCACGGCGGCGTTGAGCGCCAGGATGTTGGTCTGGAAGGCGATGCCGTCGATGACGCCGATAATGTCGACGATCTTTTTGGACGCGGCGTTGATCGAGGCCATGGTGTCGACCACCTGCGCCACCACCGTGCCGCCCTGCACCGCGACACCCGACGCCGAGATCGCCAACTGGTTGGCCTGGCGCGCGCTGTCGGCGTTCTGCTTGACGGTGCTGGTGAGCTCCTCCATCGACGAGGCGGTTTCCTCCAGCGCGCTGGCTTGCTGTTCGGTGCGCGATGACAGGTCGAGGTTGCCGGTGGCGATCTCGGTCGCGCCGGCGTTGATCGAATCGGTACAGTCGCGCACCTGGCCGACCACCCGCACCAGGCTGTCGCGCATCGTTTTCATCGCGTACATCACGCTGGCGCCGTCGCCGGCCTGCACCCGCACATCGACCATCAAGTCGCAGTTGGCGATGCGGCCGGCGATATCGCTCACTTCGCCTGGTTCGCCGCCGAGTTGTTTGAGCAGGCCGCGCGTGATCCACACGGTCAGCGCGCCGGCCAGGGCGAGGGCGATCACCAGCATCGCCGTGATCGCCCGCACGCTGCCGGCGTGGCGCGCTTGTGCGAGCGCGTGCACATCACGGACCGCGCCATTGTTGTAGGCGGCCAGCGCGTCGATCTTCGTGCCCAACTCGTCGAAGGCCTTGCCGGACACGTCGCGCGCCTGGGTCGCGATGGCGGCGCCGCCCTGGCCGGGGCTGGCGCGGGCGGCCGCCAGGGTTTTGCCGTGTTCGGTGTAATACAGGCCGATTTGCCGGGTCAGGTCGGCAAACGCCGCGCGCTCCGTATCGTTATCGATACGGCGGGCATACTCCTGGACGTTTTTATCCACTTCCGCGCGGTATTGCTGGGCCGATTTCTCCTCGCCCTGCAATTGCTGCTCATTTTGCGCGAGAGTATAGTTGAGCTCGCTTTCACGCATATTATTCATGTCGTCATTAATATCGTTTATGATATTCATGCTCGGCAATGCGTCTTCCACCAGGCTGGTTTCCACATCGCTCATGTTGTTGAGCTGATAGATCGCGAAGCCGCCGAGGATCACACTTATGATGAGTCCGCTCCCGGCGATGATGCCGATACGCTTGCCGACAGATAAATTAATAATAGACATCGCGATGATCCTTTTTCCGCTTGATACGCATGAGTGGAGATTAATTTTTTAGAATGCAAGTTTCAGGCCGATGGTGGCTTGCCGGGTGTTGGCGCCGTTGAATTGCGCGCCGAGGGAGCCATCGACAAACAAGCGTTCCGGAATCAGTGCCCAGCGAGCGGCAAGTTGCGCCCACGGCGCGCCCCGGTCGTCGCCGAAGATCTCGCCCATCAGGTCGACCGGGCCGACGGCGCCGCGCCGCTCCAGCGCGAGCGCCCAGATCGTCTTGTCGCCATGGGAAGAGGTCGTGCCGACCCAGCCGACATTGGCGTGGACCAGCCATTGGTCGTGCGGAACGCTCAGCACGGCCTTGATTTCGGTCGCCTCGTGGCGCAGATGGTCGACATGCTTGCCGCCATACGCCGCGTAGGCGATGGCGATGCCGGCGCGCTCGTCGGTCAGCGTGCGCAGCGCGGTTTTGCCGCTCACCGCGGCCACCGTCGCATGGCCCGGGTAGGTCTTTTCCCTGCCGGCGCCGGCGTTTAGTTGGGTCTGAAAACCGGTGCCGCAGCCTAATTGCCCCCATATCAGGTTCAGATCGGGCCGTTTGAAACGTGCGATATAGCTTTCAATTTCGCAGGCGCCCGCGTCCAACACGCCGGCATCCTCGGTCACCAGCGGGCGACCGGCCCAAGCCGCCGGCAGGTGAAGAAAAAACACGGCGATGGCGGCCGCGCGCAAACCCCGGCGCGCCGATGGCATTAAGCGAAGTAATATCGGATCGATATTTTTAAACATATATCAAAAGGCTGGGATTTTATGCAATGTGGTCAAGCCATTAATAACGGCCTTATTACCATCTAATCTGCAAGTTAATGCCGTGAAGAGGCGTCTTCGAATAAAAGAAGGTACAGGATAGGATGCGGATTTTAAATAAGTTTCTATCGGGACTTATTTAATCGGTGTTGAAACGGCGGTTTTGTGTAGGTGTGGAGCAACATCGGGACGATGGGAGGGGGAGGGGACCGGCGGCGGCGGCCGGCCATGGTCGCGCGGTCGGCGACGGTAGGGCGGGGAGGGGGTCAGGGCCGGGCAGGCGCCCGACGCAGCGCCGTGAAGGCGGCAAATTCCCATGAGCGGAAGCCGACCAGCAGGGTAAAACCGTCGCGCTCCTGCGGCGCCAGCTTGCGGTCGCCCTGGTGCAAGCGCGCCAGTTCGCCGGCCAACTGCTGGATGCGGCCGACCAGCTCCTGCGCGCTCGGCAGCGACAGCCGCGCGGGCAGGCACAGCAGGGTTTCGCCGGCGCCGTCGAAGCTGCCGCCGAAGTAGTCGGCCACCGCGTGCTCGCGGAAAAATTGTTGTACCGGGCCGTCCGGCAGCCAGCGGAAGGCGTTCGATACGCGCAGGCGGTAGCGGTTCATCGGCTTGAGTTCGATCACGCCAAGACGGTCCAGCTCCGCCAGCAGCATGATGCATTCGGGTTCGGTCAGGTCGTAGGTTTCCAGCACCTGCTCCACGGTCCAGTGGCCGAGGCAGCAGATCGCCATCAGCAGCAAATGCGGCTGCGCCAGCAGCGATTTTTCCTGGGTCAGGGTCAGCGCGTCGGCCTGCGGCGTGGCGTCGGCGGCGCCGCGCAGCACGTCCTCCATCGCCACCCCGGCCGCCTTGCAGATCTGCGCCAGCCGCGACAGCGACATGTCCTGCTGGCCGAACATGCGCTTGACGCTGGACTCGCTCATGGCGATGCGCTCGGCGAGCATTTTGTAGGTGACGCCGGCGGTCCGCATCTGGGTCCGCAGCACCTGCAACAGCAATTCCGGTGAACTCATAGATACCTTGACAAATCGGCTAGACAGCACGGGAAAGGTATCGTAGCACGGTACTTGCCGTGCTGAAAAGTAGTTCTTGGAACAATCAATTAGTACATGGGCACGATGTGGAGGACGATGGGGTCATTGCCCGAGAGCGGGCGCCACCACAGGCGCCCGCCGACGGTATCACTGCGCTATTTCACAGATCTTCCGGGTCCGGCTTGAGCTTGGCCTTGGCCAGCAGGCGCTTGGCGGCCTGGCGCTCGGCCGCCGCCGGTTTGGCGTGCGGGCCGGCGCCGCCGGCGCGCGCCTTGGCCGCCAGCGCCACCGGGTTGCGCGGCGGCTTTTGCGACGGCTCGACGCGGATCGTCATCTTCTGCCGCGTCGACAAGGCCTTGTTCGCCATCGCCGGCCCCCTTGTTACAACACGTAGCGCGACAGGTCTTCGTTGACCGCCAGCGCGTCGAGCCGCTCGTTGACATAGGCCGCGTCGATCGTGATGACCTTGCCGCCGTCCTCGCTGGCGGTGAACGACAGTTCCTCCAGCAGCTTTTCCATCACCGTGTACAGGCGGCGCGCGCCGATGTTCTCGGTGCGCTCGTTGACCGAGTAGGCGATCTCCGCCAGCCGGGTGATGCCTTCCGGTGCAAACTCGATGGTGACGTTCTCGGTCGCCAGCAGCGCCTCGTACTGCTTGGTCAGGCAGGCGTCGGTGCTGGTGAGGATGCGCTCGAAATCGGCGATCGACAGCGACTCCAGTTCGACCCGGATCGGGAAGCGGCCCTGCAGCTCCGGGATCAGGTCGGACGGATTGGCCAGGTGGAACGCGCCCGACGCGATGAACAGGATGTGGTCGGTCTTGATCATGCCGTACTTGGTGTTGACGGTGGTGCCCTCGACCAGCGGCAGCAGGTCGCGCTGCACGCCGGCGCGCGAGACGTCGGCGCCGCCCACTTCCGAGCGCGAGGCGATCTTGTCGATCTCGTCGAGGAACACGATGCCGTTCTGCTCGACGTTCTGGATCGCCTTCTGCTTCATCTCGTCGTCGTTGACCAGCTTGGCGGCCTCCTCGTCGATGAGGAACTTCATCGCCTCCTTGATCTTGACCTTGCGCGCCTTCTTGCGCGCGCCGCCGATGCCGGAGAACATCGACTTGATCTGCTCGGTCATTTCCTCCATGCCGGGCGGGGCCATGATTTCCATCTGCGGCCCGGTCTCGGCCAGTTCGATCTCGATTTCCTTGTCGTCCAGCTCGCCCTGGCGCAGCCGCTTGCGGAAGGTCTGGCGGGTGGCGTCGCCGGCCGGGGGCGCGTCCGCCGGCGTGGCCTGGTGGAAGCCGAAGTCGCGCGCCGGCGGCAGCAGGATGTCGATCACGCGGTCCTCGGCGGCGTCCTCGGCGCGGGTGCGCACCTTGGCCATTTCGGCCGAACGGGTCTGCTTGATGCCGATGTCGATCAGGTCGCGGATGATGGTGTCGACGTCGCGCCCCACGTAGCCGACCTCGGTGAACTTGGTGGCCTCGATCTTGATGAACGGGGCGTCGGCCAGCTTGGCCAGGCGGCGCGCGATCTCGGTCTTGCCGACGCCGGTCGGGCCGATCATCAGGATGTTCTTGGGCGTGATCTCGTGGCGCAGCGGTTCCTCGACCTGCTGGCGGCGCCAGCGGTTGCGCAGCGCGATGGCGACCGCCTTCTTGGCCTTGCCCTGGCCGACCACGTGCTTGTCGAGTTCACCGACGATTTCATGGGGAGTCATGTTCATGCTGGTTCCAGTGTTTCAACGATGTGATTCAAGTTGGTGTAGATGCACAGCTGCCCCGCGATGGTCAGTGATTTTTTGACGATTTCGGCGGGCGACAGTTCCGTGTTTTCCACCAGGGCCTTGGCGGCGGACTGGGCATAGGTGCCGCCCGAACCGATGGCGCCGACGCCGTCCTCGGGCTCGAGCACGTCGCCGTTGCCGGTGATGACCAGGGTCGACTCGTGGTCGGCCACCAGCAGCATCGCCTCCAGGCGGCGCAGCACGCGGTCGGTGCGCCAGTCCTTGGCCAGCTCGACCGAAGCGCGCAGCAGGTTGCCCTGGTGTTTTTCCAGCTTGCCCTCGAAGCGGTCGAGCAGCGTGAAGGCGTCGGCGGTGCCGCCGGCGAAACCGACCAGCACCTTGCCCTGGTAGACCTTGCGCACCTTGCGGGCCGTGCCCTTCATGACGATGTTGCCCAGCGTGACCTGGCCGTCGCCGCCGAGGGCGACGTCTTTGCCGCGGCGCACGCACAGGATGGTGGTACCGTGAAATTGTTCCATATTGACCTCAGAGTGATGACGCGAACTGCTTCAAGACTGAAAAGTGGGGCTGGAAACCGGAATTGCAAGTTGGTACGAAATTAGTACTTGTGCGGGTAGAGCCGGGCGATGTCGGCGTAACCGAGTAATCTTAACAGGGCCGTGACCAGATGGTTCACGTCGCGGAATTCGATTTTCCGGCCGGCGGCGGCGAGCGGCTGCAGGCAGGCGTGCAGGCCGATCGCCGCGGGATAGTCGATGCGCAGCAGCCGCGAGCAATCGAACACGATGGTCCGGTACTGGCCGGCGTAGTGGTCGATGGCGGGCAGCAGGGCGCCGAGCTGGGTTTCCATGACGGCCGGCAGCATGAAGCGGTCGGGCGAGGCCGGCGCGTGCTGCGCCGGCGCCATCGCCACCTTGTGCGGGGCGGCGAACGACGGCGGCGACACCTCGAAGGTGACGCAATAGTCCATGCCGGTTTCCTCGAATTCCTTTTCGCGGTTGAGCAGTTGCAGCAGTTCGAGCAGCAGCAGCCACGGCCCCTCGGTATCGTCGGGGCGGCCGATGGCGATGCCGGCGCGGATCTGCGCGGCCAGCTCTGCCGCGCCGACCAGGATCAGTTCGCGCTGCTGCGCCTGCAGCCGGCGCAGCGCGTCGAGCAGCAGCCAGCAGGCCGGCGCCTCGATGTCGGTGACGCGCTGGAATTCAAGCCGCAGCACCGGGTGCCGGTCGGCCAGCCGCAGCAGGTCCTCGAGCCGGCCGGCGATGTGGTCGCCCAGCACGCCGCTGAACGTGGTGGTCGGCGTCACGCCGGCCCAGCCGGGCGCGCCGGCCGCCGGGCCGGCCGCCGCGCGCCACGACGGCGGCGAGGTTTCGAAGGTGCTGACGTAGTCGATCGACAGGTTGTCGAAGCGTTCCTGACGGCCATCGGCCTGGTACAGGTCGAACAGCATCCACCAGACGGTGCGGTCCTGGCCGGCGCCGGCGGCGATGCTGTCGGTCAGCATCTGCTCGGCCGCCGCGCTTTGGCCGTTGGCGTAGAGGATGGCGATTTCCTCGACCACCGGCGCGCTCTGCGCCGCCACCGCCGCCTGCGGCAGGTCGTCGTCGCGCAGCAGCAGGGTGGTGGGGAGCTCGCCCGGCGCATCGGCGTCGGCGCCGCCGGACCGGGCCGGGCGCTGGCGCTGGCTGCCCCAGGCCGGTTCGGGCTCGTTGAAGATGTCGAACGCCATCGCCGATTCGATGGCGTCGATCTTCATGGCGGTGGCGCGGGCGATCTCGCGCTGGCGCGCCTGCTGGTGCTGGCGCGCGGTTTCGCTGTTGGCGGCCAGCCGCGCGGCGTCGTCGTCGCCGAGCGGGTCGGGCGCCTGGTCCGGGCGCGGCTGGTCGGGTTTCTTGAATAGCGAAAACAGTCCCACGCTTTCCTCGTTGTCGTCGGCGCAGGCCGTGTCAGCGTAGTGTAGCGGAAGGGAAAGGGGATGCTCGTTACGGATGGGAAGGGTGTGCGGCCGGCACGCAAAAAAAGCGCGTAAAAAAGCACGCGGCGAGCGCGTGCTTTCTGGCGTGCCTACGCGGCCGGCCGGCCGGCGGGCGTGTCAGTCGCCGTACAGCTTCTGTTTCAGTTCGCGGCGCTGTTGCGCTTCCAGCGACAGGGTGGCGGTCGGACGGGCGATCAGGCGCGGGATGCCGATCGGCTCGCCGGTTTCCTCGCACCAGCCGTAGTCGCCGCCGTCGATGGCGACGATCGACTGCTGCACCTTCTTGAGCAGCTTGCGCTCGCGGTCGCGGGTGCGCAGTTCCAGCGCGTGTTCCTCTTCGATCGTGGCGCGGTCGGCCGGGTCCGGTACGAGCACGGTTTCGCGCAGGTGTTCGGTGGTTTCGCCGGCGTTTTTCAGCAGCTCTTTCTCAAGGGCTTGCAGCTTTGCTTTGAAAAATGCCATTTGCGCCGGATTCATGTAATCCTTTTCATCCATCTTCAGAATTTCTTCTTCGGTCAGGACGCGGTCGGCGGCGGCGGGGGTCGATTTATTAGTTTTGGTCATAACTTCGCTTACCTTCGATACGACAGAGTTTTCAAATTAATCAGCCCGGATTTCGTGGCACTTACCGTGGCATTTAAGTAGCAATTTAGCCATCCCCACAAAACCCGGATAGTTTATACCAGACATTGTTCCAAACCGCTAATAAAGATGTCTTTTGGCAGATTTTTACCTATAAACACCATTTTGCTGCCGCGAACGTCGTTTTCTCCCCATTTCGCCCCCAGATCGCTGCCCATGATCTGGTGCACGCCCTGGAACACCACCTTGCGGTCGGCGCCCTGCATCAACAATACGCCTTTGTAGCGCAGCATGCGAGGACCGTAGACATTTACCAGCCCGCCGAGGAATTCGTCCAGCTTGGCGGTGTCGAACGGGCGTGTGCTTTTGAACACAAAGGCGGCGATGTCGTCGCTGTGGTGGCCGTGGTGGTGATTGTGGTCGTGGCCGTCGTGAGCGTGGCCTTCATGGCCGTGATCGTGGCCGTGATCGTGGCCGCAGTGCTCGTCGTGCACGTGGTCGTCGTCGTGGACCTGGTCGGTCGCCAGGAAATCGGGGTCGAGCTCCAGCTTGTCGTTCAGGTTGAAACCCTTGAGGTCGAGCACGTCGGCCAGCGGGGCGCGGCCGAAATCGGCCTTGCCGATGGGCGCGCGCGGATTGATGCGCTTGAGGCGCGCGGTCAGCGCCGCCAGCTGCGCTTCGGTCACCAGGTCGGTCTTGGACAGCAGCATCTTGTCGGCGAACCCGACCTGGCGCTGCGCTTCCTCGTGCTGGTCTAGCTGGTCCATCGCGTGGCGGGCGTCGACCACCGTGACCACCGCGTCCAGCATATAGTGGGTGCCCACTTCCTCGTCGACGAAGAAGGTTTGCGCCACCGGGCCCGGATTGGCCAGCCCGGTGGTCTCGATGACCACGCGGTCGAACTGCAGCTCGCCGGCGGCGCGCTTTTGCGCCAGGCCGGTCAGCGCCACGATCAGGTCGCCGCGCACGGTGCAGCAGATGCAGCCGTTGTTCATTTCGACGATCTGTTCGCCGCTATCCTGGACCAGGATCTCATTGTCGATGTTTTCCTGCCCGAACTCGTTTTCGATGACGGCGATGCGCATGCCGTGCTGTTCTTGCAAGATGCGATTGAGCAACGTCGTCTTGCCGGCGCCGAGGAAGCCGGTCAGGATGGTGGTGGGGATCAATTCCATGTTCTAGCAGCCTGGGTCTGGTGGTCGGGAACCCCATATGGGGGTCCTCTGCAAAATTGCAATCGGCCGATTATGCCGGAATTTCAATTGTGCTAGCAATTGGTCCGATTGAGCGGTGTCAGTACGGCCTGGATTTACCGCCTGGCGTCGTGCCGCGCCTATTTGACCTTGGCGCGCGGATGGGCCTTGTCGTACACCTCGGCCAGATGCTGGAAATCGAGGGCGGTGTAGACCTGCGTCGAACTGATGCTCGAATGGCCCAGCATTTCCTGCACCGCCCGCAAGTCGCCCGACGATTGCAGCACGTGCGAGGCGAACGAATGGCGCAGCATGTGCGGGTGCACGTGCACCGGCGCGCCGCCGGCCACGCCGTGGGCCTGCAAGCGCTGCTGGATCACGCGCGGCGAGACGCGGCTGCCACGGGTGCTGACAAACAGCGCGTCGCCGCCGTCGGCCGGCGCCGGGCGCACGCCGAGCCATGCCCGCAGCGCGTCGAGCGCGGCGGCGCCGACCGGCACCACGCGGCGCTTGTTGCCCTTGCCGGTGACGATCACCTCGCGGTTGTCGAGGTCGACCCAGCCCAGCGCGTCCTTGCCGGCGGTCAGGTCCAGGCCGGCCAGCTCGGACACCCGCAGCCCGCTGGAATATAACAGTTCGAACATCGCGCGGTTGCACAGGTCGGCCGGTTCGGCGCCGGTGCCGGCGCGCGGCGTGGGCGGCGCCACCAGCCGCACGGCGTCGTCGACCGACAGCGCGCGCGGGAGGGTTTTGGCGCGCTTGGGCGCGCGCACCCCCTGGACCGGGTTGGCCGACAGCGCGACCCGTTCGCCGAGCCACCCGAAAAATCCGCGCCAGCTGGACAGTTTGCGCGCGATAGAGCGCGGATCGAGGTCTTTTGCGTGCAGTTTGGCGGTCAGCCGGCGGACCAGCGACTGGTCGATGCCTTGCCAGTCGTGGCCGTCCGACAGCGCGGCCAGTTCGCGCAGGTCGCGCGCGTAGGCGGCGGTGGTGTGCGCGGACAGCTTGCGCTCGGTGCGCAAATAGCCGAGGTAGGCGTCGATCCAGGCCAGTTTGCCGTCCGGTTCGGCGCCCATCGTGTCGCCCGTCAGGCCAGCAGCCAGGCCAGCGCGGTGCTGGAGGTTTCGCCGATGTGGACCAGGAAATCGGTCGCCATCAGCGAGGTGAAGCGGGTCGGATCGGCCGAGCCGAGGATCAGCAGGCCGAAGGCGTTCTTGTTGCCCGGCTTGCGCAGCGGGATGATCACGGTGGAGGTGATGCCGGAGGCGTCGTCGAGCCAGCGCACCGCTTCGAAGTCCTTGTTGGTGCCGCAATACGGTGCCATCAGGCTGTTGGCGAAGATGCGCGCGTCCTCCGACACGCCCTTGACGAACCATTCGCCGTCGTATTCGCGCTCGGTGTCCCAGATGCGCAACGTCACCTGCGGCACGTCGAACGCCGACTTCAGGCCGCTGACCACCGAGTGTGGCATGGACCCCACATCTTCGGCCTCCAGCAGCACCTTGGTCCAGCGGTGGAACTTGTTGGCGATGGCTTCGTTTTCGGAAGCCAGGCGCATCAGGTTGCTCATGCGCAGTTCCAGCGCCTTGTACTTGTCGCGCAACACTTCCATCTGCCGCTCCTGCAGCGAGACGGCGCGGCCGGTGATGGGGCTGGCCAGTTTGATTTCACCGAGTAAGTCGGCGTGTTCTTCGAAGAAGTGCGGGTGCTCTGTCAGGTATTGCGCGACAAGCGTGGAATCCAGTGGGACGGTCATGGGTACTCTATCTGCAAGGTTGGGGCTCGTCCCACATTTTAACCGACGCGCGGCTTTGTACTGAACGAAAACTGCACCACGCGCGGCGCGAAAAAAAACGGACAAGGTTGCCCTTGTCCGTATCCCCAACGTCACACCAGCGGTTCTTGTCGACCGCGAAGTTTAGAAGTTGTGATGTATGCCGAGACTGTAGAAATTAAACGTCGCGGCGGGGGTGATCTTTTTGCGGGCCGCGTCCACGTACAGATAGGTGCGCGCCGACAGGTTGTAGTCGTAGCCGATCGAGACTTGCTTGGTCTTGGCGATGTTCGGATTGTTGGCCTGGTTGTCCGGTTTTTTCTGGCCGTAGCCGGCGCGGATCATGCCTTGACCGATGTTGTAGTTGGCGCCGACCAGCCATGCCTTGGTTTCCGGATTGATCAACACGCTTTCTTCCTGGTCCTGCTTTTGATACGAGCCCATCAGCTTCAGCGCCGGGATCGGCTTGAACGACGCGCCGACCGACCACAGCTTGGTGTCGACGGCGTTGCGCTCATAGGCGCCGTAGGCGGCGAACGGGCCGGTGGTGGCGGTCGCGCTGAGCGAGTACGGCACCACGGCGGCCATGCTGTTGGCGGTGAACTGCGGCGCCAGCGCGGTGCCGCGGCCGATGATGACGGGGCCGTTGTTGGCGTCCTTGGAGGCCACGGTGGCGTTCAGCTGGAAGATGCCGCCGATCACCGGGGTGTTGTAGAACACGGCGTTCGAGAAGCGGTTGGCCGAGTTGCCCGGCGCGCTCAGCGGATCGCTGGTGTAGCCGGCCACTTGCAGGTCGGTCTGGTAGCCGGCGGTGGCCGGCATGCCGCTCCATGGCTCGAAGGCGGTGCTGGTTTCCTGGAACGCGGTCAGGCCGCGGCCGATGCGCACGGTGCCGAAGCCGCCCTGCAGGCCGACCCGGCTCTGGCCCTGGAACAGGGGGCGGGTGGTGTTTTCGATCACGCCGGTGTCCGGCTCATAGCGGATCTCCAGCTGGAACAAGGCCTTGAGGCCGTTGCCCAGGTCCTCGACGCCGCGGAAACCCAGTTTGTTGTTGTCGCGTTTGCCCACCATGGTGGAGGTGTTGCCGGAGTTGGTGCGCTTGGAAAGGCCTGCATCCAGAGTGCCATAAATGGCGACGGACGATTGCGCGGATGCAGCGCCGAACGCGCCCATGAGTGCCACGGTCACTAAAGATTTTTTGATCATTTGAGTTATTCCTTTTCAGAGAAAATCGTACAAAGGTCTAATGCTTTCCGGCCGCTTCGTGTTCCCCGGTTGGATCGAACCTTAATGGCTGACCGCAACAAATGCGCTGGAATGGTCGACTATGGCGGCTTGTTTGTGTCGAAAGCAGGTGAATCGCGGCTTCCTGTTGTATTTTCGAAACGCTTGATTGGCCGTTCACAAGCCGCTCCCTTGGCCTTGGCCGTCACAGGGTCTAACCTGCTATGGGTGCATTATTTCTTTTCATGAAAGCATCAAAACAGTTCCAGCGTACAGGGGCGGCAGGGGGTTCGAGCTTGTGGCAGATCAAGCGGCCGCGCATTATGTCTAGGATGTGGCGTCGATGGCACGCTACACTTGGAGGCTCATGGTGATCCGGCCCGCCTGGCGACGGTGCCGCTGCACCGCCCGCTTCGATAAATCACATTCATAGTGAGACGATGGCAAATCGAGAAGAGTTAGGGATCATACGGGGCGCCCGCGCGGGAGACGCGGTCTGCCAGTTAGCGTTGGGGAAGCTGTATCTGTTTGGCGGCGCCAGTCTTCCTTTGAGCTTGCCGACGGCCCTGCACTGGCTCAACCGCGCCGCGCTGCAGGACCAGGACGAAGCCTGGATGCTGATCGGTAGCTACGTCCCTTTCGAACACGCCCAACATTGCCTGCCCGCCGTGCTGTCGTGGTACGACCGCGCCTACGACGCCGGCGTCCAGCAGGCCGGTGTGGTGCTGGCGCAACTGGTGCTGAACCAGTCGGCGCGGCACGACGGCGCCGAAGTGCCCCACCATGCGCGGCTGCGCGACAAGGCGCTGCTGGCGCTCGACGCGGCCGCCCGCTCCGGCTCGGCGGAGGCGCAATGGCTGCTGGCCCAGCAGGGCGGCGCGCCGGCGGCCGCCGCGGCGCAGGCGTCGGCGCCACCGTCGGCGCGCGCCGGCCGCGGCGCGCGCGCGCCGGCCAACCGCGCCGCCCGCCACGCCTGGACGCACACGGCCGACCACGACATGGCGGCCCACTACGCGATGCTCGACGAAGTCTGGCACGGCGCGCGCGATGTGTTTTTACAACGGGCGCTGCCGCCGCTGCGCACGCTGCTGGCGGACGCGCCGTACGACGCCGAGGCGGCGCGGGCGGCGGATTGGCCGCTCGGCCCGCAACAGCTCACTTTGCTTTCACGCTGCGCCAGCCTGCTCGACAGCGCGCCCGAGTACGAAGCCGAACTGCGGCAATGCCGCGAACTGGCCGCGCATGGCGGCGAGCGCTGCGCGCAGCTGGCGCTGGGCCTGTGGTTCGCGCGCATGGACAGCGGCGGCAAGCGGCAAACCAACGGCATCGCCGCCGTCAACTTCAAGCGGGCGATCCGCTGGCTGACCCTGGCCGGCGAGCAGGGCCTGGCCGACGCCTGGTTCGCGTTGTCGCGCATTTACCTGAAGCCGGAGTTCTCGCAGCGCTGCGTGGCCGAAGCCTTATGCTATCTGGAGCGGGCGGCCGAAATGGGCCACTGCGGCGCCCAGCTCGAATGCGGCATGTACGCCTGGCGCAACCGCCGCAACGATGAAAACAGCGACGTGCGCGCGGTCTACTGGCTGCAAAAGGCGGCGGCGCAGGGCTGCGACGAGGCCGACGCGGCGTTGCAGCGGATCGCGCAATCGCCGAAGGAGTCCGGCTGGACCGGCAGCATCGCCGGCTGCGTCACGCGCGAGCTGACGGTCAGCCAGCCGTTGCTGGCGGCGCGGCTGGAGCTGGCCGAACTGTTTGGATTGAGCCGGGCCGAGGCGCTGCTGCTCGATGTCAAGGCGGCCGACCAGGGGCATTGCCTGGTGGTCGATATCCGCGCCAGTTACGGGCGCAGCAAGCGGCGCCTGATTTTGCTGCGCACCGCCCGCGAGCGCCAGGCGCTGGACCGCATCAGCCGCTTGTTCGACGCGCTCGACGGCGGCCCGGATGGGCCGGAGGGCAATTACCGCCAGCGCTTGTACCGCCTCAAGACGTGGTTGCCGGCGGCGGACGGCGACGACTTGTTGGCCGCGTAAGGGGCCGCGCCGCCCGATCGCCGGCCGCCCGGTTAAATTTCCATCTCGCCTTCGAACACCGTCACGGCCGGGCCGGTCAGCAGCACCGGCTGGCCTTCGCCCGCCCAGCTGATCGACAGTTGGCCGCCGCGGGCGTCGACCCGCACCGGGCTGTCGAGCAGGCCGCGCGCGATGCCGGCCACCACCGCCGCGCAGGCGCCGGTGCCGCAGGCCAAGGTCTCGCCGACGCCGCGCTCGAACACGCGCAGCTTGACGTGCCCGCGATCGACGATCTGCATGAAACCGGCGTTGACCCGGTTCGGGAAGCGCGGATGGTGCTCGATCAGCGGACCGGTCAGTTCCACCGGCGCGGCGTCGACGTCGTCGACTACCTGCACCGCGTGCGGATTGCCCATCGATACGGCCGAGATCAGCACGCTTTCCTTGGCGCCCGCCAGTTCCAGCACCAGCGGCCACAAGCTGGCGCCGCCCTGGCGTTCAGCTTGCAAGCCTTCGGCGTCGAACGGCACGCGCGCGGGATCGAGCACCGGCGGGCCCATGTCGACGGTGATGCTGCCGTCCGCCTCCAGCCGTGGCGCGATCACGCCGGCCTTGGTTTCGACGGTGATGCTGCGCCGGTCGGTCAAGCCTTTTTCCGAGACGAACTTGACGAAGGCGCGCGAACCGTTGCCGCACTGTTCCACCTCGCCGCCGTCGGCGTTGAAGATGCGGTAGCGGAAGTCGCAACCCGGCTGCGTCGGCTTTTCCACCAGCAGGATCTGGTCGGCGCCGACGCCGAAGCGGCGGTCGCCCAGCAGCTTCCATTGCGCCGCCGTCAGGTCGATCTGTTGGTTGATGCCGTCGATGACCACGAAGTCATTGCCGGCGCCGTGCATCTTGGTGAATTTGAGTTTCATCGTCTATCTTCTACCTGGAACGTTGGTACAGCGAGGGCTCGCCGTTGGGCCGCGTCTTGAAGCGCTTATGGGTCCAGAAATACTCGGACGGCGCTTCGCGCACCCTTTCCTCGATGAACTCGTTCATGCGGCGGGTGGCGGCGACCATGTCGGGACCCGGGTAATTGTCCCACACCGGATAGAACTTCACACGATAACCTTGATAGTCGGGCAGGAAGGTGGCGATCACCGGCATCACCTGGGCGCCGGTGGTGGCGGCGATGCGCGCCGTGGCCGTCAGGGTGGCCGCCTGGATGCCGAAGAACGGCACGAACTCGGCATCCTTCTCGCCGAAGTCCATGTCCGGCAGCATGAAGTAGGGCAGCTTGTCGCGCAAGGCGCGCAGGATGGGCTTGATGCCGTCCTGGCGGGTGAACAGCTTGACCGGCTTGAAGCGCGCGCGGCCGGCGCGCAGCACCTTGTCGAACACCAGGTTCTTTTGCTGCACATACATCGACGAGGCGCTGGCCACCATCGCGATCGACGCGCCGGCCACGTCCAGGCAGACGAAGTGCGGGCACAGCAGGATGGTCGGCTGGGCCGTCATCTCGGCCACCGGCACCGGGCCGGGCTCGACGCGGATCAGGCGCCGCAGGCGCGCCTCGGAGGCCCACCACAGGATGCCGCGCTCCCACACGCTGCGCGAGTACGCCTGGAAATGGCCGCGCGCGATGGCGACCCGTTCGGCCTCGGTCAACTCCGGCATGCACAGGCGCAGGTTGGTCAGCGCGATGTGGCGGCGCGAGCGCAGCGTCATGAACAACAGGCTGCCGGTGAGCTTGCCGACCCGGCCCAGCAGCGGCAGCGGCAGCCAGTGCAGCAGCCACATCAATCCCAGCAGCAGCTTCATGCCCGTCCTCCCGCCGCGACCGGCGCGGCGATGCCGGCCGGCACCTTGTAGCGGTTGTAGCTCCAATAATATTGCTCGGGGTTGCGGGCGATCAGCCGTTCCATGGCGGCGTTGATGGCGCGCGCCTGCTCGGCCGTGCTGCCGGCCAGCGAGCCGTCGAACGGCACGAAGCGCACCACGAAGCCTTTACCGCCGGGCAAGCGCTCGGCGTAGGTGACGATGATGGTGGCGTCGCCCATCTGCGCCAGCTTGGCCGGCAAGGTCATGGTGTAGGCGCTGCGGCCGAAGAAATCGGCCCACACGCCTTCGCCCTCCTGCGGCACCTGGTCGGGCAGCACGCCGATCGGCTTGCCCTTTTTCAGGAACTTGGCCAACATGCGCACGCCCGACATATTGGCCGGCGCCAGCAGCAGGTTCTTGCGCGCGCGCGCGCCCTCGACCAGCGGCTTGAGCGCCGCCTGTTTCGGCGGGCGGTACATCACCATCAGCTCGGTGCGCAGCGCGATTTCCTGCGCGACGATCTCGAAACAGCCCAAGTGTGGCGTCAGGAACACGATCCCGCGTCCGGCGTCCAGTTCGGTTTGCACCAGCTCCCAGTTCTCGGCGTGGGCCAGGCGCGACACCCGCGCGGGCGACGCACACCAGACAAAGGGCAGCTCGACGATGCTTTTTCCGGCCTCGGCGATGGCCGCCGACAGGTGTCCCGTATAGCCGGCCAGGGCCATGTTCTCGCGCATCCGCCGACGATGCGATGGAGAACACAGATAAACCAGCCAGCCGAGCGCGGCGCCCACCGCGTGCAGCAGCGGCAGCGGAAAGATCGATAAAAAGCGGAAAAGATAAACAAGCATGAAGTGAAATCGTCAATATCAAGGAACGTTCGGCTGCTGTTGCTATAGCCAAAATTTTTTTAAGAAGCGTAAAATACCACGTATGCAGTGCCCGCTGAGTTAACAGACAACTTGCGAAGCGGAATATAAATATCGCTAAAGCGTCGCAAGCCGTATTGGGTGAGCGACAACCATTCTCAACCAGTATCAGGAGCTTGCGATGTCAAACGATTATCTTTTCACTTCCGAATCCGTTTCGGAAGGCCATCCGGACAAGGTCGCCGACCAAATCTCGGACGCCATTCTGGACGCCATCCTCGAGCAGGACCCGAAAGCGCGCGTCGCCGCCGAAACGCTGTGCAACACCGGCCTGGTGGTGCTGGCCGGCGAAATCACCACGCACGCCAACGTTGATTATATTCAAGTCGCGCGCGAAACCATCAAGCGCATCGGCTACGACAACACCGACTACGGCATCGACTACCGCGGTTGCGCGGTGCTGGTGGCCTATGACAAGCAGTCGCCCGACATCGCGCAGGGCGTCGACGAGGGCGCCGGTATCGACCTCGACCAGGGCGCCGGCGACCAGGGCCTGATGTTCGGCTACGCCTGCGACGAAACGGCCGAGCTGATGCCGGCCGCCATCCACTACGCGCACCGCTTGGTCGAGCGCCAGTCGCAGCTGCGCAAGGACGGCCGCCTGCCGTGGCTGCGTCCGGATGCCAAATCGCAAGTCACGCTGCGCTACGTCAACGGCCGTCCGGTCGCGGTCGACACCGTCGTGCTGTCGACCCAGCATGCGCCGGAAATGCAGCACAAGCAGATCGAAGAGGCGGTGATCGAGGAGATCATCAAGCAGGTGCTGCCGCGCGAATGGCTGGTCGACACCAAGTACCTGGTCAACCCGACCGGCCGCTTCGTCATCGGCGGACCGCAGGGCGACTGCGGCCTGACCGGGCGCAAGATCATCGTCGACACCTACGGCGGCGCCAGCCCGCACGGCGGCGGCGCCTTCTCCGGCAAAGACCCGACGAAGGTGGACCGTTCGGCCGCCTACGCCGCGCGTTACGTCGCCAAGAACGTCGTCGCCGCCGGCCTGGCGCGCCAATGCCAGGTGCAGGTCAGCTACGCCATCGGCGTGGCGCGGCCGATCAACATCACGGTCTATACGGAAGGCACCGGCGTCATCCCCGACGACAAGATCGCCGCGCTGGTGATGGAGCACTTCGACCTGCGTCCGAAGGGCATCGTGCAAATGCTCGACCTGCTGCGTCCGATCTACGCCAAGACCGCCGCCTACGGCCACTTCGGCCGCGAAGAGCCGGAATTCACGTGGGAGCGCACCGACAAGGCCGCGGCCCTGCGCGCCGCCGCCGGCCTGAACTAACCCCCCCGCCGGGGTCAAGTCTGTCATTCGGACACAAGCTCGAGCGTGGAAGGTCTTCTGCGCTTGAGGCCGTGTCCGAATGACAGACTTGACCCCGGGGTTTGTTGCTTGAACATCCGTTGACCCGGCTTATTTCTCCCCGCGTGTGGCGATCCGCGCCGAGGTGGTGCTAAAATGCACCTTCCGAGGAGCGTTGCGACGAATTCCCCATTCGCCAGGCTCGGAATTTGCAACCGCGCTCACGTTACTTTTTTCTAACTGAAAGGAGGGCGTGATGAACGCCGTACTCAAATCCGCACAAGACTACCTGGTCGCCGATATTTCCCTGGCTTCCTGGGGTGACAAAGAAATCCGCATCGCCGAAACCGAAATGCCAGGCCTGATGGCGATCCGCGAGGAATTCGCCGCCGCCCAGCCGCTCAAGGGCGCGCGCATCACCGGTTCGCTGCACATGACCATCCAGACCGCCGTGCTGATCCAGACGCTCGAAGCGCTGGGCGCCAAGGTCCGCTGGGCGTCGTGCAACATCTACTCGACCCAGGACCACGCCGCCGCCGCCATCGCCGCCGCCGGCACCCCGGTGTTCGCCATCAAGGGCGAGACCCTGGACGAGTATTGGGACTACACCCACCGCATCTTCGAGTGGCCGGCCGACGCCGCCGGCAACGCCGTCTACTCGAACATGATCCTCGACGACGGCGGCGACGCCACGTTGCTGCTGCACCTGGGCGCGCGCGCCGAAAAAGATATCTCGGTGCTGGCCGCGCCCAGCTCGGAAGAGGAGATCTGCCTGTTCAACGCCATCAAGGCGCACCTGGCGATCGATCCGGCCTGGTACTCCAAGCGTCTGCCGCAGATCATGGGCGTGACCGAGGAAACCACCACCGGCGTGCACCGCCTGTACCAGATGCACAAGGACGGCAAGCTGGCCTTCCCGGCGATCAACGTCAACGATTCCGTCACCAAGTCGAAGTTCGACAACCTGTACGGTTGCCGCGAGTCGCTGGTCGACGGCATCAAGCGCGCCACCGACGTCATGATCGCCGGCAAGGTCGCCGTCATCGCCGGCTACGGCGACGTCGGCAAGGGCTCGGCCCAGGCCATGCGCGCGCTGTCGGCGCAGGTGTGGGTCACCGAAATCGATCCGATCTGCGCGCTGCAGGCGGCGATGGAAGGCTACCGCGTCGTGACGATGGACTACGCCGCCGAACACGGCGACATCTTCGTCACCTGCACCGGCAACTATCACATCCTGACCGAGCAGCACATGCTGGCCATGAAGGACCAGGCCATCGTCTGCAACATCGGCCACTTCGACAACGAGATCGACGTCGCCGCGCTGAAGAAGTACACCTGGGAAAATATCAAGCCGCAAGTCGACCACGTGATCTTCCCGTCGGGCAAGCGCATCATCCTGCTGGCCGAAGGCCGCCTGGTGAACCTGGGTTGCGGCACCGGCCATCCGTCGTACGTGATGAGCTCGTCGTTCGCGAACCAGACCATCGCCCAGATCGAGCTGTTCGCCAACACCGACAAGTACCCGGTCGGCGTCTACGTGCTGCCGAAGCACCTGGACGAGAAAGTGGCGCGCCTGCAGTTGAAGAAACTGAACGCGCAGCTGACCGTGCTGACCGAAGAGCAAGCGGCCTATATCGGCGTGACGCAGCAAGGTCCGTACAAACCTGACCACTACCGTTATTAATCCGGCGGCGTGAGGCGGGGCCGGCGTGTGCCGGCCCTGTTTTTTATTGAGCTAATTTTTTGCAGCGAGACTTAGTTATGCGTCTGGTCCTTACCTGGTTAATCAATGCGGTTGCCCTGCTGGCAATTCCCTACCTGATGCGTTCTGTCGATGTCACAAGCATAGGCGCAGCCCTCGTCGCGGCTTTCGTGCTGGCCCTTGTAAACACCCTGATCCGCCCCGTGCTGTTGCTGTTGACCCTGCCCGTGACGATGTTGTCGCTGGGACTGTTTATCTTCGTCATCAACGGCTTCATGTTCTGGCTGGTGGCGCAATTCGTCGACGGCTTCCACGTCGATAGCTTCCTGTCGGCGATCGGCGGCGCACTGCTGTACAGCGTGATTTCCTGGGCCCTGTCTACCCTACTTTTGAAGAACGCAGATGACTAGTCATAATTTCAGTATCGAATTCTTTCCGCCGAAGACGGCGGAAGGGGCGGAAAAGCTGCGCGCCACGCGCGCCAAGCTGTCCGAACTGAAACCCAAATATTTTTCCGTGACCTTCGGCGCCGGCGGCAGCACGCAGCGCGGCACCCTGGACACGGTGGTCGAAATCCTGGCCGCCGGCGAGGACGCCGCGCCGCACCTGTCGTGCGTGGGCGGCACGCGCGAGTCGATCCGCGCCATCCTGGCCGAATTCAAGTCGCACAACATCAAGCGCATCGTCGCGCTGCGCGGCGACCTGCCGAGCGGCTACGGCGCGGCCGGCGAATTCCGCTACGCCAACGAGCTGGTGGAGTTCATCCGCCAGGAGACCGGCGAGTGGTTCCACATCGAAGTGGCGGCCTATCCGGAGGTGCACCCGCAGGCCAAGTCGCCGCGGGACGACCTGCTGGCGTTCGAGCGCAAGGTCAAGGCCGGCGCCAACGCCGCCATCACGCAGTATTTCTACAACGCCGACGCCTACTTCCAGTTCGTCGACCAGACCCGCAAGCTGGGCATCGACGTGCCGATCGTGGCCGGCATCATGCCGATCACGAACTACACGCAGCTGATGCGTTTTTCCGACATGTGCGGCGCCGAGATCCCGCGCTGGGTGCGATTGAAACTGGCCAGCTACGGCGACGACACCGCGTCGATCAAGGCGTTCGGCCTCGATGTGGTGGCGCAGCTGGGCGAGCGCCTGCTGGCCGGCGGCGCCCCGGGCCTGCACTTCTACAGCATGAACCAGGCCGCGGCGACGACGGCTTTGTGGCAACGCCTGGTGTGACGGTGGGGTGGCGCTGAGGCGACGGCGATGCGGCCATCATGGCCGCGTCACCCGCCGCTCTCGGTGACGACGCGGTCCAGCGCCACATCGTGCGCGTCGCCGTCGAACTGCACTTCCAGGCAGCTGTACGCGATGCCCACCGTTTGCGGACGCGGCGCGCGCGCCAGGGTGCGGTCGTAAAACCCGCCGCCATAGCCCAGTCGATAACCTTGCGGGTTGTATCCCAGGCAAGGCACCAGCAACGCCGGCGGATACGCCGCCGCCAGCCGCAACTGCGCCGGCACCGCCACCCCCATCGCGTCCTTGACCATCGCCTCGCCGATGCGCCAGTCGGCGAATTCCAGCGCCGCGTGCTTTTCCACCACCACCGGCAGCAGCAGCCGCGCGCCCAGGCGCGCCAGTTCCGCGTAGGCCGGCTGCAGATCCGGCTCGTCGCGCAACGGCCAGTACACGCCCAGCGCCGCCGGCCGCGCCGCGCGCCACCACGCGATCACCCGCGCGCCGATGGCGTGGTCCCAGGCCGCCCGCGTGGCCGGATCGAGCGCGCGCCGCGCGGTCAGCAACCGCTTGCGCAAATCGGCCTTTCGCATGGCGGGCGGGGCTGTTCGTTCGCTCGCGGCACGTGGTATTCTAGGGTCGCTGGTCATGGATTCATCGCCGGTCATGGATTCGGTTGTCGCTTCGTACACTGCTTAAAGAGAGTTTCACATTGATTTCCGCTTCGAAATGGATTGCCGGCGTCGCCGTCGTGGCCTGGGTTGCGTTCAACCCTACTTATATGTCGGTGGCCCACGCCGAGGACATCGGCGCCGAGACCAAGCGCCAGGACGACGCCTTCCTGCTGATGCGCGACGCGGTGCGCCAGGACGACACGGCCAAGGTGGATTTCTACGCGGCGCGCCTCGCCAATTATTCGATTCCCTCGTATGTCGATTATTATCGGCTCAAATCGCGCCTGAAGGACGTCCCCTACGCGGAAATCCGCGATTTCATGAAGCGCTACGAAGGCCAGGCCATCGTCGACCGCCTGCGCAACGACTGGCTGCTGGACCTGGGCCGCAAGCGCGATTGGGCCACCTTCGACGAGCAGCTGCCGCTGTTCGTGCTCAACGATGACACCCAGGTCAAATGCTACGCGCTGCAATCGCGCGCGCTCAAAGGCCAGAAGGTGGCAGACGAGGCGCGCGCGCTGCTGACCTCCCCGGCGGTCTACGGCGAACCCTGCGCGGGCCTGATCGCCACCCTGTTCCAGACCGGCCAGTTCGACGCCAACGACCTGTATGAGCAACTGCGCCTGGCCGGCGAATTCAACGCCACCGGGCAGGCGCGCCGCATCGTCGCCCTGCTGGGCGGCCCGGAGAAAAAGGCGGTGCAGGCGGTCGACACGCCGGCGCTGGCGCTGGCCAAGGGGCCGGGCGGCGGCCGCACCGAACACGAGATCTTCGTGGTGGCCGTCGGCCGCATGGCCAAGACCAGCGTCAAGCTGGCGGCGCTGGCGCTGGACAAGGCCTCATCCCAACTGACGCCGCTGGAGCGGCAGGAAGGCTGGGCGGCGATCGCGCTGCAATCGTCCTATTCGCTCGACACCGACACGGCGGAGTACTGGCGCCGTTCGAACGGCGCCAGGCTGTCGATCGACCAGATCCAGTGGAAAACACGCATCGCGCTGCGCGCCGGCGACTGGCGCCAGGTCAAGGCCAGCATCCAGGCGATGCCGGCCTCGCTGCGCGACGATCCGGCCTGGATCTACTGGATGGGCCGCGCGCTGATGGCCGAAGCCGGCGTGACCAGCCATCCGGCCGGCGAGGCCGAGCGGCTGTTCCGCAGCATCTCCGACCAGCCCAATTTCTACGGCCAGCTGGCGTTGGAGGAAACCGGCAACCTGGTCACCATCCCGCTGCCGGGACTGCCGATCACGCCCGCCGAAACCGCGGCGATCGCCGCCAATCCCAACTTCCAGCGTTCGCTCAAGTTCTTCGGCATGCGCCTGCGCTTCGAGGGCACCCGCGAATGGAACTGGGGCCTGCGCGGGCTGGACGAACGCGGCTACCTGGCCGCCGCCGAATTCGCGCGCCAGCACGAGATCCTCGACCGCATGGTCAACACCTCGGACCGCACCCGCATCCAGGTCGATTACACGCAGCGCTTCCCGTCGCCGCACCACGACGTCATGCATCCGGCCACGCAGACCTTGGGTCTCGACAAGGCCTGGGTGTATGGCTTGATGCGGCAGGAGTCGCGCTTCATCCTCGGCGCGCAATCGCACGTGGGGGCGTCGGGCCTGATGCAGGTGATGCCGTCGACCGCGCGCTGGGTGGCCAAGAAGCTGGGCCTGACCGACTTCGCGCAGGACATGCTGACCGACGTGCGCACCAACATCATGCTGGGCACGAACTACCTGAACATGGTGCTCGGGAACATGGACGGCTCGGAGGTGCTGGCCACGGCGGCCTACAACGCCGGGCCGGGACGCTCGCGCCGCTGGCGCGCAACCCTCACCAAGCCGATCGACAGCGCCATCTTCATCGAGACCATCCCGTTCTACGAGACGCGCACCTACGTCAAGAACGTGATGTCGAACGCCACCTACTACGCGGCGTTGTTCGAGGGCCGTCCGCAATCGCTGAAGGCGCGCATCGGCACCGTCGCGCCGCGCTCCTACAGCGCCGAGGAAGAGCAGGAATCGAGCTACGGCTCGCGCTGACCAAACGCATTGACCACACCATTACGGACGCATCATGCAGACCACCAAACTTGATCCCAGCCTGTCGAACACCCTGGCCAGCGCGCGCGAGCCGGGCCTGACGCTCATCATCGGCAACAAGAATTATTCGTCCTGGTCGATGCGGCCGTGGGTGGCGATGACCGCGTTCGGCATCCCGTTCCAGGAGGTGCGCGTGCTGCTCGACCGGCCCGACACCGCCAACCGCATCTGCGGCTACTCGGCCAGCGGCCGGGTGCCGGTGCTGCTGGCCGGCGAGATGACGATCTGGGACAGCCTGGCGATCTGCGAGTATCTGGCCGAGCAGTTCCAGGAGCTGCATCTGTGGCCCCAGGACGTGGCCGCGCGCGCGATGGCCCGTTCGGTCTGCGCCGAGATGCACGCCGGCTTCGCCGACCTGCGCACGTCGATGTCGATGAACATCCGCGCCAGCTTTCCCGGCAAGGGCCGCACCAACGGCTCGCAGGCCGACATCGGCCGCATCAGCGAGATCTGGGAGGAGTGCCTGTCGCGCTTCGGCCACCACCAGTTCCTGTTCGGCGACTTCTCGATCGCCGACGCCTATTACGCGCCGGTGGTGATGCGCTTCCGCACCTACGGCGTGTCGCTGGCGCCGGCGCTGGACGCCTACTGCCAGCGCGTGCTGGCGCATCCGGCCGTCGCGCGCTGGGTGGCCGAGGCGCTGGCCGAAACCGAAACGGCGCCCAAGCACGACGCCGACATGCCGGACTGACGATGATGCGGATTTATGTAGTCGGCGGCGCCGTGCGCGACGAGCTGCTTGGCCTGCCGGTCAAGGACCACGACCACGTGGTGGTCGGCGCCACGCCGGACGACATGCTGGCCCGGGGCTTCCGCCCGGTCGGCAAGGATTTTCCCGTGTTCCTGCATCCGAAGACGCAGGAGGAGTACGCGCTGGCCCGCACCGAGCGCAAGACCGCGCCCGGCTACAAGGGCTTCGTGTTCCACACTTCCCCGGATGTCACGCTGGAGCAGGATTTGATCCGGCGCGACCTGACCATCAACGCCATCGCCCGCGCCGACGACGGCGCGCTGACCGATCCCTTCGGCGGCCGCCGCGATATCGAACAGCGCGTGTTCCGCCACGTCTCCGACGCCTTCGCCGAGGACCCGGTGCGCATCCTGCGCGTGGCCCGTTTCGCCGCCCGCTACAGCGACTTCCGCGTGGCGCCGGAAACCAACGCGCTGATGCGGCAAATGACGGAGCAGGGCGAGGTCGACGCGCTGGTGCCGGAACGCGTGTGGCAGGAACTGTCGCGCGGGCTGATGGAAGACAAGCCGTCGCGCATGCTGGAGGTGCTGCGCGATTGCGGCGCGCTGGCGCGCATCCTGCCGGAGCTCGACGCGCTGTGGGGCGTGCCGCAGCCGGAAAAGTGGCACCCGGAGATCGACACCGGCGTCCATATCCTGCAGGTGGTCGATTGCGCGGCGCGGGCGAAGCTGGAACTGCCGACGCGCTTCGCCTGCCTGATGCACGACCTGGGCAAGGGCGTGACGCCGTCGGCCACCTGGCCGGCGCACCATGGCCACGAGGAACTGGGCGTCAAACTGGTCGAGCAGGTGTGCAAGCGCCTCAAGGTGCCGACCGAGTGCCGCGACCTGGCCGTGATGACCGCGCGCGAACATGGCAACGTGGGCCGCGCGCTGCAACTGCGGCCCAACACCATCGTCAAGCTGCTCGAGCGCTGCGACGCCTTCCGCAAGCCGGCGCGCTTTTCGCAGATGCTGCTGGCGACCGAATGCGATTCGCGCGGGCGCATCGGCCCCACGGCCAGCTATCTCGAGGCGCCGTTCCCGCAGTTGGCGCACCTGGAGGCGGCGATGGCGGCCGCGCGCGGCGTCAACGCCGGCGAGATCGCCCAGGCCAGCGCCGACCATCCGCAACGGATACCGGAATTCGTGCACCGCGCGCGGGTGACGGCCGTGGCAACGGCGCTGAGGGTGGACGAATGAACTCCATCGACCTGTTCCAAAATCCGCTGCGCCGCTGGGGCAAGCACAAAGACGGCAAACAGCGGCCGACGGTGCTGGTCAAGGAGCTGCAGGAGCGCGACCGCCGGCGCATGGTCAAGCACTTCCTCGAACTGGAAAGCAGCGACCGGCTGCTGCGCTTCGGCACCATGCTGCCCGACGAGCGGGTCGAGAAATACGTCAACAGCATCGATTTTTCGCGCGACATGGTGTTCGGCGTGTACAACCGGCTGTTCAAGCTGGTGGCGGTCGGCCACCTGGCCTTCGCGCCGCGCGACGAGTCCAAGAGCGCCGTCACCGAGAAGGAGCGGGTGGCCGAATTCGGCGTCTCGGTCAGCAAGAGCGCGCGCGGCATGGGCGTCGGCTCCAAGCTGTTCGAGCGCGCCGCCATCCACTGCCGCAACAGCGACGTCGATACTTTATATATGCACTGCCTGTCGTCGAACAAGACGATGATGCACATCGCGAAAAAGGCCGGCATGGAGATCCATCGCGATTACGGCGAGGCGGACGCCTATCTCAAACTGACTCCGGCCAACCCGGCCAGCGTGCTGCAGGAAGCGCTCGACGAGCAATTCGCCACGCTGGACTACACCCTCAAGGCGAACAAGCGCTTCGCCACCAAATGGCTCGGTCGCCTGACCGGCCGAAAATAAACGCATTTTCCCCCACTTCAGTTAGAACCTTTACCGGCTGGCCTGGAATGAACGGTCAGACAAGATACGCAAACCGGTAACCAGGCTTCCCAACGTGCCGCTGATCTCCTTACTTCTGCCCATGCCATGGGCGGCGGACGCCTTGTGCGGCGCGCAGTTGCGGGCGCCCGATCCGGGTGTTTGCCTGCAGTTGCTGGTGCTGTCGCCGCTGCTGGAGGAGTGCGTGGTCCGCGCCGGCCTGCAGGAGTGGCTGATACGACGCTCGCCGCTGCCGCGCCAGGGATTCGGGTGGACCTGGCCCGTGCTGGTGTCGACGGCCGCTTTCGGGCTGCTGCACCTGGGCTCCGGCTGGCAGGCGGCCGTCGCGGTGCTGCCACCGGGACTGGCGCTGGCGCTGCTCTACCAGCGCACCCGCAACTGGTGGTGGTGCGCGCTGATGCACAGCGCGTTCAATGCCTTTGCTATCTCTGTCTGCGGTTTATAGATCTATTCGGATCAATTTCAAGATCAACTTCAGGAGAGTGGCATGACAGGTTTAACGTGGGAATTCCGGCTGCGGCACGCGGCGGCGGCGGCGCTGCTATTGGGACTGGCTTCGCAATCGGCGAGCGCGCAAGACGCGTTGAACGGGCGCTCCCTGTATCAGAACGGCCCCGTCGGCGGCGGCGGCACCTGCGTCGCCTGTCATGGCGCTAGTCCGGCCAACAATGTCAGTAACATCCAGCGCGCCGCCAATCAGCCGTCCGTCATCGCCGCCGCCATCGCCCGCAACGCTGGTGGCGGCATGGGCCAGTTCGCCGGCCGCTTCAGCTCCGCCGAACTGGCCGACATCGCGGCCTACATCGCCAATCCGACCGTGACGGCGTCGCCGGCGGCCTCGCTGGCGCCGGCCAGCCTGGCCTTCAGCGGCACCAGCATCGGCCAGACCAGCGCTCCTTTGAGCACGACCCTGAGCAGCACCGGCAGCGCCGCGCTCAATATCGGTAACATCACCCTGGGCGGCGCGGCGGCAGGCGACTATAGCCTGACCGGCGGCAGCTGCGCCAACGGCGCGGCCATCGCGGCCGGCGCCAACTGCACCGTGCAGGTCAGCTTCCGTCCGACGGCGGCCGGGGCGCGCGCCGCCACCCTGACCATCACCCACAACGCCACCGGCGGCAGCAGCGCCGTGGCCCTGAGCGGCACCGGCAACGCCACGCCGCAGGCGACCATCGCGCTGTCGGCGCCGAGCGTCAACTTCGGCGCGCAGCTGACCGGCGCCGCGTCGGGCGCCTCCACCATCACTGTCACCAACAGCGGCCAGGCGCCGCTGGCGTTCACCTCGATCGCCGTCGGCGGCGCCAATGCCAATATCTTCACGCTCGGCGGCAACTGCGCGGTGGCGACGCCATTGCCGGTCAACGCCAGCTGCAGCGTCACGGTACAGGCCACGCCAACCGCCGCCGGCGCCTTCGCCGGCAGCTTGACCCTGGCCTCCAACGCCAGCAACGGCGCCGCCACGGTGGCGCTGTCGGGCACCGCTTCGGCCGCCGCGCCGGCGCTGACGGCCTCGCCGTCCGCGCTGGCCTTCGGCCTGCGCACGATCAGCTCCCCGGCGACGTCGCAGACGGTGGTGCTGGCCAACACCGGCAACGTCGCCGTCGCCTTCACGCGCATCGCGCTGACCGGTTCGAGCAGCTTCACCATCGCCGCCGGCGACTGCGGCGCCACCCTGGCCGTCGGCGCCAGCTGCTCGGTACCGGTGCGCTTCGCGCCGACCGCCGACGGCGCGGTCACCTCCACCCTGGGCGTGACCTCGAACGCGGCGGCCGTGCAAGTGGCCATCACCGGCAGCGGCACCACGCAATCGGTCGGCGTCCCGGTGCTGTCCGAGACCGGGCCGATCGCCTTCGCCGATACGCAAGTCGGCGCCAGCGCGGCCGAGCACACGACGACCGTGGGCAACACCGGCAGCGCGGCGGTGCGCATCTCGACCCTGAGCCTGGGTGGCGCGCAAGCCGGCGACTTCGTCACCGGCGGCACCTGCGCTGCCAACGGCACCGTCAGCGCCGGCGCCAGCTGCACCATCACCACGGCCTTCCGTCCGACGGCCGCCGGCGCCCGCAGCGCAAGCCTGTTGCTGGTGACCGACGCCGGCGCGCAGTTCACGCTGCCATTGAGCGGCAACGGCGTGGCGGTCGCGGTCAGCGCGCCTTCGCTCGGCGTCAGCCCGCAAAGCTTCGATTTCGGCGCCGTCACCATCGGCGCCGCCGCGCCGACCCGCCGCTTCAGCTTGACCAACAGCGGTTCGACCGCGCTGACCCTGGCCAGCGCCGCCTTCAGCGGCCCGTTCGCCGCCGTCGCCGACAGCACCGGCTGCGCCGCCTTCCCGTTCACCTTGCAACCCGGCGCCACCTGCGACCTGGTGGTGCGCTACACGCCGGTCAACGCCGGCGGCAACAGCGGCAATGCCGTGATCCAGTCGAACGTGGCCGGCGGCAGCTGGACCATCGCCCTGAACGGCCAGGCCAACGCCGCCCCGTCCAACGCCACGCCGCAAAACCGCGGTGGCGGCGGCTGCTCGGCCTCGCAAAGCGTCAACGATCCGATGCTGGCGTTGCTGGCCATGCTGTCGCTCGGCGTGATCGTGTGGCGCCGCCGTCGCAACCGCGACGATCAAAACTAACCTGGAGCCACTATGAAAATCAAAGCTATATCGATCCTGCTGGCCGCCACGCTGGGCGCATCGTCGGCGTTCGCGCTGGAGAAGGGCGCACCCGCGCCGCAGTTCGACCTGCAGGGCATGGACGGCGCCGTCCAACTGGCGAAGTTGACCGGCAAGGTGGTGTACGTCGACTTCTGGGCCTCGTGGTGCGGCCCGTGCCGCCAGTCCTTCCCGTGGATGAACGAGATGCAGGCCAAGTACGGCCCGCGCGGCCTGCAAATCGTCGGCATCAACGTCGACGCCAAGAGCGAGGACGCCAAGACCTTCCTGGCGGCCACGCCGGCCAAGTTCACCATCGCCTTCGATCCGAAGGGCGCCACCCCGCGCCAGTACGGCATCAAGGGCATGCCGAGCAGCGTGTTGATCGGCGCCGACGGCAAGGTCCTGCTGGAGCATTCCGGCTTCCGCGACGCCGACCGCGCCGAACTGGAAGCGAAGATTCAATCCGCACTGGGAGCCGCCAAATGAAAACCCTGATCGCCCTGGCGCTGGCCGCCAGCCTGTCCGGCTGCGCCTCGTTCGGCAATGTCCAGCCTTGGGAAAAAGGCACGCTGGCCAAGCCCGAAATGACCTTCAACGACGGCGGTTTGTTCAGCCGTTACGACGACCATATCTACACCAGCCGCGAGTCCTCGTCGGGCGGCGCCGGTGTCGGTGGTGGCGGCTGCGGCTGCAACTGACATGGAATATCCTATGACCAGCAAAGAAATCACAGTTCCCGACGACGGCCAGCCGTCGATGTCGCCATCGTCGCTGGCCGGCTCGATCCTGGCGGCGGCGCTGCTGCTGCCGGGCGTGCAGGCGCGCGCCGAGGCGCCGCCGACCAATGGCGTGATCAGCATCGGCTATCTGGACTACCGCGAAAGCCAGTCCGACATGGACCGCATCCGCGTGCACGCGCCGTCGGTGTCGATCATGGCGCCGGTGGCGGGCGTCTGGAGCATCAGCGCCTCGGCGGTGACCGACGACGTGTCTGGCGCCTCGCCGCGCTACCATACGGCCGTCTCCGGCGCCTCGCGCATGAGCGACGACCGCAAGGCCGGCGACGTCTCGCTCAAGCGCTACCTCGATCGCGGCAGCGTGTCGGTCGGCGCCAGCTATTCGACCGAGCATGACTACGTGTCGCGCGCCTTCTCGCTGCAGGGCACCTTCGAGAGCGAAGACCGCAACACAACGTGGTCGGCGGGCTTCGGCCGCGCCAACGACGAGATCAATTCCACCGGCGGCGCCGTGGTCGGCGAGAAGAAGAACACCACCAACCTGCTGGTCGGCGTGACCCAGGTGCTGACCAAGAACGACGTGGTGCAACTGACCTTGGCGCACGACCGCGGCCGCGGCTTCTTCTCCGATCCGTACAAGGCCTTCGACAACCGACCGCGCAGCCGCAACGAGAACACCGTGCTGCTGCGTTGGAACCACCATGTCGAATCGACCGGTGGCATCAGCCGCAGCTCCTACCGCTACTACCGCGACAGCTTCGGCGTGCGCGGGCACACGCTGTCGCAGGAATACGTGCAGCCGCTGTCGCAGGGCTGGACCGTGACGCCGGAAGTGCGCCTCTACACGCAAAGCGCGGCGGACTTCTACTACGACCCGGTCTACGATCCGGTGTTCGGCACGCCGTTCCCGCCCGGCTTCAACGCCGCCAATCCGGGCCTGTCGTCTGCCGACCAGCGCCTGTCCGGTTTTGGCGCGGTGACCGTGGGGCTCAAGGTCAGCAAGCAGATCGACAAGCTGTGGTCGGTGGACGTCAAGGCCTCCGCCTATCAGCAGCGCGGCAGCTGGCGCGCGTTCCACTCCGGCAGCCCCGGGCTCGAGCCGCTGCGCGCGCAGACCTTCCAGATCGCGGTCAACCGGCAATGGTAGAGGCGATCCACCGCACCGCGTTCGACGCCATGGCCAGCCGCTGCGAGATCCGGCTGGCCGCGCCCGACGCCCACACGGCCGAACTGCTGTCGCGGCAGGCCGTGGCGGAGGTACGCAGGATCGAGGAGAAGTACTCGCGCTACCGGCCGGAGAGCATCGTCTCGCGGGTCAACGCGGCGGCGGGCAGGGAGCCGGTCGCCTGCGACAAGGAGACCATGGCGCTGATGTCCTACGCCGCCGCGCTGTACGGCGCCAGCGAGGGGCTGTTCGACATCACCTCCGGCGTGCTGCGCAAAGCCTGGGATTTCCGCCGGCCGAGCGTGCCGAAGGCGCAGGTGCTGGAGCCCTTGCTGGCGCTGGTCGGCTGGGACAAGGTGGTGTGCGACGGTGAGGATGTGTCTCTGCGCGAAGCGGGCATGGAGATCGACTTCGGCGGCTTCGGCAAGGAGTACGCGGCCGACCGCGCGGCCGGCCTGCTGATCGAGGCCGGCGTGCGGCACGGCTATGTGAACCTGGGCGGCGACATGCGCTTCATCGGCCCGCGCCTGGACGGGCGACCGTGGAGCATCGGCATACAGGACCCGCGCGATCCCGGCGCGGTGGTCGCCAGTATTCCGATCAGCCAGGGCGCGCTGGCCACCAGCGGCGACTATGAGCGTTATTTTGAACTGGATGGGCAGCGTTACTGCCACATCCTCGATCCGCGCACCGGCATGCCGGTGCGGCACTGGCGCTCGGTGAGCGTGATGGCGCCGATGGCGATAGCGGCTGGTAGTTGTTCGACGATCGCCATGCTCAAGCAGCAGGGCGGGCTCAATTTTCTGAACGCCTCCGACATGGGTTATTTGACCATCGATGATCAGGGGCAGATGTTGTATAGGGATATCTCATGAAACGACAAAAATGGATGGTGCGTCTGCAGATGCTGGCGACGATGCTGGTGGCGCTGATCGCGCTGTTTGCGGGCAGCCAGGTGCGGGCGGGCGACTTTCTCGAGCCGGAGCAGGCCTTCAAGCTGACCGCCGAGGCGCTCGACGCCAAGACCGTGCGGCTGACGTGGAAGATCGCCAAGGACTACCACTTGTACCGCGATCGTCTGAGCTTCAACGCCGCCGACGGCGCGCAGGTGGCGGCGCCGGTGCTGCCGAACGGCATACGCAAGTTCGACACCAATTTCAACAAGGAGATGGAAACCTACCAGGACACGCTGGTGATCGATCTCCCGGTGGCGGCCAAGCAGCCGTACACGCTGCTGGTCGGTTACCAGGGCTGCGCGGACGCCGGCCTGTGTTATTCGCCGGCGGAGCAGAGCTACCGCGTCGACCCGAGGAAGCCCGGCAAGCTGACGCCGATCGACCCGGCCGCGCCGGCCGCGACGAACGCAGCTTCCGCCGCCGCCCCGGCATCGGTCGCGGCCACCGGCGCGGCATCCACTCCGGCCGCCGCGCCGGAGGATGACAGCTCGCTGGCCCAGCGCACGCTGCAAAGCGGCAGCGCCTGGCGCATCGGCCTGGCCTTCCTGGTCTTCGGCCTGCTGCTGTCGTTCACGCCGTGCGTACTGCCGATGGTGCCGATCCTGTCGTCGATCATCGTCGGTGAAGGCAATGTCTCGCGCGGCCGTGGCTTCATGCTGGCGCTGGCCTACAGCCTTGGCATGGCGCTGGTCTACACCTCGCTCGGCGTCGGCGCCGGCCTGGCCGGCGAAGGCCTGGCCGCCGCGCTGCAAAAGCCGTGGGTGCTGCTGACGTTCGGCGCCTTGCTGTTCATCCTGTCGCTGTCGATGTTCGACGTCTATCAGCTGCAGCTGCCTAGCAGCCTGCAAAGCCGCCTAAGCTCCACCAGCGGCAATATGGGCGGCGGCAAATTCGCCGGCGTGTTCGTCATGGGCGCCCTGTCGGCGCTGATCGTCGGTCCGTGCGTGGCCGGTCCGCTGGCCGGCGCGCTGCTCTACATCAGCCAGACGCGCAACGTCTGGACCGGCGGCTGGGCGCTGTTCTCGATGGCGGTCGGGATGAGCGTGCCGCTGCTGTTGACGGGCCTGTCGGCCGGCAGCCTGCTGCCGCGCGCTGGCGCCTGGATGAACGGCGTCAAGAAGGTCTTCGGCCTGTTGCTGATCGCGGTCGCCATCTGGATGGTCACGCCGGTGTTCTCGGTCACCGTAATGATGGTCATGTGGGGCGTGTTCGCGCTGCTGTGCGCCATGTTCCTGCACGTGTTCGACGGTATTCCGAAGGGCGCGGGCTTGGGCGCCTATGTCGGCAAGACCTTGGGGCTGGCCTTTCTGCTGGTCGGCCTGTTCGAGTTGACCGGCGCCGCCAGCGCCGGGCGCGACGTGCTGCAGCCGCTGGGGCATTTGACGATCGCCCGCGCCGAGGGTGGCGCCGGCGGCGCCGGTGGAGGCGCGGCGGACGGCGGCGAGGCGCACTTCACGCGCATCAAGACGGTGGCCGAGCTGGATCGGGTCCTGGCCACCAGCGCCAAGCCGGTGATGCTGGACTTCTACGCCGACTGGTGCGTGGCGTGCAAGGAGATGGAGCGTTTCACGTTCTCCACGCCGGCCGTCAACGGCAAGATGAAGGAGGTGACGCTGCTGCAGGTGGACGTCACCGCCAACAACGCCGACGACAAGGCGCTGATGAAGCGTTTCGGCCTGTTCGGCCCACCGGGCCTGATCTTCTTCAACGGCGGCAAGGAGATTCCGAACAGCCGCGTCATCGGCTTCATGAAGGCCGAGCCGTTCCTCGAGCACCTGAATCGCCAGTTTGCGAGTTAGTCGAGTCTCTCTGTGTCGACAAGCTGGCGCTTGAACGGTTCCTGCTTGTCGATCTCACCGGTTTCCCGGGCGCGGGCGGCGGCAAGGGCCTGTATTGCGTCCTCGGCGGCTTGCTGTTGGTTCTTCGCGGCGATCTGCAGCCAGAAGTCCTCGGGAGACAGTGCCGCGCGCGCGGTGGTGGCCGCCGCAAATTCGCTAAGCACCCGAGCATGGTTCCTGAGAAATTCGATGCTCATATCGTTAACTCCACAAATCCCTTCGGTGTCTTGCCGTCATGCTGAAAGCCAAACAGTCCCTTGAAATATGCCTGGCGATGTAACATTTCGCCGGGGCATGGGGCTTCCATATAAAAATCCACGTGGAAGCGCCTCCCAACCGTGTTGCGGTCGGTCAACGCGCGAACGTTTAGCTTTTGCTCGTCCGTTAGATCAATCCCGGCGCTTGGGTTCCACATGATGCAGTCGATATCATCCGGGCCGTATTTAGCGGTCAGAAACGAGCCGTCTATCCAAAGTATAGCGTGTACGTGTAAGGATTGAAGTTTTTGAATCCACTGTTTGAACGAAGCAAATATTATCGCCCGGCGCGCATCGGCCAGGAATGGCGTGACGGCGACCGCTTGGAGTTCGTCCAGCGTCACGGCGTGGATGCCGGGCGGCCAGAGTGGAGGGAAGTCTGCCTTTTTCATTGCGATGACCATCCGCGCGGGTTCTCGTTGCTGGATTACAGCGTGCCGAGCGCACGGAGAGTATATGAGTCATCGTGCCGCCCGATGGCATGAGAGATCGGGCGAGCGGAATAAATCCGGGTCTATCGGGATATATTCATTTTTGCCGCTGTGACGACTATACGAGCGGCAGGGCGGTCGTGTCCTTGATGCGCTGCAGGGCGAAGCTCGATTTCACGTCCAGCACCGCCGGGTGGCGCAACAACGTCGCCATCATGAAGCGCGAGAAGTGGTCCATGTCCTCGACGTGCACGCGCAGCAGGTAATCCATCTCCCCCGTCATCGCGTAGCAGGCCACCACCTCCGGCCACTGCTCGACCGACACCGCGAAATCGGCGCGCGGCGAGGCCGGCGCGTTCTGCGCGCCCAGCGCGCGCGCGTTGCTGTGCGCGGCCGCGTCGCTGTGCTTTTCCAGCCGCACGTTCACATACGCCAGCAACCCCAGGCCGATCTTGTCCGGGTCCAGCAGCGCCACGTACTGGCGGATCACGCCCGCTTCCTCGAGCCGCTTGATGCGGCGCAGGCACGGCGACGGCGACAGCGCGACCAGCTCGGCCACGTCCTGGTTCGACAGCCGGCCGTCGGCCTGCAAGATGGACAGAATCTTACGGTCGGTTTTATCCAGCGCAATTTTGGTCATAAATCCCTCGATAATTCAGTGTTGAGGCAATATTATTGCTCAAAATGGCTGCGGGCGCGAATTGTTTGCAATTTAATGCCCGGAGGGCGGGACTATACTGGCGCTATTCTAACGAGGAGACACGCATGCAATTCCAGCCTTGGGACAACCCGATGGGAACCGACGGTTTCGAGTTTGTCGAATACGCCGCCCCCGATCCGAAAGCGCTCGGCGCGCTGTTCGAACGCATGGGCTTCACCGCCATCGCCCGCCACCGGCACAAAGACGTGACGTTGTACCGCCAGGGCGGCATCAACTTCATCATCAACGCCGAGCAGGATTCGTTCGCCCAACGCTTTGCGCGCCACCACGGCCCGTCCGTGTGCGCGATCGCCATCCGCGTGCAGGACGCGGCGGCCGCCTACAAGCGCGCGCTCGACCTGGGCGCCTGGGGCTTCGACAACAAGACCGGCCCGATGGAGCTCAACATCCCCGCCATCAAGGGCGTGGGCGACTCGCTGATCTATCTGGTCGACCGCTGGCGCGGCAAAAACAGCGGCGATAACGGGGCCGAACCCGGTTCCATCGGCGACATCAGCATCTACGACGTCGATTTCGTCGCCATCCCGGGCGCCGACGCCAACCCGGTCGGCAACGGCCTGACCTACATCGACCACCTGACCAACAACGTCCATCGCGGCCGCATGAAGGAATGGGCGGACTTCTACGAGAAGATGTTCAACTTCCGCGAGGTGCGCTACTTCGACATCGAGGGCAAGCTGACCGGCCTGAAGTCGAAGGCGATGACCTCCCCGTGCGGCAAGGTGCGCATCCCGATCAACGAATCGTCGGACGACAAATCGCAGATCGCCGAGTACCTCGACGAATACCACGGCGAGGGCATCCAGCACATCGCGCTGGGCACCGACGACATCTACACGTCGATCGAGAAGATGAAGACGACCGGCATCGCCTTCCAGGACACCATCGAGACTTACTATGAGCTGGTCAACCGCCGCCTGCCGGGCCATGGCGAGCGCCTGGAAGACCTGCGCCGCCTGCGCATCCTGATCGATGGCCACAGCAACGAGAACGAGCGCGAACTGCTGCTGCAGATCTTCACGCAGAACGTCATCGGCCCGATCTTCTTCGAGATCATCCAGCGCAAGGGCGACCAGGGCTTCGGCGAGGGCAATTTCCGGGCGTTGTTCGAATCGATCGAATTGGATCAGATCAAGCGCGGCGTGCTGCAAGACCCGAGCAAAACGCCCGCATAAGGCCTATAGTAGTCGAAACGTAGCAAAAACCGCCGGTAGCACCGCATAGAACGGAGCACCGGCAATCGCGCGGCAGGGCCTATCCGGTCCTGCCGCGTTCAGTATTTCAGAGAATATTGGAGACATTAATGAACGCACCTCACAAGGGTACGCTGCTGGACCCGGGCGCCCACTCGGACGAAATTTCGCTGGACGACAAATGGACGCTGGAGCGCGGCCGCGCCTTCATGACCGGCACCCAGGCGCTGATCCGCCTGCCGATGATGCAGCGCGAACGCGACCTCAAGGCGGGCCTCAACACCGCCGGCTATATCACCGGCTATCGCGGCTCGCCCGTCACCAGCGTCGACATGACGGCGATGAAGGCCAAGAAGTACCTCGACGCCCACCACGTCAAATTCCATCCCGGGATGAACGAAGACCTGGCCGCGACGGCGGTGTGGGGCACGCAGCAGACCAACCTTTTCAAGGACGCCAAATACGACGGCGTCTTCTCCATGTGGTACGGCAAAGGCCCCGGCGTCGACCGCTGCGGCGACGTCTTCAAACACGCCAACAACGCCGGCTCGGCGCGGCACGGCGGCGTGCTGGTACTGGCCGGCGACGACCATGCGGCCAAATCCTCGTCCACCGCCCACCAGTCGGACCACATTCTCAACGCCTGCGGCATTCCGGTGCTGTATCCGTCGTCGGTGCAGGAGTACATCGACTACGGCCTGCACGCCTGGGCCATGAGCCGCTACACCGGCCTGTGGGTGTCGATGAAGTGCGTGACCGACATCATCGAGTCCGGCGCCGTGGTGGACTTCGACCCGGACCGCGTGCAGATCGAACTGCCGACCGACTTCGAACTACCGGCCGGCGGCCTCAATATCCGCTGGCCCGACACCGTGCTCGATATGGAAGTGCGGATGAACAGCTACAAGTGGTACGCCGCGCTGGCCTATGCGCGCGCCAACAAGCTCAATAAAATCATCTGGGACAGCCCGAAGCCGAAGATCGGCATCATCACCGCCGGCAAATCCTACCTGGACACGCGCCAGGCGCTGGCCGACCTGGGCATCGACGAGCAGGCCGCCGCCGACATCGGCATCCGCCTGTACAAGATCGGCATGACCTGGCCGCTGGAGGCCGACGGCGTGCACGAATTCGCCAAGGGCCTCGACGAGATCCTGGTGGTGGAGGAGAAGCGCCAGATCCTCGAGTATGCGCTCAAGGAGGAGCTCTACAACTTGCCCGACGGCCAGCGTCCGCGCGTGGTCGGCAAGTTCGACGACACCGGCGAATGGAGCAACAAGGGCAAGACCGGCCACGGCGACTGGCTGCTGCCGGCCACCTATGAACTCAATCCGGCGCAGATCGCGCGCGCGATCGCCTCGCGCATCGCCCACTACTGCGACGGCCATCCGGTCGCCGAGCGCGTCAAGCAGCGCGTCGCCTTCCTCGAGGCCAAGGAGCTGGCGCTCAAGACGCTGCCGACCAAGGCCAATCCGGACACCGACCGCACGCCGTACTTCTGCTCCGGCTGCCCGCACAATTCGTCGACCAAGGTGCCGGAAGGCTCGCGCGCGCTGGCCGGCATCGGCTGCCACTACATGGTGCTGTGGATGGACCGCGAAACGTCGACCTTCACGCACATGGGCGCCGAGGGCGTGACGTGGGTCGGCCAGGCGCCGTTCACCAACGAGAAGCACGTCTTCACCAACCTGGGCGACGGCACCTACTTCCACTCCGGGATCTTGGCGATCCGCGCGGCGGTGGCGGCCAAGGTCAACATCACCTACAAGATCCTGTTCAACGACGCCGTCGCCATGACCGGTGGCCAGGCCTTCGACGGACCGCTCGATCCGGGCATGATCTCGCGCCAGATCGCGGCCGAAGGCGTGACGCCGATCATCGTCGTCACCGACGAGCCGGAGAAATACCCGTCCGATTACAAATGGGCGGAAGGCGTCACCGTGCGCCACCGCAGCGAATTGATGGACGTGCAGCGCGAACTGCGCGACAAGCCGGGCGTGTCGGCGATGATCTACGACCAGACCTGCGCCTCCGAGAAGCGCCGCCGCCGGAAGCGCAACGAGTATCCGGATCCGGCCAAGCGCGCCGTCATCAACGAGGCCGTGTGCGAAGGCTGCGGCGATTGCTCGGTGCAGTCGAACTGCCTGTCGGTCGAGCCGCTGGAGACGGAGCTGGGGCGCAAGCGCCAGATCAACCAGTCGTCGTGCAACAAGGACTTCTCGTGCACCACAGGCTTCTGTCCGAGTTTCGTGACGGTCGAAGGCGGGGCGCTGAAGAAGCCGAAGAAGGCGGCCACCGGCGACGCTCCTGCCGCCGTGCTGCCGATGCCGTCGCTGCCGTCGACCGACACGCCGTACGGCATCCTGATCACCGGTATCGGCGGCACCGGCGTGGTCACCGTCGGCCAGATCCTGGCCGTGGCGGCGCACATCGAAGGCAAGGGCGCCATCGTGCTGGACATGAGCGGACTGGCGCAAAAGGGCGGTCCGGTAATGTCGCACGTGCGCCTGGCCGACAACCAGGCCGATTTGCACTCCACCCGCGTCGGCACCGGCAGCGCCGACCTGGTGATCGGCTGCGACTTGATCGTCACCGCCAGCCGCGACGCCCTGTCGCGCATGGGCGAGGGCCGCACGCACGCGATGATCAACTCCACCGGTTCGTCGACCGCCGCCTTCGTCAAGAATCCGGACTGGCAGTTCCCGGACGCCGGCTCGCGCGGCGAGATCGTGCGCGCCTGCGGCGGCGACCACGTGGACTTCGTCGACGCCGGCCAGATCGCCACCGCGCTGATGGGGGACTCGATCGCCACCAATATGTTCATGCTGGGCTACGCGTTCCAGAAGGGCCATGTGCCGTTGAGCGAAGCGTCGATCATCAAGGCGATCGAATTGAACGCGATCTCGGTCAACTTCAACAAGGCCGCCTTCCACTGGGGCCGCACGGCCGCGCATGATCTGGGTTCGGTCACCAAACTGACCACGCCGGCGAAGGTGATCGAGTTCAAACGCATCCAGACCGTGGACGATATCGTCAACCGCCGCGTCGAGCTCCTGACCGCGTACCAGAACGCCGATTATGCGCAACAGTACAAGGCGTTCGTCGACCAGGTGCGCGCCGAGGAAGCAAAGCTGGGCAAGTCGACGCGCCTGAGCGAGGCCGTGGCGCGCTACTACTACAAGCTGATGGCGTACAAGGACGAGTATGAAGTCGCGCGCCTTTACACCGACGGCGCGTTCCAGCAGAAGATCGCCGGCATGTTCGACGGCGACATCAAGCTCAAGTTCCACCTGGCGCCGCCGCTGATGGCCAAGCACGACGCGCAGGGCCGCTTGATCAAGCAGGAATTCGGTCCGTGGATGATGAAGGCGTTCGGCGTGCTGGCCAAGTTCAAAGGCTTGCGCGGCACGGCGCTGGACGTCTTCGGTTACACGGCCGAACGCAAGATGGAGCGCGCGTTGATCGGCGAGTACCGCCAGACGGTGGCCTCGCTGCTGCCGAAGCTGACGGCGGAGAACCTGGCGCAGGCGGTGGCCATCGCCAGCATCCCGGAGGATATCCGCGGGTACGGCCATGTGAAGGAGCGCCACCTGAAGTCGGCCAAGCAGAAGGAGGCGACGTTGTTGGCCGCTTTCGGCCAGCCGGTCGCGCCGCTGCCTGTCGAGGGCCGCACGCACGCCGCCTGACGCGCCGTTTGAATTGCTAAAACACGTTTAAAAGCGTCTGAAACACGTATGGCCGATTACGGCATCCCGCCTAATCTGCCCTACGTGGATCACGTGTCATGCAGCTATACCTTCCGCAACGAGCAAACGGTATCGAACCACGCCTGCATGCCCACCAGCGGCTGCGGATTGATCGGCAGCAGCGCGTTGATGTTGACGCCGTTTCCCTTGCCGCCGTTCTTCTCGTCCCACCACACTCCCGCATTCAGATCGTCCAGCGCCGGCGCAGGGCCGTAGCCCTTGGCCGCGTCGGGTGCGATGCCGCGCGCGGCCACCTCGACCCGGCGCCCGCTGCGCCCTTCGCTGGCGCGTCCACCGCTGATCCAGCCCACCGAATTCGATACCGCCACCACGCGCGGGTGGATGCCGCGCGTGACGAACACACGCATCCGCGCCGATCCGATCTTTTCGCCGGTCCCCTTGTACGCCTGCTGGTCCGCCTGGTCGGCCGGCCCGGAACGCGGCCTGTAGGTGGTCAGCTCCACCATGTCACCGCTTTTCAGGCCCAGCTTCCTGGCCGTGACGGCGTTGATCCACATCGGATTGTCGTGCACGATCTCGGTCAGGTATTTTTGCGACGCGGTGCGCGCCTGCGTATGCACATTCCACTTGAACGAGGTCAGGATGAAGCGGTCCGCCGGCAGGTTGCGGTGGGATGGAATCTGCGCGAACGTCGGCAGCCCGTCGTCGACGATGCCCAGCGTTTTGGCCACCTGCGTGATTTCGGGCGCGTGCACCTCGAACTTGCGCGATGGGGTGGTGAAGCCGCGCACCGCCGCGTCGCTGATCCGCACGCCCACGGCGACCTCCTTGCCTTTGTCGTTGGCCCGGTAGATCACGCCGGTGCCGGCATCGGTGCGACTGCCGTCCAGCTGCTTCTCATTCAGCGGCTTTTGGTAGACCTGGTAAGGCTTCGGTTGCGAACGGTCGACGTAGACGCCATAGTGCTTCATATACTCGAAGCCGTCCTTGAATTGCCGGCCGTCCGGCCCAGTCGTCGGCAGCTTGGCGCACTGCGCGCGCACGAAGTCCTCGTGGCCGCCGAACTGGAAGTACTTGGCTTGCTCGGGAGCGAGCCGGCGGCCGATCTCGAACAGCACGTCGGCGAAGCTGCGCGCCTCGCCCGGCGGTGGCGTCAGCGGCTGGCGCAGCGCGACGTAGTGCGTCAGTTCCAGGTTGTTGCGGATATCTATGCCCCAGCGTTCCAGGTAGGTGGCGTCGGGCAGGATCAGGTCCGCATAGTGCGCCATCTCCGAATAGACCACGTCCGAGCAGGCGTGGAACGGGATCAGCTTCTCGTCGAGCAGCACTTCGACGGTGGTGCTGCGGCCCTCGGGCCAGGTCATCGGCGAGCCCAGTGTATAGCTGATGTAGACGTCCAGCTTTGCGCGGCCCTGGCGCAGGTAGTCGTAGACGATCTGGCCGACCTTCATCTTCTGCCAGCGGTTCGCCAGCGGCCATTCCGGCGGGTCCTCCAGGTCGGTGCGGATCTTCGGCGCCGGTGGCACCGGTTGCGGTTGCGGGTAGCGCGCGGCCGACAGTTTTTCATCGAGCCCATAGCAATAGCCGCCCGGCTTGGCGATCGAGCCGACCAGCGCGTTGAGCATCACCACTGCGCGTTCGGCGTTGAAGCCGTTGTAGTGGGCGCCGGTGCCACGGTTGGTGAAGGCGGCGACGGCCGGCCGCTGGCGCGCGAACTCCAGTGCCAGGCGCTCGATGTCGCGCGCGGCGATGCCGGACAGCTTGGCCGCCCACGCCGGCGTGCAGGTGGCCAGCCAGGCGCGCATCGTTTCTAGCCCGGGCTGGACGAATTTGGCGACGAAGTCGTGGTCGATTTCATTTTCGCGGATGATCACGTGCGCCATCGCCAGCGCGACGGCACCCTCGGTGCCGGGGAAGGGCTGGTGCCATTCGTCGCTGCGGCCGGCCGTATTGGACAGGCGCACGTCGAAGGTGACCAGCTTGGCGCCGTGGTCGAAGCGCGCCTTGACCACCCGGCTGACCAGATGCAGGCCGCCCTGGTGGGCCTCGTAGAAATTGGCGCCGAAGTTGAGGAAGTATTTGCAGCGTTCGGCGTCGATCGATTCCCAGTCGGTCTCGCCGAGCGAGACGTAGTTGGCGGCGCGCTTGTTGGACGAGCACAGCGCCCGGTGGTTCAACTGCACCGGCGTGCCGATCGCGCCCAGGAAGCGGTTGATTTCGGCGTCGATGCGCGAACGGCCCTGGTGCAGCGCGACCCGCTCCGGATGGCCGCCGGCGATGCTGGCCTTGATCCGCTCGGCCACTTCGGTGTAGGCCTGCTCCCAGCTGATGCGCTGCCATTTGCCCTCGCCGCGCGCGCCCACCCGCTTCAACGGGTAGAGCAGCCGCTCCGGATAGTCGTTGATCGTCGGTCCCGACTGGCCCTTGGCGCAGGTCATGTGGCTGCCCATGTTCGGGTCGAGCGGATTGCCGCGAATTTTGATCACCTTGCCGTCCTGGACGAAGGCTTCGATGCCGCACACCGTCGAGCAGTTCAGGCATACGCTGGTGATGCGCTTGGCGCTGCGGTAGTCGTTCTTGATCTTGCGCCGGCCGCCGTCGGCCACGGGCCGGTAGTTCATGGCGCTGGCGGCGTTGGGCGTGAGCAGGATGGTCTCGCCCAAGCCCAGTGTGGCCATCGAGCCGATACCGCTTTTGATGAATCCACGACGGTCCATGTCAGCCTCCCCTTGGCTTGTTGGCGCGCGGCGCGGCCGGCGGGAACTCGGACTTGAGCTGGTCCCAGGTCTCTACCTCGTACGAGAACGGGTCGTGGCTGCGGCCTTTTGGGATCTTGCGTTCCATCGCGCGCGGCACCACGCCGCCCAGCCCCCGGTACTGCACCAGCGGCCGGGTTTTTTCCTCCGGCTTGAGGGGCGCCGTCTGCGCGCGGTGTCTGGCGTGGAACAGACTGACCTTGCTGGCCGGGTCGTTCAGGTCGCCGAACGCGAAGACCTCGGCCGGACAAACTTCCACGCAGGCCGGCTCCATGTCGGCGGCCAGCCGGTGCGAACAGAAATCGCACTTGTCGGCCACTTCGGCGACCGGGTCGATGTGGATCGCGCCGTACGGGCAGGCCTTGATGCAGTCGCGGCTACGGTCGCAGACCGCGTCGTCGATGCGCACGATGCCATCGTCGCCGCGCGTGATCGCGTCGGTGGGGCAGGCGTCCAGGCAGGGCGCGTCCTCGCACTGCATGCACAGCGTCGGCAGGAAGGCGCGCTTGGTCGTGGGCTGCTGGTTGTAAGGATTGAGCGCGGCGAAATCGTAGTAATACACCTTGGTGCGGAAGTGGCCGAGCGAGACGGAGTTCTCGACCTTGCAGGCGACCGAACAGGCGTGGCAGCCGATGCAGCGTTCGAGATCGATGGCCATGCCCCATTTGGGGCCGGCGCTGGCGGATGTGGTCATGAATGTCTCCGGTGGGATGCGCTGGGCGCAATAGGCACGATTGTAGAACAGTGGCGCGGCGGTTACGGCGCATGCACCAAAATAACGCATAAGCTTGCGCGGATTCGTTCGTTCATTTCCGGTCCGGTGGTTGATAGGATGGCATCCCCATCTCTTACCGGATCACTTCAGTGCAAACACAATTTAAATTGAATCCGCTGGCGGCAGGCGCTATCGCGCTGCTGTGCGGCGCTGCCGGCTCGTCGAGCGCGCAGGTGGCGGGCTCGGAAACCCTGAGCCCGCCCGCAGTCGTTGTCACCGGTTCGCGCATTCCGCGCGCCAGCCTGGAAGGGCCGTCATCGGTCACCGTCATCACCGGCGACGACATCACCAAGCAGGGTTACCGCAACGTCTTCGACGCCTTGAGCAACCAGGCGCAAAACAGCGGCTTCACGCAGGGCGCCGACTACGGCAACACTTTCACGCCGTCGGCCAACACCATCAGCCTGCGCGGCCTGGGGCCGAACCACACGCTGGTGCTGCTCAACGGCCGCCGCATGGCGGACTTCCCGATCGCCTATGAAGGCACGGTCAACTTCACCAACCTGGCCAACATCCCGTCGAGCGTCGTCGACCGCATCGAGATCCTCAGCGGCGGCGCGTCGGCCGTCTACGGCTCGGACGCGATCGCGGGGGTGGTCAACATCATCCTGAAAAAACAGGCGGAAGGTTACGACATCAACCTGAAGGCCGGCGGCACCTCGCGCGGCGGCGGCGGCGGCCAGCGCCTGCAGTTCACCGGCGGCCATACCTTCGACAAGCTCAATACGCTGTTCAGCGTCGAACTGCTCGAGCGCGATCCGCTGTGGAGCCGCGACCGCGATTTCATGAGCACCCGCACGGGCGTGGCGCCGACCTCGATCCTGGGCCGGCGCAACGTCAGCAGCGGGCGCTATGTCGATCTGGGCGACGCCTGCGCCGGCCTGGGCGACGTCTTCAACGGCAGCGCCGTCAAGTACACCGCCAGGACCGGCAGCTACTGCGCCAGTCCCAACGTCGGTCCCACCTACTGGACCACGCAGACCAAAAACAGCAGCCAGAACGTCTTCGGCAGCGCCAACTACGAGCTCTCGCCCACCACCACGTTGTTCATCGAGGGACTGTATGGCCAGAACCGCAGCTCCAACAACACGCGCGGTCCGTCGTGGACCTCGCGCTCGCTCACCGACGCCTATTTCGTCAACCAGAACACCGGCAACTACGAGGCGTGGAACAAATACATCTCGCCGGAGGAGATGGGCGGCGTCGATCGCTACAACCGCACCTGGGACGACCAGGCCAGTTCGTTGTCGTTCGGCGCCAAGGGGCAGCTCGCCGGCAACTGGCAGTACGAGGCGGCCTACACGGCGTCGCTCTACAAGAGCCAGGCCAAGGCGCCGCGCGCGCTGGCCAATATCGACAGCTTCTTCCTCGGCCCGCAACTGGGCGTCGACGCCGACGGCGTTGCGATCTTCGCGCCCGACCAGTCGCGCCTGACGCGCCGTTTGACGCCGGCCGAATTCGACAGCATCACCGGCTTCACGCACAGCGACGACAAGTCATGGACCAATACCCTGAGCTTGTCCGCCAACGGCGAGGCGTTCGCGCTGCCGGCCGGCCCGGTCAGGCTGGCGACGGTGGCGGAGGTGGGCAAGCAGGGCTTCTCCAACCGTCCCGATGAACGCATCAACCAGGGCTACTTCAACCTGGCGCCGCCGGCCGACGTCACCGCCGGCACCCGCAAGCGCTACGCGCTGGGCGTGGAGGCCAACGTGCCGCTGCTGCAGCAGTTGTCGGCCACGCTGGCCGGCCGCTACGACCATTACAGCTACGCCGGCCGGGGCGAGGGCAAGGCCACCTATAACGGCGGCCTGGAATGGCGTCCCGCCAAGCAGGTGCTGGTGCGCGGTAACTACGCCACCAGCTTCCGCGCGCCGGACATGAACTATATCTTCAAGGCGCGCGGCACCGGCTACTACTCGTCGACCACCGACTACTACCGCTGCGCGAAGGCCGGCCAGCCGGTGGCCGATTGCGAGTTCGCCAACGTCTCGCCGGGATCGGACTATGTGCAGAACGGCAGCAAGGATCTGCGCGCGGAGCGGGGCCGTTCGACGGGCCTCGGCCTGGTATGGTCGCCGAGCGCCGACTTCGACGTGTCGCTCGACTACTGGAACATCAAGATCGACGATCTGGTGACCAACCTGAGCGCCGACAAGCTGCTGCGCGACGAATCGGATTGCCGCATGGCCGGCGACCTGACCTCGCCGACGTGCGCCGATGCCATCGCCCGCATCGAACGCAATCCGGTCACGGCGCTCAACAAGCCGGGCGAGATCCGCCAGATCACGGTCAATCCGATCAACGCCTCATCCACCAGCGTGAACGGCATCGATGTCAGCGTCAAGCATGTGCTGCGCACTGCGGGCTGGGGGGTGTTGGTCTCGAAGCTGAATTATTCGAAGACGCTGGACAAGAAATCGCGCCAGTTCTCCGGCGATCCGCTGAACGACGATCTGCATGATTTGACCAACCCCGATTGGCGCGACAAGCTCAATGCCAGCGTGACGTGGAATCTTGAAAAGTGGTCGAACACGCTGTTCCTGCAGCGCTACAGCAAGGTGCCCAATGGCGCGGGGGAGGCGTACCTGACGCCGACGACGTTGGTCAATGCCAGCGTGGTGTATCGTTTGAATCCGCAGACCACCGTGTCGGTGGCGGTCAACAACCTGTTCAACAAGGTCAAGAGCGACACCAGCGGCGGTTGGCCGTATTATCCGGTCGGCAGTTACAGCCCGGTCGGACGTCAGGGATGGGTGGAACTGAACTACCACTTCGGTTCCTGACGCATGGGCGGCGCAGCCTAAGCCACGGTGCGCCGCCCCACCCCTCATTAAGCCGCCTTGCGCTGTTCGGCGCCATGCCCCGCATACTCCGTCACCCAGTACCCCAGCGCCAGGACCGGGAAGGCCATGCCGGTCAGCAACGCCGCGTGCCAGCCGTGCGTGGCGAACATCCAGCCGCCCAGCGCCGAACCGAGCGCGCCACCGGCGAAAAACAGCGCGAAATACACGCCGTTCAAACGGCTGCGCACCTCCGCGCCCAAGGTGAAGATGGCGCGCTGGCCGAGCACCAGGTTGGCCGCCACGCCCATATCGAGCACGATCGAGGCCACCACCAGCATCGCCAGGCCGGCGTTGCGCGATTCCGGCGCGATCATCGGCAGCGCGAAACCCACCACCCCCAGCGCCAGCGCGGCGGCCGTCGCCATCAGGGTATGTCCGGCGTCGGCCAGCCGCCCGGCGATCGGCGAGGCCACCGCGCCGGCCATGCCGACCAGCGCGAAGATGGCGATGCCGGTTTGCGACAGGTGGAACTGCGGGCCGGCCAGCATCAGCGGCGTGACGGTCCAGAATAAACTGAACGATCCAAACAGGCCGGCGTGGTACGCGGCGCGGCGGCGCAGCAGCGGCGTGCGCAGGAACAGGTGCCACAGGGACGCCATCAGCGCCGGATAGGTGATGTTCGACGCCGGCACGCGCAGCGGCAGTTCGGCGCGCAGCACCAGCGCCACGGCCAGCACGACCAGCGCGGCGCCGCCGAAGACCACGTGCCAGTTGCTGGCGTCGGCCACCAGGCTGGCGACCGGGCGCGCCAGCATGATCCCCAGCAGCAGGCCGCTGACCACCTTGCCCACCGTGTGGCCGCGCGTCGATTCTTTCGACAGGTGCGCGGCGAATGGCACGATGATCTGCGCGGCCACCGATCCCAGGCCGATGCCCAGCGCGGCCGTCAAAAACATCCACGCGCTGGTGCTGAACGCGGCCAGCACCAGCATCGCCGATGTGAACAGCAGGCCGCTGAAGATCAGGCGGCGGTTTTCCAGCAGGTCGCCCAGAGGAACGACGAACAGCAGGCCGATGGTGTAGCCGATCTGCGTCAGCGTCACGACCAGGCCGGCCGCCTGCGCCGACAGGCCGGTGGCGGCGCTGATCGGGCCGACCAGCGTTTGCGCGTAATACAGGTTGGCGACGATCAGGCCCGTGGCGGCGGCCAGTAACAGCACCATGCCGGGGCTGATGTCGTGTTCCGAAGGTTTGTTCATGATGGCTCCATCAGTGGAATGTCGATGAGCCCAGTGTAGGCAAAACGCGGCCTAAGATAATTAGGGCATAATGCCCTCATACTTTTCACTTTATATGAACAATCATGGATCGTTTGAAGGCCATGCAGGTGTTTGTGCGCATCGTCGAGGCCAATAGCTACACCAAGGCGGCCGAAACGCTGGACCTGCCGCGCGCCGCGCTGACGGCGACGATCAACAAACTGGAGGCGTTTCTCGGCACCCGGCTGCTGCAGCGGACCACGCGCCGCCTGTCGCTCACGCCCGATGGCGCCGACTATTTCAAGAAATGCCTCGACATCCTGCAGGCGGTGGACGACGCCGAGGGCGCCTTCCGGGGCCAGAGCGCCGCCAGGCCCAAAGGCCGGCTGCGGGTGGAACTGCCCGGCGCCGTCGGCCGCCATCTGGTGATGCCGCATGTGGGCGATTTTTGCCGCGACTATCCGGACATCGATCTGGTCATCTCGCTGAGCGAACAAGTGAAGGATTTGACGCGCGAAGGGCTCGATTGCTCGCTGCGCGTGGGCGACCTGCAGGATTCGTCGATGATCGGCCGGCGCATCGGCAGCATGGCGTTCCTGACGTGCGCCTCGCCGGCCTACCTGGCCGCCCACGGCGTGCCGCATACGTTGGAGGACCTGCACGCGCATCGCGGCGTGACGCATTTTTCCGGCCGCACCGGCCGTCCGTTCGACTGGGATTTCGTCGCCGACGGCCGCGTGGTGACGATACCGGTGCGCGGCGCCATCGCCGTCAACGATCCGGACGCCTACATCATCTGCGCGCTGCAGGACATGGGCCTGATCCAGGCGGCGCGCTACCAGGTGCGCCACCACCTGGCCAGCGGCGCGCTGGTCGAGGTGCTGCACGGGATGCCGCCGACGCCGATGCCGATCTCGCTGCTGTATCCGCAGGGGCGCATGGCGTCGCCGCGCCTGGGCGTGTTCGCGGCCTGGATCGCGGCGCTGTTCCGCGACGATCCGGATCTGCAAGCCTGAGTTGCAAAAAAAGGTAGCCATTATCGCTACCTTCATCGCGGCCGCGACTATAATACGCGGATGAAAAAATACCACCCACTGTCTGCCGCCCCTCTGTTGTTGCTCGCTTTGCTCTCCGGCTGCGGTGGTGGTGGTGGCGGTGGTGGCGCCGCCGCCGCCGCGCCGGCGGCGGGAGTCACGCCGGCCACCCCGGCCACGCCGCCGGTGTCCACCGCTTCCGACTGGACCGTGCTGGCCAACCGCTGCGAGAATCCGCGGCCCGGCACCGTCGATGTGCGGGGATCCTTGATGGACGAACTGAATTGGCTGCGGTCCTTCTACGGCGAGACCTATCTGTGGTACCGCGAATTGCCAACCAACCTGCGGCTGGAAAACTACACGCGCGCCGTCGATTTCTTCGCCGTCTATAAAACCTCCGCCGTGACCAACTCCGGCCTGCCGAAAGATCGCTTCCACTTCACCTATCCAACGGAAGTGTGGGACGCGTCATCCACCTCCGGTTCGGAAGTCGGCTACGGCATCTCGTGGGTGGTGAACGACAGCGGGTCCGATTGGCGCGTGGCGACGGTCGCGCCGGCATCGCCGGCGGCGCTGGCCGGCGTGCAGCGCGGCGACACGCTGTGGTCCGTCGACGGCGTGCCCCTGACCGACAACAGCGGCGCCGCCGTCAACCGCATCAACGCCGGGCTATTCCCCGCCACCGTGGGCCAGCACCACCAGCTGACGTTGACGCGCCCCGCCGGGGGCCTCGCGATCAGCCTGACGGCGCAACAGGTGACCAGCCCACCGGTCCAAAACGTCAAGACCATCGACACGCCGACCGGCAAGGTCGGCTACCTGCAGTTCGACGACCACAACCAGGTCTCCGAGAGCGAGCTGGCGAAGGCGTTCACCACCCTGAAGTCGGCCGGCGTTGTCGATCTGGTGCTCGACATGCGCTACAACGGCGGCGGCTACCTGGCCGTGGCCAGCGAGTTGGCATACATGATCGCCGGGCCGGAAGCGTCAAGCGGCAAGGCCTTCGAACGGCTGCAATTCAATGACAAAACGCCGCCGCAGGCGCCGCAGCCTTTCCTCGACAAGGCGTTCGGCTTCAAGGGCTCGGAGCTGGCCGGCGGCGCCGCGCTGCCGTATCTGGGCCTGAAGCGCGTCACCATCCTGACCACGCCGGGCACCTGCTCGGCCAGCGAATCGCTGATCAACGGCCTGCGCGGCATCGACGTCGAGGTCAACCTGATCGGCGGCGAGACCTGCGGCAAACCCTATGGCTTTGTGCCGGCGGATAACTGCGGCACCACCTACTTCGCGATCCAGCTGCAGGGCGCCAACCACAAGGGCTTCGGCGACTACGCCGACGGTTTCCAGCCGACCTGCCGGGTGGGCGACGATTTCGGTCGCGCCCTGGGCGACAGCTCCGAGCGGCTGCTGTCGACGGCGCTGAGCTACCGCGCCAACGGCATTTGCCCGGCGCAGCCACTGATGAGCCGTGCGCGCTCGGCCAGCGTTGGCTCCGGCGCCATGAAGCTGGTCCGCCCCCGGGCCAAGGAAATAGCGATCCGCGATCGCTAGCGCGCAAAGCCGACTATAATTTCCAGCGTATCCGGTGCCGGCGCAGGCACCGGTCGATCAACCCCACGCTGGAAGTTCGTCCATGATCCGTTCCGCCATACTGTTTGCCTTTGCCGCCACCACCGTCACCACCACCGGCGCCGCGCCGGCCGCCACGCCTTCGTCTCCCCTGAGCACCATCGCCGAGCGATCCGGCTTCCAGAACACCGGCCGTTACGACGAGGTGGCCGCGCTGTGCGCGCGCTTCCAGAAGGCGTATCCGAAGCAGGTGCGGTGCTTCGAATTCGGCCGCACGCCGGAAGGGCGCCCGATGCTGGCGCTGGCCGTCTCGCGCACCGGCGCGTTGACCGCCGAGCAGGCGAAAAAGCGCGGCCTGCCGGTGCTGCTGGTGCAGGGCGGCATCCACGCCGGCGAGATCGACGGCAAGGACGCGGGCTTCCTGGCGCTGCGCGAGGCGCTGGAGAACAAGGCCGCGCCGGGCGCGCTGGACAAGCAGGTGCTGTTGTTCGTCCCCGTGTTCAACGTCGACGGCCATGAGCGCTTCGGCAAGTGGAACCGGCCGAACCAGCGCGGCCCGGTCGAAATGGGCTGGCGCACCACGGCGCAGAATTACAACCTCAATCGCGACTACGTCAAGGCCGACGCGCCGGAGATGCAGTCGATGCTGGCGCTGGTGAACGCCTGGGACCCGCTGGCCTACATCGACCTGCACGTGACCGACGGCGCCAAGTTCCAGCCGGACGTCTCGATCCAGGTCGAGCCGGTGCACGGCGGCGACGAGGAGTTGAAGCAGGCCGGCCTGGCGCTGCGCACCGCCGTGATGGCGGACCTCGCGGCGCAGGGCTCGGACCCCAAGCCGTACTACATCTCGTTCGCGGTCAACGACGATCCGACGTCCGGCTTTGTCGACAGCATGCCGGCGCCGCGTTTTTCGACCGGCTATTTCCCGATGCGTAACCGCTTCGCGATGCTGGTCGAGACGCATTCGTGGAAGGACTATCCGACCCGCGTGCGCATCACGCGCAACACCATCGTCTCGCTGCTGTCGCAGGTCGGCGCGAATGGCCAGCAGTGGCTTAAGGCGGCGCGCGAGGCGGACGCGCGCGCGGTGGCCCTGGGCGGCGCCGAGGTGCCGCTCAGCTACCGCACCACCTACAACAGCAAAACCATCCAGTTCCCCGGCTACGAATACACGCGCGCCCATTCGGAGGTGTCGGGCGGGCTGATGACGCACTACGACGAAAGCAAGCCGCAGGTGTGGACCCTGCCGCTGCGCGACGAGATCGTGCCCGACCTGCGGGTGGCCGCGCCGAGGGGCGGCTACCTGGTGCCGCTGGCCGACGCGCCGAGGGTGGCGGCCAAGCTGAAACAGCACGGCATCGCCTTCAAGGTGCTGGGCGCGGACCAGATGGCGGCGGAGGTGGAGACCTTCCGCGCCAGCAAAACCAAATTCGGCGCGCAGTCGTTCGAAGGCCGGCAATCGCTGGCGGTGGAAGGCGACTGGGGCCGCGAGCGCCGCAGCGTGGCCAAGGGCTCGCTGTTCGTGCCGATCGCGCAGCCCAAGGCGCGCCTGGTGATGACGATGCTCGAGCCGCGCGGCGCCGATTCGCTGCTGGCCTGGGGCGAGTTCAATAACGCCTTCGAGCGCAAGGAGTACATGGAGGAGTATGTGGCCGAGGATGTCGCGCGCGAGCAGCTCGAAGCCGATCCGGCGCTGCGCGCCGAGTTCCAGAAAAAGCTCGACACCGACGCGGAGTTCAACAAGAGCCAACAGGCGCGCCTGGAGTTCTTCGCGCGCCGCCATTCGTCGTGGGACGAGCGCTTCAACCTGTACCCGGTGATGCGCACGGCGCAGAAGTTTTAAGCAGGGAGGGGGCGGTAGGCGGGAGACCGGCGAAAGAGACGAGTTCCCGCCCGTAGGGACTTGGGCTCGCGCCTCGCAGGCGCAGCCCATCAGTTTATTGTGCGCGCTTGAGCACTTCGCTCTGGATCGCGAACGCGCCGTTGACGCCGTCGAGCGTGATGCTCTCGTCCTTGTCGAACAGGATGTCGCCGGTGAAGGCGCCTTCGGCTTCGCGCATCTCGTTTTTGCTGAAGTCGAACAAGCCGCGGTCCATCATGTGCGACGGCTTGATGTTGCCCATCGCGGTGAACATGCTCTTGATCCACAGCGGGTTTTTCTGCTGCCAGGTCGCCAGCATTTCCTTCATCGCCTGCCGCTGCAAATTCGGCTGCGAGCCGCACAGGTTGCACGGGATGATGGGGAAGCCCATCTTGCCGGCGTATTTTTCGATGTCCTGCTCGCGGCAGTAGGCCAGCGGGCGGATCACCACGTTCTCGCCGTCGTCGGCGGTCAGCCTGGCCGGCATGGTCTTGATGGTCCCGCCGTAGAACATATTGAGCAGGAAGGTCTCGAGGATGTCGCCCTGGTGGTGGCCCAGCGCGATCTTGGTCGCGCCCAGCTCCTTGGCGGTGCGGTACAGGATGCCCCGGCGCAGGCGCGAACACAGCGAGCAGGTGGTCTTGCCCGGCTCGATCTTCTCGGTGACGATGCTGTAGGTGTCCTGTTCGACGATCTTGTACGGCACGCCGATCTTCTGGAAGTACTCCGGCAGCACGTGCTCCGGGAAGCCCGGCTGCTTTTGATCGAGGTTGACCGCGATCAGGTCGAACTTGACCGGCGCGATTTTACGCAGGTGCATCAGGATGTCGAGCATCGCGTAGCTGTCCTTGCCGCCGGACATGCACACCATCACCAGGTCGCCCTCGGTGATCATGTCGAAGTCGACGATCGCCTTGCCGGTTTGCGTGCGCAGCTTCTTTTGCAGCAGCTCGAAGCGGCGCGAGTCGGTCGGATCGCGCTCCGGCGCCGCGGCCGGGGCCTGGTCTTGTTGCGGAAGATGTAGTGGAGCGTTCATATCAGACGTTGTCCTTGATCTTGAATACTTCGACGCCGACGCCTTCGCAGTCCGGGTACACGTCCGGCTTCATCGTCGAGACGCGGGCGGCGCGCACGCGCGGGTGGTCCAGCATCGCGCGCACGATGTCGTCGCACAGGCTTTCCTGCAGCTGCACGTGGCCGCGCGCCATCAGCTTGGCGATGGTGTCGCGGATGAAGTCATAGTCGACCACTTCGTCGAGCTGGTCGTGGGTCGGCGTCGACACCGCCAGCGGGATGTACAGGTCGACGTTGATCAGCAGCCGCTGCTCGCCCTTTTTCTCGAATTCATACACGCCGATGTTGATCAGCACTTCGTAATTGCGCAGGAACAGGCGGCGGCAGTCGGTCAGACTCGGGTGGGACAGGGCGGACAACATGGGATTACCTTCTTTCGATTTAAATGCTACTTATTTAGCCGGCTCATTTCGCCAGGAACATCACGTCGCGCGGCAGCGGCACCAGGTGCTGGCCGCCGTCGACCAGCAAGGTGGTGCCGGTCATGGCGCGCGCCGAGGCGGCGTAGACGACGCTGTCGGCGATGTCCTCGGGGGTGCTGGAGCGGCCCAGCGGGGTTTGCTGGTGCGCGTTGGCGAAACCGGCTTCGGTCTGGTCGCCGGACACCATCGTGATGCCGGGCGCGATGCCGACCACCCGCACCGCCGGCGCCAGCTGCTGCGCCAGCATCGTGGTGGCGGTGTGCAGCGCGGCCTTGGACAGGGTGTACGACAAAAAATCAGGATTGAGATTGTACAGTTTTTGGTCGAGCAGATTGATGACGGCGGCCGGCTCGCCGCCGCCGTCGAGCGTGGCCGCGTGCAGCGCCTGCGACAGCAGGATGGGCGCGGCGACGTTGGCGCGCATGTGGGCGTCGAGCCGGGCGGCGGTGAAATCGGCGGCGCTGTCGTAGTCGAACAGCGAGGCGTTGTTGACCACGCAGCGCACCGGCCCGAGGGCGGCGATGGCGCGCGGCAGCAGCTCACGCACGGCCGCTTCGTCCGACAGGTCGCACCGCAGCGCGACGGCGCGCCGGCCCAGCGCGACGATGTCGGCCACCACCTGGCGCGCCTCGCCCTCCGAGGCGCGGTAGTGCACCGCCACGTCCCAGCCGGCGCGCGCCAGCCCGAGCGCGATGGCGCGGCCGATGCGGCGCCCGGCGCCGGTCACGAGGGCGACGCGGACCGTCGCCGGCGCGGCTGGAGTGGGTGGGTGCTGCGTTGTGGTCATAGTCGCTGTTCAAAAATAGTGTGAGTGTCACGTCGGCGCGCCGATTCGCTACAATGCCGGTATGTCCCTACCCGTACCTTCTAGCGACGCGCTGGCCGCGTCCCACGCCCTGCAAAACCTGATCGCCGCCGACGTCGAACGCAATGACGGCGCCATTTCCTTCGCCCGCTTCATGGAACTGGCGCTGTACGCGCCCGATTTGGGCTATTACAGCGGCGGCTCCGCCAAGCTTGGCAAAGATGGCGATTTTACAACCGCGCCGGAAATGACGCCGCTGTTCGGCGCCGCCCTGGCGCGCGTCGCAGCCGCTATTATCGCCCAAAGCGCGCCGCGCATCCTCGAATTCGGCGCCGGCACCGGCAAGCTGGCGTTCGACATCCTGAGCGCGATGGCCGCCGACGGCGTCGCCGTCGAGCGTTATTTCATCGTCGAGCTGTCGGGCGAACTGCGCGCGCGCCAGCGCGAGCGGCTGCGCGATTTCCCGCAAGTGGAGTGGCTCGACGCGCTGCCGGACGCCTTCGACGGCGTCGTCTTCGGCAACGAGGTGCTCGACGCCATGCCGGTGCACCTGGTCACCAAGCATCCGCGGGGCTGGCACGAGCTGCGCGTGACGGTGCGCGACGGCCGCTTCGACTGGCTCGAGGCGCCGGCCGACGCCGCGCTGCTGGCGCAAATCGAACGCCAGATCGCCGACCACGCCGCGCTGCCGGTCGGCTACGTCACCGAGGTGCACGGCGTGGCCTGCGGCTTCATGGCCACCTTGGGGCGCATGCTGCGCGACGGCGGCGCCAACGCCGCCTTCCTGTTCGACTACGGCTTCCCGGCGCACGAATACTATCTGGGCCTGCGCGCCACCGGCACCCTGATGTGCCACTACCGCCACCACGCGCATCCGGACCCGTTCTATTATCCGGGCCTGCAGGACATCACCGCCCACGTCGACTTCACGGCGATGGCGCTGGCGGCGCAGGACGCCGGCGCCGGCGTGCTGGCGTACCTGAACCAGGCCGGCTTCCTGATCGGCGCCGGCATCGGCGAGCTGCTGCTGCGCACCGACCCGGCCGACACGCTCAATTACCTGCCGCGGGCGGGCGCCGTGCAAAAACTGCTGTCGCCGGCGGAGATGGGCGAATTGTTTAAAGTCTTGGTGGTAGGAAAGAACGTGACGTTGCCCGAAGCCATCACAATGCATGACCGCAGTCATCGTTTGTAGATAAAATGGCACAATAGGCGGAAAAGCAAAGCCGTTCGCCACCTCAACGGTGGGATCGGCGGCCGAAGATCGGCTATGATGGAAGATCGAGCGCCGATTTCACGCCTTAGGAACAATGGGAAAGATACACACTCACTATGACAACCTGAAAGTGTCGCGCATGGCGCCTCAGGAAGTCATACGTGCCGCCTACAAGGCCCTCAGCCAGAAATACCACCCGGACAAGAATCCGGGTGATGAAAAGGCTGCGCGCATCATGGCCATTCTCAACAGCGCCTACGACACCCTGTCCGACACCCAGCGCCGCCGCGAGCACGACGAGTGGATCGCCGCCGAGGAGTGGGAAATCGAATGGCTCGAGAGCACCCGCAACGAGGACCGCGGCGATAAAATGCGCCACGACGCCGACCGCTGGAATCCGGAGCCGGTCGACGACCCGCAACCGTTGCCGGCGCCGCTGCGCAAATGGAAGTGGTGGGCCGGGCTGGCCGGCTGCCTGGTGGCCGGCTGGATCGGCGGCACGATGGCGTCCGAGTCGGCGCTGCTGGAGGCGGCGCTGGGCGGCAAGGTGCGCAGCGGCGCCAAGGCCGAGGCGCAGCGCGCCGCCAAGGCCGAACCGCGCGAGCGCGACGACTGGGCCGGGCACAAGCCGTTCTACCCGGAGGCCGACACCTCGCCCGCGCCCAAGGGCGCGCCGGTCAAGGTGGTGGCGATGTCGCAGATCGTGCTGCCCGGGGTCACGCCCGATTGCGACAACGACAGCCAGACGCTGGTCGCGCCCAACGGCGAGCCGTGGCCGGCCAACTCCGGCTATATCGAGGGTTTCACCATCGGCAACAAGGGCGACGACATCCAGCTGATGCTCGACAACGCCAACAACGCCTCGGCGGTGTTCATCAAGGTCTACGACGTCGAGCGGCGCGCCAACGTGCGCTACGCCTACGTGCAGGCGCACGACAAGCTGATGGTCGACAAACTATCGAACGGCAAGTACGAGATCCGCTACCAGAACCTCGACCCGGGCGGCGGCCGGGGCGGCTGTTCCGGCGCCGGTCCCGGCACCGCCGCGGCGCCGAGCCGCACCGCCGCCGCCGGCGGCGCAAACACGCCGCCGCTCGGCAACTAGCCGGCCACCGTCTCCATCAATCCCATCTCCTCGCTCGACATCAGCTTGTCGATATTGACCAGGATCAGCATGCGCTCGTCGATGGTGCCCAGGCCGATCAGGTAGTCGGAGCTGAAGGCGGTGCCCATCTCCGGCGCCGGCTTGACCTGCTCGGGCGTCAACGTGGTCACGTCGGACACCGAGTCGACCACCATGCCGACCACGCGGCCGTTGATGTTGAGGATGATGACGACGGTGAACTGGTCGTACACCGGCTCGCCCAGGTTGAACTTGATGCGCATGTCCACCACCGGGATGATGATGCCGCGCAGGTTGATGACGCCCTTGATGAACTCCGGCGCGTTGGCGATGCGGGTGACCGCCTCGTAGCCGCGGATCTCCTGCACCTTGAGGATGTCGATGCCGTATTCCTCGGAACCGAGCGTGAAAGCGAGGAACTCCCTGCCGGCGATATCGGATGCGTTTTCTTGCATGGCGATGGTCCTTTTTTGTGTCCTTGTTGTGGTCCTTGAAATGTTGATCCGCGTCGGCGGCCTCCCGCTAAGAGTATCAGAGTCGGCGCGCCGTGACGAGCGCTGAAAAGGCGCCGTTTGGTAAACGGCGGCGCGCTGTTGCTATCGCTTCCAAGGAGCTTGTCACAGGGGGGGAATCTGATTATGCTAGCCTTAGCCCAGGCACGCGGCGCGGCCGGACGCCGGACCTTCCAGGAGACTTGTGTATGACAGATTCAACCGCCTCAGACGACGACTGGCTGATCGAGGAAGACGAGGAAGCACAGCCGGCCGATGGGGCGGGCGCTCCCGACCAGCGCCAGTGGCGCGTGCTGATCGTCGACGACGACGTCGACGTCCACGCCGTCACGCGCCTGGCGCTGCGCAACGTCAGCTTCAAGGGCCGCGAGCTCGAACTGTTCTCCGCCTACAGCGGGCGCGAAGCGTTCGACATCCTGCGCGACACGCCCGACATCGCGCTGGTGCTGCTCGACGTCGTCATGGAGACCGACGACGCCGGCCTGATACTGGCGCGCCGCATCCGCGAGGAGCTGCACAACGCCATCGTGCGCGTGGTGCTGCGCACCGGCCAGCCGGGCCAGGCGCCCGAGCAGCGCGTCATCATCGAATACGACATCAACGACTACAAGGCCAAGACCGAGCTGACCACGCAGAAGCTGTTCACCACCGTGATCTCGGCGCTGCGCGCGTACGAGAGCCTCAACATGCTCGAACGCAGCCGCATCGGCCTGGGCAAGATCCTGGCCGGCGCCACCAATTTGTACCAGATCCACTCGCTGCGCGAATTCGCCTCCGGCGTGCTCAATCAGGTCAGCGCGATCCTCGACGTCGGCTCGGACGGCGTGCTGTGCCTGATGCAGGGCGACACCGGCGTCACCAGCGTGGTGGCGGCCACCGGCGGCTACGCGCAACTGAGCGAGGCGGAGCTGATGCCGACCGGCCATCCGCTGTGGCCGACCATCGCCAAGGCCTTCGCCGAAAAGAAAAGCCAGTTCGACCACCCGGCCAACGTGCTGTTCATCCACACGCGGGAAAACCGCGAGGTGGCCATCTCGGTCACGCCGCCGTGGCCCCTGGCGCAGATCCAGCGCGACCTGCTGGAGGTGTTCTGCCAGAGGATAGCGGCGGCCTTCGACAACCTGTACATGTTCGGCCAGTTGCGCAAGGCGCAGGAGGCCACCGTGGTGGCGCTGGCCGACCTGGCCGAGTTCCGCGACAGCGGCACCGGCGGCCATGTGCGGCGCGTGCAGCAGCTGTCGTCGTCGCTGGCGGCGCGGCTGGCCGAACGCGGCTCCTATCCCGACGAGGTCACGCCGCAGCTGCTGGAGATGATCGGGCTGGCGAGCATCCTGCACGATGTCGGCAAGGTCGCCACGCCGGACCACATCCTGCTCAAACCAGGGCCGCACACGCCGGAGGAGCGCGCCGAGATGCAGACCCACGCGGCGGTGGGGCGCGCGATCCTGGAGCGCGCCGCCGGCATGGTCGACGGCGTCAGCTACCTGACCTACGGAGCGGCGATCGCCGGCGGCCACCACGAGCATTTCGACGGCAACGGCTATCCGAACCAGCTCAAGGGCACCGCCATTCCGATCGCCGCGCGCATCGTCGCCGTGGTCGACGTCTTCGACTCGCTGCTGCACGAGCGGCCCTACAAGGAGCCGTGGCCGCACACCGAGGTGATGGCCTACATCACCGAGCGCGCCGGCAAGCAGTTCGATCCGGAGGTGGTGGCGTCGCTGCTGGAGCTGATCGAGCGCGATCCGACCATCGGGCGCACGCCCGATTGATCGCCGCCGATTGAGCGCCGCCGATTGAGCGGCGTGGCGGCCGTTACGCCAGGTTGATCCGGCTCACGCGGTTGCGCTGCTCCGCGTCCTCGCCGTTCTCGTTCGCCGCCATCGCTTCGAATTGCGCGGCCGGCATCGGCCGCGCGAACAGATAGCCCTGCGCCTCGTCGCACTGCTTGGCGCGCAGGAAGTCGCGCTGCGCCTCCGTCTCCACCCCTTCCGCCACCACGCCCAGCCCCAGCGAATGGGCCAGCGCGATGGTGGCCGCGACGATCACCGCGTCGTCCGGATCGGTCTCGATATCCTTGACGAAGCCGCGGTCGATCTTGATGCGGTCGATCTCGAACAACTTCAAGTAACTGAGCGACGAATAGCCGGTGCCGAAATCGTCGATCGCCACCTTGATGCCGCGCGAGCGCAGCTCGACCAGCAGCGCGCGGCTGCGCTCCGGGTCCTGCATCGCCGCCGATTCGGTGATCTCCAGTTCCAGCAGCGCCGGGTCGATGCCCTGGCTGGCCAGCAGGTGGTCGAGGTGCGGCAGCAGGCCGGCGCCGTGGCACTGGCGCGCCGACAGGTTGACCGCCAGCCGCAAATGCGCCAGCGGCGTGCCGCGCCACGACGCCAGCAGGCCGGTGGCGCGCTTGAGCACCCAGTCGCCCAGCGGCAGGATCAGCCCCGACTCCTCGGCGATCGGGATGAAGCGGTCCGGCCCCACCATGCCCAGCTCCGGATGGTGCCAGCGCAGCAGCGCCTCGGCGCCGATCACGCGCTGCGTGGCCAGCTCCACCTGCGGCTGCAGGTACAGCTCGAATTCGTCCTGCTCGAGCGCCTGCCACAGGCGGTTCTCCAGCATCAGCCGCTCGTGGGTGGCGATGTTCATCTCGGCCGAGAAGAACTGGAAGTTGCCGCGTCCCTGGCTCTTGGCGGCGTACATCGCGGTGTCGGCGTGGCGCATCAAGGTGCTGCCGTCGTCGCCGTCGGACGGGAACATCGCCACGCCGACGCTGGCGCCGCTGTGGATGCTCTTGCCTTCCAAATCGTAGGGCGCGGTCAGCGATTCGACGATGCGCACGGCGATGTGGGTGACGTCGTCCGGCGTGATGCCGCCGGAGGCGACGACGATGAATTCGTCGCCGCCCAGGCGGGCGATGATGTCGACCTCGCGCAGCAGCTCGCGCAGGCGCTGGGCCACGGCGACCAGCAGCAGGTCGCCGGTCTGGTGGCCGTGCGTGTCGTTGATCTTCTTGAAGTGGTCGAGGTCGATGAACAGCACCGCGGCGGCGCCGTGCGCGCGCCGCGTCTGCGCCAGCAACTGCTCCAGGCGCAGGTTGAGCGACAGGCGGTTGTCCAGGCCCGTCAGGGTGTCGTGGTGGGCCAGGCGGTGGATGCGCTCCTGCGCCATGCGCTGCTCGGTGAGGTCGTGCAGGATGGCGACGAACAGGTGCTCGTCGGGCAGCTCGACCTCGCTCACCGAGATCGCCAGCGGGAATTCGCCGCCGTCGCTGCGCCAGCCGGTCAGCGTGTAGTCGTGGGTGACGCCGCAGGCGATCATGCGCAGCAGGCCGGCCGCGTCGAGGCCGTCGGACTCGCCGACGCCGACCGGGATCAGGCGCTCGAGCCGCAGGCGCGTCATCTGCTCGGGCGTGTAGCCGAACAGGCGCCCGGCGGCGGCGTTGGCCGACATCAGCAGGCCGTCGCCGTCGATGGTGAGGATGGCGTCGGCGGCCTTGTTCAAGATCGCCTGCAGCCGCGCTTCGCGCTCGCGCAGGCGCGCCGTGCTGTCCTTGACCTGCGCCTGGATGCGCGCCCGCTCGCCGCTGATGAGCAGCATCAGCGTGCCCAGCAGGCCGGTCAGCAGCAGGCCGCAGGTCAGCACGGTCCAGCTTTGCCAGCCGCGCTGCTGTTGCAGGTAGGCCGGCGTCGGCGCCAGGGTCAGCTCGTAGATGCGCCCGCCGAAGTGCAGCTGGTGCTGGAAGTCGCCCGCCGCCGGCGCGCGCAGCAGGCTGTCGCGCAGGGCGCGGCCCGGGGTGTCGTCGTCCATGTCCTCGAAGCGCACCAGGAAGTGCTCGAACTCGGAGCGCTTGAGCGCCTGGTCGAGGTAGGCGTCGAACTGCAGCGCGATCAGCAGCGCGCCGACCGGCTGGTGCTGGGCGTTGTTGGGGTACACCGTTTGCAGCAGCAGCACGCCGTGGCCGGGCAAGGTGCGCGCGAACTGCAGCGGCGCCGTCGCCGTCGGCTGGCCCGACTGGATCGCCCGCTCCAGCGCGGCGCGGCGCTGGTCCTCGGACAGGAAGTCGAGGCCGACGTAGTCGCGGCCCTCGGCCGGTTCGACGAAGGTGACCGGGAAGTAGTGCGGGCGCCGCGCCGCCGCGCGCAGCGCGCCGCTCAGCGAGCGCTCGCGGATTTCGAACGACGGCGCCACGTGCTGGCGCGCCCAGGCCTCGAACGTGGCGCGCTCGGCGCCGGCCACCGGCACCAGCCAGCCCATCGACAGCAGCTCGGGGCGCTGGTCGAGGTAGCCGTGCGCCAGGTTGCTGAAGTCGTCCGCGCCCAGTATCCGGCTGGGATCGTTGAGCGCCTTGGCCATGGCGTAGATGAAGCGTTCGTGTTCGCTAAATTGCGCTTGCAGCAGATCGCCGGTCTGCTGCGCCTTGAGGCGGAAGGTTTGCAGCTGCTGGTTGCTCTCCCATTTGTCGGCCTGCACGTAGATGGCGATGAAGGCGGCCGCCGACAGCACCAGCGGCAGGCCCACCAGCATGCGGCGGCGCTCCCACAGCGCGCGCGGGCGGCCGATGGCGATCCACGTCAGCGGCGCGGCCAGCAGCACGCCGATGGTGTCGCCCATCCACCAGGCCAGCCAGTCGCCCACCAGGCCGTCCCAGCGCATCACGCCGGCCAGCAGCATGCCCGACAGCGAGACGGTGCAGCTGATGACGGTGACGCTGGCGGCCAGCAGGATGAAGCGCACCACGTCGCGCCCCGAGCCGAGCGCCGGATCGATGTGGCGGCGGAACAGGCTGGCGCCGACCCAGGCTTGCAGGGTGGCGCCGGCGGCGGTCGCCAGCGCGCCCAGCAGGGCGGACGCGGTGACGCCGCCGAAGCCCTGCCAGGACGGCAGCAGGTTGACCCACAGCGAGCCGAGCGCGACGGCCGGCAGCAGCCGCAGGCCGCCGATGGCGCAGGCGGCCAGGGCGATGCCGGCGGGCAGGAAAATCGGCGAGGCGTAGCCGGGCGGCAGCGCCAGGAGCAGGCCGAGGCGGCCGGCGATCACATAGGCGGCCAGCAGGGCCAGCATGGCCGGCATGGCCGGCACCACGGTACGTCGGTCGGCGCCAGGGGGCGTCAGCTGCGGGTTGTTCAACTGCGGTGCTCCCGGGTCGCGTGGAGGTTGGTCGAAAAGCGTCGAGTGGCGTCGAAAGCGGGTCGATCGGCGCGCCGATCTGCGACCGATTGTATAGGAAATCATTCGACGTAAAAACAACACTTGCACTTTTGCACGCGGTCCAGTTAAAATCTCGCCCCGAAGCAGACGGTTCATCCTCACGGACGCAAAATATCGCAGTCCAGGCGTTATTGGAGGGTTGACAGGTCAAAGTAATTGCTTCATACTCTGCGGTTCCTCGCGGAGGGGTGGCCGAGTGGTTAAAGGCGACAGACTGTAAATCTGTTCTCTATGAGTACGCTGGTTCGAATCCAGCCCCCTCCACCAAGTTGTTGCGGTGAGACTGAGTAGCAAAAGTGAAATGAACGATACCTCGCGGGTGTAGCTCAATGGTAGAGCAGAAGCCTTCCAAGCTTACGACGAGGGTTCGATTCCCTTCACCCGCTCCAGTGTTGTTGCAATGCAGATGCGCAGGCAGGGCATCAAATAGCAGTACCCCATCAGCCCTTTTAGCTCAGTGGTAGAGCACTCCCTTGGTAAGGGAGAGGCCACGTGTTCAATCCACGTAAAGGGCACCAGAATTCGCAGTGCATAGTAATCAGCAGCACGTCGGCAGAGATAGCAGCATGTGCAGCAAAAAATGCAGCAAAAAATCAGCAGCAAAAAATTCAGCAGCAAAAAATTCAGTAGCAACAAATTCAGCAGCATTCACAGACAGTCGGGCGCGAGCCCGGGCAATCACACCAAATCGTTAGGAGTCTAAAATGGCAAAAGGTAAATTCGAACGGACCAAGCCGCACGTCAACGTCGGCACCATCGGCCACGTCGACCACGGCAAGACCACCCTGACCGCTGCGATCGCAACCGTTCTGTCGAAGAAATTCGGCGGCGAAGCTAAAGCATACGACCAGATCGATGCGGCTCCGGAAGAAAAAGCACGCGGCATCACCATCAACACCGCGCACGTCGAGTACGAGACCGCCGCTCGCCACTACGCCCACGTTGACTGCCCAGGCCACGCCGACTACATCAAAAACATGATCACCGGTGCTGCCCAGATGGACGGCGCGATCCTGGTTTGCTCGGCGGCCGACGGCCCGATGCCACAGACCCGCGAGCACATCCTGCTGGCCCGTCAAGTTGGCGTTCCATACATCATCGTGTTCCTGAACAAGTGCGACCTGGTCGACGACGCGGAACTGCTGGAACTGGTCGAAATGGAAGTTCGTGAATTGTTGTCGAAATACGAATTCCCAGGCGACGACGTGCCGATCATCAAAGGTTCGGCCCGTATGGCGCTGGAAGGCAAAGAAGGCGAAATGGGCGTTGACGCGATCATGCGCCTGGCCGACGCGCTGGACAGCTACATCCCTACGCCAGAGCGCGCAGTCGATGGCGCCTTCCTGATGCCAGTGGAAGACGTGTTCTCGATCTCGGGTCGCGGCACCGTGGTGACCGGTCGTATCGAGCGCGGCATCATTAAGGTCGGCGAAGAGATCGAAATCGTCGGCATCACCGACACCGTCAAGACCACTTGCACCGGCGTGGAAATGTTCCGCAAGCTGCTGGACCAGGGTCAAGCCGGCGACAACGTCGGTCTGCTGCTGCGCGGCACCAAGCGTGAAGACGTCCAGCGCGGCCAGGTTCTGGCCAAGCCGGGTTCGATCAAGCCGCACAACCACTTCACCGGCGAGATCTATGTCCTGTCGAAAGATGAAGGCGGCCGTCACACCCCGTTCTTCAACAACTATCGTCCACAGTTCTACTTCCGTACGACTGACGTGACCGGTTCGATCGAACTGCCAGCGGACAAAGAAATGGTTATGCCAGGCGACAACGTGTCGATCACCGTCAAGCTGATCAACCCGATCGCGATGGAAGAAGGCCTGCGCTTCGCGATCCGCGAAGGTGGCCGTACCGTTGGTGCAGGTGTTGTTGCGAAGATCATCGCTTAAGGAATATCCTGATCTACCACCAGGGGCGTCTCTGGTGGTATAATCGATATCCTTTGTAGTTTTACGTAGGGACGTAGCTCAATTGGCAGAGCGTCGGTCTCCAAAACCGAAGGTTGGGGGTTCGATGCCCTCCGTCCCTGCCACCGTTTTCAGGTGCAGGGCACCGAAAGTAAATTAAATGTCAAATCAATCCGTGCAGACCGTCAGCACGTCGAATGACAAGATTAAGGTTGCGCTGGCAATAGCCGTTGCAATCGCAGGCGTGGTGGGGTTTTATTACCTGTCAGACAAACCAGCTCTCGTACGCGCAGGCGCACTTGTAGCTGGTTTGGCTTTTGCCGTTCTGCTCTTGTGGACTTCGTCGACTGGCCGTGATTTCCTGAATTTCGCCAAAGAAGCCGTGCGCGAGACGAAAAAGGTCGTTTGGCCCACCCGTCGCGAAGCGGCCCAGATCACGGGCATCGTGTTCGCCTTCGTGCTGGTGATGGCGCTGTTCCTGTGGGGCACGGATAAGACGTTGGAATTCCTGTTGTACGATCTCATTCTGGGCATACGAAAATAATGAACGAAAACGTGCAAGATGATGCGGCAGGCGAATCGGTGACCGGTGAAGCGCCGGCGACCGAAGCCGTCGCGGCGCCGGTAAGCGTTCCGGTGAGCAACAAGCGCTGGTACGTTGTTCATGCGTATTCCGGTATGGAAAAAAGCGTGCAGCGCGCGCTGACCGAGCGCGTCGAACGCGCCGGCATGCAAGACCAGTTCGGCCAGATCCTGGTGCCGACCGAAGAAGTGGTCGAAGTCAAGAACGGTCAAAAGTCCGTCACCGAGCGTCGTTTCTTCCCGGGCTATGTCCTGGTCGAGATGGAAATGACCGACGAGACGTGGCACCTGGTGAAAAACACCAACAAGGTGACCGGCTTCATCGGCGGCAAATCGAACAAGCCGACGCCGATTCCGGCGCGCGAGATCGACAAGATCATGCAGCAGATGCAAGAGGGTGTCGAGAAGCCGCGGCCGAAAGTGCTGTACGAAGTGGGCGAGCAAGTCCGCATCAAGGACGGCCCGTTCACCGACTTCAACGGCAACGTCGAGGAAGTCAACTACGAGAAATCGAAAGTGCGCGTCTCGGTCACCATCTTCGGCCGCGCCACACCAGTCGAGCTCGAATTCGGCCAGGTCGAAAAAGTATAAATACCGTTCGCCAGAACGGGCGACGGTGTAAAAACCCCGACAATCTGGCACCAGAGGAGCCCCGCCATGCAATCGATCGCATGGCGGGGCGCTACTACTCATACCCAAGATAGGAGCCATCATGGCAAAGAAAATCATTGGTTTTATCAAGCTGCAAGTGCCAGCTGGTAAAGCAAACCCATCCCCACCGATCGGTCCAGCGCTGGGTCAGCGCGGTCTGAACATCATGGAATTCTGCAAAGCGTTCAACGCGCAGACCCAGGGTATGGAACCAGGCATGCCGATTCCGGTCGTCATCACCGCGTTCGCCGACAAGTCGTTCACCTTCGTGATGAAGACGCCGCCAGCGACCTACCTGATCAAGAAGCACTCGGGTATCACCAAAGGTTCGCCGAAGCCACATACCGACAAAGTCGGCAAGCTGACCCGCGCGCAAGCTGAAGAAATCGCTAAATTGAAAACCCCAGATCTGACCGCTGCCGACATGGATGCCGCTGTACGCACCATCGCCGGTTCCGCACGTTCGATGGGCATCACGGTGGAAGGTCTGTAATCATGGCAAAACTGTCCAAACGCGCTAAAGTTATCAAATCCAAAGTTGATAGCACCAAGACCTATGCCTTCGACAACGCCGTCGCGTTGATCAAAGAGCTGGCCACCGCCAAGTTCAACGAATCGATCGACGTGTCGGTCCAGCTGGGCGTCGATCCTAAGAAGTCGGACCAGGTCGTTCGCGGTTCCGTCGTGCTGCCAGCCGGCACCGGCAAGACCGTTCGCGTCGCCGTGTTCGCTTCGGGCGAAAAAGCCGAGCAGGCCAAAGCCGCCGGCGCCGATGTGGTTGGTATGGAAGACCTGGCCGAGCGCGTCAAAGCCGGCGACATGCCTTTCGATATCGTCATCGCGTCGCCAGACACCATGCGTATCGTCGGTACCCTGGGTCAGATCCTGGGCCCACGCGGCCTGATGCCTAACCCGAAGGTCGGCACTGTTACCCCTGACGTCGCTACCGCCGTGAAAAACGCGAAAGCCGGTCAAGTCCAGTACCGTACCGACAAAGCCGGTATCATCCACGCAACGATCGGCCGCAAATCGTTCGCCGACGCCGATCTGAAGAGCAACCTGGTTGCCCTGATCGACGCGCTGAACAAAGCCAAGCCGGCCTCGAGCAAAGGTGTGTACCTGCGCAAGGTATCGCTGTCGTCGACCATGGGCGCTGGCGTCCGTGTCGACCAGGCTACCCTGGCTGCTTAAGTAAAAAATCAAGTCGTCGAGCTGTCAAGCTTGGCGCAGTTCTTTGGGCTGGTCGGTGTTGCTTGCAATGCCGGCCAGACAATCAAAGACCGTTGGGCTCGGCGCAGCAGGCAGGCGCCGGGTTAATTGGATTTTCCGCCCAACGCAGATGGTGTACCCGATCAAGTTTCGTAGTCCATTGGACTCCTAAACCTCGGACGCCGTTGTTCGAACCGATGGCAGGCAGTCGCCCGTCATCATTTAAGGAGGTTGACCGTGGGTCTCAATCTGAATGACAAAAAGGCCGTCGTCGCCGAAGTTTCCGCAAAAGTAGCAACTGCGCAAACGATCGTCGTGGCCGAATATCGTGGCATCCAGGTTGCTCACTTGACGCAACTTCGTGCCAAAGCGCGCGCTCAAGGCGTGTACCTGCGTGTGTTGAAAAATACGCTCGCTCGTCGCTCCGTCGAAGGCACGCAGTTCGCCAGCCTGGCAGACAGCATGACCGGTCCGTTGATCTACTCGATCTCGGACGATGCCGTTGCAGCAGCTAAAGTCATCGCCGACTTCGCTAAAACCAACGACAAACTGGTCATCACCGCAGGCAACTACGCAGGCAAGCAGCTGGATAAAGCAGCTGTTACCGCGTTGGCGAGCATTCCTAGCCGTGAAGTCCTCATTTCGCAGTTGTTGGGCGTTATGCTGGCTCCGGTGTCGGGCTTTGCACGTGGTCTGGCTGCTCTGGCAGCGAAAAAATCCGAAGGCGCTCCTGCCGCAGCTGAAGAAGTTGCTGCAGAAGAAGCCCCAGCCGCTTAATAGCGACTGTGTCCCGGCCTGGCCGGGGCGGATTTTTCTCAAGTACCAATCTGATGTACTAACGAATCAATAAATTATTGGAGTTTCAAATGGCAATTAGCAAAGACGACATCCTGGCAGCAGTTAGCGAAATGTCCGTAATGGACCTGAACGAACTGGTCAAAGCTTTCGAAGAAAAATTCGGCGTTTCGGCCGCAGCAATGGCAGCTCCAGCAGCTGGCGGCGCCGCAGCTGGCGCGGTTGCTGAAGAGCAAACCGAATTCAACGTTGTTCTGACCGAAATCGGCGCGAACAAAGTTGGCGTGATTAAAGCTGTTCGCGAAATCACCGGTCTGGGCCTGAAAGAAGCCAAAGACGTGGTTGATGGCGCTCCTAAGACCGTCAAAGAAGCCCTGTCGAAAGCTGACGCTGAAGCCGCTAAGAAGAAGCTGGAAGAAGCTGGCGCCAAGGCTGAACTGAAGTAATCAAGTTGTACGGCGCCTAGCTAGTAATTAGCGCCTCGAGCCAAAGCTGCGGATTTCCTTCTGAAAGGGAGGAAATCCGGCTTTGGCTCCTTTGTCGTCCTCGTCGTATTTGTAGCGTTTTGTCCGACGCTGCAGTGGTTAGTAGTTTATTCAAATCAGCTGGAAATGGTAGAGATTTCAGGTTTCGTCTGTGTGACATGCAGCCGAGATTGTTGCTGAAGTGGCTGTGGATCGATTGATATTGGTCATCCGCGCACTGGCAAAACCTGAATTTTTTATCCTTTCTGTCACTCACGGAGTGTCCATGCACTACTCATTTACTGAGAAGAAACGCATTCGCAAATCATTCGCGAAGCGCGCCAACGTTCACCACGTTCCGTTCCTGCTGGCTACCCAGCTCGAGTCCTACCATAGTTTCCTGCAGGAAGACGTCGCACCGTCGACCCGCAAGAACGACGGCCTGCAGTCGGCCTTTACCTCGATATTCCCCATCGTGTCGCACAATGGCTTTGCGCGTCTCGAATTCCTGTCGTACGTCCTGGGCGACCCCGCCTTCGACGTCAAGGAATGCCAACTGCGTGGCCTGACGTTCGCGTCGCCGCTGCGCGCCAAGGTGCGTCTGGTGATCCTGGACAAGGAATCGCCGACCAAGCCGGTCGTCAAAGAGATGAAGGAACAGGAAGTCTACATGGGCGAACTGCCTTTGATGACGACCACCGGTTCGTTCGTCATCAATGGTACCGAGCGCGTCATCGTTTCGCAGCTGCATCGCTCCCCTGGCGTGTTCTTCGAACACGACCGCGGCAAGACCCACTCGTCGGGCAAACTGCTGTTCTCCGCGCGTATCATTCCTTACCGCGGCTCGTGGCTGGACTTCGAGTTCGACCCGAAAGACATCCTGTTCTTCCGCGTCGACCGCCGCCGCAAAATGCCGGTCACGATCCTGCTCAAAGCCATCGGCATGTCGCACGAGCAAATCCTGGCGAACTTCTTCGTCTTCGACAATTTCAACCTGCGCTCGGAAGGCGCGGAGATGGAATTCGTTGCCGAGCGTCTGCGTGGCGAAGTCGCCCGCTTCGACATCGTCAACAAGGAAGGCAAGACCCTGGTGCTGAAGGACAAGCGCATCAACGCCAAGCACGTGCGCGACATCGAATCGAACGGCATCAAGCATATTTCCGTGCCGGAAGACTACCTGCTCGGCCGCGTGCTGGCCAAGAACATCGTTGATCCGGAGACCGGCGAAGTCGTCGCGTCCGCCAACGACGAGCTGACCGAAGACGTGCTGGGCCGCCTGCGCGAAGCCAACATCAGCGAAATCCAGACCTTGTACACCAACGATCTGGACCAGGGCGCCTACATTTCGCAAACCCTGCGCATCGACGACACCGCCGACCAGATGGCCGCCCGCGTCGCGATCTACCGCATGATGCGTCCTGGCGAACCGCCAACGGAAGACTCGGTCGAAGCGCTGTTCAACGGCCTGTTCTACAGCGCCGACCGCTACGACCTGTCCGCCGTCGGCCGCATGAAGTTCAACCGCCGCATCGGCCGCGACGAACTGACCGGCGCCATGACCTTGTCGAACGAAGACGTGCTGGCCGTGATCAAGATCCTGGTGGAACTGCGCAATGGCCGCGGCGAAGTCGACGATATCGATCACCTGGGTAACCGCCGCGTACGTTGCGTCGGCGAACTGGCCGAAAACCAGTTCCGCGCCGGCCTGGTGCGCGTCGAGCGCGCCGTCAAGGAACGCCTCGGCCAAGCCGAAGCGGACAACCTGATGCCGCACGACCTGATCAACAGCAAGCCGATCTCGGCCGCGATCCGCGAATTCTTCGGTTCGTCGCAGCTGTCGCAGTTTATGGACCAGACCAACCCGCTGTCGGAAATTACGCACAAACGCCGCGTTTCCGCCCTGGGACCTGGCGGTCTGACCCGCGAACGCGCCGGCTTCGAGGTGCGCGACGTGCACCCGACCCACTACGGCCGCGTGTGCCCGATCGAAACGCCTGAAGGCCCGAACATCGGCCTGATCAACTCGCTGGCGCTGTACGCCCGCCTGAACGAATACGGCTTCCTGGAAACCCCGTACCGCAAGGTCGAAGGCTCCAAGATCACCGATCAGATCGACTACCTGTCGGCGATCGAAGAAGGCCGCTACATCATCGCTCAGGCGAACGCGACCATCAGCGCCGAAGGCACGCTCAGCGATGAGCTGGTCTCGGCCCGTGAAGCCGGCGAAACCATTCTGGTGTCGCCGGAGCGCATCCAGTACATGGACGTGGCCCCAGGCCAGATCGTGTCCGTCGCCGCGTCGCTGATTCCGTTCCTGGAACACGATGATGCGAACCGCGCATTGATGGGTGCCAACATGCAGCGCCAGGCCGTTCCTTGCCTGCGCCCTGAAAAAGCACTGGTCGGTACCGGTATCGAACGCACCGTGGCAGTCGACTCGGGCACCACCGTGCAGGCTCTGCGCGGCGGTATCGTCGACTACATCGATGCGGGCCGTGTCGTGATTCGCGTCAACGATGACGAAGCAACCGCCGGCGAAGTGGGTGTCGACATCTACAACCTGATCAAGTACACCCGTTCGAACCAGAACACCAACATCAACCAGCGTCCGATCGTCAAGGTTGGCGACCGCGTCGCCAAGCGCGACGTGATCGCCGACGGCGCATCGACCGACCTGGGCGAGCTGGCGCTGGGCCAGAACATGACCGTGGCCTTCATGCCGTGGAATGGTCTGAACTTCGAGGATTCGATCCTGATCTCGGAAAACGTCGTCAAGGACGACCGTTACACCTCGATCCACATCGAAGAACTGAGCGTCGTTGCTCGCGATACCAAACTGGGCGCGGAAGAAATCACCCGCGACATCTCGAACCTGGCTGAGAACCAGCTGGCTCGTCTGGATGAGTCCGGTATCGTCTACATCGGCGCCGAAGTGCAAGCCGGCGATACGCTGGTCGGTAAAGTGACGCCGAAGGGCGAAACCCAGCTGACCCCGGAAGAGAAGCTGCTGCGCGCGATCTTCGGCGAGAAGGCTTCGGACGTCAAAGACACCTCGCTGCGCGTGCCTTCGGGCATGATCGGCACCGTCATCGACGTGCAAGTGTTCACCCGCGAAGGCATCGTCCGCGACAAGCGCGCGCAACAGATCATCGACGATGAACTGAAACGCTTCCGCCTGGACCTGAACGACCAGATGCGTATCGTCGAGGGCGACGCCTTCCAGCGTCTGGAAAAAATGCTGATCAACCAGGTCGTCAACGGCGGTCCGAAGAAGCTGGCCAAGGGCGCCAAGATCACCAAGGAATACCTGGACGATCTGGACAAGTACCACTGGTTCGACATCCGTCCTGCCGACGACGCCGCCGCCACCGCCCTCGAAGCGATCAAGGAATCGATCAACGAGAAGCGTCACCAGTTCGATCTGGCCTTCGAAGAGAAGCGCAAGAAGCTGACGCAGGGCGACGAGCTGCAACCTGGCGTGCAGAAAATGGTCAAAGTGTATCTGGCCGTTAAGCGCCGCCTGCAGTCGGGCGACAAGATGGCGGGTCGCCACGGTAACAAGGGTGTGGTTTCCCGTATCGTGCCGGTCGAAGACATGCCATACATGGCCGACGGCACGCCGGCCGACGTGGTGCTGAACCCGCTGGGTGTTCCTTCGCGTATGAACGTGGGTCAGATCCTCGAGACCCACCTCGGTTGGGCTGCCAAGGGCCTGGGTATCCGTATCGGCGAGATGCTGCAACAGCAGATCAAGGTCGAAGAGATGCGCAAGTTCCTGACCACCGTCTACAACGAGAACGGCCGTCCGGAAGATCTGGACCAGTTCGACGACGAAGAGATCATGAAGCTGGCGAACAACCTGAAAAAGGGTGTTCCGTTCGCCACCCCGGTGTTCGACGGTGCGCACGAATCGGAAATCCGCCGCATGCTGGACCTGGCGTACCCGGACGACATCGCCACGAAGCTGGGCATGACGCCGTCGAAGAACCAGGTCACGATGTACGACGGCCGCACCGGCGAAGCGTTCGAGCGCAAGGTCACCGTTGGCGTGATGCACATGCTGAAACTGCACCACTTGGTCGACGACAAGATGCACGCGCGTTCGACCGGTCCGTACTCGCTGGTGACGCAGCAGCCACTGGGCGGTAAAGCCCAGTTCGGCGGCCAGCGCTTCGGTGAGATGGAGGTGTGGGCACTGGAAGCGTACGGCGCATCGTACGTGCTGCAAGAAATGCTGACCGTGAAGTCCGATGACGTCAACGGCCGTACCAAAGTGTACGAAAACCTGGTCAAAGGCGACCACGTGATCGACGCCGGTATGCCGGAATCGTTCAACGTGCTGGTCAAGGAAATCCGTTCGCTGGGTATCGATATCGACCTCGAACGAAACTAAAAGACAGTCCACTGTCATTTGGTTTGAGAAACACAAAGCCCGGCTGGGTAACCAGTCCGGGCGATGTAGTCTCAGGAATTAGAAGTTTAATCACCTCTGGAGTGATACATGAAAGCACTGCTCGATCTATTCAAGCAAGTACAGACGAACGAGACCTTTGACGCGATCAAGATCGGTCTCGCTTCGCCTGAAAAAATCCGTTCGTGGTCCTACGGCGAAGTTAAAAAGCCGGAAACCATCAACTATCGTACCTTCAAGCCTGAGCGCGACGGCCTGTTCTGCGCCAAGATCTTTGGTCCTATCAAGGACTACGAATGCCTGTGCGGCAAGTACAAGCGCCTCAAGCACCGCGGCGTGATCTGCGAAAAGTGCGGCGTTGAAGTCACCCTGGCCAAAGTGCGCCGCGAGCGCATGGGCCACATCGAGCTGGCCTCGCCGACCGCGCACATCTGGTTCCTGAAGTCGCTGCCGTCGCGTCTGGGCATGGTCCTGGACATGACCCTGCGGGACATCGAACGCGTGCTGTACTTCGAGGCATACGTGGTCACCGATCCGGGCATGACCCCGCTGAAGAAGTGCCAGATCATGTCGGAAGACGACTACGCCGCCAAGTACGAAGAGTACGGCGACGACTTCACCGCCTTCATGGGCGCCGAAGGTATCCGTGAACTGCTGCGCTCGATCGACATCCATCGCGATGCCGAGACCCTGCGCGTGGAACTGAAGGAATCGAAGTCCGAAGCGAAGATCAAGAAATACGCCAAGCGCCTGAAAGTGCTGGAAGCGTTCCAGCGTTCGGGCATCAAGCCCGAGTGGATGATCATGGAAGTGCTGCCGGTGCTGCCGCCGGAACTGCGTCCGCTGGTCCCGCTGGACGGCGGCCGTTTCGCGACCTCGGATCTGAACGATCTGTATCGCCGCGTCATCAACCGTAACAATCGCCTCAAGCGATTGATGGAGCTGCGCGCGCCTGAAATCATCACGCGCAACGAAAAGCGCATGCTGCAAGAAGCGGTCGACTCGCTGCTGGACAACGGCCGTCGCGGCAAAGCGATGACCGGCGCCAACAAGCGTCCGCTGAAATCGCTGGCCGAGATGATCAAAGGTAAGGGCGGTCGTTTCCGTCAGAACTTGCTGGGTAAGCGCGTCGACTACTCGGGCCGTTCGGTCATCGTGGTGGGTCCGCAGCTCAAACTGCACCAGTGCGGTCTGCCGAAGCTGATGGCCCTCGAGCTGTTCAAGCCGTTCATCTTCAACAAGCTGGAACTGATGGGCTTGGCGACGACGATCAAGGCCGCCAAGAAGCTGGTCGAGATCCAGGAACCGGTCGTCTGGGACATCCTGGAAGACGTGATCCGCGAACACCCGATCATGCTGAACCGTGCGCCTACGCTGCACCGTCTGGGCATCCAGGCTTTCGAGCCGGTCCTGATTGAAGGCAAGGCCATCCAGCTGCACCCACTCGTCTGCGCGGCGTTCAACGCCGACTTCGACGGTGACCAGATGGCTGTGCACGTTCCGCTGTCGATCGAAGCGCAGATGGAAGCGCGCACCCTGATGCTGGCGTCGAACAACATCCTGTTCCCGTCGAACGGCGAACCGTCGATCGTTCCGTCGCAGGATATCGTGCTGGGTCTGTACTACGCGACCCGCGAAGCGATCAACGCGAAAAACGAAGGCATGCTGTTCCAGGACGTGTCGGAAGTCATCCGCGCGTACGACAACAAGGAAGTGGAACTGACGACCCGCATCACCGTGCGTATCGTCGAGAATCCGAAAGATCCAGTGACCGGCGAATTCGTCCGCACCGTGACTCGCTACGAGACCACGATCGGCCGCGCCATCCTGTCGGAAATCCTGCCGAAAGGCCTGCCTTTCTCGGTGCTGAACCGCGCGCTGAAAAAGAAAGAAATTTCCAAGCTGATCAACACTTCGTTCCGCAAGTGCGGCCTGCGCGCGACGGTCGTGTTCGCCGATCAACTGATGCAGTCGGGCTTCCGCCTGGCGACCCGCGCCGGTATTTCGATCTGCGTTGACGACATGCTGGTACCGCCACAAAAAGTCACCCTGATTTCGGCCGCCGAGTCCGAAGTCAAACAGATCGAGCAGCAGTACGCCTCGGGTCTGGTGACCTCCGGCGAGCGTTACAACAAGGTCGTCGACATCTGGGGCAAGACCTCGGACGAAGTCGGCAAGGCCATGATGGACCAGCTGAAAGTGGAAGACGTCATCAAGCGTGACGGCACCAAGTCGACCCAGGAATCGTTCAACGCGATTTACATGATGGCCGACTCGGGCGCCCGCGGTTCGGCGGCGCAGATTCGCCAGCTGGCCGGTATGCGTGGTCTGATGGCGAAACCGGATGGTTCGATTATCGAAACGCCGATCACCGCGAACTTCCGCGAAGGTCTGAACGTTTTGCAGTACTTCATTTCGACCCACGGCGCTCGTAAAGGTCTGGCCGATACGGCGCTGAAAACCGCGAACTCGGGTTACCTGACCCGTCGTCTGGTCGACGTGACCCAGGATCTGGTCGTCATCGAAGATGATTGCGGCACGACCAACGGCACCCTGATGAAGGCGATGGTCGAGGGTGGTGAAGTGATCGAAGCGCTGCGCGACCGTATCCTCGGCCGCGTGGTGGTCAACGACGTCGTCAATCCGGAAACCCAGGCTACCTTGTACGAAGCCGGCACCCTGATGGACGAGGACATGGTTGAAGAGATCGAGCGTCTGTCGATCGACGAAGTCAAGGTCCGTACCCCGCTGACGTGCGACACGCGCTTCGGCCTGTGCGCCAAGTGCTATGGCCGCGATCTGGGCCGTGGCATGCTGGTCAACGCCGGCGAAGCCGTCGGTGTGGTCGCCGCGCAGTCGATCGGTGAACCAGGTACCCAGCTGACCATGCGTACGTTCCACATCGGTGGTGCGGCGTCGCGTGCGGCGGTGGCCTCGTCGGTCGAAGCAAAGTCGAACGGTACCATCCGTTTCACCTCGACCATGCGTTACGTCACCAACGGCAAGGGCGCGCAAATCGTCATTTCCCGTTCGGGCGAAGTACTGATCACCGACGACCACGGCCGTGAGCGCGAGCGTCACAAGGTGCCGTACGGCGCGACCCTGATCGTCAAGGACGGCATGGTCATCAAGGCCGGTACGGCCCTGGCGACCTGGGATCCGCTGACCCGTCCGATCATCACCGAATACGCCGGTGTGGTGCGTTTCGAGAACGTCGAAGAAGGCGTGACCGTTGCCCGTCAGGTGGACGAAGTGACCGGTCTGTCGACGTTGGTCGTGATCGATGCGAAACGTCGCGGTTCGTTGACCAAAACGCTGCGTCCACAGGTCAAACTGTTGAACGACTCGAACGAAGAAGTCAAGATCGCCGGCACCGAACACTCGGTGGCGATCGGCTTCCAGGTCGGCGCGCTGATCATGGTGAAAGACGGCCAGGCGGTATCGGTCGGCGAAGTGCTGGCACGTATCCCGACCGAATCGCAGAAGACGCGCGATATTACCGGTGGTCTGCCGCGCGTTGCCGAGCTGTTCGAAGCACGTTCGCCGAAGGACGCCGGTATGCTGGCTGAAGTGACCGGTACGGTTGCATTCGGTAAGGAAACCAAAGGTAAGCAGCGTCTGGAAATCACGGACATGGACGGCAACAAGCACGAGTTCTTGATCACCAAGGACAAGCAAGTGCTGGTCCACGACGGCCAGGTGGTGAACAAGGGCGAGATGATTGTCGACGGCCCGGCCGATCCACAAGACATTCTGCGTCTGCTGGGTATCGAAGCGCTGGCGCGTTATATCGTTGACGAAGTGCAGGACGTTTATCGTCTGCAGGGCGTTAAGATTAACGACAAGCACATCGAAGTCATTGTGCGTCAGATGCTGCGTCGCGTTCAGATCGTTAATGCCGGCGACACCAACTATATCGTTGGCGAGCAGGTCGAGCGTTCGGAACTGCTGGATGAAAACGACCGTATGAATGTGGAGAATAAGATTCCCGCAACCTACGAAAACGTTCTGCTGGGTATTACCAAGGCATCGTTGTCGACCGATTCGTTTATCTCGGCCGCATCGTTCCAGGAAACCACCCGCGTTCTGACGGAAGCCGCGATTATGGGCAAGCGCGATGGTCTGCGCGGTCTGAAAGAAAACGTCATCGTTGGTCGTCTGATTCCAGGCGGCACCGGTCTGGCATTCCACCGCGCTCGCAAAGAGAAAGAGCAGTGGGAAGTGGAAGAGCGTCAAGCTCTGCTGCTGGCAGAAAAAGCCTCGATGTCCGGCGGCGATGTGGAAGCGACCGAAACGGTTGCCCCGCACGACGGCGAAGCGTAATAGAAATAAAGCGCAATATAGAACGGCACCTTCGGGTGCCGTTTTTTTATGCCCGCGCTTAATAACCAGCCGCCAAGCGCCGCCAACCGCGCGCGCGCGCCCACGCCCCTACGCTATAGTCCGTGTAGCAATGGCAGGCCTGATCCCGGGGTTTGCGCCAGTTACGAGTTCGTTCATGCTAAGATCTGGCTCATGATTGCTCAAGCCCTCTTCACTCCCGCCCAGCAGAAACTGCTGGGCTTGCTGTTTGTACGTGTCAATCAAGGTTTCCACTTGAACGAGATCATGCGACTGACCGGCCTGGGCAGCGCCTCGGCGCAGCGCGAGCTCAAGCGCCTGCACGAATCGGGCGTCATCACGTCCGAGCGCATCGGCAATGTGCGCCGCTTCAAACCCAACAAGGAATGCATCGTCTTCGGGGAATTGAGCAGCCTGGTCAAGAAAACCTTCGGCCTGGTCAGTGTATTGAATTCCGCATTGGCGCCGCTGCAGCACGTATTGAACGTGGCGTTTGTTTATGGCGCGACCGCCAAGGAACAAGAGGGCATGGATACGCCGGTGGAGTTGCTGCTGATCGGCGAAAACACCAGCTACGGCGAGCTGTTATCGCGGCTGCCGGTCGCCGAGCGCCTGTTGCGCCGGAAAATCAATCCCAACCTGTATTCGATTCCCGATTTTAAGCGCCGTCTGCGCGAGCAGCAGCCTTTTATCTTGCAGGTATTACGGGAACAGAAAATCTATGTATTGGGTGATGAAAGCGATCTGGAAAAGGTCAGCGGCGAAGAGGGTGCCGCTTAATCACCCGGCGGGTTTATTCAGTGGCCTGGCCATCGGCGCCGGCGTCGTCACCGGTTTATGTGGAAACGATAAAGAAAATCGCGTGTACGATCCCGCCTGCGATTCACATTGAATTTGTCCGCCGAACGCGGTAATTACCCGCTGGCAAAACGCCAGGCCCATACCGGTGCCGCCGCCATTATGCCGGGTGCTGTAGAACGGTTCGAAAACATGCGGCAGGACGTCATCCGGAATTCCCGAGCCGGTATCGGTCACCAGCAGTTTATTCACTCCGCCGGTATTAAAGAATTCGATCTCCAGTTCGCCATGGCCTGCCGACTTGATCGCGTGTAGCGCGTTTTTGAATAAGTTGTACAACACGTAAACCAGCAAAACGTCCGAACCGTAAAAGGTGAAATCGTACCCGCCCTTGACCACGACCTTTTCGCGCGTTGTACTTTCGAACGGATAACAAGCCAGCGCTTCATCCACACATTTCTTGATCGAATAATTGGCGAAGTCGCTGCGGTCGAGCGTGCCCGCGCGCGCCGAGGCCAGCATCATGTCGACGACGAAATTCGAACGGCTGATCTCGGCGTCGATGTGCTGCGTCAGCTTGCTGAGATAGGCAAGTTGCGAAGCCTGCAACGTCGGCTCCATCAGATTGTGTTCGACCGCGCGGTGGTACCCGGCCAGCAGCTCGGGCAGGTATTTCGCGAGCACCCGCGACTGGCTGCGGATGGTCGCCAGCGGCGTGCGCATTTCGTGCGCGATCGTGGCGGCCACCTCCATCGGGTCGGCCAGCAGGTTGTGGCGCACCATCGCCTGGGCGATCAGTCCGAGACTGGCGGCAACGAACAGCACCCCCGGCGGATAAAATTGCACGCCGTAATTGCAGAGATAGTCGACCGCGGCGAAGAAGTAGATCAACAGGCTGACCAGACAGTAGCGCAGCCGGGTTTTCTCGGTGGAGACCGCCTGCAATTGTCGGCGGTATAACAGCCACAAGCCGCGACACACGACGACGCCGGTCTGTAGCAGGTGCAGCGGGTGCAGCACGCCGGCCTTGGGGTAAAAGCCGAAGAAATAAGAATGGAGCCCGGCGACGATCCAGTCGCTGCTCAGCAGGACCACGCCCAGCAGCCCGGCGATCACGTACGACAGCTCGACCCAGCGGCGGTCGCCGCGTTGGGCGGTGAGTTCGGCGATGAAGTGGTACAGGGTGGTCGGCAGGAACAGGATCAGTAAGTAGCCGAGCTTGGCCGCCGCGAGGGCCTCGTCAGGGTCGCGCAGCAGGAACAGCACCGCCCACGAGAACTGCCAGCAAAAGGTGGTGGCGCACAGCAGGAAGAACGTCAGGCTGATGCGGCTGACGCCCCGCGACCGCAGTACATATATCCCGTAGGACAGAAATAGCAGCGAGACGACGGCGGGCAGGAGAGAGTGCATGTGCGCGTTTGGCTTGGACAATAGTCGCAGTATTGCGCGACATGCGGCAAGTTGCTTGTATTTCGGAAAAACACTTGCGTTACATCAAAGAAGCCGCATTCCATCCCGCATTAAGTGGACGGGCCCGGTCACCGGGCGACGCCGCCGGCCGCCCGGCCGGGGCACACTTCAAAGGGGATTACCATGTTACTGCACGCCACCGAAGTTGAAATCGCCGACATCACCGCCTCCCTCGCCGCCAACGCCAGGCAGACGTTCACCCACGCGCTGACGGTGTATCTGAAGGATTCCAACGCCTATGGCAACACCTACTTCGCGCGCTATTTCGAGTGGCAGGGGATTTGCCGCGAGAAGTGGTTTTACGATTGCATCGCGCGCGACATGTTGCAGAATGAAGGGGTGTTCATCACCAAGCACGCGCAGCAGGACTACCTGCGGGAGACCGTCCCGTTCCAGGACGTTCATTGCGAGATGAATGTTTATGACGTCAAGAAGTGCTCGTTTTGGCTGGAGTTCCGCTTCTTTTCGGGTGGAATGCCGGTCTCGGTCGGACGTCAGCAGATCGTCTTCGCCAACCATGCCAAGCAAATTACCGCGTTGCCCGAGTTGGTGATCAAGCGCATTAAACGCTACGAAAAGTAATCGGCAAGGCGGGCTGGCCGGCTCGACGCCGGCCGGCCCGCCCGGCATTTATCGCTGGGACGCGATCCAGCGGTCGACCTTTTCCTCCAGCAGGGCCAGCGGCACGGTGCCGTCGCCCAGCACCACTTCGTGGAACTTCGGCAGGCTGAAGCGCTCGCCCAGCGCTTCTTCCGCGCGATGGCGCAGCTCGACGATCTTAAGCGAACCGATCTTGTAGCCCAGCGCCTGGCCCGGCCACGCCATGTAGCGCTCGGTTTCGGTCTTGGCGTAGTCGTCGTAGCCCAAGGTGTCGCGCATGTACTGGATGCTTTGCTCGCGGGTCCAGCCCTGCGCGTGCATGCCGGTGTCGACCACCAGGCGGGTGGCGCGCAGCAGCTCGTCGTTCAGGTGGCCGAAGTACTGCGCCGGATCGTCGAACAAGCCCATCTCCTTGCCCAGCGTTTCGGAATACAGCGCCCAGCCTTCGGTGAAGGCATTGTTGCCGCCGTATTTGCGGAAGTCGGGCAGGTTCAATTCCTGCATCAGGGCGATATGGAAGTGGTGGCCTGGCTTGCCCTCGTGCAGGAAGAGTGTGGTCATGCCGGTGCTGCCGTATTTGGCCGGGTCGTTGACGACCGACCAGAACACGCCCGGACGCGAGCCGTCGCCGGCCGGCGCCGTGTAGTGGTCGGACGCGGTGGCGCGGCTCAGTTCCGGCTCCAGGCGCAGGTCCAGTTTGGCTTTCGGCATCAAGGTGAACATTTGCGGCAGCTTGGTGTCGAGCACGTCGTTCAGCTTGTGGAACACGGCCTGCACTTGTTCCTCCGTCTTGAACGGGCGGAACTTGTCCTGCGCGGCGACCCACACCGGCAAGCCCTTGGCCGGGCCGTTGTAGCCGAGCTTGGGGCCGAGTTCGGCGAATTGCTGCTGGATGCGCGCCACTTCGCGCAGGCCGATGGCGTGGATCGCGTCCGGTTTGAGCGTGGTGGTGGTGGCGTTGGCCACGCGCGCCTGATACCAGGCGGCGCCGTCCGGCAACGCGCCGAGGCCGGTCGAGCCGCGGCAGGCCGGCAGGTAATCTTTTTCCAGGAAGGCGGCCAGGCGGGCCAGCGCCGGCATGATGTCGTCGCCGACGGTCTTGCGGTAGGCGGCCGTCAGGCGCTGCTTGTCGGCGTCGCCGAAGCCGGCCGGCAGTTTCTTGATCGGCGTGTAGAAGATGTTCGCTTCGGCCGTGTCGCTGACCAGTTTCTTGAACTGCGGCAGCGCCGAGATCATGATCGCCTTCGGCTGCGTGATGCCTTTTTTCATGCCTTCGCGCATGTTGGCGATGGCTTGGTCGATCCACGCAGGCATTTGCGAGATGCGGCGCAGGTAGGCGTCGTATTCCTTGACGGTGGCGATCGGCTGCGACGCCTCGCCGCCGGCGTAGTTGGCCAGCACGACCGGCACGCTGTCCATCTGCGTGATCGGCAACAGGTGCTCGGGGAAGCGCTCCATCGCCAGCAGGCCGCGCAGCTCGTAGGCGAGGATGTCGTAGTTGATGCGGTCGTCGGCGTTCAGGTGGGCGCGCTTGATGGTCTTGAGCCGCTTGCTGAAATCGCGGTACATCTTGAATTGCAGCGCGCGCTTGCCCGGCGAGATGCTCAGGCCCAGCTGGTCGTCGTAGCGGTTGTCGCCGTTCTCGGTCGCGCCGATCGGCTCGTAGCGGGCGACGGCGTCGTAGTATTGGTCGGCGATGGCCAGCAGCGCCTGGTGCGCCGGGGTGGCGCTGACCCGTGGCACGGCGGCTTCCGGCGCCGCCATGCTATTGCTGATTGGAACGAAGACCAGCGCGAGCGCGGCCGCGACGCTGGCAAGACGGGTTGCATGCTTCATGTTTGTTTCCTGGTCAATGAGAACTCTGGCGGCGACTAGCATAAAGCATAGCGTCGACCGCCCAAGAAACAAATTGTATCAAGCCCCGTCAGGCGGCCGCTTCGGCGAAACGGCTTTCGTACAGCGCCGCCACCAGGTCCGATTGCGTGATGATGCCGGCGAAGCGCTGCTCGTCGTCGACCACGGGAATGTGATGGAAGCCGGAGTCCGCCATCAGCGGCACCAGGTCGACGATGGGCGTGTCGAGCCGCGCCGTGGTCGGGTGGTGGCTCATGATCTGGCCGACCACCTCGGCTTTTTCGGTGTGCGTGACGCCGCTCTTGCGCAGGAAGCGCCGCAGCTGGCTGCGGATATCGCCGTAATTATCCAGCCCGCCATGGTCGAGGAAGTCGGTTTGCGTGACGATGCCGATCACCCGGCGCGCGCGGTTGAGCACCGGCAAGGCCGCCACGTGATGGCGCCGCATCAGCTGCCACGCCTGTTCCAGATCGGTGCCGAATTCGGCGCTGACGATGTCGCGCGACATGATGTCGGCGCAGTTGATGATGCCGAAGCGGCGCTGGTAGGCGCGCTGCTCGGTCTGCATGAACAGCGATTCCAGATCGTCGCGGCTGATGTCGAGCACCTGGTCGTGTTGCTTGAGCACGGCATCCAGGTCCTCGGGCTTGAAGCCCAGCCGCACGGTCGGCACCGCGTCCCCGGTGCCGTGCGGATTCGGATGGACGGCCTGCTGCGTGTGCGGATAGCGGCGTCCGGTCAGGTTGTTGTAGAGGATCGCCACGCCGGTCAGCAGCGCGGTATTGACCAGCACCGTCAGCAGCGCGAATTCGAACCCGGCCGCGTGCACGGCGGGGCCGCCGATGACGGTGGTCAGCGCCACCGCGCCGCCGGGCGGATGCAGGCAGCGCAGCGCGAACATGGCGGCGATCGCCGCGCCGACGGCCACGCCGCACAGCACCGGCATCGGCAGCGATATGGCCGACCCCGGCCCCAGCCAGCGCACGCAGGCCGCGCCCACCAGTCCGCTAACGACATTGCCGCCGATGGCGGACCAGGGCTGGGCCAGCGGGCTGGCCGGCAGCGCGAACAACAGCACGGCCGAGGCGCCCACCGGCGCGACCATGAAGATGGCGGCGCTGCTGGGCTCGAGCAGGAAATGGCTGAGGACGGCGGTGATGAGCAGGCCGCACAGGGCGCCGACGGCGGCGCGCAACTGTTCGGCGCCGCTGGCGGTGGTCGGGCTGGGGAGCCAGCGGTCGAGGAAAGCGCGCATGGGCTTAATGAGTATTTGAAATAACTATTATCCCATGCCGGGCCGGCCCATGCACTTTCCCTGCACCTTATTGGTGCGTGTCGCGGTGGGCCACCAGCTCCAGCGGCAGCGCGGTCGTGTATTTGATCTGCTCCATCGAGAACGCCGACGACACGCCGGTGAGCTGGCCGACCTTGATCAGACGCTTGTAGAACGCATCGTAGCCGTCGATGTCGGTGGTGACGACCTTGAGCAGGTAATCGACGTCGCCGCTCATGCGGTGGAATTCCTGCACTTCCGGCAAGGCCATGACGGCGGCGGCGAAGCGGTCGAGCCACTTGGCGTCGTGCTGGCCGGTGCGCACGCTGACATACACGGTCACCGGCAGGCCGACCTTGCGCCGGTTGACGATGGCGACGCGGCTTTCGATATAGCCGTCCTCTTCCAGCCGCTTGACCCGTTTCCAGCAAGGCGTGCTGGACAGGCCGACCTTTTCGCTGAGCGCCGCGATCGAGAGCGTGCCGTCAACCTGGAGCGCGGCCAGGATGGCACGGTCGAATTTGTCGAGTGAATTCATGTCGAATCTGGTGAAAAATGAGGATGAACGTTCCGTACCTTATCAATTTAGGGCATGGAGCCGCGTTGCAAAAGATGATTTCTACCGAATTGATCGGTAAACCAGCATGCCCATGCTGCCAAGGGTGTCAATCGCAGACTATTTTGGCATATTTTCTCCAGGTCGGCTGGGTAAACTGTCCAGCTGACTTGTCCATTTCCTCAGCCAACCCCATGACCACTGAAATCTACCTCGACGGCAACGCCACCACCGCTGTCCTGCCCGCCGCCATCGGCGCCGCCATCGACGCCATGGGCCAGCGCTTCGGCAATCCCAGCAGCACCCATGCCACCGGGCTCCAGGCCAAGGCGGTGCTGGACCAGGCGCGCGCCTGCGCGGTGCGCCTGCTCGGCGTCGGCGACGGCCGCATGATGTTCAACAGCGGCGCGACCGAAGGCATCCAGACCTCGGTGCTGTCGGCGCTGGTCGCCGTGCGCGAGCGCCAGGCGCGCGGTGAGGCCATCGGCAGCCTGCTGGTCTACGGCGCCACCGAGCACAAGGCCGTGCCGGAAAGCCTGGCGCACTGGAACCGTCTGCTGGGCTTGAATCTGACCCTGCACAAATTGCCGGTCGACGCGGACGGCGCCCACGACCTGGCGCTGCTGCGGCAAGTGGCCGGCTCGGCCGCGTTGATCTGCACCATGGCCGCCAACAACGAAACCGGCGTCGTCAGCGATCTGGACGGCATCGAAGCGGTCATCCGGGAAACCGGCACGGCCGCCTATTGGATGGTCGATTGCGTGCAGGCGCTGGGCAAGCTGGCGTTGGACCTGGCCGCCACCCGCATCGATTACGCGCCGTTTTCCGGCCACAAACTGTACGCGCCCAAAGGCGTGGGCATGCTGTACGTGCGCGCCGGCGCGCCGTTCACGCCGCTGATCATGGGCGGCGGCCAGGAATCGGGCCAGCGTTCCGGCACCGAGAACATGGCCGGCATCGCCGCGCTCGGCGTGGTGCTGGCCGCGCTCGAACGCGGCGACACCTTCCGCGGCCATGACGAGCTGTGGCGTTTCCGCGCGCGCCTGGCCGATAGCCTGCGCGCCGCCTTGCCCGGCGTGGTGTTCAACAATCCGTTCGACAAGGCGCTGCCGACCACGCTGAACTTCTCCGTGCCGGGCCTGTCGAGCCGCGAGTTGATGGACGTGTTCGACGCCGCGCAGGTGCGCGTCAGCGCCGGCAGCGCCTGCTCGTCGGCCAAGGCCGCGCCCAGCTACGTGCTCGACGCGATGGGCGTGCCGCTGTGGCGCAGCGCCGGCGCCATCCGCATGTCCTTCGGTCCGCTGGCCGACGCGGAGCTGATCGCCGCCGCCTGTGCCCGCATCGAGCGCTGCGGCGCGGCGCTGCGCGCCAGTTGCCTGATCGCTTCCGACTCCGCCGCCGTGGCGCATGACGGCTTGCTGCAACTGGGCGTCGAAGGCGCGTGCTGCTGGCTGGTGCAGGACGCGGCCAGCGGCGCTTGCGTGGTGATCGATCCGTTGCCGGAACTGACGTCGCGGATCGCTTCGTATGTGCGCTGCCAGGACTATCGGGTGCTGGCGGTGGTCGGCACCTTGCCGGACGCCGCGCGCCAGTCGCTGGTGGAGGCGTTGGGCGCGCACTATGTCGCCGGTTGCGTGGACGAATTCGGTTGGCCGGCCGCCGCGCCGCTGGCGTTCGACGTGGCGCTGGAGAACGGCGCGGCCGCGCGCGCGATCGGGCTCGGCGCGCAAGTGCTGGCCAGCGTGGCCGCCGGCGCCGCGCGCGCGTATCTGCTGGGAACCGCCGACGGTGGCCGCTTGCCGGCGGCGTCGGTTCGCTTCGCGTTCAGCGCCGGTGCGCGGGAGCCGGTGCTGGCGGCGGTTGGCGGACCGCGCACATTGCTGTGTCCGACCCGCGACGACCAGAATCAGTTCTGCGCCAGCATGCCGAGTCACTCGCCGGCAACGTCGACTGCCGAGCCGCAACTAACCATGCATTCGGACATGCAACTCGACAGCGCCGACCTCGACGCTTTTCTGAGCGCGCATCCGGACGCCGTGTTGATCGATGTGCGCGAGGCCTACGAATTCGCCGCCACCGCCGTGCCCGGTCCGGCAGGCCGCGTCGCGCACAGCGTGCCGTTGAGCCGCCTGGCCGGGCAGGCCAGCGTCTGGTTGCGAGAGCAACAGCGCCCGCTGGTGTTTTTCTGTCGCAGCGGCAATCGCAGCATGAAAGCGACGCAATGCCTGCGTCGGCTGGGCCACAAGCAAGCGTACAGCCTCAGCGGCGGTCTGGCGCTCGCGGCGTAGCGGGATACCCAAATATGCAAGCGACAAAAAGGGCCGGGATGGCCCTTTTTTATTTGCCCCATATTTAACACTCACCTGCTGTATGTTCGGCAGCGTACAGTTCACTTCCGTGCGCCCCAGTACGATGCAGTAGCACATAATTTCCCATTCGCAGATTCGTCGCGCCTGTACCCGGAGCGCGGCCGCGTCTCGCATGCAACATAGCGAGGTATAAGTTGAAAAAGTCCAATCCCCTAATGCCCGACCTGACGCTCGGATTCCGCGAATCAACGACGGCCTCCCTGGTCTCCGACGAAGACGATGAAGACCTGCCCTTACGCGCCGAACTCTTCAGCGCCGCGCAAATGGGCGCGCACGGCAGGACGCTGGCCGCCCACCACGAACTGAGCACGCGCGGCGGTCCCGACCAGCTGCTGTCGCGCCTGTCAGAGAATGCCGACTTCATCAACACAACCTGCGACGAACTGACCGAGGCCGTCAAGGCCGGCAGGCAGATCACGCCCGCCTCCGAATGGCTGCTCGATAATTTCTATCTGATCGAAGAGCAGATCCGCATCGCCCGCCGCCACCTGCCGAAGGACTACAGCAAGGAGTTGCCGCGCCTGAGCCGAGGCGCGCCGGAAGGCTGCCCGCGCGTCTACAAGCTGGCGCTGGAGATCATCTCGCACGGCGACGGCCGCGTCGACTTCGAGTCGCTGTGCCGCTTCGTCGCCGCCTACCAGGAAATCGCGCCGCTCAAACTGGGCGAATTGTGGGCGATCCCGATCATGCTGCGCCTGGCGCTGATCGAGAACCTGCGCCGCGTCGCCGTGCGCGTGGCCGACAACCGCGCCGACCGCGATCTGGCCAACAGCTGGGCCGACCAGATGACCGAGGTGGTGGAAAAAAATCCGAGCGGCCTGATTTTGATGGTGGCCGACATGGCCCGCTCCAATCCGCCGATCACCAGCGCCTTCGTCGCCGAACTGGCGCGCCGCCTGCAGGGCCAAAGCTCGGCGCTGACGTTGGCGCTGTCGTGGATCACGCACCGCCTGGCCGAATCGGGCCACACCATCGAACAACAGATCCAGGCCGAGATCCAGCAGCAGGCGGCCGAACAGGTGTCGATCGCCAACAGCATCGGCAGCCTGCGCTTCCTCGGCACCATGGACTGGCAGGAATTCGTCGAGACCATGAGCGTGGTCGAGCAGACGTTGCGCCAGGACCCGGCCGGCGTCTACGGCCGCATGGAATTCGCCACCCGCGACAATTACCGCCACTCGGTCGAGAAGATCTCCAAGCATTCGCGCCTGTCGGAAGTCGAAGTCGCGCAGCATGCCTTGCAACTGGCCGTGGCGCACGCCAACAGCGGCGATGAGCGCCACAGCCACGTCGGGTTCTATCTGATCGGCGGCGGACTGCCGGCGCTGGAGAAGCAGACCGGCATGCGCCGTCCGTGGCGCGAAGTGTTCCGCCACACGTCGGGCGCCTCGCCGCTGACGTCCTACCTCGGCGCGATCGCCGCCATCACCTTCGTCGCCACCGCGCTGCTGCTCGAACGCGCCGCCTTCCATGGCGTGAGCGGCATCGTGCTGGTGGCGCTGGGCGTGCTGGCGCTGCTGGGCAGCAGCCAACTGGCGCTGAGCCTCGTCAACTGGGTGACCACGCAGATCACCCGTCCCAATCCGCTGCCGCGCATGGACCTCGAAGACGGCATTCCCGCCGAGGGCAGGGCGCTGGTGGTGGTGCCGACGCTGGCCTACAGCAAGGACAACATCGAGGAGCTGTGCGAACAGCTGGAAGTGCGCTTCCTGGCCAACCGCGATCCCAACCTGGTGTTTTGCCTGCTGACCGATTTCGCCGACGCCTCCGCCGAGACGCTGCCGGGCGACGCCGCGCTGCTCGACCAGATGCAGCACCGGATCGAACAACTCAATCGCAAGTACGCCGTCCATCCGAGCGGCGACCCGGCCATGCCGTTCCTGCTGCTGCACCGTCCGCGCCTGTGGAATCCGCAGGAAGGCGCCTGGATGGGGTATGAGCGCAAGCGCGGCAAGCTGCAGGACCTGAACCGCTTCCTGCGCGGCGGCGCGCGCGACAAGTTCTCGGTGGTCGTCGGCGACGTCGGCCAGCTCGAAAGCATCAAGTACGTCATCACGCTCGACACCGACACCCAGCTGCCGCGCGACGCGGCGGCCCAGTTCATCGCCACCATGATGCACCCGCTGAACCGCCCGCGGGTGGACGCGGCGCGCGGCTGCGTGGTCGAAGGCTACGGCATCCTGCAACCGCGCGTGGCCGTCAGCCTGCCCAGCGAAAACGCCTCGCATTACGAAAAACTGTGCGGCGGCGAGCCGGGTATCGACCCGTACACCCGCACCGTCTCCGACGTCTACCAGGACGTGTTCCTCGAAGGTTCCTTCATCGGCAAGGGGATCTACGATGTCGACGTCTTCGAGCAGGTGCTGGGACACCGCCTGCCCGACAACCAGGTGCTCAGCCACGATCTGCTGGAGGGCTGCTATCTGCGCGCCGGCTTGCTGAGCGACGCCCAGTTGTATGAAGAATATCCGAGCCGCTACAGCGACGACGTCAGCCGCCGCCAGCGCTGGATACGCGGCGACTGGCAGCTGATCTCATGGCTGTTCGGCCGCGTGCCGGGCCCCGGCCGCAAGCGCGAGAAAAATCCGCTGTCGCTGCTGTCGCGCTGGAAGCTGTTCGACAACCTGCGCCGCAGCCTGACCGCGCCGGCGCTGGTGCTGTCGCTGGTCGTCGCCTGGCGCTGGCTGCCCGACCCGTGGTTGTGGACCGGCGCCGTGCTGACCGTGATCTTCCTGCCGCCGTTCGTCAGCGCGCTGCACGACCTGCTGCACCGTCCCAAGGACACCTTGTGGAGCCAGCATCTGAGCGCCACCATGCGCCGCACCGGCCTGCATTTCTCGCACGCGGTGCTGATGCTGGTGTTCCTGCCGTACGAGGCTTACTTCAGCCTTGATGCGATCGCGCGCAGCGTCTATCGCATGACGGTGTCGCATAAACACATGCTCGAGTGGCGCGCCTCGGCGCTGTCGCGCAGCGGCGCCAACGCCAGCACCTGGGTCAGAATGTGGCCGGCGCCCGTGCTGGCGCTGTTCATCGGCGGCATGCTGCTCGGCTGGCGTCCCGCCAGCCTGGCGCCGGCCGCGCTGTTCCTGCTGGCGTGGCTGGTGGCGCCCGCCGTGGCGGACTGGATCAGCCGCCCGATCAAGCGCAAGGACGCGCAACTGTCGCCTGAGCAGAACGTATTCCTGCACAAGCTGGCGCGCCGCACCTGGGCCTATTTCGACCGCTTCGTCGGCCCGGACGACAACTGGCTGCCACCCGATAACATGCAGGAGCATCCGGTGCAGGTCATCGCGCACCGCACCTCGCCGACCAACATCGGCATGGCGCTGCTGGCCAACCTGAGCGCCTGCGACTTTGGCTACATCACCGTGTCGCAGCTGATCGCGCGCACCGGCGCCACCCTCGATGCGATGGATAAGCTGGAGCGCCACCAGGGCCACTTCTATAACTGGTACGACACGCAAACCCTCAAGCCGCTGCATCCGATCTATATCTCCACTGTCGATAGCGGCAACCTGGCCGGCCACCTGTTGACATTGCAGCCCGGCCTGACGGGGATGTTCGACCAGCCTATCCTCGGCCCGCAAATCATCGACGGCATGCTGGCCACCGCGCGCGTGCTGGAGGAGACGCTCAACGACGCCGCCGCCGCCGGCGCGTCCGCCACCGGCGGTGCCGCCGCGACCGCGACCAGCACCGCCGCCGTAGCGGCTGTGGAGGGCGCCGCCGACCGCGTCCTGCCAGCCACCGTCGACCAGGGCGTCGAATCGATCGCCACGCCGCCGGATCTGGCACCGCTGCTGGCGCTGCTGGCCGCCAAGCCCGATCCCACCCATCTGCAGCAACTGAATGCATGGCTGGTGCTGGCCGCGCAGGCCGCCGAAGCGCTGCACGCGCAGATCGACCCGCAAAGCGACGCCGCGATGTGGAGCGGCTCGCTGGTCGAGCAAAGCCACGCCGCCCTCGACGAGCTGGCGGCGCTGACGCCGTGGGTCAACCTGTCGGCCGACACCGTGTTCGACACCAGCATGACGCGCGTGCCGACCCTGCGCGAACTGGCCAGCCTGTCCCACGCCAGCGACGCCATTCCGGTGACCGACCTGGCGCCGGCCGAGCGCGAACGCCAACAACAACTGGCGCAGCTGCTCGAACAGGGCAGCGCCGCCGCGCATGAACGCATGCGCGCGCTGGCCGAACTGGCCCAACGCAGTTGCGGCTTCGCGCAGATGGAATACGGTTTCCTGTACAACCCGACCACCAATCTGCTGGCGATCGGCTACAACGTCAGCGAGCGTCGCCTCGACGCCAGCTACTACGATCTGCTGGCGTCCGAGGTGCGCCTGGCCAGCTTCATCGCCATCGCCCAGGGCCAGCTGCCGCAGGACCATTGGTTCGCGCTGGGCCGCCAGTTGTGCATCGTCGCCGGCAAGCCGGTGCTGCTGTCCTGGAGCGGCTCGATGTTCGAGTACCTGATGCCGCTGCTGGTGATGCCGAACTACCCGAGCACCTTGCTCGACCAGACCTACAACGCCGTCATCGACGCGCAGATCGATTACGCCAAACGCCGCGGCGTGCCGTGGGGGATTTCCGAGTCCGGCTACAACACCGTCGACACCAGCCTCAATTACCAGTACCGCGCCTTCGGTGTTCCCGGCCTGGGCCTCAAGCGCGGCCTGGCCGACGACCTGGTGATCGCGCCGTACGCCACCATGATGGGACTGATGGTGCAGCCGGAAGCGGCCTGCCTGAACCTGCAGAAGATGGCGGGCCTGGGCTTCATGGGACGCTACGGCTTCTACGAGGCGATCGACTACACCGCTTCGCGCCTGCCGCGCGGCCAGAGCTGCGCCGTGGTGCGCTCGTTCATGGTCCACCACCAGGGTATGGGCCTGCTGTCGCTCAGCTATCTGCTGCACGACCGGCCGATGCAGCGCCGCTTCGAATCCGATCCGCTGCTGCAATCGACCTTGCTGGTGCTGCAGGAACGCAGCCCGCAGGCCGGCGCCTTCTACTCCAACACCACCGATCTGGCGGTGCTGCGCTCTGCCGCGCCCGACCAGCAGGCCGCGCCGATGCGCGTGCTCACCCAGCACAGCACGCCGGTGCCGGAAACCCAGCTGCTGTCGAACGGCCGCTATCACGTCATGGTCACCAACGCCGGCGGCAGCTATAGCCGCTGGCGCGACCTGGCGGTGACCCGCTGGCGCGAGGACAGCACCCGCGACAACTGGGGCAACTTCTGCTACGTGCGCGACCTGGACGACGGCCAGTTCTGGTCCACCACCTATCAACCGACCCTGGTCGATCCGCGCAAGTACGAAGTGATCTTCTCGGAAGGGCGCGCGGAGTTCCGCCGCTCCGACCGTGGCCTGGAGCTGTACACGGAAATCGTGGTCTCGCCGGAAGACGACATCGAACTGCGCCGCACCCGCATCACCAACAAGAGCGACAGCGTGCGCACCATCGAGGTGACCAGCTACGCCGAAGTGGTGATGGCGCCGGCCGCCGCCGATGCCGCCCACCCGGCGTTCAGCAAGCTGTTCGTGCAAACCGAGATCCTGCGCGGCCAGCAGGCGATCCTGTGCACCCGCCGTCCGCGCGGTGCCGACGAGGCCATGCCGTACATGCTCCACTCGATGACGGTGCATGACGCGCCGGTGGTCGAGGTGTCGTTCGAGACCGACCGTTCGCGCTTCCTCGGTCGCGGCAACACCGCCGCCGCGCCGCGCGCGCTGCTGGAAAGCGGCCCGCTGGAAGGCGCCGAAGGCTCGGTGCTCGATCCGGTGGTGGCGATCCGTTACACGATCACCCTCAAGCCGGACCAGACCGCGATCGTCGATATCGTGACCGGCATGACCGAGCAGCGCGACGCCGCGCTGCACCTGATCGACAAATACCAGGACCGCCACCTGGCCGACCGCACCTTCGAACTGGCGTGGACCCACAGCCAAGTGGTGCTGCGCCAGCTCAACGCCAGCGAGGCGGACGCGCAGCTGTACGGCCGCCTGGCCAATTCGGTCATCTATCCGAACGCCGCGATGCGCGCCGACGTCGGCACCCTGGTCAAGAACCATCGCGGCCAGTCCGGCCTGTGGGCGTACGCGATCTCCGGCGACCTGCCGATCGTCCTGCTGCAGATCCGCGACCCCGCCAACATCGATCTGGTGCGCCAGATGGTGCAGGCGCACGCCTACTGGCGCCTCAAAGGCCTGGTGGTCGACCTGGTCATCTGGTACGAGGACCAGTCGGGGTATCGCCAGCTGCTGCACGAGCAAATCATGGGATTGATCGCCTCCGGCATCGACGCCCAGGCGGTCGACCGTCCGGGCGGCATCTTCGTGCGCCTGGCCGACCAGATCTCCAACGAGGACCGCATCCTGCTGCAATCGGTGGCGCGCGCCATCCTCAGCGACAGCCGTGGTCCGCTGGCCGAGCAGATCAAGCGTCCCGGCCCGCAGTCGATGCGCATGCCGCCGTTGCTGGCGGACGGTCGCGGCGAGTATGGCGACGTCGTGCCGGTGGCCCGTCCCGCGCGTCCGCTGATGCTGGAGAACGGCATCGGCGGCTTCACCCCGGACGGCCGCGAATACGTGATCACCACCCGCGAAGGCCAGCGCACACCGGCGCCGTGGTCGAACGTGATGGCCAATCCGCAGTTCGGCACCGTGATCTCGGAAAGCGGCCAGGCCTACACCTGGCACGAGAACGCGCATGAATACCGCCTGACGCCATGGCACAACGACCCGGTCAGCGACGCCAGCGGCGAAGCGTTCTATTTGCGCGACGAGCAGACCGGCGAGTTCTGGTCGCCGGCCGCGCTGCCCGCGCGCGGCGCTGGCGACTACGTCACGCGCCACGGCTTCGGCTACAGCGTGTTCGAACACAGCGAGAACGGCATCGCCACCGAGATGACCACCTTTGTCTCGACCGACGCGCCGATCAAATACACGGTGATCAAGGTGCGCAACGATACGCTGGTGGCGCGCAAGCTGTCCGTCACCGGCTACGTCGAATGGGTGCTGGGCGACATGCGTTCCAAGTCCGGCATGCATATCCTCACCGAGGTCGATGCGGTCAGCGGCGCGATGTTCGCCCGCAATCCGTACAACACCGAGTTCACCGGCCGCGTCGCCTTCTTCAATTGCGACGCAAGCCTGCGCTCGATCACCGGCGACCGTGGCGAATTCCTGGGCCGTAACGGCTCCCTCGCCGCGCCGGCGGCGCTGCGCCGCTCGCGCCTGTCCGGCAAGGTTGGCGCGGGGCTCGACGCCTGCGCCGCCATCCAGGCGCCGTTCGACCTGTTGCCGGGCCAGGAGCGCGAGATCGTCTTCGTGCTCGGCGTGGCCGGCCGCCGCAACGCCGACGCCAGCGGCATGGTGCAAAAGCACCGCAGCGCCGGCGCCGCGCAGGAGGCGCTGGCCGCCGTTCACGCCCATTGGGAGAAGACCCTGGGCGCGGTGCGCATCGAAACGCCGGAACCGGAGCTCGACGTCATCGCCAACGGCTGGCTGATGTACCAGACCATCGCCTGCCGCATCTGGGCCCGCAGCGGTTACTACCAGTCCGGCGGCGCGTTCGGCTTCCGCGACCAGCTGCAGGACGCGATGGCGACCATTCACACGCAGCCGCACCTGTTGCGCGACCAGCTGCTGTTGTGCGCCGCCCACCAGTTCCTGGAAGGCGACGTGCAGCACTGGTGGCATCCGCCGTCGGACCGTGGCGTGCGCACGCACTGCTCGGATGATTATCTGTGGCTGCCGCTGGGCGCCTGGCGCTATGTCGCCAGCACCGGCGACATGAGCGTGCTGGAGGAAAGCCTGCCGTATCTGGAGGGCCGCGCCGTCAAGCCGGAGGAGGACTCCTACTACGACATGCCGAGCCGCTCGGGCCAGAGCGGCACGCTGTACGAGCATTGCGTGCAGGCGATCCGCCACGGCCTGCGCTTCGGCGAACACGGGCTGCCGCTGATCGGCAGCTGCGACTGGAACGACGGCATGGACAAGGTGGGCGAGCATGGCAAGGGCGAGAGCGTGTGGCTGGCCTTCTTCCTGTGCGAGGTGCTGCAACGCTTCGCCGACGTCGCCGACATGAAGGACGACACGGTGTTCGCCGCCGAATGCCGCGAGGAGGCCAGGAAGCTGGCGGCCAACGTCGAATTGAACGCCTGGGACGGCGAGTGGTATCGCCGCGCCTATTTCGACGACGGCACGCCGCTCGGCTCCCACACCAACGAAGAATGCCAGATCGATTCGATCTCGCAGAGCTGGGGCGTGCTGTCCGGCGCGGCCGATCCGGCGCGCGTGCGCGGCGCCATGGAGCAGGTCAACCAGCGCCTGGTGCGGCGCGACTCGGGGATCATCCAGCTGCTCGATCCGCCGTTCGACAAGGCCGGCCCGAACCCGGGCTACATCCGGGGCTATGTGCCGGGTGTGCGCGAGAACGGCGGCCAGTACACCCACGCCGCGATCTGGACCGCGATGGCGTTCGCCCGCCTGGGCGACACCGAGCGGGCCTGGGAGCTGGCGCGCATGATCAATCCGGTCATGCACGGCGGGACGGCGGAGGGCACGGCCAAGTACAAGGTCGAACCGTATGTTGTCACGGCCGACGTGTATGCCGTGGCGCCGCACGTGGGGCGCGGGGGCTGGAGCTGGTACACCGGCTCCTCGGGCTGGATGTACCGCCTGATCATCGAGTCCCTGCTTGGCCTGACGCGCAGCGCGCAGCAACTGACGCTGACGCCGCGCATGCCGGCCGGCTGGAACAGCTTCACGCTGACCTATCGTTACGAGAGTTCGTCGTACGTGATCCGCGTGCTGCATGACGACGGCACGGGCGCCGGCACCAATGCGGTGCCGGTGTTGACGGTCGACGGCGTGCCGCAGCAGGAGCAGGCGATCGCGCTGGTCGACACGGGCATGACCCACCAGGTCGAACTGCGCCTGCCGGCGCGGTCCGCAATCCTCGGAACGGAACCCGCGTGATCGTTGACTCGCTCTAGCGGGCGAAGGCCTGCCCGCCGAGTCAGCCAACCAGCGGGGTCAGTGCCGACATTCGGACACGGCCTCATGCTCAACAGCGGGGTCAGTGCCGACATTCAGACACGGCCTCATGCGAAATGGCGCCGCTAAGGCTGAGCTCGTGTCCGAATGTCGGCACTGACCCCGGGGGGGGAGACGATAAGGCTGAGCTCGTGTCCGAATGTCGGCACTGACCCCCGGGGGTTAGACGCCGATGCTGGCGCCGGCGCCGAGCAGCGTCGCCACGCCCAGCACCGCGAAGACGGCGGCGGCGATGCCGTGCACCAGCTTGAGCGAGACGCGCCCGGCGATCCGGTCGCCAAGGTAGACCGCCGGGACGTTGGCGATCATCATGCCGAGCGTGGTGCCGCAGACGACGGCGATGAGCGCGTCGTAGCGCGCCGCCAGCGCCACCGTGGCCACCTGCGTCTTGTCGCCCATCTCGGCGACGAAGAAGGCGATCAGCGTGGTCATGAACACGCCGTAGCCCGCCAGGCGCGCGTCCTCGTCATCGAGCTTGTCGGGCACCAGCGTCCATACGGCCATCGCCAGGAACGACGCGCCCAGCACCCAGCGCAAGATGTCGGGGCCCAGCAGCCCGGTGATCCAGGTGCCGATGGCCGCCGCGAACGCGTGGTTGGCGATGGTGGCGATGAAGATCGCGGCGATGATCGGCAGCGGACGACGGAACTTGGCGGCCAGGACGAAAGCGAGCAGCTGGGTTTTGTCGCCGATTTCCGCGAGAGCGACAATGCCGGTGGAGACGAGGAATGCTTCCATTGGGATGATGTGTGTAGTACGCGGGCCGGAAACGATTAACCAATGATCCAGGCGCGACTCCGGCCCATCATGGCCGCCCCTCGATCATGGTCTCGTCAAGTTTTTCAACCACCTGCACCACGGTCTGCGGACCGATTATGTTGATACAGGTTCCTGCGCCGGGAGGCGCAAGCCGACTACTCCCCAATTACGGCGCGTATTTTAACACAGCCGATCGTCACGACACTGCGCCGCTCCCGTTGGCGGCTTTACACATATCCGATACATGCCTGTGATATTCTGCATCGCGCTTCAGACCAACATTGAAAAGATCACCATGCCTATCAAGAAGACACTGTCCGCGTTGGTGCTTACCGCACTGACGTCGCTTGCCGCCCACGCCGATCCGCTGAGCTACGCGCGCTACGACCAGGTCCGCACCAGCGACCTGTATCTGGACCTGAAGGCCGATTTCGGCCGCAAGACGCTGGGCGGCTACGCCGAGCTGACATTGAACTGGATCGACAAGTCGGCCCGCACCCTGGTGCTGGACACGAATGAGCTGAGTATCGCCAAGGTGCAGGTGCTCAATCCGAACGGCCGCTGGACCTCGGCCTCCTTCATGCTCGACAAGCTCGATGTGCAGAAGGGCCGGGCGCTGCGCATCGCGCTGCCGTTCCAGCCGCAGAAGGTGCGCGTCTACTACCGCACCGCGCCGTCGGCCGCCGCGCTGCAATGGATGTCGCCGGCGCAGACCATGTCCGGCAAGCGTCCGTTCATGTTCAGCCAGTCGCAGGATATCAACGCCCGCTCGTGGGCGCCGGTGCAGGATACGCCCGCCGTGCGCTTCACCTACAGCGCCCGCATCGACGCGCCGGCCGGCCTGCGCGTGCTGATGAGCGCCGACAACGATCCCGCCGCCACCGGCGACGGCGGCTGGAAGTTCAAGATGGCGCAGCCGATTCCTTCCTACCTGCTGGCGATCGCCATCGGCGAGATCGAGGTGCGCAAGCTTGGTCCGCGCTCGGCGGTCTACGCCGAGCCGGCCCGCATCGAGGCCGCCGCCAGCGAACTGGCCGACACCGAGAAGATGATCGGCGCCGCCGAGAGCCTGTACGGCCCTTACCGGTGGGAGCGTTACGACATGATCGTGCTGCCGCCGTCGTTCCCGTACGGCGGCATGGAAAATCCGCGCCTGACCTTCCTCACGCCGACCATGATCGCGGGCGACCGCAGCCTGGTCGACCTGATCGCGCACGAACTGGCGCACTCCTGGTCCGGCAACCTGGTGACCAACGCCTCGTGGAAGCACATGTGGCTCAACGAGGGCTTCACCACCTACGTCACCACCCGCATCGTCGAAAAGATCTACGGCCCCGAGATCGCCGAGATGAACCTGCAGGTCGAACAGGAGGAGGCGCTGGTGTCGCTGTTGACGGTGCCGGTCTCCAAGCAGGCCCTGTCCACGCGCGGCCCGGACACCGATCCGTCGACCTACGCCGACGGCGGCCTGATTTATCCGAAGGGCGCCTGGTTTCTGCGCACCATCGAGCAGCGCGCCGGACGCGAAGTGTTCGATCCGTTCCTGCGCGGCTGGTTCGACCAGCACGCGTTCAAGTCCGCCACCACCGACGAATTCGTCGAGTACCTGAAAAAGAACCTGCTCGACGCGCACCCGGAGTACATGCCGCAGGCGGAGCTCGATGAGTGGCTGTACGCGCCCGGCATTCCGGCGAGCGCCGTGCGCGCGGCCTCGCCGCGCCTGGCGGCGCTCGACGCGCAGCGCGCCGCGTGGCTCAAGGGCGAATTGCCGACCGCCGAGTTGGGCGGCAAGGGCTGGATCGCGCTCGAGTGGATGCACTTCCTGAACGCCATCGAGGGCAAGGCCAGCGCCGCGCAGATGCAGGAGCTGGACCAGGCCTTCGGCCTGGCCAAGACCGGCAACAACGAGATCGCGTACCGTTTCTACCTGGGCTCCGTCAAGGCGGGCTACAACGTGCGCGATCCGCTCAACAAATTCCTCATGAGCGTGGGCCGGCAGAAGTTCGTCGTACCGCTGTATGGCGCGCTGCTGAAGAACCCGGGCGACAAGGACTGGGCGCGCGCGGTCTACGCCAAGGCGCGCGACCATTATCATCCCGTGACACAGGCCTCGGTCGACAAACAATTCAAACTGAATCGATGATGAAGTTCTCCCGCACCTTCGTATCGGCGGCGCTGACGGCGGCGCTTTGCACGGCCTCCTGCACGGCGCTCGCCGCGCCGGACGCCGCCACCGCCACCGCCACCACTGCGGCGGCGCCCGCGTTCGACCTCGACGCCGACGTCAATCGCGCCCTCAAGACCTTCGGCGTGCCGGGCATGGCCATCGCCATCGTCAAGGACGGCAAGGTGGTCGCGGCCAAGGGATACGGCGTGCGCAAGCTCGGCGAGCCCGCACCGGTCGACGCCAATACGCTGTTCGAGGTGGCGTCCAATTCGAAGGCCTTCACCGCCGCCGCGCTGGCGATGCTGGTCGACGAGGGCAGGATCGCGTGGGACGATCCGGTCACCAAGCACCTGCCGGGCTTCCAGATGTACGACGCCTACGTCACCGGCGCGATGACGGTGCGCGACCTGCTCACGCACCGCAGCGGCCTGGGTCTGGGCGCCGGCGATTTGCTGTGGTGGCCGACCACCAGCTTCAGCACCGACGAAATCATTTCGCGGCTGCGCTACATCAAGCCGGCCACCAGCTTCCGCAACAGCTACGCCTACGACAACCTGCTCTACATCGCGGCCGGAAAAATCATCGCCGAGAAGGACGGCAAGCCGTGGGGCGACGCCATCCGCGACCGCATCCTGACGCCGCTGGGCATGGACGGCACCACCACCAGCGTGGCCGCGATGCTGGCCAGCGCCGACCACGCGGCGCCGCACAGCAAGGTCGATGACAAGCCGGTGGTGGTCAGGCCGATCCCGGTGCCGAACGCGGTCGGCGCGGTGGGCATCAACACCAGCGCCGCGGATGTGGCGCGCTGGATGAATCTACTGCTCAACGACGGCAAGGCGCCGGACGGCAAGCAGCTGATCGGCGCCAAGCAGCTGGCCGAGATGTGGACCCAGCAAACGCCGATGCGCATCCGCGAACCGAAACCGGCGCTGGCGGCGACCAAGCCCAACTTCTCCGCCTACGGCCTGGGGTTCAGCCTGCGCGACTACAAGGGCCGCAAGATCGCCATGCACGGCGGCGCGCTGGTGGGATTCTATTCGACGGTGTTGATGGTGCCCGACGAAAAACTCGGCATCGCGATCCTGACCAACGCCGAAAACGGCCCGGCGATGGCGGCGCTGTACTGGCGCATCCTCGACCAGTACCTGAAGGTGCCGGCCACCGACTGGATCACGCTGTACGCGGAGCAGGAGGCGGCCTCCCACAAGGAGGAGCTGGAGCGCCTGCGCAAGGAGCACACGGCGCGCGCTGCCAGGTCGTCGCCGTCGCTGCCGCTGGCGTCCTACGACGGCGCGTATGAAGACCCGTGGTACGGCAAGGTCACCATCGCGGCCGAAGGCGGCAAGCGTGTGATGCGCTTCGCCCGCACGCCGGACCTGACCGGGGAGCTCGAGCACTTCCAGCACGATACCTTCATCGTGCGCTGGAAGGAGCGCAGCTTCAACGCCGACGCCTATGTGACGTTCGCGCTCAACCCCGACGGCAGCATCGAGCGCATGAAGATGGCGCCGATTTCGACCGAGACGGACTTCAGCTACGACTTCCGCGATCTGACCTTCACGCCGTCGCCTAAATAAATGGCAGCAGTAGCCGCATGAGTCCGGCTAGTGATATGATATCGCCCTCGCATTGCATCGAGTCCCGCAAAGGTACTTTGGCAAGCTTGAATGATTACTAATCGAGGGATGAAGAAGATGTCTATGCAACGAGTTATGCTGCGTGCCAAGCTGCACCGGGTTACGGTCACGCAGGCGGATCTGAACTACGAGGGTTCGTGCGGGATCGACATGGATCTGCTGGAGGCGGCCGATATTCTGCCGAACGAGCATATCGATCTGTATAACGTGAACAACGGCGAGCGTTTCGCGACCTACGCGATCCCGGGCCTGCGCGGCACCGGCGAGATCTCGCTGAACGGCGCGGCGGCCCGCAAGGCGCACCTGGGCGACCTGCTGATCATCTGCACCTACGCGCCGATGACCGAAGAGCAGATCGCCGACTACAAGCCGAAGATCGTGTTCGTCGACGCGCAGAACAAGATCACAGGCATGAAGAAGTAAGACCGCTACACCGGTCAGGAAAAAGCGTCCCGCGGGACGCTTTTTTTTCGCCCCGCGGTTCGCGTCGGCGTATGGCTAATTGCGTTGGTTGTCGGCCGCGTCCTGGCGCAGCAGCTGCGACATGTACTGCGGCGTGACGCCGAGGAACGACGCCACCACCTTTTGCGAGATGCGGTGCTCCAGGCCCGGATAGTCGCGCCGGAACGCCGCCAGCCGGCCCAGCGCCGGACACACGCTCAGGTAAAGCCGTTTGCCCTGGTCGATGATGCCATGCTCGGAGGCCTTCAGATAATAGTCGCGCAGCACGCCGTGGCGCTCGGCCAGACCGGTCAGCGCGACCCAGTCGATGCGGTAGCCATGGATCGCCGTTTCGGCGATGACGAAATTGTGCGACAGCTCGTTGCGGTTGGCGCGCAGCAGATCGTCGTGGGCGGCGGCGGCCTCGCCGTCGGTGCGGAAGTACAACGTGACCTCGTTGCCCGCGTCGCTGACGAAGCCGGTGCGCGCGACGCCGCTGTGCAGCCAGAACACGCTGTGCGCCAGCACGCCGATGCGTTGCAGGTACTCGCCCTTGCGCATGCTGACCGGTGCGGCGATCGGCGCCAGCAGGTGCGATACCTCGTCGTACATTTCCGGGGTCACGCGATAGCGCTGTGTGACGACGTCCCGGTACCTTGCCCTGTGCTCTAAGAATGCCTGATTCATGTTTCGATGGCGCGGCTGAAGCAACCGGCGATGGTGGAATGGATGCCGGTATGTGAATAGCCGACCACGCGAGGGTGCAGTGTAAACCTTTTCGCGCCGGAGGGTGCGGCGGTGCGCGAAAGCGCCGGAGCGGGGCCGGTCCGGGCCGGAGCGGCGGGACGGATCGAAGGAGCTGGCGAAGCCGCCCGCCATGTCGAAACCGGCCTTGCCGGTGGCGGTCACATACCGCACGCCCATGGGGGGGGCGAGGCTGCCATGGCAGCTATGCAACCTTGCCAATTTACCTCGAGCGCCGAAATTTTCGCGGAGCGACGGTCCGCTGCGGCCTCCACGAAAGTACCGTTTTGCTAGTCTCTATAAGGCTCCGTTCGTGGTTGCGCGGGTGCAACAGGATGTTGCAATCGACGTATCGGATTTAAAGTTTATGAGAACAAACGCGGTTCAAGTGCGATAGAGTTGGGCCTTCAGGCGCTCCCATCGGCGGCGTTTTTGAGACCTCATCGGGTGGTGGTTAGTGAAGACAAGATCATTTGTAATGGACAAAAGCGTGGCGGCGCCGTTCGCGCTCGCCGGCGCCGGCGCGGTGGGAACGATGGCCGCCGGCTGGGGTGCGTGGGGCTGGTATACCGTGCTGTGGGCCGCGCTGTTGTTGGGCGCCGCCGCGTGGTGCGCGTTCGCGCAGGGCGCCGTCGCCGCCGGCGGTGGTGGTGGATCGTCGATGGTCGACGAATACCTCGACGGGCGCGAACGCTTCGGCGACGCCGTGCTGCCGATCTGGTGCCGCCATATCGAAAACTCCCGCACGCAAATGGAGGAAGCCGTCGCCGACCTGGCCGGACGCTTTTCCAGCATCGTCGATAAGCTCGACAACGCGCTGCACGTCTCCAGCCTGGAGGGCGGCAAGGGCGCGCCGTCGATGACCGAGGTGTTCGCGCGCAGCGAGTCCCAGCTTGGCTCGGTGGTGACGTCGATGAAATCGGCGATGACGTCCAAGCACGCCATGCTGGCGCAGATCAAGGACCTGGAGCGCTTCACGCGCGAGCTGCGCGACATGGCCGAAGGGGTGGCCAGCATCGCCGCGCAAACCAACCTGCTGGCGCTCAACGCCGCGATCGAGGCGGCCCGCGCGGGACCGGCGGGACGCGGCTTCGCGGTGGTGGCGCAGGAGGTGCGCAACCTGTCGAGCCGCTCGGCCGAGACGGGCCGCAACATCTCCAACCGGGTCGGCTTGATCAGCAGCGCCATCCTCGCCGCCAGCCAGGCGGCCGAGCAGTCGAGCGAGCAGGAAGACCGCTCGATGCAATCGGCCGAGGGCATGATCGACACCGTGCTGGCCGACTTCCGCAGCATGACCGACGCGCTGGTGCAGTCGTCCGACCTGCTCAAGCAGGAGAGCATCGGCATCCAGGGCGAGGTGGGACAGGCGCTGGTGCAGCTGCAGTTCCAGGACCGCGTCAGCCAGGTGATGGCGCACGTGCGCGAGAACATGGAGCTGCTGCCGTCGCTGCTGCGCGAGAACCGCGTGCGCTACCAGGCGGACCATGTGCTCGAGCCGCTCGATCCGCAGCCGCTGCTGCACGAGCTGCAAAAAACCTATGCGATGGCCGAGGAGCACGCCGTGCATGGCGGCTCGAAGCACGCCGCGCCGGCGCCGGCCGACGCCGACGAGATCACTTTTTTCTGAAACCACAAGGTAGATAGGGTATATAAGCCATGGCAAAAACGATTATGGTGGTCGACGATTCCGCGTCTCTGCGCCAGGTGGTGGGCATCGCGCTCAAGGGCGCGGGCTACGATGTCATCGAAGGCCGCGACGGTGTCGACGCGCTGTCCAAATGCACCGGCCAGAAAATCCATCTGGTGGTGTGCGACGTGAACATGCCCAACATGGACGGCATCACCTTCGTCAAGGAGTTCAAGCAGCTGCCGAACTACCGCTTCACGCCGGTCATCATGCTCACCACCGAATCGCAGGAGGGCAAGAAGGAAGAGGGCAAGGCTGCCGGCGCCAAGGCGTGGGTGGTCAAGCCGTTCAAGCCGGAGGTGCTGCTCGGCGCCGTGGCCAAACTGGTGCTGCCGTGAGTGAGGACGGCGACACCGGCGCCGCCGGGGTGACCCGCATCGCCGTCGACGGCGAGCTGACGATCTACCGCGCCGCCGATCTGAAGGTGACGCTGCTGGAGGCGCTGCGCAAGTCGCCCGTGCTCGAAGTGGACCTGTCCGGCGTCACCGAGCTCGATACGGCCGGCCTGCAGGTGCTGATGCTGGCCAAGAACACGGCCGCCGCCGACCAGCGCGAACTGCGCCTGCTGAACCACAGCCCCGCCGTCGTCGAGATTGTCGAGATGCTCAACCTGGGCGCCTTCTTCGGCGACGCCCTGCTGATCCACAGCTAGAATCATCGGAGGGCCAGTCATGAACCTGGACGAAGCGCTACAGACCTTCATCACCGAAAGCCGCGAACTCCTGGAGGACATGGAGAACGCGCTGCTCAACATCGACATCGCCGGCGACCAGGGCGAGGCGATCAACGCCATCTTCCGCGCCGCCCACACCATCAAGGGCTCGGCGGGCCTGTTCAGCCTCGATCACATCGTCGCCTTCACCCACGTGGTGGAAAGCCTGCTCGACGAAGTGCGCGACGGGCGCGTGGTGATCAACGATGAAATGATCGTGCTGCTGCTGTCGTGCTGCGACTATTTGTCCGGCATGACCGAGGCGCTGGCCGCCGGCCGGCTGGAGGCCGATCCCGACACCGCGCCCGAGGGTGAAATGCTGCTGCACCAGCTGCGCCGGCACATGTCGGGCGGCCATGGCGGGGATGATCCTGCCCAGGGGGCATCCCATGCCCCGGCGTCGGCGCAGTCGCTGACGGTGCAGTCGGAGCCCGGCGTCGAACGCATCGACAAGGTGGCCGGCGACAGCGACTACTGGCACATCTCGCTGCGCTTCGGCCGTGGCGTTTTGCAGAACGGGATGGACCCGATCGCGTTCCTGCGCTACCTGGCCAAACTGGGCAAGATCGTCGGCATCGCCACCGTCCCCGACGCCATGCCGGCGGCCGAGGAGATGGACGCGGAGCTGTGCTACCTGGGCTTCGAGATCGCCTTCGACAGCAACGCCGACCGCGAGGCCATCGTCGGCGTGTTCGAGTTCGTGCAGGACGACTGCGAGATCCGCATCATCCCGCCGCACAGCAAGGTGTCGCAGTACGTCGATTTGATCCGCGCCCTGCCGGAACAGCCGGCGCGCCTGGGCGAGATCCTGGTCCTGTGCGGCAGCGTGACCGCGTCGGAACTGGCCGGCGCGCTGCAACAGCAGTCGAGCGGCGAGGCCAATGGCAAGGGTGACGGCGACGAGCCGCCGCCGCGCCTGGGCAGCATCCTGGTCGCCGCCGGCAATGTGCCGCCGGTGGTGGTGGAGGCGGCGCTGGCCAAACAGAAGCAGGTGGTCGAGCAGAAGGCGCAGGAGAGCCGCTCGATCCGTGTCGACTCCGACAAGCTCGATCGGCTGATCGACCTGGTGGGGGAGTTGATCATCGCCGGCGCCCGCGCCAGCATGATCGGCCAGCAGATCCACAACACCGACCTGCAGGAGTGCACGTCGACCCTTTCGGGCCTGGTGGAGGAGGTGCGCGACGCCGCGCTCGAACTGCGCATGGTCAAGATCGGCGCCACGTTCAACCGCTTCCAGCGCGTGGTGCACGACGTCGCGCGCGAGCTGGGCAAGGACATCGGCCTGATGGTCGACGGCGAGGACTCGGAGCTGGACAAGACGGTGGTGGAAAAAATCGGCGATCCGCTGATGCACCTGGTGCGCAACGCGATGGACCACGGCATCGAGCCGGCCGACGTGCGCGTCGCCGCCGGCAAGCCGGCCAAGGGCATGATCAAACTGAACGCCTTCCACGAATCGGGCAGCATCGTCATCGAGGTGAGCGACGACGGCGGCGGCCTGCGCAAGGAGAAGATCCTGGCCAAGGCGGTCGAGCGCGGGCTGGTCGATCCGGAGCGCAAACTGAGCGACAGCGAAATCTACAACCTGATCTTCGAGGCCGGGTTCTCGACGGCGGAGAAGGTCACCAACCTGTCCGGGCGCGGGGTCGGCATGGATGTCGTCAAGCGCAACATCACCGCGCTGCGCGGCAGCGTGGACGTCAGCAGCAGAGAGGGCGCCGGCACCACCGTCACCGTGCGCCTGCCGCTGACGTTGGCCATCATCGACGGCTTCCTGGTGCAGGTCGGCGGCTCGGTGTTCGTCATCCCGCTCGACATGATCGAGGAGTGCATCGAGTTCGCCACCGAGCCGGGACAGGACTACTGCAACCTGCGCGGCCAGGTGCTGCCGTTCATCCGTCTGCGCTCGCTGTTCCGCATCGACGGCGCGGCCACGCGGCGCGAGAGCATCGTGGTGCTCAAGCTGGGCACCACCCGCGCCGGGCTGGTGGTCGACACCTTGCTGGGCGAGTTCCAGACCGTCATCAAGCCGCTCAGCCCCATGTTCAGCGAAGTCAAATGCATCAGCGGCTCGACCATCCTTGGCAGCGGCGAGGTGGCGCTGATCCTGGACGTGGCCTCGCTGATGCAGGCCGTCGGCGGCAAAGGCACCGTGGCCCTGGCGGCCTAGTGAAACGAGGAGACTACGCATATGGTTAACCAGCCGGCCAACGCCGCCGCCAGTCCGCTTTCGGCGAACAACGTCGTCACCTACGGCAGCAGCGCGATCGTCGCGCTGCAAAGCGGGGCGGCGCTGCCGAGCCAGTTCCTGACTTTCATGCTGGGCGAGGAGCAGTTCGCCGTCGGCATCCTGCACATCAAGGAGATCATCGAATACGGCAGCCTGGCGACGGTGCCGATGATGCCAACCTGCGTGCGCGGCGTGATCAACCTGCGCGGCGCGGTGGTGCCGGTGATGGATTTGTCGGCGCGCTTCGGCCGCAACCCCAGCGCCATCACCAAGCGCAGTTGCATCGTCATCGTCGAAGTCGCGGGCGCCGGCGGCGACGGCAAGCAGGTGCTGGGCATGCTGGTCGACGCCGTCAACGCGGTGGTGGAAATCGCCGCCGGCGACATCGAGCCGGCACCGTCGTTCGGCACCCGCATTCGTCCCGACTTCATCGCGGGGATCGGCAAGTTCAATGGCAAGTTCGTCATCCTGCTGGCGATCGACCGCGTGCTGTCGACCGAGGAGGTGGTGGAGATGGCCCGTTCCGGCGCCGGCGACGCCGCCGCCGCCCACCCGCTGCTTTCCTGATTTTTCCAGTCTTCTGAATGTGACGCATCATGCCTTTGGTAGCCATTTCCGACCGTGAGTTCATGCAGTTCCAGCGCTTCATCTACGACGCCGCCGGCATCACCATGTCCAACGGCAAACAGGCGCTGGTCAGCGGCCGCCTGGCCAAGCGCCTGGCGCATTACCAGCTCGATAGCTACAGCGACTATCTGCGCCTGCTCGAAAGCCGCTCGGACCCCGCCGAGCTGCAGATGGCGGTCGATCTGCTGACCACCAACGAAACCTATTTTTTCCGCGAACCCAAACACTTCCAGCTGCTGCGCGAGCTGGCCGTGGAAGCGCGCGAGAAGCGGCAGACGATGCGCGTGTGGAGCGCCGCCAGCTCCAGCGGCGAAGAGGTCTACAGCATCGCGATGGTGCTGGCCGACGTGCTGGGCGACGCCGCCTGGGAAGTGCTGGGCACCGACATCAGCACGCGGGTGCTGCAGCGCGCGCGCAGCGGCCACTATCCGATGGAACGCGCCAGCCAGATGCCGCAGGATTACCTGAAGCGGTTTTGCCTCAAGGGCCAGGGCAGCGAGGCCGGCACCATGCTGATCGAACGCGCGTTGCGCCAACGGGTCCAGTTCCAGCAGGTGAACCTGAACGAGCCGCTGCCCAAGATCGGCTGCTTCGACGTGATCTTCCTGCGCAACGTGATGATCTACTTTAACCTGGAGACCAAGCGCCAGGTGGTGGCCCGGTTGCTGTCGCAGCTGCGCCCGGGCGGCTATTTCCTGATCGGCCACTCCGAGACCCTGAACGACATCAATGACACCTTGTCGGTCGTGGCGCCATCGATCTACAGGAAAGCATAGCGGCGCCATGCCCGATTCCAAACTTATCGATATCTTTCTGATGCCGGGTGATTATTTCGTCGGCGACGAGCGCTATCGCGTGCGCACGCTGCTGGGGTCCTGCGTCTCCGTCGCGCTGTGGCATCCGGCGCGGCGCATCGGCGCCATGTCGCATTTTCTGCTGCCGGGCACCCCGCATCGCAAGTCCCACGACAAGCCGGGCATCTACGGCGACGATGCCATGCGCCTGCTGCTCGACGGACTGGCGCGCCACGACGTGGCGCCGTCCCAGTGCCAGGGCAAGATCTTCGGTGGCGGCGCCATGTTCCCGCGCAATCCGAAGGCGCGCGACATCGGCCTGCAGAACGGCGACTTCGCGCGCCACATGCTGCACGAGAACGGCATACACGTGGTGTCCGAGAGCCTGTTCGGCGAAGGACACCGGCAATTGATCTTCACCATCCGCAGCGGCGAGGTACTGAGCCGCCAGATTCCGCCGGAATCGCAAGCAGTGCGCACCAGGGAAAACGCATGAGTGTAATCAACGTCATGATCGTCGACGATTCGGCTGTAGTGCGGCAAGTCCTCAGCGGCCTGCTCAACGCGGCGCCGGGCATCGCCGTCAGCTACGCGGTGGCCAATCCGCTGCTGGCGATGGAACGCATGAAGGTGCAGTGGCCGGATGTGATCGTGCTCGATGTCGAGATGCCCAAGATGGACGGCATCACCTTCCTGCGCAAGATCATGGCCGAGCGGCCGACGCCGGTGGTGATCTGTTCGACGTTGACGGAGAAGGGCGCGCAGACGTCGGTCGAGGCGCTGGGCGCCGGCGCGGTCGCCATCATCACCAAGCCGCGCCTGGACCTCAAGCAGTTCCTGCACGATAGCGCCGATGAACTGGTGTCGGCGGTGCGGGCGGCTTCCGGCGCGCGCGTGGGCAGGCTGGCGGGGCGGGCGCCGGCGCCGCCGGTGGCGGCCAAGCTCAATGCGGACGCCGTGCTGCCGCCGGCCGACGCCAGGCCGATGACCGCCACCACCGAGCGCGTGGTGGCGATCGGCACCTCCACCGGCGGCACGCAGGCGCTGGAGGAGGTGTTGACATCGCTGCCGCGCGTGTGTCCCGGCATCGTGGTGGTGCAGCACATGCCCGAGAAATTCACCGCGGCCTTCGCGGCACGCCTCGACAGCGTGTGCGAGGTGCGCGTCAAGGAGGCGGCCAACAACGACCGCGTGCTCCAGGGCCAGGTGCTGATCGCGCCTGGCGGCAGGCATATGCTGTTGCGCCGCACCGGCGCCCAGTACTTTGTGGAGGTGGTCGACGGCCCGCTGGTCAACCGCCACCGGCCGTCGGTCGATGTGCTGTTCCGCTCCGCCGCGAGGGCGGCCGGCGCCAACGCGCTGGGCGTGATCATGACCGGCATGGGCGACGACGGCGCCGCCGGCATGCTGGAGATGCTCAAGGCGGGCGCGCGCACCGTCGCCCAGGACGAGGCCAGCTGCGTGGTGTACGGCATGCCGAAGGAAGCGGTCAAGCGTGGCGGCGTCGAAAAAACAGTGGCACTTAATGCGATCTATCGCGAAATCCTGCAGCAACTGTCCCTATAAATCGCTTTTATCCGCATTAACACGGAAGGAAATCATCATGTTATCAACCTTGACGGTCAGGACCAAGATCCTGGCATTGCTGGCGGTGGCCATCCTGTCGCTTGTCGTTGTGGTCTTCATCGCCTTCTCCGGCCTGAAGACGCAAGGAGCGATGCTCAATGAACTGGGCAAGAACCGCATGCCCTCGATACGGGCTCTGATGGTCATCAACGAAGCCCAGACCGCGCTGCGCTCGTCGAGCCGCCACATCGACGCCATGGGCATGTTCCCGGAGGACGCCAACGACATCGCCGACGAAGTCAAACGCAAGCAGGATATCTGGCGCGCGGTCGATGCGGCCTGGAAGGAGTACGACGCCCTGCCGCAGGAGACGGAGGAGGCGAATGTGTGGAAAACCTTCGTCAAACAGTGGGAGACGTGGAAGGCGCGCGACATGGCCGTCACCGATCTCGCGGCGCAGATAACCCGCGCCGAGCCGGGCAAGCGCAAGGAATTGTTCGCGCTCCTGCATAAAACTCTGCAGGAGAACCGCCCGGCGTTTCTCGCCGCCGAGGAGAGCCTGAACAAGCTGGTGGCGCTGAACATCCAATACGGCGATAACGACGTCAAACAGGCCGATGCCGGCTCCGCCAGCGCGATGAGCAGCATGTACGTCAGCGGCGCAGTGGCGCTGGCGCTGCTGGCGGCGATCGGATTGATCATCCTGAACGGCATCATGCGCCAGCTGGGCGGAGATCCGGGCTACGCGGCGGAGATCGTGCGCAAGGTGGCCGACGGCGACCTGAGCGCCGACGTGCACGTCAAGGCGGGCGACACCACCAGCCTGCTGGCGGCGATGAAGGGCATGATCGACAAGCTCTCGCAGGTGGTGCAGGACGTGAACAACGGCGCCGAGTCGCTGGCCAGCGCCTCCGAGGAGGTCAGCGCGACGGCGCAGTCGCTGTCGCAGGCCGCCAGCGAGCAGGCCGCCGGCACCGAGGAGACCAGCGCCTCGGTCGAGCAGATGACGGCGTCGATTTCGCAGAACACCGAAAACGCCAAGGTCACCGACGGTATCGCCAGCAAGGCGGCGGTGGAGGCGGTCGAGGGCGGCGAGGCGGTCAAGTCGACGGTGGCGGCGATGCAGCAGATCGCCAAGAAGATCAGCATCATCGACGATATCGCCTATCAAACCAACCTGCTGGCGCTGAACGCGGCGATCGAGGCGGCGCGCGCCGGCGAGCATGGCAAGGGCTTCGCGGTGGTGGCGGCCGAGGTGCGCAAGCTGGCCGAACGCAGCCAGATCGCGGCGCAGGAGATCGAACAGGTGGCCAGCAGCAGCGTGCAGCTGGCCGAGAAGGCCGGCCACCTGCTCGATGAAATGGTGCCCAACATCCGCCGCACCTCCAACCTGGTGCAGGAGATCACGGCGGCGTCGGAGGAGCAATCGGCCGGCGTGGGCCAGATCAATTCGGCCATCACGCAATTGAGCCAGACCACGCAGCAGAACGCCTCCGCCTCCGAGCAGCTGGCCGCCACCGCCGAGGAAATGAGCGGCCAGGCCGAGCAGCTGCAGGAGACCATGTCGTTCTTCAAATTGTCGGGCGCCTCGCGGCCGATGCGCACCACCCGGGCGCCGGCCCGGCCGGCCAAGCCGGGCAACGGGCGTGGGCGGCCCGGCCACGGCAGCAGCAAGCAGATGATGGACATGGCCGATCCGGACGAGTCGCATTTCGTTAAATTCTAGACGGGGCGGATGATGAGTAATACACAAGGCGCCGAGCCGCAATATCTCAGCTTCATGCTGGGCCAGGACATGTTCGCGATGGGTATCCTGGCCGTGCGCGAGATCCTGGAGTACGCGGGCGTGACGCCCGTGCCGCAAATGCCGCCCTGTATCAGCGGCGTGATCAACTTGCGCGGCACGGCGGTGCCGGTGCTCGACCTGGCGTGCCGGCTCGAGCGCGAGCCGGCGCCGGTCAGCAAACGCACCTGCATCATCGTGGTCGAAGTCGACGGCGATGGAGACACCGGCGGCGCCTTCGTGATCGGCATCCTGGTCGACGCGGTCAACGCGGTGCTCGACATTCCGCCGTCCGAGGTGGAACCCGCGCCGAGCCTGGGCGCGCAGGTGCGCGCCGAGATGCTGCAAGGGATAGGCAAGGTCAATGGCCGCTTCGTGCTGCTGCTTGACGTGCGGCGCGTGGCCTCGGTCGGCGAACTGGCCGCCATCGCGCCCGCCGCCCTGGAACACGCTTAGCGGCGCGCCCGCCGGCACCAACGCCGCACCGCCGCCGCACCAACGCCACACCAACGCACCACCCTGGAGAACCAACATGTTTAAGAAAATGAAAATGGAGACCCGGCTGCACGCCGGATTCGGCCTCGTCGTGCTGCTGGTCGTCGTGCTGGGGATTATCGCCTTCGCCAAGCTGACCGCCCTGCACGAGCAATGGAGCGCCTTCGAGAGCGTCACGCTGGAGCGCAAGAACGCGGTGCTCGAAGGCGTCATCTCGCATGGCCACGCGGTGCGTCATTTCAAGAACTACGTCCTGCGCGGTGGCGACAACAATACCCAGTTCCGCGCCGAACTGGCCAACATCGACAAGGAGATGGCCCGCTACAAGGCGGGCGGGAATCTGAGCACCGACGAACAGGTGCTGCTCGACGAGGTGTCGGCCGGCGTGAAGAGCTACGCGGACAGCATGACGCAGTTGGAGGCGATGCAGGCCAAGGGCATGACGCCGATGGAGATGGACAAGGCCATCAAGGGCGCCGACGCGGCCATCGCCGGCGCCTTCCGCAAGCTGCTGAAAGTGAACGAGGCGGAGACCAAACGCGAATCGGCGTCGATGACGGAGGTGACCGATTCGGCCAAGCGCCTGATCCTGTCGGTCGACGTGGTGATCGCGATACTCGGTTGCGTGCTGGCGGTATGGCTGGCGCGCAGCCTGTCGGGCATCGTGCGCGAGGTGCAGCTGGTGGTCGCAGGCCTGGCCGGGGCCTCGCAGGAAGTCAGTTCGACGGCGCAGTCGCTGTCGCAGGCGGCCAGCGAGCAAGCCGCGGGCGTGGAGGAGACCAGCGCCTCGATCGAGCAGATGACGGCGTCGATCGCGCAGAACACGGAGAACGCCAAGATCACCGACGGCATCGCCACCCAGGCCGCCGTCGACGCGACCCGCGGCGGCGAAGTGGTGAAGGCGACGGCGGCGGCGATGCGCCAGATCGCCAGCAAGATCAGCATCATCGACGATATCGCCCTATCAAACCAATCTGCTGGCGCTGAACGCGGCCATCGAGGCGGCGCGCGCGCACGAACACGGCAAGGGCTTCGCGGTGGTCGCGGCCGAGGTGCGCAAGCTGGCCGAACGCAGCCAGGTGGCGGCGCAGGAGATCAGCAAGGTGGCCGCCGACAGCGTCGACCTGGCCGAGCAGGCCGGCGTGATGTTCGATGCGCTGGTGCCCAATATCCGCAAGACGTCGGACCTGGTGCAGGAGATATCGGCGGCGTCCGAGGAGCAGAGTTCCGGCGTGCGCCAGATTAACAGCGCGGTCAATCAGCTAAGCCAGACCACCCAGGTCAACGCGGCCAGCTCGGAGGAACTGGCGGCGACGTCGGAGGAGATGAGCGCCCAGGCCGAGCAGCTGGGCCAATTGATGGCGGTGTTCAAACGCTATGCGGTTGAGGAGCGGGTGCCGGCGCGCCGTGCGGCGTCCACCAGGGGCGGCGGCGCGGCGGCGCCGATGCCACGTCCGGCGCGCGCCGTATCCATTGCCGCCCCGGGAACGCCGGACGAGAACAAGTTCACCCGGTTCTGATCCCGCCGCGCGCTTACGGCTTGACGAATTTGAGCGTCATGCGGTCGCTCTCGCCGATGGCCTGGTACTTCGCGCGGTCCTCGTCCTTGTTGGCGTAGGTCGGCGGCAGCGCCCAAACACCGCCTTTGTGGTCGGCGGTGTCTTTCGGGTTGGCGTTCACCTCCGACTTGGCCGCCAGCTTGAAGCCCGCCGCTTCGGCCAGGCCGATCACATACTTCTCGTGCATGTAGCCGCTGCTGGCCGTGTCGTCCTGGGTCTTGTTGGCCGGCAGGCGATGCTCGACCACGCCGAACACGCCGCCCGGTTTCAGGCTGGTGTAGACGCTGGCGAACAGCGCTTTCATATTTTCCGGACCGGCCGGTATCCAGTTGTGGATATTGCGGAAGGTGAGCACCATGTCGACGCTGCCGGCCGGCGCGAATTCATATTTGCGCGGCGGCGAGAACACGCCCAGCGCCACCTTGCTGTACACCGGGTTGGCGTTCAGGCGCGCCATGAAGCGTTCCGCGCTTTTGCGTTCGCGCTCGTCCGGCGCGGCCAGGTCGTTGCCGGCGGCGATCAGCTTTCCACTGTCGCGCAGATAGGGCGCCAGGATCTCCGTGTACCAGCCGCCGCCCGGCGCCAGTTCGACCACCGTCATGTTCGGGCGGATGCCGAAGAACGACAGCGTCTCGTAAGGGTGGCGGTAGGCGTCGCGCTGCACGTTGGCCGGGGTGCGGGTGGTGGCGGCGATGGCGGCCTTCAGTTTGGCGTCGGCGGCTTCGGTGGCGGCGTTCGCGCCGCTTGCGGCGAACAGCGTGGTGGTGGCCAGGGCGGCCACGATATAACTTTTCATGCAAAGTCTCCTGAGGGTTCGGTTGGCGGCGCGCGGTCGCCCGCCCAGCGCGATCATCGGGCATGCATGCGAGGAGGTCAAGCGAATTGCGACGGCCGCACCACCGGGGTGCGGCGGGCGCCCGCCACGCGTTGAACCGGGCTGCGTAGCGCCGGGCGCGGACACTCGCGGACACCGGCCGGACACTTCGCGGACACTTTCGCGGACACTTTTCCCCGTTTGACGCCCCATCGCAGGACTCTTGTAACACAGTGTTTCGTTGTGGTGGATGGCATACATTTTGCCTATCCCGATTCCTGATCCGGCGCTAAGATTGGCGATCGTGCGGAAACGGCGACGGATATTCAGGTGTCACAGTAAGAAGCAAGAGCTATAAGAGTAGGACTCGCTAGAAGAGCAAATAAAAGCTAAGCAGAACCCTGGGCGGCTGGCCCACAATCATTGCCTTACGTTTGGAGATACGATGGAACGACGTGCATTCCTCAATATTAGTAGTCTGGCCCTGGGCACGATGCTGCTGCCCGCCTTCGGTCGCGCGATCGCCGCCGAGGAGTTGCTCGCGCCGGTCGCCCTGCAGTTCAAGAAAATGCTGGCCGATACCGCGATGACGGCGGCCACCCAGGCGGGCGCCTCGTACTGCGACGTGCGCGTCGGCCGCTATCTGAACCAGTTCATCACCACCCGCGACCTGAACGTCGAAAACGTCGTCAATACCGAATCGGCCGGTGTCGGCGTGCGCGTCATCTCCGGCGGCGCCTACGGCTTCGCCGCCACCAACGACATGACCCCGGACGGCGTGGCGGCGGCCGCCCGCCAGGCGGTCGCCATCGCCAAGGCCAACGCCAAGCTGCAAACCGAACCCGTTCAACTGGCCCCGGTCAAGGGCGTGGGCGAGGTGTCGTGGGCCACGCCGATCGTCAAGGACTGGCGCACCGTTCCGATCAAGGAGAAGGCCGAGCTGCTGATCGCCGCCAACAAGGCCGGCATGGACGGCGGCGCGAGCTTCATGCAATCGTTGCTGTTCCAGGTGAACCAGCAGAAGTACTTCGCATCGACCGACGGCTCCTACATCGACCAGGACCTGCACCGCCTGTGGATGCCGGTGTTCGCCACCGCCGTCGACAAGAAGACCAACAAGTTCCGCTCGCGCCAGGGCTTGTCGGCGCCGGTCGGCATGGGTTACGAATACCTGGATGCGCGCCCCGAGCACAAGATCAAGGCCGCCGGCGGCGTGACCACGCTCTACACCGGCTCCTATGACCTGATCGAGGACGCGCGCGCCGCCGGCAAACAGGCCAAGCAAAAGCTGACCGCCAAGTCGGTCGAACCGGGCAAGTACGACCTGGTGCTGTCGCCCGAGCACCTGTGGCTGACCATCCACGAGTCGGTCGGCCACCCGACCGAACTCGATCGCGTGCTCGGCTACGAGGCCAACTTCGCCGGCACCAGCTTCGCCACGCTCGATAAGTGGCAGAGCAAGAAGTTCAAGTACGGCGCCGACATCGTCAACATCGTCGCCGACAAGACCACGCCAGGCTCGCTGGCCAACGTCGGCTACGACGACGAGGGCGTCAAGTGCAAGCGCTGGGACATCATCAAGGACGGCATCCTGGTCAACTACCAGGCCACGCGCGACCAGGCCCACATCATCGGCGAGAAGGAATCGCACGGCTGCTCGTACGCCGACAACTGGAGCAGCGTGCAGTTCCAGCGTATGCCCAACGTCTCGCTCCAGGCGGGCAAGAAGAAGATGACGCCGGACGAAATGATCAAGGACGTCAAGAAGGGCATCTACATCGTCGGCGACGGCTCGTTCTCGATCGACCAGCAGCGCTACAACTTCCAGTTCGGCGGCCAGCTGTTCTACGAAATCAAGAACGGCAAGATCGGCCAGATGCTCGAAGACGTCGCCTACCAGTCCAACACGCAGGAGTTCTGGAACGCCTGCGCCGGCATGTGCGACGAGCGCGATTGGCGCATGGGCGGCTCCTTCTTCGACGGCAAAGGCCAGCCTTCGCAGTCGTCGGTGGTGTCGCACGGCGCCAGCACCACGCGCTTCAACGGCATCAACGTCATCAACACCGCACGCAAAATCGGCTAAGCCTGGAGAACAGAGAATATGAAGAATTTGAGTCAAGAAGAGACCAAGCGTATCTGCGACAAGGTGCTGTCGCTGACCAAGGCCGACCAGTGCGAGGTGAACCTGAGCGGCAGCCGCACCGGCAATATCCGCTATGCGCGCAACGCCGTGTCGACCGCCGGTTTGATCGAGGACACCCAGCTGGCCGTATCGGTCGCCTTCGGCAAGAAGCAGGGCGTCGCCACCATCAATGAGCTGGACGACAAGTCGCTGGAGAAGGCCGTGCGCCGCGCCGAGGACCTGGCCCGCCTGGCGCCGGAGAACCCGGAGTTCATGCCGACGCCGGGCAAGCAGCAGTACAAGGCCAGCGAGACCTTCTTCCAGAAGACCGCCGACATCGATCCTGAATTCCGCGCGCAGGTGGCGGCGTACAGCATCGAGAACAGCAAGAAGAACAAGCTGGTGGCGGCGGGCTTCTTTACCGATACGTCCAAATTCACCGCCATCGCCAACTCGAACGGCGTGTTCGGCTTCCAGCGCGATACGGGCGTCGATTTCACCGTCACCGTGCGCACCGAGGATGGACGCGGCTCCGGCTGGGCCAAGCGCAGCGTCGGCGACGCGGCCTTGTTCGATGCGCGCGAAGCGTCCGACGTGGCGATCGAGAAGGCGCTGCGTTCGGTCGAAGCCAAGGCGCTGGAACCGGGCCGCTATACCGTGGTGCTGGAGCCGGCGGCGACCTCGGATATCCTGGTCTATATGTTCAACGATTTCGACGCCCGCCAGGCCGACGAGGGCCGCAGCTTCCTGTCGAAAAAGGGCGGCGGCAACCGCATGGGCGAGAAGCTGTTCGACGAGCAGGTCAACGTCTGGACCGACCCGTGGGACAAGAATGTCGCGGTGCTCCCGTGGGACAACAACTCCATGCTGGCGCGCGAGCATCAGGACATCATCAAGAACGGCAAGATCAACGCCATGAACTACTCGATGTACTGGGCGAAGAAGCAGGGCAAGCGCGCTATCGGCGCTCCCGGCAACATCATCATGGCCGGCACCAACAAGTCGACCGAGGAGCTGATCGCCAACACCAAGAAGGGCGTGCTGGTGACCCGCACCTGGTACATCCGCATGGTCGATCCGCAGTCGGTGCTGTTGACCGGGCTGACGCGCGACGGCACCTTCTACATCGAGAACGGCAAGATCAAGCATCCGATCAAGAACTTCCGCTTCAATGAAAGTCCGGTGTCGATGTTGAACAATATCGATGAACTGGGCAAGCCGGAGATCTTGTCGGGCGACGAATCGGAATACCAGTTGCTGATTCCGGCGATGCGGGTGCGCGACTTCAACTTCACGTCGCTGTCGGACGCGGTGTAACACGCGTAGCTTGGCGCGCGCCCCGCTGTAAACGGGACGCGTGCCGGCTCGATCATTTTTTTCAGGAGTTCATGTGGAACGTCGTTCATTTCTAAAAGTCGGCGCCGCCGGCGGCGGCAGCTTGCTGATCCCGGTTTTCGGCAACGCCATCGCGGCCGAGGAGCTGCTCAACCCCATGGCCGTGCAGTTCAAAAAATCGCTGGCCGACGCCGCGATGAACGCCGCCACCAAGGCCGGCGCCAGTTATTGCGATGTCCGCATCGGCCGCTACCTGAACCAATTCATCACCACGCGCGACCTGAATGTGGAAAACATCGTCAACACCGAATCCTCCGGTGTCGGCGTGCGCGTGATCGCCGGCGGCGCCTACGGCTTTTGCTCGACCAACGTCATGACCCTGGACTCGGTGGCGGAAGCGGCGCGCCAGGCGGTCGCCATCGCCCGCGCCAACGCCAAGCTGCAAACCGAGCCTGTGCAACTGGCCCCCGTCAAGGGCGTGGGCGAAGTCGCCTGGGCCACGCCGTTCAAGAAGGACTGGCGCACGGTGCCGATCAAGGAAAAAGCCGAGATGCTGATCGCGGCCAACAAGGCCGGCATGGACGCCGGCGCCAACTTCATGCAGTCGATGCTGTTCCAGGTGAACCAGCAGAAGTACTTCGCCTCCACCGACGGTTCCTACATCGACCAGGATATGCATCGCCTTTGGTCGCCGCTGACCGCGACCGCCGTCGACAAGGCCACCAACCGCTTCCGCACCCGCGACGGCCTGTCGTCGCCGGTCAGCATGGGCTATGAATTCTTCGACGCCAAGCCGGAAAACAAATTCAAGGCCGCCGGCGGCGTCACCACGTTGTACAAGGGCGCCTACGATCTGATCGAGGACGCGCGCGCCGCCGGACGCCAGGCGCGCGAGAAGCTGACCGCGAAATCGGTCGAACCGGGCAAGTACGATCTGGTGCTGTCGCCGGAACACCTGTTCCTGACCATCCACGAGTCGGTCGGCCACGCCACCGAGCTCGATCGCGTGCTGGGCTACGAGGCCAATTACGCCGGCACCAGTTTCGCCACGCTGGATAAATGGCAAAGCAAAAAATTCCAGTACGGGTCGGAGCGCGTCAATTTCGTGGCCGACCGCACCACGCCTGGCTCGCTGGCCTGCGTCGGCTACGACGACGAAGGCGTGCCGGCCAAGCGCTGGGACATCATCAAGGACGGCATCCTGGTCAACTACCAGGCCACGCGCGACCAGGCGCATGTCATCGGCGAGAAGGAATCGCATGGCTGCTCTTACGCGGACAGCTGGAGCAGCGTGCAATTCCAGCGCATGCCCAACGTCTCCCTGCAGGCCGGGAAAAAGCCGCTGACGCCGGACGACATGATCAAGGACGTCAAAAAGGGCATCTATATCCTCGGCCGGGGCTCGTTCTCGATCGACCAGCAGCGCTACAACTTCCAGTTCGGCGGGCAGCTGTATTTCGAGATCAAGAACGGCAAGATCACCAATCCGCTGGAGGATGTGGCTTACCAGTCCAACACCCAGGAGTTCTGGAACGCCTGCTCGGCGTTGTGCGACGAGCGCGATTGGCGCATGGGTGGCTCGTTCTTCGACGGCAAAGGCCAGCCGAGCCAGGTCAGCTGCGTGTCGCACGGCTCGCCGACCACGCGCTTCAACGGCATCAACGTCATCAACACCGCTCGCAAGATAGGATAAATAATGAAGATGCTGAATCAACAGGAAGCGAAAGCGGTGTGCGACAAGGTCATGGCGCTGTCCAAGGCCGACGAGTGCCGCGTGCAGATCAGCGGCAACCGCAGGGGCAATATCCGCTACGCGCGCAACAGCGTGTCGACGGCCGGTCTGGTGGAGAACACGCAGCTGACCGTCAGCGTCGCCTTCGGCAAGCGCCAGGGCACCGCGTCGGTCAACGAGTTCGATGACAAGTCGCTGGAAAAAGCCGTGCGCCGCGCCGAGGAAGTGGCACGGCTGGCGCCCGAGAATCCGGAGTTCGTGCCGGCCATTAAAACGCAGCTGTACAAAAACTCGAACACCTACAGCGCGGCCACCGCCGCCATCGATCCGGAGTACCGCGCCGAAGTGGCCGCGCAGAGCATCAACTCTGCGCGCAAGAAAGGGCTGGTTGCGGCAGGCTTCTTCAGCGACAGCACCGGCTTCGAAACCGTGGCCAACTCGAACGGCGTGTTCGGCTACCAGACCCTGACCAACCTTGGCTTCACAGTGACCACCCGCACCGAAGACGGCCGCGGTTCGGGATGGGTAACCCGTTCGGCCAACGACGCCGCCAAATTCGACGCGCGCGAAGCATCCGATGTCGCGATCGAAAAAGCGCTCAAGTCGGTCGACGCCAAGGCGCTGGAGCCGGGCCGCTACACGGTGATCCTGGAACCGGCGGCGACGTCGGAGATTATCGGCCGCATGTTCGGCGCCTTCGATGCGCGCCAGGCAGACGAGGGCCGCAGCTTCCTGTCGAAGAAGGGCGGCGGCAACCGCCTGGGCGAGAAGCTGTTCGACGAGCAGGTCAACCTGTGGGCCGATCCGTGGAACCCCGACGTGCCGGTGCTGGCGTGGGACAACGCCTCGATGCTGGCGCGCGAACGCACGGACGTGATCAAGGGCGGCAAGATCGAATCGCTGGACTACACCGATTACTGGGCGCAGAAGCAGGGCAAGCGCGCCTTCGGCCGTCATGGCAACATGATCATGTCCGGCGGCGGCAAGTCGACCGAGGAGCTGATCGCCTCGACCAAGAAAGGTGTGCTGGTCACGCGCACCTGGTACATCCGCATGGTCGATCCGCAATCGCTGCTGCTCACCGGGCTGACGCGCGACGGCACCTTCTACATCGAGAACGGCAAGATCAAGCATCCGATCAAGAATTTCCGCTTCAACGAAAGCCCGGTGACGATGTTGAACAATATCGACGAACTGGGTAAGCCGGTCGTCATCGGCGGCGACGAAGTGCGCTTCCAGATGATGATTCCGCCGATGAAGGTTCGTGATTTCAACTTCACCTCCTTGTCGGACGCGGTGTAAGGACAAGGACAGCGCGTGGCCAACTACGATTTCTACTTCACCCGCCTGACCTACGAGTCGGGCGACTGGGATGTCGATGTCCGTATGCCGAGCAACGTGCTCAATTCGCTGGTCGAATATACGACCTTGCGGGTCGATCCCGTCGAGCGCATCGTCGCGCTGTCCGATCCCAAGATGCTGGAGGCGCCGTTCTGCTATTTCGCCGGCCACAAGCTGGTGCAGTTCACGGCGGCCGAACGCAGGAACCTGGAGCGCTACATCAAGGGCGGCGGTTTTTTGTTTGTCGACGACTGCAATCACGACATCGACGGCCTGTTCGCCAAGTCCTTCGAAGGCGAGATCGCCAGTATCTTCGGCAAGAGGGCTTTGCAGAAGATCGCCAACAACCATCCGGTGTATTCGAGCTTTTTCAAGTTCGACGGCCCGCCCAACACCAGCGTGGAGTTGAACGGCTGGGGCGACGATCTGGTGCACGACTATCTGAAGGCGGTGGAAGTCGGCGGCCGCGTGCGGCTTTTGTACAGCAACAAGGACTACGGTTGCGAGTGGGACTACGACTTCCGCAACAAGCGTTTTCTCGCCATCGACAACACCCGCTTTGCGGTCAATATCATTCAATACGCGTTGGGAGCTTAAAGATGGGCGCAATCGCCTGGAGTGAAAGTGAGATCGGCGCGTTGAGCGCCAAGGTGGCGGCGCTGAAGGCGAGCATGTCGAAGGTGATCATCGGCCAGGAGAACGTGATCGATTCGCTGATCATCTGCCTGCTGGCCGGCGGCCATGCGCTGGTCGAAGGCGTGCCGGGCCTGGGCAAGACCTTGCTGGTCAAGTCGCTGTCGCAGGCGACCGAGATGGACTTCCACCGTGTGCAGTTCACACCGGACCTGATGCCGTCCGATATCGTCGGCACCGAGATCCTGGAAGAGGATCACGCCACGCGCAAGCGCGAGTTCCGTTTCCAGCAAGGCCCGGTGTTCACCCAGGTGCTGCTGGCCGACGAGATCAACCGCGCGCCGCCGAAGACGCAGTCGGCGTTGCTGGAGGCGATGCAGGAGCGCAGCGTGACCTTCGCCGGCCAGACGCACGTGCTGCCCAAGCCCTTCTTCGTGCTGGCGACGCAGAATCCGATCGAGCAGGCCGGCACCTATCCGCTGCCGGAAGCGCAGCTGGACCGCTTCCTGCTGCGCATCGATGTCGTGTATCCGACCGAGGCGGAGGAGATCATGATGGTGTCGGCCACCACCAACGCCGGCCTCAAGGACGCCGAACCGGTGATGGACGTGGCGACCCTGCTGCGCCTCCAGCAGCTGGTGCGCGACATCGAAATCGGCGACCATCTGCTGGCGTACGCCACGCGGCTGGTGCGCGCCACCCGGCCCGCGCTGACGACGGTGCCGGCGGTGACGAAGCACGTCGGCTGGGGCGCCGGACCGCGCGCGGGCCAGGCGCTGGTGCTGGCGTCGAAGGCGCGCGCGTTGATGCACAACCGGCTGGCCGTCACGCGCGAGGATATCGGCGAGATGCTGCTGCCGGTGCTGGCGCACCGCGTGATCCGCAACTTCGAGGCGGAAGCCGACGGCGTGGCGATCGCCGACATCCTGCTGGCCCTGCGCGAGCATATTCGTCCGGATTGATGCAAGCGAACCGCAAGCCGGCCGACGCCACAGCAACGATGATGGTGCGGACCAAGGATCTGGAGCTGGTCATTCGCCACGTGCTGGCGGGGCTCGGCCATGGCCTGCACGCCGGCCGCGAACGCGGCGCCGGCGTCGAGTTCTCCGAATACCGGGCCTACGCGCCCGGCGACGAGTGGCGCCGGGTCGACTGGAAGCTGCTGGCGCGCGCGGATCGCTACTACGTGCGCGAGGCGGAGCGCGACAGCCATGTCGCCACCTGGCTGTGGCTCGACGCCACCGCCTCGATGGCGGAACCCAGCCGCGAGATCGAGGGTGTCGATAAGCTGTGGTTCGCCCGCACCGTGCTCGCTTGCGTGGCGGCGATCGCGCAGCGCCAGGGGGACGCCTTCGGGCTGGTGGTGTGCAGCGGTGGCAAGGTCGAGTTCACGCAGGCGACGCGCGGCCCGCGCCAGTTGCAGCGCGTGCTGGCGCAACTGTCGAACGCGCGGCCCGAGGGCGGACTGCCCAGCGCCGAGGTGCTGAAGGCGAACCTGCATTTCGCGCGATCGCCGAGTCTCATCTTCGCCGCCAGCGATTTCCTCGACTGGCCGTCGCCCTTGAGCGAGGCGCTGCTGCGGTTGCGCAATCTGCGCCATGACGTGCGCTTGCTGACCTTGCGCACGCGGGCGGAAGTCGACGCCAGCTTCAAGTCCGGCGCAGGGTACCGCGATCCTGAACGCAGCGACGGCTTCCACCGCATGAGTAACCGGGACCGCGAAAGCTACAAGCAGCAAAGCCGCGCGCACTTCGACGGCGTCGCCGGCAGCTGCCGGCAAAACAATATCGTCCACTACGAGGCGTGCATCGAGCAGGAGCTGGGCGCGGTGTTGCGCAGCTGGCTGCGACTGGCGGGAGCGCGGGCGAAATGACGATTGTGACATTGTGATGGATAGCCGATGCTGAGTTCTTATCCGTTCTGGTGGTTCGCGCTGCCGGTATTGCTGTTGCCGATATGGTGGCACCGCCAGAAGCGGCAGCGGCTAAAGGCGCAACCGCTGGCGACGGCGCGCTTTCTGCCCGTCGCCGCGCCGGAGCAGTTGCGGGTATGGCAATGGCGCGACCGCGTCCTGCTGCTGGTGCGCTGCCTGCTATTGCTCGCGCTGATCGCCTGGCTGGCCGCCACCATCGTTCCATGGCGCGGAAATACCGTGCTGCTCGACGCGGGGGCCGACAAGGCGTGGGCGGAACGCGAGATCGGCAGCGCCGGTTTCGCGGATGCGCCACGCGTCGATCTGCCGCCGGACGCGTTGCAATGGCTACGCCGGCATGAGCGTGACTGGCGTCCGGACGCCAGGCTGCTGGTCGTGGCGCGCGCCGGGCAAATCGCCATGCCGGCGCGTATGCCGCGGTTCGATCACCAGGTGGAGGTGCGAACCATGCCTGCCGCTGGCCAGGCCGCCGAGCCGGCGGTTGCGCGTCACCCTGTGGTGCTGTCCGCCGCCTCGGGCGCCGATGCCGCCTGGCGTTCGCTGTTTGCGGCATTCGATAAAGCGGGAGATGCCGGCAACCGTTATCCGATCGGCGCCGCGCCGGATGCCGCCACCGAGCTGCTTGTTTGGGATATGCCGGGCGAGGCGCCGCCCGCCGGCTGGCGCGCGCCGCATTGGTGGATCGCCACCGCATCCGCAAAAATTACGGCTTTCCCCGAGCTGAAAAATGCGGCCGCCGTCACCATCAATGGCCTGGCGTTGCAGTATGCGGACGGTCCGCGCGGTCGCCTGTGGACCTCGCAGGCTTTTCCGCCGCGCGACGCCGATACCGCGCGCGCCCTTTACGAAACCTGGCGGTCGCTGGGCGCCGCTCCCGCGCCGGCGTATCCGATGCCGTCGCGAGCCATGATGACGAAACGTAGCGCGTTTTCCGCGACGATCGATGCCAAGCCCGCGGCCTGGCTGGCCTACGTTTTGCTCGCGTTGTTTTTACTGGAACGGATACTTGCCCATGCACGGCGAAACTGACTTCCTGCGCCGCCGCTTGTGGGCCGCCGTCCTGCGCCGTCGTCTGCCGCATTGGCTCGCCGCGCTGCTGCCGCTGGCGGTCGCCGCCATCTTGTTGCCCTCCGCCCGGCTAATCGCGCTGGCGGCCATCGTCATATGGGCGATCTGGCTCGCTGCCGACATCCACCGTCTGCGCCGGCGGATCGCCGATCAATGGCCATCGTGGCTGAACGCCGCCATCCCGGCGCTGGAAGACAGCAGCACCTTGCTAGCCGCCGAGGCGAAGACACCGATCGCGCGCTTGCAGCAGCAACGCCTGCAATCCCGGCTCGCCCAGGTGCTGACCGGCGACGACTATCGCCGCATCGCGCATACCCGCGTGCGGCTCGGCCTCGTCCCTCTGGTGGCAAGCCTGATCGCCGCCGGCGCGGCCTGGGGCTTTCAGGCGAAACCCGCCACCACCCATGCAGCGGCAACCTACGCTCCCGCCAACAAGCCGATTGTGGATGGCGAGGTGTATTTGCGCGTCGCTCCGCCGGCCTACACGGGTGTCGCCGGATTCGAGACCGCAGCGCGCGACATCCAGATTCCACAATACTCCGAAGTGCGCTGGTGCGTGCGCAAACCCGCAGGGGCGCAGCCGGTGGTGGAGCTGGGCGACGGCCAGGCGCTGTCCATCACGGCCGATTGCGCGTTCAAGCGCGTCGAGGACTCGCTGTTCTGGCGCGCGCGCGGCGCGGGCGGCATGCGCTACAACATCCGCGTCGCGCCCGACCTGCCGCCGCAAGTGACGATCATCGAACCGACGGAGCTCATACAGCTGCTGCCCAAGGATGTAAAAGCCGTTCAGCTATCGGTTCTGGCGAAGGACGACTACGCGATATCGCGCGCCAGCCTGCACATGACACTGGCGCGCGGCAGCGGCGAGAACGTGCGCTTCACCGACCGTGAAGTGCCGCTGCCTAAATCGGCGGATGCCAGGTCGCGCGGCTGGAAGAAGCAATGGACGTTGGCGGAACTTGGCATGGAGCCGGGCGATGAACTGTACTTCTTTGTTCGCGCCACCGATAACGCGCCGGACAACCCGCACACCACGCAATCGCCCACTTATACGTTGCGCCTGCCCGGACCCGATGCGGAAAGCCTGGATTCGACCGCGCTGCCTTCCATGGTCAAGCCGGAGAATCTGCGCAGCCAGCGCCAGATCATCATCGATACCGAGCAGCTGGTCGCCGATCTGCGGTCCAATCCCGGGATGTCGGCCGCCACGCTGCGGTCGCGCAGCGAAGGCATCGCCGCCGACCAGGCCGCGCTGCGGCTACGCTATGGTCAATTCCTTGGCGAGGAATCGAGTTTGTTCGGCGACGAGCACGGTCATGGCGGCTCGGGGCATAAGGACGACGGGCACGAGGAAGATGGACATAAAGGGGACGACCAGGAAGCCGGCGGCCACGGCGGGGAGGAGCATCACGGCGGCTCCGCGAAGATGGGCAGCGAGGTAGCTGCCATGCACCAATTCGGCCACGTCCACGATCAGGAGGACAACGCCACCATCTTCGATCCGCAAACCAAAGCGGTGCTCAAACGCGCGTTGTCGGCGATGTGGGAGGCTGAAAAATCGCTGCGCGCCGTCTCGCCCAAGCCGGCGCTGCCGCCCGAGTACAAGGCGCTGGAGGCGATCAAGGAGTTGCAGGCGGCGGAGCGGGTCTATCTGCATCGCACCGCCTTCGTGCCGCCGGCGTTGAAGGAGGAGAAGCGCATGAGCGGCGATATCGTCGGCGCGATGAGCTACAAGCGCGCGCAGGGCGCCGCCAGCGACAGCGTGCCGGCCGAGGTGCGGGAACTGGTGCAGGCGCTGTCATCCGACGGCGCGTTGCCGGCCTTGTGGAGCAAATCGGCGCGCGACACGATCGCCGCCCGTATCGCCGACCAGGAGCAGAAACTGAGCGCGCAGCGCGCCGTGCAGGACGTGATGGACGGCTGTGCGCCATGCCGCGCCGAATTGCGGGCCTGGCTGCGAGGCACGCTGACCGACGCGCCGGTACTGCTGCAGGCTCGGTCGTCGGTCGACAGTGCGTTCGCGCGGGCTTGGCGTGGCAAGGAGCATGCACGATGAGCGGCGCCTCGGTCTCCATCATGAATATCGCCACGGTCGATGGCGCCGCGCTGGTGGCCCCTGGGCTGGCGTTGGCCGCCGGCCTGGTTAGCGCGGTCCTTTTCGGACGCAAGCGGCGGTGGGTCAATGCGCTATTGATGGCCACTGGCGCGGCGGCATTGGCGATCGCGCTCGCCGACATCCGTGTGCCATTCAAAGACGCGGAGGCGCTGGCGGTGGTTACGGATGCCGGCGGTGGCATTGACGAGCCGGCGTCGCACGCCATGGCCGGCGCCGGCGCAATTGCCTTGAGCGGAGACGGACTGCGCGACGCCGAGTGGCGCGATCTTCCCGGGCGGCCGCTCCAGTGGAAACCGGCGCAGGCGGATTTGCTGTCGCTCGACTTCCCGCGCACAATCCCTTTGGGGCGGATATTCACGCTGACGGTGCGACGCCCGCAGGCATCGGCCGGATGGCGCTTGCAGCTTCTGGCCGAGAACAAGCAGGTGCTGGCCGATTCCGGCGCCATCACGCCGGCCACCGCGCCTGCGGCGCAATTGTCCATCCAATGGCTGCCACCCGTGGCCGAGGCGATGGTGCTGCGCGCCCGCCTGTTGGATACGAAGGGTAAAACGATCGCGGAGGGGCCGGTGCCGCTGCAAGTGATCGAGGCGGTGCCGCTGCAAATACAGGGACGCTTCGATGCGGCGTCATTCGATGCGCGCGCCTTGAACCGGCTGCTGTCCGACAGCGGTGCGATTGTCGACTGGAGCGTCACGCTGGGCAAGGCTATCGCTCGCAGCGAAACGGCGCGCGAGCCGCTCACCGCGCCGAACGCGATGTTCGCCGATGCCGCCTACGTGGAAAAGCTGTCGCCTTCGGCGCGCGCCGCGCTGCTGGCGGCGGCAGGGCAGGGCGTGCCGCTGGTGGTTCTGGGGGCGAATGCCGCCGATGCCGGATTCTGGCAGCGGGAGCTGGGGTTGCGCCTTCAGCCGCAATCGCCGACGACGGAGAAGGAAGATCAGCGGCACTTCAATGTCGGCGGTGTTGCGTTGGACATGCCGCCGTCGGCGCTGAATCCGGACGATCGTGGCGGGGGACCGTGGTCGGTGCTGGCGTGGGACAGCGGCAAGCGGCCGTGGCTCTGGCAGCGTGATTTGCGCCAGGGACGCGTGATCTGGGTTGGCGTCTCGGAGTGGCATCGTTACGCGATCAGCGCACCGCAGGCGTTGACATTGTGGTGGCAGGACGCCATGGACCGGATGGTGCTGGCCGGTGCGCAAAAGACGCAATGGCGGTTGTCGGACCCGATGCCGGTGACGGGGCTGCGCAGCGAGGTGTGCGCGCAGGGCGCGGAGGCGGGCGCTTTGCTGCGCGTCGACGGTGGGCCGGAGTTGTCCTTGCAAGCGCGTGTCGACAAGGCCGATGGACGCTGCGCGGCGTGGTGGCCGCAGCGCGCGGGTTGGACCCGCTTCAGCGCCGCCGGCATGCCCGCGCCGGGGATGACGTATGTGTATGCGGCCGAGGACTGGCCGCTGTGGCAGCGCTCCTTGCGGCGCGAGGCGACGGCGCGTTATGCGGCGCGGGCGCCGGCGCCCGGCGTGGCGGGCAAAGCGGAACGGCCGCTGTCGCCGACACCGTTCGCGTTGCTGTTCGCCTTGTGCATGCTGATGCTTTGGTACCGGGACCCGAGATCCGCTTCGGAACCACGTGGGGCCGATTAGCGTATCGGCCAGCGATGAACCGTCGAAGGCGCATCGATGGCCGATGACGGCGGTCCTCTAGAACTTGTAATTCACCCCGAACAAAACAGTGCGCCCGTACTTCGCATACTCCAGCTGACGGTCCTTGCTGTTGGCGTAGGTTTCATACGCTTCGTTGGTCAGGTTGTTGACCTGCAGGAGCACCCCCAGTCCCTTGTATGCGCCGTCGTTGAAGGTATAGCCGATCTGGAAGTCGACCGGGCTGTCGCCGACCACGTAGCGCAACTGGCGGTCGCCGGCGAAGTTGCCGATCTCGCCCACGTAATCCGAGCGCCGGCGCGTGCTGACCCGCGTCGAGAACCCCGCCTTCTCGTAGTACAGCGTGACGTTGGTGACGTGGCGCGACATGCCCGGCAGCTCGATCTTGCCGATCGATGCGTTGACTTCCTTGATGTCGATGCCGCTCTTGGTGTACGAGCTGCTGGCCAGTACGCCGAAACCATCCAGCACCGGCGCGACCAATTCAAGCGGCACCGACACCGACAGCTCCGCCCCTTTGAGCGTGCCGCCGTTGCCGTTATAGGACGTCGTGAACTGGCCGGAGTTGGTGATGGCGATGGTGCCCGCCGTGTACTGCGAGAAGTCGCGCGTTTCCGAGAACTTGTAGATGTAGGTGTCGAGCTTTTTATAGTAGCCGGCCAACGCCACGTAACCCTTCTTGGCGAAGTACTTCTCCCACGACAGGTCGAAGGCCTTGGCGCGCCACGGATCGAGCCTGGCGTTGCCGCCGCTGCCGCTCGGCAGGCGCGTGCCGGTATCGACGGTGAAGTTGAAGCCGGCGTTGAGTTCATCCACGCGCGGGCGGGCGATCTGCTTGGCCAGCGAGACGCGTACCGTTTGATCCGACGGCAGGCCGAAGGCGAGGTTCATGCTCGGCAGGACGTCGTTGTAGGTTTTGCCGTCAGTGTAGGGGCGGGCCACGCCGGCGGCGTCCGCGTACAGCGAGTCGGATGACTGGTCGGTGCGCAGCAGCTGCGCGCCGATGTTGCCGCGCACGGCGACGCCGCCCCATTCGCTGTCGATGTTGGCGCGCGCGTAGCCGGTGGTGATTTTCTCGTGGACGTCCCACGCGCGGCTGATGGTGCCGGCGTTGTTGGCCAGGCTGTAGTTTATCGGGTTGAAGTACTTGGCGATCACGCCCGGCACATTCCATGAGGGGACGACGCCGGCGCCGGCGAAACCCAGGTCCACCGGCGCGTACAGCAGGTCGCTGGAGATGGTCGGGTTCCCGGTGGCGAACAGGTCGCCCGCCGGCTGGCGCTTGGTCTTGGTGCGGTCGCTGTAATTGATGCCGACATCGAAGCCGCGCAGGTAGGCGTCCAGGCTTTCCGGGGCTGGCAAGGTGGCGGCCAGCTTGAAGCTCTTGAGCGTGTCCTTCAGGTGCGGCGCGTAGGTGCTGCCGTATCCGTAAATCGAGTTCCCCGTGAATAGCTTGGCCGGATCGCTGTAATCGAGCTTGCCGGCGATGGTGGCGAAGCGGCCGGTGTTCCAGCCGACAGTCATCAGCGGATCGTTGAACGCGCCGCCCGCCGCGCTTTGCAGCTGCAGATTGTTTTCGAGGTAGGTCTCATCGCGCCTGGCTTGCGAGTAGTTGGCGTCCGCCAGCAGCGACCAGCTGCCGAAGTTGAATTTGTTGGCCCAGCCGGCGGTGCGGATCTGGTCCTTGCGATGGTTGTACTGGCCGCGCACCAGCGGATAGGCGCCGGTGGCGGTGCCGCCCAGCAGCGTGCCGTTGACGATGTTGGTGCTGGCGTAGTTGAAACCGACCGGGTTGTTGCTGCCGTTGTAGCCGCCCAGGTTCACTTCGAACTGGTTATTGGTGTCCACCTGCTTGAACTCGGAGGCGAACAGGTCGACGGTGCTGGACCACTGCTTCGACGGGCGGTATTCGAGCACGCCGATCAAGCCGGTGCGTTTCAGCGTGCCGCTCTTGGCCAGCGCCTTGACGCCGGCGGTGACGAAGGTGCCCGCCGGGACGCCCGCCACGCGGGTCTGGTCGAACGGCTCGTAGGTGCCGGTCTGGTTTTCGAGGATCGGCGTCTCCAGGCTGGCCACGCCGATCGCGACGCCGATGGTGCGGTTCGCAAACTGGTCGATGTAGCTGGCGCTGAGCCGATGGCCGGTGTCCTTGGTGTCGGCGATCTTGCCCATCGAGTTTTTCTCGCCGCGCAGGTTGACCGAGAAGGTACGCCCCGGGAAGGCCAGCGGACGCACGGTCTGCATGTCGATGGTGCCGGACAGGCCCTGGCCGACCAGGCCCGCGTCCGGCGTTTTGTAGACGGTGACGCCGCTCAGAAGCTCCGATGGATACTGGTCGAATTCGACGCTGCGGTTGTCGCCGGTGCTGACCTGTTCGCGGCCGTTGAGCAGCGTGGTGGCGAAGTCCGGCGACAGGCCGCGAATGCTGATCACCTGCGCGCGGCCGCCGACGCGCTGCGCCGCCAGGCCTGGAAGGCGCGCGATCGATTCGGCGATGCTGACGTCGGGCAGTTTGCCGATATCCTCGGCGGAGATGGATTCGACGATGGAGGTCGACTCTTTTTTGACGGAGATGGCGTCCTCGATGCCGCGGCGGATGCCGGAGACGACCACTTTCGAAATCGGCGCCTCGCCCGTTTGTGCGGAGGCCGGGGTATCGGTCTGGGCGTGCAGCGGGGTGGAAAAGGCGGCGACCAGCAGCGCGCATGCGGCTGCGACGGGCGTGAGGGGAAGCGCGGCGCGGACGCCGCGCGGGTTTGGACTGGCTTGCATTATCTTGTCTCCAGATGTTTTACATGGGGTCGGGTGCTCGGCGTTCTCATGACGCCTGAGGCCGATCTTGTATTAAAACTAGAAAACAAGTCAAATTAAGTTTGATCTTATGGCATCGAAATGCCGAATGCATGCCCAGTTATAGCCGTTGAAAACGCTTTCAGTTGCGTTTTTACTACAAAACGCCCCGGTTCGATGTAGTCGTACTACATTCCCACTGGAGGACGTAGTCGGGCGCGTCGATGGTGCATTCGGCATGCCGTTGCGGCGCCATCGGGGTTCGCGCCCACGGCAGCACGCCGGCCCACACCGGCCATTGCATGTCTTCCTCGTCGTCGCTCGGGCCGCCGCTGCGCACCTTGCACGCCGCTTCGTCCAGCGGGATACGCATGATGGTGGTGGCCGCGTACTCCTTGTCGTTGCCCGGGCGGACCTGCGCCTGGCGTCCCGGCGCCAGCTTTTCCATGAACGCTTCCAGCGTGCGATGGCGCTCCGCCTCATCGGTCACCACCTCGAAGCGCCCGTAGATCATCGCCGAGCGGTAGTTCATCGTATGGCTGAAGGCCGATCGCGCCAGCACCAGGCCGTCCAGATGGGTGATCGTCACGCAGGTCTCGCTTTCCGTCAGGCGCTTGAGCATGCGGCTACCGTTGGAGCCATGGATATACAGATGCCCGTCCTCGCGCCAGCAAGCGGTCGGAATGCAATGCGAACCCTTGGCGTCGCCAAAGGCGATGTGGCACAGGTAGGCGTCGTCGATGATGGCGTGCAGGGTGGCGGTGTCGTACTTCGCCTTGTCGGCGCTGCGGCGCACGCGGGTACGGTCGCTGGGGGCGATGGCGGCTTGTTGCGCGGGGGTGGCTGCTGCGGTCATGATCTCCATCCAAAATAAGTGAAACATCAATATAATGGCTTGCTGGCCCTGAAAACAGGTCCAGAAATATTAGATTTGATGGAGCCAAGAATGGATATCTCGCTGCTGATCACCGGTTATGCGGCGCAGCACAGCCACCGGGGCTGGCCGCGCCAGCGCATGCTGCACGAATGCCTGCGCGCGGCGATCCGCAGCGGCACGCTGGCCGCCGGCACGCGGCTTTCCGCTTCGCGCGCGCTGGCCGAGGAGCTGGGACTGGCGCGCAACACGGTGCTGTACGCGTACGAACAACTGGCCAGCGAAGGCTTCGTCACCACCGACCGGCGCGGCACCGTGGTGGCGAGCGTCGCGGCCGAGCGCAAGCCGTCGCCGTCGCCGCGGGCGTTGGCGCAGGCGGGCCTGTCGCAACGCGCGCGCGGGCTGCGGCCATTGCCCGGGCCGGCCGACAGGATGGGCGCCTTCGTTCCCGGCGTGCCGGCGCTCGACCATTTTCCGTTGACCTTGTGGCGCCGCATGCTGGAACGCGCATGGCGCTCGCTGACGGTGGCGCAGCTGAACTACGGCGATCCGGCCGGCGAGCCGCTGCTGCGCGAGGCCATCGCCGACCATCTGCGCGCGGCGCGCGGCGTGGTGTGCGACGCCGGCCAGGTGTTCATCACCGATGGCACGCAGAGCAGCCTGGATTTGTGCCTGCGCGCGCTGGCCGATGCCGGCGACACGATCTGGATCGAGAGCCCGGGCTATGGCGGCGCGCTGGCGGGGGCGCGCGGCGCCGGCTTGAATGTGGCGGGGATCGAGGTGGACGACGACGGCATCGCGCCGACGCCGGACGACTGGCTGCTGCGGCCTCCGCGCCTGATTTACACGACGCCGTCGCACCAGTATCCGGTGGGCAGCGTGCTCAGTTTGCGGCGCCGGCTGGCGCTGATCGAGGCCGCGCGCGGCGCCGGCGCGCTGATCATCGAGGACGATTACGACAGCGAATTCCGGCACGACGGCGCGCCGCTGTCGGCGATGCAGGGGCTGGCGCCGGACGCGCCGGTGGTGTATCTGGGGACGTTCAGCAAAACCATGTTTCCGTCGCTGCGGATCGCATTCGTGGTGGTGCCGCCGGCGCTGGAGGCGGCGTTCGCGCTGATGCGGGCGCAGTCGCATGCGAGCGGCCGTGTGGCGGAGCAGCTGGCGCTGGCGGAGTTCCTGCGCAGCGGGCAGTTCGCCTTGCATGTGCGGCGCATGCGCCGGCTGTATCGTCAGCGGCGCGACGCGCTGGTGGCGTCGCTGGAGCGGCATATGGGGTCGGTGGCGACGGTGCACGGGGGCTCGGCCGGCATGCATCTGGCGCTGCGGTTCAGGGACGAATCGATGGACGATGTGGCGGTGAGCGCGCATGCGCTGGAACACGGGATCGTGGTCAACGCCTTGAGCCGGCACGATATGTACGATGCGCCAGGGGCGTCGGGATGGCGGGGGTTGATGCTCGGTTACGCGCAGGTGCCGGCCGAGCGGATGGATGATTTGGTGAAGCGGTTGGCGGCGATCGTGCACCTTGCGGCGTTTGCCGCCAACCGTTCACGCTAAGCCGTTAAAACGCGGTATCCATGCGGATGTACATCGAGCGGCCGTTGACGCCGATCGGGCAGGTTTCCCAGCAGCGGGTGAAGCCCAGTTTCGGGAAGTCGCCGCCGTTGGTCCATTCCGACGGCAGTTCGTTGAACATGTTGTTCACGCCGACGCTGAGGAAGGTGCGCTTGCTGAAGCCATAGCGTACCGACGCATCGACCAGCCACTTCGCGTCCCACGTATGCAAGGGGCTGAAGCTTTGCGCCTGCACTTCGCCATAGTAGTTGGCGCGGGTGTTGACGTTCCACGCGCCGGCGGTGTAGTCGGCCGCCACCACGTGGTGCTTGCGCGGCTGGCCGCGTTCGATCAGCGTCACCTGCGCCTGGTCGAACAGCTGCTCGCCGGTCAGCACCGTCGATGTCGAATGGCGCTTGCTCACCTCCGTCTTGTTGAAGCCCAGTTGACCCGACAGCACCAGCGACGACGCCGCGAACCGCGAGGTGTGCTCGGCGACGATATCGAGGCCGCGCGTGCGGGTGTCGACCGCGTTGGTGAAGAACTGCGCCTGGCCCACGCCCAGCGGACGCAGGATGTTGGTGATCGGGCCGCCGCCGGACTCCGGCGCGATTTCGCTGGAGAAGACGATGCGGTCCTTGATCTTGATCTGGTACGCGTCGACCGTCAGAGACATGTTCTTGGCCGGGCGCAGCACCATGCCGACGCTGCCGCTGGTCGAGGTTTCCTCTTTCAGCGGGGCGATGCCGAAGGCCTGCGTGACCGAGCTGCCTTCGCGCGCGGTCAGCGTTTCGGTCAGCACGCCGTTATTCAGGTTGGTCGACACGGAGCTGTAGAAGCGCTGCTGCACGCTTGGCGCGCGGAAGCCGCTCGAGACGCTGCCGCGGAAGCCGACCGTCTTGGACGGGTCGTAGCGGGCGCTCAGCTTACCGGTGGTGGTGTTGCCGAAGTCCGAGTACTTCTCGAAGCGCACGGCGCCGGCCAGGGTCAGGTTCTCCAGCGGCTTGTGTTCGGCGTCGAGGAACAGCGCGATGTTGTGGCGGCCCGAGTCGACGGCGGTGGCCGGCGTGTAGCCGGGGAAGCCCTGGATGCCCGCCGCCGCCGTCGCGCCGCTCGGCGTGGTGATGCCGATGGCCGGATTGTTGGTGCGGCCGTACTGGTAGGAGACCGGGTCGCCGGCGACGATCTGGTAGTTGTCGCGGCGGTACTCGAAGCCGGTGGCGACGAAGACGCTGGCGTCGCCGATCTTGACCGGACCCTTGATGTCGGCGTTGATCGTGGTCTGGTCGAACTTGAGCGTGCCGGTGTCGGCCTCGCGCGGCGATTCGGCGTAGATGCCGCCGCCCGGCTTCGGCTCGTACCAGTAACTGGTGTTCAAGCTGTCCGATTCGTGGAACGCCAGCTCGCTGGCGCCGTGGTTGATGCTGATGTCGGCCTTCCAGTCGTTGGGCAGGTCGCGGCGGTAGCCGAAGGCGAACGAGGCGTCCTTGATGTCGGTGTGGATCGCCGGCAGGAAGCCGTTAGGGTAGACCGCCTGCACGGTGCGGTCGTCGCCGGCCGAGCGGAAGAAGCCGAACGAATCGCTCTTGCGCTTGGACAGGCCGCCGAAGGCGTAGAACTCGCTGCCCTTGTCGATCGGGATCGCGCCGTTCCACCAGAAGTAGGTGTCGCGGGTGTTGCTGTCGCCCAGATGCTGGGTCACGCGCGGCGGGTTCACGCGCAGCGAGTCGGGACCGGCGCGGTTGGTTTCGCCGCGCTTGCGCGCCTCGACGGTCAGGTTCAGGAAGCCGCCGTCCTGGCCCAGCGCGAAGCCGGTGTTGGCGCTGCCGGAATACAGGTCGCCGTCGCCTTCCGAGGTGGTGCCGACGGTGCCGCTCAAGGTGGTTTCGTTGGTCTGCGTCTTGAGCACGATGTTGATCACGCCGGCGATGGCGTCCGAGCCGTATTGGGCGGCGGCGCCGTCGCGCAGCACCTCGATGCGCTGGATCGCCGCCAGCGGAATGGCGTTGATGTCGGTGCCGGCCGAGCCGCGTCCGACGGTTTGCTGGACGTTGACCAGCGCCTGCTGGTGGCGGCGCTTGCCGTTGATCAGTACCAGCACCTGGTCCGGGCCGAGCGAGCGCAGGGTGGCCGGACGGATGCTGTCGGTGCCGTCGCTGACGAAGGTGCTCGAGAAGTTGAACGACGGGTCCAGGGTTTGCAGCAGCTTGCCCAGTTCCAGCGGGCCGGCGGTTTGTATGTCCTTCAGGCCGATCAGGCCGACCGGCGACGAGGTGTCGAGCGCCGTCTTGGCGACGGTGCGCGAACCGAGGACGACGACTTGCTGCTCCTTGGCCAACTGCTCGTCGGCGGCGGCCTGGGTTTGCGCCAGGCCCGGACCGGCCACCAGCAGCAGAATGGCGCTGGCGAGCAATGTGCGCTTGAACCGGGGTGCTACTGTCAGTGCTCTTGTCATGTATTTCTCTCTTTTTTTTGTGGGGACGCCGCTGGTAGCGGTCGTTGAGAAAATACTATCTTGAGCCGTCGCGGGGCCGCAACGCGGCATGCACCAACTTGTTGCAGAATGTGTACGATTGCTAATATTGCTCGCGTTGCGCAGGGATGTGGCGTAATCTGGCCGACGGCCCGCGACTTAGCTGCCGCAAAACGGTGCGAAACTGTGGCGCGCCTGCATCGGTATGAGGCGCTTGCATATCGATAGTCGAAAAATGCGCTAAGCCGGTGCGTGGTTCGGCGCCGCGTTTAAAGGCTGACTATTGCTGGTCCAGCATCCATCCTTTGAGACCGTTGACCCAGGATTTGGCCGGCAGGTTCAGCGTCTTTTTGATGGCGCCGGCGCGCTCGTACAGCACCGCGAAATCGATCACCGGCGACTGCTTGAACGCGATCACGACGATGTTGGCGTCGTGGACCTCGGGCAGCCACACCACGGCGTCGAACACCTGCTCCATCGTCTGCAGATTCTTGTCGTAGTTGGAGAAGTCGCCGAACACGTTGGTGGTCATGATGCCGCCGTCGCGCAGGCAGTCGTGGCAGGCCTGGTAGAACTCGGGCGAGTCGAGCACCGGGCCGCGCGCCTCCTCGTCGTACAGGTCGACCTGCAGCACGTCGACGGTGCCGTGGTTGGCCGGGTCCAGCACGAAATCCATGGCGTCCATTTCGATCACGTTCAGGCGCTCGTCGTTCGACGGCAGGCCGAATTGCGCGTTGCAGATGGCGATGACGTTGGGATTGAGCTCGACCGCCGTCACGCGCGCCTGCGGCAGGCGGCGGTGGCAGAACTTGGTCAGCGCCGCGCTGCCCAGCCCCAGTTGGACGACGTGGCGCGGGCTGTCGTTGAACAGTAGCCACATCATCATCATTTGCACGTATTCGAGTTCGATGTTGTCCGGCTTGGACAGGCGCATCGCGCCCTGCACCCAGGAGGTGCCCAGGTGCAGGCTGCGCACGCCTTCGAATTCGGTGATGGTGGCCGGCGGATGGCCGGGCTGGTCGTAGCGGACGGCGTTTGGGGCGGTGCTCGGGGCGGAGTGTGGGGCGGACTTGGAGGACATGCCGCCAGTTTAACAGGCCAGCGGCAGGATGATGGTCACCGCCAGCCCGCCGCCGTCGCGGTTGGCCAGCGTGATGCGGCCGCCGTGGGCCTCGGCGATCTCGCGCGCCAGCGCCAGACCCAGGCCGGTGCCGCTGCGTTTGGTGGAGTAGAAGGGCACCAGCGCGTTGGTCAGCACCGTGTCGCTCATGCCCGGACCCCGATCCAGCACGTCGATGCGCACCGCTTCGTGCAGGCGCCGCACTTCCAGGCTGACCTCCGATGCCGGCGAACCCGATTCGTGCGCGTTCTTGAGCAGGTTCAGTAGCGCCTGTTCCAGCTGCGCCGCGTCGAAGGCGCAGGATTCGGCCGGCGGCTCGCCCGCCAGGGCGAATTCGACCTGCTGCGACAACCGCGCCAGGAAGTCCGGCCAGCGTTGCGGTTCGAGCCGGGGCGTCGGCAGCTTGGCGAAGCGCGCGTAGCCGAGGATGAAGCCCTCCAGGTGGCGGGTGCGCTCCTCGATCGTCTCGAGGATCTGCGGCAGGCGCTCGGTCTGGCCGCGCCGCACCAGCTCCGCGCCCGAATGGGCCAGCGACGTCAAAGGCGCGAGCGAATTGTTCAATTCGTGGCTGATCACGCGGATGACTTTTTTCCACGTCTGCACCTCTTGCCGGCGCAGCTCCATCGTCAATTGGCGCAGCAGCAGCAGTTCGTGGCGCCGTCCGTTCAGGTTGAAGCTGCGGCGCGCGAGGTGGTAGACCTCTTCTTCATCGATCTGGTTGGCCTTGTCGCCGTCCTTGGTGGTGAACAGGCCGTCGCCGCCGCGCGCCATCGCCTCCACCAGCGCCGGCGAGGCTTTCGCCAGCACGTCGTCGAGGCGGTGGCCTTCGAGCTTGCGGCCTTCGTTGAGCAGCTGGCGCGCGGCGATGTTGGCATACACCACCGGCCCCGATTCGCTCACCAGCAGCATCGCCACCGGCGTGTTCTGGACCATGGTGTCGAGCAGCAGTTCGCGCTGCACCAGGTCGAGCCGCTGCTGGCGCAGCACGTCGCCGAGCGCGTTGTGCGCGGCCACCAGGTCGCTCAGTTCATCGTTCTGCGGCCAGTGCAGGCTGAACGAAAAGTCGCCGTCGCGGTAGCTGGCGACGGTGCCGGTCAGCGCGCGGAACAGCGAGAGCATCGATTCGAGCTGCGAGCGGATCGTGATGATGGAGATCGGCAGCACGCAGAGCAGGCACACCGCCAGCACCAGGCCGGGATTGTCGGGGAAGAAGCGGGTCAGGGCCAGCGCGATCAGGATGCCGACGGTGAGCAGGGTGCCGATCAACGCCGTCCAGCGCGTGAGCAGCGATAGGCGAAAACCCTGGCGCAAGCCTTTCGGCGGGGAAGCCGGCGCCGCCATCAGGGTCGGGCGATGCCCAGCCGTTCCATGCGGCGGTACAGCGCCTGGCGCGACAGGCCCAGTTCCGCCGCCGCCTGCGCCACCACCCCGCCGGCGCGGCTCAGGGCCAGGCCGATGGCGTCGCGGTCCGGCTCGCGCACGGCGTCCTCCGTCGCCGCGGCGGCGGCCGCCGGCAGACCGAGGTCGCCGACCTTGATGGTGTCGCCGTGGGCCAGCAGGCCGGCGCGCGCCATGACGTTTTTCAGTTCGCGCACATTGCCGGGCCACGGGTGGGCCAGCAGCGCCGCCTGCGCCGACGGATGCAACTGCAGGTTGTGGTGCGCGCCGAGGAAATGGCGCGCCAGCGGCAGGATGTCGGCCTGGCGCCCGGACAGCGGCGGCAGCCGCAGCTCGATCACGTTGAGGCGGTAGAACAGGTCCTCGCGGAAGCTGCCGGCCTTGATCATCGCCTGCAGGTCGGCGTTGGTGGCGCTGACCACCCGCACCTTGACCTGGCGCTCGCGGTTGGAGCCGAGGCGCTCGAAGCGGCCCGTCTCCAGCACGCGCAGCAGCTTCATTTGGCCGGCCAGCGGCAGGTTGCCGATTTCGTCGAGGAACAGCGTGCCGCCGTCGGCCGCCTCGAACTTGCCCTCGCGCGCCTTGGAGGCGCCGGTGTAGGCGCCCGCCTCGGCGCCGAACAATTCGGCCTCGATCAATTCGGCCGGCAGCGCGCCGCAATTGAGCACCACGAACGGGCCGTCGCGCACCGAGGAATTGGCCTGGATGATGTTGGCGATGCATTCCTTGCCGGTGCCGTTGGGGCCCGAGATCAGCACCGGCACGTCGGCGCGCGCGACCTGGCAGGCCAGGTGCACCACGCGCTCGGTGGCCGGGTCCTGCCACACCATGCCGCACAAATCGTAGCCGCGTTCGAGCTCGCGCCGCTGGCGCAGCTCCGTTTGCAGCCGCTGGTGCAGCGCGCGCTTGGTCACACCGAGTTCGATCAGGTTGTTGACGGTGGCGATCAGGCGGTTGTCGTCCCACGGCTTGGCCAGGTAGTCGGCGGCGCCGGCCTTGACCAGGTCGACCGCCGCGTCCAGGTGGGTCCAGGCGGTCAGCAGGATCACCGGCAGGTCGGGGTGGCGTTCGCGGATGGCGCGGAACAGCGCCGTGCCCTCCTCGCCGGAGGTGGTGTCGGCGCTGAAGTTCATGTCCTGGATCACCAGGTCGACCGGCTGGCGCGCCAGCAGCGCCAGGCCGGCGTCGGGCGAGGCGGCGCGCACCGCGTCGATGTCGTGCAGCGAGAACAGCACTTCGAGGGCGATGGCGACGGCGGCGTTGTCGTCAATTATCAGAACGGTAGGCATGGCGTTAGCATAACATTGTCGCGCCATGCCGGGGGCGGCGATCAGCACTTGCCGGCCGCCGTCACGCGCTGCGCGTGGCCGTGGCCGGCGAGATGGTGGCGGCGCGCCACGCCGGCCCGTAGACGGCGGCCACGCCCAGCGCCAGGAACACGCCGGCGCCGGCCAGCAGGTAGCCGGCCGGCAGGCGCGCCATTTCCAGTTTGCTCACCAGCAGCTGGTTCAGTCCCAGCGCCAGCAGCACGCCGGCCGCCACGCCGGCGCTGGTGATCATGACGTTCTCGGTGACGAAGTAGCGCAGGATGTCGATCCGGCGGGCGCCAAGCGCGCGCCGCACGCCGATCTGCTTGCGCCGCTGCGTCACCCACAGGCTGGCCATGCCGACGATGCCGCTGGCGGTGACGAGCAACAGCAGCACGCTGACCGTCACCAGCATCCACGCCATCGCCTGGTCGGCGCGGTAGCGGGCGGTGCGGATTTCGTTCATGGTACGGGTCTTGATGATCACCGGCGTGGGCGAGGCGGCCGTCAGCGCGGCCGAGGCCTCCTTGATAACGCGGTCCAGCTGCCCCGGTTCGGCGCGCACGGTGTAGCTGTGGACGTCGTCGCCGGTCAGGCGCACCGGCACCAGCGTGGAGTACTCGCCGTCCTCCTTGATCTGGGCGCCCGGCGTTTGCAGCTTCTCGACCACGCCGATCACGCGCACCTCCTTGGCGTCGTTGCCGGCGCCGAAGAAGAAGGTCTTGCCGACGAAACCGGCCTGGCCCGGCCACAGTTTTTCGCCGAGCGCCCGCGTGATGATGGCGATCTTGGCGAAGTCGTTGCTGGTGTTCTGGTCGATTTCCGGCACCTCGCTGGGCACGAAGTCGCGGCCTTCGACCAGCTGCAGGCCCCAGGTCTTGATCAGTGAATCGCCACCGAAGTAGGTGGTGGTCTGGGTGATGGTCTTGAGCTGCTTGCGGTCGATGGACAGGCTGCTGTAGTTGCCGGAGCGCGACAGCGGCATCTGGCTGGTCGCCGCCACCGACATCACGCCCGGCACCGCGCGCAAGGTGGCCGTCTCGGCGCGCTGCACGGCCAGCTGGTCCTGGTGGCTGCCGTATTTGAGGTGGCGGATCTGCAGGCTCAGAACGTCCTGCTCATTGGCGATGCCGCTGGTGCGCGCCGACACGGCCTGGCGCACCTGCACGATGTGCAGCGCGTTGGCCAGGATGGCGAGGCTGAGCGCGACCTGCACCGCCACCAGTATCGGGCCGGTCTTGTTGCGCAACAGCGCGGAGAGGATGGGACGGATTTCCATGATGGGTCTCTCCTATTGGGATTTGAGTTGCAGCGCGGGAGTGACCTGGCAGGCGCGCCAGGTCGGCAGCAGGCCGGCCAGCACCGCCGACAGCACGGCCAGCGCGAAGGTGGTCAGCAGCATGACCCAGTCCATATGCGCGACCGCCGTCAGCGCCTTCGACTGCATGGCGATCAGCGCCAGCGCGCCGAAGGCGAGCAGCAGTCCGAGCGCGCCGCCGGCCAGGCCGACCACCGTGGTCTCGATCAGGAACTGATGGAAGATCTCGCGGCGCGAGGCGCCCAGCGCGCGGCGGATGCCCACTTCGGCGGCGCGCACCGAGAACTTGGCCAGCAGCAGGCCGATCGTGTTGACCAGGCACAGGACCAGGAAGCCGAACGCCAGCCAGGCCGACAGCTTGCTGTCGTTGGCCACCACCTTCAGGTAGTCGAGCCATTCGCGCACGTCGTAGAGCATGTTGGGGGCGTTGCGCTTGAGGCGCCCCAGCTTGCGCTGCTCGATGGCGTAGCTGTCGAGGAAGCTTTGCAGTTCGGCGCGGTCGGCGCCGCTGCGCGTCTCGAACCAGAACTGGATCCAGGTGCACTCGGAATCGAGGAAGGCCTGGAAGCCAGGGCCGAAATCGCTGCTGCAACTGGTGCTGCCGTTACGCTGCATCTCATGGCGGATCGCGCTGCTGAACGGGATGTATAGCTCCTCCTCCTCGCTGAAGGCGCCGTCCTTGGCGCCGATCACGCGGTGGAAGCGCGGCACCACGTTCCAGGTATCGAGCACGCCGACGATCTGGTACTGGAAGCCGCCCATGGTCATGCGCCGGCCCACCGGATCGGCGTCGCCGTAGAGCTTTTCGGATAGTTTGCGGCTCAACACGACGACGTCGGCGCCGGCCTTGTCGTCGGCCGGGCTCCAGCCCTGGCCGTGCAGGAAGGGCGCCTCGAACATGTTGAAGAAATCGCCGCTCGGCGCGATGCCGCTGGCGTTGAATACGCCGATGTCCTTGCGCGCCGGCTCGATCGCGACGGCGATGCCGTAGATCGCCGTGCGGCGTTCGCCGGCTTTGCTATTGAGCAGATTGACGGCGTCGCGGTAGCTGATTTGCTTGTCGTTGGGGCCGTCGGCGGGCGACCAGCCCTCCAGCGGGCCGTTATCGACCAGCGGCACGAACAGGCGGTCGCTCTTGCCTGGTATCGGATCGCCCGACATGACGTGCAGGATGGTCAGGGTGGCGATGCTGGCGGCGACGCCGATGGCCAGCGTCAGCACCATCAGCGCGGTCAGCGCCGGATTGCGGCGCAGGCTGCGCAGGCCGAGCATGAAATAATATTGGAACATGCCGCTCCCCTTAGGCGACTTGCGACTTGCCGTCGGCCTTGGCGTCGAACAGCGACGGCGCCTTGCGCACCAGGTCCGACACCTGGCCGTCGATGATGTGGACATTGCGCTGCGAGCGCACCGCCAGCTCCGGATCGTGCGTGACCATCAGGATGGTGGTGCCCTGGGCGTTGATCTCCTCCAGCAGTTCCATGACGCCGCGCGCCATCTGCGTATCGAGGTTGCCGGTCGGTTCATCGGCCAGCAGCAGCTTGGGCGAGCCGGCCAGCGCGCGCGCGATCGCCACGCGCTGCTGCTGGCCGCCGGACAGTTCGGCCGGATAGTGTTTCATGCGCGAGGCCAGGCCGACCTTGGCCAGCGCGTCCTCGATGCGCTCCTTGCGCTCGGCGGCGTTGAAGCCGCGGTAGCGCAGCGGCACGTCGACGTTGTCGAACAACGACAGGTCCGGAATCAGGTTGAAGCCCTGGAAGATGAAGCCCAGTTTTTCGTTGCGCAGGCGCGAGCGCGCGTTGTCGTCCATGCCCTTGACGTTGATGCCGTCGAGGATGTACTCGCCGTCGGTGAATTCCTCGAGCAGGCCGGCGATGTTGAGGAAGCTGGTCTTGCCGGAGCCGGACGGACCGGTGACGGTGACGAATTCACCCTGCTTGACGTTGATCTCGAAGCCGCGCAGCGCGTGGGTTTCGATCATATGGGTGCGATAGACTTTGCTCAGATTTTGCATGCGCAGCATGGTGGATTCCTTCGAGTTGGTGTCGATGAGGTGTCGAGTAAATCAGTTGTTGATCGAGACGCGCGCGGCGTTCTCGAACGTTTCGCTGCCGGCGATGACGATCTTGTCGCCCTGTTTCAGGCCGTCGAGGATCTCCACGGCGGAGACGCTGGTGGCGCCCATCTTGATCGGAGTGCGGATGGCGATGCCGTCGCGCACCACATAGGCGAAGCGGCCGCCCTCGGATTCGACGAACGGGCCGCGCTGCACCATCAGGGTGTTGGGCTTTTCGTCGATCAGCAGGCGCGCGGTGACGCGCTGGTTCTGGCGCAGGCCGGCCGGCTGGGCGCCGTTGAAGCGCACCCGCGCCAGCACCTGGTTCTTGACCACCTCCGGCGACAGCGCCGACAGCTTGCCGGTGGCGGTGCCGGTGCCGACGTTGATCTCGGCGCTCATGCCCAGGCCGATGTCGGCGACGTAGGTCTCGGGCACCTCCAGCTCGACCTCCAGCTTGGACAGGTCGACAAGGGTCATCAGCGGCGTGTTGAGCGGCACCACGCTGCGGTTGGCCACCGACAGCGTGCCGATGAAACCGTCGACCGGCGCGCGCACCGTCAATTCGTCGACGCGGCGCTGGGCGTTCGACAGCACCATGCGCTGCTGCTCCAGCTGTTTGACCTTCGAGGTCAGCTCCAGCGCCACGTTGTCGCTTTCCAGTTCGGCCGCCTGGCCGGCGTGGCGGGCGCGGATCTCGGCCGAGTTCAACGCGTCCTTGGCCTTCTGGTAGTCGATCTTGGCGACGATGCCGTCGTTGGCCACGGCGTCGTAGCGCTCCAGCGTGCGCTGGGCCGACAGGCGGTCGATTTCGGCAGTGTCGGCGTCGCGCCGCGCCAGCAGCTTTTGTTTGCGGGCCAGGATCTTCTGGCGTTCGACGTCGGCCTCGATTTGCGCGTAGGCCGACTGTTCGCGTTTGAGCGCGTCCGACAGGTCGGGCGATTCGAGCACCGCCAGCACGTCGCCTTTTTTGACGGTGTCGCCGGCGGCCGCCTTCAGCGTGACGGTGGCGGCGGAGGTCGAGTACAAGGTGGGACTGATGGCGGCGACGATGCGGCCGTTGACGGCGGCGTCGCGGATCAGCGTGCCGCGCGTGACTTCGGCGATGCGCAGGCGCGAGATGTTGACCGAGTGGTCGCTGCCGCTCCAGGTGTGGAACAGATAGTAGCCCGCCGCCAGCAGGGCGGCCGAGGCGGCGGCGATGACGAGGCGGCGCTTGGCCGTTTGGCCCTTGGGGGCGGCGATGACGGCGTCTTGGCTGGAGGTGTCGCGGATCATGGTAGTCGTAGAGATAAGGATAGCCGGATCTTTGCAGGATTCGTGCCACCATGTAAGTGCTTGAATTTGCTGGGTTTTGCCGCGCCCTGTCCGCTGTCCGGGTGTCCGGGGCTGTCCGCGCTTGTCCATGGCCGCGTCGGCGTCGGTTGATATTTTGCCAATTGGCACTATATGGGCTGCTGCTCCCACTATTTTTTTTCCCATGACTCTGATCGACAGACTTGCCCGGTTTCTGCTGCCCGCCATGCCGGCCGACGACATCGGCGACTTCCCTTTTGTCGCCAGCGATGTGGCGCTGTACCGGCGCGCGCTGCACGGCGACCGCGGGGCGATCGACGCGCAGACCTGGGACGATATGCTGCTGCCGCAATACAGCGCGCAACTGGCGCGCGGCACCAGCATCCTCGGCCAGCAGGAGCTGCACCGCCGCCTGCACGCGCCCGACGATGGCGGCGCGCCTGTCGCCGCCTCCGCCGCGCGGGTGCGGACGCTGGTGGCGGACGGCGGACAGCGCGCGCGGTTGCTGACCGCCTGCGAGGGTCTGCGCCGCGCCGACCGTGAAGTCAGCGAGACTTTGTTCGGCGCCGCGCTGGCGCCGACGCCGCGCTGGGCGCCGTATCTGCCTTGGCTGCCGGTGGCGTTCCTGCTGTCGGCCGTGTTGGCGCTGGTCAGCGGCTTCCTGCCGCTGTGGGGAGTGACCCTGGGACTGTGGTTGTCGCTGTCGCTGGTGCAGATGCGGTTTGGCGAGGCGGCGGCGGAATGGGGGCGCATCCTCAAGACGCTGCAGCAGATGCTGCGCGCGCATACGCTGCTGGCCAAGCTCGACGTCGCGATGACGTCGGACCTGGGCGGCGACGCCGCCCGCGCCGGCAAGGTCAATCGCGGCATCGGCCAATCGCCGCTGACCCACCTGCCGGGCGTGCGCGAATACGGCGACTGGCTCTGGCTGATGAACATCCGCCACTACTTCAAGAGCCGCGAGGTGGTGCGCGCCAACCTCGATCTGCTGCGCGCGAGTTTCCAGCGGGTCGCGGCGCTGGAGGCCGACCTGGCGCTGGCGCGGCACCTGGCGCAGACGCCACGCTATTGCTGGGCCGCGCGCGGGGCGGACGTGGCGCTGGACCATGCCGTCCATCCGCTGCTGGCCGAGCCGGCGCCGTTGTCGTTCGCGCTGGGGCGGCAGGGCGCCTTCGTCTCCGGCCAGAACGGCATCGGCAAGAGCACCCTGCTGCGCACCGTCGGCTTGAATCTGATCGTGGCCCGCGCCTTCGGCTTCGGTTACGCCGACGCCGCCGTCACGCCGGCGCAGCCGGTTTACTCCAGCATGCAAAACGAGGACGCGCTCGAAGGCGGCGAGAGCCTGTACATCGCCGAGTTGCGCCGCGCGCAGGAGCTGCTGGCGCTGGCCGACGAGGCGCCGGCGATCTTCATCATCGACGAGATCTTCCGCGGCACCAACCATCTGGAATCGATATCGGCCGCCGCCGCCGTGCTGCACACGCTGTCGGCGTCGGGCCGGGTGATCGTCTCGTCGCACAACCTGGTGCTGGCGCCGCTGCTGGGCGGGGCGCTGGCGCCGTGGTGCGTCGGCCGCGTCGACGGAGCGCTGCGGCTGGCGCCGGGAGTGTTGAAAGAAACCAACGGTATCGCGCTGCTCGCCGCGCGCGGCTTCGACGCCGGCATTTCGGCCAAGGCCCTGCGCGTCCACGCCTGGCTCAGCGATTACATGGCCCATCCGCTCGATTGCGAGGCGGTGCTGGCGGTGTAACAACGCATTTTTCATCGCCCGAATGTCAATTTCTTGGTATATTCGGGATTCACACTATTGCCAATAGGCAATGATCATGCGATGAATGCGGGGGAAAAATGAACAATGTGACGGTGCGGGCGAGTTTGTTGGGTGTGCTGCTGCTGTTTGCGGGCATGCTGGTGGTCGGGGCGGGCCTGGGGATTTACGCGCTCAAGCAGTCCAACGAGGCGATCGCGACGGTGCACCGGATCGGCGCGCAGGTGATCGTCATCAACGACGCCTACAAGGATACGACGCGGACCCGCTCGGCCTTGACGCGCGGCTACACCACCGTCAAGGAAGGCGGCAGCAAGGACGACCGCGACTCGGCGCTGGCCAGCGCCGGGAAGTCCTACCAGCGCACCCTGGACTTCATCGACAGGTATGAGAAGGCGGCGGCCTATCCGGGCCAGGACGCGCAGCTCAAAGCCGGCCTGATCGAGGCCGGCCGCGCGCAGTCCCGCGTGCTCGAGCGCGCCGCCGCCGCGCTGGCCAGGGACGACACCGACACCTACACCACCATCAACACGAAGGAGCTGACGCCGACCGGCGCCGCCTTCTCGGCCCAGCTGGAGAAGTACCAGAAGCTCAGCGACGAACAGATCAACGAGCTGATGGACGCCGGCGCGCGCGAATACAAACTGGTCATGTGGCTGGTCGCGTTCGGCCTGGCCGGCGCGCTGGCGCTGGTGGTCGGCGTGCACCTGCTGCTCAAGTCGATCGTGCTGCGTCCGCTCGAGCGCGCGGTGGCGCTGCTCGACCAGGTCGCGCACGGCGACCTGACCGCGCACATCGACGAATCGGGCGACAACGAGATCCAGCGCCTGCTGGCGGCGATCCGCCGCATGCAGCAGGATCTGCTGTCGACCGTGTCGCGGGTGCGGCGCGGCGCCGAACTGATCAACACCGGCTCGCAGGAGCTGGCGGCCGGCAACATGGAACTGTCGTCGCGCACCGAGACCCAGGCCAGCTCGCTGGAGGAGACCGCCGCGTCGATCGAGGAACTGACCAGCACCGTCAAGCAAAACTCGGAAAACGCGCAGCATGCGCACGCGCTGGTGGAGGACGCCTCCAGCACGGCCGCGCAGGGCGGCGAGGTCATGCACCAAGTGGTCACCACCATGAACGACATCAACGAATCGTCGCGCAAGATCGTCGATATCACCGGTGTGATCGACGGCATCGCCTTCCAGACCAACATCCTGGCGCTGAACGCGGCCGTCGAGGCGGCCCGCGCCGGTGAACAGGGACGCGGTTTCGCCGTCGTCGCCAGCGAGGTGCGCAACCTGGCGCAGCGCTCGGCCGCCGCCGCCAAGGAGATCAAGTCGCTGATCGATAAGTCGGTGTCGAACATCCAGCTGGGAACCGATCTGGTCGAGCGCGCCGGCACCACGATGAACACCCTGGTCGGCAACGTCCACCAGGTGACGCAGATCGTCGGCGAGATCGCCGTCGCCAGCCGCGAGCAGAGCGAGGGCATCGAGCAGGTCAACCAGGCGATCGCGCAGATGGACCAGGTCACACAGCAAAACGCCGCGTTGGTGGAGGAGGCGGCCGCCGCCACGCAATCGCTGCAGGACCAGGCCGGCGAACTGGCGCAGACGGTCAGCATCTTCAAGATCGACGCCGGCGGCGCCGCGCCGGGCGCGGCGCGGGCCGGCGCGGCGGCCGGGCGGCGGCTGGCGCTGGCGTGACCCGGGTTTGTCGCGGGGCGCCGCTGTTCGCTTGAATGGCGGCTTGACAGCGCGCGCTTGGAATTCTATGATTTCTGTAACGACAGAAATGAAAGAATCCCATGATCCTCGCGCCGACCATCCAGAAATACATCCTGCACTGGGGCGAGATGGGCACGCGCTGGGGCGTCAACCGCACGGTGGCGCAGATCCACGCGCTGCTGTTCCTGTCCAACCAGCCGCTGCCGGCCGAGGAGATCGCCGAGACGCTGGCCGTGGCGCGCTCCAACGTCAGCAACAGCCTCAAGGAGCTGCAAAGCTGGGGACTGGTGCGTATCACCCACCTGGCCGGAGACCGGCGCGACCATTTCGTCGCGCTGCAGGACGTGTGGGAGATCTTCCGCGTCATCGTCGAGGAGCGTAAAAAGCGCGAGATCGATCCGACCCTGGCGGTGCTGCGCGAATGCGCGCACGAGGCGCGGCACGACCCGGCGCTGGAGCCGGCCACCAAGGTCAAGATGGACCAGGTGCTCGACTTCCTCGAAATGCTCACCGCCACCTACGGCGACTACAAGCACCTGCCCCCGGCCACCATGCAGCGCTTCCTGAAAATGGGCGGCAAGGTCGCGCGCCTGCTCGGCGGCGACGACACGACGGGGGCGGGCAAATGATGATCCCGTCCGAAGGGGAACTCTTTAAAAAAATACTCGGCCCCGAATGGGGCAAGCTGCATCCGCACATCCAGGCGCGCTTCGACAAGAATCCCTTGCCCGGCAAACCGCTGTACTACACGGGTTACCTGTCCGAGCTGACGTGTTCGCGGGTCGGCCGCGTGCTCGGTTATTTGAGCATGCCCTTCGTCAAAGGCGCGCTGATGCCGTACAACGACGCCGATTTCCCGGTCGATATCCAGGTCTACTCGAAGCGCGACTGCGCCTGGATCTTCAAGCAGCGCACCTATCGCCTCAACGCCCGCCGGCCGGTGATGTTCACCTCCTACATGGCCGAGAGCCCGCGCGGCGAAGTGCTGGAATATGTCGGCGCGGGCCTGGGCATGAAGCTGGTGCTCGACGTCCGCGACGGCAATCTGCATTTCGAGAGCGACGGCTATTTCTGGCAGCTGTTCGGCATCCGCATTCCGCTGCCGGGGCTGCTCACGCCGGGCAAGACCTTCCTGTGCCACCGCAATAACAACGCCAACCAGTTCGACATCCGCATCGAGATACGGCATGCGCTGTTCGGCACCACATTCACGCAAGCCGGCGTTTTCAAGGAGGTCTCGGCATGAACACTCATTTATTGGCGCTGCAGCTGATGGCGTTCCAGGGCTGCCTCGGCGCCTTCGACACGCTGTACCACCACGAACTGACCGAAGCCTTGCCGGGCCGCGCCAGCGCGCGGCGCGAGCTGTCGATCCACGCGGCGCGCGCCCTGATTTACAGCGCGATGTTCATCGGCCTGTCCTCCTGGTCCTTCCAGGGCGCCTGGGCGGTGCTCCTGCTGCTGGTGTTCGTGGTCGAAATCGTGCTGACGTTGTGGGACTTCGTGGTCGAGGACCGCACCCGCCTGCTGCCGGCGACCGAGCGTGTCACGCATACGGTGCTGGCGATGAACGGCGGCGCCTTCATCGCGCTGCTGGCGTTGAACACGCCGGCGCTGGCGGCCATGCCGACGGCGCTGGTGTGGCAGCCGCAGGGCGCGTTGGGCGTGTTCCTCGCCTTGTGCGGCGTCGGCGTGGGCCTGTCCGGGCTGCGCGACGCCTGGGCCGCGCGCGCCATCGGCAAAATGGCGCAGCGCGAGGCGGCGGCGCCTTCGGTGCGATTCGCCGACGGCGAGCGCAGTTTCCTGGTGACCGGCGCGACCGGCTTCATCGGCCAGCGGCTGGTGCGCGCCTTGCTGCGCGACGGCCACCGCGTCACGGTGTTGAGCCGCCAGCCGCGCCAGGCCGCGTGGCTGTTCGACGGCCGGGTCGAGTGCATGGGCGACCTGGCGCAGTTACCGCCGTCGCGCCGCATCGACGTCGTTGTCAATCTGGCGGGCGCGCGCATTTTGGGCTGGCGCTGGACGGCCGCGCGCCGCGCCGCGTTGCGCAAGAGCCGCGTCGCGTTGACGCGCAAGCTGGTCGACTGGATCGCCGCCGCCGAGCATAAGCCGGCGATGCTGCTGTCGGCGTCGGCGATCGGCTACTACGGCATCCAGCGGCGCGGCGACGATACGGTGCTGACCGAGAACGATGGTCCGCGGCCGATGTTCATGTCCGACCTGTGCCGCGAGTGGGAGGAGGCCGCGCAAGGGGCCGAGGCGCACGGCGTGCGCGTGGCGCGCATGCGTTTCGGGCTGGTGCTGGGCACGCAGGGCGCGCTGCCTATGATGCTGCTGCCGATCAAGCTGGGACTGGGCGGGCCGCTGGGCGACGGCGCGCAGTGGCTGTCGTGGATCCACGTCGACGACCTGATCGCCGGCATCGCCCACCTGTGCCGTGGCGGCGAGGGCGGCGCGTACAACTTCACCGCGCCGGAAGTGGTGCGCCAGGCGCAATTCAGCCGCACGGCCGCATCGGTGTTGAAGCGGCCGTACGGCTTGCCGACGCCGGGCTGGCCGATGCGGCTGGCGCTGGGCGAGCAGGCCGACCTGCTGCTCGAAGGCCAGCGCGTCTTCCCCGCGCGGCTGACGGCCGAAGGCTTCGTGTTCCACCACCCCACCCTGGACGGCGCCTTGCGCAGCCTGGCATAATCCCGGCGGTTATTTCTCTTGTTTCAGCGGCTTGCCCTTGTCGATCACTTCGCGGCAGTCGCCTTTGAAGCTGGCGTTGTCGTAGTTGCTCCAGCCGTAGCTGTCGACGTAGCGCTTGTGCGGCTTGAAGCGCTTGCTGATGAAGCTCCATTCCAGCCGCTCGTCGCCGTACTGGATGTCGCCCAGGTCGAGCAGCGTGTGGAAGATGTTTTCCGTCGCCAGCCTGGCCTTGCGGTGGCGTAGCAACTGCTTGACCTTGTCCGGGTAGCGCTCCCGGTACTCGTCCGAATACCAGACCAGCGCCGGCACGTGGAATTCGTGTTGCGTGTTGTGGCCGTGGAAGGCGAGGTTGCAGCTGCCGTCGTACAGGGTCTGGCCGTGGTCGGCGACGTACATCATCGATGTCAGCTGCGCCGTGTCCTTGAGCTGGCCGATCACCTGCGCCAGGAACCAGTCCGTGTACAGGATCGAGTTGTCGTAGCTGTTGTTCATTTCCGGCTTGATCTTGATGTCGGTGTGCGCCGGCTTGTCGACGCCGTACAGCGACGGCTGCCATTTGTCGAACTCCTTCGGGTAGCGCTGGCCGTAGTTCCAGTGGCTGCCCAAGGTGTGCAGCACGATCAGCTTTTTCGGCGCCGGGTCGGCGATCGCGTGCCGCAACGGGTCGAGCAGGATCTGGTCGAGGTTGGAGCGGCTTTTGTAGCCGCCCAGGTTCATGAACTGGATCACGTCCGCTTCCTTGGCGAACACCGACACCGGCGTGTCGAACTCGCCGAACGAGATCTGGTTCGACAGCCACCAGGTCTTGAAGCCGGCTTCCTTGTAGGCGGTGAGGAAGGATTTCTCCGAGAAGCCTTCCTTGAGGCTTTGCATGGCCGGCTTGCGCGAGATGATGACCGGGATCGACAGCCGCGTCGCCGACACCGCCGTGATGACGTCGCTCAGCGCGACCAGGTTCGGTTCCTGGCGCAGCAGCGGCGTGGTGTCGCGCGCGTAGCCGTTGACGCCCCAGCGGTCGTAGCGCGACGATTCGCCCAGCACCATGATGACGATCTCCGGCCGCTCGTTGGCCTGCGGCTGGCGCGCCTGGAACCGGAAGGCGCTGCTGCGCTCGCCGAGGCGCGCCAGGTATTGGCGCTCTTTATAGAAGTCCAGCCCGCGCGCGGGCAGCCCCAGCGGCCACGACGAGGCGAAGTCGTTCAAGCTCAGCGGCGAGCGGCCGTTGGCCGCCAGCCCGCCCAGCACTATTAATATGGCGAGCGCGATCGAGCGGCTTTTGCCGCGCCACGCCAGCGCCGGACTGCGGCGTGCCGCCAGCTGGATCGCCAGCCACCAGCCAAGCACGGCGAGCAGCACCAGCGCCATCGGCCAGACCTTGTTGCCGAGAAATTCCATAGCCTCCTTGGGGCTGCTCTCGGCGATGATGCCCAGGTGGTGGGTGGAGATGCCCTGGCCGTAGTACATGAACAGGTACATTTCCGTCGGCAGCGCCAGCAGCGCCGGCAGCAGCAGCCAGTGGAACCACGCGGGGCGCTGGAACACGGCCCACGCCGCCACCCAGGCCAGCGCTTCGGCGGCGAGGACGCGCCCGAGGTCCGGCACTTGTCGACCCAGCAACAACGGCACGCACGGCACCAGCGACAACAGCAGGTAGCTGGCGAGCACGAACAGCGGGGCGGGGCGCAACAGCGGGGTCGGGGACGGTACGGAGAAGAGGCGGCGCATCGCAGGGGCAAGATGTGTTAATGTGTGCCATTATCAGCCGTTTCCTTGCTTCCAGGCCAGCTTTTAGGGGCCTGTCATGTCGCATGTTGCCGCGAAAAAGTTTGACTGGTCACCCGATCACGTCTATACTCGCGAGTTCTCTATTTAGTCTGCGCATCGTATACGCTGTTTCAGGCCGCTCCCCGCGAGTGGCTATTCGCGCCTCCGCTGCACATTAGATCGGGACTAGGTTTTAGTCCCCGGACATGTTGTCCGGGTGTTCAACGTTGTTATTTAGTTGGGTTTAGAACGATGCCAACCATCAATCAACTGATTCGCAATCCACGTGTCGCTCTGACCGTGAAAAGCAAATCGCCGGCGCTGGAAAACAGCCCGCAAAAGCGTGGTGTTTGCACCCGTGTGTACACCACCACTCCTAAGAAGCCTAACTCGGCTTTGCGTAAAGTCGCCAAAGTGCGTCTGACCAACGGTTTCGAAGTCATTTCGTACATCGGCGGTGAAGGCCACAACTTGCAAGAGCACAGCGTTGTCCTGCTGCGCGGCGGCCGCGTAAAAGATTTGCCGGGTGTGCGTTACCACATGGTTCGCGGTGCACTGGATACCCAGGGCGTCAAAGACCGTAAGCAAGCCCGCTCGAAATACGGTACCAAGCGCGCTAAAGCTGGTAAGAAGTAATCTGCATTAAAAATACAAAAGTTTTCGCTCGGTGGCAGCTAGCTAAGTGAATGTAATCGACCGCAACTGGTCGAGTAAGTGGATGGCTATGATGGCCCTCCGCGAGAGTGCGAATCCCATATCTGCGCACCTCAACTGAAGATTGAAAGGAATTGATATGCCACGTCGTCGTGAAGTACCCAAGCGCGAAATTCTGCCGGATCCAAAATTCGGCAACACGGATGTCGCCAAATTCGTGAACGTTCTGATGCTGTCCGGTAAAAAATCGGTCGCAGAAAACATCATCTACGGTGCCTTCGAGCACATCGCTTCGAAATCCGGCAAAGATCCGCTGGAAGTGTTCGCTACCGCGATCAACAACGCCAAGCCACTGGTTGAAGTCAAATCCCGTCGCGTCGGTGGTGCAAACTACCAGGTGCCGGTCGAAGTACGCCCAGTGCGCCGTATGGCCCTGTCGATGCGTTGGTTGCGCGAAGCCGCGAACAAGCGCAGCGAAAAATCCATGCCACAACGCCTCGGCGGTGAGCTGATGGAAGCGGCCGAAGGCCGTGGCGGTGCGATGAAGCGTCGCGATGAAGTGCACCGCATGGCTGAAGCGAACAAGGCGTTCTCGCACTTCCGCTTCTAATAAAATCGGCCGGATCCTCCGTGGTCCGGCTGTTATCTGTTGTTCGAGGCCGGGCTCATTTTTTATCCAAAAAATGGTGCTCGGTTTTGTCCATTCAAAGATTTAGGAATAACTATGGCCCGCAAGACCCCCATCGAGCGCTACCGCAATATCGGTATCTCCGCTCACATCGATGCAGGTAAGACCACCACCACCGAACGCGTCCTGTTCTACACGGGCGTGAACCACAAGATCGGTGAAGTCCACGATGGCGCCGCCACCATGGACTGGATGGAGCAGGAACAAGAGCGCGGCATCACCATTACGTCGGCCGCAACCACCTGCTTCTGGAAAGGGATGGCTAACAATTTCCCTGAGCACCACATCAACATCATCGACACCCCGGGCCACGTCGACTTCACCATTGAAGTCGAACGTTCGATGCGCGTGCTCGACGGCGCCTGCATGGTTTACTGCGCAGTGGGCGGTGTTCAGCCACAGTCGGAAACCGTATGGCGCCAGGCCAACAAGTACAAAGTGCCGCGTCTGGCCTTCGTCAACAAGATGGACCGTACCGGCGCCAACTTCTTCAAGGTCTACGAGCAGATGCGCGCTCGCCTGAAGGCCAACCCGGTCCTGATCCAGATCCCGATCGGCGCCGAAGAAAACTTCAAGGGCGTGATCGATCTGGTCAAGATGAAAGCCATCCTGTGGGACGAAGCGTCCCAGGGCATGAAGTTCGACTACGTCGAGATCCCGGAAGAGCTGGCAGCATCGGCCGCCGAGTGGCGCGAGAAGATGGTTGAAGTGGCCGCCGAAGCGACCGAAGAACTGATGAACAAGTACCTGGAAGAGGGCGACCTGTCCGAAGCCGAGATCAAGAAAGCGCTGCGCGATCGCACCATCGCTTCGGAAATCGTGCCGATGATGTGCGGTACCGCTTTCAAGAACAAGGGCGTGCAAGCCATGCTGGACGCGGTCATCGAGTACCTGCCGTCGCCACTGGACATCGAAGACGTCGGCGGTACCGACGAGGACGAACAGCCGACCACCCGCAAGCCGTCCGACGAAGAGAAGTTCTCGGCGCTGGCGTTCAAGATCATGACCGACCCGTTCGTCGGCCAGCTGGCCTTCTTCCGCGTGTACTCGGGCGCCGTCAATTCGGGCGACACCGTCTACAACTCGGTCAAGGGTCGTAAAGAGCGTCTGGGCCGTATTCTGCAGATGCACGCGAACCAGCGCGAAGAGATCAAGGAAGTGCGCGCCGGCGACATCGCCGCCGCCGTTGGCCTGAAAGACGTGACCACGGGCGAAACCCTGTGCGATCCGACCTCGATCATCGTGCTGGAGCGCATGGTCTTCCCTGAGCCTGTGATTCAGCAGGCCGTGGAACCAAAGACCAAGGCCGACCAGGAAAAAATGGGCCTGGCGCTGAACCGCCTGGCACAGGAAGATCCGTCGTTCCGCGTCAAGACCGACGAAGAGTCGGGCCAGACCATCATCGGTGGTATGGGCGAGCTGCACCTGGAAATTATCGTCGACCGCATGAAGCGCGAATTCGGCGTGGAAGCGACCGTCGGCAAGCCACAGGTCGCGTACCGCGAAACGATCCGCAAGACCTGCGAAGAATCCGAAGGCAAGTTCGTCAAGCAGTCGGGTGGTCGTGGTCAATACGGTCACGTGGTGCTGAAGATCGAACCGCAAGAACCAGGTAAAGGTTTCGAATTCGTTGACGCCATCAAAGGCGGCACGGTTCCACGCGAGTACATCCCTGCGGTTGAAAAGGGTGTGCGCGGTACCCTGAACACCGGTGTTCTGGCCGGCTACCCAGTGGTCGACGTCAAGGTCACGCTGTTCTTCGGTTCGTACCACGATGTGGACTCGAACGAAAACGCGTTCCAGATGGCCGCTTCGATGGCGTTCAAGGAAGGCTGCCGCAAGGCCTCGCCGGTTATTCTGGAGCCGATGATGGCTGTGGAAGTGGAAACGCCGGAAGACTACGCCGGTACCGTGATGGGCGACCTGTCGTCCCGCCGCGGTATGGTGCAGGGCATGGACGAGATCCCAGGCGGCGGTGGCAAGATCATCAAAGCTGAAGTGCCGCTGTCCGAAATGTTCGGTTACTCGACCACGCTGCGTTCCGCAACGCAAGGTCGTGCTACCTACACGATGGAATTCAAGCACTACTCGGAAGCGCCTAAGCACGTTATCGACGCGATCGTCACTGCTAAAGCTAAGTAATTTTCGACTTTTTGCGCTTCGGGGAGATCCTCCGGAGCGCATATTTAAAACATTGTTCTAAGGAAGAATAAAATGGCAAAAGGTAAATTCGAACGGACCAAGCCGCACGTCAACGTCGGCACCATCGGCCACGTCGACCACGGCAAGACCACCCTGACCGCTGCAATCGCTACCGTTCTGTCGAAGAAATTCGGCGGCGAAGCTAAAGCCTACGACCAGATCGACGCGGCACCGGAAGAAAAAGCACGCGGCATCACCATCAACACCGCGCACGTCGAGTACGAAACCGCCGCTCGCCACTACGCCCACGTTGACTGCCCAGGCCACGCCGACTACATCAAAAACATGATCACCGGTGCTGCCCAGATGGACGGCGCGATCCTGGTTTGCTCGGCGGCCGACGGCCCGATGCCACAGACCCGCGAGCACATCCTGCTGGCCCGTCAAGTTGGCGTTCCATACATCATCGTGTTCCTGAACAAGTGCGACCTGGTCGACGACGCGGAACTGCTGGAACTGGTCGAAATGGAAGTTCGTGAATTGTTGTCGAAATACGAATTCCCAGGCGACGACGTGCCGATCATCAAAGGTTCGGCCCGTATGGCGCTGGAAGGCAAAGAAGGCGAAATGGGCGTTGACGCGATCATGCGCCTGGCCGATGCACTGGATTCGTACATCCCTACGCCAGAGCGCGCAGTCGATGGCGCCTTCCTGATGCCAGTGGAAGACGTGTTCTCGATCTCGGGTCGCGGCACCGTGGTGACCGGTCGTATCGAGCGCGGCATCATCAAGGTCGGCGAAGAGATCGAAATCGTCGGCATCACCGACACCGTCAAGACCACTTGCACCGGCGTGGAAATGTTCCGCAAGCTGCTGGACCAGGGTCAAGCCGGCGACAACGTCGGTCTGCTGCTGCGCGGCACCAAGCGTGAAGACGTCCAGCGCGGCCAGGTTCTGGCCAAGCCGGGTTCGATCAAGCCGCACAACCACTTCACCGGCGAGATCTATGTCCTGTCGAAAGATGAAGGCGGCCGTCACACCCCGTTCTTCAACAACTATCGTCCACAGTTCTACTTCCGTACGACTGACGTGACCGGTTCGATCGAGCTGCCAGCGGACAAAGAAATGGTTATGCCAGGCGACAACGTGTCGATCACCGTCAAGCTGATCAACCCGATCGCGATGGAAGAAGGCCTGCGTTTCGCTATCCGCGAAGGCGGTCGTACCGTCGGCGCCGGTGTTGTTGCCAAGATCATCGCCTAATTAATTTTGCGTGATTGAAACAGGGTCGGCATGGTGTGATACCATGTCGACCCTTACGCGTTACAACTCGTTCTTTTAAATATTGCTGGCGCTACATAGTTGCCAGTTCGCTCTTTTCAAGGAAAAATCATGTCCGCACCAAACCAGAAAATCCGCATCCGCCTGAAGGCTTTCGACTACAAGCTGATCGACCAGTCCGCACTGGAAATCGTTGACACCGCCAAGCGCACCGGCGCCGTGGTCAAAGGCCCGGTCCCACTGCCAACCCGCATCCAGCGTTTCGACGTGCTGCGTTCGCCACACGTCAACAAGACCTCGCGCGACCAGTTCGAAATCCGCACCCACCAGCGCCTGATGGACATCGTCGACCCAACCGACAAGACCGTTGACGCGCTGATGAAGCTGGACCTGCCAGCTGGCGTCGATGTCGAAATCAAACTGCAATAATCATTGCTGAACCGGTGGGCGGGGTCGTTCCCGTCCACGGTTGTAAGAGCCGGGCCTGTTCGCCAACGCGAGCACGCCCGGCTTTTTTACGTCATGCGCGCGGCAGCCAGCCGGCGCCCTGGCCGCCGAACGGGCGCATCAGGTGATGGCGCGCCATGGCGGCGCCGCCGATGGCGATGGCGTTGGCGCCGAAGTGGGGCGTGCGGATGACGGGCGCCGGCAATTGCGTGGCCTCGGCGTAGGCGCGCAGCACGGCGCGCCCCGGCGCCAGGAAGCGCTCGCCGAGGCGCAGCGCGGCGCCGCCGACGACGATGCACATCGGATCGAACGCCACCCACAGGTTGTTGAGCAGCACGCCCATGTGGCGCCCGGCCGCCTCGACCGCCTGGCAGGCGGCCGGCTCGCCGGCGCCGGCCTGCGCGAACAGGCGCTCGAGCCGCTCCGGTTCGGGCGGGCACGGCTGGCCGTACACCGCATCCATCAATGCCTGCAGGCCGATCAGCGCGTCGGCGCAGCCGCGCCGCCCGCACGAGCAGCGCGGCCCGCCCTGCTGCAAAATGGTGTGGCCGACCTCGCCGGCGAAGCCGTACAGGCCGGTCAGCAGGCGGCCGTTGACGACGATGCCGGCGCCCACGCCGTAGCCGATGCTCAGGTAGATCAGCGGGTCGGCGCCGACCTGGCCGGCGAATTCGAGCTCGGCCAGCGCGGCGACGTTGGCCTCGTTCTGGATGAACAGCGGCAGCCCGGCCAGCGCGGTGCCGGCGCAGTGCGCGCGCAGGCGCCCGAGCACGTCGACGTCGCGCCAGCCCAGGTGGGGCGCGTAGCGCAGCACGCCGGTGGCGTCGTCGACCACGCCGGGCACGCCGATGCCCAGCCCCAGCGGCGCGCGTCCGGCCAGCGCGCCGCCGGGCGCCGCCATCGCCACCAGCGCGTCGGCGATCAGCCCCACGCAGGCGGCCGGATCGGCGGGGTCCGGGTAGGGCAGGGCGCGCTCGGCCAGCACCGTGCCCAGCAGGTCGGTGGCCACCACGCGCGCGCCGCCGATGCCCAGGTCGGCCCCCAGCAGCGCCAGGCGGCCGCTGTCGAGGCGCAGCGGCGTGGCGCGCCGCCCCAGCGCGCCGGTGGCCACCAGTTCGCTCTCGCTGAGCCAGCCCTCGTCGAGCAGCTCGCGCACCAGCAGGCTGACGGTGGACTTGGTCAGGCCGACCGCCTCGGCCAGCGCGGCGCGCGACAAGCCGGGCGCGCCGCACAGCTGGCGCACCAGGGCCATGCGGTTGATTTGTTTGAGCAACTGCTGGTCGCCGGCGACGATCATGGGGGGAACGTTTCAAAGTGGGACTGCGGGCGATCATACGCCCGCCGGCGCGCCCGCGCGCGGTTTTCTCCCCGTTTCGGGGCACGCCGGCGCGCGCAATTGGGGCTTCTTTACAACACTGCACGAATTTGGCGCGGTAATTCGTTCGATCAATTGACTAATGGTTTTTTTGAACTTATTCTGGCAAGGCCTTATTGATTTGTTATTCGACTGAAAGCAGATCGACAGTAGTTGCGGTTGTTTGTAGTGATGCCACTTCCGACGTTGCCTCGACCCTGCTCGACACGTCGGAGCGATAAATATAATTAAGGAGATGTAAGTGCGTAAAAATTTGAAAACGTTTTCAGAGCGTCCTCTGAGCCAGCGCCGGTTGATCTGCCTGGCAGTTGCCGGCGCCTGCGCCACCTTCGTTCCGGCGTTCGCGCAGACCGCCGGCGTGCCGGGCGACGGCGCCGACGGCCCGAAAGTGGTCGTCACCGGCATCCGCGCCAGCATGCAGTCGACCATGAACATGAAGCGCAACGCCGACGGCATCGTCGACGGCATCGTCGCCGACGACATCGGCAAATTCCCCGACACCAACCTGGCCGAATCGCTGCAGCGCATCTCCGGCGTGTCGATCGACCGCAGCAACGGCGAGGGCCAGAAGGTCACCGTGCGCGGCCTCGGCCCCGACTTCAACCTGGTGCTGCTCAACGGCCGCCAGATGCCGACCACCGACCTGAGCGACCTGTCGGGCCGCTCGTTCGACTTCTCCAACCTGGCGTCGGAAGCGATCTCGCAGCTGCAGGTGTATAAAACCGGCCGCGCCGACAGCCCGAGCGGCGGCATCGGCGCCACCATCAACGTGATGACCGCCCGTCCGCTGGACAATCCGGGCATGCGCGCCAGCATCGGCGCCAAGGCCGTCAAGGACGACTCCAACAAAGAACTGCCCGGTTCGATCAAGGGCGACAGCGTCACGCCGGAAGTGTCGGGCATCTATAGCAACACCAGCGAAGACGGCCGTTTCGGCATCGCTGTTAGCGCTAGCCACCAGCGCCGCGACTCCGGCTTCAACCGCGCAGGCCTGGCCAACGGCTACCAGGGTCCGTACCTCGGTTCGGCGACCTTGCCGGAGGGCGCGACCCTGCCGCAGCCTGGCCAGCCGGGCTCGCAGAACATCACCAACCGTCCCGGTCCGACCGACCTGTATCTGATCCCGCAGAACTTCGGCTACGGCGTCAATGCCATCTCGCGTCAGCGCACCAACGGCCAGCTGGTGCTGCAATTCCGTCCGGTCAAGGAATTGACCACGACCCTGGACTTGACGTATTCGGAACAGAAGATCCAGACCAAGCGCAACGAGCTGAGCGTGTGGTTCGGCCAGACCCCGACCTCGACCAGCACCTGGCCGGGCGGCGCGGTGCAGACCCCGCTGACCTACATGGAGACCTACAAGACGCCGCAGGACATCTCGGTGGTGGGCGGCGACTACGCGACCAAGACCAAGAACAAGTCGATCGGCTTCAACACCGTATGGAAGGCCAGCAACGACCTGCGCCTGGAGCTCGACCTGCACCATTCGAACGCCGAATCCGGCGCCGACAGCCCGTGGGGCAGCGAGAACAACCTGTCGAACGCCAGCTACAGCCGCGGCAATACGATGGTCGACTTCACCAAGGAGTTGCCGATTGTGAGCATGCCAGCGGCCAACCTGGCCGCCGCGCCGATCCAGGCCACCGGATCGTGGTTCCACAACAGCTGGCAGAAGGCCACCATCAACCAGGCCCAGACCAAGGGTAACCTGAAGCTGTTCGAGGCGTCCGAGCTGAACTTCGGCGTCGGCTACACCGACTCGACCAACCGCTCGACCTACTCGAACGTGCAGAACAACAGCTGGGGCGGCGCCTCCAAGGCGTCCGATTATCCGGGCAGCCTGTTCCAGGCCAATTCGCTCGGCTCGTTCTTCAAGGAGTTCGGCGGCCACAATGCGCCAGAGCTGTTCGGTTCGCTCTACACCTTCGACTTCGGCAAGGTGCGCGCCGCCACGGCCGCAGCCACCGGCCTGTCGACCTACCTGCCGAATTTCGACAGCGCCGACACCGACCGCGAACTGAAGGAAAAAACCAGCTCCGGTTACGTATCGTTCGGCACCGACTGGGATGCCGCCATCCCGTTCCATACGTCGATCGGCGTGCGCATGGAACACACCAAGGTCACCTCGGTGGCGCAAGTACTGGTGGGCACCGGCGTCGTGTGGGAATCGCAGAACGAATTGCCGCTCAAGTTCGCCGGCGCGTCGTTCAGCACGCAGGAAGCCAGCTACAACAACGTGCTGCCGGCCCTGAACTTCGACGCCGACCTGCGTCCCGACATGAAACTGCGCGCCAGCGTCGGCACCACCATCGGCCGGCCGCGCTATGACCAGATGCAGGGCGGCTTGACGCTCGGCACCATCGGCAACGTCTTCACCGGCGGCACCGCCTCGGTCGGCAATCCGGCGCTGAAACCGGTCAAGTCGAAGAACCTGGACTTGTCGTGGGAATGGTATTACGACCAGCAGAGCGTGCTGTCGATCGCCGGCTTCCACAAGAAGATGGACAACTACGCCGGCCAGACGGCAACCTCGACGCCGCTCTACAACCTGCACACGCCGGTCGGCGGCGCGTACTACACCGCCGCGCGCAACGCCGGCTGCTCGGCGGCCGACACCAACTGCCTGCGCAACTACATCCTGACCAACTTCCGCGGCCAACCGGGCGTGGAATACCTCGGCGTCAAGTCGGACGGCAACCTCGACGGCAAGATCACCGGCCAGCCGGGCGATCCGCTGATGCCTTTCCTGCTGACCTCGTATGCCAACCAGAAGTCGGCCACCGTCAAGGGCGCCGAGATCAACGTGCAGCACATGTTCGGCCGCAGCGGCTTCGGCGTCCAGGCCAACTACACGTACGTGACGTCGCCGACCAAGTACGACGACGCCAACGTCCAGGATCAGTTCGCGATCCTGGGGCTGAGCAACTCGGCCAATCTGGTGGGTATCTACGAAGACCAGAAATGGTCGGTGCGGGTGGCCTACAACTGGCGCGACAGCTTCCTGGCCGCGACCATCGACGCCGGCGGCGGCCGCCCGGCGCCGGTCTATACCGACAAGTACGGCCAGACCGACATCAGTGTTGGGTACAATGTCACCGACAAGCTGAGCCTGCAGGCCGAGGTCATCAACCTGACCAACGCCACCCAGCGCCAGTACGGCCGCACCGAGCGTTCGACCCTGAACGTGACGCAAGCCGGTCCGCGTTACATGCTGGGCGCGCGCTACAAGTTCTGAGATTGAACGGTAGCGTCTAGCCGGGCCACGGGCCGTCGCGATGCGACGGCCTTTTTCATTGGGGAAGTCCATGCAAGCGATAGTGGAAGTGGACGGCGGCGCGCCGCTGTCCGACGCAATATTGGCCTCGCCGGTGCCGCTGGTGCTGCGCGGCCTGGTGGCCGGCTGGCCGCTGGTGCGCGCCGCGCGCGAGGGGGCCGGGCGGGCCGACGCCTACCTGCGCCGGTTCTACCGCGACGCCACCGTGCTGGCCAGCCACAGCCCGCCGGGCACGGGCGGGCGCATCTTTTATAACGACGACCTCAGCGGCTTTAATTTCACGTCGCAGATGGTGCGCTTCGACCAGGTGCTCGACGCGCTGATGGCGCACCTGGACGCGGCCGACCCGCCGACCTTGTACGTGGGCTCGACCACGGTCGACACCTGCCTGCCGGGCCTGCGCGCGGAAAACGATGTCGACCTGGGCGCGCGCGATCCGCTGGCCAGCCTCTGGATCGGCAACCGCACGCGCATTCCGGCCCATTACGACGTGCCGGACAACCTAGCCTGCGTGGCGGCCGGGCGCCGCCGCTTCACCCTGTTTCCGCCCGAGCAGTTGAAGAACCTGTATGTCGGGCCGCTGGACTTCACGCCGGCCGGGCAATCGGTCAGCCTGGTCGACTTCGCGCGCCCGGACTTGGAGCGCTTCCCGCTGTTCGCCGAGGCGCTGCGGCACGCGCAATCGGCCGAGCTGGCGCCGGGCGACGCGCTGTTCATCCCCAGCATGTGGTGGCACCACGTCGAGGGACTCGAGCCTTTCAATATCCTGATCAATTACTGGTGGCGCCAGTCGCCGGACTGGATGGACACGCCGGCCGGCACCTTGTCGCTGGCGTTGATGACCCTGCGCGACCTGCCGCCGGCGCAGCGCGCGGCGTGGAAGGAGATCTTCCGCCACTACGTGTTCGACAGCGACGGCGGCGAGGCGGCGCACATCCCGCCGGCGGCGCGCCACTCGCTGGCGCCGCTCGACGACGATGGCGCGCGCATGCTGCGGGCGCAGATCCTCAGGCGCCTGAACCGCTAGGGGGGGCGGTTTTTGCGGCCGGAGACCTCGGGTGATTTGCGGTGCGCCGCGGCGGTCCCCTCGGCAACCGTCGCGTCTATATTTGAATTTTCAGAGGGGGGCGACATGAAATACCGAGTTGCGCTTCATAAATCCGAAGAGGGCTACAGCGTCTCTGTTCCAGGGTTGCCAGGTTGTTGTTCGCAGGGGGCGACCGAGGAAGAAGCCCTTGAAAATATCAAATCGGCGATCGCCGAGTATCTTGAGGTCGTGGAGGAAAATCTCCACGGCGCCATCATGCGTGAAGTGGATGTGGTGCGTTAGCCATGGTCCGCGTTCCGGGTGTCAATCACTTGGATGTGGTCAAACCCGGTCAACGCTTTTACGCTCGGCGCCATCCTGCGCGGCGCCGGGTTGAGCGTGGAGCGGTTCCGTAGCTAGTTGTGATTACCAGCGCAGTTCTGGACTGAATCTTCTGACGCCGGTAGGTCGTTGTTCATCGTCTCACCGGAACCGCCATGCGTCGGGGTGCCCGCCGGGCCGCGCTGCCCGCCAGCAGCAGGCCGGCCAGCGTCATGCCCCAGGAGGCCGGCTCCGGCACGGCGGCCGCCGTGACGGCAATCTCCGTGTAGGCCAAGAAGTTGACGCTCACTGCCATGGCGGCCGCTCCCGGATTGGCGAAAGCCAAGGTGAAAAACTCGTTGTTGCCAGCCGCGCTAGTCTGCTCGCCCCAGATCAGCGCGCCCTCGCGCGACAAAGAGCTGCCCGTGTGCATTTCGCTATCGGTGATATCGACCGAGGCCCAACTAAAGACGCGATATCCTTCGCCCGCGTCCAGCGAGCGGGCGGCGTCGGTGAAGACGTTGCCGGACACCGTCAGCAATGTATGCGGAGCCAGGGTCAACCACATCCATTGCTGGCTGTCCGCGCTGACAAGGTTGTCGAGCCCCAGCGCGGTGCCGGTGCTGGCATGCGCGGCGACATTGCCCACCGCGCCGGTGGTGCCGGCGCCGGCGGCGGCCGAGCGATAAGCCATTTGTGCGTTGCCGGCGGCGTAGGGTGGCGGATAGACCGTGGTCGGATGGATGCCGCCGCCGGTGTTGCTGGTGTCGGTGTAGACCATCAGCCGGCTTTCGAAGGAATCGATGGCGTACCCGGCGCTGGCGCCGTCCTGCGGCGTCAGGTCGATGACGCCCAGCGTGACATTGCCGATGGTGGTGGCGCCGCTGGCGCCGGCCAGCGCGGGGCCGGCGGCAAGGCTGGCGCAGGCGGCCAGCAAGGGCAAGATCGTGCGCAACAGTTCATTCATGATGTCTCCTGGGTGGGGGGCGGGCGCGGTTTTTATCGGTGGGAAAAAGCAGGGGGCGCGCCAGCGATCGCGGGTGGGACTTCCATGCTACCGGCGCCGGGCACCATGCGATTGATCCCGCTCAGCCGCTGATTAAACCAAGGGCCGCCCCTGCGCGTTAGCATCTGCTTGCGCCGGCTGTAGTGCTGCATCCTGGTCTGTGCCGAGCCTTGAGTTTTAGCAATTAGGAATCCTTTTAAGGATTGCCGGATCTCCGCCGCAACCCGCATGCGGCCTCGTTTTTCCCGGAACGGCCACAGCCGCCCAATAAATCCGCGTAAACCCGACATACCCCGTACTTAGTTGTTGCGTCAACCCCTTTTTCACGCTACACTAGCCGGCTTCGGTATGGATTCGACCTTTTATTGGTCCGTACTAATTTTGTAGTTCAACATATCCCCGCCCAATCGTAGGTGGGAATTGGAGAAAAAATGAGCCTTGGCCTCCTCGGTCGCAAGGTTGGTATGATGCGCATCTTCACGGATGAAGGGGACTCGATCCCTGTCACCGTGCTGGACGTATCGAACAACCGTGTTGCGCAAATCAAAACTCCTGAAACTGATGGTTACTCCGCAGTTCAGGTCGCATTCGGTCAACGTCGCGCTTCCCGCGTAACGAAGGCTGTTGCTGGTCACCACGCTAAAGCTGGTGTTGAAGCCGGTACTCTGTTGAAAGAGTTCCGCGTCGACGCCACCAAGGCAGCAGAATTGAAAGCCGGCGATGTCGTTGCCGCTTCGCTGTTCGAAGTCGGTCAAAAGATCGACGTTCAAGGTGTCACGATCGGTAAAGGCTATGCCGGTACCATCAAGCGTCACCACTTTGCTTCGGGCCGTGCCACCCACGGTAACTCGCGTTCGCACAACGTTCCAGGCTCCATCGGTATGGCGCAGGATCCAGGCCGCGTGTTCCCAGGTAAGCGCATGACCGGTCACCTCGGTGACGTCACCCGCACCGTGCAGAACCTCGAAATCGCCCGTATCGACGCCGACCGTCAGCTGCTGCTGGTCAAAGGCGCGATTCCTGGCGCGAAAAATGGCCAGGTCGTCGTATCGCCTGCTGTCAAAGTTAAAGCAAAGAAGGGAGCTTAAACGATGGAACTCAAGCTCTTGAACGCTCAAGGTCAAGCCGCCTCTAACGTCGCCGCCGCCGATACCATTTTCGGCCGCGACTACAACGAAGCGCTGATCCACCAGATCGTCGTCGCCTACCAAGCCAATGCTCGCAGCGGCAACCGTAAGCAAAAAGACCGTGAAGAAGTCCACCACACGACCAAGAAGCCATGGCGCCAAAAAGGCACCGGCCGCGCTCGTGCTGGTATGTCGTCGTCGCCACTGTGGCGCGGCGGTGGTCGCATCTTCCCGAACTCGCCCGACGAGAACTTCACCCACAAAGTGAACAAGAAGATGTACCGCGCAGGTATCTGCTCGATTCTGTCCCAGCTGGCCCGCGAAGAGCGCCTGGTTGTGGTCGAAGACTTCGCGATCGAAGCGCCAAAAACCAAGCTGCTGTCGCAAAAGCTGACCGGCATGGGCTTTGACTCGGTACTGATCATCACCGACGTCGCCAACGAAAACCTGGAACTGGCTTCGCGCAATCTGCCGAACGTCCTGGTCGTTGAACCACGTCACGCAGATCCAATGTCGCTGGTGTTCTACAAGAAGATTGTAGTGACCAAGGCCGCATTGGCCAAGATTGAGGAGATGCTGGCATGAGCGCATTGAAATTTAGCGAAGAGCGCCTGATGAAGGTGCTGGTAGCTCCGGTCATTTCCGAGAAGGCCACCATGGTCGCGGAAAAGAACGAGCAGATCGTGTTCCGTGTTACCACCGACGCGACCAAGCCAGAAATCAAGGCCGCCGTTGAACTGTTGTTCAAAGTCGAAGTGGAATCGGTGCAGACCGTCAACCGCGAAGGTAAGCAGAAGCGTTCCGGCGCCCACACCGGCCGCCGCAACCATACCAAGCGTGCTTTCGTGTGCCTGAAGCCTGGCCAGGAAATCAATTTCTCCGAGGAGGCTAAATAATGGCACTCGTTAAGATGAAGCCAACCTCGCCAGGCCGTCGCGGCATGGTGAAGGTTGTGAACCCGGACCTGTACAAAGGCCGTCCGTTCGCAGCCCTGGTTGAGAAAAAATCGAAGACCGCCGGCCGTAACAACAACGGCCACATCACCACCCGTCACATCGGTGGTGGTCACAAGCAACACTATCGCCTGATCGACTTCAAGCGTCAGAAGGATGGCATTCCTGCGAAAGTGGAACGTATCGAATACGATCCAAACCGCACCGCGAATATCGCCCTGCTGTGCTACGCCGACGGCGAGCGTCACTACATCATCGCCACCAAGGGCATGAGCGTGGGCGACACCGTCATGAACGGCTCGGAAGCGCCGATCAAGTCGGGCAACTGCCTGCCGATCCGCAACATCCCGGTCGGTACCGTCATGCACTGCGTCGAAATGCTGCCAGGTAAGGGTGCCCAGATGGCCCGTACCGCCGGAGCCGGCGTCGTCCTGATGGCCCGCGAAGGCACCTACGCCCAGGTCCGCCTGCGCTCGGGTGAAGTCCGTCGCGTGCACATCGAGTGCCGCGCCACCGTGGGTGAAGTCGGCAACGCCGAACACAGCCTGCGCAAGATCGGTAAGGCCGGCGCGATGCGCTGGCGCGGTGTTCGTCCTACCGTTCGCGGTGTGGTCATGAACCCGGTCGATCACCCGCACGGTGGTGGTGAAGGTAAAACCGCAGCTGGTCGTCATCCAGTGTCGCCTTGGGGCCAACAGACGAAGGGTAAGAAGACCCGCAGCAACAAGCGCACTTCTTCCATGATCGTCTCGCGCCGCGGCAAGAAATAAGGGGTAGCACATGACTCGTTCATTGAAAAAAGGGCCGTTCTGTGACGCCCACCTGGTGAAAAAAGTCGAAGCGGCGCAAGCGGCCAAAGACAAAAAGCCAATCAAAACCTGGTCCCGTCGTTCGACCATCATGCCTGACTTCATCGGCCTGACGATCGCCGTCCACAATGGCAAGCTGCACGTGCCGGTGTACGTCTCCGAGAACATGGTTGGTCACAAGCTCGGTGAATTCGCGCTGACCCGCACGTTCAAGGGCCATGCCGCTGACAAGAAGGCGAAGAAATAATGGAAACCAAAGCAATCCTCAAGGGTGTGCGCTTGTCGGATCAGAAAGGTCGCCTCGTGGCCGACCAGATCCGCGGCAAGAAAGTTGACGCAGCACTCAACATTCTGCAATTCAGCCCGAAAAAGGGCGCGACCATCATCAAGAAAGTGCTCGAGTCGGCGATCGCCAACGCCGAGCACAACGATGGCGCCGACATCGACGAATTGTTCGTCAAAGTCATCTACGTCGAAAAGGGTCCGATCCTCAAGCGCTTCACCGCACGCGCTAAGGGCCGGGGTGATCGCATCTCGAAGCAATCGTGTCACATTTACGTGACCGTCGGCAACTAAGGAGCTATAGCATGGGTCAAAAAATCCACCCAACCGGCTTCCGCCTGTCGGTTACCCGTAACTGGGCCTCGCGTTGGTATGCTGGCAACAGCAACTTCGCTTCGATGCTGAACGAAGACTTGAAGGCGCGCGCCTACCTGAAGACCAAGCTGAAGAACGCTTCGGTCGGCCGCATCGTCATCGAGCGTCCAGCCAAGAACGCGCGCTTCACGATCTACAGCTCGCGTCCGGGCGTGGTCATTGGTAAAAAAGGCGAAGACATCGAAGTACTGAAGTCGGCGCTGACCAAGATCATGGGCGTGCCTGTCCACGTGAACATCGAAGAAATCCGCAAGCCGGAAATCGACTCGCAGCTGATCGCCGATTCGATCGCCCAGCAGCTGGAAAAGCGCATCATGTTCCGCCGCGCGATGAAGCGCGCCATGCAAAACGCCATGCGTCTGGGTGCCCTGGGCATCAAGATCATGTCGTCGGGCCGCTTGAACGGTATCGAAATCGCTCGTAAAGAGTGGTACCGCGAAGGTCGTGTGCCACTGCACACCCTGCGCGCCGACATCGACTACGGCACCAGCGAAGCTTCGACCACCTACGGCATCATCGGTGTCAAGGTCTGGGTATACAAGGGTGACCGCGCGCCGAACGGCGACGCACCAGTCATCGATACCCCGCCGGACGAGAAGAAGCCACGTGGCCCACGTCGTGACGACGGCAAACCAGCTGGCCGTCCGCGTCCAGCCGGCGCCGGCGCCGGTGCTAAACCAGCCGCCCCGGGCGCAGCACGCGTTCGTAGCGCCGCTGCCGCCAAGCCGGCCGAGAAAGCAGGAGAATAATCATGCTGCAACCAGCACGCAGGAAGTATCGTAAAGAGCAGAAAGGCCGTAACACCGGCATTTCGCATGGCACCGGCACTTCGGTGTCGTTCGGTGAATTCGGTCTGAAAGCCGTCGCCCGTGGTCGTATCACGGCACGCCAGATCGAAGCCGCTCGTCGCGCCATGACCCGCCACATCAAACGTGGCGGCCGTATCTGGATCCGCATCTTCCCGGACAAGCCGATTTCGAACAAGCCAGCCGAAGTTCGTATGGGTAACGGTAAGGGTAATCCAGAGTACTACGTCGCCGAAATCCGTCCGGGCAAAGTCCTGTACGAAATGGACGGCGTCGACGAAACCTTGGCGCGCGAAGCATTCCGCCTGGCCGCTGCCAAACTGCCGCTGGCGACGACCTTCGTGGTCCGCCAAGTCGGCCAATAACAGGAGTGAAATATGAAAGCATCTGAACTCCGCGGCAAAGACCAGGTAGCTCTGCAAAAAGAGCTGACTGACCTGTTGAAGGCCCAGTTCGGCCTGCGCATGCAAATCGCGACGCAGCAGCTGAGCAACACTTCGCAGCTCAAGAAGGTACGTCGCGACATCGCACGTGTAAAAACGGTAATGAACACCAAGGAAGCCAAATGACCGAAACAGTGAACAAGCCGCTCAAGCGCACGCTGGTCGGTAAAGTGGTGTCCGACAAAATGGACAAAACCGTTACCGTTCTGATCGAACGTCACGTCAAGCATCCTTTGTACGGCAAGATCATCATGCGCTCGAACAAGTATCACGCGCATGACGAGACCAACCAGGTGAAAACCGGTGACACGGTGGAAATCGTGGAAGGTCGTCCGATCTCCAAAACGAAGGCATGGACCGTGACGCGCGTGGTGCAAGCCGCGCAAATCGTTTAATTGAAGCCGTCGCCTCCGGTCCACACGGGCCGGGGGCGGTTTTCAATTAGTTCTTGCAAGCCCGCGAGTTGTATGACATACTTGCGGGCTTCGTTCATGTAACGCCGCAAAGTGTCTGGCCACAGACGCAGAACCGTGCGGTCGGTCGCAGTACGAAGGTCAAGCACCCAAACATCGGGCCCTGCATGGGCGCGCTGGCGGGACCAAGACTGACCGCAGGTCCGCATTGTGTGGATTCTTCGGCTTAAGTTGGGAAAGAGAATACTATGATTCAAACTGAAAGCCGGCTCGAAGTGGCCGACAATACCGGTGCCAAAGAAGTAATGTGCATCAAGGTATTGGGCGGTTCCAAGCGCCGTTATGCTGGCATTGGCGATGTGATCAAAGTGACTGTCAAAGTCGCCGCGCCACGTGGCCGTGTCAAAAAAGGTGAAATTTATAACGCCGTGGTTGTGCGCACCGCTAAAGGTGTTCGCCGCCAAGACGGTTCCCTGGTGAAGTTCGACGGCAACGCCGCCGTTCTGTTGAACGCCAAGCTGGAACCGATCGGTACCCGTATTTTTGGACCAGTGACGCGCGAGCTGCGCACTGAAAAGTTCATGAAGATCGTGTCCCTGGCACCGGAAGTCCTGTAAGGAGTCGTAATGGATAAGATTCGTAAAAACGACGAAGTCATCGTTCTGACCGGGAAAGACAAGGGCAAACGTGGCGTCGTTTCGCGTCGTGTAGATGCGGAGCATGTCGTGGTTGAAGGCGTCAACGTCGCGAAAAAAGCGACCAAGCCGAACCCAATGACTGGCGTACAAGGTGGTATCGTCGACAAGACTATGCCGATTCACGTGTCCAACGTCGCGTTGTTCAACGCGGCTAGTGGCAAGGCAGACCGTGTCGGTTTCAAAGAAGTGGATGGCAAAAAAGTCCGCATCTTCAAATCGTCCGGCGAAGTAGTGAAGGCTTAAGAAATCATGGCACGTCTCCAAGAATTCTACAAAGATAAAGTCGTCGCCGACCTGACCGCGAAATTCGGTTACAAGTCGGTGATGGAAGTTCCACGCCTGACCAAGATCACCCTGAACATGGGTGTTGGTGAGGCCATCGCGGACAAGAAAGTCCTCGAACACGCCGTCGGCGACCTGACCAAGATCGCTGGCCAAAAGCCAGTGACGACCAAGTCGCGCAAAGCTATCGCGGGTTTCAAGATCCGTGAAGGCTACCCGATCGGTACCATGGTCACCCTGCGTGGCGCTCGCATGTACGAGTTCCTCGATCGCTTCATCACCGTGGCCCTGCCGCGCGTGCGCGATTTCCGTGGTGTCAATGGTCGTTCGTTCGACGGCCGCGGCAACTATAACATCGGTGTCAAAGAGCAGATCATCTTCCCTGAGATCGAGTACGACAAGATCGATGCGCTGCGTGGTATGAACATTTCGATCACCACCACCGCCAAGACCGACGACGAAGCCAAAGCTTTGCTCGCCGCCTTTAAATTCCCGTTCAGGAACTAAGAAGATCATGGCAAAACTCGCACTGATTAACCGTGAGCAAAAGCGTGTGGACCTGGCGAACAAATTCGCCGCCAAGCGCGCTTCGCTGAAGGCCATCATTGATGACCAGTCGAAGTCGGAAGAAGAACGTTACGAAGCGCGCCTGAAGCTGCAAGCGCTGCCACGTAACTCGGCTCCGACCCGCCAGCGTAACCGCTGCGCAGTCACCGGTCGTCCTCGCGGCACTTTCCGTAAATTCGGTCTGGGCCGTATCAAGCTCCGTGAATTCGCCATGCGTGGTGAGATTCCGGGTATGACTAAAGCAAGCTGGTAATAGGAGAATATGCAATGAGTATGAGCGATCCTATCGCCGATATGCTGACCCGCATTCGTAACGCCCAGGGCGTGCAAAAAACGACCGTGGCCATGCCATCGTCGAAAGTCAAAATTGCGATTGCCAACGTCCTCAAGGACGAGGGTTACATTGAAGATTTCGCCGTAGCCGAAGCTGGTGGCAAAGCGGAACTGAAAATCGGTTTGAAGTATTATGTTGGCCGTCCCGTCATCGAGCGCCTTGAGCGCGTGTCCCGTCCGGGCCTGCGCGTCTACAAGGGCAAAGACGAGATCCCTACTGTGATGAATGGCTTGGGTGTGGCGATCGTGTCGACTCCGCAAGGCGTCATGACTGACCGCAAAGCACGCGCTACCGGTGTCGGCGGCGAAGTTATTTGCTACGTCGCATAAGGAGTTAGACATGTCTCGTGTAGCTAAAATGCCAATCGCTGTGCCAGCTGGCGCTGATGTCGCCATCTCCGCGCAAGCGATCACTGTCAAGGGCCCGTTGGGCGTCTTGACCCAGGTCCTCAACGGCCAGGTCAAAGTGGAAAACAAAGAAGGAACCCTCAATTTCGTCCCGGCCGATGACAGCCGCGAAGCCAATGCCATGTCCGGCACGCTGCGCGCCCTGGTCAACAACATGGTCACCGGCGTCACCAAGGGTTTCGAGAAAAAGCTGAACCTGGTCGGTGTGGGTTACAAGGCGCAAGCGCAGGGCGACAAGCTGAATCTGTCGCTGGGCTTCTCGCATCCTGTCGTGCACTCGATGCCAGCCGGCGTCACCTGCGCCACCGCAACGCCGACGGAGATCATCATCAAAGGGATCGACCGTCAGCAAGTGGGCCAAGTGGCTGCTGAAGTTCGCGCTTACCGCTCCCCAGAGCCTTATAAAGGCAAGGGTGTTCGCTATGCGGACGAAGTGGTTAAGATCAAAGAAACCAAGAAGAAGTAACTAGGGGCTGACGATGGACAAGAAAGAATCACGTCTGCGCCGCGGACGCCAAACCCGGATCAAGATCGCGCAACAGAAAGTGAACCGCCTGTCGGTACACCGCACTAACCTGCATATCTACGCGAACCTGATCTCGCCGGATGCCAAAGTACTGGTATCGGCCTCCACGGCAGAAGTCGAAGTGCGCAACGAACTGGCTGGCAAATCGGGCAAGGGTGGCAACGCCGCCGCCGCCGCGATCGTCGGCAAGCGCGTCGCAGAGAAAGCACTGAAAGCAGGGATTACCGAAGTCGCGTTCGACCGCTCCGGTTTCCGTTACCACGGCCGTGTGAAGGCGCTGGCAGAAGCCGCGCGCGAAGCCGGTCTGAAGTTCTAAGGAACGATCATGGCAAAAATGCAAGCAAAAATGGCAAGCGACAAGCCGGATGACGGCATGCGCGAAAAAATGATCGCGATCAACCGCGTGACCAAAGTGGTCAAGGGTGGTCGTATCATGGGTTTCGCCGCGCTGACCGTGGTTGGTGACGGCGATGGCCGCATCGGCATGGGCAAGGGCAAGTCGAAAGAGGTACCGGTCGGTGTGCAAAAGGCAATGGAAGAAGCCCGTCGCAACCTGATCAAGGTCAACCTGAAAAACGGCACGCTGCAGCACACCGTCACCGGCCGTCACGGCGCATCGAAAGTGATGATGTCGCCTGCGAAACCGGGTACCGGCGTCATCGCCGGCGGCGCCATGCGCGCGATCTTCGAAGTAATGGGCGTGACCGACGTCGTGGCGAAATCCACCGGCTCGAGCAACCCGTACAACCTGGTCCGTGCAACGCTGGATGGTCTGGCAAAAATGAGTACTCCTGCTGAAATTGCTGCGAAACGCGGCAAGTCGGTAGAAGAAATCCTGGGCTAAGGTGAACGTTATGACAACCAAAACCGTCAAAGTACAATTGGTCAAGGGCTTGATCGGCACGCGTGAAGACCACCGTGCCACCGTCCGCGGTCTGGGCCTGCGTCGTGTCAACTCGGTCTCCGAGCTGCAAGACACCCCATCCGTGCGCGGCATGATCAACAAAGTATCGTACCTCGTTAAAGTAGTTGCGTAAGCCCCCGGGCTTACACACGGAGAAATCATGGAACTGAATACCATTCAACCAGCCGATGGCGCCAAGCACTACAAGCGTCGCGTCGGCCGCGGTATCGGCTCCGGTCTGGGTAAAACCTCGGGCCGTGGTCACAAGGGTCAAAAATCGCGTTCGGGCGGCTTCCACAAAGTCGGTTTCGAAGGCGGTCAGATGCCTCTGCAACGCCGTCTGCCTAAGCGCGGTTTCAAGTCGCTCAACGCCACCTTCAAAGCTGAAGTGCGCCTGTCCGACCTGAACAACCTGCCGGTCGGCGACGTCGACATCCTGGTGCTCAAGCAAGCCGGCGTATTGGCTGTGCTGGCCCGCGACGTGCGCGTCATTCTGTCCGGCGAGATCACCAAAGCGGTGAACCTCAAAGGCCTGAAAGTGACCGCTGGCGCGAAAGCGGCCATCGAAGCAGCCGGCGGCTCGGTAGCCTGAGTTGACCGCTAACAGCTTGATCGGAGCGAAAATTGGCGACTAATCCACAATTGGCTAAAAGTGCGGCAGCCGGGTTCCCTTGGAACCGGCTCTGGTTCTTGCTTGGTGCATTGGTGGTTTATCGTATCGGCGCTCACATCCCGGTTCCCGGGATCGATCCGGTACAATTGGCCGCGCTGTTCAAGTCGCAAGAGGGCGGCATCCTGGGCATGTTGAACATGTTCAGCGGTGGCGCTCTGGCGCGCTTCACAGTCTTTGCGCTGGGTATCACGCCTTACATCTCGGCCTCGATCATCATGCAACTGGTGTCGATCGTGTCGCCGCAGATGGAAGCGCTGAAGAAAGAGGGCGAATCGGGCCGTCGCAAGATCACCCAGTACACCCGGTATTTCACGGTCGTGCTGGCGCTGTTCCAAGCGTTGTCGATCGCCGTGGCGCTGGAGTCGCAGCCCGGTCTGGTGCTCGATCCCGGCTACGCGTTCCGCTTCGTGACCGTGGTCACCCTGCTGACCGGCACCATGTTCGTCATGTGGCTCGGCGAGCAGATCACCGAACGCGGCCTGGGCAACGGCATCTCGATCATCATCTTCGCGGGTATCGCGGCAGGTCTGCCGAGCGCGCTGGGCGGTTTGGGTGCCTCGGTGAGCAACGGTTCGATCGGCGCGTTCTCGGCGATCATCATCATGATCCTGGTGGTGGCGGTGACGTTCTTCGTGGTGTTTGTCGAGCGTGGCCAGCGCAAGATTCTGGTGAACTACGCCAAACGCCAGGTGGGCAACAAGATTTACGGTGGACAAACGTCGCACCTGCCATTGAAGTTGAACATGGCCGGCGTGATCCCACCGATTTTCGCTTCGTCGATTATCTTGTTCCCGGCAACGATCGTGGGCTGGTTCACGCAGGGCGCCGACACGGCCAACCCTGTCGTCCGGTTCCTGAAAGATTTGGCAGCATCGATGGGGCCAGGCGAGCCCATCCACGCACTGTTGTATGCCATTGCGATCGTGTTTTTCTGTTTCTTCTATACGGCGCTGGTCTTCAACAGCAAGGAAACAGCGGATAACTTGAAGAAGAGCGGGGCCTTTGTGCCAGGGATACGTCCCGGTGAGCAGACTGCCCGTTACATCGACAAGATCCTGACACGTTTGACACTGGCTGGCGCCATCTACATCACTTTGGTGTGTTTGTTGCCGGAATTCATGGTAGCCGAGTGGAAGGTACCGTTTTATTTTGGTGGTACTTCTCTGTTGATTATTGTGGTTGTGACCATGGATTTCATGGCCCAAGTACAAAACTACGTGATGTCGCAGCAATATGAATCGCTGCTGCGCAAAGCAAATTTCAAAGGCGGAATTCCGACGCGATAAGCGCGGTAAACATACCGAATGGCAAAAGACGACGTCATACAGATGCAGGGCGAGATTCTTGAGAATCTCCCTAATGCAACATTTCGAGTAAAGCTGGAAAACGGACACGTGGTGCTCGGGCATATTTCGGGTAAAATGCGGATGAACTATATCCGCATTCTTCCTGGCGACAAGGTGACGGTCGAACTGACACCTTACGATCTGAGCCGAGCACGCATCGTGTTCCGGACCAAGTAACTAACCAAAGAGAGAGCAAAATGAAAGTTAACGCCTCAGTCAAGCGGATCTGCCGCAACTGCAAGATCATCAAGCGCAAGGGCGTCGTTCGCGTAATCTGCGTCGAACCGCGTCACAAGCAGCGTCAAGGTTAATAACCGTTATTTATCGAGGAATAACGAATGGCACGTATTGCAGGGGTTAATATCCCAAATCATCAGCACACCGTTATCGGCCTGACGGCCATCTACGGTGTAGGCCGCCCACGCGCAAAGTTCATCTGCGCCGCGACGGGTATTGCGACCGATAAAAAGGTCAAGGATCTGGACGACAGCGAGCTGGAAAAGCTGCGCGATGAAGTAGCTAAATTCATCGTCGAAGGCGACCTGCGCCGCGAACTGTCCATGAACATCAAGCGTTTGATGGATCTGGGTTGCTACCGCGGCATGCGTCACCGTAAGGGCCTGCCGGTCCGCGGTCAGCGCACCCGCACCAATGCACGTACCCGCAAGGGCCCGCGCAAAGCCGCTCAATCGCTCAAGAAATAATCTAGGGAAATCACATGGCTAAGCAACAAAGCAGCGCAGCAGCAGCGCGCGTACGCAAGAAGGTCAAGAAGAACGTCGCCGAAGGTATCGCGCACGTTCACGCTTCCTTCAACAACACCATCATCACCATCACCGACCGCCAGGGCAACGCTCTGTCGTGGGCGACCTCCGGTGGTGCTGGCTTCAAGGGTTCGCGTAAATCGACCCCGTTCGCAGCGCAGGTTGCGGCTGAAGCGGCTGGTAAAGTCGCTGTTGAATGCGGCGTCAAGAACCTGGAAGTGCGTATCAAGGGCCCAGGTCCTGGTCGCGAATCCGCAGTGCGCGCACTGAACAACCTGGGCATCAAGATCACCGAGATCCAGGACGTTACCCCAGTACCGCACAACGGCTGCCGTCCTCCAAAACGTCGTCGTATCTAATAACGCGGTCGGCGGCGAAGTTCGCTTCGCCTCCTTCCCGTTGTCAGAAATCGCTGGAGCAGAAGGCCGGAAACGGTTATACTGCCCGGCTGTTGTCGCCTGTCGAACACATTCGGCGGGTTATTCGTATTTAAGCCACCGTCTGGCCCACCCTGAGGATCAGACTAGCGCCTAACCGCAATCCGGGAATTCCCGTCTGTGGCTGGGGCGTTATTATTTATAAAAAGGAAGCATCGTGGCACGTTATATCGGACCTAAAGCAAAACTCTCCCGCCGTGAAGGTACTGACCTGTTCCTGAAGAGCGCACGCCGCTCGCTCGACAGCAAGTGCAAACTGGACGTCAAACCAGGCCAGCACGGCGTCAAGTCGGGTGCCCGCACCTCGGACTACGGCAACCAATTGCGCGAAAAGCAAAAAGTCAAGCGTATGTACGGCGTGCTGGAACGCCAGTTCCGTCGCTACTTCGCCGAAGCGGACCGTCGCAAGGGTAACACCGGCGAAACCCTGCTGAAGCTGCTGGAAACCCGCCTGGACAACGTTGCATACCGCATGGGCTTCGGCTCGACCCGCGCCGAAGCGCGTCAGCTGGTATCGCACAAAGCGTTCACCGTGAACGGCCAAGTGGTCAACATCGCTTCGTACTCGGTCAAGGTCGGCGACGTCGTTGCCGTGCGCGAAAAGTCGAAGAAGCAAGTGCGTATCGTTGAAGCGCTGTCGCTGGCCGAACAAGTCGGCATGCCAAGCTGGGTGTCGGTCGATGCCAAGAAAATGGAAGGCACCTTCAAGTCCCTGCCAGAGCGTAACGAGATCGCCAACGACGTCAACGAATCGCTGATCGTCGAACTGTACTCGCGTTAATCGTAGTTCGTAGCAAAAAATGATGCCCACTCGATCGAGTGGGCGTTTTTACTAATGCCATCAGCCTTATCGGCCTAACGCGCCGAGGGTATTGAAAAGGACATTTCATGCAAAACAGTTTGTTGAAGCCACGTATTATCGATGTAGAGGCGCTCGGCGCCGGCCACGCTAAAGTAGTGATGGAGCCGTTCGAACGCGGCTATGGCCATACATTGGGTAATGCGCTGCGTCGCGTGCTGCTGTCGTCGATGGTCGGCTACGCGCCTACCGAAGTGACGATCGCCGGCGTCGTGCACGAATACTCGTCGCTCGACGGCGTGCAGGAAGACGTCGTCGACCTGCTGCTGAACCTCAAGGGCGTGGTCTTCAAAGTCCACAACCGTGACTCCGTCACCCTGACCCTGAAAAAGGAAGGCGAAGGCGCCATCCTGGCCTCGGACATCGATCTGCCACACGACGTGGAACTGATCAATCCGGACCACGTGATCGCCCACCTGACCGCCGGCGGCAAACTGGACATGCAGATCAAGGTTGAAAAAGGCCGTGGCTATGTGCCGGGCAACGTTCGCCGCCTGTCCGAAGACACCAACAAAACCATCGGCCGCATCATTCTGGATGCGTCGTTCTCGCCGGTGCGCCGCGTTTCCTACTTCGTCGAGTCCGCTCGCGTGGAACAGCGTACCGACCTGGACAAGCTGATCATCAACATCGAAACCAACGGCGTCATCTCGCCGGAAGAAGCGATCCGCCAGTCGGCGCGCGTGCTGGTCGACCAGTTGAACGTGTTCGCCGCCCTGGAAGGCACCGAAGCCGCCGCCGAAGCGCCATCGCGCGCGCCGCTGGTCGATCCGATCCTGCTGCGTCCAGTGGACGACCTGGAACTGACCGTGCGTTCGGCCAACTGCCTGAAAGCGGAAAACATCTACTACATCGGCGACCTGATCCAGCGTTCGGAAAACGAACTGCTCAAGACGCCGAACCTGGGCCGCAAGTCCCTGAACGAAATCAAGGAAGTCCTGGCTTCCCGCGGCCTGACCCTGGGCATGAAGCTGGAAAACTGGCCGCCTGCTGGTCTGGAGAAGTAACAACTTGGGTGACGGTGCTGGACATTGCGCAGCGATGTTCTGCTCCGTTACCAACTGACTAGATTGGGCGACGGTGCCGGACATCGCGTAGCGATGTTCTGCCCCGTTACCAACTGTTGAGCATTTTGCTGTACCCGCCCGCTACATGTTGTAGCGGGCGTATATCCCTAGAACCGGTCCGCGCCCGCCGTCACACGTGAGCGATCGAAGAACTCGGATTTAAACACCTGAAAGGAAGTACCATGCGTCACCGTCACGGCCTCCGTAAACTGAATCGTACCTCGTCCCACCGTCTGGCAATGCTGCGCAACATGACCGTTTCCCTGCTGCGTCATGAAGCCATCAAAACCACGCTGCCAAAAGCGAAAGAACTGCGTCGCGTGATCGAGCCGATCCTGACCCTGGGCAAGACCGATACCCTGGCAAACAAGCGTCTGGCATTCTCCCGTCTGCGCGATCGTGAAATGGTTCTGAAGCTGTTCGCAGAACTGGGCCCACGCTACGCAAACCGCAACGGCGGCTACCTGCGCATCCTGAAAATGGGTTTCCGTGTTGGCGACAACGCTCCAATGGCTTACGTCGAGCTGATGGACCGTCCAGAAGTCACCGACATCGACGCCGCTCCAACCGCTGAAGAGTAATCTTCGCTGTTGTTGTCGTTGTCTAGAAAAAGCCAGGCTTAGCCTGGCTTTTTTATTGGGCGACGGTTGATCGACTTTATTCCAGGCGCTTGTCGCCGGCCGCCTTGAACTCCGAGCCGGCGTTCCACGTCGGCGTCACGCCCCGCGCGATGTCCAGCCCCACCTGGAACAGCAGCTGGATATCCTGCACGCCGCCGCGGAAATCCCAATCGTCGCGGAAGTCGTCGGTCACCTGGTGGTAATCGTTCGAGAAGTAATAATCGACCTTCTCGCGCGCGTAGTTTTCCGGCTTGTCCAGATAGCGGCTGCGCGCCTTGGTGTACAGCACCGGCACGCCGGCGCGGGCGAACTCCAGCTGGTCGGCGCGGTAGAAGCTGCCCAGCTCGGGGCGCGAATCGCCGTCCATCACGCGGCCCTGGGTCTTGGCGTACTTGGCCAGCAAGGCGTCGATGCTCGAATGTCCCGACGTCACGTTCTCGATCTGTGCGGTCTTGCCCCAGGCGTTGATGCCGTCGATGTTGATGTTGGCGACCGTCTTCTTCAACGGATACAGCGGATGGGCGGCGTAGTACTTCGCGCCCAGCAGGCCGCGCTCCTCGGCGGTGGTCGCCAGGAACAGGATCGAGCGCTTCGGCGCCTGCGCCGGCGGCAGCGCCTTGTAGGCCTTGGCGATCTCCATCAGCGCGGCCACGCCGGAGGCGTTGTCGAGCGCGCCGTGATAGATCTGCCTGGTCCGTTCGCCGGGCAGGCGCGCGTCGATGCCCAGATGGTCCCAGTGGGCGCTGTAGATGACGAATTCATCCTTCAGCTTCGGATCGCTGCCCGGGATCATCGCCACCACGTTGTTGGAGTTGACGGTGCGCGCCGTGTTGTCGATCTTGAAGCTGGCCGTGCCCTTCAGGCTGACCGGACGGAAGCCCTTGGTCAGCGCCTGCCGTTTGAGCGTGTCGAAATCGTAGCCGGCGGCCGCCATCATCGCCTTCGCCTTGTCGAGCTGGATCCAGCCCGGCACCGCCGGCGCGTCCGGATCGGGGCCGTCGCGCAGCAGGCTGAAGTTCTCGCTGTTGCCGCCGCTGCGCACCACGTCCCACGGGTAGGCCGCCGGCTTGGTCTCGTGGATGATGATCGCCGCCGCCGCGCCCAGCTTGGCGGCGATTTCATACTTGTAGGTCCAGCGGCCGTAATAGGTCATCGCCTTGCCCTTGAACATGGCCGGGTCCAGTTCGGCCGGATTCTTCGGGTCGGGCACGGCCGGATCGTTGATCAGCATCAGGATCGTCTTGCCGCGCACGTCGACGCCCTTGTAGTCGTCCCAGCCGTATTCCGGCGCCTGCACGCCGTAGCCGACGAATACGATCTCGGACCGGTCGACGGCCACCCTGGCCGGCTGGCTGGTCGAATGGGCGACATAGTCTTCCGGGAAATCGAGCGCCACGGTCTTGCCGCCGATCGTGTAGCTGAACGACGGCGTCGGCGTCATGCCGCGCATCGGCACCGGCTGCACCCAGCCGCCGTTCGGATTGCCCGGTTTCAGCCCCAGCTTCCTGAATTCCTGCTCCAGATACGCCACCGTTTTCGCCTCGCCGGGCGAGCCCGGGGCGCGGCCCTCGAATTCGTCGGACGCCAACGTCTTGATGTGGGTCAGCAAATCATCGGCGGACACGGCGGCCAGCGCCTCGGCCGGCGCTTGCGCCAGGGTCGGGACGGCGGCCAGCGCCAAAGCGGAAAACAGCAAGGGGCGTAGCGTAGGCATCGGAGTGGGCTCCAGGTGGGCAAAGATTGAGTTTCGCACAAAACGGCGCCGCCGGTGAATTCGCCGCGCCCGGCCGCCTGCCACCCGGCCGGGCGCGGGCGGGAAAGCACGGCTCGGTGTACTATCGCGTTTGCTCCAACGACCATCACCGCTGATAGAAGGTTTTCATGTTTCGTTTCGCCCGTCTTTTTGCCACGCTGTTGTCCCTGATCGCCGTGCTGTCGACCGGCCACGCCCGCGCCCAGGACTTCCTCGATCCCGCAGCGGCGTTCAAGTTCTCCGCGCGCATGGTCGACGGCCACACCATCGCGGTCAACTTCCAGATCGCCGACGGCTACTACATGTACCGCGAACCGTTCAAGTTCAGCGCCGTCGGCGCCAGGCTCGGCACGCCACTGATCCCGGCCGGCAAAGTCCACTACGACGCCACCTTCGAAAAGGATGTCGAAACCTACCGCCAGAACGTCACGATCACGATACCGGTCGACGTCGACGGGCCGTTCACCTTGCTCGTCAGCGGCCAGGGTTGCTCCGAAAAAGGCCTGTGCTACTCGCCGCAGGATTACAAGGCGCAGCTGACCGGCAGCGGCTCGGTGCCGCTGCCGGCGGCGCCGGGCGCGAAGGGCGCGGCCACGGCCGCCGTCGCCACGACCGCGGCGACCGCAACGACGACGCCGGCGGCGGCCATCCCGGCCGCGGTCGGCGAAGGCAAGCCGGCCGCCGTCAGCCCCGGCGTCAACATCTACACCATCCCCAAGCCGACCGCCGAGGACATCGTGCCGCCGGCGCCGCCGGCGGCGGCCGTCGCGGCGGCGCCGGTCGGCGAATCGGGCCGGCTGGAAGCGGCGCTCAAGACCGGCAGCCTGCTGGTGATCCTGCCGCTGTTCGCCTTGCTCGGCCTGGGCCTGTCGTTCACGCCGTGCGTGCTGCCGATGGTGCCCATTCTGTCGTCGATCATCGTCGGCGAGGGCGACCGCGGCAACCGCAGCCGCGGCCTGCTGCTGTCTGTCACCTACGCGCTGGGCATGGCCATCGTCTACACCGCGCTCGGCGTGGCCGCCGGCCTGGCGGGCGAGGGCTTGTCCGCCGCGCTGCAAAACCCGTGGGTGCTGGGCACGTTCGCCGTGCTGATGGCGATTTTGTCGCTGTCGATGTTCGGCTACTACGACCTGCAAGTGCCGGCCGCGCTGCAATCGAAATTAAGCGGCGTCTCCAACCGCCAATCGTCGGGCAAGCTGGCCGGCGTATTCATCATGGGCGCGATCTCGGCGCTGATCGTCGGCCCGTGCGTGGCCGCGCCGCTGGCCGCCGCGCTGGTCTACATCAGCCAGACGCGCGACGTCGTCATCGGCGGCGCCGCGCTGTTCGCGATGGCGGTCGGCATGAGCGTGCCGCTGATTTTGGTCGGCGTCTCGGCCGGCGCCCTGCTGCCCAAGGCCGGCAAGTGGATGGATTCGGTCAAGCGCTTCTTCGGCGTGCTGATGCTGGCGATGGCGTGGTGGCTGGTATCGCCGGTGCTGCCGGCGGCGGTGCAGATGATGGGCTGGGCCGCGCTGCTGGTCGGCTACGGCATGTACCTGCTGCTCAATTCCGGCGCCTGGGTCGGCAAGACGTTGGGCGTGGTGGTTGCGGTGCTGGGGCTGACGCAACTGGTCGGCGTGGTCAGCGGCGGACGCGATCCGCTGGCGCCGCTGGCGCACCTGACCGGCACCCGGCATACGCCGCTGGCATTCCAGCGCATCAAGACCGTGGCGCAGCTGGACGCGGTGCTGGCGCAAACCGGCGGCAAGACCGCCATGCTGGATTTCTATGCGGATTGGTGCGTATCGTGCAAGGAGATGGAGAAGCTCACCTTCGTCGACGCCAAGGTGCGCGACAAGCTCGCCACCACCGTGCTGCTGCAGGTGGACGTGACGGCCAACGACGCCGACGACAAGGCGATGCTGAAGCGCTTCGGCTTGTTCGGACCGCCGGGCATCATCCTGTTCGACGGCAAGGGCCACGAAATACCGGGCTCGCGCGTGATCGGATACCAGAACGCCAGCCAGTTCCACACTTCCCTGTCCCGCGCGTTTCCATAACCCCGGTAACCCCGGGGTCAAGTCTGTCATTCGGACACAATCTCGGCCGTAACCCCGGGGTCAAGTCTGTCATTCGGACACAATCTCGGCCGTGAAACACCGGCGACTGTTCGGGCCGTGTCCGAATGACAGACTTGACCCCCGTGGGTGTTTGCGTCAGCCGTGGTGGCGCCAGCCGCCGTGCTGGCCGTGGCCGCCGCGCTTGCCGCCCATGCCGCGCTCGTCGAACACCTTCTTCTGCTCCGGCGTCAGCTGGCCGTAGAACGCCGTCAGCGCCGCCAGGTGCGTTTCCATCTTCGCTTCGCGCTGCTTGGTCATCTCGATCATCTTGCTTAAACGCTCAGGCGCCGTCAGCTTGGCGAACTCGCCGCGCTGCGGACGCGGCCCGTCCGGCATCGACGGCTTGATCGCCGCCTGGTAGCTGGCCCACGCCGATTCCTGCTGCGTCGTCAGCTTCAGCTGGTCGTGCAGCCTGGCCTGGCGCTTGGCGTACATCTCCGACATCTTGGCGCGGCGCTGCTCCATATTCGCGCTCTTGTCCGGGCCGGCGGCGGGCGCCGTGTCCTGGGCGTGCGCGGCGGCCATGCCCAGCACCGTAAAACCGATCAGTATGCTTTTGCGAAGTACGTTCATGGTCATTTCCTTTATCGATGAGTAGTTCAGTGATTCACGGTATCGCGGCGTTTTGTTGTCGCGCTTGAACCCATCTTCGCAGCCGAAGATTGCCGTGACGTTTCCCGTGCCATGGTGTTTGTATCCAGATGTTTCGCGTTGTTATCCGGTGCGCAGGCCGCCGCCGGGCCACCGCTTGTCCTTGTCCGCCATATACAAGACGATACAATTGGTGATTGGTCAGGCGCGTCCGAACTAAGGATAATTAAGGCATGGAACCCACATCTACTATTCTGATCGTCGACGACGATCGCGACATCCGTACCCTGCTGGCCGACTACCTGGAATCGAACAGCTACCGCGCGCTGTGCGCCGCCGACGGCGTGGCGATGTGGAAGATGCTCGACGAAGCCAAACCCGACCTGGTCGTGCTCGACCTCAACCTGCCCGGCGACGACGGCCTGACCCTGTGCCGCAAACTGCGCGCGCAGTCGACCCTGCCGGTGATCATGCTGACCGCGCGCGGCGAGCCGCTCGACCGCATCCTCGGCCTCGAGATGGGCGCCGACGACTACCTGCCCAAGCCGTTCGAACCGCGCGAGCTGCTGGCGCGCATCCGCAGCGTCCTGCGCCGCAGCAACGCCATGCCCAGCGGCGGCGGCGCCGACAAGGCGCAGCAGATGCGCTTTTCCAATTGGACCTTGGACCTGACCGCGCGCCACCTGCTCAATCCGGACGGCATCGTCATCATGCTGTCGGGCGCCGAGTTCCGCCTGCTCAAGGTGTTCCTCGAACATCCAAACCGCGTGCTCAACCGCGACCAGCTGCTGAACCTGACGCAGGGCCGCGACGCCGACCCGTTCGACCGCTCGATCGACATCCAGATCAGCCGCCTGCGGCAAAAGCTGGGCGAGGACGCGCGCGTGCCGCAAATCATCAAGACCGTGCGCAACGGCGGCTACGTGCTGGCCGGCCAGGTCACCGTGGAGCCGCACCCTTGAAAGCCTTCTTCGGCTCGATGACCGGCCGGGTCTTCACCGTCCTGCTGCTCGGCATCATCGCCTCGGCGGCGCTGACCCAGTGGCTGGCCGTCGGCGAGCGCACCCGCGCGTTCGAGCGCTACCGCGACTTCCACGCGATGGAGCGCGCCGAACAGTTGATCTCGACCGCCGAGGCGCTCAGCGAGCCGTCGCGCGCGACCTACCTGCGCATGGCCACGCGCGGCACCATCCTGCTGCAGCGCCCCGACCAACCGCTGGCCGACACCACCGGCCCGACCGAATTTTCGACCCGCTTGCAGCAGCGCCTCGGCCAGGGCATCCAGCTGATGCCGCTGAAGGAGCGTCCGGCGGCCTGCTACCAGCCGCGCCAGAGCTACATCTTCGCGCCGTCGCAGTGGGGCGGCGCCTGCGAGGCGATGCGGGTGCGCCTGCGCGACGGCGAACTGCTCAAGCTGTCGATCCTGCCGCCGCCGGAGAAGCCGGCCACCGAGTACAGCGAGATGCTGGCGCTGCTGCCTTTCCTGTTCAGCGTCGCGGTGCTGGCCTACCTGGTCACGCGCATGACGATGCGTCCGCTCAAGCTGCTGGCGCAGGCGGCCAAGGACCTGGGCAACGACATCAACCACCCGCCGGTCGTGCTCAGCGGCGCGGCCGAGATCCGCCAGGCCAGCGCCGCCTTCAACGCCATGCAGGCGCGCATCCGCCAGCACATCATGCAGCGCACGCAAATGCTGGCGGCCATCACCCACGACCTGCAAACCCCGCTCACGCGGCTGCGCCTGCGGCTGGAAAAGGTCGTCAACCCCGACCTGCAGCAGCGCCTGATCGACGACCTGTCGGCCATGCAGCAGATGGTCAAGGAGGGCCTGGACCTGGCGCGCAGCATGGACACCACCGAAACCATGCAGGCGCTCGACCTCGACTCGCTGCTCGACAGCGTCTGCAGCGACGCCACCGACAGCGGCCAGCCCGTCGAGCTCAACGGCAAGGCCGGCATGGCGCTAATGGGCCGGCCGCTGGCGATCCGCCGCTGCCTGGTCAACCTGATCGACAACGCCGTCAAATACGGCCACCACGCCAGCGTCACCGTCGAGCGCCTGGTGGGGGCGGCGCGCATCCGCATCCGCGACGGCGGCCCCGGCATCCCGGAGGATCAAATGGCGCGCGTGTTCGAGCCGTTCTACCGCATCGAGACGTCGCGCTCGCGCGAGTCCGGCGGCACCGGCCTGGGCCTGACGATCGCGCGCAACATCGCCGAGCAGCACGGCGCCAACGTGGTGCTGGCCAACCATGCCGACGGCGGGCTGGAAGTCACCCTGGTGGTGCCCGAGTTCTACGCCGTGCGGTGAGCGGCGCGCCACAAAGTAGCCGCGAAGCGCGGGTTTTGGTCAAAAATCATGCGACAATGCTTCGCCTTCATGCATCTAGGCAATATTCAGCAGTCATTCAGTAGTCATTCAGCAGTCCATTCACCAGTAAAACCCTGGCTTAAAAAATGAAAAAATCTTCGTTAGCATATGTGGTGGGCGCCATCGCGATCCTTGGCGGCGGCGTCTGGTACGCGACGCACGGCGGCGCCGGCCCGGCCCAGGCCGGCGCCCAGTCGAAGAACGGCAACGGCCCGCAGGGCCCGACCACCGTCAGCGTCGTCGCGCCGACGCGCCGCGACGTCGCCGTCGTGCTGCAAGCGAACGGCACGGTCACCCCGGTCAGCTCGGTCGACCTGCATCCGCAAACGACCAGCACCATCGCCAAGGTGCACATCAAGGAAGGGCAGTTCGTCACCTCCGGCGAGCTGATGTTCTCGCTCGACGACCGCAGCCAGCGCGCCAACGTGCAAAAGGCGCAGGCCCAGGTCGCGCGCGACCGCGCCACCCTGGCCGACGCCGAGCGCCAGTACCAGCGCGCGATGGATTTGCTGGAGCAGAAATTCGTCGCCCAGGGCGCCGTCGACACGCTCAAGAGCCAGGTCGAATCGGCCCGCGCGCTGCTCGAGGCCGACATCGCCGCCGCCCGCGCGGTCGGCGTCGACGCCAGCTACACCGCCATCCGCGCGCCGATGACGGGCCGGGTCGGCGCCATCAACGTCTATCCGGGCAGCCTGGTGCAGCTGGAGACGTCGCTGACCACCGTCACCCAGCTCGATCCGATCAACGTCGCCTTCACGCTGCCGGAGTCGGCGCTCGGCGCGCTGCTCGAGGCCAAGCAGCGCGGCGCGGTGCCGGTCAAGGTCACCCTGGGCGGCTCGGACAAGGAAATCAACGGCGTGCTCAGCTTCATCGACAACACCGTCGATCCGGTGGCCGGCGTCATCCGCGTCAAGGCGCAGTTCGACAACAAGGGCAGCAGCCTGTGGCCGGGCCAGTACGTCAACACCCAGCTGGTCTCGCACGTCATAAAAGACGCGACGGTGATCCCGCAAAACGCTATCATCAGCAACACGCGCGGCACCTTCGTCTACACGGTCGATAGCGACCAATCGGCCAAGGTGGTCAACATCAAACGGCTGCACTCGTTCGGCGACCATGCCGCCGTCTCCGGCTTGAGCGGCAGCGAGCAAATCATCGTCGACGGCAAGCAAAACCTGCGGCCGGGCGGCAAGGTGCGGATCGCCGGGGCCGACAAGCCGGCCGGGCCCGGCCTGGACAACGCGAAACAGAAGGGCTAAGCGATGAACCTTTCCGAGTTGTGCATACGGCGCCCCGTGATGGTGGTGCTGCTGTCGCTGACCCTGGTGCTGGCCGGCGTGCTGTCGTACTTCTACATCCCGGTCGCCGCGCTGCCCAGCTATAACACGCCGGTCATCAACGTCTCGGCCGACCTGCCGGGCGCCTCGCCCGACACCATGGCCTCGTCGGTCGCGCTGCCGCTGGAAAAGCAGTTCTCCACCATCGCCGGGCTGTCGCTGATCACCTCCACCAACACGCTGGGCAATTCCTCGCTGACCCTGGAATTCGATCCGAGCGTCAACGTCAACGAGGCGGCGGTCGACGTCCAGGCCGCGCTGCTGCGCGCCCAGCGCCAGTTGCCGGTCGAGATGACCGACCTGCCGTCGTACCGCAAGGTCAACCCGGCCGACGCGCCGGTGCTGTTCATGACGATGACGTCGCCGTCGATGACCCTGGCCGAGCTCAACGACTATGCCGAGAACCTGATCGCGCCCAGCCTGTCGACCTTGCCCGGCGTGGCGCAGGTCACCGTCAACGGCCAGAAGCGCTTCGCGGTGCGGGTGCGCGCCAAGTCGGACCTGATGAACGCGCGCGACCTCACGCTCGACGAATTGCAGCAGGCGATCCGCTCGGCCAACGCCAACACGCCGCTGGGCATCCTGGACGGCCCCAGCCAGACCCTGACCATCCAGGGCAACGCCCAGCTGATGAAGGCGTCCGAATTCGCCGAGCTGATCGTCGCCACCCGCAACGGCGAGCCGGTGCGCCTGAAGGACGTCGCCACCGTCGAGGACAGCTTCCAGTCGGTCAAGACCGCCGGCAGCTACAACGGCGAGCGCTCGATCGTGCTGCTGGTGCAGCGCCAGCCCGACGCCAACACCGTGCAGGTGGTCGACGGCGTGCGCGCGCTGCTGCCGCGCTTCAAGAACCAGGTGCCGGAATCGATCAGCATCAACCTCGTCAACGACCGCTCGGTGTCGATCCGCGAGGCCATCCACGACGTCAACCTGACCCTGCTGCTGACGATCTTCCTGGTCGTCATGGTGATCTTCCTGTTCCTGCGCCGCGCCGCCGCCACGTTCATCCCGGCGATCACGATGCCGATCTCGCTGCTGGGCGCGCTGGCCTTGCTGTATGCCTTCGGTTACAGCCTCGACAACGTTTCACTGTTGGGCATCACCCTGGCCGTCGGCCTGGTGGTCGACGACGCCATCGTGGTGCTGGAAAACATCGTGCGCCACATCGAGATGGGCAAGAAGCCGCTGCAGGCGTCGCTGATCGGCGCCAGGGAGATGGGCTTCACCATCATCTCGATCTCGGTCTCGCTGGTGGCCGTGTTCATCCCGATCTTCTTCATGCCGGGTGTGATCGGCTTGATGTTCCACGAATTCGCCGTGGTCGTCGCGCTGTCGGTGCTGGTGTCGGCGGCGGTGTCGCTGATGCTGGTGCCGATGCTGGCCAGCCGCCTGCTGCCGGCCGACACCATCGATCCCGAGCACGACAAGGGCAACTTCCTCGGCCGCTGGTTCGAGGCCGGTTTCACCCGGCTGCGCAACGGCTACGCCAGCACCCTGGACCTGGCGCTGCGCCACCGGCCGCTCGTGCTGCTGGCCGCGCTGGGCACCTTCGTGCTGACGGCGGTGCTGTACATGACGATCCCGAAGGGCTTCTTCCCGGAGGAGGACCTGGGCCAGATCCGCGTCAACACCGAGGCCTCCGAGGACATCTCGTCGGCCGCGCTGATGGCGCTGCAGGACCGGGTGGTGGCGGTGATCCGCGCCGACCCTAACGTGCAGGACGTGGTGTCCTTCGTCAGCGGCGGCAACAGCGGGCGCATGTTCCTGGTGCTCAAGCCGCGCGGCGAGCGGCAAAAGATGCCGCAGGTGCTAGACAGCCTGCGCAAGGCCACCAAGGCCGTGCCCGGCATCGCCGTGTATCTGAGCCCGGTGCAGAACCTGCAGCTGGGCGGACGCCCGTCCAAAAGCCGCTACCAGTACACCTTGCAATCGGTCAGCCCCGGCGCGCTCAACGACTGGGCGCAGAAATACCTGGACCAGATGCGCAACGACCCCGACTTCCGCGACGTCACCAGCGATTCGCAGAACAAGGGCTTGCAGGCGTCGCTGCGGATCGACCGCGACAAGGCCAACAACCTCGGCGTGGCGATCGGCGACATCCGCACCGCGCTGTACCTGGCCTTCGGCGAGCGCCAAGTGTCGACCATCTATTCGCCGGCCGCCAGCTACTACGTCATCCTCGAGGCGGCCGACGCCGACCGCCAGTTCGACAGCGCGCTGACCCGGATCTCGGTGCGCAACAAGACCGGCCAGCTGGTCAAGCTGTCGAGCATCGCCAGCGTCGAGCGCACCATCGGCCCGACCGCCGTCAACCACCAGGGCCAGCTGCAGGCGATCACGATCTCGTTCAACCTGGCGCCGGACGTGCCGCTGGGCACGGCCACCGCCAAGATCGACCGCATGGGCGTGGACATGAGCCTGCCGCCTTCGATCATCACCAACTACGGCGGCGACGCGGCGGTGTTCCAGAGCTCGCAGGGCAGCCAGCTGATCCTGATCCTGGCCGCCGTGGGCGTCATCTACGTGCTGCTGGGCGTGCTGTACGAAAGCTATATCCACCCGCTGACCATCCTGGCCGGCCTGCCGTCGGCGGCCGTGGGCGCCTTGCTGACCTTGCGCCTGTTCAACCTGGACCTGACGATGATCGCCATCATCGGCATCCTGATGCTGATCGGTATCGTCAAGAAGAACGCCATCATGATGATCGATTTCGCGCTGCACGTGCAGCGCAACGAGGGCCGCACGCCGGCCGAGGCGATCCGCGAGGCTTGCATCCTGCGCTTCCGGCCGATCATGATGACCACCCTGGCCGCGCTGATGGGCGCGCTGCCGATCGCGCTGGGCCTGGGCGCCGGCGCCGAACTGCGCCAGCCGCTGGGCCTGGCCGTGGTGGGCGGCCTGATCTTCTCGCAAGTGATCACGCTGTACATCACGCCGGTGATCTACCTGTTCCTCGACAAGTACAGCGGCACCGGCCCGATGAGCGACGCCGAGCTGGCCGGGGATGTGCCCGACTACGCCCCGGAAAGTGTCCACGCCGTACCACTGAAGGCCGTGAACATAGTCAAGCATTGACGGGTGACAAGTTAATTCGAGGATCGCTTATTTATCATAGGCAAGTTGGCTATGAAAAAAGAGGCGATCGAAAATGAAACGCTACAGTGTCACCATCGTGGGCATGGGGCCGCGCGGGCTCAGCGTGCTCGAACGCATCGCGGCGATCGCCGGCAGCCGCCAGCTGCTGCTCGACATCATTCTGATCGAGCCCGGCGAATGCGGTCCCGGCGTGCACACCACGCGCCAGCCGCGGCACTTGCTGATCAACACGGTGGCCAGCCAGGTCACCATGTTCCCCGCGCCGGGCGCGGTGCACCACGCGCCGCCGTGCGCCACGCCGACCTTGACGGCGTGGGCGCGGCAGAGCGGCTACCGCCGTTTCGGCGACAGCTATCACAGGATCGCCGGCGCCGGCGCCGACATCACCGAATCCGATTACCTGCCGCGCAGCATGCTGGGCGAATACCTGGCCTGGGCCTGCCAGCAGGTGGCGGCCGCGTTGCCGGCCGGCGTCACGCTCACCCACCACCGCCTGCGCGCCAACGACCTGTGGCAGCAGCAGGACGGGCGCACCGCGATCGAGCTTGAAAGCGGCTTCATCGTCCATAGCGACTTCGTGTTCCTGACCACCGGCCACGGCCGCAATCGGCCCAGCGACCAGGAGGCCGCGCTGGCCAAGTTCGCGCAGGACCACGCGCGCTACAACAGCCGCCTGTCGTTTGTGCGCCACATCTATCCGCTCGACAAACTCGAGCGCCTCGCCCCCGAGGCGCGGGTGGCGATCCAGGGCCTGGGCCTGAGCGCGCACGATGTGATCGCCGAGCTGACGGTCGGGCGCGGCGGCGCCTTCGTGCGCCAGCCGAACGGCGAGCCGAACGGCGAGCCGAACGGGCAGGGCGTGCTGCGCTATCAACGCTCCGGGCGCGAGCCGAAATTGACCTTGTGCTCGCGCAACTGCCTGCCCTACGCCGCGCGCGGCATCAACCAGAAAGGGCTCGACGGCCGCCACCATCCGCATTACTTCACGCCGGACGCGGTCGAGGCGCTGCGGCGCAAGGCGCTGGCCACGCGCGGCAGCCGCCAGCTCGATTTCGACCGCGAGCTGTTGCCGCTGCTCAAGCGTGAAATGGCCTGGGTCTACCGCCACACCCTGGCGCGCACCGCCGCGCTGCCGGCCAACGCCCGCGCCGACGGCGCCGCGCTGGTGCCGGACCCGCTCACCTTCGTGCCAAACGCCGACGACGAGGCGGCGATCGACGCGCTGCTGTTTCCGCTGCGCGAGCGCCAGTTCGACAACCTCGACGACTTCCGGGCCTTTTTCACCGACTGGCTGCAGGACGACCTGCAGGAAGCGCGGCTGGGCAATATCGACAGCCCGACCAAGGCCGCCACCGACGTGCTGCGCGACGTGCGCGCCACCTTGCAGGCCGCCATCGAGCATGGCGGCCTGACGCCGGCGTCGCACCGCAAGTTCCTCAACGTCTACCATCCGGCCATCAACCGCGCCGCCTTCGGCCCGCCGCTGCGCCGCAACGAGGAACTGCTGGCGCTGCTCGACGCCGGCGTCATCGACATTGTCTCCGGCCCCAACAGCGTGGTCGAGACCGACGAGGACGATTCGACCTATGTGCTGAGCACGAAGTTCGCCGCCGCCACCGAGCGGCGGCCGATCGACGCGCTGGTCGTCGCCCGGCTGGACGCCTTTTTCCCCGAGACGGACGAGTCCTTACTTATCCGTAATGTGTTAAAACGCGGCCTGGTGCGGCCGTATTACAACGGTGTGTTCCACCCCGGCGGCATCGACATCGACGAGGCCGGCCAGCCGCTCAACATCGACGGCGAACCGGCGCGCAACATCTGGGCGCTCGGCTATCCGGTCGAGGGTTGTCATTACTACACCCATGCGTTGCCGCGCCCGATGCTGCGCTCGCGCCAGGTGCTGGACGCCGACCGTTGCGTGACGGCCATGTTCGCCCAAATGGCCGATTCTCCGCGCCGCCACCCCGGCCATCGTTCCCCCGTACCGGCGCCGGCGCTGGCGCCGGTGCCCGTCAACGACACCCAACATGTCATTTTGTAAAGGCCTGGATACATACGGTAACACCCGTCAAGACGTGAAAATTGTAAAGTGGAACCTTGGGATACGCGCACCGATTTGAACGGCGCGGTATGATGGTCCTGAACAGATGTTTCCAAACCACCGGGACTCTGGCACTATGGCCGCATTTTCACGCACAAGGTTTGGTATCTTGCACCACGACTCCCATATACTTTCCGCAACCGGATATTGCGAAACCTGCGGGCAACCCCTGCCGCAGGCGGGGGAGCCGGTCGCCACGTGGGACCGCAAGGCCAAGAGCAACCGCATCGGCATCGGCATCTCGATCGGCCTGCACCTGCTGGCCGTGCTGTATTACTTTATCGCGCCGGCGCCGGAAAAGACCAAGACCTCGGCGCCGCCGAAGGGTGGCCAAATGGTCTACATCCAGCCGCAGCCGATCACGCCGACCAAGCCGACGCCCAAACCGACGCCCAAACCCAAGACCGAAGTGGCCAAGGCCAGCAAGCCGCCGCCGCCGCGCAAGCCGACCACCTCGCGCGAGACCCCGGCCGCCGTCAAGCCCAAGCTGGAAACCTATGTGCCGCCGGTGCAGGCGACGATGACGCCGCCGCCCGAGGCGGACATGTCGGAAATGATCGCCAAGCGCCGCGCCGCGCGCGAAGCGAACAATCCGCAGCCGGCCGCGCCGGCGCCGGAGGAGAGCGCCAACGACCGCGCCTTGCGCATCGCCAAGGCCAACATCGCCGGCGCCCAGGGCCGCTCGAGCGGCGTGGACAAGGACGACACCGGCGGCGTGTTCTCGGTCGACAAGCGCTCCAACAGCGCCGACGTCAAATTCCGCGGCTGGAACACCAACTTCAAGCGCAACTGGCTGCAGCAGATCCACGTCGAACAGGGCGGCGAGCGCGACATCGAAACGGCCGTGGTCAAGGAAATGATCAAGATCATCCGCAAGGAAAAGCCGGGCGACTTCGAATGGGAATCGCGCCGCCTGGGCAAAACCGTCCACATGAGCGCGCGCAAGGAAGATGAAAAGGAATTGACCGCGTTCCTGTTGAAAGAGATGTTCCCCGAATACCGGCCGTAGGGCGGCGGCGGGAAATCACCGCCCAGCCCCCGAAATTCGCCGCCCATCGCAAAATCCTGATAAGTTTGCAACTTTACCTTATAGTAAGGTTGCCACGGACCCCCGTCCGTTTCTTATCCGGAGAATGCGTTCCATGCTATCGATCAAACAGCTGAGCAAGACCTACGCCAACGGCGTCAAGGCGATCAACAACGTCACCCTGGACATCCCGAACGGCATGTTCGGCCTGCTCGGCCCCAACGGCGCCGGCAAGTCCTCGCTGATGCGCACCATCGCCACCTTGCAGGATCCGGATAGCGGCAGCATCGATTTCAACGGCCTCGACGTGCTGGCCCAGCCCGAGGCGCTGCGCCGCCAGCTCGGCTACCTGCCGCAGGACTTCGGCGTCTACCCGAAAGTGAGCGCCGAAACGCTGCTCAACCACTTCGCCGTCCTCAAGGGCCTGACCGCGCGCGGCGAGCGCAAGGAGGCGGTCGAGGCGCTGCTGCAGCAAACCAACCTGTGGGAAGCGCGCAAGCGCAACCTCGGCACCTATTCGGGCGGCATGCGCCAGCGCTTCGGCATCGCCCAGGCGCTGCTCGGCTCGCCCCGGCTGGTGATCGTCGACGAGCCGACCGCCGGCCTCGATCCGGACGAACGCAACCGCTTCCTCAACCTGCTGGCCAAGATCGGCGAGCAGGTGGTGGTGATCCTGTCGACCCACATCGTGGCCGACGTCACCGACCTGTGCCCGCGCATGGCCATCATCGTCAAGGGCGAGGTGCTCAGCCAGGGCGAACCGCTGGCGGCCATCGACACCATCAAGAGCAAGGTGTGGCGCCGCAGCGTCAGCGCCGAGGCGCTGCCGGAATACCAGCAGCGCTTCAACGTGCTGCACACGCGCCTGGTCGGCGGCAAGCCGCAGATCAACGTCTACGCCGACAGCCAGCCGGACGACGGTTTTATCGCCGTCGAGCCGGACCTGGAGGACGTCTACTTCCTGCACGTGCGCAACGCCGCCCGCGCCGCCGCGCCGGCCGCCGCCGCGCCGGTCGCCGCGCCGGTCGCGGCGTAAGGAGCCGCCATGTTGCTTGAATTCTTTAAATTCGACTTGCGCTACCAGCTGCGCCAACCGCTGCTGTGGGTCAGCGGCCTGATCCTGGCGCTGATGGCGTTCGGCGCCACCACCAGCGACGCCATCCAGGTCGGCGGCGCCATCGGCAACGTCCACCGCAACGCGCCGACGGTCGTGGCGCAGATCATGGGCACGTTCACGGTGATCTCGATGTTCATCGTCACCATCTTCATCGCCGGCACGGTGCTGCGCGACAGCGAGGTCGGCATCTCCGACATGCTGTTCGCCACGCCGATGCGCAAGTACCAATACCTGCTCGGCCGCTTCAGCGCCGGCCTGGTGGCCTGCCTGGCGATCTTCGTGCTGATCGCCATCGGCATGCTGCTCGGGCCGCTGATGCCGTGGGTGGACGAGGCCCGCGTCGGTCCGCTGCCGGGCGCGGCCTACCTGTGGAGCTTCGCCTTCTTCGTCATTCCCAACCTGCTGTTCGTCGGCGCGCTGCTGATGCTGCTGGCGGCCACCACCCGCTCGATGATGCTGGTCTATGTCGGCGTGCTGGGCTTCTTCGTGCTGTGGGCCGTCGCCGGCGCCTTCACGCGCGACATCAACAACGAATGGATCGCCGTGCTGGTCGATCCGTTCGGCGTGCGCGCCTTCGGCCGCGCCACCCGCTACTTCTCGGCGGCCGAGGCCAACGCCGGCCTGCCGCCGTTCACCGGCTACCTGCTGGCCAACCGCCTGCTGTGGCTGGGCGTGGCGGCGGTCTTCTTCATCGCCACCCTGGTCCTGTTCAAGCCGCAGCGGGTCGGCACCGGGCGCCGCCTGTTCGGCAAGGCCAAGCCGGCCGCCGTGGCGCCGCCGGCGCCGCCGGCCGTGGCGCTGCCGCGCATCGCGCCGCGCTTCGATGCCTCCACCGGCTGGCTGCAGTGCTGGCACATCCTCGCCTTCGACGCCAGGGCCGTGTTCAAGAGCGTGCCCTTCCTGGTGATGCTGCTGTTCGGCGTGCTCAACTTCATCGGCGCCGCCACCCAGGCCGACAGCATGCTGGGCACCGACGTCTACCCGGTCACGCACCTGATGTTGCAGACCCTGAGCGGCACCTTCAACTTCATGCTGATCATCGTGCTGACCTTCTACGCCGGCGAACTGATCTTTAAGGAGCGCCAGGCCCGGATCGCCGACGTCGGCGACGCCATGCCGGTGCCCGACTGGGCGCCGCTGGTGGCCAAATGCGTCGCGCTGGTGGGCGTCATCTTCGGCTTCCTGCTGACCGGCGCGGTGGCGGCGGCCGGCTTCCAGCTGTTCAAGGGCGGCGCGCCGATCGAGGTCGGCCTGTACGTCAAGGGCGTGCTGCTGGAGTCGGCCTTCTTCGTGCTGATGGGACTGTTCGCGCTGGCGCTGCAAGTGCTCACCAATAACAAATTCATCGGCTACCTGCTGGTGATCCTGCTGATGGTGTCGCAGATCGTGCTGGGCGTGATGCACTTCAACCACAACCTGTACAACTTCGGCGCGCTGCCGGGCCTGCGCTATTCGGACATGAACGGCTACGGCCACTTCCTCAAGGGCTGGTCGTGGTACGCCTTGTACTGGAGCTTGTTCACGGTGTCGGCGCTGATCCTGGCGCAAGCGTTCTGGGTGCGCGGCCTGGCGCGGCCGTGGCGCGCCCGCCTGCGCCTTGCCGGCGCGCGCTTGAAGGGCGGCGCCGGCGTGGCGCTGGCGCTCGGCGTGGCCGGCTTCATCGGCACCGGCGCCTGGATCTTCTACAACACCAACGTGCTCAACGAATATGTGCCGTCGGACCTCGCCATGGACCGCCAGGCGGACTACGAAAAGAACTACCGCAAATACAAGGACTTGCCGCAGCCGCGCATCACCGACGTGCGCGCCGATGTCGACATCTATCCGGCCGAGCGCCGGGTGGCGATCCATGGCCGCTATCTGCTGGAAAACAAAACCGGCCTGCCGCTGACCGAACTACGCCTGCAGGTCAATCCGGACCTCGAAACCCGCTACGCCAACCTGCCGCCGCACCAGGTCGTGCTGGACGATAAGATCGCCGGCTTCAAGGTCATCAAGCTGGCGCAGCCGATCGCGCCGGGCGCGCGTGTCGACCTCGGCTTCACCGTCGATGTCCGCCACCAGGGCTTCACCAACAGCGGCGCGCCCGACAGCGTCAACCTGAACGGCACCTTCTTCAACAACAGCGAGTTCTTCCCGCACTTCGGCTACCGCGACGATTACGAGCTGAAGGACCGCAACGAGCGCCGCAAGCGCGGCCTGGGCGAACCGAACCGCATGGCCAAGCTGGAGGACGAAAAGGCGCGCGCCTACCACGCCTTCGGCGGCGAGTCGGACTGGATCAATTTCGAGACCACGGTCTCGACCAGCGGCGACCAGATCGCCATCGCGCCGGGCTACCTGCAGAAGACCTGGGAGCAGGGCGGGCGCCGCTACTTCCACTACAAGATGGACCGGCCGATGGTCAACTTCTTCGCCTACCTGTCGGCGCGCTGGAGCGTCAGGAAGGGCGAATGGCGCGGCCTGCCGATCGAGGTTTACTACGACAGCAAGCACGCCTACAACGTCGACCGCATGATCACGTCGACGCAAAAGTCGCTCGACTACTTCGACGCCAACTACACGCCGTACCAGCACAAGCAGGCGCGCATCCTCGAGTTCCCGAACTACCGGGGCTTCGCGCAATCGTTCGCCAACACGATCCCGTATTCGGAATCGATAGGCTTCATCGCCGACCTGCGCGACAAGGACGACATCGACTACGTCTACTACGTCACCGCGCACGAGATGGCGCACCAATGGTGGGGCCACCAGGTGACGGGCGCCAACGTCCAGGGCTCGACGATGCTGATCGAATCGCTGGCGCAATACTCGGCGCTGATGGTGATGGAAAAGGAATACGGCCGCGACAAGCTGCGCCGCTTCCTGCGCTTCGAGCTGGACAGCTATCTGCGCGACCGTGGCGGCGAGCTGATCGAAGAACAGCCGCTGTTCCGCGTCGAAAACCAGCAATACATCCACTACCGCAAGGGCAGTCTGGTGTTCTACCGCCTGCGCGACGAGATCGGCGAGGACGCCCTCAACCGCGCGCTCAAGCGCTTCCTGCAAGACAAAGCCTACCAGCAGGCGCCGTACACCACCAGCCGCGAGTTGCTCGGTTACATACGCGCCGAAGCGCCGCCGGAAAAGCAGGCGCTGATCACCGACCTGTTCGAGAAGATCGTCTTCTACGACAACCGCGTGACGGACGCGAAGGCGAAGAAACGCGCCGACGGCCGCTGGGACGTGACGATGACCTTGCATCTGGCAAAGATGGAAGCGGACGGCAAGGGCAAGGAGACGCCGCGCGCCTACGACGAGCCGGTCGAGATCGCCGTATTCGCCCGCGCGCCGGGCGCCAAGGAGAGCGAGGAACGGGTGCTGTTCACGGAGAAGCGGCTGCTGGCCGGCGGCGATCCGGTGGTCACGGTCACGGTCAAGGAGCAACCGTTCGACGTCGGCGTCGACCCGTACAACAAGATGATCGACCGGGTCTCGCGCGACAACCGCAAAGAGGTGGTTATCGAGTAAGTCCGGCCTGACGCCGGCTTGGCCGGTTCAGGCGGCCAGGGCGGCACGGGACGGGTGGCAGACGGCGTCGTTGGCGCCGGCGCCGCGGATGGCGGACCCGACCCCGGAGCTTACAAAAAATGACAAGTTAAGGAATTGACAAAATATGGCGGTGCCGGGATACTTCCCGGCATGATCGAGCTCAGCAACATCCGCAAGACCTACCGCCAGGGCGGTAACGAGATCCACGCGCTGGACGGCATCGACTTGCGCGTGGCGCCCGGCGAGTTCGTCGCCATCATGGGGCCGTCCGGTTCGGGCAAGTCGACCTTGCTCAACGTGCTGGGCGCGCTGGACCGGCCCGACACCGGCCGCTATCGCCTGGCCCAGGACGAGATCAGCGCCCTCGACGACGACGCCGCCTCCGATGTGCGCAACCGCCGCATCGGCTTCGTGTTCCAGTCCTTCCATTTGTTGCCGCGCTTGACGGTGCTGGAGAACGTGCTGCTGCCGCAGCGCTATGCGCGTCACGCCGACACCGGCGCCGCCGAGCGCGCCGTCGCGCTGCTCGAACGCATCGGCCTGGGCCAGCGCATCGGCCACTTGCCCGGCCAGTTGTCCGGCGGCCAGTTGCAGCGCGCCGCCATCGCCCGCGCGCTGTTGAACCGGCCGGCCCTGCTGCTCGCCGACGAGCCGACCGGCAACCTCGATTCGCGCAGCGCGGCCGACGTGCTCGAACTGCTGCGCGAATTGCACGCCGGCGGCCAGACGCTGGTGCTGGTGACCCACGATCCGGCCATCGCCGCCGGCGCGCAGCGCACCATCCACTTGCGCGACGGCCGCATCGCCGAAGGCGGGGCGTGAAACACGCGACCGTGGCGCTGTCGGGCGTGGCGTTGCTGGCGCTGGCCGGCGCCGCCCTGCCGGGCCCCGATGGCGGCGGCGCCGCCGCTTCCGCGCCCGCCACCAAGGCCGACGCCACCACCGCCACCACCGCCGCCACCACCATCGCCACTACCACCGCCACCACCAGCGCGCCGCGCCGCCCCGTTCTGCTGACCGGCGAAGTGGAGGCGCTGGACTCGCAAACCATCACCGTGCCGCCGTCGAACTCGGCGCCGCTGACCCTGCGCAATTTCGTTGCCGAGGGCACCCACGTCAAACCCGGCGACGTGGTGCTGCGCATCGAGACCGATGGCGCCGCCAACATCGACCGGCTCGAAACCGAACTCGAACAGGCACGCGCGCGTGCCGAGAAGGAAACCGCCACCTTGGAAGTGGCGGCCGTCGAGGCCGAGAAGGCGCTGGTCACCGCGCAGGCCGCGCTGGCCAAGGCCAAGGTCGAGGCGGCGCTGCCCAAGACGCAAATCTCGGTGCTGGACTACGATCGCCACCAGGCGGCGCTCGGCAGCACCACGCGCGACCTGGCGATCAAGCGCGACGCCGACGCCAGCGCGCGCGAGGCGGTCGCCCGGCGCCGCGAGGACGGCAAGCTGGAGGTCCAGAAGCTGCGGATCAACCTGGCGTTCCAGCTCGCCCAGCTGGCGCAATCGGAAGTGCGCGCCACGCGCGACGGCGTGGTGGTGCACGGCTACAGCCCGTGGATGGGCCAGCGCTTCGAGGAGGGTTCGTCGGCATGGCCGGGCAACGCCGCCGGCACGGTGTTGGGCAACGGCGAGATGGCCGTCACCGCCTGGGCGCTGGAGGCGGACCGCCCCTACCTGTCCGAGGGGCAATCGGTGAGCCTGCGCTTCGACGCCTTGCCGGCCACCGCCACCGCCGCCGTCACCGGCAAGGTCAAGTCCATCACCAGCGCGCCGGAAGCGCGCGCGAGCTGGGGCCTGGGCCGCTACTTCCGCATCAAGATCGCGCTGCCGCACGGGCACGGCCTGCCGCTGGTGGCGGGCATGAGCGCCTTGGTCGAACCGTACGCGGCCAAGGCGTCCCCGCCGGCCCCCGCGCCCGGGAACGAGGCGCTCACCGTCGAGGGCGAGATCGCCTCGCGCGGCGCGCTGCCGGTGTCGCCGCCGAGCATCCCCCACATCTGGCAATACAAGCTGGCGCAGATCGCGCCGGAAGGCACCATGGTCGAGGCCGGGCAGCAGATCGCCCAGTTCGAATCGAACGACGTCACCACCCGGCTGATCGCGCAGCAGGGCACGCTCAACGAAAAACTGCGCGCGCTCGACAAGCTCAAGCTCGACCAGACCGAGGCCGACCGCGCGGGCGAACTGGCCGTGGCGGAGGCGCACAGCAACGCCGACAAGGCCGACCGCAAAGCCACCATGCCGAAGGAACTGATACGCCGCGTCGACTACGACAAACTGGTGATCGAGCGCGGCGAGAAAAACCAGCTGGCCAAGCTGGCGCTGACCCAGCACCAGGCGCAAATGCGCGCCCGCCACGCCGAGCGCGCCGGGTTGCAGGCCGAGATCGCGCAGCAGCAGACCCAGATCGCCGCGCTGGCCAAGGGCCAGGCGGCGCTGAAGGTGGTGGCGCCGCGCCGGGGGCTGGTGGTCTACCGCACCGGTTTCGACGGCCAGAAATTCAGCGCCGGCAGCCAGGTGTGGGTGGGGTTGACGGTGGCCACGTTGGCCGACCCGGAGCGGCTGTACATCGCCGCCAACGTGCCGGAGGCGCAATCGTCGCGGGTGCGCGTGGGGCAGGCGGCGCGTGTGACCATACCCGGCAGCAACCAGACGCTGAACGCGCGCGTGGTCGGTCTGGGACGCGCGTTCCACGGCAAATCGACCGCCCAGCCGACCATCGTGCGCGATGTCGAATTGCAGTTCGACGGCGCCACCAGCGGACTTAAACCGGGCGCGGCGGTGCAAGCGGTGCTGGTCGCCGACGCCGCCCGTCCGGCGGAGCGCAAGCGATGAAGCGCGCCACGCGCACGCCGCAGGCGATGGCGCTGGCGATCGCGATCGCATTCGGCATCGCGTCTGGCGCGTCGCTGAGCGGCTGCGGCGGCGACGCGATGTCATCCGGCGCCGCCGCCGAGACATTGGCGCCGCGTGCATGGCTGGAGACCCTGGCCGTCGACGGCGAGATCAAGGCCGCCGCCAGCACGCCGCTCAACGTGCCGGGCAACAACTGGAGCCAGCGCATGCTGATCGACATGGTGGCCGACGGCAGCAGCGTGGAACAGGGCCAGGTCGTGGCGCGCTTCGACTCGCCGCAATCGCGCATGGAGTTGTCGCAGGCCGAGCTGGAACTGCTGCGCAAGACCCTGGCCGAGCAAGCCAGCGCCAGCGCCGCCCAGGTCGAGCGCGACAAACTGGCCGGCGACCGCGCCAAGGTCGAGGACGACCTGGGCCTGAGCCGGCGCTATGCCAGCGTCGACCTGAGCATCTTCCCCCGCAACGACATCCTGGACGCGCTGGCCGATGTCGGCTTCCTGACCACCAAGCGCACCTACCTTGAGTGGAAGGGCGGGCAGGCGCAGGCGCGCACGGCCGCGCAGGACGCGGTGCTGCATTCGCAGCGCGACAGCGTGCTGCGGACCGCCGCCCAGCAACGCGACAGCCTGGCCGCGCTGGAACTGGTGGCGCCGCACGACGGCGTGTTCCTGCTGACGGCCAAGTGGGACGGCACCAAGGCCGAGATCGGCTCGACGCAGGTGGCGGGCCAGGAGTTCGGCTCGCTGCCCGACCTGAACCAGCTAGTGGCCCATTTCAGCGTCGCCGAGGGCCAGGTCTTCGGCCTGAAGGCGGGGTTGCCGGTGCGGGTGCGGCTGGCCGGCACCGGCACCGAGCTCGCGCTCAAGGTGACGCGCGTCGGCAGCAACGCCAGCACCACGTCGCAGGAGTCGCCGGTCAAATACAGCGACTTCGACGCCGCCATCGACACCGCCACCGCGCGCCGGCTCGGCCTCAAACCCGGCCAGGCGTTGCGCGGCACGGTGGAATTGGTGGCGCGGCCGGCCGCGCTGACGGTGCCCAACATCGCGCTGGTGCAGGACGGCGCCGGCTACGTCGTCTACACCGAGGAAGCCGGCAAACAGATCCGGCACAAGGTCGAACTGGGACAACGCGGCCCGGTGCGCAGCGAACTGAAAAGCGGCGTCGCCGCCGGCGCGCGCATCGTGCTGCTGCCGCCGGCGTCAACGGAGAAATCATGAATCTGGCGTTGATACGCGAAGCGGTCACCGAGCTGCAACGCCGCAAGCTGCGCACCGGGCTGACGTTGCTGGGCATGGTGTTCGGCGTGGCCGCCATCGTCGCCATGCTGGCCGTGGGCGAGGGCAGCAAGCGCGAGGCGCTGCGCCTGGTGGCCGAGCTGGGGCTGGACAATGTGCTCATCGAAAGCAAGGCCATCGATCCCGAGCAGCTCAAGGACATCCGCACCCGTTCGCTGGGGCTGTCGGCGGCCGATGGCGCGGCGGCGTTGTCGGTGGTGCCGGGCGCGGTGTCGGTGTCGATGAAGAAGGAAATCAAGGTCGACCAGCTGGTGCTGGGCCAGCGCGTGGTGCCGGCGCGCGCCTACGCGGTCTCGCCGGCCTACGCCGGGCACGGCGGCCTGCGGCTGGCGGCCGGGCGCTGGCTGACGCCGGCCGATGGCGCCACCGTGGCGCCGGTGTGCGTGCTCGGCGCCCGCCTCGCGCGCAGCTTGTTCGGCAATGAAGCCGCGCTGGGCCGCCACCTCAAGCTCAACCACGTATGGCTGGAGGTGGTGGGCGTGCTGGAGGACCGCGCGCAGAGCAAGTCCGACTTCGAAGGCGTCAAGCTGGGGCTCGACGACGAGCGCCTGTTCGTCGCTTGGGAGACGGGCAGGGCGCGCTTCAATTTCAAGCGCATCGAGGACGAGGTCGACGGCATCAGCGTGCGGCTCGACGGCAAGGTCGCGCCGGACCAGGCCGCGCGCGTGCTGCAGGCGCTGATCACCAGGCGCCACGGCGGCGCCGACGACACCAACCTGATCGTGCCGATGGGCCTGTATCGTCAGAACCAGCAGACGCAGCGCATCTTCGCCATCGTCATGAGTTCGATCGCGGCGGTATCGCTGCTGGTGGGCGGCATCGGCATCATGAACATCATGCTGGCCAACGTGCTCGAGCGGCGCCGCGAGGTGGGGCTGAAGCGGGCGCTGGGCGCGCGCCGGCGCGACGTGGTCGAGCAGTTCTTGGCCGAGGCGCTGGTGATCGCCGTCAGCGGCGCGTTGCTCGGCGTGCTGCTGGGCGCGGTGGCGGCCTACAGCATCGCCGCCTTGGCCGGCTGGTCGGTCGCATGGTCGCCGTTCAGCCTGGTCGCGGCGGTACTGCTGTGCGTAGCGGTGGGCCTGGCCTTCGGCGTGTTCCCCGCGCGCCAAGCGGCCGCGCTGGACCCGATCGCCGCGCTGCGCAGCGACGGCTAAAAACACGGGGTCAGTGCCGACATTCGGACATTTTGGAACTGTCGGCACGCTAAAAAGTTCCGCATTTTTGTCATTTGTCCGAATGTCGGCACTGACCCCGGGGTTTAGTACGGCATCATTTGCGCTGGCGGCGCCGTGCGGCAATGCGCAGCGACAGCGCCGAGACCAGGAAGTAAAACGCGCCGAAGCCCGCGTAGCCGGCGACCGTGGCGATCGAAGGCTCAGCGGTCAGCCGGGCCTGGGAGATGAAGAACGCGCCGGCAAGCGCCGATTGCGCGCCGCTCAGTATCATCGCCCATTGCGCGCCGTGGGATTTCCAGCGGCGCGCCGCCGTGCCGAGCTGGAGTAACCCCGACAAAATGGCCCAGGCGCCGAATACCGCCAACACCCGGTGCATATCGGGCAGGCCTACCGCGATCGCCACCGCGACGGCAAGGCTGACGAAGACATTGATCAGCTGGGTACGGTTACGCGCCAGTCCGCCGCTGCGCTTGCCATCGATGAAGTTGGCCAGCGCGTCCCAAGCCGGATAGCCGATCAGCAGCAGCGCGCTCACGCTGTCCGAACCTTTGCCGATCGTCAGCGCCGCGATCAGCCATAACGCCGAAAAAGCCGCGCGGACGGCGTAGTAACGCTCCAGCCAGCTGTCCTGCTCGATCGGGGAGGCGGTATTTATTTGTTGAGACATATATTTTCCGTTCAGATGCTACCTACTAGTTGGTAGGTTTGTGGGTTAAAAAAAACCGATCTCGAAGCACTCTCATGCCTGCGGGACCGATGACGTTACTGAGACCGCGATAAATAACGCGCCAGCTGGGCGCTGGCTACAGTGCCGAACATCGCCCCGTCGCCATAGGCGCGCGCCGACAGCATGGCGCCGTGCACCGTCGCCATGAAGATCTCCGCCTCGACCTCGGGCGGGTAAGCCGTATGGATTGTTCCTTGCCGCATCCCCTCCGCGAGCACCGAGGCCATCCAGCCCGACAGGAAGCGGAAGTGGGCGCGCACCTCGATCGACACCTCGTCCGGCAAGATCGGCAACTCTCCCGCCAGCAGGGCGCACACGCAGAACGGCGCGCTCAGATCCTCGATGCACTTCGACCAGTGCTGGATATATGCGCGCAACTGCTCGAGCGGATCGGCAACGGCTTGCCGGAGACGGGTCAGCCCTTCCTCCGTGGCCACACGGTGTTGCACCACCAGCGCCTTGACCAGGTCCACCTTGTTAGGGAAGTGGTGATGGATGCTGGCCTTGCGGATGCCCACCACCGCGGCGATATCGGCGTAACTGAAGCTGTTGTAGCCCCCTACGATGATCAAGCCCCGTGCGCAGGCGACGATTTCTTCGGCGGTGTTGGATGATCTCATCATGCGACGATACTACCTTCTAGTAGGTAGGCTGTCAAGCATTGCTTGCCGATCGGATGGGACGAGGCGGCCGCGCCCCGGCTGTCGCCGTCGGCGAGGCGTCCGCCCTGGTGTCTATGTCGTCATGCTCATGGCGCCGGCCGCCGGCGCTGGCGTTACTTGGCGGCCTTGAGCAGGCGCGCCACGTCCAGCGCGAAGTAGGTCAGCACGGCGTCGGCGCCGGCGCGCTTGAACGCCAGCATCGATTCCATCATCACCTTGTCGTGATCGAGCCAGCCGTTTTGCGCGGCCGCCTTGATCATCGCGTATTCGCCGCTGACCTGGTAGGCGAACGTCGGCACCTTGAACTCGTCCTTCACGCGGCGCACGATGTCCAGGTACGGCATGCCCGGCTTGACCATCACCATGTCGGCGCCCTCGGCCAGGTCCAGGCCCACTTCGCGCAAGGCCTCGTCGGAATTGGCCGGGTCCATCTGGTAGGTGTTCTTGTCGCCTTTGCCGAGGTTCTTGGCCGAGCCGACCGCGTCGCGGAACGGGCCGTAGAACGCCGACGCGTACTTGGCCGAGTACGCCATGATGCGCGTGTGGATGTGGCCGTGCGCCTCGAGCGCGGCGCGGATCGCGCCGATGCGCCCGTCCATCATGTCCGACGGCGCCACCACGTCGACGCCGGCGTCCGCGTGGCACAGCGCCTGGCGGATCAGCATGTCGGTGGTGATGTCGTTGATGACGTAGCCGTTGTCGTCGATCAGGCCGTCCTGGCCGTGGCTGGTGTACGGGTCGAGCGCGATGTCGGTCAGGATGCCCAGCTCCGGGAACGCTTGCTTCAACGCGCGCACGGCGCGCGGCACCAGGCCTTCCGGATTGGCCGCCTCGACGCCGTCCGGCGTCTTCCTGGCCACGTCGATGACCGGGAACAGCGCCAGCACCGGCACGCCCAGGCTCACGCATTCCTCGGCGACCTTCAGCAGCAAGTCGACCGAGACCCGCTCCACGCCCGGCATCGACAGCACCGGCTCGCGCTGGTGCGTGCCTTCGAGGATGAACACGGGGTAAATCAGGTCCGACGCGCTGACCGCGTTCTCGCGCATCAGCGCGCGGGAGAACGGGTCGCGGCGCATGCGGCGCATGCGGATGCCGGGGAACTGGGCGGAGGCGTGGGGCGTGTGCATCGTAAAAACCTTTTAAAGCTGGATTATTTGGTGTCGTCCGGTTCGACGTCGTCTTCCATCTCGATCAGCTCGACCTGGGCCGCCGCTTGCTCGTCGGTGACGCCGGCCAGTTCCAGGATCTTGTCGTTGGCTTCGTCGATGCCGATGCGCTTGAGCGCGGAGAACAGTTGCACGGTGAACGGGAAGCCTTCGCCGTCCTCGTCGACGTAGCTGTCGAGCTTGGCCTTGGCCTGGCGCAGCACGTTGACCGATTCGTTGCGGTTCAACTTGTCAACCTTGGTCAGAATGCAATGGATCGGCTTGCCGGTCGGGGCGAACCATTCGAGCATCTGGATGTCGAGGTCGGTGAACGGGCGGCGCGAGTCCATGATCAGGATCAGCGCGGCCAGCTGTTCGCGGCGCTGCACGTAGTCGCCCAGCAGGCGCTGCCAGTGCAGCTTGGCCGAGCCGGACACTTCCGCGTAGCCATAGCCGGGCAAGTCGACCAGCAGGCATTCGATCTCCTCGACGATGGTCGGGTCCTTGCGGTGCTGGGCGACGTGCGCGCCGCCGATCGAAAAGTAGTTGATGTGCTGGGTGCGGCCGGGGGTCTTGGAGGCGAACGCCAGGCCTTTCTGGTTGCACAGGATGTTGATGGCGGTCGATTTGCCGGCGTTGGAGCGACCTGCAAAAGCGATTTCCGGCACCGTGGTATCGGGCAGGTCACGCAATTGGTTGACGGTCGTAAAGAAGCGGGCTTGCCAGAGTTTGGACATGGGATGGGGAAAAATGCAACAAAAGGGAGCAAATATGCTGGAAAGCTATTGTACAATGAGTGGTTACGAAGTGTTGCCATGCATATTTCGTGCTAGCGTGGGCGACAGTTTCAAAAAAACTTTTTAGACTCGTCTCAGGGTGCTTGAATGAATCGTGTGTTTTCACCATTTGTAAAATCCTTGCTCATCGCTCTGCTGGCAGTGTCCGCCTCCGTCTGCGCCGAAGAGAAAAAGCCCGCGCCAGCCGCCCCTGCACCGAAAATCGACGCGGCCAAAGGCGGCGCCCTGTACACCGACGGCGACAACGCGCGCGGCCTGCCGGCGTGCGTTTCGTGCCACGGCGCCAACGGCAACTCGACCATCGCCATCAATCCGAAACTGTCGGCCCAGCACGAGGGCTATATTTACAAGCAGCTGGTGAACTTTACGACGCCGGAGCGGAATCAACCGGTGATGACGACCTACGCCAAGATGCTGACGGACGAGGAAAAACACAACATCTCGGCCTGGCTGAGCACCCAGGCCACCAAGCCTGGCGCGGCCAAGAACAAGGACACGATCGAACTGGGCAAGAAGATCTACCGTGGCGGCATCGCCGACAAGAACGTGCCGGCCTGCGCCAGCTGTCACGGCGCCAGCGGCGGCGGCATCCCGGTTCAGTATCCGCGCATCGCCGGCCAGCACCAGGATTACACGGTGGCGCAATTGGGCCTGTTCAAGTCCGGCGCCCGCAAGAACAGCGCGCAGATGGCCACCATCGCGCAGCGCATGTCCGACGAGGAAATGAAGGCCGTCGCCGATTACGTCGCCGGCTTGAAGTAAGCGCGTGTCCGCCGCCCCGCGAGGGCAAGGCGCCGCGAACGGACCAAGGGCAGCAGCGCAAGCGGGCTGCCCTTTTTGTTGGTGGCCGGTGATACGCGGATGATACACTTGTTAGCTGCATCCTTTATTGAGACGTCCCACGCATGAGTAGCCCCAGCACCACCGGTATCGAACTGAAGACACGCCGTCCGATCGTCGGCGAGATCGTTGAACTGATTTCCTCGATGCGCTTCGCCATCGCGCTGCTGGCGATGATCGCCATCGCCGCCGTCATCGGCACCGTGATGAAGCAAAACGAGGCGACCTCGAATTACATCAACCAGTTCGGACAGTTCTGGTACGAGGTGTTCGACAAGGTCGGCTTGTATTCCGTGTACTCGGCGTGGTGGTTCCTGCTGCTGATGGGCATGCTGGTGACGTCGACCTCGCTGTGCATCGCGCGCAATGCGCCGAAGATGGTCAAGGACATGCGCAGCTGGCGCGAGAACGTGCGCGAGCAGTCGCTGCTGAACTTCCACCACAAGATGCAGTGGCGCGCGCCGCTGTCCCGCGCCGCGCTGGCGCAGCAGACCGCCGCCCGCCTGGCCGACGCCGGCTACAAGGTCAAGCTGGTGGACAAGGACCACGGCACCTTGCTGGCGGCCAAGCAGGGCGCGGCCAACAAGTTCGGCTATATCTTCGCGCACTCGGCCATCGTTATCATCTGCGTCGGCGCGCTGTTCGATTCGGACATGCCGATCCGCTTCCAGGAATGGTTCCTCGGCAAGACGCCGTTCGGCGGCAGCGGCCTGATTTCGGCGGTGCCCCAGCAGCACCGGCTGGGCACGGCCAATCCCACCTTCCGCGGCAACACGCTGATCCCCGAGGGGGGATCGAGCGACAGCGCGCTGCTGCAGCGCGCCGACGGCGTGCTGATCCAGGAATTGCCGGTGACGATCAACCTGAAGAAATTCACCATCGATTTTTACAGCACCGGCATGCCCAAGCTGTTCGCCAGCGAGGTCGAGGTCAAGGACCACGCCAGCGGCGAGGTGGTCAAGGCGGTCATCGAAGTCAACAAGCCGTTGCTGTACAAGGGCCTGGCGATTTACCAGTCCAGCTTTGAGGATGGCGGCAGCAAACTGAAGCTGACCGGCTTCCCGATGACCGGCGCCGGCACCACGCCGTTCGCCATCGCCGGCGAGGTGGGCGGTAACACGCCGCTGGGCGAGGAGTACACGGTCGAGTGGTCCGGCTTCCGCCCGTTCAACGTCGAGAACCTGGCCAGCCAGGACGCGCGCGCCGTCACGCAGGGCAAGAGCCTGCAGGAACAGTTCGCGCAGGGCCTCGACAAGCACACCGGCTCGGCCGGGCGCAGCGCCAACAACAAGGATTTGAAGAACGTCGGCCCGAGCGTGCAATACAAGCTGCGCGACAAGACCGGCCAGGCGCGCGAATTCCAGAACTACATGCAGCCGGTCACCGTTGACGGCGCCACGGTGTTCCTGGCCGGCGTGCGCTCGAATCCGTCGGACCCGTTCAGCTTCCTGCGCATTCCGTCGGACGACGCCCATACCGTCAACGAATGGATGCGCCTGCGCGCGGCGCTGACCGATCCGGCGCTGCGCGCCGCCGCCGCCAGGCGCTACGCCGAGCGCGCCGCGCCGAAGGGGCCGAACGCTGAAACCTTGCGCGCGCAGATCGAGGCGTCGGCGCAGAAAAGCCTGGCGCTGTTCGCCGGCGACGGCAAGGCCGCCGGCTTCCTGTCGATTTCGCAGTTCCTGGAAAAGGTGCCGGAAGCGGGCCGCCAGAAGACCGCCGAGGTGTTCATGAAGATCCTCAACGGCAGCCTGTGGGAGCTGTGGCAGGCCGCGCGCGCCAAGTCCGGCCTGCCGGAGGTGAGCGCCGACGAGAACCACGGCCGCTGGCTGCTGCTGGCCACCAACGCGCTGTCGGACGCCTTCTTCTACGGCGCGCCGGTGTATCTGCAGCTCGACGAGTTCGTCGAGGTCAAGGCGTCGGTGTTCCAGGTGACGCGCTCGCCGGGCAAGAACGTGGTCTACCTCGGTTGCGCGCTGCTGGTGCTGGGCGTGTTCTCGATGTTCTACATCCGCGAGCGGCGCCTGTGGGTGTGGATCAAGGATGGGGCCGGCGGCGACGGCGCGGAGGCCTTGATGGCCATGAGCACCCAGCGCAAGACGCTCGATTTCGAGCGCGAATATGAAACTTTGAAAGAAAAGCTGCCACAATCAGCGTGATGGCAACACTGCGCGGCAAACCAGCGGTACCGGAGAACACGATGGAACTTACCAAAACTCAGCAAACCTATATTCAGGCGCCAGGCTATTTCAAACGATTGACGACCATCGACTGGGTCTTCGCGGCGGCGCTGCTGGCCGGCTCGGTATTCGGGCTGAACCGCTACGGCCACTTCATGGACATCTACGAAAAGGCGATTCTGCTGCTGGCCGCGCCGACGTTCGCCGCGCTCGGCTGGCACTGGAAGCCGGTGCGCTGGCTGATGCCGCTGGTGGCGCTGTTGTCGCTGTGGGCGATCTCGATGTACGACGGCCAGCTCGACATGGGCAGCACCAGGTTCTGGCTGCGCTACATGCTGTCGAGCCAGTCGGCGATCCTGTGGATGAGCGTGATGTTCTGCCTGTCCACCTTGTTTTACTGGATCGGCTTCGCCGGCCGTTCCGATGCGATCTCCAGCCTCGGCTCCAAGCTGAGCTGGGCCGCCGTCGTGCTGGGCTGGACCGGCATGATGGTGCGCTGGTACGAGTCCTACCTGATCGGCGCCGACGTCGGCCACATCCCGGTGTCGAACCTGTACGAAGTGTTCATCCTGTTCTCGCTGATCACGGCGATGTTCTACCTGTACTTCGAGCAGCGCTACGCCACCCGCCAGATGGGACCGTTCGTGCTGTTGATCATCAGCGCCGCTATCGGTTTCCTGTTCTGGTACACCACGTCGCGCGACGCCGCCGAGATCCAGCCGCTGCTGCCGGCGCTGCAAAGCTGGTGGATGAAAATCCACGTGCCGGCCAACTTCATCGGCTACGGCAACTTCGCGCTGGCGGCGATGGTCGCGGCCGCGTACTTGCTCAAGACCTCGGGCTACCTGAAGGACCGCCTGCCGTCGGAGGAGGTGCTCGACGACGTCATGTACAAGGCCATCTCGGCCGGCTTCGCCTTCTTCACGATCGCCACCATCCTCGGCGCGCTGTGGGCGGCCGAGGCGTGGGGCGGCTACTGGTCGTGGGACCCGAAGGAGACCTGGGCGCTGATCGTCTGGCTCAACTACGCCGCCTGGCTGCACATGCGCCTGATGACGGGCCTGCGCGGCCGTCCGGCGGCGTGGTGGGCGCTGGTGGGGCTGCTGGTGACCACGTTCGCCTTCCTGGGCGTCAACATGTTCCTGTCCGGCCTGCATTCCTACGGCAAGCTGTAACATTGCATGGCTGGCAATAAAATGTAATCGCAATGTAATCGCAATGTAATCGGGATCTTGCTTCGATTGGTGTAATGTTCAGGCTATTGGTAACCGCGTCCGAACCTTGCACCTTTCTGGAGTCAACATGCTGATCAAGCGTAGCCCCAACGGCATCGACCTGCCGTTTTCGTCGGAAATCACGCCGCGCGAACTGTACGAGTCGCGCCGCGGCTTCATGAAGCAGATCGCCCTCGGCGCGGTCGGCAGCGCCGCGCTGCTGGAAATGGCCAACCGCGAAGCGTTCGCGCAGGGTGCGAACCCCAAGCTGGCCGCCAAGCTCAACCCGGCGTACTCGGCGCTCGACAAGCAGACGCCGTACAAGGACGCCACCAGCTACAACAACTTCTACGAGTTCGGCACCGACAAGAGCGACCCGGCGCAAAACGCCGGCACCCTGAAGACCCGGCCGTGGACCGTCACCATCGAAGGCGAGGTCAAGAAGCCGATGACGCTCGACATCGACGCGCTGATGAAGCTGGCGCCGTTGGAAGAGCGCGTCTACCGCCTGCGCTGCGTGGAAGGCTGGTCGATGGTGATCCCGTGGATCGGCTATTCGTTCTCCGAGATCATCAAAAAGGTCGAGCCGACCGGCAACGCCAAATACGTCGAATTCATCACCCTGGCCGACAAGAAGCAGATGCCCGGCGTCGGCAGCCGCGTGCTCGACTGGCCATACACCGAGGGACTGCGCATCGACGAGGCCAACCACCCGCTGGCGCTGCTGACCCTGGGCATGTATGGCGAAAACCTGGCCAACCAGAACGGCGCGCCGGTGCGCATGGTGCTGCCGTGGAAGTACGGCTTCAAGTCGGGCAAGTCGATCGTCAAGATCCGCTTCGTCAAGGACCAGCCGCGCACGTCGTGGAACATCTCGGCGCCGCGCGAGTACGGCTTCTACTCCAACGTCAATCCGGAAGTCGACCACCCGCGCTGGTCGCAGGCGTCCGAGCGCCGCATCGGCGAGGATGGCTTCCTGGCGCGCAAGCGCAAGACCTTGATGTTCAACGGTTATAACGATGTCGCGCCGCTGTATGCCGGCATGGATTTGAAGAAGTTCTTCTAGCCATGGCTTTTAATCCGACCGCGCAGCAGGCCAGCCTGATCAAGGCCGCCGTCTTCGTGCTGGCGCTGGTGCCCTTGCTGCGCATGGTCTACCTGACGCTGACCGGGCAACTGGTCGAGCCGCTCGAATTCATCACGCGCGGCACCGGCGACTGGACCTTGTACTTCCTGTGCTTCACCCTGGCGGTGACGCCGCTGCGGCGGCTGACCAAGTGGAACTGGCTGATCAAGCTGCGGCGCATGCTGGGGCTGTACATGTTCTTCTATGGTTTTCTGCACTTCATGACCTTCCTGTGGTTCGATCACTTCTTCGACTTCGCGGAGATGTGGAAGGACGTGCTCAAGCGGCCATTCATCACGGTCGGCTTCATCGCCTTCGTGCTGCTGATCCCGTTGGCGGTAACGAGCACCAACGCCATGGTCAAGCGCCTGGGCGGCAAGCGCTGGCAATGGCTGCACCGGCTGATCTACGTGATCGCGCCGCTGGCGATCCTGCACTTCTGGTGGATGAAAGCCGGCAAGCACAACTTCACCGAGCCGATCATCTACGGCACCATCCTTGGCGTGCTGCTGCTGATGCGGGTGTACTGGGCGCGCGTCAAGGCCAACGCGGCGTAGGCGTGCGTCGGCCGCTTGCGCGCGCCCAATGGCGGCGCATTCGGCCCTCGTTACAATCGTCGGATGGCGAGCAACGACGACACCGCGTACAAGCAACTGTTCGCGCATCCGGAAATGGTGCGCGACTTGCTGCTTGGCTTCGTTCCCGGCACATGGGTGCGGCAACTGGACCTCGCCAGCTTCGAACGGGTCAGCGGCAGCTATGTCGGTGACGGCGGCCAACAGCGGCACAGCGATATGGTGTGGAAAGTGCGCCTGTCCGGCGAGTGAATCTACGTCTACCTGGTGCTCGAATTCCAATCACGCAGCGATCCGTGGATGGCGTTACGCATGCAGGTCTGCGTCGGCTTGCTGTACCAGGACCTGGTAAAACGGCATGAGTTGCCACAGCCTTTTCAACTGCCACCAGTGTTTCCAGTTGTGCTGTATAACGGCAAGCAGCCATGGTCGGCATGCACCAGCTTGGCTGATTTGATCATTCCATTGCCGGAGGATTTGCAACCGCTGCAAGCGGCGCAGCGCTACGTTCTCGTTGATCAATGGAGAATGAAAAACGATCTGTTCGCAGGTTTCGATAATTATGCGGCGATCGCGTTGGGCCGCGAATCGTTTGCGCCGCAGGGGGCAGCAGCGTATTATTGATTTGACTGACGCCAGTAGGGAGGTTGAAGCGATGAGCGTTCCAATTTTCTACAGTCTCGACGATGCGTTGCGGTATGAAGCGCTGCTCGATGGCCACCGTGAGCGTCTGAAAAAGGTGCTAGTCAAACGTTTCGGGCCCTTGTCGGCGCGGTTGAGCAGGCGCATCACATATGCAGAAATGGACGATCTGGACCGTTGGTCCGACCGCTTGTTCGACGCCAAAACTGTACGTGAAATCTTTGCCGACAAGCAGTCCGCTTGACCTTGGCAGTATCGACGGCCGCCAGCCCGGCGAACCGGACAAGCGGCCACGCGCGTTATGCCAATGCCCGGTACCTGAAGTCACGCAGCACGACACTGCCGCTACCCGCGCTGTATATCCCCACCTTCAAGCTCAGGAATCCGCCGAACACATTGTGATGGATGCCGGACACCTCCATGCGCAGCCCGTGCAACACCCACGTCTTGCCGCCGTCGTGCGAGTAGCGGAACGTGACGACATGATCGTCATTGGTCATGCGCACCCGCACCGACGAGGTCGCACGGTTGGCGCGCATCCACGATTGCTCTTCCGCATATTCGAACGTCTTGATCAGCTCCGGCGTGAACCCCAGCCCGACGAACGCCTTGTGGTTGTAGAACAGCAGTAGCCCGCCTTCGGCCTGGCCGTTCAGCTCCAAGGCCAGTTCGGCCTCGTAGTTGCGGTCGCCCACGGTGCAGGTGAGCGGTTTGCTATCCGCCGGCGAGGCGCCCCGGCCGGCGATCCGCAATCCCTGCGCGGTGTACTGCGCCCGCTGCATCTCGTCCGGCGCCGGATCGTGGAAGGCCCACTGCGCGCCGAAGCGGTTGTGTTTGAAATCGTCGGACAGCGCCCGACCCGCCGGCCCGGCCTTGCCGCCTTTCGGCTTGGCCAGCGGTTTGGACAGATCGCCGCCGAGCGCGCGGAACCAGCCGTCGTCGGTCCACTCCATCGGTTCGAGCAGCGTTTGGCGCCCCAGCGTGCGGTAGCCGTTCTCGTAGCCGTGGTACACCATCCACCAGTCGCCGGCCGGCCCCTCGACCAGGGTCGCGTGGCCGCGCGACCACCACGGCTCGGACGTGCCCAGGCTGCGCACCAGCGGGTTGTGCGGACAGTGCTCCCACGGCCCGTGGATCGAGGTCGACCGCGCAGCGATGACCATGTGGCCGGTCACCGGTCCGGCCGTGCCGCCGACGGCGGTCACCAGGTAGAACCACTTGCCGCGCCTCAGCAGCTTGGGGCCTTCCGGCGCGAAATTCTCCACCACCCAATCGTCCGGATAGCGCCACGGCTGGTACGCTTGCTCGAGCGGGCCATCGGTGGCCAGCCCGTCGTCGGTCAGGCGGATTTTGCGGATGCCGTTGACGAACAGGTAGCGCTTGCCGTCCTCGCCGACGATGTGGCCGGGGTCGATGCAACCGCCGATCTTCAGGTCGACCGGTTCGCTCCACGGGCCTTCGATGCGGTCGGCCCAGATCGCGTAGATCGACCAGGCGTTGCCATCGGGCGCGGCCGGGATGTAGATGAAATATTTGCCGTTGTGCTTGCACAGGTCGACCGCCCAGATCGTGCCCAGCGGTTTCGACAGCGCGGGACCGACCGGCCGCCAGTTCACCAGGTCGGTCGAGTGCCAGATCACCAGCCCCGGGTACGAGTAGAACGACGAGTAGGTGAGATAGTAATCCTTGCCGTCCTTGAGGACGGTCGGATCGGGATGGTCGCCGGAGATGATCGGGTTGATATAGGTGCCGTCGCCTTGGTCGGCCTGGCGTTGGCCTTCGACGCCCCGGCGCCACTGGCGCGGCGCGGCGGTGGCGGGGGCGCATTCGGCCGCCGGCGCGATGCCGGGCGCGATGCCGAGGCCGGCGCCGGCCAACAGGGTTTTGAACGCGTCTCTGCGCGATTGATTGGTCACTTGCGGTCTCCAGTGAAAATGCCGAGGGTTGGCGGGGCCTTGTGGCCGAGCCCGTGTCCGAATGTCAGACTTGACCCCGGGTTATTTGGCGGGGCCTTGCGGCCGAGCCCGTGTCCGAATGTCAGACTTGACCCCGGGGTTATTTGCCGGCGGTGAGCTTGAGCAGGTAGACGTCGTTTTCGCGCAGCGGCAGCGACAGGCTGGCGCGGCCGTCGGCGCCGACCCGCACCGTGCGCCGCTCGGACGGCTTGCCGGTGGCTTCGGCTTTCAGCGCCTCCACTTGCGGCCGGGTCAGCTGCTTGGGCGAGCCCAGGCCGATGAAGGCGGTGTAGGCGTCGTTTTTCCGGTAGCCGACTTGCGCGATGCTGACGTTGTAGACGCCTTGTTTCAGGCCTTGCAGTTTGACGTCGACCTTGCCCTTGTTCTTGGGCGGCAAATCCTGGACGAAGTATTGCTGGTTGTTGACGTCTTTCGGCAGCGTGTGCGTGTAATCCCACAGCAGCACCTGGACCTCGCCCTTGGCGTTGACCGTCGCCAGCGAGTGCGCGTCTTTGTTCTTCAGCTCGGTGTCGGACAGCTGGTTGAGGAACTGGTAGGCGAAGTAGGCCGGTTTCTTGATGCCTTGCGTGTTCATCAGGCCGAAACCGCCGTGGAAGGCTTCGAAGCGCGGACCCGGCTCTTCGAAAATGTCGGTGAAGACCCAGTACGACATCGATTGCGCGGCGTTGCCGACCTGCTTGAGCTTTTGCAGGATGTAGGCGGCCTGGTGGTAGCTGTCGTGCGTCGGATCGGCCGGCGTGTACGACGAGCTCCATTCGGTGTAGTGCAGCTCCAGCTTCGGCATCGCCGAGGCGCCGATCTCCTTGCGGTTGCGCAGCACGTCGCCGCTGATCGCCGCGTCGTCCTTGAGCAGCACGGTGCCCTTGGTGCCGAATTCGTCCAGGAAGCCCTCGCCGACGCCGTAGGTGTGGGTGCTGACGAAGTCGAGCGGGACGTTGTTTTGCTTGCAGTAGGCGATCATCTCCGGGATCCAGGCCGCGCCGGCGGTGGCCGGACCGCCGACCTTGTAGCCCGCGTCGACGCTCTTGACGCCGCGCGCGGCGTGCGCGTACAGCTTGAAATACTCGGCTTGCGTGCCGGCCCAGAACCCGTCGAGGTTGGGCTCGTTCCAGACTTCGAAGTACCAGCTGGCCACTTCGGCGCGGCCGTAGCGCTCGGTCCAGTGCCTGGTCAGCGCCTGCACCAGCTTTTCCCAGCGCTCGTAGCTGCGCGGCGGCGTGACGTTGCCCTTCCACCAGAAGATGGTTTTGTCGCCGCTGGCCATGGCCGACGGCATGAAACCGAGTTCGACAAACGGTTTGACGTCGATGCTGATCAGATAATCGAACAGCGCGTCGATATATTGGAAGTTATATTCGTCATTTCCCTTGGCGTCGGTTTTATACACGCCCATGTCGTCGGTCAGCAAACCGTGCATGCGGATATATTTAAAGCCGGCGTCGCGTTTTATTTCGGCCAGTTGCTGCTGCCAATCCGCCCGCAGCCCCTCGTTGGCGCGGCCGGCGCCGATCGCGAAATTAAAGGTTTTATTTAATTTGCCCTGGACCTGGGTGACATTCAGATCGACGACGCGATCTTGTGCGGTTCCATGAAGTGGCAATGCCAGGGCTGCGCTGAGCAGCATCGCTGCGAGTGGATTAAAACTCATTCGTTTCGGCTTTCGAAAGGTGGACGGACACCGCGCGGCGGCAACGCGGCATGACCACCGAGCGTAGCGCGGGCAGGCGCGCGGCGCCAGCGCCGCGAGGGGAAATTGCTATGGCAATGCAGATTTTGCTACGAATTTCACAGCTGGTGTTAGCGCTAACCGCGACGGCCGGCTAAGCCGCCGGCGGGCGCTCGCACACGGTCCGGAAGGCTTTCGGCGTACAGCCGTACTCCTCTTTGAACAGTTTGTTGAAATACGAGACGTTGCTATAGCCGACCGAATAGGCGATTTCGGCCACCGTCGCCGTTTCTTTTTCCGCCAGCAGGCGTGCCGCTTCGGTCAGCCGCAGTTTATTTAAATAGCCGCTGAAGGTGTGGCCGAATTCGGATTTTAAAATGTCGTTGATTTTATTCCGGTTGACGCCGGTCTCGTTGACGATTTTTTCCAGGTCCAGTTCCGCGTTGGCGTAACCGTTGGCGATAAAGCGCAGGATCGCCGCCTTTTCCTTATCCCGGTGCGGTTCGATCGATAACTGCTGATACGCCACCAGCGGCAAATCCTTGCGCAGCTTTTCCTTGACGTCGGCGATCAGCGCGCGGGTGTGGCGGCGGAACGTCCACAGGCCGAAGCATGGCCAGGAAAGGCCCAGCAGCACCGCCAGCGCCGCCAGGTAGCGGTAGTCGCGGCCGGTCAGCACCAGGCTGTCGATCTCGACCCGGGAGTCGACGTTCTTCGGGCTCTGGAAGGTGCTGCCGATGGAGATCTTCGGCACCTGGTCGAGCTTATAGGCCTGGTGCGACAGGTCCAGCTTGAACATGTCGAACCACCATTGCGGGGTTTCCAGCCGCGTCAGGTCGAGCTCGACGGACGCGCCGTTCCGGCCGCACGAGAAAAACGCCGACGGCGCGCGGTAGGTCAGCCAGTCGCCGCGCCGCGAGACTTTTTTCTCCAGGGTCGAGGCGGTCAGGCTCAGGGTGTTGGCCGGCGCGCACCTGGCCACCAGGGTCACCGACGTGTAGCGCGACAAATCCACGTGCGCCGGCGTGCCGGCGCGGTCGGTGAAGAACAGGCCGACGGCGGCGAACGGATAGGCGCTGCCGGGCGAGAGCGTGAAATTGAAGGCCAGCCGCCGCTGGTCGGCGTCGATGCGGGCCAGCGACTGCGGCAGGTCGGAGTCGGGTTGGACGCGCCAGGGCAGGGCGCTGTCGCGCACGGGCAGCAGCGGGGCGCTCAGATAGCTCAGGCTCAGGCAGACGTAGCCGGCCAGCACGCTCGCCGCCAGCAGCGCCAGGAAACCGTACAGCGTCTTTTTATAGAATTCCTGCATCGATGGGCGGGCGCGGAGGTATCCGCGGATTCATAGATCAGGAAGCCGCCGGCCTGGCGGCGGGCGGCTTCGGTTGGCGCAGGTCGGCTTACTTGACCAGCGGGCGATCAGCGGGCGATCAGCGATTCAAGCGCGAACAGGTCGGCCGGCTGTTCGCGCCGGCGCACTTCGTGGCAGACGGTGCCGTCGACGATGATCTCGGCGGCGCGGCCGCGCGTGTTGTAGTTCGACGCCATCGTCATGCCGTAGGCGCCGGCCGTGTGCATCACCAGCAGGTCGCCGGCGGCAACCGCCAGTTGGCGGTCGCGCGCCAGCCAGTCGCCGGACTCGCAGATCGGGCCGACCACGTCGTAGGTCTGGGCGTCGGCGCCGCCGCGCACCACCGGCTGCATGTCCATCCAGGCCTGGTACAGCGCCGGACGGGCCATGTCGTTCATGGCCGCGTCGACCACGCAGAAGTTTTTCTCTTCGCCGTGCTTGAGGAATTCGACCCGGGTCAGCAGCACGCCGGTGTCGCCGACGATCGAGCGGCCCGGCTCGAAGATCACCTTGATGGCACGGCCGTCGTGGCGCGCGGCGCGCCAGGCGTCGATCTTGGCGAACAGGCGGCCCAGGTAGTCGCCCACCGGCACCGGCGCGGCCTCGCCGGCCTCGCGGTAGTCGATGCCGATGCCGCCGCCGATGTCGACGTGGTGCAGCACGATGCCCTCGTCGCCCAGTTGGTCGATCAGCTCGATCAAGCGGTCGAGCGCCTCGAGCAGCGGCGCGTCGTCCAGCAGCTGCGAGCCGATGTGGCAGTCGATGCCGGCCACTTCCAGGTGCGGCAGCGTGGCGGCGGTGCGGTAGGTGGCCAGCGCGTCGTCGAAGGCGACGCCGAACTTGCTCGCCTTGAGGCCGGTGGCGATGTACGGATGGGTCTTGGCGTCGACGTTGGGGTTCACGCGCAGCGAGATGCGCGCGGTCTTGCCCATCGCGCCGGCCACTTCGTTGAGGCGGTGCAGCTCGGGGATCGATTCGACGTTGAAGCACAGGATGTCGTGCGACAGCGCCAGGCGCATCTCGTCGGCGCTCTTGCCCACGCCGGAGAAGATCACCTTGCGCGGGTCGCCGCCGGCGGCCAGCACGCGCAGCAGCTCGCCGCCGGAGACGATGTCGAAACCGGCGCCCTGGCGCGCCAGCAAGTCCAGGATGGCCAGGTTGGAGTTGGCCTTCATGGCGTAGCAGACCAGCGCGTCGCGCCCGGCGCAGGCGTCGGCGTAGGAGGCGAAGTTGGCCAGCAGCGCCGCCTTCGAGTACACATAGGTCGGCGTGCCGAACTGTTCGGCGATGGCGCTCAGCGCCACGCCTTCGGCGTGCAGCACGCCGTCTTGATACGAAAATTGCGACATAGTAATTATTGTTGGGGTGCTGGGAGGGTGGACGGAACCGGGGACGGCGTCACGGGAACCGGCGTGGCCGGCGTGCCGGGCAAGGTATCGGTTGGCGCGACGGTCGCGGGGGTGCCGGCGGGCGTTACCTTCGCTTCGCCGCTCTTGGCTGGCTTGGCGCTCGGTTTGGGCAGGTACAGCGGGCCGGTTTGGCCGCAGCCGCCCAATAATACGGTCAGACCCAGGGTGGTGGCGCCGATAAACAAACGGAAAGTGGACTTCACGATAAAATCATGGATTGACTATAGATATTGGAGTGTAGCATGGGCGAATCGGAATTCCTGGCGCAGGCCGAAGCCACCCTCGACGCGATCGAGGCGGCCTTGGACCAATTGAACGACGACGACATGGTCGACGTCGAGTGCAGCCGCAGCGGCAACGTGCTGGAAATCGAGTTCCTCGACAACGGTTCCAAGGTCATCGTCAACAGCCAGGCGGCGATGCGGGAGTTGTGGGTGGCGGCGCGCTCGGGCGGCTTCCACTACCGCCAGCAGGACGGCAAGTGGCGCAACACCCGCGACGGCTCGGAGCTGTTCGCGGCGCTGTCGGAGATCGTCAGCGCCCAGGGCGGCGCGCCGGTCCGGCTGGGCTGACCGGCGTTCCCGGGGCGGCCGGGATATTGCGGCGTGGTAAAATTGTCAGCTAGTTACTCAACCAGCGCCTCAATGAATCACGCCCTATCCCTGGCCCCGTCTTCGGCGGCCGATTTGTCCACCTCCCCCGCAGCCACCGGCCACCCGAAATACCGTCCCGACATTGATGGCTTGCGCGCCGTCGCGGTCTTGTGCGTGGTCATCTTCCATGCATTCCCGGCCGCGCTCAAGGGCGGCTTCATCGGCGTCGATATTTTCTTCGTGATTTCCGGCTTCCTGATCACGTCCATCATCGTCGGCGGCCTCGATCGCGGCAGCTTCAGCTTCGCCGATTTCTATGGCCGTCGCGTGCGCCGCATCTTCCCGGTGCTGGCGATGGTGCTCGCCGTCAGCTATGCGCTGGGCTGGTTCGTCATGCTCGGCGACGAATACCGCCAGTTGGGCAAGCACATCGCCGGGGGCGCCGGCTTCGTCGCCAACTTCATGCTGTGGGGCGAAAGCGGCTATTTCGGCAGCGCCGCCCACACCAAGCCGCTGTTGCATCTGTGGTCGCTCGGGGTCGAGGAGCAGTTCTACATCGTCTGGCCGGCGCTGTTGTGGTTGGCCGCGCGCCGCGGCTGGCCGCTGCTGACGCTGACCCTCTTGCTGGCGCTGGTGTCGTTCGGACTCAACGTGGCCTCGGTCCACGGCGAGGCGGTACGCGCCTTTTATTCGCCGCAGACGCGGTTCTGGCAAATGTTGACCGGTTCGGCGTTGGCCTGCATGACGTTGCGCGGCCACGGCCTGCTGGGCCGCTTCCAGCCGGCGCTGATGCGGGGCGTCGCGTGGCGCAACCTGCAGGCGTGGACGGGGGCGGCGCTGATCGTCGTCGGTTTGCTGCGGATCACCGAGGCGCGCGCCTTCCCGGGCTGGTGGGCGCTGCTGCCGACGCTCGGCGCGGCCCTGCTCATCGCTGCGGGGGGCCAGGCCTGGATCAACCGCGTGGTGCTCGGCAACCGCGCGCTGGTCGCCATCGGTCTGATCAGCTTTCCCCTGTATCTGTGGCACTGGCCGCTGCTGGTGTTCATCCGCCTGGTCGAACGCGCGCCGACGTCGCCGTGGTTGCGCGCCGGCGCCATGGTCCTGGCGGGACTGCTCGCCTGGCTCAGCTACAGGCTGTTGGAAAAGCCTGTCCGTTCCGGCGGCAACACGGGCCGCAAGAACGCGCTGCTGGTGGCCATCATGGCGCTGCTGGGCGGCATCGGCGCGGCCACCTGGCATGCCGACGGCTTCCCATCCCGCGTCAAGGGACGCGAGCAATACGCCGATTACTTTGAAAACAACCCGGCCCAGTGGCGTTTCTTCCAGCGCATCGGCCTGCCCGAAAAATTCCACGTCGAGTGCCAGTTCTTCGACATCGAGCGTTATCGCAGCGGCAACGTGACGTCGGTGCCGCGCGCATCGATCCCGGCCGGCTGCTACCAGCGCGATCCGGCCAAGCCAAAGGCGGTGCTGCTGTGGGGCGATTCTCATGCAGAACATTTGTCCTACGGCATACGCCGCAACCTGCCGGCCGAATGGCAGGTGTTGCAGGTGGCATCGTCGGGCTGCAATCCGAGCGTGGCGGCGGCGGCGCCGTCGCGCACCGACCAATGTCAGCAGAGCAACTGGTTCGCGCTGCAGACCGTGGCGCAGGCGCATCCGGACGTGGTGGTGGTCGGCCAAAACGCCGGCCACACGCTGGAGGGCTTCCAGCGCATCGCCGAACGGCTCAAGGGCATGGGCGTCAAGAAGGTGGTGTTTGTCGGCCCGACCCCGCACTGGAGCGAGAATCTGCCCAACCTGATGATGACGCAGCTATGGATGACCAAGCCGCGCCGCACGCTGGTCGGCGTCGACCATGCCGTCGCCGACCACAACGCCGCGCTGCAGGCGGGATTCCCCGCGAGCGACAGCATGGCCTATGTCAATCTGATCGGCTTCCTGTGCAACCGGGCGGGCTGCACGACCTATCTCGGAGACGATCCCATGACGGGGATCACCAGCTACGACTACGGGCATTTCATGCCGGCGACCTCCGATCTGGTCGGCAAGAAGCTGCTGGTCGAGGCCATCACCGGCGCCCAGCCGCGCTGACGGCGCCCGGGCGCGTCAGAACAACTCGTTCTTGACGGCGTCCTTGGCCTTTTCCTCGGCCGGCGTGCCCTGCGCCGCGCCGTCGATGTTGTGCACGCCGGTGCCCGGCGGGTTCTCCGCGTAGTAGTACTCGTCGCCCACCAGCATCACCCCTTCCGGCACGGCCCGCTCCTCGATCGGGATGTTCTTCAGCGCCTTTTGCATGAAGTTGATCCAGATCGGCAGCGCCAGGCCGCCGCCGGTCTCGCGGTTGCCCAGGTTCTTCGGCTGGTCGTAGCCGATCCAGGCGATGCCCACCAGCTTGGGCTGGTAGCCGGCGAACCAGGCGTCGATCGAATCGTTGGTGGTGCCGGTCTTGCCGGAGATGTCGGGCCGCTTGAGCGACAGCGCCTTGGTGGCCGTGCCGAAGCGCACCACGTCCTTGAGCATGCTGTCCATCAGGAAGGCGTTGCGCTCGTCGATGACGCGGTTCTTCTCGTCGCCGGCGCGGTCCGGATTGGCCTGCGACAGGATCTTGCCGTCGGCGTCGGTCACCTTGGAGATCAGGTAGGGGCTGACCTTGTAGCCGCCGTTGGCGAACACCGAGTAGGCGCCGGCCATCTGCAGCGGCGTGACGTTGCCCGCGCCCAGCGCCAGGGTCAGGTACGGCGGGTTCTTGTCGGCGTCGAAGCCGAAGCGGGTGGTGTATTCCTGGCCGTACTTGGCGCCGATCTTGTGCAGGATGCGGATCGAGATCATGTTCTTGGACTTGGTCAGGCCGCGCCGCATCGTCATCGGCCCCTCGTACTTGCCGTCGTAGTTCTTCGGCTCCCACGCCTGGCCGCCGGTCTGGCCGGCGTCGAACGAGATCGGCGCGTCGTTGATGATGGTCGACGGCGACAGGCCGCGCTCGAGCGAGGCCGAGTAGATGAACGGTTTGAACGACGAGCCCGGCTGGCGCCAGGCCTGGGTCACGTGGTTGAACTTGTTGCGGTTGTAGTCGAAGCCGCCGACCATGGCCTTGATGGCGCCGTCCTCGGTGCTGGCGGCAACGAACGCCGACTCGATCTGCGGCATTTGCGTCACTTCCCAGTCCTTGCCTTCCTGCATGACGCGGATCACCGCGCCACGGCGGATGCGCTTGTTCGGCGGCGCCTTCTCGGACAGCCACGAGCGGCCCATCTCCAGGCCGGCGCCGGCGATCTTGATCTCTTCGCCCGAGGCGGTGACGGCGACGATTTGCTGCGGCGTGGCCTTGAGCACCATGGCGGCGACGATGTCGTCGCTGTCCGGGTGGTCGGCCAGCTCGGTCTCGATGACGTCGTCGGCCTCCTCCTTGCTGGCCGGGATATCGACGTAGGCCTCCGGGCCGCGGTAGGCGTGGCGGCGCTCGTAGTCCATGACGCCCTTGCGCAGCGCCAGGTAGGCGGCGTCCTGGTCGGCCTTGGTGATGGTGGTGAACACGTTCAGGCCGCGCGTGTAGGTGTCTTCCTTGAACTGTTCATAGACCAGCTGGCGTGCCATTTCGGCAACGTATTCGGCATGCACGCCGAACTCGCTGCTGTCGGTCTTGACCTTCAGCGGCTCGGCCTTGGCGGTCTCGAACTGGGCGTCCGTGATATAGCCCAATACGTGCATGCGCTGCAGGATGTACTGTTGGCGGGTTTTGGCGCGTTTCGGGTTGACCACCGGATTGTAGGCCGACGGCGCCTTCGGCAGGCCGGCCAGCATGGCCGCTTCGGCCACGGTGATGTCGCGCAGGTTCTTGCCGAAGTAGATTTGCGCGGCCGACGAGAAGCCGTAGGCGCGCTGGCCCAGGTAGATCTGGTTCATGTAGACCTCGAGGATCTGGTCCTTGGTCAGGTTCTTTTCGATCTTCCACGCCAGCAGCACCTCGTAGGCCTTGCGCTTGAGCGTCTGTTCGCTCGACAGGAAGAAGTTGCGGGCCACCTGTTGCGTGATGGTCGAGGCGCCCTGCTTGGCGCCGCCGGTAGCGTTGTGCACGGCCGCGCGCAGGATGCCGGTGTAGTCGATGCCGCCGTGCTGGTAGAAGCGGTCGTCCTCGATCGCCAGCACGGCCTTTTTCATCACGTCCGGGATGTCCTTGATGCGCACCAGGTTGCGGCGCTCTTCGCCGAACTCGCCGATCAGCACGTTGTCGGCCGAGAAGATGCGCAGCGGCATCTTGGGGCGGTAGTCGGTCAGCGTGTCCAGTTCCGGCAGGTTGGGGTAGGCCATCGCCAGGCCGAACACGACCAGCAGCACCGCGCCCACGCCCAGGCCGAGCACCGACAGGCCGGCCATCAGCAGGATGCGCGACGGCCGCGACGACGGTTTGCCCGGTTTTTTGCCCGCGCCCTTCGCGGACTTGTCGGAGGAGGGGGGCGGTGCCGAATTGGAGGAAGCCATGCAGTGCGATCTTTCTGTTATGAGTGCGAAGCATTATAAGCGAGCGCCAACCCCTGCGGCGCGCCGTGCCCGGCGCCAGAAATACTTTCCAGTGACCAACAAAACAACGGAGTTGCCTTTGCTGCCACGCGGTCAAGAATAAGTGTGGCGAAACCCTCACACTGTAACAATCGTGCACAGCAGAAATATCTTTACACTTATATAGGCACGATTTAAGGTGGGAGCTCGCTTAGGCCGATGCAGGCGTGATTCAGCTTTTAGCCCGGCTTTCAGCCCAGCTGTTTAGCGCAGCCGATAAGCCGACATCCAGGCGCCGGAGACACTCGCATGATCGATTTCAAGATGCTGTTGGGGCAGGGCAGTCCGCCGCTGATGGGCCTGGACATCAGCACCTCCAGCGTGCGCGTGGTGGAGCTGGCCCAGGGCGCCAAGGGCGAAGTGCGCCTCGAGCGCTACGCCGCCGAGCCGCTGCCGCGCGGCGCCGTGGTCGACGGCAACATCGAGAACATGGACCAGGTGGTCGAGGTGGTGCGGCGCGTCTGGAAGAAAAGCGGCAGCCGCGCCAGGCTGGCCGCGCTGGGCATGCCGCCGGCGTCGGTCATCACCAAGAAAATCATCTTGCCGGCCGGCCTGTCGGAGGACCAGCTTGAGGTGCAGGTCGAATCCGAGGCCAGCCAGTACATTCCGTTCGCGCTCGACGAGGTCAGCCTCGATTTCGACGTCATCGGCGCGGCCGCCAACTCGCCCGAGGACATCGAGGTCATGCTGGCCGCCTCGCGCCGCGAAAAGGTCGAGGACCGGGTCGCCATCGCCGAGGCGTCGGGCCTGAAGGCGACCGTGATGGACATCGAATCGTACGCCGCCCGCGCCGCGCTCGACCGCATCACCGCGCAGCTGCCCGGGGCCGGCGCCGGCCAGGTGGTGGCGCTGTTCCAGATCGGCGCCCAGGTCACCCATATCTCCGTCATGCTCGACGGCGCCACCGTCTACGAGCGCGAGCAACCGTTCGGCGGCAATTCGCTGACCCAGGACATCGTGCGCGCCTACGGCATGGCCTTCGACGAGGCCGAGGCGCGCAAGAAAAGCGGCGACCTGCCCGACAACTACGCGCCCGAGCTGCTGACCCCGTTCCTCGAGAGCGCGGCGATGGAGGTCACGCGGGCGATCCAGTTCTTCTACACGTCGACTCCCTACACCCGGGTCGACCAGCTGTTCCTGGCCGGCGGCTGCGCCGTCATCCCCGGCCTGCTCGAGCTGGTCGCCGGGCGCACCCGCATCGCCAGCGCCGTGATCTCGCCGTTCAAGGGCATGCAGCTGGGGGCGTCGGTGCGCGAGGCGCAACTGCGCGCCGACGCCCCGGCCTACCTGGTCGCCTGCGGCCTGGCGCTGCGGAGGTTCGGCTGATGATACGCATCAACCTGCTGCCGCACCGCGAGGAAAAGCGCAAGCAGAAGAAGTCCGCCTTCTTCGCGCTGCTGGCGCTGGGCGGCGTCATCGGCGCCGGCGTGGTGCTGCTGGTGGGTGGCTACAACGCCCGCGCGATCTCGATCCAGGCCGAGCGCAACCAGGTGCTGAAGACCGCGATTGGCGGGCTCGACAAGAAAATCGCCGAGATCGCCACGCTGAAGCAGGAGATCGAGGCGCTCAAGGCGCGCCAGCAGGCGGTCGAGGATTTGCAGGGCGACCGCAACCAGCCGGTCTACCTGCTCGACGAGCTGGTCAGGCAGACCCCGCCCGGCGTCTACCTGAAGAGTTTCAAGCAGGAGGGACAGAAGGTGTCCGTGCTCGGCTATGCGCAATCGCAGGAGCGCGTGTCCGAACTGTTGCGCAACCTGGCCGGCGTGTCGCCGTGGCTGGAGCGCCCGGACTTGATCGAGGTCAAGTCGACCGCGCTCGGCCAGGGCAAGACCAGCAAGAAAGTGGTGGAATTCAACTTGATGGTGTATATCAAGCGGCCGCGCGACAAGGACGGTCCGCCCGGCGGCAAGGGCGGCGTCAAGCCGGCCCCGGCGGGCAACACGGCCGGCGCGACGGCGGCGCTGGGCCCACCGGCCGGCCCGACGGCCGGCCTGCCGCCGGCCCAGCCCCGGGAGCGATGACGATGGCGACAGCGATGGCGACAACCAAGCTCGACCTGAACCAGCTCGGCGCGCGGCTGGCCGGCCAGTTCCGCAACCTCAACGACCGCCATCCCGGCCAGTGGCCGCTGGCGCCGCGCCTGCTGTGCGCGGTCGGCGTGGCGGCGGCGGTGATGGTGGCCGGTTACTTCGGCTACTGGAGCTCGCAGTTCGAGGAGCAGGAGGCCGGCGCCCTGGCCGAGCTCAAGCTGCGCGACGAATACCGCTTCAAGACCGGCCAGGCGATCAACCTGGAGGCGCTGCGGGCGCAGAAGGTGCAGGTCGACCAGTATGTCGAGCGGCTGCAGAAGCAGCTGCCGAGCAAGGCCGAAATGGCCGCGTTGCTGACCGACATCAACCAGGCCGGCGCCGGACGCGGGCTGCAGTTCGAGCTGTTCAAGCCGGCCCAGGTGGTGGTCAAGGATTACTACGCGGAGTTGCCGATCGATATCAAGGTGACCGGCAGCTACCACGACATCGGCGCCTTCGCCGGCGACATGGCCAACCTGTCGCGCATCGTCACGCTCAACAACATGGCGCTGGCCACCGGCAAGGACGGCGTGCTGACGCTGGAGGCGGTGGCCAAGACGTTCCGCTACCTCGATCCGGAAGAGGTGCAGGCGCAGCGCAAGGCGGCGGCCGACAAGAAAAAGGCGGCGAAGAAATCATGAGCCCACGGAAACCGTTCCCCGCGTGGCTGCTGGCGGCGGCGCTGCCGCTGCTGTCGGCCTGCGGCGACGACGATACCCAGCAGGTGCGCGCGTGGATGCGCGAGGTCGACGCCCAGACCAAGGTGAAGGTGCCGCCGCTGGCCGAACCGAAGACCTTCATCCCGTTCGCCTACGCCCAGAAGGACCAGGTCGATCCGTTCAACCCGAACAAGTTGCTCGCCGAGCTGGCCAAGCTGGACGCGCGCGCCGGCGGCGGCCTGCGCCCTGACGTCGAGCGGCGCAAGGAATTGCTGGAGAGTTATCCGCTCGACACCGTCAAGATGGTCGGCACCATCGAAAAGAACGGCGTCATCCACGCCGTGCTGCAGATCGACCGTTCGGTGCACCAGGTCGTCAAGGGCCAGCACATCGGACAGAACTACGGCCGCATCACCGGCATCACCGAGGACGCGGTCAGCATCAGGGAAATCGTCCAGGACGCCACCGGCGACTGGGTCGAACGCACGTCGAAGCTGGAACTGCAGGAAAGCAAGGAGAATATCAAATGACCGCTCGAACCACGGCCCGCCCCGCGCCGGCCGCCTGCCGGGCGCCCCTCCGGGCCCTGCCGCTGATGCCGGCCCTGATCCTGGCGCTGATCCTGGCCTTGGCCGCGCAGCCGCAAGGCGCCAGCGCCCAGCCCGCCACCGCACCCGCCACCACCACCACCACCACCACCACCACCGCCGGCGCCAACGCCATCGAGTCGATCAGCGCCCACCAGCAGGGCGCCAACGTCATCGTCAGGATCGCGCTGCAGACCGCGCCCGACAAACTCCCCATCGGCTTCGCCATCAGCAATCCCCCCCGCGTCGCGCTCGATCTCGGCGCCACCGTCAACGGCACCGGCAAGACCACGCAAGAGTTCAACGTCGGCGACCTGCGCAGTGTCAACGTGGTGCAGGCGGGCGCGCGTTCGCGCCTGGTGTTCAACCTCAAGCGCAGCCTGAACTACGCCACCGCCATCGACGGCAAGGCCATCATCCTCACCATCGACGGTTCCGGCGGCGTGGCCACCGCGGTCGACGCCCGCGGCCTGCCGGTCGCCATCGCCCCGGTGGCGGCGCCGGCCCGCCAAATGCTGCGCGACCTCGATTTCCGCCGCGGCGCCAACGGCGAGGGCCGCGTGGTGGTCGACCTGCCCAACAACCAGGTGGCGGTCGACGTGCGCCAGACGCCGACCGGCGTGGTGGTCGACTTCCTCAAGACCGGGCTGCCGGAGACCCTGCGCCGCCGGCTCGACGTCGGCGACTTCGGCACGCCGGTGGCGCTGGTGACCAGCGTGCCGCAGGGCGACAACACGCGCGTGACGGTCGAGGCGCGCGGCCTGTGGGAGCAAACCGTGTACCAGAGCGACACCCAGCTGGTGATCGACATCAAGCCGATCAAGGAGGACCCGAACAAGCTGACCCAGGGTTCGCAGGGCTATCGCGGCGAGAAGCTCTCGTTCAACTTCCAGAACGTCGAGGTGCGCGCGGCGCTGCAGGCGATCGCCGACATCTCCGGCCTGAACATCATCACCAGCGACAGCGTCAGCGGCAACCTGACGTTGCGCCTGAAGGAGGTGCCGTGGGACCAGGCGCTCGACGTGGTGCTGCAGGCCAAGGGCCTGGACATGCGCAAGAACGGCAACGTGCTGTGGATCGCGCCCAAGGAGGAGTTGCTGACCAAGGAAAAGCTGGAACTGGAGCAACGCGCCCAGATCGCCGACCTCGAGCCGCTCAAGTCGGAGATCTTCCAGCTGAACTACCAGAAGGCCGAGGCCTTCAAGACCGTCTTCGGGCTCGAGGGCGGCGACGCCAAGAACCGCATCCTGTCCAAGCGCGGCAGCGCCATCATCGAGCCGCGCACCAACCAGCTGTTCGTCACCGACATCGCCGCCAAGCTCGAGGACGTGCGCCGGCTCATCGCCAAGACCGACATCGCCACCAAGCAGGTGCTGATCGAGGCGCGCATCGTCGAGGCCAGCGACACCTTCACGCGCAACCTCGGCGCCAAGCTCGGCTTCGCCGACATGCGCACCATCCGCGGCGGCGACGCCGGCTACCAGATCGGCAACGGCAGCACCCGCATCGGCATCGGCGGCAACATGAACGGCATCGGCCAGACCACCGGCCAGGTCAGGGTCACCGACGGCACCTTCGACAACACCCAGTTCGTCAACCTGCCGGCGGCCAACATCAACGGCGTGCCGGCCGGCAGCCTGGCGATCAGCCTGTTCTCGTCGGCGGCCAACCGCTTCCTCAACCTGGAACTGTCGGCGCTCGAGGCCGACGGTACCGGCAAGATCATCTCGAGCCCGCGCGTGATCACCGCCGACAAGGCCATCGCGCTGATCGAGCAGGGCATCGAGCTGCCCTACCAGGTCGCCACCAGCAGCGGCGCGACGTCGATCATGTTCCGCAAGGCCAATTTGCGGCTGGAGGTGACGCCGCAGATCACGCCGGACGGCAACGTCGTCATCGACGTCGACGTCAACAAGGACAGCGTGGGCCAGGAGACGCGCGCCGGCTTCGCCATCGACACCAAGCACGTCAAGACGCAGGTGATGGTCGAGAACGGCGGCACCGTGGTGCTGGGCGGCATCTACCAGCAAACCGAGCGCAACACCACCAGCAAGGTGCCGCTGCTGGGCGACGTGCCGGTGCTCGGCTATTTGTTCCGCACCAATTCGCGCACCAACGACAAGACGGAGTTGCTGGTGTTTATCACGCCGAAGATCGTCGCCGAGCGGCTGTCGACGCGCTGATGTTCGCAAGTACCGATCCACTGATTTCAGGTCAACGATAGGAAGCACGGTCATGAAAAAATTCACGGGATGGCTGATGATGGTGGTGTGTGCCGGCGTGTTGTCGGCCTGCGGCGGCGGCGGCGGTTCTCCGGGGACCAACAGCAACGGCGTGGCGCCGTCGAAGTCGGCCAGCGTGGTGCTGACGGCCAGCGCGGCGACGATCGCCTCGTCCGGCCTGGACGGCACCGAGGTGACGCTGACGGCCATCGTCAAGGACGGCGGCGGTAACGCGCTGGCCGGCGAGACGGTCAGTTTCACCACCAGCTCCGGCACCGTGACCAGCACCAACCGCTTGAGCAACGCCGCCGGCGAGGTGGTCGAAAAGCTCAGCGTCAAGGGTGACAGCTCGCTGCGCAAGATCACCGTGACGGCCAGCGCCGGCGGCAGGACTTCGAGCCCGGTCACGATCGACGTCGTCAACGCCGTGCCGACCTTGTCGCTGACCACCGACGCCGCCACGCTGGCCTCGGTCGGCACCGCCGGCAACGAGGTGACCGTGGTGGCGCTGGTGCGCGACGCCAACAACACCGTCGTGCCGGGCGTGGCGGTCGACCTGCGCGCCGATTCGGGCAGCCTGACCCGCACCACCCGCACCACCAACGCCCAGGGCATCGTCACCGAGAAGCTCGGCACCGGCGGCGACGCCACCTCGCGCGCGATCCGGGTCACCGCCACGGTGGCCGGCGCGGTGCCGGTCACCACCATCGTCAACGTGACCGGCAACGGCTTGACCATCAACGCCGCGCGCACCATCAACGTCGGCGCCAGCGCCGACATCACCGTCAAACTGGTCGATTCGGCCGGCAACGCGCTGGTCGGCAAGCCGGTGGTGTTCGCGTCGAACGCCAACACGCTGGTGGTCAAGGGCGGCGGCGCGGCCGTCACCAACGCCGCCGGCCAGCTCATCCTCAGTTACACGGCCGCCGGCGGCAGCGCCGACGTGGTCACCGTGCGCGCGATGGGGGAGGCGGCCTCGGCCGCTATCACCATCAACTCGTCGGCGTTCGCCATCCGCTCGCTCAACGCCGGCGGCGCCGTGCAGGGCACGGCCGCCATCGGCGGCTGCCAGCAAGTGTCCGTCACCGGCGGCCCGAGCGGCAACGTCACCATCAGCAGCTCGCGCGGCACCGTCTACAGCGACGCCGCGTGCGGCGTGCCGCTGGCCGGCACGCTGCCGCTGAGCGGCGGCGCGGCGGTGGCCTACCTCAACGCCACCGGTCCCGGGGTCGCCACGTTGACGGCCAGCGCCGCCGGCCTGACCACCCAGACCGAACTGGAATTCGTCGCGCCGCTGACCGCCGCCGCCACCGTCTCGCTGCAGGCCGACCCGGCCGTGATCGGCGCCAACACCGCCGGCAGCACCACCCAGCAGACCACCTTGCGCGCCGTGGTGCGCGACGGCCCGGCGCAAAACAACCCGGTCAAGAACGCCACCGTGGCGTTCTCCATCCTCACCGATCCGAGCGGTGGCACCCTGACGCAGCCGTCGGAGGTGCTCACCGGCGCCGACGGTTCGGCCACCGTCAGCTATGTGGCCGGCACCACCGCCACCGCCACCAACGGCGTGCGCATCCAGGCCAGGGTGATCGGCGGCTCCGGCGCCTCGGCGGCGGTCAACCTGACCGTGGCGCAAAAATCGCTGTTCATCAGCGCCGGCACCGGCAACACCATCGGCACGCCGAGCAGCGCCACCTACCAGGCCGACTACGCCGTCATTGTCACCGACGCGGCCGGCAACGCGGTGGCGGGCGTCAAGCTGACCGCCTCGGTGCTGCCGTACCGCTACTACAAGGGGGTACTCAATTTCCGGGCGCCGCAGGGGCCGTGGGAACGGGTGCAGACCGCCGTGTGCGCCAACGAGGACTTGAACACCAACGGCATCCTCGACCCGGGCGAGGACTTGAACGGCAACGGCACCCTGGAGCCGGGCATCCCGGTGACGGTCACCACCAACGTGGTCACCGACGCCAGCGGCCGCGCCACCGTGTCGCTGGTCTACCCGCGCAACTTCGTCAATTGGCTCGACGTCAACCTGACCATCCGCGGGTCGGCGTCATCCGGCACCGAGTCTTCGTACACCTCTCTGGTACACTTGATGGGCTTGAGCACCGATTACAGTGATCAATCCGTTACGCCACCAGGCGTGGTCAGCCCTTACGGGGTGGCGACATCGTGCAGCAATCCGCAGTGATCGGCCGTCATCGGCCGCGATCCGCTGGCGGGGCAGCCGGTGCCGCCGCCCGCATTTAGTTGGATCGTGCATGCAAAATGTGTTTTTAGTCGGCTTGATGGGGGCGGGAAAGACCACCATCGGCCGCATCTTGGCCCGCAAACTGGGTCTGCGGTTCATGGATTCGGACCACGAGATCGAGGCCCGCACCGGCGCCTCCATCCCGTGGATCTTCGAAATCGAAGGTGAACCGAGCTTTCGCCGGCGCGAGGCCGAGGTCATCCGCGAGCTCAGCGGCCAGCAGGACCTGGTGCTGGCCACCGGCGGCGGCGCCGTGCTCGATCCGGACAGCCGCGCCTTCCTCAAAGCGCGCGGCACCGTCATTTACCTGCGCACGACCGTGCACAGCATCCTGCAACGCACCGCGCACGACAAGAACCGGCCGCTGCTGCAGACGGCCGACCCGCGCAAAAAGCTCGAGGAATTGATGGCCGTGCGCGATCCGCTGTACATGGAGATCGCCGACGTAGTCATCGATACCGGCCGACCTAACGTACAATCGATGGTCCAATCCATTTTGACCCAGCTGGAGAGGCTGGCCTGCGAGGCCGCCCCCAACTGCGTCACCCAAGCGGAACCATCGATGAACGAAGAATCCACCATCCTGTTGAATGTCGACCTGGGCGAGCGCAGCTACCCGATCTCGATCGGCCCGGCGCTGCTGGCCGACGGCGCGCTGCTGGCGCGCCACGTGCACGGCGGCAAGGTCGCCATCGTCACCAACACCACCGTCGCGCCGCTATACCTGGCGCGGATCGAGGCCGGCCTGCGCAGTGCCGGAAAGCAAGTCATGACCGTCGTCTTGCCGGACGGCGAGGAGTTCAAGACCTGGGCCAGCCTGATGCAGATCTTCGACGCGCTGCTGGCCAACAAGGCCGACCGCAAGACCACCCTGATCGCGCTCGGCGGCGGCGTCATCGGCGACCTGACCGGTTACGCGGCCGCCAGCTACATGCGCGGCGTCGACTTCATCCAGGTGCCGACCACGTTGCTGTCGCAGGTCGACTCGTCGGTCGGCGGCAAGACCGGCATCAACCATCCGCTGGGCAAGAACATGATCGGCGCGTTTTATCAACCGCGCGCGGTGATCGCCGACACCTCGACCCTGGAAACGTTGCCGGCGCGCGAGCTGTCGGCCGGCCTGGCCGAGGTCATCAAGCACGGCGCCATCATCGACGCCGCCTTCTTCGACTGGATCGAGGCCAACATCGGCAAGCTGATGGCGCGCGACAAGGGCGCGTTGGCGTACGCGATCGCCCGCTCGTGCGAGATCAAGGCCGACGTCGTGCGCCAGGACGAGCGCGAGGGCGGCCTGCGCGCCATCCTCAACTTCGGCCACACCTTCGGCCACGCGATCGAGAACGGCCTGGGCTACGGCGAATGGCTGCACGGCGAGGCGGTCGGCTGCGGCATGGTGATGGCGGCCGACCTGTCGCGCCGCATGGGGCTGGTGGACGAGGCCACCGTGGCGCGCGTGCGCGCGCTGGTGGAGGCGGCCGGCCTGCCGGTCAAGGCGCCGGACCTGAGCGCCGAGCGCTGGCTCGAGCTGATGGAGGTCGACAAAAAGAACGAGGGCGGCGCCATCAAGTTCATCCTGCTCAAGCCGCTGGGGGCGCCAAGCATCACCAACGCGCCGCGCGAGCTGCTGCTGGCCACGCTGGCCGCCAGCGTCTAAGGGGCCAGCGATGCTGCCCGAAGAGTACCTGGCCCCGTACGCCGCTCATTCCGCCGGCGGCGCCGGCCGCCGCTATCCGGAGACGGCGCATTCGTCGCGCAGCCAGTTCCAGCGCGACCGCGACCGCATCATCCATTCGTCGGCGTTCCGCCGGCTCGAATACAAGACCCAGGTGTTCCTCAACCACGAGGGCGACCTGTTCCGCACCCGGCTGACGCACAGCCTCGAGGTGGCGCAGGTGGGCCGCTCGCTGGCGCGCAACCTGCGGCTGAACGAGGACCTGGTCGAGGCGATCTCGCTGGCGCACGACCTCGGCCACACGCCGTTCGGCCACGTCGGCCAGGACGTGCTCAACGAATGCATGAAGGAACACGGCGGCTTCGAGCACAACCTGCAAAGCCTGCGCGTGGTCGACGAGCTGGAGGAACACTACGGCGCCTACGACGGCTTGAACCTGATGTTCGAGACGCGCGAGGGCATCCTCAAGCACTGCTCGCTGACCAACGCCCGCCTGCTGGGACCGGTCGCGGTGCGCTTCATCGACCGCACCCAGCCGTCGCTGGAGGCGCAGCTGACCAATCTGGCCGACGAGATCGCCTACAACAGCCACGACATCGACGACGGCCTGCGCTCCGGCCTGATCACCATCGAGCAACTGGAGCAGGTCGACTTCTTCGCGCGCCTGTGGCGCGACGTGCAGCACACCTTCCCGGGGCTGTCGGGACGGCGCGCGATCTACGAAACGTTGCGGCGCCTGATCACGGCGCTGGCCGACGACCTGATCGTCACCTCCGGCGCCTTGCTGGCCGACGCCGCGCCCAAGAGTATCGACGACGTGCGCGCGGCGCCGCCGCTGATCCGCTTCTCCGATCCGATGCGCAAGGACGCGACCGAGCTCAAGCGCTTCCTGCGCGAGAACCTGTACCGCCACTACAAGGTCAACCGCATGCGCGTGAAGGCCAGCCGCATCGTGCGCGAGCTGTACGAATCGTTCATGGCCGAGCCCGTCTTGCTGCCGCCGGATTACCAGGACAAATCGGGCGACGTCGGCAAGCAGGCGCGCAAGATCGCCGACTACATCGCCGGCATGACCGACCGCTACGCCATCCGCGAACACCGCCGTTTGTTCTCGCTCGACGAGCTTTGAGTCCAATCAAACGAACACCCTTGATCGTCCGCGCCGTTGGGATGATCATGGGGGATGGACGAGCAAATCACTCAACTCGATAGACGCCTGACCGCTGTGGAGCGGGATATTGCTGTTTTTACGGCGGAGGCGCGGGCGCACTACGCCACCAAGGAAGACCTTGCCCGATTGGAGGCGCGGATTGCTGTTATCCAATCCAACTACGCGACAACACAGGATATATCGGATCTGCGCTCTGACGCGGAGGCATCGATCCAAGCACTGGAGGTTCGGTTGATCGCGCAAATTGCTGCTTTGGAAGGCAAGATTCTCGACATGGAAAACCGACATTTGCGCTGGACCGTCGGAGCCATAGTCGCCGTCGCAGGTATCGTGCTAGCCATCGTTCGAACATTTCCGTGAGGTGGCTATGGACAGGCGTGTTCATGGCGTTCGTCAGGTTTGCCGTCTAAAACGCCATCCGCGCCTGCGCGTCGCGCGCGTCGCCCATCAACTCCAGCAGCAGCTTCTTGATCGGCGCCGGCAGCGCCGCGTCGGCCAGTTTGGCCGCGTCGTACCAGACGTGGCCGGCCTCGGCCGCCATCGGCACGCGCCGCGCCAACGTCACGCGGTATGGCGCGATGTGCAGTTTGTAGTGCGTGAACACATGCGTGACCGTCGACAGCCGCTCGTGCGATTCCATTTCGCCGAACTTGCCGACCGCCAGTATCAGCGCGTCGTCGCCCGCCGCCGGGATGTCGTCGTCCTCGGCCAGCACATGGCCGTCGAGCTCGGGCAGCGACAGCAAGCCGCCCCAGATGCCGGTCGGCGGCCGCTGCTCCAGCAATACCTGGCCGTTGTCGATAATCGCCAGCATCACCGAGTGCTTTTCCGGCGACGTCTTCTTCGGCTTGCGCACCGGCAGGTCCCTGGTGCGGTTGGTGGCGAAGGCCACGCAGCGCGGCTGCATCGGGCAGCGTTCGCACGACGGGCTGCTGCGCGTGCACAGGGTCGCGCCCATGTCCATCAAACCCTGCGTGTACGACTCGATGCCTTGCTCCGGCAGCAGCGCCTCCGCGCGGCGCCACATCATCTCCTCGGTGCGGCGCTCGCCCGGATAGGCGTCGATGCCGAACACCCGCGCGAACACCCGCTTGACGTTGCCGTCCATGATGGCCGCGCGCGTCCCGCTCGAAAACGCCGAGATCGCCGCCGCCGTCGAACGGCCGATGCCGGGCAGCTCGGCCAGCAGCGCCGGATCGGACGGGAACACGCCGTCGTACTCGGCCACCACGCGCTGCGCGCACTTGTGCAGGTTGCGCGCGCGGGTGTAGTAGCCCAGGCCGCTCCACTGCGCCATGACGTCCTCGACCGGCGCCGCCGCCAGCTCGCGCAGGGTCGGGAAGCGCTCCAGGAAGCGCGCGTAATAGCCCAGCACGGCCGACACCTGCGTCTGCTGCAGCATGATTTCTGACAGCCAGATCAGGTAGGCGTCGGTGGTGTTTTGCCACGGCAGCGCGTGGCGCCCGTGCTGCTTCTGCCAGCCGATCAGGTCCGATGAAAAACTCGGATCGGCGAAATCCTCAACAACTTCAACCTTCATTGCGTTCCTAAATTAATTCTTGAAAAATCACGCGGCGGCCTCGAGCGCGTCGAATTCCGCGTCGATGGCGATGCCGATGGCGGCGGCCAGTTCGGTCAGCCGCAGCTTTTGCGCCTCCAGCTGCTGCTGGCTGGCCTCGAACGCGTCGATCTTCTGCTCCAGGCTGTCGGTGGCGTCGTGGATGCGCTGGATCGACGCCAGCCGGTGCTTGAGCTGGTCCTTGTGCTGGCGGATCTGCGCCTCCAGCGGCGCCATGACGACCTTCAGCCACGCCTCGGCGTCGTTGTTGGCCGACTTGAAGCAGCCGCGCACGCGCGAGGCGATGGTGTCGAAAAACTTCTCCATCAGCACCACGCGGCTGGTCGTGATCAGGGTGGCGGTGCCGAACTGCTTGTAGTAGATCGTCTCGATCGATGCGATCTCGTCGCGGTACGGTTGCAGCGAAAACGGCATCGGCAGCGCCAACGTCAAGCCGTGCTCGCTGGCGAAGCGGCGGTACATCACGCCCATCATCTCGCTGATCTCGACGGTCTTGCGCTCGGAGGCGTCGAGGTTGGCGCGGATGCGCTCGAAGTAATTGCGCACCGCCTCGCGCACGCCGGTGAAAAAGCGGCTGCGCTGCATCTGCTCGCGCACCAGGTCGATATCGTCGCGCACGATGTCCATGCCGATGCTGGTGTAGAGCTCGGTCGACAGCCGCGTGAACACGGCGCGCGTGGCCTGCAGCTTGAACAGGCTGGTGTCGAATTCCTTTTTCTCGACATCGATGCGGCGCATCATGTGGGCGATCACCGTCTGGTTCTTGCCGCGCAAGCTTTTCAGCTCGTGCAACTGCTCGACGATGCCGCGCGAGCGCGCGTTGACCAGCGCCATCTGCGCCACGCTCAGCGCCTGCAATTCCTCGCGCAGTTGCTTGCGCACGATGTCCTTCTTGGCCGGGATCAGCTCGTCGAACAGCGCCGCCTCGAGCGCTTGCAGGCGGCTGCGGGCGAGCAGGGCCTTGTCCTGCGTGATCTTGCCCACCAGCGCCTTTTGCGCCGACACCGGAAACACCTGGCGCGGCTCGAGCGCCAGCACGTGGGCGACGTTGGCCTGCTGGCGTTCGATCTCGACATCGACCTCGGCCTGGCTGCGCAGCTCGTCCCACATGCTGTCGATCTTGTTGAGCACGACGAGGCGGCCGGCGCCGGCGCCGATGTGGTTGCGCCAGACCTCGATGTCGCTCTTGGTCACGCCGGTGTCGGCGGCCAGGATGAACAGCACCGCGTGCGCGTTCGGGATCAGGTTCAACGTCAGTTCCGGCTCGGTGCCGATGGCGTTCAGGCCGGGCGTGTCGAGGATCACCAGCCCCTGCTTGAGCAGCGGGTGCGGAAAGTTGATGATGGCGTGGCGCCACAGCGAAATCTCGACCTTGCCGTCGTCGCTCAAGGTCACCTGCATGTCGGGGTCGTCCTCGTCGTACAGGCCGTAGCGCTTGGCCTCGTCGACCGGCACGTGGCGCGTCATGCTGACCTGCTTGAAGACCTCGTGCATGTCGGCGCCGACGTCCAGGTTCAGCGGCAGCACGGTCCACGCCGACGGCTGGTCGCGGTAGTCGCCGGTCGACAGGTTGTCGGCCCGCGTCTCGATCGGCAGCAGGCGGATCGACGGCGCGAAGCTGGGGTCGTACATCAGCTCGGTCGGGCACATGGTGGTGCGCCCGGCCGCCGACGGCAGGATGCGCTGGCCGTAGTCGGCGAAGAAGATGGCGTTGATCAGCTCGGATTTGCCGCGCGAGAACTCGGCGACGAAGGCCACCGACAGTTTATCGTCGGCCAGCCGCGCCAGCGTGCGGGCGATGCGCTGGTCGGTGGCGGCGTCGGTCAGCGACGCGGCCGCCACCCAGGACTGGTAGTTTTTCAGCGCCGTCACCACGCCTTGCCGCCAGGCGCTGTACTGCTCGAAATCCCTGGCCATCATGCTTTCCGCCCTTGTTCTAGAGTTCACTTCTGGCAATTGACACAGTAAAAAGTGGAGCGCTGCCCCTGTTTGATCTGCCGCACCGGCGCCGCGCACACCTTGCAGGGCACGCCAGCACGATCATAGACGAAATACGTCTGCTGGAAATAACCGGACTGGCCGTTGACGCTAATAAAATCGCGCAGGGTGCTGCCGCCCTGGATGATCGCCTCGGCCAGGATTTCGCGGATCGCCTGCGCCAGTTTCTCGTAGCGGGCCAGGCTGATGCGCTTGGCCGGCGTCTTCGGATTGATGCCGGCGCGGAATAAACTTTCCGAGGCGTAAATATTGCCGACGCCGACCACGATATCGCCGGCCAGCAGCACCTGCTTGACCGGCGCGCTGCGCTGGCGGGTCTGATCGTACAACAGTTTGCCGCTGAAGCCGGTCTCCAGCGGCTCCACGCCCAGCTCGCGCAGCAGCACGTGGTGTTCGAGCAGGCCGTCGGCGTCGTCGTGCCACAGCACGGCGCCGAAGCGGCGCGGGTCCTTCATGCGCAGCACCTGTTTGCCCCGCGGGCCCTCGACCACGAGGTCGAAATGGTCGTGCTTTTCCGGCTCGATGCCGGTGTCCATCACCCGCAGGTGGCCGGACATGCCCAGGTGGATGATCAGGGTGCCGTGTTCGAAATGGACCAGCAGGTATTTCCCGCGCCGTCCGGTGCGCACCACCAGCCGCCCCGCCAGCAATTGTTGCAGCTGCGCGGGAAACGGCCAGCGCAGGCCTTCGCGCCGCAGCACCACGTCGTGCACGGTGCGGCCTTCGATATGGGGCGCGACGCCGCGCCGGGTCACTTCAACTTCTGGTAATTCTGGCATGTGGATGGCAAATGAGGGCTAATCGTCGAATATCGGGGCGCTGGCAGCGGCCGCAACCTGGCCGGGACAAAATATTTGGTTACACTAGTCAAAACACACAAGCGAGGCGTTGCGCGTAAAATCATCGCCAACCTTGCTGACCATTGCCGACCAGGATCTTCCCTTGAAAAACGCTTTTGCCATTGTAACCCTCTCTGCCTTGCTGTCGGCGTGCGCCATGGCGCCGCAAAAACAGGCCGGGTCCGCCGCCGCGCCGGAGCCTGCCGCCCCCGACAGCGCCGCCGCCGCGGTGGAGGCGCCCGCGCCCGTCCCGGAAGTGCTGCCCAATAACGCGCTGACCGGCGACATGCTGTTCCGCATCACCAAGGCCGAGCTGGAATTCAAGCAGGGGCAGTGGCAGGGCGCCTACATCACGATGCTGTCGCTGGCCCAGCAAACCCGCGATCCGCGCCTGGCCCGCCGCGCCGCCGAGATGGCGCTGGCCGCCAAGCAGGGCCAGGAGGCGCTGGCGGCGATCCGCCTGTGGCGCGAACTGGCGCCCGATTCGGACGAGGCGACCCAGTACTTCCTCGGTTTCGCCGTCGTCAACGACGATCTGAGCGAGGCGGAAGCGATTTTCGCCCAGCGCCTGAAGGCGGCGCCGGCCGCCCAGCGCGGCATGGCGATGATGCAAATGCAGCAATTCATGCTGCGCGCCAAGGACAAGGCCGCCGCGTTCGCGCTGCAGCAGCGCGTGCTGGCGCCCTATGACGACATGCTCGAAAGCCACCTGATCCTGGCGCAGGGCGCGTTTGCCATCAACGACGCCGAGCGCGCCCGCGCCGAGGCGCAAAAAGCCCTGGCCATCAAGCCCGATTCCGAGCTGGCGGTGCTGACGATGGCGCAGGTCTCCGGCGACATCGACGCCGCCGGCAAGGTGTTGACCGAGTTTCTGGAGAAGTATCCGAAGGCGCGCGAAGTGCGCGCCGCCTACGCCCGCATCCTGGTCGACGCCAAGCAGCTGGAACCGGCCCGCCAGCAATTCCTGGCCTTGCTGAAGGACCAGCCCGACAACATCGCCACCCTGTACGCGCTGGGCGTGATGGCGATGCAGACCAACGATGTGCCCGAGGCGGAGAAGTACTTCACGCGCTTCATCACCGTCCTGGACGACCATCCCGACGACGAGCGCGACCCGGCCAAGGTGCTGATGATACTGTCGCAGATCGCCGAGCAGCGCGGCGACATCGACGCCGCCACCAAATGGCTGGAGAAGATCGAAGGCGACGATCCCAAGCTGTACCTGGCCGCGCGCATGAAAATGGCGACGCTGACGGCGCGCAAGGGCGACGTCGACGGCGCCCGCAAGCAGCTGGCCACGTTGACGCCGGCCGATCCCGCCGACCAGGCGCAGATCTTCCAGACCGACGCCCAGCTGCTGCGCGACGCCGGCGACACCCGCGCCGCCTACACGGTGCTGGAAAACGCCGTCAAACGCTACCCGGACAATCCGGACCTGCTGTACGACTTCGCGCTGGTGGCCGAAAAGCTGGGCAACGTGGACCTGATGGAAAAGGCGCTGCGCCAGGTGATGATCGCCGCGCCCGACAACCAGCACGCCTACAACGCGCTGGGCTATTCGCTGGCCGAGCGCAACGAGCGCCTGCCCGAAGCCTACGCGCTGGTCGACCAGGCGATGAAGATGGCGCCGGGCGATCCGTTCATCATGGACAGCATGGGGTGGGTGCAATTCCGCATGGGTAACCTGGACGAGGCGGAATCGCTGCTGCGCCGCGCCTACGCGCTGCGCGCCGATCCGGAGATCGCCGTGCACCTGGGCGAGGTGCTGTTCGTCAAGGGCGACGTCACCGGCGCGCAAAAGTTGTGGCAGGAAGCCAAAAGCAAGGACCCCAAGAACGACGCGCTCAAGAACACGCTGGCGCGCCTGAATCAAAACCTGTAACCACCAGAACAATCACCGATGACGATTTCCACTTTCCGCCGCGCGGCGAACACGCTGGCACTGGCCGGCGCGCTGGCCGTGCTGGCCGGCTGCGCCACCACCTCGGCGCCGCGCTCGACCAGCGCCGTCGCGCCGTACCGCGACACCCTCGACCTGAACGGCCGCATCGCCGTCAATTACAGCCGGGACGGCAAGCAGGAGTCGCTGAGCGGCAGGTTCACCTGGCGCCAGACGGCCGCCAACACCGACGTCAGCCTGATCTCGCCGACCGGGCAAACGGTCGCCGTCATCACCGTCACGCCGACCTCGGCAACGTTGAAGCGCAGCGGCGAGCCGACCCGCACCGCCTCCGACCTCGACAGCCTGACCCGCCAGACGCTGGGCTGGACCCTGCCGGTGTCCGGCCTGCGCGACTGGCTGCAGGGCTACGCCGTCGCCGCCGACGGCAGCCGCTTCACCGCCTCGCCGGCCAGCGACACCGTGGTCACCCGCGACGGCTGGAAGCTCGACTACCTGTCGTGGCAGGATGAATCGGCGGCCGTGCCGCAACCGAAACGCATCGACGTCACCCGCATCGCGCTCGGCCAGCAGGTCGACGACATGTCGATCCGCATCGTCATCGACCCCGTTGCCCAATAACCTTTACGCTATTTCGATGACCAGTCTGAAGAATTGCCCGGCGCCGGCCAAACTGAACCTTTTCCTGCACGTCAATGGCCGCCGCGCCGACGGCTACCATTTGCTGCAAACGGTGTTCCAGCTGGTCGACCACGGCGACACCCTGCATTTCACCTTGCGTGACGACGCCGCGCTGCGCCGCGTGACGGCGATCGACGGCGTGCCGGAGGAGGGCGACCTGATCATCCGCGCCGCCAGGCTGCTGCAGGCCGAAGTGCTGCGCCGCACCGGCGCCTTGCCGCGCGGCGTCGATATCGCCATCGACAAGATCCTGCCGATGGGCGGCGGCCTGGGCGGCGGCTCGTCGGACGCGGCCACCACCCTGATGGTGTTGAACCATTTGTGGCAAGCCGGTCTAAGCAAGCAGGAGTTGATGGCGCTGGGCCTGCCGCTGGGCGCGGACATCCCGTTCTTCATCTTCGGCGAAACCGCGTTCGCCGAGGGCGTGGGCGAGGCGCTGCAGCCGGTGAAAGCGCCCGATTGTTGGTATGTCGTCATCGAACCCGGGGTCGCGGTGCCCACGGCGGCAATTTTTTGCTCGGAACATTTGACAAGGAACACAGCGCCCGTCATAATAACGGACTTTTCCAGCTACCACGAAAATCAAACTGATTTGAAGGGGTACGGAAGGAACGATTTACAGCAAGTGGCAACGAGTTTGTTCCCGCCGGTAGCAGAGGCGATAGCATGGCTTGGCGCTCACGGTGATGCCAGGATGACTGGTTCCGGTGCTTGTGTATTTTGTGCAGTGGCAACCCAGGCCGAAGCCGACGCGGTACTTCAACAAGTACCCGCCAAGTGGAAAGCATGGAAGGCCGAAGCGCTGATACGGCATCCACTCACTAAAATGTTGTAGTCGGGTAAAAAAAGATTTGGCTTGGCGTGAAATTGGCGATAAAATACTCGCCGTTGTAGCGACAAGCAGTCAGTTGCGTAGGGGAATCGCCAAGCTGGTTAAGGCACTGGATTTTGATTCCAGCATACCAAGGTTCGAATCCTTGTTCCCCTGCCATTCGTTTTCCTTGCGACACCGTCGAGGCACTAGTCTCCGGCCAAGGCAAGCATCAATGTCCGCGCCAGGCGCGGATCATTCTGAGTACAGCGCCACGCGGCTTCCGCTGGCGACATCAAAAATTTCATCGACTATCTCTGGGACTCCCATGGCTTACGAAAACCTGATGGTTTTTACCGGCAACGCTAATCCTGCGTTGGCAGAAGGAGTCGCAAAAAATCTCGGCATTCCACTCGGCAAGGCAAACGTTTCGAAATTCTCGGACGGCGAAGTGATGGTCGAGATTAACGAGAACGTTCGCGGTAAAGACGTTTTCGTTCTGCAATCGACTTGCGCACCAACCAACGACAGCCTGATGGAGTTGATCCTGATGGTCGACGCGTTGAAACGCGCCTCGGCAGGCCGCATCACCGCCGCCATCCCTTACTTCGGTTACGCCCGCCAAGACCGCCGCCCGCGTTCGGCGCGTGTCGCGATCTCGGCCAAAGTCGTGGCCAACATGCTGGAAAGCGCCGGCGTCGAGCGCGTCCTGATCATGGACCTGCACGCGGACCAGATCCAGGGCTTCTTCGATATCCCGGTCGACAATATTTACGCTTCGCCTATCCTGCTGAGCGATCTGCAGAAAAAGAACTACCAGGACCTGCTGGTGGTGTCGCCGGACGTCGGCGGCGTGGTGCGCGCGCGCGCGCTGGCCAAACGCCTGGGCTGCGACCTGGCCATCATCGACAAGCGCCGTCCGAAAGCCAACGTCTCCGAAGTGATGAACATCATCGGTGAAGTCGAAGGCCGCAACTGCGTCATCATGGATGACATGGTCGATACCGCCGGTACGCTGGTCAAGGCGGCCGAAGTGCTGAAAGAGCGCGGCGCCACCAAGGTGGTCGCGTATTGCACCCACGCGGTCCTGTCGGGCCCCGCGATCGAGCGCATCGCCAATTCGTCGCTGGACGAGCTGGTCGTGACCGACACGATTCCGCTGTCCGACGCGGCCCGCGCCTGCGGCAAGATCCGCCAGCTGACCTGCGCGCCATTGCTGGCCGAAACGTTCAAACGCATCATCAAGGGCGATTCCGTGATCTCCCTGTTTATCGACTGATCGATAAGCAAGCGATCGACGACGCTACGGTTTTTTAGCGGCGCGCGTGGCGAATATGCCCCGCGCGCCGTTGTACTTCCCGGTTTCATGAGCGCAGTCAGCTCATTTTCGAAGCACCCTGGTCGCGGGGGCTTCATAACACGAGGCGCGAGCCTTGTTATTTTTGGAGTTACACATGAAAGTTGTTGCATTCAAACGCGAATTGCAAGGTTCCGGAGCGAGCCGCCGCCTGCGCAATTCGGGCCAAACCCCAGGCATCATCTACGGCGGTACCGAAGCGCCAGTGACCATCTCGCTGGACCACAACGCGCTGTACCACGCGCTGAAAAAAGAAGCCTTCCACTCGTCGATCCTGGATCTGGAAATCGACGGCAAGACCCAGCAAGTGCTGCTGCGCGACTTCCAAGTCCACGCGTTCAAGCAACTGGTTCTGCACGCTGACTTCCAGCGCGTCGATGCCGGCAAGAAAGTGCACATGAAAGTCGCACTGCACTTCGCCAACGCCGAAGTCTCGCCAGCGGTCAAGCTGCACGGCGCCACCATCAGCCACGTCGCCAACGAAATCGAAGTGTCGTGCCTGCCGAAAGACCTGCCAGAGTTCATCACCGTCGACCTGACCAACATCGACGTCGGCAACTCGCTGCACATCGACGAACTGACCCTGCCAGCAGGTGTTACCGCTGTTGCCGCCGGCACCAACCTGACCATCGCCACCGCTTCGGTGCCGCCAGGTCACGTGTCGGCCGAAGCTGACGCCGCTGAAGCCGCTCCAGCAGCCGATGCCAAGCCAGCCGCCAAAGCCAAGAAGTAATATTGAACGCCGCAGCGATGCGGCGGCAATGAAGGACCCCCGCTAGCCCAAGGCCGTCGGGGGTTTTTTTTCGTTTGACCGATAATATCGTTTTCCTTGATTGAGCATCCCATGCCCATACGCCTCATCGTCGGCCTCGGCAATCCCGGCGCCGAATACGAACAAACCCGCCACAATGCCGGCTTCTGGCTGGTCGACAACCTCGCCAACGACGTCGGCGCGCGCCTGCAGCGCGAGACCAAGTACAACGCGCTGATGGCCAAGGCTTCGATCGCCGGGCGCGAGGTGTACCTGCTGGAACCGCAGACGTATATGAACCGCTCCGGGCAATCGGTCGGCGGCTTGTGCCGCTTTTTCAAGATCAATCCGGACGAGGTGCTGGTGGTGCACGACGAGCTCGACCTGATGCCCGGCATCGCGCGGCTGAAGAAGGGCGGCTCGTCGGGCGGCCACAACGGCCTCAAGGACATCACCGCCGCGCTCGGCACGCAGGACTATTGGCGGCTGCGCCTGGGCATCGGCCATCCGCGCACGCTCAGCCTGCAACAGCAGGTGGCCGACTTCGTGCTGCACCGGCCGCGCCGCGAAGACCAGGACCTGATCGAGCAGGCCATCGACAAATCGCTGCTGGTGATGCCGTCCATCGTCGAAGGCAAGTTCGAGGCCGCCACGATGAAACTGCATACGGTCTGACGCCGGCGTGTCGATGGTATGCTGAGGGAATTATTTTCCTCAAACTAAGGACACCATCAATGAAGCGCTTGCCGATCGCCGCACTCGTAACATCTTTATTGTTGGCCGCTGCTCAAACGCCGGCCCAGGCGCAGGACGGCGGCGCCGTCGCCAGGCAGATCGACGGCATGTATCCCAAGCTCGACGTCATCTACAAGGACTTGCACGCGCATCCCGAAGTGGCCTTCCAGGAAGTGCGCACGGCCGCCAAGCTGGCCGCCGAGATGCGCGCCATCGGCTTCGACGTCACCGAGAAGGTCGGCAAGACCGGCATCGTCGCCCTCTACAAGAACGGCGCCGGCCCGACGGTGCTGGTGCGCACCGAGATGGACGGGCTGCCGATGGAGGAAAAATCCGGCTTCCCATATTCCAGCAAGGCCCATGCGACCCTGGACGGCAAGGACACGATGGTGGCCCATAGCTGCGGCCACGACGTCCACATGACGGCCTGGCTGGGCGCCGCGCGCACCCTGGTGGCGATGAAATCGCAATGGAAGGGCACGTTGATGTTCATCGGCCAGCCGGCCGAGGAGATCGTCGCCGGCGCCAAGGCCATGCTCGACGACGGCCTGTTCAAGCGCTTCCCGAAACCGGACTACGCCTTCGCCTTGCACTCGTGGCCGCTGGCCTATGGCACCATCGGCTACAACAGCGGCCCGGTGTCGTCGAACTCGGACGCCATCGAGATCACCTTCAAGGGGCGCGGCGGCCACGGCTCGGCGCCGGACAAGGCGCTCGACCCGATCACCATCGCCGCCCGCTTCGTGGTCGACGTGCAAACCGTCATCAGCCGCGAGAAAGATCCGAAGGAATTCGGCGTGGTGACGATCGGCGCCATCAACGGCGGCAGCGTCGGCAACATCATCCCCGACTCGGTCAAGGTGCGCGGCACCATCCGCACCTACAACCCGCAAGTGCGCGCCAAGATCCTGGCCGGCGTGCGGCGCGTGGCCAACGCCTCGGCGGCGATGGCCGACGCGCCCGCGCCCGACGTCGAGCTGATCACCGGGGGCGCGGCCATCGTCAACAACGACGCGCTGGTGACGCGCACCGAGGGCGTGCTCAAGCAAGCCTTCGGCGACGCCAACGTCGCCCGCATGCCGGCCATGACGGCCAGCGAGGATTTCTCGGTCTACGCCAACGAAGGGATACCGTCGATGTTCTTCTTCACCGGCGTCTACGATCCGAAGGCGGTGGCCGAGGCCGACAAGCCAGGCGGCAAGCCGATCGCCTTCAACCACTCGCCGTACTACGCGCCGGTGCCGGAGCCGTCGATCAAGACGGCGGCGCAGGCGATGACGCTGGCGGTGCTGAATGTGCTGTCCAAATAACCCGCATCGGTCCGCTTGCACGCCGGGCCGATGACGGCGTCGCGCCTCATCCGCCCGGCGCTTCAGGTCGACGCTTCAGGTCGCGGATTTGGGTTGCAGCAAGCGCCACACCATGAAGGCCAACACCCCGACCCCCAGCAGTAACACTCCCCACAGCAACAGCAGGCGCCGCTGCGCGGCGGAAGCCGCCGCCAGCGCGGCCGCGTCGGCGTTGGCGGCGGCGCCCTGCTGCGCCGTGGCCGGACCGGCGGTCGCGCGCTCCAGTGTTTGCAATTCGCTGTCGGCGAAGCCCGGCGCCACCTGGTCGACCGGGCGCGCCGCCGCCGCGGCGCGCTCGCGGCCTACCGCCAACGTATAGGGCGCGTTGCCGCTGCCGAGGAAGATCAGCGTGGCCGGTTGCCACTCCACCCGCAGCGCCGGTTGGACGCTGGCGGGCGCCGCCGTGCGCAGCACCCATAGCGGCGCATGCCGCGGCGCGACGTCGAGGTCGCCCGAGGCGCGCGCCTGCCCGCCCTGGGCGATGCGGTAGAACGTGGTGGCGACGACCGGCTCGAAGCGGCGCTGCGGCGCCGCCCCGGCCTGGCGCGCCGGCGCCGCGCGATATACGCCCACGGTGGCCGGCAGCACCACGTTGGTTTCGGCAAACTGCAATCCCACCTTGACCGGCGCCACCGCCAGCGGCATCTTGTACACCAGGTCGCCGGGCTGATCGCCGGCTGCCGGTTGCAGCACCAGTCGTTCCCCCGGCGGCGCGACGTCGGTGCGCACCGGCTGCTCGGCCGTGACGGCGGCGAACTGCAGCGGCGTGCCGCTGCGCCAGGTCAGGCGCGCGTAGCGGAAGGTGCGGGCGTCGAAATCGAGGCGGTCGTTGGCCAGCGTCTGCGCGTCCTGGTTGACCAGCCAGTTCAGCTCGGCGGCGCCGACCGTGTCCCAGCGCTTCATGTCGTCGCTGGTTTCCAGCCAGACCTGGGCGCTGTAGTCGCGCCGGTCCGGCGGCAACGTGAAGCGCAGCGCATTGACCGGCGGCGTCTTGCCGCCGGCGGCCGGCTTGCCCAGATCGAGGATCAGCGCCTTCAGGCGCGCCGGGCCGGCGCTGTCGGCGCCGCGTTCCGGGCGCACTTTCACCGACAGCAGGCGGCCGTCGGGCGCCGTGCTGACGTCGAGATCGAGTTGCGAGGCGGCGCTATCGGCCCCGCCGGCGCCCGTCAGCGGAAACACCGTCAGCGGCAGGTCCTTGTGGCCGATGCTGGTTTCGATGTCCGGCGCGCGCAACGCGAACGGTTGCGGCACGCCCCTGGCGTCGAACACGCGCACGTCGTCGAGCAGCGGCGTGCGCGCGTGCAGATAGACGTCGCGCGGCAGGCGCACCTGCAGCACGCCCTGCTTTGCGCCGGCCGACAGCGGCAACAGGTGCGTGTAATCCTTCGGCGCGTCGCTGTCGGCGGCGCTGGCCGGCAGGGCCGCGGCCGACAAGCCCAACGCGGCGGCGATCAATAATGTTTTCATGCGGTCTCCGCGGGTTTTTCGGTTTCGGTGGGGAAGGGCGCCAGATAGCCGATGCCGACCATCAGCGCGCCAACGCCGAGGAAGGAGACGATGCGCTCGACGCCGCCGATGTTGGACAGGTCCACCAGGAACAGTTTGCCCACCACCAGCGCCAGCAGCACCGCGCCGCCGATCCAGACGCTGCGCACGGCACGCGTGGCCGCATGGCGCATCAGCAGCAGCGCGGTCACGCTCCACACCAGCGACAGCATCGCCTGCACGAACTGCGAAGCGAACATGCTGTCGAAGGTGTACGGCACGTCCAGGTAATGCGACACGGTGCGCAGCAACGCCAGATTGAACCACGCATAGCCGAACAGCGCGATCGCCAGCGGCGCCGGCGCGATCCAGCCGGCCGGCCAGGCGCGCGCGGCGGCCGGCGTGGCCGACGGCGTTTGCAGGCGCAGGCAGGCGATCAACAGCACGATCGCGAAGCAAGTGCTCAGGTCGAGCGGGTTGAGCAGCGGCAGATACGGCAGCGGCGACATCCCGCCGTCCTGCGTGAAGTTCCACGCGCCCACCAGCAAGGCCAGCCAGATGCAGGCCAGCGGAACCAGGCAGCGCCGGTACCAGCGCGGGATCGGCCGCACCGGCCAGCCGTCGGCGCGGACGCGCTGCATCATCCAGCCGGTGGCCGCCATCATCAGCCATGATGGAATGAACCTGGCCCAGCTGGCGCCGGTGTCCCAGTCGCCGACGTCGGCGTCGGCCACGGTGCCGGCCATCCAGCCGGCGATCCAATCGGAGGCCACCGGCCAGATCATCAGCCACGGGCCGGCGCTGCGCACCGTGTGCGCGGCATGCAGCCACCCGGCGGCGATGCGCCAGCCCCTGCGCGGCCAGACGGCCAGCAGCCATTCGCCAGCCAGCCACAGCGCGGCGAAGGCGATCCACGCATTGGCGCCCGGCAGGCGGGAGTCGCCGTACAGCGCCACCAGGGTCAGCAGCGTCGTCAGCGCCAGCGCCGGCCAGACCGGCACGCTGAACCAGCGCAGCGCCGGCCAGCGCAGGCCGCGCGCCAGCGCCACCGCGACGGCCGCGGTGGCCGCCAGCAGCAGGGCGTAGCTGGCCAGCACGCGGCCGAATTCCGAGCCATTGTCGCCGGGAACCACGGCTTCGTAGATCGGTTCGAGCCAGAACGCCAGGTCCGGCGCGGCGATGCCGAACCACCACAGCGCCGCCCACACCAGCATCAGCCGGTACACGGTGAAGACCCGCGTGCCACGCCCGGCTTGTTGCCGCATGAGCGCCCAACTGCTGAACAAGGCGCCGGCGAAAATCATCAATGAACCGAGCAGTGGCCGCTCGAGCAGGTTCGCGTCGAGCTGGTCGTCCCAGCGGCCCAGCGATACCGCCAGCAGCGTGGCGCCGGCGACCGCCTGCACCGCCAGCGCGATGGCGGCGGCCAGCGGCCACGCCATCTTGCGCGCGATCGCGTACAGGCCGGCGGCGGCCAGCAGCGCGCTGGCGACCAGCAGGGTGCCCTGGCGGTGCCCGTCCACGCGCAGGAAGATCTCGGTCCACGCCCCGGCCACCAGCCACACCGTGGCCCCCGCCAGGAACACGCCGGCCAGCAGGTTGAAGCCGCGCGTGCGCTCCTGTGCGCGGAAGCGCGTGGCCATCATGAAGCCGGTCAGGGCCAGCAGGACGAAGCCGAGCCACAGGTTCGAATCGGCGGCGCGCTCGCTCGACAGGCCGCTGGCGGTGCCGACGAACGACAGCCACGCGCCGAACTGCACCAGCAGGCCGAAGATCCAGGCCAGCTTTTGCTTCTGGCGCAGGCCGATCCAGACGATGCCGGCGCCTTCCAGCGCCCAGGCGGCCGAGGTCCAGCGGCCGTCGAGCGCGAACGGTATCGCCAGCGTGCCGAAGACGACGCCGAGCGCGAGGAAGGCGTCGCCCAGCAGCGCGTACTGGTCGCGCCGGCGCAGCGCGGTCGCCAGGCCGATGTAGAACAGGCCGAGCGCCAGCGCCGAATAGGCGACGCCGAACTCGATGCCGCGCACGATGGTGAATTGCAGGCCGAAGCCGAGCATCGGCGTGCCGAACACCAAGGTGCCGTCGACGTAGTTCTTCAGCTTGACGGACTGCCGGCGCGCGTAGGCCAGCGGGATCGAAACATAAAACACGAAGAACAGCAGCAGGAACAACTGCACCGACAGGTAGTTTTCCGGCACGTAGCGCTGTGCGCCCCAGGCGGTGGCGATGCTGAAGGTGAAGGCGAAGCCCAGCAGATTGAGCGGACGCCACGAGCGCAGCAGCGCCAGGCCCAGCACGCCGGCGTTGAGCAGCGCGTAATACGAGAACAGCCCGATGTGGCTGCCGCCGCCGCTGGAGGCGAGGATCGGCGCGGCGAAGCCGCCGGCGATGCCGAAGATCGCCAGCCACATGGCGTTTTGCAGCACCGCCAGCACGCAGGTGAAGACGGTCAGCACCAGCAGCAGCGCGAACGCCAGCGCGCTTGGTATCAGTTGGTACAGGCGGAAGGCGCCGAAGGTGACCAGCATCAGCACGGCCACCGCCGCGCCTTGCACGGGCAGGCTGATCGCGGGACGGCGCAGGCGGATGCGCCAGGCCCAGGCCAGCAGCGCCAGGTCGGCCAGCACGATGCCGGCCAGGCGCAATTCGATCGGCACGGTGACGCGGGCGGCGGTGTATTTCAGCAGGAAGCTGACGCCGATGAACAGGATCAACAGGCCGAGCTTGGCCACCAGATTGCCGCCGAACAGCCAGGCCTTGGCGGCCACCAGCCATTGGGGCGGCGGCCGTGGCGCGCGCGGCGGCGGCGTCTCGGTCGTCTCCGGCGTTGAATCGAGCCGCAGTTTGGGCAGTGGTTTGGGGTCCGACGGCATCTCCGGCTGTGGCTGCGGCGGCGCTGCGACAGCGGCGGGACTGTCGGGCAGGAGCCAGTCGGCTTCGACCAGTTCGAACGGATTGGCCGGCGTCAGCGGCTTGATCGCCGGTGCCGGCCGGTCCGCCATTACCGGTTCGAACGGCTGGAGCGGCGCGTCGGCGTGCTCGGGCTGCGATGCCGGCGACACCGGCGTCCGCAGCATGGCGAGCTTTTCCTCCAGATCGGCGATCAGCTTGCGGGCGTGACGGGCCTCACCCCGCGCCCGCCACGCGATGTTGAACGTGACGATGCCGAAAATGAGCAGCAGTATTTCCATAAAAACCTCGCTGAAGTAAGCCCGCAAGGTATCACAACTGCAAGGTTGCCTCCAGGATAATTATCAAAGCGGCTCTTAAGCGGCTCTTACTTGCTTGCGGCGATCCACTTGTCGACGCGCGCCTCCAGGATCGGCAACGGCAGGGTGCCGTCGCCGATCACCACCTGATGGAATTTCTGGTAGCTGAACCTGTCGCCCAGCGCCGCCTGCGCCCGCGCCCGCAGTTCCAGGATTTTCAGCGAGCCGATCTTGTAGCTCAGCGCCTGCGCCGGCCACACCATGTAGCGCTCGATCTGGTTTTTCGCGCGCGCCTCGCTCCAGCCCAAGGTCTCGGCCAGGTAGGCGATCGCCTGCTCGCGGCTCCAGCCCTTGGCGTGCATGCCGGTGTCGACCACCAGGCGCGCCGCGCGCAGCAGCTCGGCGTTCAGATGGCCGTAGTAGGCGACCGGATCGTCGTACAGGCCCAACTCGCGGCCCAGCGTTTCCGAATACAGGGCCCAGCCCTCGGTGTAGGCCGCGCTGTTGGGATTCTCGGTGCTGAACTTGCGGAAGTCCGGCAGGTCCAACTCTTTCAGCAGCGCGCCGTGCAGGTGGTGGCCCGGCACGCCCTCGTGCAGGAACAGGCTGACCATGTCGACCCGGCTGTACTGCTTGGGATCGTTGACGACCGGCCAGAACACGCCCGGATGCGAACCGTCCGCCGCCGGCGGCGTGTAGTGGTCGGAGGCGGTCGCGCGCGTGAGCTCCGGTTCCAGGTGCAATTCCATCTTCCCTTTCGGAATCAGGCTGAAGTAGGTCGGCAGCTTGGCCTGCACCGTCGCGTAGAGCGTGCGGTAGGCGTCCAGCACCTGCTCGTCGGTGGTGAAGATCTTGAACTTCTGCTGCCCGGCCATCCATTGCGGCAGCTGTTTTTCCGGGCCGTCGTAGCCCAGCTTCGGTCCCAGCGCCGTCAGTTGTTGCTGGATGCGCGCCACTTCCTTCAAGCCCAGCGCGTGCACCGCGTCCGGCGTCAGCGGCAGGTTGGTGCTGTCCTTGATGCGGGCCGCGTACCAGGCGGCGCCGTTCGGCAGCGCGCTCCAGCCGGTGCTGGCGCGGCTGGCGGGCAGGTATTCGTTTTGCAGGAAATCCACCAGGCGCGTCAGCGCCGGCGCGATTTTGGTGTCGACGGTGTTCAGGTAGGCCGCCGCCAGCTTTTGCTTGTCGGCGGCGGAAAACTGCGCCGGCATGCGCGTGACGGGCGAATAGTAGACGCTGGTCTCCGGCGTGGCCGCGCGCAGGTTCTGGAACTGCGGCAGCATCGCCACCGTGATCGCCTTCGGCTGCACCACGCCGGCGCGGATGCCTTGCTTCATATTGGCGATGGCCTGGTCTATCCACGCGGGCAATTGCTTGAGCCGGCCCAGGTAGGCTTGATACTGGGCGACCGTGCCCAGCGGCTGCGAACCGGTGCCGTCGGCGTAGTTGGCCAGCGTGCTGGGCACGTTGTCGAACTGGTTGAGCGGCAGCAGATGTTCCGGGAAGGACTCCAGCTGCATCGCGTTATTGAGTTCGTAGGACAGCAGGTCGTAGGTCAGCTGGTCCGGCTCGCCGAGCTGGTCGCGCCGCACGGTCATCAACTGCTTCTGCATCTGCCGGTATTGCGTGAACTGGGCGGCGCGCACGGCGGGGGAAATGGCCAGGCCGATCTGATCGTTGTAGCGGCTGTCGCCGTTGGCGGTGGCGAACAGCAGCGGATCGAACTTGCAGCGCGCCGCGTGGAACGCCGCCGCCAGTTTCGCCAGTTGTTTTTGGGCCTGGCTGGCATGGGCGGCGGACGCCTGCGCGGCCTGGACCGGCAACATGCCGGTGCCGGCGAAAAGCAGGGTGGTGATCAGTACGGAAGTCCGCAGCGAGGCGCGACAGCGGGTATGGGGCATCGACATTTCCTGGTGAGCGGATAAGCCGCCCGGCGGGCGGCTTATCCAGACGTGGGCAATTGTTCGCCAGGAAGTCTAGCATTAAACAAGTGACCGGGACACTGCCCGGTCCGGACGATCAGTTCGAACGCAGGCCGCCGTCGACCACGCGCACGTCGTCGCCCTGGTGCCACGACGGCTGCTCGGTCTGATGGAACTTGCGTACCGAACCATCGTTCATGCGCACCACGATGTCGTAGCTCTTGTTGGCCTTGACCCGGCCTTCGATCTGGTTGCCGGCAACCGCGCCGCCGATGGCGCCGGCCACGGTGGCCAGTTTGCGGCCGTTGCCGCCGCCCACCTGGTTGCCCAGCAGGCCGCCGACCAGCGCGCCGCCGACCGCGCCGACGCCGCTGCCTTCGGCGCGGGTGTCGATTTCATTGACGGCTTCGACCACGCCGCAGTTGTTGCAGACCGCCGGCGCGCTCTTGACCGGGGTGTGCTTGACGACCGCAGGCTTGTCGCGCACGGCTTCGCGGACCGGCTCGCGTTCACGGACCGGCTCGCGGACTTGTTCACGCACCGGCTCGCGCACCTGGTCGCGGCCTGGCGCGGATTGTTCGACCAGCGGCTTGCCGTTGGGCGCCAGCGACGGGTCCTGGTTTTGCGAGTTCGACGAAGGCAGCCAGCCCATGATGGCGGCGACGCCCACGCCACTCACCAGCACAACGGCGGCGGCGGCGGCCATGATCATCGGGTGCAGCTTGGCGTTGGATGTGTTATTCATTTTTCTACCTTTTATGTGTGGAGTGGCTTGTGTGACTACAAGCAACTAACGCGCTGGAGCGCGGTTCGACCGACGCAGATTTCGTATCAAATGTAAGCAATTGTTCCTGGAATGCATGAAGCGGCCGGCTTTGGCCCTGTTTTTTTGATGACTGGGGGCGGGGGAGGTACAATTGATTCTTGAACGCTTTAAATAGCAGGAATATTCAGAAAACGCCCGCGTCGGCCGTTTTTCACCAGCCGCTCGCCGGCAACATTTGATTATTAAAAGGTTTTCCATGAGTCTCCAATGCGGCATCGTCGGCCTGCCCAACGTCGGCAAGTCCACCCTCTTCAACGCCCTGACCAAGGCCGGCATCCCGGCTGAAAACTATCCGTTCTGCACCATCGAACCCAACGTCGGCGTGGTCGAGGTGCCGGACCCGCGCATGGCCGCGCTGGCCGCCATCGTCAAGCCGGAACGCATGGTCAACGCCATCGTCGAATTCGTCGACATCGCCGGCCTGGTGGCCGGCGCGTCGCAGGGCGAGGGCCTGGGCAACCAGTTCCTGTCGCACATCCGCGAAACCGACGCCATCGTCAACGTCGTGCGCTGCTTCGAGGACGACAACGTGATCCACGTGTCCGGCAAGGTCAGCCCGCTGGACGACATCGAAGTCATTCAAACCGAGCTGGCGCTGGCCGACCTGGGCACCGTGGAAAAAGCCATCCACCGCGAAAACAAGAAAGCCCGCTCCGGCGACAAGGACGCGGCCAAGCTGCTGGCCATCATGGAGCGCATCGTGCCGCACCTGAACGAAGCCAAGCCGGTGCGCGCCATGGGCCTGGACGCCGACGAGATGGCCCTGATCAAGCCGCTGTGCCTGATCACCGCCAAGCCGGCCATGTATGTCGCCAACGTCTCCGACACCGGCTTCACTAACAATCCGCTGCTCGACCAGCTGACCGCCTACGCGGCCACCCAGAACGCGCCGATCGTCGCCATCTGCGCCTCGATCGAAGCCGAGATCGCCGACCTGGAAGACGCCGACAAGACCGAGTTCCTGAACGACATGGGCATGGAAGAGCCGGGCCTGGACCGCCTGATCCGCGCCGCCTACAAGCTGCTCGGCCTGCAGACCTACTTCACCGCCGGCGTCAAGGAAGTGCGCGCCTGGACCATCCACGTCGGCGACACCGCGCCGCAGGCGGCCGGCGTCATCCACACCGACTTCGAACGCGGCTTCATCCGCGCGCAGACCATCGCCTACGACGATTTCATCCAGTACAAGGGCGAGGCCGGCGCCAAGGAGGTGGGCAAGATGCGCGCCGAGGGCAAGGAATACGTGGTCAAGGATGGCGACGTGCTGAACTTCCTGTTCAACGTTTGAACGATCTTTGAGCCTATAAAAAATCCGCGATTGATCGCGGATTTTTTTTGTAAGTTCCATTCTGATAAATGTATCAAAATGTGACAGCCTCATTGTCCTATGGTAAGCTATTTAGTTACCAAAAATACCATTGGACTTCCCTGTGAAACAACAATCCCCCGCCCTTCAGCTTAACGCGATCGAACGCTTTCCGATGAAGGGGGTGGCATGAGTGTCATCAACGGCACGGGCGGCGATGACACATTGGCGGGTACCGAGCAGGATGACCAGCTGTTCGGCGGCGCGGGCAACGACATTCTGAACGATGCGGGCGGCAACGATCTGCTGGACGGCGGCGATGGTAACGACGACCTGTATGGCGGTGCGGGACGCGATACGTTGTTGGGCGGCGCCGGCGACGATGGGCTGTCTGTCTACCTCGGCGTACAGCTGGCCGACGGCGGCGCCGGAAACGACGTTTTCTACAGCGGCATTGGGGGCGGCATCGTCACCGGCACCGCAACCTTGATCGGCGGCGAGGGCGACGACACCTTCCGCCTGCAATACCACAACGGGTCCAATGGCGCTTCGACGGTGCAGGGCGGCGATGGCGCGGACGTTTTCGAGGTGGTGCTCGCTGATGGCAACGAGCGGCAATTGACTGTGAGCGGCGGCAACGGCGGGGATACCTACCGCATCTCGTCCGTCTATCACACGGCAAACTTTACGATCACCGATTTCGCCGCCGGCAGCGGGGCCGGGCAAGACCGGATCGACCTGAGCGCTTATCTGAACGACTACAGCTTCACGCCCAATGGCAATCCGTTTGCCGCCGCTTCCGGCTTTTTCAGGCTGGTGCAGAACGGCGCGGATGTCCAGTTGCAGTACGACCATGACGGCGCCGCTGGCCAGTACCATCAATGGCTGACCGTCGTCACCCTGTCGAATATCCGCGCCACCAGCCTGACGGAGGACAACTTTGTCCACCATATCGCGCCGGATGGCGCTGCGCTGCGCGGCGACGCGATCGCCGGCACCGATGGCAACGACAGCCTGACCGGCTGGATCGCCGATGACACCATCGACGGCGGGGCCGGCAACGACACCCTGGCCGGCAACTATGGGAACGACCTGCTCCGCGGAGGCGCGGACAATGACCGCCTGGGCGGCGACATCGGCAACGACACGCTCTTCGGCGGCGATGGCGCCGATACCCTTTACGGCGACGGCGACGATCAGCTCGACGGTGGCGCCGGCGACGACTTCCTGGTCAATTACCGTGGCAATGCCACCTTGGCGGGCGGCGAAGGCAATGACGCTTTCCTGCTGCAGGACGGCAACGCGACATGGACCGTGCTGGCCGACGGCGGCGCCGGCGACGACACGTTTACCTACAATGGCGACACGTCCGGCAGCCGTTTCACTGTGACCGGGGGCGCCGGCGTCGACACCTATGACGTGCATCAGAGCCTCAGTGGCCTCACGCGGTTCACCATCACCGATTTCAGCGCCGGCGCCGGCGGCGACCGCCTGGACCTGCGCGAGCAGTTGTCCGCGAACAGCTACAACTTGTCCGGCTACACGGGCGGCAATCCGTTCGCCCCCGCGCTGGGCCACTTGCGCCTCGTGCAACAGGGCGCGGACACTTTGCTGCAGATGGACCGCGACGGCGCCTCGGGCCAACAGCCGTTCATCACCGTCTTCACGCTGAAAAACGTGCTCGCCGCTTCGCTGAGTGCCGACAACCTGGTCGGCGGCTACGCGCCCGACGGGCGCGACATGCCCGGCTTGTTTCTGAGCGGCGGCGCGGACGGCGATACCCTGACCGGCGCCACGCTGGCCGACACCATCGACGGCTACGGCGGCGCCGACGTCATTTCTGGCGGCCAGGGGGATGACCTGCTGCGCGGCGGCGACGAGGCCGACGGCACGCCGGGCGACACCATCGACGGCGGTTTCGGCAACGACACCATCGAAGGCGGCGGCGGCGACGATTCGGTGCTGGGGGCGGCGGGCAGCGACCTGATCGACGGAGGCGGGGGCAACGACACCCTCGGCGGCAACGACCAGTTCGGCGGCAACAGCATGTTCGGCCGTCCGAACGGCGATGACACCCTGCTCGGCGGGACTGGCGACGACCGGCTCACCGGCGGCGACTCGAGCTTGCTCGACGGCGGCGCCGGCAACGATACGCTGTTTGGCGGCGGCTCCGCCGCCGGCGGCACCGGCGATGACCTCATCCACATTTACAGCACCGACGGCGGCGTCGTCGCCAACGGCGGCGACGGCAACGACACGCTGGACGCCAACGACTACAACCATGCCTTCAACGCGACGATGATCGGCGGAGCCGGCATCGACACCTTCAGCTTCAACCCCTATCCTGTTTATCACAGCAGCGCCTACATGGTCGCCGATTTCACCGCCGGCGCCGGCGGCGACCGGATCGATCTGCTGCCGCTGCTGGCCTCGCGCGACGCCATCGGTTATATGTACCCGGACCTGCAGGCGGCCGGCATGCCCTTCTTCAAGCTGGCGCAGCAGGGCAACGACACGCTGCTGCAGTTGAACTACGGCAGCCCGCTCCAACCGGCCTTCCTGACACTGGCGGTGCTGAAAAACGTCAATGCCGCCAGCATGACGGCGGCCAACTTCCATGGCCTGACGCTCGATGGCCTGGGCGGCGACGGGCTGCTGGTCCAGGGCACCGGCGGGGCCGACCTGCTGCTCGGCGCGCATTTCGCCGACACGCTGCGCGGCGGGGACGGCGACGACACGCTCGCCGGCGGCCGTGGCAACGATGTGCTCGACGGCGGCGCGGGCGACGACCGCTTCAGCCTGAACTCCAACGATGGCGACGACACGGTGCTCGGCGGCGACGGCGACGACCAGATCGCGCTGGCCAATTGGGACCAGGGCTTCGTCACCTCGTCGGTGACGATCGACGCCGGCGGCGGCGACGACCGGATGACGTTCGACGGTCAATCGCACGGCGTGGTTTCGGCCCGGGCCACCGGCGGCGCCGGCAGCGACACCTATGCCGTCACCAACCCGGAAGCGCTGGGCCGGGTGGTGGTGACCGACTTCGCGGCCGGGACCGGCGGCGACCGGATCGACCTGGAAGGCCTGCTGTCGGCCTACGACCGGTTCCACAGCGACGTCGACACGGGCGGCAACCCCTTCCTGAACGGCCTGCTGCGTCTGCAGCAGGACGGCGCCGACACGCTGCTGCAGACCCACGCGGGCGGCGCGCTGTCGGGCGATTGGCAAACCGTGCTGCGCCTGGCGAACGTCGAGGCCGGCGCGCTGGCGGCCGCCAATTTCGTCGGACACGTCGATCCGGGCGGCGCCCCGACCGCGGGGCTGCTGGTCACCGACAACGGCGAGCGCGTGGTGTCGGGCGGACGCTATAACGACACTGTGGTGGGCGTGTACGGCAACAATATTCTGCTCGGCGGCGGCGGCGACGACCTGCTGCTGGGAACGGATGCCGGCGAAACGCTGGTCGGCGAAAGCGGCGCCGACCGCGTGGAAGCGGGCGGCGGCGACGATTTGATCGAGCGCGAGGGCAAAAACGGTGGCGACGACACGCTGCTGGGCGGCGACGGCAACGACCTCTTCAGGCTGAGCGACTACGGCCCGGGCGAGCGGGTGCTGGCCGACGGTGGCGCCGGCGACGACAGCTTCGAACTGTATCTGGGCGGCGGCTCGGACGACCTGTCGCTGACCGGTGGCGGCGGCCGCGACACCTACGTGCCGCAGGCCGCGTACGGCGACGCGGGCCTGGCGACGGTGCTCGACTTCGTCGCCGGCGCCGGCGGCGACCGCATCGATCTGATCAAGTTCCTCGCCGCGACCGGCAACCAGCAAAGCCGCGTCCCGGACGATCCGTGGGCGTTCGACGGCACCAACCCGTTCCGGACCGGCCACGCGCGGCTGGTGCAATCGGGCGCCGACACGCTGCTGCAACTCGACGCCGACGGCGCCGGCCCCGAGGCCTTCTATACCGCGCTGGTGTTGAAGAACCTCCAGGCGGCGACGCTGACGGCGGACAATTTCGTCGGCGGCACGGCGCCCGACGGCAGCCTGCCGCCGGGCCTGACGGTCGACGGCAATTCGTGGTCGGAAAACATCACCGGCTCCATCTATGGCGACAGGCTGTACGGCAACGGCGGGCGCGACACCATCGACGGCGGCAACGGCAACGATCTGATCGTCGGCGGCGACCAGGCCGGCGACGGCGACGCGCTCGACGGCGGGGGCGGCAAGGACACGCTGCTCGGCGGCGGCGGCAACGACTACCTGGCGGGCGGCGACGGCAACGACAGCCTCGACGGCGGGGCCGGTGTCGATACGCTGTACGGCGGCAACGGCGACGACGTGTTCGTGCTGACCGACAACGCCGACGTCATCGTGTGGGATGCCGGTGTCGGCACCGACACCGTGCGGCTGAACTGGCAAGGCGCCGGCGCGTACACGCTGGCGAGGGGCGTGGAGAACCTGGACGCGTCGGCCTCGCGGGACGGCCAGCATCTGCTGGGGAACGAGCTGGACAATGTGATCACGGGCGGCGCCGGCGCCGACGTGCTCGAAGGCGGCGCCGGCGACGACACCTATCGGCTCGCCGACGGCGCCGACACCGTCATCGAGGCGGCCGACGGCGGCCGCGACACGGTCGTGCTGAACTGGGCCACGGCCGGGCAATATGTGCTCGGCGCCGGCATGGAGAATGCGACGGCGGGCGCCGCGCAGGCCGCCCAGCGCCTGACGGGCAACGCGCTCGACAACGCCCTGACCGGCGGCGCCCACGCCGACACGCTCGACGGCGGCGCCGGCGACGACACCCTCGACGGCGGTGCCGGCAACGACAGCATGGCCGGCGGCGCCGGCAACGACGTCTATCTGGTGGACGCCGGCGGCGACAAGATCGTCGAGGCGGCCGGCGCCGGGCGCGACCGGGTCGTCACGACGCTGGCCGCCTACGTGCTCGACGCCAATATCGAGGACTTGAAGGCCGGCGGCGACGCTGCCTTTAGCGGCACCGGCAACGCGCTGGCCAATGTGCTCGAATCGGGCTCGGGCAACGACACGCTCAACGGTGGCGCCGGCGCCGACACCCTGGCCGGCGGCGCCGGCGACGACGTCTACATCATCGACACGGCGGCGGACCTCGTCGTCGAAAGCGCCGGCGGCGGCGTGGACGCGGTGCGGATCGCCTTCGCGACGGCGGGCGCCTACACGCTGGCCGGCCATGTGGAAAACGCCATGGTGACGGCGGCGGCGGCGGTGGCCGTCACGCTGACCGGCAACGAGCTCGACAATCTTCTGACCGGCAATGGCGGCGCCAGCACGATCAATGGCGGCGCCGGCGACGACACGCTCGACGGCGGCGCCGGCAACGACAAACTGAACGGCGGCAGCGGCGACGACCTCTACTTGGTGGACGCGGCCGGCGACGTGGTAACCGAGTTGACGGGCGAAGGCACGGACACCGTGCGGGCGTCGCAGGCGTCCTACACGCTGACGGCCAACGTCGAGCACCTGGCCTACACCGGCAAGGCCGCGTTCACCGGCACCGGTAACGTGCTCGACAATATCATCACCGGCGGCCATGCCGGCAACAAGCTCGACGGCGGCGCCGGCAACGATCGGCTCGTCGGCGGCGACGGCGCCGACAGCCTGATTGGCGGTCTGGGCGACGACACCTTCGTCGGCGCGAGCGGCAAGGACACCATCGACGGCGGCGCCGGCACCGACCTGCTGCAGGGCCTGGGCAAGTTCGGCGATTACACCGTCACCCGCGTGACCGCCACCGACACCATGCTGGCCGACAAGGCCGGCAGTGTCATTGCGGTGCGCGGGGTGGAAAACTTCGCCTTCGCCGACGGCGACAAGACGCTGGCGCAGGTGCAGGACAACGTCCCCAGCGCCGGCAACGACAGCCTGCATGGCAGCAATGGCAACGACGTGCTCAACGGCGGCCTCGGCGTCGACACCTTGAGCGGCGGCCTGGGCGACGACACCTATGTGCTGCTCAACGCGGCCGACGTGGTGCTGGAAAACGCCGG
>NZ_FODC01000014.1 GCF_900110275.1 Duganella sp. CF517
GACCACAGCGGCAGCTTCAAGCCCAACGCCCAGGCCAGCATCGCCTTCAGCCAGCCCGGCGCGACGATGCGGGAGGACACGCTGGACCGCTGGCGCACCGAGCTGCGCCTGCAAACCAACGCCATCGAACTGAGCAGCTGGGACTACCGTTCGCTCGACACGCGTCCGGTGGGCGCCGCCAGCGCGGACGGCGGCGACGGATCTCCGCTGGTCAGCCGCGACGCGCCCGGCGCCTACGCCTACCAGTCACGCGAACAGGGCCAGCGCATCGCCGACAACCAGCTGCAGGCGTTCGAAGCCAGCAAGGAGATCCACGTCGGCGCCGGCACCGTGCGCACGCTCGCGCCCGGCACGACGTTCGCCCTCACCGGCCAGGCCCAGTTCGACCTGGCCGGCAGCGACGACGAGCGCAGCTTCCTGGTGGTGCGTACCGTTCACCTGATGCATAACAATCTCAGTGCTGACCTGAAGTCGAGCCTGATGCAGCGGCTCGGCGAAGGTCTGCTCGATGCGCTGATCGGCAAGGAAGAAAAAACCAGCCTGCACGCGGTGGGCAAGGCCATGGGCGAGCGGCCTTTGTACCGCGTCCGCATCGACGCGATCCGCAGCAACATTCCTTACCGCTCCAGCGGCACGGACGCCCACGGCCAACTGCTCCATCCGCGCCCGACCATTCATGGGCAGCAAACCGCCATCGTGGTCGGCCCGCCCGGCGCGCCGATCCACACCGACCGAGATCATCGCGTGAAAGTGCAGTTCCACTGGCAGCGTGGCGCGCAAAGCCACAGCCGCCTTCAACATCCCATGCCCGACGGCCACACCGGTGCGCCCGGCGACGACCAGGCGGGAACGTGGGTGCGCGTGGCCACGCCGATGGCGCCGGTGGCAGGAGCCAACTGGGGTAGCAGCGCCCTGCCCCGCATCGGGCAGGAGGTGCTGATCGATTTCCTTGAAGGGAATATCGACCGTCCTGTGGTGCTGGGAACCGTCTATAACGGGCGCGGCCAAGCCGACGCCCAGCACAACCAGGTGGCGGGCGGCGCGGGCGTGGCGACCGGCAACGCGCCGGCATGGTTCCCCGGCGAGGCCGGCGGGCATGCACATCCGGCGGCGCTGTCGGGCATCAAGACACAGGCGATCCAGTCGAGCCAGGGCGGCAGCGGCGCCTACAACCAGTTGGTGTTCGACGACAGTCCCGGCCAGTCGCGTCTGGGTCTGCAGCGACACGCCACCGCGCACCAAGGCACGGCCGAGTTGAACCTCGGCCATCTGCTGCACCAGAGCGACAACCAGCGCCTAAAGCCGGCCGGCTTCGGTGCCGAGCTCAAGACAGAGCACAGCATCGCCGTGCGCGCCGGCAAAGGACTGCTGCTGTCGACCGACGCGCGTGGCAGCGCCACCGGCAGCCAGATGGATTCGAAGGAGGCCATCACCCAGCTTGAAGAGAGTTTTCAGCTGCAAACCGATTTGGTCGAGATGGCGCAGAAACATCATGCAAAGCTCAAGGACGAGGCGGCGCCGGCGGAACTGTTAGCGATCAAACAGGTAAAGCATGTGGGCGACGTGCTGGAAGGCACGGAAGGAAGCGGGGTCACTGCGTACACCGAGGCACACCTCCAGCTTTCCAGCCCAAGTGGAATTACTGCGACTACACCTGTTAACGCGCTTTTTGCTGCCGGGCATACTACCAATCTAGTCGCTGGCAGGGATATAAATTTCGCAGCGCAAAGAAATACATTTCTAGCAGTAACCTCCGGTGTTGGCTTGTTTACCTACGGGAAAGCAACCAATCAAGATAAGCCCAATCAGGAGACGGGAATTCGTCTGCATACAGCCAGCGGCAAAGTGGTTAGCCAAAGTTCCTCCGGCCAAACCAAACTAACCGCAGACAAAGCTGTGACGGTGGTCAGCACCGTAAAAACAATCAGCGTTTCGGCGAAAGAGCATGTGGCTTTCGTGTCGCAAGGAGCATCACTTAAAATTATTGGGGGCAACATCGAAATCCATGGCCCTGGAAAGATTGAATTCAAGGCAAGCATGAAAGAATTGGCCGGGCCGGCAAGTAGCAGCTTCAGCGCTACTCTACCAGCCGGAGACCTCAAGGGCTGTGCCATGAAAATTGCAGCTGCCACAGAAGCAGGAGGAGCAAGTGTTCCCCGCTAACAGTTTTACGATGGAAGAACATAAATTATCTTCCCGTAGCGCGGACGAACTTTTGTATAACTTCGGCCGTGATCACAAACGTACTATTTTACTTATCGACAGATTCATCGATAATCCGCTACATGAACTGCTGGAGAGTTCAACACCTGTAGCGAAATCTCTCCCAGTTGATGATCCCATCTTCGAGGATAATTTGGCACGAGCGGCTCTTTTAGTTGAACTGCGGCACGAGATTCCATCCCACGCGGAAATTTTGCAAGAGAGCATTCGGTTGGCCAGTGCACAAAGTTATTGGACGGGTGCACCGCGAATTTGCGCTTGGATATTTACACCAGTTACGCTAGATCAAATTCGAAAGGAAATTCGATCGAATCTAAATGTGCGTTACCCTGACGGACAACAATATTATTTCAGATTTTTTGATCCTCGGGTTATGCCTCATTTAGTGCGCATTCTCACCGATTCCCAGAACGGCAATGTTCAAGGCGGTTTTTGCAAGTTGCTCGGATCAATACAGACATGGTGCCATCTCGACTTTGAGGGGAAAATGGTCTCATACAATAACGCCAATACCAAAGCCGCGCTTACACAAAAAGTTTTCGATCTAGACCAGAGGACCGCAGCTGCTGTTGACCGAATCGCAGTGCTAAATCTCACGATAAAAAAATTGGCTCAGATGGAAATTAAATATGAACATTCACATGGTTCATTGATCGATGAGGAAATTTTATATGCAGAGCATTTGGGAGTACGTGAAGCGGAAGACAAGGTCGCATCCGCTTGGCGAACATTCAGTAAAGGAAGAACCTTCTTTGACGAGAAGGATCTTAAAGATCTGATTGATAACGCCCAAGCAGAGGGCATACCCCTTGAAAGTTTGCTCTCTGCATATATCAAGTGAGATGACGATGAATATCGTATTTAAAGCTATCAGCGAATTGGTGAAGTGATGAAAGATTGCAAATTTTGCGACAAAGCTGGCCTTCTTATATTACCGCTCCGATACTCGGTGGTGGTCGGTGACACGATCCCGGCAAGTGTGCCGGCGCTTCCAACCACATTGGGTGAGTGGACTAAAGATATACCATTAAGCCACGCAAAATATTCGCCTCGACTTTTACGAAACGGGTATCTCTACGTTTTGACAAAGCGATCCGGAAAACTGTACTGGGACGGGTATGTTGTTACAGATGATTCCTTTTTATACAAATTTTCTGTTGATACACCACCACAGGCTCCGATAGTATTCTCTTGTGATCGTAACTCCTGCGGTATCGACGCCAGCATGATCAGCGTAGACAAGCCAGAATTCGTCGAAAAGCTTTATATGGTGTTCACACCAAGTGCCATGACTATGGCCAGTTTGGAAAAATACCAAGCAAACGCCGATGAGCGCGTATCAAAAGGCCAAATGCAGGAATTCCAACCCAGCGCTTGGATCAAAGGAAAGAATACTCAGAAACATAGCCTGCTGCCGACACAGCTAGGCACGCATGTTCCGGAATTCATTCTTGCTCATCAGATGGACAACGCGAAGAAAAGCGCGCTTGGTCAATTGATGACAACACAACTATATCCAGCAATTGATGATTCATATTGGGGAATTAAGCCAACGACGACCGTCTCCCTTCCTGGCGGGAGGTTGGGGTCAATCGAGAAAAAGATGGTTGGCTTGAAGTCCGCTGCATTTACGCTGTTCGACAGTATTGGTATCACACAGGAACTCAATAATTTCAGAAATTCTGCGTTGGCGCCAGTCGACATTTTCCTAAGCGAGCTTGACAGGAAAAAAGTTGATAATCAACGAAAAATGGAAGTAATGTTAGCGATCGACGATTTGAAAAGTGCGATTGTTGATATGGGCGTAGCTACGTCGCAAACACATATTGAACGAATCGAATCACTGGAACTACCTGATCCAGCTGCAGACAATGCAAAGTTCCTTCGAAAGCTGAATAGAATCCCGGAAGCAGAGGCCATCGAAGCGAGGATCGAAGAAACTGCTAGACGTCGAAAAGAAAGGAGAGCCTACTTGCTTTCTGACGAGCATGCGCTGGAAAAATGGACAAAAAAATATGAATCTCAATTATCGATCACGGAAATAAAGACGTTTCGTAGTAGACTGGAAACAATTTCATTGGAGGCCTCTAAACGAGCCGATGCTCGGGTAGGTGACCACGCCAGATGGATCACATCCTCCAAGCTCGTTAATGCATTTGAAAGTTATGATCCTGAAGACCAGGCAAGTGGCTTTTGTTTTACTTTCGAACATTCGCTATGTACTTTTGGCATGTTCGGCAATAAAAGAAATATTCATTTGCTTAAAAAATGGCTAGATGTTAGCGGTATTGAGCATGATAATTTATACATGCGAAGCAATTTTTTCAATTTAAAGTCTTTGTTGGAAGAAGCTGTCCCAGCGCTGAACAATGCCCGGAAAGAAGTCGCTCCGCTCTCCGACATTTCTCAAGTCCAAGGCGTCCCGTGGCTCAAACTAGGCAAGGGACTGATTGATGTTTTTAAGAAAACAGATTCCGCGTGGGATGAGTGGCTCCGCGACAAAGTCGTAAAGGGCATCCACGAAGGAAAGATTGTGCTAAAGCCGGGACAGCCAAGCCACAACTTATCAAAATTTCATCGCAGCGCCGAAGGACTGATGTTCGCACGTATTGCTGAATGGACGCAAGCATTGTCAACTACCAGCGGAAAAATGGACAAGGCAATCAGCGGGGTGGTCGGAATGATGTTATATACTCGACTGGGTGACCTTGCCGAAAAGATCGGATTTGACGAGTACATGCTAAAAATCAAACCTGAAAAAATAGCAGAATTAAAAGCACGGCAACAGAAAACTGCTGAATACCAGGCGAAAGCAGATGAACAAAAACGGAATGCTAAATCGAATATAGACAAAGCTACAAGAGTTGCTCAGACCGAAGCGTTGTCCAAGGCGAAAATTGATGCTGAAAAAGTTCAAGGTAGCATAGACGAATTGATTCGTGACGAGCAAAAGAAAGTAAAGGAAAAAGTCAAAATTACTTTAGATCAGCTAGACAAGGGTGCTCGCCCCACCACCAATAATTTTCGCCAAGCTCGCCTCGGCGTATTATTAATGTCTATCGAGAGCCTTTCATTGGCAATTAAGGTGGGACAGTTTAATAACTCGCCTAAACTTATCGCAGAAATTACCGCTTCTATACTTTCCTTATCAAGCATGACATTTGATTTGGTTTATGCGGTAGCAAAATCGATTCGTGAGATTTCCCCTTATGAAAAAATTGCTGGCATCAATAAGGCGGCCGATGTGATCAGAGGGGGCTTGAAACTTACTGCTGGCACTTTAAGCGCGTCGGCAGGCGCGATCACAGCTTGGCTAGATATAACATCAGGCGCTGCGGAGCTGAACAAGGAAAAATCTGATGAGGTTTTAGTAGGTATATACATTGGGCGCGCAATAGTTGGCATAGCCAGTTCAGCGTTGGGTTTAATAGCGGCATTTTCGTACAGCGCGCCGCTACTTTGGCGACTTGCTGGAAGTCAACTTATGAGTAAGTCGGTGATTGCATTGCGTTTGATCACGTTGTTCGCCAGTTCGGCAGCGATAGCAGAATCACTCGCCTTGACACGAACTTTAATGTTGATAAGATTAGCGAGACTTAACATGATTGGTGTCGCAATAACATTAGTTGAAGTTGGTTATCGAGTCTTCATTAAGGATGATGAGCTAGAAAACTGGCTTCAATCCTGTACATTTAGGCTCGATAAAGACGGCTGGTTTAGTGAGAAACCATTTCCTAATGTTGAGGCGGAGCTTGCAGAATTACGCTCTGCCGTTAAAGCGGTGTCGCTATGATAGACAAGATAAAAAAATTAGAGTTTGATAACGAGGAATTTTTTATTTTGGAAGGTAAGATTTCCGAACTCCAGATTGCCAAATCTTCGCAGAATTTATTAGAAAAAATCGATGGGCGGATTAAAGGCGGAAGTATCGCCGTAGGGACTGTGGCCGCCCTTACTGATATGCACGGAGTGTTAGCAAACTCATTGACGTTAAGTTTGTATGACGGGGAAGATCTTTTTAACTTCGCTGGACTGGTCGAGGGATATATCGTATTTGGCTCATTTTCAAAAGCAGATAAGATTAAAAATGAGGATAAAGTCCGAATCGTCGTTTCTAAGCGGGGCGAGGCACTGTATGTGCATAGTCTGCTAAAATTAGAGGATCATCTTCTGTTGCTACCCCTAATGGTATTTTCGGGAGACAAGGCTTTTTTCAGAAGCTGTATGAAATTCGCTTGGCGTTGCTGCCTTTTGGTTTGGACCTTTCTGATAGTTTGCCTTTACTTTTCACTCGATCAGAAATTCTACAGTTCAGACAAAGTCGTTTTTGTAGCAATATTGGTTTTCGTCCTCCCATTATTCTTTTTCCCGTTTGAATATAGGAGTTATAAAAGTATGCGTTATTATGGCCTTTATGGATCTGCCATTTTTAAGGCCTATGATCTGCCTCGCCCTGATGATATAGATATACGCAGTGGAATGACACATTACAAAGATGAAAGTTATGGATTTGGTGGCATAAACCTTGAAACAGCACTAGAAGGGCATAGAAAAAAATACGGCATTAATTGATTAAAAAGAAAGATATGTAAATGTTATTTAATAAGCTAGCTTGGCTTAGGCTGGTTTGCGAGAATTGAATTCGCCTTTTTTTGGCGCAAATACATTTTTTCAAGTTGGAAAAGGCAAAGCTACCAATATTAGTCGCTAATAGGTTCATCGCGCGTATTGACTGTACCAAACGTACTGGTGTGGAATTTCTAATCCTTTCAGAATTAAGGGTCCCGTTTAATTCGCCTAAAACATTAAGACAGTGTATGTCCGCGACCGGGCTATATGGAGATAATTTCCATTCGCTTTTAGAAAATCATAAATTTTGGTTGGCGTTGTGCATGCTTTTCTTTCCAATTATTCTTCCAATAACAACATTAGTAGGATTTTTCACGTGGCTTAGCTATAAAACTGCAACTCCGGTAAATTGGGCTCCCGATATTTTACATGATATGGGTCGACCAGATGCTTAACGATCCCCAAATCGGATCTCAGGTTGGCTAAGTTATAATACCGCCATTCCCATTGAATGGCAGCCAGATGTACTCACAGCCATCGGACCGCCGCTCATCTAAAGTCAACGAGTCGCATAAAGCAGTAGCAACTGAAGCTTCACTCGCAAAAAAGCCCACGTGAGCGAGTGTGCGTTGACCTCCTATATGATGGAGGGCTTGAGGGCACGGATTTCACCTTTTATAGCCTCGCTCAAAGATAAAGGTAGGAAGTTTTAAATTTAATGAAAGAAAGCATATTTGGCATCATCGAGGTCTATAAAAAGAACGTGCCCGCTGCGCCGGCCGCAATCAGTTTCAATCTGATTAAAAATGAATTTGCAGAAGCGATTGAATATAAAGGAATCATCGAAGGAAACCGCGGTGTCGTGGCATTCTTCGGTTTTTTGATATTTATTGTTTTTGCATTTGCAATGGCGCACCTAATTTCTTACGAACGTCAAAGGAAGTACCCTTCGCTGTTCGATCTTTCCATGACCGTGTTTTTTGTAACTGTATTCAGCACCTTTGCAGTGTACTTTTTCCTAAAATGTATTCGCATGGAACTCTTTCGCCCCGAGGACGAACCAATTATCTTCGACCGCAAGAATCGGAAGGTCTATAGAATTTTTCGTGAGATCGAACCAGGTTGGAGAAGACTACTAAAGAAATGGCCGGTCAAAGCGACGATCCATGATTGGAATTTAATTGACGCCGAACATCATGCAACAGTTAACGCCGACGGGTCTACGATAAGCCGTATTCACACGCTGATATTTCTCGTTCGAAAGAGCCGTACTGATTCTACAATTGTCGACAGTTTTACTTTGGGAAATGGCATGTTGCATGGTGAGGTGACAGTGTCTGCTGTTTACGAGCACGTCAGAAAATTTATGGAAGAAAACGGACCGCATGTGCCAACTGGCGACGTTTTATCGGATTATAAAAAACCTGCTACTTTTCTCGAATGTATGGCGCGCACCGGCCCCTATGGCGAAACGCTAAAGCAATGGTGGCGTAATGCGAAATACTTGACCATATTAGGATTTATTTTTTTCCTAATTACATTCCCTATAGCGACATTTGTTGGCCTTTTCTCTTGGCTGAGTTATTCGACTGCGACGCCGATCGAATGGTCAAGCGAGATCCGTGCGGCGGTCGGCCCGCCCGCGCCAAAACTTTAGGAAGGTTTTTTCCAGCTCGAAGAGTGTACGCGCTGCTAAGACCGCTAGTGAAAAAATGGACGCAACATATGGCATTTGGATAGCGTGGTCGGCTTTAGTGGTGGCGCCTTACAAATGATCGGGGCCTATGGGCAGATCAATATAACCCGCAAAGTTGGGGTCCCATGCAGCCCAAGCGGCAGTTGAGAAAACATCGGGCTGGGAGCGGTCAGGATACTTGGAGGGGTGACAGGAATGGCTGGAGGCTACATCCGCTGAGGGCCATATCGTTTTGGCTCTTTCTCAAAAGCAGACAAAATTAAATGAAGATAAAGTCCGAGTCGTCGTTTCCAAAAGGGATGATGCGCTGTATGTACATAGTTTGCTAAGATTAGAAACCATCTCTTGTTACTGCCACTCATGATATTTTCAGGTGATAAGGCTTTTTAAAAAGTTGTATGAGAGGCACTTGAAGAGCACAGAATAAATATGGCATAAGTGACTGACAGGCAAATCTTGAAAGTGGCGTTTAATAATCGCGTCGCGGCTGAGGTTGCAACCAGTTTTGTTGTTTGGACAGGTAAAATCTTTGCGCCGCAGACCACTATCAAAAACAACGGCAAAACCTTCGGGCCGAATGTGAGTCCCCTCCTGCCTTACCAGTGCTGGGATACGCGCGGGAAGCCTCAGGACTTTCCCGCATACTCCCGCAACCGTGCGCTCTACTAGTCCCGGTCGGACAGCGTCTCCGTTGCCGTTCTCGATATTAGCAACACTGATAAATTACTTGAAAAGTTGGGCGTAGCTCTACAAGGATTACTTAGCCAAAAAAAAATTATGAGCGAAGTCAATTACGCGGTCATCGAAGTAGTCGTCGAAGATCTGGAGATATTCAAAGCCCATGTGCGATTTCTTGCCAGCTCAAGAAAGAAACAGCGAGCGGCTGGCATCGTAGCGACGATTCAGGTTGCAGCAGGCGAACCCGGCGCGGTCCACAGTGCTCAGGCAGCGACCGATAGCGGAGATCCTGTCGACGGATTTAGAATGATGCTCGGATCACAGATAGTGAGCGGAAGCTTTTGGCAAACGACTTTTCAAAATGGCGATCGCGTCCAAGCGATAGGCGAGATGCAGGGCAATGTATTTCATGCGATTGCGGTCGTAAAACCCGCCGAGGGGATCATCTGGATGCAGCCGCATTGTGAGCGGGGGACGAGTGCAAAAACCAGACGCCTAGTTACCTGCTCGCTGGCATTTGCTGCGGCAATATTTTTAGTTGAGGCTATCCTGCTACGTAATGTGGCGATTCCCTTGTGGCTGTTATTGCTCGCATCGACGCTGGCGGTGACCGTCATTTTTGTTGCGACCGTGGGAATGAGCTGGAAGGACTTTATGACTTTTGCAAAAGAGATGAATAAAGTTGGGAAGGCATTGGCACTAACGGCGCCAGAAGAAATCGACTTAGTGGAATCTACAAAACGAGCTCGACGACAGGGCAAGCCAGACTTGCCTATGGGCGTTTTCTATTTATAAGGTCTTCTGCTCAAAACGTGACGGTTCTCATGAGCCACGGTATCCCGATTGCGCGGCAGTCCTTCCGCCCCGCCAAGCCGCCACGTCGCTCTATTCGGTGCCAAAGCAAGGTGCGCGCCCTGTGACGCCCTTCCCAGCGCTCGGATAGGCACCTGAAGCCGCATCGGCTTCGCCACGATGTTAACCTTGGAAATCGGAGGATCCGCGTAGCTGGCCTGCTGTCGACCGGCTGATGCTACCAAATGTTTCGAATGACATCGATCAATTTGAACGACGATGGTATCCCGGTTGAAAACATCCTCACTGTCCCTTTACTGTACGCTTGATCCAGTTCATACCCCGGTCGTATAACCTCTCTGCCCCGTCCTCGATATCACCGATTTTCTTGGCTCCAGCGGCGGCCGCATCCCTGCCCGCCTTGGTCGTGGCGTTATAGGCGCCCTCCACCGCGTCGGATGCCTCCTGCGCCTTTCGCCGTGCATAGGCGGCAGCTTCCTGCGCCTGGTGCTGGGCGGCTTCCGCGGCGTCATTGGCCGCCTTGGCGGTGGCGTCATACGCCCGCTTGGCGGCGGCTGCGGCCTCATCAGCTTTTTGCCGCGCATAGTCGGCCGCTTCCCGCGTTTTGCGCTGGGTGTAGGCTGCAGCTTCCTCGGCCTTGCGTTTGGTGTACTCCGCCGCCTCTTCGGCCTTGCGTTGGGCTGCCGCAGCAGTGTCCTTAGCGGCCTTGGTCGTGGCGTCGACCGCTTCCCCGACCTGCTGTTTGCCGGACTCGTAGGCATCCCCGACGGTCTTGCTCACGGCGTCGCTCTTGGCCACGACCCAATTACCCCATTCGGTCCAGACACTGACGTTCGATTCCCACACGCCCCGTGGTTTGAAGTAGCTGAACGGCTCGATGTTGTCGATAAAGTCGACCTTGGAGTCGTGGATGAAGGTCGAGACGAAGTTCACCACGCCGTTGTTCGCCGGCTTGTCCCAGGCTGACAATTGCCAGTCTTCAGGCTTAATATATTGGGCATAGCTATTCACGGCACTACCGCCAATCCGCAGCCATTCACCGGCTTTGGCCACTTCGCGGTACCGGTCCACTTCCCATGCCATTCCCTTGGGGCCCAAGGATTTGAACGTACTCGCGGCACGGCTGCGAGCGCCCGGGGTTTCGATGCCCCGGCGGTGTATTGTTCCACTAGCGCTGTAAAACACTTCGAGGTGGCGTTTCATCTGGTTTTCTACCGTCCCGCTCATGGCGCCGCAGGCGGCCATATAGTCGCGATACGCGGCCTCCGTCGTCTCCAGACACTCAAATCGCTCAGTGAAGAGCGTATAAGTCTTCGCTTCGATTTCCTTGTAACTTTTCATCCTGACGCCGCTAAAAACGGCCTCGCGCATCATGTCGCGCATTGGAATTCGAGCGTAATTATTCTTGATGCCTTGGTCGTCCGCAGCATAACCGCCGCCGACATCGGAGTGCACGCCCGGATAAACGTTCTCCACCCACTCTCCAGCCAGCTTCCCGTTTTTCCTGATCAGATCCACCGGGAACGCAACACGCACCTCGTGCGCCGCCACATAGGGGACGCAGCGTTCGATAAGCGGCGACACGACCAGTTCGCGATCGCGGAAAGGCAGCTGGACATTGTGCGCCGGCAGTCCGAAGGACGCGACCGTGTCGAAAATGCCGAGGAAGCTGGGTCGCATCGGATAATTTTCGAGCAACAAGTCATTGCCGCTTTTCTTGCAGTTGGTAATAATGCGATGAGAAAACGCCCTCGCCAGCGCCGCTCCGCGCGAGAAGCCGAAGAAAGACATGTCGATCATTTTGATCAGACGATGTTTTGCCAGGGCTTCGTGCACCTGGGCCATACCCTTGGCGCTGGCGGCAGCGGCGTATTTTTCCACCTCGAGGCCTTGCGCTTTTGCCCGTAAAAGAAGCGCGTCGAACATGCGTTGGTTGACAGCGTCCTCGAAGCCCGCGCTTGCCACCGCGCCAAAACTCGAAGCCTTCGATGGCGGCAGTCCTGGAACGGACTGGCCGGTTTATCGGGAACATCGCGGGAAACTGCCTCTACCACAGTGTTTCATTTGCCATGCCGATCATCCATTTTTGCGGCTGCCTTTTCACCGCGCGCGGTGGTGCGTGGGAAGTGGACCGATGTTACGAGCTCAACAGTGTCGTCAGGGTAGATGTGAACGGAGATAAACTTCGCACCAGGCACGATTTGGCTCTGGGTCAGCGCCAGAGCGTTTTTGTTCTGAACGGTTTCGCCGTTCCCAGGCGTTCCTTTCGGCCCATCGAGCTTCCAAGTGACGATTTTGGGCCCCAGCATCAATGCAAAGCCGGCTGTCGTGCTTTTGCCCGTTTCAGGATAGGCGCCAGAGACCTCGTAGCCAATGCCATCCACATTCACCGCGAAAATCGGTCGGTCCGAGTAGTTGAACAACACCAAATCTAGTACGACACGCATTTCCCTAGCCTCGCATGCATTAAGTAAAACAAACCCGAAGGCGGCGAGCATAATCTTGCGCCGCTTGGTCCCGCTAATCTTCTCCAATTTTGTTTTTAACATATCTCAATCCATTGTTGAGGGCACCGACACCGCCGGCCGATGCGCCGTGTCCAAAGTTACGGCATCAGGTTCGTCGCGGCGGAGAATCGCATCCCGCCGCTTTACAGGCGGCCAACAGCGCTGCGATGTCGTCATCTTCCGGTAGCCAGGCGCCATCGTCGGCGAGACGCAAAGGTAATTCACTAGATCCTTCATGGCCTCAGACCAATGTTCCGACCAAGTCATCCAGTTGTCCTTGCGCCAGCATCAATGGTTTTGAGGACCGGTCTTGGTACGGAGTACGCTGCGCGGAGATGATCTCGCCGCAGCCCTGTCAATATACCCTTTGGCGCTAACAAGGTTGCACCGTTGCGCACTGCAATGTGAGCAAGCCGGCCCGTGCTGCGAACCGATCGCACTCTTCGCTGCGATTAGCTGCAACCCACGTAGTTCTCGTCGGGCTTGTCGGCAGCGGCCATCATGCCGAAGGACTGGCTGCTGTAGACGCGCATACGCGCATATCGCGCAAGTGGTGAACTGCGGGTGCCGCCAGCTCACCAAGGTGGTGATTTCACCGTTGGCCTTCTGCAGATTCATCCCTACACGCACAGTCTTGCCTTGGTGGCGATGGCGATCATGGCGCCTCTCGTGTGCGGCAGCTCCTCCTCGATCGACATGGGACTGTCCGACGCATTCTTCACCCGACATAGCTGGTGCGGACGTCGTCGTCTCCAATGGCGCGGCCTTGACCTCGAGTTTGTTGGTGTCTGCTTTACTGCGCCCAAGTGGTTGGAATACGCCATCGTTTCAGGGGGAGCTGCCAAGCCGACGCAGTTTTTGCCCGGCTAGACAAACTGCTTTAGCAGCGTGATGCCGCCACGGTGTCGCCGGTCGACTCCGCAGGGTCAGCCGCTTGCGTGGTCTTGTGGCCCGATACCAAGCCGGCGCATGCTGCGCCGTACCCGTCGATGTACAGTTTCAAGCATGTGACGCGCAGGTAAGATAGCCGCCTCTGTGCTGCCATGCGCCCCCCTTATCGAGAACTCGACCGTTTTCTTCTGACAGATATTGACTCCCAAATGCCGCAGATTTCGAACGAAAAAATCAAACCGGGCATACTTCGTTGACGATGATTCGTCCCTGAAAGCATCCTCACTGTCCCTTAACTGTGCGCTTGATCCAGTTAAGCCCCCGGTCGTACAGCCGCTCCGCACCATCCTCGATATCGTCAATCTTCTTGGCCCCAGCGGCGGCGGCATCCCTACCAGCTTTTGTCGTGGCGTCGTACGCGCCCTCTACCGCGTCGGCGGCGGCCTGCGCCTTTCGACGCGCGTACGCGGCGGCCTCCTGTGCCTTATGCTGGGCCGCTTCGGCCGCATCGTTCGCGGCCTTGGCCGTGGCATCATAAGCACGCTTGGTCGCAGCAGCAGCCTCGTCCGCCTTTTGAGAGGCATATTTTGCCGCCTCCGCAGCTTTACGCTGGGCGTACGCCGCAGCTTCTTCGGCCTTGTGCTTTGCGTATGCGGCAGCTTCTTCGGCCTTTTGCTTGGCAGCTTCAGCGGCGTCAGTGGCCGCCTTTGTCGTGGTATCGACGGCTTCTCCAACCTCTCTCTTGCCGGCTTCATAGGTATCGCCGACGGTTTTGGTCACGGCGTCACGTTTGCCTCCCATCCAGGTTCCCCATTCGGTCCAGACGTTCGTCGTCGATTCGTCCACCCCGCGAGGCTTGAAATAGCTGAAAGGCTCAGCCAGATTGAAGATAAAGTCAACCTTTGAGTCATGAATGTAATGAGCAACGAAATTAACTACTTCGTCCGTGGCGGGCTTATCCCACGCACTAAGCTGCCAATCCTCCGGCTTGACGTATTGGGCGTAGCCTCTCACTCCCGCTCCTGCAACACGCAGCCAGCCGCCAGCTTTAGCGGCGAGCCGGTATTTCTTAACTTCCCATGCCATCCCCTTAGGACCGATTTTTTTGTACGGGTCATCGTTCCGCCGGCGATCACCCGGTGTTTCAATCCCCCGCCTAGCCATGGTACCGTTCGCGCTATAAAACACCTGCAAATGGCGTTTCATTTGCGTCTCGACCGTGCCTGACATCGGCCCGCATGCAGCCATGTAATTCCCATAAGACGTCTGAGTAATGTCGAGACATTCAAAGCGCTCTTTGAAGATTGTGGTACTCGCTTTTTTGATCTCGTCATATGGCAGCAAACGCACTCCACTGGCGATGGCCTCACGCATCATGTTGCGCATTGGAATACGCGCGTAGTTGTTATCAATGCCTTGTTCGTTTGGACCATAACCACCGCCAACATCTGAGTGGACGCCCGGGTAGACATCCTCCACCCATTCCCCAGCCAGCTTCCCGTTTTTCCTTATCAAATCAACAGGAAACGCAACCCTAACCTCGTGAGCCGCTACATAGTGAACGCAGCGTTCGACGACTGGCGACACGATCAGTTCACGTTCTTGGAACGGTAGCCTGACGTTCTTCGACGGAACGCCAAATGATGCGACAGTGTCAAAAACCCCAAGAAAACTCTGTCGCACGGGATATCCATGCAACTTCAGCCCATCCTCACTTTTCTCGCAATTGGCAATAACTCGATTGGAGAAAGCGCGGGCCAAAGCTGCCCCGCGAGAAAATCCGAAGAAGGACATATCGATTACTTTGACCAACCGGTACTTAGATAGAACTGCATTGATGTCCGCAAGACCTTTTTGGGCGCCCGACGCAGCATATTTCTCGGTTTCGCCACCCAGTGCTTTTGCGTTGCGTATCAGCTGTTCCGCTAATGCCTCGCTGACCAGTCGGTCTCCAAGCTGGAGCCTACGCGAACCACCGGCTCCGAAGCCTTCTCCACGTTTACCATCTTCAGTCCAAATACCAGCTGAATCGATCCAATTCGCCGCTTTCCCGTTAAAGGGCGTGCCTACGCCCGAAATATAAATGGGGAAAATATCCTTGTTACCGAACTGCTGCATTGCATAATACAAGCGGCCGACGTTGCTCCACTTGTTTAATTTGACCCCCTTAACCGTACCATCGAATTCTTGGTTATTGCCCGTTCCGTCAAAGAACACGGTAAGCCGAACTACATCCCGGCAATCCTGGAATGGCCCGCGCTTTTCATCTGCGACATCGCGATTGGCGGCCTTCGCGCCAGTTACGGCATCATCAGCCATGATTTTTACCGTCCTTGGCGACCAGACTCAAGCCTTTTGCGCTGGGCCCAGGGCGTCCCACGCTAGTCGAGAGTTCTACCGTTTCGTCTGGATAAATATGAATCCCAAGATACTGGGCGCCAGGAAGAATATCAACCAACTCGAGACGATTCTTGTTGACAAGGGTGTCCCCGTTGCGCGGCAGACCTTCTGGCCCGTCAAGCCTCCAGGTCACTTTCTTCGGTCCTAAAGTTAGCTCGACGCCTCCGGTCACACCCTTTCCAGTATTCGGATAGGCGCCAGAAGTCTCATCGCCTTTGCCATCGATATTAACTTCAAAAATGGGACGATCCCAATAGCTGAAAACGATAATGTTCAAAACCACTTTCATAGACTTCGCCTCACAAGCATTGATAAAAAACAGGGAACCTAGCGCGGTGATGAAGACGCGACGGCTGAGACGCTTATCCTTTGCAATTACTAAACTCATGGCAACGACTCCATTGCTTCTGAAAATCTAATCTCTCCGTTTTTCACACGCGCCAGTACACCCGCGATTACGCTATCCTCGTTCCAACGCTTACCGTAAATCAACGTCATACTTACGTAGTTCACAAGGTCCTTCATAGTTTCCAGGCCAATATCCCTTGCTCCAAGCAAAGCGCGCGCGACGTAGCCGTAGCGTGCCTGAGGCCGAATGTCGCGCAATAAGTGCGGCTGGTTTAAATCTACATAGTACAAAACGTGGTCGGGCGTGCTTGCGTCCACCAATTCATCGACTTGAGGTTGCCGCAACTTCAACGGCTTACTCATGTGTATGGTAGGCGTCTCGACTTCAATAGCAATGGTGTGCATTTCTCCGTCACGGTCCCAATACCACCATCCAGAAAGGCCGCCGTAAAGAAGAGCGAGTTGTTCATTGTCGAATACCGGTCCCTTCACATACAGCGTGCTATCGTCCGGCTGACCGATCAACGTGCCGAGTATCGCGGGATCCCAAAACGCAAAGAACATTTCGGTATCATCCGGCAAACGAATCTCAGTAAGCTGCTTTAACTGCTCAAATAAACTACCAAATTCCAATTTGCTAGCCACAACGGTCACGCACGGCTTTCGCACGCCCATTCGGGCAATCCACTCCCATGCGCTTCCTCCGCGCGCGGGGCTGGGCAAGCTCACAAGATGCGGCGAGTTTTCCGCAAGTGGACTGCCCTGAGTTGCGCCAAGCAGGCAGCGCACTTCGCCGCCAACGGCCGTGAGCGCACCCGGCAAATCCTTTTCCTGCGCGCTGTCGGCGATCGCGTACCAATTCCACTGGGGATGATTTGAAGCCACTGTGGCCAGCGCATCGAGATGCGGATACTTTTCCATACTTACACCCACTTACTGATAAAGGCCGTGCGCTGCTTTGCGCGCTTGGCCAGACATTCGACGCACAGCTCCCGCGGCGGCGGCGCCCGCTTGGCACTGCTGTCACCCTCGCCTGCGGCCACGTTCTTCTTGCCGAAGCCGAAAACTAATAACAGACCACCGGCCGCGCCCAACAGCACTCGCCGGCTAAACCGTTTGGATGCCTCGATCACGCCTACGCCCCCTTGTTAATGAACGCGGTACGCTGTGCGGCCCGCTTGGCCAGGCATTCGATACACACCGACTGCGGCAGGATCGGCAACTTGTAGTTGACTTCCTGGCCGCCGGAGAAGCTCTTCTTCGCCGCGTGAATCGTGATCTTGCCTGGACACTGGATCGTGATGTTGCCGCCAGTGATGGTGATGTTCGCCCCGCCCGCCGTCGACAAGCTGATGCTCTTGGCCGCCGCCCAGTCGATGTGCGCGTTGGCGCTGACGATGTTGACGTCGTCGCGCGCCTGCACGTTGAGCACGTCGCCCTGCGCCTGCAGATCGATCGCGTCCTTGGCCGCGATCAGTTGCAGGCCCATGTTGTTCTCGCCGGCCTTGACCGCGCCGCCCAGCATGCCGATGGCCTGGCCGCTGTGCACGCGCATCTGCCCGCCGGTGGCGAACTGCGTGTCCTGCCCGCTCATCAAGGTGATCGTTTCGCCGTTGCTCAGCATGCCGGAGACGGCCGTCAACATCGCCTTGAGCGGCGCGGCTTTGTCGTCGAGCTTGCTGGTGTCGGCCTTGGCCGCGCCCAGGTGGCTGGCGTACGCCACCGTCTCGTGCGTCTTGGCCGCGCCGCTGAAGGTCTCGCCCAGCTTGACGGCCTGCTTGAGCAGCGCCATGCCGGCCGTGTTGTCGCCGGCCGGCTCGCGCGCATCGGCCGCGTGCGTGATCTTGTAGCTCGACACCAGCAAGCCGGCCCCGGCGCGCACCGCGCCGTAGCCGTCGGTGCGCAACTCCGCCCCGGTGCCGCGCAGGCTGCCGCGATAGTTGTCGGCCGCGTGGATCAGGTGGCCCAGGTTCAGTTCACTGGCCGCGTGGCTGCTCTTGAGCTGGATGCGGCCCTGGTTGTCGGTGTCGTCGAACAGCAGCTGGTTGTAGCCGGCGCCGCCGAATTCCTTGCTGCGGATGCCCCATTGCGCCGCGCTGTTGCGATGGCCTGCCGTATCGGCGGCGGCGCCGTGCCACAGCGGGCTGTTGCCGCCGGCGACGTTGCCCTGCCCCGAGACGCCATGGTCGTGCGCCGACTGGAACACGGCGGTGTCGCTGTCGCGGTCGCTCTTGCCGCCTGGCGTGGGCGCTTGGCCGCCCTCGCCCTGGCCGTTGTAGAGCGCGCCGACGATGATGGGCCGGTCGATATCGTTTTCGAGGAATTGCACCAGCACCTCCTGGCCGATGCGCGGCAGGAACTGGCTGCCCATGCCGCCGCCGGCCGAGCGCTGCGCCACGCGCACCCAGCAGGTGGCGCTGGCGTCCTGCTGCCAATGGTAGCGGATGCGCACACGGCCCAGCTTGTCGCAATAGATCTCGTCGGCGCCATTGGCGCTGCTGCCGCCGTCGACCCCGACGACGATGGCGCTCTGGCTGCCGTGCGCGGTCGGTTTAGGGTGATGGCGCAGGCCGTTCTCGCCCACCACCGGACGCCATGGCGTGTCGGCGGCGATCGCCTCGAAGTGGTTGGCGTAACCGCTGTCGCTGGCCTGCGCGATGACGGCGGCGAAGTTCTCCGGCTGTTCGCGCAGCGATTCCTCCAGCAATTCCGGTATCGGCCCGAACAGTTCTTCGAGACCCTGCTTTGCCGGTGTCGGCAGATTGTTCACCCCCACGCTGACCACGCGCAGCACCACATAGGCCGGTTCTGCCTCGCCACCGGCCAGCGGGCCCTGCGTCAACGTGAAACGGGTGCCGGGGCGCAAGGTGCGCACCGTCGAACGCGCGTCCCACAGGTGGCGGCGCGCTTCGTTGGCTTCCATTTGCAGCAAGGCGTAGCGTTGCGCCTGACCGCTGTCGGCGAAAAAATATTGGCCGGGCGTGTCGTAACTCTCCAGCATCGGCGCGTTGGCGCCGCCGACCGGCTGGTTGGTCGGCACGCTGGCGCTGACGGCGCTCTTGGCCTTGTAGTCGTAGCTCAAAACCGTGCTGAGCGCGGCGCGCAGGCTGCGGTGCGCGCGCAGGGCCTGGATGGTGTCGGACGATTCGCCCACGCGCGCGCCATGGAAGCGGATGCCGCCGCCGGCCGCGCTGCTGGCGTCCTCTGGCGTCGCGCTGGTTTCGACGCTATTGGCGAACAGCACCATGCCATGGCCGTCGTCGGTTTCCTCGAAGCGCCAGGCCAGGCCCTCTTCGGTCAGCAGCCGGGTGATGAAGTCGAAATCGGATTCGCGGTACTGGCAGCAATAGCTGCGCGCGCCGGCCGCTTCCATGAACGGCGCCGACTCGTCGCTCCAGCGCCACACCGCCAGCGGCGCGTGCTCCTGGAACACCGCTTCGACGATCTCGATGACGGTCTTGTCTTGCCATACGCGGCTGTTGCGCACCTGGCTCAGGCGCCACAACCATGGCGTCAGGCGCAGCCGGTAGCGCGCCAACCCGCCGAAGCTGCCCAGCATCGCCGCTTCGCTGACCAGGCCGCTGAAGCGCGCGCGGGTGCCGTCGGCGAGGCTGGCTTCCAGCGTGGCCGGCTTGCCCAGCAACGGCGCCAGTTCGATAAAAGCGTCGGTCGACAGCGCGATGATGTCGCGCGCGCCGATCGCCTGCAACCCTTCGTCGGCGGCGAAGGCCTTGACCATTAGGGCCGGGCCGTCGTCGCCGAAACTGAGCGCGTACAGCCGCGTGGCGCTGGTGAACTCCGCCAGCGCGCCGACAACCTGGTCCACCAGGGAAAAACTCATCGCGCCACCTTGCAGTCGCCGGTAGCGTTTCTGGCGCGAAGTGTATTAGCGATCATGTCTAACCGTAGCACGGCTGCCCTCGCGGGTCCAATTGATTGAATGTGGATTTTCTGAGGCATCGGCTCTGAAATGGTAATTGCTAAAATATCGAGATATAAGGGTAGGACACGCAGAAAACAATCCAAGACGATCAATGCCTAGGGTTGACTTTGGGCGACTACCATATCAGTTGGATGGCGACGCCACCAATTCGATCCCTTGAATAAAAGTTTTTACCGCCGCACTTCCATCCATCTTGGCCCCATCTTTCAAGCGCAGCACTTTCGCGTTGCCACAGAAATTATTGAGCTTCCCATACAGGCAAAAGTTTAACTCCCGAAGCCGTTCATCAGCAGGTGATTGCATATCGTCGATCAACGACAAATGGCCTTTCGCGTTTTTCGAGCGGATAGACTGAACCTTAACTTCCGGTGCCGGATTTTCAAATCCGGTAGGGGCCGATGTGGGCAAACAACTAAAATTGAGCCGTATCGACGCGAGGGTCCCTAACGATGTCATAACCCCGATCCACCACCATTGTAAGCATTTCATCTGATTCACTGTCTCCAACGAGTTTGGCAAACTGCCACTCGTCTAGCGCAGGCTTGTCAACGACGGCGCAGACCGCAGAGACAACCGGCGGTTGCTGCCAAGTCCCGTCTCGGCCAACGAACGACCACCGTTTCGCAGGACCGGCCATCTGACCCTTCTGTTCATGCGTCAGCACAGAAAAAATCGTCGGCAGTCGCCGAGTGTCCGGAAACCGGAGAGTAAATCTTTGTCCGTCGGCCTCGATGACACACCATGCGGCTAAGCGTTCCGCCAGTTCAGACTTATTCTCGCGCGTCTCAATAACGCTAACCATGGGCCAACCGCTACACTGAGTCAGATAGCGAGCAAAATGCGGAGAAATCGATTGCTTTCCAGCTTTACATGATCCGCCACTTGCAACCATCGCGAGATCATCACGTGGGCATCAAACGGCGTATAGCCGGCCAAAGGCGTGCCGATGTATTGGCTCATCTGGTAGGCGCTGCTGTCGGGCTCGGATACAGCCATCAATGCCGACACCTGTTGCGCCGTCAGCGCCACCTTTACGGGAGCGGACAATGCTTTTTCAGGTTCCACCATCAATGGCAACCAGACGGCGTCGCGGCCCGGATAGATCCAACGCGTCGCGGGGCCGAGGAACTCGCCCCGCCGCTGCTGGTCGTCCAACGCCTCGACGAGCATCGGAAGGACACGTGTGTCCGCAAACGACAGTGCCACAGTGGCAGCGGCAGCAAGATTGATTCGAGGAGGCAATCACGCAACTGGAGGAAAACGTACAGGCACAACCGTCTCTAACGAGCATTTCCTGGGCGATGCGCGACAGGAACTGGCTGCCCATGCCGCTTGGCCGCGCGGTGGCCGCACGCACCCAGCCTGTGCCCCTTCGCGCAGCGCGCATCTTCAGCTATTTGAGGACGATTGGCGGACGTGGAAGAGCTCTATCTCGATCGGAACGTTCGAACAATATTTCCACATGTCCGTCCTCACTAACGGCCACTTCAAAGTTTTGCGGGTCTTCATATTTGGGCAAGGCAATCGGTGTAACCTTCAGCTTGCCATCAGGTGAGCGGATTTCAACTTGCACCTGCTGTGCTGGGCTCCATTTTTCAGGCAGATAGAAGCAGCAATTAAACGCGCTTGCCATGTAACCATTCACTGGATCTGTGTCGACAGCGTTTTCTTTGTTGTCAACAGAACTAATACCAAGCTGCAGCGCTTTGGAACTGTAGTTCAACACGCGAAGCGACACTTCGCGTTCATCGACCTTGCCGCCATAGCGATGTCTGCCGTTGATGCCCCGCTCAGGCTCAGGGGACAGCAGCCTGCGTTTCAACGGCGCCTTTTCGAGGCCCTGGATGTCGGTGATGTAGCCCGTGTCGGAACGCCCGGCCGGCGACTCTGCGCCTTTCGGCGCAAAGTAAAGGCTCCCTTGACCTCGCAAAGACAGTGCGCGCATAGGCGGCGACCGCTGCGTAGCGGCGGCCTCGACCGCGTTGATGGGGCCGCGCTGGACCTCATCACCACTCATGTATGAAAACACGCCGTAACCGTCTGGATACTTTCGAATTTTCATCACGTCCACCTCTGCCCCGGTCTCCGGGCTGACGAGCGAATAGATTCCGGAAAACACATCTGTATCGGCCGCGCTACTGGCGGCGATGAACCAAAATCCAGCACAGGCTGCCCTTAGAGCAAATAATTTCTTCATACGCGATCAAGTTAGGCGGTGTGCGCGACTAGCGTTTCGTCTGCGGTCTGTGCAACAGGATAAGGGTTGCCTGACGGCGTAACCTGTACATAGACCGCGCCCTTGGGTTTAAAGCGGTCATTTCCCATGTAGATTTTTCGGTAGCGCAGGAATCCGCCATGGAGGAAGCTGCCTTCCCGGCCCTCGGAAACGAAGCCTGCCGCTCGACACGCATCCGCAGTTTTGCGGGAGGGACGATAGCGGGTGACCTTATCGAACTCTTCCTTAGTCAGCGGTTTGGGCTCGGGACCAACGGGGTTGGTACGCCAGGCGTTGATCTGGTCCTCGCGCTCAGCCAGCTTTTCCATCTCGAAAATCAGGTCTACCGAATCCGTGCCGAACGGCTTGAACCAGGCGCGCGAATCGTGGACATAGTTGTCGAACAGATCGGTGATGGCGGCAGGTGGCGCAGGCTTATCCCAGTATTTTTCGATGGTCGGCCATTCGTTATAGCTGAACGGGGTCTGGCGCGTGTCGTCCGTGGTCATGTTGTTTTTCCAGTCGCGCCATTTTTCAAACAACTTGATTTCATCAGCAAGCTCTCTGTCCGCCGCGAGAACGTCTTCGCGGTCGCAACTATCGCTGTCGATAACGCTCTGCAAGGACTTCATGTTGCCGACCATCTTTTTGCGCCATAAGATATAGAGCTCATGCTGACCGGCCATGATTTCGTGGAGTTGAACCACGGAGTTCGGCTTCGGCTTAGGACAGGCGTTAACGTAGGCGTTAAATGTCTCGATGAGCTTGGGGCTCACGCGGAAGGCTTGTTTAACCGATTCCGGCGCTTCCTCCAATTTAATCGGCACTCCGGCAAGCCTTGCCGCGCGGTACATCATCGACAATGGAATACGCGACAGCACGTCGGCCCCTTCCGTATCCTTGCCACGTCCCTGCTCCTTGGGCAGATAGCCCCCGCCGACATCCGAGTGCACGCCGGGCATGACGATCTCGGTGCAACCGGCCAACGAGTTGTTCTTGACCATAATGGAATCGAGCGGAAACGAGCGCCGGATTTCGTGCGAGGATACCAAATGCAGGCATTTAGTGGGCAATATGTCGGGCAGCTTGAGCGAGTACTCGGCATCGGCCCATCCATAGTGTCCGTGCGCGCCGAACAGGGGCGCCGACGAGGCTAGTCCCACCGATGCGACGGTGTCGAACAGTCCCATGAAATCAAACGTCACGGGGATGGAACCCAGCGTTGGCCCTGATTTTTTATGCAGTGATGCATCCAGCTTGCAGAGCCAGAGAAACCAATTGGCAAAGACACGTGCCTTGGCTGCACCGCGCGAGAAGCCAAAGATCGAATAGTAGAGATTTTTGACCACGCCTTTGTCTTTGCTTTTACCGATTCCGATCGGCAGGTAAACGTTGAGTTTTTGGTGCAGCTCGCGCAAGGTCTTGGTAAAGGCTGCACCCAACTTATCGATGTCGCGTCCACCTGCGGCAGAAAACCCGTCCCCAGCTTCCTCAAAACTGGGAAGGTCGAGCGAGTTGTATTCCTTGAGAAACGCAGCTTCGCTGACGAGTTTCGCATCGAGATAGTACTCGTGGACGTGATTGATGGCCTCGACCAGCGCCCAGATAATCCGGTTCTGCCCCAGCTTGGCAAATGCCAGCCCATCCTTTTTCATCTTGTCTTTACCCGTGTCCCCAACAGCATCGAACTTGGTACCCACCCCAGGGATGTAAGTGCGAAAATAATGACGATACTTGGCTTTTGCGTCTGGCCACGGCACGCCTTTATCGCTCCCCGGAAAGGCCAAGTACAAACGCGCCACGTTACTATGGTTGTAGGTGGCTAGATCCCGCTCCAAATTGTTATTCGTTCCGTCAAAAAAGAAGCCGAAGGTCAAATTGACGTCGCAACTAGGCGGCATTACACCTGCTTCCGAACACTCTCTCGCAGCAAAAAAGCCCTTGATAATGGGCATTTCGGTCCTTTTAGAAAAGAATTCATCCGCAGACGGATCCGCAGATTCGAGACCGAGCGGAGAACAAAAAGACGCGGTCATTGCTCCTCCTCCAACCCTTTAATGATGCGTTTTGACGTTTCTATACCATTTTTAAGCAATCTGACTTGATCCGAGGTTAGATCGCTCACACCAGCCGCATATGCCTCCTCCATACCAGCCAAGGTCTTCTTTTCGCGCGCCAGAGCTTCGTTCCTTTGCTTTTTCACGTATTCAGGCGACTGCACCGGGCGACCTCGCACTCGCCCAGGCCATTCCCGTCGTGTAGGGCCGAAACTGGACACGACTGCCTCTGCGCGTCCATCTTCATGCATCGCAAGCCAGATATCTCCGGCCATTCCCCCTGCATACGGCGGCACGTCGACCAACTGTTCATGCCACGTCCGGTCCGGATAGAAGCTGTACTTTACGATCACCTGATAGCCGGGGTGCCACTCGGCCGGAATTCTGAAGCAGCAAATCGTGCCGCCCGAGCCATAGGGGTTGAGCGCATCGCCGCCACTGCGGTTGGATTTGTCCAGCGGATCGACGACAGTCAGTTGAACCTCTTTCCCGGAATAATTGATTGAACGTACCGCAGCGCCTAAGGACTTCGGCTTTTCGGGCTGCGCAGATGCGCAGGACGCCAGCAGCGTCGCCATGCACACCATCAATCCGAACTTGCGGAACGTGTGTTTAGATATCGCGCTCATCGAGTTTCCTTCCACCAACTTAATCTGTTTTCGTGCTTTAAATGCGCCAGCGCTAGGTCGCACCAATCCGGGTAGTCCGAGCGTAATATTCAAGTCTATGCCAAGAAAGCTCGCGTCTCGTCCAGTGTGCGCGGCCCGCCACCAGGTTCCAGCAGCGCCAAATACCGAGCGTCCTCGATCAACTCGGGACGTTCAAGACCAAATTCACACAAAGCAAAACGATCACGACTACTTTCCATCTTCACGTGATTCGCCACTTGCAACCATCGCGCGATCATCAGGTGCGCATCAAACGGCGTGTAACGCGCCAAAGGCTTGCCAATGTATTGGCTCATCTGATATGCGATGCTGTCGGGCTCGGAAGCGGCCATCAATGCCGACACCTGTTGCGCCGTCAGCACCACCTTTTCTGCAGCGGGCAATGCCTTTTCCGGCGCCACCACCAATGCCAACCGTACGCCGTCGCGGCCCGGATAGATCCAACGCGTCGCTGGGCCGAGGAACGCGCCACGCTGCTCCGCGTCCAGCGCCTCGACAAGCGTCGGAAGGATACGTGTGTCCGCGAACGACAATGCCACCGTGTAGTCGTCAGCGTCGACGACGCACCACGGAATCAGCCGCGCCGCCAGCTTTTCAATCGGCTCGGGCGAGACGATGATGCTAAGTGCCGGCAGGCCATTGGTCATCTCAAGAAGCGCGTCCCATCGCTTACGATACACGTCACTATACTGCACCAGTATCGGTCCCAATCCCAGCGTTTCGCTATCTGCTGATGGCGCGGTGGCGTACAGCGGCTGGTACAGCAAGTAGTCCATCTTTTCCAACTTCTGATAGAACGCTTCATTGTGCACGCCGTCCACAAGGGCATAGATGAAGCCTTCGCTGCCGCGCAAGCCTTCATGCAACGCCTCTTTCCAACCGGCGAGATGCGGGTTAATCAGCATCAGGGTCCTTAACTTTGTACCAGTGAAAACGGTGAGCCGGACTTGGCGGCGTCGCGTTTACATTTTTTGCAGATCGAGCGCGGCATAGCTGGCAAGGCGTAGCTCACGCGCTCCGGCCCGGTGAAGCTCTTCTTACCCGCATGGATCATGATCTTGCCCGGGCACTGCACCGTGATGTTGCCGCCGGCAATGGTGATGTTGGCCCCGCCCGCCGTGGACAGGCTGATGCTCTTGGCCGCAGCCCAGTCGATGTGCGCGTTGGCGCTGATGATGTTGACCTCGTCGCGCGCCTGCACATTGAGCACGTCGTGCTGCGCCTGCACGTCGATCGCATCCTTAGCCGCGATCAGTTGCAGACCCATGTTGTTCTCGCCAGCTTTGACCGCACCGCCCAGCATGCCGATGGCTTGGCGGCTGTGGATACGCATCTGCCCGCCAGTGGCGAATTGCGTGTCCTGTCCGCTCATTAACGTGATCGTCTCGCCATTGGCCAGCTGCAGATTCTGCCCGGCCAGCACGCCCAACCCAGCCTTGGCGGCGATGGTAATGATGGCGCCGCTAGTGTGCGGCAGCTTGTCGTCTCCCGGCGCGACCGGCTTCTCAGGTGCCTCGGCCTTGGCTGCGTCAACGCTGTCCTGGCTCAGCATGCCCGATGTAGCCGTCAACATAGCCTTCAACGGCGGCGCCTTGTCGTCGAGCTTGCTGGAGTCGGCCTTCGCCGCGCCAATATGGCTGGCGTACGCCACGGTCTCATGCGTCTTGGCCGCGCCGCTGAAAGTCTCGCCCAGCATCACCGCCTGCTTGAGCAATGCCATGCCGGCGCTGTTATCGCCGGCCGGATCGCGCGCGTCGGCGCCGTGCGTGATCTTGTAGCTCGACACCAGCAAGCCGGCCCCGGCCCGCACCGCGCCGTAGCCATCGGTGCGCAGTTCGGCGCCGGTGCCGCGCAGGCTGCCGCGATAG
>NZ_FODC01000017.1 GCF_900110275.1 Duganella sp. CF517
CCCGAACAGGACCGTGAAACAACTCTGCGCCGATGATAGTGCTGCAACCAGTGTGAAAGTAGGTTATCGTCAGGCTAGTTATATTAAAAAGCCCCGTCCAATGATTTGGTCGGGGCTTTTTTTCGTCCCACGCAGACACGTAGGACGCCGCACAACCAGATACTTTGGCGCCGATTCCTTTCTGACTTTCCCGCTCTCCCGTACCAAAAAGTATCGAGACTTGGTTTATCAGTATCGGAAAGTATCGGAGGCCGATGATACATTGCAGGAGTGGTGCTGACAGGCGCCGCCCCGACAAAAAATCATAAAATCTGGAGACAACACCATGAATCGTATCGCCCTCAGTGCGCTATGCGTTGGTCTTTTATGCGCCAGCGGTTCGCCTCTCGCCGCCACCGACCTGGTCATCGCCACCGTCAACAACGGCCACATGATCGAGATGCAAAAGCTCGGCAAATTCTTCGAACAAGCCAATCCCGATATCAAACTGAAGTGGGTTACCCTGGAGGAGGGCGTGCTGCGCCAGCGCATGACGACCGACATCGCCACCAAGGGCGGCCAGTTCGATCTGATGACGATCGGCATGTACGAAGCGCCGATCTGGGCCAAGAAGGAATGGCTGTTGCCGATCAAACCGGACGCCGCCTATGACGTCGACGATTTGCTGCCGACGATACGCGAAGGCTTGTCGCTCAACGGCCAGCTGTACGCCGCGCCGTTCTACGGCGAGAGCTCGATGATCATGTACCGCAGCGACCTGGTGAAAAAAGCCGGCATGGCGATCGCGGACCGGCCGAGCTGGGACCAGCTGCGCGCGGTCGCGGCCAAGATCCACGATCCGGCCAACGGCGTGTACGGCATCTGCCTGCGCGGCAAGCCGGGCTGGGGCGACAACATGGTGCTGTTGACCACCATGGCCAACTCCTACGGCGGCCAGGTGTTCGACATGAAATGGCAACCGCAATTCACCAGCAAGCCGTGGCGCGACGCGCTGACAATGTATGTCGACCTGATGAGGAAATACGGTCCGCCCGGCGCGTCCTCCAGCAGCTTCAACGAAATCCTGGCGATGTTCAACGAAGGCAAGTGCGGCATCTGGATCGACGCCACCATCGCCGCCTCCTTCGTCAGCGATCCGAAGCAAAGCAAAGTGGCCGACAAGGTCGCCTACGCGCAATCGCCGTTCGCCGTCACCGAGCGCGGCGCCAACTGGCTGTGGGCCTGGGCGCTGGCGATACCGAAAAGCTCCAGGCATCCGGAGGCGGCGCAGAAGTTCATCAACTGGTCCACGTCCAAGGACTACATCAAACTGGTGGCCAAGGAGACCAGCTGGGCCAACGTGCCCACCGGCACGCGCAAGTCGACCTACGCCAATCCTGAATTCGTAAAGGCCGCCAAGTTCGCGGCCGCCGAAGGCAAGGCCATCGCCACCGCCAGCCCCAAGCAAAACACCCTGCCGCCGTCGCCCTACATCGGCGTGCAATATGCGGCCGTGCCGGAATTCCAGGCGATCGGCATGGCCACCGGCCAGCAGATCACCGCCGCGCTGCTGGGCAAAGTGACGGTCGATCAGGCGCTCGAAAAGTCGCAGCAGGCGGCCGAGCGGGAAATGCGCAAGGCAGGCTACTACAAATAGCCGGCCGCAGCCCCCGCACCCCGCATTGACAGTCATCCGGGACGCCGGCATCCGCCGGCGGTTCCGTAAGCACCCGCACGCACTTTGAGATTACCCATGAAACGACTGATACCTCGGACTTTGCTGACGCCGGCGGTGCTTTCCATCGCCATCATTTCCATCGTCCCGCTGTTGATCACGCTGTACTACTCGCTGGTCAAATTCAGCCTGCTGGCGCCGGGCGAGCACCCGTTCCACGGGCTGGAGAATTTCTACTTTTTCTTCACCGACGGCGCCTTCCTGCCGGCGCTGCACAACACCTTCCTGCTGATGTTCTCGGTCATGCTGATCACCGTGCTGGGCGGCGCCGCCCTCGGCCTGCTGATCAACGAGACCTTTCCCGGCCGCGCGATCGTGCGCGTGCTGCTGATCTCGCCGTTCCTGGTGATGCCGGCGGTGAACGCCCTGATGTGGAAGAACATGCTGCTCAATCCCATCTACGGCCTGTTCGCGCAGGTCAGCCTGCTGTTCGGGCGAACGCCGGTCGACTGGCTGTCGGAGTATCCGCTGCTATCGATCATCATGATGGTGTCGTGGCAGTGGCTGCCCTTCGCCTGCCTGATCTTCATGACGGCGCTGCAGTCGATGGATCGCGAACAGCTGGAGGCGGCCGGCATGGACGGCGCCAACTACGTGCAGCAGCTGCGCTACCTGTACATCCCCCACCTGGGGCGCGCGGTGTCGGTGGTGCTGATGATCGAGATGATCTTCCTGCTGTCGGTGTTTGCCGAGATCTTCACCACCACCGGCGGTGGCCCCGGCTTCGACACCACCACGATCACGTTCATGATCTATCAACAGGCGCTGCAATCGTACGACATCGGCGCGGCGTCGGCCGGCGCGTTGTTCGCGGTGCTGCTGGCGAATATCGCCGCCTTCTTCCTGATGCGCGTCATCGGCAAGAACCTGGCCAAATAAGGAGACCGCGATGCACAAGCACACCACCCTGCACATCCGCACCGCCGCCGCCTGGTTTTTCGCGCTGCTGCTGTTCTTTCCGATCTTCTGGCTCGGACTGATGGCGTTCAAAACCGAGGCCCAGGCCATCTCCACGCCGCCGCTGCTGTTCTTCTCGCCGACGTTGCAAAGCTTCCGCGACGTCATGGCGCGCGACCACTACGTCGGCTACGCGTTCAATTCGCTGCTCACCAGCGTGCTGTCGACGGCCATCGGACTGGCGATCGCGCTGCCGGCGGCGTACTCGATGGCCTTCTTCCCCACGCGCGGCACCATCGGCCTGCTCAAGTTCATTCTCAGCTCGCGCTACATGCCCGGCGTCGGCGCGCTGATGCCGATCTATATCTGCTACCAGTATTTCGGCCTGCTCGACAGCCGGGCGGGGTTGACGGTGATGTTCATGCTGATGAACCTCCCCATCATGATCTGGCTCCTGTACACCAACCTGCGCGAGCTGCCGCGCGAAATTCTGGAGGCGGCGCGCATGGACGGCGCCACCGTGCTGCACGAGTTCCGCCACATCGTGCTGCCGCTGTCGACCGGCGGCATCGCCTCGACCGCGCTGGTATGCATGGTGTGGGCCTGGAACGAGTCGTTCTGGTCGTTGAACCTGGGCGCGGCCAACGCCGGCACGCTGGCGTGGCTGATCGCCTCCTATTCCAGCCCCGAGGGCCTGTTCTGGGCCAAGCTGTCGGCCGCCTCGCTGATGGCGATCGCGCCGATCATGGCGCTGGGCTGGTTCTGCCAGAAGCAGCTGGTGCAGGGCATGACGTTCGGCGCCGTCAAATAAGCGCGGCAACCATCAACTTAGGACAGCAACCATGGCTTACCTCCAACTCAGTAACATCGAAAAATTCTTCGGCGAGCACCACGCCATCAAGGGCATCGACCTGGCCATCGAGAAGGGCGAATTCGTGGTCTTCGTCGGTCCTTCCGGCTGCGGGAAATCGACCTTGTTGCGCATGATCGCCGGCCTGGAACCCATCGACAAGGGCAGCCTGCTGCTCGACGGGCTCGACATCACCGCGCTGCCCTCGTCCAAGCGCGACCTGGCGATGGTGTTCCAGTCCTATGCGCTGTATCCGCACATGACGGTATTCGAAAACATGTCGTTCGCGCTCAAGCTGGCCGGCGTCGACCGCGCGGTGATCCGCGAGAAGGTGGGGAAGGCCGCCGCCGTCCTCGATCTCGAAAAATACCTGCAACGCACGCCGAAGGACCTGTCGGGCGGGCAGCGCCAGCGGGTGGCGATCGGGCGCGCGATCGTGCGCGATCCGAAGGTGTTCCTGTTCGACGAGCCGCTGTCGAACCTTGACGCCGCGTTGCGCGTGCAGACCCGCATCCAGATCGCCAAACTGCACGCGGAATTGGGCGCCACTTCGATCTACGTCACCCACGACCAGGTCGAGGCGATGACGCTGGCCGACCGCGTGGTGGTGCTGCGCGACGGCCAGATCGAGCAGCATGGCACGCCGCTGGAATTGTACGACCGCCCCGCCAACCGTTTCGTGGCGCAGTTCATCGGCACGCCGAGCATGAACGTGGTGCCGGCGGCCGCCCTGCCGATGCTGGGCGCGCTGGCGGGGAGCGCGGCGCGTGGCGACGGCTTCGTCGGCATCCGCCCGGAACACGTGCGCCTGTGCGCGGCGGGGGAGGGCGCGACACCCGGCAGCCTGCCGGCGACGGTGGACCTGGTCGAATCGCTGGGCGTGGAGACGCTGGTCTACGCGCGCCTGGACAACAATGTGCAGATCGTCACGCGCGGCGGGGAGCGTACCGCCCTGCGTCCCGGTGACGGCACGCGGCTTTGCTTCGATCCCGGCGCGGTGCACCATTTCGACGCCGCCGGCAAAACCTGTGCCGCCGCTCGGGGAGTGTCGGCATGAACGCTATCGTCCTGAACCAGGCAGCGCTGGGCAATCTGCCGCCGAATGTCGCCGGGCCGGATTACGATCGGCGGCATGTGGCGCCCAGCATCGTCCACATCGGCGTCGGCGGGTTTTTCCGCGCGCACCAGGCGGTGTATCTGGACCGGCTGCTGCACCTGCCGGGACACCAGCAATGGGGCTACTGCGGTGTGGCCTTGCTGCCGCACGACGCGGCCATCCGCGACGCCATGCTGGCCCAGGATTGCCTGTACACCGTCGTCGAACGCGGCGCGCAAGGCGACGCGGCGCGCGTCGTTGGTTCGTTGCTGGAATTCCTGTACGCGCCGGACGACGCCGAAGCGGTGCTGGAAAAGATGGCCGATCCCGGCACCCGCATCGTCGCGCTGACGATCACCGAAGGCGGCTACTACGTCAACCAGGGCACCGGCGAATTCGATGCCGGCCACGCGGACATCGCGCACGACCTGGCGCACCCGCTCACGCCGCGCTGCTCGTTCGGCTATCTGGCCGAGGCGCTGCACCGCCGGCGCGAACGCGGCCTGGCGCCGTTCACGCTGATGTCGTGCGATAACCTGCAAAACAACGGCGACGTGCTGCGCAAGATGCTGCTGGCCTTCACCGCGCTGCGCGATCCGGGGTTGAGCGCGTGGGTGGCGCGACACGCGGCTTTCCCCAACAGCATGGTCGATCGCATCACCCCGGCCACCACCGACGAACATCGCGCGCTGCTGCGCGAGCGCTTCGGCCTGGCCGACGCTTGGCCGGTGATGACCGAGCCGTTCCTGCAATGGGTGATCGAAGACCGGTTCCCCGGCGGACGGCCGGCGTGGGAGCTGGTCGGCGCGCAGATGACGGCCGACGTGCTGCCCTACGAGAAAATGAAACTGCGGCTGCTCAACGCCGGCCACCAGTCGCTGTGCTATCTCGGCATGCTGTTCGACTACGAGTACGCGCACGAAGCGATGGCGGACGCCGGCATCCGCCAGCTATTGGGCGATATGATGGACATCGAGGTCACGCCCTTGCTGCCCGCTGTGGAGGGCATCGACCTGGAGGCCTACAAGCGCACGCTGATCGGGCGCTTCTCCAATCCGACCATCCGCGACCAGCTGTCGCGCATCGGCACCGAGGGATCGGCGCGCATTCCCAAGTTCGTGCTGCCATCGGTGCGGGAGCAGCTGGAACGGCGCGGTCCGATCGCGCGGCTCGCTTTTACCGTGGCGTGCTGGTTCCGCTACCTCAATGGCCGCTCCGAGTCTGGCGCGGCGATGCCGTTGATCGATCCGCACGGGGAGCGCTTGCGCGAACACGCGCTGCGCGGCGGCGCCGACGCCGGCCCGCTGCTGTCGCTGCGCGAACTGTTCGGCGAACTGGCCGACGAGCCGCGCTTCACGGCGGCCGTGGCCGAGTTGCTGGCGCGGCTGTACCGCGACGGCGCGCGCGCCGCGCTGGACCACGTGTTGGCCGCGAAGGAGTAGCGCCATGTATCTGGGCATAGACCTGGGCACTTCCGAGGTGAAGGTGTTGTTGATCGACGCGCAGCAGCGCACCGTCGCCAGCGCGCACGCGCCGCTGGCGATCAGCCGGCCGATGCCGCAGTGGTCGGAGCAGGACCCGGCCGACTGGTGGCAAGCCACGAAAACCGCCCTGCACGCCATCGCCGGGAGCCACCCGCGTGACATGGCGGCGCTGCGCGGCATCGGCCTGTCCGGCCAGATGCACGGCACGGTGTTGCTGGACGCCGCCGGCCGCGTACTGCGGCCGGCCATCCTGTGGAACGACACCCGCGCCGGCGCCGAATGCGCGGAGCTGGAACGGCGCGCGCCCGAACTGCGCCGCATCACCGGCAATTTGGCCATGCCTGGCTTCTCTGCGCCCAAGCTGCTCTGGGTGGCGCGCCATGAGCCGGCGCTGTTCGACCGCATCGCCACGGTGCTGCTGCCCAAGGATTACTTGCGCTACCTGCTGACGGGGGAGTTCATCTCCGACATGTCCGACGCCTCCGGCACCTTGTGGCTGGATGTGGCGCTGCGCGACTGGTCCGACACCATGCTTGAAGCCTGCGGATTGTCCCGCTCCCACATGCCGCGCCTGGTGGAGGGCACGGCGCCGGGCGGCATGCTGCGCGCGGAGCTGGCGCGGGAATGGGGTATCCCAGCGCCGGTGGTGGTGGCCGGCGGCGCCGGCGACAACGCCGCCAGCGCGGTGGGCATGGGCGTGGTGGCGCCTGGCGACAGCTTCATCTCGCTGGGCACCTCGGGCGTGTTCTTCGCCGCCAGCGACGCCTACCGCCCCGATCCGGCGCAGGGTTTGCATACCTTCTGCCACGCGCTTCCCGGACAATGGCATCAGATGGGCGTGATGCTGTCGGCCGCCAGCTGCCTGCGTTGGGTCACGGCGCTGACGCATGCCGCCGACGAAAAGGTACTGCTGGAGGAAATCGAGAGGGCGGGGCCAAGCGTGCGCGCGACGGCGCCGCTGTTCCTGCCCTACCTGTCCGGCGAGCGCACGCCGCACAACGATCCGCTGGCCAGCGGTGTGTGGTTCGGCCTGCGGCACGACACCGACCGCGCGGCGCTGGGCTATTCGGTGCTGGAGGGCGTGGCGTTCGGCCTGCGCGACAGCTACCTGGCCTTGCGCGGCGCCGGCGGCGACGTGCGCACCGCGGCGCTGGTGGGCGGGGGCAGCCGAAGCCGATACTGGGCGCGGCTGCTGGCCAGCGTGCTCGATGTACCGTTGACGCTTAATAGCGGCGCGCATGTCGGCGCGGCGCTGGGCGCGGCCCGGCTGGCGATGCTGGCCGCCGATACCGGCCTCGATGTGGCGCGGGTATGCGTGGCGCCGCCGGTGCTGGAAGTGATACCGCCGGAACCCGACTGGCGCGCCGCGCTGCTTCCCCGCCACGAGCGTTTCGGCGAGTTGTATCGAAAGGTCCAACCATTGTTTTGAGGCGGATCGGCTTTGCTATACTCGTTTGGCGCAGCACTTACCGAGGAGAGGAGGGACAGCGACATGCCACCCAAGAGCATACACCGCACACTGGAGCTGGAACACGATTGCGCGCGCGACGCGAGCGAAGGGTTCGAGCCGAATGGACGTTATGGTTTCATCCGCTACCTGGAGCATGGCTTCCCCAGCTCCCTGGTGCGCTGGCACTACCACGACGAGTATGAGCTGCACCTCATTTGCGCCAGCAGCGGCAAGGTGTTCGTGGGCGACTACATCGGCCAGTTCTCGCCCGGCCATCTGGTGTTGACGGCGCCGCGCATTCCGCACAACTGGGTGTCGCTGGACACGCCGGCAGAAGGCGTCAAGCTGCGCGACATGGTGATCCAGTTCACCCACGCGCCGCTGGAGCAGATGGCAGGCGCCATCCCCGAGGTGAAGAGCATCATGCCGCTGCTGCAGCGCGCCACCCACGGCATCGAGTTCTTCGGCATCAGCGAACAGGCGAGGCAGCGCTTCATCCGCATCCGCGACGGCAAGGGACTGCCGCGCTTCATCGAGTTTCTCACCTTGCTGGGCGAATTGGCCGACAGCAGCGACTACCAGCTGCTGTCGACGGTGCCGATGCAGTCGTTCGACGATGACGACGCGCTGGCGCGCATCAGCTCCGCCGTCGACTTCATCGTGCAGAATTTCAGCAGCCAGTTTTCGATGAGCGACCTGGCGCGGCAACTGGGTATGTCCGAGCGTATGTTCACGCGGTTCTTCCGTACCGCGACCGGTAACAGCTTCACCGATTTCGTCAACCGCCTGCGCGTCAACAAGGCCTGCCAGCTGCTGATGGAAACGGAGCGCTACGTCACCAACATCTGCTATGACGCCGGCTTTAACAACGTCGCCAATTTCAACCGGCGCTTCCTGGAGCTGAAGGGCATGACGCCCAAGGAGTTCCGCCAGCAGGCGTCGGGACGGTTCGGCGCCTGACAGGTATAAGAGTATCGATTATCGCGCTTGCAGTATCGATTTCGGCGAGGGGCCGCTGCTAGACTTTCTTTCACGATGCAGATGACTGTATCGACTTATAACGAAAGGAGATCCGCATGAATCGTCTCGCTTCCCGGCATGCGTTGCTGACCGGCGCCGGTGGCGGCATCGGCCTGGCGGTGGCCGAGGGCTACCTGGCCGAAGGCGCCAGCTGCACCGTGGCCGACCTGGCGCCGCAAGCGCCGCCCGCGCTGGCCGCGGTGATGGCGCGCCACCCGGCGCAGCTGCAGTACGTGCAGGCCGACGTCACCAGCGTTGAATCGGTGCGTGCGCTGCTGGCCGCCGCCCAACTCCGCTTCGGCCCCATCGACATCCTGTTCAACAACGCCGCCGTGTTCGACATGGCGCCGCTGCTGGAATCGGATCTGGACATGTACCAGCGGCTGTTCGACGTCAACGTCAAGGGCATGTTCCTGGTCATGCAGCAGGTCCTGCAAAGCATGCGCGACGCCGGCCGCACCGGCGCCATCGTCAACCTGGCGTCGCAGGCCGGCCGGCGCGGCGAGGCGCTGGTGGCGCACTACTGCGCCAGCAAGGCGGCCGTGATCAGCTACACCCAGTCGGCCGCGTTGGCCATGGCGCCTTACGGCATCCGCGTCAACGGCATCGCCCCGGGCGTGGTCGACACGCCGATGTGGAACCATGTCGACTCCTTATTCGCCCGCTACGAAGGTCTGCAGCCGGGTGAGAAGAAAAAAGCCGTCGGCCTGGCCGTGCCGCTGGGGCGGATGGGTACTCCGGCGGACCTGGTCGGCGCCGCGATCTTCCTGGCCAGCGACGACTCGGCCTACATCACCGCACAGACGCTCAACGTCGACGGCGGCAGTGTCATGAGCTAGACGCTCGTTCCTCTTTCCGCACCAACCAACAGCGGAGCGCTCCCCGACGGCGCTCCGGCGGCACCCGTACGTCCGTCGAAAACAAAAAAACGATAAAACCGGAGACAAACATGAAAAACCAGATGCAAAAGGCGGCGCTGACGATAGCCCTCACGCTCACACTCGGCATGGCAAGCGGCGCGGCCGCCGCCCAGGCCGGGCAGGACGCCGAAGGCTTCCACGGCTATCTGCGCGTGGGCGCCGGCACCTCGCTGAACGGCGATCGCGGACCGCAAGGGTGCTATGGCCTGGGCGGCAACACCCGCAAGTACCGTCTCGGCAACGAGTGCGATTCCGATTTCGAGGGCGGCTACACCAAGCAGATCGCCGAAGCGGACGGCGTGCGCTACGTCGCCACGTTGTGGGTGATCGCCTATGGCGACAAGTCCGGCTTCCGCGACGCCGAGTTCGATATCCTGAAGGGCTACGTCGAGGCCAAGGGGCTGGACTTTCTGCACGGGGGCACGGCCTGGATCGGCAAGCGCTACTACAACCGGCCCGATATCCACATGATGGATTTCCAGTACATCAATTTCAGCGGCACCGGCGCGGGCCTCGACAAGATCCAGGCCGGCCCCGGCAAGTTCTCGTACGCGTTCTTCAAGGACAACGACATCAACGCCATCGCGGCGAATGGCGCCGTGCTCGGCTCCGCCGCCGCCACGCGCCAGAACCTGATGTACCAGGACTTGCCGGTCAACGCCGGCGGCACCGTCGATGTCGCCGCCTCCATCATCACGGCGCAGGGCGATGAGACGCTGGGCGCACGGCACGACGGCTGGCAACTGTCGGCCTTCCACAAGCAGGCAGACGTGTTCGGCGGCGCCAACGTCTTCGGCGTGCAATATGGCGTGGGGCCGGGCACCGGCATTGGCGGCGACCATGGTGGCATGGGATCGGCCGGCAGCACGCTGCTGGGATCGGACGTGACGCGCATGCGTGTGTTCGACAACCTGTGGATACAGCCGTCCTGGAACTTTGGCGTGGAAATGGTGGCGCTGGTGCAGAAGGATAAATCCGACGCCATCGGTTCGAGCACCTGGACCTCGCTGGGTGTGCGTCCGGTGTACGCGTTGACCAACAATTTCAAGCTGGTGATGGAGGTTGGCACCGACCGCGTGACGTCGCCGACCGGCGGCGCGGCGCAGCGTTTGACCAAGGTGACGTTCGCGCCGACCATCTCCGCCGGCCCCGGCCTGTGGGCGCGTCCCGAACTGCGCGCCTTCGTCACCTACGGCAAGTGGAACGACGCGGCCACCGCGTCCGTTAACGCCGCCAACAGCGGCGGCCCGGTGTATAACAACCGCACCAGCGGCACTTCGGTCGGGTTCCAGGTCGAGACCTGGTTTTGACGTGGAAGGTCGCGTGCGGCGTGCCGTCGATCACAGCAGATTGAGCCCCTTGAGCATGACGAGCAAGATCAGTAGCGGCGACACGTAACGCAGCAGGAAAAACACCACGCGCGCGGTGGTCTGGTTGCCCAGCGCGCCGTGGTTCGACAGCGCTTGCGTGAACTTGTCGGCGCCCCAGGTCCAGCCGACGAACAAGGCCAGCGATATCCCGCCCAACGGTAGCAGGACGTTGGACGAGACGAAGTCGAACAGGTCGAACATGTTCATGCCGAACAGCTTGAAGTCGGCGAGGACGTTGTTGGTCAGCGCGCAGGTCGAGCCGAGCAGCATCAGGCCGGCGATGGTCAGTAGCGTCGCCTTCGCGCGGCTCATGCCGAGGCGCTCGTGCAGGATCACCACCGGCACCTCCATCAATGACAGCATCGCACCGGTCGCGGCCACGGCGGCCAGCACAAAGAAGGCGACCATCAGCAGATGGCCGCCGGGAATCTGCGAGAACACGGCGGGAATGGTGATGAACACCAGCGCCGGGCCGGCCGCCGGCGCGAAACCGAAGGTGAAGACCGCCGGGAAGATGGCGATGCCGGCCAGCATGGAGACGCACAGGTCGGCGGCCATCACGCGCAGCGTCGTTTGTGGAATGTTCTGGTCGTCGCGAAAGTAGGAGCCATAAGTCATCATCGTCCCCATGCCCAGCGACAGTTTGAAGAACGCCAGTCCCATCGCGGTGAGGATGACGCCGGCGGTGATCTTGCTGAAGTCCGGACGGAACAGGAAGGCCAGGCCGTCCGCCGCCTTATCGAGCGACAGGCTGACCGCGCAGAGCATCAGTAGTAGCAAGAACAATATCGGCATCAGTTTTTTCGCAATCCCTTCGATGCCTTTGGTCACACCCATCAGCAGGATGCCGCCGATAAACACCAGAACAGACCACTGCCACAGCAGCGATTGCAGCGGGTCGCCGATCAGCGAGGTGAACGCCGCCTGTGTCACCTGGCGATCACTGCTGAGGATCGAGCCGCCGATGGCTTTGAAGACATAGGCGAATACCCATGCCACCACTTCCGAATAGAACGACAGGATCAGGAACGCGGCGGCCATGCCGGCGACGCCGATCAGCCACCATGGCATTTTGCTGACGGCGAGCTTTTGCAGCGCGGTGATGGGATTGGCCTTCGCAGCGCGGCCCATGGTGATTTCGGCAATCATCACGGGCAGTCCGATGACCAGCGTGGCGAGCAGGTAGACCAGCAGGAAGCCGGCGCCGCCGTTGGCGCCGGTCAGATACGGAAATTTCCAGATATTACCGAGGCCGACGGCTGAACCGAGGGTGGCGGCGAGAACGCCGAAGCTGGAGCTGAAGCCGCCGCGCTTGATGGATTGCTGGGTCATTGCTGCATTTCGCTGTGTCGAAAAAGGCGCGATTGTAGCAGCCGGAAAAAAAGCCTTGCACGGATGAAGGGGCCTTTGCTATAGTTCGCCTCCTCGCAAAACGGTGCACACAAAACAAGGTGTTGCAGAGTGAAGCGAGAAGAAAAAGAAGGTTGACGAAACGGTCTAAACGATTCATACTCTTCCTTCTTCGCTGACAGACAAAACGATTTGTCAAGCGTGCAAGCAGTACCGAACAAAGTTCTTTAAAAATTAACAGTCGATAAGTGTGGACGTTTGATGAAAGTGCACGCGGAACCTCGGTTCCGCGATACTTAAAATATCAAATGTTCACAAGAAGTAATGAAATAGGCGCTATGAAAATAGTGGCCTGTCAGTATTTTGAGTGAGCGACCTCTTAGTAATAAGAGTGCCGGTAAAACGGCAAAAGTAACAGAGATTAAACTGAAGAGTTTGATCCTGGCTCAGATTGAACGCTGGCGGCATGCCTTACACATGCAAGT
>NZ_FODC01000001.1 GCF_900110275.1 Duganella sp. CF517
GCCGGCTTGCCCAGCAGGGGCGCCAGTTCGATAAACGCGTCGGTCGACAGCGCGATGATGTCGCGATGTCCGATCGCTTGCAGCCCCTCGTCGGCCGTGAACGCCTCGACCATCAAAGCCGGGCCGTCGTCGCCGAAACTGAGTTCGTACAGCCGGGTGACGCTGGTGAATTCCCCCAGCGCGCCGACAACCTCGTCCACTACGGAAAAACTCATTTCGCCACCTTGCAGTCGCCGGTCTTGGTGCGGCCTTCGCAAATACGCGCGCGGCATTCGGCAGCCTTGGTCTTACCGAACTTTTTACATTGCGCCAGTTGTTCTTTTACGCTGAGCCTGGGTTTCTTGGCGGCCTCGGCCTTCTCGGCGGCCTGCGCGTGCGCCACCAGGGCCGACAGCAAGGCGATATCGCTTTCCTGCTCCGGCGTTGTGGCCGGTTCGGCCGGGGCCTTCTTGCTTTCCTTGGCGGCCGGCTTGGGCTTCGGTTTCTGCACCGGCTTGGCCGCGCTTTTCGCTGGCGCCGGCGCGCCGGCCGACGGCGTCTCGAGCGCTTTGCTGAGCACGTCGTGGCTCGGCTTGGCCGCCGGCTCACCACCGGCGTTGAGCATTTCGCTCAGGCTTTCCTGCTTTGCGGGCGCCTGCTGGGCTGCCGCGTCGTCGTTGATGACCGCCGCCGGCGCGGCGGACGCCAGCACCTCGTCGGCCGACACTTCAGCCGCAACGGCAGGCGCCGGCGAAGCTGCGGCTGCGGGCGGCAGATCCTTGCTGGCCGCCGCGACCGAGGTCATTACTTCGCTGTGCGCTTTCTCGCGCGTCACATAGGTGCCGATGCCCACCGCGATCGCCAGCATGGCCACGCCCAACGCCGCCCATGCCAGGCGCGAGCGGCCGCGCTTGGCGGCCGGCTTGCCTGCTCCACCGCCGGACTCAAGCGTGGATAATATGCGGTTGCGGTCCGCCTCTTCCTGCTGCGCCGGTGTTAACAAACTCGGCCTGGAGGGCTTGGGACTCTCATCTTTTCGTTGCAAAATACGAACTCCTGTCAGTTATTGCAATACTTTACTATATCCAACAGCGTTATGACGCATGTTAGAACGTTAACTGTACGCGTGCTCGACGTGCGCACAATTGAACCGAATAGTCATCCCATTATCAGACTAGTAAGATATACTCTCAAGCAATAATAAATCTGGCAGTAAAGAAAGTATCTAAAAGTGGCCGCCGCAAGGCGCCGATGAATGGTGTAAGGGTCGAGGTAGTCGTGTTTCTACTGGCGGTGGTGCTCTATTTTCTGCTGGCTTGTCTGATCAGCTGGCTGGTGCTGTTCCCGGCCGGCCGCGCCTATGTGCTGGAGCGGGCCGCGCAGGTCGAATCGGCGATGCAGCGGCGTTTCGCCGGCCTGAAGCGGCGGCAGACGGCCGGCGCCGAGGTGTTGCTGCAGTCCGGCGCGGCTTCGGCCCAGGGCTTGGCCGCGTTCGTCAAGCGCCATTACCTGCTGTGCCTGGCCGGACTCTTGTTGCTCAGCCTGCCGCCGACCCTGGCCTTCCTGGCCAGCGGCAAGAACATGCTGGGTGCCTACGACGTCTCCACGCGCGAGGTCAATACCCAGGTGGCCGGATTGTTGCAAGGCGAGGAGCTGGTGCCGCCGGTGGCGCTGCCGCCGACCGTGTTCGCCACGGCCGAAATCGAACGCGAACGCCCGATGCTGGTCTCGGCCAGCCGCAACTGGACGTTGATGAACCAGGAGTACACGCAGCGCCTGTTAATGGTGTTTAAGATAATGAAAGAGCAACACGGTTATGATATGGCCATTCTGGAAGGTTACCGCAGTCCGGAGCGCCAGAATATGCTGGCCGGCATGGGCGGCAACGTCACCAACGCGGCCGCCTTCCAGAGCTGGCACCAGTACGGCCTGGCCGCCGATTGCGCTTTCCTGCGCGACGGCAAGCTGGTGATTTCGGAAAAAGATCCGTGGGCCATGCGCGGATACGAACTGTACGGCCAGGTGGCCGAATCGGTCGGCCTGACCTGGGGCGGCCGCTGGAAAATGATGGACTTCGGGCACACCGAGTTGCGCGTGCCCGGCGTGATGAAACAAAAAGGTTAAGGAGACGAGATGGCTGGTCCGGTGATACGGTTGGGAGACAAGACGTCGCACGGTGGCGTGGTGCTCAGCGCCTCGCCGCTGAGCGAGAGCGGCGGCATCGCGATCGCCCGCGTCGGCGACAAGGTCAGCTGCCCGAAGCGCGGCCACGAGCCGTGCGTGATCGCCAGCGGCGATCCGACCATGATCGTCGACGGCAAGGCGGTGGCCCGGCACGGCGACAAAACCAGTTGCGGCGCCACCTTGATCGCCTCCCAGCAAGCCACCGTGGACCAGGTCTAGACGCATGCGCCGCACACTCACAATGGATGGACGCCGCTGATGCGCCCTTGGCTGAGCCGTAGCCTGATCGTCGCCGCCGCCTTCGCCGCCTGCTGGCTGGGCGCGGTGTGGTATTGGCGCGCGACGCGCCGCATGCCGGGCACCGACGATCTGGTGATCTACCTGCTGCTGTTGCCGCTGCTGCTGGTGCTGCTGGTGTGGGGCGCGAGCAAGCTGGTCGCCGCGGCGGGCGCCGCCTCCGCCGCCTCCGCCGCCAGCGCCACGGCGCCCGCCGCGCAAACGCCCTCCGCGGCGCCGCCTGCCGCCGCGCTCGCCGTGCTGGCCGGCGCGCTGCGCATGCCGCACGGCGATGGCACCGCCCAATTGGCCGACGCGCTGTTGTCGCGCAAGGCCAACCTGGCCCTCGATCCGGACTTGCTCAACGACAGCGGCTATCCCATTCTCAGCGGCCGGGTCGACGACGTCGACATCGCCGCACAGCAAGACACGATGGACGAGTGGCTGCGCGCCCACCATGCGGACACTCACTTCAGCGGCGAGCAATGGCGCGCGCTGGCGCTCGGCAGCGATGTCGCCACCGAACTTGCGGCACAACTGGACGGGCATCCGGCCCTGGCGCCTTACACGGACGCGGTGCGCGCCGGCAAACCGCCACCACCGCTGCCGATGCTGCATGTGGTGGCCCTGCTGCCGGCCGACTGGGCCGACGCCGAGCGCACCGCCGCGATAGGCTGGCTGCGCCATGTCGTGGCCCGCTACGGATGGCCGGCGGCGCGCCTGGCGCCGCCGCTGCTGGCGGTCCACGCCCAGGCGGCGCTGCCGCTGATCGGCCAATTGGCCAACCAGGCGCGGCAGGAGGAGCAACCCTTGCTGTGCCTGGTGCTGGCGTGCGGCTCGCACATCGGCGAGGCCAGCGTCGAGGCCTGGGCCGGCCAGGGCATGCTGTTCGACAGCGACCATCCGCAAGGCCGCATCCCGGGCGAAGGCGCGGCCGGCCTGCTGCTGGCCGACGCCGCCCAGGGCGCGCTGTTCGCCGACCAGGACCTGCCGCTGATGTATCCAGCCAGCAGCGCGTTGCGCGCCGCGTCGGCCGACACCAAACAACGCGGCGACGTCGGCTTGCTGGCCGAGCTGGCCAAGCAGGCGCTCGCCACGGCCGGCGTCGACGCCGCCAACATCGCCATGCTGACCGCCGACAGCGACCAACGCGCCAGCCGCATGACCGAACTGCTGGCCATGGTCAGCGCCACGCTGCCCGAGCTCGATCCAGGCGAGCAGTTGCTCACCGTGGCCGCCGCCTGCGGCGACGCCGGCGCCGTCTCGACCGTGGCCGCGCTGGTGCTGGCGCAGCAGCAGGTCCGCGACGGCGCCGGTCCGGCGCTGTGCGTGACCAATCTCGATCCATTCCACCGTGGCGCCGTGCTGTTGGCGGCCCCGGCAGGCACGGCCGCGCCACCGAAAACGGCCACGGCATGAACCATTTCACTCAACCCAAGTACGCCTTAGCCCCCTTAGCCCCACTATGATGCAACGATTCTGGCACTTTCTCACCGCTCGTTTCAGCCTGGCCGTGATCGGCTTCGCGGCCTTTGCCGCCGCGCTGCTGATCGCCGCCGCCGTCTTCGAGATTTCCTACAAATGGGTATTGCTGGTGCTCTTGGCCGCGCTGCTGCTGTACGGCGCCGTCTGGCTGTTCAAGCGCCACCGCCGCCAGCGCTCCGGCGCCGCCTTCGGCGGCATGCTCGAGCAGCAGACCGGCGCGCCCAAGGCCGACGCCGCCCAGCGCGAGGAAAACGAGGCGCTGCGCAAGCGCATGATGGAGGCCATCGGCACCATCAAGACCTCCAAGCTGGGCCAGCTCTCGGGCGACGCCGCGCTGTATGAACTGCCGTGGTATATGGTGATCGGCAACCCGGCCGCCGGCAAGAGCACCGCCATCGCCAGTTCGGGCCTGCAGTTCCCCTTCGCCGACAGCAAGATCGTCCAGGGCGTCGGCGGCACCCGCAACTGCGACTGGTTCTTCACCACCGACGGCATCCTGCTCGACACCGCCGGCCGCTACTCGGTCGGCGAGGAAGACCGTGGCGAATGGCTGGGCTTCCTCGGCCTGCTGAAGAAATACCGCAAGCGCGCGCCGATCAACGGCATCATCATCGCCGTCAGCGTCGCCGAGCTCACCGGCAGCCGCCCCGAGTTCGCCATCAACCTGGCCAAGAACCTGCGCCAGCGCGTGCAGGAGCTCACCGAGAAGCTGGAAGTGCACGCGCCGGTCTACGTGGTGTTCACCAAGGCCGACCTGATCACCGGTTTCAACGAGTTCTTCCAGGACGCCGAGCGCGGCGAACGCGATAAAGTCTGGGGCGCCACCCTGCCCTACAGCCAGACCAGCTCCAAGCAGGACGTACTGGAGCAGTTCGACCAGCGCTTCGACGAGCTGTACGACGGCCTCAAGGACCTGAGTCTGGCCAACATGGCCTTGCAGTGGCGCGAGCGCATGCCGCCGGGCGTGTTCACCTTCCCGCTGGAGTTCAGCTCGATCAAGGGGCCGCTGCGCACCTTCATCGCCACCCTGTTCGAGGAAAACCCGTTCCAGTTCAAGCCGGTTTTCCGCGGCTTCTATTTCACCAGCGCGCTGCAGGAGGGCGAATCGGTTTCGGCCTCGTCCGAGCGCGTCGCGCACCGTTTCGATTTGCAGATGCTGCCGACCGCCCAGTCCGAGGTGCAGGACCAGCACGGCTACTTCCTGCTCAACCTGTTCCGCAAGGTGATCTTCGCCGACAAGGACCTGGTGGCGCAGTACGCCAGCCCGGCCAAGACGCGCATGCGCTACGCCACCTTCTTCGGCGCCATGGCGCTGGTCGGCCTGGCGCTGGGCGGCTGGAGCTGGTCCTACCTGGCCAACCGCCAGCTGGTCAACAACGTCCAGGCCGATCTGGCGCAAGCGGTCAAGGTGCAGGAAAAACGCCTCGACCTGGCGTCCCGCTTCGAGGCGCTGGAAATCCTGCAAGACCGCATTGAACAGCTCGAGTCCTATCGCACCGACCGTCCGCTGTCGCTGAGCCTGGGCCTGTACCAGGGCGAGTTCTTGGAGCGCAAGCTGCGTGAGGAATACTTCTCCGGCCTGAAGGAAGTGATGCTCAAACCGGTCGGCCAGTCGATCGAAGCCTTCCTGGGCGAAGTCAACAGCGGCGCCGACAAGCTCGAACCGATGTCGCGTCCGCCGCAATCGGGCGCCGTCAACGCCGCCGCCACCGCGCCGGTCGCCGGCGCCGTGGCAGCGCCGAACCCGAACGGTGCCGTGCTGCCGGCCGTGGCCCCTGGCGCCGCCCCGGGCGCGCTGCCCGGCACGGTCGCGCTGTCGCCAGCCGCCGCCGTCAACTTCGGCGCGCTGCAATTCAAGGACGCCAATCCGGCCAACGTCGAGGACGCCTACAACGCGCTCAAGACCTACCTGATGTTGACCGACAAGTCGCGCGCCGAGGCGAGCCACCTGAACGACCAGCTGACCCGCTTCTGGCGCGTCTGGCTCGACAGCAATCGCGGCACCATGCCGCGCGAGCAAATGATCCGCAGCGCCGAGCGCATGATCTCGTTCTACCTGAGCCAGATGAGCGATCCGTCATGGCCGACCATCGAGCCCAAGCTGGCCCTGGTCGACCAGAGCCGCGACAACCTGCGCAAAGTGGTGCGCGGCCTGCCGGCGCGCGAAAGAGTCTACGCCGACGTCAAGGCGCGCGCCGCCACCCGCTTCCCGTCGATGACGGTGGCGCGCATCGTCGGCGAGCAGGACAAGGAACTGGTGGTGGGCAGCTACGCCATCCCGGGCACCTTCACCCGCGAGGCATGGGACAAGTTCATCCAGGAAGCCTTCCGCGACGCCGCCAACCGCGAGCTGCAAAGCTCGGACTGGGTGCTGAAAACCGCCGCCAAGGACGATTTGACCTTGGAAGGCAGCCCGGAGCAGATCCAGAAGGCGCTGGTCGAGTTGTATAAAAACGACTACGCCAAGGAATGGCAGAAGTTCATCCAGGGCGTGAGCATTCGCGAACTGAACGGCTTCGACCAGGCCGCCAGCGCGATGAACCGACTTGGCGATCCGCAAGCGTCGCCAATAGACAAGCTGATCAAAACGGTCTACGAGCAAACCTCGTGGGACAACCCGTCGCTGATCGACGCCGGCCTGCAACGCGCCCAGCGCGGCGTGGTCGAGTGGTTCAAGCAAACCATCCTGCGCCAAAAACCGTCCGGCATCGACGTCAACATTAACACCAGCGCCGCACCCGGCGCGGCACCTATTCCAATGGGCCCGGTCGGACGCGAGTTCTCCGGCGTCGCCAAGCTGGTGGTGAGCAAAGACAAGGGCGCGACCTTGATGGGCGGCTACATGGATGCGCTGTCCAAGCTGCGCGGCCGGTTCAACCAGATCAAAAACCAGGGCGACACCGGCCCCGGCGCCAAGCAGTTCATGCAGCAGACGCTCGACGGCACCGGCTCGGAACTGGCCGAGGCGCTCAAGTATGTCGATGAGCAGATGCTGGTCGGCATGACCGACCAACAACGCCAGGCTATCCGTCCGCTGCTGGTGCGTCCGCTGATGCAAACCTTCGCCGTCATCGTGCGCCCGACCGAGACCGAGATCAACAAGGTCTGGACCGCGCAGGTGCTGGAACCGTTCAACCGCAGCCTGGCGCTCAAGTATCCGTTCGCGCCGGAATCGCGGGTGGAGGCCACCGACGCCGAGATCGGCCAGATGTTCGGTCCCGACGGCGCCATCGCCAAGTACTTCAACACCACCATCGGACCGCTGGTGGTGCGCCGCGGCGACACCCTCAGCGCCAAGACTTGGGCCAACATGGGCATCAACCTGGCGCCGGGCGTGATCACCAGCTTCCCGAGCTGGGTCGCGCCGCTGTCGGCCGGCGGCGTGGCCGCCCAGGCCGGCGCGGCCGAATCGCAGACGCGCTTCGACGTGCAGGCGCTGGGCGCCACCGGCGCCACCGAGTTCACCATCGAGATCGACGGCCAGGCGCTGCGCTGGCGCGGCCAGCCGCAGCCGTTCGTGCACATGGTGTGGCCGAATCCGCAAGGCACGCCGGGCTCGCGCATCACCGCCATCACGCCCGAGGGCCGCACCGTGGTGCTGCTCAACGAGCCGGGCCACTTCGGCCTGAAGAAGATGATCGACGCCGCCAAGCGCACCCGCAAGGATAGCGGCGTGTTCGAGCTGAGCTGGGAGAACAGCAACGTGGTCGTGCGCGCCAACCTGAAGATCGTGGGCACCACGCAGGCGGCCCCGCCCGCCCCGCCGCCACCAGGCGCGGCAGCCGGCTTCCGCCGCATGCGCCTGCCGGAGACGATCACCGCGCCGGCGCCGGTCTCCGCCCCCGCCCCTGCCGCACCCGCCGCCGCCGCAGCCCCGGCGGCGGCGCCGGCCGCACCAAGGAGCCAGCCATGAGCCGTGCCACCCCGATCTCCATCGGTTACTTCGGCAAGATTCCCAGCCGGGGCGACTTCGTCAAGGCCAGCGAAAATCCGGCCCTGATCAACATCCTCGACGCCTGGCTGGCCCAGGCGATGGACCTGCTGAGCGCCGACACGCGCTGGAAGCTGACCTACGACGCCCTGGCGCCGCTGCATTTCGCCTTCATCGGCCCGCGCCGGGGACGCGCCATCGCCGGCCACATCGTCGCCAGCAGCGACCAGTCGAAGCGGCGCTTCCCGTTCCTCATGATGAGCACGATGGACGTGGAAGACCCGGCCGGCTTCGTGCCCAACAGCCCGCTGGTGCTGTCGCGCCTGTGGAACCGGTTCGAATCGCTCAGCGCCGGCGTGCTGGCCGCGCCCGAGCCGGCCGGCGCGCTGCAGGCGGCCGCCGCCACCACCATCGACGTGGACTTGCGCAGCGCCGCCTACGAGGCCGCCTTCAACGATTTCCTCGACCTGCAAACGGTCGGCGGGCTGGACGCCATGCTGGCGCAGACCGGCTTCCCCGGTTCGGTGCGGCAAGTGCTGCTTGCGCTCGGCCTGCTGCTGCAACCGGTCATGGCCAGCAGCTCGAGCCGGCTGGAGAAAAGCCTGGTGCTGCCGCTGCCGTCCGATCCGATGTACCGCAACTTGGTGGGCGCGTTCTGGATGCACCTGATCACGCCGTTCCTGATGCGCGCCGACTTCGAACTGTCGCTGTTCACCACCCGCCTCGGCGGCCGTCCGGCGCTGGTGCTGGGCTTTAGCGGCGCCTCGGCGCTGACCCTGCAAGCGATCATGGACCCGCAGGCCGGCCTCGAACACCACATCGCCTTCGACGAGCTCGACTGGGTCGAGGAGCAGGTCGACGCCGACTACGCGATCAAAAAGGTCTCGACCTACCTGGCCCAGCCCAATCTTTCACTCAAATCGGCCTGCGACTCCGTGCGCGCGGCCTTTATCGGAACTTGATCATGCGTTTTATCCGGACAGCTGTATTAATGAGTATCACCGCCAGCCTCGCCGGCCTGGCCGGCCCCGCCGCCGCGCAGGCGGCGCCGGCGGCGGCGACGCCGCAGCCCGGCCAGGTGCTGGCCAGCGGCACCGTGCCCGACGAGGCCACCAAGGCCGCCGTGCTGGCGCGCCTGCGCGACGTCTATGGCGCCGACAAGGTGGTCGACCAGATCGCCGTCGGCCAGGTGGCGCAGCCGGCCAACTGGAACAACTACGTGCAAAAGCTGATCACGCCCAACCTCAAGCAGATCAGCCGGGGCCAGCTCAAGATCGACGGCAGCACCGTCAGCGTGCGCGGCGAGGTGGCCAACGAGGCCCAGCGCCAAAAAATCGCCAGCGACTTCGCCACCAGCCTCAATCCGACCTACGTGGTCAACAACGGGCTGCGCGTCTCGGCCGCCGAGCAGAACATCCTCGACAACACCCTGGGCAACCGCATCGTCGAATTCGAAAGCGGCAAGGCGACCTTGACGCCGACCGGCCAGGCCATCCTCGACCAGATGGGCGCGGCGATGCAGAAGCTGCAAGGGCGCAAGGTGGAAATCATCGGCCACACCGACAACCAGGGCCTGAAGGCCAGCAACCAGAACCTGAGCCAGGCGCGCGCCGAAGCGGTCAAGACCTACCTGACCGGCAAGGGCCTGAACGGCGACATGCTGACCGCGTCGGGCCAGGGCTCGGACCGGCCGATCGCCAGCAACGACACGCCGGACGGGCGCGCGCGCAACCGCCGCATCGAGTTCCGCATCGCCCAATAAATCGGGCCGTACAACGAGGGCTAGACCACGGCTCACCACATTCAAAGGTAACGTATGTTTTCAGCAGAACAATTGCTCGGCCCGATCAGCCCGGGCGCGCCCAGCGGCGAAGACCTGTCGTTCTCGGCGGACCTGGACGCCATCGCCCAGGCGCGCCGTTTCGACGATCCATCGCTCGACCAGGGCGAGTGGGTCACCGAATTGAAGGAAGCGGACTGGGATTTCGTGGTGCGCCGCTGCGCCGCGCTGTTGCAGGAGAAAAGCAAGGACCTGCGGTTGGCCGTGTGGCTGACCGAGGCCGGCGCCAAAACGGCCGGCCTGCGCGCGCTGGGCGAAGGTTTCAAGGTGCTGGCCGGGCTGTGCCGTGACTATTGGGACCAGGGCTTGTATCCGGAGTCCGATGGCGACGACCACGACCAGCGCATCGGCAACCTGAGCTGGATACTGGGCCGGGTGCCGGCGCTGCTGCGCGAGATTCCGCTGACCGAGGGTCGCGGCAGCGCGTATTCGACCGTCGATTTCGAAGTGGCGCGCAAGCTCGCCACCGCCAGCAACGGCGGCAACAGTTCGCCGGGCAATCCGGGCGCCAAGCTGGCGGAAATGGAAACGGCGCGCAAGAACAACTCGGCCCAGTTCGCCACCGCGTTCGCCGCCGATGCGCAGATGTGCCTCGATGCGTTGAAGGATCTGGAACAGGTCGCCGACGAACGCCTGGGCAACGATAGCCCGGGCTTCTCGGCGGCGCGCGACGCCTTGCAGACGTTGCAGCGGATGATGCCGGCGCCGGCCGCCGGCGGCGGCGTGGCGGAGACGGAATTGGCGGACAACGCCTATGTCGGTTCGGCGGCCGTCGATTTCACGCACGATGGCGGCCAGGTGGCCGCGCCGGCGCCGTCCGGGCCGCCGGGCGCGATCCAGACGCGGGCGCAGGCGCTGGCGCAATTGCGGGCGGTGGCGACCTTCTTCCGCCGCACCGAGCCGCACAGCCCGGTGTCGTATTTCGCCGAAAAAGCGGCCGACGTCGGCGAGCAATCGCTGCACGATTGGTTGCGTTCGGTGGTCAAGGACCCGAGCTCGATGGCGCACATCGAAGAGTTGTTGGGTGTGAAACCGGCGGAGTAATCCCACGCGGCGGGCGTAACCGGAAAATCGGGACCGCGCCCGACATCGCGTCAAAAAAACGGGGCCGATATTTCGGCCCCGTTTCGCATTACTTGATGGTGTACTTGAACTGCCCCTTCTTGTCCGCGCTGACCTTGATCTTGGAGATCGTGGCGCCCTCGGCCATCTTGGCCAGCACCGATTCGGCCACTTCCGGCAACAGGCTTCCGTTCAAAATATTGTCGACATTGCGCGCGCCCGAATCGACCTCGGTGCACCGCGCCAGCACCGCTTCCACCAGCGCCTCGTCGTACGTCAACTCGGCCTTGTGGTTCTCGGCAATGCGGCGCGCGATCTTGCCCAGCTTGAGCTCGATGATCTTGACCAGCACGTCGTCGGCGATCGGATAGTACGGAATCACCTTCAAGCGGCCAAGGAAGGCCGGCTTGAACACCTTCATCAGGTGCGGGCGGATCACCTGCTCGAGCTGCTCCGGCGTCGGCATGTCCTTCGGCTCCTTGTTCAGGCAAGCCTGCATCATCGTGCTCGACGCCACGTTCGACGTCAAAATGATGATGGTGTTCTTGAAGTCGATCTCGCGGCCCTCGGCGTCATCCATCACGCCCTTGTCGAACACCTGGAAGAACAGCTCCATCACGTCCGGGTGCGCCTTCTCGACCTCGTCGAGCAGCACCACGCTGTACGGATTGCGGCGCACGGCCTCGGTCAGCACGCCGCCCTCGCCGTAGCCGACATAGCCCGGCGGCGATCCCTTCAGGCCCGAGACGCTGTGCGCCTCCTGGTACTCGCTCATGTTGATGGTGATGAGCTTGCGCTCGCCGCCGTACAGCACATCGGCCAGCGCCAGCGCGGTCTCGGTCTTGCCGATGCCGGACGGGCCGACGAACAGGAACACGCCCTTCGGCTTGTTCGGATCGTCCAGGTTGGCGCGCGAGGTGCGCACGCGCTGCGCCACCGCTTCGATCGCATGCGGCTGGCCCAGCACGCGCTCCTCGAGCATCTCGTTGAGCTTGAGCACGGTCTTGATCTCGTCCTTGACCATCTTGCCCAGCGGGATACCGGTCCAGCCGGCCACGATCTCGGCCACCACGTGGCCATCGACCTGCACCGGCACCATCGGCGCCTCGCCCTGCAACGCCTTGAGTTCCTTGATCAGCGCCTGCACGCCTGCCGCCGCGTTCTTGGCCGGGGCCTTGTCGGCGCCGGCGCCGGCTGTCTCCAGTTCCAGGCGGGCCGCCTTGATCTTTTCGGTCAGGCCCTTTTCCAGCTCCCAGCGCGCGGCCAGGGTGCCGTGTTCGTCGCTGGCCTTGGCGCGCTCCGAGCGCAGCTCGGTCAGGCGCGCCGCATGGCTGCCGCCGCCGCTTTCCTCGCGCGCCAGCGACGCGATCTCGGCGTCGATGCGGTCGAGCTTTTTGACCAGGTTCTCGATCAGTGCCGGTGTGGCGTTCTGGCCCAGCGCCACTTTCGCGCAGGCGGTGTCGAGCACGCTGATGGCCTTGTCCGGCAGCTGGCGGCCCATGATGTAGCGGTGCGACAGGCGCACCGCCTCGGTGATGGCCTCGTCGTAGACGCGCACGTTGAAGTGTTTTTCCATCAGCGGCGCCATGCCGCGCAACATGGCGCAGGCCAGTTCCTCGCTCGGCTCCTCGATCTTGACGACCTGGAAGCGGCGCGCCAGCGCGGCGTCCTTTTCGAAGTATTTCTTGTATTCGCCCCAGGTGGTGGCGGCGATGGTGCGCAACTCGCCGCGCGCCAGCGCCGGTTTCAGCAGGTTGGCGGCGTCGTTCTGGCCGGCCGTGCCGCCGGCGCCGATCATCGTGTGCGCCTCGTCGATGAACAGGATGATGGCGTGCGGGCTTTTCTTGACTTCGTCGATGACGTTTTTCAGGCGGTTTTCGAACTCGCCCTTGACGCTGGCGCCGGCTTGCAGCAGGCCCATGTCCAGGGTGTGGATCTCCACGCCCTTCAGCACGTCGGGCACGTCGTCCTGCGCGATGCGCAGCGCCAGGCCCTCGACCACGGCGGTCTTGCCGACGCCGGCCTCGCCGGTCAGGATCGGGTTGTTCTGGCGGCGACGCATCAGGATGTCGATCGCCTGGCGGATTTCCATGTCGCGCCCGATCACCGGGTCGACCTTGCCGTCGCGCGCGCGCTGCGTCAGGTTGGTGGTGAACTGGTCCAGCGCCGGCGTCTTCGACGCCGCCTGGCCGGCCAGTTCGCCGACCGGATCGCCGCCGGTGTCCTGCTCGCCGGCCGGCGCGCCCTCGCCCGCCGCCACCGCTTCCTGCGAGCCCTCGGTCAGGTAGTCGAGCTTGTGCTTGATCTCGTCGACGTTGAATTTATTGAACAGCTTGGAACCGCGATAGGCCAGCTGCGCCAGTTCGCTGTCGGTCAGCAACGCTTGCAGCAGGTGGCCGCTGCGGATGCTGCTTTGGCGTCCGGCCTGGATGTCGAGCGAGGCGATCAGCCAGGCGTTTTCGAACAGCTTCGGCAGGCGCGCCGAGAACACCGGCGTGCGCGTGTTGCCGGTCTTCAGGCGCGACACTTCGGTTTGCAGATCCGCCTCCAGCATCGGGATGCTGATGCCGCTCTTGCGGGCGATGACGGCGAAGTCGCTCTTCGGCTGTTCCAGCAGCGCCAGGAACAGGTGTTCGAGGTCGACCTCGAATTGGCCGAGGCCCACGCAAATGCTGGCCGCGCGCGTGGCGGCGGTGCGGCTGGTGTCGTTGAGCTTGCCGATCAGCGTCTTCAGGTTGATGCTCATAGCGCGATTTTCCTCGTTCGATTAAGTTATGTCGGATAAATTTCGGTGCAAATGTCTGTACTACAGCGTATGGATTTCGTAGCGCACGTCGGCGCGGTCGCGCGCCTCGCCGCCGGTGATCAGGAAACTATCCCAGCCCAGGCGGCCGCCGGCGCGCTCGTCGCTCAGGGTCACCCCTTCGACGTCGGCCGCGCGCAGCACCAGCTGCACCTCGTATTCGAGGGACAGGCCGGTCAGCATGGTCAGCATTTTTTCCAGCGACTTGGCGGCCTTGCCGCCCGGCAGGAAGGAGTCGAAGCTGGCGCGCGGCAGCGGGCCGACCGTCAGCAGCATGCGCAGGTCGCGCTGCCAGACGCGCTGGCCGACCAGCGCGCTGGTGCCCAGCTGGGCGTTGGCGCCGCCCAGCGCGCTCTGCTGGCCGGGCGGCACGTCATACCAAGCGCCGATGAATTGGGTGACCGTCACGCGCTGGCCGAAGTATTCGCTCAGCACGTGGCCGATCGCCACCGACGACGCCGGCCGGTGCCGCATGGCGGCGGCAAAATAGCCGATCGATTCGTCGAGCACGCCCTCGCCGCCGTCGGACAGGCGGTGCTTGAGCGACTCGTTGCCGACCCCGGCCAGCGACAGCAGCAGCGGCAGGAAGCGGTCCTTGCCGTCGATCTGGTACTTCAACTCGAGCCGGTATTTGCGCCACGATTCGTAGAACAAGGCCAGCGCCCGGTTGGAGAAGGTGTCCAGAAAGGCGCGCGGGCCGTCGTCCTTTTCGTACAGCGCGTGCGCGGCGACCCGCTCGGTGTAATGCGCCGGCAAGGCGCCGGCGGTGCCGAGAAAGCCCATGAAGGCCGGCGTGATGCGGATATATTTGAGCTCGCCGCTGCGCAGCGCCTCGCCCAGCGACTCGCTGTCGCGGCCGATCTCGCGCGGCTCGGGCTGCATCGCCTCGAGCTGGCTGGCCGGGAAGTTGAGCGACAGCGAGTTCTGGAAGCGCAGGAAGCTGGCCACCGCCTGGTCGTGCGGCAAGCCGTTGCGCTTGAGCCAGAGCTCGAGCATGCGCACCGCCTGGAAGAACTGGAAGCGGTACGGCTGCTCGAACAGGCGCTCGATTACACTAGGTTCAAATCGCCGCTTCGTGGTGTGCATCGCAACAGCTCCTCCCCTGATTTTTTCGAGACGACCACCAATTGCGTGAAGCTGTTGGCGTGCACGTACAGGCCGAGGAAGCGTTCGACGATATGGGTGAAGGCGTGGATGCCGCTGCCGACGAAGGCTTCCTCGTCGATGGTGATGCTGACCTCGGTGCCGCGCACCAGGCAGGCGAACGGATTGCCCGGCAGCCAGTGGTTGGCGGCCTTGCTGGCGATCGCGTGGATGCCGCGGATCTGGCGCTGCGACGTGGGCGAGCGCGGCAGGTCGTACAAGGTCAGCATTTCCTGGAAGGCTTCGACGCCGCTGCCGGCCAGGGACAAATGGTTGAGCGACAGGTGCGAGATCAGGCGCCAGTGGGCGCCACGGCCGCGCTCGAAGCGGTGCGAGTCGGTCGGGCGGCGCAGGAAGGTGATGCTGCGCACGCTCGATCCGCCCTCGAGGAACAGGTCGCCGCCGCGCATGCCGTAGGTCAGCGACGCCGGCAGGTCGCGGTTGGTGCAGGTCAGCTCCAGGCTCAGGGTATCGGTCTCGATGGCGGCCGGGTCGAAGTCGATGTCGACGATCGAGATTTCGGTCTCGTAGCCGGGGCTCTTGCGGGCGATCACCTCGTCGCGCCGCATGACCCAGTAGTGGCCGTTCTTTTCCGGCGTCTCGCCATGGCGCAGCGAGTAAAACGGCCGGAATTCGATGACCGATTCGCCCTGCGGCGTCTGCCGCACCAGCTTGACCGAGTCGATCGATTGCACCTCGAAGGCGTAGGCGCGGCGGGCGTCGGCCAGCACCGGGTAGCTGGCCGTGGTGTGGGTGACGCGGATCGGCTCGCCGCGCTGGCGGAACAGGTTGACCACCGGCGTGCAGCCCAGCAGCAAGTTGTTGGTCGACATCGTGCCCAGCATGCGCGCGGTGTTCGAATCGGTGCGCAGGCCGCTCATGCCCAGGTGCAGGGTGAAACGCTTGCAGCCGGCCGGCAGCGACGCGCCGATCGCCGCCAGGTCGATGTCGATGAAATTGAATTTTTCGGGGAAGCAGAAATACTCGGTCAGCAAGCGGTAGGCCGGATGCGACCGGGCCGAGAACGGGATCAGCGATTCGTCCTCGCCGAAGCCGGCCGGCCACACCGGCACCGCCGCGAGTGGCGTCCAGCGGCCGTTCTGCTCCGGCTCGACCCAGGCCTTGACGGTGCGCAGGAACAGCGCGTCGCGCAGCGCGGCGCAGAACGACGGTTCGCCGTCGATGAACACGCGCAGCATCTTGATGCCCAGCTGCGACAAGGTGACCTGGGCGGCGGTCGTTTCGATGGTGATGCTCAGGCCCGAGGTGACATTGGGCGGCAACATCACCGCCTCGGGCGCGTCGATGATGGCGGCGAAGGCCGCGTGCGACAGCGCGATCGGCGCCACCGTCACCGGATAGGCGGTGCGGAAGGTGCAGGCGACACCCTTGACCGGGCGCGTGTCGAGCTCGGTGCCGCGGGCGATCTCGGTGGCCGTGGTCAATTGCGCGGCGGCGGCGCTGTAGTCCATGCGCGCGATCGAGCACGACGGGAACGGCCGCAGGTAGTGCGGATACAGCACCTCGAACAGCGCCTCGGTGAATTCGGGGTAGTCGTCGTCGAGCCGCTTGGAGATGCGCGAGTTGAGCAGCGCGAACGACTGGATCATGCGTTCGATGTGCGGGTCTTCGCACACCTCGCCGCCCATCAACAGGCGGCCGGCGATTTTAGGATAGCGCTCGGAAAATTCGCGCGAATAGCGGCGCAGAAATCCCAGCTCCCGTTCGTAGTACGGTAACAGTTCTTCCAAGTCAGGCTCCCGGCGACGCCAGACGGCGCGCCTTGCTAATGGTGTAATGCAGGCTCGACGGCTGGAGCACGGCGTCGAAGTTGACCGGCTCTTGCGCCGCGTGCACCACCAGCAGCGCGGTGATGGCGAAGTTGAGCCGGTTGATGGTGCCCTCCTGGATCTCGAGCGAGGCGCGCACGTTGCGCAGCCGCGGCTCGTGGCGGGCGATGGCCTTTTCCAGGCAGGTGCAGATGTAGGCGCGGTCGTCGGCGCTCGACAGGCTGAGGCCGGCAAAATCGTTGAGGCCGTAGGTCAGGATCGAGCGGCCGCATTCGGGGAATTTTTTGATCAGCTCTTCGCTGATGACGGTGCGCGTGTTGAGCAGCGCTTCGAGGTCGCGGGCGACGGTGTCCTTCAAGTCCTCGATCGACAAGCGGGACACGGTGGCACTGGTGGCGCCTTGGACGGGCGCGTCCATCAGGCGGTCGAACAGTCCCGGCGAAAAACCCTTCATGTGCATCCTGAATATCAGTGTTAAAACCAGTGGGCGGATAACCATGCAGCGTCCGCCGCCGCGTCGGGCGGCGGCGGTTGCCACAATAGATCCAGCGTTCGCGCCGGGTCCCTACCCGTTCGCGGCGGCATCGAGCCGCCGCAAGGGACGCGGGCGCGATGGCGAACGGGGCGCGGCGAGCGTCATGGCGCACGCGCGTCGTCCCGGTCGCCGGCGTCGATTGCGCGGCGTCCCGACGCCGCCACGCAATCCACAGCGTTTGCTTAGGCCGTCTTGTTGGCCGACAGATCCCAACCACCCGAGGTGTTGCCGCCCGAACCGCCACCGATCTTCTGCTGGGTGTACTTCCACTTCACTTTCGAGTACTTGATCGACACGTGCTCGGACAGGATGTCGCCCGGCTGCACTTGCGGTGCGACGCTGCTGATCAGCACGTTTTCCAGTTCGATTTCGAAGTACTTGATGCGCTCGCCCTGGCCATCGGCGCGCAGGAACTCGAACTTGGCCTTAGGAATGGTTTTACCCGAGGAGCACGTTTGCAGCAGCAGCGGGGTCGACAGGTCGGCCAGCTTGGCGATCACGATCTCCTTGTGCTCGGTGCGCTCGGCGGTGTGGCCGCCGGCCGACGACGCGGTCGCCGATTTAGGCTGCAGCACTTCCCACTGGACCGATTTGCACTCGATCCAATCTTTGTGGGTGCTGTCGGCGGATTCGCCTTTGATGCCGTCGATTTGCAGATATACGTCGATTGCCATGGTATTCCTTTCGGTTTTGGATGAAAAAACAAACAGTTAACAATTTAAGACTTGGTCGATTGAGGCAGCTCCGCGACCAGACGGAGTGAAACGGACAGCTCATCGAGCTGGAAGTGCGGGCGCAGGAACGACACGGCGCGGTACACACCGGGGCGTCCCGGCACTTCTGATACCTGCACCGACGCTTCGCGCAGCGGGAACTGGGCTTTCTGTTCCTGGCTGGCGTTGTCGTCCAGTAGCACGTATTGGGTCAACCAACGGTTGAGGAAGTCCTCGACGTTGGAGGCGGCGGCGAAGCTGCCGATCTTGTCGCGCATCATCGCCTTCATGTAATGGGCGATGCGCGAGACGGCGAAGATGTATTGCAGCTGGGCCGACAGCACGGCGTTGGCGTTGGCCGCCTCGGTGTTGTACTTCTTGGCCTTTTGCGTCGACTGCGCGCCGAAGAAGGCGGCGTAGTCGGTGTTCTTGCAGTGCACCAGCGAGATGAAGCCGAGGTCGCTCAATTCCTTTTCGCGGCGGTCGGTGATGGCGATCTCGGTCGGGCACTTGAGCGCCACTTCGCCCTCGTCGGTCTTGAAGGTGTGGGTCGGCAGGTCCTCGACCAGGCCGCCGCCTTCGACGCCGCGGATGGCGGCGCACCAGCCGTAGTCCTCGAACGCGTTGGTCAGCTTGGTGCCGAAGGCGTAGGCGGCGTTGCACCACAGGTATTTGTGGTGGTCGGTGCCGTCGACGTCCTCGACGAAGTTGAAGCCCTCGACGGTGGTGCCGTCGGCCGGGTTGAACGGCTGGCGGCCCAGGAAGCGCGGCAGGGTCAGGCCGACGTAGCGCGCGTCCTCGGACTCGCGGAACGATTTCCATTTGGCGTACTCGACGGTGTCGAACACCTTCGACAGGTCGCGCGGCTTGCCCAGGTCGCTGTAGGTCTCCAGGCCGAACAGCTCCGGCGAGGCGGCCGAGATGAACGGCGCGTGCGAGGCGGCGGCCACGTGCGACATCTGCTCGATGAAGTACATGTCCTCGGGCTGTCGGGTGATCTCGAAGTCGCCGATCAGCGAGCCGAACGGCGCGCCGCCGAACGTGCCGAACTCTTCCTCGTAAACCTTCTTGAACATGGTCGACTGGTCGAACTCGAGCGCGCTCTGGAAGTCCTTGACCAATTCCTTCTTGGTCGCGTTGAGCATCTTGATCTTGAGGTTCTGGCCGGTCGACGAATTCTTGACCAGGTAGTTCAGGCCGGTCCAGCTCGATTCGAGCTTTTGGAACTCCGGCGCGTGCATGATGGCGCTGAGCTGGCGCGAGATCAGGCTGTCGAGCTCGGCAACGCGGGCGTCGATGGTGGCGGCCAGGTTGTCCGACACCACGACGGTGCCGTCCATGACCTGGCTGACCAGCTCGGAGATGATGTCCTTGGCGCGGGCGTGCTCGACGCTCGACTTGGCGACCTTGCTCTGCTCAACGATCTGGTCGAGCAGGGCCAGCTCGGTGGTGGCCGCGCCGGCCGACGATGGGGAAGTTTGGACGGACATGGCTCAATCTTTCTTCGGGGTGGTTTGCTGGCCCAGTTCGGCCAGCTTTTCGGTGCTGTGCAGGACGTCGTTGAGGATGTCTTCGAGCTTGTCGTTGCCGGCCAGCTTGTTGCGCAGGTCGGCCAGCTTGGTGCGCGCCTCGAGCAGCTTGCGCAGCGGCTCGACCTGTTCGACCACCGATTCCGGACGGAAATCGTCCATCGACTTGAACTTCAGGTCGACGGCGAACTCGCCGCCGCCCTCGCCGAGCTCGTTGGCGACGCGGAAATTGGCGCGCGGCTCGACGCCCTTGAGCACCTCGTCGAAGTTGTCGCGGTCGATGTTGACGAACTTGCGCTCCTTCAAGCGCTTCTGTTCGACTTCGGAGTTGCCGCCGAAATCGCCCACCACGCCCATCACGAACGGCAGCTCTTTATTCTCGATCGCATCGCCGATCTCGACGTCGTAGGTCATCTGGACCCGTGGCGGACGCACCTTTTGCAGGCGCTTCTGAACACTCTCTTTTTTCGACATGACATCCCCATTTCAAAAATAAACAGCGGCGTCGCGGCGACGCCACCGGGTGGAATTGCTGAATTACTGACCGTTTCGACCTGTTTACTTCAGCGCGTCGAAGGGGTCGGCCTTCTGTTCGCGGGGCGGCTGCTTGCCGCCCTTTTTATTCGTGGTCGTGGCGCGCTGGGTCGGCTGGACCACCTTGGCCGGCGGCACCAGCACCTGCTCGCCCAGGCTCTCGCGCAGCAGCTTGGCCAGGTCCTGCGACTCGGTGCGCAGCGAACCGGACAGGTTGTTTTGACGGCTCAGGTCGGCAAGCGCGCGGGTCGACAGGCGCAGCCCGCTGATGGCGATGATGCTGTTGGCCAGCTGGTCGTTGGGGTCGCGCACCAGGATTTCCTGGGCATTGACGATGGCCTCGCCATACTGGCCGGCTTCGTATTTGGTTTGCGCCATGCGGGTCCACGGATCCTTGTCGGCCGGGTAGGCGGCGGCGGCCTGCTTCCACAGCGCGACGGCCGCTTCCTTCTGGCCGGCGCTGTCGGCGGCGGCGGCCTTGCCCATGACTTCGGCGATCGTCGGCACCGCCTCCGGCACTTTGACCACCGGCGCGGTGGTGCAGGCGCTCAGGGCCAGGATGCAAGCGGCACCGCCCAACAGGCGGCGAAGGTGGATGGATGTACTCATGTGTTCCTCAAAAGTCAGATGTGTTAATCGCCGGAACAGTTGCCATAAACTGTTGCCAAATTCTCATTTTTCGGCAGAATAGCATAAATTTAATTCTTTACCTCGTACAATACGAACTCAACCGTACGGGCGTTACCGAAATGCAAGATTATAAAGCTTAGCACGTTACGTAGAAGAAACACTCACGGGACGCCAGAAAATGTTATTGTTCTGGCAGTTGTGATTGGGCACTATTTTTTTGGTCCGCAGGCATGAGGCGATAAGGCATTCGATGAGCATCACGGGAAAACTTTTATGGGGTGAAGGACTGTTCCTGCGTCCCCAGCATTTTCAGCAGCAGGACCGCTACCACGAGCAGCGGCTGCACGACAGCGTCAAGGCGCTGCATCCCTACGCCTGGGGTGTGAGCCAGTTGCAGCTCGACCGCGACGCGCTGCACAACAATACCTTGCGCCTGCTCGACCTGGCGCTGGTGTTCCAGGACGGCGAGATTTACCAGGCGCCCGGCGCCGACGAGCTGCCGGCCGAGATCGACCTGAGCAACATCCCGCAATCGCAGCAGGCGCTGACGTTCTACGCCGCCCTGCCCGCGTTCAAGCATTTCGGCGGTAATTTCGCCCCCGAGGGCCAGCCCAGCAACGCCGCCCGCTACGCCCAGAGCAACCTCGACACGCCAGACCTGTACACCCAGGCCGCGCACGCGCAATTGACGTACCTCAAAAAGACGCTGCGCCTCGTGTCCGAATCGGAACCGCGCGACTCCTATGTCAGCCTGCCGCTGCTGCGCCTGCGCCGGCTGTCGACCGGCGGCTTCGAGCAAGATCCGTCGTTCATCCCGCCGAGCCTGTCGATCCGCAGCGCGCCGCTGCTGTTCCTGCAACTGCGCCGCCTGCTCGACGCGCTGCAGGCCAAGGTCAACGCGCTGTACGGCCACCACCGCGAGCCGAGCAAGCACGTCATCGAATTCCGCTCCGGCGACATGTCGTCGTTCTGGCTGCTGCACACGGCCAGCTCGGCGTATGCCTCGCTGAGCCACTATTTCCACCACCCGACCTTGCACCCGGAGCGGCTCTACGAGCAACTGCTGGGCCTGTCGGGCGCGCTGATGACCTTCTCCAAGGGCATTTCGCTCAGCGACCTGCCGCAGTACGACCACCTGGACCCCGGTCCCGGCTTCGCCCGCCTGCACGGCATCATCCGCGAGCTGCTCGACACCGTCATCTCGTCGAAATACTTCGCCATCGCGCTCAACGAGGTCAAGCCGTCGTACCACCACGGCATGCTCGACTCGGGCAAGATCGACGCCCAGACCACCTTCTACCTGGGCGTGTCGGCCGATATGCCGGGTGTCGAGATGGTCGACGTGGTGCCGCTGCGCTTCAAGATCGGCGCGCCGGACGACGTCGAGAAGTTCGTCCTGTCGGCCATGCCGGGCGTGCGCCTGACGCACGCGCCGCAGGTGCCGGCGGCCGTGCCGGTGCGTCCCGACACTTATTATTTCGCCCTCGAAGCCAAAGGTCAGATGTACGAGCGCATGTTGCAGGCGCAATCGATCTCGATCTACGTTCCGTCCGGCATGCGCGACCTGAAACTGGACCTCGTCGCCGTCACTTCCTGAAGACCACCCCATGACTACTAGCGCCCCACCCTCCCTGATTCCCGGCGGCCAGCCGGCGTTTTCGCCGGCCATCGCGGCCGGCCCCGGCACCGAACACACGCTGATGGACCTGATGTACGACGGTTTCTACGCCTTGTTCATGCTCAAGAACGGCAACGGCCCGCAAGCCAACACCGACTTCATCAACAAGATGACGCAGTTCCTCGACGACTTCAGCCGTGGCGCCAAGAAGCAAGGCGCCTCGCCGGACGACATCGACAACGCCAAGTATGCTTTCTGCGCGGCGGTCGACGAGATCATCCTGCGCTCGCCGTACGGCATCCGCGACGCCTGGGAGCGCCGCCCGCTGCAACTGGTGCTGTTCGGCGACCAGCTGGCCGGCGAGAACTTCTTCAACCGGCTCGAGAGCCTGCGCGCGCGCGGCAGCGCCCACCTGCAGGCGCTCGAAGTGTTCCACATGTGTTTGCTGCTGGGCTTCCAGGGCCGCTACATCATCGAAGGCTCGGAAAAGCTGGCCTACCTGACGGCGCGCCTGGGCGACGAGATCGCCCACATGAAGGGCAAGAAATCGGGCTTCGCGCCGCACGCCGAGCGGCCCGACCAGATCATCCACAAGCTGCGCAACGACGTCCCGCTGTGGGTGCTGTGCTCGGTATTCGCGCTGATCGGCGCGCTCGGCTACATCGGCCTTCGTAGCATGCTCGGCCATAGCACCGAGACCAGCATGGCCGCGTACAACGACGTGGTCAAGCTCGCGCCCAAGCAAGCCAACCTGACCATCACCTTGCCGTGATGAGCCTGCCCGACCTGCCGGGCTCGTCCTTGGTGGACGGGCTGTTCGGAACCGGCCTGAGCCAGCACGCGCGCCTGATCACCCTGGCCAGCGCGCAGGATTCGACGCTGCCCGAGTCGCTGATGCCGGAGCGCTTTACGGGCCGCGAGGCGGTCAATGAACTGTTCCGCTTCGACATCGACGCGCTCAGCACCTCGACCGACCTGGAGTTGGCCGAGTTCATCGGCGAAGAAATCACGCTCAAGCTGCTGCAGGCCGACGGCACGCGCCGCGCCTGGCACGGCATCTGCACCGACGCCGCCTGGCTGGGCGCCGACGGCGGACTGGCGCGCTACCGGCTGCGGCTCGAACCGGGCCTGGCCCTGCTCGGCCTGCGCCGCGACAGCTACATCTTCCAGGACAAGAACGCACAAGACTTGATTACCGAACTGCTGGCGGACTACACGCAGGTGCGGTTCGAGTTCGACATCACGCAGGACTTGGCGGTACGCCCGATCTGGACGCAATACCGCGAAAGCGACCTCGAATTCCTGCAACGGGTGCTGGCGTCCGAAGGCCTGAGCTGGCGCTTCGAGCACGACCAGGATGCGCAGGAAGGCAGCGCCGAACCGGAGGGCGGCCAGAAGCAGGCCAAGCACAAGGTCGTCTTCTTCGACAGCAAGGCCGTCGCGCCGGAAACGGTGGGCGGCGCCGCGTTGCGCTTCCACGGCGTGCGCGCCACCGACAGCGACGACGCCATCGACGAATTCAACGCGCTGCGCCGCGTGCAAGCGAACGCGGTGACCATCAGCAGCTGGGACCCGACGCAACTGGTCGCCCCGGCCGCCGAGCAAACGACCAGCCTCGACATCGGCGAACTGCCGGCGCTGTCGATCTACGACGGCAGCGCCGAGCGGCGCCACGCCGACAGCGCCGCCGCCGATCCGCACAGCCAGCTTATGTTGCAAGCGCTGGAACTGGACAATAAATTGTTCGAAGGCCAGGGTTCGGTGCGCCGCCTGGCGGCCGGCCACGGCTTCGCGCTGACCCAGCACGAGCACTACGCCGACGGCGCCAACAAATTCACCGCGCTGTGGGTCGAACACGAGGGACGCAACAATGTCGAACCGTCGCTAGGCGGCCTGGGCAAGCTGATCGGCGCGGCCAAGGCCGGCCTCGCCACCTTGGCCAAGTTCGCCGGCGCGCAACTGGAGGCGGGCACCTACCGCAACCGCTTCGCCTGCGTACGCGACACGGTCGCCATCGTGCCGCGCGCGGCCGCCGAGCGCTTCAGCGGTGCCGCGCTGGGTCCGCAGACGGCGCTGGTGGTTGGTTTGCCCGACGCCGTCAACACCACCACGCGCGAGCACCAGGTACGCATCCAGTTCGCCTGGCAGCGCGGCACCGGCGCCAACCCCGGCGGCCTGGCGCACAACACCGACGACAAGGGCAACGCGCCCGGCAACGACGGCTCCGGCACGTGGGTGCGCGTGGCCGAGGCGCTGGCCGGCCCCAACTGGGGCTCGCAGTTCACGCCGCGCATCGGCACCGAGGTGCTGGTCGACTTCATCGAAGGCGACATGGACCGGCCGCTGGTGGTCGCGCAACTGTACACCGGCGCCGACACCCCGCCCTACGCGGCCGGCGTCGACAGCGGCGTCAACCACGCCGGCGTCATCTCGGGCATGCACAGCAATAACTTCGACGGCGGCGGCTACAACCAATGGGTTGTCGACGACACGCCCGGCCAGCTGCGCACGCGCCTGGCCACGTCCAGCGCCGCCACCCAGCTGAATCTCGGCTACCTGGTGCATCAAGGCGTCGGCACGGCGCAGCGCGGCAGCTATCGCGGCCACGGCTTCGAACTGCGCACCGACGCCTGGGGCGTGCTGCGCTCGGGCGAAGGCATGCTGATCTCGGCCACAGCGCGCGCGGAGCAAGGCGCCGGCGTCGCCTCGACCCAGCTCGACAGCGCGGAAGCGACCGGCCTGCTGCGCGCCGCCTCCGAACTGAGCAAAAACCTGGCCGACGCCGCCGCACAGCAAACCGCGCTCGTCAGCAAAGACGCCAACCAGGCGCAGGTCGACTTCATCACGCAGATCGATCCCAAGCAAAAGGGTAAGTTCGAAGGCGCCGTCGGCGGGCACGATCCGTTGAAGGCCACGGCTGGCGCGCGCGATCTCGACAGCGCCGCGCCGGTGGAGAAGTTCGGCGAGCCGGTGGTGCTGATGGAAGCGCCGGCCAGCATCAACTGGGCCACGCCGGCATCCACCCTGCTGTTTGCAGGCGGGCAGTTGCAGTGGACTACGCAGTCCGACATGCACATGGCCGCCGCGTTCACGGTAGCGTCGGTATCGGCCAACGCGACAGGCTTGTTCACGGATAGCGGCGGCATTCAGGCGATCGCGGCCAATGGCCCGGTGTCGTTGCAGGCGCATACGGATCAGCTGGAGATTTTGGCGGACAAGGCGATCACGATCGTATCGGTCAACGATGTCATCGAGGTCAAGGCGAGCCAGAAGATCGTGCTGCAGGCCGGAAAGTCGTCGGTGACGCTGGAGGGCGGGAATATCACTTTCGCCTGTCCGGGGAATTTCACGGTCAAGGGTGGGCAGCATATCTTCCAAGGCGGTGGCAGCGGTTCTGCCGCGCTTCCCGCCCTGCCGACCGGCAGCGCCATTTGTATCGAATGCCTGAAGAACGCGGCGGCCAAGGCCAGCAGCTTCTTGGTCCGCTAATAAAAGACACCCATGGAAACGCAAACCTATACCTATGCTCTGCTCGATTGCTCGGCGCATGAGCATGCTTTCCGCGATCTGACAACGCGCTTCGCCGATGTGCAATGGAAGTCGCTTTTTGACGGCACGCCTGAGGAACATCTAGTGACAGCAGCACCGCTGTTGATTGCCACGCCGCGCGACAACGACAAACTCATCGCATGGCTGGAAGAGTTGGAGCAGGCCGCGCCAAGCGTGAGCTGGATCGGCAGTCCTTACGCCCTCCCCGTTCTGGCGCCCATGCTCACCCGCCGGCTGCAATGCGAGATCAACGATGATCAGCAAGTCGTGCTGCGGTTTTATGATCCGCGAATCCTACTCGGCCTGCCATCGGCGCTGACGGCCCAACAAAAGCGGTATTTTTTCGCGCCAGTGAGCAGCTGGATCGCGTGGGAGCCACGCCGCGAGGAGCGGTACGCCATCAGTATTGAGCCCGCCACATCGGCGGACATCGCCCGCTTCGCCTTTGCCCCGATCAGCCTTACGCTGCCTCAACGCGATCAACTCATGTACTTCGACAAAGAGAACCTCTACGACAGCATTATCCAGCAATGGCGCGATACCTGTCCCGACGACATCGCAGGCATCAAACCAAACATGTTGCGCGAGATCGCCATCACCGCCGTGGCGCGCGCGAACAGCTATGGCATCACCGATGCAGCGGCGCAACACCTATTCGCGGGATTGATGATGACCGTGTCGCCATCGTTCGACGACAACTCCCTTGTGAAGTCCTACCTCAAAGCTGAGAATGTACCTCCTGCAGATCGGCTCAGCAATATGATCAGTGCCCTGCCAAGTGAAGCCTGGGAGCAAATCACCGCAAGCAAGCGCATGGACGCACTGTTTGAACTTCCCTCCGATCCACACGGCGGGCGCGCATAATGGATCTTACAAACATCACCAAGAGGCTGGGCGAAGCCACTACGGCTTTGGCCAAAGCGGATAACGACCTGAAGCTGGAGATTGCCGGCGCAGCCGCCGATGCGGCTGGGCTGGTAGATCCGACGCCAACGTCGGACCTGGTCGGCGCCGGCATCTCGATTGCCAGAGGGGACTATTGGGGTGCGGCGCTGAGCACGGTGAGCATGGTGCCCTACCTGGGTGACGCGGTTGCGAAGCCAGTGAAAGCAGTCCGTGCGACCAAAGCCATCGCCGGGCTTGAAAAGAAAGTCGCGGCGCTCACCAAGACAGTCAACGATCTCAAGAAAGCAAAAAAAGAAGCGGAAGCAGTGGAAGCTGCGGCGAAGGAAGCTAAACTTGCTAAAGAGGCCGACGCCGCAAAAGATGCAGCTATCGAGCAGGAAAAAACTGCTGCGAAAAAAGGAAAAGACTGCGAAGACTGCAAATCCGCAAAGAAAACTGAAATTAAAAATGGCTACGAATACTCACTAGACGAAACCGGCCGTGTCACTAGAGTTAAAGGTAAGCTCACTAGCAATCCTGCTCAGATTCGCAATAGCAAAGCGCAGCTACAAGCTGGTGGAAAAGATAGACTGTCAACGGACGATGGTGGGCATTTTATTGGACGACGATTTGACGGGCCAATTGACGATCTCAATCATTTCGCGCAGGACATGAACTTGAATCGTAGCGCGTACAAAAAGTTAGAAAATGAATGGCAAACGGCCTTAAAGAATGGACAAGAAGTGATCGTCGACATACGTCCCACGTACCCTGGCAGCTCACTTAGGCCTAGTAGTCTGGACATCAATTACACTATTGACAAAGTTCCATTTGAAGCATCCTTCAAAAACCGTACAGGTGGTAAATAGAAAGGGAATTATATGAAAATAACGAGTGAAATCGAACGGCTATATCAAGACGTAGGCTCAGAAGCACTTCGCATTGCGGACGACTTAGAAGGAAAGCTGCTGGTTTATGCTGAAATCGAAGATGGCGCAATTTCCAGCTGCATGCTTTATGAGAAAGGCGAGCAGTGTATCCCAACATTTAAATTTTGCTCCCCCTCACTTAAGGAATTTTTAACTGCCCTGTGGGAGCGTTGGAACGAAATACCGGAAAACAAAGAATGGCGAGCTGTGGCATATCTGATCTCAGATGGCGATTTCACTATTGATTTTACCTATCCTGAGCAGATAGATGCCAATGAGACACTTCAAAAACGGCGCCCTAATGTCTTTAGTCGCTATTTCGGTGATGCGACAATCGACTATTCCAATCCCTCCTTAGATTGATTTAGTAACTCCAACTACTAAGTTCACCGCGCTGTGAGTCAAGCTCGAGGGACACAACAACGTCGAGCCGCCGCTGAGCGCCCTTGGAAAACTAATCGGCGCGGCCAAGGCAGTCCTCGCCGCCTTGGCCAAATTCGCCGGCGCGCAACTGGAGGCGGGCACCTACTGCACCTTCGCGTGCCCGGGTAATTTCACGGTCAAGGGTGGGCAGCATATCTTCCAGGCGGCAGCAGTTCGGCCACGCTTCCGGCACTGCCGACCGGCAGCGCCATTTGTATCGAATGCTTGAAGAACGCGGCGGCCAAAGCCAGCAGCTTCTTGGTCCGCTAACAAAAGACATTACCAAAAAACTGACCGATGCCACGACGACGCTGGCCAAGGCGGACAAGGATTTGAAGCTGGAAATTGCCGGCGCTGCGGCTGACGCCGCAGGGTTGGTTGATGCGACGCCGACCTCGGACCTTGTCGGCGCGGGCATATCCATTGCCAGAGGGGATTATTGGGGCGCGGCGCTGAGTACGGTGAGCATGGTGCCTTATCTCGGAGACGCGGTTGCGAAGCCGATGAAGGCAGTTCGCGCAACAAAATCTCTCGCTGCGCTACAGGCGAAAGTAGCAACGTTGACAAAAACGGTCAACGATCTCAAGAAGGCAAAAAAAGAAGCTGAGGCGTTAAAAACTGCAACCAAGCAAACTAAGCTCGCTAAAGAGGCCCAAGGAAGCTCAAGGAACAAAAGAGGGTCTAACTCAGCAGGAAAAGACGTCGGTCAAGAAAGACAAAGACTGCGAAGATTGTGCATCCTCAGAGGTAAAACCAAAAAACTTCTATCCACGGAAGGTGACGTAGCGTCATATAAAGAATTAGTTAAAGCAGGAAAGAAGGGGGATAACATTACGCCTAACCATATACCTTCCGCGAAGCGTATGGATCAGCATGGCGTTTCCAGAAACGATGGCATTGCGATAAATATGTAGCAACCTGTACCAGGCACTGGTGCGCGTCACAGGGAAACATTTACGTATGGCACCACTGCCGACGCCAAAATGCCGCCTCGGGATGCCTTAGCAGCGGGTGTAAAAGACGCTCGACAGATCTATCAAAAAGATGGCTTATATGTACCGAAAATTCGCGAAGGCCTTCAAGACCTAATCAAGAAAAATAAAGACGGTTTTCCCGACATATTTACGAAACCAGGAAAAAAATGAATCCAACGCTCGCATCTTCATTTGAGAAACTTACGTTCGCCATTAAATCCAATAACGAACAGTCAGTTAAAAACATTGACATTTCCCTAAAATCCATCGCCGAAGAAAGAGATCCCGTATCGGTTGCATTTTTATTGTTATCTCTGGAGGACGATTTTCAGTTCGACGAGGGGATGTTTTCCGTCATCCACACGGCCGAGACATTTGACGACCGAGAATATGTGGCAGGATTCTTAAACGCCATACCACATATGCTAACCACTGCACCCAAATGGGCATCGATTGTTTTAACGCGCATATTAAATAGCGAGGAAACAAAACGCGAGCTGATTCGTGCCTTAGTCAAGAGTAATGCAAGTATAAAAAAATCAGTGGAAGATCTTTGCAATCGAATCAATGACCAAGGCACGGATTTCTTAAGCAAGACCGTCGCAGTTCTCGTAGCGACAAAGTAATTGCGCAGTCTGGGATGAACAAATCCTTCCCGCTGATTCAGCGGGTTAAAGAGCGAAGACAGTAGCTGGGATTTGTAAGCTTTCGCTAAAATAGTCGTAAAGGTCGAGTTGCTTGACATCTACTGTTGCTCGAACAACTGGGGAAATAGAGATTATTTCTATTGATGTAAGCGGGCGAGTGCCTTGTGTTGATTCATCGGCGCGCGTGCCGCAAACGGTGTAGAAGAAGCCGAGGCTTGGCAGAACTGCACGCGCAACTAATTCGGGCTTGGTAAACAAGACACCCATCCGCCGCCACTATGCGGTTCCAGCTTGAGGATGGTGGAAGCGATCTCGTTTGAGAGGCTCTGCGTGGATGAATGTTATGAAATGTTCCTGTCGGAACTGGGCCCACAGTTTATAAAGGTGCAGCTATCACCTCACCAGATAGAGCGCAGGACAAAGGCACTCCCGCCGCCGAAAAGCGCGCACAGCAGCGTGCAAAGGTCGTGGAACTGGTAAAGCAGAACGCCGAGCGCGGCATAACCAGCCATTGGAACAACAAGTTCAAAATCGAGATCAAGGATCCTCAATGCGGCACGAAAGTGCTGCCCATTGTATACAAGCCGGTCTATGTGGAATCGGGCGAGCATTATGTTTTGAAGGTCCACAAAAAATCCGACCGCGAGCAGGTATTCGAAAACGTCGTGGATGTATCGCTGGGAACGACTGACTGGACACATGCGCACGAGTTCGGCCATTGCTGTGGCCTGCCGGACGAATACTCGTACACCGACGGTGTGGACGAGACGGTCAAGTATTACAAACCCGACGGTACATTGAGCGAAGCCATCTCAGCACCATTCGATGGCAAAGACCCGAAAGCGGCGGACGCCACCATTATGGCGGCGTACGGCTGCACCATCGTCAAACCACGTCATGCCTGGAACATCGCCATCGAGGTCCAGGAATTGCTCCGGGCAAAGATAGGCAGGAAAATTACATGCGACATTATTTAAAATCATTTCTGATGGCATCCGCGCTAACGGCGCCGGTGTCATCGATGGGAGCAACCATGGAACAGCCAACATTCTCGATCGCCATCGCCTGCACGGGCAACCCGTCATGCATCTTCACGGGCAGTGACTTGCCACTCGAGATCACCATAAAGAACAGTCAGCCCTACACGATCGGTTTCCCGCGTCGCTATGTCCAAGCGCGCGGCCCGTCGATGAAGCTGGTCGACCGAGAGACCGGTGCGGCAAAAACCCTGAAAACCGAGTTGGCCGATCACGCCCTGAAGACGGACTACACCATGCTGCAACCCGGCGAGACGCTGACGCTAACGACCCTGATCCGAGGCACAGAGATAACCTCGGTGCGGCCGAAATATGTCGATCTCCTCGCGGAATTTGCCATCACCACCGACATCAAGGTTCCCGACAGTGAAGCGCCGGTGCGGGCGCGCGGTGCGGGCCAGCTCAAAATCATCGGCAAGGACACGCTGGAGCGAGACCAAGCGCGCTAGCGCGTCCTTGTCGACGAAGCAATCATGCGACTGCAGGCGAAGCTGGCGTTAAAACTGGACGCGCCAGCGCAGTCCGCTGCAAACGTTAATAATTCATATGATCAAACAACGAGCGGAACGAATCGACAGCGCAGCGAAACGCTTTCTGGAATTTCTATCGGCATTGGAGCCGGAATTTCGACAGGGTTTCTTCAGATTTCGGCTTGAGAAACAAATGCATGAATCTTGCGCATCTTACAAAACTCCGGATGAGGTTTTAATCGTTAGCGCATTAGAGCACGACCAATTTTTTGACGATATGGAGGACAGCTGCGTGGAAATATTGTCGGCAATGGGTAGAATTCCTGCGCTGATGCTCATCACTGTGGACCGAGATGTTGAGTATGAAATCCAGTTCGAATATGCGGACATGGCTAGGTGGCCGCTGAGCCTGGCAAATGGTGGAAGCGGCCTGCCTGGCTAGGTGTTTGAGTGCTGCAGAACAAAATGACCATGTTAATGTTCCCGAAAGCTGACTTTTAGACAGTATAAGGGGCAGTAACTTGCACATGAACTTTTCCATAAGAAAATTCCCTTGCGCTGTCATATTGACGATGCTGTGCATTCTTTGCGGCTGCGAAGACAATAACCGGCGCGAAAAAGTATCGGACGACGCTACCGCCTTCCAAAATCTGGTGACCGTTGATATTCCTTACAGCGCCGTGCGGTGGGAGGTGTTTGGCACTCCCGAATATACCGGGGGTATTCCCGGGCCGACGGACTACGTCACCCTGGTGGCACAAATAGTCCCCACCAAAAAACAATCCGATCTACGAGTTGGTTCGGAAACTGTCTGGCTGGCGCCCGAGTCGGCTCGTCCATGGCCGGACCCGGACTTCAGTAGTTTTGTTCGGAAGAACTTGCAGAATTCCGAGGTGGATCTCGCTAAACACGCAAATTGCCGTCCACTGTCGGCTACGCTGACAAAAACGTCGAAGCCAGTGCGAGGCTTTGCATGTTCAGGTAAAGCGAAAACACTGATATATCTTCGCATTGCAGATCACACCTAACCCCGAATTCTCGGGTGCACGCTAGCCGTCAAAGTAAAGGCGGCTAACGATGTCTTTAAACGTTCAATATATATTCTTGCCAAGAATTCAGACGAAGCTCGCGTAACCACATTCCTCGCCACGCTGGAAGACGTAAAAGGATTTGAAGTGTTGCTAGCGCAAGAGAGTAAATTTAAGAACCTCATCAACGCCGACGCACCCCGGCGTAGCTTTTGATGGCAGTTATGGGATGACACACATGGCAAATCCCGCGCCAACGTTCCAACAAGTGTGGGATTGGAAAGAGAACTTCAAAGAAGGAGCAGACTTGTACAAATCCAGCGGGCAATTGCCAAAGCTTATCTATCCAAGCAAAAGCGCACCTATACGGACGAACATTGAGGCTGGAGACCTGGTCGCTATGGAATGGTGGAAATTATCATGTGTGCGACGAAAGCAAGAAGGTGTGGATCCGGAATGCGGACATATTGGCGGATACTGCGACCGGCAACATCGGTTGGGACATGACGAAGGAAGAAAATATAGGGAAAACGGAAAGCGAACTACATGAACGCGATAAAGATGAATACAAGAAACCGCCACCAAAAGCCGAGCGCCTTTGGAAGTACTCGGGAGTTTGCTATGCAGATCACGTCAACAGCCAATAGAATAAAATCTAATCTATTTTTTTTCATCGCTCTCCCCTTTCAGACGTTTCCAGCTAGCTCTGTGGAATTTCCGGTTGCATTCCAACTGGAGAATAAAGAAACGCTTTGTGTAGGTGGAACGAAAAACAAGACAGCTGACAAATGTGACCGCGTTATTGATTCACAACCGCTTGACAAGACAACTAGATCGATCTTACAAAGAAGTGACGAAGTCATACTGGTATTCTCACAACCGAACGATGATGGGCACTATTTAGTATTGATAGCAAGAATGCCGTCAAAAAGCCCTCAATCTACGCGATATTGTGGCACTGGTTACGAAGATCATTTAATCTTACTTACATATGTTCAAAAAAAAATTGCACTGAAAGACGAATTTATTTTGCAAAGCTGTTTAAAGTCTATAGCACTTGACTCGGACGGTGGTGACGACATCTTGAAAGCTATTTCTATCAATCTCAGTAAATACTCCATTGGTTTTCGATGGCTAACTAATCCAGATAATAAGGACCACACAATTACTGTATCGGATAATAAGTTTTTGCTGGAATAACTTTCTTTCGGTACTTCGTATTGGGATGTCGTGCGAAGGCTGTCTGGCTGCTCAAGCAAGCGTTTACTCGTGGTCAACGTCGGCGTCCAATGTCGTGCTGATCTTCCCGCTCCGGAGATCACGCTCAAGCTGCTGCAGGTCGACGGCACGCGCCGCGCCTGGCACGGCATCTGCACCGACGCCGCCTGGCTGGGCGCCGACGGCGGACTGGCGCGCTACGGGCTGCGGCTCGAACTGGGCCTGGTCCTGCTCGGCCCGCGCCGCGACAGCTACATCTTCCAAGACAAGAACGCACAAGACCTGATCACCAAACTGCTGGCCGACTACACGCAGGTGCAATTCGAGTTCGACATCACGCAAACCCTGGCGGTACGCCCGATCTGGACCCAATACCGGGAAAGCGACCTCGAATTCCTGCAGCGCGTGCTGGCGGCCGAGGGCCTGAGCTGGCGCTTCGAGCACGACCAGGATGCGCAGGAAGGCAGCGCCGAACCGGAAGGCGACCAGAAGCAGGCCAAGCACAAGGTCGTGTTCTTCGACAGCAAGACCGTCGCGCCCGAGACCGAGGGCGGCGCGGCACTGCGCTTCCACGGCGTGCGCGCCACCGACAGCGAAGACGCCATCGACGAGTTCAACGCGCTGCGCCGCATCCAGGCCAACGCCGTGACCATCAGCAGCTGGGACCCGACGCAGCTGGTGGCACCGGCCGCCGAGCAAACGACCAGCCTCGACATCGGCGAACTGCCGGCGCTGTCGATCTACGACGGCAGCGCCGAGCGGCGCCACGCCGACAGCGCCGCCGCCGATCCGCACAGCCAGCTTATGTTGCAAGCGCTGGAACTGGACAATAAATTGTTCGAAGGCCAGGGTTCGGTGCGCCGCCTGGCGGCCGGCCACGGCTTCGCGCTGACCCAGCACGAACACTACGCCGACGGCGCCAACCAATTCACCGCGCTGTGGGTCGAACACGAAGGACGCAACAACATCGAACCGTCGCTGGGCGGCCTGGGCAAGCTGATCGGCGCGGCCAAGGCCGGCCTCGCCACATTGGCCAAGTTCGCCGGCGCGCAACTGGAGGCGGGCACCTACCGCAACCGCTTCGCCTGCGTACGCGACACGGTCGCCATCGTGCCGCGCGCGGCCGCCGAGCGCTTCAGCGGTGCCGCGCTGGGTCCGCAGACGGCGCTGGTGGTTGGTTTGCCCGACGCCGTCAACACCACCACGCGCGAGCACCAGGTACGCATCCAGTTCGCCTGGCAGCGCGGCACCGGCGCCAACCCCGGCGGCCTGGCGCACAACACTGACGACAAGGGCAACGCCCCCGGCAACGACGGCTCCGGCACCTGGGTACGCGTGGCCGAGGCGCTGGCCGGCCCCAACTGGGGCTCGCAGTTCACGCCGCGCATCGGCACCGAGGTGCTGGTCGACTTCATCGAAGGCGACATGGACCGGCCGCTGGTGGTCGCGCAACTGTACACCGGCGCCGACACGCCGCCGTACGCGGCCGGCGTCGACAGCGGCGTCAACCACGCCGGCGTCATCTCAGGCATGCACAGCAATAATTTCGACGGTGGCGGCTACAACCAATGGGTGGTCGATGACACGCCCGGCCAGCTGCGCACGCGCCTGGCCACGTCCAGCGCCGCCACCCAGCTGAATCTCGGCTACCTGGTGCATCAAGGCGTCGGCACGGCGCAGCGCGGCAGCTATCGCGGTCACGGCTTCGCACTGCGCACCGACGCCTGGGGCGTGCTGCGCTCAGGCGAAGGCATGCTGATCTCGGCCACCGCGCGCGCGGAGCAAGGCGCCGGCGTCGCCTCGACCCAGCTCGACAGCGCCGAGGCCACCGGCCTGCTGCGCGCCGCCTCCGAACTGAACAAGGTGTCAGCCGACGCCGCCGCACAGCAAACCGCGCTCGTCAGTAAGGACGCCAACCAGGCGCAGGTCGCCTTCATCACACAGATCGATCCCAAGCAAAAGGGCAAGTTCGACGGCGCCGTCGGCGGCCACGGCCCGCTGAAGGCCACGGCCGGCGCGCGCTATCTCGACAGCGCCGCGCCGGTGGAAAACTTCGGCGAGCCGGTGGTGCTGATGGAAGCGCCGGCCAGCATCAACTGGGCCACTTCGGCTTCGACCGTGCTATTCGCCGGCGGGCAGTTGCAGTGGACCACGCAGGCCGACATGCACATGGCGGCGGGATTCACGGTGGCGTCGGTGGCGGCCAACGCGACGGGCTTGTCACGCACGCCGGCGGCATCCAGGCGATCGCCGCCAACGGGCCCGTGTCGCTGCAGGCGCACACCGATCAATTGGAGATTTGGGCCGACAAGGCGATCACGATCGTATCGGTCAACGATGTCATCGAGGTCAAGGCGAGCCAGAAGATCGTGCTGCAGGCCGGACAGTCGTCGGTGACGCTGGAGGGCGGGAATATCACTTTCGCCCGTCCGGGGAATTTCACGGTCAAGGGTGGGCAGCATATCTTCCAAGCTGGCGGTAGCAGTGCCGCCGCATTGCCTGCCCTGCCTAGTGCGAGCACTACGATCTGCCTTGAATGTTTGAAGAAAGCGGCACTGCAAGGTAGCAGTTTCTTGCGCCGCTGACGCCCTACTCGCACGGAAAATCTCACGATGAACAGCCATTCCTCCGCGCCCCGACGAGGGCCAAAAAGTCGATAACACCTACGCGCTGATCGACTGCGCCGCGCACGATGACGCCTTCTCGCAGTTGACGACGCGCTTTCCCGATGCGCAATGGCGCTCGCTGTTCGCCGATACACCGGAGGCGCATCTGCAATCCGCCGCGCCGCTGTTGATTGCGCTCGACCCAACCGCCGGCGATAAATCCATCTTCATGTGGCTGATCGAGAAGGAACGCGCGCATCCGAGCGTCACCTGGCTCAAAAGCCACTTCGGTCTGCCGGTCTTGGCAATGATGTTGACACGCCGGCTGCAATGCCGAATCAACGACGACGAAGATGTCGTGCTGCGCTTCTACGATCCACGCATTTTGCTTGGCCTGTCCTCCGCGATGACAGGACGACAGAAAAAATTCTTCATCGCGCCAGTCAGCAGCTGGACCGCGTGGGAGCCGCGCCGGGAGGCCTACTACGGCATCGATCCGGAGCCGACCACCCCCGCCGGAATCGCCGCGTTCTCGGTCGTTCCCATCAGTCTCGACGAGCGCCAGCGCGAGCAACTGATGTACTACGACAAGTTAGCGCTGTACGACAGCATCATCGCGCACTGGGAGGCAAACAGCCCGGAGGCGATCGAAGGAATGGAAGGCGACATGCTACGCAAAATAGCTGTTGCCGCCGTAGCGCGCTGCGCCGGTTACGGCATCCACAATGCCGACGATCAGCACCTGTTCGCGGGCTTGATGATGCGCGTGTCGCCGTCGTTCGACGCTCATCCGATGGTGCGCAGTTATCTGCGCGACGAAGAAATAGCGCCCGAAGCGCGACTGAGCCAAATGATCGACGAATTGCCGGATGCAATCTGGCGCCAGATCGGCGAGCAAAAACACTACGAGGCGCTATTCCAACACGCACTACCGGCATGACACAACTTACGCAAAACGAGAACTTATGACTGGTGGATTCAATCTAACCGAGCGGATACAAACCGTCACCAAAAAGCTGGCAGACGTCAACGCGGAGATGGCGTGGGAGGCGGCCGGTACGGCTGCGGACGTCGCCGGAATGGTCGATCCGACGCCGATCTCGGACGCGGTCGGTGCCGGCATTGCTATACGCAATGGCGATTTCCTCGGCGCCGGGCTGAATGTGGTTGGGATGATTCCCTACCTCGGTGACGCGGTGGCGAAACCTATCAAGGCGACGCGCGTCGCCAAGCGAGTTCTAGCGCTCAAAGAAAAAGCCACCTTGTTGACAAAGGAATTGGCCGACCTCAATGCGTTGAAAAAGAAAGAGGAAGCAGCGGAACTGGCGGCCAAAGAAGCTAAGATTGCAGTAGACGCGAAAAAGGCCCAAGACGCGGAAAAGGCCGCTGCGGAGCAGAAAAGGCAGCAGCTAAGGCCAAAGATAAAGATTGCGAGGATTGCGGCACAAAAGCGGAAGCTCAAGCTAAAAGTGCCCCGCCAAAAACAACTACAGCTTACAGTGTAGCCTATGAGACAAAGCTTCAGCCTACTGACTTTGGCAAGAGCCGCTCTGTGCATTTCAACAGAGCAAATGCGGCTTTCGACGAGGCCTTGAAGAAAGACAAAGATTTCAGCACGGCGATGGAAAAGTTAATCCCCGACATCGGGACGTCTGTTTCGTCATTTGGCGGACGCGCAACCCCGCCAGGATGGGTTTGGGAGCATGCGTCTACGTCCACCGCGATGGGCCAGAAAGGTATTATGCGTCTGGTTCCAGGCGAGCAACACACTCCAGGCTCTGACTTTTGGCGAGTGCTACACTCTGACAGAGTGGTAAGTGGTGGTTATTCCGAATGGGCGATTCCAGCAGGCGCACCTAAAAACTAGGATTAATGATGGACGTAAAACGAATTAATATCAACTTGAACGGTCTTCCTACCCCGCCTTTGGCTGATTCAGAAAAAATTAAAGAACTCGAGAAAAAAATTAAATTAAAATTACCTCGTGATTATCGCCAATTTTTACAAATTCACGATGGTGGACATCCAGAGATAGGGTCGGTTATCATTGATCAAAATGAACTCACCAACATTTTTGATGTAGATTGGTTTTACTCGATCGCAAATTCGAAAATCAAAAGCATCTTCGAAGCTATTGAACAATGGAAACCTGTGCTTGGAAATGAGGCATTGCCTTTTGCGCAAGACGGTGGTGGAAATCAATTTTATTTGAATTTGAAAAGCAACGAGGAAACAGTGTGGTTACTACTACATGATCAAAATAATAAAACAATAAAAATCGCTGATAATTTCGCCGCCTTCATCTCGCTGCTGCAGGATAATCCTGATTTTATTTAATTCAACAATGTGAGCCTGCGAATTATGAACAGATACGAAGGAGAACCTTTACTAAGATTAATCGAATGCTATGTACTAGATTCGATCGACCAGTTAACATCCGAGCAAGCGGAAAATTTGGCTTCAATGGAGCCAAAACTGAGCGGCGCACTGGGCGTGACTGGAACGTGGAAAGAAATTGTAGCAAAGACAATGGATTTCCTGATACGCTTCCCATGCGAATAAAGACTATTTGGCGAAAAAATCTGGATATGGCTGCAATCAAAGGAGCTTCGGTTAGTCCCGATGAATTCGCGTTAAAATTTACCGATGACAACTTTTCATAATCTCAATTACATCCGAAAATTTTTAATAGATAACTACAGAGGGTTTCATGATTTTAATCAAAGAAAAGCACACTAGCGATTGTGGATAGATGCCCGCTTTCGTTGAGTGCCGCATCCAAGTTGAACATATCGAATGACCGTTTCGACCAGATAATCGGAAATTTTGCTCTCGCAGCATCTGCCCTTAAAATTTGAACCCTAAGCGCCGGTGCCAATGAATTAACAACGTCGAGCGGGTACTCAGGGAGCTGAGCGAGGTGTCGGCGCGGTCGAACCGGTCTTGCCACCCTAACTAAATTTGCGTTCGCTCCGCTGATCGTTACAGCAATTAGCAAAATTTGAGGGCTTGAGATTGGGCGCTACGCTCGAAGAAAAGTAATTATGAATTTGCGGTATACGGCTTGTCAACTAATGAGGCACCTCGCTTTCAAATGAGTTGAAAAACCTCTGTTTAAGAAGCATTAAAAAAATTTGGTAAATTGAAAGCAGATGAAAAGTATGGTTTTGAACCAGCGTTGTGCATCGGTGGTATGCCGCGCTTGGAAAATCGTGTAAAGGTCAAGATGCTTGAACATCTACTGTTGGTCGAACAGCTGGGGGAAGTAAAAATTATTCCTATTGATGTCAGCGGGCGAGTGCCCTGAGTTGGTTCATCGGCGCGCTCGGCGCAAGCGGTGTCGAAGGCGCCGAAGCTTGACAGCACCGCAAGCGCAACTAATTCGGGCTTGGTAAAGAAGACACCCATCCTCCGCCAGGATTGCAGTTCCAGCTTGAGGATGGAGGCGATCTCGATTGAGAGGCTCTGCATGGATGAATGTTATGAAATGTTCCTTTCGGAACTAGGCCCACAGTTTGTGAAGGTGCAGCTATCACCTCACCAGATAGCAAAATTCGAGGGACGCTTACCGGAACAGCTACTCGAGTACTGGAAACTCTACGGCTGGAGTGGGTACTATGACGGCCTTTTTTGGTTGGTAAATCCAGACGACTACGTCTCGGTCGTCAACGCTTGGTTGGAAGGGGCCCAGATCGAAAATAGAAGCGATTATTTGGCAATTGCGCGAACTGCGTTTGGTCGTATTTTTTTGTGGAATAAGAAAAGTGGTCAAAATGTGACAATAGTGCCACTTGATTCGCAAATTATTACTTCGCCAGCAAATAAAAAAGTTGTGGCCGGAGACGATACAATTGCATTGCAGTCTTTCCTGATTGGAAAAGAGCCAGATCGTTTGGATATTGAAGATGTGAAAGAAAAAAAATTATTTAAACGTGCGCTGAAGAAACTGGGACCCGTCGCCGTAGATGAAATGTACGGTTTCGAACCAGCATTGTGTATCGGCGGCATGCCGGTATTGGAAAACATTAAAAAAGTAAAAATAATTGAACACTTGATACTTTTGGAGCAACTCGGGGAGATCGAGATAATGCATATCGACGTTAGCAGGCATTTGTAATCGACGTGTTTGCCTGAGACTGGCCGTGATTTGATTGCGGCAATCCGCGCTGAAGTCGCATGCATTGGCGGGCAGCCTTTTTTCTTAATGCGTCGCCGGTTGCTTCGCTCGATAAACTATCGGCTCCAGTCGGTATGAGCGCCCGCAATATTGCAAACCGCACGCGCAACTAATCGGCCTTGGTAAAGAAGACACTCATCCTCCGCCAGTATTGCAGTTCCAGCTTGAGGATGGTGAAGCGATCTCGTTTGAGAGGCTTTGCCATCGCTAGAGAACCAGACCTACCGCAACTGTTGACATATCATGATGAGCCGGCACCAACCAGGCGAGCACGGCATTGCACGGCACGGCACGGCACGTGCGTCCAGATTGACGATTTAGGAAAATAAATAGATGGTTTCTATCAAGTATTTTTGGAAGAACTAGGCCCTCAGATTAAAAAAGTAATTCCGAGCGCTAGCAAAATTGAAGAGTACAGCGGCGTGTTGCCGGGAGCATTGCTCGAGTATTGGCGCTCATACGGCTGGGGTGGGTTTCATGACGGCCTGTTTTGGATAACCAATCCAGATGACTTCTCGCCAGTAATAAAGGCTTGGCTCGCCCATGTGAACATCCCTAAAGATAGTGACTACCATGTAATTGCAAGAACTGCATTCGGGCATTTATATTTATGGGATCGGCAAAGCGGGCAAACCATCACCATTTCGCCACACTATTCCCAAATATTCACTTGCCCCGCAGATTCAGATATAGTTAGCGGAAATTCAGACTTCTCACTGAAATGCTTTTTTTCCGGTCAGGCCGCGAGCTCTTTAGACTTCGACGACTACAAAGACAAGCCTCTGTTTAAACGCGCCGTTAAAAAATTGGGCATTTTGGAATCGGACGAGATGTATAGTTTCGAACCTGCGCTGACTATTGGTAGCATGCCGAAGTTAGAAAATTTAGTGAAAGTAAAGATGGTTGAGCAGTTAGTTCTATTGGAGCAACTGGGCGACGTGGAAGTCCTGCACATGGATGTTAGTGGCCATATTTGACGCTAATAGACTGGCTTAGAACAACTGCGCAGGCAAGCATGTCGTGCGGCAAACCAATCTTGTTTGAATAGATAATGCCATTGATGACCTTCCCTGGCCCTTCCCATTCAGATTGGAAGGTCGAGCGCGTGCTTGAGAAAGGCATCGAAAGATGAGAGATGAACAAGAAAGGTGCAATGCTTTACCTGGATGAAGATCCTATTCCCAAAAGCGATTTCATGTTGCCCTCGGACCTGGAACGTCGGCAGATTTTTTATTGGCTTCAAAAAGTAAGCTCCGTCACCGCCTGGCGCCGGATCTTCATGTACTACAAAGCCTGGATAACAGTCGCTGAAAACAGCTTGTTGGAGGCCGAAAGACGAGGCTGGGGTGACAAGACCTCGCTACCGCGCAGCACCTATCTGCGGATATCGAAGGGCCTTGCGTACTTTGAAAAAGGCGTGGCTCAACTTGAGAAAGGCAACACCGCGCCCTTCGAATCGTATAGCGATTTGCGCACCGCCATGGACCTGCTCTTCATGTATGCCACAGACGTGCGACGGGTCGACGAGGGGGAAAACGGTATCGATGAAGAACACACGCCACTGTGGCAAGAATATTGTGAGGCGATGCGTTCAGCGATGACCGCCTGGCACGAATGCGCATACCACATGGTAGCGCCACGATATCATGGCGGCGGGCTTCGGTTTTACCATCGGTGGCTAAAAAAAGAATTGCAGCACACGCCCTTCCCCGGCCAGCTGGATCCCGTGCCGGAACCGGCGGCTCCTATTTTTGTCCGGGCAAACGGGCGTGCGTCTTGCGCGGGAATCTGGGAACCTGTAGCGGCGCCGGCATCGTCGTTCCTGAGTCGATTTACCGGGTCGTGGAAGCCGCAGCCGCCGCTTGAGATTGTCGGCGCGATGGCCTACTTCACGCCGTATTCGACAGCGCCAAGGATCAGTATCGGGGACGACACCGGGAGCACCAAGTTAAACATGGCATGGCGCTTACTGTGGCGCGATGACCGTTACACTGGCGGCGGCGTCCCTGAGGTTGAGGCGCAGTATCGCTTCCTTGAACCGGACGGCTCCAGGCCGAAAAGCTCGGGTCCACCGTCTATCGACGACACCGTATGGGCAGAAAGCGGGGCAGCGGCGCAGCTTGCCGGCAAATGGACAATCGAGTCCGATACCTACAGCGTCATGCGGCAAAAAGGCCAGAGGCTGCCGTTTGTCCAAGGCAGGTCGCATCGGTGGATTTTGACTAGGCCACCAAACTAGTGTGGTCCGACCTTGTACCGTGCGCCCGCGAAATTCTTAACCAGGTGATTCATGACTCGACCAATTTCACTCTTGCTTTTGCTGCTGTCGACGACTTACTGTTCAGCGCAAACCTTATGCGCCCCGAACGAACAGGTGTTCTTTTCCTGCCCTGTCGGAAAGAAAGTCGTGTCCCTCTGCACCACCGCCCAGGCGATGTCGTACCGCTTTGGCACGCCGAAGAAAATCGAGATGACGTACAGCGGCGGCGCGGCCACACAACAATTCAGTCGCAGGGAGGCGTTTGGCGCCAGCAATTCGGCGAAAGTCATTTGGTTCACCAACGACGACGTCAAGTACTCGCTGTATTCGCCCGCACGCGGCGGCCCTATCCTCGAAGTTGAAAAGGACGACAAGACGCTCGCGCGCATGGAATGCAAGAACGGCTGGACATCGACGGTCGGCGATATCGATCGGTTGTCGCCGTTTATCAGAGAGGTCGCTCAGTGAAAAGGTCCAAGCGCTTCACATTCGCGGCTTGGGCCCTCTGCTGCGCGCCGCTATTGCAAGCCGCCACCCCTGTCGATGCGAACTTCCTCGCGACGCAACACATTGCCGTACAAGGAGATCTTATCGGCGCACATCGCCTAACGGACAAGGCCGGCGAACACGTGCTGGTCCTCAGCCGCAAGCAAGCAACGGATTCGTTCAAGCTAAACGCCAGCTACTTTACGCGTGGCGAAACCGGCTGGAAGCAGGAATGGGACATACGCGACGGCGTCGACTGCCCCGGCCTCGATGCCGACGCCGGCTTCTTCCCTGCCGCCACCACCTTCACCGATTTGAACCACGACGGGCGGATGGAGGTCACGGTCAGCTACCGCACCTTCTGCGGCGGCGGCGTCGATCCCTATGTGGTCAAGGTCATCCTCAGGGACGGCGCGACCAAGCTGGCGATTCGTGGCGAGTCGCTGGTGCGCTTCCCCGGCCAGCCGCCATTCGGCGGCGAACACAAGCACGACAAGGCGCTGCTCTCGCCCGCCTACGCCGCCTATAAACAGCACCTGGATCGGGTCTGGACAACGGTCTCCGCGGACAATCGCAAATAGCCGCCTAGGGCATCTGCCCTATCACTACGATCAACTTTCTCTTTGTATAATGCTTTTGCTTAGCCGGTCCGCGTGACGTGAAGAAAAACCGGATATCGAACACACCAACGAGGCGAAACCCCATGCATAACAAAGAAAACGAAAGAACGTTGCCCGGCAAAGCCGCACCAGGCCAAAGCGCCCCCGAACGCCCGCTGACCCGCCAGGACTACAAAACCCTGTCTCTGGCCGCGCTCGGTGGCGCACTGGAATTCTACGACTTCATCATCTTCGTCTTTTTCGCCACCTCGATCGGCGCGCTGTTCTTCCCGCCGACGATGCCGGATTGGCTGCGCCTGTTCCAAACCTTCGGCATTTTCGCCGCCGGCTACGTGGTGCGCCCGCTGGGCGGCATGGTCATGGCCCACTTCGGCGACCTGCTGGGGCGCAAGAAGATGTTCAACCTGTCGATCCTGCTGATGGCCGTGCCGACCCTGCTGATCGGCCTGCTGCCGACGTACGCCACCATCGGCCTCGCGGCGCCGCTGTTGCTGTTGTTCCTGCGCGTGTGCCAGGGCGCGGCCGTCGGCGGCGAGGTGCCCGGCGCGTGGGTGTTCGTGTCCGAGCACGTGCCGGCGCGCCGCATCGGCTACGCCTGCGGCACCCTGACCGCCGGCCTGACCTTCGGCATCCTGCTCGGCTCGCTGGTGGCGACCGGCATCAACAGTGCCTTCACGCCGGCGGAAGTGCTTGACTACGGCTGGCGCCTGCCGTTCGTGCTGGGCGGCGTGTTCGGCCTGGGCGCGATGTACCTGCGCCGCTGGCTGCACGAGACGCCGGTCTTCCTCGAACTGCAGCAGCGCAAGGCGCTGGCCGCCGAGATGCCGCTCAAGGCGGTGCTGCGCGAGCACCGGCGCGCGGTCGCGCTGTCGATGCTGCTGACGTGGATGCTGTCGGCCGCCATCGTCGTGGTGATCCTGATGACGCCGGCGCTGCTGCAAAAGGTCTACGGCTTCGACGCCCGTACCGCGCTGCCGGCCAACACGGCGGCGACCTTGTGCCTGGCGTTCGGCTGCATCATCTACGGCGTGCTGGCCGACCGTTTCGGCGCGCGCCGCATGCTGATCGGCGGCGCCGTGCTGCTGGCCGTCTGCACCTGGCTGTTCTACACCACGCTCAAGGCGCGCCCCGACCTGCTGCTGCCGTTGTACGCGCTGCTGGGGCTGAGCGTGGGCGTGGTCGGTGTCGTGCCCAGTGCGATGGTGCGCGCCTTCCCGGCGCCGGTGCGCTTCTCCGGCCTGTCGTTCTCCTACAACGTGGCGTATGCGATCTTCGGCGGCCTGACCCCGATCATGGTGACGCTGATGCTGAAAACCCAGCCGCTGGCGCCGGCCTACTACGTCATCGCGCTGTGCGGCATCGGCGCGGTCACGGCGCTGTTCATCCGGGAGCGGCCGCTCAACACCTGACAGCGCAGCGGCGCACCGCACGGTACAATCCCAGCCCGGGCGTTAAGAAATGCTATCGTTCGGCTCTCGGGACGGGTTTGTCCAATACAAGCCCGCCTTCCGCCACCGCCACCGCCACCGGAAAAGTTAGACCATGCCGCAACCCCAGTCCACGCCCCATCCCGCCCACGACATCGCCTTTGCCGCCGGCGGCGGACAGATGGGGGCGCTGTTGCGCACGTTCGACTGGGCCGCGACGCCATTGGGTCCGCTGGAAACCTGGCCACCGGCGCTGCGCACCACCGTCAGCATCATGCTCGGTTCGAGCCATCCGATGTATATCGCCTGGGGGCCCGGACTGCACTTCCTGTTCAACGATGCCTACCGCCCCATCCTCGGCGGCCTCGGCGACCAACCCGAACTGATACTGGGTAAGCCCTTCAACGAGGTTTGGAGCGACATCTGGCACGTGGTCGGCCCGATGCTGAACGGCGCCATGGCCGGCGCCTGCACCTATGCCGAGGACCAGCCGTTCCTGCTGCACCGCCACGGCTATCCGGAGCAAATGTATGCGACGTTTTCCGTCAGCCCGGTGCGCGACGGGGCCGGCGCCGTGGCCGGCGTCTTCTGCGTCTGCTCGGAAACGACGGGCAAGAAGCGGGTCGAGGAGCGCCTGCGCCTGCTCGACACCATCGGCAAGGCCACCAGCATCGCCGCCGACGCCAAAACCATCATGGCCGAGGCCACGCGCTTGCTGGGCCGGCACCTGGACGTCACCCGCGTGGCCTACGCCGACCTGGAGGCGGACAACGACCGCTTCACGATCCGCCACGACTGGACCGTCGAGGGCGCATTCAGCACCGTCGGCGTGTACTCGCTCGAGCTGTTCGGCAGCCGCGCCACCGGCAATCTGCGGGCGGGGAAAACCCTGCAGATCAACAACGTCGACACCGAGCTGGCGGCCGGCGACGGCTACGAAATGTTCAACCAGATCGGTATCAAGGCCATCATTTGCTGTCCGCTGGTCAAGGGCGGCAAGCTGGTGGCGATGATGGCCGTGCACCAGCAACATCCGCGCGCCTGGTCCGCCGACGAGGTGGCGCTGGTGGAGGACGTAGTGGAACGCTGCTGGGCGCACATCGAGCGGGTCCGCTCGACCGAGGCGCTGCGCGAGGCCGACCGCCATAAATCCGAGTTCCTGGCCACCCTGGCCCACGAGCTGCGCAACCCGCTGGCGCCGGTGCGCAACGGCCTGGAACTCATGAAGCTGGCCGGCGGCGATCCGGTGGCGATGGCGAAGGTGCGCGCGATGATCGAACGCCAGGTGTCGCACATGGTACATCTGATTAACGACCTGCTCGACATCGCGCGCGTCTCCAGCGGCAAGCTGGTGCTGAAGAAGGAACGCGCGGAACTCAAAACGCTGGTCGCCTCGGCGGTCGAAACCAGCCAGCCGCTGCTGGACGCGGCCGGCCACACGCTGACACTGAACCTGCCCGACGCGCCCGCCATCGTCGAGGTCGACGTGGTCAGGCTCAGTCAGGTGCTCAGCAACCTGTTGTCCAACGCCGCCAAGTACACGCCCGAGGGAGGCCGCATCGCCATCTCGGCGCGGGTGGCGGACGGCCGCTTGCTGATCGACGTGGCGGACGACGGCATCGGCATCGCGCCCGAATCGATCGACAGCGTATTCGAGATGTTCACCCAGGTCGGGCGCAGCATCGCCCACTCCAAGGGCGGATTGGGCATTGGACTGTCGCTGGTGCGCAGGCTGCTGGAGCTGCATGGCGGCACCGTCACCGCGGCCAGCCCCGGCATCGGCCTGGGCAGCACGTTTTCGATCCGGCTGCCGTTGGCCGCCATCGACCACCCGTCCGGGCAAGCACCAATCGGGCAGTCGGCGGCACAGCAGGCCGCACCGGCGGCCGGGCTGCGCGTGTTGATCGCCGACGACAACCACGACGCCGCCGACACCCTGCGCGACCTGCTGGAGGCCGACGGCCACCTCACGCGTGTCGCCTACGACGGCGCCGGCGCGCTGGCCATCGCCGAAACGTTCCAGCCGCACGTGGTGCTGCTCGACATCGGCATGCCGGGAATGGACGGTTACGCCACGGCGCGCGCCATGCGCCAGCTTGCGGGCCTGGAACACGTCACGCTCGCCGCGCTCACCGGCTGGGGTGCCGCCGAGGACCGCGCCCGCTCGCGCGCGGCCGGCTTCGACCACCATTTGCTCAAGCCCGTCGTGATCGTCGAACTGCTGGCGATGCTGCGCCAGGCGGCCGCCTGACGCCGCGCGCGTCCTTTACAGCGGTATCGTCAGCGTCAGCGAACCGTAAGGCTCGCGTTTGGCGCTGGACGTGATCAGCGGACTGGCGCGCTGCAACGAGAACGACACCGACGCGCTCTTGAAACCGTAGGCGATGCCCGCCAGCACCACCGTCTGGTTGCGGTTCAACTCGGCGATATTACTTCCAGGGTAATGATTCCTGCCGATGCCCGCATGGGAAAACACCCTGTCGCCGACCAGGCCGGCGTAAACGAACCAGCCATTGCCCAGGAAAACCGGATCGCCGCCGCGTATTTCCTGATGGATGGCGCTGGGGAAGTTGCGCTGCAAGCCCGTGCCGTAGCGCAGCAGCACGCTGGCGCCGAGCGACGATTGCAGGTTGCCGGCGGTGGCGCCGGCCGACACCACCGCGTCCGCGTGCGCCCGGCCGTCGTCGGCGCCGGCCGAGGCCAGGCGCCACGCCCTGTAGCGCTCCACGCCGAGCAGCAAGCGCGTGGGGCCCTGCGAGTCCCAGCCCTCGGGACGGTCCGAGCCGATCAGGCGGTGGATCAGCGTTTGCGAACGGCGCCCGCCGGCGGCCGGGCCGATGACGCCGAGGCGCACGCCGAACATGTCCGCCACGTTATCGTCGACCGACACCTGCCCCGCGCCCAGCCATAGCGCGCCGAGGTAGGGGGCGTCGAGCGGATCCGGTTCCTTGCGGGTGAGGTCGCGCGGCGTCACCAGGATCTGGCTGAGTGAAAACCGGGTCAACGCGGCCGGCCCGACGCCAAACCACGGGGCCACCGTTCCGATGACGGGCAGCGGCGCGATCGATGCCTCGCCCGGCGCCACGCTGCGCAGGTGCGACAAGGTGATGCCGCTGGTGTAGCCGCCGCCGTCGCTGCCGACGAACACATCGTTTTGCACCATCAGGGAAAGGCGGCCCTCCTCCGCGCCCGCTGGCGCGCAGGAAAATACCGAACAAAGAAGCAGACTGGCGAGTTGAAATTGGCGTGGACGAATTTTCATTATGCGGGCATGACAGAGTAGCAACGAAGCCCATCATAATCGAAATCGCCCAGTGCTGAATCGTGCGCCCCCCATCCACGCCAAGGATCTTCATCGTATGTACGGTAGCGCACTCTAAAGCCCGCACGCCGCCGATCCTGCCATGGTCGCCGCGCGCGACCGGCGCTGAGGCGTCGACAGCGCGGACAACAAGTCCAACGGGCGGTAGAGCCCGGCGCGGCGGGCGCCTAGTTCGCCGGCGCGGGCGGCGTCAACGCCTGGATCGCCCCGGACACGTATACCAGCGGCGCGTTCCAGTTGATCGCGATCTCATTGCTGGCGTAGGAGCAGGCGTGGTCCAGCCAGGATTTTGCCGGCACCGCCGACGGATATGACGCCGGGCAATCGCCCTTGTCCTGCTGGCCGGGCTGCGGCCCGCCGACCAGGAAGCCCGGAACCGGCGCGGCGACGCCGTCCGCGACAGAGGGCCGGTGGTGCGGCTGCTGCGCCGAGCGGGAACCATAGCCGGTGACGAAGGACGTGCCGACCGCGTTGCGGCCGAGCACGTAGTCCAGCCCGGACTGCGCCGCCTGCAGATATTCGCGCTTGCCGTTCAGGCGGTAGCCTTGCAGCAGCATCATCGACTGGTTCAACACCACGGCGCTGCTGCCCCAGACATAGTCGCCGGTTTGCATCGTGATGCCATAAGCCGAGTCCTTCCACACCTTGGCCAGGCCATCGGCCAGGCCGTCGATGCGGGCGGCGATCAGCCCCTGGTCGGCGGCCGGCGTGAGCTGCTTGCGGTGGCGCGCCAGCGACATCCAGGCCAGAGCGCCGACGTCGCTCCACGATGGGATGGTCGCCTTCAGCTCCGGCGCGCGCATCGCCTTGTAATAGGCGTCGTCGCCGGTGCTGATATACAGTTCGGCCGCCGCCCATCCGAACTCGTCGCCGACGTTGGCGTCGCCGTATTCGCCGGTGCGGATGTCCTTGGGCTGGCGATAATAGACCGCCGGGTTTTTCTGCGCCCACTGCCAGGCGGCCTTGGACGCGGCCAGCGCGCGCGCCGACATCCCGTTCAATTTGCCGTCGTACGGTTTCAGCACCCGGCTGGCGGTCGCCATGACGGCGGCGAAGTCGAGCGCGGCGGCGGTGCTCTTTTGCACCACGTAGCGCTGCTGCCGGGCCTGCTCCGGCATGACCATGCCGTCGAACGACTTGTCGGTCAGCTTGTGGTAGACGCCGCCATCGGCCGGGTCCTGCATGGTGAGCATCCACTCCAGGTTCCACAGCACCTCGTTGAGGATGTCGGGAATGCCGTTGCCGCTTTCGGGGATGTTGAGATCCTGCGCCTTGTAGAAATCGGGGAAATCCTCGTAGGCGGCCAGCAAGGTATAGGTGGTGATGCCGGAGTTGACGATGTATTTATTGTAGTCGCCAGCGTCGTACCAGCCCTTGGGACTGGAAATGACGGTCCCCGCCGGGCGCGCGGCGCTGGCCGCCGATTCGTGGATCAGGACATGGGTGTCCGGATGCCCCGCTTTCCTGGCGAAGATGCCCGCATGCTTCTCGGGCAGGGCGATGCCGGCGCGGTTGAGGTAGTAGGCCTTGATGGCGGCGGCGTTGAGCGCCTGGTAGGCATCCGTGCCGACCGCGAACGGCGGCGAATCCGGCAAGCCCGCCACCCGCAGCTGATAGCGGCCCGGCGCCGCCAGCCCGCTGAAGTTCGCCAGGCGGACGGTCTCGGCGGCCGGGGCGTAGGCCGCCGCCGCGCCCAAGGCGCCGCGCATCACCACGGTGTCGCTGCCCGCCTTGACGACGGTGAAGGCGGCGCCGTCCACGTCGGGAACGACGGCCACTTTGGCCGAACCGGGAAGGTAGCCGACCTGGTCGAGCTTGATCTGGTTATCTTGATTGCTGGAAGATGCGGCAGGCGCCGCATGGAGGTGGCCCGACAATAACAGCGAAATCATCGCGGTGATGTGCGGCGCGGTGCGGCTTGGGGCTGGTCTCAACTGTGCTCCTCTATATTGTGAAATCGTTTTCACATTATAGTCTCGCGCTTTGGGGCAAATGTCAAACGCGCGCCGGCTTCGGCGCGCGCCGAAGGCGGTCACTGGGGCGCGGTCCGTCCCGCAATCTGCAAGGCGATCGCCAGCGCCGTGTCGGCCGTGGCCAGGTGCATCTCGAACCATGGCAGGATCAGGCCGGCGGCATGGCGCGCGGCGGCGACGTCGCCTGGTGGCAGCCGGTGCAGCGCCGCCAGCACCCGCGCGTGCTGTTCGCGGTGAGAGCACAGCGCCGGATAGTCGATCGCCTCCATCAACGACTCTTCCAGCCGAAAATCGTCTTCGAGGGCTTCGGTCAGGCGCGCCATGCCGGCCTCGATCTGCTCGTCGGGACCTTCCAGCAACCGCACCACCTGCTCGGCCATGGCTTCGTGCGCCTCGTCGAACAGCGGAATGCCCAGCGCCATATCAGCGCTCCGAGCCTTGGTTTCGGTACTTGTTTCCATGATGACCTCCATCGTCGGCGCCCGGCCCACGGCCTGCGGTGCTGCGATTATGCTCGGCCCGCACCCCTTGGGCATATGATCCAGATCAAGAATTTCCGGAATGGAGGCCGTCCGGCTTAGCGTGCCGCCACCGCTTCGGATGGTTGCGCCTGCCAGCCGCCGCCGAGCGCCTTGAAGGCCGCCACCGCCGCGCGGGCGGACTCGGTTTGCGCCTGCGCCCGCGTATCGGTGGCGCGCAGCAGGTTCTCGTCCGCTTGCAACACCTCGATCAGGCTGACGACGCCTTTCTGGTACGCCGCGAACGAGGCGCTCCTGGCCTTGGCAAGCGAATCCACGCCGCGCGTCAGCTCGCGCGCCTGGTCCTCGCGCTTGACCAGCGCCGACAAGGCGTTTTCCACTTCCTCGGTGGCGCGCAGCACGGCAAGGCGGTAGCCGGCCAGGGATTCGGCCTCCTGCCCTTTGGCCAGGTCGATCTGGGCGTTGATGCGGCCGAAGTCGAACAGGCGCCAGCGCAAGCCCAGCACGCCCGCCGCCTGGCTGGCGCCGCTGGAGAACAGGTTGCCGCCGGAGACAGAGGTGGCGCTGCCAAGCAGGCCGCTCAGCGAGAACTTCGGGTAATACTCGGCGATGGCGACGCCGATGCGCGCGTTCGACGCCGCCAGCCGCCGTTCGGCCACGATCAAATCGGGGCGGCGCCGCAGCAAGTCGCCCGGCGAGCCGCTCGCCGCGATGCGCGGGGCCGCCGGTATCGCCGCCGACGTCGCCGGTGCGGTCGCGGATGCCGACGCCGGTATGGCGGCCCCTGCCCCGGCGTCCGCCAGCTCCGCCCGGTGTGTGCCGGGCGCCGTGCCCAGCATCACATCCAGCGCGTTCATCGCCGCATCCAGCGCCGCCTCGAGCACCGGCACCGTGGCCCGCACCTGGGACAGCGCGCCTTCGACCTGCCGCACCTGCAGTTCGGCCGCCAGGCCCTTGCCATATAGCAGATTCAGCGTCGACAGCAGCTGCTGTTGCGTCCTCACTTGTCCTTGCGCGATGGCGAGCCGGCTTTGCAGGCCGCGGATACCGATGTAGATATCGGCGGTCTGCGCGGCCACGGCCAGCCTGGTGGCGACGGCGCCCGCTTCCGAGGCCTGGTAATCGGCCAGCGCCGCCTCGCGTCCGCGGCGCAGGCCGCCGAAGGCGTCCAGCTCCCAGGCCACGCCGAGATTGGCTTCGTAGGAATTGCCATAGCGGTCAAACCCCGGCTGGGCATTCAAGACCCGCCCCGACGGTGTTTCCACGGACTGGTAGGCACGCGTGCCTTGCGCGGTGATGGCGCCCGACGGCAGCAGCGCCGCGTTCGCTGCTCCGACGCCGGCGCGCGCCTGCGCCACGCGGGCTGCCGCCTGCGCCAGGTCCAGGTTCTGCGCCAGCGCCAGCGTCACGTAGCGCGTCAACTGGGCGTCGCCGAAGCCGTCCCACCAAGCGATCAAGTCGGCGTTGCCGGCGGCCTGGCGCTGCTCGACGGCCGCTTGTCCGAGGTAGCGCTGCGGCAAGGGCATGGCGGGCCGGCTGTAATCCGGGCCTACGGCGCAGCCCGCCACACCGGCGGCGACAAGTATCAGGAGAGAGCGTTTGAGCAGCATGGGGTTTTCCAGAAGTGACGATTTAGTGACTATATCACCAAATCGTCACTCGTTGTACAATCGAGTAAGACCGAGTAAGCTCAAGCCCATGACCAAACCAAGCACTTCGCCAGCCTCCGCCCGGGGCCCCGCCGATCACGACGTGCGCGACCAGATCGTCGCCGCCGCGACCGAACATTTCCGCCTCTACGGCTACGAGAAAACCGCCGTTTCCGACCTGGCAAAATCCATCGGTTTTTCCAAGGCTTATATTTATAAATTCTTCGAATCGAAGCAGGCCATCGGCGAGCACATCTGCGCCAATTGCCTGCGCGAGATCGAGAACGACATCAGGGCCGCCGTCGACGCCACCGACAGCCCGCCCGAGAAGCTGCGGCGCCTGTTCAAGACCGCCGTCGAATCGAGCCTGCGCCTGTTCTTCGAAGACCGCAAGCTGTACGACATCGCCGCCTCGGCCGCGACCGAGCAATGGCCCGCCGCGCGCGCCTACGAGGAACGCATCCGGATGCTGCTGCGGGACGTGCTGCGGCTTGGCCGCGAGCGCGAGGATTTCGAGCGCAAGACGCCGCTCGACGAGGCGGCGGCGGCAATCCATCTGGTGATGCGCCCGTATCTGAACCCGCTGCTATTGCAGCACAGCCTGGATCACACCGCCGAGGCGCCCGCCCTGCTTTCCAGCCTGGTGCTGCGCAGCCTGTCGCCGTAAAAACCAGGCAATGCGTATGTGACCGTTGACAAAATTGGTCACTAGTTACAAAATGGGACCCTGTTCAGTTCTCAACGGGATTCCCATGCTCGGCCATCGCTTCGCCCTATCCACCGTTTTCGCCGCCTTGCCGTTCGCGCTTGCCGCCTGCGGCGACAAGACGCCGCCCGACCCGCGCACCACCGCGCCGCTGGTGCGCGCCGCCACCATCGAGGAGACGGCCGACGCCGCCTCGCGCAGCTTCACCGGCACCGTCGCGGCGCGGGTGCAAAGCGATCTGGGCTTCCGGGTCGCCGGCAAAGTACTGGAGCGGCTGGTCGATGCCGGCCAGAGCGTCAAGCGCGGCCAGCCACTGATGCGGATCGACCCCGCCGACCTGAAACTGGCGGCCACCGCCCAGCTCGAGGCGGTCGCCGCCGCCCGCGCCAGGGCGCGCCAAACGGCCGACGAGGAAGCGCGCTACCGCGACCTGCGCGGCACCGGCGCGATCTCGGCGTCGGCCTACGACCAGGTCAAGGCGGCGGCCGACGCCGCCAAGGCCCAGCTCAACGCGGCCGAGTCCCAGGCCGAGGTGGCCCGCAACGCCAGCCGCTACGGCGAACTGGCGGCCGACGCCGACGGCGTCGTCATGGAAACGCTGGTCGAACCGGGCCAGGTCGTCGCCGCCGGCCAGGTCGTCGTGCGGCTCGCCCGCGCCGGCCAGCGCGAGGCCGTCATCGAGCTGCCGGAGACGCTACGCCCGGCGCTGGGCTCGACCGGCCTGGCCACGCTGTATGGCAACGACGGCGCCGCCGTTCCCGCCAAACTCCGGCAGCTGTCCAACGCCGCCGACCGCCAGACCCGCACCTTCGAAGCCCGCTATGTGCTCGGCGGCGCGCTGTCCGACGCGCCGCTGGGCGCCACCGTCGCGATCCGGATAGCGGATGGCGACCCGGCCACCCAGGCCGGCTGGTCGGTGCCGATCGGCGCCTTGGTCGACCAGGGCAAGGGACCCGGCGTCTGGGTGATCCAGGGCGAACCGGCCAAGGTCGGCTGGCGGCCGGTGGCGGTCCAGCGCATCGGCGACGACTACGCCCGCGTCGCGGGGCGGCTCAAGCAAGGCGAGCGGGTGGTGGCGCTGGGCGCGCACCTGCTGCGCGAGGGCCAAGCGGTGCGTCTGGCCGGCCAGCCGGCGGCGGCAGCGGTGCCGGCGACAGCCTCGACGGCAGGAAAAACCGTGGCCGCGACGGCGGGAGCGCGGCCATGAGCGGTCGCTTCAACCTGTCTGCGCTTGCCGTGCGCGAGCGCTCCGTCACCCTCTTCCTGATCTGCCTGATCACGCTGGCGGGCTTCGTCTCCTTCTTCAAACTCGGCCGGGCGGAAGACCCCGCCTTCACGGTCAAGGTGATGACCGTCGTCACCGCCTGGCCCGGCGCCAGCGCCAGGGAAATGCAGGACCAGGTTGCCGAAAAACTCGAGAAGCGGCTGCAGGAGCTGCGCTGGTACGACCGCGCCGAGACCTATACCCGGCCGGGGCTGGCGTTCACCACCTTGACCCTGCTCGACAGCACCCCGCCGGCCGAGGTGCAGGAACAGTTCTACCAGGCGCGCAAGAAGGTCGGCGACGAGGCCGCCAGCCTGCCGTCCGGCGTGATCGGGCCGATGGTCAACGACGAATACGCGGACGTCACCTTCGCGCTGTTCGCGCTGAAGGCCAAGGGCGAACCGCAGCGCCTGCTGGTGCGCGACGCCGAGACGCTGCGCCAGCGCCTGCTGCACGTGCCGGGCGTCAAAAAGGTCAACATCGTCGGCGAGCAGCCCGAACGCATCTTCGTCGAGTTCTCCCACGAGCGCCTCGCGACCCTGGGCGTCAGCCCGCAGGAGGTGTTCGCCGCGCTCAACGCGCAGAACGTACTGACGCCCGCCGGCTCGGTGGAGACCAGGGGCCCATCCGTGTTCCTGCGCCTCGACGGCGCCTTCGACGAGTTGCAAAAGATCCGCGACACGCCGGTCGTGGCCCAGGGCCGCACCCTGAAACTGTCGGACATCGCCACCGTCAAGCGCGGCTACGAGGACCCGGCCACCTTCATGATCCGCAACGGCGGCGAACCGGCCCTGCTGCTGGGGATCATCATGCGCGACGGCTGGAACGGCCTCGACCTGGGCAAGGCGCTCGACCAGGAAGTCGGCGCCATCAACGCCGCCATGCCGCTGGGCATGGCGCTGACCAAGGTCACCGACCAGGCCGTCAATATCAGCTCGGCGGTCGACGAATTCATGGTCAAATTCTTCGTCGCGCTGCTGGTGGTGATGGTGGTGTGCTTCGTCAGCATGGGCTGGCGCGTGGGCGTGGTCGTGGCGGCGGCCGTGCCGCTGACCTTGACGGTGGTGTTCATCGTCATGGCCGCGACCGGCAAGAACTTCGACCGCATCACGCTCGGCTCGCTGATCCTGGGGCTGGGCCTGCTGGTGGACGACGCCATCATCGCCATCGAAATGATGGTGGTCAAAATGGAGGAAGGCTACAGCCGCACCGCCGCCTCGGCCTACGCCTGGAGCCATACCGCCGCGCCGATGCTCTCGGGCACGCTGGTGACGGCGGTCGGCTTCATGCCCAACGGCTTCGCGCGCTCGTCGGCCGGCGAGTACACCAGCAATATGTTCTGGATCGTCGGCATCGCGCTGATCGCCTCGTGGGTGGTGGCCGTGGTGTTCACGCCGTATCTGGGCGTCAAGCTGCTGCCGGAACTGAAACCGGTCGAAGGCGGCCACGACGCGCTGTACGCCACGCCGCGCTACAACCGCTTCCGCCGCGTGCTGGCGCGCGTCATCGCCCGCAAGTGGCTGGTCGCCGGCGCCGTGGTCGGCCTGTTCGCGCTGTCCGTGGCGGGCATGGCCGTGGTCAAGAAGCAGTTCTTCCCGATCTCCGACCGTCCCGAGGTGCTGGTCGAGCTGCAAATGCCGTATGGCGGCTCGATTGCGCAGACCAGCGCCAGCGCCGCCAAGGTCGAGGCCTGGCTGGCCGGCCAGCCGGAGGCGAAAATCGTCACCGCCTACATCGGCCAGGGCGCGCCGCGCTTCTATCTGGCGATGGGGCCGGAGCTGCCCGACCCGTCGTTCGCCAAGATCGTGGTGCGCACCGACAACCAGGAGCAGCGCGAGGCGCTCAAGCACCGCCTGCGCCAGGCCGTCGCCGACGGCCTGGCGCCCGAGGCGCGCGTGCGCGTCACCCAGCTCGTGTTCGGTCCCTATTCGCCGTTCCCGGTGGCATACCGGGTCAGCGGGCCGGACCCGGACACGCTGCGCGCCATCGCCGCCCAGGTCCAGCAGGTCATGCACGCCAGCCCGATGATGCGCACCGTGAACAACGACTGGGGCACGCGCGCGCCGACCCTGCACTTCACCTTGCAGCAGGACCGCTTGCAGGCCGTCGGCCTGAGCTCGGGCGCCGTGGCGCAGCAACTGCAATTCCTGCTCAGCGGCGTGCCGCTGACCGCCGTGCGCGAAGATATCCGCACCGTGCAAGTGATGGCGCGCTCGGCCGGCGCTGCGCGGCTCGACCCGGCCCGGATCGCCGACTTCACGCTGACCGGCGCCAACGGCCAGCGCGTGCCGCTGTCGCAGGTGGGCACGGTCGACGTGCGCGCCGAGGAACCGGTGATGCGCCGGCGCGACCGCGTGCCGACCATCACCGTGCGCGGCGATATCGCCGAGGGCTTGCAGCCGAACGACGTCTCCGCCGCCATGACCGCGCAACTCAAAGCGGTCAAGGACCAGCTGCCGGCCGGCTACCGGCTCGACGAGGCCGGCGCCATCGAGGAATCGGGCAAGGCGATGCAAGCGATGTTGCCGTTGTTCCCGATCATGCTGGCGGCCACTTTGCTGATCCTGATCTTCCAGGTGCGTTCGATCTCGGCGATGGTGATGGTCTTCCTGACCAGTCCGCTGGGCCTGATCGGCGTGGTGCCGACCCTGCTGCTGTTCGCACAACCGTTCGGCATCAACGCGCTGGTCGGCCTGATCGCGCTGTCGGGCATCCTGATGCGCAATACGCTGATCCTGATCGGGCAGATCCACCACAACGAACAGGCCGGGCTGGCGCCGTTCCAGGCGGTGGTCGAGGCCACCGTGCAGCGCGCCCGGCCGGTGGTGCTGACCGCGCTGGCGGCGATCCTGGCGTTCATCCCGCTGACCCATTCGGTGTTCTGGGGCACCCTGGCCTATACCTTGATCGGCGGCACCTTCGCCGGCACGATCCTGACCCTGGTGTTCCTGCCGGCGATGTATTCGATCTGGTTCAAGATCCGGCCGGACCAGCCGGCGCTCGCGGACACGGCGCCTGCCCCGGCGGCGCTTCCGGCGTCCCGACCGGCCTGAGGGGGGCGGCCACCGCGCCGGCGCAGGAGCGGCCATATCTGGCGCGCTGTATCGATACCTGAGCCGATTCATCGCCACCGCCGCCACGCGCGGGGCGACATTGATGCCGGCCAGGGTGGCGTTCCACTGGCGTGCCGGGGCCGCGCGCGCCGCGTCAGGGCCGGGGATCGGCCGCTCGGGCGGCCTCCGGTGTGGAAAAATCCATCTCGGCCAGCGTGCCGCGCGCCGGATCCGAGCTGATGCGCAAGCGCCATCCGAACCGTTCGCAGACGCGGCGGATCAGGAACAGTCCCAGCCCCTGCCCGCCGCCATGCTTGGTCGACTCGCGCAATCCCTGCGTGTAACGGCGCGCTGCCGCGACCGTATCGAAGCCGGCGCCGCTGTCCTGGATGCTCAGGCGCCCCTCGGCCAGCCGCACGGCGATGGTGCCGTCGTAGGTGTTCTCCGCCGCGTTGCGCAACAGGTTGCCGACCACGATGCGGGCGATCGCCTCGGGGCAGTCCAACGACAGCGGTTGCAACGCCTCCACCACGAAGCGCGCGCTCTTGCGCGCCACCAGATGGGCGTGGTCGTCGACCAGCGCGGCGACCAGGCGGTCGAGCCGGGTCGTTTCGGACAGCGCCGCGCCGCTCGGCTCGCGCGACAGGAACAGCAACGCCGCCATAATCTGCGTCAAATCCTCGGTGGTCGCCTGGATGCGCTCGAGCGGCGCCCTGGCCGCCGGCGACAGGTCATGCAGCTTCAGCACGTCGACCGCGCCGGCGATGACGGCGATCGGCGTACGGAATTCGTGGCTGGCCTGGTCGAGCAGGCTGCGCTCCCGCTCGATGAAACGCTCGACACGGTCCAGGTGGCGGTTGACGATAACGGCGATGTCGTGCAACTCGCTCAACGCGAACGCCGTCGGCAACCGCTGGCCGGGCTGCTCCGGGTCGAGTTCGTCCATCCGCCGCGCCAGCGACTGCATCGGCCCCCGCATGCCGCGATACAGCCACAGTATAGAGCCGCCTATCATCAGCGCGCTCAGCGCCGCGATCAGCAGGCTGATCACCGAACCCCGGTTTTGCAGATCCTCGAGATCGCTGATATCGACCGCCATCACCACCCGCTCGGCGCCCACCGGCGTCACCAGCACCGCGTAGCTTTTGTCGCTGTCGAAGTCGTCGGTACGGGACTCGTCGTAAAAGCCGGGGGCGAGCGTGGCGAAGTACGCCGGCATGCCGGGCGGCGCCTCCCCGGCCTTGATCCGCCAGCCGCGCACGCGGCCGTTGGCCGGCAGGTCCTTGCGCGACGCCGGCGCAGCGTCGTTCAGGTATTGCGCCGTGCTCGTTTCCAGCAGCTCCCGCCAGATCGGATGGACGATCAGGCGCTGGCTCAGATTGCCCTGGATGGTCAGCGCCAGCGCCAGCACCATGCCGAACAGGACGAACAGCGCGCTGATCTTGTATGGCAGGCTGCGCGCCCGCCTGGCATGGGGCTCAGTCATCCGACACGCACAGGCGGTAGCCGGTGCCGGCGACGGTTTTGACCAGCTTTTGCGCGGCGTCGCCATCGACCGCCTTGCGCAGCATGTGCATGTGGGAGCGCAGCGCGTCGTTGTCCGGCACGCGATCGTTCCAGATCAAGCTCTCCAGCTCCCCGCGGCGCACCAGGTTGGGCGACTTGCGCATCAGGTATTCCAGCAACTGGCGCCGCACCGGCGTCATCGCCACCGGCTTGCCGGCGCGCGTCACCTCCAGCGCGCCGAGGTCGAAGCGCAAATCGCCCACTTCCAGCACCTGCGACGCCTGCCGCGCCAGGCGGGTGCGCTGCACCAGCACCCGCAGCCGTATTTCGAGCTCGGCCAAAGCCACCGGCTTGACCACATAGTCGTCCGCTCCGGTCATGAATCCCTGAAGCTTGTTTTCCAGCTGGTCCTTGGCGGTGATGACGATGACCGGCACCCGCGACTTCAACCCGTTGCGCAGGCGCTCCAGCATGGCCATGCCGTCGAGGCGGGGCATCATCCAGTCCAGCACCACGGCGTCGTAGCGGTGCAGCGCCAGCAGGCCGAGTCCCGATTCGCCGTCCGGCGCGGCGTCGGCCGTGTGGCCGCAGGCCTCCAGGTACTCGTATATATTGGCCGCCAGCGAGGCGTTGTCCTCGATGATAAGCACGCTCAGTTTCTGATCGATCATAGTCTTCTTTTTCACGCAACCGGCCCGGCTGCCACCGGGCCGGCGCCGCCTGTCATTCTACAGCCAGCGATCACGTCGGCGATCAAAAGCCACGCGAGACGCCGATGAAGGCCGACACGACGCCATCGGTGTCCTTCTCGACCAGCGGACTGTCGGCCAGCTTGCCTGGCAGCCGCTTGTACGACACGTTGCCGATGAACACCCAGCGTTCGGCGAACGGCCGCACCACGTCGATGCCGATGCGCGCGACGGTGGCGCTGCCGGGCCGGTAATCGACCAGGCCGCGCGCCACCTCCTGCGGCAGGGTGCCGAAATAGTAATTCGCCAACTTCTTCGACAGGTGCGATACGCCGACGTTGGGCGTGATCTTGGTCCGTCCCCATTGCACCGGATAGCCGTACTTCAAGCTGGCCTCGTAGCCCTTGCTGGCGCTGGTGATGTCGCCCTTGACGCCCACTTCCACCTGCCCCGCCGCGCCGCGCCAGCCGCCGGCCAGGCCCAGATCGGCCCCGTCGTCGCGGTCCTCCAGCAGGGAGCGGTCGACGCCGCGCGCGGCCAGCTCCGTGCGCCCGAAGTCGTCCCTGTCTATCCCGTCGACACGGGCGGACAGCGTGGCGTCGAGCGTGAAGCCGCCGCTGCGCAGCAGGTGGGCGCCGCCGGAGATGCCGCGCCAGAACAAGCGCTCGCCCTCGTAGGAGACCAGCGGGAACGGCGTGACGCGGGTGCCCTCGCCGGCGTAGACGCTATCCGATACGGCAGCGCCGACGCCGAGGCCCCAGCGCGGCGCCTGGGATGGCTGCCCGGCGCCGCCGTCCTGGGCGGTCGCGACGGTTGATACGGCGGAGAGGACGGCAAACAATAATAAAGAAGGTTTCATGGGATTACCTGGCAAGTGATGGGCGGCACCAGCGCCGCCCTTGAAATGAATGTTACGCAGCGCATGTCGTCGAAATGTCGTTGTTAGCGGCCGCCCCCTGCCGCCGCGACCACGTCGGTCTCGATCGTGCCGAGATAATTACTGCCGTAGACCACTCTGTCACCGGTTTGCAGGTAGATGCGTTTCTTGATTTCGTCCTTTACATAACGGTCCAGCGCCGCCAGCTGCCCGGGGCGCCCCTTGGCCTGCATCACACTTTTCATGACGGCCGCGCCAGGCTTCTTGAACACGACGCCCTCGCCGGTGCCGGTCAGCACCGCGCTGCCGGTGTCGATGGCGGCCCGGCCGACCATCGGAATGCGCCCGTCCTTGAACAACCAGGTGCGGGTTCGCGCACCGTCCAGCGTTTCTCCCACGATGGAGCGGAGGTCCTTGAGCATGTCGCCGGCTCGCGCGTACTGCCGGCGCTCGCCGTTGACGTAGGTGGCGATATCGACCTCCACCAGGAACGACTTCCAATCGCGTGGCACCACCAGCAAGGCGCCGGCGGGAAAGCGATCGGGCCCGCTTTTAGCGTCCGGGAAGCCGTCGCCCGACCCGACATCGCGCAAGTTGATCTTTTTGACCAGCGTCGCGCGGTCGCTGAAATCCCCGCACAGGAACAAGCCTTTGCGCGCCGCGTCGAAATCGGCGACGGAGCGCAGTTCGCGGTCGAAACGCGCGCACACTTCGACCTCGTAGTCCAGCAGGCCGTCGGCGTCGGCGACGATGGTCGAGCGCGGACCGGTGGCGGCAGATATCTTGGGGAACAGGAAGGCGTCCTCGTGCCCGACTTCCGCGCCGTGCGCCGGATAGTTGGTGCCGGCCGCGATGTGCGCCACGCCACGCGGGCCGACGCCGAGCAGGCCGGCCACCGCATAGGTGCGCACGCGCTGCGGCCGCCGCGCCAGCCCGGTCAGCGCGGCCGCGTCGAAACGGCCGATGACATCGAAAGCGTCGGCACTGTACAGTTCCGATATTTCGCTGAGGTCGATCGCCGAGACGGTGTCGCCGTTCAGCGCCGTCACCAGCAGCGTGCTGGTCTTGTCGCCATGGAGCACCTGCGAGAATGTATGCGCCTTGTCCATCGGCGCCAACCCGGGGGCCGGCTTGGCGGCCACGCGAGCCTGGGAAGGACCGGGATTGGCGGTCGTTTGGCCTTGGACCGGGGCCGACGCCAGCAGCGCGGCCAGCACGGCGCATGCGGCCGGAAAAGCGGTTCGTTTGCGGAACATGGTTTGCCTTGGTGGTTGAGGGAGACCACATCGTAGCGAGCCCATGTCGCGCAAATGTCGTCGCCCGCGACCAGCCCGACGTCAGACGCCGGCGGCGTTTATTCCCACGCCCGCGCCGCCGAGCGCTGGATCGTCCACGTGAAGCCGGCGCCGATCGACAGGCCGCTGTTGCGCAGGAACAGTGGGCTGTCGCGGTTGCGCGCGTGGCTGTAATTGTCATAGCGGGTAAAGCCGAACACGCGCCAATCGGGCGACAGCCGGCGCGACAGGCTCACGCCGAGCCTGGTCATCAGCAAGCCGCCCGACGCCGCGTGATAGGCCGGGCGGGTCGCCGTCGCGTATTGCGGCTCCACCTCATAGAAATACTGGTGCAGGCGGGCGTTGCCGAACACCGCGCCGAGATTGGCGTCGGCCTGCCACTTGCCCGTGCCGTCGCCGGCCTCGAACACCACGCGCGGCTCGAACACCAGGCCCTGGCGTCGAAAACCGCTTTTCAGCTCGATCGGCACCCGCAGCGGCAGCTCCAGCCGCACGCGGCTGGTCGCCGTGGGCTCGGCCAGCAACACCTTCAGGCGCGGGCCGAATTCCAGCAGCGAGCGCAGATCCGGCATGCCGGCGCGGGCGGCGACGTCGTCGGAGCGGGCCGGCAGCGACAGCGCAAAGCCGAGGTCCAGCTCGACCCGCTCGGTATTGACCAGGCGCGCGCCGATGCCGGAACGGTCGGCGCGCAGCACCTTGCCGCGATAGATCACCATCGGCAGCACCAGAGCGCGCGTGGAGCGGTCCTCGGAGCCGGGATAGGCCGGGGTGGAGGCGGCGCCGCCGAACAGGCCCACCTCCCACAGCGGCAAGTCGGGGTCCGGCGCCGGCGCCAGCTGCTGGGCCGCCGCCGGGGCCATGCACGCCGCCATGGCCAACGTGGCCAGCGCGCCTAGCGCCAACTCCGCCCGCGAGCGCCGCGTCATGGTTGTACTCCGAGAGGGTTTCGATGCATGGGAGCTTCCTTCTACTATTTACGGTGTTATAAAAACGGACACGATACCATGCCCATCCCTCCACCGGTACGGCCGGGCCTGCTGTAACATAACGGCACCGTCCGCACTGGTTAAGTTAATGAGCGTCTTATTGCAAGAGCATGTATATCGTCTGGATTGGCCTGTCGACCGCGCGCCGCCGCTCGCCGTGGCCTGCATCCGCTTCCAGCCGGAGACGATCGACGCGGACAGCTTCCGTTCGGCCGGGATCGACCTCCCGCCCCACATCGCCGCCGCCGTGCCCAAGCGCCAACGCGAGTTCTTCTACGGCCGCTTGTGTGCGCAAGCGGCGATGGCGCCGCTGCGGCCGCATATTCCCCAGATCGGCACCGGCCGCATGCGCGAACCGCTGTGGCCTGTCGATCTCATCGGCAGCATCACCCACGCGGCCGACATGGCGGCCGCCGTCGTCCTGCCGGTTTCCACCGGCTACCACGGTGTCGGCATCGACATCGAGCACCTCCTCGGCGGTCCGGGCGCGCAGGAAGTGCGCGCCATCGTCGCCAACGACGCCGAGCTGCGCTATCTGGCCGGCTTCGGCGACGCGCTCGGCCCCGACCTCCCCCTGACGTTGATTTTTTCCGCCAAGGAAAGTTTCTTCAAGGCGGTGCACGGCGAGGTGCGGCGCTACTTCGACTTCGACGCCATCGAACTCGAACACATCGATTTGTCCGCCCGGCGCATGCGCTTCCGGGTGTGCGAGGACCTCACGCCCGACTTGCGGCGCGGCGTACGCTGCGGGATCCACTTCCGCATGCTCGACGCCACCCACGTCGCCACGCTGTGCCTGTGGCGGCGCGGGGCCGGCGCCGTTTAGCCGCGCCGGCCCGGCCACGCGGGGCGTCCCGGGCTAGCGTGCCAGCGGTTTCGGGCCGGATACTTTACAATCGCAAGCCACATTGCGTCTCGTCAATAAACCGCCGCGATCAAAAGTATCCCACCATCTCGCAAGGAGCCCCCATGGCCGCCACTGACCAACCCCACTACACCGCCGAAGAAAAACGCAAGCGGGTCTTCGCCATCATCAGCGCATCGTCCGGCAATCTGGTCGAATGGTTCGACTTCTACGTCTACTCGTTCGCATCGATCTACTTCGCCAGCCAGTTTTTCCCTAGCGGAGACTCCACCGCCGAATTCCTGAAGGCGGCCGCCGTCTTCGCGGTCGGCTTCCTGATGCGCCCCATCGGCGGCTGGATGTTCGGCCGCATCGCCGACCGGGTCGGCCGCAAGAAGTCGATGGTCATCTCGGTGCTGATGATGTGCGGCGGCTCGCTCGCCATCGCCGTGCTGCCGACCTACGCCACCATCGGCGTCGCCGCGCCGATCCTGCTGCTGATCATCCGCATGTTCCAGGGCCTGTCCGTCGGCGGCGAATACGGCACCACCGCCACCTACATGAGCGAAGTGGCGCTGCGCGGCCAGCGCGGCTTCTTCTCGTCGTTCCAGTACGTGACCCTGATCGGCGGCCAGCTGCTGGCGGTGTTGACCGTGGTGGTGCTGGAACAGTTCCTCAGCGACGCCGAGCTGAAGTCCTGGGGCTGGCGCATTCCGTTTGTGATCGGCGCCATCGCCGCCGTGGTCTCGCTGATGCTGCGCCGGACCTTGCACGAAACCATCAAGCCGGAAGACAGCAAGAACAAGGATGCCGGCACCCTGGCGGGCATCTTCAAAAACCATCGCGCCGCCTTCATCACGGTGCTGGGCTACACCGCCGGCGGCTCGCTGATCTTCTACACCTTCACCACCTACATGCAAAAGTACCTGGTCAACACCTCCGGCATGCCCGCCAAGACGGCCAGCGTGGTCATGACCGGCGCGCTGTTCCTGTACATGTGCATGCAACCGCTGTTCGGCATGCTGGCCGACCGCATCGGCCGCCGCCAGTCGATGATGCTGTTCGGCGCGCTCGGTGCGCTGGCGACGTACCCGATCCTGGCCATACTGCGCGGCAACACCAGCCCGTACATCGCCTTCGCGCTGATCACGGTGGCGCTGGCGATCATCAGCCTGTACACGTCGATCGGCGGGCTGGTGAAGGCCGAGATGTTCCCGCCGGAAGTGCGCGCGCTCGGTGTCGGGTTCTCCTACGCCATCGCCAACGCCATCTTCGGCGGCTCGGCGGAGTTCGTCGGCCTCACGTTCAAGAACCTGGGCCACGAAAACTGGTTCTTCCTCTACGTGACCGTGATGATGGCGATCGCCTTCCTGTTCAGCATGCGCCTGCCGAAGACGCCGTCGTACCTGCACACGGATCACTAACGTAACGCGCTCCCGGGCCGGTCCGGACGGGGGCGCCGGGCCCCGTCCCGGCGGTCAACGGCCGGCGGTTGCGGTAGGATGTCACAAAACGCGCCGCCCGCCCGTCTAGCAGGGAAGACCACTCCGTTTGCCGACACCATGACCGACTCCGCCGCCTTCACCACCCTCAGACCGCGCCTGTTCGCCATCGCCTACCGCATGCTCGGCGTGCGCGCCGACGCCGAGGACGTGGTGCAGGACGCCTGGCTGCGCTGGCACGGCAGCGATCAGCTGGCCGTGCAATCGGCCGAGGCCTGGCTGGTCACCCTCACCACCCGGCTGGCCATCGACCGCCTGCGCGCCCGCCAGGCCGAGCGCGAAACCTATGTCGGCTGGTGGCTGCCGGAGCCGATCGTCGAGCTCGACGAGCGCACGCCGGAAAGCAACGCGGAAATGGCCAGCGAGGTCTCCATGGCCTTCTTGTGGGTGCTCGAACGCCTCTCCCCCGAGGAGCGCGCCGCCTTCCTGATGCGGCAGGTGTTCGACCACGACTACGCCGACATCGCCGACATGCTGGGCAAGAGCGAAGCGGCCTGCCGGCAGATGGTGCACCGCGCCCAGGAGCGGGTGCGGCAGCAAACCCCGCGTTTCGACGTCCCCAAGGACACCCATCGCGCCTTGCTGGGACGCTTCATGGCCGCCGCCCAGGCCGGCGACCGCGCGGCCATGAAGACCATGATGGCCGACGACGTGCAATTGGTGTCCGACGGCGGCGGCAAGATCAAGTCGTTCCTGCGCATCCTGCGCGGCGCCGGCCGCGTGGCGGGCGTGTTCTGGTCGGTGGAACACCAGCATCCCCGCAATGTCGCCTACCGCCAGGCCCGGGTCAACGGCGAGCCGGGCTTGCTGCGCTATGTCGAAGGCAAGCTGGAGTCGGCGCAATCGTTCGTCATCGAGGACGGCCGCATCGCCGCCGTGCTGGTGGTGCGCAATCCGGACAAGCTGGCGGGCATTCCGCAAACGCTGGTCTGAACGCCGGCGCGGCCGGCGGCGGGCCGTGCGCGCTTTCGCCAACCGATAAAAATATCACAATTACAACTTCCCCGACACGCATTTACAACAATTATGTTTTTTATATCATAAAGCGTTTTTGTTTCATCCGACGGGCGTATGCTTATCATGCAAGCGGCTTCAACGACTTGATAAAAATCAAGGGGGAGATGTCATGGCTGATATACAAACGCCGCACACGTTCGCCGATGTGTTCGCCCACGAGCAGGCGCTCTTCACGCCGCCCGAATCCTCGGATACGGCGCCCGCCCCCGGCCAGCCCAAGACCGCCGACGCGACGATGTCGGCGCTCTACGCCAGCGCGGCGAAGCGGCAATTCGCCGGACTTGCGCTGTCCGGGGGCGGCATCCGCAGCGCCACCTTCAACCTCGGCGTCCTGCAGGCGCTGGCGGACCTGGGCCTGCTGAGCAAATTCGACTATCTGTCCACTGTGTCCGGCGGCGGCTACATCGGCGGCTGGCTGAGCAAATGGATACATGGCGAGCCGGGCGGCGTGGCCGAAGTGGAAAAGCAATTGCGCAGCGCCGGCGCCGGTCCCGCGCCCCGCTCGGAACCGCCGGAAGTGCAATTCCTGCGCAAATACAGCAACTACCTGACGCCGAAGAGCGGCCTGTTCACCGCCGACACCTGGACGCTGATCTGCACCTATGTGCGCAACACGCTGCTGAACATGACGATGCTGGTGACCTGGATGGCCCTGCTGTTCCTGTTGCCGCGCGTGATGCTGCTGCTGGTCGACGAGCTGCGCGACCATCAACGCGCCGTCGTGCTGCCGCTGGGCGCGCTCATTTTCCTGCTGTGCGTCTCCAGCATGGCGTTGAATATCTCGCTCAAGGGGCCGGTGCTGCAAACCTACGGCTGGCTGCAGGACCAGAAGTGGGTGCTGCGCAGCGTCTGCGTCCCGCTGATGATCGCCGCCTTCCTGGGCAGCATCGCCTTCGTGCAGTACCGCGACGAAATGATCCGCTACCTGGACGAGCTCACCTTTCCGTCCCGCGAGGCCGCCTACCTGTTGTTGCCGGGCCTGGTGTACTCGCTGTTCTGGGGCGGCGGCTGGCTGCTGGCGCAGGTGCTGAACCGGCGCGCGGCGCTGGCGCCGGAGGCGCCAAAGCGCTGGCGCTTCTCGCCGCGCGCGTGGCGCCAGACCGGGTCGGAGGCGCTGGGCCACGCCCTGTGCGCCATCGGCGCGCTGGCGGTGGGCACCCTGCTGACGGTGTGGTTGTGCAAAAGCCTGGGCGCAAGCGCCTTGAGCGGCTTGATCAACGTCCATCTGGTGACGCTGGGCATGCCGGCCATGCTGTGCGTGTTCGGCGTGACGATGACCTTGATGATCGGACTGATCGGCCGCCTGTACAGCGACGCCAGCCGCGAATGGTGGGCCCGCCAGGGCGCCTGGACCACGATCATGGCGGCGGCCTGGCTGGTGGTGTGCTGCGCCACGTTCTATCTGCCGCCGCTGCTGGCCTGGGCGTTCGACCGCTACGCCGGGTCGGCGTCGCTGGCCACCGGCTTCACCACCCTGGTCACTTACCTGGGCCTGCGCTCGGGCAGCGGCCAGGGGACCGGCCAGCCGGGCAAATCCGGCAAGCTGGAGCTGGTGGCGCAGCTGGCGCCGTACGCGTTCAGCGTGCTGTTTCTCGGCCTGCTCACCACCGGCCTGCTGACTTTGATCGCCGGCGGCCTGCCGCCGGCCCCGCCGCCCCCCTCCGCCGACGACGCGGCGGCCCTGCCGCAGTTCTTCGAGCGCTATCTGCTACTCAGCGACAAGCTGGCCTGGCGCGACATCGTGCCGACCATGGCCGTCTGCGCGCTCGCCGCCGTGCTGCTGGGCTGGCGGGTCGACATCAACAAATTCTCGCTTTATATGATGTACCGGCTGCGCCTGGCCCGCGCCTATTTCGGCGCCAGCAACAAAGCCCGCATGCCGCATCCGTTCACCGGGTTCGATCCCGGCGACGACCTGCCGCTCAACGACCTGCTGCATCCGCGTCCGGAAGCGGGCGAGCCGGTGCGGGCCGGCCCCGTGCCGCGGCCCTACCATTTGTTCAATAGCGCGGTCAATCTGGTGCAAGGCTCGGAACTGGCGTGGCAGACCCGCAAGGCCGCCAACTTTGTTTTCAGCCCGGCTTTCTGCGGCTTCGAACTGCCGGCCGCGAACGGCGCGGCCGGCGGCTTTCGCCCCAGCGCCTCGTACGCCACGCAAAGCGCCTTCGGCGACGACCACGACAACGGCATCAAGCTGGGCACCGCCGTCGCCATCTCCGGCGCCGCCGCCAGTCCGAACATGGGCTACCACTCGTCGCCGCCGCTGAGCTTCCTGATGACGCTGTTCAATCTGCGGCTCGGACGCTGGTCGCCCAATCCGGCCGGGGCCGCCTGGCGGCGCGCCTCGCCGTCGTTCGGCCTGTTTTGCATCGTCAAGGAACTGTTCGGACTGACCAACGCGCAATCCGATTTCGTCTATTTGTCGGACGGCGGCCATTTTGAAAACCTGGGCTTGTACGAGCTGGTGCGGCGGCGTTGCCAGCTGATCGTGGTGGTCGACGCCAGTTCCGACAACGACGACCGCTTCGAAGACCTGGGCAACGCCATCCGCAAATGCCTGACCGACTTCAACGTGCCGATCACGCTGGACGTGGCCAAGCTGCCCGGCGTGGCCGGCGCCGCGCCGCGCGGCAGTTTCGTCAACGGCCGCATCCACTACCACCAGGCCGACGGCGGCGCCCAGCAAGGCGTGCTGCTGTACCTGAAACCGGCGTTGACCGGCGGCGAGAACGCCGACATCTTCAATTACAGCCGCTTGCATCCGTCGTTTCCCCACGAGTCGACGGCCGACCAGTGGTTCGACGAGAGCCAGTTCGACAGCTATCGCAGCCTGGGCCGGCACATCGCCACCCGGGCGCTGGGTCCGGCCGTGGTGGCGGCGGTCAGGGGCGGCGCGCGGGGCGACGATAGCGGTTTCGTCAGCCGGCTCGCCGAGGCGCTGGCGACACCGCGCCCGCCGCCCCGGCGCGTGTCGATCCGCCGCGAAGCGCCAACCGGACGCGGCAGCACGCAGGCGGAGCGCCGCTGACCGGCCGCCCCGCAAACTATTTTCCAAACGCTGTCACAGGCGGCACGGGTGGCCCGTCTAACAGGGTATGAGCGGCGCACGGTGCGCCACTCCTCCTTCGAAAGGCATCATCATGACGCAAACCGCCCGCATTTCCTCGTTCTACTCGGTCGCTCCGGCCAATCTGCAAGCCATGATCGCGCTGTCGGCGTCGGTCAAGAAAAGCTCGCTGGGCATCCGCCTGGTCGAACTGGTCAACCTGCGCGTGTCGCAGCTCAACGGCTGCGGCGTGTGCGTCGACATGCACTGGCGCGACTTGATCAAGCAAGGCGCCGATCCGCGCCACCTGAACGCCATCGCCGGCTGGCGCGAGGCGCCGTCCACCTTCTTCAGCGACAGCGAACGCGCCGCCCTCAACTGGGCCGAAGCCGTCAACGCGCTGCCGCACAAGCAGCCGACCGACGCCGATTTCGGCCAGCTCAAAGAACATTTCAACGAGACCGCGATCGCGGAACTGAGCTACGCGATCGCGGTCATTCGCGGTTGGAACGTCATCAACGCCAGCTTGCACAATCAAATCCCGGAGGTGCCGGCGCCGGGATTCTAATTCGCCCCGCCGCTCGGTTAAGGCGCGGTGCCGTACTCGTCCGCGCCCAGGTCGATCACGCCTTCAACCCGCGCCTGGCCGTTGATATCCTTGACGCCGTTGACCGGAATCGCGCCGGACGGGAAGTACGTCGCCCACAGCGGCGAAGTCCAGGTGGTCAGCGCGGCGCCGGGATTGCCGACGTTGATGGCCGGCGAGGCCTGCTGAAGATTCAGATTGCCGGTCTGCGGCGCCACATAACGCGGATCGGACTTGACTTGCGTGCCCGGCAGGTTGGTCGAACCCGACGCGCTGCCCCACCACAGGTTGACGCCCCACACGTTGCCGCTGTGACCGCTACCCTCGACCACATAGTTTTCCGCGATCGTGCCTTCGCCGGAGAAGATGTTGTTGCTGAAGCGCGAGTCGAGCACCTTGTACTGGAACACCACCTCGGTCCCCCAGCCCATGTTCTTATAGAACGAATTGTTGTTCACATGGATGCGGCGCGCCTGGCCCGCGCCCGACGAATAGCCGCCCACCGACAAGCCGGCCTCGCGGTTGTTGTAGACGAAATTATTCGTCATCACGATGTCTTCGGTGGCCTTGCCGCTGTGTTCACTGGCGAATTCAAAGCCGATGTCATTGCCGCTTGAGATGTTGCGGTCGAAAATGATGTTGCGTCCGCCATCCACGTAGAAGCCGCCGGCCGAGCCTTCCCCGCCATACCAGGGATTGGTTGAGCTCGAATTATTCCGCGCGACGTTGTTGCGCACCATGCCGTTGCGGACCCGGTCGTTCTCGCCGCAACCCGAGCACTCGCCCTCGTAGCCGATGAAATCGAAGCCGATATTGTTATTGTCGTGCACGTTGTTGTTCAGCACCTCGAAGCGGTCCACATTGCCGTTGATGACCAGCGCCTCGCTGGCCTGCAGCACGTTCTTGTAGACCTCGTTGCCCTGCACCAGCAGGTCGGTGACCCCGGTCGCGTTCGTGCCGAATACCGCCAAACCGTGGGCGCCGACCGCGCACGGGTCCTTGCAAGTGCTGGTATTGCGGATGTCGTGGATCTTGTTATTGACGATTTGCAGCTTCGCCCCGTTGCCCTCGATCAGGATGCCGACCGGCGTATTGCCGCCGCTCGACGTCAAGCCCGCCACCTCGAACCCTTCCACCCGCACATAGTTCGAATTCTTGATCGTGATCAGCCCCTGGCGCCCGGACGGGCTCAAGCCGCTGCCGCTGATAATGGCGCCGGGATCGCCTTTCAACGTAATGAAGGCGCCGGCCGTGCCGGATTTTGCCGAAATCGACACTTTTTGTGCGTAAGTGCCAGCCAGCACGCGGATGGTATCGCCGGCGCCGGCCTGGTCCACGGCGGCCTGGATCGACTGGCCGGGGTTGACGGTGACGCTGGCCGCGAGCGCGGCGCCGGCGCAGCTGGACAACAGAAGGCCGGCAACGACACGGCTCACGGTGGTTTTGACACTGTTCATAGGCGATTTCTCCAGTTGGGTTAGCGACCTAGCCATCTGATCCGGGTCGTGAAAAGCATAGTAGTAAGCAAACAAAGAAAACACAAGAAACTTTCGAAGTATTTCTTTTTGACGCAAAAGCCACTATCCGCAACTTTTCAATCGCTAGATACAACACCTATCGAAAGACTTCGAAAGTTACTTGCATTTCCGATTTCGTTTTATTACTATCCATCTCAGACAACAGAAAAACAGGAGAATGGCATGGATGGAGCAATTGGCAAGGGACTTCGGCGCACCTTGATGGCGGTGGCGGTGGAGATGGCCTTGTGCGGCATGGCGCACGCGCAGGTTCAACCGCAAGCGGCACCGGCCGCGCCGGTCCAAGATCAAGCCGGCGCGGCGCAGGAAGCGGCGCCGGTCGTCGTCGTCACCGGCGCGCGCGCCGCGCTGGCCCGCTCGCTGGAACTGAAACGCAACGCCGACGTGATCCAGGATTCGATCTCGGCGACGGAACTGGGCCGCTTCCCGGACGATAACGTGGCCGATTCGCTGACCCACATCTCCGGCATCTCGGTCTCCCGCACCCGCGGCGGCGAAGGCCAGTACATCAATGTGCGCGGCCTGGGCTCGGGCTACAACATCGTCACGCTGAACAAGCGCATCCTCGCCACCGACGGCGACGGCCGCGACTTCGCCTTCGACGTGCTGCCGTCGGAGGTGATCAGCGGCGCCGACGTGATGAAATCGGCGGAGGCGGCGCAGATGGAGGGCAGCATCGGCGGCTCGGTCAACCTGCGCTCGGCGCGGCCGATGGACAATCCCGGCTACCACGCGTCGGCGCGCTTCGAAGGCGACCGCAACGACCTGTCGCGCAAGAACGGCGGCAAGCTCTCCGGCGTCGTCAGCAACACTTTCAACAACAACACCATGGGCGTGATCGTCGGCGCCGTGCTCTCCAAGCGCAACGTGCGCACCGATTCGCTCGGCTACCAAACCTTCAACGCCGATTCGCCGGGCAGCTTCGACGCCAACGGCGACGGCGCCATCGGCAACGGCGAAAGCGGCCTGCTGGCGCCCTGCTGCATCTCGTTCGGCTCCATCTTCGAGGAAAAGAAACGCACCGCGCTGTCCGGCGCGTTCGAATGGAAGGTCACGCCGCAGTTCCGCATGACGGTCGACGCGCTGGCCACCCGGCTCGACTCGCCGCAGGTCGGCTACCAGCAGTCGTACTACGTCGAGCACGCGCCGGGCCGCTGGTCCGACGTGGTCATCAAGGACCGCCTGATCACCAGCATGACGGTGAGCGACCTGGTGCCCGAAATGAGCAACGTCACCACCGACCGCGTGGTCGACACCCGCCAACTGGGCTGGCACGGCGACTGGAAGCCCACTCCCGCGCTCAAGCTGTCCGGAGACTTGTACCGGTCGACGTCCGAGCGCGATTCGGGCGGCAAGGATAGCTTCGTCGTCGCCGGCATCGGCGGTCGCAACACCGGCTACTACCGCGCCAACAACGGCCGCCTGCCCGACATCCGCGTCACGCTCGAGGACGGCCGCGACCTGGCCACCGAACTGGCCGCCGGCCGCCTGGGCAACAAGGACTACGGCGTCCACTTCGCCGGCCTGACCGGCACCGACATCAAGGACACCGTCGACGGCGCCACGCTCGACGGCCGCCTGTCGCTGGACGGCCGCTGGCACGTCGACGGCCTGCAGTTCGGCGTCAGCGCCACCAACCGCAAGAAGGACCGCAACGCCATCGGCAACGAGAAAAGCGGCGGCGCCTGCCAGTACTGCAATATGTACACGACCACCTTCTCGTCGCTGGGCGCCAACGTCGTCAGCCCGATGACCCTGCCGAACTATATGCGCAACGCCGGCGGCGGCTTCCCCGGCAGCTTCATCCGCTTCGACGTGCCGGCCTACTTCGCCGCGCTCAAGAGCCTGGACGGCAAGCCGGTCCTCGACGACAGCGGCAACCCGACCGGCGAGACCTTCGACGTCAGCAAGTCGCAACCGGTGTTCGTGCCGACCGATTCGTACTCGGTGCGCGAGAAGACCGCCACCCTGCACGGCCAGCTGGAACTGTCGGGCGAGAACTGGAACGGCAACATCGGCGCGCGCCTGGTGCGCACCAGAACCAGCTCGCGCAGCGCGATCGACCAGATCGTCGCCATCGACGACGCCACGCCGGACATCCCGACCAGCAGCCCGATCGTCACCTACAGCCCGGCCGTGCCGGTGTCGCAGGACGGCAGCTACACCAAGCTGCTGCCATCGGCCAACCTGAGCTGGTGGGCGCGCGACGATTTCGTGGTGCGCGGCGCGCTGGCCAAGGTCATGGCCCGCCCCTCGCTCGACAAGCTGGCGCCGACCCGCACCGACAACACGCTCGACCGCAGCTACATCCTCAACATCGTCGGCGATCCGAACCTGCAACCGACGACGGCGGTGCAGCAGGACCTGTCGGTCGAATGGTACTACCGCCCGAAATCGGCGATCACGGCGGCCGTCTTCGCCAAGCAGATCAAGAATTTCGTCACCTACCAGACCGACGAAAAGGTCGACATCGGCGTGCCGGGCTACCTGTACACGGTCACCCATCCGGTCAACGGCGACAAGGCGCGCGTGCGCGGCATGGAGATCGGCGTCCAGCACCTGTTCGACAGCGGCTTCGGCATCAACGCCAAATTCGCCAAGACCTGGACCAAGGCCTACCAGGGCGGCCAGTACGTCGGCCAGCTCGAAGGCGTGGCGCCGACCGCCTCGTCGATCGGCTTCCTGTATGAGAAAAACGGCGTCAACGCCTCGATCTCGTTCGACTACACCGGCGAGTACACGCAAAGCACCAACGTGATCGCCGGCTTCCCGAACAAGGTCGATTCGCTGACCTGGATCACCGCCTCGGCGTCGTGGGACGTCACGCCCAAGATCACGCTGTTCGTCGAAGGCAAAAACCTCGGCGACGCCGTCATGCGCTCCAACCTGGGCCGCGCCGACGCGCAGTACGGCTTCGAAACCTGGGGCCGCACCTACGCCGCCGGCATGAGCGTGAAATTCTAAGGGCTCCGATGACTTCCACGCTCACGATGACGAACAAAACCGGCCCCCGCCCCACCGGCTGGCTCGGCTACGCGCTGACCACCACCTTGCTGTGGGGCGTGTGGGGCGCCTTCGCCGGCCTGCCAGGCCAGAACGGCTTTCCCGAAACCCTGATCTACGTGGTGTGGGCGCTGACGATGGTGCCGCCGGCGCTGCTGGTGCTGGCCCGCAACGGTTGGCGCGTGCGGCGCGACGGCCGCGCCGTCGCCTTCGGGCTGACCATCGGCCTGCTCGGCGCCGGCGGCCAGATGATCCTGTTCTACGCCGTCAAGGCCGGGCCGACCTACCTGATCTTTCCGCTGATCTCGCTGTCGCCGGTGATCACCATCGCGCTGTCCTACCTGTTCCTGCGCGAGCGCACCGGCATGCTCGGCGTGGCCGGCATCGTCTTGGCGGTGTGCGCGCTGCCGCTGTTCGACTTCACGCCCGGCGGCGCGCCACGGCAATACGGGTTGTGGTTCGTGCTGGCGATCGGCGTGCTGCTGGCGTGGGGCCTGCAAGCGTACTTCATGAAACTGGCCAACGCCAGCATGGACGCGGAGAGCATCTTCTTCTACATGACCGCCAGCGCGCTGCTGTTCATCCCGGTGGCGCTGGCCATGACCGACTTCTCGCAGCCGATCAACTACGGCCCGAGCGGACCGCTGCTGGCCGCCGTCACGCAGATCCTCAACGCGGTCGGCGCCCTCACCCTGGTGCACGCCTTCCGGCACGGCAAGGCGCTGGTGGTCTCGCCCATGGTCAACGCCGGCGCGCCGCTGCTGACCACCGTCATCGCCATGACCCTGGCGGCCACGCTGCCGAACGGCTACAAGCTGGCCGGCATCGGCCTGTCGCTGGCCGCCGCGCTGTGCCTGGCGCTGCAGCCGGACGACACCCCGCCCGCCTGAACCATCCGACTTCAAGGAACCTGACATGCAATATCTTCTCAATCTGGTGCGGCGCCACAAGGCCGGCGAAGCGGCCGGCATCTACTCGGTGTGCTCGGCCCACCCGCTGGTGATCGAAGCGGCCATGGAAGTGGCGGCCGCCGCCGGCGAGCCGGTGCTGATCGAGGCCACCTCGAACCAGGTCAACCAGGATGGCGGCTACACCGGCATGACGCCGGCCGCCTTCCGCGACTTCGTGCACGGCATCGCCGACAAGGTCGGCCTGGCGCGCGAGCGCGTGCTGCTCGGCGGCGACCACCTGGGCCCCAACGCCTGGCAGGACCAGCCGGCCGACGACGCCATGGCCAAGGCCGAACTGCTGATCGGACAATACGTGCTGGCCGGCTTCCGCAAAATCCACCTGGACTGCTCGATGTCCTGCGCCGGCGATCCGGTGCCGCTGCCGGACGCCATCGTCGCCCGCCGCGCGGCGCGGCTGTGCGCGGTCGCCGAAGCCGCCTGGAAGCAGTCCGGCGGTGAAGCCCCGGTCTACATCGTCGGCACCGAAGTGCCGGTGCCGGGCGGCGCCCACGAAGACCTCGCCGAGCTGGCCGTCACCACGCCGCAGGCCGCCGCCGCCACCAGCGCCGTGCACCGCGCCGCCTTCGCCGCGGCCGGCCTGCAGGCCGCGTGGCCGCGCGTGGTCGGCCTGGTGGTGCAGCCCGGCGTCGAATTCGACCACCATAAGGTGATCGACTACCGGCCGGAAAAGGCGCGCGAGTTGAGCCGCTTCATCGAGGGCGAAGCGACCTTGGTCTACGAGGCCCATTCCACCGATTACCAGATCCGCGACAGCCTGGCGGCGCTGGTGCGCGACCACTTCGCCATCCTCAAGGTCGGCCCCGGCCTGACCTTCGCGCTGCGCGAGACCTTGTGGGCGCTGGCCGACATCGAGGAGGAAATGCTCGACGGGCGTCCCGGCTCGAACTTCAAGAACGTGGTGCTGGAGACCATGCGCGCCGAACCCGGCTACTGGCTCAAATACTACGGCGATCCGGTGCGGGTGCGCTTCGACCAGCAATACAGCCTGAGCGACCGGATTCGGTATTACTGGCCGCATCCGGCGATCCAGCAGGCGCAGACGGCGATGATCGATTACCTGGAACGCCACGCGCCGCCGCTGACCCTGCTCAGCCAGTACCTGCCGGCCCAGTACGAGGCGGTGCGCGCAGGCCGCCTGCGCAACCGGCCGGCCGACCTGCTCAAGGAAGGCGTGGCCAAAGTGCTGCGCCAATATATGGACGCCTGCACGGCAGGCGCCGCAACAAAGGAGTTGGAAACATGTTAGTAGTGGATAGCAAAACAAGCATTCTCGGCATCGGCGAAGACACGCTGGACGCGGCCGGCGCGGGGCTGACAGCGCGCGAAGTCGCACAACAAGGTGTCGTCTGGCCGGAGATCGCCGAACTGCTGGACAGCCGGCGCGCCGACGTCGACGCCTTCCTCGCCCCGCTGCTGGCGCGGCCGGACCTGCGCATCGTACTGACGGGCGCCGGCACCTCGGCTTTCATCGGCGAATGCCTGGTCCCCGCGCTGCTGCGCCAGGGGCTGCGCGCGGAGGCCGTGCCGACCACCGACCTGGTCTCCGGCCCGCTCTCGTTCCTGCAACCGGCCGTGCCGACCCTGCTGGTCTCGTTCGGCCGCTCCGGCAGCAGCCCGGAAAGCGTGGCGGCGGTGGCGCTGGCGGACCAATTGGTCGACAACGTGCACCACCTGGTCATCACCTGCAACGCCGACGGCGAGCTGTATCGCATGGCCGAGGGCCGCTCGAACGCGCTGGCGATCCTGCTGCCGGAGGCCACGCACGACCGTGGCTTCGCCATGACCACCAGCTTCACCTCGATGCTGCTGTCGGCCGCGCTGGCATTCGACGCCGTCGCCGACGACGCCGTGCAAGCGCCATCGGCCGCCGCGCGGCAACTGCTGGAAAGCGCCCTGCCGCTGCTGAAAGAGCTGGTGGCGCAGCGTTTCAAGCGCGTCGTCTACCTCGGCAGCAACGAGCTGCGCGGCTTGGCGCGCGAAGCCGCGCTGAAGCTGCTGGAACTGACCGACGGCCAGGTGGTGGCGCTGTTCGATTCGCCGCTGGGCTTTCGCCACGGGCCGAAGACCATCGTCAACGACCGCACCCTGGTGGTGGTCATGCTGTCGAACGACGCGCACGCGCGCCGCTATGATCTGGACCTGCTGCGCGAGCTGCGCAACGACGGCCGCGCCGGCCGCGTCCTGGCGCTGAGCGGCATCGCCGAACCGGCGCTGGGTGGTGATTGCATGTTGCTGCAAGGCGTGGACGATGCCAACGATCTGGCGCTGGCGCTGCCGTATATCGTATTCTGCCAAAGCTACGCGCTGCTGCAATCGCTCGACCTTGGCCTGCGCCCGGATACGCCCAGCGTCTCCGGCACGGTCAACCGGGTGGTGCGCGGCGTGACGATCTATCCATGTGAAGGGAAAAGCGATGTTTCTGGGCGTTGACGGCGGCGGCACCAAGACCGCGTTCGCACTGGTGGACGCGGACGGCAACGTGCGCGCCCGCCACGGGGAAGGCAGCGCCTACTATCTGGAAGTGGGCATGGACGGCGCCGCGGCGATGCTGGAGCGCGGCTGCCGGACGCTGTTCGCCGCCGCCGGCATCGGGCCCGGCGACATCGCGCAGGCGTTCTTCGGCTTGCCGGCCTATGGCGAGGACCGCGCCGTCATGCCCGCGCTTGAGGCGCTGCCGCGCGCCATCCTCGGCCACGACCGCTACCGCTGCGGCAATGACATGGTGTGCAGCTGGGCCGGCTCGCTGGCCTGCGCCGACGGCATCAGCATCATCGCCGGCACCGGTTCGATGGCCTACGGCGAGTACGGCGGCAAGAAGGCGCGCGCCGGCGGCTGGGGTGAATTGTTCAGCGACGAGGGTTCGGCCCACTGGATCGCCCGCGCCGGGCTGGCCCTGTTCTCGCGCATGAGCGACGGCCGCGCGCCGCGTGGCGAGCTCTATGAATTGGTGCGCCAGCGCCTGTCGCTGGAGGAAGACCTGGACCTGTGCGGCGTGGTCTATGGCGATCTGAAACGCGAACGCAGCGGGATCGCGGGTTTGTCGCGGCTGGTGAGCGAAGCCGCCGCGCTGGGTGATCGCCAGGCCATGGATATCATCGACGCCGCCGCCGGCGAATTGGCCGGGCTGGTCGACGCCGTGCGCGCCAGGCTGTGCGTGGCCGACGATGTCGAGGTCGCGGTGTCGTTCACCGGCGGGCTGGTTGGCGCCGATGGACCGTTGCGGGTGCCGCTGACGACGGCGCTGGCGGGCCGCGCCCGGCCGTTCCAGGTATCCGCGCCGCTGTTCGCGCCAGTACTTGGCGCCGCGCTGTACGCCGCCCGCAACGCCGGCACGCCGCTCGACGCCGCCGCGCTGCAGCGCCTGTCCGGGCACACCTGAACCCCCAATACAAAAGGAAGTCCGATGCGCTCCACCCTCATCCGCTCCATCCTGGCCGCGTTCTCCGCGTTCTCCGCGCTCTCCGCATTCTCCGCGCTGTCCGCGCAAGCGGCCACCGACAGCTACACGATGGCCGACTTCGACAAGGTGCCGAAGATCGACGCCCACCTGCACTTGCACGGCGATAGCCAGTCCGCCTACCTCGCGCAGGCGCGCAAGGACAACTTCCGCGCGCTGACCATCAATGTCGACTACGCCGACTTCCCGCCGCCGGCGCGGCAACGCGAGGTCGCCAGCAAGCTGGCGCACGCCCACCCACGCGACGTCGCCTGGGCCGCGACGTTCTCGACCAAGGGTTTCGAGCGGCCCGGCTGGACCGACGCCACCCTCGAAGACCTCGACGCCGCGCTGGCCGACGGCGCCGTCGGCGTCAAGGTCTGGAAAAACATCGGCATGGACCTGCGCGACGCCGGCGGCAAACTGGTGATGGTCGACGACGCCCGCTTCGACCGCCTGTTCGACGGCCTGGCGAAACGCGGCGCCATGGTGCTGGGCCACCAGGGCGAGCCGCACAACTGCTGGCTGCCGCTGGAGAAAATGACGGTCAACAGCGACCGCGAATATTTCAAAGCCCACCCGGCGTACCACATGTACCGGCATCCGGAAATGCCGAGCTACGAGCAACAGATGGCGGCGCGCGACCGGCTGCTGGCCAGGCATCCGACGCTGCGCTTCACCGGCGTTCACCTGGCCTCGCTCGAATGGGACATCGACCTTTTGGCGCGTTTTCTGGACGCCCACCCCGCCGTCAATGTCGATGTCGCCGCGCGCATCGGCCAATTGCAGTACCAGTCGCAGCGCGACCGCGGGCGCGTGCGGGCGTTCTTCATCAACTATCAGGACCGGCTGATGTACGGCTCCGACCTGGCGCAATCGTCCGCCCAGCCCGATGCCGACTTCGCCAAGGACCTGGACACCGTCTGGCGCCGCGACTGGCGCTACTTCGCCACCGGCGACAGCCTGGCGGTGCCGGAACTGGACGCGCCGGTACGCGGCCTGGAGCTGCCGCGCGCGGTGATCGACAAGCTATTCCGCAAAAACGCCGAAAAAACCTTCCCCGACGCCTGGCGAAACACGCCGGCGAAGGCCGCCAGGGGCTGAACGGGGGATAACGCCGAACTTTCGATTCTTTTCGCGCCGGGCGTCCTGTATTATCGGGATCACTCTTTATTTGCGCAAAATTGGAAAGATCGGCAATGAAAAAAACCCAGAAGACAGAAACGAAAGCGATAGCGAAGGAAGCCCCGGCCGACAACAACCTGCTGGTGGAAGAACGGCGGCGCCACATCCGCGAGCTGGTCGCCGAGCGCGGCCGGATCACGGTGGCCGAACTGGTGACGATGTTCGACATCTCGCAAGTGACCGTGCGCAGCGACCTGAACGCGCTGGCCGAGATCGGCGCGGTGGTGCGCACGCGCGGCGGCGCGCTGGCCCAGCGGGCCGACGAGGACCTGCCGATCGGCGTCAAGCAAACCTTGCGCCGCGCCGAGAAGATGCGCATCGCCGAGGCCGCCGTGCAACTGATCGGCGAGGGACAAACCATCGTGCTCGATTCGGGCACGACGACGGCGGAAATCGCCAAGCAGATACGCGGCCTGAAGCTGCAGTCGATCAACGTCATCACCAACGCGCTCAACATCGCGGTGCTGCTGGCCGGCGCGCCGCACGTGACGTTGATCATGCTGGGCGGCGTGCTGCGGCCCAGTTCGTATTCCTTGGGCGGGCCGCAGGCCGAGGCGGCGTTGCAGGGTCTGCACGCGGACATCCTGTTCCTCGGCTTCGACGGCCTCGATCCGGAGATCGGCGTGATGACGCCGCATTTGCTGGAAGCGCGCCTGAACTCGCGCATGCTGGAGATCGCGCGCAGCGTGGTCGCGGTGGGCGACTCGTCCAAGCTCGGACGGCGCAGCCTGTCCGTGATCGCAAAGATCGAACAAGTCGACCGCATCATCACCGACGCCGGCGCGGCGCCGGAGACGGTCGAAGCGCTGCGGGCACGCGGCGCGCAAGTCGTGCTGGTGTAGGCGGTCGCTGCGGCCGCCGTGCGCCGGCCATGCAGTCCACCTACAAGACAGACGAGGAGATGTATGAAGCAAGCGCATCAAAAAGCCAGCGGCCAGCACGCCACCACGGACGCCAACAACCGGCACGACCGGCGCCGCCGCACGCTGCTCGGATGGCTGGCCGGAACCGCCGTCGCGGCGCCGGTGGCCTCCACCGCCTGGGCGGCCGACGCCGCCGCGGCGGCCACCCAGGCGGGCGGCAAGCACGTCGCGCGCATCGGCGACGCCGCCATGGCGCTGGAATTCGACGGCCAGTTGCGCTGCCGGGTGCTGCGCCGCGCGCTGACCGCGCAGGCGCCGCGCGCGGCCGCCGTCACGGCCTTCGCGGCGAGCGAAAGGCTGCGCCTGAAAGACGGCCGCTGGATCGAACGCTACGCGCTGACGGCGCAGGCGGCCGACCGCGTCGACGGCCCGCACGGCGCCGGCGTGCGCCACCGCTTCACCGGCATCGCCGCCGAAGGGATCGAGAAGACCGTCAACGTCACCTTTTACGAGCGCCATCCGGGCTTCGCCATCATCCGCGTCGGCTACCGCAACACCGGCGCCGCGCCGCTGGGCGTCACCGCCTGGAGCAACAGCGGCCACACCCTGCAACCGGCCGCCGGCCGCAAGGCGGAATTCTGGACCTATTCCGGCGCCAGCCACCTGGACCGGCGCGACTGGGTCCAGCCGCTCAAGGCCGGCTTCGACCAGCGCAACTTCATGGGCATGAACGCCTCCGACTACGGCAGCGGCACGCCGGCGGCCGATGTCTGGCAGCGCGACTGCGGCCTGGCCGTCGGCCATATCGACACCGTCCCGCGCCTGGTGGCGCTGCCGGTGCGCGCCGTCAAGGGCGGCGCCGCGCTCGCGGTCGAATGCGAACTGGAAGCGACCCTGCAACCGGGCGAGTCGCTCGACACGCTCGACACCTTCCTGGCGCTGCACACGGGCGACTACTTCGGCGCGCTGGACCGCTACCGCCAGGTGATGGCCGAACGGGGGCTGCGCTCGCCCGACTGCCCCGACGAATGCTACGAGCCGATCTGGTGCGCCTGGGGCTACGAGCGCGACTTCACGCTGCCGCTGATGGTCGGCACCTTGAAAAAAGCCAAGGAGCTGGGCCTGGAATGGGCGGTGCTCGACGACGGCTGGCAGACCAACGAGGGCGACTGGAAGATCGACACCAAGAAATTCCCCGGCGGCGAGGCCGACATGCGCAGCCTGGTCGGCTCGATCAAGGACGCCGGCCTGAAGGCGCGCCTGTGGATCACGCCGCTGGCGGTCGATCCCGGCTCGGACCTGCTGCACGCCCACACCGACATGCTATTGCTCGACAAGGACGGCGCGCCGCAATTGGTCAGCTGGTGGAACAGCCTGTACCTGTGCCCGGCCTACCAGCCCACCATCGACATGACGCGCGACCTGGTGCGCAAGATCCTCGGCGAATGGGGCTACCAGGGCCTCAAGCTCGACGGCCAGCACCTGAACGGCGTGGCGCCCTGCCACAACCCGGCCCACAAGCACGCGCGCCCGGAGGAATCGGTCGAAAAGCTGCAGGATTTCTGGAAGATGGTGTACGACACCGCGATGGAGATCAACCCGAAGGCGGTGGTCGAGCTGTGCCCGTGCGGCACCTCGTACTCGTTCCACAACATGCCGTACATGAACCAGGCGCCGGCCGCCGACCCGCTGTCGTCGTGGCAGGTGCGCCACAAGGGCAAGACGCTGAAGGCGCTGATGGGGCCGTCGGCGCCGTACGCGGGCGACCACGTCGAACTGAGCGACGGCGGCGAGGATTTCGCCTCGACCATCGGCATCGGCGCGGTGCTGTCGACCAAGTTCACCTGGCCGGTCGATCCCAAGCCGAAGGACAGCTTCCTGCTGACGCCGCAGCGCGAGGACAAGTGGCGCAAATGGATCGGCGTCTACCGCGACAAGATGCTGCCCAAGGGCGTGTACCGGGGCGAGCTGTACGACATCGGCTTCGACAAGCCGGAGGGCCACGCGGTGGAGAAGGACGGCAAGCTCTATTTCGCCTTCTACGCGCCGCGCTGGGACGGGCCGGTCGAAATCCGCGGCCTCGGCGCCGGGCGCTGGCGCCTGCGCGACTATATCGACGGACGCGACCTCGGCGAGGTGCACGGCGGCGCCACCTCCAGCTTGAAGCTGCGCTTCGAACACGCGCTGCTGCTGGAGGCGGTGCGCGTGTAAGCCGAACGCCACCCGGCCCGTGCGCGCTGTTGCTACAGCGCACAGGAACATTTCTTAAATGCTAAAAAACGGCGTTTATCGCCATCACAAGGAGTAACATACTTTCCATAAACCAATAAATAGAGTCATATCGTGAACCCATCCGATCGCCGTGCACCGCGCTTCAGCTGCGTCACGTTGTTTGTCATGCTGGCGCTGCAGGCTGGCCGCTCCCACGCGGCCGCGGCGGCGCCACCCGAGGAATTGAGCACCCTGCCGCTGGAAAGCCTGATGGAGGTCACGATGGTGACGTCGGCCTCCCGCTTCGCCCAGCGCGTCAGCGAGGCGCCGTCGGCGGTCGCCGTGCTGACGTCGCAGGACGTCCGCGAGCACGGCTGGCGCACCCTGGGCGCCGCGCTGGCCACGCTGCCCGGCCTGTACGTCTCGAGCGACCGCAATTACGATTACCTGGGCGCGCGCGGCTTCCTGCGGCCGGGCGACTACGACAGCCGTTTCCTGCTGCTGATCGACGGCGTGCGCGTCAACGACAGCGTGTACGACCAGGCCTCGATCGGCGAAGACAGCCTGGTCGACATGGACCTGGTCGAGCGCATCGAGTACGTGCCCGGCCCCGGCGCGGCCGTCTACGGCTCGAACGCGCTGTTCGGCGTCATCAACGTCATCACCAAGAGCGGCAGCGCCATGGCCGGCGCCCAGGGCACGCTGGCGGCCGGCGGCAAGGGCGAGCGCCGCGGCCGCGCCAGCTACGGCTACCACAGCCAGGACGGCACCGACGTGCTGTTCTCGGTCAAGGCGGGCACGCGGCGCGGCGGCGCGCTGTACGCGGCCGAATTCGATACGCCGGACCAGAACAACGGCCTGGCCGAGGGCCTCGACTACCAGCGCATGCGCGGCGCCTTCATCAAGGCCGGCCGCGGCGGCTGGGGCTTCAGCGCCGGCCATGTCACGCGCGTCAAGGGCGTGCCGACGGGCTCGTTCGGCGCGGTGTACAACACCCCCAACTACACGCGCGACGCGCAAAGCTTCGCCAGCCTGTCATACAGCGCGGCGGCCACCGACACGGTGGCCGTGTCGACCCGCCTGAACTGGGGCCGCGCCGACTACCTGGGCGTGGGCAGCTATCCGGACGACCAGGGTTTGCCCCGCGTCAATGTCGACGGCGACCACGCCGCCTGGTACAGCCTGGACGCCAGCGCCACCTTGACCGGCATCGCCGGCCACAAGCTGGTGGCGGGACTGGACCTGCAGCGCAACGCGCGGCGCGACCAGTTCAGTTTCGACCTCGATCCGCACCAGTCGCTGCTCGACGACCGCCGCGCCGACCACCGCCTGGGCGCTTACGCCGAGGACGAGATGCGGCTGGCGCCGACGGTGATCGTCAACGCCGGCCTGCGCTTCGACCGCGACAGCATCACCGGCAGCCGCTTCAATCCGCGCACGGCGCTGATCTGGCAGGCCACGCCGGCCGACACGCTCAAGCTGCTCTACGGCACCGCCTACCGCTCGCCCAACGCCTACGAGCTGTACTACGCGGTGGGCGTCAGCGAAGGCGGCCAGGCCGCCAACCCGCGTCTGCGCGCCGAGGAGATCTCCACCCACGAACTGGTGTGGGAGCGCCGCCCGGACGCCTACAGCAAATTGTCGGTGGCGGTGTTCCACTACCGCATCGGCGGCCTGATCACCGAAACGTTGCGCGACGACGGCCTGCTGATGTTCGACAATACCGAACGGGCCTCGGCGAACGGCGTCGAACTGGCGGCCGAACGCCAGTTTGCCGGCGGCACCCGGCTGCGCGCCAACTACGCCTGGCAGCACGTGCGCGACGGCGACGGCGCCAGGCCGGTCAATTCGCCGCGCCACCTGGCCAAGCTCAACGCCACCTGGCCGCTGCCGGGGACGGCGGCGGCGCCAGGCGGGCCGCTGCGGCTCGGCGTCGAGGGACAGTGCGTGTCGCACCGCCTGACCGAGAACGCCGCCACCGCCGGCTATTGCGCCTGGAACCTGACCCTGGTGCCGGCGCGCAAGCGCGCCGGCGGAGTCGATTGGTCGGTCAGCTTCTACAACGCCGCCAATCGCCGCTACGCCGACCCGGCCGGTCCGGCGTTCGTGCAGGAAGCCATTGCGCGCGAGGGGCGCACCTTCACCGCCAAGATCGGTTATGCATTCTGAACCGAACGCCATGAAGCGCCTGCTGCTGTGGTGCGCCGCGCTGTCGCTGCTCGGGCTGGCGCGGGCCGGCTGGGCGCAGTCCGACGACGCCGCGCTCAAGGCGGCCTACGTCTACAACATCGCCCAGTTCACCACCTGGCCCGGGGCCGAGACGGCGCGCCCGCTGACCGTTTGCCTGAGCAGCGCGCACGTCTTGTGGGACAGCCTGCGCAAGCTGCACGGCAGGCCGGTGGGCGAGCGCCGGCTCTCGGTGATCGAGCCGGGGCCGACGACGCAATGCGATGTCGCCGTGCTGCGCGCCGGCGCCACGCGCCCGGCCACCGCCGCCGGCGGCATCCTCGCCATCGTCGACGAGCCGAAAAACGGCTACGCCGGCGCCGTCGCGCTGGTCGAGGAGGACCAGCACCTGCGCTTCGACATCGACACGGTCGAAGCGGCGCGCGCCGGCCTGCGCTTCAGCTCGCGCCTGCTGCGGTTGGCGAGGAACGTCCGATGAAGCGCGCCGTCCGGCACGCAGCGAAGCCAGACGCCAGGCACGCGGCGGCGCCCGGGCGCGCGCTGGCCCCGGCGCCGATCTCCAGCGCGCTCGGCACCGGCCAGATCATTGCCGCCGCCGCCGCGCTGGTCATCGCCGGCGCCGTGCTGATCGCCTACCAGCTACTGGACATGCGCCACTCGCTGATCGACGGCGCCAAGGTACAGGCGGCGATCGTGGCCGACAGCGTGACCGCGCCGCTGATGTTCCGCGACCGCGACGCCGCGCGCGACGCGCTGCACGCGTTCCGCTACGCTCCCGGCCTGCGCGCGGTCGGCGTCTACGACAACGACGGCAATCTGTTCGCCGAATTCTCCTATCCCGACAGCCGCCTGCCGGCGCGCCGGCCGCCCGACGGCGCCACCCCGGAGGGCGTGATCACCGTCACCGACACGGTGCGCCACCGCGACACCACGCTGGGCCACACGGTGCTGCACACCAGCACCGCCAAGCTGCGCGCGGTGCTGCTGCGCTATGTCGGCCTGCTGACGGTCGCCTCGCTGCTGGCGATGCTGGTGGTGGCGGTGCTGGGCCGCAAAACGCGGGCGCGGATGGCCGCCGCCGAGCGCAAGCTCGACTACATGGCCCACACCGACCACGTCACGCGCCTGCCCAACCGCCACGCCACCTACGCCCGCCTGGCGGCCGACCTGGAACGGGCGCGGACGCAGGGGCAGCGCCTGGCGCTGCTGCTGGTGGATCTCGACAACTTCAAGCTGGTCAACGACACCGCCGGCCACGCCGTCGGCGACGAACTGCTGCAGCACGTGGCCGACGCGCTGACCGGCGCGGTGCGCGCGTCCGACCTGGTCGGCCGCATCGGCGGCGACGAGTTCGCGATCATCGCCGGCCCGGTGCCGGACCGCGCCGCCGCCCTGGCGCTGGCCGCCGGCGTGACGCAGGCATTGCAGGCGCCGTTCCGGCTGCGGCAGGGCGAGTTTTTCGCCACCGCCAGCGTGGGCTTTTGCCTGTACCCCGACGACGCCGGCACCATGGGTGAGCTGATGAGCAGCGCCGACACCGCGCTGTACCACGCCAAGCACGCCGGGCGCAACCGGCTCGCCGAATTCGTGCCGGCCATGACCGCCGCCACCCAGCGCCGCGCGGCGCTGGAACGGGAGCTGCGCCGCGCCATCGAACAGGACCGCTTGTCGGTGCACTACCAGCCGCAGTTCAACTGCGCCGATGGCGCGCTGGTCGGGGTCGAGGCGCTGCTGCGCTGGAACCACCCGGAGCACGGCCCGGTGTCGCCGGCCGAATTCATCCCGATCGCCGAGGACAGCGGCTTGATCGTGCACTTGGGCCGCTGGGTGCTGCGCCGCGCCTGCGACCAGGTCGCCGCGTGGCAGCGTGCCGGCGCCCCGACGCTGACGGTGGCGGTCAACATGTCGGCCCGCCAGCTGCGCGAGCCGGGCTTCATCGACGACGTCACGCGCGCGCTGGCCGACAGCGGCCTGGCGCCGGGCCGGCTCGAACTGGAACTGACCGAGAGCGTGCTGATGGAGGACGTCGACGGCGCCATCGCCTTCATGCAGGCGGCGCGCGCGCTCGGGGTGCGGCTGGCGATCGACGATTTCGGCACCGGCTACTCGTCGCTGGCCTACCTGCAATGCTTCCCGATCAACCAGCTCAAGATCGACCGCAGCTTCGTGCAATTGCTGCCCCGGCGCGGTGAAACCATCGTCCACGCGATCCTGGCGCTGGCGCGCGGCTTCGGCTTGGCGGTCGTGGCCGAAGGCGTCGAAGAACAGGCGCAGCTGGACTGGTTGCGCGCGGCCGGCTGCGACATCGCCCAGGGCTTCCTGCTCGGCAAGCCGGTTCCGCCGGACGCATTCGCCGAACGCTATCTGGACCGCCGCACCGGCCTTGCCGGCTTCCACCGGAAGCCGGATAGCTCGTCCGGCGCGGCGCCACCGGGCGCTTAGTCGGTCAACTCGATGTTGGTGCGCAGCCGGATGTCGTTCGAGGCGGCGCCCACCATCAGCTCGAACCGGCCCGGTTCGGCCACCCATTGCAGTTTGCGGTTGAAGTAGGCCAGGCTGTCGCGGTTCAGCGTAAAGCTGACCTGTTGCTGTTTGCCCGGCGCCAGCACCACCTTCTGGAATCCTTTGAGCTCTTGCAGCGGCCGCACGGTCGACGCCACCGGGTCGCGCAGGTAGAGCTGCACGATCTCGGTGCCGGCCACCGCGCCCGTATTGGCCAAGGTGAACGACAGCGTGATCTTGCCATCGGCCTTCATCGTGTCCTGGCTCACCTTCATGTCGCGGTAGGCGAACGTCGTGTAGCCCAGGCCATGGCCGAAGGCGTAGCGCGGCGTGTTCGGCATGTCGATGTAGCCGGATTTATAGAGCACGTCGCGCGGATCGGTCACCGGGCGGCCGGTCTGGTATTGCTGGTAGGTGATCGGGATCTGCCCCTGGTGGCGCGGGAAGGTCATCGGCAATTTGGCCGACGGGTTGACGGCGCCGAACAGCACGTCGGCGATCGCGTTGCCACCTTCGCTGCCCGGCAGCCACGCGTACAGGATGGCCTTGGCCTGCTCGGCGACGTTCTCGAACACCAGCGGACGGCCGGCCAGAATCACCACCACCGGCGTCCTGCCGGCCGCCTTGAGCGCCTCGAACAATTGTCCCTGGCGTCCGGGCAGGCCGATGTCGGCGCGCGACTTGGCTTCGCCGCTCATCTCCCACGACTCGCCGACGGCCAGCACCACGACATCGGCGTCGCGCGCCGCCGCCACGGCGGCCGCGAAGCCGCCGTCGCCGGCGCAGGCGATATCGCAGCCGGCGGCAAAGCTCACGCGCGTGCCCGATCCGGCCTGGGCGCGGATGGCGTCGACCAGGTTGACCACGCGTTCGGCGTGCGACTTGACGATCCAGCCGCCTTCCAGGTCGCGCCGGGCGTCGGCCAGCGGGCCGATGACGGCGATCGATTTGACGCCGCGTTTGATCGGCAGCGCGCCGTCATCGTTTTTGAGCAGCACCATGGACTTGGCGGCGGTCGCGCGCGCGGCCGCACGGTGCGCCGGGTCGTTGACGGCCTGTTTTTCGCGCTGCGCATCGGAGAAGCGGTAAGGGTCGTCGAACAGGCCCAGCTCGAATTTCTTGGTCAGCACGCGCCGCACGGCGTCGTCCACCAGCTTGACGTCGACCTTGCCGGCGCCGACCAGTTGCGCCAGCGAACCGGCGTAGGCGTTGCTCTCCATGTCCATGTCGCTGCCGGCGGTGATGGCCTTGGCCGCCGCGTCCGACAGGTCGGCGGCGTAGCCGTGCGGGACCATCTCGCCGATCGAGTTCCAGTCGCTGACGACGAAGCCCTTGAAGCCCCAGGCGCCCTTGAGGATGTCGCGCTGCAGGAAGGCGCTGCCGGTGGCCGGCACGCCGTTGAGCGTATTGAACGAATTCATGAACGTCGCCGCGCCGGCGTCGAGCGCCGCCTTGAACGGCGGCAGATAGGTCTCGTACAGCAGCTGGTCGCTCATGTCGACGGCGTTGTAATCGCGCCCGGCGGTGGCGGCGCCGTAGGCGGCGAAGTGCTTGGCGGTGGCCATCACCGAGCTGGTGCCGCCCAGTTTGGCGCCCTGGAAGCCGCGCACGCGCGCCTCGGCGATGCGGCTGCCGAGGAAGGCGTCCTCGCCGGCGCCCTCCATCACCCGGCCCCAGCGCGGATCGCGGCCGATGTCGACCATCGGCGCGAAGGTCCAGTGGATGCCGGAGGCCGACGCCTCGCGCGCGGCGATGCGCGCGGCCTGCTCGATGGCCTCCAGGTCCCACGACGCCGCTTCGCCCAGCGGCACCGGGAAGATGGTCTCGTAGCCGTGGATGACGTCCAGCCCGAACAGCAGCGGAATCTTCAGGCGCGACTGCATGGCGATGGCCTGCACCGCGCGCGTGTCGGCCGCGCCCTTGACGTTGAGCATGGAGCCGACCTTGCCGGCGCGCAGGTCGCTCTCGAGGTTGCGGCGCTCGGCCGATTCCGGGCCGGTGATGAATTCCTTGTCCGACAGCTGATGCAATTGGCCGACCTTCTCCTCCAGCGTCATCTGGCGCAGCAGCGCCTCGACCCGCTGCGGGATGGCGGCGCCGTCGGCCGCCGAGGCGCCGTTGGCGATCAATGCGAGCAGCGCCGTTGCGGCCGAGCGTGCGATCAGGTTCCGTGTCATGCGTGTCTCCGTGCTATTTGTTAATTAAAAAAGTTACGCAAATATACACGTAAACAGGGTGCGGGCTAAGCGGTTTTTGTCGCGATGGGAAACGATTCCAATCCTGTCGTCGGCCACGGCCCGCGCCAGCCGTCCTGGTAGCCGTAAATCATCATGTGGGCCGGCTCCGGCACGAACGCGCCGGCCGGTGCCGCGCAGCCGTCCGACCCGCCCGCGACTTGATCCACACCATCGGACACACCTGCCGCATGGCGTTTGCGCCAACACTTTGTTTCGCGGCGTTTATTAAATTTGTTAAACATGGGGAAATTGTGGCAAATTTGCCTCGCCCCGGTTTTGCCATGCGAAAGCGGCATGGCTGGCACACGATTTCATCTAGGTGGGAACGCCGGATACCGGTAAAATATCGGGATGACAACCCCGCCCTCCATCCGCTCCGCCGTCCTGCTGGCCTGTGCCCTTGCCGCCGCCGGGCCGGCCGCCGCCGCCGATGGAGCGCCGCCGCAGTCCTACCCGCCCGACTATTTCAAGCAATTCCAGGCCACGACGGCGATGGACATGGCGACCCGCCTGCCCGGCTTCGTCTTCGATGGCGGCAATGCGGCGCGCGGCGTGGCCGGCAACGTGCTCATCAACGGCAAGCGCCCGGCGTCCAAGACCGAGCCGCTCGGCGACGTGCTGGGCCGCATTCCGGCGGCGGCGGTCGAACGCATCGACGTCATCAACGGCGGCGCCGGCGGCATCGACATGCAGGGTTACCCGACCGTCGCCAACCTGGTGCTCAAGCAGATGGACCTGGTCTCGGCCAGCACCACCGCGTCGAGCTACCTGACGGCGGACGGCGACCTGACGCCCTCGCTGGAAGGCAATTACAGCCTGAAACGCGGCGACAAGAGCATCAACGTCACGCTCGGCTGGACGCGTTCGCCGGACACCTCGCAGGGCCAGGGCCGCAAAACGACGGTGTACGCCGGCCAGGTGCCGGCCACCGAGGTGACCATGGCCGGCGCCGGCACTTCCGGCAACAAGGTGGCCAAGTGGAGCTACGGCCAGGACCTGCTCGACGGCCAGCTGAGCTGGAACGGCGCGGTCAATCCCTGGACCTACCAGTCGCAGGCCCGCATCGACACCGAGACGGGTGCCCTGAACAGCAACGACAACGCCGGACGCACCATCGAACAGGGCCTGGCCTACACGCGCGACCTGGCGCCCGGCACCAGCCTGGACCTCAAGGCGCTGTACCGCACCTCCGAGGTGGACGCGGAGTCGACATTCTCGTCCAGCGGACACACGTCGTACGCGGTCACCACCGCCAACGCCACCGAACAGGTCCTCGCGGCCCAGATGAGCTGGCAGGCGTTGAACGGCGTCGTGCTGCGCGGCGGCATCGAGCGGGCCGTCAACACCAACGACAGCGCCAACGCCTACCAGGCCAACGCCGGCGCCGCAGCCGTGTCCACCGGCAGCGCCTGGGTGCAGGAGGAGCGGGTCGAGGGCCAGCTGTCGTCGGTATGGCAGTTCGACAATTCGCTCAACGCCGAAGCGGGCCTGAAAATTTCGCACGCCAGCTTGAGCGTGGGCGCCGACCAGCCCGACGCCAAAGCCCACTACTACCCCAAGCCGCGCCTGCGGCTGTCGATGTCGCCGACGCCGTCGCTGCAGTTGCGCCTGCGCCTGGAACGCGAGGTCAGCCAGGTCAACTTCGGCGACGCGGCGGCCTATTTCGGCATCGCCGACGAAACGCTGCGCGCCGACTACCCCGAGCTGGTGCCGGCCAAGACGTGGCTGTGCGAAGGCGCGCTGGAATACCGTTTCTGGGACCGCGGCGCCGCCGTGCTGAGCTACACGCAATCGCACATCAGCGACGTCATCGACCGCATGCCGATGCGCACGGCCAACGCCAACTTCGACGCCGCCGGCAATATCGGCGACGCCAGCGCCGACAGCGTCACCGGCATGCTGAACCTGCCCACCGACGACTGGGCCCTGCCGCAGGGGCTGCTCAAGCTGTCGACCACGTGGCGCTCGTCGTCGGTCACCGACCCGACCACGCAGGAGACGCGCCGCCTGTCCGGCGAGCAGCCGCTGGCGTGGCGCATCGAATTCTCGCAAGACTTGCCGCGACAGCGCACCGCCTGGGGCTTCTCGGTCGACAACGGCTGGAGCAACGACAGCTGGCAGATCGCCGACCGCGCCACCAGCAGCGGCAGCGGCTGGGCGCGCGCCTTCGTCAACTACCGGCCGGCGTCGAACGTGATGGTGACGCTTGAGTTGAACAACCTCACCAGCCGCACCATCTCCTACGACCGCACGCACTACACCGGCGACCGGCTGGCCGGCGGCGTCGATTTCGTCGAACACAATCTGACCCGCACCCAGCCGTTCGCGATGCTGCGCGTGCGCCGCGACTGGTAGGCGTCGCCGACCGACCGATACCGATTTTGCTATCGACGGCGCCAAATTTGGAATTGGCGTCCGTCGAGCTCCTCTGCTAGTTTCGAGTCCTATCCTGGCCGCGCACAAGAGCCAGATCATCCACCGGACAGGGGAGACAAATACCAATGAAACGACCCATCGCGCTGTCGGCGTTCACGCTGCTCGCCGCTTGCGCGGCCAACGCCGGCGCCGACACGCCACCGCCCGCCGGCCTCGACGCCATCGGCCACCTGGCGCCGGTCGCCGCCGCGCCCTCGGCTTCATTTTCTTATTCCCGGATCGGGCACGGCGTGCAGGTCCGCGTCGGTGGCATGGTCAAGAACGTGATCTTTTACGGCCCGGCGACGGTGCGCGTCAACACCACGCTCGATGAAAACTTTTGGCGCCATCCGAGCATCGTGGTGACCGGCAAGCCGGCCGACATCGCCTTCACAACGCGCGACGGTGCCGGCACCCTGACCCTGGAAAGCAAACTGCTGCACATCGTCATCGACAAGGCCAGCGGCGCCCTCAGCTTCCAGAACGCCGGGGGCAAGGTCTACACGCGGGAACGCCAGGCCGCGCCGCAGACGCTGAAAAAAATCGACATCGCCGGCGCCCCGACCTACGAGGCGGAGAACACCTTCACGCTCAAGCCCGACGAAGGCATCTACGGCCTGGGCTTCGTTGGCCAGGGCGCGCTCAATCGCCGCAACAAGGATCTGCTGCTGGTGCAGACCAATGTCGGCATCGTCATCCCGGTGATGATGTCGTCGGAGCGCTACGGCATCCTGTGGGACACCTACTCGAAGATGCGCTTCAAGGACACGCCCGACGGCGCCTCGCTGTGGGCGGAAAGCGCGCCGGGCGGCGTCGACTACTACTTCATGGGCGGCGACACGCTCGACGAAGTCGTGGCCGGTTACCGCGACCTGACCGGCGCGGCGCCGATGTACGCGAAGCAGGCCTTCGGTTTGTTCATGAGCAAGGAGCGCTACCAGACGCAGGCGCGCCTGCTGGAAGTGGCGCAAACCTTTCGCAACGAGCAGTTCCCGCTCGACTACATCGTGCAGGATTGGCAGTACTGGGGCAGCGACAAGGACGGCACCTGGAGGGCATGATCTGGAATCCGGAACGCTTCCCCGATCCGAAGGCCATGACCAAGGCGCTGCACGGCATGCATCTGAAGTTGATGGTGTCAATCTGGCCGTCGGTCGGCAACGACACGGCGCTCGCCAGGGAGCTCGACCAGCAAGGCCTGCGCTTCGAACCGCTGCACTGGATTTCGAAGAAGGCGCGCATCTACGACGCCTTCAGCCCCGAGGGGCGCAAGATCTACTTCAAGCACGTCAAAAAGGGCTTGCTCGACGTCGGCGTCGACGCGCTGTGGATGGACGGCACCGAAGTCGAGGTCGGCACGGCCGTCCACGACGCCGGTGAAACCGAACGCGACATCAAGGGCCTCGGCAACAACGCCATGGGCGACTTCACCCGCTACCTCAATCCTTACTCGCTGATGACCACGCTCGGCACCTACGAGGGGCAACGCGCCACCAGTAACCAGCGCGCCATGACCTTGACCCGTTCGGCCTGGGCCGGCGCGCAAAGAACCGCCGCCACCTCCTGGTCCGGCGACACCCGGGCCAGCTGGAAAACCTTGCAGGAACAAATCAACGGCGGCGTCAACGTCACCATCACCGGCAATCCGTACTGGACCCAGGACAACGGCGGCTTCTTCGTCAGCGGCTTCCCGGGCGGTGAAAAGAACGCCTCGTACCGCGAGCTGTACGCCCGCTGGCTGCAATATGCCGCCTTCAATCCGCTGATGCGCATCCACGGCACCGATATCGAGCGCGAACCCTATCTGTTCAAGCAATCCGATCCGGGGATGTACAAGTCGCTGCGCGACGCCGTCCACCTGCGCTACCGGCTGCTGCCCTACATCTACAGCCTGAGCTGGAAGGTCACCCACGACGGCTACACGATGATGCGCGCGCTGCCGATGGACTTCCCGGATGACAAGGGCGTGCGGGACATCAACGATGCCTTCCAGTTCGGGCCGTCGTTCCTGGTCCATCCGGTCACGCGCCAGATGTACCGCTTCCAGCCGCCGCCGCCGGCCACCGTTCCGGCCAGCGCGCTGCGCACGGCCGACGGCAAGCCGGGACTGGCCGGACAGTACTTCGAAGGCGCCGGTTTCGAGACGCCGAAGGGCAAGACGGTCGACGCCACCATCGACTTCCAATGGCCGGGGCCACCGCTGGCCGACATTCCGGCCGGTCTCGCCAGCCTGGACAACTTCTCCGCGCGCTGGAGCGGGTCCCTCGTGGCGCCGGAAGATGGCGAGTATGAGCTGGGCCTGGAAGGCGACGACGGCTTCCGCCTGTTCATCGACGGCAAGCTCGCCGCCGAGGACTGGAAAAATGGCGGCAAGCGCTACGCCGGCACCAAAGTCACGCTAAAGCGCGGCCAAAGCCTGCCGGTCAAGCTTGAATACTTCCAGGGCACGAACGAGCGCAACCTGCGGCTGGTGTGGCGCACGCCGTCGCAACTGGCGGCCGCGTCCAGGGATACCGGTAAGCCGGACACCACGATGCAGACCTACCTGCCGGCCGGCACCGACTGGTACGACTTCTGGACGCACGAGCGCTTCACCGGCGGCAAGACGGTGGACAAGGACGTGCCGCTCGACGTCTTCCCGCTCTACGTGCGCGCGGGGGCGATCGTGCCGATGGGGCCGGTGGTGCAATACGCGACCGAGCGGCCTGACGCGCCGTACGAGGTCCGCGTCTATCCCGGCGCCGACGGCAAGTTCACCGTCTACGAGGACGACAACGAAACCTACGACTACGAGAAAGGACGCTACGCGACCTACGACCTGACCTGGAACGACGCCGCCAAATCGCTCACCGTCGGCGCCCGCAAAGGCACCTATCCAAGCCTGGTCAAGACGCGCAGGCTCAATATCTTGTTGGTGAGCCCGAAGAACGCGACCAAGATCGAGCCGGCAACAGCGACGAAGTCGATTACCTATACCGGTAGACCCGTGTCGGTAAAGTTTTAGTCGTGAAGTTTAGCGTAGGGCTTCAACCTCGTCATTGGAATATCTCACCCGGGCATTCATAGATTCGCTACCCGCGTCAACCTTGCGCTGGCTAGAACTCCTCATCCGATTAGCTCGCTCCTGGTGAGCAAGCTTATATCGTCCTAAACTTTCGCTTGTGTTTAATGAACCACTCGGACTAATATCAATACAACAACGTCGTCATGGGAACAAGCAAAATGAAAACGCCACGGCCTTTAGAGCAACAAGGCAAACAGCCGGATTCCGCTACGGCCGGCGGCTCCTCAAATAATAGAACGGGGGGCGAAACGCGCTTTGTAGATCATCGCGCCTCTTCAGCTGCGCAACGGAAACCTCTAGTGGCAATCGAGCATGGGGCGCCCGAGTTTTACCAGAAAGCACGCGCAGACATGATCAGCAACAGTACCCGGGTAAAACGACAAACCGCGCAGATGGCGATGATACAGAACAGCCCCCGGATGGTGGTACAGCACAACAACCACATAGACGCGCCATTCGGCACAGCGGAACAGGGTCGACCGTGCCACCTGTGGCCAGGCCAGCGCGCCGCCCCCCCATCGACGGGGTCTGCCCAAGGGGCATTGCCGACAATCGAGCCAAAACAATCGCCAGAGAAATGTACTGACAGACCCAATAATACAGGCATTCCCGACCGGCTAAAATCCGGTATTGAAACCCTCTCTGGCGTATCGCTGGACCACGTCCAGGTTCACTACAATTCATCGGAGCCGGCCCAACTACATGCGCTTGCCTACGCACAGGGGAGCGATATTTTTCTGGGGCCGGGACAGGAGGAACATTTGCCGCACGAGGCTTGGCATGTGGTGCAGCAGGTACAAGGAAGGGTGAATCCAACCAGACAATTGGATCAAGGCGTCAGCATTAATGATGATGCAGGCTTGGAGCATGAAGCGGAGCTAATGGGAAACAAAAGTCTCTCAACAAAGCCATACAGTGCTTCTACCTCGTTAAACCCGGCGCGCGGCTCACCAGGAACGATTAGTGTAACCCAATGCCAAGTCGATATAAATTCCAAAAACAGATTTTCCAAAGGTGTCATGTCCATCACGCTGACCCCGTCGCTTCCCTCGGTTAAAGCAGTTATTAACTATCGCCCGAATCGAAATGCGAACAATGCCGATCCTATTCGCTTGATTCAGATCGTCAAAGCAAGCAATTCCGGCACCCCGACGGACTGGACCCGCACTCCCGAGAGGCGGCGCCACAAGACGATGACGCTTGAGTCAAGGGAAGCAGGCGTTGAAGCAGGCTGGTTCGTCGATCATTCGGCGAAACATGCAACACCTCGAACACATCCACATGACGAGCACGTGCCGGATGCTTACATCGATGCCAGTAAGGTCGATTTGGAAGAGACAAATTTGCCTCGGGCTGCGGCTGATGGGTCTGAGGCTGTTTCTAGGCCCAAGTCGATGTCGTTTGCGGACCTGGCAACAAAACATGCCGCGAATGTGTCGACGCCCACACCTGTGAATCAACACGGTCGCAAGCAGGGAAAACAGATTACCCCCGCTACCCTCACCGATTTCCCTGAATCCAGCGCCGCATACGAATTCAAGGCAGAAGTTATCGTTAAAGGCACAGAAAAGCTGAAGCAGAATGTCGACGGCGAAACACATGAGCTCCTTTATGGCAGTGCCACATGGGAATTCTCTACAGAAACCGACGAACATGGTGGCCAAAAAATGAAGACGTATTCCGCTCGATTCCGGGATGCGCCAAGTCCAAATTTTGGCGCCGCCGTTGATAAATACAATGAGGTGTACCGCAATCGATCTGCGAAAACCGCTCCAGAAAAGGTTGCTGCCCTTAAGGAGAAACTCGAGGAGGCTGCAACTACTGCCAACCATGAGCAATGGAGGTCGCTGAAGGAACAATACGACGCACTTGACGCTTTGCTAGAAGAAAATGCAACAGATGAGGATTTTTCCGCGCTGGATTCGAAATTCGGTTTGCCCGATTTTGACCAAAGTAGAAAACCGCGAGTTGAGCATAAGTGGCTTGATCCTGACGGAGAACAAGGCGACGATGAAGAAAAGGAAGACTGGGGCGACTTTCTCAGCGCCCGTCCTTAAGCCTTTCGGAGCTTTCCCGAAATGAAAAATCCGTTCGGTAGCAACGCGGAGCGATGCCTGAACCCGGGGCCGCTCTAATCGACAATGCCAATCCAGCGCGAGCCCTGCCGGCTGCTTTCCATCGCCGCCTCCATAAACTTCAGACCGGCAACGCCGTCATTAACATTCGGCATGCCTTGCGTTAGCTCCGGCATTGGCTGCCCGGCATTGATGGCGTGGATCTGCGCGGCGGCATCGCGGTATAGCTGCGCGAACGCTTCCAGATAACCCTCGGGATGGCCGGACGGTATGCGGGTGGCCGCGTCCGCCGCCGCGCTGCGCACCCGGCCGCGCGTCAGGCGCTGGGCGCAGCCGCCCTGCGGCGTGAGCCACAGTTCGTTCGGATTTTCCTGCTCGAAGCTGAGGCTGGCCTTGGTGCCGTACACGCGCAGGCGCAGGCCATTCTCGCAGCCGGTCGCCATTTGGCTGCTCCACAGCATCCCGCGCGCGCCGGTGGCGTAGCGCAGCATGACTTGCACATGATCGTCGAGCTTGCGGCCCGGCGTGAACGCGTGCAGCTCGGCCAGGATCTCGTTCGGCAGCATGCCGCAGACATAACCGGCCAGGTGATAGGCATGGCTGCCGATATCGCCCAGGCAGCCGTTCGGGCCGGCGCGCAGCGGATCATTGTGCCAATTGTTGCGCTGGTAGTCCTCGCTCTGGGTGGCCGCCTCTGCCAGCCAATCCTGCGGGTACTCTACGTGCACCAGACGGATCTCGCCGATCTCGCCCGCAGCCACCATGGCGCGGGCGTGCCGCACCATCGGATAGCCGGCGTAGACGTGGGTCAGCGCGAAGATCTTGTTGCGTTCGCGCGCCAGCGCCGCCAGCGCCTCGCCTTCGGCCAGCGAAATCGCCAGCGGCTTGTCGCAGATGACGTGGATGCCCGCCTCCAGGAAGGCGGTCGCCATCGGCGCGTGCAAATAGTTCGGCGTGACGATGGCGACCGCGTCGATGCCGTCCGGCCGCGCCGCTTCCGCGCGCGCCATCTCGTTGTAGTCCGCGTAGCTGCGGCCCGAGCCTAGCCGCAGGCCGGCGGCGCTGACGGCCGCCTTTTCCGGATTGCTGGACAGATTGGCCGCCACCAGTTCATAGCAATCGTCCAGGCGGCCGGCAATGCGGTGCACCGCGCCGATAAAGGCGCCGTCGCCGCCGCCCACCATGCCCAGCCGAAGTCGTCGTTGTACACTCATATCAGTTCTCCAGTCCCATCAGCGAGCGGACTTGTTGCAGGTCGGCGCCGCTGCCGGCAAAATCGTCGAATGCCCGCCCGGCCACGCGGATGATGTGGCTGCGGATGAAGTCCGCGCCTTCGCGCGCGCCGTCCTCCGGATGCTTGAGCGCGCATTCCCATTCCAGCACCGCCCAGCCTGGATAGTCGTATTGCGCCATCTTCGAGAAGATCGCCTTGAAGTCGATCTGGCCATCGCCCAGCGAGCGGAAGCGCCCTGCCCGCTCCTGCCAGCCCAGGTAGCCGCCGTAGACGCCCTGGCGTCCGTTGGGACGGAACTCGGCGTCCTTGACGTGGAAGGCCTTGATGCGCTCGTGATAGATATCGATAAAGGCGAGGTAGTCCAGCTGTTGCAGCACGAAATGGCTCGGGTCGTACAGAATGTTGGCGCGCTTATGGCCGCCGACCGCATCAAGGAAGCGCTCGAACGTCACGCCGTCGTGCAAGTCTTCGCCCGGATGCAGCTCGTAGCAGATATCGACGCCGGCGTCCTCGAAGGCGTTGAGGATCGGCAGCCAGCGGCGGCCCAGCTCGGCAAATGCCTCCTCGACCAGCCCGGCCGGGCGCTGCGGCCACGGATACAGGTACGGCCAGGCCAGCGCGCCGGAGAAGCTGACATGCGCAGCCAGGCCGAGGCGCTTGGACGCGCGGGCGGCGCGCAGCAACTGGTCGACGGCCCAGGCTTGGCGCGCCACCGGATTGCCGCGCACGTGCGCCGGCGCGAAGCCGTCGAACAGCGCGTCGTAGGCCGGATGCACGGCGACCAATTGGCCCTGCAGATGGGTCGACAGCTCGGATATCTGCAGGCCGTGCGAGGCCAGCAGCGCGACGATGCCGTCGCAATACGCCTGGCTGTCGGCGGCCTGCTCCAGGTCGAACAGGCGCGGATCGCACGGCAGCTGGATGGCTTTGTAGCCGAGGCCCGACGCCCAGCCGGCAAGGTTTTCGAGGCTGTCGAACGGGACGTCATCGCCCATGAACTGCGCCAGGAAGATGGCCGGTCCCTTGATGGTTTTCATGCTGAACTCCTGCGAAATACGCAAATTAATACGGCGAATCGGCGAAATAGAACTGCTTGGCGTTTTCACGCGTGATCAGCACCGATGGAATGACGGTCTTGGCCGGCAGCGCTTCGCCTTTGAGGCGGGCGGTGGCGGTCATCTTGATGGCGTCATAGATGAACTTCGGCGAATACGAAACGTTCGCCTGGATCAGCTTGTCGCCATCGATGATTTTCTTGACGGCGGTCTTGGCGCCGGCGCCGCCGAACACTTCCTTGATGTCGGTGCGCTTGGCTTGTTCGATGGCCTTGACCACGCCGATGGCCATGTCGTCGTCGGCCGCCCAGACCGCGTCGATCTGCTTGAAGCGGGTCAGATAATCCTGCATGACCTTGAAGGCGTCGTCGCGGTTCCAGTTGCCGTATTTGGTGTCGAGCACCTTGATGCCGGGATTGGCCTTCAGCGCGGCGTTGAAGGCGTCGACCCGCTCGTTGTCCAGGGTGCTGGGCATGCCGCGCAGGATGACGATATTGCCCTTGCCGCCCAGCTTCTTGGCCAGGTATTCGGCCGGCAACTTGCCGAAGGCGGTGTTGTCGCCCGCCACGTAGGCGTTCTGCGCCGCCGGATTGGTCAGGCCCCGATCGACCACGGTGACGTAGACGCCCTTGTTTTTCAATTGCATCACCGGCTGCGTCAGCGAGGCGGACTCCAGCGGGAAAATCACCAGCGCGTTGATCTTGTTCACCACCAGCATATCCTGCAGCTGGTTGGCCTGGTCCGGCGTGCTGGCGGCCGTCTTGATGATGACCTTGAGCGTCGGATTGGCCGCTTCCAATTCTTTCTTGGCCTGGTTGGCCCACCAGACGATGCCGCCGGTGAAGCCGTGGGTGGCGGTCGGGATCGCCACGCCGAGCGTGACTTTTTCGGCGGAGATGGCCGAGCCGGCGGTGACGGCCAGAAGGCAGGCGCCGACGATGCGTTTCATTGTGATCATTGTGTTCCCTATTAAAAATTAACGGCGGCCGCGCTGCAGGTAGGCGACGGTGATGATGACCACGCCCTGCACCGCGGCGTTGAGGTGGACGCTGATGATGCTGGTCAGGTTGACGATATTGCCGATGACCGACAATAGGATGGCGCCGATGACGGTGCCCATGATGCGTCCCGATCCGCCCTTGAGCGAAGTGCCGCCGACGACGACGGCGGCGATCGCCTCCAGCTCCCACAGGATGCCGGTGGTCGGCGTGGCCGAGCCCAGGCGCGGCACGTACAGGATGGTGGCGATGGCCACGCACACGCCCAGCAGCAAGTAGGTCAACACCTTGATCTTGTCGACGCGGATGGCGGCGTAGCTGGCGACCTGCTCGTTCGAGCCGATGGCCTGCACGTGCTGGCCGAACGCGGTGCGGTTCAGGATGACCGCGCCGCCGACGGCGACCAGCAGGAACACCAGCACCGGAATCGGCACGCCCAGCACGCTCTGGTAATAGACCGGGCTGTAGACGTCGGAGACGGTGCTGTCCAGAGTCAGCGCGCCGCCGTCGGACAGGTAGGTCAACGTGGCGCGGAAGATGCCGAGCGTACCCAGGGTGGCGATGAACGGCTCGATGCGTCCGCGCGTGACCAGCAGCCCGTGGGCGCCGCCCAGCACGCCGCCCATCAGCAGCGCCAGCGCGCAGCCCAGCAGCACCGTGGTCACCGGATCAAGCGGCTGCGCCGAAGCCGCGGCCGCGTTCATCAGCATGATCATGGCGCCGGCGATCAGCGCGGCCATCGAGCCGACCGACAAATCGATGCCGCCGGAGACGATAACGAAGGTCATGCCGACCGCGATGATGCCGATGAAGGCGGTGCGGGTGAGCACGTTCATCAGGTTTTCGACGGTGGCGAAATCGGGGTTCAACAGGCCGCCCGCGATACACAGCAGGATCAGCGCGACGACGGGGCCGTAGCCCCGGAAGCGCGACAGTCCCGGCAGTGCGAAGGGAACTTTAGTGGTGGGTGTCGGTTGCATGGGAGATCAATTCTTCTTCGGTGAGATGGTCGTGGTCCAGCATCGCTTGCAGCTTGCCGCCGTGCAGGATCGCCACGCGGTGGCACAGGCCGATCAGTTCGATCAGCTCGGACGAGATGACGATGACGGCCCGGCCCTCGGCCGCCAGGCGGTGGATCAGTTGGTAAATATCGCGCTTGGCGCCGACGTCGACGCCACGGGTTGGCTCGTCGAGCACGACCACGCGCGGATCGCTGTGCAGGTATTTGGCCAGCGCCAGCTTTTGCTGGTTGCCTCCGGACAGCGAGCCGGCCTTGCAGTCGATATCGCGCAAGCGGATGCCGAAATCGGCAATCGCCTTGTCCAGCGCGGCGCGGCCGCCTTTCAGGTCCAGCCACGGCCTGGAGTCGCGCTCCAAGGTCATCATGGTCAGGTTTTCGCGCAAGCCCAGGTTGACGTGCAGACCCTTGCCCTTGCGGTCTTCGCTCAGGTAGGTCAGGCCGTGCAGCATGGCCTGGCGCGGGTTGCGGATATCGACCGGCGCGCCGTCGATCTCGATCCGCGCCGACGAGCGCGGGCGCAAGCCCAGCAACGCCTCGAAGGCCTCGGTGCGGCCGGCGCCCACCAGGCCGCCGAAGCCGAGGATCTCCCCGGCGCGCACTTCGAAGCTCAGGTCGCGCACCCAGCCGGGAACGTTCAGTCCCTCGACCCTGAGCAGCGGCCTGGCGTCCGGCGCCGGCAACCGCTTGGCCGCGAACATGTCCGAGACGTCGCGCCCCACCATCAAATTCGCCATCTGGTGGCGGTCGATGTCGGCGGTCACGGCGCGCGTGACGAAGCGGCCGTCGCGCATCACCACCACCTCATCGGTGTTGGCTTCCATCTCGTCGAGCTTGTGCGAGATGTAGACGATGGTCACGCCCTCGGACTTGAGGCGCGCCATCAGCTCGAACAGCTTGCGCGTTTCGCCGGACGACAGGCTGGCGGTCGGCTCGTCCATGATCAGCAGGCGCGCCTTGCGGCTGAGCGCCTTGGCGATTTCCACCAGCTGTTTCTCGGCGACGATCAGCTCGGCCACCTTGGTGTCCGGACTGACGTCGAGCCCCACCTGTTCCAGGCAGGCGGCGGCGCCGTCGCGCATGGCCATGGTGTCGAGCAGCCAGCCCCTGGTTTTCTCGTGACCGAGGAAAATGTTTTGCGTGATCGTCAAATGCTCGGCCAGATTGAATTCCTGATGGATCAGCGCGATGCCCAGCGCCTCGGCCTGGCGCGCGTCGGCGAAGTCGCGCGCCGTGCCGTCGATCAGCAACTGGCCGCCGGTCGGCCGTTCGTAGCCGGCCAGGATCTTCATCAAGGTCGATTTGCCGGCGCCGTTCTCGCCCAGCAGGCCGTAGACGCGGCCCGGCTCGAGCGCGAAGTCGACCCCGTGCAGCACGCGCACCGGGCCGAACTCCTTGACGATGTGTTGAAAATGTACTGACAGACTCATCGGGTTCCCTGGACCGTTACCGCGCCGGCAGCTTGGCCAGCACCGCCTGCAGGCCGCGCATCGACGCCGCCACCGATTCCAGCTGGCCCATGCCGTTCGGATATTCCTCCTGCTCGACGATGATCCACTTGGTGCCGCCGACGCTGCGCACCGCCTTGGTCAGGCCGGCCCAGTCGGTCTTGTCCTGGCCGATGATGCTGACGCCTTCGGTGCCTTTGACAAACTTGGCCTTGTAATGCGTGGTCACCGTGCGGCCCGGATACTCTTTGACGAAGTCGATCGGGTCCTTGCCGGCGTAGGTGGTCCAGCCCACGTCCTGCTGCAGGATAAAATTCTTGGGCGTGTTCTTGGCCAGCACGTCCCAATTGGTCTGGCCCTTGTCGCCCAACATTTCCACTTCGTGGTTGTGATAGCCCAGCTTCATGCCCTGCGCGTCGAGCTTGGCCGACAAGGCGCTCAGTTCCTTGGCCAGTTCGGTCGAGCCGTCCTTGCTGGCGGCGCGGTCATCCATCGAAATGATCAGGTGGTCGCAACCGAGCTGCTTGTAGAAGTCGGTGGTCGGCTTGAAGTTGGCCGCGTTGAGCTGGTCGACACGCATGTGGGCGCCGGCGCATTGCAGTCCTTTCTTCCTTAAAAAGGCTTTCAGGCCGGCCGGATCGGCCTTGTACTTGCCGAACTCGCCGGCGAATTCCACGCCCTGGAAGCCGAGCTTGGCCAGCTTGTCCAAGGTGCCCTCGAAGTCCTGCTTGACCTCGTCCTTGACCGACCACAGCTGTACGCCCAGCAGCGGGCTGGTCGACGCGTGCGCGGCTGCGGCGCCCAGGGTGAAGCACAGCGTCACGGACAAGGTAAGGGGAAATGCGAGGGCCTTGCGTTGGTATGTTTTCATTATTATTCCTTAGAGTTTGCCAAGTTTGAGTTGTTCAGCCGCATAGGCGCAAGCACGGACGGTGAGCGCCATGAAGGTCAGCGACGGGTTCTGCCAGGCGCTGGAGCACATGCTGGCGCCGTCGGTCACGAACAGGTTCGGGACATCGTGCGCCTGGTTGTAACCGTTGAGCATCGAGGTCTTCGGATCGCGCCCCATGCGTGCCGTGCCCATTTCGTGGATCGACAGCCCGGGCGCCCACTGCTCGGTCGTCTTGATCGATTTCTTGACGTCCTTCACGCCCAGCGATTCGAGGATGTTGGCGGCGGTGTCGGCCATGTCCTCGCGCATCTTGTCGTCGTTGGCCGAATAGGTGCAGTCAATATGCAGCTGCGGCATGCCCCATTTGTCCTTCTTGGTCGGATGCAGGCTGACCATGTTTTCATAGCGCGGCAGCATCTCGCCCTGGCCATACAGGCCGAAGTGCCACTGGCCCGGCTTGCGGATCATGGCCTTGTAATCCTTCCCGAAGCCCGGCTTGCCGCCCTGCTGCTGCCAGCCTTTGCGCCCGGCGCCGCCCGACAGCGCATAGCCGCGCAGGAAGCCGGGATGCTGCTCGGCCACGTTGCGGAAACGCGGAATGTACGGTCCGGTCGGACGGCGGCCCGAGTAATAATCGTTCTCGTAGCCCTCGACGCGGCCGGAGGCGCCGGCGCCGAACAAATGGTCCATCAGATAGTGGCCCAGCACGCCGGACGAGTTGCCCAGCCCGGTCGGGAAGGCCTCGGACGTCGAATTCAGCAACACCTGCGTGCTGCCCAGGGTCGAGGCGCACAGGAACACCACCTTGGCGTGGAACTCGCGCGTTTCCATGGTTTCGGCGTCGATCACGCGCACGCCGGTGGCGCGGTTGGTCTTGGCGTCGTACAGCACGCTGTGGACGATGGCGTTGGTGGCCACGCTCAGGCGGCCGGTGGCGGCGGCGGCCGGCAAGGTCGAGCTTTGCGTCGAGAAATACGCGCCGAAGGAACAGCCTCGGTTGCACATGCTGCGCGCCATGCAGCTGCCGCGTCCCATCTCCAGATGCTTCTCGTTGGGTTTGGTCAGGTGGGCGCAGCGGCCCATGATCATGCGGGCCGGGGCGAAACTGGCGTCGAACTTCTTCTTCATCGCCGCCTCGACGGTGTTGAATTCGAACGGCGGCAGGAACTCGCTGTCCGGCAAGACCGCCAGGTTTTCCCGTCCGCCGCTGATGCCGACGTGGCGCTCGACGTGGGTGTACCAGGATTCCAGGTCCGCATAGCGGATCGGCCAGTCGACGCCGTGGCCGTCCTTGGCGTTGGCTTCGAAGTCGAGGTCGCTCCAGCGGTACGATTGGCGCGCCCACATCAACGATTTGCCGCCCAGCTGATTGCCGCGTATCCAGCTGAACGGCTTGCCCTCCGGCGTGCTGTAAGGCATGTCGCGGTCGTTGTTGAAGAAGTGCTTGGTGTGGTCGTCGAAAGCGTAGCATTTGCGTTGCTCGGCGAATTGGTCCGCGGCGAGCTTTTCCTCGACCAGGCCGCGGTTGGGCAGCTTCCACTCGTCGACGCCTTCGCCGATGTAGTCGCTGCGGTGCTCGACCGGGCGGCCGCGCTCGACCATGAGGGTGCGCAGCCCGCGTTCGCACATTTCCTTGGCGGCCCAGCCGCCGGTGATGCCCGAGCCGACCACGATGACGTCGAATTGCTCGGCGCTTTGCTTGATGTAAAACGATGAAGTTTGGCTCATGTCAGCGCCCAGGTCCTGGTGTTTTTACGAACGGGGAAGTTGCCCTTGTAGCCTCCGGGCACCGGCAGATACGCCAGCTCGAGCGTCGAGCCGGCCTCCGAGGTGTAGTAGGCGAACAGCGTATAGGACTTCAGGGTTCGGAAAAACCGCTGATCGTCGGCGGTGAACGGCGCGGCGGCGCCATCGAGGGCGTGCAGCAGCGCGACGCGGCGCTTGGCCGGCAGCGCGCGAAAGCGTTTGCCGTCGGCCGCCAGCGCGACGGCGTCCACCCGCTCCAGGCCGGCGATAAAGCTCTGCTGCTCGGTCGCGGTGGCGCACACCATCAACATATGGTCGATGGTGCGGTGCGCGCCGACCGCCAGCGCGCCGGGCGTGTCGGTCGCCGGAATGATGTGCTCGGCCAGCACGGCCGTCAGCGCCAGCGCGTCGGCCGACAACAACTCCGGCGCGGCGGGTGCCTTGCCGGTGGCCGCCAGCGCCGCCAGGGCGTCGCCGGACAATGCCAGGCCGCACAGGCCGGCCAATTTGATGAGAGCGGATCTGCGTCCGTCGATCTCTCGTTCAGCATGCAACATGTCTCCTCCAATGCTTCTTTGGTTCAACTACTCCTTCGGACCGTTCCCGCCCGCCCGGAGGCCAGCAAGGACAGCTGATATTGTTTCGGCGTGATGCCGACCACACTACGGAAAATCTTGGTGAAATAACTTTGGCCGCCGAAGCCGGTCTCCACCGCCACGCGGGCGATGCTCTGCGCGCCAGGCAGCAAGCGGCACGCCTCGTGGATCTTCATGCGCAGGATGTACTGCTTGGGCGTCAGCGAAAAGTGCTGCTTGAACTTGCGTTCGAAGGTCGACAGCGACATGCACGACAGGCTGGCCAGGTGTTCGATGCCGATATCCTCGGTCAGGTGCGCTTGCAGGTATTCGATGCAGCTTTTGAACACGTGGAACGGCGCGATGGCTTCCTGCGAGCGCTGGGCGTCGCGGCTGAAACCCTCGACGCCGACGATCTCGCCGTGGCGGTCGCGCACCGGCGCCTTGGTGGTGAACAGCCAGGTCAACGCGCCGTTGTTACCATCGATGACTTCGAGCTTGTTTTTGACGGCGACGCCGCTTTCCATCACCTGCAGATCGTCGGCGCGGATGCGGTCGGCGATGTCGCGGCGGAAGAAGTCATGGTCGGATTTGCCGATGATGTCCTTGACGCTGGACAGGGAATGCTGCTCCTGCAGCAGCCGGTTGCCCCAGACGAACTGGCCGGCGCGGTTCTTGGCAAAATAATACGTATCCTGCAAATCGTCGAACAGGACGCTGGGCGTGGAGATGCCGTGATGATAGAAAAATTCGGCGCAATCGGAAGTCGGCGCGGCGCCGTCGCCGGCCAGGAAATTTTGGTGCTTTTCCTTTTCGGTGTCGCCGGTGGCCACCACCATGCCCATCCTGATCATCCTCGTGCTCATCGCCGTATGCCATTCGCTAGTCTGGCGAGAATGGTAGCATCGACAACACCGGGAAAGTGATAAAAAATCGGAAAAATTTATAACGAAATCGGCAAGTCAAAAATTCGCAGGCCGCGCTCACGCCCTGTGGCCGAGGTTGGAATTTGTCACAAGCACCGTCTTCTCCATGTCATTAACAGGGTCTTAAGCTTAGCCGGCCACAATCGCGTGAGTCCACTCCACCTTCCTTGAACAATGAAGCCTAACAAATGAGTTACGCAGGCGACGGCCCGGCACTTTCCCAACTATTGCGCGAACTGGCGGACGATACGTCGCGCGACCGGATCGCCGTCGGCGACCTGCTGCTCGCGCTAGGCGACCGCGCGACCGCCGCCCTGTTGTTCATCTTCGCTTTTCCCAACATTTTGCCGGTGCCGCCGGGAACCTCGGCCATATTGGGCGCGCCACTGGTGTTCCTCGCCGCCCAGCTGACGTTCGGCATGCGGCCCTGGCTGCCGGGCATCATCAGCCGACGCTCGATGGCGCGCGCCGACTTCCACGGCATGATACGGCGCGTGATTCCTTGGCTGGAACGGGCGGAGAAGCTGCTGCGTCCGCGCATCAGTGTGCTCGCGCTGCCGCCGTGCGAATACGTGATCGGCCTGGTGTGCCTGCTGCTGGCGGTGGTGCTGGTGCTGCCTATCCCGCTGGGAAACATGCTGCCCGCCCTGTCCATCAGCCTGCTGGCACTCGGACTGCTCGAACGCGACGGCTTCGCCGTTGCGACCGGCGTGGTGGCGGCCAGCGCTTCCGCCGTGCTGGTTTCCGGCGTCATCTGGGGCATCGTCAAAGCGTGTGTCTTCATGGTCGCGCAAGTGCTGGTTTAGCCCCTTGCCGCGCCCATCCCTCGTTACATCACCGATTTCGCGAAGCTGTTGCGCGAGGCCGTAACGCCGATGCCTACCGGCGTTGGCATTTCCGCCGCCGCCGCGCGCTGCGGTGCGTAGAACACGGTTTGCGTCGGGAACGCCAGTGCGATGCCGGCCGCTTCCAGCCGCTCGTAGATGGTGAGCAGCAGCTCCTCGCGGATCACCACCTGGGCGTCGAACTCGGGCACGTCGATGTACGAGAACACTTCGATGTTGAAGGCGCGGTCGGTGATGTTGCCCAACCGGGCGCGGGCGCCTTCCGCCATCTTGTCGTTGGTGGCCAGCACCTGCTGGACGATGGTGATGGCCTCGCGCAGCTTGGCCGACGTGGTGCCGTAGGAAATGGCGATCACCGGATTGAACAGGAACCGGTCGCGCTCGGCGAAGTTCTCGATCTGGCGCGCCGACAAGTCGCCGTTGGGGACGGTCACCACGGTGCGCTCGCCGGTGCGGATGCGCGACGAGCGGATGCCGACGTCCTCCACCGTGCCGACCACGTCGCCGACCCGGACGAAATCGCCCACCTGCAGCGGACGGTCGGCGATGATGGTGACGCTGCCGACCAGATTCTCCACGGTCTTCTGGGCGCCCAGCGCCAGCGCGATACCGCCGATCCCCAGCGCCGCGATCCCGGTGGTGACATCGATGCCGAAGGTGCCGAGGATGCCGATGCCGGCGAACGCGAGCAGCAGGAACTTGACGGTGCGCCGCGCCAGGATGATGACCGAAACGATCTGGCGGCGCTGGTGGCGCTGCATGCGCGCGACGGCCAGGTCGGCGATGCCGTCGACCAGCCGCAGGCCGAACCACACTACCGCGATGGCGGTGATGACGCCGGTGTAGCGCAGCAGATTCTGGCGCGCGACGATGGACACGGGCAGCGCGTCGGCCCAGTTGTAGAACACGGCGACGGCGACCAGCAAACTGAGTGGCGGCAGCGCCGCCTCGGCAAAGCGGTAGCCGCTGCTGGCGGCCGGATCGGCGACCAGCCGGCGGATGACGGTCACGCAAATGACCGAAACCAGCCACAAGCCGCCAAACACCACCACGCCCAGCCCGAGCAGCACGCCCCAGTCCTTGAGCGGCGCGCCGGCGACGAACCATTCGTTTTTCGGCGGCGCCTGGACCACCGGCGCCAGCTTGATCGCCGCCGACGTCAGCGCCAGCGTCTCTTTGGAGATGCGCCACACCTGCCGCTCGCCGTCTTGTCCGCGCGTGAGCAAAATGGGCACTTCCTTGCCCTGCAGCGTGACTTCGCCGATGTTTTCCTCGTCGGCGGCCAGGTCGTCGTCCAGCCTGCCGGTGTCGACGTTGGACAAGGCCGCGAACGGCTTGAGCGAGCCGCTATCGTCGAGCAGCGCGTGGAAGGCGCGCGCCTGGCTGGCCGCGGTGCGCTGCTGGCGGTTGCTGGTCGGCGCGGGCAAATCGAAGAACTGGGCGGCGCGGTCGTAATCGAGTTCGGCCAACGCGCCGATCAGCCCGGCGACCATGGAGCGCGGGGTCTCGCGGCCGAGCGTGTCGGCGGGAACGGCGGGCGCTTCGGCGGCGGGCTTGACGGGCGGAACCGCAACGGCCAGGGGTGCGGCCAGCGCTAGCACCAGCCAGATCAGAAAGGTGGGAATAAAACGCATGTTAAGAACGACTCCTATGCCTGTTACATGGTGTTTCAGCGCGAAACTGCCATGTCGGCCGTCAATGATAAAAGTCTCCCGCGCAGTTCGCTGTACGTTACCGCACAAAGGAAACCCGCGATGCGGGGTCCTATCGTGCAGGAGCACACGGTACAGAGCTTGCTACTAGTCCATCGACCCGAACACCGGCAGGGCGCCGGCCTCGCGCAGCCGGTCGGCTTGGTCCGGCGGGCTGTGCGGGCCGCCGGTGAATCCCAGCACGACCGAGCCGGCCGCCATCAGGTAGACGGCCGGCTCAGGTTTCGGCCGGCCGGCTATGTCGGCTGTCTAGAGGCCGCCGTCGAACAAGGAGATGAGGTGGGTAATGGTCATGCGCTGCAAAGCTCCTGTCTATGCCAATCCGGAAACAGCGTTTCGCACTTGACGATATAAGATAGGCAAATCGGTACGGATCGTCTGCCACACAAGTTCGTAGTCGATCTTAAAATAGCCATGCGCAACGGCGTTACGCATTTGGTAGGCGAAGGCCAACGGTAGTTCTGGGTGCTGATCAGCAAACTGCGGATAGTGTTTCAGAACATTGTTGCTGGCTTCGCCAAGGATTTCCAAGTTTCGGATCACCGCGTCCTGCACCAACTCGTTCTGAAGAAAGGCTACCTCATCTAACAACGCCGTGTAGCGATCAATTCGTTCGATCGCATGAAGCATATGCGCCAAGTAGTCCGGAAGCCGCTGCCCATCCTTGCTCATACAGGGATCGCCTTCGCCAGAACGGCGACACGAAATTTCTCTGGCAGCGACTTCGGCGTCAGAACATCGACTGGCACGCCTAGCAACTGCAAAAGCTCATGCCGAATGGCGCCGATGTCGAACAACGTCGTCTCGGAAGTCGGATCAACCAAGATGTCCAAGTCGCTTGCTTCCGTATCGCAGCCCTGCGCGACCGAGCCGAAGACACGCGGATTACAGGCGCGGTGCCTTTCGACGATACTGCGAATTGCCGCGCGATGTGTATGAAAAGCGTCGGATGGTCTCATGATTTAGAGTTAGCCTGGTCGATGGCACCGGAGTGCATCGATTGTAGCATCGACATCCTTTACTGGACGAATTGAACGGTGGCACGGTTTTGCCGAGTGCGAACCTCACCGAATCGCCAGTTATTTACCCGCTTGCTACGGCCGCCGCCGCGACACGATGAAGCGTTCAAGCTCGGCGGCGGCGTGGTCGATGTGGCGCTTTAGCAGGCTGGCCGCCGCCCTCACCTCGCCGACTTTGCACAGGCGCACAAGTTCGGCGTGCTCTTCCTCGGCGCGCCGGCAACTCTCGACGCTCAATGACAATTGCAGGCGCGTGTAACGGTCGGTCTGCTGCAACAGTCCGGCGACGATGGCCAACGTACGCGGCTGTTCGGCGCGCGACATCAGCAGGTCGTGCAACCTCGTGTTCAGTTCGCCCCAGCGGGTTGGATGTTGCGCGTGCAATTCCTGTTTGTACTCGGCCAGGATGGCGTCGATTTCCGCGAAGTCGGCCGGCGTGAGCTTGGGCGCCGACTTTTTCAACAGCAGCGGTTCTAGCAGGCCGCGCAACATGAACAGTTCATTGATCTCGCCGACCGACAGCTCGGACACCACCGCGCCCTTGTGCGGCACGATCCGAACCAGGCCCTCGCCCTCGAGCTGCACCAGCGCCTCGCGCACGGGAATGCGGCTGATGCCGAATTCGGCCGCCAGCGCGTCCTGGCGCAGCTGGAAGCCCTCCGGCAGGTCGCCGGACATGATCTTGCGGCGCAACGCGTCCGCCGCCTGCTCGGCGACGGTGGTCACCGCAAAGCGCGGGGCTGCGGCCTTGGCGGCGGTAACGGTGGAACTCATGGCGGGCTTTCGGTCAGGTCTCCGGGCAGGCGCCCGGAGTTTTCAGGCGGCAGTATAAATTATATTGCCGCCCTCGCCGGAAATAACCGGCGCGCCGGTGGAAACCTTAAGCGGCAACCTCTTTCGACCAGCCGGCGTACCAGGTGCGGAACAGGCCGTACTGGATCTCGGCATAGCGGCGCTGGCTGTCGCTGAGCACATCGGTTTCGTTGAAGTGCAAGGTGTACTCCTTGTCGCCGTTGAGCACCATCAGGTATTTGTAGAACAGCACCAGGTCGGTGCCCTCGTCGAACGACGACAGCACGGCCAGCGCCGATTCCAGCTCGCGCGCCTGGCGGCGGGCGGTGACGTCGCCCTCGGCGGCCTTGCGGCACAGCGCGACCAGTTGCAGCACCTCGCGCGGCAGCGCGTTGCCGATGCCGGTGATGGCGCCGGTGGCGCCGCAGTTGACGAAACCGTGGAACACCTGCGTGTCGACGCCGGCCATCAAGGTGACGTTCTCGTCCTGGCTGGTGATGTGCTCGGCCGCGTAGCGCAGATCGACCGCGCCGCCGAATTCCTTGAAGCCGATCAGGTTGGCATGCTTGGCGCGCAGTTCGAAGAACAGGTCGGCGCGCGTGGCGAAGCCGTAGTACGGGCTGTTATAGATCACGCTCGGCAGCTTCGGCGCGGCCGACAGGACCGCTTCGAAGTGGGCCTTCTGCGCGGCCGGCGAGGCGCCGCGCGACAACACGCGTGGAATCACCATCAGGCCGCTCGCGCCCACCTTGGCCGCGTGCGCGGCGTGCGACACCGCCTCCTTCGAGTTGACCGCGCCGGTGCCGACGATGGTCGGAACGCCGGCGGCGACCAGGCGCGCCACGCCCTCCTGGCGCTGCGCTTCGGTCAGCAGCGGCCAGTCGCCCATCGAGCCGCAATACACCACCGCGCTCATGCCGAGGTCGACCAGCTCGCGGCCCTTTTTCACCAGCGCGTCGAAGTCGGGGGTGCGCTCGGGGGTGCATGGGGTCATCAGGGCCGGAATGGTACCGGTGAAGATATTGTCGCTCATGGTGCTTCCTTTTGGATAGGCGTTGGAGGGGTGGAACTGACCCACGCATCATAATCGTTTTGGATATTTTATACAATCTCGAAAACGAAGAACGAACCACATCACCGCAAAGCTTTGATTTCTATGGGAATTTACGATTCACGCTTACCGGTCCCAGGGTGGAGTCCCCGAAAATTCCTCCGCCAGGAAGTCGATCATCACGCGCACCTTGGCGCTCAGGTGGCGCCGGCTGGGATACACCGCCAGCACGTCGATGTCGGGCAAACGATAGTCGGGCAACACGCGCACCAAGCGCCCTGCCTTCAGGTCGGCGCCGATCAAAAAGGTCGGTTGCCAGATCACGCCGCCGCCGGCGACGGCCACGGCCCGCGCCGTATCGCCGTTATTGGTGTGCATGGGGCAGTTGACCTTGACCACATCGGCCTGCCCCAGTTGATTGCTGAAGTGCCATTCGTCGGCCGTCGCCGCGTAGCGGTAGCCGATGCAGCGATGCGCCGCCAAGTCCTGGGGCACCTGCGGCACGCCATGTTTTTCGAGATAGGCCGGCGCGGCGCAGCAGATATTCTGCGACGTGGCCAGCTTGCGCGCCGCGTGCGAAGCCGAGCCGGAGCGCGAGATGCGGATCGCCAGGTCGTAGCCCTCCTCGACGATATCGACCACCCGGTCGCTCAAGGCCACCTCCAGTTCGACGCCGGGGTGCCGGTGCATGAACTTGCCCCACAACGGCGCCAGCTGCAGCACGCCGAAACTGAGCGGCGCGTTCAGCCGCAGCAGGCCGCGCGGCGTCATCGACGTCGACGACGCGATCGCCTCGACCTCGGCCATATCCTCGACTATCGTCTTGGCCCGCTCGTAGAGCGCGTCGCCGCTTTCGGTCAGCGACATCTTGCGCGAACTGCGGTTGAGCAGCCGGGTGCCCAGATGGCTTTCCAGGTCGGCGATGATGCGCGTGACATTGGCCGGCGACGTATCGAGGGCGTCGGCCGCCCGCGCGAAACCGTTCTTGCGCACCACCTCGACGAACACTTCCATCGCCCGCAACCTGTCCATGTGGCCTCCATTATTCAGAAAACCTGAATATATCACCAATAAGCAAGGCTTTGATTGCCCGGATCAATAATCCTATAGTGGCTTCACACCCACTCATTTGGAGAACCACCATGAAACGCTTTGAAAACAAAACAGTCCTCGTCACCGGCGGCAACAGCGGCATCGGCCTGGCGACCGCCATGCAATTTGCCAACGAAGGCGCGCGCGTCATCATCACCGGGCGCGATGCGGTCACGCTGGAAACCGCCCGCCAGCAATTGGGCGGCAACGCGATCGCCGTGCGCAACGACCAGGGCGATACCAAGGACGCCGCGGCGCTGGCCGCCACGCTGAAGGAACAGGGCATCACGCTCGACGCGCTGTTCCTCAACGCGGGCGTGGCCAAGTTCGCGCCGTTCGCCGACATCGACGAGGCGCTGTGGGACAACACCTTCAACGTTAATGTCAAAGGCGCCTATTTCACGATCCAGGCGTTGACGCCGCTGTTCAATCGCGGCGCGGCGGTGGTGTTGAACGGTTCGATCAACGCCCACATCGGCATGCCCAGCTCGTCGGTCTACGCCGCCAGCAAGGCCGCGCTGATCTCGTTCGCCAAGACGCTGTCGGCCGAGCTGCTCGATCGTGGCGTGCGCGTCAACGTGGTCAGCCCCGGGCCGGTGTCGACGCCGCTGTATGGCCGCCTCGGCCTGCCCGACGCGCAACTGAGCGACATGGCCGCCGGCATCGCGCAACAGATCCCGCTGAAACGCTTCGGCACGCCGGACGAGATCGCCGGCGCGGTGCTCTACCTGTCCTCGCCCGAGGCCGCCTTTGTCGTCGGCACGGAGCTGATCATCGACGGCGGCATGAGCCAGCTGTAAGCAAAGGCCGCGCCGCCGGACGGCGGCGCGGCTACGCCCGGATTACTTACCGAGGGTATAGAAGTGCAGCACCGTGGTCTGCGAATAGTCGCGACCCGGGTCCACGCGCGTGGTCGGGAACGCCGACTGGTTCGGGCTGTCCGGATAGCCTTGCGCCTCGAAGCTGATCGATTGGTACTTGGTCAGCTTCTGCCCGCCCTTGCCGGTCACCTCGCCCTTGAGGAAGTTGCCGGTGTAGACCTGCATGCCCGGCTCGGTGGTGGCGATGGTCAGGCCGCGTCCCGACTGGCGGTCCTCGATCTTGACGGCCGGCTTGGGTTGCGCCGTCTTGCCGCCGCGAATCAGGTAGTTGTGATCGATGCCGCCGTTGGCCAGCGCCAGCTGCGGATGCTGCATGCGCACGCGCTCGGTGACGACGCCCGGGGTGCGGAAGTCGAACGGCGTGCCGGCCACCGGCAGCGGTTGCCCGGTCGGGATCAGCGTTTTATTCACCGGCAGGATGGCGTCCGATTCGATGGTCACCTCGGCATCGGTGGCCAGGCGCGTGGCCGGGATGCCCGACAGGTTGAGCATGCTGTGCCAGGTCAGGTTGACCACGGTCGGCTTGTCGGTGCTGGCGCCGTAGCGGATGGTCAAGTCGTTCTTGTTGTTAAGCTCGTAGGTCACGTCGGCCACCACGGTGCCGGGGAAGCCCTGGTCGCCATCGGGCGAGGTCAGGGTGAACGTCACCGACGCCTTGTCGGCGGTCTGCTCGACGCTCTTGACCACCCAGTTGCGCTTGTCCCAGCCGATCGCGCCGCCGTGCAGCGTGTTGGGCGCCTCGTTGACCGCCAGCGCGAATTTCTTGCCGTCGAGGGCGAAGCTGCCGTTGGCGATGCGGTTGGCGTAGCGGCCCACCGTCACGTTGGTGAAGCCCGGGGTCGTCTCGTAGCCGGCCAAGGTGTCGTAGCCGACCGCCAGGTCGGCGGCGTTGCCCTGCTTGTCCGGGAAGCGCAGACTCTGCACCGTGGCGCCATAGGAGATCAGCGTGGCCGACAGCCCGCCGGCGTTTTTCAAGACGATGGCCTCGACCTTGGCGCCATTCGACAGCGTGCCGAAGGGCATGCGCGACAGCGACACGCCGGCAGGCGCGGCCGGGTCGGAATTGTCGCGGGATGGCGTCTGGCCGCAGGCGCTGAGGCCGACCAGGGTGCTGAGCAGGAAAATCTTGGCGGGTCTGGTGGAAATAGTCATGTGTAGGTGAGGTGTCCGTTAAAAAAGTAGGCGGCCGGCGGGTGCCGGCCATGCCTATGATAATTGCTGAGCCGGCCATTTGGCGCCCGGGAGGGCCGGCATCGGCATAAAAAAGTCCGGACTTAGCGTGCGAGGCTGGAAATCTCCCCGTCCGTCAACGCCGAACCGTAGATCCGCAGATCGTCCATCGACCCTTTATATGGCGCGTCCCACCAGTTCACGCCCAGCGCGAACACGCCGGCGGTGGTGGTGAACACGTTGGGGAAGTTGAGGCCGCTGTAGCGCTTGGCGCCGTTGACGTAGATGTTGACGGCGCCGTTCTTGACGCTGAACGCCACGTGCGACCACTGCCCGACGGGGATGCTCATGCCCAGTCCGGCGTCGTACCACGCGGTGCCCGACCACAGCATGGTCGCGCCGCCGACGCCGTCGTGGCCCTTCGGCAGCAGGCTGATCCACGAGTCGCCGTTGCGGGCGCCGAAGAAGGTGGTGGTGAACGCGCTCAACTGGGCCGGCTTGAGCCACAGCGCCACCGTGTAGGTATTGCTGGCGATCAGGCCGTTCGGCAGGCGCACGCCGCTGGCGCCGTTGAACACGGCCGCGCTGCCCTTCATGCCCGGCTCGTAGCCCAGGCTGCCGCCGCCGACATCGATCTTCGCGCCGATGACCGCGCCGGCGCCGAACGCGCCGGTCGCGTCGCCCAGGTTGCCGTCAAAGGTGTAATGGGCGATCATGCCGCCCAGCTTGCGCACGGTGACGGTAAACGACTTGGCCACCCTCGCCTGCCCCTTGGTGATGGTGGCCGTCAACGTGACGGTCACATCGCTGGCCGGGCTGGTGACCTGGCCCGTGTTGCTCAGCACGCGCGGGTTCGACGACGTCCACGTGATGACGGCGTCGCGCGCGCCGCTGGTTGGCAAGGCCATGTCGCCGGTGACCGCGTTGGTGTTGCCGAGCGTAAGCTGGTCGGCGATGGCGTTCACCGCCTGCATGTCGCTGCGCGGAACCAGGCGGCTGCCCATGATGGAGACGCCGTCGCGCGAGGTCGCCGAGAACGTCATCACATGGCTTTGCGAGGTTTCATCCCACTGCTTGAGGAACACGCCTTTGAACGGCGGCGAACCGGGCAGGTTGATCTCGGCCTGGTTGGCGCCAAGCAGCGCCCACGAGCCGGTGACGGCGCCGCCGATCGTGCCGTTGGCGTTGAGCGTGATGAAACTCGATTTCTTGATGGTCGCCGAGATATCCTTGCCGTGGTTGACGAACATATAGTCGCCGAACACGAAGCCGCGCTGGACCGCTTCCAGGGTCTCGTTGGAATTGCGGTACGGCGCCACCACCGGCCAGCCATCGGCGTTCATGAACATCTGATGCACGCGCACTTGATGCTGCTCGCCCCGCTCCGGGAAGCGGGTGTGGAAAATCAGGAAGTGCTTGCCGGTGGCCGCATCGTAATAGGCCGAATTGTGGCCGGCCGAGACATAGCCGGTGCCGATGCCGGCACCCGGCTCGCCCAGCTTGCGCTCGAACAGGAAGTTGCCCATGATTTTCACGCCGTACGGCGCGATCGACGCGTCGTCGAACAGCGGCTTGGACGGATCGGCCTTGACGTTGGCCATGTCCACGCCCTGGGCGTCGTAGTAAGGGCCGTCCGGCGCGCTGGCGCGGGCCACCCGCATGTTGTAGCCGCCGGCCGCATCGAGGCCGCCGAACGACGTGAACATATAGTAGTACTGCGTGGCGGGGCTGTACATCACGTAGGCGCCCTCGATGCGGCTGTGATTGCCGCCCATCAAGCGCTTGCCGTAGCCCTGCCCCGGCAACGGCATGCCGTTGACCGGGTTCATGCGCATGATGAAGATGCCGCCCGAATACGAGCCGTAGATCATCCACAGCCTGCCGCCATTATCGAAGAACACGTTCGGATCGACGGTGTTCGGATGTTTCAGCGCGTCGTAGACGGTGCCGTCGTAGCTGGCCTGGCCCCACATGCCGGATTTGAGGAAGATGCCCTTGTTGACGTACGGCCCTTCGATCTTGTCGGCGACCGCGATCCCCATGGCCGAGCGCGGCGAATCGCCCTTGCAGGCGTTGTAATACATGTAGAACTTGCCGTCGGCCAGGCGGATCACGTCCGGCGCCCACAGCGTGCTCGTTTGCGCCCAGCTGAAGGTCTCCGCCAGTTCGGTGTAGACGTTGCTCGAACCGTTCAGGAACAGCTTGTTGGTGGCGCTGACGGAGTCCGTCATCGGGCTCCAGCGCATCAAATCCTTGCTCTTGGCCGAGGCCAGATGGGAGCCGAAGACGTAATAGGTGCCGTCGGATTTGATGATGGACGGATCGTGGACGGAGGCGTTTAAAAAGGTCACCGGCGCCACAGGCGCCTGCGCGGCGGCGTGGATGGACAGCATGGATGAGGCCACCATAGCGGCGGCGCCCCACAGCGAGAAGGATTTGGTCACGTTCGTCTCCGTTGATATTTTTATCGTTTTACCCGCCAGCAATCCCGGACGCCCGCCTTGCCGGCTGAACGCCCCGTCGAATTCCATGGTCGGCTTTGCACGATATAGCGCTGGTATCGCCGTGTCCAATGACCTTTTACGCCGCCGCGATAGCCAAACGGGCATCGACCACGGCAACGCGCATCAACCCGGCTCGGCGAACAGCCCGGCCACCAACGCCCGCAGCCAGCGCCCGCCCTCGTCCTGGTGGTAACGGCGATGCCAGAACATATTCGTTTGCAGCACCGGCAACGGCAACGGCGAGTCGCTGTAGGCCAGGCCGAACGGGCCGGCGGCGCGCTCGGCGAGCTTGAGCGGCACCGTGGCCACCAGATCGGTGCCGGCCAGGATGTACGGCACGGCGGCGAAATGCGGCACGCTGAAGCCAGCGTCGATGGCGATGCCGGCCTGCGTCAACGCCTGGTTGATGCCGTCGTACGGACTTTCCATCGAACTGACCCGCAAATGCCGCGCGGCCGCCAGCCGCGCCAGCGTGTGTTCGCCGTCGCCCAGCGCATGGCCGCGCCGGTACAGGCTGACGAAGTGCTGGCGGAACAGGCGGCGCTGGACCAGCACCTCCGGCGCGTCGTCGAAGGCGCCGACCGCCAGGTCGACGCGCCCGGCTTCCAGCGCGGCGCGCAAATCGGTCGTCCCGGCGCGCACCGTGTCGAGCGCCACGCCCGGCGCCACAGCGGCGCAGGCGTCGATCAGCCGGGGCATGAAATAGGTTTCGCCGACATCGGTCATGGCCAGCGTGAAGCGGCGCCGGCTGACGGCCGGATCGAACGCCGCCTGCGGCCGCAGCGCGCGCTCGACATGCAAGAGCGCCTCGGCCACCGGCCCGGCCATGCGCTGCGCGTACGGGGTCGGCTGCATGCCGTCGCTGGTGCGCACGAACAGGTCGTCGCCAACGCTGCGGCGCAGCCGCGCCAGCGCGTTGCTGACGGCCGACTGCGTCAGCCGCAGGCGCTTGGCGGCCGAGGAAATCTGCCGCTCGCGGAACACTTCATGAAACACCAACAATAGATTCAGGTCGAGGTCGCGCAGGTCCATGCCATCCTTTATTCACGATGTAAATAGTCTCCATTCATCTATTTATATCGCAAAATCCGCGCGGCTGCACTACATTGTCTCGATACCACCTATCAAGGAGTCCGCGTGAACATCCCCCACCCTGCTGCCGGCTATCAATCCGGCTTCGGCAACGAATTCGCCACCGAGGCGCGGCCCGGGGCTTTGCCGCCGCACCAGAACTCACCGCAGCGCGCGCCGTACGGGTTGTACGCGGAACAGCTGTCCGGCACCGCGTTCACCGCGCCGCGCGCGCACAACCGGCGCAGCTGGCTGTATCGCATCCGGCCATCGGCGATGCACCAGCCGTTCCGGCAAATCGACAACGGCCGCGTGGTCAGCCGCTTCGACCAGGTCGCCGCGCCGCCCAACCAGCTGCGCTGGGACCCGTTGCCGATGCCGCCCACCGGCACCGACTTCCTCGATGGCTGGGTCACCATGGCCGGCAGCGGCAACGTCGAGTCGCAATCGGGTTGCGCCATCCATCTGTACGCCGCCAACCGCGACATGGAAAACCGCTATTTCTACAACGCCGACGGCGAGTTGCTGATCGTTCCGCAACAAGGCCGGCTGCGCATCGCCACCGAACTGGGGCTGGTCGAGATCGAACCGCAGCAGATCGCCGTGGTGCCGCGCGGCGTGCGCTTCCAGGTAACGCTGCCCGACGGCGAGGCGCGCGGCTATATCTGCGAGAACTTCGGCGCCCTGCTGCGGTTGCCGGACATGGGACCGATCGGCGCCAACGGCCTGGCCAATCCGCGCGATTTCCTGACCCCGCGCGCCGCCTTCGAAGACCGCGAGGGCGACTTCGAGCTGGTGGCCAAGTTCGCCGGCAATCTGTGGAGCGCGCGCATCGGCCATTCGCCGCTGGACGTGGTGGCCTGGCACGGCAACTACGCGCCCTACAAATACGACCTGCGCCACTTCAACGCGATCGGTTCGATCAGCTACGACCATCCGGACCCGTCGATCTTCCTGGTGCTGCAGGCGCCGTCCGACACCCCCGGCGTCGACACGCTGGACTTCGTGATCTTCCCGCCGCGCTGGCTGGCGGCCGAGGACACGTTCCGTCCGCCCTGGTTCCACCGCAACGTCGCCAGCGAGTTCATGGGCCTGATCGAGGGCCAGTACGACGCCAAGTCGGAAGGCTTCCGGCCCGGTGGCGCCAGCCTGCACAACTGCATGAGCGGCCACGGCCCGGACGCGCCCACGTTCGAAAAGGCCAGCGCCGGCGACACCACGGTGCCGCACAAGATCGCCAACACCATGGCCTTCATGTTCGAGACGCGCGACGTGATCCGCCCCACCACCCACGCGCTGGCGTCGCCGCAGTTGCAGCCGGACTATTACCAGTGCTGGCAGGGCTTCAAGAAATACTACGACGACGGCGCAGAGCAAGCATGACCGTCAACGAAACCCGGCCTCCCCCCGGCGCAACGCTACCAGGCTAGCGCGCGCGGACCGAGTGCGCCCCCCACGGCGGTCGGAATCAGTATCCCCAGCAGATACCAGAAACCGACGAACGCCGGACTCATTTCCGGGCAATGCAGGCAGTAGACCGCCGCCGCCGCCGCGCCGGCGGCGAAACCGGCCGCCGCGCCGGCCAGGCGCAATCGGGTCGGCGCACGTGCGCGCAGGATATGCAACGTGGCGGCCAGCGGCGGTAGGGACAACACGGCGATGAGCAGGGGGCAATAGCGCCACGTGCTGCCCCAGAACAAATCCGCGCGCGCTTCGGGCGCCGCCAGCCATAGCGCGGCCGCCGCCACCGTCCACAGCGCCAGCACCGGGGCGGCCACGAACAACGGCAGCGCGCGCGTGCTGGCGCCGGGCGCCGCCAGGCGCTTGACCGCCAACCCGCCCGCGCCCGCCAGCGCCAGCGAGAACGCCAGCTTCAACCAGAACGCCGGCACCGTCATCTCCAGGCCAAGGTCCCGGCGCACGCCCAATATCGCCAGCATCAGCGCGGCGCTGGCCAGCAGGGCGCCGAGCAGCGGCAGCGCCGTGGCGCGCACCGGCCGGGCGCCCAGCGCCACGTCCGGGCCGCTCGACAACATGGTGATCAACTCGTCTGTCTTCATGGCGAACCCCTCAGAATAGTGGCAAGTGTCTTCATTCCGCGATGCACCGACACCTTGACGGCCGCCTCCGACATCTGCAGCATCGCCGCCGCCTCGCGCGTCGATAATCCGTCCAGCTTGGTACGGACGATGGCGTCGCGTTGCTTGTCCGGCAGCAGGCCGAGTAGCTTGGCCAGGTCGCGGCGCGCTTCCCCGGCCTCCGCCTCGGCGCTGGAGAACAACGCGCCCTCGCCTTCGTCGACCTCGTCGAACGAATCGTGCAAGCCGTCACGCCGGGCGTGGCGCCGCAGCCAGTCGATCAGCTTGTACTTGGCGATCGTGTACACCCACGCCGTCAGCGGCACGGCGGCGTCGTAGCTGAGGCGCTGGTTGTGGATGGCCAGCAGCGCCTCCTGCACCAGATCCTCCACCTCGTCCGGCCAACGGCTCAGGCGCCGGCGCAGGAAGGCGCGCAAATGCGTCGCTGTCGCTGTCAGAAATTTGCGATAGGCCAACGCGTCGCCGTCCCTGCCCTGTAAAAACAGGGCATGCAGGCGTAATTCGGTCATGCGCAGGTGGTCCACCTCTTGTATTCGCCGCATCACGTCCTTTGGTTACATCGCCTTCGGAAAGTTTTTTCGAGATTATGCGGGCACGCGTGTAACCAACCGGCGGGCTGTTGCGAACTCAATGTTGGGCGACGTGATCTCCACGTTGCCAACTCCACTTGAGGAACCACCATGAACAAACTGACCGCCACCCTGCTCGCCGCCTGCCTGACGATCTCGGGCGCCGCTTACGCGCAGGACACCATGAAAAAAGACGAGATGTCGAAGGATGCCATGGCGAAGGACGGTATGAAGAAGGACACCATGAAAAAACCCATGCATCAGGACAAAATGGCAAAGGACGCCATGAAAAAGGACGGAATGGCCAACGACGACATGAAAAAGGACGGGATGAAAAAGGATGACATGGCAAAAGATCCGATGAAGAAGTAAGCCCGGGCCGATCTCATGGATGCTCGGCAACCGGCTTGCCGAACATCTTCAACCAGGCAAAACCCGCCACGCCGGCCACGAGCGAGGCCAGCAGAATCGCCATTTTCGACGCGTTGATCAGCGCCGCGTCGTTGCTGAACGCAAGGTTGGTGATAAATATCGACATGGTGAATCCGATTCCGCCGAGCAAACCGGCGCCGATCACGTGACGCCATCTGAGGTCCGCGGGCAAGGCGCAAACGCCCAACGCCACCGCCGCCATGCACGCCAGCGTGATGCCCAGCGGCTTGCCAAGCACCAGGCCGGCAAGGATACCGATGCTGTTGGAAGACAGCAGCGCCGTCATCGATCCGGAGCCGATCACGATCCCCGTGTTGGCCAGCGCGAAGATCGGCAGGATGAGGAACGCCACCGGCGCGTGCAGCGCATGTTCGAGCCGGTGCGATGGCGAAGCGGCGTCTTCGCCCCTGGCGGAATACGGAATGGCGAACGCCAGCAGCACGCCGGCGATGGTGGCGTGCACGCCGGATTTGAACATCAGGAACCACATGAGCGCGCCCCCGGCCAGATACGGCGCCAGCGCGAGCACGCGGAACACGCGGTTCATGCACAGCAGGCCGGCGAACACGAGCAGCGCACCCAGCAGGTACAGCGGCGCCAGCGAGGAGGTGTAGAAAACGGCGATGACGATGATGGCGCCGAGATCGTCCATGACCGCCAGCGCGGTCAGGAACACTTTGAGCGAAGTGGGGACGGCGCGGCCAAGCAGCGTCAGCACGGCCAGCGCGAAGGCGATGTCGGTCGCCATCGGAATGCCCATGCCGGCCTGGCTGGGCGTACCGCCGTTGAACATGAAATGGATCAGCGCCGGCGCGGCGATGCCGCCGGCCGCCGCCACCATCGGCAGCAGCGCGCCGCGCATGCTCGACAGCTCGCCGTTGTGGATTTCCCGCTCCAGCTCGAGGCCGATCAACAGGAAGAACACCGCCATCAAGGCGTCGTTGATCCACAGCTCGACAGGCAATCCGGCGACCCTGGCGTGCCAAAAGTGCAGGTAGGGCTCCGCCCACGGCGAATTGGCCAGGCACAGCGAAACCAGGGTGCAAGCGATCAGCAGGATGCCGCCGGCTTTTTCCGATTCGACGAATCGATTGAAGGTATGGGAAAGTGTGGTTGGAATGGGATTCATGGGGCGTCCGAAAACCGCGTGGCGGCCCGACCTGACGCAATCCCTGCCACACGACATGTATGGACACCCAGGCAACATTATAACAGAGCCCGGCCGCCGGCATCGGGTGGCCGATGGTCCGTCCGGCTCAGTCTGCGTTGCGTGCAAGGGTGGGCGGGTATTGCTCTGCCGCGTCGCCACACACTGGCATCGAATCGAACGCCGGCAGCGCCACGCTGACGCCGACGCCGCCACCCGACGCCGTCGTGAAGCTGCGGGAGCGCTGCACCCTCAGCCGTCCATCGGGATAGAAAAACAAATGCACCGCGCTCGATGTGACGCTGCCGCCGCCCGCGACCGGCTTGCGGAACGTCGGCACCGCGGGGCTCGCGTCGTTCCACTTCGGAGCCGACTGCGCGCCCTGCCAACGCACCCTCAGCTTGGCGCCCGGTTGCAACACCGCCGAGTAGCTGTTAACGGTGCAATAGTCGGCGCGCAGCGGCTGCAGGCCATGGTAAAAGGGTACCAGCTGTCCGTTGACTTCCAGCCGGACAATGGTTTCGTTGCTCAGATTGTGGATGACTACGCCGCTAGCCGGTTTGCCATTGTCGTACTGCGGATTGTTCCCGAGGTCCCAATCGATGGTGCTCGCCACGTCCACCCGGTCGGGGTAATGATAGTAGTAGTGCACAAGCAACTTGGCCATAGCGCTGCCCGGTTCGGGCAGGAACGGCGCCAAATCGGCAGGCGTGGGCGCGATCGCGACCGGCACCGACACCGCTTCGCCTTGATCCTTCGGGCCGTATATCACCGTCATGCTGTTGAGCTCGGCGGCGGGCAGCACGCCGCGATAGGCAGCCATATGATCGTCGCGATGGGCCACCGGCTCGCGCCGCAGCTCCAGAAATCGGTCGGGGTACGCGCCTTCCATCTCCGGCTGTGGCCCGATCGCGGGATCCAGCCTCAGGTCGCGCCCGGTCAGGTTGACGTGCACTTCCCGCACGTCCGGATGCTTGCCGGCATACGCTTCCCTTTCCCTCGCGCCGAAGAATTCCGCAACGGGCAGGATCGCAAGGCTCACCAGGAACGGCAACCACATGAGCGCCACCCACCTGCCATGGAGCGCGCCCTTGCAGGCGAGATAAATGGTGATGCATAGGGTCAGCAGAAACAACGGCACGCCAAAACCCAGCGCGGCAAACATGATTCCGATGCCGGCATAGCCGCTGTTCGTGGGCTCCAATGCGGTGACGCTCAACTTCGTCAACACCCCCGCCAGCGCAAGGCCCGAGACCGCCCCAAGCGCACGCGCAAAACCATGGTCGCCACCGTCGGTGCGTTTATTCATAGAGCCTTCATGGTTAGCTATCCGAGGCGCATTATCTTACATTTTACGCAACAGCGTGCAGGGTTCGGGTGTGGCCCTACCGCGACGCCAGCGCGTCGCTGGCGCGCGAACGGCGGCGCGCGTTCTTATGCTCGTACATGCGCTCGTCGGCCAGCGCCACCATATCGTCCGACGATGGCGATTCGGCCGCCGTCGCCCAGCCCACGCTGGCGCCGGCGTGCGGATAACTGCGCTGGCGCAACGTCCCCTCCAACCGCTGCAACGCCGCCAGCAAATCGGCCACATGGCGTTGCGCCGCCAGGATGGTGAACTCGTCGCCGCCCAGGCGGAACACGCCGACATCCTCGCGCAGCATCTGCTTGAGTCCTTGGGCGAAGTCGCGCAGCAACGCGTCGCCGCGCGCGTGGCCGTCGCGGTCGTTGACCGCTTTCAGTCCGTCCAGGTCGATCAGCAACAGCGCCAGGCCGTCCTCGCCGCCCTCCCCGCCGCGTTCGGCCGCGTAGCGCAGCGCCAGCTGCTGGTCGAACGCATGGCGGTTGGCGATGCCCGTCAGGTGGTCGGTGTGGGCCAGGACGATGGACTGGTTGAGCCGATGGACGGCGAATTCCTTCTCCCGCGCCAGCAAACGCAGCTTGTGCGCCAGTGCGAACGCCAGCAGCAGCGCTTCCAGCGTGCCGCCCAATAGGGTCAGCAATTCCGGGTTGTAGACCGGCGGCGCCACCAGCCCGAAATTACTGGGCAGTATCAGCGTGGCGGGCACCATCAGCGCGCAAAAGGCCAGCACGTAATACCGCGCCAGCGGATTGCCGGCCCGCAGGCTGACGATGCCGCAGGTCAGCGCCAGCGACAGCCAGACGCTGATGGTCAAGGTGGCCAGTATCGGCGCATACGGCAGCGCCAGCACGGTACTGGGCAACATCAGCAGCGGCAGCACATAGTTGACGCGGCTGAGCTTAGCCAGCCGCGGATGGTGCTGGCGCAGCTGCAGAAACTCGACATAGAACGCCGTGTTCGGCAGCGCCATCAAGAAAAACGGCACATAGATCCAGTGCAGGTCGTGCCAGCCCAGCAGATGCGCCGGCAGATGGAATTCCTGCGCCCAGGCGATCAGGTAGATGAACAGATAGACCGAATAATAGAAGGTCGCGCGGTCCGGTTTCATCAGATGCACGAACAGGTTGAACACCGCCAGCGCACCGAGCGCGCCCAGCGAGCCCAATATCAGCGCGTTCTCCCGGGTCGTCAGCCTCCGGTATTCGGCTTCGGTGAACAGCCGCAGCGACGGCGGCGCCTGGTAAAACGGACTGTCGATTCGCTCGATGATGACGGCGCTGGCGCCCGGCGCCAGCCGGATGCGCTGGCCATAGTGTAACGCGTACTGGTAATCGGCGCGGTGGCCGGCTTGCAGGTGTTGCACCGTGCCGTCGCTGGCATAGATCCGGATCGCGGCCTGGTCGAACAGGACGCTGCCCGGCGCCAGCACCCAATCCTCGACCGCGCTGTCGTTGCGCACCTCGGCGACCAGCCAGTAGGCGCCGCCGAACAGGCTGGCCCTCGGCACCGCCGCGCGGCCCGCGCGCCAGCGGGCGATGTCGGCGTAGACGGCGGGAAATGCCGCGTCCGCCGCCACGTAGATTCGGCCGTCCTGCCGCATCAGATCCTCCCCGCTGGTGACGGGCCGGGCGGCGCGGGCCGGCAACAAGATACCCAGCAGCAACATGGCAAGCAGAAGGCGGAACTGTTTCATGATTGGCGCGCAAGAATTAAACATGCCGATCATATAACAGAACAACCGTGCCGGGCGTCAATCCGGGCGTTTAGCGACCTGCGCCCGGGGATCGCCGCGCCCACCGGATGAGGCGCGCAACACGACGGTGAAGCGGCTACCGGTCCCCGCGCCGCCGCTGTGCGCCGTCACCTGGCCGCCGTGCAGCACGACGATCTCGCGCGCCAGCGCCAGGCCGATGCCCAAGCCGCTTTGCGCCCGGTCCGGCGCGCGCTCGGCCTGCGTGAACAGGTCGAACACCCGCGGCAGCAGGCGGGCGTCGATGCCGATGCCGTTGTCGCTCACGCTGATCGACACTTCCGCATCGCGCGACGACACGGTCAGGCCGATGCGGCCGCCGGCCGGCGTATATTTCGCCGCGTTGTTCAACAGGTTGACCAGCACCTGCGTCAGGCGGACCTGATCGCCGACGATGGCCGCGCCGCCGGCGTCGCCTTCGACCACCAGCGCATGCTGTTTCGCGGCGATCAGCGGCTGCGACTGTTCGACGGCGCCGGCCACGATCGCCATCGGGTCGAGCAGCGCCCGATCGAGCTCGATCAAGCCGTGGGTGACGCGCGACACGTCGAGCAGGTCGTCCACCAGCGACGTCATGTGGCGCGCCTGGCGGCTGATGATGTCGCTCGACCGGCGCACCTGCTGCTCGTCGCCCGCCTTGAACTGCAGCAGCTGGGCGGCCGACAGGATAGGCGCGAGCGGATTGCGCAACTCGTGCGCCAGCATCGCCAGGAATTCATCCTTGCGCCGGTCCTGCTCCCGCAGCGACCCGTACAGGCGCGCGTTCTCGAACCCGGCGGCGGCGATCGAGGCCAGCTGCACGAGGATGTCCTCGTCCTCTTGCGTGAATTCGCCGTCGAACTTGTCCGAGACCTGGATCAGCCCGATGTTCGCGCCCTTGCGGTCGATCAGCGGCACGGCCAGCCAGCCGCGCATCGGCGGATGGGCGTGGGCCTGGCTGCCGAAGCCCCGCCAGGCCGGATGCGCCTCCAGCTCCTGCTGCGTCAGGCGCATGACCCGGTTGTCGCGGCACACCTGGGCATAAATCCCGGAACCGTCGGTCTTGACCGCGTAGTCGCCGTAGCGGGCATATTTTTCGGACAGCGACACCGCGTTGATCGCCTGCGACCAGCTACCGTTTTCGGTCAGCGAGACGACGGCCTGGTGCGCCTGCAGGATGTCGCGCGCCTCCGCCACCAGCGCCCTGGCGATCTCGTCGCTCGACAACACCGTCTGCAGCGTGCGCGCCGCTTGCGCGACCTTGGCCAGCAGCGCGCTGGTGTGCTTTTCATAGGCCAGGCGCTGGGCCAGTTCGATTTCGGCCATGACCATGTCGTGGATGTCCGTGTTGGCCCCGATCCATTCGCGGATCGCGCCGTCGGCGGCGATGATCGGCACGCCCTTGACGGCGGTCCAGCGGTAGGCGCCGTCGATGCAGCGGATGCGGTATTTGGTCTCGAACACCGAACGCGCCGCCACGCACGCCAGCCACAGCGTCTCCGTCGGCGCGCGGTCGTCCGGATGCAAGGCGTCGAGCCAGCCGAACTCCTTCCATTGGTCGTAGGTCTGGCCGGTGAACGCGCGCCAGGACGGCGAGTCCTCCAGCACCCGGCCGTCCGGGGTGTTGGACCAGACGATCTGCGAGGTCGCCATCACCAGCGAGCGGAAGCGCTCCTCGCGCAGGCGCAGCGCCGTTTCGTTGTGCACGCGTTCGGTGATGTCCTCGTGGATCAGCATCACCTCCAGCACGTTGCCCTCGCCATCCTTGATCGGGTGCGCCCGCGCGGTGACCCAGCGCGCCGGCCCGCTGCCGCCGAGCGCCGTGACGTCATACAGGGCCGACGGGATTTCCACCGACTCCCCGCCCAATGCGCGCTGGAGCAACAACGAGATGCCCGTCTCCACCAATTGCGGATCGCGCAGCACGTTGTACTCGGCGCTGAAGACGAACGCCTTCAATGGCGAACCCTCGTAAATTTGCCACAGGTTCTCCCACGCCTTGTTCACCCGGATCGTGCGTCCGTCCGGCGCCAGGATCTGGATGCTGACGGGCGCCTGTTCGAACAGCGCCTGGAACCTGACGTCAGGCACGGGATGCGATGGTGTGGGGGGCACGGCGTCGGTCGGAGCGGAGGACATGAAATTGGGGTCTCGGGCACTGGGGCCAGCATGATGTCATAGTTTTTGTCCCGGCGGACAGGATTGAATCGAAGCTGCGAATTTGCCCATGGCTTGCGTCACCATTCAACGCGGCGGCGCGCTGGCCGCCACGCCCCCGGCCGTCATGACCACCGGCCGGATCGTGCCGTCGTCGTTGAAGACCATGCGCTCGATCGCCAGTTCGCGATGGTTGCCGTCGACCTCCGTCAACGGACGGCGATGATAGGCGATGTACCACTCGTCGGTCCCCGGCGCATTGACGACGGAGTGGTGGCCGGCCCCGCGGGCGACCCGCTGGTCCTGTTGCAGGATTTTGCCGATGCGCTTGAACGGTCCCAGCGGCGACGCGCTCATCGCATAGGCAACGCTGTATCCCGGGCCGGTCCATTCCCCCTCCGACCACATGAAGTAGTACACGCCCTTGCGCTTGACCATGAACGAGCCTTCGACGTATTCCGGGTCCGGCGTGATCTCCTTGAAGGTCGTACCGTCGGGAAATGGCAGCACGCCGAGCAGGTCCGGCGCCAGCCTGACCACGTTGGCGTGCTTCCAGCCGCCGTAGTACATATAGAACTGGCCGTCGTCGTCCTTGAACACCATCTGGTCGATCGGCTGGGCGCCATTGTGGATTTTCCCGATCAGGGGCCGTCCCAGCGCGTCCTTGAACGGCCCGTCCGGCCGGTCGCTGACGGCCACGCCGATGCCGCCGAGCTGCGCGTCGCTTTTGATGTCGTTGGCGCCGAAAAACAGATAGTATTTCCCGTCATGCTCGATCGCCGAGGGCGCCCACAGGGCGTAGGCCGCCCAGGACACGTGCTCGACATCGAGCACGTGCGGGTGCTTGGTCCAATGCACCAGGTCCGGCGACGAGAAGGCGTTGAAGAAGGTGCTCTTGAGGAACGGTTCCCAGATCAGCTCCGATCGCGCGCGCATGCGCTGTTGCGCGGGCGTGAAGGCCTTCGACCTGTCCGGCGCGCCTTGGTCGGCGGAGTACGTCGGGTAAATCCAGTACGTCCCGTTGAAGAGACGAATCTCCGGATCGGCGTACCAGCCGGGCACGATGGGATTGGCGGCGCCAGCGGATGCCGCCGCGCCCGCGAGGCAGAACGCGGCCAGACAACGCTGCAAACGATTCATGTTGGGCTTCACGGCAATGGGCATGCGCCGATTGTAGCATCGGGCCAAGTCCAGGGTTCGCTATACTTGCGAGGCCTCGTAGCACAACCTCAATCGCCCGAGCGCCCGCCTCACCCATGCTTTTGCCGTTCCCAACGGCACTTGCAGATGGCTGGCGATTTCGGAATGGGACAGGCCTTCGTAGTAGGCCAGCGCCAGCGATTGCCGCTGCGCGGGCTCCAGTTGCGCCAGGCACCGCCCCAGTTCCCGCTTTTCCATCGCAACCGTCAGCAGCTCCAGCGGATCGGCGTGCTCGGCCGCTTGTTCCGCTTCGGGATGCGGGTTGTCGTCCCTGGCGACCAGGGTATCGCCCTCCAGCTTACCTTTGCGCAAATGGTCAAGCGACTTGTTGCGCACGATGCTGATCAGCCACGTCATCGGCGTCGACAGCGGGGCGGCATAACTGCCCGCGTGCTGCCATACGTTGATGAACGCATCCTGCAGGACGTCATCGGCCAGCTCGCGCTGGCGCACGAAGCGCATCGCGACGCCATACAGGTGGGCGGCGGTGAGGTCGTACAGCTGGCGGAACGAAGCGTGGTCGCGCTCGGCGACGCGTTGCAACAGCGTGGCCAGTCGCTGGTTCTCGGGGGATTTGATAAGCATTAACATCTGTATTGGCTTGCCTGTGGCCCGCGCCGACTGCCGGCGCGGGTATTCGATGCAAAATCGGACTCCAAATCGGGCTCAAATCCCGTGACTGGCCTTGAGGATCTCGGCCGCGCGTTCGCCGATCACCACGCAGGGCGCCATCGTGTTGCCGGTGGTGATACGCGGCATGATGGAGGCGTCGGCGATGCGCAGGTTGTCGATCCCGTACACCTGCAGCTTGCTATTGACGACCGACATCTCGTCGCGGCCCATCTTGGCGGTGCACGACTGGTGCCAGTAGGTCACCGCCGCATTGCGCAGATAGGCTTCCATGTCCTGCCGTCCCAGCTTGCCGGGCATGGACTCGCGCTTGACCAGGGAGCTGAAGGCGCTGGCGTTGCCGAGGTCGCGGCACATTTCAACCGAATTCAGCGCGGCCTTGATGTCGTCCGGATCGCCCAGCGTGTTGGCGCGGATCACCACCGGGTCGCTCGCCTCCGCGCCGGACAGCACCACTTCGCCGCGGCTCTTCGGATGCGCCAGGCCGGCAAACATGGTCCAGCCATGCTCCGGCACGCCCAGCGGGGCGGTATCGGCGCTCGGCACCGGGAATTCGACCTGGCAATGCAGCATGTCGGGGGCGTCCAGCGACGCGTCGCTCTTCCAGTACAAGGTCGCCTCGGAGCCACCGGCGCCGACTTCCTGCGGCTCCTTGTATTCCCAGATGCAGCCGAACGACACATGGTCCTGGTGGTTCTGGCCGACGCCGGCCAGCGGCTGGCGCGGCGCGATGCCGTGGCGCCGCAGTTCCTGTTCGGGGCCGATACCGGATTGCATCAACAGCTTCGGCGTGTTGACCGCGCCCAGCGACAGAACCACCTCGCGCGACGCGCGAAACACGCGTTTTTCGCCGCCGACGGTGACTTCGACGCCGGTCACCTTGTTATTGTCGAAGGCGAGCTTGGTCACCAGCGCATCGGTGAGCACGGTCAGGTTCGGCTGCGCCATGCGCGGATAGGTGTAGGAGCGGAACACCGACAGGCGATTGCCATCGCGGATGCGCAAGTCGTTGATGGCGGCGCCGCCGTCGGCCTCCATCATGGCGCCGTTCGGGCTGTCGAAGATGGGCACGCCCAGCGAGCGCGCTGCCTCCAGCATCAAGGTGGCGGTCCGCTGCGGCGATTGCGCCGGTTCCACATACACCGGGCCGCCCTTGCCCCGGCGCTCGGGATCGGCCGGACCGTTCCAGTCTTCGATACGCTGATAGATCTTCAACACCGACGCGTAGCCCCAAGCGTCGTCCCCCGACTGGGCGGCGAAGTAATCCCAGTCGCTGCGGTGTCCGCGCGCCCACAGCATGACGTTGATGCTCGATCCACCGCCCAGCACCTTACCCATGTTCATCGGGATGGCGCGGCCGTTCAGGTGCCGGTTGGGTTCGGCGACGAAGCCCCAGTCGCGTTCCGAGCCCAGGTTCAGCGGCCATTGAGCCGGCTCGATTACGCTGGCCACTTCGTCGCTGCCGCCGGCTTCCAGCAGCAGCACCCGGACTTCGCGGTTTTCCGCGAGTCTCGCGGCAACCACCGAGCCGGCCGAGCCGGAACCGCAAACGATAAAGTCGTACGTCGATGTGAGCGCGGCGCGCAAGCTGGCCTGGTTGGCGCGGACGGCAGCCGCGAAATCGCTTTCGTTGAGTTGAATGTTGTTCATTTTAAAGGTCCGTCAGAGAGTTGGTAAATGGCGCCGTGCATGGCAACCTTGCCATCGACGCATGCCTTCTTGATGCGCATTTTGCCGATTATACTGATTTTGCCGATTTATACTGGGCTTTTTTTCAACTTCTGGCCGTTTTAGTGCCGAATAGGGCATTTACCCGATGCATTCGAACACATCGCCAAGCTTGAGAATTCGCGGTCGGTCACGCTGGCGCTGGCGGGAGTTGGTGCTCGGCGGACACCGACATTCCGCCGCCGGTCGCTGTGAAACGCGGGCTTACGTTATACTCGCACCAATGAAAAGTTCGATTATCACAACGGCGCAGGCGGCGAAAATCCTCGGCGTTTCGCCCCGCACCGCCCAGCTATGGACCGAAAGCGGCGTCATTCCGAACTGGAAGACGCCGGGCGGCCACCGCCGCATGTTCGAGGCGGACGTGCTGGCGGTGCTCAACCGCCACGACGAAATCATCGTCGCGCCGCGCCGGGTGCTGGTGCTGGCGCCGGCCCGGCGCCACGCCAACTGGTCGCAGGCATTCGCCGCGCTCGATATCAGCGAGCTCGATTTCATTGAAGACCCGGTCGCCGCCGCCGTCGCGCTGGGCGCGACCGTGCCCGATGTGTTCGTCGTCGAGGCGGAAGACCTGCACACGCTGCCGCCGCACTTCCTCAAGACCTTGCGCAATATCGCACTGCTGAGCCGGCTGCAAATCGTCATCGCGACCCGGCTGCCGGCCGCCGGCGGCGCGCCGCCGGTCGACCCCGCGCTGCAATTCAAGGTTATCCAGCTGGAACAGGATTCCGGGAAGATGGTCGAGGCACTGGTCCACCACACGCACCTGAAGCACCTGCAGCTGTTGCCCCTGCCGGCGGACTTGCTGAACGCGCCCTACCCGGTCGGTCCCACGGAGGCGGGCCGGCTGCGGGCGGTCCACCGTTCCGGCATCCTCGACAGCGCCAGCGAGGAAGCCATGGACAACCTGACCCGGATCGCCGCCCTCAGCCTGGGAGCGCCGATCGCCCTGATCACCATCCTGAGCGAGGACCGCCAGTGGTTCAAGGCCAAGGTGGGACTGGACATGCGGGACACGCCGCGTAGTTGGGCCTTTTGCAACCATACGGTGCTGCAAGCGGGCATCCAGCAATTTCCCGACCTGGGGTCCGATCCCCGCTTCGCCGACAATCCGGCGGTCGCGGGCGCCCCGCACTTCCGCTTTTACGCCGGCGCGCCCATCACCGACGAGCAAGGCTACGCGCTGGGCTCGCTGTGCATCATCGATATGCAACCCCGCCAGCTCGACGCCACCCAGACGGAAATCCTGGGCCGGCTGGCACGCCTGGTCACGGCCGAAGTCAATCGCGGCGCCCGCCCGGGCGCCACGCGCCGCTGAGTAACAAAGCAGTTCGAAAACAGGTCGAAAACAGGTCAAAAATAGTTCGCCGGAAGTGCGTCCGAAGCGCCGGCCAGTGCGTAAGTAGCGATACACACTGGACCGTCAAAGACTATTTCCGCGATGAATACGCATTCCCGAACCACCCTCGTGGCGCTGCGGCTACTGTTGCTGGCGGCGCTACTGGCCCCCATGGCACCGGCGCTGGCGCAACGCGCGCTGCTGTCTTTTTCCGAGCAGCCGGCAAAATTGATCCGCAAGACCACCGTTTACGACGCCCCGGCCGGGGTCGGCCTGCAAACGGGCGACATTATCGAATCCGGCGTCCGCGGCCTGCAACTGGAATGGCCGGGCGACGCCTTGATCGCGCTGGGACCATCGAGCACCGTGCAATTGGGCGACAGCGGCGGCGCGCCGACCGTCAACCTGCTGCGCGGCTGGCTGAAGATCGCCGCCGGCAAGCGCGCCACCCGCCCGCTGATGGCCCGCGCGGGAACGCTGGAAGTACGCGCCGGCAGCGAAGGCGCGAGCGGCCTGCTGCACCTGACGCCGGACCAGATCGAGTTGTTCGTCGAGCACGGCACCTTGGCGGCAACCGACAAGGAAAAGGCCGGCGCCGCCATGTCCATCAACCGCGAGCAGTACGCGCAGCGCCGCGCCGGCCTGGCCCTGCGCGTGGCGGAGCGTCCGCCGCAGCGGTTTATCGCCGAGATGCCGCGCGCCTTCTTCGACCCGCTGGTCGCCATCGCCGGCCGTGCCAAGCCGGCCGAGGTCAAACCGCTGCGTGAAGCGGGCGCCCGCGACCTGGCGGACTGGAGCAATCTGCCGCCGATCGTCAGCAAACAGCTGGTGGCGCAGTTTTCCACGCGCCTGAGCGACCCGGTATTCGCCAGGGATGCCGAGACCATGCTGGTCGCCAATCCGGACTGGCGCGCCGCCGTGCAACAAGCCGGCAAGGCCAAACGCAGCCTCAACACCATCTCCAACTCCTTGTTTTAATCCATGAAGAAATTTTCCCTTGCCGTCAAATTCAACCTGGTGTTCCTGGCTGTTGCCGTGGTCGGCTTCGCCGCGTCCAGTGTCGTCACCAACGCGCTGCTGATCGACAATGCCCGTGAAGAAACGCTGCAAAACGCCCGGCTGCTGATGCAAGCCTCGGCGGCGGCCGGCAAGTACACCAGCGCCCACGTGGTACCGCTGCTGGAGAACCGGCTCAAGTTCGAATTCCTGCCGGAAGCCGTGCCCACCTTCGCTGCCATCGAGCATCTTAACGAGCTGCTGAAGGCCTACCCGGACTACAGCTACAAGCAGGCGACGCTCAATCCCACCAACCCGCGCAATCGCGCCAGCGACTGGGAACAGCCGCTGGTAAACCAGCTGCGCGCCGAGCCCGGCGTGTCGGAACTGGTGGGCGAGCGCGCCACGCCGGGCGGCCGGGCGCTGTATATCGCCAAGCCCATCACCATCAGCAACGCCGCCTGCCTGGCTTGCCACAGCACGCCGGAGGCCGCGCCCAAGACCATGACCGATATCTACGGCCCCACCAACGGCTTCGGCTGGAAGCTCAACGAAACGGTGGGCGCGCAGATCGTCTCGGTGCCGATGACGGTGCCGCTGGAGCGCGCGACCACGCTGCTGCACACGTATATGTGGTCGTTGCTGGGGATTTTCGCCTTCCTGTTCGTGGCGCTGAACCTCACCGTGCACCTGTTCGTCACGCGCCGGGTCAGCCGTCTGTCGCGCATCGCCGATGAAGTGAGCCTGGGCCGTTTCGACGCCGCCGCCTTCGACATCCGCGATGGCGACGAGCTGGCGCAGCTGGCGCAATCGTTCGACCGCATGCGCACCAGCCTGGCCAGCGCGATGAAGATGCTCGATGACTGAGGCGGCGGTGCTGCCGCAGCGGATCGGCAAGTACCGCCTCGACGGCCTGCTGGGCAAGGGCGCGATGGGCGTGGTGTACCGCGCGCTGGACCCGCTGATCGAGCGCACGGTGGCACTCAAGACCGTGCGCCGCGATCTGGGCAACGAGGAACAGGCGACCGAGATCATCGAGCGTTTTCGCAAGGAGGCGCAGGCGGCCGGCCGGTTGATGCATCCGAATATCGTCGCCGTGCACGAGTACGGCGAAGACGACGAGATCGCCTATATCGCGATGGAGTACGTCGATGGCACGCCGCTGTCGTCGCTGCTCGGCGAGCGGCCCGCGCCGCTGCCGCAGGCGCTGGACTGGTTCAGCGACCTGCTGGCCGCGCTCGACTATTCGCATGCGCACGGGGTGGTGCACCGCGACATCAAGCCGGCCAACCTGCTGGTCACGCGCGACGGCCGCATCAAGATCAGCGATTTCGGCATCGCCCGCATCGAGTCCTCGACCATGACGCAGACCGGCGCCATGCTGGGCACGCCGAGCTATATGTCGCCGGAACAATTCCGTGGCGAGGCGATCGACGGCCGCAGCGACCTGTTTTCGGCCGCCATCGTGCTGTATCAGCTGCTGACCGGCCAGCGGCCCTTTTCGGGTTCGGCCGCGACGGTGATGCAGCAGGTACTCAACCACACGCCGCTGCAGCCGTCGCGCCTGAACGCGGCATTGCCGCCCGGGTTGGACGAGGTCGTCATGCGGGGGCTGGCCAAGGAGCCGGGCCGGCGGCACGCCACGGCGCGCGCCTTCCAGCAGGCGTTGAACGCGGTGTCGCGCGACGGCCCCGGCAGTCCTCCTCCCGGGCAAGAGCCCGACAACGACGCCACCATCATGGCCACACCGGCCGCGTTGCAGGCGCTGACCTCGCAGCCCGGTTGGGCGGACCGTTCGGCGCGGCCCATTACCGGGACGGGGACGGGGACCGGGACGGGAACGGGGACGATGACCGGGACCGGAAGCGGCAGCGGCACGGGAACCGGGAGCGCCAACCACCCGGCCTGGCTGCAAGCGATCTTGCCATCGCTGGAAATGCTGCTCACGCGGCAGATCGGACCGATGGCCAGGCTGCTGCTGCGCAAAATCGCGGCGACCTCGCCGGACTTCGACACGCTGGGCCGCCAATTGCTGGAGCATATCCCGTCGCCGTCGGCCAAGGTGTTGTTTCAGCAGCAAATGGCTGCGCTTGGCGCCGAGTCGCTGCCCGCAACGGCCACCAGCCAGCTGGACACCAGCGGGACGAACTCGACGCTGCCGCCGACCGCGCCCCTGGCTCCGCTGTCGGCGCCACCCCTCACACCCGAATTCGCGACCGCGGTCACGCCGATCCTGGCGGCGGCGATCGGACCGATCGCCGCCATCGTGGTCAAGCGCGCGCTGCGTCAGGCGGTGAGCCGCGACGACCTGATCGCGATGCTGGCCACGCATATCGACGCCGCCCCCGCACGCCACCGCTTTTTGGATAACGCCGCACGCGTCGAGCCTCAACGCCCTCCTGACAACTAAACCGCATCCTCGACCCTAGTTCCGCACGTCGGCAAGCAACAGCTCCGTGAACACGAATGGAACCAGCGAGCGCGCGGACACCACCAGCGAAGGATGAGCCGGCGGTCTGTCATCGCCCAGCCAAAATAAGGCGCGCCCGGAGAGCCCGCCAAGCACGTCGTCTTCCGCACGCGCGGGTGCAAGCGCCAGCAGCGAAGCGTCGAAGGCGTGCGGCGAAAATTCCTCGCCCAACGCGGCCAACGCCATCGCCTCCAGCGAGGCGTACCAAGCCGCCGAAGGCCGGCCGCATCCGCTTCCATCGGCCGCCATGCCGTCCAGGCCGGCCGCTATCGTCAACGGGAAATAGCGCCCTACCCGGTCGACACTGGGCATCAGCACCCCGCCCCATGCCTGCGGCCCGCAAACACCGCCGTCCAGCGCGAAACGCCAGATCGGGCTGTTCAGATAGACGGGCAGCCAGGCATCGCCGAGCCGGTCGCGGCTGTCGGCCATGCCCGCTTGCAGCCAGGCATCCCAAGACTGAAGGAACGCCGCCGGCAGGCGCCGCGCCACGAAGTCGCCATGAGTGGGGAACTTGCCGAAGAACCCGGCTGCGGAATAAGGCGTCGTCATCAAAGGCTGGCCGGGCAGCGGAACTGCTCCAGCGCGTCGCGGCGGAACGGATTAATGACGCTGCTTGCGGTCAATTCGTAGACGGCCTTGCGGCCCTCCAGGTCAAACGTCAGGCGGAAGCGCTCTCCTTGCAATGGCTCCAGCGCGCCACGGTCGACCATGCGCAGCCACGCCCACGGTCCCTCGGTGCGCAGTTCGCTGCGCAACGCCGGCGTGACGTCGAAGCGCACCTGCCCGTTGCCTTTGCCGCTGGGCAGCAACATCGGCGCCGAGCGCGGCGCCTGCCCGGCCTGGAAGGCCAGCTGCTGTCCGTCGATGTCCAGCGTCAGCTGCGACACGCCCGGATCGACGCCCACCGCGCGCAGGTCGAAGCGCAGCGACGGTTGACGGCCGTTGGCGCCAAAGAACATGTCGCGCAGCCGCGCCCCCCGCTGGAACTGGTCCAGCGCTTCCTGCGACATGCCCGCCGCGCCGGCCGTGGCACGCCAGCGCCATTGGCCGCCGCTCATATCGACAAGGGTGGTCAGGTGCTTGCTGAAGAAATCGTCCATCAAGCCGCCAGGACCGAAGAATTTGCCGAAGTCGTCGGCAGTGGCGTCGCGCCCGCTGCCGCGCGTCAGTGGATAGCGGCCGGCGATGGCGTCGCGGCAAAACTGCGCGCCGCTGCCGGCCCACAGCGCGTTCAGGCGCGCCCGCTCGCTGCCCTGGGCCAGGCCGTTGCCGCCGCTGTCCACGCTCTGGAGCAGGGTCGACAACGGCGCCGGCAAGCCCTGCCCGCCCCGCTTCAAGCGTACCAGCGCATCGCCGGCCGGCGCCGGCGCGCCGCTTCTGCGCGCGCTTTCGGCCGCGTCGAAGTACAGCGCCGCGTCCTTGAGCAAGGCCAGCGTCTGGTCCAGAGGCGTCGGCGCCGGGCCTGCCGCCAGTCGATGCATCGCGGCGAAGTGCTGGTCGACCGGCTGCTGCGACGCGGCCACCGGCGCAGGCTCCCCGGTCGTGCCCAGCGCGGACGCCAACTGCCGGCGGGCCGAGTTCAGCTTGTCGCGCACCAGCTTGTCCACCGTCGCCTGCGCGGCGGACGGCTTGACCGCGCCCAGCGTGGTCTCGCGCGCGGCCGCCTGCACCAGCGTGCGCAATGGCGAGTCGACGCCGCCGAGCGCGTTGGTCACCCGCGCGGCCTGGTCCAGGCTGGCCAGCGGCACCAGCCGCACATCGGCCAGGAAACGGTCCCACTGGCCGATGTAGTCGAGAAAATACAACTGCAGCACCGCCGCCCGGATCTGCTCGATGCCGCCGATCGTCGCGGCCGACTCCTGGCGGTCCAGCACCCAGTTGTCTCGCGCGACGTCGGCGACGGCCTGCCAGCTTTGCTCCAGCAGCGCGCGGTAGCCGGCCACGCTGTAGACGCCGCTGACGCCGCGCGATAGCGGCGCCCCGCTGGCGCGCGCGAAGACGCTGGAGCCATCGCGGCCCAGCGCGCCGTTGATGCTAAATTCGGGCAACCGCTCGGCCGCCACCAGGCGCTTGATGCGGTTATAGATCCGCTCCGGCAGCGCCATCCCGGCCAGGGTCAGCCGCACCTGCGCCACCAGTGCGGCGTCGAGCTGGATCGCCTCGGCGTCGGCCTCGTTTTCCAGCAGCGCGGCGACGTGCGCCAGCAGTTGCTCGCGCTGCGTTTCGCTGGCGTCCGGCAAGGTGCCGCGCCATTCGAACTCGACCCACGCCTGCACCGAGGCGGCGTCGAAGTACTGGTGCTGGCCCAGCATCAGATACACCCGCAAGGTTTCGTAAAGGAAGTCTTGCTGGTTGGCGTCGCCCCGGCGCAGCGCCCCTTCCATATTGGCGACGATGCGCGGCAACAACGCGCTGCGCAGCGCCCGGCGGTAGGCGTTGACGGCGCCGTCGCCCAGCTTCTCGCCTTGGTACAAGCTCATGCGGCTGAACAGCGGAACGCTGGCCTCGCGCTCGGCATAACCGGCCGGCAAGTCGCGCGCGGCGTTCAACACCGGCAAGGCCACCAGCGCATTGCCGGCCGCCGGGGTGGCGGCGGCCAGCCTGGACAGCTCGGTGGCGGCCGCCGCCGAGCGCGCCACCAGCGCCTGGTTGCGGCCGTAGCTCACCGTCAGGCCCACGGCCAGCGACACCGCCAGCAGGCCGGCGGCGGCCAACGCGCCCCATTCGACCCACTGGCGGCGCCGCTCGGCGGCTTGATTGACGCCGGCCAGGCCGGCCTCCTTGAAGATCACTTCGCGCAGCAGGCGCGTGAGGAAATAACTGCGCCCGGCGCCGGCGCCGGCCGGCAGCACCTTGCGGCCCAGGCCGAACGAGGCCGCCAGCGACGCCATCACGCGGTCGATCGGACTGCCCTCCTGCGTGCCGCTGGTGAGGTACACGCCGCGCAGCAGCGCCGGCTGTTCATAGCGGTTCGGTTCGAACACGGCGTTCAGGAAACGGCCCAGCACGTCGCCGATGGCGGCGAACTGCTGCGGGAAGCCGTACAGCAAGGCGCGCCGCTGCAAATCGCGCTCCTTGTGCATGCGCTGCAACACGCGCGCTTGCAGCTGGCGCTCGAGCGCCTCGAACTCGGCCGGAAAGCCGGCCAGCGCCGCCGCCGGCGTGCCGTCGGCCGGCAACGGGAAGGTCACGCCCCACACCTGCGCGCGCTCGTCGCGGCCCATGGGCTCGAAGAATTCCGCGAACCCGGCCAGCAGGTCGCTCTTGGTCACCATCACGTACACCGGGAACGCCTGCCCCAGCTGCTCGTGCAGCTCGTGGATGCGGGCGCGGATCGCCAGCGCCTGGGCCTGGCGCGCGGCCTCGCCCTGTTGCAGCAAGTCGGCCACGCTGATGGCGACGATGATGCCGTTGACCGGACGCCGGCGACGGTATTTTTTCAGCAAGCCGAGGAAGCCGGTCCAGGCGGCCTTGTCGACTTCGGCGTAGCTGTCCTGCGTGGTGTAGCGGCCCGCCGTGTCGAGCAGCACCGCCTCGTCGGTGAACCACCAGTCGCAATGGCGGGTGCCGCCGATGCCGCCGATGGCGCCGGCGCCCAGCGCGTCGGCCAGCGGGAATTGCAGGCCGGAGTGCGTCAGCGCGGTGGTCTTGCCGCTGCCCGGCGCGCCGACGAAGACATACCACGGCAGCTGGTACAGGTACTGGCCGCTCACCTTCCAGCCGGGATTGGCCTTGCGCAGCACCGCCATCGCCGAGCGCATGCGCTCGCCCAGCAGCGCGATCTCGGCCGCCGATGCGGCGGACTGGCTCGTATCGGCCGAACCCGGGGCGGCCCCGCCGGGCGCGGCGACGCCGGCCATCAAATGGCCGTTGCGGCGGCGCGCCATCCACAGGCGCCAGCCCAGCCCGGCGCCAGCCGCCGCCCACACCAGCGCGATCAACGTCCAGCGCGCCGCGGCCGACGCCAGCGGCTCGCTGCCGTCGAACGCCAGCAGCGGCCCCTCGTACCAGATCAGCAAGGCCAGCAACAGCAGGCCGACCACCGACAACACCCATGGCTTCATCAGCCAGTTCAATATACGTTTCATACCTTGCGCTTCTCCTGGTCGCCGCTTACCGCGGCTGTGGCGGCGTCAACACGACGATCTCGACGCGGCGGTTGCGGGCGCGATTGCCCGCGTTGTTATTGGGCGCCACCGGTTCGGTGTCGCCGCGCCCCTCGCTGCTGTAGCGCGTCGGCGGCCCGGAACGCTCGGCCAGCAAGCCGGCGACGGTGCGCGCGCGCGCCTTCGACAGGTCGTAATTGGACGGCAGCCGCGCCGACACCGCCGGCTTGGTATCGTCGGTGTGGCCGATCACCAGCACCTTGCCGGGCACCGCTTCGAGCGCCGTGCCGATGCGCAGCAACACGGGCAACTGGCTGCGCGCCACCTCGGCGCTGCCGGAGGCGAACACGCCGTCGCCGCGCAAGGTCACGGTGGAGCGGTCGGCGGTCTCGGTGACGCCGACCAGTCCGGCGGCGATCTCCGGCGCCAGGAAGCGCGCCACCCGCGACGGCGCCGGTCCCGGCGGCAGCGCGATCGGGGTGCGCGGCGGCGGCGCCACGCGCAACGCTCCGAGCTGGGCGAACACCGGATCGGAGGCGCGGTTCAACCACCAGCTGTAGGTCAGTTGGAGCATCAACAGTACGGCGGCAGCGGCCGCCGCCAGCACCCATAACGGCACGCGCCGCAGCATCGAGCGTTGCGGCGCGGGCGCGCCGCGCCAGCGCGGCGACAGGTCCGCCTCCAGCGGGCCATGCTGGCGCTGGACCATCAACAGCAGGCGGTCGCGCAGCGTCGCCAACTGGTCCTGGCCACGGTCGATGACACGGTAACGCCCCTCCAGTCCCAGCGACAGGCAAACCAGCATCAATTCCAGCACGTCCAGGTTGGCGCGCGGATCCTGGCTGAGCCGCTGCAGCACGACGAAGAACTTTTCACCGCCCCACGATTCGTTGTGGAACGCGGCCAGCAGGCTGCGGCTGTTCCACACGCCGCCGCCCCAAGGGGTGCTGGAAATCGTCTCGTCGAGCAAGGTGCACAGCGCGTAGCGCGCGGCGGCCACCGTTTCGACGTCGGCATGGCCGGCGCGGGCGGCGGCCTCGAACCGGCGCACCTCGTCCGTGAGACGCTGGCGCAGCAGCTCCATGTCCGGCGGCGCCGGCAGCAAGCGCAGCGGCACCACCAGGTCCAGCAAGGCGTTGGCGGCCTGCACCAGCGGGTTGAGGCCGCGCCCGTGCAGCGCCGGGGTACCGGCCATGCCGGTGCTTGCGGCGGCAGGGTGCGCGGCCGGCGGCGCGGCGCCCCGCCCGACACCGGCGGCGGCCTGGGGCCGGGGCTGGGGACGGCGCCCGCCCGGCGTCGGGATCAGCACCGTGCTATCGGGATCTTGCGTGGCGTCGAATGGCGTATCTTGATTCACCGGAACCTCTTTAATGACTTTTTCGGATCGCCCAGAACTGCATCCGCAGTCCCGGGAAGTTGTCCACCACGTGCATGGCGAAGCCGGCCGAGTTGTTCAATTGCGACCAGTACTCGCTGGTACGGTCGAGTTCGAAATAGGTGTAGCCGGACAGGAACGGCAACTGGCGCGGCGCCACCGGCAGCGGCCGCAGCGCGATGCCCGGCAGTTGCAGGTTGACCAGGTCGCGGATTTTTTCCACCGAACCCATCTTGACCTGCGGCGGGAAGCCGTTGCGCACCGCCTCCGGCGGCAGATCGGCCGACACCGCCAGCACGAAGCTGGCCGAACGCAGCAGCGTTTGGTCCGGCAGCACCGCCACGCGGATGCCGAACTGGCGCTCTTCGAGCGGAATGGCGACCGCGTGCGGGTCCATGACGGCCGACAGCGCGCGGCGCAGGTCCAGCATCAGCGGCGCGAAGGTCTCCGCCAGCGCGCCGTGGCGGTAGGTCGGATAACGGGCGCCCCGCTTGTCGGGACGGGTGAAAGTTGCCAGTTCGCCCGCCAGCTGGACCAGCTCGCGGTACAGCGTTTCCGGATGCAGGCCGGTCATGCCGGCCAGGTGCGTGACGAGCGGCTGGCTGCGGTTGAGCACTTGCAGCAGCAGGAAATCGGCGATTTCCGCCGCACCGGCGCTGCCCGGCTGGGACAGGCGCACCGCCAGCGCCTCGCCGCGCTGGTTCAGCAGACCCAGCAGTTCGTCGAGGAAGCCGCCCAGCGCCGGCGCGGCGCGCACCTCCAGCGCAGGCGGGCAATAAGCGGGATCGAGCACCACGCGGTTGTCGGCGCGCCGTTCGACGATGCGCGCCACCCCGAGCGTGGCGTAGGCGTCGGCGACGTCGTTTTCCAGCGCCAGGCGTAGCCGCAATTTACCGACCGTCATCAGCGCGCTGTTGTCGAGGCCATTGCTGTCCCAGGCCTCGTGTTCGGCGCCGCGATGGCGCGCGAAGTTGTCGTGGCCGGGACGGTCGTCTACTTCGGCCACGCCGTGGCGCCGGGTCGGCAGGGCCAGCACCACCGTGATGTCGCGCGCGTCGGCCGGAATGTCGATCGGCGGCGGCAGCTCGTCCTCGGTGGGCGCGCCGACCGGCGTGCCGTCCGGCAGCACGGCGCTGAACGACGACAGCGCCAGCTTGCCCAGCGCCAGTTGCTGCTGGTCGATTTCCAGCGCCGCTACGCCCCAGGCGTACGGCCGCAGCGCGCCGACGCGCGCCTCGAGATGGGTGTGCAGATAACGGTCATGCTGCTGCAGGTGCTGGGGCTGCAACAGCATGCCCTCGGACCAGACTACTTTGCTATTCCACGACATGGAGCGACTTTCTGTATCAAATATGGGTGGGTGGGCGTTCGCCGCGCAGGCGCTCGACCTGCTGCGCGTAGGCGCCGGAGAATTTTTCGCCGAACAGGCGCTGCAAATCGTCGTCGGCGTCGCGCGCCAGCTCGCCGTAGAGTTCGACCAGGCGGTCCCACATGCGGGCCTTGCGGCTGGCCGGCAGCAGCTTGTCGAGGCGGCCGGGTTCGGCCAGCCGCTGTTCGATGCGGGCAGGATCGAAGCGCTGCACCACGGCCGCCAGGGCGGCGCGCATGCCGGCGATGACCGCCAGCTCGTGCGCCTTCAGGTCGTCGAAAGCGCCGCCGATGGCGGGCAATGGCGGCAGGTAGCCGGAGATCTGCGCGCCCAGCATTTGCGTCAGCGCGCTGTCGGCGTCCGGGAAGAACTTCAGCGGATTGTTGGCGCGCGGGGCGATCATGGTCATGTCGATGTGGCTCTCGCGCTTGGTCAGCGTGCGGGCCATCAGCACATCCATAGTGCCGGCGGTGGCGGCGCGCAGCATCTCGCCGACCAGGTGCGCCAGTTGTTCGGGCGTGTGGCTGGAACGCAGATGGGGCAGTCCTAGACCTTCCAGCAATGCTTGCAGGACCGCGTTGCCATCGGCCGAACGCGGAACAGGTGCAGGCGCTGCTTGCGGCAGCGCTTGCACGGGTGCTTGTTGCGGCGGCGCGGCATGCATGGCGGGCGGCGATGGCTGCGGCGGCGCGGCTTGCGCGCTCGCCGGTGACGCGACCGCGGGCGAAGCGGACCATGCCGCCGCGGCCGGCGGTGCGGCGCCCGGCGCGGGTGCCTGCAAATCGGCCAACAAATCATAGTCGGCCGGGATCGACATCGGCGCTGCGGACGGCGCCGGGTACGCCTGCAGTTCCGGCGACACATGGTCGTGCTGCGCGGCGCGCGCGACCGCAGCCGGCGCCATGCCGGCGAACAGGTTCAGCCCGAGCGGATCGGCCAGTACATCATTGCCGGCGGGCGCCGCGCCGCCGTCGAGAATGCGCGCCCCCGCCAGCGCATCGAATCCCTCCGAGGCAATCGGCGCCGGCGATGGCGACGGCAGCATGGGTTCGAACGTCGGCAACGGCGTCGGCGCCTGGACCGGCGGCGGCACGAAGGGAGGCGGCGCCATCAGCGTGGCGTCGGCGGACGGCTGCGCCGGTACGTCCGGCGCCATCAACGACGCCAGCACGACATAATCGCCCAGCACGATGCGGTCGCCGTCGGCCAGCGCGATATCGACACCGGCGCCCAGCGGCCGGCCGTTGACGATGCTGGGATTGCTGCCCGCATCGGTCAGGTAATAGCGGTCATCGCGCCAGGTCACGCTGGCGTGGCTGCGCGAAATATACTTGCCCGGATCGTCCAGCACCAGCACATTGCCCGGCGCCCGCCCGATCATCCCGCCTTCCAGGCCGAAACTGGCGTGCAGCGGCTCGGCCGGTGGCTGATCGCGGTAACGCTCGACACGCAGCAGCAGTTGCGGCATCGCCGCTTCATTCATATCCATATCGCTTCCTTATTTCTTGCCGTCGTCGGCTTCTTGCGGCGCGGTTGGCGGCGCCGCCGGCGGCACGGTGGCCGCCAGCACGGCGGCGTTGACCACGGTCGATGCGGACGGCATCGGGATGGGAATGGTGGAGCCGACGATCACCGCCGGTCCGATGCTCAGGAACGCCGCCCCCGCCTTCAGGGTGATGTTGGCCCCCGCCTCGATCACCACGTTCATGCCGGCCTTGATATGCACCGTCTGTCCGGCATGCAGCGCGGCTTTAAGCCCGCCCTTGAGCGCCATGTTCATCGTCGCCGAGTGCGACGCCGAACCCTCGGCGACTTCGATGCGGTCGCCGCCGACCTTCAAGTGGCGGTCGCCGCCGACCTCTTCGAAACTGTCCTTGACCACCATCGCGTGGCGGTCGCCGCCGATCCACGCCAGCGCATCGCGCCGCACGCGCTGCTCCAGATCACGGCCGGCATGCAGATAGAACTGCTCCGCGCCCTTCTTGTCCTCGAAGCGCAGCTCGTTGTAGGCGCCGCCGCCGACCGAGGAGTTGCTTTTGATGGCCGAGCGGGTCGCCTGCGCCGGCAGCGGATACGGCGGCATGTGGTCGGCGTTGTAGACCGCGCCGGTCACCAGCGGCCGGTCCGGGTCGCCCTCGAGGAAACTGACGACCACCTCCTGCCCTATGCGCGGCAGGAACATCGCGCCCCAACGCTTGCCGGCCCAACCCTGCGCCACGCGCACCCAGCACGAGCTCATCTCGTCTTCCTTGCCGATCCGGTCCCAGTGGAACTGCACCTTGATCCGGCCGTACTTGTCGGTCCAGATCTCCTCGCCGGCCTTGCCGACCACGATCGCCGTTTGCGGCCCCTGCACCACCGGCTTGCGCGCGACGGAAGGCGGCCGGAACTCGGTCTGCCTGGCGATGGCGGTAAAGGCGCAGCTGAGCACCGGCTCCGCCTCGGCCGGACCGGTCGGCTCGTAGGTGTCGGACGCCAACGCATACTGCGCGCCGATGACCAGGTACTCGCGGTTCTGGTCGCCGCGCGGGTGTTCGGTCAGCTTGAACAGGCTGCCGGGGAAAAGTCCGCGCGCCCGCGTGGCCGCCTGCACCCGCTGATAGCTGGCGTGGCGGGCGTCGAGCCGGTGGCGGGCGTAGGCCTCGCCGGCCGCGCGCTCGGTATAGTTGCCGGGATAGTCGAACGACTCATGGCGCGATTGCGCATAGCCGCGCGCCATCGACGACTTGACCAGCAGGTTGGCCGACGGCTTCTCGAAGTCGAAGTCCTGCAGGCTCTGCACGCCGCTCTCGATCCCGCCGCCCATGTGCCATTCGTAGACCACTTCGCTTTCGCGCATCGCGTGGTCGGCCGCCGGCATGAACAGCAGCGAGGCGTAGCCCGGCGCCGGCCGGTGCGCCGCGTACGAATCGGCCAGCACCATCGTGTGGCGTCCCGCCACGCTCTTGAAATAGTAATAAATGCCTTCGCGCTCCATCAGCCGGCTGACGAAGTTGAAGTCGGTCTCGCGATACTGCACGCAATACGGCACCGGCTTGTAGGCGGCGCTGAGGCCGGCCGTGTCGAAGTCGGCGATCGCATAAGGCGCGAACACGGCCTTGATGATGTCGGGCACGCTCTTTTCCTGAAAAATCCGGCAGTCCGACGAGCGTGTGAGGAACCACAGCCATGGCCGCACCGTCGCCTGGTAGGTCAGGAAGCGTCCCTGGCGCCCGGTCAGCGCGAACCGCGTAATGAAGCCATTGAAGTAGCGCTGGCCGCCCTTGGGCAGGTCGACCTTGACCGTGACCAGGGTCGCCAGCAACTGATCGAGCTGGAGGTCGGCGCGTTCGCTGTACAGTTCCAGCTCGTATTCGCTCAGCTGCGACAGGCCCTCGCCGGCGCGCATGCGGCGCAGCAGCAGGACATTCGCGCCAAGCACGCAGTCGATCGATATTTCACGCTGATTCTGGGTGGTTGCCATGTCTACCTACTATCCTTAACCATGGGGATCAGTCCGATTTCATCGCGTCGGCGAGGGCGTTGGTCATGATGCTCTCGTAGTTCATGCTGATGATGGCGACGATGATCTCCTTGGCCAGCGCGGATGCCACGCCGGTGCCCTTTTCCGACAGCTCGACCAGGTTGCCTGCGCAGTTGCGGCGATGCACGCCCTTGGTGCCTTGCACGAACTTCGACACCGCCTTGCCGGCGCGTACCAGCGGCACCACCGGCTGGCCCACCAGCGCGGCGTTGGCGACGCCTTTCTTGAACTTCACATTCTGCTTGGCGAGGCAGTAGGTGATGGCGTCCTGCACCAACAGCAGATCCGGGCTTAACGGTACGGGCTGGCCATTTAGCTTGGTCTGGATGCTCTCCAGCTTGGCGATCGTTTTGCTCGCGTCATAGGCTTTCAAGCCGCCGGTGACCGCCGTGGCGACCACCCCCAGCACGGTGCCGGCGACCGCGCCGGCCGGCCCCGCCAGCTGGGAAAAATTGGCCATGCCGGCGGCGACGCCGGCGCCGGCGGTCAGCAAGGTGGTCGTGGCGACGCGACCGTCGACGCTGCGCACCACCTTGCCGTTGGCGTCCTTCTCGACCGTCAGCAAACCGGTGGTGCCGGACAGCCCACCTGCGGTGGCCAGCCACGTGCCGACCGCCGCGCCGCCCGTCATTTGCGATTCGCCCACCGAACCCTGGTTCGGGTCATACACCCATGACGGCTTGCCGCCAACGCCGGTCATCTCTACGCCCATAGCAATTCTCCAATTCTAAAATGTGATGTTGATACGCTTAGTCAAACTTGTAGCTCAATTCGCCTTCGTGCACGTCCACGTCCACCGCCCGCGCCGCCCGCCCTTCCAGCATACGTATGAGGAACTCGGCGCTGATGGCCGGCAGCAGCGTGTTGGTCAGGATGGCGTCGATCATGCGGCCGCCGCTCTCGAGCTCGGTGCAGCGGCTGGCGATCAGCGCCACCACCGCTTCGCTGTAGGTGAACGGGATCTTGTGGCCGTCGGCGATGCGCCGTTCGATGCGGCCCAGCTGCAGGCGGATGATGGCGTGCAGCATCTCGTCGCTGAGCGGGTAGTAAGGAATCGTCACCACCCGGCCCAGCAGCGCCGGCGGGAACACCTGCAGCAGCGGCGCGCGCAACGCGGCGGCGATGTCGTCCGGCGCCGGCATGGCGCCGCGGTCGGCGCACAGGCGCGTGATCAAGTCGGTGCCGGCGTTGGTGGTCAGCAGGATCAGCGTGTTCTTGAAGTCGATCACGCGGCCCTCGCCGTCCTCCATCCAGCCCTTGTCGAAGACTTGGAAAAACAATTCGTGCACGTCCGGATGGGCCTTTTCGACCTCGTCGAGCAGCACCACCGAATACGGCCTGCGGCGCACCGCCTCGGTCAACACGCCGCCCTCGCCGTAGCCGACATAGCCGGGCGGCGCGCCCTTGAGCGTGGAGACCGTGTGCGCCTCCTGGTATTCGCTCATGTTGATGGTGATGATGTTTTGCTCGCCGCCGTACAAGGACTCGGCCAAGGCCAGCGCGGTCTCGGTCTTGCCGACGCCGGACGTGCCGGCCAGCAGGAACACGCCCACCGGCTTGCCGGGATTGTCGAGACCGGCGCGCGCGGTCTGGATGCGGCGCGCGATCATCTCCAGCGCGTGGCGCTGGCCGATGATGCGCTTCGACAGCGTGTCGGCCAGCTTGAGCACGTTGTCGATTTCATTCTTGACCATGCGGCCGACCGGAATGCCGGTCCAGTCCTGCACCACGGCCGCCACCGCCTGCCGGTCGACGGTCGGCAGCATCAGCGGGGTTTCGCCCTGCCGTTCGGCCAGCTCCGCCTGCAGTGTCCGCAGCTGGGCCAGCGCGGTATCGTCGGCGCTGTCGGCCTCGCGCAGGCGGGCGCGCAGCGCCAGGATGCGGTCGACCAGTTCCTTCTCGGCCGCCCAGCGTTGTTCCTTTTCGCCGAGGCGCAGGCGTTCGTCGACCAGGCGCCGCTCGGTCGCGCTTCTGCGCTCGGCCGTGTCGACGCCGAGCCTGCTCTCGCGGCCGATGATGGCCAGTTCCGTCTCCAGCGCCTCGATGCGGCGACGGCTGTCGTCCACCTCGGCAGGCGTGGCGTGCAGGCTGATCGCCACCCGCGCGCAGGCGGTGTCGAGCAGGCTGACCGACTTGTCCGGCAGCTGGCGCGCCGCAATATACCGGTGAGACAGCCGCACCGCCGCTTCCAGCGCCTCGTCGAGGATTTGCACCTGGTGATGGCTTTCCATGGTCGAGGCGATGCCGCGCATCATCAGCAGCGCGCGCGCCTCGTCCGGCTGGTCGACTTGCACCGTCTGGAAGCGGCGCGTCAGCGCCGGGTCTTTCTCGATGTGCTTTTTGTATTCGGCGAACGTGGTCGCGCCCACCGTGCGCAAGGTGCCGCGCGCCAGCGCCGGCTTGAGCAGGTTGGCGGCGTCGCCGGTGCCGGCCGCGCCGCCGGCGCCGACCAGCGTATGCGTCTCGTCGACGAACAGGATGATCGGCGATTCGCTGGCCTGGACTTCATCAATGACCGAACGCAGGCGCTGTTCGAACTCGCCCTTCATGCTGGCGCCGGCCTGCAGCAGGCCGACGTCGAGCACCAGCAGCCGCACCGCTTGCAACGACGGCGGCACATCGCCGCGCGCGATGCGCTGGGCCAGTCCCTCGACCACGGCGGTCTTGCCGACGCCGGCCTCGCCGACCAGCAGCGGATTGTTCTGGCGGCGCCGCATCAGGATATCGATCACCTGGCGGATCTCCTCGTCGCGGCCGACGATCGGGTCCATCTTGCCTTCGCGCGCCTGCGCTGTCAGGTCGCTGGTGAACTGCTTCAGCGCTTCCTGCTTGCCCAGCGCGGCCGGGGCGATGGCGCCCGAGGATTCGCCGGGTTCGCCGGGCTGTCCGCCCTGGAAGCCGTCGCTGGCGCGCATGCCGGCCTCCGGCGACTCCTTCAAAAACTGCGCGAAACGCTCGCCGAGGTCGTCCAGCTTGATCCGGGAGAATTCCTTCGACAGGCCGTACAGCGCGTTGCGCAAGCCGGTGGTCTTGAGCAGGCCGATCACCAGATGGCCCGAGCGCACCTGCGATTCGCCGAACATCAACGTGGCGTAGACCCACGCGCGTTCGACGCCTTCCTCCAGCTGCGGCGACAGGTCGGTGACGGCCGTGGCGCCGCGCGGCAGGCGGTCCAGCGCCGCCGTCAGGTCGCGCGCCAGCACGGCGGCGTCGATGTCGTAGTGGCGCAATATGCGCTGCAGGTCGCTGTCCTGCCCCTGCAGGATCTGGTGCAACCAGTGCACCAGCTCGACGTACGGGTTGCCGCGCAGTTTGCAAAACACGGTGCTGCTTTCGATGGCCCGGTAGCACAGGCTGTTCAATTTTCCAAACAAGGCGACGCGACTGATTTCAGCCATGGACTGCTCCTTCTGATAAGTTGGGGCGGTGGCGCGGCGGCGTCAGGCGTAGCTGGCGGTCGTCGTGCTCCGGTGGTTTGCTGCTGAGCCAACTGGTCCATCCCAGTCGCGCCGTGCCGCCCAGTTGCAGACGGGGCAGCGATTGTTTTTCGACGATCAGGCGCACGTCCCATTCCTGCGTCAGGCCAACGTATAGGCGCACCCAGTCGGCCAGCCGGCGCATGCCGGCGCCGTCGGGCAGCAACTCGCGCGCCTGCGCCATGTCCAGCGGGCCGATCTCCAGCCTGAATTTGTGCTGCGCGTTCCACACCTGTTTGCCCAGCACCGTGGTTTCGCCCAGCGCGCCGGCCAGCGCGCCGCTGCGCAAGCGAAACACGCCATCGTCGGGCAGCCGCATCCAGTGGCCGACGAATTGCTGGACCTGCACCGGGGCCCGGAAGAAATCGCCCAGGATGGCTTCCAGGCCGGCGGCGCTGCCGCCCTGCGGCGCCAGCCGGCCGGCGTAATGCAGCTTGGCGAAATCGGGCACCGTGTCGCGCGCGCGCAGCGACGCCATGCCGATGCCGACCAGCGCGCCGACATAGCCGGCGAAGCGGTCCTCGCCGGGCCGGTCCAGGCTGACCGCCGGCTGGGCGCTCGACCAGGCCCGGTAGCACAGGCTGGTCATGCGGTGATGGAACATGTCCAGAAAGCGCGCCAGGGTCGGATCGTTGACGTTGCGCAGGCGATCGCGGATGTACTCGGTCAGGTGCACCGGCATCGGGCCGTTGGCGCCCAGCAAGCCGAAGAAGTTGACCAGCAGCCGCGGCGCGGGCGGCCCATCCCCGCCGGCGGCGCCTTCCCCGCGCCGCAAGCCGGCCAGCATCGCCGGCTCGAATCCGAGCGACGGCTGCTGGCCGAAGCGCACCGCCTCGTCGCGCGGCCGCCTGGCCTGGCCGATGCGCGGCAATTCCGGATACGCGCACTCAAGCTGGCGCAACGCGGCGTAGAAATCGAAGGCCGCCGGCGCGCCCTCGAGCCGATCGAGCAGTTCTACAGGATCTCGCATCGTCCCACCCTCGCCGGCCACGCCATCACGGCGCCGCGGCCGGTCCTGACCACCGTCTCCGTAAAGCTGTTCAAGCCGACGTACTTGGCGAAAAATTGTTCCAGGACCATGCCCAGCACGAACACGCCGCTGCCGGCGAACGCCTCTTCGTCCAAGGTGACGACGACCTGCAGGCCGCGTCCATAGGTGATCGGACCGGGCAAAGGCAGGCGCCGCACGATGCTTTCCGCCCGCACCGAGCGCACGCCGTCGACCTGCTTGTGGGCGGCCGAATCGGCGCTGCCGCAATACAGCCGCAGCAGGTCGCGCAAGGCCGCAGCGCCGGACTTGGGGTCCTGGTCCATCAGCGACAGGTAGTTCAGCGACAGGTGGCTGACCAGTCGCCACGCCGTCTCGCCCTCGGCGTGCGACGGCGCCGGCATGGTCGGCCCGGCCACGCAGCGCACCGCGCCGACCGGCGCGCCGGCGCCGATCGTGAAATCGGTCTTGCCGCTGCCAAGCGGCATGCTCAGCACCAGGTCGCGGTTGGTGCACAGCGTGTCGACACCCAATTGGCGCAAGCCGCTGCGGTGCGGCGCCTCGGCCGCGTCCACCAGCGACAGGAAGATCTCGCTGCCGACGTAGCTCGAACGCGGCCCCTGCCGCCGCTGACGCTCCGACAGCAGGCGGGTGTCGCGCCGCACCTGGTAATAGGCGCCGGGGTCTCCGGCGCGCAGGTCGTTGGCGCGGTAGAACGACTCGAAGGTTTGCACCGCCTCCGCCCCGCTGCCGTAGCCGGTCACCCCGAGGATCTGGTAGATCTCGTAATCCATCGGCCGCGTGCGGTCCGGCACCACGTGGTAGTCGGACTGCTGGTCCGACAGATGCACCCGGTCGCCGCGCTTGGGAAACAGGTTGATCGCCGGCGTGCAATACAGGCCGATGTTGGCGGCGCCGATCTGCGCTTCCAGCGACGACTCGAGGTGCTTGAACAGCACCACGATATCGAGTTCGGCGCCGGCGCAACGGCGCACCGCCGGTCCGATGCCGCCGATATCGACAAACATGAAGCGTTGCGGCAGCGCGAAATATTCCTGCAACAGGCGGTAGCCCTGGAACGAGCGCGGCCCGGCCGGCAGCAGCGCCTCGCCGTCGCTGGTGCCGAGCGCGCGCAGCCGCTTGAGGGAGATGAACTCGTGCCACGCGGGCGCCGACTGCCCGGCGGGCGCCGGCATGACCAGCAAACCGGCCGCCTGCGCCAGCAACTGTTCCAGCAAACGGGCCGGCACGACGTCGCTGCCGCGCAGATGGATAGGGAGATTGTCCAGCGCAAGCTCGCCAAACGACAGACCGGCGCCCACGCGCAGGCGCAGCCGCAGCGCCGCCTTGACGCCGCCCAGCCGGCCCAGCTCGATGCCGTTGAGCTGGTTGCCGCAGGCGAAGTAGCGCGCCTCGGCCAGTTCGACCGGCCACAACGTCACGTCATGGGCGGTGCGGAACTCGCACGCGGTCTGGTCGCCCTTGCCCAGCATGCTGTGCAAGGCGCTGCCGCGCGCCACCTTGAAACCTTGCGCCAGGCTGCCCTCGCCCATGTCGGGCTGCAGCTGCACGATCGCCATGGCCGGCGTCGGCGCCAGATACTGCGGATAGACCAGCTCCAGCAAGTGATTGGTAAAACGCGGAAACTCGGCATCGACCTTGAGTCGCACCCGCGCCGCCAGGAAGCTGAAGCCTTCGAGCAGCCGCTCGACATACGGATCGGCGCAGGCCTGGGTTTCCAGGCCCAGGCGGCCGGCGATCTTGGGAAAGTCGCGCGCGAACTCGCCGCCCATTTCCCGCAGGTGCTGCAATTCGCTCTCGTAATAGCGCAACAGTTTCGGGTTCATTGCGATGCTCCGGCATCCAGGTCGATCAGGCGGATTTCACCGATCTCCAGATCCAGTTCGGTTTTCAGATACAGCCGCTCGGGCAGCGGCTGGCCCCACAGCTCGCCACGGATCTCGAACGCCACCTGGTTCGGCGCCATGCCTTGCCGGCCCGGCGCCAACGCCACCACCTGCACGCTGTCGCGCAGGATGCGCGGTTCGAAATCCCAGATCGCCTGGCGGATGCGGCGCGCCAGCTCCAGCCGGTCGAGTCCGGACGCGGTCTTGCCGGCCAGGTCGGGCAGCCCGAAATTGAGCGCCGAGCCCGCCGCCAGCGGGTGCGCGTCCAGCGAGCGCACCGCGCCAAGGCCGGTGGTGTTGAGCAACCAGCCGAGGTCGCGCAGCACGGCCTTGCGCAGGCCGCGCATCGACAGCACGCGCTGGTCGCGCGACTCCAGCGTCGCCGCGCTGTCGTCGTCGCTCAGGCGGTCCAGCAACGATGGCTGCAAGCGCTCCTTGCTGAGCAGCTCAGCCATGATGGCGCTCCTTCCCGGGGGCGTGGTGGCGGTGGCTCATGGTCGCTTAATAGGTGGCGTTGGTTTCCAGATCCCACTTCTTGGCCGTGCCGGTCACCACTTTGTCGCCGGTGAACGAGTCGTACTTGTAGCTGATCCTGGTGAAGTTGATCGAGAACGTTTCGCTCGGACGCTCGCCGCCGCTGCTGGCCGAGTAGGAGCTGATGATCGGCTCTTCCAGCTCGATGGTCAGGAACACCTGCTCTTTTTTGTCGGCGCCGCCGGTCTGGATGAAATGGATCTCGGCCTTGCCCAGGCTCTTGCCGCACACCGCCTGCATGAACAGGTCGGCGGAGGCGATGTCGGTGGCCTTCGACAGCGACAGCTCGGAGAACGACGGATTGCTGGTGTCGCGGTCGCTGCCGCCGCCGCTGACCGAGATCGCGCGGCCGACGCCCATTTGCAGCGAGTCGATGGTGATCCAGTCCTTGTGGCCGGTGACGGTGGACGTGCCTTTGATTTGGGTGGTGAATTTCAGCAGGATCATGATGGACCTTTACAATATAAAAAATAGAGAAGACGGGCGGCGGCGCCGCCCGCTGTGGCGCCGTGGCTTATGCCTTGGCCGACGGCAGTTTCGATACCAGTCGCAACGACACCGTCAGCCCTTCGAGCTGGTAGTGCGGACGCAGGAAGAACTTGGAACTGTAGTAGCCCGGATTGCCCTCGACCTCTTCGACGATGACCTCGGCGCCGGCCAGCGGCTTGCGCGCCTTGTCCGCCTCGGTGGCGGTGGCCGGGTTGTGCTCGACGTAGCGGCCAATCCAGTTGTTGAGCCACACCTGCATGTCGCTGCGCTCCTTGAACGAGCCGATCTTGTCGCGCACGATGCACTTCAGGTAGTGCGCGAAGCGGCAGGTGGCGAACAGGTACGGCAGGCGCGCGCCCAGGTTGGCGTTGGCGGTGGCGTCCGGATCGTCGTACTCGGCCGGCTTGTGCATCGACTGCGCGCCGATGAAGGCGGCGAAGTCGCTGTTTTTCTTGTGCACCAGCGGCATGAAGCCGTTCTTGGCCAGCTCGGCCTCGCGGCGGTCGCTGATGGCGATCTCGGTCGGGCACGTCATATCGACGCCGCCGTCGTCGGTCGGGAAGGTATGCACCGGCAAGCCCTCGACCGCGCCGCCGGACTCGATGCCGCGGATCTGCGAGCACCAGCCGTAGTTCTTGAACGAGCGGTTGATGTTGACCGCCATCGCGTAGGCGGCGTTGGACCACGTGAAGTCCTTGCTCCCGGGCGTATCGGTGGTCTCTTCGAAGTCGAACTCCTCGACCGGGTTGCTCTTGGCGCCGTACGGCGCGCGGCCCAGGAAGCGCGGCATCGCCAGGCCCACATAGCGCGCGTCCTCGGAATTGCGGAACGAGCGCCACGCCGCGTGCTCGGGCGTTTGGAAAATCTTGGTCAGGTCGCGCGGATTGGCGAGCTCCTGCCATGACTCCATCAGCATCACGCTGGGATCGGCGGCCGCGATCAGCGGCGCGTGGGCGGCGGCACTGACTTGGGCCATCTGGGTCAACAGCTCGACATCGGGCGCGCTGTTGTTGAAGTAGTAGTCGGCCACGAAGGCGCCGTAAGGCTCGCCGCCGAATTGGCCGTATTCCTCTTCGTACAGTTTCTTGAAGATCGGGCTCTGGTCCCACGCGACGCCCTTGAACTTGCGCAAGGTGCGGTGCACTTCGCTCTTCGAGATGTTCATCACGCGGATCTTCAGCGACTCGTCCGATTCGGTGTTGGTGACCAGGTAGTGCAGGCCGCGCCAGGCGCTTTCGACCGCCTGGAACTGCTCGTGGTGCAGGATGTGGTTGATCTGCGCCGACAGTTTTCTGTCGAGCTCGGCGATCAGGCCTTCGACCGTGCCCAGCACGTCGCCGGAGATCAGGGCTGCCCCTTGCAGCGCCTGCTCGGCGAGGGTGCGCACGGCGTCTTCGACGGCGTCGCGCGCCTTGTCGGTCTTGGGTTTGAATTGCTGGCGCAGCAACGCGGCGAAATCGCCGTGGTCGACTGTTGCGGCCTCGGCCGATAGCGCGGCCGATTCGATGGTGGCTGTGGACATGTTTGTATCCTTGTGGGTGATGGTGGTAGTCGTTGTGCCCTGGTCGGCTTAGTCGGCGGCGGCGCTGGCGGCGCCGGTGTCGGCCGGCTTCGGCGCCGAACCGAGCGCCTGCATCAACGCCGGGTCCTGCAGCAAGCGGGCGATCAATTCCTCGGCGCCGGTTTTGCCGTCCATATAGGTCAGCAAGTTCGACAGCTGGCTGCGCGCCTCGAGCAGCTTGCGCAGCGGTTCGACCTTGCGCGCGATGGCGCCGGGCGTGAAATCTTCCATGCTCTCGAAGGTGATGTCGACGGCCAGCTTGCCCTGGTCGGTCAGCGTGTTGGGCACGTCGAGCGCCACGCGCGGCTTCATCGACTTCAGCCGCTCGTCGAAATTGTCGACGTCGATCTCGAGGAACTTGCGTTCGGCCACCGGCGGCAACGGCTCGGCCGGCTTGCCGGACAGGTCCGAGAAAACGCCCATGACGAACGGCAGCTGCACGGTTTTCTCGGCGCCGTAGACTTCGACGTCGTACTCGATCTGCACGCGCGGTGCGCGATTGCGGGCGATAAATTTTTGACTGCTTTCTTGTGCCACGACTAACCTCCGTTGATGTGTGTAGATAGTTCCGGCGGCACGGCGACTGCCGCCGGGTCCGCTGGAGCGGTTTGAAACAATTGGTTTATTCCTCGTTGCCATGGCCAATACCGCTGACTTGCGCCAGCTGCGCCAGCCCTTCCGGCGCCAACTCGCGCATCAGGTCGGCGAAACCCATGTCGACCAGCTTGCACGCACGCCGCAATAGCAGCGGCACCGGACTGGACGGTTCGTGCGCCGCGTAGTAGGCGCACAGTTTTTCCAGCGTGCGGGCGACGTCCGCGCGGCTGGTGATCTGGTCGGCGCGCGGCGCCGCGCCGCCCTGCCCGGCCGCCGGCGCGCCGGGCGTCGAGGGCGCGTCGTCGTCCGGCCGTTGCGGGTCCGCGCCGGCGTCGCGCAGATGCGGTTGCAACGCGGCGCCCGCGCGGCGCAGCAGCGTCGACAGCGGCGCCAGGTCGAGCGCGCGGGCGGCCCCCACCTTCGCCGTCAAGCATTGCTCGATCGCCCGCGTGCTCGCCGCCGCCGCCTGCAGCGAATCGAAGGTGGCAGCCAGCGCGGCCTGCTCCGCTTCGGCGAACGCCGCGTCGATGACGGCCATCGAGACCTTCTGCTGTCCCGGCAACGGCGCCGCGTCGCTGGCGGCCAGTTCGATATCGCGCAAACTGAAGCTGCCGAGGCCGCGCACCCGCACCAGCGGCGCCTCGCGCAGTTCGCGCAGCAATTCATCCTGCTGGCACAAGGCCGCCAGCACGTTGACGCGCAACATCGGATCGTTGTCGTCGTCCGGATCAAGTTGTGGATGCACCTCTTGCCAGTACTGCTCCAGCAACGCCGTCAGCAGCGCCAGGCCGGCGGCCAGTCCGGGCATGCCGCCGAGCCCGAGCTGGGCGCGTGTCAACGCCACCGCCAGCCGCAGGTCGCGGCTGCGCTCCATCAACTGCAACGCCAGAGAGCGCATCGCCTGCCAGTCGGGCGGCGTGGCCGGCGTGATCGTGCTGCCGTATTGGACTTCCGGCTTGCCGCGCGCGGCGTCGTCCAGCGCCAGGAACAGCGGATCGTATTCAAGGTTGTCGCCGCACGGCGCGGCGGCGTCCAATGGCGCGCACAGCGCCGCGAGGTCGATCGCTGTCATATCAGTGTCATCAATCATGGTGGTTCCAGTTCCTTTGCATGAGGACTTACGCGCGGCGGCGCGAACTGGACGCGGCGGATTGAAAAAATATTTAAGTATTTTTTTCGCGTGCGCGGACGCGCGGAGTGACGGCCGCAGTTACCATAAGTAACAGTTTGTTTCGAGCGACCGGCATATAATCGGGCTCGCCCGGCCACCGCGATCCGGTGCCGCGGCCAGCACTTCATGACACCACCCACCTGCCTGAACACACAACTATGCTTACCCATACACCGGAAAATCAACGGCTGGTCGACCTGCTCCAGCGCGTATCGCTGCAGGACCACGCCGCCTTCAAGCAGCTGTACGATTTGACCAGTGCCCACTTGTACGGCGTCGCCATGCGCTTCGTGCGCCAGCGTGAACTGGCCGACGAAATCTTGCAGGACGCGTTCATCAATGTCTGGCAGCAGGCGGGAAGCTACGCGGCCACGCTGTCGACGCCGATGACGTGGCTGATCACCATCGTGCGCAACAAGTCGCTGGACCGCTTGCGCAAGGGCAAGTTAGAATCCGACAATACCTCTTCCTTCGAAGACAATAGTCCCGACCAGTATCAGGAAGAGGTGATGGAGCATGCGGACCCGCACGACCTGTTTGCCGCCGCCACGGAGAAGATCGAAGTGACCCGCTGTCTATCGCAGCTGGATGCGCCGCAGCGGCAATCGCTGGCGCTGGCCTATTACAATGGTCTGTCGCATTCGGAGTTGGCCGAGCAGTTGCAGGTTCCGTTGGGCACCGCGAAGGCATGGATACGGCGCGGGCTGGATCGGTTGAAGAAATGTTTGGAACAGGCGTCGTTGGCGCCACAAGGCAAGTGATGAATTACGAACAACCGGAACTGTTAAAGAAACTGGCTGGCGCCTATGTGCTGGGCACCATGGCGGCGCGCGCGCGTCCGCGCTTCGCACGGCTGCTGGCGGAATCGCCCCAGGCGCAGCGCGCGGTCGCCGAGTGGAACAATCAGCTGGCGCCATTGTACGCAACGGTGCCGCCGATCCAGCCGCCTTCCCAGGTCTGGGACCTGATCGCCGCCAAGACCGAGCCGGGCGCGGCCAAGGCCGCAGCGCCGGCCGCCACGTCCCCGCGCGGCATATGGTCGCGGCTGGGCGCCGCACTTGATGGCTGGGGCCGCGCGGCGGTGGCCTTCGCCCTGGGCGTGGTGCTGACCGCCGGCCTGGTGTCGCAGAACGCCCATGTGCTCGGCATGCACCATATGGACGCGGCGCTGCCGGCCAGCTATTTCGGCATCCTCGCCAACGACCAGGGCGAAGCCGTGCTGAGCGCCGGCTCGCACCGGCGCGGCAAGACCATCAAGATAAAACTGCTGAAGCCGCTCGCCATACCGGCCGGCAGCGTCGCCCGCCTGTGGGCCCTGCCCAACGATGGCGCGCCGGTCGCCATCGCCAATGTGCCGGCCAGCGGCGCTGTCATCGTCGACCTCGACGCGCCCGCCGAAGACATTTTCGCCAAGGTATCCAGGCTGGGCGTGACCTTCGAGACCGACCCGGCCGCCAAGCAGCCCGGCACGCCGTTCGTGCTGCTGGGGCACTGCGTCAAGTTCTGGTAGGCCGCGCGCCTTCCCACCGGCTGGCCGCGGCGACGCCGCCCGCGCGCCAGCCATCGGCCTGCCTTTCTTTTTCTGCGGGCCTGCATCCAGATGGCCGCTTGCGGCGTAACTAGCGTTATGCCGTCCGTTCGACGGCGCCAACCGACGCAAGGAGCAAGATTGATTACCCACCAGGACGCAGCGGAGGCCACCGCTGGCCGCTCCCCGCCCGCAGCGACGGAATTCCACGCACTGAGCGACATCGGCGACGTCCGCCGCCACAACGAAGACAGCTTCCTGATCGATGCGGCGCTTGGGCTGGCGGCGGTCGCCGATGGCATGGGCGGCCACCTGTCCGGCGAAATCGCCAGCGCCGGCGCGCTGGCCGCGCTGCAAGCCTGCCTGTCGGGCGCCCTGTCGCCGCGCGACGCCACGCAGGACGGCCCGGGACCGGACCCCGACGCCACCACCGTCAACCAGCGCTGGCGCCACACGGCCGTGGTGATGCAGGCGGTCGAGCGCGCCAATGCGACGCTGTACGCGGCGAACCAGGCCCGGGGCCACGCGGATGGCGCCGGCATGGGCAGCACGCTGACCGGCTTCCTGCTGCTGCCGGAAACGCTGTCCCTGGTCGCCTTCCACGTCGGCGACAGCCGGCTCTATCGCTATCGCGACCACACGCTCGAGTTGTTGACGCGCGACCAGACGGCCTATCAGCTCGCGCTGGAATCCGGTGCGCCGGGCGCGCTGCCGCCGCCGAACCTGCTGTTGCAGGCGGTGGGGCCGGCCCCGGCCGTCACGCCGGACCTCGCGCTGTTCGACTGCCGGGACGGCGACCTGTTGTTACTGTGCAGCGACGGCTTGCACGGCTGGGTACCGCACGCGGAGCTGGCGGAGACGCTCGCACAGCGCGACGTGCCGCTGGCACGGGCATGCGAATCGTTGATCGCGCTGGCCAAGCGGCACGGCAGCCGCGACAACATCACCGCACTGCTGGCGCGCATCCCTCCAGCGCGGCTTTGACGGCCGCCCAGTAGCGCTCGCTGACCGGCAGCGACCGGCCGCCGCGCAGCGCGACGACGTAGCCGTCCTCCGGCATCTGGCGCAGTCCCAGCACCGCGTCGCGCCGGACCAGTATGCGGCGGTGGACGCGCAGGAATTCGTCCGGGTCCAGGTATTGCACCAGTTCCGTCAGCGTGGTCCGGTGCAACAGCGTGCGCTGCGCCAGGTGCAACTCGACGTAATTGCCGGCGGTCTCGATCCACAGCACATCGTTCAACGCGACCTTGTCCATCCGGCCGACCGACCGGACGATCAGTTCGCGCCAGAACCCGGGCGCCGGATCGGTGAACTGGCGCAGCGCGCGGGTGTACAACGCGCGCTGCTCCAGCAACACCTGGGCGCGCGCCATCGCCTGGTGCAGGCGCCGCTCGTCGACCGGCTTGACGATGTAGTCCAGCGCGTGGGCGTCGAACGCTTCGAGCGCATGGCCCCGGTGCGCGGTGGCGAACACAATGAGCGGCGGTTGCTCGAGCCGGCTCAGGAAACGGGCCATCTCCAGCCCGGACTCCTGCGGCATCTGAACGTCGAGCAGCACCAAGTCCACCGGGTTGGTTTGCAGGAAGCCGCGCGCGCTGGCCGCGCTGGGACATTCGGCCGCCACCGCCCAATCGCCGAGCGGCGCCAGCGCCAGCCTCAAATTGATGCGCGCATGCGCCTCGTCGTCGACGATCAATACCGTAAAAGCCATCTCAGTCCATCACTTGCCAGGGAAGCCGCAGTGCGGCCACAAACCGGCCGTCGGTCCGCGCCACATCCAGCGACGCCAGGCTGCCGTAGGCGAGCGCCAGGCGGGCCCGGATCCCGCGCAGGCCGATCCCCAGCCCGGCCGCCGGCGCCGCCTGCGGGAACACCGGGTTACTCACCCGGACCAGCAGGAACCCGTCCTCGCGCGCGAACGTCACGCGGATGTCGCTGCTGTCCGCGTGACATTCCAGGTCATGCCGCAGCGCGTTTTCGACCAATGGTTGCAGCAGCATCGGCGGACACTCCACGTCCTCGTCCAGCAGATGCTCGCCCTCGATGCGCACTTGCAAGCGCGGACCGAAACGCAGATGTTGCAGCTCCAGGTAGTCACGCACGAATTGGAGTTCCTGTTTCAGGCTGACCCAGTCGCGCTCACTGCTTGACAGGGCGTATTGCAGCAAGTCGCCGAAGCGCGACAGTCCTTCCAGCGCGAGGGACTTGTCGTCGGTGCGCACCATGGCGCCGATCGCACTGAGCGTGTTGAAGACGAAGTGCGGCTCCAGCTGCCCGCGCAGCGCGGCCAGCCGTTGCCGCTCCAGCGCCAACCGCATGTCGGCCAGTTCGCGTGTCTGCTGTTGCCGCTGCTGCCACAGCAGGCCCGCGACGACGATGCCGAACGCCAGGGTCAACAGCACGAACACGACGAACCATTCGAATTTACCCATCGACAGCCAGTAATGCCAGGCGTTGGCCAGGTTCGGGACCAGGTCGACCTTGAAGCAGCGCCGATAGGCCAGGCCCAGCATCGCGACCGGCCAGCACAGCGCCAGGTACGACAGGTACCCGCGCACGATGCGCCGGCGCGTGGCCAGCCAGTCGGGATGGCGCTGGTAGACCAGGTAGAGCACATAGCTCTGCACCATCATCACCGCGTAGCCGCACCACCAACCCAGTGTCATCATCCAGTAACTACGGACGTCGAGATGATGCGCCGCATCGCCGTAGGTGCTGATTCCCGCCACCGCACACAGCAGTGTCCAGAGACCGAAGTTAATCAGGAAGGCGCGCGAGTGAGCGGACATGGGCAGCAAATATTGTTGATCTGATCGGCAAAGTATAACAGCCGCCCCGGCCCGCTCCGGGCCCGTTCGTCCCACAGGTACGGGCGTTCGTCACACCCCGCTGGGGCGGCGCACGGCCTTGGGCTACGCTGGCCGCTCTCCAACTTTCAACCGATACCACCATGCGTCTTTCCCTATTCCGACCACTCCCGCTGCTGGTCTTGAGTTTCGCCGCGGCGGCCAGCGACGACACGCCCCCGGTGCAGCAAGTCGAGGTGCGCGCTCCGGGCGGCAGCCAGCTGCGCCGCGACGACGCCGTCGGGCGCATCGTGATTGGCCGCGACGACCTGCAACGCTACGGCGAGACGACGTTGTCGGACGCGCTGAAGCGGCAGCCCGGCCTCAGCGTCGTCGGCGGCGAGATACGCATGCGCGGCCTCGGCGGCGGCTACACCCAGATCCTCATCGACGGCCAGCCCGCGCCCGCCAACTTCGACATCGCCACCTTGTCGCCGGAACTGATCGAGCGCGTCGAGATCCAGCGCAGCGCGCAAGTGGACGCCAGCGCGCAATCGGTGGCCGGGTCGCTCAACATCGTGTTGCGCAAGGCGGCGGGGGCGCCGCGGCGCACCGCGAAAATCGGCGCCGAGCGGCAGGCCGGCGCCACCAGCCCCAGCGCGACCGCCCAATGGATAGCACGCAGCGGCGCGGTCGGCTACGGGCTGACCGCGACCGCCAGCGAGACGCGGCGGCGCGACCGGATCGCCACCGGCGAGCGGGCCAGCGACGGCGACGGCACCGCCGTGCGCCGCCTGGCGGATGAGGCATATACCCGCACGCGCCGACTGAGCGCCGCGCCGCGCGCCGACGTCAAGCTCGACGGCGGCAACATGTTGACCTGGCAGGGGCTGGTCGATGTGTCGCACGTCGATGCGCGCGGAACCCAGTCCGAGACCACGCTGCAAGGCGCGCCCACGGCGTCGCCCGACTCGGACTGGCGAAGTCTGTTCAAAAACTGGCTGGTGAAGTCGGACCTGGCCTGGACCCGGCGCTTCGACGCCGGCAGCCTCACCCTCAAGGCTGGCGTCGAGGCGAGCAACCGCGACGGCGACTACCTCTTCCACGGCATCGACGCGGCCGGCACGCCCTGGCTGAACCGCGCGGTCCTGTCGCGCGCCTACCAGCGCCGCGCCGCCAGCAGCGGAAAGTACCTGACACCGCTGGCCGCCGGCCATGACATCGGGATCGGCTGGGACGCGTCCCAGGTGCGGCGCACGGAGAGCCGCCACCAGCGCGACACCACGCCGCAGCAGCCGGACGCCGCCCCCTCGTACAGCCTGGACCAGGACTACAACGCCAGCGTCGAACAAGTGGCGCTGTTCGCCCAGGACGAGTGGAGCGTCACGCCGCGCCTGCAAGCGTATCTCGGCTTGCGCTGGGAAGGACTGGAGACGCGCACATGGGGGCCGGGCGACGCCGCCACCGCGTCGCGCGTCTGGAGTCCGGTGGCCCAGTTGCTGTGGAAGCTACCCGACAGCGCGCGCGACCAGCTGCGCCTTGCGCTGGCGCGCACCTACAAGGCGCCGCAGCCGCGCGACCTGGTGCCGCGCCGCTACACGATCAACAACGACAACGGACCGACGCAGCCGGACTACCAGGGCAATCCATCGCTGCGCCCGGAACTGGCCTGGGGCCTGGACGCCGCGCTGGAATCGTATTTCGCGCGGGATGCGATGGTCAGTGTGTCGGCCTATGTGCGGCGCATACGGGACGTGGTCCAGCTCAGGCTTTGGCAAGAGAACCGCGTTTGGGTCAGCAGCCCGGCCAACGGCGGCGTCGCCAATGTGCACGGCGTGGAGCTCGATGCGCGGGTGCCGTTCAAGCTGGCGTCGGCCGGCGGCGCCACGATCGAGTTGCGGACCAACTTGAGCCGCAACTGGTCGCGCGTCGACGGGGTGGCCGGTCCCGACAACCGCCTTGGCAACCAGGCGCCGCTGACCGCCAACCTGGGCATGGACCTGCGTATGCCGCAGGGGCGCGGCGCCGGCGCGAATTTCCGCTTTGTCGGCGGCTGGCGGGCGCGCACGGCGCAATCGCTGCTCCAGGAGACCGGCGTGGTCCGGGAGCTGGAAACCTACGCGACCTGGCCGGCCATCGGCGGCCGCTGGCGCCTGACGGTGGCCAACCTGCTGCAATCGACGCGCAACGCCGGCCAGCGCTATGACGACGGCCGGTATGCAAGCACCCGCCTTTCCCTGGACGACCAGCGCCCGATTTTTCGCTTGCAGTATGAGGTGCAGCGCTAAGCCGGAGAGCGCCTTGTTCTGTCTTCCGGGTTCGGCACCTTGGTTCAAGCGGACTTCGTGGAAAGAGGGGAAAGACGCGATTGTAGGGTATCTGACCGCCTCGAGGGAGGCAGGCGAAGCGGTTCTCCATCGCAAGCCAAGGTTACCGCCTGAACATCGCGTGACAAGCGCGAGTCGAAAGCCTCATACCGCTGCCACATAGTACACTTCGGAAATCGCGCCGCGGCCCGCGCAAGTTGCCGGGCCGGCCGTCCAACCGAACAGATCGAATACATGAATGATGGAATCGCAGTAATAAATTGCTCGTCCTACCGCGACGGCCACAAACTGGGCGACACGTCGCTGGAGGCGGTCAGCGATGTGCTGATGGAGGCGGAAACGTTCGTCTGGGTGGGATTGTTCGAGCCGGACATGGAACTGATGGCGAAAGTCCAGGCGGAGTTCGGCCTGCACGAACTGGCCGTCGAGGACGCGCAAACGGCGCACCAGCGCCCGAAGCTGGAGGAATACGGCGAAACGCTGTTTGTCGTGTTGCGCACGGCGACGTTGGTCGGCGACGAAATCCACTACGGGGAAACCCATATCTTCATCGCTCCCCGCTTCGTGGTGACGGTGCGCCACGGCGAGTCGTCCGGCTACACCAAGGTGCGGGAACGGACCGAATCGATGCCCGACCGGCTCGCGCTCGGTCCCGGCTACGTGCTGTACTCGATCATCGATTTCATCGTCGACCAATACCAGCCGTGCATCGATAAATTGCAGGAGCGGTTCCGGCGGCTCGAGGAGCAGCTGTTCATGCCCGACTCGACGTCGGACAATCTGGAGGATTTCTACAACCTCAAAAATGAACTGCTGACGCTGCAATCGGCCGCCATGCCGCTGGTTGAAATCTGCACCCAATTGCTCAGGTTTCACAGCGACATCATCCCGAAGGAAAACCGCGTGTATTACCGCGACATCCTCGACCACGTGGCCCGGGTCACGCACGCGGCGGACCGGATGCGGGAGATGATCAACGCCGCCATGCAGGTGTCGCTGGCGCAAATCACGATACGCCAGAACGACGTGGTCAAAAGACTGGCGGGCTGGGGCGCTATTTTGGCGGTCCCGACGATGGTGTTCAGCCTGTACGGCATGAACTTCGAGTTCATGCCGGAACTGAAGTGGAAAGCCGGCTACCCGATGGCGATGGGTGCGATCACGCTTATCGTCCTCCTGCTCTACCGCCGCTTGAAGCGCGTCGGCTGGCTGTAACGCCATCGGGCCTCCACCTTTTCAATCGGCCATGCGCACGCAATTGCGGCCCTGGCGCTTGGCGCGGTACAGCGCCTGGTCGGCGCGGCTGTAGGCCTGCTCGAAGGTGCCGCCGCGCGCGTTCCAGCTGACGCCGACGCTGGCCGTCACGGCCAGCTCGATCGGCGCCGGCCAGGCGGTGGCCTCGATGGCCTGGCGCAGCCGCTCGCCCAGCGCCAGGCCCTGCACCGGCGTCAGTCCCGGCCACACGACCGAGAACTCCTCGCCGCCGACGCGGCCGATGACCGCCTGGCCGTCGGCCAGCCCCTTCAGGCAACGCACCACCGTTTGAATCACCGTATCGCCGGCCGGATGGCCGTAGGTGTCGTTGACCTGCTTGAAAAAATCGATGTCGAGCACGATCAGCACGATGTCGTGCTGCGCCAGGCAGCGGCGCGCCTGCTCGATCACGGCGCCGCGATTGAGCGCGCCGGTCAGCGGATCGTGGCTGGCGCGGTATTCGAGCTGGCTGGCCATCTCCTGCAGGCGGGCGTTGAGCTGGGTCAGGTGCCGCTCGGCGCGGTCGCTGCGCTGCACCAGGCGGCGGCTCTCGCGCAGCAGCCGCTCGTAATGCGCCGCCAGCTCGCCCAGCGCCGGCAGATGACCGCCGGGGCTGTGGCAGGCGCGCCGCGCCGCGTCGAGCGCGCGCTGCTCAGCGCCGAACAGGTCGGGCGCGGGGTCGGCCGCCGCCGTGGGCGCGCTGATCATATCGGACAATCGCGGAAGCGCAGCGCGGCGAAATCGTCGCGCAGTTCCTCGCCGAATTCGAGGATGGTGTCGTCCTCCGGGTCGCGGTACCAGTTCAGCAGCACCTCGTTGCCGGCCAGCGCGGCGTCGTTGAGCGCCTCGAACAGCGCGAACAACATCTTGGTCGACGAGCTGTTGAAGTAGGCCAGCGAGACGTGCACGGTGATGGAGCAGCCGTCGCACTCGGCCAGGTAGTGGCGCAGGCGTTCGATCACCGGGGCGTAGAAGGCGGCCGCGTTTTCCGGATAGGACTCGCCTTTCAGCGACAGGGTGTGCCCAGCGAAGCGGAAGTCGACTTCGGGCGAGGTGGGCGTGGCGGCGATAAATAAGGGGTCCATGGCGCTCAAATGATGGCTTTGATACAAAAAATGGTCGTGTCGGGATCGTTCGCGGCCTGCACGAACTCGAATTCGAGCGGTTCGCTCGCCTCGCGCGCCATCGTCAGAAAGCCCAGTCCCGCGCCTTTGCTGTCGGCCGGCGCCTCGGCGCGCAGCGCCTGCTTGTAGGCAGCCTTGAGCTGCTCGACCGTCATGGTGCGCAGCGGTTCGAGCCGCGCCCGGATCGCCAGCGCCTGCTCGCGCATGACCGGATTGGCGCACAACAGGAAAAACTGGTCGCCGCTGGTGCCGATGCAAAACGAGCCGCGCCGCATCTGGCGGTCGCGCTGGTCGGCCGGGGTCAGCGCCTCGGACGAATAGTGCATGATGTTCTGCGCCATCTCGACAAAGGCGGAAAAGATGCGGCGGCTGGTGGGCCCGGCCGCGCCGGCGCTGTCGAGGCGCGCGCGGATCGTCTCCGACACGGCCGCCACCACCGGCTGCGAAAAATACCCGGCATAGAAAAAGATCACGTGGCGCTTTTGCGCCACCTGCCACAACTCATCGAACTCCTCGTACAACACGGCAGTGCTCCTCATGGACGGCAACAAAAGAAAGTCAGGTCGTCGCGGCGCGGCTGCCCGCCCTGCCACGCCACGAACGCCTCCAGCAACAGCGCGGCCAGGCGCGGCGCGGGTTCGCCCGCGTGCTCCGCGAGCAAGTCGCGCACGCGCCGCTTGCCGAAGGCGATCGCCTTGGCGCCGCCGATCTGGTCGGTCAGGCCGTCGCTGGCGACGAACAGCAGGCTGTCCGGGGCGAGCGTCAGCACGTGGGTCGGCCATTGCTGGCACGGGTCGGTGTCGACGTAGCCGAGGCCGGCCCGTTCGCCCTCGACCACCCGCAGCGGCTCGCCCGGCGCCAGCACGTGCAGCGCGATGCGGGCGCCGGCGAAGTGCAGCCGGCGGCTGTCCGGCTCGAACCACAGGAAGGCGGCGTCGAGGCCGTCGTCCGATTCGGCCACCGCGCGCCGCTGGCCGGTGTGGGTCTGGCCCAGCAAGGCCTTGACGCCGACGCTGACTTCCCGCAGCAGGCGGCCGGGGTCGCGCGCGCCCACGCGCGGCAACGCCTGGTTGAGCACCTGCGAGGCGATCAATGTCATGAAGGCGCCCGGCACGCCGTGGCCGGTGCAGTCGCCGATGCCGGCGAACCAACCGTCGGCGTGGCGCTCGACCAGGTAAAAGTCGCCGCCGACGATGTCGCGCGGCTGCCATTCGAGGTGGGCGTCGGCCATGCCGGCCAGCGCGTCGCGCGACGGCCGCAGCACGGCGCGCTGGATGACGCTGGCGTATTCGATGCTGTGCATGATCTGGCGGTTGCGCTCGGCCTGCATGGTGGCGACCACGTTCATCAGCTGCAGGCCGAAGCCGACGCCGGCCAGCTCGCCTTCGCGCGTGATGATGAAGCCGTCGGCCAGCGCCTTCTCGCCCGAGGCCACGGCGCGGAAGGTCAGCTCCTCGATGCTCAGCGACGCCTCGACGATCAGCGGTTCCTTGTCCATGAAGGCGATGCAGCTTTTCTTGCCGTACAACTCCTGGTAAAACGGCTTGGACATCTGCGACATGAAGATGTTGCGGCTGATCAGTCCGATCGGGCGGGCGCCGTCCAGCACCGGCAGGCTCATCAGGTCGCGGCGGTCGGTGAACAGTTGCTGCACTTCTGCGTTGCAGGCATCGGCGGCCACCGCCGCCGTCTCGCGGCACAGGTCACCCGCCGTCGATTGACGGAAGCGCGGCAGATGCTGGCGGGAGGCGTCGAATTCCACAGTTCATCCGAATCAAGTAAAGATGCATAGTAGCAACTAAATGTGACAACATTATGACCGGATTGGCAAGCCGCCCGCACTCTTGGCACGGCCACGCCCGGCTATGCCATCGCCTCGAGCTGTGCCATAATCGCGATTCGAAGACCGCGAAAAACGGCCGTCCGAATCGAGTGGCCAAGCGCCGCTGGACAGGCGGCCGCGCACACGCCGACCGGCAATCCTGCCGGACCGGCCAGCGTTTCCCCGACATCCGTCGGAATGTATTGCGAACAGGCCCTCCCGGGACTGTCCGTATTTATTGGAACGCGCCATGAACACATCTCCCGCCACATCGAAGTCCCGTTCGCACGCCCGCATCGCCATCGTCGGCGCCGGCCTGGGTGGCTTGACGCTCGCCCGGGTTTTGCACCGCAACGGCATCGCCGCGACCATCTACGAAGCCGAGGCCTCCCCCGGCGCCCGCGCCCAGGGCGGCCTGCTCGACATCCACGAGTACAACGGCCAGCAAGGGCTCAGGGACGCCGGCCTTTACAAGGAATTTCTTGGCATCGTGCTGCCGGGCGAAGACGCCAAGCGGGTGGTCGACCAACACGGCAACATCCTGCTCGACAGACCCGGGCCGGGCGGCCTGGCCAGGCCCGAGGTGGACCGGGGCGAGCTGCGCCGCCTGCTGATCGGGTCGCTGCCGCCCGATACCATTCGGTGGGGCCGCAAACTCGCCGGCACCGCGCGTCCGGGTGGCGCGGCAACGACGCTGCTGTTCGCCGATGGATCGGCGGCGACCTGCGACCTGGTCGTGGGGGCCGACGGCGCGTGGTCGCGGGTGCGCCCGCTGCTGTCGGCGGCCCTGCCCGCGTACACCGGCACCACATTCATCGAGACCAGGCTGGTGGACGGCGATACGCGGCACGCGGCCAGCGCCGAGGCGATCGGCCGGGGAACGCTGATGGCGGTGGCGCCCGGCCAGGGCATTCTGGCGCACCGTTACGCCAACGGCACCTTGCATGCCTATATCGCGCTGAACAGGCCGGAGGCGTGGATCGACGCAATCGATTTTAGTGACCCCTGCGCAGGGCTGGCACGCATCGCCGAAGAGTTCAAGGACTGGGCCGCGCCGCTGCGGGCGCTGATCACCGACGGCGACACCGCGCCGGTTGTCAGGCCGATCCACGCCCTGCCCGTCGCCCACCGATGGTCGCATGTCGCCGGCGTCACGCTGTTGGGCGATGCCGCCCACCTGATGTCGCCCTTCGCCGGCGAAGGCGCCAACCTGGCGATCTACGACGGCGCCGAGTTGGGCAAAGCGATCTGCGCCCATCCCGACGATATGGAGGCCGCGCTCGCACGCTACGAACTGGCGCTGTTCCCGCGCAGCGCAGCGGTGGCCGCGCAAACGGCGCGCAACCATCAACGCTTTTTCGGGCCCGAGGCCCCCGGCAGCGTCGTGGCGTTATTCCTTTGAACCGCGCGCCGATCGCGGCATCGACGAAAATTGCGGCCGGCTGCGCTGTTGTGAGACCATGGGGACTGCTGCCTCCCCACTGACCGGACAACCCATGCCAGACCACCCGCCAGATCACGCCATCACCACCATCGCCGGCCTCGAGGCCTTGTTCGCGCCGCCGGCGGCGCCATCGATCGCCAAGGAAAGCGGTTCCATCCATCCCCACTACGGCGCATTGATCGCCGCCTCGCCGTTCGCGGTGCTGGCGACCAGCGGCCCGGACGGGCTTGATGCGTCGCCGCGCGGCGACGCCCCCGGTTTCGTCATCGTGGAGGACGATACGACGCTGCTGCTGCCCGAACGGCGCGGCAACAACCGCATCGACAGCCTGCGCAACCTGGTCGTCGATCCGCGCGTCGCGCTGCTGTTCCTCATTCCCGGGCACGGCGAAACGTTGCGCGTTCAGGGCCGGGCGAGCATCGTCGTCGCGCCCGCCTTGCTGGAGCGGTTCGCGGTCGACGGCAATCCGCCCAAGTGCGTGCTCGTTATCAAGGTGGAGTCGGTGTTCTTTCAATGCGCCCGCGCGGTGTTGCGCTCGCGCCTGTGGGATGCGGCGGCGGCCGTGCGCGACACCGCGCTGCCGAGTCCCGGCGTCATCCTTGCCGCCCTCAGCGACAACGCCATCGACGGCGGCAAGTACGACGCCGAGCTGCCGGCCCGCCAGCGCACCACGCTTTATTGAGTGCATCACGCCAGGCCGCATACCCTGGCGGGCGATCATGGCGTTCGAATGGATGTGGTGGCCGCACATTGCCGGCGCGCGGCCGGCTGGCCGGCGCGCCCGCAATGCCGCTTAGGCGATCTGCGTGAGCAACAGGGCCGCCGCCTCCGCCGACGAGGCCGGATTCTGGCCGGTGATCAGCAGACCGTCGCGGACCACGTACGAACCCCAGTCCGGGCCCTTCGAATACACGCCACCCTTGGCGACCAGCTCATCCTCGACCAGGAACGGCACCACGTTGGTCAGGCCAACGCCCTCTTCCTCGGTATTGGTGAAGCCGGTCACTTGCTTGCCTTCGACCAGCGGGCGGCCGGCCGGCGTTTTGACATGGCGCAGCACGCCGGGCGCATGGCAGACCAGCGCGACGGGCTTGTTGGCTGCCAGGAACGATTCGATCAGCGCGATCGAGTTGCGGTCTTCCGCCAGGTCCCACAGCGGGCCGTGGCCGCCTGGATAAAAGACGGTGTCGAAATCGGCCTGGTTGACGCTGTCGAGGCGCACGGTGGCGGCAAGTTGGGCCGTCGCGGCGGCGTCGGCTTCGAAGCGGTGCGTCTGCTCGGTCTGGAACGATGGCTCGTTGCTCTTCGGGTCCAGCGGCGGCTGGCCGCCCAAGGGCGAGGCCAGCACGACTTCGACGCCGGCATCCCTGAACGTGTAGTATGGCGCGGCCAGCTCTTCGAGCCAGAATCCGGTCTTGCGGCCGGTGTTGCCCAGGGTGTCGTGGGAAGTCAGAACCATCAGTACTTTTTTCATGTCATTCTCCAGGTAAGTAAAAATTTGCGTCAATGTAAAGTTTATTAATAGACCGGTCGTCTATTGGCAATTCGAAGAAACAGGGCCGGGGCTTTGTTTGCTTGCCATCCGATCCGTCCATGTGAAGAACTTTATCATCGATTAGACCGGTCGTCTAGAACTATTTAAGAGAATTTCGCGGTTGCCCTGATCGAAAGGCTGAATACCCTCCGCGCCTGCAGGCGCGGCGCGCGGTGTCGATGGAATTTGGTTAGAATTGCAGCGCATCCCGACTGACCGCGTTACCGCCGACCGGGTGGATCGAAGATAACCGCCGCTCGCCAAACCAGACATTTCAAGGCACATCCATGGCTTCTCCAACGTCGGCGGCGTTCACGCCGCGTGGCCCGTCACCCTTCCTCGAAGACCACGCACTCTACGACTTCGCCGCCCCGTCCGGCGTGACGATCCGCTTCGCCGTCGCCGGCACCGGCCCGGCGCTATTGCTGGTGCACGGCCATCCGCAAACCCATGTCACCTGGCGCAAGGTGGCGCCGGCGCTGGCGCGGCGCCACACGGTCGTCGCGCCGGACCTGCGCGGCTACGGCGACAGCGGCAAGCCCGATGGCGGCGAGCGCCATGTCAACTATTCCAAGCGGGCGATGGCCGCCGACCTGGTCGCGCTGATGACCGCGCTCGGCCTGGAACGGTTCGCGCTCGTCGGCCACGACCGGGGCGGCCGGGTCGGCCACCGGCTGGCGCTCGACTACCCAGAGGCCGTGACCCATCTGGCGCTGTTCGACATCGCCCCCACCGCCACCATGTACGCGCGCACCGACAAGGCCTTCGCCACCCGCTATTTCTGGTGGTTCTTCCTGATCCAGCCGTATCCGCTGCCTGAGCGGCTGATCGATGCCGATCCCGAGTTCTTCCTGCGCACGCACATCGACGGCCAGAACAAGACGCCTGGCGCCACCGGGCCGGAGGCCTTCGCCGAATACCTGCGCTGCTACCGCGATCCGCGCACCCGCCACGCGATCTGCGAGGACTACCGGGCGGCGGCGGATATCGACCTGGAACACGACGCGGCCGATGCCGATACCAGGCTGGCCATGCCGGTACTGGCGCTATGGGGCGGTCTGGGCACCGTCGGCGCCCTGTACGACGTGCTGGAAACATGGCGCGAGAAAGCGCGCGACGTGCGCGGGCGCGCGCTCGACTGCGGCCATACGCTGCAGGAGGAGCGGCCGCTCGACGTGCTGGAGGAACTGGAGCGCTTCCTGGCGGCTGCGGACTAAGCCCGGGTGCGCGCCGGGCGCGTTGGCCACCCGGCGGCAGTCATTCGTCCCTGGCCGCCCCGGCCGCCTTGGCCAGTTTTTTCACGCGGCGGCCTTTGTCGTTGACGATCTGGTGGCGCTTGTGATCCGTCATTTTCTTCCAGTCGCGCGCCTCGTCAAGGGTGCGCAGGCACTCCCCGCAATAACCGGTCTTGCCGTCGAATTCGCACACACCGGTGCAAGGTGATTTGAGTGCCATAACGCCTTACATCTTCAGGGTCAGCGAGATATATGCGGCGCGTCCCGGTCCGGGCGAGAACATCGGTTGCGCGTCGGCGGCCGGCCAGAAGAAATTGTCGTACCACGCATACGCATAGCGGCGGTCGGCAAGGTTTTTGATCTGAACATCGACGCTCACGCGCCTGGACAGCGCGTACCGCACGCTGGCGTCGAACAGGACAAAGCCGCCGAACTTGCCGCGCGCGTTCGGGCTGTCGATAAAATAATCGCCCTGCGCCCTGCCCTGCAAGCCCACACGCCATTTGTCCGAGGGACGATATTCGGCGCCGGCGTTGCTGATATGGCGCGGCGTGGAAAACACTTCCTTGCCGGCCAGCGAGACGCCATCGGCGGTGAAGGCGCTGACCACTTCGGCCTTTTGCAGCGAATGGGAAAGCCAGAAATCCAGCGTGTCGGTCGCGCGCGCGGAGATCTGGATGTCGACGCCCTGCCTGCGGGTTTCGCCCAGGCCGACCGTGGTGCCGGTGGCCGGCATATTGGCGACCTCGCCGGTGGCGTCCTGGCGCCACACGGCCAGCCGCATGTCCGACCCTGGCAGCGGCTTGAACTTGACGCCGAGTTCCTTGCCAGTGTTGATCGATGGCGCGAACGTGGCCTGGTTCGCCACCAGATAGGCCGGGCCGCCCGATCCGGTCAGGACCTGGAACGTGCGTCCCCAGTTGCCGTACAGGCTGACATTGGCGGCCGGGTTGTACACCATGCTCAACTTCGGTTGTTCGATCCAGCCATAATCCTGCAGGTCGGACTGGACGCCCAGCGTCCTGACCTTCGACGTACCCGAGAATTTATCGGTGCGGAAGCCGGGGACGATCTTCAGCGAATCGAACGGCTTGATGATCGCCTGGACGTACGCGCCGAAGTTATCGAGCGTGTAGACGTCATTGTTCTGGATCTGGGCCGGCGTGCCGAAGTCGGTCGGCACGGCGAAGGTGTAGCGCTGGCGGCGATAGCGGTTGTCCTGATGCTCCGCGTTGACGCCGCCGTCGATGACGAGCGTGTCGTTGGCGCGCCAGGTCAGCGTGCCCAGGAAACCGTATTGATCCTCGTCCCACAGGCGCCGCTGCCGGGGCGCGGTGCCGGCCGGATTGCTGGTGAAGGTCACGCGGCGATCGTCCGCATAGCTGTTGTAGTACAGCTTGCTGCTCAGGAACGCGTCCGGCGTCAGCTGCCAGTCGAGGTGCGCGCTGGCGTGGCGCATCTCGCGCTCGCTGGTGTCGTTGGCGTTCTTGGCCGGCGACTGGTGACGGTCCTCGGCCATCTGCCCGGCGGTCAGGAACCCCGGCTCGTCGGCGTCATGCTTGTAGGCGCGCACCACCAGGCCGGCCTTGACGTCCTTGCCGGGCGACGTCAGGAACCACTTGGCGCCGAGCGAGTACTTGTCGCTATCGCTGTGATCGCGCGGGCCGCTCGAAACCTGCCTGGCCAGCATGTAGTTCTGGGCCAGGCCGTCGCTCTCGTGGCCGATCGCCACCTGCGCCTCGCGGGTGTCGAAGCTGCCGTAGGTAAAGCGGCTGTCGACATAATTGCCGCCCTGGCGCGTGGCGAAGTTGATGTTGCCGCCGATGTTATGCAGGCCGTACCGGGGGTCGTTGGTGCCGCGCACGACCTCGATGTAGTCGACCTCCAGCGGGAATATCATGTCGATGAAGCGCTGGTTGCCGCTGTTGACATTGCTGGGCACGCCGTCGATCAACACCTTGATGCCGTTGATGTAGCCCTCGCCGTTGAAGGCCCGGAACGTGGCCTTGCCGGACTCGGCTCCCATGCGGGTCTCCGTGAGCTGGACGCCGGGCAACTGGCCGACCAGTTCCCAGCTGTTGGCGACGTTCTTGTCCTCGACCTTGTCGGCGCCGAGAATATCGACCGACGTCAGCACGCGGTTGCTTAACAACGGCCCGGCGAGCCGCTGCCCGCTGATATGCACCTGGCCGATCGTGATGGCGGTGTCGTCGGCCTGGACGCCGGCGCTGATAAAAGGCATGGCCGAGGCGATGGCCAGCGGCAGGAGTTTTGGTTTCATAAGGATCTTCAGTGGAGAAATCACAAAGGCGGCGCCGCGTGGCAGTATACACGCGCCCCGCACTATTGCAAGTCTTTTGCAATAAGCAGCACCTCTTCCTCGAAGATCCCGACGCCTTGCGCCGCGCCGCGCGACTCCTGCCGAGCCGCTAGCCGGCCGACCAGCCGCCGCCGATCGCCTTCACCAGCTGCACGCCGGCCTGGCGGTAGCGGGTGGTCAGATCCAGTTCGCTGCGGGCCGACTGCAGATACGCCGTTTGCGCCGTCACCACTTCCAGATAGCTGGCCGCGCCCTGGTCGTAGCGTTTCTTGGCCAGCTCCAGCGCGCGCCGTGCGGCGGCGGCCGCCAGACGGTCGGACTTGGCGGCCTCGTCGTAGTTGGTCAGCAGCGACAACTGGTCCTCCACCTGCTGGAAGGCGGTCAGCACCACCGAGCGGTAGCGCTGCCCCGCCTCGTCGAGCACCGCTTCGGCGTTGGCGATCTGCGCCTTGCGCTTGCCGCCGTCGAGCAGGCTCACCGCCAGGGTCGGACCGATCGCCCAGAACAGGTTCGAGGCCTGCGCGAAGCGGCCGAAGTCGCCGGACTGCAGACCGCCGGCCGCGTTCAAGGTCAGCGACGGGAACAGCGCCGCCCGCGCCACGCCGACCTGGTCGCTGGCGGCGGCCACGCGCGACGCGGCGGCGGCGATGTCGGGCCGGCGCCGCAGCAATTGCGACGGCAGGCCCAGTGGCAGCACCGGCGCGACGAAGCCGTAATCGGCCGGCGCCACCGCGAAGTCGGCGGCGTTGGCGCCGACCAGCGCGGCGATCGCGTGCTCCTGCACGTTGCGCTGCGCCTGGCGCTGGCGCAGCAGCGAACGGGTCGATTCGAGCTGGGTCTCGGCGCGCGCCAGGTCCAGGCCGGACGCGCTGCCGCCGTTGTGGCGCTGCGTGACCAGCTCCGCCTGGCGCCGGTAGGCGGCCTCGGTCTCGCGCAGCAGCTTGAGGTCGGCGTCGGCGCCGCGCAGCGCCAGCAGCGTGTCGGCCAGCTGCACCTGCAGCGAAAGGCGCGCGGCGGCCAGGTCGGCCTCGGCGGCGCGCTCCTGCGCCACGCCGGCGCTGACCTGCTTGCCGATGCGGCCCCACAGGTCGACTTCGTAGCCGAGGTCGAATTGCAAGGTGCCGCTGTCGTACTCGCTCGGCGACGTGGCGCCGCGCAGCGGCTTCAGATCGGACTGGCGCAAGCGCTGGCCGTTGAGCGAGGCGCCCAGGGTCGGCGCTTGCGCCGCGCGCAGCACGCCGGTGGCGGCCTGGGCCTGGCGGTAGCGCGCCAGCGCGCTGGCCAGGTCCGGGCTGTTGGCGATCAGCTGCCGTTCCAGCTGGTCCAGCTGGGGATCGGCGTACATCGTCCACCAGTCTGCCGGCAAGGCCGGGACCTGGTCGCTGGCGGCGGACCAGCCGGGCGGCACGTCGCGGAAGGCGGCGGCCATCGGCACCGCCGGCGGCGCCTGCACCGGCGCCTCGGCGCACGCCGCCAAGGCCAGACTCAAGGTGGTGGCGTAGAGGAGCTTCACGGCTTGGCCTTGGCGTTGGCGCCCGCGCCGGCGCTGGCCGCCACCCGCACCACGTCGCCGGTGGCGACGCCGTCCGGAGGATTGGCGATCACCTGGTCGCCCTTGTCGAGACCGGCCGCGACCTCGACCGCATTGCCGAGGTCGCGGCCGACGGTGATGCGCTTGACCACCACACGGTTGTCCTTGCCCAGCACGGCCACCTGGGTGCCGGCCTTGTTGAAGATCAGCGCGCTCGGCGGAATGCTCAGCGCGCCGCTCGACAACGGCGCCTCGAAGTGGATCGAGGCGTAGCCGCCCGGCAGCAGCTCGCCGCTGTCGTTGCGCACCGCCAGTTGCACCAGCATGGCGCCGGAGTTGGCGTTGATGGCCTGCGACAGCGACTGCACGGTGGCGGTGTAGACCTTGCCGGCGCGCTCGGGCACGGTCAGCTCGGCCTGGTCGCCGACCTTGATCGAGGCCACCTGGCGCTGCGGCACGTTGACGTAGACGCGCAGGCGGCTGATGTCGGACACGACGAACAGCTCGCTGCCGGGCGTGCCGCCGACGCCGATCAGCGCGCCGACGTCGGTGTTGCGCGCCGTGACCACGCCGTCGAACGGCGCCACCAGGCGGGTGTAGCGCTGCAGCGCCTGCACGCGGTCGACGTTGGCCTGCATGGCGTTGACGGCCGACTGCTTGGCCGCCAGGTCGCCGGCCTTTTCGTCCGCTTCCTGGCGCGAGACGGCGTCCGCCTCCAGCAGCCCCTGCCAGCGCTTGGCGGTGCTGGTGGCCAGCGCCAGGTTGCTGCGCGCGCTGGCCAGTTCAGCCTTCGCCTGCAGCAGTTGCTGGTCGAGGTCCGGGGTTTCGATGTCGGCCAGGGTCTGGCCGGCCTTGACCGGCGCGCCGATGTCGACCTTCCAGTTTTTCAGGTAGCCGCTGACGCGCGCGTAGATCGGCGCCCGCGCCCACGGCTCGATGCGGGCCGACAGGTCGATCGCGGCGCCGGCCATTTGCCCGGCCGGCAGGATGCTGACGGCCGGCACCAGCGGCGCGCTGGCTTGCTTGACTTGCTGCGCCTCGGACCGGCGGCTGATGACGCCGGCCGCGACCAGCGCGGCGGCCAGCACGATCAGTCCCAGGAACAGCGGCTTGTGCCCCTTGCGGGTGGTGTTAGTTGGCATGGACGGGGGCTCCTGAAACAGGTTGATCATTTTTCGGCTGCGGGGACGGCGAGGCCTTGGTCCCGGGCGCGTGTTGTTTGTGGACGATGCTGAACAAAACCGGCACGAACAGCAAGGTGGCCGTGGTGGCGAAGATCAGGCCGCCGATGACGGCGCGGCCCAGCGGCGCGTTCTGCTCGCCGCCGTCGCCCAGGCCCAGCGCCATCGGCAGCATGCCGATGATCATCGACAGCGCCGTCATCAGCACGGGACGGAAGCGCACCGAGCCCGCCTCCAGCGCGGCGGCGGTGGCGTCGCCCAGTTCGTCGAGGCGTTCGCGCGCGAACGAGATGACCAGCACCGAGTTGGCGGTGGCCACGCCCATGCACATGATGGCGCCGGTCAGCGCCGGCACCGACAGCGTGGTGTTGGTGGCGAACAGCATCCAGACGATGCCGGCCAGCGCCGCCGGCAGCGCCGAGACGATCACCGCCGGATCGAGCCAGGACTGGAAGTTGACGACGATCAGGAAGTAAATCAGCACCACCGCGCCCAGCAGGCCGAACAGCAGGCCGGAGAAGGCGCGGTCCATGGTCTTGACCTGGCCCAGCATCTGCGCCGACGCGCCCTTGGGCAGCTCGGCCTTCGTTTCCGCCAGCAGCTTGTTGATGTCCTTGGCGACGGCGCCGAGGTCGCGGTCCTGGGTGGTGGCGTAGATCTGCACCATCGGCGCGATGTCGTACTGGCTCACCAGCGCCGACGCCGTGCCGCGCTGGAAGCGGGCAACGCCGCCCAAGGTGGCGCCGCCGGTGGTGGCGCCGTTGCCGACCGGCAGGTTGGCCAGCGCCGACAGCGAATCGAGCTGCGGCTGCGGCGTCTGCATGACGATCGGGTAGCTGACGCCGTTGGCCGGATTGAGCCAGAAGGTCGGCGCCACCTGCGACGAGCCGGCCAGGTTGACCACCATGCTGTTGGTGACATCGCGCGTGGTCAGGCCCAGCTGCTGCGCCTGGCCCCGGTCGACGTCGACGTTGAACACCGGCGCCTTGTTCGATTGCTGGATGCGGGCGTCGGCCACGCCGGGAATGGCGCGGATGCGCTTGAGCAGCTTTTCGGCGTAGACATAGTTGTCGTCGATCTTGCCGCCGCGTATCTGCACGTCGATCGGCGCCGGCGAACCGAAGTTCAGGATCTGGCCAACGATGTCGGCCGGCGGGAACGAAAACGTGGTGTCGGGGAATTCCTCCGGCAGCACCTTGCGCAGCTTGCGCACATATTCGGCGGTCGGCGCGTGCTCCTCGCCCAGCGCGATCTGGAAGTCGCCGTCCTGCGCGCCCATCATGCCGGTATTGTTATAGACCATGTTGATCGAGCTGGCCGGCATGCCGATGTTGTCGGTCATGGTGACGATCTCGCTGGCCGGAATCACGCGCCGGATCGCCTGGTCGATGCGGGCGAAGCGGGCCGCGGTTTCCTCGATGCGGGTACCGACCGGCACGCGCGCGTGGATCAGCACCTGGCCCGAATCGACCGCCGGGAAGAAATTACTGCCCAGGAAAGGCACCAGCACGAACGACGCCGCCACCACCAGCAGGAAGCCGATGACGAACGGCGGCCGGTTGCCGATCGCCGATTGCAGGATGTCCATGTAGCCGGCGCGCACCTTCTCGAAGCGCGCCTCGAAGCCGCGCTGGAAGCGCACCAGCGGGTTGCCGGACGGCGCGGGCGCGCCGTGGCCGCCGTGGGCGTGGGCATGGCCCTCGCCGGTGTCGTGCGCCGTGAGCAGGTAGTTGGCCATCGTCGGCACCAGCGTGCGCGACAGGATGAACGAGCAGACCATCGCGAAGATCACCGCCTCGGCCATCGGCACGAACAGGAAGCGCGACACGCCGTCGAGGAAGAACATCGGCACGAACACGATGCAGATGCACAGCAGCGAGACGAAGGCCGGCGTGACGATCTGCGCGGCGCCGTCGAGGATGGCGTTTTCCACCGACTTGCCCTGCTCCAGGTGCCAGTTGATGTTTTCGATGGTGACGGTGGCGTCGTCGACCAGGATGCCGACGGCCAGCGCCAGCCCGCCCAGCGTCATCAGGTTGAGCGACTCGCCGATGGCCGACAGCGCCACGATCGAACCGAGGATCGACAGCGGGATCGACACCGCGATGATGATGGTCGAGCGCCAGCTGCCCAGGAACAGCAGGATCATCAGCGACGTCAGCGCGGCGGCGATCACGCCCTCCGACGCCACGCCCTTGATGGCGGCGCGCACGAACACCGACTGGTCGTTGATCGGCGTGACCTTCAGTGCGTCCGGCCAGCCGGCCTTGAGCGTGTCGATCTTCGCGCGGACGCCGTCGACGATGGCCAGCGTCGACGCCGAACCGTTCTTCAGCACCGACATCAGCACCGAGCGGCTGCCGTCGACGTGGACCACGTTGGTCTGCGGCGCGTTGCCGTCGTGGACGTTGGCGATGTCGCCCAGGTATATCGTGGCGCCGTTGACCACCTTGACCGGCAGGCGCGCCAGGTCGGCGATGGCCGACGGCGCGCTGTTGAGCTGGATCGTGTATTCGAGCGTATCGATTTTCTGCGTGCCGACCGGGGTCAGCACGTTCTGCGCGGCCAGCGCGTTGGCGATGTCCTGCGCCGACAGGCCGCGCGCCTGCAGCAGCGCCGGATCGACGTCGATCTGCACTTGCCGCTGCTTGCCGCCGTACGGCAGCGGAATCGCCGCGCCCGGCACGCTGACGAGCGGCGTGCGCACGGTGTTGGTGCCCAGGTCGGACAGCTGCTGCTCCGACAGGCCCTTGCCCGACAGCGCCACCTGCAGGATCGGCACGGTGGCGGCGTTGTAGTTGATGATCAACGGCGGCGTGATCCCGGCCGGCATCTGCTTGAGCAGCGCCTGCGAGATCGCCGTCACCTGGGCGTTGGCCACCGCCACGTTGACGCCGGGCTGGAAAAAGATCTTGACGATGCTCACGCCGGTGTAGGTGTTGGCCTCGATGTGCTCGATGTCGTTGACCGTCGTCGTCAGCGCGCGCTGGAACAAGGTCGACACGCGCCCGGCCATCTGGTCGGGCGGCTGGCCGGTGTACTGCCACGCCACCGCGATCACCGGGATTTTGATGTCCGGGAAAATGTCGGTCGGCGTGCGCAGTGCCGCCAGCGGACCGGCGATCAGCAGCAGCAAGGCCATAACCACAAAGGTATAGGGACGCCGGAGCGCCACGCGGACGATATCGATTAACACAAGTTACCCCCAGGGACGGCCCGGCCGCGCATAGGGCCGGATATGCTACATTAGTGAATCAATTTTAGCCGTTTTATCGTTATTCACGGCTTAAGAATTGTTTCTGCTATGTATCACGGCTGGAGGTGATGGGGCGGCGGGGCTCCGGCGAACCATTGGGCCAGCCGCGCGATGGCGGCCCAAAGGCTCGGCCGACGATCAGGCGGCGGGCGCGATTTCCATGGCGAAGTCGCGATAGGAATGCAGCGGACGGCCCAGGATGCCGGTCAGGCGCTCGACGTCGCCAGCGTCGGGGATCATGCCGTCGCTGACATACCGCTCGGCCATCAGGCGCATCTCGTAAGCCATCCACTTCGGCATGAAGGTCGCCAGATTTTGTTCGAAGCCGGCCGGATCGTCGCCGCCGTAGGCGATCGGACGCCCCAGCACTTCGGACCAGATCGCCGCGACGCCGGCGCCGGTGAGCGTGTCCGGACCGACCAGGTTGATGGTGTCGATCGGCAGCTTGCCCGGCGCCCGGTCGCGGCGGATCAACTCGATCGCCGCGACTTCGGCGATGTCGCGGGCATCGACCATGGCGACGCCCTTGCCGCCGATCGGCATCGGGTACACGCCGTGCTGGAAGATGACGTCCTTGACCATGTGCTCGTTGTCGATGAAGTACGACGGCCGCAGGATGGTGGCGCTAAAACCCATCTGTTCGATCATCCGCTCCGCGCCCAGCTTGACCGCGAAATGCGGCACGTTGACGAAGTGGTCGCTGTGCAGCACCGACAGGTAGACGAGCCGCTCGACACCCGATTCGCGGGCGATGTTGAGCGTGATCAGCGCCTGGGTGAACTCGTCGCCGGCCACGGCGTTGAGCAGGAACAGCGTGCCGACGCCTTTGAAGGCGCTGCGCAGCGAGTCGATGTCGAGCAGATCGCCCTTGACGATCTCCACGCTGGAGGGGAAATCGGCCTTGGCCGGATCGCGAACGAGGACGCGCACGTTGGCGCCACGGGTAACGAGTTGCTGAACGACCTGGCGGCCGACACGGCCGGTGGCGCCGGTAACGAGGATAGTCATGGTAGTGCTCCTTGGTTGGGTTGAAAGACTGTGCTTGAAAGACAGTTCCATGGTAGTAGTACCGCGCATGGTCCGATAGATGCCATAATGGGACACCTCGTCTCACTGGTGGAACACATGGACTTGCTCGCACTGACCGATTTCAATCTTGTCGCCCGACACGGAGGCTTTGGACGGGCCGCGCGCGCCACCGGCCGGCCCAAAGCCACGCTATCGCGCCGGGTAGCGGAACTGGAGGCCGCGCTCGGCCTGCGCCTGCTTGAACGGGGCGTCAATTCGCTGAAGCTGACCGAGGAGGGCCGCGCGCTGCATCAGCGCACGTGGGCGTTGCTGGCGGAGGTCGACGAGACGGTGGCGGCGATCGTGTCCGGCGGCGAGACGCCGCAAGGCAGGTTGAGGATCAGCGCGCCGCTACTGTTTTCCCATGCCGCACTGGGCAAGCTGGCCGCCGGATTCGCGGTCAAATATCCGCAGGTAAGGCTGGAGGTGACCACCGATGACCGCCCCGTCGACATGGTCGAGGAAGGCTACGACCTGGTGATCCGGGTCAACCCCGATCCCGATGAAAGCCTCGTCGGACGGATCTTTTTGCGCGATCGGTTGGTCGTGGTGGCGCACCCGGCGTTGCAACGGCCGGCGGACCAGTCGGTCGTCGCCGCCGTGGTGCGCGGCACGGCCGACAGGAGCGAGCGCTGGGAGTTGACCACGCCGGCGGGCAAGGCCAGCATCGCCATCGAGGCGGTGTTGCGCCTGTCATCGCACTTCATGGTGCGCGACGCGGTTCGGCTGGGCGCCGGCGCCGCGCGCCTGCCGGTGTCAATGGTGATCGGCGACCTGGCGGACGGCTCGCTGGTGGCCTGGGGCGACGTCGACGGACCGGACGTGGCGCTGTGGGTGCTCTACCCGTCGCGGCGATTATTAAGTGCCCGCGTATCCGCTTTCCTCAACTATCTCAGGGAAGCGTTTCCCGATGGCACGGCGGAAGAACTGGCCAATTTCATATCCAATCGCTAGCGAAGGCGCGACGGCGCCGCGCCCGCCGAACGCTGCGCTTCATTTTGCGCGACGGGTCGCCTTGCGCGCGCCGCTGCTCTTGCGCCGCGACGCCGACCGGCGCGGCGGTTTGTGCGTGTGCTTCTTCGTCTCGCCCGCCTCGGCGCGCTGTTTGTTGACAATGCGCGAGGCGACCTCCTCTTCCCTGCCCTTGTAACGGCCCTCCTTCTTGAACTTGCGTTCGATCTTTTTGTATTCCTTCTCGCGTTTCGCGTTGGCTCCTGTCGGCATGGCGCCCTCCCTTGAAATGACGTTCAGGATACTTTTTGGTGTGCCGGCTGTATGCGAAATCCCGCACATTCGACGCAATAAAAATGCGAAGCGAAAAGGTGATGGCGCAGGCCTTGGCCGCCTGGGGGCGGATCGATGTCGTCGTCAGCAATGCTGGCCACGGACGGCGACCCGCTCAAGATGGCGCGTGCGATGATCGCGCCGGATTTCTACTGCGAATCGCCCTCGGCCATCTGGCCGAACACCTCGTCGCGCCGCACCCAGGCGTGATACAGCGCCGCGCCGAGGTGGGCCAGGATGGTCAGGAACAGCAGGTACGCCAGCACGCCATGCAGCGGGCGCAGGAAACCGTAGACCTCGGCACTGTGCGGCAGGATCGCCGGCAGGTGCACGCCGCCGAACATCGTTATCGGATAGCCGCCGGCCGACAGCATGGCCCAGCCGATCAGCGGCATCGCCAGCATCAGCCCGTACAACAGCCAGTGCGACGCGTGCGCGGCCAATTTCTGGATCGCCGGCAGGTCGGCCGGCAGCGCCGGCGTCGGCCGGGTCAGGCGGTTGACCAGGCGCACGATGGCCAGCAGCAAAATGGCGATGCCGAGCGGACGATGCAGGTCGAGCAGCTGATCGCGGTAGCGCAGCGAGACGACCATGCCGGCGCCGACGAACAGCATGGCGAGGATGGCCAGCGCCATGGACCAGTGCAGCACCCGGGCGAGAAGGTTGAAGTGGCGTGGGCGGTTCATCGTGCGCTCCCGGTCTGGCCGATGGGTTGGGCGGTCTTGCCTTGGCTGATTTCGCGCTCGCGCCGGTTGAACGACACCGAGTACGCGGCCGAGCGGGCATGCAGGACCGGATCGTCGCTGGCGGCGATGCCGGTTGGCAGTATCAAGGGATCGAAATTGATGTCGCGGCACGGGCCGGTCGCCTGCGGCTCGGCATGCGCCAACGTCAACGTGCCCAGCGTGGCCTCCTGGCGCGTATCGGGCCAGGCCTTGGATGGATCCGTGATCGGATCGCCGGGCGCGGCGATTTGCACCACCATGTCCCACACCAGCGGGCCGGCGGCCAGGCGCCGGTTCAGGTCTTCGATGAGGAAATCGGGGCTGGCCGCCTTCAGCTGATCCGGCGTCATCGCCACGAACGGCGCGCGCGGCCGCATCGACCAGCGCACCATGCGGTCGGCGCCCTGGGCGTCCGTCAGCCGGAACGCGTTGACGCCGTTGAAACGGGTGCTGCCCAAACTGTCCGACCTGGGCGCCGATTTGGCCCACGCCTGGAACGCGGCGATCTCCGGGTTGGCGGCCAGCACCGCCTTCATCTTGGCCGGGTCGGGCTTGCCGGTGGCGGGATCGGGTTTGCCGGCCTCGTTCATGGCCTGGAAGGCCTGCGGCGTGGCCGCGGCGAAGAACGGGAAGCTGTTCATCGCGATGCGCCAGTCCTGGCCGTCGTCCGTTTTCAGCTGCACGGCCATGCCGCGCACCGGCGAGGCGCCGTCCGGCGCGTACGGGTTGTTGGAGGACGCGGAAAAGCGGCCGATGACGGCGATCGACGGCTGCGAAAAGGCGCGCGCCTTCGACAGTTTGGCCGCCTCGGGCGTCGGCGCGAACGTGCCGGCGAAGCAAACGCCCTTGCTGTGCGCGCGGCGGAAGCCGGCCGCCTGCTTGCCCGACGTCTCGGCGAAGTCCATCATTTTTTGCGGGGTCAGGTTGTGGTTGCCGAACCAGCCGCCGACCCACGCGAACAGCGCGGCAAGGACGGCCAGGATCAGGGCGATCGGTAGCAACAGAAGCATGGGGCCTCGGCGGGGCGTAGGCGTGGGAGTGGGCATGTCGGTCTGGCTTTCGTTGGTTCGATGGCTGGTGAGGGATTTTGCGTGGAGCGATCATAGCGCTCCCGGCGCGAAACACCGGTCCTTCAGGACATTGGTGTGGATGCGGGCCGCGCCGAAACGCCGGCCGGTCGCCACATCATCGAAGCGATTTTAGCCGTCTTATCATTACGACCAGATTACTAATTGTTTCCAGGATGTATCCGGCGCGGGTGGCGTTGACGCCTGCGCAGGGAATCGCCCGCGTACTATACTGGCGCCTGTCTCCTGGAGCCGATCGCCGATGACTTCCTTGTCCAAGCCTGAAACACACCGCCCGCGGGATGCAGCGGGCGCGACGCCCTGCTGCGCCGCTACACGCACCCACACCGCGCCGGCGCCGGCGCCGCAGCCCCTGGCTGCGCCGGACGCGGCGCCGCCCCGCCCCATGGTCGCCTTCCCCGCCGTCACCTTCCTGATGGGCACCGACTATGCGGGCGCCAACCCCGGCGACGGCGAGGGGCCGGTGCGGCCGGTCGCGCTGTCGCCGTTCGCGATCGACGCCTGTCCGGTGACCAACGCCGACTTCGCGCGATTCGTGCGCGCCACCGGCTATGTCACCACGTCCGAGCACTATGGCAACTCCTTCGTGTTCCAGGGCCAGATCCCGGCGGGCCGCTACGACGAACTGGTGCGCGACACGCTGGCGGCGGCGCCGTGGTGGTGCCTGGTCGACGGGGCGTCGTGGCGCGCGCCGGAGGGGCCGGGCTCCAGCATCGACGCGCGCATGGCGCATCCGGTGGTGCATGTGTCCTGGCACGACGCCATGGCCTACGCGGCCTGGAGCGGCGGCGCGTTGCCGACCGAGGCGCAGTGGGAATACGCCGCGCGCGGCGGCCTCGAACAGAAGCTGTATCCGTGGGGCGACGAACTGACGCCCGGCGGACAATTCCTGTGCAATGTCTGGCAGGGGCGCTTCCCCGACCTGAACACGGCGGACGACGGCTACGCCGCCACCAGCCCGGTCGACGCGTTTCCGCCGAACGGACACGGTCTGTATGCGGCGACCGGCAACACCTGGGAGTGGTGCCTGGACTTCTGGGGCGTCGGTTTCAGCGCCGCCCCCGCTTCCGATCCGCAGGGCCCGGCGGACGGCGCGGCGCGCGTGATGAAGGGCGGCTCGTTCCTGTGCCACGCGTCGTATTGCAACCGCTACCGGCCAGCCGCGCGCACCCGCAACACGCCCGACAGCGCGGCCTCCAACATCGGCTTCCGCTGCGCCAGGCCGCTGCGCTGAGTTAGCCGTGAGCTAGCCCTGAGCTAGCCCTTGCCGGGCTTGGTCGTGGTGGCCGGGCCGGGGTCCGGGTACTCGGCCGAGGCCACGTGCTCGCGCGCCATGCCCGCCGCCATCCGGGCCACGATGTCCGGGTGCCTGGCGGCCAGGTTGGTGCTCTCCTTCGGGTCGCGCGCCAGATCGTACAGTTCAAGCGGCCCGCCGCGCGTCAGGCGCACCGCCTTCCACTTGCCCCAGCGCGCCGCCTGGCGGAATTCGGGATCGTAGAATTCCCAGTACAGCAGGCGCTCGGCGGGACGGCTGCCGGGATCGACCAGCAGCGGCTTCAGGCTCACGCCGTCGGTTCTTTCCGGCGCCGCGCCGGCCAGGTCGAGCGCGGTCGGCAGGAAGTCCGGGAAGTAGACCGGGACGTCGGTGACCGCGCCGGCGGCGACCTTGCCGGGCCAGCGCACGATCCACGGGTCGCGGATGCCGCCTTCGTACATGTCGCGCTTGTAGCCCGTCAGGCCGCCGTTCGAATCGAAGAAATCGGCCACGCGGGTCTGCTGCACCGTCGGTTCCGAGCGCGGACCGTTGTCCGAGGCGAAGAAGATCACCGTATCCCGCTCCAGGCCGGTGCTGGCCAGCTTGTCGAGCAGGCGGCCGATGCCCTGGTCCAGATAGTGGATCATGGCGGCGTAGGTCTTCTCGTCGTCGGCCCAGCCGGCGCGGTCGGCGTAGGGGCCGAAATCCGGCGCCGTGAACGGCGAGTGGGGGCTGTTGTAGGCCGTGTAGAGGAAAAACGGCGCCTCGCGGTGGCGCTCGATGAAGTCGATCGCGTCGTCGGTCACCATGAACGGCTCGTAGCGGCCGTGCCTGCCGTTGGCGTTCTCCGGAATGTCGACCAGCTTGTCGCCGTGCACGCGCTGCGCCGGCCAGTAACCCGGCGTGGTGTCGAACTGGATCAGCCAGCCCTTGAACTCGTCGAAGCCGAACTTGGGCGGCGTGGCGTTGGCCTCGAAGCCGTCCAGGTGCCACTTGCCCATCAAGCCGGTACGGTAGCCGGCCGCTTGCAGATACTGCGCCACCGTGCGGTCCTCCGGCAACAGGTTCGGACGCCGCCACAGTTGCGTGCCGCCGCCCTTGGTGCCGGTCTTGCCGCCGGCGATGGCGGTGTTGTCGCGGATGCGCGCGTGGCCGGTGTGCAGGCCGGTCATCAGTGCGCAGCGCGACGGCCCGCACACGGGGGCGCCGGCGTAGCCTTGGGTGAACAGCATGCCCTCGCGGGCCAGGCGGTCGATATTGGGCGTGGCGATCTTGCGCTGGCCATAGGCGGCGGCGTCGCCGTAGCCCATGTCGTCGGCCAGGATGAAGACGATGTTGGGGCGGCGCGCGCCCGCCGGCGGCGCGGCGATGGCCGGCGCGGCGGCGATGGCGGCCAGCGCGCCGAGGATGAATTCTCTACGGATCATCGGTGCGCTCCTTAATAGCGGTAGCCGAGCGTGACGCCCAGGGTGCGGGGATCGCCGAGGTAGCCGGTCACCGAGCCGTATTCATTGTTCACCAGGCGCTTGTAATAGGTCTTGTCGAAGGCATTGTTGAGCCACAGCGACGCGCTCCACTCGCCCTGCCCGGCCTTGCCCGACGTGCCCGCCGAGAACGCCGCCAGGCCATAGCCGGACACGCGCGTGAACCGCGAGGCGTCGACGGTGCCGTACATCCAGCTGCGCCACGCATAGCGGCCGGAGACGAAGTTCTTCAAGCCGTCGCCGCCGCTCCACTCGTAGCGCGCGCCGACGTTGGCCGTCACCCGCGGCGCGTTGAACACGCGCTGGCCGGTCAGGTCGCACGATTTGGGCGGCTTCGGCGCCAACAGGACCTCCGGCGGGCAGCGCGCGTTGTCGTAGTCGGTGTAGTAGGTGTCGTTGAAGACGGCGGCGGCGTCGAACTGCCAGGCGCGGTTCGGCGTCCAGTGCACGGTCGCCTCGGCGCCGCGCGACACATAGGCGCCCGCGTTGAGCAAATAGGCCTGCTGGTCGACCGGATCGTAGCCCTGGGTCTGGAAGTCGCGCACCTGCGTGGCGAACACGTCGGCCTTGAGGCGCAGGCGGTTGTGGTCGAGCTCGACCTTGACGCCCAGCTCCGCGCTGGCCGTGCGCTCCGGCCTGATGATCAGCGAATCGAGCCCCGCCTGCGCCGCCGCGCCCGATGAAATGTTCAGGCCGCCGGATTTCTCGCCGTAGGACGCGGCAACGTAGGTGCTCAGCGACGGCGCCGCCCGCCACGTGGCCACCACGGTGCCCGCCGGCAGGTTGTTGCTCTGCTCCAGGTAGCCGGAGTTGAACGGCGAGCGGTTGTAGCGCACGAAGCTGCCGCCGCGCTGGTCGTGGTTCAGGCGCGCGCCGGCCGTGAGGTCGACAGCGTCGCCGACATGCCACGTGCCCTGGACGAACGGCGACAGCGAACGGTCGCGCAACAGCCCCAGGCGGATGACGTCGAGCTTGCGGGAGACGCCGGCGGCCGTGCCCAGCCAGACATCCGGCACGCTCGTGTCCGCATAGCGCGTATGCGCCTCGATGCCGAGCTTTTGCCCCAGGTAAGTCAGGCCGAAGGCGTAGTCGACGACGCCGCCGGCGGGCGAATCGACGCGCAGCTCCTGCGACCAGCTGCGGTCGTGCTGCTGGAAGCCGCTGTCGGAATAGATCCGCACCGACTGGTAATCGGCCAGCGACGGCGCCGAATGGAAGTAGCGGAACGACGTGACCGACCGCAGCCGCCAGCCGTTGTCGAGCTGCCATTGGGCCAGCGCCGAGGTGCCGCCCTGCACCACGTGCGTGCTGGTCTCGTCGTCGAGGTCGACGTTCGGGCCGAACACCACGTTGTTGCCGATCGCCCGCGAACGGGCCAGGTAAGGGTCGCTGCCGTTGAAGCTGTGGGTGGCGACCAGCACCGGGGTCGGCGTGCTGTTGCTGTTGCTGTAGTCGGCCGACAGGCGCAACTTGAAGCGCTCGCCGTCGCGGTACAGCAGCTGGCCACGGCCGCCGGTCGAGCGCGCGCCATTGAGCTTGCGGCCGTTGCGCTGGTTGGTCACCGCGCCGTCGCTGCCGCTGCCGAGCAGGTTCAGCCGGCCCGCCCAGTTCTCCGACAGCGGCCCGGACAACACCGTCAGCACCCGCGCGTAGTCGTGCTGGCCCACCGACGCCGAGATCGACGCCTCCGGCACAAAGCCGGGCTCCTTGGTGTGGATGTCGAGCACGCCGCCGGTGGCGTTGGCGCCGAACATCGTGCCCTGCGCGCCGCTCAGCACGTCGACCCAGGCGACGTCGCCCAGGCCCGACAGCATTCCCGGCCGCGCCAGGTAGACGCCGTCGACGTACACGGCCACGCTGCTGGCCATGCCGATATTCTGTTCGCCGCTGGGCTGGCCGCCGCCGTCGCCGACGCCGCGTATGGTGATTTGCATGTCCGCCGGGTCCGTGCTTTGCACGTTCAGGCCGGGCACCAGCTGCTGCAAGTCCTCCAGCGAGCGGATGTTTTGGCGCTCGAACTGCTCGCCGGTGACGCGGTAGCTCGACGTCGGGGCGCGGCGGACATCCTCGTCCACCGCGTCCTGGGCGCCACGGTTGCCGCTGACGGTGACGCTGGCGATCGGCGGGGCTGCGGCATCGGCGGCGGCGGCGGCGGCCGCCGGCAGGCTGGCCAGCACGGCCAGCGCCAGCGTGGTGTTTTGGAGCGTCTGATACATGGAAATCCTCATGGCTGTCGGTGATACGTACCTTGTGCAATGAGAATCGAAAAGCGTCAGCGGAAAATGAAAATATTTTTCGCGGCGGCGTGCGCCCGGCGCAATCGTATCGCCCACCCCGGCGAAACAATGGTATTTTAATAAAACAGAAAAGCACAACCGTTCTTTTATATACCATGCCGAGGTCACGTGACACCCCTACTTTTCACTCCCGACGTCGAGGTTATCGACGATGACGAGCAGCAACTGATCGCCAGCATTGTCGAGCAGATGGCCGCCTCGTCGCGCTGCGCCTTCGAGCGCCACCGCCACGCGATCCGCGATGCCCACGCCAAGTCCAACGGCTTGCTCACGGGCGAGCTGGTGGTCCACGACAATCTGCCGCCCGAGTTGCGCCAGGGCGTGTTCGCCACGCCGCGCACCTACGCCATCGTGGCGCGCCTGTCGTCGGCGCCCAGCGACATCCATTCCGACGAAATCCCGGCCGCGCGCGGCTTCGCCTTCAAGATCATCGGCGTCGACGGCGCGCGGCTGGCGCCCGACATCGCCGGCCACAACCAGGATTTCCTGATGGTGAACTTCCCCGCCCTGGCGTTCGGCACGCTGCCCAAGTACAAGCGCATGCTCGGCCTGCTGGAGGCGAACGCGGCGGCGCCGGACGCGTTCCAGCGCCTGGTGGCCGGCACCGCCCACGGCGCCAAGCAGGTGCTCGAGGGCCTGGGCGGCACGCCCGGCGCCACGCTCGACGGGCTGGCGCGCGACAACCACCATCCGCTGGGCGAGACCTACCACACCCAGGCCGCGCTGCGCTACGGCGACCATATCGCCAAGCTGTCGTTGGCGCCGGCGTCCGCCGAGGTGCGCGCGCTGAGCGGGCGCGACGTCGACGACATCGGCTATGCCGGCATGCGCGACGCGATCGGCGCGCACTTCGCCGGCGCCGGGGCGGAATACACGCTGTCGGCGCAGCTGTGCGTGGACCTGCAGCGCATGCCGGTCGAGGACGCGGCCATCGCCTGGCCCGAGGAACTGTCGCCGCACCGGCCCGTGGCCACGTTGCGCTTCGCCCCGCAGTCGACCGCGCACCCGGCGCGCCAGGTGTACGGCGACGACAGCCTGTCGTTCAACCCGTGGAACGGCGTCGCCGCGCACCAACCGCTGGGCGCCATCATGCGCGTGCGGCGCGTCGCGTACGAGCGCTCCACGGCGTTCCGCCACGCCATGAACGCGCGTCCGCGCGTCGAACCGACCCAAGCTTCCGACATTCCCGACTAAAGGACTTCCCCATGAACCAAAGCCCCGATAACAATCCCAACGAAAATACCGGCGACCCGCGCCTGCTCGACGAGACGCGGCTCGAAGCGATCCGCCGCCGCATCGACGCCGTCGCCCACGACGCGCCGCACCTGGCCAAAATCGCGCTCGAAGCGATGGTGCGCAAGCATAATCCCGACCTCAAAGGCAGCGCCGACTCGGCCGGCCGCGCGGGCAGGCAGTCCGGCAACGTCTCGGAACTGACCGCGATCGCGCCGCTCAAGCCGGGCGGCGCCGAGCGCCTGCGCCGTATTTTCGATCTGACCAACGGCAATATGGATGGCGCCCAGCGCGTGTCCACCTTGCACGACATGCGCTTCGTTTTCTTCGACAACGACACCCGCATCCTGTTCGCCACCACCTACGACGGCGACTGGGACAGCTACATCAACGACTTCGCCACCAAGATTCCCGAGCTGATGGATCTGCTGTTCACCAATATCGAAGGCTGGCCCGGCATCGACAGCCCGGCGGTCAAGGATTTCATCGCCGGCCACCAGATCGACGCCGCCGGCTGGTTCGTCGCCAACCCGCAGGTGACGGTGGTCGACACGCGCCGCTTCCAGCGCATGGACCGGGCGCTCACCGCCTTCCTCGACGAGATGGCCGCCCACCCGCCGCGGGACGAGGCCACGCGGCGCGCGCTCGAGACCCTGGGCGCGGCCATCGGCCAGCCGGAAGGGGTGGATTACTGATGAGCATACTCAACGACCTCAAGGCACGCTTCATTGGCGACCAAGCCACCCTCGCCCTCGACGATATCCAGGCGCTGATCCTGCGCTCGCGCCCCGAGCCGTACGTGGGCGTGCACGCGATGCTGCACATCGACGAGGCCGCCGGTGGACGGGCCCTGCTGGGCCGCATGGCCGAGCACGTTCCATCGGCCGCCGGCTGGACCGATGATCGCGACGCCTGGATGGGCCTGGCCATCAGCTTCGAAGGCTTGAAAGCGCTGGGCGTGCCGCAGGCGTCGCTGGAGAGCTTTCCGCTACCGTTCCAGCAAGGCATGGCGCAACGCGCCGAGCAATTGCGCGACACCGGCGCCAACGCGCCCGAGCACTGGGACGACGCCTTCGCGCCCGGCGCCTGCCACATCGCCCTGACGATCTACGCGCGCGACGACGCCGCGCTGGCGCTGGCGCTGGACCAGGCCATGAAGGCATTGGACGAGTCGAGCGGCGTGACGCTGGTCGGCCGGCATGCGTTCGGCGCCGACGAAGAGGCCAAGAATCCGTTCGGCTTCCGCGATTCGATCTCGCAGCCGCTGGTCGCCGGCAGCGGCGTGGCGCCGTTGCCGGGACAGGAACGGGCGATCGCGGCGGGCGAGTTCATCCTCGGTGAAAACAGCGAGACGGGCAAGCCGGTGGCCATGCCGGAGCCGCCCGAACTCGGTCGCAACGGCTCGTACGTGGTGCTGCGCAAGTACGAAAGCCAGGCGGGCGCCTTCAACGATTTCATCCGCGGCCAGGCCCACGCCAGCGGCGGCGACGGTGGCGCCGACGAGGAGCTGCTGGCGGCCAAGCTGGTGGGACGCTGGCGCAGCGGTGCGCCTTTGCCGCTGGCGCCCGACCACGACGATCCGGCGCTCGGCGCCGACCCGCAGCGCAACAACGGCTTCGATTACTCGCGCGACCCGCGCGGGATGGTGTGCCCGCACGCGTCGCACATGCGCCGGCTGAACCCGCGCGACAGCCAGCTGTCCATCCTTACCGACGTCAACATCCACCGCATCATCCGCCGCTCGTCCACGTACGGCCCCAAGTGGCGGCGCGAGCTGACCGCGCGGGACGACCGGGGCGAACGCGGCATCTACTTCATCTTCATCAGCGCGCGCGCCTACGATACGATCGAATTCCTGCAGCAGGAATGGATCAACCGGGGCAACTTCATCGACCTGGGCACCGAGCGCGATCCGCTGGTGGGCCTGCACGACACGCCGGGCACGTTCACGATCCCGCAGCAGCCGGTGCGGCGCCGCATCGACGGCGTCGGCACGTTCAACCGGCTGCGCGGCGGCGAGTACCTGTTCATGCCGTCGCTGGGAGCGTTGCGCTGGATCGCGGGCGGCGGCTGGCAGTAGGGCGGCGTCAGCGCGCCGCGGCGGCCCGGGTGAGCAGGCGCACATCGCCCCAGGTCGCCACCGTCGGCCGCGTCGATTGCGGTGTCGGTTGCGGCTTGGCGTCCCGCACCACCAACTCGACGATCTTGATGCCGTCGATATTGGCCGTGATCGGCGCCGCCCCGCCGCCCGGGACCGTCAACGGGCTTTCGGCAAGCAGCTTGCCGTCGCCATAGACAAAAAACCGCACCCCGGCGCCCGCCATTGCCGAGGAATCGTCCACGCCCACCGACGCCATCAGCAGCGCATGGCCGGCGTCGTTGCGCACTTGCAGCCGCGAATTGGACAGCACGCCGATGCCGGAATCAAACGACTGGCCGGCAATCTGCAGCGTCTGGCCGAACGGCGTGGTGTCGGCCTGGGCGCCGCCCCAGCCAGCGTACTGGGCGCGCGATCCGCCCGAGCGCGTCCCGGTCCACGGGTCGATCATGCGATGGATGGTCGGATCGAGCTCCGGCTGCCGGGTTCCGTCGACGGCGACGTTGATCGAACCGGGAATTTCGGACAGGTAGACGCCGTTCGGCAAGCGCCGCTTGCCGCTAGCCTCGAATACGCGCGTCTCGTGCGGCGCCAGCGTGAACGCCTGTTCGCCGCTGAACGTCAGCCGTTCCTTGGTCCACAGGTCCGTCAGCACCACCGGTGCATCATCCGACAATTTTAAATGCCCGGCCAGCAAGACCACCGGGGCCGGCGCCGCGCCGCGGTTGAACAGCGCCACGGCCTTGCGGTCGCCCTCGCCCAGTGTCTTGACGAGGATCTGCGCATCGTCGGAGTCGTAGGCCACCACGGCCTGGTGTCCCGCCTTGTCCTGGTTGAGGCGGATCAGCTCCGCGTTGCCCAGCACGCCCAGCAGCGACGCCGGTCCGTTGCGCAGGTCGTAACTGATCAGCAGCGGCGCGTTGATCATCGCCCACAAGGTGAAGTGCGAGCGCGCCTCGACCATGTGGTTGGCGTCGAACGCCTCGTGGCCGATGTGCAGGATGTCGGGATCGTTCCAATGACCGGGGCCGGCGTACAGCGCGCGCTTCGCCGCGCTGTCGAAGTTGTGCAGCATGCTGGTCCAGCTGGGCGTGATGTCGGCGCTGGTGCGCCACAAGTTGCCGACGTCCTTGCCCCACGAGCGCACATTCGCCATGCCCCAGGCGCATATCGACAGGATGTAGTCGCCGTCCGCATTGGCGGCCTTGAGGGCGGCGGCAACCGCCTCGTACCGGGTCCGCACCGCGCCGCTGTCGGTGCGATTGATCGCGCCACGGTCGATCAGCGGAGCGACCGCGCGGTATTGCTGCTGCGCCACCAATGGCGAGCCCGGCACGAAGTCGGCCAGCCCGCAGGCGTCGATCTTGATGTAATCGAATCCCCATTCCTTGAAGTACAGATCGATATCCTGTTCGACATGCCCATCGAGTCCGACTTCGCGCTCGGCCGTCGTGCCTTGCGGCAGATTGGGCGAATGCAGGTCGTAGGCCTGCGAACAGGCATTGCGGCCGATGTCGGTATAGATGCCCGCCTTCAGACCCATGGCGTGCAGCTTGTCGGTAAATGGCTTGAAGCTGGTGCCGTCCTTTCCGCCGGTGGCCGCCGACGGGAAAATGCTGGTGCGGATCTGCAGGCGTCCATCGCCCTGTCGCCGCTTGAGCCACCAGCCGTCGTCGACGTTGATGTAGCGGTAGCCCAACCTCGCCAGGCCGCTGTCGACCAGCACACGGGCCGCGCCGATGACCTTGTCCTCGTCGACTTCGGTGCGAAACGCGTTCCAGCTGTTCCAGCCCATCGGGGGCGTGGCGGCCCGTCCCGCCGTACGCCCCTCCCAGCGGCCCGCCGGCGCCAGCGGATCGTCGGCGGCCAAGGCGACGCCGGGCACGGCCAGCATGGCCAATGCCGCCAGCAGCCCGCCGACGACGGCGCGTGGATGAGGTTTTCCGTTATTGGACCGGCGGTGAGGCATGCGTAACCCTTTACTTGTTTTCATCGGGATGTTCAGAACTTCAGGCTCGCGCCGACGGTGATGGAGCGGCCGTAGCGGTAATAGCCGTTCGGAAGGCTGATGGTGCCGTTGCCCAGCTTGGGCTTCTGCACCGCATCGGTCAGGTTGTTGCCCTCGATGCTGATGCGCAGCGACTTGTTCACATCGTAGGCCAACTGCGCGGTCAGCCACGTCACCGCGTTGGCGGTCTCGTTGAAGCCGGCGCCGATCACATTGGTGGCGGTGACGAAGGCATCGGTGTAGTCGGCCGTGGTGCTCATGCTCCACGGCCCCCGTTCGTACAGCAAGCCCAGCGACGCGGTCGCCGGGGCGATGCCCTCGAGCGGGCGTTCGCTGCCGTTCACCCAGCTGCGCGACCGGTTGCGCGTGTACTGCGCGCGCACGCCGAAGCCGTTGTCGAACAGGTATTGCAGGCCGATCTCGACGCCGCGCGCGGTTGCCTTGTCGCCGTTGACGGGACGCTGTACGTTGAACAGCCGGCCGCCGGGCGCGCCGATGTCCTGGCCCGACAACCACAAGGTGGTGATCTGGTTGCGGATGTTCTTCTGGTAGACGGCGAGCGTGAGCGCGGAGTCCTTGGCGAAGTACCATTCCAGCGAGACGTCGGCCTGCCGCGCCGTGTAAGGCTTGAGCTCGGCATTGCCGCCGTAGATCTGCGTGAAGTCGCCCCAGGAGATGCTGGCCGTGGTGCTGGACGGCGCCAGCTTGTCCACGGACGGCCGCGCCATGGTCTTGGCGGCGCCGAGCCGCAGTTGAAGCGTGTCGGTGAACATGTAGGTGAAGTTGGCCGCCGGCAGCGCGAAGGTATAGCTGGCCTCCTGCTCCACCGCCGACGGCGTGGCATAGACGGCGGTGTAGTTGAAGGCGCCGTTTTCCACGATGTCGGTGATCTTGGCGTCCCACGCCTGCGCGGTGGTTTTGGTGTGGACCAGGCGCACGCCAAGGTCCGCGCTCCAGCTGTCGCCGGCCAGATCCGCCTGCACATAGGCCGCCGTGGTCTTCTCCCCTACCCGGTAGCTTTCCAGCGCGTTCCACGCGGGCGCAGACAAGGTCGAGCTGTAGACGCCGCCGCCCGGCCGCGGCTTGCCGTCGTAGGCCTGCAACGCCTGCGCGTAGTTCGCGATATCGAAGCCGAGGAAGCTGCGCGGAAAGTTGCCGCCCACGCCGGACAGGAAGCCCTTCGGGCTCAAGGTCTGGTTGATGACGTTGCCGCCGAGGGTTCCCACATCGATGGCGTTCTGCCCCGAGTAGTGGTCCTGGCCGCCATTGAAGGCGTTGTTGACCATGTCGCGCGTCTTCCTGCGATCGGTCTGGCTCAGACCGAAATTGAGCTGGTTGATGTGAAACCGATCCAGCTTCCACTCGGCATTCGCCGTCGCGCCACGGATGCGGTCGTCGATGTTGTCGCCCGCCCGGCTGTAGTAGTGGGTGTTGAAGTCGCTGGCCTTGAACAGGCCCTGCGCCAGGCCGCCCTGCAGGTCGCGGCCGTCGGCGAACGTGGTCTTGACATCGGGCACGGCGGCGCCGGTGAGCTGGATGCGCGTGACGTTGGGCTGGTTCATGCGCAGCACGACGTAGCTGTCCTTGCCGCCGGAATGGCGCTTGGACGTGGATTCGTAGATGTCGCCCGCGACCTTCAGCGTCGGCGAAATCTTCCAGTCCGCTTTGGCGCCGTACATCGCCGTATCGACCACGCGGTACTCGGTCTTGTTGAGGATCTCGGGATTGAGCCGCATTTCCGGGTCGGCGCCGGACAAGGTCAGGTCGGTCACGACGCCGTTGCTGACCTTCATGTCGGACCAGCGGCCCGGCGCGAACAGCGGATAGAACGAAAGCTGGTAGCCGACCTGGGGCGAGTCCAGCCGGGTCTTGAAACCGTCGACCACGACTTTGACGTCGCTGCTTGGCCGCCACTCGACCTTGCCCGAGAACGCCACGCGTTCCTTCTTCTCCATGATGGAGCCGAAACGGAACTGTCCGGGTCCGATCAGGCCTTCCTCGTTGGGATCGAGTATGCCGTTGCCGTTCGGATCGATGGCGCCGCCCCAGGTGTTGCCGAACTCCCAGAACTGGCTGGGGTCGCTGGGGATGGGGTTGCGCGACCAGCCGCCATCGTTGCCGGCCGTGTCGGTGCGCACGTCGCGCTTGGCGTAGACGACGCCGAGCAGCACGCCGATCTGGTCGCCGAAGGTGTTGCTGTAGGTACCGGACAGCTTCTTGCCGTTCAAGCTGCTCATCTGATTGCGGTCGGCCTCCACCCGCAGCAGGCCGCGCTGGCCTTTCTGGTCGAACGGGCTGGCGGAGCGCAGGTTCACCAGGCCGCCGATGGCGCCTTCGACCAACTGCGCCTGGGTCGACTTGACGACGTCGGCCCCGCTGATGACGTCGGCCGGCAAGACGTCGAAGGCGAAGTAGCGCCCCGCGCTGTCGGTGCCCAGCAGGCGGCCGTTGAAGGTGGTGATGGTGTATTCGGGGCCCAGGCCGCGGATGCTGACCTTCTGGCCCTCGCCGCCGGCAGTGCGGGAGATCGAGACGCCGGTGATGTGGCTGAGCGAGTCGGCCACGTTGTTGTCCGGGAAGCGACCCAGTTCGGTCGCGCTGATGCTGTCCTGCACGACGGCGGAGTTGCGCTTGAGCGCCAGGGACTGCTGCAGGCTGGCGCGGGCGCCGGTCACCACGACCTTGGCGAGCTGCTCGGCATCTGTGGCGGCGTCCTCTTGGGCGCGCGCCGGCGCGGCCAGCGCGGCCAGCGCCAGCAGGCAAGCGGAAGTGAGCGGAGTTGGCACCAGGCGGGGATGGCTGGCGGCGTGCGCGCGGCGTTGCAGGTGACTCATTAACGGTTCCTTTTAAGTTGTCGGTGCAGCGAAGGCGATGCCGGCGAACCCACAGGGCCACCCGGACCGGGCGCTTGCTTGCCCGGCACTTTCGCTTTGTTTCGCATAGAGGAAATACGTGGAATCAAATCGCCCTTCCAAACGTTTCGAAAGTCTAAAGCAAGGAAAGGAAAGCTTTGAAGTGATTCAGTCTATAGCGAAATGGCAGTCAACTCCAAAGGTCTTGCGTATTTTTTCGATATGAATGTTGCATTTGTGCGATTTGGCGAGCCTTCCTTCGTTCGAAAGCGGGCGCCGGGCGACCGGGCCCTGCAACCGCGTGGCGCCCGCGTGCCACAAATGCGCGGTAATGCACGCACGGCATGCGCGAACACTGGCGAGTTGCCCTGAGCCAATGATATGCTTCCTCCTGACCGCCACTGATGGAAACGACAAAATGACATTGCACGCAGAAACCCCGTTCGACCAGTCCGATCTGGCCGCCTTGCTGGAGCACGCAGACACCGCCGGCCTCGACGCCCTCGGCTTCGGCGTGATCGGCTTCGACCTCGATGGCCGAGTCCAGCGCTACAACGCGTTCGAATCGCAAGCGGCCGGTCTGCGGGCGCAGCGGGTATTGGGCGAAGACCTGTTCGTGGCGGTCGCGCCATGCATGAACAACTTCATGGTGGCGCAGCGCTTCAGCGACGCGCGCGCCGAGGGCGCGCCGCTCGACGACACCATCAACTACGTGCTGACGCTGCGCATGCGCCCGACCAAGGTCAAGCTGCGGCTGTTGTACCAGCCCGGCGCCGCGCTGGCCTACGTCCTGGTGCAACGGCCGTGAGCGCCGCCGACGAGCATGCCGACGCGCAGGACTACGAGGCGCTGTTGCAGTTCCTGTATCTGGCCCCGGTGGGGCTGGTGCAACTGGCTGCCGACGGCGCCATCCAGATGCTCAACCCGTTGTCGGCGCAGCTACTCATGCCGCTCAGCCGCGACGGCGAGCTGACCAACCTGTTCGAGGCGTTGGCGCCAGTGGCGCCCGACCTGCGCTCGCAGTGCGGCAGCTTCGCCGCGGAACAGGGGCAGGTGTGCGACGCGCTCCGCCTGTACTTGCACGCGGACGCCAAAGGCAGCGGCCCCCAGGTCATGTCGCTGACGCTATTGAAACTGAACGCCGACCGTTTGATGGCGGTGCTCACCGACGTCACCGAGCAGGACCGTCGCGAGCGCCAACTGCGCAAGACCGACGCCTGGCTCAACGCCATCATCACCAACATCACCGACTATGCGCTGGTCAGCCTCGATCGCCAGGGGCGGGTCGAGTCCTGGAACGAAAGCATCCAGCGCGTGACCGGCTACGAGGCGGCCGCCATCAAGGGCCAGCATTACGCCCGCTTCTATCCCGACGGCGCCACCACCGAGGCGCAGCAACTGGACCGCCTGCGCGAGGCCGACGAGAACGGCTGGACCCTGGACGAGGGCCTGCGGCTGCGCGCCGACGGCAGCGAGTTCTGGGGCAGCGCGATGATTTCACCGCTGCCGCTGCGCGGCGACGACGACGGCGCCGCCGGCGCCCCGGGGGCCGACGACGAACCGGCCTATTGCATGATCATCCGCGACATTTCCGACCGCCGCGACGTCAGCGAAAACCTGCGCAAGGCCACCTACAGCGACCACCTGACCGGCCTGTCGAACCGGCGCGCGTTCTTCGAAGCGGCGCAGCTGGAGCTGGCGCGCCGCAAAAAAGCGGTGCGCCCGGTCGCGCTGATCGTCATCGACGCCGACCATTTCAAGGCGATCAACGACAGTCACGGCCACCCGGCCGGCGACGCCGTGCTGGTGCACCTGGCGCACACCATGCGCGGTGTCTGCCGCCAGGTCGACGTGCTCGCGCGCATCGGCGGCGAGGAGTTCGCCATCATCCTGCCGTCGGTGGCGCTCGACGATGCGCTGGCGATCGCCGAGCGCCTGCGCGCCGGGGTGGCCGCCGCGCCGGCCGTCTACGCGCAGCAGCCGATTGCGTACACGATCAGCCTGGGCGTGGCCGTCATGGACGACGCGCTGGCCGGCTTCGACGACTTGATGAAACGCGCCGACGAAGCCCTGTACGCGGCCAAACGGGGCGGACGCAACCGCGTAGCGGCGTGGGCGGCGGCATGAGCGGCGACATCGACCTCGCCTACGAGGCGCTGATCCAATTCCTGTATCGGGCGCCGGTGGCGCTGATCCAGCTGCAACGCGACGGCGCCATCGAAATCCTCAACCCGATGGCCGCGCGCCTGCTGATGCCGCTCACGCCGGACGGCGACATGGACAACTTCTTCCACGTGCTGCGCCGCCACGCGCCCGATTTGCCGCAGCGCTGCGCGGACTTCGGCGCCCCGCAGGGCGTCATTTGCGAAGGCCTGCGCATCAGCGTCGACGACGCCGGCAGCCACGCCGAGGCCCCCGCCGTGCTTTCGCTCGGCTTGCTCAAACTGGACGACAACCGCCTGATGGCGGTGCTGCTGGACGCCACCCAGGAGGTGGTGCGCGAGCAAACCATGCTGGCGCGCGCGGCGCAAGTGGACACGCTCACGCAGTTGCCCAACCGCGCCGGCACGCTGTTGTTGTTGCGCAAGATGGCCGCGCGCGAGCGGGCCGCCAGCGGCGACCACTGCGCGCTGCTGTTGCTCAACCTGGACCGCTTCAAGCAAGTCAACGATACGCTGGGCAACGCGGTCGGCAACCAGGTGCTCGCGCTGGTCGGCGAACGGCTGCGCACGACGGTGCGTTCCGGCGGCCGCGCCGGCGCCGACGGCGTCACCGCCGAAACCGCCACCCACCTGGGCGGCGACGAATTCGCCGTGCTGCTCGACGGCCTGCCGGCACCGGCGGTGGTCGAGCGCATCGCCGCGCGCCTGCTCGAGCGCCTCGGCCAGCCCTACCGCGTCGGCAACCAGGAGCTGGCGCTCACGTGCAGCCTGGGCATGGTGGTGCTGGACGCCGGGTCGCGCGACGCCGACAACCTGCTGCGCGACGCGGCGATCGCCATGACGGTGGCCAAGTCGCAGGGCGGCCACCGCATCGTCATGTTCGAGCAGGCCATGCGCGATCAGGCACTGCTGCGCAGCAGCCTGGAAGCGGATTTGCGCACGGCCGTCGAGCGCGCCGAACTGTTCAACGTCTACCAGCCCGTGGTCGGCCTGATGGACGGCGGCCGGATCGATCCCGCCGCCGGCGTCGAGGCGCTGGTGCGCTGGCGCCACCCGGTGCGCGGCCTGGTCTCGCCGATCGAGTTCATCGGCGTCGCCGAAGCGACCGGCATGATCCACGCGATCGGCGAGCAGGTGCTGGCCGCCGCGTGCCGCGATTTCGTCGCCTGGCAGCGGCAGCTGGGCGCGCAGGCGCCCCGGCTGCTGGCGGTGAACCTGTCGCGCGCGCAGCTGGCCGAGTCCGACCTGTGCGACAAGGTCGCCGCCATCCTCACCGCCAGCGGCATGCCGGCGGCGCAATTGCAGCTGGAAATTACCGAGAGCCTAGCGGCCCAGGGGGCCGACATCCAGCACCAGTTGCTCGGCCTGAAGCGGCTGGGGGTGAAGCTGGCGCTCGACGACTTCGGCACCGGCTACTCCTCGCTGTCGAGCCTGCACCTGCTGCCCGTCGATACGGTCAAGATCGACCGCTCGTTCGTCAGCCTGGCGGCCAGCAGCGCCCACCACAAGGTGCTGATCGAAGCGACGGTGCTGGTCGCGCGCAGCCTGGGCATGAACACGGTGGCCGAAGGCATCGAAACGATCGAACAGGCGAACGTGGCCCATGCGCAGGGCTGCGACAAGGGACAGGGATACCTGTACAGCCGCCCGCTCGAGAGCGCCGACCTGTTGCGATGGCTGGCCACGCAGCCGGCGCCGGGGTGAGGCGGCGGCGCCTTATGCGAGACCTGGGCGAGCGGCATGACGCGTTTCGGCTCAATCCATCGCTGGCCCATTCCAGTCGGCGACCGGATCGGCATTTGGCACTGTCGTGCCATCTGCTGCTCACACCAGCATCGACTGCTGGGCGGAGATTCCCGCCGTCGCGCCGTGCGATATGGCCGTGGTGACCGAGGCCATGAGCGGGTTTGCCAGGTCGCCGGCGGCATAGATGCCGGGGATGCTGGTCTCGCGCCGCTCGTCGACCTTGAGGGCGATGCCGAATGGCGTGTCGACCGTGGCCAGGCCCAGTGATTCATGCAGGCTGGCGGACGGCTTGTTGCGCGGATGCGCAAACAGGATGTCGACCGCGACATTGGCGCCCGTAGCGAGCTTGACGCTGGCGTGATGGCCGCCGTGGCGGGCGATTTCCGTGATCCGGCCATCGACGACCGAGGTGTCGCGGCGCGCCAGATCGGCCCGGATATCGGGCGGAATGTCGTGGCCATCGACGAACACCGTCAGCGTCTCGGTCCAGTGGCCATACAGCCTGACATAGTTGTGCGACTGCGGGCCGGACCAGACGAGGCCCCAATGCCGGCCGGCGACTTCAAAGCCGTCGCAATAGGGACAGGGCACGATGGCTGTGCCCCAGCTTTCGGCAAATCCCGGAACGTCGGGCATCTGGTCGGCGACGCCATAGCTCAGGATCAAACGACGTGCGCCCAGGCGTTCGTTATCGTCGGTGACGACGGAAAAATCGTCGATCGCGCCGGACACCCTCTCGGCGCGGGCATTGACCAGCTTGACCGTTGGATAGCGCGCCAGCTGCTGCCGCGCCTCGGCCAGGATGTCGAGCGGTGGCTTGTGGTCGTGGCCGAGCAGGCCGTGCGAGTGGCCGGCGAAGCGGTTGCGCGGCCGACAGGTGTCGAGGACCGTGACCTTGCGGCGGGCACGGCCGAGCTGCAGGGCGGCGGCGAGGCCGGCGAAACTGCCGCCGATGATGATGACGTCGTTCATGATGATAGGCTCCGTGTTGGGGATGCGGATGGGCTGGTCGCGCACCAGCCCGCCCGCCGGGTTTGCGTATTTCGGATACTTCGTGGTATCCTAATTACTAAATTAGATACTGTCAAGTACTGGAATTGTTATGACCGAGAATAATCCGGGCCGGCGGGGCCGCCCCGCCAACGAGGCGCTGGGCCGAACGATCGCCGACGCCGCGTGCGAACTTTTCGTGGAATTGGGTTTTCAAGCGACGACCATGGACAAGGTTGCCCAGCGCGCCAAGATATCCAAGCTGAGCATCTATCGGCACTTCGAAAACAAGGAGGCACTGTTCAGCGCCGCCATCGCGGCCAGCTGTCACCGGTTTGCGCCGCAGGCCCTTTTTGAAGGCGTCGCCGGTCCGGCCGAGGATCAGCTGATGACGGTGGGGTCATCCCTGCTCCGCACTTTCCTGAACCCGGACGTGCGCCGTGTCGAAGCGATGATCATGGCCGACAAGACGAATCAAAAGTCGTTAAGCAAGCTCCAATACGAAGCCGGTCCGGCCCACGTCATCGCCCAAATCGAGGCCCTGTTGCGCCAGCTGGACGCGAAGGCGGCGTTGAATGTGCCGGATCCTCGCCAGTCCGCCCGCTTGTTTGCCGCGCTGTTAAAAGGATCCGATCTGCTGATCATCGCGCGCTTCGATGAGGCGATAGCGGACGACGACCACGAAATCGAATCCTATTGCCGGTCGGCCGTGGCCATGTTCATGTCCGCGCACAGGGGCAACAACCACGCGGGCTAGCGGGCTTGCGGAGCTCCGACAGCGTGCAGATTTACACGCTGCCGAGCTGCGGGATTGGGGCCGACGAGGCAGGTCATGTCCAGTGGCCGTTGAACAGGAAAAAGGCACCTAGCGTCCAGAGCATAAGCGCTAAATGTCCGCGTTGAAGGTCGTCCTCGCGGATCCAATAGGCAAACCAAAGGCCTGCAAGATGCATTGCGAACAGGAATGTGGTGAATGCGCACAATCCGAGGTTTAGCCAAGGACGTGCCTGCTCCAAACCGCCACCGATGAGCAACTTATAGCAACCGATCCACCAGGTGGTGAACGCAAGTAGCTTCAGGATCAGCAACCCGACCACTGCCAACCGATGCCAGCGGATTGATGTCACTGCGCGCGCTGACAGAACCGAATGTATTGCGGGAGAACGTTGAAGGGGCGCCATGGACATCGTGGTCCCCACCGCATGGACCAGCTCACGAAACGCCCAGAGGTTGTCGACGACAGCGATGGTCAACCAGATGGCCAAGCCCACCGCATAGACGGATTGGAACAGCCATAGTGAAGTGTACAAGCTCATAAATTGTCCTTGTGAATGGAGACTGTCCCTTGTTGGCGCCGCTGTGGAAGCGTCGTTCAGCACGCCTCTCCAGCCGATGGCGCTAAAGGCGGCGGTTACCGAACGCGGCGAAATGATTGTATTACCTCAGGTTAACTTGAGGTCAAGAGGACTGAATCGCTTTGGTCAAAATGACCTCCAGCAAGGATGCCATCGCCGCGTGTGCGTTGCGCCGCATCGCGCCGCTGCACTTGATCGGGCAGCAAGACGCCGAACACGGGCCGCCGCGACAGCTGGCGCTGCGGCGGCGTTTCTCCTTATCCGGCCGAGGACGCGCTGGTATCGCCCGTACTCAGACCTTGTAATCGATCTGGATTGGCTGGCGCATGAGCGCCCATCCCATATCGTTACGCCCGAGTTCAAGAATGTCAAAGCCTTTGCGCGGGCGACCATCAGTACCGACGTGATACTCCGTACCGAGCGTAGAGGACGGTGCGGAAACCACCTGCATCACCTTGCCCCCTAGCGCATATTCGCCAGTAAACGTTGCATGGTGATGACCATGCAGCACGACCGTGCTCTGGTTTTGCAGGATGGCGGGAAGGACCGTTCGCGCGTTTGCCATCGTCATTCCGGCCAACTGAAGAGAGTCTCTGAGATACATCCGCAGTCGATAGGTTCGCGTTCCCGTAACTGTTTTCTGGCGCTTAAATCTCGCCTTTGGCAAGCCGATTTTGTGGTGCATGACATGAAGAAGACTCATTCCGGTCTGCTTGAAGTGCTCATTGATTGCCTGGAAATTGTTTAGCTGTTTTTTGCCGATATTCCCGAAGGAGTTATTAAATGCCAGTGAGGATGAGCGGACGGTATTCCAGACGATGAAAGTGAGCGCCTGATTTTTTTCGACCGTCACCACAAATGGAAACAAATCATTGGCGGCCTGCAGCGCTTTCCTCTCATTTGACGTGTCCGCTGAAATGGTTTCCCATGCATCGGCAAGCGGCACGAGTTTGCCGTGCTGCCAGACCTGCGCACGGTCGTCCATCATCTCTATCGCCGTTTTCATAAATGCGACCATCCGAACCCAGCGTCCTGCCGTGCCAAACTTATCTCCGACGAGAAGGATACTTAACGCCCCGTAGCCCACGATGTTCAAATCGTGGTTGCCAGGCCCCATGACGATACGGCCCTTGTACGCGCCGAAGCTCGTGACGAACTTCTTCCAAGCATCCGGATGGCCGGTGTCCGTGATATCGCCCGAGCATACGATGGCGGCAAGGGGTGTGTTCTCATCATTCTCAGCCAGTGCATTGCGGCACTTGTCCAGAATGCCTGGCTCCCAAGGCTCGTCTTCCGTCAAACGCGTGTCGCGCGGAATATGCAAATCGGACAAATGCGCAACGTGGACGTGACAGGCAGCTTGCTGGGGACTCAGCGTGGACAGCGCCAACATCGAAGGCTTTAACGGATTTTGTCCCTGGCGGATAAGACCCACCACGCCGAGCCCCAGCATCAACGAAAACAATGGGCCAAATAACCACACGGCGATTCGAAGCAATAGAGAAAAGATGCCTGTCGAATTCCACATCTCCTCCAGCACAGGCCATAAACACCCAAATGCGCCAGCAAATAGAGCAAGCAGGATGCCAAACGTTGCCCATATTATCCGCATGGATAGATTTTCACGCAGGCCATAATCCAGACTGATAATTACAGCCACCATCCGCTCAATGATATTCAAAAGGTCGCCTACTAATCCTTTTATGTGATGCCAATTTCTGAAAATAAAGAGCGCAGACACACCGAGGCACAGCAGGGCTAGCCATATAGACGAGCGAGAAAGCGAGCCGAACAGTCCCATCAGGGAGCCTAGTACCAAGAACCCAAATAAAATATGGAGTAAGGGTGAAAGGATCACAGGACCGGTGTGGCTACTGTCATGGGGTAGCGCGTCCTCGAGAAGGCCCCGGCGATTGGACACACCACGTACTAGCAGGTAGACAAGGCCAGCGCCGGCGCAGATAACGAAGAGGTAAAAGCAGCTGCTTAGAAAGCAAGTCAGTGGGAAAAGGTTGTTTGGCATAGATTCGACTACGTGAGCGTAACAAGTATTTTTTTATCCCGCAATATTACCAAAAATCGGTAAAAACAATGCCTCATGGAACTAATTTCTAGCTATAAAATCCTCGTGCCGACAAGCCACCGCCCCAATTAGTGACTGTGGACAGATCGCAACAGATAAGCCGCTTCCTTCATGCAACAATACAATTCTTCTAACTCACCTGGGGGATTGATCGCATGAAGATATCTGGCACCCATAAGGCTTCGCTGTTCCGTCGCTCCCGCTGCACCCACGCTGTATTGCTCGCGCTTGGCGCCATGAGCGTAGGCACCCAAGCACAGGACATGCAGCGCGTGGAGATCACCGGCTCCAGCATCAAGCGCATCGAAGGCGAAGCGGCGCTGCCAGTGGAAATCATCAAGCGCGACGATATCGATAAGTCCGGCGTGACCACTGCCGCCGAGTTGCTGCAGAAGATATCCTCGAATGTCGGCGGCCTGACCGATGGGTCCAGCGTCAGCGACGTCATGGGCGGCCAGCGCGGGTTTAACGGGGCCAACCTGCGCGGCCTCGGTGTTTCAAGCACGCTGGTGCTGCTGAATGGGCGTCGCATGGCCAACTTCGCCAGCCCGGGCGACAATTCCGGGGTCGACCTGAACAACATCCCGGCCGGCGCCATCCAGCGCGTCGAAGTGCTCAAGGATGGCGCGTCGGCGATCTACGGCACCGACGCCATGGGCGGCGTGATCAACTTCATCACCCGCAAGGACTACCAGGGCGGCGAGGCCAGCGTGTATGCGCTGCGTACCGACGAAGGTGGCGCCGGCAAAAAATCGGCATCGTTGTCCGGCGGCATCGGCTCCTTGAGCACCGACCGCTTCAACGTGTTCGGCGCGCTGGACGTGCAGAAAACCGAGCGCCTGGCCAGCTCGCAGCGCAAATTCATGCAGGAATACAGCCTGCCCGACCGTCTGTCGCCTCAGTTGTCGAGCTACACTTTCCCGGCCAACGTCGATCTGAGCGCCGCCCAGCTGGCGACGCTGAACAATTCCGGCTACCTGAAGGGGTCCGGCCCCGGCGGCACCTGGGCGCCGTCGCCGGGACGACGGGTCAACTTCGGCAACAGCACTTGCGTCAACGGCAGCCCGAACGTGGTGCGTCCGCTCGGTCCAGGCGGCACCGAAGGCTGCTCCTACAATTACATGGGCGATTCGGAAGTCTACCCCGACGCGAAGAAACAAAGCTTCATCGGCCGCGCCACCTTGCTGGCCCCCGGCGACCATCAACTGTTCGCGGAAGTTTTGCTGAGCAAGGCCGAGACGAGCTACGCCGCCTCGCCCGCCACCTCGGGCAGCATCAATGGCGCCAGCACGGGCATCTCGCTGCCGGCCGGATTGCAGACGCAAACCGGCATCACCACGCCGGTCAACTTCCGCTTCCGCCTGACGGATGCGGGCCGGCGCACGTCGGAAGTGACCAGCAAGGCGTCGCGCATCGTGGTCGGCGCGACCGGCAAGGTGGGCGACTGGGAATACGATACGGCGTACAACCACAGCGTCAACAAGGCCACCGACCTGGATATCGACGGCTGGGTGTCGCGCAGCAAACTGCTGGCGGGCATCGCCAGTGGCAACTACAACCCGTTCGTCCCGGCCACCGACGACGCCGGCCGCAAGTTTATGGATTCCATCAAAATCCATGGCGCGGCACGCGTTTCCAAGGGCACCAGCGACAGCGTCGACGGCAAACTCACGCGCGCGCTGATGGCGCTGGGCGGCGGCGACGCCATGCTGGCGGTGGGCGTCGAACTGCGTCGCGAGAAGACCGAATTCAGCGCCACCGATGCGCTGCGCACCAATGACGTGCAGGGAGACCGGGCCAGCTCGGACGAACTGCTGGCCGACTCGTCCAACTCGCGCGACATCGCCGGCGTCTACACCGAGATCAATGCACCGTTCAGCAAGGAATGGGAAGGCCAGTTCGCTATCCGCCACGACCGCTACAAAGGCGTGCACGATCCGCTGTCGAACGTCACCACGCCGGCGCTGACCACCACCAATCCGAAAATCGCCGTCAGCTACCGTCCAAGCAAGGCGGTACTGGGCCGCGCCTCGTACGGCACCGGTTTCCGCGCACCGTCGATTGCCGAATTGTTCCTGCCGGTGCGGTCCGGCACGACGGCCAGCTTCGTCAGCGACCCAGTCTCCGGCGAAATTGCCCAGTTCGACCTCGACCGCTACGGCAACCCGCTGCTGAAACCGGAAAAGTCCAAGCAGTTCTCGGCCGGCCTGGTGCTGGAACCGAACCGGAACTGGAACGGCAGCCTCGACTACTGGATCATCCGCAAGACCGACATCATCTCCGAAATCGGCGAGCAAACCGTGTTCGACAATCCGGTCTACTACAACGATCCGAACATCGTCGTGCGCGACGAAGACGGTGCCGTGTCCTACCTGCAGTTCAAGAAAGAAAACCGCGGCAAGCTCAACACGTCCGGGCTCGATATCGCACTGAACTGGCGCGGCGACGACACGGCGCTGGGCCGCTTCAGCGCCAGCCTGAACGGCACGTTGATCACCAAATATGAATTCCAGTCCGATCCGAATTCGCCGATGACGGATGGCCTCGGCGTATTCCGCGACGACAAGGCCGTGCAGCGCTGGCGCCACAAGCTCACTATCGACTGGACCCGGGGCGCGGTCAATCTCACCCTTGGCAACACTTTCTTCTCGAGTTATCGCGACCAGAACATTCCCGGCCTGGCCGATGCGGGCTGGAACGACCGCGACGTCAAGGCCTATTCGCTGTGGGATCTGACGGGCAGCTACTCGTTCACCAAGAACATCAAGCTGCGCGCTGGCGTCATCAATATGCTCGATACGGCGCCACCGTTCACCAACCAGTCGCGCTACTTCGAAGTGACCTGGGACCCGACTTACGGGGACCCTCGCGGGCGTTCGATGTTCGCCAACCTGCAGTATAAGTTCTAGGCAACCCTGTGTGGCGTGACCGCTTGCGGCTTGAGCGGCGCGCGACTGCCCCTCCTGCGGGACGCCTCGCTGCGGCTTATGTCGCCTTGTTTTCTACAAATCTTTGGTGCATTTCGTTCGTGTCTTTTTTTGCCCGTGACGATAGGTGGTGGTCGTGTGCAGATAGCAGGTGGGATTTCCTTCGGCATCGACTTGCGGTGAGACGGAGTACTCCTGGGTCACCACCAGCCTGCCCTTTGACCAGCAATACCGCTCCGCATGAATATCGGCGGCACCGCCTTTGCCGAAGCCGGTAACGCAGCGCTTGTCACGTGGATCAATGTCCAGCCCCATGATCCCGGACAGCGATTCGTGCGCGACGAAGCGCCCGCGCGCGGGCTCGTAGAGAAATGCGGTATTGCTTGTGTTGCCGATACCGGCAATCTCGCTGGCAAACACCAGATCGCCGCAGCCGTCGTTGTTGAAATCCCGGGTATCCATATTATCGCCAGCGGTTTCGCTGTCACCGTAATAGTATGTTTGATTGTCGAGCACCTGCACCGTCCGACCGGCACGGTCCGCAATACGAATGCTGCCCACGTTAGGCTCCGCTGCTGTTTTCGGCACCCAAATGAAGGTGAACATATCCTTGGAATTCGGGCTGCAGCGATTCTCCGCGCTCCACGCGGGTACGGATGCCAGTCCCAGCAAGGTGATCAACATTGTGCGCCACATCTTCTCGTCTCCTTATTCGACCGCACGCAACCGTGGGCCTGCGAGCTGCCGGCGCGATACCGCCGCAGCCTTCTCCATACACCGGAATCCTTCACCAGCGCGCACGCGCCATGCTTTCATCGCCGCTGATGATATCGACAAGCGGCTTGCTTCGGCGCGCAATTTGCCCCGCAGTCGAATGAGGTCCGCGCGGCTGCGTTGAGTGCGTCGCGGCCAGTATAGGCGATGCGTGCCTCGATTCGCCCCGGACCGTCGCTTCAGGCCACTTGCTTGATCCGGCGAGCAATTTCAACGACACTGTCGGATGCGGCTTCCCCCAGCGTTGTTAACCGCCATCTGGAGATGGGCAATGAAGAAAATAAAATTATCAGCGCTTTATTGCGCGTTTGCGTTGACGGGGTGTGTCGGCGTCCGCGGCGACGCGCCCGAATCACAGAGCGCCAGCGGGCCACAACTCGACCAGGGCGGATGGATTCAACTATTCAACGGCAAAGACTTATCCGGCTGGACCCCGAAGTTCAAAGGCTATCCGGCCGGCGTCAATTACAAAAACACATTCAAGGTTGAAAACGGCATCCTCAAGGTCGACTACAGCGAATACGACAAATTCGACGGCGAATTCGGTCACCTGTTCTGGAAACAGAAGCTGTCGCATTACCGCATTCGCGCTGAATATCGTTTCGTCGGCAAACAGCTCGCAGGCGCTCCGGGCTGGGGTTTTCGGAATAACGGCATCATGATTTTTAGCGAACCACCAGAGACCATGGAACTCGACCAGGACTTTCCCGCGTCGATCGAGGTGCAGATGCTTGGCGGCGGCGGGCCTGGTGACCAGAACAACGGATCGTTCTGCACCCCTCATACCAGAGCGGTGTTTAACGGGCAGCTGACGACCACCCACCGCACCTCGGCCAAGTCGAAGGTGTACATGGGGGACGATTGGGTAACGATCGAGGTTGAAGTACGCGGCGGAAAATTAATCAAGCACATCCTCGATGGCGAGACCGTGATCAGTTACAGCGAGCCCCAGCTGGACCCGCGCGATCCTCACAGTCGGCAACTGCTGGAGAAAGGCTTCCCGAAGATGCTGGAAAGCGGCTACATCGCGATCCAGGCGGAGACGCATCCCACGGAATTTCGCCGGATCGAAATCTTGCCGCTCGAACAAGCGCCTGGTCAAACAACCTTGCCCTGAACTGCCTGCATGTCCACAACCGTGAAGCCGGCACGCCCTTGGATCTTGGCCGCATACAGGGCCCGGTCGGCGCTCTCGCCCAGTTCAACCAGCGCGACGGGGAGCCGGCCCGCGTAGGCAACCCCAATGCTGGTGGACACCGTGCGCGCGCCCGTGGCCAGCTCGAACGGCGCCTTGAACGCCGCAATGATTTTCTGCGCCACCACGGCCGCCTCGCCCGGTCCCTTGAGCCCCTCCAGGATCACCGTGAATTCGTCCCCGGCCAGCCGGCAGACCGTATCGGTCACGCGTACCGCATCCTTGACGCGGCGGGCGAACTCCTGCAGCACGATATCGCCGGCGGCATGGCCCAGGGTATCGTTGACCTGCTTGAAATGGTCGACGTCGAGGAACATCAGCGCCAGACCGTTGCCGCTGCGCTGGGCGCGCTGCACCGCCGCTTCCAGGTGTTCCTGGTAGGCGCGCCGGTTGGGCAGGCCGGTCAGCATGTCGACCCGCGCCAGCCGGCTCAGCTCTTCCTCGTGGCGCCTCGCCGCCGAAATGTCGGCGCCCAGCACATAGACGCCGTTGTAGACGCCGTCGTGGATATCCGGTATGCGGGTCACTTCGACGGTGCGGGCCGAGCCGCCCTGGCCGATCGTCATTTCGAACGTGACGTCGTTGCGGCCGCCCTGCAGCTTGTCGCGGTGCGCCAGGTACAACTCATCGCCCATCACTTCCCGGACCGTCTTGCCGAGGATGCCGCCCGCCCGCGCGCCGAACCACGTTTCGTAGGTGGCGTTGGCGAAGGTGTAGCGTTCCTTGTCGTCGACATAGCCGATCAGCACGGGCAGGTTGTTGGTGATGGTGCGCAGGCTGCGCTCGCTCGCCTCCAGGCGCCGCGCCGACTCCTTCAGCACCGTCACATCCTTCAGCGCGATGACGGCGCCGATGCCGGTGCCGTCCTGCGCATGCAGCGCGCGCCCGCTGGCGAACAGGAAGCGCGGCGCGCCGTCGGCCGGCCTGACGACCATTTCGGTGTTTTCCACCAGCTCGCCGCGCAGGGCGCGGAATAACGGCACCTGTTCGGTCGCCATCGGCGTCTGGCCGTCGCCCAGGAACAGGCGGTAGTGGTCCGCCCACTGGTCGGCCGGCAGCGGCGCGGACGGCAGGCCGTGGATCGCGCGCGCGGCGCGGTTGAACATCGTCACCTCGCCTTCGCGCGAGCAGACCACCACGCCGACGTCGATCGAATCGAGCACGACGTCGAGCAGCTCCCGCTCCCGCGCCAGCGCGTCCTCGGTTTCCTTGCGCTGTGAAATATCCTGGATGAAGGCGCCGAAGAAATGCGTATCGCCGGCATTGATCAGGCCGATCGTCATTTCGACCGGGAATTCGGCGCCGCCGCTGCGCAGGGCGAACAGTTGTATGCGCTTGCCGACCACGCCGGAGCTGCCCTCGACGGCGAAGCGCCGCATGCCGTGCTCGTGGGCCTGGCGGAAGCGCGGCGGGATGATGGTTTCGGTCACGGTCTTGCCCAGTACCTGCGCGCGGCGCCAGCCGAAGATTTCCTCGGCGCGCGGATTCCAGTCGGTGATGCGGCCCTCCGCGTCGACGCCGATGAAGGCGTCGAGCGCGGTGTCGATGATGGCGCGCACCCGGTGCTCGCTCTTGCGCGTGTCCTCGACGGCCGCGTGTAGCTCCGCCGTGCGTTCGGCGACGCGGTTTTCCAGCGTCGCGTTCAGCTCGCGCAGGCCGGCCTCCTTGACGCGCACCTTGGCCAGCAGTTCATTGAGCGCGTCCTGCAGGATCTGCACCTCGGCCAGCCGGCTGCGCACCGGGGGGATGCGGTCCAGCTGCCCCGCCGTCAGCTCGCCGGCATGGCGCGTGATGCGCTCCAGCGGCTTGGCGATGCCGCGCGACAGCAGCCACACCAGCAGCGACACGAGCGCCGCGGCGCCTATACCGCCCCACAGGATCTTGTCGCGCAACGCTTCGACCGGCTTGAACGCCTCGTCGAGCGGCTGGCGCACCAGCACGGTCCATTCCAGGCTCGGATACGACTGGTGGCCGCGGCTCTTGCTATAGCCCACCAGGTAGCGCTTGCCGTCCGGCCAGGCTTCGACGACGGCGCCGCTCATGCCGCGCCGGGCCAGCGCCAAGCTTTCCGGGTGCAGCACCTGGTTCGCATATTCGGGCGGCCCCAGCAGCACGGCGCCGCCCTTGCTGAGGATCAGGGTATCGACGGCCTTGCGCTCGGCCAGCGGGCGCAGCACGGAGCGCTGGACATCGGCGGCCCATTGCCAGCTCAGGTGGGTGCCGAGCACGCCGAGCACGCGGCCGTCGGCGCCCCTATAGGGGAAGGCAACATCGAAAAAGCGCTTCGGTTCGCCGGTCGGATTGGGCAGCAGCTTGGCCAGCAGAACGGCTTCGTGCACGTCGAGCAGGTGCACGCCGGCGTTGGCCGCCTTGAACCATGGACGGCCGGAGACATCCTTGCCCTCCAGCAGCGCGCCGGTGGCGATCCGCACCAGCCCATCGTTATCGGTGATGCCGATCCACGCGTAATAAGGATGGGTTTGCTGCATCCGCTCGAGCACGCGCCGCTTTGCCGGCACGGGCACGTCGGCGCCGGTGACTTCGTAGCGCTCGGCCATCAGCTGGACTTCGCGGTAGCGCTCGTACATACCCCGGTCGAGCTTGTCCGTCGTCTGGAACGACAATTCGGCCAGATTCTGGCCGATTTCCTGCTCGACCTGCCTGGCCACGGTCTGGCCGACGACCTGCAGCGTCACGAGCGTGAGCAGCAGCATGACCGCCGCCGAGACGGCCGCAAGCGATGGTGCCAGCGCGATGCGCTTGAAACGTTGCAGGAAAATCATGAGAAAACCACGCTAGGAATGCAGTGGTTGATAGTAGCATGTGATGCCGAAAGGAAATATCATTGCGGGTATATTGCCGGCAATAATGCGCTGGTGTGTCGCCAAATTAGCACCAGCGCCGGCCCGCCGCAGCGCGTCGGTGTGACAGCGGCGCCCCGCCGCCGGGGCGCGCCGCGCCATCGATCAGTGACGCACGCTCATTGACGCACCACCTCAAGCTTGGTCTTCCTGCCCTGGCGATAGGTGAACAGCGTCAGCGCGGCGTCGCGCAGGTCGCCTTTGGCGTCGAACGCGATGGCCCCGGTGACGCCTTGATAGGTGATGTTGGCCAGCTGCGGCAGGTAGCGCGCCGGCGCCGCCGAGTTGGCCCGACCCATGGCCGCCGCCAGCACCATCACCGCGTCGTAGGCATAGGGGGCGTAGGTCTGGACGTCCAGCTGGTAACGCTGTTTGTAGCGGGCGGCGAACGCCGCGTGGGCCGGCTCCTGCGCCTTGCCGATGCCGCCGGCCACCACGCAAATCACCTTGTCATCGTCCAGCGCATCGCCGGCGATCAGCGGCAGTTTCTCGGAGCAGATGCCATCGCCGGACATGAATTTGCCCCCTACCCCCAGCGCTTTCATTTGCTTGAGCATGACGCCCGCCGCCGCATCCATGCCGCCATAGAAGATGACGTCGGGCTTGCGCGCGCCGATCTGGGTCAGGATCGCGTTGAAATCCACCGCCCTGTCATTGGTGAACTGCCGGCTGACGATTTCCGCCCCGCCGATCTTCTTGACGCCCTTTACAAACTCGTCCGCCAAGCCCTGGCCGAAGGCGGTGCGGTCGTCGATCACGGCGATTCTGCCCGCCTTGAGCTTCTTGATCGCATGGCGCGCCAGCGCCGCGCCGACCAGATTGTCGTTGGCGACGATGCGGAACGCGGTTTCGTAGCCCTGGTGCGTGTAGGTCGGCGTCGTCGCGGCCGGCGAGATCTGCGGAATGCCCGCACGGTGGTAGATGCTCGAAGCGGGCACCGTGGTGCCGGAGTTCAGGTGGCCGACCACGCCGGCCACGCCGGCGTCGACCAGTTTCTGCGCCACCGCCGTGCCTTGCTTGGGATCGCTGGCGTCGTCCTCCGCCTGCAACACCCACTTGATTGGTTTGCCGCCGATCTTGACGCCCTTGGCGTTGAGATCGTCGATCGCCATTTGCGCACCGTTCTCGATGTCCTTTCCCTGATGCGCGCCCGGGCCGGAAAGCGGCGCCGCCGCGCCGATCTTGACGATGGTCTGGGCGGCGGCCGTGGCCGAGGCCAGCGCGCACGCCGCGAGGATGGTGGAAACGTAGCGCATACAAGCCTTATCAGAAGCGAAAGGCCGATTGTAACGGCCCCCTGCTCCTCCATTCGTACGGCAAGCCACGCTGCGGCCGAATGCACGCCGGCCGAAGCGTGAAGCGCTGCGCAAAAATCCATCCCGGCGTTGGCGGTTTTCACAATTGCCAGGTGGATCGAAAAGTCCGCACAATGCTGATTCAAAAACAAAATGCATCAGCACAACAAGGAGACATATGATCCGCACTTCGACCCCCGGCCGCCTGGCGCTGGCGGCGTGCCTCGCCTGCATGGCGGCCATGGCGCCATGCGCCCACGCCAATGACGCCGCAGCGTTCCGCAACCCCTCGCTGTCGCCGGAGCAGCGTGCCAGCGACCTGGTGTCGCGCATGACGCTGGAGGAGAAAGCCGCCCAGATGCAGGACAACGCACCCGCGATCGAGCGCCTGGGCCTGAAGCGCTACGGCTGGTGGAACGAGGTGCTGCACGGGGTCGCCCGCGCCGGCCAAGCGACCGTTTTTCCGCAGGCGATCGCGCTTGGCGCGACCTGGGACACCGCGCTGATCGAACGCATCGCCGACGCCAGCGCCCTGGAAGGCCGCGCCAACTTCAACGCCGCGCTGGCCTTGGACCCAAGCGGTACGTCGCGGTATTTCGGCGTGAATTACTGGACCCCGAACATCAATATCTTCCGCGACCCGCGCTGGGGCCGGGGCCAGGAAACGTACGGCGAAGACCCGCACCTGACTGGCCGGATCGGCATGGCCTTCATTCGCGGCTTGCAGGGCGACGATCCGGTCCTGTTCAAATCGATCGCCACGCCCAAGCACTTCGTCGTGCATTCCGGACCGGAACCGGAACGCCACAGCTTCAACGTCGACGTCAAGCCATTCGACCTCGAGGACACTTACCTGCCGGCCTTCCGCAACGCCATCGTCGACGCCAAGGCCTACTCGCTGATGTGCGCCTACAACGCGGTGGACGGGCATCCGATGTGCGTCAGCCCGCTGCTGCAAAGCCCGCTGCGTACCGACTGGGGCTTCAAGGGCTTCATCGTCTCGGACTGCGATTCGGTGGGCGACCTGGTCAAGGCTTACAAGACTTCGCCGGACATCGCCCACGCGTCGGCAGTAGCGGTCAAGGCGGGCACCGACCTCGATTGCGGCCCGACCTACCGCGGCCTGCCGCAAGCGGTGGCCAAGGGCCTGATCACGGAGGCCGAGATCGATACCGCGCTGGAACGCCTGACGGTCGCGCGCATCCGCATGGGCCTGTTGGACGGCAGCCGCTACGACGCGATCCCGTACAGCGAAATCGGCTCCGCCGGGAACCGCGCGCTGGCGCGGCAGGCGGCCGAAAGCGCGATGGTGTTGCTGAAGAACGGCGCCGGCGTGCTGCCCCTGAAGACGGGCGCGCGTATCGCCGTTATCGGCCCCAATGCGGCGCTGCTGCAAAGCCTCGAAGGCAACTATCACGGCACAGCCGTCGAGCCGGTGCTGCCGGTGGACGGCCTGCGCCAGCGCTTTGGCGCCGACAAGGTACGCTACGCCGACGGCGCGCCGCTAACCGACGGCATGCTGATGCCGATTCCTGCGACCTACCTCAAACCGTCCGAAGACAGCCGCGAACAGGGCCTGAAAGGCGAATACTTCGACAACCCGACGTTCGCCGGCGCGCCGCGCCTGACGCGCATCGATCCGCAGGTCAACTTCAACTTCGAGCACAGCGCGCCCGCCGGTTTCAAACCGGGCGGATTTTCGGTGCGCTGGAGCGGCGTGGTCACACCGCCCAAGCCGGGCGCCTACGAAGTCGCCTTCCGCATGGTGGTGCGCAAGGACCGCCCGGTTCCCGACATCAAAGTCTACATCGACGACAAGCTGATCATCACGCCGGCGCTGGCCGGCATCGGCGGCGCCAACACGGCCGTCTGCGTGGCCGGCAATTGTGACCAGCGGACCGACAAGATCGAACTCAATTTCGCCGACACCCGGCCGCACAAGGTGCGCATCGACTACGTCCGCACGATCAACGACCGCTACAGCGCGTTGCAATGGGCGCCGCCCAGCGATGCGCTGCTTAACGATGCCGTGGCCGCCGCCCGCGACAGCGACGTGGTGGTCGCGCTGGTCGGCCTGTCGCCGGATCTGGAAGGCGAAGAGATGAAGGTCAGCTTCCCAGGCTTTCGCGGCGGTGACCGCTTGACGCTCGACCTGCCGGAAGCGCAGCGCCGCATGCTGCAAGCCGTCAAGACCATCGGCAAGCCGCTCGTGGTGGTGTACGTCACCGGCGGGGCGATCTCCGATCCTTGGGTGGAGCAAAACGCCGACGCCATCGTGCAGGCCTGGTATCCGGGCGAAGCGGGCGGCATGGCGATCGCCCGCGTGCTGTCCGGCGACGTCAACCCGGCGGGACGCCTTCCGTACACCATCTACCGTTCGGCCGCCGACTTGCCGCCGTTCGACGACTATGCGATGGATACGCGCACCTACCGCTACTTCAAGGGGCCGGTGCTGCATCCGTTCGGTAAAGGCCTGAGCTACACCAGCTTTGCCTATAGCGCGGTGAAGCTGTCAAATACGCGCGTGCGCGCGGGCCAGGCGATCAAGGCCACCGTCACGGTCAGCAACACCGGCAAGCGCGATGGCGACGAGGTGGTGCAGCTATATGTCGCCAAGCCGGGCGACCGCTCGGCGCCGGTGCTGGCGGGGTTCCGGCGCGTGCATGTGAAAGCCGGCGCCAGCCGGACGGTGACGCTCGACGTCGATGCGCGGGCGCAGTCGCAGGTCGATGCGCAGGGCCGGCGCGCCGTGCGCCCGGGCAAGTACACGCTGCACATCGGCGGCGGCCAGCCGGCCTTCGTCAACGCATCCCGTGCGCAGCTGAAGGTGACGGGCGAGGCATCGCTGCCGAAGTGAAGGCGATGCCCAGGCGGACAGCAACGTGCCAAAAGCGCCGTCATGATTACCGTTGAAAGAAGCTGTGGATCCGCCGGAGCGATGGATACTCAGGGACATGGCGCCTGGCCAGGCGGTGCGCCCAAGGTCTCCGCAGCCGCGGTCGAGGTGGACTTCGGGAGCGCAAACGAAAGGCCAATCGACGAGAACAATGCCTGATACCTGACGCCTTTGCATTCACTGGTGTCTACAGGATCGCAAATTTCTGCCTGCACCATCCGTATGCAGCTCGCGCCATAAGGATCGGCCATACAAGTAATCCGATTGTTAGCCGGGCAAGCTGGAAGTCCGGCGGTCGGAATCTCTGCCACAGCGTCGCCTCCGGCGCTCCCAAGGGACAGATAGCGGATACGAACGTGAGCCTCCGTCACTGGCGCACCCAAGACCAGGCCGCCTGGTGAGCTGCGGAACACGGCCCGCTCGCGCACGGCATTCATTGCGGCGGCATCGGTAAAGTCCACGTTGGCGGCCAATGTGGCGGCCCGCCGCGTCACCATCTGCAACGTGTTGAACATATAAACGACCCGGGCCAACTCCATCACGCCGCACACAATCAGCATGAAGAGAATTATCACGATCGCAAACTCGGCGGTCACGGACCCGGCAAGGCGGCGAAAATGCGTAGCGCGCGGGAGCATGGCGCTAGCGTCCCATGTAGGGATATGTGACGGAGACGGTCAACGGGATGCTCAGCGACATATAGCCAGTAAAAAAAACGTTATTCATGAGAATCTGGATGGTTGCTCCCACTCTCGTAGGTCTGGAATAACCACCGCAGCTTGCACCATCACAGGTGACATCGATGAGATAGGGCAAGGCACCTGGCGCAACGCTTGCCAGATCGCGCGCGATGATGGCGTCAGCCACAGAGGCCACTGCGATCGCTCGCGCTGGATTGGTCATGTCACTCAGAGGCGCTTTGGACAGGTAGCGTGCGGCATCCTGGGCAGCATTTTGCATGGCTGAGTAATGCCAAAGCACATGGCCCAGGAACAAAGGGAATGCCAGCAGTAGGACAAGAAAGGGCATCATTAATGCCAGCTCGACGGCGGCGATGCCGCGCTCACGTCGGGGACTCGAATGGCGGATCGACCTCATGGGTACAGCTCCACGGCGCCACCAAGGTACTGATCAGCAACCAGTCCGCCAAACTCAGCATAAAGGCTGGTCGCAGTGGCTGGCACGGTCATCAGGAATTTGCCGATGGCGAGTACATTCGCAGCCGCCAAGGCGCCTGGGTCGACCGGACAGGACAGCAAAGCAATATTGAGAACGCGGCGGTTTGCGATTCCTTTGTGTGCGGACGACGGCGCCAAGACGGTACTGCCGATCGTAGCTTTATATGGCATCGACGTCCCCGAGTGATACGTTCCCGTTGCTGCCGGGGCTGCCGGACCGTAGAGCGTGCTCCAGGCCGAAGTGGTGAAGGCGGCATACCCAGCGACCGGTTCAGTGGCACCCGCGACATAAGAGCTGTAGGGTACGGCCCTGGCGTACGCCCACAGCGGTCCGTACATTGCCGCAGTGGTGCCAGCGGGCTTCACCGAAGGGTCGGCCACCGTCCATAGTTTGCCCTCGACTGTCGTCGTTTGCGCCCCCTGCCCCGCCGGCGTCGCACCCATCCATGGCGTGGCGGTTCCCGAAACGTAGGACTTAATGTTCACATCGGGCGGCGCGTTCGAATGTGAACAGAACGATCCGCTGTATTGATCGAAGCGAGAATTGAGTTGGTTGTACAACGACGCCAGCGGGAATGGTCTACCGACGGTAATGGTGCCACCGCGCACGCGCGGAATGCCGAGCTGGCCTGTGCAGACATACGGCCCGACAAAAGCGGGAGAGACGTTGCTCAAAACCCCGGAAGTTCCTGGTAGCGAGAACGGATCGACGACGAAGTTTTCTGCAGTGGTGCTATTCGGGTTGAGCTTCATGAGGTCATAGGCAACGCCGCGTCTGAATCCGTATTGCACCAGCTCGGCATTGGCAGGCGGCCCTGGATTGGCGCGCGATGTCGCTTCCGCGTTGGAAAGCGCGCACACCGCTAGCGGCGTCACATCGATTGTGGATCGCCCCGCCACGGACACAACCGAGGCGTCGGCCGAGACCAGGGAGTCGGCGATGACCCGCATGAAGATGAGCTCTATTGTCCCCATCGACGCGCCTAAGCGGTCGGTATCTACGCGCACATACAACAAGCCGTCAGGAGCGCCTTGTGCTGTCGCGGCATCGACCCATCCCCCGTCGGGCGAAGCGCTGAACGAGAGCGCCGCGCTGTCCCAAGTAATCGCACTCTGATTGTATTGAAACTTGAGCAGGCTGATTGCAGCGCTAGCCTTAAGCAACGCGTTGTCGATGCCGCTCGTGGTACCGTTGAGCTGGCCCGCCGCCGCCAGGGCGGCCGCATTAGCGATTCCCTGCAGCTCGATCCTCCGGTTATAAACGCGAGAAAGGTCTAACGCTACACCGATAAATCCGATCAGTACAGCCAGCATCAAGCAGAAGACGATGGCGATCGCGCCGCGCTGTCGGCGGCAGAACGGAAGTCCCTTCGGCACCAGAGCGGCCGTGCGCGCATCGCCATCAGGCAAGGCCAATATATTGTCTCGACGTTGATTCATGCAACCTTCCCCTCGCGCTACAGACGGCACGGTCATTAGTTCGCACATGACACAAGCGAGTGTAATAGACCGATGCCTAGGAGTAATTGACGCGGAACAAGAGATTTCTGTCCAGCTCGATTTCGTTCCCGCGCCGCACCGGCGCGTCTTGGGCCCGGCAGCTCAAGGACCGGGTTTTTCAACACCAGCCCGTTGACGAGCTTGCAGAGACGATCTACGCTGGGGGGTTCTTAAACGGCCCACTCCCAGCCCGCAGGGCACCCAAACGTTGCGCAGCCGACCTGCTTTGGATCGCGAGTTTGGTCAAATTTCTGAGCCAGAGGAGCTCCAGGCAGGCTGAGATGGGTGGCGGTGGAATACACCATTGCCCACTATGGTCTGAAGTTGGCGCGGGCCTGTTGGTTGATCGAGCAGCAGCGAGCACGCATTATCGGAGAAGCACAAAAGATCCCAAAGCGCCACTGTCTCCTGACGCCCGTATATCCGATAGTTGTATCGAAAAGAAATTCCACCGGTAGTGCAGACTACCACGTACAGCCCGTCTCGGTCCGCTACCTTGTAGTCCCGATCAGTAGCCATCAGTGTCTATGGCGAATACAAACCTCAGCCGCCATATGATCGACGACCTATGGCAGCACTCGCTCGACCAGAATTTACCGACTGAGCCACCCGAAGGTGCAGAGGGAAAATATCCCGAGCCGCGGCGGTTGTTCATCTCCTCGCTTACGCCCGCAAGACCTCGGACGTCGCGCCAGGGACATCGCAGCGCGAAGCCGCACAGCGCTTCACAGATGTCACGGACGATCTGGTCGTTGCCCTACCGACCAGCGCGGGCAAACTAAAAGTGGCGGAGAGTGCCGCGTTAATGCCACCTTCCTAGCAGTGCGTTGAAGGCCGGGCTGGCTCGGTCCGTAGAACACCCTCAATCTTATCCAAGTCGGTTTGCGGCAAAAAATCCTTGCGGTCGCGCGTCGAAGCAAAACATACCGCTGCTGAACAGCCGCCGGGCACTCATCCCACCGTCGCATTCCCGTAGCCAATTAGAGAACACCTGCACACCGTCTTGGATCCGTGAACGGCGACCGGAATTCCCCCTGCGGTCAGGGTCTGGTGAGCGGTAATGATTTTATTGATACCATGCGGCGCGCCCCCTGGATAGAGCTGGGGACACTGGACCTCGTCCCCTAGCCGGGCGATCGCCTTGCCGCCGATGTCGTGAGTCGGCGAGCCGCTGATAACCTTCCCGCCATGGTCGGTCGAGTCGCCGACCGTAATGATTTTTAGGGACATGATATTGCTCCTTTGTCTTTAGTATGTGGGCGGGTCTCGAGATGGAAGCGTGGCATCAACGCGCGAGCCCCCCAGTCGCCCAGTTCAGCGGCTGTTCGAACATCTGAAAGTATCCGCAATGCTTCCTCATGAGTAAGCTCCCACTCCAGCTTGCTGCGCCACAGCTTGCGCGCCTCCATGTATAGCCGATAAGTTACAGGATCGCGAGTGTGGGGCATGTGGTCCTTCCAGCGAGCACATGCTGGTGGCGGTGCGCAGATACTAAAATTTCTGAATCCAACTGGTAGTGAATTCAACGCCCTCTCCTGCAGATAATGGTTAGCGAAAACCAAGCCCGCTGCCCCGCCCACCAGCAGGGCCAAAGCGCACATCCACCGTAGGCGGGAATTCTCCATGATTAAACGACTGACGAACCAGGTTTTCGGTCGACGTAAACAGGTAAAAGCTGCCATGTGATTTTGCTCCTGCTTGCTTTGCTGCATATTTCTAAACGCCGGCGCTTCCTCAATTTTGCCCATTCGGTTTGGCGGGCAAATGTCCACGCAGTCTCACGTCGGGGCGAACCACACCGCTGCTGAACAGGTTGCAAAGGCTATCCCACCGTCGCATTCACTTTGCCGATTAGCGAACATCCGCATGCCGCCTTGGATCCTTCGACGGCGACCGGAATTCCCCATGCGGTCAGGGTTTCGTGAGCAGTAATGATTTTATTGACACCATGCGGCGCGCCCCCTGGATAGAGTTGGGCACACTGGACCTCGTCGCCTAGCCGCGCGATCGGCTTGCCGCCAATGTCGCGGGTTGGCGAGCCGCTGCTAACCTTGCCGCCATGGTCGGTCGAGTCGCCAAGCGTAATAATTTTTAGTGACATGGATATTGCTCCCTTGCGTCAATAAGTCGGCGGGTCGTTTGACTCCGGCGTAAATGCATCTTCCACGCCAGACCACTGTGGCAATTTCGCTGGAGGCAGCGGAAGCACTTGGTCGAGTCTACTTAACTTCAAGTCGGGATTGATCTTCAATCTCTCCGAAATAGCTTTGTATCGCTTACTGCGTTCATGATCTAAGAAGATACCAAGTGATTTTAGAGATCTTATCTCTTCCTCGGTATCATTTGACCAATGCCCGGCCTCGAATAAAAACCACAAGGCTGCCGCACAATCTGAATTTCCAAACTTAACGCCCTGCTGATAGATAGTTATCGCATCCTCAAAACGATTATTAATTCTTGCCGTCATTGCTAGTTCAAGGGCCGCCCCCCCGTGACCTTGCTGATATGCACATTGCTGCATAATTTGTTCCTCGCCTAAGCGTCTTATTGCGCTATACGCCTGTGCTAATGCCATTTGTGCTTCGGGGCTGCCTAGTTGCGCAGCCTTCAAATAATATGCCCAAGCTAAATCGGGATCGTAATTGGCTCCGCCGTAACCATGCTCATAGGCGACGCCCAGATCGTACAGCGCCCAAGGTTGCATCGCCGTTGCGGCAATCCGGACAATCTCGACTGCCTTATACGGATCAGGTTCAAGTACTTTGTTCGATTTGAGCGGTCCGAGCCCTTCAAGATAAAAATGGGCAAGCAACGCTCTTGCCCCCCAGTCCCCTAGACTGGCGGCTGTCCTGACATCAGTGAGTATCCGCGTTGTTTCCTCAAGTGTAAGCTCCCACTCTAATTTGCTCCGCCATATTTTGCGTGCTTCGATGTATATCCGGTACGCGGACGCGTCACGCGTTGCGGGCATATGTTCTTTCCATCTCGCACATGGAGGCAGGGGATCCGACAAGCTAAACTTCTTAAAGCCATGCGGTAGGGTGTGCAAGGTTCGCGCCCTTAAGTAGTCATTCAGAAAAAATGCGCACAATCCCAATATCGCTAACGCGATCAGCAGACGTAACGAGCGCAGCGTGAGGTATCTCATTTTTAAACAACCGTAGAGCCGGGTTTACGCTCAACGTAAAACGGCAGAACTTGGTTTTTATAGGCCCGACCAGCCGCCATCGATTTCTTGTTTTGGAGCGCAAGATCATTCCAAACGCTGAAGCACTTCGACATGTCCTCAAATTGCGCCGGTCCCGGGTCGCAGGTGCACTGTCTGAACAAGTCGGTCCGTAGCTCGAACGCCACGTCCTTCGCCTCACTCAGAATATTGAGCTCGCTGTCTATCGCCATGCTACGCAGGTTCAAATTGGTCGATCCAATAGTGAACGCGGCATCATCCACCACCGCGACCTTGGCATGGATGTAAATTTCTTCGTAATCCGAAGACTGCAACGGCTCGTCACGGTCAGCGCAGGTCCACATTGATCCCATAAAACATTAACCCCTTGTTTTTGCATTTGTTCGGCGGTAATTGGTGATGGGCTCTTACCTTGCTGCGATTCCGCCACGGCGGCCTCATGTTCCATCACCGTGGCGTTCCGCTGGGCAAAAAATACCTGAACTGCACCTTTTCTCCAATTCGGGCAATCGCTTTCCCGCTCACGTAGCGGATCGGCAAGCCGCCGAGGACTTAGTCGTTGTGGGGGCGATGTCGTAATCGACGGTCATGGTTTTAGAGCACATGCCCCTGCCCAGTTCACTGATCGGTATCCTAATTGAAATTACCCTCTTATTTAGCCCACTCCGGCCGTTTCTCTTCTGGAACGTCTGATTGAGAAATCGAATCTAGTTTTCGGAGACTAACTGCGTCATATAAGATAAGAGTCCCGGCAAAATGCCGACCTCCACAATCGATTGCGATCTGCCGCCCATCGCTCCAAAACCAATAGTCACGAATAAAAGGCTCACACTTAATATGACGCAATTTTCCATTTTGATAGATTGCAAGCACGCTTCCACCAGGGATGACATCCCCCTCAGCGATCCAAATATTTAAAACCAACCAGATGACCGTTCGCGTATCAGGAGATATTTTAACGCCGGATAGGCGCCCATCACTTGTTACTTTTCTATCTATGCCATCAGAAGAAATAACATGGACGTTATTTTTTTTATCGAGATAAACTTTTATAAAATAATCTTGAGTCGCATAAGAATTCGATGCCAACAAAGATAAAAATAGAAAAACAAACACTAATTTTATCATACGCCACCTCCGAGATACTTCACTCGACGCTTCGTCCCATTCACCCCACCCCGCATCCACGTTCTGACAACAGACTCCCCCGCGCCGATAAAATTATCGATATGATATGTGCGAATCGCACTACCCTTATCGTCGGCGAAACGAGGGCCGACACCTTCAATGTCCACTTTAGCATGTGGCGGAATGATGCTTGGATCAACTGCAATTGAATGATTTTCGGTCACTAGGCCGTACTTACCGACAACGCCGTCGACATAGCGGAAAGACGTGCCAGTTTGTGACATCACACGGTCCGGAGCGCCTCTTGAATTTCGATGCCATCCACCACTCATTTGAGTCAACCCGATGTAGTGACCTTCTGTATCCTTGCCAGTGCCTTGCATCGCGACGCCTCTCGCCCCGAACAAAAAGTCCTCTTTGTGATTTTTGTCGAGGCCTTTGGCCTCTACTAGAGGGCCTGAAAAATCATCCTCCTCGCAAACGTTGTAGCCCGTAATTAGAAACAATTCCTCATACCATGCTTCCTTTAAATTTATTTTTAAAACGGGACACGTTATACCCGTTGTCGTCACCCGCAACTCAACGTCTCCAGGTTCGCGTGTCTCAAATACTATAATCAATTCCCCTTTGGAATCGGTTTTCCCACGAGAAACCACATTATCCATCTGCCTGTTAGATTCAATATTCAGTCGATTACCAGATACCTTCACCCCGTCTGCGTGAGTGGAAAGGCGCGCCTTAAGTTTTAGACGGTAAAGTACTTTGTTGCTTCGAACTCTAGCCGCAGATGGAATAATGGGCAAACTGTCCGAGAACTTATTATTTTCAATTGACAAGGAACAAACCATTTCGTCCACCGACACTTCCACAACAGATCCAGGTGTTGGATTTGTATTGGCGGTAGCAACAATAACATCACTCATTTTATTCCTCATCGGCCAGTAACTTTAAGGAAATCACAGTTGACGAAGATGTGTAGATTCGCTCAGTAAGTCCGTCAACATCGCTTACACCAGTCCAAGACGTGCCATCAGACGCCGTAATTAAATACCGTTTATTAGATATCGGCGTCTTGCGATCTTTTGATACCAAACGAAATTGCTCGTCAAACGATTCCGCAGGGGGCGGTATGTGCTGGCCGATTGCAGGTAAGCTCATACTGTTGGGGCCCGGCAAACTGTGTTTTGCTGCATGAGCCACAAAGGTACCGCTGGTGCCTTGTTCGATACCTGCCGAACTGAACTTGGCGTAGCTACCGCCGCCGTTGATCACCACCTCCTCCTTCGCGCTGATGGTGATACGGTTTGCCGTCTGGGTGATGTTGAGCTTGGCCAAGACATTGACGCTGTCCGACAACGCCCGAAGGTCAATATCGCCGGCCGCCGCCACCAATCGCATGCCCGCCTTGTGGACGAACAGGCGCAACGCTTGTCGTACGCTGGCGAACATGCTTCCGCCCCCGGCGATGGAAAGGTCCTGGCCAGTGGTGATGGCGGTATGCTGGTCGCTCGAAAGATGAATGGAGGCGCGCGTTGTGGCCTCTATGCCCGCCGGACTGGCGAACACGAGATGCGGGGCCGCCAGTTGGGGGAAGCTCCCTTTGGCGCCGGCGCCGCCCTTGATGCCGTCATTCTGCGCCTTGATCGCGGCGACCGCCTTGGCCTGGTCTTCCCCTTCCTGCGCGCCCGATTGCTGCGCCAACTTGGCCAACGATTCATGCTGTCCATGCGCTGCACTCAACCGTTGCTGCGTCTCGCCCATATCCTTGATGTGCGAGGTGCCATTGGCACGCGCCTCGGTGGTGATGAGCATGCCGCGGTTCGCCCGCGCCACGCCCCATGCATTGGTCGCCAGCTCCCAGCCTTCGCCGCGCGCGTCCATGCGCCCGTCGGACGTTTCGATGCGGGTGATGCTGCCTAGCGAGAGCTGGCTGTGCTCGTGGTCGCTCTTGAGCTGCGCCTGAAGGGCGCCCTTGGTGTCGTCCAGTATCAGATGGTTGCTGCCGCCGTCGCCGCCGGCGCCCAGCTCGCGGCTGCGCAGCCCGGCCAGCGCCCGCTGCGCCGGCAAATGCCATGGCGGCATGTTGTCGCGGTTGTAGACGATGCCCACGACAATGGGACGGTCGATATTCCCATCCAGGAACTGCACCACAACCTCTTGTCCAATACGCGGCAAACACATCTGGCCGAAGTATTGTCCGGCCATCGGCATCATGACGCGGATCCACGGCGAGCTGGCCTGGTCGAATTGACCCAGCCGATCCCAATGAAATTGCAATTTCACCCGACTCAATTCGTCTGTATAAATATCCTCGCCAGGCGGGCCGACGACGATGGCCGTCTGCACGCCGGGATGGGCGCAAGGCTCGCTGTTATGCTGGCGCCCCGGCCGCCACCGGATATCGCGACGAATGCAGACGATTGAATTGGTGTATTCCGATTTGCCGTCGGCGCCGGCTGGATAGTTATTGCTCGCCGTATGCTCGACCGACACGATAAGGTAATCACGCGCACCGATGCTCGGTTTCCGGTCCTCGCCCGGCGCCGGGGGCTTGACCTCCGCGCTGAAGTGCCCGCCCAACTTAAACGTGCGGCCTGGCTGCGCCGTACGATCGTTGCCGCTTGCCTCAAAATGCTGGGTGCGCTGGTCGCGCTCTTCCATGCGGCGTTGCGCCAGCACCTCGCCGTCACCCAGATTCGGAAAGCCGTAGGCCCCCGTGTTTTCGTAGAGCTCGTAGTCATCCACATCCCCTTGCTGGTTGACGGAGACGCCGTGGACCAGTTGGGGGCGCGGGCTTTTATAGTTGAAACTTGCCAGCGTCATCTTGCCGGAGCCCAGTTCCCGCACCGCTTGCCAGTCGTGGATGCCGTCCGCCTCATCGGCCCCTGCCTGTGCTCGAAATTGCATCGCGTCCGACGCATCCGCAAAATGGGCGGCGTCGATGGGCTCGGCCTGGGTGGAGTTATCACTGAGGACCAGCGTGTGCCCGTCCGCCCGGTGCTCGTAGCTGTAGTACAGCCCGGCGTCTTCCCACCTCCGGTGCAGATGGTTGTAGTCGGTCTCGTTGTGCTGGTTGGCGCAGGTAAGTTTCCTATCGTCGTAGTCCAGGCTCAGTCTGGTCTTCCACTCATGCTGCCGGTAGTGGGCGAAGGTGGCTTCGGTCAGCTCGATGACGCTGCGGTTGTGAAAGGACACGTTGTCCGTGCGCAGCCTGGCGAGTGCCAGCCAAGGCGTCAGCACCATTTGATAGTAGGCGAAGCCGCCATCGGTGCGAACGAAGCGGAAAGTACCGACATAACCGTTCATGTAACGCAGGGTGCCGTTCTCGCGCACTAGCGAGATGGTGACCATTCTACCCATCATGCTCTTGAGCGCAATGCAGGCGTCGTCCGACAACACTTCGGCCTCGATGCGGAAATCGCGCGACAGCTCTTCCTTCATCGTCACCTTGTTGACTAACATAACGGCGCCCGCAGGGCCGTCCTTGTGCGGGAAGTCCATTCGCATCAAGCGATTGGTTTGGGAGTTGGCGCCGAACACAGACAACGCCGCCATGCCAGCCTCCACAACATTGCGTATCATGCAGCCTCCATTTCCCTCCTGCCAATGGCGGGTCGGTGTGCGGTATTTATCCAGTGTCAGCCACTATAGGTTCGGCGGATCGTGGCTGTCTTGAGTTGACTCAAGTAAACCCGTCGCGTGTTAAGCGGTCAGTGCAAATCCCCGCCTAATCACTCGCCGCAGCGGCGTCCGCGTCCAGTGGACGTAACATGTAGCCGACCGTGGCCCTTGAAACGCTGCCGTCGTGGCGTGGCAGGAAGCAATCCCATCCCAAGCGCCGGGCGAGGCCAGGTTGGCTGGTCAGGACCACGCGCCGTACGCACGGCGGTTTTAGCAGGAGCCTGACCTCGAACCGCAGATTTGGCAGCCCGAACAGCGACACCATCTTCTCCAGCGCCACGGCGGCGGCGCTGCGGGGAAGGAAGCGCTCGGCGTCGACGGGGTCAAGCGGACCGATGTTCAACCGGACGCGAAGATCCCTGCGGCGCAACCGCTGCCCCAGCGCCGCGCCGCAGCCAAGCTTGGCGACGTTTCCGCCCAACTTGCTGCGCTTGTTTACCGGAATGTCATCCCAGGCTTCGACGAATGGCTCCAGCTCAACCGGCACGCCAAAGTGATGCGTCAATACCTGGGAAACCGAACTCGCCGCCACAGGTCTGGTACGTAGCAAGGCGGCGTAGTAGCCCCCGACCTCGTCGGTGACGCCGTGCGCCGCACCGTCAGACAGCCCGCCATCGCGATGACCCGCCAAGGCTCTCAACAACGGTAGCTGAGCATCCTGGTCGCCCATGTCGAAGCGGTGTTCCAGGCGGTACTTTCCCCAAGCTTCGAAAAACATGCCCACCATGCGTTGGGAAAACAGGTCGATAAAAGCGCGCGCGCTGCTTTCATGATCCCGACGCAGCGCTGCACCAACGCGTTCCGTCTTATGCGAAGGCAGCGTTCCGTTCGCGCCCAATAGTCCCAGGAAGGCGGGCGTCAGGCATATCTTCGCACCGTCGCCCCGCACGGCCCGCAGCAGATCGATGTCGCTCCGGCAGTCGGCCGGCTCCGCCCACAGCGCTTCGATTTCGCTCGCCGGAAAGCTCATTGAAAGACTATTCTGAAAGCGCAGCACCTGGGACAGCGCCTGGTCATACGGGACGCCGCCATGCCTCAGCCAACGCACAAGGATGCGCAGGCTCTGGTAAAACTGGAACCGTTCCGGCGCATCGAGCAACCCCTGGATTACGCTAACTTCAGATAGCCGCTTCTTGGCTTGCATCGGATGAGTTCCTTGTCGGATTCTTTGGAGAGAACGACCAATTCGATGAAGCTGTTAACCTGCACGTACATCCCCAGCAACTGGTCGATGACTTCCACGAACAGCAGCAATCCGCTGCCGACGAAAGCTTCCTCGTCAACCGTCATGCGCATCTCGGTCCCGTGCACCAGGGAGGCGCCGTGCTTTTGCCGTATCCATGCGACTGTTTCGGCTTGTTCCAGGCCGGTGATGCCTTCTATCTGACGCCGTGAAATCGGTGACTGCGGCAGGTCGTAAAGCGCCAGCATTTCCCGAAAGGCCGGTAGGCCACCCTGTGACAACGTTCGATGGTTCAACGTCAAATGGGAAATCAGCCGCCAATGTTGTCCCCCTTGAGAGAAACGATAGGTCTTGGTGGGCCTGCGCAGGAGGCGAACCGAGTAGCTGTCAGCGTCGTGGAGCGGTGTCAGATCCCCGGCCGCTTGCTGATACTTCAAGGCGCTGGGTAAATCCTTGTTGGTGCAGCTGAGCTTAATCGACAGGCTTGTCTTTTCGACTTGCATGGGATTGAAGTCGCTGTCGACCAGGGTGATGCGCTTTTCATGTCCGGGGCTGGTAACGGCCAGCCTGGCATCGTTGCGAACGACCCAATACTGCCCTTTTTTTGTTGCGTCCTCGCCGTGGCGCAGCGAATAGAACGGGCGAAATTCGGTCACCAGTTCCTTCTGCTCGCGACGGCGCACCATCTTGACCGAGTCGATCGAATACACCTCGAAGGCTTGTGGCCGCGCGGCGTCCGCCGAGACGCCGTAATCGGCGGTCAGATGCGTCACCGATATCGGCTGACCGGGCCGCTGGAAAAGGTTGACGACGGGACTGCATCCCAACAGCAGATTCGCTGCGGACAAGCCCGACAGCATACGGGCATCGTTTGAGTCCGGCCGCAGCCCGGCCAAGGCCACATGCAACGTCAACCGGCGACACCCGGGTGGAAGGAACGCCCGCAACGCCGACAGGTCGATATCGAAGAAATTGAACTTTTCCGGAAAAACAAAATATTCGCTGAGCACGCGATAGGCCACGTGCGAGCGCGCGTCGAACGGGATGAGCGCCTCGTCCTCGGCGAACCCGACCGGTGCAAGCGGCAAGGCCGGCAACTCTATCCAGCGTCCCTCCTCGACTTCCACGTAGGCGCGCACGGCACGCAGGAACAACACATCGCGCAGCGCGGCGCAAAACGAGGGTTCGCCATCGATGAACACGCGCAGCGCCCGAAGCTCGGCCGGCACGTTACCTTCAATGACAATACTCATTGAAGAGCTGGCGGACGCGGGCACGGTGACATTAGCGGGCGCTCGTATCAATGCATCGAACCGGGCGGCCGTCAGTGCCATCGGCGAAAGCACGATCTCATACGCGGTTTTGAAGCGGCAGCGCACGCCGTCGACGGCGCCGGAATCCATTTCGGTGCCGCGCGGGACGCTCAATGCCGGCGCCTCGCCCGCGGATTTGACGCAGGGATGCACGGCGCGCACGATCGAACAAGACGGGAATGGTCGTAGGTAGTGCGGGAACATCGACTCCAACAACGCTTCGGTGAATTCCGGATAGCTGTCGTCGAGCCGCTTCGCCACGCGCGCCGACAGCAGTGCGACGGACTGTATCAGTTGCTCAACATGCGGGTCGGGGCAAGTGTCGTCGCTGAGCTGTAATCCGCCACCCACACCGGGATAGCGTTCATAAAATTCCCGGCCGAGACGGCGCAGATAAATAAGTTCACGCTCGAAATACGGCAGTAATTCCTCCATCGCTCTCTCCTCGCCCGCCGCCGACGAAAGCCGTGCGCAGGTGTTCCAGTATCAGCCAACCGACATGATTTATCTTGCGCTCGCGCAACATTGGGGATTAAGGAAAGCGGAAGCCGCCACCGTGTCTCGGATTGGCACGTCGACAAAGCCTTTGCTGCGAAAACTCAAAGAGTTTCCATGAGGCAGCGTCAAACTCGGTCGATGAGCAACGCAAGCCGACGGAGAAGACGATGACCATCTCATTAAAAGTATTGTGGGCGGAGGGCCTCACGCTCGATGCGCAGCACTTCCAGCAGTTGGACCTTTACCACGAGTCCCGGCTACGGCACATCGCTGCCGCCATCAGTCCGTTCGCCTGGGGCGTCCAGCTGGCACGGTGGAGCATTGAGGGCGTCGGCAGCAACTCGTTGTATGCCAAGGCACTGACGCTGATTTTCAAGGACGGTGAAATCTACCAGGCGCCGCTGTCCGACGAGTTGCCCCTGGCGATAGATTTAAGCAAGCTGCCATCCGACGAGCAGAGCTTCGTCTTTTACGCGGCGCTGCCGGTCGTCAAGGCGCACGGTGGCAACTTGTCGAATGGCCTTGCACAGCGCGACGATACCCGCTACGTGCCGTTCGTTGCGGAGACGCCCGACCTTTATACCGATGCATTGAACTCCAATGTTTCCTACATGAGAAAAACGCTGCGGCTGTTCTCGCATCTCGACGTCCGCGACGCCTACGATTGCATCCCGGTCGTCAAGGTGCGCCGCAAGGCGGACAGTACCTTTGAAATCGACCCGACGTTCATGGCGCCCAGCCTGTCGATCGACGCCGACCCGGCCATGCAAAATATGCTGCGGGGCTTGCTTGGAAAGTTGGCCGCGAAAGCGGAGGCGCTGTACCGTTTGCAACGGCAGCCGAGGGGGCACGCCGTCGAAGCCCACAGCGGCGACGTCTCCTCGTTCTGGATGCTCAATACGGTGAGCGCGGCGAACGCCTCACTTGCGCATTCCGCCAAATCCGGCCACTGTCATCCAGAGTACCTGTTCGAGAAACTGACGGTGCTCGCCGGCGGTCTGATGGCGTTTTCCCGCAAGTATGTGGTTGCCGATTTGCCCGGTTACGACCACGACAATCCGGCGCCCGGATTCGATGCGCTCGATGCCATCATCCGCGAGTTGCTCGATACGGTGATGTCCTCACGATACGTCGTCATTCCGCTCACCGTGGACAAGGAGCGAGGCCAGTATCACCACGGGAAAATTGACTCGGCACTGATGGACCGGAAGGCTGGACTGTACCTCGCCGTCAGCGCCAATATGCCTGCGCTCAATCTGGTCTCGGAGGTGCCGCGCCAACTCAAGGTCGCCTCGCCGAACGACATCGACGCGCTGATACGCAGCGCGCTACCCGGGTTGCAGCTAGTGCACTTGGCCCAGGTGCCGATGGAGGTGCCGGTACGCCCGAACGCCTATTATTTCGCGATTGATAGCCGTGGCGAGCTTTACGAGGCGCTGACAAAGACCCAGGCGATAGCTATTTTTGCGCCGAGCACCATCCCGGAACTGCGGCTGGAATTGTTCGCCATCACCAACTGAGCGGCAAAAGCCTACAGACCGAAACCGGCCGTGAGGGGTATAGCGCTCACGGCGACAGCAGGAGCGCCACGACCAACAATACGATCGCACAACTCGCGCAGCATTTCAGCGCTGAGCTCACCAAGCATTAGACCGCCAACAGCGCCCTTCAGCTCGTGATCCTATGCCACTCGATGATTAACCAAACCTGCAACGGATTGATTTCATTGGCAATTTAACGGCGCCGGGGAACCCGCAACCATCAAAAATACCATCAAACTATGCGTGCTAGCCAAGCGCCTTTTGGCTAACGTAAAGCACGCCTCCCGTCGCAGCCAAACCAAGCCGGAATGAACTTCGCATAGCGGACGCCGCGCCATGCCATGCCATGCCCTATCCCAATTTCGTATGGACGGCCCATCAAATAACATTGCAGGCCTCCTCGGAAGCAGGCTATCGTCGGCTGCATCACTTTCTTGGAGGCGCGATCTTGCAACAACAGACCGACGACTGTACCGCAGGAAAAACGGCATTGCCCCTTCCGACAACAGGCCACGGATTGCGCTGGGACGCGGAGCGCCAAGGTGGCGCCACCGGGCGCGCCGACACGCCCTTCGACGACGCCGCGCTCGCCGGGCCGCGGCGCTGACGGCGGACAATTCAGCGCCAGGCCTTCTCGATTTCCTCAAGGCTTTTGCCGCTGGTCTCCGGCAGGCAGCGGAAGATGAAAACATAGCCAGCCGCGCAAATCGCGCCATACACCCAGAACGTCATGCCCGTGCCCATCGCGCTGTTAATTAGCGGGAAGGTGTAGGTCAGCAGGAAGCACGCGGCCCACAGCGCCGTGGTGGCGACCGCCATGCAGGCGCCGCGCGCCTCGTTGGGGAAGATCTCCGATAGCGCCACCCACGTCACCGGGGCGATCGTCATGGCATAGCAGGCAATGGCCAGCACGACCAGCAGCAACAACGGCCAGCTCTGCCATCCGGCTAGGTAGCAGCCGCCCAGCAACAGGTAGATCAGCGCCAGGCTGGCGCAGCCCAACAGCATCAGGCGGCGGCGGCCCCAGCGTTCCACCGTGCCGAGCGCGACTGGCAAGCACAGTGACGGGTCAATCAATTTAAGCACGGCTTTGGAAACAACCGTGCAAAGTCGCACCGTTTAGTCAGACCCTCACAAATCCCGGGTGTGATTGTAACAAATTGTGAGTTCCGTAATTTTATGTGAACTCGTGCCTATGTCCTTGGTCGAAGTTGCGGGAACTTTTCCCATAATTAACTAAAGGACGGAAAATGATTTTCGATGACAACCTTGCCGTGCCCATCCTGCTGTTCTGCCTGTCGAACACATTATAAATATTGAGCCCGCTACTGCGATGACAATCGGACATACTGCTGATGTGCAGGATATATTAAATATAATTAGTAACGTTTCGACAAATCATATTACTTATTCACAAGCAATGAAATCCTCCGGTATTGTCCAGACCAATTTGTGGGAGGATAATAATGGTGGTGACTGTGGAGGCGGCTATGATTCATATTCGTCGGACTACGGGTATTGGAACCCGGACGGCGGCATTGATTGGGCCGGCAGCAACGCCGTCAGCGACGGCTTCAATGCTGGCGTTGAAACTTCGCTTGCGCAAGTTCATCTGGCCGGCTCTAACGAGCGCGACAGCGGCTCTTTCGTTAACGTCTATTTTGGAGGCACTACCTCTGACGGGAAAAATGGCGATCAGGCTGTTACCTCCAATCTCGCCCAAGTTACAGCGGACATTCTAACGGCGACGCCGGAAAATATTCAGTTTGTAAACGTAACGTCGACCACTAACGGCGTGCACACCACTAATTCAGATCATTACGTAGGCAATGCGGTAGACATTTATCAGGTGAACGGTCAGTCGATTTCGGGCGCGGGCCGAGATCTGGGCTTGCAGCTAAGCCCAAGCCCTGGCTAATCCGAACATCCGCTACGTTGAAGGCCCAGGAGGCAACTGGGCGCGGTCCGAGCCCGGGGAAGCCTGGCATCGATCCGCTGACTTGCCTACGATGAATAACCACGTGCACTGGAGCACATTCAGGGATTGAGGAAAAAAATGGTTATTAAACATTTGATATTCGGTACATCGATGGTTGCAGCGACGATCTGTTTCGCTAATCCGTCCCCCGCCGATCAGATTCGGTTTGATGGCTTAGGCGATCTTAAAGTTGGTCAAAGCTTTAGCGAGGTGTCCAAACTACTGCCAAATGAAGTTTTCCCCGTCGCATCAAAACTTCGAGCGTCATCCGACTGCTATCACGTCTCGCCCGTCAAACATCCAGGCATGACGCTGATGTTCAAAAAAGATCATCTCGTCCGTATTGACGTCACCCAGCCGCTATTCCGAACATCAAGTGGACTAGGAATTGGTGATGACTTTAATGCTCTAAAGCTGCGCTATCATGAGGCAGTGCTGCAACAACAGAACGGCGCACCGGAGCAGAAGCAAGTCACGATCGTCTCTCCTGATAAACTTTACGCCTTCAGGTTCACTTTCGATCAGTCCAGGATCGACAGTATCTCCGCCGGACAGGCCGATGCTGTCGCTTTAGACGAAGGCTGTTATTAGTACGTGAAGTTTGTTCCAACTTCATGCCGCAAGTGCCTAACCGCCTTGCGGCATGACTCCGTGCTTCGTTCTCCTTCACCAGACAGGTGCGCCGGCGTTGTTATCAAATAACCGGGGAAATCATGAAACGTTCGTATACGCCGCGCCCGTTGACGGCGTTGGTGTCAAGACCGAGTAAGCGAGGGCCACAGGGTACTGGGACGGTGCGGGCGGGTGGAACTATGGCGATTGATTGCTCTCGAAGCGGCGGTACGTGGAACGAGATCATCGCCAACTGCAACCTGATCGCGGTCGCACCCGACTTGGGCCAAGCGCCTTTTGGCTAACGCAAGTCACGCCTCCCGTCGCAGCCAAACCAAGCCGGAATGAACTTCGCATAGCGGACGCCGCGCCATGCCATACCCTATCCCAATTTCGTATGGACGGCCCATCAAATAACATTGCAGGCCTCCTCGGAAGCAGGCTATCGTCGGCTGCATCACTTTCTTGGAGGCGCGATCTTGCAACAACAGACCGACGACTGTACCGCAGGGAAAACGGCATTGCCCCTCCCGACAAAAGGCCACGGATTGCGCTGGGACGCGGAGCGCCAAGGCTGGTGGTGGTCCCAGCCGCAAAGCGCCAGTCTGTACTACCTGGGCGGCAATGCCGGCGCTCCGGTGCGGCGCCGCTTCCCCGACAGCGTGCGCACGCTCGCCACTTGCGCGAGCGGCGCCCTGCTGCTGGGCTTCGCCAAGAAACTGTGCGCCCTGACCAGGCCGTTGAGCGTCACACGTGGCAAGGCGGACGAACCTGCGGCGACGGTGTTATGCGTGGTCGACGCCGCCGAGCCGCGCACGGCTATCGGTGACGGCCGCACCGACCGCAGCGGGCGTTTTGTTTTTGGTACACGCAATATCGGCGCCGATCAGCGTCCGATCGGCAGTTTCTACCAGTACTCGGCCGACCATGGCGTGCGCCGGCTGGCGCTGCCCACAGTGGTTTCGGCTAGCGCCATCTGCTTCAGCGCGGACGGGCGCACACTCTATTTCGCCGACGCCGCCCACGGCGTGCTGCACGCGGCGGACTATGACTCGGAGCTGGCCAGCGTGGGCAGGTTGCGTCCCTTCGCCGCGGCCGCGCAGCCACGCGCCGCCGTTCATGACGCGCTGGTCGACCAGCAAGGCTGCGTCTGGATCGCACAGGGCGCCGGCGGCGCCCAGGGGACGCTTGCGCGCCATAGCCCCGACGGTACGCGACTGTGCGCCATCGCGCTGCCGGATCCGACGCCGGCCAGCATGGCCTTCGGCGGCGCCGCGCTCGATACGCTGCTGCTTACCGGCGCCCGGGGCGGCTTTCGGGCCGCCTCGCCGGATGGCGCCACCGGGCGCGCCGACACGCCCTTCGACGACGCCGCGCCCGCCGGGCCGCGGCGCTGACGGCGCGCCCTTCAGCGCCAGGCCTTCTCGATCTCCTCCAGGCTTTTGCCGCTGGTCTCCGGCAGGCAGCGGAAGATGAACACATAGCCGGCCGCGCAAATCGCGCCATACACCCAGAACGTCATGCCCGTGCCCATCGCGCTGTTAATTAGCGGGAAGGTGTAGGTCAGCAGGAAGCACGCGGCCCACAGCGCCGTGGTGGCGACCGCCATGCAGGCGCCGCGCGCCTCGTTGGGGAAGATCTCCGACAGCGCCACCCACGTCACCGGGGCGATCGTCATGGCATAGCAGGCAATGGCCAGCACGACCAGCAGCAACAACGGCCAGCCCTGCCATCCGGCCAGGTAGCAGCCGCCCAGCAACAGGTAGATCAGCGCCAGGCCGGCGCAGCCCAACAGCATCAGGCGGCGGCGGCCCCAGCGCTCTACCGTGCCGAGCGCGACCAGGGTGAACACGCAATTGACGACGCCGGTGATGACAATGTTGAACAGGGTGTCCGACACCGCATAGCCGGCCGAGGCGAAGATCTCCTGGGCGTAATTGAAGATGACGTTGATGCCGCACCACTGCTGCAGCACCGCCAGCACCACGCCGATGGCCAGCACGCGCACGAAACGCGGCTCGGCGAGCACCTCGCGCAGGCCGCGTCCGGTCGACGCCTGCAGCGAGGCGCGGATCGCGTGCAGCGCGCGCTCGGCGTAGGCGACACCGCCGAGGCGCCGCAACGCTCGTTGCGCGCCGTCCCAGTCGCCGCGCCCCGCCAGCCAACGCGGGCTTTCGGGGATCAGCAACGCGCCGACAATGAAGGCGACGGCCGGCACGCCGGCGGCGGCGAACATCCAGCGCCAGCCGGTTGTGCCGTTCCACGAGGCGGCGATCTGCGCGCCGGTGGCGCCGGCCGCCACCGGCTCGGCGATGAGCCAGTTGACGATCTGCGCACCGAGGATGCCGGCCACGATGGCGATCTGGTTCAGGCACACCATGCGGCCGCGGATCGAGGCCGGCGCGATCTCGGCGATGTACATCGGCGACAGGCCGGACGCCAAGCCGATCGCCACGCCGCCGACGATACGCCATAGCACGAAGGCATCGACGCTGGCGGCCCAAGCGGTGCCGACGGCGGAACCGGCGAAAATGGCAGCAGCCACCAGCAGCCCGCCGCGCCGGCCGAGCCGCTCGCTGATCACCCCCGAGGCGACGGCGCCGGCCAGGCAGCCGATCAGTGCGCAGCTCATCGCCCACGCTTGCCGGCTTGGCTCGACCAGACCGAAATAAGCTTCATAAAAGGGCTTGGCGCCGCCGATGACGACCCAGTCGTAGCCGAACAACAGGCCGCCGAGCGCGGACACGGCGGCCGCGAGCCATAGTGTGTGGGTGCTGGCGGGCGGAATCGCCGGCGCCGCCTGGTGGCCGGCCTCGATCCGTTCATGACTGTGATGCATGTGATGTGCTCCTGATTGATGAGATATTTTTTTTGGTATGCCGGGCGCGCCGGATGACATGGCTGGCGCCGGCGGGAGGGGGTACGATCCGGCTACACGTTCCTGTTCGGAGCGTGCTCCAGTGCCCCCGGGGGTTTGCGCAATAGTGGCGACACTATTCCGCTTTTTTACGTGAACGCCTCCACGTTGATGCTCATTGAAACGATGAAACGCATACCGGTGTCCAGCTGGCGCAGACCATGGTTGGCTGGAACCCGCATTTGATGGGCGTTGGGCGCGTGGCTGACCGGCGCCAGCACGATTTCGGGATGCGCGGGGCCCGACTGGCGGCACTGCAAGTAGTGACAGCCCGAGCCGGCACGGACGGTGACGCGATGGGACGCGTATGCCAGGCTGGCCGCCCTGCGCCATCCGGTGAAACAGCTGTTGACGCCCCAGCCGAGCGCCAGCCGCGGCGCCGGTCTGACGACCGGGTGATACCGCGCCGGCAGCGGATCGTCGCCGAGTTCCCACACGCCGCGCCAATCGCTGTCGAACCGCGTAAAGGCGTCGATCGGAAAGACGCTATAAAAGCCGGCCCCCGCCGGCATCGGCCTGGCATCGAGGTTGGTCAGCGCCAGCGTGGTGGACAGCGTGTCGGACGCCAGGCTGAACCGCATGACGGCGAGGAAGTCGAACGGCCAGTGGCGATCCGCACCGTGGCGCAGCATCAGTTCGACGCTGTCCGCCGCGGCCGCCGTCACCGCCCACGGCCGCTGCCAGCCGATGCCGTCCAGGCCGGGGCGCGCCGGCGCCGCGCCGGGCGCCAGGCGGCCAAATCCGGGCAGCTCGGCGTTGCCGAGGAACCCGGCGTACGGCAGCAGCGGAAAACCCGCCATCGCCTCGGCGCCGGCGCCGGCGCCGACGCCAGGAGACGCCGGCCGCAGGATGTCGATACCGTTCCAGCGCCAGTGTCCGACCGCGCCGCCCAGCAGGGGAAACAAACGCGCTTCGCTGCCGCCGCAAGAAATGACCAGTCCCTCCAATGTACGGCTCCCAGGATAACCAACCGTGCCCACCCGCGCACGTTCAGCCATGATATGGCCACGTCCGCGCGGCAGATATGCCCGTGCGCGCTGGCGGCATACCAAATTCATATGCGTCATCAACATGAGCGCGGCGATGGGGGTAAACGATTGACCGGGCATATTTATAACCATATCATTGAGTAATAAGGCGTTTAGGATCACATGAATACTTTCCAGGCTGACCGTTTCGTGCGCGCGCATCTGAAGATGCGCCATATGGTGCTTTTGGTGGAACTGGGCCGCAACGGCTCGATCGCGCAGGCGGCGCAGGCGTCCAACCTGACCCAGCCCGGCGCTTCCAAGTTAATTGGCGAGCTTGAACACCTGCTCGGCATCCAACTGTTCGAGCGCCAGGCGCGCGGCGTCACACCGACCTGGTACGGCCAGGTGCTGATACGGCGCGCCGGCATCGCGCTGGCCGAGATGACCGCCGCCCACCAGGAAATCTCCGAGCTGATCTCCGGCCTGCGCGGCAAGGTCGACATCGGCAGCGTGCTGACGCCGGCCACCGGCCTGCTGCCCAAGGCGATCAAGCTGCTCAAGTCGCGTTACGCGCGGGTGCATGTGTCGGTCGACCTGAACACCAGCAAATCGATGGTCGAGCGCCTGCGCAACGGCCAGCTCGACCTCGTGGTCGGACGCATCCTCGACGCCGAGAGCGCCGCCGTGCTGGACTTCGAGCCGATCACCGACGAGGACCACCGCCTGATCGTGCGGGCCGGCCATCCGCTGGCCGAGCGCGCCGACCTGGGCCTGGCCGAACTGGCCGAACAATCGTGGATCGTGCCGCCGTCGGGCAGCATCCTGCGCGACCGCCTGACCGCCCTGTTCCTGTCCGAGGGCCTGGAGCCGCCGATGGAAACGGTGGAAACGCTGTCGCCGCCGCTGGTGGCCTCGCTGCTGATGACCACGGACATGGTGGTGGCGCTGCCCGAGGCGCTGATCCAGAGCTACATCGACGTCGGCCTGCTGGTGGCCGTGCCGATCGACCTGCGCCTGCGCATGGACGTGTACGGCATCATCACGCGCAAAGGCCACCAGCTCTCGCCGGTGGCCTCGGCCATGCTGACCGCGCTGCGCGAGGTCGCGGTGGAATACTACCCGAGCCGCGCGCGCCGGCGCAGCGTGCCGCCGGCGCCGTGAACCGCTAGTTCTTGACGAAGCTGACGTCGTCGACCAGCAGCCAGTTGTTGGCGTTGGCCACCGAGTAAATCCCCAGGGTCGCCTTGCCGTTGGTCACCGCGATGTTCGGGATGGTGATCTGGGTCCAGCTGGCGATCGGCGTGTTGACGCTGTAGTCGATCTCGGCGCCGCCGTAGTTTTTCACGTACACCTGCGCGGTGCTCTGGCCGCCGCTGCTCTTCACCCACGCCTTCAAGGTGTAGGTCCCGTCGGGCAAACCGGACAGGTTCTGGTAACGGCTGGCGCTGTAGGCGGCGGTGTGCTTGTGCTGCGCGGCCCAACGCCCGGTATGCCCGCCCAGCACGTTGCTGTTCGGATTGGCGTCGGTCAGGTTGGTCCAGTTGACCCAGCCCGCCAGCGCGGTCTGCGGCACGCGGTCGGCCTCGAAGCCGGGATTGAGGCTGTAGTTGTTGCCGGCGCCGACGCTCCAGGCGCCGGTGGCGGCGTCCAGGCTGAACTGGCTGAGCGAATTCAGCCTGGGTGTGGTGCCGCTGAACGAAATCGGCATCCATTGGTTGTAGCCGATGCCGTTGCCGGCGAAATCGCTCCAGCGGTCGCCCGCGTACAGCACGGTGGTGGCGGCGCTGCCGTTGACCTGGACGAAGAAACCGGTTTGCGTGACGTGCGAGAAATCGGCCTCCGAGCCCGACATGACGAATTCAGCCGTGTAGGGACCGTTGATGGCGTTGGCCGAGCGGCAGTAGGTCTGGGAGGCGTTCCAGCCATGCAGGTCCGACGCACAGAAGTAATAGGTGCCGTTGTTCTTGAACATGGCATTGCCTTCGCGGCCCACGCTGTTGAGGAACACGTTGGTGGCCGGCTCGATGTTGAGCGAATCGGAGGCGCGGATCTGCGCCACGTACGAGCGCTGGCGCCCGCCCGAATTGCTGAAGATCAGGTAGGAGGCGCCGTCGGTGTCGGTGAAGATGGTCTGGTCGCCGGTGCCGTTGCTGCTGACGTTGGTGATGTAGGTCTGCACGTGGTCGTAGGTGAACGGACCGACCGGCGTGTCGCTGGTGGCGAACAGCACGCCGGACAAGGTCGACGATCCGTATTGCGTCAGCAACACGTACTTGTTGGTGTTGCTGTTGTAGACCACGCCGAGCCGCCCCAGCCAGATCGACGGATCGAAGGTGGTGCCGGCCGCCGCCGACAGCGCGTTGCCCTCGAACTTCCAGGTGGCCAGGTCGGTCGACGAATACACGGTGACGGCGTTGAAGGCGGTATTGCTGTTCTTGCTGGCCGGATTGGCCGCGTAGGTGACGGCGCCGTCGTACTTGGCGCCATACCAGTAATAGGTCGAGCCGACCTTGAGGATGCCGCCGCCCTGCGAGTAGATCGGATTGTTGCTGGTATCCTTCCAAAACACGTCGTTCTGGATGGTTTTCGGCGCGGCGTGCGCCGGCGCCATACCGTACAGCATGGCCAGGCATAGGGCGGCGGTGCCGCGCGTGATCGACCTCGACTTGATAGTCATTTTTGTCTCCTTGATGGTCAAAAAAAGTGGACCGGACCGGTCCACGTCGAATGCGCCCGGTGTTACGGACGCACATGCGTACGCGGCGCGGCCGGCCTACGGTGGGTAGGTCGCGCCGGACGCGCGGCGATGCGCATTGCTTAAATCGTAAAGTTTCTACCGGGCGGCAGCTAAACAATTTTGACCATTTGGCATATCGGATTCGACTGGCACGCGAGGAGACACAGACGGCGGATTAACCGGGCGTAATCCGCCGGGAGCCGGCGGCGGCTCCTGTCGGATTACGCCGTGCCGGCTAATCCGACCTACGGGGTGTCACAACTTCAGCTTCAGCAGGTAGACCGGGGTGACGCTTACCTTGCGCAATTCCGCCACCTGGCCCTTGCCCTGGAAGTCCGGCCGCGCCTCCTTGGGGATGTACACCGGCGCGTCCGCGCGCAGCGGCAACACCGAGACAGTCAACGGCTGGTCCAGCCGCGCCTCCACCTGGCGCAGGCCGAATTGCCAGCCGTAGCCGCTGTAGTACCAATCGTCGAGCATCTGCACGCCCGAGTACAACCTGCCGATATCGCCGACGAAATCGATATTGAGCAGCGCGTCGTCCAGCCCCTGCAACTGCGCGCGCGGCACCGCCACCTTCCACGCGGCGGCGGCCTTGAACGCCTCCGGAATCGGCTCGAGCGCGGCGTTGGCCAGCCCGCCCTTCATCACCGGCGGCGCCACGCCCGCCTCGCGCACCGGCGTCACCGTCGCCGACAACTCGCGCGCCGGCAGCGTCACCTCGAAACGCTGGAACACGCCGTCGGCCGCCTCGCCCACGCGGGCGCCGGCCGCCGTCGGCGCCTTGGCCAGCGCCGGGAACACGCCGACCCGAAAGCCGGACTTGCCTACCGAGCGCAACTGCAATTCGCCGGCCGACGTCACCACCTGCTGCTCGCTGAGCAGCAGGCGGCGCTTGCCGGCGACGTCGGCGATCGTCAACTGCTCCGCCTGCTTCGCGGTGAGCACCACCACGCGCACCGGCCCGCCTTGCGGCCGCGCGATGGTGATCGCCTCGGCCGTGCCGGGCGTCCCCCCCGAAACGACCAGCGCGCCGTCCCGCGCAACGGCGTTGGCGCCGGCCGCCTTCAGCTGCGGCGCCAGCGCCGCGTCGAAGGCCAGCTCGACCGGTATCCGCTGGTGCGCGGCGAACACGTACAGCACGCCCTGCGCGCCCTGGTCGATGCGCGCCAACGGCTGCGCCGTGGCGTGGCGCAGCAGCACGCCGTCGAGGTCCAGGTTGAACGGCCAGACGAAGTAATCGCCGTCGGCGATGGTGACCGGGGTGCTGGGGAACACCAGCTTGCGGTCGGCCAAGGCCACCTCGAAGCGCACGCCTTCATGCTTGGCCATCGTGTACTGGCGCACGTGGTTGTTGACGAAGACGAAGCCGCTGTCGCCCTGGCTGCGCAGGGCGAAGCGCGGCGTTTTGAGGTCGCCGGGGCCGCTCGGCACCACCGCCGGCCGACGCACGGTCATCGGCGCCAGCCGCGCGCCGAACTCTTGCAGGAACCAGTGGTACGGCCGCAGGCTGGCCAGCACCGGCCGCTGCTGTCCGTCCGGTCCGAGCGGCGCCTGGAAGTCGTAGTTGATCAAGGTCAGGTCGTTGTAGGCGCCACTGCCGGTGCTCTCCTGCAGCCAGGTGCGCCCTTCCGGGTTGCGGCCGCCGTGGAACATATAGTAGCCGAGCAGGTTGACGCCGGAACCGATCTGCGTCGGGATCATCGAGGCGATGTCGGCGGCCGACACCACCGGGCGCCGGCGGTACATGAATGGCACGCCCGGCCCGTACTCGGCGCCGAAGAACGGCACCTTGTCGATTTCCTCGTCGGCGGTGCCGACGCCGTGCGCCACGGTCTGCGCGCCGAGGTCGCCGCTGACGCGGGTGTCGAAGCGGAACGCGTGCGTTTCCTTCGGCGGCAGCTCGGCGGTGCTCACGCCCCACGGCTCGTCGACATAGCCGCCGAACACGGGCGTGACTTCTCCGGACGGGTAGACCGCGCCGTCCCAGCCGGTCACCGTGTACAGCGGCGCGTCCAGGCCGGCCTTGAGCGCCAGCTTCTTCAGCGCGCTGATATGCTCGGCGCCCTGGCCGGGGCCGCGCAGGTTATACTCGTTCTCCAGCTGGACCCCGATCACCGGCCCGCCATCCTTCCACAGCAAACCCTTGGCCTGCTTGCCGATCTGCTGGTACAAGCGCTCCACATAGCCGAGATACTGCGGATCGTTGCCGCGCGTGGGCATCGCGTAGACCACCCAGTCCGGCACACCGCCGAAGCGCACCTCGCCGTGCGCCCACGGGCCGACGCGGATCAGCGCCTCCAGTCCAACCTTCTTGCACAGCTCGAGGAAATGGCGCAGGTCGCGCCGTCCACTCCAGTCGAACTTGCCTTCCTGCTCCTCGTGGTGGTTCCAGAAAATATAGGTGGCCACCACCGTGATGCCGGCCGCCTTCATCTTGCGCAACTCCAGCTCCCATTGCGCCGCCGCCGTGCGGGTGTAGTGAAACTCGCCCATGACCGGATACCACGGCTGGCCGCCGCGCGTCAGGTAGCGGCTGTTGATGCCGAGCCGCACGCCCGACGGCGACACCGCCGCGCCCTGCTTGACATGGCCTTCCAGCGGCGCGCTGGCCGGCGCGCTGGCGTCCACCTTCAACAGCATGTCGGCCCAGGCCGCCGTGGCGGGAACGAACAATGCGGCCACCGCCGCGCTGATTGCGCAAATCCTTTTCATATTTTTTTCGTCTCGATCTGTGGTTGTTGTTGAACTGCCGCTCATTCGCTGTAGAGCTGGGATCGGCCGCCGTCGATCAGGATATCGGCGGCGTTGATGAAGCGGGCCTCGTCGCTGGCCAGGAACAGCGCCGTGTAGGCCACCTCCAGCGGCTCGCCGATGCGGCGCACCGGCAGCAGGTCGACCTGGCGCGCGCGCTCGGCGGCCGGGTCGGGACACGACGCGAGCCAGGCCTCGGCGCTCTCGGTCATGATCAACCCGGGGGAGATGGAATTGACGCGGATGCCGCGCGAGGCGTATTCGATGCCCAGCGACTTGGTCAGCCCGAGCAGCGCGTGCTTGGCGACCGGATAGGGAAAGCATCCGGGTATGATCTTGTGGCCATGCACCGAAGCGATGTTGACGATGTTGCCGTAGCCGCGCTCGAGCATCGACGGCAGCGCGGCGCGGATCACGTTCCACGCGCCTTCGAGGTCGACCGCGAAGCAGCGCCGCCAGTCGTCGGCCGTCATCTCCAGCGGGTCGGTGAAGACGTTGACGCCGGCATTGTTGACGATGGCGTCGATGCGCCCGTAGCGGGCCAGGATCTCGGCCACCATCGCCTCGACCTCGTCGCGCCGGGAGATATCGGCGCGCAGATACAGCGCCCGCTCACCGGCCAGCTCGCCCATGACGGCGGCAGCGTCGGCATCGTCGCGGTGGCTGTTGAGCACCACCGCCGCCCCTTCGGCCAGGAACAGCTTGGCGACCGCCTTGCCGATACCCAGCGTCGATCCCGTCACCACCACCACTTTGTCCTTCAGCCTGTCCACCATCGGCATCGCTCCTCGCTTTAAACTTGGCATAAAATCACGCGTCCATCATCCTAAGCGGCGGCGCGATGGCCAAGGTATGCAGAAAGGCCGCCCAGCCATGCCGGATTGGTATGGCCGCACCGGCGGCGCGGCTCTTATGTTATTTTAAAGTAATACCTTGAACAGGCCGAACGGCCGACTGATCAGAGACATGGACCAATTTCAATTGCCGCAACCGTTTGTGCTCGATCGTTCGCGCAGCGCGTCGGCGCAGGTATTCGACTACCTGCGCCTGCACATCATCAATTTGTCGCTCAAGCCGGCCACCCCGCTGCCACGGCCGGCGCTAGCGGAGCATTTCGACCTGTCGCAAACCCCGATCCGCGACGCCCTGTTGCGACTGGAGGAGGAAGGCCTGGTGGCGATCTACCCGCAGCACGCCACCGTCGTGCGCGCCATCGACGTCGCCTCGGCCCAGCGCGCGCACTTCCTGCGCAAGTCGCTAGAAATCGAGGTGGTGCGCACGCTGGCGCGCGACGTCAACGACAGCCTGATCGCCCGCCTGGACATCAAGCTGAGCCAGCAGGCCGACGCGCTGCGGCTGGCCGACTTCGACGAGTTCGTGCTCAAGGATCACGACTTCCACCGCACCATGTACGCGGCGGCGAAGGTCGAACCGTTGTGGGAGATGGTGCGGCGCGCCAGCGGCAATCTCGACCGGCTGCGCAATCTGCACCTGCCGATGCCGGGCAAGGCCCAAAGCGTCATCGATGAACACCGACACATCGTGCGGGCGCTGGCGGCGCGCGACGTCCAGGCCGTGGAAGCGGCGGTGCGCGCGCATTTGTCGGGCACCTTGAGCAACCTGGCGCAAATCCGGGTCAACTATGCCAGTTATCTGATGGAAACGACCGGCTGAGCGTAGTGGACGTGGGAGCCATGCATTTTTGGCATAGCTGCGCGCGCAAATGACATGGGGCGGCGCCGCCGCTTTCCGTATCATTTTCTATGCCGCAATGATTAATGACAGCTCGCACGCGGCGCAATCAGTGCGTTGGCGGCTCGAACGGCGCTTATAACCAGCACTGATGTTTTAGTGTTTTAGTGTTTTGATGACAAGCGAGCGCGTTGGCCGGCGATGGGCCTCGATAAAAATACAGGAGATGAAAATGGCTGCAAATACACAATGGCATGACAAGACACCGGGACGCCCGTTCCTGCTGGGGCTGACCGCGCTGGCGGCGATGATCTCGCAAGCGTACGCGCAGGAGGCGCCGGCCGCCGCCGCCCAGGCGCCCGAACCGGCGGTGGTGGTGGTCGAAGGCTACCGCGCCAGCCTGCAAACCTCGGCCCGCGAAAAGAAGAAATCGACCGGCTTCCAGGACGCCGTGTTCGCCGAGGACATCGGCAAATTCCCCGATGCCAATATCGCCGACTCGCTGGCGCGCATCCCCGGCATCCAGATCACGCGTGAAATCACCGGCGAAGGCCTGAACATCCAGATCCGCGGGCTGGGACCGAGCTTCACCCAGACCCTGCTGAACGGCGCGCCGGTGGCGACGGCCTCCGGCGGGCGCACCGACGGCGGCGGCAACCTCAACCGCGAAGTCGACCTCGACATGCTGCCCACCGAGCTGTTCACCAAGCTGACCGTCAGCAAGAGCCCGACCGCCGGCCAGGTGGAAGGCGGCGCCGCCGGCGTGGTCGACCTGCGCAGCGCGCGGCCGTTCGACAATCCGGGCAAATACGTGGCCGTCAGCCTCGACGGCAAGTACAACTCGGGCGCCAAGTCGCCCGGTTCCAAAGGCTCGGTCATCGCCAGCCAGACCTTCGGCGACACCTTCGGCGTGCTGGTCGGCCTGTCCGGCGCCCACAACAAGATCGGCACGCGGGGCTTCGAGACGGTCGGCTGGACCAATCCCAACCTGTCGGCGGCGCAAAACACCGGCGCCGGCCGCAATGCCACCGGCGGCGGCAACTGGACCATTCCCGCCACCGTGCCGGCCGGCGCCGGCAACGGCCTGGTGGCCGGCACCGTGGTCGACCAGGCTTTCCTGCTGGCCCACAACCCGGGCCTGAACATCGGCCAGATCGACAACGCCCTGATCCCGCGCCTGCTGCGCAATATGTCCGAGACCGGCACCAAAGACCGCGGCACCGGCATCGTCAGCGTCGAATACCGCCCCACCAGGGAGCTGCAGTTCTACCTCGATTCGATGTACACCAAGAAGGAAAACGAATACGACCGCGCCGACATGAACTGGGTGGTGCGCAACAGCGCCGGCATTCCGCTCAACATGACGGTCGACCGCGCCGACTGCGCGGCCGGCTGCGTGGTCACCGGCGCCACCTTCGCCAACACCCAGAACTTCCTCGAGTTCCGCCGCTATAACGACGACGCCTCGCTCAGCAGCCTGAACCCGGGCATGCAATGGAAGCTCACCGACAAACTCACCTGGAACGCCCAGGCCAACGTCAACAAGTCGCGCAACCGCAGCACCAGCCCGACCGTGCTGCCGATCACGTCGCTGGGCAACGGCAACACGATGACCTACGACAACACCGGCGAGCGTCCGGTGGCGACCAGCAGCGTCGATCTGAACAACCCGGACAATTTCGCCTGGACCGGCGGCCGCGTGAACATCCAGAGCGTCACGCGCACGATCGCCACCAACGGCTTGCGTACCGACCTGAACTGGGGCGATGCCGGCTTCAGCGTGAAACTCGGCGCCGCGTACGACACCTTCAAGCGCCGCACCACCAACTACGACAATTCGCAACTGTGGCAGAACGCCGTGTGCGGCAACAATCCAAGTCCGAACCTGGCGGCGCCCAATGGTTCGCCCGCGTGCACCGGCACGGTCGCACCCGGCAGCGCGGCGGCGCTGTACCCGGCCTACGGCAGCGGCGCCACCGCCGGCGCCACCGCCCCGGCGGTGTATACCGGCTCGTTGATACCAAATCCGTCGGCCTACCTGCACCCGGGTCCGGACGGCTTCGTCCTGCTCGATTGGGAGAAATTCGCCAAGGATAGCAACTACGCCGCCTATCAAGCCACAGAAGTCCCGCAAAGCAACTCGGGCTACATCAGCGAAAAAACCACCGGTTTCTTTGTTGAAGGCAACGGCAAGACCGAACTGCTGGGCTACGCGGTGCGCTACAACGGCGGCGTGCGCTATGCGCGCACGCAGCAGGTGGTCGGCTCGATCAACACCTCGGCCGATCCGCGCAACACCGCCGCCACCCTGAGCGGCGCGCGCTATCCCGACCTGATACGCTGGACCTACCTCGACAAGACCTACCACAACACCCTGCCGTCGGCGAGCGTGGCGCTGGACTTAAGCAAGGACTTGATCGTGCGCAGCTCGCTGTCGCGCACGATGACGCGCGCCAATCCCGACCAGATGCGTCCCGGCATCTCGTTCTTCCAGCCGTCGGCCGACACCGGCACCATCGGCAATCCCGACCTGGCGCCCTACATCTCGGACAACCTCGACCTCGGCCTGGAGTGGTACACCGGCAAGGAAGGCTATATGAGCGCGACCTACTTCCACAAGAAGATCGGCGGCTTCACGGTGACCGACAACCTCACCACACCGTTCCGCGATCTGGCCAAGTATGGCGTGACGTACGACTCCATCACGCCGTTGCAGCGCCAGGCGATCGACACCCGCGGCGGCCCGGACGTGGCCACCACCATCATGGCGCAATCGCGCAACTCCAGCGGCAAGCTGATCGTCGACGGCGTGGAACTGGGCTGGGTGCAGCCGCTCGACAAGTGGTTGCCGATCCGCGGTTTCGGCATCAACGAGAACATGACCTTCGTGCACCAGCGCGCCAGCGGCGAAGGCGCCAGCAGCTTCGTCTCGCTCGGCGTGCCGAAAAAGAGCAACAACCTGACCGTGTACTACGAGCGCGACGGCTACATGGTGCGTTTCTCCCACACCTATTCGGACGGCTTCCAGACCACCGGCGCCAACCAGAACGGCGTGACCAGCGCCGCGCTGTTCCAGGACACGTACAAGCAGCTCGATTTTTCGTCCAGCTTCGACCTCGACCGCATCCTGGACAAGGACGGCTGGCCCACCATCACCGCCGACATCAGCAATGTCAACAATGCCAAGCAGCGCACCTACTTCCAGTACGCCAACGCGCCCTACACCAACTACCAGGCCGGACGCACCTTCGGCCTGGGCCTGCGCATGAAATTCTGACGATGACCAATCCAGTATCCACCACCCCCGTCGTCACCGCGATGCGCGTCATCCCAGTGGCCGGCCGCGACAGCATGCTGCTCAACCTGTGCGGCGCGCATGGCCCGTTCTTCACCCGCAACCTGGTGCTGCTGACCACCAACGCCGGCACCACCGGCATCGGCGAGGTGCCCGGCGGCGACGGCATCCTGCGCGCATTGCAGGACGCCGTGCCGCTGGTGGTCGGCGGCGAAATCGGCCGCTACCAGCGCACCTTGAACCGCTTGCGCGCGCGCCACGGCGCCCAGCCCGGCGCGATGCAACACCAGGTCAGCTCCGACGCCGAGGCGGCGCTGCTGCGCCAGCCGCACGAGATCAACCTGCGGCTGGAAAACGTCATCACCGCCGTCGAGGCGGCCCTGCTCGACCTGCTGGGCCAGCACCTGGGCGTGCCCGTCTGCGAGCTGCTGGGCAACGGCCGGCAGCGCGACGCGGTGCCGATGCTCGCCTACCTGTTCTACATCGGCGACAGCGGCATGACCTCGCTGCCGTACGCCGATGCCGGCGGCCCGGCCGGTTCGTGGTACGCGGCGCGCGGGCGCGAGGCGCTCACGCCGACCGCCATCGCCGACCTGGCCGACGCCGCCACCGAGCGCTACGGCTTCCGCGACTACAAGCTCAAAGGCGGCGTGATGGCGCCGGAGGAGGAGTTGCTGGCGCTGGCCGCGATCAAGCAGCGCCGCCCCGACGCCAACGTCACGGTCGATCCGAACGGCGCCTGGTCGCTGGCGCAGGCGATCGCCATCGGCAAGGAATTCGGCCATCTGCTGTCCTACGCCGAAGACCCGTGCGGCCCCGAGCACGGCTACTCCGGGCGCGAGACGATGGCGGAGTTCCGCCGCGCCACCGGGGTGCGCACGGCCACCAACATGGTGGCCACGGACTGGCGCCAGATGGCCCACTCGCACTTGCTGGGCGCGGTCGACATTCCGCTGGCCGACCCGCACTTCTGGACCATGCAGGGCTCGGTGCGGCTGGCGCAGCTGTGCCACGAATGGGGCATGACGTGGGGCTCGCACTCGAACAACCACTTCGACATCTCGCTGGCCATGTTCACGCACGCGGCGGCGGCGGCACCGGGCGCCATCACCGCCATCGACACGCACTGGATCTGGCAGGAGGGCACGGAGCGCCTGACGCGCGAACCGCTGCGCATCGAGCACGGCGCCGTGGCCGTGCCCGACAAGCCGGGCCTGGGCATCGAGCCGGACCTGGACCAGATCGACAAGGCGCACGAACTGTACAAGAAAATCGCCCACGGCGCGCGCGACGACGCCGTCGCCATGCAATTTTTGGTGCCCGGCTGGCGCTACGATCCGAAACGGCCCAGCCTGGGGCGCTAAGATCCGGCGCCAACCGCCGGCCGCCATCCCGGCGCGCATCTTTCCCAACTATAATCAGACGCCATGAGACACGTAAAAATCTGTTCGCTGCTGTTCGCCGCCACCTCATTGCTGGGCGCGGCCGGTGCCGCGCGCGCCGCGCCCCTCCAACTGCTCGACGCCGCCGGCGCCGCGCCGACCGTGCTGGCGGACGACGACGAACCGCTCACGCAGGCCGCCGGGCTGCTGCGGCGCGACCTCGACGCCGTCACCGGCCAGCCGTCGCAAGGCATCGACCGCCTCGAGCAATGCGCGCAGCTATGCTTCGTGATCGGCCGCTACGACGCGCCGCTGGTGGCCGGGATCGCCCGCCGTGCCGGCCTCGACCTCCGCAAGCTGCGCCACCAATGGGAACGTTACGAGCGCATCGTCATCCCGGCGCCGGGCCAGGCCGGCGCGCGGCTGGTGCTGATCGCCGGCTCGGACACGCGCGGCGCCATCTACGGCGCCGTCGACGTCACGCGCGAGATCGGCGTCTCGGCCTGGGAGTGGTGGGCCGACGTCAAGCCGGCGGCGCGCGCCGACGCCGCCATCGACGACCGGCGCGTGGCCTCGGCGGCGCCGTCGGTGCAATACCGTGGCATCTTCCTCAACGACGAGGACTGGGGCTTGCAGCCGTGGGCCGCCGGGCGCGATCCGAGCGGCGACATCGGCCCGGCGACCTACGAACGCATCTTTGAACTGATGCTGCGCCTGAAGGCCAACCTCATCTGGCCGGCGATGCACGAATCGACCAAGCCGTTTTACCAGATCGCCGGCAACGCGGCGATGGCCAAGCGCTACGGGATCGTGGTCGGCACCTCGCACGCCGAGCCGATGATGCGCAACAACGTGCGCGAATGGGACCACAAGGCGCGCGGCGAATTCAACTTCTTCACCAACAAGGACGCGCTGGTCAGCTACTGGGACAGCCGCGCCCAGGAGGTCAAGGAGTTCGAGAACATCTATTCGGTGGGCATCCGCGGCATCCACGACAGCGGCATGGAAGGCGCCGATACGGTTCCACAGGCCCGCAAGGCGGTGGAACAGGTGATCGGCATCGAACGCGACCTGCTGTCCAAGGCGCAGGGCAAGCCGGCTGCGCAGATCCCGCAAGCGCTAACCTTGTACAAGGAGGTGCTGGACATCTACAAGGCCGGACTGGTGGTGCCGGACGACGTCACGCTGGTCTGGCCGGACGACAATTACGGCTATCTGCATCAGCTGAGCACGCCCGCCGAGGCCAGGCGCGGCGGCGGCACCGGGCTGTATTACCACCTGTCGTACTGGGGCCGCCCGCACGATTACCTGTGGCTGGCGACGACGCATCCGGCGCTGGTGCGCGACCAGTTGCAGCGGGCCATCGCGACCGGCACGCGCAAGCTGTGGGTGGTCAATGTCGGCGACATCAAGCCCGGTGAATACCTGACAGACTACTTCCTCGACGCGGCCTTCGACGCCACCAAGCTCGACACGCCGGCGCAGTCGCACCTGGAGGCGTGGCTGCAACGCCAGTTCGGACCGGCGCAGGCGCGCGAGATCGGCGCCGTGCTCAAGGAATACTACGACCTGGCGTGGGAGCGCCGGCCGGAGTTCATGGGCTTTAGCCAAGTGGAATCGATCACGCCGGCGCGCGCCAGCGCCTACCTCGACAGCGGCGGCGAGGAAGCCGAGCAGCGCCTGCTGCGCTACCGCGCGCTGGCCGACCGCGCGCAGGCGATCGGCGCGGCCATGCCCGCATCGCAGCGGGACGCATACTTCCAGCTGGTGCTGTACCCGGTGCGCGCCAGCGCCAACCTCAACACGCGCATCCTCAAGCTGGACCTGGCGTCGCAATACGCCCGCGCCGGCAGGCCGGTGGCGTCGCTCTACGCCGCCCGGGCGGCGCAGGCGCAGGCCGACATCGCCGCCGACACCAAACACTACAACAGCCTGGCGAACGGTAAATGGCAGGGCATGATGGACGCCGCGCCGCGCAACTTGCCGGTGTTCGTGCCCGGGTTGATACCGACCTATGGCCCATCGCCGCGCAAGGATTGTTCGCTGGTGTACCCGGCCGCGCTGTCCGGCGAAAGCGAAGCACTGACCTTCACCAAGGGCGTGCCCGCCGCCTACACGCTCACCCTGGTCAACTACGCCGCCAAGACGCAGCCCTGGTCGGTGGAGGCCACGCCGGCCGGCCTCAGCATCGACCGACAAGACGGAGAATTGAACGCCGACAACGGCTACGAGCAGCGCCTGAGCGTGCGCTACGACGGCCGGGGCGATACCAAGGGTTTGCGGCCTGCCTGCGGCGCCACGGCGTTGGCGGCGCGCATCGACCTCGCGTCCGCACCGGGCGGGCAACTCAGCGCCGAGCGCGAACGCATCGTCGCCCTGCCCGCCGCGAGCGGCCATGCCGGCGCCGGCTGGGAAAAACTCGATGGCTTGGGCAGTTACGGCAGCAGCATGCGCGCCCGCCTCGACCTGCCGTCGCGGGCGCTGTCCGGCGCCGGCGCGGCGCCCGCGCTGACGTACGAATTCGCCACCTCGAGCGGCGGCGACGCTCAATTGAAATTCGTCGCGCTGCCGGTACACCCGCTGACGTCGGCGCACCACGTGCGGCTGGCGTACCGCCTCGACAACGGACCGCTGCGACTGCTCGACTTCGAGACCGTCGGCCGCAGCGACGAATGGAAGGCGAACGTGCTCTCCAACACCGCCGTGCGCAGCGCGACGGTGGCGCCGCTGGCCGCCGGCAGCCATCGGCTGCAAGTGTACGCGCTCGACCCCGGCGTGATACTCGACCGCATTGAAGTCAGCTTCGACGGCGCGCCGCGCTACTACGGCAAGCCGCTGTAACCACAGGAAAGCCGTCATAACCGGCGGCAATTTCCGTACAAATTCCCATACCAAAGCGATATGCCGCAGGCGCCGTTCCGCATAGCTGGAGCGGGCGCGGCGTATTAGCATCCCATCTGCCGCACAGCCTGAATATCCACCATTCACCATCCGAATAACATTTTAAAAGGTGCCTTGTGAACATCTCGTCTGAACCCCTCAAACAGTTCCTGTTGTCCTTATGCCTCATGCTCGCCGCCCTGTTCGCCCAGCCGATGACGGCGCGGGCGCAGGACATCGTCAAGGTGCAGTCCTATAATTATCCGTCGCTGTATTGGCGCGAGTCGGGACTGGCCACCGCCATCGCCGCCGACGTCAATCCCGAAAACAAGTCCAACTGGAAGATCGTGGCGGGACGGGCCAATTCGTCGAGCGCCTACGTCTCGTTCGAGTCGGTGAGCAAGCCGGGCTACTTCCTGCGCCAGAAAAACTACGTGCTTGAACTGGCGCTGCCCGACAACACCCTCGACTTCGCCGAGGACGCCACCTTCAAAAAGGTTCCCGGCCTGAAGAACGCGGCGGCGACGTCGTTCCAATCCTACCGCTACCCGACCAAATATATCCGCCACTACCAGACCTTGCGGCTCGACACCATCACCACCGACACCCAGATGCAGGACGCCACGTTCAATGTCGTGGTCGACGATTGCGGCGGCATCGGCGCCAGCGCGGCGGACGTGGCGGCGCTGCAAGCGTGCACCGGCGACCCGGCCGTGTGCGCCGTCGGCGGCAACGATGGCAGCATCTACAGCGTGGCGATGCGTTTCGACCGCAGCTACCTCGGACCGCTCGACGTGTATGCCGAATCGCGCCGCCGGATGTTCGTCGGCGCACAACAGAGCGCCGCCAACGGCCGCTGCGTGAGCACGCTGGTGGACGTGCGCGACTACCTGTTCGAAGGCGAACCGCAGCAAGCGCGCGACCCGGGCACGCCGGGCCTGAACTTGCGCATCGCCTCCGGCGCCAGCGGCCTGACGGCGCTGTCGGCCAAGGCCGTGACCGACGTGCCCGTGATCTTTATCGCCGGCGACTCAACGGTCGCCGACCAGCCGCCGCAGCTGGACCTGGCGCCGGCCGCGCGCTACACCGGCTGGGGCGGCATGCTGCCTAGGTTCTTCAACAACAAGATCGCCGTCGCCAACTACGCCGACTCCGGCGAAGGCACGCAGGCGTTCCGGACCGATGGCGGCTTCATCTGGTTTAAGATCGACGCCCGCCTGAAGGCCAACGACTGGGTGCTGATCCAGCTCGGCCACAACGACAAGAACACCAGCGCCGCCGTCTACCACTCGCGCATTCTCGGCATGATCAACGCCATCAAGGCTAAGGGCGCGCATCCGGTGCTGGTGACGCCGATGGTGCGCAACACCGGCGCCACCTTGGCCACACAGCATATCTACGGCGACTTGAACGTGCGTACCCAGCTGACCGGCCTCGCCGCCTCCGAAGGAGCGCCGCTGATCGACCTGATGAAGCTGTCGAGCGAGTGGGTGGCGGCGCTCGGCAAGACCGCCGCGCAGGCCTACTTCGTCGGCACCGACACCACCCACTCGAACGAAGCGGGTGCGCAAGTGTTCGCGCAGATGATCGCCAGCGAGATCACGCGCCAGAACCTCGGCCTGGCGCCATACATCCGCTGATCGTCACGGCGCCGGGTTCACTCAAGAACGTCGACCCCGTTTGCCCCCAGTAAGAGCGTGCCGCTGACGCTCTTACCGGTCAGGACGCTCTTCCTGGCGGCGTCGATCGCCACGTTGACCTGCTGGCGATTGGTGTTGACGTAGAGCGTGCGGCCATCGACCACGCGCGCGTAGACGCCGGCCGGCGTGACCGGCCCGCGCGCGATGCCGAGCTCGCGATACAGCTGAGAGTACAGCGGCGCCAGCAACGACGGCTGGGCCTGCGTCGCGACGTAGATCGCCCTGCCCTTGCCAAACCGGTTCGACGTCACGGCCGGCGGCGCGCCGTCGACATTGTCGAGCTTCGCGAGCACTTGTGCCGTCGACGGTTCCAGCACTTCATACGCGTGGATCGTGGTCTTGAAGCCGACGCCGCCGATGGTGCCGGCCAGCGCTTGCGGATGGGTGTAAAAGGCGTGCGTCTTGAGGCCGAAGACATCGGCCAGTCCGCCCGGCAGGGCCGTGTCGTACCACTGGTTGTTGCCATCCACCTTGGCCGACGACGCCGTCATCACCACCGTGCCGCCATTGGCGACATAGCGGCGCACGGCATCGGTGGCGGCGCGGTCCATCAGGTATTCGCCGGCCAGCACCAGCAGCTTGTAGCGGCTCAGGTCCTCGTAGGTGACGGCGACGACGGCGGTGTCGATGTTGTCGTTGTAGAGCGGCGCGAAGGCACTGTATTTTTGTTCCATATACGGCGTGGCGTAGTATTTCTTGACCCGTCCCGCCGCCAGCAGCGAATCCCACGAATACGAGATGGCCACCTCCGGCTGCATCTCGCGCGGAAAGCCGAGTTTCTGCATGGTCTTGAACTCGCCGGCCAGGCCGCCCCATTCGTCAAGCTTCCAGTTGGGCGTGTCGTCGTGGTCAAGCAACCCGAACAGGATCTGCTCCTCGCCGCCCAGGTGGCTGTTGAAGGTCCAGGCCAGCACGCCCTGCCCGCCATTGAGCAGGCCCAGGTAGGCCAGCATGCGCGAGCGGCCCGGTTCACCGTAAAAACCCTCGCCGCCGGCCTGGAACTCGTTGAACCACACCGGCGCGGACATGCCGCCCTTCATCATCATGGTATCGAAAGCGCCTTGCAGCGGATCGGTCGCGTAGTAGCCGAATGCGCCGTGGGTGGCGTAGCGGCGGTAGCTTTGCAGCCAGTCGAAGCCCAGGCGCGGACCGTCCGGCCACAGGTTGGACAGGGCCGGCTTGCCAGGCGCGTGGCGCTTGCGCACCGACTCCAGGTCGCTCAGCAGGTCGATCGCCGCCGCCGACCAGAAGCGCCGCATGTCCAGATACCGTTCGCCCGGGCTGCTGTTGTCCGGCAGGCGGATCTGGTCCCAGTCGCCGATGGTGCGCGACCAGCGCTGGGTCGCCCAGGCCTTGTTGAGCGCGGGTAAATCCTTGTATGTCGTTTTCAGCCAGGCGATAAAGCGCTGGCGCGTCGCTTCCGAGTACGACATGTAGCCGTTGCCCATCTCGTTGTTGTAGCCGATCGCGACGACGGCCGGATGCTTGCCATACCGCTCGAGCAAGGCCCCGGCGAAGCGGTGCAACAGGCGCCGGTAGTCGGGGTCGGAAATGTCGAGCATGTAGCGCCGCGACGGGTATTGTTTGCCGCCGTCCTCCTTGACCAGCGTGGCGCCCGGATACCGGTGGTGCAGCCATTGCGGCGCGATCGAACCGCCGATGTCGAGTACCACCTTGATGCCGGCCGACTGCATTTGTTCCATCACCGCGTCGAAGGCGGCGAAGCTGAACCTGCCCTCGGCCGGCTCGTAGTAATCCCACGACAGGTCGCCCATGCGCACCACCTGCAGGCCGGCCTGCTTCATCAACGCAATGTCGCGCGTGATCTGCGCCGGCGAACGGTCGACCGGCTGGTAGTTCACGCCGACGAACAACTGTCCCTGCGCCACCCAGTCGGCGCGCGTGCGCGCCTGCTGCGCCATGGCCGGCGCCGCCGATACCGCCAACGCCGCCAGCAGCGCCGCCCCCATTTTCTTCATGACCGTCGGTTTCATCTTGTTATTCCTTCAGTACAAAGGCCGCGTCCGGAGGGGCGCGGCCTTGCGGTTGCCGAAAACGTCCGTGCGGGGCCTAGAACTTGTAGCTCAACCCCACCACCGCCGAGCGACCCGAGTGCACGTACAACAATGTGTCGTTGCGCTGCGAGTCGCGGCTGTAGCGCAGCGGCTCGTCGGTCAGGTTCTGGCCTTCGAGCGAGATGCGCAAGTTTGGCGTGAGCTGGTACGAAATGCTCGCGTCGATATTGGTCATGGCGTCGACCGTGGTGAAATCATGTCCCAGCACATCGCCCTGCACCGCGTTCAGGTAGCTGGAGCGATGCGCCAGCGAGGCGCGCGCGCTGAACTTCTGGTCCTCGTAATACAGCGTGAAGTTGTGCGCACGCGGCGACAGTCCGGTGAAGTTGGCCGTCACCGATTTCAGCTCGTTGGCCGCCGTGGCCGGGTTGTCCACGCGGGTGATATAGGTGATTTTCGACTTGACGTAGGTAAAGTTCGCCAGCAAGCCGAAGTTGCGCCAGACGCCGGGCAGGAAGTTGAACGGCGCCTGCAGGTTGAACTCGGCGCCATTGAGCGGCCCGCCCGGCGTGTTGACCTTGCGGCTGACGATCACCGGGTCGCCCGGCTGGATCGGGCAGGCCGGCGCGCCGCCCGTGACCGAGCAGCCGCTGTAGACCAGCAATTCGTTCGGCAGACCCAGCGTGTTGTACGCGACCCGGTCCGAGACGGTCTGGATGAAGCTGTCGATCTCCTTGCGGAACAGGCCCAGCGACACCATCGCGCCCTTGTCGTAGTACCACTCCGCTTGCAGGTCGTAGGTCTTGGCGCGGATCGGATCGAGGTTGCCGTTGCCGATGTTGACGGTGCCGGCGCCGTTGGGCACGGCGGCCACCGGCGCCAGGTCGATGTATTCCGGCCGCGACAAGGTTTTGCCCGCCGAGAAGCGCAGGAACACGTCCTTGGGCAATTGCGCGGTCAGGTTCAGCGCCGGCAGCCAGTCGCGGTATTTCTTGACGACGTAATTCGGCTGCAGCGTGCCGCCGACATTGATCAGCGCCATCGACGTCGCCTTGGTCTCGGCGCCGCGCACGCCGACGTTGCCGCGCCAGGTGATGCCGCCAAGCTCGTAGTTGAAATCCACCATGCCGTACAGCGCGTCGATCTTTTCCTCGACCCCGCGGTTGGCTTGGCCGAGCAGCGCGTAGGTCGACCCCGGCACGCTCGAGCAGTGGCATTCGATGTCGTAGACGGCGCGCAGCTTGTCGAGGTCGACCGCCGCCCACGACGACGGCACGCCGGCGCCGAGACCGCTGCCGAAGCCGGAGATCTGCCGCGAGATGTCGGCCACGGTGGTGCCGGCCGGCAGGCGCAGCCCGTTGCCGCCGGAGCCGATCTCGACATTGTGCCAATCGTTTTTGCGCGAGGAGAGGCCCGCCTTCAACGTCAGGTTGTCGTTGAGTTCGAAGGCGCCGTTCACTTCCGTCGTGCGCAGGCGGTTCCTGGTGTTCAGGTAGCGGCCGGTGAACTGGCCGTGCAAGGTGCCGTCGGCGTCCTGCGGCCCGAACGTGAAATTGTTGGGGTTGGCGACGTCGACGCCGAAGTTGAGCGCCGGCACGTTGCGGTTGTTGCGGAAGTCGAAGGAAAAGTTGTCGACGTTGGGCGAATCGAACTGCACCGTCGCGCGCATCGGCTCGTCGAGTTCGGAGTTCGAGGTGCCGTGCAGCAGGTTCACCTTGAAGCGGTCGCTGAAGCGGTGGCTGCCGGAGAACACGTGCTGGCGGAACGTGGTCGTATAGATATCGAGCAGCCCCTCGCTGCGGACGTCGACGTCGTTGAACTTGCCATAGTCCCAGCTGCCGTTTTGGTCGAAGTGGGATTCGACGATCGACGTCTGCGGCTTACCGTTGGCCTGTCCCAGCGTACGGCCGAACGAAATCGCCGAGATGTAGTTGTCGTAACGCTTGTTCTCGAACTTGCCGTACATGAGGTCGAGGTTCGCCTCCGTGTCCGGGCTGGGACGCCACTGCAGCGAGCCGGTCAGGCCGGTGCGCTCGTAGTCGGTGATCGATCGGCGGTAGCGCGGAATGCGCGGCGCGAACGCGCCCGAGCCCGGCGCCGGATTGGCCACCGTGCCGCCGTAGTTGTCGGTGCGGCCCATGACGTCGTTCCACGCGGCCAGGCTGGAGGTGCGCGGCGCGCCGCTGCCGCAGTTGAGCGCGTCGCTGCCCTTGAGCGCGTCGTTGCCCGGGGTTTGCGGCGCGACGCCGACCGGCGAGCAAAAGCCGCCGTCGGCGCTGGCGCTGAGCAGGTCGACCGCCTCGTAGCCCTCCTCCTGCGCGCGCCGCCTGGCGTATGCGCCGGAAACCAGCGCGCCGACCTTGCCGTACGGGGTCTCCCAGCGATCCGACAGCAGGCCGGTGAAGCGCGGCTGGGTCTTCTTCGACAGGTCGTTGTGGAATTCCTGGGCGCCCAGCGAGGCGGTGCGGCCCTTGAAGTCGAACGGGCGCGCCGTGCGCAGGTCGACCGTGGCGCCGAGCGAGCCCTCCTCGACCGCCGCCTCCGACGTTTTGCGCACTTCGAGGCTGTTGAACAGCTCGGAGGCGAACACCGAGAAGTCGAAGCCGCGTCCACGGTTGGTGCTGCCGTTGATGTCCGACGCGCCGGTGGCGGCGACGCCTTCGATGCCGTTGATGCGCACGCGCGTGAAGCCGGCGTTCAGCCCGCGCACGGTGATCTGCTTGCCTTCGCCGCCGTCGCCGCGCGCCAGCGCCACGCCGGGCACGCGCTGCAGCGACTCGGCGAGGTTGGCGTCCGGGAACTTGGCGATGTCCTCGGCCTTGATCACGTCGACGATGCCGTCGGCGTTCTTCTTCGTGTTCAAGGCGCTGTTCAAGCTGGCGCGAAAGCCGGTGACGACCACCACGTTGGGGTCCGGGGCGGCGGCTTGCGTGGCGGGCTGCTCCGCTTGCTGCGCGTGCGCGCACGATGTCAGCGCCGCGATCGCCAGCGCGATCGCGTTCGGCCGCAGCCGGTATCCATTGGTTTGCTTCGAAATCATCTCATCCCTCATATTGTTGTTTGAAACACTGTCTCCTGCGTGCTGCGCCTGTCCCTGCCGCCCCTGCCACGACCCCGGCGCGGGCGCTGGCGGCTGTTGTCGGATTACGCTGCGCTAATCCGACCTACGTTTTTGTCATTTGTCGTGTCCTCCTTTTACGGCCTGGTGGTCGGATAGGCGGCGGCCAGCGCGGCCGCTTCGGCGGCCGTGATCGGTAAGATTGCGCCGTGCTTGGGGAGTGGATCGGGAAACTTCACCGGCACCACTTCCCAGCGCGGCGTGTCCAGACTCTTGCTGCGCAAGGCAACATAGGTCTTGTCCGGTATCCAGCGCTCGATCCACAGGTAGTGGTAATCGCCGTTGACGTCGCCCGGGTTCGACTTGAACACCAGCGGCGCCTCGGTCTCGGGCACGCCCACCACCGCCGCCAGGCAGCTCTCGACCGTCCGCCATTGCCCGCCCGGCGCGCGCAGGTCCGCCGACTTTTCGTGCACGATGTCGTGGCAGTTGCCGTGCGCCTTGTCGATCGACTTGGTGAAGCGGTGATACATGTCGCCGACCTTGGCCACGGTCGAGTCGATGCGCCACTCGCCCGGTTGCCACACCTGCGCCTCGGTGAACGTGACGAAGTCGCGGGTGGTGGCGTACATCGGCGTGTGGTAGTCGTTGGCGCCGATCTTCGAGGTCCAGAACACCACGTAGGCGCCGATCGACGCGTCCCAGAAAGCCTCGGGCGCATAGGTGTTTCGCACCGTGTCCGGCGCCACCAGCACGTCGCGTTGCGCCGACCAGTTGACCAGGTCGTGCGATTCCCACACCTGGATGTAGCGCCTGCGGTCGGGTCCCGGGACGCCATTGGTCGCGCCTTTGAACCATTTCAGATCGGTCGCCATCAGGTAAAAGGTGTCGCCCTCCGGCGAACGCACGATGTACGGATCGCGCAGGCCGGTGGTGCCCAGGGTGGAGGTGAACACGGGCTTTCCGTTGTTGAGCTCGCGCCATTCGAGGGCGTTGTTTCCCTTCGACAGGCTGAAATGGATCTTCTCTTCCTTGAACGTGAAGTGAACGAACAGATAGGCCTGGTCGGGCGCCCTGGCAAAGGCCTTGACCACGCGCACCGGGATGTCCTTCGTGGCCGTTCCGGCGCCATGCCGGATGGTCGCGCGCAGCGTGACGTTGGCGTCGCGTTCCCTTGGCCGGGTCACCTCGCCGGCGGCGCTGACCAGTTTTTCGTCGCTCGACGACCACGTCACCGTCGCGCCGTCGACGCTGGTCGGCAGGGTCAGGTTGCCATAGGCAGCCCGGGCATTGACGACGCTCAGTTCGCCAATGGCGCGCGCAAGCGGAGCCGGCAGCGACGGCGGTCGCGCCGCGCAGGCGGACAGCGCCGCCGCCAACAGTGCGGCCGGCCACGCCGCCGCCATATACCTATAATTCTTGCTCAACATAATATTTCCAGCCTTTCAGGTGCGTGCCGGCAGCGGTGATACCGCCGCGCCCCAACGCCGGCGCCAAAAAAATCCCGCACACCGAAGTGCGCGGGAGAAAGACCCCGACGGGAGACGCCGGCGGGAGATGCTCGGGGACGCCATGCGTATCAAAACTTGTAGCCGACGCCGGCGTAGTAGCGGCGGCCGTTCCAGGCCAGATCGTTCTTGCGCAAGCCGCTGCCGGCCGTGGTCTGCGTCACCTCGTCGGTCAAATTCTTGGCTTCGACCGAAAGCGTCAGGTTGGGCGTGAGGCGGTACTGGATCTTGGCGTCGAGGTAGCCGTTCGCCTCCATATAGATCGGGTTGCTGGTGTTGACGTCGTTGGCGCCGGTGTAATAGGCGCTGCGATAGTTGTACGCCAGGCGCGCGTTGATCTTGCCCTGGTCGTACCACAGCGAGGCGTTGTAGCTGTTCTTCGACATGCCGGGGAACGACAGCAAGCTGCCGTCGAGCGGATTGATCAGTTCAGCGCCGCGCGCGTAGGCGTAATCCATGCGCGTGTAGTTGGCGTCGACGCCGAAGCCGCCGAGCCAGCCGGGCAGGAAGGTCAGCGCCGTGCGCCCCGCCAGCTCGAAGCCCTTGGTGGTGGCGCCGGCGAAATTGACGGTGGTGCGCACGTCCCACAGCCGGCCGTCGCCGAACAGGTCCTTGCGCACCGTGACGTTTTGCTGGATCGAGGTGGCGATGTCCTTGCGGAAGTAGGCCAGGCTGAGCTGGCTGTCCCGGTTTGGATACCATTCGACCGACACATCCTTGTTGGCCGCCCGGTACGGCTTCAGGTCGGGGTTGCCGGCCGTGCAATCGTCGGTGCCGTCGCCGCCGAACTGCGTGCTGCCGCTGTTTTCCAGGCAGTTGATGGCGGGAGTGAGCTTGTCGATCGCCGGGCGCGACATGACCTTGCCATAGCCCACGCGCACTGCCAGCGTGTCCGGTGCCAGCCAGGTGGCGGCGTTAAAGCTGGGCAGATAGTCGTTGTAGCTGTTGTCGCGGGCGGCGATGGTGTTGGCGATGATGCGGTCGTCATAGGTGGGCAGGCCGGGGCCCTTCTCCACGCGGCGGCGGTACTGCTGCAGCCCGCTCGACCTGGTGCGGGTGCCGCTGTAGCGCAGGCCGACATTGCCCTCGATCTCATAGCCGAACAAGGCGTGGTCGAAATCGAGCCTCAGGTAGGCCGAGCGGATGCGTTCCTCGGTATCGTAGGCCGGCGGTTGCGGATAGAGCTTGCCGTCGCGCCCGAGCGCCTGGCGCACGTCGTCGTGGTTGAAATGGGACGTGTCGAAGAACGGCACGCCCGCCTGGTAGCTGGGCGACATCCAGTTGACCGGGTAGCCGCCGATGCCGGCGCCACGCAGGAAATCGGGCGATGTCGCGCGCACCGCGTCGACCAGTTGCCGCATTTGCTGCGGCCCGACCCAGATTTCCGAGTTATTGCTGTTGAGGAAGGATTGGCTGGTGGCCGGACGCTGGCCGCCGCCGCTGTACAGGGGATCCCAGTTCCACAGCTGCGTGACATTCGCCGACTTCACGTCGAGGTCGTCGGCGGTGCTGGCCAGGTTGGCGCCGTTGTCGATCAGGTAGCCGCCACCGTTGTACTGGAACATGCGCGTCTTGCGGGCCTGGCCGCCAAACCAGATTTTATTGATGAACGGCAGGCCGGTACGGTAGCGCAAGTCCAGCTTGACCTGGTCCTCCAGGCTTTCGGATTCGGTCGGACGATAGCTGAGCTCGGCGCGGGTGTACGAGCTGGCCGCGGTGGGGTCCCACCCTTGCGGAAACACGAAGTGCGGGCGGCCGTCGGCATCGAGCGTGACCTTGAGTCCCGGCGCGTTCTGCACCAGGCCCAGATAATTGCTGTCGTTCTCGTAGGCCGAGCCGCTCTTGGCGACCAGCGCCTCGACATCCCAGGCGCCCTTGCGCCAGTTCAGTCCGGCCGAACGGTACTGGGCGACGTTGCGTTGGGCGAAGTCGCGCGCGCTGGTGCCGAAGGCGCCATAGCCGCCGCGACCGGACAAGGCCTGGCAGCTGCCGACCACGTACTCGGTGACGTGGTGGTCGGTCACCACCATGCCGGCCGGCGTGGCGGTGGTGGTGGCCGGAACGCAGGTGCCGGCTGTGGCGACGGTGCCGTTGGCGGCGTAGACGGGGCCCCTGCCGGCGTCGGCCAGGCGGTTGACGTCGGCCAGTTCGGTGCCGTAGGTCAGATCCTGGTAGCGCGCGTCCTGCTCGTTGCGCTGGTAGCTGGCGAACACGCTCAGTTCGTTGCTGACCTTGTACTGGGCGGTGAACTCGCCCGACTTGCGCTCATGCGAGCGGGTGCCGATCACGTAGCGCGGCACCGACGGCGAATAGTCGAACCATTGGCGCTCGCACTCGGTCGCGGCCGCGCCGCCCAGCGCGGCGCAGCCGCTCTTGGCCGTGACGGCGGCGGCGCGCGCGTTCATCGATTCCACCGTCTTGCCGGGCGAGAAATCCCAATCGCGCAGGAAGCGCCAGCCCGTGTTGCGCACGGTGTCGCCCTGGGTATGCACCTTGTCGTAGGTCATGTTGGCCATCAGCCCCAGGTCACCGTTAAGGAATCGGTCGGCGATCAGCAGGCTGGCGCGCGGCTGCACGCCGGCGCGCAGGGTGTTCTTCTGGCCGGCGAGGTTGCCGACCACGGTCAGCTTCTTGAAGTCGAGCGGCTTGTTGGTCTTGACGCTGACCGTGCCGCCAATGCCGCCTTCCGTCATATCGGCGGTGATGCCCTTGAAGACGTCGATCGACTTGATCAATTCGGCCGGCAATTCGCGCAGTTCGGCGCCGCGCCCGGCCGTGTTGTTGGTGCTCAGCACCGACAGGCCGTTGATCTCGACCCGGTTCAAGTCCGGTTCGACGCCGCGAATGGCGATCTGGCTGCCTTCGCCGAAGTCGCGCGACAGCTGCACGCCGGTGATGCGCGACAAGGCCTCGCCGACGTTCTTATCGGGAAACTGGCCGATGTCCTCCGCCACGATCGAATCGGCCACCGTGCCGGCGCCCTTCTTGCGGTCGATCGCCGACATCACCGACAGGCGCGTGCCCGACACCACCACCACCTGCCCGGCGGCCGGCCCGGCATCGAGCCCCTCCGGCTTTTCCGGGGCCTCCTGCGCTCCCGCGTGGGCGCCCAACATCGATACCACGGCGGCGACGGCCGCCGCGCAGCGCTGGCGCCGCGGACCGGCGCGCGCGATTAACGTCTGTTCCACTATTGTCTCCTGTTTTTATCAGCGCCCGCCGAGCGGCATCGCCGCGCGCGGGGCGCGTGTTTTCGCTGCTCCTACTGCTTATGACGGGCGGAATTTGGGTTTCCTACGCACCACAAAGGCAATGCGCGTATCACTCATGGAATTGATTGATTGCGGGGCCGCGGCGCGCGGCGGCAGTCGGCCGGGATGCGCCGTCAGGCCAGCGCGGGACGGTGTGGCTCGACCACCGCGGCCACCACCAGCACGGCGCCGCTGGCGGACTGGCGGGTGGTCAGCGGCGTGTCCGCCAGCAGCATGGCGAGCGCCACGCTCACCGGCAAGACGCCTCTGACGTCGTTGGTGACGATGCCGGCAAGGTCGGCCGTCGAAGCGAGGATGTTGATATGCGCCTGCCGCGCGAACTCGGCGATGGCGTCGGCGGCAGGCGCCGCCGGCACGTCAAACCGCACCCGCTGCCCGGGCGCCGATGACGATATGGTCGTCGGCGAGTGTGAGCGGTACGCCGAGGTAGGCGCAGACGTCGCGCGCGAACAGCTCGCCGTGGTTGATCGGATAGCGGCCGACAAAGGTCTTGGCCGCCAGCGCCGGATCGGCGACGATGATCATGCGCGCGCCATAGCGGTTGAAATCCATCACGACGTCGATCAGGGTTCGGTTCACAAAAATCATGGCACGCTTCCCGCGCGGGCCGGCGGTGGATTGGGAGCCTGGTGCGGCGGGAGCGCGCGGGCCCTTGATACGCGCGCTCCTACCCATATGACGGACGGCGCGGCCGTTTCCTACGGCAGCGGACGGAAACTTTGCTACAGCGCGTAACCGAGGCTGACGAAGTAGCGGCGCCCGCTCCACGAATATTCGTTGGGCCGGGTGATGGCCCCGGCCGTCGTCAGCGTGTGCTCGTCGCCGAGGTTGCGGGCCTCGAGCGCCAGCGACAGGCGCCGGCCCAGCTGGAACTGCAGCTTGAGGTCGAGAAAGCCTGCCGCCTCCACGAACAGCGGATTGCCGGTGTTGGTGTCGTTCGAGCCGGTGTAGTAGCCGGCGCGCCGGTTGTACACCAGCCGCGCGTTGAGCGGGCCGCGGTCGTACCACAGCGCCAGGTTCCAGGCGGTCCGGGACATGCCGGGAAACGGCAGCCGGCTGCCGTCGAGCGGATTGACCAGCGCCGTGCCGGGCGCGTAGTTGTAGCCCATGCGGGTGACGTTGCCGTCCAGCCCCAGCCCGCCGAGCGGCCCGGGCAGGAAGGTCAGCGCGGCGCGCACTGCCGCCTCGATGCCCTTGGTGGTGGCGCCGCGCGCGTTGACGGTGGTGAGCACGTCGAACCGGCTGCCGTCTCCTAGCACATCGGTGCGCACCGTGACGTTGTTGCGGATGGCGGTGTCGATATCCTTGCGGAAGTACGCCAGGCTGAGCTGGTTCTGGCGATCCGGATACCATTCCAGCGACAGGTCCTTGTTGGTGGCGCGGTAGGGATGCAGGTCGGGATTGCCGGCCGTGCACTGGTCGACGCCGTTGCCGCCGAATTGTGGATTGCCGCTGTTGATGGTGCAGCTGATATTGGGCGTGAGGCGATCGATGGCCGGACGCGCCATGACCTTGCCGTACCCGGCGCGCAACAGCAAGGCGTCCGGCCGCAACCACGCCGCCGCGTTGAAACTGGGCAGGAAATCACGATAGTTGTGGTGCCTGGCGACCGGCGTGGTGCCGAGCAGGCGGTCGTCGTAGGCGGCGCCGCCCGGCTCCCGCTCGACGCGCTGCAACAGGCGCTGGCGGCCCACCGAGTCGGTGCGGGTGCCTGCGTAGCGCAGCCCGACGTTGCCCTCGATGGCGCGGCCGAACAGCACGTGTTCGTAGTCGAGCCGCAGGTAGGCGGCGCGTATGCGCTCTTCCACACGGTATTGCGGCGACTGGGCGTGGACGGCGCCGTCGCTGCCCGGCGCCTCGCGCAGGCGCGCATGGGTGAAGACGGCGGTGTCGAAAAACGGCGCCGCCGCGTTGAAGCTGGGACTGGTCCAGTTGGCCGGAAAGCCGTTCAGCCCCGCCCCCGCGAGGAAATCGGGCGAAGACGAGCGCACCGCCGCCACCAGCGCGCGCATCTGCCCGGCGCTGACCCACTGCTCGCTGTTGTTGGCGTCGATGAACGCCTGCCGCACGGGCGCGCGCAGCACGCCGCTGGTGTTGAGCGGATCGTAGTTCCACGTATAGCGCACATTGGACGACTGCACCGACAGATCGTCGGCCGTACCGGCCAGATCGTCGCCGGCGTCCAGCACATGGCCGCCGTTGGCGTAGCGCTGCGAGCCGTACTTGCGGGCCTGCACCCCGACAGCGATCCGGCGCACCAGCGGAAGCCGGGCGCGGTAGCGCAGGTCGAGCTTGAGCTGGTCTTCGTACGTATCGAGCTCCACCGGGTTGTAGGTCAGCTGGACCTGGGTATAGGCGCCCGCATCGGCGGGGCCGGCGTGATCCGGGAAGACGAAATGCGGAAAGCCCTGCCCGTCCAGACGCACCTTGAGCCCGGGGGCGTTGAGCACCAGGCCGAGGAAGTTGCTGTCGTTGCTGTAGCGCCCGGCCGAGGTGGCGACCATGGCGTCGGCTTCCCACGGCCCGCGACGCCAGTTGACGCCGCCGGAGCGGTAGCTGTTGTCGACGCGCTGGCGGAAATCGCGCGCTTCGATGCTGAAGGCGTTGCCGCCGCCCCGCCCCGGCACGGCCAGGCAGTCGCCGACCACGTATTCGGTCACGTGGTGGTTGGTCACCACCACGCCGGCGGGCGTGGCGCCGGCCGCCGGCGTGTCGCAGGCGCCGCCGGAGGGCACGCCGGCGCCGTCATAGGTCGGCGCGCTGCCGGCGGTGGCGAGGCGGTCGGCGGAGGTCAGGTCGGTCGCATAATTCAGATCGCTGAAGCGCGATGCCTGGCGAAAACGCTGCAGCGATGCGAACGCGCTCAGCTCCTTCCCGAACTGGTATTGAGCGGTGAACTCGCCGGTGCTGCGCGCGTGGTCGCGGCGCAGGATGCCATAGCGCGGATTGCTGGGGCTGTAGTCGAACCACTGGCGCTCGCAGTCGGCGCGGTCGGCGGCGGCCAGCGCGGCGCAGCCGCCGCTGGCGCCGACGGCCGCCGCCACCGGATTGAGCGAGGGCACCGTCTTATCGGCCGACAAGTCCCAGTCGCGGATGAAGCGCCAGCCCGAATTGCGCACGCGGTCGGCCTGGGTCAGCACCTTGTCGTGCACGACGTTGGCCATCAAGCCCAGGCGGCCGTCGAGTAAACGGTCGGCCACCAGCAGGTTGATGCGCGGCTGCACGCCGCCGCGCAGCGTGTTGCGTTCGGCCGAGACGGTCGTCACCAGCGTGAACTTGTCGAAATCGAGTGGCCGGTTGGTCTTGATGATCACCGTGCCGCCGATACCGCCCTCGGTGAGGTCGGCGGTGACGCCCTTGACGACGTCGATCGACTTGATCAGCTCGGACGGCATTTCGCGCAGGTCCGGCGCGCGCACGCCGCCCTCGGCGGTCGACAACACCGACATGCCGTTGATCTCGATGCGGTTCAAGTCAGGCTGCACGCCCCGGATGGAGATCTGGTTGCCCTCACCGAAATCGCTGGAGATCTGCACACCGGTGATGCGCGACAGCGCCTCGCCGACGTTTTTGTCGGGAAACCGGCCGGCGTCCTCGGCCACGATGGAATCGGTGATCGTCGCCGCCGTCTTCTTATGCCCGATGGCCGAGGCAATGGCCTGGCGCGTGCCGGGCACCAGCACCACTGCTGCCGGCGTGTCGGCGTCCGCCACCGGGGCCGGGGCCGGCGGGGCCGCCGGCCCCGGCCCTGCCTCCGTGATAAAAATGGCGCCGCTCGGCATCAGCTTGCCGGCCAGGCCGGTGCCGGCCAGCAGCACCGCAAGGCCGTCGGCGACGCTGTAATCGCCCCGCAACGCGTTGGCGCGCAGCCCCGCCAGCTTTTCGCCCGACGCCAACACGTTGACCTGCGCCTGGCGCGCGAAGCGGCCGATGGCGTCGGCCGCCGGGCCGGCCGCGATGTCGAACGGCCTGGCCGGCTGCTGCGGCCGCGCGCCGGCCGCCGCCTGGGCGGCCAGCAGCGCGCCCACCAACATCGTCGCAACGCCACCGCGATGACGAACCAGCATCTTGCATGTCCCCTTTGTTTTTATTGGTCCCGCGCCTGCATGTTACGGTGTTGCGGTATTGCTAGCGCCTGGCGCGCGGCGCCTCCCCGATCACGATCCGGTCGGCGGTGACCAGCACCGGCACCGCCAGGAAGGCGCCGACATCCCGGGCGAACAGCTCCGGCGCGTCGATCTGGTACTGGCCCACCAGGGTCTTGCCGCCCAGGCGCGGGTCGCCGATGACGATCTGCTTCGCGCTGTAGCGGTTGAAGTCCGCCACCGCATCGCTCAGTGTCTGGTTCACGAAGACGAGCTTGCCCTCGCGCCAGGCCAGCCTGCTGGCGATCTCGTCTGGCCGGCGCGAGACCGCGATGGCGCCGCCCCGGGCGTTGACGGCGGCGCTCTGGCCGGCCGTCAATAACTGGCGCACCGGGCCAGACACAATCTCGACCGTACCCTCGGTGACGGCAACGTCCGCGCCACCGTCGCGGCGGCGCACCGCGAAGGCGGTGCCCACGGCCCGCACGGTGGCGTTGCCGGCATCGACGACGAAGGGCCGGCTCTTGTCCTTGGCCACCTCGAACCACGCCTCGCCGTGGAGCAACGCCACCTTGCGCGTGCGCCCGCCGAAATCGACCTCCACCCTGCTGTCGCTGTTGATGCTCGCCACCGAACGGTCGGCCAGCGGCACCTTGCGGAACTCGCCCTTCGCGGTCGCGTAGAGCTGACCGGCCGGCGCCGCGTGAAACAAGGCGCCCACCCCGAAGACGGCCACGCCGGCGGCCATCGCCCCCAGGGCCAGCCACGCCCGGCGCGGTTGGGTCCGGTGCCAGGACGCGCCCGCCCATTCCAGCCGCAGGCGCTCACGGCCTGGCCGCAGCGACTGCTGCACCGTGGCCCGCGACAGCGCGTTGTCGATCGCCGTGGCGCGCAGAAAAGCGCCCTGGTGCCGGATGTCGGCGGCGTACCAGGCGTCGAACTCGGCGCGCTCCGCGGCGCCCAGCCTGCGCTCCGACTGGCGCACCAGCCAGTCCATTGCCTGTTGATCAATGATGGACATTTTTTTTCCTGCCTGTGCGGGAGGCCGACTTCATCTCGATGGCGTCCTCGTGCAAGCCGACGCGCGCGACCATTTGAGCGATCAGATTCATTCCCTTCATTGTCTCTTGTTCGACGATACCCTCCGAGATGCCCAAGGTCTGCGCGGTTTCGATCTGCGACAGGCCGTAGATGCGGCGCGCCCGGAACACCGCCTTGCAGCGCTCCGGCAGATTGGCGATGAGGCCGATCACCCATTTCAGTTCGGAGCGCGCCTGCACCACCCGCTCGGGCGACGGCGAGCCGTCCTCGATCTCCAGCTCGTCCAGACTGGCCATGGCCTCGATGCTGACGATGGCCTCGCGCCGCAGGCGGTCGATGACGACGTTTTTGGCCGTCCGCACCAGGAAAGCCTTCGGCTCGCGCACGTGCGCCATGCTACCGAGCATTAACACCTTGTAATAAACCTCCTGCACCACGTCGTCGATCTCGGCCGGCCCGGAACAGACCCGGCGCAGGATAAGCCGCAACTCCGCCTCGAACGGCAGAAAATTTGAAGTTACCCAATCGACAACATCTGAATCCATGCGCGCTTTCCTCTTCGGTATATCAGTATGACGGTCGGCAAAACGATTTCCTATGGGGCGATGCAGAAATAATTGTCCCCGCGGCCGATACCGGGGGTTTCGCTCAAAAAAATGACTGTTGCCGGCGCCACGTAGGAAGTTGGCGCCCCAAGCGTCATATTGAATGAGCCGGTGCGGAGAGGCCGCCGGTGCATTCACGATTAAATCAATTAGAGACACCATGATAAAGAATGTCAAAATCTTATTAATGTTCATCGCCTGCGTTGTCCACGCCCTGGCCTTCGCCCAGGCCGGCGGGATGCCGGACGAGGTCAGGACCCGCCAATTGTTCAACTTCGGCTGGAAATTTCATCCGGGCGACGCCGCGCAGGCCCAGCGCCCGGACTTCGACGACAAGGCGTGGCGCCGGCTCGACCTGCCGCACGATTTCCAGATCGAACAGCCATGGGACCAGAAGGCCAACCGCAGCCTCGGCTTCAAAGCGCCGGGGCTTGGCTGGTACCGCAAGACCTTCCGGGCCGATCCGGCGTGGAAGGGCCGGCAGGTGCTGCTCGATTTCGAAGGCATCCTGATGGCCGGCGAGGTCTGGGTCAACGGCAAGAAGGTCGGCGGCACCCACTACGGCTACCTCGGCTTCGAGGCCAACATCGCCGACGTGCTCGACTACGGCGGCGACAACGTGGTGGCGGTGCGCGCCTCGAACAAAGATGGCAATTCGCGCTGGTACACTGGCGGCGGCCTGTTCCGCGATATCCACCTGGTCGTCAAGGCGCCCATTTCCATCGCGCGCCACGGCGTGTTCGTGACCACGCCAGCGATCTCCGAATCCAACGCCGACATCAACGTGCAGGTGGAAGTGGCGGGCCTGAAGGAAAAGACCGACGCCATTGAAATCCGCGCGCGCATCTTCGGGCCGGACGGCAAACAGGTGGGCGCCACGCGCGGCATGGTGCCGCCGGTGCGCAACCTGGCGGAGATCGAGGTTCCACTGCCGACCGTGGGCGTCGCCGCCCCGCGCCTGTGGTCGACCGAGGCGCCGGCCATGTATGCGGCGGAGGTCGAACTGCTGGCCGGCGGCAGGGTGATCGACAGGGTAAGCAAGCGCTTCGGCATTCGCAGCATCGAATTCTCGAAGGAATTCGGCTTGAAGCTGAATGGGAAAAAAATCTTCCTGCGGGGCGTGGCCAACCACCACGACCTGGGCGCCGTGGGCGCCGCCGCCTACCGCACCTCGATCGCGCGCATGATGGACCGGCTGAAATCCTTCGGCTTCAACCATATCCGCACCTCGCACAATCCGTACTCGGAGTCGTTCCTGGAACTGGCGGACGAAAAAGGCATTCTGGTAGTCGACGAGCTGTACGACAAATGGGGCAGCACGCGGGCATGGGCCGGCAGCGCGCCGTGGAACGACCTATGGTTCGGCAACCTCAAGGAATGGATCAAGCGCGACCGCAACCATCCGTCCGTCATCATGTGGAGCTTCGGCAATGAGTTGCAGTTCCAAGAGGAGCGCTGGGGCTTCCCGACCGGCGACTGGGGCAAAACAACCTACCGCATCATGGACGTGGTGGCCAAACGCTATGATCCGACCCGCAAGACCACCGTGGCCATGTACCCGGCGCGCGCCAACGGCATCATCAAGGCCAATCCGGCCTTCAATATCCAGGAAAACATCGTGCCGCCGGAATTGGCGACGATCACCGAGGTCGCCAGCTTCAATTACACCTGGGTGGACTATCAACAATACCTGAAGCATGCGCCGAACATGATCATCTACCAGAGCGAGGCCGTCACCAACGAGCTGGCGGCGCCGTACTTCGGCATGGACCGCGACAAGATGGTGGGCCTGGCATATTGGGGAGCGATCGAATACTGGGGCGAATCGGACGGCTGGCCGAAGAAGGGCTGGGCGTACTCGTTCTTCAACCACGCGCTGGAACCCTTCCCGCAGGCGTGGCTGATGCAAAGCATCTTCAAGCCCGAGCCGCTGGTGCACATCGGCGTGGTCGACAACGAGGGCGAATCGAAGCTGTGGAACGACGTGATGGTCGGACAAAAAGTCGTGTCCTCGCACTGGAACCGCCAGCAAGGCAAGTCCTACAACCTGTACACCTACACCAATGCCGACGAGGTCGAACTGCTGGTTAACGGCAAGTCCATCGGCGTGCAACGGAATCCGACCGAGGTCACCCGGCGCAACACAATTTACTGGAAGGATGTGCCCTACGCGCCCGGCACCATCACCGCGCTGGCGCGCACCGCCGGCAAGGTCGTCGCGCAACATCAACTGGAAACCACCGGCAAGGCGGTGGCGCTGAAGATCGAGGTGGAAAACCCGCACTGGAAGGCCGATGGCCTCGATCTGCAATATGTGCGCGTGTACGCGGTCGACGCCAAGGGCCGCAAGGTGCCCACCACCGGCGGCGAAGTGAGCTTCGAGGTGCGCGGCGCGGCGCGCCTGATCGCCGTCGACAACGGCAACCACTGGAGCGACGACCTGTTCGCGGGGAACAAGAAAAAGCTGCACAACGGCTTTGCGATGGCGATCCTGCGCGCGGAGCAAAGGGCCGGCACGGTCAGGCTGAGCGTGACGGCGCCGGGCTTGCAAGGGGCGCAGCAGTCATTCGAGGTACGCTAGATCGTGGCCCCCTCCATCGACCGGCGCCGCTTCATCGCCTGCGCACTGGCCTCGGCGGCGCCGCGCATGTTCGCCCACCCCCTGCCGGCCACGCCCGCGTCGCCAGGCGCGCGCTCGCTGGCGGGACGCTGGCGCTTCGCGCTCGACCGCGAAGACGTCGGCGCCGGCGCGCGCTGGCATGCCGGCCCGCTGCCGGCGGCCGCCACCATCGCCCTGCCCGGCATCTTGCAAACCCAAGGTTACGGCAACGAGATCACGGCCGAGACGCCGTTCGTGGCCGCGCTGCCGCGCGACATGCGCTGGTACCTGCTGCCGCAGTACCAGGCCTACACCAAACCCGGCAACGTCCAGGTGCCATATCTGTCGCAACCGGTGCGTCACTACCTCGGCGTGGCATGGTACCAGCGCGAGATCGTGATTCCGCCGGCCTGGCACGGCAAGCGCATCGCGCTGACGCTGGAGCGCCCGCGCTGGCACACCAGCGTCTACCTCGACGACAGACCGGTCGGCACCTGCCGTTCGCTGGTGGCGCCGCACGAATTCGAGCTGGGCCTGCTCGACGCCGGCCGCCATCGGCTGTCGGTGCGCATCGACAACCGCATGCAGCAGCCGGACTACCGCCCGGACGGCCACGCGGTGTCCGATGCCGAGGGCGCGACCTGGAACGGCATCGCCGGCCGCATCGAGCTGCGCGCCACCTCGCCGGTCTGGATCGCCGACGCCCAGGTCTACCCCGACCTGGCGGCGAATTCGGCGCGGGTACGGCTCGCCTTCGGCAACCTCGGCGGCCGCGACGGCAACGGCACCGTTTCGGCCGGCGGCGTCACGCTGCCGGTGCGGTGGACCGCGGACGGCGGCACGGCCACGCTCGAGGTGCCGCTGCCGCACGCCCGGCCCTGGTCGGAATTCACGCCCGAGCTGCAACACCTCACCGTGGCGCTGAGCGGGAGCGATGCCGCCGACCAGCGCCGGCTCAGCTTTGGCATGCGCGAGATCAAGACCGACGGCAACCGCATCCTGCTCAACGGCGACCAGTTTCACCTGCGCGCCACGCACGACGGCGGCGGCTTCCCGCTGACCGGTTTCCCCGCCATGGACGTGGCGACCTGGAAGCGCATCATCGGCATCTGCAAGGAATGGGGCTTGAACGGCATGCGCTTCCATTCGTGGTGCCCGCCGCAGGCGGCATTCGTCGCCGCAGACGAACTGGGCTTTTACATGCAGCCCGAATGCGGCATGTGGAACGCCTTCGACAGCGGCCACCGGATGCTGGACCTGCTCAACGACGAGACCGCGCGCTTGCTCAAAGCCTACGGCAACCATCCGTCGCTGGTGATGCTGGGCGCCAGCAACGAGCCGGCCGGCGCCTACCATACCGAACTGCCGCTGTGGGACGCCAAGTGGCGGGCGGCCGACCCGCGCCGCTTGTACTGCGACGGCCCCGGCCGCTGGCCGGCGCCGCCCGGCGGTCCCGGCACGCCGTTCGCCGCCGACTACCTGGTCACCGGCACCGGCGCGCGCGGCACCCCGGGCTGGATGGGCGCCGATTACGAGCAGGGCTTGAACAAACTCAGGCTCGGCACCGAGATCCCGTGCATCGCCCATGAAATCGGCCAGTATTGCGCCTACCCCGACTTCGACGTGATCGCCAAGTTCAACGGCAAGCAACAGCGCTACGCCGCGTTTGCGGACGGCGTTCCGGCCGGCATGCAGCCATATATGCATCCGGGGAATTACCTCATCATGCGCGACTCCGCGCGGGCGCACGGCCTGCTGGCGCGCAACCGCGAATTCGCCCAGGCCTCCGGCCGCTTCCAGGTGGCCTGCTACAAGGAAGAGATCGAAGCCAACCTGCGCACGCCGTCCTACTCCGGCTATCAATTACTGGAACTGCACGACTACCTGGGCCAGGGCGGCGCGCTGGTGGGCGTGCTCGACGCCTTCTGGGAAAGCAAGGGCTATGTGACGGCGCGGCAATTCCGCCAGTTCAGCGGCCCGACCGTGCCGCTGGCGCGCCTGGCGCGGCGCGTGTTCACCACCGGCGACACGCTGGCGGCAGCGGTCGAGATGATGCATTTCGGACCGCAACCGATCGCCAAGGTCGCGCTGGGCTGGCGCATCGTCGATGAGGCCGGCCGCGCCTGGCTCTCGGGGAGCTTGCCGGTGCGCGATCTGCCGCGCGGTAAAAACATCGCGTTCGGCACGATCCACGCCGCCCTGTCGGCCTTACCGGCACCGGCGGCATACCGGCTCGAAGTGGCGTACCCGGGGACCGAAATCGGCAACAGCTGGTCGCTGTGGGTCTATCCGCCGGCGCCGGCCAGCGCCGGGCCAGGCGCGCCGGACGGCGTGCTCGTGACGGCCTCGTGGGACGCGGCCAGGGAGGCCTTGTCGGCCGGCGGCAAGGTCTTGCTGTTGTCGGGCCAACCCGGGGCGCCGGCGCCGGAACTGGCGCTGAGCCGCACGCCGATCTTCTGGAACCGCTTGATGAACCCGAAGCGTACCTGGATGCTGGGCCTGTGGATCGACGCCCGCCACGCGGCGCTCAAGGGCTATCCGAGCGCGGCCCATTGCGACTGGCAATGGGTCAGCTTGCTGGGCGATACGACGGCGATGAACATCGAGACGCTGCCGGCGGCCCTGGCGCCCATCGTGCTGCCGATCGACGACTGGAACCGCAACCTGCGCCTGGCGATGCTGTTCGAATGCCAGGCCGGCCCGGGCCGGCTGGTGGTCAGCGCCTTCGACCTGTCCGACCAGGCGGTCGCCCGCGACGCCGGCGCCGGCGCGCTGCGCGACTCGCTGCTGGCCCATCTGGCCAGCCCGGCTGGGACGCCCGCCGCCAGCATCGCGCTGGCCGCGCTGGAGGCGTGGATGGCGGCACGCCACCGCGCGCCGCCGATGGTGCTCAGCCCGCCGGCCAGCGGCGACGTAGCCGACCCGGGCTGAGCGTGACCGTCCCCAGTCGCCGCGCCGGCCGGCGTGGCGCAACCAGGTTTGCGCGGTGGTCCGGACCGCACTCCCCCCATCCCGACTCCGGACCAACGGCAAAAAGCGGCCCGCCATGTGGAGACATTGGCGGGCCATCGTCACCGCGCCAGCCTTGGCGCGGCAACTTTTTCCTAATGGTGTATCGATGACTACAATAAAATCAGTCGCATCATGACTGCTGCTGGCCTGGGCCGCCCACGCGGGCCGCGCCGGCGCCGTCGTCACTTCGCCCGGCAAGCAAGTCGAGTATCTCGACCGCGGCGTGGTGGCCATGCTCAATGGCGCAGGCAAGCCGTTCATCAGTTGGCGCGTGTTGGCCAGCGATCCGGCCGGCGTCACCTTCAACCTCTACCGGGGCGGCTCGAAACTCAATAGCAGTCCCCTGTCCGTGACCAACTGGACCGATAGCGGCGGCAGCGCCAGCAGCGCGTACTCGGTGCGACCGGTGGTCAACGGTGTCGAACTTGCCGCCGCCAACGCCGGCACCGTCTGGTCCGCAATCGAAGACCGTTGCGGTGCAAAAGCCGACCGGCGGCACCACCCCGGACGACCTGGCCTACACCTACGAGATCAGCGACGGTTCCGCGGTCGACCTCGATGGCGACGGCGTCTACGAGATCGTGTTCATCTGGGCGCCCACCAACGCCAACGATAACAGCATCGACGGCTACACCGGCAACACCTACATCGATGCCGTCAAGCTCGATGGCACCCGCATGTGGCGTATCGACCTGGGCAAGAACACCCGCGCCGGCGCCCATTACAGCCCGTTTGTCGCATACGACCTCGACGGCGACGGCCAGCGAGAACTCATGGTCAAGACCGCCGATGGCACCGTCGACGGCGTCGGCGTGACCATCGGGTCGGCCGCGGCCGACTACCGCAACGCGGCGGGACGCATCCTCACCGGGCCGGAATACCTGACCGTGTTCAACGGCCTGACCGGCGCGGCGATGAAGACCGTCAACTACTTGCCGGCACGGGGCACGGTGGCCGCCTGGGGCGACAGCTACGGCAACCGGGTCGACCGTTTCCTGGCCGGCGTGGCCAACCTGGACGGCGCGCGGCCGAGCGCGGTGTTCTCGCGCGGCTACCACACGCGCGCCGTGATCGCCGCCTGGGACTGGCGCGACGGCGCCCTCACCAGCCGTTGGGTGTTCGACAGCGACGTCGCCGGCGGCGCCGCCGCCGGCCAGGGCGCGCACTGGTTTTCCGTGGCCGACGTCGACGGCGACGGCAAGGACGACATCATCTACGGCGCCGCCACCATCTCCAGCTATGGCACGCTGATCTATAGCACCGGCCTGTGCCACGGCGATGCGCTGCACGTCGGCAAGTTCAATCCCGACCTGGCGGGCCAGCAAGTATTCATGGTGCACGAGGATCCCGGTTGCTACGGTAGCAAGGGCATGGAAATGCACGACGCCGCCACCGGCGCGATCTTGTGGAGCACCAGCGGCGAAGGACTCGATGTCGGCCGCGGCACCTGCATGGACATCGATCCCGCCTACGCCGGCGAGGAGTGCTGGAGCACGGTGGGCGGCGTGCGCAGCGCCACCGGCGTGCTGATCGCCAATGTGCAGCCCATCGTCGGCGGCGGCGCGGTGGCGCAGGCGGCCAAGGCCGGCTATCACGGCACCGGCTACCTGAACTTCCCGCCCAGCGGCGGCAGCGCCGAGCTCAAGCGAATCAACGGCGGCGCCGGCGGCGCCAGGACGCTCACCATCCGCTACGCCAACGGCGAGGCCGCCGCGCTGACTGACGTGTTGCGGGTGAACGGCACGGCCTACACCATGACCTTCCCCAGCACCGGCGGCTGAACCAGCAGGGCCACGACGACGCGCACCGTCAACCTCGCCGCCGGCCAGGACAACACGCTGCGCTTTGAATCGAACGGCCAGGACCTGGCGTTCATAGACGAAGTCACGGTGCCGTAGAGGCCGGCGCCCCGGGGCGCTGGATCTGGGCGCCGTGCACATGACGTGGCGCCTCGGTGACGGTGCTGTGCGGCGGCGGCGCCTCGAATCCCGGCCCGTTGCGGCTTTTACGCTACAATCGCCGGCACTTTGAACAACGTTTCCGGCGACACCGATGGCATACCAGGATAAAAAAGAAGATGTGCCAGATGGCTTGGAGGACGCGCTGGGCGAACCGGACCGCAACATGACGCGGCGCATCGTCGACAGTCTGGGGCTGGCCATCGTCACCGAACAATTTTCGCTGTCGGCGCCGTTTCCGGTCGAGGCGGAATTGTGCAAACAGTTCGGCGCCAGCAGGACCATCGTGCGCGAAGCGGTCAAGATGCTGACCGCCAAGGGATTGCTCAAATCGCGCCGGCGGGCGGGCACCTCGGTCGAGCCGGAACACAGTTGGAATTTGCTCGATCCGGACATCCTGCGCTGGATGCTCGAGCGCAAATTCTCGCTCGACTTGCTGATCGATTTCACGGAAGTGCGCATGGCCATCGAGCCGCGCGCCGCCGGCCTGGCCGCGCATAGCGCGTCCGGGCCGCAGCGGCGCGCCATCGTGTTGGCCACGGAACGCATGTTCGCCGCCGAACGCGGCGAGGATGACGGCCTGGAGGCGGACATCGCATTTCATACGGCCGTGCTGGCGGCAAGCAATAACCGCTTCATCCGCCAGTTCCGCGACCTGACCGAGGCCACGCTGCGCTTCAGCATACGCCGCACCAACGAATACGCCGGCGTCACCCGCGCCTCCGCCCGCGGCCACGCGCTGGTGCAGGAAGCCATCATCAAGGGCGACCCGGCGCTGGCGCGCCAGTTGATGACCGAGCTGCTGCAAGGCGCGCTCGATTTGCTGCTGGCCGCCGCCGACCAGGCACCGCGCCACAGATAACCCGCCGCGTCGGCGCCTGCCGGTACCCGATTACGCTACGCGATCATAACCCTCCCAGGGAGGTCCACCCATGCCGCATGCGGCCGCTCATATGCAAAATGAGTATGGGTCGGCAAATGGCGGCCGCCCGCGCCGTCGGCGCGGTGGTGCGCGCGGGGCACCGCCAAATCAAAGCGCCTTAAGTACTACAAATGAAACGCCATTTTTCCCCACTCAAAATCCCCCTTTGCGGAGCCGCCCAAAGCGCGCCTTTAACCCCAAGGGAATAGGCGATTTTCCGTGTTTTTCGCGGTTGTGAAAGGGCCACAGCCGCAAAAATTCTTGCGCAGTTGATTTCATATAAATACTATATATACCGATCGATAACAGTCATCACCAGTTGTTATCGATGGACAGCACACGCAATGGTCTCGACAGCAAGACCAGGAAACAAGACTAACCGCACCCGGCCAGAGAGCGACTTCCGCCGGCGTGCACAACGGAGGAAACAACGTGGAACAAACATCCAAGCTCTGCCTGCTCGGCGGCAGCGCACTCACCATCTTCGCCACCAGCGTCTGCGCCCAGGCCCAAACCACCGAGGTCCAGCAGGCCGCGTCGGCGCCGGCCGCCGCGCAAGAAGCGCCCGCGACACCGGAGAAAGAAGCCGAAAGCAAGGTCGTGGTCGTGACCGGTTCACGCATCCGCACCACCAATCTCGAGCCGACCCCGACCACCGTCATCACGGCCGAAAAGCTCAACGCGACCACCGCCAGCAGCATTCCCGACGCGCTGATGAAGCTGCCGGCGTTCGCCACCAGCCTATCGTCGCCAAACAGCTCGATCGCCTCCAATGGCGCCGGCTTCGGCCAGCCGGGCAACTTCCTCGACCTGCGCGGCCTCGGCACCAACCGTACGCTGATCCTGCAGGACGGCAAGCGCGTGCCGGCCACGGCGTTCGACGGTAAGGTCGACACCAACCTGCTGCCGCAGCTGTTGCTCAAGCGCGTGGACGTGGTCACCGGCGGCGTGTCGTCGGTGTACGGCTCGGACGCGGTCTCCGGCGTGGTCAACTTCATCACCGACAACAAGTTCATCGGCGTCAAGGGCGTGCTGCAGGGCGGCACCTCGAAATACCGCGACGGCAATTCGGCCAAGGGCGGCCTGGCCTTCGGCACCGAAGTCGGCGACCGCGGCCACTTCGAAGGCAGCGTCGAATTCTACGAACGCGCCGCCGTCACCGATACCGCCTCGCGCGCATTCGGCCGCGCCGGCGCCGTGGTGCTCGGCAGCGGCACCGCGTCCAACCCGTACACGACCGGTTACAACATCCGGCAAAACAACCTCTCGTCCGGCGGCCTCGTCACCACCGGTCCGTTCGCCGGCCAGCGCTTCCAGAGCGACGGTTCGCTGGCGCCGTTCGTTTCCGGCACCCCGACCGTCACCAACAACCTGGCCATCGGCGGCGACGGCAGCTCGGCCGAGCACCAGTACCTGTTGTTCAAGCACCGCACCGCGCAGGGCTTCGCCCGCTTCGACTACGACCTGACCGGCAACACGCACTTCTTCGTGCAGGGCCGAACGGCGCAAAACAGCGACTTCGGCGCCAACCAGATCTACACCAACGTCTCGAACGCCAGCGCGGCCAACCCGACCGCCGCTGGCGGCAGCTATCCGCTGTGGATCTACAACGACAACGCTTTCCTGACCGCCGCCCAGCGCGCCACCCTGAACGGCGCCGGCAGCTTCGCGCTGAACCGCATGGACAACGACCTGATGCGCAAGCTGACGTTCAACCAGAAGCTCAAGTCGAGCGCCGCCACGGCCGGCCTGAACGGCGATGTCGGCTACGGCGACTTGCAGTGGGATGCCCACGTCACGCGCGGCAGCAATACCAACAGCTACACCACACTCAACAACGTCAACACGGCCAAGTTCTACGCCGCCACCGATGCCGTGATCGACCCGGCGACCGGCAGCGCCGTATGCCGCGTGGCCCTGACCGCGCCCGGCGCCTACCCCGGCTGCGCGCCGCTCAACCTGCTCGGCGCGGGCCGCGGCAGCGCGGCGGCGATCGACTACGTGCTGGACGACACCTCGTACCGCGCCACCAACACCACCACCGACGCCGCCGTCGACTTCAACGGCACCGTGGTCGAAGGCTGGGCCGGTCCGATCAAGTTCGCCGCCGGTCTGGAATTCCGACACGAAACGCTAGGCATGTCGCCCAGCGTCGGCAGCAATGTGTTCAACCCACAAAACCTGCGGCTCGGCCCGAACGGCGGCGCCACCAGCGGCAGCTATCCGGCCAGCAACCTGGCGTACTTCAAAGAGGTCCCGTCGTCGGCCGACGGCGAGTCGCACGTGCTCGAGAAAAACGTCGAGTTCACCGTGCCGGTGCTCAGCGCCGTGCCGTTCGCCAAGGAACTGACGCTCAACAGCGCCTACCGCCGGGCCGATTACCGGGTCCAGGGCAATGACGCCCCGTCCAACAAGTTCGCCTCCAAGACCTGGAAGCTGGGCGGGGACTGGGCCATCGTCGATGGCTTCCGCGTGCGCGCCACCAAGTCGCGCGATTTCCGTGCGCCGACCTTGTGGGAACTGTACCAAAAGCAGTTCGTCTCCGCCTCTGGCGTCACCGACATCCTCACCAGCACGGCCGGCACGGTCAACAGCGTCAGCGGTGGCAATCCGAATCTGAAGCCGGAAGTGGCCGATGGCTACACTGTCGGCTTCGTGTTCCAGCCCAAGCAAATCAAGAGCCTGAGCTTCGCGTTCGACACCTTCCACATCAAGGTCAAGGACGCGATCGGCACCGTGTTTGGCCTCGATGCGAACGCGCAACGCCTGTGTCTGGAATCGGGCGGCAATTCGCCGTATTGCGCAGCTTTGGTGCGCCCGATCTCGTACAACAACACGACGCCGGCGAACTTCCCGACCCTGGTCTACAACACGCTGCAAAACACCGGTGTGGCCAAGTCGCGCGGTTTCGACGCCGAGGTGAACTATCTGCTCGGCCTCGGCCAGTACGGCGACGTGGCGCTGCGCACCCTATGGTCGCACCAGTCGGAACTATCAGCGATTACGATACCCAACCTGGCCGCCACCAACAACGCCGGTTCGATCGACGCCCCGGCCAACAAGGTCAACCTGTCGGCGACATATCGCAAGGACCGCGTCACCATCGACCTGCTGCAGCGCTTCATTTCATCGTCGAACATCACCAACGTGGCCAACGTGGTGTGGGCTCAGCCGAAGGTCTCTGCCTACAAGCAGACCGACATCAACTTCGCCTACGACCTGAAGATGGATCATGGCGCGATGACCGCTTTCCTGAACGTGAGCAACCTGTTCAACACGGCGGGCGACCTGCAACAGCACCCCGGCTATTCCGGTTCGCCGGGCCTGAAATATCCGTCGCTGCCGTATGCGGATATCATCGGCCGCTACTTCACCGCCGGTGTGCGCTTCAAGTACTGAGCCTTCACGCCTGCCCGGGACAAAAAAACCCGCCTGTAGAGGCGAGCCGAATAGTGCAAAAGACACTAAGGGACGCACAGCAAAGCCGTGCATCCACATGATAGGTCTTGCGCCATCGCCGAGCTATGCCAAACGGCGCTAGAGCCAGTTTGATTTGGTATAGGCGCCGGCGCCGGGCCCAGGTCGCATCGACACGATCACGAGCGCACCGAGTCGTAACGGCTGGCCACCTTGAGCGCACCGTCGAAGCCGATGCCGAGCCTGGATGCTTGCACCTCGCGCCAGGTGGTTTCATTCCTGGCGACGTTCCGGGGCGCGCAGAAAAAGACGACGTCGTTCTCGCGCTTGCATTCGGCCTCCGGGGCGGCACGCGCGCCCGGGAGGCGCGACCGATGCAGTCAGGCGCCGCTCACAGGCTGGCCTGCAGCGTCATCCATGCCGACAACGTCGCGCCCGGCTGCAAGTCGCGCAAGCCGTGAGCGGAGACGCCGTCGCCACGCAGCTGGTGGGCGTTGGGAATGTGCGTGACCGGCTCGATCGCGATGAAGCCGCTGTCGGCGGGACGATAACATTGCAAATAGCCGCAGGCCGGATCGGCGCTGATCAACAGTTTGTAGCCGGGGTAGGACAGCAATGCGCGACCGCACCAGCCCGTGAAGCAATTGTTGACGCGCCAGCCGCCGACGGCGATGTCGTCCGGCGCGAGCTGCGCGCGGAATCCCAACGGCAAATGGTCATCCGAGACATCCCACACGCCATCCCAGCCGGTACTCAGCACGGTATCGGCGCCGGCCGGAAAAAACGGATGAAATCCCAGGCCCGCCGGCATCGCCCGCCCGGCTAGATTGGTGACCGTCAATGTTTGCATCAGCCAGCTCCCGCCCAGGGCGATGGTCAGCGTCGCGCTGAAATCAAACGGCCATGCCGGCCCGGCGGCATGACGCAGGCCGAGCACGAGGTGCGCGGCGTTGCGCTCCAATACATGCCACGGCCGCTGCCAGCCCACGCCGTGCAGGCTGTGCGCCTCGCCTACGTGCGGTGTCAACGCCGGCTCGCCCGGCAACAGGCCCAGCGCGATGCGGTTGGCGAACGGCACCAACGGAAAGCATGCGATGGCATCGACCCCGGTGTTGCCGGGAAAGGCCTGCAGCAGCGATCGCTGCCGCCAGCGCCAGTCGCCGATCGCCGCACCGATGGCGGGAAACACGGTCAGCGTGCTGTCGCCGCATTGAAGTTGAATCGCTTCCAATTAACACCTGTACCAATCATGTTATAAGCGGGCCGATTATACGGTGGGCCAGTCTCGTCCAGCTATGCCGCTTTGCCATGCTCGGGTAACGAAAATCGTATAGGTCGGACGCGCACTACGCCGACCGATTCAAGTGTCGCACCAAGTTTCTGACGCGGCTGCTGGTTCCCCGCCGTACTAGCATAACCACTCGTGAAACCGGCTGCTCGCCAATGTTCGGACTTGCTCCCTTTGCCATCGCCCATAAAAAAGCCCCTGAAAATCAGGGGCTTAATCTCATCCCGTTTAGCCGGCGTTGCCAGCGGCTGCCGAGCTAAAAATCATTCCCACTCGATCGTCGCCGGCGGCTTGCCCGAAATGTCGTACACCACCCGGTTAATCCCGCGCACTTCGTTGATGATGCGGTTCGACACCTTGCCCAGCAACGCGTGCGGCAGGTGCGCCCAATGCGCCGTCATGAAGTCCTGCGTCTGCACAGCGCGCAGCGCGACGACATACTCATAGGTGCGGCCGTCGCCCATGACGCCGACCGACTTGACCGGCAGGAACACGGCAAACGCCTGCGAGGTCGCCTCGTACCAGTTGGTCGGCACGCTGTCCTGATCGAAGCCTGGCACTACCACCGCCTCGTAAGGCGTGTTGCGCAGCTCTTCGATGAAGATGGCGTCGGCGCGGCGCAACAGGTCGGCGAACTCCTTCTTCACCTCGCCGAGGATGCGCACGCCCAGGCCCGGGCCCGGGAACGGGTGGCGGTAGACCATGTCATGCGGCAGGCCCAGCGCCACGCCCAGCTTGCGCACCTCGTCCTTGAACAGTTCGCGCAGCGGCTCGAGCAGCTTGAGCTTCATCGTCTCGGGCAGGCCGCCGACGTTGTGGTGGCTCTTGATGGTCTGGCCCTTCTTGCCCTTGCCGGCCGATTCGATCACGTCCGGGTAGATGGTGCCCTGCGCCAGCCATTTGGCGTTGACCAGCTTGCCCGATTCGACCTGGAACACTTCGACGAATTCGCGGCCGATGATCTTGCGCTTTTGCTCGGGATCGGCGACGCCGGCCAGATGGCCCATGAACTGGTCCTCGGCGTCGACGCGGATCACCTTGACACCCAGGTTCTTGGCGAACATGTCCATGACCATCTGGCCTTCGTCGAGGCGCAGCAGGCCGTGGTCGACGAACACGCAGGTCAGCTGGTCGCCGATGGCGCGGTGGATCAGCGCGGCGGCCACGGACGAGTCGACGCCGCCGGACAGGCCGAGGATGACCTCGTCGGTGCCGACCTGGGCGCGGATCTTCTCGACCGCTTCGGAGATGTAGTCCGGCATGTTCCAGTCCGATTTGCAACCGCAGATCTCGTGCACGAAGCGGCCCAGCATGGCCTTGCCCTGCACCGTGTGCGTCACTTCCGGGTGCCACTGCACGCCGTAGAAATGCTTTTCCTCGTTGGCCATGGCGGCGATCGGGCAGCTTGGCGTGTTGCCCATCAGGACGAAGCCGGGCGGCATTTCCAGCACCTTGTCGCCGTGGCTCATCCACACCTTGAGCATGCCGTGGCCTTCGTCGGTGACGAAGTCGTTGATGCCGTCGAGCAGCTTGGTGTGGCTGCGCGCGCGCACCTCGGCGTAGCCGAATTCGCGCACCAGGCCGTTTTCGACCTTGCCGCCCAGCTGCGCGGCCATCGTCTGCATGCCGTAGCAAATCCCCAGCACCGGCACGCCCAGCTCGAACACGGCTTGCGGCGCGCGCGGCGAGTCGCCGTCCAGCGTGGAGTTGTGGCTGCCCGACAGGATCACGCCGGCGGCGCCGTAATTGCGCACGAACTCGTCGCTGACGTCGTACGGGAACACCTCGGAGAACACGCCGGAGTCGCGCACGCGGCGGGCGATCAGTTGGGTGACTTGGGAGCCGAAATCGAGAATGAGGATTTTAGAATGCATGGATATCTACAGAAGAGGTCTGGAATGGAACAACGCCGGCGTGCTAGCCGGCGTTGCAAGGACTGCTTAGTCGCCGGAACGGTAGTTCGGCGCTTCCTTGGTGATTTGCACGTCGTGCACGTGCGATTCGCGCATGCCGGCCGAGGTGATCTCGACGAACTCGGCTTTGTTGCGCAGCTCGTCGATGGTGGCGCAGCCGCAATAACCCATCGATTGGCGCACGCCGCCGACCAGCTGGAAGATGATCGCCAGCACGCTGCCCTTGTAGGCGACGCGCCCCTCGATCCCTTCGGGCACGAACTTGTCGGCCTTCATCGTGGCGTCCTGGAAGTAGCGGTCGGCCGAACCGTCCGACATCGCGCCCAGCGAACCCATGCCGCGATACGACTTGTACGAGCGGCCCTGGTACAGGATCACTTCGCCCGGCGCCTCTTCGGTGCCGGCGAACATCGAGCCCATCATCACGGTCGACGCGCCGGCGGCCAGCGCCTTGGAGATGTCGCCCGAGAAGCGGATGCCGCCGTCGGCGATGCATGGCACGCCGGTGCCTTCCAGCGCCTCGGCGACGTTGCTGATGGCGGTGATCTGCGGCACGCCGACGCCGGCGACGATACGGGTGGTGCAGATCGAGCCGGGGCCGATGCCGACCTTGACCGCGTCCGCGCCGTATTCGACCAGCGCCTTGGCGGCGGCGGCGGTGGCGATGTTGCCGCCGATGACGTCGACGTGCGGGAACTTGGTCTTGATCCATTTCACGCGGTCGAGGATGCCCTGCGAGTGGCCGTGGGCGGTGTCGACCACCAGCACGTCGACGCCGGCGGCGACCAGCAGCTCGATGCGTTCCTCGTCCTTGGCGCCAACGCCGACGGCGGCGCCGACCAGCAGCTTGCCGTGCTGGTCCTTCGACGCGTTCGGATGCTCGGTCGATTTCTGGATATCCTTGACGGTGATCAGGCCGCGCAGCTCGAAGGCGTCGTTGACGACCAGCACGCGCTCGAGGCGGTGCTTGTTCATCAGGCGCTTGGCTTCGTCGCGGTCGGCGCCGTCGCCGCTTTCCTTGATGAACACCAGCTTTTCGCGCGGGGTCATCTTGGCGCGCGCCTCGGCGTCGAGTTCCTGTTCAAAACGCAGGTCGCGGTTGGTGATGATGCCGACCACTTCCTTGCCTTCGACCACCGGGAAGCCGGAGATGCCGTACTGCTCGGTCAGTTTGATGACGTCGCGGATTTTCATCGTCGGCGGGATCGTGATCGGATCGCGCAGCACGCCGGCCTCGAACCGCTTGACCTTGGCCACTTCGCGCGCCTGGTCCTTCGGATTGAGGTTCTTGTGAATGATGCCGATGCCACCCTCTTGCGCCATGGCGATCGCCAGACGGCCTTCGGTCACGGTATCCATCGCCGCCGACAGCAGCGGAATGTTCAACGTGATATTGCGGGTCAGACGAGTTTTGAGGGACGTATCGGCAGGCAGAACATTCGAGTACGCTGGGACGAGAAGCACGTCATCGAACGTGAGTGCTTTTTGGAGAAGACGCATAGCAATTCCTATAGGCGCAAAAGCAGATTATACAGACTTTGAGCCGTTCTGTCTGGAACTTCGACGCCGCCCCGCCGCGGCCCCCGCCACGTCGCGCGGGCGTTCTTCAAACACATAGCATGGAAATATTGTAAATATTTCTAGAATGTGATGTTTGGTTAGATTGCATGTTTAACATTCTGTGTATAGTGCCGGCGGCTCTTGGTTTTTTAATATCGCCAGCGAGTCGCTCCACTTATTTCAACCACCATTCAGGAGTACACGTGAACAAGACGATTTTGAAGTTGCTGTCGGCGGCCGCGCTGGTCGCCACCGTCGCCGCGCCGGCTGTCGCCGCCACCGCCCACGGCCGCGATGTCGACGTAACGATCGAGGGCTTTACGCCGGTGTCGAGCACCGGCAATACCTTCACCTTTTCCGGCGGCCGCTACGATGAAGACGGCATTCCAAGCAATACGTCATATAAGCAGCTCTTCCTGATCGATGCGCACGCCGGCAAGGCGCTGACGGGCAAAATGAGCTTCACGATGGACGTCGAATACGAATTCGGCACCGACCCGAACCCGTGGCCGCACACCGGCAACTACAGCGCCTATGCCCGGGCCAGCTTCGACGTGCTGTCGCCGAACTGCGGCACCTGCGGACCTTTCGACGCCGAACTGCTGGGCAATGCACAGGGTGCCAACACCACCATCATCACGTCGCCGACCAACGGCAAGTTGTCGTTCGCCTCCAACGCATCCGCCGCCAGCGGCAGCTACGACAGGCTGTTCGCCTACATGTTCTACGACATGGCGCTGGACCCGGCCTATGGCTCGTTCAACATCACCGCGCTGACCGTGTCCTTCGAGGCGGTGGACGCGGCGAGCCCGGTGCCGGAACTGCCGCCGTTCGCCATGATGGGCGCGGGCTTGGCGGCCCTGGGCCTTTGCGCGCGCTACAAAGGCCGCAAGAAGACTGCCGCCATCGCGGCGTAATGCGCTGGCTGGCGTAACCCGCCGGAACTAAAAAGGGGCGTCGGCGCCTGCCGACGCCCATGCGCCCTGCCCGAGCCTCATGCGAGATCGGTTGACACCCGCACCGAATCATGGCGAAATCAGCTCCAACGTTACCGGAGCGCACCATGGATCACTTCCGCAGCACTCGCCGGGCGCGCCCGCCGCTCGCACAATCCGTCCTATTGCTGGCGCTGCTGGCGCTGCTGGCGCTGGGCCTGCCGCGCGCGGCCCTCGCACAGTACATCTGGATCGATGACAAGGGCGTCAAACAATTGTCGGACCGCCCGCCCCCGCCGTCGGTACCCGCAAAGCGCATTTTGAAAGCGCCGGGCAAGGTCCCGTTCAACCCCAACGCCGCGCCGTTGGACGTCGATGAGCCGCCCGCCGCTGTTCCGTCCGCCGACGCCGGGGCCAAGCCCGCCCCCACCCTGGCACAGCGTAACGAAGCCTTCAACAAACGCCGCGCCGACGCCGAAGCCGCCGAGCGCAAAAGCGCCGAGGAGGCCCGGCAAAAGGCCGACACCGCCGCCAATTGCGAGGCCGCCCGGCAAAACCAGCGGGCGCTGGAGCAAGGCATGCGCATGGTCAATGTCGATAAAAACGGCGAGCGGGCCATCATGACCGACGCCGAGCGCGCCGAATTGGGCAAAAAGAATCAAAAAGTGTTGGCTGGCTGCCAATAAGCACTGCCCTGCCTCTCCCTTTGGACATAAGCTGCCGTATGATATCGCTATCACTACCACTATAAGTATTACTGATGACGAAATCACAAGCGGGCAGGAGCCGGGCCAGCGGCCGCATCACCCTGGCGATGGTGGCCAAACACGCCGGCGTGGCGACGATGACCGCGTCGCGCGCCATCACCCAGCCGGACATGGTGTCGCAGGCGCTGCGCGACCGCGTCGACAAGGCAGTGATCGAACTGGGCTACGTGCCCAACCGCGCCGCGCGCGCGCTGGCCTCGTCGCAGTCGAAGGTGATCGCCGTGCTGGTGCCGTCGCTGTCGAACGCCGTGTTCACCGAAGTGCTGGCCGGCATCCAGGACGCGCTCGACGCCGACGACTACCAGATCCTGATCGGCAACACCCGCTATTCCGACCAGGAAGAGGAAAAACTGATCGGCACCTACCTGCAATCGAATCCCGACGGCATGCTGTTGTCGGGGCTGTCGCACAGCGACCGGGTGCAGCAGATCCTGACCAACTCGCGCGTGCCGGTGGTGTCGATGATGGACATGTCCACCGACCCGGCCCAGCTGACCGTGGGCTTCTCCCAGTTCCAGGCCGGCCAGGCGATGACGCGCTATCTGCTCGACAAGGGCCACAAGCGCATCGGCTTCATCGGCGCCCAGCTCGACGAGCGCACCTTGCGCCGCGCCGAGGGCTACCGCCAGGCCATGAACGAAGCCGGCCTGGCCGACGTCCGGCTGGAGGTCATGGTCGCCGAGCCGTCGACCATCGCGCTGGGCGCCGAGCTGTTGGGCCGCATGCTGGCGCAGGCGCCCGACTGCGACGCCATCTTCTGCTGCAATGACGACTTGGCGCACGGCGCCATCTATCAATGCCAGCGGCGCGGCATCTCGGTGCCGACCCAGCTGGCGATCTGCGGCTTCAACGACCTGCCGGCGTCGGCCTGGATGAATCCGTCGCTGACGACGATCGGCACGCCGCGCTACCGCATCGGCTTCGAGGCGGCCACCTTGCTGCGCGCGGTCATCAAAGGCGAGGCGCCGCCCAACCGCCAGATCGACCTGGGATTCACGCTGATGGCCAGGGAAAGCGCCTGAGCTTGGAGCGGCCAGCCGGCCGCGCCGTCGCGTCCACGCGCGCTCGCCTTGGTGCGGCGCACCATAGATTCTTGTTTACAAATCGCCGCAAAAGCTTACACTACAAACAATCTGTTAGCGCTAACATGCATCTACCACTATGAGTAATCAAACAACGCAGGTCCGCTGGGTCGTCATGGGCGTGAGCGGCTGCGGCAAAAGCTCGGTCGGCCTACAACTGGCCAGCGCGCTGGGCGCGCCCTTCCTGGAAGGCGACACCTATCACTCATACGCCAACGTCGCCAAGATGTCGGCGGGCATGGCGTTGACCGACGACGACCGCGCCGACTGGCTGAAGGCGCTGCACGGCGAGATTGCCGCGGCGCGCGACCGCCAGTCCGGCCTGGTGCTGTCGTGCTCGGCCTTGAAACGCCGTTATCGCAATCTGCTGCGCGGGGCCGACCCGCAACTGCGCTTCGCCCATCTGCACGGGCCGCGCGAGCTGATCGCCGCGCGCATGGCGGCGCGCCCCGGCCACTATATGCCGACGTCGCTGCTGGACAGCCAGTTGGCGTCGCTGGAGCCGCTGCAGGCCGACGAAGCCGGCATCGTGCTCGACATCAGCAAGGAGCCGGCGGAACTGGTGCGGGAGATCTTACAAACCTATAAGCAGGAGACACGATGACAGCCACCATAGTTACCGCTACCAAGATTACCGCCCAACTCGCGCCGCCCGCCCCCGGCTGACGGCCGCACACCGAGCTCTCTCGGGGTGGCGTCTCCCGCCACGCTGGATCGTGCAAGTGCATGCGCGCGCGAGTACGGTCCCGGCGTTCCGCCCCGTTCGGGCAGTGGAGTTCCGGCTTCACTGCCTGTTTTTACATGTGCAAGAACCGACGGCATTAGACTGTCGGGTATCGTTAAAACAAGGCGACTGTGAATAAACAACTGACCTGGCGCGAAAAGATCAGCTACGGCATCGCCGATATGGGCTTCAATTTTTATTGGACCAATATCGCGACGTTCCTGCTGATCTACTACACCGACGTCTTCGGCATTTCGGCCGGCGCGGCGGCGTCGATGATGTTTACGATCAAAATCATCAACGCCTTCACCGACCCGATGATCGGCGCCGCCGCCGACCGCACCAGCACCCGCTTCGGCAAATTCCGCCCCTATCTGGTCTGGGTGCCGGTGCCGCTGGCTTGCGCGGCCATCCTCACCTACACCACGCCGGACCTGGGCCACGACGGCAAGATCGTCTGGGCCTACGCCACGTACCTGCTGATGATGGTCTGCTACACCTGCATCAACATCCCCTACAACGCGCTGTCGGGCGTGTTGTCGGCCGATCCGCAGGAGCGCTCCACCGTCAACGGCCTGCGCTTCATCTTCGCCTTCGCCGGCGGCACCCTGGTCACCGCCGCCACGCCGGCGATGGTGTCGTGGCTGGGCGCAGGCGACGACAAGCTGGGATGGCAGCTGACGATGCTGGTGTGGAGCATATTCGCCTCCGGCCTGTTCGTGCTGACGTTCCTGAACACGCGCGAGCGCATCGCGCCGGCGCCGTCGCAGAAATCCAACGTCGCGCAGGACATCCGCGACCTGTCGCAGAACCGGCCGTGGGTGGCGCTGTTCTTCCTGGCGCTGATCATCATGATCACCATCACCTTGCGCACCACCAGCGCGGCCTACTACTTCAAATATGTGGTGGGACGCCCCGAGCTGATGCAGGGCTTCGTGCCGGCGTATATGATCTCGGCCGCCGTCGGCGCCTCGATCACGCCCTTCCTGACGCGCTTCGTCGACAAGAAGAAGCTGATGATGATTTTGATGAGCGTGACCGCCGTGCTGTCGTCGGCCTTCTTCTTCGTGCCCAAGGACCAGGTCACGTTGATGTTCGCGCTGCAGATCGGCATGGGCCTGGCGCTGGGACCGAAGTCGCCGCTGGCCTTCTCGATGTACGCCGACACGGCCGATTACAACGAATGGCGCACCGGCCGCCGCGCCACCGCGATGACCTTCGCCGCCGCCACGTTCTCGCAAAAGCTCGGCACCGCGATCGCGGTGGCCGTCATCGGCTCGCTGTTCACGCAGCTGGGGTATGTCGCCAACGCGGCGCAGTCGGCCGGTTCGCAGGCCGGCATCGTCTGGTTGATGTCGTTCATTCCGGCCGCCTTCGCGGCGCTGGCCGTGGTGGTCATGTTCTTCTATAACCTCGATAACACCAAGCTGGTTCAGATCCAGGCCGAGCTGGAAGAACGCAAAGCCAAACCCGCATAACCCCGCATTCAATTCAGCTTAATACGGAGACCGTCTCATGCTACGCCCAACCCACAATGGCGACCGCTTCGAACTGACCAGCGCCACGGCCATGCCGCGCGCCGCCGGCTTCCTGTGGAACCAGAAAATGATGATCCAGGTGACCTGCCGTGGCTACGCCGTCGCCCAGTACATGCAGCCGGAACCCGCCAAGTACGCCTACGCGCCGAACCTGGAGGCCAAGACCTTCATGCAGCCGGAGCAGAACTACTACGCCCACCACCCGGGCCGCTTCTTCTACATCAAGGACGAGGAAACCGGCGAGCTGTTCTCGGCGCCGTATGAGCCGGTGCGCACGCCGGTCGACAGCTTCACTTTCTCGGTCGGCAAAAGCGACATCGAATGGACCATCGAGTATTTGGGCCTGCGCATCGAACTGACGTTGAGCATCCCGACCAGCGACGTGGTGGAACTGTGGTCGCTGCGCGTGACCAATCTGTCCGGCCGCGCGCGCAAGCTCAGTGTCTACCCCTACTTCCCGATCGGTTACATGTCGTGGATGAACCAGTCGGGCGAGTATCGCGCCGACCTGGGGGGCGTGGTGGCGAGCAGCGTGACGCCGTATCAGAAGGTCACCGACTACTTCAAGCAAAAGGATTTCAAGGACAAGACCTACTTCCTGTGCGAGCAGGCGCCAGTGGCGTGGGAAGTGCAGCAGCAGGCGTTCGAAGGCGAAGGCGGCCTGCATTATCCGAGCGCGATCCAGGAACCGTTGCTGGCCAACGGCGACGCCCGGTACGAGACGCCGGCCGCCGTGGTCCAGTACCGCCTGGAACTCGCGCAAGGCCAGTCGCACGACTACCGCTTCATCTTCGGCCCCGCCTTCGACGACGCCGAAATCATCGCCATGCGCGAAAAATACCTGGGCGCCGCCGCCTTCGACAACGCGCGCAAGGACTACGCCGACTACATCGCCGGCGGACGCGGATGCCTGCGCATCGAGACGCCCGACAAGGAGCTCGATAACTTCGTCAACAACTGGCTGCCGCGCCAGGTGTTCTACCACGGCGACGTCAATCGCCTCAGCACCGATCCGCAGACCCGCAACTACCTGCAGGACAATATGGGCATGAGCTTCATCAAGCCCGGTGTGATGCGCGCGGCTTTCCTGCATGCGCTGTCGCAGCAGGAAGCCAGCGGCGCGATGCCGGACGGGATCCTGCTGGCCGAAGGCGCGGAGCTCAAATACATCAACCAGGTGCCGCACACCGACCATTGCGTGTGGCTGCCCGTGGCGCTCAAGGTGTACCTGGACGAAACCGGCGACTACGACATCCTCAACGAGGACGTCGTCGGCCACGACAGCGGCGTCGCCATCACCGTCTCCGAGCGCATGAGCAGCGCGATGGACTGGCTGCTGCAGGCGCGCGACAAGCGCGGTTTGAGCTACATCGCCCAGGGCGACTGGTGCGATCCGATGAACATGGTCGGCTACAAGGGGCGCGGCGTGTCGGGCTGGCTGACGGTGGCCACCGCCTACGCGCTCAACCTGTGGGCCGATATCTGCGAGAAGAGCGGCGCCGCCAACGCCTCGCTGGCGGAAAGCGCGAAGCACTTCCGCGCCGGCGCGGTGGCGGTCAACCGCGCCGCCAACGAGCACCTGTGGGACGGCGACTGGTACGCGCGCGGCATCACCGACGACAACGTCACCTTCGGCATCAGCAAGGACAAGGAAGGCCGCATCTATCTGAACCCGCAGGCCTGGGCGATGCTGGGCGGCGCCGCCGACGCGGACAAGCGCGCGGCGATGATGGCGCAGGTCGAGGAGCAGCTGGACACGCCGTACGGCGTGGCGATGTTCGCGCCGCCGTACAGCGCCATGCGCGACGACGTCGGCCGCGTGACGCAAAAGCACCCCGGTTCGGCGGAGAACGGCGCGGTCTACAACCACGCCTCGATTTTCTACATCTATAGCCTGTACACGGTCGGCGAAGGCGACCGCGCCTACAAGCTGCTGCGCCAGATGATCCCCGGCCCGAGCGAGGCCGATTACCTGCAGCGCGGCCAGCTGCCGGTGTTCATCCCGAATTACTATCGCGGCGCCTACCACCAGTATCCGCGCACGGCCGGCCGCTCCAGCCAGTTGTTCAACACCGGCACCGTGTCGTGGGCCTACCGCTGCTTCATCGAGGGCCTGTGCGGTTTGAAGGGTGACACCGACGGTTTGCTGGTCGCTCCGCAGCTGCCCAAGCACTGGGACGGCATCAAGGTCACCCGCCAGTTCCGCTACGCCACGTTCGAGGTATCGATCCGCCGCGCCGATGTCGGTGAAATTCAGGTCGCGCTGGACGGAAAACGATTGCCTGAACCGCGCGTGACCGGTATCGTTGCGGGTGGCGTATACGCGCTCGAGGTTTTAATCCCGCGCGCCGACCTATAAATCGAAATATAAGGACATAGCAATCGTATGAAGAAGCGTCTCTGGCTGTCACTGGCACTGGTTTATCCCCTCATGCTGTCTTCCACGTTAAGCGGAGCGGCCCATGCCGCCGACGCCAAGCGCCCATGGCTCGATAAAAAGCTGACGCCGGACGCGCGCGCCGAGCAGCTGGTCAAGGCGATGACGCTGGATGAGAAGATCCAGACCGTGTTCGGCTACTTCTCCACCGATTTCGAGTCCAAGAAACACGTCGCGCCAAAGGAAGGCCGCAAGGATTCGGCCGGCTTCATTCCGGGCATCGAGCGTCTTGGCCTGCCGCCGCAATGGCAGGCCGACGCCGGCGTCGGCGTCGCCACCCAGGCGGCGTCCAAAAAACCTTACCAGCGCACTTCCCTGCCCTCCGGCCTGGCCACCACGGCCACGTGGAACCCGGAACTGGCGTTCGCCGGCGGCGCGATGATCGGCAGCGAGGCGCGCAAGACGGGCTTTAACATCATGCTGGCCGGCGGCGTCAACCTGCTGCGCGAGCCGCGCAACGGCCGTAACTTCGAATACGGCGGCGAAGATCCGCTGCTGGCCGGCGTCATGGTCGGCGAGCAGATTCGCGGCGTGCAGTCGAACCACATGGTCTCGACGCTGAAGCACTTCGCCTTCAACGACCAGGAAACCAACCGCAATCACGTCAACGTCAAGATCGACGACACAGCCGGCCGCATGTCAGACCTGCTGGCGCTGCAAATCGCCATGGAGCGCGGCGATCCTGGTTCGGTGATGTGCGCGTACAACCGCGTCAACGGTTCCTACGCCTGCGAGAGCGACTATCTGCTGAACCAGGTGCTCAAGAAGGATTGGGGCTTCAAGGGCTACGTCATGTCCGACTGGGGCGCGACCCACTCCACCGTTCCCGCCGCCATGCACGGGCTGGATCAGCAGTCGGGCCACCCGTTCGACAAATCGGCCTACTTCAACGAAGCGCTGAAGGAAGCGGTCGTCAACGGCCACGTGCCGCAGGCGCGCCTGGACGACATGGTCAAGCGCATCACGCGCGCCATGTTCGCCAACGGCTTGATCGAGCATCCGGTGGTCACGCCGACCACCGACGACGCCGGCATCGACTTCGCCGCCAACGGCAAGATCTCGCAGTCGGACGCCGAGGAAGCCATCGTCCTGCTCAAGAACAGCAACGACCTGCTGCCGCTCGGCGCCAACGTGCGCACCATCGCCATTATCGGCGGCCACGCCAATGTCGGCGTGCTGTCCGGCGGCGGCTCGGCGCAGGTCTATCCGGTCGGCTTGTCGCCGGTCGCCAACGAGGGCCCGGCCTTCTTCCCGGGACCGATGGTCTACCACCGCTCGTCGCCGATGCAGGAACTGAGCACGCGCACCGGCGCCAAAGTGGTCTACAACGACGGCAAGGATGCCGCCGCAGCCGCCAAGCTGGCCGCGTCGAGCGACGTCGCCATCGTGTTCGGCAACCAGTGGATGGCCGAGGCCATCGACGCGCCTGACCTGAACCTGCCGAACAAGCAGGACGCGCTGATTTCGGCAGTGGCCAAGGCCAACGCCAAGACCATCGTGGTGCTGCAAACCGGCGGCCCGGTCGTCATGCCGTGGCTGAACAACGTCGGCGCCGTGGTCGAAGCCTGGTATCCGGGCACCAGCGGCGGCGCGGCGATCGCGCGCGTGCTGACCGGCGAAGTCAATCCGTCGGGACGCCTGCCGGCCACCTTCCCGGCTTCGGTGGCGCAGTTGCCACGTCCGGTGCTCGACGGCGACGCGGTGACCAAGGATGAGAACATCATCGAAAAGATCAGCACCGACTACAACATCGAGGGCGCGGCCGTCGGCTACAAGTGGTTCGACCTGAAAGGCCACAAGCCGCTGTTCCCGTTCGGTTACGGCCTGTCGTACACCAGCTTCGCCTTTGCGGACCTGAGCGCGAACAAGTCGACCGATGGCGCCGGCATCGACGTCACCTTCAACGTGCAGAACACCGGCAAGCGCGATGGCAAGGCGGTTGGCCAGGTGTACGTGTCGCCGGCGGCCGGCGGCTGGGAAGCGCCGAAGCGCCTGGGCGGCTGGGACAAGGTGGCGGTGAAGGCCGGCGCCAGCGGCAAGGCCAAGGTCAAGATCGATCCGCGCCTGCTGGCCATGTACGACAGCGCCAGCAAAACCTGGAAGATCGCCGGCGGCGAGTACATCGTGACGCTGGCCGAATCGGCCGGCGCCAAGCCTGCGGCCACCGTCAAGGTCAAGCTGGACGCGCGCACGCTCAACATCAGCGGACGCTAAGCCGTCCCGCACGCGGCATCGCGGTTCACGCGATGCCGCAGTCCCCTCGCATCATTTCTCTTTCCAGAACACGTCGACCGTGTCGACGCTGTTCTGATTCCACGCCTGGACCTTGGCCTCGACGAAGGTGCCTTCCGTATCGTCCCGCGGCGTGATGCTGGTCGCGTGATAGCGGAACTGCGCGCCGTGCTTTTCCTGCGCAAGCTGTTCTGCCTTCTTCTTTAAATCACTGTTCTGGCCTAGCTGTTTGCCGGTCAGCGCCAGCATCGACAGCGCCACGCCAATGGTCAGCGCCACGTTGATGGCGGGCTTCTTGCGGCCAGCGGTCTGAATCGCCGATTGCACCGGCAGGCGGCCCAGTTGCTGCAACAGCCAGTACAACAGCGCGCAGAAGACCGCCAGCGGCAGCGCCGCGCCGAGATGGGCGGCGGGCGCCACGCGTAGTTCGGTGATAGTCAGGTCGAGCGGCTGCATCAGCGACATCGCGCCGCTGGCGATCGCCATCGGCAGCAGGATGGCGGCGATCCAGATCAGTGCGGAGGCAGCCTTGAGGCTGCCGCGCATCAGCAGCACGCCGGCGATCACGGCGGGGATGGTCATGCTGTAGGAATAGCTGGCGCCGGTGGACAGGCGCCAGATCATGTAGGCGATATCGACCGCGCCAACCACCAGCAGTACGACGCCGGCGCGGTGCAGGATTGGTGGTGCGGTGTGCGTTTCGATCAATTTGGCTCCGCAGTAATTACAATGAGCCAATATTGTAGCTGATGCCAAACCGGCCGCTCGCCTATGCCGCGCTCGATGTCAGTGGGTGAATCCGCATGCAGTCGACGAAAAGATTGTAGTAAATCATGCTCCCGGCGAAATCAAGACCGCGTCATTCTCTTCCCACCAATGGCACGGCGTCTGAGCTATCTCAATGGAAGCCGCATTGGGACCGGCCGGATAGAGCGCCTGAGCAAAATCGGCGCAAACCGTTACGCCATTCAACGGGAAGGCGTCACAGATTGATCAGGCCGTGTCCGAATGACAGACTTGACCCCGGGCTGTCAGGCGGAGAGCTTGCGGCGGCGGCGCGCTTGCTTGGGATCGGCGATCAGCGGGCGGTAGATTTCAACGCGGTCGTGCTCGCGCAGCACCGTGTCCAGCGGCTTTTTCTTGGCATAGATGCCGACCTGCATCGTGGCAAGGTCGATGCCGGGCACCTCGGCCAGCACGCCGCTGGCGGCGATGGCCTGCTCCAGCGTGGTGCCCACGGGCACCCGCAACGCGCGCAGGAATTGCACCGCGTCGCTGGCGTAGCAGACCTCGACGTTGATCGGTTCAGCCGCCATAGACGGTTTCCGCCCGTTTGCAGAAGGAATCGACCATGCTGTTGGCGATCATGCCGAACACCGGCCCGACCAGCTTGTCCAGCAGGGTGCCAGAGAATTCGTAGCGCATATCCAGTTCGATCTTACAGGCATCCTCGCGCAGCGCCTTGAACGTCCACACGCCGTCGAGGCACTTGAAAGGACCGTCGACCAGCTTCATCTTGATGGTGGTCGGCGCCGTGTTCTCGTTGGAGGTGGTGAAGCTTTGCTTGACGCCGTGGTAGTTGATGCCGATGCTGGCCACCACCACGCTGTCGCCACGCTCGCGGATCTCGACGCCGCTGCACCACGGCAGAAACTTGGGATAGTCATCGATGTTGGCAACCAGGTCGAACATCTGCTGGGCGCTGTAACCGAGGAAAACTGATTTGTGCACTACTGCCATTGGCTAACCATTTGCTATGATGTTGAATTAGTCGCGTTTTTTGACGCGAAGCAGTAGTTTAACCGACCCGCACGGGTTTTCAGCTGATTTACGAACCCCATGACCATAGCCGATAACAAAAAAGCCTTTTTTGACTACTTCATCGAGGACCGCTACGAAGCGGGCATCGTGCTCGAAGGCTGGGAAGTGAAGGCAATCCGCGACGCCCGCGTCCAGATCAAGGAGGCCTACGTCACCATCCGTGGCGACGAGCTGTTCCTGTTCGGCGCCCACATCAGCGCGCTGCCCACCGCTTCGACCCACATCAGCCCGGAAGCGGTGCGCACCCGCAAGCTGCTGCTGCACCGCCAGGAGATGGACAAGCTGATCAGCAAGGTCGAGCGCTCCGGCTACACCTTGGTGCCGCTCAACCTGCATTACAAGGGCGGACGGGTCAAATGTGAAATCGGCCTGGCCAAGGGTAAAAAAATGCACGACAAGCGCGCCACCGAGAAGGACCGCGACGGCAAACGCGAAGTGGCGGCGGCGATGAAGACCCACAGCCGCTGAAACCGCCAAAACTGTTGCGCGCTCCGTACACAACCCGGTCCCGAACCGGGTTTTTTATCGCCTTCAGAATTTCTAATCGGAAACATCCATGCTAAACTGGACGCTGGATGATTTCACATTCGCGCCCCCAGGCACTGCGCGCGGGCACGGATCACGGTAGACTTTTGACGATGAGGCAACAATGGCGCTGAAAACTGCAATGGCTCTGGCAGCCGGATTGGTCCTGTCAGGATGTGCGGCGCGCTATACGCCGACTCCGCTGGCGGCGAACTTCCCCACCACCAAGCAGGCCAAGCTGCAAGCGGCCTACCATTGGGGCGTGGTGTCCAACAGCATCGAAAAACGGCTGGTGGCCCAGCTCAAGAAAAGTCCGCCGCGCCCAGTCTTCATCAACGAGCCGGCCGATTCGAACGCCTTCCAGCGCGCGTTGGTCACCCAGCTGACGACCTCGCTGGTGAACGACGGCTATGTCGTCACGCGCACGCCGGCCGGCTCGCTCAAGATCGATCTGGACATCCAGGCCGTCACCTTCGCCGCCGACCGTCCGCAATACCGTCCGATCGGCGAGCGCACCGCGCTGCCCGGCGGCGTCTCGATGGCCGAGCTGTCGCCGACGCCGATGTCGGACGAGGACGCGATGAACGCCGGCTGGGACCCGTACGACCTCAACAACGCACAGTTCGCCCCCGGCCAAACGCCCAAGACCGAGATCATCGTCACGCTGTCGGTGTCCGACCAGTACCGCTACCTGGCGCGCACCACGTCGGCCTACTATGTGGCCGATTCCGACCGCGAACTGTACGGCGTGCTCGAGCAGGACGCCGAACTCACCAAATTGACCCGTACCTTCAAAGTACGTGGAGACATGTAAATGCCCATGACATCCCTGGCCCGCGCCGCCGCGCTGGCGCTGCCGCTGCTGCTGGCGGCCTGCTCCTCCACCGCCACCAAGGAGGAAGGCAATTATTCGACGATCTCGTCCAACCAGTTCATCGACGCCAACTACAAGGCCGCCGATTCGCTGATGCACCAGCTGAGCGGCAAGCTGACCGCCGACAAGCCGCTGATCATGGCCACCATCGTCAACATCGACGCGCTGGAGCAGACCACGACGCTGGGCCGGCTGGTGTCGGAACAGGTGTCGACCCGCCTGGCGCAGGGCGGCATGCGGATGATCGAAATGAAACTGCGCAACAACGTCTACCTGAAGCGCAACCAGGGCGAGTTGATGCTTACCCGCGAAATCGGCGAAGTGGCGACTGCGCACAACGCCCAGGCCATCGTGGTGGGATCGTACGCGGAAACCAGCGACATGGTGTTCATCAACGTCAAGGTGATCCAGCCGAACTCCAACCTGGTGCTGGCCGGCCAGGACTATGTGCTGGCCAAGGAAGCCATCGTCCGCTCGATGCTGCAGCGGAACTAAGCCGCCACCCGCTCACAACAGGCGCGGCAGCACCTCGGCCGCCGCCGCCTCCACCTTCAGTCCGATCAGGTCGTCCGCGCGCGTCTTGCCCAGGTTGATCGCCGCGATCGGCTTGCCCGTCGCCGCCGCCAGCTTGCAGAAGCGGTAGCCCGAAAACACCATCAGCGACGAGCCGACCACCAGCAAGGCGTCGGCGCGCTCCATCATGGCCAGCGCGTCGGCGGTGCGCTGGGCCGGAATATTATCCCCGAAGAAGATCACGTCGGGTTGCAGGGTGCCGCCGCAGTGCGCGCAGACCGGCACGTGGAAGTGCTGCAGCGCCTCCAGCTCGACCTCGGCGTCGCCGTCGGGGCGCACCTCGGCGTCGACCGCGAACAGGCCGGGATTCGCTTCCAGCAGCTCGGCCTGGATCGCGGCGCGCCCGGCGACCCGGCGGCAGTCCAGGCAGACGACACCGTGGATGTTGCCGTGCAGCTCGATCAGCTGGCGGCTGCCGGCGCGCTGGTGCAGGCCGTCGACATTCTGCGTGATCACGCCGTCGATGCGGCCGGCCTCCTCCAGCGCCGCCAGCGCGCGGTGGCCGACGTTCGGCGCGGCCTGCGCCAACGTTGGCCACCCGACCATGCTGCGCGCCCAGTAACGGCGGCGCACGCCCTCGTCGCGGCGGAAATCCGGGCCCTGGATCGGGGTGCGGCCACGGCGCACGCCGTCCCTGTCGCGGTAGTCGGGAATACCGGAGTCGGTGCTGAGACCGGCCCCGGTCAGCACCAGCACGCGCCGGTGCCGGTGTAAAAACGTTTGCAGGTGGTCGATGTGAGCGTTCAGGTCCATGCATGCCATGGTAGCCGAATCCGGGTGGTAGCATGCGCGATGGACAGGTTTTTGACCCGGCGTCGCTGTCGCGCACGGTTGCGTGCTTGTTGCGCATATATATTTGCTGTTTAGTAGAACCATTTGCCCGCCGAACGGCATCTACGGCAAACAATGGAGGATGGCGGATGCGTCAATCACAGGGCCTGTCGACGGGCTCATTACCGGATGCGAACGAGGCGTGCCTGCTGGGCAGGATAGCGGGCGGGGACAGGGCCGCCTTCGAGCAGCTGTACCGCGGCTATTTTTCGCGCCTGTCGCGCTTCATCGGACGCATGACCCGCAACGCGACCTTGATCGAGGAAATTGTCAACGACACCATGTTGGTGGTCTGGCAAAAAGCAGAGACCTTCGACGGCAGTTGCAAGCCTTCCACGTGGATTTTCGCCATCGCCTACCGCAAAACGCTGAAGGGTTTGCGTGGCAGCGACGATCCGGTGGAGTCCGACGCGTCGCTGTACGAGGACGACAGCGGCAACCAGCCGGAGCAGGCGATTACCCGGCTGCAATTGCAGAATACGGTCGCCGAGGCGTTGGATCAATTGCCGGCCGCACAGCGCGCGGTGATGGTACTAACCTATTATCATGAGATGGCCTACAGCGACATCGCTGAAGTGGTCGATTGCCCGGTGAACACGGTCAAAACCCGGATGTTTCATGCGCGGCACAGATTGAAGGATTTGTTGTGGAACGAGAGAGAGAACGGGCGATGAACGGGCGAGTCTTCAGACTGGATGTCCCGGCGCACCAGGCGGTGCAGGAACTGCTGCCCTGGTACGCGTCATCGCAACTGGAACCCGACGACGCGCACCGCGTGGAAGCGCATTTGCACACGTGCGAGCAATGCCGTCAGGATTTGCAATGGGAGCGCGAGATGCTGGACCAAGGGAGCGCCGACACCGCCCTGCCGCCGGGAGTGGACATGGAACGCGCCTGGGCGCGGCTGCTGCCGGCGCTCGGTCCGGTGGACGACACCGGCGATGTTCCGGCGCGCGCCGACGCGGCGCCGGCCGGCACGGCCACGACCGCCGCCGCCGCCGATGTCAGCCCGCCGGCCGATGCGCCCGCGCTCCCGATCGTGCCGGCCGTGCCGCGGCGCTGGTGGGCCATGGGCGCGGCCAACCAGCCGACCTGGCTGCGCTGGGCGGTGGCGGCGCAATGGGTGTTGATCGTCGGTCTGGTGGCGCTGCTGGCGCGTCCGGACGCGCCGCCCGCCGCCTATCGCGTGCTGGGCAACAGCGTCGGCGCGGCCCCGGCTGGCAACCTCGTCGTGATGTTCCAGCCCACCACCACCGAACGCGAATTGCGGCGCATCCTGCAAGCGCAAGGCGCGCGCGTGGTCGATGGCCCCACCGTCACCGATGCCTACCTGATCAGCGTAGCGGACGAGAACCGCGACCGCGCGCTGCAAGCGCTGCGCGCCGACCCCGCCGTCAAATTCGCCGAGGCGCTCGACGACGGCGGCACGCCGTGACCGCGCGCGCCATCGTGCGGGCGGCCTTGCTGCCGGCCGTGCTGGCCGCCGTGCTGGCGACAGTGCTGGCGCCAGCGGCGGCGGGCGCGCTCCATGCGGACGTCCCAGAGCCGCAAGCGGCAGCGTCGGCCCCCGTGGCCGGCGCCTCGCCGCCGGCGGGCGACGAACGCATCCTGCCGCCAGCCGACGACGGCTCGCTTGATCCGGGCGCGAACCAGTTGCTGGTGATGCTGCGCCTGCCCGCCACGCATTACCGTCCCGACGCCACCTACGGCGGCCGCTACATGGACGACAGCGGCAGCGGCGGACGTCGGCGCCGCGCCGAGGCGCTGGCGCGGCAGCACGGCATGACGGTGGTCGAGGGCTGGGCCATGTCGCTGCTCGGCATCGATTGCTACGTGATGCGCTACAAGGACGACGCCGACGCCGCCCGCATCATCGAGCAGTTGTCGCGCGACCCGCAGGTGGAATGGGCGCAGCCGGTGGCCAGGTTCGAAGGTATGGCCGGCCAGGCGCCGCGCGGCGCGCCCGGCGGTGATTCCGCGCCGGCCTCCTCGATGAATTCGGCCAATCCGGTGGCGCCGACTGCCGGTTCGCCGGCCGCCGCCGACGCGCTGTATCCGGTGCAGCCGGCGGCCCGCTACTGGCACGTTGCCGACCTGCACCGCTACACCACCGGCCGCGAGGTCCGGGTCGCGGTGATCGACAGCGGCATCGACGGCAGCCACCCCGACCTGCACGGCCAGTTGGCGGTCAACGCCAATTTCGTCGACAACGGCGAGCCGCCGCCGGAACTGCACGGCACCGCCGTCGCCGGCATCATCGCCGCGCGCAGCGGCAACGGCGGCATCGTCGGCGTGGCGCCCAAGGCCAAACTGATGGGGTTGCGGGCCTGCTGGCAACTGCCCAATCAGAGCACCCGGTGCAACAGCTTCACGTTGAGCAAGGCGATCAACTACGCGATCCTCAACGGCGCCAAAGTCATCAACCTGAGCCTGTCCGGTCCGCCCGACAGGCTGTTGGACCGTTTACTGGACGTCGCGCTGCAGCGCGGCATCGGCGTGGTCGGCGCGGTGGACGCGCAGGCGGGCGCGCCGACATTCCCCGCCAGCCATCGCGGCGTGCTGGCCGTCGCGTCGCAGCCGAGCGTCAAAGTGTCGGGCAATTTCGCGCCCGTGAGCGCGGCCGCGTTGATGGTCAAGACCGCGGCGGCGGCCGGCCTGGAGCGGCCGTTGTTCGCCCCCGGCAACGACGTGCCGACCACCGCCCCGGGCGCGCGCTGGGCCTTCGTCAGCGGCAGCTCGTACGCGGCGGCCCACGTCTCCGGTATGCTGGCGCTGCTGGGGGAGTTGCAACCCGGCGCCACGCCCGCCCAGCTGCGGGGCATGCTGCAAGCGCCGGAAGTATTGAACGCTGTTAATATTGACGCATGCGCCACCATCTCCCATCTCATCGACCGTTGCACCTGCGGCTGCCCAGCGAAGTTGACCCAGCGCGGCGCCACCCGGTGAAGCCGCGCGGCGCTGCCGTCGCCCTCGCCTGGCTGTGCGCCCTGGCGCCGGCGGCGCGCGCGCAGGCGGACATGGACATCAGCGGCAGCGTGGCGCTGCAGTCGGAGTACCGCTATCGCGGACAAAATCCGGGCAAGGGCAACGCCGTGCCGCAGGTGACCGTCAATGTCGACGGCGTGGCGGGATGGTATCTGGGCGGGTTCGCCAGCGCCATGACCATCGGCGACGCCGAAGGCTACAAGCTGCAAGGCTACGCCGGCTATGCGCGACGGCTCGCCTCGGGCGGCAGCTGGGAGGCGGGCTGCAGCCGCATCACCTACACGCAAGCGCACCAAAATGACTTCTCGGAGTGCTACGCCGGCTTGAGCTTCGAGCGTGGCAGCACGCGGATCTACTATTCGCCCAAGTACCTGGGCTTCCCGGTGAAGACGGTGTACGCCGAGGTGAGCGCGTTCTACCCGGTGCATCCGCGCTTCAACCTGATCGCCCACGCCGGCGTGCTGCATAACGTTAGCGGCGACTACTGGCCTGGCATCCCGACTTCCTCGCGCATCGACGCGCGGCTCGGCGTCGGCATCCCGTTAGGCAACTGGACGGTGCAAATCGCCCGCGAATATGTGCAGGACGACGGCCGGCGCTATGCCTGGTATCCGGTGCATCCGCCAAAATCGTGGAGCCTGGGCCTGACCTACGCGTTCTAAGCGAACGACCGCCCGCCGACGGCTTCACGGCTTCACGGCTTCACGGCTGCACGCGCGCGCGCAGCTCCTCGACCGACGCGCGCCACGCCTCGTAATGCTCGCTCTCGGCCCACAGCTCGCGCAATTCCGATTGGTCCGACAGGATGCGGGCGATGGCCTGCAGGGCCTTGTCCTCCAGATCGGCGCGCCGGCGCGCCTTCGGCTTGCGCGCCGCGACCCACTGGTCCACCACCGCGCTGTCTTCGCTGGCCGCGCCACCCTTGCCCTGAAGGCGCGCGATGACCTCGACGGCCACCAGCGCCTCGGCCGCGAACGGCGCCTCCAGCTCGCCGGCGCTGGTGTCGAGCGCCGTGTTGAGCGTGTCCTCGACCGCGTCCAGATTGCTAATCTCCTGCAAATCCTGCGCCCAGTCCTGCGCGTAGTCGTTGCCGAAAGCGTCCACCGCCCATGTCCCCATCGCCTGCTCCTTATACTTTGGCTGGTTTGATCAGCGGCGCGTCCTTCTGCGTCTTCACCACTTGCATGGCGGTGGCGATCAAGCCGCTCATTTCACCCAGGTTGGCCGGGATGATAATCGAATTATTGGTTTTGGCAAGCTGGCCGAAGGCGCCGACGTACTGCTCCGCCACCTTCAGGTTGACCGCGTCCTCGCCACCCGGCTCGCGGATCGCGGCGCCCACCTGGCGCAGCGCCGTCGCATTGGCTTCCGCCAGCGCGACGATGGCGGCGGCCTGGCCTTCGGCGCGGTTGATGGCAGCCTGCTTGTCGCCCTCCGAGCGGGCGATCTGCGCTTCGCGCTCGCCGTTGGCGATGTTGATCTGTTCCTGCTTGCGTCCCTCGGAGGCGGCGATCAGCGCGCGCTTTTCGCGCTCGGCGGTGATCTGCGCCTGCATCGCGTGCAGGATCTCCTTCGGCGGCGTCAGGTCCTTGATCTCGTAGCGCAGCACCTTCACGCCCCAGTTGGCGGCCGATTCGTCGATGGCGTTGACCACCGTGGTGTTGATGTGGTCGCGCTCCTCGAAGGTCTTGTCCAGTTCCATGCGGCCGATCACAGAGCGCAGGGTGGTCTGCGCCAGCTGCGTGATGGCGGCGATGTAGTTCGACGAACCGTACGAGGCGCGCATGGCGTCGGTGATCTGGAAGTACAGGATGCCGTCCACCTGCAGCTGCGTGTTGTCTTTGGTGATGCAGACCTGCGGCGGCACGTCGAGCGGGATCTCCTTGAGCACGTGCTTGTAGGCGATGCGGTCGACAAACGGGATCACGATATTGAGTCCGGGCGCCAGCGTGGCATGGTATTTACCAAGCCGCTCGACCACCCACGCGTGCTGCTGCGGCACCACGTTGATCGTCTTGAACACGAACACCAGCGCCACAAACAGGATCACCAGGGTGACGCTGCCAAATGAGATATCCATAAATTCCTCTGCTAATAAGTAAGGCCGATTCAGGCCAGTTGGGCCCGATTCAGGCCGCTTTTAGGCCAGTTCAGGCCGCGATCCGGTCGCCGTCGCCAGCTTCAAATCTGTTTTCTCGACCAGGTCGGGATAGCCGGCGACGACCAGGTATCGGCGCAGGATCTCGAGGCGGTCGATCCAGTCCCCGGAACCATCGAACAGCGTCGTCAAATCCTCCACCACCACGCGGGCCGACGGCGGATGCAGCAGCGCGATGAACACCAGGCCCCAGAACCACAACTGCGTCACGCGGAGATTCTCCGCTTCGGTATAGCGCTGCCCTCGCAGCACTTTCATGATGCGCATGACGAGCAGGATGTCCTCGCCGTAGGGCAGGAACCTGGCCTTCTTCTCCAGCATGCCCGGGATCGAAACGTAATTGTTCACGTGCGCCCACACCTTGCGGTACTTCAGGTATGCCTCCAGCGTGAGCGGTTCCTCGTTGGCCAGCGCCCATTTGCCATCGTGGCCGAACAGCAGGATGCCCTGCGCGCGTCCAAGGCCGCACAGCGTGTAATCGGAGCCCAGCAAATTCGTCACCGGCTGGTAGGCCAGGCGCAGCACCTCGAAGTCTTCCTCTTTCTTCACCGCCGGCAGCACGTCGTTGCGCAGCAGGTGGAAATAGAACATGAACAGCTGCTCGTCGTCGAGCAACCTGGGCGCGCGCGGAATCAGTGCTTTGATCTCGTAATGGTTGTAGCAGTAGAACGAGCCCTGCTCGAGCTTTTCGAGCGCCTTGTCCTCGTCGTCGATGAAGGCGAGCAGGATCTCTGTCGGTTCGGTGATCTTGGTGTCGGCCATGCTCAGTGCCCCACGATGAGTGTACTGCCGCGCACCTCGCGGATGATGAAGCGCCCCGCCTGCGCGGCCGCCCCCGGCGCCAGCTCCACGTCCCACTGCGCGCCACGGTACATCACGCGGGCGGCGCCGTGGTCCCAGTGCGCCACCTGCACCGCCTGGCCGATGTCGAGATTCACATTCGGGTCGCGCATGGCGTCGAGCTTGGTTCGCTTGCCGAAGCGGCTGCGGCGCAGCAGCAAGGTGGCGACGACGCCGACGATGGCCGCCGCCAGCATCTGCACCGGCATATCGATGCGCAGCAGCGCCACCAACGCCGCCGCGAGCGCGCCGAGCGCCACCATCAGCAGGTAGAACGTGCCGACGAACAGCTCGAGCGCCACCAGCGCGCCCGCCACCGCCAGCCACATAATCCAGTCCGTCATGTTCTTGCCCCCCAAAAAGTAAAAACCCCCGCGGCCCTGTGGGCGGCGAGGGTAACGATAAAGGATATCCTTATCGTTGTGAAGACATTATTTTTGCCTTCTTTATATTTTTCAGCACGCTATCACTTCTGCAGCGCGGCCAGCTTCTGCCAGGTGTCGATCACCGAGTCCGGATTGAGCGACATCGACTCGATGCCCTGCTCCATCAGCCAGACCGCGAAGTCCGGATGGTCGGAAGGACCCTGGCCGCAAATACCGATGTACTTGCCCTGCGCGCGGCAAGCCTTGATCGCCAGAGACAGCAGCGCCTTGACGGCCGGATCGCGCTCGTCGAAGTCGGCCGCCAGCAGCGCCATGCCGGAGTCGCGGTCCAGGCCCAGCGTCAGCTGGGTCAGGTCGTTGGAACCGATCGAGAAGCCGTCGAAGTGCTCCAGGAACTGGTCGGCGAGGATCGCGTTCGAAGGCACTTCGCACATCATGATCAGGCGCAGGTCGTTTTCGCCGCGCACCAGACCGTTTTTGGCCAGCAGGTTGACGACCTTCTCGGCCTGGCCCAGGGTACGCACGAACGGCACCATGATCTCGACGTTGGTCAGGCCCATGTCGTTACGCACGCGCTTCATCGCCTGGCATTCCATTTCGAACGCGCCGGCGAAGTCCTCGGCCAGGTAGCGCGCCGCGCCACGGAAGCCCAGCATCGGGTTTTCCTCGTCCGGCTCGTAGCGCGAACCGCCGATCAGTTTTTTATACTCGTTCGACTTGAAGTCGGACAGGCGCACGATCACCGGTTTCGGCCAGAAGGCGGCGGCGATGGTGGCGATACCCTCGGCCAGCTTGTCGACGTAGAAGGCTTTCGGCGAGGCGTGGCCGCGCGCGACCGACTCCACCGCTTTTTTCAGGTCCGCATCGATGTTCGGATATTCCAGGATCGCTTTCGGGTGAACGCCGATGTTGTTGTTGATGATGAATTCCAGACGCGCCAGGCCGACGCCGGCGTTCGGCACGGACTGGAAGTCGAACGCCAGCTGCGGATTGCCGACGTTGAGCATGATCTTGGTCGACAATTTCGGCAGTTCGCCGCGCGCCACTTCCGACACTTCCGTTTCCAGCAGGCCGTCGTAGATCTTGCCCTCGTCGCCTTCGGCGCAGGACACGGTGACGAAGGTGCCGTCCTTGAGGATCTCGGTGGCGTCGCCGCAACCGACAACCGCCGGCACGCCCAGTTCGCGGGCGATGATCGCCGCGTGGCAGGTGCGGCCGCCGCGGTTGGTGACGATCGCCGAGGCGCGCTTCATGACCGGTTCCCAGTTAGGGTCGGTCATGTCGGCCACCAGCACGTCGCCCGGCTGCACGCGTTCCATGTCGGCCGGGTCGTGGATCACGCGCACGGGACCGGCGCCGATCTTCTGGCCGATCGCACGGCCCGAGGTCAGCACGGTGCCGCTCGACTTCAGTTTGAAGCGCTGCTGCACGTCGGTCGCCTTCTGCTGCGATTTGACGGTCTCGGGACGCGCCTGCAGGATGTACAGTTTGCCGTCGCGGCCATCCTTGCCCCACTCGATGTCCATCGGACGGCCGTAGTGGTTCTCGATGATGACGGCGTACTTGGCCAGCTCCACCACTTCGGTGTCGTTCAGCGAGTAGCGGTTGCGCATTTCGACGGGAACGTCGACGGTCTTGACCGAGCGGCCGGCCTTCGCTTCGCTGGTGAACTCCATCTTCAGCAGCTTGGAGCCGATGTTGCGGCGGATGACAGGCGATTTGCCTTTTTCCAGCATCGGTTTGTGGACGTAGAATTCGTCCGGATTGACCGCGCCCTGCACCACCGTCTCACCCAGGCCATAGCTGGAGGTGACGAAGACCACGTCCTTGAAGCCGGACTCGGTGTCGATGGTGAACATCACGCCGGCCGCGCCCAGGTCCGAACGGACCATGCGCTGCACGCCGGCCGACAGGGCCACTTCGGCGTGGGTGAAGCCTTTGTGCACGCGGTACGAGATCGCGCGGTCGTTGTACAGCGAGGCGAAGACGTGCTTCATCGCGTCGAGCACGTTTTCGATGCCGACGACGTTGAGGAAGGTCTCCTGCTGGCCGGCGAACGAGGCGTCCGGCAAATCCTCGGCGGTGGCCGACGAACGCACGGCGAACGACATTTCGGTGCTCGAATCGGCCACCAGTTTGTCGTAGAAGGTCTCGATTTCCTGCTGCAGGCGAGGCTGGAACGGGGTTTCGACGATCCATTGACGGATCTCGGCGCCCGCTTGCGCCAGCGAGCGCACGTCGTCGATGTTCAAATCGGCGAGGCGGTCGGCGATGCGGTCGGCCAGCGGCTTGCCGCCGTCGACGCTATGCGACAGGAAGTCGCGGAATGCCTGCGCCGTGGTGGCGAAACCGCCCGGAACACGCACGCCGGCTTCCGCCAGTTGGCTGATCATTTCGCCCAGCGAGGCGTTTTTGCCGCCGACGGATTCGACATCCGTCATGCGCAAATTTTCGAACGATGCGACGTAAACCGCTTCGTTATTTTGCTCCTTCAATGCTGCGTTAGACATATTGACACCTTTTGATGATAGAAATCTTCCGGCGGTGCGCAGACGCTGTACCATGTTTCATTCTTGTTATTCTGGTCGTCGTGCAGCACAATCTTACCTATGGCGTCCATTCTACAGCCTGCGGCTCAAATTGACGATTCACAATCCTGACAGGCTTACATCACATGACACAAGAACAACGTCTTCCCCTGCCGTCGTCCGCCCGCACCGTGTTCTTCGTCTCGGACGGCACCGGCATCACGGCTGAAACTTTTGGTCACTCCGTCCTGACCCAGTTCGAGCTGCGCTTCCGCCAGGTGCGCCTGCCGTTCATCGACACGCTCGACAAAGCGCACGACGCGGCGCGCAAGATCAACGAAGCTTTTGCAACCGATGGTCAACGCCCGATCATCTTTTCGACCCTGGTGCAGACCCAGTTGTCGGACGTGATCCGCGCCTGCAAAGGCATGTACATGGATTTGTTCCAGACATTTGTTGCCCCGCTGGAACAAGAATTGAATGTCAAGTCGACACACACCATCGGCCGCTCGCATAACATCGTCGACAGCGAGGAATACAAAAACCGCATCGAGGCGATCAACTTCTCGCTGGCGCACGACGACGGGCAATCGCACAAGAACCTGGCCTCGGCCGACGTGATCCTGGTGGGCGTTTCGCGCTCCGGCAAAACGCCAACCAGCTTGTATCTGGCGATGCAGTACGGGATCAAGGCGGCCAACTATCCGCTGATCCCGGACGATTTCGAGCGCGGCAAGCTGCCGTCGTCGCTGTACGACTACAAGCCGAAGATTTTCGGCCTGACGATCACGCCGGAGCGCCTGGCCGAGATCCGCAACGAGCGCCGCGCCGGCAGCAAGTACGCGTCGATCGAGAACTGCCGCTACGAGGTCAACGAGGCGGAAATGATGATGAAGCGCGAAGGCATCCGCTGGCTGTCGTCGACGACCAAGTCGATCGAGGAGATTTCGACCACGATCCTTCAAGAGATCAAACCTAACCGTCGGGAGTACTGAAATGATCCGGCGCGCCGCGTTGACCATGCTATTGGGGACAGTTGTTTTGAACGGGGCGGCGCAGCAGACGCCCTCTTTGGCGAAAGCCTACGAGGGACGGCTGAAGATCGGCGCCGCCATCGAGCCGTCGCAACTGGCGTCGGCCGAGGCGCCGCTGCTGGCGGCGCACTTCAACAGCATCGTCGCCGAAAACGTCATGAAGCCGGCCGATATCCAGCCCAAGGAAGGCGCATACAATTTCGCGCCGGCCGACAAGCTGGTGGCCTACGCGCAGGGACACGGCATGGCCATGCGCGGCCACACGCTGCTGTGGCATCTGCGCACGCCCGAGTGGATGTGGACCGACAAACAGGGCAAGCCGGCGTCGCGCGATCTGGTGCTGGCGCGTTTGAAGTCGCATATCGACACGGTCGTCGGCCGCTATAAGGGCGCGGTGTACGCCTGGGATGTGGTCAATGAAGTCATCGACGAGAAGCAGCCCAACTGCCTGCGCAAGGACAAATGGTTCGCGGCGACCGGCGACGAGTATATCGAGAAGGCCTTCCGCTACGCCCACGCCGCCGATCCGAAGGCGCGTTTGTACATCAACGACTATTCGACCGACGAACCGGCCAAACGCGATTGCCTGCAACGGATCGTCAAGGGCTTGATCGCGCGCGGGGTTCCGGTGCACGGCGTCGGACACCAGATGCACGTGTCGGTGTTCGGGCCGTCGACGGAATCGGTCGATGAATCGCTGGCCACGTTCGCCCGGTTGGGCCTGGAAAACCAGGTCACGGAGCTCGACGTCAGCTTGTACCGGTATCAGGCCAAGTCGCTGTCCGACACCGAGGAAAAGCTGCTGCAACTGCAGGGCGAGCGCTATGCGGCGCTGATGAAGGTCTTCCTGGCGCATCCCGAGCTGCGCGCGGTGACGCTGTGGGGCATCTCCGACAGCCACACCTGGCTCAATCACGGCGAATACGAAGGACGCCACGACTCGCCGCTGCTGTTCGACCGCCAGCAAAAACCCAAACCAGCGTTCACCGGCATGCTCGACGCGGCAAAATAGGCGGGGAACTCAAACCCGAGGTGGATCGGTCTCCCTTGCATAAATCCGGTGCTGCGCCAACGCCGTCTCGAACCGCGCCAGCGCCGGCCCCACCTCCCCCTCCTGCGCGACGATCACACCAGGATCGGGCTCGCCATCGGGCAGCTTGGAGGGAATCCCCGCCGCCCGCAGCAGCACGGCCCCCGAGCGCAGCGCCAGTAGTGGCTTGTCGTGCCGGTACTGCAGCTTCAAAAACTCGATCGCCAACGCATCCCGTCTCAGCCTCCCCTCACCGTCCGCGCAGTCGGGAACGATGGCACCATCGAACAGCACCGAAGGCCCGGCCTCGAAACTGATTTCGACATCCAAAGGCGCATCGTTGGCGGAAGCCACCGGCCCCACCCGCTGGCCGACCAGTCGCGGCACGGCGCCGGCATCGAGCAGCGCCGCGTAGAGCTTGCGCGTCTGCTTGCCATCCACGCCCGGCGACACCAGCAGCGCGACCCGCCGCGTGGCCACGCCGAGATTGCCCGGACGGCTGAACAACGACAGCGCCGACGACGGCGCATACTGGTACATCGGCCGGTCGGTCGCCAGCGGCAGCGGCGGCGGCACCTGCATCCCCAGGCCCGCAGCGACCATCGCCGCAAGCCGCTCATCGACATTGACCAGCCCCGCCACCACGCGCTCGCGCACGGCCGGCGTCTGCACCCGCGTCAATTCGAAACGGAAGGCGTTGATGATGTGCGCCTGCTCGATCGGGGTCTGGCTGATCCAGAACAGCCGCGCCTGGGAATAATGGTCGGCGAACAGCTCCGGCTTGCCGCGCACCTTGGTCGCCCGCACAGGCTCGGGAAAACTGACAAACCCGCCCGCTCCGGCCTGGAACGGATAGCCGCCGGCCAGCGAATTGGGCTCGTAGTTGACGCGCCCGCGGTTGATCGACTGCCGGTGAAAACCCTCGCGCTGGTTGTTGTGGATCCGCGCCAGCGGCGTGTTGATGGGGATCTCGTGGAAGTTCGGGCCGCCCAGCCGCGAGATCTGGGTGTCGATATACGAATGCAGCCGCCCTTGCAGCAGCGGATCGTCGGTGAAGTCGATACCCGGCACCACGTGGGCCGCGCAAAACGCCGCCTGCTCGGTCTCGGCGAAGAAATTATCCGGATTGCGGTCCAATACCAGCCTGCCCACCGGACGCAAACGCACCATCTCCTCCGGCACGATCTTGGTCGGGTCGAGGATATCGAACGGGAACTGGGCCGCCTGCTCCTCGCTGAACAGCTGCAGCCCCAGCTCCCACTCGGGGAACTGGCCGCTATCGATCGCCTCCCACAAGTCGCGGCGGTGGTAGTCCGGATCGGCGCCGGCCAGGCGCACCGCCTCGTCCCAGACCAGCGAATGGGTGCCGGCCTTCGGCGTCTAATGGAACTTGCAGAACACCGACTCGCCCTTGGCGTTCACCAGCCGGAAGGTGTGCACGCCGAAGCCCTGCATCATGCGGTAGCTGCGCGGGATGGCGCGGTCCGACGTATGCCACATCAGCATGTGAAAAATCTCGGGACTGAGCGAGGCGAAATCCCAGAAGGTGTCGTGGGCGCTGGAGGCCTGCGGCATCGCGTGGTGCGGCTCCGGCTTGACCGCGTGGACCAGGTCGGGGAACTTCATCGCGTCCTGGATGAAGAACACCGGGATGTTGTTGGCGACCAGATCCCAGTTGCCCTCGTCGGTATAGAACTTGGTGGCGAAACCGCGCACATCGCGCACGGTGTCGGCCGAACCGCGCTCGCCGGCCACCGTGGAGAAACGCACGAACACCGGCGTGCGCTTGCCGGCGGCGCTGAACGGCGCGGCGCGCGTGATCGCGCACAGGTCGTTGTAGCTTTCAAAATAGCCGTGGGCGGCCGAGCCGCGCGCATGGACCACGCGTTCGGGAATGCGCTCGTGGTCGAAGTGGGTGATCTTCTCGCGCAGGATGAAATCCTCCATCGCGGTCGGACCGCGCAGCCCGATCTTGAGGCTATGCTGGTTGTCCGCGACCGGCACGCCCTGATTGGTGGTCAGCTCGCGGCCGCTGTCGTCGACCCGCACGCGGTCCAGCGGGCCGTCGAGCGGATTGCCGCCGATGTCGGGCCGGCCGTCGCCGACCTTGGGCGAAGCGACGCTCTCGGTGCTGGTGCTGGCGGTGGCCCAATCGCTGGCCGGGCTTTCGGTGTCGCCCTCGTGAGGAGTGTAGGCCGCCTCGCCGTATTCAAGCGGTTTGGTGGGATTGAACGGCATCCCGGCGGCCAGCGCCTGGTCGGTGACGACTTTCGTCAACAGCTGTTCGGCGATCTGGTTGGGCGGCCCGAGCCGGGTCGGATGCGCCGGCTCGGCCGGCCCCGCGATAGTGCTCAACACGGAGCCGGCGCCATCGACCGCGCCACCATTGGTTTTACGTTTAGCCATGTCTGGACCTCATCAAAAATGAACGCTGAGGTCGAGTTTGCTTTTGTTAAGGCGTGGCAGGTTTGATACGGCGCAATTCCAGGGTATTAGAAAAAATGTTGCCAGTCGGCGAGCCAGGCGGGGAATTCTTCAACCGGCATCGGCTTGGCGATGTAGTAGCCTTGGGCGTAGGTGCAGCCCAGCCCTTGCAGGAAATCCCAGTCCTGCTTGGTTTCGACGCCGACCGCCACCGAGCGGCGGTCCAGGCTGCGCGCAAGGCCGAGGCAGGAACGCAGCACCGTGCCGATGGCTTGCTTCTTGGAGGCGCCGTCGACGAAGCTGCGGTCGATCTTCAGCTCCGAGAACGGGATGCGCGCCAGCAGCTGCAAATTGCTGCGCCCCGTGCCGTAGTCGTCGATGGCCAGGCCGAAGCCTTTCATCCGCAGCCGCAGCAGCCGCTCGAGGAAGTGCGGATCGGTCGTCAGCACCGCCGATTCGGTCATCTCGAACGTGATGTAGTCCGGCAGGATGCCGTGCCGCGTCAGGCAGGCCGCGATCTGCTCCATGAATTGCGGGTGCGCCAGCGTGCTTTGGTCGACGTTGATCGAGAACGAGATCGGAATGCCCTGGTCGTGCAAGGTGCGGCAGGCGGCGACCGACTTTTCGATCATGCTCCAGTCGAGGAAGTCGATGCGCCGGTTCTGCTCCAGCGCCGGCATGAACGACGCCGGCCCCAGTACGCCGTGCAGCGGATGGCGCCAGCGCGCGAACATCTCCAGGCCCTTGACCTGCCCCGTCTCCAGTTCTATCTTGGGCTGGAAGTGGGGATCGAATTCGCGCCCCTGTAATCCGGCGCCCACTTCGGCGAACGACATCGGCCGCACCTTGCCGGTGGCGGCGTGGGGTTCCGGCCGGTGCAGATGGTTGGCGACCAGCGCTTCGAGGCGGCTGCCGATCACCGGCTTGCCGATCGCGCCCAGCACGTTGACGCCGTAGGCGTCGGCCATGGTCTCGACCGAAAACAGCACCGCGTTGGTCTGTGCGCCGACGATGATGATGCCGGCCGTGCTTTTCGCTTCACCCAGCCGGCGTATCAACTCCAGCGCGTCCATCCCCGGCAACGCCAGGTCGAGGATGGCGATATCAACCGGCGGCGTGATGCCGGCGCTGAAGTGGCGCAGCGCGGTGTAGCCGTCGGGCGCCTGCGTGATGCGGCCCACGCCCAGATGGACCAGGATATCGGCCAGCGCGTGTCGTTGTATTTGATCCCCTTCCGCTACAAGAAAGTGCAACTGCGAGTGCAACGGCGCGATATCCATGGGGGCTCCGATCAAACGTTCTACAGTTGATTCTGCCTGACTTGTTCGAAAAAGCATACTGCCGCGCATGCGGCGACATTCAGCGACTCCACTTGCCCCAGATGCGGGATCACCACCTGGTGGGTCGCCATCGACAGCAGATCGTCCGCCACGCCCTGCCCTTCATGGCCGAACAGCCACGCGACCGGCTGGCGCAGATCGACGTCGTACAGGCGCTGGGTGGCGTAGCCGCTGGTGGCCAGCGACGTCACCCTGGACGACGACACCAGCGCGGCCAGGTCGACGTTCTCGAAAATATCGAGCACGAAGTGCGCGCCCATCGCCGCCCGCAGCACTTTGGGCGACCAACAGAACGCGGTGCCGGCGCTGCAATAGACTTGTTTGATGCCAGCCGCCGCCGCGCTGCGCAGGATGGAGCCGACGTTGCCGGGGTCCTGCACGTTATCGAGCAGCACGGCCGATACGGCCAGCGGCTCGCCGACGGCGCGCTCCGGCGTCGGCACCGAGAACATCACGCCGACGCCGTGTTCGACCTGGCTGACGGCGTTGTACAGCGCATCGGGCAGCGCCAGCACGTGCGCGTGCTTCGCCTCGAGCTGGCCGACGATCTCCATCACTTCGGGATTGTGCAGCGCGGTCTCGCTGACGATGCACTGCTCCGGCAGGCCGCGCAGCTGCAAGTAGGCCTGGCACAGATGCACGCCATCGAGCAGGGTGCGGCCGGACTTGCGGCGCGCCTGCGAACTGCCGGCCAGCTTGACCAGTTCCTTGTACTGCGCGTTGTCGCGCGAGGTGATGGTCTTCATGCGAACCCTCCGGCAAGCAGCAAGTCCATGGTTTGCGCCGGTTGCACCTTCTGTTCAATCCTGACTGTCTCGACCACCACGCCGTTGCGCGTCGCGTGCAGCTCCAGCACCTCGCGCACCGGCGCGAACGAGCGGCGGTGCACCGGCGAGGCGCCATGCTCGCGCAGGCGTTCCATATGCAGCGCCGTGCCGTAGCCCTTGTGCTGGTCGAAGCAGTAATGCGGATACTGCGCGTGCAGCGCCACCAGCGCGGCGTCGCGCGCGGTCTTGGCCAGGATCGACGCCGCCGAAATGGCGTCGACCTTGTCGTCGCCGCCGATGACGGCGATGCTCTGGATTTTCATGACCGGGCAGCGGTTGCCGTCGATCAGCGCCAAGGTCGGCACCGTCTTCAGCGCCTCGACCGCGCGCCGCATGGCCAGCATCGACGCCTGCAGGATATTGAGCTTGTCGATTTCTTCTTCCGACGCCTCGGCGATGGCCCAGGCCAGCGCCTGCGCCTTGATCAGCGGCGCCAGCAAATCGCGTTTGGCTTCGGTCAGCTTTTTCGAGTCGCGCAGGCCGGCGATGGGCCGCGAGACGTCGAGGATGACGGCGGCGGCGAACACCGGACCGGCCAGCGGGCCGCGGCCGGCTTCATCGACGCCGCAAATGATTTCGTCGGGCGAATCGGGCAGGTCGTCGAACAGACCGGGATGTTGATTTTTCACGTTGATTCTCTATCTTGAAATGACCTTGAGCACCGCCGCCGCGCTCTCCACCGCGCTGTTGCGCAGCAGGCTGTGATGGATGTCGCTGAAGCGCTGCACCAGCTTGAGGCGGTGCGGCACGTCGCTCAATTGCTTCCACATGGCGTCGGCCAGTCCCTGCGGGCTGGCGTCGTTTTGCAGCATCTCCGGCACCAGGAATTCGCGCGCCAGGATGTTCGGCAACCCGATCCACGGCTGGTAGCCGAAGTGGCGCAGGATCTGGTATTCGGCCGCCATCATCTTGTAGGCGATGACCATCGGCTTCTTGAACAGCGCCACCTCCAGCGACGCCGTGCCCGACGCCACCAGCACGGCGTCGGCCGCGGCGATGGCGGTGTGCGACTGGCCGTCGAGCAGTTGGATCTCCACGTCCTGCAATCCGGCCTGCGCCACCAGTTCGAGGAAGTACCGGCGCTGGCGCTCGCCCGCCATCGGCGCGACGAAGCGCAGCGAGCGGTCGCGCTGCTTGAGCAGCCTGGCCGCGCCGATGAACGCCGCCGTGTTGTACTTCAACTCGGACATGCGGCTGCCGGGCATGATCGCAACGACGTTGGCGTCCTCCGGCAGGCCGAGGACGCGGCGCGCCGCCGCCTCGTCGGGCGCCATCGGTATCAGCTCGGCCAGCGGATGGCCGACATAGCTGACCGGAACCCCGGCCTGGCGGTAGATCTCCTCCTCGAACGGGAAGACCACCAGCATGTGCGACACAGCCTTGATGATTTTCTTGATGCGGCCACCGCGCCAGGCCCAGATTTGCGGCCCGATGTAGTGGATGGTCGGGATGCCGGCGTCCTTGAGCTGCATCTCCAGGCCCAGGTTAAAGCCCGGATAGTCGGCGCCGATGAAGGCGGCCGGCCGCTCGGCCAGCAGGCGGTCGCGCAGTTCGTTCTGGATGCGTTTGATTTCGGGATAGCGCGGGATCACGGCCAGCAGGCCGCGCACCGTCAGCTTGTCCATCGGGTAGTGCGATTCGAATCCCTGCGCGATCATATGCTCGCCGCCGATGCCGTGGAAGCGCGCGTCCGGCAGATGCGGACGCAGTCCCGACAACAGGCGCGCGGCCAGCACGTCGCCCGAAGGCTCGCCGGCGACGACCGCCAGCGATAGTGGCGATCGTTCCGGCTGCGTCATGTCAGCGGACGATGCCACGGCTGGCGACGCCGAGGAATTCGCGCATCGACCGAATGTGCTCGGCCACCGCCGCCGGCGACGCCTCTTCCTCCGCCAGCAGCGCGGCCTTGGCCTCTTCCAGCGTCAGGCCGGAGCGGTAAATCAGCTTGTAGGCGGTGCGGATGCCGTTGATCTGCTCGCGCGTAAAACCGCGCCGCTTCAGACCCTCGATATTGACGCCGTGCGCCTGCGCCGGGTTACCGTTCAACAGCACGAACGGTGGCACGTCCTGGGTCAGCGAGGTGCTCATGCCGACGAAAGCGTGGGCGCCGATCTTGCAGAACTGGTGCACGTTGGCGAAGCCGCTCATGATCACCCAGTCGCCGATTTCCACGTGGCCGGCGATCTGCGCGTTGTTCGAGAAGATCGTGTTGCTGCCGACCTGGCAGTCGTGCGCCAGGTGCACGTAGGCCGAGATCCAGTTGTCGTGGCCGAGCGTGGTGACGCCCTTGTCCTGCACCGTGCCGGTGTTGAAGGTGCAGAATTCGCGGATCGTGTTGCGGTCGCCGATCTCCAGGCGGGTCGGTTCGCCCGACCACTTCTTGTCCTGTGGCGCGGCGCCGATCGACGAGAACTGGAAGAACTTGTTGTCGCAGCCGATGCTGGTGTGGCCTTCGATGACCACGTGCGGTCCGACCACGGTGCCCGAGCCGATACGCACGTTCGGACCGATGACCGAGTACGGGCCGACCTCGACGCTGCTGTCGAGTTCCGCTTTCGGATCGACGATGGCGGTGGCGTGAATCTTCGACATGCTTACTTCCCCATCGGCTGGCTGGCGTCGACGGCGCTGCGGATGGTGCACATCAGTTCCGCCTCGAGCGCGAGCTGGCCGTCGACCGTGCCCACGGCCTTGTACTTCCAGATGCCGCGCGCGTGGCGCAGGATCTCGACGTTCATCACCAGCTGGTCGCCCGGCTCGACCGGACGCTTGAAACGCGCGTTGTCGATGCCGACGAAGTAGACCACCGAATTCTCGTCCGGCTTGACGCCGATCGACAGGAACGACAGGATGGCCGCCGTTTGCGCCATCGCCTCGATCATCAACACGCCCGGCATGACCGGCTTGTGCGGGAAGTGGCCGTTGAAGAACTCCTCGTTGACGGTGACGTTCTTGATCGCCGTGATGCGCTTGTTGGCCTCCCAATCCAGCACGCGGTCTACCAGCAGCATCGGATAACGGTGCGGCAGGTACTGTTTGATCGCGTGAATATCCAGGCACTTCTTGGTGCAGGACGATTCGGTGGTTTCCGGAGTGGTGGTCATAATTATTTCTCTTCTTGATTCGTCAGTGTTTTAATTGTTTTTTCCAGCGCCCGCACCTTGTCGCGCATGGCCGACAGGTTGCGCACGATGACGGCCGACTTTTCCCATTCGGCCGGGCGCGACATCGGGTAGTAGCCGATATAGGTGCCGGGTTCCGTCAGCGAGCGCGGGATCATCGTCGACGGACCGACGTTCACGTGGTCGGCGATGGTGATATGGCCGTTGATCATGGCGGCGCCGCCGAAGGTGCAGTATTTGCCCACCGTGGTGCTGCCGGCCATGCCGACGCAGCCGGCCATCGCGGTGTGCGCGCCGATGTGGCAGTTGTGGGCGATCTGGATCAGGTTGTCGAGCTTGACGCCGTCCTCGATCACCGTGTCGGCCAATGCGCCGCGGTCGACCGTGGTGTTGGCGCCGATGTCGACGTCGTCGCCGATCATCACGCGCCCGGTCTGCGGGATCTTGATGTAGACGCCCTTCTCGTTGGCGAAGCCGAAACCGTCGGTGCCGATCACGGCGCCCGAGTGGATGATGCCGCGCGCGCCGATCTGGCAATAGGCGTGGAAGGTGACGTTGGCGAAGAAGTGAGTGCCCTCGCCGATCACCGCCTCGCGCCCGATGTAGCAGCCGGCGTCGATGACGGCGTGCTCGCCGATGACGGCGCCCGCCTCCACCACCACCTTCGGTCCGATATGGGCCGTGGCGGCGATCTGCGCGCCCTCGCCGATGAAGGCGGTCGGGTGGATGCCCGCCGGCGGCACGATGGCCGTCAGCGAGTGGAAATACTGCGCCGCCTTGGCGAAGTAGACGTACGGGTTGGGGGTGACGATGCGCGCGCCGGTGTAGCCGGCGGCGATGAATTCGTCATCGGCGGGCGAGACGATCAATGCCGCCGCCGCCGTCTGCAGCGCCTGGGCGCGCAGTTTGCTGTTGCTCAGAAAGCTGATGTGCGAAACGCCGGCGTCGGTCAATGGCGCGATCCCGGTCACTTCCAGGTTCGCGTCACCCATCAACTGCCCGCCGAAGCGTTCGACCAATTCTCCCAGTCGAGTGCCCATCGGGGTATCCAATCTTGTGTGATTTATTTGTCTTTATCGAGCGCCGCCAGCACCTTGTCGGTGATGTCGATGCGCGGGCTCGCCCACACCGCGTCCTGCAGCACGATGTCGAAGCCTTCGACATTGGCCATCTGGCGGATGATCTTGGTGGCGCGGTCCGAGATGGCCTGGCGCTCCTCGTTGGTGCGCTGGCTCAGGTCTTCGCGGAACTCGCGCTGGCGGCGCTGGTATTCCTTATCGAGTTCGAACACGTCGCGCTGGCGCTTGACGCGGTCGGCCTCGGACAGCGCCGGCGCCTCTTTTTCCAGCTTGTCGGACGCCGTCTTCAGGCGCCCGGCCATCTCCTGCATGGCTTTTTCGCGGCTCTTGAACTCTTCCTGCAGCTTCTCGCTGGCCAGTTTGGCCAGCTTGGACTCGTTGTAGATGCGCTCGGGGCTGAGCCAGGCGATGCGCGAGGCCGAGGTCTGGGCCTGCACCGGCGCCAATGCACTCCAGCCCAGCGCAAGCACGGCGAGATATTTGGTCAGATTAGCGGATGCAGTCTTCAACTTGTTTCTCCGAGGTAAATATTGGTACGGTGTGCCGTAGCGGTACGCTGTAAACCACCCGCCCGCATCAGAAGCCGCTACCCATCTGGAACTGGAAGCGTTCCAGGCGGTCGCCTTCCTTGGCATTCAAAGGCTTAGCATAACTCAACTTGAGCGGACCGACCGGCGAAATCCAGCTGATCCCCAGGCCGGCCGAATAGCGCAGCTGCTGCAGGCGCATCTTCTCGCCTTCCTGGTACACCTGGCCGCCGTCGACAAAGCCGAACCAGCGCAGGCTGCGGTCCTGGCCGGAACCGGGGAACGGCAGCTGCAGCTCGGCGTTGCCGATCAGGCGCGAGGCGCCGCCCAGCGCGTCGCCGTAACGCGGATCGACCGCGCCCAGCGAGGAGCTCAGGTAGCCGCGCACCGAACCGATACCGCCGCCGTAGAAGTTTTTGAACACCGGATAGGAGCTGTCGCGCAGCCCGCGTCCGTAGTCGATCTCGCCCTTGAGCGCCAGCGTGACCTTCGAGAACAGCGGCTTGTACCACTGCTGCTCGTAGACCGCGCGGTAGTACTTCTGCTGGCCGATGATGTCCAGTTCCAGGTTGGCGCGCTGGTAGCGGCCGACCGTCGGCGTCAGCGCCGAATCGCGGCTGTCGCGCGCCCACGCCATCGTCAGCGGCACGGCGTTGGTCTTGGCGCTGCCGATGCCGCTCTGGATGCCGGTGATGTCGCGCACATACTGCTGGAAGCGGGTCGGCGAGGTGGCGTCGGTCTCGATGTTCGAGCGTTCCAGGCCGATGCCGAAGAACACCGTGTCGACTTCGGAGAACGGCACGCCGTAGCTGACGCGTCCACCCTGCTGTTTGATGGTGTAGTAACCGGTGTTGAGCGCCGGCGGTTTTTGCGTGCGCAGGTAGATCTCGTACGAGCGCGAGACGCCGTCGTCGGTGTAATACGGGTCGGTCTGCGAGAACGAGATCGTGCGGCTGTACTTGGACGTGTTCAGTTCCATGCCGACGGTGGTGCCCGAGCCGGCGAAGTTGGCCTGCTGGATCGCCGCCTGGAAGGTGAACTTCTCCGACTGCGAGAACGCGCCGCCGATCTGGAAGTTACCGGTCGGCTTTTCGACCACGGTCAGGTTGACGTCGACCTGGTCGGAGGTGCCCTGCGCCTCCGGCGTGTCGACGGTGACGTCCTTGAAGTAGCCCAGGCGGTCGACGCGGTCGCGCGACAGCTTGATCTTGTTGGCGTCGTACCAGGACGACTCGAACTGGCGGAACTCGCGGCGGATCACTTCGTCGCGCGAGGTGGTGTTGCCGGCGATGTTCATGTGGCGCACGTAGGCGCGCTTGCCCGGATCGATGAAGAAGGTGAACGCCACTTCGCGCTTGTCGCGGTTGATGTCCGGATTGGCGTTGACGTTGGCGAAGGCGTAGCCGAAGGTGCCGAGGCGGTCCGAAATGAGCTTGTTGGTGGCGGTCAGGCGCGCGCCCGAATAGGTCTCGCCGTTGCGCAGCAGGACCAGCGAGCGCAGCTCCTCCTCGCGGCCGAAGGTCTCGCCCTCGAACTTGATGCCGGAGACGGTGTACTTCTCGCCTTCGGTGATGTTGATCGTGATGTAGATGTCCTTCTTGTCCGGCGTGATCGACACCTGCGTCGAGTCGATGTTCATCTCGATGTAGCCGCGGTCGAGGTAGAACGACTTGAGCGACTCGATGTCGCCGGTCAGCTTGGTCTTGGAATACTGGTCGGCCTTGGTGTACCAGCTGAACCAGCCGCCGGTGTTGAGCGCCAGTTGCTGCTTCAATTCCTTATCGTCGAAGACCTTGTTGCCGACGATGTTGATCTGCTTGATCTTGGCGACGTCGCCCTCGTCGACCGCGAACGTGATGTTGACGCGGTTACGCTCGATCGGCGTGACGGTGGTGACGATCTTGACGCCGTACAGGCCGTGCGACAGGTACTGGCGCTTCAATTCCTGCTCGGCGCGGTCGACCGACGCCTTGTCGAAAATCTTGGCCTCGCCGACGCCGATGTCCTTGAGCGCCTTGACCAGCGTGTCCTTCTCGAATTCCTTGGTGCCGGTGAACTCCACCTTGGAGATGGCCGGGCGTTCCTCGACCAGCACCACCAGCACCTGGCCGTCCGCTTCGAGCTTGACGTCCTTGAAGAAACCGGTCGCGTACAGCGCCTTGATGGCGGTGACGCTCTTGTCGTCGTTGAAGGTCTCGCCCACCCGCACCGGCAGGTAGCTGAACACGGTGCCGGCCTCCGTACGCTGAATACCTTCGACGCGGATGTCCTTGATGACGAACGGCTCGATCGCCATGGCGCGGCCGGCGCACAGCGCCAGGACGGCGGCGCCGATCAGACTGCGGCGTAAAGAAGGTGAAGTAATACGGTCAGAATATAATTTCATTGGGGTTATTCAATGGCTAAATCAACGAACTACTTTATAAAAGCCGGGCGACGTCGTTAAATACCGCCAACAGCATTAACGTCATCAGCAAACCGATGCCAACTCGCTGTGCAATCTCGTTAAAACGTTCCGGCACAGGACGCCCAGTTAAAACTTCCAGCGAATAATACAGCAAATGCCCCCCATCTAGAACCGGAATCGGTAGCAAATTCATTACCCCTAAACTGATGCTGATGAAGGCGATAAAGCTTAAATAACTGACCACGCCCATGCGCGCGGTCTGGCCGGCGTAGTCGGCGATCGTGATCGGGCCGGTGACGTTCTTGAGCGAGACCTCGCCGACGATCATCTTGCCGATCATCTTCAGCGTCATCGTACAAGTATCCCAGACGCGGGTCATGGCCTTGCCCACCGCCTGCAGCGGCGACGATGGCACGACGATCATATCCGGCTGCAAAGCGACGTAAGCGCTGATCTTACCGACTGTTACAGTTCCTTTGCCGCTTTTTGCCTGCTCGGCCTGGGGCGTCATGGCCAGCGCGAGCGGCTGGCCGGCGCGCCGCACCACCACCTCGACCGTCTTGCCGGCCGAGGCGCGGATGATGTCGATGAAGGCGATGCCGTCGGCCACCGGCGTGCCGCCGACCGACAGCAGCAGGTCGTCGACGCGCAGGCCGGCGCGCTCGGCCGGGCCGCCGGCCAGCACCTGCTGCACCACCGGCGCCGGACGCGCCACGCCCAGGCCCAGTTTGCCCAGCACGTCGCCCTCGAGGTCGAGCGCGGCCAGCACGTCGGCCGGCAACGCGAAGTGCATGCGGCCCTGGCCCGGACGTTCGACCGTCAGGCGCGCCTCCTTCTTGTCGATGGCCGACTGCATCAGGTTCCAGCGCAGCTCGGACCAGACGGCCACCGGCTGTTCGTTGACGGCGGTGACCAGGTCGCCGCTGCGCAGGCCGGCGCGCCAGGCCGGCGTGGCCGACGGCGCGGACGGCGCGGCATCGGCCTGGTCCGCCGCCGCAGCGCCGGCGGCCAGCGCGGCCGCCTCGCCGGCGCGCACGCTGATCTTGCTGACCGGCTCTTCCACGCCATACATGTACAGGCCGGCGAACAGCACGATCGCGATCAGGAAATTGGCCAGCGGGCCGGCGGCGACGATGGCGATGCGCTTCCACACGTTCTGGCGCGTGAACTCGCGCTTCAAATCCTGCGGCGGCAGCGCCGACAGGTCGCCCTCGCGGGCGTCGAGCATCTTGACGTAGCCGCCCAGCGGCAGCGCCGACACGGCCCATTCGGTCTGGTCGGGGCCGAAGCGGCGCGACCACACCACCTTGCCCATGCCGACCGAGAAGCGCAGCACCTTGACGCCGCACCAGCGCGCCACCAGGTAGTGGCCCAATTCGTGGAAGACGATCAGGGAGCCGAGACAGACGACGAACGCCAGCACGGTTTGCAGGAAATTCATTTTGCCATCCCGGCGACGATGCTGTCGGCGGCGGCGCGCGCCAGCGCGTCCTGCGCCATGACGGCCTCGATGCTGTCGGCGGCGCCGTGCGGCAACGCGTCCATCACCTGGGCGATCACGCGGTCGATCTGGCGGAAGCCGATTTTCAGGTCGAGGAAGGCTTGCACCGCGACCTCGTTGGCCGCGTTCAGCAGCGCCGGCGCGGTGCCGCCGGCACGCAGCGCGTCGAAGGCCAGCGCCAGGCACGGGAAGCGGGCGAAGTCGGGACGCTCGAACTGCAAGGTGGCGACTTGCGTCAGGTCGAGCTGGGCGACGCCGGAGTCGATGCGCTCCGGGTAGGCCAGCGCGTGGGCGATCGGCGTGCGCATGTCGGGGTTGCCCAGCTGCGCCAGCACCGAGCCGTCGACGTACGACACCATCGAATGGATCACCGACTGCGGATGGATGACGACGTCGATGCGGTCGGCCGGGGCGCCGAACAGCCAGTGCGCCTCGATCACTTCCAGCCCCTTGTTCATCATCGTGGCCGAGTCGACCGAGATCTTGCGGCCCATCGACCAGTTGGGGTGCTTGCAGGCTTGCTCGGGCGTGACGTCTTCCAGCGTCTCGACGGCGCGCGTCAGGAACGGACCGCCGGAGGCGGTCAGCAGGATCTTGGCGACGCCGCTCGAGTCGGGAGCGCGGCCGTACGACGACGGCAGGCACTGGAAAATCGCGTTGTGCTCGCTGTCGATCGGCAGCAGCACGGCGCCCGCTTCGGCCGCCGCGTCGATGAACAGCTGGCCGGACATGACCAGCGCTTCCTTGTTCGCCAGCAGCACTTTTTTGCCGGCGCGGGCGGCGGCCAGGGTCGGCGCCAGGCCGGCGGCGCCGACGATGGCGGCCATCACGCTGTCGACCTCGGGGGCGCTGGCGATCGCGCACAGGGCCGCCTCGCCGTAGTCGACCTCGGTGGCGACGCCGGCCGCGCGCAGCAACGCGCCCAGGCGCTCGGCGGCGTCGGCCGTGCCGACCACGGCGCGCGCCGGACGGAACTGGACGCACTGCGCGGCCAGTTCGTCGACGCGGCTGTGCGCCGACAGCGCGTGGACGGAGTAGCGCTCCGGATGGCGGGCGAGCACGTCCAGCGTGGACACGCCGATCGAACCGGTGGCGCCAAGGATGGTGATGCGTTGCATAGGAATGTCTTTCAGAGCCAGGCGGTCAGCAGCGCGGCCAGCGGCAGCACGGGGATCAGCGCGTCGACACGGTCGAGCACGCCGCCGTGGCCCGGCAGCAGGTTGCTGCTGTCCTTGATGGCGGCGCGGCGCTTGAGTTGGGATTCGAACAGGTCGCCGATGACGGAGGCGGCGACGATCACCAGCAGCGCCAGCAAGGTCAACGCCCAGCCGAAGCGCGCCTGCAGTTGCACGGCGAAGGTGTCGCGCAGCCACGGCGCCAAGCCTGCCAAGATGATGGTCAGCGAGGCGATCGCCAGCACGGCGATGCCGCCGCCGATGGCGCCCTCCCACGATTTACCGGGGGAGATGGTGGGCGCCAGCTTGCGCTTGCCGAAGGCCTTGCCGGAGAAATAGGCGCCGATGTCGGCGATCCAGACCAGCGCCAGCACCGACAGCAGGTACAGCGGCGATTTCAGGTACAGGCCGACGATGGCGAAGAAGCAGGCGAAGATGGCGAAGCTGAAGGTGATCGCCATCGACCAGTTGGCCGCGCCCTTGAGCGGCGGCAGGCCCAGGCCCAGCGTCGGCGCGTAGCGGATCAGCCACAGCAGTGCGGCCACGCCGTACAGCGCGGTGACGGCGCCCGGCTTGGCGCTGTACATCAGCAGCACGAACAGGGCGCAGCTGACCACGCCGGCGACCTTGGCGGCGGTCGGCGACAGGCCGAACAGGCGCGCGCCCTCCCACATCGCGGCGCCGACGAACAGCGTCACGACCACGGCGAACGCGGGGAAATAATTGAAGAACAGGACCGGCAGCAACACCGCCAGCAAGAGCACCGCGGTAATAATCCGTGTTTTCAGCATTAGTTTTTCTTTTCCGCCAGTTGCGCGCCGGTGCGGCCGAAACGGCGCTCGCGGTGCTGGTAGGAGGCGATCGCCTCGTCGAGGCATTCGATGGTGAAATCGGGCCAGTACGTCTCGGTGAAGAACAGTTCGGTGTAGGCGAGCTGCCACAGCAGGAAATTGGAGATGCGCTGCTCGCCGCCGGTGCGGATGAACAGGTCCGGCTCGGGCGCATAGGCCATCGCCAGGTGCGGCGCCAGCTGTTCCTCGGTGAAGTTGCCGGCGCCCGGATGGGCGGCCACCATCTTGCCGACCGCCTGCATGATGTCCCAGCGCCCGCCGTAGTTGGCGCAGACGGTGACGGTCATGCGGGTGTTGTTGGCGGTTTTGCGCTCGGCGCTGGCGATCATGCCCTGCAGCTTGGCGTCAAAGCGGCTCAGGTCGCCAACCACCTTCAAGCGGATATTGTTGGCGTGCAGCTTGGACACTTCGCGGTCGAGCGCCGTGACGAACAGGCGCATCAGCAGCGATACTTCCTCTTCCGGGCGGCGCCAGTTTTCGGAGCTGAAGGCGAACAGCGTCAGGTATTCGACGCCGCGGCGGGCGCAGGCCTCGACCACGGTGCGCACCGCCTCCACGCCCTTGACGTGGCCGGCCACGCGCGGCAGAAAGCGTTTGGTCGCCCAGCGGCCGTTGCCATCCATAATGATCGCCACGTGACGCGGCACATTCGGGGCTTCCGGAACCTCAGTAGTCGAACTCGTATATTTCATGAAAACTTTGGTGCCAAAGTATAAAGTATTGCAGGTGTGACGCAAAAAGACAAGACGCCAGGACAAGATGCCAAACCAGGATGCCAAACCAGGACGCCAAAACAGGACGCCACTAAAGCGGACGCCGCCCGGACGCACAGAAGCGGCCGGGCGGCTGGCGGTCGGGGCGTCGCCGAACTTAAACCGTCAGCACTTCTTTTTCTTTTTCGACAACCATCTTGTCGATGTCGGCGATGAACTTGTCGGTCAGCTTTTGCACGTCGTCGGAGGCGCGGCGCTCGTCGTCCTCGGAGATGGCCTTGTCCTTGACCAGTTTCTTCAGCGATTCGTTGCCGTCGCGGCGGATGTTGCGCACCGCGATCTTGGCGTCCTCGGCTTCGCTCTTGACCAGCTTGACCATTTCCTTGCGGCGTTCCTCGGTCAGCGGCGGCGTCGGCACGCGGATCATGTCGCCCTGCGACGACGGGTTCAGGCCCAGGTCGGCGTCGCGGATGGCTTTTTCGATGGTCGAGGCCATTTTCTTTTCGAACGGCTGCACGCCGATGGTGCGCGCGTCCATCAGGGTGACGTTGGCCACCTGGGTCAACGCGGTCGGCGAACCGTAGTACTCGACCATCACGTGGTCGAGGATGCCGGTGTGGGCGCGGCCGGTGCGCACCTTGGCCAGATCGGCGCGCAGGGTTTCCAGCGATTTGGTCATGCGTTCTTGCGCATTCTTTTTAACGTCAGCTACGGACATTGCTGCTCTCCTGTGATCGGATATAAATAATGATGGTGTTAACTAAACAACAGCGTTAAACGTGAACCAGTGTACCCTCATCCTCGCCCATGATGACGCGTGCGAGCGCGCCCGGCTTGGTGATGGAGAACACTTTGATCGGCAGTTTCTGGTCGCGGCACAGCGCGAAGGCGGTCGCGTCCATGACTTGCAGGTGCTTGGCGATCGCTTCGTCGAAGGTGATCGAGTGGTACAAGGTGGCGTTCGGGTCTTTCTTCGGATCGGCCGTGTAGACGCCGTCGACCTTGGTGGCCTTCAGCACGATCTCGGCGCTGATCTCGGAACCGCGCAGCGCGGCGGCCGTGTCGGTGGTGAAGAACGGGTTGCCGGTGCCGGCGGCGAACACCACGACCTTGCCCTCTTCCAGGTACTGCAGCGCTTTCGGGCGCACATACGGCTCGACCACCTGCTCGATGCCGATGGCCGACATCACGCGCGCGGTGATGCCGACATGGCGCATGGCGTCGGCCAGCGCCAGCGCGTTCATGACGGTGGCGAGCATGCCCATGTAGTCGGCGGTGGCGCGGTCCATGCCTTGGGCGCCGGGGGCGACGCCGCGGAAGATGTTGCCACCGCCAATGACGATCGCCAGTTCCACGCCCATTTTCGCGACCTCGGCCACATCGGCGACCATCCGTTCGATCGTGCCGCGGTTGATGCCGTAAGGATCATCGCCCATCAGGGCTTCGCCGGACAATTTGAGGAGGACGCGCTTGTAGGCTGGTTTGGACATGAGACGGGGCTCCTAAAGTGTGTATGGGGTTGATTCAGGGAAGGCTGCCGGCGCCTATCATACCTTGAGATAGGCGCGACGGCCGCCGGGGACAACTGGTGTTACAGACAAGATTATCTTGCCGGGCTAAAAAAACGGGCCTCGCGGCCCGTTTTCACTATTAACCCTGGGAAGCGGCCATCTGAGCGGCCACTTCTGCGGCGAAGTCATCGACCTTCTTCTCGATGCCTTCACCGACGACGTACATCGTGAACGCTTTCACGGTGGTCGCTTTTTCCTTCAGCATCTGCTCGATCGACTGCTTGTCGTTCTTGACGAACGCCTGGTTCAGCAGCGACACTTCCTTCAGATACTTCTGCACCGAGCCCTCGAGGCGCTTGGCGACGATTTCCGGCGATTGCGCAGGCTTGCCGGCGGCGGCGGCGGTGGCCGCGTCCTCGTCGGCCTTCAACTGGGCGACCGAGCGCTCTTTTTCGATCAGTTCGGCAGGAACCTGGTCGGCCGACAGCGACACCGGCTTCATCGCGGCGATGTGCATGGCGACGTCTTTACCGACTTGCTCGTCGGCGCCGTCGAACTCGACCACGACACCGATACGGGTGCCGTGCAGGTACGACGCCAGCTTGGCGGTCGTTTCGAAGCGCTGGAAGCGGCGGATCGACATGTTTTCGCCGATTTTGCCGATCAAGGCGGCACGCACCTCGTCCAAGGTCTGGCCGTTGCCAGCTGGCAGGGCCAGCAGCGCGGCGACGTCGGCCGGGTTGTTTTCGGCGACCAGCTTGGCGGCGGTGTTGGCCAGGTTCAGGAAGTCGTCGTTCTTGGCGACGAAGTCGGTTTCCGAGTTCACTTCGATCAGCGCGCCCACGCCGTTGGCGATGTAGGTGGCGACCACGCCTTCGGCGGTCACGCGCGACGACGCTTTCGAGGCCTTGCCGCCCAGCTTGACGCGCAGGATCTCTTCGGCACGGCCCATGTCGCCTTCGGCTTCGGTCAGTGCTTTTTTGCATTCCATCATTGGCGCGTCCGTCTTGGCGCGCAGTTCGCCTACCATTGCTGCAGTAATCGCTGCCATAGTGTTTCTCCTGTATTCGGTATTCGGTGGAAGGGGAGCGGCCGGTAAGCCCTGCTCTACCCATTTACGTTAAAAAAAAGGGGGAGCTGTTGGCCACCCCTTTTTCCTCACAGCTTACAGCTAGCTAGGAACAATTAAGCCTGTTCGTTCACTTCGACGAATTCGTCGCCTGCTGCGGCTTTGACCATTTCAACTACTTCGTTACCGGCGGCTGCACGGCCTTCCAGGATCGCATCTGCAACGCCACGGGCGTACAGCGTGATGGCTTTCGACGAGTCGTCGTTGCCTGGAATGACGTACTGAACGCCTTCTGGCGAGTGGTTGGTATCGACCACGCCGATAACCGGGATGCCCAGTTTCGCGGCTTCGGTGATGGCGCCTTTATGGTAGCCAACGTCAACGACGAAGATTGCGTCAGGAACGCCGCCCATGTCCTTGATACCGCCGATCGATTTTTGCAGCTTGATCATTTCGCGTTGGAACATCAGCGCTTCTTTTTTCGACAGCTTCTCAACCGAACCGTCTTCGATCTGGGCTTCCATGTCTTTCAGGCGCTTGATCGAGGTCTTGATGGTTTTGAAGTTGGTCAGCATGCCGCCGAGCCAACGCTGATCGACGAAAGGAACACCTGCGCGTGCCGCTTCGGCAGCGATGATTTCGCGGGCTTGACGCTTGGTGCCGACCATCAGGATGGTGCCGCGGTTCGAAGCAACCTGCTTCACGTGTTTCATCGCTTCTTGATACATACCCATCGTCTTTTCCAAGTTGATGATATGGATCTTGTTGCGGTGACCGAAGATGAACGGTGCCATCTTTGGGTTCCAGAAACGGGTTTGGTGACCAAAGTGGACACCGGCTTCCAGCATTTCGCGCATCGTTACGGACATATTTAACTCCAGGGTTGGGTCTGGAATCCGATCAGTCACCATAGAGGCACCCTTGTCGATCGGATTCGCGTTTATGAATAAACAATATTGACTACTTTATTGCCTGAACCGAAAGTCAAATCCAAGCAACCCGAGATTCTACCCTGAAAACAGCCACTTAGGCAAGTCCGGCGGCGCCTTCGCGGGCGATCGGACGGGGCGAATCCACCGCATGCGCAAAAATGGCGAATGTTGCTGGTAAACTCGCTGCGCGCGCCCCGCAGCCACCCGCCCGATAGGAAACTTATGCAAATCACATCCGTTTATGCGAGCGTCGTGCTCGCCTGCTTGCAGCTCTCGGCCGCCTCGGCCGCACAGCCGGACCCTGCCGCGACCGAACTGTGGACACCAGAGCCGGCCAGGGTGACGCCGGGCGACGGCGCCAAGCCGCCATCGGATGCCATCGTGCTGTTTGGCGGCGCCAGTCTGGAAGAATGGATGTCGACCGACGCCAAGCCGGTCGCGGCCAAGTGGCCGGTGGCCGACGGTGCGTTCAAAGTGCGCAGCGGCGCCGGCCACATCCAGACACGGCGCGACTTCCTCGATTACCAGCTGCACATCGAATGGCGTACGCCGGCCGATGTCGTGGGCACCGGCCAAAGTCGCGGCAACAGCGGGGTATTCCTGGCGGCCACCGGTCCGGCACTGCGCGGGTACGAGCTGCAGGTGCTCGACTGCGCGGCGAACCAGACTTATGTCAACGGCCAGGCGGCCAGCATCTATAAACAGCTTGCTCCGCTGGTAAATGCCTGCCGTCCGAATGGCGCGTGGCAAAGTTATGACATCCTGTGGACCGCCCCGCGCTTTCTTGCCGATGGCACGCTGCGCAGCCCGGCCCGTGTGACGGCATTCCATAACGGGGTACTGGTGCAATGGAACGCCGAGCTCACGGGTGAAACGGTGTACGCGGGAACGCCCCGGTATTTCCCGCATGGCCGCTCACCGATCATGCTGCAGGACCACGGGGACAAGGGGCCGGGCGTCGAGTTCAGGAATATCTGGGTGCGCGAACTTGAATGAGGCACCAACAATTCCGGCACACATGCTTGCAAATCCGATAAGTTCCAGAACCCTGCCCCCGCGCCGCGCGCCACCCTGCCCTGGACAACAATCTCGAATCGCGACGGCAATACAACGCGGCAAACGTTAAATTGTAACATTCGGGAATTTATTGTTCTGTATCGCGCGGAATTTATCCAATTTGTAATATCATTTGCCAAAGTTTAGTGCCTCGGCATTAAGATACTTGCTATTCTGTAATATCTGATAAAATTGCAATGTTGTGTCCCGGAGATTGTCTCGATGTCTACCCTTTTTGCCATTACCCTTGCGGCTGCCGCCACCGTACAACCCAGCTGTTCGTGGGACCGGCCGGGCGCCAATCCGTATACCGGCAATGCCGACGCCGCGATCGACCGCTATACGGACATTCCGGAACGCACCCGCGTCAAGCTCAAGCACCGGCTCAACTATGGCAATCCCGACGAGACCGTCAACATCACGCGCGACGCGATCACCGGCAAATACGTCTATGACGCTGAAATCCGCGACATGCACTTCGGCGCCGCCTCGGTCTGCCATACCGTCACCCGCAGCAAGTGGGCCGCAAGCCGCAACGAGCCGGGCGCCGTCTACTGCGTCGACCAACATTGCATTTTGGTACCAAAAATCTGCGGTAACGTCAGCCGCATCGTGCGCCCGCGCCCGGCCGTGGCGCAAGTGCCGCCACCCGCCGCCGAAGCGCCGCCGAACTGGAGCGAGCATGTCGGCGACACCGACCTCGGCCTGGTGGACGCGCCCATCGTGGAAGACGTGCCCAACCTGCGCACCGCCGGCTTCCTGCCGGCGCCGGTCGCCATGGCGCCGGTCGAGGAACGCACGATCGAAGGCCCTGGCGGCTTCGGCCGTCCGGTCCCGGGCAACCAGCCGATCTTCCCGGGCGGCAGCGTGCGTCCGTTGACGCCGCCGGCGCCGGGCGTGCCGCCGGTCACCCCGGTACCCGAACCGGAAACCTACGCCATGCTGCTGAGCGGCCTGGGCCTGCTGGGCTTCGCCGCCCGCCGCAAACGCCGCGCCGCCGCGGCCGCGGCCGCCGCAGGCAAGGCCGCCTAAGCCCGCGGCCGCGGCGCGCCGGGACCGAACAGGGACCGAACAGGGACCGATTCCACCACAGACCGGTCGCTGCCGCACGCGACGTCCCCCGCGTCGTTTATAATTTCAGCATATTTGCACGCCGCGAGGGACGAAAGTCCGCTCGCCGCCTGCGTTTTTACCGTTTACCTTGCTGATTGCGATCCTCTATGTCTATCTCCATCAAATCCGCCGAAGATATCGCCGGCATGCGCGTGGCCGGCCGCCTGGGCTCCGAAGTGCTGGACTACATCACCCCCTTCGTCAAGGCCGGCGTGACCACCGGCGAGCTGGATCGCCTCTGCCACGAATACATGGTCAACGTCCAGGGCACGATCCCGGCGCCGCTGAACTACTGCCCGCCCGGCTACACGCCGTACCCGAAGGCGATCTGCACCTCGGTCAACGACGTCATCTGCCACGGCATCCCGGGCGACAAGGTGCTCAAGAGCGGCGACTCGGTCAACCTCGACATCACCGTCATCAAGGATGGCTACCACGGCGACAACAGCCGCATGTTCCTGATCGGCGAGCCGTCGATCATGACCAAGCGCCTGTCCGACATCACCTATGAATGCATGTGGCTGGGCATCGCCAAGGTCAAGCCTGGCGCGCACCTGGGCGACATCGGCCACGCGATCCAGCAGCACGCCGAAAAAGCCGGCTACAGCGTGGTGCGCGAGTTCTGCGGCCACGGCATCGGCAAGATCTTCCACGAAGAGCCGCAGGTGCTGCACTACGGCCGTCCCGGCACGCTCGACGAGCTCAAGCCGGGCATGATCTTCACCATCGAACCGATGATCAACGCCGGCAAGCGCGAGATCCGCGAAATGGGCGACGGCTGGACCATCAAAACCAAGGACCGCAGCCTGTCGGCGCAGTGGGAACACACGATCCTGGTCACCGAGACCGGCTACGAGGTGCTGACCCTGTCGGCCGGCAGCCCGCCGCCGCCCGCCTTCATCCTGAACGCCGATGCGTCGGCCGCACCGGCCGTGGCGGCGTAAGCGCGCATGTCGGCGGCCGTCATGAAGAACGAGCTGCGCGAGCAGCTCAAGCGCCAGCTCAAGGCCGAACGCCAGATCGTCATCGCCGGCTTCCAGGCCGACGGCATGCCGGAAAAGCTGCTGCGCAGCCTGCGCCAGAGCGTCGACGCGGTCTTGACGACGGCCTGGCACGAGGCGCGCCTGCCGGCCAACACGGCGCTGGTGGGCGTCGGCGGCTACGGGCGCGGCGAACTGTTCCCCTATTCCGACGTCGACCTGCTGATCCTGCTCGAGGAGGCGCCCGACGCCCCCACCACCGCCAAGCTGGAAGAGCTGGTGCAGCTGCTGTGGGACCTGGGCCTGGAGATCGGCCACAGCATCCGCACCGTCGATGAATGCCTGACCGAGTCGGCGGCCGACATCACCGTGCAAACCAGCCTGCTCGAGGCGCGCGTGATCTGCGGCGACGAGCAACTATTTGAACAGCTGCAGCGCCGCTACGACGCCGCGATGGACCCGCGCGCCTTCTACCACGCCAAGCTGCTGGAGATGCGCCAGCGCCACGCCAAGTACGAGGACACCGCCTTCAGCCTGGAGCCGAACTGCAAGGAAAGCCCGGGCGGCCTGCGCGACCTGCAGGTGATCCTGTGGCTGGTCAAGGCCGCCGGCTTGGCCAACTCGTGGCGCACGCTGGCTACCAGCGGCCTGATCACGCAGACCGAGGCCAAGCAGCTGATGGAGAAGGAACGCGCCTTCAAGGACATCCGCGTGCGCCTGCACCTGCACGCGGGCCGGCGCGAGGACCGCCTGGTGTTCGACATCCAGACCGCGATCGCCGAGTCGCTGGGCCTGCAGGCCACCGGCAGCGGTCCCGGCATGCGCCGCGCCAGCGAATACCTGATGCAGCGTTATTACTGGGCCGCCAAGACCGTCACCCAGCTCAACACCATCCTGCTGCAAAACATCGAGGAACGGCTGTTCCCGCAGGAAGAGCTGGCCGTGCCGATCAACGAGCGCTTCAACGATTTGAACGGCCTGATCGACATGCGCGAGGACGACACCTTCGCCCGGCGGCCGCCGGCCATCCTCGAAATCTTCGTGCTGATGACCGAGCGTCCGTCGCTCAAGGGCATGACCTCGCGCACCATGCGCGCGCTGTGGCACGACCGCTTCCTGATCGACACCGCCTTCCGCGCCGACCCGGCCAACCGCGCGCTGTTCCTGCGCATCCTGCAGGCGCCGCAAGGCATCATCCACGCGCTGCGCCGCATGAACGATTTGTCGATCCTGGGCCGCTACCTGCCCAACTTCCGCAAGATCGTCGGCCAGATGCAGCACGACCTGTTCCATGTGTACACGGTCGACCAGCACATCCTGATGGTGGTGCGCAACATGCGCCGCTTCACGATGGCCGAGCACGCGCACGAGTACCCGTTCTGCAGCCAGTTGATGGCCAACTTCGCGCAGCCGTGGCTGTTGTACCTGGGCGCGCTGTTCCACGACATCGCCAAGGGACGCGGCGGCGACCACTCCAAACTGGGCACGGTCGACGCCCAGCAGTTCTGCACCGAGCACGGCATGAGCGCCGAGGACACCGAGCTGGTGGTGTTCCTGGTCGAGCAGCACCTGGCCATGTCGCAGGTGGCGCAGAAGCAGGACCTGTCGGACCCGGACGTCATCGCCGCCTTCGCCAAGACGGTCGGCGACGAGCGCCACCTGACCGCGCTGTACCTGCTGACGGTGGCCGACATCCGCGGCACCAGCCCCAAGGTGTGGAACGCGTGGAAGGCCAAGCTGCTCGAGGACCTGTACCGCATCACCTTGCGCGTGCTGGGCGGCGAGCCGCACAGCGCCGACCACGAACTGAAAAACCGCCAGCAGGAAGCGCTGGCCACCCTGCGCCTGTACGGCCTGGGGCCGGACGCGCACGAGGCCTTCTGGCGCCAACTCGACGTCGCCTATTTCCTGCGCCACGACGCCTCCGACATCGCCTGGCAGACGCGCGCGCTGTACGACCGCTTCACCAGCGACAAGCCGGTCGTCAAGTGCCGCCTGGCGCCGATCGGCGAAGGCTTGCAGATCGCCGTCTACATCCGCGACCAGCCGGACCTGTTCGCGCGCATCTGCAGCTACTTCGACCGCAAGAACTTCAGCATCCTGGATGCCAAGATCCACACCACGCGCCACGGCTACGCGCTCGACACCTTCCTGGTGACCGAGCAGAACTTCGCCAAGAGCTACCGCGACATCATCAACCTGATCGAGCACGAGCTGTGCGGCGCGCTGACCCATCCGGAGCCGCTGACCACGCCCGGCAAGGGCCGCCTGTCGCGCCTGTCGCGCACCTTCCCGATGCAGCCGACGGTGGACCTGCGCCCGGACGAGCGCGGGCAATACTACTTGCTGTCGATCGCCGCCAACGACCGCACCGGCCTGCTGTACTCGATCGCCAACGTGCTGGCCAAGTACCGCGTCAACCTGCATACGGCCAAGGTCATGACCCTGGGCGAGCGGGTCGAGGACGTGTTCCTGATCGACGGCGCGGCGCTGGGCAATGCGCGCAGCCAGCTGCAGCTGGAAACCGATCTGCTCGAGGCGATCAAGGTTTAGATCGGCATTACCCCACCATCATTTATAGAAAAGCATCATGTCAGAAGAATTATTACGCCTGTCCAAGCGCATGTCCGAGCTGGGCCTGTGCTCGCGCCGCGAAGCCGACGAGTGGATAGCGCGCGGCTGGGTCCGTGTGGACGGCCAGGTCGTTTCCGAGCTCGGCAGCAAGGTTTACCCGAGCCAGAAGGTCACCGTCGAGCGCCAGGCCGCCGCCGAGCAATCGAAGCGCGTGACGGTGCTGATCAACAAGCCGATGGGCTACGTCAGCGGCCAGGCCGAGGACGGCTACCAGCCGGCCGTGGTGCTGGTCAAGCCGGAAAACCGCTGGCCGGACGATCCGTCGCCGGAGCTGTTCCACCCTACCCAGCTGCGCTCGCTGGTGCCGGCCGGCCGCCTCGACATCGATTCGGTCGGCCTGCTGGTGCTGACCCAGGACGGCCGCGTGGCCAAGCACCTGATCGGCGAGACCACCAGCGTCGACAAGGAATACCTGGTGCGCGTGGAGTACACCAAGCCGGGCAAGCTGCCCGACAGCGACCTGAAAAAACTCAACCACGGCCTGTGGATGGACGGCAAACCGCTGCTGCCGGCCAAGGTGCGCTGGCAAAACGACGACCAGCTCAGTTTTACGCTGCGCGAGGGCAAGAAGCGCCAGATCCGCCGCATGTGCGACATGGTCGGCCTGAAAGTGATCGGGTTGAAAAGGGTACGCATCGGCAAGGTCAAACTGGGCGACCTGCCGGTCGGCCAATGGCGCTACCTGCGTCCCGAAGAACAGTTCTAAGCGGCGGCGCGGGGGCGCCGGTGGCGCCCCGCCCGGCCGCGCGTGGATCAAACCGCACATTCAGCGAAATATTCTCGCTGGTTATTGCTATTTAGCAAGCCAAGCGCGCGAATAACTTGTAAACTGTTCGAACCGACCTCGCATTGCTGAAGTCATAATCAAAGAGATATGCCGTCGTGAACGATCCCATACCAAACGAAATTCGCCGCGGCCCGCCCAGCCTAAAAGACGCTGTGGAGCCAATACCGGCGGGTTCGAAGCCGCATGACATGACCGATGAGCATGACATCGGCGACTCGCTGACCCTGCTTGCCGACAATGGCGACCCGGTCTCGATCTACCCCGCCAGCACCAGCAACGTGGTGATGGCGCGCATCCGCTCGGTGGACCCGGAAAATCCCCGCTTCGTGCTCGAACTGAACGAGGGCGAGTTCCTGCCGCCCGGCGAGGCGACCTTTGTCGCCTGGCTGCGTTCGGCCAAGATCCAGTTCAACCTGACATCCGACGACTGGGCCAGCCTGCCCGGCACGCCGACGCTGATCCCGCTGGGCTTCCCGCTCAAGTGCCTGGTGCTGAACCGGCGCGCCTCGACCCGGCTCGAAACGCCGCTGGGCATCTACTACATGGCCTCGTTCGTACTGAACGGCAAACCATACGAATTGCAGCTGTACGATTTCTCGTCCGGCGGCGTCGGCATGCGCGCGCCGCCGCGCGACTGCGTCGGCCTGCACGTGGGGCGCAAGCTGCAGCGCGTGCGGCTGGAACTGGGCCCCGAATCGGTCATGATCGCCGACCTCGAGGTGCGCCTGTCGCGCACCTTCCGCTCCTTCCTGCTGGGCGAACAGGTGCAGATCGGTTGCCAGTTCACCAATCTGTCGCCGGCCATGAGGGACGAGCTGACCCGCCTGCTCGACAAGCTCAACAGCGCTCGCCACCGTTGACCCCTCCCGTTTAGCACCATCATGGTGCGGCCTGTGCCGGCCGCACCGCGATGGGGCGCGGCGTCCGCCAGCGTCCGCTCCCAGCCTTGTCATTCCCCGGGTTCGCGTGCATTTATCGGCATATTTCTTGCTTGAAAGTCAGGAGAACATAACGATAAGCTAGAACAGGGAGCACATGAGCACCACTGCGGCCGAGACCGAACCGCCCCAGCGCATCGTCAAGATCCGGCGCGACTACAACACTTGGGTGGCCAACGAGACGATCGAGGATTACGCGCTGCGCTACACGCCGCGCTCGTTCCGCAAATGGTCGGTGTTCCGCGTCTCGAACACGGCCTTCGGCGCCATCTCCTTTCTGGTGCTCGAAGCGATCGGCGGCACCATCACCGTCAACTACGGCTTCATCAACGCGCTGTGGGCCATCATGGCCGTCGGCCTGATCATCTTCCTCACCGGCCTGCCGATCAGCTACTACGCCGCCACCTACGGCGTCGACATGGACCTGCTCACGCGCGGCGCCGGCTTCGGCTACATCGGCTCGACCATCTCGTCCTTCGTCTACGCCTCGTTCACGTTCATCCTGTTCGCGCTGGAGGCGGCCATCATGGCCTACGCGCTGGAACTGTATTTCGGCCTGCCGCTTTACCTGGGCTACATGGTCAGCGCGCTGGCCGTCATCCCGCTGGTGACGCACGGCGTGACCCTGATCAGCCGCATCCAGATGATCACCCAGCCCGTGTGGCTGGTGCTGATGGCGCTGCCCTTCGTCGCCATCCTGCACAAGCAGCCGGAATTGCTGCCGCAACTGATGGACTACGCCGGCCGCTCCGGCCAGAACGGCCAGTTCAACGTGCTGATGTTCGGCGCCGCCACCGCCGTCGGCGTGGCGCTGATCACGCAGATCGGCGAACAGGTTGACTTCCTGCGCTTCATGCCGCCCAAGACGGCGGAGAACCGCGTGCGCTGGCACCTGGGCGTGTTGGTCGCGGGACCGGGCTGGATCTTGCTGGGCATCGTCAAGATGTTGGGCGGCGCGCTGCTGGCATTCCTCGCCATCAGCAGCGCCGTGCCGCTCGACCTGGCGGTCAACCCGACGCATATGTACCTGGCCGGCTACGGCCAGGTGTTCGCCGATGCGCGCTGGGCGCTGCTGGCCACCGCGCTGCTGGTGGTGGTCTCGCAGGTCAAGATCAACATGACCAACGCCTACGCCGGCTCGCTGGCGTGGTCGAACTTCTTCGCGCGCCTGACGCACAGCCATCCCGGCCGCGTGGTGTGGGCCGTGTTCAACGCACTGATCGCCGTGCTGCTGATGGAGCTCGACGTGTTCCAGGCGCTCGACCAGGTGCTCGGGCTGTACTCGTGCATCGCGATCTCGTGGATCACGGCGGTGGTGGCCGACCTGGTGGTCAACAAGCCGCTGGGCCTGAGCCCCAAGGGCATCGAGTTCCGCCGCGCCTACCTGTACGACATCAATCCGGTCGGCGTCGGTGCGATGGTGCTGGCGTCGGCGCTGTCGGTGGCCGCCTTCATGGGCGTGTTCGGCCACCAGGCGCAGGCCTTCTCCGCCTTCATCGCGCTGCTGACGGCGCTGGTGGTCTCGCCGCTGATCGCCATCGCCACCAACGGCAAGTACTACATCGCCCGCCAGCCGGGCGTGGTGCAGAAGACTTGCGTGATCTGCGAGAAGGAATACGAGGCCGAAGACATGGCGCATTGCCCGGCCTACCAGGGCTCGATCTGCTCGTTGTGCTGCTGCCTGGACGCGCGCTGCAACGACGTCTGCAAGCCGCACGCGAAGGTGTCGGCGCAGTGGCAGCAGGCGATGCGGGCGATCCTGCCCAAATCGCTGTGGCGCTATCTGGGCAGCGGCCTGGGACACTACCTGCTGCTGATGATCGTCACGGTGCTGTTCCTCGGCGCCCTGCTCGGATTGATCTACTACCACGAGCAATCGGTGCTGCCGGCCGGCGACGCCGCGCTGCTGCCGCAACTGCGGCTGGTGTTCTTCAAGATCTTCGCCGCGCTCCTGATCACCAGCGGCATCGTCGCCTGGTGGCTGGTGCTCACCAGCGAAAGCCGCCGCGTGGCGCAGGAGGAATCGAACCGGCAAACCGGCCTGCTGACGCGCGAGATCGAACTGCACAGCCAGACCGACGCCCAGCTCCAGCAGGCCAAGAAGACCGCCGACCTGGCCAACCAGGCCAAGAGCCGCTATATCGCCGGCATCAGCCACGAGATCCGCACGCCGCTCAATTCCATCCTCGGCTACGCCCAGCTGCTCGACAACGACCCGTCGATTCCCGAGCACCGCCAGCAGGCCATCCGCGTGATCCGCAGCAGCGGCGAGCACCTGCTGTCGCTGATCGAGGGCACGCTCGATATCGCCCGCATCGAGGGCGGCAAGCTGACCTTCGACACCAAGGAGATCAACTTCCCCGACTTCATCGGGCAGCTGGTGCGCATGTTCGAACTGCAGGCGGCCAACAAGGGCCTGACCTTCCGCTACGAGTTGACCGGCGCGCTGCCGCGCATCGTGCGCGCCGACCGCAAACGCCTGGGCCAGATCCTCATCAACATCCTCGGCAACGCCGTCAAGTTCACCAGCGAGGGCGGCGTCGTGCTGCGGCTGAAGTACGCGCGCGAGATCGCCTCCTTCGAGATCGAGGACTCCGGCCCCGGCATCCTGCAGGAGGAACTGGACCACATCTTCGAACCGTTCACGCGCGGCAGCGCCAGCGCGCACGCCAACGCCAGCGGCACCGGCCTCGGTCTGCCGATCAGCAAAATGCTGACGCAGCTGATGGGCGGCGAAATGAAGATCCGCAGCGCGCCGCTACAGGGCAGCTTGTTCCACATCCGCCTGTTCCTGCCCAGCGTGCACGTCACCGGCAAGGAGCTCAGGGAGCTGGAGGCGCCGGCGCAGCAGCGCACCGGCTATCGCGGCGCACGCCGGCGCATCCTGGTTGTCGACAACGAACGGGTCGACCGCGAACTGCTGCTCAACATCCTGGCGCCGCTCGGTTTCGAGATCGCGCAGGCCGCGTCGGGCCTCGAATGCCTCGACCTGCACGCCGCGTTCCGGCCGGACCTGATTTTGATGGACCTCGCCATGCCCGGGATGGACGGCTGGGAGGCCAGCTACATCCTGCGTCGCCGCCAGTTGTCGCCGGTGCCGATCGCCATCGTCTCCGCCAACGCCTTCGACAAGGGCATGGAGAACGCCGCCGGCATCAAGGCGGAAGACTTCATCATCAAGCCGGTCAACGTCGGCGAGCTGCTGGACTGGATCGGCCGCAAACTCGCGCTGGAATGGATTACTCAGCCGCGCGCGGAAGCGATCAGCAGCGAGGTGCCGGCCGCCGCGGGCGCCGAGGCCATGGCGCTGCCGCCGGCCGCGCAAATGACGGCGCTGGAGGAACTGATACGCATCGGCTACGTGCGCGGCATCCAGTCCAAACTCGACGAGATCGACGCGCTCAACGCGCACTACTCCCGCTTCACCCACGCCATGCGCGATTTCGCCAAGCGCTTCCAGCTTGATGCGATGGCCGACTTTGTCCGAAAGAATAAGAGCGATGAACTTCAACATTGAACCCGCGCGCGGCAACCTGGTGCTGGTGGTCGACGACGTCCCGGAGAACCTCGCCGTGCTGCACGACGCGCTCGACGAATCGGGCTTCACGGTGCTGGTTGCGAACAACGGCGAGGTCGCGTTGCAGCGCGCCGCCGAGGCGCAGCCGGACATCATCCTGCTCGACGCCATCATGCCCGGCATGGACGGTTTCGAAGCGTGCCGCAGGCTCAAGGCCAATCTGGCCACGCGCCATATTCCGGTGGTGTTCATGACCGGCCTGACGGAGGCCGAGCACGTGGTGGCCGCCTTCGAGGCGGGCGGCAACGACTACGTCACCAAGCCGCTGCGCACCGGCGAGGTGCTGGCGAGGATCGCCGCCCACATGCAGACGGCGCGCCTGATGGACCAGGCCCGCAGCGCGCTCGACGCCTTCGGCAACGCCGTCATCGCGATGTCGCCGCGCGACGGCAAGATCGTCTGGCAAACGCCGCTGGCGCGCACCTTGATGCAGGGGTATCTGGTCGACTCGGAACTGACCGACTGGCTGGCGGCGACGCAGACCGCGCACAGCCAGGGCCAATCGCATCCGCCTTTAACCTTGGCGCGCGGCAGCCGCCGGCTGATTTTCTCGGCGGCGGAATTCAGCGAGGACGAACAATGGATGATTGTGCTGCGCGAGGAATCGGACGCCGTCCAGATCGAAAAGCTGATGGCAGCCTTCAAACTGACGCAGCGCGAATCCGAGGTGCTCAATTGGCTCATCAAGGGCAAGACCAACCGCGACATCGGCGAGATCCTCGGCACCAGCCCGCGCACGATCAACAAACACCTCGAGCACGTGTTCGTGAAGCTCGGCGTCGAGACGCGCACCTCGGCAGCGGCGGTCGCCATGACCAAACTGCGCGGCGGCGGCCGCAAGGAAGAGCTGGAGCGCTCCTGACCGACGCGGTTGATGAGCAAGCGCAAGCAAGGCACCCAGGCGGGTGATAATCTAGCACTCCCTCCCCATTGCATAGGCCCCGTGCCATGAAAGTCGCCCGTCTCGCCATTTTGGCAGCGCTTTGCCTGTCCATCAGTCATGCCGTGGAGACCCGACCGCGCCCGGTCGAGGCCTTCATCTCGCCACCGCAGTTATTCCCGAGCGAGGGAAGCCCGCGCGCGCCCTACGCGCCATTGCCCGCCTTTGACCGCCCATCCGGAAAAACAATCGGACAAGTAGTCGCGGACCTGTCGCCATGCCCGGCTGGCGACGACGGCTATGCCTGCGGCGCGCCGCGCGCCTGGTATTTGAAGCTGGCGGGTGGACGCCGCATCGAGCTTTACCACCAAATGGTGGGCTACGATCAGGAGTCGCTGGTGACGTACCGGCCGGTGCTGCGCCTGTCGGGCAAGGCATGGTCGGAAGTCGAATACGAGGACGGCAAATTCTGGATACAAACGCCATCGCGAGAAACCGACGACTATGAGTCGCTGGCGAATTGGGCCGAGGATCTAGACACTTGGTGCAGCCACCCGGGCAAGTGCGCGGCGCTGCCTACAACCATGCGCAAAGAAATCGAACGCGTGGTCGCCGGGAAGTACGAACTTGAATCGATCAGCCAGCAACCCTACCGCATCGACGGCATCGTCAAGCAAGGCTCCCGACGTTACTACAAAGTCACGCTATATAAACCCGTTCGCGGCGCTGGACCGGCGCTGCCGAAAGCCGGCTATATTCCGACACGCCGCAAGGATGGCAGCCATGTGGGGCAGTTTTCGCCCAAAGGATGCTAGCGGCGTTTCAAGGGCCGGTGCACCTCGCCAGCATCAATATCGGTACGCAAGTCCACACGACGGCGGTTAGCGCCAGCGCGGCCGACGCGAAGTGGACCCAGACGATCAAGGGTACCGGTTGCGGCGCGCGGCACAGCCGGCGCAGCGAATGCGCCAGCAGCAGCGCCGCCGCGCTCACCGCCAACACCGACACCACGCCCAGCACCAAGGCTGGATCGCCGTTGCGCTGGCAAGCCGCCGCCGTCCACGCATAACAAAAAAAGAAGTGGGCGGCCCAAACCAGCAGCGGGGCCACCGTCAGCGTCATTTTGCGTAACAGCATGTCTTGAGTGCGCATGGTCACCCCATCACTTTAGGAAGCCATTGCACAGCCGCCGCGATGACTAGACCTTGCAGCGTGGCGTAATGCCATACCAGTGCACAGTTGTCCAAGGTGGCACGACTGGCCGGCGCCACCCTGCCGGTCCACGAGCGGGCCAGCAGATAAAACGCCAGGATGAACAACAATACCGCGTGCAGCCCCTGATAGGCCAGCATCGCCGCCACGGTCGCACCCCATGCGTGGGCTGTGGGATCGAGTCCCGCCAGCGCCTGTCCGCGCAGATCGAGTCCGAAGGAGCCGAGCATGCACGCCAACGCCAGCGCGATCGCCAGCCGCTGCCAACCCTGCCCCCGGCGTGGCGCCCTGTTAGCCTTACTGACCTCGGCCGGCGCGACGGCGCAGGTGCGCCGTGTCCATTCGATCAGCATCGACCCGGCCAGCAGCAGGCCGCACGACAGCAACTGCCAAACCGCTTCGGGCAAGCGGCTTCCGGGCGGCGGGCACACTTCCAGCCGCATCGATATGTGAATATGTGCGAACAGGAAGGCGGCGAAGATGGTGCCGTCCACCACCAGCATGATGACGGTGCCCCACCATGAATGCGAGGCCGTGCCCGTGACGCCGACCGGCAACGACACGTCATCCGACACCTTGGCCGTGCGCTGCACCGGCGGCTTGTCGGACTGCCACATCCACGCCAGCACCGAGGCCACCGCGACGATGCCACAGGCCCACGCGACCAGGGTCATTTTGATCGTCAACAGCAGGAAGAAGCCGGCCGTGCCGACGGCGGCCGCGAACGGCCACCAGCTGTCGCCCGGGAGCACAAGTAAATACAGCGGGCGCGCCCGCACCGGGCTGGTGACGATGGACTCGCGCCGTCCGGTCGCGGTGCCCGGCAGCCAGTGCGCGCCCTCTTCCACCTCTTGCGCCAGTTGCGGCCTGTCCCACAACGGCTCGCGCGACTCCACTTGCGGAATGCTGCGTGTGGCGTAATCGTCGGCCGGCAGCCATTCGAGCGTGGAGGCGTTCCACGGATTGCCATGCTCGCGCTCCGGCTGGCGCAAGGTGCGCACCGCGTCGACGATGAACACCAGCACGCCCAGCGCCAGGGCGAAGGCGCCGATGCTGGATAAAAGGTTCAGGAGGTCCCATCCCATTTCGGGCGAGTAGGTGTACACCCGGCGCGGCATGCCGAGCAAACCGGTGATATGCATCGGGAAGAACGCCAGGTTCATCCCGCCGAACATCAGCCCGAACACCCAGCGCGCGACCGGCTCCGACATGCGGTTGCCGTTCACCAGCGGCATCCAGTAATACAGTGCCGCGAACATCGGGAACACCAGCCCGCCGATCAGCACATAGTGCAGGTGGGCGACGATGAAGTAGGTGTCGTGCACCTGCCAGTCGAACGGCAGCACGGCCACCATCACGCCGGTCAGGCCGCCCAGCACGAAGATGAACATGAAGCCGAGCAGGAACAGGGTCGGGGCGTTGATGCGCACCTGCCCGCGCCATAAGGTGGCGATCCACGCGAACACCTGCACGCCGGTCGGTATCGCCACCGCCATGCTGGCCGCCGACACCAGGCTCGTTTCCAGCAGCCCCAGACCCGCCGTGAACATATGGTGCGCCCACAGCGCGAAACTGAAGAAGCCCACGGCCACCAGCGCCGCGACGATCGAGCGGTGCCCGACCAGCGGCGTGCCGGCCAGCGCCGGTATCATCGTCGAGACCATGCCGGCCGCCGGCAGGAAAATAATATACACCTCGGGGTGGCCGAAGAACCAGAACAGGTGCTGCCACAGCAGCGGGTCGCCGCCGCGCGCGGGAATGAAGAACGGCCAGTCGTAGGCGCGCTCCAGTTCCAGCAAGGTGGTGCCGGCGATCACCGCCGGGAACGCGAACACGATCATCACGCCCACCACCAGCATGGCCCACGCGTACACCGGCATGCGGCCCAGGGTCATGCCCGGCGCGCGCGTGAACAGGATGCCGACAATCAGCTCGATGGCGCCGGCGATCGCCGAGATCTCGATAAAGCCTATGCCCAGCAGCCAGAAATCGGCGTTCAGGCCGGGTGAGTATTCCTTACCCGTCAGCGGCGGATACATGAACCAGCCGCCGTCCGGCGCCAGCCCCCAGAACAGGCTGGTGAAAAAACCGAGGCCGCCCACCGCGTAGGCCCAGAAGGCGTAGGCCGACAGGCGCGGAAACGGCAGGTCGCGCGCGCCGAGCATACCGGGCAACAGGAACACCGCGATCGCCTCGACCACCGGAATGGCGAACAGGAACATCATCACGGTGCCGTGCATGGTGAACACCTGGTTGTAGGTGCCGGCGCTGAGCAGCGCGTTCTCCGGCACCGCCAGCTGCGCCCGGATCATCAGACCCAGAATGCCGGCCAGGATGAAGAACAGCAGCGCGGTGCCGATGTACAGCAGCCCGATATTGGTGTTGTTGACGGATGTTAGAAAGGCCAGCCCGCGCGGCGTGCGCCAGACGCGTTCAAGTTGTTCAAGCTCGCCCGCCGGCCGTGGCAGCGAGCTTGGAAGGTCATGTACCGCCGTCATTTGAGCTGCTCCAGGTAAGCGGCCAGCGCGCGCAGGGTGGCGCCGTCCATGTCGGCGCTGGCGGGCATGCGCACGCCGGGCTTGGCGACATGCGGATCGGCGATCCACGCCACCAGCGCGCCCTGCCCGTTGCGCAAGGTGCCGGCGCCCAGATACAGGCGGCTGCCGACGTGCGTCAGGTCGGGACCCAAGGCGGCGCCGCCGTTGTCCGTCGGCGTGTTAGCGCCTGGTCGCGTGCGTATCGTATGGCAGGCGGCGCAACGTTGTTCGTCGAATGCGCGCCGTCCGCGTTCGACCTCGACTCCCTGCACCATGACGCCCGCAGGCCGCGCCTGCGCCGCCAGCCAGGCGAGAAATTCAGCCGGCGATTGCGCCACCACGTGCAAGGCCATGCGCGCGTGCTGCTCGCCGCAGTATTCGGCGCACTGTGCGCGGTACACGCCGGCGCGGTCGGCCTGCAACGTCATGCCGTGCACGCGGCCCGGCACCATGTCCACCTTGCCCGCCAACGCCGGCACCCAGAAGCTGTGGATCACGTCGGCGCTGCTCAGGCCCAGGTAAACGGGCTGGCCGAGCGGCACGCGGATCTCGTTGGCCAGCACGATATCCTCGCCGCCGGCGGGGTCGGTGTAGCGCACCTCCCACCACCACATGCGCGCGATCACCGATATCTTGATCGCGTGCTGCGACGTCGGTTTGCTTAACTGCGCGCTGCGCCACGTGCCGAACACCAGCAATGCCGACAGCAGCACCAGCGGCAGCAGCACGCCGCCGCCGATGATCCAGACCATCGGCCGCACCGGTCGCCCGCCGCGAAGGCTCATCGCGCACAGGACCATCACGCCGATGAACAGCAGCGTGCCGCCGATGAACAACACCCAGGTCAGTTGCGCGATGACGGCCGCATCCGGCCCGGCCGGGTGCAGCGCCGATTGCAGCCAGGCGGCGGGACTCATGGCCGCACTCATGGCAGCGCGTACAGGAAGGCGGCCATGTCGCGGGCGTCGGCTTCCGACACGCCCATGGCGGGCATCGCGGTGCCGGGCTTCATGGACGCGGGATCGACGATCCAGCGCGCCAGCGCATCGGGACGATTGGGAATCTGGCCGGCGATATAGCTGCGCCGGCCATAGCTTTCCAGCGCCGGGCCAAGGGTGCCGCGCGCCGCCGCCACCTCCGGGATCTGATGGCAGGACCCGCACTGGTACTGCGCCAGCAGCAGCTTGCCGCGCCCGACGTCGGCGCCTGGCACGGGCGCACGCGCCTGCTCGCCCGTAGGCGCACGCGCCTGCTCGCCCGAATCGCAAGCCGCCAGCAAGGCCACCAAGGCCGGTAGGGAAAGGTGAAGGATGCGCACGATTGGAAGCAGCTCAAGCCTGTCGAATGGCTATAATACAAGAAACATATCATTCCGCTATTTTCAACAGAACACCAGCCGGCGCGGGCCTGTCGGCCCGTTCAGCGAAGGGCCCGCACGATGACGATGCACCGCCGACGACTCGTTTTGATCACGGTCGCCGCCACGCTGGCGACGCTCGGGACGCTGGGCGCCGCGATCGGCGCGGTGATTTTTTTCGGCGGCTATTACGACATCTCCTCGACCAAACTCCATTTCCAGCCGGTGCACACGGTGCTCGAGCAGGGCATGCGCGAATCGGTGCGGCACTACGCGCGCGACGTCCGGACGCCGGCGTTCGTGGCGCAGGCCAAGGCGCGGGCGGTAGCGGACGGCGGCGTCGCCTCGTCGCCGGCCTTGCTGCGCGGGGCCGGACTGTATCGGGACAATTGCGTGGTGTGCCATGGCGCGCCCGGCGTGGCGCAGCACGATATCGGAAAGAGCATGCAGCCGGTGCCGGGGCCGTTGGCCGACGCCTCGCGCCGCTGGCTTCCCAACGAGCTGTACTGGATCACCCGCCACGGCATCAAGATGAGTGGCATGCCGGCGTGGGAGTTCCATCTCGCCGACGAGGATTTGTGGGCGGTGGTCGGCTTTCTGGTCGCGCTGCCGGAACTGTCGCCGCAGGCGTATGCGGCGGTCACCAAACAAGCCGGCCCGCAGCCGCGCGCGCCACGGCCGGAGCGCGCCCACGCCGACGCCGTGCGCGGACGGCTGGCGCTGAGCCAGTATGCGTGCAACGCCTGCCATGTGATTCCCGGCGTGACCGGACCGGATACGTTCGTCGGTCCGCCGCTCAAGGACCTGGCAGCGCGCAAATACATCGCCGGGCACCTGCCCAACAGCGCCGCCAACCTGGCGCGCTGGATACGCGATCCGCGCCAGATCAATCCGCAAACAGCGATGCCGGCAATGGACGTCACCGAATCGGACGCGCGCGACATGGCCGCATATTTACTGTCCAAGTAGCTGGCAACTAACGGCTACACCGCCAGATGCCGCTTGACGTCCGGATCGTTCATCGTCGCCTGCGCGCCGGAGGCCACCACCTCGCCGCGCGACAGCACCATGAACTGGTCCGCCAATTCGTGCGCGAAATCGAAATACTGCTCGCACAGCAGAATCGCCATGTCGCCACGCTGGCGCAATAAGCGGATGACATTGCCGATGTCCTTGATGATGGACGGCTGGATACCCTCCGTCGGCTCATCCAGGATGATCAACTTCGGCTCCGCCAACAACGCGCGCGCGATCGCCAGTTGCTGCTGCTGGCCGCCGGACAGGTCGCCGCCGCGCCGGTGCAGCATATCCTTCAGCACCGGGAACAGCTCATACACCTCGCCCTTGATGATGCCGGCCTTCTTGCCGCTATGCGTGGCAAGCCCCATCAGCAGGTTCTCTTCCACCGTCAGGCGCGCGAAAATCTCGCGTCCCTGCGGCACGTAGGCGATGCCCGCCCTCGCGCGCTGGTGCGGCGCCATACGCGTGATGTCGCGTCCCTCCAGCTTGACGCTCCCCGCCGACACCGGCAACACGCCCATCAGGCACTTCAACAGCGTGGTCTTGCCCACGCCGTTGCGGCCCAACAGCGCCATGCACTTGCCGCGCTCCAGCTCCAGCGACACGCCCCGCAAGGTATGCGAGGACCCGTAGTACTGATTGATTTTTTCAACTTGCAGCATATTCTTCAGCGTCCCAGATAGACTTCGATCACCCGCTCGTCGGACTGCACCTGCGCCATCGTCCCCTGCGCCAGCACCGAACCCTCGTGCAGCACCGTCACCACGCCCTGCTGCGCGATCTCCGTCACGAACGCCATGTCGTGTTCGACCACCATGATCGAATGCTTGCCGCGTAATTCGTTCAACAGTTCGGCCGTGCGCGCCGTCTCGGCGTCGGACATGCCGGCCACCGGCTCGTCGAGCAAAATCAGCTGCGGCTCCTGCATCAGCAGCATGCCGATCTCCAGCCATTGCTTCTGCCCGTGCGACAGCAGGCCGGCCAGCCGCCTCTCGCTGCCGTTCAGGCGTATCAGCTTGAGGATCTCGTCGATCTTGCCGCGCTGCTCGGAATTCAGCCGCGCGAACAGGGTTGGCCGCACGCGCTTGTCGGTCTTCATCGCCAGCTCCAGGTTCTCGAACACCGTATGCTGCTCGAAGATGGTCGGACGCTGGAACTTGCGGCCGATGCCGGCGTGGGCGATCTGATACTCGGTCATGCGGCTCAAGTCCATGGTCTGGCCGAAGTAGGCGGTGCCCGACGTCGGCCGCGTCTTGCCGGTGATGACGTCCATCATCGTCGTCTTGCCGGCGCCGTTGGGCCCGATGATGCACCGCAGCTCGCCGACCGAGATATCCAGGCTCAGTTTATTGAGCGCCCGGAAGCCGTCGAACGACACCGTGATCTCCTCCAGGTACAGGATCGCGCCGTGCGTCGTATCCAGTCCCTGCCCTGCAACGCGGTCATAGCTCTCGTTTCCGCTCATGCCGCCTCCTCGTGCGCCTTGTCCCGGCCATTGCCCCAACGCGCCGCCAGGCCGGCGATGCCCTGCGGCAGATAGCGCGTCACTAAAATGAATATCAATCCCAACGCGAACAGCCACAGGTCCGGAAAGGCGCCGGTGAACCAGCTCTTCAAACCATTGACCGAGAACGCGCCGATGATAGGACCGATCAGGGTTCCGCGCCCGCCGACGGCGGCCCAGATCACCATCTCGATCGAATTCGCCGGCGACATTTCGGACGGGTTGATGATGCCGACCTGCGGCACATACAGGGCGCCGGCGATCCCGCACAGCACCGCCGACAGCGTCCACACGAACAATTTGAACCACAGCGGGTTATAGCCGATGAACATCAACCGCGATTCCGAATCGCGCACGGCTTGAAGCACCCTTCCCAGCTTCGATTGCACGATCGCGCGGCACAGCAGCAGCGATCCGGCCAGCACCGCCAGGGTCACCAGATACAAGGTCGCCTTGGTGCCCGGCGCGCTGATCGAATAGCCGAGAATCCGTTTGAAGTCCGTGAAGCCGTTGTTACCGCCAAAGCCGGTGTCGTTACGGAAGAACAGCAGCATGAAGGCGTAGGTCATCGCCTGCGTGATGATCGAGAAGTACACGCCCTTGATGCGTGAGCGGAAGGCGAAGAAGCCGAACACGAAGGCCAGCACGCCGGGCACCAGCACCACCAGCGCCAGGCAGTACCAGAAGCTGTCGGTCGCGGTCCAGTACCACGGATAGGTTTTCCAATCGAGGAAGACCATGAAGTCCGGCAGATCGCTTTGGTACACGCCGTCCCTGCCGATGGCGCGCATCAGGTACATGCCGTGGGCGTAAGCGCCCAGCGCGAAGAATACGCCGTGGCCCAGCGACAGGATGCCGGCGTAACCCCACACCATGTCGAGCGCCAGCGCGGCCAGTGCGTAGCACATGAACTTTCCGATCAGGCTGACCATGTAGCTGGGCACGTGCAGCGCGTGGCCGTCCGGGAAAACCAGATTAAGCAACGGCAGCGCCGCCAGCACGACGCAGGTGGCGACGATGCCGCTCCAAGCCCGGCGCGAAAACAATGAGCTATGAATCATTCGGCACTCCTGCCTTTCATGGCGAACAGCCCCTGCGGCCGCTTCTGGATAAAGATAATGATGAAGATCAGGATGGCGATCTTGGCCAGCACCGCGCCGGCCACCGGTTCCAGGAATTTGTTGGCCTCACCGAGGCCGATGGCCGCGATGATCGTGCCGGCCAACTGGCCGACGCCGCCCAGCACCACCACCATGAACGAATCGACGATGTAGCCCTGGCCCAGGTCCGGTCCCACGTTACCCAACTGTGACAGCGCCACGCCACCCAGGCCGGCGATGCCGGAACCCAGGCCGAAGGTCATCATGTCGATCTTGGCGGTGGAGACGCCGACGCAGCCGGCCATGCGGCGGTTCTGCATCACGGCGCGCACGAACAGGCCCAGTCGCGTCTTGTTCAGGATCAGCCACACGCCCGCCACCACGATCATGGCGAAGACGATGATGGCGATGCGGTTGTACGCCAGCACCAGGTTGCCCAGCACCGTCACGCCGCCCGACATCCACGACGGATTGGCCACTTCGACGTTTTGAGCTCCGAAGATGGTGCGCACGCCCTGCATCAAAATCAGGCTGATGCCCCAGGTGGCCAGCAGCGTCTCCAGCGGACGGCCATAGAGCCAGCGGATCACCGTGCGTTCCATCGCCACGCCCACCGCCGCCGTAACGAGGAAGGCGGCCGGCAGCGCGGCGATCAGGTAGGCGTCCACCGCCGATGGAAAGTACTGGCGGAAGGCGGTCTGGCACAGATAGGTGGTGTAGGCGCCGATCATCAGCAGTTCGCCGTGCGCCATGTTGATGATGCCCATCAGGCCGAAAGTGATCGCCAGGCCCAGGGCCGTCAGCAGCAGCACGCTGCCCAGCGAGATGCCGTAGAAGACATTGCCGATGAATTCAGTGCGCGCCAGCCGGCTGTCGATGGCCGCCAGCGTGCGCGCGGCGGCCACGCGCACGCCTTCATCCGGTTCGGCCGGCGTGCCGTCGGCGTTTTTGTTCAGCATCGCCTGCAAGGTCGGGCGCAGGTTGGCGTTGCTGCTGTCGGCCAACGCCTCCACCGCCGCTTTGCGCTTGGCGGCGTCGGGCGATTGCAGGTTGGCGGTCGCCGCGACCAGTTGCAGCAGGGGGCGGATGTCGGCGTCGGTTTCCTTGGCCAGCGCCTTGTCGATCAGCGGCGCCTGCGCCAGGGTCACGCTTTTTTGCAGTTCGGTGACGGCCGCCAGGCGTTCGGTGCGGTCGGAGGAAAGGAGTTTAAGCGCCGACAACGCGTCGTCGATCGCGCCGCGCAGCCGGTTGTTGATCATCAGGCCATCGATCCCCTCGGGCAGCGGCCCGGTGGCGCCGGTGGCGGGGTTGTAGGCCTTGTCGTCGGTGACGATCAATACCTGGCCATCCGGCGCCGCGTAGGCGTCGCCGTTTTTCATCGCCATCAGCAGGCGGGTGGCGTCGTCACTGGCCAGGGCGCCGATCCGGCCGACCGCCTCGATGCGGGCGTCGGGGTCGTCGCCAGTCAAAGGCGCCAGCAAGGCGCTGTCGATGGCCGCCTGTGCCGCGCCGGCAAGCAGCATGGCGGCGATAAGCAGGAGTTTTTTCAAGATACGTATTCCTCAAGTGAAGCCGGCCGGCCGCCGGACGGCGGCCGGCTCACGATTACAGCTTTTGCTTGCCTTCGTTACCCTGGATGTACGGGCTCCAAGGCTGCGCGCGCACCGGACCAGGCGTCTTCCACACGACGTTGAACTGCCCGTCGGCGCGGATCTCGCCGATGAACACCGGTTTGTGCAAGTGGTGGTTGGTCGCGTCCATCGTCAGGGTGAAGCCCGACGGCGCCTTGAAGGTCTGGCCGCCCATCGCCGCGATCACTTTGTCGGTATCGGTCGACTTGGCCTTCTCCACCGCCTGCGCCCACATGTGGATGCCGACGTAGGTCGCTTCCATCGGGTCGTTGGTCACCACCGTTTTCGCGTTCGGCAGCTTCTTGGCGACGGCGTAGGCCTTCCACTTCTTGATGAATTCCGTGTTGACCGGATTCTTCACCGATTCGAAGTAGTTCCAGGCCGCCAGATGGCCCAGCAGCGGCTTGGTGTCGACGCCGCGCAGTTCCTCCTCGCCCACCGAGAACGCCACCACCGGCACGTCGGTCGCCTTCAGGCCGGCGTTGCCCAGCTCTTTGTAGAACGGCACGTTGGAGTCGCCGTTGATGGTCGAGATCACGGCCGTCTTGCCGCCCGCCGAGAACTTCTTGATGTTGGCGACGATGGTCTGGTAGTCGGAGTGGCCGAACGGGGTGTAGACCTCGTCGATGTCGCTATCCTTCACGCCTTTGCTTTTCAGGAAAGCGCGCAGGATCTTGTTGGTGGTGCGTGGATAAACGTAGTCGGTCCCCAGCAGCACGAAGCGCTTGGCGCCGCCGCCGTCCTTGCTCATCAGGTATTCGACGGCGGGAATCGCCTGCTGGTTCGGCGCCGCGCCGGTGTAGAAGACGTTCTTCTCCAGCTCCTCGCCCTCGTACTGCACCGGGTAGAACAACAGGCTATTCAACTCTTTGAACACCGGCAGCACCGACTTGCGCGACACCGACGTCCAGCAGCCGAAGACGGCGGCCACCTTGTCCTGGGCGATCAGGCCGCGCGCCTTTTCGGCGAACAGCGGCCAGTTGGAGGCCGGATCGACGACCACCGCCTCGAGCTTCTTGCCCATCACGCCGCCCTTGGCGTTGATCTCGTCGATGGTCATCAAGGCGACGTCCTTGAGCGACGTCTCCGAGATGGCCATGGTGCCCGACAGCGAGTGCAGGATGCCGACCTTGATGGTGTCGGCGGCGTAGGCCGAGGTAGACAGCGTGACGCCGGCGGCCAGCATGGAGGTTGCGGCGGCGATGCGGCTGATGGTGCCGATGAAATTGCGACGATTTTGCATGTGATGACTCCGTGGGTGGCGAGATTAGTATTGCAGCTGCAAAGTGACCGAGAATTTGTCCTGGCTGGCCACGCTGGTGACCTTGGTCTTCGAGTAGAAGGCGCTCACCTGGGCGTTGTAGCCGTCGATGATGTAGTTCACGCCGGCGTCGACTTGTTTGGTGTCGATGTTGGTATCGGCGGAGAACTTCTGCCAGTGCGCGAACGGCTGCAGCTTGCCCCAGCCGGCCTTCTGTTCGAAGATATAGGACACGCCCGCCGAATAGGCCTTGCCCTGCTCCGCCAGGATGATGTCGTCGGTGTCGTAGTCGTAGTAGGCCGCTTCCACCGCCACCGCGCCGGAGCCCTTGAAACGCTTCTCCATCAGGAAGTCGACGTTGTAGGAGCTGTACTTGCCGTTCTTGGCGACGGTCAGGATGCCGTCCTTCTGGTAGCGCCCCGCCACGCCGATCGACAGGATGTCGGCGTTGCCGAGGTAATTGCCGGTGCCGTAGTAGCCCGGTTCCGCGTCCCAGAAGTCGTACTGCAGGCGGCCCGCGTACATCAGCGAGTCGTCGGCGTTGACGCCGGCCGCCTTGGCCTGCGACTGCGTCAGCGAGCCGATGCCGAAGGTGTGGCCCTCGAAGGCGCCGAACGAGTAACCGAGCTTGCCGTCGGCGACGTTGCCCCAGACGACGACGCCGTCGTCGCGGCCGCGGAAGATGCCGCCGTTGTAGCCGTAGCGCGAGGCCACGCCGGCCCAGTAGCCGCCGCCCATCGAGTAGTACGGACCGGCCATGTTGGCGCGGTCGCTCGGCGACAGCAGGCGGCCGGCCCAGATATTGAATTCGGGCGAGATGGCGAACTGGCCGGCGGCGTCGAGCACGCGGATCTTGTCGCCGTCCCACTCGGTGTTGAACATGCCCTTGATGTTCTTGTTCAACGAAGCGCCGAAGTACAGGCGGCCGCTGTCGAGGTTGAAGTCCTGCGAACGCCCGCTGCCGTTGGGCGCCGCGTCTTCCGCGCTGGTGAAGCTCTCGCGCAGGCCGAAGCCGACGCTGACCGACTTGTCGTCGCCCATGTTGATCGTCGCGCCGGCGCAAGCCGGGTTGGCTATGCCCGCCGCCACCGCCGCCACCGCCGCCGCCAGCAGCACTTGCCGGCCTCCCCGTTTCAGACGCATCGTGTTTCCCCTTGGTTGGACTGTTGTTGAACTAATGTTGCAACTTTATCCAGCGTGGCCAACGCGGGGAATACGTCGAATGACGTACGGCGGCACGATTAGTGGCACAATCGCGCTTTCAGATTTAACGGAAGACCATCATGACCATCTTTGCCGCCCCAGTGTTCGACGCCACCGTCATCTATGAAGGCAACGAACTGTTCAAAGGCCAGGGCGCCGCGCGCGGCTGGGCCGAAAAACTGGCCAAGGAACTCGAATGCGAGATCGGGGTCGAAAAGGTCGGCACCGGCTGGGCTTTGACGGGCACCGTCGATGGCGAACCGTGCAAATGGGGCATCCTCGGCCAGCGTCTCAAACGTATGGATTAAGCGTATGGATTAAGCGTATGGATTAAGCGTATGGAATAAAGCGTGCGTTATCGCACATCGTTGCCCTGGTTCAAAAGGTAGGATTGTTTCCAAACTGCTTACCCAAGGACAGCAATGAAGCGCGACCTCCCAGCTGCCGTCACAACGGCCCCCGGCCCGGCCACCGACGAGGCGCAGACCGCCGCCAAAGCGGCTGGCCTGCGCTACGTGCACGACCACCAGCCGGGCATCGCGCGCCGCAAGCGCGGCAAGACTTTCCACTACGTCGACGCCGACGGCCACGCGGTCAAGGACGCCGACACGCTCGCACGCATCAAATCGCTGGTCATACCGCCGGCCTGGACCGACGTCTGGATCTGCAAACAGCCGCTGGGCCACCTGCAAGCGACGGGTCGCGACGCGCGCGGCCGCAAGCAGTACCGCTACCATCCGCGCTGGCGTTCGGTGCGCGACGAATCGAAATACGAGCGCATGCTCAAATTCGGCAAGGCGCTGCCGGCCATCCGCAAGGCCGTCGACGCCGCGCTCAAGCAGCCGGGCCTGCCGCGCGAAAAGGTGCTGGCCACCATCGTCTACCTGCTGGAGGCGACCATGATGCGTATCGGGAACGAGGAATACGCGCGCGAGAACAAGTCTTTCGGCCTGACCACGTTGCGCGACCGCCACGTGCGGCTCGACGGCAGCAAGGTCGAGTTCCGCTTCCGCGGCAAGAGCGGCGTCAACCACACGGTGCAGGTGCAGGACCGGCGCCTGGCCAACACCATCCGCCGCACCCTGGACCTGCCGGGCCAGGAGCTGTTCCAGTACGTCGACGACGACGGCAATCCGCATACGGTGGGCTCGGCCGACGTCAACGAGTACCTGCAATCGATCGCCGGCGAGGACTACACCGCCAAGGACTTCCGCACCTGGTCGGGCACCGTGCTGGCGGCGGTGGCGCTGCTGGAGTACGAAAAATACGACTCCGAGGCGCAGGCCAAGAAAAACATCGTGCAGGCGATCGAATCGGTGGCCAAAAAACTCGGCAACACGCCGACCATTTGCCGCAAATGCTATGTGCATCCGGCGGTGATCGAGTCCTATCTCGACGGCACGATGCTGACGGCGTTGCGCCAGCGCGCCAAGCAGGAGTTGAAGGAAGACCTGCACGAGCTGCGTCCGGAGGAAGCGGCCGTGCTGGCGCTGTTGCAGCAGCGCTTACAGGCCGGCTGACGCTGGCCGCGGCGCCGCTTCCGACAGGCGCCAGCGGTTGGACAGGTAGTCGAGCGCGATCACCCGGTCGCCTAACGGGCGCAAACCGAGCACGCCAATCACCTTGACGGCGAAATGGAACTCCTGCTCCACGCAGTAGGAGACGGTGGCCTGCAAGCCCGGCGCTCCGCCGGCGTCGAATCCGCCGGCGAGCGCGGTCTCGTAACACGGCAGCTGGCGCCCCCAGCTCTGCACCGACATGGTCTTGACCTGCGGCCCCGCAGCCAGGGCCAAGCCGCCGGACAAGTCGGCCCATGCGTCCGCGCTGGTCGCCACCAGGCCGAAGCGCGCCGAGCCGGTGTCCAGCAGCGCGTAGCCGGTCTTGCCGCCGGGACGTTTCACCTCCACCAGCGGCGCGCCGCCGCCTTCCCGCCAGCGCGTGTAGCGCATGGATTGCGCCGCCGGTTCACCCGCCAACGTCGGCGCCGCCTCGAACGCGAAGCGCGCGCCGCCCAAATCGAGGGTCAGCGTGCCATGCTCGAAAAACGCGTTGCCGACGGTGGCGATGGGGCCGGCGGAGCAGGTCTCGGCCGTCAACGGCGACAGGTTGGCAGGCTGGGCGGGCACGTGCGTGCGGATGCCGGCGAGTTCGATCAGCGCCGTCCGGGTCTCGCCGGGCGCGGTCCCGGAGGGAGGCGCCGGTCTGGACCAGATCAGCGCGTCCCTGACGCCGGTATCGAGCTGTACCTGGCAATCGATGCCGTTGACCTTCACCGGCAGCAGCATCGCCGCCCGCTCGACGGGACCGCCGCCGATGCTGGCCATGTACCAGCGGAACGGATGCCAATCGGCCGCATGGACCGCGCACGGCAAGGAGCACGCGAGCAGCACTGTGTAGATCGAACGCATGGAAAAATGGGTTATTGGCGAAAGGAAAATCTTAACATACCGGCCACATGCGCGGTTGCGCGGCGCTCGCGTGGCTTTCGCCTTCGGAGTAGAATCTAACTCCCTTTCCCGCGAGTGCGCCCATGCCTGCTGCCCTGCCATTTCCCATCCGCAAAGAGTGCCCGCCCGGCGCCTGCGAATGCCGGCAAGGCGAGCTGCTGGACGCGTGGGAGCGCGACAACCGGACCGACATCCGCGTGCTGCGCCTGACGCGCGACGAGGAAAAAGCCCTGATCGCCCGCATCGAAGCGATCGACAGCTACGAGGCGCTGGGCCGCATCGAGCAGCGCATGCAGGAACTTCTGGGCATACGCCTGACGATCACCCCGAGCGCCAACGGCGTGCGCACCGTCATGGGTTTGCAGATCAAACTGGCGGAGCAGCCCGGCCTGTGCCGGCGCACCCGCGAAAACATCCCCGCCGCGATACGCCGCTGCTTTGGCCAGCATCCCGAGATCATCTACGCGCTGCTCAACGCGCGCGACCTGCTCGCCGCCGACTAGGCCCCGCGCGGCTGCGCAGTGCCATATTCGGGAAACGCAGGCTGCCAATCTGGCGCGCTTGGTCGTCGTGTTCAGGCTGGAGGATGAAGAACTTCCTGGTCGGCGTACGGGGTATTCGCGACAGATCGCCGGTTGAAATCGGGGGCGCCGTCGGTCCACCAAACGGGGCCGCGCTCGCCCAAGGCGCGCTTGGCCTCATCGACGGCGGCGCGGGCGCGGCGCTCCGCCTCGGCGTCGCCGGCCTTCTTCGCCACCCCCACCTGGCGGCGCGCCCGCATCAGCAAGTCGACCAGCCGCTGCCGTTCTTCCGGCGCCAGGTCGGGATTGCTCATGCGCCAGAGCCGGCCGTCGACAATGAAGTAGCGGCCGTCCAACGTGCTGGGATATTTTTTCGGAGAAGGCATGGGACAACTATACCCTGCGCCGATGCCGCCCTTCGTACGGCCCCTAACCCACCGCGGGTGAGCACCGAGGGTCAGCAGCGCCGAGGGTCAGTGCCGACATTCGGACAGGAGCTCAACATTAACCCAAAGACCTAAGGGGGGTCAGTGCCGACATTCGGACAGGAGCTCGGCAATGCTGAGGTCCAGTTCGTGTCCGAATGTCGGCACTGACCCTCGCGGGGTGGTTCAGTTCGTGTCCGAATGTCGGCACTGACCCTCGGGGGGGTTAGTCGGCGTGAAATTCGGGGGCGGTGGCGAACAAGTCCCAGGCTGCGATGAACAGCGCCGCGATCACCGGGCCGATGACGAAGCCGTTCAGGCCGAACAAGGCCATGCCGCCTACCGTCGACAGCAACACCACGTAATCGGGCATCTTGGTGTCCTGGCCGACCAGCACCGGACGCAGGAAGTTGTCGACCAGGCCGATGACGAACACGCCGAACGCGGCCAGCGTCACGCCCTGCCACACCGCGCCCGTCGCCAGGAAGTAGACCGCGACCGGCGCCCAGACGATGGCCGCGCCGATGGCCGGCAGCAGCGACAGGAACGCCATCAACACGCCCCACAGCACCGGCGCGCGCACATCCAGGAACCAGAAGATCAGGCCGCCAAGCGCGCCCTGCGCGATGGCGACCAGGATGTTGCCCTTGACGGTGGCGCGGATCACGGTCGTGAAATTCACGAACAGGCGCTGTTTGTACTTCGGGCTCAGCGGCACGGCTTCCCGGATGCGCTTGGCCAGCTTGTCGCCGTCGCGCAGCAGGAAGAACAGCAGGTACAGCAAAATACACAGGCTGGTCAGGAAATCGAAGGTGTACAGGCCGGCGTTGATGGCGCGCTTGGCCACCTCCTGGCTCACTTGCGACGCCACTTCGGTGAGCCGGTCCTGCAGGTATGCCAGGCTGGTCAAGTGGAAGCGGTCGAGCAGCGAGATCAGCCAATTCGGCAGCGCGGCCATGATCTTGTTGAAGAACATGGCCACGGTGATTTCGCCGGAGCGCACCATCTCCACCACCGACGCGGCTTGGTTGACGATCGATATCGACACCAAGGTCAGCGGCAGAATGACGATCACGATGATTAACAAAAGCGTCAACAGCGAGGCCAGGTTGGCCTTGTTCCTGGTTCTTTGCAACAACCAGCGGTAGATCGGCGCGAACAGGATCGCCAGCACCACGCCCCAGAAAATCGCGCCGCCGTAGGGCGCGAGTATCCACACGAAGGCGATGGTGACCATGCCCAGCAGGAAGAGGAAGACTTTTTGTTGGAACGAGAATTGTGGCATGGTTTATAGTTATTGGAACGATGACCTCAGTCGTCGTCGTTGGGATCGAGGTCGGGGAACATCACGTCGGTGAAGCCGAACTTGGTGAAGTCGGTGATGCGCATCGGGTACAGCATGCCGAGCAGGTGGTCGACTTCATGCTGGACCACGCGCGCGTGGAAGCCGTCCACGTCGCGCGCGATCGGCTGGTTTAACTGGTCGACGCCTTCGTAGCGCAGTTTGGTCCAACGCGGCACGCTGCCGCGCAGGCCGGGCACCGAGAGGCAGCCTTCGAAACCCTCTTCCTTTTCATCCGACAGCGGCGTCAGGACGGGGTTGATCAGCACCGTCTCCGGCACCTGCGGCGCGTCCGGATAACGCGGATTTTGCTTGAAGCCGTAAATCACCAGCTGCAGGTTGACGCCGATCTGCGGCGCCGCGAGGCCGGCGCCATTGGCCGCGTGCATGGTGTCGAACATGTCGGCGATCAGCTGCGCCATCTCCGGCGTGCCGAATTCGGTCACCGGTTCGGCCACGCGCAGCAAGCGCGGATCGCCCATCTTCAGGATTTCACGTACGGTCATCTCGCCACCTCTTTCATTATTTCGCCAGCAGTTCCTGCAGGCCCGCCTCGTCGAGGATGGTCACTTCCAGTTCCTGCGCCTTGGCCAGCTTGCTGCCGGCATCGGCGCCCGCCACCAGGTAGTGGGTCTTCTTCGACACCGAGCCGGAGACCTTGCCGCCCTGCGCTTCGATCAGCGCGGCCGCCTCGTCGCGGCTCAGGTTCGGCAAGGTCCCGGTCAGCACGAAGGTCTTGCCGGTCAGCGGACCTTCGGCCGCTTCCGCCGGCAGTTGCGCCAGCAAGTCCTCGCGCAGCTGGTGCAGCGACGCGACCAGTTCGCGGTTGCCCGGTTCGGCCATCCACGCCGTCAGCGCTTCACCGACGGCGGCGGGCAGGCCGAACACGGTGAAAATCGGCAGGTTGGACATCGCCTTCAGGCTCATGCCCTGGTCGACAAGCTGCTTGCTGCGCGGTTCGGTCAATTTCGGAATCGCCAGCGCCGCCATCAGCTTGACGGTGTCGAGCTTCTCGCGCAGCTTGGCGCTCGGCGGATGCTCGCCTTTCGGCGTCACGCCGGCGGCCAGCAAGGCGTCGATGGCCTCCTGGTTTTTCGGCTCGGCGAAGAATTCGGCGATCGACAGCGCCACCGTGCCACCGATATCGGGCAGCACGCGCAGCAGCGCGGCGGGCACGCGGCGTATCAGGTCGAAGCGTCCCAGCCACTCGGCCAGGGTCTTGGCGGTCGATTCGCCGACGTGGCGGATGCCGAGCGCGAACAGCAGGCGTTCGAGCGGCGGGTTCTTGCTGGCGGCGATGGCTTCCAGCAGATTGTCGGCCCACTTGGTGGCGATCTTGCCCTTGGCGACGGTGTCCGGAGTGGTGCCATCGCGCTCGTCGGCCAGGCGCTTCATCTCCAGCAGGTCGTCGAGCTTGAGCGAGTAGAGGTCGGCCACGCGCTGCACCTTGCCCCATTCGACCAGGCTGTCGATATAGCGGTCGCCCAGGCCTTCGATGTCCATCATCTTGCGGCCGGCGAAGTGGCGGATCGCCTCCTTGCGCTGCGCGGAGCAGAACAAACCGCCGGAGCAGCGGGCGATGGCCTCGCCCTCTTCCCGCACCACGTGCGAGCCGCACACCGGGCAGGTTTTCGGCAGCTCGTACATCGCCGGCTCCGGCGTCGGCCGGCGCTCCAGCACCACGGCCAGCACCTCCGGAATCACGTCGCCGGCACGGCGCACGATCACCGTGTCGCCGACGCGCACGTCCTTGCGGCGCACTTCATCTTCGTTATGCAGCGTCGCATTGGTGACGTTGACGCCACCGACGAATACGGACGCCAGCCGCGCCACCGGCGTGATGGCGCCGGTGCGGCCGACCTGCACTTCGATCGCCTGCACGGTGGTCAGCGCCTCCTCGGCCGGAAACTTGTGCGCCAGCGCGAAACGCGGCGCGCGCGAGACGAAGCCCAGGGTGCGCTGGTCCTGCAGCAGATTGGCTTTGTACACCACGCCGTCGATCTCGTACGGCATCGTCGGACGGGCTTGGCCGATCTGCTTGTAGTACGCCATCAAGCCGTCGTAGCCGCTCACCACCTTGCCCTCCTTGGCCACCGGCAAGCCGAGCGTGCGGTACCACTCCAGCAGCGCGGAATGCGACGGCGGCATCTCGGCGCCATCGAGCATGCCGATGCCGTAGCAGAAGAAACTGAGCTTGCGCGCGGAGGTGATGCGCGAATCAAGCTGGCGCAGGCTGCCCGCGGCCGCGTTGCGCGGGTTGACGAACTCCTTCTGCCCCGCTTCGCGCTGGCGCGCGTTCATGGCGTCGAAGTCGGCTTTGAACATCAGCACCTCGCCGCGCACGTCGAGGACGGCGGGCGGGTTGGACGAATTGAGGCGCAGCGGAATGCTGCGAATGGTGCGGATGTTGGCCGTCACGTCCTCGCCGGTGTAGCCGTCGCCGCGCGTGGCCGCTTGCACCAACACGCCGTTTTCGTAGCGCAGGTTGATCGCCAGGCCATCGTATTTGACTTCGGCGGCGTATTCGACGGCGCCGGCCGCGTCCAGGCCCTCGCGCACGCGGCGGTCGAAGTTTTCGACATCCTCGTCGGCGAAGCCGTTATTGAGCGACAGCATCGGCACCGAATGGGTGACCTGGTCGAACTGCGGCAGTGGCGCCGCGCCCACGCGTTTGGTGGGCGAGTCGGCCAGCGCCAGCTCGGGGTGTTCGAGCTCCAGCGCCTGCAGCTCCATGAACAGTTTGTCGTACTCCGCGTCCGGGATGGTCGGCGCGTCTTCCACATGATAGGCGTGCAGGTGGCGATTGAGCTCAGCGCTCAGCGATTCGATACGCGCCTTGTAATCCACTTCAGTCATTGCTACTTCCAGAATCAGCTAAACAAACGCAGGGCGCGGGTGGAACCGGCCGGGATATCGGCCTCGTTCATCTCGGTGTAAAAATCCTGTACCTGCGTGGCGATCTCGCCCAGCGCGGCATCGGTCAGCGGCTGGTTGTAGTCGTCGACGATGGTGCCGTCCAGGCGTCCCACCAGCGATTTGGCGCAGGCCACCATGGCGCCGAAGCCGTCGCGCGCCGGCGCCACGCACGGCACGTCCAGCAGCAAGGTCAGACGCGAGGTGGTTTCCTCGGCCAGCGTGACGTTGGTCGACAGCGAGAACAGGAAGCCGCCGTCGCCGTCCGGCATGACGAAGCGGCCGTCCGGACGCACGTCGAAGCCCTGCTTTTCCAGCGCGCCGATCAGGGTCGAAATCGCCCACGGCGCGCCGTTAGATTGCAGGTTGACGCCCAGCTGCGCGTCGTGGCCGGCGACGAAGCGGTGCAGGTTGCGCGCCTCGGCCATCACTTCGATCATGTCCGGTATCTCAGGTTCGGCGCCGATTTCGTCGGCCATGGCGCGCAGGCGCGTCACCAGTTCCGAGTATTCCAGCTCGTTCAACGCGGTGCTGCGGCTGGCCAGTTGCACGCCGCCCTGCAGCTTGGTGTAGACGCCGCCGTGGACGATCGGTTCCCAGTCGCCGCTGACGGCCAGGCCGATGTAGTGCACCGGCTTGTTGCCGACCATGCGCAGCGTTTGCAGCACCGGCAGCAGCTTGTCGCCGCGCGCCGCGCCTTCCAGCGCCAGCGGCAGCAGGCAGTCGATCAACGGGTCGACCAGCGCCGTGGCCTGTTCGGCGGCGGCCGCCGATGCGGCGTTGGCGCGCGCGATCATGGCCGCTTCGGCCGCCTCGGTCGACGAGGAAGGATCGATAGGGTCGGTGCTGAAGTCGCCGCCGACGGCGCCCAGCGACGCGGCCACGGCCGCCTCGGAGCCCGCGGCGACGCCCGGCGCCGGCGTGTCGCCGTCGAGCGAGAAGCTAGGCTCCTGGCGCGCGCCGCCGACCGGGTCGACGCGCGGTTCCAGACGCGGCTCGGGACGCGCCGCGGCCGGCGCCGAAGGCGACGCCTCGCCGGTGCGCATCAGCACATCGTCGTGATCGGTCGCGAAGGCGCGTTCGACGCTCTTCTTGGCCTTGTATTCCTGGATTTTGTTGTAGGTGAAGACACCGGCGACAAATACGCCGGCGATCCCGATCAAACTCATTTGAAGGTCTGTCATGCTGCTTGTGCCTCTGAAGCGAAATTGGCGGCGGACTGCATATCCACCGCCACGATGCGCGATACGCCCTGCTCCTGCATCGTCACACCGATTAGTTGATTGGCCATCTCCATCGCAATCTTATTGTGCGAGATGAAGAGGAATTGGGTATGGTCGGACATGCGCTTGACCATCCGGCAGAATCGTTCGGTATTGGCGTCGTCCAGCGGTGCGTCGACCTCGTCGAGCAGGCAGAACGGCGCCGGGTTAAGTCGGAACATCGAGAACACCAGCGCCGTCGCCGTCAGCGCTTTTTCGCCGCCGGACAGCAGGTGGATGGTGGCGTTCTTTTTACCCGGCGGCTGCGCCATGACCTGCACGCCGGAGTCGAGGATTTCGTCGCCGGTCATGATCAACTTGGCCTGGCCGCCGCCGAACAGGATCGGGAACAGCTCGGAGAAGTGACCGTTGACGCGGTCGAAGGTATCTTGCAGCAGATCGCGCGTTTCCTTGTCGATCCGCGCGATGGCGTCTTCCAGCGTGTTGATCGCCTCGTTCAAGTCGGCGTTCTGCGAATCGAGGAAGTTCTTGCGCTCTGACGCCGTCGCCAGTTCGTCCAGCGCCGCCAGGTTGACCGCGCCCAGCATCGAGATGGCGTTGGTCAGGCGCGTGACCTCGCCCTGCAGATACGACGCCTTCATATCCGGATGCAGCTTCTCGGCCAGCGCCGCCTCGTCGGCCTGCACCTCGGCCAGCTGCGCGGCGAACTGCTCCTGGTTCAGGCGCGCGGCCTGCTCCTTGAGCTGCATTTCCATGATCCTGTCGCGCTGCGGTTGCAGCGCGCGTTCGCTCGACATGCGACCTTCCTCGAACTGGCGCAGCTGCTGCGTGATCTGGTCGAGTTCATGGCGCGCGTCCGACAGCGCCTTCTCCTGGTCCGTGCGGCGGTCCAGCAGGTCCTGCAAGCCGTCGTTGGCGGAGCCCGATTCCATCGTCGCCAATTCGAGCTGGCCCGCCTCCAGGCTGTGCGTCACCTGCGCCACCTGCGCGGTCGCGGTGGCGATCGAACGGCGCAACTCCTCGATCTTGTTGCGCTGTGATTTTTCGGCGAATTGCGCCTCCTGCGCGGCGCGCTCCAGATCGCGCAAGGCTTCGCGGGCGTCGGCCAGGCGCTGCTCCTTTTCCAGGAAAACCGTCTGGCCGTCCTCGTGGTCGCCCTGCAGGTTGCCCAGCTCCATATCGAGCTGCTCGAACTTTTCCTCGGACTCCATCTTGATCTGGGTCTGTTCCTCTTCCTGCGCGGCGATTTCGGCCAGGTCGGTTTCGATCTGGTTGCTGCGCTGGTTGAAGCGCGCCTCGATCTCCGACAGTTTGACGACATCCAGCTGCAAGGTATGCACCGACTGCTGCAGGCTTTGCAGCTTGGCGCGGTACTCGGTCAGGCGGCGCGTGTGCTCGGACAGCGCCGCCTCGGCGCGCACCGAACGGGCGCGCGCCTCGTCGGCCAGCATCTGCTGCGCGCGCAACTGCTTGGTGATGTTCTCGATTTCCTGCTGCCGTCCCAGCATGCCGTCCTGCTCCGAATCGGCCGCGTAAAACCGCACGCTGTTCTGGGTGACGACGTGGCCCTGGCGGGTGACGAAGTAGCCGCCGGCCGGCAGTTTGGCGCGTTCGGCGAAGGCTTCGGCCGCGTCCTCGGCGTGGTAGGCGTTGTGCAGCCAGTCCTGCAGCAAACCGCGCAGCGACGGGTCGTTGAGCTTGAGCAGATTCAGGAACGGCTTCAGGCCCGGCGCTTCCAGCGGCGCCGGCGGCACCGCCGTCGACGGCGCGAACAGCGCCAGCTTGGCCGGCGGCGCGTCGCCGAAGAAGGCCTTGGCCCATTCGATGTTCGACATTTGCAGCGCCGACGTGCGCTCGCGCAGCACCGATTCCAGCGCAGTCTCCCAGCCCGATTCGATATGCAGTTTTTGCCACAGGCGCGGCAACGAGTCCAGCTCGTGCTTTTGCAGCCACGGCGTGACCTTGCCCTGGGTCTGCACGCGTTCCTGCAACTGGCGCAGCGCGTTCAGGCGCGCTTCCAATTGGGCGTTGGCGGCGGTTTCGCTATTGACCTGCTGCTGCGCGGCCTGGCGTTCCTCTTCAAGGCGCGGCTGCTGCTCCAGCGCCTCCTCCAGCAGGAAGCTTTGTTCTTCCAGCGCCTGCTGCTTTTCCTCCAGCTGCATGCGCATATTGGTCAGGTGCGCGCTGTCAGGCAGACTCAGCCCGCCCTTTTCCTGCTGCAGGCGCTCGCGCCGCACGGCCAGTCCGTTGAGGATGTTGCTGGCGTTGCGCTGGTGCGCCGACTCCAGCTCCAGCTGCTGCTGCGCCTGCATAATGCGGGCGCGCGATTCGGTGCTCCTGGCCTGCGCTTCGCGCCACGCCTGCTCCAGCATCGGCAGCGACTCGCCTTTTTGCTCGGCCATCATCTGCGATTGCTCGACCTTGGCCGACAGTTCTTCGAGCGTGAATTCGGCTTCCTCGATCTGGCCGCCGTACTCGGTGGCCTGGTTCTGCCACTGGTCGCGCTGCGCGGTCAGCGCCGCCAGCTGCGATTGCAGGCGGCCGCGCGATTCGATGACGAATTTGATCTGCGCTTCCAGGCTGCCGATTTCGGCGTTGGTCTGATACAGGCTGCCCTGCGCCGTGTGCAGGCGGTCGCCGGCGGCGAAGTGCGCCTGGCGCATGTGCTCCAGCGTCGCCTCGACGTTGCGCAGCTTCGCGGTCTGCTCCTCCAGATCGTTCTGCGCCTGCTCGACCTCGCGGAAGTACTTTTTCTGCTCGTTTTCCGCCTCGATCTTGCGCAGCAGCCAAAGCAGCTTTTGCTTCTCTTCCTGGTCCGATTGCAGCTGGTGGAATTTGGTCGCGACGGCGGCCTGGCCTTCCAGCTTTTCCAGGTTCGAATTCAGCTCGCGCAGGATGTCGTCCACGCGCAGCAGGTTTTCGCGCGTATCGTGCAGGCGGTTCTCGGTCTCCCGGCGCCGTTCCTTGTACTTGGAGACGCCGGCCGCCTCCTCCAGGAACACGCGCAGTTCCTCGGGACGCGATTCGATGATACGGCTGATCATGCCCTGGCCGATGATGGCGTAGGCGCGCGGACCGAGTCCGGTGCCGAGGAAGATGTCCTGGATATCGCGCCGGCGCACCGGCTGACCGTTGATGTAATAGGTCGAAGTGCCGTCGCGGGTCAGGGTGCGCTTGACGGCGATCTCGGCGTACTGGCCCCACTGGCCGGCGGCCTTGCCGTCGTTGTTGTCGAAGACCAGTTCGACGGACGCCCGCCCGGCCGGCTTGCGGTGGGTCGAGCCGTTGAAAATCACGTCCTGCATCGATTCGCCGCGCAGCTCCGAGGCCTTCGATTCCCCCAGCACCCAGCGCACGGCATCGATGATATTCGATTTGCCGCAACCATTCGGTCCCACCACGCCAACCAGCTGGCCCGGCACCTGGAAATTGGTGGGATCAACGAAAGACTTGAATCCCGACAATTTAATGGAAGATAGACGCACGTGATTATCTGGGCTATGGGCTGTAAAAGATCACAATAATACCATTTAGCGCATTAAATAAGGTTTAAACACGGGCAGCCCGGCCGCAGCCGGAAGGGCGCTACAGCCCCCGCCAAGCCCCTACTCGTGGCCGCGATGCTTGGACTCAGTCCACATGGCGCGGGTATAAGGCTGGTCGCGGCCGGACAGATACAACGCCGCCTGGGTGATCCATTGCTCAGCCGGAACAGGCTCGACGCGCGGCGCGATCAACAGGATCGGCAGGCACAGCACGACCAGCATGCGGCTCAGCGCCCAATGGCGCTCGCTGCTGGCATAACGGATGAACGCGGCGGCGATGGCCAGCCCCAGTATCGTTCCGGTGACCGATTCGGACACCGAGTGCGCCATCGTCGGCACCCGCGAGATGGAAATGAGGACGGCGAAGACCACGCCGATCGCCGTGGCGGCATACCTTGCATTGCTGCGGGAGCTGCGGAATGCGAGGAAAGCGGCGACCGGATACACGGCTGCAGAGCGCATCGCGTGGCCGCTGAAACCGGCGAACTCCACCGCCTCAATGCCGACGCCCCAGCCCACGAACGCCATCTTGGTGATGACGACCAGCGCCATGCCGATGCCGAACAACAGCGCCCACATCCATGAGAGCTTCCAGGACTTGCCGGCGAGCAGCCATACGCCGATCGCCACGCCTATCGGTCCCGTCACCGCCAAACTACCCGCTACGCTTAAAGCATGCCACCACATCATCCAATCACCGCCTTTCAATTTTTGCACTGCACCATCATTAAAGCACACCGGACCGTATTTAACTGAACAATTGCCGCGTACCAACATGATTGAGGCAAAGATAATGAGGCAAGGACCATGCCCGGGATGAAACACGGGGCCGTCAGCAGCATGCGGCGGCGCATGGCATACTATTGCCCATGCTCACTGTTGTTTGATCGGATACGCTTTATGACACTCTCGACCTGGCTGCTGTTCCTCTCCGTTTCCCTGGCTGCGGCGTTCAGCCCCGGCCCGGGCGTGCTGATGGCGATCTCCACCGCCGCCACGCAGGGCGCGCGGCGCGCCTTGTACAGCTCGCTGGGCAACGCGCTGGGCGTCTTCATAGTCGCCACCACCGCCGTCGCCGGCCTCGGCCTCGTGCTGAAGACCTCGGCGCTCGCTTTTGGGGCGGTCAAGGTGGCCGGCGCCGCCTATTTGATCTATCTTGGGGTGAAGACCTGGCGCCAGGCGTCGCAGGCGCCAGCCCAGGCCGATGAATCGGCGCCGACGGCGCCGGTCGTCCAGGCCAGCCGCTGGAGCACCTTCCGCTCCGGCCTGCTGGTGGCCGTCAGCAATCCCAAGGCGATCCTGTTCTTCACCGCCGTGTTCCCGCAGTTCATGCCGCCGGACCACATCGACCCGATGCGTTTCCTGCTGCTGACGTCGACCTTCACCGCTTGCAGCCTGCTGTCGCACTTTTTCTACGTGGTGTGCGCCTCGTGGATGAAGCGCCGGGTACGCCAGAGCGCGGCCCGCTCGCGCTTCACCAAGCGCACCACCGGCGCCTTGTTCATCGGCATGGGCGGCGCGCTGCTGACCGTGAAATAAAAGGGCACGGGCCTTGGCCGAAGCTTTAGTCGAAGCGTTAGTCGTAGCCTTAGCCGAAGCCGAAACCGGACGGCGGCCGCGCCGCAGCGGCCGCCCCATCGCTGGCGCCCCGCGCCAGCGCTTCGGACAAGGCGTGCGAGACGACGCCGTCGTTGCGCGCCACCTGGGCGGTGCGTTCCCGCAATTGCCGCGCCAAATGCTCGCCCGACATCGAAAAAGCCTCCTGCCGCGCCGCCGTGGAAAAGATGTACAGCGTGCGCAGCGGACTGATCCACGCCAGCTTGACCTTGCGCCATCCGCCGTCCGGCTGCGCGAACGCCAGCCACATGCCGCGCCGTAAACCCTCCACTTCGACGGCGGCTTGCTGCTCCGCCGCGACAAGCTCCGGGCGGCTCGCGCGCGCGTCGGCCTCGGCTTTGTCGGCCGCGTCGGCTTTCGCCTGCAGTTCGAGGCGCCGCTCGGCGGCCTGCTTCGCCACCTGCACCGATATTTCCAGCTGGCGTTCCGGCGACAAGTCCAGCGGCGCGCGCACGATCGAGGCGTGGCACTCGGCCAGCTCGGCGAAAAATTGCAGGCGCTCGGCGTCCTGCCACTTGATCACGTCGAGCCACTGGTTCAACGTCGCCAGCATGCCCGGCAACTTGGCGATCAGCAGCTTGCGGTCATCGGCGTTCAGCTTGGGGCGCACGCTCCAGATCAGTTCGTCCATGGCCCTGGTGGCGTTGTTGACGGCGCCCGGCTTGCCGTCTTCGACGCTATAGGCGACCGTCAGCACGGAGACCCAACGTTTCTCCAGGAAGGCTTCCACCACGGCAATGACCTCGCCCGTGCCGATGCGCAAGGCCACGACGTTTTTCGCCAGCTTGGCCGATTCCGCCATCTTTTCCTGCTTGAGCGCGGCGGCGATCGGCTCGGCGATGGCTGCGGCGGCGGCGCGCTCCTCGTCCTGGATCGATGCTTCCAGATCGTTGACGGCGTGCGCGAACACCGACAGCTCCTGGTCGACATCGCGGCCGACGCGGTCGACGCTGCGTTGCATCGCCTTGAACAGCGGATCTTCCGGCCCCTTGCGCTGCTCCCATCCCATGCGCGACAGCAGATCGATCATGCGGCGCGCCGGGTGCTCCTCCTGGAAGAAGAAATTCTTGTCGGCCAGCGCAGCCTTGAGCACGGGAATTTGCAGGAAACGGATCAGGTCGCGTATTTCCTGCGAGATGTTCTGGTCGCGGAAGACCGTGTCGAAGATCGCCGTTAGCAGATCGATGGTGCTTTCGTCGGCCCGGGTCAGGCTGCCCTGCGGCAGGCTTTGCTTGATGTTGGGCAGATAGAACACGTTGGCCGGGGTGGCCGCGGCGTCGCCTGGCGCCGGTTCGCCATCGGCGCCCCCCGCGCCGGCCACGCCCGCCCGCGTGGTGGCCTGCAATTGCGCCAGATGGGCGAACAGCGGCCGCCTGACGCCGGTCGCTGACCGCCGCAGCGCTTGCTCATCACCGACGCGCCGCGACTGCAGGCCCGGCGCCGCGCCTTGCACCCGTCCGGAATCCGCGTACAGCGCCGACGGCGGCAGATCGGGAATACGCAGATCGATACCGCCGGCCCCGTGCAGCAAGCCGCCGGCGATGTCATCGACGAGCTCGCCAGCTGCCGAACCGGCCACGTCGCTGGAGGCGAAAAATTGCCGCAGTTGCTGGGCCAGCGCGGCCTGGCTGTCGCGCGCGCGCTCGCCCGCCGCGCCAGGCGCCGCGTCGGCCTTGCGCCCCCGGTAGCCATCCACCGAGCCCGGCAGCACGCCCTTGCTCTGCAACGCCAGGTTGAGCGCCTCGAACATGGGACCCAGCTCGATGAACATGCCCGGTTTGATCAGTGGTTGCAACAACGGCGCCGATTCCGGCTCGGGATCGAACGCCAGCCAGGCGCGCTGCAACGCCATCAGGAACACCTCCGGACGAAACGGGTTCTGGCTCACGCGCAAGATATCGCGGTCCAACAGAAACGCCAGCCGCACATTGAGCGTCTGCAATGCGTCCGAGTACAGCGATTCGAACGGCTTGCTGACGCCGCCGAGCGCCACCCGGGTATCCATTTCCTCGAACGGCACCAGCGCCATCGGCAGGCCGCCGCCGAGCTTGGCGTTCACCGCGGGCGCCAGTTCGGCGATCTCGTGGCGCAGCACTTTTTCCAGGCACTCCGTCGCCAGATGCAAAAATGCGAAGTGGCGGTTGCGCAGCATATTTCCGGCCCGCAGGCGCTGCTGGATGGCGCGCGTATCGCCGTCGGTGGCGTCGATCAGGGCGCCGGCCAATTTGGTGGCCAGCTCCAGATATTGATCGCCCGCGTGTTTGACGGCAATCGCGATCAAGTCCTCCAGCACGCCATGCCGCGGCGACACCGTCTTCTTTGGCGCCGCAGGAATTGTCGAAGTGTCAGCCATGGTGTGGGCGCGCCCGCTTATCGATCCGTAGATCTCATTCTTGCACAGTATTTCCACATGGCAATATCTACTTTGAAAGAATCCGTGACTTTTTTTGCCGGTCCGCGCACTTTCCCGGTTCCAACATCGGCTTTGACGGGGCGCAATGAACAAGCTTGGACTTTGCTTAACATCATTAACTGGTCCGTTTGTCGCCTTCATTGATCGCCCTTACCAAGGATACCCATGAAATTCCTGCATAGCCTGGAAACCTCCAGCAAACTGCTGCTCGCCTTCACCACCGTGCTGATGCTGACCGTGCTGCTCGGCGTCAACTCACTGGGGCGCATGGGCGACATCAACAACGCATCGACGCAATTGTCGGGCAGTTGGCTGCCGCAGACCATTGCCGTGTTGTCACTCAAAAACGATCTGCAGGAATTGCGCAAGCTCGAGCACGTTGTCATCAGCGACAAGGCCAGCATCGACGGTTCCGAGCAAAAACTAAGTCTCGCACTATCGGCGTTCCGTGACAATGCCGACAGGCTCAACAGGACGGTCAACCAGGCAAACATCAAGGCCGAGGCGACCGAATTACAACGCATCGCCGTCGCCTACCTGGCCGAACACGGCAAAATGATGACGCTGGCCAACGAAGGCAAGAAGGACGAGGCGGTCGCCGTGCTCACGGGCTCGTCGCAACCGGCGCTGGACGCGGTCAACGCCCAGCTCGACAAATTATTGGCCAGTAACATGTCCGGGAGCCAGCAAGCGGCGCGCGGCGCCGACCATGTGTACACGCTGGCGCGCGTGACCACCCTGGCCACGCTCGGCGCGGCGATCGGCGTCGGCGTGCTGCTGGCGCTGTGGCTGGCGCGCTCGATCTCGGCGCCGTTGCAGCAGGTGATGCGGGTGGCGCAGCGCATCGCCGATGGCGACCTGAGCACCCACATCGACGCGGGATCGAGCAACGAAACGGGCAAGCTGCTGCGCGCGATGCAACACATGAACGACAGCCTGATGACGATGATCGCCCAGGTGCAAAGCGGCGCGCGGGCGATCGGCGAGGCGTCGGCCGAAATCGCCGAGGGCAACCAGGACCTGTCGAGCCGCACCGAGCAACAGGCCGCGTCGCTTGAGGAAACCGCGTCGTCGATGGAGCAGCTGACGGCCACGGTCAAGCAAAACGCCGAGCACGCGGTGCAGGCCAACAAGCTGGCCGTGTCGGCGTCGGCGGTCGCGGTGCGCGGCGGCAACGATGTCGAGCAGGTGGTCGGCACGATGGCCTCAATCAACGACAGTTCGAAGAAAATCGCCGAAATCATCGGCGTCATCGACGGCATCGCCTTCCAGACCAATATCCTGGCCCTGAACGCGGCGGTCGAAGCGGCGCGTGCCGGCGAGCAGGGCCGTGGCTTCGCCGTGGTCGCCTCCGAAGTGCGCAACCTGGCCCAGCGCAGCGCGGCGGCCGCCAAAGAGATCAAAAGCCTGATCGACGACTCGGTCGACAAGGTCGTGCGCGGCACCCAGTTGGCCGACCAGGCGCGCCTGACGATGGACGAGGTGGTGGGCAGCGTCCAGCGGGTAACCGGGCTGATCGGAGAAATCGCCGACGCCAGCGCCGAGCAGACCGCCGGCCTGGAGCAGGTCAATCAGGCGATCGCGGCGATGGACCAGGTGACCCAGCAAAACGCCGCGCTGGTCGAGCAGGCTGCTGCGGCCGCGTCGTCGATGCGCGATGAAACCGGCAAGCTGAACGAGGCGATCGGCGCCTTCGCCGTGCACGACGGCGCGTCCCGGCGCGCCGCGGCGCCGTCGCCGTTCGGCGCCGCCGACCCGTTGAATACCGCTGGCACGGCCGGCATGACGGGCGCGGCGCAGGTGGTGGACGGCGAGGCTGCGGCGTATGCCCCCGCCATGCTGCGCAGCGGGCGGCTCAAGGCGGCGCTGCCGCCGCCGCACCAGCGCAAGGCCGCGCCACGCCGACCCGCCGGCAATACCGGCCCGGCCGACAGCGCCAAGCCGGACGCCGGCGCGCGCGCCAAAGTCCGCCCGAGCGGGCGCGCGTCCAGCAGCGGCTTGGGAAAAGCCTCCGGCAAGCTCGGCAGTGAAGTGGAATGGGAAGAGTTTTAACGACGAGTGCGAGGCATGTTCCTACATCCCCCCAAGACGCATTCCGATAGCAAGTGCCTGAGCGAAAACGCATCATTGCTCTACCAAAAACGCGCACGGTGCCAGCCGGTTTTCGACGAGCACGGCGCGCTGATGGCGAGTACGTTCTTTCACTTTCACAAAGGAATTAAAATGAACTCGAATCAAAAAGGCGGCAGCAGCAAGCAGGGCTCCAACCAAGGCAGCAGCAAGCAATCGGGCGACCAGGGTTCTTCCAGCGGCTCGCGTTCCGGCACCCAGGGCGGCACCCATGAGCAACATGTGGAAGCCGGCCGGCAAAGCCACAAAAATGACGGCAACAAGCAGACGGGCAACAAAAACCGCTAATCAGGCTGCACCATAATTAGCGGCATCGGCGGCGCCTCCCTGGCGCCGCTCCATTTCCAGCTTGCAATTCGCGCTCGGGATACGGCCCGCGTCCGCGATCAAATATTCGCCACCCGCTGTCCGCGCGGCGGCACGAAATCCTTGACCGCGTTGACCATCCCAACCGCCACACCCTCGGCCGCCGTCAGGTGCAGGTCGGAATACGCGTGCGTACGCCAGTGCTCCTCGGTCAGCTGCACGTGTTCGCGCAGGATCTGCTCGGTGCGGGCGTCGTCGGCCTGCAAGCCTTCGACGATGATGCGCAGCGCGTCCGGCCGGGCGCCGTGCGGCGCGCTGGCGTGCGACTTGTGCACCATGAAACGGGCCGTATCGCTGGCATAACGTTCCTTGCCGGACAGGAACAGGATCACCGCGATCGACGCCACGGCGCCGGCGTTGTAGGTGACGATCTTGATCGGCAGCTTGCTCAGGTAGTTGTACAGGCAGATGCCGTCGCTGACATAGCCGCCGTTGGACTGGATCAGGATGTGGGCGGTGGTGATGCGGTCCTCCGTCATATCGGCAACGGCGTCGAAGACTCGGCGCACCATGTCACTGTTGACATCGCCTGACAGCGTGAACCACGCGTGGCCCTCGTAGGAATTTGTATCTTGGCTCATGGGTGGGCTCTCGAATAAGTGTGATTTATTCTAGCAAATAGTTGTTTATACGGCGTTTTAATTGTCTTCCATTCGTGCGCGCCCCCGTCCACCGGGCCCTTCCGCCTTGCCCGCAAGATTGACATTCAGGCCCTTCTGACATATATTCCCGAGTCTTGATCGGGAGAGGGTTGCGGGCGGATACGCCAACGCGGCCGCCGAAGGGGCACTACCCAAAAACTCTCAGGCAAAAGGACCGATCAAGGGACCAACGCGGCCGCTGTTTGATAGGTTCTATCAAGGCGGGATGCCAACTGGTCCAACTCTGGAGAGCGGTCGCGGCATACGCCGGCGGCCCACCGAAGGGGCGCACGGGAATCGAGTCCGGCCGCACGACTCGCCCGTAATCTCTCAGGTACCAAGGACAGAGGGGTCTGCGATCATTGTGGAAACAGCTTTTTAGCCGTTCCTTGTATGTTCTGTTAACCCCTTTTCGATATGGACCGAGGAATTATGACGCTCAAAGCCACCCCACTCAATAACGCACACCGCGCCGCCGGCGCCAAGATGGTCGATTTCGGCGGTTGGGACATGCCCGTCAACTACGGATCGCAGATCGAAGAACACAACGCCGTGCGCACCGACGTCGGCATGTTCGACGTCGCCCACATGTGCGTGGTCGACATCAAGGGCGCCAACGTGCGCGCCTTCCTGCGCGGCCTGCTGGCCAACAACGTCGACAAGCTGCAGGTGTCGGGCAAGGCGCTGTACTCGTGCATGCTCAACCCGCAGGGCTTCGTCATCGACGACTTGATCGTCTACTTCATCGACGAGAGCTGGTTCCGCCTGGTCGTCAACGCCGGCACCGCCGAAAAAGACGTGGCGTGGATGCAGGCGCAGAACACCGCCACCAACAGCGGCGTGACGATCACCCAGCGCCGCGACGGCGATGTCTCCAGCGCCATGGCGCTGATCGCCGTGCAAGGCCCGAACGCCCGCGCCAAGGTGTGGGAAGTGATCCCCGAATCGAAGGCCGGCACCGCCGACATGAAACCGTTCAACGTCGCCTTCGCGCACAGCGCCGCCTTCGGCGAGGCGATGATCGCCCGCACCGGCTACACCGGCGAGGACGGCTTCGAAATCGGCGTCGCCGCCGGCCAGGCCGAGAAGCTGTGGAACGCGCTGGCCGCCGCCGGCGTCAGGCCTGCCGGCCTGGGCGCGCGCGACACGCTGCGCCTCGAAGCCGGCATGAACCTGTACGGCCAGGACATGGACGAAACCGTCAACCCGCTCGACGCCGGCCTGGCCTGGACCATCGACCTGGTGTCCGAGCGTGACTTCATCGGCAAGGCGGCGCTGCGGGCGATGGGCCAGAACGCCCAGTTCGTCGGCTTGATCCTGCGCGAAAAAGGCGGCGTCCTGCGCGCCCACCAGAAAGTCATCGTGGCCGGCACCGACGCCGTCGGCGAGATCACCAGCGGCACCTTCAGCCCGACCATGCAGCAGGCGATCGCATTGGCGCGCGTGCCCAACGGCGTGGCCGTCGGCGACACCGTGCACGTCGAGATCCGCGACAAGAAGCTGGCCGCGTCGGTGGTCAAGCTGCCGTTCGTGCGCAACGGTAAAATCCTCGCTGTTTAAATTGATTTAGTATCGTAGTTCGAACCCGCCCCCTACCCTCTGGAGCCTTACATGAATATTCCTGCAGACCTGAAGTACACCGAATCCCACGAATGGGTACGCGCGGAGTCTGACGGCACCGTCACCGTCGGCATCACCGAGTACGCGCAGGACGCGCTGGGCGACATCGTCTTCGTCGAACTGCCGAAGGTCGGCAAGAGCTACACCGCCGGCGACGACGCCGCCGTGGTCGAATCGGTCAAGGCCGCCAGCGACATCTACGCGCCGGTGTCGGGCGAAGTCATCGCCGTCAATGAAGACGTGGCCAGCGCCCCGGAATCGATCAACACCGACGCCTACGCCGCCTGGCTGTTCAAGATCAAACCGGCCGACGCCGGCGCGATCGACGGCCTGCTCGACGCCGCCGCTTACGGCAAGACCACCGAAGCGTAACCACGGTTCGACCCGGGCCGGCGCCGGCCCGGCGCCAGTTTGCCTGCCCGCCCGTTTCGCCTCCCTTGCCCGCGCGCCGCGCCGGCACTTCGCATCTCTTTTGGCCCTGACAAATCATGACCCGCTCCAGCCTGACCCAACTCGAAGCCCGCGACGCTTTCATCGCACGCCATATCGGCCCTGACGCCGCAGAACAGCAAGCCATGCTGGATGTCCTCGGCTACGCCTCGCGCGCCGCCCTGATCGACACCATCGTCCCTGCCAACATCCGCAACAAGGCCACCCTGCCGCTGGGCGCGTACACGCAGCCGATGCCGGAGCAGGAAGCGCTGAACAAGCTGAAAAAAATCGCCGGCAAGAACAAGGTGCTGAAGTCGATGATCGGCCAGGGCTACTACAACACGCTGACCCCGGGGGTGGTGCTGCGTAACATTTTCGAAAACCCGGCCTGGTACACCGCGTACACGCCGTACCAGCCGGAGATTTCGCAGGGCCGCCTGGAAGCGATCCTGAACTTCCAGCAAACCATCACCGACCTGACCGGCATGGGCATCGCCAACGCCTCGATGCTCGACGAAGGCACCGCCGCCGCCGAGGCGATGACGTTGATCCAGCGCGTCGGCAAATCGAAGTCGAACGTGTTCTACGTCGCCGACGACGTGCTGCCGCAAACGCGCGAAGTGGTCGAGACCCGCGCCAAGCCGCTGGGCATCGAAGTCAAGGGCTTCCACCCGGACGAATTGTCCGGCATCGGCGAAGCGTTCGGCGTGCTGCTGCAGTACCCCGGCGTCAACGGCGTGGTGCGCGACTACAAGGCCGGCGTCGAGGCGGTCAAGGCCAAGGGCGCGATGGTCGTCGTCGCCGCCGACCTGCTGGCGCTGACCATGCTCACGCCACCGGGCGAATGGGGCGCGGACGTCGTCGTCGGTAACAGCCAGCGCTTCGGCGTGCCGCTGGGCTTCGGCGGCCCGCACGCCGGCTACCTGTCGACCCGCGACGAATTCAAACGCAGCATGTCCGGCCGCCTGGTCGGCGTCACCATCGACGCCCAGGGCAACAAGGCCTACCGCCTGGCGCTGCAAACCCGCGAGCAGCACATCCGCCGCGAAAAAGCCACCTCCAACATCTGCACCGCGCAGGTGCTGCTGGCGGTGATGGCGTCGATGTACGCCGTCTACCACGGTCCCAAAGGCCTGCTGCAGATCGCCCAGCGCGTGCATCGCTACACCGGCGTGCTGGCCGCCAACCTGAAGACGCTCGGCTACACCGTCACCAACGACACCTTCTTCGACACGCTGACCGTCGCCACCGCCAACGCCGAACAGCTGCACGCGTCGGCCCACTCGCACGGCGTCAACCTGCGCGTGATCGACGCCTCGCACGTCGGCGTCTCGCTCGACGAGACCACCACGCGCGAAGATATCGCCCTGCTGTGGACCGTGTTCGCGCACCCTGTCGGCGGCCCGGCCCACGGCCCGGCGTTCGACAGCGTCGAAGCGGCGGTCGCCGAATCGTTCCCGGCGGCGCTGGCGCGTTCGAGCGACTACCTGACGCACCCGGTCTTCAACCGCTACCACTCCGAAACCGAAATGCTGCGCTACCTGCGCAGCCTGGCGGACAAGGATCTGGCGCTGGACCGCACCATGATACCGCTCGGTTCGTGCACCATGAAGCTCAACGCCACCAGCGAAATGATCCCGGTGACCTGGCCCGAGTTCTCCAACATCCACCCGTTCGCGCCGGACAGCCAGACCATCGGCTACCGCGAAATGATCGCGCAGCTCGAAGAGATGCTGTGCGCGGTGACCGGCTACGCCGCCATCTCGCTGCAGCCGAACGCCGGTTCGCAGGGCGAGTACGCCGGCCTGCTGGTGATCCAGGCCTACCACCAGTCGCGTGGCGAAGGCCATCGCAACATCTGCCTGATTCCGTCGTCGGCGCACGGCACCAACCCGGCGTCGGCCAACATGGTCGGCATGCAGGTGGTGGTCACCGCCTGCGACGCCAACGGCAACGTCGACCTGGCCGATTTGAAGGCCAAGGCCGAACTGCACTCGAAGAACCTGGCCGCCGTCATGGTGACCTACCCTTCGACCCACGGCGTGTTCGAGGAAGGCATCCAGGAACTGTGCGAAATCGTCCATGGCCACGGCGGCCAGGTCTACATCGACGGCGCCAACATGAACGCGCTGGTCGGCGTGGCCGCGCCGGGCGCGTTCGGCGGCGACGTCTCGCACCTGAATCTGCACAAGACCTTCTGCATTCCGCACGGCGGCGGCGGTCCCGGCGTCGGCCCGATCGGCGTCGGCGCGCACCTGGCCAAGTTCCTGCCGAACCAGCGTTCGAACGGTTATATCCGCGACAACGCCGGCATCGGTTCGGTCAGCGCAGCGCCGTACGGCTCGGCGAGCATCCTGCCAATTTCGTGGATGTACATCGCGATGATGGGCGCCGAAGGCCTGACCGCCGCCACCGAGACGGCGATCCTGAGCGCCAACTACATCGCGCGCCGCCTGTCGCCGCACTACCCGGTGCTGTATTCCGGCCATGACGGCCTGGTGGCGCACGAGTGCATCATCGACCTGCGCCAGCTGCAGGACGCGACCGGCATCAGCAACGAGGACGTCGCCAAGCGCCTGATGGACTTCGGTTTCCACGCGCCGACCATGAGCTTCCCGGTGCCGGGCACCCTGATGATCGAGCCGACCGAGAGCGAATCGAAGGCCGAGATGGACCGCTTCATCGACGCCATGATCGCCATCCGTGGCGAGATCGCCAAAGTGGAAAGCGGCGAATTCGACAAGCTGGATAATCCGTTGAAGTTCGCGCCGCACACCGCCGAGGTGCTGACCGCCGACAAGTGGGAGCACAAGTACAGCCGCGAAGTGGCGGCCTACCCGGTGCCGTCGCTGCGCAAGCAGAAGTACTGGCCGCCGGTCGGCCGCGCCGACAACGTCTACGGCGACCGCAACCTGTTCTGCGGCTGCGCGCCGATGAGCGACTACGAGTAAACGGCGGCAAGGCGCGGCACGCCGCGCCCCTCCCCAAAAAAAGCAGGCAAGCCTCACGGTTACGCCTGCTTTTTTCATTGTAAGATAGATATTCTTTGTCTCCGGGGAGCTGAACCATGCATCAAGTGTCGTTGACACGCCTGTACATGCTGCGGGCCGTCTATCTGATCATCGCCGTCGGTTTGGGCATGGTCGTGTGGCCGGGCATCGTCCATCATGACAAACCGTGGGAGTTGATGCAGGGTTTCGTCAACTGCATGCTGGCCGCTTTCGGGTTGCTGTGCGCCGTCGGCGTGCGCTACCCGCTGCAAATGCTGCCGGTGCTGCTGTGGGAGCTGCTGTGGAAAACGTTGTGGCTGGCGATCGTCGCGCTGCCGGCGTGGCGCGCCGGGCACATGGACCAGGCCATGATGGAAAACGTGTTCGCCTGCCTGCTGGTGGTGATGATACCGATCGCCATGCCGTGGCGGTATTTTGTCGACCATTACGTGAAGCGCCCGGGCGACCGCTGGCGCGGCACGGGCGCGTAAAAAAAGATCGAGCGCGTCGGCCGGATGGGCGCGGCGCGATCGGCCAAGCGGCTGCGCGCGACCAGCAGGGCAGCGGTCGCCGCCCGGTGCGTTCGGTGCGTTCAGTTCCTAATCGACGCCAGCCGCAGGCGCACCACCCGCGGCGAGCCCGGTTGCTGGGGGGCGTTCGGCTCCTGCCCTTCTTCCAGCTTGAACATCGCCACCGCCTCCGACAGGTTGAGCGCCTGGCGCTGCAAACCGGTGGACGCCGCCGCCGCCTGCCGCACCAGCGCCAGATTCTGCTGCGTCACCTGGTCCATCTCGAGGATCGCCATGTGCGCGCCCTGCAAGCCCTCGGCCTGCTCGGCGCTGGCCTCGCTGATCTGGCCGATGATGTCGCCGACCTGCTGCACCGAGGCCACGATCTCCGACATGCTGTCGCCGGCCTCCTCGACCGAGCGCGCGCCGCCCTCGATCTCCGCCACCGACTCGGCGATCAGGGCCTTGATCTCGTGCGCCGCCGTCGCCGAGCGCTGCGCCAATGTCAGCACCTCGCTGGCCACCTGCGCGAACGCCTCGCCCTGGGCGCCGGCGCGCGCCGCCTCCACCGCCGCGTTCAAGGCCACCAGATTGGTCTGGAACGCCAGGCTGTCGATGACGCCGACGATGTCCACCACCTTGCGCGAGCTGCCGCGTATCGACGCCATCGTCACCACCAGCCGCTGCACCACGCTGCCGCCGCGCACCGCGAAGTTGGTGGCGCAGCGCACCAGCTGGTTGGCCAGCTGCGCGTTGTTGGCCGTCTGCGCCACCGTGGACGTGAGCTCGCGCATCGCGCCGCTGGCCTCGCCCATGGAGCTGGCCTGTTTTTCGGCCCGCTGCGTCAGATCCACGCTGCCCTGGACCACCGAACGCGAAGCGGTATCCATCGATTCGGCCGACGCCAGGATCGTCTTGAGCGTGGTGTTCAGGTTGCGGATGCTGGTGTCGAGCGCGCGCGAGGTCTCGGAGATCTCGTCGCGGCCGTAGACGCGGTTCTTGACCGTCAGGTTGCCCTCGGCCAGGTCGATCGCCGCCGCGCCGATCTCGCGCACCTCCTTCAGCAAGGCGTTGCGCACCGCCATCGTCACCAATAGCGACAAAACAATTGATATCGCTACCATGATCGGCATCCAGACCGACACGCTGGTGAATTCCGATTCCGCCTCCGAAAACGCGCGCTCGCTGAGCGACTGTTCGAGCTTCGACAGCTCCTCGAGCCGCTGCGACACCACGTCGAACGCCCGCTCGGCCTTGAACATGGCGTTGGCCGCCATCGAATGATCGGCCATTCCCAGCTCGACCACATCGGCGACGGCCTTGACGTACTGCGCGTGCGCGGCCTGCGACTGCACCACGAAGCGGCGCTCGGCGGCGCTCGATTGCGTGACCATTTCCAGCTGCGCGAACTGGCGGTCCAGCGCCGCGTGCCGGGTGTGGATGTCGCGCACCAGCGCGTCGATGCGCGCCGGCGCGAAGCTGGCGTTGATCCAGGTGAGCAGCTGGTAGATCTCGGTATGCGCGCGGTTGGCGCCGGCCACCAGGTCGGCGGTGGCCTTCAGGCGCACCGCGCGCTGCTGCACCATGTTTTCGAGCGAGGCGTTTTGCCGCACCATGCCGAGGTAGGCCCCGGCGGACAGGCAAACAAGCAGGATCAGCACCACACCGGGGGCCAACAACAATTTGGGACCTATACGAAGTTTGCTCAGCATGACATTGACCGGTCAGTGTTTGTAGATGCCCGCTTCCAGCGCCACGTCGTCCACCCGCAGCACGTAGGTGCTCTTGGGTGCGACCTTGCCGGTTGCGGGATTGCGGAATTTGTAATCGACCCAGCCTTTGCCGCTGCCCTGGGCCACGGCCACCATCTCGTGGCGGAAGGCTTTGCCGTCGGCGTCGGGCACGTCGAGGAAGTCCTTGCCGATCAACGCGTGGGTGGGATGGGCGATGGTGATGCCGCGCATGTCGCGCATCGCCAGGTACAGCGCGCCCTGGTTGAACTGCGGGTCCTTGCGGTTGATGCGGGCGATCATTTCCGCCTTGCCGTAGGTTTTGATGAACATGGCGCCGCGCTCGGCCAGCGCGACGGCGTCCTTCTCGCCGGGTTCGGCGTTGGCGGCGACGTTGACCGATAAACAGCTTAGCAATGTGATGATTCCGAATAAGGCGCGCATGATTTTCCCCCGCAGGTAACATGCTGTAATCTACGCCTCGTACCCCTACGCAATCTTGCGTTGCCTCAACGTGGCGACAGCCCTGCCAATAAACAACAGCCACAACGAACGGAACCACGCAAGCATGATGAAACCCACTACCAAGGCGGCCCTGGTGTCGGCGCTGATTTTCCCCGGTCTCGGCCATCTGGTGTTGAAACGGCCGCTGCGCGGCTGCCTGTTCGTCGTGCCGGCGCTGCTGGCGATCGGCTTCCTGCTGCGCACCACGCTGGAGCTGGCCAACAACCTGGTCGACGAGATCAACAGCGGCAAACTGGCGCTCGATCCAATCGACATCATCGCGCGCATCCACGCCTCCGGCGTCGACAGTCCGGCCACCAACGCCGCCTCGCTGGCGATCCTGTTGTGCTGGGTCGGGTCGGTGGCCGACGCCTATTGGCTGGGGCGGCGTGGACAGGCGTAGAATCGAACGGCGCTCCCCGCGCCCCGAGGTCAATCCATCCCAGAAAGGATACGCCATGATGCAGCCGCCGTTCCCCCGCCCCACTCCGAAGATGCGCTTCATCGCGCCGATGCTGCTGCTGGCCGCCAGCGCCTTGACGGCGGCCGCGCTGGCGCAATCGTCGGCCATCCGCCGCACGGTGATTCAAAAAGCCGACGTCTCGGTGCCGGGCCGGGAGGCGGTCGTCGCCCGCGTGGAGCTGGACAAGGGCGCGACCGCCGGGCGCCACTCGCACCCGGGCGATGAAATCGGCTATGTGATGGAGGGCGAAGCGGATCTGGTGGTCGACGGCGAGGACCCGCGCCGCATCAAGGCCGGCGAGTCGTACATCATCCCGGCCGGCACCGTCCACGACGCCGTCAACGCCGGACCCGGCACGCTCAAGCTGGTGGGCGTGTTCGTGGTCGAAAAAGGCAAGCCGCTGGCGACGCCCGCGAAATAGCGCGTCCGCCGCCCGGCGGCCATCAGGCGGCCAGGCGGCCGGCGGGGAATGCCGGCGGCAATTTGATCATCGATGTCCACTTCACCCACAACGTCAACAGCGAGCAGACGGCGATGAGACCCGCTGGCACCAGCCACGGGAAGCCGGGATGCCGTGCGGCGAGCGCCGCGAAAAACAGATACCCAAGGATCAGCGCCACCGGCAGGCCGACGCCGACACCCCAGCGCGGGCCGGCGCGCAGACGCGCATAATCCGGCAGCAGCAAGCAGACAAAGGGCAGCGTCAGCGACGCCAGCGCCAGCGGATAAGCCCGCACTTCCAGGCTGCCGCGCCGCGCGCAGTCGAGCGCCACCAGGCCCGCCAGCACCACCAGCCAAATCTTCAGAAACCGCAGCACAACGGTTTTGGCGAACACGCGGTTCAAGTCGCGCGCGGACGGCGCCCCGGGCGTCAGCCGGTACAGCCCCTGCTCGGCGTTGTGCGCGACCGCCGCCGACAGGAGCGCGATCGCGTACGACGAAATCGACATCAACATCATGCCTTGGGCGAAGTCGAAGACGGTCAACGGCCCGACGATCTTCCGATCCGAGATGCCCGAGAATGCCGCCAGCACCCCGACCACCGCGCAAACCACCACCCCGCCAATAGCGCTTCCGCCGTTCACGGCCGTCCCCATCGTATGCAGCATCTTGATCCCCGGCGCGCCGGCCCGCAGGCTATCGCGGCGCAGAACGCGCGCGTAGCCCCAACGCCACACCCCGCGGCGCTGCAGCTCCCGCAGCGCCGCGGGGTCCTTGCCGGCGGCCTGCCACAACGTGCGACGCTCGCTCATCGCGAAGTGCCGGTCGCCGCCGCGCGGCAGCGCGATGCTTAAACCCCATGCCAACAAGCCGATATCGGCGGCGATACCGAGCAACGACAACGTGGATTCGTCGATCGACGCCAGCGAGGCTGTCAGCCCGTCGCTCCAGGCCACCGGCACCAACTGCGACAGCAGCGGGGCATACACGGGCAGCATGGCGAGATACGGAAAGCGCTGCGCCAGCAGAACATAAGGAATCAGCAAGCCGGCGCCCGCCAGCGCGTAGCCGAAATGGCCGAAGAACGCGCTGACCGTGGCCGCCAGCACGACGCTGGCGGCGACAAACAGCGCGACGCACGCCGTGATCAGGCGTCGCCGCAGATGCGGCACCAGGCAGGCGTTCGCCGGATGATTCTGGAGCATGGCGGTGCTCACGAAAACGCTGGACCAGATCCACAGGAACAGAACCACCGCCAAGCAACAGAGCACGGCGCCGCCCTCCGCCGCGCGTTCGACCGCGACCGACAACCACGCCCCCAGCACGGCGATAACCGCCGACAGGCCACTCATCCACAGCAGCGTGCGGCGGCTGCCGGCATGGCCGAACATTTGATAGAACAACGGCGCGTAGGCGCGATATCCGCGATGTGCGCGATAAGCGGCGTTCATTTGGTCACCTCGACGAACAGGTCCTCGAGGCTGAGGGATTCGACGCGCAATCCCGGAGTGGCGTTCAACGCCGCCGCCTCGGCGCCGGTCAGGCGCGCCAGCACGCAAGCGCGGTCGCCGCCGTCCCGCACGCGCCGGATCTCGTCGCTGAAGCGCATCGCCGCCATGGCCGCGCCGCTGCCGGTGATCCGGTGCGCGCTTTCCAGCAGCTCGTCGAGCGGCGCCTGCAAGGTGATCTTCCCGCCCTGCAGAAACGCCACGTCCAGCGCCACCCGCTCCAGATCGGACAGGATATGGGTCGAGAAAATCACCGTCGTATCGCGTTCGATGACGTCGTCCACCAGCTCGTGCAGGAAGTCGCGGCGGCCGACCGGATCGAGGCTGGCGACCGGCTCGTCGAGCACCAGCAGTTCGGGATCGTGGGCCAGCGCGCGGATGATCGACAGGCGCTGCTTCTCGCCGCCGGACAGCTTGCCGATCTGCTGACGCGCCGCCGCCCCGTCCAGGCCCCAGCGCCGCATCAATCCCGCCACCTTGTCCGCGTTCCAGCGCGGATACATCGCCTTGAAGTAGTCGAGCATCTGCACCGGCGTCATCCACTCGAACAGGTCCGACTTCTGCGGCACATAGCCGATTTTCGCGCGCACCGTGTCGCTCAACTCGGGCACTTGTTCGCCGAACAGCGTGACGGCGCCGCCGTCGGACTCGCGCAGCCCGAGCAAACAGGCCAGCAAGGTCGATTTGCCGGCGCCGTTGCGGCCCAGCAGGCCGATCACCGTGCCCGGTTCGATCGACCAGTTCACGCCCTGCAGCACCTGCTGGCCCTCAAAAGATTTATGCAGGCCGGCGACATCGACGATGGATGATTTCATGGTTCTTCCTTGAGGATTTTCTTAAAAAGTGCGAGGACGGCATCTGGATCCAGTTCGAGCTGGCGGGCTTCGGCCGCCGCCCGTTGCAAGGTGGGTCGCAACAGGCTTTCGCGGTCGCGCTGGCTGTGCGCCTGCGCCGGGCGCTCGGCCACCAGCATGCCGATGCCGCGTGCGCGCGACAGCACGGCTTCGGTTTCGAGCATGTTGTAGGCCTTGGAGACGGTCATCGGATTGACGGCCAGCGCCAGCGCGACGTCGCGCACCGACGGCAGCACGTCGCCGGGGGCCAGCACGCCGGCGGCGACCAGGCGGCGCGTTTGCTCGATCAACTGCCGGTAGATCGGATCGGACGATCCGACGGCGATCGTAAACAGGCTGGCGGAGTGGGAGGTCATCGCTGGTCGCAGGGTTTGATGTATTGGTGCATTAGTTGAATAATACACCAACCTCGAACGCGTGTTGCGATATTTTTTACCGGCTTATTTTTCTTCGGCGGGCTTGTCTTCGTTTTTGAACGCGCCGCGGATATTGGTCGCGACCAGACACAGTTGAAGCGCGATCAAGGCATAGGCGTCGTCGTGCAGGCCCCACACCACCCACAGCACATTGCTGGCGAGAAAACACCAAAACCCGACCTTGCGTCGGGTGTGTTGGGTGGACGCGACCAGCCATGCGGCGAGCACGGTCACCGCCATCGCTGGCCACTGCAAGAAATCGATCCAATCGGGCATGTTCACAGCTTATGGGGTCGGCGCCCCGCCCTGTGTGCGTTGCCTCACGGCCGCCACGATTTGGCTCAGCACCAGCGCGCCATGCCTGCGGCGTGCTGCATATAATGCAATGAAACCGCTGGATGGATGGTACTGGAGAAAAGCATGTTCGACATGGAATTGCCATGGTGGGAATTCGTCTTGCGCGCAAGTATCGTGTATATCGCCTTGCTGGTCATGATGCGCTTTTCCGGCAAGCGGACGGTGGGCCAGTTCACGCCGTTCGACCTGCTGGTCGTCATGCTGCTAAGCGAAGCGGTATCGTCGTCGCTGTCCGGCGGCGACGACTCGATCCCCGGCGCCCTGATCCTGGCGCTGACGCTAATCGTGCTCAATGTCGGCATCGCGATCGCCACCTCGCGCAGCGAGAAAATCGCCGCCATCATCGACGGCGAGGCGGTGCTGCTGGGGCGCGACGGCAAGGTGTTCCACGACGCCATGCGCCGCAACCACGTGGCCAAGGGCGACGTCGACCAGGCGCTGCGCGAGGCCAACTGCACGCAAGATAAAATGAAATGCCTATTCCTCGAGGCGAACGGCCAGATCACCGTCCTCCACGACGAGTAGCCAAACAAATCACAAGGAGATCCATGCGCATCGCCACCTTCAACGTCAACGGCATCGGCAGCCGCCTGCCGGCACTGCTCCAATGGCTGCAGGAGACGCAGCCGGACGCCGTCTGCCTGCAGGAGCTCAAAGCGCCGCAGGAAAAATTCCCCGAGGCGGCGCTCAACGACGCCGGCTACCAGGCCGTCTGGCACGGGCAGAAAAGCTGGAACGGGGTGGCGATCCTGGCGCGCGGCGTGGCACCGATCGAAGTCGGGCGCGGCCTGCCGGGCGATCCGGAGGACGAGCAAAGCCGCTACATCGAAGCGGTCGTCAACGGCGTGCTGATCGCCGGGCTGTATCTCCCCAACGGCAATCCTGCGCCCGGCCCCAAATTCGACTACAAGCTGCAATGGTTCGAGCGCCTCATCACGCATTCGGCGCGCCTGCTCGACAGCGGCGCGCCGACCGTGCTGGCCGGCGACTTCAACGTCATGCCCACCGAGCTCGATGTCTACAAGCCGGAACGCTGGGGCGACGACGCGCTGTTCCGCCCCGAGGTGCGCGAAGCGTTCCACCGGCTGCAGGCGCAGGGGTGGACCGACGCGCTGCGCACCATGCATCCGGGCGAAACGATCTACACGTTCTGGGATTACTTCCGCAACGCCTATGGGCGCAACGCCGGCCTGCGCATCGACCACCTGCTGCTCAGCCCGGACCTGGCGCCGTCGCTGAAGGCGGCGGAGGTCGACCGCGACGTGCGCGGGCGCGAAAAACCCAGCGACCACGCGCCGGTGTGGATCGAACTCGATCTTGACGGAGGCAAGTGATGGAACGCGAACAAAAATGGCCCGACCAAATCTGGCTGGTGCGGCACGGCCAAAGCGCCGGCAATGTCGCGCGCGACGCCGCGGAAGCCGCGTCGCAGTTCTTGATCGACATCGCCGAGCGCGACGTCGACGTGCCGCTATCGCCATTGGGCGAGCGCCAGGCGCAGGCGCTGGGCGGCTGGTTCCGCGCGCTCGGCCCCGACGGCCAGCCGACGGTGGTGCTGTTTTCGCCGTACGTCCGCGCGCGCGCCACGGCCAGCGCGGTGCTCGATCAACTGGGCCGCGAGACCCTGAGCACCGTGGTGGCCGACGAGCGCCTGCGCGAGAAGGAATTCGGCATCCTCGACCGCCTGACGCCGTTGGGCATTCATGACAAATACCCGGAGCTGGCCGAGCAGCGCCAGCACGTGGGCAAATTCTATTTCCGTCCGCCCGGCGGCGAAAGCTGGTGCGACGTCATCCTGCGCCTGCGCAGCACGCTCGACACCATCAGCCGCGAATACCGGGGCGAGCGGGTGCTGATCGTCGCCCACCAGGTGATCGTCAACTGCTTCCGCTACCTGCTCGAGCGGCTCGACGAGGAAGGCATCCTGGCGATCGACCGCATGGGGGACGTGCCCAATTGCGGCATCACCGAATACCGTTTCGACCCCAAGGCCGGCAAGCACGGCAAGCTGGTGCTGGTGCAGGCCAACTTCGTCGCGCCGCTGGAAGACAGCGGCACGCCGGTCACGCACCAGCCGGACATGCCGGCCGCCCCCAAATCATGAGCGCGCGCGAAAACCATCCGGGCGTTGATATCACCGCCGGCTCGCTGCGCGACTGGAAGCTGCCGATGCCGGGGCACGACGCCGACAAGGAGGTGCGCGGCCATGTGCTGATCGTCGCCGGCTCGCGCGAGATGCCCGGGGCCTTGCTGCTGGCGGCGACGGCCGCGCTGCGGGCGGGCGCCGGCAAGCTGACCATCGCCACGGCGGCCAGCGTGGCGCCGCAGCTGGGCGTGGCGCTGCCGGAGGCGCGCGTGATCGGCCTGGGCGAGACGGCCGGCGGCGGGCTGGTGGCCGACGGCTGCGCGAGTCTGTACAAGGCGTGCGAGCGCGCCAGCGCGGTGTTGATCGGGCCGGGCATGCAGGACGAAGCGGCCAGCGCGGCGCTGGTGCGGGCGTTGCTGCCGCATTGCGCGCACGCGCCGCTGATATTGGATGCCGGCGCCATGTGCCTGGTGCGCGACGGCTTCCGCTTCGACAGTCCGGTGCTGCTGACGCCCCACGCGGGCGAGCTGGCCGGGCTGACGGGTACTAAAAAAGAGGATATCGCGGCGCAGCCGGAACTGGCGGCGCGGCGGGCGGCTGGCGGCTGGCGCGCGGTGGTGGCGCTCAAGGGCGCGGTCACCACGATCGTCGACCCGTCGGGAAAGCGCTGGCGCCATGAAGGCGGCAACACGGGGTTGGCGATTTCGGGATCGGGCGATGTGCTGGCGGGGTTGATCGCGGGCCTGGCGGCGCGCGGGGCGGCGCTGGAGCAGGCCGCCGCGTGGGGCGTGGCCTTGCACGCGATGGCCGGGGAGCAGCTGTCGCTGCGGCACGGGCCATTGGGGTATCTGGCGCGCGAGATCAGCGGCGAGGTGCCCGCGCTATTGCGGGCCCTCGCGGCGCATTAACACTATTAAACCAGCTTGGCCGAGTGCTCGCGCGTGGCGTGGAACTTCAGCTTCGGCCAGCGCTCCTCGGTCAGCCGCAAATTGACGCTGGACGTGGCCAGATAGGCCATGTTGCCGGCGGCGTCGTAGGCGACGTTGTGGCCGAGCGCGTTCTCGAAGTCGGCCAGCGCCTTCTTGTCGTCGCTGGAGATCCAGCGCGCGCTGCTGATGCTGGTGCCTTCGAACACGGCGTCGACACCGTACTCGTTGAGCAGGCGGCTGGCCACCACCTCGAACTGCAGCACACCGACCGCGCCCAGTACCAGCTCGCCGCCCTGCACCGGCTTGAACACCTGCACCGCGCCCTCCTCGCCCAGCTGCTGCAAACCCTTGTGCAGCTGCTTGATCTTGAGCGGATTACGAATCCGCACCGAACGGAAGAAGTCCGGCGCGAAGTACGGAATGCCCGTGAAGGTCAACAACTCGCCTTCGGAGAACGAGTCGCCGATCTGCATGTTGCCGTGGTTCGGCAGGCCGATGATGTCGCCGGCGTACGCCTCTTCCACCTGCTCGCGCGACGACGCCATGAACGTCACCACCGACGACACCTTGATCTCGCGCCCCAGGCGCAGATGCTTGACCTTCATGCCGCGCTCGAAACGTCCGGAACACACGCGCAGGAAGGCGATGCGGTCGCGGTGCGCCGGGTCCATATTGGCCTGGATCTTGAACACGAAACCGGTGAACGGCTGCTCCTTCGGATCGACCGAACGCACCGTGGCGTCGCGCTCGCGCGGCGCCGGCGCCCAGTCGACCAGCGCCGACAGGATCTCGCGCACGCCGAAGTTGTTGATCGCGGAGCCGAAGAACACCGGCGTCTGCACGCCCGACAGGAACTGCTCCAGGTCGAACGGATGCGAGGCGCCGTTGACCAGCTCCACTTCCATGCGCAGCTGGTCCATCTCCAGCGGGAACATCTCCTGCAGGCGCGGATTGTCGATGCCCTTGATGATCTCGAAGGCGCCGTCGGCCTTTTCCTCGCCGGCCTTGAACAGCATGATCTCGTCGTTCAGCAGGTGGTACACGCCGCGGAAGTTCTTACCCATGCCGATAGGCCAGGTCACCGGCGCGCACTGGATCTTGAGCACCGATTCCAGCTCGTCGAGCAATTCGAGCGGATCGCGCGTCTCGCGGTCCATCTTGTTCATGAAGGTGACGATCGGCGTGTTGCGCATGCGGCAGACGGCCAGCAGCTTGATGGTCTGCGCCTCCACGCCCTTGGCGGCGTCGATCACCATCAGCGCCGAGTCGACCGCCGTCAGCACGCGGTAGGTGTCTTCCGAGAAGTCCTGGTGGCCTGGGGTGTCGAGCAGGTTGACCACGTGGTCGCGGAATTCGAACTGCATCACCGACGAGGCGACCGAAATGCCGCGCTGCTTCTCGATCTCCATCCAGTCCGAGGTCGCGTGGCGGCCCGATTTGCGGGCCTTGACGGTACCGGCCATCTGGATCGCGCCCGAGAACAGCAGCAGCTTTTCGGTCAGCGTGGTTTTACCCGCGTCGGGGTGGGAAATGATGCCGAAGGTGCGGCGGCGCTGCACTTCGCGCGCGATCAGCGCCGGCGTCTTGGCGCTGGCCGCCGGGGCGGCGTCGTCGTTATTTTCGGGTATTGCGGTTTCGATATCGTTGACCATTTGTTCGCGATCTAAGGCGGTTCTGCAAAACCCTCGATTTTACCGATACTTGGCTCGGCCGTGTGAATTGTTTCACGGCCCGGCCGGGCCGCCCCGCCCCCGGATCGTCGTCCGCCGCCCCGCCGCGCACGGCGCTTATTCGCCCCGGACGCGGCGCCAGCCCACCCGGTGCGCCTCGGCGGCGGCCTCCTCCTGCCCCTCGTTGACCACTTTGCGGCCGTCGGCCAGCGTGGAGATCAGCTTGAGCTGGCCGCTGGGCAGGCGCACGATGATGAACCCGACCGCCGCCGACGTGCTCGACAAGGTGATGCCGGCCGGCTGCGTGCCGATCGCGTGGCCGTTGCAGACATTGACCTGGTACAGGTTGCTCGAGCCGCCCACCGAGCACGACGACGAGGACGTCGGCAGGTTGGTCACCACGTTGGCCACCCCGCTGACGATCTGCGGGTCCAGGTTCATGCGCTCGCCGGGCACGGCCGACCAGTCGAAGAACCAGCCATCCTTCTGCGACAGGTCGACCGGGTTGCTGGTGATCGCGTAGCTGTTGGTGTTGCTGCTCGAACCGAGCAGGCTGAGTGTCTGCTGCACCATCGTCCCGCCGCGCACGTTACCGATTGGCACGCCGCTGTCCTTGAGCAGGTACAGGCTCTGGATCGCGGTGCTGGACGTGTCCGGGATATCGAGCAGGCGCCCGGTGCCGAACAGCACCACCCGCACGCCCTGCGTGCTGGTGGTGGTCACGCCGCCGGTGGTGGCGGTGGTCTGCACGCCGCACATCGTGACGTCGGGACGGGTGGTGATCGGCTTGTTGACGCCGGCGTCGCCCATCTTGATCACCGACACCGCGCCGCTGGCGGCCGTCAGGTCGAAGCGCCACATCTGGCCCTGGTTGTCGCCGCCATAGATGAAGGTCGCCTTCGGGTCCGAGCTCGGATCGTCGGAAATGGCGGTGATCCTGGCCAGCCCCGACGGCGTGACGGCGTCGCCGGAATTGGTGCCCACCTTTTTCAACAACTGGCCGGTGTAGGCGTCCAGGATGTACAGGTAGCCCTTGCCGTCGCCGCCGCTGACGCCGTCCGTGCCGGTGATGTTGTTGTAGCCGGAGGTGACGAACACCACCCAGCGGCCGTCGGCCAAGGTGCCGAACTGCGGATTGCCGAAGGTCAGCCCCAAATCGGGGTCGTTGAGCGCGCACACGGCCGGATCGGCGCAGAACTCCCACAGCTGCTTGGGCGCGCCGCCGCTGTCGGTGACGTCGAGCGCGTAGTAGCCGCGGCCGCCGCCGTTCAGGCCGGCCACCAGGATGGTGCGCCACTGCTTGCCGGAAGGCGTGTCGACCTTGACGTCGGCCACCTCCGGCGAGCCGTCGGTGGTGTACTGGTGGTTGGTGCCGTAGGTGGTGCTGGCCTGCGCGTGCAGCTTTTTCATCGTGATGCGCGGCACGTAGGCCCACACCTCCTCGCCATTTTGGGCGTTGAACGCGTGCAGCATGCCATCGTTGGCGGCGGTGTACACGGTGCCGGCGCGGTAGCTCGGGCTGTCGGGATTGCCGTACTTGTCCTTGTAGGCGTCGTAGTCGATGTCCGGATATTCGCCCAGCGGCGCGCGCACGAAGGCCGGCTTGGACGAGGCGATATCGCCAAGCACGATCGGGATCGGCGTCGAGGCGCCGCTCGGCTCGTCCGGCGTCATCGAATAGGCGCGGAACAGGTTGTCGTCGGCGTGCTGCTGCTGGCCGCGCAGCCAGTTGACCAGGTTGCCGCCGTCGTTGACGATGGCGCGGTCGGCGGCCGACAGCAAGGTGCACTGCGACAGCGCCGCGCATTTGTTGCTGAACCAGCCGGCGGTGATGCCGCTCATATTGGCGAAGCGGAAATCGAGCAGGTCGCCGCCGGGCGCCCCCGCCGGATTCATCATATAGATGCGGCGCGTATCGGTGCCGCCGGCGACGCGTTTGCCGAGCGTCTTGTTGGTGCTCCAGACCGGCGTCTGGATGACATCGCCGGTGGTGCTGTCGATTTTCTGGTTGGACAGCTCGCCGTACCATTTCACGGTGGTGAACGTGTCGGAGAAGATATCGTTGTCGGTGCGGGTGATGTTCGGCGTCGACGTCGCGGCCGCCGCCGCCGCGCCGCTGCGCACCTGCATGTTCGACAGCGCCTCGCTCAGGCCGCTGATGACCTCCTTCGGCTCCTGCGCGCTGAAGTACTTGCCGTGGCCGTTGATGGCCGCGTGCCACAAGTCGTCGACCCGCTCCTGCACCGTGTTGGCGGTGCTGGCGGTGGCCGGATCGGGCCACACGTAGGCGCCGTTGCCGTTCCACGGGCAGCCGCTGGTGGCGCCGGTGACCAGGTTGTAGAAGTCGCCCCCGGGCCGGGCGGCGGTGTCGTAGTTGCGCTCGTAGGTCATCACGCCGTCCACGCCCAGGCCCAATGTGTAGGTGTTCATGTGCAGGTGGGTGTTCTCGCCGGGGCCGGCCGGCACCGAGCCGGGGCGCGTCATGTCCGGCTCCAGCGCCGGGCGCAGCGACACCGTGGTGGTGCTCGAACCACCGTTGTACCAGTGCAGCGCGACGTCGGCGATCGACGGCTGCCCCTGCGCCCGGCCATCGACGCAGCCGCGCGCCTGGGTGCAGAAACGGGCCGGGTTTTCCAGGTTGTCGTTGTTGACCACGTTGTTGGTGGTGCTGCCGTTCCAGTAGCCGTCGGTGGTCAGGATCAGGAAGTTCTGCTGGCAGGGATATTGCACCACCTCCTGGCCCGTGCCGTAGTTGTAGGGGGCCAGGTTGCCGAACATGCTGCCGACGTTGTCCATCGCGGTGCGGATCGGCGTCGAGCCCGAGGTGGTGGTGGTGTATAAATTGTTGTACCAGTTGGTGCGGGCGGTGCCGGTGAAGTCGGCCGGTTTCTGGTCGATCGCCAGGCCGGAGCCGGCGTTCGACAGTTTGACGTAGCCGACCTTGTAGTTGCCGGTGATGGCCGCGAAGGCCAGGCCGACCGAGGTCTTCATCATTTGCAGGCGGCTCTTGTAGTAGACGTACCAGTTGGCGAAATTGGTCATCTCCTCGTCGTAGCTGCAGCTGGCGCCGGCGCAATCGACGCGCTCGGCGCCCTTCGGATAGGTCCGGCCGCTGACGATGTCGACGCGCACGAACGGATTGGGCGCGCTCGAGCCGGCCGAAATGGCCGCCGTCGACGTCGGAATGCCGTCGTTGACGGCGGCCTGGTAGCCGCCGGTGGCGCCGCGCGTCCACGTCACGCCGCCCTGGTTGTCCATGGTGAAATTGCTGATCGCGGCGGCGTTCGACGTGGCGCCATAATCGAGCAGGCATACGCTGGTGTTGGCCAGGCCCGGGCACAGCGCGTGGCCGCCCAGATAGGCGCGGATGGCGCCGGACACGCCGATATCGCTGGCCAGCGCGCTTGCCACATAGCTCGGGCTGCGGTTGCGGCCCATGTTCAGGTAAGGCGGATTGCCGCCGCTGCTGCCGCCGACCAGCACCGTCGTCCCCAGCGACAGGTTGCGCAGGATGGCGTTCTGGCCGGTGCCGCTGGCGGTATTGGTGCCGGCGAACGTGATCACCGACTTGGCCGGCACCATCGCCGACACCACCGCCTGCGGCGCGGTCACGGACAGGCCCCAGCCGGCGCGGCTGTTGTCGCTGACGGCGACGCAGCCGGCCACGGTCTTCGGCGTGCTGGCGCAGTTCACCGGCACCACGGCGACGATGTTGTCGGACGCCAGGGTGATGCCGAACACGCTGCAAGCGGGCACGTTCGACTGGCTGGTGGGCGTGCGCACGCAGGCAAACATCTGTTTCTGCGTCGGGTTGGTGGTGGCGATGATGTTGGCGGCCAGCGCGCTGGCCAGCGCCTGCTGCTTGGTGGCCGTGTTGGTGCCGGCGGCGGCGGTGATGGTGGCGTTGGTCAGGCCGGTCTGGACGCCGCCGGCGTCGGTCAGCGTGACGCCGGTGATGGTCATCGAGGTCGCCGTGGCCGAGGCGCCGATGGCGATGGTGCCATAGGCGGCCACCGCCCCGGCCGGCGCCGAGTAGCTGGGATAGATGAAGCTGCCGACGCGCTTGCCCTGGCACTGCGTCAACAGCCGGTCGCTGCACCAGCGCACCTTGACCGGCACCGGATAGCCGGCCGGCGCGGTGGCCCCGACGGCGGTCGACTGGCACACCTTCATCGTCTCGTCGGTGCAGAACTGGCCGACGCCGATGGTGTAGTAATACGGACCGGTGGTGACCGCGCTGGCGGTCTGGTAGGTCGCGTCCGGATAGGTGTAGCTGGAGGTGTTGGCGCGGCAGGTGCCGCCGGCGCACCAGCGCAGGTCCGGGAACCCGGTCACCAGGTTGAGGTTGGCGGTGACGGCGGCGCCGGCCAGGTCGCGCTTGCTGGCGCCGAAACCGTCGCCGCTGACCGAAGTCCAGTCGACGGTGGCGGCCCGGTTCTGCTCCGGATAGAAGCTGCCGTCGGCCCTGATCGGCACCAGATAGCGTATCGCCGGGTTGTAGTACTGCTTGTTGAAGTCGGGACTCATGAACGGCGGATGGCCGACCGTGCAGACGGTGGTGCCGGCCTGCAAGGTGGCGCCGCTGCGGCACAGGCTGTCGTTGACGTAATCCGGCGTGTAGGTCTGTTCCATCGAGCCGGAGTTATCGAACAGCAGCATCAGGTTGGGCTTGACGGTGCCGGTGCCGGTGATATTCAACAGCGGCACCTGGGCGATCTGGGTGGCGGCGGCGCCGGCCGTGGATGGCGCCAACGCCAGCGCCAGTGCCAGTGCCGGCGCCAGCGTGACGCCGGCGCCGATGCGCGCCAGCGAGGTGTGCTTGTCCATGCGCTTGTTCATAGTTACGGCCCCTTCAAGACCACGGCCTGCGTGACCACGTTGGCGCCGCGCGCGCCGTTGATGCGCGCCGTGACCACATAGTGGAGCTGCGGCTGTTGCAGGAATTTCGGCCCGCCCAGCGCCAGCGACGTGCCGAACGGTTGCGGCGCCTGGCTGTTGGGCCGCGCCGACGTCGTCCGGCAGCGGTTGTTGTTGCTGTTGTACGGCCCGGCAAAGGTGCACATGCGGTGGATCACGTACTGGACCTGGTCGCCGGTGACCGGATTGGCCGGCAACGTGGTCGCGCCCAGCCAGAAGGCGGCGTTGCTGACGGTCCAGGTCGGTGTCAGGGTCGCCACATAGCCCTGCGCCGGCTGGTTGACCAGCAGATCGGAACGGTTCGCCACCGAGCGCAGATAGGCGAAGCCGGCGTGCAGGCCGGCGTCGGCCGACTTGCTCAACGCCGAGTCGTAGGCCAGGTTGGCGGCGGTCATCGTCGTCGACGTGCTCGACTTGAGCAGGTAGATGCTGCTCACCAGCATCACCGCCAGCATGATCAGCATGACCGGCAAGGCGATGCCGCGCTGCGGCCGGCGGCGGCCGCGTCCATGCCGATGGCGGCGCAGGCGGCATGGCGCCGGCGGCAATGTGGATGGTACCGTCGCCATCATGGCCTCCATTGGGCGTTGCGGATCGGCACGATGGTCTCGAACACGCGGTAGCGATAGCACTTCCAGTCGACGCTGTCGCCGTCCACCGCCACGTTCACCCGCACCGGCGCGGCCGCGACCGTCGCCGGCGCGTTGCCGGCGAACACGGTCGGCTGCACGGTGGTGGCGCCGCACTGGCCGGCGCTGTTGGGCTTCTCGGCGCTTTTGCTGCGCGCCACCACCGCCAGCCGCACCGAACCGATGCGCTGGTAGTCGCCGGCGCCGCCGACGACGCCATCGTTGTCGGCGTCGATCATGGTCGAACTCCACACACCGATGCGCATGCCGCTGGCGGTCGACACCGGCACCGAGCTGTTGCCGGGCGTATTCGGGTCGTAGGCCGCCAGCGCGCGGTTGTCGAAGCCGTACTGCGCCTTGAGCGACACCACGTTGTCGATCACGGAGGCGCCCCGCTGCGCCGAACCGGGCATGTCGGTCGAGCGCAGCAGCAGGATGCCGTTGTCGACCGACCAGGTATGGAAATGCAGCCGCGCGGCGCTGCCCAGGTTGTAGACATAGCTGACGTTGAGCGGATACGCGGTGCTCAGGCCGGTCTGCGGATTGAACGGGAAATCGATGCCGCTGGCGACCTGCAACTGGTTGGCGTTGATGCCGATGCCGAAGCCGGACAACTGGAACAGCGTGCAAGGCCGCGAACCGGGCACCATCGGCGCCACCACCAGCACGTCGCCGACATTGAAGTCGTAGGGCGTGCGGCTGTCGACGGTCAGTGTGCTCTCGCCGGGGACATAGTTGGTCAGCAGTTTGGTCGAGCCGACGGCGGCCTGCGAGGTGCCGCTGTAGAACGACACCACGTCGCTGCCGGCGCCGTTGGCCTGGATCACGACCGGCGCCAGCGGCGTGATCGCGGCGCCGCCGCGCTGATCGGCCGCCAGCTGGTAGCCGTTGACGTCGGAGAACACGGTATCGCAGCCGGACAGCATCGTATCGTTCAAGCCCCAGCCGGCGTCGGCGGCGTCGCCGCTGACGGAGAACAGCGCCAGCATGCCATTCTGCATGGAGTCGGAGCCGCCGACGGCGGCATCCTTGTTCTGTTCGCCGCTGACGACCAGGCGCGTGGCGAACACCAGCGCCAGCAGGCCGATCACCACGCTGACCATCAGCTCGACCAGCGAAAATCCACCGCCGTGACGGCGCCGGGCGGCGCGGATGGCGTGGCGGCGGGAAGGATGGGCGCCCATGTCAGTTCGCGATATAGGAAGTGAGCAGGTGCCGGTTCTGCTCGGTGTTGGCCTTGCGCCGCCAACGGATCGCGATATCGACCTGGGTCTGGAACGCCTGGCGGTTCACGTTCACCGAGACGATGGCGCCGGGGATCGCCGCGCGCGTCTGCGCCACCCACGGCGCGATGGCCGCGCCCGGCGTGCCGTTCTCGGCCAGGTTGTAGTCCGCCAGGTTGGCCATGTCGGCCGTCATCACGCCGAGCAGCTTCTCGGCGGCGATGGTGGCCTCGGCGCGCATGCCGGCGTCCGACAGCGCGGAATAGGCGCGCGCCTGCAGGCCGATCGTGCCCAGCAGCCCGATGCCCAGGATCACGATGGCCAGCATCGCCTCCAGCAGCGCGATGCCGTCCTGGCGGCGCGTGGTTTTCATGGCGGGCAACCCCGGCTATCGGTGCCGGGCAAGGTGGGATTGCACTTCGTGGCCATGCCCGCCAGCGTCACCACCAGCGCCACCGGCTGCACCGCGTCGGCGAACGCCGTGGACGGATCGAGCCGCAGGCTGGCGAGGCGGTTGGCGATCAGCGGATCGACCCAGCCGAGCGGCGTGTAGTACACCTGGCTGCTGCCGGCCGGTTGCGTGGTCGGCTGCAGGATCTCGGCCGGCGGCAGCGCGTCGGCGGCGCGGAACACCGACTTCCAGCCGGCGGCGCCTTCCGGGTCGCTGGCCGACGGCGCGTCGGTGGTCGACCAGGCGCCCTGGGCGTCGGTGCACTGGGCGGCCTGGCTGACGAAGCAAATGTCGACCTGCCAATCCATCTGGCCGGTATTGACGTTGGGCGTCAGCGAAATGCGGCTGAAGGCGTTATGGGCGACGGCCTGGCGGCGCGCCAGGCTGAAGCCGTCGGCATAGAACTCGCTGGCGCCGCGCGCGCGGTTGGCCAGCAGCCAGCGGCTGGCGTTGGGAATGCCGATCGCCAGCATGATGCCGAAAATGCTGATCGTCACCAGCAGCTCGACCAGCGTGACGCCGCGTTGGCGTCGCCGGCCGCGCCGGGACGGAGGCGTCAATTGGTGCATGCGCCACCCTTGTGGTCGACCCAGCAGGAGGCGTTGACGCCCCAGCCGGCGGGACTGCCGGTGGTGGCGTGAGTGCCGTTCTGGTCGATGGTGTAGACGAAGCCGCTCATCTTGCCGGCGCCGGTCGCGGTCAGCGTGTAGGTCGAGGCCGACTCACCGCTGAGCGCGTAGGTGAAGTAAGGGGTACTGGCCGGAAAGGTGTTGGCGGCGCCGAAGCCGACGTAGGTGCGGTTGTTCGACCAATATTGTTCGGCGGCCGGCTGGGCGCCGCCGAGGGCGGTGAAAGCCTCGCTCAAGCGGCCGCGCACGACGTAATCGCTGTAGGCGGGGATGGCCACGGCCAGCAGGATGCCGACGATGGCGACGGTGACCATGACCTCGATCAGCGTAAAACCGCGTTGTAGACGTTTGTTCATGGCCGGCTCCGAGGATGTTATCTGCTGGAACCAGTCTACGCGCGCTAGCTTGCATTTCCCTGAGGAAATGCTGACAAACTCCTGACAAACAACACATCCGACGTCAGCTCCGCCATTGCTAAGCGAACCCGGCGGTAAACCGCAACCCCTACCCGCATCCCCTACCCGCAACCCCTACCCCGGGGGCAAGGCTCACATCGCTGCACGAACTGGACTCCACAGGGCGTCCGACGATCGTCTACGGCCGAACTTATGTGGAATTGTTAGACTTGCCCCCGGAGTTGGAGTCAACGACCGCGGAGTTGCTATTGGGGAAGCGGACGGTGAAGACCGCGCCCCGGCCGCCGGCGCCGTCGCCGATGCTTAACGTGGCGCCGTGGACGACGGCGATGTCGCGCACGATTGCCAAGCCGAGGCCGCTACCATGGGTTTTGTCGTCGAGCCGCACGTAGCGGCTGAACACTTGCTCGCGCTTGGCCGCCGGGATGCCGGGGCCGCTGTCCACGACCGTCAGCACGCCGCCGCCCTCGTCCGCCCGGCATGCGACCGTCACCGCGCCGCCCGCCGGCGTGTAGCGGATCGCGTTGTCGATCAGGTTGTCGATCAGGTCGCGCAGCAGGAAACGGTCGCCGATGATCTCCACCGGCCGCAAAGCGAAACCGATGTCGATCCCCTTGCCCGTGGCCTGGTCGACGAAGGATTGAATCGCGTCCTCCACCAGCTGGTTCAACGCCACCGCTTCCAGCCGCGTCTTTTCGAAATGGTTCGGTTCGGCGCGGGCCAGCGCCAGCAGCTGGTTGGTTTGCCGGATCATGCGCTCGGTGGCCGACAACATCAGCTTGACCGAGTGCGCCGTGTCCGGCTCGGCGTGGCGCGCGCCCAGCCATTCAAGCTGCGTCTTGAGCCCCGCCAGCGGCGTGCGCAGCTGGTGCGCGACGTTGGCCAGGAAGTCCTGCCGCGCCCGGGCGCCGTCGCCCACCTTGTCCAGCAGGCCGTTGAGGGCCGAGACCACCGGCTCCAGTTCATACGGCACGTCGGCGATGGCGATCGGCGCGAGGTCGTCGCCGTCGCGCGCGTTGAGGCCGGCGCGCAGGCGGTTCAGCGGCCGCAGTCCGTTGCTGACCGAGAACCAGATCAAGCCGATGCAGGCGAGCGCGATCAATACTTCCAGCAGCACCAGGCCGCGCACCACGGCGTGCCGCATCTGCACATGCTTGTCCGGCGCCCGGTCGGCGGCGGCCGGCCCCGCCGCCGGACCCGCGGCAGCGCCGGCCCGCGCCGATACCCCGGGCTGGCTGTGGTCGACGGCGATCCGCGCCGGCAGCCACGCCAGCATGTAGGCCAGCGCCCCGCCCGCCAAGTTGATCAACAGGATGGGTACGATCAGTGTTTTGAGCAGGCGCAGCCTGATGCTAGTCATCCGCCCCCCGCGCCGGCGCCAGTTCCAGCATGTAGCCGAAACCACGGATGGTGCGGATCGAGACGCCGGCATCGGCGATCTTCAGCCGCAGCCGCGAGATGTAGACCTCGACCGCGTTCAAGGTCAGGTCGTCGCCCCACGGCAGGATGGCTTCGATGATCTGCTGCTTGGACACCACCCGCGCGCCGTGCTGCAACAGGTATTCGAGCACCGCCCACTCCCGCACCGACAGCTCGACGCTCTTGTCGCGCACCCGCGCCCGCTTGGCCGACAGGTCCAGCGCCAGCTCGCCCAACGCCAGCACCGTCGGCTTGGGCGCGTTGCGCCGCGCCAGCGCCTTGATCCGCGCGACCAGCTCGGCGGTGGCGAACGGCTTGACCAGGTAGTCGTCCGCGCCCAGCTCCAGCCCGCGCACGCGGTCCTCGATGGCGTCGCGCGCCGTCAGCAACAGCACCGGCACCTGGCTGCCGCGCGCGCGCAGCCGGCGCACCACCTCGAAGCCGTCGATGCCCGGCAGGCCGATGTCGAGCACGATCACTTCGGCCTGGGCGGCACGCTGCAGCAGCGCGTCGGCCTGGGCGCCGTCGCCGACCACTTCGACCACCATGCCGTGGCCGCCCAACACACGGCTCAGGCCGTCGGCGAGGACCGTGTCGTCCTCCACTACAAGTACATGCATGTTGTGCGCCCTTCGACTGGGATTTGTGCATTATGCACCGCCGATGAACAGAAACATAGCCGTTGTGTAGGAGCAAACCTACAACCAACCATGTTGCAAGCCTACATTTGTGCGACCGCTCCTCTTATGTTCGCAAACTAACATTCCCCATAAAGTGCTACCAGCACGTCAGATTACCCCCGACGTGATTTGTATAGCCAGAGATTAGTGAGGAAAATATGAACAACACCCAAGTCAACGCAACCGAGAAATCCACCGCATCCACCATGGCGGTCGATACGAAAGAGTTTAAGGTTGCGTCGCGGCCTGTTGTCAGCTACAGCGGCACCCAGCAAAACGAACTGCTGGCCGCGCTTCCACGTGACGTGCTCGAGTCGCTGTTCGAACACCTCGAACTCGTCACCCTGCCCTTTGGCAAAGAACTGTTTGAATTCGGCGGCGCGATGGATTACGTCCATTTCCCCACCACCGCCATCGTGTCGCTGCTGTACGTGATGGAAGACGGCGCCACCACCGAGATCGCCGTGGTCGGCCACGAAGGCGTGGTCGGCGTGTCGCTGTTCGACGGCGAGCGCGCCATGTGCAGCGCCGTGGTGCAGGCCGCCGGTTACGGCTACCGCATGAAGGCCCAGCACTTGCGCGACGCCTTCAACCAGGGCGGCGCCCTGCCGGCGCTGCTGATGCGCTACAACACCGCGCTGTTCGCGCAGATGGCGCAAAACGCCGTCGGCGGCCGCCACAGCTCGATCGAACAAAAGCTGTGCCGCTGGCTGCTGGACCGCCTGGACCGCTCGCCATCGAACGAACTGAAAGTGACGCAGGAAATGATTTCAATCATGCTGGGCGTGCGCCGCGAGAGCATCACCGCCGCCGCCGGCAAGTTGCAGGAGGAAGGCTTGATCACCTACCGCCGTGGCAACATCACCGTGCTTGATCGCTCAGGCTTGGAGGATTATGCGGGTGAGTGCTATAAGGTGGCGAAGACCGAATATGATCGTCTTCTGGTTGATGTAGCACGCTGTTAAGCACGTCGGTGATGGAACTGGGCAGCGGCGGCAAAGGTGCCGGCGCTGGCGCGGCCGCCGTCATCATCGCGTCGACCGTCTGCGGCTGCATGCGGCGCTCCTGTCCCGGCGCCGGCGCCGCCGGACTCGGCGTCACCCCACCATCACTCTTGCGCAGCGGAATGGCGACCTCGATACAGGTGCCCGTATCGTTGCGTCCGCGGCGTATCGTCATCGTCCCGCCCAGCAGCAAGGCGCGCTCGCGCATGCCCAGCAGGCCGTGCGACATCGGCTTGACGATGTTGTTGGCGTCGATGCCGATGCCGTCGTCGATAATGCGCAGCATCAATGCTTCCTGATTGCGGTTCAAGGTGACCGTCACGCGGCTGGCCTTGGCGTACTTGCGGATATTCGTCAGCGATTCCTGCACGATGCGGAACAGGGCGATCGACAGGTCGCCGGAGTCGCGGCCCAGCGCCTCGATATCGGCGGCGACGTCGCAATCGCAGCGCACCTGCGCCATGCGGCTGAATTCGTCGCAATAACTTTCGATGGCGGCGCACAGGCCGAGGTTATCCAGCAGGCTCGGCCGGAGATTCTCGACGATGCGGCGCTTCATTTCCACCGCCTCCATCAAGGTGCCGCGCGCGCGCTTGAGCTGGGCGGCCAGCTCAGGCTGGTTCTTTTGCAACTGGTGGGTGACGGCCGCGATGTCCATGCTGATCGACGTCAGGAAGGCGCCCATCTCGTCGTGCAGCTCGCGCGAGAGCCGGACCTTCTCCTCCTCGCTGATACTGATCAGGTGGCGCGACAGCACGGATAGCTGCTCGGTCCGCTGCTCGACCTGGGTTTCCAATGTTTCGTTGGCGGCCTGCAGCGCGTGCTCGACCTGGGCCCGGTTGGCGAAGCTGCGCCGCACCAGCTGGTAGAACATGATCAGCACCACGATGGCGACGGCGTTGATGCTCATGCCGAGCAACACCGCCTTTTGATATTCCTGATAGAACATGGCGCTGCGCGTGGCCATGGTTTCGTTCTGCTCCTGCTCCATGATGACGACCTGCAGGCGGATCTCGTCCATGCTGCCGCGTCCGTCGCTCAGTTTGGCGATCTTGACGATTTCGTCCAGCCCGCCTTCGCGGTAGACGTCGATCGCCTGGCTGACGGTGGTCAGGCGGCGGCGCACCAGGGTTTGCAACTGGGTCAGATTTTTGAGCTGGGTCGGATTATCGGCCAGCAGCTTTTGCAGTTCCTTGAATTCATGTTCGCTGTCGACCAGCGCGGTGCGGGTCGGCCCCAGATAGGCGTCGCTGCCGGACAGGAAATAGCCGCGCATGCTGCTTTCGGCGTCGAGCACCAGCACGTTGAGGTATTGCAGGCGGTCGGCCACGCGCGCGCTCTGCCCCAGCAGCACTTGCGCGCCGCGCAGGGCCTGCAAATTGTAAAACAGGCTGAAGCCGTTCACGATCAGCAGCAGGGCGCAGGTCACGCACAAGACGGTCTTGTAGAGCGGCAAACGGTGATGCGGCGCTGTTTCCACAGTGAAATACATCCACTTCCTTCGCGGGGGTTAAGTCAGTCAGGCAACACGCCAGCTGGCTAATTATAGTCCGTTAGGGAAATAGATGCAGCAGCTGCGCACCCGAAGAGTGCGCAACTGTATCCATTAAGCAATAGGTCTCAGGACGAGAGCGGCTTGCTTAATTTCAATCAAGCAAGTTATTTTTCATTGCGTAATATGTTAAATCGCTGTTCGACTGCATCCCCATCTTTTCCATGATGCGGGTGCGGTAGGTGCTGACGGTCTTGATGCTCAATGACAACGCCACACCGATATCGGACACCGTCGCGCCGCGCGCCAGCCGCAGGAACACCTGGAACTCGCGGTCGGACAACTCGGTGTGCAACGCCGTATTGGGATCGCGGTCGAAGCTTTGCGCCAGCAGTTCGCCGACGGTCGAGCTGACATAGCGCCGCCCCTGGTACACGGTGCGCACGGCGGTGATCAGCTCGTCGGCCTCGCACTCTTTGTTCAAATAGCCGTTGGCGCCCATTTTGAACAAATTCAGCGCGTACTGCTGCGCCGGATATCCGGACAGGATCAGCACCGGCAGATCGGGCTGCCCCTGGCGGATCGTGCGCAAGGTATCGATGCCGCTTTGATCCGGCATGGCGATATCGAGCAGCAGCACGTCGCAAATCTCACGGCGAGCGATATCGAGCGCTTCACGCCCGGTGCCGGCTTCCGCGACCACGTCGAAGTCGTCCGACGCCGAAAAAATCTGTTTAAATCCTGCTCTTACTATCTGATGGTCGTCACAAATGGCAACGCGTATCATTGTTTCCCCTCGTCTTGTCCGGCTCGCGCCCTCGGGCACGCCGGACTTCACGCCACCGTGTATATCAGCGTCGCTGATAAATGAATAATATTGAAAGTATATCAGGAATTAGCTTCTTGCCACGCCTTGTGCAGCAGTGCGCGCACTAGTCTTGCTGGAGCAGACTCAGGATGGAAAGCAGTTCGCTGCGTATCATTTCGCGGTCCAATGGAGCGGGAACGGCTTTCGCCTCTTCGCCGAAACCGCCATCATACTCCGCCGCCGCGCCATCGACGGCACGGCTGTCGAGTTTATTGCGCGCGCCGCTGATGGTGAAGCCCTGCTCGTACAACAGCTCGCGGATGCGGCGTATCAGCAGCACCTCGTGGTGCTGGTAATAACGGCGGTTGCCGCGTCGTTTGACGGGTTTGAGCTGGGTAAATTCCTGCTCCCAGTAACGCAGCACGTGCGGCTTGACGCCGCACAGCTCGCTGACCTCACCGATGGTGAAGTAGCGCTTGGCAGGTATCGGCGGCAGCACGACCAGTTCGGACTTGGCGAGGCGATCGTTCATCACTAATCAGCTCCCACTCAGGCCGCACGCGCCATCGGATTGGTCTCCTCGACCATGCCCTTGAGTTTTTGGCTCGCATGGAAGGTCACGACGCGGCGCGCCGTGATCGGGATTTCCTCGCCGGTCTTGGGATTGCGGCCGGGACGCTGCGGCTTGTCGCGCAGCTGGAAGTTGCCGAACCCGGACAGCTTGACGGCTTCGCCACGCTCGAGCGCGTTGCGGATCTCGTCGAAGAAGGTTTCCACCATGTCCTTGGCCTCGCGCTTGTTCAAGCCAACCTGTTCGAACAGCAGTTCGGCCAGCTCCGCCTTGGTCAGCGTGGGCAAATCTTTTTCCGCATCCTGGCGTACCTTGGCGACCTGCATGGCCCGATGCAAATCGGCAGCCAATGCGGATTGGAGTACGGCGGAATCAACGTCGTTGTTATTAATTTTCCTGCCCTGCCTTATCAAAGAACGAATGAGTCCGGCCTGTGCCGGACTCCCGAACGATCAAAAAAAACAAAATCGATGGCCCTGGCGGCCGCTCACGTGCGCAAGCGGGCGCCGTGCTTTTGCTTGGCCGCATCGCCTGCCGCGGCCATGACGGCCTCGACAACATCGTCCTGCAGCGTGTTTTGAGTATCTTGCAAGCTAAAGCGGAAAGCAAGCGATTTTTCGTCCTGCTCCAAACCTTTTCCACGATATTCATCAAACAAAACAATGGCTTGCACGATCTTTCCTTGCGGACTTGCTTGCACGGCAGCATTAAATGCGTCCAACAAATCCTGCGCGGGAACGTCTTGCTTGACGACCACAGCCAGATCGCGCGTGGCGCCGGGGAACTTGGAGATCTCGGCGTATTCTGGCACGGATCGTTGCTGCAAGGCAACCGCATCCACCTCGAACACGACCGGTGCCTGCGGCAGCTCGTACTTCTGCATCCAGCGCGGATGCAGCTCGCCGATGAAGCCGATCACCTTACCATCGAGCAGCACCTGCGCCGAGCGGCCCGGATGCAGCGCCGGATGTTCGGCCTTGACGAAACGCAGTTGCAACGGCGCGAACAGGTGCTCAAGGTCCGCCTTCAGGTCGAAGAAGTCGACCGCGCGGCTGTCCTGGCCCCACTGTTCGTCCGCCACGGTGCCGTAGGCGATCGCGGCGACGCGCTTCGGCTGCTGGTAGCCGGCCACCGTCAGCGGACCGTCCGGCACGCCGTCGTCGCGCTGGTAGATGGCGCCGACTTCGAACACGCGCACGCGGTTGGTCTTGCGGTTGAGGTTGTAGCGCACGTTGGCGACCAGGCTGCCGACCAGGGTCGAGCGCATCACGCTCATCTGGCTGGCGATCGGGTTTTGCAGCTTGATCGGATTGGTGTTGCCGCCGAAGTCCTGCTCCCACGCCGCGTCCACAAAGCTCATGTTGACCACTTCCTGGAAGCCCAGGTCGGCCAGCTGGTGGCGCACGGCGAACAGCGAACGGGTGTTTTCCGGCGCGATGATCATCGTGTTGGCGGCCACCGGGGCCACCGTCGGGATGTTCTCGAAGCCGTACACGCGCGCGACTTCCTCGATCAGGTCTTCCTCGATTTCGATGTCGAAGCGGTAGCTCGGCGCGGTCACCGCGAACACGCCGTCTTCCAGGGTGAACGGCAGCGCCAGGCGGGTGAAGATGTCGGCCACGGTGTTGTCGTCGAGCGCCACGCCGATGACCTTCTGCGCACGGGCGGTGCGCATTTTGACCGGTGCGCGCTGCGGGATGTTGACGATCTGGTCGTCGACCGGGCCGACCTGGGTCGCCGCCGTGCCGCAGATTTCGATCAGCAGCGAGGTGATGCGCTCAAGGTGCTCGACCGTGGTCGCGTAGTCGACGCCGCGCTCGAAGCGGTGCGCCGCGTCGGTCGAGAAGTTGTACTTGCGGGCGCGGCCCTGGATGGCGTTCGGCCACCAGAACGCCGCTTCCAGGTAGATCGATTCGGTTTCCAGCGAGACGGCGGTGGCGTCGCCGCCCATGATGCCGGCCAGCGATTCGATTTCCTGGTCGTCGGCGATCACGCCGACCCATTCGTCGACGCTGACGGTGTTACCGTTCAACAGCTTCAGGGTTTCGCCGGCCTTGCCCCAGCGGACGTCGAGGCCGCCGTGGATCTTGGCCAGGTCGAACACGTGGCTCGGACGGCCCAGTTCCAGCATGACGTAGTTGGAAATGTCCACCAGCGCCGACACCGAGCGCTGGCCGCTGCGCTCGAGGCGCTGCTTCATCCAGTCCGGCGTGGCGGCCTTGGCGTTCAGGTTGCGGATCACGCGGCCGGAGAAACGGCCGCACAGGTCCGGCGCCGAGATTTTCACCGGCAGCACTTCGTCACTGTTGACGACGGCGTTGCGGAACTGCGGCGCGTGCAGCGCCACGCCGGTCAGCGCCGATACTTCGCGCGCCACGCCCAGCACCGACAGGCAGTCCGCCTTGTTCGGGGTCAGCTTGATGGTGAACTTGAGGTCGTTTAGCGCGTAGTAGTCGCGGAAATTCTTGCCGACCGGCGCGTCGTCCGGCAGCTCCAGCAGGCCGCCGCCCTCTTCCGACAATTTCAGCTCCTTGGCCGAGCACAGCATGCCCTGCGATTCGACGCCGCGCAGCTGGCCGACCTTGATCTCGAACGGCTTGCCGTCGGCGCCCGGCGGCAGCACGGCGCCGGCCATCGCGCACACGACCTTCAGGCCGGGACGCACGTTCGGCGCGCCGCAGACAATGTTGAGCAAGGTGCCGGTGCCGACGTCGACCTGGCACACGTTGAGGCGGTCCGCGTTCGGATGCTTGGCCATGTCGCGCACCAGGCCGACGACGACGTTCGAGAACGGCGGCGCGACCGGTTCGACTTCTTCCACTTCCAGGCCGGACATCGTCAGCAGGTGGGCCAGTTCGTCCGAAGTCATCTTCGGATCGACCATGGTACGGAGCCAGTTTTCGGAGAATTGCATAATCAAGCCTTCAAAGAGTGTCCAGCGGGAGCGCTTGCCTTGCCGGCCGCGCTCGACCGCCCGTATGATTCGTGAGCTGAACCCGTTAGTTAAACTGCTTCAGGAAGCGCAGGTCGCCTTCGTAGAACAGGCGCAGGTCGCTGACGCCGTAACGCAGCATCGTCAGGCGCTCGAGGCCGGAGCCGAACGCGAAGCCGATGTACTTTTCCGGGTCCAGGCCGAAGTTGCGCACCACCGACGGATGCACCTGGCCCGAGCCGGAAATTTCCAGCCAGCGGCCCTTCAGCGGTCCGGAGCCGAAGGCGATATCGATCTCGGCCGACGGTTCGGTGAACGGGAAATACGACGGACGGAAACGCACCTGCAAGTCGTCGGTCTCGAAGAAGGCCTTGACGAAGTTCAGGTACACGCCCTTGAGGTCGGCGAAGCTGATGTTTTCGGCGATCCACAGGCCCTCGACCTGGTGGAACATCGGCGAGTGCGTGGCGTCGCTGTCGACGCGGTAGGTGCGGCCCGGCGCGATCACCTTGATCGGCGGCGTGTGGCTGCGCGCGTAGCGCACCTGCATCGGGCTGGTGTGCGTGCGCAGCAGCAGCGGCTTGCCTTCGCTGTCGTTGCCTTCGATGTAGAAAGTGTCCTGCATCGAACGGGCCGGATGGTTCTCCGGGCTGTTCAAGGCGGTAAAGTTGGTCCAGTCGTTTTCGATCTCGGGGCCGTCGGCCACGTCGAAACCGATCGAGCGGAAGATTTCCTCCACACGTTCCCAGGTGCGCATCACCGGGTGCAGGCCGCCGCCGGCGCGTCCGCGGCCAGGCAGCGAGACATCGATGGCCTCGGCGTTCAAACGGGTTTGCATCTGGGCGTCGGCCAGCGCGTCGCGCCGGGCCGTCAAGGCCGCTTCAATTTGACCCTTGGCCGCGTTGATCAGGGCGCCCTGCGCCTTGCGTGCCTCGGGGTCGAGCTTGCCCAGACCCTTCATCAATTCGGTGATCTGGCCGGTCTTGCCCAGATATTTGGCTTTGGCATTTTCCAGCGCGGCGGCGTCATCTTGCGCGGCCGTGAAATCCTGCACTGCTGAGGCGACGAGTTGTTCCAGGGAGTCCATGCGTTTTTCTTATCCTCAATCAAAAACGGGGCACAGGTCTAGACCTTTGCCCCGTTCCCACCACCGGCCCGGTAAGGGGCCAGCGATCAACAATCAATGCTTACGCAGCGATTTTTGCTTTCACAGCGTTGACAATCGCGGCGAAGGCCGGCTTGTCCATCACTGCCATATCGGCCAGAACCTTACGGTCCAGTTCGATCGAAGCTTTTTTCAGACCGTTCATGAACACGCTGTACGTCACGCCATGCTCACGGGAAGCGGCGTTGATACGGGCGATCCACAGGCGGCGGAAGACGCGCTTCTTGTTACGACGGTCGCGGTAAGCGTATTGGCCAGCGCGCATGACTGCTTGCTTGGCAACACGGTAAACCTTGCTGCGACGACCACGGTAACCTTTGGCCAGGTTTAAGACTTTTTTATGACGGGCACGAGCTGTAACCCCACGTTTTACTCTAGGCATAGTAACTCCTTAAATTGAGTGTGAGATTAAGCGGATGGCATCATGCGCAGGACGGATTTCACGTCAGCCGCATCGACATTCGTGATACCGCGCAATTGGCGCTTCGACTTGGTGGTTTTCTTGGTCAGAATGTGGCGCTTGAACGCGTGACCACTCTTGACGGTACCACCTGGACGCACGCGAAAACGTTTCTTCGCGGAGCTTTTGGTTTTCATTTTTGGCATAGCAATCTACCCTTGGGGTAGCTCCATATCAAACAGGATTGCAGGTGGTGACACGACGTCACACTTAGATGCCTGCTTTCACTTGTTTTTGCAGCGGATGCGAGTCCACTACATTACAACAGCCGGCAATTATAGACCACTTGCGGCAAATCTGCACCACAAATTACCAGGGGCGCCCGAAAGCGCCCCTGGTCGATCCATACGCGACGGATTTACTTCTTTTTCTTAGGAGACAGCACCATGATCATCTGGCGGCCTTCCATCTTCGGGAACTGCTCGACCTGGCCGTACGGCTCCAGATCGGCTTTCAGACGTTCCAGCATGCGGAAGCCAATATCCTGGTGCGCCATTTCACGACCGCGGAAACGCAGCGTGATCTTGGTCTTGTCGCCTTCATCAAGGAACTTGATGAGGTTACGCAGCTTGATATTGTAGTCACCATCATCGGTACCCGGACGGAATTTGACTTCCTTCACGGCGATGATTTTCTGTTTCAATTTAGCTTCGTGAGCCTTTTTCTGCTCCGAATACTTGAATTTGCCGTAGTCCATCAAACGGCAAACCGGCGGTACCGCCGTTGGCGCGATCTCGACCAGGTCGACATTGGCCTCTTCCGCCAGGCGGAAGGCTTCGGCCAAAGTGACGATACCGAGCGGCTCGTTCTCGACCCCACTTAAACGCATTTCAGGGGCAGTGATTTCGCCGTTGATGCGATGCGACTTGTCAGTAGCTATGGTGATTCCTTTTAAAATCTAATGGTAAGGCCAGTGCGATCAGGCTTTATTGGCGACGTCTTGCTGGAGTCGCTCGATCAGGGCATCGACGGACATGACGCCCAGATCGACATTGCCCCGTGCCCGCACGGCCACGGTGTTGGCATCCCGCTCTTTATCGCCGATTACAAGGATGTAAGGCAGTTTTTGGACGGAATGTTCACGTATTTTATAGGTTATTTTCTCGTTGCGCAAATCGCTCTGCACGCGGAACCCGCTGCGGCGCAGCTTTTCCGTGACCTGGCCCACATATTCGGCCTGCGCGTCGGAGATGTTCAGCACCGATACTTGCACCGGAGCAAGCCAGGTCGGCAGCGCGCCGGCGTAGTTCTCGATCAGGATGCCGATGAAGCGCTCCATCGAGCCGACGATCGCCCGGTGCAGCATGACCGGCACCTGGCGGGTGTTGTCGGCGGCGACATATTCGGCGCCCAAACGCTCCGGCATGAAGAAGTCGACCTGCATCGTGCCGACCTGCCATGGGCGGCCCAGCGAATCCTTCAGGTGGTATTCGATCTTCGGACCATAAAACGCGCCCTCGCCCGGCAACTCGGTCCAGGTCACGCCGCAGGCGCGCAGGCCGGAGCGCAGCGCGTCCTCGGCCTCGTCCCAGACTTCGTCGGTGCCGATGCGGTTGTCCGGACGCAGCGCCAGCTTGACGTCGATGTTGTGGAAATCGAAGTCCTTGTAGACTTCCATCGCCTGCGTGTGGAACGACACCACTTCCGGCTCGATCTGCTCTTCGGTGCAGAAAATGTGGCCGTCGTCCTGGGTGAATCCGCGCACCCGCATGATGCCGTGCAGCGCGCCGGACGGCTCGTTGCGGTGGCACTGGCCGAACTCGCCGTAGCGCAGCGGCAGGTCGCGGTAGCTGCGCATGTTGCTGTTGAAGATCTGCACGTGGCCCGGGCAGTTCATCGGCTTGAGCGCGTACGAACGGTTTTCCGATTCCGTCACGAACATGTTTTCGCGGTAGTTATCCCAGTGGCCGGTCTTGCCCCACAGGCTGGAGTCCAGGATCTGCGGCGCCTTGACTTCCTGGTAGCCGTTGACCTGGTACTTGTTGCGCATGTACTGCTCGACCTGTTGCCAGATGGTCCAGCCCTTCGGATGCCAGAACACCAGGCCCGGCGCTTCGTCCTGGAAATGGAAGAAGTCCAGTTGCTTGCCCAGCTTGCGGTGGTCGCGCTTTTCCGCCTCCTCCAGCTGGAACAGGTACTGTTCCTGGTCTTCCTTCTTGGTCCAGGCGGTGCCGTAGACCCGCTGCAGCATTTCGTTCTTGCTGTCGCCGCGCCAGTAGGCGCCGGCCAGCTTCATCAGCTTGAACACTTTGATCTTGCCGGTCGACGGCACGTGCGGGCCGCGGCACAAGTCGGTGAACTTGCCTTCCGAGTACAGCGACACGTCCTGGTCGGCCGGAATCGACGAGATGATTTCGGCCTTATAGTCTTCGCCGATCGACTTGAAGTAGGCGACGGCCTCGTCGCGCGGCAGCACCTTGCGGGTGACCGGCTCGTCCTTCTTGGCCAGCTCGGTCATTTTCTTTTCGATCGCGACCAGGTCGTCCGGGGTGAACGGACGCTTGTACGAGAAGTCGTAGTAGAAACCGTTTTCGATGACCGGGCCGATGGTCACCTGCGCGTCCGGGAACAGTTCCTTGACGGCGTAGGCCAGCAAGTGGGCAGTCGAGTGACGGATCACATCGAGGCCTTCCGGGTCTTTGTCGGTGATGATGGCCAGATCGGCATCCTTCTCGATCAGGAAAGAGGTATCCACCACTTTGCCATCGACCTTGCCGGCCAGCGCGGCCTTGCCCAGGCTGGTGGCAATGCTGGTCGCCACTTGAGCCACGGTGACTGGGCCGTCGAATTCACGGGCAGAACCATCTGGAAGGCGGACTGAAAGCATAGTGATCTCCTGTTGGCGCGAGGCCGGTGTAGTTACAGCGGAATTTGATAATAAAAACGCGGACGAAAAAAAAACGCGGGCTAGCCGCGTTTTCTCTTTTTTTGAGCAAAAAGAATCCCGATCGACTAGCGTCACTCCCAAAGCTTGGTAGTAGTTCGCGGTGTCATAACCGGATTGCCTTTCTCGCTCTTACATATGTTCTGGTGGGCGGTGCAGAATTCGAATCTGCGACCCCTTGGATGTCGACCAAGTATTCTAACCAGCTGAACTAACCGCCCGTTGTACTACTGTGCTGCTATTTTACCGCTTTTTACTGCGCCTTACTGCTCGCATTTACTACCGTACTACGTAATCTGGTGGGCGGTGCAGAATTCGAATCTGCGACCCCTTGGATGTCGACCAAGTATTCTAACCAGCTGAACTAACCGCCCGAAGACCAGCATTATAGAGAGCGATTCGGAGAAAAACAAGGGTATTCATAGGAAACATTTACAAAGCGCACCATGACAGCGCAAGACGCGCCGGGCGGCATCCTTTAAACTGTGGTTTATTGCCATCACCGATAGAACCCATGCAAGCTGAAACCCGCATCAATGCTAGCGCGGCGCAGTCCACCCCGCCGCCGCCCTCGCCTTCCGCCCACCTGCACGAGCACCGCGACGGCGACGCCAAGCACGCGCACTTCACTGTGCAGCGCAGCCAGTCGGTGCTGGCGTGGTCGCTGGCGTTGACGCTGGGCTTCGCCGTGGTCGAGGTCGTTACAGGCTTCATGTCCAACTCGCTGGCGCTGATTTCCGACGCCGGCCACATGGTCACCGACGCCGCCGCGCTGGGGCTGGCGTTGCTGGCGCAGTTGATCGCCAAGCGGCCGCCGTCGGCGCGCCACTCGTTCGGCTTCGGCCGCGCCGAGGCGCTGGCCGCGTTCGTCAACAGCCTGGTCTTGCTGGTATTGGTCGGCTGGATCGTGTTCGAGGCGGCGCAACGCTTCGCGCATCCTGAGCAGGTGCACGGCGCCACGGTGTTCGTCGTCGCCGGCATCGGCCTCGCCATCAATATCGTGCTCGCCTATATGTTGTCGCGGGGCGACAGCAACATGAACACGCGCGCCGCGCTGGTCAACGTCATGGGCGACTTGCTGGGATCGGTGGCCGCGCTGGTCGCCGGCGCCGTCATCTATTACACCGGCTGGATGATGATCGACCCGCTGCTGTCGATCTTTGTCGCGCTGCTGATTTTAAAATCGACCGTCGACGTGCTGCGCGAGTCCTACCACTTCCTGATGGGCGGCGTGCCCGAGCCGATCGACTATCTGAAGGTAGGCGCCGACCTGGAGCAGATCGCCGGCGTGTGCTCGGTGCACGACCTGCACGTGTGGGACATGTCGCCGGGCGAGCCGGCGCTGATCGGCCACGTCGAGATCGTCGACCTCGAGCGCTGGCCGGACATCCTGCACGCGATCAAGGCCATGCTGCTCGACAAGCACGGCATCGACCACATCACCTTGCAGGCCGAGGTCGCGCCGCAGGCATCCCTTTAACAACAGTCCCTGGAACACCATGCACAATTTTGAAAAGCGCCGCGACCGCTACAATCTCTTCGCCGCGTTTGAAAAGCCGCTCGTCAACGTCAGCTTCGAGATGTCCGTGCCGGACTTCCGGCCCTGGTGCAAGGAGCATAGACTGCCGCCGTTCCACTTCTTCCTGTACTGCATACTCAATTCGGTCAAGGAAATCGACAACTTCATGTACCGCATCAACGACGGTGAAGTCATCAAGATCGACGAGTTCTGGGCGTCGTACACCGTGCTCAACAAGGACAAGAATCTCAACTTCGCCTGTTTCGCGATGTCGACGGACTTGCGGGAGTTCGTCGCCCGCAGCCTGGAAGCGAAGGCCGTCGCCGAGGGCAGCGCCGGGATGATCAACTCCGCCAAGGAGCAGTCCGAGCGCGAGCAAAAGAACAACGTCCACATCACCTGCATGCCGTGGTTCAAGCTGACGTCGATCGAGCACCCGATCTACCGGCACGGCGGCTACGACATTCCCTCGCTGGCCTGGGGCAGGTTCGGCGACGCCGACAACGGCAAGATGACGGTACCGTTCTCGGTGCAGGCGCACCATGGCTTTGTCGACGGCTACCACATCCATTTGCTGGCCGAAACCATCGCCGCGCGCGTGGCCGGGATTATCCGGGCATGACGGCCGGGGTTCACGGCGCGGGGTCGATGCGCCGCGGCCTGTCTGCCGCATGGCTGGCGATGGCAATGGGATTGCCGCTGCCGGTGGCGGCGGCCGAGGCGCAGCGGGAATCGCTGGCGGTGGTCGACGATGCCTGGAACACCTTGCGCCAGCAAGCGCGTACCGAGCAGCTGGGCCAGCTGATGGCGGAGGACTTCATGCTGATCAACGCGGACGGCACGGTTCAGCGCAAGCTCGACTATCTGATGTCTCTGGCCGCCCGTCCCGGGTTGAGCAACGCCATCCTCAACGAGGAATCGAGCACCCGGTTCTACGGCGACATAGCCATCATCAACAACGTCAGCACGCAATCCGCAACCGGCGACGGCGCGCCGTGGACCGAGCGCCAACGCGTCACGCGCGTATGGCAATGGGATGGCGCCGCTTGGCTGCTGGTCTCGTCGCACGCGTCGCGCATCCCGCAAACCCAGCTCCCCGGCGCGGGGGTCACCGGTGCGGGGGTCAAGTCTGACATTCGGACACGAAGCCAGCAGTAACGCGCTGGCACCGCTGCGTCCGTGTCCGATTGTCAGACTTGACCCCGGGGTTTTACGTGACCCCGGGGTTTTACGGCTGCGTCCGTGTCCGATTGCCAGACTTGACCCCGGGGTTTTAGGCGCGGCGGGCTTCTTGCACGCCGGTGACCTCGGCGATGGCGTTGAGCGCTTTTTGCAGTTGCGCGGTGGCGCCGATCTCGGCCGTGAAGGTCATGCGCGCGTAGCCTTTGGCGCTTTGCGTGTTGACGCCGACGACGTTGATCTTTTCGCGCGAGAAGATCTCCGAGATGTCCCGCAGCAGGCCTTGGCGGTCGCCCGCCAGGATGAAGATGTCGACCGGGTAGACCGTGTCAGATACCGCACGCCCCCATTCGGTGACGATCACCCGCTCCGGCGCCTTGGCGCGCATTTCGGCGAAGTTCTTGCACGTGGCGCGGTGGATCGAGACCCCCTTGCCGCGCGTGACGAAACCGACGATGCCGTCCGGCGGCGCCGGCTTGCAGCACTTGGCCAGCTGCGTCATCAAGCCGTCCGTGCCGACCACCAGCACGCCCGACTTGGCGCCCTGGTCGACGCTCGACGCCTTGCTCTTGCCCAGCACCACCGCGTCTTCCTGCTCGACCGGCTCGCCGGTGTCGTGCAGCGCGTGCTCGACATGGCGCAGGCTGAATTCATCCTTGCCCACCGCCAGGAACAGGTCGTCGACCTTGGCGAAGCCGAGCTTGTTGGCCAGCGCTTCCAGGTTGACCGCCGTCTTGCCTTCGCGCTGCAGCGATTTTTCCACCATCGCGCGCCCGTGCGACAAGGTTTCCTGCATGTCGATGGCGTGGAACCAGGCGCGGATCTTCGAGCGCGTGCGGGTGGCGACCGTGTATTCGTCGCTGAGCCAGTCGCGCGACGGCCCGGCCGTGCCGGGCGCGCCCTTGGCGGTGATGATCTCGCAGGTCTGGCCGTTTTTCAGCGGGGTGTTCAGCGGCACCATGACGCCGTCGACGCGGGCGCCACGGCAGCGGTGGCCCACATCGCTGTGCAGGTGGTACGCGAAGTCGACCGGCGTGGCGCCGACCGGCAACTCCAGCACCCGCGCCTGCGGCGTCAGCACGAAGATGCGGTCGTCCAGCGCGGCCGACTTGAGCTTCTCGACCCATTCGCGCTGCTGCTCCTCCTGCCCGACGACGGCGTCGGCGACGTCGGTTTTCCATGCCAGCAGCTGGCGCAGCCAGGCGATCTTTTCGTCGTACTTTTGCCCGGCGAAGTTGGAGCCGCCCTCCTCCTTGTAGCGCCAGTGCGCCGCCACGCCGTATTCGGCGAAGCTGTGCATCTCTTGCGTGCGGATCTGCACTTCCAGCGGGCGGCCGTCCTCGGCCGTCACCACCGTGTGCAGCGACTGGTAGCCGTTCGGCTTCGGACGCGAAATGTAGTCGTCGAATTCCTTGGGGATCGGCGTCCAGATGTTGTGCACCACGCCGAGCACCGTGTAGCAGGTCTTGACGTCGGCGACGATCACGCGGAAGGCGCGCACGTCGTACAGGTCGGTGAAGTCGAGCTCCTTGCCCTTCATCTTGCTCCAGATGGAGTAGATGTGCTTGGGCCGGCCGAACACCTCGGCCTGGATGCCGGCGGCCGCCATTTCCGATTGCAAGCGCGCGATGGCGCTGGTGACGAAGCCTTCGCGCATCATGCGCTTTTCTTCGAGCATCTTGGCGATGCGCTTGTACGCCTCCGGCTCGATGAAGCGGAACGACAAATCCTCCAGCTCCCACTTCAGTTGCCAGATTCCCAGACGGTTGGCCAGCGGCGCGTACAAATCGAGGGTTTCGCGGCCGTAGGCGCACGTCATGTCGTTGAACAGTTTGATGTCGGCAAAGTAGCGCAAGGTCGTCACGCACGAGGCCAGCCGCACCAGCACCACGCGCATGTCGGACGCCATCGCCAGCAGCATCTTGCGCAGGGTTTCGACCTGCGCCACCGCCATCTGCGCGGCGTTGCGCCCGCGGCCCACCGGCACCGGCGACACGCCGCCGTGGCCGCCAGGCGCCTGCGTCAATTCGCGCAGGCGTATCAGCTGGCGCACGCCGGCCACCAGGTCGCCGACTTCCTGGCCGAAGCGCGGTTCGATCACCGCCGCCTGCGCGGTGTCGAGCAAGGTCAGCTCGAACATCAGCCCGGCGATGCGGGTCTCGACGTCGGTGCGCATGAACGACAAGGTGCCGGCCACGCCGATCGAGAACTCCAGCGCGGACTGGCCGCTGGTGCTGACCAGGTCGCCATACGCGGTGCTGGCGAAGTCGAGCGCCGACAGCATGCGCGCGCTGTCGTCGGGCGTGAGCCCCTGCACCAGTTGGTCCGACGTGGCGCTGGTAAGCGCGGTGATTGAAACCATGATGTTCCTAACGCTGCGCGGCGACGATGACGATCTCGACCAGGACTTCCGGATTGGCCAGCTTGGCTTCCACGGTGGCGCGCGGCGGCGTGTGGCCGCTCGGCACCCAGGCGTCGTACTCTTCGTTCATGCCCTCGAAATCGGCCATGTCGGCGATGTAGATCTGGCAGCTCAGGATGCAGGTTTTGTCGCTGCCCGATTCGGCCAGCAGGCGGTCGACGTGACCGAGCACTTCGCGGGTTTGCCCCTTGATATCGAGACTGGTTTCTTCGGCGATCTGGCCCGCCAGATAGACGGTGCCGTTGTGAATTGCCACTTCGGACAATCGTTTGCCTACATGCAGTCGTTTGATTTCCATACTTTTTCTTCTTTAACTTGATTTGGTACGCCGGGCCTATCAGCCAAGCAGGAATTTGCGCGCGATCGCGATCTGATCGTCGTGGATAAAGGTCGGCGCGTGGCCGACGTGCGGGATTTCCACCAGGGTCGCCTTCGGACCGCGCTGCGCCATCAGGGCCGCCGTCTCGCGCGTGAGCAGATCGGAATCGGCGCCGCGCACCAGCAGGGTCGGGCAGGCGATGGCGTCGTAGGCGGCCCACAGCATCGCCTCGTCCATGCCGGCGGACTCGGGGGTCGCCGAGCGGAACGGCAACGACAGCGCCATATCGTAATGGCGCACCCACTTGCCGTCCTTATCCTGGCGCAAGACATCGGTGGCCAGCTTGTGCCATTCCTGGTCGCTGTGCTGGCCGAACGACGCCGAGACGTCGCGCACGAACCGGGCGCCGTCGTCGAACGTGTCGAAGCGCAGATCCTGGCCGATGTAGTCGCCGATGCGCTGCAGCGCCGCCGGCGCCAGCACCGGGCCGATGTCGTTGAGCACCAGCTTGCGGATCGGGTTGTCCTGCAGCGAGGCCAGGCCCAGGCCGATCAGGCCGCCCATCGAAGTGCCGAACCAGTCGACCTTTTGCGCCGGCCCCTGGTCCAATACCCGTGCCAGCAACGTCACCATGTCGCTGACATACTGGGGGATGCGGTACAGCTGCGGATTCCGGAGCCAGTCGGAGCGGCCGCGGCCGACCACGTCCGGGCAGATCACGCGGTAGTCGGCCGCCAGCGCGCGCGCCATGCTGTCGAAATCGTCGGACACGCGCGTCACGCCGTGCACGCAGACCAGCACGTTCGGGTTGCCCGCGTCGCCCCATTCCTTATATGCCATCCGGTGCAAGCCAGCCAACGACAGACACTGAACAGACTTTATTTTTGCTTCGAGCATGCGGCTTCCTTGATGGTTTTTATGTAATGATGTTCTGAAATACCATTTTACCGGGCGTTGCGCTTAAAATCCTACCGAAGTGTAGCGCAGCCAGCCTTTTATCTCCAACCCCGCAGAGGACACCATGACAAACAAGACTTTGAGCGGTAAAACAGCATTGGTCACCGGCTCCACGTCCGGCATCGGATTGGGCATCGCGCGCACCCTGGCGGCCGAGGGCGCCAACGTGCTGCTGAACGGCTTCGGCGACGCCGCCGAGATCGACAAACTGCAGCAGGACCTGGCCAAGGAATTCGGCGTCCAGGTCGCCTATCACAACGCCGACATGTCCAAGCCGGCCGAGATCGAAAGCATGATCGCCTTCGCCGGCGACAAGTTCGGCGGCGTCGACGTGCTGGTCAACAACGCCGGCATCCAGCACGTGGCCAACATCGAGGATTTCCCGGTCGAGAAATGGGACGCCATCATCGCCATCAACTTGACGTCGGCGTTCCACACGTCGCGCCTGGTGCTGCCGCGCATGCGCGCCAACAACTGGGGCCGCATCATCAACCTGGCCTCGACCCACGGCCTGGTGGCGTCGGCCGGCAAGTCGGCCTATGTCGCGGCCAAGCACGGCCTGATCGGCCTGACCAAGGCCGGCGCGCTCGAGACGGCCAGCACCGGCGTCACCGTCAACGCCATCTGCCCCGGCTTCGTGCTCACGCCGCTGGTGCAAAAGCAGGTCGACGCCCGCGCCGCCAAGGATGGCATCAGCAACGACGAGGCGAAGAAGGCTTTGCTGGCCGACAAGCAACCGTCGGGCGAATTCGTCACGCCGGAGGAGCTCGGCGCGCTGGCGGTGTTCCTGTGCGGCGACGCGGCCAAGCAGGTGCGCGGCGTGGCGTGGAACATGGACGGCGGCTGGGTCGCGCAATAAATCACACCCGCTACGTGTTATCCCTCATATGGGAGAGTTATCACAGCCAGTGATTTGCGGGTTTCCACAATGGTGATAACTCTCCGGTTGGGACATCATGGACTCCTCAAACGAAACGCGAGGAGACCCCGTGAAAAAGCCATTCTATAAAGTTCTATATGTCCAGGTGCTGTTCGCCATCGCCTGCGGCATCCTGCTCGGCATCTTCCTGCCTGCCGACGCGGTCGCCATGAAACCCCTGGGCGACGGCTTCATCAAGCTGATCAAGATGATCATCGCCCCGGTGATCTTCTGCACGGTGGTCTCCGGTATTGCCGGCATGCAAGACGTCAAGAAAATCGGCCGCGTCGGCGGCAAAGCGCTGATCTATTTCGAAGTGGTCTCCACCTTCGCCCTGGCCATCGGCCTGGTCGTGGCCAACGTGCTCAAACCGGGCGCCGGCTTCAACGCCGATCCGGCCCACCTGGACGCCAAGTCGATCGCGCAATACACGCACGCCGAAGGCTTGACCACCACCGACTTCCTGATGAACATCATCCCGAAGACCTTCGTGGACGCGTTCGCCAAGGGCGACATCCTGCAAGTGCTGCTGATCGCGATCCTGTTCGGCTTCTCGCTGTCGCTGCTCGGTGAGCGCGGCCGTCCGATCACCAAGCTGATCGACGAGCTCTCGCACGCCATCTTCGGCGTCGTCAACATCATCATGAAGGTCGCCCCGATCGGCGCGTTCGGCGCCATGGCCTTCACCATCGGCAAATACGGCCTGGCCTCGCTGATTCCGCTGGCAAAACTGATGGGTTCGTTCTACCTGACCTGCGGCCTGTTCGTGTTCGTCGTGCTGGGCCTGATCGCCCGCTACACCGGCTTCTCGATCTTCAAGTTCATCAAGTACATCAAGGAAGAACTGCTGATCGTGCTGGGCACCAGCTCGTCGGAAAGCGCGCTGCCTTCGCTGATGACCAAGCTGGAGCGCCTCGGCTGCGCCAAACCGGTGGTCGGCCTGGTGGTTCCGACCGGCTACTCGTTCAACCTGGACGGCACCAACATCTACATGACGATGGCCGCGCTGTTCGTTGCCCAGGCAACCAACACCGAGCTGACCCTGATGCAAGAGCTGACCATCCTGGGCGTGGCGATGCTGACCTCCAAGGGCGCCTCCGGCATCACCGGCGCCGGCTTCATCACCTTGGCCGCGACCTTGGCCGTGGTGCCGACGATTCCGGTGGCCGGCATGGCGCTGATCCTGGGCATCGACCGCTTCATGAGCGAATGCCGCGCGCTGACCAACTTCGTCGGCAACGGCGTGGCGACGGTGGTGGTGTCGAAATGGGAAAACGAACTCGATGTCGCCAAGATGAACGCGGAACTGAACAATCCCGGTTCGACCGTGGTTGCCGCCGACACCGAAGTGAAACCGGCGATCATCGTGCCAGCGCACTAAGCCGTCATCCGGTCGCAACCAAGCCCCGCGCAGCGATGCCCGGGGCTTTTTTTTCGACGGCGCTTTCCGCTTTTCTTGGGGTGGATTACGCGCGGCGGTCATCCGCCGTGATGCCGTCAAAAAAATAGCACGCCGAGGCGTGCCATTTGTCATACGGCCCTGGAAAACATCAAAGCGCCGACATGTCCAACTCGACGCCGGTCGCGGCCTGGATCTGTTCCCGGCTCACGCCGGGCGCCAGCTCGGTGACCTTCAAGCCGGTCTCGGTCACTTCCATGACGCCCAGATCGGTGACGACCAAGTCGACCACGCCCACGCCGGTCAGCGGCAGGTCGCATTTTTTCAGCAGCTTGTGCGACGTCGTGCCGTCCTTGGCGGTGGCGACGTGCTCCATCAGCACCACCACCCGCTTGACGCCGGCCACCAGGTCCATCGCGCCGCCCATGCCCTTGACCATTTTGCCGGGAATCATCCAGTTGGCCAGGTCGCCCTGCTCCGACACCTGCATCGCACCCAGGATCGCCAGGTTGATCTTGCCGCCCCGGATCATGCCGAACGAATCGGCCGAGCTGAAGTAGGCGGCGCCCGGCAGCGCCGTCACGGTCTGCTTGCCGGCGTTGATCAGGTCCGCGTCGATCTCATCCTCGGTCGGGAACGGGCCGATGCCCAGCAGGCCGTTTTCCGACTGCAAATACACCTCGATACCGGGCGGCACATAGTTCGCCACCAGGGTCGGCAAGCCGATGCCCAGGTTGACGTAAAAACCGTCCTGCAATTCCTTCGCCGCGCGCGCGGCCATTTCGTCTCGTGTCCATGCCATGATAGTGTCTCCGATGTTCTTAGTTGGCGCGCACGGTGCGCTGCTCGATGCGTTTTTCCGGCGTCGCGTTGACGACGATGCGGTGCACGAAAATGCTCGGCAGGTGCACCGCGTCCGGATCGATCTCGCCGATCTCGACCAGGTGCTCGACTTCGACGATGGTGACCTTGCCGGCCATCGCCGCGTTCGGATTGAAGTTGCGCGCCGTCTTGCGGAACACCAGGTTGCCGGCCTTGTCGGCCTTCCAGGCCTTGACCAGCGCCACGTCGGCCACCAGGCTGCGCTCCATCACATATTGTTCGCCGTCGAATTCGCGGATTTCCTTGCCGTCGGCGACGATGGTGCCGACGCCGGTCTTGGTGAAGAAGGCGGGAATGCCGGCGCCGCCGGCGCGCAGTTTCTCGGCCAACGTGCCCTGCGGGGTGAATTCCAGTTCCAACTCGCCGGCCAGGTACTGGCGCGCGAATTCCTTGTTTTCGCCGACGTAGGATGCGATCATCTTCTTGATCTGGCGCGTCTCAAGCAGCTGGCCCAGGCCGAAGCCGTCGACGCCGGCGTTGTTGGAGATGGCGGTCAAGCCGGTCACGCCGGAATCGCGCAACGCGCCGATCAGCGCTTCGGGTATGCCGCACAGACCGAAGCCGCCCACGGCGATCGTCTGACCGTTTTGAACGACGCCCGCCAACGCTGCGGCGGCATCCGGATAGATTTTGTTCATGTTGTCCCTTAACTCTTGTATTTAAGTGGTGCTGGTCTTATTTGTCGAAGTCGATTGTTCGTGCTTTGTTGCTAAATCAGTTGATAACGTTGTTAACTGCGCTACTCGCGCGGCGTCTCAGCATAGAATACGCTCTCTAAAAGCACAATACCGTAGAACTACCTGCCACTTTCACAATGAACGCCGCCCCTGTCATCGACTACGAATCCATTTTCCTGCACGCGCCGGTCGGCATGTGCATCTCGGAAAGTCGCGTCATCCAGCGCTGCAACGACGCGCTGGCGTCGATGTTCGGCTACACCCGCGCCCAGCTCGAAGGCCTGTCCTTCCTCGCGCTGTATCCGACGATGGACGAGTTCCTGCGCACCGGCGACCGCATCATTCCGATCATGAACGCCAAGGGCCGCTACTCTGACGAGCGCATCATGCGCCGCGCCAGTGGCGAACTGTTCTGGTGCCACGTCACCGGCCATTCGATGAAGGCCCAGGAGCCGCTCGGGCCCGGCATCTGGACGTTCGAGGACGTCAGCGAAAAGCGCCCCGTCACCGCCGAGCTGACCCCGCGCGAGCGCGAGATCGCCGCGCTGCTGGTCGAAGGCAAGACCAGCAAAAGCATCGCCCGCCAGATCGACCTCAGCCCGCGCACGGTGGAAATGCACCGCGCCAAACTGATGCGCAAATTCTCGGCCTCGACGTCCTCCGAGTTGGTGCACAAGCTGGTGGGCATACAGCTTTAGCGGATACGCGCATTTTTACATCGCCGTCATGCCATCGTCGGCCGAGATGATCGCGCCGTTGATGAAGTTCGAATCCTCGCCCGCCAGCAGCAACAGCAAGCCATCCAAATCCTCCGGCGTGCCGGGACGCTTGCGCGGCAGCATGTTGATCAGCTTTTGCCCCTGCTCGCTGGCGAAGTAGTCCTCGTTGATCTCGGTCGAGATGTAGCCCGGGCAAATGGCGTTGGTGTTGATGCCGTACTTGCCCCACTCCACCGCCATCGCCTTGGTCATCTGCACCACGCCGGCCTTGCTCATGCAATAGACGCCGATCTGCGGCAGCACGCGCAGGCCGGCCACCGAGGCGATGTTGATGATGCGGTGCTTCTTGCTCGGGTCGCCCTTGGCGCGCGCGATCATGCGCTTGGCGGTCTGCTGCGCGACAAAAAAGGCGCCGCGCAAATTCGTGTCCATGACGAAGGCGTAGTCCTCGGGCGTGACGTCGACCAGCCGCTGCGTGGTCGACACGCCGGAATTGTTGACCAGGATATCGATCGGACCGGCCTCCGTCTCGGCGTGGGCGATGGCCGACTTGATGCTGGCGAAATCGGTCACATCCAGGCTGACCACGTGCGCGGCGCCGCCGTCGGCCTCGATCTCGGCGCGCAGCTCCTTGAGCCGCTCGGTGCGGCGCGAGGCCAGCACCACCTGGGCGCCGGCCTGGGCCAGCACTTTGGCGAAGCGGGCGCCCAGGCCGCTGGAGGCGCCGGTGATCAGCGCGATTTTTCCCTCAAAGTTGACTTCTATGCCCACGAGCTACTCCTAGATTTATTGGTGACGAATTCCTGACGGCCGGGTCCAACCCCAGGTGTACGCCCCGGCTGTCGAAACGTAATCATTACACAAATCGCCAGTATTAGATTGCGGTGTCTAATAATGTCCCTCAAAATGGCGCCAAAGTTGCATTCGGACGGAAAAAGAAGCACACTCGTGCTAAAATTTTCCCATCACGTAGCCGTCCCTCTTTTAAATACATCATAACCACTATAAAAAGACCATGACACAGCCTCAAAATCTCGTAGAACAGTACGGCCCGCGCGACGCGATGGAGTACGACGTCGTCATCGTCGGCGGCGGCCCCGCCGGCTTGTCGGCGGCGATCCGCATCAAGCAGCTGGCGGCCGACAAGGGCCAGGAAGTCTCGGTCGTCGTGCTGGAAAAAGGCGGCGAACTGGGCGCGCACATCCTATCGGGCGCCGTCATGGACCCGAAGGCGCTCACCGAACTGATCCCGGACTGGAAGGAAAAAGGCGCGCCGCTCAACACCGCCGTCACCGAAGACCGCGTGCTGTTCCTGACCGAAACGAAGTCCTTCAAGACCCCGGCCTTCGCGCTGCCGGCCTGCTTTGAAAACCACGGCAACTACGTCATCTCGCTGGGCAATGTGGTGCGCTGGCTGGGCCAGCAGGCCGAGGCGCTGGGCGTCGAGATCTTCCCCGGCTTCCCCGCCGCCGAAATTCTTTACGGCGAAGACGGCCATGTCAAAGGCGTCGCCACCGGCAACATGGGCGTCAAGCGCGACGGCGAGGCCGGCTCGGACTTCCAGCTGGGCATGGAGCTGCACGGCAAATACACGCTGTTCGCCGAAGGCTCGCGCGGCCATCTGGGCAAGCAGCTGATGGCCAAGTACGACCTGAACAAGGGCAAGGACCCGCAATCGTACGGCATCGGCATCAAGGAACTGTGGGAGATCGACCCGGCCAAGCACCAGCCCGGCCTGGTGGTCCACACCACCGGCTGGCCGCTGGACACCAAGACCTACGGCGGCTCGTTCCTGTACCACATGGAGAACAACCAGGTCGTGGTCGGCTATGTGGTCGGCCTGAACTACGAGAACCCCTACCTGTCGCCGTACGAGGAATTCCAGCGTTACAAGACCCATCCGGCCATCAAGCCGTTCTTCGAGGGCGCCAAGCGCATCTCCTACGGCGCCCGCGCGATCACCGCGGGGGGCTTGCAATCGTTGCCGAAACTGGTGTTCCCGGGCGGCGCGCTGATCGGTTGCGACGCCGGCTTCCTCAATATGAGCCGCATCAAGGGCAGCCACGCGGCCATCAAGACCGGCATGCTGGCGGCCGAGGCCGCGTTCGAGGCGCTGGGCGCCGGCCGCCAGCACGACGAGCTGGCCGCCTTCCCGGCCGCGTTCGAGAAATCGTGGCTGCACGAGGAGCTGCACGTGGCGCGCAACGTCAAGCCATGGCTTAACAAGGGCCTCGTGCTGGGCTCGCTGATGACGGGCATCGACCAGATCGTCTTCCGTGGCAAGGCGCCGTGGACCTTGCACCATACGCACGCCGACCACGAGTGCCTGAAGCCGGCCTCGCAGTTCCAGCCGATCGTCTACCCCAAGCCGGACGGCAAGCTGACCTTCGACCGCCTGTCGTCGGTGTTCATCTCCAACACCAACCACGCCGAAGACCAGCCGATCCACCTGACCTTGAAGAATCCGAGCGTGCCGGTCGACGTCAACCTGGCCCAGTACGCCGGGCCGGAGGCGCGCTACTGTCCGGCCGGTGTGTACGAGTTCGTCAAGACCGACGCCGGCGCCGACCGCCTGCAGATCAATGCGCAGAACTGCGTCCACTGTAAAACCTGCGATATCAAGGACCCGACCCAGAACATCGTCTGGGTGACGCCGGAGGGCGGCGGCGGGCCGAACTATCCGAATATGTAAACACCAACAATAGCGACACAGCACGGTCTTTTGACCGTGCTGTTTTTTTATGCGCGCCGCGCTTTGCCAGGTCCGCCGGCGGCAAACGGCGGATAATTAACCAGTGAAAAATCGCGCAAAGCGGCCTGGCGCCCTGGACACGGCCACTGTTACATATTTTTTTTAAGAAATTTCCACAAAGCATTTAATGTCCTTCAGGGTACGGTCGTCTTGTACTTGGGAGAGCGCAAAATACCGACGCTCCGAACTGAATCCACCTACCAGGAGTATTTCCATGCTGAGCCTTCACACCAACGCCGCTGCCCTGTCGGCACAAAACTCGATCTCCCGTACCCAGTCGTCGCTGTCGACTTCGCAGACCAATCTGAGCACCGGTTTCCGTGTCAACTCGGCAATGGACGACGCTGCCGGCCTGCAAATCGCAACCCGTCTGAAATACCAGACCAGCGGCATGGCCGTGGCGATGCGTAACACCCAGAACTCGATCTCGATGATGCAAACCGCGGAAGGCGCGCTCGACGAGACCACCAACATCCTGGTGCGTATGAAGGATCTGGCCACCCAGGCAGCCGACGGTTCGTCGACCACCGCCGACCGTACCGCGATGCAGTCGGAATACGATGCACTGGGCAAAGAACTGACCAACATCATCGGCAACACCGGTTTCGGCGGCAATTCGCTGATCGGCACCAAGGCCGACTCCAAGTTCAACGCCGCGATCTCGTTCCAGATCGGCACCTCGACCGCCGAGAAAATGGACGTCGATATCAGCGTTGACCTGCAAGCCATGCACACCGCCGTCGGCGCTTCGACCGCCCTGTTCGCCGCCACCGGCACCGCCCCTGCCGGTCCTGGCACCGAGTTCGGCACCGCCGCATCGGCCAACACCATCATCGACACGCTGGCCACCGCCATCGACTCCGTCTCGACCGTCCGTTCGTCGCTGGGTGCCGTTTCGAACCGTCTGGAACACGTCAATAACAATCTGGCCAACGTTTCCACTAACACCAAAGCCGCAACTGGCCGTATCATGGACACCGACTTCGCGACCGAATCGTCGAACATGACTTCCAGCCAGATGCTGCTGCAAGCCGGTACCGCGATGCTGAAGCAGTCGAACAGCACGTCGTCCCTGGTTATGTCCTTGCTGCAATAATCGTAGCCTCTCCGTTCCGCTCGCGGGACGGAAGACAAGGAGCCAACCGGAGTTTTCGGTTGGCTTTTTTTTCATCGTATCGAACCCGAACATTAAAGAGCGAGCCTGATGGCCGTAGACCGCGTCGGCGCCACTCCGCGCCCCTTGAGCATCCCAGACCGGCAGTCCGGACAGCCGGGGCCGTCCGTGCGCGGGCCGATCGACGCGCGCGACAGCAACGCCCCCTATCCGGTCACGCCGCTGGCGCCGGCCGCGCCGGGCGGCGTCGGCATGCCGTTCGACGGTCCCGACGCCCAGCCGCTGCCGCAGTCCGGGCTCGAGGCGCTGGCCGCCGCGCTGGCCGACCTGCCCAACGCGGCCGAGCCGTCGGCGATGCGGCCCAACCAGGTCTTCATGTCGCGCCAACTGGTGTGGCAGCCGCCCGACACGGCCATGATGGCCGGCTCGTGGCAAACCATGGTGCGCGCGTACGGCGAGCAGCGCGCCGCCTGGCTGGAACAGGCCGCCGGCCATCACGTCCCGTCGAGCCTGTTCATGGCCGACCACACCCCGTCGGCGCTGCGCGAGGGCCGTCCCGGCCTGCCGCTGGTGACCGAAATGGAGCCGTGGCGTTTCGCCGTGTTCGCCTGGGGGGCGGAACGGCTGGTGCTGCGCGTGGTCGTCAACGACGACGACGAGCCCTTGCCCCAGCGCCGCAAGCGCGCGCGCGTGGCGCTGCGGCTCGAACTGATGCTGCCCGGCCTGGGCCGCGTGGTCATCCAGATGGAACCGGCGGGCGGCAACGGCGTGTTCATGGAAGTGGGCGCGGCCCACACCTCGGCCATGCAGCACATGCGCGAAATCCTGCCCAAGCTGGCGGCGATGGTCGGGCGCTGCGGCCTGACGATCCTGCGCTGCCGCCTCCGGCGCGAACTGCCGCCGACCAGCACCGACCACCCCTACCCCACCCGGGCGCACACGGCGGCGCTGACGGCGGCCGTGTTCAAGGCCATGGCCGAGATGGCGGTCATGCTGTCGCAACCGCTGCCGCCGGACGACGTTCTCGCGGAAACCGCGTAATGGCAGCGTGATAAACTGGCGCGCATGAGCGCAACAGACATGGCCCACCACCCCGCCCGGGCGGCGCCGGAAGCGGTCGGCTTCGGCGCCGCTTTTTTGTATTGGCTCAAGCTCGGCTTCATCAGCTTCGGCGGACCGGCCGGCCAGATCGCCATCATGCACCAGGAGCTGGTCGAGCGGCGCCGCTGGATCTCGGAGCGGCGCTTCCTGCACGCGCTCAACTATTGCATGGTGCTGCCGGGTCCCGAGGCGCAGCAGCTGGCGATCTACATCGGCTGGCTGATGCACCGCACCCGCGGCGGCATCGCCGCCGGCGTGCTGTTCGTGCTGCCGTCGCTGCTCATCCTGATCGGGCTGTCGTGGATGGCGATGGCGTACGGCCACACGCCGGCGGTGTCCGGACTGCTCTACGGCATCAAGCCGGCGGTCACCGCGCTGGTGCTGCACGCGGCCTGGCGGGTCGGTTCGCGCACCCTGAAAAACGGCTGGCTGTGGGCGATCGCCGCGGCCGCCTTCCTGGCCATCTTCGTGCTGGCGGTCCCGTTCCCGCTGATCGTGCTGGCCGCCGGCCTGGCCGGCTACCTGGGCGGACGCTACGCCCCGCAACGCTTCCGCGGCGCGGGCGGCCACGGCACGGCCGCCGCGCCGGCAGGCCCGGCGCTGATCGACGACCACACGCCGACTCCGGCCCACGCGCAATTCAGCTGGCGGCGCTTCCGCACCGTGCTGCTGGCGCACCTGGGCCTGTGGCTGGCCGGCATGGGGGCGCTGCTGGCGCTGTTCGGCGCCGACGGCGTGCTCACCCGCATGGCCTGGTTCTTCACCAAGGCCGCGCTGCTGACCTTTGGCGGCGCCTACGCGGTGCTGCCCTACGTGTTCCAGGGCGCGGTCGAGCACTATCAATGGCTCGGCGCGGCGCAGATGATCGACGGCCTGGCGCTGGGCGAGACCACGCCGGGACCGTTGATCATGGTGGTGTCGTATGTGGGTTTCGCCGGCGGCTGGAACAGCGCCATCTTCGGCGGCGACGCGCTGTTGCTGTCGGGCGCGGTGGCGGCGGCGGTGGTCACCTGGTTCACCTTCCTGCCGTCGTTCCTGTTCATCCTGCTGGGCGGGCCGTTCATCGAATCGACGCACGGCAACCTGAAGTTCACCGCGCCGCTGACCGGCATCACCGCCGCCGTGGTCGGCGTCATCCTCAACCTGGCGCTGTTCTTCGCCTGGCACACCTTGTGGCCGCGTGGGTGGAGCGGCGCCTTCGAGTGGCCGTCCGCGCTGATCGGGCTGGCCGCCGGCGTGGCGCTGTTCCGTTACAAACGCGGCGTGATCCAGGTCGTGGTAGCCTGCGGACTGGCCGGCTTGGCCTGGACGCTTTTCGTCAAATGAGGAATATGAGAGCTTACTTATACCCCGCTTACATCTATCCCGCGTTGCTGCTGGCCGCGCTGGGCGGCTGCGCCCTGCGAACACCGGCGCCCAAGCCGGTGCAGGTCTGGGAGAGCCCGGCCGCCGACTATCCGGCGATTTGCATGGTGATGCAGTCGGACGGCACGCTCGCCTTCAAGGGCGGCTTCCAGTTCTACCAGCCGGGCAAATGGCGGCACGATGGCGCCACCGGGATGCTGACGGTGACCTTGGGCGGCAACGCCGACTTCCCGTCCGACATCGCCAAGGTGCAGCTGCGCAGCAAGATCGGCGCGCTGGCGGCGTACAACGAACAGCGCCGCGAACTGACCTACAAGGTCGGCGCGGCGACGCCGTTCATCGCGCTGGGCAATTTCTATTTTTACCGCAAGGACGCGTGCGGCGCCACCTGAGCCGCGCCGCGCATTCCCGGATCAACCGACGGTGCCGATGATGCTCACTTCGCGGTTCTCGGGAATCTCGTTGTACGACAGCACGTGCAGGCCGGGCGCGAACAGGCGCGCGTAACGCGCCAGCAACGGGCGGATCTGCGGCAACACCAGCAACAGCGGCGGCGTCGCCTGCTGCTTCATCTGCTCGCGCGCCACCGGCATGTTCACCTGCAGCTGCGCCAGCAGGTGCGGGTCGATCGGGTAGTTGTCCAGCACCACCTTGCCGCTCTGGCGCGCTTGGTTCAACGAACCGAGCAACATGTTCTCGAGGTCGCCGCCGAGGTTGAAGGCCAGCATCTCGGTCTTTTGCCCGAACAGCCCGGTGACGATCTGGCGCCGCAGCGCGCAGCGCACCTCGGCCGCCAGCAGGATCGGGTCCTTGGTGGTCTCCGAGCTGTCGACCAGCGTGGTGGCGATCGGCACGATATCCTTCAGCGAGACGTTCTCGGCCAGCAGCACGCGGAACACCCGCAGCATCTGCGTGTGCGTCAGCGCCTTGTCGAGCGAGGCGGCCAGCTTGGGCGACAGCGCCGTCAGCCGGTCCATCAGCGCCGGCACGTCCTCGTGGCGGAACAGCTCGGGCAGGTATTCGCGGATCAGCTTGGACAAATGGGTGGCGATCGCGCTCGGCGCCTCGACCACCTGGTAACCGAGCCCCAGCGCGTTGGCCTTCTCGCTCGTTTCGATCCACGTCACCGGCATGCCGTAGGCCGGCTCGATGCCGGGAATGCCGTCGATCTGGCCGTAGATGTTGGGCGACGGGATCGCCATCAGGCGGTCGGCGAACACCTCGGCCTGGGCCACCACGCTGCCCGAGAGCATCACCGTGTACTGCGACGGTTTGAGGCCGAGGTCGTCGCGCACGACGATCGGCGGCAACAGCAGGCCCATCGATTCGGACAGGCTCTGGCGCACGCCGCGCACCCGCTTGGTCAGCGGCTCGCCGTGGGTCTTGTCGATCAGGCCGACCAGTTTATAGCCCAGCGCCAGCTGCAACTGCTGCACCGCCGGCAGGCTGTGCCAGTCGAGCTCGGGCGCGCGGTCGTCGCGCAGCGCCGCCTCGATGGCGTCGATGCCGGAGGTGTCGGGCGCCTTGACCACCTGCCCCAGCTTCCAGCCGACATAGGCCAGCACGATGGCGAACGGGGTGAACATCTGCCATGGCATGCCCGGCACCACGGCCAGGATCAGCATCATGCCGGCGGCGCTGAACATCACCTGCGGCGACGTCAGCACCTGGTCGCCGACCTGCTTCTCGAAGTCGCCCGAGTCCGAGATGCGGGTCACCAGGATGGCCGAGGCGGCCGACAGCAGCAGCGCCGGGATCTGCGCCACCAAGCCGTCACCGATGGTCAGCAGCGCGTACTGCTTGAAGGCGTCGCCGAACGACATGTCCTGCATGATCGAGCCGATCGCCACGCCGCCGACCATGTTGATGATCAGAATCAGGATACTGGCGACGGCGTCGCCGCGCACGAACTTGGAGGCGCCGTCCATGGCGCCGTAGAAGTCGGCCTCGGCGGCGACGTCCTTGCGCCGCGCCTGCGCCTTCTCCTGGTTGATCAGGCCGGCGTTAAGGTCGGCGTCGATCGCCATCTGCTTGCCCGGCAAGGCGTCCAGCGTGAACCGCGCCGACACTTCCGAAATGCGCTCGGCGCCCTTGGTCACGACCATGAAGTTGATGATCATCAAAATGACGAAGACGACGATACCGACCACGTAGTTGCCGCCGATGACGACCTCGCCGAAGGCTTCGATCACCTCGCCGGCGGCGGCCGTGCCCTGGTGGCCGTGCAGCAGCACCACCCGGGTCGAGGCCACGTTCAACGTCAGCCTGAGCATGGTGGTGGCCAGGATCACCGTCGGGAACACCGAGAAGTCCAGCGGCCGCTTGGCCGAGACGGCCACCATGATGACGATCAGCGCCAGCACGATGTTGAACGTGAACATCACGTCCAGCAGGATAGGCGGCAACGGCAGGATGATCATCGCCAGGATCACCAACAGGAATATCGGTGTGGCGAACTTGTGGCGACGCGCTTCGGCGATCAACCGCTGGAATAAATTCATGACTGCTTAACCTCGCTCATGGATGTGGGGACGACGACTTCGTTTGGATACGCCGGCTCGGCGGCGCGCCGTCCGGTACGGAATGCTTTCAGCTGCAGCACGTAGTTCAGCACCTGCGAGACCGCCTGGTACAGCTGCACCGGGATCTGCTGGTTGACCTGGCTGGTGTTGTAGATGGCGCGCGCCAGCGGCGCCAGCTCCATCACCTCGATCTTGTGTTCGCTGGCGATCTGGCGGATGTAGAGCGCCATCTCGTCGACGCCCTTGGCCACCACGTACGGCGCCTCGGCGCGGTCGTGGTCGTACTTGAGGGCGACCGCGTAGTGCTCCGGGTTGACGATGACGACGTCGGCGCTGGGCACGGTCTTGCGGGCGCTGTTGCGCGCCAGCGCGCGCTGCAGCTGGCGGATCCGCCCTTTGACCTCGGGCCGGCCCTCGGTCGACTTGTGCTCCTCCTTCATGTCCTGCTTGCTCATGCGCTGCTGTTTGGCGAAGAAGAAGGCCTGCGCCGGCACGTCGATCAGCGCGAAGATGACGAACACGGCGATCAGCGCCATCAGGCCGTCGAGCATCAGGTTCGAGCCGTTCATCATCGCCTGCCCCATCGGCATGTGCTGCAGCTGCGTGTAATCCTTCACCGTCGAGCGCGCCACGTGGATCAGCACCGAGATCAGCACGCCGGCCTTGGCGATCGACACCAGCAGCTCGAAGCCGTGCTTGGCGCCGAACAGCCGGCCCAGGTTGGCGGCCGGGCTCATGCGGCTGAGCTTGGGCGCCCAGTGCTTGGTGGTCATCACCCAGCCGCCCGGCACCATCGCCCCCAGCACGATGAACAGCGGCACCACGAACAGCGGCAGCACCATCTTGATGAACAGCAGCATGGCGCTGCCGAACACGGTCGACATGGCGTTGTCGATCGAGCCGACGCTGTCGAACGGCGCGAAGCTCTGGTGGAAGATCTCGTGGAAGTCGGCCATGTAGTTGGGCAGCAGGTAGACAAACAGCTTCAGGCTCACCAGGATGCCGATCGCCGTCGACAGGTCGCGCGAGCGCACCACCTGGCCTTCGTCGCGCGACTTCTTGAGCTTCTGTTGTGAAGCCTTTTCTGTCTTGTCGCCGGTGCTGCCCTCAGCCATTGGCGGCCACCTGCATCTGCTGGCGGATCAGCTCCAGCACCTGGTTGGTCATGCGCACGTAGTGGTCGGGGATGAAGCGCACCACCTCGGCCAGCATCACCAGGCCGAAGATGGTGATCACCGAAAAGCCCAGCGCGAACAGATTCAGGCTGGGCGCGACCCGGTTCAGGAAGCCGAAGCCGAGCTGCACCACGAGGGTCGAGAACACGATCGGGATCGCCAGCAGCATCGCCGCCGAGAAGATCCAGGCGACGTTGTAGGCCACCGCGTTGAGCAGTATCGGCGCATAGCCGTGCCCGAGCGGCCAGGCGCGGAAGCTCTGGCCGATGATGTTGGCGATCACCAGGTGGCCGTCGATGGCGAAGAACACGATGATCGACAGCACCGACAGCAAGGCCGAGACCACGTCCGACGACTGGCCGTTCATCGGGTCGTTCATCACCGCCATCGAAAAGCCCATCTGCGACGACACCATGAAGCCGAGCACGCCGACGACCGACATGGCGAAGTGGAACGCCAGCCCCAGCACGAAGCCGATCAGCGCCTGCTCGATGGTGGCGACCACGCCGTGCATCGAGAACGGATCGATGCCGTAGTTGCCCACGCCGCCGACCGCACCGGTGGCCGGCAGCATCAGCACCGCCAGCACCAGCGCGATCAGGATGCGCACCGTCACCGGCGTGACGGCCTCGCCCAGCACCGGGGCGCCGATGAACATCGCCAGGATGCGGCAGAACGGCCACCAGATGGCGGTGAGCATCGGCAGCAGCTGGGCCAGGACCGGTTCCATGTGGGGGTTCGGGGGCGCCGCTAGCCGACCAGGGTGGCGGCGCGGGTGAAAATGGAGACGCAAAAGTCCATCAGGTAGCCGGCCATCCAGCGGCCCATCAAAATGATGGCCAGCAGGGTGACCAGCAACCTGGGCAGGAAACTGAGCGTCTGTTCGTTGATCTGCGTGGCCGCCTGCACCAGCGCCACCAGCAGGCCCATGATCAGGCCGGGCACCACCAGCAGGATCACCAGCAGCATGACGATGTGCAGCGATTCGACCACCAGGTCGACGGCAACTTCGGGAGTGAGCATGGCTAGCCTATCTCAATCTACTATCTAATACGCCTGCACGCTGGTGACGAGCGTGTTGACGGTCAGGGTCCAGCCGTCGACCAGCACGAACAGCAGCAGCTTGAACGGCAGCGAGATCACCAGCGGCGACAGCATCATCATGCCCATCGCCATCAGCACCGACGACACCACCAGGTCGATCACCAGGAACGGGATGAACAGCATGCAGCCGATCTGGAACGCGGTCTTCAGCTCCGACAGCACGAACGCGGCCAGCTTGACGGTGAACGCGTGCTCGGCCGGCACGGTGATTTTATCCTCGCCGGCCAGGTGGGCGATCTGCTGCAGCGCGGCCTTGCTGGTTTGCGCCAGCATGAAGCGGGAAACGGGTTTTTCGGCGATCTGCAGCGCCGTCTCCAGGCTGATCTTGTCCTGGTCGTACGGCACGAAGGCGTCGGTCCAGATCTGGTCGCCGATCGGGCGCATCACCAGCAGCGTCAGGATCAGCGCGACGCCGGTGATCACCCTGTTGGGCAGGCCCTGCTGCAGGCCCAGCGCCTGGCGCAGCAACGACAGCACGATGACGAAACGGGTAAAGCTGGTCATCATCATGACCATCACCGGGAGCAAGCCCAGCAAGGTCATGATGATCAGGATTTGCATCTTGACCGTCAGCTCGGTCTTGGCGCCCGGCACCACGTTGGCCAGCAGGTCGACCGCCTGGGCCGCGCCCGGCGCCAGCGCCAGGCCGGCCGCGAACGCCGCCACGCCGGCGGCGGCCAGGCCGGGCCGGCGCCACCGCGTCGTCACACTCCGGGTCATGAAGTCATCATGTCGAGATTGAGGCCGTCCAGGTCGATGACTTTGAGGCCGTAGTTTTCGCCGGCCACCACCACCTCGGCGCGGCCGATGGCCGTGCCGTTGACCTTGATGACCAGCGGCTCGCCGGCCAGCACGTCGAGCTCGACGACGCTATCGGGGCCGATCGCCATCAACTCCTGCAGCGAGATGCGCGCCGAGCCGACCTCCAGGGTCAACGTCACCGGGATCTTGCGCATCATCGCCGGCAGGTCGCGGCGCGGCGCGACGGCCGGCACGTCGGCCAGTTCGGTGCCGACCTGGTCGATGATCATTTCCTCGGACAGGTCTTCCAGCAGGGCGTCGGTGGGATTGGCTACGTTCATGTTCATCATGTTTATTCAACATCTTCAAAGGAGGTTAGACAGAGTTTGCCCTTGTGCTCGGTCACGGCCGCGGTGAACAGCCGGGAATCCTCGAGCAGGACGTCGGCTCTGCTCAGGCTGATGGGGATGACATCGCCCACCTGCAAATCGTACAAGGCTCCCAGCATCACTTCCTTGCTCGCCAGGCGGCCCGTCAGGCCCACCTGCAGGCGCTGCGCCAGCGGACTGGCGGCCTGCGGTTTCTTGGCGCCGTCGCGGTCGCGCAACAGGCCGCGCAGCACGCTGGCCATCAGCGCCTTGTCCAGCGCGAACCAGAACTGGCCGGTGGCGCCGCTGGCGTTGTCGGCCAGGGTCACGGTGATGGTCCAGTTGCCCTTGGGCGGCGGCGCGCCGGGCGCCGGCTTGAATTCGGTGTCGACGCCCTCCTCGGCGCCTTCGGCGGACGGCGCCTTGTCGATCACCGGCAAGTTGAGCTCGATGCGGCCGGCCAGCGTGCCGGCCAGCTGTTGCCCCAAAACCACAGCGAGCCGCTCCTCGGTGGCGGTCACGCGCACCGTGTTTTCGTCGACCGTGGCGGCGCTATTGTCGGACTTGCCACTGCTGCCGTAACGGAAGTTGAGCACGCTGAGCAACACCTTGCGCTCGAGCGAAAAGGCGATATGGCCGGCCGGCGCGGCAAAACTCAACCAGCGCCCGCGCTGTTCGCCGTCGAACCGCGTGAACTGCACGTCGTCTACCCGGAACGCGCCCCAGTAGCGGCGGTTCATGTTCAAACGCATGGCCTGCGTCAGGTCGTCGCGCAACTGGGCCGCAAAGATATGCAGCAGGTGCACCGGACGCCCCAGCAAGCAAGGGTCCAGAACCTGATGGGGCGCGGTCGGTTTTGTGGTTGTCATGTTATGGCCAGGTCGGATAATTCTTCATACTCCTCCATCATCGCACTATCCAGCTAAAAACTGGTTACTTCCAGCGCAAAATTTGGCTCCGTGCAACAGCATAAGGCAAGTAGGTCGGGATCGCTAGGAACAGTCTACAGGAAAATTCACATTATTGCTATGGAACAAGTTTTGTCGCAGGATGTTTACGTAGGGCAAATAAACCTTTACAAGAATATTGCTAGCCGGTAAGCTAAACGCAGCCTCATAGAGGAATCGCTGCAACGCAACAAACATTAATAAACGACCCTTAGTGAATGATTTATAACGGTATTTACTCCAGGAAAACACTTTCCAAGAGCGCCGGAATTGGCATCGAAAACATTTAATCAGGGTACGCTCAAAACGTGACATTTTCCCGCCGCACAATACCGCCCGACACAATTGCAAAAATGCAATGCACCAGGGTTAGTCCGACAGCGCCGCCACGATCTTTCCTACAAGACTGTGACATGCAAGATGGATGTGTAGCACGAATGAGATAGACATAGTGCGGTTCAGCCCGGCATTGGACGCGGACGCGACGCCGGGCTTGCCGCTCACCGGCAATCTGGATATGGTAGACACGTGGGACGACGCGGCGCGCAAGCGGCGCGCGTTGCACGCAACAGGAGGTAACAAGCATGAGTAACGGATTCTCCAGCCTGATTCAGGCCGACCTGGCGTCATTGACCAACGCCGCGCAAACGCTGGGCAACAGCGCCATCGCGCCGGCCGCCCAGTTCGGCGGCCAGGCCGGCCAGTTCGGCGCCGCCGACGCCAACGCCGGCTTTTCGTTCGCCCAGTCGATGAAGGACGCGATCGGCAAGGTCAACGACGGCGACGCCGCCGCCGGCCAGAAGATGGCCGACGTCGACGCCGGCAAGAGCGACGACCTGGTCGGCGCCATGCTGGCCAGCCAGGAGGCCAGCCTGTCGTTCTCGATGCTGATGCAGGTGCGCAACAAAGTGATGGGCGCCGTCGACGAGCTCATCAAGTTGCCGCTGTAAGCGCGCGCCCCAGCCACCTACCTGCCGACACCACCGCGCACCCACAACGCGAAAGCAATCAACGTGATCAACACCATCAAGACCGCCTTCGGTCGCTGGCGCACCAGCCCGGCCGCCATGTCGCTGCCCCCCAACCTGCTCAAGAACCTGTATCCGCTGCTGCTGCTGGCGATCGGCGTGACGGCGCTGGTGCTGATGTACCTCTGGAACGACCAGTCCGGCTACAAGCCGGTGTTCGGCGCGCGCGAGAAAGTCTCGGCGTCCGACATGATGACCGTGCTCGACACCGACCACATCCCCTACCGCCTGCATCCGGAGAGCGGCCAGGTGCTGGTGCCGGCGTCGATGCTGGGCAAGGTGCGCATGCTGCTGGCGGCCAAGGGCGTCACCGCCCAGCTGCCGGCCGGCCTCGAATTGATGGACAAGAACGACCCGCTGGGCGTGTCGCAGTTCGTCCAGGACGTGCGCTTCCGCCGCGGCCTCGAAGGCGAGCTGGCGCAGTCGATCATGACCATGGACGCCATCGCGCACGCCCGCGTGCACCTGTCGATCGCCAAGTCGACCTCGTTCGTGTCGTCCGACGGCGACAAGTCGTCGGCCTCGGTGGTGGTGGCGCTCAAGCCGGGCCGCACCCTGCAGCCGGAGGCCATCGCCGCCGTCGTCAACATGGTGGCCGGCAGCGTCGCCAGCCTCAGCCCGCAGCGGGTCAGCCTGGTCGACCAGACCGGCAACCTGCTGTCGTCGCACATCGACCTGACCGAGGGCTTCGACGCCGGCAGCGCCGGCAACGAAAACGGCAAGCGCATCCAGGACGAGGTCAAGGCCAACGTCAAGAACCTGCTCGGTCCGGTGATCGGCGACGACAATTTCCGCCTGAGCGTGATGGCCGCCGTCGACAACGACAAGATCGAGGAGACGGTGGAGAAATTCGGCGCCGACCCGAAAGTGACGAGCGAGGCGATGCGCGAGGAGCAGGACCGCAACCGCATGGCCATGGGCGTGCCGGGCACGCTGTCGAACCGGCCGCCGCCGGCCAACCCGAATCCGGCCGACGCCGCCAAGCCGGCCACCGACCCGGCCAGCGCCGGCGACGGCACCGCGCGCAAGAACGCCACCACCCGCCAGTACGCCTACGACCGCAGCATCACCCAGACCAAGCGCAGCCGGGGCCGCCTGCAAAAACTCAGCGTGGCCGTGGTGCTGGCGCAGGCCGCCGCGCCGACGCCGAAGACCGGCTGGAGCGCCGCCGAGATCGCCAACATCGACAAAATCCTGCGCAACGGCCTGGGCATCAACGCCGAGCGCGGCGACCAGCTGGTGGTGTCGGCCATGAACTTCCCGCCGAAGGCGGCCGTGACGCCATGGTGGGAAGAGCGCGACAACATCGTCGACATCAGCTCCTACGTGATCTACGGCGTCGGCCTGCTGCTGGGCTACCTGTTGATCCTGCGTCCGCTGCTGCGCCTGGTGACGGTGCGCTTCACGCCCGATCCGAAGGAATTGCAGCGCGTGGCCGCCGAACGCCGCGCCGCCGAGGCCGCCGCCGTGGCGGCCGCCAAGGAAGCCAAGGACGCCAAGGACGGCGTGCTGCCGGCGCTGCCGGGCGCGGCCGGCGCGGCCGGCGCTCCCGCCCTGCCGGGAACGGAACAAGCCGGCATGCCGGTGGTGCCGCTGCTGGAGAACTACGATCTGCCGCCACCGGGCTCGGCGGTCGACGTCATGGTCGACCACCTCAAGGTGCTGGCCGCCAAGGAACCGGAACGCGTAGCCGAAGTCGTTAAACAATGGATGCAGAAAAATGGCCGAACTCAATAAACCGCAGGACCCGGACGATTCCGACTACGCGCACGCCGCGCCCAAGCTGTCGCCGGTCGAGCAGGCCGCGATCGTCTTGCTGAGCATCGGCGAGGAGCCGGCCGCCGCCGTGCTGCGCTGCCTGAGCCGCGAGGAATTGCTGGAGGTGACGCAGGTGATGTCGCGCATGAGCGGCATCAAGGTCGAATCCGTCAAGGCGGCGATGCAAACCTTCTTCGACGACTACCGCGAGCAGTCCGGCGTGCACGGCGCCTCGCGCAGCTACCTGAAGCGCTCGCTGGACCTGGCGCTCGGCGGCGACCTCGCCAACACGGTGCTCAACAACATCTACGGCGACGAGCTGCGCCCGAAAATGGCGCGCCTGCAGTGGGCCTCGCCGAAGTGGCTGGCCGAATACATCTCCAACGAACACGTGCAGATGCAGTCGGTGTTCCTGGCCTTCCTGCCGCCGGCCCTGGCCGGCCAGATCATCGACGCGCTGCCGCAGGAGGGCCGCGACCTGGTGCTGCTGAACCTGGCGCGCCTCGACGAGATCGACCGCGACCTGCTGCAGGAGCTCGACGACCTGGTGGTGCGCTGCCTGAGCTCGTTCGACTCGCAAAGCACCAGCGTCGAGGGCATCCGCCAGGCCGCCGAGATCCTCAACCGCCTGCCGGGCAACCGCGCGCAGATGGTCGAGTTGCTGCGCGCCCACGATCCCGAGGTCGTGGCCCAGATCGAGCTGTCGATGTACGACTTCTTCATCCTCGGCAACCAGTCCGAGGTGGCCATCACCCGCATCATCGAGGAAGTGCCGCTGGAACAATGGGCGATCGCGCTCAAGGGCGCCGAAGTGTCGATCCGCGACGCCGTGCTCAAGACCATGCCGAAGCGCCAGGCCCAGGCGTTCGAGGACATGATGCGCCGCGCCGGCCCGATGCCGATGTCGCGCATCGAACAAACCCGCCAGGAAATCATGGCCACCGTCAAGGCCTTGGCCGACGGCGGCGAGATCGAAATCCAATTGTTCGCCGAACAGGTGGTCGAATGAAGCAATTCCGCGCCTACCGCTTTCCGCCGCTGGCCCAGTTCACCAACCTCGCGCACCAGCGCGCGGTGGCGCAGAGCCACGGCCAGGGCGGCGACGGCGGCGCCCAGTGGGCGGCGTCGGTCAGCGAGGGCTTCGAACAGGGCCAGCGCGACGGTTACGAGATCGGCCTGGCGCGCGGCCAGGAGGACGGCTTCGAGGCCGGCCGCGCCGCCGGCCAGGAACAGGGCCGCGAGGAAGGCCGCCACGAAACCTTGGTCGCCTACGACCAGATGGCGCGCCCGGTCGACGCCATGCTCAAGAGCCTGAAAAAACTGCGCTCGGACTACCGCGCCGCCCAGCGCAAGGAAGTGGTCGACCTGGTGGCCAAGGTGGCGCGCCAGGTGATCCGCGCCGAGCTGGCGTTGCAACCGGTGCAGCTGATGGCGCTGGTCGAGGAAACGTTGGCATCGATGCCACCGACGCGCGAGGAGATCGACGTCTTCCTCAACCCGGAGGAATTGAAGCGCATCGCCGAGCTCGATCCAAAACGTTCCAAGCGCTGGAACCTGATTCCCGACGCCCGGCTGGAAGTGGGCGAATGCCGCATCAAGGCTGGCGACAATGAAGTCGATGCCGGATGTCATCAACGTCTTGCCGCTGTCATGGAACAGGTCGATAATCAATTGCAGGCGGCCGACGGCGGCGACGAAACGGAGACGGAAGAGTGATCGCTGACGCGTTACGCAACCTCGAGCTGGGCTCCGTGCCCATGGCGACCCCGACGGGCCGCCTGGTCGGCGCGTCCGGCTTGCTGCTCGAGGCCGTCGGTTGCCCGATGCACACCGGCCAGCGTTGCCAAATCGAGACAGTCGGCGGCGAATGGCTCGACGCGCAAGTGGTCGGCTTCCGCGACAAGCTATCGTTTTTGATGCCGTTCAAAAAAGCGGTCGGCCTGACCACCGGCGCGCGCGTGCTGCCCTCCCCCGAAAAAGTGAGCCTGCAGATCGGCTCGAGCTGGCTCGGGCGCATGGTCAACGGGCTGGGCGAACCGATCGACGGCCTGGGCAAGCTCAGCGGCGACTTTCCGCTCGAGTCGCAGCCGCCGCGGGTCCATCCGCTGAAGAAAAAGCCGGTCACCGAGCCGCTCGACGTCGGCGTGCGCGCCATCAATTCCATGCTCACCCTGGGCAAGGGCCAGCGGGTCGGCCTGATGGCCGGTTCCGGCGTCGGCAAGTCCGTGCTGCTGGGCCTGATGACGCGGCAGACCGTGGCCGACGTCGTCGTCGTCGGCCTGATCGGCGAGCGTTCGCGCGAGGTGCGCGAATTTGTCGACATGTCGCTCGGCAAGGACGGCCTGGCCAAGGCGGTGCTGGTGATCGCGCCGGCCGACGAGAGCCCGCTGATGCGCATCATGGCCACCGAATTGTGCCATTCGATCGCCGCCCACTACCGCGACCAGGGCAAGAACGTGCTGCTGCTGGTCGACTCGCTGACGCGCTACGCGATGGCGATGCGCGAGGTGGCGCTGGCGCTGGGCGAGCCGCCGGCCACCAAGGGCTATCCGCCGTCGGTGTTCTCGGCGCTGCCGCAGCTGGTCGAATCGGCCGGCAACGGCGAGAACCAGACCGGCTCGATGAGCGCGATCTACACCGTGCTGGCCGAGGGCGACGACCAGCAGGACCCGGTGGTCGACACCGCCCGCGCCGTGCTCGACGGCCACATCGTGCTGACCCGCGAACTGGCCGAGCGCGGCCACTATCCGGCGATCGACATCGGCGCCTCGATCAGCCGCTGCATGAGCCAGGTCATCACGCAGGAACACATGCTGGCCGCGCGCGCGCTCAAGTCGAGCATGGCCCGCCACAACCGCGTGCGCGACCTGATCCCGCTGGGCGCCTATGTGCCGGGCGCCGATCCGGTCACCGACAAGGCCGTCATGCTGCACCCGAAGGTCGAAGATTTTCTGTGCCAGGGCACCAAGGAAGAAGCGCCGTTCGCGCCGTGCGTAAGTGAACTTGAAAGGCTGATGACATGAGCCACCAGAATATCCGCAACCTGACCACCCTGGTCGCCCTGCGCAATACCGAGGTCGAGCGCCTGCAGACCGAGATGGCGGAAAAGCAAAACTTGCGCGAACGCTACCAGAAAAACCTCGACCGCCTTACCGGCCTGTACACCAACAGCGGCGCCAGCGGCAACCTGCACCCGGCGCTGGCCGGCAACTGCGGCAACTACAAGCAGGCCGTGATGCAGATGGCCGACAGCCACCGGCTCGACCTGCACATGCACGAGGCCGACATGGCGGTGTCGCAACAGGCGCTCAACGCCGCCTGGGCCAAGCGCGAGGTGCTGGGCAAGGTGCTGGTGACGCAGCAGAAGGTGGTGCTCAAGCAACAGGACGCCAAGGAGCGCAAGCAGCATGACGACCTGGCGACCCAGGCCTGGCTGCGCGGACAGAAATCGCCGGTGTAACGTTAGCGCCTTGCCAAATCTGTTGTCGCGGCGTCACTGATGCGGTAAACGACACAGTCCCGGCCCGGCGCGACACATTTGCAACACCCAAAAAAAAGTTAGAAATATTTTCATACGGAAACGATTAGGGTCGCCTTGTATCAAGGTACACTTCATTCATCCTTTCCAGGAGCACGATCATGGCAGTCATCAGCAGTCCGGTCTACGACCCGAAAACCACCGCCACCAATCTGGCCAACAACTACGTCGCCCCGACCAAGGCGATCCTCGACGCGCAGGGCGCGCAGGCCAAGGCCACCACGGCCGCGCTGACGCAGCTCGGTTCGGCGCTGAGCGCGTTCCAGGGCGCGCTGGCCGGCCTGACCACCGGCAGCAAGACCGTCACCGCCAACGCGGCCACGATCAGCAACCCCTCGGTCGCCACCGCCAGCGCCAACTCGCGCGCCGTGGCCGGCACCTATTCGTTCTATGTCGAGCAACTCGCCACCGCCGGCCAGGTCTCGTACAACGTCGCCGACAGCACCGCCACCAACGCCGGCTCGCTCAACATCGCGCTGGCCGACGGCTCGACCTTCCAGGTCGCGCTGACCAACGCCGACAGCGACCTCGACGGCAAGCTGAGCGCGAAGGAAATCGCCGCCGCCGTCAACGTCGCCGCCACCAACAATTCGCGCGTGTCGGCGTCGACGATGACCATCAACGGCACCTCCAAGCTGGTGCTGACGTCGACCCAGACCGGCGCCGACAACGCGGTCGCCTCGATCGACGTCAGCGGCCTGGGCGACCCGGCGCTGCAGGCGGACCTGTCGGCCAAAACCGTGCTGAGCGCGGCGAGCAACGCCATCGTCTGGATCGGCGGCCAGAACGGCACCAAGATCGAGCAAGCCTCCAACACCATCACCGCCATCGACGACATCAGCTTCACCGTCACCCAGGCCCAGGCCGCCAACGCCACGCCGGTGACGCTGACCGTGGCCGCCGACAAAAGCGGCACGGCCGCCAACGTCCAGGCGTTCGTGACCGCCTATAACACGCTGCTGGGCGCGATGAACACGGTCAGCGGTTCGGGGGCCGAAGGCGCCGCCACCGCGCTGTACGGCGACGCCGGCATCGCCTCGCTGCGCGACCGCCTGGGCACGGCGCTGCGCGCGGCCACCGGCGGCCAGTCGCTGATCAACTTCGGCATCTCCGCCGGGCGCGACGGCATGCTCACGCTCGACACGGCGCGCCTGAACAAGACCGTCGGCGCCAATCCCGCCGCGCTCGACACGCTGTTCGGCAAGGCCGGCGTCGGCACCGACCCCGGCACCGGCGTGCTGGGCGCGATGAACAAGCTGGCGTCCGGCTGGACCAACCTCACCACCGGTTATATCAGCGCCCGCAAGGACGTCGCGACCAAGCAGCAAAGCGACGTCACCGACCGCCTGGCGACGCTGGAAAACCAGTTCAACAACGCCTACAAGCGTTATCTGGCGCAATTTACCGCGCTGCAGCAGCTGCAGTCGTCGATGACCGGCACCTCCAACCTGTTCACGTCGCTGTTCTCCTCCGACAGCGATAGCTAACCCGCAGTCCCGCCGCGGCAATCGTGCCGCGGATTCTTACCCGTACGGTGAACCCATGTTGAACCACGAAGCTTATAGCAGTTACCACTCCACCAATCTGGACGCCCAGGTGGCAAGGGCGTCGCCGATCGAACTGGTGCTGGTGCTGACCGACGGCTTGCTCGAGGAACTGGCGCGCGCGCGCGGCCACATCGTCGGCAAGCGCTACGAGCTCAAGGCGAACAGCCTGAACAAGTGCACCGACATCATCAACGGCTTGTCGAGCTCGCTGGACTTCGACAACGGCGGCGACGTCGTCGAAAACCTCAGCCGCCTGTACGACTACTGCGCCGGGCGCCTCTACACGGCCGGCGTGAGCCTGGACCCGGGCATCATCGACGAGGTCACGACCTTGCTGACGACCATCAAAAAAGGCTGGCTGGGCGTACAGGCCAAAAATGGATAGGCAAGCGACATTGCTGCAGATGGCCAAGAAGATGAACGCCGCCATCGCCGCCGAGGATTGGAAGCTGCTGGCGGCGCTGAACACGCTGGTGGCGGCGACCTTGCCGCAAATGGCGGCGCAGGGCCAATGGAGCGGCGCCGAACGGGCCGCGCTGGCGGCCCTGCATGACATGCACCGGCAAGCGGTACGCCGTTGCGACCTCGCCACCGAAGACCTGGGGCGGCGTCTGAACGAAATGCAGGCAAACAAGGAGGGGTGGCTGGCCTACGCCCTCGACAGCGAACAAGCAGACAACGGAATTCAAGCATGAGCATCACAATGAACAGCGTCCATTACGCCAGCGCCGCCGACAAGGCGGCCCAGGCCGCCAAGGCGGACTTCACCGCGCCGGTCGCCGCCAATCGCGGCCAAGCCGCGCGCGCCGGCAATGCCGCCGCGCCGGCCAGGGAGCCGGCCCAGCGCAACGCGGCGGCCGCGAACCCGCGCCCGGGCGCCGGCCAGGCCGCCCCGGCCAGGTCGCCGGCCAGCCCGGCCCCGGCCAGAACCGCCCAGTCCGGCACCGCCGCACAAGCGGCCAGGACCACGTCGTCCGGCAAGAGCGCCGAAGCGGCCGACCTGGCCGACGAGCCGGTTGCCGATGCGCCGCTGGCCGCGCCGTTCGCCCAGATGCTCAATCTGGCGGACCTGTCGGCCGCCGTCCAGGACGACGGCGCCGCCGCGCCGGCCGCCGATGCCGCCGACGCCACCGCCGGCGCCGACAGCGGCGCCGCCGCCACCACCGCCGCCGACACCCTGCCGGCAATGATCACCTCCATGCTCAGCGCCGGCGCCGCCCCCGGCGGCACGCAGGCGCTGGCCGCCGATGCCCGTGGCGAGACCGTCAGCGCCGTCTCGACGCTGAGCAACTCGGCCACGCGCCTGAACCTGGCCGCCGCCAGCATCGCCGTCAATGTGGTCGCGCCGCAGCGAGCCGCCGATGCCGCCGCGCTCGCCGCCGCACAGCAGCAAGCCGGCACCGGCGCCGGCGCCCAGGGCCTGCCCAACGGCGCCGCCCAGGGCGCCCCCGCCCGGCCAACCGGCGGCGACGCCGCCGGCGCCAACGCCGCCGCGCCCGCGCTCGACGCCGCCGCCCCGACCGCGGCCAACGCCGGCCCGGCGCCACGCGCGCCCGCCGAGGCGGCCGCCGGCCAGCGCGCCGACGCCGCCCCATTGGCCGGCGCCAGCGTGGCCAAGGACGAGAACCGCGCCACCGCCGCCGCGCCGGCCGCCACCAGCGCCAGCGCCGGCTTGACCGCGGGCGCGCCGGCCGCGCCGGCCGCGCCGGGCGCCACCGTCAAGCTGGCCGGCACGCCGGAGCAGTGGCAACAGCCGCTGCGCCAGGCGCTGGGCGACCGCCTGCAAATGAACCTGCAGCGCAACAACGACCACGCGGTGATCCGCCTGGAACCGCCCAACATGGGCAGCATCGAGATCTCGATCCGCCACAGCGCCGGGTCGCTGCAGGTGAACCTGTCGGCCAACAACAGCGAAGTGCTGCGCCAGCTCAACAGCATCGGCGACAGCGTGCGCCAGGACTTGTCGACGCGCCAGTTCGGCGACGTCGCCGTGACCGTGTCGTCGAGCCGCGCGCAAGCGCAGGCCCAGGGCGACGGCGGCGGACGCAACGGCCAGCAGCGCGGGCAGGACGACGCCCGCACGCCGGGCCGCGCGCTGTCCGAGGATGGCGCCGCCTCCCTCTTTGCCATGACGTCCGAGCAGGAGTAATCAGTAGATGAAGAACATGAAAATGATTGTCGCGTTCGCCCTGGTGGCGGTGGTCGGCGCCGCCGTCGCCGGCGGCGCGGTGTGGTACATGTCCAAGGGCGACGAGGCCGCGGCCGAGGAACACGACGCCAAGGGTGGCAAGGACGGCAAGGAAGCGAAGGCCAAGAAGGCCAAGAAGGAAGAGAAAAAGGATGAAACGCCGCCGAAATACCTGACCGTCGACAAGGTCATCATCATGCTCAAGCGGGTGCCCACCGACACCTCGGCCCACTACATGTCGGCCGACCTGGTGATCACCACCAACGCCAAGCTGGAGAAGGAAGCCAAGGAGCACTTGCCGATGCTGCGCAGCGTTGCCGTGCGCACCCTGTCGAACCTGCCGATGGCCACCGCGCAGGTGATGACGATCGACCAGTTCGCCAATGAATTGAACAAGGCCTTCGACGAGACGTACGAGCAGGAAGGCCGGGAAAAACCATTTTCCGAGGTCATGATCGGCAAACTCATCATCGAGTAGCCGCAGCGGCATGAACACGAGTGGAGCGGGCATGGCCTACACAGAGCAGTATGCGGAAACTTACGCCGAGGGCTACAGTGAAGACGGCAAGGCGCCGGTCATGCACAGTGCGGCCGACGAGCAAAAGTATCTGCTCGCCTATGCGCCGTTGGTCAAGCGCATCGTGCGCCAGCTCAATTCGCAGGTCGCCGGCGCCATCGACCGCGACGACATGGAGCAGATCGGCCTGATGGGCTTGCTGGAGGCGCTGCGCCGTTATGGCGAGCCCGACGGCGGGTTCGGCAGCTACGCCAGCCTGCGCATCCGCGGCGCCATCCTCGACGAACTACGGCGCCAGGACTGGCGCCCGCGCGCGGTGCGCCAGCAAAGCCACAAGCTGCGCGACGCGGTGCGCGCGCTGACCCGCAAGCTCGGCCGCGAGCCCAGCGAGCAAGAGATCACCACCGGCCTGGGCTTGACGGCCGAGGCCTACCAGGCCTACCAGCTCGACGAGAACGCCGAGCTGATCGCCAGTTTCGACGAGATCCTGCAGGACAGCGTCAGCAACGAGAGCGCGCCCAGCCCGGAGGACCAGCTGATGGTGCGCCGCAGCCTGGAACAGGCGCTGCGCGGGCTCGACGAGCGCGAGCAGCGGGTGGTGCAAATGTATTACGAATTTGAGCTCAGCTACAAGGAAATCGCCGCCGTGCTGGACCTGACCGACGCCCGCGTCTGTCAGCTCAACAAGGCGGCGCTGGGCAAAATGAAAGCCGTGCTGCAGGCCTGAATCGTTCGGGACTGCACCAGGAATTAGTAAATGACGCGGAAAGGCGAATCATCATGCAGCAAATAGTCGGCATCCTCATCGTTTTAGGCAGCGTCTTCGGCGGCTTCTTCATGATGGGCGGCTCGTTCCATCAAATCTGGCAGCCGATCGAATTGATCGTCATCGCCGGCTCGGGCCTGGGCGCGCTGGTCATCGGCAACCCGACCCACGTGCTCAAGGAAATGATGACCCAGATCAAAAAGATCGTCACCAAGAAAAAGTACGACTCCGAATTCCAACGCCAGCTGCTGCTGCTGATGTACGAGCTGCTGCAACTGGCCGCCGGCGGCCTCAAGGCGCTCGACGCCCACGTCGAGGCGCCCAAGGACAGCCCGCTGTTCCAGCGCTATCCGCGCGTGCTGGAAGAGCCCAAGCTGCTGGCCTTCATCGTCGACAACTTCCGCCTGATGGCCATGGGCAAGATCAACGCGCACGAACTGGAAGGCGTGCTGGAACAGGAACTGGAAGCGATCCACACCGAGCTCGAGCAGCCGGCCAAGTCGCTCGGCAAGATCGGCGAGGCGATGCCGGGCTTCGGCATTCTGGCGGCCGTGCTGGGCATCGTGATCACCATGAGCACCGTGAGCGAAGGCGCGACGTCGGGCGAGATCGCCGAGCACGTCGGCGCGGCCATGGTCGGTACCTTCATCGGTATTTTCCTCTGCTACGGCTTGATCGACCCGCTGTGCAACATGATGAAGCAGCTGGTCAATTCGGAAGGCTCGAACAAGGAAACCGTCAAGGTGGTGCTGGTCACGCACGTGGCCGGCAAGCCGCCGCTGCTGGCGATCGACGCCGGGCGCCGCCTGGTGGCGCTGAACATCAAACCGAGCTTCGCCCAGCTGGAACGCTGGATCAACGACCTCGAGGGCCGCGACAGCGAGCCAGCCGACAACGCCAGGGGAGGTCGTGGTGCTAAAGCCGCATGACAAGGGGCATGACCAGACCATCGTCAAGCGCGGTGGCGGCAAGCACAAGCACGACGACCACGGCGGCGCCTGGAAGGTGGCGTTCGCCGACTTCTGCCTGGCGCTGATGTGTCTGTTCCTGGTGCTGTGGCTGATGGCCGCGCGCAACACCGAATCGCTGGAACAAATCCTCACCGAGGCCAACGGCGCCAAGACCGACCAGGGCAAGGGTGTCATGCCGCAGCAGGTCGGCGGCCCGCGCGGCAGCCTGATCGACCGCTACCCGATGCCGCACTTCGGCACCAGCGACGCGCCCGGCGAGAAGACCAACGCCCAGGGCGAGCCCGACCCGGTGCCGCCGCTCAAGCAGGACAAGGTCAAGTACGAGTCGCAAGCCGACCTGGCCGCGCTGTCGAAGGCGCTGACCAAAATGAGCGCCGAGTTCGGCCTGACGTCGAACCTGGAAGCCATCATCACGCCGTACGGCCTGCGCGTGATGCTGCACGACACCGACCGCCAGGGCATGTTCGTGCGCGGCAGCGCCGTGCCGACCGACAAGTTCAGCGCGCTGCTACGCAAGATGGGCCCGCTGTTCAAGAAGATGGAAAACCAGATGCTGATCGTCGGCCACACCGATTCGCTGCAGTACGCCGACACCAGCTACGCCGCCTTCTCGAACTGGACGCTGTCGTCGAACCGCGCCATGTCGGCCCGCGCCCAGCTGCTGGCCGGCACCATGAATCCGGAATCGGTGCTGCAGGTGGTCGGCATGGCCGACCGCGCGCCGCTCGACACGAAGCGCGTCGACGCCGGCGTCAACCGCCGCATCGAGCTGCTGATCCTGACCACGACGCAAGCGAAGATCATCGCCGCCATGTTCGGCATGCCGGACAACTCGGTGCCGCTGACCGACGAGATCCACACCGCCCTGCCCGACCGCGGCCTGCTGGAAAAGCTGCGCGACTCGCTCGGCGGCGGTGGCGCCCAGCGCCAGCCCGCGCCCGAGCCGCGCCGCGGCGGCAACAACAGCGGCAACAACAGCGGCAACAATTAAGCGGCAACCTTTAAGATATCGTATGGAAACCAAGCCAAGCAGAGGCACACGTATGAGAATCACGACCTCCACCCCCGACGGCATGACCGTCCAACGCGTGGCCGACGCCGCGCCGGTCGACGCCGGCGAGGCCGCCGCGCCCGCCCCGGCCGCCGCGCCGCTGCAGTCGGCCGTCATGCAGCCGGCGCTGCGGGCGATGCGCGAGATGCCCGACATCGACCAGGAAAAGGTCGACATGCTGCGCGACGCGCTGGCCAAGGGCGAACTGCCGTTCGATCCCGCCAAGCTCGCCGGCCTGATCCAGCGCTTCCACGGGAGCGAGAAGTGAACCATGCGGTCAACGGCGCGCCGGACGACGGCGCCCGCCAGATCGCGGCCATGACGCGTCAGGACGCCATGCGCGTGCTGCTGGCCGGCATCGCCGACGATTTGCGCGCCTACCCGGCGCTGCAGGAGCTGCTGGAGCAGCAATTCCAGGCCGCGGTGCGCCACCAGGCCGCGCCGCTGGGCCAGGCGGCCGAGGCCATCGCGGCCCTGGTCGACACCTTGCAGGCGCGCCGCGCGCAGCGCGTTGCGCTCGCGCAACGTTTACTTGGTCCAACTGCCAACATGGCCCAGGCATTTGCCTTGCTGAAAAATGCTGCACGGGAGAAAATAGAGTCCGACTGGAAGACGCTGGAAACCATGGTGGTTGAATGCAAGCGTCTCGGCAAGCGCAATAGCGACTTGCTGTTAGAACAGCACACCATCATGCAGCGCGTGCTGCATGGCGAGGACCAACTCTATGCGCCAGCTTAACTTTATGCCCGCGACGGCGCCGACCGCCGCCACCGTATCGAACATGACCGCCAGCCGCCCCGTCGCGGCCGTTGGCGCCTTCTCGTCGTCCTCCTCTTCCTCGTCGTCCGGCAACTTCGCCTCGACCTTCCGCCAGGTGCAGCAGGATGTCGCCACCTTCATCAGCCACGGCGGTGGCGGCTTCGGCGATCCGGCGCCCTCGCCGTCCGCGTCCCAGGCGCTGAGCCTGCAGGCGATGGCGTTGCAGCGCTCGAGCGGCGCCATCGACGGCGAATATACGGGAGTCAACGCCGGGACCGGCGCGGGCGGCATCGACAGCGATCTCCAGAAACAATTTCTGGCCTCTATCAAACCGTGGGCCGAAGAGACCGGCAACAGGCTGGGCGTCTCGCCGGACGTGGTGGCCGCCCACGCCGCGCTCGAATCGGGCTGGGGCCTGCAACCGCTGCGCAAGGGCGGCGCCGACACCAACAACCTGTTCGGCATCAAGGCGGGCGGCAACTGGAAAGGCGCGGTGGCGGCCGCCACCACCACCGAATACGAGCAAGGCGCGATGTTGAAAAAGACCGAGCGCTTCCGCAGCTATCCGGACGCGGCCAGCGCCTTCCGCGATTACGCCGATATGCTGTCGAGCAATCCGCGCTACCAGGCCGCGCTCAACACCGGCAACGACGCGCGCGCCTTCGCCACCGGCCTGGCGCGCGGCGGCTACGCCACCGACCCCGCCTACGCCGACAAGCTCAGCAAGCTGGCGGCGCAAGTCCAGCGCGGCGCCGGCGCGACGATCGATTCCAAGCCTTAAGTCGCATGCGGATCCGGATCACGACAAGCCAACCCCTCGGGTTGGCTTGTTCGCTTTGCGGGCGCCGCGCGGCGCCCCGGGCGGGCAACGCGCTACGGCTTGATCGACACCGGCATGTCGGCCGGTTGCACGGTGCCGGCGCCGGTCACCTTGGCGCGGATGATGGTGCCGCTGGCGTTGCGCACGCGCACCAGCGAGCCGCGCGCGCCGGCGTCGAGCGCCTCGCCGGCCATGCTGACCTCGACCTGTTCGTTGCGCGCGACGATGCGCACCGCCTCCCCGCGCTTGACCAGGGTCGGCGAGGCCAGCAGCGCCATGCGCAGCACTTCGCCGCCGCGCAGGGCCCGCTTGCCGCTCATGCCGACCACGTCCTGCGGATCGGAGACCGGGTCGGTGATATTCGAAATGTCGTGGCGCTCAAGCAACACATCTTCATCTGCAATAACTTTGCCCGCCGGCACGTCATTGGCCGCGACGGCGATCCGCGCCGAGATCTGCGCCCGCACCACGAACTCGTAGCGCCAGCCCGGCGCCCCCGGCCCGGCGCTGCAGGTCGCCGCGAACTTCATGCGTCCCGGCGCGCGCGTATCGACCGCCTCGACCGTGACACCCTGCCCGCAAGCGGCCAGCGGACGGCTGCCGCGCAACACATTCAACTCGAATTTGGGCTCTATCAAACCGCTACTGTCTGCCCAGCGCAACACATATTGGCGGGCCGCGGCCTCGACCAAAACGGGTACCTGTTCGGCGTTTGTGGGGCTGGAGGCGGCCCAAGTGTTAAAAATTGTTGTGCTAAGCAGCAACATTCCACCTAAACCAGTTACAATACTTTTGTTGAACATGGGCAATACCTCTACTATGATGCGGAGAGCGATGGTAGTTAAACCGCAGTGCCGTCATTTTACATTGGCGGTAACGTTTTGCACTCATGCAACACCGTTTTTTAGCAACGCAGCTTGAATTGGGACAGGGGAAGACTATGGGCATCAACTTCAAAGAAGCGGCAGGGGTCCACGCCGACGCGCTGCAGCTGCGCGCCGAACGCACCCGCATCCTGGCCACCAACCTGGCCAACGAAAACACGCCGGGCTTCCAGGCGCGCGACATGGATTTCGCCGCCACCTTGGCCAACACCCAGGCCGAGGCGGCCGGCGACATCGGCGGCGACGACGGCGCCGCGTCGATGTACCGCGTGCCCTACCACCCGACCCGCGACGGCAACACCGTCGAGGTCGGCGTCGAGCAGGCCGCGTTCTCGCAGAACGCCTCCGACTTCCAGACCAGCCTGACGTTCGTGACGATGCGTCTGCGCGGTCTCGCCAAGGCCATCAGTGGCCAGTGAGCGCGCCGCCGTCCACCCGGCCGCAACCGAGCGCAGCATCGCCCGCATCAACCACGGAGTAACCCATGTCCTTTAAGAATATTTCCGAGATCGCAGGTTCGGCCATGTCGGCCCAGAGCGTGCGCCTCAATACCATCGCCAGCAACCTGGCCAACGCCGATTCGGTCAACGGCAACGAGGCCGACACCTACCGCGCCCGCAAGCCGGTGTTCTCGGCCGTCATGAGCGACAGCTTCGACGGCGACCTGCAGGCCGGCGGCAAGGTGCAAGTGCTCGACGTGGTGCAGTCGTCCGAGCCGCTGCGCAAGGTCTACGAGCCGGGCCATCCGATGGCCAACGCCGAAGGCATGGTGTTCTACCCCAACGTCAACGAAGTGGCGGAGATGGCCGACATGATGTCGGCCTCGCGCGCCTTCGAAACCAATGTCGAAGTCCTGGGCCGCATCCGCGGCATGCAGCAATCCCTCCTCAAACTCGCTGAAGGTTAAGCCATGGCAGTCAGTCTCCTCAACAACAGCAGCGCCAGCGCCGGCAACGCCGGCACCAGCGTGACCGGCAATGCCGCCAGCGCCTCGTCGGACATGTTCACCAAGTTGCTGGTGGCGCAGATCCAGAACCAGGACCCGCTGTCGCCGACCGATCCGTCGCAATTCGTCCAGCAGCTGACCCAGCTGTCGCAGACCGAGGCGTTGCAGAACCTGTCGCAGCTCACCAGCGCCAATTCGAGCGTGCTGCAAAGCATGCAAGTGATTTCGCTGGGCGCGCAGGTCGGCTCGGACGTCATGGCCGAAACCGGCACCGTCAAGATCGACGGCAAGACCGCCATCAGCGGCCAGACCACGCTGGCCGCCTCGAGCACCGCGACCACCGTGGTGCTGACCGGCGACGACGGCACCAAGTATTCGGTCAAGCTGGGCACGCAGGCGGCCGGCACGGTGCCGTTCACGATCGACACGGCCGGCCTGAAGATCCCCGCCGGCACCTACAAGATGTCGGTCGAGACCAGCTCCAAGGAAACCCCGCCGGTCGACGTCCAGGGCCGCCTCAACAGCGTGCGCCTGTCGGCCGCCGGCGGCGTCGTGCTCAACGTCAGCAACATCGGCGAAATCGCGCCGACCTCGATCACCGCCTTCAACGGCAAATCCGCCTCTGCCATTCAATAATCTTTACTTAGGAAGGACTCCATCATGAGTTTCGATATCGCATTGTCTGGCATCCAGGCCATCAACGAATCGCTGAACAGCACCAGCCAGAACATCGCCAACGCCGGCACCTACGGCTACAAGTCGTCGCGCGCCAACTTCTCGTCGCTGGTCTCGGGCGACGTCCAGACCGGCGTCATGATCGGTTCGACCACGCAAAGCATCAGCAAACAGGGCGGCGTGCTCAACACCGGCCGCGCGCTCGACGCCTCGATCAACGGCCGCGGCTTCTTCGTCACCAAGGACCAGAACACCGGCCAGACCGAATACACCCGCGTCGGCATCTTCGACGCCTCCAAGGACGGCTACCTGGTCGACGCCACCGGCCGCAAGGTGCAGGGCTACCCGATCAAGCAAGGCAGCACCACGCTCGGCGCGCTGGGCGACGTGCCGATCCCGACCGGGTCGATCCCGGCCGTGGCGTCGAAAAACGTCGACTACGTCGGCAACATGTCGGCCGACTGGACCGCCCCGACCGGCACTTGGCCGGCGGCGCCCGGCGTCACCCCCGCCGCCCCCGCCGACCCGGCGACCTTCAACATGTCGAAGGCCTCCGTGCTCTACGACTCGCTGGGCGGCAAGCACACGCTGACCCAGTATTTCGCCCGCAACGCCAGCCCCAGCGGCGTTGATGTCCATTATGTGCTCGACGGTACGGAAGTCGGTAGCGGCGCATTGGCGTTCGACACCACCACCGGCCAGCTGACCACGCCGGCCACCGGCAAGATCGCGCTCAATCTGTCGACCCTCACCGCGCAGAACGGCGGCAAATACAATTCGATCGACATCGACTACGCCGGCACCACCGGCTTCGCCGGCGAGGCCACCACCTCGGCCAACGCCGCCGACGGCTACGCGGCCGGCACCTTCACCGGCATCGCGCTGGGCACCGACGGTTCCGTCATCGCCAGCTACAACAACGGCCAGAAGCAGGCCGTCGGCCGCCTGGCGATCGCCACCTTCCCCGACGAGGGCTCGCTGCAGGCCATCGACGGCACCAGCTGGATCGAGTCGGTCGATTCCGGCACGCCGCTGGTCAACGCGCCCGGCGTGGGCATGGGCGGCAACATCAACACCTCGTCGCTGGAGCAGTCCAACGTCGACATCACGTCCGAACTGGTCGGCTTGATGACGTCGCAGCGCAACTATCAAGCCAACTCGAAGGTCATCCAGACCGAGAGCACGATGCTGCAATCGCTGATGCAAGCGATCTAAGGAACGACTGAGCCATGGACGCGTTGCTTTACACAGCGGTGAGCGGGGCCGAACGGGCCCTGCGCGGACAACAGGTGCGGGCCAACAACCTGGCCAACATCGACACGGGCGGCTTCCGCGCCAATATGGAATTGGCGACGGCGCAAACCGTCCAGGGCTACGGCTACGACGACCGCCACATGTCGCAGCTGCAGGCGAACTCGGTGTCGACCCGCCAGGGCACGCTCAAGGCCACCGGCCGCGAGCTCGACGTGGCCGTCTCCGGCGCCGGCTTCCTGGCCGTCGACGGCCCGACCGGCGAGGCCTACACCCGCGCCGGCAACATGGCGCTCGACGAGAACGGCACCTTGCGCATCAACGGCAACGTGGTGCTGGGCGAAGGCGGTCCGATCACGCTGCCCGAATACAGCAAGATCGACATCGGCGCCGACGGCACCATCTCGATCCAGAATCCGGGCACGACGACCATGCAAACGGTCGACAAGCTGCGCCTGGTCAAGGCCGAGGGGTCCGAGCTGACCAAGAACGAAGCGGGCCTGCTGATCACCCGCGACGGCGTGCCGCTGGCCACCGACGCGACCGTGGTGATCCGCGCCGGCCACCTCGAGGGCAGCAATGTCTCGGCGGTGGAGGAAATGGTCGCCACGATGAGCCTGAACCGCACGTTCGAGATCCAAATGAAATTATTCAAGGCCAGCGATTCGATGGCCGAGTCCGGTAACCGCCTGATCAGCGGCTAAGCTGATCCCAGTACCCTTTACAGGAGCAATTCATGAATCCAGCAATGTGGATCAGCAAGACCGGCGTGCAAGCGCAAGACCAGAAGCTGCAAGCCATCGCCAACAACCTCGCCAACGCCAACACCGTCGGCTTCAAGCGCGACCGCGTGGTGTTCGAGGACTTGTTCTACTCGATCGAACAGCAGCCGGGCGCGCAAGTGGCCGACAACAACACGCTGGCGCCGTCGGGCGTGCAGCTCGGTAACGGCGTGCACATGGTCGGCACGCAAAAAGTGTTCACCAACGGCAGCCTGCAAACGACCGGCCGCGACCTCGACGTCGCCGTCATGGGCAACGGCTTCATGGCCGTGCGCCAGCCCAACGGCGAAACCGCCTACACCCGCGCCGGCCAGTTGCAGGTCGACGCCAACGGCATCCTGGTCAACGCCCACGGCCTGCCGCTGATCCCGCAGATCACCGTGCCGCCCACCGCCACCGCGCTGACCATCGGCGAGGACGGCACCGTCTCGGCCACCATCGCCGGCACCGCCACCCCGAGCCAGCTGGGCCAGTTGACCCTGACCAGCTTCATCAACCCGACCGGCCTGATGGCGCTGGGCGAGAACCTGTTCGCCGAAACCGCCTCGAGCGGCACCCCGACCGAAGGCGCGCCGGGCACCGCCCAGTGGGGCAAGCTCAAGCAAGGCACGCTGGAAGGCTCGAACGTGCAAGTGGTCGAGGAAATGGTCGACATGATCGCCGCCCAGCGCACCTACGAAATGAACACCAAGGTGCTGTCGGCCGCCGACAACATGCTGCAATACCTGGCGCAGGCGGCCCGCTGATGAACGCCGCATTGCACACCCTGGCACTGGTGGTCGCGGCCTCGCTGCTGGCCGGGTGTGCCGCGATCCAACCGCCGCCGGTGCGCCCCGGCCCGTCGGACGAGGCGCCGACGGTCTCGCGCGTGATGGGTCCGAAGGGCAGCTCGGGCGGCGTCTACAGCCCCGACGTCGGCCTGTCGCTGACCTCCGACAGCCGCGCCTTCCGCGTCGGCGACGTCGTCACCGTCAGCCTGCAGGAAACCACGCAGGCCAGCAAGAAGGCCGGCACCAGCTATTCCAAGGATTCGGACAACAACATCAACGCCCCCAGCCTGCTGGGCAAGGTGTTCCCCAAGGCGTCGATCGGCCTGGGCTCGTCGAGCAACTTCGCCGGCGACGCCACCAGCACCCAGCAAAACGCGTTGACCGGCGCCATCACCGTGATCGTGCAGGAAGTGCTGCCGAACGGCCTGCTGCGCGTGGCCGGCGAAAAAACGCTGACCCTGAACCAGGGCGAGGAATTCGTGCGCCTGCGCGGCTTCCTGCGCGCGGCCGACATCGACGCCAACAACCAGGTGTCGTCGCTGCGCATCGCCAACGCCCGCATCGCCTATTCGGCGCAGGGCACGCTGGCCGAGACGCAATCGGCCGGCTGGCTGTCGCGCTTCTTCACCGGCCCGTACATGCCCTTCTAAGGCGGCCGTTTTAATTACTGGATGAACATCATGAACTTCCGCACGCTGCACCGCCTTCTCGCCCTGCCTTTGGCGCTGTGCCTGACGCTGACCGCGACGGTGCCGGCCCACGCCGCGCAAGTGCTGCGCAACCTGGTCGCCGTCGAGGGCATGCGCGACAATCCGCTGGTCGGCTACGGCCTGGTGGTGGGCCTGAACGGCAGCGGCGACTCGACCCAGGTCAAGTTCGCCAGCCAGTCGGTCATCAACATGCTCAAGCAGTTCGGCGTCAAGGTGCCCGACGGCACCGACGCCAAGTCGAAAAACGTCGCCACCGTGATGGTGTCGGCGGTGTTCCCGCCCGGCTACCGCAAGGGCCAGAACATCGACGTCGTGGTGTCGTCGATGGGCGACGCCAAAAGCCTGCGCGGCGGCGCCCTGCTGCTGACCCCGCTGCGCGCGGCCGACAACGAAGTCTACGCGCTGGCCCAGGGCAACGTGGTGGTCGGCGGCTTCAGCGCCCAGGGCAAGAGCGGCTCGTCGGTCACGGTCAACACCCCGACCTCCGGCCGCATCCCGAGCGGCGCGGCGATCGAGCGCGAGATCGCCACCGACTTCGCCACCAAGCCGAGCGTGCGCCTGTCGCTGCGCCACCCGCACTTCCAGACCGCCATTAACATTGTCGATTCGATCAACAAGCGCTTCGGCGACATCGCCACCGCCAGCGACGCCACCAGCGTCGACGTCGTCGCCCCGGCCAACCCGACCCAGCGCATCGCCTTCATGGCCAGGCTCGAGGCGCTGTCGATCGACGTCGGCGACGATTCGCCCAAGGTGGTGTTCAATTCGCGCACCGGCACCGTGGTCATCGCCGAGGGCCTGCGCGTGCGCGCCGCCGCCGTCACCCACGGCTCGCTCAAGGTGGTGATCTCCGAGAGCACCAAGGTCAGCCAGCCGAACGCCCTGGCCGCCGGCAACACCGTGGCCACGCCGCAATCGCAGGTCAGCGTCGACCAGGGTTCGGGCCAGATGTTCAACTGGCCGGCCGGCGCCAAGCTGCAAGGCATCATCGACGTCATCAACAGCCTCGGCGCCTCGCCCGACGACATCATGGCGATCCTGCAGGCGCTCGACCACGCCGGCGCCATCGAAGGCGAACTGGTCGTTATTTAACCGTCATTGAAAGCGCGACCATGAGCATCCAAGCCCCCTTCGATCCGAGCAAGCTGCGGCTCGGCGTCGCCGACAAGCTCAGCGACGTGCACGTGGCGCCGGTGGCGGCCCAGCCGGGCGACACGGTCGATCCGTCCTACCGCGCCAAGGTGACCGAGGCGGCCGTCAAGTTCGAGAGTTTCTTCATCAGCCACATGCTGCACCAGATGCGCTCGGGCACGCGCGAGCTGTCGGCCGAGGACAGCGTCTTCAAGAACAAGGTCAACCAGGACATGCTGGACATGGCCGACAACCTGGTGGCCGACCAGATGGCCGGCCGCCGCGCCTTCGGCGTGGCCGACGTCATCCTGCGCCAGCTGCTGCCGGCGGCGGCCCCGGTGGCTGCCGCCCCGGCGCCGAAAACGGCGGCCGCCACGGCGCTCCCGGCGGCGCCGGACAGCGCCGCGCCGACGGCCTGACCCGGGAAAAATTCCCGGATGGAAATTTTATGCGTGCTTCGCTTAATCCTGGCCGGTTAGCTGTCGCCTTGTACTGATAACGGAGCGCTCGTGCCAGCGTTAGCGCCGTCAGCGACCGCTCCTTCGGCCTTCACCAGGAAAGACCCCGCACCATGAGCATCTCTTACAACGCACTGTCCGGCGCCGTGGCCGCCCAAGCCGCCATCAACACTGTCAGCCAGAACATCGCCAACCTGCAGACCAAGGGCTACACCCGCCAGGGCGTGCTGTTGCAGTCGATCGCCACCGATCCCGGCGTCAACAGCCCCGGCAACGGCGTGCAGGTCGGCGCGCTGCTGCGTTTCAGCGATTCCTACAAGTCGCAGCAGATGTGGCGCGCCAACTCCGACCTCGGCCAGCGTTCGCAAGTCCAGCCCTACCTGACGCAGCTGGAAAAAGTGATGGCCGATAAGACCTCCAGCATCAGCTACGGGGTCGACAACTTCTTCAAGGCGCTCAACGCCGCCGCCGTCGATCCGACCTCGACGCCGCTGCGCCAGCAGGTCATCACGATGGCCGACTCGATGTCTCAGCAAATCAACAGCATCTACAACCTGACCGCCACCCAGGGCGTGTCGGTCAACCAGCAGCGCAGCACGATGCTGCCGTCGATCAACGAATCGCTGGCCGGCATCGCCGCGCTCAACAAGCAGATCATCCAGGTCGGCTCCGCCGGCACCAGCACCTCGGGCCTGATCGACCAGCGCGAGCAACTGATCGACGGCCTGTCGGCGCAGGTGTCGGTGGAAGTGCTCAACAATCCGGACGGCAGCGTCAGCGTCTCGCTCAAGACCGGCCAGCCGCTGGTCATCACCGACATGGCGGCCGCGCTCAGCTTCGACACGCTGTCCGGCACGCAAATCCTGAACCTGAAGTTCGCCGAGACCACGTTCAAACTCGACGACGCCAAGGTCGGCGGCCAGTTGGGCGGCCTCGGCGATTTCCTGCAAAACACCCTGGCGCCGTTGCAGACGTCGATCAAGGAGATCGCCAAGCAGATGTCGGCGATGGTCAACACCCAGCTCAACGCGGGCCTGACCGCCCCCGGCGTCAACGGCAAGGACTTGTTCGTCTACAACCCGGCCAGCGCCACCGGCCTGCTGGGCATCGATCCGACGTTCACGGCGGCGGACCTGGCGTTCTCCAGCGACGGCACCCCCGGCAACAGCGACAACCTGCAATTGCTGGTCGATATCAAGGGCAAGCCGATCCTGAACCTGCCCGGCCTGGGCGATGTGCTGCTCAACGACGCCGATACCCAGGTGGTGGGCAAGCTGGCCGTCGCCAGCCAGCAAAACCAGGCGCTGCTCAAGACCGCCACCACCATCCGCCAGCAGTCCGAGGATGACTGGAAGTCCACCAGCGCGGTCAACCGCGACGAGGAAGCGATCAACCTGATCGAGTTCCAGAACATGTACCAGGCCAATATGAAGGTCATTTCCGTGGCGAACAACCTGTTCGACGCCACCTTGCAAATGTTTAATTAAGGAAACGTCATGCGTATCGCCTCCAGTCAATTCCAGGCCACCATGAACCGTGGCCTGCAGGACAACCAAAGCTGGGTTTCCAAGCTCACCGAGCAATTGGCCTCGGGCGACCGCATCATGCTGCCGTCGGACGATCCGATCGGCGCGGTGCGCATCTCGCGCCTGACGCGCGAGGAAGCGATCGTCGACCAGTATCGCCAGAACATCGCCGCCACCCGGATCCGCCTGACCAGCAACGAAGAATACCTGAGCAGCATGACGCGCGACATCACCTCGCTCAACGACCTGCTGGTGCAGGCGTCCGACGGCAGCAACTCGCCGGCCGACCTGAAGGCGACGGTCACCTCGCTGACCTCGCTGCGCGACAGCCTGCTGTACACGGCCAACCAGAAGGATCAGGAAGGCCGCTACATCTTTTCCGGCACCGAAACGAACACCCAGCCGATCCAGGTCACCTCCGCCCCCGGCGCGCCCGTCACCTATGGCTACATGGGCAACCTGGGGCAGCAAAAGACCGTCATCGGCAACGGCATCACGCAAACCGTCAACGTCGACGTCGACGGCCTGCAGAACCTGCTGACCAAGCTGAGCACCACGATCGAGGCCCTGTCCGATCCGGCGCTGGTGGTCGGCAGCGCCACGGTGCGCGCCGCGCTGACGGACAATATGGACACCGCCACCGCCACGCTCGACCTGGTGGCCGGCAAGATCGCCCAGCTGGGCGGCGCCCAGAACGTGATGCGCACGCTCGACGGCAACCACGCCAACGTCAGCCTGTCGAACAAGACCGCCATCCTGGAGCTGGGACAACTCGACTACGCCGGCGCCCTGACCGAGCTGGCCGGGTATAATTTGTCGCTGGAAGCGTCGTACAAGGCGTATTCCAAGGTGAGCAACCTGTCGTTGTTCAACGTCCTGTAACCGCGTCCCCCTCACTCACCACTAGCGTATGCAAATCTCGCCCCAACCCACCCCCACCGTCATTGTTCCCGGCGGCGCCGGCAATGCCAGCGCGGTGGACGGCACCGCGCTCGGGCTGAACGGCGAGAACGCGGCCACGGCCACCCCGGTCAACCCGACGCCGACGTCGGCGGCGCCGCTGCGCCGCGGCCTGACCAATATGGACCAGCCGTTGCAGGGCGAGATCTCCGGCGCCCAGCAGGCGCTCGACTTCCTCGAACAGAGCGCGGCCCAGCTGCGCAGCCTGAAGGCCGACCTGAGCGCCCGCCTGGCCAGCCGCCAGCGCGCCGACGGCACCCTGGAGGCGCACGTGCGCCAGTTCAGCAACAGCTGGCGCAACCGCTCGCAGGCGTCCGGCGGCACGCTGGACTCGCAGCTCAATTTCAGCAACCAGGCCACCACCACGCGCTTCAACGTGCGCGGCATGAACCTGGCCAACCTGCGCCCGGGCGGGCGCGAAGTGCTGGCCATCTCGCTGGGCGGACAAAACCTCAGTTCGGTGGTGCTCGAGCCGGGCCTGACCGACCAGCAGATCGCCCAGCGCTTCGACACGGCGCTGGCGCCGAGCGGCGTGCGCGCCACCTTGGGCGAGGACGGCCAGCTGGAATTCACCGTCGCCGAATCGCAATGGGGCAATCTGCGCGACACCATCGCCGTGCAGGGCGGCGGCCAGCGCTTCCCCACCGGCCAGCTGAACCGCGTCAAGGCCGAGGCGCAGGCGCCGGTGGTCGACCCGGACAACTGGCAGACCGGCGACGTCGAAGCGATCCGCACCACCTTGCAACAAGTGTTGCAGGCGCTGGCGCAGGTGGAACGCTCGATCGTCTCGGTGCAGACGGCGCTCAACCAGGCCGCCGCGCGGGTCAGGAACACCGTGCCGTCCGGCACCACCGACGGCATGGCGCAGGTCGCGCAGAATTTCGTCAAGGACGCCAAGCAGCCCGGCTACCAGTCGCTGCTGTCGATCACGTCGGCGCTGGCCGGCATCAGCCGCGAGCGCGTGGTGTCGCTGCTGAGCCTGCGCTAAACGGCTACCGCACCCTCGGCAGGCCGGCGCGCGCCAGCGCGCTGAACGCCTCGGCCGGCATCGGCTGCGCGTACACATAGCCCTGCGCGAAGTCGCAGCCGGCCAAGTCCAGCAAATTGCTCTGCGCCACCGTCTCGACGCCCTCGGCCACCACCCGCAGCCCCAGCTTGTGGGCCATCAGGATCAACGCCTCGCACATCGCCAGGTCGCCGCTGTCGTTGGCCAGGTGCTGGATGAAGCTGTGGTCGAGCTTGAGCAGGTCGATGCCGAAATGCTTGAGGTGGGCCAGCGACGAATAGCCGGTGCCGAAGTTGTCCAGCGCCACCTGCAACCCCATCTCGCGCAACTCGCGCAGGCGGTCGCCGACCTGGGCGGCGCCGTCGAGCAGCACGCCCTCGGTGATCTCGATGATCAGGCTGCGCGGCGACAGGCCCAGCCCGGTCGCATAGTCGAGCCAGCCCGCATACAGCGTCGTGTCGCCGCGGAACTGCGCGGTCGACTGGTTGATGCCCACCTGGAAGCCCGAGCCGAGCTCGTCTTGCCAATGCCGGGCCTGCCTGGCCGCCTGGCGGAACACCCAGTCGCCGATCTCCATCATCAGCCCGCCCGATTCGGCGAACGGCAGGAACTCGGCGGGCGCCAGCAGGCCGCGGCGCGGATGGCGCCAGCGCAGCAGCGCCTCGGCCCGCTCGATCTGGCCGCTGCGCAGGTTGACGATGGGCTGGTAGTGCAGCTCGAACTGCTGGCCCGACAGCGCCGAGCGCAAGTCGATGGTGACCTGCTGGCGCGCCTGCGCCGCCTGTTGCAGTTCCGGCGTGAAATAGCTGTAGCGGTTGCGCCCGCCCTGCTTGGCCGCGTACATGGCCTGGTCGGCGTTGCGCAGCAAGGCCTCGGGGGAATTGGCGTCGGCCGGGAACACCGAGATGCCGATGCTGGCCGACACCGACGGATGGGCCACGCCCAAGGTGAAGGGCCGGTGCAGCCGGGCCAGGATGGTCTGCGTGATGCGCTCGATGGCGCTGATCTGCTCGAGCCCGGTGAGGATGACGGTGAACTCGTCGCCGCCCAGGCGCGCCACCGTGTCGGAGGTGCGCACGCAGGCGCCGATGCGCCGCGCGGCCTCGACCAGCAGGACGTCGCCCTGGTCGTGGCCGAGCGTGTCGTTGACCAGCTTGAAGCCGTCGAGGTCGATGAACAGCAGCCCCAGCAGCACGCCCTCGCGGCGCGCCTTCTTGACCTCCTGCTCCAGCCGGTCCTGGAACATATGGCGGTTGGGCAGGGAGGTCAGGCTGTCGAAGTTGGCCTGCTGCCAGATCAGTTCGGTCGAGGCGCGGGTGGCCGTGATGTCGCTCACCAGCGCCAGCGCGCCCAGGTAGCCGCCGTCGCCGTCGAAGATGGGATTGGTCGCCAGCGTCACCCACAGCTCGGCGCGGTCCTTGCGCACGAACTTGAACTCGTGGCGCTCGGCCACGCCGCGCTGGCGCCGCGCGATGTTGCGCTCGAGGATGGCGCGGCCCTCGTCGTCCATGAACGCCACCAGCGGCTGGTCGAGCATCTCCTCGATGGTGTAGCCGAGCATCTGCGCCATCTTCGGGTTGACGAAGCTGGTGCGGGCGCTGGCGTCGATTTCCCAGATGCCCTCCTCGGCGCAATGGACGATGCGGCGGAAGCGCTCCTCGCTGCGTTCGAGCGCGGCGGTCTTGCCCTCGGCCAGCTCGACCATCACCCGCAGCGCCTGGCCGCTGGCGTCGGCGCTGGCGCGCAGGGTGACCGGGAAGCCCTGCTGGTTACGCCCGCGCACCATCTGCAGGTCGCACTGCTCCGGCTGCGCGCTGTTGAGGGCGTGCCGCACGAAGCTGTCGAAGTCCTCGTGGAAGCGCGGCGCGACGAACTGGCGGAACGATGTGGGGTCGGGCTTGCCGCGCGACAAACCCAGCAGATCGGCGCCGACCACGTTCATCTGCAGGATGGCGGTGTCGAAGCCGAGCACGAAGTAGCCGACCGGCGCCAGCAGATAGATATCGTTGAAATAGGACGTTTCGGCGACGGCCTTGCCGGTCTCGGCGGCGTCGGCGGCCGGCACGGCGGCCTCGCCGATGGTCGCCATCATGGCCTCGTACGGCGCCAGGGCCGCCGCCTCGGCGACGACGGCCAGGCCGGCCAGCCCGTCGAGCCGCTCCTCGGTGATCGGCTGCCTGCGGCCGGGCGCCTCGGTACTGGACGTTTGCTTCTCCATACCCTCCCTTTGCGTAACCCCACCCCCGGGGTCAGTGCCGACATTCGGACACGGACTCGTGCATCAATGGCGAACCCGGCCCGGAGCGTCGGTGTCGCCATGCGGACATCGGCGGAGCTCGTGTCCGAATGTCGGCACTGACCCCGCTGGGGGTATGGGGTTAGACTAGCATTTACGGATGGCGATGTCGAGAAAACACGGGAAGTTAGCGATGTGCACGGTTCAAACGTTGTTCCGCGCGTCGTTGCAACGCCTCAAACAACAGGCTCAGCGCCCAGTAGATCAGCGCGGCGGCCAGGTACAGCGGCAGCGGCCGGAATGTCGTGGCGATCACTTCCTTGGTCGAGAGCATCAACTCGGTCATGGTGATGACCGAGACCAGCGAGGTGTCCTTGATCAGGCTGATCAAGGTGTTGCTCATTGCCGGCACGGCGATCCTCAGCGCCTGCGGCAAGACCACGTGGCGCAACGTGCTCCAGTAGCCGAGCCCGAGGCTGTAGCTGGCCGCCCACTGCCCGGTGCTGACGGCGCCGATGGCGCCGCGCAGGCTCTCGGAGAGGAACGCGCCCGAATTCAGACTCAGCGCCAGGATGCCGGCCGTCACCGGCGTGAATTCGATGCCGACGCTGGGCAGGCCGTAATAGATGACGAACATCTGCACCAGCAGCGGCGTGCCGCGCATCAGGCTGACGTAGACGGCGGCCGGCCAGCGCAGCACGCGGTAAGGCAGGATGCGCATCACCGCCACCGGGAAGCCGATCAGCAGTCCGCCCAGCATCGACGCCAGCGCGAACACCACCGTGTAGCCGGCGCCGCGCAGCATGACGGGCGCCGCCTCGGTCAGCAGCGCCCGCAAATCCAGCAGCCCCTGCCAGTCCATGCTCAGGGCGCCTTGCTGACGTCAGTGCCGAACCATTTGATCGAGATCGCCGTCAGGCTGCCGTCGGCGGCGACGGCGGCCAGCGCCTTGTCGAGCGCGGCCTTGAATTCCGGATTGCCCTTGTGGAAGGGAATGCCCATGCGCTCGACCGCGCCGACCCGGGCCCCGGCCTTGATCGGCAACTTGGAGATTTTCAGCAGATAGGCCGACATCAGGCTGTCGTTGAGGGCGGCGTCGAGCCGGCCGCTGGCCAGGTCCGACATCGTGTCGGGCGCGGCCGCGTAGCTGCGCACGTCGATGCCGGGCACCGCCCTGGCCTGCTGCTCGTAGACGCTGCCCTGCCCGACGCCGAGCTTCTTGCCCTTCAGATCGGCCAGCGACGCGTAGACGGCCTTCTCGTCCTTGCGCACGATCAGCTGCGGCATCGAGTAGATATACGGGGTGGAAAAGTCGAACGCCTGCTCGCGCTTGGGATTGATGCCCACCTGCGAAATGATGACGTCGTATTTATTGGCCGACAGCCCGGCCAGGATGCTGGCCCATTCGCTGCTGACGAACTCCACCTTCAAGCCCAGCCTGGCCGCCAGCAGGCGCGCGACATCGACGTCGTAGCCGGCCAGCTGCCCGGTCTTCTGGTCCTTGTAATTGAACGGCGGATAGGTTCCCTCCAGCGCCACCTTCAACGTGCCGCGCGCCTTGACGGTGGCCAGCAAATCGGCCGCCGACGCCGTGGCCGGCGCCCATGCCGCCGCCAGCGCGGCCGCGGCCATCACCGCCAGCGCCGCGCGACGCAGCGCCGGGCGCCGCGCAGGCTGGACGGGGGTAACAAAACTGCACTCGGGTGTCTGCATGGTTTTCCTCATAATGGCAGGCGCTACCAGGCGCCCATACGGCGACGCAGGCCGAAATTGTGGCCGACGACCAGCATCGAGGTGGCGATCAGCCCGCTCAGCCCGATCATCAACTGTACCAGTTTATCGTCCGGCAGCACCCACATCGAGCCCGGCGGCGCCTCGCCGAGGCGCGCCGCCGCCATGATCAGCGGCGCCACCCATTGCGCTTCCGGCGTCACATCGAGGATCAACGCGCCGTCCTGGGTGGTCTGCATGTAGATCTCGCCGCCCTCGGCCAGCGTGAAGCAGACGCCGTAACCGGTTTCATTCTTGCCGATATGTTGCTGCAGGCTGAGGTTATGCTCCTCGATCCACAGTTCGACGTCGGCCGGGCTCTCGAGCCCCTGCCACGGCACCGGCTTGAAACGCGGCGGCTCATTCTTATCTTGCATACTCATCCCGTTGACTGGCCAAGCCGCCAGTTTACCCGATAGCAGGCATCGACGATGAAATTCAAGTATCTATACGGCACGGTCCGCAGGGAGCATGGGTCGGACTTCGGCCGGTACCTCGACGACTTGCCGGTCAGCCCTTCCAGGTGCGCTTCAGGCCGGTATCCGCGTGGATCCAGCCGCCGCGCGGGCCGGCGCGGTAATAGAAGCCGACGCCGCCCTGGCGGAAGCTCTTGACCAGGCCGCCGAGCACTTCGGCGTTCAGGTTGGCGATGCGGATGTCGGCGGCGCGGCCTTCGATGTGCAGCGACTGGCGCGCGGCCGGCACGCCGGCTTCGCGCAGCTTGTTGTTGGACGAAGATGTGCGGTAGCCCGACAGGATCTCCAGCGGCGTATCGATGCCGTAGCGCTGCACGAACGCCTGGGTGCCCCACAACGTTTCGAACAGTTTGGGATCGATGCGGGCGGTTTCCTTGCCGTTGACATCGCGCAGCAGGTGGCACAAATCCTGGTAGGCGGACTCGATGATCTCGCCGTCGCGCCAGTACAGCAGCTTGGCGCGCTCGTTGCTGGCCGGACGGAACACCTCGATGGTGCGCGGCTTGAGCCAGAATTCCATGTCGAGCAGCTGGGCGTCGAAGATGTCCGGCGGCGGCTCGATCTCGCCGCTGCCCGCGCCGAGGCCGGACGGGGCCGATTGGGTCGACGCCGACGGCATGCTGGCCGCCGTCCGCGGCTGCGTGACGACGGCCGGCGCCGCCACACGCGCGGCGGGCGGCTTGGCGGCCGCGCCGGCGCTGGTTTTACGCGCCGCGCTGTCCGACGCACATCCTATCAACGGCACGGATAACAACCCCGCCGCCGTCAACCCCAAGCCCTGCTGTAAAAACTCTCTGCGCGATGCCATAGCTATTCCGTAAAACTCGATAGGGATACTATAGCGTAAGCAGGGGGAAATGAAAAACACGGCAGGCCCGCGAGACGCCCCCGGCTAACGTACCGCCAACCGCACCGTCCTTTCCGGCACGACCAGGCCGTTCGCCAACGTCCGCTGTGGCACGACCATCGCCACCCAACCGCTGACCTGGTCGTCGCCCAGCAGGTTGATCTCCATCTGCAGCTGGCGGTCCAGCGCGACGAAGGCATTCGGCGCGGCCGCGACGAGTTGATGCCACTGGCCGTCATCGATGCGGGCATACATGTGCATGCCGCGCGGCGCGATCGCCAGGGTCTGGCCGTTGGACAGCGTATAGCCGCGCCGGTAGTCGTCGTAGTCCTGCGGCCACATCTTGCGGTAGCGCTGCGGCAGCTCGATGCGCACTTGCGCGCCCGCCTGGCTTGCCTTGTAGGGAACCGGGACCGACTGCTGCTCGGGCTCGCTCTGCTGCCGAGCCTGCACCGCCGCCGCCATCGCCATCGCCCATCCCGCCGCCCCGATTACCAGCTTGCTTGCGTTCAGCCGTTTCATGATGACTCCTTTATCGATTAAATCCGCGAGGCTATATTTAAGCAGCCACGCGCAAAACCGCAAATGCAAACTCGCTATCAGGCGCGCGGCGGCATCGATATTTAATATGAGTCGGGGACCAGGGCGACACGCGATAGACGTATCGAAAAGCCTGGCGGTATGGCGATGGACCGCAACGGCGGTGGATTACGCGGCGGCGGCCACCGGTTCCGGCTGCAGCAAGGCCGCGCGCGGCTCGTCGAGCAAATAGCCCTGCGCCAGCAGCGGCACGCCGGCGGCATCGCCCAACTGCCGCAGCACCGTCAGCGTCTGCGGCGTTTCCACCCGCTTGAACAGCACCGAGACGTTGGCCTCGGCCGAGCGCCGCAGCAAGGCCAGCACATTCTCGGTGTCATGCAGCTCGCGCGCGTCGAGCTTGAACACGTCCGGACGCAGCCGGTCCAACACCTGCAACCCGTCCGGGGCGCTGGCGACGTTGACGGCGAAGCGGAAACCGTTGCGCCGGTAGTTGTCGGACACATAATTCAACAGCCAGCCCTGCTGCGGCGTCGCCGCCGGCAGCTGCAGCACGATGCGCGACAACGGCAACTCCAGCGCGTCGAGAATGCGGCGGAACGCGTGGCCATGGTTGCTGCTGACGGCGCTGAGCAGGCGGTCGTGCACGTTCAGGTACAGATCGGCGTCGGCGTTGGGCGCGCTATCGGCCTGGCGGAAGAAATTGATCGCGTGCAGCATGCGGCACAGGCGGTCGAGCTCGATAGACTCGTCGTCGCTGGCCGCGTGGTCGAGCAGTTTCCACAGCGACAGCCCCATGTCCTGCGCCGACACGCTGCGCGCCAGCCCCTCGTAGGCATGGATGGCGCCGGTCTCTAGCTGACGGACCGGCTGGAAGGCGCTGCTCATGGTGCAATTGAAAAACCGCCCCTGCGCCTTGCCCTCGTGATCGAGCCAGATGCTGGTGGCGGCGCCGGTCGCGTCGGATAGACGCGCCAGGTATTTTTGCAGAACGGGAAATGACATGGGTTCCTCGACGGATACAGGCAATGTCGACAGCGTATGCGGGCGCCGGAAAAAGCAGAACGAATGCTTTCAGCTATGGATATGCCAAAACATTCCTTCCGCTCACACGGGGGCGCGGCTATTGTGGGACATCGTCAACCAAGTCCGGATCGCCCGCCCCATGTGCCAACTACTCGCTATGAACAGCAGCAAGCCTGCCGCCGTCGATTTTTCGTTCGCGGGCTTCGCCGAACGGGGCGGCCGCACCGGCGAACACCGGGATGGCTGGGGCATCGCGCTGCACACCGGCAGCGGTTGCCGCCTCTACACCGACTTCCTGCCGTCGATCGACTCGCCGCTGGCGGCGCAGTTCAAGCAAAACCCGATCAAGGCGAAAAACGTCGTCGCGCATATCCGCAAGGCCACGCAGGGCCGCATCTCGCTGGAAAACAGCCACCCGTTTACGCGCGAACTATGGGGCCGGACCTGGTCGTTCGCCCACAACGGCGATTTAAAACTGTTCAACCCGAATCCCAGCCTGTACGCGCCGTGGGGCGACACCGACAGCGAGCGGGCGTTCTGCCACCTGCTGTCGGGCCTGGCGCTGCGGTTCGAGCAGGCGCCGCCGCGCCACCTGCTGTATCGAACGCTGGAAACGCTGGCCGGCGAGATCGCCGACTACGGCACCTTCAACTTCATCCTGTCGAACGGCGAGCTGCTGTTCGCCCATTGCAGTACGGATTTGCATTTCGTCGTCAGGGAGTATCCGTTCTCGGTCGCCAAGCTGATCGATTGCGACCTGAGCATCGATTTCAGCAAGCACAACCATCTTGACGACCGCATCGCCGTCATCGCCACGCAACCGCTGACGTCGAACGAAGCGTGGACCAGGCTGGCGCCGGGCGAGCTCAAGCTGTTCGTCGGGGGGGAGGAAGTGGGCGCGGCGCCGGCCCGGCGCGAGGAATGGCAATTGGCCGTCTGCTGTTGAAGCAACGCCGGCCACGGCCGGCTGGCATCAAGCTGAATTACAGTTACAGAAACGCTTGCGCTTGGCCGCATCGGGGACGCCGGCCTCGTCGAGCTGCTTCCAGAAGAACACCGTTTCCACGCCATACGGCGAGCGCACCTTGCCCGCGTCCACATAGCCGTGCCGAGCGAAAAACGCCTGGCCGGTGGCCGTGCTGTGCAGTTGCAGCGCCTTGACGCCCCAGCTGCCAGCCTGCTCCTCCACCCGCGCCAGCAGGGCCTTGCCGATGCCGTGCCCGCGCGCCTCGGGCAATAAATAGCACAACGCCAACTTTCCCGCCCCGGTCAGCAAAGCGACGCCGACCACGACGCCTTCGCTGACCGCGACCAGCGAAAAATTGGTGGGCGAACTGAACCAGTTCGCCACCATCTGCGGCGTTTTGTTGCCCAACCACGCATCCAGGATCGCCGGATCGTTTTTATGGTCGAGCTCACAGCACTCCGTGATAGAGCGGCGCAAGACATTGCACGCCGCGTCCGCGTCTGTCGAAACAGCGATGCGGACTTCCAGACTCCGAATTTCAAGACTCATGTACGCTCACAAATATTCCCGATAGCAAAATGAAGTCGCGCTTCTCAGTGCCTGATACGACTATACACCAAGCTGTCAAAGCCGTTGCGGAAGCACCCGGGTGGAGTGTCGCGGCGCCGGTTTTCCCTATGACAGCCTAGTTGCTGGCCCTGCTTTTGCCCACGAATGTTTTCAAAAATCGTTATACGGTTTTTAACGAAAACTTGGCGCGATCCAAACGGTCTAAGCATATTACGAAAAATTCGTATCTTTTCCGGGCGAAATTTTACACCATGGTCGCCTGTTATTACGAAAGCTCATTATGACCAACAAAAATCCTGCTCGCCGCCTCGTCGTCACCTCGTTGCTGGCCGCATCGGCGCTGTTCATGGGCCTGCCGCTGCAAGCCAGCGCCGCCGAAACCGTGCTGCTGAACGCCTCGTACGACGTCGCGCGCGAACTGTTCAAGGAGATCAACCCGGTATTCGTTGCCGACTGGAAGAAGACCACCGGCGAAACCGTCAACGTCAACCAGTCGCACGGCGGCTCGTCCAAGCAGGCCCGCTCCGTCGCCGACGGCATGGAAGCGGCCGTTGTCAGCATGAACCAGGCGAATGACATCGATTTGCTGGCCGATCGCGGCCTGGTGGTGCAGGATTGGGCCAAGAAGTTCCCCAACAACGCCGCGCCGTTCTACTCGACGATGGTATACCTCGTCCGCAAGGGCAATCCGAAGCAGATCAAGGACTGGGCCGACCTGGCCAAGCCGGGTGTCAAGGTGGTCATCCCGAATCCCAAAACCGCCGGCAACGGCCGCTACACGTATCTGGCGGCCTGGGGCTCGGTGGTGAAAAAAGGCGGCACCGAGGCGCAGGCGCGCGATCTGGTCACCAAGATATTCAAGAACGTGCCGGTGCTGGACGCCGGCGGCCGCGGCGCCACCACCACCTTCACCCAGCGCAACATCGGCGACGTGCTGGTGACCTTCGAAAACGAGGTGAATCTGGTGCGCGCCGAATTCGGCGACAACTTCGAGGTGGTCTACCCGTCGATCTCGATCCTGGCCGAGTCGCCGGTGGCGGTGGTCGACAAGGTGGTCGACCGTCGCGGCCTGCGCAAGCAGGCCACCGGCTACCTGAACTTCCTCTACACCGAGGAAGCGCAGGACATCATCGCCAAGCATTACTTCCGCCCGCGCTCGGAAAAGGCGTTCAAGAAGTACAGCGCCAATTTCCGCCAAATCACCATGTTCACGGTGGATGACGTCTTCGGCGGCTGGAAAGCGGCGCAGAAGAAGCATTTTGACGACGGCGGCGAATTCGACAAGATCTACCAGAACAAATAAGGTTATACGGATCGATTCGTTTGCAAAGGCCGCGAATGCCCTTAATCTGGATGGGTAGTAATCAGCCGCAGTAGTTAGCTGCCCAACCAGACTAAGGATGCACGATGGCCATTTCTGAAATTAATGTACGTAACCAGTTCCGCGGCAAGATCAAGGAAATCATCTTCGGACCGGTGGTTTCGGAAGTCGATGTGGAAACCCAGCACGGCATCGTCACCTCGGTGATCACGTCGCGCTCGATCCATGACCTGGACCTGAAAGTGGGCAGCGAAGTCATCGCCCTGGTGAAATCCACCGAGGTGTCGATCGCCAAGATCAGCAGCTGAGAGGTCAAGCAACGGCAGCACCCCGCAGTACCGGCCGCCGCCGCGGCCTGAAAGCCGAAAAGCCCCGAGCGCTCCCCCGCCTCGGGGCTTTATTTCTGGCTGATACAAAATAATAGAATCCGTAGGTTACATACAATAGACGAGAAACCACTTTAATGTTATCGTCTATCCTTCGTATTGCCGCATAGCTAGTCTTAGTTTTGCGTTGCGCCTTCTTCTGGCGCCCGTTTCACTCCTCACTCCCAAGAATACCTAACATGCTCAAGAAAATTGTTGCTGTATTGCTGAGTACGTTCACTGCGGCCGCGCTCGCAGTGCCGCTCGGCTCACAGTCCGTGCTGGTTGTCGAAGACGACACCGGCAAGGTCCTCCTCGAAAAAAACTCCACTGTTCAAGTACCGATCGCGTCGCTGACCAAGCTGATGACCGCGATGGTGGTGCTCGACTCCAAACCGGACATGGCGGCGCCCATCAGCATCGACCAGGCCGACGTCGATATGCTCAAGCACAGCACCTCGCGCGTGCCGGTCGGCGCGGAAATCCCGCGTGGCGATGTGCTGCAATTGGCGCTGATGTCGTCAGACAACCGCGCCGCCGCATCGCTGGCCCGCACCTATCCGGGTGGCCCCGCCGCGTTCAAGGCGGCGGTCAACGCCAAGATCCGCGCGCTGGGCCTGACCCAGACCGTGATCGAGGAACCAACCGGTTTGTCGCCGCACAACCGCTCGACCGCGACCGATCTGGTCAAAATGGCAAAGGCCGCGTCGGCCTATCCGGAGATCGCCCGCATCACGACCGACACCAAGGACATCATCAAGATCAAGGGTCGCCAGGTGGAGTATCACAACACCAACCGCCTGGTCGGCGCCAAGGGTTGGGACGTCGGTTTGTCCAAAACCGGTTACACCGAAGAGGCTGGTCGCTGCCTGATCATGCGCTTTAAATCTGGTGGAAAGAACAACACGCTGGTGTTGTTGAATGCGAAAGCAAATTCGGCGCGGTTGATGGATGCGTTCAATATCCGCCGCTTTATTTCGGGTCCGATCGAGAAACCAAAAGTATTGAAGGCTGCGGCAAAAACCAAGAAGAAAGTTATCAAGGCTAACAAACGGAATCGTCGGGCCATGTGATTTTGTTGTTGTAACAGCACGCTAAAAAACCGGACTTGCCTCCGGTTTTTTTTCGTCTGTAAATTCGCAACCACGGCGTTTGGAGTGATCCGCCCCACGTGGATCTGCGGTTGCGCGTCCTTTCCATGCTGGATATTGGTGTTTTCGTGCTAATTTTTAGCTTGGTTCGAGCATCGAACGGCGTTCGGCTGTTCGGTGCGGTCGTTTAATTATCGAGGAGGTTGCGCAGGCCGCTAGCGCGCTGGGTGCGCTGGGCGATCGCGTCCAGCAGCACTTGGCCGTTCGGAGTCAGTAACGTAAAGTAGTCGCGGGCGCGGGTGATGCCGGTGTAGATCAGCTCGCGCGCAAGCATGCCGCCGCTGTCTTTCGGCAGCGCCAGCACCGTGTGCTTGAACTCGGAACCTTGTGATTTGTGCACCGTCATGGCGAACGCCGTTTCGACGTTGCGCAGCCTTGTGGCGAGCACGCTGCGGACGTTCTCGCCTTCCGAAAAGTACACGCGCAGCGCGCCCGGACGCGCCGGGTCCGGCAACGTCAGGCCGATGTCGCCATTGAAAACGCCGGTGCCGTAGTCGTTGCGGGTGACCATCACCGGCCGCCCGACGTACCATTCGCCGGTTCTTTTCAGCAAACCGGCCGACTGCAATCTTTTTTCGACGACATCGTTCAAGCCGGTCACGCCCCACTCGCCCTCGCGCAGCGCGCACAAGATCCGGAAGGTTTCGAAGCTATTCAGTACAGATTTCACCCAAGCAAGTCGTATGACCTCCTCGCCTTCCGGCGCCCCTGCCGCGATCATGTTGAGGTAATCCCGATAACCACCGGCTGCGCCCTGTCGACCCGCCAAAGCGATCTGCAGCAAGTCCGCAACTTGCGCCGGGTCGATCCAGGCGACCTTTTCCTCGTCGCTCGCGCGCAGCACTTCGACCGCGGCGGCGGCGTCGCCGGCGTTGACGGCCAGCGCCAACGCGCCGATCGGACCGCCAAAACGACGGCTTTCGCGCAGCATCACCGTTTGCTGGGCGATCGGACCGCCGTTCCCGGCAAAGCTCGCCGGCAATCGCTGACCTGTGCTTTCTAGCACGTAGGTCAACGTTTCCGCGCCGTAGTCGCCGGCTTCGGCGTTGTGGCACAGGTCGCCCAATACCGCGCCGGCCTCCACAGAAGCGAGCTGGTCCTTATCACCCAGCATTATCAAGGTGGCGGTCGGTGGCAGCGCGGCCAGCAGCGCCGACATCATCTCCAGGTGAATCATTGACGCCTCATCAACAATAAGCACGTCGACATCGAGTTGATTGCCGGCGTGATGCTGGAACGCGCGCGTATCGGGCCGGGCGCCCAGCAAACTGTGCAAGGTCCGCGCCGCGCCCAGCTCCCGCTCCGGCATCACGTCACGCACCCGCTGGTCCAGGCCGGCCAGCGCGACGTCGATCGATTGCTTGAGCCGGGCCGCCGCCTTGCCGGTCGGCGCGGCCAGCGCCACGCGCAGATCGGAATGGCGGCCGCCGCTGGTTGCGAACAGCAGGGCCAGCAAGCGGGCGACCGTATAGGTCTTGCCGGTGCCGGGACCACCGGTGATGATGCCGAGCTTGCCTCGCATGGCGACCGCGCACGCGACCTTTTGCCAGTCGACGCCGCCGCCGCGCGCCGCATGGGGGAACAGGATGTCTAGCCAGCGGCGCACGCCGGCCACTTGGTCGTCGGCGTCGATGGCGATGACGCCGCCGAGCGCGCGGCTGCGCACCGCTTTGGCGACCAGCGTTTCGTCACGCCAATAACGGCGCAGATACAGCCGTTCGCCATCGAGCACCAGCGGCTGCTGGAAATCGAGGTCGCCAACGGGCCAAACCTGGTCGCAACCGGCAAGCAGAGTTCGCCAGGCGGCGGGGGTTTTCGGCCAGACGCCCACCGTGTCGCGCAGTTCGCGCCACTCGTCGCCGGTCCAGCCCAGCAAGGCGGCGGGGTCGGCAGACAATTCGTCCAGCATCAAACAACTGTGGCCGCGCCCTTCCAGTTCCGACAACAGCACGCAAGCCACCATCAACTGCGGCGAACTGCTGCCAACGGAGGCAATGAAGCGCGCAAACGCCCCGCTCAGGCGGCGCAGGTGCCCGCTTTCGGTCAGCGCGTCGATCTGCGCGAACAGCGGCGCCGACGTTTCGGATGCCGGCCGTGTTTCAATAGTCATCTTGTGCCCCGTCATCCATCCGCGCCGCACCGGAGTAGCCGAGCAACCGGTCCAGTCCGTCCAGCAGCGCCGGGTCCGGCGCCATCCAATAACAACCGCGCGTCTGCGTGTTGGCAATGCCTCGCAAGAACAGGAACACGGCGCCCCCCAGATGCTCGGCCGGATCGTAGCGTTCGCCCAGGCGGCTTTGCAACAGCCGGTGCAGCGCCAACATGTAGATGGCGCCCTGGATGTCGTAGCGATGCTCGGCGATCGCCGCAACCAGCGCCGGCTCGTGGTAGGCGGCGTCGCCCGCGCCCAGCGCGTTCGACTTGTAATCGAGTACCCAGAATTTTCCCTCGTGCTCGAACACCAGGTCGGCGAAACCTTTGAGCATGCCGTGCAACTGCCGCTCCGGCAGCGACGGCCGCGCCGCGCCGTCCAGCAAATGCGCAACGCACAGTTGATCGAGCTCGCCGGTGTCGAGCCGCTCGCTCGGGAACCAGAACTCCATCTCCGGCAGCGGCGCTTCGATGCGGCTCAACGCCGCGTTCACATACGGCAGCTCGGTGGTGGCGATCTCGCGCAGCCAGGCCAGCGTGTCGCCTAGCCGGTTGCCCCAGCCCGCGCGCTCGACCCGGCGCGTCAGCCGCGCCTCGAAATTCTCCTGTTCGACGATGGCGAAACCCTCGTCGCCCATCCACTCCAACTGCTCGTGCAGGAAGTTACCCGGCACGGAACCGCGCGGGAAGCGATGCCACGGCGCGTCCTCGACCCGCACCGGCAGCACGATGCCCGGCGCGTCGCCGTCTTCGAGCAAGGTGGCCTGCGAACCGTCGCGCGGCACCGGCGCCGCGCCCGCGTTGTCGGAAGAGCCGATCATGCCGGTCGGGCCGGTGCGCCGCGCCAGCGAGCTGAAACTGCCGACCGACCAATCGCGCTCGAAACGGCCGGTGTAGTGCAGCGGTTCGAGCAACGGCGGGCGCTGTTCGATCCTGCTCAACCGTGTCGCCGGCTGCGGCGCCATGTCCAGGGTGACGATGTTGATCGCCGCGCAGCCCTTGCACGTATGCTCCCAGCGCTCCGTCACCAGATCGGACGGCAGCGCCTCGCCGCCGGTGAGCAGGTAGCCGAGCGCCGATTCGTGCAGGGTGTTGTCGCCCGCCTTGCGGCCGGCCAGCGCCGTCACGCCCAACCACAGGAAGTGGCGCGCTCGCGTCAGCGCCACGTACAACAGGCGCAAATCCTCTTGCAGGCGCGCGCGCTCGACCAGTTCCATCGCCGTTTCGGTGAGCGCCATGTCGATCCGGCGCACGCCGTCATCGTCGCTGAACTCGAAGAAGCTGCGGTTGCGCCGCTCCACCTTGCGCGCCGTGACCGCGAACGGCAGATACACCAGCGGGTACTCCAGGCCTTTCGATTTGTGCACCGTGACGACCTTCACCAGTTCGGCGTCGCTTTCCAGGCGCAGCACGCGCTCGTCGCCGGCGCCCTCGCCGCCTTCGATCTGTTCGGCGAGCCAGCGTATCAGCGCCTGTTCGCCATCGAGCTGGCGGCTGGCCGATTGCAGCAGCTCGGCCAGATGCAGCAGATTGGTCAAGCGCCGCTCGCCGCCCGGTTGCCGCAGCAGGGCAGCCGGCAGTTGCAGCTCGTGGATGAAGCGGCGCAGCATCGCCAGCACACCCTGGCGCTGCCAGATGATGTGCAGCGCTTTGAGCTGCTCGACGCGCTCCTCCCATGCCAGTTCGTCCGATGTCATCAGCGCCAGGTGCGCCAGTTCCAGTCCGGCCGTGCGGGTGGCGTAGGCGGCCCGCGCCAGCGCGCCGTCGAGCGGATTCGCGACCGCCGACAGCCAGCGCAGCACGTCGGCCGCCTCCCCGCTGTCGGTCACCGAATCCTTGTCGGACAGGTAGACGCTGGCGATCTGGCGCCGCTGTAACGCGCGCCGTATCGCCGCCGCCTCCTTGCGGTCGCGCACCAGCACCGCGATATCGGCCGGCTTCAGGCGCTCGAATCCATCCGGGCCGTCGAAGCCGGAGCGTTCGTCGTTCAGCTTGGCGACGATGTCCTCGGCGCAGTGATGGGCGAAGAACTCGCGGTAGCTGTCGGCTTTCAGGTCTTGCGCGGCGCTGCACGCCACCACCAGCGCCGGCACGTCGCCGTCCGCGCCGACCATGCGTTCCTTGCGGCCCTTGGCGCCGACCGCCTCGAACGGCAGCGGGTTGACACGCGTGCCCGGGTCGCGGAAGCGGAACGCGCCCCGTCCAAAACCGCCCTGCGCCGCCTCGCCCTCGGCGATCATGAACAGATGGTTGACCGCTTCCACGACCGGCTTGGTGGAGCGGTAGTTGGTGCCCAGCTGATAATGACGACCGGTGGTGGCCTTGCGCGCCGACAGATAGCTGTGGATGTCGGCGCCACGGAAGCCGTAGATCGACTGTTTCGGATCGCCGATCAGGAACAGCCCCGTCTCCGGGTCGTTGTCCGCCACCCGGTACAGCAGGTTGAAGATCTGGTACTGGTTCGGCGCCGTGTCCTGGAACTCGTCGACCATCGCCACCGGATACTGCTCGGTGATGCGCTTGCGCAGCGCGTCGGCGTTCTCGCCCTGGAGCGCGGCGTTCAGACGATCCAGCATGTCGGCGAAGCCGAATTGACGGTTGCGCTTTTTCAGCTCGTTCATACGATTGGCGACCGAGGCGGCGGCGTGGCGGTACAGCGCGTGCGCCATCGGCTCAAGCTCGTCGAGGGCCTGCTTTAGCACCCCGGTGGCGTCGAAGTCCTCCGGGATGGCGGCGCTGAAGCCTTTGGAAAAGGCGTCCTCGATACCCCACGGCGTCAGCCGCTTCCAGGCCGTGTCGGTAATCTCGGGCAGCACGGCGCCCGGGTCCAGCGCCCAGGCGCGCAGACCGTTGAACCAGCCGGCCAGCGAATCGGGCCGCATCTTGTTACCGTTGAAGCACTTCGGCGACATCTCGCGGTGCTGGGCGATCCACTGTTCCATGCGGTTGGCGCGTTCGTGCCACCCGGCCTTCAGGCCGGCCAGTTGCGCCAGTTGCTCGCGCTGCACCGCGCCGATCAACGCCCCCAGCGACTGCGTCGCGTCGACATCGCCGATGATGTCGGCGCGCTTGACCAGTTCGCGGATCGACTTTTTCATCACGCCGACATCGCTCCAGCAAGACAGCAACGCCTCCAGCGACACCGCGTTGAGCGGATAGACCTGCTGCCGCCAGTAGTCGTGCGCGGCGTCCTCGAACAGCGCCTGCTCGTCGCTGACCAGCTCCTCGTCGAACAGGCTGCCGCTGTCGAAGGCGTGCTCGCGCAGCATGCGCTGGCACCAGGCGTCGATGGTGAAAATGGCCGCTTCGTCCATCGTCTCCGCCGCCAGCATCAGCCGGTGCGCGGCCCGTTGACGCTCGGCGTGGCTCGGGTACGATTCCAGGATCGCGTCCAGGTAATCGTCGCGGGTGTCGCCGTCGTCCATGTCCTCGAAGCGGCGCACGTAGGCCGCCGCCTCCACCAGCCGCTCGCGCACGCGGTTCGACAGCTCGCGCGTGGCGGCGCGGGTGAAGGTCATCACCAGGATATCGGCCGGCAGCAGCGGCCGGCGGTAGCCGTTCTCGCCGCCGTGGCCCAGCACCAGCCGCACATACAGCGCGGCGATGGTCCAGGTCTTGCCGGTGCCGGCGCTGGCCTCGATCAGGCGCGATCCGTGCAGCGGGAACGTCAGCGGAGCGAGTTGATTAGTTTGTTGACGCGCGTCGTCGCTCATGGCTGGCTCCCCGCCTCGATGGCCTCGATCGTGATGTGGTGTTCCAGCCAGTTCGCCAACGGCCCGTACAAGGCGTCGGAGACGTCGGCGAAATCCGGCTGCGCGCTCAGCGCCGCGAAGTCCGGCCACAGGCGGGCAAGGCACAGCTCCTCGTTCTCGCCGGAGATTTCAAAGCCGCCATCGTAGACCGCGCGCGGATCGCCGCCCTGCGCCAGCGCCAGCGCGGTTTTGCAGGCGGTCGGCAACGGACGGTTCATGCCGTCGCGCCACAGGCAAACCAGCTCGCGCAGCGCCTCCAGCGCCTCGTCGCGCGGCAGCGCCTTCATCGTCACGATGGCGTCGCGCGCCACCAGGTAGCCGGTGACGGGCATGCCGGCGGCGGCGGCGGCCAGCTGCCGCAGCCACATGGCGATCAATTTGTCGCCGCGCGGCTTGCCCTGCTTGTCCGTCACCTTGGACGACATCTGCGTCAGCCACACCGTCTCCAGGCCGTTGCTGCGCAGCTGGTCGATCCAGTCGTCCACGCGCACGCCGGCCAGAACCAGGCTCAATGCCACCTTGGCGGCCGGTTGCGGATAGTGCTCGCGCAAGGTGAGCCAGGCGCAGCGCACCGGCACCAGCGCCTCCACCAGCTGGCGCTGATACTGCTGGCCGATCAACCCGATCGGCAGCACGCCTTCGCGCGCCAGCCGCTCCGCGCGCTCGGTCAGCTTGTCGTAGACTTCCTCGATCTGCTCCGCGTCGGCGCCGTCGTCGAGCATCGTATCCTCGAGCAGATAGCGTTCCAGCGCGTTCAGCGAGAACGGTTCCTCGTCCTCGCCCACCAGCGCCGATTCACCGAACATCACGCCCAGCCGCTGGCGGAAGAAGAAGCGCACCGGCTGGCGCACGAAATTATTCAGGCTAATGAGTTTCAAGCTGAATTTGTCGTCGATGTCGAACGGCGGCAGCTCGGACGAAGCCGGTGCTTCGCCATCTTCGCCATCCTGCCCCGCCTTGTGCGCCTCGCGCCATTCGCGCGCATAGGTCAGCAAGCCGCCGGCCTCGAAATACCGGCGGCTGAACGGCTGCAGCGCGTGCTCGGTGGTGCGCGCGTGCAGGTCCAGCTGCCAGCCGTTGACCAGGTAATCGCGCAGCTGCGACACCAGCACCGACGCCGGCTGCTCGCTGTTGTCGCGTACATTGCGACCCACCCAGCTGATGTACAGCTTGTCGCGCGCCGCCAGCAGCGCCTCCAGCATCAGGTAACGGTCGTCGTCGCGGCGCGAGCGGTCGCCGGGACGCGCCATGCCCGGCTGCGCCAGCAGATCGAAATCGGCCTTCGGCGCCCGGCGCGGGAAGTCGCCGTCGTTCATGCCGAGCAGGCACACCACGCGGAACGGCACGGCGCGCATCGGCATCAGGGTGCAGAAGGTCACGCCGCCGGAGACGAATTGGTGGTTCAGCGTCGGCTCGTCCATCAATCCCAGCCAGGCCTCGCGCAGCACCGCCAGCGGCACCGCTTCGTCGAACTGCGCGCCTTCGCAGGTTTCCAGCCAGTTGTTGAGGGCATCGTCGAGCTGCGCCAAGGTCAGGCGGTCGCCCTCCTCGCCGGCGCTGAAGAAAGACGCCAGCAAGGCGCGCGCCTGCACGCCCCAGTCGGCCGGCGAACGCGCCTGCGCCAGCACCGCGCGCCAATGCAACAGCGCCTCGACCAGTTGCGCCAGCGAGCCGGCCAGCGCCGCATCGAGGCCGCCGACTTCCGAAAACGGTTCGATGCCGGCGAAGCTGGCGCCGGCGTCGCCCCCGCCGCCGCTCGCATAGCCGAGCAGCATGCGGCGCACGCCGAAGATCCAGGCATTCTGCTCGCCCGCCGGGCCCAGTCCCAGTCCGCTGCGGTGTTCCTGGTCCAGGCCCCAGCGCACGCCGGCGCCTTCGATCCACAGTCCGAGGGTCGGCAAGTCGTCCTCGCCCAGGCCGAAGCGCGAGGCCAGCGCCGGCACGTCCAGCAGATCGCGGATCTCGCTTTGGCGGCAGCGCTGCTGCGGCAATCGCAACAGCCACTCCAGCGCCACCAGCAGCGGGTTGACGCTGCGGTCGTTGACGTCGCCGATCTCGAACGGAATGTAGCGCGCGTCGCTGCGGCGGTGCTGCGCGAAGACCGCGTGGATCGCCGCCGAGAAGGTGTCGATGTCCGGCACCATCACCACCACGTCGCGCGGGCGCAAAGGCGGCCCGCCATCTTTCGCTTCGGCGCCGGCGAACATCTTCAGCAGCTGGTCGTGCAGCACCTCCACCTCGCGCTGCACGCTGTGGGTGATGTGGAATTCGATCGAACGGTCGTCGTCCGGCGGCGGCACGTGCGGGTGCTCGGACAGCGGCAGCAGATCGCGCACGGCCGCCTGCACCTGCGATAACAGCGTGCCGCCATCGCCCTCGCTGAACAAATCGATGCGCAGCGGCGCCACGTGGTCGTCGTCGCCCGACTCGCTGGCGATGGCCGCCGCGCTGGCCGAGGCTTCGTCGAATTCGTCGAGCATGCGCACGAAGTCGCGTCCCTGCCGCCCCCAGCTGGCCAGCAGCGGATGGCTGTGCGCGTGCAGTTCCTCGAGCGGAATCAAGCCCAGGTCCTGGCCGTTGCGCAATTGCTGTCGGCGGTGCGCGGAGCGCAGCAGGTCGCGTCCCTCGATGATGTCGCCCCAATAAAACTGGCACGGATTGGGCACGGCCAGCACCACTTGCGCGTAGCGCGCCAGCGAGGCGAGCGCCTGCAGGCTTTGATACGGCAGCGCCGAGACGCCGAAGATGACGATGCGGCGCGGCAGGCGTCCGAGCGGCGCCTCGCCGGCGGAGCTGGCGCGCACGAATTCGGTGTGCACCGTCGCCCGCCCCAGGTCGCGCTCCTCGGGATCGACGTCGGCGATCACCGCGCGCCACAACTGGCCCTGCCAGCGTTGATCGTCCGGCAGCGGCACCGCTTCGTCGCGGGCGTTGCGCAGCTGGTCGCGGCCATGCGCCCAGTCGTCGAGCCAGTCGGCGCGGTACACCTGGTACTGGTCGAACAAGTCGGCCAGCCGCTCGGCCAACTGCAGGCGCCGCTCCGCCTCGCCGTCGGCGAGGAAGTGGCGCAATGGGGCGAAAATCGGATCGGCCAGCAAGGTGGGCAGCAGGCGCATCAGGCGCCAGGTCAGCGGCCCCTTGTCGAAGGCGGAGCGGACCGGCACCCGCTCGCGGCCCAACATGCCGCGGTAGGTTTCCCAGAGAAAGCGCGCCGGCAGCGCCACGCGGGTGGCCGCGCACACGCCCATTTCCTCGGCCAGCGCGATCTTGAGCCACTCGGCCACGCCGTTCGACTGCACCAGGAAAATATCCGATTCCAGCGCCCCGAGCGGATGATTGCGCAGCCACTGGAACACGGCCGCGCGCAGCTGCTCCATTTGATTGCCGTGCAAAATCAACAAGCCGGGGGTGATGCTGGGTTGCATAAGACTCTTTATAGGGACGAACCGCGATTGAACCGCGCAGTTAAAACCGCGCAGTAAAAAACCGCAGTGAAAACCCTATTATCGCTCATCTAGCCCGGCGCGTAGGCCAGCAACTCCTGTGCGATGTGCCGGTCCAGCACCACCAGCATGGCGTGCATCTGCGCCACCAGCCGCCGTGCGTTGGCCGCATCGGCGTCGGTGCGCACCCGTTCCAGCGCCAGGCACAGGTTGCCGAACTGCATAGCGCCCACCGCGCGCGCCGACGATTTGATGCGGTGGCCCAGTTCCGACAGCGCCACCAGGTCGTCCCGGGCCAGCGCGGCGTCGACTTCGCGCATGCCGTCGCGCGCCGAGTCGACAAACAGCAGCGCGTATTTACGCATCTTGTCCGGCTTGCCGCCGAAGGTCTGCGCCAGCGCGGCCAGGTCGAACAATTCGCCTTCCACCGGCATCGGCTGCGGCTCCGCCGGCGATGCCGGCAGCGTCACGTGCGACAGCGTTTGCAAACCGCTTTGCGCGATGCCGTGCGCGCGTATTTCCACGTCCGCCTCGGACATCGTGCGCACCGGCGGCTGCGGAGGCGACAGCGCGCCGATCGCGTTGGACGCCTCGATCGCCGCCGACGCGGTGCCGTCGGCCATCGTGAAATACGACGGCGGCGGCGGCGACACCGGCCGCGCCACGCGCGACGCGCCCCTGGCGCGCTGGCTCATCCACTTCGACAGCATATTAAACAGCAGCTTGGGCGCGATCGGCTTGGTCACGAATTCGTCCATGCCCGCCTCCAGGCAGCGCTCCTGGTCGCCGCGCCCGGCGTTGGCCGTCATCGCGATGATCAAGGTGGCCGACAGCTTGGGATGGGCGCGGATCAGGCGCGTGGTTTCGTAGCCGTCCATCACCGGCATCTGCACGTCCATCAGCACGCAATCGAAGCGCTCCTTGAGCAGCAGGTCGATCGCCTCCTTGCCGTTGTTGGCCACGCAGACGGTGGCGCCGGCGTCCTCCAGCAATTCCTGGCCGACCTGCTGGCTGAAGATATTGTCCTCGACCAGCAGGATCGAGGCGCCGCGTATGCTGTCGAGCACCTCGGGCTGCACCGCTTCCACGTTCGGCTGCAGCAGTTGCGTGCCCTTGGCGAGACGGGCGGTGAACCAGAAGGTGCTGCCCTCGCCCGGATGGCTGTCGACGCCGACGCCGCCGCCCATCAGCTCCGCCAGCTGCTTGCTGATCACCAGTCCCAGGCCGGTGCCGCCGTAGCGCCGCGTGGTCGAGGTGTCGGCCTGGTGGAACGACTGGAACAGCTGCGACATCTGCCCGCTGGTCATGCCGATGCCGCGGTCGGCCACCTCGAAGCGCACCAGGATATGGCAGTCGCTGTCCTCCAGCTGGCGCGCGCGCACAAACACCTTGCCGTTCTCGGAGAATTTGATCGCGTTGCTGGTGAAGTTGAGCAGGACCTGCTCGAGCCGCAGCGGATCGCCCCGCAATTGGCGCGCCAGGCCCGGACTGAGCTCGTACACCAGTTCCAGCCCCTTGGCGCGCGCGCTCTCGCCAAGCTGGCTGGTGATGTTGGCCAGCAGCGCGTCGAGCGTAAAGTCGAGCATCTCCAGATCCATCTTGCCCGCTTCGATCTTGGAGAAGTCCAGGATGTCGTTGATGATGCCCAGCAGGTGCTGGCCCGAGTGATAAATCTTCAGCAAATAGTCGCGCTGCTTCGGATGCGTGACCGATTTCAGCGCCAGGTGGGCCATGCCGATGATGCTGTTCATCGGCGTGCGGATCTCATGGCTCATATTCGACAGGAAATCGCTCTTGGCCTGGTTGGCGGTATCGGCCTTCTCCTTGAGCTGGTGCAGTTCGGTGACGTCGGTCGACATGCCGATCACCGCCGTCACCGAGCGGCCGATCTCCACCGGCGCCCTGACGGTCCAGTGATACTGCACCTCGCCGTCGGCGCCGACGAACTGGGTTTCGCCGGAGCGCTTGACGTTTTCCTGGAACACGGGCTGCTCCAGCGCCCACGCGGCGTCGGCGGCGGCGGCCGGCATCAACTCGCTATCGAGTTTGCCGACGATGTCCTGCACCGGCATGCCCAGGCTGTGGGCCATGCGGGCGTTGACGTAGATGAAGCGGCGGTTCTGGTCCTTCATGTAGACGTGGGCGTCGACGTTGTTGAGCACCGTGTCGAGCAGCACGCGGTGCTTGACGGCGCGCCGGCGCGACGAATACAGCACCGCCAGATAACTATACAGCAGCAAGGTGCCGGCGAAGCCGGTCAACCCCGCCAGCCACGGGAAGTAGACATCGAAGCCGGTCAGCAGCTGCGACTTCTTCACCTGGAAGTGGGCCTTCCACAGGCTGCCGTTGAAATCGATCGGCAGCACCGACTCCAGGTAGTCGCGGCGCTCGGCCGCCGACAGCGGCGTCACCGTCGCCGCGCCGGTGTCGGTGAACAGCAGGCGGTCCTGCTTGTCGATGACCAGGCGGCGCTGCTCGACATCGCTGCTGCCATCGGCGTACAAGGTCAGATGCACCTGGCGCACCGTCATCTCGTCGATGGCGCCCTGCACCAGCTTGGCCACGCTGAATCCCAGCCCCACCGACCCCAGATAGGCGGCGCGGCGCTCGCTGACGTCGGCCAGCGGCATGTTGCGGCGATACACCGGCAAGCGCAAGCCCAGCGCCACCTGCCGCCGCGGCTGCTCGATCAGGAACGGCTGGCCGGAGGCGCTGACCTGGCCGCTGTCGCGCGCGGCCGCGTTCAGTTTGTCGACGACCGCGCTGGTGGCCAGGTCGAGGCCCAGCTTTTCGTCGATCAGGTCGTTCGGTTCGACATAGGTCAGCGGCGCGTAGTGCGCGCGGCGCCCGGCCGGCCGGATATCGAAATCGGGATAGCCGCGCGGCGACAGGCTGCGGTCCGCGCGCACGGCGGCGACGAAGGCGTCGCGCTCGGCGTCGGTGACCACCGGCGCCCAGCTGAGCATCGCGATGGCCGGAAACTGGCGCGGCAAATCGAGTCCCGACACGTATTGGTGGAACTGCTGGCGGCTCAGGTTGTCGCTGGTCTGGAACAGCGCGACGAGCCCGCGCGTCAAGTCGGAATACGCCTTGATGCGCGCCGAAATCGCGTACTGCGTGCTGCGGGCCAGGTTCTCGAAACGCTGGCCGGCGTCGGCCTCGACGATGCTGGAGGCGACCCCGTACAAGGTCGCGCCCACCGTCATCGCCAGGGCCCAGCCCGCTGCCCAGAAGAGCGCGCGCGACCGGACCGCGGTCTTTCTGCTGTTAGCCGATTTAAGCATGCGCCATCACTCACTTCTTTCGGGATAGACAACAAATCATAAAAACTTTTGCATCACAGCAGCATACTATTAATGCCGTCGAGTAACCAGCTAAAGAATTTGATAGATTTGGTGAGATTTAACGGAACCTTATGCCGTAACGGGCGCTCTAATTGATGAGCTTGTACGATGGCCTCATCAAGGAGCGCGTCATGTCCGCCACATCTGTTGTATCTGCAACTGTCCTGACGGCTGTCTGCTGCGCCGGCGCCGCCGTGCCAAGCGACGGCAAGGCCGTGGAATCGGACCACCGCGAATTCGACGCCGCATTACACACCCCATTTCATGCCGACAGCAAAGGCATCCGGACCATTACACTGCATTTCAGCTACCCCGATAGTGAGCAAACGCAACAAGTACGTTGGCGACTGGAATTATTGCGTGACGACGGACACGTACTCAAGCAGTGGAAAGGCCGGCAAGCGCTCGCCGCCGCGCCGGTCCGCGTGGCGATCCGCTGGCGCACAGACGGGCGGACAGCCGGCGTGCCGGCCGGCATCTACCGGCTGCGTTTGCGCGCCGGCATCGAAATGAGTATCGGCAACACGCCCGACCACGACATTGATGTAGAACAAACTTGGAGTGTGGCGGTCGGCCTGCCCCGCCCCGCGCCATCGATCGCCCGTGCGCCGGCGTTGTCCGCCGCCCCGGCGCCGGCCGGTTCGCGCGCCACGCTGTACACCGTCCACCTCGGCAACCTGCACAGCCAAACCAACCACAGCGACGGCGGCGGCGCGCTGGGCCGGTGCAGCGGTTCGCAGGCGCCGCAGAGCGCGGCGCTCGGCCCGACCGAGGCCTACGATTTCGCCCGGCGGCACGGCCTGGATTTCCTGATGACGTCCGAACACAACCACATGTTCGACGGTTCCGGCGGCACCAACGCCGGCGCCGACCCGGCAACCGTCAAGGCGCTCTACCAGAGCGGCATCCACGCCGCCAACACATGGAACCTGGCGCATCCCGGATTTCTCGCCATGTACGGCCAGGAATGGGGCGTGATCGACCACGGCGGCCATCTCAACATCCTCAATGGCGGCGAGCTGCTCGGCTGGGAGCGCAACGCCGCCGGCGATCTGCTGGCCGACACCGCCACACCCAGGAACGATTACGCCACGCTGTACGCGCTGATGCGCCAGCGCGGCTGGCTGGGACAATTCAACCACCCGAGGGGCGACCAGTTCGCCATCGACGGCAAGCCGCTGGCCTGGACGCCGGACGGCGACGCCGCCATGGTGCTGTGCGAGGTACTGAACAGCAATGCCTTCTCCAACCGCGACGACGAATCCGAGCCGCGGCACAGCACCTATGAAGCCGGCTGCAACAAGCTGCTCGAAGCCGGCTACCACGTCGCCTTCAGCAGCAACCAGGACAACCACTGCGCCAACTGGGGCGCGTCGTCATCGAACCGCACGGGCGTACTGATCGAGCGCGGCGACGCGCTCACCGCCGACACGTTCGTCGCCGCGCTCACGGCCCGCCGCGTGTACGCCACCATGGACAAGAATGCCGAGCTGGTCTTGACGGCCAACGGCCGCATGATGGGCGAACGGTTCGACAACCGCGGCAGGCTGACGCTGCAAGTGCGTTATGCCGGCCGGCGCGGCCAGCGGCCGGCCGCCATCAATGTATTTGCCGGCGTCCCCGGACGCAACGGCGAGGTGAAGCTGCTCAGCCGCAAGGCCAGCACCGTGCTCACCCCCACCGCCGGCGCGCATTTTTACTATGCGCGGGTGACCCAAAACGACGGAAAAATGCTCTGGAGCGCGCCGATCTGGATTCACCAGACGCGGCGATGACGCGTGTGTTGTTGTAGCGCGTAAACAAAGGACTGAACGCGGTCTAACCGTGCGCGCGGAAACATCTATTTCCTGTAACCTACGAGCCGGGTGAAATCGTTGCCAACTACCTTGTCAAATTGTTACAATAATTGGAACGGTCATGTTGCGGCACTGCACAATATTGCTTGACTCCCATACACACAGGAGTATCTTTTCCCTTCCAGATTGAATCCACCGGACCGTAACCAGACAAACATACAGCCCGCCGTGCAGATCCCAAAAGTTCTTCTCGTCAACGATGATCCGGCAAGTTTGTATGCGCTGGAAAGCTTGCTCACGAATGCGGTGGAACAGCAGATACACGAGCTGATCACCGCAGGATCGGGCAAGGAGGCGCTGCGCCAGGTGCTGCTGCACGAATTCGCCGTTATTTTGCTCGACGTCAGCATGCCGGGCATGGACGGTTTCGAGACGGCCGAGGCGATCCACTCGCATCCGCGCTCGGCCGGGGTGCCGATCATCTTCATCACCGCCCACTACGCCGACGAGATGAACCGGCTGCGCGCCTACCAGGCCGGCGCCGCCGACTACCTGTTCACGCCGGTGATCCCGCAGATCCTGCAGGCCAAGGTCGCGGTGTTCGTCGACATGGCCGTGAAAAACATGCAGTTGCAAAGCAAGACCGAGGAACTGGTGCGCCTGAACCAGGACTTGCGCGTCCAGCGCATGCAGGATCTGCAGCGCATCAACGGCGAGCTGGAACTGGAGATCAAGGAGCGCAAGGTGGCGGAACAGCGCGCGCACGACCTGTCCACGCGCGACGTGCTGACCAACCTGGTCAACCGCCGCGCGCTGATCCAGCACCTGGAACACGCCGTCGCCGTCTCCGACCGCAACGGCATCGGCTTCGCCCTGCTGTTCCTCGACCTCGACAAATTCAAGCAAATCAACGACAACTACGGCCATGAAGCCGGCGACGAGCTGCTGCGCCAGGTGTCGGCGCGCTTGTCGGCGGCGGTGCGCGTGGCCGACATCGTCGCGCGCCTGGGCGGCGACGAATTCGTCGTGCTGATCGAAGGGCGCGCCGCCTCGGCCAATGCCGCCCGCGTGGCGCGCAAAATCGAGATGGCGTGCGCCCTGCCCTTCGAGATCGGCGGCCACCGCCTGAAAACGGCGGCCAGCATCGGCATCGCGCTGTACCCGCAGGACGGCGCCAACGCCCAGCTGCTGATGAAGCACGCCGATACCGCGATGTACCACGCCAAGCAGCATCCGGCGGCGCCGGTGCAGTTCTTCCACGAGGGACTGAATGTGCGCGAGCGCGAACGCACGCAGTGGACGGCGGAACTGCGCCAGGCGATGGGCGGCGGCGAGCTGGAACTGCGCTACCAGCCGCAGATCGAGATCCGCAGCGGCCGCACCGTCGCCGCCGAGGCGCGGCTGTACTGGCACCATCCCGACCGCGGCGTGCTGGAGGCGGCGGAGTTCCTGCCGCACGTGCAGGACCGCGTGCTGCTGGACCGGGTCGATGTCTGGGTCATCGCCCAGGCTTGTTCGCAGTCGGCGCTGTGGCAGCGCGCGGTGGCCGGCGACGATGGCCGGACCGCCGGGCCGCTGTGCATCTGGATCAACCTGGCCACGCCGCAGCTGCACGGCGAATTGCTGCAGGTGCTGCTGCCGGCGATACGCATGCACGGCCTGGCGCCGGGCAGCATCGGCGTCGAACTCAATGAAAAGCTGCTGCAAGGCGCCGCCGGGCCGCTCGAACAAGTGCTGGCGCAGCTGCAGGCGGCCGGCGTGCGCGGCGCGCTGGACGATTTCGGCAGCGCGCGCTCGTCGCTGGCCGCCTGCAAGCGCTGGCAGCTCGACGTGCTCAAGATCGACCCGGTGTTCATCCACGCCATCGGCAACGACCAGGGCGGCACCGACATCGTCGCCGCCGTGATCCACCTCGCACGCGCCCTGTCCATGCGCGTCGTGGCGCTGGGCGTGGACCAGCGCCGGCAACTCGAAGTACTGCGCAAGCTGCGCTGCGACAATTGCCAGGGCGAGCTCTTTGCGTCGCCACAGGCGGCCGGCGACGTGCTGCGGCACGTGGCGCCGGGCGCGCCTTTTCCGCTTCCACCCCTGTCAACCCTCTCAACCACCACCAACTCCCTCCTGAACAACGAGGATTAAGCCGATGAACAATATGACCGACCTGGGCGAACAGCTGGATCTGAAGATCCTGCTGGCGACGCTGATGGCCCTGAAAAAAGGCGACTTCTCCGCCCGCATGCCCTCCGACTGGACCGGCATGTCCGGCAAAATAGCCGACACGCTCAACGAAATTATCGAGACCAAGGAAAAGATGGTCCACGTCGTCACGGACGTGAGCCGCGTGGTCGGCCGCGAAGGCCGCCTGACCCAGCGCGCGCAAGTGCCCAACATGGCCGGCGGCTGGGCCACCATCATCAGCGCGGTCAACGCGCTGATCGACGATCTGGTGCGCCCGACCACGGAAATGGCGCGCGTCATCGGCGCCGTCGCCAAGGGCGACCTGTCGCAGACCATGGCGCTGGAGGTCGACGGCCATCCGCTCAAGGGCCAGTACCTGCGCGCGGCCACCACCGCCAACACGATGGTGGAACAGCTGTCGTCGTTCTCGTCCGAGGTCACGCGCGTGGCGCGCGAGGTCGGCACCGAGGGTAAGCTGGGCGGCCAGGCGCAGGTCAAAGGCGTGGCCGGCACCTGGAAGGACTTGACCGACTCGGTCAACTCGATGGCGGGCAACCTGACCTCGCAGGTGCGTAACATCGCCGAGGTGACCACCGCCGTGGCCAACGGCGACTTGTCCAAGAAGATCACGGTCGACGTGCGCGGCGAGATCCTGCAACTGAAGGACACCATCAACGTCATGGTGGACCAGTTGCGCTCCTTCGCCTCGGAGGTGACGCGGGTGGCGCGCGAGGTCGGCACCGAGGGTAAGCTGGGCGGCCAGGCCTACGTGCCCGGTGTCGGCGGCACCTGGAAGGACTTGACCGACAACGTCAACTTCATGGCGTCCAACCTGACGGGCCAGGTGCGTAACATCGCGGCGGTGACGACGGCGGTGGCCAACGGCGACCTATCGAAAAAGATCACGGTGGACGTCAAGGGCGAGATTCTCGAACTGAAAAACACCATCAACGTGATGGTGGACCAATTGTCCTCCTTCGCGTCGGAGGTCACGCGGGTGGCGCGCGAGGTCGGCACCGAGGGCAAGCTGGGCGGCCAGGCGCAGGTGAAGGGCGTGGCCGGCACCTGGAAGGACTTGACCGACTCGGTCAACTCGATGGCGGGTAACTTGACGGGCCAGGTGCGCAACATCGCCGACGTGACCACCGCCGTGGCCAACGGCGACTTGTCGAAAAAGATCACGGTGGACGTCAAGGGCGAGATCCTGGAACTGAAAAACACCATCAACGTGATGGTCGACCAATTGAACTCCTTCGCCTCGGAGGTGACCCGGGTGGCGCGCGAGGTCGGCACCGAGGGTAAGCTGGGCGGCCAGGCCAACGTGCCCGGCGTCGCCGGCACGTGGAAGGACTTGACCGACGGCGTGAATTCGATGGCGGGTAACCTGACGGGCCAGGTGCGCAACATCGCCGACGTGACCACCGCCGTGGCCAACGGCGACCTGTCGAAAAAGATCACGGTGGACGTCAAGGGCGAGATCCTGGAACTGAAGAACACCATCAACGTGATGGTCGACCAATTGTCGTCGTTCGCGTCGGAGGTGACGCGGGTGGCGCGCGAGGTCGGCACCGAGGGTAAGCTGGGCGGCCAGGCGTACGTGCCCGGTGTCGGCGGCACCTGGAAGGACTTGACCGACAACGTCAACTTCATGGCGTCGAACCTGACGGGCCAGGTGCGTAACATCGCGGCGGTGACCACCGCCGTGGCGCGCGGCGACCTGTCGAAAAAGATCACGGTGGACGTGAAAGGTGAAATCCTGGAGCTGAAGGACACCATCAACGTCATGGTCGACCAGTTGTCGTCGTTCGCGTCGGAAGTGACGCGGGTGGCGCGCGAGGTCGGCACCGAGGGCAAGTTGGGCGGCCAGGCCAACGTGTCCGGCGTGGCCGGCACCTGGAAGGACTTGACCGAGAACGTCAACCAGCTGGCGGCGAACCTGACCAACCAGGTGCGCGCGATCGCCGAGGTGGCGACGGCGGTGACGCGCGGCGACTTGTCGCGCTCGATCCAGGTGGAGGCGCGCGGCGAGGTGTCCTACCTGAAGGACAACATCAACGAGATGATCCGCAACCTGAAGGACACCACGCTCAAGAACGCGCAGCAGGATTGGCTCAAGACCAACCTGGCGCGCTTCACCCGCCTGTTGCAGGGCCAGCGCGACCTGCAGGCCGTGACCAAGCTGATTCTGTCGGAGCTGGCGCCGCTGGTGTCCGCCCACCACGGCGTGTTCTACATGATGGACTCGCAGGAATCGGACGCCCGCCTGCGCATGATCGCCAGCTACGGCTACCGCTCCAGCCGCAAGCTGCCGACCTCCTTCCTGCCGGGCGAAGGCCTGGTGGGCCAGTGCGCGCTGGAGAAGGTGCGCATCTGGCTGACCGACGTGCCGCGCGATTACATCGTCGTCTCGTCGGGCCTGGGCGCGGCGCCGCCGACCAACATCGTCGTGCTGCCGATCCTGTTCGAGCAGCAGGTCAAGGCGGTGATCGAGATCGCCTCGCTGGACCGCTTCACCGAAACCCACCTGTCCTTCCTCGACCAGCTGATGGAATCGATCGGCGTGGTGCTCAACACCATAGAGGCGAACAGCCGCACCGAATCGCTGCTGACGCAATCGCAATCGCTGGCGCAGGAACTGCAACAGACCAACCAGGAACTGGCCGAAAAAGCGCGCCTGCTGTCGGAACAGAACATCGAGGTGGAACGCAAGAACCGCGAAGTGGAACAGGCCAAGCTGGCGCTGGAGGAAAAGGCCACCCAGCTGGCGCTGTCGTCCAAGTACAAATCCGAGTTCCTGGCCAATATGTCGCACGAGCTGCGCACGCCATTGAATTCGCTGCTGATCCTGGCGCAGCAGCTGGGCGACAACCCGGACGGCAACCTCTCAGGCAAGCAGGTGGAATTCGCCAAGACCATCCACGGCTCCGGCTCCGACCTGCTAACGCTGATTAACGACATTCTGGACCTGTCGAAGATTGAATCGGGCACGGTCACCCTGGACGTCTCCGAATACCGCTTCCAGAACCTGCGCAACTACGTCGACCGCACCTTCCGCCACATGGCCGAAGCCAAGCACCTGGGCTTCTCGGTCGACCTGCGCGAAAACCTGCCGACTGCCATGATGACCGACACCACGCGCCTGCAGCAGGTGTTGAAAAACCTGCTGTCGAACGCGTTCAAGTTCACCACGCACGGCCAGGTCTCGCTGGTCATCAGCCTGGTCAACAGCGGCTTCTCCAACGACCACCCGAACCTGATCCACGCCGACGCGGTGCTGGCCTTCGCCGTCAGCGACACCGGCGTCGGCATCGCCGCCGACAAGCTGCAACTGATCTTCGAGGCGTTCCAGCAGGCCGACGGCTCGACCGCCCGCAAGTACGGCGGCACGGGCCTGGGCCTGTCGATCTCGCGCGAGCTGGCGCGTCTGCTGGGCGGCGAAATCCGGGTCGAATCGGTGGTCGGCAACGGCTCGACGTTCACGCTGTTCCTGCCCTACAACCGCGCGGGCTTCATCAACTACGACATGGGCCGCCAGCCGCAAGTGCGCCTGCCGATGCCGGTGGCGCCGGCGCCCAACATCGTCTACTCCGCGCCGCATTACAGCGAACTGTCGATGACCGAGCACGATGGCGCCGCGGCGGCGGCCAGCGAGCTCGATGCCGATATCAGCGAGTACGGCACCAGCGACGACCGCGGCCTGGTGGCGCCGGGCGACCCGTCGGTGCTGATCATCGAGGACGACGAGCGCTTCGCCAAGATCGTGCTGGGCTTCGCGCGCGAGAAGAACTTCAAGGGCGTCGTCACGATGCAGGGCGATTCCGCCCTGAGCCTGGCGCGCGACTACCTGCCGTCGGCGATCCTGCTCGACCTCGACCTGCCGGACATCGACGGCTTCACGGTGCTCGACCGCCTCAAACGCGACCCCAGCACGCGCCACATTCCGGTGCACGTGATGTCGAGCCTGCGCGAACGCGAGCGCGCGCTGCGCCTGGGCGCGATCTCCTACCTGAACAAACCGGTCAGCAAGGCGGCGCTGCAGGAGGAATTCGCGCGGATCCAGAAATTCCTGTTGGGCGGCAAACGCAGCCTGCTGGTGGTCGACGACGAACCGGCGCAGCGCGACTCCATCGTCGCGCTGATCGGCGACGCCGACCTGCACATCGTCGCCGTCGACACCGGCAAGGCGGCGCTGGAGGCGCTGCGCGAACAGCGCTTCGACTGCATGGTGCTCGATTTGACCCTGCCCGACATCTCGGGCTTCGACCTGCTCGACATCATCGGCAAGGACGAATCGCTGCGCGACCTGCCGATCGTCATCAACACCGCCAAGGACTTGAACCGCAAGGAAGTGGCCAAGCTCAAACGCTACGCCAAGACCATCGTCATCAAGGATGCGCGCTCGCCGGAACGCCTGCTCGACGAGACGGCGCTGTTCCTGCACCGCTCCCAGGCCAGCCTGCCGGAGGCGCAACGCCGCATGCTCGAGGAAATCCACGCCGCCGATGGCGGCCTGGCCGGACGCAAGGTGCTGATCGTCGACGATGACTTGCGCAACATCTTCGCGCTGTCGTCGCTGCTGGAGCGCCAGCAGATGCAGGTGTCGTTCGCCGAAAATGGCCGCGACGGTATCGAGGTGCTCGAAAAAGATCCGACCATCGAGATCGTCCTGATGGACATCATGATGCCGGAGATGGACGGCTACGACACCATGCGCGCGATCCGGCGCATCCCCAAGTTCAAATCGCTGCCGATCATCACGTTGACGGCCAAGGCGATGAAGGGCGACCGCGACAAATGTATCGCCGCCGGCGCGTCCGACTACATCACCAAGCCGGTGGACGTGGCGCAGTTGCTGTCGCTGATGCGGGTGTGGCTGCACTGATGGGCGACATGATGCCATCGGCGCGGCGCCACTCCCCGTCCTCGATCGAGGAGCTGGAACTGGAGCTGCTCCTGGAAGCGCTGTTCCAATGCCATGGCTACGACTACCGTGGCTATCGGCGCGACCTGGTGCGCCGCAAGGTGCGGCGGCTCATGACGGAGCTTTCCTCCCCGACCATCTCGGCGCTGCAAGCGAAGGTGCTGCACGAGCCGGCCGCCTACGACGCGCTGGTCAAAGCGCTCTACGTCGAGCCGGCGCTGATGTTCGACAACGCCTCGGAAACGGCGCTGCTGCGCATGTCGCTGGGCGTGTGCCTGCACGGCGCCGCGCTGCCGCGCGTCTGGCTGGCCGATTGCGCCGGCGCCCAGCAGGCGTGGACCTTGGCCATCCTGCTGGAGCAGGAGCAGCTGGGTCCGCGCACGGAGATCTACGCCACCGTCGCCAGCGACGCGCTGCTGGCCGAGGCGCTGCAAGCGAGCCTGCCGATGGCGCGCCTGAGTGAACTGCAGGGTAACTATATAAAGAGCGGCGGCGTCGGCCGCCTGATCGACTATTTCGAAGTGAACGCGGAAGGCACGCGCGCCGTGCCGCTGCCGCACCTTCGCAGCCGCATTACCTGGGCCCAGTACAACCTGGTGACGGACGCCTCGTTCAACGAATTCCAGATGATCGTGGCCGACCGCGCGCTGCCGGACTTCGGCGCGCCGCTGCGGGAGCGCGTGCTGCGGCTGTTCGACGACAGCCTGGCGCAATCGGGCTTGCTGGTGCTGGACCGCCCGTTCGACGACGACGAACCGCTGGCACGCCAGTACAAGCAGGTGTTCCCGCGCCAGCCCTGGTACAAGCGGGTGGCTTAGAACCTGGTCGACGCGCTGGGGCGCTCGGCGATGCGGTCGCGCCACGCCTGCAAGTGCGGCATCCCTTCGGCGGACGGACGGAACTTCATCAACCCGCGCGCGAACTCCAGCGCGCAGAATGCCGTGATGTCGGCGATCGTGAAGCGCTGGCCGGCGACGAACGGCTGGCTGGAGAGGATTCGATCCAGCCAGCGCGCCGTCTCGCGCATCTTCTCCCCCTGCGAGGCGCCGAAATCGGCAAACTGCGGCTGCTCCAGCACCGCCAGTCCCGGATGCGTATGCCGCACGCAATTGGCGATGCCGAAGAACAGATGCAGCTCCACCCGGCGGTCGGTCATCTCGATGAAGGCGCGCTCGTCATAGCCCTCACCCATCAGATTCGGCTCCGGCGCGTAGCCTTCCAGCCAGCTGCAAATGGCGCGCGTCTCGCTCAGCAAGCGGCCGTCGTCCAGCTCCAGCACCGGCACGCGGCCGAACGGATTCTTTTCGAGGAATTCGGCGCTGCGGTTCTGGCCGGAGGACAGGTCGATCTGCACCTGCTCGATGTCCTCCAGTCCTTTCTCGGCCATGAACATGGCGACCCGGCGTGGGTTGGGCGTGCGGCTCGACGTGTAGAACTTCATCTCACACGCCCCCGGTGCGCGACTGGCCGGTCTCCAGCATCTTGCGCGCCTCGACCGCGATCTGCTCCAGCTCCTCCGGCGTGGTGCGCTCGACGCGCGGCGGCAGTATCAGGCCGCGCTTGACGGCGGGCCGCTCGCGGATCGCCGCCAGCCAGCGCTGCAGGTGGGGCAAATCGTCGACCGGAATGCCGGTCCAGTTGTGAATATTGACCCACGCGAAATTGGCGATGTCGGCGATCGAATAATCGCCGGCCAGGTATTCGTTATCGGCCAGATGGCCATCGAGCACGCGGAACAGGCGCTTGCTCTCGCCCTGATAGCGGTCGATCGCCGGCTGGATCTTCTCCGGGAAGTAGCGGTAGAAGACGTTGGCCTGCCCCATCATCGGGCCGACGCCGCCCATCTGGAACATCAGCCATTGCAGCACCTTGGAGCGGCCCTTGAAATCGGCGGGCATCAACTCGCCGGTCTTCTCGGCCAGGTAGATCAGGATGGCGCCCGATTCGAACACCGCGAAATTGTCTTCCGACCGGTCGATGATGGCCGGGATGCGGCCGTTCGGATTAATCGCCAGGAACCACGGCTGCTTTTGCTCGTTGGCCGACAGCTCCAGCGCGTGCAGCGTGTAGGTCAGTTCCAGCTCTTCGAGCGCGATGGAGATTTTGTGGCCGTTCGGCGTGGCGGCGGTGTACAGGTCGATCATTGTCTCTGCCTTTGGTTGTAGTTTATGTGAAGAGATAATAGCCCGATTCGAAAAGCGGTGCCGCCGTCACGATAAAATAAACACAACCCGATCGGGAGACGGCGGCGCAAAAAAAACCAGCGTCATCGTGAGATGAAACTGGTCGTAAAACGCTCGAGAGCGTGGGGATGGACGGTGTCCGGCGGCGATCGTGCCGCCTGAACGAAATCTGTGCCGGGCTGTAGGGGTCCGGCAACCGGGCGCTCGGCTTAACCGCGCGCTATGGGTGGTACTTTGCCAGCTATCGGCAAAGCCAGGCTTAGGACTTCATTAAGTCGCGACCGGAAAGGGAAACTTAGGTAGGATGGTGCCGGTGTTTCAGGCCACCGGCGAGCCTGCTGAGTCATGCTTTGTGATATCCCGCACCTGCTTGGGTACGGCGACCAACTGGAGCACGCTGGGACCAGCGAACGCATAATAATCTTACAATATGACGCCCAAATGACGCACACGCACACACCTCGCAAAACAAACACGCCGTCGACCAGCGCGCTGCGCGCCCTGGCCGGCGCCGCGCTGATGGCCACGCTGGCGGCCTGCTCGCCGCCGCGCGCGCCCGGCGACGCGTCCGGCGCCGCAGCGCCGCCTCCCCCGCCCGCGACAACGGCGGCGGCACCCGCGCCGGCCCCGAGCGCGGAACACGTGCTGCGGATCGACAGCGCCGCATCGCTGATCGCCGTCACCGTGCGGCGCGGCGGCTTGCTGGCGCGGCTGGGGCACGATCACGTGATCGCCAGCCGCACGGTCAGCGGCACTGTCGCGCCGGCGCTCAACCGCGCCGACTTCCAGTTCCGCCTCGATCAACTGACGGTGGACGAACCGGAACTGCGGCGCGTCGCCGGCCTGGAAAAGCAGCCGTCGGCCGACGCCATCGACGGCACCCGGACCAATATGCTGACCAAGGTGCTCGACGCCGAGCGCTTTCCGGTGGTCTCGGTGCGCGCCGAGCGTGGCGCGGCCGGCGAACCGCTGCGCGTGGCGATCACGCTGCACGGCGTCACGCGCAACTACGCCATTCCGGTCGATCTGCGCGACGACAACGGCGTGATGACGGTCGGCGGCACGGTCGATTTGAACCAGACCGATTTCGGCCTGGTACCGTTTTCCGTGATGGGCGGCGCCATGGCGGTACAGGACAAAATGGAGCTGCGCTTTTCGCTGGTGGCGAAATAAAAAAAAGGCCCGCGGCAAGGAGCGCGGGCCGAAGGTTTCAAATCGGGAGAGACTTGAAAGAGCAAGGCCAGTATGTCAACGCCGCATGACGCCATGATGACAACCGCCCGCGATGAACAAACTTTTTCAGCGGGCGACGATCAGCCGCAGTCCGAGGCCGACGAAAATCGCGCCCGCGACGCGGTCCATCCACATGCCGGCGCCGGGATGACGGTTGATCCACGCGCCCACCGTGCCTGAGAAATAACCGAGCAAGCCAAACACCAGCACGCCCTGGGCCGTGAACAGCAGTCCCAGTTGCGCGGTCTGCCAGCTGGCGTCGCCGCGCTCGGGCGCCACGAACTGCGGCAGGAACGACAGGAAAAACAGCACCACCTTCGGATTGATGGCGTTGGCGAACAAACCCTTGGCAAACAGCTTGCCCAGGCTTTCATCGGGCGAGGCGCCGCCGGCGCCCGGCACGCGCGCGCCGCCACGGCTGCGCAGGGCGCCGATGCCGAGCCAGATCAGATAGGCGCCGCCCACCAGCTTGAGCGCGCCGAAGGCCAGCGGCGAGGCCTTGATCAGCGCGCTGACACCCAGCGCCGCCAGCAGCGTATGACTCAGGCAGCCCAGCGCGCAGCCGAGCCCGAAAACCATGCCCCGCCGGCGCCCGCGCGACATGCCGACGCTGAGCACCATCAAATTGTCCGGCCCCGGCGAGACGGTGATCAACAGCGCGGCGCTGAGAAAGCCAAAGAATTGTTCTGGAGTAATTAACACGCGGATTGTCCCAATGCAAAAGCACGATCATAACCCCTCGATATCTCCGCTGCAATATTGCCAACAAAGTTGCCTGCGGCTACGGGCAAATTTTGTCTGGGACAGACATGTTCTCGTTTAAAATGAGCAAAAAACTATCCTTCAGCGCCCCTCGGAACATTAATGAGCAAAGCAAGCAAGACGTACCACGCGTTCACCGCACCGGCCCGCCACGCCGGGCGCTACGCGTTGCTCGTACTGCTGAGCTTGTTCTGCCTGTGGCACCCGACGCGGGCCGCCGCCGCAGCCACCGAAGCGCCGGCGCCCATCACGTTAAGCGCCGCCACCGAAGGCAGCGGCGTCGACCTCGCCAAAGCCGGCAAACTTTATGTGGACGAAGGCCAGCCCTACCCGGCCACGGCGGCCGGACTGGCGTCGCTGGTGGCCGGCCTCAAGCCGGCCGGCCAGGTCGACCTGCTCGGCGGCGGCTACTGGCTGGTGGCCGAGCTGCGCAACGACAGCCGCCAGTCGGCCTGGGTCATCGACCCCAACGACACGCTGATCGACATGGTCGACATCCAACTCTACGGCGAGGACGGCAGCGTGCGCCAGATGTTGACCGGCTACCGCCAGCCGCACTCCTATCTGTTGCACTACGGCAAGGACATCGACCTGCACCCGGGCCAGCGCTACCACGTGCTGATCCGCTTCTCCAGCCCGTACTACGCGCGCACGCCGGTGTTCTCGGTGCTGCCGCGCACGGCCTACCAGCAGCTGGTCGCGCGCGAAAACGTGCTGATCATCGGTTCGATCGGCGCCCTGCTGGCGCTGACCGTGTTCAACTTCTTCATCTACTCGATCACGCGCGACCGCTCCTCGCTGTATTACTCGCTGTACGTGCTGTGCTACGCGATCGCCTGGGGCATGACGTTCCACCTGTCGGCCGACCTGTTCAACTGGCACAACCTGCACTGGCATTACGTGCCGTTCTTCCTGCTGCCGGTGCTCAGCACGCTGTTCTACACCACCTTCCTGCGCCTGAAGCAATACGCGCCGCGCCTGTATAAACTGAGCCGCGTCAACCTCGTGCTGCCGCTGCTCACGTTGCCCAGCTGCTTCCTGGCGCTCAGCTACGCCCACACCATCGCCACCATCGTCATCACGATCTGGATGACGATGGCGCTCACCAGCGGCATCGTGGTGTGGCGCCGCGGCTACCAGCCGGCGCGCTTCTTCGTGCTCGGCTTCGTCGCGCTGATGGTGCCGGGCCTGCTGATCCTGCCGGCCAACGTCGGCCTGATCCCGGCGATGGTCACCAACGCCCAGTTGTTCACCTTGCTGGGCGGCACGCTCGACGGCGTGCTGCTGGCCTTCGCGCTGGCCGACCAGATCCGGCTGCTGCGCAACACGCTGGAACAGCGCGTGCAGGAGCGCACCGCGCAGTTGACCGAGGCCAAGGAACACGCCGAGGTGGTCAGCCGCCACCGCATCGACTTCCTGTCGGCGATGAGCCACGACATCCGCACCCCGCTGGCCGGCGTGATCGGCATGATCAAGTTCGCCATGCGCGACCAGTCGGTGCGCGGACGGACCGAGGAATACCTGCGCATCGGCCTGCAAAACAGCGAATCGCTGCTGGCCATCCTCAACGACATCCTCGACTTTTCCAAGATCGACGCCGGCCGGCTGTCGATCGAGACGGTCGATTTCGACCTGATCGCGCTGATCGACGACGCCATCGGCATCCTGCAGGGCCAGGCCGACGCCAAGAGCCTGCTGCTGCGCAGCGACCTGGCGCTCGACCTGCCGCGCTACGTCAGCGGCGATCCGACCCGGCTGCGGCAGATCCTGCTCAATTTGCTGGGCAACGCCATCAAGTTCACCGACCGTGGCGAAGTGCGGCTGGACGCCTCGGCCATGCTGACCGCCGAAGGCCACGCCACCGTCTGCTTCGACGTCACCGACACCGGCCCCGGCATCCCGGCCGACACCTTGCCGCGCCTGTTCCAAAAGTTCGAGCAGGCCGACCACTCGACCACGCGCCGCTACGGCGGCACCGGCCTCGGCCTGGCCATCTGCAAGGAATTGGTGGAGCTGATGGGCGGCTCGATCGGCGCCGAAAGCCGGGTCGGCGTCGGCTCGACCTTCAGCGTGACGTTGCCGCTGGCGTTGGGCAGGGAACCGGCGATCGATCCGTTCAGCCTGCCGCGCAAGGAGCACCACGCCTACCGCCTGCGCGTGCTGTGCGCCGAGGACGTGCGCACCAACCAGATCATCGTCAGCACCTTGCTCGAGAACATGGGCCACGACATCCGCATCGTCGAGAACGGTCTACAGGCGCTGCACGCGCTCAGCACCGCCGCCTACGACCTGGTGTTGATGGACGGCCGCATGCCGATGATGGACGGCGAACAGGCCGCGCGCCTGATCCGCAGCGGCGGCAGCGAAGACTACCGCGTGCTCGATCCGTGCATCCCCATCATCGCGCTGACGGCCAACGCCAGCGACCACGACCGCGCGCGCTACCTCGCGGTCGGCATGGACGGTTTCCTCAGCAAGCCGGTCGATGAGCGCCTGCTGTACGACCAGATCGAGAAAATCATCGCCCTGCACCTGAGCCTGGGACGGCCGCTGCGCGCCACCGACGCGGCGCGGCTGACAGCGGCGCGCACCGATGCGCTGGATCAGCAATTCGGGGTGGGACCGGAAGGCGGGCCGCTGGAGAACCCGGCGGCGGTGCAGATCCTGCCGCTGGCCGGCATGTCGCACAAGCATATGCAGCGCATCACGCAAGCGTTCCTGGAGGAAGCGCCACGGCGCATGGAAACGGCGCGCGCGGCCGTCATCGCCGGCAACAGCGGCGCGGCGGCGGCGGCCATCCACGCCCTCAAGGGCAGCGCCGGCTATCTGAGTTCGACGCACCTGCACACGCTGTGCAGCGAAATGGAATCGGCGGCCACCGCCGGCCAACTGCTCGAGGTGGCCGACATGTTGCCGGACGTCGAGGCGGCGCTGCACAAGGCGTGCAGCGACCTGCGCACCGCCGTCGACAACGCCAGGGCGCCGGACGTCAGCAGCGCGTAGGCGCGATTTCATTGCCGCAACGTTTAATCCTTCAACTCGGCCGGCACCTTGCCGCCGTTTTCCGACAGCTTGATCATCACCTGCTTGTGCAGCCAGATATTCATCGACGCCGAATCGTTTTTGTCGCCGGTGTAGTGCAGCTCGTCGGCCAGCTCCTTGCGCGACGCCAGGCTGCTGTCCAGGTTGAGCAGCTTGAGCAGGTCGACGATGGAGGTGCGCCAGTTCAGCGGCTGCGAATTCTGCTGCTGCATCGTGGTCAGGATCGCTTCGACGTCGACCAGCGGCGTCACCGGCTTAGCGGCGGCCGGCTGTGGCGCGGCGGCTGGCGCGGCAGGGGCAGCGGCGGCGGCTGGAGCTGGCGCTGGCGCCGTAGCCGGCTGCGCCGCATCGGGTTTGGAACCGGGGAAAATCTTGTGGAAGATGTTGCTCAGTATGCCCATGGTAGATCCTTTCAAAGTAGATAAATATAGACCGCTTGCGCGGCCGTCCGTTCCGTGCTGCTTGGATGTCATACCGTTTCATACGGTGTCATACGGTGTCCAACGGTCGCCGCGCCGGGCGCGCCATCCGGTTCATGGTAGCCGACATAAGCTTTTCGCGCCGTTTGCTTGCCCCGCCCGCGCACCCGGTGGCATATCGAAAGTTTCCCTCCGTCCACTCCTACATTTCTGCGGGATGTGCGCCTACTCACCGAACAGTCCGGGGAGCTTACGATGTGAACTCGGGGAAGGACAATGGTGCCTCCCCTTTCAAAGGAGAAGCATCATGAGCCAACCTAACAAACCCAGCGAAAAAGGTTTCAAACCCGGCGCCAACATGCCTCACGACGGTTACGATCCCGAGCGGGACGGCATGTCGGAGAGTGGCAACCATGCCGTCGGGCATCCTGGCAACGACACGCCGCACGTGAACGAGCAACATGGCCGCGCGCCGGCACGTTCCGAGCAGAGTGTCCGCCAGGGCAACCTGAGCCGGAGTTACCAGGACAGCAAACAGGATGCGGCGGCCGCCTCGGCCGAGACCACGCACCGTGACCGCGCCGCCGGCGCCCGCGGCGACAACAGCACCGACACCAACCGCTAGTCCGTAACCCCCAGCCGCCGATTCCGGCGACGATATGGATTCCAGTTTACTGGACATGGATTTCCTGTAAAATGGAAATCCATGGATATCAACTTATTGATCGCCCGCCGCGTGCGGGAATTGCGCGATGCGCACAGCCTGTCGCTAGACGCGCTGGCCGCGCGCAGCACCGTCAGCCGCTCGACCATCTCGTCGATCGAACGCGGCGAGAGCAGCCCCACCGCCGCCGTCCTCGATAAACTGGCCAGCGCGCTGGGCGTGGCGCTCGCCAGCCTGTTCGAGGACAAGTCCGCCCCGGCGCAACAACCATCGCCGGTGGCACGCGTCGACCAGCAGCCGGTATGGACCGATCCGGCCTCCGGCTACACCCGGCGCAGCCTCTCTCCCCCCGCCCCCTCCCCGATCCAGCTGGTCGACGTGATTTTCCCGCCGGGGCAGCGCGTCGCCTACGACAGCACGCCGCATGGCGCCGACATCCACCAGCAAATCTGGATCATCGGAGGCACGATGGATATCGGCGTCGGCGAACAGCAATGGCGCCTGCACGCGGGCGACACGCTCGTCATGCGGCTGGAACGCCACATCGTTTACTTCAACCCCACCGCTGAACGCGCGCGCTACCTGGTCGCGCTGACGTCGCAACCCGCCACGAGGAGAAACTGATGTCCGATGCAATCACCGTGCGCCGCGTCGACGCCGATGAAGCGCGCGAGCGCGGCGCAGCGCTATCGCACGCGCTGGCCGATGTGCTGATCGATTGCGTCGAAGGCGGCGCCTCGGTCAGCTTCATGCTGCCGCTGCCGCGCGAGAAGGCGCTGGCATTTTGGCGCGGGGTGCTGGCGGCGGTCACGCGCGGCGAGCGCGTGCTGCTGCTGGCCGAGACGACCGCCGGGCGCGTCGCCGGCACGGTGCAGTTGATCACGGCGCAGCCGGACAACCAGCCGCACCGGGCCGACGTCGCCAAGATGCTGGTGCACCGGGACGCGCGCCGGCGCGGCGTCGCCGGCTTGTTGATGAAGGCCGTCGACCAGGCCGCGCGCGATGCCGGCAAAAACGTGCTGGTGCTCGACACCGTCACCGGCGGCGACGCCGAACGGCTGTACCAGCGCGCCGGCTGGCACAGCGCCGGCACTGTGCCAAAATATGCATTGATGCCGGATGGCGCCTACTGCGCCACCACCTTCTTCTACAAACACCTGGCGTAATCCCGCTTCCCTCCACAGGACCGGTCATGACAACTGAAAGCCTTGTCGGTATCGCAGCGTTAGCAATCGTCGTCGCGGGCCCGGCGGCGCTGGGCGTGACTGGATGGCTCAAGGCGCGCCGCACGTCGCCGCATTCCGGCCGGGCCAGCGCCTGGGAATGGAAATCGATCCTCGCATCGGCGCTGCTGTTCGTGCTGGCATTTAACCTCACGTTCTTCATCCAGGAACTGGCGTTGGTGCTGCCCAAGGCCTTTACTCCGGGACTGCGGCCCACGCTGTTCCACAACAATCATCGGTGGGACGGCGACAACGCGCTTGCGGCCTTGTTTCAAGGGACCGGCGCGCTTGCCACGCTGCTGGCCGGCATCGTTTGCGCGATGTGGTTGGGACGTGGCGCGGGCAAATCCACCGCCAGCCGCCTGCTTCTGTTCTGGATGGCCTACACCGGTGTGTTCATGGCGCTTCCGCAAGTCGTTATCGGAGCGCTCAGCGACCAAAGCGATATCGGCATGGCCATGGGATATTTCAAACTCGGAGCCGCCGACAAGACCATCGCAGCGCTGCTCGCGCTGGCGGCGATCCCCCTGGCGGCGTTTTGGATCGGCAGGCTGTTGCTAACCAGGGTGGGAAACCAGGAACAGATTGGTGATGCCGTGGACCGCAAGCGCTTCGTGTTCAGAAGCGCGACGCTGCCGGCGATGCTGGCGCTGCCGATAATCGTCCTGTTTCGCGTCCCGCGCGAATGGATAGAAGTGCTGCTGGTGCCGGCGCTGGTGGCGGCGGTCGGACTCGCATGGATACAAGCTGGCGCGTGGTATGTCGGCGCGCAGGGAACCGGCAACGGCGTGGCGGTCGATTCGATCTCACGCCCGCTGCTCGCGGTCTTGGGCCTGCTGCTGATCTTCCAGCTTGTGCTCAGGCCCGGCATACACTTTTATTGAGACGCACGCCGGCGCCGATTCCAACACCGGTCAGATGAAATCCGTCTCGCCGTCGATCATCGCCGGATGGCCGCTCATCGCGCGCGACGTCTGCATGCCGGCCATCACCGCCGCCTCGACGCAACCGGCGTTCAAGCCGGTCTTGATCCAGTCGCCGGTCAGGAACAGGTTGTCGAAACCCGATTGGTCGGTCTGCAGACGGTATTTGGTGCTGCCCACCACCGACATCACGTAACGCTCGGACGGATCGACGTTCGCGCGCCAGTATTGCGCGTTGAAGCGCCGCGCCCCGCTGCCCCCGCTCGCATCGGTCAGCCACTGCCACGGAAACGCCCCCGAAGGCCCGGCCGCCGACCACAACGACGCGATCTGCTGGCCAAGCTGATTGACCGCGCCCTTCTTCGCCACCTCCGCCATGCGCATGGGGAAGCCGGTATCGGTGGCGGGCGGATAGCTGTCGACCGTCAGCGCGCTGCAGAAGTAGGACGTGTTGCGCGGTTCCTGGCCGGCCGGCCAGTCCTCGCGCGCCAGCAGCTGGTCCATCGGCGCCCACGTGTCGTACGGCTCGGCGAAGCCGCTCAGCACCGGTTGCTGGCCGTTGGGCTGGATGGCCCATCCCATCTGCGTCAGGTCCTTGTCCAGCCAGACCTGGTAGGCTTGCGTCGCCACCGTCTTCACGTGCTCGGAGGTGGCCAGCAGCGCCGGGCTTTTCGCCAGCAGTTGCGGGCACAGGGCCGGCAACGATCCGACCGAAATGCCGAACACCACCTGGTCGAAATCGACGCCGCGCTTGAGCGTCAGCACCGGTAGCGGCTTGTCGAAGCGTTCCTGATACACGCGCGGCCAGTCGCTCCAATACGACTCCAGATTGATCCCGTTCCCGCGCAGCAGCGCCGCCTGCTCCGGGTCGATCTGGTCGTAATTGGGCTGGCTCGGCCAGCACGCCAGGTCCTTGACGTCGACCAGCGGGTGATAGTCGCCGCCGGCCAGATCGACCTGCCGCGTCATGCGGATGGCGCCGATCTCGCGCCCGTCCGGCATCAGCTCCTCGACCTTGTGGAAGAACTTGAACTTGACGCCGCGCTTGAGAAGCGCCTCGTACAGCGGCGTGAACACGGTATCGCCCATCCCCGCCTGCATCTTGAACATGATGCCGCCCTTGTAGCAAAGGCCGATGCGCGCCATCGAGCGCAGCAAGGTTCCCGCCTCCGCGTTCGGTTTGGTGAAGTCGCCGCCCTCGTAGGCGAACACCAGATCGTAGAAGCCGCGCACCGGCGCCGAGTTCACGCACAGCTCCTCGTCGCCGCCATGCTTGCGCAGCCAGTCGCGGAAATCGATATCGTTGATGGCATCGAAGCCGTGTTTGAGCACACCGTCGTCGAACACGCCCTTCATCACCGTGATGCCCAGGTCGAGGCAGATGAACAGCCGGCGGACGTCGTCGAGGATGTCGCCATCGGCATGGGCGCGGTCGAGCAGGCCGCGATAGCGCGCGCGCAGCCGGCCCCGCACGCCACCCAGCACGCCGGCCAGCGCGTGGTGTTCGAGCTCCGTATGCACGCCGGTATCGGCCGACATGTTCGCCACCATCCCGGTCAGCGCGCTGGCCGCCAGTGTCAAATCGTCGGCCAGTTCGTCGACCGTGTTGGCCACGCCCTCGGCTAGGCGGTGCAGCCAGTCCGGCAGCATGCCGCCGTGGTGCGGCTGCTCGTCCACGTCCAAGGTCGCCGTCAGCTCGTCGATACAGTTGATCCATTGTTCGATCCAGCCCATCATCGCCACCGCCAGCTGCCACATCGAGATTTCCTGGTCGCCCTCGCCCGGCTCCCCGGGCAGCGACGGGAATACGATCGACCAGTTGTGCCAGCGGTCGCCGACCTGCTCCGACAGGGCCACGTAATCGTGCTGCTTGAAGGCGTCGCGCCACGTCGCCAGCGGCGCGCCCGGGGGCCGATCGAGGCTGGTGTAGGCATCCTTGATCATCTTGAAGGCGTTGGTGTAGAAGCCGAACCAGATATGCAGGCCATGCTCCTCGATGCGCTGGCCGTATTCCGCGTTGCGGCCGCTGGCGCCCTTGCCGCCCAGCCGCCAGCCCTGTTGATAGACCGTGATGTCGTAGTTGTTTTGCCACCCCGGCTGGTCGCTCAGATAGTAGGCCGCCGTCATCGAGCCGACGCCGCCGCCGAGCACCGCGATCTTCTTCGGCGCCACGCTGGAGTTGTCGATCAACTCCTCGCCCGGCTGCGCGGTGAAGTCGAAATTCAGCCGGTACGGCAGGATCGCCTGCTGCGGTCCCAGTCGCAGGCCGAGCGTCTCGTGCAGCGGGAAGCTGTCGAAGGCGTGCAGCACGCATTCGTATTCATAGCCGAGCAGGCCGCCGCCGTGGATCTTCTCGATGGTGGCAGGCGCGGCGAGGATCGCCTGGTACACCGCCTTGAGCCCCGCGCTGTCCGGGAACTGCTTGAGGAAGATCTGATCGATGCGCGGATTGCGCAGCAGCGAGATGATGTCGTCCCAGCCGGCGGCGTCGAGGTTGAAGAAATCGGGGATCGACAAAAACAGCTTGATGGCCTCCTCGATCAGATCGAACAGGCTGTGGACCGGGGTGTCGATGCCGGTTTTTTGGGTGGCGTTCACCTCCAGCAGCGGGTGCATGGCGATTTTGGTCTCGGGCGAGAACGGATGGAAGCCTTTCGCCGCGACGGCGCAGCGCAGCGGCTCGGCATCGGCGGCGGGAATCTCGTACTCGCACAGGTATTTCGGATAGCCGAACAGCTCACGGCCGTTGATCAGCGCCATGGCGTCGTCGACGAAGATGTGCGCCGGATAGTAGTAAATGTGGGCCAGCTCGCCCTCCTCGTCCATCGCTCCCACCATGATCCAGGTGACGATGTCGATCTCGGTGATCCAGCCCTTGTTCTGGTCGACCGCCACCGCCGAATCGGCGTGGTTGACGCGCGTGAACGTCAGCAGCACGTACGGCGAGATGGCCTTGAAACGCATGCGCCGGCCGGCCACCTGGTTGAGCGTGCCGTCGAGCGTGGCCTGCAGCTTGGCCAGGTCGCCGCGCACGAAGTAGCCATACATCTCGGCGTTTTTCAATTGCAGCGGTGAATGCATCATCACCGAACCACCCTGATAGATATATGGAGGACGCGTTGCCATAGCTTGATCAATATCAAAAGATGAACAGCCTTTTAGTGTATGACAAACGCGATCATGTTGCCTAAAATTAATTCGCCTTGCAGGGTGTACGATGGCGTCTACGCCACAAAAAAGGAAGCTTGATGGGCCGCGACGATCACCGGAATCAACCGAACCGCGCCTGGGTGCGCATGCCGTCGGAGCGGCGGCTCGATCTGCTCGACCCCACGCCGTTCGACTGGGACGATTCCGACCTGGCGCTGGGGCTGGCGCGCACCTACCGCTGGGGCGGCCACTCGGCGTGGCCGCGCCCGCTGTCGGTGGCGCAGCACTCGCTCACCGTCATGCACTTGCGGGCCGCCGCCTGCAAGGCCGTTGGCGTCGAGCTCGCTCCACTGGCGGCGCTGCGCGAGCTGCTGCACGACGCCGAGGAAGGCCTGCTGGGCTTCGACTGCGTATCGCCGCTCAAGCCGTTTCTCGGGGAGGGTTTCCGCGCGCTGACGGTGCGGCTGGAAAACGCCGTGTTCCTGCGCTACGGCCTGCCGCACTGGACCGACAAGGAACACGCCGCCCACAAGCTGGCGGACCGGCAGGCCGCCGCCAGCGAGGCGGTCCATGTGGTCGGCTGGTCGGCCGGGGAGGTGCTGCACACGCTGAAGATCACCGTGCCGCCGCTCGACGACGACCCGCTGCACGCGGTCTACGGCGGCACCGCGTGGGAACCGTGGGCGCCGCCGCTGGCCGCCGAGCGCTTCCTGGCGGAGCTGGACCGGCTGAAGGCGCTCAGCGCCTGAGCGCCTAAGCGACCGTCGTTGCTGTGGCGCTATCTCAGGCCGACGCCACGCCGATCAATGCCTCGCTCTTCGCCCATAGCCGCGCGGCGCTGTCGGCATCCAACGCATACGACCTGACGCCATCGGCGAACGGGTTCGGCGTGTCGTTGACCGGCGCGACGGCGCAATCCTCCACATAGCGTCCACCGATCTCGTCCTTGTCGGCGACCACCGCCGCCCACACCGACGTCGCGGCGGCCTGCGAAATATCCTTCAGTTCGGACGGCGGCAAGCCGGCGTCGGCGCGCGCCTTGCCCACGGTGGCGAACAGCCCCTGCAACTCTTGCTGGCTGAAATTGCGCGGCAGATCGGTCAGACTGTTCCCCGGCATTACCGAGGTCGCGCGCACGCCGCGTGCGCGGTGCCGCCGGTCGAATTCCACGGCCAACAGCGAAGTGGCCGTCTTCGACCGGCCATAGGCGACGAACGGCTGGTAGGACTGGTGCTCGAAATTCGGATCGTCCAGATCGACGTCGGCCACCCGGTGCGCCTGGGACGACAATACCACCAGGCGCCCATCGTCGACAATAAGCGGTTCGATCCGCTCGATCAACGCGAAGTGGCCCAGATAATTGGTGCCGAACTGGGTTTCGGCACCGTCTTCCGTATGGCCGAACGGCGTCGCCATCACGCCGGCGTTGGCAATGATCGCGTCGAACCGCTTGCCCGCCGCCAGCAATTGGTCCGCAGCGGCCCGCACGCTGCGCAGCGAAGCGAGGTCGAGCGCGATCAACTCCACGCTGCCGCCTGCGCGCGACGCCGCCTCGCGCAGCGGCGCGGTGGCCGGCTCCGCCTTGTCGATGTCGCGCACCGCGCCGACGACGCCGGCGCCCCGCGCCAGCAGCGCGCGCGCCGTCTCCAGACCGATCCCGGACGACACGCCGGTGATCAGGAACCGCTTGCCTGTCAAATCCACCCCGGCCAGCACCTCGTCCGCCGTCGACTGCGCTCCAAATTGTCCGCTCATGTCATGTCCTTGTGTATTGTGGGTAAAAGTGCGCATCGATCAGACGCCCAGGCCGCCGGCCACGTCGTGCACGCCGCCGGTCATGTAGCCGCCGTTCGGCCCCGCCAGGAAGCAGACCAGCGCCGAGACCTCTTCCAAGGTGGCGATGCGGCGGATCGGGTGCAGGTTCATCAGCGCCTCCGGGACGCCGTCGCCCAGCACCTCGGCCGACATGTCGGTCGGCATCACGCCCGGCTGCACCACATTGACGGTGATATCGCGCCCGCCCAGGTCGCGCGCCACGCCGCGCGCATAGCCGGCGATCGCCGCCTTGGTGCCCGAGTAGTCGGCGGCGCCGGCGAACGGCACGCGGGTGCCCAGCAGCGAGCCGATGAAGATGATGCGCCCGCCGTTCGACAGCACCGGCGCCGCCGCGCGCGTGGTGGCCACCGCGCCCATGACGTTGATCTGCCACTGGCGGTCGAGGTTGACCGTGTCGAGCTCGGGGTCGTCGACCGTCTTGCCCTGTACCGCGATCGCGGCGTTGTTGACGAGGATGTCGAGCTTGCCGAACTGCGCCACCACCTGGTCGACCAGCGGCTTGGCGGCGGCCATGTCGGCCTGGTCGCTCTGGATGGCGATGGCGCGCACGCCCTTGGCCTTGAGCTGCTCGACCACGGCCTCCGCCTTGCCGGCCGAGGACACATAGCTGATCGCGACATCCGCGCCCAGGTCCGCCAGCGCCGCCGCCGTCGCGGCGCCCAGTCCGCGCGAACCACCTGTTACCAAAGCTACCTTGCCCGTCAATGTTTTCAGCATACAAACCCCTGTTGGTTGTCGAAGACTATTCGTAACGACCGTTACGATAACGATTAGTATATAATTTTGGAAAGGGCTGTCAAGCGATTTCGTAACAGTCGTTATTTTAAATGTGAGGTGATCTGATGGGACGCCATCGCGAATACGATGTCGACAAAGTGCTCGATGCCACGCTGTGCGTTTTCTGGCGCAAGGGCTATGAGGGCACGTCCTATGCCGACCTGACCGAGGCCGCCGGTGTGGAGCGCCCCGCCCTGTATTCGGCCTTCGGCAACAAGGAAGCGCTGTTTCGCCGCGTGCTGGACCGCTATCAGGAACGCTTCATGAACCATATTCCGGAAGCGCTGGGAATGCCGACCGCGCGCGAGGCGGCGCGGCACATACTGTTCAGTTCAGTCGAACTGAACACGCGCTCCCCGGAGCAAGCGGGGTGTCTTGGCATTAACGGGTCGGTGGCGGGATCGGACGAGTCGGAGCCGGTGCGGCAGGCGTTGATCGACTTCCGCGCGGCCGGCGAGACACAGTTGCGGGAACGTTTCGTCCGGGCCAAGGCCGAGGGCGATCTGCCGCCGCACGCCAACCCGGAGGCGCTGGCGGCGTTTCTGATGGCCGTGATGCACGGCATGGCGGTACAGGCGAAAGCCGGCTTCAGCCGGGAGATGCTGGAAGCGGTGGCCGAGCAAGCGTTGTCGGCCGTGCCTGGCGGCGGCGCCGCGCCCGCCTGAATTCGCAGGAGGCGGGCCGCGCCAGCGCGCCGGCTTATTGCACGTCGAGCAGCTCGACGTCGAAGATCAGGTTGGCGTTGGGCGGAATCGGACCGGCGCCGCTGTCGCCGTAGCCCATCGCCGCTGGAATGATCAGCGTGCGCTTGCCGCCGACTTTCATGCCCTGCACGCCTTCGTCCCAACCCTTGATGACCTGGCCGCCACCGAGCGGGAAGCTGAACGGCGGACGGCCGCTCGACGAGTCGAACTGCGCGCCGTGCTGTTGCGGGGAGTTCGGCTCGTACAGCCAGCCGGTGTAGTGGACCACGGCGGTGGCGCCGGCCACGGCGTCCTTGCCGGTGCCGGTCACCGTATCGATCTTCTGCAAGGCGACGACGGCCGGCGCGACGTTGGCGGCGTTCGGCACGGCCTCGGTGGTGGCCGGCTGGGGCGGCTTGGTCTTGTCGCAGGCGGCCAGCGCCAGGGTGAGCGTCAGGCCGATGGCGCAGGTGGAAAACAGCTTGTTCATGGTGGTCTTTCGTGTTGGTTGTTGGTGAGGGGCGTCGCCGGCAGCATACAGGTCGGCTACCGATATGCCAATACCCGCCCGCCTCCCCTCACTCCAGCGACGAACTTTCCCAGTATCCACGGCGCAAGGCAATCGTCACCGCGTGCGTGCGGTCGCGCGCGTCGAGCTTTTGCAGCACCGTTTTCATGTGCGTCTTGACGGTGTCCTCGCTCACGCCCAGCTGTCCGCCCACGCGCTGGTTCGAATTGCCCTCGGCGACCAGGCGCAGCACTTCGATCTCGCGCTTGCTCAGCACGTCGCGCTGGAAGCTGTTGACCAGGTTGCCGGCGACTTGCCGCGACAGCGGCCGCCGCCCGCCATATACGGCAACGATGTAGTCGCTCAATTCGGTGCGCGCCACGTTCTTGAGGATGTAGCCGCAAGCCCCCGCCTTGAGCCCCCGCGACACTTGCACGTCGCCGCCGAAGGTGGTCAGGATGATGATGCGCGCGTGGGGATCGATGCCCCGGATGGCGGTGGTGGCGTCGATGCCGTTCAGGCCGGGCATCTGCAAATCCATCAGCGTAATGTCGGGACGCAGGCGCTGGTAATGCGCGACGGCCTCGTCGCCGTTGCCGACCTCCGCCACCACACGGAATTGGGGGTCGCAAGCCAGCACGGCGGCGATCCCGCTGCGCAGCAACGGATGATCGTCGGCGATCATCACACTGATGGTTGCGCCGCCTTGTCCTGCCCGTTGTTGTTCCCCTTGCCCTGCCCCATGTCCTGCCATCGCAGCGCTCCTCCATTGACCCGCGTGAGCGTAACATCGCCGATGAAACTTTCCATCACCCTATCGAGTGTATGCCAGCGCCGCCGGCAATGCCAGCTGCCATTCGGTGCCCCGCGTGTCGCTGCGCAACGCCAGCCTGGCGTTGATCCGCGCCGCGCGCTCGGCCATGCCGCGCATGCCCCAGTGGTTCGGGCGTCCGCCGTCGTTGACCACGTCGGCGGGAATGCCGACGCCATCGTCGCGAACGATGCAGCGCAGTTCGCGGCCGCCATACTGAAGCTCCACTTCTATTTTATCGGCTTTTGCATGGCTGTAGGCGTTGGCGAGGGCTTCGGTGACGATCGCCAGCGCCTCGCCGCCGATCGCCGCATGCAACTGGCGCGCCGCGCCGCGCATTTTCAGCTCGACCGGCCGGGCCCCGGGCGGCTGCAGGCGCGCGGCGGCGGCCAGCACCGCATCCGGGAAGCAAAGCTCGCCAACGTCGTCGCCGCGCAATTCCAGTATCCGTCCGCGTCCCTCGTCGACCACATTGTCGGCATGCCGCAGCGCCGTTTCCAATTGCACGCGGGTGGTGTCGGCGGCCGGCAGCCGCATCGCCGCCGCGTGCACATGCAGGATCAGGCTTTGCACCGATTGCAGCAAGGTGTCGTGCAACTCGCGGGCGATGCGCTCGCGCTCGCTGGCGCGCGCCTGCAGGCGGCTGGTGACTTGCCGCGTCATGCGGCCGATGTGCAGGCGGTAGGCCAGCCAGGCGGCCGACAGCAGCAGCGCGCCGCAGGCCGCCTTGAACCACCACGTCTCCGTGACGGCCGGGGCGATCGAGAACCGCACCGACGTCGGCTGGTCCGACCAGGCGCCGTTGTAGTCCGACGCCATCACGCGGAACTGGTAGTCGCCGGCGCCAAGGTTGCTGTAATAGGCGCTGCGCCGCGCGCCGGCGTCCTGCCAGCCGCTATCGACACCTTCGAGGCGATAGCGGAAGCGCACGCGCTCGGGCAGCGCCAGCGAGGGAATGGTGTAATCGATCTGCAAGGCCGAGCTGCCGGGGGCGAAGCGCGCATCCCGGCGCAGCGGCTGGGCGGCGCCCGGCGCGCCGATCGCCTTGATGATGACCGGGTGCGCCGGCGCGGACGGCGCCCGCTCGGCCGGCGACAGGCGGAACAGGCCGGTCGAGCGCACCACCCAGAGCCGCTGGTCGGACGCCTGCACCAGCGACGGCGACGGCGCCAGCCGCGGCGCGGCGCCCTCCAGTCCATCGAGCTGGTCGAGCCGCTCGTGCCGCACCCGGTAAGCCGGATCGCGTTTGAAGCGGGCGATCTCGGCGCCGGGAATGCGGAACAGGCCCGCCGTCGCGTTCAGCCAGAGATCGCCGCTCGCCAGTTCGGCGATGCCCGAGATGCCATCGAAATTCTCGCCATTGACGCCGCCGACCCGCCTGAAGCGGCCCTGTTCATACAGCGCCAGCCCGTTGTCGCCGCCGGCCCAGACATGCGGTCCGCGCAGGTGCAGCGCCATCACCAGCCCGATGGACAGTCCCTCGGCCGGGCCGTAGCGGCGCCAGCCGTCCCCGTCCGCGCGGGCCACCAGGCCGGGGTAGTAGCCCACCCACAACCCGGCCGACGGCGAGCGGGCCATGACGCTGATTTCGCCGGGATGGCTCAACGTTTGCCAGCCGCCACCGGGCTTGAGCCGAAACAGTCCATGCCGCTGGGGCGCCACCAGCACGCTGCCGTCGTCTTCCGCCAGGACGGACTGCACCATCACGCCGGCGGCGGCGGCGGGCAACGCGACCTCGCGGCTGTCGCCGCCGTGCACCCGGCGCAGCGCCCCGTACGTCGCGCCCCACAGCACGTCGCCGGTGCGGGCATAGCCGGTGAGCAGGTTGCCCCATCCGCCCCGCGCCGGCGGCCACAACGCAGTCAGCCGGACCACGCCCGCGGCGTCGGCGGCCACGTGGTAGCCGCCGACCCAGGCGCCGCCGTCGTCGTCGGCCAGGATGGCGGCGCCCAGCGCCGCTTCGGGCACGTCGATTCTCGTCAGGCGAGCGCTGCGAAACCGGTCGATGCCGGTCGAGGTCGCCGTCCAGATATTGCCTTCCTTGTCCTCGAAGATGGCGCCGACCGTGCGCCCGCTCAAGCCTTGCGGCGGGCGCGTGGCCGCGATGCCGCCCCGGCCGCGGTATTCCACACCCTCGGTGAAGCCGGCCCACAGGTCGCCGCCACGGTCGAACAGCAAGGCGGTCGGGTCGCCCAGGTTTTGCCACAGCGGCGGCTGCGCCACCGGCTTGCCCCCGGGCAGCCGGTTGAAGCGGGCGTGCGCGGCATCCCAGCTGACCACGCTGCCATCGGACAGGTTGAACAGCACGCCGGTGCCGCTGTCGACCGGCGCCTTGACGAAGCGCGTGGCGCCGGGCGCGAGCGAATACACCCCGCTATCGCCCTGCAACCACAGCACGCCCCGGCGGTCGCGCAGCAGCGTTTTGTAGCGCCCGTCCGGCAGATCCCACGCAGCCGCCGCGGCGCGCCAGCGCTCGCCCTCGAGATAAAACACGCCCTGCGCGGTGGCCGCCCATGTGCGTCCGATGCCGTCATGCGCGAAGCTCCAGACGGCGCGGCGCGGCAAGCCGTCGCGCTCGTCGTAGTTGCGGATACGTCCCTGTCGCAGCGAGCCGGCCCCGCCGGTGCGGTAGCCGATCCACAGGTCGCCGCCGTCCGCCGCGCTGACCGCGCTGACGTTCTTCGTCAACAACGCCGCGTTGGAGGGAGCGAACGGTTCGAACTGCATGCCGTCAAACCGATACAGGCCGGTTGGACCGCCCAGCCACAGCCAGCCGTCGCTGGTCTGGGTCATCGACAACACCAGCGCCGGGGCGCCGTCGCGCGCCGTCCAGCTGGTGTGGTGCAAGGCGATCGGCGGGCGCTGGGCGACGGCCGCCTGGCAAACGGGCGGCAGCAAGCAACAGCCGGCCAGCGCCAGCGACGCCAGCACCATCCGGGCACCGGCTAGTGGACTTTTCATGAAGGAAGCAAACGTCAAGTAGTTGTAATTATTAAATATTCCGCTACGGCGAATATTGTATAGAAATCACCCGATCGTGGGTATCTCCGCCGTCGGCGCTTGGCTATGCTGCGATTTTATCCACAGGAGGTCATCATGCGAGGCACTATCCCCAGGTTGTTTCAAATCGGTTTGCTGATGCTATGCGTCGCGCTCGGCCAGGCGCAGGCCCAGGCTCAAGGCCAAGGCCCCAAAAGCAACTTCGTCGAAGCCAACGGCGTCAAGCTGCATTACCTGTCCGCCGGCAAGGGCGACCCGGTCATCCTGATGCACGGCTACACGCAGTCGAGCCATATGTGGCTGCCGCTGATGGCCCAGCTGGCGAAGGACCATCTGGTCATCGCACCGGACTTGCGCGGCTTTGGCCAGTCCGGCCTGCCCGCCGGGCCGTACACCAAATCGGCGATGGCGCAGGATGTGCATGCGCTGGCGGCGAGCTTGGGCATCAAGTCGGCCAAGATCGTCGGCCACGACATCGGCCTGATGGTGGCGTATGCCTATGCCGCCCAGTATCCGAAGGAAGTCAGCAAGATCGTGCTGATGGACGCCTTCCTGCCGGGCGTCGGCAACTGGAAGGATGTCTGGCTGCTGCGCGACCTGTGGCACTTCCATTTCTACGGCGAGACGCCGCTGGCGCTGGTCAAGGGCCGCGAACGCACCTATTTCGAGCATTTCTGGAACGATTTCGCCGCCGATAAAACCAAATCGCTGAGCGAAGCCGACCGCAAGTTCTACGCGGCCGAATACGCGCAGCCGGGCCACATGGCGGCCGGCTTCGAAGTGTTCCGCGCGTTTGCCCAGGACGCGGTAGAGTTCGGGGAGTACATGAAAACGCCGCTGACGATGCCGATGCTGGTGCTGACCGGCGAAAAAGCGTCCGGCCAGTTCCTGATCGAGCAGGCGCGCCTGGTCGACCAGAACGTCGAGGGCGTGGTCATCAAGGGCAGCGGGCATTGGCTGATGGAGGAGGCCACCGCGCAAGTGGTGCCTAAACTGGTTCAATTTTTGAAGTGATCGACACGGGAGAAGCGACATGGACTTGCAATTGAAGGGCAAGGTGGCCCTGGTAAGCGGTAGCACCGCCGGCATCGGCTACGCGATCGCCCACACGCTCGCCGGCGAGGGCGCGCACGTGATCGTCAACGGCCGCTCGCAGGCCGGGGTCGACGAGGTGGTCGAGCGCATCCGCCGGGAGACGCAGGGCACGGTATTCGGTTACGCGGGCGACCTGGGCAACGCCGAGGCGGCGCACGACGTGGTCCGGCGGCACCCCGGCATCAGCATCCTGGTCAACAACCTCGGCATCTTCGAAGCCAAGGCGTTCGAGGATATTCCCGACGAGGACTGGCAGCGCTTCTTCGACGTCAACGTGCTGAGCGGCGTGCGCCTGGCGCGGCTGGTGCTGCCGGAAATGAAACGCGCGAACTGGGGGCGCATCGTCTTCATCTCCAGCGAAAGCGCGGTGCAAATTCCGAGTGAAATGATTCATTACGGCATGACCAAGACCGCGCAACTGGCCGTATCGCGCGGGTTGGCCGAGTCGGTGGCCGGCACCGGCATCACCGTCAACAGCGTGCTGCCGGGGCCGACGAAGTCGCGCGGCGTGGGCGACTTCGTCGCCGACCTGGCGCGCTCGAGCGACAAGAGCGCCGAGCAGGTCGAGTCGGAATTCTTCGAGCACGTCCGGCCGACCTCGTTGATCAAGCGCTTCGCCACGCCGCAGGAGGTGGCCTCGCTGGTGGCCTACGTGGTCAGCCCGCTGGCGTCGGCGACGACCGGCGCCGCGCTGCGCGTCGATGGCGGCGTCGTCAAGAGCGCGTTCTGACGCCAGCGGGAGCGGCGTTTATACGCCGACCATCGACACCGCCTTGGTGTTCAGATAGGACTCGAGCGCCTCCGGACCGCCTTCCGAACCGTAGCCCGAATCCTTGACGCCGCCGAACGGCAATTCGGCGCTCGGCGTGGCCGGCTGGTTGATCCACAGCATGCCGACCTCGACGTTGTGCATCAGCTGGTGCGCGTTCTTGATCGAGCGCGTGAACGCGTAACCGGCCAGCCCGAACGGCAGGCGGTTCGATTCGGCGATCGCCTCCTCCAGCGTGTCGAAGCCGCGCACCGCCGCGATCGGACCGAACGGTTCGTCGTTGAACACCATGGCGTTGAGCGGCACGTCGGCCAGGATCGTCGGCGCGAAGAAGTTGCCGGTGGTGCCGACGCGCTGGCCGCCGGTGGCCACCTCGGCCCCCTTGCTGCGCGCGTCCTCGACCACCTGGCTCATCGCGGCCACGCGGCGCGCGTTGGCCAGCGGGCCGAGCGTGGTGCCGTCGGCCATGCCGTCGCCCAGGGTCAGGCTCTCGGCGTGCGCCACCAGCGCCCGGGTGAACTCGGCCTTGATGCTGTTGTGGACCAGGAAACGCGTCGGCGCGATGCAAATCTGGCCGGCGTTGCGGAACTTGGCGCCGCCGCTGGCGGCGACGGCCAGCGCGACGTCGGCGTCCTCGGCCACGATGACCGGCGCGTGGCCGCCCAGCTCCATCGTCGCCCGCTTCATGTGGGCGCCGGCCAGCGCGGCCAGTTGCTTGCCGACCGGCGTCGAGCCGGTGAAGGTGACCTTGCGGATGACCGGATGCGGAATCAGGTAGCCGGAAATTTCGGCGGGGTCGCCGAACACCAGGCCGACCGTTCCCGGCGGCACGCCGGCGTCGACAAAGCACTGCATCAGCGCGGCGGGCGACGCCGGCGTCTCTTCCGGCGCCTTGCACAGGAACGAGCAGCCGGTGGTGAGCGCGGCCGCCAGCTTGCGCACGATCTGGTTGATCGGGAAGTTCCACGGCGTGAAGGCGGCGACCGGGCCGACCGGCTCCTTGAGCACCAGTTGCTGCGCGGCCGGGTTGCGCGACGGCACGATGCGGCCGTAGACGCGCATGCCTTCGGCGGCGAACCAGTCGATGATGTCGGCGCCGGCCAGCGCTTCGCCGCGCGCCTGCACCAGCGGCTTGCCCTGCTCCTGCGTCAGCAGGCGGGCGATGGCGTCGGCGCGTTCGCGCAGCAGGCTGGCGGCGCGGCGCATGATGGCGGTGCGCTCGAAGGCGGAAATCTTGCGCCAGGCATCGAAGCCGCGCTGGGCGGCCGCCAGGGCGTGGTCGAGGTCGGCGATGCTGGCGTGGGCGACCGTGCCGATGGCCAGGCCCGTGGCTGGATTGAGCACCGGAATGGTCTTGCCGCCGGCGGCTTCGCGCCATTCGTTGTCGATCAGAAGGCGGACGTCGGGATAGCTTGCGTTGGTCATTGAGAATCTCCAATCAGGTGGTGTATGCGTGCGGCGGTCGCCCGCTCCATCCTCTACTTTGCCAGAAATACGACAACTCGGTATCGCGCCGCTGGTCATGCCGATTCTGGTGGACCGCGGGCCGGCCCTTGGCGCAAAATGGAACCATCGCGTGAAAGGACTTTCCGACCATGAACTCGAATGTTGCGACATTGAAATTAGCCGGCGTGCCTGCCGTCAGCCGCGCCGAGGAATCCCAGGCCAAGCTGCGCGAATGGCAGCGGGCCGGCACCCTGCTCTCCTTCGTCTATGCGCGCTCGCTGGGCGGCCTGCTGCAAACCGGACACGGACGCATCGTCGCGCTGAGCGATACGGGCCTCACCCTGGACGCCGGCGGCTCGTCACTGTTCGTGGTGCTGCTCGATGCCCGCTACGACGACAGCCCGCAGATTTTCTTCACCGCGACCCTGAGCGGCCACTTCCGGGTGCCGGGCGTTAACATCAGCTTGGGCAACCACGACTGGTTGTTCTTCTCGGCCGACCAGGTCCCGAAGGGCGTGATGCTGTCGCGCGACAACGTGCCCAAGCTGAGATAACGTCTCCGCCGCGGTTCAAATGGGGTCGAACATCTTGCGGTCGACATAGCACCAGCCCCACGTCTCGCCCGGTTCCTTCGAGCGGATGATGGGATGGCCCGTCTCCGCGAAGTGCTTGCTCGCGTGCTTGTTCTTCGAATCGTCGCAGCAACCGGTCTTGCCGCAGATCATGCACACCCGCAGGTGTACCCAGCTGTCGCCGGTCTTCAGGCATTCCTCGCAGCCTGCCGTGTTGGCGCCGCGCGTATGGATCAGGTTCAGGTGTGCACAGCTGTTGCCCATGGTCGCTCCTCCTTAAGATGGAGCCATCTTACCGCGCGGCGGCGCCACCGCCTCCTGGTCTTTTGGCGGGCACCATACCAAGGTATAACTATCGGCGCCGGGCAATGTTGCGCAAAATGAGCTCATCAACAACACAGAGGAGCTCGACATGAACACTTCCGCATCCATCGTCATCGCCGACGTCCATCCGCTGATCCGCGCCGGCATGGCGTCGCTGATCGAATCGGAGGACAACTTCAAACTGTTGGGCCAGGCCAGCAGCGCCAGCCAGGCCGTCGAAATGTGCGAACGCTTGCAGCCCGACCTGCTGCTGATCGACCTGAACATGCCGGACTGCGACGGCATCGAAGCCATCGGCCGCATCAGCGCGCGCCGGCCGGACGCCAAGATCATCATCCTGAGCGGCCACGAGCGCGAGGAGGACGCCGACCGCGGCATGCGCGCCGGCGCCAGCGCCTACATGCTCAAAAGCGCCCCGCTCGACGACCTGATGGCCTGCATCCACACCGTGCTGTCGGGTAAAAAATACATGATGCCGGAACTGGCCCTCAAACTGGCCAGCCGCATCCACGGCAACCAGCTGACGCCGCGCGAACGCGACATCCTCGGCCACCTGGCCACCGGCATGAGCAACAAGGTCATCGCGCGCGCGGCCGGCATTGGCGTCGGCACCGTCAAATTCCACGTCAAAAGCATCATGTCCAAGCTCAACGTCTGCACCCGCACCGAGGCCGCCATGGTCGCCGCGCGTCGCGGACTCGTGCATCTGGCGTGATCGGCTAAACTCGCTATTCAACAACAAGGAGGCACCATGATAGATCGTCACGCGGCAACTTACATCCCGGTCAGCACGGAACGGACCAAGGCCGTCGTCAAGGAATTGCGGCCCGGCATGCGGGAAAAAATCGATGTGGCCAGCCTGGCCGATCCGCACAAACGCGCCGAGGTCGACGCCTGGATCGTCGCCGACGACGACGGCCCGGTGCACTTCATGTACCAGGACGGCCCCGGCGGCCACGAGGTGCAGTTCGGCTTCGCCGACGAGGTGCGCGAGACCATCGCCGAGGCGGAAACCGACCTGTAAGCCGGCGCCGGCCGACGATCAAAACGCCAAAGCCCGTGATAAAATAGTAATTTTTCCGGGAACAAACAACGATCGTCGGGCCCGGCACGCGCACGGTTCGAGGAGCAATCGGCGACCCGGTCGGACTCTTATGAGCATTGAAGTACGATTGGCGCACACCAGCGAGCGCCTTGTGGTGCGCCACGTGATGGAACTGTACCAGCACGATTTCTCGGAGTTCGACGGCACCGACCTGGACGAGCATGGACAGTACGGCTACTACGACCTCGACTGCTTCTGGATCAATCCGAAGTTCTCCGCGTTCATCATCAAGGTCGATGACAAGTGGGCGGGCGGGGGTCAAGTCTGACATTCAGACACAAGCTCAGCCACGTAGCTCCTGAGCTCGTGTCCGAATGTCAGACTTGACCCCGGTGGTTCTTATAATTCATATTTAAATTCATGACCAATTCCACGCTCCCGGCCATCGTCGCCGCCGCCCTCCTGCTGGCCAGCGCCAGCGGCCATGCAGCTCCGCCAGCGGGACAGGACGCCCTCGCCGGCCCCAAAATCAAGGTCGATGTCGGCGGGCGCAAACTCAATATGTATTGCATCGGCAAGGGTTCACCGACCGTGCTGTTCGAGGCCGACATCGGCCGTGCCGGATGGGATTGGTCGGCGGTCCTGCCGGAAGTCGCCAAGCGCACCCGCGCTTGCGTCTACGACCGCGCCGGGCTCGGTTCGAGCGATCCGATCATCCGCGCCTCCACAGTCGCCAACGCCAGCAAGGATTTGAACTTCCTGATCAAGAACGCGCGGCTGGAGGCGCCCTTCGTCGTGGTGGGCGCAGGCTACGGCGCCATGGTGGCGCAACATTTCGCGCTGCGGTCGCGCGGCGCGGCCGTCACCGGCCTGGTCCTGGTACAGCCGATGCATGAAGATGCGCTGCCGGCTGACCGGGCCGCACAACTCGATAGCGCGCTGGCCTGCCTGACGGCGGCGGAACAGGGCAACCCCGGCGCCCCCTGCGCCTATCCCGCCACCAGTTTCAACGCCGACATTGGTCCGGCATCGGCGGCCGCCCAGGCGGCGCAAGCGGCCAAGCCAGCCTATTGGCGCGCCCGCGCTTCCGAGTGGGACGGCATCGAAACCAGCGCCGCCCAGCTGCGTACCGCCCGTAAGCCTTTCGGCGACATCAAAGTGGTGGAAGTGAAGGACGGGCAACCGGCGGCCATCGTCGACGCGGTGATGGGCCTGCTTGACGCGCCAGGCATGATCATCGACGACCGTACCCTGCCCTAAGACAGGGGCGACGCGGCTTGTGTTCCGCTAGCATCAACGCACCCATCGTTGATACAGGAGCACTCCCGCATGAATCGTACCAAACTCCTGGCCGCGACACTGGCCGTGGCCTGCGCCTTGTTGGCCCCGGCCGGCCGCGCCGCCGCGCCGCTGGTCGGCACCCAGGCGCCCGGCTACTACCGCATGATGCTGGGCGACTACGAAATCACCGCCCTGTCCGACGGCAGCCACGCCTTCCCCATCGATACCGTGATGACGCACATCAAGCCGGACGCGATCAAACAGGACCTGGCCGACGCCGAGCTGGCGCAGCCGGTGCAAGGCTCGATCAACGCCTTCCTGATCAACACCGGCAAGAAACTCATATTGGTCGACGCCGGCGCCGGCGCCCTGTACGGCGACTGCTGCGGCAAGCTGCTGGCCAACCTGCGCGCCGCCGGCTACCGCCCGGAACAGGTCGACGAGCTGCTGATCACCCATCTGCACAAGGACCACGCCGGCGGCATCATGGCGCAAGGGGCGGCGGCCTTCCCCAACGCGGTGCTGCGGCTGTCGCAAGCCGAGGCCGACTACTGGCTGACCGCGGCCAACAAGGCCAAGGCGCCGGACTTCCTGTCGACCTTCTTCGATGCCGCCCAGGCCGCCGTCGCGCCCTACCAGGCGGCCGGCCGCTACCAGCCCTACGGCACGTTCGGCCCGCTCGAACCCGGCATCGAGGCGCTGCCCGCGCCCGGTCATACCCCCGGGCACGCAATGTATCTGGTGAAAAATAAAAACCAGCAATTGCTGATCTGGGGCGACATCGTCCACGTGTCCGCGATCCAGCTGCCGCACCCGCGGGCGACCGTCAAATACGACAGCAGCGAGGACGACGCGCACGGTACACGCGTGCGCCTGTTGCAAATGGCCGCCAGCAAGCACATGATCGTAGGCGCGGCGCATATCGCCTTTCCCGGCCTCGGCCACATCCGCCAGCGCGACGGCCGCTATGACTGGTTGCCTGTGAACTACGACGGCGCGCCGGCATCCAACGCCGTCCCCCAATAAACGCAGTGAATCGCCACCTGAAAGGATCACCATGAGCAAGCCAGACGCATCGCCTCCCCCCTCCCCCGCCACGCCGGCGCCGTCCGAGCGGCCGTCCGCCCACGAGCAAGACGTGCTCGACGAGGCGTTGGAGGAAACCTTCCCCTCCAGCGATCCGATCGCCGTCAGCATCACCAAAGAGGAACGCCCACCCAAACGCTGAGCGATGGACTGGCCTTTTGGCAGGAGCTTTACTTCGACGGGCTGACTACACTGCTATGGCAGTATCCCCCCACCCATCAAGGAGCATCAAATGTCCAACAGCAAACTCTCAGTCGACAGCGTCATCACCGAAGACGGCACCCGCATCCATTTCAAGGATTGGGGCACCGGCCCGGCCGTGGTTTTCAGCCACGGCTGGCCGCTGCAAGGCGACGCCTGGGAAGACCAGATGATCTTCCTGGCCAGCAACGGCTACCGCGTCATCGCCCATGACCGCCGTGGCCACGGCCTGTCGAGCCAGCCGTGGAACGGCAACGACATGGACACCTACGCCGACGACCTGGCGACCCTGATGAACGCGCTGGACCTGAAGGATGCGACCCTGGTGGGCCACTCCACCGGCGGCGGCGAAGTGGCGCGCTACATCGGCCGCCACGGCACCGGCCGCGTCGCCAAGGCGGTGCTGGTGGGCGCCGTGCCGCCGCAGATGGTCAAGTCGGACACCAACCCGAACGGCTTGCCGATGTCGGTGTTCGACGGCATCCGCAGCGCCGTGCTGGCCGACCGCTCGCAGTTCTTCAAGGATTTGACCTTGCCGTTCTACGGCTACAACCGCGAAGGCGCCAAGCCGTCGCAGGGCGTGCGCGATACCTTCTGGGCGCAAGGCATGCAGTGCGGCATCAAGAACGCCTACGACTGCATCAAGCAGTTCTCGGAAACCGACTTCACCGAAGACCTGAAAAAGATCGATGTGCCGACCCTGTTCGTGCACGGCAGCGACGACCAGATCGTCCCGATCGACACCGCCGCCAAGGCCGCCGTCAAGCTGGTCAAGAACGGCACGCTGAAAATCTACGAAGGCGCGCCGCACGGCCTGCCGACCACCCACAAGGACAAGCTCAACGCCGACCTGCTGGACTTCCTCAAGTCCTGAGCCTCGCGCCTGGCGGTAGCGGTGCCGGCGGCAAGCCGGTACCCCTATCGGGTAGTCGATCCCCCTCCCCAATGAACATTCCACGTCACTCTTTCGGATAAGGGATTATCCGGCCGCGCGCCGGATAATGTGAGCATCCGGTGCCCCCATGCGGACTGCGGCGCGGAACACTTTGAAAGCACATCATGAGCAACGAGAAACCCTCCGACATCCTGCAAGACTTCGGCGCGCTGGCCAACGTGCGCATCGGCCTGAGCGCGGAAGTGCGCTCGCAAGGCGTGCGCGCCTTGAACCGCCTGCTGGCCCATACCATGGCCATGCGCGATGCCTACAAGAAAGCGCACTGGCAAACCTCGGGCGCCACCTTCCACCAGTTGCACCTGCTGTTCGACAAGCACTACACCGAACAGGTGGTGATCATGGACGCCATCGCCGAACGCGTGCAGACCCTTGGCGGCGTGACCTTCGCGCTGGCGCAGGACATCGCCGACGAGTCGACCATTTCGCGCACCGCCCCGCGCGGCCGCGAATCGGCGCTGGCCCAGCTGGGCCGGCTGCTCGACTCGCACGAAACCATCCTGGTCGAAGCGCGTCCGCTGGCGCGCGCGGCCGCCGAGGCCGGCGATGACGGCACCAACGACCTGATCGTCAGCCAGGTGGTGCGCAGCAACGAGCTGCAAAGCTGGTTCATCGGCGAGCACCTGGCGGCGCAGACCCAGACCGCCAAGTAACGATGCCCAAGCCCATGGACAACGCGGCGGTATTGACGCTCGATAACGAGCAGTTGTACCGCCGCCTGCAGCAGGAAAAAGCGCGCCGGCTGCAAGCCGAGCAAGCGCTGCAGCATGCCACGGAAGAACTGGCACGGCTGGCCCGCATCACCTCCATGGGCGAATTCGCCGCGTCGATCGCGCACGAAGTCAACCAGCCGCTGGCGGCCATGGTGCTGCATGCGGAAGTGGGCCTGAACGCGCTGACGCACACCCCGCCACAGCTCGAGCAGGCCCGCGACGCGCTGAAACTGATCATGCACATCGGCGCGAGCGCCGGCGACGTCATCCGCAGCATCCGCGGCATGTCGAGCAAGAGCAGTCCGGTGCCGACCTTGTTCGGCGTCGACGACGCGCTGCGCGAAGTGCTGCGCCTGCTGCGCGCGGAGTTGAATAAACACAGTATTGAAGTCTGCGACGGCCTGGCGCTGGGCGAGCATCAATTGTATGCCGACCGCGTGCAGGTGCAACAAGTGATGATGAATCTGGTGCTCAACGCCATCGAGGCGATGAAGGATGTGCACGACCGGCCCCGCAGGCTGGAGCTGCGCTCGACGCTGGCCGATATTTCCGGCGCCTTGCGCGTCAGCGTGGAGGACAACGGCGTCGGCGTCTCCGCCAAACTGGCCGAGCGGCTGTTCGATCCGCTGTTTTCCACCAAGCCGGGCGGCACGGGCCTGGGCCTGTCGATCTGCCGCACGATCATCGAGGCGCACGGCGGGCGCATCTGGAGCACCTCGCGCCAGCCGCACGGCACCGCTTTTCACATCACCCTGAAGGGAAATCCGCCATGGACACCACCTCCATCCTGATCGCCGACGATCATCCGCTCATCCTCGCCGGGCTTAGCGCCCTGATCAATTCGATGCCGGAGTTCCGGCTGGTGGCGCAGGCGGCCAACGGCTTGCAGGCGGTGGCGCTGTACCGGCAGCACCGGCCGGACGTGGTCGTCATGGATTTGAGCATGCCGGAGATGCATGGCGTCGACGCCATCGGGCATATCCGCGCAGGCGATGCGCAGGCGCGCATCATCATCCTGACGACTTATCAGGGCGACGAGGATGTATATCGCGGCTTGCAGGCCGGTGCGATGGCGTATCTGTTGAAGGATAGCGGTTCCGAGCAGTTGGCCAAGTGCATCAAGGCGGTGGCGGCCGGGCACAAGTTTTTGCCGGCGGAGGTGGCCGGCAAGCTGGCAGAGCGCGCCGAGACGACGCGTTTGTCGCGCCGGGAACTGGAAATATTGGCGCATCTGGCCACGGGCAAGAGCAACAAGATGATCGCGCGCAGCGCGGCGATCGAGGTGGGCACGGTCAAGTTCCACGTCAATAATATCCTGGCCAAGTTGAATGTGGCGAGCCGCACGGAGGCCGCGACCGTGGCGGCGAGGCGTGGTCTGTTGAGCGTTTTCTGACCACGGTCACGCCGCCATGAACCGGCTTATTTCGCTGCGACTGGCGCCAGCGTTTTGTGGTCGCTGGTGGTGCGCGGCGCCGCCTTGTGCACCATCGTGTAAGCGTAATCGACGCCCATGCCGTACGCGCCGGAATGCTCGCGCACCACGGCCATCACCGCATCGTAGGTCTCACGGTGCGCCCAGTCGCGCTGCCATTCCAGCATGACTTGCTGCCAGGTCACCGGTACCACGCCGGCCTGGATCATGCGCTGCATCGCGAAATCGTGCGCTTCCTTGGTCGTGCCGCCCGACGCGTCGGCGACCATGTAAATCTCGTAGCCGCCTTCCAGCATCGCGCACAACGCGAAGCTGTTGTTGCAGACCTCGGTCCACAGGCCCGAAACGATCACCTTTTTCTTGCCGTTGGCGGCCAGCGCGTCGCGCACTTTCTGGTCGTCCCACGAGTTCATCGACGTGCGTTCCAGGATATCCTTGCCTGGGAATACGTCCAGCAATTCCGGATAGGTGTGGCCGGAGAACGATTGGGTTTCCACGGTGGTGAGGATGGTCGGGATATTGAAGATCTTGGCCGCTTTGGCCAGCGCCACGGTGTTGTTCTTCAGTACCTGGCGGTCCATCGACTGCACGCCGAACGCCATCTGCGGTTGCTGGTCGATGAAGATCAGCTGGCAGTTGGTCGGGGTCAGGACTTCGAGTTTTGGGTTCATCATGATGGCTTCCATATGGTGTATAGGGGAACGATCATGTTAGGCGCCGGACCGGGCGAGCGCCACTATCTAAATGTAGGCGCCGGCGAGCTGGCAAGTCTGCTAAGCTGGCCGCTAAATCGCACTTCAATATTTTACTCAACGGACCTGACATGACCACACCGGACGACGCCGCGCAACGCGCGCAGCTGAACGCGCTGGCGCGCGGCTTGCGCGACCTGCACAAGCAATTGCTGCACATCGAAACCCAGTACTTTGGCGCGGTCGGCAGTCCGCTCGAGCTGTTGCAGCTGGTGACCAACCACCCGCATTTCGCCTGGCTGCAAAAGCTGTCCGGGCTGATGGCGCAGATAGACGAGCGGCTCGACGAACCGGAGACCATCGCCGCCGCCGACGCGCTGGTGTTCCGCCGCGCGGTCGAGGCGCTGATCGGCCCGTCCGAGCAAGGCGACATGGAATTCCGCGCCAAGTACAACGCCTTGCTGCACGACGCGCCGGAAGTGGTGATGGCGCACGGCGCGGTGCGCCAACTGCTGGCCGCGATCGGCACGGCGCCGGCCGCTTAGCCGCGCAAGCCTGCCGTGCGCGGCGGCGCTTCGCTACCCCCGCCGCCGCAAACGCCGCAGCCAACGCTTCCAGCGCGACTGGCCGACATAGGCCAGCGCGGCGGGAACCGCCAGCCTGACACGCGTGCCGATCAGCGGGCTGTCGATCGTCAATGTGGCGCCGATGCGCGCGGCGCGCTCCATCATGCCCGGCAAGCCCCAGTGGCCGGCGCGTTTGCCATCGGCCAGTATCTCCGCGGGAATACCCTTGCCGTCATCGGCCACCTGCAGCACGAACTGGCCGGCGCCGTAGCCCAACGTCACCTGGATCGATTTGGCGCCGGCGTGGCGGAAGGCGTTCATCAGCGCCTCGCGGCCGATGCTGTAGGCCTCGCAACTTGCGTCTTCCGTCAAATCCACCGCGGCGCCCTCGCTGCGCAGGCTGAACACGCTCTGATGGCTTTCCTGCAGCACCTCGCCGACGATCGTCAGCCCGCGCTCCAGATCGCCGTCGCTCATCGCGCTCGAGCGCAGGTCCTGCACCTCGTCGCGTCCCTCCTCGATCACGCGGTCGGCCAGCAGCAGCATGCGCTCGAGCCGCGCGCGGGTGGACGAATCCTCCGGCAAGGCGCTCATCGCGGTCTGGAAACCCAGCACCAGCCCCTGCACGCTTTGCAGGAAGGTATCGTGCAACGTGCGGGCGATGCGCTCGCGCTCGGCCATGCGCGCGGCGATGCGCAGGGTCGCCTGGCGCAGCCACAAGCGGTACAGCAGATACAGCGCGCCGGCCGCCGCCAGCGCGCACAGGCCGTAGAACAGCGGTGTCTGTGCAAACGTCGGCAGGATGGTCACGTCGATCGACGTGTCGCGCGCGTTCCACTGGCCCAACTCGTTGACGGCGGCGATGCGGAAGCGGTAATCGCCCGGCCCCACATTGGTGTACGACACCGCGCGGCGGTTGCCGGAATCCTGCCAGTCGGCATCGACGCCCTCCAGCCGATAGCGGAAGCGCACCATCTCCGGCATGCTGTAGCTGAGGGCGGTGAACTCGATGCGGAACGACGTCGTGCCCGGGGCCAGTCGCACCGGCTTCGAAAAGTCCAGGTGGCGCTCGCCCCTGGCCACCAGGGTTTCGACCACCACCGACGGCGCGTGCGGCGCCGGATAGGAGGTGGTGGTATCCAGACGGGCCATGCCGGTGGCGCCGACAAACCACAACTGGCCGTCGACGCCGCCCAGCGCCGACGGTCGGCGCGTGCTGGTGTCGGCAAAACCCGGATAGCCGTCCAGCACGCCGTACAGGATGTACTTCAGCGGCACGCCGGGCGCGCCCGCCGCCGCTTGCCAGTCGGCCGCCTTGACGTACACCACGCCCTTGCTGCCGTTGAGCCAGCGGTCGCCGTTGGCGCCCACGACGGTGCCCGAGACCCCGGCCAGCACATCGGCATCGGCGGCGGCCAGCCGCTGGAACGCGCCGCCGCGCAGCACCGCCAGGCCGCCGGCGCCGCCGGCCACCACCTCGTCGCCGAGCACATGCAGATGGGTGATGGGGCCGATGTCGTTCTCAAGGGATTGCGGGTAACGCGTGACCTTGCCATGATCGAAATAAACGATCGCGCCATTGTCATAGCCGAGCCACAGCGTGCCGCTGCGGGCGCCCGCCTCGCCGACGAAGCTACCCGGAGGCAAGCCCAAATCGACCTCGCTGGTCCACTTCCCGCCCGCGAACCGGAAGTGGCCGCGCCGCGCGATGCGCACCCACAATCCGTCGCCGTCATCGAACACGCGCGACACGTCCACCGGACCGGCGGGATCGGCCGGGTTCGATGGATAGGCAATGCGCTCGGAACGGTTCGGATAGCGCACTTCCAGTCCGTTCGGGCGGGCCAGCAACAAGGCGCCATCGCGGGCGTTGCCGATGGCGCCCACGTTGCCCGGCGGGAAGCCTTCATCGATGGCCTGGGCGCCGTCGGCGCGCAGGCGCCACACCCGCCCCGACGGCAGGCTGAGCGCGAGCACCTGGCCGAAGTGGTCGCGCGCCAGTTTGAAGGTGCGTCCGCCGCCGGCCAGGGCGACCGGCGCCAGGCGGTTGTGGCGGAAGCGTTCGACGCCGGCCTGGGTGCCGATCCAGATGCTGCCGTCGCGGTCCTCGAATAGAATGTTGCCGGTCAGGCTGCTGAGTTGCCAGGGCTGGTCGAGCCGGTCGCGCGGTCCGGCATTGGGCGCCATTTGACGGCCGGGCATGGCGCCCACGCCAGCGGTGCGGCACACGCCGACGGGACAGGCCAGCGACCAGAAGTTGCCGTCGCGGTCGAACAAGCCGTTTTCCTGGCCCTGCGATTGCGCCAGCCACGCCGGGCGCGGCATCAGCGGGCCCCGGTGCTGGCCCGGCACCGGGATCAGCCTGTCGTGCAGGTCCTGCCACAGGCGCCCATCGGGCGACTCGATCAGGTTAACCGTGTGCACGTCCTGGCGCTGCACCTGCCGGAACCGTTGGGCGCCGGCGGGCATCACGTACAAGGCGTGGCCGACCGCGACCCAGACTTGGCCGTACTGGTCCGCCACCACGTTCGACACCTCGCCCGCCGGCAAGCCGAGCTCCGGTCCGACGTCGCGCCAGGCGCCGCCGCGCAGTTGCAGCAGCGCGCTGGTGGTGGCGACCCACAACTGCCCGCGCTCATCGGTGGTAGCGCTCGTCACCGGCCCGATCGGCGCGTTGCCCACCAACGCCGGGTAATGCATGATGTGGCCGCCGTGCAGGCGGCTGAGTCCGCCGAACAGGTAGCCGATCAGCAGATCGCCGTCGCGCAGCGCCGTCAGCGCGGTCACCGGACGCTTGGGCGCCGTCTCGCCGTTCAATGCCTCGAAACGCCGGAAGCGCATACCGTCAAACCGGTAGAAACCGTCGACGCTGCCGATCCACAGCCAACCGTCGGCGGTCTGCGCCATCGACGATACCTGGGCTGGCGCGCCATCCTTGCCGGTCCAGATATCGTGATGCAGCTGGTCCAGGGGAATTTTGCCGTCCAGCGCCATCGCACTTGACGACGCAAACACCAACAACACCACCAGCCGACGTAACGACAGCAATAGAAAGGTCATACCGCGAGAGATTAATTAACAGCCCGCATCATAGGCGATTTTTTCCGCAGGCACATCAGCGGCAGCCGCACCCGCTACGCAAATAACTATCGAAACCATAGGAACAATAAATTTTACCAATTATCAGCCCTCCCGTATCCTGAATACTCCTACCCAGCCAACCGAGTACCATCATGAACAAGCCCACCACCGCCGTGCCGGTCCGCCCGCTTCCCCTGAGCGGCCTTTTGCTGGCTTTGGCGTACGCCGTCGGCATGCTGGGCTTTGAAATGCCGGGATGGGCCTTGTTCTCGGCTGGAGCGCTGACGTGGATGATGGCGGACGGCAGGACCGTGGTCAGGATGCTGGCGCGCAGCGCGCCACATCACACGCAGCGCCTGATCGCCTACAGCACGCCGCCGGCGATCGCGCTGCTGGCCTACATGACATTAGCCGGCGGCCAGGCCGATGCCGTCGTCGGCGGCGCGCTGGCGTTGCACGCCGTGCTGGTCTGGGCACTGCTGATGGGCGCGGCCTACGCTGTTTCTCAGCAAACAGCGGTAAGCCAGCGTATTTAAAGCGGATTTCGCAGATATCCACACCAACTGTGGATAACGTTGTGAATAACCCCCACTTGACAGCCGAGAACGCCTTTAACGGCGGGGGTTTTAATAAAATGCCCAATCCGAAGGCAGATTTTTTCCCCAATAAAATCAACCACTTACAACATCAAATATTTTCGTGGCCAAGCTTTTTGAGGTCGCTTGAAAAATATTTTTCTGTGCATAAGTAGGGATGGAGACAACTATGTCACGTCGCACAGGGGAATCCTTTGACAAAAGTACGTGTGAGGAATAGTGTGGCTCTGGGGGTACGCATGGCCTCCATAGACTCGCCTCGGGAATGATGCATGAACCAGAATGATGATGACACGGATTGGATGATAGAAGACGAGGTTGCACCGGCCGGCGCGCCGCAGGCGGGAACGGCGTCGGCGCCGCCGCCGTGGCGGGTACTGATCGTGGACGACGACGTCGACGTCCACGTGGTCACCAAGTTCTCGCTTAGCAATGTGTGCTTCCTGGGACGCCGGCTCAGCTTCCTGCATGCGTACAGCGGCGAGGAAGCGCTCAATACCCTGCGCAACACCCCCGACATCGCGCTGGTGCTGCTGGACGTCATCATGGAGACCAGCGACGCCGGACTCAACGTCGCGCGCCAGATCCGCGACGCGCTGCATAACCAGCTGGTGCGCATTGTGCTGCGCACCGGCCAGCCGGGACAGGCGCTGGAACACAGCATCATCCTCGATTACGACATCAACGATTTCTGGTGCAAGACCGACCTGACCACGCGCAAGCTGTTCACGACGGTGATTTCGTCGTTGCGCGCGTATCACGGCTTGGAGGAAGCGCACCGGCAGACGGTGGCATTGCAGACGCAACTGGACCACGCGCAGCGGCTGCTGGCGGCCGTCGACCAGCACGCCATCATCATGACCTTGACCCGGCACGGCAGGATCGCCACCGTCAACGACAAGTTCAGTAGCGTGCTGCAGTTCACCCGCGACGAGCTGATCGGCGCCGACCTGCGCCTGCTGCATCCGCCATCGTACCCGCAGGACCAACTGGCCGATGCATTGCAAGCCGTCAAAGAGGGGGAAAGCTGGACCGACGTCGTCACCGCCTGGCGCCGCGATGGCCAGGAAGTGCGCCTGCGCGTGACGGTCAGTCCGCTCGAAGAACCGGCCACGCCATACATTGTGGTGGCCAGCGTTTTGCCGCCGTTAAAAAAATCGCTCTAAGCTACGGATTGTTAAGCGTTTTTTTGGATATCCACAGCCTCTGTGGATATCTATGTGGACAACACCCCATTGACAACGCGGGAAGCCTGTAACGACGCGGTTTTCTACAAACTGCCCATCCAAAAGGCAAAATTAAAGCCCTTGTAAATCAACGACTTACGGTTACATCGATTGTTACACGAAATTATTTTAAAAAAATTCTTGTCAACATGATGTGTGCATAACTAAACACAAACTCGGTTCATGTTGCAGTCAGTGATGCGCCTTGCGCCGCTGTTCCGGATTGAGCAGCACGCGTTCGATCACCTGCGGGGCGACATTGTGGGACTTCATATATTCGATCGCGCAAATCGTGTTGAAACTCGCCTGCACGGTGATGCCGCGTTCGACGACGGCGCTGCTTTGTTCGTCGTGCCGCTGCTGAGTGACATCATTCTTCGGGACGGATTCCAGACGGGGGGATAGGAGTGCGTTCATCATGATCCTTTGCAAAAGGTTGAGGGACATTTGATCCCGATCAAAGTGACGTGCAACGAGAGTATGGGCGACACAGATTCAAAGTCAATGTCAGCTTCCTATCATTCCGGAATTAAAATATTGCTCGCACTGAAGGCAATAGACACAAGGCAATAACCGGGGCGATAATGGCTGGATGACTCCAGAAACGCCGCGCCCCCGCCCCACTTCGCTGTTTGATTTGTTCCTATCGTTCACCATCCTGGCCTTGCAAGGCTTCGGCGGCGTGCTCGCGGTCGTGCAGCGCGAGATGGTCGAGCGCAAGCGCTGGCTCACGCAGGATGAGTTCGTCGAGGATTGGGCGGTCGCCCAGATCATGCCGGGCCCGAACGTCGTCAACCTGTCGCTGATGATCGGCAGCCGCTACTACGGTCTGCGGGGCGCCATGACGGCGTTGGCGGGCATGCTGACGGTGCCGTTGATCGTGGTGCTGTGCCTGGCGCTGCTGCATGCGCAATATGCCCACCATCCGGGCGTGGCCGGCGCGCTGCGCGGCATGGCGGCGGTGTCGGCCGGCATGATCGCCGCCACCGGCGTGAAACTGGCCTCGGCGCTGCGCAAGCATCCGCTGCCGATGTGGCTGACCGGCCTGATCGCCGTGCTGTGCGTCGGCTTTGTCGTGGTCATGCGCATGCCGCTGGCCTACACCCTGCTGATCCTTGGCAGCATCGCCGTCACGCTGACCTACCGCACCATGAAGGCGAAATCACCATGACCGCGGCGCCTATCCATATCGTCTTGAGCTTTACCGACTGGCTGAACCTGTTCGGCCATTACATGCTGCTGTCGCTGCTGTCGATCGGCGGCGCGATCTCGACCACGTCGGAGATGCACCGCTTTTTGGTCGAGGAGCACCATTGGCTGACGCAATCGCAATTCAACGACTCGATCGCCATCGCCCAGGCCGCGCCGGGGCCGAACGTCCTGTTCGTCGCGCTGATGGGCTGGAACGTGGGCTTGAACGCCGGTAGCTATACGGCGGCGTTCGCCGGCGTGGCGGTGACGATGTTCGGCGTTTTGCTGCCGAGCACCACGTTGACGTATCTGGCGGCGCGCTGGGGCCACCGCAACCGCGAGTTGCTGGGCGTGCGGGCGTTCAAGCAAGGCATGACGCCGGTGGTGGTGGGATTGATGGTGTCCGTGGGGATCATCCTGGGCAGCGCCAACAGCGACTGGACCACCGACTGGCCGTTGTGGCTGTTGTCGGTGGCCGCTGGCGTCATCATCTGGCGCACCAAGCTGCATTTACTGTGGCTGCTTGGTGCCGGCGCCGTGCTGGGATGGTACGGGCTGGTGTGACGGATTACTTGTTCTGGTAGCCGCCGTAATACTTGACGGGGCTCCACTCCGGCTGCACGTCCGGCACGGCCGGCGCCAATTGCTGGTACTCCGGCGCCGCGTACACCACCTTGCCGTTGACGATGGTCAGGCTGCTTTCAAGATTCTTGATCTTCTCGACATCCATTGAGAAATAATCCTGCGGCAAGATCACCACGTCGGCGTACTGGCCCTTGGCCAGCGTGCCCTTGAGCTTTTCCTCGCCGCTCATCCACGCACTGCCCTGCGTCATCAGCTTTAGCGCCTGATAGCGGCTGAGCACATCGCCCGGTTGCCACAGGCTCAGGCCGCCCGCCGTCTTGCCCGTCACCGCCCAGTAAATCGACGGCCACGGACCGTAGCTGCTGACGCGCGTGCCGTCCGTGCCCAGGCCCACCGGAATCTTCATCTCCAGTATCTTCTTGATCGGCGGCATCTGACGGGTTTGCGCGCCGTACTGCTTCCAGTACAGTTCGCCCTGGAAGTACATGCGGTTCTGCACGGCGATGCCGCCGCCCAGCGCCTTGACGCGCGCCAGTTGCTTGTCGCTGATGGTTTCGGCATGGTCGAAGAACCAGCGCAGCCCGTTCAGCGGCAGATCCTGGTTGACCTTTTCGATCACCGCCAAATCGCGGTCGATGCTCTCGTCATAGGTGGCGTGGATGCGGAACGGCCAGCGGTTCTTGATCAGCAGGCGCAGCACCGGCTCCAGTTCGCCCTCCATTTCCTTGGGCATGTTCGGCCGCGGCTCCAGGAAGTTCTCGAAATCGGCCGCGCTCCACACCAGGTTCTCGCCGCCGCCCTCGGTGTTGTAGCCGTTGGCGTAGAACAAGTGGTCGTTCTTGTCCGGCTTGGTCTGCGTCAGCCAGCGCTGGTAATCCTCCAGCTCCTTGCCCGGCTTTTGCGCGAACAGGTAATACGAGGTGCGCACCGTCAACTTGCCGTTTTTGGCCAGTTCCAGGCTGACCGCGTAGTCGTCCGGATAAGCCTGTCCGCCGCCGCCGGCGTCGATCGCGCTGGTGAGGCCAAGACGGTTCAGTTCATTGTAATACTGCTGTGTGGAATTGATTTGTTGCTCGCGCGGCAGCACGTTGGTCTTGGCCAGCGTGGTGTACAGGATCATCGCGTTCGGCTTGGCGATCAGCAGGCCGGTCGGCTTGCCGTCCGCGCCCAGCTCGACCACGCCATCCTTGAACTTGGTGTCGGCGTTGTAGCCCAGCGTGGCGATGCCCTTCTGGTTGAGGAAGCCCAGGCCGTACAGGTACAGCAGGAACACCGGCTTGTCCGGCACCGCTTCATTGATCTCCGCCAGGGTCGGCAGGCGCTTTTCCTCGAACTGGTATTCGTTCCAGCCGCCGACGACCTTGATCCAGGCGCCGTCCGGCGTGCGCGCGGCCTGCTCCTTGAGCATCTGCAACGCCTTCTTCAGCGACGTCACGCCGTCCCAGCGCAGCTCGGCGTTGTAGTTCAAGCCCTCGCGGATGATGTGCAGGTGGGAGTCGTTAAGGCCGGGAATGACGGTCTTGCCGCCGGCGTCGATCAACCGGGTGTTGGCCGATTTGAGCTTGAGGATGCTGGCATTGCTGCCGACGGCCTCGATCTTGCCGTCCTTGATGGCGAGCGCCTGGACGAACGCGCCCTCTTTCGTCATCGTGGCGATCTTGCCGTTGGTAATGATCAGATCCGTGGCGGCCTGCGCCAAGGTGGACAGGCCGGCGGCGTGGATCAGGGTGACTGCAACAGCGAGCTGCTTCAATTTCATCGTACTACTCCTAAAAATAATGGGCCGGCGCGGAACGAATACCGCGCCGGCCCACATCACAGGCCAACGAAACGAGCGAGCCCGGTTCGATTAGTCCTTGATGGCTTCGACCGCGAAGGTCAGGGTAACGTCGTCGCCGACGTTCGGTGCGTATTTGCCTGCGTTAAACTCGGTGCGCTTGATGGTGGCGGTGGCGTTGGCGCCGCAAGCCAGTTTCTTCATCATCGGGTGGTCGGCGCATTTGAAGCCGGTCACGGTCAGGGTCACCGGCTTGGTGACGCCCTTGATGGTCAGGTTGCCGTCGATGGTCGATGGCGCGTCGCCCTTAAAGTTGACCTTGGTCGACTTGTAGGTGATGGTCGGGAACTTGCCGGTGTCGAGGAAATCCTCGCCCTGGATGTGCTGGTCGAACAGTTTCGAGCCGGTATCGACCGATTTGGTGTCGATGGTCGCTTCCACCGAGCCGGTCTTGGCGGCGCGGTCGATCGTGATCTTGGCGCTGGTGTTGTTGAAGCGGCTCGTCTGCAGCGAGTAGCCGAAGTGGCTATACGTGAAGCTCGAGAAGGTGTGGTTGGCATCGGACGAGAACGTCTCAGGTGCGGCCACGGCGGACATCGAGATACCAGCGGCGACCAGCAGGGCAAAGATTTTTTTCATTGTAGAACTCCAGAATGTTGACATACGGATGAGAACGCGACGGGGCTGGTTCTGTCAGCCCGTACATGTCCTCGAGTGCGAACGATTATGCTCGCGACATCTAAAGTTGTAAAACGAAAAATTTACCGCGTTACTATCGATAAAATCGATCATAGGGCCGGTAGGAGAGATGATAGCGGAGTGCGGGGCGATTGAAATCCGCCAAAAGGCGGACCCGCGCCAATGCATGCGCGGGGCGAGCCACGTCCTGTTGCTCGCGGCGCCGGGGGCTTCATCAACAGCAACCTGCTATGCTGAGCCCGGCGGGCACATCAGCCTGCGACAGCCATCAGCGCGGACAGCCGCGCGCCCGAAATGAAAGAGTGTAAATGAGTGCCACAGAAAAAACTATGACTGCAGAGTTAGTGTTCGCGCTAGGCAAGGCAACCAGACATGCCATCGATAATTTGAACGCCGGGGCCAGCCCGGCGGAGCTGACCAAGATCGGCAAAGACGTTCTGGAGGCGGGATATGAGAAAGTCGACGCCGACCTGCTCATGCTGTTTGTCGCCGGTTTCGAGGAGGGCGAGCCGCCCGAGCGAAGGGCCGATCCGGAAAATCGCGCATAACCGGCGACCAGCGCCAGGCCGCGCGGTCCTCGCTTACGCGGCGGCGGCGTGCGGCGGCGCCGGGTGATGCAGGATACTGCTCAACAGCCGTTGCTCCAGCGCGGCGAAAGCGGCGTTGCCGCGCGCGCGCGGGCGCGGCAAGTCCACCTTCAGATCGAGCGTGATGCGCCCGTCCTCGATCAGCACCACGCGATCGGCCAAGGCCAGCGCCTCCTGCACGTCATGCGTCACCAGCACCGCCGTGAACCCGCGCTGCAGCCACAACGCCTCGATCAGCTGCTGCATCTCGATGCGCGTCAACGCGTCCAGCGCGCCGAGCGGCTCGTCCAGCAGCAGCAACTGCGGCTCGTGCAGCAAGGCGCGCGCCAGCGCCACGCGCTGGCGCTGGCCGCCGGACAGCTCCGCCGGCCAATCGTCGGCGCGTTCGGCCAGCCCCACCGTCGACAAGGTCGCCGCCGCCGCGTTCAGCGAGCGTGGCAACCCGAGCGCCACGTTTTCCAGCACCGTCTTCCACGGCAGCAGGCGCGCCTCCTGGAACATGATGCGGATACTGGCCCCGATGGCGCCCGTGCCGATCGCGATGCTGCCCTGGTCGACCGTCTCCAGGCCGGCGATAGCGCGCAGCAAAGTGCTCTTGCCGCAGCCGCTGCGCCCCACCACGGCGACAAACTCGCCCGGATGCAGCTCCAGCCGCACATCCTTCAACACCTCGCGCTCGCCGAAGGATTTGCTCAAGCCTTCCAGCGCCAGCGACACGCCCTGGCGCTTGATGGGCGCCGGCGCCGGTGCCGCCGTGCTTTGCCTGCTCGCCTTCGACAGGCCGGGGACATCGAATAACGCGGTCGAAATGTTCATATTATTTACTCCATCAAATCAACGGTAGGCGGGATTCCAGCGCAGGAAGCGCTTTTCCAGGCCGCGCGACAGCAGGTCGGCCGCCTTGCCCAGCAACGCATATAGCAGTATCCCGACCAGCACGACGTCCGTCTGCAGGAACTCGCGGGCGTTCATCGTCATGTAGCCGATGCCCGCCTGCGCCGAAATGGTCTCCGCCACGATCAGCAGCACCCACACGAGGCCGAGCGAAAACCGCACGCCCACCAGGATCGACGGCAGCGCCGCCGGCAGGATCACGTCGCGGTACAGCGGCCAGCCGGACAGGCCGTAGCTGCGCGCCATCTCGATCAAGCCCTGGTCGGCCGAGCGGATGCCGTGGAAGGTGTTCAGATACACCGGGAAGAACACACCCACCGCCAGCAGGAACAGCTTGGCCGTTTCATCGATGCCAAACCACAGGATCACCAGCGGTATCAGCGCCAGCGCCGGGATGTTGCGTACCATTTGCAGCGTGGTGTCGAGCAGCGTCTCGGCGCGGCGGAAACTGCCCGTCAGCAGGCCGAGCGCCAGACCGAGTCCGGCGCCGATGGCGAAGCCGCTGACGGCGCGCCACAAGCTGGTGCGAAGGTGCACCCACAATTCGCCGGACTCCGCCAGCGTCCAGAAGGCCTTTGCCACCGCCCACGGCTCCGGCAGGATGCGGCTCGAGAGCCAGCCCAGTTGCGAGGCCGCCTGCCAGCCGGCGATCAGCAATACCGGCAGGATCCACGGCGCGAACACGCTGACCGGCGCCCGGCCGCCGGCGCCGCCGCTACTCTTGCGCGCGGGCTTGCGGGTGCTCTTGACCAAGGGTTGGGGTAGGACGGCCGCCATCTCAAGCCGCCTTCTTCGGCACGATATCGCTGGCCATCACTTCGCCGAACGGCCCGCTCAACGACTGTTCGCCCACCGCTTTGCCTTTACCCAGCAGCGGGAACACCAGTTCGGCGAAGCGGTACGATTCCTCCAGATGCGGGTAGCCGGAGAAGATGAAGGTGTCGATGCCCAGATCCGCATACTCCTGGATGCGCGCGACCACCGTTTCCGGGTCGCCGACCAGCGCGGTGCCGGCGCCGCCGCGCACCAGGCCGACGCCGGCCCACAGGTTGGGCGAGACCTCCAGCTTGTCGCGGCGGCCGCCGTGCAAGGCGGCCATGCGCTGCTGCCCCACCGAATCCATTTTGCCGAACGCCGCCTGCGCCTTGGCGATGATGTCGTCGTCCAGATGGCTGATCAGTTCATCGGCCGCGCGCCACGCGGCTTCGTTGGTTTCGCGGACGATCACGTGCAGGCGGATGCCGAATTTCACGGTGCGGCCATGCTTGGCGGCGCGCGCGCGGATGTCGGCGATCTTCTCGGCGACGGCGGCCGGCGGTTCGCCCCAGGTCAGGTAGACGTCCATCTGTTCGGCCGCCAGTTCGTGCGCCGGCTCCGAGGAACCGCCGAAGTACAGCGGTGGATAGGGCTTTTGCACCGCCGGATACAGCGTCTTGGCGCCCTTCACCTTGATATGCTTGCCCTCGAAATCGTAGCCGGCGTCGCCGCCCTCTCCCGCCACCGACGCGCGCCAGACGCGGATGAATTCATCCGAGATTTCATAGCGCTTGGCGTGGTCGGCGTACAGGCCGTCCGCCTCCAGCTCCCCCTGGTCGCCGCCGGTGACGACGTTGATCAACAGCCGGCCGTTCGACAAGCGGTCGAAGGTGGCGGCCATGCGCACCGCCAGGCCCGGCGTCGTCAGGCCGGGACGGATGGCGACCAGGAACTTGAGCTTTTGCGTGACGCTGATCAGCGACGAGGCGACCACCCATGCGTCCTCGCACGAGCGGCCGGTCGGCAGCAGCACGCCGTCGTAGCCGAGCGTGTCGGCGGCGACCGCGCACTGTTTCAGATAATCGGCATCGACCGGGCGTGCGCCCTTCGAAGTGCCAAGATAGCGGCTGTCGCCATGGGTGGGGATAAACCAGAAGATATTCAATGACATGGTGTACTCGATTCCTTTATTGCGCCGCCAGCTGTTTCGCAGGCAGTTGTGCGTCCTTGACCACGATCGGTTTCGGGATCAACTTGAGATTGGAGAAGGCGTCTGCCAGCTTTTGCTGCTGTTGCAGCACGTCGGCGGTGATCGGCTTGACGCCATAGGCGTAACGGGAGGCGGCCAGCGCCACCACTTCCGTATCGAGCCCGGTTTGCGCCGACAGGATGGTGGCCACTTCCTTCGGATTCCTGGCGCCCCACTCGTCGACCCTGGCGATTTCCTCGAGCACGATGCGGACCACTTCCTGGTTCTTTTCCGCATACGGACGCGCCGCCAGATAGAACTGGTGGTTGGCGACCAGGCCCTTGCCGTCGGCCAGAACGCGCGCGCCCAGCTGCTTCTCGGCGGCGGCCAGGAACGGATCCCAGATCGCCCACGCATCGACGCTGCCGCGTTCAAACGCCGCGCGCGCGTCGGCCGGCGGCAGGAAGACGATATCGATCTCCTTGTAGCCGATGCCGGCCTTCTCCAGCGCCTTGACCAGCAGGTAGTGCACGTTCGATCCCTTGTTCAGCGCGACCTTCTTGCCTTTCAACTCGGCCAGGCTGCGGATCTTCGAATCCTTCTGCACCACGATCGCCTCGCTGGCCGGCGACGGCGGCTCGTTGCCGACATAAACCAGGTTGGCGCCGGCCGCCTGCGCGAAGATCGGCGGCGCTTCGCCGACGGTGCCGAAATCGACGCTGCCGACATTGAGCCCCTCCAGCAGTTGCGGCCCGGCCGGGAATTCGGTCCATTTGACGGTGATGTTCTTGGTCGCCAGGCGCTGTTCCAGCGTGCCGCGCCCCTTCAGCAAGGTCAAGGTGCCGTATTTCTGATAGCCGATGCGCAGGGTCTGCGCTTCCGGCTTGGCCTGCGCCGCCGCGATGGTCGGCGCTCCGGCAGCCAGCACGCCGGCGGCGAACAGCAGACCCAATGTGTAGCGGCGCGCGGCGCGTTTTTGTTCGATGCTCATGAATGCTTCCTTGAAGGTGACTTAACTTGCCAGACGTACCGGTTCGGCCTGCACAACATAGCTGTCGCCGATGCGGCCACTGAGGGCGTTCAAGCCGGCCGCCAGGGCTTCGACGCCGGCCTGCACGCGCCAGGAAATCGCCTGGTCCAGCGCCAGGCCGGAACCCTCGACCCATACCAACTGCTGGGAGGTGGCGTAAACGCTGGTGAGCACATGGCGCGCATCGAGCGCGTGCAGCACCGGCCGCAGCGCGTAGTCCAGCGCCAGCATGTGCGACTGGCTGCCGCCGGTGGCCAGCGGCAGCACCAGTTTGCCGGCCAGGCCGTCCTGCGGCAGCAGGTCGAGGAAGGCCTTCAGAATGCCGGTGAACGACGCTTTATAGACCGGAGTGGCGATCACCACGGCGTCGGCGGCGGCGACCGCGGCCAGCGCGCGCTTGATCGCCAGGTCCGACGTATCGGCATGCAGCAGCGCCTGCGGCGGCAGATCGCGCACCTGCAGCTTGCTGTAGCGATGGCCGTGCAAGGCTAGCTTTTCGCCGACATGATCCAGCAAACGGCCGGTGCTCGATGTCGCCGCTGGGCTGCCGCCTATAAGAAGAATGCTCATGCTCTGGTCCCCATTGATGTTGTGGCGACCAGAATAAATCCGCACCTTTGAAAACAAAACGAATAGTTTTACGCTTTGATATGCGGATTCCGTACCATGATTTTTCCGCATATGGAAAGCTGGATTTCTTCGTGTACGGTATGACGACGGGGATGCAATACTAAAAACACCCCCACCATCCAATGGACATACCATGTCTAAAGCTTTACTCAAAACGGCGGCGCATCCGGCACAGGACGCGGCACCGGACCCGCTGGACGTCGCCGCCGATCTGGCGAAACGTCTGGCGGAAACAGCCAACGCCCGCGACCAGGCCGGCGGCCATGCGGCGCGGGAGCGCGAATGGATACGCGAATCCGGCTTGCTGACGCTGTCGATCCCCACCGCCTTCGGCGGCCAGGGCGCGGACTGGCCGACGGTCTACCAGGTGATCCGCATCGTGGCGCGCGCCGACAGCGCGCTGGCGCACGTCCTCGGCTTCCACTATCTGCAACTGGCGGGTGTCGATCTATACGGCACGCCGCAGCAGCAGCGCCGCTTCCTGACACTAACCGTGGAACAGAATCTGTTCTGGGGCAACGCGCTAAATCCGCTGGACCGCCGCACCACGGCGGTGGAAGCCGACTATGGCTTCGTGCTCGATGGCGTCAAGAGTTTTTCGTCCGGCTCCGTGGGCTCCGACTGGCTGACCATCTCGGCCTGGCACGCGGAGACCGAAACCGCCTTGATCGGCGTGCTGCCGACGCGCCAGGAAGGCGTGTCCGTGCAAGCCGACTGGGACGCCTTCGGCCAGCGCCAGACCGACAGCGGCAACGTTCACTTCAACCAGGTCGCGCTGCCATCGACGCAAGTGCTGCAGGCGCCGGGCCATACGCCGACCGCGCGCGCGACCTTGCGCTCGCAGATCGCGCAACTGATCATGGCCAATCTGTACCTCGGCATCGGCGAGGGCGCCTTCGAGGCGGCGCGCGCCTACACCTTGAGCGAGGCGCGGCCATGGTTCGCCTCCGGCGCGGCGTCGGCAGCCGCCGATCCGCTGATACAACACCGCTTCGGCCAACTGTGGCTCAAGCTGCGGCCCGCGGCGGTGCTGGCCGACCACGCGGCGCGGGAACTGGACCGCTTGTTCCGACTCGGGAGCGCGGTCACCGCCCGCCAGCGCGGCGAACTGGCCGTCGCCGTGGCCGAGGCCAAGGTGCTGGCACATACCGCCGGCATCGATATCAGCAACCAGATGTTCGAACTCACGGGCGCGCGCTCGACCTCGGCCCGCTACGGCTACGACAGGTTCTGGCGCAACGTGCGCGTGCACACCCTGCACGATCCGGTCGACTACAAAATCCGCGATCTCGGACGCTACGCGCTCGATGGCACGGTACCCGACCCCACCGCCTACTCGTGATATCGCCGATGACGACTCCATTGATTAACATCACCCATGCGGATAAAACGTTCCCGCTGCCCGGCGGCGGAACGTTCCACGCCGTGCGCAACGTCTCGCTGTCGGTCGACCAGGGCGACATCTTTGGCCTGATCGGCAAAAGCGGCGCCGGAAAATCCACGCTGCTGCGCCTCATCAACCTGCTCGAACGCCCGGACCAGGGCCTGATCCAGGTCGACGGCCGCGAGCTGACGTCGTTGAACAAGCGCGCGCTGCGCGACGCCCGCCGCAACATCGGCATGATCTTCCAGCAGTTTAATCTGCTGCAAAACGCCAGCGTCTTCGACAACGTCGCCTTCCCGCTGCGCATCCACGGCGGACTGACGGCCGACCGCATCACCGAACGTGTCAACCAATGCCTGGAACTGGTCGAGTTGGGCGGAAAATCGGCCAGCTATCCGGCGCAGCTGTCCGGCGGCCAGAAACAGCGCGTCGCCATCGCCCGCGCGCTGGCCAGCGGACCGGCCGTGCTGCTGTGCGACGAACCGACGTCCGCGCTGGATGCCGAAACCACCCGCGCCCTGCTGGCGACGCTGCGCGACATCAATCGCCGGCTCGGCGTCACCATTGTGATCGTCAGCCACGAGCTGTCGGTGATCGGCGAAATTTGCAACCGCGTCGCCGTCATCGAGGACGGCGCCATCGCCGAACAGTTCGCGCTCGACGATGCGGCCAGCCTGACGGTCCCGCGCAAGACGGCGCTGGGCCGCGAGCTGGCGCAGCATGGCGCGGCCGCGCTGGGCATCGCCGATGCGGCCTCGCGCGCCTCGGCCGCCAACCGGGAGAGCGCCCATGTTTGAGTCGATCAGCTCCCTGAGCGTGTCGGCGGTCAACGTCATGGCCATGCTGCCCGAAATGTGGACCGCCTTGGGCCAGACCCTGACGATGCTCGGCATCGGGCTGACGGCGGCGGTGCTGATCGGCGGTCCGCTCGGCATCCTGCTGTTCCTGGTCGCCGACGGTCAATCGCTGCAAAACCGTCCCGCCGCGCTGGTGCTGGGCTGGTTCGTCAATACGGTGCGCTCCTTCCCCTTCATCATCCTGCTGGTGGCGCTGGTGCCTTTCACCCGCATCATCGCCGGCACCTCGATCGGACCGCTGGCCGCGGCCGTGCCGCTGTCGTTCGCCGCCATCCCCTACTTCGCCCGCATGGTGGAGCAGAACCTGCGCGAAGTGCCGCGCGGCGTCGTCGAGGCGGCGCACGCGATGGGCGCGTCGGAACTGCAAATCGTGCTGCGGGTGCTGCTGGTCGAAGCGCGCTCCGGACTGGTTCTGGCGCTCACCGTGCTGTCGATCAGCTTCCTGTCCTATTCCGCCGTGGCCGGCGTGGTGGGCGGCGGCGGCATCGGCGACCTGGCGATCCGCTACGGCTACTACCGCTTCGAAACCGACATCATGGTCGCCACCGTCGCCATCCTGATCGTCATGGTGCAGCTGATCCAGTTCACCGGCAACCGCATCGCCAAACGTATCGATAAACGCTAGAGGAAAACAAATGAAAACCCCGAATCGCCGTCAACTGCTGCTGGCAGCCCTGCTCATCGCCACCGGCGCCAACACCATCGCCAACGCCAAAGACCCGAAGGAACTGGTGATCGGCACCAGCGCCGGTCCGTACGCCGACCAGGTCAAGCTGGGCATCAAGCCTATCCTGGAAAAACAGGGCTACAAGGTCAAGCTGGTGGAGTTCAACGACTACATCCAGCCCAACTTCGCGCTGGCCGAGGGTTCGCTCGACGCCAACATCTTCCAGCACATTATCTACCTGACCAAGTTCTCGACGGAGCACAAGCTGCAACTGAGCGAATTGGTGAAGGTGCCCACGGCCCCCATCGCCATCTACAGCAAAAGGCACAAGACGCTCAGCGATGTGAAGGAAGGCACCACCGTGGCGCTGCCCAACGACCCGACCAACCAGGCGCGCGCGCTGGTGCTGCTCGATCAACTGGGCTGGATCAAGCTGCGCGACAAATACGACCCGGTGCGGGCGTCCGAAAAAGACATCGCGACCAACATCAAGAAAATCAAATTGATACCGCTGGAAGCGGCGCAGTTGCCACGCTCGCTGCAGGACACCGACTATTCCTTCGTCAACGGTAACTACGCGCTGGCGTCGGGCCTGAAACTCAAGGATGCGCTGACGACGGAGAAAATCTCGCCCAACTACGCCAATCTGGTGGCGGTGCGCACCGCGGACAAGGACAAGCAGTTCGCCAAGGATATCGCGGCCGCCTACCGCTCGCGCGAGTTCCTGGAGGTGACCAAGAAGCACTTCGCCGACTATGCCAAGACCGACTATCAACTGGCGCTGGAAGCCGGCGGCAAACCCGCCTCCGGAAAATGATGGGCAAGCCAATACGCTTCAACGCCTTCCAGATGCACACGGTGAGCCACCAGTCGCCGGGTCTGTGGACGCATCCGCGCGACAACGGCCACCGCTACACCGATCCTGATCACTGGACCGAGCTGGCGCGCTTGCTGGAGGAAGGCCGCTTCGATGCGGTGTTCCTGGCCGATGTGCTGGGCGCCTACGATGTGTATCAAGGCAGCGCCGACGCGGCGCTGCGGCATGGCGTTCAGGCGCCGCTGAACGATCCGCTGGCGCTGGTGCCGCTCATGGCGCAGGCGACAACGCACCTTGGCTTCGGCGTGACGTGCGCGCTGACGTACGAGCATCCCTACACCTTCGCGCGCCGCATCTCGACGCTCGACCACCTGACGCGCGGCCGCATCGGCTGGAATATCGTCACCGGCTACCTCGATAGCGCGGCGCGCAACCTCGGGCTTAACCAGCAATTGGGCCACGACGATCGCTACGACCTGGCGGACGAGTACATGGATGTCGTCTACAAGCTGTGGGAAAAAAGCTGGGACGATGACGCGGTGGTCAACGACAAGCGGCGCGGCGTCTACGCCGAGCCATCGCGCGTGCATCCGATCAACCACGCGGGACGGCACTACAAGGTGCCCGGCTTCCATCTGTGCGAACCGTCGCCACAACGCACGCCGTTGCTGTACCAGGCCGGCACCTCGCCGCGCGGCACGGCGTTCGCGGCCAGGCACGCGGAGTGCACCTTCGTCAGTGGCCCCAGCAAGCAAGTGGTAAAAAAGTATGCCGACGATTTGCGCGCCGCCGTGCGGGCGGCGGGCCGCGATGGCGATGAACTGAAGATCTACGCGCAGGCGCTGATCGTGACCGCGCCGACCGAGGCGCAGGCGCGCGCCAGGCACGAAGAGTATCGCCGGCATATCGATATAGAGGCGGCATTGGCGCTGCTGTCCGGCTGGACCGGCGTGGACTTCAGCCGCTTCGCACTCGACGCGACGATCGAATATATCGACTCGGACGCCGGACGCTCGGCCCTGGCGTCGTTCAGCCAGGCGGACCCGGACCGCAAGTGGACGGTGCGCGAGGCGGCGGAGTTCATCGGCCTTGGCGGGCGCGGACCGGTACTGGTCGGCGATCCGTCGCAGGTGGCCGATCAACTGGAGGCATGGCAGGACGAGACGGGAATCGACGGCTTCAATCTGGCGTTCGCGGTGGCCCACGAAAGCATGCGCGACGTGGTGGAACTCATTGTGCCGGAGTTGCAGCGGCGCGGCCGCTATCGCAAGGAGTACTCACCAGGGACCCTGCGCGAACAGGTGTTCGGACAGGGGCCGCGGCTGGCGCCGGCGCACGCCGGCCGGCAAGTGCGGATCGACGCGGCGCCGTTGAAATCGGCCGCCTAATCGTTGCGCATCTGCGCCTGCGAGACGTTGCTGCCCGCCGGGACGCTCTGCGTGAGCCACACATTGCCGCCGATGGTGGAACCGGCGCCAATCGTGATGCGGCCCAAAATCGTCGCGCCGGCGTAGATAACGACGTCGTCCTCCACCACCGGATGGCGCGGCACGCCCTTGATCAGCATGCCCTTGTCGTCGGCCGGGAAGCGCTTGGCGCCAAGCGTGACATGCTGGTACAGCCGCACGCGCTGGCCGATGATGGCGGTCTCGCCGATCACCACGCCGGTACCGTGGTCGATGAAGAAGCTGCCGCCGATCTGCGCGCCGGGATGGATGTCGATACCGGTCAGCGAATGGCCGATATCGGAGATCAACCGTGCCAGGAACGGCGACCCGAGGCGGTGCAGGCTATGGGCCAGACGGTAATACAGGATCGCGATCGTGCCGGGATAGCACAACATGATCTCCGCGACCGACGTCGCCGCCGGATCGCCGGAAAACGCCGCCTGCACGTCGGAGACCATCAGCGCGCGGATCGCGGGCAGGCCGGCCGCGAATTCGCGCGTGATGGCGTGCGCGCAGCGCGTCAGCTTTTCCTCGTCGACCACCGCCTCCTCGCACGAAAACTGCAAACCGCGCCTGACCTGTTCGGTCAGGCGGTTCAAGGTGGTGTTGAGCGTATCGCCGACAAAATAATCGATGCTTTCGTCGGTCAGGTTCGGCCGGCCGTAGTGGGTGGGGAACAAGACCGCCGACAGGCCGTTGACGATGATGGTCAACGCTTCCCGCGACGGCAGCTCCCTGACCTTGCCATGATGGCGGATATTGTGCGTGGCCTCGCGCGAGACGCGCAGTTGCTCGACGACGCTGTCCAAATTCCAGTGCGACGGCTTCACGCCGGTCCCGTCAAAAGTATCGATGGTCATGATGTCTCAAATATAGAAATAAAAACGCGGGCGCAATAACCCACTTTACAGCTTAGCCGCGGCGCCTTCAAATAAGAACTAAGCTTTTCACCCTTCGATATGCGGTAATCGCATATCGCGTAAAATGCCGGGTCTAACGAACAATACGCCTTTCATGAATATTTTGCTGACACTGCTGCTGGCCGGGCTGACCATGGTCGGACCGCTGGCCATCGACACCTATCTGCCCTCCTTCCCGGCCATCGCCCAGACCTTCGACGCCAGTCCGCTGATCATCCAGCAAACCCTGAGCATGTTCCTGTTCTGCTTCGCCTTCATGATGCTGTTTTACGGTACCCTGTCCGACTCCTTCGGCCGCCGCCCCGTGATCCTGATTTCGCTGGTGCTGTACATCGCCGCCTCGATCGGCGCGGCGATGGCGCCGTCGATCGGCGTCCTGCTGGCCTGCCGCGTGGTGCAGGGCCTGGCCGCCGGCGCCGGCTCGGTGGTGGGCCGCGCCATCGTCATGGACCGATTCTCCGGCGCCGAGGCGCAAAAGATTTTGGCCCATATCATGATGGTGTTCGGGTTGGCCCCGGCCATCGCGCCGGTGCTGGGTGGCTGGTTGCAGGTCGGTTTCGGCTGGCGCTCGGTGTTCTGGTTCCTCGCCGCCTTCGGCCTTCTGATGTTCATCGCCGTGCAGCGCGCGCTGCCCGAAAGCCTGGCCGTCAAGGACCGCCATCCCTTCCACCTCGCACCGATCGCGAAGAACTACTGGAAGGTACTGAGTCACCATCACTTCCTGTTGCTGTCGATAGCGGTCGGCATGTGCTTCGCCGGCGTGGCGCTGTATATCGGCTCGGCCGCCTACTTCGTCATGAACATTCTGCATTTGCCGGAAACCGCGTTCGCGTGGATGTTCGTGCCGCTGATCGGCGGCATGGTGGTGGGGTCTGCGCTGTCCGGCAAGTTCGCGCACAAATTCGCCCGCAACACGCAGGCGTGGATGGGCTTTGCCGTCATGATCGCGGCGGGCCTGATCAACGTCGCCTACAACTACCATTATGTGGCGGCGGTGCCTTGGGCGGTGATGCCGCTGTTTATCTACTCGTTCGGATTGGCGCTGGCCATGACGCCGCTGTCGATGATCGCGCTGGACTACTTCCCGAACAACAGCGGGTTGGCGTCGTCGATGCAGTCGTTCATCCAGATGCTGCTATTCGCGCTCGTTTCGGGACTGGTCGCGCCGCTGCTGTTCGACAGCGCGTTGAAACTGGCGTGGGGTGTGCTTGCCAGTCTGGTACTCAGCGTGATTGCCTGGTTGCTGGCCCAAACCGGCAAGCCGGTAACGCATTAGAAGCGGCGCTTTAGCAACCGCTCAAGGCCACGGCGCGGGATTCACGTTCACATACTGCGCCCCGCCCTGCTCCGGCTCGCGGTCCGCCGGCACCCCGCCCGGCGCCTGGGCCGGATTGCGCAAGCCCAGTATCTCCTTGCGCGACTCGACGAAATCGGCGCTGGACAGCGGATTTTCCTTGTCCGGCCAGTTCTCTTCCGCCCACTGCTGCAATGCTTCAAACCGCTGCCAAAGCTCGTTGACAAATTCGCGGCGCGTATCTTCGTTGACCATGATTCCTCCTTGATGTTGACTAAGTCTGCGTTCCCTGAAAGCGATCGTCGGTACGCCCACGCACGAATATACATCCGCAGGTAGAATAGCGCCTTAAACCGTCTTAAGTACCCATCGATGCGACTGACCTCTTTTACCGACTACTCGTTGCGCACGCTGCTGTTCCTCAGCGCCAACCGGGATCGCCTGGTCACGATCCAGGATATCGCCGACCTGCACGTGATCTCGAAAAACCATCTGATGAAAGTGGTCTATCAATTGGGCCAGTCCGGGCTGGTGGAGACGGTGCGCGGCCGCAATGGGGGCCTGCGTCTCGGCAAGGATCCGAAGGACATCAACATCGGCGCGCTGGTGCGGGCCACGGAGACGGATTTTTTCATGGCCGAGTGCTTCGACCGCGCCAACGATACCTGTCCGCTAACGCCGGACTGCCGCCTCAAACATACGCTCAACGACGCCACCAAAGCCTTCCTGGCGGTGCTGGACGGCCAGACCCTGGCCGACATGCTGCCGGCCGATCCGGCCGCCTCCAACATCAAACCGGTGCGCATCATGCGCGGCGCGGCCAGCCAGGACTAACTCGGGCGCGGCGCAATCAAGCCGCGTGCTGCGACAACTGCGGCAGGGACGCCATCAGGTCCGAGAAGCGCTGCCCCTGGATCATCACGTGCTCGCGCAGCAGCCGCGCCGCCAGGTCGCCGTCGCCGGACACGATCGCCTGCACCACCCCTTCGTGCTCGCGGTAGGAATTGGCCAGGCGGTCGCGCACGCGCAGCTGCAGGCGGCGATACGGCCGCAGGCGCCGGTACAGATTGCGCGTTTGCTCGATCAGGAACTGGTTATGGCTGCCGGCGTAGATCGCCTCGTGGAACACTTCGTTCTTATAGTAGTAATCGTCCGGCTCATGCGCCTCCAGCGCCGCGAGGCAGGCCTGGTGCGCCGCCAGCAAAGCCTTCTGCTCCTCCGGCGTCATGCGCCGCGCCGCCAGCCGGCCGCAGGTCGCCTCCATTTCCGACATCACCTCGAACATCTCCACCAGCTGCTGCGGCCCCAATTCCGCCACGATGGCGCCACGGCGCGGCCGGATCACCACCAGCCCCATTGACGCCAGCTGTATCAGCGTTTCGCGGATCGGCGTGCGCGAGACCCCGAATCGGGTCGCCAATTCCGTCTCGTCCAGATGCTGGCCGGGCTTGAACACCCCGACGGCGATCATTTCTTCTATTTGTTCACGCAGGCTTGCGGAGTGATTAGTCATGGGTTGGCGATGCCTTCAGAAATACAGGCTTCATTATAAGAGCGATTTTGAGCTTGACAATGTATCCACGGTGAACGATCTTGTATACACAAAAAAGAAGATTGCATAAACTATGCAATAAATATAATATTTCTGAACATCAATTTTCTTGGAGAAATGTATGACCACTTTTACCCGCAGGTCCGTACTCGCCGCGCTGGCCACAAGCCCGTTACTCTTCCAACCTGCCTGGGCGCAGACCAAGACGCTTAAAATCTCCCACCAGTTCCCGGGCGGGACCATCAACGAGGGCGACTTCCGCGACCGCATGACGCGCATGTTCGCCGCCGAAGTGGAAAAACGCTCCAAGGGCGGCCTGAAATTCGAGATCTATCCGGGTTCCTCGCTGATGAAGACCAACGCCCAGTTCTCGGCCATGCGCAAGGGCGCGCTCGATCTGTCGCTGGTGCCGCTGTCGTATGCGGGCGGCGAAGTGCCCGAGGTGAACATCGGCCTGATGCCGGGGCTGGTGACGTCGTACGAGCAGGCGTACGGCTGGAAGAACGCCGAAGTGGGCAAGGAACTCAGTCGCATTCTCTACGACAAAGGCATCGTGCTGGTGAGCTGGATCTGGCAGGCCGGCGGCGTCGCCTCGCGCACCAAGCCGGTGATCGATCCGGACGACGCCAAGGGCATGAAGATCCGTGGCGGCTCGCGCGAGATGGACCTGATCCTCAAGGCCGCCGGCGCCGCCGTGGTGTCGCTGCCGTCCAACGAAATCTACGCGGCGATGCAGACCGGCGCGATGGAGGCGGCGCTGACCTCCTCCACCTCGCTGATCTCCTTCCGCCTGGAAGAAGTGTCGAAGGCGCTGACCACGGGCCGCAACGGCGCCTACTGGTTCATGTTCGAGCCGCTGATGATGTCGCGCGCGATCTTCGACAAGCTGCCGAAGGACCAGCAGCAATTGATCCTGACGGTCGGCGCCGAACTGGAAGCGTTCGCCCTCAAATCGGCCAAGGCCGACGACATCCAGGTGGCCGCCGTGTACCAGAAGGTCGGCGCCAAGGTGGTCGACCTGAATCCGGCCGTGGTGAAAAAATGGCAGGCCATCGCCCGCACCACCGCCTGGAAGGATTATGGAGAGAAGAACGATAACTGCGCCAAACTGCTGAAATTGGCGGAGCAGACGCTATGAGCCACGGCGTTGAGCTGGAGCCGGGGCGCGGCCCCGCCCCACCCGACAACGCCGTCGTAGCGGCGGCAACCGCGCTGCTGGACCGTGTCAATCGCGCGCTGCTGTTCGTGTCGATGATCGCGCTGGTGCTCACCGCCATCGTGCTGACGTATTCGGTGGTGTCGCGTTACTTCTTCAACGCGCCCACCGACTGGCAGGACGAAGCGTCGGTGTTCATGCTGGTCGGCGTGACGTTCTTCTGCACGGCCTTCGTGCAGTCGCATCGCGGCCATATCGGCATCGAGGCGGTGGCCTCGCTGCTGCCGCGCGGCGTGAACGCGGCGCGCCTGCTGTTCGTCGACCTGCTCTCGGCGCTGTTTTGCGCCTTCTTCTCGTGGAAATCGTGGGCGCTGTTCCACGAAGCCTGGGTCGATGGCCAGACCACGTCGTCGACCTTCGCGCCGCCGCTGTGGATACCGTACTCGATGATGGCGGCCGGCATGACGCTGCTGACCCTCCAGATCGTGCTGCAAACGCTGGCGAGAATGACCAACAAATCCAAACCAACGCTGGAGCGTGTGGCATGAGCGAACTGACTTTGGGCGCGCTGTACGGCGCCGTCACCCTGGTGGTGATGTTCTCCGGGATGCCGATCGCCTTCGCGCTGGGCGTGGTGGCGACTGGCTTCATGTACTTCTTCATGCCGTCATCCTCGCTCGACACGATCACGCAGAACGTCTACGAGGAGATGGCGTCGATCACCTTGCTGTCGATTCCCCTGTTCATCCTGAAGGGCGCGGCCATCGGCAAGTCACCGGCCGGCAAGGACCTGTACTCCGCCATCCACACCTGGATGCACAAGGTCCCCGGCGGCCTGGGCATCGCCAACGTGTTCGCCTGCGCGCTGTTCGCGGCCATGGCCGGCTCCTCGCCCGCCACCTGCTCGGCCATCGGCTCGGCGGGGATTCCGGAAATGCGCAAACGCGGCTACTCGCCCGGTTTCGCGGCCGGCATCATCGCCGCCGGCGGCACCCTGGGCATCCTGCTGCCGCCGTCGATCACGATGATCCTGTACGCGGTCGCCGCCGAGCAGTCGCTGGGCCGCCTGTTCCTGGCCGGTATCGGCCCCGGCGTCCTGCTGGTCGCGCTGTTCGCCGGCTATGCCGTCTACCGCGCGCAAAAGGAATACAAGATGGCGCTGGCCATCTACCAGAACGGCGGCGCAAAATCGCCCTACCTGGAAGATGAACATTTCACCTTGAAGCAAAAAGTGGAAATGCTGCCGCGCGTGCTGCCGTTCATCGTGCTGCTGATCGGCGTCATGGTCGCGCTCTACGGCGGCTTCGCCACGCCGTCGGAAACGGCCGGCCTGGGCGCGCTGCTGGCGATGGTGCTGCTGGCGGTGATCTACGGCGTGTGGAGGCCGAAGGACCTGTCGCCCATCCTGAGTTCATCGATCAAGGAATCGACGATGCTGTTGCTGATCATCGGGATGTCGCTGCTGTACTCCTACGTGATGAGCTATCTGCACATCAGCCAGTCGGCCGCCAACTGGGTGGTCAGCCTGCACCTGTCGAAATGGCTGCTGCTGACGGTGATTTTGCTGATGGTGGTGGTATTCGGCTTCTTCCTGCCGCCGGTTTCGATTATCCTGATGACCGCGCCGATCATCCTGCCGCCGTTGAAGGACGCCGGTTTCGATTTGATCTGGTTTGGCGTGGTGATGACCGTGGTGATGGAAATGGGCTTGATCCATCCGCCGGTGGGGCTCAATATATTCGTTATCAAGAACATCGCGCCAGACATCCCGCTCAAGGATGTGATCTGGGGCGTGTTCCCCTTCCTGGTGCTGATGTTCGTGGCGGTGATCTTGTTATGCCTGTTCCCGTCCATCGCCACAGGCCTGCCTGACATGATTATGGGAGCAAAGTAAATGACAGTCGCCGCATGGAACACCTTGCAGCTTAACCGCGCCGCACGACTCAAGCGCGCCGGCACGGAATTGGGCACCGACCTGACGGGCAAAAGCCTGCCGGCCGCGCGCATCGCCGATCTGCTGCACGCGGTGATCGAATGCGGCGACCGCGTTTGCCTTGAAGGGAACAACCAGAAACAGGCCGACTTCCTCGGCCACGCGCTCGCGCATCTGAATCCGGAACGGGTCAACGACCTGCACATGCTGCAGTCGGTGCTGGCGCTGCCCGAGCATCTGGATGTGTTCGAGCGCGGCGTCGCCTCGAAGCTGGACTTTTCGTTCTCCGGCCCGCAGGCGGCGCGCGTGGCGCGGCTGGCGTCGGCCGGCAAGCTGAATATCGGCGCGATCCACACCTATCTGGAGCTGTTCAGCCGCTACTTCATCGACCTGCCGCCGCGCGTGTGCCTGATCGCGGCGGAGGCGGCCGACCGCCACGGCAACCTGTACACCGGCCCGAACACCGAGGACACGCCGGCCATCGTCGAGGCGACCGCCTTCAAGCAGGGCATCGTCGTCGTCCAAGTCAACCGCATCGTCGACAGCGTGCCGCGCGTAGACGTGCCGGGCGACTGGGTCGATTTCGTCGTGCAGTCGCCGCGTCCTTACTATATCGAACCGCTGTTCACGCGCGATCCGGCGCAGATCTCGGAAATCCAGGTGCTGATGGCGATGATGGCCATCAAAGGCATCTACGCCGAATACGGCGTGCAGCGCCTGAACCACGGCATCGGCTTCGACACCGCCGCCATCGAGCTGCTGCTGCCGACCTACGCCGAGTCGCTCGGCCTGCGCGGCAAGATCGGCAAGCACTGGGCGCTCAACCCGCACCCGGCGCTGATTCCGGCGATCGAGGCGGGCTTCGTGCAATCGGTGCATTCGTTCGGCTCGGAGCTGGGCATGGAGGATTACATCCACGCGCGGCCCGACGTCTTCGCCATCGGCCCGGACGGCACCATGCGCAGCAACCGCGCCATGTGCCAGGCCGCCGGCCACTACGCCTGCGACATGTTCATCGGCTCGACCTTGCAGATCGATTTGCAGGGCAATTCGTCGACGGCGACGGCGGGCCGCATTTCCGGCTTCGGCGGCGCCTCCAACATGGGTGCGGACGCGCGCGGACGGCGCCACGCCAGTCCGGCATGGCTGAAGGCGGGCCAGCAGGCGCGCGAAGGCCGCAACACCATCCCGCGCGGCCAGAAGCTGGTGGTGCAGATGGTGGAAACCTTCCGCGAGCATATGCAGCCTGCCTTCGTCGAAAAGCTCGACGCCTGGGAACTGATGGAACAGGCCAAGATGGCGATTCCACCGGTGATGATCTACGGCGACGACGTCACCCACATCCTGACCGAAGAAGGCATCGCCAACCTGCTGCTGTGCCGCACCGACGAGGAGCGCGAGCAGGCGATACGCGGCGTGGCCGGCTATACGCCGGTCGGACTGGGACGCGACGCGCGCATGGTGGAGAACCTGCGCGATCGTGGCATCATCCAGCGTGCGGAGGACCTCGGCGTCGACAAGCGCCTGGCCACGCGCGACTTGCTGGCCGCCCGCAATATGAAAGACCTGGTGCGCGCATCGGGCGGTTTGTACCAGCCGCCCAAGCGTTTCCGCAACTGGTAAAGGAATAACTATGGAAACCCTGAACTACCGATTCGAGCAAGGAACCCGCCGCCTCAAGACCGACCCGCAAGTGGTCGGCGTGGTCGGTTCCGGCAATCTGGAAGTGCTGATCGAGCCGGCGGCGCTCGACGGCGCCTGCACCATCGAGATCACCACCGCGGCGGTGGGCTTCGGCCCGATCTGGCAAGCCGTGATGAACGACTTCCACGCTCGCTGGATGCTGGCCGACACCCGTATCTCGATCAACGACATGGGCGCGACGCCGGCCGTGGTCAGCCTGCGGCTCGACCAGGCCGTGCAAACGATGCTGGGAGATGCATCATGAACAGCGCCGTGAATCCGGACGTGAACCCAATCCGCGCCGTCAGTTATCAGGAGGCGACCGCGCGCGAGCGCCTGCAGTCGCTATTCGATGCCGGCAGCTTCGAGGAATTCCTGCCGCCGTACAAACGCGTCGTCAGCCCGCATCTGGGCCAGCTCAACGCGCCGGTGGCGTTCGACGACGGCGTGGCCGTCGGCCGCGCCTTGCTGGGCGGCGTGCCGGTCTACACGGGCGCGCAGGAAGGCGGCTTCATGGGCGGCGCGGTGGGCGAGGTCCATGGCGCCAAACTGGTCGGACTGCTGCGCCGCGCCGTCGCCGACAAGGTGGCCGCGGTGGTGCTGCTGGTCGAATCGGGCGGCGTGCGCCTGCACGAGGCCAACGCCGGCCTGATCGCGGTGTCGGAAGTGATGCGCGCCCTGCTCGACGCGCGCGCCGCCGGCGTACCGGTGATCGTGCTGGTGGGCGGCTCCAACGGCGCCTTCGGCGGCATGGGCATCGTCTCGCGCTGCGCCAACGTGGTGGTGATGTCGGAGGAAGGCCGGCTGGCGATGTCCGGTCCGGAAGTGATCGAAACCGCCAACGGCGTCGAGGAATTCGATTCGCGCGACCGCGCGCTGGTCTGGCGCAGCACCGGCGGCAAGCACCGTTATCTGATGGGCGACTGCCAGCGCATCGTCGCCGACGACATCGCGGCCTTCCGCGCCGCCGCGCAGCAAGCGGTGGCCGAGTATTCCACGCAGCCCGCTGAACTGACGCTGGAGGCGCTGGAGGCCGAGCAGCACATGCTTACCGGACGTATCGCCCGCTTCGGCGCCCTGCCCGATCCGGTCGACATCTGGAGCGCGATGCAGATACCCGACGCGGCCAACGTGCCGATGCTGGAAGTGGATAGTTTTATCGCGGTGGCCGCGGCGCGCCGCATGGGAGCCTGACATGGATTGGAAAAAACTGGCGGACGCGCTGTTCCCGCAAGGTCACTCGATCGTCGAAAAAGACGATTTCCTGTCCGGCAGCGGACAGGTGGACGGCCAAACCCTGGCCGTCATCGGCACCACCGGCCACACGCCGATCGGCGTGGAGATCGCGCTGGCGCAGGCACGCGGCATCCTGCACACCGTGCGTGAACTCCCCGGCAAGCCGATCCTGATGCTGATCGATACGCAAGGCCAGCGTTTGCGTCATCGCGACGAAATGTTAGGCATCAATAGCTATATGGCCCACCTGGGCAAATGCGTCGACCTGGCGCGGCGCAAAGGCCATAAGATCATCGGCCTGGTGTACGACCAGGCCTTGTCGGGTGGCTTCATCACCAGCGGTCTGATGGCCGACGCCTGCTACGCCCTGCCCGACGCCACCATCCGCGTCATGGGTTTGCCGGCGATGGCGCGCATCACCAAGGTGCCGGAGGAACGCCTGACGGAACTGGCGCAAGACAATCCGGTATTCGCGCCGGGACCGGAGAACTACCTGCGCATGGGCGGCCTGCAGGCGATCTGGGAAGGCGATCTGGCGGCGCAATTGAAGGCGGCGCTGGCCGAACCGGCCGCCGGCGACCGCCGCAGCGCGCTGGGCCTCGAGCGCGGCGGGCGACGCCTGGCGCAGCCGGTGATCGACGCGGTGATGACGGACGGCGATGTACGCACCGCCTGACCAAGCCGGCAAGCCCGGGGCCGGAACAACGGTCCCCATGTTGGAACGCCATATGCTCGTCTGGCTCGACGACGCCGGCTGGCTGGCCGCGCAGGCCACCGACGAACCGCAGCACAGGGCCGCCTTCAGGCTATGGCAAATCCAATCATGGCCGGTGATCGTTCGGCGCGCCGACGCCGACGCGGCGCCGGACGAAATCTGCCTTGGACTGCCGTTGCCCCCCGATGAGGACAGCGGACAGAAAACGCGCATTTCGCTGAGGGCGCGTGTGGCCCATATCAAAAAATCGGCTACGGCGATGGAGCTGGCGGCCGTGCTGCGCGCGTCGCCAAGCACCTGGCGCGCGCAATTGGCCGCGCTCCAACGCGACGCTGCGGGCATGCATCTGCGGGCCTACGGCTCGCTGGCGATGGAGGCGATCACCGAGCTCCCCTATGTGTCGGAAACCTCCGATGTCGATATCCTGTTTCATCCGACCAGCCGGCGGCAGCTGGAGGACGGCCTGGCCATGTTGTCCCGTCATGCCGCGCAGTTGCCGCTCGACGGCGAGATCGTTTTCCCCGGCGGCGCGGCCGTATCGTGGAAGGAGTGGCGGATGGCCATCGCCAATCCCGCCAAGGTGATCGTCAAGGAACTGGGCGCGGTGCGTCTGGCCGACACCGCGTCGCTGCTGGCGCTGCTGGAGCCGTCGTAATGCGCCCGGCCATCCCTGCCGCCGTTACCCACGCGCTCATTCCCCACGCGGCACGACCGCCAGGCGTTTCGACACAGCGACGCTTCGCCCGCGAGATCGCACGGCTCGCCGTCGGCAGCCTGTACACCGAACTATGTCTCTATCCGAAACCGGGACTGGTGTCGCTGGTCGACTCGGGCAGCCATGACGACATGAACGCGGCCACCTTCATGCGCAGCCTGTTCTCGCTGCGCCATTATTTCAAAGACATCTGCCTGGCGGGATTGAACGATGCGCCCTTCGCCAGGTTGAAGCAACTTGGCATCGCCGCGGAAAAATCCATGCTGAAGGCGACGAGAGGCATCAACACCCATCGCGGCGCCATCTTCAGCCTTGGGTTGCTGTGCGCGGCGGCGGGCCGCGCCCGCGCACAGGGCACGCCGATGGCGCCGGCCGCGCTGCGCGCCACCATGCTGATACGCTGGGGCGAGGAACTGGCGATGCACGCCAGCGCGCCGTCCGCACCCGCAGCGGCAAACAGCAACGGCTTGCGCGTGGCGGCGCGCTACGCGGCGAGCGGCGCGCGCGAGGAAGGTGCGCTTGGCCTGCCGTCGGTGTTCGAAATCGGCGTGCCGGCGCTGCAAGCCTCGCGCGCGCGCGGCGCGACGATGACGTTGGCGCGCATCGACGCGCTGTTCGCGCTGATGGCGCACATCAGCGACAGCAACGTCTACCACCGCGCCGGCCCGCAAGGCGCACAGACGGTTCGGCAGCACGCGCAGCGCTTCATCGACGCCGGCGGCACCGCGCGCGCCGACTGGCTCGGCCAGGCGCTGGCCAGCCATCAGCTGTTCGTGAAGCGGCGACTGTCACCGGGCGGCGCCGCCGATCTGCTGGCGGCAAGCTGTCTTGTGCAGGCCATCGCCGCGCTGGACGCGGAAAGGCGCTGACGATGGCATACGGCGCCCAACCACGCCTGCTGCTGCTCTGCCCCGGGCAGGGCGGCCAGCATGCGCAGATGTTCGACCTGGCGCGCACCAGCGCCAGCGCGGCCGCACTGATCGACGGCCTGTCCGCAGCCATGCCGCGGGTTTTCGATGGCGCGGACATTTACGCCAACAGCAACGCACAGCCTTTGATCGTGGCCGCCACCCTGGGCATGTGGGAAGCGATCCGGGAATTCGCGCCGCGGCCGGCGCTGGTGGCCGGGTACAGCATCGGCGAGCTTGCGGCTTACGGCGTGGCCGGCGCGTTCAACGCCGTGACAGCCACCGGGCTGGCGGCCCGGCGCGCGCAATTGATGGACGCGTGCCTGGGGACCCATCCTGGCCAGGCGCTGTTGGCGTTGTCGGGTCTGAGCTTAAAGCGGCTCGAAGAACTGGCGACGTCGCACGCCTTTCATATCAGCATAGAAACCGGCGACGACGCCTGCGTCGCCGGAGGCCTGGCACAAACAGCGCGGAAGCTGGAGACGGACGCCATCGCGGCGGGAGGACGATGCACGCTGTTGCCGGTCGAAGTGGCATCGCACACGCCGTTCATGCAGGACGCCGTGCGGCCGTTCGCCGACGCGCTGCGGCAAACGGCGTTCGGCCCGATGACCGCACCGGTCCTGGCCGGCATCGACGCGACGGCCGTCGATAGCAAAGAGCAAGCGGTGAACGTGCTGTCGCGCCAAATGGCGGAAAAAATCCGCTGGCTCGCCTGCATGGATGCGTGCGCGGAAGCGGGCATCACCTACGCGCTGGAACTCGGTCCCGGATCGGCGCTGACGAAAATGCTGCAGGCGCGCCACCCGCACATCAACACCCGCTCGATCGCGGATTTCCGCACGCTCGACGGCATCGGGAAATGGCTGGACCGCGCGGCCGAATAATCATCCCCGGTTGTTCTGCGTGGCCCACGCGACGATGTTGGACGCATCCATCGCCCCCGGCTGGCGCGCGATTTCCCGCCCGCCGCGGAACAACGCCAAGGTTGGAATGCTGCGGATCGCATAGCGCGCCGACAAATCCTGCGCCTCTTCGGTGTTGACCTTGACGACGCGGAACTGCGGCTCCAGCCGCTGGGTCGCCTGCGCGTAAAACGGCGCCATCGTCCGGCATGGACCGCACCACGGCGCCCAGAAATCCACCAGCACCGGAATATCGCTGCGTTCGATATGCTTGGCGAAGCGCGCGCTTGACAGATCGACCGGCTGGCCGGTGAACAGCGCGCGCTGGCACTTGCCGCACACCGGCTCGGCCGACAGCCTGGCGGCGGGCAGGCGGTTGACCGCGTCGCAATGTGGACAAACGATGTGCAGCGATTCCGGCTGCGCGGTGGTGGAAGTTGTCATACCCTATCTCCAGACAGCATAAGCTGGCCATGATAAAGCATGGACGAAAAAAATGCCGCGCGCGGTGATCCTCGACCCCGCACACGGCAAACCTCATTTTATTTTATTACAACCGGTATCAAGTTTCCTTGCGGGCTCCGGCTTGCTTGCTGCCCTGCGCGGCCGCCTGTGCCGCCGTTTGTGCTTGGGTGGCTTGACCACCCTGCATGCTGCCCGTCGGGCTTTCGGCGCCGTTCTGGCCGCCGCTTTGCAGCGACTGGCTGCCGCGCACTTCGGTGCCGCGCGGCTGGCGCGCGCCGTCGAACTGATTCATGAATGGATCGGTGAACTTGCTGACCGCATCCTGCTGGCTGCGCAGGTTTTTTTCGGTTTCCTCCGACGTCACGCGGGCCACCTCATCGGCCAGCGCCCGGGCGGTGCGGCTGGTTTCCTGTACGTGCTCTTCGGCGACTTTGGACAGGTCAACCTGGGTGTCGGCGGCAATACGCGACAGGTGCTGCTGATAAGCGCGCAGCTTTTCGGCCGCCGGCTGGGCGTGCGCCGCCGCTGCGGCGATCGCCTCGGTCGGGCGATTCGCGGTGATGAATTGCTGGCCGGTCGTGGTGCTTTCTTCCAGCAGGGTTTGCGCCAGTTGAATATTCAAATCGCTGTATTGCTGAACGGTACGGAACAAGGACTTCGACATGTCGTTAAAGAACGACAATTGCGCTTCCAGATGGGTTCTGGCGGCGGGGGTCACTGACTGGGAAAATGGATACATAAGTATGCCTCGAAAAAAGTAAAGGGGGGTGTCTTGAAATCCAGCGGTTGTGTCGATCCGGTTTTCGACGACGCGTCTGCAGCGCGAATGCCAAGGCTACGTCAGCCCCACCCGCGCCATATGATCTAGATCAAACGTGCACCGACCCGTCCTTTCAATAAATGGCCCGCCTGTTTTGCCCTACGTCACCATCAATGTCTGCCGCCCATGACATACCGCAACCCCCGGACAATGAAAAGGGCCGGTTCAGCACAAGCTGAACCGGCCCTTTGCGCCGCTGGAAACTACGGCATTACTTGAACAGTACCGAGGCCTTCTGCACCGTGATGGAAATCCCGATGGCCATCGGGATGCCGACGGCCAGCCAGCCGAAGGCCACCGCGATCGGGCTGGTGGCGCCGCCCGACGCGGCGGCCGCGCCGGTCGATGCGGCGGCGTCGCGCTCGTGCGCCAGCTTCTTCTCGGCCGCCAGTTCGGCGTCGGTCATGAAATGCTTGTCGGCGATCGGACGCACCAGCAGGTTGCACACCAGGCCGACCAGCAGCAGGCCGGCCAGCACGTACATCGTGAAGTCGTAGGCCTGGGCCTTCGGCACGCCGTTGGCGATCTGGTATTCGCGCACGTAGTTGACCAGGATCGGGCCGAACACGCCGGCGGCGGCCCATGCGGTCAGCAGGCGGCCGTGGATGGCGCCCACCATCTGCGTGCCGAACAGGTCGGCCAGGTAGGCCGGCACGGTGGCGAAGCCGCCGCCGTACATCGACAGGATGATGCAGAAGAAGCCGACGAACAGCGGCAGGTGGCCGCCGTGCGCCATCGACGGAATCGACGCGTACAGCGCGAAGCCCAGCACGAAGAAGATGCCGTAGGTGACTTTGCGGCCCAGGAAGTCGGAGCACGACGCCCACACGAAGCGGCCGCCGATGTTAAACAGCGACAGCAAGCCGGTGAAGCCGGCGGCGATGGCGGCGATCTGGCCCTTCTGCGCCAGGGTCAGCTCGTTGAACGCGGTGCCCACGCCCAGCAGTTGGCCGCCGAAGATCTCCTGCAGCAGCGGCGAGGCCATGCCCAGGATGCCGATACCGGCCGTCACGTTCAGGCACAGCACCAGCCACACCAGCCAGAATTGCGGAATGCCCCACACCTTGCTGGCGTGGACGTGGCGGGTGGTGATCATGGCGTTGGCGTTGGTCGCCGGCGGCGCCCAGCCGGCCGGTTTCCAGCCGGTGGCCGGCACGCGGTACGACAGCGCGCCCGCCATCATGAAGACGAAGTAGATCGCCGCCATGGCCAGGAAGGTTTGCCAGACGCCGACGCCGGCGTCGGTGGCGAAGTGCTTCATCAGCATGTCGGCCAGCGGTGCGCCGATCATCGCGCCGCCGCCGAAGCCCATGATGGCCATGCCGGTCGCCATGCCGCGACGGTCCGGGAACCATTTGATCAGGGTCGACACCGGCGAAATGTAGCCGAGACCCAGTCCGATGCCGCCGATGACGCCGGAACCGATCCACATCAGCCAGATCTGGTGGTGGTAGACGCCCAGCGCCGAAATCACCAAACCGCCGCACCAGCACAGCGCCGACACCACGCCCGCTTTGCGCGGACCGGCGTGTTCCAGCCAGCCGCCGAACAGCCACGCGGACAGGCCGAGGAAGACGAAGAACATCGTGTACATCCAGCCCAGCATCGAGATCTGCCAATCGCAGGTCGACGACAGGATGCGGGCCATCAAATCCATCTCGGCCGCGCAGGCCAGCGGCTCGGTGACGCCGACCGCGCGCGACAACGGCAGCCAGAACACGGAGAACCCGTAGGCCATGCCGATGCAAAGGTGGATCGCCAACGCCGCCGGCGGCACCAGCCAGCGGTTGAAGCCGGAACCCGCGATCGTGCGGTCCTTCTCCAGAAAATCAAAAAACGCCATGATTACTACTCCCCTGATTATTTCTCAAAAACAACTAAGGCGCGCAGCGTAGCATAGAAACGGCGGTTTTTGAACCAATTTATTGTCTAACGATCTAGTTAACGTACGCACGGGCAATATTTGAGCTACACTTGAGTTGATTTCCATAGGGTAATAACAGGCAAGTAACTATCATGGCGATATCTACCATCCACACTGCGGCCACTGGCCTGCAAGCCAGCGCCGGCGCGCTGGCCAACAGCGCGCATTCGGTCGCCAACATGAGCACCGCCGGCTTTCAACCGGCGCGCGCCTCGTTCCAGGAAAGCTCGCCAGCCGGCGGCGGCGTCACGCTGTCGGTCCAGGCGCGGCAGATGCAGTCGTCGGAAACCAGCGGCACCGACTTCGCCACCGAGGCCACCAACTCGCTGGTTTACAAAGCGCAGTTCGACCTGTCGGCCAAAGTGATACAGGCCGCCGACCAAAACCTCGGCACGCTGATCGACATCAAAGCTTGACAGGGTCTGGCCGAATCGGCACATTGGGGGCTTCCGAAAGGGAGACCATGACAACAGACCAAAAAATTGCGGCGCGGGCCGGATGAACGGCATAGGCGTCAACGCCGGTATCGACGTCGAGCAGGTGCTGGCATCGCTGCCGGACCGCATCAGCGGCATCCCGCGCCGCTGGTCCGCGCGCGCGCCGGAGGCGCCGGCGCTGCACGACGGCCGCCGGCACTGGAGCTACGCGCAACTGGCGGCGGCGGTCGATCAAACTTCCCGGCTGCTGCGCCAGCTCGATGTACGCGCCGGCGACCGCCTGATGGTGGTCGGCGAGAACTGCGCCGCCCAAGTGGTGCTGACCTTCGCCGCCGCCGACATCGACGCCTGGATCGTCCACGTCAATGGCCGCCTTTCCGCGCGCGAGGTCGACCAGATCCTCGGCCACAGCGGCGCGCGGCGCGTGATCTACACGTCGACACCAGCCTCCCCCGAAACCACGGCCCACGGCCGGCGCCACGGCGCCGAGCCGGCGCAGCCGCCCTTCGACGACCATCCTTGGATGATCGGCGCGTTACATGCCGGCGGCGCCCGGGAAGCGCCGCACGCCTCGCCGGAGCACCAGGTGGCGGCGCTGATCTACACCACCGGCACCACCGGCAATCCCAAGGGCGTGATGCTCACGCACCGCAACCTCTTGTTCATCGCCGCCATTTCGAGTACGCTGCGCGGCCTGACGCCGGACGACCGCGCCTACGGGGTGCTGCCGATCACGCACGTCTACGGCCTGGCCTCGGTCATGCTGGGCACCCTGTACGCGGGCGCCTGCCTGTACCTGTGTCCGCGCTTCACGCCCGATGCGCTGATCGCGGCGATCCGCGACGACCGCCTGACCATCCTGCAAGGCGTGCCGGCGATGTACGCGCGCCTGCTGGAGAAACTCGGGCGCGGCGACGACGGACTACCGCGCCGGCTGGAAAACCGGCTGCGCTTCGCCTACGCCGGCGGCTCGCCGCTGTCGCCCAGCCTGAAAACGCAGGTCGAGCACCTGCTGGGCGTGGCGCTGCACAACGGCTACGGCATGACCGAGACCTCGCCGACGGTGAGCCAGACGCGCCTGGACGCGCCGCGTGGCGACGCCTCGGTCGGCATGGCGATTCCGGGTGTCGAGGTGCGCGTGGTCGACAAGACGGGCGGCGACGTGGCCGCCGGCGCCGACGGCGAGCTATGGGTGCGCGGCCCGAACATCATGCTGGGCTACTACCGCGAGCCGGAACTGACGGCGGCGGCGATGCGCCCCGGCGGCTGGATCAACACCGGCGACATGGCGCGCCAGGAAGCCGACGGCGCGCTGTTCATCGTCGGCCGCACCAAGGAGCTGATCATCCGCTCCGGCTTCAACGTCTATCCGCTGGAAGTGGAGACGGTGCTCAACGCCCATCCGGCGGTGACGCAGTCGGCGGTGGTGGGCCGCGATTCGAAACAGGGCGACGGCAACGAGGAGGTGGTCGCCTTCGTCGAACTCGACCCGCGCCACGGCGGTTCGACCGCCGAGTTGACCATGGAACTACAGCAGTACCTGGCGGGCCGGCTGTCGCCTTACAAATGCCCGTCGGAGATCATCGCGATGCAAACACTGCCAGCTGCAACGACCGGCAAGATCTTGAAAGGACGGCTGCGGCAACTGGCACAAAAATAACCTAAATGGGTGGAGACGGTCATGAAAAAAATAATAGCGGCAGCGTCACTGATGGCGGCGGTGGCGGCAATCGGGTCGCGCGCGCAAGCGGAGGAATTCGTCGTCGGCGCGCAGTTGCCGCTGACCGGCACGCTGGCGCGGGTGGGCGCCGGCATGCAGGAAGGCGTGATGGTCGCCGCCGATGTCTTCAACAAGGGCAACGGCAAACACAAGATCAAAATCGTCACCATCGACGACGAGTCGGCGCCCGCCAAGGCGGTGGCGGCGGTGGAGAAGCTGGCCAGCGACGGCGCCATCGCCATCACCGGCGGCTACGGCTCCAATAACATCTCGCCCGCCTCCGACGCGGCCAACAAACTGGGACTGCCGTATATCACCTCCGGTGGCGTCGACGATAGCCTGGTCAACAGCGGCCGCAAGAATTTTTTCCGCATCAATAACACCGCCGGTTACGAGAAAGCCGTGCTGGGGACATTGGCCGAGATGGGCGCCAAGAGCGTCTCCATCGTCTTCTCGACCAAGGAAGCCACGTCCGACCTGGCCAACTCGGTGCAAAAGGCGCTGGCGGCCAAGGGCGTGAAGGCCACCGCGCATTCGTTCGACCCGGCCATCACCGACTTCAAGCCGATCGTCAACAAGATCCGCTTGCAGGACAAGTCCGAAGTGATTTTAATGGTCGGCTACGAGAACGACTACGTCGGCATCCTGCGCGCGGCGCGCGTGCTCAAGCCGCCCGTCAACGCGCTGATCGGCGTGTGGTCGCTGGCCACGCCGAAGATGGCGGCCGAATTCCCCGACCTGATGCCCAATGTGTTCGGGACCGCGCTGCTGCCCTTCCCCGCCACCTTCGACACGGCCGACGGCAAGGCTTTTGCCGCCGCCTACAAAGCCTTGTACAAAAAGGAGCCGGACTACCTGGGCCAGTTCGGCTACGTGCAATCGATGCTGCTGTTCGAGGCCATCGCGCGCGCCGCCGACAAGGGCACGGTCAAAAAAGGCGGCGTCGCCGAGGAGCTGCGCAAGACCGACCGCGAAACCCTGATCGGCCGCGTGCAGTTCGGCGCCAATGGCGACAACCTGAACTTCGTCCACCGCATGGCCCAGCATCAGGGCAAGAACATCGTCATCGTCTGGCCGGCGGCCAACGCCACCGGCAAGATGGTCTATCCGGGAAAGCCATGGTGATCCCGGACGGGGACACCCGCGCATGACGGACCTGATACTGCAGGCGCTGTATTCCGGCTTGCTCCAGGGCGGCTCCTACGCGCTGATCGCGCTGGGACTGGCGCTGGTGTTCGGCACCATGCGGGTGATCAACCTCGCCCACGGGGAGCTGGTGCTGCTGGCCGCCTACATCGCCTACACGGTGGAATCGGCGCTGGGACTCAATCCCGCATGGGCGATTCCGATCGCCGTGATCGTGGTCAGCCTGACGTCGGCCGGCGTGTACGGCATCGTCAGCCGCATCCGCCACGACCGCGAGATCAATTCGCTGATCCTCACCTTCGGCATCGGCGTGGTCATGACCAACCTGATCCTGCTGATCTGGAAGGCCGACGTGCGCTCGACCAGTTCCAGCTGGCTGCAGGAAGCGTTCGTCGTCGGCCCGCTGTACAGCATGCGCGGCGAAGCGGCGTTCTTCATCGTCAGCCTGCTGCTGATGGCGGCGTTGTGGTGGTGGCTGTCGCGCAGCTGGTATGGCCGCGCGCTGCGCGCCGTCTCCAGCAACCGCGAGGCGGCCAAGTTGATGGGGATTGCGCCGGGCCGCACGGAACTGGTGTCCTTCATCGTCGCCGGCATGCTGGCGGGATTCGCCGGCGTGGCGTTGTACAGCTACGGCGTGATCCAGCCGGCATATGGCGGCGCGCTGACCGTCAAGGCCTTCATCATCACCGTGCTGGCCGGCGTGGGTTCGATTCCCGGCGTGCTGCTCGGCGCCGTGCTGCTCGGCGTGGCCGAGGCGCTGACCGTCACCCTTGCCAGTTCGGCCCTGCAGGAGCTGGCCGGCATGTTGCTGTTCCTGCTGGTGCTGTTCGTGATGCCAAATGGCTTGATGGGCACAAGCCGGAGGCGCGGATGAGCGGCCGGTTCACGGCGGGACGCGGCTGGACGCCGTTCATCGCGCTGCTGGCCGTCGGCTACGTCGCCGTGCCGCTGCTGCTCGGAGCGAATCAGTACATCATGAGCATGCTGGTGGCGGCGCTGGTGATCGGCTGCGTGGCGCTGTCGTGGGCGTTGCTGGGCAATCTGGGCGGCATGGTCAGCTTCGGCCACAGCGCCTTTTTCGGCGTCGGCGCCTACGTCTCGGCCATCGTCACGCTCAAGGCGGGGATGCCGGTGCCGGCCGGGATGGCGCTGGGCGGGGCCGGCGCGGTGATCGCCTCGCTGGCGATGCTGCCGGTGCTGCGCCTGCGCGGCCCCTATTTCGCGCTGGCGATCCTGGCGTACGCCCACATTTTCCGCATCGTCGCCACCGAATGGACGTCGGCGACGGGTGGCTCGGGCGGCATCGGCAATATTCCGGTGCTGCCGGCGGTGCCACGGAGCTTGTTCGGCTTCGACATGGGCGGCAAGACCGGCGCCTACCTGGTCATCCTCACCATCGTGCTGCTGTTCGCGCTGGCCTTCCGCGCCATCCGCGCCAGCCACTACGGCCTGGCCCTGCGCGCCATGCACGGCAGCGAGGACGCAACCCGCGTGGTCGGCGTCAACAGCACGCTGCTCAAAGGCGTGATGCTGATGGTGTCGGCCTTCATGGCCGGCGTGGCGGGCGCGTTCAACGCCCATTACCTGAATTTCCTCGAACCGGATTACGCGTTCTCCGGGGTCTGGGTGACGCTGCCCATCGTCGCCGCCATCTTCGGCGGCTACCGCACCATCGCCGGACCGGTGCTCGGCGCGCTGGTGGTGTATCTGCTCGACCAGCTGGTGTTCAAGGCACTGATCCCGACCGGCCATCAACTGGTGCTGGGAGGCCTGCTGGTCGCCATGATCATCTTCAGTCCCACCGGTCTGCTGCCGCTGCTGCAAAAGTCCGCATCCAAGCCAGGAAGGAACGACCATGCTTGAACTGAACAACCTCTCGGTGCGCTTCGGCGGCCTGACGGCGGTCAACAACGTCACGCTCAACGTCGGCAGCGGCGACGTGGTTGGACTGGTCGGTCCCAACGGCGCCGGCAAGACCACGCTGTTCAACGCCATCTCGGGGCTGGTGCGCACGACGGGCGGCAGCATTCGTTTCGATCGCCACGACGTGCTGCGCACGCCCCTGTACCGGCGCGCGCGGCTCGGCATCGGCCGCACCTTTCAGGTGCCGCAGCCAATGCATGAGCTGACGGTGCGCGAGAACCTGATCGTCGCGCAGCGCTTCGGCGCGGAGAAAATCGATACGCGGCAGATCGACGAGATCCTGGAGTTCACCAGCCTGGCCGACAAGGCCGCGCGCGACGCCTCCACCGAACTGTCGCTGACCGAGTTGAAGGCGCTGGAGGTGGCGAAGGCGCTGGCGACGTCGCCCAAGCTGCTGCTGCTCGACGAAGTACTGGCCGGGCTGGAGACCACGGGCAAGCGCCGCTTCATGGAGATGCTCAGGGAGATGCATACGCGCTTCGGGGTCGGCATCGTCATGATCGAGCACGATATCGAGACCATCAGCGCCTTGTGCGCGCGGGTGGTGGTGCTCAACTTCGGCCAGTTGATCGCCGACAGCACGCCGGATGCCGTCTTCCGCGATCCGGAGGTGATGCGCAGTTATACCGGGACCACGGTTGGAGCCGGCAATGCTTGAACTGGACCGGGTGCGCGCCGGTTATGGCGCCATCAATGTGCTGTGGGACGTGTCGATGCGCGCGCAGGCCGGCGAGCTGACGGCCATCATCGGACCGAATGGCGCCGGCAAGACCACCTTGCTGCGCACCATCATGGGACTGCTGCAGGTGAACGGTGGCGAGGTCCGTCTCGATGGCAACCGGTTGAACGGCACGCCGACCTGGCATATGGCCGACCATGGGGTGGCGCTGATCACCGAGGACCGTTTGACCTTCCGCGACATGAGCGTCGAGGAGAATCTGATCATGGGCGCATATCATCCGTCGCACCGGGCGCACGTCAAAGCGCGGCTGGAGAAGTCGTACCTGATGTTTCCCCGTCTGCGCGAGCGGCGGGCGCAGTTGGCCGGTTTGCTGTCGGGGGGCGAGGCGCAGATGCTGGCGATGGCGCGCGCTTTGATGTCCGAGCCGCGCCTGTTGATTGTCGACGAGCCGTCGCTGGGATTGGCGCCGGTGATCGTCAACGAGGTGTTCGAGACGCTGGAGCGGCTCAAGGCCGGCGGGCGCACCATTATTCTGGTCGAGCAGAATACGGAACGGGCGATCGGCATCGCCGATCATGTTTACCTGATGCAGAGCGGGAAAGTCGTGCTGTCGCAGCGGGCGCGGGAAGTCAGCCTCGATCGTGTGAACCAGCTGTATTTCGCGCGCTAGAAGAAGCCGGGCGATGCCTCATCTGGGAACTGTCCGGATGCGGGCTGAAAAATCCTCGGCCTTGTCGGCGGCGCGGGCGCGTTCGGTGATATGTGCGTTCCGGCGCAGCGCCTCGAAATTCTGCTCGCCGGCCAACGCGCCGATATCGAACATATACCGGTCCAGGTAACCCGAAGCCAGAAGGCGCCAGTCGAACGGCAATCCCGGATCGATGCGGCGCGCCATCTCGAAAATGATCGTGGTGCAGTTGGCCGTCAACGTATTGTAGAAACGCGGCTCGCGCTTGAGCGTCGCGCCCTCCTCCAGATACGCCAGGAACAACGAGCGCATCGCCTCGGGCGGCATCTTCAACCGGTACAAATACATGTCCTCGCCGCGCGCGTTGGTGCGCACCCGCAGGATATCGCGTTCGTCGGCGGCGATCAGCACCGTCTCGAAACCCTTGAAAAACCCGGCGATCGCGTCGAAGCTCTCGCCGCGCTGCTTGCGGATCTCGATCGAGAACGTCAGATAGCGGCCATCGGCAAAGCCGAACGACACCAGCGTGTGCGCGATCGCGGGCCCCATCCAGTAGGACATGGCCACATCGACCGAACGCAGTCGATCCAGGTCGTAGCTGCGCGCTTCCCAGCGCTGCGTGTAGTCGGTATCGCTGCGCCAGTCGAAATTACGCACCTGGTCCAGAGTGACCACGCTACCTTGCACCTGGCCAGTGACCATGCGCGACACGTCGTCGGCCCACACGCGGTTGTGCGTCGGCTGCAAGGTGCTCCACCAGGCCATCAGCGCGATCATCGCGGCCAGCCATGGCAGCGCCACGCGCCCGTCGCGCTTGCGCCACCACAGCACCAGCGTGACGACGGCGCCCACGCCCCACGCCACCACCACCGGCAGCCGCAGGACGGGCAGCTGAAACCACAGTGCCAGCCCGCCCCATGTAGCGAACACCGACAGCACCACCGACGCCAGCACGCGTGCGGCGATACGAAGATTATTTTTATTCATGCCCAATTATATGGGCTGCCACTTCAATCCTCGTGTTCGTCTTTGCCGCTGCCGCACCCGATCTGGACGCATATCAGTTTTACTGCAATACTCAATACCATGCCGATTATTCCGATAAGCTCCAACATGGCGGTTCCGTAAATGAAGAAGAGACGCTTCACTTTAACGGCGCCGCCCTATTCAAGCCAATATCAAATACGGCGGCCATCTATCTCGAAACGGCATACACGGTGATATCGCTTAAACAGTTCAAATACTTCGTTGAAATCGTCGAGGCGGGAAGTTATTCGCGCGCGGCCGAAAAGCTGTACGTCGCCCAGTCGGCGCTGAGCCGCCAGATCAAAGAACTGGAAGACGAGCTGCAAACGCAGTTGCTGACGCGCGACTCGCGCCATATCGAGCTGACACCGGCCGGCCAGTTGTTCTTCGAGCGCGGCAAGCGCATCCTCGACGACATCGACGACACGGTGGTGCAGGCGCGCCAAGTGGGACTCGGCGCGCGCGGCGTGATCCGGCTTCAGCATTCAAGCTCGGTGATCCTGACGCCCGCCCTGACCGCCGCCATTGCCAGGCTGCTCGACCAATTCCCGGGCGTGACCCTGGAAGTGTCGATGGCGCCGTCGGAAAACCAGACACTCGATATCGAGGAAGGCCGCGCCGACATCGGCCTGATCCGCCTGCCGACCTTGCGCAAATATCCGCACATCCACGTGCGCGAAGTGTCGACCGAGCGGCTGATGGTGGCGGTATCGCACAACTCGCCGCTGGCCGCGCTCGACAACGTCGAACTCGCCAGCCTGAGCAAGGAAAAGTTCATCTCGATCCCGCACAAGGACCGTGGCGGCCTGAGCTACCTGGTCGCCAACCTCTGCCTGGAGCAGGGTTTCTTTCCGATGCCGGCGCGGGCGCTGTCGCGCAAATCGTCGCAACTGAGCCTGATCGCGGCCGACCTGGGCATCGCCATCGTTCCCGAATGCATGCGGTTGATGGCGCCGGCGGACGTGCGTTTCGTGCCGCTGGCAAACGGCAAGTTGCTATCGTCCGTCGGCCTGGTCTGCCTGCGCGAGGCCGATCCGCTGGTGGCCGGTTTCGCCGACGCCTTGCTCGCTTTCGTGAAGTCCGACAGTTGTAAGGATTTGTGAAGCGGGCGACCGCCGACGCCGGTGTATGGCACACTGGCATCATGTCAACAGTAAATCGAGGGACAGCATGAGCACCGGGCCGGACGATAAGGACATCATTGACGTACCGCCAGAAGACGTGCACGTGCAGCAAACGCCACACCGCCGCGCCAGCGACCACGAGCGCCGCTCGGCGCGTCCCGAGGTCGGCACGCCCCGCTATCTCGATCCGGGCGACAACGTCTTCAGCCTGTGGGGCCGGGTCATCATGGCGCGCTACCGCCGGGTCGCCGCCTCGGTCACCCGCCACATCATCCAGCGGCCGCTGCACATCGGCGTCTCGGCGCGGATTTTCCACCCGGAAGCGGGCGCCACCGGGCTGCGCAGCAAGAACCTTCAATATCTGGAGGAATCGATCGCGCAGTGGGTCATGTCGCGCGACGTGCTGGTGTTCATGATCCCGACGGTCAACACCGACGGCCTGCTGCACCCTTCCAACATCCGCCTGCGCGACTACGCGCGCCACCTCGACGGCCTGGTGCTGCAGGGCGGCGCCGATGTGTCACCGCAGAGTTATTCGGAAACGCCGACCCGGCCGGAATGGGGCGGCGACCGCGCGCGCGACATGTACGAGCTCGAGTTGTTGCACGAGTTCGTCGAGGCCGGCAAGCCGGTGCTGGGCATTTGCCGTGGCTGCCAGCTGATCAATGTGGCGTTCGGCGGAACCTTGTACCAGGATATCGCTTCGGACGTGCCGGATTCGCTGGCGCACGTGAACGATGACTACGACCGCAACCGGCATGAGATCAGCTTCCCGGCGGGGTCGTCGTTGAGCAAACTGTTCAAGGGACATCAGACCGGCTTGGTCAATTCGATCCACCATCAGGCCGTCAAGACGCTTGGCCGCGACATGGTGGTGGAGGCGTTGTCGGTGCCGGATAATATGGTGGAGGCGATCCGGTATCGCAAGGCGCCGTTCGTGATGGGATTGCAGTGGCACCCGGAGTTCCACAGCGCCGGCGGCGTCGAGCTGCTCGACTGCACCGGGATTTTGGATAACTTTCTGCGCGTGGCGCGGGAGACGCGGTTTTAGAGCTAGATTTGCGGGTGGGCCGCAGGCGGATCGTGGCGGCTTGCGGCATTCCGCCTGGTCCGCCGCCATCCGCCAACACCGCCGATTATCGGCCGCGGAACCGCTGAATCGCCGCGTCGACCATGCCCTCGGCGCTACCGCTACGATCGAACTGCTGGCGCAGATAATGCGCGTCGCTGCCCTCGTGCGTGACCTGCATCAGGTGCTGCAAACCGGCCGTGGCGCCTAGTTTGGCGCCATACGGCTCCATCTTGCGCAGGGTGGTCAGGATATCCTCGCGCAGCGACAGGCTCTCGTAACTCTTCGGATGCACCAGCGTGCCATCCAGTCCGAAACGGCAGGCCTGGAAGCGGTTGTAGTTATACACCAGATAGTCATCCTCGGCCGGCGCCTCTTCCCGGCGCTCCAGCAGATAGCTGCACAACGATTGCAGATAGACCGCCAGCGCGGCCGCCCGTTCCACCGTCAGCGGCGTGTCGCACACGCGCAGCTCGATGGTGCCGAATTCCGGCTTGGGGCGAATATCCCAGTAAAAGTCCTTCATGCTCTTGATCACGCCGGTGTGTTCCATCTTGGCGAAGTACTCGTTCTCGAAGCTCGCCCAGTTCTGCACGAACGGCGCGCGTCCGCTCATCGGAAACGCGAACACCGAATTCAGACGCGCGGAGTTGAACAGCGTGTCGTTCCCCTGCACGTACGGCGACGATGACGACAGCGCGATGAAGTGCGGCACGTAGCGGCTGAGCGAATGCAGCAGGAACAGCGCGTCGTCGCCGTTGGCGCAGCCGATGTGCACGTGCTGGCCGAAGATCGTAAACTGCTTGGCCAGATAGCCGTACAGCTCCGACACTTCCTTGAAGCGCGGCTTGGAGAAGATCTTCCGGTCCGACCATTTCTGGAACGGGTGCGTGCCGCCGCCGCAAATACCGATGTTCAGTTGTTCGCCGGCCGTGACCAGGGTGTCGCGGATCAGCTGCAACTGCGCCACCAGTTCGGTGTGATTGGTGTGCACGTCGCTGTTAATCTCGATCATGCTCTCGGTGATTTCAGGCGTGACGTTGCCGGGGAACGGCTTGCGTCCCAACAGGTGCAGCAGGTCCGGGCTGGACGCCGTCAAGTCGTAGTCCGAAAGGCTGATCAGCTGGAGCTCGAGCTCCACGCCCATCGTCAGCGGTTGCGATGTGTTGAACGGTTCTAATGGCATTTACTTTTCCTCCTTGATCTGGGTTTCATTGGCCCAGATCAGCGCACGTTGCGTGACGATCGGTCCGACCACTTCCAGCAGCAGCGTCATCGCCGCCAGCGCCGCCAGTTCGTCGACCAGCACAATCCCCATGTATTTGGTTTGTTCGAGCAGCAGCGTGACGAACACCGACATCGGCGCCAGCGCGACGCCGGTCAGCACGCCTTTGCGCCACGAGATGCCGCCGACCTTGGCGAAAGCGGCAACACTGGCCGTCTTGACCAGGAAGCGCGCCAGCAGCAGCACGATGCCCAGGCCCGCGCCATCGACCACGCGCTCCCACTCCAGGGTGGAGACGGCGAACACGAACAGCAGCACCGTCAGCAATTCGCCGATGCCACCGAAATTGCGTTCGGTGCGGCTGAAGGCGACGCGGCTATGGCGCGCGGCCAGGCCGAAGGTCAACGTGGCCAGCACCGGCGAAACATCGAAGGCGCCGGCGCCGGCGACCAGCAGCACCACGCCAAGCGCAAAGGCGACGGTGCCGTCCTGCGCCAGCGCGCCGAGGCGGCGCAACAGGGCCGGGACCACAAAGCCCATCAACGCGCCCATCACGGCCGACACCACCAATTCGATCAGGCTATGCGAAATCGCCTGCGGCAGGCTGCCGGACGTCTGGAATACCCAGAAGCCCACCACCACCTTGAAGACGAACACCGCCAGCACGCAGTTGATCGCGACCAGGTGCAGCACGCGCTCGGTGACCTGGCCGGAGCTGTTCTGCTCATTGATCACGCGCAGCACGCCGGCCGGCGATGTCGACATGGCCAGCGACGCCAGCAACAGCGACGTCAGCGACGGCATGCCGGTCAGATAAGCGATGAAATAAACCGCGGCGAAAGTGGCCGCCGATTCCGCCAGGCCGCTGACCGCGATCCACGGATTAATTCTGAGCCAGCGCAGATTGATGCGGTAGCCGAATTCAAACAGTATCAGTCCGAACGCCAGATTGGCCAGGGTGGTGACGGTGCTGGAGGCGCCGCTGCTGAGCGCGGCGGGGAACGCTTGCGCAAGTAAGAATCCGACGATGCCGTAGACGCTGATGCGTGGCAGCTTAGTCCAGCGATGCAGAAATTCTCCCGACAGCCAAGCCAGCGCGATCGCGAACGGCCAGCCCAAATCGGCCATGATGACCTGAATATCCGGCATGTACTTCTCCTCTGTAAACCATACTTCGATTATTATGGCCGATAAACCGCACCACGACTGTTCGCTAGGGAACATAGGAAAAACCACATGCTTGAACTAATCAGTGAACACGCCTGCTTCGGCGGCACCCAGCGTTTCTACCGCCACGACTCGCGCGAGATCGGCCTGCCGATGCGCTTTTCGGTCTTCATTCCGGAGCGCCAGGAAGGCGATCAAAGCCGCATGCCGGCGCTGTTCTACCTCGCGGGGCTGACCTGCAACGAAGAGACCTTCATGACCAAGGCCGGCGCGCAGCGCGCGGCGGCGCAGGCGGGGCTGATCCTCGTCGCGCCGGACACCAGCCCGCGCGGCGCCGGTGTCGCCGGCGAGGCGGACAGCTGGGATTTCGGCGTCGGCGCCGGCTTCTATCTGGACGCCACGCGTGAGCCGTGGTCGCGGCACTACCGCATGTACAGCTACATCCACGAGCTGCGCGAGCTGGTGGTCAATGAGCTGCCGGTCGACGGCGCGCGCCTCGGCATCTTCGGCCACTCGATGGGCGGCCACGGCGCGCTGACGATGGCGCTGAAACGGCCGGACGTGTTCCGCTCGGTGTCGGCGTTCGCGCCGATCGCGGCGCCGACCAAGTGCCCATGGGGCCACAAGGCGTTCAACGGCTATCTCGGCGACGACACCGCCGCGTGGGCGCAATACGACGCCAGCCTATTGATGGCCGATCTGAAAACGCCCTTCCCGGCCGGCATCCTGATCGACCAGGGACTGGGCGACAAATTCCTGGCCGAGCAGCTGTATCCGGAGGCGTTCGAGGCAGCCTGCCGCAGCGCCGCGCAGCCGCTGGAGCTGCGGCGGCATGCGCGTTACGACCATGGCTACTACTTCATCTCGACGTTCATGGAAGACCACATACGCTTCCACGCCCGCAACCTCGCTACAGTTTGATTTCGGTTCCGAGCACGCGCAGGAACTGGCCGAGCCACGCGGGGTGCGCCGGCCACGCGGGCGCGGTGACGAAGTTACCGTCGGTGACCGCCTGGTCGACCGCGATGTCGGCGTACTCGCCGCCGGCCAGTTTGACTTCCGGCGAACAGGCCGGGTAGCACGAGATTTTTTTGCCGCGTATGACCTCCGCCGCCGCCAGCAATTGCGCGCCGTGGCACACCGCCGCTATCGGCTTGGACGCGGCCGCGAACTCCTGGACGATGGCGATCACGCGCGGATTGAGGCGCAGGTACTCGGGCGCGCGGCCGCCGGCGATCATCAGCGCGTCGTACTTGGCCACGTCGACGTCGTCGAAGCTGGCGTTGAGCGCGAACAGGTGGCCCGGCTTTTCGGTGTAGGTCTGGTCGCCTTCGAAATCGTGAATCGCGGTCTTGATGGTGTCGCCAGACTTTTTGCCGGGGCAGACCGCGTGCACCGTGTGCCCAACCATCTGCAGCGCCTGGAACGGCACCATGGTCTCGTAGTCTTCCGCAAAATCGCCCGTCAGAAACAGAATTTTCTTAGCTGCCACGGTATGTCCTTTCGAGAACGGGTTATATGAAAAAAGGGCCGCGACGTCGCCGTCACGGCCCTTCGATACTACCCTGATTCGTTCGCGGACGCTGGTGGTGACGCTTAGGCGGCTGCGCCGGCGGCCTTGGCGATCACCGTGCGGATGGTGCCCGCCAGGTCCTCGGCCGAGAACTTGGCCACATACGCGTCGGCGCCCACGCCCTTGACATGGTCCTCGTTGGTCTTGCCCGACAACGAGGAGTGGATCACCACCGGAATCTTGGAGAAGCGCGCGTCCTGCTTGATCAGGCGAGTCAGCGTGAAGCCGTCCATCTCCGGCATCTCCAGATCGGTCAGCACCATGGCCACGCGGTCGGTGATGGCCACGCCTTCGGCCTTGGCGCCGTCGGCGATATGCTGCAGGCGCTCCCACGCCTCCTTGCCCGACTTGGTCATGATGAAGTGCACGCCCATCGCATCGAGACCTTTTTCGATCAGGTTGCGCGCGACCACCGAGTCGTCGGCCGCCAGGATCACGGCGCCCGGTTTCAGCAGCACTTTCGGGCCGATGGTTTCCGGATCGACGTCCTTGCCTTCCGGCGGCACCAGCTCGCGCAAGATGGTTTCGACGTCGAGCACCTGCGCCAGGCGGGTGTTCTGCACGTCGCCGTCGACGCGCGCGATACTGGTCACTTTGCCGCCGGCCGTGCCTTCGGCGGTCAGCACCTGGCTCCAGTCCAGGCGCACGATTTCATCCACCGATTCGACCGCGAACGCCTGCGTGGTGCGCGCGAATTCGGTGACCAACATAATATTCAGACCGGTTTTTGGGGTCACACCCACGATGCCCGGCAAATCGAGCACCGTAATGATTTGACCGCGCAGATTGACGACGCCCAGCATATGTGGCGGGGATCCGGCCACTGCGGTTACTTCCGGCATCGCGACGATCTCGCGGATTTTGAAGACGTTAATACCAAACAACTCGGAATGTTGACCGTTGGCGTCGCCGCCCAAACGGAACAGCAGCAGTTCGAACTTGTTGGAATTTGTTAAATTACTGCGCTCATCCACTTCCTGCTGAACTGATTTCATAGATTGTTCTCCACTGGGGTCCGCTGATAGGAAATGGCCCACGGCGGGCTTGCTTCCATTGCGTTTCCAGTATAGCGGGAGCAACACGCTTGCGTCACATTTTGGGCCCCAGGATATTGATTTAAAGCACGATATACAACGGTTGTGGGTCGGAGAAGCGCAAAACATTGCCAATAAAAAAAGAAACCTCATGGGTTTCTTTTTGCAAGCATATAACTAGTTTCTTGATGGTGAGCCGGATCGGAATCGATGGTCACAAAGGAATTCTGGAGCGGGAGAAGAGTCTCGAACTCTCGACCTCAACCTTGGCAAGGTTGCGCTCTACCAACTGAGCTACTCCCGCATGGAGAGGCCAGATTATGACAGAAAGATTCCCGCTTGACCAGTGCTCGCCGCCAACTTTTTACGGGACGGGCGATAGTGTAAGCTTGGTAGCGGTTTGCAATGGAAAAGGATGGGAATGGATTCAATCGAAGTTGTGTTGGCGATGCTGTTGGCGGTGGTGGCCAGCGCCTATATCAAGCGGCTGCTGCCGCCGGCGATACCGCTGCCGTTGGTGCAGATCGCGCTGGGAGCGCTGATCGCCGCCAAGTCGTCGCACGGCGTGGACCTGGAACCGGAGCTGTTCTTCCTGGCCTTCCTGCCGCCGCTGCTGTTCCTCGACGGCTGGCGCATACCCAAAAGCGGCCTGCTGCGCGACAAGGGCACGATCCTGGAGCTGGCCCTGGGCCTGGTGATCTTCACCGTCGTCGGCGCCGGCTTCCTGATCCACTGGCTGATTCCCGCGATGCCGCTGCCGGTCGCCTTCGCGCTGGCGGCCATCATCTCGCCGACCGATCCGATCGCGGTCAGCTCGATCGCCTCCAACACGCCGATCCCCAAACGCCTGATGCACATCCTCGAGGGCGAATCGCTGCTCAACGACGCCAGTGGCCTGGTGTGCTTCCGCTTCGCCGTCGCCGCCGCGATGACCGGCAGCTTCTCGGTCGGCACGGCCGCCATCACCTTCGTCTGGCTGGTGGTGGCCGGCATCGGCGCCGGCGTCGGCGTCACCCTGGCCGTGACGTGGGCGCAGCGCTGGCTGTCGCGCCGCTTCGGCGAGCCGACCGGGTCGCCGATCCTGGTCAATCTGCTGCTGCCGTTCGGCGCCTACCTGGTGGCCGAGCGCCTGCACGGCTCCGGCATCCTGGCCGCCGTCGCCGCCGGCGTGACGATGAGCTACGTGGAGTTGAGCGGCCACGCGCTGGCCAACACCCGCATCCAGCGCTCCGCCGTGTGGGATACGGTGCAGTTCGCGCTCAATGGCGTGATGTTCGTGCTGCTCGGCGAGCAACTGCCCGACATCTTCCGGGGCGCCAGCCTGTCGATCATGGAAAGCGGCCACCTTAACCCGTGGTGGCTGGTCATCTACGCCTTCGCCATCACCGCCGGCCTGCTGGTGCTGCGCATGGCATGGGTGTGGGCCTCGCTGCGGCTGACCATCTTCAAGCAGAAGATCCGCCAGCAGGATCGCCAGAAAATCAATCCGCGCCTGCTGCTGGCGACCACCCTGGCCGGCGCGCGCGGCACCATCACCCTGGCCGGCGTGCTGACGTTGCCGCTGGCCCTGCCCAGTGGCGCACCCTTCCCGGCGCGCGCGCTGGTCATTTTCCTGGCCTGTTCGGTGATCCTGATTTCGCTGCTGACCGCCAGCATCGCCCTGCCACGCCTGTTGTCTGGCATGACCTTCCCGGCCGAGCCGGAGGAACAGCAGGAGGAAGACCTGGCGCGGCGCGAAGCGGCCAACGCGGCGATCACCGCCATCGAGAAAACGCAGGTCTCGCTGATGGCGGCGGAAACCTGCATCGACCCCGAGGTCTATCCGCATGCGGCGGCGCGCGTGATCGCGTTCTACGAGCATCGGCTCAGCGAGGTGGACCGGGATGACGACTCGGAGTGGCGCAAGACCGACCATGCCGAGAACGAGCTGCGGCTGGCGGCGCTGGCGGCCGAACGGCGCGCGGTCTTCGACCTGGCCCGCACCGACCGCATTTCCGACGCGATCTCGCGTAAACTGGTACGCGAGATCGACTTGATGGAAACGCGCTACCGCTGACAGCCAACCATGCGACCCACACGCACACAAACCATCATCGCGGTCGCCTGGGTCCTGTTCTGGCTCCTGATGACCACCACCGCCGTGCAGGAATACCTGCGCGACAACGATCACGGCGTGTGGAAGCCGATACTGTGGGAGACCTCGTCGGCCTTCACCGGCAGCGTACTGCTCATCCTCCAGCGTTATTTCACGCGCCGGCACGACCACCTGATTTCATCGCCGCTGCGCTGGTTCTCCCGCCAGCTCGTGTGGCTGCCGATCTACTGGGTCGCGTTCGTACCGATCGCCTTCGGCATCCGGCACGTGGTCTACCGCCTGGCCGGCGAAACGTATGCGCACCACGCGTGGCCGCAGGTGTATCTGTACGAAGACGTGAAGATGACGGTGTTCTTCTTCATCTTCGCCAGTATCACCTTCGGCGTGCTCTCGTACCACGCGATGATGAACGAAAAGCTGCGGGTCGAGCGTGTCAACGCCTCGCTGCGGGAAGCGCAGCTGCTTCGCCTGACGCAGCAACTGCAGCCGCACTTCCTGTTCAATGCCCTCAACACCATCTCGTCGCTGATGCACAGCGACGTCGCGCGCGCCGACGCGATGCTGATCCAGCTGGCCGACGTACTGCGCGCCACGCTCGACGTGGGCGAGCAGCACCAGGTGCCGCTGGAACTGGAGCTGCGGCTGTTGCGCGGCTACGCGGCGCTGATGAGCGAACGTTTTTCGGACCGTGTGCACATCGCCTGGCAAATCGACGACTCGCTGCTGGCCTGCCCGGTCCCGGTCATGAGCATGCAGCCGCTATTGGAAAACATCTTCAAGCACACCGTCGAACGGCGTCGCCAAAGCACGGCGATCCACATCTCCGTCAGCCGCGAGCAGGGTGTCATCGTGGTGCGGCTGGAAGACGACGCCGGCGTACTGCCCGGCGCCGACGTGAAGACGGAGGGCGCGTCCGGCATCGGCGTACGCAACCTGCGCCAGCGCCTGGCCGGGTTGTACGGCGAGCGCGCATCGTTCAACCTGATACAGCTCGCGCCGGCCGGCGTGCGGGCGGAAATGCGACTGCCATGCCGATTGCCTTACGCATCCTGATCGTCGACGACGAGCGCCCCGCGCGCGACAAGCTACGTCGCATGCTGGCGCTGGAACCGGACATCGGCGCCATCGAGGAGGCGCGCGACGGTGTCGAGGCGCTGGAATTGCTGCCCGCCTTCGCCCCGGACGTGCTGCTGCTCGATATCCAGATGCCCGAGATCGGCGGACTCGATGTCGCCGCCTCGCTGCCGTCGCCCGCGCCGCTGGTGGTGTTCGTCACCGCCTACGACGAATACGCGATCCGCGCCTTCGACGCCAACGCCATCGACTACCTGCTCAAGCCTTACGACCAACAGCGGCTGCACCGGGCGCTGCGGCGGGTGCGCGAGCGGCTGGGCGCCACGGCGCCCACGGCGCCCTCGCCCTCGCCCGAGCCGCTACCCGCCATCACCCAGTTGCTGGTGCCGGAGCGCGGCGGCACGCGCATCGTCAAGGTCGAACAGATCCAGTGGATCGAGACGGCCGATAATTACGTCGTGCTGCACACCGCCGACGGCGATCCGCTGATGCGGCAAACGCTGGCCGGCCTGGTGGAAAAACTCGGTCCGCGCTTCCTGCGCTGCCACCGCCGAGCGGCGGTGCAACTGGACTGGATACGCAGCGTCCAGCCGCTGGACAAGGGTGACTGCGAACTGGTGCTGCGCAGCGGCGCCCGCGTGCCGTGCTCGCGCCAATACCGCGCGGATTTGATGCAGCGCCTGCAAGATGGCGGCATCGGCTAGACGACCCATTCGTGCGCCTGGACAGACCCCATCCTGCTAGCCTTCCAGGGCGACCAACAACGATCGGGAGTCAGTCATGCACAGCCTGCAAAAGATCACCCCATGCCTCTGGTTCAACGACCGCGCCGAGGAAGCGGCCGAGTACTACGTCGGCATCTTCCGCAACGCCAAACTTTGCGAAATCTCGCGCTATCCCGAGGCCGGCAAGGAACACCACGGCCACGAAGCGGGCAGTGTCATGACCGTTGCCGTGGAACTCGACGGCCAGCGCTTCACGCTGATGAACGGCGGCCCGCAGTTCCAGTTTTCCCCGGCGGTATCGTTCCAGATCAATTGCGAAAGCCAGGACGAAATCGACTATTTCTGGGAACGCCTGGCCGAAGGCGGCGCCCCGGAAGCCCAGGAATGTGGCTGGCTGGCGGACAAGTTCGGCGTGTCGTGGCAGGTCGTGCCGACGATACTCACCTCCATGATCGTCGACCCGGATCCGGAAAAATGCGGCCGCGTCATGGCGGCGCTGCTGGACATGAAAAAACTCGATATCGCCGGGCTGAAGAAAGCCTACGCGGGACCATGAGCCGCGTTCACAACCGGCTCGCCCCGGCGGCATCCCGCTTCGCCCCATCGCGCTGGACGCGCCCGGGGCGCGCTACCTAAACTGGCTCCATCGCACCTACGACGAGAGCCGGCCATGCACAACCCCGATAACAATCGCCTGTACTTCCTCGACTGGATACGCATCATCGCGTTTTTCCTGCTGATCCTGTACCACACCGGCATGTATTACGTGACGTGGGACTGGCATGTCAAAAGCCCCGACGCCAGCCACGCCATCGAGCCGTTGATGATCCTGTCCTCGCCTTGGCGGCTGGGATTGTTGTTCATGATTTCCGGCGTCGCCAGCGCCTTCATGCTGCAAAAAATCCGCGTCGGCGCGCTGCTTGGGCAACGCAGTTGGCGCCTGCTGGTGCCGCTGGTGTTCGGCATGCTGGTGATCGTGCCGCCGCAGGCATACCTGGAAGTCGTTGAGAAAGTGGCGTACAAGGGTGGTTACGGCGAATTCATGCACTTGTATATCACCGGCTACAAGGGATTTTGCCGTGGCGGCGATTGCCTCGACATGCCGACCTGGAACCACCTGTGGTTTGTCGCCTACCTGTGGGTGTATACGATGCTGATCGGCGGCCTCGCCTGGCTGGCCGGTCCGCGCCTGCAATCCTGGTCCAACGCGCTGGGTCGGCAACTGACGGGCTGGAAGATCATCGTTTTGCCGGTGATCGGATTGGCGATCGCCCGCTTCGCGCTGGCCGATCGTTTTCCGACCACGCATGGACTGGTCGACGACTGGTATAACCACGCGCAGTCTTTCTACCTGTTCTTGCTGGGCGCCCTGCTGGCGACGCAACGCGGATTCTGGGCGAACGTGGAACGGCTGCGCTGGACCAGTCTCGGATTGTGGCTGGCAAGTTGGGCGGCGATCGTCTGCTACTACTCGATACCCGAGGCGCAGGCGGCGCTGCCGGCCGTCGCGCAGTGGAAGCCGGTGATGCGACTGGTGTATTGCCTGTGCCAGTGGGCACCGATCATGGCCGTTTGCGGGTTTGGCCACCGTCATCTGGCGTTCGACAGCGCCAAGCGGCGGTATCTGACCGAGGCTGTGTTCCCGGTCTACATTCTGCACCAGACGTTGATTGTTGTGATGGCGCATAGCTTCAAGCCGCTCAAACTGGCGCCGGTGACCGAAGGGTTGATCCTGGTCGTGCTGACGTTTTGCATCAGCTTTGGCGTGTTCGAGGTGGTGCGGCGGATTGCCGTGTTGCGCCCGTTGTTCGGGTTGGGCCGGCGGCCGGCCAGGGTGCGGGACGGCTACCGGGCGCGGGCGGCCACGGCCTAAAAAGACTGTAAAACTCCGATCGCAAGGGCGGGGGCGGCTGCGCTTTCACTTCACGAACGTCAGCGTATGCTTGGCCGGACCTGGCAACAGCGGCGATTCGCGTCCAGCAATCCAATCCTCGCGACCGCCGAGGAAATTCGGCGACAGGGGATGACCGCTCTGCCCTGCCGGCATGTTAAAGATGCCTTCCTGCTCGCGCCCCGGCGTCACCGTCATGCGCTCCGACTGGCCGAACGTCGGCCCGGCCACCCGCGGCATGTGCTGGTCGCCCGACAGCATGTCCGGCGCCACCTTCAGGAAGCGGCCGACCACCGGCAGCGCCGACGCCATCGGATGCGCGCTGGCGGCGGTATTGCGCTTGCCCCAGGTGGCCTCCGACAACGGCTTGCCGTCCCTGGTCAGGTCGGCGATCACCCGGTCCAGCGCGGTCAGTTGCAAGGCCTGCCAGTCGGCGAACTGCGGCGGCAGCCATCCCGGCGGCTGCGCGTCCAGCAGGCGCGCCAGCACCACCGGCCAGCGCGCGCTGACGGCCGCCATATTGGCCTTCGGGTCGAGCGCGGCCATCTGCTGGTCGGCGTTTTCGAACAGGATGTCGTACAGCGCATACATATAGGCGCGTGTGATGCGGTAGCCCACCGAGTCGACACTGGCCCTGCCGGTCCAACTGGTTTTCAGCAGCTCCAGCGCCTCGGCGCGGCGCGGATGGTCGGCGACCGCCTTGCCGTCGAGCGCCGCGATGGCGCGCCTGCGCCACGGCGTCAGGAACACCGCGCGGTCGTCCAGCGCGATGGCGTAGACCTTCTGGACGTCGGTCTTGGCGCCCAGCGCCGTCAGATCCTCGCGCACCTGGTGTGTGCGCGCGCCCAGATCGAAGCCGCCGTCGCCGAGCAACTGCGCGCCGGCGCCGGCCAGCTGACGGCTGTTGGCGGTGGCCAGCTGGCCGCTGGCGGGATTGACCACCTTCGGATACTCGGCCGGCGTCAGCCAGCCGTCCCACACGCCGGCCTTGTCGTCGGCGCTCAATGGATAGGTGATCTCCACGCCGGCCGGCGCGCGGCGCGGCAGCGGACCGGCGACGGTCCAGCCGATATTGCCCTTGTCGTCGCCACCGACGAAATTCTGCGCCGGAATGCCCAGCGTCGGCGCGATCGCCAACGCCTGGTCCAGCGTATCGGCCGATTCGAGCTGCCGCGCGTTGACGTTGACGGCGGCCAGCGTGTGCGCGGTCCAATGGACCGCATAGCTGCGGCCCATCGCCTCGCGGATCGGGCCGAGCGAGGTTTCGCGCACCAGCAGGGTCTCGGCCGGCGCGCCCTTGACCAGGATGGTCTCCTCGTGCACCGATGGCGTCTCCCAACCGCTTTGCGTGAGCACCTGCCCCGGCTTGGCCGGATCGGCTTCGAGCGCGATCAGATCCAGATAATCGCCATAGCTGTTGGTGAAGCCCCAGGCCACATGGCCGTTACTGCCGGCCACCACCACCGGCGTGCCGGGCAAGGTGACGCCGACCACGCGGCGCTGGCCGCCCCTGGCGTCGGGGAACTGCAAGGCGGCGCGGTACCAGATGGCGGGCAGCTGTATGCCCAGATGCATATCGTCGGACACGATGGCGCCGCCGCTGGCGCTGCGGCTGCCGGCCACCGCCCAGTTGTTGCTGCCGACGGTGTTGAGCATTTCGGCGGGCAAAGGCGCGAACGCCGTCTTCGACAACGGCGCCGTGCCGGCCGTTCCGGGTTTGCCCCACCACGCCGGCGCCGCCGCCGGAATCGGTGGCGGTTCGCCCGCCACCTGGTCGGCATTGAGCGGCGCGTCCCATTGCGTCGATTCGGGCGCCAGGAAGGCGCGCTGCTCCTCGGACGCGTGCTCGGCAAACCAGCCGCGCGCCAGTTCGCGCGGCAGCAGGTTCCCTTGCAGGTCGAAATACATCGCCCAGATCACCAGTAGCGAATCGGTGGCCGACCAGGCGCGCGGCGGCACGCCCACCAGCGCATACTCGAACGGCTTGGTGCTCAACGCGCCCAGGCCGGCGTTGACGCCGGCGGCGTAGCGCTCCAGCAGCGCGCGGTCCGGCGCCGACAGGGACTTCAATGCCAGGTCGGCGCGGGCGCGGAAGCGGTGAAACCGGCGCGATTTATCCATCGGCAGCGCGCGCGCGCCAAACAGTTCGGACAACTCGCCGGCCGCGGCGCGGCGCAGCAAATCCATCTGGAAGTAGCGCTCCTGCGCATGCACAAAGCCGGTGGCATAGGCGACATCGAGCCGGCTGCCGCCGCTGATGACCGGCACGCCACGCTCGTCGCGCGCGACGCTGGCGGTGGTTTCCAGCCCCGCCGCCTGGCGGGTGCCGTCCAACTCGGCCAGGCTGCCGCGCAGATACCACCACCCCGCCGCCGCCACGATCGCCAGCAGCGCCACAGCGGCCGCCAACACACGTCCCGACCACACCGCCAGCCTGTTATTGCGCATCGTTGTACCTTTAACCGAGTTCCAAATGCTGGCTATAGTGCCAGAGAACCGGCGCGCGACGCAATCGGGGTGAAAAAGATGCTAAAGTCGCGGTAACCCCATGATGCGGATCGACGCCATGCAAGCTGCCCCGATACCCGATTTCGACGCCGAGCGCCTGGCCGCACTGCGCGCGATGCTGATCCTCGACACACCGCCGGAGGAGCGCTTCGACAAAGTGGTGCGCTTCGCCGCCGAGGAATTCGACATGCCGATCGCACTACTGACGCTGGTGGACCACAACCGTCAATGGTTCAAGGCGCGCGTGGGGTTGGACGTGTGCGAGACGGGCCGCGATGTCTCGTTCTGCGGCCACGCCATCCTGCAGCAGGACATCTTCGTGATTCCGGACGCGCGCGCCGACCTGCGCTTCGCGGACAATCCGCTGGTCACGGCCGCCCCCAACGTCATCTTCTACGCGGGGGCGCCGCTGCACGCGCCGTCGGGCCATGCTATCGGCACGCTGTGCCTGATCGACCACCGCCCGCGCGTGCTCGACACCACCGAACTGGCGATCCTGTCGACGCTGCGCGATCTGCTGCAGGCCGAACTGACCGGCGAGTCGGCCGATGCCTGACAAACCATCCGGGCCGCTGAACATGCTGCTGGTGGAGGAGCAGCCGCTGCTGCGCAAGACGGTGTCGCTGACGGCGCGCTCGCTGGGCATGGGAGCGGTGCACGAGGCGGCGACCGAGGAAGCGGCCGAAAGGCTGCTGCGCGAACGCGCCTTCGAGGGCGCGGTCATTTCGCTCGATTGCGGCGCCTTCGGCGGCGCCCGGCACAACCTCTCGCTGCTGGACCGCGTGCGCGGCGGCATGTCAGCCAGCGACGCCCGGATACCGATCGCCGTCATGGTCGATTGCCCGACCACGGAACTCGTCAACGAATTGCGCAGCCGGGACGTAAGCCGCGTCATCGTCAAGCCGTTCCGCGCCAAGGTGCTGCTGGACACCTTCGCCAGCTTCGAGCGCAAACCGAAGATCGACTAGGCGACGGGGCGATCCGCGTCGAGCGCCATCTCCCACGTCTCGTTGACCATAGCGTGGCCGAAAGCGCGCACCGGTTCGCGCGCGACCAGCGTATAGCCCTTGGCCAGGTAGATCTGGCGCGCCTCCTTTTGCTGGTCTGTGGTCCACAGGCGGATTTTGCGGTAGCCGGCGCTCCTGGCGAAGCGGTGGCATTCGTCGACCAGCCGCGAGCCCAGGCCGGAGCCGCGCGCCGCCTCCTCCACGAGCAGCAACCGCAGCTTGGCGACACCGTCCTCGCCGCCGCGCGCCACGGCGATCGAGCCGACCCGCTCACCGCCCATCTCGGCGATCCAGCAGTGCTCCAGCGCCGGATCGAAGTGGCGTTCGAAGTCGGCGCAGATCTCGCCCACCAGCTTTTCGAAGCTGGCGTCCCAGCCTTGCGCCGCTGTGTAGATCGCGCCGTGGCGCCGCGTGATCCACTCCATGTCACCCGGTCCATGCGCGCGCAGAACGAATGGCTGGGCGTATTTCAGGCCGCTGCCGGTGTCGAGCAGCTCGCGGATGGTGCGCATCGCTTCGAGCATGCGCAACTGGTCGGGCTCCCCGAGGCGCGACAACAGGTCGCCGACCTCCTCGCGCGAGCGGCGGTCCAGCGGTTCGTACAATGCGCGGCCATGCCGGGTGAGATGCAGCAGCTTGGCGCGGCCGTCGCTGGGCGATGGCACCTTGGCCACCAGCCCCTGGCTTTCGAATTTGGCCAGGATGCGGCTCAGATAACCCCGGTCCAGTCCCAGATCGCGTCCCAGCGTGGATGCCGGCTGGTCGCCCTGGTTGGCCAGTTCGTACAGCACGCGCATCTCGGTGAGCGTGTATTCGCTGTGCAGCAGGCCCTCGCGCAGTACGCCGATCTGGCGCGTGAAGAAGCGGTTGAACGCCCGGACGTCGGCGACGCGGCCGTCAAAAACAGTGTCGTGCATGTTCTTTCCCATCGATGTCGATGGGTCTAGTATGCGCAATATGATTGACTGAGTCAACAATCCGCGTGCCCTGGGGCGAAATGACAGCCTAGGCGATCTGGTAGATATCCTTCGCCACTTCCCGCACATAGCGCAGCAGCAGCGCCGCGCCCGGGGACATCAAATGGCCGTCCACCGTGATGATGCCGAAAGCGTCCATCCGGCACGGCAGCTCGATCGGCAGGATGTTGAGCACTCCCTGCGACTCGTAATACTTGGCCACCGCGATCGGCATCACATTGAGCGCGTCGGTCTGCTGCAGCAGCGGTTTAATCAGCAGCACCGCCGTGGTGTCGACCACGTTGCCCGGCACTTCCAGGCCCGCGCGGCGGAACATCAATTCGCAGCGCGCGCGCAGGATGCTGCCCTGCGGCGGTAGTATCCACGGCTGCCCGGCGATGTCGCGCAGCTGCAGGTTGCGCGCCTTGAGCAGCGGATGGCCGGGACGCACCACCGCGCATGCCGGCTCGTCGCCCAGCTCCTCGTAGGCCAGCCCCTGCGCGCTTTGACGCTCCGGAATGCGGCCGATCATGAAGTCCAGCCGGCCGCGCTGCAACTGCTCGAGCAGGATGTTGGACTGCTCCATCTCGACGCCGATGCGCAGGCGCGGCGACGCCTGCTTGGTGCGCGTGATCGCCTGCGGCAGCAGCGAGATCCCCGGCGTCATGATGGTGCCGATGTCGACCTGCCCGGTCAGCCCGGCCTTGATGGCGACGATGTCCTCGTGCGCCAGCGAGAGGCTGGTCAGCGCCATGCGGGCGTGGCGTATCATCGTCTCGCCGTAAATGGTCGGCTCCATGCCGCGCGGCAGACGGTCGAACAGCTGCACGCCGAGCATCTCCTCCAGGTCCTTGAGCTGCTTGGACGCGGCGGGCTGCGTCATGTGCAAATCTTCCGACGCACGGTGGATGTTGCGTTGTTCGTCCAGCGCGATCAGCAGCAGCAGCTGGCGCGTTTTGAGGCGCGCGCGCAGGAACCAGTTCGAATTAGTATCCATAGGAAAATGATATCACGACGGGTATTGATTTTGCGTCAAAACCCATCGTTTCAATATCACTTGCAAGCCGAACTAGGATTGGCCGCAGGCCCTTCCTTGGTTTGCTTGATGAACGGGATGGTGCCGTCGGCGTTGTACTGGAACTCCTCCACCGCCACCGAGCGACGGTACTCGCCGCCGGTCGGCAGCTTGTCGTTGTGGTAGAAGATGTAGTTCTTGCCGTTGAATTCGACGATGGCCTGGTGGATGGTCTTGACCTTGGCGTTCTTCTCCATGATCACGCCGCCGAACTTCCATGGGCCGATCGGGCTGTTCGACATCATGTAGGCGGTGGTCTCCGGGAAGTCGCGCGAATAGGACAGGTAGTACACGCCCTTGTGCTTGTGCATGTACGGCGCCTCGGTGAAGCGGTCCATGCCCACCGTGTGGATCGGGCCATCGAATTCGGTCATGTTCGGTTTGAGCTTGGCGTATTTGAGTACCGTGTTACCCCAGTACAGATACGCCTGGCCGTCGTCGTCGACGAACACGCCCGGATCGATATCGTCCCACGCGATCGGCGCTTCCAGGGTCATGTCGTTGGTGACCAGCGCCGAACCGCGCGCGTCGACGAACGGGCCTTCCGGCTTGTCGGAGACGGCCACGCCGATGGCGCGGCCGGGGATGGTCGCGTGATCGACGGTCGAATAGAAGTAGTATTTGCCATTGCGCTTGGTGACGTCGGCGGCCCAGGCGTCGACTTTGCCGATCGCCCATTTGAAGGCCGACGGCTTAAGCGGCGAGCCGAGATCCTTCCAGTTTTGCATGTCGCAGCTGCTGTAGACGCGCCATTCCTTCATCACGTAGTCCTTGTCCTTGACGGAGGCGCTGTCGATGCCCACGTACAGGTAGACCGTGCCGCCGTCGACATACGCCGACGGATCGGCGGTGAACAGTTTCGGGAACATCGGGTTGGCCGCTTGCGCGCCGTTCGTCGCGGCAAAAGCCATCCCCGCCGCTGCGATGGCGGCAAATTTCATCAGTTTTGTTTTCAAAGCTCTCTCCAGTAATATCTTATTTTTTAGCCGTCGCGCCGATCGCCATCAGGCGCTGCACGACGCAGAATACAAACAGCAGACCGCCGATGACGATCTTGGTCCACCACGAACTGAGGGTGCCGTCGAAGGCGATCAGCGTCTGGATGGTCCCGAGCACCAGCACGCCGGACAGCGCGCCGGCGACATAGCCGTAGCCGCCGGTCAGCAAGGTGCCGCCGATGACCACCGCAGCGATGGCGTCCAGCTCCGTGCCCTGCGCGTGCAGGCCGTAACCGGACAACATATAGAACGAGAACAGCACGCCGGCCAGCGCCGCGCAAAAGCCGCTGAAGGCGTAGATCAGCACCTTGGTGCGCGCCACGCGCAGCCCCATCATCAGCGCGGACTGCTCGTTGCCGCCGACGGCGTAGATGGCGCGGCCGAACGGCGTGCAATGCGCGACGTAGATGGCGACGGCCAGCATCGCCAGCGCGATCAGCGCGCCCGGCGACAGGAAGCCGCCCAGTACCGGCACCTGCGTCTGCGACATGGCGACGAACAACGGATCGTCGATGGTGATCGAGTTAATGCTGATCAGGTAGCAAAGGCCGCGCGCCAGGAACATCCCGGCCAGGGTGACGATGAACGGTTGCAGCTTGAAATAGTGGATGATGGCGCCCATGGCCGCGCCGAAACCGGCGCCCAGCGCCAGCGAAATCGCGATCACCAGCAGCGGCGGCACATGCCAGGTTTGCAGCAGCCAGGCCGAGATCATCGTCGTCAGCGCCAGCACCGAGCCGACCGACAGGTCGATGCCACCCGACAGGATCACAAAGCTCATGCCGACCGCGATCACCAGCAGGAAGGCGTTATCGATCAGCAGGTTGAACATCACCTGCAGCGACAGGAAACCCGGGTAGGCGGCGCCGCCGGCGACCAGCAGCACCGCCAGCAGCAGCACAGTCACCAGCGAGGTGAAATACGGCGACGACGTCAGGCCACGCGGGCGGGACCGCTTGGCCCCGGCGACGGCGCCGGTCATGACGCTCGCGCTCATGCTGCGACTCCTTTGGAGCGGGCCGGGAAGACGCGGCGCCACATGTTTTTGAATTCGGCCGACTGCGAAATACAGACCAGGAACACGACCACCGATTTGACGACCATGTTCACTTCCGGCGGCAGGCCGAGCGAGTAGATGGTGTAGGTGAGCGTTTGAATGATCAAGGCGCCGATCACGCTGCCGGCCAGGCTGAATTTACCGCCAGCCAGCGAGGTGCCGCCCAGGGTGACGGCCAGGATCGCGTCCAGTTCCAGCAGCAGGCCGGCGTTGTTGGCGTCGGCGCTCTTGATGTTCGCGCTGATCATCAGGCCGGAGAGTCCGGCGCAGGCGCTGCAGAACAGGTAGACGAAGAAGATCAGCGTCGCGGTCTTCAAGCCGGCCAGGCGCGCGGCCACCGGGTTGATGCCGACCGACTGGATGAACAGGCCGAGCGCCGTCTTGCGCATCAACAGGAACGTCACGACGAAAACGGCGGCGACGATGTACAGCGAAAACGGCAGGCCAAACAGATACCCGCTACCGAGGAAGAAGAACGGTTCGTAGTAGACGGTGACGATCTGGCCGTCCGTCAGCAACTGCGCCAGGCCGCGCCCCGCCACCATCAGGATCAAGGTGGCGACGATGGGTTGCAGGCCGAGGCCCGCGACCAGCACGCCGTTCCACGCACCACACAGCAACGCAGCGCCCATGGCGGCGCCCAGCGCCCACACCATCGGCGTGTTGGCGACGTATTCGGGCACGCCGTTGTTCATCACCATGGTGCCGCCGATAAGCATCGAGGCGACGGTGCCGCTGATGGCGACCACAGCGCCGACAGAAATGTCGATGCCGCGCGTGGCGATGACAAGGGTCATGCCGATCGCGGCCAGCGCCAGCGGCGCCGCGCGGTTGGCGATATCGATCAAGCTGCCGTACAGGTGGCCGTCCTTGATCTCGATGTGGAAGAAGCCGGGGATCAGCAACAGGTCGATCAGCAGCAGGATCGCCAGCGCCGCCAGCGGCCGGAAAAGCGGGTGCCGCACCATGCTCATTTTGGTCGAGTCGCTCATTTCGCGTGCGCCCCTTCCGCCGCGATCACGTGCAGCACCGAGGTTTCATCGAGTACGCCGCGCGGGTACTCGCCGCCGGTTTTACGGTCGCGCATGACGACGATGCGGTCGCTGCAACGCAGCACCTCCGGCAGCTCGGACGAGATGAACAGGATCGACATGCCCTTGCGGCACAACTTGACCACGTAATCCATGATCTCCTGCTTGGCGCGCACGTCGATGCCGCGCGTCGGCTCGTCCAGGATCAGCATTTTCGGTTCGGTCGCCAGCCAGCGCGCCAGCAGCACCTTTTGCTGGTTGCCACCGGAGAGCGTGCCGATGGGCGTCTCGATGCTGGCGGTCTTGATGCCGAGCGCCTTGACATATCCTTCCGCCAGTTGCTGCTGGCGTTTGAGCGGGATCGCACGCGTTAAGCCCATGCGGGCTTGCAAGGCAAGAATGACGTTTTCGCGCACCGACAGGTCGAGGATCGCGCCTTCGTGCTTGCGGTCTTCCGAACAAAAACCGATGCCGGCGGCGATGGCGTCGCGCGGCGAGTTGAAACTGCGTTCCTTGCCGTCGATGGTGATGGCGCCGCTGTCGGCCTTGTCGGCGCCGAACAGCAGGCGCGCCGCCTCGGTGCGGCCGGAGCCCAACAGGCCGGCCAGGCCAAGCAGCTCGCCCTCGCGCAGCTCGATATCCATCGGCGCCAGCGCGCCTTTGCGGCCAAGGCCGCGGGCGCTGAGGAATGCCTTGAGTTTCGATGGCGCTGCGGCGGGGGCGGCATCGTTCACAATGGCGGGTACGGCGGTGAAGGCATCGGGCGTGGCAGCGGCCGGCGCGCCGACCATCTTGTTCACCAGTTCAAGCCGCGACAGATCGGCGCAGGCGTACTCCCCCTCCCGTTCGCCGTTGCGCATCACGGTGATGCGGTCGGAGATCGCATAGGTCTGGTCGAGGAAGTGGGTGACGAACAAAATCGACATGCCCTGCCCGCGCAGGCCGCGCAGAACGCTGAACAGCAGGTCGACCTCTTTCTCGTCGAGACTGGAGGTCGGCTCGTCGAGGATCAACACCTTGGCCGACACCAGCAACGCGCGCGAAATCGCCACCATCTGCTGGATCGCCAGCGGATAGTGCGCCAACGGCATGGTCACGTCGATGCGGATTTGCATCCGCTCCAGCAGCTCGGCCGCCTGCTGCTGCATGCCGCGCCAGTCGATGCCGCCGAACTTGCGCGGATAGCGGCCGATGAAGATATTCTCCGCCACCGACAGGTTCGGGCACAGGTTCACTTCCTGGTAGACGGTGCTGATGCCGAGGTTCTGCGCATCGAGGGTCGACGCCGGGTAGATCGCTTGGCCATCGAGCAGGATCTCGCCATGGTCCGGCGCGTACACGCCGGTCAGCACCTTGATCAGCGTCGATTTGCCGGCGCCGTTCTGCCCCATCAGCGTATGCACCTCGCCCGGATACAGTTTCAGCGCGACGCCGCTCAGGGCTTGCACGCCGGGGAAGGCTTTGCTGATGCCGCGCAGCTCCAGCACCGGCGCTGTCGAAGACGCGGCTTGCGCTAATGTACTCATCGCGGCAGGCTATCAGTATTTGCGGTTCGGGAATTCCTTGGCCGCCACCTCGGCCGGGAATACGCCCTCTTGCACCGTGATGCGCTTGGGTACGGGCTTGTTGGCGGCGACGTCGCGCGCGATCTGCATCAGCTGTGGTCCGAACAGCGGGTTGCACTCGACGGTCACGTTCATCTTCCCGGCGACCATCGCCTGGAAGGCGCCGCGCACGCCGTCGATCGAGACCACCAGGATATCCTTACCCGGCTTCATGCCGGCTTCCTCGATCGCCTGGATCGCGCCGATGGCCATGTCGTCGTTATGCGCGTACAGCACGTTGATCTTCTTGCCCTCTGCCTTGAGGAACGCTTCCATCACTTCCTTGCCCTTGGTGCGGGTGAAGTCGCCGGTCTGCGAGCGGATGACCTTCAGCTTCGGGTTGGCGGCGATGACTTCGGCGAAGCCCTTCTGACGGTCGATCGCCGGCGCCGAGCCGACGGTGCCCTGAAGCTCGACGATGTTGAAGGTGGCGTCGGGCGTCTTCTTGGCGCGCTCCAGCAGCCAGCGCGCGGCCAGGCGGCCCTCTTCGACGAAATCGGAACCGATGAAGGTCACGTACAGCGACGGGTCGGTGACGTTGACGGCGCGGTCGGTCAGGATGACAGGAATTTTCGCGGCCTTGGCTTCGCGCAGAACCGTGTCCCAACCCGATTCGACCACCGGCGAGAACGCAATGATATCGACGCGCTGGGCGATGAACGAGCGGATCGCTTTGACCTGGTTTTCCTGGCGCTGCTGCGCGTCGGCGAATTTGAGGGTGATGCCCTCCTTCTTGGCGGCGTCCTTGATCGAGACGGTATTGGCGGTGCGCCATTCGCTCTCTGCGCCGACTTGCGAGAAGCCGATGACCAGCGGTTTGGCGGCGAAGGCCGGGCCTACGCTACCGAAGGCGGCGACGATCGCCGCAGCGACGCCGGCTTTGAGTACGGTTCTGCGATTGCATGTCATAGCAAGGTCTCCAGATTAGATTTTTATATACTTATTAATCACATACTATGAGAAACACAAATATCTATCCAATGATATTTTGGTCAACTACGATATCGATTTCGGTATCAGCCAAGCTTCATAAGTTATAGCTCAACGCAGCAGCCGGAGGCCGTACAAGCCGCCGGCGGTGGAGCCGCTGCGTGCCACGAACTTGACCACCAGTTTCCCGCCAGCCGCCGCGACCATCGCCGGTGCGATCGGGTACTCAACTGTGTACAGCTCCTGCGCGGCCTTGGCGTCCAGCGCCACCTCGGCCAGCAACTGGCCGTTGACCAGGATATCGAACCTGCGGCCGGCGTCCCCTTTCGAATATGTCAGCAGCAAAGCGCGGGCCTCCGACTTTTTGTCGGTCAGGTCGTAGCTGAACCAGCTTGTCGCATGGCGCCAGCGGCGGCCCTTGGCCAACCCGGATTCGCCGCCTTCGGCCTTGAAGAAGTGGTCCGACTCCGGCTGCTGCTCGCCCGGCGCTACTTGGTCGATGGTGCGCGCATCCAGTTCCAGCCGCGCCGCCTCGTCCTCGGCGGCCTTGGCGCGCGTGGCCGCCAGATCCGCCGCCGTCGCATACGGCCAGTAAACCATGTAGCGGGAATCGTGCACGCGGAAGAACGGCACGAAGGTGGTGCCCTGCTTGCCATCCTTGCCGTCCACCAGTCCGGGCGCCACGAACGTCAGCGCCCTGCCCGATACCGGCTTGAATCGGCCTGCAAAGGCGGGACTGTCGTCGACCAGCACCGGCGCCGTTTGCAAAGGGCTCACAGGCCCGGAGGCGATATGGCCCATGCGCGAGTCGTCGGCCAGGAAATTGAGCTTCTCGTCCGGGAACGGGTTGGTCTTCGCAGCCAGCACCACGGGGCCGTGCAGCACCGCGTAGTAGTTGGATTTGTCCGGCATCTGTTCGAGCCGGGTCGTCATCGGAAGTGCGATATCGACCTTGTCGCCGTCGCGCCACTGGCGGCGGACGCTGACATAGCGGTCGGCGCCGATGCTGGCGGCGACCTGCTTGCCGTTGACGGCTACGCGCAGCGCCCCGGGCGCCACCCACTCCGGATAGCGGATTTTCAAGGTGAAGGTCTTGTTGCCCTTGACCGTGATGGTGCTGCTGCCTTCATCGGGGAAGCGGTTGGACTGGCGGATGGAGACGCCCTGCTCGCGCCAGTTCAAGGTCGACGGGATGAACAGGTTGACGTACAGGTTGTCGCCGCGATGCGCGTAAATGAACTCGCCGTACTTGGCGTGGCTCTCGAGCCCCGAGCCCACGCAGCACCACATGCCCTGCTGCGGCTGCGAATAGACGCGATAGTGGTTCGGCCGCATCGGCGTGAAGTAGACAAAGCCGCCGCTGTGGGGACGCTGCGATCCCAGAATATGGTTGTACAGCGCGCGCTCATAATAATCGGCGTAGCTGCCTTTCGCGTCGCCGAGGAACAGCAACCCGGTGAGCTTGAGCATATTGTAGGTATTGCAGGTCTCGGGGCCTTCGACTTCCTCGATCATCGACGAGAAGTCGTTCTGGTCGTGGAAGTGTTCCTTGACGCTGTTGCCGCCAATGGCGACGGTGCGGTGATCGTGCACGGTTTGCCAGAAAAACTGCGCGGCCTTCTGCCAGTCGCGCCGGCCGGTGATGTCGCCGATGCGCTTGAAGCCGATGACTTTCGGGATTTGCGTATTGGCGTGCAGGCCGGTCAACTGGTCCTTGCCATCTTCCAGCGGGCGCAGAATGGCCTGGTGCGAAAAGCGGATCGCCAGGTCCATGTATTTTTGCTGGCCCGTCATCTCGGAGACGTCGGCCAACACTTCGTTCATGCCGCCATGCTCGCAGCGCAGCATGTTCTGCATCTGTTCTTCGCTCAGGTGCGAGATCAGCCCGATAGTCCAGTCGCATAGCGCGATCAGCATCGCGCGAGCATCCTGGTTGCCCGCGTAGACGTGGGCGTCGCGCAAGCCGGCGTACAGCTTGTGCAGGTTGTACCAGGGGACCCATTTGCCGTTGACGGAGAAACCGTCCGCCTGGAGTTTGCCTTGCGCTATATCGCGCCATGCGGCGGCGCCGCCCGGCACGCCGCCGATGTAGCCGTCGCCGTTGCTCGCCTGGCAGCGTTGGAGTTCGGCCACGAAGTAGTTCAGGCGCTTGAGGACTTCTTCATCACCGGTGGCAGCGGACATCAGCGCCAGCGCGGTCAGATAGTGACCGCCCATATGGCCATCCAGTCCTGTCGACTCCCAGTTGCCGTAGCTGGCCTCTTTCGGCTTCAGGCCGGCTTCGCGCAGGAAAGGCGCGAGCAGGCGGTCCGGGTTCAGCGCCATAATGTAGCGCAGGTCGGTTTGCTGGGCTTCCAGGAACGGGCTGGCGGTCAGACGCACCGCCGACAGCGGGAACAGGCGTAACGGCGCCTTGTCAGCCACCGTTGCGGCGGATGCAGGCGTCGCCGCGCCGGCCATCGGTGGAACCGCTGCGGCGGCCATCGCGCTGGCGGCATAGCGCAAGGTGCGCCGGCGCGCCGGCTTGTGGGTGGCCGCCGCCATTATTTAGGCGGCAGCTGCATGCTGCGGTATTTGTTCAAGTCGGCCTGGTCAACCGCCGGCCACCCGTTCGCATCCCATTTCATTTCCATGATTTTCAGCTTTTGCAGGTAGTTGTCGGCGGTCTCGTAGGCGTGCAGCACCAGGTAGTCCTTGCCGTCCATCGTGTAGGCGCTGTTGTGGCCGAGGCCCTTCCAGTCCTTGTCGCCGGCGATCAGCAGCGAGCCGCCGCCCTTCATCATGTCCACGCCTTTTTTGTCGACGTAAGGACCGGTCACCGATGTCGAGCGGCCCACGACGACGTTGTAGGTACTGTCGCCTTTGCGGCAGCACAGGCCGAACGATGCGAACAGATAGTAGTAGCCATTCTTCTTGAAGATGAACGGCGCCTCGATCTCGCCCGGCCCGGCCTCCGTGCCGGCCGGCGCGTCGACGTTGGCGGTCCGGCTGGCGATCGAATGCCATTCCTGCGGCTCGGCCAACCCGGTCCAGGCGTCGTTCAGCTTGACCAGTTTCAGTCCGCTCCAGAAGGAGCCGAACGACATCCAGGCCACGCCTTTTTCATCCTCGATGATGTTCGAATCGATGGCGTTCCAGTCGTCCCGCAGAGGCACCGACTGCAGCACCATGCCCTTGTCTTCCCACCGGTAGTCGGGGGAGCGGGGATTGAGCGTCTTGTTGACGGTGACGCCGATACCCGACGTGTTTTTACCGAATCCGGACACCGAATAGTACAAATAGTATTTACCGTTATGGAACTGCACGTCCGGCGCCCAGATATGGCCGTCGAAGGTCGGCGCCGCGCGTTTGGCCCATGACGGCTGGTCCTTGAACACCCGGCCTTCCAGCTTCCAGTCCTTCATATTGGTCGAACTGTAGAAAGTGATACCGGGCCCCGTGCTGAAAACATAGTAGGTATCGCCTTCCTTGGCCATCACCGGATCGTGCACGCTGACTTCCTTGGCGGTGCACGCAGACAGGACGGCGACGCCCAACACCAAAGCCATCGTCGAAAAAATATGCTTCATCTACAACCTCGATTGACTATGCGAGGCCACGCCGGGCGCGGCCTCGCGGGCTTACGGCTTACTCCACAGCGACCACGATAACGGCCTTGGCCGGGATCTTGACCGTCAGCTTGCCATCGGCGCCGGCGGTGGCGCTGAATGGCGCCGGCTTGATCGCCTCCGGCGACTGGAAGCTGTTATGCGTGTCCATCGCGGCGGACGTCAGCACCCGTCCGTTGACCGATTTGATGGCCTGGCCCGGAACGTCCACGGCGATTTCCGCTTCCTTGGTCGGGTTGGTGTTGACCAGCGCCAGATACAGCTTGCCGTCCTTGGCGCGGGCGGCCGAAGCGCTGATCTCCGGGATGCTGCTGCCGTTGTACGAATACTGCGGATTATTCGTCAACTTCAGCGGCAGCGAAGTGGCGTCCTGGAACGGCACATACATCTGGAACGCGTGGTAGGTCGGCGTCAACACCATCTTGTCCTTGTCGGTGATGATCATCGCCTGCAGCACGTTGACCATCTGCGCGATGTTCGTCATGCGCACGCGATCGGCGTGGTCGTGGAAGATGTTGAAGTTCAGCGCGGCCACCACCGCGTCGCGCAGCGTGTTTTGCTGGAACAGGAAGCCGGCGTTGGTGCCCTTCTCGACGTCGTACCACGTGCCCCACTCGTCGACCAGGAAGCCCAATTTTTTCTCGGGATCGTACTTGTCCATCACCGCCGTATTGTTCTTGATGAAGCCATCCATCTTGATCGTGTTGGACAGGGTCGAGAACCACTGGTCTTCCTTGAAGCCGGTCGCCATCCCCTTCACTTCCCACTGGCCGGTCGGGATGGTGTAGTAGTGGAAGCTGATGCCGTAGGTCTGCTTCTTGAGCTCTTTACTCAGCGTTTCGGTCCAGGTGAGATCGTGGTCGTTGCCGCCGCTGGCGATCATCTTCGGGCGGTACTGCGGTGGCGCGCGCAGGAAGGTTTCGACGTTCTTGTACAGGTTCGCATAATGTTGCGGCGACATGTTGCCGCCGCAGCCCCATGCCTCGTTACCGATGGCGAAGTAGTCGACCTTGAACGGCTTGTCACGGCCGTTTTTGCGGCGCAGCTCCGCCAGTGTCGACTTGCTGTCGGAGGTCATGTACTCGACCCATTCCGACATCTCTTGCGCGCTGCCGGTGCCCAGGTTGCCGTTGACGTAGGTCTCGGCGCCAAGCTGCTCGGCCAGTTCGAAGAATTCGTGGGTGCCGACGGCGTTGTTTTCCTCCACACCGCCCCAGTTGGTGTTGACCTTGACCGGACGCTTCTCGCGCGCGCCGATGCCGTCGCGCCAGTGGTATTCGTCGGCGAAGCAGCCGCCCGGCCAGCGCACCAGCGGCACGTGCATGGCTTTGAGCGCGCCGACGACGTCCTTGCGCCAGCCATTGACGTTCGGGATCTTCGATTTAGGACCTACCCAGATGCCCTCGTAGATGCCGGTACCCAGATGCTCGGCGAACTGGCCGTAGATGTTCTTGTTAATGACCGGACCAGGCTTGGTCGTGTCGATCGTCACGCCGACAGGCGCGGCGAGGACGGCGCCCGACGCCACCAGGCACAGGGTGAGAACTGCACGTTTGATGTGATTCATTGTAAATCTCCTGATTACTGTTTTATTGTTATCACGAAGCCGCCATGCGGCTTGATGGTTACTGCTGCTTTTTTGCCACCGGCGATCTCGCGTTGGCTAAAACTCCGTTCGCCCTCACCGTCGGCGATGATGGTGCCCAGCTTGCCCCCGGCGAAGGACAGGTCCAGTGTCAGCGCCTTGTCGGATTCGGTGGCGTTGATGCCGGCGATGTACCAGGTGTCGCCGGCGCGGCGCGCGATCACCGCGTATTTGCCGGGGAAACCGTCGACCAGGCGGCTGTCGTCCCAGCTGCGCGGCAACTCCTGCAGGAAGCTCTTGACATAGGCCGGCACGGTCGCCATCCCCTCCGGTACTTCGGCGAAGTGCTGAATGCCCGACACGTACAACACCGACGTCGCCAGTTCGAAGCCATTGCTGCCGGTGCGCTTGATCTTCGGGATGTCGCCGAACACCATCGGCGTGAAATCCATCGGGTCGAACAGGTTGCGGGCGAACGGCATCATCGCCGCGTGGGTCGGCATCTTGTCCTCGTCGGCCTGCTCGAAGGTGGTGAACTCCATGCCGCGCACCGCTTCCATCGTCATCAGGTTGGGCCAGGTGCGGGTCCAGCCGCGCGGCAAGGTGGCGCCGTGGAAGTTCACCAGCAGGCCGGCGGCCGCCGCGTCGTTCAAAATGTCGACGTAGTAGGCGATCATCGATTGCGCGTCGCCGTTGAAGAAGTCGATCTTGACACCCTTGACGCCCATCTGGCGCAGGCGCTTGAACTCGGCCACGCGCTGCTCGTGCGTCAGCAGTTTGCCCTTCGGCGAATACTCGGTCGAGTTCCACGCGCCGGACGAGTTATACCAAACCAGGACGCCGACGTTTTTGGTCGCGGCGTAGTCGGCCAGTTCCTTCATTTTCTCGTAGCCGATCTTGCGGTCCCAGTCGGCGTCGACCAGCGTGTAGTCCCACTTCATGTCGGCGGCGTAGTCGATGAACTTCTTCTGCACGTCGTAGACGGTGGCGTCGTCCTTCAGCAGCGCCCAGCTCCAGGACGCGTGGCCCGGCTTGACCAGCTGCTTGTCGAACGCGATCGCCGGCGCCGCCAGGTCGGTGCCCAGGGTCGAGCCGACCACGGTCGACAGCGAACCAAGCGCCATCAGGCGCCATGGCGAGGTCAGTGTGCCTTCGACATCGGCCAGCAGGCCGCGATCGGGATAGACTTCTTCCTTCATCGGATTTCCGATGCTGTATTTACCGCCTTTGGACTCCGGCGCCAGGCGCGAACCCTGGAAGCTGCCGTCCATGCCCGCTTCCGAAATCGCCAGCCAGTTGTCGCCCGCGTTGAACAGCGCCGGGAACACCCAGCCAGCCGGCGATGGCGATACCGTGCCGACCGGGATGTCCATCTGATAGTGCTCTTCGTAGGATGGATTGGTCCGCCCCCAGCCGGTTTGCGCAACCGCGATCGGCTGCAGCCAGGCCTTGGCCGACGTCGGCAGCGCGAACGTGGTGCGTTCCTGGATCAGTTTTTTGCGCGGCAGCGACGGCTCGGCGACGATGTAGCGGAAGGCGACGCCGTCGTTCGACACGCGGAAGACGATGTCCATCTTCTGCTTCCGCGCGTTCTGCACGGAGTAGGTTTGTTCGTTGGCGCTGTAGGTGATGTCACGCTTCTTACCCGTGGCCATCTGGTATTTGTCGGTGACGGTACTGACCTTGGAGCTGGCGGCGATCGTCAGCGCGCCGGCCAGATCGGCGCCTTGCAGTTGCAGCCCGAGCTCGGAGGCCAGCAACACCGGCTTGCCGTCACGGGAAACCGTATAGGTCAGGGGTTTGCCGGGCGACTCGTTCAGCTGGACGCTGATGTGGCGATCGGGGCTCGTCAACGCGCCGGGGGAAGCCGCAAAGGCGGTAGACGCGGCTGTGGCGCCCACCGCGACCGCGGAGATAAATTTATTCACCATGTTCTCACCAATTTTTTAGGGTTATGTAGCCCCGCCACCTCTAAGGGTGGTGTCTCCGGGGCGGCGAACGGTGTTGCTGGTCCTTCTACTGCGTTACAACTTAAACCCATCCTCCATCGACGATGAATTCCTGCGCCGTGCACATGGCGCCGTCGTCGGCGGCCAGGAACAGAATCATCGACGCGATATGCTGCGGCATCAACTTGGTGGGCATGCACTGGTTACGCTTGATATCCTGCTCGCCCGCTTCGTCCAGCCACAGGTCGATCTGGCGCTGGGTCATCACCCAGCCCGGCGTGACGGTGTTGACGCGGATGCCGTGGGCGCCGAATTCGCGCGCCAGGCCACGGGTCAGGCCATGGGTCGCCGCCTTGGAGGTGGCGTACACCGGATAGCCGGCGTTCTTGACCTGCCACGAGATCGAGCCGACGTTGATGATCGAGCCGGCGCCCTTTTCCTTCATGCCCTCGAAAACCGCCTGGCAGGTGAAGAACATCGGACGCTGGTTGATGGCGATACGCTCGTTCCAGTAGTCGACGGTGACGTCCTGGGTTGCATGGCGCTGGTCGTTGGCGGCGTTGTTGACGAGGATGTCGAACGAACCGATGATGCCGGCCATTTCGGCCATCGTGGACTGCAGGGCTGGGATGTCGGTGATGTCGCACACGCGGAACTCCGGCTCCGGGTAGCCTGCTTCCTTGACGCGGCGAACCAGCTCCAGGCTGGCGTCGCGGGCGATGTCGACGAAGGCGACCTTGGCGCCCTGCTCGGCGAAGGAAATCACCATCGCCTCGCCGATGCCGGTGCCGCCACCGGTAATGAACACGCGCTTGCCGCGCAGGCTGGCGAATTTAGCCAATTGGGTCATACAGTCTCCGTTGTTTTTATAGACGAAAGCCCCGCCGTGGCGGGGCCGGTACAGCCACCACAAATCACTTGTGGTTCAATTCACCTTCAAGGCGTCGCCAAGGCGCGCCGCCTTCGTCGCGCAGCACTTGCGGCAGCAGCTGCTGCGGCAGGTTCTGGTACGAGACGGGGCGCAGGAAGCGCGTGATCGCGCCGGTGCCGACCGAGGTGCTGCGGCCATCCGACGTCGACGGGAACGGGCCACCGTGCACCATGGCGCTGCACACTTCCACGCCGGTTGGGTAGCCGTTGGCCAGGATGCGGCCGACTTTACGCTCCAGCACCGGCAGCAGCTGCGCCGCGGCGTCCAGGTCCGCTTCGTCCATCAGCAAGGTGGCGGTCAGCTGGCCTTCCAGTTCCTCGGCGATCTGGCGCATTTCGGCGATGTCCTTGCAGGCCACGACCAGCGAGGCCGGGCCGAATACTTCCTCCGACAGGACATGCTGATCCAGGAATGCCGCGCTGCTGGTGTCGAACAGCGCCGGAGCGGCCTTGCCTTCCGACTGCGGCGCCAGCGCCAGCGTGTTGACGTCGGCGTTATCGGCCAGCTGGGTGATGCCGCGCTTGTAGCTGCCGGCGATACCCGGCGACAGCATGGCGCACGCCGCGCCGCCCGCAAGCGCCGTCGACGCGACGGCCTTGAAGCGGTCCAGGTCCGGACCGGCGATGCCGATCACCAGCCCCGGGTTGGTGCACATCTGGCCCACACCCAACACCAGCGAGGCGGAGAAACCAGCGGCCAATTCCTCGGCGCGGGTGGCCAAGGCCTTCGGCAGCAGGAACACCGGATTGATCGAGCTCATTTCGGCATACACGGGGATCGGCACCGGACGCGCGGCGGCCACCGCCATCAGCGCGAGGCCACCGCCACGCGAGCCGGTGAAGCCGACCGCCTTGATGGCCGGATGACGCACCACTTCCTGGCCGATCTCGTTGCCGACACCGGTCAGCAGCGAGAACACACCGGCCGGCAGGCCGCAGATCTCGACCGCCTTGACGACGGCGCGGCCAACCAGCTCCGACGTGCCGGGGTGGGCGAAGTGCGCCTTCAGCACCACCGGGCAGCCGGCGGCGAAGGCCGACGCGGTGTCGCCGCCGGCGACGGAGAACGCCAGCGGGAAGTTACTGGCCGAGAAAACGGCGACGGGACCGAGGCCGATCATGCGCATGCGGATATCGGGACGCGGCGGCGCGCGCTCCGGCAGCGCCTTGTCGATGCGAACATCGTTCCACGAACCTTCGCGCAGCAGGTTGGCAAACAATTTCAACTGGCCGACGGTGCGGCCACGTTCACCTTCGACGCGGGCGCGCGGCAGGCCGCTTTCGGCCATCACGCGTTCCACCAGCACATCGCCCAGGGCCATGATCTGTTCACCGATGGTTTCCAGGAACACGGCGCGCTTCTCGTCGCTCAGCGAACGGAAGGTGTCGAAGGCCGCTTCGGCCAGGCGGCAGGCCTGGTCGATCTGATTGACGTCCGCCGTCGTGAACTCCGGGTCCATCGACTGCTGCAGCGATGGATTGTAGGCGCGGAAGGCGGCGCCGGTGCCTTTGACGGCCTGGCCGCCAATCAGCGAATCGCCGGTGATGATCATAAGCTTTTTACTTTCGCGACTTCGGTTTTGTACACGGTCAGCTTGTTGCGCAGCGCGGGACCGAACTGCGGCGAATCGATCTCGAACGTTTCGCCCGGCTTGACGACGATGTTATCGGCCACGCTCAGGGTGGCGGTGCCGAAGAAGTGGATATGCACATCGCCGGCGCGCTTGAACAGCGGGTATTTGAAGTGGTGGTGTTCCAGGTTGCCGATGGTGTGCGACATATTCTGCTCGCCGCTGAAGAACGCCTTCTCCCAGCGCACCTGGCCGTCGACGTCGTAGATGCGCGACGTGCCCTGGATATTGGCAGGCGCCTCGCCGACCAGCAGCGCCGGGCCAAGGCCGCAGGCGCGCAGCTTGGAATGCGCCAGGTACAGGTAGTTCTGACGCTCGGTCACGTGGTCCGAGAACTCGTTGCCGATGGCGTAGCCGACACGGTAAGGCTGGCCGTCGTCGCCGATCACATACAGGCCGGCCACTTCCGGCTCTTCGCCGCCGTCGAGCGCGAAATCGGGCATGCTCAAGTCCTGGCCGCTGGCGGCCACGATCGAGCCGTCGCCCTTGTAGAACCATTCCGGCTGCACACCGGCTTCGCCGGCGGCAGGCTTGCCGCCTTCGACGCCCATGCGGAACATCTTCATGGAGTCGCTCAGGCTTTCGACGTCGCCGCCGATTTTCTTGTGCATGGCGTCGCGGGTGTCGGCGCTGCCCAGGTGGGTCAGACCGGTGCCGGTGACGTAGGTGTGGGCGTCGTCGGTGTGATCGAGTGGCGCCAGCAGACGGCCGCTTTCGGCCACTTCGTCGAACGACGCGGTGGTGGAGCCGACCGATTGCTCGGCCAATTGGGCCAGGCCGATCGCGGTGCGGATCGATTGCTGCGCCAGCGCGTAGGTGGTGTTAAAGCCATCGATGACGCGGATGGTCTTATCTTCCAGCACGCCGATCTGGCGCGCGCCTTGTTCGTTCTTGAATTGTACGAGTAGCATGGTGTCTCCGATATTATTAGTGCGAGTGGCGAGGAACAGCCGAACCGCGATTCCCGACCAGGAAATCGAAGTCGCAACCTTCATCCGCTTGCAGCACGTGTTCGATGTAGAGCTGCTGGTAGCCGGTTTTCGGACCCGGCGCGCTGCCCGGCACGCGGGCGGCCTGGCGTTCGGCCATTTCGGCGTCCGAGATTTCCAGGTTCAGCAAACCGCCTGCGCAATCGAGCGTGATCCAGTCGCCATCCTTGACGATGCCCAGCGGGCCGCCGGCCATCGCTTCCGGCGCCACGTGCAGCACGACGGTGCCGTAGGCGGTACCGCTCATGCGGGCGTCGGAGATGCGAACCATGTCCTTGACGCCGGCCGCCAGCAATTTAGGCGGCAGGCCCATGTTGCCTACTTCTGCCATGCCGGGATAACCTTTCGGGCCGCAGTTCTTCATCACCAGCACCGAGTTGGCGTCGACCACCAGGTCCGGATCGATGATGCGGCTCTTATAGTGTTCGAAGTCCTCGAACACGACGGCCTGGCCGCGATGCTGCATCAGTTCCGGCGTCGCCGCCGAAGGTTTGAGCACGGCGCCGCGCGGCGCCAGGTTGCCGCGCAGGATGCAGATGCCGCCATCCTTGAGCAGCGGCTTCTCCAGCGGACGAATCACTTCGTCGTCGTAGATCGGCGCGTCCTGGCAGTTTTCCCAGATGGTCTTGCCGTTGACGGTCAGCGCGTTCGGGTTGGGCAGCAGCTTGCCCTCGCCCATGCGGCGGATCACCGCCGGCAGGCCGCCCGCATAGTAGAACTCTTCCATCAGGAAGCGGCCCGACGGCAGCAGGTCGACGATGGTCGGCATGCCGCGGCCGACGCGGGTCCAGTCTTCCAGTTCCAGGTCGACGCCGATACGGCCGGCGATCGCCTTCAGGTGGATCACGGCGTTGGTCGAGCCGCCGATGGCGGCGTTGACGCGGATCGCGTTCTCGAAATTCTCCTTGGTCAGGATCTTCGACAGCTTCAGGTCTTCCTTGACCATGTCGACGATGCGCATGCCCGACATGTGGGCCAGCACGTAGCGGCGCGCGTCGACGGCAGGAATGGCGGCATTGTGCGGCAGCGAGGTGCCCAGCGATTCGGCCATGCAGGCCATCGTCGACGCCGTGCCCATCGTGTTGCAAGTGCCGGCGGAGCGCGAGTGGCCCGCTTCGGCCGCGAGGAAGTCGTGCATGCTCAGTTCACCGGCCTTGACCTGCTCGTGCAACTGCCAGACGGCGGTGCCGGAGCCGATGTTCTTGCCGTTCAGCTTACCGTTCAACATAGGGCCGCCGGTGACGACGATGGTCGGGATGTCGACCGAGGCGGCGCCCATCAGCAGCGCAGGGGTGGTCTTGTCGCAGCCGACCAGCAGGACGACGCCGTCCATCGGATTGCCGCGGATGGATTCTTCGACGTCCATGCTGGCCAAATTACGGGTCAACATGGCGGTGGGACGCAGATTAGATTCGCCGTTGGAGAAGACCGGGAATTCGACCGGGAAGCCGCCGGCTTCGAGGATGCCGCGTTTGACGTGTTCCGCCAGTTTGCGGAAGTGGGCGTTGCAAGGGGTCAGCTCGGACCAGGTGTTGCAAATGCCGATGATCGGTTTGCCCTGGAATTCGTGATCAGGAATGCCCTGATTTTTCATCCAGCTGCGGTACATGAAACCGTTTTTGTCTTGGGAGCCGAACCATTCGGCGGAGCGCAGCTTTACCTTCTTGTTGTCGTTGTCAGACATGCAATTCTCCTCAGTATTTTCCTGTGCGGGGACGTGAATGTCATGCCCCCGCATCGATAAAGCATACTAAGATGGACTGAGATATCTTTCCAATAAATTATTAATCAACTTCGATATCAAAACCGGTATCACCGGCCGGTTTTCGCCGCCCTACGCGTCGGTACTGAAGCGGTAAGCCATCACCGTCGAGTATTCCTGGCCCGGACGCAGGATCGTCGACGGGAAGTCGGGGCGGTTCGGCGAATCCGGGAAATGCTGCGGTTCGAGGCAGAACGCGCTGCGATAGCGGTAGATCTGCCCTTTTCCGGCCATCTTGTCATTCATGAAATTCCCGCTGTAGAACTGGATGCCCGGCTCCTGGCTCCACACCTCCAGCACGCGGCCGGAGGCCGGATCGCGCACGCGGGCCGCCATCTCCAGCGCGCCCGGCTTCGTTTTTTTCAGCACGAAGTTGTGGTCGTAGCCGAAGCCGTTGCGCAATTGCCCGTCATCCTGGTCGATACGCTCGCCGATCGCGTGCGGCGTGCGGAAGTCGAACGGCGTGCCCTCGACCGGCGGCAGATCGCCCAGCGGGATCTGCACGGCGTCGATCGGCGTGTAGGCGTCGGCCACGATGGTCAGCTCGTGGCCCAGGATATCGCCCTTGCCGGCCAGGTTGAAATACGCATGGTTGGTCAGGTTGACCGGCGTCGCCTTGTCGGTGATGGCGTGGAAAGCGATACGCAGTTCGTTATCGTTGCGCAGCTCATAGATGGCGGTGACTTCGAGGTTGCCGGGATAACCCTGCTCGCCGTCGGCGCTGACATAACTGAGTATCAGGCCCGCCGAATTCGGGGTGGTGAAGGTTTCGCCGGTCCACAGGCGGCGGTGGAAGCCGTCGATCCCGCCGTGCAGGTGGTTGACGCCGTTGTTGACGTCCAGCGCGACGGTCTCGCCATCGAGCGTGAAGCGGGCGTTGGCGATGCGGTTGCCGTAACGGCCGATCAGCGCCCCGAAGTAATGGGATTCGCCCATGTAGGCGGCGACGTCGTCGTAACCGCAATTGACATCGGCCAGCGTGCCGCTGCGGTCCGGCACATGGATTTCGGTGATGGCGCCACCCAGGTCGATGATCTTGACGATCATGCCGTTGGCGTTGGTCAGCGTGTAACGGGTGACGTCGCGGCCGTCGGCCATCTGGCCGAACGGAGATTCAGTGATCGAGGCTTGCATGATATGGCTTTCAGCTTTCAAATGAGTCGGCGGCCGGGGGGAATGAACCCGCCGGCCGCCGCGATTATTCCTTGGCGGTCGCGCAGCGACCGGCCGCACGGACCGGGTTTAAGCGATCGACGGCTTTCCGAAGACCGGCATGCCCTGCCCGTCCCATTTGAGCGGCTTGACATAGGTATGACGGTCGGGATTCCACAGCGGGTCGCCGATAATCTCGGTGTAGGTCCTTGCATGATAAACCAACATGACAGTTTCGCCATCATCGCCGATGGTGAAGCTGTTATGTCCCGGGCCGTAGACGCCGTGCTCGAAGCAGGTTTGCAGCACCGGTTCCTTCAGTTTGGTCCACGAGGACGGGTCCAGCAGGTCGGCGTTTTCGTCCGCCCACAGCAGGCCCATGGCGTAGTTCTCGTCGGTGGCGCTGGCCGAATAGCTGATGAAGATCTTGCCGTTCTTTTTCAGCACGGACGGACCCTCGTTGACCCAGAAACCGCGGATCTCCCAGTCGAATTCCGGCTTGCTCAGCATGACCGGCGGGCCGCCCAGCTGCCACGGGGTTGTCATCGGCGCGATGTACAGGTTGGAGTTGCCTTCGATGGCCACGTCCTTCTGCGCCCACAGGTAGTACAACTGGCCGTTGTGGGTGAAGGTGGTGGCGTCCAGGCAGAAGGTGTCGACGCCGGTGTCGATCTGGCCCATGAACTCCCACTCGCCCTCCAGCGGATTGGCGTTCTGGTTGCGGATCGCGTACATGCGGTGCTGGAAAAGCTTGTGCTTGATCTCGCGGCTGGGCGCGGCGGCGAAGTAGACATACCAGGCGCCCTGGTTGAAGTGGATCTCCGGCGCCCAAACCAGTTCGCTGTACGCGCCGGTCTCCGGCTTGAACCAGACGTCGACCTTTTCGGCGTCGACCAGGCCGGCGATGGTTTTCGCGCGGCGCAGTTCGATGCGGTCGTACTGCGGCACCGAGGCCGTGAAGTAGTAATAGCCGTCGCTGTGGCGGATGATAAAAGGATCGGCGCGCTGTTCGATCAGCGGCTGCAGTACGTCTTTGCTTTCCATTGCTTCGTTTTCCAAAAAATTAGACTGCCACATAAGAATCGGCTCCCATTTGCTTCTTCACTTCCGTGTAATACTCGTCGGTCACCCGGTATTTGAACATCAAAAGTCCCATCAAGGTATGGAAGAAACCGGGGATCAGGGTCATCATCAGCACGATGCCGTGCAGCGCGAACGCGGTCTGCTCGTGGTTCGGCTGATACTGGAAGTACGTCAGCAGGCCGCCGGCGAGCGCGCCGGCCACGCCCATGCCGGCCTTCTGGCACACCGAGATGCCGCCGAAGGCGAAGCCGGATACGCGCTTGCCGGTCTTGACCTGGCCGTAGTCGATGGTCTCGGCGATGGCCGACCAGAACACCGGCGCATGCAGGTCCACCACGAACGACAGCACGAAGTACAGCACGAACGCCAGCATGATGTCGCCCGGCTTGACGAAAAAGTAGATCGCGGCGCTGATCACGCCCACGGCGATCTGGCTCCAGCGGAACAGCTTGACCTTGCAATAGAACTTGGTGATCCAGGTCGAGGCGATCATCGACAGGATCGCGGCGACCACGCCGATCGACAGGAAGGTGGCCACGGTGGCGGTGCCGCCGCCCAGATAGTATTTGACGTAATAGATCGCCGCCGTCGCGCGCAGCACATAGCCGATGGTGCCGGTCACGCACACGCCGCACAGGATCAGCCACTGGTCGTTTTGCAGCAGCACCTTGAGCTGCGCCCACAGCGACTGGCGCTGCACCACGTGGATCACGCGCTCCTTGGTGGTGAAGAAGCAGAACAGGAACAGCGCCACGCCCATCGCCGCCATCACCGCCATCGCCGCCTGGTAGCCGGTGGCCGCGTTGCCGCCGCCCCAGCGCTCGGAAAGGACGGGAACCACCACGGTCACCATGAAGGCGCCGACCTTGGCGAAGAACAGGCGGTAGCCGTTGGCCGACAGGCGCTCCTGCGGATCGTTGGTCAGGCTGCTCGGCAGCGAGATGTAGGCCACGCCGACGCCGGAGGTCATGACGGTCATGATGATGTAGGTCGAATAGGCCCAGACCAGCTTCGCGTCGTAACCCCAGTCGGGCGTGGTGAAGACGAAGAACACGCTGATGCCGTAGGGGACGGCGAGCAGCAGCAGCCATGGGCGGTAGCGGCCCATGCGCACGCTGGCATAGCGGTCGGTGAGTTGGCCCACCACCAGGTCGGCGATGGCGCCGACGAATTTGACCACCAGGAACAGCAAGGCCAGGTCGGAGGTCTTCAATCCATAGATATCGGTGTAGAAGAACGTGATGATCAACATCATCGACGAAATCACCACGTTCAACGCCATGTCGCCGGCGCCAAAGCCCACTTTTTCCAACAGCGATAATTTTTGATTCGACATTTACGACCTCTTAAAAATGCAGCTATCCCGCAGAAGCGGGATAGTTTTTAACGACGTGGTGACATCAGTACTTCAAGTTCATCGACAGGCCGACCGTGCGATCATAGCGGCGCGTGTCACGCGGGAAGATCTTCGAATCCGACCAGTAATCCTGGAACTTGAAGTTCAGCAGATTGGTGCCGGTCAGGTTGACGGTCACGTGCGGGTTGATCTTGTAGCTCAGCGAACCATCGAGCGACGACATCGCCTTGACGATCAAATCCTTCGGCACCAGGTTCGGATTGTTCCTGTCCGGCGTGTCGGCGTAGGTGTCGACGAACTTCGAACGCCAGTTGTACGCCAGGCGCGCCGACCAGCCCTCTTTCTCGTACAGCGCCACGACGTTGTACGACAGGCGCGACATGCCAGCGAACGGCTTGCCCTCGATATCCTTGTTCTCGGACGCGGTCACGCCGCCTTCGCTGTAGGTCACGTTGGCCTGCAAACCGAAGCCGCTCAACCAGCCGGGCAAACCGTCATAGAACTGCTGGTATGCCAGCTCGACGCCCTGCAGATGACCCTTGTCGGTGTTGAACGGGCGGGTCGTATTGTAAGGAATGCCCTGGAAGGTCTCCGATATCACACGGTTCATGATGTAGCCGTCGAAGTTATGACGGAACACCGTGCCGCTCAGGGAGCCGGTCGGCGCGAAGTACCACTCCAGCGAGGTATCGAAGTTCTGCGCGGTGAACGGCTTCAAATCCGAATTGCCGCCGCTCGCCGTCGCCACGTTGGTGGTGCCGTTCGGCTTGATGTACGCGGTGGCGGGATTAAGCTGGCCGAAGTCCGGACGCGTCATCGTCTTAGCGTAGGCGAAACGCGCCAGCAGATCCTTGCGCAGCGCCAGCTTGAAGTTCGCGCTCGGCAGCACTTCGGTGTTGGACGAGTCCTTGTTGGTCGGCGCCAGCACGCCATCGACGCTGTCGTTGGCCTGGATGTCCGAATCGGTTTTGGTCACACGCACGCCGAGCACACCATCGACCGGGAACTCGCCCAGGTCGAAACCGACCTTCGCTTTGCCGTAGAAGGCGTAGTTCTTCTCCTTGTTGGAGAAGAAGGACGCCGGATCGAGCGCCCTGGCGCCGGCGTTGCCGGTGGCGGCGGCGCGGATCACCGAGGTGTTGTTGATCAAAAAGCCGGCGCAAGGCGTCGACCACTTCGGCGTGCCGTAATTCTCGGAGAACTCCGTGGTGCTGCACGACAGGCCCGGAATGCTCGACATGGCGATGCCGGCCGGCGTCGGCACGCTGCCCTCGAACGACTTGATCGAGCTGGCGCTGCGCTCATTCAGGCGCAGGCCGCCGCTGAACTCCTTGAACAAGCCATCCGCTTCCGGCGTGTAGGTCACGTCGCCACGCCAGTCGGTCGACTTGCCGCGATCCCTGCCGTAACGGTCGAAGAACTGCGACAGGAAGATTTTGCTTGGATCGTTCAACGCCGGGCTCTGATACTGCACGAATGCGCCGCCGTTGACGTTGGTCTTGACGAACACATTGTCGACATTGAGGCTGGTGTCGAGGATCGGATTGACCCAATCGAATTTGCTGCGCGTGGTCGCCAGTTCGGTGGTCGCGCGCAGGCCCGGCGCCACGCGCCAGTTGGCGCCGATCGCGTACTGCGAAGCGGTGCTGGTGTTCTCGCGGCCCTGGGTCGACAGGATGGTGAACGCATTGGTCGACGTGATGGTATCGGTCTGGTTGGTGCCCGGAATTTTGGTGACCTTGATCTGATCGGCCGACGTCGCCCATGGCAGGCCGACGAAGAAGTCGGTCTCCTCCGTGTTTTTCAGCACCGAATGCAAACCCTCGGCATACACCTCCAGATCGGCGTTCGGCTTCCATTGCAGCGCGAAGTTCGCGGCCTGGCGCTTGCGCTGGCCGTGCACGTCCTGCAGGCCGACCAGATCGGGGCCGGTCAGGTTGGGCGCGGCGAAGCTTTTATCGATCGGGAAGGTCTGGAACGCGCGCTCCTCCTGGAAGCGGTCCTTGATCGACGACACGCCGAACAATGCGCCCACTTCGCCGATGCCGGTTTTCCAGCGGTTCGACACCATGCCGGACAACTCCGGATCGGTGGCCTTGGCCTTGTCCTTGTTCTTGGCGCCGACCTGCGCGCTGGCGGTGAATTCCTTGAAGTCGAAGGGACGGTTGGTGCGCACGTCGATCACGCCGGCGATGCCGCCCTCCACCTGGTCGGCGCTCTGCGACTTGTAGACGTCGGCGCGCTGCAGCATGGTCGAAGGGATGTCGGCCAGCTTGATATAGCGGCCGGTGGTGGTGAACATCTCGCGGCCGTTGATCAGCGTGGCGATGCCGGGCAAGCCGCGAATCAGCACCGTATTGGCTTCGCCGGCGTCGCGTCGCACCTGGATGCCGCTGACGCGGGCCAGTGTCTGGGCCACGTTCGTGTCCGGGAATTTGCCGATATCGTCGGCGACGATCGAATCGATGACGTTGTCCGAATCCTGCTTGATCTTCTGCGCGCTCTGCGCGGCGCGGCGCACGCCGGTCACGGTGACGACGGCCGCGGGAGCGGGCGTGGTCTCGGCGGCGGCAGGTGTTTCAGCGGCGGCAGGCGCGGCGACGGCTGGAGCTGGAGCTGGAGCGGCCGGAGTATCTTGGGCCAGGGCCGGGAAGGCGCTCAGAAGGCCGGCGGCGGCCAGTACTGCGACGCTCGATTTGAGGACGAGGCGATGCTTCGCCTGGGACTCGCGAGTCCCGGAGGTGAGGTAGTTCATAGGTCTCCAGTGTTGTCTGTTATCTGTTTTTATGGGAGAGCTGCCACGCTGGGTGCAACTTTCGGATTTCATCTTAGAGGCAGAGCAAAAAACAAACCAATCAATTTTTTCGGGTTTTCGATACCAAAAAAAGTATCACTGGCAAAAACCGCCCCGGGGTCAAGTCTGTCATTCGGACACAAGCTGATCGGTACAGTGGTTTACCGCACCTAACGTGAGGGATGAAGTTCCCGCGCACGCCGTACGGCGCCACGCGAATGCTAGACTTTTCTTATCACTCGATACCAGAATCAACAATCCCCAACTACCAGGAGTCACAACATGAAACTCAGCAGCCTGCTGCCTTCCGTACTGATCGGCGCCGTTGCCAGCGCCCGTTCGATGACGCCGATGGCCACCATCTCGGCCGCCCGCCTGGCGCACCGTCACACCACCGGCAAACTGGTACTTTTGGACCGCCCCCTGTTCAAGTACGGCGCGTTGGCCATGGGAGCCGGTGAGCTATTGGGCGATAAAATGAAAACGGCGCCTGACCGCACCGTTTTTTTGGGACTGCTGGCACGCGTGGCGAGCGCCGGGATCGCGGGCGCGGCCCTGGCGCCAGAGGGCAAGGAGAAAACCGGCGCGGCGGTCGCGGTGGCAACCGCCGTGCCGCTCGCCTATCTGACGCTGTCGGGGCGCAAAAAGGCCATGGCCAGCATCGGCCAAACCCGCAGCGGCCTGATTGAAGACGCGCTGATCGTCGCCGCCGGCGTCGCCATCGTGGCGCTGGCGACGCGATCGAAAACCGAGTAGCCCGCGCCCATCAAAGGCCCCGGCCAATTTCCGTTCGCGCGAATCGCTTCAAGCCTTGCGGCGGCGGCGGCCGATAACGCCCATCATGCCCAGCCCCGCCAGCAGCATCGCGTACGTCTCCGGTTCGGGAACGGCGGTGACGGCGGTGGCGTTGATGTTATCGATCGAGAAGCCATTGAACTCGGACAGATCGCTGCCGCTGCTGCTGAAGCGGACCGACACCAGGTTGGTGAAGCTCGACGAGAAGGCATACGAGGTGAAATTGAGGCCGCCGGTACTGCCGGTCGATTTATCGATCTGGAAGGCTTGGTGCACAGTACCGCCGCCGGCCAGCACGCCGGTAACGTCGATCTGATTGGGGATGAAGATCGAGCCCTCACCGAAGTTGAAGGCGCCGGCGCCGTCAAAGCTGGACAGGCCGAACAAGCCGCCGCCGGCCTTCGTCATCGTCAGCGACGTCGACTCCGGGCCATATGGCGCCACGAAGTATTGGGTGCCGTTGTCAGGGCACTGTGCGCCGCAGTAGGAACCGGTGGGCGTGACGGCGGCGCCGTCCCCGACCAGGCTGAAATCAAAGCCACCCGAGGAAAAATCCTGGTCGGTATAGGCCGGGACGTCTTCAAAATCCACCGTGACGGCATGGGCCTGGATCGACAGGATGGCGCCGCAGGCGACCAGGACGTTGGCGGTCAGCATTTTCAAATTCATGAGTTCTCCAAAAATATTATTGTCATTTTGCATCGTAAATCGGCTGCGATATTAGCATGCGATTTTGCAAAGACATTCATATTTTTTGCGCTGGCCGCCGCCGGCCTTACTGGAAAGCGACTTCGGTGAAGCTGCGCAGTTTGCGGCTGTGCAGCCGATCCACACCCAGATCGCGCAGCATTTCCACGGCGCGGATGCCGATCCGCAGGTGCTGGTCGACGCGGTCTCGATAGAACTTGTTGGCCATGCCCGGCAGCTTGATTTCGCCGTGCATCGGCTTGTCGCTCACGCACAGCAACGTCCCGTACGGCACCCGGAAACGGAAGCCGTTGGCGGCGATGGTCGCGCTTTCCATGTCCAGCGCGATCGCCCTGCTCTGGCTGAAACGCCGCTCGGGCGTGCGCTGCGGCAGCAATTCCCAGTTGCGGTTGTCGGTGCTGGCCACGGTGCCGGTGCGCATGATGCGCTTGAGGTCGTGCCCGGTCAGCTGCGTCACCTCGGCCACCGCCGCTTCGATCGCCACCTGCACCTCGGCCAGCGGCGGGATCGGCACCCACAGCGGCAAATCCTCGTCGAGCACGTGATCCTCGCGCACATAGCCGTGCGCGAGTACGTAATCGCCCAGCTCCTGCGTGTTGCGCAGGCCGGCGCAGTGGCCCAGCATCAGCCACGCGTGCGGACGCAGCACGGCGATGTGGTCGGTGATGGTCTTGGCGTTGGCCGGGCCGACGCCGATATTGACCATCGAGATGCCGGCGCCGTCGGCGCGGATCAGGTGATAACCGGGCATCTGCGGCAGGCGCGGCAGCGCGGCGCCGAGCGCGTCGACCGCCTGCACCGCCTCGCCGACGCGGCGCGTGACGATATTGCCCGGCTCGACGAAGGCGATGTAGTCGTGCTCCGGCCCGGCCGCCGCCATCAACTCATGGCCGAGCTTGACGAATTCGTCGATATAGAACTGGTAATTGGTGAACAGCACGAACTTCTGAAAGTGCTCGCACGAGGTGCCGGTGTAGTGGCGCAGCCGCTGCAGCGAGTAGTCGACGCGCGGCGCCGTGAACAGCGACAGCGGATGCGCCTCGCCCGGCGGCGGCTCGTGGGTGCCATTGGCGATGCCGTCGTCCATCGCGGCAAGATTGGGCAAGTCGAAGACATCGCGCATCAACAGGCGCCGTTCGGCCGTCATGCTGCCTTCAATGTGCTCGTGCTCGGCGAACGAAAAATGGATCGGAATCGGCTGCGCGCTGGTGCCCACCTCCAGCCGCACCTGCTGGTGGTGGCCGTGGTTCTTCAGCAGCAGCCGGAACTGTTCCTGGTAGTAGCGGGCGAACAGGTCGGGCCGCGTCAAGGTCGTTTCGTAGGTTCCGGGGCCGGCGACAAAGCCGAACGCCAGCCGCGAATCGGCGCGCGCCACGGTGTCCGTATGGACGCGGACGAAGGGATAGCAAGCGCGGACGTGCTCGCCAAGGTCCTCGCCGGCGACGAAGCGTTTCATGGCATCGCGCAGGTGGGCGATGTTGGCGTCATAGATGGCCAGAACCTGTTCGTAAGCGGCAATCGGATCGTCAAATTGCATCGGGGCGATATGAGGACGGTTCGGTAACATGCGACTCCTTTTTGAAACGGCGTATGAATCAGGGGTTCTTATTTCCTATTGTAAAGGCTGTAAGCAGAACTTGCATTCTTCCCATCGAGGAAGATCCAGGCGTACCGTACAATGACACCACGCCCCTAATAAAGTTTGAGCATGAACGAGCCAGTAACGCCGCACCTTACGCTTCCGCAACCGCACGCCGACATTCTTTATGGCCACCAGCAGGGCGAACTGCTGCGCGAGGAGATTCTGGCCGACCTGCTGGAGGCGACCGCCCGCCGCACGCCGGACCAGATCGCGCTGATCTCCGGCGAACGCCAACTGACCTACCGCGAACTCGATGCGCAGGCCGATCTGGTAGCCGCGCGCTTGATCGAGGCGGGCGTGCGGCCGGGCCGGATCGTCGGATTGTGGCTGCCGCGCGGGATCGATCTGCTGGTGCTGCAGGCCGGCATCGCCAAGGCCGGGGCGGCGTGGCTGCCGGTCGACGAGGACACGCCGGTCGACCGTCTGCAAGTGTGCCTGGACGACGCCGACGGCGCCGGCGTGCTGACCTGCGCCGCCTTCGCGCCGCGCCTGGCCGGCATCGGCCGCCCGGTGTGGACGGCGGAGGCGCTGCTGGACGCCGCCAACCCGCCCGTGGCGCGGCGCGGCGAGGTCTCGCCCGACCAGCCGGCGTACGTGATCTACACCTCCGGCTCCACCGGCAAACCCAAAGGCATTTTGATCACCCAGCGCAGCATCTGCCACTTCCTGCGCAGCGAAAACGCGGTGCTGGGCGTGACGGCGGCCGACAAGGTGTATCAAGGCTTCTCGGTGGCTTTCGACATGTCGTTCGAGGAGATCTGGATCGCCTATCTGGCCGGCGCCACCCTGTGGCTCGGCCCCAAGGAGATCAGCGGCGATCCCGAAACGCTGCCGCGCATGCTCGACCAGCAGCAGGTGACGGTACTGCACGCGGTCCCCACGCTGCTCGCGCTGTTCAACCAGGACGTGCCGAGCCTGCGGTTGATCAATCTCGGTGGCGAGATGTGCCCGGAATCGCTGGTCGAACGCTGGTCGCGCGAGGGCCGCCAGATGTTCAACACCTACGGCCCGACCGAGGCGACGGTGTCGGCCAGCCTGGCGCGCCTGCGCCCCGGCCACCCGGTCACCATCGGCACGCCGCTGCCCAACTACGGCCTGCTGGTGCTCGACACAAATGCCGACGCCAATCCCGACGCCGCACCGGGGGCGCCTTTGCGCCTGCTGCCGCGCGGCGAGATCGGCGAATTGTGCATCACGGGCCCCGGCCTGGCCGCCGGCTACCTTGGCCGCCCCGACCTGACGGTGGAAAAATTCCTGCCCAATCCCTGGTCCAGCGGCCGGCATGACGAGCGCCTGTACCGCACCGGCGACCTGGCGCGCATCGGCACCGACGGCGAGGTGGTGTGCCTGGGCCGCGCCGACGATCAAGTCAAGATACGCGGCTTCCGCGTGGAGCTGGGCGAGATCGAGGCGCTGCTGGCGCAGGCCGACGGGGTCGGCACCGTGGCGGTCCTGCTGCGCAAGGACGACGGCATCGACCAGCTGGTCGCCTACCTGGTCGCCGAAGCCGGCGTGACGCTTGACCCGCGCGCGCTGCGCGCCGGCCTGGCCGACAAGCTGCCGCCCTATATGGTCCCGGGCCGCTACGAAATCCTGGACGCCATGCCGCGCCTGACCTCCGGCAAAATCGACCGCAAGACCTTGAAGGCCACGCCGCTCAGCACCGCGCCCGGCGGCGGCGCCGAGGATTCGGACCTGCCCGAAACGCCGGCCGAGGAAGCGCTGTTCGCCGCCCTGGGCAAACTGTTCCCCGGCCAGCCGATACTACGCCACGCCGACTTCTTCTCCGATCTTGGCGGCCACTCGTTTTTTGCCGCGCGTCTGGCGTCGGCCCTGCGCGCCGATCCGCGTTACGCCCACGTGACCGTGCGCGACATCTACCAGCAGCGCGAGGTCGGCAAGATCGCGCAGGTGCTCGGCGAGGCGCACAGCGCCGGCAAGGAGGAAGCCGAATGGACGCCGCCGTCCGCAGTGAAGCGCTGGACCTGCGGCCTGGCCCAGGCGGCCGTGATGCCGGCGCTGGTGGCGCTGCGCATGGCGCAGTGGCTGGCGCCCTTCTTCACCTACCACTTCTTCACCGGCGACCCGGGCGACTCCGTCAAGCGCGCCATCGCCGCCTCGGTCGGCGTGTTCCTGCTGGCGACGGTGATGGAATTCGCCATCGCCATCGGCGGCAAATGGCTGATCGCGGGCCGCATCAAGGCCGGCGACTATCCGCTGTGGGGCCTGACCTACTACCGCTGGTGGCTGGCCGACCGCCTGGTCGAAGCCGCGCCCGCGTATCTGTTAAGCGGATCCTCGCTCAACGCCTGGTGGCTGCGCGCGCTGGGCGCGAAGATCGGCCGCGATGTGACGATCGGCTCGATGAGCGTGCGCGCGCCCGATCTGCTGACCATCGCCGACAACGCCAGCATCGGCAACGCCGTCAATTTCGAGAACGCCCGCGTCGAACGGGGCGTGCTGCGCCTGGGCCAAATCACGCTGGAGCGCGACGCCTGCGTCAGCTCCTTCGCCATCCTCGAGGGGAACACCCATGTCGAAGCGCAGGGCCACTTGGACGGACAATCGGCGCTGGGCGACGGCGCCCGCGTGCCGGCGGGCCGCATCTGGGCCGGTTCGCCGGCGCGCGACGCCGGCGCCTTCGATCCCTTCCGCCTGCCGCCACGCCCGCCGCTCACGCGCGCGCGCAGCCTGGGCGAAGGCGTGTTCTTCGTCGCCGGCATCCTGCTGATCGTCACCCTGTTCTTCATGCCGGTGTTCCCCAGCTTCGTGCTGATCGACTGGTTCGACGAAGCCGGCGTGATGCCGGCGATCCAGGGCGAGGGCATGGGCATCCGCCTGCTGCGCTACTTCCTGCTGGCCTTCCCCGCCAGCGCGGTGCTGATCCTGCTCACCGCGCTGCTGTCGGCGGGCATCCGCTGGACCGTGTTGCCCAAGCTGAAACCGGGCCGCTTCGCGGTGCACAGCAACACCTACTGCGCCAAATGGCTGGTCAGCCAAATCCAGGAATCGAGCCTGCAAGTGCTGCACGGTATTTACGCCACCGTGTTCGCGCCGTACTGGTATCGCCTGCTGGGCGCCAAGGTCGGCAAGGACGCCGAGATCTCCACCGCGCTGGGCGTGGTGCCGGACATGCTGACCCTGGGCGACGAGACCTTCATCGCCGATGCCGTCATGCTGGGCGACGAGGAAATCGACGGCGGCTGGATGACGATGCAGCCGACGGTGATCTCCAACCGCAGCTTCGTCGGCAACGGCGCCTACATCCCGGACGGCACGGTGCTGCCCGAGCAAGTGCTGATCGGCGTCCATTCGCGCGCGCCGGACAACGCGCGCATGCACAGCGGCGACACCTGGCTCGGCTCCCCTCCGATCAACCTGCCCGCGCGCGAGCAGACCAGCGGCTATCCGGAATCGTTGACGTTCCATCCCTCGCCCATGCGCCGGCTCGGGCGCGGCCTGATCGAGGCGTTCCGCATCGTCGCGCCGCACGCGCTGGTGATCGCGGTCGGCTACACGCTGGTGCTGGAGGTGATGCCGGCCGCCGGCGCCGGCCGCTGGGCCGAGGTAGTTTGGGACCTGACCCTGGCGGGGCTGGTCTACGGCGTCGGCAATTACGTTTTCGTGGCGCTGCTCAAGTGGATACTGATCGGCCGCTACCGCAAGCATTCGGCGCCGATGTGGACGCCGTTCGTCTGGCTGTCCGAGGGCGTCACCAACCTCTACGAAGGCATCGCCGTGCCCAACTTCATGCGCTATCTGCGCGGTACGCCATGGCTGCCGCTGGCCTTCAACCTGATGGGCGCCAAAATCGGTAAAGGCGTTTATCTGGACACCACCGACATCACCGAGTTCGATTGCGTGCGCATCGGCGACTACAGCGAGCTCAACGCCCTCACCTGCCCGCAGACCCATTTATTCGAGGACCGGGTGATGAAAATCGACACCGTAACGATCGGCGCACGCGTCTATCTGGGACCACGCAGCGCGGTGCTGTACAGCGCCGTGGTCGGCGACAACGCCCGCCTCGGCGCCTTGACCTTGGTCATGAAAGGCGAACATATTCCGGCCAGCGGCAAGTGGTCCGGCTGCCCGGCGGCGCCGGCCCCTTAGTAGCAAGATAATAGTAACCACAGCGCGATGGGCGCTGCGCCGGGGCCGCGCGCCCTGAAGTACGCCGCCCCGCCGGTAAATGTGTTAAATAGCAACGTCGCGATTTCACGACAGCAATAAATTTCATGATTTCAATTAACAAGTCGGCATGCAATAATGGTATTGTGCTTTTCCTACTTGTTTGAAATTACGGAGTTTTTCATGTCACCAAAACGCTTTTTTGCAGTTCCAATGCTCATCATCGGCTTGTTGGCAGGCTCCGCGCATGCGGCCGTGGTGTTCGACAGCTTCGGCCCCTATGATTTCCTGAAGTACAACGTCGACAACGGCACCGACGAAGCCGGCGTGCATTACGAGCAAAGCCACGCCGTCCGCTTCACCTTGACCGCCGAGACGCAAATCACGTCGATCAAGACCGCCATCGATAACGAAAGCGGTTTGGGCAAGCTGACCTTGGGCATCATGGCATCGGTCAAGCAGGATGCCACCGGCCTCCCCATGCCCGGCGACTTCGAACAGCTGCCATCGGGCAAGCTGATCTACTCGAGCGACCTGACCGGCGTGCTGTCCAACGCCACCCTGTCCAACCTGAACTGGACGCTGGGCGCCGGCACGTATTGGCTGACCGGCACCTCCGCTTTCGGCACGTCGGCAACCTGGACGACCGGCAACACCGCCAACTACGCGCTGTCGACCGCCGCTGGCGTCTGGAGCGGCGGCCTCGAAAACGCTTTGAGCCCCGCCGCCCTGATCGAAGGCACGCAATTGGCCGTGAGCGCCGTCCCCGAGCCTGAAACCTACGCCATGATGCTGGCCGGCGTGGCACTGGTGGCGGGAATGGCCCGCCGCCGCCAACGCGCCGTCTGAACATGGCTTGCGCGGGAAGAGTCGTCAAGCTCATCGCACTGGGCGTGCTGGCCGCGCTGGCCGGCCCGGCCCTGGCCGCCGACTGCGGCGCCGACAAGCTCGGCACCAGCCGCACCATCAAGCTGCCACGCGACGGCGCGCTGTACGGCACGCAACAGCATGCCGCGCTGCCGCTGGAAAAAGGCGAGGTCGTGCTGACGTTCGACGACGGCCCGGAACCGTCGGGCACGCCCGCCGTGCTGGCGGCGCTGGCCGATCAATGCGTCAAAGCGACGTTCTTCATGATCGGCGAGAAACTGGCCGCTTCGCCGGAGCTGGCGCGGCGCGGCGTCGCCGAAGGGCACTCGGCCGGCCTGCACAGCAACACCCATCCGCACCTGTCCGAGCTGGGCGCGCAGCAGCAACTCGACGACCTGCGCAAGAACCAGGCCGCCTATCAGGCCGCGCTGGGCGTGGCCGCGCCGGCTTACCGCTTCCCGTATCTGGAAGAAACACCGACGATGCTGGCGGCGCTGAAGGCCGCCAGGGTCGGCGTCATGTCGATCGACCTGGGCATCAACGACTGGTTGCCGAACGACACGACCGAAGTGCTGATGGTGCGCCTGGCGGAAAACCTGACCAAAACCGGACGCGGCATCGTTCTCATGCACGACGCCAACGGTCCGACGGTCAAGGCCCTGCCTTCGCTGCTGCGGCTATTGAAGGACAAGGGCTACAAGGTGGTCCACCTCGAGTGGGAAAAATAGGCCGAACGGCCCGATCCACCTAGGCCCCGGCAGGCGCGTTACGCTTGCGCCGGCGCATCCAGGAAGAAGATGGCGTGGGCCTTGGCCGGCGCCTTTTCGGTCGGCTTGTCGATCTGCACCTGGGCGCAATCCTCGACCACCAGGCTGCGCCAGTTGCCGACGCCGGCGTTGGCGAACGCCGTGTGCGCTTTCGAGCCGAGGCTGATGTCCAGCGCCAGCCGCGCGTTGCGCTCGCCCGTCTTGGCATAGTTGACGCCGCGCAGCTCGAAGCCGTAGGCCGTCAGCCACGGCTCCCACAGGCCGCTCTCGACACCTTCGACGATGCGGTCGAGCATCGTCCACAGCGGCAAGCCCTTTTTGACCACCCCGCGCAGCACCGCCAGCGACGGCGCCTTGCGGGCGTCGGTGCTGCGCTTGCCGGCGCCGCTCTCGCCGATCGCCTTCAATTCCTTCGAGAACGCCGCATCGCGCTCGGTGTAGTCGCGCATGCGCGAATACAACTCGGCGTTGAGGAAGGGATTGGGCGCGCGGCCGACCGGCGCCTCGGCGGGATTTTTGGCTGGCGGCTGTTTTTTGTTCGTCATGGGTGGCCCACTAGTGTTAAGGGCCGTAGTTTAGCCCACCTTGAAGGCATCGATGACAATCTTCGCCGCCTGGCCGAGGATTTCGGCCCGCGCCTTATCGTCCTTGCCCGGCTGCGTGAGGTAAACCGCCAGCACGATCGGCGGTTTATTGCCCGGCGGCCACAGAATGGCGATGTCGTTGATGGTGCCGTAGTCGCCGGCGCCGGTCTTGTCGCCGACCGTCCAGTTCGACGGCACGCCGGCGCGGATGCGGGTGGCGCCGGTGGTGTTGCCGATCAGCCAATCCGTCAATATCTTGCGCTTGGCCGGCGGCAGCGCCTCGCCCACGGTCAGCTTGTGCAGCGACGCCATCATCGCCGCCGGCGTGGTGGTGTCGCGCGGGTCGCCGGGGATGGCGCTGTTGAGCGCGGTCTCCCAGCGGTCCAGGCGGAACTGGCGGTCGCCGATCGAGCGGGCGTAGGCGGTCACCTCCTCCGGCCCGCCGAGATGGCGGATCAGTAAATTGGCCGCCGTGTTGTCGCTGTACTGGATGGTGGCCGCGCACAGCGCTTCGATGGTCATGCCGCCGTCCAGATGCCGTTCGGTGATCGGCGAATGCGCCACCAGCTCGGCCTTGTCGTAACGGATGGTCTGTTGCAGCACCGACGGCTCCCTGGCCAATACCGCCGCCGACAGCATCATCTTGAACGTGCTGCAGAACGGAAAACGCTCGTCGGCGCGGTGCAGCAGCTGGCGGCCGTCGGCCGTGTCGAGCGCCGCCACGCCCAGGCGTCCGCCGGATTGGGCCTCCAGCCGCACCAGCCGCAGATCGGGCGGCATGACCGCGCCCGGGGCGGCATGGGCGCGGGCGAGTGGCGTCGCGGCAAGCGCCAGCAACAGGGTACGACGGATGGCGGAATGGGTCATGTCGGCTGAACCGGTTGGCGAGAATTGGCAATGTTATCCAATATAATACCGATTTACCCAACCGGCCAGCCCCTCGCGCCATCCCAATTGCGCGCGCCGCATTCGCGCACGCGGGTAGACTGGGTCGATGGTTCCTCAAGTTCTCATCGTTGGCGCCGGACCCACCGGCCTGGTACTCGCCCTGCGGCTGGCGCGGCACGGGGTCGCCGTGCGCATCATCGACAAAAACAGCGGCCCCGGACTCGCTTCGCGGGCGATGGTCGTGCATGCGCGCACGCTCGAATTTTATCGCCAGTTGGGTTTCGCCGACGCCGTCGTCGATCTGGGCATCCGCATCGAGGCCATCCACCTGCGCGAGGACGGCCACGACAGCGCGCGGTTGCCGCTCAACGATGTCGGCGCCGGCATCAGCCCCTACCCGTTCGTGCTGGCGTTTCCGCAGGACGACCATGAACGGTTCCTGGTCAGGCAATTGCGCGCACTGGGCGTGGAGGTCGACTGGAACACCGAGCTCGAATCGTTCGCGCAGGACGATTGGGGCGTGCGCGCGGTGCTCCAGCGCGGCGGCGAGCGCATCGCCTGCAACACCGCCTTCCTGTGCGGCTGCGACGGCGCGCGCAGCCGCGTGCGCGATTCGCTGCAGGTCGGCTTCGGCGGCGGCACCTACGACCACCTATATTATGTCGCCGACGTCAAGACCGACGGCCCGCCCAATGTCGACCTGGTCGGCCACCTGGGCGCCAACACCTTCGCGCTGATGTTGCCGGTGCGCTCGCGCGGCATGCAGCGGCTGATCGGCATCATGCCGGAGCCGCAAGCCGGTCAACCCGAGCCCGATTTCGAGGACGTGCGCCCGGTGCTGGAGCCGTTGCTCGGCATAAAAGTCGAGCAGCTCAACTGGTTCTCCACCTACCGCGTGCACCACCGGGTGGCGTCGCAATTCCGCGTCGGCCGCTGCTTCCTGGCCGGCGACGCGGCGCACATCCACAGTCCCGCCGGCGGCCAGGGCATGAACACCGGCATCGGCGACGCCATCAACCTGGGGTGGAAGCTGGCGCAAGTGTTGCGGGCCGGCGCCCACGGCGCGCTGCTCGACACCTACCAGGCCGAACGGCTCACGTTCGCCCGCAAGCTGGTCACCACCACCGACCGCGCCTTCCAGCTGGTGGTGTCGCAGGGCGCCGGTGGCCAGTTGTTGCGCAACTGGCTGGTGCCGCATGTGTTCCCGGTGCTGACCGGCTTCAGCGCCGCGCGCCGCACGCTGTTCAAGACGGTGTCGCAGGTGCAGATCCACTATCCCGACAGCCTGCTCAGCGGCGGACGCGCGGGCGAGATCATCGGCGGCGACCGCCTGCCGTGGGTGCCGCGGGCCGATGGCGGCGACAATTTCGCCCCGCTGAGCAGCCTGGGCTGGCAATTGCACGTTTATGGCAACACCGATCCGCTGCTGGCGGCGGCGGCGCGGGTGCTGCAACTGCCGCTGCACGCCTGGCCGTGGACGGAGGCCGCCGGCGAGGCCGGCCTGCTCGAGGACGCGGCCTACCTGATCCGCCCGGACATGCACGTGGCGCTGGCGCTGCCGCGCCAGGAACTGGACGCCCTGCGCGAGCTGATCGCCCGCTTCCAGCTGCGCTTCACCGACGAGCCGGACGCAACCGGGCAGCCGCCCGCGCGCGCGCATTCGACGCCCGATTCATCGCCGCAAACGCCGGCGCCATCGTCGTCCCCGTATTAAATCGGCCTTAACCGGCACACAATACTCATTGACAATTTTCCGGCTGGCGCGCTATGGTCACCGTCGCGCCGGCTGCCGGGCGACGGGTGGTGTTGAAACCTCCCGCCCGCCCAACCGGCCCGCATTACCAACGAACAATAAAAGGATGTCATGAGCAACAAGTCCCAGAACTTCACCCGCCGCGACCTGCTGCTGTCCGCCCTTTCCGCCACCGCCGTCGGCGCGCTGCCCCTGCTGCCCGGTTTGGCGCGGGCGCAGGCGCCGGCCGCGGCATCGGCCGCCACCACCGCGGCGTCTCCCGGCGACGCCCGCTTCAGCCAGCTGACCGACAGCTTTGCCGAGGAGATCCTGCGCCTGTCGCCGACCAGCGCCACCTCGCTGGGCCTGGACAAGGGCGAGCGCGCCGGCCTGAAATCGCAGCTGGAAAACCTCAGCCGCTCGGGCGACGCCGCCTGGGCCGGCCAGGTCAAATCGATGCTCAAGCGCCTGTCGGCGATCGACCGCGCCAGGCTGGGCGCCGACGCGCAAATCCGCTACGACACCATCCGCTACGCCGCCAACGAAGGCCTGGAGGGCTTGCGCTTCTCCTTCGGCGGCGCCGCCTCCGGCTTCAACGGCGGCACCGCGCCGTTCCCCGTCACGCAGCAGGACGGCGCGGTCACGCGCATCCCGGAATTCCTGCACTCGCAGCACCAGATCGCCGACGCCGCCGACGCCGAGGCCTATCTGGAGCGCGTCACCGGCATGGCGCGCATGCTGGACCAGGAAAGCACCCGCATCGCCGACCAGGCCGGCCGTGGCATCCTGCCGCCGAACTTCATCGCCCGCGCGGCGCTGGGCCAGTTGCAGGACTACCGCAAGACCGCGGTCGCGCAGCAAAAACTGGTCACCTCGCTGACCGAGCGCACCCAAAAGCTGGGCATCGCCGGCGACTGGAACGCGCGCGTCACGGCGCTGGTCGAAAGCCAGGTCTATCCGGCGCTGGAACGCCAGATCGCCACCTTCACCCGCGCCACGGCCAAGGCCACCGACGTCGCCGGCGTGCACCGCCTGCCGGACGGCGCGGCGTACTACGAGTGGGCGCTGCACCTGGGCACCTCCACCAACCTCAATCCGCGCGAGGTGCACGCGGTCGGCCTGGAACAGAACAAGATGCTGCAGTCGCGCATCGACGCCATCCTCAAGGCGCAGGGCATCAACCAGGGCACCGTGGGCGCGCGCCTGCTGGCGCTGTCGAAGGACCCGAAACGCTTCTACGCCGACAACGACAAGGGCCGCGAGGAACTGATCGCCTACTGCAACGACCGCGTCGAGGCGGTGCGCGCGCTGATGCCGAAGATCTCGAACATGAACCTGAAGGCGCCGCTCGAAGTGCGCCGGGTGCCGCTCGATATCGAATCGGGCGCGCCGCTCGGCTACATGAACTTCGCCTCGCTGGACGGCTCGCGTCCGGCGATCTATTACATCAACCTGAAGTCGACCACCTTGTGGCCGAAATCCGAAATCGCCACGCTGACCGCGCACGAAGGCTTGCCGGGCCACGCCTGGCAAGGCGCCTACCTGGCCGAGCACCAGAGCGAGCTGCCGCTGATCGCCTCGCTGATGGGCTTTAACGCCTTCGTCGAAGGCTGGGCGCTGTATGCCGAACAGCTGGTCGACGAATTCGGCCTGTACGTCAACGATCCGTTCAGCCAGATCGGCTACCTGCAGGCGCAGCAGTTCCGCGCCTGCCGCCTGGTGGTCGACACCGGCATGCACGCGATGAAGTGGACGCGCGAACAGGCGATCCGCTTCCTGGTCGAGAGCACCGGCCGCGGCGAACAGGCGATGACCAGCGAAATCGACCGCTACACGGTGTCGCCGGGCCAGGCCTGCGGCTACAAGGTGGGCCACAACGAGATCCTGCGCCAGCGCGAACGCGCCAGGGCCGCGCTGGGACCGAAGTTCGACCTGCCCGGCTTCAACGACGCGCTGGTGCAAAGCTGCGGCGTGCCGCTGACGGTGCTGCCGACGGTGATCGACCGCTACATCGCGGGCCTGAAAAAGGCCTGATCGGCGCCATGAAGACCATCGCAGTCATCGGCGGCGGCATCACCGGGGTCACCACCGCGTACGCGCTGGCCAGGCGCGGCCTGCGCGTGACCCTGCTCGAGCGCCACCGCTATCCGGCGATGGAGACCTCGTTCGCCAACGGCGGCCAGTTGTCGGCCTCCAACGCCGAGGTGTGGAACCATAGCGCCACCGTCGCCAAAGGGTTGAAGTGGATGCTGCGCAAGGACGCGCCGCTGCTGCTCAACCCCAAACCGAGCTGGCACAAGCTGTCCTGGCTGGCGGAGTTCATCGCCGCCATGCCGGACTACCGCGAAAACACCATCGCCATCGCCAAGCTGGCGGTGGCGGCGCGCGAACATCTATTCAGCTGGGCCGAAGAGGAACGCATCGAATTCGACCTCAAACGCGCCGGCATCCTGCACATCTACCGCGACCGCGCCGACTTCGAACACGGCGAGGACGTCTCGCTGCTGCTGGCGCAGGGCGGCGTGCGCCGGCGCACCGTCACGCTTGACGAGATGCGCGCGATCGAACCCACGCTGGCCGGCGACTACTACGCCGGCCACTACACCGACAGCGACAGCTCCGGCGATATCCACAAATTCACCACCGGTCTGGCGCTGGCGGCGCAGCGGCTCGGCGTGCGCATGTGCTTCGGCCAGCAGGTGGTCGGCCTGAGCGCGGACGCGCGCGGCGCCTGCGTCACGGTGCTGCGCGACGGCGTGCCCGACATCGGCGTCTACGACGGCGTGGTGGTCTGCGCCGGCACCGCCAGCCGCGAACTGGCCGCCATGCTGGGCGACCGGGTCAACGTCTACCCGGTCAAGGGTTATTCGATCACCGTCCACCTGGACGACGACGCCAGCCGCGCCGCCGCGCCCACGGTCAGCCTGGAGGACGACGCCGCCAAGCTGGTCGCCAGCCGGCTGGGCGGGGACCGCTTCCGCGTCGCCGGCACCGCCGAGTTCAACGGCTTTAACCGCGACATCCGCGCCGACCGCATCGCCCCGCTGGTCGACTGGGTGCGGCAGCGCTTCCCCGGCGTTTCCACCCGCAATATCACGCCGTGGGCCGGGTTGCGGCCGATGATGCCCAACCTGATGCCGCGCGTCGGCCCGGGCAGGCTGCCTTGCGTTTTCTACAATACCGGCCACGGCCACCTGGGCTGGACCTTGTCGGCCGCCACCGCCGACCTGATCGCCACCACCGTCGAAGCCAATCTGCGCTCTGTGGCGCAGCGCACCGCCGTTCCCTTGAAAATGGCCTAAACTGCCATCATTATGAAAGTAGTTCCGTAGTTTCCACTGGAGATCGACCATGAAGGCAAAATCCTTAGCAAGCATCACTCTGCTGGCCGGCGCGATGGCGCTGGCGGCGCCGGTGTTCGCGGCGGCTCCCACCGTGCACGATGTCTACGTCGCCGCCGAAGCCGGAAAATTCACCGAAGCGCAGGCGCTGATGGACCAGGTGCTCAAGGAGCATCCGAACAGCGCCAAGGCCCACTTCGTCGAGGCCGAGCTGCTGGCCAAGCAAGGCAAGTACGCGGCCGCGCAAAAGTCGCTGGACACGGCCGAACGCCTGTCGCCGGGCTTGCCGAAGGTCGACGCCACGGCCGTCGGCAAGCTGCGCGCGGTGATCGCCGCCGGCGACGCCAAGCCGAAGGAAAATTTCACGCAGCACAAACCAGCGGCCGAGAAGGCCGGCTATAACAGCGGCGGCTATGCCAACGGCGCCAGCACCGGCTCGGGCGGCGGCGGCATCCCGTGGGGCACGGTGCTGCTGATGGGCGGCCTGCTGGTCGGCTTCATCTTTATCGCTTCGCGCTTCATGTCGCGCCGCGCGCAGCAGGGTGGCGCGGGCGCGGCCGGTTTCAATCACGGCAACCCGGGCTTCAATCCGGGCGGCGCGCCACCGGGCTATCCTCCTGGCGGCGGTTATCCGCAGCAGGGTTATGGTCCCGGCTACGGCCAGCAACCGCAGGGTAGCGGCATGGGTGGCCGCATCATGGGCGGCCTGGCGACCGGCGCGGCGCTGGGCGCGGGCCTGGTGGCCGGCGAGGCGATCGCCCGCCAGTTCACCGGCGGCCATGAAAATGGCGGCAACGCCGCCAACGACCAGGGACGCAACGACATCGTCTACGACGACCCGGCGCAGAGCAACGACATGGGCGGCAACGACTTTGGCGTCAGCGGCGGCTGGGATGATTCCGCCGGCGGCGGCGATGCCGGCGGCGGCAGCGACGAATGGAATTAAGTAACATCATGTAGTCAAGCCGGGGCGCGGCGCTCGCCCGCCCCGGCGGCCTCCATGGCCACATCCCAATACGGCGGATCGCCGAAATACTCCCGCAAATGATCGATCAACAGGTGCGACTTGGCCTGGTTGGAGCGTCCGGGCATGTGCACGGCGTGGATCGCCGAGGCGGCCGGGTCGTGCCGCGCCGCTGAAACATCCCTTTGCAGTGGCGCCATCGGAAACACCGGCACCAGCTTGCCGGCCACGATCGCCCCGCTGACCATCCAGTTGGCCAGATGTACCAGCCCCGCCCCGGCGATCGCCGCGTGCATCAAGGTATCGGTATCGTCGCAGCGCAGCGCGCTTTTCACGTCCAGCGGCTGGTTTTGATTGACGCCCTCGAAACGCCACCACGCGCGCGGCGACTTGCCCACCATCGACAGGCACTGGTGGTTCAGCAAATCCTCCGGCGAGGCCGGCCAGCCATGCCGCGCCAGATATGCCGGGCTGGCGCTGACCACGCGGTTCTGCGGCACCAGCCGGGTCGCCACCAAATCCCCATCGGGCAGCACGCCCGCCCGCACCGCCACGTCGACCCGGCGCGCGGCCAGGTCGACGACGCTGTCGCTGACGTGCAAATCGACTTGCAGCCGGGGATAGCGGCGCAGGAACGTCGCGATCGCCGGCGCCACATGCAGCCGGCCGAAGCCGGCCGGCGCGGTGATCGTCAACAGCCCGCGCGGCTCGCTCTCGGTTTCCTGCACCGCCGCCTGCCCTTCTGCAAGCTCGGCCAGGATATTGCGGGCGCGCGGCAGAAAGCGCTCGCCGGCGTCGGTCAGCACCACGTGGCGCGAGCTGCGCACCAGCAGGCGGGCGCCCAGTTGCGCCTCGAGCGCGTCGAGCTTGCGCGACACCGACGACACCGCCATCTCCAGCTGCACCGCCGCGCGCGACAGGCTGCGGTGCTCGACCACCGCGATCAGGCATTGCAAGGCATCGATCATCCCATTCTCCCCTTGACGAACCATTTGCGGAAAGTGCAAAAGACATTTGCCGGAAGTGCTATTGTGCCATTTTTTGCTAAAGTGCATACTTTGTGTTGCATTGCACACCACAATCGCAAGCCTTCGGCGCAGTCGCCCAAACTGGTATAAATTCCTGGGTTAACTCCTGCTAATCGGAAGATCGCATCCCTTACAACATGGAACTGAGCAACGCACCCCGCCCCATCACCGTGCTGGTCGTCGACGACCACCCGCTGCTGCGCGCCGGCCTCGGCGAAGCCATCGCCAGCCAGGACGATATGCGCCTGGTCGGCGAGGCCAACAACGGCCGCGAGGCCCTCGAGCGCTACGAGGCGCTGCGTCCGGACGTGACCATCATGGACATCGCGATGCCCGAAATGTGCGGCGTGACGGCGTTGCAACATATCCGCCGCGAACACGGCGGCGCGCGCATCATCATGCTGACCACCTACAAAGGGGACGCCCAGATCCTGCGCGCCGTGCAAGGCGGCGCCAGCGGCTTCCTGCTGAAAAGCACGCTGCGGCGCGAATTGCTCGATACCGTGCGCGGCGTGCACATGGGTCAGCGCCGCATTCCGCCGGAAATCGCCATGGAACTGGCCCAGCACATGGGCCAGGGGCCGCTCAGCGCGCGCGAGATGGAGGTGCTCAATCACGCCGCCGGCGGCAATTCGAACCGCCGCATTGCCGAGCACCTGTCGATTTCCGAGGAAACCGTCAAGGCGCACATGAAAAACGTGCTGGCCAAACTGGCCGCGAACGACCGCACCCATGCGGTGACGATCGCCCTCAAGCGCGGCATTATCAGTATTTCGACGATTTAGTCGTACTGCCAATCAAGTTCAGTCGACGGCGGCCATGGCCAGCCACAGCAACAGCGCGCACGGCAACAGCAAACCGTTGAAGCCGACCGCGACAAACGCCAGCGCGCCGCCCATGCAGCCGAGCGCGAACGCCAGCACCGGCCAGGCCAGTTTCTTGCAGCGGCCCATCGCCTCCGGGTCGCCCCGCGCCGAATCGACCAGATCGATCACCAGTTGCGTGACGTTGCCGGTCATGACGGTGGTGGCGGCCGATTTACCCAGCAGCAGCTTGCCGTAGGCGTTCTGCACCGCCATCGCGCCGGCGCACAGCATGCCGGTCGCCATGCTCAGCGGCGCGTCGGCCGAGACGATGGGCGCCGCCAGCCACGCGCAGGCCACCGTCGCCACCATCAGCAGCAGCTGCGTCAGGAAGCTGTTGCGCAACTGCTTGCCGCCGGAGCGCTGCCAGCGCAGGATCAGCAGGCGCGCGATCGCCACGAACAGCATAAACACCGGGAACACCAGCAGCTTGAGGAAGATCTCCGGCGCCGCCTGCACCACCGAGCGCCCGATCAGCACGAAGTTGCCGGTGACATGCGCCGTGAACAATCCGAACAGGCCGATAAAGCCCAGCGTGTCGACGTAGCCGGCCAAGAAGCCGAGCGTGACGCCCTGTTTGATATCACCGCGTTCCATCCTTACCTTTCTGAATATCGTACCAGGCCACCAGCACGAAAGCGCCGGTCAAGCCCAGGTGTTCGAAAAAGCCGTTTTCGGCCATGAAGCGCGCCGGCCCGGTCACCTCCCAAAAGCGGTTGGCCATGAAGGTGGCCATCAAGGTGAACACCGCCAGGTAGCCGGCGCCCAGCCAGCGGTAGAAGCCGGCCAGTATCATCAGCGAGGCGCCGATTTCGCCGCCGATCACCACGGCGGCCATCGGCGCCGGCGGCGACACGCCGAAGTGCTGCATCTCGGCGACGGCGCCGCCGAAGTCGGTGAGCTTGACGATGCCCCCCTGCAGATACGCGGAGCACAGCAGCAGCAGACCGCACCAGCGCACCCACGGGGCGCGCAAAAACGCCGGGAAGTCGTGTGGGAAACCCATCGTCACACCGCCCAGCAGGCGCAGCCCAGCGCGCCCCAGAAGCTTTTCAGGTCGGCGATCGGCAGCTTGCTGGTCCACGCCGTGGCGTGCTGGTGGCCGTGCACATTGCACTGCTTGGCGCAGCCGCAGGCGGCCTGCTGCTCGCGCAACTGCGCCTGCTGGCGCTTGCGCTGTTCCAGTTCCTTGAGGGCGGCGCGGTTGTTGCCGATCTGCTCGCCCCAGCCGGCGTAGCCGCCGAAGCGGCGCACCGGCGACCAGTCGGGCATGGCCGGCGGCGGCGCCTCGTCGTGGCCGGCGAACTCCCCGGCCGCGTAGACGATCTTGCCGCCGACGATGGTCAGGCGCGAACTCATATCGGCGATCTCGCTTTCGGCGCAGGCGTAGAAATCCTTGTCCGGCACGATCAGGTCGGCCAGCTGGCCGGCCTCGATGCGGCCCTTCTTGCCCTCCTCGTTCGAGAACCAGGTGGTGTTTTCGGTCCACATGCGCAGCGCCGTTTCGCGGTCCAGGCAATTGGCGCGCGGGTACAGCTGCATGCCGCCCACGGTTTTACCGGTGATCATCCAGGCCAGCGACACCCACGGGTTGTACGAGGCGACGCGGGTGGCGTCGGTGCCGGCGGAGACCTTCACCCCGGCCTCGAGGATCTTCTTGACCGGCGGCGTGGCCTCGGCCGCGCCGTGCCCGTAACGCTCGACGAAGTATTCGCCCTGGTAGGCCATGCGGTGCTGCACGGCGACGCCGCCGCCCAGCGCGGCGATGCGGTCGATCGACTGGTCGGAAATGGTTTCGGCGTGGTCGAAGAACCAGTTCAGTCCCGCCAGCGGGATGTCCTGGTTGACCTTCTCGAACACGTCGAGCGCGCGGCTGATGGTCTCGTCGTAGGTGGCGTGCATGCGCCACGGCCAGCGGTTCTGCGCCAGCACCCGCACCACGCCTTCCAGGTCGTCTTCCATATTGTCCGGCATGTCGGGACGCGGCTGGCGGAAGTCCTCGAAATCGGCCGCCGAGAAGGTCAGCATTTCGCCGGCGCCGTTGTGGCGGAAGTAGTCGTCGCCCTGCTGGTAGGTCACGCTTTGCGTCCAGTTGAGGAAGTCCTCTTTTTCCTGCGTCGGCTTTTGCGTGAACAGGTTGTAGGCCAGGCGTATCGTCAGTTGCTTGGCGTCCGACAGCTGCTGGATCACCTGATAGTCCTCGGGATAATTCTGGAAGCCGCCGCCGGCGTCGATGGCGCCGGTCACGCCGAGGCGATTGAGTTCGCGCATGAAGTGGCGGGTCGAGTTGACCTGGTATTCCAGCGGCAGCTTCGGCCCCTTGGCCAGCGTTTGGTACAGGATGGCGGCGTTGGGCTTGGCCAGCAGCAGGCCGGTCGGATTGCCGGCGGCGTCGCGCAGGATCTCGCCGCCGTGCGGCGCCGGCGTGTTCTTGTCGTAGCCGACTGCGCGCAGCGCGGCGCCGTTGAGCAAGGCGCGGTCGTACAGGTGCAGGATGAACACCGGCGTGTCCGGCGCCACCGCGTTCAATTCGGCGATGGTCGGCAGGCGCTTCTCGGCGAATTGGTGTTCGGTGAAGCCGCCCACCACGCGCACCCACTGGGGCGCCGGCGTGATCGCCACCTGCGCCTTGAGCATCTCCATCGCGTCGGCCAGGCTGCGCACGCCGTCCCAGCGCAGCTCCAGGTTGAAATTCAGGCCGCCACGGATGATGTGGCAGTGGTTGTCGATCAGCCCTGGCAGCACGCGCTTGCCCTGCAGGTCGATGACCCTGGTGGCCGGACCGGCCAGCGACATGATCTCGTTGGCGCGGCCGACGTGGGTGAAGCGGCCATCCTTGATGGCCACCGCTTCCGCGTGCGGATTGGAGCGGTCCAGGGTGGTGAACAGGCCCCGGTGCAAAATCAGGTCGGGGCTGGCGTGGCTGGAGTTGGAGGTGGAGGGGGTCATCATGCTTTCCTTTTGGTTTGATCTTCAGTCTGCGCGCCGGGCAACTGGCCGAAGCAATGCGGCTTGACGTGGTCTTCGATCCACGATGCCTGCTTGGCCTGGGCATGCGGCGGTTGCCACAGTTGGCGCAGCAACGGCGGCACCTGCTCGCCGAGCAGGATGCCCAGCAGGCCGACCAGCGCGATGACCGGCGGCGCCGGCGAGCGCACGTTCAGGAATCCATAGATGATCCCGACCAGCAGGCCGGTGGCGATCGAGACGATGTAAATTTTCATGGCTGGCTCCTTAAAGCTAAAACTGTACTCCCTGAGCCGCGGGCCGCGCCCCTGCCTTTGTGCCAGTGGACGCCACCGGCGGCGGTGCTGTTGCCCGAACAATGTCACAAGCGGTGGGGTTTGAACATACCCCGATCTAGGTATGCCTTCCACCCCGGATCGGGGCGTGGCAAACGCGTCGAAAACGCTTAAGCTGGCTACCAGAAATGCAAACCAGCGAGGGCCGACAGACATGCGTGGATTCAGTACCAGCTTTCCGCGCGGCGGCGGCGGCGTCGGCCTGCTGCTCCTGCGGCTGGCAGTGGCCCTGCAACTCCTGTCCGAGACCTTGTTCAGCGCAGTGTCGCCATGGTGGCTAACCATGCTGCCGGCCGGCCTGGCGGCCTTGCTGTCGGTGCTGCTGACGGTGCTGTTGGTGCTCGGCATGCTGACACCGGTGGCCGGCGCCGTCGCCACGCTCTGCCAGTTGGCGTGCCTTGGCCACGCCGGCTGGTCGCAGGCCTCGCCGTGCATCGTCGGCGCCTTCACCGCCGCCGCGCTGGTGCTGCTGGGGCCGGGCGCCTACGCGGCGGACGCGCGGCTGTTCGGCCGCCGCCGACTGGTGCTGCCGGCCAGCGCCGCGGACCACAACCGATTTTAGTCAGACGTTCATTTGGGAGTAACGACATGCGACTCGATAGCAAAACCTGGCCACAGACGGCCATGGGAGGTAGCAATGGGACCGCCGCCATCCTCCATCAGGGCGAAAAAATCAATGTGCTGGTGGCGCACGCGGACGCCATCGTCAACGCCGGCCTGGCCGCGCTGCTCGGCGCCGGCGCCGACATCGCGGTCCGCAGCGGCCTCGCCGCCGACGACGCCTTTCTCTGCGGCGCCGACGTCGTCATCGCCGACCACAAAGGCGCGCTGGAACACATGCGCCGGCGCGCCGAAGCGCAGCACGGCCAGATCGAACAACTGCCCAAGGTATTGATCGTCACGCAGCTGGACCGCGAGTGGGAAGTGCGCACGGCGATGATGGCCGGCGTGCACGGCTACCTGCTGCAAAACAGCCCCGCCGACCAGCTGCTGTCGGCGGTGCGTTCGCTGAGCCGGGGCATGCGCTACCTGAGCGCGGACTTGAGCCGCTGCGTGGCCGACAGCTTTACCCGCATCGGCCTGACCAGCCGCGAAACCGACGTGCTGCAGTTGCTGGCACAAGGCCAGTGCAACAAGTCGATCGCGCGCGAACTGGGGATCGGCGTCGGCACCGTCAAGACGCACGTCAAAGGCCTTTTCGACAAGCTTGGCGCAACGGCACGCACCCACGCGGTAGTGCTGGCCACGCGCCGGGGACTGGTCGGCGACGGCGCCCATAGCCAGCACTGACCGCGTCCTCCCTCCCTATCGGCTGGCGACACGAATAGGCGTTGTCTGTTCGCGCATAACCCCTGTAAAATCGCGGCATGCACGCAATGACGCTCTCGCCGGCCACACAACATCGCAACACGCGCTACCAGCGCGTGGTGATGTTGTTCGTGCTGGTGTTCCTGGCGCTGCAACTGATCGGGGCCGTGTCGCATACGCACGCCTACGCCGACGACCACAAAAGCGATTGCGCGGCGTGCGAAATCACCGACATGCCGTTCGGCGCGCCGCCACCGCCGGCGCAAGTGGTGCCGACGGCCTCGCTGGTCGCCTACGCCGTCACCGCGCTGCCGCGCCAGGCCTGGATCGCCAGCGCCGGCTACCTCATTCCTCCTTCGCACGCCCCGCCCTTCGCTGTTCTCTGCTGACCTGACGTCACCGTACCAACCGTAACGCCCCATTGCGCGAATCTGCGCAGCCGCGCGCCTGCCCGACACGTTTCGATATGTGGCGTGCGGCCGGCGGCCGCACGCGCCTGAACATTCAAGGATCGAACATGCACCGCACTCCACAACTCCGTACCCTGCCACTGCTGCTGGCCGCCGCCTTTTACGCCTCCCACGCCCACGCCGAGGACACGCCCGCCGCCGATGGCGCTCCCGCCGCACCGGTGCAGCAGGTCGACATCGTCGCCCACCTGAAAAGCGCGCGCATCGACCTGTCGCCCAACGTCGGCACCACCGTCTATTCGATCGACCGCCACATGATCGACCAGCTGGGCCAGGGCGACAACACGCCGTTCAACGAAGTGCTGCTGCGCCTCCCGGGCGTGGCCCAGGACTCCAAGGCGTCCGGCTCGATCCACGTGCGCGACGACCACGCCAACGTGCAGTACCGCGTCAACGGCGTGCAGCTGCCGGAGAGTATCACCGGCTTCGGCCAGTCGATCGATACCCGCTTCGTGCAGCAGACCGATTTCATCACCGGCGCGCTGCCGGCGCAATTCGGCCTGCGCACCGCCGGCATCGTCGACATCCAGACCAAGGAAGGCACGGGCAAATCGGGCGGCCGCATCGGCGTACTGGTGGGAAGCCATGACTACGTCGCGCCGAGCGCGGAATTCTTCGGCAACCAGGGCGCCTTCAACTACTACCTTTCCGGCAGCTATCTGACCAATAAGATGGGCATCGAAAACCCGCTGCCGACGCGCGACGCCATCCACAACGAAACCAAACAGGCCAAATCGTTCGGCAGCCTGTCGTGGTTCCTCGACGACCAAACCCGTTTGGGCCTGATGTTCGGCACCTATAACGGCCGCTTCCAGATCCCGAACAATCCGGACCAGGCGCCGGCGTTTTCGCTCACCGGCCAAAGCGATGCCGCCGCCGGCACCAGCACCTTGCCGTCGTCGCAGCTCGACGAGCGCCAACGCGAGGTCAATCGCTTCCTGGTGCTGTCGCTGCAAAAGAGCCTGGGCGACCTGAATTACCAGGTCTCGGCCTTCCATCAATACTCCGAGCTGCATTACACGCCGGACCCGGTGGGCGATCTGGTGTACAACGGCGTCGGATCGGATACCCTGCGTTCGAACTCCTCCAGCGGCGTGCAGTTCGACGCCAGCTATAAACTGAACGACTCCCATACGGTGCGCACCGGCCTGGCCTACTCGCGCCAGAACACGCACAGCGACAACAGCGTCTCCGTGTTCGACATGAACGCCGACGGCACCCAGGCCGGCACCGATCCACGCACCATCGTCGACAACAGCCGCCAGGTCGGCAAGCTGTCGAGCATCTACCTGCAGGATGAATGGCATATCGCCGCTCCGCTGACCCTGAACTACGGTCTGCGCTACGACAAGGTGTCGGCCTTCATCAACGAGCACCAATGGAGTCCGCGCGCGAATTTGGCCTACCAGCTGTCCAGCGACACGACGCTGCACGCCGGCTATTCGCGCTATTTCACGCCGCCACCGCAGGAATTGGCCGCGCAGTCCAGCATCGACAAGTACGCCGGCACGTCGAACGCGCCGGAAGTGCCGGTGTCGGACAACGTCAAAGCCGAACGCACCAACTATTTCGACGCCGGCCTGAGCCACAAATTCAACGAGCGGTTGACGGTGACGGCGGACGCCTACTACAAGAAGATCCACAACATGCTAGACGAAGGCCAGTTCGGCCAGGCGCTGATCCTGTCGCCGTTTAATTACGATCGCGGCTACGCCAAGGGGCTGGAACTGTCGGCCGTCTACAACGAGAAGAATTGGGGCGCCTTCCTGAACGTGACGTCGCAAAAGGCCAAGGCGGAGAACATCACCTCCGGCCAGTCGCTGTTCGCGCCCGACGAACTGGCGTACATCGCCAACCACTACATCTTCGTCGACCACGACCAGACCTACACCGTCTCGGGCGGGGCGCACTACCACTTCGGCGACTCGCAGGTCAGTGGCGACGTCCTGTATGGCAGCGGCCTGCGTATGACGCCGGACGGCGGCGCGCCGAATTCGGGCGCGCTACCGGGCTACGTCACGGCCAACCTGACGCTCACGCATGACTGGAAAAACACCCCGGTCGGCAATGTCGAAGGGCGGCTGGCGGTGATCAACCTGTTCGACCGGTCCTACCTGCTGCGCGACGGCTCCGGCGTCGGCGTCGGCGCGCCGCAGTACGGTGCGCGCCGCACGCTGTACGCGGGCCTGTCGACCAGCTTCTGAACATGAGCGCCGACGCCGGAAGCAACGCCGGCGCCGGCCTCGATTTTTTCGCCGCCGCGCGGTTGCCGCCGCACGATCCAAAATAATGATTAGGAGTCCTTGCTAATCTCGAATCACTGTGTATAATGCAGGGCATGGACACCAAATCAGACAACCCGTGGAAGGATACGCCGGAGATCTCCGCCCGTATCGTCACCGCCATCGGACGCATCGCCAGCGTGATGCGCTCCGGGATGTGGGAGTTTGCGACGGCCGAAAACCTGAACCCGGCGCAGGCCGAAATCCTGCAGCTGCTGCAAAGCCGTTCCCAGGGCGTGCGCCTGTCCTGGCTGGCGGCGCAGCTGTCGATCAGCGCCGCCAGCGCCAGCGATTCGGTATCGGCGCTGGTGTCCAAGGGTTTGCTGTACAAGGCCCGCGCCGAGGACGACGGCCGCGCCACCGCATTGTTCCTGACGGAGGAAGGCGCGGCGATGGCGGCCCGCATCGGCGGCGCGCTCGGATTCGCGGAGGACGCCGCCGCCGCCCTGCCGGTGGCGCGGCAGACCGAATTATTGAGCGGCTTGTTTAAATTGATCGCGCAGTTGCAGAAGACCGACCGGTTTCCCGAGATGCGCGCCTGCCTGTCGTGCCAGTTTTTCGAACCAAACCGCCACCCGGGCAAATCCGCGCCGCATCACTGCGCGATGCTCAATGTGCCGCTGTCGGTCGCGCTGCTGCGGCTCGACTGCCCGGAACAGCTGCCGGCCGATCCGGCCACCAGGCAGCGCAACTGGAAGGTGTTCGCCTGATTTTTTTTGACCATATTAGTTAGGACTCCTATTTTCATTAACCGTCGTACCAACCCGTAGTTCAACCACTGAAAGGAAATATCATGACCCGCATCGCACTCGTCTCCCCCGCCGACACCACCGGCGAACGCCAACAACTGCTGACACAAATCCAGGGCGCCTTCGGCGCCACCCCCAACATGTTCAAGGCCGTCGCCAATTCGACCGCCGCGCTGAAAAGCATGTGGGGCTCCTTCGGCGCCCTCGGCGGCGGCGTGATCGGCGCCAAGCTGGGCGAGCAGATCGCCGTCGCCATCGCCGACCGCAACGAGTGCGACTATTGCCTGGCCGCGCACACCGCGTTGGGACGCAAAGCCGGCGCCAGCGCCGAGGAGATGACGGCGGCGCAGGCCGGCCAGTCGGCCGATCCGAAAACCGCCGCCGCGCTGCGCTTCGCCACGGCGATCGTCAACAACCGCGCGCAGATCGGCGACGAGGATGTCGCGGCGCTCCGCCAGGCCGGCTTCGACGACGAAGCCATCGTCGAAATCATGGCCCATGTGGCGCTCAACCTGTTCACCAACTACGTCAACGTGGCGTTGCAGGTGCCGGTCGACTTCCCGTCGGTCAAACTGCGCGCAAAGTAAGGAGCGGCCATGCACACCATCGCTCCCGAACTCCAGGTCGCGGCCTGGCTCAACACGCGCGGCGCCTTGTCGCTGCAGCAGCTGCGAGGCAAGGTGGTCGCCATCTACGCCTTTCAGATGCTGTGCCCCGGCTGCGTGTCGCACGGCATACCGCAGGCCAAGGCGATCCGCGCGGCCTTCAGCGACCAGGAAGTCGCGGTGATCGGACTGCACTCGGTGTTCGAGCACCACGACGTCATGACACGCAAGGCGCTGGAGGCGTTCGTCCACGAGTACCGCATCCAGTTTCCGGTGGCGATAGACCAGCCGTCGTCCGATGGAGCGATCCCGCTGACGATGGAGCGGTATGGGCTGCGCGGCACGCCGACACTGCTGCTGATCGATCGCCAGGGACGGCTGCGCCACAGCCACTTCGGCCGCGTCGACGACATGGCCGTCGGCGCGCAGATCGGCAGGCTGTTGGGCGAGGTGGCAGCCGCGCCTTCGGCCGTCCAATGCGACGATACCGCGTGTAGCATCGGGTAGGTCTTAAGCGACTGCGCAACCGGGGCGCCCCGGTTGCCTATCCTTTAATGCACGGCTGGCGCGCGTGCCCGTTGTATTAAGCAATCGATGTAGGCATAATCAAAGCGAAGCCTCACGCGGAAGATGACATGCCCTGCCCTAATTTTGATCGTTGCGATCGCCGCAACACCCGCCGGACCTTGACGGCAAGGGTGTAGATGGCGTCCCGCGCATTCCCCCGGCTGTTGTTCCGATTGATGCTTGCCATCGGCGCCCTCCTGATTATCCTTGCCGCCGCCGCGTGGGCGGCGATCGCCAATCCACCGGAGCTGCTGCGCATCGGCGCCGCGTACGCCGCCAAAACAGTCTGCTCCAACGTCTTCGTCGCCGGCCGCGATAGCGCCGGCGTGCTGGCGCACGACGTCCAGGCGCCCGGCCATCCGATACTCGAACACCTGGAAGTACGAATCGACCAGCAACGCAAGGTGGTGCGCGCCGACCTGTTCGGCGTGATCGGCGGCGGCGTCGCGGTCTATCGTCCCGGCACCGGCTGCGCCGTGGTTCCCGACGGCGACGTGGCGCGCGCTTCGCTCCATAATTTTGTACCGATCAAGATCTGGTCGCCGTCGCCCAGCGTGCCGTGGCCGACCGGGTCGATGGCGGAAACCGTACCGGGGGTGCAGGCGCTGGTGAACCAGGACGCGCTGTCCGGCCCCGGCATGCGTGGCATCGCCGTGATCCATCGCGGCCGGCTGGTGGCGCAGCGCTACGGCGACGGTTTCGCCCTGCGCACCCCGCAGCTGGGCTGGTCGCTGACCAAGACCGTCAACGCCGCGCTGGTGGGCATGCACATCGCCGAAGGTAAACTGTCGCCGCAACAAAGCGGCTTCTGGGCGGCGGGCGCCGACGGCCGCTCGCGGATCGCGCTGTCCCACCTGATGGCGATGAGCAGCGGCCTGCGGTTCGACGAGACCTATGGCGGCGTTTCCGACCTCACGCGCATGCTGTATCTGGAGCCGGACATGGCGGCCTACGCGGCGGCCCAGCCGCTGGTGCAGCCGGCGGGGACGGCGTGGAACGATTCGAGCGGCACCGCGCTGCTGCTGTCGCGCATCTGGCAGCGCGCGGCGGCGGGCACGAACGCCGGTGCGGGTGACGGCGCAAATGCCGGCGAAAGGGTGGCCATCGCCGGCGCCCTCCCCGCCAAAAACGGACCGGCATCGGTGGCGGTGCTGTCGCTGCCGCACGACCGGCTGTTCGCACCACTGGGCATGAGCAGCGCCTTGATCGAAGCCGACGCGCGCGGCAACCTGGTTGGCGCAAGCTATATGTACGCCAGCACCCACGACTGGGCGCGCTTTGGCCAGTTCCTGCTGCAGGACGGTGTCTGGCAGGGCAAACGGATGCTGCCGGCGGGCTTCGTGGAAGCGATGCGCCAGCCGGCGCCGGCGTCGGGCGGCCAATACGGCCAGGGCCAGGTCTGGCGCCACGGACCGCAAGGCGCGACGCCGCCGGGCCAAAATCCGGACCTGCCCTTCAAGCTGCCGGCGGATACCTTCTGGATGCTGGGCCACGATGGCCAGTCCATCGCCATCGTCCCTTCCAGGGGATTGGTGCTGGTGCGGCTCGGCCTGACGCCGGAACGGCTGGGCTATCAGCCGCAGGCCCTGCTGGCCGCGATCATCGAGGCGCTGGAACCGGACGCGGTGAAGTAGAAATCATCACCGTCCCGCATGCCGACTCCGCGACGTTAAACCCGTTCCGCATTTGCCGGCGGCGCTGCCGGGTTGTCCACCCGAACGGTATTGCGCCCGCCCTGCTTGGCGGCGTACAGCATTTTATCGGCGCGCATCAGCCACTCTTCCGGCGTGGCGGATTTGTCCATGCCGGCCACGCCGATCGACACGGTGATCGGATGCCCGTCCATCAGCGGTTCCTCGGCCACCGCGGCGCGCAAACCCTCGGCCAGACGGCTCGCCGCGCCCAGGCCGGCGCCGGTGGCGATGATGGCGAATTCCTCGCCACCGTAGCGGAAGATCTGGTCGGACGAGCGGGTGTGATTGCGCATCAATTCGCACAGCCGTACCAGCACCTTGTCGCCGGCCGCGTGCCCGTGCCGGTCGTTGACCTGCTTGAAGTGGTCGAGGTCGAGAAGCAGCAGGCACGATCCCGGATGCGGCCTGCGCTCGGCGGCATAGGCTTCCAGCTTGCCGTCCAGCGCGCGGCGGTTGCCCACGCCGGTGAGGAAGTCGCGCTCGACCTCCGTATGCAGCTCCTGGTTCTGCAAGCCGGTGCGGTACGAGAAGATATAAGCGAACAGGTTAACCAGCGAAATCGTCACCACCACAGTGAATAAGTTGAGCAACTCCAGCTCGCGCGTCAGCAGCGCCACCAGCACCAGCATCGACACGCTGTTGATCGCCAGCGCCACGGCGGGACGCAGCATGAAGTACGCGGCGATCATGGTCGGATAGACCCAGTACACCAGCGACAGGCCGCGCAGGTGGATGGTGGCCAGCATGCCGGCCGAATAAAACAGCGTCACGCCCAGGCTGGCGGCCTTGTATCGGCCGGTGCGCCAGACATCGACGATCACCGCCAGCATGGCCGCCACCAGCGCCAGGTCGACGGCGGCGGAGATCCAGCTGCCCTGCAGCAGCCGGTAGATACCGAACGGCAGGATGCTGGGTATGCTCAATGAGCACATCAACAACAGGATGACTTCTTCCTTGCTGCGTTTGCGGCGCGCCGACAGCCAGGCCAGCCGGCCGCCAAACATCTTCTCTAATTCAGGCATAAAGGTAGCAGTCGTCTCTTGAATTTCTATTTTTATGACACCGGCGCGTGCGCCTTTGTTGGCGGCGCGGGCCTTTCTCCCGCAGGCGCCCCGGCCTTGTGTTCCCCCGCCAGCAGCATGTACACGGCGGGCACCACGAACAGCGTAAACAGCGTTCCGATCGACAGCCCGGTGAAAATCACCAGTCCCATCGCGTGCCGTCCGGCGGCGCCGGCGCCGGAGGCGATCACCAGCGGCACCACGCCAAACACCATGGCGGCCGTGGTCATCAAAATAGGCCGCAGACGGGTGGCGGAGGCTTCCTCGATCGCTTCGCGCTTGCCCTTTCCGGCCGCCCGCAAGTGGTTCGCCACTTCGACGATCAGGATACCATGCTTGGAGATGAGTCCCATCAATGTCACCAGCCCGACCTGCGTATAAATATTGATCGACGCGAAACCGAGGAAGATGAAGGTCATCGCCCCGAACAGCGCCATCGGCACCGAGAACAGGATCACGATCGGATCGCGGAAGCTCTCGAACTGCGCGGCAAGCGCCAGGAACACGATGATCACGGCGAAGGCCATGGTCACGACGAAGCCGCCCGATTCGGTCATGAACTGGCGCGACGAACCGGAATAGTCGATCGAATAACCCGACGGCGCCACCTCCCGCACCGTGTTGCGCAGGTACTCGAGGATCTCACCCTGCGAGGCCCCGCTGACGCCGGAAATCGTGGCCGAATTGAGCTGCTGGAAGCGGGTGACCGATTCCGGCTGCACGCTGTACTTGATGCCGGCCACGGTGCTGGCCGGGATCATGCCGCCGCCCGGGGTCTTGATATAAAAGTTCAGCACATCGGAAGGATTGAGCCGGTCGACCTGGCGCACCTGCGGAATCACCTTGTACGAGCGGCCGGAGATCGAGAAGTAGTTGACGTAGCCGCCGCCCAGCGCCGCCGCCATGGCGTTGCCGAAGTCCTGCTGCGTCAACCCCAGGGTACTGAGCTTGTCGCGGTCCACCTCCACCCTGGCCTGCGGCGAATCGATCTTCAGGTCGACGTCGGCGAAATAGAATTTGCCGTCCTTGGTGGCCTTGGCCAGCACCGCCTGCGCCACGTTGTTCAGGTTTTCGAACGGCTCGGTGGTGGTGATGACGAATTGCACCGGCAGGCCGGAGCTGCCCGGCAGCGCCGGGAACTGGAACGCCGCCACGCGCCCGCCGGCCACGTTGGCCCATTTCTGCTGCAGCTCCTGCTGGATCTCGGCCGCCGACCGGGTACGCTGGTCCCACGGTTTGAACAGCACACCGCCGATGCCGGCGTTGGTGGTCGGCACTCCGGTGATCTGGAACATCTGGTCGTATTCGGGCAGCGCCTTGGCGATGTCGAAAATCTGTTTGGCGTAGGCCTGCATCTGCTCCGAAGTGGCGGTTGGGGCGCCGACCACCTGCGACAGCACGATGCCCTGGTCCTCCTCCGGCGCCAGCTCCGACTGCGACATCGTGAACATCACGCCCAGCAACGCGCTCAGTATCACGCCCAGCACGATCAGCACCGGCCAGGTATTGAGCAAACTATGCAGCAGCCGCAGATAGCCGTCGTGGACCTTTCCGAACACACGGTCGATGGCCTTGACGAACTTGCCCTGGTCCTGTTCGGGATCGAAGAAGTAGGCGCACATCATCGGCGACAGGGTCAGCGCGACGATGCCGGACACCGCGACCGCGCCAGCCAGCGTGAACGCGAACTCGGTGAACAGCGCGCCGGTCAGGCCGCCCTGGAAGCCGATCGGCACGTAGACCGCGATCAGCACCACCGTCATCGCCAGGATCGGGCTGCCCAACTCGCGCGCGGCCATGATGGCGGCGTCGAACGGCTTCATGCCGGCCTTCATATGCCGGTCGACGTTTTCCACGACGATGATGGCGTCGTCGACCACCAGGCCGATCGCCAGCACGATCGCCAGCAGGGTCAGTAGATTGATCGAATAGCCCAGCATCAGCATCATGAAGAAGGTGCCGATCAGCGACAGCGGCATCGCGATCACCGGCACGATCACAGCGCGCGCGCTGCCCAGGAACAGGTAGATCACCACCGTCACGATCACCAGCGCCTCCACCAAGGTCAAGACCACTTCGTGGATCGAGGTGTTGATGAACTCCGTCGAATCGTAGACGATCTCCCCGGTCAGCCCCGTCGGCAGCTGCTCCCTGATCGCCGGGAAAGCGTCGCGCACCCGGTTCGCCACGTCGAGGATATTGGCCTCCGGCGCCACCTTGATGCCGATGAAGACCGAGCGCACGCCGCTGAAGGCGACGTTGAAGTCGTAGTTCTCCGACCCCAGCGTGACGTTGGCGATGTCCTCCAGCCGCACGATGGCGCCGCCGCTTTGCTTGACGGCCAGCGCCTTGAACTCCTCCACCGTGTGCAGGTCGGTGCCGGCGGTCAGCGGCACGCTGACCATCTGGCCCTTGGTCGAGCCCAGGCCCGCCAGGTAATTGTTCGACGCCAGCGCGGCGCTGACCTCCGCCGCCGTCACGCCGTGGGCCGCCATCTTGCCGGCGTCGAGCCAGGCGCGCAGCGCGAACTGGCGCGCGCCCAGCAGCTCGGCCGTCTGCACGCCCTGGATCGAATCGAGCTTGGGCTTGACCACCCGCGCCAGGAAGTCGGTGACGTTATTGGTCGGCAGCGTGTCGCTGTAGAAGCCCATGTACATGGCGTCGGTGGTCTGGCCCATCTGCACCGTCAGCACCGGTTGCTGCGCCTGTTGCGGCAACTGGTTGCGCACCGAGTTGACCTGGGTGGTGATCTCGGTCAGCGCGCGGTTGGAGACGTAATTGAGCAGCAAGGTGGCGGTGATGGTCGACACCCCGCTGTTACTCGACGAGGACAGGTAATCGATGCCCTGCGCCTGCGCGATCGCCGATTCCAGCGGCTGCGTGATGAAGCCGGCCACGGTGGCGGCGTCGGCGCCATAGTAGGTGGTCGATATCGTGACCACCGCGTTTTGTGTTTTCGGATACTGGTTGATCGGAAGGCTGAACAGCGAGCGCAGGCCCAGTACCACGATCAGCAGGCTGATTACGCTGGCCAGCACCGGACGTTTGATGAAGATGTCGGTAAAGTTCATGGCGCGTCCGTCCTCACTGTTCCTGCGGCGCCGGATTCGGGCTGTTGGCCGGCTGCACCGCGTTGTTGATCGCGGCCGGCGTGCCGTTCTTCAGTTTCAGCTGGCCGCTGGTGACGATGGTCTGCCCTTCCTTGATGCCGGTGAGGACGGCCACCTGGTCGCCGCGCGTGGGCCCGGTGGTGACGAATACCTCCCGCGCCACCAGTTGCGGGTTGCCTTTATCATCCTTGGGCGGCGGCTTGCCCTGCTCCGCCTTGGCCGGCGCCAGCACGAACACGGTCGAACCATACGGGTTGTAGGTGATGGCGGTCTGCGGCAATGTCAGGTATTTTTTCCGCTCGCCCTGATCCAGGCTGACATTGGCGAACATGCCCGGCAACAGCTGGCGCTTGGGATTGGCCACCGTCGCCTGCACCTGCACGTTGCGCGTGGCGGCATCGACTTTCGGGCTGATGGCCGTCACCCTGGCCGGGAACGCGACGCCGGGCCAGCCGTCGCTGGTCAGATTGAGCTTCTGCCCGATCGACAGCCCGGCGATCTGCTTTTGCGGCACGAAGAAATCCGCGTAGACGGTATCGATGGTCTGCAAGGTCACCAGCACGTCGCCGGGATTGAGGTACTGGCCCGGATTGACGGCGGTGATCCCCAGCTTGCCGGCGAACGGCGCGCGGATGGTTTTCTTGTCGACCAGCGCCTGCTGCTGCGCCACCAGCGCCTTGCGGCTCTTCAGGTCCGCCTCGTCGTTGTCCACCTGCGCTTGGCTGATCGCCTGCGCCGCCAGCTGCAGCTTGTCGCGTTTGAGCACCGTCGCCGCCAGGTCCGCCGCCGCCTGCAGGGAGCGCAGCTGGGCGATATCGGATTCGGCGTTCATCTCGAACAGCACCTGGCCGGCCTTGACCTCGTCGCCGGATTTGAAATTGACCTTGCGTACCAGGCCGGCGATTTCGGTCGTCACGTCGACGCCGCGCACCGGCACCAGCGTGCCGACGGCGGTGAGCTGCGGCTGCCATTCCACCGCCGCCACCTTGATCGCGGTGACCACCTGCGCGCCCGGCTTGGGCGAGCTGGCGATGAGTTTTTGAATCTGAAGGTATTTTCCAAATGCCAGTACGGCGATCAGTAGGATGACACACCCTACCATGATGAGCATACGCTTGGTCATGAATCAGCCTCCCGCGTCTTTGATATGTCCTGCGAAGTACGCTAGCGCGCAAGTGTTAAAGAGGATGGCCGCTAAGGGCTTTTGCCGATCGACGGCGCCGCCGACACCGGCGTGGCGGCCGGCACGCCGTCGGCGCGTTGCCACCAGCCGCCGCCCAGCGCCTGGAACAGCGCCGCCGTATCGGCGTAGCGCGCCGCCTGCGCCTGCACCAAGTTGATGTGCGCCTGCTGGTAGCTGCGCTGCGCGTCGAGCAGCGCCAGATAGCTGATCGCGCCCAGTTTGTATTGTTCGGTGGCCAGCGCCAGCGATTCCGCCGCCAGCGCCTCCGCCTCGGCCTGCGCCTTGAGCGTCTGCGCGTCCGAATCCAGCGCGCGCAGGCTGTCGGCGACGTTCTGGAACGCCGTCAGCAACGTCGCCCGGTACTGCGCGGCCGCCGCGTCGTACGCCGCCTCGGCGGCGCGGCGCTGCGCGCTCAAGGCGCCGCCGTTGAAGATCGGCGCCGCCAGTCCGGCCGCCAGGCTCCAGACCGCGCTATGGGCCTCGAACAGATTGCCGAAGGCGGGGCTGGAGGCGCCGTAGCTGCCGCTCAGGGTGAACTGCGGATACTGCGCCGCCGTCGCCACGCCGACCAGCGCGCTGGCCTGGTGCAGCAGTTCCTCGCTGGCGCGGAGGTCGGGCCGCTGGCGCACCAGCGCCGACGGCAGGGACACGGGCAGCGTCTCCGGCAGGGTCAGGGAATCGAGCGCGAATTCCGGCATGCCGGCCTCGCTGGGCAGCCGGCCCGCCAGGACCGACAACTGGTGGCGGCTTTGCGCCAGCGCTTTTTCCAGCGGCGGCAAGGTGGCCGCGACCTGCGCCACCTGGTTGCGCTGGCTCAGGATCGTGGTGCGCGGGATGGCGCCGTACTCGAACTGCTTCTCGATCACGCCCAGCTGTTTAGTCAACGCATCGAGCACCTCGCGCGTGGCCTGGAGCTGCGCGCGCAGCGAGGCCTCCCGGATCGCCGTCGTCACCACGTTGGCGCTCAGGGCCAGGTAGGTGGCCTCGACCTGGAAGCGCTGGTAATCGACCGTCGCCCGCGCCGCCTCCAGCGTGCGGCGCGTGGCGCCGAAGACGTCCGGCGTATACGACACGTCGACCGAGGCGTTGTACAGATTGAAAACGCCGGGCGGGCCGGCGGTGCCGGCGGCGTTGGCCTTCTGGCGGGACAGGCCGAGCTGGCCGGTGACCGCGGGCCAGTAAAGATCGCCCGCCTGCGCGGCATAGTTTTCCTGCGCCTGGCGCAAGGTCGCCTCGGCCGCCGCCATGCTGGGGTTCTGCGCCAGCGCACTGCGGATCAAGCGGTCCAGCGCCGGTGAGCGGAACACCGTCCACCACTGGGCCGGGATGTCCTGGCCGATGGCAAACTGCTGGGCCGCGCCGCCGGTGGCGGTCGCCGGCGCGGAGGCGGTGCGCGCCGCGAGCGGGGTCGGCGTGTAGCGGTCCGTGGCGGCGGCCGGCGGCGCCGGCGTCTGGAATTCGGGCCCGAGCGCGCACGCGCTCACGCCGGCCGCCAGCGCCGCCAACGCCAAGACCCGACCACTAAATTGTTTTTTTGCCATAACAAACCTCCGTTATGTCCGGGACGAGCGTCTCCCGCCCGTTGCCCGGTATTCAATTAGCTCCAAGATCAGATGGTTATTCGACCACATGTTCGCATTTTTTGGATGCGATGTCTTTTTGTTGGCCGTGCGGCACCGCCGGCGGTGGCGTATCCGCGAAAAAAAAGGGCCTTGCCGCAACGGCAAAGCCCTCCTCGGGGAGACTGACTGGTGGGGATCAGGCCAGCGCGGCCGCCACCACGCCGTATGCGCGGTTGGCTTCGGTCAGCGAGAACGCCGATGGGCCGTCGGCCAGCGCGTCGGTCGAGCGCTCGCTGCTGCGGTAAGTGATCGGCAGTTGATAGCGGCGGCGTTCGTCTTCGCTGATCTTGCCATCGTTGTCGAGGTCGGCGGCGGCGTGTTCCTTGCTCGTCACGCCCAGCACGCCGTCCTCGCTCACGCCGGGCAACGGATCGGGCGACACCAGGTTTTCCACGGCGCCGTTGTCCAGACCATATTTGGCCTGGAAGATCTGGGTCTCGGGACGCATGGCCAGGCGTTTCAGGCCGTCGTCGAATTGCTTCAATGCTTCCTTCAGGCCGATGTCATCCGACTCCGTCACGGCCTTGACCATTGCGCTGGCCTTCTCGGCGGCAGTGACCGTGTTGCTGGCCTCGCTGGAATCGACCTGCGTCGACGCGTTGAACCCCGGCAGCGACAAGTATGAGGCCACGGAAGCGTTCAACTCGAAACTTTGCGGTTCGTTCGATGCATCACGGTTTTTGTTCGGGTCGAGCGCCGCCTCTGCAACCACTGCTGCAAACCGGGTAGCGCCACCTATGGCATTTATCATAATCATTATCGACTCCTGTTGGGAGATTCCTCACAGCACAATTCTATCAAGAAATTTACCAACAGGCACCATGTTTAGCGGCCTGCGGGACCGAATAGTTGATTTTCCGCACGAAAAAGTGTCCGCATTATCGTCAAAATTTATCGCTTTCCGATTGCCATAGTTTCTATACATAGCAGCAATCCGCGACCGATTTGCCGGCGTTGTTTTATTGGCCAGTCCGCCTTGCGGGATTGGTCAGACCACCGTAGAATTAACCACAGGAATTGGCAAATTTACATCGCCGTCCCGCGCGCGATCCGTCGCGCGACACGACCTTTACGACAGATTTTTGACCAGCCAAGAGCTCGGCGCTTCCCGCGCCCTCCTCGCGGTGGCACGGCATACGCGAGGTGTGCCGACCGGCGACCGGCAAAGACCGGCGTTGTTGAACTCAATATCTGGAGACAAAATGCACACCTCACTATCCAAAGCCGTGGCCGCCGCATGTTTCGCGCTGGCCGCCGGCGCCGCGCACGCGGCCGCCGATCCGCTGCACAACGCCATCATCGCCGCCAGCTACAACGGCCAGCCCGGCGGCATGCTGGGCGCCGACCACCTGTTCGCCGATGAAGCAGGCAGCAATGTCAGTGGCCTCGATCCGATCGAGCCGGGCGCCGAATTCCTCACCAGCGACTACCTGCTGGGGTTCGACTTCGCGCCCGACGGCCGCCTGACCATCTTCAACAACGCCGCCCTCCCCACCGGCGCCTACAGCGCCACCTTCGACTTCGGCACCACCCTGGCCGCGCCCATCGTCGGTTTCAGCGTGCTCGATGCCGGCATCACCACCGGCGCGCCGGTCCTGGGCATCGTCAACGGCCATACCATCTCGATCGACCTGTCCGGCGTGGCGTGGAACGGCGACTTCAGCGCGCTGACCACCGCGATCACCTTGCAGGGACCGGTGACGGCGGTGCCGGAACCGGCCACCGCCTGGATGATGATGGCCGGCCTGGCCGGCATGGGCATACTGGCGCGCCGCCGCGCCCGCGCCACCGATACTTCGCCACGCTAACAACGCCCGTGTAAAACAAGGAGCTTCAAATGAAACTGACTCGCTTCAGGGCCGCGTTACGCCTGTCCTGTTCACTGCCCGTCCTGCTGTCGCTGATGGCCGCCACCGCCGCCGGCGCCGCCATCGACCCCGCCCTGCAAACCGCGCCGGCCGACGGCTTCGCCGGCCAGGCCGGCGGCACCGCCGGCGGTTCCGCCGCGATCCCGTCGCAGATCTACACCGCCACCAATCGCGCCGAGCTGCTGGCGGCGCTGCGGCGCGGCGCCGCCAACCCGAAGATCGTCAAACTGCGCGGCACCATCGACATGAGCGAAGGCGTTCCGTTCGCAAACACCGGCGACCAGGCCAGCCGGGGACTGATACGCCTGCCCAGCAACACCACCCTGATCGGCGAGGGCGCGGGCGCCGGCATCGTCAACGGCCATATCGTCGTCGCCGGCGTCTCCCAGGTCATCGTGCGCAACCTGAAAATCGTCAATCCCTGCGACGTCGGCCCGGTCTGGGACCCCAACGACGGCGCCCTGGGCAACTGGAATTCGGCCTTCGACGCCATCGGCGTGACGACGTCGGACCACGTTTGGATCGACCACAACACCTTCACCGACGGCGCCATGACCGACGACAAGCTGCCGATCGAAAATGGCCAGATCAAGCAGTGCCACGATGGCGCGGTCGACATCACCAAGGCGTCGGACTTCGTGACGGTGTCGTACAACGTCTTCGGCCAGCACCGTAAAAATAACCTGATCGGCTCCAGCGACAACGACCCCGCCGATACCGGCAAGCTGCGCGTCAGCTTCAGCAACAACGTCTTCCGCGACATCGTCAGCCGCGCGCCGCGTGTGCGCTATGGCCAGATCCACATGTTCAACAACTACTTCGTCGGCAGCAAGGCGAATCCGGTCTACCCGCACGAATACTCGATCGGCGTCGGCCACGCGTCGCAGATCCTGTCGCATAACAACGTGTTCGACATCGCCGGCGCCGGCGCCGGCGGAATTGCGCTGCGCTGCGACGACGTCGTCGAACCGATAGGCGGCACCATCCCCGGCGCCTTCAGGGACACCGGATCGACGCTCAACGGCGCCGCGCTGGCCGGCTGCTCGGTGCCGAACGGCGTCGCCTTCAGCGCGCCGTATGCGTATGCGGCGCGTCCACTGGCGCTGGTCAAGGCCAACGCGCTGGCGCAGGCCGGCGGCGGCAAGCTGTCGACGACCGTCAGCGGCAGCGGCGACGTCAGCCCCGACACCACCGTCACGCTGAACTGCCCGCCGTCGGGCCTCTACTTCTGCGACGACTTCCAGAACGGCGGTACCGCCAACTGGAACCTGTTGCCGGTCGCGGGAGCCAACGGCAGCTTCAGCGTCAAGGCCGAAAGCATCGGTGCGACCAACATGGTGATGCAGTACACCGCCGCCTCCACCGGTGGCGTGCTGGCCCTGCTCAAGCCGGCCGCGTTGAGCGCCGTGCCGTCGGCCGACTACTACGTCGAGGCGCGCATCAAGCCGATGACCAACAGCACGACGGGCAACAAGCAGCTGTATCTGATCACCCGCTACCAGGACGCGGCCAACTGGTATGGCGCCGGCCTGAATGTGCAGAACTCCAGCGCCACCACGCAAGTGGAGATCGCGCGCATGCTCAACGCCACCTTGTCGCGCCCCAAGCAGGTGCGCAAGCCGATCGTGATGGACGCGCAGTTCTACACGGTGCGCTTCGAGATGATCGGCACCGCGCTGACCGTCTACCTGGACGGCGAGGCGCTGGGCACCGTTTCCGACGCCTCCTTCGCGCAGCGCGGCCTGGTCGGCCTGTACACCACCAACAAGTCGTTCCAGATCGACGACGTGCGCATCGGCGATCCATCGCTCAAGCCGGCGCAGTTGACGCTCAACCCTACGTCGCTGAACTACATCGCCGAGGTGGGCGACACGCCGTTGACCGTTAACGTCAACGCCGTCAAGCCGGATGGTACGGTGGACTCCTTCGCCGCGACCTCCAGCAAGCCCGGTGTGGCCGCCGTCGCCACCAGCGGCGGCGCCTTGACCGTCACGCCGCTCGGCGCGGGCACCGCCACGATCACCGTCTCCAGCGGCTCGGACCCCACGCTGCAGCGGACCATCTCGGCCACCATCAGCCCGCGGTTCGTGCAGCCGTCGCAAGCCTATCCGCTGATCGGCGCCACGCATCCGGCCGCCGCCGCCCCATCGGCCCACGTCGACGCCGCGCTCAGGCTGACCTTCGACAACCCGCCGACATTGGGCGCGGGCGGCAGCATCCGCATCTTCCGCAAGGCGGACGACGCGCTGGTCGATGTCATCCGCCTGTCCGGCGAGACCGATACGCTGGGCTACGCCGGCCAGGCGGCGGTCCGCAAGGTCAACACCACGCCGGTCACCATCAGCGGCAACACGGCGACCATCCAACTGCACAGCAACAAGCTGGAATACGGCACCGAGTACTATGTCGCCATCTCCAACGGCGTGTTCGGCGGCGCCTCGCTGGGTGGCATCCCGTTCGTCGGCATCGGCAAACTGGGTGACTGGTCGTTCACCACGCGCGCGACGGGACCGGCGCCGGGTAGCGCCAGCGTGACCGTGGGCGCGGCCGACGACGCCGACTTCGCCACCGTGCAGGCGGCGCTCAACTACGCCATGAAAGACGTGGCGGCCAACGATCCGCTGACCATCAAGGTGCGCAACGGTACGTACACGGAACTGCTTTACCTGCGGGGCAAGAACAACGTCAGCATCGCCGGCGAAAGCCGCGACGGCGCCGTCATCCAGTACACCAACTACGACAGCCTGAATAGCGGCACCGGCGCCAGCCAGTCGCCAGACAGCTCGGCGACATCGGGCGGCCGCTCGGTGATGCTGGTGGAAGCGACGGACATGCTGACCCTCGATTCGATCACGCTGCGGAACACCACACTGCGTTCGAGCACCATCTCGGCCCAGGCGGAGGCGATCTACTTCAACAGCGACAACGGCCGGCTGGCGGCGAAGAACGCCGCCTTTTTCAGCGAGCAGGATACGTTGAACCTGAAGGGATACGCCTGGTTTTACCGCACTCTGGTGGCCGGCAATGTGGACTTCATCTGGGGCGGCAGCCGCGCCGCCCTGTTCGAGGAAAGCGAAATCCGCTCCGTCGGCGACACCACCAGCGCCACCGGCGGCGGCTACATCCTGCAGGCGCGCGTGCCCAACGCCACCGACAAAGGCTTTGTCTTCCTCAACAGCCGCCTGACGCACGGTCCCGGTCCGGGCCCGCTGCACGGCGACGTGCCGGACGGCGCCACCTGGCTGGCGCGCAGCCCCGGCGGCACCGCCACCTGGGACAACATCGCCTTCGTCAACACCAAGATGGATACGCACGTCGCCGCGGCGGGATGGGCCGGCGCGGGTGTCAACGGCCAGCCCGCGCCCAATCCGGCGACGCCGACGGCGGCCAGCGGCTGGCGCGAATACGGCAGCACCACCCTGGGCGGCGATCCGATCAACCTCGCGGCACGCGTGGGCGGCTTCCAACTGAGCGCCTCCGACGTCGCCGCCGGTTTCGCCAACCGCGCGCTGGTGTTCTCGGCGTGGAACGGTGGCGCCGGTTGGGATCCGCAACCATAGCGGTCAGCGACGGCGCCGCGCCGGCGCCGGATTGAAGGCCGCGCCCCGCCCAAGCCCGGCCTTCGAGCCGCGGCCTTCAAACTGTCATGTCATAGTCATAAGAATCAGGTAGCATACCGGGGCGCATGATAGGCTATTCGGTTTTACCAACCGCTTTTGCTAACCGCTTTTGCTAACCTTCTCACCTGACGACGACCCAACATGACGAAGAAATTGTCCCTGCCCGTACTCGCGATCGCGACCACCTGTTTCGCCCTGCACGCCGGCGCCATCGCCGCGCCGGCCGCCAAGGCCACTTCCGCCAGCGCCCAGCCCAAGCTGGTCGTGGTGCTGGTGGTCGACGGGCTGCCGAATGAACAGGTGCAGCGCTACCGCGACCAATTCGGCGAGGGCGGCTTGCGCCGCCTGCTGGACCAGGGCGCGTCGTTCAGCAACGCGCACCAGGCGCACGGCGTCACCGTCACCGCGATCGGCCACAGCGCCGTGCTGACCGGCGCCTACCCTTACGTCCACGGCATCATCGGCAATAACTGGATCGATCCGGTCACCAAAAAATCGGTCTACTGCACCGAGGACACCAACTACACCTACATCGGCGAGCACACCGATCCGAGCGACGGCACCGCGCCGACCAAGCTGCGGGTCGACACGCTGGGCGACCAGCTGCGCTACGCCACGGGCAACCGCAGCAAGGTGGTCGCCGTCTCGGGCAAGGACCGGGGCGCGATTCTGCTGGCGGGTAAAACCGGCACCGCGTACATGTACATGGAACAAACCGGCAATTTCGCCAGCAGCACCTTTTATATGAAGTCCCACCCGGCTTGGGTGCAGACATACCAAACGGCCAAGCCTCAGGACCGCTACTACGGCAAGGCGTGGGCGCCGCTGCTGCCGGAATCGGCGTATGCCGGCGACGCCAGCGAGGAGCTGACCCCGGCCAAGCCGGGTGGCCATAACCGCCTGCCGTACACCTACTACAGCGAGAGCGGCAAAACCGACGCCGGCTACTACAACAACCTGAAAACCGGTCCGTTCCTCGACCAGCTGACCCTGGACTTCGCGCAGGCCGCGATCGAAGGCGAAAACCTAGGACGCAATCCAGACGGCGTGCCGGACCTGCTGGGTGTGAGCCTGTCGGCGCACGACTACGTGAACCACGCCTTCGGCCCGGAGAGCAAGCTGTCGCACGACCACCTGCAGCGGGTCGACCGCATGCTGGCGCAGTTCTTCAATTACCTGGACAAGCGGGTGGGAATGGACAATGTGCTGGTGGTGCTGACGGCCGACCATGGATTCGCCAACACCGCCGAATTCTCGCAATCGCGTCATCTGGACGCGCAGCGCATCAAGGGCGACCAGTTGATGAAGGACCTGGGCAAGCACCTGTCGGATAAATTCGGCGGCGCCAAGCTGCTGACCGCGTGGTCGCTGCCTAGCGTGCACCTGGACTACGAGCAGATCGAAAAGAGCGGCCTGCGTCGTGCGGATGTGGAAAACACCGCCGCGCAATTCCTGCTGCAGCAAAAAGGCATCGCCGACGTCTTCACCCGCACGCAGTTCGAGAGCGGCGCGGTGCAAGGCACGCGCATGGCGACTTTGATGCGCCGCGCCTGGAACCGCGAATCGTCGGGCGATCTGCTGGTGGTGACGAAGCCGTACTGGTACTTCGGCTACGGCGACACCGGCACCACGCACGGTTCGCCGTACGCGTATGACACCAATGTGCCGCTGCTGATCATGGGCAAACGCTGGATCAAGCCGGGGAACTACGGCCAGTACGCCGAGGTCGTCGACATCGCGCCCACCCTGGCCAACATCCTGCGCGTTCGCCCACCGGCCGGCGCCGAGGGCCGGGTGTTGACCGAGACCCTGCGTTAAGTCAGAGGCCTAATTCAGGCTGGCCAAATACTGGTTCAAATGCTCGAAATTGAGCGGCTTGGAAAAATGGTGGCTGAAGCCGGCCGCCATCGCCTTGCGCGCCGACTCGCTGTCGGCCGAGCCGCTCAACGCGATAATCGGCAAGGCCTCTGTGCCGGGCATGCGGCGAATCGCCCGCACCGCGCCGAAACCATCCATCCAAGGCATCCCCAAATCCATGATGATCGCCTTCGGCATCGCGTCGCGCACCGAGTCGCACGCCTCGTAACCGTTATGCGCAGCCGATGTCTGGTAGCCGTGGCACTGCAGCAGCGCCGATAACGACTCCACCACATCGACATTGTCGTCGACGACCAGTACTTGATTTGCGTTTGCCATGTTTGCCTCGTTAATGATGAGTTCGCGTTATTGATGAGTTCGATGGGTTCGATAAGTCATCCTAACAATGCCTATACGCAATGTATGTTCGCTAACGCACCTTGGCCGAACGGCCGTGACCTCGAAAATCGGTCGCCAATGGAAGGGCTTCCAGCTATAGTTGCCACTCTTTCCTTCCGGGCCACAAAAGACATGAACAAATTCGGTTTGCTGCTGATCGCCTTCGGCGTTTTCACCTCTTCCCTGACCGTGTACGCGGCGGCGGCCGGGGCGCCGCGCGCCACCACCGCCACCGGCGTGGTGCAAGGCACGCTGGAGGCGTCCGGCGTGACATCGTATAAAGGCATCCCGTTCGCCGCGCCGCCGGTGGGCGATTTGCGCTGGAAGGCGCCGCAGCCGGCGCAGAAGTGGACGGGCGTGCGCAAGGCCGACCACTTCGGCCCGCGCGGCATGCAACTGCCGCTGTTTAGCGACATGGTGTTCCGCTCCAACGGCATGAGCGAGGACTGCCTGTACCTGAATGTCTGGACACCAGCCAAGTCGCCGAAGGCGAAGCTGCCGGTGCTGGTGTACTTCTACGGCGGCGGCCTGGCCACCGGCGACGGCTCCGAGCCGCGCTACGACGGCGAGGCCATGGCCGCCAAGGGCATCGTCACGCTGACCGTCAACTACCGTCTCAACGTGTTCGGCTTCCTGGCGCACCCGGAACTGAGCGCCGAGTCGCCCAACAAGGCATCCGGCAATTACGGCCTGATGGACCAGGCGGCGGCGCTGAAATGGGTGAAAGACAATATCGCGGCCTTCGGCGGCGATCCCTCGCGCGTGACCATCGCCGGCGAATCGGCCGGTTCGTGGTCGGTCAGCGCGCAGATGATTTCGCCGTTGTCGAAGGGATTGATCGCCGGCGCCATCGGCGAAAGCGGCTCGCTGCTCGGCATGAACCCGCCACCGGCACTGGCCGACGCCGAAAAAGCCGGCGCCGCCTTCGCCGAGAACATCGGCGCGCCGACCCTGGCCGCGCTGCGCGCGCTGCCGGCGCAGCAACTGCTCGAGACGCTGCGCCAGCCGGGCGCGCCATGGTTCAGCGCGACCCGGGACGGCTACGTGCTGCCACGCGCGCCGGGCGCGATGTACGCCGCCGGCGAACAGGCCAAGGTGCCGCTGCTGGCCGGCTGGAACTCGCACGAGGGCCACTACAAGCAGGTGCTGGGCGACACCGAGCCAACAGAAGAAAACTTCAACGCAGTGCTGAAAAAATTCTACGGCGACCAGGCCGGCGCCGCGCGTCTCGCCTACGCCGGCGACGTGAAACAGGCGGCAACGGAGCTGGCCAGCGATGGCTTCATCGTCTACGGCACGTGGAAGTGGATCGATACGCATGCCCGCACCGGCGGCAAGCCGGTGTATCGTTATTACTACAGCCGCCCGCGCCCCGGCGACACCGGCGCCGCCCACTCGGCCGAAATAGAATACGCCCTGGGTAACCTCGACGGGAATAAAGTGTATGCGTGGAGCGCCGAGGACCGCGCGCTGTCGACACTGATGCAAGGCTACTTCGCCAACTTCATCAAGACCGGCAATCCGAATGGCGCCGGCCTGCCGGAATGGCCGCGCGCCAGCAGCGGCGCGGGTTCCCGCCTGATGCACCTGGACGCGACGTCGCGCGCCGTCACCGCCACCGACGACGCCCGCTTCCAGTTCCAGGACGCCGAGATGCAAAAAAAACACTGACCAGGGCCGGCGGCGGCAAAAGCGGTTCATGTAAATAATATAAACCGTATCATCGATTGTATTTTATTGTATCTGCCGGTGATACTTTAAGAAGTTGCGATACACTAGTTTCTTTTCTTCTGACAAAGATCAGGAACACAGAATATGCGCAAAACATTCGGCTTCGTCGCCATTTGCTTTACGGTGTCCGCCTTCGCGGCCGAACCTTTCGAGGACAAGTTCCGCCAGCTGGACGAGGTTCTCCCCAGCGCGAACACCTACCGCACCGCCTCCGGCGCCCCCGGCGCCGCCTACTGGCAGCAGCGCGCGGACTACACCATCCGCGCCACCCTCGACGAAGCCAAACGCTCTCTCACCGGCAGCGAGCAAATCCGCTACCACAACAAGTCGCCCGACACGCTGAACTACCTGTGGGTGCAGCTGGACCAGAACATCTTCAAAAAGGACTCCGACGCGCGCATGATGTTGACGCAGCCGTCGCGCGAGGCGTGGGCCAAGCCGCCGACCGCGAACGACAGCTACAAGTTCGAAGGCCTGCGCGGCGTGCTGGCCGGCCGCGACTTCGACGGCGGCTTCAAGATCAAGAGCGTGAGCGCCGGCGGCCAGCCGCTGAAATACGTCATCAACCGCACGATGATGCGCATCGACCTGCCGACACCTTTGAAGCCGGGCCAGAGCTACGCCTTCAATATCGACTGGTCCTACAACATCAACGAACAAAAAGTGCTGGGCGGGCGCTCCGGCTACGAGAGCTTCGAGGAAGACAAGAACGACCTGTTCGAAATCGCCCAGTGGTTCCCGCGCATGGCGGCCTACTACGACGTGACGGGCTGGCAGCACAAGCAGTTCCTCGGCGCCGGCGAGTTCACGCTGGAATTCGGCGACTACGACGTCCAGCTGACGGTGCCGGCCGACCACGTGGTGGCCTCCACCGGCGACCTGCAAAATCCCGGCGAGGTGCTGAGCGCGGCGCAGCGCGACCGCCTGGCCAAGGCGAAGACCGCCACCAAGCCGGTGCTCATCGTCACCCAGGAGGAAGCGGAAAAGGCCGAGAAATCCGTCAGCACCGCCACCAAGACCTGGCACTACAAGGCCGCCAACGTGCGCGACTTCGCGTGGGCGTCGAGCCGCAAGTTTATCTGGGACGCGCAAGGCTACAAAAAGGACGGCACCAACGTGATGGCGATGTCCTACTATCCGAAGGAAGGCAATCCGCTGTGGGGCCAGTACAGCACCCAGGCCATCATCCATACCATCGAGCAGTACAACAAGTACAGCTTCGACTACCCCTACCCTGCGGCGATCTCGGTCAACGGTCCGGTGGGCGGCATGGAATACCCGATGATCTCGTTCAACGGTCCGCGTCCGACCAAGGACAAGAAGACCGGCGCGCTGACCTGGTCGCAGCAGACCAAGTATGGCCTGATCGGCGTGATCATCCACGAGGTGGGCCACAACTACTACCCGATGATCATCAACTCGGACGAGCGCCAGTGGACCTGGATGGATGAAGGGCTTAACACCTTCGTACAGTATCTGGCAGAGCAGGCGTGGGAACAAAACTACCCGTCGCGCCGGGGCGAGCCGCGCAACATCGTCGATTACATGCGCAGCCGGAACCAGGTGCCGATCATGACCAACTCGGAGTCGCTGCTTCAATTCGGGAACAACGCCTACGCCAAGCCGGCCACCGCGCTCAATATCCTGCGCGAGACCATTCTCGGACGTGAGCTGTTCGATTACGCCTTCAAGGAATACGCCAGCCGCTGGAAGTTCAAGCGCCCCACCCCGGCCGATTTCTTCCGCACGATGGAAGACGCCTCCGGCACGGATCTGGACTGGTTCTGGCGCGGCTGGTTCTACACCACCGACGCGGTCGACATCAGCGTCGACGGCATCAGCGAATACGGCGTGAGCACCAAGGACCCGGAAAAGGAAAAGGCCTGGAAGAAGGCGCAGAAAGAGGCGGAGCCGATTTCTGTTTCGCAGCAGTTGAACAAGGCGATGCCGAAGCGCCTTGACAGCCATCCGGAGCTAAAGGACTTCTACAACGAGCATGACGAGTTCACCGTCACCAACAAGGACCGCAACAGCTACGCGGAGGCGGTCGGGAAGCTGGAGCCGTGGGAGAAGAAGCTGCTCGACCAGGGCAAGCACCTGTACCTGGTGGACTTCTCGAACATCGGTGGCCTGGTCATGCCGCTGGTGCTGGAGATTGAACTCAAGAGCGGCAAGAAGTACATCGAGCGCGTTCCCGCCGAAGTATGGCGCTTCTCGCCGAAGAAGATCACCAAGTTGATCGTCACCGACGAGCCGATGGTCGGCCTGACGCAGGACCCGTACTGGGAGACCGCCGATATCGACACCAGCAACAATGCCTGGCCGCGCAAGCTGACGCAGTCGCGCGTGGAGCTGTTCAAGACCGAACGTGACCGCAATAACCTGATGCGCGACTTCAATACCCCGCTCAAGGTCAAGGGTGACAAGTCCGGCAAAGCGGACGACGACAACAAGGACGCGGCGGACGAATGACCCCGCGCGCCCTACGCTCGTTGGCCTTGGCCGTGCTGGCATTCGCCGGCACGGCGGCCGGCGCCCACAATTTTCACATGGGCATAGCCGATATCAGCTACAACGAGCGCACCGGCAACACCGAAATCGTACACACCTATACGTCGCACGATGTCTCCACCTTGCTCGCCAATCTGTACGGCCGCAGTTTCGACCTGGGCCAGGCGGACAGCGAACAACCGCTGCGCCGCTACGTCGAAAAGCAGTTCCAGCTCGCCGGCCCGGATAACCAGCGGCTGCCGCTGCAATGGATCGGCGTGAAGGCCGACGCCGACAGCGTCGTCATCTTCCAGGAGATCGCCGGCACCAGACTCAAACCCGGCACTCGCATTCACAACCTTCTGCTGATAGACTTCCTGCCTTCGCAAAAGAACACAGTGAACCTGCAAACAGATGGCGCCATCCAAACCCTCATTTTCGATCAAGACCACATCGATCAAACCGTGCGCTAAGCGTCTGATCCCGCTGGCGCTGGCGACGATCGCCTTCCACGCACCGGCCCACGCCGACGAACTGCTGCAAAGGGTGACCATCGACGGTTCGCGCGCCAACCAGTTAGGCGTCGCCGATGCCGCCAGCGCCGGCAGCGTGTCGCAAAAGGAGCTGGCGGCTCGCACCGTCTACCGTCCGGGCGAACTGCTGGAAGCGATGCCCGGCCTGATCGTCAGCCAGCATAGCGGCGAAGGCAAGGCCAATCAGTTCTACCTGCGCGGCTTCAATCTGGACCACGGCACCGACCTGCGCACCACCGTCGACGACATGCCGGTCAACCAGCGCAGCCACGCGCACGGCCAGGGTTGGACCGATCTCAATTTCCTGATACCGGAACTGGCGGTGCGGCTCGATTACAAAAAAGGCCCCTACTCCGCCGAGGACGGCGACTTCGCCTCCGCCGGCGCGGCATCGGTGGTGTACGCCAACCGGCTGACGCAAGGCCTTGCCAGCGTATCGGCCGGCCAGAACGGCTATGGCCGCGCGCTGCTCGCGGATTCCGTCGAACTGCCGCGCGGCAGCCTGCTGTACGCGCTGGAAGTGCTGCACAACGACGGACCGTTCGAAAATCCGGACAACTATCAAAAGCTCAACGCGGTGCTGCGCTACAGCGAAGGCTACGCCAACAACGGCTTCAATATCGGTTTGATGGCGTACCGCGCGGACTGGAACGCCACCGACCAGATTCCGCTGCGCGCGGTGCGGGACGGACAGATCGGCCGCTACGGCGCCATCGACCCGACCGACGGCGGCGAGGCGCACCGCTACAGCCTATCGGGCGCGTGGCGCCGCACGACGCAGGATAGTTCCTCCAAGGTCAACGCCTACATCATCGCCAACCAGTTGGACCTGTTCTCCAATTTCACCTACTTCATGGACGATCCGGTACGTGGCGACCAGTTCGCGCAGCCGGACAAGCGCGTGACCAGCGGCCTGAATGCGAGCCATAGCTGGCACCAGCACGGCGAGGGCTGGAACAGCGAGACCACCATCGGCCTGCAACTGCAGAACGATAATATCTTCAATGGTTTGTACAACACGCAGGCGCGCCAACGCGTCTCCACCACGCGCCAGGACCACATCGTCGAGTCCAGCGCCGGCCTGTTCATCGAGAACAGCACGCGCTGGAACGACGCATGGCGCACGGTGGCCGGCGCGCGTATCGATGGCTACCGCTTCGACGTGGGCAGCGATCTGGCGGCCAACTCCGGCACCGCCGACGAACACCTGGCCAGCCCTAGCCTTAGCGTTATCTACGGGCCGTGGAAGACGGCCGAGCTGTACGCCAATATCGGCATCGGCTTCCACAGCAACGACGCGCGCGGCGCCACGATCGCCATCGATCCGAAAACCGGACTGGCGACCGGCAGGGTCTCGCCGTTGGTGCGTTCACGCGGCATGGAGTTGGGCGCGCGCAGCACCTGGCTTCCAGGCCTGCAGTCGTCGTTCTCGATCTACCGCCTGGATTTCGATTCCGAGCTGACCTTTGTCGGCGACGCCGGCACCACCGAGGCGGGGCCACCGAGCCGCCGCTACGGCGTGGAATTGTCGAACTACTACAAGCCGCTCAAATGGCTGTCGGTCGACCTGGATTTGGCCTATGCGCGCGCGCGCACGCGCGGCGAAGCGCCGGATGGCAACCGCATCTCCGGAGCGATCGAGGGGACCGGCCAGCTGGCGGTGACTGTCGATAATGGCGGGCCGTTTTCCGGTTCGCTGAAGCTGCGCTACTTCGGTCCGCGTCCGCTGATCGAAGACAACAGCGTACGCTCCAATTCCAGCATGACCCTGAACGGCCGCCTGGGCTGGAAGATCGCCCCCGACCTGTCGCTGGAACTAGAGGCGTTCAACCTGACCAACCGCCGCGATTCCGCCATCGATTACTACTACGCCTCGCAGTTGAGGGGCGAAGCGGAGCCGGTGACCGACATCCATTTCCACCCCATCGAATCGCGCTCGCTGCGGGCGACGCTGCTCAAGACCTTCTAATCAGCCGGCGCGCTCGTTCAGCATCGGGAAGCCGCGCTGGTGCCACACCGGATAGGCCGGCGACACGTCGCTGGCCGCTTCCAGCAGCGCGTTCTGCTCCGGGCTCAAACGCCAGCCGGTGGCGCCGATGTTATCGATCAGTTGCTGTTCGTCGCGCGCGCCGATGATGACGCTGGAGATGGTCTGCTTCCCCAGCAGCCAGTTCAGCGCCACCTGCGGCACGGTCTTGCCGGTTTGTTCGGCCACCACGTCCAGCGCGTCGACGATGCGGAACAGGCGCTCCTCCTCGAAATGCGGGCCGGTGCCGGCGATGTCGTGTGCGCGGGTGCCCGGCTTGGCCGGCTGTCCGCGCCGGATCTTCCCGGTCAGCTTGCCCCAGCCCAGCGGGCTCCAGACCATCGCGCCGACGCCCTGATCCTCGCCCAGCGGCATCAGCTCCCATTCGTAGTCGCGGTTCAGCAGCGAGTAGTAGATCTGGTGCGCGACGTGGCGCGGATAGCCGTAGCGGTCCGACACCGCCAGCGATTTCATCATGTGCCAGCCGGAGAAGTTGGAGCCGCCGATGTAGCGCACCTTGCCGTCGCGGACCAGCTGGTCCAGCGTCGACAGCGTCTCTTCGACCGGCGTGTTGTTGTCCTGGCCGTGCAGCTGCAGCAGGTCGACATGCTCGACACCCAGGCGCCGCAGGCAGTTGTCGACGGCATCGATCAAATGCTGGCGCGAGGAGCCGAAATCGTTGGCGCCGCCGCCGGTGGGGAAAGTGACCTTGGTGGAGATGAGCAGGCGGTTGCGCTTGCCCTTGATGGCTTGGCCCAGCACTTCCTCCGCCAGGCCATCCGAATAGACGTCGGCGGTGTCGAACATCGACACGCCGTGTTCAAGGCATACATCGATCAGGCGCGAAGCGCCGCCGGCATCGGTGCTGCCCCAGGCTTTGAAGAAGTCGTTGCCGCCTCCAAAAGTCGCCGTGCCAAAACTGAGCTCCGGCACGCGCAAACCGGATTTTCCTAAACGATTGTGATTCATGGCTACCCTCCAGAACGTGAAACGCGCCACGGCAAGGTGGCGCGTTGGTTCCCGATTGTAGCGCGGACGACAACATCACGTCGTCCGCCAAATTAAAAGCCTACCCGAATCAGAACTCTTCCCATTCGCCGCTCGACGTCGCGGCGGCGGTGGTCTTGGCCTTCTGCGGCGATGCCAACGGCTTGGCGGCGGGCTTCGCCACCGGCTTCGGAGGCAGCTTCTTCGCCACCGGCGCGCTACGCACGGCCGGACGTGCCGGCGGCGTGTAGCTGACCTGCTGCGCGCCGATCGTGAACGCGCTGACCACACGTTCGAGTGCATCCGCCTGGTCGCGCAGGGTTTGCGCAGCCGCCGCGGTTTGCTCCACCAGGGCCGAATTCTGCTGCGTGGTTTCGTCCATCTGCGTGATCGACTGGTGCACCTGGGCGATACCGTCGTTCTGTTCCTGGGTGGCGGCGCTGATTTCGCCGACGATGTCGGTCACCTGCTTGATGCTGGAGACGACTTCGTTCATCGTCGAACCGGCCTGCTCGACCAGCTTGGTGCCGGAACCGACTTTTTCGACCGAATCGTCGATCAGCGCCTTGATCTCTTTCGCCGCCGCCGCCGAACGCTGCGCCAGGTTGCGCACTTCGGTCGCAACGACCGCGAAGCCGCGACCTTGCTCACCGGCGCGCGCCGCTTCGACCGCCGCGTTCAACGCCAGGATATTGGTCTGGAAGGCGATGCCGTCGATGACCGAGATGATGTCGACGATCTTGCGCGACGATTCGTTGATCGAACCCATGGTCACGACCACCTGTTCGACCACGCTGCCGCCCTGCGCCGCGACGTCGGACGCCGAGCGTGCCAGCTGGTTGGCCTGGCGCGCGTTGTCGGCGTTCTGGCCGACGGTGGACGTCAACTGCTCCATGCTGGCGGCGGTTTCCTCCAGCGAGGCGGCCTGCGACGAGGTGCGGTTCGACAGGTCGCCGGTGCCCGATGCGATCTGCTGCGAAGCCGTGCCGACCGCGCTGGTGGCGGCGCGCACGGTGTCGATCACGCCGGCGATCTGCTCCAGCAGCTTGTTGAAGGCGACGGCGGTGTGGCCGATTTCGTCCATGCGCTGGACCGGGATCTTCTGCGTCAGGTCGAGCGTCTGGCTGACGTTGACCAGGGTGCTGCGGATGCTTTCGAGGCTGTTCTTGATGATGCTATAGAGCTGCCAGGCCAGCGCGCCGGTCACCAGCAGGCCAAGCACGATCACCGACAGCATCAGGCGGAACGCGAAGGTGTACGCCGCGCTGCTCTCGTTGCGGATATCGTCGCTCAGCTTGTTGTTATAGGCGATGTGGTCGTCGAAGCCTTTTTTCAGCGCGCCGGCGGTCAGTGCCAGCGGCGTGCCGGGCATCAGCGTCGCGCGCACCGCGTCCATGTCGCCGGCGTGGGCGCCGGCCAGGAACGGAATCAGCGCCTGGCGATAGGCCGCCATGTTGGCCTTGTCGGCCTCCAGCAGCTTGCGGTCGGTCTCGTCGAAGATGCGTTCCTTTTCATAGGTCGCGATGACGGTGTCGAACTTGGCATGGGCGTCGTTGTACGCCTTGTCCAGCGCCGTCTTGTCGGTCAGGTTGGAGAACACCGACAGGCGGTAGCCGGCCAGGCGGCTATCCGCGAGGTAGCCTTTGGCCTCGTTCAGGCCCGCGATGCTGGGGTCTAAACGGGTTTGCACCAGGTCCAGCCGCGCTTGGGCGCGCGACAATTGATTCAGGCCGGTGAAGCCGACGAAGATCAGCGCCAGCAGCGCCAATGACAGGGTCAGAATCAAGCGCTTGGTAATAGTCATGGTGACTTTTCTCATAAAAGTGTTAAAAGATTCGATTATTGCTCGGCTACATTTAAGTATACCGGAACCGTATTACCACAAGACAACAATGAGAAGATTTACGCTGCGCCGCAACCAAAACGCAACGCATGCATCCATTAAGTGACGCATTGCGTTGCGCTTGTTGCAAGGAAGCTTAGTCAGAAGACCACAAACCCGTGTGTGCCGTCGCGTCCGAGCTGCTCGACCAGGCCAAACTCCCAATCGAGATAGGCCTGCATCGCCTCGTCCTGGTTATCGGTGCCCTCGTAAGGACGGCGATAACGATCGATCAGCGGGGACGCCAAGCGCGTCGGCCCCTGCTCCAGCGGCAGTCCGGCGGCGGCCCACGCCGCCGTCCCGCCGGTGAGTACGTGCACCGGCAAATCGGTCAGTGCGCGCAGGTCGCCGGCGACATAGCGCGCCAGCAGGCTGCTGCCGCAGGTGAGCACATAGCGTTTGGCGCCGGGCGAAAGCTTCGAGACGACCGCCGGCAATTGGGAGCGCAGCGCGAACCACGCGCCCGGAATATGACGCTTTTGATAATTGACGCCGGAGGTGAAGTCCAGCAGCACCGTTTGCTCCGGCGCGTCGGCGAGCCATTGCGCAAGGGCCTCCGTGCCGACTTCGCGTACTTCCTGGTGCGGCGGAAGGTCGTCGGCCCATGCCTGCGTGAGATTGAAGTCGGCCGCTAGCAAGCCTTCGACCACATAAACCTCGTGATTCATCTGCGCCAGCCAGTGCGCGGTGAGGTTGGCGCGCACGCCATCGCTGTCGGCCAGCACGATGCGGGCGCCGCGCACGGGCGCGAACTGTTCGGTTTCCTGCACCAGTTGACCGCCGGGGGCGGAGCGGAAGCCAGGCAGTCGGCCGTCGCGGAATTCCGCCGGGCCGCGCACATCGAACAGATAGATGGTGCGCGTGGCGTCGGCCCGCAGTTGGTCCAGTCCGGCGCGATCAATTCTGCGCACGCCGGTGCGGTCGGCCAGCGATCTGGCGTCGGCGGCGGCGCTCAGGCGGTTGTCGTCGGACGCCGGCGGATAGCTTCGCGACTGGCCGTGTTCCAGTTTTTGACGGGCCAAAGTCCAGCCTATCGTGCCGTTGCGCAGTGCAGCAACCGGATTGGGGATTCCGGCGTTAATCAGCGATTGGGTGCCGATGATGCTGCGGGTCCTGCCCGCGCAGTTGACGATAATTTGTGTCTTCGGGTTCGGCGCGAGCTCGCGCGCGCGCAGCGCCAGCTCCGCGCCGGGCACGCTGAAACTGCCCGGAATGCTCATGGTCTGGTACTCGTCGTAGCGGCGCGCATCGAGGATGACGATGTCCTTGCCGCCGTCGATCAGCGCCTTGACCTCCGGCGCCGACAGCGACGGCGTGTGGTTGCGGGCTTCCACCAGCTCGCCGAAGGCTTTGCTGGGCACATTCACGTCGCGGAACAATTCTCCGCCGGCGGCCTGCCAGCCGGCCACGCCTCCCGCAAGCAGCGAGACGTCGGTGTACCCCAACTGGCGCAGGCGGCTGGCGGCGGCTACCGCAAGGCCCTCGCCGCCATCCAGCACGACGATTGGCACATCGCGGCGCGGCAGCTTGGCGTAGGCATCGAGTTCGATGCGGCCGTAAGGCAGGTTGGCGGCGAACAGCGGGTGCGCCTGCGCGTGCGGGTCTTCCTCGCGCACGTCCAGCAGCGCGATCTCGCGTCGCGCCAGCAGGTCCTCGCGCACTTGCTGCGGGCTGCGGTAAGGGAAGCCAAGCAGGCCGGTTTGGAGCAGGTTTTTAGTCATGGCTTTCGGATTCCTTGGATTGTGTTTGGCGATCAGGCGGCATTGGCGTAACCGGAGCGGAAAGGCTTGACCGCGCCTTCCGGCGTGAACACGCTGCGGTCCACCGCGCCGATGTCGGCGCCGTAGACGTGGATACCGATCGAGATGCGGTCGTCGTAGGCGTTGAAGACCTGGTGGATGTCGCCCAGCGTTGGCGACACGGCCGTCACCACACCTGTTTCCAGCCGCTGCGGCTGACCCACCTTTTCCAGCACGCCGTCGGCGCGGCGGCGGTAGTCCTGCGAGATCTCGGCGCCGCGCAGCAGGCCGGCCAGGCCCCAGACCGTATGGTTGTGGATCGGCGTCGACTGGCCCGGTCCCCAGACGAAGCTGACCACCGAGAAGCGCGCCGCCGGATCGCGGTACAGCAGGTATTGGCGGTAATACTGCGGGTCCGGCAGCGCGGCCTGCTGCGGCAGCCAATCGTCGTGGGCGACCAGGTCGCGCAATAGTTTGGAGCCCTGCGCGACGATTTGCGTTTCGTCCGCTTCCGGCCCCTGCTCCAGCAGGGCATCCAGCGCCTCGACGAAATGCCGCAGGCGGGCCGGCGTTTCAAAACCTGGTGATGTACTCATCGATATCTCCTCGTTTGCGCCGCCCCTGTCAGGCGGCCTGGCGGCGCGCGGCGGTGTTGCGGTTTTCCGGCACGTCCAGTCCCAGGTTGCCGCGCAAGGTGGCGTGTTCATAATCCAATCGGAACAGGCCGCGCTGCTGCAACACCGGCACCACCTCGGCGACAAACGCGTCCAGCTGGCGAGGCAGCGATTCAAACAGTATAAACCCGTCGGCCGCGCCGCCATCGAACCAGTGCTGGATCGCGTTGGCCACCTGCACACCGGTGCCGACGAACTCCTTGCGCGGGCTGGCGTAGCGCAGCGCGGTCTCGCGCAAGGTCAGGCTTTCGTCCCGCGCGGTGCGGATGATGCGCTCGGAAGCGCTGCGGTTGCTCTCGGCGCCGTATTGGGCAATGTCGGGGAACGGGCCGTCGAGCGGATACTGCGTCAAATCATGCTCGTTGAAGGAACGCGCCAGCGCCACCAGCGCGTCCTCGATGCGCACCAGCGCCACCGCTTCCCGGTAGAGGCGCTGGGCATCCTCTTCGGTTTTGCCGACGATGGCGCGCAGGGCCGGCAGCACCGCCAGCTTGCCGGCGGGACGGCCGAAGGCGGCGGCGCGCTTCTTGATATCGGCGTAGTAGGCCTGCGACGATTCGAAGCTCGATCCCTCTGTGAAGAAGGCCTCGGCGTGGCGTGCCGAGAAATTGCGGCCGTCCTCGGAGGCGCCGGCCTGGAAGATCACCGGCTGCCCCTGCGGCGAGCGGCTGATGTTGAGCGGGCCGCGCACCGAAAAGAACTCGCCCTGGTGGTGCAGCGTGTGCAGCTTGTCGGGATCGATGAACTGACCGCTGGCCTTGTCGTGCACCAGCGCGTCGTCCTCCCACGAATCCCACAGCCCCTGCACGGTTTGCAGATGCTCGGCGGCGATCCGGTAGCGCACCTCGTGCGGCGGGTGCGTCGGCTTGCCGTAGTTCTCGGCGCTGCCCGACAGCCAGGACGTGACGACGTTCCAGCCGGCGCGGCCTTTGCTGATGTGGTCCAGCGACGCGAACTGCCGGGCCACCGTGTACGGCTCGCTGTAACTGACCGTCAGCGTGCCCACCAGCCCGATGTTCCTGGTGGCGGTGGCCAGCGCCGAGAGGATGGTCAATGGCTCGAAGCGGTTCAGGTAGTGCGGGCTGGATTTCTCGGTGATGTGGACGCTGTCGGCCACGAACAGGAAATCGAACTTGCCCTGCTCCGCCAGCCTGGCCTGGCGCAGGTAGAAATCGATATTGGTGCTGGCGCTTGGGTCGGCGTCCGGATGACGCCAGTCGCCCCAACCGGGGCCGACGCCGTGCAGGATAAAACCGAGTTTGAGTTGACGCTTTGTGTGTGATGTGGTCATGACGATGCTCCTGAATGAGATGGAAACCGGGGATCGGAACCGGCGTTAGGCCGGCCGGAAAAGCGTGGTGTCGACCAGTTGGCTGGCATCGACCCGGCGCGGGAACAGCTTCGCTTCAAAAAATGTATCGGCCACTTGCTGCAGCTGCGTGACGATCTGCCGATCGACCGGGCGTAGCTGCGGGCGGTCGCGATCGACCACCAGCTTGACCACATCGGCCGGCAAACCGGTCAGCCGCTGGAAAACTTCGGCGTATTCCTTGGGATGCGCATTGGCCCAGGTGTTGGAGAGCGCGAGGCGGCGCAGCACGTCGGCCAGGGCGGCACGCTTGCCCGGATCGGCCAGCGCCGCGTCCGACGCGGCGATCACACCGATGCCGGAATTGATGCCTACGCCGTCGCGCAAAACGCGCGCGCCGTGGATCTCGGCGTTGGCCTGGTAGGTGCCGAAGGTGGCCCAGGCTTCGATCTTCCCGCTGGAGAAGGCGACGGCGGCGTCGCTCGGCAGCAGGAAACCGGTGGTGACGTCGTCCGGCTTGAGCCCCGCCTCGCGCAGCGCGCCAAACAGCAGGTAGTGCGCAACGCTGCCGCGCGCCGACGAGACGATGACGTTACGGCCTTTGAGATCGGCCACCGACTTGATCGCAGAGCCGGCGGGTACCAGTATCGCCACGCCGGTCGGCGACGACACGCTGGCCGCCACCACCTTGACGCGCGCGCCTCCCGCCGCCGCCGCGAGGGCCGGCGTATCGGCCGCCATCGCCGTGTCCACGTCGCCCGACACCACCGCCTCGAACAGCGGCGCCGCGCCCTGGAAGCTGGCCCACTGGATCTTGTAAGGCACGTCGCGCAGCACGCCGGCCGCTTCCGCCTTGGTGCGCAGCAGCTTGACCTGGTCGCCCAGCACCACGGTGACCTTGGAAAGGTCGACCGGAGCACCGGTGTTTGGCGCCTCGCCGACATCGCCTGCCTTGCCGCAGGCGCCCAGCAGCGCGGCCGCCGGCAGCATCGCCAGCATGCGCCGGATGCGATTGGGATCAGAAGTCATAGGTGACCTTGCCGTAGTAGTAGGCGCCGCTTGGCGCGAATGGCGCGGGGCCGTAGACAAAGCCGCTGCTGCCGGAATTGGCGTCGCCGGGGCCGTTGCGATCCGGTCTGGTGTCGAACAGGTTGGCCGCCCCCACCACCAGCTTGGCGCGCTTGGTGACGGCATAGCTGACATCGAGGTCGGTCAGCCACTTGGCGCCGAAGTGGTAATCCCTGGCGCGATCGGCGGTGGTCTGCCAGGTGGAGGAATCGTAGCGGGTGGTTTGCAGGTTGGCCTCCACCGGCCCAAAGAACCAGCGCGCCGACAATATCAGCTTGGTCCTCGGCGTGGCGGTCAGATCGCCAATGCCCCCGCCGGCCGAGTAGCCGAACCACACCGAGCTGCCGCCCGGATTCGCGCCCAATCCTGTGATTTCCGACGGCGTGGCCTTGATGTTGGTGATCGTGGTGCGGTTCCAGTTGACCGCCGCGCCCCACCGCACCAATCCATAGCTGCCGTAGTCGCTGGTGATGTCGGCCACCAGGTCGGCTCCGCGGGTGCGCGTGTCGACGCCATTGGCGAAGTACTGCACCCACTCGGTGCCGGTCAGTCCACCGGCGATCAGCGTCGGCGCGAAGGCCGGGCCGAACATGTAGCCGGTGCGTATGATGCGGTCCTTGACCTTGACCTGGTAGCCGTCCAGCGTGATATTGATGTTGTCGGCCGGCTTGAGCACCAGGCCGAGACCGAAGTTGACCGACTTCTCGGGATCGAGATCGCGTGCGCCGAACTGGCGGGCCAGCGCCGAGTCGTTGCGCAGCAGCTTGGACAAACTCGGTTCCACCACGCCGCTGACGGGATTGATGTTGGTGCGGTTGTCGGTCTGCGAATAGCCCGATTGCGTCAGCGAAGGCGCCCGGAACCCGGAACCGACGGTGCCGCGCACCGCGAACTTCGGCGAGAAGTCGTAGCGGCTGTTGATTTTCCCGCTGGCGGTGTTGCCCGCGCTGTCGTTGTAATGCTCCGCGCGCACCGCGCCATCGACGAACAGGTTCTCGATCGGATAAAAGCCGATATCGTTGTAGACCGCCAGCACCGTGCGTTGGATGCTGGTCGCGTCGGCTGGCGACAGCGCCACGCCGGCCTGCGCGCCGACGGCGGCCGGCTTGCCGACATTCGGATTGCCCTCCTGGTCGCCGGGCTTGAAGATGTAGCCGCCGTTGATGTAACCCAGAGGATCGCCGGCATAGGTGGTGAAGCGCTCGACACGCTGCTCCAGCCCCCACGACCACTGCAACGGCTTTTTGAGGCCGATGTCGAAGGCGCGCGTGAAGTCCTCGTTGGTGGTCCACTGCTCGAACTGATACACGGCCAGGTTATCGAAACTGGTCGGCGACGTCGGTCCCAGCGAAGGATTCAAGGTCAGGTTGCTGTATTGGCGGGCGCGGTTCTTACCGTAGCCGGTGCTGATATCCCAGTTCCAGCCGGCGTTGCGTCCGCGCGCGCCGGCGTTCAACTGGAAGTCGAAGGCGCTCATATTATTGAGCGCGAAGTAACCGTCCGGGTAGACCTGCGCGATTGTCGCCAACCCGTTGGGCCGACGGAAGTTATTACCCGCCACCGTGTTGCGGGTGCCGGCGGTGCCGAAGGCATACAGCGTGATGTCCTTGCTGAACGGTTTCTCGGCGTTGAAGGCCAGGTCGTAGGCTTCGATCCCCGGATCGCCGTTGTGCGCGCCGTCGCGGTTCCAGGTGGCGTTCTTGGGATTCGACGCGGGCGAATACGCGACCAGGTTCTTCGACGGGAAGTTGTCCCAGGACTGGCCGCGCTTGCGCAGCGCGGTGGCGATGTGGACGAAACCATCGTCGCCTAGCGCGAAGCCAACGTCGCCTTCCAGCTTTTTGTTGGACAGGTCGCCGGCGCCGCTCTTCAACTCTCCATAGCTGGCCGAGATCTGGCCGCCATGATTGCCTGTTTTGAGGATGACGTTGACCACCCCGGCCACGGCGTCCGATCCGTACTGCGCGGCCGCGCTGTCCTTGAGCACTTCGATATGGTCGATGGCGCTGAGCGGAATGGTATCGAGATCGATGGCGTTCACGCCGCTGGTGTCGCCGCCGCCATTGGTCAGCAGCGCCGAATTGTGACGGCGCTTGCCATTGACCAGTACCAGCGTGTAGGCAGGCCCCAGGCCACGGTTGCTGACCGGCCGCACCACCGAATTGACGCCCGCCTGGTTGGTGCCAAAATTAAACGATGGCAGCAGGCGCCCCAGCGCCTCGGCCAGTTCCGCGCGGCCGGTGTGGATCAACTGCTCGCCGCTGATCACGTCGATCGGCGCCGGGCTGTCCGCCACGGTGCGCGCTTCGCCGCGCACGCCGGTGGTGACCACGACGTCCTGCACCTGCCCGACGCTGGTCTGCGCCAAGGCACCGGCCCCTCCCAGCAGGCCGGTTGTCAGCAGCGCCAGGCGCAAGGCATTCAGTTTTGGTTGATTTTTCTTATAGTGCTGCATGCGTTGATTCCCTATATCGTTATGTATATTTGGTCAGGCCAGGTACTTGGCAAAGCTGCGGTCCCAGATTGGTTTGACGTCGATGCGGCGCGCCAGCAGGCCGGCATCGGAGAACACATCGGCCACCTGCTGCTGCGACTTGATCGCCGCGTCGTCCACCGCCGCCAGCTTGTAAGGCTGGCTGCGGTGCGTGGCCTGGTTGAGGAAGAACTGCGGCGGTACGCCGGCGATCTGCCCGCTCTTGGCCGCCCACGGTTTCGGGTTGCGGTTGATCCAGTCGTAGACCTTCGCCACGCGCTGAAGGTAGTCGCCTATGGCGGCGTGCTTGAGCGGATCCGCGATCGCGGTGGCGGACGTGCTGATTACGTAGTTCCCCGACAGGTAGCCGTCCGCCGTACGCAGCACGCGCGCACCCTCCTGGCTTTTGGCCAGTTCCACCACCAGGCCGTAGATCACCCAGGCGTCGATCTGGCCGCTCTTGAAGGCCGCGAACGCGTCCTGCGGTGGCAGCGCCACGGGTTGGATATCCTTGAATCCAAGGCCATTCTCCTTCAGCAGCTGCAGCAGGAAATAGTGCGACGTGGTCGACCGCGCATAGCCGATGCGCTTGCCCTTGAACTGCGCGGGATCGGTGATGGGCGAGTTTTTCGGCACCAGCACCACCTGGTTGTTGACGTCACCGCGCAGCACGGCGATGACCTTGAGCGGTGCCCCGCTGGCGGCGGCGAAGATCGGCGGAATCTCGCTCATGGAGCCGAAATCCAGCGAACCCGATGCCAGCGCCTCGACGATCAGATTCCCGGCCGCGAATTCGGCCAATGCCGTTTTGTACGGAATGCCGGCGACGCCAGCCTCGTTAAAGTAATAGGAGTCGCCGCCCTTGTAGGTACCCACACGCAGCGTGGCGTCCCGCAGCTGAACGGCCGCCGCGCGGGTGGCGCTGCTCCAGCCGCCCAGCAGCGCGGCCAGTCCCGCGCCGGCGCCCAATCGCGCGCCGCGGCGCAGGAATTGACGGCGAGTGCCGCCCTTCGAAGTGATCGAATCCATTTTCCAGCCTCTGTGATAAGTGAATGTTTAGGGCGCTGGCGCTTCCGAGACCAGCGCGATGCGGGCGTAGCCGGCGTCGTTCAAGGTTCCCATCGTCTTGACGATCCGCCCGTAAGCCAGCGCTTGGTCGCCGCGCAGGTGGATGCGGCGCTCCTTGTCGCCGGCCGCCTCCCGCGCCATCAGCGGCAGCAAGGTGTCCGGGGTGGCGGCGGTCTGGTTGACGAAGACCGTTCCACTGGCGTCGATGCTGACGACGATAGGCGGCTTGGGTTCCTCCAGCGGCTTGGCGCTGGAAGTCGGCAGATCGACCTTGACGCCGGCCGTCATCATCGGCGCAGCCACCATGAACACAATCAGCAACACCAGCATGACATCGACCAGCGGCGTGACATTGATATCGCTGACCGGACCTGGACGGTGGGCCGGACCTGAAGATAAGCGGACACCCATGTCAGGCTCCCTGCGCCGCCAGCGGCGTGACGTTGCGGGCGGCGCGGTCGGACTTCGCCGGCGCGGCATCGATAGTCTCCACCAGCGCCTCCCCGGCTTCCAGTTGGCGCGATAGCTGCACCTCCACCAGTCCGACCAGGGTGGAAAGGCGGGCGGCGTAGCCATTCAAGTCGCCGGAGGCGCGGTTGTACGCGACGACGGCGGGAATCGCCGCCACCAGGCCCAGCGCGGTGGCGAACAAGGCTTCGGCAATCCCCGGCGCCACCACGGCGAGGCTGGTGCTGTTGCTGGCGGCGATGCCCTGGAACGCGTTCATGATGCCCCAGACGGTGCCGAACAGGCCGACAAAAGGAGCCACGGAACCGACCGTCGCCAGTATCGACAGGCCCTTTTGCAGTTGCTCCACTTCGACGTTGCTGCTGATCTGGCCCACCCGGTTGATGCGCTCTTTCAGGCTGTCGCGCCCCGCCGCGTCGATATGCAGGTGCTGGCGATGGCTGGTGTGCCACTCGTCGACGATGGCGTGATAAATGCGGGCGAACGGGTCCTCGGTATTTTGCTTGAGCTCCTGCGCCAGTCGCGTCAGCGAGCGCTGTCCGGCCAGCGCGCCGGTCCAGGCGATGGCGTTGCGGCGCAGGCGCGAAAAGCGCAGCAGCTTGTCGATGATGACGCCCCAGCTGGCGAGCGACGCCAGCACCAGCACCACCATGATGGATTTCACGATAAAGTCGGCCTGCTCGAACAGCTGGAGCGGCGAAAGATGGGCGACAGACTGGGCGACAACTTGGGTAGCACTCATGGCGTTTTCCTTGACTAGTTAATTTTGAAGACAATGTTCCCGGCCAGCAGATAAGTGCTGCCGCCCAGATCGGGCAACCGGGGGAATGGCGCCGCGCGCCGTATCGCGTCGCGCGCCGCCTCGTCCAGCGCTTCCACGCCGGACGACTGGATATCGAAGGAGAGCAGCGCACCCTGCGGGTTGAGCGTCAGCCGGTAGCCGACCTTTCCCTGCTGGCGGCGCATCTTGGCTTCGCGCGGATAATCGGTGTTGCTGTTGATGCGGGCGTAGACCTGGTTGACATAGTCTGTCGGAATGCCTTCGGTGCTGATTTGCCTGGGGGCGGCAACCACCGGCGCTGGAGACGGCGGCTGCGGCGGCGCCGGCGCCACCGGCGTCACCGGTCCGATGGGCGCGGCCTGCACCGGCGGCGCGGGCGGTGTGTAGGTCTCGGCCTTGTCGGCGGAGGTCTCCACCGTCTTCGGCGTCGGCAAGGGCCGGGCCACCGGTTTCGGCGGCGCCAGTTGCAGCGGCTTCGCCTTCACCGGCTCCGGTTTCGGTGGCGCCAGTTCCTTCTTCGGCTCCGGCTGAAGGCGGATCAGCTCCACCACCGGCGGCGGCGCCGACGGCTTGACGACGGTGCTGGAGAAGCTCCAGATAGCCAGCAGCGCCGCGCCATGCACCAGCAGCGTGCCGGCGGCGCCGGGGCTGCGCAGCCAGCCGGCCGGCTTGGCCGCCGCCGCGTTCAGGTAGGAAGTAGCGAATCCAGCACGCAGCGCTACCGCGTCGACCTGGTCGCTCTGGTATGCGTCGTGAAATGACAATGTGGCGCTAGACATGATGGTCCTCCTTGATTAGTCGAACAGGTCCGGCTCTTCGCGCGTGATCACGTCCCACAGCGGCTGGAAGCTGAACCAGCCGCCGGCGTCGGAGCCGATCTGGCCGGCCGTATGCAGCGCCACCTCGTGCGGGATCGGCTTGGTCGGCCCGGCCGCTTCGGACAACAACTGCGCCTGGGCGGCGTTCTCGAAGGCGATGTAGCGCCACACCGCCGACTCCACCGACGCGCCCACCGTCAGCAAGCCGTGGTTCTGCAGGATCACGGCCTTGCGCCGGCCCAGGGTGGCGGCGATCCGTTCACCCTCGCTCGAATCGAGCACCACGCCGCTGAAATCCGAGAAGATCGCGTGGTCCTGGTAGAACGCGCACGAGTCCTGGGTCAGCGGGTCGAGCAGCCGGCCCTGCGCGGCGAACGCCTTGCCATACAAGCCGTGCGAATGGGCGGCGGCGATGACGTCCGGCCGCGCCTTGTGCAGCTCCGAGTGGATCGCGAACGCGGCGCGGTTCAGCAGGCCGTCGCCCTCCACGACCTTGCCGTCGTGGCTGACCAGGATCAGGTCCGATACGCGAATGTGACCGAAGTAGACGCCGGCCGGATTGACCCAGAAGTGATCCGGGTATTCCGGATCGCGCGCGGTGATGTGCCCCGCCCCGCCCATGTCGTAACCATAGCGCGCGAACAGGCGGAAGGAGACGGCCAGCCGCTCCTTGCGGTACTGGCGCTGGCCTTCGATGGTCGGCGGCGGCGGCGGCTCCGCGAAGATGACACTACCGTTGGCGTCGCGCGGCGCCGCGTAGATCGCCGGACGCGGTGTGCTTTTGCCGACCTGGCGCAGGTGTGGCCGCGACAGCGGCGCCGAATAAAGTGGTGAGGAGCTGCTCATGGTGGTTCCTTGTGGGTTCAGTAGCCGCGCGCGGTGTCGACCACGTCGGTCAATGGTTCGCCGCTGCGGAAGCGGTCCAGGTTCAGAACAAACTTGTCGATCAGCGCCGGCACGATCTGATCGGTGCTGGGCGAAATATGCGGCGACAGGCGCACGCGCGGATGGCCGTAGAACGCATGCCCGGCCGGCAGCGGCTCGGGGTCGGTCACGTCCAGCGTCGCCAACGCGACCTTGCCTTCGTTGAGCGCGTCGAGCAGCGCCTGGTGGTCGACAAGGTTGCCGCGCGCGATATTAATCAGGTGCAGACCGGGTCTGGCATGGGCCAGCGCGGACCGGCTGATGGCGTGGCGCGTTTCGGCGGTCGACGGCGCCGCCAGGACCAGATGGTCCGAGCGCGCCACCAGCTGATCGAGCGAGTCGACCCGCTCGACGCCCTCGACACCGAACGGCGCGTCCGAGCGGCGCAGCGCGACCACCTTGATGCCCAGCGCGAGCGCCCGCTGCGCCAGCGCCTGGCCGATCGAGCCGAAGCCGTACAGGCCCAGCGTGGTCCCCTGCACCAGGCCAAGCGACAGGCGGCGCCAGTCGGCGGCCTGACCTAGCCAGATTTCCGGAATGTGCTTGGCGGCCGTGAAGATCGCCGCCAGCACGTATTCGGCGATGGCCACAGAGGCGGTACCGCGCGCCGAGGTGACCACCGGGCCGTCGAACAGCCAGTCGGGATAGTAGTCGATGCCGACCGAAGCCAGTTGCACCCACCGCACCTCGTTCCAGCCCGCCGGCGCGGGGGTCTGCAACAGCGTCTGGCCCTTCGGGGCGGGCAGCGCGAACAGCACGTCGGCGCCCCGCGGCAGCGCCGTCAGCGGCCCGGGTGGCACGTCGCGCACGGCCAGGCCGGTACGCTGGGCCAGCAGCGCGTTGACCTTGGGGTCGAACTGGCTGGCGACGATGATGTCGCCCTGATTCAAGCTGGTGGTCTGGGTCATCGACTGCTCCGTGTCAGGCGGCCAGGCGCGAAGGCTCGCCGGCTTGCAATGCTTCGCGTTCGGCCACCGCCGCGCGCACCAGGGGAATCAGCTCGCGGCCGTACTGCAATGCGTCCTGGATCGGATCGAAGCCACGGATCAGGAAAGTGGTCACGCCCAGTTCCCAGTACTTGAGCAGCGCGTCGCGCACTTGCTCCGGCGTGCCGACCAAGCCGGTGGAATTCCCGGCGGCCTTGGTCAGCGCGGCGATGCCGGTCCACAGGCGCTCGTCGACCACCTTGCCCTGCGCGGCGGTGTCGAGCAGGCGCTGGGAGCCCGCGTTCTGCGGTTGCTGCGGGCGTTGGCTGAAGAAGGAATTGCCTTTGACCCGCTCGGTGGCGGTGGCCAGGATGGCGTCCGCCTTGGCCCAGGCCTGATCCTCGGTCGCGGCCAGCACGGGGCGCAACGACAGACTGAAACGGATCTTGTCGGCACGGCCATGCTTGGCGGCCGCCGCCCTGACGCGGGCGATCGTATCGGCCACCTGGGCCAGCGATTCGCCCCACAGCGCGTACACGTCGGCGTGCTTGCCGGCGACTTCGATGGCCGCCTCGGACGAGCCGCCGAAATAGACCGGTATGTGCTGGTTGTTCAGCGGCCGCACGCCGGCGTTCTGCCCCTTGAAGCGGTAGATCGGACCGTCGTGGTCGAACGGCCCTTCCGAGGTCCAGGTCTTGCGGACCACGTCAAGGTATTCGTCGGTGCGCTGGTAGCGCTGGTCGTGGTCGAGGAAGTCGCCGTCGCGCTGCTGCTCGGTGTCGTCGCCGCCGCTGATGACGTGCACCGCCAGGCGGCCATCGCTGAAGTGGTCCAGCGTGGCGAACTGGCGCGCCGCCAGCGTCGGCGACACGAAGCCGGGACGATGGGCCAGCAGGATGCCCAGCTTCTGCGTCTGCGAGGCGATATAGGAAGCGACCTGGAAGCCGTCCACCGATGCGCTGCTGTGGGCCACCAGCACGCGGTCGAAACCGGCGTATTCGTGGGCGCGGGCGACCGCGCCCAGGAAGCTTTTATTGACGACGGAACCTTGCGGCAGAAGGGTTTCGGATACTTCCTGGGTCGCGCTAAAACCGATGAATTCAATGCTCATGATGCTTCCTTTGCAGTGATGGATGAAATACCGGCCACGCCGGACGAGGGGATTTTTTTGCCTGCGCGCGCGGCGAAAGCCGCCTTGCCGCTGTTGACCAGAATGGTGTCGTTCTGCGGCGTGTGGATACGGCTGCACAGCACGTCGCGGTAGTGGCGCTGCAGCGGATTGGCGCGCGACAGGCCCGGGTTTCCGCTTAGCTCAATCGCCTTCTCCACCACCTGGATCGCCTGGTTGGTGACCAGGTACTTGATGCGGAAGGCGTCGGCGGCCGGCACCGCGCCGTTGGCGGCGGCGTCGATCAGCACGCGGTTGGAGAACAGCCAGGCGTCCAGTTGGCCCAGCGCCTCCTGGAAGCGCGGCAACGTCGAAAGCGGCGCGCCGAGATTGGCGGGCACGCGCTCTTCCAGCCAGCCGGCCAACCAGTCGCGGGCCGCGCGAGCCACCGCATCGTAGATCGCCGACAGCAGCACCGACATCCACAACAGCAGCGAGGCATCCAGATCCGGGGCGGCGCCGGCCGGCGCCACTTCCACCGCATGATCGAGCGGCACCAGCACGTCGTCGAACACCACCTCGTGGCTGCCGGTGGCGCGCATGCCAAGATGATCCCAGTTTTCGATGACGGTGATGCCCGGCGTATCGCGGCGCACCAGCCAACTGCCGACCAGCGGCTCGGGATCGTCGCTGCGGGCCCAGACACCCAGCCAGGTCAAGCGCGGTATGCCGGTCGAATAGATCTTGCGGCCACTGATGCGCCAGCCCTGCGGCGTGCGGCGCGCCGTGGTCGCCGGCAGGCCGCCGCGTGCCGGCGTTCCCAGCTCCGGTTCCACGCGCAGCGCGTTGATCAGCGCGCCGTCGCGCAGCGTCTCGTCGACGACGCGGTGCAGCAGGTGCGGCGGCCACTTCGACTGCCGGCCCGACGCGTGGTGCAGATACTGCATCGTCAGCACCAGCGCGGTAGACGGCTCGCCGCGTGCAACGGCGGCCACCACGCGCGCGGTCTGCGCCAGCGTGGCGCCAAGGCCGCCCAAAGCGCGCGGCACCGTCAGGCCGAGCAGGCCCAGTTCGTGCAGGCGTTCGAAATTTTGGTGCGGGAAGCTGGCGTCACGGTCGTGCCGCTCGGCGGTGGCTGCGAATTCGGCGCTCAAGCCCTCCAGCAGCGCGGCGAATTCCGGGCTGTCCAGCTGATGGGCGGGATCGATGACTGGCAGGCGAAGGACGGATGTGGTCATGATCAGATCGAGAAGTTACTGAAGTTGAACGGGGTATGGACCGGCGCCTGGATTTCCGGCTCCGGCGCGGAAACCGGCGCATCGATTTCGACGCCGAGTAATTGCAGCAGCTCGGCGCGGACCCGCTGGAACTCCGGCCGCTCGGCGCTGCGCGGGCGCGGCTGGGTGATCGCGATGTCCGAGACGATGCGGCCCTTGTCCAGCACCAGCACGCGGTCGGCCAGCAGCACCGCCTCGTCGACGTCGTGCGTCACCAGCAGCACGGACGGGCGGTGCTGGCGCCACAGCGCCAGGATCAGCTGGTGCATGCGGATGCGGGTCAACGCGTCCAGCGCGGCGAACGGCTCGTCGAGCAGCAGCAACTGCGGCTCGCGCACCAGCGCCCTGGCCAGCGCCACGCGCTGCGCCTCGCCGCCGGACAACGTCGCCGGCCAGGCGTTCTCGCGGTGATCCAGCCCCACCTCGGCCAGCGCCCGGCGTGCCCGTTCGCGCGGCTGGTCGATCTTCAATCCAAGCGTGACATTGCGCCAGGCGCGCTTCCATGGCATCAGGCGCGGCTCCTGGAACACGGCGGCGCGGGCTTGCGGCACCTCCAGCGTTCCGGAGGTGATGCGATCGAGTCCGGCCAGTGCGCGCAGCAGCGTGGTCTTGCCGGAGCCGCTGCGGCCCAGCAGCGCGACGAACTCGCCGGCGCGGATATCGAGGTTGAGCTGGTCGAGGATGACGTTGGGACCGAACTGCTTGCTCAGCAGGCGTGCCCGCACCGGAGTGCGTGGCGTGACCGGCGCTTCGGGACGGAAGCTGGAAGCGCCGTCGTTGCGCGCGGCGATCCCCGCGCCGGGGCGGTCGAGTTGTATGGTTTGCATGCTCAATCCTTGATGAAGGTTGGACGCCAGGCCAGCGCATAGTGTTCGATGGCGCGCACCAGCAGATCGGTGGCGAGGCCCAGCAGGCTGTAAACCAGCAGGCAGACGACGATGACGTCGGTGCGCATGAAGTCGCGGGCGTTGTTAATCAGGTAGCCCAGGCCCGCCGTGGCGTTGATCTGCTCCACCGCCACCAGCGACAACCAGCTCACGCCCAGCGAGTAACGCAGACCGACCAGGAAGGATGGCAGGGAGCCGGGCAGGATCACATGGACGATCAACTGCGGGTAGCTCAGGCCGAACAGGCGCGCCGCCTCCACCAGCTTGGAATCGATGCCGCGTATGCCGCTGTACAGCGTCAAATACATCGGGAAGGTGGTGGCGAAGGCGATCAGCGCGATCTTGGTGAACTCGCCGATGCCAAACCACAGGATGAACAGCGGGACCAGTCCGAGGAAGGGCAAGGTGCGCGCCATCTGCATCGTCGAATCGACCGCCACTTCGCCCTGGCGCGACAGGCCGGCGATCAGCGCCAGCGCGGTGCCCAAGGTGAGCGACACCGACAGGCCGGTGAGGACGCGATGCAGCGACACCCACACGTTGCTGCCCATTTCACCGGATACGATCAACTCGCCCAGCGTGACGAAGATCTGCGACGGCGCCGCCAGCACGCGCTCCGGCAGGAAGCCGGTGCGCGACGCCACTTCCCACAGCGCCAGCAGCACCAGCGGACTGGCGGCGCGCCGCAATACGGAGAGCAGAACGGAAGGCTTGGTTTTGGCGGGCGCCGTATCCGGAGCGGATACGGAAGAAGATACTGGTGCTGTCGCGCCGCCGTAGGCTGGAGTTGAAACCGACATGTCGTTGCTTCCCTATGCTGAGGATTCGAAGGCTTCGCGAGCCGTTGAAATCTAGTATAGGTAGCAAATGATTATGTCAAAACTAATTGTTTCGACTATTGATATATGATTTTCAGGAATAATTACAAACTAGCGCGCGGCGACCTTGGGCACCGCCTTCAATGGCGCCTCGGCGAACGCGTGCTGCACCGCCTGCGCGAAGAAATCGATCGCGTGCTGCACCGCGCCTGGCTGCAAAGGCTGCACCAGCCAGATATCCAGCACCGGCTTGAAGTCCACCACGTTGACGATATCGAGCTGCGCGCGGTGGCGGCTGCGCTCCAGGATGGGGCGCGGCATCAGCCCCAGTCCCAGTCCGCTGGCGGCCAGGCCCAGTTGCAGGTCGGTGCCGAATGTCTCGAGATTGATCTTGAACGACAGCCCCTGCTCCATCAGCGCGCGCGCCAGCCCGGCGCGGAACCCGCAACCGTCCGGATTGAGCACCCAGCCGGTGCTGAAAATGTCGCGCAACTTGTAACTGCGCTTGGGCATCGCGCCCTTCTGCGCGACGATCACCAGCTCGATGCGGCCCAAGGTGCGGCCACGCAGCCCTTCGGGCAGCACTTTCGTGGCCGGGAATAGCGCCACGGCGGCGTCGATCTCCGCGTTGGCGACCCGCTCGACCAGCTGCGAACCCCAGCCCGACGTCACTTCCGTATGCAAGCCGTCGAAGGTGCGGTTCAGCTTTTGCAGCGTATCGAGCAGCACCACATCGCCGATGGTTTGAATGACGCCGATGCGGAATACGCCGGTGGGCGCCTGGTCCACCTGCACCAGGTCGCGCAGGCGGTCCACTTCCAGCAGCACTTTTCCGCATTGTTCGAACACTTGCTTGCCCATCAGGCTGGGTTTCGGCGGCTTGACGCTGCGGTCGAGCAGTTCCACGCCCAGTTCATGCTCCAGGTTCTGCACGCGCCGCGTGATCGCCGACTGCGTCAGCCCCAGCGTCTCGGCGGCGGCGCTAACCGACTGGCTGCGCACCACCGCCACGAACGCACTGATGTCATCTATTTTCATGTAAGTATCGACGTATGTATCAAGTTAGAGCCTGCAAAAACAGACGCCATATTACCCCCAATCAGAACTTGTAGTTCGCCCTGACGTAGTAATAACCGCCGTTGAACGGTATCTGCGCGGCCGCCGTATCGTACTGATAAACGCCCAGATAGCGGCTGATGGGGGGCACCTTGCTCGGATATACGTCGAACAGATTGGTGGCGCCGGCGGCCAGTTGCAGCTTTTTGGTCGCCGAATAACGCACTTCCAGGTCGGTCAGCGTCTTCGGCTTGTTTTCTATGCGGTTGAATACCGTCGTCGAATAGATATTCGGTCCCGAATAGAAAGTGGCCTCGGTCGCGGTCTTGCCGTAACGGGTGGCGTGCAGGCTCACGCTCCAGTCGTCAAGCGTCCAGACGCCACCGATGATCAATTTGTTCTTCGGCGTCGCCGTGGTCAGGTAACCGACCTGCTGGGCGTTGAGCAGGGTCTTTCCGTTGCCGTCATTTGCGACCTTGGTGACCTTGCTGGTGTTGATGTTGGCGCTGAAATCCCAGTCGACGCGGCCCAGGCTTCCGAGGTTGGTGGGGTAGCCCGCAACAAAATCCAACCCCTGCGTGCGGGTATCGACACCGTTTGCGTAGTAGCTGGCGCTCACCGACGACAAGCCGCTCGGCAAACTGATGCCGGCCGCCGTTAGCGCATCGATCGCCGCCTGGCCGGTGTAAGTGCCGCCCTGGACGATCCGGTCGCGAATCAGGATGCGGTAGGCGTCGACCGTCACATGCAGATTCTCTAACGGCTCGGCGACCAGGCCCAGATTGAAACTGCGCGACTTCTCGGGACGCAGCGCCAGGGCGCCCAGCTTGCGTGCCGCCTCCGAATTGACGGCCAGTTGGCCGCCGGCGGTGGTGGGCGAGACCGCGAGGCTGGAGTAGTTCGCTTGCGCAAGCGACGGCGCGCGGAAGCCGGTGCTGGCGGTACCGCGCACCGCCAAGCGCGGGTTGAATTCATAGCGCGTCGAAATTTTGGCGTTGCGGGTGCTGCCCGCGTCGCTGTAATGCTCGTAGCGGCCGGCCAGTTCGGCCTCCCACTGGCTGGCCAGCTTGGTCGACAGATCGACATAGGCGGCGCCGATATTGCGCGAGTGCTTGCCGGCGCTGACCGGCGACAGGCCGGGCAAAGCCTGCGAGCCGCTGCCGAAGTAGGAAGCCTCGTCGCCCGCCCCCACCTCATACGTCTCGCGGCGGAACTCGGCGCCCAGCGCAACGCTCAAAGAGGAAGGCAGAAAGCCGCTATCGAGCGAGCGCGCAAGGTCGGCATTGGCGCTTTGCTGGATATTCTTGTACTGCGCCAGATGGAAGCGGGTGGGAGTGGCGCCGGTGGCCGCATACAAATCGGTGTTGGCCGAATCGACCATGTTGATCTTGACGTTGTCGATGCCGTAGCTGGCGCTCAGGTCCCAGCGCCATCCCGCCAGATCGGCGCCCTTGATCCCCGCGGTCAGCGCCGCATCGGTCTCGTTGCTGGTTTCGATGGGACTGAAGCCGTTCGGATGCACCTGCGGCAGCCGCGATGGCAGCCGGTAGTTCTGATAGCTGCCGCCGGCGCGGTGGGCGGCGGTGCCGAACGCGTACAACTCGATGTCCTTGCTAATCGAGATGCCGGCGTTGGCGCCAAACGACTCGCGGCGGATCTGCGGATCGCCAAGCGTGCGGTTGACGAAGGTGCCGGTGCGCTCGTCGGCGCCGCTGCGCATGCTGTGTTCATGCCTGCGGTACTCCGCGCTCAGATGCAGGAAACCATCCGCGCCGAGCGGCAGCCCGATATCGGCCGCGCCGCCCAGCGTGAAGCCGTCATGCTTGTAGTACTCGCCCGTGGTGGCGGTCAGGCTTCCGCCCTGGCTGGACGACTTGAGTATGACATTGATCACGCCGGCGATGGCGTCCGAGCCGTATTGCGCCGCCGCGCCGTCGCGCAGCACCTCGATGTGGTCGACGGCGCTGACCGGTATCAGGTCGATATCGACCGGCGTGGCACCCTGCTGCGAGCCGGCATCGGCCGTGATATTGGCCGAGGTGTGACGGCGCTTGCCGTTCACCAGCAGCAGGACGTGATTGGGACTGAGTCCGCGCAACGTCAACGCGCTGGTCAGGTTGGCGGCGTCGCCGGTCTGGGCCAGCCGGTTGATCGACGGCAGCAGCTTGACCAGGGCGTCGCGCAAATCGGTCTGGCCGGTGCGCTGCAAGTCTTTGGCGCTGATCACATCGATGGGACTGAGGCTTTCCCCGGCCGAGCGCTGGAGATCGCGGGTGCCGGTGACGACGACGTCCTGCACGATCGCGGCGGCCAGCGCCGCCGTTTCAGGTTGCGCCTCGGCGGCCATGGCCGGCGACGCGGCCGCGGCGGAGTACAGCAACGAGATTGCCAATGCTACGGGATGAAGGCGTGGTCGGATCGATGATGGTTGATTCATGCGGTTTGGCTCCTGATAGATGTAAAAGTTATGGCTTGACGCGGGCGGCGACCAGATCGATCTCCACCAGCGCGCCCGGCAGCGGCAGCGCGGCGACCTGCAAGGCGGTGCGGGCAGGCTTGGCTGGCTGCGCGGCGGTGCCGAAGAATTGTCCGAAGGCGGTATTGAGCCCGTTGAAATCGAGTTTGTTATCCAGCTTCGGATCGCCCACCAGGAACACGCGCAGCGAGACGACATCACCGAAAGTCAAGCCTTCGGCCGCCAGCGCGGCCTGCAGCTTGCGCAACACCGACGCGGTCTGCGTCTCGGTGCTGCCATAGGCGGCCGGCGTTCCTTTCGGCGCGGCGGCGTCGGCGACGTCCGGCAGCACGCCGCTGAAATAGATGGTTTCCGCTTTGGCCGGCACCGTGACGGCGACCGAGATCGGGAAATTGGAGTTGGGGATGGGCGTGCGCTTGATCTGCTGGGCGTGCACGGCGGCCCCGGACAGCAACAGGCTTGCGAACATAACTTTGGCGGTGGTTTTCATGGTGTGCTCTCTCAAGTGAAAAAATCAGGCGGCGCGCTTGGCGACGGTGGCGCCGGCGGCAACGCGGTTGGCGATGGCGGCGATGGCATGGTGGGCCGACAGCGCGGCGCCCTCCTGCCATGCGCCGATTTGGCTCAGGTACTCGCCGGCGAAGTGAACCCGCCCCTCCGGTTTATTGAGCAATGTGTATTCCTTTTCCGCCGGCGTGGCCCAATGCACCCAAGAGCCAAGGCTATACGGCACCTTGTGCCAGGCAACGCTGACGGGACGCTGCAATTCGGCGCCGCGCCCGGGATGCACACGGTCGATGACACCGCGCGAGGACCCGAATTGCGCCGCCAGGGGCTTGGCGGTGAAATCGCGCGCGGCCTGGCCGATGTTGTAGCAGCCAACCAGCACGCCGGTGGCCTTGTGAAAACCGCCGCTGGGATACCAGATCAGCGCCGTCTCGTGCTTGACGATGGAGATGCCGCCGTAGATATGCGTGTCCGTTTCCCAGAAACGGCGCGACTGCCAGGCGATCTTGCTGGCCGTGTCGTAGTGCACGCCGGAGATCGCCGCTTTCACCTCCGGCGAAAAATTGGTGTCGACCAGCGCCAGCACCGGCAAAGGGAAAGTCGTGATGGCGAAATCGGCCGACAGCACCTGTTCCTTGCCGCTGGCGCGCTCGCGCACCGTCACATCGACGCCATTCGGCTTGTTGCGGATGGCCTTGACCTCCGTGTTCAGCCGCACCACATCCTTCAGCCGCTCGTGGAAAGCGTGCGGGATGCGATCCATGCCGCCAACCGGTTGCAGCATCGTCGGCTGGAAAATCAGCAACTCATCGAAGATCAGCGACGTCCAGAGGTCGGGGTCCAGCAGGGCCTCCAGCGACAACGGCTCCTGACGCTCGCCCACCTGCTCCGCCGATCCCGGAAAAACCTTGTAGCCGGAGCGCTCGGTACCCTTGAATTCCGCCTTCGGCGTCAGGTCGCCATAAACCTTCAGGAATTCGACCAGCCGCGCGCGATCGTCAACGTTCAGCTCCTGATCGAGCGCGCCGCGGTTGACCGACTTGGCCAACAGTTCGGAGATATGGCCGCGCGCATCGTTGATGGCGCGGCGCAGCTGGACCGGCTGGCCACCCTTAGCGGGATCCGGCAGGAAGTAGGCGCTGCGGCTGGTGTTGACCTCCGCCTCCAACTCGACACCGAACTCGCGGCAGTAGCCGAGAATGGTCTGATGATGGCTGGGCAAACGCGCCGGGCCCGCGTTGAAATAGTGGTCCGGATCGAATTCCGCGGTTTGCGTGGTGCCGTCGCCGTACTCGATGCGGGTGCCGTTGCGTATGGTCCAATTTCGGCCGCCGACCCGGTCGCGCGCCTCGACCACCTGTACCTCATAGCCCGCCTTGCGTAACTCGTAGGCCGACACCAGGCCGGCGATACCGGCGCCCAGCACCAGCACGCGCAAGCCCTTTCCCGAGCCGGGCGCCAGCTGCGGCCCTTCTGGCTGGGCGGCGAGCGCGATCGCCGGCGCCCCCAAGCCCAAGGTCGTCATCGCGGCGGTGGCTGCGGCGTAGCCGCTGGTCGCGGCAAGCCGCACGAGGAAGTTCCGACGCGATACTGTCATAAGTTAGCTCCACAAATTGGTCAAGTTGGAGCGATCTTATGACGCGGATAATTATGTAGAAACTAATTGTTTATTATATTCAAATATGAATTTTGAGAATAATGTCTTTACGTGGACGATATCTGCTGGCGCTATATCCAAACGCGAAACCATTCGTTCCGGCGCCGGCGGCAAGCGACCTACAATCGAAAGACAACCAACTTCCGGAGACTTCATGTCCACCCCGCGCCGCCGCACCTTGCTATCCCTGTTTGCGCTGACAACCTTGCTGCCATTGGCCTGCTTGCCGGCGCTGGCGCAAAAACCATCGACGCTGCGCATCGGCTATCAGAAGTCGTCCACCCTGCTCACCATCCTCAAAGTACGCGGCCAGCTCGAACAGGATCTCGCGCCGCTGGGCGTCAAGGTCAGTTGGCACGAGTTCTCCAGCGGCCTGCCGCTGCTGGAGGCGCTCAACGTCGGCGGCGTGGATTTGAGCGCGGACGTGGCGGACACGGTGCCGGTGTTCGCCCAGGCGGCCGGCGCGCAACTGACCTACTTCGCGCAGGAGGCGCCGTCGCCATCGGCACAGGCGATCGTGGTGCGCGCCGATGCGCCCTACGCCACCGTGGCGGATTTAAAGGGGAAGAAGATAGCGCTGACCAAGGCTGCGGGCAGCCATTACCTGCTGATCGCGGCGCTGGATAAGGCGGGGTTGCGTTTCAAGGACATCGAACCGGCCTACCTGACGCCGGCCGATGGCCGCGCGGCGTTCGAACGTGGCAGTGTCGCCGCCTGGGTGACATGGGACCCGTACCTGGCCGGCGTGCAGCGGCAGTCGTCGGTTAAGATTTTGGCGGACGGCCGCAATGTCGCCGACTATCAGCGTTACTACCTGGCCGCCACCAGCTATGCGGAGGCGCGTTCGGATGTGCTGGGGGTGGTCTTTGAAGCCTTGCGCAAGACCGGCAAGTGGGTCAAGCAGTCGCCGAAGGAAGCGGCGGAGTTGCTGGCGCCGGCGTGGGGGCTGGATGCGAAGACGGTGGAGTTGGCCAATAGCCGGCGCAGCTACGATGTGCGGCTGGTGCAAAAGGATGCCCTGGGCGAGCAGCAGCGCATCGCCGATGCGTTTTACGCCGAAGGCCTGCTGCCGCGCAAGTTGGACGCGACGGCGGTGCCGCTGTGGCGCGGCGCCAGATGACCCTAGGAGACAGGGGGCGGATTGGCGGGCCTCGCCCGCTAATCCGGCCTACGCGAGCCCCGGATAACCCGCCGCCTCGGCCTCTGTTTGAATCTGAAGAATCAGCGCATAGTCGGCATCGTCCCGATACTCGAACCCGCGAATACTCAACACATCCATCAATTCCCGCAGCCTGGCGCCAGGCCGCAGCAAAGCCCCGCGCAGCCGCAATACCAACTCCTGCTCCACCGCGGCACCCGCGATCAACGGCAACCCGGGCGACGAAGCCGAATACCGCAACGCCTTCAGCCCGATCGACGCCTCCGGATCCTCCCGCGCCAGATAGCCCCAGGTGACGCAATCGACCGCCGCGATATCGGCCGCGCCCTGGCGCACCATGCGCACGCTGGCGGCATGGCTACCCGACTGGATCACCTTGCCGAAAAACCGGCCGTCCTGCGCAAGCGGCGCCACCGCATGGCGCAGCACGTTCATCCCGCTATTGGAGTTCACGTCGTTGACCACCGCGACCAGCCCGGCCGCATCGGCCAGCACATCGACCCCGGCTCCCTCGCGCACCACGATCACGCTCGAATAATCGCTGCCGGAGCAACCGGCGAAATCGTAGCAAGGCGTGGCGACCAGGGTCACTTCGCCACGCAACCGGGTCATGTAGGGGTAGCCGCAAGTCTGGCTAAGCAGCAGGTCCCGCCGCCGCCAGAACGCTGGCAGGTCCGAAGGCGATTGAGGCGAAACCTCCTGTCCGGCCTCCTGCGCCAATGCGACCAGAAAATCCTCATAGGCCCGCCCCAACCGCTCGGAGACGTTGTACATCGGCAGAGCGGCGATCCAGGTCATTTGGCTAGTCCGGCATATGGGGATGAACCGGCGCGTCGATCGCGCCGAAACCGAAGCGGCGTATCAACCGTCCATAACCCTGGACATGAAAGCCGCCGCTGCGCGTATTGTAAGCCAGCCGCCGCGCCTTGTAGACGCGCGGCAGCAGATACCACGGCACCGAAGGCAGGTCGTGATGGACCAGGTGCAGATTGTTATTCAGGAACAGCACCCGCCAGACAAAACCGGCTTCATTGAGCACGATGCGCTGTTTGTGATCCGCCGCCGGCCGATGCTCATAGTAGGATCGCACCATCGCCAACGATTGCGCGGGATATGAGATCGCCAGCAGATAATACAGAGGCTCCACGCCGAAGGCAGACCGCACCCACCACAGCATCGCCGCCAGCATGGCGACATGGGTCAGCCACATCGGCACATTGCGCCAGTCGCCGCGCAGCGGCTCGCGCACCGCCTCGATCCAGGCGCCGGTGACGGCCAACGCCGGGCCAACCAGCATGCGCCCCCAGAAGGTCTTGTTAAACCAGTGCAGCGCGCGCAACGGCTTGTTCATCCGCGCCCACCGCGCCGGCGCGACGTAGTTGCTCTCGGTGTCCAGCGCAGGCATCGTCAAATGAAAGTCGTTGTGGTGGCGCAGATGGCTGTCGCGGTACAGCCCATACGGGTACCAGACGGCCAGCGGCAGATAACCGAACAGGCGGTTCACCGCCGGCCAGCGGGTTGGATGGCCGTGTATCAGTTCGTGCTGCAACGACATGTACCAGGCGCACCACCAAATCATCAGCAACGTGGCAGGCACAGTGCCGATTTCCCGCCAATATGCAAGCGTCAGCAGCCAGCCTCCATGGATGACGGCGATCAGCATCCAGGTCGGCCACTCGCCGAGCCACAGCGTGCGGCTCCGCTCCGCAGCGACCTCGCCGCGCTGCCGCGCATCGATATACTCGGAAGGCCGCTGCTTCAGCATCAGAATCTCGCTTTAACGCGCAATCCCACAGTGCGGGGACGCGCCATGTACACCAGATTTCCAGGTTGGATGGCGATGGTATTGGGCACGACGTCGCTCACCTTGGCGCCGTTGGTCAGGTTGGTGCCAAACAGGCCTATCTCGTACGCGCCGGTCTTGTAAGTGACCGTGGCGTTGACCGTGTTCGACGACGGAATGCGCGCATAACTGCCCTGCTCCGGCGCGAAGTTGGTATAGGCGTCGCCGCGATACGCATAGCTGGCGGAGACGCCCACTTCGTCAGTCCCGCGCACGGGAATGCTGTAGCTGGCGGTGGCGGTGGCCGACAGGCGCGGCGCATACGGCACGCGGCTGCCTTCCGGGATGTTCTGCGCCGCGATGCCGGTGACCACGGTGCGCGTGGCGTAGGCGTGATTGTAGGCCGCGCTCACTCCCACCGATGCGCGGCGCGTCAGCTTGAAGGCGGTTTCCAGTTCCAGACCTTCGCTGCGGATCTTGCCGGCGTTTTGCGTGAAGTAGTAGGTGCAAGGCAGGCGGTTGAAGACCTGCACGTCCTTCCACTCGATCACGTAGGCGCTGGCGTTGAACGTCATGCGATGATTCAGCAGCGTGTTTTTCGAGCCGACCTCGTAGTTCCACAGGCTATCCGGCTCGAAGGTGGTCGGTGCGTTGATGCCGCAGAAGTTGAAAGGCACCGGCTGGTTGTTGCCGCCGTAGCGGAAGCCCTTGCCGGCCGAGGCGTATAGCGTGTGGTCGGGATCGAGACGGTAGGCGGCGACGAAGCGCGGATTGGCGCCCTTCGATGTCGCGCTGCTGTTGCTGACGGTCGGCTGTCCGACCGGCGCCGCCGGGGTGGCGCCGACCAGATTGCCGAACAAGCCGCTGAAACGCAGATCGAAATCCTGCGTGCCACGGAACAGCCTCACGCCCGCAGTCAGGTCCAGCTTTTCCCAGACGGTGTAAGTGGCTTCGGCGAACAGCGCGGCCTGACGCGATTTGGTGTTTTGCGCGCCAGAGAAGAAGTCGTCCGGATTGAAAGCCAGCTCATTGAGCTGCGAGTTATAGCCCGGGAAGTTGCGCGTCTCCGCGTAACGCGCATCGAAACCGACGGTCGGCTCGTCCTGCAGCGTATCGCGCTTGCCCTTTTCGAAGAAGGCGCCGGCGGTCCACTTGAACGGGCCTTCGCCCTTGGAGTTGACGCGGAACTCCTGCGCGAAGTCCTCGACCTTGTTACCGATAGTGTAGGCCGCCTGCATCAGCGGATTTTGCCCGCCGAAGATGAACGCCGTCGCCGGATACTGGGCCGAGGTCACGTACAGCGTGTCGCGATGCAGGTAGGAGGTCGACGACACCAGTTGCGCGCCGCCCAAATCGTAGTTGACGCCGACGTTATACAACTGCAGTTTGTCGTTGCTGGTTTGCGGGATCAGAGCGAAGGTGGTGTACGGCGCCAGATCGCCATAGGCGTCGTTGACACCTGCCTTGACGTTGGAAGCGGTGACGCTGGCGTCGATCACCAGATCGCGCGAGGCCTTCAACCGCAGTGCCGCCCGTCCCTGGTTGGTGGAGACGGCGTTGGTGATGGCGCCATTGTATTGGTTGCGGATGTAGCCGGAGTCGTTGCCGGTGTAGGCGGTCAGGCGAAGTCCCAGCACATCGTTTTTCAGCGGCAGGTTGACCGTGCCGCGCAGGTTGTGATTTCCACCACCGAACTTGGAGGTACTGGAGCCGACCGCCTCCACCGAGCCGAATATATCCGTCAAATCGGGTTTCTGGGTGATCTGGCGGACCGCGCCCGCCATCGCACCGGCGCCGAACAGCGTGCCTTGCGGCCCTTGCAACACCTCGATGCGCTCGAGGTCCAGCACCTTCAGATCCGGATTGGACGACTTCAGCGTGACGGGCATGTCGTCGATATAAACCGCCACCAGCGACGCGTCCTGCACTTCCGAGGGGACGATGCCCCGCACCACCAGCCCGCGCATCGTGATGTTGTTGATGCCCGGCCCCTGCTCCTGGACCGACATCGCCGGCACCAGGCTGGCGATGTCGGTCAGGTTACCGAGGCCATATCTGGTCAGATTGTCCGGTTTGAGCACGGTAATCGCAGCCGGCACCTGCTGCACGTCGACCGCGTTCGCCGAGCGCGTGGCCGTAACCTCCACTTTCTCGATCCGGTCGCCGTCCTGCACCGCGATTTGCGCATGTGCGCCAGCGATAACGCCAACCGACAGCACGGCAGCGACCTGAAAATCCCTCTTCCCCATCATTTTTCCTTATTAAGCGGCCGATACCATGAGAAAACAGTATATAGATCCGCAAAAGACTGGGAAAGGAAGATAAATGTGCTTGCTTAGAAGAAAAGCGCAAGAGAAAGTAGCTTAGCGCCAACGTGGTACACCGCACAGCCGGAGTTTGGCGACGGGGCCACAATAAGACCATGGATACTTCAAAAGCCCCCAAACATACGCCCGCCGCGCGCGCCCTGCATCGCCAGATGATGGCGGTTCAGCGGACCATGTCCGCGCCGACGGTGGAGGAATCGATGCTGGCGTCCAAATGGGCGATGGCGTGGTACTGCCTGGTGCAGCGCAAGCTGGATCAACTCCAGCATGCGCCGAGGTACCTGCACTAAGAGGTTTGAAGCGGAGAAGAACTGTTTGAGAAGCAGTTACGCGGGGACGTAGCAACCGCCGGCACGACGTTCCATGCCGCTGCGATCGAGAACGGTAACGGTGCCGCGACGATATTCGATCAAGCCTTCTTCCTGCAGTTTGCCCGCCGAGCAGGTGATGCTCTCGCGGCGCACGCCCAGCATATTCGCGATCATCTCCTGCGTCACTTTCAACTCATTGGAAGTGGAGCGGTCCAGGCGTTCCAGCAGCCAGCGGCACAGGCGCTGTTCGATGCTGCCGTGACGCACACCGGCCACGGTTTGGGCCAATTGGGCAAACAGCGCGCTGGTATGGCGCATCAACTGCTGAGCCAATGCGCCGCCGCTGAAGAAGGCTTCGCGCAGCACGGCCGACTTGATGCGATAACCGTAACCGGCGCTCTGCACCACCGCCGAGCAGTTGGCGCGTTCGGTTTCGTACATCGAGACGCCGACCACGCCTTCGCGGCCGACGACGGCGATTTCGGTGGCGCCGCCGTCTTCGGTCACATACTGCAGCGAGACGATCGCATTGGTCGGGAAGAAGGCGTATTCCATTTTGTCGCCGAAGTCGAACAAGTGTTTGCCGGCCGTCAGAGGCACCAGTTCCAGATGCGCGAACAGGCTAACCAGCTCTTCACGCGACAAGGCCCGCAGCAGCTCGTTCTGTTGTGCGCCGATGATGCTGATGGCGGGCGCAGGCGCCGCAGCCGGGGTAACGGCGTGCATTGCCAGTACTGCGTTGCCGGAGACATTGGTGTGAGTAGCTTGTTGCATGGCGGGCCTCTTGTAGTGTGTTTTATTCCGATAGATCGTTGCCGACCTGATGGATACACTATATCTCCGCTATGTGCGCTAGGTCATAGGAGCGCGTAGGAGCCTAATGTAGGCTAGGAACATAGCACTTTGTCATCCCAGTCCTACGCGGCCCCTCTTATATTCCTACCCTGCGACCCGTGGGGTTCTAAAACGCTCCCACATAGTTCTCCGCCAGCGCCGTCGCCATCGCCCGCGAGGTCACGATATTCTCCAATTCCGCGCGCTGCATTTCGCGCTCGAACGGTGTCGCCTCGGCGAAGGTATGCAGCAGCCGCGTCATCGTCCATGAAAAATACTCGGCGCGCCAAATGCGCTTGAGCGCATCGTCGGTGTAGCTTGCAAGCCTCTCGCCGCTGCCCTTCTTGTAGAACTGCTCCAGCCCATGCGCCAGCAGCTTGACGTCCGAGACGGCCAGGTTCATGCCCTTGGCGCCGGTCGGCGGCACGATGTGCGCCGAATCGCCGGCCAGGAACAATCGGCCCGATTGCATCGGCGTCGATACGAAGCTGCGCATGCCGATGATATTTTTCTGGAAGATCTTGCCCTCTGCGAGCTTCCAGCCGTCGTGGTTTTCCAGCCGCGCGTGCAGCTCCGCCCAGATCTGATCGTCGGACCAGTTGTCGACGTGGTCGGCCGGATCGCACTGGAAGTACAGCCGCTGCACCGTCGGCGACCGAGTGCTCACCAGCGCGAAGCCGCGTTCGTGCCGCGCATAGATCAACTCCTCGGACGACGGCGCCGATTCGACCAGGATGCCGAACCAGCCGAAGGGATAGATACGCTGGAAATTCTTGCGCTGCTCCTGCGCCGGCATCGCCGGACGGCTCACGCCATGATAGCCATCGCAGCCGATCACGAAATCGGCTTCGATGGAACGCGCCTCGCCGTTGTGCATAAAGGTGGCCGACGGCGTTTGCGTGTCGACGCCATGCAGCGCCACGTCGCTGACCTCGAACAGTATCTGGCCATCGGCTGCCAGGCGCGCCGCCACCAGATCCTTGATCACCTCATGCTGCGGGTAGACGGTGATGGCCTTGCCGGTCAATCCGGTCAGGTCGATGCGGTGCCGTTTGCCACCGAACGCCAATTCAAAGCCGTGGTGCAGCGCGCCCTGCCCGCGCATCCGTTGGCCGACGCCGGATTCGTTGAGGATATCCATGGTGCCCTGTTCCAGCACGCCGGCGCGGATGGTCGCCTCGATGTCGGCGCGCGAGCGGGTTTCGACAATGACCGACTCGATGCCGTCGAGATGCAGCAAATGGGATAACAGCAGGCCGGCCGGGCCGGCGCCGATGATGGCTACTTGGGTGCGCATGGTTGTCTCCGATGTGTTTTATGGGTGCGTCATAGATTTTTCTATGACGCCATCGTAGCGCCGGCAAGTCCTAAAAAAAATGGATGAAACGGCATAAAACTTGTACTATTTAGACAAACAACGGACCCCACACCATGCCCTCCCCAGCCAAACAAGCACTTGCCGAGATCCCCAGGTTTGCCCTCTACGGCGAGCAAACCCGCTCGGAAAACGCCGAATTCGTTCATATAGAGCTGATCGAAACGCGCAGCCGCAGGTATGACTGGCATATCGACAACCACACCCACCCGGGGCTGTTTCAGGTACTTTTTTTATTCGCCGGCGAAGTGCGCGCCAGCGTCGACGACGCACTGCTGGAGCTGCGCGGGCCCGCCGTGCTGACGATCCATCCGTCGGTGGTCCACGGCTTCGATTTTTCGCCGGAGGCCCAGGGCTACGTGCTGACGGTGGACCAGAATGTCATTTTCTCGGCGGCCGACAACCAGGGGGATTTATATTCCACGCTGTTCGTCGAGCCGCTGGCGATCGGCTTGAACGGACTGCCGGAGGCGCGCTCGCGGCTGGAGGCGCTGCTCCAGCAGTTGCTGGCGGAAGCGGCCTGGCCGCAATACGGCCACACGTTGATGCTGGAGTGGCTGGCGCGCGCCGCCCTGCTGCTGCTGGTGCGGGTGCAGGCCGATCACCGCTTCGCCGACCAGTCGGGCCGGGGCGAGTTCGAGCTATTTAGCCGCTTCAGGGCGGAGGTGGAGCGGCATTTCAAGGAGCAGTGGCAGGTTGGCCAGTATGCCGACGTCCTGAAAGCGTCGCCGGTGCGCCTGAACCGCTTGTGCCTCAAACTGTCCGGCAAATCGGCGTTCGACATCACACAGGACCGGCTAATGCTGGAGGCGTGCCGCAAGCTGACCTACGTCCCGGCCAGCATCGCCAGCATCGCCTATGAACTGGGCTTCCAGGACCCGGCCTACTTCAGCCGCCTGTTCAAGAAACGCATGGGCGTCACGCCCAAGGAATTCCGCAAGAGCGACTAAAGCAACGCATTCAATTCGACCTGCATCTTGATCAGCGCCGGCAGGCAGCGCTCCACCATCTGGTCGAGCGGCATGCGCGCCGCGTGGACGCTGATATTCATGGCGGCCACCACCTCGCCGCGAAAATTCTTCAGCGGCACCGCCATCGTGCGCAGTCCCAGCTCCAGCTCCTGGTCCACCAGCGCGTAGCCCTGCGATCTGGCGCGCGCGATCTCCAGCGCCAGACGCTCCTTGCCGACGATCGTGTGCTCGGTGATCTGCTCCGGCACCACGCGGGCCAGAAAGGCATCCAGCTGGTCCAGCGGCAGGCTGGCCAGCAGCATGCGGCCGTTCGCGGTGCACCACGCCGGCACCCGCGTCCCCGGTTGCAGCGTCGCGGACACCAGTTGGCCGGCGCTGACCGCCGCCACGCACACCAGCTGATCGTGATCGAGCACGCCGACGGACGCCGCTTCCCCGACCGAATACGCGAGCCGGTACAACAGCGGCTGCGCCAGACGCGGAAGGCGCGCCGAATGCAGGTAGGACTGGCCGAGCCGCAGCACCATCGGCGTCAGCGAAAACAGCTTGTTCTCGTGCCGCATATAGCCCAGATGCGTGAGCGTGATCAGATAGCGGCGCGCCGCCGCCCGGGTCAGGCCGGTGCGCTCGGCCACTTCGGCGATGCTCAGGCGGCCGCGCTCCTGGTCGAACGCCTCGATCACCTGCAACCCTTTTTCGAGGCCGGCAATCATGTCGCGTTTGGCTGGAACGTCGTTTTCGGTGTTCATGACATATAAAAATGCAGATTTGGGCGATATGCGCACAGACTGTGCGTTTAGCGAATATAGCACGCAGCCGCCGCCTTGTGATGTCACGACCGCTTTCGTACCATCGTCGACAGAACAAACCCACTCAGGAGACAGCAGTGAAATTCGATGCTATCGCGCCCGGCGTCTATCCGGAACTGATTTACCCAGAATATAAATCCACGCTCAGGCGCGGGCCGGTGCAGTCGGCGCTGCGCATCGTGGCGCCGGTTCCAACGACGCAAAACATCGCCCCGTCGCCACGCATCCTGCTACCGCACGATATGGACCTCACCGCGCACGGCGAGGGAGAGCCGCTCGGCGAGAAAATCGTCGTCACCGGCCGCGTGCTCGATGAAGACGGCAAACCGGTACGCGACTCGCTGCTGGAAGTCTGGCAGTGCAACGCGGCCGGACGCTATCGCCACAAGCGCGACCAGCACAACGCGCCGCTCGATCCCAACTTCAACGGTTGGGGCAAGATGATGACCGACGACGAAGGCCGCTACCGCTTCGTCACCATCAAACCGGGCCCCTACCCTTGGGGGAACCACGACAAGGCCTGGCGTCCGGCGCACATCCATTTCTCGCTGTTCGGGAACGTGTATGCGCAGCGGCTCGTCACGCAGATGTACTTCCCCAGCGATCCGCTGTTCGATTACGATCCGATCTTCCAGAGCATTCCGGACCTGGCCGCGCGCCAGCGCCTGATCTCGCGCTTCAGCCTTGAGCACACGGTCAGCGACCAGATGCTGGGCTATGAATTCGACATCGTGCTGCGCGGCCGCGACGCCACGCCAACCGGCATCTGAGGGGAACCAACATGACCAATCCAGCGAAACCGATCACCACCTCGCAGACCATCGGCCCGTTCTCCCACGAGGCGTGGCAATGGGCGGTGGACTTCAGCGACGCCGCCAGGCCGGTGGACGCCGTCACCATCAGCGGCACCATCTACGACGGCGACGGCCTGCCGATCAACGACGCCCAGATAGAGACCTGGCAGCCCGCCGCCGCCGGCGCGGAAGCGTCGCAGCCATTGGCGGGCTTCCGCCGCGTGCCCAGCAACGACCAGGGCGGGTTCGCCCTGCGCCTGTCCGCCGTCCCGCAGGCGCCGGGACTGCCGCTGGCCTATATCACCGTGTTCGCGCGCGGCCTGGTCAAGCACCAGTTCACCGCTGTTTTCCTGGAAGGCGACGCCGGACTGGCGGAATCGGCGATACTTGAGCAAATCCCGGCGGCGCGCCGCCCCACCCTGCTCGCGGTGAAAACCGCCGATGGCCAGTACCGCTGGAACATCCACATGCAGGGCGCGCAGGAAACCGCCTTCTTCGACTATGTTTGAACCAGAACTGGAGCAGCAGTGAGTGTATCGATTTTCGACAGCTTCCTGACCACCACCGACATGATCGCCGTGTTCGACGACACGGCCATCGTGCAGGCGATGTTCCGTTTCGAGGAAGCCCTGGCGCAGGCCCAAGCCGATGAGGGCATGATGGAACCCGCCGCCGCACGCGCCATCGCCGGCGTCTGCAACGCGCAGCTCTACGACATCCCCGCCATCATCAGCGCCGGCCGCCGCGCCGGCAGCCTGGCCATCCCGCTGGTCAAGGAGCTGACCAAGACCGTCGCGCTGTACGACGCGCAGGCCGCCGGCAAGGTCCACTGGGGCAGCACCAGCCAGGACGTCATCGACACGGCGATGGTGCTGGCCACGCGCGACGCGCTGCAATTGCTCGACGACGGTCTGCACGACCTGACCGGGCATCTGCTGCAGCTGGCGGAGCGGCACCTGGCAACGCCGGTGCTGGCACGCACCCTGATGCAGCCCGCCCAGGTGACCAGCTTCGGCTTCAAGCTGACCGGCTGGCTGGCGCCCCTGGTGCGCGCCCGCCTGCGCCTGCGCGAAAGCGCGTCGCGCGCATTGCAGCTCCAATTGGGCGGCGCCGTCGGCACCCTCGCGGTGATGGGAGAGCAAGGTCCGGCGGTCGCAGGCCGTGTCGCCGCCGCGCTCAAACTCAAGGTGGCCGATGCGGCCTGGCACACGCAGCGCGACGAGTGGGTGCGTCTTGGCCTGGAAGTGGCGGTGCTGTCCGGTAGCCTGGGCAAGCTGGCCACGGACCTGAGCCTGATGGCGCAAGGCGAGATCGCCGAACTGGCCGAACCATCCGGCAATGGACGCGGTGGATCGTCGGCCATGCCGCACAAACGCAATCCCGTGTCGGCGATGATCGCGCTGGCCGCCGCCACGCGCACGCCGCAGCACGCCGCCGCGCTGTTGGCCAGCATGGGCCAGCAGCATGAGCGGGGCCTGGGCAACTGGCAGGCCGAACTCGCCGAGTGGCCAAACCTGTTCCTCAGCGCCCACGGCGCACTGCAAGCGCTGAACGACGCCTTTGCCGGCCTCCAGATCGACAGCGCGCGCATGCTGCGCAATATCGATGCGCTGCAAGGGCTGGTGTTCGCCGAGGCGGCATCGGCCTATCTGGCGGCCGCCATCGGCAAGCAGGCGGCCCACGCGCTGCTGGAAAAAATGACCGGCGATGCGCTTGCCAGCCAGCGCCACCTCGCCGACGTGATCGAGGAGACGCTGAAGCAGGACGACAAGCTACACGCCCACGTCGACACGGCGCATCTGCGCACGCTGTTCGATCCGGTCGCCGCCACCGCGCCCGCACAGCGGCTCGCGCAACGACAGCTGCAAAGCCTGCGAGCCGATCTCGCCTCGCTCAACCTAAAGTGAAGACATCATGAGCTACGATCCCATCGACCACGACTTCGAACGTGGCCTCAACAACCGCCGCGCCATACTGGGCGACGCGTGGGTGGACCGGTCCCTCGGCAACGCCAACAACTTCAATGCCGACTTCCAGAACCTGATCACGCGCTTCGCCTGGAACGAGATCTGGGGCCGTCCGGGGCTGGAGCCGAAAACCCGTCGCGCCATCGTCCTCTCCATCACCACCGCCCTGGGCCGCTGGGAAGAATTCGACCTGCACGTGCGCGCCGCGCTGCTGGGCGATGAGGCGACCCGCCTGACGCCGGACGAATTGAAGGAAGTACTGATCCAATCGGCCATCTACGCCGGCGTACCGGCCGCGAACACCGCTTTCACACACGCGCTGGCGATCCTGCGCGAAGTCGGCCCGCAGATCGGCTACGCGCTGGACCCGGCGGCGCCTGGCAACGCCAGCCACCCCGGCGTCGGCCGCGAAGGCCGCACGGACAGCCGGGACAAAGCACGTCCATCGCTGCACTACACCGTGCGCGAGCCGCGCAACGGCAAGGCGCCGCGTCACACCGTGGTGCTAAGCCACGCCATCGGCTGCGACCTGACGATGTGGGACGGGCTGGCAAACCAACTGGCGGAAGATAGCCGCGTCATCGCCTACGATCACCGGGGCCATGGCAGTTCGGAGTCGCCGGCGGGCGCCTATTCGATGGCCGACCTGGCCGACGATGCGGCCGCGCTGCTGCGCGAGCTCGATACCGGTCCGGTTGTGTGGTTGGGTTTATCGATGGGCGGCATGGTCGGCCAGGAACTGGCGCTGCGCCATCCGGGGCTGGTGCGCGCGCTGGTGCTGGCCAATACCACGTCCGGCTACCCGCAAGCCGCGCGCGACGCCTGGAAGCAGCGCATCGCCACGGTGAACGAAGGCGGCATCGAGGCGATCGCCGATGCCGTCATGGGACGCTACTTCCACGACGGCTTCCGCGCCGATCACGCGGCGACGGTGGCGCGCTTTCGCCGACGCGTGGTTTCGACCGACACCGTCGGTTACACCGGCTGCTGCAACGCCGTCGGCACGGTCGATACCACTGCGCGTCTGGCGGCGATCCAGGCGCCAACCCTGGTGATCGCGGGCGAACTGGATCAGGGAACGCCGATAGAGATGTCGCAAACGCTGGTGGACGGCATCCCCAACGCGAAGCTGGAGATACTGCGCCAGGCCTCCCACCTGAGCTGCATCGAACAGCCGGAAGCTTTCAGCCGCGCCGTCCGGGACTTCATCGTCGAGCTATAACAGCGCGGGAAATCGGGCTGCCTAAACACCCGGGTCGCGCACCTTGTCGACCTTGTCGAACTCCACGTTGAAGTAGGAGCCGCCGGTCGCCTCGGCCTTACGGATATAAACCGTTTGCACGATATCGCGGGTGCCGGCATCGATGCCGACCGGGCCGCGCACGCTGGTCCACTCCATGCCTTTCATCGCCGCCAGCAGCTTGTCGCCGTTGCTGTCGCCGGCGGTCTTCTTGAGGGCCGCGTATAACAACTGCATGCCGTCATAAGCGCCGACCGAGTGGAAGTTGGGCCGCATTCCCTTGTTCGCCTTGCCGAACGCTTCGACGTACGCCTTGTTCTCCGCCGACGGATGCGCGGCCGAATAGTGGTGGCTGCTGACCACACCAGCGGCGGCCGGGCCAATGCTCGCCATCAAATCATCGTCCAGCACATCGCCGGTACAAATCAAGCGGATGCCGGCGCCGGCCAGGCCACGCTCCGTGAACTGCTTGAGCACCGCCGCGCCCTCCCCCGAAGGCACGAACACAAACAACGCGTCCGGCTTCAAGTCCTTTACCTTGGCCAGGAACGGCGCATAGTCGGGATTGCGCAGCGGTGCGCGCAGGCTCTCGACGACCTTGCCGCCACCCTCGTTGAAGTCCTTGGCGAACACCTTCTCCGCATCCAGCCCGGGGCCATAGTCGCTCACCAGGGTGACCACGGTTTTCATCTTGTTCTTGACCGCCCACTGGGCCATCGGCGCGGTCACTTGCGCCAAGGTGAAGCCGGTGCGCACGATGTACGGCGAGCGCTGCGGAATCACCGACGTCGCGGCGGCCATCACGATCATCGGCACCTTGGCCTGCGTCGCCACCGGCGCGGCGGCAAAAGCCAGGGGTGTCAGGCCGAAGCCGGCCAGCACCTGCACCTTGTCGCGCGAGACCAGTTCCTGCGCCAGCCGCTTGGTGACATCCGGCGCCACGCCGCCATCGTCCTTGAGGATGATTTCGACCTGGCGCCCGGCGACGCTGGCGCCGTTCTGCCGCATGAACAGCTTGACGGCGGCCTCGATCTGGCGGCCGGTGGACGCGAACGGTCCGGACATCGGCACGATCAAGCCCACCTTCAACGGCTCGGCCGCCGCGGCGGCCGGCAGCACGCCGGCGGACAAGGCGGCCGCGCCCAGCAGAATCTGACGGCGATGGGTATTGATATTCTCTGACATGGTGTCTCCTTCTTGTTTTTTATAGGTCGAGCACGAGGGTGGGGCTCTTGGAACGGGAACAGCAAGGGGTGAACTGGTTGTTGGCCGCCTGTTCTTCTTCGGTCAAATACAAATCGCGGTGATCCGGAACGCCTTCGAGCACGCGTGTCAGGCAGGTGCCGCACACGCCCTGCTCGCAGGAAGCCGCCACAAACACGCCGGCTTCGCGCAATACCTGCATCACGGTGACGCCGGCGGGAACAGTGTAATTCGCGCCGGTGGAAGACAGTCTGACTTCGAAGGCCCGGTCGCCGCCGGTATCGACGGCGACCGCGCCGAAGTACTCCAGGTGCAGCTGCGCCTGCGGCCATTGCCGCGCGGCGGCTGTCGCCTTCACGTAGTCGATAAAACCGGCCGGGCCGCAGAAATAGATGTGGGTGTCGCGATCCAGCCCCGCCAGCAGCGCAGCCAGATCAAGTTTCTGTTCGGCCGCGCCGCTATCGTAGTGGAAGTGGACCTGCGCGGCGAATGGCGAAGCGGCGATGCGCTCGCGGAAGGCGGCGCGCTCGGGCGAACGCGCGCAGTAGTGCATCTCGAAGTCCGCGCCTTGCGCCGACAACGCCTCCGCCATCGCCAGCACGGGCGTCACGCCGATGCCGCCGGCCAGCAGCAGGCTGCGTTGGGCCTCGACCAGCGGGAAGTGATTCTTCGGCGCGCTGATGGTCAGCGCCGCGCCGGCGTGGATCTTCTCGTGCATGCCCTGCGAGCCGCCGCGCGAAGCAGGATCGCGCAACACGCCGATCAGGTAGCGGTGGGTTTCGTGCGGCGGATTGCACAGCGAGTACTGGCGCACCAGATCGGGGCCGATATGCACATCGATATGCGAGCCGGCGCTGAAGGCCGGCAGCGGCGTGCCGTCCGCGCTGACCAGCTCATAGCTGCAAATATCCTCCGCCTCGCTCGTCCGGCGCGCGACCCGGACGTTCAGCCGGCCGGCGCTCATGCCGCCTGCTCCGGCTTGGGCTGCGCTGTCTCCTTCTCCAACCACTGGTCCAGCAAGCGGCGCGACTGCACGCCACCGGCGTCGATATTCAGCATCAGCAGTTTGCGGTCGGGATGGCGCAGGATGTTCTGCTGCTGCAGCTCCAGCATCTGCTGATCCTCGGCGAAGATCTTGCCCTGTCCCACGCGTATGGTCGCCGTCAATTCCTGGTCCTCGGGCTTGAAGTTGCGGGCCATGCCCCAGAAGTACCAATGCGAGGTCTCCGTCTCCGGCGTGATGAAGTCGACCACGATGCTCGACGCCTTGAACTTCGGATCGGCGTCGTAGCCGCCCTTGCCCGCGTGTGCCACGCCCACCTCGATCATCACATGGCTGGGTGGCGTGAAGCGGCAGATTTGCCAGCGGTCGACCGGCACATCGTCGGCCAGGCCGTTGCCGCGCAACGCCGCGCGCCAGAACGGCGGCGCCATGATGTTTTCCATATAGCGGCTGGTGATAACCTCCTCGCCCTCGACGCGGGTGTTGACCGGCGCCTCGTCGATCTCCTTCTGGCCGATGCTCGACGCGTGCACATACGTCTCATGCGTCAGGTCCATCAGGTTGTCGATCATCAGGCGGTACTCGCATTGGATGTGATACAGGCCGCCGCCGTAAGCCCATTGCGGATTGTCCGCCCATTCCAGATGGTGGATCAGCGCCGGATCGGCCAGTTCCCTGTCGCCGGTCCAGACCCAGATGAAGCCATGGCGCTCCTCGACCGGATAGCTGCGGATGCAGGGGAAGCCGCGCACGCGTTGGCCGGGCATGCTGATGACTTTACCGTCGCAGCCCATCTCCAGGCCGTGGTAGCCACACACCAGCTGTCCTTCGCGCACAAAGCCAAGCGACAGCGGCGCGCCGCGATGCGGACAAAAATCCTCGACCGCCGCCACTTTGCCTTCCGCGCCACGGTAGAAAACGATCTTCTCGCCGCAGATCTGGCGGCCCAGCGGTTTGACGTCGATCTCGTCGGGTGTGCAAGCCACATACCATGTGTTTTTTGGATACATCTTGTCTCCTTATTGGTTTTCAGCTTAACATTCAGTGTACTGAATATCGTAAAGTATAGACCGGAAAACACGGAAGTAAACACCAAGGCCCAACTCTTTTCATATTGCGCCGCACAAGCAGAGAATACGCCATGCCAGAAACCGAAAGCACATTGACCAATCTGTACGAGCATCCCGGACACTTGCTGCGCCGCGCGCAGCAGATATCGGTCTCGATCTTCTACGACGAGATGGGCGGCGAGCTGACGCCGGTGCAGTACGCGATGCTGCGCAACCTGGCCGGCAACCCAGGCATCGACCAGGTCTCGCTGTCGGCCAGCAGCGGCATCGACACCTCCACCGGCGCCACCGTGTGTGCGCGGCTGGAGGAAAAGGGTCTGCTGGAGCGCAAGGTCATTCCGACCAACCGCCGCCAGCGCGCGCTGACCATCACCCGCGCCGGCCAGCAGCTGCTAGACGATATGATCCCCGGCGCGCAGCGCCTGCGCCGCCGCCTTCTGGCGCCGCTAAGCAGCGAGGAGCAGCTCAAGTTCATGGAGCTGTTGACCAAGCTGGTACAGGAAAACAACGAGCAAAGCCGGGCGCCGCTGACCGCGCCCGCCGGCGCGTCGGCATCGACCGCCATGGCGTCGGTGCGCGACGCCCGATAGTCCTGTCACTCTGGGCCTCACGCCACCGACACCAGCTTATCGAGCTTGTCGCCGTCGGCCAGCAGACTGGCGCTATCGGAATCGTGGACGATGCGGCCGCGATCGAGCACGATGGCGCGCTTGGTCAGCGACAGCGCCAGCCGCGCATGCTGTTCCACCACGATCACCGACATGCCCTCCTCCTCGACCAGCTTGCGGATCACCCGCACCAGCTCCTGCACGATGATCGGCGCCAGGCCCTCCATCGGCTCGTCCAGCAGCAGGATGCGTGGGTTGGTCATCAGCGCGCGCGCGATCGCCACCATCTGCTGCTCGCCGCCGGACAACTGGTTGCCCATGTTGGCGCGGCGCTCGAACAGGCGCGGGAAAATCTGATACACCTTCTGCAGATTCCACGGACCGGGACGCGCGACCACGGTCAAGTGCTCCTCCACCGTCAGCGACGGGAACATATGGCGTTCCTGCGGAACCCAGCCCAATCCCGACCGCGAGCGCTTGTGCGTCGGCATGCGGGCGATGTCTTTGCCGTCCCAGCGGATGCCGCCGCCGTGCAGCCGCGTCAATCCCATCAACGTCACCAGCAGGCTGGTTTTGCCGACGCCGTTGCGGCCCAACAGCGCCAGGCTGTCGCCTTCATTCATCGTCAACGACACGTCTTCCAGCACGATGGATTCGCCGTAGCCGGCGGTGACTTTATCGAGCGCCAGTAACTCACGCATGCTCCGCCTCCCCCAAATACACTTCCTTTACGCGCGGGTCCGCCGCGATTTCCTCCGGCGTGCCCTCGGTCAGCACCTTCCCGCCCACCATCACGGTGATGCGGTCGGCGAAGCGGAACACCAGCCCCATATCGTGTTCGATGAAGAGCACCGTCACATCGCGCGGTAGTTGCGACAGCACTTCGAACAGCTCCTTGCTCTCGGCAGAAGGAATGCCGGCCGCCGGCTCGTCCAGCAGCAGGATGCGCGGCTTGGTCGCCAGCGCCAGCGCGATCTCCACCAGCCGCTGCTTACCGTAAGCCATGCTGCGGGTGATGCTGTTGGCCTGGTCGGTCAGCTTCAAGGTGGCCAGCAGCTCCATCGCCTCGTCGATCACGTCCGGATGGTTTTCCACCGTCTTGTACCAGACCGACTGCAAGCCGCGACGCTCGCTGATGGCCAGCGCCACCGATTCGAGCACCGTCATTCCCGCGAACAGTGTGTTGAGCTGGAAGGTGCGCGTCATGCCTCGATGCACCCGCTCGTGCTGCGGCAGGTTGGTGATGTCCTCGCCGCCCAGATAGACCTTGCCGCTGCTGGGCATGAAGCCGCCGGTCAGCAGGTTGATGAAGGTGGTCTTGCCGGCGCCGTTAGGGCCGATCAGCGCGTGGCGCGCGCCCGGTTCGAAGGTCAGCGTCACGTCGCTGTTGGCGACGAATCCGCCCCAGCGCTTGCCCAGGCCTTCGGTGCGCAGTGTGGTGTCCTGGCTCATGCCTGCTCCTTGTTGGATGGTTTGAAACGCTGGGCGATCTTCTCCAGGCCGCCCAGGATGCCGCCGCGCGCGAACAGCACGATCAGCACCAGCAGCAGGCCGATATAAAACTGCCAGTAGGCAGGATTGAGGCCGGAAATGTAATCCTGCGCGATCATGAACACGGCGGCGCCGATCAGCGCACCGTAAAGGCGCCCGGTCCCGCCCAGCACCAGCATGATCAACAACTCGGCCGAGCGCGGGAAGCCCAGCGCGTCGAGTCCGACGAACTGCGTCGTCTGCGCCAGCAGCGCGCCGGCCACGCCGGCGATGGCGGCGGCGGCCGTGAAGATCGCGATCAAACGGCGGTTGACGTTGACGCCCAGCGACGGCATGCGGCGCACGCCTTCGCGGATGCCGATCAGGCTCAAACCGAACGGCGACTTCACCACGCGGCGCAGCACCACGAACAGGACGAACAGCACGGCAAAGCTGTACCAGAAAGCCACCGTTCCGTTCAAGTCGAATTCGAACACGCCGAACAGCTTACCGACCATCATGCCGGACAAGCCATCGACGCCGCCGGTGATGAAGGATGCCTTGTTGGCGGCTTCGTGCAGCATCAGGCAGATGCCCATCGTGACCATCAAGCGCGTCAAGTCCTGGCCGCGCACCACCAGGAACGAGGTGACGAAGCCGAACACGCCTGCCACCACCGCGCCGGCCAGCAGGCCGCTCAGCGGCTCGCCCCAGCCGTGCACCGCCAGCAGGCCGGCCGTGTAGGCGCCCAGGCCGAAGAACGCGGCATGCCCCAGCGAGACGATGCCGGCGTAGCCGAGGATCAGATCGAGCGACAGCGCGAACAGGCCGATGATCATGATCTGGCTGATCAGCACCAGATAGCCCGGGAAGAAGAAGTAGGCAGCCACCGGCAGCAGCCAGAAGACGATTTCCAGCGGCTTCCAGCGATCGTTCGGCAGGTTCAGTTGGCGTTTCTGTTGTGGCGTCATGACGTTCTTTGCGGCTGGAACTGGTTTAACTGCGGATTCGGTGAAGGCGTTCATGCTTTCCTCCGCACCAGGCCAGCCGGGAAGACGATCAGCAGTACCACCATCAGCGCGTAGATGACGAAGGCGCCGATTTCGGGCACGTAGTATTTGCCGGCGACGTCGAACACGCCCAGTATCAGCGCCGCCAGCAGCGGCCCCTTGATGGTGCCGGCGCCACCGACCGCCACGACGAGCAGGAAGTAGACCATGTACTTGATCGGGAAGGTCGGGTCGAGGCCCAGCACATCGATGCCAAGGCCGCCGCCAAGGCCGGCCAGGCCTGAACCCAGCGCGAAGGTCAGGCTGAATACCAGGCTGACGTTGATGCCAAGGCCGGCCGACGCGGTTTGATTGTCGACCGATGCGCGGATCTGCGCGCCGAAGCGGGTACGCTCGATCAGCAGTCCAAGCGCGATGGTGATCAGCACCACGATGCCGATCAAGAACAGCCGGTAGGCGCCAACGTCGAGGCCAAACAGCGACACCTGCCCGTGCAGCCAGGCCGGCAACGTGACCGGCTGCTGCGTCGGTCCGAAGAAGAAGGTGGCCGCGGCCACGGACATGAACGTCAGGCCGATGGAAAACAGCACCTGATCGAGGTGGCTGGCCTTGTACAGGCGGCGATACAGCGTCCGCTCCAGCACCAGCCCCACCAGCGCGGAGGCGACGAACGCCAGCGGCAGCGACGCCAGGAACGGCACGCCAAGGCGCGACAGCAGCATCACGCTGACATACCCGCCCAGCATCGCGAACGCGCCGTGGGCCAGGTTAATAAAGTTCATCATCCCCATCGTGACGGACAGGCCGACGCTGATGAGAAAAAGGAGGCTGCCATAGGCGATGCCGTCAAACAGCACGCCTGCCAGATTCGCTAGCATGGCTGCCTCCGTCGATACGCAAGGCGCTCATGGGCGCCGCTTTTTTGCTTGTTCATTTTGTCTCCTGCACTTTTAACTACGTTAAATCAAAGCGGTTCTACACCCTCTCGATGATCATCGCGATGCCCTGCCCCACGCCGATGCACATGGTGCACAGCGCATAGCGGCCGCCGGTGCGGTGCAGCTGATAGGTGGCGGTGGTGACCAGGCGGGCGCCGCTCATGCCCAGCGGGTGGCCGAGCGCGATGGCTCCGCCGTTCGGGTTGACGCGCGGGTCGTCGGCGCTCACACCAAGTTCGCGCAGCACGGCAAGGCCTTGCGCGGCAAATGCTTCGTTCAACTCGATCAGGTCCATCTGCTCCAGTGTCAACCCGGTCTGGCGCAGCAGCTTTTGCACCGCCGGCACCGGACCGATGCCCATCACGCGTGGCGCCACCCCGGCGGTGGCCATGCCGACGATGCGCGCCAGCGGCTTCAGGCCGTGCTTTTGCATGGCGTCGCCGCTGGCGATCAACAGCGCGCAGGCGCCATCGTTGATGCCGGAAGCGTTACCGGCGGTGACGCTGCCATCCGGGCGCACCACGCCTTTGAGCTTGGCCAGCGCCTCCATCGTCGTCGCGCGCGGATGCTCGTCCTGGGCGAAGACGACCGGGTCGCCTTGCTTTTGCGGGATCGACACCGGCACGATCTCGCGCTCGAAAACACCGGCGGCGATCGCCCTCGCGGCCCGCTCCTGGCTGGCCAGCGCGAACGCGTCCTGGTCGACGCGGCCGACGCCGAAATCCTGGGCGACGTTTTCCGCCGTCTCCGGCATCGTATCGGTGCCGTAGGCTTCCTTCATCTTCTTGTTGACGAAGCGCCAGCCCATCGTCGTATCCTGCAGCGAGGCGCTGCGCGAGAAGGCCGAATCGGCCTTGCCCATGACGAAAGGCGCGCGTGTCATCGATTCGACGCCGCCGGCGATCATCAGGCAGGCGTCGCCGGCCTGGATCGCGCGCGCCGCCGTGCCGACGGCATCCATGCCCGAGCCGCAAAGGCGGTTCAGGGTGGTGCCCGGCACCTGCTCCGGCAGCCCGGCCAGCAGCGCCGACATGCGGGCCACGTTGCGGTTATCCTCGCCGGCCTGGTTGGCGCAGCCGTAGATCACATCGTCCACCTGGTCCCACTGCACGCCTGGATTGCGGTTCATCAGTTCGCGCAGCGGCACCGCGCCCAGGTCGTCGGCACGCACATCCTTCAGCGCGCCGCCGTAACGGCCGATCGGGGTGCGGATCGCGTCGCAGATATAAGCTTCGTTCATGTTTCGATCCTCGTATTAAATTCTGTTGTTGGCGGTGGCCGGCGGCAGCAACTTGGTGCCGGTGGCGGCCTGCAGTTCGTCAAAGGTCAATCCGGGCGCCATCTCGCGCACCGCCAGACCGCCGGGCGTCACATCCAGCACGGCCATGTCAGTATAGATGCGGTTGACGCAGGCGACGCCGGTCAGCGGATAGGTGCACTTGTCGACGATTTTGCTCTCGCCGGTCTTGGTCAGGTGATCCATCATCACGAACACCTGCTTGGCGCCGATCGCCAGGTCCATCGCGCCGCCGACGGCCGGTATCGCGTCCGGCGCGCCGGTATGCCAGTTGGCCAGGTCGCCGTGTTCGGACACCTGGAAGGCGCCCAGCACGCAGACATCCAGGTGGCCGCCGCGCATCATCGCGAACGAATCGCCATGGTGGAAGTAGGCGCCCCCGGTCAGCAGGGTGACCGGCTGCTTGCCGGCGTTGATCAGGTCTTCGTCCTCTTCGCCCGGCGCGGGCGCGGGCCCCATGCCCAGCAGGCCGTTCTCGCTGTGCAGGAACACCTCACGCTCGGCCGGCAGGTAATTGGCGACCTTGGTCGGCAGGCCGATGCCCAGGTTGACGTAGGCGCCTTCGGGGATATCCTGCGCCACGCGGGCCGCGATCTGGTCGCGGCTATATCTGTTGGTCATGCCGCCTCCTGCACCACACGTTGAACGAAAATACCCGGCGTGACGATCGCTTCCGGATCGAGCTCGCCCAGCGGCACCACCTTGCGCACCTGCGCGATCGCCACCTTGGCCGCCATCGCCATGATCGGGCCGAAATTGCGCGCGGTTTTGCGGTAGACCAGATTTCCCCAGCGATCGCCCTGCAACGCCTTGATCAGCGCGAAGTCGGCGTGGATCGGCGATTCGAGCACGTAATGGCGGCCGTCGATCAGGCGCGTCTCCTTGCCCTCGGCCAGCAGCGTGCCGTAGCCGGTCGGCGTGAAGAAGCCGCCGATGCCGGCGCCGGCGGCGCGGATGCGCTCCGCCAGATTGCCCTGCGGGGTCAGTTCCAGCTCGATCTCGCCGGCGCGGTACAACGCGTCGAAGTGCTGGGAATCGGCTTGGCGCGGGAACGAGCAAATGATTTTGCGTACCCGCTTGGCCTTGAGCAGCGCCGCCAGTCCGGTTTCGCCGTTGCCGGCGTTGTTGTTGACGATGGTGAGTTCGCGCGCGCCCTGCGCGATCAGCGCGTCGATCAGCGCCGATGGCATGCCCGCGTTGCCGAAGCCCCCGATCATGACGGTCGCGCCGTCGTGGATATCGGCCACCGCGCGCTCCAGTGATTCAAAAGTTTTATCGATCATGTCCATACCTTGATGATTCGTCGCCTGTCAGGCGTTTTTACTTATAGTGTTCGCTTGTCATGCGCCGCTTGCCGCAATGTGCGATAATCGAACTAATGATTGATTACCGCACAGCCAGTGTAGAACTTGCGCATGCCGTGGTCAAGAAAAAACGCCAATTAAATCCACCGTCTGCATTAAAATCACGCCATGTCAAAAGCCACCACCACCGATACCAGCGCCGCCGGGCAGGATGACGAGCGCGAACCGACCATCGCCGAACAGATCGACGCGATGACCGATCCCAGTTTCATGACTTCCCTCGCCCGCGGCCTGGCGGTGGTGCAAGCGTTCAGCGATTCGCGCAAGCCGCAGACCATCGCCAACATCAGCCAGAAAACCGGCATCCCGCGCGCCGCGGTGCGCCGCTGCCTGCACACGCTGCGCGAACTGGGTTATGTGGACGCCGAACTGAATAACTTTTCATTGCGCCCCAAGGTGCTCACGCTCGGCTACTCCTACCTGTCGTCGACGCCGTTGACGGTGTCGGCCCAGCCCTACCTGAACGATATCAGCCGGACGCTCAACGAATCCAGTTCGATGGCGGTGCTGGAGGACGGCGAAGTGCTGTATGTCGCGCGCGCGGCCACCTCCCGCGTGATGTCGGTGGCGCTCAACACGGGCAGCCGCCTGCCGGCCTATTGCACCTCGCTCGGGCGCGTGATGCTGGCGCACCTGCCGGCCAATGAACTGGAGCAGTACCTCGCCAGGACCAAGCTGCGTGCGATGACCGAGAACACGGTCGTCAACCAGAAGCGCCTGCGCGAGATCCTGGCCGACGTGCGCCGCGACGGCTATGCCATCAACGATGAGGAGCTGGAGCTGGGTTTGCGCTCGATCGCGGTGCCGGTACGCGGCGCCTCCGGCCAGGTGCTGGCGGCGCTGAACGTGGGCGCGCAAGCGGCCCGGGTCAGCGTCAAGCAACTGGAGAAGGAGTTCCTGCCGGTGCTGCTGCGCGGCGCGCAGGAGCTGGCGATTCTGCTGCCGTAATTCGTCGCACGGCGATGGAGACGCCGGCATGGCGGATCAGGCAAAACGCCGTAATCCGCCACGAGCCGCCGATGCCGCGTTAGAAGCTGTGACGCAAACCGCCCATCACACCGTTTTGGGTCTTACCCACGCCGACAGTGCCGCCGGCATCCAGCGCGATCGCCGACAAGCCGCTGTTTTTCATCCGGCCGATGCCACCATAGACGGCGGTCCGCTTCGAAAAATAGTAGGTCAGGCGCGCCACCAGCAAGGTCGCATCCGCGCTGCTGTTCTTCACATCGCGCTTGGCCACCTGCGCATCGAGCGTCGTCAGTGGCGTCACCGGATAGCTCACACCGAGGAAGTACAGGTCCGACTCCGTCAGCCCCGTCACCGCGCGCGTGGTGCGATCGACCACGCCGGCGCCGATCTTGCCTTCGCCAACCTTGAAGTAACCGTTGACGGTAATACGCTTGTCGCTATTGTCGCTGCTGGTCAAACCGGCGGCCGCGCCGGTGTTCCCGTACAGGATGTCGTAAGAGGCATTCAGCCCGTACGCCGGGATCTCGTAGCCGAACAACGCGGTGACCTGGCGGCACGCCTTGGAATTGCCCGCTACCTCGCCGGCACAGCCGGTGGCCGCCGGGCCGCCCGCCGCCGACGAATCGCGCCCGGTGCTGTAGGTGGCGCCGACCACGAAGTTATTGAAGTTACCCAGGTAGCCGATGGCGTTGTCGCTGCGCGCATTGGGCAGATACGGATCGATACTGCCGATCGCGAACAGGTTAGGTCCCATCACGTCGGCCTTCTGGCCGGCGATGTAGGTCATGTTGATCTGGCGTCCCAGGGTCACGGTGCCGAAGGCGCCCCTCAATCCCACCGACGCCTGGCGCCCGAACAGGCGGTTGCCCTGCTGGCTGGTGCCGGTATCGAGCGCCAGGCCCGATTCCAGCGTGAAGACCGCCTGCAGCCCGCCACCCAGATCCTCGATGCCGCGGAAGCCGATGCGCGACGGGAAGGAGCCCGTCAACGAAGGCATCTTGGTCACGGAATCGCCGGCGGCATTGACGTTGGTGACGTGAACCAGGCCGGTGTCGAGCAGCCCGTACACGGTCACGCTGCTTTGCGCCATCGCTGCGGATGCGCCCATGCCTGCCAGAAGCGCCACGGCGCAACGGATACTGTTTTTCATTACTGTCTCCTGTTATTTTATTGGATGTGCGATTATCGAACAATAGGTTGTTAATCGCACATAAATTGGATACTATGATTGTCGCGGGACGTTGTCAAGAAACAGAACGGGAGCGGCACGCCCACAAAACGACTCTAAAATGGTCGCGACGTGGCGCTTCGCATCGCGCCCACATAGGCAAAAACAGAACCAGACAGGAGACCGGCATGACGATGAAAAAATTTGTAAATATTGCGACACTTGCGGCCATCACCATGGCGGCCGCGCCGCTGGCGCGCGCGCAGGACACCATCAAGGTCGGCGTGATCGCGGCCTTTTCCGGCCCCTTCGCCGATTACGGCAAGCAGATGGAAGGCGGTATCAAGGCCTACATGGCGCAGAACGGCGCCACCGTGGCCGGCAAGAAGATCGAGATCATCGTCAAGGACACCACCGGCCCGTCGCCGGAAATCGCCAAGCGCCTGGCACAGGAGTTGGTGGTGCGCGACAAGGTCGACTTCCTGGCCGGCTTCGGCCTGACGCCGGAGGCGCTGGCGGTGGCGCCGATCGCCGAGCAAGCCAAGAAGCCGATGATCATCATGAACGCGGCCACGTCGATCATCACCACCAAGTCCAACTACATCGCGCGCTTCTCCATGACCTTGCCGCAGATCTCGGCGCCGATGGCGACATGGGCGGTGAAGAACAACATCAAGAAGGTGGTCACCCTGGTGGCGGACTACGGTCCCGGGATCGATGCCGAAACGGCGTTCAAGAATGAACTGGTCAAGGGCGGCGGCACGGTGACCGAGTCGATCCGCGTCCCGTTGCGCAATCCGGAGTTCGCCCCCTACATCCAGCGCATCAAGGACGCCAAGCCGGACGCGGTGTTCATCTTCGTGCCGGCCGGCGAGCAAAGCATCGCCTTCATGAAAGGCTATCGCGAGCGCGGCCTGGCCGAAGCGGGCATCAAGGTCATCGCCACCGGCGACCTGACCGACGACCACGTGCTGCCGGCGATGGGCGACGCCACGCTGGGCGTGATCACCACCTTCCACTATTCGGCCGCGCACAAGTCGCCGGAAAACGCGGCGTTCCTGAAAAGCTTCGCGGCCACCAATCCGAACGGCGGACGGCCCAACTTCATGGCCGTGGCGGCGTATGACGGCATGGCCGCGATCTATGAAGTGGCCCGCAAGCTGAATGGCAAAATCGATGGCGACAAGGCCATGGAAGTCCTCAAGACCATCAAGCTCAATAGCCCGCGCGGCCCGATCTCGATCGACCCGCAAACCCGCGACATCGTGCAGACGGTTTATGTGCGCAAGGTCGAGAAGGTCGGCAAAGAGGTGTACAACGTGGAGTTCGACCAGTTCGCGAACCAGAAGGACCCAGGCAAATAAGCGCCGCCTGATGACGTGTGGCGGATTGGCCAGGCGAACCCCGCCACACGCGAATGCCGGCATTTTTTTTGTGTCCGCTTGTCATCCGAATCAAATCGCCACGCGTTATAGCAGTGCAGGACAACGCAATCGGTGCCATTTGATTAACGTCCCACTATCAAAAAATGAGACATCATGCAAGCATACCAAAACGCCAACGAAGCGGACTTCCGCTGCCAACATACGATTAACCCGAACCTGACGCAGGCAGTCCGCTATTGGGCGAGCGAGTTCGACGTGCCGCCATCGAAGCTGCTCGAAGTGGTCCGCGAAGTGGGTCGCAACCTGCTCGAGGTGCGCAAGCGCCTGTCGACGTAAGCCGGGCCGTAGCTAGCCATTGAAGAGCCAGCGCCTGCGGCTTGTGACGCGGGCGCTGGTCGGACCTTTTAGAACCGCAGCGCGTAGCCGAGGCTTACGGTGCGGCCACGCCCCGCGAAGTAGCGCTTCGGCTCCACCAACGCGCTTTGCGAATAGTAAGTGATGTAGCTGCGGTCGAACAGGTTGGCCATCGACATGCGCAATTCGCCGTTCTTTCCCATCTTGTAGTTCGCGCTCGCATCGACCAGCGTGTAGCCGCCGAACGCCTTGGCCGGATCGTCGAACGACTGGCTGAACGCATGCTGCGCCTGAACGAAGGTCGAGAATTTGCCGTTCCAGTCCGCGCTCCAGGTGGCGATCAGGCGGTTCGGCGCCACATTCAGGCCATCCAGTTTGGCGTCGAGCGAACCGTTTTCGTCGCTGTCGTAACGGCCTTTGGTATAGGCGTAGGATAGCTTGGCACGTTGCGCCTTGCTGAAGCGATGGCCCAAACTCAGATCCACGCCTTCGATGCGGGTCTTCTCGCGCGCCATCATGAAGGCGCCGTTGATCGGCACCACGCGCGTGCCGAAATCCGAATCGGAACGGAACAGGCTTGCATCCAGATCCCAGGCGCCGCTGTGATAGCGCCCGCCCACTTCCACGCTTTTGGTCAGGATCGGCTGCAGATCGCGCATATTCGCCACGCTTTGGCCGACCGTGTTGATGGAGCGGAGCACGCGGCCGATATCCGGCATGCCGAAGCCTTCGGAATAGCTGGTGAACAGCGACACGTCCCCGACCGGGTTCCACACCAGTCCCGCATTCATCAGCGTCTCGTTGAAATCGATGGTGCCGCCCTGGACCAGCACGCGCCTGTACTGCGCCAGGGTGCGGTAGCTGTCGATCTCCAGATCGGCCTTCTCCTTGCGCACGCCGGCGTGCATCGTCAGCGTATCGAGCAGTTTGTATTCCCCCTGCAGGAACAAGGACAGGTTGCGGTATTCGGATTGCGGCACGTAGGTGCGGTTGGTCAGATACAGGTCCTGCTTGCCCTTGTCGACCAGCGTGTCGAAGCCGACCGTCAGCTTCAGGCGGCCATTGAGCAGATCGTCGCGGCTCAGACCGACCTTGCTGCCGTACTTGGAGGCGACCGAGCGCGATTGATCGTACAGCGTGCCGGCCGGCGCGATCAGCGGGTCCTGGAAGGTCGCCGAGATATCCGCGCCGAAAAGGCCCTCGAACTCCTGGTTGAACACCATCGCCGACAGCTCCATCCCCGCCAGATTGGCGTGGCGGTAGCTCAGGCTGGAGGTCCACACGTCGTTCCACGGCGCGATGCCGGGCGGCGTGGCCTCGATCGAGGTGGTTGGAATACCGCGCGCGCGATCGCCCGCCACGGCAAGGTAACCGGCCTTGGACTTGATCTTGTAGCGGTTGACCGAGACCTGCAGGCGCTGGTCGTCATCGATCCAGTAGCCCAGCTTCGCCAGCACATCGTAAGTGCGCGAGTCCATCAGATCGCCCTGCGTGTTGTCGGCGCCGATCGAACGGCCCTTGCCGTCCAGGTACAGGCCCTGGTCCTCGTAGGACAGGGCAAACAAGTATTCGAATTTGTCGTTGCGGCCATCAAGGCGATAAGCGGTTTTGTAGCTGGCCGTGTCGGAACCGACGTCGCTGGTCGGCAGCGTCGCCTGCACGTCAACCGATTGGTTGAAGGCGCCCTTCTCCGGGCGCTTGGTGATGATATTGATGGTGCCGCCGGTCGCACCGAGGCCATTGATCGCATTCGCGCCCTGCACCACCTCGATCCGCTCCACCATCGAAAAGTCGATGGTATGCGCTTCGCGCCCGGTCGGCCGCATGGGATTCGATTGCGGCACGCCGTCGACCAGCAGCAGCGGCGCGCGGCCGCGCAGCGTCTCGCCGGAGCCGTTCATCTTGCCCCGGCTCGGCGTATAGGAAGGCAGCACGCTGCTCAACACATCGGACGAATTACCCGATATCGCCATCTGGCGCTCGATCTCCTCCTGCTTGATGATGACCACCGTTTGCGGCGCCTGGTTGGCGGCGATGTTTGAGCGCGAGGCCGACACCAGCACTGCCGGCATGTCGGCATCGTCGGCCGGCTGCGCCGCCGCTTGGGAAAAGGCTTGAGGTGCCGACAACGCAGCGACGATGGCGATGATCGCGCCCGGCAGGCGCGCGCGCGGATACAAAGTAGGGTTCAGGGGTTTCACAGGGCTCGGTTCTCCGGTACATGGAGCCGCCCTTGCCGACCACCCTGGGTCTGGAAGAAATCCGAGGAAATCGCGGCGTTCGGCGGGGCGGCAGGTGTGCTGGCTGGCGCCGGGAACTACGCGTGGCTCGCAAATAAGAATGATTACCATTATCAGGAAATCTTTCTACTTGGTCAAGCGTCCGATTTGCCGACATAAGTGCGGTAATGCACTGTAATTGCGGCGAATCGCTGCCACCATTGTGACACTCGATACCATTTATTTAACATCATGCAGCCACAGCAAAACCCCAGCCCTGCGGACTTCCGCTTCCAGACCACCATCAACCCCAATCTCACGCAGGCGGTACGCTATTGGGCCGACGAATTCGATGTCCCGCCGGCCAAGCTGCTTGAAGTGGTGCGCGAAGTGGGTCGCAACGTCTACGAAGTCCGCAGGCGGCTCGCGTAAGCCTCACCGGATAATTACTGCGCAGGCGATGGCACCCCTTGCGGCGCCTTGCCAGCATGCGCCACCAGCCAGCCGCTGTCGGCCAGCCAGTCGGCCAGCCGGTCCGGCCAATGCACATCCGACAATCGCTCCGAGCGCTGCCCCATGTTGAACGCGTGGTCGGTGTCCGCATACATGTGCAGCTCCGCCGAAACGCCAGCCCCCACCAGCTGCTGATACAGCGCCACCGCCGGCGGACCGCAGCACTTGTCCGCCGATCCCGCGACGATGAAGGCGGGCGGCGCGTTCTGCACCGCCTTCCCCGGCACGCCCAGCGGCCCCGGATAAACCAGCACCTGGAAGTCGGGCCGACCGCTTTGCCGGTCGACCGCATCCTGCTTGGTGCCCGGCGCTGCCTGCGGCGCCGGATTATCGGCCACCAGCGATACCAGTTCACCGCCCGCCGAAAATCCCATGACCCCGAGCCGGTTCGGATCGACGCCGAATTCGGCCGCATGCGCCCTCACCCACCGCACCGCGCGCCGCAGATCGGCGGCGGCGTCGTTCTCGATGCTGTAGCTGGAACCCTGGTCGCGCGCCAGCCGGTACTTCAACACGAAGGCCGTCACGCCGACGCGGTTGAGCGACTTGGCCGCCACCATGCCTTCGTTCATCCACACCAGCATGCGATGCCCGCCGCCCGGCGCGATGATCACCGCCGCGCCGTTGGCGTGGCGCGGGTCGGCCTTGACCACCGTCAGCGACGGATCGTGGATGTTGCTGACGTAGGTGTTCTGCACCGTCTCCGGCTCGCCGTGACGCTTTTCCGATCCGGGCGCGCCGTCCGGCCACAGCATGTGCGTTTGCTGCGCGCCGGCCTGCGCGCAGACGGCCATCAGCATCGCCAACACCGCACGTCCGAGATGTTTAAGCGCCATTCAAGCCTCCGGTCGCGTACAGCGCGCGGTGGGTCAGGATGAACAGCGTGCGTCCGCCCTCGCCGCCGAAGATCAGCTGCAGCGGGCGTTCCGGCACGTCGATGCGGCCGATCTCCTTGCCGTCGGGCGCGTAGACGAAGATCTGGCCGTTGGCCACATACACATTGCCCGCCGCGTCCACGGCCGCGCTCTCGCCGCCACGATTGGCCGCAAGTTTGAGATCGGTGATGCCGCCGCCGGCGCCGATCACGCCGCTGAAGGTGCGGTTCTCGGAGCCGTTGGTGAACACCACGCGGCCGTTGCGCCCCGCCGACACCAGGCCATGGGTATCGAGCGAGTCGGAGAAGCGCCAGCCCAGATGATTCGGCTGCCCCTGCTGGAACATGCGGTAGGCCGGCAGCACCAGCGTGCCATCCGGCGACACATACTCCCGCTTTTTCGGCAGCGCGACGTCGCGCGCGAACATCTCGGCCAGCGTGGTGAACTCATAGGTGTCGGGGTTGAGCTGGTCGCGGAACTCACCGTTCTGCCAGAAATTAACCGGCACCACGGTCTTCGCGCCACGGCGGGCCTTCACGGGAGTCGGCTTGATCACCGTGACCTCGCCGGCCGGACGATCCGGATGGAAGGAATACACCGTGCCCTCGAAGCCGTGCGACGACAGCACCATCAGCGCGCCGCTGTTGTCGATGGCGAGATTGACCGGATCGAGCGGCGCGTCGCGCACCACCACCAGCCCCTTGTCCTTCGACCAGCTGTAGATACGCTGGAAGCGGCGGTCCACGAAATACAGCTTGCCGTTGGCGTCGACCACGCCGCCGGCGATCGAATAAAAGCCTTCTTCCAGCCTCTCCACCTTGACTGGATTGGCAGGCGGCGCCACCGGATCGGCGACGATGTCGAGCATTGCGAACTCTCGCTCGCGCACCTCCAGCTTGTGCGTGACATCCAGCAGCGCGTTCTCGAACGGGAATTTGCTGGCGCGCAGATAGGTGTCGCAACCGTTGGCGTCGCAGGTGGCGAAGCCGCTCTCGCCGTTGACGTGCACATTGCGGAAGCGGATATCGCTGGAGTTGGTCGTCTTGACGGCGGCCGGCGCCGGTTTGATCGAGCGGGTGACGCGATAGGCGTGATAGTTCGCGAACAGGATGTTGCGTGAATTGCGGATTTCCAGCGATACCGCGTCCATGCCGTCGCGTACCTCCTGCTCCGTTTGCGGCGCCAGGAACTCCCAGTTTTCCACGTTATCGAGCACGATCTCGGCGCGGATATGGTGCTCGGCGGAGAGTTCGTAGACGCGTCCCGGCGTCTTGGTGTCGGAGACGTAAAACCCGGCCTGCGAGAAGGTGCTCGGCGACCAGACCGCGACAAAGGTGCCGCCACCGCCATCGGTCACCCAGATACTCGGATACTGGCGGTCCCAGTGCGCGGTCGGATCAAAGTCGGCGCGCTTCTCGTACGGGTCGCGGCGCTTGCCGTCGTACAGGCGCGTACCATGGCCGCCCTGGATGCGGATATCGTCGACCAGCGATTGTTCGCCGGCCTTCCACAACAGGCCGACCGCGCGCGGATTGACCTCACCTGTCGCCAGGCCGAAGCCGGAGACGATCGCGTCACCGCCCTTGGCGCTCTCCAGCAGCGCCTTGGGCCCGTCCACGCCGGCGTACAGCGGCGAGCCATTCGGCAGCACCAGCTGCGTCAGTCCGGGATGCAGCGCGACGATCACCGTGTCCGGCTTCATGCGGATCGTATCGTTGACGATGTAAAAACCAAGCGGCAGATACACGACGCGGTTGTTGTCGATGGCTTTCTGGATCGCCGCCGTGTCGTCGGCCTGTCCATCACCCTTGGCGCCGAGGGAGCGCGCGTTGGCCCACTGGGTGGTCGGCGGCAGCGCGCGCAGCACGCGCTTGGGCGCGGCCGGCATGGCGCCGAGCGGCGCGATCTTCGAGTTGATGCCGAACTTGCCGGTGCTGCCCACGCCCGGCAGCATCAAACCGTAGTTGAATTCACCGACCCGGTAAATCTGCCCCGGCGCCGCGATCTTTTTGCCGCTGTCGCGGAACTGCGCGAAGACCGGCGTATTGCGCGCGACCGCGTTGTCGAAACCGACCTGGGTATAGACATTGTCCTCGTTCGAAATGATGATCGCCGCCTTCGACACGTTCTCGAAGCGCACATCCTTACCCCACAACCAATCGCCGTATCCGCGATCGATCTCGATGCCCACCTTGGTATCGCGGATGGAGACGTTGATCATCGTCAGGCCGGCTTCATGCTCGCGGATGGCGGCATCGCGCTGGCCTTCGAAAGTCGAATCCATCAGCGTGAACTGCCAGGCCGGCGAGGTTTTCTCGGACAGGATGCCATAGCGTCCACCGTAGAACTTCAGGTTGAAGCCCTCGTTGCCGACCTGGTAAATACCCGCCAACCCGGAGCCGATATGGAAGTCGATGTGGCTCAGGTTCGAATGCTGCGCCGTACGCAGGCGCACGGCCGCCGCCGCCGGATTACCGGCGCCGATTTCAAAGTCCACATTGCTCATCGCCGAATAAAAGGTCGACGAATTCCCGTCCCGAACGTTCTCGCTGAATGGCACCGCGCTGGCGACGGGCACCGGCACCTTGCCGACCCGGTACTGGTCGCCGCCGGTGAACACCACCATATTGCCGACACCCTTCTGGAAGCCGGGCGTGCGTTCGCCCAGCACCAGCACCGGCCGCGTCGCGCCGACGCCGTATAGGCGCACCGCCAGCGGAATCAGGATGGTGCGCGTGATGCGGTAGCGGCCCGACGGCAGGAACACCACGCCGCCCTCGCCGTTGTTGGCGGCGCGGTCGATGGCTTTCTGGATCGCAGCCGTATCGTCGGTTCGTCCGTCGCCGCTGGCCTGCACTTTGACGGCCAGCGGGTCATCCGGCATGGTCTGATAGACGGAAACCGAGGCCGGCGCGGCCTGGGCGCCCTGCAACGGGACGGCCAGCATCGCCACGGTCGCCATCAGCAGCCGCGTTAAAGATACTTTCATTTGCTTAGTCCTTAGATAAAGATCGATAGGAGCAACACGAAAATCAGCCCGAAGACGCCAACCAGCGTCTCCATCAAAGTCCACGAGCGGAAGGTGTCCTTCAGCGACAGGCCGAAGTACTCCTTGAACATCCAGAAGCCGGAATCGTTGACGTGGCTGCACATCAAACTGCCGGCACCGATCGCCAGCACCATCAGGCTCGGATCGATGCCCGAGCTTTCCACCAGCGGCGCGACGATGCCGGCCGCCGTCAGTCCCGCCACGGTGGCCGAACCAAGGCAGATACGTATCAGCGTCGCCACCAGCCAGCCCAATACCAGCGGCGGCACCGGCAGGCCGCCCAGCTGCCGGCCCAACTCCCCGCTGACGCCGGAATCGACCAGCACCTGTTTCAGCGCGCCCGCCCCGGCGATCACCAGCAGGATCGGCGCGATGTCGCGCAGCGCGTCCTGCGCGCCGGACATCAGCGCCGGCAGGCTTTTGCCGCGCGCCAGGCCAAGCGTGACCAGCGCCACGGCCAGCGCGATCAACATCACGATCATCGGATTGGCCATGAAATTGATGACCGACTTCAGCGCCGCATCCCCGGTCGGGACCATGGTCAGCGCGGTGGCGCCGGCCAGCAGCCAGACCGGCAGCAAGGCGGTGGCGAAGCTGTTGACAACACCGGGCAGCTGCGCCTCCTCCAGCAGGCCGGCGCGGAACATCGGCGCCGGCTCGCTGTGGATGCGCTTCAAGGTCATCGCGAATAGCGGGCCGGCGATGATCAAGGTCGGTATGGCGACGATCATCCCGTAGAACAGCGTGCGGCCCATGTCGGCATGGAACTGCGCCACCAGCGCGGTCGGCGAAGGATGCGGCGGCAGGAAGCCGTGCGCGATGGACAGCCCGGCCAGCAGCGGTATCGCCAGCGCGACCGCCGGCCGACCGCTCTGGTACACCAGCGAAAACACCAGCGGTACCAGCAGCACGAAGCCGACGTTGTAATAGAGGGGAATCCCTGCCACGAAGCCGGTCAGCGTCAGCGCCACGGGCATGCGCGCCGAACCGAATACGCCGATCAGGTAACTGGCGATGCGCTGGGCGGCGCCGCTGTCGGCGATCAATTTGCCGAAGACGGCGCCCAGGCAGACGATGACGATCAGCGATCCAAGCAGGTCGCCGATGCCTTTGTCGATCGATTTGGGTATCGCCTCCAGCGGCATGCCAAGCAACAGCGCGGCCGCCAGCGCGGCCACCACGAACGCCAGCAGCGGCTGCACTTTGCCCCAGGCGATCAAAAGGGTCAGCAGGCCGACGGACAAGCCGACGGCCAGCATGCCCCAGACGGCTGGCGAGACGCCGAACAGCGCCGCCAACGGACTGGTAATGTTCATAACCTCGCCTTGGCGTGAAGGTTAGAAGTTGTAGCGGACGCCGACGCGGTAGACGCGGCCCAGGACATCGTACAGCTGCGGGTTGATGCCGTAGCTCAGGTTGGCCTGCGGCGCCGGCTCCGGATCGACGTTACCGATATTGTCGATCTTGAAGTAGGCCGTGGTCTTCTCACCCAGCTTGTACGAACCACCCAGATCGACGTAGAACGCGCCCTTCATCTTGTTATCGAAGATGGTCGGGTGGATCGTCGTCGAGACGGGGCAATTGGTCTGGCACTCGATAAACTCGTTGCTGTAGACGCCTTTGCTGATCCAGCGCTCGGTCAAGGTCAGGCTGTACTTGTCGGTATCCCACGACTGCGAGGCCAAGCCTTTCCACTTCGGCGTCGTGCCCTGGCTGACGCCGAAGGCCAGGTTGGCGCCCGCGCCTTCCGAAGGAATCGTGCCGACGACGCCCGGATCGGTCAGGAAGCTGATGTTGCGGGTCACCAGTCCGCGGAACGTCAGGCGGCCCGGGAGGCCCAGGTCCTTCAGATTCATGCGGTAGGCGGCCTCCATGTCGTAGCCCTTCACATGCAGCGACGCCAGGTTGAACGCCTGCACCGTCACATAGTTATTGGTGGCCACAGGGCTGTTGAGCACCATCGCGCCGCAGATTTCCTGGTTGCCGGCCGCGCACAGATCGACTTCCTGCTGCGCGGTCAGCGCCGAGATCACGCCCTTCACTTTGATGTCGAAGTAGTCGATGGACGCGCTGAAGCCCGGCGCCCACGATGGCTGCGTCAACACGATACCGGCGGTGCTGTTGCGGGCGATCTCCGGACGCAGGTTGGTGTTACCCACGGTGCGCTGCTGGATGCCGATGGTGTTGCCCTGGTAGGCCACCACGTTGTTGACCACCACCTGCGCCGCATACAGCTCGCTCAGATTCGGGGCGCGCACGTCCTTCGACGTCACCGCGCGCAGGCGCAGGCCGTCGATGCCGGTCTTCCAGTTGGCGCCCACCTTCCAGCTCTCCACATGGCCGGAGGTGCTGTATTTGGTGTGGCGGTCGGCCAGATTCAGGTTGGCTTCGCCCCAGGTGGCGGACTTCAGCACCGGCACGTTCAGCTCCAGGTACGCTTCCTTGACGTTGTAGGTGCCTTGGGCGTTGTGGTAGTTACCGGCGTACCAGTTGTTACCGACGGTGGTGTTCAGCAGCGGGTCGGCCGGATATTGCGCAGTGTTCTGGCTGTCGGGGAAGATGCCGTTGCCGTACGGGTCGCCGGTGACCTTGTAGTGTTCGCGGCGGTACTCGGCGCCTGTGGCCACGGCGATCGGGCCGGCCCACGACTCGAACGCCTCGCCGCTGAAGTTGACGCTGGCGACATCCTGCGTCTGGCGGGTGTGCTGGCGCGGACCGTTTTCCGGCGCGATGTAGGACCAGGTGGCCGCGTCGACCGGGTTGTTGCCGATGATGTTGAGCGGCTTGCAGCCGGATGCGGCGGCGACCGGATTGCGGCAGACGATGGTGCCGTCAGGTCCGCGCAAGGCGTCGATGGCCGCGTTGTAGCGCGCGTTCAAGGTCATGTCGTTGACGATGATGTCAGTCTTGTTGGCGCCATGTTCGGCGTAGGCGTCGTACGACCATTCCTTACCCATCACCTGGAACTTGCCGGTGCCGCCGACGACCACGCGCTCCATCTGGCGGGTCGGGTGGACGTTGATATTTTCCGGGAAGATGGCGTTGGCGGTACCGTACTGGAAGCTGGTGATGTTATTGGCCGCGCACGCGGCGGCGATCGACGCCGGCAGGTAGGGATTGCTGCACTGGATGGTCAGGTTGGCGTTTTTGGCGGCGCCGGGATTCGGCGAGAAGGCCGACTTCACCCTGCCGAAATTGGCCGTCATGTAGATCTCGTGATCGGGATTGATGTCGAAGCCGACGCGCGTGTACGCCACCTGGCGCGTCAGGTCCATCGCCAGATTGGTGCCGGCGCCGACGCTGCCGCTCAAGTCACCGCCGACGCACAGCGGATTGATACAGCCGGTCACCGAGCCGGTGCCGGTCGGCACGCCGTTGGAACCATAGTTGAATTTATACGGCTGGCCGTTGGCGCCGAAGGCGGTGCCCTGCAGCGGACCGTTGGTGATCAGCCCATACTTGGCGTACTGGTACTGCTGCGCGTGCAGCACCGAATAGTACTGCGGCTTGCCGTCGTTGGTCTGCGACAGCGGACGCACCTGGAAGGCCGGGTTCTGATACCAGGTGCGGCCGTTCGGCCCGACCTCGCCGAAACCCGGCGACTCGATGCCCTTCTGGCGGCCGTATTCGCCGCTGACCTGCACATGCAGGCGGTCGTCCATGAAGGACTTGCCCCACGCGGCCTGCAAGGTGCCGTTCTTGTCGTCGTGGTAGGTGGTCATGCCGCCCTGCACATTCGCCTTGAAACCCAGGAAGCGCTTGTCGGTGATGAAGTTGACGACACCGCCGATGGCGTCAGAGCCATACGACGCCGAGGCGCCGCCGGTCACCACGTCCACGCGCTTGATCAGCAGCTGCGGGAACTGGCTGACGTCGGTCACGCCGGTGACGTTGGCGCCGACCACGCGCTGGCCGTCGAGCAAGGTCAGGGTGCGGATCGCGCCCAGGCCGCGCAGGCTGAGCGAACTCAAACCCTGCACGCCGCTGCTGGTGCTATTGGTGCTCGTGGTGCGTCCGGTGCTGCCTTGCAGCGCCGGCAGTTCGGCGATGCTGTTAAAGATGTTCGGCTGCGCGCCCTTGGCCAGGTCGTCGGCGCTCAAGGTGGTGGTGGGCGTCGGCTGCGTGAAGCCGCGCGAGGCGATGCGCGAACCGGACACGGTGACCACGTTCTCGACCGGCGCCGCCGCTTCCGGCGCCGCCGGCGCCGAGGCCGGCGCGGCGTTATCCTGCACCGTGGCGCCTTGCGCTTCGACGCCCGCCGGCGGAGTTTGGGCCTGGGCTTGCGCCTGAACCTGGGCCTGGGCCTGTGCCTGGGCCGACAGCGCGATCCAGCTGCAAGCGCTGGCGACGGCCAGGCGCATGATGGTGTTACGAGTAGGTGTAGTCATTGTAGTCTCCGTTTTTTTGGTCTGTGGTTGGTTGCGCGCGGCACTGCTGACGGTCCGCTGCGTTTTGCTGTCCTATTTGCTGCCTGTGCTGGTTTTTTATGCGTCCCTTCCCTCGCTGGACACGATCTGCGCAACCAGCTGCGCCGGCGGCGACGTGATGGCCAGGGTGATCCCGGCTTCGTCGGCCTGGAGCGGTTGCAAATCCTTGAATTGGCTGTCGAGCAGCGACGGCGGCATGTAGTGGCCGACGCGCGCCCGCATGCGGTCGGCGATCAGCTCGCGCGCACCGCTCAGATGAGCGAAGCGCAAGGCCGGATCGGCCGCCCGCAGCAGGTCGCGGTAGCGGAGCTTCAGCGACGAGCACGACAGCACCAGGCCGACGCCGTCCCGGCGCGCCGCAGCCACCTTCGCCTGCAGCGCCAGCAGCCAATCGGCGCGGTCGTCGTCGGTCAACGCATGGCCGGCCGACATCTTGGCGACATTGGCCGCCGGATGGAACTGGTCGCCCTCGACGAACTCGACCCCTTGCGCGGCGGCCAGCGCCTGGCCCACGGTGCTCTTGCCGCAGCCGCTCACGCCCATGACGACCCAGCGTATCGCGCTGGCGTGCGGGCTGCCGGAACTCTCCATCCATCTCTCCAAGTCTAAGTTAGCGCTATCATTTCAGCTCTGAGTCATGCGCCTCGATAGCGGCACGCTCTTTTGTCTGATTTGGGAATTGATCCGCAGATGTCGGCCAACTTCAAGTTAGCGTTATCATCGGTAGCTGAACTCTAGCGCAACGCGGAATTTTGTAAAGGATTATTAATATTGCATCGCAACATGCGAAGAGGAGCGAAAGCGCTGGCGACGCCTGCGAAACAGGGTCGCGGCAGTGCAACATGCACGTGGCGGACACGCAACAGCCGGATCAGCTGTCGCGGGCCGGTTCAACGGATGAATTTGTATCGCGAGGCTTCTTCGGCCAGCAGACTTTCGTCCTTGCCGCGCAAGCGTCCCATGTTGCGGCGATGCGCTGGCTCCGAGATGACCCGCGCGATCACGGGTTCCAGCACGCCGCGCTCGCTCAGATAGGCGGCGGCGCTGTCCGGCCCTTCCCGATCCGCTAGTTCGATGCCGGTTTTGACGATTTCCGACGACACCAGATCGGGACGAAAAGTGTGGCTACTGGACATGACAATCTCCTTCAATAAGGAGGATATTGTGCACTCGTTGCACCAGTCCGGTGCGTGCGTTCGCTCACTTTGGGCAATTTAGCCACATCATTTTTTACTATGGCTATGTCATCAAGCCGTCATACCGGCGAGGCCGGCCGCCGCCTCACCGGCGGGTGATGGCTTATTCCAGGTTCTCGTGATGGGCGGGCGCACCCTTCTTCCAGTACGCCGAAATCCGCGCCGCCTCGCGCGGAAAGCCCTTGTCGACAAACAGAATGTCGCGCACCTGCCTGGCCATTCGCGCCTCGCCCGCGCACCAGATAAAGCCGTCTCCCCCGGGCAGCGACATGGCGCGGAAGGCGTCGACCAGATCGTCCGGCGTTTGCGCCAGTTGCACGCGCAAGCGCGCGGCGCTGGTAAATTCCAGGGCGGCGGCGTCTTCGCCGGTGACCAGCACCAGCACGTCCACGGACGCCGGCAGTTCGTCCAGGCGGCGGCGGATCGCCGGCAACGCCGTGGCGTCGCCCGCCAGGATCTGCCAGGCGTAATCGGCCGGGATGATCATCGACCCCTTGGGACCGCCGATGACGGCCTGCTGGCCGACCTCGGCCTGGCGCGCCCAGTCGGTCATCTGGCCGTCGGTGTGCAGCGCGAATTCGAGGGTCAGCTCGCGGGCGTCGCGGTCGTAATGACGCGGCGTGTAATCGCGCATCACGCGCTCGCCGGCGGCGTCGTGCAGGATGAACTTGACGTGATCGTCATACGACAGAGAGACGAAATCGTGCAGGCTCTCGCCTTTGAATGTTACGCTAACGAAATTCGGCGCCAGCTGCCTGACGGCGCTGACAACCACTTCGCGGGCCTTGAGTTCGTGACGAACACGCTGTATCCGTTTATCATCCATGCAAATCACCTTTAGTTGACAATGTCCCCCAATCTACAGAAACAAGTTAACGTTGTCAACCAATTTGGCAGCGGACCGGCCGAGGCCGTTTTTGACGCGATCCACACGCTGATGCACATGTACCGCTCGATGCAGCTGCGCAGCCTGCGCGACACCGGGCACGAGCTCACGCACATGGAATACAAGGTGCTGGGCTTTTTCGCCAAGCATCCGGGCGCCAGCCAGAGCGAGCTGGTCGCGCACTCCGGGCGCGACAAGGCGCAGCTGGCGCGGTTGATGCGCGGCCTGCGCGACAAAAAGCTGCTCGACGCGCAAGTCGACGAAAACGACCGGCGCAGCGCGCGGCTGCGTCCTACGGAAGAAGGCCTAACGGTGATCCAGGGCTTGCACGCGCTGGGCGCGGAGGTCTCGAACCTCGCCATGAGCGGCATGAGCGACGCGGAAAGCGCGCAATTGCTGGCGCTGCTGCAGCGCGTCAGGGCGAACCTGGAACGCGCCGACCCCGCGGAACCGCGCCGGGCGGATTAGACGGCGCGGTCCGCCAACCCAACCTGCACCCAGCCCGGGGTCAAGTCTGTCATTCGGACACGAGCCCGGCCGCAAACCGTTCCGTGCGCAGCAGCGGATACGGGTTGATCGCGCCGCCCATCTCATACACGCCATAGTGCAAGTGCGGCGACGTGCCTTGCGCGTTGCCGGTCGTGCCCACATAGCCCAGCACACGGCCGGCCGGGATGCGCATGCCCGCCTCCAGATTCGAGTGGCGATCGAGGTGGGCGTAGTAATGCCGCTGGCCGCCCGGCCCCACCACCCATACCACCAGCCCTCCGAGACGGTTGGCGCCGACTTTCATCACCAGACCTTCGGTGCTGGACAGCACGGGCGTGCCGCGCTCGGCGAAGATATCGATGCCTTCGTGTCTGCGCCCTTCCCCACGCGCGCCGCCCCAGGTGTCGCGCAGCGCGCCTACCTTCACCCCGTCGACCGGCATGGGCAGCGTTTCGGGCTTGGGCATCGCCGCCAGACGCATCGGATACAGCGCCCGTTCGATAACCGGCTCCAGCAAAGCATGGCCCAGGATGAGGACAACGGCCACCACGAGCGAGCGCAGGAAAGTCCACATTGTCGTTTCCGTTTTGGTCAGCATACGGAACAAATGGGGACGTATCGGCACATTCCCAGACCTGCGCACGCTATTCGCACAGACGCGCCGGCGGGCAGCGACGGAGCGCTTAAGGCTGCCCGTTGCAGCCGAATCGACGAAAGCCCGGGCGCTCGCCCAAGCGCTCGTAATAGTCGAGGACAGCCGGGTACCGCAGCCGCTCGACCGGCGCAAGCATCCAGCGGTTGACGGACAGGCCAAGCACCACGTCGGCCAACGAAAACGTCGCGCCGGCCACATACGGGCCGCCGGCATCGAGTTGACGGTCGAGGATGCCGATGTGCCGGTTCCAGGCCTCGACGCTGGTACGTATCTGGACCGGGTCGCGATGCGCCGGACTCGCGCGGACCAGCGCCATGAAGGCGTAGCGCCAGGCATTGTTCAGCTCGGTCGCCTGCCAGTCCATCCACTGTTCGACCCGCGCCCGCGCCTGTGCCTCGGCAGGCAACAGTCGCGTGTCGCCGGTCTTGTTGCACAGGTAGCGGCAAATCGCATTCGACTCCCACAGGACGAAATCGCCGTCGACAAGCACAGGCACCATCGCGTTCGGATTGAGCGCGACGAAGCTTTCCTGCGTAGTGGACTGGAAGCCGGCGCCCCAATCTTCGCGCTCGAATTCGATGCCAAGTTCGACACACGTCCACAACACCTTGCGCACGTTGATCGATGTGGCTTTTCCTAAGATTTTTAGCATGAGAAGGCCCGGCTATTCAGCACTCGGGATCGTAGTAGAACTCGCGAAGTTCTTGCGCACAGCGGCAGGCCGAAGCAATCCGCGCAGCCCAATGGACGGCGACCTCCCTGGAGGGCAGCTCGAGAACGCAAAAGCCGCCGTCGAACTCCCTGGTTTGCGGGTATGTCTCGTTCGTGCAGCGCCCATCGGCTGCAACCATCAGCGAAGCGACGTCACTATTGACGCCGCCGCCGAAAACATACACCCCGGCGGCCTTGGCCTCGCGGATCACCGCATGGGATGCCTCGGCCACGGCCGCCATGTCCTCCGCAGCAACATCCATCGCACTCGCGGGAAAGGAGATAAGAAATTTTGTCATGATAGGCTCGCTGTTATTTTCCTCGGGAGACCTTGGCAATCACATCGACTGATCGAGCGCCTTGTTCCAGATCGCCGCGCCGTGCTCGTGGGCGTCAACGCCCTCGAAGAAGGACTGTACCGACCGATCGATGTCGAAATCCTCGCACTCCTCCCATTGCAGCAACTTGGGCTTGAAAACGCGCAGCTCCCCGGGCGCCGCCAGGGCGTAAGGGACGGCCATCACCGCCTTCGAGTCAAGTGAAAAATAGCTTCTGATTTCGACGATCACCGCATCGACCATCCGATCGTCGATCGGAATCCGTCCATCGTAAACCAGAACGCCGTCGCTCGCGTCGCTCTCATTGGACTCGAGCTTCGCCTGTCCGAAGGCCACGGATTTTTCCAGGTCGCCGTCAATGACGAGGCGTTGCATTTGTTTCTCTCCGCTCTCGCTGACGTACGCGAACATCGGAACGAGGGCTTCGCCGTCCGAGACACTCCAAATGGCATGCGCCGCGAAGAAACCGGCTAAATTGAAGGCGACGATCATCCAAACCCTTTTAAACAAAAAACCGTCCCCGGCACCGCTTCGGCTTCCGGGATCATAGAAAAAACTCTCGAGATTCTTGCGCACAGCGGCACGTCGTGGCAAGCCTGGCAGCCCACCCGCAGTCACGCCCCGTATTTACTGGCCCGGCACGTCCCATCCCCCGGCCAGCGCCTTGTACACCGCCACCAGGGTCGTCGCCGCTCCCGCCTGCGACTGCGCCAGCCTGTCGCGCGCGGCCAGCAGTTCGCGCTCGGCGTCGAGCACCGTCAGGAAGTCCGTCGAGCCGACAGCGAACCGCTCGCGCGCGATCAGCGCCGCCTGCTCCGACGACTGCGCCGACTCGTACAGCAACGCGGCCTGGCGCTGGCTGCGCGTGTACGCGGCCAGCGCGCCCTCGGTCTCCTCCAGCGCCGTCAGCACCGCGCGCTCGTAGGCGATCATCGCCCCGTCGCTGCGCGCGTCGGCGGCCGCGATCTGCGCGCGGATACGGCCGAAGTCCAGCAAATTCCACGTCAATTGCGCGCCCAGGTTGTACACATAGGCCGGCCCCTTGGCCAGCTCGCTCAGGTGCTGCGCGTTCTGCCCCAACGTCCCGCCCAGCACGATCTGCGGGAACAGCGCGCTGCGCGCCACGCCCACTTGCGCCGCCGCCGCGCTGGCCTGCGCCTCCGCCAACTGGATGTCGGGACGCCGCCGCAGCAGCTCCGCCGGCGATCCGATCGCCGACAGCTCCACCGCCCGCAATCCCGGCAAAGGCTTGACCGGCTCCAGCTCGGCGTCGAGCGCCGTCGGCTGCTGCCCGCACAGCACCGCGATGCGGTAGCGGGTGCGTATCAGCGCCGATTCCAGCGCCGGTATATTGGCCGCCGTCGACTTGACCAGCGCCCGCGCGCGCTCGCTGTCGAGCGCCGTGCCACGACCGACCTCCAGGCGCGCGTCGACCAGTTTGAGCGCCTCGTTCTGCGTCTCCAGCGACGACACGGCAACCCGCAATTGCTCCTGCAAGCCGCGCAGATCGAAGTAGTTGCGCGCCACCTCGGCCGCCACGCTGACCTGCGCGGCGCGCACGCCGGCCGCGCCGGCCAGCACGTTGGCCTCGGCCGCGCGGCGGGCGTCGCCCAGGCGGCCGAACAGGTCGACCTCCCAGCTGACATCCAGCCCGGCCGAGTAGTTGTTGGTGGTGCTGACGACGCCGGCGTCGTTCGGTCCGCGTATGCGCGCGGCGCCCGCGTTCACGCCGATGCTGGGCAGCAGGTTGGCGTCGGCGAAGCGGTTCAGCGCACGCGCCTCGCGCAGGCTGGCGGCGGCCGAACGTACGTCGGTGTTGGCCGCGAGCGCCCGCTCCACCAGGCTATCGAGCAGCGGGTCATTAAAGCCGCGCCAGAACTGGCTGACCGGCTGCTCGGCCTTGGCGCCATCGGGCGCGTTGGTGAAACCGGCGCCCAGCGCCGGTTCGAAGTGCTTGGCCGGCGGCGCGCTGGAACAAGCCGTCAGCGCCAGCGAAACAGCGATGGCCAGACCGGCCGGACGCAGGGATGCCATGCGGCGCGTGATCATAAGTCCTCCTTGCGTGGCTCGTGCGCCGGTGCCGTCTTGTGCGCCCCGGGCGCCCCCGCCGGACCCGCGTCGTCGACACCGGCATGGAACGGATGCGCGGCGGCGTCGATTTCGCGCCGCAGTTCTTCCGCGTGGGCGCGCCGTTTCTCGGTGCCCTTGCGCAGCAGCGCGTAGAACACCGGCGTCAGGAAAATCCCGAACAGGGTCACGCCGACCATGCCCGAGAACACGGCGATCCCCATCGCGCGGCGCATCTCGCTGCCCGCACCGCTGCCCAGGATCAGCGGTATCACGCCGGCGCAGAAGGCGATCGACGTCATCAAAATCGGCCGCAGACGCAGATGGCACGCCTCGATCACCGCGTCCACCATCGGCTTGCCCTGCTCTTCCAGCTCCTTGGCGAATTCCACGATCAGAATCGCGTTCTTGCACGCCAGCCCGACCAGCACCACCAGCGCCACCTGTGTGAACAGGTTCAAATCCCCCGCCTGGCCGAACGGCGGGAAGTGCGACAGCCACACGCCGAACAACGCCGACAGAATACACATCGGCACGATCATGATGATCGCCAGCGGCAGGCTCCAGCTCTCGTACTGCGCCGTCAGCACCAGCACCACCAGCACCACCGACAGGAACAGCACTGCGCCCAGCGTCGGTATCTTGATGTCCAGCCCCGGCAAGGTGACGGAACGCGTCAGCCGGTCCTGGTAGGCCAGGTCGGTCCACTCGTACGACATGCCGCGCGGCAGGGTCTTGACCAGCCGCTCGATCTCCGCCTCCGACTGCCCGCTGGAGAAGCCGGGATTGGCGGCGCCGTTGATGTCGGCCGACGGGAAGCCGTTGTAGCGCGTCACGCGGGTCGGACCGAAGGTCGGATTGACCTGCATGACGGAGCCCAGCGGCACCATCTGCCCCGCCGAATTGCGGGTTTCGAGCCGCGCGATGCTGTCGGCGCGGGAGCGGAACGGCGCGTCGGCCTGCACCACCACCTGGTAGGTCTTGCCGAAGCGGGTGAAGTCGTTCACATACAAGGAGCCCAGGTTGATCTGCAAGGTGTCGTAGATATCCTGCAGCGGCACGCCCATTTGCTTGGCCTTGGTGCGGTCGACGTCGGCGAACAGCTGCGGCACGTTGATGTCGTAGGTCGAATACGGCGTGCCGATGCTCGACTTTTGATTGCCGTAGATCTGACCGAGCACGCCCCAGACGGCGCCATACAGCGCCTGCTCCCCTTGGCTGCCGCGATCCTGCACCTGCACCTTGAAGCCGCCCGCGTTACCCAGGCCGTCGACGGCCGGCGGCGGCACCACGAACATGCGCGCGCCCTGGATCTGCTGGATCGCGCCATTAACCTTGCCCAGGATGGCGTCCTTGGACAGGTCGCCCGAGGTGCGCTTGTCGAACGGCGCCAGGCCGAAGAAGACGATGCCTTCGTTCGGCGACGCCGAGAAGCCGGCGATCGACAGACCCGGGAAGGCGATCGAATCGGTGATGCCGGGCACCTTGAGCGCGATGTCGCTCATGTCGCGGATCACCTTCTCGGTGCGCGCCAGCGAGGAACCGGCCGGCAGCTGCGCCACGCCGATCAAATACTGCTTGTCCGGCGCCGGCACGAAGCCGCTCGGGATGCGCGTGAACAGCAGCCCGGTCAACACCAGCAGCACGCCGTACACCACCAGCGCCAGCGACTTGCGCCCCAGCAGACCGGTCACGCCTCGACTATATGCCGCGCTGCGGCGCTGGAACATGCAGTTAAACCAGTGGAAGAAGCGGCCGAACACCTTGTCCATGCCGCGCGAGAGCCTGTCCTTGGGCGCGTCGTGCGGCCGCAGCAGCAGCGCCGCCAGCGCCGGCGACAGCGTCAGCGAATTGAACGCCGAGATCACCGTCGAAATGGCGATGGTGGCGGCGAACTGCTTGTAGAACTGGCCGGACAGGCCGGGCACGAAGGTCAGCGGAATGAACACCGCGCACAGCACCAGCGCGATGGCGATGATCGGGCCACTGACCTCGTTCATCGCCTTCACCGTGGCGTCGTGCGGCGTCAGGCCGTCGGCGATGTTGCGCTCGACGTTTTCCACCACCACGATGGCGTCATCGACGACGATACCGATGGCCAGCACCAACCCGAACAAGGTCAGGGTGTTGATCGAGTAGCCAAGCAGCAGCAGCACCGCGAAAGTGCCGACGATGGACACCGGCACCGCCAGCAGCGGAATCACCGAGGCGCGCCACGTCTGCAGGAAGATGATCACCACCAGCACCACCAGCAGCACCGCCTCGATCAAGGTGTGCACCACTTTTTCGATCGATGTCTGCACGAAGCGCGTCGGATCGTAGACGATGCTGTAATCGACGCCCTTGGGGAAGTTGGCCTTCAGGCGCGCCATCGTCGCCCGCACGTCGTCCGACAGCTGCAGCGCGTTCGATCCCGGCGCCTGGAAGATCGCGATCGCCGCCGCCTCCTTGTTGTTCAGCAGGCTACGCAGCGAAAAGGTGCTGGCGCTCATCTCGACCCGGCCGATATCCTTGATCCGCACCACGGCGCCGTTGGCAGGATCGCTGCGCACGATGATGTTGGCGAAGTCCTCTTCCGTGATCAAGCGGCCCTGCGCGTTGACCTGCAACTGGAAATCCGTGTCGTCGGGCGACGGCGGCGAGCCGACCACGCCGGCCGCCACCTGCGCGTTCTGCTCGCGGATCGACGCGACCACGTCGCCGGCGGTCATGCCGCGCGCCGCCAGCTGCTGGGGATTGAGCCACACGCGCATCGCGTAGTCGCCGGCGCCGAACTGCAGCACCGACCCCATGCCCGGGATGCGCAGCAGATCGTCGCGCACATTCAGGTTGGCGTAGTTGCGCAGATAAAGCGCGTCGTGGCTGTTGTCGGGGCTGACCATGTGCACCACCATGGTCAGGTTGGGCGACTGCTTCTCTGTGGTCACACCGATGGTGCGCACGATCTCCGGCAACCGTGGCAAGGCGCGGTTGATGCGGTTCTGCACCGCCGTCTCGGCCTGCTCCGGCACGGTGCCGATCTTGAACGTCACCGTCAGCGCCATGCTGCCGTCGGCGGTGGCGCGGCTCTCGAAATACAGCATGTTTTCCAGGCCGTTGATCTGCTCCTCCAGCGGCGCGGCCACGGTCTCCGAAATCACGCGCGGGTTAGCGCCCGGGAACTGGGCGCGCACCACGATCTGCGGCGGCGCCACCTCGGGATACTCCGAAATCGGCAGCTGAAAAATGGCCAGCACGCCGACCAGGAAAATGAACAGCGAAAGAACGGTGGCGAAGCGCGGACGATCAATGAAAAACCGTGAGATATCCATGCGTGCGCCCCTCAGCTCTTGGCGGCGGCGGGAGCGGCCGGAGCACCGGGCGCGCCCGGCGGCGGCGCAGGAATCGGCACGCCCTTGTCATCGACCTTGAGCTGCTGCGGCGTGACCGGCGCGCCGGGCATGGCGCGCAGCAGTCCGTCGACGATCACCAGTTCGCCGGGTTTGACGCCGGTGACGGCGCGCATGGCGCCGATCAGCGCGCCGGTCTTGACCTCGCGCTGGTCGACGATGTTGTTCTTGCCGACCACGAGCACCACCTTGCGCGTCTGGTCGGTGCTGATGGCACGGTCCAGCACCATCGTCGCCGTGTACTTGCCGCTGCCGACCAGTTGCAGCCGCGCGAACAGTCCGGGCGTATACAGGCCGTCCTTGTTGTCGAATACGGCGCGCCCACGCATCGACGCGGTGGCCGGATTGAGGCGGTTGTCGACGAAGTCCATCTTGCCGGCGTGCGGGAAGCCCTCCTCGTTCGCCAGGCCGAGACGCACCTCGTTGGGCGTGTCGCGCGACGAGCCGCGCGAGCCATCGCGCGCCGAGCGCATATATTTCAGATAGATCGCCTCGCTGGCGTCGAAGTAGGCGTAGACACGGTCGCTCGACACCACCGTCGTCAGCACCGGATCGCCGATGCTCACCAGGTTGCCCTCGGTGATGTTGGCGCGCGAGGTGCGGCCCGTGACCGGCGCGGTGATATTGGTGAACTCCAGATTGAGCCTGGCCTGCACCAGCGCCGCCTCGGCGGCCTTGACGTTGGCCTGGGCGCTGGCCAGCGCCGCGCGCAACTGATCGATTTCCTGCTGGCTGACGCCGCGCACCGACACCAGTCTTTCGGCGCGCGCCAATTCGGTTTTATTGAGCTCGCCCTGGGTTTTCGCCGCCAGCAGTTGCGCCTCCAGCCGCGCCGCCTCGGCGGCGAACGGACGCGGATCGATGGTGAACAGCCGGTCGCCCTTGTTGACCACTTGCCCCTCGCGGAAATGCACCTTGGTCAGCATGCCGGCCACTCGCGAGCGGATCTCGACGGTGTTCGGCGCTTCCAGCCTGGCCGTGAATTCGTCGAACTCCTGCACTTCGCGCTGGACCACCGGCGCCACCGACACCGGCGGCGGCCCGCCGCCGTGCTGGCCGCCGTCATCGCCCTTGCCGCAAGCCGCCAGGGTCAGCGCCAGGCCGCACATGAAGGAGGTTTTCGCCCAACGCGAGCGTGACTGTACGGCCAGAATTTCCATCGTTGACTCCAATAACGGTGACAAGCGCTAAGTGACTGGTGAGCTGCGGGTGATCCTAACGAGTTGAGGCGAATAGCGAAACTAACAAATTGATACTCAATTAAGTAGTTGAATTCTGACAAAAAAATATTGGATTGTCATTAAGTTTAACGATCGAACAGACTACAGCGTTCGGAAAAAGCCGAAAAAACCGCCATTGGCGCGAAGCCGAAGGAATTTGACGCAGATCAATTTTTTTTGACTTAAGACTTGCTAGGCTATCCATACTTTGCCTCAGGTCATACACATGTTGCCGTCCACATCAGCAGTACCCCGCTCCGAACCGCCTGGCGCAGGCTTGCCATCGACCTGCCGCGACTGTCCCACCCGCGAGCATTGCCTGCCGGCCGGCCTCGATCCGGCGGAACTGCGAAGCTTTGAACACACGGTCGCGCGCCGCCAGCACCTGAAGCGGCACGAACGGCTCTATCGGCGCGGCACGCCGCTCGAGCATGTGTTCATCGTGGCAAGTGGACAGATCAAAGCCGAACGGCCGATGCCCGACGGCCGGCCACAGGTGCTCGGCTTCTACCTGCCGGGGCAACTGCTCGGCCTCGATGCGCTGGCCTCGCACAGCTACCGCTGCGACGCCGTCGCGCTGTGCGACAGCACGGTGTGCGCGATCTCGTATGCGATGCTCACCAGCCTGATCCAGCAGCGCAGCACCCTGCTGCTGCGTTTTCACGCGCTGTTCGGCACCGAGCTGGCGCGCCAGCAGAACAACATGTTATTGCTCGGCAACGCCAAGGCGCCGCAGCGGCTGGCCGCCTTCCTGATGGACCTGGCCACCAGCCACCACGCGCCCGCGCCGCCGGCGCCAGCGTTCGAATTGCGCATGTCGCGCGACGACATCGCCTCGCACCTCGGTCTCGCGCTGGAAAGCGTGAGCCGCCAACTGACGCAGTTCCGCGCGGCCGGCCTGCTGGAAGTCCAGAACCGCCGCATCGAGTTACTCGACGCCGACGCCCTGCAGGCGATCGCCATTTCTTCATAGGAGGCATCATGTCTTACAAATCCATCCTGGTCCACGTGGACCGCTCGCGCCGCACCGACGCCCGTATCGCACTGGCCGCACGCCTGGCTGGCGACCAACAGGGATACCTGATCGGCGCCGCCGTCAGCGGCTACGTGCAGCAACTGTACGGCGCCAGTCCGATGATGATGGCCGCGCCCATTCCCGAGGGCGAGCTGGAAGCCTGCCGGGCCGAGGCCGGCCGGACGCTGGACAATTTCGAGAAGGTCGCGCGCGCCGCCGGCGTCGACGCCATCGAACGCCGCCTGAGCGACGACACGGCGCAGTACAGCATCGTCCTGCAGGCCCGCTACGCCGATCTGGTGGTGGTCGGCCAGCACGATCCCGACGACAGCGAAACCGGCGCGCTGCGCGACCTGCCCGAATACGCGGCGCTGCAAGGTGGCCGGCCGGTGCTGGTGGTGCCCTATGCCGGCCGGTTCGACCGCATCGACCGTCACGCGCTGGTGGCGTGGGACGGCAGCCGTTCCGCCGTCCGCGCCGTCACCGACGCGCTGCCGCTGCTGCGGCGCAGCGGCAAGGTCACACTCGCCCTGTTCAATCCGGACCGCCAGTACGGCGTGCATGGCGAGCAGCCGGGCGCCGACATCGCGCTGTTCCTGGCCCGGCATGGCGTCAATGTCGAGGTGCTGCGGCAGGACACGCCGCCGGGACTCGACGTAGGCAACGCCTTGCTGTCGCTGGCGGCCGATATCGATGCCGACCTGCTGGTGATGGGCGCGTACGGGCATATGCGCTGGCGCGAGGTGCTGCTGGGCGGCGTCACGCGCACGGTTTTGCAGTCGATGACGCTGCCCGTCTTGATGTCCCATTGACCTGCCAGCAAGCCAACGCGGCGCTCAACCCACCTTGATGACGACTTTTCCCTTCGACCTGCCCGTTTCGACGTAGGCCAACGCCTCCCTGGCCTGCTCGAACGGGAACACGCGGTCGATCACCGGGCGGATGGCGCCGGCGTCGATCAATTCGGCGATCTGCCGCAGCTGCTCGCCGCTGGCGCGCATGTACAGGAAGGAGTAGCTGACGCCGGCCGCCCTCGCCTTGCTGCGGATGCCGTAACTGAGCATGCGCATGACCAGCGCCACCAGCGCGTTCACGCCGCGCGCCTTGGCGAAATCGGGGTCCGGCGGGCCGGCGATGCCGATGACTTTCCCGCCCGGCTTGAGCACGCTCAGCGACTTTTTCAGCGTCGCGCCGCCCTGGGAATCGAGCACCAGATCGTAGTCGCGCAGCCGCAGCGCGAAATCGTCTTGCTTGTAGTCGATGACGATATCGGCGCCCAGCTGTTTTAACATTGCCGCGTTGGCCGCGCTGGCGGTCGTGGCGACGGTGGCGCCCAGATGCCTGGCCAGCTGGATGGCGACCGTCCCCACGCCGCCGGTACCGGCATGTATCAGCACCTTCTGGCCCTGCTTCAATTGGCCTTTTTCGACCAGCGCCTGCCACGCCGTCAGGGCCACCAGCGGCATCGCCGCGGCCTGCTCCATCGTCAGTGTCCTCGGCTTGAGCGCCAGCGACTCTTCCTTGATCGCGATGAATTCGGCGAACGTGCCGATACGGTCGTCGTCCGGCCGCGCATACACCTCGTCGCCGACGTTGAAGCGCCGCACGGCCGCGCCCACCCGCACCACCACGCCGGCCATGTCATTGCCCAGGATGAGCGGCAGCCGATACGGCAGCAGCAGTTTGAATTCGCCGTCGCGGATTTTAAGGTCCAGCGGGTTGACGCTGGCGGCGTGGATCCGCACCAGCACGTCGTCGGCGCGCAGCTCCGGCTGCGCCGCCTCGCCGGCGCGCACCACATCGGCTTTGCCGTAACGGTCAATGATATATGCCTTCATGTCCCTCTCCGGTGAACGTTATTATTCCAGCGCGGCGGCGGGACCTACCGCCGGCTGCGAGTCGAGCTTCAAATCCTTGCGGATGCCCGCTTCCACCAGCGCGGCGGGCGCGAAGCGGCGCAGCGCCCGCAGGCGGCCGGCCATCGCGCCCGACGTGTAGCGCACCTTCGGGCGGGCGTCGCGCGCGGCCTTCAGCACGGTGGCGGCCACCACCTCCGGGCCATCGGCCTTCTCCATGGCCTGCTTCACCGTGTCCGCCAGCGCGGCGCGCAGCGCGCGGTACTCCGGCAGTTGGGCGTCCGCCTGCAACTGGTTGGCGTCGAACGGCGTCTTCACATACGCCGGTTCGATCAGCGATACCCGCACGCCCTGGGTGCGCAGCTCCTGGTCGAGCGACTCCGAATATCCCTCGACCGCGTGCTTGGTGGCGCAGTACAGCGCCGCATACGGCAGCGCCACCAAACCAAGCACGGAGCTGATGTTCAGGATGCGTCCCTCGCGCTGCCGGCGCATGTGCGGCAGCACCGCGCGCGTCATCCGCACCAGGCCGAAGAAATTGGTGTCGAAGATGGCCTGCGCCTGTTCGATGCTGCTCTCCTGCGCCGCCGCCGGCGCCACGCCGAAACCGGCGTTATTGACCAGCAGGTCGATGCGCCCGTGCCGGCGCACCACCTCGGCCACCAGCGCCGCCACCGATTCATCGCTGGTGACGTCCAGCGCCAGCATCTCGAACCCGCGCTGCGAAGCCGACCCGCCCTTGCGGCTGGTGCCGTAGACCGTGTACCCGGCCTGGGCCAGCGACCGCGCCGTTGCCTCGCCGATTCCCGACGATGCGCCGGTTACGATTGCAATCTTGTTGTTCATGGTGATCCCCTCATTGTCAGCCCATTGCTGGACGCGTGGTGTAAAAAGTTAAATATGACGATCGTCATATTATGGTTTAAAAAAAACGGCCGTCCCGGCCGCCGCCTGGTGGACGAAGTTACTCGCCCACCGGTGCAAAATACTTGAGTGCCGCTTCGCGCAGCGATTTCGCCAGCGCCGGATCATCCACCGCCCTCGCCAGCACCACCGTACCCACCATCGCGCTGATTCTCACCATGGCCTCGTCGTGCGCGCCGCGGTCGCCGCCCTCCGGTATCTGTTTTGCCACGATATCGATCAACTGCTGGATGTGTTGCGTCGCCACGTGCCGCACTTCCGGCGCCTGGCGGTGCATCTCCGAGCCCACCGCGGAGACCGCGCAACCGCGTTCGACGCCGTTCATGTGCTCATCCGACAGATACGCCTGCATCAAAGCCTGCAAGCCCTGCCCCTTGGGCGCGGCCTCGAAGACCTGGGCCGTCCATCCCAGCGCCTCGGCGCGGGCGCGGTCGGCCGCTTCGGCCAGCAACGCCTCGCGCGAGGCGAAGTGGGCGTAGAAACCACCGTGCGTCAAGCCAGCTTCCTTCATGATGTCGGCCACGCCGGTGCCATCGTAGCCGCTGCGGCGTATCGCCCGCGCGGCCACTTCCAGGATGCGCTCGTGCGTCACTTCCTTGCGCGCCTGCGTCGCGCGCAGTTGCGGCGCTTTGGCTTTCGCGACCGGTTTGATTGATTTATCCTTCTGCATGACGATCATCATATCCGATTTTTCGGGAAAGCGCCAAGCCGGCGTTATTTTGATGAATTACGCCTGCACGGGCGGCAACACGAAGTCGGGATACTTCTCGCGCAGCGCGTCCAGCTCCGACAGGGTGCCGGACAGATGACGGCGCACCGCGTTGCGGGCCTGCTCCGAATTACCGGCGGCGATGGCGTCGGCGATCTCGCTGTGATCGTCCAGTATGCGCTGGGCCTTGCTGTTGAGGGGAAGATGCAGGCGGCGCAGCCGATCCAGATTGCCGCTCAAGCGCCGCACCAGATGCCACAGGTCGGCCACATCGGCGGCCATGTACAAAGTCTGGTGGAATTCCAGGTCGGCGCGGGCGAAGCTTTCCAGGTCGCCGCGCGTCAGGGCCAGGCGTTGGCGCGCCAGCAGGTCGGCCAGGTCGCCATCCAACGCCGGGGGACGGCGCCCGCACAACTGGTGCGCCATCTCCAGTTCCACCGACAGCCGCAGCACGTGCGCCTGGCGCGCCGACGTCAGGTCGATGGCGCTCACGCGCGTCAGGTGCTGGGGATAGATGTCCACCAACCGCTCCTCCTCCAGCCGCAGCAGCGCGTCGCGGATCGGCGTGATCGACAGTTTGAAGTAATCGGCCAGTTGCTGCCGCGCGAGCACGGTGCCCGGCGCCAGCACATTGGTGACGATCTTTTCGCGCAGATGTTCGAACACTTGCGCGGTGGCGTTACGCGTACGATCCAACGAAAAAGCACCCGGCGGCGATTGCAAAGCCATAGAGGGGAAGACTGGCATGTGACAAGGGCTCATATATTAACATATCAGCATCACCAGACAGTCCCATGGCGCGCCTCACGGCGCCCGGTAAAACTCGATTTCGACGATCGACAGCACACCCTTTGGCGTGGTGTTGGCGCCGGTGTCGACGATCGCCTGGTTCGCCACCTCCGTCATCTTGACGGTGTTGCCCTCCTCGGCCACGCCGTTCAGCTCCACCTTGACCAAGCTGCCCCGGCGCGGCTTGAGCGGAAGCGTCACGTAGCCCAGGCTTTTCGGCGTCATGCCGGAGAAAACCACTTCGCCGTCGACCGAGATCCTGAGCGGGTAACTGCGTTCGCGCCAACCCGACAACTTCATCGCGATCTCGTTCAACGTGGCCGCTTGCGCCAGCCGGTAGGTGATCGACGGCGTGCCCTCGCCCGGCTTGCTGACCCACCTGGTGGTTTCGTCGTCGTCATAGGAATTGGCGACATCGGCCGCGTTGCTGGCCGCTTCCGCCGATGCCGGCCGCACCGCCACCCGCGTCACCTTGTACGACGGCGTTGCGGGCGTCGGCCCGCGCTCCAGATGCACGGGCAGGTCCGCGCCCGGCAAACGCGTCGACAAGCCGTCGACCGATGCCGCCGGCAGCGCGTCCAACGCCAGTTCGGCGCCCGCCAGACCGGGCGCGCTGGCGCGCACCACGATCTTGCCGGCCTGCGTGGCGCTGCGGATCAGCACCCGGTTCACGCCACCTTCGACCGGCAAGGTCCTGGCCAGCACGTGGTTGTGGGGGCCCTGCGCGATACCGCCGCGCCATTCGGCCGGGCCTTGCAGGTCGAAGCTGACGGTGTCCAGCGCGACCGGATTGCGGCGGCCCTGCGCGTCGACCACCTCCACCTGCACCAGCGCCAGATCGGCGCCGTCGGCGTGAAGACCCGACGGCGACGTGATCGACGTCAGTTTGAGCGCGGCGGGAGCGCCCGCCGTCGCCAGCACCGCTTCGCACACCTGCTTGCCGGCGGCGTCGAAGCCCACCGCTTTCAGCTCGCCCGGCTGCCACGCGACGTCGTCGAAGGTGAACAGAAAGCGTTCGCTCTGGCGGCCTTGCTGCGCGAGCGGCTTGCCGTTCAGGCGCAGCTCCACCTTGTCGGCGCTGGAGATCACCGTCACCGCCTTGGTGGTGCGGGGCTGGTAGTTCCAGTGGCCGACGATGTGGGCGCGCGGCTTCTCGACATCGACCCAGCCGTCCCACATGACCTGATGCGCGTAGAAGCCATCCTTCGGTATGCGCATCGCATCGACCTCGCCGCTGCGTCGGTAGTTCTCGGCGCCGCGATGGTGGGTGTTACTGTCCGAGAAAACGATGTTGACGCCACCCGACGACACGCGCGTGCCGGTGCCGGGCCGCTCGCGCCAGTAGTCGTACCAGCGCTTGACGTTCTCGATCGCGTGCGTGTCCTGGTTGCGGTTGTAGACGCTGGCGTCCTGCCCCTTGTGCAGCGGACCGTCGCCGTCCTTGTGGAACGGCGGCGTCAAGTCGTCCCAGAACTTGCGCGCGCCCTCGTCGCGGGAATACTCCATCGCCCACATCGGAATGCGCGCGCTCTTGTTCACGTACAGCATCTCGCCGCCATATTCCGCCACCTGCTGCAGGCGCGCGCCGAGCATCTCGCGGCTACCGGAGGCGCGGCCGCCGTGCGGGTCGAAGCGGTCGCGCAGCGCCTTCATCTCCAGCATGTGCGGCTCGCTCACGCCACGGTTGCCGCTCTCGTAGAAGATGATGCTCGGGCTATTGCGGTTGTAGATGATCGCGTCGCGCATGACTTCAATGCGCTGTTCCCAGCGCCGGCCGGTGACGTCGGCCTCCGAATCGCCCGGCGGCATCGCCTGCATCAAGCCGAGGCGGTCGAGCGATTCGACATCCTGCTTCCACGGCGTGATGTGCATCCAGCGTATCAGGTTGGCGTTGCTGGCCAGCGCCAGGCCGTTGCTGTAGTCGCTCAGCCAGGCCGGCACCGACATGCCGACCGCCGGCCACTCGTTGGAGGTGCGCTGCGCGTAGCCCTTCATCTGCAGCACGCGGTCGTTCAGCTTGACCATGCCGTCGGCGAAGCCGGTCTTGCGGAAACCGGTGCGCGTCGCCAGCTCGTCGACCGGCTTGCCGTCGACCTTCAGGATGGTCTGCACGTCGTACAGGTAGCCGTAGCCCCAGCTCCAGAAGTGCAGGTCCCCGACCTTCGCGCTGGCCTTGACCACCGTCGTCGCGCCCGGCGCCAGCGTCTGCGCGGGCGAACCGAAGGCGGCCACTTGCCGCCCTTCGCGGTCGCGTATCCGCACCTCGTAGCTGAAGGTGCGTGGCCGGTCATGCTCGTTGCGCACCTGCGATTCGGCGGTCACCGTGGCCCGCCGGCCGGGGATGTCGAAGTCGCTCGCGTACACATACACGCCGGTGGTGCCCAGGCTCGAATACAGCGGCAAGGTTTGATACAGCTTGTCCGTCACGTGCAGCCGCACGTTCTTCGACAAGCCGCCGTAGTTGGCGTTGAAGTTCTTGTCGGACCACTGATAGCGCTGGCCGGTGGCCTTTTCGCGGTAGTCCCAGCTGTTATCGGTGCGCACCGCGACCGTGTTCGCGCCGTCGACCAGCGCGGCGGTGATATCGAAGCCGAAGGCGTTGATGCCGTTCTCGTGCAAGCCGATGCGCTGGCCGTTGACGGACACCTCGGCCGCCTGGCGCGCGCCCTCGAATTCCAGGAACACCTTGCGTCCGCGCGCGGCCGCCGGCAGGGTGAAGCGCTTGCGGTACCAAGCCACGCCGGTCGACTGGTCGACGATGTCCTTGCCGAAGGCGTCGTCCTCGTTCCACGCGCGCGGCAACGTCACGCGCTTCCAGGCCTGGTCGTCGAAGCCGGTTTGCGCCGCGTCGGCCGGATCGGCGACGGCCAGCCGCCAGTCGGGGTTGAAGTTGTAGGTCAGGCGTTCGGCTTGCGCCGGGAACGGCAGCGCGATGCAGCAGGTGATCAAGAACGCCGGCAAAGTCGCGGCCGGAAAACGTCGACGGGTCATATGCGCTTTCGATGAGTAGGGCCGACACCAATCCGCCCGCACTAAAATATTAGCATTTTAGTGCCCCGGAAAAGGCCCTCCGGACGCATTGATCAACAAGGTGAGCAAAGCGAGGCGCGCCGAACCGGCCTGGTTACGTGGTCATCACGTCGTCCAGCATCTGCATCAGCTTGCCGAAGTTGACCGGCTTGACCAGGTAGCGGTCGAAATCGCCCTTGCCGCCGGCCTTTTCCTCGATGTTGCCGTAGCCGGTGACGGCGATCAGTCGGGTCCCGGCCGTGTGCGGCTGCCCGCGCAGCCGGCGCGCCAGCTCGTGGCCGTCGATGTCGGGCATGCCGATGTCGAGCAGGAACACGTCCGGCACCCGCTCCGGCGGGATGGCCAGCGCCGCGCGCGGATTGGTCATTTCCTCGACGCTGTGGCCGACCGCCCGCAGGCAGGTGGCCAGCGTCCACGCGGCGTCGGCGTTGTCGTCGACCACGACGATGCGCAACGCCTGCCCCGCCTGCGGCGCCAGGCCGCCCGTGGCGCCGGCGCCGGCGTCGGCCGACTGATGGCGCGGCAGCCGCACCTCGAATACGCTGCCGGCGCCGGGACCGCCGCTGCTGGCGGCGACGCGGCCGCCATGCAGCCCCACGAGGCTCTTGACCAGCGGCAGCCCCAGCCCCAGCCCGCCCTGCGCGCGGTCCGGGGTGCGCGCGCCCTGCACGAACAGTTCGAACACATGCGGCAGCAGGTCGGCGCCGATGCCGGCGCCGTTGTCGGCCACCGTGACGACCACCTCGCCGCCATCGACGCGCAGCGCCAGCTCGATCGCGCCCCTGGCCGGCGTGTACTTGGCCGCGTTGTTGAGCAAATTGGCCAGCACCTGCACCAGCCGCTTTTCGTCGCCGACCACCTGCGCCTGCTCGTAGGTGATGTGCGTGCTCACCTTGTGGCCGCGCTTCTCCGTCAGCGGCTGGACCTGTTCCAGCGCGGCGGCCACCACCTGCTTGCAATCGATCACGGTCTTATTCAGCTCGACCACGCCGCGCGTCACGCGCGAGACATCGAGCAGGTCGTCGAGCATGGCCGACATGTGCCGCGCCTGGCGCGACAGCACCTCGCTCATTCGGGCGATGCGCGCCGGCTCCGGCGGCGCGATGGCCAGCAGGTCGGCGGCGGCGGTGATCGGCGCCAGCGGATTGCGCAATTCGTGCGCCAGCATGGCCAGGAAATCGTCCTTCTGCTGGTTGCTGCGCGCCAGTTCGGCCTGGATGCGCTTGGTGTCGCTGATGTCGATGGTGATGCCGTCGAAGCGGGTCGGCGCGCCGGCGCGGTCGTAATAGGTGCGGCCCTTGGCGCGCAGCCAGCGCTCGCGCCCGTCCGGCGCCAGCACCCGGTATTCGACGTCGTAGCCCTTCCCGTCCACCACGCTGGCGTCGACCGCCGCGCGGGTGTGGTCGCGGTCGTCCGGATGGATGCGGCTGTAGAACACATCGAAGTCGACCTCGGCGTCCTCGGGCAGGAAGAAATGCTCCTTGCACTTGTCGTTCCAGAAGATCTTCCCCATCGGCATGGGACAGTAAAACGTGCCCAGCTCGCCGGCGGCGACGGCCAGCTCCAGCCGCTCGCCCGCCTCGGTGGCGCGCGCCTCGGCGTTGCGGCGCCGGCCCTCGCCCTCGCGCATCAGTTCGGCCAGTTGCCGCAAGTCTTGCAACGAACGCGTCAAATGCGCCGGCTGGCTGCCCACCCCCTGCCCGTCCTCGCTGGCGAGGATGGCGGTGAGGTCGTAGACGCGGTGCAGGATGAAGCGCACGCGGCCGTCCTCGCCCGGCACCGGAATGTTGGTCGGCAGCCAGGACTTGACGATGAATCCGCCACCTTGGCGATCCGGAACGTCGTAGCGCTGCACCTCCATCGCGTGCGTGCGGCCGGTGCGCAACACCGATTCGAGCGAGGCGCGCAGCCGTATCGGCCCCTCGGCTTCGGCGGTCTCGCCCGGGAAGGCGTCGAACAGCGGCCTCCCGATCAGATCGGCGCGCGTGGTCAGCGTAGCGGCGAGGTATTCGTCTGAAGCGTGGAGAATGGCATATTCAGGACCGGCGTCGAGCACAAGGATGGCAAACGGCAGCGATTGCACGATAAGGGAAGTCTCAGACGTCATGCGGATTTCTTTAAGGAATGCGACCTTGGCCGGAAGCAGTGGCTGGATTGGTGGGTATCCGATTGTAGCATCTGGGCACACAACTCTTGGGTAACACGACCTACAGCGACACAGGCAACGCTCCTACAGCGGGCGGCTGAGTGCGCGTCTACTATGGGTCCATAGCAAAACGTATCCGTTGCTAAATCAGCTGCAAACTCAGTTCTGACTTAGTTAGTTTCAAACTCGGTTCCAACTTAGTTGAACACTTCAGCGGCACAACCAGTCAAATCCCAGGAGAAGATGATGAGCAAACCAACCCAAGGCGGTAAAAACGGCGGCAACAGCAAAGTGGAAGAAACGGGCACCGCCAAGAGCTCCGGCAACGGTGGCAGCGGCAAAGGCAACAGCCAGTCGGCCACGTCCGGCAGCAAGGCATCGGCCAGCGAATCGTCGACCAAATCGACCGCCGGCAAATCTTCTTCCGGCTCGAAGTCGAAATAATCCATCCACTCTTACCGATACGAGGCAAATGACATGAGCACCACTACCACCGCCAAGAGCAAGGCGCCGCGCGCGCCGCAAGGCAGCGATTCCATCGACGCGATCGAACTGCTGACCCAGGACCACAAGAACGTCAAGGAACTGTTTGAAAAATACGAGAACCTGAGCGACCGTTCGACGGCTAGCAAAAAGAAACTCGCTACCCAGATCTGCCTGGAACTGACCAAACACGCGACCGCCGAGGAAGAAATCTTCTACACCGCCGTGCGCGAAGCCAGCGGCGACGCCGAGGATCTGGTCGACGAAGCGACCGTGGAGCACGCTTCCGCCAAGGATCTGATCGCGCAAATCCTCGAAATGGAACCGGGCGAAGATCTGTACGACGCCAAGGTCAAGGTCTTGTCGGAGTACATCGAGCATCACGTCGAAGAAGAAGAGAAAGAAATGTTCCCGAAAGCACGCAAAGCCAAGTTGGACATGGCCGCGCTGGGCGCAGCCATCGCCGCCCGCAAGGAAGAAGTCGAGCTGCCTGTACCTTCGCTGCCGCACTAAGCCGAACCGGCTTGCCGGGCTGACCACAGCCCGGCGCACTTGCTCTCCACGCCGCTCCCGCCGCCAGCCAGCCGGGGCGGCGTGCTATATAGCAACACCATTACCGGTCGCTCTGGCCGCGCCCTATCCGCTTGTGTAGAATCGGCAAACGATGCCGTCCCACTGCGCAAGGAGAGCCGGTTGCAAGCACCCGTCACACCCAGCAATGAAGCCAGTCGCCTGACGGCGCTGCGTTCGATGGAGATCCTCGACACGCCGGCCGAGGAGCGCTTCGACCGCCTCACGCGCATGGCCAAACGCATGTTCCGCGTGCCCATCGCGCTGGTCAGCATCATCGACGAGAACCGCCAATGGTTCAAATCGAACGAAAGCCTGCCCGCCAGCGAAACCCCGCGCAGTATCTCCTTCTGCGGCCACGCCATCCTCGGCGACGACATTTTCCTGATCGCCGACGCCCTTGCCGACCCGCGTTTCGCCGACAATCCGCTGGTGACGGGCGCGCCGCATATCCGCTTCTACGCCGGCTGCCCGCTGCGCTCGGCCGGCGGCTTCAAGATCGGCACGCTGTGCATCATCGACACCGAGGCGCGCGGCTTCGACGAGGAAGACGCGATCGCGCTGCGCGATCTGGCGGCCATGGTCGAAGACGAGCTGAGCGCTTTTCAGAAGGCCACCACCGACGACCTGACCCAGATTTCCAACCGCCGCGGCTTCATGCAGCTGGCCCAATACAGCCTCAACTTCTGCGCCAGGCAGGGCGCGCCGGCGACGCTGGTGTTTATCGACCTCGACCGGTTCAAGCCCATCAACGATACGTTCGGCCACGCCGAGGGCGACCGCGCGCTGGTCGCCTTCGCCGACGCCATGCGCAGGAGCTTCCGCAGCACCGACCTGTTCGCCCGCCTGGGCGGCGACGAATTCGTCGTCCTGCTGACCAGCGCGGCGCAAGCCGAAGCGGCGATGGTCATCGACAAATTCTCCGCCGTCATCGGCGCCTACAACACCGAAGCCCAACGCGGCTATGCGTTGGCGTTTTCGTCCGGCATGGTGGAATTCGAACCGGCCACGCACCGCGAGATCGGCACGCTGCTCGCCGAGGGCGACGCGCGGATGTATGCGATCAAGGCCGCCAAGCGCTAGCGTCCACGCTGGGCCCGGTGCACGCTTGTACGGCTGGTAACATTGCCGCATCACTTGCAACACGATTGTGCTCACAAGAGTGGAATTGACGCGCGATAACAACGCAAGCGGGCGCGGCGGGCAGAACTGCGGTGCCTTTTGCTCGCGCTAAAGGTTTCTTCAGGGCTACACTTAACCTTCTCCAGCAGTTTCCACAGGTTAGGTCATCATGCACAGTTCTATTGAAGAGATCGGTACTTGCGATTCCCGCCTGAGCATCGCCATGTCGGTGCTCGACGCCATCAACCGCAGCCAGGCGCTGATCGAGTTCGATCTGACCGGCATTGTCACCCACGCCAACCAAAACTTCCTCGAGGCCATGGGCTACACCAAGGACGAGATCGTCGGCAAACACCACCGCATGTTTTGCACGCCCGAATTCGCCGCTTCCGACGAATACCGCGCCCTGTGGCTGGAGCTGGCGGCGGGCCGCCCCAGCAGCGGCGAATACATGCGCCTGCACAAAAGCGGCAAGCCGGTCTGGTTGCAGGCCTCGTACAATCCCGTCATCGGCCCCGACGGCAAACCGTTCAAGGTGATCAAGTTCGCCACCGACATCACCGAACAGACGCTGCGCAATGCCGACTTCGAGGGCAAGATGATGGCGGTCGACCGCGCGCAGGCGGAGATCGAATTCGACCTGACCGGCCGCATCCTGCACGCCAACGACAACTTCCTCAAGACCATGGGCTACCAGCGCGACGAGGTGGTCGGCAAGCACCACTCGATGTTCTGCGAGGGCGCGTTCAGCCGTTCGCACGAGTACCGCAGCTTTTGGGCCGACCTGGCCAAGGGCGAATTCCACGCCGGCGAATTCAAGCGCATCGGCAAGCAAGGCAACGCCATCTGGATCCAGGCGACCTACAACCCGATCTTCGGCGCCGACGGCAAGCCGTTCAAGGTGGTCAAGTTCGCCACCGACATCACGGCCGAGAAAATGCGCAACGCCAACTTCGAAGGCAAGAACCAGGCCGTCGACAGGGTCCAGGCCGTCATCGAATTCGACTTGCACGGCAAGGTACTGTCGGCCAACGACAACTTCCTGGCCGTCATGGGCTACACGCTCGACGAGGTGCGCGGCCAGCACCACCGCATGTTCTGCGATCCGGCCTTCTTCCACTCGCCCGAGTACGTGGCGTTCTGGGAGCGCCTCGGGCGCGGCGAATTCAACGCCGGCGAGTACCGGCGCGTCACCAAAGCGGGCAAGGAAGTGTGGATTTTGGCGTCGTACAACCCGATCTTCGACGCCGACGGCAAGCCGGTCAAGGTGGTCAAGTTCGCCACCGACATCACCCAGCAAAAAATGCGCAGCGCCGAGACCAAGGGCAAGCTCGACGCGCTGGGCCGCTCGCAGGCGGTCATCGAATTCGACATGCGCGGCAACATCATCTCCGTCAACGAGAACTTCCTGCGCACCATGGGCTATGTGGAAGACGAAGTCGTCGGCCAGCACCACAGCATGTTCTGCGACGCCGACATGGTCAAGAGCGCCGAGTACCGCAACTTCTGGGCCGACCTCGGGCAGGGGGAATTCCAGTCCGGCCGCTTCAAGCGGGTCGGCAAGCACGGCGCCGAGATCTGGATTTTGGCCACCTACAATCCGATCCTGGACATCAACGGCAAGGCCTACAAGGTGGTCAAGTTCGCCATGGACGTGACCGAGCAGGTCAACCGCGAGGAAATGGTCACGCAAAAGGTCAAGGCCATCTCGGGCGTGCTCGGCGAGCTGACCTTATCGATCGCCGGCATCGCCCAGGGCTCGCAGCAAAGCGCCGGCCTGGCCGGCCAGACCCAGGCGGAGGCGGCCGACGGCAGCAAGCTGCTGGCGCGCTCCAAGGACGCCATCGTCGCCATCCAGCAGTCATCGGGGGCGGTGCATGAAATCATCGACACCATCAGCGACATCGCCGGGCAGACCCACCTGCTGGCGTTCAACGCGGCGATCGAGGCGGCGCGCGCCGGCGAGCACGGCTACGGCTTCTCGGTGGTCGCCAACGAGGTGCGCAAGCTGGCCGAAAAGTCGGCGCTGGCCACCCGCGAGATCGCCAAGCTGATCAACGAGACCGTCAACCGGGTCGGCGAAGGCACGCGGCTGTCGGGCGACGTCGAGGCGGCGTTCGAGCGCATCGTGCAGTCGGTCGCCAAGACCAGCGCGTCGATCGACCAGATCCACGCGTCGACGTCGGCGCAGGCGGCGGCGACGCGCGACGCCTCGTCGCTGCTGACGGAGCTGGAGAGCATGGCGACGGAGCGCTGACGCATGGCAGCTCAGGAATCGGCGCCGGCCGCGGGCGCGCTGCGGCTGGCCGTGGCGGCGGTTGGCGCGGTCAACATCGGCGTGGCGATCGACGCGGTGCTGCAAGCCATCCCCGCCAAGGGCGCGCTGAGCGCGCTGCCGCGCCGCCAGGGCGCGCTGTGCGGCGTGGCCGAGCACGCCGGGCGGCTGGTGCCGGTGGTCGATCTGGCGCGCTGGGTCGAGCTGGGCGCGCCACCGGCGGACGTGGAAATCGCCGAGCGCGTCATGATGCTCAGCGACGGCCGGCGCACCATCGGCCTCAAGGTCGACAGCATCCGTGGCTTGACCGATGTCGCGCCGCAGGCTATGTCGCAAGTGCATCACGACGACGACGGCGAGGAAGTGTTCCACACCGTCGTCAAGTCGGCGGACATGGGACTGGTGCTCAGCATCCTCGACGTCGGCCGCTTGATCGCGCTGGCGTCGGCCTGGCACGAGTCCGACGGCGACGCCGGGGCGCCGCCATCGGCCCCCGAAGCGCAAGCGGAACACGAGAAGGTGCTGAGCGCGCTGCTGGCGGTGGGCGACGTCCGCGTGGCGTTGCCCGCCGCCGAGCTGGCCGAGGTGATCCCGCTGCCCGAACTACTTGCCGTCGGCACCGCCGGCAGCAACCGCTATTGCAAATGGCGCGACCGCACCATCCCGGTGGTCGACGCCGGCGCGCTGCTCGGCCAGCCCGACGATGGGCGCGGCCGTCTGTTGGCCATCGTGCGGCGCGACGGACTGACGCTTGGTTTGCTGGTGCGCGAGGCGATCGAGCTGCGGCCGTTGGCGGTCGCCGGCGCGGTCGCGCCGGACGGCGGCATCGCCGCCACCATCTTCGAGGAAGGCAGCGGCGAGGTCCGGGTCATCGACACGGCGCTGCTGTTCGCCAGGACGCCGGAGGCCAGCATCAGCCGCAGCGGCGCGCCGACGCAGGACAAACGGGAGGCGCAACGCGCCAACACCAGCGCCTATATCGTCTTCCAGACCGATCAGTCGTGCGCGGCGTCGATCGATGCGATGGAGGAGATCCTGCCGCTGCGGGCCGAGCACATGGATGGGCTGGAGCGCTTGGCGGCCAATATCGAATGGCGCGGACAGGCGGTGCGGCTGGTCGATCTGCGCACCGGGCCGGAGCCGTCGTCGGCCAAGCCCAGCGCGCGCATCATCGTCGTCAAGGGGGCGAACGGCTACGCCGGGTGCGTGGTGCGCCACGTGCTGCTGCTGATTCCGCCCCATACGGGATGGCTGTACCGGATGGCGCTGGCCGGCGCCGGGCCGGTGGAATTCATCACCACCGGCGAAGGCAGCGAGCAGGTCAGTTACCGCACCGTCGACCTGGCGAACCGCTAGGCGATCAGCCCTTGCTGCCGGCCACCCACTTCATGCCGAAGTTGTATTTGCGATCCATCACCTCGTGCATGCTCTTGCCGCCTTCCGGCACGATGTAATCGATCAGCTTGGTCACCTGCAGCTTGCCGCCGACATTCTCGATCATGGCGATCGCGCACATGCGCTGGCTGGCGCCCTGGTCCAGGCGCACCTCGATCGGCGGCTGGTCCGGCACGTTGATCGTGACGACGCCATCGGTCGCCGCCCAGTTCGGCGCGCCCTCGTAGATGAACGCGAAAATCAGGGCCCGCTTGATCTCGTCGAAGCGCTGGCCGTTGATCGTCAAATTCTCGCCATCGACATTGGCCCCGGTGCGGTCGTCGGCGGCCAGCTGGATGTAAGGCTTGGCGTCGAAGTTGCCGAAACTGTTGCCCAGCGCCTGCACCACGCCCTTGGAGCCGTCGTTGAGCTCGAACATGCACGCCAGGTCCAGATCCAGTCCCTTGGACGGGCGCAGGCCGCCGGTCAGCTTGGACAGGAAGCCGCCCTTCTCGACCGGCGCGACGGCGCCCGAGCGGGCCCAGTTCAGGTTGACATGGATGCGGCCGAAACCGCGCGACGCCGATTTCTCCAGCGAGATCTTGTCGCCGCGCTTCTCCAGTGTGATCTTCGACAGCGACACCTTGGCCTGCGGCGCCGGCGCCGGTGCCGGCGCCGACGGAGGAGCCGCCGCGGCCGAAGGGGCCGAAGCCGACGCGCTCTCGCTGCCGCCGAAATGCGTCAGCAACGCCGACAAGCCGCCATTGAAGCCCTGCCCCACGGCGCCGAAACGCCACAGCCCGTCCTTGCGATAGATCTCGGCCAGGATCACCGCCTTCTCGTCCTGGAAGTCGGCGCCGGCCAGCGGGAACTGCGCCACGCCGCCGACCGTCACGCTGCCCTGGCCCAGCGAGCGCATCGCGCCGCTGTCGATGGCGGCGGTGAACACCAGCTTGGAGATCGACTCCGGCAGCGCCGCCAGGTTGACGGCGAAGCTGGAACGGTCGCCCGAGATGCTCAGCTTGACGGCGTCGCCGGGGCTGGCCAGCTGGTTGTAGAACACCATGTAACGGTCGTCCGACAGGCGCTCGCCGGCGTCGAGGCCGAAGCACGAGACGTCGGCGCTGGTGCCGGCGATCTTCAGTTCCACATCGACGGTGAACGACTGGCCGCAGCCCAGGTCGTCGAGTTTGCTTTTTTGTCCACGCGAGAATTGTTTCATTTCGATCACCTCAGAATAGTTTGACTCGTTAACATCGGCGAAGTTGCGACCGGCGGCGTTGCGGTCGGCATCGCATCCTGCCCCTGGCGCGGATGCGATCCGAACAGCCGCGAGCGTTCAAGCGTGCTCTCGGCCCAGGCGCGATGGGTCGCCACCTCGCACATCGACTGGTTCATCGCGAACACCGCCGGGCTGTCCGGCCGCAGGATGGCGGAGGCCTCCTCCAGGTCGCTGGCGGAGACGCGGTAATGGCTTTCGATCGGATCGATCTGGCTCGGATGGATCGCCGTCTTGCCCACCATGCCGTGCGCCAGGTCTTCGTTGACCTCCTCGGCCAGCAGTTGCGGCAGGTCCAGATGCTCGAACACCGGCGCCGTCAGCGCGAAGCCGTGCGGACGGAAGGTCGTCACCAGGCGGCCGATCACCGGCCCCAGCGGCGTGCGGTAGATCGTCATGTTGCGCGGCCGGCGCAAGCCCAGCAGCGCCAGCAGGTCGTTGCCGCCGATGCGCAGCGCCACCACCCGCTCGCGGATGCCGGGCGAGCCGATCAGATGGCGCAGCGCGTGCATCTCGGCGTCGTAGAACACCTCGGCCGTCTCCAGCGTCGGCATCAGCACGTGCGCGGTGTCGCGCACCAGGTTGCAGTACATCGGCAGGTTGTACTGGGTGGCCTTGGGAATGACGAAGCCGGTCAGCTTGTCGGCGCCCGGCATGGCCAGCACCCGCGTCATCACATCCAGGTTGCGCACGCGCACGAAGCGCTCGGCCTGGCTATCGACCGGCATATTGGCCAGCACCAGCGACAGGTTGAACAAGGCGTAGCTGAGCTCACGGTCGGCGACCGCGTCCTCGGTGCACATGATCAGCGAGCGCACATTGCCCAGGCGCGTGCCGCTGGCGACGTCCATCAGATATTTGTGGGTCGCCGGCACGTACAGCGAAGCCCCTAGTGTCTTAACCATCGGCGATACTCCTGATGATGGAAACGGCCTGGTATGGCAGCTCCGGATCGAGTTGCACCGGCACGTCTTTTTCGCGTGCCAGCACCAGCAAATGGGCGACGTCGGCACTGGCCGCGTCGCGCACGATCAGCCTGTCCGGCGAGCGCCGCAGCAACACGCGCGTCGCCTCGCCCAGGCCGGGTTTGATCAGGTTGCGGTCGGCGACGCCGTGCGCGCGCTTGGCCGTCCGCATGTAGCCGCGCGACACCTGCGCCGCCGTCGCGCGCGCGGTCTCGGTGGCGAGGTCGGCCAACGCGGTGGTGGCGCTGGCCGGCTCGCTGGCCGGGCCGATGACGGCGTCGATCGCGGCCGGCCCTTCGGCCCATTGTCGCGCCAGTTCGACCAGGCGGTCGGCGAAGGCGCGCGACTGGTCCTGCGGCTCGAACTCGGCGTAGTAGACGCAGCCGTGGAAGTCGTCCGGGCCGATCGCGTCGTTCAGGATCGAGCGGCTGACCAGGCCGGACACGGTGGCGTTCAGGATGCTCGACGGGATCAGGTAATCGTCATGGCCGGCGGCGCAGGCGGCCACGCCGGCCAGGTCGGACAGCACGTACAGGCCGCTGTCGATGGCGCAGCCGTGGCGCGCATTGAACAGCGCCATGCTGGCGTGCAGTTCGGCGGCGATGACGCCCTTGCCGGTCCAGCCGTCGACGAAGACGATCGATTCCGGCGCGTGGCCCTGCGCCAGGATATATTCCAGCGCGACCTGGTCGATGCCGCGGTCGCGGATGATGGACAGCGAATAATGCGCGACCTCGCGGCCGAACACGCCGCCGAGCAGGCGCTTGAGCACCACGCCGACCGGCGTGCCGGCGCGCGCCAGCGAGACCAGCGTCACCGGGCCGGCGCGGCGGCGCGCGATCAGGCCGGCCAGGGTCACGCAGTCGCGCGCCATGCGCTGCAGGTTGGCCGCGCAGGCCTGGCCGAACACGTCCAGGTAGCGCGGCGACGGCAGCGACTCGCGCGACAGCATCTCGCTGTAATGGCGCTGTCCCGACTGGATCAGGCGTTCCTTGTCGGGCACGTCGACGAACGAGGCCAGCGCCAGCGGCTTGAGCAGGAAGCGCACGTCGTCGCCATGGTAGCTGCCGCTGAAGTTCATAGCGGCTCCAGGGCGACCCCGGCCAGTTGCGTGCCGCGCGGCACGATGGCGTAGTCGCAGGCGGCCATGAAGCGCGCGTCGGAACGGCTGTCGCCGATGCCGAAGGTCAGGATAGCGCCATGCTCGGCGCGCAGCAGCTCGGTCACGTAGGCCACCGCGTGCGACTTGTTCAGCGCGTTGGGCAGGATCGCCAGGTTGTTGGCGTTGCGGTGGACGAAATAGTCGTGGCCGCGCGCTTCCAGCCACGGGCGCACCACCTCGCGCTCGATCGGCTCGAGCCGGGCGGCGATCTTGTCGGCGTCCTTGATCAGCAGATAGAAAGGAATCGAATAATCCTCGACGATGCGGGTGCGGCTGCGCTGGCCGGCGGCTTCCACGTAGGCGTCGATCAGGCGGCCCAGTTCGGCCAGGCCGTCCTGCGCGGCCAGCATCGCCGGGCGCATGCGTTCGAGCCAGGAACGGTCGGCGCTGCCGTCCGGCAGCAGCACCACGCCGCCGTAGTTGATCACGGCGTAGCTGGTGAAGTCGATCTTGACGCGGCCGTAGGCGTCCTGGTTGCGCGCCGTCGCGGGAATGATGGTCATGCCGTCATTCATGAATTCGAACATCGCGCGCTGGCCGGCGGTGGTGAACGAACAGGCGACGCCGTCCTTGAGCACGGCCGCCGGTTCGAGGTCGTCGCGCCCGGCGCACTTTTCCAGCGATTGGAACAGTGTGTCGTCCAGGTCAGCAAACAGGAATTTCTTCAATCGAGGCCTCACTCTTAAAATGGAACAGACGCGCCTTGAGCAGCGCGGCCAGCTCGAACAACGCGGCGTTGGGCGGCGTCTCGTGGCAAATGAAAACATGGTCGTACTGACCGGGGGCGACGTTGTACAAAAAATTGGGGATGCCTTCGCCATAGTTGTCGGCGAACGCCAGGGCGTGGGCCACCGCGCCCCAGCGGCGGATCGGCGAGCGCGTGGTCGACTGCACCAGCACCTCGACACCGTCGCGCGCCAGCCCGGCGCCGAGCGCATAGGCCGCGTGCATGAATTCGCCAGTGCCCAGCACCAGCACGGTCTGGCCGTCGGCGATGTCGGCGGCCAGACCGGACACCAGCGCCGGCGGCAGGCGCAGCGGCGTGGTGCGGCCGCGGCGGCCGAACCGGTCGCTGGCGCCGCGCTCGGCGTCGGCGTCGAAACGCTGCGCCGGCGCCGCGGCCGATTCCATCGCCCCCGGCGTGAAACGGTAGCTGCCGTGCAGGCAGGCGCCCAAGGTCATCGGCAGCGCGCACCGTTCCGCCAAGGCCGCGACGCCCTGCTCGCCCATGAAATTGGTGATCACCGCCAGATGCAGGTGACCGAGGGTCGGCTTCGCCCCGGGCTGCACCTGGCGGCAAGCGTTCAGCAGGTTGACGAAGGTGTTGCCGGTGCTGGCCTCGTCGTCGACCAGCACCAGCGAGCGCATGCCGGTGAACAGCGCGCGCTGCGCCGGATCGGCCGGCCAGTGCAGGAACTGGCGCGGCGCATGGCTGTGCGCCTCCTCGAATTCGATCAGCGCTTCGTCGCCGACCCGGTAGCGGGTGGTGTGCAGGAACAGCGCCGGCTGGTCCGGATGGGCGCGTTGCCAGGCCTCGAACATGCCCTGCCCCAGGCCGATGCCGGTTTCGGCCATCGAGATGAACACAACCGGCCCCGGCAGATCCGGCACGCCGGCCGCCAGGCGCTCGTGGATCTCGGCCATGCGTTGCGGCGTCACCGGCCAGTGCTTGCCCAGCACCTTGCTCAGGAACAGGAAGCCGCGCTTGGCGTTGTCGCGCGCGGCAAAGCCCAGCAGGCTGTCGGGCGGAAACTCGCTGCCGGTCACGCGCAGTTCCAGCGTGCCGGTCGGCAGTTCCACCTCGACATCGGCTGGAAACGGCGCGGGCAATGGCGATGGCCCGTTCATGGCAATGCCACCGCCGTGCCCAGCTCGCCCACGCGCAGGCCGTCGCGCACCGCCAGTTGTTCCGGCCCGAACCCTTCATGGCCGTCGACAAAGCCGACCAGCGCCAGGTAAGGCAGGTTCGGTCCCGCCAGGCAGGCCATGCCGATGCCGCCCGAGGCGCGGGCGTTGATCTCGAGCAGGCGCAGGCCGCCCCGGCCTTCGCGGAACTGCACGTTGAACATGCCGCTCAGGCCGAAGTCGGCGGCCAGCTTGGCGCACGACTCGACGATGTCGGCGCGCATGTCGATCACCTGGCCTTGGCCCGGCTGCGGCAGCTTCTTGCGGGCCACCGCAGCGACCAGATGGCCGTTGGCGCCAACGCAATCGACGCTGTATTCGTAGCCGTCGAGGTATTCCATCAGCAACATGGTGCGGAAGGTTTCCAGCTCGGCCAAGCCGCGGCGCAGGTCGCCCAGGCCGATGCGGTAGCTGGCGCCGGCCAGCAGCAACGCGGCGCTGCTGCGCTCCTCGTCCAGTACGCTGAAGCCCAGGCCGTAGACCGAGCGCGCCGGCTTGACGCACAGCTCCTTGTGCAGCGGACGCAGCTCGGCGTGGGCGGCCTCGAACTGGGCGATGTCCTTGAAGATGCGGAAGTCCGGCGGCGGCGCCAGCGGCAGATCGACGCCGGCGTAGAAGGCGGCCTTGTCGTCGATGATGTCGAGCTGGTCGGCGGCCGCCGCGCTGAGCACGCGCACGCCATGCTCGAGGAAGCGCCCGGGCGCCGCGCTCAGCGCGGACGCGTGCTTGGCCGGCGCGAACACGTCGATCCGGTGTTCGCGGCAAAATTGCAGGCACCAGTCGACATAATCAGCCGCCGTCAAGCCTTTCGGCTCGAGGTGGAACTCGTGCGCGGCGCCGGCGGCCGGGGTGTGGGCATGCGGGTGCGTATACATCGTATGGAAGCGACCGGCGTGGTCGGCCTCGCGGATGAGCGTGAGCACGTTCGCGATGGACGAGAAGGCGCTGTTATACCAGACGCGGCATACCCGTTCCGGCGCGCTCACGGCAACGCTCCGGACAGGTCGGTGTGCGTTCCCGTGCTCAAATAAATGCTCATGCAGTCCCCATGTCGATCGATGATAAATAAGATGTGTGGCGGCGCGGGCACAGACCTCGCGCGCACGAGCAAACCGGGAGACGAAGGCCTCCCGGTTTGAACGTTCGGCGCACGACCGGCGCCGGATTGCTTACTGGTACTAAGTATTAAGCGTTGACGCCGAACGAGCGCGCCAGCGGACCGAGGCCGCCTTTGAAGCCCTGGCCGACCGCCTTGAATTTCCACTCGGCGCCGGCGCGATACAGCTCGCCGAAAATCATTGCCGTTTCCACCGAGCTATCTTCCGACAGGTCGTAGCGGGCCAGTTCGGCATTGCCGTTGGCGTTCAGGCAGCGGATAAAGGCCTTGCCGATCATGCCGAAGTTTTGCTTGCGCTGTTCGGCTTCGTGGATGGTGACGCAAAACGACAGACGGTCGATTTCGGCCGGCACGGTGGACAGGTCGACGGTCAGGGTCTCGTCGTCGCCGTCGCCCTGGCCGGTGGTGTTGTCGCCGTTGTGGACCAGCGCGCCGTCGGTCGATTTGAGGTTGTTGTAGAAGATGAAGTCGCTATCGCCGCGCACCTTGCCATCGGCCTTGAGCATGAAGGCGCTGCCGTCGAGGTCGAACGCGGCGCCGTCGGTGGCGCGCGGGTCCCAGCCCAGGCCGATAACGACCTTGGTCAGGCCGGGTGCTTCCTTGCTGAGGTTGACGTTACCGCCTTTTTGCAAACTGATCGCCATACTGGTCTCCCATTTAAAGTTTCAAATTATCAACATGCGTCCCCCGACACCATGTCGCGGAACGGCCTTTAAATTTCATCCCAAAGTATGTGGCGACATTTGCGGGAAAATCAATACTGTCCGAATATAATCTTTCAATCGATCTTACATTAACTATTGCGCGCACGCGTCGTAATCGGTATCGAACCAGCCGTCGGGCTGGCATTTTCCGTCAAGCAACGCCTGGATCCGCGCCACGCGGACGGCAAGCTGTTCGGGGTGCAGCAGCGGATGGTAGTGGTTGGGCGCCTTGATCATCGCCACCAGGCCGATGAATTCCGCCTCGCTGGCCTCGTCGAGCGGCTTGCCCAGATAGGTGTCGGCCGCCATCGCCAGCCCGGTGACCCGTTTGCCGTCGTGGCTGCCCATGTAAACGTCGGCCACGTACAGCGCCAGCTGGTTGCGCTTGGGTAATTTGGCGTTCAACACCAACGCCATCACGTCGCGGCCCGGGTCGACCTTCTTGCAGCAATCGAACACGCGGCCGTAAAAACGCTGCAGCACGCCGGAGACGCCGGCCAGCGGCCGGTCGGACAGATACAGGTCGCGCGCGACCGCCGACGAGATCGTGGCGACGCCCTGCCCCTCGGCCAGGCTCACGCCGGGATGTTTGAAAAAAGTGGGGTCCTCGACCCGCAGCAGGATGGCGGTCTGGCGCGCCGACAGCGGCATCGTGGGCGGCGCCGGGGCCGCCTCCATGACGGCGTGGAAGGATGCCGATGCCCAGACGGCGACCAGCCCGAGATAGGCGGCCGCCAGCAGGAAGATCGCCAGCACGGTCTTGCACGCGAAACGCATCACGGTGACATCCTTGACCTGAGCAAAAGATGTCAATTTTACGCTGCGGCACAGGCCGCTGTCATATATTAACTAGTACAGCACCACCGAGCGGATCGACTCGCCGCTTTTCATCAGGTCGAAACCTTCGTTGATGCGTTCGAGCGGCAGCCGGTGCGTGATCAGGTCGTCGATATTGAGCTTGCCCTCCATGTACCAGTCGACGATCTTCGGCACGTCGGTGCGGCCGCGCGCGCCGCCGAAGGCCGAGCCGCGCCACTCGCGTCCCGTCACCAGCTGGAACGGACGGGTGGAAATCTCCTGCCCGGCCGCCGCCACGCCGATGATGAACGACTTGCCCCAGCCCTTGTGCGTGCACTCGAGCGCCTGGCGCATCAGCGTGGTGTTGCCGACGCACTCGAAACTGTAGTCGGCGCCGCCGTCGGTCAGCTGCACGATGCTGTCGACCACGTTCTCGACGTCGTTCGGATTGATGAAATGCGTCATGCCGAACTTGCGCGCGATCGCCTGGCGCGCCGGGTTGATGTCGACACCGATGATCTTGTCGGCGCCGACCATGCGCGCCGCCTGGATCACGTTCAGGCCGATGCCGCCGAGGCCGAACACGACCACGTTGGCGCCCGCCTCCACCTTGGCCGAGAACAGCACCGCGCCGACGCCGGTGGTCACGCCGCAACCGATGTAGCAGACTTTATCGAACGGCGCGTCCTCGCGGATCTTGGCCAGCGCGATTTCCGGCACCACGATGTAGTTGGAGAAGGTCGACGTGCCCATGTAATGGAACAGCGGCTTGCCGTCCAGCGAGAAGCGGCTGGTGGCGTCCGGCATCAGGCCGCGACCCTGGGTCGAGCGGATCGCCTGGCACAGATTGGTTTTGCGCGACAGGCAGAACTTGCACTCGCGGCATTCCGGCGTGTACAGCGGAATCACATGGTCGTCTTTTTTCAGGGTCTTGACGCCGGGGCCGACATCGACGACGATGCCGGCGCCCTCATGGCCGAGGATGGCGGGGAAAATGCCTTCCGGATCGGCGCCCGACAAGGTGTAGTAATCGGTGTGGCAAATGCCGGTGGCCTTGAGCTCGATCAGCACCTCGCCGGCCTTGGGGCCTTGCAGGTCGACTTCTTCGATGGTCAGCGGCGCGCCGGCGCGCCACGCGATGGCAGCTTTGGTTTTCATGGTCAGGTTCCCGTCATAGAGCGATATTGGAGCCCGCCATTGTGCCGCCCGCCCCGGGCAAAGCGCCTCCGCACGAATGAGAATGGCCGGAAATGGTGCCATAATGACCGGATTTTAAGGACCAACAGTGACCCTCAACACATGAACGCCAAGCCAGCGGCCGCCAGGACCGTCGCCAGGAATGTCGACATCGTTGTCTATCCCGGCTTCAAGGCGATGGAAGCGATCGGACCGATGTCGGTTTTCGAGTACGCCAACCTCCACCTCCAACGGCGTGGCCGCGCGCCCGGCTACGACGTGCGCATCGCCTCCACCGCGGTCGGCCCGGTGCGCTCGGATACCCTGATGTCGCTCGACGCCACCAAGGCGCTGAGCCCGTTGTCGCTGCCGGACGACGCCATCGTCGTCGGTGCCCGCCACATCCAGGCCGCGCTAGCCGCCGGCCCGGATATCGTCGCCTGGGTGGCGGCCTCGGCGCCGCGCCTGCGACGGCTGGCGGCGCTGTGTTCGGGCGCGTTTTTCCTCGCGGCGGCCGGCGTGCTGGACGGCAAACGCGCCACCACGCACTGGAGCGTGGCCGACCGGCTGCAGGCCGACTTCCCGTCGATCTCGGTGGAAGCCGATGCGATTTTCATCCGCTCGGACAATCTGTGGACGTCGGCGGGCGTGACGGCCGGCATCGACCTGGCGCTGGCCCTGGTGGAAGAGGATTTCGGCCGCGACCTGGCGCTGGAAGTGGCGACCGAGATGGTGGTGTATCTGAAGCGGCCGGGCGGACAGTCGCAGTTCAGCGCGCATTTGCTGAGCGAGCGCACGGCCAAGCCCAACATCCGCGACATCCAGAACTGGATACTGGACAACCTGCATGAAAAGCTGTCGGTCGCCCAGCTGGCGCAGCGGGCGATGATGAGCGAGCGCAATTTCACCCGCGTGTTCCAGCAGGAAGTGGGTTTGAGCACGCAAGCGTTCATCGAGGCGTGCCGTTTCGAGCGCGCCACGCAGTTGCTGGCGGATCTGGCGTTGCCGATCAAGACAGTGGCCGCGCGCGCCAGCTTCAGCGATGAAGCGCATATGCGGCGCGTGTTCCAGAAAAAGCTCGGCATCACGCCCAAGCTATACCGGGAGCGGTTCGCGACGACCGGATTGCAACTGGCGCCCGACTAAACAACGGCGACCCGGACGGCGCACGAGACGCCATCCGCTCAATGCGCGCCCGCGCTCGAAAACACGTTCATGACCACCACGCCGGCGATGATCAAGGCCATGCCGATCAGCGCCGGCGCATCCATCTTTTGACCGAAGAACGCCCAGCCGACCGCCGTGATGAGGACGATGCCCACACCCGACCACACCGCATATGCGATGCCCACCGGTATCGAGCGCAATGTCAGCGACAGAAAATAAAACGCCACGCCATAGCCCACCAGCACGATCGCCGACGGCACCAGCTTGGAAAACCCTTCGCTCGATTTCAGCGCGGACGTGGCGATGGTTTCCGCGACGATCGCAATACCCAGCATCAGCCATTTGTTCATTGTGCACCTCCTGTTGAGCGGCCAGTATGCATAAGTTTCGCCGCCGAAACCAGTCTGTTCAAACCAGACGGGCTGTGCGCAAATCAAGCAATTTCCAGCATACAAATTGAGGCCGTCTTCTTGACGCCTCTCGACGAGTCCGCATGATCGCCGTCAATTTGCGGGGGAACTCGGCTCCTATACTGAACTTCACCCCTTGAACTTCACCCCTTGAACTTCACCCCTTCCCCCGCCCCCATCTCAGCGAGCTCACATGTCAACCGATCACACCGTCGTCGCCGCGATCCTGCTAGCGCTGAGCGGCCCCTGCAGCGCCACCGCCCCGGCGGCCGATCCGGCGCCTGCGCCGGAGACGGTGGCGGCGGCGGCGGCGGGCGTGGTGACGGTGCAGACGGTCACCATCGCCGGCCATGATTTCTCGCAGTATTTTTTGGCCGCGTGGCGCGACAAGGAAGGCAGCGAGCACTACACGCTGTCGATCAACGAACGTCCGTCGGCGCGCCTGGGCAGCGAGGTGTGGATCGGCTTCGCGCAGCGCCGCGTGTTTCAAACCCGCCTGCCGCCGGCCCGCGCGGCCATCCGCTCACTGAGCGAAAACGCGGCCGATGCGGTCTGGCAAACGGTGCTGCAAACCGACGTCGAACGCAAGCTGATCCGGGACGCCGACCTGGCCCCCGATGAATTCTGACAACCAGGAGCCCGCCATGCCCATCCTCCGATCGACACGCCGTGTCCGCACCGCCGCCCGCCTCGCCGCCCGCGTCGCCGTCTGCGCCACGCTGCTGGCCTCCGGCGCCGGCGCGACCGACATCGTCTATCAGCCGGTGAACCCGGCGTTCGGCGGCTATCCGGCCAACGGCCAGCATCTGCTGGCCACCGCGACGGCCACCAACACCCACGTCGGCAAGGATAGCCCGGGACGCTCGCTGCTGGACCAGTCGCCGTTGGCGCAGTTCAACCAGACGCTGGAACGCACGGTGCTCAGCCAACTGGCCGCCGCCGCCACCTCCAAGCTGACCGGCGCCGACGGCAAGCTGGTGCCGGGAACGTTCTCCACGCAAAACTTCACCATCAATGTGGTCGACCTCGGCGGCGGCATGCTGCGCATCACCACCACCGACAAGGCGACCGGCGCCTCGACCTCGTTCGAGGTGGCGCAATGAATACCATGCTGCGACGCGACGCGCCGCTCGCCGTGGCGGCGGCGGCCTTGCTGGCGTCCGGCTGCGCCATCACCCACCCGCCGTCGGTGGCGCGCCAGCACGCCCAGCTGACGCCGTCGACCGCCGCCACGGGAGATCTGCGCCAGCTGCCGCCGCCCAAAGGCAAGGTGGCAGTGGCCGTCTACGGCATCAGGGACCAGACCGGGCAATACAAGCCGGCGCCGGACAGCTCGTTCTCCACAGCCGTCACGCAAGGGGCGTCGTCGATGCTAATCAAGGCGCTCAAGGAATCGGGCTGGTTCATCCCGGTCGAACGCGAGAACCTGCAAAACCTGCTGACCGAGCGCAAGATCGTGCGCGCGCTGGAGATGCCGCAGCCGGCCGGCACGCCGGCGGTGCAGATTCCGCCGCTGCTGGCGGCGTCGGTGCTGATCGAGGGCGGCATCACCGCGTTCGAAAGCAATGTGCGCACCGGCGGCGCCGGCGCGCGCTTTCTGGGTATCGGCGTCAGCACCCAGTACCGGGTCGACCAGGTCACCGTCGGCCTACGCACCATCGACATCCGCAGCGGCCAGATCCTGCAAAGCGTGTCGACCACCAAGACCGTCTACGCGTACGAGGTGCATCCGAGCGTGTTCAAGTTCGTCAACGTCAAGGATTTGCTGGAGCTGGAGGCCGGCATGACGCGCAACGAGCCGACCCAGCTGTGCGTCAACGAGGCGATCGAGGCCGGCGTGGCCCATCTGATCGTCCAGGGCGTGCGCGAAGGCCACTGGGCACTGCAAGATCCGGCGCGCTGGGCCGATCCGGTGGTGCAGCGCTACGCCACCGACCGCGACACCCGCTATGACGCGGCGGCGGGGATGCCATGAGCGCCCGGCTTGCGATGGCCGCCGCGCTGCTCGCCGCGCGGTTGGCCACGGCCGGCGATCTGGCCAGCCCGGAATTGCCGCCAGGCGGCTTGCTGGGCGGCGGCTCGCTGGCCTCGGTCGGCCAGCACGGCGTCATGAACACGATCGCGACAGACCAGCGCGGCCGCGAGCACAGGCTGGCGGCCTCGCAGCGCGGCCGCCAAAACACGGCGACGGTGGCGCAGGACGGCGTCGCCAACACCGTCGAGCTCCAGCAGGACGGCAAGGGTAACGAAGCGACTGTCATCCAGGGCGGCACGGGCAACAGCGCACTGGTCGATCAGCACGGCAACGCCAACAGCGCGCGCATCGAGCAATACGGTCACGACACGAGCGCGCGCATCACCCAGACCGGCAACGGCAAGCGCGCCACCATGATTCAGCATTGAATCCCGTCCGATCCCGCAATCCCGTTCCACCAATGTTTCACCTCAACAAAGGAGTCATCATGAACTACGCACTTTCCACCATCGCCGCCAGCCTGCTGCTGGCCGCCGCCAGCGCGTCGGCGCAGTTTCCGAACAGCGCCGCACTCACCCAAACCGGCAACGGCAATCAGTCCTATGTCGAACAGGATCGGGCCACCCGGGCCGGCGTGTCGGTCACGCAAACGGGCAACAACAATACGGTGGGCGACCCGGCCACCCGCACCGGCGGCATCCTGCAGCGCGACCTCGATGGTTCGATGATCACGGTCGCCCAGACGGGCGACAACAATACGCTAACCCATCAGCAAAATATGGGCGTGCGCAATTTCAGCGCGATCGTGCAGTCCGGCGTGGACAATGTCGCCACCGTTTTGCAGAACTCCGTGTCCGAATCGACGGCGAACATCCAGCAACAAGGCGAGCGCAATGTGGTCGACACTTTCACCACCGACAGTTTGGCGGCCGGTACCGCCGTCACCCAGTCGGGCGCTGACAACCTCGTCATCGTGACCACCGACCTGTCCGCGTTCTCGGGGCCGATCGTGAGCCAGCAAGGCGACCGCAATCTGGCCAAGGTCACCCAGGACAACGCGTTCCTCTCGTCCGCCAACATCAGCCAGCAAGGCATGGACAATCTGGCGACTGTCAACCATTTCGGCACGCAATCGACCACGTTGTTCATCGTGCAGACCGGGAACGAAAACCAGGCCACCGCCAACCTCGGCGGCAGCCAGACCGTGTCGACGATCACGCAGACCGGCAACCAGAACATCGCGGACGTCAGTCAAAGCCAGTTCCTGAACGAGTCGACGATCCTGCAGAGCGGTAACCTCAACACGGCGTCGATCTCCCAAACCGGCTCGCCCGTGTCGCCGGCGGCGCTGGCCAACAGCGCCTGGATCACGCAGGTAGGCGAGGGCTTTGTCGCCAACATCACCCAGACCGGTAGCGGCAACGCCGCCGGCATCTATCAGCATTGAGCCGGCTCCGCCGTCCCCTTCCCTCCCATCGCAAGGAGCCGCCATGAACTCCGCCATGTTCACCGTCGCCGCCGCGTTGCTGCTGGCCGCGTGCGGCGCGTCCGCGCAGGATGCGGCCAGCGCCGCCATCACGCAAACCGGCGTCGGCAACCAGTCGTATGTCGAACAGCAGCGGGTCACCAGCGAATCGCAGGTGACCGTCATCCAAAACGGCAACCACAACGGCGTGGGCGACCCTGGCGGCCGGACCGGCGGCATCCTGCAGCGCGACACCGACCGCATGCGGATCACCGTCAACCAGCTGGGCGACAACAACCAGGCGGCGTTCGGGCAAACCTCGGGCGATTTCGATCTGGCCTTCGTCAACCAGGCGGGCAACGGCAACTTCGCGTCGATCCGGCAGAACAGCGCCTACGAATCGGTGGTGCGCATCGAGCAGCACGGCGAGCGCAACCTGATCGATTCGGCCGGCGCCGACATCCTGGCGTTCGGCTTCACCGCATCGCAGTCCGGCGCGGACAACGTGATCAGCCTGGCACGCAGCTGGTCCGGCTTCGGCGGGCCGGACGTGACGCAGGAAGGCATCGGCAACCGGGCGGCGGTCACGCACGACCGGGCCGACTACTCGTTCGTCGAGATCCGCCAGCTGGGCATGGGCAACCAGGCGACCGCCAGCCAGACCAACACGACGGTCACCACCGCCTGGATCTCCCAAACCGGCGGCGGCTTCACCGCCGCCACCACGCAGACGGGCAGCGGCCACCGGGCGGGCATCCACCAGCATTGAAGCGCCGGCGCCGTTCCTCCACGTTTTTCCATCGCATCAAGGAGCTAGCATGAACCATTCAACATCCACCGTCGCCGTCGGCCTGGCGCTGTCGCTTGCCATGTCCGCCGCGTGGGCACAGGAGCCCACCACCGCCAGCGTCGCGCAAACGGGCGCCGGCAACCAGGCTTACGTCGAGCAGCGCTCGGCCGGTGAACGCGCGACCATCTCCATCGTTCAATCGGGCAACAACAACCTGATCGGCGACCCCGCCGGCCGCACCGGCGGCGTGCTGATGAGCGAGACGGCCGCCATGATCGTCGAGATCAGTCAGTCGGGGAACGCCAACCAGCTGACCTTGCGGCATCATGAGGGGGGCTTTTTCGGCTTCTCGTATATCAACCAGTCCGGCACGGGCAACATCGCCAGCCTGATGCAGAACGGCGCGTACGAATCGACCATCCGGGTCGAGCAGCATGGCGAACGCAACATGATCGACGACCGGGTCGAAGGCTCGGGGGCGCTCAGCTTCCGCCCCTCCCAGTACGGGTCGGGCAATGTCATCACGACCAGGCGCATCCAGTCGGGCTACGCCGGCTTGCCGATCTACCAGGACGGCTCGGACAACCGGGCCACGGTCACGTACGACAACGCCTTCTATTCCGGCATCGGCATCCGCCAGACCGGCACCGGCAACGAGGCGCGCGGCAGCATGGCCTGGACCGGTTTCGCGACCGATGCCTATATCAGCCAGGACGGCGCGGGCAATCTGGCGGTCACCGATATCCGCGAGTCCGGCGGCGCGTCAACCACGCAAACGGGCAACGCCAACAGCGCCGCCGTCAGCCAGTATACCGGTTCGAACGGCGCGACCGTCATCCAGACGGGCACGCTCAACACCGCGTCGGTGACGCAATCCGGTCCCTGGTCCCTTACGCCGAATGTGGCCTCGATCACGCAGATCGGCGAGGGCTTTGTCGCCGGTATCACGCAGACGGGCAGCGCCAACAGCGCCGGCATCCATCAGCACTGAGTGTCGCCGCGCACGAGCTGTTTGTAGGCCAGCTTGGCGGCGGCAAGGTCTTCCAGGGCCGTGCCGACCGCCTTGAACACCGTGCGTTGGTCGGACGAGGTGCGGGCGGCGCATCGTCCGCGCGCCAGCGCCGCCAGGTCGCCGCGTATGCCGTCGCTGCCCAGGCAGCCGGCGGCGATGGCGTTGAGGATGTCGCCGGACTTTTGCGTCGCTTCGGCCGTGTCGACCCAGACGCCGGCGCCGGCGAAGCACGCCGGCTCGGCCTCGCACATCCGCGGCGTGAAGCCGCCGACCAGATCGACGTGGCTGCCCGCCGCCAGCCATTCGGCGCGCAGGAACGGTTCGCCGGCGAGCGTGGCGCAGGTGATGATGTCGGCGCCGCGCGCGGCAGGCTCCAGCGCGGGCGCCACGCGAGCGGGCAAGCCTTGCGCGCGCAACGCCTGCACGGTGCGCTGCGAGGCGCCGGTGTCGATATCCCAGACCATGATGTCGTCGAGCTGGCGCACGGTGGCGATGGCGGGCGCCAGCAAGCTGCCGACCCGCCCCGCGCCGCACACCAGCAGCGAGCGCGCATTCCGGCGGGCCAGATAGTCGACGCCGAGCGCCGAGGCGGCGGCGGTGCGGCGCGAGGTGATGACGTTGCCGTCGAAGATGGCCAGCGGCTCGCCGGTGGTGGCGTCGTGCAGGATGTAGGTGGCGTGCAGGCCGGGTTTATTGCGCTTGTGGTTGTTGCTGTAGATGTTGACGATCTTGACGCCGTAGAAGCCGTCGGCGTCCCAGGCCGGCATCAGCAGCGAGATGCCGGCGCTGTCGCCGGCGCCGAGGTGGTGGGTGTGGCGCAGGGGGACGTCGGCGCCGGCGGCGAAGGCGGCGCGCAAGGCCTCGATCAACGCGGGGAATGGCAGCGCGTCGATCAACAGCGATTCGTTGGGCAGCAGCATCGGCGTTCCTCCAATTCACGTCGGGTGGATTAGCGTAGCGTAATCGGCCATCAGCCGCACGCGGCGCACGCTTGGCCGATACGGCGTTGCGCCGAATCCGCCCGACGCGCCTCCGCGTTATGTTACCGTCAGTGTCCGGGCGCCGCCGCGAACATCGCCGCCATCGCCGTCACATCGCGGCCGACGCCGCGGTAGCCGACAAAGCGGCTGGCGTCGTCGAACATCGGCTCGCCGCTGACCTGCAGATACTGCACCCGGCCGTTCGGCGCGGTGCGCCGGTAGACGAAATCGAGGAACGGCTTGCGCTCGGCGATATTGGCCTCCAGCGTGGCGCGCTCGGCCACGTCCCAGCCGTCGGCGGCGCTGGCGCCGATGCCGACCATGTCCATCACCGGTCCCGACCAGTGGTTCAGTTTGCCGTCGGCGTCCTGTTCCCAGTACCAGTCGCTCGACAGCTCGGCGAAGCGCTGGAAGCGCGCCTCGCTGGCGCGCAGCTCGGCCGTGCGCTGCATCACCTGGTGCTCGAGCTCCTGGTTGTAACGGTTGAGCTGGCGGTGCAGCAGGCGCACCTCGAGCATGTTGTGGATGCGCGTCTCGACCTCGACCAGCTCGAACGGCTTGGCGACGAAGTCCTTGGCGCCCGCTTGCAGCGCGCGCAGCTTGTGGCCCGGCTGGGCGGTCACCACCAGCACCGGCACATAGCCGTCGGGCTCGATCAACTTGAGCGCTTCGAGCACCTCGAAGCCGTCCATGCCCGGCATTTGCAGGTCGAGCAGGATCAGGTCGTAGTGGTTGGCCAGGTGCAGCGCGGCCACGCCGAACGGGTCCATCGTGCTGGTGACCTGGGTGTAGCCGGCGTTGCTGAGCATGCGCTCGAGCAGCATGACGTTGGCTTCCTGGTCGTCGACGATGAGGATGCTGGCATTTAACAGCTGGGTCGCGTCTATCATTGCACTTCCTTATGGGCGGCGGCGAACGCCAGCGCCAGGTCCAGCGCGTCCATGAACTGGGCCACGTTGATGGGCTTGGTGAGATAGCGGAAGAAACCGGCCTCCTCGCCTTTTTCGATGTCGCGCGGCATGGCGTTGGCCGACAGCGCCATCACCGGGATGTGGGCCGTGGAGGGGTCCTCCTGCAGGATTTTCAGGCAGCCGAAACCGCTCACGCCCGGCAGGTTGATGTCCATCAGGATCACGTCGGGCTGGTAGGTGCGCGCCAGCTGGATGCCGGCGTAGCCGTCGATCGCCGTCAGCAGCTTGAGGTCGGGACGGCGCGTGATCAGTTGCTCGACCAGGTTCAGGTTGGCCGGATTGTCCTCGACGTACAGCAAGGTGCGCGGCGCGGCGTCGATCTGCTGATCGGTGTAGGTGTTGGTGTCGAAGGCGGCCATCTCCAGCACCGGCTCGTCGCTGGCGGCGAGCTCGACCCAGAAGGTGGTGCCGGCGCCGACCGCGCTGTCGACGCCGATGGCGCCGTGCATCAGTTCGACCAGTTGCTTGGTGACGACCAGGCCGATGCCGGTGCCCTCCTCGCCGCCCTCCTCCTGGCCGAGGCGGTTGAACGGCTCGAACAGGTGGACGATCTGCTCCTGGCTCAGGCCGGCGCCGGTGTCGGCCACGCTGACGCGCACCATGCCGTCGCTGCCCTCGCCGCAGGTCACCGTCACGCTGCCGCCGACGCGGTTGTACTTGATCGCGTTCGACAGCAGATTGATCATCACCTGCTTGACGCGGGTGCGGTCGGCGTGGACGAAGAACGGCCGCGCCATCGGCGTGAACACCAGCCGGATGCCGCGCTTTTGCGCCTGCGGACCGACCATCGCCTGGCAATCCTTGAGCACGTCGGACAGCCCCATCGATTCCTGCGACATCGTCACCTTGCCCGATTCGATCATGGCCAGGTCGAGGATCTCGTTAATCAGTTGCAGCAGATACCAGCCGCCCTTGAGGATCTGGTCGATCGAGCGCAGCTGCGACGGCGTCGGCGGCGGTTTGTCCGACGCCAGCAGCTGGGCGAAGCCAAGCACGGCGTTCAGCGGCGTGCGCAGCTCGTGGCTCATGCTCGACAGGAACTCCGACTTGGCCCGGTTGGCCTTGTCGGCGGCGGCGCGCGCGGCCTCCAGCTCGACGTTGGTCTCCTGCAGCGCCAGTTGTTGCTCGCGCAAGCGGGCGTCGAGCCGCGCCTGCGCCTCCTCGACCTGCTTGCGGGCCGTGTTGTCGGTGCCGATCAGCAGATAGCCGATGATCTTGTCGTCGCCGTCGCGCAGCGGACTGACCGAGACGATCGCCGGGAAGCGGCTGCCGTCCTTGCGCACATAGGTCAGCTCGTAGGTATCCTCGATGCCGCGCGAGGCCTTGAAGATCAGCGCCTCGAAGCCGGGACGGATTGGGGTGCCCAGCTCGAGGCTGAGCGCCTCGGCGCGTTCGATCATCTCCTGGGCGTCCGAAATGCCGGCCGGCGTGATCAGGTTGACCACCTCCTCCGCGCTGTAGCCGAGCATGCGCTCGGCGCCAACGTTGAACAGTTGGATGACGCCCTGGGCGTCGGTGGCGATGCAGGAAAAATTGGCGCTTTTAAAGATAGCCTGCTGCAAGGCGTCGGCCTTGAGCAACGGCGCGTCGGTCTTGTTGTGGCTCATTTGTTTCCCTGGCGTTGACGCACGTCTGACATCAGCCGCGCGAATTCCTTTTTGACCACCTCGTAGCACTCGCACACCTCGGCCTCCAGGCCGACCCGGTCGAGCACGGTGATATGGCCGCGGCGGTAGCTGATATAGCCGTTTTCCTGCAGCTTGCCGGCGGCCACGGTGACCCCTTCGCGGCGCACGCCGAGCATATTGGCGATCAATTCCTGCGTCATCGTCAGCTCGTTGCCCGGCAGGCGGTCGAGCGTGAGCAGCAGCCAGCGGCACAGTTGCTGCTCGACCGTGTGGTGGCGGTTGCAGACGGCCGTCTGCGACATTTGCGTCAGCAGCGCCTGCGTGTAGCGCAGCAACAGCCGCATGACGGGTCCGGCGCGGTTGAACTCGTCCATGAGGATGTGCGACTTGAGCCGGTAGCCGTGGCCGGCCGTCTGCACCACCGCGCGGCTCGGCGTTGTATTTCCGCCCATAAACAGGGAGATGCCCAGGATGCCCTCGTTGCCGACGCCGGCGATCTCGGACGAGCCGCCGTTCTCCAGCACGTAGTGCAGCGACACGATGGCGGAGGTCGGGAAATATACATATTGCAACTGTCCGCCGGACTCGTACAGCACGTCCCCCAGCCGCATCATGATCGGTTCGAGGTGCGGCGACAGGCGCGCGAAATCGGACTCCAGCAGGGCTGCCAGCAGATGGTTTTGGTTGGGATCGTTAAGACGCATGGAGAAACTTGTTTTTCCAGTCGTCAACTAGGCGGGCGGCGGGGACGGTGAACGAGGACCGTGCCGCAGGATAACACATTCGGGGCGTCGAGCCCCCCGCCAGCCCCTGAAACGGCAAAAAACCGCCTTGCGACCTCGTCCTTTGCAGGGGTTTCCGCCCATGTACGCCCGGATTGTCCTAAAATAAGCGCTTGAGTGAAAATGGCGACCGCGCCGACGCACCATCCGCCCGGGTTGCGCAGACTATCCTGCCCCCGGACCGGGATCATTAACTACACTACCGTATACAAGGGAATGACATGTCAACAGAAAAGTCAAAAATCATCTACACACTGACTGACGAGGCGCCGTTGCTGGCGACGTATTCCCTGCTACCGATTATCAAGAAGTTCACCGCGCCGGCCGGCGTCGACGTTGTCGCCAAAGATATTTCCGTCGCCTCCCGCGTGCTGGCCGAATTCCCGGAATTCCTGACCGACGCACAAAAAGTCCCGAACACGCTGGCCGAACTGGGCGCGCTGACGCTCAAGCCGGAAGCCAACATCATCAAACTGCCCAACATCTCGGCCTCGGTGGCCCAGTTGCAGGCCGCCATCCGCGAACTGCAGGAAAAGGGCTACGCCCTGCCCGACTTCCCGGAAGACCCGAAAACCGACGAGGAAAAAGCCCTCAAGGCGCGCTACAGCAAGTGCACCGGCTCGGCCGTGAACCCGGTCCTGCGCGAAGGCAACTCCGACCGCCGCGCGCCGAAGGCCGTCAAGGAATACGCCCGCAAGCACCCGCACTCGATGGGCGAATGGAGCCAGGCTTCGCGCACCCACGTGTCGCACATGCACGGCGGCGACTTCTACCACGGTGAAAAGTCGATGACCCTCGACAAGGCCCGCAACGTCAAGATGGAACTGATCACCACCTCCGGCAAGGCCATCGTGCTCAAGCCGAAGGTCGCGCTGCAGGCCGGCGAGATCATCGACTCTATGTTCATGAGCAAGAAAGCGCTGCTGGACTTCTACGAGAAGGAAATCGACGACGCCTACAAGACCGGCGTGATGTTCTCGTTGCACGTCAAGGCGACGATGATGAAGGTGTCGCACCCGATCGTGTTCGGCCACTGCGTGCGCATCTTCTACAAGGACGCGTTCGAGAAGCACGCCAAGCTGTTCGAGGAACTGGGCGTGAACGTCAACAACGGCATGGTCAACCTGTACGACAAGATCGAGAAGCTGCCGTCGTCGCAGAAGGAAGAGGTCATGAAGGACCTGCACGCCTGCCTGGAGCACCGTCCGAAGCTGGCCATGGTCGATTCGGCCAAGGGCATCACCAACTTCCATTCGCCCAACGACGTCATCGTCGACGCCTCGATGCCGGCCATGATCCGCATCGGCGGCAAGATGTGGGGCGCCGACGGCCGCACCGCCGACGTCAAGGCGGTCATGCCGGAGTCGACCTTCGCCCGCATTTACCAGGAGATGATCAACTTCTGCAAATGGCACGGCAACTTCGACCCGACCACCATGGGCACCGTGCCCAACGTCGGCCTGATGGCCCAGCAGGCCGAGGAATACGGCTCGCACGACAAGACGTTTGAAGTGGCCGAAGGCGGCATCGCCAACATCACCGACCTCGACACCGGCGAAGTGCTGCTGAGCCAAACCGTCGAAGCGGGCGACATCTGGCGCATGTGCCAGGTCAAGGACGCGCCGATCCGCGACTGGGTCAAGCTGGCCGTCACCCGCGCGCGCCAGTCCGGCATGCCGGCCGTGTTCTGGCTCGACACCTACCGTCCGCACGAAGCCGAAGTGATCAAGAAGGTCCAGCTGTACCTGAAGGACCACGACACCAGCGGCCTGGACATCCACATCATGTCGCAGACGCGCGCCATGCGCTACACGCTGGAGCGCGTCTCGCGCGGCCTCGACACCATCTCGGTGACCGGCAACATCCTGCGCGACTATCTGACCGACCTGTTCCCGATCCTGGAACTGGGCACCAGCGCCAAGATGCTGTCGATCGTGCCGCTGATGGCCGGTGGCGGCATGTACGAGACCGGCGCCGGCGGTTCGGCGCCGAAGCACGTCAAGCAGCTGGTGGAAGAAAACCACCTGCGTTGGGATTCGCTGGGCGAATTCCTGGCGCTGGCCGTGTCGCTGGAAGAGCTGGGCATCAAGGAAGGCAACGCCAAGGCCAAGATCCTGGCGCAGACCCTGGACGTCGCCACCGGCAAACTGCTCGACAACAGCAAGTCGCCATCGTCGCGGACCGGCGAGCTCGACAACCGTGGCAGCCATTTCTACCTGTCGCTGTACTGGGCCCAGGCGCTGGCGGCGCAGACCGACGACGCCGAGCTGCAAGCGCACTTCGCGCCGCTGGCCAAGACGCTGGCCGACAACGAAGGCAAGATCGTCGGCGAGCTCAACGACGTGCAGGGCAAGCCGATCGACATCGGCGGCTACTACTATCCGGACCCGTCCAAGACCGAAGCGGCGATGCGTCCTAGCGCCAGCTTCAACGCCGCGCTCGACAGCATCTAACCGTCGACCGCAGAACGGCGCGGCGCCCGCCGCCGCGCCGCCTCGGCAAAAAGGGAAGCCCGCGGGCTTCCCTTTTTTTATCCCGGTCAGCCGTCAGCGCAGCGCCGAATACGCGGTCGGCTCCAGGAAGGAGTTATCGATGCGCTCGACGATGACGCCGTCGGCCTCCGACGCGGCGCGCGCGGCCGTCCATTCCGGATCGGTGGCGAAGGCGTTCCACTTGGCCTCGCGCTCGGCCAGGCTTTCCCATTTCAGCAAGTAGGTCAAGGTCTGGTTGCTCGGACCGACCACGGTGGTGAAGAAGCCGGCCTGCTCGATGCCATGCTTGTGCCACAGCGGCAGCGTCACGTGCGAAAAGCGCTGGTGCAAGGCCGGCAGCCGGCCGGCGGCGCAGTGGTAGACGCGTAGTTCGTAAATCATTATTTCTCTCCTGGGAAAAGTGGCGGAACGGCCTGTGGCGTGGCCGGCGGGTGATTCTATCCGGAAGTCGTCCCAATTACACCACAGCGGCGCTGCGGCGCGCCGTTGCGGCGGCCGCGACGGCCATCGGAGCTGACAGCGCCCGCCGTCGGGGACAACCTTTATTCAGCCCGACGTACGAGGGCCTGCGGCGCTTCCTGAAAGCGCCGCACGGCACCGACCAGGCGGTGCGCTACATCGACGAGGCCATCGACATGGCGCGGGCGTCCAAAAAGCTTCCTTGAACAGCGCGCGCGGGCCGCTGTCCAAATTCGGAGATTTTTATAACGAAATCGGCAATCCCGGCTTTTTCGGACGCGCTCCCGGCGCCCCGTGATAGATTCGTTTTTTTCCAAAAAAGGAGACGAAACGCCATGAAAAACCTGTTCACCAAAACCGCCTTGCTGGGCGCCCTGCTCGCGCTGGGCTGCGCGGCGTCCGCCGCCGAGGCCGGTCCGTGGAAATCGCTGTTCAACGGCAAGGACCTGGGCGGCTGGAGCACCTACGTCAGCATGCAGCCGACCACCGACGGCATGAAGGCGCCGACTTCGGTGCGCGGGGTCGACAACGACGCGCGCAAGGTGTTTTCCGTGGTCGACGGCATGCTGCGCGTGTCGGGCGAGGAATGGGGCAGCGTCTCGACGCTCGACGAGTATGAAAACTTCCACCTCAAATTCGCGTTCAAATGGGGCGTCAAGAAGTGGCCGCCGCGCGAGAACGTGATGCGCGACAGCGGCCTGCTGTACTACGCCGTCGGCAAGGAAGGCGCGCAGGACGGACACTGGATGCGCAGCCACGAGTTCCAGCTGCAGGAAGGCGATTGCGCCGACTACCACAGCCTCGACGGCGTGGCGGTCGACGCCCATGTCGGCGACGCCAACCAGGGCGACTGGAAATTCTACCGCTACGAACCGTCGCTGCCGCTGCGCAAGGACATCAAGGCGCGCATCCTGAAGAAAGGCAATTTCGAAAAGCCCAGCGGCGAATGGAACACGATGGAAGTGATCGCCGACGGCAAAACGCTGGTGCACATCGTCAACGGCCACGAGGTGCTGCGCATGGCCAATTCGCGTCAGTTGGTGAACGGCAAAATGATCCCGCTCACTCGCGGCAAGTTCTCGATCCAGTCCGAGGGCGCCGAGGCGTTCTTCAAGGACATCCAGGTGAGGAAACTGGATGGGCCGGTGCCGCCGCCGGCCCCGGCAGGCAAACCCGGCTGACTCGAGGCTGAAACGCGCTAGCTGAGCCGTGGCGGTTGACCAGGTTGGACAACATGTCCAGCGGGATGGTGCCGTTCTTGGCGATGGTGATCGGAGTAGGCATGGTCGTCCTGGCAGCTAAATGTTAGAGAAACGATCATGCCGCAACTGCGGTATGATGCAGCCCACCGCGGAGGACAGCACGCCCACCGGCGCGGCTACCTAATTCGCCCCGGAGGGCACATCGAAAAGACGACGAACAATGAGACTGGACTTCATCAGCATCGCCATCGCACTGATCACGTTCGCTGCGGGCTTGGGCGCGGCCAACGGCGCGTTTTCGGGCGGGCAATCGCAATGCGGTGATTTTGGTTTGCGCTGCATGGGGCTCGCGGGAATCGTGCTGTCGATCGGAATGCTGGCGGGACTGGCGACCGCGCTGGCCAGCCTGATACGCGGAGGCGAAAGCGCATGGTGCGGTTGGATCGGACTGCTGCTGAACGGGGTGCCGGCGCTGTTCCTGCTCGTGCTGGCACTCCAAATCGCGATGCGATAGCAGCGGCCCGGTTTCCGGGCGGAGGCGGTATCTTTATGCGCGCTGCGCCAGCACGGCGCGCAAATAGTCGTCGTGAGTGGGCATGGCCGCCACGGCGGCGGCGATGCCCTCGCGCCGCTGCCGCAAGCCCAGCAACGCCGCTTCCGGCGCCACCTCGCGCAGCGCCGGGTCGGCGTGCTCGGGCCAGTGCCCCATGCCGGCGTGGATCGCCAGCCAGCTGGTGGCGTCGAAGCCCTCGTCGCCGTACTGGTGCAGCGCGCCGGTCTGGCGCCACGCGTGGATCTTGAAGGCCAGCGTGTCCGGCAGTTCCATCGTCGCCATGGTGCGCCACAGCGCGCTGTCGCGCCTGGCCGTCAGGCGGTAGTGCAGGATAATGAAGTCGCGCACGCGCTCGAACTGGCGCACCATGCCGCTGTTGTAGTCGGCCAGCGTGCGCGCGTCCGGCGCCGTGCCCGGCAACAGCGCTTCGATCAGTCGTCCGAGGCCGCTCTGGACCAGGAAAATGCTGGTCGATTCGAGCGGCTCCAGGAAACCGGAGGACAAGCCCAGCGCCACCACGTTGCGCACCCAGAAGCGCGCGCGATGGCCGGTGGCGAAGCGCAGCAGGCGCGGTTCGGCCAGCGCCGGGGCGTCCATTTGCGCCAGCAGTTGCGACAGCGCCCGCTCCTCGTCGATGTGGCGGCTGGCGAACACGTGGCCATGGCCGGTCCGGTTGCTCAGCGGGATGCGCCACGCCCAGCCGCCTTCCAGCGCCGTCGCCCGCGTGTACGGCGCCAACGCGGTTCCGCTACGCTCGGCCGGACAGGCCCAGGCGCGGTCGACCGGCAGCCAATGGCTGAAGTCGACAAAGGGTTCTTCCAGGGTGCGGCCCAGCAGTAGTGAGGCGAAGCCGGAGCAGTCGATGAACAGGTCGCCTTCCACCACCCGGCCGTCCGCCAGCCGCAGCTGGCCGACGCCGCCGTCGGCGCGGCGCGCCACGTCGACGATGCGGCCCTCGGTGCGGCGCACGCCCTTGCGCAACGCCATCGTGCGCAGGAAGCCGGCGTACAGCACGGCGTCGAAGTGGTAGGCGTAGTTGAAGAATTGCCCCTGTTCCGGCGGCACCTGGAAGCGCCCCTGGCTGGCCATCACGCTGGGCAGGCATTGCTCGCCCAGCGCGCCCGGGGCGGCGTCGCCCAGGCGCCGATGCTGGCCCCACAGCGACTGCGGTCCGGCCAGCGCGCCGAAATCGCCGAAGGTGTGGAAATAGCGCTCGCCCCGCACGCGCCAGTCGCAAAACTCGATGCCCAGCTTGTAGGTGCCATTGGTGGCGCGCAGGAACTCGGCCTCGTCGATGCCGAGGATTTTGTGGAAGGCGCGGATGGAAGGGAAAGTCGCCTCGCCGACGCCGATGATGCCGATCTCCTCCGACTCGACCAGCTCCACCGCGCTGCCCGGCAGCGCGGTGGCCAGCGCCGTGGCCGCCATCCAGCCGGCGGCGCCGCCGCCGACCACGACGATGCGCCGATAGGCGCTCTTGTATGCCGCATCCATGCCCTACCCCTTGCAATCAGTATTCGAAACGGTACATTGTGCAAGCAAGCGTAGCACGCGGCAATTACCAAAACCACTAACCCGGGCAACGATATCAACCAACGCGGGCGCCTCCGCCCCTTGCAGAAATGGTGGCGGCGGCATGAGCCGCTCGCATCGTCACTGCATGCCGAACGCGACGGGGACGGGTGCGGCGCCGGCCCATCGGGTAAAATTAACGCGCTGGCAAGATATCGTCCGCCTTCCCTTCACCCTATTCCGATGAGCCGCCCATGAAAATATCCGCCACCCTGCCCGCCTGGGCCATCGCCGGACCCGTCGTCGGCTGGCTCGCGCTTGCCGGCAAGGCGCTCGGCGCCCAGGAGCTGCTGGGCGGCGCGTATCTGGTGGTGCTGGCCATCAGCCTGTTCTGGGGCGTGCTGGCGGCGGTGTTCCATGCCGAGGTGGTGGCCCATAAAATCGGCGAGCCCTACGGCACATTGGTGCTGGCGGTGGCGGTCACCGCGATCGAGGTGGCGCTGATCGTCTCGCTGATGATCGCCGGCGGCGCCGAGACCACCGGGCTGGCGCGCGACACCGTGTTCGCCGCCGTCATGCTGATCCTCAACGGCATGGTGGGCATCTGCCTGCTGGCCGGCGGCAGCCGCCACGGCGAGCAAACCTTCACCTTGAGCGGCGTGTCGGCGGCGCTGACCACCCTGGCGGCGATCGCGGTGCTGACCATGGTGCTGCCCAACTACACCACCACCACGCCGGGGCCGTTCTACAGCGGCAGCCAGCTGATTTTCATCGCCGTGGTTTCGCTGGTGCTGTATGGAACGTTCGTATTCGTGCAGACGGTGCGCCACCGCGACTACTTCCTGCCGGCCAGCGGCGGCGAGGACGACCACGCGCCGGTGCCCCCGGCCAGGCTGGCCTGGTGGAGCGGCGCGCTGCTGCTGGTGTGCCTGGGCGGCGTGGTGCTGCTGGCCAAATCGCTGTCGCCGGCGCTGGAGGCGGCGGTGCTCAAGATGGGCGCGCCCAAGGCGCTGGTGGGCATCATCATCGCGGCCGTGGTGCTGCTGCCGGAAGGCATCGCCGCCTACCAGGCGGCGCGCGCCAACCGCCTGCAAACCAGCCTGAACCTGGCGCTCGGCTCGGCGCTGGCCAGCATCGGCCTGACCATCCCGGCGGTAGCGATCGTCTCGCTGGTCAACGGCTGGACCCTGACCCTGGGCATCGACGTCAAGTCGACCGTGCTGCTGCTGCTGTCGATCATCGTCACCTCGCTGTCGCTGGGCAGCGGCCGCACCACCATCATGCAGGGCACGGTGCTGCTGATGATCTTCGCGGTGTACCTGTTCGTGACGGTCGTGCCGTGACGGCGACGGTGTTCGACCCGGGCACCTCGATGTATTGATTGATGCAAGCGCCGGGCGCACCGGCGTCACTTGCCCGGTGGCGCCCAGTTCTCGTACTTGCGGCCGATGCGCTCCATGGTGCCGTCGCGCCACATCTCGGCGGCGGCGGCGTTGAGCCGCTCGACCAGGGCGTCCGGCACCGAGGTGTTACACGCCAAATACACCTGTACCCGGTGGAACGAGAGCAGCGGCGCCACCTCGGAGCCGGTCAACCCGCGCGGCCCCTTGGTGCCGTTGCGAACGCTGACCGCCCACAGGTCGATACGGCGCATCAATAATTTTTGCGCGTTCAAAAGGTCTTCGTTGACCGGCTCGACGATGAACCCGCGGCGACGCAAGAACTCATCGCGCGCGTCGCCGTTGGCGGTGCCGATGCGCAGCTTGCGCGCATCCTCCAGGGTCTTCAACGTCAGGCCCGCATCGACGCGGCCCCACAGCTGCCATTCGGCAAAATCGGTCGCGCCCACCCATTTGAACAGCGGCTCGCGCTCCGGCGTGCGCGTGGTGGAGTAGACGCAGGCGTGATCGTTGGTCAGGGCGTTCACGTACGCCCGCTTCCACGGCAACAGTTCAAGCGTGTATGGCGTGCCGGTGCGCGCCATCAGCTCGCGTATCTTGTCGGTCTCGCGGCCGGTGAGCACGCCGTCCACCATCATGCTCGACGGTGGCATGCGCTCGCTGGCGATGCGCAGCGTGACGGCCGGCACGGCCGCCGCTGCCGCGCCGGCGGCCTGTTTGGCGCCATTGGCCGGGTTGGCCGGGTTGGCCGTGGCCAAAATAACAATGAAAAGTGCTGCGCGTATCCCCATGCCGTCTGCCGCCTAGTGTTTTCCCTTCCCCTATATCGGCAAGTTTTGGAATAACTGAAATGCCGGCGTCACGCCTCGGCGTCGCAGATGCGGTCGCGGCCCGACGACTTGGCCTGGTACAGGCGCCGGTCGACCCGGTCGAGGAAGACGTGCGGGTCGTCGTGCTCGCCCGGCACGATGGTGCCGACGCCGGCGCTGACGGTGACCGTGCGGCCCACGCCCGAGCGCGCGTGCGGCAGCGCCTTGTGCGCCAGCAGCTTGCGGCAACGCTCGGCCACGTTGCGCGCGGCCGCCTCGTCCGTCGCCGGCAGCAGCAACACGAATTCCTCCCCGCCCAAGCGTGCGCACAGGTCGCGCGAGCGCGAGGCGCCCTCGTCCAGCGCCCGCGCCACGCGGCGCAGGCACTCGTCGCCCTGCACGTGGCCGTAGTGGTCGTTGTATTGTTTGAAATAGTCGATATCGATGACCACCACCGACAACGGCTCGCCGGTGGCGCGCGCCTTGGCCCATTCGACCGGATACAGGGTGTCGAACATGCGGCGGTTGGCGACGTTGGTCAGGCTGTCGCGGTAGGACAACACCTCCAGCTCGCGCTGCAGTTGCAAGATCTTGTCCTCGGCCTGCTTGCGCTCGGTGATATCGAACATAAAGCCGACCAGCGAGTCGACGCTGCCGTCCTCGCGCCGCACCACGTGCACCACGTCGCGGATCCAGACGTAGTCGCCGTCGCGGGTGAGGGCGCGGTAGTCGGCCTCGTGGTCGATGCCCTGCTGCGACTGGGCGATGCAGAAGTCGACCGTCTTCTGGCGGTCCTCCTCGTGGATGCGCTCGATCCAGTCGTTGGCCGAGAGCCAGCTCGACTGGCTCCAGCCAAGCAAGGCCTCGATCTGCGGGCCGATATAACTGAAACCCATGGTGGCCCAGTCGATGCGCCACGGAATGGCGCGGGTCGACTCGAGCAAGGTGCGGTACACGCCCGGATCGCCAGCGGCGGTCGCGGGGTCTGTCGGCGAAAATAGCATAAGTGAAGTAAGTAAGTGGGGAGCATGCATTGTGCGCGCAAACGCCCCGCATGGGAACGCATTTCCGCGCCATCGCGCCGCCCCCGCCCCGCCGTCGTCAGAATACCCCCTCCAGCTTCATGCTGTAGCGGTCCAGCGCGCGCCGCTGCTGGAAGTTGGTGTTGTAACGCAGCCCGAACGAGAACTTGCCGCTGGCGATGAGATCGAGCGCCAGCGTGCCGTCGGTCACCGTGCGGCCCAGCGGCAGCGGCAGTTGCATGCCCGCCGCCGCGCCCGGCGCGCCGACAAAGCCGGCCCGCACCGTGGTCAGCGCGTTGCCGACATAGCGCTGCAGGCCGACATCGCCGTGCACATGCGCCTGGTAGCCGTCGCCGACCACCTGGCGATACCCCAGCTTGGCCACCGGACGCACCCACTTGTGGCTTTCCGAGTAATCGTCCAAGCGCAGGCCGGTCGCGCCGGCGCCGGCCTCGGCCGCGCCCAGCGCCGACAGCCGCGTCGCCCCCAGGTCCAGCGTCGGCCGGAAGTACAGCGCTGCGCCGGCGCCGAACTCATAGGCGTAGCGCAGCGCGCCGCCGACCGCTTTGAGCCGGCGGCTGGCGCTGGCCGTGAAGGCCTCCACCTCGCCATGGCGCCGCGTGTCCTGCGTGGCGGTGCTGTACGAGGGGATCAACGCCAGCTCGCTGGCGCCGAACTGGTACTTCAGCGCCGCGCCGAGGTGCCACGTCTTGCCCGACGCGTTCCAGCGGCCGCCGTCGCCGTCCGAGCGGTTGCGTTCGCTGGCGAACGCGCCGCCCAGCGTCCATCCCCCGCCCAGCGCCTTGCGCAGCCCCACCGTGTAGCGATCGGTCTGCTGCGCCACCTCGCGGTAGTCGGCGCTGGCGCCCTGCTCGCCGCGCTCGCTGTCGTACTGGAACCAGACGGCCTGCTGCTTGTCGCCGAGGCGGTTCTCGCCATCGTCGGCCAGGATGCGGCCGAAGCGGGCGCCGGCGCGCAGCAGGTCGGCCTGCTGGTGCGCATAGAACTGCGGCGTCATGTCCGACAGCGTGGCGCGATAGGCCGCCAGCGTTGGCGTGTAGACCAACTGCACCACCTTGCCGGCCAAGGCCTCGCTGCTGCCGGCCAGCTGGATGCGGTTGAAATACTGCCCCACCGCTTGCTGCACCGGTCCCATGCCGGCCGGCGCGAAATCGATCGTGTAGTCCAGCGCCGCCGTCTGCGGGTTTGGATAGAGCAACTGGTAGCTGATCACCGCCGATGGCGCGGTGCTCAGCTGCACGGCGTTGGCCGTCACGCCCATCGCCGCCGTAAACAGCGGCACCTGCGCACGGCCCGGCCGCGCCAGCTGCGGTTGCAGCAGCGCCACCTTGACGCGCCCGGCCAACGCGGCCGTGCCAGTGATGTCGAGCTGGTCGAGGCGGCCGCTGCCCAGGTCGAGCTCGGCCAATGTCGTGGCCGAGCTGGCCTGTTGGTAACTGCCGCTCAAGCGGGTCTTCTGCACCAGCCCCGTGTCGCCCGGCGACAGCGTGCCGGCGTTGGCGAACACGCTGCGGAAGTCGCCCAGCAACAACTGCTCGCCGGCGGCCAGCGTTTGCCCGGCGCCGTTGTTGAGCCGGTTGACGCCGCCGCCCAGGTCGAGCTGTCCCAGCATCACGCCCTGGTTGTCGACGACATCGTCGCCGTCGCCGGCGCGCACCGCCCAGCCCTGCCGGCCGTCGGCCACGGCGATGGTGCCCAGGTTGACCAGCGTGTTGTGGGCGCCGCCGGCCAGCCACACCCCGGTGCCCCCGGTGCCGGCGAAGATCTGCCGGCCCGGCATCAGCGTGATGGTGATGTCGCCCTCGCCGGCGCTGCCGAGCGATTGCGCCAGCACCGCCACCCCTTCCTTGCCGCCGGCCACGACGTTGCCGTCCAGGGTCAGGCGCACGCCGGCGGCGCTGCCGGCGCCGCCGGCGCTGCCGGCGAACACCCGGTCGACCGCGCCGCCGCCGCCGCCGAGCGACTGCGCCAGCACGCCGACCGCGCGCGCGCCGCCGACGACGATGTCGCCGTGCTGGGCGAAGGTGATGGCGCCGCCGTTGCCGCGGTTGGCGCCGCTGAGGGCGACGTCGATGGCGCCGGCCGCCAGGTCGGTGAGCACCGCGCCGCCGCCGCCGCCGATCGACTGCAGCAGCACGCCGTGCGACAGCGCGCCGCGGGTGACGATGGCGCCGTCGTTGACCACATCGAGGTTGCCGCCGTCGCCGCTGGCGCCGTCTTTGCCGCCGAGCGACAGCGCCAGCGAGTCGAGCCCGCCGAGCGCGCCCTGGCCGCCGCCGCCGCCGATGCTCTGGATCACCAGGCCGGGCGAAGCGGCGCCGGCGGTGCTGATGCCGCCGCTGTAGCGGGCGCTGATCGCGCCGCCGTTGCCGGCGGCGCCGCGTTCGGCGCCCAGCGCCAGCACGGCGTCTGCCAAGCCGGCCGCGGCCGGCGAAGGGGCCGTCGTGGCGGCGCCCCGTTCGACGTTGAGCGTGGTCGTGCCGCCGCCGCCGCCGACCGACTGCACCAGCGCGCCGGCCGACTGCGCGCCGGTCGTGCCCAGGGCGCCGCGTTGCGTCACCGCCACCGCGCCGCCGCTGCCGCCGACGCCGGCGGCGCCAAGGACATAGTCGAACCCTACGCCGCGCGCCGGGTCGAGCTGGACGCTGGTGTAGGAACTGCCGCCGCCGCCGCCGACCGATTGCGCCAGCGACGCGGCCGAGGCCGCGCCGCCGGTGTAGGACTGGCCCACCAGCGTCGACGACAGCGCGCCGCCGTCGGCCGCCGCCGCCGCGGGCGCCGCCGCGGCGGTGCCCGGCGCCGCGCGCGGCGCCGCCAGCGCGCCGCTGACGGCGCCGGCGACCGCGCGCGCGCCCTGCCGCAGCACCGATGTGAGCCGCTCCACCACGCTGTCGTTGGACGGCGCCGGCAAGCCGCCGTCGACTTCGCTGGCGAAGTCGAGGAACAACTCGACGTTGCCGCCGCCGCCGTTGATCGACTGCGCCAGGCTGGCGTGGCTGTTGGCGCCGGTCATGACGATGTCGCCGTTGCCGTTGATGGTGACCGTGCCGGCCGTGCCCTTGGCGCCGTCGCCGCCCAGCGACGTGTCGAGCGCGTACTGGGCCGCCAGCCCGGCCGGCCCGCCCAGGTTGAGGCCGGCGTTGCCGCCGCCGCCCGACACCGACTGCGCGAAGATGCCGTACGAACCGGCGCCGTTGGCGACGATGGCGCCGCTGTGGTTGACCGCCACGTTGCCGCCGTCGCCGCCATCGCCGCCGCTGCCGCCGACGGCGACCTGCATCAGCAGCGCCGCCGGCGTCGGATTGGCCACCAGGCCGCTGCTGATGGCCGCGGCCAGCGCGCCGTTGCCGCCGCCGCCGCCCACGCTTTGCGCCAGCACCCCGTAGGCGCCCGCGCCATCGACCCGGATGGTGCCGCTGTTGGCGACCGTGACGTCGCCGCCGGCGTTGCCGCTGCCGCCGCTGCCGCCGATGGCCAGCGCCCCGGCCCGGCGCGCGGCCGTGCCGGTGGCGCCGAACTCGCCGCTGATGCTGGCGCCGCCGTTGCCGCCGCCGCCGCCCACCGATTGCGCGATCACGCCGTGCGCGCCGGCGCCGCCGGTCTGGATCGCGCCGCCATTGTCGACCCGTACCGCGCCGCCGGTGCCGCCGCTGCCGCCGGCGCCGCCGAGCGCCATCGCGAAGCTGTCGCCGGTGGTCGCGTTGGCGCCGTACGCGGGCCGGTTCAGGCTGCGCGTCATGCTGCCGTTGCCGCCGCCGCCGCCGACGCTCATGGCCATGATGCCGTGCGCCTGGTCGCCGCTGGTGACGATCACGCCGTCCTGCGCGCGCGCGCCGGCGACGTTGTTGACCGCCACCGCGCCGCCGGCGCCGCCGCTGCCGCCGCTGCCGCCGACCAGCATCGACATGTTGTCGCCGCCCGATTGGCCCGACACCGTCAGCACCGACACCGCGTCGGCGTCGCCGCCGCCGCCGCCGATCGACTGCGCCAGCACGCCGACCGCGCGCGCGCCGGCCGTCTGCACCGCGCCCAGGTTGTCGACCCGCACCGCGCCGCCGACCGCGCCGGCGCCGCCGGTGCCGCCGACCACCACCGCCAGCCGGCTCGGCGCCTGTCCCTCCTTGGCCGCCATGCCGACCGCGTCGAGCGACATGGCGGCGTTGCCGCCGCCCCCGCCCAGGCTCTGCGCCAGCACCCCGTGCGCCGACGCGCCGGTGGTCGCGACCAGGCCGCGGTTGTCCACCCGCACCGCGGCGCCGGCCATGCCCACGCCGCCGGTGCCGCCGAGGCTGACGGCCATGCCGCTGTTGCCCTGTTTCAGGCCGCCGGTGCTGGTGCCGCCGCCGGTGCCGCCGCCGCCGCCCACCGACTGGGCCACGATGCCGATCGCGTTGTCGCCGCTGGTGCCGACGTCGGCGCCGCTGGCGACCGTGACCGCGCCGCCGGTGCCGCCGGCGCCGCCGGTCCCGCCCAGCGCCAGCGCCAGGCTCGGCGCGGCGCCGAATTTGCCTACCGTGCTGGCGCTGCCGCCATTGCCGCCGCCGCCGCCCACGCTTTGCGCGAACAGCCCGTGCGCGCCGGCGCCGGCGGTGACGACCAGGCCGGCGGCGTCGATGCCGACGGCGCCGCCGCTGCCGCCCTCGCCGCCCTCGAGGCCGACGGCGACCATCATCTGTTGCGCCGGCACGTCCTTCTGCTCGACGGCGGCGGTCACCTGCAGCGCGTTCGACGAGCTGTTGCCGCCGCCGTTGCCCAGCGACTGCGCCAGCACGCCGAACGCGCCGGCGCCGGCGGTGGCGATCTCGCCGCTTTGGCGCACCGCGACGTCGCCGCCGCGCCCGCCGCTGCCGCCGACGCGGCCCAGCGTCATGCCCAGGCCGCCGCCGCTGTTGAGCATGATGTTCATGTCGAGGCCGGCGTTGCCGCCGCCGCCGCCCACCGATTGCGCCAGGATGCCGATCGCCGAGGCGCCGGCCGTGCCGATGCGCCCGGCCTGGGTGACCGTCACCGCCGCGCCGTCGCCGCCGTCGCCCGGCTGGCCGCCGACGGCCAGCTTGAAGCCGGCGTTGTGGTTGGTGCCGGCGGCCGGGTCGGCGTCGGCGTAGGTGAAGCCCAGGTTGAAGCTGGCGTTGCCGCCGCCGCCGCCGAGCGACTGCGCCAGGATGCCGTAGCCGCCGGCCCCGGCGGTGCTGATGTCGCTGTAGTTGGCCACCCGCGCCGCGCCGCCGTCGCCGGCGCTGCCGCCGGCCCCGCCCAGCACCAGGGTGGCGGCGAAGCCGGCGCCCTGGTCGGCCGAGCCGGCCTTGGTGTAGGCCACCACGAAATTCATGCCGGCGTCGCCGCCGCCGCCGCCGATGCTCGAGGCCTCGATGCCGTGGCCGCTGGCGCCGGCGGTGGCGATGGCGCCGGTGGCCGCGCCGGCGCCGCCGCGGACGATGGCGACCTGGCCGCCGTGGCCGCCGCCGGCCCCGCTGCCGCCGACCCCGACCGTGATGGGCGAGCTGGCCGACGCGAACGAGGCGGTCACGTTCATGCCGCCGTTGCCGCCGCCGCCGCCGATGCTTTGGGCCACCACGCCGCGGCCGTAGGCGCCGCTGGCGGCGACCGCGCCGTCGGCCTCGATGGCGACGTCGCCGGCGTCGGCGCCGCGGCCGCCGCTGCCGCCCACGCCGACGGCGATGGCGACGTCGCCGCGGCCGCCGGCGTCGCTGTCGCCCTGCATATTGAGCGCGGCCGTCGCGTTCAGGCCGCCGTTGCCGCCGCCGCCGGCGATGCTCTGCGCCACGATGGCGTCGGTGCGGTCGCCGCTCACGCCGGTGTAGCCGTGGCGCACCAGCGAGACGTCGCCGCTGGCGGCGCCGCTGCCGCCGACCCCGCCGATGCCCAGGGTCACCGACGGCATGCCTTGCTGCTTGGCGATCACCAGCTGGCCGCTGACGTTCATGCCGCCGTTGCCGCCGCCGCCGCCGACGCTTTGCGCCAGCACGCCGGCGCTGTAATTGTCCTTGCCGGCGTCGCCGGCCATGGTCACCGTGCCGCCGACCTCGGCGTGCACGGCGCCGCCGGTGCCGGCGTCGCCGGCCGCGCCGCCGACCCCCACCACCAGCCCGGCCGACGACGAGATGCCGCCGCTGACGTTGATGGCGCCGTTGCCGCCGCCGCCGCCCACCGACTGCGCCAGCACCGCCGCATGGCCGGCGCCGCCGGCGCGGATGTCGCCGCCGTCGACGGTGAGCTCGACCGTGCCGGCGTCGCCGCCGCCGCCGCCGTAGCCGCCCACCCCCGCCACCAGCGCGTGGCCGCTGCTGCGCCCGGCCGCGTAGACGATCCCGCCGCTGACGTTCAGGCCGCCGTTGCCGCCGCCGCCGCCGACCGACTGCGCCGCCACGCCGTGCGAGGCGGCGCCGGCGCGCGCGGTCAGCTGTTGCGGATAGCGCGGGTCGGGCGCCGACATCGGCACCGCCGCCACGCTGCCGGTGAACTGGACGCGGACGTCGCCGGCGTCGCCGCCGGCGCCGCCGAAGCCGCCGATGCCCAGCGTCGCGCCGGCCGCGTTGGTGCCGCCGGAGTCGGTGCTGATCGACAGGCTCTGGCTGATATTGACGGCGCCGCTGCCGCCGCCGCCGCCGACCGACTGCGCCAGCACGCCGTTGGCGTCGTCGCCCATGGTCAACAGGTCGGCGCGGGCCACCAGCGTGACGTCGCCGCCGTTGCCGCCGCCGCCGCCGAAGCCGCCCAGGCCGACGCCGATGGCCGCGCCGCTGCCGCCGCTGACGAACAGGCCGCCGCTGACGTTCAGGCCGCCGTTGCCGCCGCCGCCGCCGAGCGACTGCGCCAGCAGCGCGCTCGAGTGGTCGCCGGCGGTGGCGATGCCGGCGCCGCTGAAGCTGCTGCGCACCGCGCCGCCGTCGCCGCCGGCGCCGCCGAAGCCGCCCACGCCGAGCGCGACCGACTTGATCCCGCTGGCGCCCTGCGCCACGCCGACCAGGCCGGTGACGTTGATGCCGCCGTTGCCGCCGCCGCCGCCCACGCTTTGCGCGGCCACGCCGGGCGCGTGGTCGCCGCCGGAGCGCACGCTGCCGGTGACGTCGCTGCTGACGTCGCCGCCGGCGCCGCCGCCGCCGCCGGCGCCGCCCAGGCCGACGGCCACCGTGCCGGCGCCGCCGCTGCTGCTCACGCCGACCAGGCCGGTCACGTTCAGGCCGCCGCTGCCGCCGCCGCCGCCCAGCGACTGCGCCAGCACCGCGGCCGCGCCGTCGCCGCCGGTGCTGACGGAGGCGGCGACGACGTTGTCGACCCGGCCGCCGTTGCCGCCGCGCCCGCCGCTGCCGCCGATGCCCACGCCCACCGCGCCGGCGTTGTTGGTCGACAGCGCCACCGCCCCGGTCACGTTCAGCGCGCCGCTGCCGCCGCCGCCGCCGATCGATTGCGCGGCGATGCCGACGCTGTCGGCGCCCCCGGTCCACACCGTTCCCGTGACCCGGTTGGCCACCGCGCCGCCGTCGCCGCCGTCGCCGCCGGCGCCGCCGATGCCCAGCGCCAGCGCGCCGGTGCCGCCGCCCGACAGCGCCACCGCGCCGCTGACGCTGATGCCGCCGCTGCCGCCGCCGCCGCCGAGCGACTGCGCCAGCACGCCGCCGGCCCCGGCCTGGTGGGTGGCGACGCTGCCGGTCACCGTGTTGTCGACCCGGCCGCCGGCGCCGCCGCCACCGCCGCTGCCGCCGATGCCCAGCGCCAGCGCCGCCGCGTTCGACGAGCTGGCGCTGACCGCGCCGGCGACGGCCATGCCGCCGTTGCCGCCGCCGCCGCCGAGCGACTGCGCCACCACGCCGGCCGCGCCGCTTTCCCAGGTGGCGATCTGGCCGGCGTAGTCGACCCGCACCGCGCCGCCGGCGCCGCCGCCGCCGCCGCTGCCGCCGATGGCCACCGCCGCCGCCGCCGCCGCCGCGCCGCCGGGGGTGCCGGCGCCGCCGGCGCCGACGCTGAAGCCGCCGTTGCCGCCGCCGCCGCCGACCGACTGCGCCAGCAGCGCGGTGGCGTTCACGCCCAGCGTCGAGAGGTCGCCGCGCACGTCGGCGCTGACGGCGCCGGCCGCGCCGCCGCCGCCGCCGCTGCCGCCCAGGCCGACGCTGACGGCGCCGGCGTTGGCGCCGCTGCCGCCGAGCGCGGCGGCGACGACGAAGCCGCCGTTGCCGCCGCCGCCGCCGACCGATTGCGCCACGATGGCCGCCGCGTTGTCGCCCTGCGTGGTGACGGTGTTGGCCACCGTCAGCGCCACGCCGGCGCCGCCGCCGCCGCCGCCGGCGCTGCCGCCGAGGCCGACGCTGGCCGCCGCCGCGCCGCCGCCTGCGCCGCCGGCGGCCACGCTGACGGCAAAGCCGCCGTTGCCGCCGCCGCCGCCCACCGATTGCGCCACGATGCCGCCGGCGCCGTCGCCGTCGGTGAAGATGGCGCCCGCGGTGGACGCCTTGACCGCGCCGCCGTCGCCGCCCAGGCCGCCGCTGCCGCCCAGCCCCAGCGCCACGCTGGCGGCGTTGCCGCCGGCGCCGGCCAGCGTGACGGCCAGCGCGTAGCCGCCGTTGCCGCCGCCGCCGCCGACCGATTGCGCCAGCACCGCGCCGGCCTGCCGCCCCAGCGTGGTGACGCGCCCGCCGACGCCGAGCTCGACCGCGCCGCCGTCGCCGCCGCCGCCGCCGCTGCCGCCCAGGCCGACGCTGACGGCGGCGCCGTTGGTGCCGGCCCCGGCCGCGCCGCTGCTGGCGCTGTAGCCGCCGTTGCCGCCGCCGCCGCCGATCGACTGCGCCGCCACGCCCAGCGCTTGCTCGCCGTCGGTGTGGACCGCGCCGCCGACCAGCGCCGCCACCGCGCCGCCGTCGCCGCCGCCGCCGCCGCTGCCGCCCAGGCCGGCGTTGAGCGCGCCGCTGCCGGTGCCGCCGGCGCCGGCGGCGGCGGCCACGCTGTAGCCGCCGTTGCCGCCGCCGCCGCCGAGCGACTGCGCCAGGAACGCCGCCGAACGCGCCCCCAGCGTGATCAGGTCGGCGTCCGCGCTGGCGCGCACCTGGCCGCCGTCGCCGCCAGCGGCGCCGCCGCCGCCCAGGCTGAGCGACACGCCGGCGCCGGCGCCGCCGGCCGCGCCCGCGCCGGCCGCCACGCTGTAGCCGCCGTTGCCGCCGCCGCCGCCGATCGATTGCGCCAGCAGCGCCGGCGCGTCGTCGGCCCGCGTGACGATGCCGGCGGTGGCGGCGGCGCTGACCGCGCCGCCGCGGCCGCCGCCGGCGCCCTGTCCGCCCAGGCCGATGGCGATGCCGGCCGCGCCGCTGCCGGCGGCGGCGCCGCCGGCCGCCACGCTGTAGCCGCCGTTGCCGCCGCCGCCGCCGACCGACTGCGCCAGCAGGCCGGCCGACTGCCGCCCCGCCGTGTCGATGGTGTTGCGCACCGTCACCTCGACCGCGCCGCCGTCGCCGCCGCCGCCGCCGGTGCCGCCCAGGCCGATGGCCACCGCGGCGGCCGCGCCGCCGGCGCCGGCCGCCGCCGCCGTCACGCCGTAGCCGCCGTTGCCGCCGCCGCCGCCGATCGATTGCGCCAGCACCCCGGCCGACTGCGCGCCGCCGGTCTGGATCGCGCCCGTCACCAGCGCCGTGACGGCGCCGGCGTGGTTGCCGCCGCCGCCGTCGCCGCCCAGGCCGAGGCTGATGGCGCCGCTGCCGGTGCCGGCGCCGGCCGCGCCGGCGGCCACGCTGAAGCCGCCGTTGCCGCCGCCGCCGCCCACCGATTGCGCCACGAACGCCGCCGCGCGCGCGCCGGCGGTGGTGATGGCGCCGGCGGCGCTGGCGTCGACGTCGCCGCCGGTGCCGCCGACGGCGCCCTTGCCGCCGACCGCCAGCGACACCGCGCCGCTGCCGGCGCCGGCGCCGGCGATGCTGCCGGCCACGCTGTAGCCGCCGTTGCCGCCGCCGCCGCCGACCGATTGCGCCAGCACGCCGCCGGCGTCGTCGGCGCCGGTGGTGATGACGGCGTCGGCGCCGGCCGCCAGCGTCACCTTGCCGCCGCTGCCACCGGCGCCGCCGGCGCCCCCGAGGCTGAGGCCGACGCCGGCGCTGCCGGCCCCGGCCCCGGCGACGTCGGCCGCGATGACGAAGCCGCCGCTGCCGCCGCCGCCGCCGACCGACTGCGCCAGCACGCCGACGGACTGGCGGCCGGCCGTGTCGACGCTGGCCGTCACGTTGAGCGCGACCGCGCCGCCGGCGCCGCCGCTGCCGCCGCCGCCGCCCAGGCCGACGCTGACGGCGGCGCTGCCGCCGCCGGCGCCGGCCGCCGCCGCGCTGACATTGAAGCCGCCGCTGCCGCCGCCGCCGCCGATCGATTGCGCCGCCACCCCGAGCGACTGCTCGCCGCCGGTGCGCACCGCGCCGTCGACCCGGGCGGTGACGGCGCCGGCGCGGTTGCCGTTGCCGCCGGCGCCGCCCAGGCCGACGCTGATGGCGCCGCTGCCGGCGCCGGCGCCGGCGGCGCTGCCGGCGACGCTAAAGCCGCCGTTGCCGCCGCCGCCGCCCACCGATTGCGCCACGAACGCCGCCGCCCGCGCGCCGGCGGTGGCGAGCGCGCCGCCGGCGGCGGCGCTGACGTCGCCGCCGACGCCGCCGGCGCCGCCGCTGCCGCCCACCGACAGCGACAGGGCGGCCGCGCCGCCACCGGCCCCGGCCGCCGTGCCGGCCACGCTGAAGCCGCCGTTGCCGCCGCCGCCGCCGATCGATTGCGCCAGCACCGCGCCGGCATCGTCGCCGCCGGTGGCGATGGCCGCCAGCGCCGACACGCGCACGGTGCCGCCGTCGCCGGCGGCGCCGCCGCTGCCGCCCAGGCTGGCGCCCACGCCGGCGCCGCCGACCCCGGCCCCGGCCGCGTCGGCCGTGATGGCGAAGCCGGCGTTGCCGCCGCCGCCGCCGATCGATTGCGCGATCAGCGCGCCCGACTGGTCGCCGGCGGTGCCGATGGTGGCGCTCACGGTCAGCGCGACGTCGCCGCCGTGGCCGCCGCTGCCGCCGGTGCCGCCCATGCCCAGGCCGACCGAGCCGGCGCCGGCGCCGGCGCCGGCCGCGCCGGCGGTGACGGCGAAGCCGCCGTTGCCGCCGCCGCCGCCGATCGATTGCGCCGCCACGCCGGCCGACTGGGCGCCGCCGGTCCAGACCGGGCCGGCCACCTCGGCCGTGACGTCGCCGGCGCGGTTGCCGCTGCCGCCGCCGCCGCCCACGCCCAGCGTGTAGGCGCCGTTGCCCACGCCGGCGCCGGCCGCGCCGCCGGCCACGCTGAAGCCGCCGTTGCCGCCGCCCCCGCCCAGCGATTGCGCCAGGAACGCCGCCGAGCGCGCGCCCAGCGTGGTGAGCGGGCCCAGCGCGCTGGCCGCGACGTCGCCGCCGGTCGCGCCGCTGGCGCCCTGGCCGCCCAGCGACAGCGCCACCGCCGCCGCGCCGCCGCCGCCGCCGGCACCGCCGGCGGCCACGCTAAAGCCGCCGTTGCCGCCGCCGCCGCCCACCGATTGCGCCAGCAGCGCGCCGGCATCGTCGCCGCGGGTGGCGAGGGCCGCCGCCGCCGTGGCGCGCACCGTGCCGCCGCTGCCGCCGACCCCGCCCGCGCCGCCCAGCGCCAGCGTGACGGCGGCACCGCCGCCGCCGGCCCCGGCCGCGCCGCCGCTGATGCTAAAGCCGCCATTGCCGCCGCCGCCGCCGATCGATTGCGCGATCAGCGCGCCGGACTGGCGGCCGAAGGTGTCGACGGTGTCGGCCACCGCCAGGCTGACGTCGCCGCCGGCGCCGCCGCCACCGCCGGTGCCGCCCAGGCCGGCGCTGATGGCGCCGGCGCCCCCGCCGGCCCCGGCCGCCGCGGCCGCCACGACGAAGCCGCCGTTGCCGCCGCCGCCGCCGACCGATTGCGCCACCACGCCGGCCGACTGGCCGCCCTGGGTTTGCACCGCGCCGGCGACGCGCGCGTCGACCCCGCCGCCGCTACCGCCGCCGCCGCCGCCGCCGCCCAGGCCGAGGCTCACGCCGACGCCGGCCGCGCCGGCCCCGGCCGCCGCGCCGGCCACGCTGAAGCCGCCGCTGCCGCCGCCGCCGCCGACCGACTGCGCCACGAACGCCGCCGAACGATCGCCGACGGTCAGCAGCGGGCCGCTGGAGGCGGCGTCGACGCCGCCGCCGGCGCCGCCGCTGCCACCCTTGCCGCCGAGCGCGGCGCTGATGCCGGCGCCCACGCCGACGCCCGCGCCGGCGCCGCCGGCCACGCTGAAGCCGCCGCTGCCGCCGCCGCCGCCGATCGATTGCAGCAGCACGCCGGCGGCGTCGGCGCCGGCGGTCTGCACCACCGACGCCAGGCGCGCGTAGACGTCCTTGCCGGCGCCGCCGCCGCCGGCCGCGCCGCCGATGCCCAGCGCCACCGCGCCGCCGGCGACGGTGCCGGCCGCCACGGTGGCGCTGACGGCATAGCCGCCATGGCCGCCGCCGCCGCCCACGCTCTGGCCGACGATGCCGGCCGAGCCGTCGCCCAGGGTGGTGACGCTGCCGCCGGTGGCGAGCGTGACGGCGCGCTGCTCGCCGTCGCGCCCGCCGTTGCCGGCGCCGCCGCCGCTGCCGCCGACGGCCGCCGCGACGCCGCCGGCGGCCCCGCCGGCGGCGCTCAGGCTGGCGGCGACGGTGGCGCCGCTGTTGCCCCCGCCCCCGCCGATGCTTTGCGCCAGGATGCCGGCCGACTGCGCGCCGCCGGTCAGCAGGTCGCCGTGGTAGGCCACGCTCACCGTGCCGCCGTTGCCGCCGTCGCCGGCGCTGCCGCCGACGGCGAGCGTGACGGCGGTGGCGGCCACGCCGCCGGCCGCGCCGGCCGCCACCGTCAGGCCGCTGTTGCCGCCGCCGCCGCCGACCGATTGCGCGACCACCCCGCCCGCGCCGGCGCCGCGCGTTTCGACGTCGCCGACCAGCGCCACGTCGACCTGGCCGCCGCGGCCGCCGCGGCCGCCGGCGCCGCCCAGCGCCGCGTTGAGCGCGGCGGCGGCGCCCCCGCCGGAGGCGGCCGCCGCCGCCACCGTCATGCCGCCGTTGCCGCCGCCGCCGCCCACGCTTTGGACCACCACGCCGCCGGAGCGCTCGCCCAGCGTGAACACCGAGCCGTCGAGCGTGACGTCGGCGCGGCCGCCGTCGCCGCCGTCGCCGCCGGCGCCGCCGACGGCCAGCGCCAGGCCGGCGCCGCCGAGCGCGCCCATGGCGCCGCTGGCGGCCACCGTGGCGCCGCCGTTGCCGCCGCCGCCGCCGACCGACTGCGCCAGCAGCGCGCTGGCATTGGCCCCGCGCGTCTCCAGATGGGCGGCCAGATCGGCCGACACGGCGCCACCGGCGCCGCCGCCGCCCGCCGTGCCCCCCACCGCCAGGCCCAGCGCGATGCCGTCGCCGACCGTGCCGGCCGCCGCCATGCCGGCGCCGCCGTTGCCGCCGCCGCCGCCGACCGATTGCAGCACCACGGCGGCCGCGCCGTCGCCGCCCGTATAGACGTCGCCGCGGCCGTCGAGCGCGACCTGGCCGCCGGCGCCGCCGCGCGCGCCGCCACCGCCCAGCGCCACCGACAGCGACACGCCGACGCCGACGCTGCCCTGCAGCGCGCTGCCGCCGTTGCCGCCGCCGCCGCCCACCGATTGCGCCAGGATGCCGGTGGCGCGCGCGCCGGTGGTGACGATCAGCGACGGCGCCGCCGCGCCATCGCTCAGGCGCAACGCGACGTTGCCGCCGACGCCGCCGGCGCCGCCGCCGCCGCCCAGCGCCAGCCCGGCCAGCAGGCCGCCCGCGTAGGCGCCGCCGCCGTTGCCGCCGCCGCCGCCGACCGATTGCGCCAGCAGCGCCGCGGCATCGTCGCCGGCGGTGTGGATGATGCCGGCCTGGGCGCCGCCGACCGTGCCGCCGTCGCCGCCGGCGCCGCCGCCGCCGCCGATCGCCACCTGGCCGCCGGCGGTGCCGCCGTCGCCGCCGCCGCCGCCCACCGATTGGGCGAAGATGCCCACCGCGCCGGCGCCGCCGGTCTCGATCGCGCCGCTGTTGTCGAAACTGACGGCGCCGCCGTTGCCGGCGGCGCCGCCGCGTCCGCCGATGCCGAGCGCGCCGCCGGACGAGCCGCCGCTGCCGCCGCCGCCGCCGACCGACTGCGCGTACAGCGCGGCCGAGCGCGCGCCTTCGGTGGTGACCGCGCCGCTGTTGCTGATCGACACGCCGCCGGCGTCGCGCGCCAGGCCACCGCCGGCGCCGCCGCTGCCGCCGATCGCCGCCAGCCCGGTGGCGCCGCCGCCGCTGCCGCCGCCGCCGCCGATCGACTGCGCCATGATGCCGCGCGCGGCGTCGCCGGCCGTCTCGAGCGCCCCGGCGTTGGCCACGCGCACGTTGCCGCCGACGCCGCCGCCGTCGCCGCTGCCGCCCAGCGCCGACAGCCCGGCGCTGGCGCCGCCGGCGCCGCCGCCGCCGCCGATCGACTGCGCGAAGATGGCCGCGCTGCCGTCGCCGCGGGTGGCGATGCTGGCGCCGGCGCTGTTGGTCACCAGGACGTCGCGGCCGTTGCCGCCGACCGAGCCGCTGCCGCCGAGCGCGTACACGCCGCCGGCCCCGGCGCCGGCGCCGCCGCCGCCGCCGATGCTTTGCGCGAAGATCCCGTGGGCGTCGTCGCCGCTCGCCGGCGCCGCGCCGACCACATTGGCGCCGGTGGCGATGGCCCCGCTGTTGCGCACGGTGACGGCGCCGCCGTCGCCGCCGGATGCGCCGGCGCCGCCGATCGCCACCACGCCTTGGCCGCCGCTGGCCGAACCGCCGCCGCCGCCGATCGACTGCGCGAAGATGCCGTGCGAGCCTTCGCCGGCGGTGGTGATGTCGGCCGCGCTGGCGACCGTCACGGTGTTGCCGGCGCCGCCGCCGGAGGCCGTGCCGCCGATGCTCGCCAGGCCGCTGGCGGAACGCGAATTGCCGCCGCCGCCGCCGATGCTCTGCGCCAGCACGCCGTGGGCGCGCGCGCCCGAGGTGGTGATGGCGCCGCCCTCGTTGTCGATGCTGACGGTGCCGGCGTCGGCGCCGGCCGCGCCCGACGCCCCCATCGCCACCAGGCCGGCGGCCGCGCCGCTGTCGCCGCCGCCGCCGCCGATGCTTTGCGCCACCACGCCGGCCGAGTAATCGCCCTTGGTGACGATGTTGGAGCCGGCGCCGGTGGCGACGGCGACGTTGCCGCCCTTGCCGCCCTGTTCGGCGCCGCCGCCGAAGGCGACCACCAGCGCCCCCGCCGAGCCGCCGTTGCCGCCGCTGCCGCCGATGCTCTGCGCCAGGATGCCGTGCGCCGCCACGCCCTCGGTGACCACGGTGGCGTCGTTGCGCACGCTCACCGCGCCGCCGTCGCCGCCCTTGGCGCCGCTGCCGCCGGCGCCGCCGACCACCGCCCAGCTGCCGCCGCCGTCGCCGGCCGAGCCGCCGGTGCTCAGCGCGTAGATGCCGTGCGCCGAATCGCCGGCGGTGCCGATGGCGCCGGCGTTGGCGACGTTGACCGTGCCGCCGGCGCGGGCGGCGCCGCCGCGGCCGCCGGACGAACCGCCGATCACGGACCAGCCGTCGCCGCCGTTGCCGGCGTCGCCGCTGCGGCTGAACGCGTACAGGCCGTGGGAATTGGTGCCGCCCATGGTGACGGCGACCTCGTTGCGGACGTTGACGTTGCCGCCCTGGCCGCCGTCGCCGCCGGCGGCGGCGTCGATGCCGTACAGCGAGTAGGCGTCGCCGCCGGCGCCGCCACGGCCGCCGACGCTGCCGACCAGGATGCCGGCCGTGTTGGCGGCGCTGCCCGTGACGCTGCCATGGGCGCGGCCGATGACGAGCGGCGCGCCGGGGTTGGACGGGTCGCGGTTGTCGCCGCCGGCGCCGCCGTCGTCGCCGGCGGTGGCGTCGCGGCCGATGGTGCCGACGAAGGGGATCTTGACGCCGTAGCCGTCGCGGCCGTTGGAGCCGCCGCGGCCGACCGCGACGCTGTTGACCAGGCCGCTCGCCTGCACGCTCGGCGTCACCGCGCCCACCTGCGGATTTTTCGGCGGCCGCGGCAGCGGGTTGGCCTCCTGCTGCGCCAGTACGACCACGTCCTGCGGCGTGCCCTGGTCCGACGCCGGCGCCGTGCTCAGCCGGATGTTGACCTGCGACACCATGTTACTGTGCGCGTCGCGCACCACCGACACCACCTGGTACTCGAGGATGGTGCCCGGATGGGCCGGATCCTCCATGAACAGGGTGCTGCCGGGCGTGGTCGTGAGCAGGATGCCGACCGCGTCGGCCGTCAGCGCGTAGGCCGGGTTGCCTTTGGGGTCGTTGATGATGGCGACCACTTCGACGTCCTGGTTGGTGGCCGGATTGGTGACGACGTCGCCGACCTTGGTGCCGGGCGTGGCCGCCGTCCCCGCCATGGCCGAGGACGACAGCAACAAGGCCGGGACCAGCGGAGCGAGGATGGAGCAGGACAGGCGGAGGGGGTTGACGGCGGCGTATTTCATGGTGGTTTCCTGGCGGGCGGGCGGGCGCGACGCGGCCCGGAGCGGGAAACTTTATATTTAATTTTTTGACATGTCAAATTTTTAATTTTAATGTCGAGACCACAATTTTCGGCGCCGACCCGCACGGTGGGCCGCGCCGGGGCGCGTATCGCGCGCCACGTACCCCGGAAATGTGCTAGCGGAATGTGGTATTTTTGAAACAATCGCCCGCCGCCAGGCGCTGGCCAGGCCTCAGGCGCGGTGCTGCATGCCGGGATGCGCGCGCAGCGACGCCGCCAGCAGGTCGATGAAGTGGCGCACCTTCGACGAGCCCAGGGTGCCGTGGCGGTGCAGGATGTGCACCGGCCACGGCGCCTCCTCGTAGTCGGCCAGGATGATGCGCAGGCGGCCCTCGGCCAGGCCGGCGGCCACCTGGTAGCACAGCAGCCGGGAGATGCCCAGGCCGGCGATCACCGCCTCGACCGCGGCGTCGTTGCTGGTGACGGTCAGGCGCGGCTTCATCCGCACCGTGGTCGGCTCGCCGGCGCCGCCGAACTTCCATTCCGCGCCGGGCGACACCCCGGCCGCGGCGATCACGGTATGGCGCTGCAGCTCGCCCGGATGGCGCGGCACGCCGTGCGTGGCCAGGTACTCCGGCGAGGCGCACAGCACGCGCCGCACCTGGCCGACGCGCATGGCCTTCAGGCTCGAATCGGGCAGCGGGCCGATCTTCACCGCCACGTCGATGCCCTCGTCGACCAGGTTGACGTTGTGGTCGAGGAAATGGGCCAGCACCTCGACCTCCGGATAGCGCCGCAGGTACTCGACCACGCAGGGCACGACGAACGACTTGCCGTACAAGACCGAGGCGGCGACCGACAGGCGGCCCTTGGGCGCGGCGTTGACGTCGGCGGCGGCCCGCCCCGCCTCCTCGATGCTGGCCAGGATTTCGCGGCTGTTGTCCAGGTAGCGCCGGCCGGCCTCGGTCAGGCGCACGTTGCGCGTGGTGCGCAGCAACAGCGTCACGCCCAGGCGCGCCTCGAGCGCGGACACGGCGCGCGTGACGGCCGCCGGCGAGAGCTCGAGCCGCCGCGACGCGCCGGAAAAACTCTCTTGTTCGCCCACCGCGACAAACACGCGCATGAGATGTATCTGGTCCATTGCCAAAGCGGTCCCCGTTGGAAGTCGTCGTCGTAGCGACCAGCTTGCCTGATTTTCCCGCCGCCGGGGTGGTGCGCCGCGCAGATGGCGCCGGTTTACCCCCCTGAAATGGGGGGCCACGACCGCGCCGCCACCATCGGGCCGGCGCGGCCGGCGGCGCGCGGCGTCAGAGGCCGAGGATGCCGCGCTCGAGCGCGATCATCACCGCGTGCGCGCGGTCGCGCGCCTGCAGCTTGAGCAGGATGTTGCTCATGTAGCCCTTGACGGTTTCGCTCGAGATGCCCAGCGTCTCGGCGATGGCGGCGTTGGTGTTGCCGCGCGCGACCAGCCTGAGCACGTCCACCTCGCGCGCCGTGACCACGCTGCCGTTGCGGCTCTGGGCCATCGCCAACGCGAGCGACGGCGGGATGCTGCGCCCGCCCGCGTGGATGTGGCGCACCGTCTCGAGCAGGCTTTTGCGCACCGCGCTCTTGAACACGTAGCCGACCGCGCCGGACATGATCGCGCGCGCCGCGTGGCAGTCGCCCTCGAGCGTGGTGAGCGCGACGATGCGCGCGGCGGGAAACTCGGCGCGGATGGCGGCGATGGCCTCGACCCCGCCCATGTCGGGCATTTGCAGGTCCATCAAGGTGACGGCCGGACGCAGCGCGCGATGCAGCGCGATCGCCTCGGCGCCGCTGGCGGCCTGGCCGACCAGGTACAGGTCCGGCTCGGCGGCGATGACGCTGGCGATGCCCTGCTGGAACAGCGGGTGGTCGTCGACGCTCAGGATCGTGATCGGCAGCGGCGTGAAGGCGCTCATAAAAACCAGGGGAAAATGGGAGCGTCCATTCTGACACAAGCGCGCCGTTACCGGTAGGCCAGCGCGGCCGGCAGCGACACCTCGACGGTGGCGCCGGCGCCGGGCGCGCTGCGCAGCCGCAGCGCGCCGCCGATGCGCGCGGCGCGCTCGCGCATGCCGGTCAGGCCCCAGTGGCGCCCGCCCCGCGGCACCGGCGCGTCGCCCGGCGCCAGCCCGAAACCCTTGCCCTGGTCGCGGATGGTCAGCGTGAACGCGGCCGCGCCATACGCCAGCTCGGCGGCCAAGGTGGCGCTGCCGGAATGGTGCAGCGCGTTGGCGATGGCCTCCTTGGCGATGGCGTACAACTCGTCCTGGGCGTCGGCCCGCAGCGCGCGCCGCGCGCCGCGCTCTTGCAATGAAAACGCCACGCCGCGCTCGGCGCACGCGGCGTCGCCGGCGGCCGCCAGCGCCGGCGCCAGATCGTCGCGGCAGGCGTGGTGCACGCGCAGGTCCAGCAATTGGTCGCGCCCCTCGTCGAGCACGGCGTCGGCGGCGTCGAGGGCGGCGTCGATGCGCGACTGCGCCGCGTCGTCCTTGGGCAGCGCGTGCTTGATGCCGTGGAAGCGCAGGATCAGGCCTTGCACGCTTTGCAGGAAGGTGTCGTGCAGGGTGCGGGCGATGCGCTCGCGCTCCTCGAGCTGGGCGCGCATGCGCTCGACGGCGCGCGCCGTCAGGCTGGCCAGCCGGCGCCGGTGCAGCAGATACGCGCCGGCGGCCAGCAGCGCGCCGCACGCCAGCTTGAACCAGAACGTCTGGTAGAACGCCGGGGCGATGTGGAACGCCAGGCTGGCCGGCGCGGCGCTCCACAGGCCGTCCTCGTTGGCGGCCATCACCTCGAACCGGTAGTCGCCGGGACCGAGGTTGGTGTAGAAGGCCTGGCGCAGCGCGCCGGCGTCGCGCCAGCCGTGGTCCTGCCCGACCAGGCGGGTGCGAAAGCGGGCCCGCTCCGGCACCGACAGCACGGCGGCGGTGAAGTCGATGCGCAGGTTGTGCGTGTGCCTGGGCAGCCCGAGGCCGGCGCTGGCGCGGTAGCGCCGCGTGTCGGTGGTGAGCGCGGTGATCAGCGGCGTCGGCGCCACCGGGTTGCGGACGATGCGGCGCGGATCGATCAGCCCGACGCTGCTGGAGGTGGCGTACCACAGGCGGCCGTCGCCGGCTTCGACCAGCGTCTCGAGCGGCAGCACCTGGGCCGGCACGCCCTCGTGGCCGTCCAGATGGTCGAAACGCTCGGCGGCGACCCGGCCGCCCTTGCCGTCCGCGCGCGTCGCGGCGGCCAGGTCGGCGGCGCCGATGCGCACCAGGCCATCGAGCCCGTGCAGCCACAGGTCGCCCGCCGCCGTCTGCACGATGCCCGAGACGCCGGTGAACGGCCGGCCGGCGCCGTCGTCGAGCGCGACGAAGCGGCCATTGTGGAAGCGGGCCAGGCCCTGGTCGCCGCCGACCCACAGCGTGCCCCGGCGGCTGAACATCGCCAGCACGTTGCCGACCGCCAGGCCGTCGGCGGCGCCGAAGCGCCGGATTTTGCCGTGCTCCAGCATCGCCATGGCGTTGCCCGCGTAGCCGAGCCAGAGCCGCCCCGAGGGGTCGGTGTGCAAGGCGGTGGCGTCGCGCCCGGCCAGTTCGGCGTGGCCGCCGCCGGCCTGCCAGACGCCGTCCGTGAAGGTATGCACGCCGCGCCGCATGATCGATACCCACAGCCGGCCGTCGCCGCCGATCGCCAGCGCCTGCATCGGCTGCTGTATCAGCGCCGGCGGCAGCGGCCAGCGCCGCACCGCGCCATCGCGCCGCCGCCACAGCGCGTGGACGTTGCCGAACCACAGCGTGCCGTCGGCGGCAAGCGCGCCGGCGGTGGCCGACTCCATCGCGCTGTCGATGCGGCGCCCGTCGGCCGCGATGGCGAACGTCGGCGGCGACAGCGCGTGCAACGACGAGTGGCTGTTGATCCAGACCTCGCCATCCGCGCCGGCGGTGATGCTGAAATCGGTGCTACCGGTCGGCATGTCCTGCACCGACAAGCGGGTTTCCCGTATGCGGTCGACGCCGTTCTCGGTCATGAACCACAGATTGCCCTCGCGGTCGTCGAACGGGCCGGTGAACACGCGCCTGGCGCTGAACCCATTGGGCGCCGGCAGCAGTTTCTTCAAGGCGAAATCCGGCGTGTACAGCCGCATGCCGTCGCCGGGGCCGATCCACCAGGCGCCGCGGCGGTCGCGGTGCACGCTGTAGGGCATGACGCCGACGTCGGGCAAGGACAGCGGCGCCGACGTCTCCGTCCCCGGGTCGAAGATGCGCGGCTGCATGCCGAAGCGAAACACCCGCACCCGGCCATCGGACAGCAGCTGGCTCGGCTGCATGCTGCCGAAGCCGTCGACGCGGCGGAACCGGTGCGTGCCGGGGATCTGGCGGTACAAGCCGTCAACCTGCGTGACAAGCAGGCCGCCATCGCGCAGCACATTGAAGGTCGGCTGGTCGCCGGGCGGCACGCCGTCGGCCGGCGACAACCGGCGCCAGCGCTCGCCGTCGAGCCGGTAGATGCCGGCGGGACTGGAAAACCAGCGGGTGCCGTCGCCGCTTTGGGCGATCTGCAGGATGGCGCTGGGCGGCACGCCCTCGGCTTCGCCGTAGTGCCGCGCCGCGCCATGCTCGAACACGGAGATGCCGCCGTGCGAGTAGCCCACCCACAGCGCGTCGCCGGACAGTGCCAGCGAACGGACGTTGGGCGACAGCAGCTTGTTGCCGGCGATATCGTCGAGCCGTTCGAAGCGCACGCCGTCGAAGCGGAACAGGCCGTCCGACGCGCCGAACCACAGCATGCCGGCGCGGTCCTGCACCATCGCCATGGCGTCGGACGGCGCGCCGTCCTGCTTGATCCACGCCTTGTGCGACAGATTGGTGCGCCAGAACGGCGGCGGCTCGCCGGCGGCCGCTGTGGCCATCGCTGTGGCCATCGCTGTGGCCACCATCGTGGCCGTGGCCGCAAAGGCCGCCGCCCACGGGGCGCGACGCCGGCGCGCGCGCGGCGCGCCGGCCAAGGGAGCGGGCGACGGGTAAATCATACTGGCGGCATACTTAGTAACCAAAAAGCAACAGATTACAGCATAGCCCGCCTAAGCTCAATGCCCTCGCCCCGCCCTGGTCGCGTGCCGCGCCTAACGACGGCGGCGCGCGTGCGCCATCAGGCCCAGCATGCCGGCGATCATCAGCAGCGCGGCGGACGGCTCCGGAACCGCCGATACATGACTCAGGCCGCTGGCGTTGTTGACCGTGAAGACCGCTCCCGGCGCGGCGCCGGGCTGCAGCGACACCGTCCCCAGATCGCCGTCCGCGCCGAGATAGCCGGTCTCGTCGAACAGCGACCAGCCGAAGGTCGTGCCCACGTCACCGGCACCCAAAGTGAAGCCGACGTCGAACGACAGCACGCCGCCCAGGCTGATCGTCATCACCAGCTCGCCGCCCGCGCCGGCGTTGCCGAATACCAGCGGTCCTGGCGGCATGCCGGTGACCGCCCCGGTGAGCTGGGGCTTGCCGGAAAACGCCCCGGCCAGATTGCTCACCGTCGCCGTGGCCGGCGCGGCATCGGCCAGCCCGAGGAAGTACAGTCCCAGATACGCCGGACCGCTGCCCAGGGTGGCGGTGTCGATGGTGATGGTGTACTGCGGCGCGGCGCCGGCCTGGCCCGCCCCGCCCAGCAAGCAGGCGGCCAGCAGCAGCTTCGCCAACAGGTATTTGACATGGTTCATTGCGGATCTCCCTGGTATTTAGCACTGACGAGCCTGCGGCCATAGCCGATGGCCGCCCTGGACGGGTTGCTGAAGGTGGTGGTCAAGGTCACACCCTGGCCCGGCGCCAGCTCGCCGGCGGGCAGCGTGATGTAAGGCACGCCGTCGTCGACGCCGGTCGCGTTGTCGAGCGTGACGCCGGCGGTGAGGTTCTCCAGGCGCAAGTGCAACGGCCCCTTGAGCGCCTGCTGGGTGATGTTGGTGATGGACACCGTGCCGCTATATTTTTGCGTGAAACGGTTCACCGTCAGGCCCGACTGCAGCATCCTGACGCTGGCGCCGACATCGACCGGCGCCAGCAAATCGAAGCGCGAGCCGTGGAAATGCAGTTCGCTGTACGAGGAAATGCCGGGATAGGCCGGATCGGTCGGTGGACCCGGATGGTCGACCCGCACCATGAAGTACCGATAGCGCTGGTTTTCCAGACCGGGCAGCACGGGAATGACCTCCATGGCGAAGTTCTGGCCGCCGGTGTCGGTGGTCTCGCGGCTGGTCAGCAAAGTCCAGCCGGCGTTGTCGTTGGAGCCGTAGACATTGATGCCCTGGGAACGGTTGCCGAACATGAAGCGCGCGCGGATGCCGAAGGCGTTGGCGGCGACGCGGTAGTTCTCGCCGAAGTCGAGGGTGACGACGTTGCGCAAATCGCCGGAGGTGGTGGTGTAGTCGTCGTCCACCAAGGACGGGATGGCGTTCGGGCTCAGCACGGTCGGGGTGACCATGTTCTTGCTCCAGTCCAGGCTGCCGTCCGAGGCCAGCCGGGGATTCAGCAGCTCCAGCTTGCGCGTCACTTCCTGCACTTTTTTCAGCAGCGCCGGAAATTCGGCGTCGGGCGCGCTCGCCATGGCCTGGCGCAACGGCGCCAGCTCGGCCTTGAACGTCGCCAGCGATGGCGTCGTATAGGCCGACCCCGTGTCATAGGCGCCCATCGCGGCGGCGAACGCCGTCTGGCGGTCGGGCTGCACGCTCAGGCGCGCCGTCATGGTGCTGATGGAGACGCCGTCCGTCGCGCTGACGACCAGGTCGTGCACGCCGACTTGATGCGCGGCCGGGGTCCAGGCCAGCGCGCCGGTGGTCGTGTCCAGCGTGGCGCCCGGCGGCGCGCTGACGGCCTTGTAGACCACGGTGTCGGCGGCGTTGGCGTCGGTGGCCGTGTAAAGGGCTTGATAGGGCATGCCCTGTACCACCAGCTCCGTCTCGGGGAACACCGGCATGGTGAAACGCGGCGGCGTCAATTGCGTTGGCGCGGCCAGGTTGACGTAGTCCACATCGACCGTCGCGCCCTCCGGACCGGAGAATTTGAAGTAGATGATGTTGTCGCCCAGGCGCCTGCCGGCGGTCGCCGCGTTGGCGCTGTCCGGCACGATGTAGCGCCATTGGCCGCCGGTGTCCGGCACCGTCATCTCGCTCCACGGCCTGGCGCCCACGGTCGCGCTGGCGGCCAGCTTGGTCACGGCGTTGGTGCGCACCATCAAGCCGACCGGCGCGTACTTGCTGCGGTCGGCGTAGGCGATGTCGTGGAACACCACCGTGGCGCCGGTGGGCGTCAGCCGCGCGCGCCCGTAGGTGCGCTCGCCTTCCGTCGCCGTGGTCCAGTCGCCGTTGAGGTAGACCGACTTGCGCTCGGTCTCCAGCATGCCGGTGTTGACGGGCAGCGGGACGCCGGTCAGCGCCTTCGGCAGCGTCAGGAACGCCTCGGCGCCCATGTCCTTGTTCGCCGGGCTCGCCTGCCCCCATGGCGTGACGGGACCGTTCGCGTGCGCGGCCGCCGTCGCCAGATACGGCGCCACGGTGTCGACGTCCACGCCCTCCTCGTACTTGTAGACGTTGTAGACCTCGGAAATGCCTTCGACCTGGTTCAACCGTCCCCGGTAAGCCTCGGAAATGCCCGAAGTGCCGCCGCTGGTGTCGGCCCACGGGGTGTCGTGGCCCAGCATGAAGCGGGCATAGGCGTCGGCGCCCATCAGCACGCGGTTGCCGCCGAATTTGTAAACGCTGACGGCGTCGCCGGCGCTGGACGGTTTGCCGGTGTACGGGTCGACCTTGGTGCCCTGCGACGTCACCAGCCGCAGCAAGCCGATCAGGTTGTCGACATTGTCGCCGCCGTGGGCCTGGTCGCGCATCATTTCCTGGATCTGATAGAACGGGTAGCCCGCCGTGTTGTGCGGGTTGTCGGTATCGATCAACGGGATCAGCGGCAGGATGCCGCCGTTGATGTCCGGCCGGGTCGAGCTGGCGTTGACCGTCAGCCACTCCACCGTTTCGTCGTAGCGGGCGCGGTTGTCGGTGAAGATGGCGCCGGCCAGGCGGCCGACGATCGAATACACGTGCTGGTTCATGAAGCGCTCGTTGCTGGCGAAGAAGGTGCGCTCCATCGGGTCGATCAGGTTGTCTTTGAGCTTTTGCGTATCGGTGGCGGTCCAGGCCAGCGGATAGGCGGCGTAGGCGGCATCGGCCGGCGTGTAGCGCATGATCTCGGCCGCCAGCAGCATGCGGAACAGCGGCACGCCGGTGTGGATGTGGGCGTCCGGGTAGTAGGCGTAGCCGTTGGGATTCATGTTGCTCCACGTGCGCAGGATGCGCATGGCGTTGCGGCGGTACTCGTTCTGCCCGGTCATGTAGTACAGCAGCGATTGCGTCAGCGCGCCCTGCGAATCGTTGATCAGGCGGGTCTGCGCGGTGCCGTTGTTGAAGTTGGGCGTGTTGGGCGTGTCGATCTTGGTGGCGTCGCGGTTGGTCGGCTGCAGGTTGATGTTGGCGTAGTTGCAGCAGACCGTGGCGAGGGTGTTGTAGTAGGTTTTATACGGCTCGACGTCGGCCCTGACCTGCTGGCGGGCGTACTCGAGCTGCTCGAGCGTGAAGCCGAGCGCCGGATGTTTGAAGCCGGCGTCGCTGACCGTCGGCTGGGCCTGGGGCGTGGCGACGAAGCTGATGGCCGTCGCCCAAGGGCTCGAAAAAGCCAGCAGCGCCGACGTGATCGCGGCGCACAGAGTAAGGCTGCGGTGGGCGGGCGCTTGCGGACTTTGCCGCTTGACGCCCTGAAGGGTTTGGTTGTCCATATGTCTCCTGATAGTTAGAAATGCTGATGTCCCCCTGCCTGCAACACATAATGTTATCGATAACAAATGCCGACAAAAAAAAGCCCGGTTACTGCGGAATAGGCCAACGAACCACGGTGGTTATCGATAACAATTTAAAACGCACACGATCGCGGAATTGATTAAGGGAGTCAGGAATGTAACACGAGACTGTCGATTGGCTGTATCAAACAAACAACAGCGCTGGTTTACCTGATCCTTATCCTTTACGGCAACAGACCGGCCACGCGGTAGGCCGCTAGGGTATTATCGAAGACCGACACGTCGTCGCAGCCGCGCGCCACCAGTTGCGCGCCCTCGATAGCGGAGAACACCGCGAACGCCCGGCCCTTCACCGCCTCGGCGTCCATGCGCGGATGTCCCACCGCCAGCACGCGCGCCAGCCAGCCGACGATCTGTTCGGTGAAGCGCTCGACTTCCGCCCTCACTTCCGGCGCCAGGCCGGGCCGCTCGGCCGCGAGCACGCCCGCCATGCACATACGGTTTTCGCGCAGCAGTGTTTCGCGAAACACGTCGGCGTATTTGTCCAGGCAGGTTTTCCAGTCCAGTCCCTGCTGTTGCAGGCCGTTCAGGTACTCCATGAACTCGTCCGTGTACTGCCGCGCCAGGGCGGCGCCAAGGTCGCCCTTGGTCGGGAAATAGTAATGGATGCTGGAACTCTTGACGCCGACGGCCTCCGCGAGGTCGCGGAAGCTCAGCGCGCTGTAGCCCCGCGCCTGCACCATCAGCCTTGCGGCCATCATCACTTCCTGTTTTTTATCGCTTGCCATACCTGATCCTGGAAAATTTTCGCTTGACGCGACAAAACCGCCGGAGCTATTATCTACCTATCGATAGATAGACAACTCTGGAAGGCGTCTCTATCGTTTATTTTACTCTATCTACCGAAAGGTAGACTCACAGAAAGCTCCACATGAAAATCTATGACACCCCAGGCTTCCCCAACCCCGCCCGCATCCGCATCGTGCTCGCGGAGAAAGGCATCGACCAGTTGTTCACCTTCATCCCGGTGGATCTGATCGCAGCCGAGCACAAGCAACCGCCCTTCCTGGCGAAGAATCCAAACGGCGTGGTGCCGGTGCTGGAGCTGGACGACGGCACCCATATCGCCGAATGCGTGGCGATCACCGAATACCTGGACAACCTCGATGGCAACCCGGTCCTGACCGGCAAGACGCCGCGTGAAAAAGCCATGGTCCACATGATGCAGAAACGCGCCGACGACTGGATGATCGATGGCATCGGCGGCTACTTCCACTACGCCACGCCGGGCCTGGGCGCCGCCCTCGAGGCCCACAAGAGCCCGGACTGGGGCGGCCGCAAGGAATGGGGCGGGCGCCAGCTGGAGAAATTCAAGACCGGCATGCGCTATTTCGACGGCATCCTGGCCAGGTCGCCCTACCTGGCCGGCGCACAATTCTCGATGGCCGACATCACCGTTTACTGCGCGCTGCTGCACGCGGCCTTCGTCGGCATCACGGTCACCGACGAATACCCGGCGCTGCAAGCCTGGCAAGCGACGGTGGCGGAGCGTCCGAGTGTGAAAAACCGCAGCGGACAATAAAAAAAGGAGTCCCCGGGGACTCCCTTTTCATGCAGGCCGGTGCCGTCTAGACCACGTCCACATTGCCCGGGAAATGCGTGTAGATATAGCGCGCCACCGACGCCGCGTCGGCGATCTGGCCCTGCGCGTTAAGCACCGTACCCGCCGGCCGCGTTGTCGACTGCCCGGCCTGAATCTGGTCGAACAGTTCCTTAACCAACGCGTCGTGGGTTGTTCCCGCCGTTGGATCGGCGAGGCTGTCGCGCAACTCGAACGACGACACCTGGCCATCGCCGTTGGCATCGAGCTTTCGGTACAAGGCGTCCGACTGCGCCTGCGTGCCGCCGGCCGACACGATCTGACCGAGGTACTCCTGCTGCGATATCAACATATCGTGGTTGGCGTCGACGACATCGGCGACCGTGCCGTTGATCATTTCGCTAAACGACAGCGCGCGCAAGGTCGGTCCGTTCGATGCGTCGGGTTGCGCCATGGTCGCCTTTATCTTCAGGGCGAAAGGCGGCTCGAAGTTGGAAGGCATGGCTTTGATAACATTCATTTCATCTCCTTGGTCTATCAGGCCGGCAGGACCGGCATCAGTCGTTCGAAAGCGGCAGCCGAGGTATCGGCCGGCGTCAGGGCGGCATTGGTGGTCGAGCCGCCGATATAGCGCTCGGCGATCTTCCAGCCATCGGCCGTGCGGACCAGGCGGTCGCGCATCGGCGAGTACAGCCAGATGGCCGGCAGGCCGTCGTGGCTGGTCATCACCTGCCCCGCGCCGAGCGCGGGTGCATCCTGCGGCAACGCGTGGCGCACCAGCAGGTTGTGATAGCGCACCTGCACGCCGTCGCCATCCGCATCGACAACGTGGTTGGTCGCATGACGGCTCACGCCCGGAATCAGATACGGGTAATCGTGTTCGAAGAAATGGCGGATTTCCGCGTGGCCGCTGATGGTGCCGTGGAAGTGGTAGGCCACGGCGTCGGGCAGAAAGGCGTCGATCATGCCTTCCACGTCCCAGGTTTCAAACAGCCAGTTGACACGGTTGACGAAATCGACGGCGCTGGCGCGGTCGGCGGCGTCCACGGGGCTGACGCGCGCGATGGCGGGAAAAGCTTGCATAACAACTCCTCGAAGATATTTTTTGAAAAACCACCGGGTGTCGGGCACGTAGCGCCCCGCCAGATAGTCTGGCTCGATGATATGTGCAATTACACACTCAGTCAAGCGCGCCGCCCGCGCACCGTGCTTGGCGCATAGCCAAAATGGCGTGCGAAGGCCCGGCTGAAGGCGGCCTCCGAGGCGTATCCGCTGCGCCATCCCGTTCGACCGACCGGCGTGCCCTGCGCCAGCATGTCATGCGCCAGCGTCAGTTTCCAGTGCTGCGCGTATTGCAGCGGAGCCTTGCCCACCGCCGTGGTGAAGCGTTCCGCAAATGCCGAGCGTGACATGCCGGCCAGCTCCGCCAGCGCCTGCACCGTCCAGTGACGATGCGGCTCGGCGTGGATGGCGCGCAGCGCCCTGCCCAGCCGGAGCTCCGACAGGCCGGCAACCCAGCCCGGGTGCCGGTCCTGGCCCTCGGCCCAGCCGCGCAGCGCCCGTATGACCAGCAAGTCCACCAACCGCGAGACCATTAGCGCCGAGCCGGGACCGCCGCCATCGGCCTCCTGCAGCAGGAAACGGGTGATGGCGTTCAGCCACGGTGGCGCGGCGGAGTCTTGCGCTGGCAAATGCAGGATGGGCGGCAGCGCCGCTGCGACAGCCGCCGCGGCGGCGCCGTCAAAGTGGAACTGGCCCCAGATCAATCGGCAGGCCGCGTCGCCCTGCCCCGCGCGCAGGGTGTGATGCTGCCGGTGCGGCAACAGCAGCAGGTCGCCGCGCGCCAGCGGGAATGGCGTTCGCCCTTCCAGTTGCAGCCACGCCGCGCCCTCCTCGACATAGTAAAAATGCGCGACGCCGGCGGGAAAGCGCAGCGCCCACCGCGCGCTTAATTCGGCCCGGTCTACGACGCCGCCGCGCAGGCGTACCTGCGTCAGCACCTGCGACAGCAGGTCGGCATCGGCCGGCGGAACGGTCGCTGTTTCGGACGATGGGGCATGAACCAAGGCGTTCGCGTCATGGTCGCGCCGAAGGGGCGTGCCTATGATGTCCATCGCTGCAGCACTTTCAATTTCTTTTTCATTTTCGGGAATACCTCATGAAACAACTACGCAAACCCCTGGGCGCGATCGCGCTCGCGGTTGCCGCGCTGGCCGGCACCCTGTCCCTGTCCGGCTGCGGCGGTTCCGACGCAGTCGCCGCCACCGCGCCGGCCGAGATCAAACCCACCACGGTGGTGCTGGTGCACGGCGCCTGGGCCGACGGCTCGAGCTGGTCCAAGGTGATCCCGCTGCTGCAACAACGCGGCCTGACGGTGGTGGCCGTGCAATTGGCGCGCCAGTCGCTGGCGGACGACGCCGCCACCGTGCGGCGCGCCATCGCCGCGCAAAGCGGCCAGGTGGTGCTGGTGGGCCACTCCTACGGCGGCGCGGTGATCACGGAATCGGGCAATGACAGCAAGGTCGCGGCGCTGGTGTACGTGTCGGCCTTCGCGCCCGGCGACGGCCAGTCGATCAACGACATCACCAGGCCCTACCCGGCCGGCGCCTGGCAAAAAGGCCTGGTGGTCGACAGCGCCGGCTATCTGTCGCTCGACGCGCCCACCTTCGCGGCCAGCTTCGCGCCGGACGTGCCGGCGGCCGAGCGCGCCGTGCTGGCGTCGGTGCAGGGCCCGATCTTCAACCATGTGCTGGACGATAAGGTCGGCACCGCCGCCTGGAAAACCAAGCCGTCGTGGTGGGTGTACGGCGACGCCGACGGCATCATCCCCGGCGCCTTCCAGCAGGCGGAGGCGGCGCAGATCAAGGCCCGTGTCAGCGCCATCGGCGGCGCCAGCCACGTGGCGCTGATTTCACATCCCGCCGAAGTGGCCAACAGCATCCTGGGCGCGGTCGGCAGCGTCGGCGGGCTGTAGCATCACGAGCGCAGGAAGGCCAGCAAATCGCCGTTCAACCGGTCTTTCTGCGTGATCAACAGGCCGTGCGAGCCGCCCTCGTAGACCTTCAAGGTGGCGTTGGGCACCAGTTGCGCCGTCAGCTTGCCGGAAATTTCCAGCGGGACGATCTGGTCGTCGTCGCCGTGCACCACCAGCGTGGGCACGCGGATTTTTTTCAGGTCGGCGCGGAAGTCGGTTTCGGAAAACGCGGTGATCGCGTGATAGGCGGCCAGCACGCCGGTGTTCATGCCCTGGCGCCAGTAGTCCTCACGCACACCTTCCGACACCTTGGCGCCGGCGCGGTTGTAGCTGTAGTAAGGCATGGTCACGTCCCGGTTCCACTGCGAGCGGTCGGCCTGCACGGCGGCGCGGAAGGTGTCGAACAGCGCTTTGGGCGCGCCGCCCGGGTTGTCCGGCGTTTGCAGCAGGAACGGCGTGACGGCGGCCACCAGCGCCACCCGGGCCACGCGCCGTTCGCCGTGGCGGCCGATGTAGCGCGCCACTTCGCCGCCGCCCATCGAATGGCCCACCAGCGTGACCTGCTTCAGGTCGAGCGCGTCGATCAGCGCCGCCAGGTCGTCGGCAAAGGTGTCGTAGTCGTAGCCGCCGGCCGGCTGGCTCGAACGGCCGAAGCCCCGGCGGTCGCAGGCGATGACGCGATAGCCTTGCTGCATCAGGAACAGCATCTGGTATTCCCAGGCGTCCGACGACAATGGATAGCCGTGGCTGAATACCACCGCCGGGCCGCTGCCCCAGTCCTTGTAGTACAGCGTGGTGCCGTCGTCCAGCGTCAATGTGCTGGACGTGAGCGGGGCCAATGGCACCGGCTTGGCTGGTTTCGCCGTCGCTGCGGCGGCCGGGCTGGCGGCTGCCGCTAGTCCGGTAAGGGCGGCCAGGCCGGCCAGGGAGCCGAGCAAGGTGCGGCGGGATGTGGTGGTGTGGTTGATCGTCATGATAGTCCTGTTAAGTTAACTATCTATCGGTAGATAGATTAAGCAGATAGTAAAATGCGCGGCGACCGCTGTCAAGCGGCAAGCCGCGCTACGGTCTTACGGCGCGATCATTGCGCGATCATGGATGCTCGATAGCTTACGGTTTTCGGCTCCAGGCGGCCAGCTGCTGTCGCAGTGCCGCCGCCTCGGCCGGGCCGACGCCGGCTTCGAACTCCGCCTGCGCCGCCTGCCAGTGCTTGCGCGCCTGCTTATACGTGGCGCGCCCCTCGGCCGTCAGCGACAGCAGCAGCTTGCGTGGATAGGCCGGGTCCGGCTGCTGCAGCACGTAGCCGTCGCGCGTCAGCGGTTGCAGCGCCCGCACCGTGCTGGTCCGGTCCATCACCAGCGCGTCGGCCAATTCCTGCACGGGCATGTCGCGCCGCTCGTGGATGGCGGCCAGGATACTGAATTGCGACGAACTCAAGCCGGTCGGCGCGAGATGCCGGTCATACACCGAGGAGATCGCGCGCGCGGCCTGGCGTACAGCGAGGCAATTGCAGTCCAAAATGGCGAGTGGCTTGGCGGGTTGCTTGGTCATGGCGTTTCAATCAATAACAGGATGTTCGGTGCGGATGCCAGTGTACCGCAGGCGCCGCACCGGCGTTGGCCTGGAGCCGAAACCGCCACCCCGTCCAATTTTATGTGTGCAATTGCACATAAAGAGGTAAAATGGAGACCCTCGAACGGCGACGCACGGATATTTCATGGAGATTGTCATCGTCCCACCCACCAGGCAAGGCCCCTGCCCGGCCCGCCGCCTTGCCAAGGCCGCGCCGCGTTGATGGACCGCCTGGCCACGATGCAGGTGTTCGTGCGGGTGGCCGACGCGGCCAGCTTCGTGCGCGCCGCCGAGGCGCTGCACCTGCCGCCGGCGTCGGTGTCGCGCATGGTGCAGGCGCTGGAGGCGCGTCTGAAGGTGCGCCTGCTCAACCGCAGCACCCGCAATGTCACCCTAACCGACGAGGGCCGCGCGTACTACGAGCGCTGCGCCAGGGTGCTGAGCGAGATCGACGACATGGAGGCGGCCACCGCCGGCGCCCGGCAGGGACCGCGCGGACGGCTGAAGGTCGGCGTGCCGGGGGCGATGGCGAAAGGCGTGCTGATTCCCGCGCTGCCGGCGTTCGTCGCCCGCTATCCGGAGATCGACTTCGAGCTGGCCATCTCGGACCGCCGCGTCAACCTGATCGAGGCCGGCGTCGATTGTGCGATCCGGGTCGGCGCCAGCGACGATCCCAACATGGTCGTCAAGCGCATCGGCGAGGTGGCGCGCATCACCTGCGCTTCGCCGGACTACCTGCGGCGGCACGGCGAGCCGCGCAGCGTGGCCGATCTTGCCCGCCATGTCGGCGTCGGCTATGTGTGGGACCATGGTGGCCGCAGCCGGCCTTGGGAATTCACCGTCGGCCAGCGGCTGGAGCAGGTGCCGATGGCGCACGCGGTCTTCGTCGATGACGCCGATGCCTACCTCGCCTGCGGCGTGGCCGGCTTGGGCATCGTCAGCGCCTCGGAGTACACCTTGCGTCCCGCAGTGACACGCGGCCTGCTGCGCCAGATCCTGCGGGAGTACGCCGCGCCGCCACGGCCGGTGTCCATCGTATTCAGGCCCAACCGCCACATGCCGCAGCGGCTACGCACCTTCATCGACTGGTTCACGGCGCTGTATCAGTCCTTGCCGCGAGAAGCGTCCGACGGCCCCGCCGACGCCGGCGTGGACGTGGACTGCAACGCGAAATAAGCGGGGTCCAGCACGTCCTTCATCCGCTCGTGGAACGCCTGGCGGAACGCCAGCAGCGAGGCGAACGGCCGCATGGCGACGCTACGCTCGACCACCAGCCCGGCGTCGTCGTGCAGCAGCATTTCAAAACTATCGAGCGGCAGGCCATCGACCGTGCCGCGCCACACCAACAGCGTCATTTTACCGTCCGACATTTCGGTAACGTAGTGGCCCTCGCGCACGGCGATGGCGCCCACCATGGCGCGCGCCACGGCTTCGCGCCCGATGACGCTGCGCGACAAGATAGGACTGTGGAACACGACGTCGGGCGCAAGGATGGCGCCGATTTCCTCGATGCCCGCGCCGGCTTCGCGCAGTTGTATCAGCTTGTGCATGGATGGTCCCTGTGGTTGGTGTGCGATGGCGGCGATTGTAGGGGACCGCCGGCGACATGGCGACAGCCCTGACGCACTACATCATTGTCGGCAACGGGACAATCCCCGCTCGGCGATTGTTCCAGTTTCGACATCACAGTCTTGTGCAGATGGGCATAGAAACAGGGTCGTCGAATACGTATAGTCAACGAGCAACTATCAAATATTTCCTCAACCAATAGCAAAGGAACAACATGACCACACTAACGATCAGTAACTCGGGCACCGCCTGGATCCGGGACATGCAGGCGCAAGGGAAATCGGCGGGCGGCGGCTGGGCCTCCAGTCCGAACGCGGCCTACTATGCCTCCCTGGATACCGAGCATCCGCTGCCCAAGCCGGTGTCCGGTCTGCCAACCACCTTCGCCGAATTGCTGAAAGCGCGCGGCGCCCAGGAAGAGCAACGTCCCCCTGTGGTGGGCCAGCAGGCCGCCAGCCCCCACCCGACCACCGGTCAGCGCATCAACGTCACCGCCTGAGCGGTCCGCGCCATCCGTTCAACGGGCAGCCACGCCGGCTGCCCTTTCTAACCACACTCACTGAAGCCGTGCGTCCCACGTAGTAACATCACCACATCACCCACCACACGGGATTGACGCTATGACAATTACCACCATTTCGAGCCGGGAATTTAACGAAGGCGTGAGCGAGGCCAAACGGGCCACAAGCAACGGACCGGTATTTATAACGGATCGGGGTCGGCCTGCCCACGTCATGATGACCTTTGGGGATTATCAGCGGCTCAACAAGCAGCGGCGTAACATCGCCGACGCGTTAGCGACGCCGGAGGATGCCGACTTCGAGTTCAAACCGCCGCGTGTGGCAATCGAGACCCGGCCTGCCGATTTCTCATGATGTTTGTTCTCGATACCAACATGGTGTCGAATTGCGTAGGGCACGCTGGGCAAGGCCGGCAGAAATGTGACGGCATGTGCAAAAAGGGCAGCCACATGGCTGCCCTTCTTCAATACTGGAGCGGGAGAAGAGTCTCGAACTCTCGACCTCAACCTTGGCAAGGTTGCGCTCTACCAACTGAGCTACTCCCGCTTGGAGTTCAAATTGTCTGGAGGCGAGGACGGGAGTCGAACCCGTCTACACGGCTTTGCAGGCCGCTGCATAACCGCTTTGCTACCTCGCCAGAGGAAACTTTTGACTAAGAGCGCAGCGGGTTACGCGCTGCGATCCGGAATTCTGGAGCGGGAGAAGAGTCTCGAACTCTCGACCTCAACCTTGGCAAGGTTGCGCTCTACCAACTGAGCTACTCCCGCATTGGAGTTACGTTTTTACCACTTTTTACTACGCCGGCCAGCTTCCGGGAAACTGGAGCGGGAGAAGAGTCTCGAACTCTCGACCTCAACCTTGGCAAGGTTGCGCTCTACCAACTGAGCTACTCCCGCATCGGAGTCCAACATCATAGCAGCAACTTGTTGCTAATTCTAGTCCTACTTTTTTCTGACGCTTGGCGCTCCATCAAACTGGAGCGGGAGAAGAGTCTCGAACTCTCGACCTCAACCTTGGCAAGGTTGCGCTCTACCAACTGAGCTACTCCCGCGTCGTCATCAGCAACAACAGGCCAGCATTATAGAGTATCTGTGCCGGCTGTCAATGGTCAAAACTTTGTCGAATAAAAAAGATTGGAAATAGTTTATTTCGTTCCGGCGCCCGCCACTACAACGTGCCGGCTTTTTCCTTGATCAGGGGCCACGCCAGGCGCAGATAGTAGAACATCGACCACACCGTCAGCAAGGCCGCGATCTCCAGCAGGCGCGCGCCCCAGAACTGCGTGTCGACCGCGCCGAACAGCACGTCGTGGTACAGCAGCAGCGGGATGGCGGTCATCTGCGCGGTGGTCTTGATCTTGCCCAGCGAGCTGACGGCGACCGATTTGGAGGCGCCGATCTGCGCCATCCATTCGCGCAGCGCCGAGATGGCGATCTCGCGCCCGATGATGACGAACGACAGCACGGCGTTGGCGCGGTCCAGCTGCACCAGCACCAGCAAGGCCCCCGCCACCATCAACTTGTCGGCCACCGGATCGAGGAAGGCGCCGAACGCCGAGGTCTGGTTCCAGCGGCGCGCCAGGAAACCGTCGAACCAGTCGGTGACGGCGGCGACGATGAACACCAGCGTCGCCGCCAGGTTTTGATCGGCCACCGGCAGCATCGTCGTCGGCAGATAGTAGACGCCCACCACCAGCGGAATCAGCGCGACGCGCAACCAGGTTAACAGTATCGGTATATTGAAAGGCATAGGCTTGAATGAAGGTGCTGGTGTGATATTTCCGCTGTGACTACTTTGTTATGCGCCGCTAGTCTACCTTGCCGCCGCACATTAAACCAGCACGTTTGCCCCGGGCGCCGGCGCCCGGTCCTTGCGCAACGCCGCTAGTGCAGCTGGCGGTAGATTTCCTCGGCCAGCGCGCTGGAGATGCCTTCGACCTGTTTCAGGTCCTCGACGCTGGCGTTGACCACGCCGCGCAGGCCGCCGAAGCGCGCCAGCAGGCGCTGGCGGCGTTTGGCGCCGATGCCTTCGATCTCCTCCAGCCGCGACGTCTGGCGCGTCTTGGCGCGCTTGGCGCGCATGCCGGTGATGGCGAAGCGGTGCGCCTCGTCGCGGATCAGCGCCACCAGCATCAGCGCCGCCGATTCCTTGCCCAGCTCCTGCGGCGCGCGGCCGTCGACGAACATCAACGTCTCCAGGCCGACGCGGCGCCCCTCCCCCTTCGCGACGCCGACGATCAGGCTGATATCGAGCCCGAGCTCCGCGAACACCTGGCGCGCCATCTCGATCTGGCCCTTGCCGCCGTCGATCAGCACCACGTCGGGCATGACGCCGTCGCCGTTGGCCACCTTCTCGTAGCGGCGGAACAGCACCTGCCGCATCGCCGCGTAATCGTCGCCGGGGGTGATGTCGTTGATGTTGTAGCGGCGGTATTCGCCGTTCTGCATCTGGTGGTGGTGGAACACCACGCACGACGCCTGCGTCGCCTCGCCCTGGGTGTGCGAGATGTCGAAGCATTCGATGCGCAGCAAGTCGACGTCCTCCGGCTCCAGCGCCAGCGCCTCGACCAGCGCGCGCGTGCGCGACTGCTGCGAGCCCTGCTCCGACAGCAGGCGCGCCAGCGAAATCTCGGCGCCCTTCTGCGCCAGTTCCAGCCACTTGCGGCGCTGGTCCTGCGGCTGGAAAATCAGGTTGATGCGGTGGCCGCACTGCTCCTGCAAGGCCACCATCAGCGCCGGCTGGTCGAATTCGATATTCAGGATCAGCGTGCCGGGGATGAATTTCTCGGTGTAGTGCTGGACCAGGAAGGCGGCCAGCACCTCGACCTCGATCGGGTCCTCGGCGATGGCGGCGGCGTCGCCGATATGATTGGGGAAGTAGGCGCGGTCGCCCAGGTGGCGGCCGCCGCGCACCATCGCCAGGTTGACGCAGGCGCGCCCGCCCTGCACCAGCACCGCGATGATGTCGACGTCGGCGTCGCCGGTGGTTTCCATGCTTTGCTGGTGCAGCACGCGCGACAGCGACTGGATCTGGTTGCGCACCGACGCGGCCTGCTCGAATTTGAGGTCGGCGGCGTAGGCGTGCATTTTCTTTTCCAGGTCCTCCATCACTTCGCTCTGGCGCCCGCGCAGGAAGCGCGCGGCGTTTTCGACGTCGACCTTGTAGTCTTCCTTGCTGATCAAATTGACGCACGGTCCGCTGCAGCGGCCGATCTGGTGCAGCAGGCAGGGGCGCGTGCGGTTCGAGTAGACGCTGTCCTCGCAGGTGCGGATCAAGAACACCTTCTGCAGGATCTGCATCGATTCCTTGACCGCCCACGAGCTGGGGAACGGGCCGAAATACTGGTTTTTCCTGTCGACCGCGCCGCGGTAGTAGACCATGCGCGGCGAGTCGCCGCCGGTGATCTTCAGGTACGGGTACGATTTATCGTCGCGGAACAGGATGTTGAAGCGCGGCGCCAGCGCCTTGATCAGGTTATTTTCAAGGATCAGCGCCTCGGCCTCGCTGTGCGTGACCGTGGTTTCAAGCCGGGCGATGCGCTCGACCATCATGGCGATGCGCGGGCTGGCGATGTTCTTCTGGAAGTAGCTGGAGACGCGTTTTTTCAGGTCGCGCGCCTTGCCGACGTAGAGGACCTTGTCCTCGGCGTCGAAATAGCGGTACACGCCCGGCAGGTTGGGCAGCTTGGCCACGGTGGCCAGCACTTGTTCGCGCGGGTCGGGCGCCGGTGAGGTTGGTGCGGTTGGTGCGACGTCGGTCATTACGAATCTCAGTTGGCCTGCTTATTGCTGCTGCTCGACGATGACGAAGGCGACGGCGTATTCCGCCTCGTCGCTGACCGTCACCTGCGTCGTGAGCTTATTCTTGTCCATGAATTCCTTCAGTACGCCGCTGCACACGATCATCGGCTTGCCGCTCGGCGCGTTGAGCATCTGCGCGGCCGGCCATGTCATCGGCATGCGGATACCGAGGCCGATGGCCTTGGCGAAGGCTTCCTTGGCGGCGAAGCGCGTGGCGACGAAGCGGATGCCGCGCACCGGGTTCTTGGCCTTGCGCGCCAGGTACTTCTCCATCTCCTGCGGGCCCAATATCTTCTTCGCGAAGCGGTCGCCGTGGCGCGCCAGCGCCTCCTCGATGCGCGGGATTTTGCAGATATCGGTGCCGATGCCGTAGATCACCGCGCCCCCAGTCGGGTCGAGACCATGATGGCCTTCATTTCGCGCACGGCGTTCTCCCAGCCGACGAACACCGAATGGGCGACGATGGCGTGGCCGATGTTCAGTTCCGCGATGTCCGGAATGGCGGCGATGGCCTGTACGTTGGTGTAGTGCAGGCCGTGGCCGGCGTTGACCTTCAGCCCCTTGGAGACGCCAAACAGCACGCCGCGCTTCACCCTTTCCAGCTCGGCCAGCTGCTCGGCGCCCTCGGTGTCGGCATAGCGGCCGGTATGCAGCTCGATGACCGGCGCGCCCGCTTCCACCGTGGCGGCGATCTGCGCCTCGTCGGCGTCGATGAACAGGCTGACGCGGATGCCCTCGGCCTGCAGCTGCCTGACGGCCGCCTGCACGGCGTTGAAGTGGGTGACGACATCGAGGCCGCCCTCGGTGGTGACCTCGGTGCGCTTTTCCGGCACCAGGCAGACGTCGGCCGGCTTGATGCGGCAGGCGAAATCGATCATCTCCTGCGTGACGGCCGCCTCCAGGTTCATGCGGGTGAGCAGCTGCGGCGCCAGCGCGATGACGTCGGCGTCCTTGATGTGGCGGCGGTCTTCGCGCAGGTGCAAGGTGATGCAGTCGGCGCCTGCCTGCTCGGCCAGCAGCGCGGCGCGGATCGGGTCCGGATACATGGTGCCGCGCGCGTTGCGCAAGGTGGCGACGTGATCGATGTTCACGCCGAGGTCGATGATGGTGCCGGAAGGATGCAGGTAGCTCATTTGTCTTTACCGTTATGTTTTTGTCGCTGCGGGTGTTTTAACTGCGGATTGTCCTATAACTGCGACAGGTCGATCAATATCTGGCGCGTGTTCAGCGGCGCGCCGCCCAGGTGGTGCGCCAGCAGGAAGCGCATCAGCTGCTTGCTCTGCGACTGGGTGGCGGCGTCCTGGTAGTCTTCGCGCTCCATGTCGAGCAGCGTCTTGCCGGCCACGCGCGGCGACTGGTCGGACGCGCGCTCGGGACGCGGACCGCGCTCCGGATCGACCACGTAGACCACGTCGGCCCGCACCGGCGCGCGCGTGGCGGTGCAGCGCGACAGGTCGGCCGAGACCCCCGTCTCCTTAAGTAAGGCCCGTTCGAACTTTCGCAAGACGATGGGCGCCGGTTCGTTGTGCGCCAGTTGGTTCAAGGTGGCGACATAGTGGTCGAACAGCGCCGGATGGGCGTCGTCGCGCGCCAGCAGCTTGACCAGCAGTTCGTTGAGGTAGAAGCCGCATAGCAGCGCGGTTTTCTCCAGCGGCAGCATGCCGCCGACCCATTCGGCGTCGGTCAGCGTGCGCAGCTCCGATTTGCCGACCCAGCTCGACGACAGCGGCTGGAAGGTTTGCAGCACGCCGCGCAATTGCGAGTGCGGCCGCTTGGCGCCCTTGGCGATCAGCGCCACGCGGCCGAAGTCGCGCGTGAACAGGTCGATGATCAGGCTGGTTTCTTTGTAGGGGTAGCTGTGCAGGACGAAGGCCGGCTGGCCGGCGACCTTGGTGCCGAAGGTGCGCTCGCGCGATGGCGCGCGCGCACGCTTGGCGGGCGCTGTGGGCGCTGTGGGCGTCGCGGGAGTTGTGTCAGTTGTGGCAGTTGTGGGCGCGGCCGGGTCGGCGACCACCGGCGCCGATACAGGGACGGGCACCACCCCACGCTCCGCGCCAGGCGCTGCCTGTCGCGGTTCGGCCGTGCTATCGGCATCAGCCTCGGCGTCGTGCGTGGTGTTGGACATCGGTCCTCTTTTATTCGTAGCCGTAGGCGCGCAAACCCGCTTCGTTGTCGGCCCAGCCGGATTTGACCTTGACCCAGATCTCCAGGTAGACCGGACCGCCGAACAGCTTTTCCATGTCCAGCCGCGCCTGCGTCGACACTTCCTTCAGGCGCGCGCCCTTGTTACCGATGATCATGGACTTGTGCGTGTCGCGCTCGACCAGGATGGCGGCGAACACGCGGCGCAGGTCGCCCTCCTGCTCGAATTGCTCGATCAGCACGGTGCTGGTGTATGGCAGCTCGTCGCCGACGAAGCGGAACAGTTTTTCGCGCACGATCTCGGACGCCAGGAATTTCTCGCTGCGGTCGGTGATGTCGTCCGGCCCGAAGATCGGCTGGTTCTCCGGCAGGAATTTCTTGATCTCTTTTTCCAGGCCGTCGAGCTGGAAGCGCAGCTTGGCCGACACCGGCACGATGGCGGCGAAGTTGAACTTGGCTGCCACCTGCTGGGCGAACGGCAGCAACACCGCCTTGTCCTTGACCCGGTCGGCCTTGTTGATCACCAGGATCACCGGCACTTCGGACGGCAGCAAGTCCATCACCTGCTGGTCGGCCGGGCCGAAGGTGCCCGCCTCGATCACGTACAGGATCAAATCCGACGAGATCAGCGTGTTGGTGACGGTCTTGTTGAGCGTTTTGTTGAGCGCGTTGGCGTGGCGGGTCTGGAAGCCCGGCGTGTCGACGTAGATGAACTGCGCGTCGTCATGGGTCTGGATGCCGGTGATGCGGTGGCGCGTGGTCTGCGCCTTGCGCGAGGTGATGCTGACCTTGGCGCCGATGAGCGTGTTCATCAACGTCGATTTGCCCACGTTGGGGCGGCCGACAATGGCGATATAGCCACAACGGAAGTTGGCGGGGGTCGTTTCGGTAGTCATGCTATATCGCTTCAGAGTATGGTGTTGCGCTTTATGTAATACTTTATTCCAGCAATTACTTGGTGGCCGCCTTGGCCGGCGCCGCGGCCGGCTGGTCGCCGCCCGCCTCGCCCTGCACGGTCGCGATGCCGGCCAGCTTGAGCTGGGCGGCGCGCGGCTTGGCCTTGCGGCCGGCGGCCGGGGTCTTCAGCAACGCCTGCTCGGCCACTTCCAGCGCCAGCTTGGCGGCGGCCTGCTCGCCGGCGCGGCGGCTACCGCCGCGTCCGTAGACCTGGATGCCCAGCTTGGGCACCAGGCATTCGATCTCGAATTCCTGGCTGTGCGCGGCGCCATGGGTGGCCACCACATTGTACAGCGGAAGCGAAATCTTCTTACTTTGCAGGAATTCCTGCAGCAGGGTCTTGGCGTCCTTGCCCAGGGTTTGCGGATCGACGGTGTCGAGGATCGGGATGTAGAAGGCGCGGATCACGTCGCGCGCCGGATTGAAGCCGCCATCCAAAAAAATGGCGCCTAACAGCGCCTCAAGCGTGTCGGCCAGAATCGATGGACGCCGGAAGCCGCCCGATTTCAACTCGCCCTCGCCCAGGCGCAGGAACTGCGACAGCTCCAGCTTCTGGGCGATCTCGTACAGCGACTGTTGCTTGACCAGGTTGGCGCGCAGGCGCGACAGGTCGCCCTCGTCGATCGCCACGTACCGTTCGTACAGGATCGACGCCACCACGCAGTTGAGGATCGAATCGCCGAGGAACTCCAGCCGCTCGTTATGCAAACTGCTGTGGCTACGATGCGTCAAGGCCTGCTGCAGCAGGCCGGCATCCTGGAACGTATAGCCTAAACGGGTTTGCAATAACTGAAGATTCATTGTTTGATCGGTTCTGTGTGACGTCGTTTCGACGCTTTAAATTAATCGGCTGGCTTATTCATCGATTTTCGCCGTCGCCGCCGGCAGGCCGGACTTGGCGGTCGTGCCCTGGTATTCGAGCAGCAGGCTGGCCGGTCCGACCAGCGGGATTTTCTTTTCGTACGCGAAACTCACTTCCATCTCGCCGTTTTCCTTGCCGATGACCAGATCGCGGCTGTTGATCGAGCTGATGTACCCGGTCGTGGCGCTGGCGTCGAACGCCTTCTGGATCTCGACCACCGAATTGCCGCCGATGGACTTGGCGGTGACGATGGCGTTCTGGATCGCCCGGTATTCGGTGTAGGTGGGCACGATCTTCAGCCCCAGCACGCCGATGAAACCCAGCGCGGCCAGCACCACGATCAGTCCCACCAGTGAAATGCCGCGTTGCCTGTGTTGAAGAACTGATTGCATGTTAGTCCCTTTCGGTCCGCCCCGCGTTCGACAACCTGGTGTCCACTTACTGGATGCTGCCGATGCGGCGCAGATTACCCAGGTTCATCCAGACAAAGAATGCTTTTCCGACAATGTTCTTGTCAGGAACGAAGCCCCAGTAACGGCTGTCGAGGCTGTTGTCGCGATTATCACCCATCATGAAGTAGTTCCCTTTCGGAACCACGCACGTGAAGCTGTCGTAGGTGTAGGTGCACGACTCGTCCTTGAACGGGAACTGCTGCACTTCGGCCGGATTCAACGTCGGCGCGCGTTCGTTATTCAGAATGCGGTGGGTGACGCCGGTCAAGCCTTCCTGATATTGCTTGTTGTACACCAAACGCTCGTCGTCCAGGTAGTCGTCGAGCGCGGTGTACTTGATTTCCACGCCGTTGACGGTCAAGCGCTTGTTGGCATACGTGATCTTATCACCCGGCACGCCGACGACGCGCTTGATGTAATCCTGGCTCATGTCGCGCGGATATTTGAACACCATCACGTCGCCGCGTTGCGGGTCGTTGATCTGGATGACCTTCTGGTTGAGCACCGGCAAGCGGATGCCGTAGGTGAACTTGTTTACCAGGATCAAATCGCCCACCAGCAGGGTCGGCACCATCGACGACGACGGGATCTTGAATGGCTCGTACAGGAACGAGCGCAGGAAGAACACCAGCGCGATGACCGGGAAGAAGCTGCCCGAATACTCGATCCACACCGGCTGGCGCAGGATGCCGGCCTCGATCGCGGCGCGGTTGCCGGTGTTGTCGACCTTGATGCCGTCGGCGGTCAGCTTGGCGTTGCGCGCGTCGTACTCGGCCAGCGCGCGGTTGGCGGCGGCGCGGCGCTGCTTGGCCAGGTAGAACACGTCGAGGAACCAGATCACGCCCGTGATCACCATCAGCACGAACAGGATTAATGCGAAGTTACCTAAGATTACTTGCAGGCTCATTTATCGTCCACTTGTAAGATTGCCAGGAATGCCTCTTGTGGAATCTCGACCGAGCCCACTTGTTTCATGCGTTTTTTACCGGCTTTTTGCTTCTCGAGCAGCTTCTTCTTCCGGCTGATGTCGCCGCCGTAGCACTTGGCCAGCACGTTCTTGCGCAATGCCTTGACGTTTTCACGCGAGATCACGTTGACACCGATGGCGGCCTGGATCGCCACGTCGAACATCTGGCGCGGAATCAGTTCGCGCATCTTGGCGGCCACCTGGCGGCCGCGGTAGGCCGAGTTGGAGCGGTGCACGATGATCGCCAGCGCATCGACCTTTTCGCCGTTGATCAGCATGTCGACCTTGACGACGTCGGAGGCGCGGTATTCCTTGAACTCGTAGTCCATCGAGGCGTAGCCGCGCGAGGTCGACTTCAGCTTGTCGAAGAAGTCGAGCACGATCTCGCCCATCGGCATCTCGTACACCAGCTTGACCTGGCGGCCGTGGTAGGCCATGTCCATCTGCACGCCGCGCTTGCCGATGCACAAGGTGATCACCGAGCCGACGTATTCTTGCGGCATGTACAGGTTGACCGTGACGATCGGTTCGCGGATCTCGTTGATCTTGGTCGGCTCCGGCATCTTCGATGGATTGTCCACCTTCAGGATGCTGTTGTCGCGCATGACGACCTCGTACACCACGGTCGGCGCCGTGGTGATCAGGTCCATGTCGAATTCGCGCTCCAGGCGCTCCTGGACGATCTCCATGTGCAGCAGGCCGAGGAAGCCGCAGCGGAAGCCGAAGCCCAGCGCCTGCGACACTTCCGGCTCGTACATCAGCGCGGCGTCGTTCAGTTTCAATTTTTCCAGCGAGTCGCGCAGCGCGTCGTACTGGTTGGCCTCGACCGGGAACAGGCCGGCGAACACCTGCGGCTGCACTTCCTTGAAGCCCGGCAGCGGCGCGGCGGCCGGACGGTTGGCCAGGGTGACGGTGTCGCCCACCTTGGCGGCCTTCAATTCCTTGATGCCGGCGATGATGAAGCCCACCTGGCCGGCCGACAGCTGCGGCAACGAGACCGAGCGCGGCGCGAAGATGCCGACGTCCTCGACCAGCTGCAGCGAGTCGGTCGCCATCAGTTTGATCTTGTCTTTCGGTTTCAGGGTGCCGTTGATCACGCGCACCAGCATGACGACGCCAACGTACGGGTCGTACCACGAGTCGACGATCAGCGCCTGCAGCGGCGCGTCCGGGTCGCCCTTCGGCGGCGGCACCTTGGCGATGATCGATTCGAGCACGTCCTCGACGCCGAGGCCGGTCTTGGCCGAGCAATGGACGGCGTCGCCCGCTTCGATGCCGATGACGTCTTCGATTTCGGCGATGGCGGTCGGCGGATCGGCGTTCGGCAAGTCGATCTTGTTAAGCACCGGCACCACTTCGACGCCCAGGTCGAGCGCGGTGTAGCAGTTGGCCACGGTCTGCGCTTCCACGCCTTGCGAGGCGTCGACCACCAGCAGCGCGCCTTCGCACGCCGACAGCGAGCGCGACACTTCATACGAGAAGTCGACGTGGCCGGGGGTGTCGATCAGGTTCAGGTTGTAGACCACGCCGTCGCGCGCCTTGTATTGCAGGGCGGCGGTTTGCGCCTTGATCGTGATGCCGCGTTCGCGCTCCAGATCCATCGAATCGAGCACCTGCGCCTCCATCTCGCGGTCGGACAAGCCGCCGCACAGTTGAATGATGCGGTCTGCCAGGGTCGATTTACCGTGGTCGATGTGGGCGATGATGGAAAAATTGCGTATGTTGTTCATTAACAAATATTCAAAAACGGGGGTGAGACGACGGGCGCGCGTGGGAGTGTCATCCTGTGCGCAATACAAAAAAAGCGCTCCGAGCGGGGCGGGAATGCCCTGGCGAGCGCCTAATGTAGCTAACCCCGCATTTTACCGGATTTCAGAGGGGAAAGGCCGACTTCTGCACTGCGACATGGATTTGCTTATTTATTGAGCAACTCCAGCACGCGGGGCTGGTCGAGGAAGTAGTGGCACAGCTCGGGTTGGGACAGATCGGCGTACAGCACGGGCACCAGCTCGTCGAAGCGGGCCAGCAAGCTGGGGTCGTCCGAGGTGTCGATGTCGATCACGTCGACCGTGAACGGGCGCGACGGGGTTTGCAGGCGCAGCAAAGCGTCCAGCATGTCATGGCACAGGTGGCAGTAGCCACGGGAATATAGCGTGAAGTGCATGGTGATCGGAGGCACCCGCACCCCAGGCCGCCGGGGTACGGGTCATTCAGCGATTACTTCTCTTTCGCGGTCGAACTCGGGCGCAACGAAATAAACTGCGTCGCCTCGCCGCGGCGCACCAGCAGCACCGACGGTTTCTTCGGATCGAGCTTGGCCACCAGCGCGTTGAACTGCTTGGCGTCCTTGATCTCGCTGTTATTCAGCTGCAGCACGATGTCGCCCTCCTGCAGGCGCGACGCCACCCCTTCGGCCGACTCGACCGCCACGCCGCCGCCGACGCCCAGCGTCTTCTTCTGGTCGGCCGTCAAATCGCTGACGACCAGGCCCAGCGCGTTGGGCTTGCCCTGCGCTTCAGGCTGGGCCTGCTCACCCTTGCCTTTGCCTTTGGACGCCTTGGCGCCCTTCTCCGGCTCCAGCTCGGCCACCACCACCGGCAGGTCGATCTGCTGGCCCTTGCGCCACACGGTCACGGTCGCCTTGCTGTTGATGGCGGTGCCGCCCACCAGACGCGGCAGGTCCGACGAGCGGGTCACCGGCGCGCCGTTGAATTTCAGGATGATGTCGCCCGACTTGATGCCGGCCTTGTCGGCGGGACCGCCCGGCTCGACCAGCGACACCTCGGCGCCCTGCGCGTTCTTCAAGCCCAGCGATTCGGCCACTTCCTTGCTCACTTCGCCGATCTGCACGCCGATGCGGCCGCGCGTGACCTTGCCCGATTTCTTCAATTGCTCGGAGACGCGGATCGCCTCGTCGATCGGCACCGCGAACGAGATGCCGTTGTAGGCGCCGGACAAGGTGGCGATCTGCGAGTTGATGCCGATCACCTCGCCGCGCATATTGATCAGCGGACCGCCCGAGTTGCCGGGATTGACGGCGACGTCGCTCTGGATCAGCGCCAGGTAGTCGCCGGTGTCGCGCTGCTTGGCCGAGATGATGCCGGCGGTGACGGTGTTTTCCAGGTTGAACGGCGAGCCGATGGCGATCACCCATTCGCCGACGCGGATCTTGTCGGAGTCGCCCATGATCAGGAACGGCAGCTTGTCGCCTTCGATCTTGAGCACGGCGACGTCGGTGCGGGCGTCGGCGCCCAGCACCTTGGCCTTGAACTCGCGCTTGTCGGTCAACGTGACGAACACCTCGTCGGCGCCCTCGACCACGTGGGCGTTGGTCATCACATAGCCGTCGGCCGACAGGATGAAGCCGGAGCCGACGCCGCGCTGGACCGGCTCTTCCGGCGCCTGGCGGCGTCCGCGCGGGTTGCCCCGGCCCGGTGGCGTGGCCTTGCCGCCGGGGCCGGGCTGCGGAATGGCGCCGCCGAAGAAGCGGCGCAGGAACTCCTGCATTTCCTCGTCGCCCAGCTCCTCGCCGCGGCCGCCCTGCTTCACCACTTCGGTGGTGCGGATATTGACCACCGCCGGGCCAACCTTGTCGACCAGATCGGCGAAATCGGGCAAGCCGAGCACGGCGCCGGTGACCGGCGCGGCCGCCGTCGCGGGCGCCATGCCCAGCAGGGCCGGAGACATCCATACGCTTGCGCCGACCAGCAGCGCGGAAAGAGTTTTACCACCAGCAGTGAAATTGTTTTTCATGGAAAGTATCGGTCTCTATAAAGTTCTTGGATGCGTTTAACCACCCGTGGCGCCAGGCGTCATGGGTGGTTAGCATACATGGTAAGCGAAAAGTCGCCCGCCAGCTTGCGCAAAGTTATTATAAGAGTATGTGAAGGCCGCTGGCTTAAGGCAGAATTACGGCGGCGTTACGGCGGCGTTACGGCGGCGCTAGGGCAAGATCACGTCGGCCCGGGACTCGGGGAAGTCCTCCGGCGGCGGCGCGTCGAACGGCGGCGCGGCCGGATCGCCGGCGCCGGGCGTGAACGGGGACAGTTCGTGGGCCGGCTCGGCGTCCAGACGCTGCGCCAGCGCCGCGCCGAAGCCGTCGCTGAGGATGCCGTCGGCCTCGTCGCGCAGCGCGTCGCCGATCAGGTGGTAAGCGCGCCAGGCCGCCTGCCCGTCCGCAGTGTCGAGGGCGGCGAATGCCAGCTCCCGTTCGCTGTGCGGCAGTTCACCATCGGCCAGCGCCGAGATGTTTTCGTGCAGTCTTTTCTGGGTATCCATCGCGTATCCCGCCATCTTAAAACACGTCCACCTAAGTGCCGCCTAGTCGACACTTTCCGGACGCCAACAACAATTGCCATCATTACTGCCTTACCAGCGCTTGTCAATCGGCATGTCCAGTAAAGGCTTCAATTTTTCAGCGATGACTTCGCGGGCACGGAATATGCGACTGCGGACGGTGCCGATGGGACAGGCCATGATGTCTGAAATCTCCTCATAGCTCAATCCCTCGATCTCGCGCAACGCGATCGCGGTCCGCAAGTCCACAGGCAGGGCATCCATCGCCGCATTGACCGTCTGCGCGATCTGCTTGCTTGCCAGCATGGATTCCGGCGTATTAATGTCTCGTAAATGCTCTCCATCGTTAAAGGCTTCCGCTTGTTCCGCGTCCGCTTCGGTCGACGTGGGCGTGCGGCGGCCCTGCGTCGCCAGGAAGTTCTTGGCGGTATTGATGCCGATGCGGTACAGCCACGTGTAGAAGGCGGAGTCGCCGCGAAAATGCCGCAGCGCCCGGTACGCCTTGATAAACGTCTCTTGTACCACATCTTCGGCCTCGGCCGGGTCGTGCACGATACGCGACAGCAAGCGCATCAGGCGGCGTTGATACTTCGCCACCAGCATGTCAAACGCCTGCTTGTCACCGGTCCGGACCCGGTCGACCAGCATCTGGTCACACTCACGTTCTGTCGTCACTCCTGCATTCCTCAGTGGCCTGCAGCATCGCCAAATCGTATAGTCATATATGCTATAGAGTTAGCCCGCTGCAAGAAGTTCACAGTGTTGGCGTTTTTATTTCAGTGCGTCCAGCAACGGAACGGCACGCCAGCGACAGCGCACGCAGCTCGGGCCGCGTGACACCGTCGGGCAGCACCAGCACCCACCGCACCCTGCCGTCGTCGCCACCCAGGCGCAACAACAGGATGCGCGGCCACAAGGTCGACCCGTCCAGCAGGCGCAGGACCGTCCCTGGTTCTTGGTATACCGCCAGCCGCAACCTGCCGACACCGGATATATCAAGCTGCAGCGCGAAACCGCAGGGACGCCCCATCACCCAGCCGAACACGCCGGCCAACACACACAGTAGCGGCGCCAGCACGCCCGGACAAACGGCGCCCGACATCGTCACGCAACTACACAGCCCGGCATGCAAAAGACGCAGGCCAGCCGAGGGGCGAACGATGACGGACACCGCAATCGACATGACGGCAGCACCACAAAACGCGTACACAAAAAATAGGGGGAAACAACACAGCTTGGAAGCGCCAGCGCAAGGCTGGGCAATTCTGGCGCTGGCGAATGCCAGCGCCGAATCCTCGCTCACTTTGGTTGGACCAGGTGAGCCCGGATTTAGTTCAACGCGAAGTCAAACTTTTTTACATTTTACCGAACAGCAGGCTGCCGTTGGTGCCGCCGAAGCCGAACGAGTTCTTCAGCGCGTACTCGATCTTCATCGGACGGGCGACATTGGCGCAGAAGTCCAGGTCGCAGGCGGGGTCCTGGTTGAAGATGTTGATGGTCGGCGGCGACACCTGATGGTGGACCGCCAGCACCGTAAACACCGCTTCCAGACCGCCGGCGCCGCCCAGCAGGTGGCCGGTCAACGACTTGGTCGAGTTGACCACCAGCTTTTTGGCGTGCTCGCCGAAGGTGCGCTTGATGCCCTGCACCTCGGCCACGTCGCCCTGCGGCGTCGAGGTGCCGTGCGCGTTCACGTACTGCACCTGGTCGGGATTGACACCGGCGTTGCGCAACGCCGCTTGCGCCGACTTGCTGCCGCCGGCGCCGTCTTCCAACGGCGAGGTCATGTGATACGCGTCGGCGCTCATGCCAAAGCCGTGCAGTTCGGCGTAGATCGTCGCGCCGCGCGCCTTGGCGTGCTCGTACTCTTCGAGCACCATCACGCCGGCGCCCTCGCCGAGCACGAAACCGTCGCGGTCCGCGTCCCATGGGCGCGACGCGGTGGCCGGATCGTCGTTGCGCGACGACAGCGCCTTGGCCGAGGCGAAACCGCCCAGGCCCAGCGGCGAAATGGTCGATTCCGCGCCGCCGGCCACCATCACGTCGGCATCGCCGTACTCGATCAGCCGAGCGGCGGCGCCGATGCAGTGCAGGCCGGTGGTGCAGGCCGTCACGATCGACAGGTTAGGGCCACGCATGCCATACTTGATCGACAGGTTGCCGGAGATCATGTTGATGATCGAGGCCGGCACGAAGAACGGCGAGATACGGCGCGGACCGCGCTTGTCGTAGTCTTCCTTCTGCTCTTCGATCATCGGCAGGCCGCCGATGCCGGAACCGATGATGACGCCGATGCGATCGGCGTTCTCTTCGGTCACGACCACGCCGGAATCCTGCACGGCCTGGATGCCGGCCGCCATGCCGTAATGGATGAATGTATCCATATGGCGGGCTTCCTTGGCCGAGATGTAGTCCTCGATGTTGAAGCCTTTGACTTCACCGGCAAAACGGGTACTGAAAGCTTGCGCGTCAAACTTGGTGATGGTGGCAATACCGGATTTGCCTTCCAGCGCCGCCGCCCACGTGTCGGCAACGTTGTTGCCGATCGGGGAAACGGCGCCCAGGCCGGTAATGACAACACGACGGTTTTTAGAACCTCTCAAGCGATTCTCCTAAAGTCGATCGGGCGGTAAATCAGGCCTTGACGTGTGCAGTAGCGTAGTCGATCGCTTGCTGAACGGTCGTGATCTTTTCTGCCTGTTCGTCAGGGATTTCCATTTCGAATTCGTCTTCCAGGGCCATCACCAGCTCGACGGTGTCCAGCGAGTCAGCGCCCAGGTCGTCGACGAACGAGGATTCGATCTTGATGTCTGCTTCGGCGACGCCCAGTTGCTCAGCGACGATTTTCTTAACGCGTTGTTCGATATCCGACATGTTATGGCTCCATTTGTTTGTTACGGAAAGCGCGCATTTTATCAGGTTTGCGCACTGAAAAACTAATTTCGATGTCTGCCGCTAATTTACTGCAAACTCTTTCGAAATCACTGGTAAAAGACGGGAATCGGCGCTTTATTCACGCCGAAAACCGTCAATTCATATACATACCGCCGTTCACGTGCAAGGTGGTACCGGTGATATAGGCCGCTTGCGGCGACGCCAGGAAGGCCACCGCCGCGGCGATATCCTCCGGCTTGCCCAGGCGCGCCAGCGGAATCTGCGTCAGCAGCGCCGCGTGTTGCTCTTCGCCCAGGGCCTTGGTCATGTCGGTGTCGATGAAGCCCGGCGCCACACTGTTGACGGTGATATTGCGGCTGCCGATCTCGCGCGCCAGCGCGCGGCCCATGCCCTCGACGCCGGCCTTGGCGGCGGCATAGTTCATCTGGCCCGGATTGCCCGACGACGCCACCACCGAAGTGATGTTAATAATACGCCCAGTCTTCGCTTTCATCATGCCGCGCAGTACCGCGCGCGACAAACGGCCGACCGAACTGAGGTTGGTGGCGATGACGCTGTCCCATTCCTCGTCCTTCATGCGCATGGCCAGCTGGTCCTGCGTGATGCCGGCGTTGTTGACCAGGATGCCGACGGCGCCGAAGGTTTTGCCGATCTCGTCGATGACGGCCGCGCAGCGCGCGGCGTCGGTGACGTTCAGGACCATGCCCTTGCCCGCCTCGGCGCCGAACTCGGCCAGGTAGGCGCTGATCGCCTCGGCGCCCGCCTCGGTGGTGGCGGTGCCGATCACGCGCGCGCCCTGGCGGGCCAGTTCTTGCGCGATGGCCTTGCCGATCCCGCGCGACGCGCCGGTGACCAGCGCGACTTGATTTGCTAAATTCATGGTTGTCCTTCTACGTAAATAACGAGTGTGCCTGAAGTTCTTTGATTTGCCTCTGCCGCCTACTTGAGCGAGGTCAAAATACGGTCCAGCGACGCCTGGTCGGTGATGGCGTCGCCCAGCAGCGTGGCGTCGATGCGCTTGGTCAAGCCCATCAGCACCTTGCCGGGGCCGCACTCGACCACCTGGGTGATGCCCTCGGCGGCGACTTGCTGCATCGTCTCGACCCAGCGCACCGGCGCGGCGGCCTGGCGCACCAGCGCGTCCTTGATGGCGGCCGGATCGTTGAGCACGGCGACGTCGACGTTGTTGATCAGCGCGATTTGCGGCGCCGAGAAGTTCAGCTCGGCCATGTAGTCGCGCAGCCGGTCCGACGCCGGCTTGAGCAGCGACGAGTGGAATGGCGCCGACACCGGCAGCTTCATGGCGCGCTTGGCGCCCTTGGCCTTGGCGATTTCGCAGGCGCGCTCGACGGCGGCGGTTTCGCCGGCGATGACCACCTGGGCCGGCGCGTTGAAGTTGACCGCCTCGACCACCGAACCCGGCGTGGCGGCGACCGCCTCGGCGCAGGCGGCGCGCACGTCGTCGTCCGACAGGCCCAGCACCACGGCCATCGTGCCCTGCCCGACCGGCACGGCTTCCTGCATCGCTTGCGCGCGGAAGCGCACCAGCGGCACCGCGTCCTTGAAGGCGATCACGCCGGCGGCGACCAGCGCCGAGTACTCACCGAGGCTGTGGCCGGCGACGATGGACGGCACCGGCCCGCCGGCGGCGATCCACGCGCGGTAGGTGGCGACGGCGGCGGTCAGCATGACCGGCTGCGTGTTGGTGGTCAGGTCCAGCTCTTCCTTGGGACCTTCGGCCATCAGCTTGCCCAGGTCGAAGTTGAGCGCGTCCGACGCCTCGGCGATGGTCTGCGCCACCACCGGGTTGCCGGCGAAGCCGTCCATCATCGCGATCGCCTGCGAACCCTGGCCTGGAAATACAAAAGCAAATTTAGTCATTACGTCATCCATCCGATTGATTGATCTCGCTAATTGGCCGCTACGCTAGCACGCGATGACGACCGCGCCGCTACCGTGGAGCCCGTTAGAGTTCTAATTCTAATTCACGCGCAACAGCAGCCCCGGGCCTTAGCGGGCGCCCAGGTCGTCGGTGATGCGGGCCAGCACGGCGCCCCAGGTGAAGCCGCCGCCGACGCCTTCCATCATGATGTTGTGGCCCTTCTTGACGCGGCCGTCGCGCACGGCGGCGTCCAGCGCAAGCGGAATCGACGCCGCCGACGTGTTGCCGTGCTGGTCGACGGTGACCACCATCTTCTCCAGCGGCAGCCCGAGCTTCTTGGCGGTGCTGTTCATGATGCGGATGTTGGCCTGGTGCGGAATCAGCCAGTCGATCTGGTCTTGCGCCATATTGGCTTTCTCCAGCGCCTCGTGCGCCACCTTCTCCAGCACCGACACCGCCAGCTTGAACACCGCCGGGCCGTCCATGTACAGGTAAGCCTCGCCGGCCACGGCGCCGCCGAACGAATCGGGCATGCACAGGATGCCGGAATGGCGGCCGTCCGCGTGCAGCGCGGTCGCCAGGATGCCCGGCTCTTGCGACGCGGTCAGCACCACGGCGCCGGCGCCGTCGCCGAACAGCACGCAGGTGGTGCGGTCGTTGAAATCGAGGATGCGCGAGAACACTTCCGAGCCGATCACCAGCACGTTCTTGTTCATGCCGGCGCGGATGAAGGCGTCGGCGGTCGACATGGCGTAGACGAAGCCGCTGCAAACGGCCTGCACGTCGACGGCGGCGCCGTTGTTGGTGATGCCCAGCTTTTGCTGGACGACGCAGGCGGTGCTCGGGAAGCTGCCGAAGAAATCGGGGGTCGAGCTGGCCAGCACGATCAGGTCGATATCGTTGGCTTGCAAGCCGGCCATGTCGAGCGCGCGCTGGGCGGCCTTGACGGCCAGGTCGGACGACTTCTCGCCCGGCTCGGCGAAGTGGCGCGCCGAGATGCCGCTGCGGCTGACGATCCATTCGTCCGAGGTTTCGATGCCCTTGGCGGCGAGTTGATCGGTCAGATCCTGGTTGGTGACACGCCGCTCAGGCAGATAGCTGCCGGTGCCGATAATTTTGCTGTACAAAGTCATGCCGTCTACCATCCACTAAATAGTTGAGCTTGGTACTTCCGGGGTTTCCGTGTTGCGTGGCATGAGTTCGGCGATTAACGTCGAAATGTGCGGCAACACATCATTTTTTGCAGCATCATACGCCCGCTTGATCGCCCATTCAAAAGAATATGCGTCGGCGCCGCCGTGGCTTTTGAACACCAGCCCGCGCAAACCGAGCAGGCTGGCGCCGTTATAGCGCGACGGCGACAGCCGGTTCTTGATGGCTTTCAACGCGCCGCCGCCGATCAGGGCGCTCAGCATCGTCAGCGGATTGCGTTTGAATTCGGTCTTGACGGTGTCGGCGAAGAAGCGCGCCACGCCCTCCACCGCCTTCAAGGTGACGTTGCCGACGAAGCCGTCGCAGACGACGATATCGGTGGTGCCCTTGAAGATGTCGTTGCCTTCGACGTTGCCGTAGAAGTTCAACGCGCCGCGCTCGTGGTCGGCCTGCAGCAGCTTGCTGGTGGCCTTGACGACGTCGTTGCCCTTGATGTCCTCGGTGCCGACGTTGAGCAGGCCCAGGGTCGGGCGCTCGATGTTTTCCATGGCGGAGACCAGCACCGACCCCATGATGGCGAACTGGTGCAGGTGATGCGGTTCGCAGTCGACGTTGGCGCCCAAGTCGAGCATGTAGGTCGGCCCGCCCTTTTGGTTCGGCATGATGCTGCAGATGGCCGGACGGTCGACGCCGGTCATGGTCTTGAGCACGTAGCGGGCCACGGCCATCAGCGCGCCGGTGTTGCCGGCCGAGACGCAAGCCTGGGCGCTGCCGCCCTTGACCTGCTCGATGGCCACGCGCATCGACGAATCCTTCTTGCGGCGCAAGGCCACTTCCAGCGGATCGTCCATCGTGACTTGTTCGGATGCATGCACGACGGTCAGGCGCGGATGCGCTTCGGCGTGATGTTTTTTCAATTCTGCGCGGATGACGTCTTCCAAACCGACCAGTATCAGTTCAGCCTCGGGTTCGCGTTTGACGAAGGATATAGCTGCGGGGATGGTGACCGATGGACCGTGATCTCCGCCCATGCAGTCGATAGAAATTTTGATTGTCATTGTTTTGATTCAGTACCACGCTCCAGCCCTTGTCTGGGCAAGCTGCGGCAAGCGGCGGACCACTGAAACCCAGGTCTACGCGTTTCAAAATGACGGTGTGCAAAAGAGGATTGCAGCCGATGAAAAAAGAAAAAGCGATGCTTCATAAGACAGCACCGCCTATTCCGGGTCCAGCAAAAGCGTCGATTACTCGTCGTTTTTGGTTTTCAGGACTTTACGGCCACGATAAAAGCCGTTAGGGCTGATGTGGTGACGCAGGTGGGTTTCACCGGTGGTTGGCTCGATACCCAGTTGTGGAGCTACCAGGAAATCGTGCGAACGGTGCATACCGCGCTTCGAAGGGGACTTCTTGTTCTGTTGAACGGCCATGTTAATGACTCCTAATACATAAGTTCTAAAATTTTAACACATTCGACCAGCAAATACATGCGAATCGAGTATCCTGCCGGCAAAACGGAACCGGCATAGTTAAACTGAGATTTACTACATTGCCCTACTGACTTGCCATACTCGACTACAACACGTGCGTGGCACGTACTTTCCGTACTACATATTCGGTCTTGCGGTTTTGCTGCTTATTCGGATTTGAGGCCCTTGAGGGCGTCGAACGGCGAGATCTTCTCGCTTTTTGCCTTGTCCAGCAGCGCGGAGTCGGGGCAGACATCATGTTTCGGCGTATGCGGCAGGGCCAGCAGCGCTTCGTCTTCCACCAGGTCCGCCACCGTCATGGTGCGGCTGCCGACGATCACGTCGATCGTCTCGTCGTCGATCATTTCTTCGATTTCATCGGCCTGCTGATCGTCCTTACCCAGCATCAACAACGTCGACGAATCGATGGTGTGCGCGTAGGGGGTCAGGCAGCGCTGGCAGACCAATTGCACGGTGCCGGCGACCGACAGCGTCAACTGCGGGAAGCCCATCTTGCCGGTGCCTCCTGCGACCTTCCAGGTGATGGTGCCCGAGGTATCGGCACAATCCTTGGTCAGGCGGGTCATTTCGGCAACAGGCGTCACGCCTTGCTGGCTGCCGTTGCTCCGACAGAACTCAAAAGCGTCGATGACAATAGCATTCATTACAGAAAATTCCCCGGAAAACCTGCGATAATAACAGGGTTTTCGGCATCAAGTCAAAGCCTGCGCGGCTTTTTCCTGTTTTTCGTCTTTTTCCGTCGCTGTTCAAGCCGGCGACAGAGCATATAACATTCCCCCTATGACATCAAGCGCAACCGCTCAAATCCCCGCACAACGGCTCGTTTTGGCCTCCAGTTCGGCCTATCGGAAGGAATTATTAGCACGGCTGCAACTGCCGTTCGAAGTGGCCGTGCCCGACATCGACGAGTCGCCGCTGGCCGGCGAAACGCCGAGTGCCACGGCGCTGCGGCTGGCGCGGGAAAAAGCGGCCGCCGTGGCGGCCAGGCTGCCCGGCTGCATCGTCATCGGCTCCGACCAGGTCGCCACATTGGACGGCGAACAGATCGGCAAACCGGGCGACCACGCCAACGCGCTGGCCCAGCTGCAGACGATGCGCGGGCGCGAAGTGGTGTTCCACACCGCGCTGTGCGTGTGGGACGGCCGCGCCGCGAACCAGGCCGCCGCCGCGCAGGTCGAGGACATCCGCACCATCGTCAAGTTCCGCGACCTGCCCGATGCCGAGCTGGACGCCTACCTGCGCATCGAACAGCCGTACGACTGCGCCGGCAGCGCCAAGAACGAAGCGCTGGGCATCGCCATCCTCGAACGCATCGACAGCGGCGACCCGACCGCCCTCACCGGCTTGCCTTTGATCGCGCTGACAGGCATGCTGCGCAAGATAGGCGTTTCCTTTTTCAACATCAAGTAGATTCATATGCCCGGCACCCTCTTTTTAATACCGAACACCCTGGGCGAGACCGAAGCGCTCGCCTCCGTCCTGCCCGAGCAGGTACAGCAGATCACCTCGCAGCTCGACTATTTCGTGGCGGAGAACGCCAAGACCGCGCGCGCCTTCCTCAAGCTGGTCAACGCCAACCATGCGCTGGCCAAGCCGCTGCAGGAGATCACCATCGCCGAACTGAACGTCAACACGCCGGCGGCCGCGCTGGCCGGCCTGCTGGCGCCGCTGCTGGCGGGCAGCGATGGCGGGCTGGTGTCGGAGGCCGGCGTGCCGGCGGTGGCCGACCCCGGCGCCGACCTGGTGCGGCTGGCGCATCAGCACAACATCCCGGTGCGCCCGCTGGTGGGGCCGTCGTCGCTGCTGCTGGCGGTGATGGCGAGCGGCCTCAACGGTCAGAGCTTCGCCTTCAACGGCTATCTGCCGACCGACGCCGCGCAGCGCGCCACGCGCATCAAGGAACTGGAGACGCGCTCGCGCAAGGAAAAGCAAACGCAGCTGTTTATCGAAACGCCGTACCGCAACGCCGCGATGCTGGAGGCGCTGGTGGCCGCATGCGCGCCGTCGACGTTGGTGTGCGTGGCGACGGATCTGAGCCTGGCCTCGGAAACGATCCGCACGATGACTGCGGCGCAATGGAAAAGCGCCAAAGCCCCGGATTTCCACAAGAAACCGACAGTGTTCCTGCTGCTCGCGCAATAAAAACCAGCGGGGGTCAAGTCTGACATTCGGACACGACCTCAGCTGTCACGCTGCATCGCCCTGCCCCGGCGCAGCCACGCCAACCAAAACCAGCGGGGGTCAAGTCTGACATTTGGACACGACCTCAGCTGTCACGCTGCATCGCCCTGCCCCGGCGCAGCCACGCCAACCTGCCGATCACCACGACAACCAGCCAAAACAATGTCGTCAGCACCAGTTGCGGCCACAAGACCTCATCCAGGCCGATCAACAATGCCAAGGGGTCTAGTGATCAGCCCGTGTCCGAATGCCAGACTTGACCCCGGCACCGCCGTTAAAAGCCGCGCGTGTATTCCGTCACCCATTCGATGGCGGCCAACTGGATCGCGTATAGGTCCGCCGGCCTGAGCGACATCTGGCTCAGCATCTGCGCCAACACCTGGCTGTCGCGCCCGCGCTCGATGTGTTCGATCAAACTGAGCATGCCGCCGTAATCGCCGCTGCGATGCAACAGCGCCGCCCTCACCTCGTCGAGCACGTTCACGCTGTCGAGCACGTCGCGCATCTGGATCGAGAACAAGGTGTCCATCAGCGACATCACGCCGACCGTGAACCCGATGTCGGCGCTGACCCGCTGCCCCGGCCGCAGGTGCTCGACCAGCAACTCGATCGTCTTGCCGCGCGTGGTCGCCAGTTGCAGCAGCGGCGAGGTGAATTCCTGCGCGCCCGCGCCCTTCACGTACAGCAGGATCTGCAGCCAGCGCTTGAGCTGGCGCCGGCCCAGCACCATCAGCGCGTGCCCCACCGAGTTGATGCGGTAACGGGTGCCGACCGCCGGCGTGTTCACCAGCCGCAGCAGGTTCAACGTGATCAGGGCGTCATGCTTGACGCTGCTTTCGATCTCGTGGCTGCTGGCGTCGGCGTCGAGCAGTTCCAGCAGGTGCAGCACGCTGCGCTGCGACGGCGAGATCTTCTTGCCGCTCAAGATCACCGGGCGGGCGAAATAATATCCCTGGAAATATTCGAAGCCCAGATCCATGCACTGGCGGAACTCCTCGACCGTCTCCACCTTTTCGGCCAGCAGCTTTTGCCTGGGATTTTTGAGCACGCGCGCCAGCGCCGGCAAGGTGCCGGGCTGCATGTCCTGGATGTCGACCTTGATGACGTCGCACAGCGACCGCAACTTTTGCACGTCCTCGGACGCGCCGACGACGTCGTCGAGCGCGAAGCGGAAGCCGGCCTGCTTGAGCTCGCGGATGCGGTCGAGCACGTCCGGCGTGGCTTTGACGGTTTCGAGGATTTCGAGGATGACTTTGTCGTTGGGCAGGAAGCGGATGAAATCGCTCATCAAGCCGACGCCGTCGACGTTGACGAAGGCCATCTGGTCGCCGACCACGTGGCCCATGCCCAGCTCGGCCGCGTGGGCGATCACGGTGGCCGTCGCCGCGGCCTGGTCGGTGATGTTGGCGGCATTGTTGGTGTGCGCGTCCCGAAACAGCAATTCGTAGCCGACCAGCCGCTGCCCCCGGTTAAGGATGGGCTGGCGGGCCAGAAAGAAATTGTCCGCAAGCTTGGACGGCGGCAGCTCCGGAGCTGTCATCATTCATTTCCCAATCTGCGATGGCATTATCCGGGTCGCCATCTCGGAGCGACCCGCTCATCGCCAGACTAACCCGCACCTACCGTCTTGACAACATTTTTCTATCGAGTAACAGGACGGCGCACGGCAGTGTTGCGCGTAGAGGTCGGTTTGCCGCTCTCCAGCGTGAATTTGGCGCCGCCGTCCTTGGCCAGCGCCTTGACCAGCCACGGCATCACTTCCTTGAGCATCGGCTCGAGCGTGTACGGCGGGTTCAGGATGAACATGCCGCTGCTGTGCAGGCCGAAGCCGTCCGGCATCGGCGTGTGCGTGGTCAGCACGACGTTGAGCCAGTCGCTGCATGGCAACTGCTTGAGCTTGTCGGCGAACTGGCGCGATTCCATACGTTGCAGCAGCGGATACCAGACCGCGTAGGTGCCGGTCGGGAACCGGCCCAGCGCCTCGGCCAGGGTGTCCTTGACCTTTTTGTAGTCCATCTTGTCTTCGTACGGCGGGTCGATCAGCACCAGCGCGCGGCGCGAAGGCGGCGGCAGCAGCGCCTTGAGCGCCTGGAAGCCGTCGCCACGGGTGACCAGCACGCGCTTGCCGCGCGTGGTCGGACGGATGCCCTGCTGGGCGGCGTGCTCGTCGAGCTTGCGGAAATTGTCGGCCAGCAGTTTCGAATCGGCCGGGTGCAGCTCGAACAGGCGCAGGCGGTCCTGCTCGCGCGCGACCTGGTCGGCGATGTACGGCGAACCCGGGTAGTAGCGCATCTTGCCGCTCGGGTTCATGGCCTTGATCAGGTCGACGTATTCCTTGATCGGCGCCGGCAGGTCGGTGCGCTCCCACAGCGGGCCGATGCCGGTGTCGTATTCGGCGTTCTTGGAGGCGAAGGCGCTGTCGAGCGCGTAGACGCCGGCGCCGGAGTGCGTATCGATGTAGCTGTACGCGGTATCTTTCTGGTTCAGATACTGCATCAGCTGGATGGTCACGAAATGCTTCAATACGTCGGCGTGATTGCCAGCGTGAAAGCCGTGGCGGTAACTCAACATAGCTTGGTGCTTCCTAATAAATGGTGCGTCGCAATCCCGCATTATCCACTAGAAAGCACCGGCGGACAAAAAAGGCCCCGCATCGTTTGCATCAAAGCGGGCGCGGGCGCGGTGACTAAGATGAAGTGGCCGCGCGGGCATTCGCCGGTGCGACGCATTTTTTGGAGGAGATTATGGCATTCAACAATGTAGGCCCGCTGACCTTCCTGGCGCCCGGTGCAACGGCGTTCTGGAGCTACAGCTACCCGGGCGACCGCGGCACGCAGTTCGCGTCGGCCGATGTCAAAGCACCCAACCAGGGTGCGGTCCACGTCGCCGACGAGCAGGCCAAGCGCAAGGAAAACAACGGCAACGCCACTTATTTCGTGCAGATCCACAACCGCGGCATCGGTGGCGCCTTTCACAACTTACAAGGCGGAGGCGTGGTATGAAAATGACCATCATCACCGACGACCAAGGGAACATTCTTGGTGCCGTGCAGGGTCACTCCCTGTCGGGGAAACAAGGCGAGGTCGAGGCTAGCGTCTCGTTCGCGGAGGGCTATCAGACCCACCTGATGGAGGTGGACGACGACATGGGCGCCGTCGACGACGCCACGGTTTTCCAGCAGCGTCTGCGCCAGCATCTGGACCAGCACATGCAAAAGGCCCATCCCAAGGCCTGAGCGCGTGCAAAACCAAGCCCCGACCGGGGCTTTTTTTCCACCGGTGCCTAGCCTGGCGCCCCGGTTCAGGCCAGCTTCTGTTGCGCCACCAAAATGCCGTCGGCATCGGCATAAATCCAGTCGCCCGGATTGACCGCGACGCCGGCGATGTGGACGCGCAGGTTGCGCTCGCCGGCGCCCTTCTTGGCGCTCTTTTGCGGATGGGCGCCGAGCGCGCGCACGCCGATCTCGCAGGCATTGATTTCGTCCGTGTCGCGGATGCAGCCGTCGACAATGATGCCGGCCCAGCCGTTATCCTGCGCCAGCAAGCCCAGTTGTCCGCCGACCAGCGCCCGCCGCAGGCTGCCGCCGCCGTCGATCACCAGCACGTTGCCGTCGCCTTGCGTCTCGAGCACCGCGCGCACCAGCGCGTTATCCTCGTGCACCTTCAAGGTGGTGACGCGCCCGGAAAAGCGCACATGCTTGCCGAAGTGCCGGAACACCGGCGGCAGCACGGCGAGCCGCCCGTCCTCCAGCAGATTGGGATGGTCGTCGCACAAATCGGTGGTGGCAAAGCTCATCGTCTTACCTCGCGGCGGAATGGGGATGAAGCCAATTCTATGCTGTTTTGGGGACGCCGGCCACGCGGCTGTTGTTGCCGACGCCGATGGTGGTGACGATCACCAGCGCCTGGAACACGCCGATGAAGACGAACACGCCGGCCGGATGATTGGCGTCCATCAGCGCCCCGAACAGCAACGGGCCGAGCGCCAGGCCGCTGTCCAGCCCCGAATAGACGACGCCGAACACGCGTCCGGTGGCGTTGGCCGGCGCCGCGCCGCGGATCATCAGATCGCGCGACGGCCCGGCGATGCCGGTGACCAGCCCGATCATCCCCATCAGCACGATGGCCATCCACGCCGGCACCACGGCGGCGGCGAGCACCAGCGCCAGCACGGCCGCGCTGGCGAAGGCCAGCATGATGATGCGGTCGTGGTGGCGGCTGCCGGCGCCCAGGAAGCCGCCGTACAGCATGCCGACCGCCGACGCGAACATGAAGCAGGTGTAGGCCGACGTCGCCCATTGCAGCGACATGCCGTACAGGCTCACCAGGCTGGTGGCGGCGAAGGTCTGGATGCCGGCCAGCGCGACGGCCGAGATCAGGAAGAAGCCAAAGCACATCCACACCACCTTGAGTCGCAGGAAATCGAGCGCGCCGGCGGGCGCCGGTGCGCCGGCCGGCGTGGCGGCCGGCGCGGCGACCGCTTCCGGCCGCAGCGCGTGGCGGTTCCACAGCAGCACCGCCAGCACCGTCAGCGGCAGCAGCGCGGCGCCCAACAACGCGGTGCGCCAGTCGGTGCGCGCGGCGGCGAAAGTCAGGAACAGCGGCGACAAGGCCCAGCCGATATTGCCGCTGATGCCGTGCACCGAGAACCCGTGCGTCAGCCTGGCCTTGGAGACGCGCTGGTTGAGCAAGGTATAGTCGGCCGGGTGGAACACGCAGTTGCCGCAGCCGGCGACGAAGGCGCCGGCCATCAGCTGGACGTAGCTGTGCGCGCTGGCCAGCATCACCGCCGACACTCCCAGCAGCGCGATACCGGTGAACAGGACGGCGCGCGCGCCGAAGCGGTCGACCACGAAGCCGGCCATCGCCTGGCCGACGCCGGAGACGGTGAAAAAGACAGTCATCAGCAGGCCCAGTTCGGCGTAGCTGAGGTGGAATTCGGGCTTGAGCCACGGGATCAGCGCGGCCAGGATCACGTGATAGAAATGGGAGGTGCCATGGGCCAGCCCGACCAGCGTGATGACTTTGGCGTCCTGGCGCAGCAATGTGTTTGGGGTCATTCGGCCTTCCTTGTTAAGCTTTTACAAAGTTACGCGCCTAGTGTAGCAATCGGTGGAAGTCTGATTTAAGATAGGGCGACAACTTTTATCGCGATTGCGCCAAAACCGCCCCCCATGCCAATTCCCATCGTCACCCACACGCAATTCAACTGGGATTGCGACCACCCCACGCCGGAGCGTCCGCTGACGATGTCCGGCCGCGATCTGCCTGCCGATGCGCACCTGCTGTCGCACCACCATCCGTGGGGTCAATTTACCTACGCGGTGCAGGGCGTGATGCGGGTGACGGCCAACAACAGCAGCTGGATCGTGCCGCCGCAGCGGGCGATCTGGATCGCGCCGAACGTGGTGCACGCGGTCACGGTGCTCGAACCGACCCGCCTGCGGCCGCTGTGCGTGCACGCCGGCCACTCGCCGTTTGCGGGAGACGAATGCAGGGTGCTGGAGGTGTCGGGCCTGCTGCGCGAGCTGATCGCCACACTGGAGCAGCACGATCAACATGAACAATCAGGAAGGGAGCGCCTGCTGGGGGAGCTGATACTGGACGAGCTGCCGCGCTGCGCGGTGCGTCCGATCCGGGTGCCGCTGCCGGCCGATAAACGGTTGAAGTCGTTGTGCGACGCATTGATCGCCGATCCCGGCGCGGAGCTCACCTTGCAGCAGTGGGCCGGCCAGGTCGGCGCGTCGGACCGCACGTTGACGCGGCTGTTCGAGCGGGAATTGGGAATGGGTTTCGTGCAGTGGCGCCAGCAGGTCAGGCTGGCGCACGCCGCGCCGTTGATCGCGCGCGGCGTGCCGTTGTCGCAGGTGGCGGCGGAGTTGGGCTACGCCAGCCAGTCGGCGTTTTCCGCGATGTTCAAGAAGACGTTCGGCAACAGCCCGTCAGCGTTTTTCGATCAACGCTGAGCGGGCCGCCACGTCATACCATCAAGCGCGGAACAACAGCTCGCCGTTGTCGACATCGATATGGATCGTGTCCTTCGGCCCGAAACGCCCCTGCAGGATCAGCTTCGACAGCGGATTCTCGATCTGCTGCTGGATCGCGCGCTTCAGCGGCCGCGCGCCATACACCGGATCGTAGCCCGCCTCGGCGATCTTGTGCAGCGCCGCGTCGGTCATCGTCAGCGTCATTTCCATCTTGGCCAGACGCTGCTCCAGGATCGCCAGCTGGATCTTGGCGATGGCGCCGATGTTCTTCTCGTCGAGGCCATGGAACACGACGATTTCATCGATACGGTTGATGAACTCCGGCCGGAAGTGCGAGCGCACCTCCGCCATCACCGCCAGCTTGACGACGCCGGGGTCGGACTCCTCCATCGCCTGGATCTTGTGCGAGCCGAGGTTGGACGTCATGATGATGACGGTGTTCTTGAAGTCCACCGTGCGCCCCTGCCCGTCCGTCATGCGGCCGTCGTCGAGCGCCTGCAGCAGCACGTTGAACACGTCCGGATGCGCCTTCTCCACCTCGTCGAGCAGGATCACGCTGTACGGCTTGCGGCGCACCGCCTCGGTCAGGTAGCCGCCCTCGTCGTAACCCACGTAGCCCGGCGGCGCGCCGATCAGGCGGGCCACCGAATGCTTCTCCATGAATTCACTCATGTCGATGCGGATCATCGATTCCTCGGTATCGAACAGGAAGCCCGCCAGCGCCTTCGACAGCTCGGTCTTGCCGACCCCGGTCGGTCCCAGGAACATGAACGAACCATATGGACGGTTAGGATCGGACAGGCCGGCGCGCGAACGGCGGATCGCGTCCGAGACGGCGGCAATCGCCTCGTCCTGGCCGACCACGCGCTCGTGCAGCTTCTCCTCGATGTGCAGCAGCTTGTCACGCTCGCCCTGCATCATGCGCGACACCGGAATGCCGGTCGCGCGCGACACCACTTCGGCGATTTCCTCGGCGCCGACCTCGGTGCGCAGCAGCTTCTGTTTGGCCGGCGTGTTCTTTTCCAGCGACACGCCGTTGGCGGACGCCGTCTCGGCCTGCTTCAGCTCCGCCTCCAGTTGCGGCAGGCGCCCGTACTGCAGTTCCGAGACCTTCTGCCAGTTGCTCTCGCGCGTGGCCTGCTCCATCTGCAGCTTGATGCGCTCGATCTCTTCCTTGATATGGGTGCTGCCCTGCACCACCGCTTTTTCGGCCTTGAGGATCTCCTCGAAGTCGTTCAGCTCGCGCTGCAGGCGCACGATCTCTTCCTCGATCAGGTCCAGGCGGCGGCGCGAGCCCTCGTCCTTCTCCTTCTTGACGGCTTCCTTCTCGATCTTCAGCTGGATCAGGCGGCGTTCCAGCTTGTCCATCACCTCCGGCTTGGAATCGATCTCGATCTTGATCTTGGCCGCCGCCTCGTCGATCAAATCGATCGCCTTGTCGGGCAGGAAGCGGTCGGTGATGTAGCGGTGCGACAGCTCGGCCGCCGCGATGATGGCGGCGTCGGAGATGGCGACCTTGTGGTGCAGCTCATACTTGTCCTGCAAACCGCGCAGGATGGCGATGGTCGCCTCCACGGTCGGCTCGTCGACCAGGATCTTCTGGAAGCGGCGCTCGAGCGCGGCGTCCTTCTCGATGTATTTGCGGTATTCGTCGAGCGTGGTGGCGCCGACGCAATGCAGCTCGCCGCGGGCCAGCGCGGGTTTCAGCATATTGCCGGCGTCCATCGCGCCCTCGGCCTTGCCGGCGCCGACCATCGTGTGCATCTCGTCGATGAAGACGATGGTCTGCCCCTCGTCCATGGCCAGTTCCTTGAGCACGGCCTTCAGGCGTTCCTCGAACTCGCCGCGATACTTGGCGCCGGCGACCAGCGCCGCCATGTCGAGCGCCAGCACCCGCTTGCCCTTGAGCGACTCGGGCACCTCGTTGTTGACGATGCGCTGCGCCAGGCCTTCGACGATGGCGGTCTTGCCGACGCCGGGTTCACCGATCAACACCGGATTGTTCTTGCTGCGGCGCTGCAGCACCTGGATCGCGCGGCGGATTTCGTCGTCGCGGCCGATCACCGGATCGAGCTTGCCGGCGCGGGCGCGCTCGGTCAGGTCCAACGTGTATTTTTTAAGCGCCTCGCGCTGGCCCTCGGCTTCCTGCGAGTCGACCTTGGCGCCACCGCGCACGGTGTCGATGGCCGATTCCAGCGATTTGCGGGACAGGCCGTTTTCGCGCGCCAGCTTGCCGGCGTCGGACTTGTCGTCGGCCAGCGCCAGCAGCACCATCTCGCTGGAGATGAACTGGTCGACCCGCTTCTGCGACTCTTTATCGGCGAGGTTGAGCACGGAGACCAGCTCGCGGCTGGCCTGGACGTCGCCGCCGGTGCCGGACACTTTCGGCAGACGGTCGAGCGAGGCCTTGAGCGCCTTGGTCAGGCCGCCGACATTGACGCCGGCGCGTTGCAGCAGCGAGCGCGCGCTGCCGTCGTCCTGGTTCAGCAGGGCCGTCAGCAGGTGCACCGGCTCGATGTATTGGTTGTCGTTGCCCACGGCCAGACTCTGCGAGTCCGACAGGGCTTCCTGGAGTTTGGTGGTGAGTTTGTCTTGCCGCATGGAATTGCTCCGATATATTTAACTTATCAGGTAGATAGTGTTATATCGGCGGTTTTCAAGGGCGTCCGCCCCTAGCGCCGGTTTGCGGCGTGGACGCCGACGCTATTGCCACTTCGCCAGCGCGGCATCGTCGCTGACGCGGGCGTCCACCCAGCGCGCGCCGTCGGGCGTTTGTTCCTTCTTCCAGAACGGCGCTTCGGTCTTCAGATAATCGATGATAAATTCGCAAGCCGCGAACGCTTCGCCGCGATGCGCGGCCGTGGCCGCCACCAAGACGATCTGATCGAGCGGCTTGAGCGGCCCGACCCGATGGATCACCAGCGCGCCGAACGTCGGCCACCGCTGTTTCGCCTGCTCGATGATGGCGCCGATCGACTGCTCGGTCATGCCCGGATAATGCTCCAGCTCCAGCTCCGCCACCGTCGCGCCCTCGTTCAGGTCGCGCACCACGCCGACGAACGTGACGATCGCGCCAACCTTGGGATTGGCGGCGCGCAAGGCGGCCACCTCGGCGCTCAGATCGAAATCTTCGGTCTGGATACGGACCTGGTTCAAGCGCTCATTCAAGCTCATGCGCGCTCCGAGGCGCCGATGCGGCGGAACAGCTGCTCGATGCGGCTGGCGGTGCGGGCGTCGGCCAGGGCCGGCATCGCGCACAGTTGCAGGTACGCGGCGGCCGCCGTCAGCGGCTTCTGGCCGGACTTGAGCGACGATTGCAGCACCTCGACCTGCATTTTCAGGCGCTCGCGGGCGAATTCGGCGCCGCTGTCGACGCCGGCGACGATCTCCAGCCGCAGCACCTCGTCGAGCAGCTTGGCGCGGTTGCGCTCCAGCTGCGCGGCGTAGGCCTCGCGCTTGCCGTCCAACGCGGCCAGCCCGGCCGTGAAGCGTCCGTGCAGCGCGCGCTCGTATTCGGTCGCCAGCGGCGGCAAGGCGGCCCAGCGGGCCTGCCAGTCGGCCGCGTCGATGCCGTCGGCGCCGTCGATACCGCAGATCGCGGCCTCCAGCGCCTGGCACAGCCGCAACTTGTCGCGCAACGCGTTGGCCTGGGCGGCGCCGGCGCGGCGTTTGATCGCCTCCGCCTGACCCTGCACCGCCGCCACGGCGGCCTGGTAGCGCTGTCCGATCTTGGCTTCGGCCGCGCGCGGCACGGTGCCGGACGCGTTCCAGGCGGCGGCGGCGTCGCGCAGCGCCTTGGCGATGGCCGCCAGTTGCGCCTTGTCGTCACCGCTGAAGGTGGCCGTTTCCAGTTCCTTGCAGATGGCCTCGCGCGCGTGCAGATGTTCCTTGCGCTCGTGGTCGGCGGCGTGGGCGGTCTCCTTGCGCTTGGCGAAGATCGCGTCGCAGGCGGCGCGGAAACGCTGCCACAGCGCCTGCTCGACCTTGCGCTCGAGCGGCAGCGCCTTGGCCTGCTCCTGCCAGCGCTCCTGCAAACCGCGCAGCTTGTCGAGCGTGTGGCGCTCCGACGGCTGCAACTGCTCCGCTTCGGCAATCAATTGTTCGCGCTTGGCCGTTTCGATCTTGCGCTGCTCCGACAGCGGCGCCAGCATTTGCGCCAGCGCCTTGTCGAACGCCTGGTCGAGCTTGCGCTTTTCCTTGCGGTCGATGGTGCCCAACCGGCCCCACACCTGGCGCAGGCGCTGGCCGGCGGCGGCGACGTTCTTCAAGTCGGCGTTATCGCTGGCGGCGGCCGCGGCCATCGCATGGGTCTCGTCGATCAGCGCCTGCGCCTTGGCGGCGTTGGCGTGGCGCTCGTCGGCCAGTTGCTTGAAGTGGGCCGCCGCCGGCGCGTAGGCCGTGGTGCAGGCGGCGTCGAAACGCTCCCACAGGCTTTTCGGCGCGTGGCCGGAGACGTTGTCGAGCGACTTCCAGCGCTCGCGCATGCTGCCGACCTTCTTGGCCAGCTCGCTCATCGGCAGGCCCAGCGCCGGCAGTTCCTCGACCGCCTTGACCAGTTCCTCGCGCGAGACGTTGCCGCCCCAGCGGGCCCAGTCGCCCAAGCGCTTGAGCTCGGCGCGCACATGGTTCAGCCTATCGGTCTGCGCGGGCGTCAGGCGGGTTTTATGTTCTTTCAACCATTTGTCGTGCTCGGCGGCATCGTGCAGCGAGCCTTGTTCGAGCGCGGCTTCGAGCGCATCCAGGGTTTCCAGGAACTTCTTGTCGGTTTCCTTGGGCGGCTGCGCCGGCTTGGCGGGTTTGGGTCCCTTGGCCGGCTTCGGCTGCGCCTGGGCGTCGGACGTCGGCGGGGTGTCACCCGGCGCGCCCGCCTCGGACGCCGCATCCGTGGCGGTGGCGCCTGCGGACTCCGGCTCGGCGCCGGACGCCAGAGACGGCTGTGGCTGCGGCTGCGGCTGCGCCGGACGCTGCGCGGCGGCCGACAGCGCGGCGCGCGCCTGCTCGATCGCCTGCGCGAAGTCGCTCAGCAAATGCTTGGGCAGCGCGTTGTGCTCGGGCGCCTGCTGGTAGTCGGCCAGCGCGGCCGCGTGGCGTTCCAGCGCCTGCGCCGCCTCTTCCGGCGCCGGGGCGGCGGCCGGCAACTGACGCACGGCGGCCATCGCATCGATGATGGCGCGCTGCAGATCGACCTGCGCCTCCAGGCGGGCGGCCAACGCCGCGCGGGCGGCGTCGTACGGCACGGCCAGCTCCGGCACGGCCGAGGTGATCTTCCATTGGCGATCGAGCTCGGCGACCTGGTTCGGCGTCAACTTCTCGTCCTGTAACAGGCGGTTCGCAAGGTCGAGGCAGGCTTGCGCCTTTTGCAATTCGGCCTGCCGGTAGCGGATGGCGTCGAGCCGTCCCTGCATCAGCTTGGCGACGCGGCGGTCGGTGTTGCGCATCGCCTGCTGCACCTGCTCCAGATACGGCTGCGATTGCACATGCTCGGCGGCGGCCAGGCGCACGCCGGCGAATTCGCTTTGCAGAATCAGTTCGACGGCGGCCGCTTCATCGCCGGCCAGCGCGGCGGCGCGCTGCGCCTGCTCGTCGCGGCGGCTGGCCGACAACGCGGCGGCGGCGGCCTGCTCCGGGGCCGCCGGAGCGGCGGCGGCGGCTGCCGGCTGGTCGGTAGTGCGCTTGAAGATGAAATCGAACATGGTGCGCTATGTGATGGAGAAAACCACCATCATAGCAAAGCAGGGGGAATTTGCCCGGCGCGCGTGCTATTTAGCGGCTATTTGGTGATGACATCGTCCAGCGGCTGCTGCCGGGCGGTATATAAAGGCGCCGGGGACGATGCCGCGTCGGCGTCGTCGAGCGCCACCGTCGGTATCACTTGCAGGCCCGGAATGCTGATGCGGTCGTCGTCGATCCGGGCGCCGGCGGCGCGGCGGCCCCCGCTCGGTTGCCCCTGCGCCTGCGCCTGCGCCGTGGCCTTGGCCTTGGCCGCCACGGCCGGCGGCGCCTGGTCGCCCAAGGCCACGCCGGAGCGCTTCATCTCCTCCAGGTGCTTGTCATGCATCATCAGCTGGTTGGCGATCGAGAACCAGGTCTCGCCTCCGATCAGACCGCGCGCCATGGCAAACAGTTCCTGCTCTTCTTTTTCGAGCCGCTTGAGCAGCGACGTGCAGCAGGTCTCGATGCTCTCGCACACCTGCTCGACGCGGAAATCGCGCACGTCGGCGATGATGCCGATGCGCTCCTGCAAGGTGCGGATGGCGGCCAGCGCGGCCTGGTTCAGATGGTTGAGCTCGTCGAGCAGCGCGTCGGCGCGCTGGGTCGTTTCGCGCAGCGCCGGAATCAGGTACATCTCGGTCTTGCGCCAATGACAGGCCTGATACAGGCTATTGAGGTTCTCGCACGCGTATTCCAGCTGGGACAGGGTTATGCTGTTCTGCTGCATCAGCGTCGAGCGCACATACTTTTGAAAGGATAACAAACTGAGGCGAACGCTGGACTGTTCGACCGACAGCGCTACCAGGGTATATGTGGCCGTTAACATTCTGACTCCCAAGACTAAAGTTGCGCTCACCCGGAACGGGCGGCAAGAGCGGAAGTGAAAGTGTAAATAAACCCGACACGGACGCCTTGAGCTAGAACAAATAGGACCCCGCGTTTTATTTCATTTGGAACAGCAAATATATATCAACCCGACAACGAACACTATCGCAAAGGCAGTTGGAGACGCACCATTCCCGGTTCTGGATGCGCCGATACCACACCGCCGAATTGGCGCACCAGTTTTTGCACGCCGAAGTTCTCCGACAGCGCGTCGCCAACGATTTCGGCCGTACCATGGGCGCGGAAGTAGTCGACCAGCTTGCCGAACAGGATGGTGCCCAGGCCCTTCCCCTTGAGGTCGGAGCGCACGATGATGGCGAATTCAGCGTGCTGATTGTCGGGATCGGTGACGGCCCGCGCCACCCCCAGGGTTTCCGGCATGCCGTCGGCGCCGTCGCGGGTGGCGATGAAGGCCATCGCGCGGTCGTAGTCGATCTGCGTCAGGCGCGCCAGCTGCGCCGGCGGCAGCTCGCGCATGGCCGAGAAAAAGCGCAGCCGCACGTCGTCCGGATCGAGCGCGTGGAAGAACGCCTGGTGCTGCGGGCCGTCCTCGGGCCGGATCGGCCGCAGCAGGATGCGGCCGCCGTCCCACGCGAGCTCCTGCTCCAGCTCCTGCGGATAGGGCCGGATCGCCAACGCGGTCTTGCCGCGTGGCGGCGCCAGCCGCAGGTGCGCGCCCAGCGCCACCACCGCGCCGCCGGCGGCCAGCAAGGGATTGAGGTCCAGCTCGGCCAGCTCCGGCAACTCGGTCACCATGTCGGCCACCTGCACCAGGGTGCGCACGATGGCGTCGGTGTCGGCCGCCGTCCGCCCCGGTCCATGGCCGAGCAGGCGCGCCACCCGCGTGCGGCCGACCATGTCGCGCGCCAGCACCATGTTCAGCGGCGGCAGGCCGGCGGCGCGGTCGGCCGCGACATCGGCGGCGATGCCGCCCTGGCCGAAGAACACCACCGGCCCGAACACCGGATCGGCGCCGATCTGGATGCGCGCCGCCGCCAGCGTGTGGGCCGACAACGCCGCCTGTTGCGGCGTGGCCAGCGCGATGCCGTACGCGGCCAGCAGCGCCCGCGCTTCATCGTCGGCCAACCCGGCGCGGCCGGCCGCCAGCGCCGCCGCGACCAGCGCGCGCGCCGCCGCCCGTTCCGGCGCCGACGTCGTCGGCAGGCCGGCCGGCACCTCCATCAATAACTCCTGGTTGCGGCGGTACTGGGCGATCTGCACGAAGCCGTGCACCGCCTTCTCGGGCGTGTCGTAGGTGGGCAGGCCGGCGTCGGCGAAGACCTGGCGCGCGGCCGTCACCGAACTGCCGCCGAGCCAGCACGACAGCACGTTCTTGCCGACCGAGCGCATCAACGGCGCCACCGCCTCGGCGATCAGCTGGCTCGACACCATCGCCGTCGGCGCGTGCAGGAACAGCAGCGCGTCGGCCTGCGATTCGCGCAGCAAGGTCGCGACGGCGGCCGCGTAGCGCTCGACGGGCGCGTCGGCCAGCAAATCGACCGGATTGGCCGGCGGCGCGCCGGCCTGCGCCAGCTGCTTGAGCGACTCGGCCGACAACGGCGCCAGCCGCGCGCCACCGGCATCGAGGGCGTCGGCCGCGATCAGTCCCAGCCCGGCGCTGTTGGTCAGCACGGCCAGCCGCTCGCCACGCTGCGGGCGGCGCCGCGCCAGGGTTTCGACGGCGTCGAACAAATCCTCGGTCGAACGCACGCGCAGCATGCCGGCGCGGCGGATCGCGGCGTCGAACACCAGGTCGGCGCCGGGGGCCGGATCGCGCCCGACCTTGAGCACGATGACCGGCTTGCCGCGCGCGGCCAGCCGCCCGGCCGACATGAACTTGCGCGCCGAGCTCAGATGCTCGATGCACAGCACGATCGCGTGGGTGCTGTTGTCGGCGGCCAGATAGTCGAGCAGGTCGCCAAAGTCGACGTCGGCGCCCTCGCCCATGGCGATGCAGCGCGAGAAGCCGATGCCGCGCAACGCCGCCCAATCCAGCACGGCCGCCGCCAGCGCGCCGGATTGCGAAACGAAAGCCAGTTTGCCGTCGCCGGCCGGCAGGTGGTTGAAGCTGGCGTTCAGGCCCAGCGCCGGCGACTGCACGCCGATGCTGCCCGGCCCGAGGATGCGCAGCAGGTGCGGCTTGGCCGCGTCCAGCATCGCCTGGCGCAAGGTGCCGGAACGGCCGTCGGTGGCCGTCATGACGATCGTCGCCTTGGTGCCGCGCGCCCCCAGCTCGGCGATCAGCCCGGGGATGCCGGTCGGCGGCGTGCAAATGATGGCCAGCTCCGGCGCCGCCGGCAGGGCCGACACCCTGGCGTAACAAGGCATGCCGCGCAGCTGGGCGTACTTGGGATTGACCGGCCACACCGCGCCGCCAGCGGCGATGAACGATCCTTGCAGCAGATTGTCCAGCGCGCGCGTGCCGATGCGATCGGGCTTGTCCGACGCGCCGATCACGGCCACCGAGCGCGGTTGAAACAGTCGGTCGAGATTCCTGATGCTCATGGCGGGCGTTCCCAGGGTTGGTCCAGCTTACCAGCGTGGAGTACGGCGTGGACTACGGCGTCGACTACGGCGCAGATTACAGCGTAGCTTACCAGCGCGACGCGTGATCCTCGGTCACGCCCATCATTTGCGTGACGATGCGTTTCGGCTGATCCGGCGCACTGCGCACCCAGCCGCTGAAGGTGCCGACCGGCTGCAGATAGCGGCTGGCCGCGAACAGCGTCTTCTTGTTGTCGCGGCGCGCGCCCTCCGGCGTGAAGTACAGCTCCAGCAAATCGTCTTCGGTGAAGATATGCCATTGCGACAACGGATCGCTGCTATCGTACAGGAAGTGCGCCGGCGCCAGCGCGTGCACGTCGCCATCGAGCCACAGCGCGTTCTCGTGCCCGCGAAAATAGCCGGCCTGCAGGTTGAACCCCATCTCCAGCGTATGCGCCGAGGCCCAGCGCCACGCGGTCTCGCGCGCCAGCAGCCCGTTCGAATAATCGAAGCTGGCCACGCCGCCGGCCAGGTCGTAGTCCTCGCGCCAGGTGCGCACCTCGCCGGTCAGCGGCATGCCGGACGATTTTTGCGTCGCGTGCACCGACCCGCGCGCCACCGGCCCGGTCGCCAGCAGCAGCGGCGCGGCGCCCGGTCCGAACGCGGCGTCGATCTCCAGGAAATCGCAGCGCAGCGACAGTTCGTAGCGGCCCGCGCCGTCGCTGTCGATGGCGATGCGGTCGCCGCCGCGCTGGAACCAGCTGCCGCCCCCGGCGTGCCCGGCCAGCCGCGCCGAGCGGCCCGGCAGGCCGTCCTGCGAGAAATTGGCCAGCATGTCGCCGTCGTTGCGGTCGAAGGCGTAGGCGAACGCGGTGCAGGCCCAGCCCACATCGACGATGGCGACCGCGCAGAACACCCGCTCGGTGCACAGCGCCACGTAATGCCAGCGCTTGTGGTGGAAGCGCCGCCACAGCGGCCCGCGCGCGAACGGCGCGGCCAGGCGGGTCCAGTCGATGGGACCGGTCTGACCGGCGTAGCGGCCGAACAGCGGCTGACCGTCGGGACCGACCAGGCCGGCGGGCGCGGCGGGCAAACTCATGCCACGCCCCGCAAGGCGGTCGGCGACATCGGCGGCGTTATCAATTCGATCAAGTTTGTTCCTTCGCGCACCAGCGCGGCACTGAATGTGGGACTGAAATCAGCCGCTATTTTAATAAGGAAATCACTACCACCTGTGAACGGAATGCATTTTTTTTGGCCGGGCCAACAGGAAACGGGATACAAAGCGCGTATTTCCGTGCAGAATATCCACTCATGGCGCCTGTTCCCGCTACCGTTGACTCGATGACCGCACACACAGATAGCCCGACGCTCGATTCCTTGCGCACGCTGTATCGTTCGATGCTGCTGCCGGCCTTTGCGCTGTTGGTGCTCGCGCTCATGTGGTCGGCGGTGGTCTACCAGGTGCGGCAGGAAAAGAAAAGCGCCCGCTTCGAGGCCGTGCTGCACAGTCAATCGCTGGCGCACACGCTGGCCGAACACGCCAACCACCTGCTGCGCCAGACCGAGCACGCCACGCAGCTGTTCAAGCTCCAGTACGAGGCTTCCGGCGGCGCGCTGCGGCTGGCCGAATTCACCAGCGATGACGGCATGCTCGACACGCTGATGCCGACCAAATTCAATCTGCCGTTCGCACGCCTGGACGCCGCCGGCAAGGTGGTCGACAGCAGCAACGGCTATTTCGCGCAGGACCTGAGCGGCCAGGCCTTCTTCAAAAGCCACGCCGCCAGCGCCGAGCAACGCACCGTGGTGGCCACGCCGGTGGTCGAGCCGCGCACCAACAAATGGCAGATCCAGATTTCGCGCCGCCTCGACGGGCCGCGCGGGCAGTTCGCCGGCGTGGTCCTGGCGCTGCTCGACCCGGCCGACCTGGTCGACGACCACGACCGCGTCAGCGTCGACAACGGCGGCGCGGTGATCTTGCTCAGCCGCGAGAACGGCCTGGCCACCGCCCGCATCGACGAGCAACTGGTGATCGGCGACGCCATCGACTTTCGCGTGGTGCCGCGCAGCCCCACGCGCCCCGCCGACGAACTGATGCTCAAACGCCCGTTCGACGCCGTCGACCGCATCTACGGCTATGCGGAGATGCCGCGCTACCTGCTGATGGCGGCGGTCGGCAATCCGGTCCCCAGCGCCATGGCCGGTTTCACCAAACGGCGCACGTTGTACTACGGCGCGGTGACGGTGGCGTCGCTGCTGGTGCTGGCCGTGGTCGGACTGCTGATGCGCCAGGCGCGGCGCGTGCGCGACAGCGCGCGGCAGGTCATCGAGGCCCAGTTGCTGCTGCGCGCGGCCGCCGACGCCAGCCTCGACGCGCTGTACCTGCTCAAGGCCCGGCGCGCGCCCGGCGCGGCGGGCCAGATCACCGATTTCGTCATCGCCGACCTGAACGAACACGCCGCCGAGCGGCTGGGCTACCAGGGCCGCGAGATCAAGGGCCGGCCGCTGCGCGAGGTGGCGCCGCACCTGCACAGCAGCGGGCTGGTGGAAAAATTCAAGCAGGTGATGGCCACCGGCCGGCCGCTGGAGGAGGAAGTCGAGCGCGACGTGGCCGAAACCGGAGCGTCGGGCGAGCGCTGGCTGCACCGCCAGATCGTCGCGATCGACAACGGCGTGGCCGTGACCACGCGCGACATCACGCCGCACAAGGAGGCCGAGCTGGCAATGCGCAAGAACCAGGCGGAGCTCGCCGCCGTCAACGACGCCTCGCCACTGGGCCTGATCCGCGCCGACGCCGCCGGCAAATGCACGTATGTCAACCGCACCTTCGAATTCATCACCGGCCTGCGGCGCGAGGAGGCGCTGGGCGACGCCTGGATGCGCGCGGTCCATCCGAGCGACCGCCCGGTGCTCAAGACGGCCCTGCGGCGCATGGTCAAAACGCGGCTGCCGTACCAGGACACGCTGCGCTGCATCCACCCGGACGGCATGATGATCTGGATCTCGTTCAAGGCCGCCCCCATGGTCGTCGACGGCCGGGTGTACGGCTACGTGGGCACGGTCGACGACATCACCCACGTGCGCAAATCGGTCATGGCGCTGCGCGAAAGCGAGGCGCGGCTGCGCACCATCACCGACACGCTGCCGGCGATGATCGCCTATATCGATTACGAAGAGGTGTACCGCTTCCATAACATCGCCTACGAGCGCGAATTCAACCGCGGCGCCATGACGGTGTTGGGCAAGACCATCCGCCATACCGTCGGCGAGCAGCGCTACGCGGTGCTGGCGCCCTACATCCGGCGCGTGCTGGCCGGGGAGGCGCTGACGTTCGAGGAGGACGACAACAGCGGCGCGGGCGAGCGCACCTTCGAAGTCGACTACATTCCGCAGCGCGACGAGGACAATGTCACGGTAATGGGCTTTCACGTCATGCGCCAGGACGTGACGGCGCAAAAGCATGAGAAACAGCGGCTGCTCAAGCTCTCGCAGGTGGACGCGCTGACCGGCCTGACCAACCGCGCCGGCTTCCTGCAACGGCTCAACGAGAGCATGGCCGCCAGCCGCGACGGCGGCGGCATGATGGCGGTGATGTACATGGATATCGACCGTTTCAAGCCGGTCAACGACACTTATGGCCACAGCGTCGGCGACGCGCTGCTGAAGATTTTCTCGGCGCGCCTGACCCACGCGATGCGCGCCAGCGACACCATCGCGCGGCTCGGCGGCGACGAGTTCACCGTCATCACGGAGCGCATCCACCGGGTCGAGGACGCCGCCGCGCTGGCCGCCAAGATCGTCGGCGTGATGCAGGCGCCGTTCGACTTGAGCGGGACGGTGGTGTCGGTGTCGGCCAGCATCGGACTTGCCTTTTATCAAGGCGAGGACATCACCCCGGCGGAGTTGCTCAACCGCGCCGACATGTTGTTGTACGAGGCCAAGCAGGCCGGCCGCAACACCTACCGCACCGGCGCGGCGCTGGCGTAACGATCGCCGTAAAAACCGCCGACTCGTCATTTCTCAACTCGTGCCGGGCCGTCTTGCGCTATATTGTGCGCTTCCCGGCTGTTTTGCTGTTTTTTGCTGTTTCCACTACACATCTCCATGCGTCTGCTGCACACCTCCGACTGGCATCTCGGCCAATCCCTGCATAATTTCGAACGTCACTACGAACACCAGCGCTTCCTCGACTGGCTGCTCGACACCGTCGTCAGCGAGCGTGCCGACGCCCTGCTGATCGCCGGCGACATCTTCGACAACGCCAATCCGTCGTCGGCCTCGCAAAAGCAGCTGTACCGCTTCCTGCAGCGGGCCAGGGAACGCGTGCCGCACCTGAACCTGATCGTCATCGCCGGCAACCACGACTCGCCGGGCCGCCTGGAGGCTCCCGGCCCGTTGCTCGAGGCGCACGGCACCCGCGTGGTCGGCGCCGTGCAGCGCGACGCCGACGGCGCCATCGACATCGAGTCGCTGGTGCTGCCGCTGACCGGCAGCGGCGGCGCCATCGAGGCCTGGTGCCTGGCGGTGCCGTTCCTGCGTCCGGGCGACGTGCCGAGAATGCCGGCCGGCGAAGACAACGACGGCGCGGCCGATCCCTACCTGGCCGGCATCGCCCTGCTGTACAAACAGGCGCTGGAACTGGCATTGGCCAAGCGCCGGGACGGCCAGGCGATACTGGCGATGGGCCACTGCCACATGGTCGACGGCCAGATGTCGAACGATTCCGAACGCCGCATCGTCATCGGCGGCACCGAGATGCTGCCGGCCGGGATCTTCGACCCCGCCATCGCCTACGCCGCGCTGGGGCATCTGCACCTGGCGCAGGCGGTCGGCAAGCAGGACCACATCCGCTATTGCGGCAGCCCGATACCGCTGTCGTTCGCGGAAATCGGCTACCAGCACCAGGTCCTGCGCATCGATATCGATGGCGCGGCCGTAAGCGCGATCTCGCCGATCCACGTGCCGCGCGCGGTGGAGCTGCTGCGCGTTCCGGCCAGGCCGGCGCCGCTGGCGCAGGTGCTGGAGGAACTGGCGGCGCTGGACGTGGCGCACGCCCCGACCGACCAGCAACCCTTCCTGGAGGTGCGCGTGCGGCTCGACGCGCCGGAGCCCGGCCTGCGCTCGCGCATCGAAGCCGCGCTGGAAGGCAAGCCGGTAAGGCTGGCGAAGATTGAGACCTCCAGCGCCGCGCGCGCCTCGTCGATCGACAGCGACGTGATGACGCTCGACCAGCTGGAACAGCTCAAGCCGGACGACATCTTCCGCCAGCTTTATCAGCAACGCTTCGGCAACGACGCTCCGTCCGAACAACTGAGCGCCTTCGCGGAGTTGATGCTGCCATGAGGATCCTGAAAATCGGCGGCAAGAACCTGGCCTCGCTGGCCGGCGAATTCGGCGTGGACTTCGAAAGCGAGCCGCTGGCCTCGACCGGCCTGTTCGCCATCAGCGGCCCGACCGGCGCCGGCAAAAGCACGCTGCTCGACGCGCTTTGCCTGGCCTTGTACGACGCCACGCCGCGCCTGCTCAAGGTCGCGGGGCGCAACTACCTGACCGACGTCGGCGCCGAAACCGTCTCCACCCAGGACACGCGCACCCTGCTGCGCCGGGGCACGGCCGAAGGCTACGCCGAAGTCGATTTCGTCGGCAACGACGGCGCCTCCTACCGCGCGCGCTGGAGCGTGCGGCGCTCGCGCACCAAGGCCGAAGGCGCGTTGCAGCCGACGGCGATGACGTTGCTGTTGCTGCCGGCGCTGCAACCGATCGGCGGCACCAAGACCGAAGTGAAGGCGGAGATCGAAAAGCGCATCGGCCTGTCGTTCGAACAGTTCACGCGCGCCGTGCTGCTGGCGCAGAACGAATTCTCGGCTTTCCTCAAGTCCGAGGACAACGAACGCGGCGAGCTGCTCGAGACGCTGACCGGCAGCACCATCTACACCGAGATTTCGATGCGCGCCTTCGAGCGCGCGAAGCTGGAACAACTGGCGCTGCAAAAGCTGAACGCGCGCCTGGCCGACCAGAAGCCGCTCGGCGCCGAGCAACGTGGCGAGATCGAAGCGCAAGGCCTGGCCGCCGCCGAAGCGCTGCAAGGACTGGAACAGCGCAAGGCGGAGCTGGAACAGGAACTGCGCTGGCACAAGCAGGCGGAAAAGCTGAAAGAGGACGAACTGGCCGCGCAGCAGGCCAGCGAGCTGGCCGCCGCCGAAGCGCAGGCGGCCGCGCCCCAGCGCGGCGCCCTCGCCCGCATCCTCGCCGTGCAGCCGGCGCGCCCGCTGGCCGACGACATCCGCCGCATCGACGCCGACATCGCCGCCACCCACGCCACCATCGCCGCCAGCACCCAGGCGGCGGCCGACGCCGCGCTGGCACTCGAGCGCGCCGGCGCCGCCCATACGCAAGCGGCAGCACAATTACTGGAGGCGGAGAACGCGCAACGCGCCGCCGCCCCGCTGCTCGACCAGGCCAAGGCGCTGGACGCGCGCATCGAAGCGATGCTGCCGGCCTACCGTCAGGCGTCCGCCGCATGCGAAAAAGCCGATCAAGCCGATGCCGCCGCCAAGGCGGCGATGCAGTCCAAGCAGGACGAGCGCCTGCGCCTGGACGCGCAGCAAGCGGCCGGCGTCACCTGGCTGGGCCAGCACAAACAATGGAAAACCCTGGCGCAATCTTGGGAACGCTGGGACGTGTTGTTCGTGCAGGCCGGCCAGGCCGCGTCGCAGGCAGAAAAGCTCGGCAACGCCGTCGCCCGCGTGCAGCGCAACGCCAAGGCGCATCGCGACGACGAGGCCGATGCCAGCGCCAAGCTGGCGACATCGAACGCCGTGTTGCAAACGCTGGAGGCGCGGCGCCAGGACGCGACCCGGGCGCTGGCCGCGTTCTCCCCTGAACAGTTGCAGGCGACGCGCAGCGGCTGGGAGCAACGCCGCGACCTGCTGGCGGGCGCCGAGAAAATATGGATAGAGCTGGAAGCGCGCCAGCAGCGCGGCGCGCAGATCGCGGCGCAATCGGCGCAGCTGCGGCAGGCGATGGCGGCTGCCGAGCAGCAGTTGGCGGCGGCGCAGCAGGAAAACATCGCCATCATGGCCGCGTTCTCGCAGGCGGAGCGTTCGCTGAAGCTGGCGGAGGCCGCGTGCGCGGAGAACGTCGAATCGCTGCGGGCCTCGCTGGAGGACGATACGCCCTGCCCGGTGTGCGGCGCGCATGAACATCCGTACCGCCACAACGACGGACCGCTGCAGGCGATGCTCGGCGGGCTGCTGGACGAAGTGACGCGCTGCCGCCGGCAGATGGAAGACAACGTCAATCGGCAGGCAGCCCAGCGCGCGACCGTGCAAGCCAGCCTGGATCAGCTGCAGGTGCTGGCGACCGAAGACCGTGGCGTGCGGCAGGCGCTGGAAAAAACCAGCGCCGCCTGGAGCGCCCATCCGCTGGTCTCGGGCGGCGCCGCGCAGCCTCGCTTGCCGGCGGAATCCGAACGGACCGACTGGTTCACGTCCGAGCTGGAAGCCGCGCGCGGCGCCCTGCAAGCGGCCGAGCGACAGGAGCTGGCGCTGCACGCGGCCCGCAACGCCCGCGACCAGGCGCAGTCGGCCTGGGACGTGGCGTCGGCGGAGCACGCGCGCCTGCAGGGCGTGGCGTCGAACGCGCAGACCGCGCTGGCGCTGGCCAATACCGAATACAAGGCGCTGGAAGACCAGCGCATCGAAGTGGCGCTGACACTCGGCGCGCTGCTGTCGGACCTGGACGCGGCCTTCAGCGGCGGCGACATGCCGAGCGACGAATGGAAGGACGACTGGAAAACAGGCCCGGCGCGATTCCACGCCGCGCGCCAGGCCGAAAGCAAGCAATGGCTGGCGCAGCGGGCCGCGTACGATGAACGCGGTGCCGCCCTGGCGACCATCGACGTCGAGCTGAAAGGCTTGCACGACGCCCTGGCCAAGACCGGCCAGGATGCGCTCAGCGCCCGCGAAGCCTGGAACGCCGCCGATGCCGCATTGCGCGCCATGCAGGAACAACGCATGCAACTATGGGGCGGCAAACAGGTGCGCGAAGTCGAACAGGCGCTCGCCGCCGCCATCGACAACGCCAGATCGCAGCTGTCCAGCCGCCAGCAGGCCGTCGAGCAGGCGACGCAAACCAGAACGCGGCTGGACGAGGCGCTGGCGCAGGCGGGCCACCGGCTGGCCGCGCTGCGCGCGTCCACCACGGCCGCCGCCAACGACCTGGCGGCGTGGCTGGCCGCATTCCAGCAGCGCCAACCCGCCGACGATGCACACAATCTGCGCGATCTCGACCACCTGCACGCGCTGCTGGCCCACACCGCCGACGATATCGACGCGCGGCGCAACGCGCTGCAAGCGATCGACCGCGCCGCCGACAACGCCGCCACCGTTTTGAAGGAACGCCAACGCCAGCGCGAGCAGCACCAGTTGTCGGCGCCGCCAATGCGTGCCCCAGCGACCGAGGGCCCGACGCCCGGCATGGCCGACCTGCCCGAGTCGCCGGTCGCCGCCCTCGCCTCCGCCCTCAATGACTTGATGGCCGAACGCAAAGCCGCCCACGACGCCGCGACCGCGCTGCAACTGGCGCTGGCGCAGGACGACGCCAAGCGCCGCCAATCGCAGTCGATGCTGGCCGAAATCGAGCGGCAGGAGGCGATCGAACAGCGCTGGTCGCGCATGAGCGACTTGATCGGCTCGGCCGACGGCAAGAAGTTCCGCAACTACGCGCAGCAGTTCACGCTGGACGTGTTGCTCGGCTACGCCAACGCCCACCTGAACCACCTCGCGCGCCGCTACCAGCTGGAACGCATCAACAATCCGGCCAGCCCGTCGCTGGCGCTGCTGGTGCGCGACCAGGACATGGGCGGCGAAATGCGCTCGGTGCATTCGCTCTCCGGCGGCGAATCGTTCCTGGTGTCGCTGGCGCTGGCGCTGGGACTGGCGTCGCTGTCGTCGAACCGGGTGCGGGTCGAATCGCTGTTCATCGACGAGGGCTTCGGCAGCCTCGATGCGGAAACGCTGCGCGTCGCCATGGATGCGCTGGACGGCTTGCAGGCCATGGGCCGCAAGGTCGGCGTCATCTCCCACGTGCAGGAGATGACGGAGCGGATCGCCACCAAGATCCTGGTGCAGCCGTCCGCCGGCGGCCGCAGCACGATCACCGTCACCTGAGCGGTAGTGCGGGCGTCACCGCTTGGGCGGCCCTCCCCGCTCGAGCTTTAACAACTCCCAACCCAGCTCGCGCCGGATCTGTTCAGGATCCGGCGGCGGGCGCCGTTCCTCGATCTGATGCCGCAACCACTGTCGCACGGACTCTTTGCTCGGTTGCTTCCTGTCTTCCATGGCCTTTGCCTCTTGATGGAATGATCCCTGGTGAGACCATAACGCCACGGCTGGTACGGGTGTTGACGGCGAATTTGCAAGCAATTGCGACAAATTTGCTATCATGAATGCATCAGTTCGGAAGCTACTTTCATGAGCATTGGCGCCGTATCAAGCAGTTCCGCGACCCAGCCGCCCGAGCGCGCCGCGCCCGAGGCACGGGAGAACGCGTCCGCGCCGGTCGGTTCCAAGACCGCCGCCACGGAGGGCGCCTCCACCACCACGCTGACACCCGAAGCCCTGAAGCTGATCGACGAGCTCAAAGCGCGCGACGCCGAGGTGCGCCAGCACGAGCAGGCGCACATGGCGGCGGCCGGCGGCCTGGCGCTGTCCGGCGCGTCCTACACCTATCAACGCGGCCCGAATGGCGTCAATTACGCCACCGGCGGCGAAGTGCGGATCGACACCGCGTCCGGCGCCACGCCCGAAGAGACCATCGCCCGCGCGGCGACCATCCGGGCGGCGGCGCTGGCGCCGGCCGGCCCGTCGGGCGCCGACCGCGCCGTGGCCGCCCAGGCGCAGCAAATGGAAACCGAGGCGCGCGCGGAACTGGCGCAGCGGCAGTCGCAGGAGGCGGCAGGCGCCACCCGGCAGCAGGACCTGTCGGGCGCGTCGGAGCGCATGCGCCGCGCCTACGGCGCCGAAGCGCCATCCCGGCCCGCGCTGAATGTCTCCGCATAAGTGTGCGTTCGGGGGGCGGTGATAAAATCCCGCCTTTGCCTCTCGCTTCCGGATCAATCATGTTAAAAGCACCACGCACCCTCACCTTCAAATGCGCGAAATGCGCCAAGGCGGTCCAAGTCCGCCTGCAAAAAGTCTCGGCCTGCTCGCACATCCAGCCCTACCTGGGCATTTGCGCGTGCGGCGAGGTCAAACACCACGCCATCGGCCAAAAAGACGCGGTTGCATCGTACCTGGCCGCCCCGGAAGGCTGGACCCACCACCACTAATCGGCGGTCGGCCCTCAAGTTTTCCGGCGCACGACCGTTATATAAGTATTACTAAACGGAAACTGCCATGTCCACTCTCTCCGCACTCGGCGCCCGTGCTTTGCCGGCGTCCTACACTGCCGCCACGCCCCAAACCGACGGCAAGACCACCGGCACGCCCGCCACGCAAAAGAGCAACAGCGCAGCGTCCTCGCCGCTTTCCCTGTCCAGCAACGCGCTGGACATGCAAAAACGTGTCGCCTCGATCGGCACCTCGACCGTCGATTTCGCCGAAGACCTGATGAACAGCTTCACCCAGGCGCTGTTCGGCGACGCCGCCAAAGGCGCCACCATCGACTACGACTCGGCCAGCCTGGATGCCTCCTCCAGCTACGCGCTCGGCGTGCGGCAAAGTTCGGGGCCGGACGGCACGCGCTCGCTGGCCGCCTTCAGTTTGAACGACAGCGCGCACTTCATCGGCAAGGGCACCATCACCACCGCCGACGGCCGCAAATTCGACTTCGAAGTCGAAGTCAAATACGATTACCGGCTCGACGCCGCCGCCAGCCAGGCCAGCGGCGGCGCGCCGAAGGCCGACCAGGCCGGCAACAACGCCAGCGAGCGGGCCGCCGACCGCGCCGGCGACAACGCCGCGGACAAGCCGCAAACCGTGGACCTGCCCAGCGTGCGGCTGCCGAACATCGACTTCGCCGGCACCCTGGCCGACCTGTTCGAGTTGATCGGCCGCGATCTGCAAACGGCGCTGGCGACCACCGGCGACGACGGCAGCCAAACCGGCGACGGCGTCGACCGCAACGCGCTGCGCAGCCTTTCGCTGCGGCTGCTCAATCTGGTCGACAGCAGGGAAGCCAACACCTACATCGCGCCGACGCAGGCCGACCAGGCCAAATCGGCGGCGGCCTACGGCGGCCAGGCCGGCGCCGCCGACAAGGTCACCGGCGGCCCGTCGGGGATCGTCGATGCGGCGCTGGAAGCGGCCAAGCCGGCCGCCGTGCCCGCGGCCGATGCCGACGCCGCGCCGGCCGACACCGTCGCCGCCGACGACGGCAAAGGCGCCGCCGCCGGCGCAAGCTGACCGCCAAGTATAATAAGCGCCTCGACACACGCAAACGCCGCAGGGATGAATCGCATCCCCGGCGTTTTTTGTGCTTGTCTTTTTCCCATCATTAGCATCCGCTTATTCCTACCGATTGCCCGACATGCCCGTACAAACCTCCTCGTCCCCGATTCCGCAGCAGATACACTGGGAGGAAAACGGCGTGCAGTGCTCCGCGCGCTGGCGCTCCGAGGCCGGCATGCCGCCGCCCAAGCGCGTGATGATCGCCGACGACCGCACCAACGCCGATGTCGCCTACCGGATGGCCTGCGAAGGCACCGCCCTGCTGTGGCGCGGCGACTTCCAGAACGCCCGCCAGCTGCTGCAAGCGCTGGCGCGCCGCGCCGACGTCAAAGGCAAGCCGTCGAAAAAAGCCAAACCGGCCAAGGCCCCGGCCACGCCGACCGAAGCGTTCCACCTGCACCGCCAGGCGCAATCGCAGCGCGCCCGCACGCTGGCCATGCTGCTGATCCCTTTCGCCGAGGGCTACACCATTCCGCTGCGCCGCGCGCCGGACGTGCAACTGGCCTGCAACGAAGCCTATGGCCGTTTCGAGGAACCGTTCATCGCCTCGCTGCGCGAGCTGCTTGGCCTGATCGGCGCCCACGAATGGCGCCGCACCGGCGTCGAGATCCCGGCGCTGGACGCGCGCATCCATCCGCACTACGGCGTGTTCTCGCCGGTGCGCGGCGAATACGTCGAGCTGGTGGCCGGCACGCCGCTGCCGGCCGGCGTCAAGCTGGCCTACGACATCGGCGCCGGCACCGGCGTGCTGTCGGCGGTGCTGGCCAGGCGCGGCGTGGCCCGCGTGATCGGCACCGACCAGGACCCGCGCGCGCTCAGCTGCGCGCGCGAAAACCTGGCGCGCCTCGATCTGGACGGCCAAATCGAACTGCGGCAGGTGGACCTGTTCCCCGAGGGCCGCGCGCCGCTGGTGGTGTGCAACCCGCCGTGGGTGCCGGCGCGCCCGAGCTCGCCGATCGAATACGCCGTCTACGATCCGGACAGCCGCATGCTGCGCGGCTTCCTGGCCGGCCTGGCCGACCACCTGACGCCGGGCGGCGAAGGCTGGCTGATCCTCTCCGACCTGGCCGAGCACCTGGGCCTGCGTCCGCGCGAGGAGCTGATGGCGTGGATCGCCGCCGCCGGCCTCAAGGTGCTCGAGCGCCACGACGTGCGCCCGACGCACCCGCGCGCCGCCGACACGTCCGATCCGCTGCACGCGGCGCGCGCCGCCGAGGTGACGTCGCTGTGGCGCCTGGCGGCCGCGTAATCCGGGAGAAAAATAAGCCCTTGCGGATCGAAGCAGGCCTGTGTATAATTCGGGCCTCAGACGCGGGGTGGAGCAGTCTGGCAGCTCGTCGGGCTCATAACCCGAAGGTCACAGGTTCAAATCCTGTCCCCGCAACCAGATTCAAAAGGCCGTTGATTCTTGCAAAGGAATCAACGGCCTTTCCGTTTTCAGCACCGTCGGCGCGCTACGACTATCTCGTCGCTAGCCGTGCGCGTTTGATGATATCCTTGCCATCTCTTGAGCTTGCAAAAGCGTCATCAATGTCCTGGATACAAATTCTATGCAGCTGAAAGCGCGCAACAATATCAACGTCCATGGCGATGGCGACGCGACCCTGGTCCTGGTCCACGGATTCGGTTGCGACCAAAGCATGTGGCGCCACCTGGTGCCGGCCTTCCAGGACCAGTACAAGCTGGTGTTGTTCGATCTGGTCGGCAGCGGCGGCTCGGACCTGTCGGCCTACGACAGAACCAAATATTCCACGCTGCACGGCTACGCCGACGACTTGCTCGAGATCGTCGACCGGTATGCGGCCGGGCCGACGATCCTGGTCGGGCATTCGGTCAGCGCCATGATCGGCCTGCTGGCCACGAACGCGGCGCCATCCAGGTTCGCCGCGCAAATCATGGTCGGGCCGTCGGCCTGCTACATCGACGACGGCGATTATCGCGGCGGCTTCTCGCGCGAAGACATCGACGATCTGCTCGACACGATGGAGAGCAACTACCTCGGCTGGTCGAGCACCATGGCCCCGGCCATCATGGGCGCGCCCGAGTCGCCGCAGCTGGGGGTGGAGCTGACCAACAGCTTTTGCCGCACCGATCCGGACATCGCCAAGCATTTCGCGCGCGTCACGTTCCTGTCCGACCACCGCGCCGACCTGGCCAAATCGACGACGCCGACATTGGTCCTGCAATGCACCGACGACCTGATCGCCCCGAAGGAAGTGGGCGAGTTCATCCACCGCGCCATTCCCGGCAGCCAGTTGGCGATGATCGAGAACGTCGGCCATTGCCCGCACCTGAGCGCGCCCGCCGCGAGCATCGAGGCCATGCGCGCCTACCTCGCCGGGCTGCGCTGACACCATGCGCGAGCGCCGCAGTTCGGGCTGGGACCTGTGGGAGGACGCGCCGTGCGGCCTGCTGATCGCCGCGTCCAACGGCACGCTGTTGCGCGCCAACGCCACCGTGTCGCGCTGGCTCGGCTACGAACTCGCCGAGCTGATCGGCCACAAGCGCCTGCCGGACCTGATGCCGATGGGCGCGCGCGTGTTCCTGCAAACCCACTGGACGCCGCTGCTGCAAATGCAGGGCTCGGTGTCCGAGGTGCAGCTGGACCTGCTGCACAAGGACGGCCGGCGCATCCCGATGATGCTGAGCGCCATCCGGCGCGAACGCAACGGCGTGCCGCAGGATGAAATCGCGCTGTTGATGGCGGCCGACCGCAAACTGTACGAACGCGAGCTGCTGGCGGCGCGCGCCAAGGCCGAGGCGGCCACAAACGATCTGGAACTGGCGCAGGCGCGGCTGCGCGAGGCGAACGACGCCATGGCTGCGGCGGACCGCCGCAAGGACGAATTCCTCGCCACGCTGGCGCACGAACTGCGCAATCCCCTGGCGCCGATGGCCAACGTCATCGCCACCATGGAACTGCGCGGGGCCGGCGCGCCGCAGTCCGGGCGCGAGCTCGCCGTGCTGGCGCGCCAGGTCGCGCAAATGACGCGGCTGGTGGACGACCTGATGAACGTATCGCGCATCAGCCAGAGCAAGATCGACCTGCGGCTGGAACCGAACGACCTGGCGCAAACGCTCACGTTCGCCGCCGAGGAGGCGATGTCGTCGATCCACGCGGCGGGCCAATCGCTGCGCATCGATCTGCCGGCCTACCCGGTATGGTGCAACGTCGACCGGGCGCGGGTGACGCAGATCGTCGCCAACCTGCTCAACAACGCCAGCAAATACAGCCACCGGGGCGCCTACATCGAGCTGGTCGCCAGGGTCTCCGGCGGCAGCGCGGTGATCCAGGTGATCGACGACGGCATGGGCATCCCGCCGAACCAGCTCGACAACATTTTCGACATGTTCTCGCAGCTCACGCCCGCGTTGGACCGGGCCCAGGGCGGCTTGGGGATCGGCCTGTCGCTGGTGAAGGGCCTGGTCGCGCTGCATGGTGGCGAGGTCGCGGCGCACAGCGCCGGTGTTGGCCATGGCAGCTGTTTCACGGTCCGCCTGCCCTTGATCGCGCCGCCGGCGGACGCGGTGGTGCACGAACCGGCACCGCCGCCCGCGGGCACCGCCACGACGGCGAGCATCGTCATCGTCGACGACAACGTCGACGCGGCCGAGACGCTGGCGGCGGCGATGGAGATGCTCGGTTACCGCACGGTGGTGGCCAACAACGGGCGCGAGGCCCTGCGCGCGATCGCCGAATCGCTGCCGCACGCCGCCATCCTGGACATCGGGCTGCCGGACATGAACGGCTATGAACTGGCGCGAAAAATCCGCAGCGAGCCCTGGGGCAGCAACATCGCCCTGGTCGCGGCGACCGGCTGGGGCCAGGAAGCGGACAAACAAGCCGCGCGCGAGGCCGGCTTCGATCTGCACTTCACCAAGCCGCTGGATTTCATGAAACTGGACCAGCAGCTCCGGCCGTTAATGCCGAACAGCTGAGAACGTCGAGGGTCACACCTCGAGGGTCAAGTCTGGCATTCGGACACGTGCTGAACTTTACTGCTGCCGAGCGGGGTCAAGCGTGGAGGGTCAAGTCTGACATTCGGACACGTGCTGAACTTTACTGCTGCCGAGGCCGTGTCCGAATGTCAGACTTGACCCCCGAGGGTTTTTGAGGCCGTGTCCGAATGTCAGACTTGACCCCCGAGGGTTTTTTTACATTCCGACACATCCAATTGCCGCTGTAAATGCCACAATCATGCTTTTGAGCAGCTCAGGAGGCAATAGTGAAGGATATGGACCCGGTCGAACCACCAGCGCAGCAGGACGCACCCGCCAACCCGGCGCGCCGCCGCATCTTCCAGGCGGCCGCCGCGACCGGCCTGGCCACTTCCCTGCCCGTCCTGAGCGAGGCCGCGCCCGCCAAACAGCCGGCCAAAGGCTCGCTCGACGCCAAACTCAAGGCCAGCGTCAAAAACGTGGTGGTGATTTACCTGGAAAACCGCAGCTTCAACAACTTGTTCGCCAACTTCCCCGGCACCGCCGCGCCGCTGTCGGCCGCGCCGGCCGCCGCCTGTCAGCAACGCGACCGCAACGGCGCGGTGCTGCCGGCGCTGCCGAAAATCTGGGGCGGCATGGTGCCGACGCCGCAGGACATCGGCGGCAAAAAATACGTGCTGAAAGAAGACGACGTCAAAAACCTGCCGAACGCGCCGTTCAAACTGGCCGACGCCGACGGCAAGCCGCTGCCGGAGGCGGTCATCACGCGCGACCTGTGGCACCTGTTCTACCAGAACCAGATGCAGATCAACGGCGGCGCGAACGATGGCTTCGCCGCGTGGGGCAACACCGGCGGCATGGTCATGGGCTACTACGGCGAGACCAATAAAAACCTCGGCCTGTGGAAGATCGCCGAGCAGTTCACGCTGTGCGACAACTTCTTCATGGCGGCCTTCGGCGGTTCCTACCTGAACCACCAGTTCCTGATCACCGGCCGCACGCCGGAATACTTCCACGCGCCGCAAACCGCCGCCAAAAAGAAGATCGCGGTGCTCGACGACGGCCCCACCGGCATGCGCCTCAGCGTGACCAAGGACAGCCCGGCGTCGGCGATGGACGGCATGCCGCTCTACGTCAACAACGGCGCCATCACGCCGGACGGCTACGCGGTCAATACCATGGCGCCGCCCTACCAGCCGAGCTACATCCGCCCGGCCGCCGGCGGCGACAAGCTGCTGGCCGATCCCGACGACGCCGGCACGCTGCCGCCGCAAACCTACGACACCATCGGCGACCTGCTGTCGGCCAAGAAGGTGGACTGGGCGTGGTACGGCGGCGCGTGGCAGGCGGCGCTCGACGCGCGCGGCGGCGGCGAGAAGCCCAACTTCCAGTACCACCACCAGCCGTTCAACTACTTCAAGCAGTTCGCGCCCGGCACCGCCGCGCGCGCCGAGCACCTGCGCGACGGCGGCATGGGCGACAGCCCGATCTCGAACAAATTCATCGCCGACGCCATCGCCGGCAAGCTGCCGGCCGTGACGTTCTATAAACCGCAGGGCAACCTGAATCTGCACGCCGGCTACTCCGACATCGAATCCGGCGACGCCCACATCGCCAACGTGATCGAGCACCTGAAAAAATCCCCGCAGTGGAAGGACATGGTCGTCGTGATCACCTTCGACGAAAACGGCGGCTGGTGGGACCACGTGGCGCCGCCCAAGGGCGACCGCTGGGGACCGGGTTCGCGCATCCCGGCGATCGTGGTCTCGCCGTTCGCCAAGAAGGGCCAGGTCGACCACAGCTTCTACGACACCACGTCGATCCTGCGCTTCATCACGCGCCTGCACGACCTGCCGCTGCTGCACGGGCTGAAGGTGCGCAACGAGGCCTTCGCGGCGCGCCAGGCGACGCCGCCGGGCGACCTGACGGGGGCCTTGAGCTTCCGCTGAGATTCCCCTTGGGGCCGCGTGGGTATGCTACAATCGCGGTTATTACCTCACTGAGCCCGACTCCTGCAGCCGGGCTTTTGTTTTGAGCGGCGCATTTTCGATGGCGCCGTGGGCACGAGATTTTGAAATGAGAGATAAAAAAGATAACGCCACGTTCGACCTGCCCGGTTTCAGCCCGGCCGCGCCGCTCGAACCGGAAGCGAAGCGTCCACCGGCGCCCCGCGCCCGGCGCGCGCAGCTCAAGCAGGAACAACTCGAACTGCTCGATCCGACCGACGCCAGCGGCTTGCCGGTCTGGGTCCGCGACGAATCCCTGGACCTGACCGGCTTGCCGGTGTGGGCGCCAAACTAAATCACTGTCGTAATCAACCCCGCACACAGCATCAGGGCCGGAACGGAGCCTGTTAGACTGTGCTTACGTCCTTTTTGAACAGGCCTGACATCATGACCTCCCCCGACACCACCGCGCCGGAAGGCGACAATACCGCCTTCGCCAGCCTGCCGCTGACCGCCGAATTCCTCGCCAACCTCGACTCGCTCGGCTACAAGTCGATGACGACCATCCAGGCGCAAAGCCTGCCGTCGGTGCTGGCCGGACGCGACCTGATCGCCCAGGCCAAGACCGGCAGCGGCAAGACCGCCGCCTTCGGCATCGGCATCCTGGCCAAGCTCAATCCGGCCTGGTTCGCGGTGCAGGCGCTGGTGCTGTGCCCGACCCGCGAGCTGGCCGACCAGGTGGCCAACGAGTTGCGCCGCCTGGCGCGCAGCACCGGCAACGTCAAGGTGCTGGTGCTGACCGGCGGCTCGCCGATGCGCCCGCAAATCGCCTCGCTCGAACACGGCGCCCACATCGTCGTCGGCACCCCGGGCCGCGTGCGCGACCACCTGGGCCGCGCCACCCTGGACCTGTCCAAGGTCGAGACCTTGGTGCTCGACGAGGCCGACCGCATGACCGACATGGGCTTCTACGACGAAATCGCCGGCATCGTCAGCGCCTGTCCGAAGCGCCGCCAGACCTTGCTGTTCTCGGCCACCTACCCGGACGATATCCGCCGCGCCACCGATTCCTTCCTGGCCGATCCGGTCGAAGTGACGGTCGAAGCGCAGCACGACAACAGCAAGATCGAGCAGCTGTTCTTCGAGATCGGCTTCGACCAGCGCACTGCCGCCGTCGGCAAGCTGCTGGGCCACTACAAGCCGGCGTCGGCGATCGCTTTCTGCAACACCAAGGTGCAGTGCCGCGAGCTGGCCGACGACCTGCGTGCGAAGGGCTTCTCGGCGCTGGCCCTGTTCGGCGAACTGGAACAGCGCGAGCGCGACGAGATCCTGGTGCTGTTCTCCAACCGCAGCTGCTCGGTGCTGGTGGCGACCGACGTCGCCGCGCGCGGCCTCGACATCCCCAACCTGGAGGCGGTGATCAACGTCGACGTCTCCAAGGACACCGAGGTGCACATCCACCGCGTCGGCCGCACCGGCCGCGTCGGCGAAAAAGGCCTGGCGCTGTCGCTGTGCGCGCCCAACGAAAAGAAATGGGTCAAGCTGATCGAGGAGTACCAAGGCTCGAAGGCCGAGTGGTTCGACCTCGACAGCCTGGACGGCGACGACTACGGCGTCGATCCGGCGCCGATGATGACCCTGGTGATCTCGGGCGGCAAGAAGGACAAGCTGCGTCCGGGCGACCTGCTGGGCGCGCTGACCGGCGACGCCGGCCTGAGCAAGGAGCAAGTGGGCAAGATCAACGTGTTCGAGTTCCAGACCTACGTCGCGATCGACCGCCGCGTCGCCTACGAGGCGTTCGACCGCCTGAGCAAGAACAATCCGCTGGGCGGCGACTTCGGCGCCATCAAGGGCCGCAACTTCAAGATGCGCTTCATCGAAGCGTAAGCAAACCAGGCGTCGGTCGCCGCCGCTAACGACGTTGCATTTTCGGCAGCAACACGGTCAGCACGCCGAGCAACGGCAAATACGAACACAGCTTGTAGACGTAGGCGATGCCGGCCACATCGGCCAGGTGGCCCATGGCGGCGGCGCCGATGCCGCTGACGCCGAACATCAGGCCGAAGAAGATACCGGCGATCATGCCGACCTTGCCCGGCATCAGTTCCTGCGCGAACACCACGATGGCGGAGAACGCCGACGAGATGACGAAGCCGATGACCACGCTCAGGATCGCGGTCCACAACAGGTCGACGTACGGCAGCATCAACGTGAACGGCGCGGCGCCGAGGATCGACATCCAGATCACCCGCTTGCGGCCGATGCGGTCGCCGATCGGACCGCCCATGAAGGTGCCGGCCGCCACCGCCGCCAGGAACAGGAACAGATACATCTGCGCCGACGCCACCGACAAGCCGAATTTTTCGATCAGATAGAACGTGTAGTAGCTCGTCAGGCTCGACATGTAGATGTACTTGGAGAACACCAGCAGCGCCAGCACCGCCAGCGCGCCGATCACGCGCCCTTGCGACAGCGGCGATGGCGCCGCCGCGGCGGCCTTGCGCGGCAAGCCGGCCAGGTGGTCGCGGTGCCAGCCGCTCACGCGCACCAGCACCGCGATCGCCGCCACCACCAGCAGCGCGAACCAGGCGATATTGCCCTGCCCCCGGCCGACGATGATGCCGGCGGCCAGCAGCGGCCCGAGCGCCGAGCCGATATTGCCGCCCACCTGGAACAGCGATTGCGCGAAGCCGAAGCGGCCGCCGGAGGCCAGGCGCGCCACCCGCGAAGCCTCGGGATGGAAGGTCGACGAACCGATGCCGATCAGCGCCGCCGCCACCAGCAGCGCGCCGAAGCTGGCGGCGATCGCCATCAGCAGCACGCCGGCCAGCGTGGCGCACATCCCCAGCGGCAGCAGGAACGGCATCGGCTTGCGGTCCGTGTACAGCCCGATCCACGGTTGCAGCAGCGACGCGGTGCACTGGAACACCAGGGTGATCAGGCCAACCTGCGTGAAGTTGAGGCCGAACTGCGCCTTGAGCATCGGATAGATCGACGGCAGCATGGCCTGGGTCAGGTCGTTAAGCAGATGGACCAGCGCGACGGCGCCGAGGATGCCCATGACGGTTTGGCCGTGCGGGCGGAGCGTGGGTGCGGGCGTCCGCGCGCCGGCGGAGGTGGTGGAAGTCATCGTGTCGCCTTGAGTGTCGAAGCTGCCAGTGTATGATGGCTCCCACCGCCACATATTCCATTTTTCGTCGACCAAGTGACAAAATCACCGCCATCCCCCGCCCGCAGCAGCGACCATCGCGACTACCAGCGGGTGCCGCGCGTGGTCACCGCCATGGCGCGCGACGCCGGCCATGGCGTGTCGGCCAAGCCGCACAGCCACGAGCGCGCGCAGCTGCTGTACGCCACCGAAGGCCTGATGCGCGTGCAGACCGAATTCGGCGTGTGGATACTGCCGCCGCGCCGCGCGCTGATGATACCGCCCGGCGTGGTGCACCACTGGACCTCGATCGGCAAGGTGACGATGCGGACCATCTACATCGAGGCCGGCGCGGCGACCGCGTTCGGCGACGACTGCCGGGTGATCGAAGTGAGCCCGTTGCTGCGCGAGCTGATACTGGCGCTGCTGGCGGAACCGGTCGAATATCCGCTGCCGGGGCGCGGCGAGCATCTGGCGTTGCTGATCCTGTCGGAGCTGGCAACGGCGGAGACGGTGCCGATGGCGATCCCGTGGCCGCGCGACCGCCGCCTGCTGGCGGTGTGCGCCGCCATCATGGACGATCCCGGCGGCAAGCGCACGATCGAGGATTGGGCGGCCGACGTCGGCGCCAGCGCGCGCACCCTGATCCGCCTGTTCCCGAAGGAGACCGGCCTGCACTACCGCCAGTGGCTACAGCAGGTGCACCTGGCCGAGGCCTTCGGCCGCCTGGCGCGCGGACAAGGCGTGGGCGAGATCGCGGCGGCATTGGGCTACGCCAGTCCGAGCGCCTTCAGCGCCATGTTCCGCCGCATCCTCGGCAAAACGCCGCAGCATTACCTCACCGAGTGGCGCGCGCCGCTGCAGTCGGCGTGACGGCTTTAAAAGAAGGATAATGCGATGGATAATGCGGCACCAACAAGTTTAAAGATTAAAAGGGAAGATCAATGCGGAAGTTAATCGCGGAGCTGCGCAGGCTTTATTTACCCGACGAAGGCCGCTACGGCGACGCCGACCTGGAACCGCACCTGCGCGGCGAACGGACCATGAGCGTCGATCTGGCCAACGGCGAAGGCCTGGCGCGGGCGCTGATGATCGAATTCCGCAAGCTGCCAGACGAAGGCCACTGGAGCCAGTTGTGCGAGACCGCCAACGCGCTGCAAACGGAGCTGGGACTGCCCGCGCCGGCGGTGAGCGTGTCGGGCGGCGACAGCTACGGCCTGTGGCTGTCGCTCGACACGCCGGTGCCGGCGGCGCGGCTGCGGCAGCTGAAAGCCTTGCTGCACCAGGCTTACTTCGCGCAGCAGGAAATCGACACGGACAAATCGGTGGTCGAGCTGCCGCCATGCCTGCACCAGGCCAGCGGCCTGTGGGCCGCGTTCATCAATCCGGGCATGGGGGCGTCGTTCGCCGACGATCTGGGGCTGGACATGCAACCGCCGGTCGGTGCGCAAACGGCCTTCCTGGAGGGGCTGCGCGGAATGACCGCAAAGGAGTTCGAGCACGCGCTCGAAGTGCTTGGCCGGCGCGCCGGCGCCGACACCGGAAGCGCGGCGACAGCGGCACCCGCGGCGGCGGCGCCGGCCAACACCAGCGCCACGGCGGCCGGCCTGCTGCTCAAGGACGCCAGCATCGAAGACATCGTGCGGCATCTGCAAGAACGCAATATCGAACCGACCTTCCGCTTCCTCAACTAGCGCCCGGGCCCGCCCCTATCTCACCGCCAGCGACACGCTGGGCGGGAACTGCGGCGCGCGCCGGTGCAAGGTGGCCTGCTCGTACGAATAGGCCATGCGGATCAGCGCCGCGTCGCTGTAGGCGGCGCCGACGAACGACAGCCCGACCGGCAAGCCATGCACATAGCCCGCCGGCACGGTGATGTGCGGATAGCCCGCCACCGCCGCCGGCGACGAAAAGCTGCCGGTGAAACGATCGCCGTTGACGAAGTCCGTCAGCCACGCCGGGCCGCCGGTGGGCGCCACCAGCGCGTCCAGCCGGTGCTCGCGCATCACGCGGTCGATGCCCTCGGCGCGCGCGTAACGGTGGTTGTTGGCCAGCGCCTCGCGGTAGGCCGGCGTGTCCAGCCCACCCTTTTGCTGCGCGCGTTCCATCTGCTCCTGGCCGAAGTAAGGCAGCTCCTGCTGGCGGTGTTTTTGATTGAAGGCGATGATATCGGCCATGTTGGCCACCGACGCGTTGGGCGCGTACTCTTTCAGGTAGGCGGCCAGGTCGGCCTTGAACTCGTAGAGCATCACCTCGGTCTCGCTGTCGCCGTACTTGTTCGCGTTCGGCAGCTCGGTATCGATCAGCACCGCGCCCTGCGCGCGCAGTTCGGCCAGCGCTTTTTCGATGACGGCGTCGACGGCGTCGTTCTCGCCGAAGAAGTTGCGCGCCACGCCGATGCGCGCGCCTTCCAGCCCGCCCGTGCGCAGCGACGCCAGGTAGTCGCCGCCCTTGCCCGCGCCCTCCCTGGTGATCGGGTCCTTCGGATCGACGCCGCAGATCGCCGCCAGCATCAGCGCGGCGTCGGCCACGCTGCGCGCCATCGGACCGGCCGTGTCCTGCGAGTGGGCGATCGGGATGATGCCGCTGCGGCTGACCAGTCCCAAGGTCGGCTTGATGCCCACCAGGCCGCAGATCGACGCCGGCGAGACGATCGAGCCGTCGGTTTCGGTGCCCACCGCCAGCGTGGCCAGGCCGGCGGCGATGGCGGCGCCGGAACCGGAGCTCGAGCCGCTGCAATTGCGGTCGAGCGAATATGGATTCAACGTCAGTCCGCCGCGCGCGCTCCAGCCGCTGACCGAATGCGTCGAACGCATATTGGCCCACTCGCTCAAATTGGTCTTGCCGATGATGACGGCGCCGGCCGCGCGCAGTTGCGCGGCCACGTGGGCGTCGCGCGCGGCCCGCACGTTCGACAACGCCAGCGAACCGGCGGTGGTGCTCATGCGGTCGCCGGTGGCGATATTGTCTTTTAACAGGACCGGGATGCCGTGCAGCGGTCCGCGCACGCGCTTCAGATGCCGCTCGCGGTCCATCTCGAGCGCGATCTTGAGCGCCTCCGGATTGATTTCGATGATGGCGTTGATGCGCGGGCCGGCCTTGTCGATGGTGCGGATGCGCGCCAGGTATTGCGACGTCAGCGCGTGCGAGGTCAGCTTGCCGGCCTCCATCATCTGCTGCTGCTCGCGCACGCCGGCATCGAGGATGCCGCCGGCATGCTTGCCGGCCGCCGCGGGCGCGGCCTGGGCCCCGGTGGCGCCGGCGGCGCCCGCCGCCACGCCGATTCGAACAAACTGCCTGCGATCCATACCGTCCTCGTGAATGGTGATCCCGACGATCCGGCGATCGCCGCCACGCAAAATTTGTTGCGTCGCATTAATATATCAGCGCGTTGTCACCACCACCACAAAAATTACTTCTATTTCAGCAATTAATTGCAATTGGCACACGTTTAGACGTAAAAAAAGCACGCCGGCTGCCGCAGGCGTGCTTTTTTGCCACAACATCGCCGATGTTCGGCGATGATCGCGGCTTAATTTCGAACCGTCACACTTAGTTGCGAACGATGCGCTTGTATTCGTTGGTGCGGGTGTCGATCTCGATGACGTCGTCCTGGCTCACGAACAGCGGCACTTGAACCGTGTGCTGCTTCGATTCGATGGCGTTTTCGATCTTGGCTTCCTTCAGGACGTTGCCCGAAGTGTTGCCCTTGACCGCAGGCTCCGAGTACACGATCTGGCGCGCGATGGTGGTCGGCAGTTCGACCGAGATCGCCTTGCCGTCGTAGAACACGGCTTCGCATTCCATACCGTCTTTCAGGTAGTTCAGCGCTTCGCCCAGGTTCTCTTCTTCGATTTCATACTGTTCGTAGTCGGCGTCCATGAAGACGTACAGCGGATCGGCGAAGTACGAGTAGGTCACCGGCTTTTTGTCCAGCACGACCACGTCGAACTTGTCGTCGCCGCGGAAGACGTTTTCCAGCGGGCTGTTGGTCAGAAGATTCTTCATCTTCCATTTGTACGTGAAGCCCGTGCGGCTCGAACCGTTGACATCGGAGCGCAGCACGATGAATGGTTTGCCTTCGACCATGATGATATTGCCAACACGAATTTCTTTTGCAGGTTTCATAGGGAGTGTACGTAAAAAGTAGGTTGCGTAAAAATCATCTGTCGCCGGGCCAAAAGCCGTCAGCTCACGGTTGATCCAGTAAAAATGTGCGAGATTAACCCGGCATTATACCCGGCTTTTCCCGCGCCGCCTATCTCAAGCTGGCGGCAAAACGCATCAGGTTGGCGGCCAGATCGCCATTGGCCAACATCTGTTGCCGCCACTCTTGCGCCCGCGCGGCCATTTGCGGCATCTCCGCGCGCAAGGCGGGCCAGCTGTCCGCATCGCCCTCCTGCCCGGCCGCCGTCGGCGCGCCGTTCCAGTCCAGCGAAAAGCGCTCCAGCGCCGGCAGCGCGCCCGCGTAGCGCCGCAGGAAGGCGCGCAACTTCTTGTGGTGCAGATTTTCATCCTGCGGATAGATGTGCCAGACGAACGGCTTGCCGGCCCACTGCGCGCGCACGAACGAATCCTCGCCGCGCACGAAGTTCAGGTCGCAGGCCCACAACAGTTTGTCGTAGTCGGGTTGCGGCACGAACGGCAGCACCCGCACCGTCAGCGCGCCTTGCGTGGCCGCCGCGCCGACGGTGGCCGCCGCGCCGATGAACGCTTGCACCGCCCCGGCGGCCACGCCTTCGGGCACCAGGCAAACGACGGCCTCGCCGCCCTCGCGCCAGGCGTCGAACAACGCCGCGACCGGCGCGTGCGGATAGCAGAACAGCGAGACCTTGGTCGCGGCCCGCTCGCGCTCGGTCACGCCCAGCCCGGCCAGGAACGCCGCCATCGCCGCCGGGTCCGACTGGAACGCCAGCCGCTCGGGCTCGAGCGCCGCCTCGCGCAGCAGGCCGCCGGTTTTGTCGGTGAAGCCGGGGAAGAAGAAATGCTTGGTCAGCGGCAGACGCGGATGCGGCGACGTCAGCCGGTGGCAGCCCTCGACCCACTCCTCCGCCGTCAAGCCTTCCAGGTTGAACCAGACCGGACGCGGCGTGCATTCGGCCATCGCGGCGATGTAGCCGGGCGGAATGTCGCAGGCGAAGAACTCGATGACGATGTCGGCCACGTCGGCGGCGCCGTAGACGCCGTCCTGGCCGCGCCAGTGGCGCACCGTGACGCCGTCGATCGACTGGCTGTCGGCGGCGGTGGCCACCTGCGGGCACAGGCGCCGGAAGCTGGGCAGGTCGTCCACCCACAGCCGCACGTCGAGCGCGTGTTCGCGCCGCAGCTGGCGGGCCAGACGCCAGCAAATGCCGATGTCGCCGTAGTTGTCGACGACACGGCAAAAGAGATCGAGACTGCGCAAGGACATGGTGTGGTGGCGGTTTACAAACGAGGCTGGATGATACCTGATTAACGTGAGAGGACAACCAAGAATACCAAAACTTCCTTTCCCGCCGCGGGTCCAATTCGTTCCAGCCCAGGGCCGCCGCCACACGACCGCCACACGACCTTGCGGAACGAACGAGAACAATAAACGAGAACAATAAAAGGTGGCGGCGGGTGGCGGCGCGCTGGTGCTGGACCCGCGATCCACAACATGAACCAATAACAAGGAGATGTCATGAATGAGTTTCAACAATACTATGGACAGCAACTAGCGCCGCAACAACTCGGGCCGATGGGACAGATCGGGCAGATGGGCGGCCTCGCGCCCAGCGGCTTCCTCGGCGGCATGTTCGGCGCCCCGCTCGGTGGCCTGATCGGGCGCGGCATCGGCGGCCTGTTCGGCAACGCCAAGCTGGGCAACCAGATCGGCCAGGTGGCCGGCGGCATCGGCGGCTCCTTCCTGCCGCTGGGCGCCGATCCGGTCAGCGCCGCCTATGCGCAGCAACAACAGCTGCAACAGCTGCAACAGCAATTACAGCAGCAACAGATGATGCAGCAGGCAGGCATGCAGCAGCCGGGCGACCTGTCGGCGCAGGGCTGGTTCGGCAACCTCGTCAAGCAGGTGGCGCGGCCGCTGGGCGGCGCCATCGGCGGCGCGTTCGGTAACGCCGGCATCGGCAACACCATCGGCGGCATCGCCGGCCAGCTGGGCGGCATGCTGCCGTTCGGCGCCGACCCGGTGTCGCAAGCCTACGCACAGCAGGCGCAGCAAGAGGCGCAGTTGCAGCAACTGCAGCAACTGCAGCAGCAAGGCCTGGCGCCGCAAGGCTGGTTCGGCAACCTGGTCAAGCAAGTGGCGCGGCCGCTGGGCGGCGCTATCGGTGGCGCCTTTGGCAACGCCGGCATCGGCAACACCATCGGCGGCATCGCCGGCCAGTTGGGCGGCATGCTGCCGTTCGGTGCCGATCCGGTGTCGCAAGCCTATGCGCAACAGGCGCAACAAGAGGCGCAAATGCAACTGCAAAGCCTGGTCGGGCCGACGCCTGGCGTCGGCAGCGGCTGGCTGGGCAACCTGTGGCGCAACCGGCTGTCCAACCACTTCAACGCGCCCCACCCCGGCTACCCGCGCATCGGCAGCCAGCCCATCGGGCAAACGCCGAATCTGCTGCCGTTCGGCGCCGATCCGATGGCGCAAGCCTACGCGCTGCAGGAAGCCCAGATGCAGCAGCTGCAGCAGCTGCAGGATGGGCAGGGACTGACGCCGCAAGGCGGCTGGTTCGGCAACCTGATCAAGAACGTCGCCCAGCCGTTGGGCGGCGCCATTGGCGGGGCGTTCGGCAACGCGGGACTGGGCAACACCATCGGCGGCATCGCCGGCCAACTGGGCGGCATGCTGCCGTTCGGCGCCGACCCGGTCACGGCCGCTTACGCCCAGCAAGCCGCGCAGCAGGCCCAACTGGCCCAGTTGGCCCAGCAGCAAGGCGGTAACGGCGCGATGTACGGCGGTCAGCAAACGCTGCACTGATGCGTTACTGCGACGCCGAGGCGACGGCGCCGCACGCCGTCCTTTGCCCTTCGACGGCCGCGGCCGCGAAGGGCGCTGCTTTGAGGAGAAACCCATGAGCCACGCGCTCACCGCGCCAGGCAAGGCCAGGTATTTGATCCACGCCGCCGGCGGCACGCCGCTGACGGACTTTCTGGCGTTGGCCGAGACCGATCCCGACATCACGGTGGTCGATCTGATCGGCCCGCACGGACAGCCGCACACCGCCGTTCTGGAAATCAGCGCGGCCACCGCGCAACGGCTACGGCGGCAGTTCAGCGACGCCAGCGCCCCCACCCACCAATTGACGATAGAACCGGACCGCCCGCTGTCGATGTTCGGCAGCGGCGCGGCCGGTCCGATTTGAAAGGAATTCCCATGCCCAAGAATCCCAACGGCGGCGCACCGATGCCGCCGGAGTCCACATCGAGCGGCGGCGAAACGGCCGCCAGTACTGAAGGGCGCGGCGGCGGCCGTGGCGCCGCCGCGTCCGGCGCCACGGGCGGCCCCGCGCCCGGCGGCGCGGCGGCCGGCACCTCGGCGGCCGGCGGCTCCGGCGGCGGCGATGACGCCGCCGGCGCCGCCGCCGGGCCCGCCACCACCGCCCCGGCCGGCGCCGTCGACGGCAATGCCGCGCGGGCGGCCGACAGCCGGGCCGACAGTGTCGGCCGCGCCATCGGCTCGCGTAAAAAACAATATGTCGTCGCGCCGCGCCAGGTGCCGGAGGGCTTGCACACGCTGGGCTTCCAGCCGCTGCAGTTCTCGGCCTTGGAGCAGGCGCTGCGCAACAGCGCCGACATCGAGGTGGTCGACACGGTCGGCCCCAAATCGGTGCTGGGCGCGCTGGCCGACGGCATGGGCGGCAGCCAGGGCGTGCTGGTGGCGCGCATGACGGAACAGAAGGCGGCGCTGCTGCACCAGCAAGGCCAGGGCCGTTTGCTGGTCGAGCATGACCAGCACCTGACGTTGATGGAACCGGCGTTGCGCCAGCCGCAGATGGTGACCGGCGTCATGCCCGGCGCCGGCGGCCCGGTGGTCAACGCCGTCATCAGCGTGGTCGGCAAGGATGGCGCGCCGCAGGCCGACGCCGAGGTGTCGCTGTTCGGCGGCATGATGCCGGCCAGCGGCAAGACCGACGCCAACGGCCAGGTCACCTTGTCGCTGTTCGGCGAGACGCCGGAGTCGATCACCGGCCTGTACGTGAAACCGAAGGCCGACTACTGGAGCTTCTACCAGCGCGATCCGGATATCAGCACCGACGAGGCCAATGTGGTGGCGCTGCGGGCCTTGTCGGACTGGCCGGCGCTGGCGGGCTTTCCGCGCCAGCGCGCGCTCGGCTGGGGGCAGAAGGCGATGCGGCTCGACCAGTTGCCGGGAGCCTACCGGGGCCAGGGCATCAAGATCGCCGTCGTCGATTCGGGCGCGGCCACCTCGCACGACAATCTGCACGGCATCAAGGCCGGCTTCGACGTGCTGAACAAGAAAACCAATCCCGCGGGCTGGGACCAGGACGCGATGGGCCACGGCACCCATTGCGCCGGCGTCATCGCCGCGGCCGACATCACCTCCGGCATCCGCGGCTTCGCGCCCGAGGCCGAGGTCCACGCGTGCAAGCTGTTCCCGGGCGGCCAGGTCAGCCAGCTGATCGACGCGCTCGAGTACTGCATCGACCAGCAGATCGATGTCGTCAACCTGAGCCTGGGCGGCGCCGAGGTGTCCGAGGCGCTGGAACAGCAGATCCTGCGCGCCAAGCGGGCCGGCATCGCCTGCATCGTCGCGGCCGGCAACTCGGGCGGTCCGGTGCAATACCCCGCCTCGTCGCCGAACGTGCTGGCGGTGGCGGCCATCGGCAAGCTCGACGAGTTCCCGGCCGACAGCTACCACGCGCAGACGCTCGATGCCAACGTCGACGCCTACGGTTATTTCACCGCCAAGTTCAGCTGCTTCGGACCGCAGGTGGGCGTATGCGGGCCCGGCGTGGCGATCACATCGTGCGTGCCGCCGAATAACTTCGCGGCCTGGGACGGCACCTCGATGGCGACGCCGCACATCACCGGCCTGGCCGCGCTGACGCTGGCGCACCATCCGGACTTCCAGACCCCGCAGTACAAGGTGCGCGGCGCCGAAAGAGTCGAGCGGCTGTTCCAGATCATCCGCGCCAGCGCGCGCCGGGTCAGCCTGGCCGACCAGAGCCGCACCGGTTTCGGCATGCCCGATGTGCTGGTGGCGGTCGGCCTGCAAACGCCGAGCGGACAAGCGCTGCAGCAGCCGGCGGTGACGCCGCAGGCGCTCGCCATGCAGCAGCCGCTGATCGCGGGCATGATGGCGCCGCAAGGCATGCTGTCGCCCTTTATGGCCGGGGCCGCGCCGGGCATGGAGCCGTTCGGGCTGGAGCTGGCGCGGGCGCCCTGGCATATTCCGCGCTCCGGGCCGTGGTACCAGATATCGCCGACGATGCCGCCGCAATATCCGACGTTCCACTGGTGACACCCTGAGCATGCGTTAAAAATACGCCGGACAATGCAAAAAGCCGCACGAGGCGGCTTTTTGTATACAGCTTGTTTGGCGTCCCCAGGGGGATTCGAACCCCCGTACTCACCGTGAAAGGGTGATGTCCTAGGCCTCTAGACGATGGGGACAGTGATCTGTCCGTGTTGCCGACCTAACTACGGTAAAACTGGAAAAATCCTGGCGTCCCCAGGGGGATTCGAACCCCCGTACTCACCGTGAAAGGGTGATGTCCTAGGCCTCTAGACGATGGGGACTTTTCCAAGGCGCGAATCATAGCAGTCAAATTCGGCGAGCGCAATAGCAAACCCTTGTTTTTGCACGATATTCCCGCAAGATTGGCAGCCCGGCAACGGGCGCGCACGAAAGCAAACGCGGCGGCGCAAATACAAAAAAGCCGCACAAGGCGGCTTCATCATCGAATCAAATACTGGCGTCCCCAGGGGGATTCGAACCCCCGTACTCACCGTGAAAGGGTGATGTCCTAGGCCTCTAGACGATGGGGACATGTCGGTGCTCTCTGCGCTAATGGTGGAGGTAAGCGGGATCGAACCGCTGACCTCTTGCATGCCATGCAAGCGCTCTCCCAGCTGAGCTATACCCCCCGGGCGCAGAAAGTCTTCTGTCGTACTACGGTGCTGCCACTACATTTACCACTCACTACCCGCCAGCCTGGCGAAGCTGGCGTCCCCAGGGGGATTCGAACCCCCGTACTCACCGTGAAAGGGTGATGTCCTAGGCCTCTAGACGATGGGGACCTCGGCACTACGGTCACTACTTTGCCGCTATCATTTCCGCGCAGTGGTGGAGGTAAGCGGGATCGAACCGCTGACCTCTTGCATGCCATGCAAGCGCTCTCCCAGCTGAGCTATACCCCCCGGGCGCAGAAATAATAAAAGCCGCTTGCGCGACTTTTGTTTTCACTACTTGTATCTATCCAGCATGAAGCCAAACATCAAACAAATCAGTACAAACAACGTCAACAACTCACACAACGCTACTGCTTTACAACTTGGCGTCCCCAGGGGGATTCGAACCCCCGTACTCACCGTGAAAGGGTGATGTCCTAGGCCTCTAGACGATGGGGACCGCGAACAACCAAACTGCCACTACATTCCGCGCATCCTACCAAAATTTCTTGGTGGAGGTAAGCGGGATCGAACCGCTGACCTCTTGCATGCCATGCAAGCGCTCTCCCAGCTGAGCTATACCCCCGTTGGCGCAGAAACAAGAGTATAGCAAAGAAGCCGCACTATGCAAATACCCTTTTGCAACTTTGCTCCGGTTTTAATTCAAACTCACAGATATTTCGCCAGACGCGCCACAATCGCTTCGCGGCCGAAGAGTTGCAACACCGCGTCGATGGCCGGCGTCTGCAGTTGACCGGTGACGATCAACCGCAGCGGCATGGCGATCTGCGGCATCTTCAAGCTGTTCGCGGCCAGCACTTCCTTGATCATCGCCGCCAGCGCTTCCTTGCTCCACTCCACCGTTTTGCAGCGGTCGGCGAACTGCGCCAGCGCCGGCTTGACGGCGTCGGTCAGGTGCTGGGTCAGCAGCGCCGCGTCCGGTTGCGGCGTGCGGTAGAACAGCATCGCCGCGTCGGCCAGCTCGTTGACGGTGTTGGCGCGCTCCTTCATCAGCGCCAGCACGGCCGGCAGCTCGGGCGCGCCGTCGAACCGGGCGCCCGCGGCCAGCATGCGCGGCTTGGCCAGCTCGGCCAGGCGTGCGTTGTCGGCCTGCTTGATATAGTGGTTGTTGAGCCAGTTCAGTTTTTCGATATTGAACTGCGCCGCCGAGTTCGACAGGTGCGAGCCGTCGAACCACGCGACCACCTGCTCCATCGAAAACACTTCATCGTCGCCGTGGCTCCAGCCCAGGCGCGCCAGGTAGTTCAGGATCGCTTCCGGCAGGTAGCCTTGCGCCGGGTATTCCATGACGTTGACCGCGTCCTTACGCTTGGACATCTTCTGGCCGTCGGCGCCGAGTATCATCGGCAGATGGCCGTACAGCGGCAGCGGCGCGCCGATCGCGCGCAGGATGTTGATCTGGCGCGGCGTGTTGTTGACGTGGTCGTCGCCGCGCAGCACGTGGCTGATTTGCATGTCCCAGTCGTCGACGGCCACGCAGAAGTTATAGGTCGGCGTGCCGTCCGGACGGGCGATGACCAGATCGTCCAGCTCCTTGTTGCCGATGGTGATCGTGCCTTTGACGAAATCGTCCCAGGTCACTTCGCCGTCGAGCGGATTCTTGAAACGCACCACCGGCTTGCGGCCTTCCGGGATCGCCGGCAAGGTCTTGCCCGGCTCGGGACGCCAGGTGCCGTCGTAGCGCGGCTTTTCGCCGGCCGCGCGCATGCGCTCGCGCATCGCTTCGACTTCGTCCGGCGACGAATAGCAGTGATAAGCGGTGCCGGCGCCCAGCATCTGGCCCACCAGCTCGCGGTAGCGGTCCATGCGCTGCATCTGGTAGAACGGGCCTTCGTCGTGGCTCAGGCCCAGCCATTCCATGCCTTCGATGATGGCTTGCACCGCTTCCGGCGTGGAGCGCTCCAGGTCGGTATCCTCGATGCGCAGCACGAAGGTGCCGCCGAAGTGACGGGCGAAAGCCCACGAGTACAGCGCCGTGCGGGCGCCGCCGAGGTGGAGGAAGCCGGTCGGGCTCGGAGCGAAACGGGTACGGATCGGGGTACGGACTGGCGTAGCGGAGGTAGTCATCGAAGTATCAAAGCCGGGATGTAAAAGACGCTATTTTACAGTGTCGGCAAGCGTTTCGCGCCCGACGCCGGCACGGCCGGCGCCAGCCCCTACTCCGTCGGCACCCGCTGGGCGAAGCCGGCCCGGTAGCGCGGCTCGGCGTCGGCCCGGGTATTCATCTCGAACAGCAAGCCGCCGGGCGCCTCGCAAAAGAAGCGCGAACCGCGCGCATGCTGGAACAACCCGGTCTTCATGGCCACCCGCTCATGCAGAAAGCGCGCATGGAGCGCCTGCAACGCCGCGACCGACGGCAGTTCGAAGCCAAGATGAAAGTTTTCCGGCCACACCACGTCGTCGAAACGGTCGGTGGCGTCCTCGATGACGATGTCGAAGCCGGCGCGCTTGAGCACCACGCTGGTGCCAAAGCTTTCGGCCGAGCAGTCCAAATGCTCGACAAAAAAGGCCACGGTGGCGGCGACGTCGGTCGATGGGAAGCTGAGATGATTGAACAGCATCGTGTTTCTCCTGTTGTGAAAGCAACAGAATACGGCCGCCGCGCAACGCCATCAACTCGCTTTGGCGCGCCCCCGGCCCGCCTAAAACATCAACGAAAACAAGCGCTTGCGCGCGCCGTTCGGGAAACGCGCCTGGCTTGCTCGCATTTCAACCGGGCAGCGCCGCCAGATAGCCGAGCGCGGCGGCGCGAATGCGCCGGGCGAGATGGTCCGCGTCGCGCTCGCCGCGTTCGCCGGCGGCGTCGGTCATGCCGCGCATCAGCGCCAGCAGGTCGTCGGCCGCCAAGCGCCGCGGCGCCTCCGCTTGCCACTGCGCCGGCGCGTCCGGCTTGCACAGGATCTCCGCCAACAAATCGTGGAAACGGTACTTGCCGCTGAGCGCGGCGCGGAATTCGGGGCGCCCCTCCTGCTCGTCGAGCAGGCGCGCCAGGTTGGGACGGGACAGCTGCTGACGCACGGCGACGTCGATGAACGCGGTCATGGCGGCTTGAAAGCCGGGCAAGGCCACGGTCGCGGCCGCGGCCTCGTGGAATAAACGGTCTTCGCGCAGCAGCAACGCCAGCGTCAGCGCATCCTTGCCCGGAAAATACTGGTACAGGGTGCCGACGCTGGCGCCGGCCCGGCGCGCCACGGCGTTGGTGTTATAGCCGTCCAGCCCGTCGGCCTCGAGGACCTGGGCCGCCGCCTCCAGCAACGCCTCCACCGTGTGGGTGGCGCGTTGCTGGCGCGGCGCCTTGCGCGGACGCAAAGGAGACGACGCGGCCATCGCCGTCAAGCCGCGCTTAATCGTTCTTGATGACGATGCTCGGGAACTTGCTGGTCATGTCCTTGGCCTTCTCGGACACCTGCACCGCGATCTTGCGGGCGATGTCTTTATAGATGGCGGCGACCTGGCCGTCCGGATCGGCCACCACGGTCGGCTTGCCGGAATCGGCCTGCTCGCGGATCGCCATCGTCAGCGGCAGCGCGCCGAGGAACTCGACATTGAAGTCCTTGCACATCTTGGCGCCGCCGCCGGCGCCGAAGATTTCCTCCGCGTGGCCGCAGTTCGAGCAAATGTGCGTGCTCATGTTCTCGACGATGCCGAGGATCGGAATGCCGACCTTCTCGAACATCTTCAAGCCCTTGCGCGCGTCCAGCAGCGCGATGTCCTGCGGCGTGGTGACGATGACGGCGCCGGTGACCGGCACTTTCTGCGACAACGTAAGCTGGATGTCGCCGGTGCCGGGCGGCATGTCGACGATCAGGTAGTCCAGGTCGCGCCAGTTGGTCTGCTCCAGCAATTGCTGCAGCGCCTGCGTGACCATCGGGCCGCGCCACACCATCGGCTCGTCCGGGTCGATCAGGAAGCCGATCGACGACACTTGCACGCCGTGGTTTTCCAGCGGCTCCATCGATTTGCCGTCCTTGGTTTCCGGACGGCCCGACACGCCCAGCATCATCGGCTGCGACGGGCCGTAGATGTCGGCGTCGAGCAAGCCGACCGAGGCGCCCTCGGCGGCCAGCGCCAGCGCCAGGTTGACGGCGGTGGTCGATTTGCCCACGCCGCCCTTGCCGGAGGCGACGGCGATGATGTTTTTCACGTTCGGCATCAGCTTCAAGCCGCGCTGCACCGTGTGCGGAATCACCTTGGTGGCGACGCCGACGCTGATGTTGCCCGCGCCCGGCAGCGCCTTCAAGCCGGCGATGACGCTGGCGCGGATGCTGTCGACCTGGCTCCTGGCCGGATAACCGAGCTCGATGTCGAGCGAGATATCACCGTTGTCGACCTTTAAATTCTTGACGGCCTTGCCGCTGACGTAATCTTTCGTTGTATTTGGATCAATGATTTTGGACAGCGCCGCCTTGACGTCTTCTACAGTAATGCTCATGTGACTCTCCGTGAAATGTGCGCCCATTTTAGCGCATCGCGCCATAATTACCGGCCGCGCCCCATTGCCGGCGTGACCGCATGCCGCTTCCACTGTTAAAATGCTGCTTTTCCACCCACAAAGTGCATCAACCATGACCCGCAAGCTGTTCGTCACCACTGCCCTGCCCTACGCAAACGCCGCTTTCCATATTGGCCACATGATGGAGTACATCCAGGCCGACATCTGGGTCCGGTTCCAGCGAATGCAGCGCGACGAGGTCGACGGACAACTCGCGCCGCGCACGGTGCACTTTGTCGGCGCCGACGACACCCACGGCACGCCGATCATGATCGCCGCCGAAAAGGAAGGCATCACGCCGCAGGCGTTCGTCGCCAAGATCGCCGCCGGCCGCGCCCAGTACCTCGACGGCTTCCACATCGCCTTCGACAACTGGTACTCGACCGACTCGCCGGAAAACGTCGAGTTGTCGCAGGGCATCTACCGCAAGCTGCGCGACGCCGGCCTGATCCAGACCAAGATCGTGCCGCGCTTCTACGACCCGGTCAAAGGCATGTTCCTGGCCGACCGCAACATCAAGGGCGAGTGCCCGGTGTGCCACGCCAAGGACCAGTACGGCGACAACTGCGAAGTGTGCGGCGCGGCCTACCAGCCGACCGAACTGATCAATCCGTTCTCGGTGTTCACCAACGCCACGCCCATCCTCAAGGATTCGGAACAGTACTTCTTCAAGCTGTCCGATCCGCGCTGCTACGAATTCCTCAAGGAATGGCTCAACACGCCCGGCCGCTTGCAGCCGGAAATGGTCAACAAGGTCAGCGAATGGCTCGGCGAGTCCGGCGAAAAGCTGGCCGACTGGGACATCTCGCGCGACGCGCCCTACTTCGGCATCCCGATTCCTGACGCGCCGGGCAAGTTCTTCTACGTCTGGCTGGACGCGCCGGTCGGTTACCTGGCCAGCCTGAAAAACTATTGCGAAAAGCAAGGCATCGACTTCAACGAACTGTTGAACGACCCGGCCACCGAACAGATCCACTTCATCGGCAAGGACATCGTCTCGTTCCACCTGCTGTTCTGGCCGGCGATGCTGAAGTTCGCCGGCCATCCGGTCATCGACAAGCTCAAGGTCAACGTGCACGGCCACCTGACCGTCAACAACGAAAAAATGTCCAAGTCGCGCGGCACCGGCATCTCGCCGCTGCGCTACCTGAACCTGGGCATGAACCCGGAATGGCTGCGTTACTACATCGCCTTCAAGCTCAACTCGAAGGTGGAAGACCTGGACTTCACCGGCGAGGACTTCGTCGCCCGCGTCAATAGCGACTTGATCGGCAAGTACGTCAACATCGCCAGCCGCTGCGCCGGCTTCATCGCCAAGAAATTCGACGGCAAGCTGGCCGCTTCGCTGTCCGACGGCGCGCAGGGATGGATCAAGCGCGCGCTGGTGACGGCCGACGGCGTCGAACGCCAGGCCAGCATCGCCGCCAATTTCGAGGCGCGCGAATTCGGCAAGGCGCTGCGTGAAATCATGGAAATCGCCGACATCACCAACCAGTATGTCGACGAAAACAAGCCGTGGATTTTGGCCAAGGACGAGGCGAAGATCGCCGAGCTGCACGACGTTTGCACCGCCGCGCTGATCCTGTTCCGCCAGCTGACGACCCTGTTGTCGCCGGTGTTGCCGGGTGTGGCCGCCAACGTCGCCAAGTTCCTCAACGACGAAAAACTGGTGTGGGCCGACACCGATGTCGCCAGCGGCGCCGTCTCGCAAGCCATGCTGGGCCGTACCATCGGCGCCTACAGCCATCTGATGACGCGCGTCGACGCCAAGATGATCGAAGAACTGTTCGACGCGCCGCCCGCGGCCACGCCCGCTGCCACCGCCGCCTCCACCACCGCCTCCACCACCATCGGCACCGCCGCCGCCCCGGCGCCCGCCACCGGCATCGAGGAACTGGCGCCGGAGATCAAGATCGACGACTTCGTCAAGATCGATCTGCGCATCGCCAAGATCGTCAACTGCGAACACGTCGACGGCTCCGACAAGCTGCTGCGCCTGACCTTGGACGTCGGCGAAGGCCGCCACCGCAACGTCTTCTCCGGCATCAAGTCGATGTACAAGCCGGAAGATCTGGTCGGCAAGCTGACGGTGCTGGTGGCCAACCTGGCGCCGCGCAAGATGAAGTTCGGCGTGTCCGAAGGCATGGTACTGGCGGCCTCGGCGGCCGATGAGAAGGCCAATCCGGGCATCTACATCTTGAATCCGTGGCCTGGCGCCGAGCCGGGCATGCGCATCCGTTAAGGACAGTCCAGGCATGAACATCGTAGTGCGTGAAGCGACGGAAGACGATGCCAAACTGATTGCCGAACTCACGCGCGCCGCGTGGGCCGGCAAGGTCAGCGTCACCTCCAGCGGACACCGCGAAACCGCCGTCGTCGTTGCAGACCATCTGCGCGACGGCGGCGGTTTTGTTTTATTGGTCGACGGCGAGCCGGTCGGCTCGGTGCGCTGGCTGCCGCTCGACGCCGACCCGGACGTCTGGGAAATCTGCCGCATGGGCGTGCTGCCGCGTTATCGGGGCAGCAACCTGTCGCAGCACCTGCTGGAGGCGGTGATCCACCACGGCCTGGCGTGCGGCCTCGACGAGGTGCGCCTGGCGGTGCGCGCCGACCAGCCCAAGCTGATCGATTTTTACACGGCCTTTGAATTCGAACTGGCCGAAGAGCTCGAATACTCGCACGCCAATCCGATGGAAACCCCGCCGCTGGTCATGCGCCGTTCGCTGCGCCACTGACTTTCCCGCCGCTTGTCGAGGCGCTTGCTTGCGGCCGCGCTTCCCCGTCTCCGACCGCGACGCGGGCGCCTCTCCTACTTTGTCCGCCGCGTCCCTGTGAAAAAATAGCGACTCCTATCATCGAATCGAGGAGCCAGCATGAAAACCAAATTCGCAGCGTTGACGATAGCATTCCTGATGAGCGCGGCCGCGGTGGCGCAAACGGGCGGCGCGACCGGCGGCGGGACCGGCCAAGGTGGCCAAAGCGGCACCAGCGGCACCGGCGGCCAGACCGGCACCGGCAGCGGCGGCAGCGGTGCCGGTAGCGGCAGTGGAACCCGATCGGGCACGGGCGGCGGCTCGGCCGGCAGCCAGTCCACCGGCAGCGCCGGCATGACCGGCAGCCAATCCGGCGGTTCGACCACGGGCCAATCCAGCTCGACCGGCGGCAACTCCAGCACCGACCAGTACGGCAGCGGCGGATCGGCCGCTTCGACCAGCGGCGGCAGCAGCGCCACCGGGACTAGCGGCAGCGGCAACAGGGACGACGCCACCACGTCGACTCGTGGCAAGCAACCCAAAAAGAAGAACAAGGACGAACGAAGCGACACGTCCACCAACCGCTGAGGCCGAATCGGGGAAAACCCGTCCGGCTTGCGCATGCCCGCCATGGTTGGCGGGCCGCTCCACATCCCACATTCGCTCCCTCCCCGCCTGTGCCGGTTCCCCAGTGCAATCAATGGTATCTACCGGTTAATACCGCGTTCCGCGATCGCGCGCCATTGTGTGTGCTGGCACACAGTTCTACTCAAAAAACCTGCCGGCAAGCCATTTTCTTGCGGAACTAAGTTCTTTTGATCTGTGTCAAAGCCTTAGAGAGCAGCGAGGCTGGGCTTGCGCAATAGCGATATCTTTGTCGTTGGCGCACAGCGGCCAATTCGTCGCACTGCGGAGGGACCGAAGCGGCCCCCTCCTCATCGCGACCGACTTCCACCCCACGCGACATGCTAGCGAACGCAACCATAACGTTGCGCGCGCGGGTGCGCGCGCAGGACCGGACTTGCCGCCTCCGATCGCTCGCAGAAGCGAATCGCGCACACAACAGTAGAAATACTGGGGCGCTTGTAAGCAAATTTTTTTGCACTACTATTTTCTTCACCCGAGCTCATCGGATGCGGGAATAACTTACATAACGGAGACAAGGAATCATGGCAATCAACATCAAACGCTTGGTGTCGCGGGCATGCGCCGCCACAATTATGCTGGCGTCCGCCTGCATGGCCCACGCCGCTACGGCCGGGCCCGGTACGTGGAGCACGCAGCAAAGCTGGGCCAACGACACCGTCAACGGCGGGCAGCTCACCGGTTACTATTATTGGCCGGCGTCGCAACCGACCTTGGCCGGCAAGCGGGCGCTGGTGCTGGTGCTGCACGGCTGCCAGCAAACCGCCACCAACGACGTCATCAACAGCAGCACCGACGGCGGCTACAACTGGAAAACGGTGGCCGAGAAATACGGCGCCGTCGTCATCGCCCCCAACGCCCCCGGCAACGTCTACGCCAATCATTGCTGGGACTACGCCAGCACCAACCACAACCGCACCAGCGGCCACGACGCCGTCCTGCTCGACGTCGTCAACCGCTTCATCGCCGACCCGAAATACGCGATCGACCCCAACCAGGTGTATGTGACCGGCCTGTCCTCGGGCGGCGGCGAGACGATGGCGCTGGGCTGTCTGGCACCGGATGTGTTCGCCGGTATCGGCATCAACGCCGGCCCCACCCCGGGCACCACGACCTTGCAGATCGGCGCCGTGCCGTCGGGCTACTCCGCCACCACGGCCGCCAATAAATGCAAGGCGATGGCCGGCGGCAGCGCCGCCAAATTCGCCACGCAAATCGCCGGCACCATCTGGGGCACGTTCGACTACACGGTGGGGCAGGCATACGGCCCGCTCGGCGCGGCGGCGATGCGCCAGGTGTATGGCGGCGCGTACACGGCGGACCCGGCGGCGACCGTGCCCGGCGGCGGCACCAACGTGCAATACCGCGACAGCAACGGCAAGGTGCGCACGCACGAAATCACCGTGACCGGCATGGGGCATTCGTGGCCAGCCGGCAGCGGCGGGCAAAACATGAACTACGTTGACGCCACCAAGGTCGACTACCCGGAATTCGTCATGGATTTCTGGTACAAAAACAACATGCGCGTCTCGACGGTCGCCGGCCCCACCGTGACCGCTTGCTCGGCCAGCGTCGTCAGCGCCACCAGCGCCACCATCACCGGCGCCGCCACCACACCCGGCAGCGTAACCAGCTACAGCGTGGCATTGAGCGGGCCGACCCCGGTCAACGACACCGCGGCTGGCAGCGGCCCGAGCTTTAGCAAGACGTATAACCTGGGCAACGGCTACTACAGCGGCACCGTCACGGCAACCGACAACCTCGGCCAGGCGTCGGCCGCCTGCGCGATTCCGCAGTTCCTGGTTGGCAACGCGCCGACCTTGTCGGCGCCGGCTGGCCTGAGCGCCGGCAGCCCGAGCGCCACCGCTGTACCGCTGAGCTGGAACGCCGTCAACGGCGCCACCGGTTACAACGTCTACCGCAATGGCGTCAAGATCACGGCCAGCCCGGTGACCACGCTGACCTACACCGCGAGCGGCCTGACGGCCGGCACCACGTACAGCTTCGCCGTGTCGGCGGTCGGTCCGGACGGCGAAAGCGCGATCTCGGCGCCAATCAATGTCACCACGCCCTCCGGCTTCGCCTGCACGACCACTACCGCCAGCAACTATGCGCATGTCAAGGCGGGCCGCGCCCACCATGTCGCCGGCTATGCGCTGGCCAACGGCTCGGACCAGGTGCTGGGCTTGTACAGCATCTTCTTCATGCGGACCCTGGCGCAAACCGGCCCCGGCTACTACATCGTAGGTAGCTGCCCATAAGCACTAACTTGCCGTCCGCAGCAGCATGCGGGACGGCATTTTCAACGCGTCGATTCCGACCGCCACGCGAGAAATCGTCCTACGCAAGCGTTCAGCTTGCTGTGGAAAAATGGGTCTCCATTCAATCAACAACGAGGAGTCACCCATGAATACCAAATTGACCGCAATGATTGCCGCGATGTGCATGAGCGCGAGTGTGTTCGCGCAAACCCAGCCAGCCGGCCAATCGACCACGCCAACCGGCCAGTCGGCGACGGCGGCGGGCACCAGCAACACCGGCACGCCAACCGTGGGCCAAAGCACCAGCAACAGCGGCGAGCAAAACGCCACCACCATGCAAAATAACAGCAACACCCAAAACACCGCCACGCCGCGCAACGCGCAGCGCAAGACCGACAAGGCGATGCAGCAGTCCAAAGTGAACGCCGATTGCGCCCAGGGTCACACCGACGGCCACGCGACCGCGCCAACGCATAGCGGCACGTCGACCGCCCAAGGCTGCGACACCAGCACCATCAAGCGTTGATATGCCTGACGGCGCGTGGGCATGGCCGGGCTATTCGGCCATGCCCACCCCTTTTTAAAATACGTGGCGGATGCCGAGGTTGACGCCCCGGTTGCCCGTTCCACCTTCGATGGCACTGCCCACCGTGTAGCCGGCGCCGTTCCTGTTGCGGATGTACGCGTACACGCCATACAAGTCCGTGCGTTTCGATAGGTAGTAGCGATACCCGCCAGCGAACTGCTGCGCGTCCTGATTCAAGCTGGTCTTGTCGTTCTTGCGGATGTACGACGCCAGCCACACCCCACTTCCCTGCGGCACCGTCGCACCGACCAGCATCACGTCGCTGTCGGTGCTTGGCGTCGGCGCGACCGCGTAGCCGAACGGATTGGCCGCATTGCGCGGCAATGCGCTATTCAACCCCTTGTCGATCCCGAACGCCCCGTGCAGCTTCATGAAGCCAGCGTCGTACAACGCCGTCAGCACGGTGTTGTTGGCCGCACTTGTGTTCTTGAGCGTCGCCGTATCGTTGTCGCGGTGGTGCGTCGCCAGGCGCAAGGTCAGCGGGCCGCGATTGTAGTTCAGCGATCCGCCCAACTGGCGCCCGGCCGCGCTATCGCCGGAGACTTCGCCCGCGCCATACACCAGCTCCACGTTGAAACCGCCGAGCACCGGCGAGACATATTTGACCGCGTTGTCCATGCGGCTGGCGCTATTGCCGGTCGACGCCATCAGGTTTTTGGTGTCGCCCGCCGTGCCGGAGCCGAACGGGTCGACCGTCGCCACGGCCAGATACTGCGGCGTGTACTGGCGCCCCAGGGTGATGGTGCCGGCGCGCGTCTGCAATCCGACATAGGCCTGGCGTCCGAACAGCAGACCACCCTGCCCCATCGCGCCGGTATCGGACTGGTAGCCGTTCTCCAACAGGAAGACGGCCGACATGCCGCCGCCCAGATCCTCGATGCCCTTGAAGCCGAGCCGCGATCCCGCCTCGACCCCGCTGGTCAATTTGGTGGTGGTGGCGGTGCCGCCGCTTTCGCGCACCAGCGCCATGTCGACGATGCCGTACACCGTCACATTCGATTGGGCGGCAGCCGTCGCCGCCGAGGCGCCGAGCATCAGCGCAAGCATGGTTTTTTTCATGGTGACTCCCTGTTGGTTATGGTTTCGAACCGAAGCCGCCGCCGCCCGGCGTTTCAATGGCGAAGACGTCTCCGGCTTGCATGTCCGTGGTGTGGGTGGCGCCGAATTCCTCCACCGAGCCGTCGCCGCGTTCGACCCAGTTGCGTCCCAGCGCGCCGGGCTGCGCGCCCCCGAGCCCGAACGGCGGGACGCGGCGGTGGCCGGCGAGGATGTTGGCCGTCATCGCCTCCAGGAAGCGGATGCGCCGGAGCGCGCCGTCGCCGCCGTGGTGCTTGCCCGCGCCGCCGCTGCCGCGCCGGATCGCGTGTGTTTCAACCAGCACCGGGAAGCGCCACTCCAGCACCTCCGGGTCGGTCATGCGCGAGTTGGTCATGTGGGTCTGCACCGCCGCCGTGCCGTCGAAACCGGGACCGGCGCCGGAACCGCCGGCGATGGTCTCGTAATACTGGTGCTCGTCGTTCCCGAAGGTGAAGTTGTTCATCGTGCCCTGCGAGGCCGCCATCACGCCCAGCGCGCCATACAGCGCGTCGGTGACGGTCTGCGACACTTCCACGTTGCCGGCCACCACGGCCGCCGGGTAGCGCGGATTGAGCATCGAGCCTTCCGGGATGATCAGCTTGAGCGGTTTGAGCACGCCCTCGTTCATCGGGATGTCGCTGTCGATCAGGGTGCGGAACACATACAGCACCGCCGCCTTGCACACCGACAGCGGCGCGTTGAAGTTGGTCGGCCGCTGCCCGCTGGTGCCGGTGAAGTCCACGATCGCGCCGCCGCTGGAATAGTCGATGGTCAGCTTGACCTTGACCACCGCGCCGTCGTCCATCTCGTAGGCGAAGCTGGCGTCGCGCAGGCCGACGATGGCTTTGCGCACCGCCTTCTCCGCGTTGTCCTGCACGTGGCCCATGTAGGCCAGCACCACGTCCTCGCCATAGGTCGACACGGCCTTCAGCAGCTCGTTGGCGCCGGTCTCGCAGGCGCCCAGCTGGGCGATCAGGTCCGAGATGTTCTGGTCTATGTTACGGCTCGGCCAGGGGCCGGCGGCGAACAGGCCGCGCACCAGCGGCTCCAGGAACACGCCCTTGTCGACGATCTTGACGTTGTCGAGTAAAACACCCTCCTCCTCGATGGTGGTGCTATTGGGCGGCATCGAGCCGGGCGTGATGCCGCCGACATCGCCGTGGTGGCCGCGCGCGGCGACGTAAAACAGCGGCGCGCCCCGGCCGGTCTCGCCGTACACCGGGCACACCACGGTGATATCCGGCAGGTGCGTGCCGCCGTTGTATGGAACGTTGAGCACATAGGCGTCGCCCGGCGCCATGGTCTTGGCGTGCTGGCGGATCACGCACAGCACACTGTCGCTCATCGACCCGAGATGGACCGGAATGTGCGGCGCGTTGGCGATCAGGTTGCCGTCGCGGTCGAAGATCGCGCACGAGAAGTCCAGCCGCTCCTTCATGTTGACCGAGTAGGCGGTGTTCTCCAAGGTGGTGCCCATCTGGCGCGCGATGGCCATGAACAGGTTGTTGAAGATCTCCAGGTGGATCGGATGCGCGGCGGTGGTCACCTTGTGGGCGCTGCCGGCGGCGCCGCTGCGCTCCAGCAGCAAGGTGCGGTCCGGCAGCACGCTGGCGCTCCAGCCGCTATCGACCACGGTGGTGGCGATCTCCTCGCGGATCAGCGCCGGGCCGGCGACGCGGCTGCCGACCGCCAGTTCGGCGCGCACGTGCAGCGCGATCGGCACGGTCTGGCCGTCGACGTAACTGTAGACGCGGCCGGAACCGGTGTCCGCGCCAGCGTTGGCGGGCACCTCGATGACGAAGTCGGCGCCATCGCCGGCGCCGATGGCCTCCGCCGACACCGATTCGATCACCAGCGGCTGGCCTTCCATGACGAAGCCGAAGCGGCCGCGATACAGCACGGCGAACGCCTCCGCCATCTCCTCGACGCCGGCCAGCGCGATGACAAACGCCGAATCGCTGTCCTGATACTTGAGGCGCGCGCACAACTCGACACGGATATCGTCCGCCGCCACCTGCTGCGCCAGCAGCTCGGCGTGGGCCTGGCGCGCCAGCTCGGCCAACTGGGGCTGCAACGCCGCGAGCGACGCGGCGTTCAGCGGCTGTTCGACCGCGCCCTCGCGCATCGCCCGGATGTCGGCCAGTCCCATGCCGAAGGCCGACAACACGCCGGCGAACGGATGGATGGCGATCTTGGTCATGCCCAGCACGTCGGCCACGCGGCAAGCGTGTTGGCCGCCGGCGCCGCCGAAGCAGCACATGGCGTAGCGGCTGACGTCATAGCCGCGCTCCACCGAGATCGACTTGATCGCCTGCGCCATATTGTCGACGGCGACCGCCAGGAAGCCATCCGCCACCGCCGACGGCGACAGGCGCGTGCCGGTCTCGCGTTCGATCTTCGCCGCCAGCTCGCCGAAGGCGCGCACCACCGCGTCGCGGTCGAGCGGCAGGTCGCCGTTCGGGCCGAAGACACGCGGGAAGTGCTCCGGCTGGATGCGGCCCAGCATGACGTTACAGTCGGTGACCGTCAGCGGGCCGCCCTTGCGGTAACTGGCCGGCCCCGGATTGGCGCCGGCCGATTCCGGCCCCACCTTGAAGCGGCCGTTCTCGAAGCTGCAAATCGAGCCGCCGCCCGCCGCCACGGTGTGGATGTGCATCATCGGCGCTCGCACACGCACGCCGGCCACCACGGTTTCGAACACGCGCTCGTAGGCGCCGTCGTAGTGGGCGACGTCGGTCGAGGTGCCGCCCATGTCGAAGCCGATCACCTGTTTCAGGCCGATCGCCTCGCAGCTCTTGACGGCGCCGACGATGCCGCCGGCGGGTCCGGACAGGATCGCGTCCTTGCCCTGGAAGCGGCCGGCGTCGGTCAGGCCGCCGTTCGACTGCATGAACATGATGCGGGTGTCGCCGGTGTCGGCGGACACGCGCGAGACGTAGTCGCGCAGCACCGGCGACAGGTAGGCGTCGACCACCGTCGTGTCGCCACGGCCGACGATCTTCATCAGGGGGCTGACCTGGTGGCTCACCGAGATCTGCGTGAAACCCGCCTCCTCGGCCAGCGCGCGCAGGCGCAGCTCGTGCCGCGGAAAGCGGTAGGCGTGCATCAACACGATGGCGATGGCGCCGATGCCCTTGTCCCGCAGCCCGGCGAACTGGCGGCGCAGCAGCGCTTCGTCCGGCGCCTGCAGCACATCGCCGTGGGCGCCGACGCGCTCATCGATCTCGATCACTTCCTCGTAGATCAGGTCCGGCAGCTCGATATGCATGGCAAAGATGTCGGGCCGGTCCTGGTAGCCGATGCGCAGCTGGTCGGCGAAGCCGCGCGTGATCGCCAGCGCGGTGCGCGCGCCCTTGCGCTCCAACAGCGCATTGGTGGCGACGGTGGTGCCCATCTTGATCACTTCGATCCGGTCCGACGGCAACGGATCGCCGGTCTTCAGTCCCAGCATGTCGCGCATGCCCTGGGTGACCGCGTCGTCGTAGCGCTCCGGGTACTCGGACAGCAGCTTGTGCGTCACCAGCTTGCCGTCCGGACGGCGGGCGACGATGTCGGTGAAGGTGCCGCCACGGTCGACCCAGAATTGCCACAGCATGGATTGGGTAGGAATGTCGTTTTTCATGTTGATGCCTTTGAACTTTTACGGTGAAATCAGGATTCGAGTTTTTTGCCGGCGGTTTCCGGCAAGGTCAGCGCGGCCAGGATCATCACGCCGTAGGCGGTGCCGGCGAAGACGCCGATCGCCTCGCCCAGCGCCATCGAATTGCTGCTCAAGCCGATCATCAGCGGGAACAGCGAGCCGATGGCGCGGCCCATGTTGTAGCTGAAGCCCTGGCCGGAGCCGCGCATCGAGGTGGGAAACAACTCGGTCAGGAAGGCGCCCATGCCGCTGAAAACGCCGGAGACGCAGAATCCGAGCGGGAAGCCGAGGAACAGCATCACGCCGTCGGTGACCGGCAGCCGGGTGTAGGCCAGGGCGATGCACATCGAGCCGGTGGCGAACAGGATGAAGTTCTTCTTGCGCCCCAGGTAGTCGGTCAGGAAGGCGCTGACGATGTAGCCCACGTACGAGCCGACGATGACCATCGCCAGGTAGCCGCCGGTGCCCAGCACCGTCAGATGGCGCTCGGTTTTGAGGAAGGTCGGCAGCCAGGTGGTGATGGCGTAGTAGCCGCCCTGGGCGCCGGTGGTCAGCAGCACGGCGCGCGCGGTGGTGCTGAGCATCTTCGGCGCGAAGATGGCGGTGAACTTGACGCGGTCCCCGCTGTTCACCCGCGCCTTGTTTTGCTCGGCGATGAAGACCTCCGGTTCATCGACGAAGCGGCGGATGAAGATGACGAACAACGCCGGCAGTATCCCCAGCAGGAACAGCGAGCGCCATGCCCATTCCGGCGGCAGCAGCGAAAACATCAGCGCGTACAGCAGGGCCGACATGCCCCAGCCGAGCGCCCATCCCGCCTGCACCATGCCGACCGCCTTGCCGCGGTCCTTGGCGCGTATCACCTCGCCGATCAGGATGGCGCCGGCGGTCCACTCGCCGCCCATGCCAAAGCCCATCAGGCCGCGCGCCCACAACAGCTGCTCAAAGTTCTGCGCCAGGCCGCACAACACGGTGAAGAAGGCGAACCACAGGATGGTGATCTGCAGCGTCTTGACGCGGCCGATGCGGTCCGACATGATGCCGGCGATCCAGCCGCCGGCGGCGGAGGTCAGCAAGGTGACGGTGCCGATCAAGCCGGCGTCGCCCTTGGACAGGCCCCAGGTGGCGATCAGGGTCGGGATCACGAAGCTGAGGAACTGCGTGTCCATCGCGTCGAGCGCGTAACCGATCTTGCAGCTCCAGAAGGTACGGCGCTCCTTGCTGGTCAATGCGTGGAACCAGGCGAAATATCCTTCCGGCTGGCTGGTGCTGGCGACTTTGGTGTTCATCGTGCTCTCCCTTTTTTTGAATGCGGCGGTCCCCCGGGTGCCTGTGCGGACCCGATCGCGGGGACTTGCCATGTGGTTTAAATCAGAATGCGGCTAGCGAGGCGTTGCGTATATCGGTCACCAGCATGTAGCCCGGCTGGTGGGTGATCACCAGCGGCAGGCGCGCGTGGCGGATGGCCTCCTGCGGTGTGACGCCGCACGGCCAGAAGACTGGAATTTCGTCCGGCAGGACCTCGACCGCGTCGCCGTAGTCGGGCTGACCGAGGTCGGAGATGCCGATCAGCGCGGGGTCGCCCAAGTGGATCGGGGCGCCGTGGACGGCCGGGAAACGGCTGGTGATCTGGATCGCGCGGATGGCGTCGGCCGCCTTCATCGGCCGCATCGACACCACCATCTCGCCGCCGAACGGGCCGGCGGCCTGGTTGGCGATATTGGTGCGGTACATGGCGACGTTGCGGCGCTGCGCGATGTGGCGCAGCGGGATGCCGGCGTCCATCAGCATCTGCTCGAACGAGAACGAACAGCCGATCGCGAACACCACCAGGTCGTCGCGCCAGAGGTCGTGCAGCGCCGCCGTCTGCGCCGCCAGCACACCGTCGCGGTAGACGTTGTAGCCGGGCGTATCGCTGCGCAGGTCCATGTCGGCGCCAAGGCTGGCGACATTCCACTGACCGGGTTCGCCGACCGCCAGCAGCGGACAGGCGCGCGGGTTGCGCTGACAGAAAAGCAGGAAGGCGTCGGCGTGCGCCCGCGGCAGGATCACCAGGTTGGCCTGGGCGTAGTCGCCGCAGTAGCCCGCGGTCGGCAAGCGGAATTCGCCGCTGCGTACTTTGTGCCTGAGTTCAAGAGGGGTCATGGTCGTTTCGCTCATAGTGATGTGAAAACTGCATGAGTTCAGAATAAACTTGAATTTCACATCATGCCATCTAGTTATTTTTGCTGTTGTTGTATAGTTTTTCTTACCGTCGTGCGCTATCCCGGTGCATAAGGTTAAGGTATTCTTGTTCCATGAATACCCGATTCCTCGAAACCTTCGTCGCGCTGGCGCAGTTGCGCAGCTTCCGCGCCACCGCCCGCGCGCTGCACGCGACCCCGGCCGCGATTTCGCTGCGCATCAAGTCCCTAGAGGAGGAATTGCAGACGGAGTTGATCGACCGCAGCTGCAAGGAGTTCCGCCTGACGGCCAACGCCGAGTACCTGCTGGGGCATGCGAAAGCGGTGGTCGACGCCACCCGCAGGCTGCAGGCGGCGGCGCACAAAGATAGTGCGGTGCGCGGGCGTTTGCGTCTCGGCGTGATCGAATCGGTGGTCCACAGCTGGCTGGCCCAGTACATCCGGCAGCTCAATGTGTTGTATCCGGAGCTTGAAGTCGACCTGGCGGTCGACATCAGCAATGTGCTGGAGCGCCGGCTGCGGGCGCGCGAGCTCGATCTGGTGATCCAGGTCGAGGGCGTCGAGAGCAATGACATCGTCTCGGAGGCGCTGGCGGTCTATCCGCTGCACTGGATCGCGCGACGTGGTTTGCTCGACACGCGCAAGGAGGGGTTGAACCTGCGCTTGCTGCAGCTGCCGATCCTGACCTTCGGACGCGGCACCGCGCCGCAGCGCGCGCTGGAGGAAATCGTCAGCAAGATGGCCAACCTGGCGATGATTCCGCTGGAGCAGACGCGCATCACCTGTTCGCCGTCGGTGGCGGCGATCGTCCAGTTGGTCAAGGACGGCTACGGCGTGGCGGCGATTCCCAGCCTGTTCGTGGTGGCGTCGTTGCAGAGCGGTGAGTTCATCGAACTGCCGGTGCAGCCGGAGCCGCCGTCGATCATCGTCTCGCTATGCTTCCACACCAACGCCGAGATGCTGGTGCACGCGGCGGCCAACGCCGCCCGCCACGCGTGCGCCACCTACTGCGCCCAGATCGATCCGCGCTTTATCAAATCGCTAGGGTGACGGCGCGTCGCCCCAACTACCGGTGCGGGCGATCTGGTTCGCCGGCTGCGGCTCGGTCCAGCGAAACGGCAACGCGCCGGCATTGCGCACCACGTCGCGTACGTGGAACCGCAACAAGCGCTCGGCCCCGGTGAAGGCCGCCACTTCGGGCCCGTCCCAGATGATCTCCGCCTCCACCGCCAGATGCAGCAGATCGCCGCGCTCGAAGTCGATGAACAGCAAGCCGGCGCGCGGATGCTCCAGCAAATTCCCGGCCGTGTTGAAGAAAAAATTACCGCGAAACTCGGGCGATGTCAGCGTGTGCGCGTCGTCGACGCGCACGAAGCCCGGCCGCCCTCCCCGATGCGAGACATCGACACCGCGGGCACGGCCGGCATCGGCGTCCAGGTTGGCACTGGCGATGAAAAAGGTATCGGAGCGCGCGATCAAGGCACGATCGTCGTCGCCGAGCGCCGTGCCGCGCGTTACCCGCGCGGCGCCAGCGGTTACCGCATCCGGCGCCGCGCTGTGCTGGCGGTGCTGGATGTACTGCGGGCAGTTGCCGAAGCTCTGCGTGACCGCGATGCGCATGCCGTCACCATCGATCGCCGTGACCACCCCGTTGACGCGGTTGCGGCGGCGCGTCGTCGGCGCCAGTCCCAGGCCGCCGACATGATCGCCCACGCGCAAGCGCCCTTGCAGCGGATCGCCGGCCAGCATGCCGCCGGCGATATCCAGCGTGCGGGCATCCGGCGTACCGATGAAGCCCGGATCGGCGGCCAGCATCGTCGCCCACGGCTGGCCCGCCTCGTCCAACGCGCCGATGAAGAAGAACGGCAGCTCCTCGAAGAACAGCCGATGCTGGTCCGGCATGTGATCGCGCACACCGGCGCTGCCGGCGGCGGCGATCCGCTCGCGCATGCCGACGCGCTGCTGGATCGCCAGTTCGCCGGCGTGGAATGGAGAGGCCTGGGCTTCCATGGCTTACACCTGTTCCGGCGCGACGCCCGCCTGGGTGGCGGGCATGGCGACAAAACCCGGCAGCGCGCGCACGTTGGCCAGCCAGGCGCGGATGTTGGGATAGGGCTTGAGCGGGACGCCGCCCTCCGGCGCGTGCTCGATATAGCTGAAGGCGGCGACATCGGCGATGGTCGCGTGCTCCCCCACCAGATAGCGGCGCCCTTCCAGCTCCCGCTCCATCACGTCGAACAGGCGCACCGCCACGCCCTTGACAAATTCGTGATCGATTCTGGCGCCGAACACCGTGACCATGCGCGCGGCGGCCGGACCATACGCGATCTTGCCCGAGGCGGCCGACAGCCAGCGCTGCACGTTGGCTGCGGCCAGCGGATCGCGCGGCAGCCAGCGGCCGCTGTCGTCGTACTTGGCCGCCAGGTACACCAGGATCGCCGTCGAATCGGACAGCACGGCACCGCCATCCTCCAGCACCGGCACTTCGCCGAAGCCGTTCAGCGCCAGGAATTCCGGCGTGCGGTGTTTGCCCCCGGCCAAAGACATGGGCACGAATTCGTAAGGCAACTCAAGCAGGTTGAGAAACAGTTCTGCGCGGTGCGAGTGGCCGGAGAGCGGGAAACCGTAGAGTTTCATGGAAGTCCTTATGTGGATGAGCGGGTAACTCCAGTATAGGAATTCGCAGCCGTTCCGATAAGTCGGACAATGAGGGAATCAGAGTTCACTCAAAGTGGACAGTCAAGGCATAATAAGGCATGGTCAATCTCAACTCCGTCAACTTGAACCGCCTGGTCACCTTCGTCGCCGTCGTCGAGGCCGGCTCGTTGACGGCCGCCGCCGAGCGGCTGGGCCTGGCCAAGTCCATGGTCAGCAAACACATGCAGCTGCTGGAGGCGGAAATCGGTGTGGCGTTGCTGGTCCGCTCGACCCGCAAGCTGAGCCTGACCGAGGCCGGGCGCGCCTTTTACGCGTCCAGCCGCCAGCTGCTGCAGTCCGCCGAGCACGCCATCGAACAGGCGCGCACCGGGCTCGACAGCCCGCAGGGCACGCTGCGCGTGGCCGCGCCGATCGACTACGGGGCGATGGTGGTGGCGCCGGTGCTGGCCCAGTTGCGCACACGCTATCCGGCGCTGCACATCGAGCTGGTGTGCGCCGACCACGTGATCGACCTGATCGCCGAGGGCATCGACGTCACGGTTCGGCTCGGCAAACTGGCCGATTCCGGGCATATGGCGAGCCGCGTGGGGCCGCTCAAGCGGTGGCTGGTGGCCACGCCCGACTTCATCGCCCGGCACGGCATGCCCGGGCATCCGGACGCGCTGGAAGCGTTGCCGTTCATCGCCCTGTCCGTGCTGCCGCAGCCGAGGGTATTCACCTTGCACGACGGCGCCGGGCAGACGCGCGAGATACGCATGCGCAATACGGTGTTCTCCACCAACACCGCCTACGCCAGCCGGGCCGCCGCGCTGGCCGGCGCGGGCGTGCTGCGCGCCACCACTTTCCTGACGCAGGAGGACGTGGCCGCCGGCCGGCTGGTGCGGCTGCTGCCGGCCTGGTCGCAGGCCGCGACCGACATCCACGCCGTGTACCCCGCCTCGCCCCACGTGCCGCACAAGGTGCGCGTGTTCATCGACGCGCTGAAGGCGGCGACTTTACAGTCGGCCTAGCCTTTGCGCGCCGATACCACGATGCCGGCGACGATCAGCGCGAACGCCACCGCGTGGTAGGCGTGCGGCGCCTCGCCCAGGAAGGCCGACGACAGCAGCGCGGTAAACAGCGGCGTCAGGTTGACGAAGAAGGCGCCGATGGCGGGGCCGGCGCGCTGCACGCCCTCGCCCCAGCAACGGAAGGCGATCACCGCCGGAAACACGGCGACATAGACCAGCGCGGCGGCCAGCCACCAGCTCCATCGCACCGGAATCGCCCCCAGCCATTGTTCGCCCAGCGCGAAAGCGCCCGACCACAGCGCGCCGAACGCCACCTGCGCCGCCAGGAAACTGGCCCAGTTGGCGCGGATCGCGGCCGGTTCCCGGGTGCGCATCAGCATCCAGCTGTAGAACGACCAGGCGATGGTGGCCAGGATCATGAACAGATCGCCCGCCACCAGCCGCAGCTCCAGCACGTGCCGCCACTCCCCGCGCGCCAGCACCACCAGCACGCCGGCGATCGACAGCGCCGCGCCGGCCATCTGGCGCCCCGAGACGGGCACGCCGAAGAACAGCCGGCCGGTCAGCATCATCCACACCGGCAATCCCGAGGCGACCAGGGTGACGTTGATCGGCGTCGAGCTTTGCAGGGCCATATATTGGAACGTGTTGTACAGGCCGATGCCCATCAGCCCCAGCAGGGCGTATTGCCGCCAATGCCGCCACAGCGCGCTATCCCGGCGCAACACCGGACCGGCCAGCGGCAGCAGGATCAGCAGCGCGATCACCCAGCGCAGGAAATTAAGCAGCACCGGCGGCAACATGTCGTGCACCAGGCGGCCGACAATGGCGTTGCCGGCCCACAGCAGCGGTGGCAGGGTCAGCAGGAAGATGGTTTTGGGACTCAGGCGTGCGGTCATTTTAGTTATATCTTTGCAACATTACGCCTTTGAGCATACCCGATTCCGCCACTTTGCGTGGCCGGCGGCGATAGAATTAGCGTGCCGGCGCCGCGGCGCGGTAAAATACCCATTGCTGAGCCACTCACTTGGACTATATGAAATTCTCTAAACAACATTCGATGTACGAATCCGACCACACCTTGTTCATCAAGTCGCTGAAGGAAAAAAACCCGGCGATCGAAGAAGGTCAACGTCTGGGCCGCGCGCTGCTGTGGGACAAGGCGCCGCTGTCGCTCGACGAGCAGGAACGCCAGCTCGAGTCGGCCGTCAAGCAACAAGCTTACGTCTACCAGAACAAAGTCTAAGGACTTGGGGCGGCACGGATGTTGCCAGACGATACGGCTGAGCAGCCGGCGGGCGAGGTGCCAAACCCGCCGCCGGCGGTAACCGCCGACGGCGACGCCGCTGCGGACGCCCCCGTGCCGCCCGAGGTCGCCGAGGCGGCCGCCGCCGTCACATCGGAAGTGGCCGCCCTCGCCCGCCTGTACGGCGAGCCGCTGCTCAAGCTGCCCAACGATCTGTACATTCCGCCGGACGCGCTGGAAATCTTCCTCGACGCCTTCGAGGGGCCGCTCGACTTGCTGCTCTACTTGATTCGCAAGCAAAACTTCAACATCCTCGACATTCCGATGGCGCAGCTCACGCTGCAATACCTGAAGTATGTCGACCAGATCCGCCTGTCGAACCTGGAGCTGGCCGCCGAGTACCTGCTGATGGCGGCGATGCTGATCGAGATCAAGTCGCGCATGCTGTTGCCGCAGCGGCAATCGGACCTGGAGATCGAACACGACGATCCGCGCGCCGAGCTGGTGCGTCGTCTGCTGGAGTACGAGCAGATCAAGCTGGCCGCCTACGACCTGAACGCGATCCCGCAGGTGGACCGCGATTTCGTGCGCACGCAAATCTTCATCGAGCAAAGCCTGGTGCCGACCTGGCCGGACGTGGCGCCGGTCGACTTGCAGCAGGCCTGGCTGGACGTGATCAAGCGCGCCAAGCTGACCCAGCACCACAAGATCAGCCGCGAGGAGCTGTCCGTGCGCGAGCACATGACCGGCATCCTGCGGCGCCTGCAATCGAGCCGCTTCGTCGAGTTCGCCGACCTGTTCGACATCGCCGGCGGCGTGCCGGTGGTGGTGGTGAACTTCGTCGCGCTGCTCGAGCTGGCCAAGGAGACGCTGATCGAGATCACCCAGGCCGAGCCGTTCGCCCCCATCTATGTGCGGCTGGCCTATTCGCCGGCCTGAACCCCGGCCCGCGCCAACCTAATTCCCTTTTACGCTGATAGCGAACATGTTATGAAAATCATCACCACCATTGAAGAACTGCGCGACCAACTGAGCGGTCAATTGCGCACCGCCTTCGTCCCGACGATGGGTAATCTGCACGAGGGCCACCTGTCGCTGATGCGCCTGGCGCGCAAGCACGGCGATCCGGTGGTCGCGTCGATCTTCGTCAACCGCCTGCAGTTCGGCCCCAACGAGGACTTCGACAAGTATCCGCGCACCTTCCAGGCCGACGTCGAGAAGCTGGAGAAGGAAGGCGTCTACGTGCTGTTCGCGCCGACCGAAAAGGACCTGTATCCGGAGCCGCAGGAATTCCGCGTCAACCCGCCGGCAGACCTGGGCAACACGCTGGAAGGCGAGTTCCGTCCCGGCTTCTTCACCGGCGTGACCACCATCGTGCTCAAGCTGTTCTCGTGCGTGCAGCCGAAGGTGGCCGTGTTCGGCAAGAAGGATTACCAGCAGCTGATGATGGTGCGTAACATGGCGCGCCAGTTCGCGCTGCCGACCGAGATCATCGGCGCCGAAACCTACCGCGCCGACGACGGCCTGGCGCTGTCGTCGCGCAATATGTATTTGTCGGAAGCGGAGCGCGCGGAGGCGCCGGCGCTGTTCCAGGGCCTGAACTACGTGGCCAACGAAATGCGCGCCGGCCACCTGGACATCTTCCAGGTCGAGCATAAGGCGATGGAGGATTTGGCCAAGCGCGGCTGGAAGCCGGACTATGTGTCGATCCGCAAGCGCAGCGACCTGCAGCCGCCGAGCGCCGGCGACCTGGCGCAAGGGGCGCCGCTGGTGGTGCTGGCCGCCGCCAAGCTGGGCTCGACCCGCTTGATCGACAACCTGGAGATTTAAGGCCGGGGCTTAGCCGCCGGGGTGGCCTGCGGCGGGATGGTCGCGCCTTGCGGTGAGAGCTGGATGATCACCGGTGGCGTGGCCGGCGCCGCCTTCGGCACGGCGTTGTTCAGCACGAAGGTCATGACCGTAATGAAAATCGCCATGGAGGCAAGAAAAATGCCGACCATCCACTGCACCATGCGCGCGCCCAATTCCGCGATGTCCTTGCGCAGGTCGGCGACCGACTTGTCTATCTTGGCGTTCAGCTCGGCGACCGACCTGTCTATCTTGGCATTCAGCTCAACAACCGACTTATCGATCTTGGCGTTCAGCTCGGCGACCGACCTGTCTATCCTGGCATTCAGCTCGGCGACCGACTTATCGATCTTGGCATTCAGCTCGGCGACCGACTTATCGATCTTGGCATTCAGCTCGGCGACCGACTTATCGATCTTGGCATGCAGCTCAGCGACCGACTTATCGATCTTGGCATTCAGCTCGGCGACCGACTTATCGATCTTGGCGTTCAGCTCGGCGAACCGGCCATTCACATTCGCCTCGAAAGCGTCCAGCCTGCCATCCATACCGGCCCGGACCGCCTCGGTCTTCGCATCGATATAATCTTTATCGGAATTGGCGTTCATCGTTGGCACCTTTATCAAGGTCGCACAGGCGCCGCCGGCATGGGTGGCAGCTGGATGACAATGGGCTGCACCGTCTGCACCGGTTGGGCTTGCAACTTCGGAATCGCGGTATTCAATAAAAACACCATCGAGCTGAAGAAAATGGTGAGCGTGGCGACAAATATGCCGACCATCCATTTGACCATCTGGGAAGTCATGCGTTCGGCCGACTCTTTAATTTCAGTCCTCGCTTGCGCTATGGTGGCGCCCAACGTGGCGAATTTTCCATTCACATTCGCCTCGAACGCGCCCAGCCGCCCATCCATGCCGGCACGGATGGCGTCGGTCTTGGCGTCGATATAGTCTTCGTCGGAGTTCGCGTTCATCCGGCTATCTTCGGCCCGACCAGCGGTCGTGTCAACGCGCGCACGGAAGTTATTCGGCCCGAGTTTGCGCCGGCTTAAGCAGCGCTACGCGGCCACGCTTTGCGCCCACGCCAGCGCCGACAGGTGCGCCGTGTTGACGTCTTCCGGGCTCAGCTTGAGCGTCGCCGCCAGCGAGGCGACCAGGTCGGAATTGAGCTCGCAGGCCTCGGCCAGCGCCAGGTACGGCCCGTATTTGCCGCCGCGCGTGAGCAACGCCGTGACCACATCGTCGGACAACTGGATGTTGGCCAGCACCTCTTTCATGCTGATGCCCAGCAGCCGGTCCAGCAGCGAGAACATGCCGGCGACGAAGATATTCTCGGCCTCGGTCTTGCCCAGCGCGGCCTGCCCCAGCAGCTCGGCCAGGCGTCCGCGCACCACCGCCGTCTCCAGCAACACCGGCGAATAGCCGGACGTGCTGGCCGTCGCCAACAGCAAGGTCAGCCAGCGGTACAGCGGCGTGTAGCCCAGCAAGGCCAGGGCCTGCCGGATCGATTGCACCTCGCGCCCTGCGCCGAAGCCGGCCGAGTTGATGAAGCGCAGCAACTTGTACGACAGCGTGGCGTCGTGCTTGAGCACGGTTTCGATGTTGACGACGTCGGCGTTCTGCCGCACCATCTGCATCAGTTGCATAATGATGGTCTGGGCCGGATTCATGCCGCTCGACATCAAGCTGGTGCGTGGCGTCAGGTGCAGCTTGCCGACGAAGGCGTTCAGGCCCAGCGCGGCGCAGGCGTCGAAGTCGGCCCAGTTGCTGACCGGACGGGCGATCATGCCCACCGTCGATTGCTTGAAGGCGGCGTAGGTGCGCGCCTGGGTGGCGACGTCGGCGCCGGAAAAACGCACCTCGACATACGAGGCCAGCGTCGGCAAGCGGGCGCCGCTGCGGGCCAGGTCGGCTTCGCGCAGCAGGATGCCGACACCGCCGGCGCGCAGCGCCTGCACCGCCGCCAGCGTGTCCGGATTGGCCAGCGCGGCCGCCTTGAGCGACAGCACCGTGCGCTCCGGCGGCAGGCGATGCAGCGCGTCGGTCGACAGCATCGCCGGCACGGCTTCGAGAAACAGGATTTTGTCGCGCAGCAGCCAGTTGCCGCCGTTGTCCTCGTCGACCATTTGCTCGGCGACGAAGTCGACCAGCAACTCCAGATCGGCCGGCGTCGAGGCCGGCGCGGACTGTTGCTGTTGCCACGACAGTTCATAGCCGACCACCCGCTGCTTGGCATCCAACAACGGCTCACGAACGAGGAAATTGGTCTGGTGCATGGCTATGAGGGGTGAAGCCCGCGACCGCGCCAGGCGCGGGCTACGGGCCGGACAGCGCCACGACGGCGCCGCCTTGTTGCTTAAACCATCATCAAGCGCCGAGTTTTTCGAAGATCTTGTTCAGTTTCTCGTCCAGCGTGGCGGCCGTGAACGGCTTGACCACGTAACCGTTGGCGCCGGCCTGGGCGGCGGCGATGATGTTTTCCTTCTTCGCCTCGGCCGTCACCATCAGCACCGGCAGCTTGGCCAGCGCCGGGTCGGCACGTATGTTTTGCAGCATCGTCAGGCCGTCCATGTTCGGCATGTTCCAGTCGGACACGACGAAGTCGAACGATTCGGCGCGCAGCTTCGCCAGCGCCATCACGCCGTCTTCCGCCTCGTCGACATTGGCATAACCCAGTTCTTTCAACAGATTCCGGACGATGCGGCGCATCGTCGAAAAATCGTCAACAACTAAAAATTTCATCTTTGGATCAGCCATGAATTACTCCGTTGATTCTCTACGCGGTTGTGAATAATGCCTACAATTTCCATCAAGTTGTAGGATAGCATTTTCGTTGCTCTAAGGCGAACAAAGTAGCAGTAAAACGTCACCCGGGACACATTTAGCCCGGGTTCCTCGCAATTACATGAGTAATTGCACAAACAATTGCGACTACACCCGCAACGCGCGCGAGCCGTGCGCGGCCAAGTGGCCGAGCACCATGCCGGGCAACGCCTGCAGCGCGCCGACCTCGTGGGCGGCGCCGACCGCGATCGCTTCGCGCGGCATGCCGAACACCACGCAACTGGCCTCGTCCTGAGCGAAATTATACGCCCCGGCGCTGCGCATCTCCAGCATTCCGGCCGCGCCGTCCTTGCCCATGCCGGTCAGGATCACGCCGACGGCGTTCTTGCCGGCCGCCTGCGCGGCCGAACGGAACAGCACGTCGACCGACGGCCGGTGGCGGTTGACCGGATCGGCCTGGTCGATGCGGGTCATGTAGTTGGCGCCGCTGCGGGTCAGGTACAGGTGCGAGTGGCCGGGCGCGATGTAAGCGTGGCCCGGCAGCACCCGCTCGTTGCCGGCCGCCTCCTGCACCGAGATCTTGCACAGCGTATCGAGCCGCTTGGCGAACGAGCGGGTGAAGCCTTCGGGCATGTGTTGCGCGATCAGGATGCCGGGGCAGTCCGACGGCATCTGCATCAGGAATTCGCGGATCGCCTCGGTGCCGCCGGTGGAGGCGCCGATGATGATCAGTTTTTCGGACGACGTCAGCGGGTTGCGCAGCTGCGGCAACGGCACCTGGCCCTCGGCGCCCGGCTGCGGCAGCACGCGCGCGCGCACGCGCGCCTTGGCGGCGGCGCGGATCTTGTCGGTGATGAGGTCGGTGTACTCGCGCATGCCCGCCTGGATCGAGATTTTCGGTTTGGTGACGAAATCGACCGCGCCCAGTTCCAGCGCGCGCATCGTGATTTCCGAGCCCCGCTCGGTCAGCGAGGATACCATCACCACCGGCATCGGGCGCAAGCGCATCAATTTCTCGAGGAAATCGAGGCCGTCCATCTTCGGCATCTCGACGTCCAAGGTCAGCACGTCGGGATTGGTTTGCTTGATCAATTCGCGCGCGACCAGCGGATCGGGCGCCACGCCCACCACTTCCATGTCGGCCTGGCTGTTGATGATCTCGCTCATGACGCTGCGGATCAGCGCGGAGTCATCGACGATGAGGACTTTGATCTTCATAAAACGCTACTTTCCGGGACTGGCCCTCTATCTACTGCGGTGACTATCAGAACAGATCGATCTCGCCGCCGACCGGCGCCTTCTTGAGGCGGCTGGCGTATTCGATCTCGCGCTTGGCCAGCGTGTCGTTGTGGGTCTGCATCAGCTTCTTGACCAGCACCTTGCCGGTGCGCGGGAAGAAATACACCTTGCGCGGGTGGATGTCGTTCAAGTCCTCGGCCACCACGCGGATCTTCTCGGTCTTCAGAAAGCTCAGCACGAAGGCCGCGTTGCGCTCGCCGACGTTGATCGCCGTGAAGCCCTTGAGCACGGCGCCGCCGCCGAACACCTTGGCCTCCATGTTCTCGCGCTTGGCGCCGGCCTTGAGCAGGTCGTTGATCAGGATTTCCATCGCATAGGTGCCGTAGCGCGCCGACGCCGACACCGGGCTGCCGTCGCCGCCGCCGTCGGGCAGCATGAAGTGGTTCATGCCGCCCAGGCCGGTGACCCGGTCGCGGATGCAGGCCGACACGCACGAGCCGAGCACGGTCACGATCAGCATGTCCTTGTTGGTGAAGTAATACTCGCCGGGCAAAATCTTGGCGGCTTCACAATCGAACGTGCGGTCGAAATACACGTTCGTGGCAAATTGTTCGAGGTCCATGGGTTATCTCGTGTTGGTCGCGCCGCTTTTGGTCGCGGCGCCGCGGTGTTGATCGTCCAACTCGTACACCGTCTTGCCGCGTAGTTTGAGCGACTCGGACACGTAGAGGAAATTCTCCGAATGGCCCGCGAACAGCAAGGCGTCCGGCTTCATCAATGGGACAAAGCGCGACAGGATCTTGCGCTGGGTCGGCTTGTCGAAATAAATCATCACGTTGCGGCAAAAAATGACGTCGAACTGGCCGCTGATCGGCCAGCCGTCGGCCAGCAGGTTGAGCGGCTTGAACGTGATCATGTTGCGCAGTTCGGGGCGCACGCGCGCCATGCCTTCGCGGTCGCCCTTGCCCTTGAGAAAAAAGCGGCGCGAGCGTTCCGGCGACATCTTGTCGAGCCGGTCCATCGTGTAGACGCCGTTTTCGGCGTGCGCCAGCACGTTGGTGTCGATGTCGGTGGCGATGATGTGGCAGTTCGGCGTCAAGGTGTTGAACGCCTCGCACACGGTCATCGCGATCGAGTACGGCTCCTCGCCGGTGGAGGCGGCCGAGCACCAGATGGTGATCGGCTCGCGCTTGTTCTTGACATGCTCGGCCAGCAGCGGAAAGTGGTGCGCCTCGCGGAAGAACGATGTCAGGTTGGTGGTCAGCGCGTTGGTGAACGATTCCCACTCCTCGCCCAGGCGGCCGGCCTCGAGGTCGTCGAGGTATTTGGCGAACGAGGCGATGCCGGTGGCGCGCAGCCGCCGCGCCAGGCGGCTGTAGACCATTTCCTGCTTGCTGTCGGCCAGCGAGATGCCGGCGCGTTTGTAGATGAGGCCGCGAACACGTTCGAAATCCTTGGCGTTGAAATCGAACTCTTTGACGGTGTCTTTAGTATGCGGCATGGGGTATTCCTCGGTTTACTGCGATGATGCTGGTCTTTTGCAAGACAATTTAAAACTCTTCCCATTCGTCGCCGCTGGTCGGCGACGTGGTCAGTTTCTTCGGCGCCGCCGGCGCCTTGGCCTTGGCCGGCGCGGCCACCGCCGCCGCCGGCGCGGCGACCGGCTTGGGCGCGGCGCGCTTGGTCGTCGACGGCGCGATGGCGGCGGCCGGCCGGCGCATGCCGGCATCGTCGGCCAGCTTGAACACGCTGACCGCCTGCGCCAGCAATTCGGCCTGCTCCTGCATGCTCTCGGCGGCGGCGGCCGATTGCTCGACCAGCGCGGCGTTCTGCTGCGTCATCTCGTCCATCTGCGTGATGGCCTGGTTGACTTCCTCGATGCCGTTGCTCTGTTCCTGCGTGGCGGCGGTGATCTCGCCCATGATGTCGGCCACCTGGCGGATCGACGTCACGATCAGGTCCATGGTCTGCCCGGCCTCGTCGACCAGGCGGCTGCCGGCGTCGACCTTGTCGACCGAGTCGCCGATCAAGCCCTTGATCTCCTTGGCCGCGCCGGCCGAGCGTTGCGCCAGGTTGCGCACTTCGGACGCCACCACCGCGAAGCCGCGGCCCTGCTCGCCGGCGCGCGCCGCCTCGACGGCCGCGTTCAGCGCCAGGATGTTGGTCTGGAAGGCGATGCCGTCGATGACGCCGATGATGTCGACGATCTTGCTGGAGCTGGCCTTGATCGAGCCCATCGTCTCGACCACCTGCGACACCACGCTGCCGCCCTTCTCGGCCACCGACGACGCGGTCACCGCCAGCTGGTTGGCCTGGCGGGCGTTGTCGGCGTTCTGCTTGACGGTCGACGTCAGCTCCTCCATCGACGACGCGGTTTCCTCCAGCGAGCTCGCTTGCGACTCGGTGCGCGACGACAGGTCGGCGTTGCCGGCGGCGATTTCGTGCGACGCCGTGGTGATCAGTTCGGTACCGCTGCGCACATCGCCCACCGTCTTGGCCAGGCTCTCGTTCATGTCCCGCAGCGCCTGCAGCAGCTCGCTCGTTTCATCCTTGCCCTCGACCCGCACGTCCGACGTCAGCTCGCCCGACGCCACGCGCTTGGCCACCGCCACCGCGCCCGACAGCGGCACCACGATCGAACGGGTGATCACCACCGCGCACACCACGCCCAGCGCCACGGCCACGGCGCCCAGGCCGAACAGCACGAACATCAGCGAGCGGTCGGCGGTGACGGACCCCTCCATCACATGCTTGGCGTCGGCCTGCTGCATGTCGACCAGTTTGTTAATCTGCGTCAGCGTTTGCTGGTTGAGCGGATCGATGCGGCCGGAAATGACCTTGGCCGCGCCCTCGCTGTTAAACGCCAGCACCTGCCCGATGGCCTCCTTGAAGGCGCTGTCGGTGTCGGCGTCGAGCTTGGAGATATCGCCGAGCACCTTCTTCTCGTCGTCGTTCAGGCCCAGCGCCTTGAGGTCGGCGACCGCCTTGTCGTAGCGGGCGCGCTGGTCCTTGACCTTCTGCTCTTCCTTCTGCATCAGGCTCACGTCCGATTGCAGGCCGATATTGCGCATGGCGATGCCGGTTTCGAGCATCGAGCTTTTCATCGCCGCCGCCTGCAGGTTCTTGGCGGTGCTCAGCTCCAGGCCCGTGGTCAGCTTGCTCTTGTTGCTGAAGTTGAGGTAGTTGGTCATCAGGACCATTGCCACCAGGATCAGCAAAATGCCGCCAAAGCCGATGCGCAGCCGTGTCCCGATGGTGAAATCGCGTAAATTCATGTTGGTTCTCCCCTATGCTGTCTGTGCGTGTGCTCGCCGGAACGGTACTACCAGGCCGATGATCGTTATAGTCGTTGGGCACGCCCTCTGTGGGGCGCTTCCGCGGCCGACTGCCGGCCGCTTCGGGGCTGGGTTTAGGCCGCCAGTTGTTCCATCAAGCCCATCTCGGCGCTTGACATCAGTTTGTCGATATTGACCAGGATCAGCATGCGCTCGTCGATGGTGCCCAGGCCGATCATGTAGTCGGAGCTGAAGGCGGTGCCCATTTCCGGCGCCGGCTTGACCTGCTCCGGCGTCAACGTGGTCACGTCGGACACCGAGTCGACCACCATGCCGACGATGCGGCCGTTGATGTTGAGGATGATGACGACGGTGAACTGGTCGTACACCGGCTCGCCCAGGTTGAACTTGATGCGCATGTCCACCACCGGGATGATGATGCCGCGCAGGTTGATGACGCCCTTGATGAACTCCGGCGCGTTGGCGATGCGGGTGACCACTTCGTAGCCGCGGATCTCCTGCACCTTGAGGATGTCGATGCCGTATTCCTCCGAACCGAGCGTGAACGCCAGGTATTCGTGGCCGGCGATCTCGTTGGCGCCTGTGGTTAGTACGTCTGCCATGATGGTTTCCTATTTACGTTGCGTTGCGTGGGTCAGGAGAAAATCTGCTCGTCGGACAGTTGGCGCGACGAGCGTATCAATGCGGCGACATCCAGAATCAGCGACACGCCGCCGTCGCCCAGGATCGTGGCCCCGGAAATGCCGGCCACCTTGCGGTAATTCGATTCCAGGTTCTTGACCACCACCTGCTGCTGGCCGACCAGGTCGTCGATGAACAGGCCGGCCTTGCGGCCGTCGGTCTCGATGATGACCACGATGCCCTGGGTCGGATCGGTGAAGCGCGGCGTGATGTCGAACATCTGGTACAAGGGCACCAGCGGCAGGTACTCGCCGCGCACCTTGATGACGCGGCCCTTGCCGCTGATTTCCTTGACGTCGTCGGCCACCGGCTGCAGCGACTCGATGACAAAGCCCAGCGGCAGGATGTAGACCTCCTCGCCGACCCGGATCGACATGCCGTCCAGGATCGCCAGGGTCAGCGGCAGCGAGATCGAGATCGTGGTGCCGAAACCCTTGGCCGAGCGGATGTCGACCACGCCGCCCATGGCGGTGATGTTGCGCTTGACGACATCCATGCCGACGCCGCGCCCGGAGACGTCGGTCACCGTTTCGGCGGTCGAGAAGCCGGGCGCGAAGATCAGTTGCCAGACCTCGGCGTCGCTCATCGCCTCGCTCACCGGCAGGCCGTTTTGTTCGGCCTTGGCCAGGATGCGCTCGCGGTTCAAGCCGCCGCCGTCGTCCGACACCTCGATGATGATGTTGCCGCCCTGGTGGGAGGCCGACAGGAACAGCCGGCCCGACTCGCTCTTGCCGGCCGCGCGCCGCACGTCCGGCATCTCGATGCCGTGGTCGATCGAGTTGCGCACCAGGTGCGTCAGCGGATCGACGATGCGTTCGATCAGGCCCTTGTCCAGTTCCGTCGCGGCGCCGTTGGTGATGAAGTCGACCTTCTTGCCCAGCTTGGCGGCCAGGTCGCGCACCATGCGCGGGAAGCGCGAGAACACGAAGTCCATCGGCATCATGCGGATCGACATCACCGCTTCCTGCAGGTCGCGGGTGTTGCGGGTCAGCTGGCTGACGCTGTTGAGCAAGCGCTCGTGCGCCATCGGATCGAGCGTGTCGACGCGCTGCTCGATCATCGCCTGCGTGATCACCAGCTCGCCCACCAGGTTGATCAGCTGGTCGACCTTTTCGATCGACACGCGGATCGACGACGATTCGGCCCCGGCCGACGCGCCCTTCTCCTTGGCGGCCTTCTTTTCCTGTTCCTCGGCCACGGCCGGCGTCGGCGGCGCCTCGATCACGATGCCGGCGGCGGCGCGGATCTGTTCGACCGGCTGGAAGAAGCCGTAGCCGTTGGCGTCGTCGTTGCCCTGCTTGGCGTTGGCGCGGATCTCGTCGAGCGGCTGGAAGAAGCCATAACCCTGGCCGCCGCCCGCGCTCGGCGGATGCAATTCGGTGTCGTCGAAAAAGCCGTAACCGAGGTCGCTCTCGACCTTCGAACGCTCGGCGTTTTCCATGCGCGCCTGCTTGTCGCTCAGCGCCGGCAATTCGGTCACCACCATGTCGTCCGGATTGAGCACGAACGAGCAGATGGCGATGATGTCGTCGAGGCTCTCGTGCGTGGTCACGACCATCGCGTTGCGGTCCTTGTCGAGCGGCGTGATGGACACGTGGCCCATCAATCCCAGCTCGGCGCCGAGCGCGGTCACCTCGCGGTGCACCATGACGGGCAGCTCGAGCCGGTAGCGGCGCCCGCCGCTGTGGTCGACCACTTTCGGACCCGCCGCGGCGTTGGTACTAAACGCCGGCGCCACCGGCGACAGCGCCACCACCGGCACGTCCTGGGTCAGCGACTGCAGCATCATGCGCACGTCGCCGACGGCGTCCTGGTCGACGGTGCTGCCGAGCCGATGGCCGTCGAGCTGCATCTTGAGGATGTCCTTGGCGGCCAGGAAGGCGTCGACGTGCTCGGACGTCAGCGCCATCTCGCCCTTGCGGATGCGGTCGAGCAGGGTCTCGAGGATGTGCGTGACCTCCGTCATGTCGGTCACGCCGAACGTGGAGGCGCCGCCCTTGACGGAATGGGCGGTGCGGAAGATCGCGTTCAGATCCTCGGCATCGGGGGCGGCGATGTCCACGGCCAGCAGCAGCCGCTCCATTTCAGCCAGCAGTTCCTCGGCCTCATCGAAAAAGACCTGGAAAAACTGGCTTATGTCGATGGTCATGGTGATACTCCGTAAAGTTCGCTCATTGCACGCGCCTTATCAGCCGATGACCTTCTTCACTACCTCGATGAGGCGCTGCGGATCGAACGGTTTGACCAGCCAGCCGTTGGCGCCGGCCGCGCGGCCCTTGGCCTTCATCTCGTCGGACGACTCGGTGGTCAGCATCAGGATCGGGGTCTTGGCGTAGGTCGGCAGCTCGCGCAGCAGCGCGATCAGCTGCAGGCCGTCCATGCGCGGCATGTTCTGGTCGGTCAGCACCAGGTCGACGCTTTGCAGCTTGGCTTTTTCCAGGCCGTCCTGGCCGTCAACCGCTTCCACCACCAGGTAGCCGGCGGCTTTCAGGCTGAAGGCCACCATCTGGCGCAGGGAACTGGAATCATCAACTGCAAGTATTGTCTTGGCCATCTTGGTTCTCACTCTTATCAATGCTGGACGCGCACGTCCATTTTTTTTAAACAATCGGTGTTCAGCGGGGGGTCTGCCGACCCTTAAAACAATTCGATGTCGCCGCTCTCCAGGTGTTGCTGACTTACCGCCTTGCGCAACACGCTGCGCAGTTCCAAACTCTGTATCGCCAGCGCCATGCTGACCTTGCCCAGCAGCGCGACGATTTCCTCGTTGTCGCTCTCGGGCAGCATCTCGGCGCCGTGCGCGCCCAGGGTGCCGAGGAATTCGCGCAGGCCGGTGACGCGCTTGAGCGTGCGGTCGATCAGCTGGCTCGTCATGTCCTGGAACTGCATGCTGGTGATGGCGGCGTTGACATAGCCGCCCACCTGGCCCTGCAGCGCCTGCAACTGCGCGCGCTGCTCGGGCGTGGCGATGCCGCCGTCGAGCAGCAGCTGGATCGTGGCCCGCTCGGCCTCGACCGTCTGGTGGATGGCCATGAAGTTGAAGGACAGCTTCTCGATGGCCTCCTCCAGCAGCAGCCGGGTCTGGAGCAAATCGGTCTCGACCTCGGTCAGATGCTTGCGCCCGTGGTCAGACACGCCCGACAGCAGGCGTTTTACATGCGACCCAAGGATTTTTTTTCTCGTCATAACATTCTCTATGTTCTACTCTTCGCTGCGCGCTGTACGCCTTGCTTGACTATCAGTACACACTCTCTTCACCACCTATTTGCGCACCGGCGGAGCGGCCGGCGCCGCGGCCGCCGGCGCCGGCGCCGCTTCCTCCTCGGCGCCGACCTCGATCTGGCGGCCACCGTCGCGGATCACGCTCTCCTCGGTGCGCTTGTTCATCACCAGGATGCTGATGCGGCGGTTGATCGGGTTGAACGGATCGGCCTTGTCCAGGTTGGCGGCCGAGGCCAGCCCCACCACCCGCAGCACCTTGGCGTCGGCCATGCCGCCGACGATCAGTTCGCGCCGCGAGGCGTTGGCGCGGTCGGCCGACAATTCCCAGTTGCTGTAGCCGGTCTCGCTCATGTACGGCGTCGAATCGGTATGGCCCGACAGGCCGATGCGGTTCGGCACATCGTTCAGCACGAACCCGATCTCGTGCAAAATCTCTTTCGTGTACGACTGCAACTCGGCCTTGGCCAGCGCGAACATCGGACGGTTCTGCTCGTCGACGATCTGGATCCGCAAGCCCTCGGTCGTAATATCGAGCAGCAACTGGTTCTTGTACTTGACCAGCACCGGATTGGTTTCGATCGCCGTCTCGATCTTGTCCTTGAGCGACTTCAGCCGCTGCGCGTCCTCGGCCTCGACGGCGGCGCGCGCGGCGTTGATATTGACCTTTTTCTGCGCGCTCGGATCGCTGCTGGCGGCGACCTGGCCGTCCTTGCGCGTCAAATCCTTGCCGCCGCCGGGGATCACCGACGAACTGTCGCCGCTGCCCGAGCCGCCCTGCATGGCCACCTTCAGCGGCGTCTTGAAGTAATCCGAAATCCCCTTCAAGTCGCCCTTGGACGTCGAGCCAAGCAGCCACATCAACAGGAAGAACGCCATCATCGCGGTCACGAAGTCGGCATACGCGATCTTCCACGCTCCGCCGTGGTGGCCGCCGCCGTGCTTCTTGATGCGCTTGACGATAATTGGCCGTAAGCCTTCTTCAGCCATGACGATTCCTCACAGAGTCCAACATGATTCCAGTAGCGCGTTTCATCCCGGGCTTACTTCGACTTCGATTTCTTGATATGGTCTTCCAGCTCGCCGAAGGTCGGACGCTCGGTCGAGTACAGCACCTTGCGGCCGAACTCGACGGCCAGCGCCGGCGCGTAGCCGTTCAAGCTGGCCAGCAAGGTGACCTTGACGCACTGGTACATCTTGGTCGACTCCTCCAGCTTCTGCTCGAGCAGGCTGGCCAGCGGACCGACGAAACCATACGCCAGCAAAATACCAAGGAAGGTGCCGACCAGCGCGTGGGCGATCAGGATGCCCAGTTCGGCCGGCGGCAGGCCGACGTTTTCCATCGTGTGCACCACCCCCATCACGGCCGCCACGATACCGAACGCCGGCATGCCATCGCCCAAGCGGGCGATCGCGTGGCCGGGCGCGGCGCCCTCGTGGTGGTGGGTCTCGATCTCGTTGTCCATCAGGTTTTCGATCTGGAACGCGTCCATATTCCCCGACACCATCAGGCGCAGGTAATCGGTCATGAACTCGACGATGTGATGGTCTTCCAGCACGCTCGGATACTTGCTGAACAACGGGCTTTGCTCCGGGCTGTCGATATCGCCTTCGATCGACATCAAGCCCTCCTTGCGGACCTTGGAGAGGACGTCGAACAGCAGCGACATCAGTTCCATGTACAAGTCCTTGGTGTAGCGCGAGCCCTTGAACAGGGTGGGCAGCGCGGCCAGCGTGGACTTCAGGGTCTTGCCGTTGTTGCCAACGATAAAAGCCCCGACCGCGCCGCCGCCGATCATCACCAGCTCGAGCGGCTGGAACAGCGCGGCCAGATGCCCGCCTCCCATCGCGTAGCCGCCGAAGACGCCGACCAGCACCACCACATATCCAATTATGACTAACAAGTGACCTGACTCCCCATAGTGAAACAAGGCCAAAATGTCAACTAACGCCGGCCCGATTTCAATAAATTTACGTGTAGAACTACAATAACGTGTCCGGGGGTGGCCGAGCAAGTGATTAACGCCAAATGATGCTTAAAAGTACCATTTATAGAGCGGCGCGGTGTCGTCTGTGGCGAGAATGGTCTGATCCGGCGCCCGCGCGTCGATTGCAAATTCATAGCTTATAAGTATGGCATCGGGACACATTTCGGCCTGCGCCTTGCGCCACAGGCCCGCCATCGCGGCCGGCGACAGATAGGCGAACACCAGATCGAACTGGGCGAAATCGAGGCGCTCGTAGTCGCCCAACACGAAGCGCGCGCGGCTGCCGCGCATGACCGCGCGCGCCTTGCTATATAACCAGGGCAGCGGCGCCAGCTCGATGCCGACGCACTCGATATCGGGCCGCGCGCGCGCCAGGTACATCACCAGCCCACCCAGTCCGCTGCCGATGTCGATCACGCGCAGCGGCCGGCCGTCCGCGCGCGGCGGCGGCAACTGCTGGCGCACCGCGTCCCACACGGCCGGCTGCGACGGATAATAGGGAACCTGCGTGCGGAAGGTCGACCAGTACAGCCCCAGCAGGACGAGAAAAACCGCCAGGAACAGCCACGGCGGCAGCCGCAGCGACCAGGTCGCCAATACCGCCAGCGGGAAAAAGAATTCGATCGCGCGCCACCACACGGCCAGTCCCGCGCGCCACGTGATGGCGGCGGCGACCAGGCCGTGGACCACGGCGACGGTCGGATAATCGACGGGGAAGCGGACAGTGGCCAGCAGGTACACCAGGCCGAGGCTGAGCGGCGCGGCGCCGCATTGGATCAGCAAGGCCCGCACGGCGGGCGCGCGGGCGATGCGTTGGAGATAGGAAGCTTGGGGGAGGTGGCGGGTCACGCGGCCAGGGCGTCGGCGTCGCGGGACTTCTTGGTCTTGCCGGCGCGCGAAGGCATGTGGCACAGGCCGCAGACATAGCTGCCGTTCAAGTCCATGCAGTTGACCACGTATTTACCCTGGCATTTGCCGCACGGGGCCAGTTCCAGCATCTTGCTGCCGAAAAAGCGCACCAGCGTCCAGGCGCGGGTCAGCGACAGCAGCGGCTCTTCGCCCGGTTCCGGCGGCATTTGTTCGAGGTACAGCTTGTAGGCCTTCATGACCGCTTCGATGCCGGTGGCGCCGGCGTGGTCGACCAGGAATTTATGGATGTTGATGAACAGCGAGGAATGGATGTTCGGCTGCCAGGTCAGGAACCAGTCGGTCGAGAACGGCAGCATGCCTTTCGGTGGCGACACGCCGCGCAGCTCTTTATACAGCTTGAGCAGGCGCTCGCGCGACAGCGAGACTTCGGTTTCCAGCAGTTGCAGGCGCGCGCCCAGCTGGATCAGTTCGATCGCGAGCTGAATTTCTTGTGCTTCAGACACTACGCTTTTCTTGGTCATGATCCCTGCTCCCGGCTGTCTAATGATGGTAATGCGCTTTGCGATGCGATGGCGTTCGGTTGGAACGACTTAAACGACTTAAACGACTTAAACGACTTAAGCGATTTCTTCGACAGCCTGGCCGGCCATCAGGATGGCGGCGTGCGACTGGGCCAGCGAACGGTCTTTATTATGGCTGGTCAGCATCGACAGGATGGCGCCGTCGTCGAAGCGGAAGCGGGCCAGCATCATGTTGCCGCCTGCCAGCTTGAGGATCTGAGCGTTGCTCATGCCTTCGATCAGGTCGGCGATTTCGGTGGCGATGCCCAGACGGAAGATCGCGGTGACTTTGTCGGCACGGATCATCTGCTGCGCGAGCATCAGGTAGCTCAGGTTAGCGTCGCGAATTTCAGCCATCATATCGTTTGCGGTCATTTCCATCTCCCAGTATTTGTTTCACTGCGGAACACAATTGCGTTTCCAGTGAGATACATTCTGCGGGAGCAACAAAAATACGAGTAGAGGATACCTTCCGTATTTTGCGTCAGGCAATAGCGAACGCGACCCGTCGGTGTTTGTCTGACAAACACACTAGGATCGAGGCTCTACGCCCTTGCGGCGTGGAAATTTTATGGCGTGAGATCTTCAAAAAAGTCCTGTCATGACACGAAAAAATAGTTCGTATGGCGACTCTTTTTTGCTACATCTAACCCGGTTACGGCAGCTTTTTCGGGAACTTTAGGGTTTCCACAGAAAAATTTTAAATTATTTTCGACTACATCGATGCAAGCCGAATCGCGCTTTGACGCCGATTTACCGACTTTTACGCGCTTCATGAATCTGGTAACGGCAGCGCTTCCGGGAACTTTAGGGTTTTTTTGAATTTTTTTGAAAAAACTCGAAAATAATTGTCGAGCACCCCGCAAAGTCAGCATCCATGCGGGTTTGCCGCTGGTGTCGGGGTGCGGCCGATAGCCCGCGCGGCGGCAAAAACAGCGGTTTTTCCTGTTACACTGGCGTATCAGGCAACTTGTTTAAGCCTAAAGCATCAATGCATCCGAAGGAAGGTAACTTAATGACAACCCGCAATGACTGCCTGCAACGCGACGCCGGGGACCCGCTGTCCGGGCTGCGCGAACGCTTCGATCTGCCGGCCGGCGTGATATATCTCGATGGCAACTCCTTGGGCGCCCGGCCAAAGTCGGCCCTGACCCGTGCCCAGCACGTCATCGCGCAGGAATGGGGACACGATCTGATCCGCAGTTGGAATACCGCCGGCTGGTTCGACCTGCCAAAAAGGCTGGGCAACCGGCTGGCGCCGCTGATCGGCGGCGCTCCGGACGAGGTCGTTGTCACCGACACCACCTCGCTCAACCTGTTCAAGGCGCTGGCCGCCGCGCTGCACATGCAGGCGGACGAGCCGTCCGGCGCCGGGCGGCGCGTGATCGTCACCGAACGCTCCAACTTCCCGACCGACATCTATATGGCCAAGGGCCTGAGCAGCTGGCTCGATCGCGGCTATGTCGTCAAGCTGGTCGATTCGGTCGAGGAACTGCCGGCCGCCATCGGCGCCGACACCGCCGTCGTCATGCTGACCCACGTGAACTACCGCACCGGCTACCAGCACGACATGCGCGCCGCCAGCGCCCTGGCCCACGCGGCCGGCGCGCTGATCATCTGGGACCTGGCGCACTCGGCCGGCGCGGTGCCGCTCGACCTGAACGGCGACGGCGCCGACCTGGCCGTCGGCTGCACCTATAAGTATCTGAACGGCGGCCCGGGCGCCCCGGCCTTCATCTGGGTGCCGCGCCGCCACCAGGCGCGCTTCACGCAGCCGTTATCGGGCTGGTGGGGCCACGCCGCGCCGTTCGCCATGGCGCCCGACTTCGCCCCGGTGGACGGCATCGGCCGCGCGCTGTGCGGCACGCAGCCGGTGGTGTCGCTGGCGATGGTCGAGAGCGGACTGGAGGTGTTCGAACAAACGTCGATGGCGGCGATCCGCGAAAAATCGCTGGCGCTCACCGACCTGTTCATCGAACTGGTGGAACAACGCTGCGCCGACCACCCGCTGGGCCTGGTCACACCACGCCAGCACGCGCGCCGGGGCAGCCAGGTCAGCTTCACGCACCCGCACGGCTACGCGGTGATGGCCGCGCTGATCGCGCGCGGCGTCATCGGCGACTACCGCGAACCGGCCATCATGCGCTTCGGCTTCACGCCGCTGTACACCAGCTACACGGAAGTCTGGGACGCGGTCGAGATCCTGCGCGACATCCTGGACCGCAAAGACTACGACGTCGACGCCAAGCGCGACGCCGTCACCTGACGAGATCATCATGACCGAACACAAACCGGCGGCCACGGGCTGCCCGATGCACGCCAACACCGACAACCCCGGCGCCGGCGACGCCGAATGGCACGGCGCGCAAATGGACTTCAGCAACGCGATGAGCTACGGCGACTATCTGGGCCTGCACCAGATCCTCAACGCCCAGCACCCGCTGTCGCCCAACCATAACGAAATGCTGTTCATCGTCCAGCACCAGACCAGCGAACTGTGGATGAAGCTGATGCTGCACGAAATGCACGCGGTACGCGCGCACCTGCGATCGAACGACCTGGCGCCGGCCTTCAAGATGCTGGCGCGGGTGGCCCGCATCATGGACCAGCTGGTGCACGCCTGGGACGTGCTGGCGACGATGACGCCGCCCGAATACACCGCGATCCGCCCGTATCTGGGCGCTTCGTCGGGCTTCCAGTCGTATCAATACCGCGAAATCGAGTTCATCCTGGGCAACAAAAACGCCGCCCTGCTGAGCGTCCACACCACCGCGCCGGACGCCTTCGCGGTGCTCGACAAGGCCTTGCGCGAGCCCTCGGTCTACGACGAAGCGATCAAACTGCTGGCCCGCAACGGCCTGCCGATCGCCGCCGAGCGGCTCGACGCCGACTGGACCTTGCCGACCGCCGCCGACGACTCGGTGCAAAACGCCTGGCTCGAGGTCTACCGCGACCCGTCGAAATACTGGGCGTTATACGAGCTGGCCGAAAAGCTGGTCGACCTCGAAACGGCGTTCCGTTTCTGGCGCTTCCGCCACGTCACCACGGTCGAGCGCATCATCGGCTTCAAGACCGGCACCGGCGGCACGGCCGGGGTCAGCTACCTGCGCAAGATGCTCGACGTGGTGCTGTTCCCCGAACTGTTCGCGCTACGCACCGCCCTCTAACCCCCCGGGGGTCAGTGCCGACATTCGGACACGGGCTGCGCCGTAAGCTCCCCCCCGGGGTCAGTGCCGACATTCGGACACGGGCTGCGCCGTAAAGGCCCTGGATCACCCCGTTTGTCTCAACTTGCGCATATCGCGCGGGTCGCTCGGCACGGCACCTTGGGCGGGTTAAGATGCCAGCCATCCAACCCAGCAAGGAACCCGCATGGACTATGAAGTGCTCACTCTGGCCGGCCTGTGGAACTCCGGCCCCGCCCACTGGCAAACCCGATGGGAGCAAACCCACCCTGGCTGGGTCCGCGTGCCCCACCGCGATTGGCAAACCCCGGACCGCGACGAATGGGTGGCCGAACTGGACGCCGCCATTGCCCGCTGCCAACGTCCGCCGGTGGTGGCCGCGCACAGCCTGGGCTGCTCCCTGGTGACGCGCTGGGCCGCCTCCGGGTCCGCGCACCGGATCGCCGGCGCCTTCCTGGTCGCGCCCAGCGACACCGACGCCCCATCCTACCCCGACTGCACGACCGGCTTCCAGCCGATGCTGCTAGAGCGCCTGCCCTTCCCCAGCATCGTCATCGCCAGCACCGACGATCCCTACGTCAGCACGCTACGCGCGCGACAGTTCGCAATGGCCTGGGGGAGCGACTACACTGAAATCGGCAACGCCGGCCATATCAATGGCGACGCCGGCTACGGCCCCTGGCCGGAGGGCGAACGGCTGCTGCTGGACCTCTGCAAAAAAGTCCAGCGCTGAGGGAACTCGCGCACCGGCACTCCCTCTAACATTGACGCAAGAAGGCCCAATAACGCATCTATAACAATGGAGGGAACAAGAATGAATCAGCGTATCCGCAACAGCTTGGCGGCGGCAGGTTTGATGTTATCGGCGATGGGCGCCGGCGCCGCCAACTACAGCGCCATTCTCACCGGTCAGCAGGAAGCACCGCCCAACACCTCGCCGGGCATCGGCGCCAGCACGATCCGGTTCGACCCCACCGCGCATCTGTTGGAAATCAACGTCACCTTCAGCGGCTTGGTGGGCGAAACCTATGCCGCGCACATCCACTGCTGCACCCCGACGCCGGGCGAAGGCATCGCCGGCGTCATGACGCCGATTCCCAATCTGAGCGGCTTTCCGCAGGGGGTCAGGAGCGGCGTTTACACCTACACCTACGACACCTCGCTGGCATCGAGCTGGAGCCCGAGCTTCCTGAGCAGCTGGGGCAACAGCACCGCGTTCGCGGAAGCGGCGTTTGAAAACGGCCTCCAGAACGGAACCGCCTATTTCAACATCCACACCAGTTACGCGTCCGCCGGCGAGGTGCGCGGCTTCTATGAGGTCGCACCGGCGGCGGCCGTTCCGGAGCCGGAAAGCATCGCGCTGCTGAGCATTGGCCTGCCCGTATTGCTGATACTGGCGCGGCGACGCCCGAAAAACGCGATCAAATTGAAATAGCCACTAAAACACGCAGGGCGGATTAGCGTAGCGTAAACGGCCATGCATGCGCCGTCGCTGGCGCATGCATGGCCGTTTATGGCGTTCCGCCTAATCCGCCCGACGTGGATCTGTGGTGACTCCTACGATGACCCGCCCTGGTCGGCTTACTTGCCTGCGCCGCTCAGCAGCATCTCATTGAGACGCTTGACGAACGAGGCCGGGTCGCTCAGCGAACCACCTTCGGCCAGCAACGCCTGGTCGAACAGGATGTTGGCCCAATCGCCGAACAAGGTGCCCGATTCCTCGTACTTCAACCGCGTCACCAGCGGATGGTTAGGATTGATCTCGAGGATAGGCTTGGACTCCGGCGCGCTCTGCCCCGCCGCCTTGAGCATGCGCAGCAGGTTGCCCGACAGCTCATGCTCGTCCGCCACCAGGCAGGCCGGCGAATCGGTCAGGCGGAACGTCACGCGCACGTCCTTGGCTTTGTCCGACAAGGCTTCCTTCATCTTGCCGACCAAATCCTTGTACGAGTTCTCGGTCTCTTCGTGCTCTTTCTTCTCTTCCTCGTCTTCCAGCGCGCCCAGATCCAGGCCGCCCTTGGCCACCGACACCAATTCCTTGCCTTCGAACTCGGTCAGGAACGACAGCATCCATTCGTCGACGCGGTCGGTCAGCAGCAGCACTTCGACGCCCTTCTTGCGGAAGATCTCCAGGTGCGGGCTGTTCTTCGCGGCGACATAGTTATCGGCCGTGACGTAGTAGATCTTGTCCTGGCCTTCCTTCAGGCGCGCCACGTACTGCTCCAGCGAAACGCTTTGCTCGTCGTTCTCGTTGGCGGTCGAGGCGAAGCGCAGCAGCTTGGCCAGACGATCCTTGTTGGTGGCGTCCTCGCCGATGCCTTCTTTCAGCACCTGGCCGAACTCGTTCCAGAAGGTGACATACTTGTCCTTCTTTTCCTGCTCGTCGGCGTTGGCCATTTCCTCCAGCATGCCGATCACGCGCTTGGTCGAGCCGTCGCGGATCACCTTGACGTCGCGCGACTCCTGCAGGATCTCGCGCGAGACGTTCAGCGGCAGGTCGGCCGAATCGATGACGCCCTTGACCATGCGCAGGTAGGCCGGCATCAGCTGCTCGGCGTCGTCCATGATGAACACGCGCTTGACGTACAGCTTGATGCCGCCACGCTTGTTACGGTCCCACAGATCGAACGGCGCCTTGGCCGGGATGTACAGCAGCTGCGTGTACTCGCTGCGCCCTTCGACGCGGTTGTGCGTGTACGTCAGCGGCGCCTGGAAGTCGTGCGAGACGTGCTTGTAGAATTCCTCGTACTGCTCCGGCGTGATCTCCGATTTGCTGCGCGCCCACAGCGCGCTGGCCTGGTTGACGGTCTCGAAATCGTCCTTGACGACGGTTTCCTTCTTCTCGTCGTCCCATTCCTCCTTCTGCATCACGATCGGCAGCGAGATATGGTCGGAGTACTTGCGGATGATGGATTTGATCTTCCACGACGACAGCAGCTCGTCCTCGCCCTCGCGCAGATGCAGGATGATGTCGGTGCCGCGGCCGGTCTTTTCGATCTGCTCGACCGAGTAATCGCCCTCGCCGGCCGATTCCCAGCGCACGCCCTCGGACGCCTCGGCGCCCGCGCGGCGGGTTTCGACGGTGATCTTGTCGGCGACGATGAAGCCGGAGTAGAAGCCCACGCCGAACTGGCCGATCAGGGCCGCGTCCTGCTGCTGGTCGCCCGACAGCTTGCCGAAGAATTCCTTGGTGCCCGACTTGGCGATCGTGCCCAGGTGCGAGATCGCCTCGTCGCGGCTCATGCCGATGCCGTTGTCGGAGATGGTGATGGTGCGCGCGGCCTTGTCGAACGAGACCTTGATCTTCAGTTCATGGTCGTTGCCGTACAGGGCGTCGTTGTTGATCGCCTCGAAGCGCAGCTTGTCGGACGCGTCGGACGCGTTCGAGATCAACTCGCGCAGGAAAATCTCTTTGTTCGAGTACAAGGAGTGGATCATCAGCTGCAACAGCTGTTTCACTTCAGCCTGGAAACCAAGGGTTTGCTTATCGTTATCTGCCATTTTTAGAGCCTCTAATAGTCTTAGTGTGCGTGCGCGAAGTCGCACGGGTGTGGCGAAAGTGGGGATTATAAAATGGTTTTCAAGAGCAGCTTACTACTTTGTCAACTCATTTTCGCCACTCATTTGCCCAACTCCCGCTCCAGGAACCGCCATACGCCCGGTTCCTGCATCGCCGCCACGTTGAGCCGCATGCGCGTCGACGGCAGCTGCGCCGGCGAAAACAGGCTGCCGGGGGCCAGCAGCAGGTTGTCGGCCATGGCGCGCTCGGTCAGCACGCTGGTGTCGCAGCCGGCGTCGGCCCAGACGAACATCCCGGCCGGCGACGCCACGTCCACCTTCAGGCCGACGCGCTCCATCTGCCGCACCGCCTTGGCGCGGATGCCGTCGAGCCGCGTGCGCACCCGGTCCGCGTGCTTGCGGTACGAGCCCTCGGACAGCACCTTGTAGACCACCCGCTCGCCGATGTCGCTGGTGGTCAGGGTCGACAGCATCTTGCGGTCGGCCAGCCTCTCGGCCCGCTCGGCCGACGTGGCGATGAAGCCGACCCGCAGGTTGGCCGCCATCGTCTTCGAAAAGCCGCTGAGGTAAATCACCCGCTGCAGCTGGTCCAGCGCCGACAGCCGCGTGGCCGGCTGCACCGCGCTGCCGGGGTGCAGGTCGCAGTAAATATCGTCTTCGACGATGATGAAGTCGTGCTCCTCCGCCAGCCGCAGCACCTGGAAGGCCTTGGCCGCCGACAGCGACGTCGAACTGGGGTTGTGCAGCACCGAGTTAATAATATAGAGCTTGGGCTTGTGGATCGCCGCCAGCTCGGCCAACCGGGCGATATCCGGGCCGTCGGCCAGGCGCGGGATGCCGATCACGTTGGCGCCCAGCGCGGCGAAGGAGCCGAACATCAGGAACCAGGCCGGATCGTCGACGAAGATGGTGTCGCCGGGGCGGGTGAACTCGCGCGCCACCAGGTCCAGCGCCTGCGTGACGCCGGCCGTGGTGACGATTTGCTCCGGCGCGGCGGCGATTTCCAGCTCGGCGAGCTTGTGCTGCAGCTGCTGACGCAGCGGCAGGAAGCCCTGCGGCAGGCCGTAGCTCACTAATAGATTGGGATTCTGGCGGCTGACCGCGCGCAGCGCGTTGGCGATCGCGGCGCCGTCCAGCCATTCGGGCGGCAGCACGCCGGAGCCGGGCATCTGGTGGTGCGGCATCTGGCGGAACATATTCCGCACCAGCCAGACCACGTCGATCGGCTTGGCGTCGAGGCGCGAGCGCGCAGCCGCCGCGCCGGCCGGCGCCGATCCCTCGCTGGCGTTGAGCGCCATCGGCGCCCGCTCGCGCACGAAAAAGCCGGCGCCCCGGCGCGACTCCAGGTAGCCGGTCGCCACCAGCTTGTCGTAGCTGGCCACCACCGTGAAGGCCGACACGCCGTGCGCCGCCGCGAAGGCGCGGATCGACGGCATGCGCGCCCCGCCGCGCAGCAGCCGGTCGTCGATGCGCGCCGCCACCGAGCGCACGATCTGGTCGATCAGCGTTTCGCCCGATTCGCGCGACAGCAATCCCACCAACGGGCCGGCGGCGGGCTTGGGCTTGGAGGTCCGCACGGCGCGCGCCGGCGGCGAATCGATCGAGACCGGCACATTGGATTTGAGCGTCGGCTTGACCGTGGCCACCGCCGGACCGGGTGCCGCGGCGGCCAACGCGCGGGCGTGTGACGCCGCCAGCGCCTCGTTGACAGCTTCGGCCGCGGCCGACGCGGCGGCCCCTAAAAGCGACGTGCGCTTGCGTGTATTGGTCATCCCACCGTCACAGTATAAGAAATTAAGTTTAAAGTGTACCGGCACTGTACTGGCTTTTGTACCGTAGGATACACCCATAGCCGAGCAAGACCAAGCAAAACCACTGAAAAACCTGGAGCCAGCATGACCCGCATCGCCACCCGCAGCGCCCCGCCCGCGATCGCCGCGCCGATTTCCACCCGCGCCGCGCCACGCCTGGGCGGCATAAGCGACGAAACCGCCGGCATGCTGCTTGGCCTGATCGGTGTCGCCATCTTCAGTCTCACCTTGCCCTTCACCCGGCTCGCCGTCGGCGCCGCCGGAGATGGCGCCGGCCTGTCGCCGATGTTCGTCGCGCTGGCCCGCGCGCTGGTCGCCGCCGTGCTGGCCGGCGCCTGGCTGCTGTGGAAGCGCGCGCCGCTGCCGCCGCGTGCCGCCCTGGCGCCGCTGGCGATGGTGGCCGCCGGCTGCGTGATCGGCTTCCCGTGGCTGACCTCCATCGCCATGCGCTCGCTGCCCGCCGCCCACGGCGCGGTCTTGATCGGCATCCTGCCGCTGGCCACCGCCGTCTTCGCGGCCCTGCTGGGGGGCGAAAAACCCTCGACCGGCTTCTGGGTCATGGCCATGTGCGGCTCGGCGCTGGTGGCCGGCTTCGCGCTGCGCCAGAGCGGCGGCGGCCTGCATGCGGCCGATCTGGCGATTTTCGCCGCCGTGCTGCTGGCGGCCATGGGCTACGCCGCCGGCGGACGCCTGTCGCAGACGCTGGGCGGGCAGCAGACCATCTGCTGGGCGCTGGTGCTGGCCACGCCGGTGCTGCTCCCGGTGGTCGGCTGGCTGTGCTGGCGCGAGGCCGGCCAGATCGCCGCCGCCGGCGCCGCCGCGTGGACCGGCTTCGCCTACGTCTCGGTGTTCTCGATGTTCATCGGATTCTTCTTCTGGTATCGCGGCATGGCGCTCGGCGGCGTGGCGCGGGTCGGCCAGGTGCAGCTGGTGCAGCCGTTCCTGTCGCTGCTCGGCGCGGCGCTGGTTTTGGGCGAGGCGCTCGAGTGGCCGACCGTGATATTTGCAATCGCCGTCATCGCCACGGTGGGCATCGGCCGCAAAATGCAGGTGAAACGCGGCTAAAACCGTGGAGTATCTTGATTTTGGCCCGAATGCAGGCGTCGCCTGTCTCGAGAGTACAATATCGGTCTACAGCCCCACCACTTACTATATGGATAAGCACATGTCTGTCTACGAAAAACTGAAAGCGCTCGATATCACCCTGGCCGCACCGGCCACCCCGGCCGCCGCTTACGTCATGTACGCGCAAACCGGCAACACGGTGTTCATCTCGGGTCACATCGCCAAACGCGCCGACGGCAGCGTGTGGGTGGGCCAGTTGGGCAAGAACATCGACACGGCCGAGGGCAAGCAGGCCGCGCGCGCCATCGCCATCGACTTGATCGGCACCCTGCAGACGGCCGTCGGCGGCGATTTGAACCGCGTGCGCCGCATCGTCAAGTTGATGAGCCTTGTGAACTCCACCCCTGATTTTACCGAACAGCACCTGGTCACCAACGGCGCTTCCGAGCTGCTGGGCGAAGTCTTCGGCGACGCCGGCAAGCACGCCCGCTCGGCCTTTGGTGTCGCACAAATCCCGCTTGGCGCCTGCGTCGAAATCGAACTGATCGCGGAAGTCGCGTAAGCGGGCGGCGTCTTACCCGGCGCCGTTCCTTCTATAAAAGTGCGCCACAAGCGCGCTTGTTGAATCGCCGGGCCGTCTTCGGCCGGGGCACACATTGAGTGAGACAAGTATGAAAATCGAAAACCCCAACCCGATCCAGTGGCGCTTCTCCGAACGCGCCGACCAGCTGCAATCGTCCTTCATCCGCGAGATCCTCAAGATCACGCAGCAGCCGGAGATCATCTCCTTCGCCGGCGGCCTGCCTTCGCCGCTGACCTTCCCGGTCGACGAAATGAAGCTCGCCTTCGACAAGGTCCTCGAGAACAACGGCAAAGTGGCGCTGCAATACGGCCCGACCGACGGCTACCTGCCGCTGCGCCAGTGGATCGCCGATTCGCTGTCGACCAACGGCGCCAAAATCATCCCTGAGCAGGTGCTGATGACGTCCGGCTCGCAGCAGGCGCTGGACCTGCTGGGCAAGGTGCTGATCGACGAAGGCAGCCGCGTGCTGGTCGAGACGCCGTCCTACCTGGGCGCGCTGCAGGCCTTCTCGGTCTACCGTCCGGAATTCAAATCGGTCGACACCGACGAACATGGCCTGGTGCCGTCGTCGCTGGACCCGGTCGCCGCCGGCGCGCGCCTGCTGTACGCGCTGCCGAACTTCCAGAATCCGACCGGCCGCACCCTGTCCGTCGAGCGCCGCCTGGAACTGGTCGAGACCTGCGCCCGTCTGGGCCTGCCGCTGATCGAGGACGATCCGTACGGCGCCTTGAGCTACAAGGGCGATCCGCTGCCGAAGATGGTGGCGATGAACCCGGAAGGCGTGATCTACATGGGTTCCTTCTCCAAGGTCCTCACGCCGGGCATCCGCCTGGGCTACGTGGTGGCCCCGCTGCCGCTGGTGCGCCGCCTGGAGCTGGCCAAGCAGGCCGCCGACCTGCACACCTCGCAGCTGACGCAGATGGTGGTGCATGAAGTGATCAAGGACGGCTTCCTCGAGCAGCACATCCCGAAGATCCGCACCTTGTACGGCAACCAGTGCCAGGTCATGCTGGACGCGATGGCCCAGTACTTCCCGGCCGGCGTCGAGTGGACCAAGCCCGAAGGCGGCATGTTCATCTGGGTCACGCTGCCGAAGCACATCGACGCCATGAAGCTGCTGGACGAGGCGATCGCCCAGAAAGTGGCCTTCGTCCCGGGTTCGCCGTTCTACGCCAACGAACCGGAAACCAACACCTTGCGCCTGTCGTTCGTGACCGTGCCGCCGGAACGCATCCGCACCGGTATCGAGATTCTCGGCAAACTGATCGCCGCCAAGATCTAACCCCGCCTGTCGTGGTATCCCGTGGGCGGCGTCCGCCGCCCACGCCCCCCTTCTTGTCATCCCTACAAAGAAAAGCACGGTCCCTGCTGGCTATTGGGTCGGCGTCGCTTTCAAGCCTGAAGTATCCCTCCAAAATCATGCGCTGAATGTTTACATATCGGGCGGGCAACGCGGTATGATTTGAATGGATAGTCACTTAGTAAGGCAAGCCTTTGTTCATGCGTGTACAAACTTCCCCAACTCGCCCCTCGCGCCACGCACCCGCGCGATCGCGGTCCCATGCCACGACGCCCCGGCGGATTGAAGGCGACGCGCAATGAACCCCGCCAGTTCCGGCTTGTCCACGCGGCGCGATGCCGCCATCCTGATCGTCGACGACGCGCCGGAGAACCTGGCCGTGCTGCGCAAGCTGATGGTCGAACAGGGCTATCAGACCTTTGTCGCCACCTCCGGCGAACGCGCGCTCAAGATCGCGCGCCGCGTCCATCCCGACCTGATACTGCTCGACGTGGTGATGCCCGGGATGGACGGCCTGGAAACCTGCCGCCAGCTCAAAGCCAACGCGGCGACGGCGCGCATTCCCGTCATCTTCATGAGCGCCAGGACCGACACCGACGACGTGGTGGCGGGCTTCGACATCGGCGCGGTCGATTACATCAGCAAGCCGTTGCGCATGGCCGAAGTGTGCGCGCGCGTGCGCACGCAGCTGCAAATCCGCAGCAACAGCGAAACCCAGGAAGAACAGGCCGAGCGCCTGCGCACCATCGTCAACAGCATGGCCGAGGGCCTGTTGATCATCGAGGCGGACGGCCGCATCCAGTTCACCAATCCGGCCTGCGACAAACACCTGGGCTACCAGGAGAACGAGCTGGCCGGGCGCGCGATCTCGGAGCTGCTCAACCCTTTGGTAGCGCAGGAATACCTGGAATACTTCGCCCGCTATGCGGCGTCGCCCGAGATGACGCATAGCCACGGGACGCGCGAGGTGATCATCCGCCACCGCAACGGCAGTTCGGTGTGCATGGACCTGACGCTCACGCCGATGTACCTGCGCCAGCCGCTGTTTATCGGCCTGCTGCACGACATCACGCACCACAAGCAATCGGAGGATGCGCTGCAGCGCGCCGCCATGGTCGATCCGCTGACGCAGATCGCCAACCGGCGCCATTTCGACAGCTTCCTCGAAAAGGAGTGGCAACGCTCCATGCGCAGCGGCCAGCCGTTGTCGCTGGTGGTGCTGGACGTCGACCACTTCAAACTGTACAACGACACGCTGGGCCATCCGGCGGGCGACACCTGCCTGCAGCGGGTGGCCGGCGCCATCGCCTCCCACGCGCTGCGTCCCACCGACCTGGCGGCCCGTTACGGCGGCGAGGAATTCGTGCTGCTGTTCGCCGAGACCGGGGCCGAGACGGCCGCCATGATGGCCGAGGCGATCCGCGCCCACATCGAATCGCTGCGCATTCCGCACCCGCGCTCCACGACGTCCGAGTGGCTCACCGTCAGCATCGGCGTGGCGACGATCCACCCGCACCAGCTGGACAACACGGAATCGCTGTTTGTCGCCGCCGACCGCGCGATGTACGTCGCCAAGGAAGGCGGGCGCAATCAGGTGCAATCGACCAGCACCGGCGGCGCCGCGCTGGAGGCGGTCAAGGCGCTGGTGACGCGCTGACGCGGCCACCCAGCGCCTTCAATCCGAGCGGCACGCTGATGGCCAGCGCCAGCAGCGAGAACACGATCACGCCCACGCCGCCGGCTTCCTGGAACAGCGCGCCCGCGCCGACGGTGCCCGCCGCCACGGCGGCGAACGTCACCACCACCGATTGCGACAGCAGGCTGCCATCGCGGTCGCGCGCCGAGATGAAGCTGTTGAGAACCGCCATGATGGCGTAGAACGCCATGTTCAACATTAGTTGGCCGGCGAAGAACGGCGCCGCGCCGTCGGCGGTGAAAAAGCAGGCCACCGATGCGAACATCACCAGCAGCGCGCCCATGACGGTCGGTCCGCGCCGGGCCGCCAGTGCCGGTATCGCCGGCACCACCGCGCCGAAGAAACCAAGTAGCGACGACACCGCCAGCAGCGCCCCCACCGTCGGCAGCGACAGGCCGATACGCTCGCCCTGCAGCGCCGATACCGCCCACACGCCGGCCTGCACGCTGTAGACGCCGACGAACACGCCCCACGCCAGCCATACGCCGGCGCCGACGCGGCGCCGCCCGGCGCCGGGTTCCGCGGGCGGCGGCCGGCGCGCGGGCACCAGCGCGGGTATGCGCACGGCCGCCAAGCCCGCCACCGCCGCCAGCAGCGCAAGGCCGATCCAGATCCCGTCGCCCGCCGCCACATCCGGCAGCAGCGAGACCAACGTGAACACGCCTGCCACCGCAAGCCCGGACAACAGCAGCACCACGCCCCATAAGCGCTCGGCGTCGCGATGGCAGGCCAGGCAGATGCCGACCATGACGATCATCTGCGCTTCGCAGACGCCGGCCACCAGCCGCAGCGCGCCGAACAGCGGAGTGGACATCGTCAACGCCGTCAGCATCTGGCATAGCGCCAGCAGCACCAGCGACACGCTGGTGCACCGCCCCGGCCAACGGCGCGCCATCGGCGGCAGCAGGATGCAGCCGGCCAGCATGCCGACCATCTCGACACCGGTCATCAAGGTGGCCTGGCCCTCGTCGAACCCCAGCCGCGCCATCGTGTTGGTCACCAGCAGCGGCATCATGGTGGTGCCGCCTATGCCCAGCGCCCACGCGCAGGACAGTATCAGGGTCGAAGCGGCCGTGGTTTTCACGGCGTCGGCGTCGATATCGGGCAGGGGCGCTGCGGGTATGCTGGTCATCGCTGGTCCATGGTGATGGCGGCACGATTTGCCGTGATCAAAGCATACGGCGGATGCCGCGCCGGACGGGGCCAAAGCGGCCAAAAACGACACTCCGGCGGCCATTTATCTGCTTTCGGCGCGCCGGCCCGCAAATCCTGTGCTAGCCTCGTTCATCAACCCGAAGGAGTGGCCAATGCCGGCAAAACCGCACCTCCCCGACGCCGATGCCGACGTCCCGCCGCACGTGATACGCCAGGTTTTGCAGCTGTTGGCCAGTCGTGGCCATTCGGTCGACAGGCTGTGCAAGGGACTGGGATTCACGCCGGAGAATCTGCGCGACGCCGGGTTCCGCGTCTCCTACCGCCAAACCAGCATGCTGGTGCGGCGCGCCATGCAGCGCTGGGGCGATCCGGCCATGGGCATCGCCACCGGCGCGCGGCAAACCGTTGTGTGCTTCGGCCTGCCCGGCCTGGGCATGCTCACCTGCCCTACCCTCGGCGAGGCGCTGCTCTACCTGATCAAGTATCAGCGCGCGGCGGGCACCCTGGTCATCAACGAACTGGCCGTCATCGACGAGCGCAGTTTCATGATCGAAGCGGCCACCCGTTTCCACGATCCGGAACTGGAACCGTTCTTCATCGAGGAAATTTTCGTCAGCGGCGTGGCCGTGGCGCGCGCGATGGTCGGTTCGCACGTGCGCCCGTCGCGCCTTGAATTGCGCTATCCGCGCCCCGCCTACGCCAGCGCCTACAGCGAATACTTCCGCTGTCCCGTGGTGTTCAACGCGCCGCTCAACCGCCTGATCTGCGACATGTCGTGGTACCACTGCCCGCTGCCGACGCACGACAGCTTTATGCAGGAAAGCCTGCAGGCGCAGATCGACCAGTTGCTGTCGATCGGCACGCCGCGCAACGACCTGGTGGAGTCGATCATGAACGTGCTGCGCGCCTCGGTCGACGAGATGCCCGGGCTGGCGCAGACCGGCGCGGCCCTCAACATGAGCGAGCGCACGCTGCGCCGCCGCCTGGCGGAGCTGGACACCTCCTACCAGCGGCTGGTGGACCAGGTCCGCTACGAGTGCGCGCTCGATCTGCTGAGGCGCAGCGCGATGCCGCTGGTCGATATCGCGATGGCGACCGGCTTCACCGACGCCCGCAACTTCCGCCGCGCCTTCAAGCGCTGGTCCGGCATCCTGCCGAACCAGATCAGGCAAGGCGTGCCCGCCCCGAGGCTGTTGATGCCGGAGCGGGCGGATTAATGCCGGCTAAGGAATTTCCCACTTTCCGGCGCGGAGCACCACCAACCCGCGCCGGCGCAGCGACTCCAGATAGCGCGCGTGGCCGCGCACCCCTTTTTGGCGGAACAGCGGTATCAGCTTGGGCAGCATGTTCGGCATCAGCATCGCCAGCCTCACCGTCCAGGACTCGCTGACGCGCGGATAGCGCTCCAGACACGGGCTGTCCAGCATCCGCATGACCTGGCGCGCGACGTCCTCCGGCTGCTGCGGCGGGTCCATGAACTGCAGCGTGTTGCCGCCGTCGATCGCCTCGCGCATCAGCATCTGCGTTTCGGTCGCCGACGGCAGCACGCTGCCGACATGCACGCCGTGCCGCTCGCGGTCCAGGCCCAGGCACAGCATGGCGCCGCGCAGGCCGAACTTGGTCGCCGAGTAAATCCCCGTTTCCGGCAACGGGAAAATCCCGCCCAGGGACACGGTGTTGATCACGCGGCCGTCGCCGGCGCGCTGCAAGGCGCCAAAGGCCAGCCGGGTCAGCACGATCGGCGACAGCAGGTTGATATTCAATTCCGCCAGGATGTGATCGACCGAACGCTCCTCGAAATGTCCGGTCCCGGTCATGGCGGCGTTGTTGACCAGGATGTCGAGCCGGCCGAAGCGCTGCTGGATAAACGCCAGCAAGGAGGGCAGCTTGTCCAAGTCGTCCAGCTCGACCCGCACGCCCACCGCCCCCGCCCCCAGCTCCGCCGTCGCCCGGTCCAGCGCCGCCTGGTCGCGGTCGGCCAGCACGCAGGTGATGCCACGCTCGATGAAACCGCGGCAGATCGCCTTTCCTATGCCGCCCGCGCCGCCCGTGACCAGGGCCACCCGCCCCTCCCGGCCGGCGTTCGTTGTTATCGCCATGTGTATTTCCCTTCCGGTCTCAGTTGTTTTTAGGTCCGGCCGCGCCCAGCTGCATCCAGATGGTCTTGGTCTCGGTGTACTGGTCGTGCGCCAGCAGCGATTTTTCGCGTCCGCCGAAGCCCGACTCCTTGTAGCCGCCGAACGGCACGCCGGTATCGCCTTCCGAAAAACAATTGATCGACACGGTGCCGGCGCGGATGGCCTTCGCCACCCCGTGGGCGGCGTCCAGGTTGCTGGTGTAGACCGACGACGCCAGGCCGTAACTGGTGTCATTGGCGATGGCCACGCCCTGGGCCAGGTCGTCGAATTCCATCACCGACAGCACCGGCCCGAATATCTCCTCGCGCGCGATCGTCATCGACGGCAGCACGGCGTCGAAAATGGTCGGCTCGACGAAGCTGCCGCCGCTGTCCAGGCGCACCCGGGCGCCGCCGTGCACCAGCCGTGCGCCCTGCTCCCTGCCGCCGGCGATATATGCCAGCACACGGTGCATGTGTCCAGGCTCGATCAATGCGCCGACGCGGGTGGCCGGATCGAGCGGGTCGCCGACGCTCCACTCATCGAAGGCGCGCTTGACCTCCTCCAGCAATTCGTCCTTGCGCGAATGGTGGACGATCAGGCGCGAACCGGCGCTGCAATTCTCACCCTGGCAGAACAACGCGCCTGTCGCGACCTGTTGCGCCACCCGGGGCAGATCGAAGGCGTCCGCCAGCACCAGCGCCGGGCTCTTGCCGCCGCATTCCAGCACCACCCGCTTCAGGTTCGACTCGGCCGAGTACTTCAGGAACAGCCGGCCCACCTCCCCCGAACCGGTAAAGCTGATGCAGTCGATGTCGCGGTGGCGGCCCAACGCCCGGCCCACGGTCTCGCCGTAGCCCGGCACGATATTGAGCACGCCGGCGGGAATACCCGCCTCCAGCGCCAGTCGGCCCAGCATCAGCGCCGTCAGCGTGGTCTGCTCCGCCGGTTTGATGACGAGCGAGTTGCCGCTGGCGAGCGAGGGGCCGATCTTCCATCCGGCCAGGTAGATCGGGAAATTCCACGGCAGGACCGCACCCACAACGCCGATCGGCTCGCGCACGATCATCGCCACCACGTCCGCCGCGGTCGGCGCCACCTGGTCGTACAGTTTGTCGGCCGCCTCGGCGTGCCAGCGCAGGCTCTCGATCATGTCGGGCAGGTCGGCCGACAGCGCGTCGCGTATCGGCTTGCCCGAGTCCAGGCTTTCCATCAGCGCCAGCGTCTCCAGATTCGCCTCGACCAGGTCGGCCAGCCGCAGCAAGACCTTTTTGCGATGTTTGGGCGACGCCCGCGACCAGTCGCCGTTGTCGAAGGCCCGGCGCGCCGCGCCGACCGCCAGGTCCACGTCGGCCTCGCCGCAACTGGCAACGCTTGCCAGACGGGTGCCGTTGGCGGGATTGACGGTGTCGAGGCGATCGCCGGAGATGGCGTCGACGAAGCGGCCGCCGATCAGGGCGCGTGTCTCGAACTCCAGTCCGGCGGCCCGCGCCTGGTAGTACAGCAGTGTTTTGTCCATGTTGCTCCTTAAGCGGCCGCGCGCAGGCCGGCGGCTGGCCGCGATGCGGCCACGCTGTTGCGCAGGTCGTCGTAATAGGACTCGCTCAATTCCGGCCATCCCATTTTTTTGCGCAGGCGCTTCAGATAAGACTTGAGCGCGTGCGCCTCCAGATAAACCTCGTGCCGCTGCGACTTGACGAATTTGAGTCCGCCCGACAGATCGGGGTCGTCGCTGGCGATCAGCGCATCGAAAGGGCTGTCCTTGCCGGGGTTGTCCAGCTGGTCGCGCAGGTAGGCGGCGATCATGAAGGCCTCGGTGTCGAACAGCTTATAGGCGCTGGAGTTGGTTTCGACATAGCCGATGCCGAACAGATTGCGGTGATCGCGGCTGAACATCGACAGATAAAGCTGGGGCCTGCCGCCGCGCCACTCGAAGTATTCGCCGGCGTATTTGCAGCTCCACTTGTAGCCGGTGGCGTAGATCACCAAGTCGAGCGCCTCGCGGCTGCCGTCCTTGAAAACCACGTCATCACCGTCGTAGTGCGAGATGTCCGGCTTGACCGCGATGTTGCCGTGCTGAAGATGGTGCAGCAGCTGGGAGTTCAGCAGCGGATGGCTTTCGAACAGGCGGTGATCCGGCTTGGGCAGGCCGAAGCGCGTCAGGTCGCCGGTGAACATTTTCAGCAGCATGCCCATGACCGGCCGCGCGATCCAGATCGGCAATTGCGGGCCGCTCTCGCCCACCTGGTCCGCCGGCAGCCCGAACAAGTGCTTGGGGATGAAGTGGTAGCCGCGCCGCATGCTGATGTAAGCTTTGTCGGCGCGGGCGGCGGCATCGCAGGCGATGTCCGCGCCGGAATTGCCGGCGCCGACGATCATCACCCGCTTGCCGTCGAATTCATCGCTGCTCTTGAAGGTGACCGAATGGCGGATCTCGCCGTTGAAGTGGCCTTTGATCTCGGGCATGTTCGGGTCCCAGTTGCAGCCGGTGGCGCAGATGACGGCCAGGTAGCGCCGGCGCCCGCCGTCGCCCAGGGTCACCACCCACTTGCCGTCGTGGTCCTTGCGCACGTCCCGCACGGGGGTGTTGAAGCGGATCGCCTCGCGCAGGCCGAAGGCGTCGGCATAGCTGCGCACATAGCTTAATATCTGCTGGTTGGTCGGATAGTCGGGGTAGGACTTCGGCATCGGAAACCCGATGAAACCCGACAGGTCGCGCGACGAGATGAAGTGCGCCGATTCATAAATCGGGCTGCCGGGATTGTGCATGTCCCAGATGCCGCCCACGTCCGAGTGGCGCTCGAACTGCTCGTATGGCAGCTTCATTCCCTTCAGGGCGCGTGCGGCGGACAGTCCGCCCGGCCCCGCGCCGATCACGCAGACGGCGTTGCCGCAGTCGATAACCCGGTCTGTCCGCTCCTGTACCCGTTCTTGTTCCATCTTTGTCTCCCTTGTCTGTCGTTGCGTTGTGCGAACTCTTGTGCGAACTCTTGTGCGAACTCATTGTGCGAACTCATTGTGCAAACAAAGTGGACGCCGCACGGGGGCCAAAGGGACAGGCAGGGAGCATTTCCGGCCAACGCCGCGCTCGGGGCGTCCACGCAACACCGGGGCCTGTTTGGCCATACCGGCATCCTCCGGTGTCCGATCCGGCCCCTTTGCCGGTGCGGCGCGCGACTACATTCGATGTCAGAAACTTAAAAAATGTCAGTCCGTCAGACCAAACATAACAACGGGAGATATCGTGAAGACAAACCAAGAACAGGCGCGATGCGGCCGCAAGGCCGCCTTGCACACGCTGGCGCGCAGCATCGCCGTGGCATTCGCGGGCAGCGCCGCCGTCCCCCTGGGCGCGCTGGCCCAGGACGACATCCAGAAGGTGGTCGTCACCGCGCAATCGCGCGCGCAGTCGGCGCAGGAGGTGCCGATCTCGATGGAGGTCGTAACGGCCAAGGACATCCGCAACCTCGGCGCCAGGAACCTCGGCGACTTGAATGGTTATCTTCCCGGCCTGGAGGTGGAGGCCACCCAGCCCACGCAACCGGTCTTCGGCATACGCGGCGTGCAGGCGGGCGACTTCGGCATCGGCACCGACATGCCGGTCGGGATCTACGTGGACGGGGTCTATACCGGCAAGACCGGCGGCGCGCTGATGAATTTCATCGACATCCAGCGCGTCGAGGTGCTCAAGGGACCGCAGGGGACGCTTTTTGGCCGCAATAGCGCGGCCGGCGCGATCTCCGTCGTCACCAACGAGCCGGATCAGGCGCTCGACATGAACGGCCACCTGAAGATCGGAGAATACGGCCGCGTCGATGCGGACGCGATGCTCAACGTGCCGCTGGCGGAGAACACGGCGGCGCGGCTGGTGTTCGTGCGCGCCGAAAGCGATGGCTGGGCGCGCAACGCCACCACCGGCGACCGCACCGCCGGCGACAAGTCGTGGGCAGCGCGCCTCTCGCTCAAACAAAAAATCAGCGATGCGACCCTGAACCTGACCCTGGAACACGAGCAGCTGCGCCAAAAAGGCTGGCCGGCCTTCGGCGTGGTCAAGGACCCGGCGTTGCCGTTCGCCGGCTTCACGGGCATCTACGACGCCGCCTATGTGGCTAACTTTGTCGATCCGCGCAAGGCGCGGCTGGAGAACGACACCGCCGGCAGCGAGCGCCGCACCTTCGACGGCGCCTCCCTGCGCGCCGAACTGCCTCTGGGCGGGCTCACACTGCGCTCGATCACGGCCTACCGCACCTTCTCCACCTACAACCTGACCGACAACGACGGCGGCGCGCGCGCCGGCTTCTCGCTGGCGAACACGGATCAGAAAAAAGCCTACAACTGGCAGCAGGAATTCAAGCTGTCCGGTAAAACCCGGCACTTGGATTGGATCGCCGGCGCCAGCTTCTACGACAACCGCGAACGGCAATCGTCGACCGCCCTGCTCAATACCGCGACGCTGGACAACGTCAGCCTGCTCGGCGGCGGCAACGCCGACCTGGCCAACCTGTTCGGCGCGTTGGGACAAGCCGGCATTCCCGGTGTCGACGCGTCGTCCAACTTCCCTTGGGGCGAGACCACCCACAACTACCTGCGGACGCGCGCCTTCTCCGTCTATCAAGACGTAATCTGGCACGCCACGCCATCCACCAACCTGACCCTGGGCCTGCGCTGGAGCCGCGACCGCAAGAATATGGAGTGGCATGTGCCGGGGCGCGAATCGCCGGCGCTGGACGCGCTGCTCAACACCTATGGTCCGCTGGCGGGATTGGACGCCTCCGCGCTGCCGTCGAACCAGATCTTCTACGCGGCCGGGCAACTGGCGGCCACGCCGGTCCACTCCACCAAAAGCTGGACCGACTGGAGCCCGCGCCTGGTGCTGGACCATAAGCTGACGCCCGACCTGCTGCTGTTCGCCTCACTGTCGAAAGGTTATCAGGCCGGCGGTTTCAATGTCTTCACGCCGCCGAACGCGGCATCGCCCAACGCCAAAGAGCGCGACCCGAGCTACGATCCCGAGAAAATGACCAATCTGGAAGTGGGCTTCAAGCTGTACGCCCCGTCCATCAAGGCCACCCTCAACGGCTCCGTGTTCGCCTACCGTTTCAAGAACCTGCAGGACATCAAGCTAGGCGGCACCGGCCCCATACCGACCTACAATGTGGTCAACAGCGACCAGCAAGCGAAGGGACTCGATCTCGACGGCCGCATCCGGGTATCGCCGAACCTGACCTTGTTCGCGGGACTGGAGCTGATCGACCAGACCTATAAGCGCTACCGCACCACCGACGACAGCGGCGCGGCGCTGGACCTGTCCGGCCAAACGGTCGGCACGCCCACCTTCAACGGCATGGGCGGCGTCAACGCCAGTTGGGAAGCGCTGGGCGGCCGGATCAGCAGCACCCTGCAAGGCACCTACCAGAGCAAGGCGCGCTGCAACGACGACACGCGCGCGCTGCAATGCCTGCACGCGCCGGCCGTCCGCACCGGCGAGGCGCGCAGCAAGGCCGACTTCCGCCTTGGCTGGGATAACGCCAACGGCAAATTCGGCATCGCCCTGCTGGTGAATAATCTGTTCGACAAACAGTATGTGCACACACTTGACGGCCAGACCAAGCCATTCGGCCTGCCGTACGCCATCGTCACGCCGCCGCGCACCATCGCGCTGGAGTTGAGGGGCAGCCTGTAGGACTTAGATGGCGCTGCCATCGACCCGCACGAAAGGGCCGATGCAGCGCTCCATGCTGCGCTCCACGCACATCAGGAACATGTCGCCGCCGGGATGGAACAGCAGGTAGTTGGTGACCGACCGCCCCGGCTTGGTGATCTGGCCGGCGCAATCGGGCTTGCCGTTGTCTTTGACGAGGGTGTCGACCGACTTGTAGAAGCCCTGCTTGTCCGGCTGGTCGGCGATGACAAAGGTGGACTCGGCCACCTCCTCGTGGCTGAACACCAGCGTGCTGCCGTCGGCGCGCACGCGGTAGGTCTCGCTGCAGGTGCCGTCGGGCAGCGTGATTTTCCAGATGCCGATGTACGGATGATCGCCCCGCAACGGCGCGGCGGTGGCCGTTATCGGCGCGCCGGCTAGCGCCACCGTGGCGGTGAACGCGGCCGTCGCGGCCGCCCTGAAAAGAGGTCCCCTCGTCATCGCATCCCCCGTGCCGGTTTATTTGCCATTCAGTCTATTAAAGCATAAACGGCCCGGCGATCTTCCGGCGCGCCGCTGAAAGCTCGTTTCCTCGCGTATATAATTATCGAATTGATACTCAAGCGTGGAAAACAAATGCTATCGCATGTCTACATCGGCACCAACGAGTTTGAAGAGGCGTTCGGATTTTACGGCGCGGTGATGGCGACGCTTGGGACGCGACTGCGCTTCAGCGATCCGGCCAAGCCGTGGGCGGCGTGGATGCCGGCCGAGGGCGGGCGGCCGCTGTTCATCATCGGCAAACCGTACGACGGCCAGTCGGCGGGATGCGGTAATGGCCAGATGATCGCCCTGATGGCGCCATCGCGCGAAGCGGTCGACCACGCGCACGCCGCCGCGTTGGCGCATGGCGGCCGGTGCGAAGGACCTCCGGGGCTGCGTCCGCAGTACCACGACAACTACTATGGCGCCTACTTCCGCGACCCGGAGGGGAATAAACTGGGCGTCGTCTGTCACGACGCCGTGGGTCTTTAATACAAAAAACTCAGGCCAATGCCTCCTTGGCCGCTTCTTCCGGTGTCAGGCCGTCGTAGAACTGGTCGGTGAACCATTCGACCTGCTCTTCGATGTGATCCTGCGCCTCCGCCACCGTCGCGCCACCTTTGACCAGGAAACCCTCAACTTCGATACACCAGTTGATCAACTCCAGGGTTTCCGGGTCCAGTTCCTCTTTTTTCTTTGCCATGATTTACCTCTACATCGGGTGGGTACGAGCCTCCAGTGTAACAGGCGGCAGGCTTACTTCTCCGGGTACAGTACCACCTGCACGTAATTATTCATGTCGAAGTAAAGCTTGGCCGCCGCCTTCAGGTCCGACGGCTTGAGCGCCTGCACGCGCTCCTCGTACTTGAGGATATCCTCCGGATTGCTGTTGTTGAAGAAGGCATTCTGCAGGGACGCCATCCAGTAGCCGTTCTCGCGCATGCCCTTTTGATACCCTTTGAGCCAGGAGGATTTGACCTTGTTCAGGTCCGCCTCGTCGGCGCCGTCCTGCTTGATCTTCTCGATCTCGGCGAAGGTCGCGGCGATCACCTTGTCGACGTTCTCCGGCGCGCACGGCAGGTTGGCGCTGATCGAGTAATTCCCGTATGGGAGACGGTTCAGGGAACCGTTCATGCCGCCGCTGTAGATCACGCCCATCTTCTCGCGCAGCACCTCGATCAGCTTGATGTTCAGCACCTCGATCAGCGCCTGCAGCCGCAGGCGCTCCTCGCGCGAGTATTTGGCGTCGCCGGTAAACGACAGCGAAATGGTGCTCTTCGGATCGGCGCCGGCGCGCACCTCTTTCTTGACCACGCCCCGCACCGGACGCACGCCTTCATCCTTGAAGGCCACCGGAACCTCGCCGGTTGGCAGGCTGGCCAGGTAGGTCGCGATCAGCGGCTTGATCTTCTCCACGTCGAAGCTGCCGACGATGAAGAAGGTGAAGTCGCGCGCGCTGGACAGCCGGCTTTTATAGATCTCCATCACGCGGTCCAGCGCCAGCTGGTCGAAGTCGGCCGGCTTGGCGGCGCGCAGCACGCGCGGGCTGTTGTTGTAGATCGTCGCGGTGATCGTATCGTAGAACACAGACTCCGGCCGCGCCATATTGTTCTGCGCCAGTTCGCGCTGGCGGTCGACGTAGGCGCTGTAGATGGCGGCATCCTTGCGCGGCTGCGTCATTTGCAGGTAGGCCAGCTGCAGCATCGACTCGATGTCGTCGCTGCCGGAGCCGCCGGACACCGACTCGTTGAGCGAGTTGACGCTGGCCTGGGAGCTGACGCTCTTCCCGGCCAGGACCTTCACCACGTCGTTCGGCGTGTAGTTCAATATACCCATCTGGCCGACTATGCTGCTGGCATAGTGGGCCGCGAAGACATCCTTGTCGTCGAACAGCGACCAGCCGCCGTAGCGCAGCCCCGCCATCATCACTTGGTCGTTATTGAAGTCGGTCGGCTTGAGCACCACTTTTACGCCATTGCTCAACACCAGCTCCGTGGTGCCGATCTTCGCGTTGACGGTTTGTTTGACGATGGTGCCCGGCTTCGGCAGGACCGGCATCAGCTGGTTTGCGTAGACCTTCTCCTCCTGGGCCTTGACGCTGATCTTCTCGGCCGCGTTGGCGATGGCCACCAGGTCGGCCGCCTTCGGCGCCGCCACGCCAGGCTTGTCGACGCCAGTGTAGATCACCAGTTTGCTCTGGTTGTCCGGGATCGCCACCTTGACGGCCGCATTCACCTCCGACAGCGAGATCTCCGGAATCAGCTCGCGCGCATAGCGGTACTCGGCGGCGATGCCGGGGATGGTTTCGTCTTCGAGGAAGTGGCGGATATATTCGGCCGCGTAGCCGGACGAATCGGATTTGTCACGCTCGTTGTACAGATTCTCGTAAGTGCGCAGGATGCCCTTTTTGGCCCGTTCCACTTCGGAGGCGGTAAACCCGTACTGGCGGGCGCGCTCGTCTTCCTCCACCAGCGCGTTGATGGCCGGCGTTACCCCACCCTTGCCCAGCACCGCGCCGGCGCCGAACGAGCGGTAGCCGCGCACGATCTTGTTCATGCCGCTGCCGCCTTGCAGGAACGGTGGATTGGCCTGCTGCGTCAACTCGTACATGCGCTGGCTGAGGATGAAGCTATACAAACTCTCGATCAGCTTCTGGCGGTAGTCGGCAAGGGTCTCGCCGGCCGGCCAGGGCTGGATCGGGTAGCGGATATAAACGGAATTATTGCTGACTTCCTTGTCGGTGAAGACGATGCCTTCCGATTCCTGGCGCTCGGGGATCTTGGCGTATTCGCGCGGCCGCGGGTGCGCCGGGTTCTTCAACTTGCTGAAATGCTGTTCGATCAGTTTTTGCGCCGCTTCCGGCTCGATATCGCCAACCACCACCACCGCCATCAGGTCCGGGCGATACCAGTCGCGGTAGAAGCGTTTGATGGCGTCGTACTTGAAATTCTTGATGATGTCTTCTTTACCGATCGGCATGCGCTGCGCGTAGCGCGAACCATTGAGCACCTTCGGCAGCACCACCTTGTTCATGCGGTCGTCCACGCCCTTGCCCATGCGGAGTTCTTCGAGCACGATGCCACGTTCGCTGTCGATGTCGGCGTCGTTGAAGGACAGGCCGTGCGCCCAGTCCTCCAGCACCTGGAAGCCCTGCTCGACAATCTCCTTTTTATCGGTCGGTATCGGCAGGATATAGACGGTTTCGTCGAAGCTGGTGTAGGCGTTCAAATCGGCGCCGAACTTCACCCCGATCGACTGCAGATACGATACCAACTCGTTGCGCTTGAAATTGGTGGAGCCGTTGAAGGCCATGTGCTCGGTGAAGTGCGCCAGCCCTTGCTGGTCGTCGTCCTCCAGGATGGAACCGGCTTTGACGACCAGCCGCAGTTCCAGCTTCTTCTCGGGACGCGCGTTCTTCTGCACATAATATGTCAGGCCGTTTGCCAGTTTGCCAACCTTGACCTGGGGTCCGATCGGCAGCACGTCGCTTAATTTGAGCGGAGCTTCCTTGCCCTGGCCCCCGACTTGTCCCTGGCCTTGCGCCAGGAAGGAAAACGACAGCAGCAACGCCCCGGACAGCACCTGCAATTTAATCAATTTCATTCGGCAGACAGTCTAAAAAATCGGAAAAAGCCACCTTACACTGAAAAACTTAATTTGGGCTAAAATCCTCGTTCGCCTGCCGACCGGCAGGCGCCAACTTACGTCTTCGGGGCGGGGTGCGATTCCCCACCGGCGGTAAGGCCAGCGATGGTCAAGCCCGCGAGCGCCGCTTCAATCGTTTTGAAGCGGGTCAGCAGATCTGGTGCGATGCCAGGGCCGACGGTATAGTCCGGATGAAAGAAGATGTGCGGTGACGCGGCCTGCCGCCCGAGCGATCGGTGTGGCAGGCCGCGCGTATTCGCTTGCCCTGTCGCGTTTTTCGCTAGTGCGAGGAGCGTTCCACCATGTTCGACCAAGTATCCGCAGTATCCGCAGTATCCGCAGTTTCCCCCTACTCCCTCGTTTCGGACGATCTGGAAGGCCGCATCGCCGCCGCGCTCGAGGCCATGCGCGCCGGCGTGCCGGTGATCCTGCTCGATGATTTCGACCGCGAAAACGAAGCGGACCTGATCGTCGCCGCCGAAAAGGTCACCGTGCAATCGATGGCGATGATGATCCGCGAATGCAGCGGCATCGTCTGTCTGTGCCTGAGCGCCGACAAGGTGCGCGCGCTGGAGCTGCCGCCGATGGCCGCCGACAACGGCAGTCGCTACGGCACGCCGTTCACCGTATCGATCGAAGCGCGCGAAGGCGTCACCACCGGCGTCTCGGCGGCCGACCGCGTGACCACGATCCGCACCGCCATCGCCGCCGACGCGCGGCCGGGGGATTTGGTTCATCCGGGCCATGTGTTCCCGTTGCGGGCGACGCCTGGCGGCGTACTGGCGCGCAAAGGTCATACCGAAGGCTCGGTGGACCTGGCCACGATGGCCGGCTTGCAGCCGGCGGCGGTGCTGTGCGAGTTGATGAACCCCGATGGCACGATGATGCGCGGCGCCGAGATCGAGCGCTTCGCCGAACTGCATGCGATGCCGATATTGACGATCGCCGAGATGATCGAGTGGCGCAAGACCCGCGACATCTGATTGACAACGCAGACACATAGCGCGGATTAGCGCAGCGTAACCGGCCATGCATGCGCCCAGCGGCTCATCGATGGCCGATTACGGCGTTCCGCCTAATCCGCACTACGTGCCTTCCCGGGAAATCAGCGGTTTCACATAGAAATACACCAGGCCCAGGGCGGCCGCATACGCGCACGACACCAACCCGAACGCCGCCGGCAAACGCCACGCCCAATCCGCCGTCACATGCAACACGGTTCCCATCATCGCCACGCCCACCAGCGCACCGATCTGGCGATTGGCGTTCAGCGCTGCTGCCGCGCTGTTGGCATGCGCCTTGCCCGCCACCAGCATCACCGTCGCCGTCATTCCCGGAATCGCGATACCGATGGCGACGTTCATCACGATCGTCCCCAGCACCAGCAACCAGTAAGGCGTCTGCGGCGACAGCCCGGCAAGCATCGCCAGCGCCGCCCCCAAGCCCACCATCAGCCCATACAACATCGGCGGCCGCGTGCCCGCCCGCGCCACAATGGCGCCCGAAGTCAAATTACCGACTGCGAAGGCCGCCATCATCGGTATCAGCTTCAACCCGGTGTCCAGCGCATCCGCCCCGCCCTGCTGAATGTACAGGCTAAGCAAAAACAACTGCCCGAACACCGCGAAGTTGATCAGGAACCCCACGCCATTGGCCGCCGCGAAAGCAGGCGTATCGAACAAGGCGCGCGGCAGCAGCGGATGCGCGCCGGTGCGCTCGCGCGCCACCAGCAGCGCGCCGCAGCCCACAGCGGCAAAAACCGCCGCCAGCACCGCCGCCGACATCCAGCCCAGCACCGGCCCTTCGATCAGCACAAAACTCAACGCCGCCAGCGCCGCCACCCCCAGCGCGTGGCTGAGCATCGACAAAGCGCGCCGATGCGGCGGCGTGGCCGGCGCCAGCATCTGCGTCAACACGATGCCGGCCAGGCCTATCGGAACGTTCACCCAGAACACGCTGCGCCAGCCGAATTCATGGACCAGCAAACCGCCCACCAGCGGACCGGCGGTGGCCGAGCATCCGACGATGGCCGACCACGTGCCCAGCATGCGCGCCCGCGTGGCCTGGTCTTCATAGGCATGCGTCAGCAGACTGAGGGAACTAGGCATGAACAGCGCCGCGCCGGCGCCCTGCAATAGCCGCGCCGCGATCAGCGCGTTGCCGCTCGGGGCCAGCGCACACGCCACCGAGCCCAGTATGAACACGCTCAAGCCGCCCTGATAAACGTTCTTCGGTCCGAAACGGTCGGCCAGCGCGCCGCCTGCCAGCAGCAGCGCGGCGAAGGTCAGCGTGTAGCCGTCCACCACCCAAACCAGCCCGGTGAGCGGTACCGACAGGCTGACGGAGATGTCGGACAAAGCGGTATTGACAGCGGTGACGTCGATCATCGCCATCACGAAGCCGATCGCGAGCGTCATCAGCATCAGGAGAGGTGGAACCTGCCGGGCCGGCGCCGAAATGGCCGTCCCTGTGGTGGAGTGGGTAGTCATCGAGCGTCCCTCAAAAAGATCTGTCCCATGTTAGGCCGCTTGCCTGATGCAGTAAATACGCATACCATCGGCACTCCGATGCAAAAATGCATTCCGATCGACGGACCGAACGACCATGGACTGGGACAACGCCAGGATTTTCCTCGCCATCTACCGCAAAGGCACGCTGCGCGCCGCCGCCGGCGAGCTCAATATCGACCAGGCCACCGTCGGCCGCCGCCTTAACGCGCTGGAGGATTCGCTGGGCGCGCGCCTGTTCCTGCGCACGCCGTCCGGCTACATGGCCACGCCCGCCGGCGAACTGGCCGTCACCGCCGCCGAATCGATGGAACAGGCGGCGCTGCGGTTTCAGCGCGAAATGCAGGGCATCGACAACCGCCTCTCCGGCGTCGTGCGCGTCACCACGTCGGACACGATGGCGAGCCATTTCGTCATCGAGGCCATGCGCCGCCTGCACGAGACGCATCCGGAAATCCGCATCGTTCTGAGCACCGGCACCGAAATCACCAGCCTGACGCGGCGCGAGGCCGACCTGGCGGTGCGCACGCTCAAACCGACGAGCCCCGACCTGATCTCGCGCCACCTCACCAAACGCAGCATGGGCTTGTACGCGACGCCCGCCTACTTGAAGGAGCGTGGCATGCCGATTCCGGGCAACGGCCTGGCGGGACACGATATCGTGATCTATCAAAGCACGGTGGCGCCACGCCACCGGGAGAAAATCTGCCTGGAGCCGGTCGCCAACGCCCGCGTGGCGATCGAGGTCAATAGCGGCTTGATGCTGCTGGAGGCGGCGCGCAAAGGCATGGGCGTGACCGAACTGCCCTGCCACATGGCCGACGCCGATCCACAGCTCACGCGCATCTGGCCGGACCGGGTCGACCAGTACGATGTCTGGCTGGTGATGCACAGCGACTTGAGTCGCAGCGCGCGCGTACGCGCCGCCGCCGACGCCATCGTCGACAGCTTTCCGCCGGCGTGATGTCGACCATGACGAACACCTGCCCGCGCCGTCCCGGTGCTAAGATGCCAACATGAACGCTCAAGCATCAACTCCATCCATATTGCAACGGCTCCACCATGGCGCGGTCGACTGGCTGCAGACGTGGTGGCGGCTGGCGCAGTTCGCGGTGCTCATGGCGTCGGTCGCGCTGACGCCCGGCACCTACGGCCGCGCCAACCGCCCGGTGCTGGCGCGCCACCTGGTGGCCGACACCGTGCCCAACCTGGCCTGGTTCGGCGTGCTGTCGGCATTGGTGAGCCTTGTGCTGATCCGCATCGTGGTGGTCACCTCGCAAAGCTACGGGCTGTCGCGCTTCGCGCTGGAGATGGTGGTGCGGGTGCTGGTGCTGGAGCTCATTCCATTGACCGCCGCCGCTTTCGTCGCCCTGCGCACCACCTTGCCCACCGGCCTGGAGTTCTCGCAAGCGCGCGGCGCCGGCGCGGTCGCCACCGTGCAGGAGCTGCGCGGCGATTTTTTCCCGCGCGTGGCCGCCGGCGTTTTCGCGGTCTGGATGCTGGCCGCCGTCAGCTGCGTGCTGACCCTGATCCTGGCCTACCTGACCTTGTACGGCTTCACGCCATGGGCGCTCACAGGCTACACGCGCGTGGTCGGCCAGGTGTTCAACCCCGCCGTCACGCTGATACTGGTGCTGAAGGTCGTGTTCTTCAGCTTTGCCGTCGGCCTGATTCCGATGGCGTCCTCGTTCTACTTCGGCGGAAATTACCGCGTCAAGGTCACGCACGGCCTGTCGGACATGGTGCGGCTGTTCGCCATGATCCTCCTCATCGAAGTGGCCTCACTGATGGGCAACTACTACTAAGCGGCGATAGCCCGAGAAACCATGACTGAACAACCATCCCAAACAACCCACACGGCGCCCCCTGTGCGCAACGCCGAATTCAAAGCCGCCGTGCTGCTGGTGATCATGGTGCTGCTGGTCGCCGGCGCGGCGGTGTACCTGCTCTACGCGCGCGGCGCTTTCGAATCCACGCAAACGCTGTTCCTGGAGGCGGACGACTCCGAGGGCGTGGTCGTCGGCATGGACGTGACCTTCGCCGGCTTCCCGATCGGGCGCGTACGCCGCATCGAATTGAGCAAGGAAGGCAAGGCCCGCATCGTCGTCGATGTGCCGCGCGACGACGCGCACTGGCTGCGCAAGTCCAGCATCTTTACCCTGGAGCGCGGTCTGGTGGGCGGCGCCAAGCTGCGCGCCTTCACCGGCATCCCTGCCGACCCGCCGCTGGAGGAAGGCGCCGCGCGCACGCTGCTGGTCGGCGATCCGGGCGCCGAAATCCCGCGCCTGCTCGCCACTGCGCGGGATCTGCTGGAAAACCTTAATACGCTGACGGCGGAAAATTCCGCGCTGGCGGCCAGCCTGGCCAACATCCAGGGCGTGACCGGAAAACTGAACGGTCCGTCGGGGGCCATGGGTCTGATCGCCGGCGACGACAAAAACGCGCAGCAGCTGACCGAACGCGCCAACAAGCTGCTGGCCACCGTCAACGCGCTGGCCACCAAGGCCGATAGCCTGATCGGTCACGCCGACACCCAGGTCTTCGGGCCGCAGGGTGTGGTCACCGACGCGCAGGCCACCATCGTCCAGCTGAATGGCTTGCTGGCCGACGCCCGCAACAGTCTGAAAAAAATGGACGCGGTGCTGGTGGAGGCGCAAGCGGTCGGCGCCAACGCTAAGGAAGCCACCGCCGATCTGGGTACGCTGCGCGCCGAGGTGGAAAGCAGCTTGCGGCGGGTCGAACAACTGGTCAACGAAATCAACAAGAAATGGCCGTTCAAGCGTGATACGGAGATCAAACTGCCATGAAGAATACCGCTGCGCTGATCGCCGCCGCCATGTCCCTGGCCGCCATGCTGGCCGCCTGCGGCAACAACCCGCCGGTGCCGGACTGGCAGATGAACGCCCAAAGCTCGCTAGAGCGCTCCACCGCCGCCTACATGACCGGCAACGCCCGGGTCGAGGAAGCGGAATACAAACGCGCCCGCGACGCGCTGGGCAGCACCGGCAAGGTCGATCTGATCATCCGCGCCGAATTGATACGCTGCGCCGCCCGCGTGGCGTCGCTCGTGTTCGAGGACTGCGCAGGCTTCGACAAGCTGGCGGCGGACGCCGGCCCGGCCGACCGCGCCTACGCGGCCTATCTGTCCGGCCGCGCCACCGCCGCCGATGCGGCGCTGCTGCCCGCGCAGCACCAGCCGGTGGCGGCGGCGTCCAGCGACACGGCCGCCGCCGCCGCCGCGCAGGCGATCGCGGACCCGCTATCGAAACTGGTCGCCTCCGGCGTGCTGCTGCGGGCGAACAAGGCCACCCCGGCGTTGCTGGCCGACGCCGTGGAAACCGCCTCGGCGCAAGGCTGGCGCCGTCCGCTGCTGGCGTGGCTGGGCGTGCAGGCCATGCGCGCCGAACGAGCCGGCGACGCCGCCGAAGCCCAGCGCATCAAACGCCGCGTCGACCTTGTAAGCAACCGACCATAAAACAATCCAATGACGTCATCGATATCCGCAGCAGCAGTGCCCAGTGAAAGCGTCATCCATCAGCGGCTCGATGGCGCCTACTTTTACGATTGCTACGCACAGGAACTCCCGCCCGGCAGGGACACCGCGCTGGAACTATATCTGAAGGTGGTGGCGACCACGCCGGCGTGGATCAACGCGCTGATGGCCCTGCGCAACCGCGTGGTGCGGCTCGTCGGCCTTAAAAACCTCGGCCACCTGGGCGACTTCGACAAAGATAAACCCGCGAGCGACTACCGGCTGGGAGACCGCGTCGGCATATTTTCGATTGTCTATTTGAGCGATGAAGAAATCATCCTCGGCGACTCCGATAAACACCTCAATGTGGAAGTCTCGGTCTGCAAAGTGGGCAACAAGGTCTCGGTCAGCACCGTCGTGCACACGCATAACGCGCTGGGACGCTTCTACATGTTGTTTGTCACCCCGCTGCACAAGCGCATCGTGCCCGCATCGATGAAGCAGGCCAGACTCGCCTGACCGCGCCCGCGCTCTGCTAAACTCGCGCATCCAACGACACATATCCATCATGGCTTACTCCCTCCCCCGGCCGCTGCGCGGCCTGCTGTCCATATTCTTCGCGCTGTCATGCGCCATGCTCGCGCCGCCGGCCCATCCGGCCGAAAAGATCAAGGTCATCGTCGACATGGACATCGGCGACGACATCGACGATTCCTTCGCGCTGGCGCTGCTGCTGCAAAGCCCGGAGATCGACATCGTCGGCATCACCACCGCGTGGGGCGACACCGGCCTGCGCGCGCAGCTATTGGAGCGGATGTTGCGCGAGACGGGCCACGGCGGCATCCCGGTCGCGCAAGGCATCGCCAGCACCGGCAATCCGCAGCCGTTCACGCAGGCGCGCTACGCCCGACGCGGCAAGCCGCCGGCCAGGGTGCCGGCGGTGGACTTCCTGCTGGATCAAATCAAACGCCAGCCCGGCCGGATCACGCTGCTGGCGCTCGGCCCGCTGACCAACGTCGGCGCGGCCATCGAACGCGATCCCGCCACTTTCGCCAAGCTGAAACAGGTGGCGATGATGGGCGGCTCGGTGCGCGCCGGCTACCGCAAATCGCAATACGTGCCGGCGCGCCCGGCCGACAAGGAATACAACATCGCCTCCGACATCGCCGGCGCGCAAAAGCTGTTCAAGTCCGGCGTGCCGATCGTGATGATGCCGCTCGACTCCACGCAAATACGCCTCGATGAAGTCGAACGCAACGCCCTGTTCGGCCACGGCTCGCCCGTCACCGACGCGCTGGCGCTGATGTACCACCAGTGGATCGACGCCTACCAGCCATGGTCGAGCAACATGCCGTCGCTGTTCGACGTGGTGCCCGTGACGTGGTTGATCGATCCGGCCACTTGCACCACCACGGCGCTGCGCATTGTCGTCGGCGACGACGGCTACACCCGCGAGGAGTCGGGCAAGCCGAATGCGGCGGTTTGCTTGGCGTCCGATGAAAAACGCTTCTTTAACATCCTGATGACACGACTGCTGGAGGACAAGCCATGAGCACCCGCCTCGTTTATTCGACGGAGACGGGCCGCATCTGCCCCGATTGCGGCAAGCCGCTTGCCGACTGCGTCTGCAAAACCGCCGCCAAGGCCAGGCCTGCGGGCGACGGCAACGTCAAGGTGTCGCGCGAGTCCAAGGGCCGTGGCGGCAAGACCGTCACCCTGGTCAAGGGGCTGGCGCTCGACGCCATCGCCCTGGCCCTGCTGGGCAAGCAGCTGCGCGGGGCCTGCGGCTCCGGCGGCACCGTCAAGGACGGTGTGATCGAGATCCAGGGCGATCACTGCGACCTGGTGATGGAAACCCTGAAAAAACAGGGTCACAGCCCCAAACGCACCGGCGGCTAAGACGATTTCCGAACGCTTTATTCGCCGGAGGGCTCGCCACCATCGCGGGCGGCCGCTTCGCGCAGCTTGTCCTTCTTGCTCTTGCGCTTGCCCTTGATGCCGCCGTTGATCGTATCGGTGACCGAATCGGCCGCCGGCGGTGGCAGCGTCTCCACCGGTTCGAAGCCGGCGATGCGCTCGCGCGGCAGCAAAATATCTTGACGCTTCTCGATCAGGCGGAAATGCTGCTCCGTCTCGGCGCTGATAAAACTGATCGCCACGCCGCTCTCCCCGGCACGGCCGGTGCGGCCGATGCGGTGGGTGTAGTCGACGGCGGAACGCGGCAAATCGTAATTCACCACCGCCGGCAGGCGGGCGATGTCGATGCCGCGCGCGGCGACGTCGGTCGCCACCAGCACCTGCAGGCGGCTGGCCTTGAAATCGCCCAGCACCTCGGTGCGCGCCCCTTGGCTGAATTCCCCATGGAAGGCGCCGGCGCGGATGCCATTGCGATTGAGTTTGTCGGCCACGTGCTCCGCCGCGTATTTGGTGGCGACGAACACCAGCACCCTGCTCCACTTTTGTTCCTGGATCAAATACTTGAGCAGCATGGTACGGCGCGGCACGTCGACCATGATCGCGCGCTGCGCGATATCGGGCTTGCTCAAAGGCTCGGACAACACCTCGACGCGGGTCGGCTGATGCAGCATGCCGTCGGCCAGCGCCTGCACCGCCGGCGGGAAGGTCGCCGAGAAGAACAGGTTCTGGCGCTGCTTGGGCAGCAGTTCCAGTATCCGGCCCAGTTCTTCGCTAAAGCCAAGGTCCAGCAAGCGGTCCGCCTCGTCCAGCACCAGCATCGCGGTGCGCGATATCTTCAGGGCGTTATGGTCGATCAGGTCCAACAGCCGTCCCGGCGTGGCGATGACGATGTCGGCGCCGCCGCGCAGCGCCATCATCTGCGGATTGATCGACACGCCGCCGAACACGATCGACACCTTGACCTGCATCGGCAGATGCGACGCCAGCTTGCGCACCGACTCTCCCACCTGCGCCGCCAGCTCGCGGGTCGGCACCAGGATCAGGCCATGCAGCTGGCGCGCGCCGCTGCGGTTGTCCAGCAACGCCTGCAGCAGCGGCAGCGCAAAGGCGGCGGTTTTCCCTGAACCCGTCTGCGCCGCGCCCAGCAAGTCCTCGCCGCGCAAAATGGCGGGAATGGCGGCGCTCTGGATCGCCGTCGGCTCCAGATAGCCGATTTCGGTGACCGCGTTGATCAGGGAGGGAGCAAGGCCCAGCGAAGCAAATGACATGTTGGCCTATAAAGTAAGCGTGTGAATTGGCCGACAGTATAAAGCATGCGCGGACGCCATCCCTTGGCAAGCGGCGCCGTTCTCGGGTAGAGTGGCCTTTTCGACATAGAAAACACCATGATCAACTGGGACGCCCACGTTTGCCTTCCGCAGCACCCGCACGCCGACTTCACGCCTGTGCGCAAGCTGCACGCGGCCGGCGTGAATTACGTCTCGTTGAACGTGGGCGCCGATATGAATCCGGTGTCGCAGGTCATGTCCGTGATCGCCGGCTACCGCGCCTCCATCGCCGCCGAACCGGAACGCTACACCCTGGTCTCCAGCGTGGACGATATCATCAAGGCCGCCGCCGATGGCCGCATGGCGATCACCTTCGACCTGGAAGGCGCCATGCCGCTGCTGGACCAGCCGGAAATGGTGGCGCTATATGCGCAACTGGGCGTGCGCCAGATCCACCTGGCCTATAACCGCAACAACAGCGTGGCCGACGGCTGCCACGACCTGCCGCGCGGCCTGACGCCGCTCGGACACAGCATGGTCGCCGCCATCAACGACGCCGGCATGCTGATGGACTGCTCACACACGGGCCGCATGTGCAGCCTCGATATCATGGCCGCGTCGTCCAAACCGGTGATCTTCAGCCATACCAACGCCTACACGCTGGTCCCGCATGGCCGCAACGTCACCGACGAGCAAATCCGCGCCTGCGCCGACACCAACGGCGTCGTCTGCGTATCGGGTTTGTCGTGGTTCGTCGGGGTGGAAAACCCGGGCGCGGACGACGTCGCGCGGCACGTCGCCTACATCGCCGACCTGGTGGGCGTGCAGCACGTCGGCATCGGCCTCGATATCTGCTTCCAGCAGCCAGACCTGGACGACACGCCACCAGGCGATTTCGACCCAAGCCACTGGTGGCCGGCGTCGGCCGGCTACCGCGCCGACAAACCGCCGACCTTCACTCCGCCGGAAGTATGGCGCGAAATGGCCGCCGCGTTGCGTAAAATCGGCCTGGGCGACCAGGATGCCGCGCTGGTCATGGGCCGCAACATGATGCGCGTGGCGCAGCAGGTGTGGCACAAACCATGACGCGCGCGCGGCAAACTATTTAACAGGGCCACAGCCAGTTTCGGGCAGGTCGGGGTTCATCGTCACCGCAACCCGGTGTCCACCGATGTCGAGCTCACGCACCTTGGGCGGGACAATACTGAAATCGCCTTGTTTGAGCTTGTCGATCAACGGATGGCAGCGCGAAATTTTATAGCTGATCGAACCGATCGATCGCCATTTGCCTTCCGCATCCTGGGTCATCAGCGCATTGTTCCCGCTGCTGCTGTTAATCAGCAGGACGTCGTCGACGCCATCACCGGTGAGGTCGATCATAAAACCATCGCAGCTGCCTTCCTTGCTACGCAAGCACTCGGGCTTCTGGTCGTCGGCGACATCCTGCCACCGTTGCGACACGAAGCTCGCCGGCAGCCTGGCGCCGGAGGGCCAGGCGGTGACATGCCCCTCGACGTCGATCGGCGCGCCGGAAGGCCTCGGCGTTGGCCAGCGCTCATGATCGGCAAGTGCCAGCATCCGCGCCGCCTCCGCGCGCACCAGTGCCACATCGCCACCCGCGGACCAGTGCTCGAGCCGCTCCAACGCGGCCTTGCCGTAACGACCGCCCTCGAACCGAAGGAAGCGGAAATCGAACTGGCCGACCGCTGTTTTGCCGCTTTCCAGCCGCGCCATCTGGCTGTTGACCGAAATGCGCGCCGGATCGGCGATCGGCGTAAACAACGCCAGCATCACCGCGATCACCAAAAACGCGGCGGTGACGTTGACCGGGGCCAGAGGACGCAACCAGGTGTCGTACTGATACGCCGCCCAAGCGTAGCCGATCGCGTAGCAGCTGGCCACCAGCAGGCAGGCCGCCGCGATGATGCGGTCGGTGGTCCAGCCGTACTGCGCCACCCGCAGCCCGAGCGCGTAAATGCCGATCGCGGTCAGCGGGAAAATCAGGATGCAGGCGGCGCGCGTGCTCAGTCGCACGATCGCCTGGACGCCGGCCGCCGCGTCCCCGTTCTGGAACGCGGCGTTGATCAACACCACCAGCACCACCACCGCCGCCAGCAGGACGGACGTGGCGTGGCGGGTCTCCCACAGCGCCTGCAACCCCGTGAACGGCAGGCTGCAAAGGAAGCCGGTGACGATGACCGCCGCCACCGGCAAAATCCACGACATCAGCACCAGCAGCAAGGTGCGGATGCCGCGCACGATGGCCGGCCGCACATCGGTGATGTGCATGGCGCAGGAAAATGCGGTGAAGACGACCGGCACGTTGAACCACGCCTCCGTGAGCAGTTGCTCCAGGAAGTTCAACTTGATCAGTTTGAACAGCGCGCTTCCCATGAACAGCACCATGAACAGCGCGCCCACGAAGAACACCGAAAACAACAGCTGCACGCCGAGCTTCCAGGCGACTTCAAAGTAGGTGCCGTAGCTGGCCACCCGGCGTCGATCATGGACGCCGGACAGCACCAGGGACTGGGCGATGAAGAAAAACGGAACGCTGCACAGCGCCAGTATCTGCGACGGGGAATAGACACGCCGCTCCGTCCAATTGTCGAACATCGGGTAGCCATGGTGGCCGCGCCAGGCGTCGTGCAGCGCCATCGCCAGAATGACCAGCGAGGCCGCCGCCAGCCAGGCCGCCGCCTTGCGGGCGGGCATATGGCCGACACTCGACACCAGCAGCACCGGCAGGAACAGCGCCAGCATCATCAACGGCACCGCCAGATACGGGGCCGTGGCCGGCCAGAGGCCCTCCTTGCCCGCGCGGTACAGCCAATACAGCAGCACGCCCTGCAGCAGTCCCGTGACCAGCCTTGCGGCCATCACCCGCCGGCTGACGCCCGTACCGAGCGCCATCTCGTCCCGCTCCACCGCCGATAGCTCCATGATTCGCCCCCTTGTCATTCTGTGTACTGTCAATGCGCCGAGTATCGCATGATTGGCAATCACGCCATGTTACCTGTTTAGCATTGATGACAAAGCGTCCAGACCGTGAATGACCCGGGTGCGCCATAGGCGCTATAATGCCTGACCTACGCCGTTCCTTTTTCAACGATCCGCACCCGGTCCGCCACGTGAATCCACATCTCGAAAAGCTGCAACCCTATCCGTTCGAAAAGCTGCGCCAGTTGTTTGCGCAGGTGAGCGCCAGCCCAAGCCACAAGGCGATCAGCCTTGGCATGGGCGAACCCAAACATCCGACGCCGGCTTTCATCCAGCAGGCGCTGATCGACAATATCGACGGCCTGGCCAACTACCCGACCACCATCGGCTCGGATGCGCTGCGTGGCGCCATCGCCGGCTGGCTGGAGCGCCGCTATGGCCTGCCGGCCCTTAATCCGGCCACCCAGGTGCTGCCGGTGAACGGCTCGCGCGAGGCGCTGTTCGCGCTGGCGCAAACGGTGATCGACCCGGCGGCCAAGTCGCTGGTGGTGTGCCCCAACCCGTTCTACCAGATCTACGAAGGCGCCGCCTACCTGGCCGGCGCCGAGCCTTACTTCGTCAACTCCGACCCGGCCCGCAATTTCGGCTGCGACTACGACAGCATCCCCGCCTCGGTCTGGGAACGCGTGTCGCTGCTGTTCCTGTGCTCTCCGGGCAACCCGACCGGCGCCGTGCTGACCTTGACCGACTGGGAGAACCTGTTCGCCCTGTCCGAGCGCTACAACTTCATCATCGCCGCCGACGAGTGCTACTCCGAGATCTTCCACGGCGAGCAGGCGCCCCTGGGCGCGCTGGAAGCGGCCCACACCCTGGGCCTGTCGACGGTCGAGAAGCCATACGCGCGCCTGGTGGTGTTCAGCAGCCTGTCGAAGCGCTCCAACGTGCCGGGCATGCGCTCGGGCTTTGTGGCCGGCGACGCCGACGTGCTGAAAAAATTCCTGTTGTACCGCACCTATCACGGCGGAGCCATGAGCCCTTCCGTGCAAGCTGCATCGATCGCGGCCTGGAACGACGAAACCCACGTCGAACAGAACCGCGAAAAATACCGCGCGAAATTCAACGCCATCACGCCGCTGCTGCAAGAGGTGCTGACGGTGGAACTGCCGGACGCAGGCTTCTACCTGTGGGCGGACGTCAGCCGCACCGGCCTGTCGGACACCGAATTCGCGCAGCGCCTGTACGCCGAATATAATGTCACGGTACTGCCGGGCAGCTATCTGGCGCGCGACGCGCACGGCGCCAATCCGGGCCGCAACCGCATCCGCATGGCGCTCGTCGCCGAGACGGAGGAAGGTCTGGAAGCCGCCCGGCGCATCGTCCAATTCTGCAAGTCCCTCCTTAACAAATAATTGAGCAAATCATGACCCAACAACTCCAGCAAATCATCGACCAGGCATGGGAAGACCGCGCCAACATCAACCCGGCCAACGGCGCCGCTGAACTGCGCGACGCCGTCTCGCACGTGATCGCGGGCCTGGACGCCGGCACCATCCGCGTGGCCGAAAAGACCACCGGCGACTGGGTCGTCAACCAGTGGGTCAAGAAAGCCGTGCTGCTGTCGTTCCGCCTGGAGAACAACGTGGTCATGCCGTCCGACGGCACCATGCAGTTCTACGACAAGGTCCCGACCAAGTTCGCCAACTACACGCCTGAAGATTTCGCCAAGGGCGGCTTCCGCGTGGTGCCGCCGGCCGTCGCGCGCCGTGGCTCCTTCATCGCCAAGAACGTGGTGCTGATGCCTTCCTACGTCAACATCGGCGCCTACGTCGATGAAGGCGCGATGGTCGACACCTGGGCCACCGTCGGTTCGTGCGCGCAGATCGGCAAGAACGTCCACCTGTCCGGCGGCGTCGGCATCGGCGGAGTGCTCGAACCGATGCAAGCCAATCCGACCATCATTGAAGACAACTGCTTCATCGGCGCCCGTTCGGAAATCGTCGAAGGCGTGATCGTCGAAGAGAACTCGGTGATCTCGATGGGCGTCTACATCGGCCAGTCGACCAAGATCTACGACCGCGCCACCGGCGAAGTGACCTACGGCCGCGTGCCTGCCGGTTCGGTGGTCGTCTCGGGCAACCTGCCATCGGAAGACGGCAAGTACTCGCTGTATTGCGCCGTCATCGTCAAGCGCGTGGACGCCAAAACCCGCGCCAAGACCGGCATCAACGAACTGCTGCGCGGTATCTAAGCACCCCGGCGGGTGCCGGCACGCGATACCCGCCCGCCTTTGATTTTGAGGAGCGCATCATGGCCATGGACCGCCTGTTCCAGCTGATGAAGGAAAAGAACGCGTCGGACATGTTCTTCGCGGTGAATTCGCCGGTGCACATCAAAATCAACGGCAACCTCATTCCCATCAACCAGCAGAAGCTCGAACCGGGCAACATCGAGTCCATGCTGGCCGAAATCGCCTCGCCGGCGCAGATGGAAGAACTGGCCGCCACCAATGAGCTCAATATGGGCGTGTCGGTGGCGAACCTGGGCCGCTTCCGCCTGTCGGCCTTCAAGCAGCGCGGCACCATCTCCGCCGTGTTCCGCTTCGTGCCCGCCTCCATCCCCGTATTGGCCGATCTGGGACTGCCACCGGTGCTGTCGGACCTGATCATGGAAAAGCGCGGCCTGCTGCTGCTGGTCGGCTCCACCGGCTCGGGCAAGTCGACCACCATCGCCTCGATGCTGGACTACCGCAACGAGCTGCGCTCGGGGCACATCCTGACCCTGGAAGACCCGATCGAGTACCTGTTCAAGAACAAAAAGTCGATCGTCAACCAGCGCGAAATCGGCAGCGACGCCAAGGATTTTGCCACGGCGCTGCGCAATTCGATGCGCCAGGCGCCGGATTGCATCCTGATCGGCGAGATCCGCGACAAGGAGACCATGGCGGCGGCGCTGGCCTACGCGCAGTCGGGCCACCTGGTGCTGGCCACCCTGCACGCCAACAACAGCTATAACGCGCTAAACCGTATTATCAGTTTCTACCCGATCGAGAACCGCGCGGCGCTGCTGCAGGATTTGTCGTCGACGGTCAAGGCGATCGTCTCGCAGCGGCTGGTCCGCTCGATCAACGGCGGCACGCGCACGGCGGCGGTGGAAGTGATGGTCAACACCCGCTACATCTCGGACCTGATCGAAAAAGGCGACATCGGCCAGATCAAGGAAGCGATGGAGAAAAGCCTGTCGCCAGGCTCGCAGTCGTTCGAGCTGGCCTTGCTCAAGCTGGTGCAGGACGGTTTGATCAGCCAGGAGGAGGCGCTGGCCAACGCCGATTCGGCCACCAACCTGCTGTGGCTATTGAATAATGGCCCCGACAGCAAGGCCGCCAAGGCCGAGCCGGAAGCCAGGCAGCCTCCCGACGAGGCATCCTTCACCGAGTTCACGCTCAATACCTGACCGGGACACTTCGGTCAGCGGCGCGGCTGCGGGTCGGCCGGCGCCACGCAATCGTCTGTGGACGGCACCAAACCCCAACCAAGCTGACGGCGGATATCCCCGGTCGACGGCGGCGAGCAGTGTTGCGTCAAACGCTCGCTCATATACTGACGGATCTGTTCTTTGGTCGGCTTGTTCGGCAATTCCATCCCACGGCTCCTGATAGTTGTACGACAACCGATCCATATTAGGCAGCGGATACCCGGACTACCAATGTCAATTCGATAAGTGGCAATATCAAATTGTTATACCAGCGGGCCGAGTGCGTGGCCCCTGCCCGTACCCTCCGCCTGCGCCCCATGGTATTCTGTCGGCCTTTCGCCCGACACCGCACGCACATGAAAACCACCCTTTACGGCATCCCCAACTGCGACACCGTCAAAAAAGCCCGCGTATGGCTGGCCGACCAGCAGCAGGAATTCACCTTCCACGACTTCAAGAAGCAGGGATTGACCCGCGAAATCGTCGCCGGCTGGCTCAAACACCTGTCGCGCGATGTGCTGGTGAATAAAAAAGGCACGACCTGGCGCGCGCTGTCCGACGAGCGCAAGGCGTCCATCGTCGATGACGAAGCGGCCATCGCGCTGATGCTGGAGAATCCCTCGGTGATCAAGCGCCCGGTGCTGGACAAGGATGGCACCTTCGCCGTCAGCTTCTCCGACGCCCAGTACAAACAAATTTTCAATCTCTGATCTTCTTTACCCCCACCATGACACCTTCCAAGACCCTGGCGCTGACCGAAAAACTGATCGCCCTCTCCTCTGTCACCCCCGACGACAAGGGCTGCCAGCAGCACCTGATCGACTTGCTGTCGCCGCTGGGCTTTGTCTGCGAGGTGATCGAATCGAACGGCGTGACCAACCTGTGGGCGCGCAAGGGCACGACCGCGCCGCTGCTGGTGTTCGCCGGCCATACCGACGTGGTGCCGACAGGCCCGGTCGAACAATGGCGCTCGCAGCCCTTCACGCCGACCCACCGCGACGGTAAACTCTATGGTCGCGGCGCCGCCGACATGAAAACCTCGATCGCCGCCTTCGTCGTCGCCTGCGAGGAGTTCGTCGCCGCCCACGCCGACCACAAAGGCTCGATCGCCTTCCTGATCACCAGCGACGAGGAAGGCCCCGCCACCGACGGCACGGTCATCGTCTGTAACATGCTCAAGGAACGCGGCGAGACGCTGGACTACTGCATCGTCGGCGAGCCGACCTCCGACGAAACGCTGGGCGACGTGATCAAGAACGGCCGCCGCGGTTCGCTGTCGGGCAAATTGACCATCAAGGGCGTGCAGGGCCACATCGCCTACCCGCAGCTGGCCAAGAACCCGATCCACCTGGCCGCGCCGGCGCTGGCCGAGCTGGTGGCCGAGGTCTGGGACACCGGTAACGAATACTATCTGCCGACGTCCTGGCAAATGTCCAACATCAACGGCGGCACCGGCGCGAACAACGTCATCCCCGGCGAGATGGTCATCGACTTCAACTTCCGCTTCTCGACCGCCAGCACCCACGAGGAACTCAAACGCCGCGTGCACGCGATCCTCGACAAGCACGATCTGCACTACGACCTGAAATGGGCGCTGAGCGGCCTGCCATTCCTGACCCCGCGTGGCACCCTGAGCGACGCGCTGTCGGCGGCGATCAAGTCGGAAACCGGCGTCGACACCGAACTGTCGACCACCGGCGGCACCTCGGATGGACGCTTTATCGCTCAGATCTGCCCCCAAGTGATAGAATTCGGGCCTCCCAACGCAAGTATCCACAAGATCGACGAGCATATCGAGCTGCGTTTCGTCGATCCGCTGAAGAATATCTATCGCCGTACACTGGAAAACCTGCTGGCCTGATTCACCGGCCGGCTGCCCGCGCGGCGTGCGCGAACCGATTACCGTTATACCGAGATAACCATGAACACGACTCCTTTCACCACGCCGCGCGACCTGTTGCGCTACGCCGTCACCCGCTTCAACGCCGCCCAGCTGTTTTTCGGCCACGGCAGCGTCGAAGCCTTCGACGAAGCGGCCTACCTGATCCTGCACACGCTCAAGCTCCCGCTGGACAAGCTGGAGCCGTTCCTGGACGCGCGCCTGCTGCCGGAGGAAGTCGCGTCGGTGCTGGCGGTGATCGACCGCCGCACCGTCGACCGCGTGCCGGCCGCCTACATCACCAACGAGGCGTGGCTGGGCACCTACAGCTTCTACGTCGACGAGCGCACCATCGTGCCGCGCTCCTTCATCGCGGAACTGATCCCGGACTACTTCGCGCCGTGGGTCAACCAGCCCGATAACATCGCCAACATCCTGGAACTGTGCACGGGCTCCGGTTGCCTGGCCATCATGCTGGCCGACGCCTTCCCCGACGCCCGCGTCGACGCGGTCGACATTTCGGCCGATGCGCTGGAAGTGGCGAAGAAAAACGTCGCCACCTACAAGCTGGAAGACCGCTTGACGCTGATCCAGTCCGACCTGTACGCCAATGTGCCGGACAAGAAGTACGACCTGATTATCACCAATCCGCCGTACGTCAATTCGGGTTCGATGTCCAAGCTGCCGAAGGAATACCTGGCCGAGCCGCAAATCGCCCTCGACGGCGGTAGCGACGGCATGGACCTGGTGCGCAAGATCGTCGCCGGCGCCGCCGAGCGCCTGACCGACGACGGCATCCTGATCGTCGAAATCGGCAACGAACGCGAATTCGCCGAAGCCGCCTTCGGCGCGCTGGGCCTGACCTGGCTCACCACCAGCGCCGGCGACGACATGGTCTTCCTGCTGACCGCCGACCAGCTGAAGCTGTAACACCCTCTTTAAAGTACAAGAACCAATGATCCGCTTTATACAAGTAAGTCTGATGCGCGGCACCAAGCCGCTGTTGGAACAAGTCGATGTCACGCTGAACCCGGGCGACAAGATCGGCCTGATCGGCGCCAACGGCGCCGGCAAATCGAGCCTGTTCGCGATGATGCGCGGCGAGCTGCACCCGGACCAGGGCGAAATCGACTTCCCGGCCAAATGGCGCGTCGCTTACGTGGCGCAGGAAACGCCGCCGCTGGACCGCGCGGCCCTCGACTACGCGATCGACGGCGACGTCACCCTGCGCAAGCTGGAAGCGGAACTGGCGCGCCTGGAATCGGAACCCGAATCGTCGGAAAACGGCATCGCCATCGGCGAAATCTACAGCGCGCTGGCCGACGCCGACGCCTACACCGTGCAGTCGCGCGGCGAACAGCTGCTGCTCGGCCTGGGCTTCACGCTCGACCAGATGCAGCAGCCGGTGGCCAGCTTCTCCGGCGGCTGGCGCATGCGCCTGAATCTGGCGCAGGCGCTGATGTGCCCTTCCGACCTGCTGCTGCTCGATGAACCGACCAACCACTTGGACCTGGACGCGATCATCTGGCTGGAAGACTGGCTCAAACGCTATGCCGGCACCCTGCTGATCATCTCCCATGATCGCGACTTCCTCGACGAAGTGGTCAACGTGGTGGTGCACATCGACGAGCGCAAGCTCAAACGCTACTCGGGCAACTACTCGTCGTTCGAGCGTCAGCGCGCGGCGCAGATGATCCTGGCGGCCGGCGCGCTGGAAAAGCAGCAGCGCAAGCGCGCCCACCTGGAATCGTTCGTTAACCGCTTCAAGGCGCAGGCCTCCAAGGCCCGCCAGGCGCAAAGCCGCATGAAGGCGCTGGCCAAGATGGAAGAACTGGCGCCGCTGCGCGCCGCCGCCGAATTCTCGTTCGAGTTCCGCGAGCCGCTGAGCGCTCCGAATCCGCTGCTGGTGATGGAAGACGTCAACGCCGGCTACGCGATCGAAAACGAAGCGACCGGCGAGATCACCCACAAGACCATCGTCAACAACATCAAGTTCTCGCTGCAGATCGGCCAGCGTATCGGCCTGCTGGGCGTGAACGGCGCCGGTAAATCGACCCTGATCAAGACCATCGCCGGCGAACTGGCGCCGCTGACCGGCGACGCCACCATCGGCAAGGGCCTGAACATCGGCTACTTCGCCCAGCACCAGGTGGAGATGCTGCGCCACGACGAATCGCCGCTGTGGCACCTGGCCAAGATCGCCCCGACCGTGCGCGAACAGGAGCTGCGCAACTTCCTGGGCGGCTTCAACTTCCCCGGCACCATGGTCACCAGCTCGATCGCGCCGTTCTCCGGCGGCGAGAAGGCCCGCCTGGCGCTGGCGTTGATCGTTTGGCAGCGCCCCAACCTGCTGCTGCTCGATGAACCGACCAACCACCTGGACCTGGAAACGCGCGAGGCGCTGACCGAGGCGCTGGCGCAGTTCGAAGGCACGCTGGTCGTGGTCTCCCACGATCGCCACCTGCTGCGCGCCACCACCGACGAATTCATCATCGTCGCCGACGGCAAGCTGCAACCGTTCGACGGCGATCTGGACGACTACAAGGATTGGCTGTTCAAGACCAAGCTGGGGAAAGGCACCGACGTGCTGCCCGCCGCCGGCAAGGCCAACAAGACCGACTTCCCGGTGGTGTCGCCGGTCGCCGCGCCGGCGGCAGCCGCGCCGGCCGCCGCCAGCAAGGACCAGAAGCGCCAGCAGGCCGAGGACCGCCAGCGCCTGGCCACGCTGCGCAAGCCGCTGGAGCAAAAGATCAAGCGCCTGGACGATCAAATCGCCAAGCGCAGCGCGCAAAAAGCCGAGGTGGATGCCAAGTTGGGCGAGTCTTCGATCTACGAAGCGGCCAACAAGGCCAAGCTGAAACAGCTGCTGGCCGATCAAAGCTTCTTCACCAAGGACCTGGGCCAGTTGGAAGCGGAATGGCTGGAATTGCAGGAGCAGCTCGAAGCGCTGGCCTGACCGGGCCAGCCCGCGCGGGCGCTCAGGCGGCCTGGCGGGCGCCGACCGGCACTTTGCGGATCGACATCAGCCTGTCGATGTCGACCACGATCAGGCGGCGCCCGTCGACCTCTCCGAGGCCGAGCAGGTAATCCACCGGCGGCGCCGTGCCGCCGCCGGGGCTGGTGCCGGTGCCGGGTATGGGCAGCAGCTCGTCGAGCGTCAGCGAGACGATATCGGTCACGCCATCGACCACCATCCCCATCACGCAGGTCGACAGCTTGAGGATGATCACGTCCGTCAGCGGATCGTGCGCCGGCGGACGCGGGCCGAAGGCGATGCGCATGTCGACGATCGGCATGATCACGCCGCGCGACACCGCCACCCCGCTGATAATCTCGCCGTCCGAGGCGAAGCGTTCCAGCTCCTTCAGCGGACGCAGTTCCTGCACCTTGCTGAAGTCCAGCGCGTAATCGAGACCGCCTAGCCGGAACACGAGATACTGCTGCGCCCCCGGCTCGGTGGGACGCACGGCGGCGTTGGCATTCATGGCTTGCATCTTCGAGAGAATCATGATCATCCTTTCGTCTATTGACGTGCGGTAACAGGCATGAATCATCCTAACCGCACGCTTCCGGTGCGGGATTGATTGGCATCAACGTTAGCCCGGCGGCCGGCAGCCGTTTGCTACAATGCGACAAAGAGCGCGACCAACCCGATGACGAACTTAATAGATATGAACGACGTGGAGCTCAGTGCGATCCGCGCGCAGGGACCCGGGGGACAGAACGTCAACAAGGTCTCCAGCGCGGTGCATCTGCGTTTTAATATCGTAGCCTCCTCGCTGCCCGGGCATATCAAGGAACGCCTGCTGGCCATGCGCGACAGCCGCATCACCAAGGACGGCGTGGTGGTATTGAAGGCGCAGCAGTCGCGCAGCCAGGAAGCCAACAAGGAGGACGCCCTGCGGCGCCTGCAGGAACTGGTCGACAGCATCGCGGTGCTGCCCGCCGTGCGGCGCGCCACCAAGCCGACGCGCGGCTCGCAGCGCCGCAGGCTCGATGGAAAAGCCAAGGACGGCGAACGCAAACAGATGCGCGGCAAAGTCACCCTGTAGCGACACGCAGGCATTGATGCGCGCCCAGCGCCAGCAGGCTAATAAAAAAGCAACGCCTGAAGACGGCGGCCGGCATGCGGTCGCGCAGCCACTGGCCCAGCATCATGCCGGCGCCGGCGGGCAGCAGCGCCAGCACTGAGCCGCCGGCGGACGACACCTGCCAACTGCCCCGGCAGGTCAGCACCACGGCCAGCGCCAACGTCGAGACGGTGAAGGCCAGTCCCAGCGCCTGCACCAGATCGTCCTTCTCCAGGTTAAGCGCTTGCAGATAGGGAGCGACCGGCATGACGAAGACTCCCGTTATACCGGCCAGCACGCCGGTGGCGGCGCCGGCCAGCGGCCCGGCCCACGACTCCGCACGCCGCGCCACGCGACCGCGCCAGCCGCTCAACCCCAACGCGCCGTAGCCCGCCAGCGCCAGCCCGAGCACCACCGAGGCCCACGCGCCGCTGGACATGCCCTGCGCGCCGGCAGCGATGAAATCATCGGGCGGCGGTGACGACGACAACAGCCATCCGCCGGCCGCCGTGCCCACGCAAACGGCCACCAGCAAGGTCCGCAGGCGCAGCCAGAGCGGGTATAGCGCCGGGCCGCTGGCCAGCTGCCATACATTCGTCACAGCCGAAGGCACGATCAGCAGCGCCGCCGCTTCCAGTGGCGGCAACGTCAATGTCAACAAGGCCATCGCCACCGTCGGCAGGCCCATCCCGGTGACACCTTTCACCAGGCCGGCCAGCACAAATACCAATGCGATAAAGAGTGTCGATGTGTTCATGGGAGCTATTCTGCACGCCGGCGGCTTGCGTGGGAATGTGGAATATACTTAGCCTGACTTCACATTATCCGTAGGCTGAACCATGCGCTTCGACCTGATCGACCTTAAATTGTTCGTCCATATCGCCGAAAGCGGCAGCATCACCGCCGGCGCCAAGCTGGCGCACCTGTCGCTGCCCTCGGCCAGCGCCCGTGTCCACGGCATGGAGGAAGGCCTGAACCTGGCGCTGCTGGAGCGTGGACGGCGCGGCGCCGAGCCCACCGAGGCGGGACGCGCGCTGCTGCATCACGCGCGCGCCATCGCCCGCCAACTGGACGACATGCGCGCTGACCTGGCCCAATTCGGGTCGGGCCTGAAAAGGCAGGTGCGGCTGCTGTGTAACACCTCGGCGATGACCGAATTCCTGCCGGAGGCGCTGGCCGGCTTCCTGGCTGGCCACCCGCAACTGAGCATCGATCTGGAAGAACGGCTGAGCCGCGACATCGTGCGGGCGGTCACCGACGGCGCGGCCGATATCGGCATCGTCACCGACGCGGTGGACAGCGCGGCGCTGCAAACCTTGCCGTTTCGTGACGATCCCCTGGTGCTGGTGATGGCGCGCAAACATCCGCTGGCCCAGCGCATCGGCAAAGGGCGCGGCAAGCGGCGCGGCGTGCTGTTCGCCGATACGCTGGATCAGGACTTCATCGGTCTGGCGGGCGACAGCGCCTTGCAGCAGTATGCGGCCGAACAGGCGTCGCGGCTGGGGCGCGAGATGCACTGCAAGATCCGGCTGCGCAGCTTTGAGGCGGTTTGCCGCATGGTCGCCAGCGGCGCCGGTGTGGCGATATTGCCGGAGGCGGCGGCGCGGCGCAGTGCCGATCCGGAGGCGTTGCGGGTGGTGGCGTTGAACGACGATTGGGCCGATCGCAAGTTGCTGATCTGCGTGCGCGATCATGCGGCCTTGCCGCTGCACGTGCGGGAGTTGGTTGCGGCGTTGCGGCGTACTTGAGTGACTAGTCGGCTTGCGGCGCCCAGTTGATCGGGCCCACGTGGCCGGAGAAGATTTTCGTCATGCCGGCGTCGGCGCCGCGCACTTTGGCTTTCAGTTCCTTCGCGGGGCGGTCGTACGGCGGCGGCCCGTCCGGCACGAAACTCATCGTCCGCGCCAGCACGTCGCCGGTGAGCATGTGGACGGTGCAGCGCGAGCCGTTCATCAGCGCGTTCTTTTCCCGCTCCACCTGATTGACCTCTTGCTGCGCCTGCTCCTGCTGCGCTTGCGCCGCCTTGAGCGCCAGCGAGACCTTGGCGACCGCGCGCAGCGATGGCCCCACGGCCGTCGCCATCTTGTGGAACAAGGGCTCCTGCTCGGTCGTCAGTATCACCTCGCGCTTGCGCACGCGGGTCGCCAGATTCAGATAATTGCGCACTTCCGGCTGGCTGGTGATGGCGTCCATCTCGGCCTTGCGTTGTTCGCCATCGCGCAGCGCCTGCGACACCTTCGGCAGTAGCTCGGCGATCTTCCGGTCGAATTTTGTCAGGTCCGGCACCAGCGTGTAAAGCAGCATCTCGCTTTGCTTGCGCGGCCCGGCGTGAATGATCTCGATCTTGCGGGCGGCGATCGCGCAGCCCTCGGCCACTTTGATGATCACCTCGTCGGCCATGATCTCGCAGTTGCTGGCCTCCCCGATCACCACCCGCGTGCCGGAGATGATGCAGCTCTCGGCCCGCGCCAGCGAGACTTCGCCGCGCTTGGTCTGCAGCACCGCGCCCGACGCCACGCCCTTCACGCGGATCGCCCCGTCCGCGTTGACGGCGGTGCCGCCCATCAGGTTGCGGCCCAGCGCGATGTCGCCGCCGCGCGAGCTGATATTGCCGAAGACGTTGCCGTGGATGGTGATGTTGCCGCCGTCGACAGAGCGCTGGTCCTGCACGTCGCCGAATTCCTCGTACTCGCCGGTCAGTTGCAGATTGCCGGTGGTGCGCGCGCTCACCCCTTCCCGGCTGATGATCTTCGGGCCGATCGAGATGCGCTTGCTGCCCGGCTCCACGCTCAGGAAGCCTTCGACCGCCGACACCAGGTACTCGCCGTCGCGCAGGTTTTCGATCACCGTCCCGGCGCCGGCCACCGAAGTCAGTTCGATATCGCGCGGCACCGGCGGCTCCAGCACCACGCCGGACAACTCGAAGCCCCGCACGCCCGGTGTGCGCGGCACCTTGCGCAGCAGCTTGACGTTGGGTTTGACCTGCGGGAAGCGGTTTTGAAACGTCTGTAGATCGAGCTTGCCGTCCGGCGTCTCGCGCGGCGCGTTGCTGCGGTGGATATCGCGGGATACTTCCACGATGGTAGCGTCGCGCCCCTGCACGACGTTGAGCCGCCGCGCGACGATGATACGCGCCAGGCGCCCGCTGACGATGACGTCGCGCACGGCCGGCGCGTCGATACCGAAGCGGATGCCCTTGCCCCACATGTCGGCGACGAATTCGTCGAACTTCAGGCGCGCCGGTTGCGGCGGCATATCCGGCACCTCGAAGAACACCGGTTCGAAGTAGTATTCCGCCTCGCCGGCGATCACCTTGACGGTCTTGTACAGGGCGCGGCGCACCGCGTGGAACGGCTCGACGCTGTCGGCGAAGCGCAGCAGCGGCTGGCCGGCCAGGTTGGCCGGCAGCTCCGGGCCGCAGTTGTACAGCATTCTGGTGAAGACGGCGTAATCGAGCCCCGCGAAGTAGGCCCCGCCGAGGAAGACCTGGCCGACCGCCGCGACGCACGATACCGCGGTCGCTTCGGCATCGAAATAAACGCCGTCATCGCGCTTGACGATCGCCGCGGGCAAATCACCTTCCGCAGTTTGTTCCAGCGTCGTTGCGTCGTCTGACACGGTAGTCCCCACAAAGATGTACGTCGGAGCGGCAGCTCCTTCACTTTTTTAATATTATTTGTAGATTAGCATGAACGCAGGGCATTGTGCGCGCACATCATGCGCGCGCGCGGCTTGCGCATGCCAGGCGGCCCGCTAGTCCGCCGATGCCCGCGCGCGCGGGTCGAGATGCCAGTCGAGCGATCCGGCGCTGTCGCAGAACAGCATCTCGCCGCCGCTCGGGGTGCCGCGCAGGCGCTGCTTGATCTCCTTGGGCGGCAACAGCGTCAACGACACGCCGTCGGCGGCGAAAGGCATGGTGCGCACCGTGGTCTCGCCGCTGACCATGTGCAGGCCGCAGCGCGCCACGCCGGCCGCCGCCACCTTCTGCTCGATCACCCGCGCCAACCGGTCCCGCAACAGCGTTTGCTGCGTTTGCGCGGCCTGGATCTCCTTCTTCAACTGCTCGATCGCCTGGATCTCGGTGGCCACGGCGCCGGCGATCTTGCGCAGGAACTGGCCCTGCTCGGGCGTCAAGGTCAATTCCTGGGTGCGCAGCTTGACCGCCAGCGCCAGATAGCGGCGCACGTCGGGCAGCGCGGCGATGCGCGCGGCTTCCTGCTCGCCGGCCTCGATGGTCTGCGCGAAACCGGTTAGGCGCACATCGAGTTCGGCGATTTCCTCGTCGAAGCGCTTGACGTCGCGCACCAGCACATGGATCACCATCTCGGTGCGGCGGCGTGGGCCGGCGCTTTCGATTTCCACGTTGCGCCCCGCCACCGCGCAGCCCTCGGCCACCGCGATCACCACCTCGTCGGCGATGATTTCGCAATTAGAGGCTTCATCGATTTTGACGATGCTGCCCGAAATGACGCAGTTCTCGGCGCGCGCTATCGTGATCGCGCCGCCGCTGGTGTGGATCACCGAATTGGAGGCCACACCGGCGATGCTGATCGAGCCCAGCGCGTTCTGCACGCTGCCGCTCACCAGATTCTTGTCCAGCACCACCACCCCGCCGCGCGAATGGATGTTGCCATAGACGTTTCCGTGCACCGTGATGTCGCCGCCGGTGACGTCGCGCTGTTCCTGCACGTCGCCGTATTCCTCATAGGCGCCGGCCAGCTGCAGGTTGCCCGTGGTGCGTCCGCTGACGCCTTCCGTGCTGACGATCTTGTCGGTGATGGATATGCGGCTGGACTTCGAGTCCACGCTCAGGAAGCCCTCGCGCGTGGACACCAGATACTCGCCGTCCTCCAGGGTCTGCGCCTCGGTGCCGTCGCCGGCGTAAAAGCGCAAGGTCAGGTCCTGCGGCGGCTCCGGCGCCGTCATGCGGCCGGACAGGTCGAAGCCCGGCTGGCCCGGCACCGCCGGCACCTTTTTGAGCAACCTGACGTTCGCCTTGATTTGCGGGAAGCGGTTCTGAAAACTCTGCAAATCGATGCGGCCGTCGGCGCGCGCCTTCGGCGCGTCGCTGCGGTGCAGGTCGGACGAGACCTCCATCACGGTCGCGTTCTGCCCCGGCTCCGGTTCCAGATCGGTGGCGAAGGTGATGCGGTCCGCCTTGGCGGCGGCCATCGCCGACGCCACCGCCGCCACGTCGATACCGAACTGTATGCCCTTGCCCCACATGTCGGCGACGAATTCGTCGACGTCAAGGCGGGTCTGGCGCTCCGGGATCACGGTGCCGTCGGGGAGCACCTCCTCGTCCAGATACAGCGGCTCGAAGTAGTATTCGGCGTAGCCGTGGCCCATCTTGGGATTTTTATACAGCGGAACGCGCAGCGGATCGATCAGGCGCAGGTCGTCGCACAGGCGCACCGCCTGGGCCGCGCCCAGATCGGGACCGACGCCGAACAGCGCCTTGATCATCAATGGGTAATTGAGGCCCGGCAGGTAATAACCGGCGCGGAACACTTGGCCGATGGCGGCGATCAGCGCCGGCCGCGGCAGGCCGACATCGATATAAATACCGTCGGTTTTACGAACCAAACCGATAGGCAGGCTGGCGCTGGGAGCCGATGGCTCGCCAACGGGAAAGGGCGCTGCGGCGGCAACGTCTTGAACCACGATTTTCCTCCAGGCGTCACGCGGCCGAAGGGCATTGCGTGCAATTAATTAATATTACACACAGACAAAGAAAAAGATAGCGGTATTCGTGGTAAAAACTCTACAACCGTGATGTTATTGTCACAGATCAATAATGATTTGATATTTACCGGGTCAAACGGGGGATAACAGGAGGACAGCCAGGACGGGAGGGCATCGCGCGCGGCCGGGCGCGGCCAGGGGAAATAGCGGCCGGTTGCCTAGCGGCGCGGCGGATTGGCGTAGATGTCCTGCCCCGCTTCGTTGATCTGGCGGCGCAGATCGCGACGCTCGTCCGGCGTCAGGCGTCCCACGCGACGGTTCATCTCGGCGTTGCGGCTGGCCTCTTGCATGGCGCGGCGCTGCTCTTCGGCGCGGGCCTCATAGTTGTTGCGCTGCTCGGCCTGGCGCTGCTGGTCGGCCTGGCGCGGATCGGCCTGGCGCTGGATTTGTACTTGCTGAGGCCGGTTTTCCTCGCGCCGCGGCCCGTCGCCGGGCTCGGCATGGGCAAGCCCCGCCGCCAACACACCGCAGCACACCAATAAGGAAGCCATGGAGGATCGAACGCAAAAAGATGCGCTTGCTGCCGCGTGTATTTTTTTGTGATCGATGAACATGATGTTCCTAAAAGCTGAATCCGTGCTTGAAGTGTATGATGCTTTAACCGAGGGGGTAAGACCAATTGGGTAAAGTTTGTAACACTTTGTAATGGGTCGCCACAGACGTTTTCGCAAAACGGATATGACGTTACCATAGCAACATCAATAAGACAATTCTGACAGAGCAAATGACTAGCACAACGACTGAATCCGGCAACAACTCCGCCAACCAGCATGGCCATCAGGCCAAGATCATGGTGGTGGACGACGACGTCCGCCTGCGCGATCTGCTGCGGCGCTACCTGACCGAGCAAGGCTTCAACGTCTTCACCGCCGAAAGCGCGACCGCCATGAACAAGCTGTGGCTGCGCGAACGCTACGACCTGTTGGTGCTGGACTTGATGCTGCCTGGCGAGGACGGTCTGTCGATCTGCCGCCGCCTGCGCGGCGCCGGCGACCAGACGCCGATCATCATGCTGACCGCTAAAGGCGAGGACGTGGACCGTATCGTCGGCCTGGAAATGGGCGCCGACGACTATCTGCCGAAGCCGTTCAACCCGCGCGAACTGGTGGCCCGCATCGGCGCCGTGCTGCGCCGCCGTGGCCCGGACGAGATCCCCGGCGCGCCGTCGGAAACGCCGCAATCGTTCGAATTCGGCCAATTCGTGCTGGACCTGGGCACGCGCACGCTGAAGAAAAACGGCGAGACGGTGCCGCTGACCACCGGCGAGTTCTCGGTACTGAAAGTATTCGCCCGCCATGCGCGCCAGCCGCTGTCGCGCGAGAAGCTGATGGAGCTGGCGCGCGGGCGCGAATACGAAGTGTTCGACCGCAGCCTGGACGTGCAGATCTCGCGCCTGCGCAAGCTGATCGAGCCCGATCCATCGAGCCCGCTGTACATCCAGACCGTCTGGGGCCTGGGCTACGTGTTCATCCCGGAGGGGCAGCCGCGCTAACGCGCGAAGATGCGCATGAAGTCTCTTTCGAAGTTCCGTTTCGCTTTTCGGCTGGCCAGCATGAAAAGCGGCCTTTTCTGGCGCACCTTCTTCCTGCTCGGCGCCTTGACGACGACCAGCATGACCGCGTGGGTCGGCATGATCAGCGTGGTGCAGCACGAGCCGCAGGTGCAGCAGATCTCCGCGCAGGTGATCTCGGTCGTCACCATCACCCACGCCGCCCTCACCCACTCGGCGCCCGAACTGCGGCGCGAGCTGCTGTTCGACCTGGTGTCGAACGAGGGGATCCGCGTGTTCCCGCTGGAGGAGGACGACAAGGTCGAACCGCCGCCGAAGAACGCGCTGATGCCGGATATTCAAAAACTGGTCAAGGCCAAGCTGGGCGCGGACACGCGCTTCTCGGCCAAGGTGAACGGCGTCTCCGGCTTCTGGGTCAGCTTCAAGATCGACGACGACCAATACTGGCTGATGCTCGAACGCGAACGCATACGCGGCCTGACCGGCATCCAGTGGCTGGGCTGGGCCAGCGTGGTGTCGGTGGTGTCGCTGCTCGGCGCGGCCTTCATCTCCAGCCTGATCAACCTGCCGCTGCGGCGCCTGACCAAGGCCACCCGCGCCTTCGCGCAGGGCAGGCGGCCGGACCCGCTGCCGGAAAGCGGCCCGGCCGAAATCATGGAGGCCAACCGCAGCTTCAACCAGATGGTCGACCAGCTGCAGCAGGTCGAATCGGACCGCGCCGTGATCCTGGCCGGCATCTCGCACGACCTGCGCACGCCGCTGGCGCGCATGCAGCTCGAGGTGGAAATGGCCAATCTGTCGAACGAGGCGCGCGAAGGCATCCAGTCCGACATCGGCCAGATGGACGCCATCATCGGCCAGTTCCTCGACTACGCCAAACCGACCGAGGCGTCGAGCTTTACCAATGTCGATGTCAGCGAACTGCTGGCCGACACCGCGCACGAGGCCGAGCGTTTGCAGGACGTGCGCGTGACCACCGCCATCGCCGCCGGCGCCCACGTGATGGGCAACGGCACCGACCTGAAACGGGTGTTCAACAACCTGGTCGAAAACGCCCGCCGCTATGGCAAAACGCCGGACACGGACATCACCGAGATCGACATCACGTGCGCCGTCAAGGGCGTGGGCGCGTCCAGGCGCGTCGTCATCGAGGTGGGGGACCATGGCTGCGGCGTGCCGGACGACCAGATCGAACAACTGCTCAAGCCCTTCACCCGCCTCGACGCCGCGCGCGGCCAGGCCAACGGCGCCGGCCTGGGACTGGCGATCGTCGACCGGGTGCTGCTGCGCCACGGCGCCGAACTGACCTTGAGCAACCGCGAAGGCGGCGGCCTGGTGATCCAGATCGCGATGAAGGCGGTATGACGCGGCCGTCCATCTTCGCCGCCGTGCTGTTGCCGGCTCTGCTGGCCGCGCCGAACGCCGGCGCCGCGCCCTCCGCGACGGCCGCGCCGCGCATCGAACAACGCGCGCCGACGGCGGCCGAGCGGGAATCGTTCGACGACTTCTTCCGCGCCCGCAACGCCGCGCAACCGCAGCGGCCCTGGGGCGCCGCGCCGTTGTTCGCCCCCGCGTTCGAAATCGAACGCCAGCGCGGCAAGGCGTGGAACGTGATCGCCAGTGTCGATTCCGCGCCGCGCCGCTCGGCGCCGGATCTGTGCCGGCAAGTGCGCTCCAGTTTTGTCTACGATGCGGCCAAACCCGGCGGCGAGCGCTGGACCGACGCCGCCGAGGCGCCGCAATGGCACGTGTGGCTGGCGCAACCGAACATTCCGTGTCAGGCGGCCAGATATACGGTATTGATGGATCAGGCCGTGCCACCGGCAGATGCGGTGGCGTTGCTGAGACAGCACCGCGAGCTGCTGTTGCGCGCGCGCCTGCTATTCGCCGGCAACTCCGGCTGCGCGCGGCAACGCGCCCTCACCTTCCGGCTGGCGGCGCTGAAGCCGGCGGCGGCGGCGGCCGGCGCGCCGGTCATGTACGGTTTGGTGTTTGAAAGCGATCGCGACACGACGGCGACGGTCGCCGTGCGCAAGCACCGTGGCGAATATGCCGCCTGGAACGTCAGCTGCTCCGGTTGATCGGATGCTCGCGCGACTCCAATAGCTTGGTCAGCAGCAACTCGGTCGAACCGTAGCCGTACAGCGAATCGGCCTCCAGCCCGGGCGTATCGTAGGGCACCGATTCTTCCCGCTCGGAACGGCTAGGATCGTTGTCGGAATATGTCACGCGCCAGGCGCGCTTCAAGGCGTCGGCGCGGCGCAGGAACTGCGGCATCGGCCACAGTGCCGGATTCCAGTCGACGGCCTCGCCCAGCACGCGCCAATGGCCGCTGGCCAACGCCATGTCGCCCACGCGCAGCACCTTGACGGCGTCCTGCGGCTGCAGGGTGTTGAGTTCATCGATCGACGGTATCCTGTCGAGCTTGGGCCCGAACAGATAGGCCAGCATGATCTTGCTGCCCGGCGACAAACGGGCGACCAAGCCCCAGCCGTACCCGCCATCGAGCAACGGCACCGCAAACCAGCTTCCTTCATGATACGACTGCCTCATTCCACTCCTTTCGCTAGCGCGAACCAGCAACGTGGCGCCGAAATGCACTGACGAACAGGACATGGCGCCGCCTCCACATATGCTGTGACTGCTTCATTGACGCCGTGCGGCGCAAACCCGAAGTGTATCGGCGCGGCGCGAATTGTGTCGCACGCCACCGCGCGCGCCGCCCCCGGCAACGGGTGTGATACACTGCCGGCTCGCTAGGGGTCCTGGGCATTTTGTTCCGGGTGAGAGATACCCTTCGTACCTGATCTGGATAATGCCAGCGAAGGAAAGCGCAAAGTAGTTCTCCCCTCCTTTGATGGCTCTCCTCGCGGCGTCCAGCCGAGAACAAGCAGAGAGCAGACATGTCCACACCACATTTCGCAGTTTCCGTCATCGCCCTGGCGGTGTTCCATGCATTTTCCGGCGCCGCCGTCGCCGCCGAGCCGGCAGTCGAGGCGGCCGGAGCCGCCGCCGAGCAGTCCATGCCGGAGGTCGTCGTCAGCGCCACCAAGGTGCGCGCCACCACCGCCTCCGTCGCCGGTTTCGGCAACGCCCCGCTGCTGGAAACGCCGGCCTCGGTCAGCGTACTGACGTCGCAGCAAATGCTCGACCTGCAAATCCGCTCGACCACCGACGCCGCCAAATTCGACGCCAGCCTGAGCGACTCCTACAACGCCGTCGGCTACGCCGAACAATTCTCGATCCGCGGCTTCAAGCTCGACAACGCGTCGAGCTACCGCAAGGACGGCATGGCGATCCCCGGCGACACCCAGATCCCGCTCGAGAACAAGGAGCGCCTGGAAGTGCTCAAGGGCCTGTCGGGCCTGCAAGCCGGCGTCTCCGCGCCGGGCGGCATCATTAACTACGTCACCAAACGCCCGACCGACACGCCGCTGCGCACCGTCGTGCTGGAGGCGCGCGAGCGCGGCACCCTGTATGGCGCCGTCGATGTCGGCGGACGCTTCGAGGATAACCGTTTCGGCTACCGCGTCAACGTCGCCGGCGAGCGCCTGCGCTCCTATATCAAGGGCGCGGACGGCAACCGCAAGTTCATCTCGGCCGCCTTCGACTGGCGCCTGTCGCCGCAGGCGCTGCTGCAGGTCGATGCCGACTACCAGCGCAAATCCCAACTGACCGCGCCGGGCTTCCAGCTGTTGGACAACACCACCTTGCCGGTGGTCGACGCCGACACGATGCTCAACAATCAGCCGTGGAGCCGTCCGGTGGAAACCACCACTAGCAACATCGGCGCGCGCTTCGAATACAAGTTCTCGTCCGACTGGAGCACCACGGTCAGCGCCAACCAGCACCACTTCAAACGCGACGACTACACCGCATTCCCTTACGGCTGCGGCCCGAACTTCTACCCCGGCTACTGCGGCAACGGCGACTACGACGTCTACAACTACGTCAGCCTGGGCGAGAAGAAGTCGCCGCTGACGATGCAGGCGCTGGTCCAGGGCCGCTTCGCCACCGGCGCGCTGGCGCACCAGTTCACCGGCGGCGCGTCGTTCCAGAAGAACAGCGAAAAATGGGGCGATTACATTTACACGGAGTCCGGCCGTAGCAACATCTACCAGCCAGTGGTGGTCGCTCCGGTGGGCGGCGATGTCAACGCCCCAGCCTTCGAACGACGCCACGGCAACGAACGCTCCTTGTTCGCCCAGGACATCGTCAGTTTGAATGCGAAGCTTAAACTGCACGCGGGCGCGCGCTACGTGCAGGTCAGGCGCGTGGAATACGTTGGCCCCAACGACCAAAACGTCCCGCTGCCGGATGCGAATACCGACGTTGGCTTCTGGCTGCCGAATGTGGCGCTGGTCTATAGCCTGCTTCCCAATGTCTCGCTCTACACCTCGTACGCGCAAGGTTTGGAGCATGGCGGCATCGCGCCGATGCAGACCAAAAACGAGGGGCAGGCGCTGGCGCCGTCCAAATCCAAGCAGGTGGAAGTCGGAATCAAGGCCGACATCCGCCCGGACCTGAGCGCCACCCTGGCGTTGTTCGAGATCCGCAAGGGACTGGAATATACCGACGCCGGCAATTCCTACGTGCGCAATGGCGAGGCGCAGAACCGTGGCCTGGAGATGGCGTTGAACGGCCGCGCCACGCGCGAACTGATGGTGGGCGTGTCGGCCACCGCGCTCAATACCAGGCAAAGCGATACGGGCCAGGCCAGTTTGGACGGCAAGCGCGTGACCAACGTCGCCGCGTTCAAATCGTCGGTGTATGCGGATTACGCGGTGCCGCAAATCGAAGGCTTGAATCTGAACGCGAACTGGCAGTACTCGGGCAAGAAGGCTTTCGATCCCGAGAACCAGGTGTTCGTGCCAAGCTACCATGTGCTCAACCTCGGGGCTTCGTACGCCACGCGCATCGGGGGTGTCTCGACAACCTTGCGCGCCAGCGTGAACAACGCGCTGGACAAGTTCTACTGGCGCGACGTGACGCAGGATCTGGGTGGATATTTGATGCCGGGTGCTTCGCGCACGTTCCGTGTGTCGGCACAGTTCGACCTGTAAAGCGAAATCCGCAGGCGGCGCGGCGACGGCGATTACGGCATCGCCGCCAACAACCGCTCCACCTGCGCCAGCCGCTGCTGCGGCGCGCCCGATACCAGCACATACGGTATCCGGCGCGCCGCCAATTCCTCCATCAGCATAAGGTTGATGGTAACGCTGACCTGCTCGGACTCGCGCTGCAAACCGTCGGCGACCCACGGAATGTCCGGCGCGGTCACCAGGGTCAGCGCATAGTCGCGCTGGTGCCCGTCGGCCAGCCGCGCCAATTGATCGTCGATGCCGCCGAAATAATGACGGCTGTAGACCGCCGTCATCAGCGGCGCCGTATCGCAGAACAGGTACCCGTACGCCGAGCGCGCCGCCGCGTCCTCGCGTTCACGTTGCGTACTGGCGATATGGAACTGGTCAGCCGCCACCGGAACCCGCCGCCCCACATCGACGAATTCGCGCAGATACTCCGGCACCCAGACCGTCCGATAGCGCGCGGCCAACGCCGCCGCCAAGGTGGTCTTGCCCGAGGAGGCCGGGCCCAGTATCGCCACGCGCCGTGGCATGGCCGCCAGCGTCATTCTAGTACCAGCCTGCGGCCGCCGGTTTCCTCGCCGCCGCTACCGCCACCGCCCGCCCCCATGCCGGCCGACTGCTGCCACGTGCGCAGGCCGACCACCGCCATGCCGACGAAGACAGCGTACAGGATCGCCGTCAGCATCAAGTGCTTGTGCAGATAGAGTCCGACATACAGCACATCGACAACGATCCAGACATGCCAGTTCTCGATCTTCTTACGCGACAGCAGCAGCTGTCCGACCAGACTGCCGGCGGTTAGGAAACCATCGGAGCGCGGCACGTCGGTATCGGTGTAGGTCTTGAGGAACCACGCCAGCAGCACGAAGCCGGCCAGCCACGCCGCCACGGCGATCCAGCGGCCGCGCGCGTCGAGCGCGCTGACCGCGAGCCGTTCGTGGCGGTCATTCCCGTGCAGCCACTGGTACCAGCCATAGAACGACACCGAAATGAACACCAGTTGCAGCCCCATGTCGCCGTACAGCCGCGAGCCGTAGAACACCAGCCCGTAGGTGGCCGACGAGATGATGGCGAACAGCCAGGCCCAATGGCTCTGGCGGATGTTGAGCCACACCGTGGCCACCGCCAGGATGAACGACACCAGTTCCAACGGGGTCGTGGCGAATCCCGCCAGATGCAGCGGCAAATTCAGGTACCCCAACAGAACCGATAATTCGTGCATTATTTTTTCGCCGGATATTTAATGGTCATCTCTTTGAGCAGGTTGTCGGCATGATCGACTTCGCTCATCACCCACAGCATATACCGGATATCCAGATGGATAGCGCGGGTGATGGCGGGATCGAAATACCAGTCTTTGGTGATCGACTCGTAGGTCGAATCGAAGTTCAGCCCGATCAACTCGCCCCTGCGGTTCATCACCGCCGAGCCGGAATTGCCGCCGGTGGTATCGGCGCTGCTCAAAAAGTCGACCGGCACGGTGCCGAGGACGGCGTCCTTGAATGGTCCGTAGCGCTTGGCCTTGATGGCGTCGAGCTCCCGTTGCGGCGCGTTGAACGGATCTTTGCCGGTATGCTTCTCGACGATGCCTTCGACGGTGGTGAACGGTCCCTTGCTGATGCCGTCGCGCGGCGAATACGGCGCCACGGTGCCGTAGGTGACGCGCAAGGTGCCATTCGCGTCCGGGTACACCGGCTTGCCCTGCGATTTCTTCCACGCGATGACGGCTTCCATGTAGCGCGGGATCACGCGCTCCAGGTTTCCGTCCAATTCCTTGCGGCGGTCCTTGAGCGACTGCGCCGCGCCGTCCAGCTTTGCCGCCAGTTGCATGAAGGCGTCGTCCGATGCCTTGACGGCGGCGGCGTCCTTGCCGATCCACGCCAGCCGCGTGGCGGTGTCGCCCAGTCCCGTCCCGGCGTACAGCGCCGGCACCGCCTCGGGCGCCGGCAGCAGCGGGTCGAGGCCCGCCACGTGCATGGACTTGGGCAGTTTGGCGTAGCGCCGCAGCGCCGCCACGAAACGCGCCTGGTCCACCTCCGCCACGTACGACTGTTCCAGCCGGTTCAGGCGCGCCTTGATGAAGGTCGCGTCGCGCTGCTGGAAACCGGTCTCGCGCTCGGCGTCAGGCTTCGCCCCTTCCAGCGCCAGCCGATGCAGGGTGGCGGCGCTTTTCAGCAGCTCGCCGGTGGTGGCGACGCTGTAGCCGAACTCCTCGTCGCCCAGCGCGATGTCGGCGGCGATCACCGCGTCCAGCTCCGCCAGCAGCGTTTTCGACACGTCCTTCTGCGCCGCGTACCAGGCGCGGAATTGCGCGTCCTGCACGTCCTTGACGGCGGCGATGTCCTTGCGCGCGAAACCGTCCATCAGGCCCTGCGATTTCTTCATCACGTTGTTCAGGCTCTTGGCGACGCTGGCGTAGCGCACTTCCGCCGCCGGTTTGCCCTTGGTAGCGGCGGCGATGACGTCGAGATCGGCCTGGATTTCGGCCACGCGCGCCGGATAACCGACGTCGCGCGCGGCGCGGATCTCCGACGGCAGCTTGTAGCGGCTGGTGCGGCCCGGATAACCGGCCAGCAGCACCGGGTCGCCGTTCTTCAACCCCTCGGCCGACAGCACCAGGAAGTCCTTCGATTGATACGGTACGTTGTCCGGCGACGGATCGGCCGGACGGCCGTCCTTGCCCACGTAGGCGCGCAGGAACGCGAAGTCGCCGGTATGGCGCGGCCATTCGTAGTTATCGACGTCGCCGCCGTAGTTGCCGATCATGTCCGGCGGCGCGTAGACCAGGCGCACGTCGCGTATCATCATTTGTCGGATGCGGTAGTATTCCAGCCCGCGATGGAAGGCCGGCACCGAGCACCGGTAGATCCTGTCGGTTTCGCATTCGGCGATCAGCGCCTTGACGGCTTTTTCCACCGCGTCGTGGCGCTGCTTGCCGCTCATCGCGGGCGTGACGCCTTCGAGCACGCGGGCGGTGACGTTTTCCACCTTGTCGGTCACATACACCAGCGAATTGGGGCCGCCGGGCAGCTCCTGCGCGCGGGTCTTGGCCAGGAAGCCGTCGACGATGTAATTGTGCTCCGGCGTCGCGTTGCGCTGGATGGCGCCATAGGCGCAGTGGTGGTTGGTGACCACCAGGCCGGCGTCGGACACGAACGACGCCGAACAGCCGGGCAGCGCGACAATGGCGCTCATCGGATGCTTGGACAGGTCGGCCAGCTTTTCGGCCGGGATGGCGATGCCGATGCGTTGTAGTTCGGATTTCAGCTGCGGCAATTGGTATGGCTGCCACTGCCCTTCGTCGGCGTGAGCCGCCGCCGCGCCGAGGATAGCGGCCGGCAGCACTAGATATTTTAACAAGATAAAAGCCCCTGATTGAGTTCAGCGGCAGTATATTCCTTATGCGGATGGCTGAAAATGCTTTTTGCGCATCGCCGGACCGCTAATCGCCTCCGCCTTGCGCGGACAGGTCGAAGCCCAGCGTCAGCTTGCAGCCGCCGCCCGCCACATACTGGCCGATCTCGAAGCTGCCGCCCAGCGCCGCCACGCGCTGCGCCATGCCGATCAAGCCGAAGGACTCGCTCTTGCCGTGCTGCTGCGGCGCGATGCCGATGCCGTTGTCGGCCACGCTGAACACCAGGCGCCCGGGCCGCGCCGCCAGCACGATCTCGACATGGCTGGCGAGCGCGTGGCGCCGCACATTGCTCAACGCTTCCTGCATGGCGCGGAACAGCACGATCGCCATGTCCGACGTGATCGCCGCGAAGGTCGCCTCGCCGGGCAGGGTCAACGCGCAGGCCATGCCGCTGCGCTTGCGGAACTCGGCCGCCTGCCATTCCATCGCCGCCTGCAGGCCCAGATCGAGCACCGCCGGACGCAGCTCGTTCATGATGCCGCGCACGTTGCGGATCGTCGTATCGATATTCTCCAGCACCCCGTTGACGCGCTGGTGCAGGCGCGCGTGACGCTCGCCGGTGCGCACGCTGAGCATGGAGATGTCGATGCGCAGCGCCAGCAGGTTTTGTCCCAGTTCGTCGTGGATGTCGCGGGCGATGCGCTTGCGCTCATCCTCCTTGACCGTCTCCAGGTGCTCGGCAAGCTTGCGCAGCTGGTCGCGCGATTCCTGCAGCGCGGCCTCGGTGCGTTTGCGCTCGGCCACCTCCAGCGTCAGCAGGCGGTTCGCCTCGGTCAGCTCGGCGGTGCGCGCCGCCACCCGCCCATCGAGCTCGCGCGACAACTTGAGCAGGTCGGCCTCGGCGCGCTGGCGCGCGGTGATGTCGGAGAACACGCCGATGAAGTGGCTGATGGCGCCGTCCTCGTCGCGGATCACCGTCAGCGACATCGCCGCGACATACGGCACGCCGTCGCGCCGGCGGTTGAACACCTCGCCCTGCCACCTGCCGTAGGCGCACAGGCAGCGCATCGCCTCGGCGTGGTAGCCCATGGGATGGGCGCCGGGCCGGCCCAGGAAGCGCGGATCACGGCCCAGCGCCTCCTCCACCGGATAGCCGGTCAGCCTGGTGAAGGCCGGATTGACGGAAACGATGCGCTTTTCGACATCGCACACCATCACGCCCTCGCCCATGCTGTCGATCACCTGGAAGGCGCGTCGGCGCGCCGCCTCGCGGGCGTCGGCGCTGCCGATGTCGGTCAGGATCATGCGGCACCTGCGGGCGGCGACATCCAGATTGGCCTCGATATGCACCTGGCGCTGGGCGCCGCCGCGCAGCGCGGCGAACAGCGGCACCTCCAGCACCGCGCGCCGTCCGCTGACCAGCAGCTCGGCCAGGAAACGGCGCAGGCCCGCCTGCGACTGCGGCGCCACGAACTGCTCGAACGAGCGGCCGCGCAGCTCCTCGCGGCGGCAGCCGAGCAAATCGCCGGCGGCGTGGTTGGCGCGCGTGATGCGCCCCTCCGGATCGAGCGACAGATAGCCGGCCGGCGCCTGGTCGTACAAGGCCGCGTAGTGCTCGCGCGCGGCCTCGGCCAGATCGCGCTCGGTCTGCACTTCGGCCAGCGCCACGTTCTGCATATCGAGCTCGATCTGGCTCACCTGCAGCTCGTGCCAGCGCTTGAGCGTTTCGCTGTCGGCGTCGGCCGGCGGCGGACGTCCGGTCTTGGCCAGCGCGGCGACCGCCTGCTCGGCCACGTAGCGCAGCCGGTCGGGATCGAGTTCGGGGCGCTGGCGCTTGTTCATAGCGGCCCCGGACCATTCTGCATGGACCGTAGCTGCGCCTCCAGCAGTTTCGATTCGGTGATGTTGATAAAGGTGACCACCACCCCGTCGATCACGTTCTCCACCGTCCGATACGGCATGATGCGCACCGTATACCAGCCGCCGCTGCGCGTGGGGATCTGTTTTTCGCAGAACACCAGCGTGCGCAGCACCTCCTGCGCGTCGGCCTCCAGCTCCGGATACAGCAGGTCGTTGACGATGTCGCCCAACGGCCGCTGGACGTCGCCCGGTATCAGCTTGTAGATGTGGGTGGTCTGGTCGGTGAAGCGGCGGATGCGCAGCTTGTTGTCGAGGAAGATGGTCGCCACATCGGTGCTGTTGAGCAGATTTTTCATGTCGCCGTTGACCACCGACAGATCGTCCACCTTCGACTGCAGCTCGGCGTTGACGGTGTACAGCTCCTCGTTGAGCGACTGCATCTCCTCCTTGGAGGTGGTCAGCTCCTCATTGGTCGATTGCAGTTCCTCGTTGGTCGACTGCAGCTCCTCGTTGGCCGACTTGAGCTCCTCGCGCGAGGCCTGCATCTCGTCGCGCACCGCCTGGATCTCCAGGCGCGCCTGCGCCAGCTGCTGCTCGAGCTCCAGCACCTGCGGGTTGGCCGAGCGCGAACGGCGCCGTTCCGACGGCAGCGGCAAGGTGGCGAAGGTCACCATCACGGTGCCCGACAGCGGTCCCGATTCCGGCATCGCCTCGGCCGTCAGGTCCAGCGCCTGCGACGGCCTGCCGGTCGCGTCGCGCTGTATCAGGCCGCGCACGGCGACCATGCCGTCGCCCTGGGCGGCGCGCTTGAGCAGGTCGGCCAGTTCGTGGCGCAGGCTGTCGCGCGCCATCGCGTGGATGTTCCAGTTGGCCTTGCCGGCTGCCGGCTCCAGGTAGGCGCCGGTGCGGCCATGGATATAGAGGATGTCGCCATGGACGTTGAGCAGCACGGCGGCCGGCGCGTGCTTTTTAAGCAGCAGCTGCTCGACCTGGGTTTGGAGGTTACCGTTCATGGATGGGCTGATAGGCTCGCTGGCAGAAGGAATGGACACGGTGTTGACACGCGTGGGGAAGTAGTTGGCCACGCGGTGGATGGACGCGTCCAGGCGCCGGTAGATGCGGCCGCCGCCGGACATCGGCGCGAACAATTCGTTGAAGTGGCCGGGCGTGTCGGCGCTGCCGAGCATCAGCAGGCCGCCGGTCTTGAGCGCGTAGTGGAACAGCGGGATCAATTGCTCCTGCAGCTTTGCGGTGAAATAAATCAGCAGGTTGCGGCAGCACAGGATATCGAGCTTGGTGAACGGCGGATCGGAAATGATGTTCTGGCGCGCGAAGATGATCGTGTTGCGCACGTCCTTGCGGATGCGGTAGCCGCCCTTCCCGCCTGGCATGAAGTAACGCTGCAGCAGTTCCGCGGAGACGTCGTCCTCGATGGCGGCGCCGAACACGCCCTGGCGCGCGCGGTCGATGGCGTCTTCGTCAAGGTCGGTGGCGAAGATCTGCAATGTGTAGCGCGCCGTGGGCCGCAGTTGCTCGAGCACCTCGTTGAAGGCGATCGCCAGCGAGTACGCCTCCTGGCCGGTCGAGCAGGCAGGCACCCATGCCTTGAAGGCGGCGCCCTCCGGATGCTCGGCCAGCAGTTGCGGCAACGCGCTCGCCATCAGGTACTCCCACACTTTGGGATCGCGGAAAAAGCTGGTCACGCCGATCAGCAGTTCCTTGAACAGCAGCTCGACTTCCGCCGGGTTGGCGTCCATATGGCCGACATAGGCGCCCAAGGTGAGGCACTGGCACAGCTTCATGCGGCGCTCGATGCGGCGCATGACGGTGCTCAGTTTATAGTCGGAGAAGTTGGCGCCGGTCTGCTTGAGCAGCAGCAGGAACAAGCGCTGCAGCGCCTCGCGCTGCGCCGAGGCCTGCGCCGGCAGACCGCCTTCGTGCCCGCCGCGCCACTCCGACAGGTGCGCCGGCATCTCCGATGGCTGCGCGACGATGTCGACCACCTCGGCGTCGATGGCGCTCAGGGGCATCGGGTCGAAACGCGCCGATCCGGGCTGCTGCGCCATGGTCAGGCCACCGTTCTCGCGTATCGCCGCCAGCCCCTGGGTGCCGTCCATGCCCATGCCGGAGAGGACGATGCCAACCGCGCGCTCGCGGCCATGCCCGGCCAGCGCGCGGAAGAAACTATCGATCGGCAAGCGGAAACCGCGTCGCCCCGACGACGGCAGCAGCGCGAACCGGCCGCCCTCGAAGCCGAGGTTGCGATCGGGCGGGATCACGTAGACATGGTCCGCTTCGACCGCCATGCCCTCGGTCACCTCGGCCACCACCATCGGCGTTACCCGCTGCAGCAAATCGGGCAGCATGCCCTTGTGGAGCGGATCGAGGTGCTGCACGACGACGTAGGCGAAGCCGCTGGCCGGCGGCACCGCCACCAGGAATTCGCAGATCGGATCGAGGCCGCCGGCCGAGGCGCCGATGCCCACCACCGTCACCGGCGACGGCGCGGCGGCTGCAGGCGGCGGCGCGCCATCGGCGGCAGCGGCGCGGGAAACCATGGCGTTGGGAAGCGGGCGTTTCGTCATCGTGGCATTCAAACCAACCGTAGGGGCCCCGCCGCCTGCTACACAAAGGATGCGGGCAGCAGGGTATGTGGTTTTTGTCTACAACTTGCCAGATGATTATACAAAGGTAGCGCCCAAAAACCAAGCGGCCACGCCCGGGAGCGTGCGCCAGCGCGCCTTCTAGTCGCTTGCGGCATGCCAGCCGCCGCCCAGCGACTGGATCAAGGCGATGGCCGTCGCCTGGCGGTCCGCCTGCGACTGCACCAGCGCGCGGCGCGCGTTGAGCGCCGTGGTCTGGGCGGTCACGACGTCGGTGTAGCCGACCTGGCCGGCCCGGTAGCGGTTCAGCATCTGCACCTCGACCTGGTCGGCCGCCTCCGATGCGATCCTGCGCAAGTCCTGCTGCTGCGCCAGCGCCCTGGTGGCCGACAGCTGGTTTTCGACGTCGGCGAACGCGGTCAGCACGGTCTGGCGGTAGCGGGCGATGGCGGCGTCGCGCGAGGCCTCGGCGCCGGCCACGCGGGCCCTGGTGGCGCCGGCGTCGAACAGCGTCTGCGCCGCCGACAAGCCCAGCGACCACAGGTTGTTGGAGGCGTTGAACAGCCCCGATGCGGCGTTGGAACCGACGCCGTAGGAACCGGTCAGATTCAGGCTCGGGAAATAGGCGGCGCGCGCGATGCCGATTTGCTCGTTGGCGGCGGCCACCGAGCGTTCGGCCGAGGCGATGTCCGGGCGGCGCTGCAGCAAGGTCGACGGCACGCCGGCCGGCACGTCCGGCACCGTGATATTCCACGGCGCCGGCGCCAGCGCGAAATCGCTGGCGGCCTTGCCCAGCAGGACGGCGATCGCGTGTTCGAGCGTGGCGCGCTGCCGCACCAAGGTGACCTGGTCGATGCGCGCGTTGGCCAGCTGGGTTTGCGCCTGCAGCAGATCCGACTTGGTGGTGACGCCGGCGTCGAAACGGTTCTGCGTGATCTGCAGCACGCGCTCGTAGCCTTCGGTGGTGGCGTCGAGCAGCGCCTTTTCGGCGTCGGCCTGGCGCAGCAGGAAGTAGTTGGTGGCCAGTTCGCCCTGGGCGGACAGGCGGGCGGCGGCCAGGTCGGCGGCGCTGGCCTGCAGGCTGGCCTGGGCGCTGTTGGTTCCCGCGCGCAGCCTGCCCCAGATATCCGGCTCCCAGCTGGCGCCGATGTTGGCGCGGTACTGGCTGGCGTTCTGCGTGTTGCCGCCGCCGCCGGAACGGGCGGCGGTGCCGTCCAAATCGACCGCCGGGAACAGCGCGGCGCGCTGTTCGACGACCAGCGCCCTCGCCTGCGCGTAGTTGGCGGCGGCGATGGCGACGTTCTGGTTCGAGACCTCGATGCCGTCGGCCAGCTGGTTCAGCAGCGGGTCACCGAACAACTGCCACCACGGCCCGCGTTCGAGCGTATCGGCCGGCGCGGCGACGGTCCATCCGGCGGCGGCCTTCTCGGCGTCGGTGGCGGTTTCCTTGAAGGCCGCCGGCGTCGGCGTCTGCGGCAGCTGGTAGGCCGGGCCGACGGCGCAGCCTGCGCTCGCCAGCACGGCCAGGGTCAGGACCGCCAGCGCGACCGCCCGATGGCGCGGCGCTGGATGGAGGATGGTTGGTGCGTGTGGGTTCATGGTGTGCTCGGCGACGGATCGCTGTGAATTTCGCTTGAATGCTTGCTTAATTGTTCTTCGGACGGGCCGCGTCGGCGCAGCTTGTCCATCAGGATGTAGACCACCGGCGTGGTCAGGAGCGTCAGCAACTGGCTGGCGATCAGGCCACCGATGATGGCCACGCCCAGCGGCCGGCGCAGCTCCGAGCCCTCGCCGAAGCCGATCGCCAGCGGCAGCGCGCCGAGGGCGGCGGCCAGCGTCGTCATCAGGATGGGGCGGAAGCGCAGCAGGCAGGCTTCGCGCACCGCCTCGAGCGGCGACAGGCCGCGCGAGCGCTCCGCCTCCAGCGCGAAGTCGATGATCAGGATGGCGTTCTTCTTGACGATGCCGATCAACAGGAAGATGCCGATCAAGGCGATCGTCGAGAACTCCATCTTGAAGATCAGCAGCGCCAGCACCGCGCCCACGCCCGCCGACGGCAGGGTGGTGAGCACGGTCACCGGATGGACCAGGCTTTCGTACAGGATGCCGAGCACGATGTAAATCACCACGATGGCCGCCAGGATCAGCAGCGGCAGCGACTTGTTGCTGTCCTGCGCCGACTTGGCGGCGCCGGCGAAGCTGCCGCGCACATTATTCGGCATGCCGATTTCCGCCTCCGCCGCCGCGATCTCGGCGGCGGCGTCGGACAGGCTGGCGCCGTCGGCCAGGTTGAAGGCGATGGTCGTCGCCAGCTCGCCGTCCTGGTGGTTGATCGACGTCGCCGTCGAGCTTTCCGCGAACCTGGCCATCGCCGACAGCGGCACCATGGTGGTGGCGGTGGTGCTCAGCGCGGAGCCCGACGACGCGTCCCTGACCGCCGGCGCGGCGACGTTGGCGGCGGTGGCCGTGCCGGCGGCCGTTGCGCCGGCCGCCGTCGCTCCGGTGCTCGTGGTCGTGCTCGCGGTCGTGGTGACCGTCGGCGCGCCGCTCGGATTACTGGCGGTGGGCGCCGGCAAGCCCTTCGACGGCACGTACACGTCCTTCAGCGATTCCGGACTCTTGGTGTAGTCGCGCGCCACCTCCATGATCACGTGGTACTGGTTCACCTCACCGTAGATGGTCGCGACCTGGCGCTGGCCGAAGCTGTTGTACAAGGCGTTGTCGATATCCCTGGCCGACACTCCCAGCCGCGAGGCGCTATCCTTGTCGACGGTGACGAAGGTTTCGACGCCGTTTTCCGCCTGGTCGCTGTCGACATCGACCAGCGATTTCTTAGCCTTCATCGCGTCCGCCAGGCGGGTGGCCCATTTCTTCAAATCGGCCTCGTTGTCGCTTTTGAGCGTGTACTGGTTGTTGGCGTTGGCCGAGCGCCCGCCCGAGCGCAAATCCTGCACGGGACTGAGGAACAGGCTCACGCCCGTGACCTTGGCCAGCTTGGGCCGCAGGCGCGCGATCACGGCGTTGCCCGCCACGGAGCGCTCGCTGGCCGGTTTCAGGTTGATGAACATGAAGCCGCCGCCGGCACGCCGCCCGCCGGTGAAGCCCACCACGGTGGCGACATCGGGATCGTCCTTGATGATGTTGACCAGTTGGCGCAGCTTGCCCTGCATGGCCTGGAACGAGATGCTCTGGTCGGCGCGGATGCCGCCGCTGACCTGGCCCGTGTCCTGCTGCGGAAAGCCGCCCTTGGGAATGGCCGCGAACAGATAGACATTCAGGCCGATCACGAACACGAGGCTGAGCATCACCAGCCAGACGCTCGACAGCGCCCAGTCCAGGCTATGTTCATAGCCCTTGAGGATCTTGTCGAAACCTGCTTCGAAGAAGCGCGCCACGCGGCCCGGCGGCTTGCCATGCTGGTCCGGCTTGAGCAGCCAGGCGCACATCATCGGCGTGGTGGTCAGCGAGATCACCAGCGAGATCATCACCGCCGCCGACAAGGTGATGGCGAACTCCTTGAACAGCGCGCCGAACTGGCCGCCCATGAACAGCAGCGGGATGAACACCGCGATCAGCGAGAGGCTGATCGACAACACCGTGAAGCCCACTTCGCGCGCGCCCAGCAACGCCGCCGAAAGGCGGTCCATGCCGCCCTCGATATGGCGCTGGGTGTTTTCCAGCACCACGATGGCGTCGTCGACGACAAAGCCGGTGGCCACGGTCAGCGCCATCAGCGACAGGTTGTTAAGGCTGAACCCGAGCAGGTACATCACGCCGAAGGTGCCCAGCAGCGACACCACCGTCGCCACCGCCGGCACGATGGTGGCGCGCAGGTTGCGCAGGAAAACGCTCACCACCAGCACCACCAGCAGGATCGAGATGATCAGGGTGACCTCGATCTCGTGCAGCGAGGAGCGGATCGAATTGGTGCTGTCGCTGGCGATGGCGACGTTGACGTCCGGCGGCATCTGCGCCTGCAACGCCGGCAGTTGCGCGCGCACGCTGTCGACCGTCTCGATCACGTTGGCGCCCGCCTGCGGCCGGATCAGCACCACGATCGCCGGCTGGCCGTTGAACAGGCCCAGATTGTTCACATCCTCGACGCCGTCGACCACCTCGGCCACGTCCTTGAGGCGGATCGCCGTCTCGTTGCGCCATCCGACCACTAGGTCCTGGTAGTCGCGCGCGTTGCGCCCGCCGCTGGCGTTGGCCGACTCGGTATAAATTTGCAGGCGGCGGCCCTGCCCTTGTAGCGCGCCGCGCGGACGGTTGGCGTTGGTGGCCTGGATCGCCGCGCGCACATCCTCCATCGACAGGCCGTAGCGGTTGAGCGCATACGGGTTGAGTTCCACGCGCACCGCCGGCAGCGAACCGCCGCCCAGTTCCACATCGCCCACGCCGGTCACCTGCGACAGGCGTTGCAGCACGGTGTTGGACACCGCGTCGTAAATCTGGCCCGGCGTGCGCGTTTTGGACGTCAGCGCCAGGATCATCACCGGCGAGCCGGAGGTGTTGGCCTTGCGGTAGGTCGGATTGCTGCGCAAGGTGGCCGGCAGATCGACGCGGCTGGCGTTGATGGCCGCCTGCACCTCGCGCGCCACCGCGTCGACGTTGCGGTTCAAATCGAACTGCAGGGTGATGTTGGCGGAGCTGGTGCTGGAGCTGGACGTCATTTCGTTGACGCCCGCGATCACGCCCAGATGGCGCTCCAGCGGCGTCGAGACGCCGCTGGCCATGGTCGACGGGCTTGCGCCCGGCAGGTTGGCGTTGACCGTGATGATGGGGAAATCGACCTGCGGCAGCGGCGCCACCGGCAGCACGAAGAACGCGCCGATGCCGGCCAGCGCGATGCCGACCGTCAGCAGGACGGTGGCGATCGGCCGTTTGACGAATGGCGACGACAGGTTCACAGCGCACCACCTTCGGCCGGCGTGTGTTTCAATGCCGGCCCATTCGGCTTGCCGCCGCCGAAGCGGCGCGCCAGGCTATCGAAGCCAAGGTAAATGACCGGCGTGGTGAACAAGGTCAGAAGCTGGCTGACGATCAAGCCGCCGAAGATCGCCAGGCCCAGTGGGCGGCGCAGTTCAGCGCCCTCGCCCCAGCCCAGCATCAGCGGCACGGCGGCGAACAGCGCCGCCAGGGTCGTCATCAGGATGGGACGGAAGCGCAGCAGCGCGGCCTGGTGGATCGCCTCGCGCGGCGGCTTGCCGCCTTCGCGTTCGGCGTCGATGGCGAAGTCGATCATCATGATCGCGTTCTTTTTGACGATGCCGATCAGCAGGATGATGCCGATGATGCCGATCACGCCGAGGTCCTGGCCGCTGATCATCAGCGCCAGCAAGGCGCCGACGCCGGCCGACGGCAACGTCGACAGGATGGTCAGCGGATGCACGTAGCTTTCATACAGCACGCCCAGCACGATGTACACGCAGACCACCGCAGCCAGGATCAGCCAGAGCTGGTTGGACAGCGAGGCCTGGTAGGCGCCGGATGCGCCGAGGAAGGTCAACGTCACCGACGGCGGGAACTTGATCTCGACGGCGGCCTGCCGGATGCTGTCGACCGCCGTGCCGAGCGAGACGCCGGCGGCGGTATCGAAGCCCAGGGTGGTGGCCGGATACTGGGCCACGTGCGTCACCTGCAACGGCGCCGGGCGCTCGCTGATGGTCGCCAGCGCCGACAGCGGCGTCGACTTGCCGGAACCGGTGCGCAACTGCAGATTGCCCAGGTCCTGCGGCGACGTGATGTCGTCGCTTTTCGCCTCGAGGATCACGCGGTACTGGTTGGTCTCGGTGAAGATGGTCGAGACGATGCGCTGGCCGAAGGCGCTGTACAGCGCGTCGTCGATCGAGGCGGCGGTGACCGACAGGCGCGAGGCGGTATCGCGGTCGACGGTGATGTAGGCGGCGTTGGCGCTGGCGCCGACGTCGGAAACGACGTTGCGCAGCTCCTTTTTGGTGCGCATCTGCTCCGCGAGCTTGGTGGCCCATTCATTGACGGAGGCGTTGTCCGCGCCCTCGATCGACACGCGGAACTGGGTCGGCCCGGATTCGGCGTCGATGGTCAAGTCCTGGGTCGGCTGCAGATACAAGGTCAGGCCCGGGATCGTCGCCACGCGGTTGCGCAGCCGGTCCATGGTCTCCTGCTGGCTGCCGGTGCGCTCGCGTTTGAGGTTGATCAGCATGCTGCCGGTATGGAGCATGGTGTTGTTGGCGGCGTCGACGCCGACCACGGAGCTCAGGGTGGCCACGTCCGGGTCCTCCAGCACCAGTCTCGCGGCCTGCTGCTGCAACTCGGCCATCCGGGCGTAGGAGACGGCCTTGCCGGTCTCCAGGCGCGCCTGCAGCTGCCCGGTGTCCTGGGTCGGGAACAGCCCTTTCGGGATCACCACGTACAGCAGCACCGTCAACAGCAAGGTGGCCAATGCCACCAGCAGGGTCAGGCCGCTGTGTTTGAGCACCCATATCAGCGCGCGGTCGTAATGACCGATCACCCAGTCGAAGAACTGCTGGAAGCGCACGGCGAAACGGCCCGGTTTCTCTTCGCCGTGGCTCTTGAGCCAGCGCGCCGACATCATCGGCACCAGGGTCAGCGACACCACGGCGGAAATCAGGATCGTGATCGCCAGCGCCATCGCGAACTCGCGGAACAGGCGGCCCACCACGTCGCCCATGAACAGCAGCGGGATCAGCACCGCGATCAGCGACACCGTCAGCGAAATGATGGTGAAGCCGATCTGCTTGGCGCCCTTGAGCGAGGCGGCCATCGGCGTCTCGCCCTCCTCGATGTAGCGGGCGATGTTCTCGATCATGACGATCGCATCGTCGACCACGAAGCCGGTGGCGATGGTCAGCGCCATCAGCGACAGGTTGTTCAGGCTATATCCGAGCAGGTACATGATGCCGCAGGTTCCGATCAGCGAGATCGGCACCGACAGGCTGGCGATCACGGTGGCGCGGATGCTGTGCAGGAAGGCGAAGATCACCAGCACCACCAGCAGCACCGCCAGCAGCAGTTCCATGCCGACGTGCGTGACCGAGGCGCGGATGCCGGTGGTGCGGTCGCTCAGCACCTCCAGCTTCATGGCGCCGGGCAGCCCCGCCTCCAGCTCCGGCAGGCGGGCCTTGATCGCATCGACCGTGGCGATGACGTTGGCGCCGGGCTGGCGCTGCACGTTGAGGATGATGGCCTGCTTGTTGCCGGACCACGCGCCCAGTTGCACGTTCTCGGCGCTGTCGACCACCTGCGCCACGTCGGCCAGGCGCACCGGGGCGCCGTTCTTGTACGCCAGGATCAGGTTCTGGTAATCCTTGGCGGCCACCAGCTGGTCGTTGGCGTTGATGGTGTAGGCGCGGGTCGGACCGTCGAAACTGCCCTTGGCGCCGTTGGCGTTGGCGGCGCTGATCGCGGTGCGCAAGGTGTCCAGTCCAAGGCCGTACGACGCCAGCGCATTGGTGTCGGCCTGGATCCGCACCGCCGGCCGCTGGCCGCCGCTCAGGGTGACCAGGCCGACGCCGGAGACCTGGCTGATTTTCAGCGCCAGGCGCGTGTTGACGATGTTCTGCACCTCGGTCAGCGGCATCGTGTCGGAGGTGATCGCCAGGGTCAGCACCGGCGCGTCGGCCGGATTGACCTTGGCGTAGATCGGCGGCGCCGGCAAGTCGGTCGGCAGCAGCGAGGAGCCGGCGTTGATCGCGGCCTGCACTTCCTGCTCGGCCACCTCCAGCGTCTGGCCCAGGCCGAACTGCAGCGTGATGATGGAGACGCCGGCGGCGCTGGTGGAGCTCATGCGCTGCAAGCCGGCCATCTGGCCGAACTGGCGTTCCAGCGGCGCCGTCACGGTCTGCCCCATCACCTCGGGGCTGCCGCCGGGGTACAGCGTTTGCACCTGGATGGTGGGGAAATCGACCTGCGGCAGCGCCGACAGCGGCAGGAACTTGAAGCCGACCAGGCCGGCCAGCACGATCGCCAGCATCAGCAGCGAAGTCGCCACCGGCCGCTGGATGAATGGAGCGGATGGACTCATTATTGTGCCGCGCCCTGTTCTTTGCGGTGACGGCGCTCGGCGGGCGGCGCCGACGCGCCTTCGGCGGCGGCCGGCGCGCCCGGCGCGGCGCCAGCGGCGGCGCCGGCGGCGCCAGCGCCATGCGCGCGGCGGCCGCCGCCGGCGCCCGGCAAGGTCACCTTGGCGCCTTCCTTGAGGCGGTCGGCGCCCTCGGTGATCACCTGCTCGCCGGCCTGCAGGCCGCTGGCGATTTGCACCTTGTCGACGGTGGCCTCGCCGCGCGTGATACTGCGCATGGTGACGCTCTTGTCGTCCTTGAGCACCCAGACGAAATCGCCCTTGGTGCCGTGGCGCACCGCGTTGACCGGCACCATGATCGCGTCCTTGATGGTGCGCAGTTCCAGGCGCACGTTGACGAACTGGCTCGGGAACAGCGTCGACTTGGCATTGTCGAAGCGCGCCTTGGCCTTGACGGTGCCGGTCTGCGTGTCGACCTGGTTGTCCATCGCCGCGAACTTGCCGCTGTCGAGGGTATTGGTGCGGGTGCGGTCCAGCGCCAGCGCCGGCAGGGCCGCGCCGTCGTCCACGCGCTGCATCACGCCCGGCACGCTGTCCTGGGGGATCGAGAATTCCACGTCGATCGGCGACAACTGGGTGATCACGGCGATGCCGGTGGAGTCGCCGGAGCCGACCAGGTTGCCGATGTCGACCACGCGCAGGCCGACCCGGCCCGTGATCGGCGCGATGACCTTGGTGTAGCCCAGATTGAGCTTGGCCGTGCCCTCGGCGGCGCGGTCGGTCATGACCGTGCCTTCGAGCTGCTTGACCAGCGCGCCCTGCGTGTCGACGTCCTGGCGGGCGATCGAATCCTGCTTGAGCAGCGTTTGATAGCGCTGCAGCGTCAGTTTGGCGTTTTCCAGCTGCGCCTCGTCGCGCTGGCGCTGGCCGCTGGCCTGCAGCAGCGCCATTTCGAACTGGCGCGGATCGATCTGCGCCAGCACCTGGCCGGCCTTGACCATCTGGCCTTCCTTGAACAGCACCTTTTGCAAGATGCCCGACACCTGCGGACGCACGGTGGTCGTCGCGGCGGCGGTCACGGTGCCCAGCGCATCGAGCGTGACCGGAATGTCGGCCTTCAGCGCCGTCGCCACGCCAACGGTGGTGGCCGGCGCGCCGCGCCGGCCGCCACCGGCGCCGGGACCACCGGGGCCGCCCGGGCCTCCGGGCCCGCCGGCGCCCGGCGGGCCGCCGGGCGCCGGCGCCGGCTGGTGCGTCAGGTACCAGGCCAGGCCGCCCAGCGCCGCCATCGCGGCGACAGCGATCACGCCGCCGACGACTTTACTGCGGCGGCTGCGCTTCGGTGGGTTGACGTTCTGAGTCGGCTTGGCTTGCGAATCCATTGTTATCCTTTTATAGGCTTGCGTGTCCATGACAAAAACACCATGGCGGTTGATGCGTGGACTCTAGCATATGCACCCTGCCCTGTCAGTGGCCTGCAACCCCGGGTTACAAACTCGCTACAAAACAGGGGATTTCGCCCGGCGGCGTTCATCCCGCTTTACATTTCTTTACGGGTTAGACATTCCGATGACATGCTTAAACGGCACACTTGCCCCTTTGACGATTGCGACATGGCGCCGCCCGCGCAACCTTGTGGAGCCGCGCGCCGGTCCGTAGAATGAACCGAATGAATACGACAAACGACCGCATCCTGCTGGTGGAGGACGATCCCCGCCTGGCCGAGATGCTCACCGAGTACCTGAGCCAATCCGGCTTCCGCGTCACGCACGCGCCCAATGGGCGCACCGCCGTCGCCCACATCGCCGCCGGCGAGGTCGACGCCGTGGTGCTCGACCTGATGCTGCCCGATATGGACGGCCTGGAGGTCTGCCGCCAGGCACGCGCCGTCTCGGACGTGCCGGTGCTGATGCTGACCGCGCGCGGCGACGCCATCGACCGCATCGTCGGCCTGGAAATGGGCGCCGACGACTACCTGCCCAAGCCATTCGAGCCGCGCGAGCTGCTGGCGCGCCTGCGCGCCATCCTGCGCCGCCGGGTCGACCTGGGTCATCTGGACAGCGCGCGCCGCGGCGCGGGAGCGCCGGTGCGCGGCGACTTCCTGCGCTTCGGCCGGCTGGAGATCGACCCCGATTCGCACTCCGCCAGGATCGACGGCGTGCCCTGCGAATTGACCGCCTACCAGTTCGACCTGCTGCTGGTGCTGGCGCGCCACGCCGGGCGCGTGCTTTCGCGCGACAGCCTGATGGAACTGCTCAAGGGCGAGCCGATCGAGGCGTTCGACCGCTCCATCGACGTCCACATGTCGCGCATCCGCGCCGCCGTCGAGGACGACCCCAAAAAACCGCGCCGCATCATCACCGTGCGCGGCGCCGGCTACCTGTTCGCCAAGGTGCAGGATTGATGAAGCGCCTGAATTTTGGCCTGCCGCGCCTGTACATCCGCTTCTACGCGGCGATACTGGTCATCCTGCTGCTGTTTTCGCTGGCCGTGATGCAGGTGTGGCGCCGCGGCGGCGGGCCGCTGGAGCGCTCCAACGCCACCTTGTCGCGCGTGATGCAGAACGTGCTGGCGCCGCCGGACGCGCCGCGCGAGGCGCAACAGGCGGCGCTGGAGAACGTGGCCAGGGGCCTGAACGCGCACATGACGCTCTACACCCGCGACTGGAAGCCGCTGGCGGTGGTCGGCGACCAGATCCCATCGCGCCACTGGCGCCAGCGCGGCATCACCGGCCCGCCGCCGGAATCGTTCGTGCGGCTGCCCGACGGCCGCAAGCTGCTGTCGAGCGAGCCGCTGGGGTTCGCCCGGCCCAGGGCGATGCTGAACAACACGCTGATGCTGCTGGCGGTGGGACTGGGCATCGCCGCCTTCCCGCTGGTGCGCGGGCTGACCAAACGGCTCGAGCGGCTGCAGCACGGCGTCGACTTGCTGGGCGCGGGCGACCTGAAGGCGCGCGTGCAGGTCGAAGGCAAGGACGAGGTGGCGCGGCTCGCGCTCAGTTTCAACCGCACCGCCGACCAGATCGAGCGACTGGTCGGCGCGCACAAGACGCTGCTGGCCAACGCCTCGCACGAATTGCGCACGCCGCTGGCGCGCATCCGTCTAGCGCTGGAGTTGATCAAGGACGGCGTCGACGCCAAGCGCCGCGCCGGACTGGAACAGGATATCGCCGAACTCAATGAGCTGCTCGACGAGATCCTGCTGGCCAGCCGGCTGGGGGCCGTGGTCGACGACACCACGCTGGAGGAAATCGACCTGCTGGCGTTGGCGGCCGAGGAATGCGCGCGTTACGACGACGCGGTGCTCGATGGCGAATCGGCGGTGATGCAGGGCGACCCGCGCCTGCTGCGGCGCCTGTTGCGCAATCTGCTGGAGAACGCGCACCGCCACGGCAAGCCGCCGGCGAACGTGGGCATCGCCAATGACGGTGGCACGGCCAGGCTGACGGTGTGGGATGACGGACCGGGCGTGCCGGAAGCGGAATTCGAACAGGTGTTTGAGCCGTTTTATCGCCGCCGCAACACGCGCGACAACAGTGGCGCGGGATTGGGACTGGCGCTGGTGCGGCAGATCGCGCGCCGCCATGGCGGCGAGGCGCGCTGTGTGTTGATGGCCGATGGGCGCAGCGGCTTCGAGATCACGCTGCCGCTGACACCGGGTAAACCATGATCCGTCGGCGGCCAGCACGGCGCCGCCGACGGCGGTCAATACATCACGGCGACTCGCACAGGCAATGCGTGATCGCGGTGAACGGCTTGCGCGACGCCGTCAGCTCCGACAACCAACCCAAATCCCTGGCGATGCCGTTCGCCGCGCTTGGCGGCAAGCCGGTGCTGGCCGTCACGCCCAGGTTCACCTGCTGGCTGATGGCCTTGGCCACCGCCTGCGCGGCCGAACCACCCAGCATATCGATCACGCGATCGAACTTGCTGGTTTCGCGCTCGATATACACCACGCGGAAATCCCCGCCAAGGCTGGCGCGCTTGGCGGCCGACTTCAACGCATCGTTATAGCTGCCCAGCGTATCGACCAGACCACGCTCCTTGGCCTGGGCGCCGGTCCATACGCGGCCCTGCGCCACCGCGTCGATTTTCTCCGGCGTGGTCTTGCGCGCCTTGGCCGCGCGGGTCGTGAACTCGGCGTAGATATGGTTGATGCTGCCCTGGATGACCTGCGCGAAGCGCGGATCGAGCGGCCGCAAAGGATTGCCGGCGTCGCCCAGCCAGGTGGTCGGCTGGCCGGCGGTGTGGATGCCCAGCTTGTCGATCACCTTGTCGGCGGTCGGCAGGATCGCGAACACGCCGATCGAACCGGTGATGGTGTTCGGATCGGCGATCACCTCGTCGGACGCCATCGACATCCAGTAACCACCGGAAGCGGCCACGTTACCCATCGAGACCACCACCGGCTTGCCGGCGGCGCGCGTCAGTTCCAGCTCGCGGCGGATCAACTCCGAGGCGAAGGCGCTGCCGCCGGGCGAATCGACACGCAGCACGATGGCCCTGATGCCGTTGTCCTCGCGCGCGGCGCGTATCAGCTTGGAGGTGGAATCGCCGCCGATGGAGCCGGGACCGGCGGTGCCGTCGCTGATCTCGCCCTGCGCCACGATCACGCCGACGGCGTCGCCGGTCAGCTTGTGCGGCGTGCGCGCCAGGTATTCGTCGAAGCCGACCTGGCGGAAGCTCTTGCCTTCCGCGTCCGGCGCGCCGCGCTTGATCATCAACTGGCGGATTTCATCGCGGGTTTTCAGGCCGTCGACCAGCTTGTCCGCCACCGACAGCTTGCCCATGTCGCCATTGAGCGCGGCCACCTGGGCGGGCAAGTCGTTGATGTTCTTCATGATCTGCCCCTGCGGCATCTTGCGCGCCTTCTCGACGTCGTTGGTGTACGCCGTCCACAGCGCGTTGTTCAGATACGACTCCGCCTCGCTGGCGGCCTGCGACGGGCCGTTGGCGACATAGGGCTCGCCGAAGCTCTTGTAGGTGCCCACGCGCAGCAGGTTGACCGTCACGCCGACTTTATCGAGGGCGTCGCGGTAGTAGTTGCGATAGCGGCCGAAGCCCTCCATCAGCACCATGCCCATCGGGTGCATGTACACCTCGTTGGCGTGCGAGGCGAGCAGGTACTGGCGCTGGTCGTAGCTGGAACCCCAGGCCACCACCGGCTTGCCGGAGGCCTTGAAGCGGTCCAGGCCCGCCGCCACTTCGCGCAGCATGGCCTGGCCGCCGCCTTCCATTTCGTCGGTCAGCAGCACGGCGGCGCCGATCGACGGGTCCTTGGCGGCCGTGTCGAGCACCGTCAGCACGTCGCGCAGCTGGATCATCTTCAGCGTTTCGCCACCGCGCGCGGTGGTGACCAGCGCCTCGCGCGCGCTGACGCTGGACTGTTCGACCAGTTGACCCTTCAGGTCCAGCACCAGCGTGGTCTTCGATTGCAGCGGCTTGAAGCCGCCGCCGAAGATGGCGTAGGCCAGCGCGATCAGCAACGCCAGGAACAGCAGGTTCAGGATCGTGCGGCGGCCGGCGTCGAGCGCGCGCCAAAAGAAAGCGAAGCCGCTACGAATGTAGGAAAACGGGGATCGGGCCATTGATACTCCAAGTGATTGCGTAATTTACAAGATCATACTGCATGCGGCCTGCGCTGTCCCGGTACCGAAATAAGGAGCAAGCCTCCAAACACCAGCAAACCGTTCATGATAAGCAATTCCAGACCCAAACGATAGTTACCGAATAGTAATTTTTGATTGACATCAACGACGTAGCAGAGCGCGGGACCGGCCAACGCCACCAGCGGCACCCAGCGGTCGCGCACCGCGCGGCGGGTCAGGATACCGAAGGCGAATAACCCCAGCAACGGGCCATAGGTATAGCCGGTCAGCTTCAGCACAAGCCCCACCATGCTGGCATTGTCGATCCATTTGAACATCAGCACCAGCAGCAGGAACAGCGCGCAGAAGGTCAGGTGCACGCGGTGGCGCCATCGTACCTTGGCCGCTTCGGGCAGATCGGTGCGGCGCTGCATGCCGAGGATGTCGATGCAAAAGGTCGACGTCAGCGCGGTCATCGCGCCGTCCGCGCTGGGGAACAGCGCCGACACCAGCCCGATGAAGAAGATCAGCTGCAGCGCCGCCGGCATGTGCCCCATGACCACCGCCGGGAAGATCTTGTCGCCGCTGGCCGCCAGGCCCACCGTCGGCGCGTACAGGTACAGCAGCCCGCCAAGGAACATGAACAGCACCAGGACGGCGGTCAGCACCAGCGTCAGCAGCAGCATGTTCTTCTGCGAGTCGCGCAGGGTCTTGACGGAGATATTCTTTTGCATGATCTCCTGGTCCATGCCGGTCATCGCCAGCACGATGAAGAAGCCGGCCAGCACCTGCTTCCAGAAATAGGCGGGGCTGTCGACCGAGGTCGTGACCACGTTGGTCAAGCCCTGGGCCCGCATGCGCGCCAGGCTCTCGGGCAGGCTCAGGTTCATGTCGTGCAGCAGCCAGCCGACGCAGGCCACCAGCCCCAGCACCATGCCGGTGGTTTGCAGGGTATCGGTCCAGACGATGGTCTTGACGCCGCCTTCGTAGGTGTACAGCAGGATCATGCCCAGGATCACCACGGTGGTCAGCCAGAACGGCACGCCCATATTGTCGAGGATGGTGATTTGCAGGATGTTGACGACCAGATAGAGCCGCGCGGACGCGCTCAACGTGCGCGACAGGATGAAAAACGCCGCGCCGCTCTGGTAGGAACGCGTGCCGAGCCGGACGTCGAGGTAGTGGTAGATCGAGGTCAGCTTGAGCCGGTAGTACAGCGGCAGCAGGACATGGGCGACGGCGATGTAGCCAAGTACGTAGCCGAGGATCACCTGCAGATAGCCGAAGCCGTCGCGGCCGACGGCGCCGGGCACGCTGACGAAAGTGACGCCGCTCAGGGTGGTGCCGACCATGCCGAACGCCACCAGGATCCAGTTGCTGCTTTTGTTACCGATGAAGAAGCTGTCGTTGGTGGCGTTGCGGGAGGTGCGCCAGGCGACCCCCAGCAGCAAGGCGAAATAGGCGAAGATCAGGCAAAACAGCGTGACAGCAGACATGAGGATTATCCAGCGGCAAGTAATTCAAATCGCCGCCAATATACACCCCCGCCCCCGCCCGCGTGCGGCAGCCGACTCCAGCTAGCGGCTCACGCCGCTTCCCACGGCGCCGCTTTCGACACCACGGCGTCCGCTTCCAGCAGCGGCCGGAGCGCGGCGTCGGCCACGTCATGCTCAAGGATGAAGCCGCTGACGCCGTTGATCTGCGCTACGCGGAACGGCGCGCTCGTGCCCAGCTTCTCGTTTGTCGCCAGCACCGTGACCTTGGCGCTGGCGGCGACCAGCGCCCGTTTGAACTGGGCGTCGGCCGGGTCGAAAGCGCTGACGCCGGTGGACGCGGCGATCGCGCACGCGCCCAGGAACAGGCGGTCGATATTCATGCCCGACACCGTGGCGATGGCGCCGGCGTCGACGCTGCCGCCGAGCGCCGGGGTGACCACCCCGCCGACCAGGATCAGCCGCAGATCGGAGCGCTTAAGCACGGCAGCGGCGATATCGATGGAATTGGTGGCCACGGTCAACTCCAGGCCATCTTTCAAAAACTCGACGATGAGCAGGTTGGTGCTGCCGCAATCGAGAAAGATCAGCTGTCCGGGTTCGACCGTTGCGGCGGCCGCGCGCGCCAGGGCCGCCTTCTGGCGCTGCGCGGTGTGCATTCTGACGGCGATCGGTTGCGCTGCCCCGGAGGTCGGCATGGCGCCGCCGTAGATCCGCTGGCACAAGCCCTCCGCCGCCAGCGCGCGCAGGTCGCGCCGCACGGCGTCCTCGGAAACGGCGAATTCGGCCGCCAGCAAGGCGGCCGAAACCGTCTGACCGCCGGACAACCGTTCGGCGATCGCGGCGCGGCGTTCAAGGGGAAGGATAGGATTCATGGGCGCATGATAACACGCACAAACGTGCATAAACAATCGACAATCGCCGGTGGCCGCTCGCCACATCAGGCGGAAACCCATTGCAACGGAGGGCGGATTGGCGTATCGTTCGGATACACGTTAGTGCACGTTCATGCACGTTTATGCATAAAGGATACAAAATTGGGACAGACGCAAAAACAGAAAATGCTGGCGGGCGAGTTCTACACCGCCGCGGACGCCGAGATTCAGGCCGATCAAGCGGCCGCGCGCGACTGGATGGAACGCTACAACTGCGGCGTCGGCCTGACGCAGGACCAGCACCGCGAACTGCTGGTGGAAGGCCTTGGGGGCGTCGGCGAAGGCGTCGTTATCCGCCCGCCCTTCCACGTCGACTACGGCTACAACATCAAGGTCGGCAATGGGGTGTTTTTAAACTTTAACTGCGTCATTTTGGACGTGGTGCAGGTCGAGATCGGCGACATGACCCAGATCGGTCCGGGCGTGCAGATCCTCACCGCCGACCATCCGCGCGAGCCGGCGCTGCGGGCGCAAGGGCTGGAGTTCGGGCGTCCGATCCGCATCGGGCGCAACGTCTGGATAGGCGCGGGCGCGCTCATCATGCCGGGCGTGACCATCGGCGACGACGCGCTGATCGGCGCTGGCAGCGTGGTCACGCGCGACGTGGCGCAGGGCGTGACGGTGATGGGCAATCCGGCGCGGCCGCGCTCCGCCTGATCGCGGCCGGGCTTACATCCGGTCGAGCAACTGCTGCCCGGCGCGCTCGCTGAGCACCAGCACCAGCTTGAGCCGGGCGCGCGTCATGCCCACGAACAGCTTGCGCAGCACGCGCTCGTCGATCTCGGCGAAGTCGATCTCGGTGAAAATCACCGCCGGGGCCGACTGGCCCTTGAAGCGGTACACCGACTCGGCCAGCAAGCCGCCTTCCCGGTACTCGGGGTTGCCGAACAGGTCGTAGACGCCGGTGAACGACTTCAAGGTGTGGGCGTCGCTCAGCTTGTCCAGGTTGAGGATGGCCGATTTTTCGCGCCCGCGGAACGAGGCGATGGCGATGTCGTGGCGCGCGAAGCCGGCGCCCAGGCACAGGGTGACGGCCTTGCGGGTTTGCGCCAGCATCGCCTCGGTATCGCCCTCGGGATACATCAACTCCTCGATATCGGCGCCCTTGAACGGGCTGCCCGCCTCCACCGGCGAGGCGGTCGCGCCGATCGAGGCCAGCATGTCGACGATCTGGCGCGGACTGCGGTAGTTGGTGTTCGAATGCAGGGTGACCCAGCCCGGCAGCGGCACCATCGCGCGGCCGTACAGGTTCTGGTTCGGGTCCTCGAGCCAGATCGCGCGGCCGTCGTCCTTGAGCATGCGCAGCAGGATGTCGCGCCAGGCCGGCGAAAAATCCTGGCCCTCGTCGACGATCACCACGTCGTAGCGCCACTCCCCGGGCAGCGGCGAGGCGGTCATCTGCGCCTCGATCTGCTCCCACACGCCGGGCGCGCCGTACTCGGGCACCTGGTCTTGCGCGCGCATGAAGGCGTCGCTGAGCATGTGGAAACTGGCGACCTTGCCGCCGGGCGGCACCAGGCGCTCGATATGGTCGGCCAGCGGCCGGTTGTAGCACACGTACAGCGGCGACAGGCCGGCGTCGATGGCGGCGGCGTATTCGGCCAGCGCCAGCTGGGTCTTGCCGCTGCCGGCGGTGCCGACCACGTGCAGGCGGAACGGCGTGAACTCCAGCCGCCGCGCCCAGGTCGCCAGGCCGCCGGACAGCCGCGCGACCATTTGCGCGGCATTGCCGATCATCGAGCTGGGATCGGGCCGCAGGCTGAGCATGTTGCCGAGGAAGCGCGTGACCTTGTCGAACTGTTCGCCGGGCTTGGGATCGGTGATGGGCAGGATGTCGCGCACCACTTGCGCCAGGCGGTCCTTGCTGGTGGCGTCGATGATGTGACGCGGATCGATGCCCGCCAGATTCGCGTTGCGGACGGTGTAGTCGGGGCAGTACAGCAGATAATCGATGGACAGCTCGCTGCCGAAGCGCTCGCTCAAGCCCTTGATCGAACGCATGATGTGGTTGGCCACCTTGCGCGGCTTGCCCTCGTAGTTGCGCACCAGGCCCTCCTGCGTCTCGTTGAGGAAGCCGGACTTCTGCTCGATCAGCAGCATGCGCCCGTTGGGCGCGACGATGATGAAATCGATCTCGCCGTACGCCGAGAAACCGTTCTCGACATTGGTCCAGTGGACGCCGTGATAGATGCGATAGGGAGCGCTGGCGAGGGTGGATTCGAGATAGGTGAGCGTTTCAATCTCGCGCGCGGCGGTGCCGGTGACGGCCATCTCTTGCCAGCCGGTAGGATGAAGATGAGCCATGAAAGGTGGGCGGGTCTGCCGTCAATGAAAAAAAACATTGTAAGGCAGATCCGCCGTTGTCAACGTCCCATTAGTGCGATGCGACGCGCACGCGCTGGGCCTCGCCGGCGACCTGCCGGCGCGGATTGAGACGGTCGAGGCGGCCGCTGAGCGCGGTCAGGCCGAACGCGCCCAGCACCACCAGCGCGCCGATCCAGCCGGTGTGCACCAGGCCGGCGTGCTCGACGATCAAACCGCCACCCCATGCACCGGCCGCGATGCCCAGGTTGAAGGCGGCGATATTCAGGCCCGAGGCGACGTCCACCGCGCGCGGCGTGAAGTGCTCGGCCTGCTGGACCACATACACCTGCAACCCGGCCACGTTGCCGAAGGCGAAGGCGCCCCACACCAGCACCGTCGCCAGCATCAGCCATTTGAACGGCGCCACGAAGGTGACGACCAGCAGCACGGCGGCCAGACCCAGGAAGATGATCTTGAGCGCGCCGATCGGTCCGCGCGCGTCGGCCAGCTTGCCGCCCCAGATGTTGCCCACCGCGACCGAGACGCCGTACACCAGCATCACCAGCCCCACGGCGCCGGCGCTGAAACCCGAGATTTCCTGCAGAATCGGCGCCAGATAGGTGAAGGCGATGAAGGTGCCGCCATAGCCGACGGCGGTCATCGCATATACCAGCAACAGGCGCGGCTCGCCCAGCACCTTGACCTGCTGCAGCAACGAGGCCGGTTTGCTGTGCTGGATCGTCGACGGCACGAACAGCAGGCTGCCGATGAAGGCGAGCACACCCAGCGCCGAGACGGCCAGGAAGGTCTCGCGCCAGCCGAAATGCTGGCCGATGAAAGTGCCGAGCGGCACGCCGGTCACCAGCGCCACGGTTAATCCGGTGAACATGATGGCGATCGCGCTGGCGGCCTTCTCCTTCGGCACCAGCGAGGTGGCGATGGTCGAGCCGATCGAAAAGAACACGCCGTGCGCCAGACCCGTCAGGATGCGGGCGATCACCAGCGATTCGTAACTGGGCGCCTTCCAGGCCAGCAGATTGCCGGCGGTGAACAGCACCATCAGCGAGACCAGCAGCGTTTTACGCGGCAATTTTCCGGTCAGCGCGGTCAGCACCGGGGCGCCGACGGCGACGCCCAGCGCGTACAGGCTGACCAGCAGACCGGCGGACGGCAGGTTTACGCCAAGATCGGCGGCGATGGTCGGCAAAAGACCGACGATGACAAATTCGGTGGTCCCGATGGCGAATGCGCTGATGGTCAGCGCCAGCAAGGCAAGTGGCATGACTTCACTCCTGAAAAGTTAATGCATGCAGTATCCAGACTTTCGCCGACAAGAAAAAGCCACGATCGGGTAGAAGATATTTGACTCCGGCGCAAATATGGGGCGTAGATACATGAGTCCGTGTCCGAATGACAGACTTGACCCCGGAGTGATTTATGATGGAGGGCTGTTGACTTCCGCTATCCGCTTCGCCATGAATTCAGAAAAACTCGCGCTGTTGCTGACGCGTGAAATGCCTTACGGTAAATATAAGGGGCGCATGATCGCCGATCTGCCCGGCCATTACCTCGACTGGTTCGCGCGCGAGGGCTTTCCGTCGGGCGAACTGGGGGCGTTGATCGCGTTGATGTACGAGCTCGACCATAACGATTTGCGCGCCCTGCTCGACCCGCTGCGGCGGTGAAGCGCTGCTTCACGGTTGGCAATAGGTGACATCGGACAATGTAGATTCCGTGTATAAAGTCACTTATCGCTAACAGAGGAGAACACCATGGCGCCCAACCCATATCGCTGCACTTGCTTCATCATCTCGTCGAAGATGCTGCGCCTGCTGGCCGACGAGACGAGCGATGCACACGAACGTTGCGTGCTATTGGACCAGGCCGAGCTGTCGGCCCATTTGCGCGGCCAGCGGTCGGTGGCGACGCCGACGACCGCCGCCTTCGGCATCACCACCACCGGCGAGAAACGCCGCACCGTGTACGACGCCAAAAACAAGAGCGCCCTGCCCGGCAAGCTGGTGCGCGGCGAAGGCGCCAAGGCCAGCGACGACGCCACCGTCAACCAGGCCTACGACGGCGCCGGCGCCACCTACGATTTTTTGTTCGAGGTGTTGAAGCGCAATTCCATCGACGGCAAGGGCGTGCGGCTCGACTCGACCGTCCACTATCAAAAGAATTTCAACAACGCTTTCTGGAACGGCCAGCAGATGGTCTACGGCGACGGCGACGGCAAACTGTTCATGGGTTTCACCACCGCCGTCGACGTCATCGCCCACGAACTGACCCACGGCTTGACGCAGAACGCCGTCCCCGGCGGCCTGGACTACGAGGACCAGAGCGGCGCGCTCAACGAATCCATCTCCGACGTGTTCGGCAGCATGGTCAAGCAGTGGAAGCTCAAGCAGAGCAGCGCCCAGGCCGACTGGCTGATCGGCGCCGGCATCATGGGGCCGACCGTCGGCAAGGCGCTGCGCTCGATGGCCGATCCGGGCAACAAGGAACTTACGTGGTCCGGCGATGACCAACCGAAGACGATGGCCGGTTATATCGAGGACGGCGACGTCCATACCAACTCGGGCATTCCCAACCACGCCTTTTACGCGGCCTGCATCGCGCTCAACGGCAACTCCTGGGACAAGGCCGGGCCGATCTGGTACAAGTCGCTATCCTTGCTGACGTCCACCGCCACCTTCGCCGACATGGCCAGGGCGACGATGCAGTCCGCCGAGCTGTTGTACGGCGCCGATTCGAAGGAACAGCATGCGGTGCAGGCCGCGTGGAAGCTGGTTGGCGTGATTTGAGGGGAACGATGATGCGTATGACATTGCGATGTACAGGCGGCTTCGCCGGACCGGCCGGGGCGCAGACGCGCACCATCGATCTGGCGCAGCTGCCGCATGAGCAGGCCGAGCAAATGCAGCAGTTGGTGCAGGCCTGCGACTTTTTCGCGCTGCCGGAAAAGCTGGTCAAGACCGCGCCGAAGTCCTGGGATTTCCAGTACGACCTGGAGGTCGACGAGGGCCGCCAGGCCCACACCGTGCGCTACCATCTGGACGCGGTGCCGGAACAGTTGCGGGCGTTGACCGAGAAGATCAACGACGAGGTCGATCCCGACTAGTCGATTCGCAGTTCCGGATAGCCGGTGCGCGGGTCGTGCTCGCGCCTGAAGCGGTGGTCGGGCAGCAAGGCCAGCAGTAGCTCGGCCGTGGTGCGCACCACGCAGCCGGGGCCGACATGTCCGCCGAAGACCTGCCCGCGCGCGTCGGCTACCGACATGTGCAGATGGGCGCCGTCCGGCGCGATCGCGCCGGCCAGGGTCAGGATTTCCAGGTCGCCGTGCAACGCCGTCGCCTGCGGCTGCCCGGCATAGCGCAGTTGCGCGACGTGCAGGCTACCGATGCCTTGCAGCACGAAGCCGGCCCGGTGGCCGCTGGCCAGCAAGGCGGCCACCACCGCGCCGCGCACGTCGTCGCCGGGCTGCAGACGTAACGGCAAGGTCAGCATCACGCCACCATGGTCGCGAACTCGCCGCTCTTGATGAGTCGCTGCAGATCGGTGGCGCCGCCGATCAGCACGCCCTTGACGAAGATCATCGGAAAGGTCGGCCAGCCGGTCCACATCTTCAACGCGGTGCGCGGGCGCCACTCGGAAAAGTAATTGCCGTAGCTGAGATATTTGTAGGGGGTGCCGTTGGCGTCGAGTATCTGGCGGGCTTTGCGGGGGAAAGGATTGAGTCCCATGCCGACCACGACGACGCTGTTGGCGGCGATGGCGGCCTGGACTTCGGCGACGAGGTCGCGGCGGTAGTCGCCGACGCGCTCGCGGATGGCGGGGTGGATGTGGGCTTCGTCCAGGATGTTGCGGCTCATCGTGTTCCTCGTGATCATGAAAACCGCAAGCGTAGCCGTAACCGGCGCGAAGAGCCAGCGTTTTTAGCGGGGGCCTGGCATGCAAGCGACCTCTGAAACACACGTGGGGCCGGTGACGGCGTTCCGCCTGATCCGCCCCGCGCGGTTCCGTGTCTGCGCTTTACAGCGCCAGCTTGGTGACCTTGGTCCCTTCCAGGTTCAGATTGGCCATGAGCCCCGCGTTGGTCAGCACCAGCGCCTGCACCGGCCCGGTCGCCGTGGCGGTGTCGATCTCGCCGTTGGCGCCCACCTTGAGCAGCGCCACCGACCCATCCACGCCCGCCGTCCAGCCCTTGCTATTGCGGAATTTATCCAGCGCTTCGCGCGTCATGAACAGCATCACCACCGCCTTCGACTGCGCGCCCGCCTGGAAGCCGACCGACACCGACGTCATGCTGTAGTAATCGGCCGTCTGTCCGCCCGCGCGCAGCACGCCGCGGCCATATTCGCCGCCCACCACCAGCCCCGCCGCCAGCACGCGCGGGAACACCAGCACGCCGTTGGCCTTGCGCACCAGCTCGCGCGATCCCTTGACCTCCTTGTACAGCCGCTCCAGGGTGTCGTAGGAGCCGCGCTCGATCTCCGTCTTGACGGCGGCCGGATCGGACTTGGCGTCGGTGGTGGTGGTCGTGCATCCACCGAGGGCCAGACCGGCGAACGCGACGGCGGCGGTGGCGCGCATCAAAAATGTACGTTTTTGCATAGAAGTCTCCTGAGGAATAGTGAGCCAGCTTGCCAAAATAGCAGTTCGATTTTGGCACCTTTATTAGAAACGTGCCAACCCGACTTGTCTCAGGTGCGCGACAACGCCACGGCTGTCCGCTTTAGGCGCGGGTCCCGAAGGCCAAGCGCTTGCCTTCACGCAACATCGTGGCGAATTCCACCGCCGGCACCGGTTGGCTGAACAGGTAGCCCTGCAACTGGTCGCAGCCCAGCTCGCGCAGGAAACTCATCTGCTCAACCGTCTCCACGCCCTCGGCGACGATTTCCTGGCGCAACTGCTGCGCCATCGTCACGATCGCGCGCGCGATGGCGCAATCGTTTTCTTCATACGGCAAACCGACCACGAACGAGCGGTCGATCTTCAAGGTGCTGATCGGGAATTTTTTCAGGTAGGCCAGGCTCGAATAGCCGGTGCCGAAGTCGTCCAGCGCCAGCGACATGCCCATCGCCACCAGTTCGTTCATGATGGCGATGACGTTGTCGGTGCCGCGCACCAGCAGGCTTTCGGTGATTTCCAGGTTGATCTGGTCCGGCTGCACGCCGTAGCGCTCCATCACCGCCGCGATGCGCTGCGGCAGCTGGCTGTCGAACTGGCGCGCCGACAGGTTGACCGCGACCGGCGGCATGATCAGGTTGTCCTCGCGCCAGTCGCGGATCTGGCGGCAGGCCTGCTCCAGCACCCAGGTGCCCAGGTCGAGTATCAGCCCGGTCTCCTCGGCCACCGGAATGAACACGCCCGGCGACACCAGGCCGCGCACCGGATGGCGCCAGCGCAGCAGCGCCTCGGCGCCGACGATGCGGCCGCTGCGCAGGCTCACCTTCGGCTGGTAGTACAGCAGCAGCTCGTCGTTGACGAGCGCCTGGCGCAGTTCGCTCTCGAGCCGCAAATGCTCCTTGGCGCGCTGGTTCATCTCCTCGCTGTAGAACAGGAAGTCGGCCTCGATGTTCTGCGCCGCCTTGTTCATGGCGACGTCGGCGTAGCGGATCAAGGTCGGCACATCGGTGGCGTCCTCCGTGTAGACGGTGATGCCGATGTGCGCGCCCACCTGCAGGCTGTGGGCGGCGATCTGGATCGGCGCGGTCAGCGCCGCCAGCAGCTTTTGCGCGACGACGGCGGCGTGTTCGCGTTTTTCGATGTGCAGCAGCGCGACGGCGAACTTGTGGCCGTCGAGCCGCGCCAGCACGTCGGCCTCGCGCAGCACGGCGCGGAACATGCGGCCGATCTCGCACAGCAGCTCGTTGCCGATGTCGCTGCCGAGCGTGTCGCTGATGGCGCCGACGCGGGTGATCTCCACCACCAGCATCGCGCCGTGCTCCTGCGAGCGACGGTTCTCGGTCAGCGCCTGGCCGACCAGCTGCGTAAGCAGGCACAGGTTGGGCAGCCCGGTCAGCGGATCGTAGTTGGCCATGCGCTGCATGCGCGCCTGCGCGTCCTTGTGCTCGCTGATGTCGGAAAACAGCGAGAACGTGTGGCTGATCTTGCCGCGCCCGTCGCGCACCACGCTGATCGTCACCGATTGCGGGAACAGCTCGCCGTTCTTGCGCTTGCCGATGATCTCGCCGCGCCACGGCCCGGCGCCCTGCATCGCCGCGCGCACCTTGGCGCGGAACTCGGCGTCGTGCACGCCCGAGCGCAGCAGGTCCGGCGTCTTGCCGATCGATTCCTCCGGCGTGTAGCCGGTGATGCGGGTGAACGAGGAATTGATCGAGACGATGCGCTCGTGGCCGTCGGTGATCAGCACGCCCTGGTCGCTGTCCTCGATGATGCGCGCGTGCAGGTTGATCTTGTCGGCCGCCGACAGCGCCTCGCCCACCCTTGCCAGCCGCACCAGCATGCCGACCGGTTCGCCGCTGTCGTCGTGGCGCAGGAAGATGTGCATCTTGACCCGGATGATGTCGCCGTTTTTCTTGCGGCGCCGCACTTCGGCGGTGGCGCCGGCCTCGCCGCCGGCTTCGCCGCCGCCCTCGATACCGAGTTCGGCGATATTGCCGTCGTCATCGTCCCCGGCGTACAGGAACAGCACGTGCTGGCCCAGCGCCTCGTCGGCGGTGTAGCCGAACATCTGCGCCGCGCCCGGGCTCCAGGCCGTCAGGTAGCCGGTCAGGTCCAGTTCCAGCACCGCCTGGTCGTCGGCGTCGACCGACGGCGCCATCGCCGCGCGCGCCTCGGCCAGCGCGGCGTCGAGGCTGGCCAGCGTGAGCGCCAGCGCCTCGCCCTGCTCGCCGCGGGCGCGCTGACTCAGCGCCAGACAGCGCTCGATGGCGTCAAGCATGGGTTTTACCTGTCTTGCCGGACGCCACCGTCTGCATCCACAGATACGCTTCGGCGGCGACCCGGTTGAAATTGTCGGTGTCGATCTGCAGCGCTTGCAGACGCGCGTCCAGCGCGGCGTGATCGTCGCGCTCGGCCGCCTCCACCACGCCGAGCAGCGCGCCCAGCTCGCCCTCGTGCGCCAGCAGCGCCTGCTGCACGGCCTCGCTCATCGTCAGCGGTTTGAGCACCTCGGCCAGCGGCAGTCCGAACAGCACGCCCAGCAGCGAGAACATGCCGACCATGAACGCCTGCTCCTGCCGCGCCTTGCCCAGGCCGGCGTCGCGCGACAGCAATTCCATCGCCCGCGCCCGCACCGCCACCCGCGCCAGCAGCATCGGCGAGCGCTGGTCGCCCTCGCGCGACGAGAACAGCATCAGATGGAGCCAGCGCCGCAGCTGCGCGCGGCCCAGGATCAGGATCGCCTGCGAAAAACTGGTGACGCGGCGGCCGGCGCCCATGCCCAGCGAGTTGACCAGCCGCAGCAGGTGATACGACAAGGTCGGGTCCTGGCGCAACAGCGCTTCGATCTCGTGGGTGTCGGCGTCGGCCGATACCAGCTGCACCAGTTGCAACGCCAGCGCGCGCGAGGCGACCTGGCTGCCCACCGGCTTGGACGGCGGCGCCAGGAACCACTCGCCCTCGATCCATGCGACGCCGGACGGCAAGGTGCTGGCGAGTTCGGCGTCGGCGCGATAAAGCTTCTCGGCGGGCATTTTTTTCCAGCCCGCCTGGTCCAGCAACCGGCCGAGCTCCTCGCTCAGGCCGGCGCGGTAGTAGCAGCCCATGCTGCCGCCCGCCACCTCGCGCAACACCGCGACGATGGCGTCCGGCAGCGCCGCCGGCCGATCGGGCTGAGGGGGCTGGTCGAGAAAGCCGGCGTCGAACAGCAACGCGCCGGGGTGACCGTTGCGGTCGGCCAGCGGGTGCAGGAATACAGGCGGGAGGGCAATCAGGGCGGTCATAAATGATCCAGCAAAAACAGTCAGTTATGCTGCTATGGTACTCCGAAACTGTTGGCCCCGGTCAACATTGTCAAGCCGGGCGAGGCTTTCGCCCGCAGGTTTCCTGTTCTGCGTCAAACCGACTGCGTGTGGTGGGGCAAATGGCGCAACAAGCGCTCGAACAGGCCCGGCTGGCGCATGCGGGCGATCCACCAGTTCAGCGCGGCGCCGTGCTCGCCGCTGCGCCAGGCCAGGTAGAAGGTTTCGGCCGGCTTCGGCTCATCGACCGGTTTTTCGACCAGCAGTCCGGCGTCGATGGCGGCGCGCGCGCACGGCTCCGGCAGGAAGCCGAAGCCGGTGCCGGCCAGCTGGAATTGCAGCTTGGTTTTCATGTCCGGCACGGTCAGGGTATCCTGCCCCAGCAGCAGTCCGACGGTGCGCGGCGCCAGCTGGCGGGCCGAATCGGCGACGCTGACGGCCCGGTATTGCTGCAGATGCGCGCGGCCGAGCGCGCCTTCGACGGCCGCCAGCGGATGCGACGGCGCCACCGCAAAGACGAACTCGACCTTGCCGATCGGCTCGGAGACATAACCGCCGCCGGCCGGACCATCGCCGGCCACGCCCACCAGCAGGTCGGCGCGGCGGTCCAGCAGCGCCTCCCAGGCGCCGGACAGGGTTTCCTTCACCACCCGCAGGCGGGTTTGCTGCGCGACCTCGTAGAAGGCGTTGATATCTTCCAGGAACAGACATGGCGAGAACATCGAATCCATGCCGACCGCCAGTTCGGTCTCCCAGCCGGACGCCACGCGCCGCACCCGGTGTTCCAGGTCCTGCGCGGCCTTGAGCAGGTAGCGCCCCTCCTTCAGCAGCTCGACGCCGGCCGCCGTCAGCACCACGCGCGGACCGTTGCGCTCGAACACCTGGACGCCGAGGTCGTCCTCGAGCTTGCCGACGGTGTAGGAGATCGTCGACGGTACGCGGTGCAACTCCTTGCCGGCGGCAGAGAACGATCCGCGACGGTCGATGGCGTCGACGATTTGCAGCGCTTCGAGGCTTAATCTGAGCATTCGATTTTTTCGATAGTAAAGGGGTAAATTTTCCGTTTTTTAATCCGGAATCCGGGGTCTATACTGTGATTCATGGATGCGGCGATGATCGAAGAAACAACGGATCGACCTTCAAAATTATCGCACATCAGCTGAACACAACCTTAAAAACAATCGAAGAAACGGAGCTCATCATGTTGCAAATTCGTAAAAGTGAAGAACGCGGTCTGGCAAATCACGGCTGGTTGAATTCCCGCCACAGCTTCTCGTTCGGCAGCTACCATGACCCGAAACACGTCGGTTTCGGCCCGCTGCTGGTGATCAACGAAGACCAGGTCGAAGCCGGCCAGGGTTTCGGCACCCACGGCCACCGCGACATGGAGATCATTTCCTACGTGCTGAGCGGCGCGCTCGAGCATAAGGACAGCATGGGCACCGGTTCGGTGCTGCACTACGGCGATGTGCAGCGCATGAGCGCCGGCACCGGCGTGCGTCACAGCGAGTTCAACGGTTCGCAAAAGGACCAGGTGCATTTCCTGCAGATCTGGATCCAGCCCGGCCAGGCCGGCATCGCGCCAAGCTACGAGGAAAAGCACTTCACGCCGGAGAGCAAACAAGGCCAGCTGCGCTTGATCGCTTCGAACGACGGCCGCCAAGGCTCGGTGCTGGTGCATCAGGATGCCGCGATCTATGCGACCATCATGGCCGCCGGCGACAGCCTGAAGCACGAGCTGGGCAACGGCCGCATCGCCTACGTCCACGTGATCCGGGGCGACGTGACCGTCAACGGCACCGCGCTCAAAGGCGGCGACGCGCTGAAGCTGACGGAGGAAAACCTGGTCACGTTGGAACAGGCGACCGACGCCGAGGTGCTGGTGTTTGATTTGCCTAACTGACCCTTCCCCATGGGAAAGGCTGGCCCAAAATAATTTTCCGCCAGTTTTGGTATGATGAAGGGCGCGCCGGGTCTGTTCGAACAGCCCGGCGCGCCTTTTTTACTTTATTACATCATCAATATTTGAAGAGCATAGCTATGTTGCAGAGCGCGGAAACACCGGCAAAAGACGAATTGGACTACATGACTTCGTGCGCCCTGCCGACGCCCTGGGCACAGTTCACCTTGCACGCCTTCGTCGAAAAAGCCACCGGCAAGGAACATCTGGCCATGGTGCTGGGCGATATCGGCGACGGCGCGCCGGTGCTGGCGCGCGTGCACTCGGAGTGCCTGACCGGCGACGTGCTGTTCTCGCAACGTTGCGATTGCGGCGCCCAGCTGGAGGGCGCGCTCAAGAAGATCGCCGCCGAGGGCCGCGGCGTGCTGCTGTACCTGCGCCAGGAAGGCCGCGGCATCGGCCTGATCAACAAAATCCGCGCCTACCGCCTGCAAGAGGCCGGCGCCGACACGGTCCAGGCCAACGAGCAGCTGGGCTTCAAACCGGACCAGCGCACCTACGGCCTGGTCAAGCCGATGCTGGCCCAGTTCGACGTTAAAAGCCTGCGCCTGATGACCAATAATCCGCGTAAGATTGATGCCATGACCAAACTTGGCATCGAGGTGGCCGAGCGCGTGCCGCTGCTCGTCAACCGCAATGCGTTCAACCAGCATTATCTGAACACCAAAGCCGCCAAGCTGGGCCATATGATGACGCCTTTGACGCCCGCCGCCGTGGAAGATGGCGCGCTCTGAGGTTGCCGATAGAATAAGTCTAAGGTTTGCATGAAATTTACCGCGCTTGCCACATCCATCGCCTTGACCGGGGCCTGCGCTGGCGCGCTAGCGGCTCCCACCACTGCAAACCCCGCCGCGCCGACGCTGGCCGCAGCAGCCAGCGCGGCCACCGCGGCGGCGACCACCACCGCCACGACCGGCGCAACGACCGCCAGCGCGCCGGCCAGGGGCAAACAGCCGCCGGCCCCGCCTGCCTCACCTTCATCACCCTCATCACCTTCATCCCCCTCATCACCTTCATCACCCGCGTCGCCTGATTCCGCCGACCCGTCCGCCGGCGCCGCCGCCGCCGACACCGCGCCGTTGCCGCCGCCGTCGAGCGCGGCCCAGCATTTATATGCGTCGGCCAAGAACGACATCCTGCAAGTGCGTTCGCTGCTGAAAAGCGGCCGCACGCAATCGTCGGTGGGTTCGGGCTTCTTGATCGGCACCAGCAACCTGGTCGTCACCAATTACCACGTGGTGTCGCAATTCGCGCTCGATCCGGACACCTACGTCGGCGAATGGGTCGACACCAGCGGCCAGCGCGGCAACGTGGAATTGCTGGCGGTCGACGTGCTGCACGATTTGGCGGTGCTGCGCGTCAACCGCAACGGCACCGGCTTCTTCAAGATGCCGGACCAGCTGGCGCGCCTGACGCAGGGCCAGTACCTGTATTCGATGGGCAATCCGCTCGATCTGGGCTTCGCCATTTCCGAGGGCGCCTACAACGGCGTGATCGCGCGCAGCTTCTACGACCAGCTGATGTTCACCGGCCCGATCAACTCCGGCATGAGCGGCGGCCCCAGCGTGACGGTCGACGGCTCGGTGGCCGGCGTCAACGTCTCCAAGCGCCTCGACGGCGAGCTGGTCAGCTTCCTGGTGCCGGCCCGCTTCGCCCAGGACCTGCTGCGCAAGGTCGAACAACAAGCCAAGGCGCCGGCCGATTTCACGTCGGTGGTGGCGGGCCAGCTGCTGAGCCATCAGCGCGCGATGGTCGACCAGCTGCTGGCCAGTCCGCTGAGTTTGAAGCCGATGGGACCCTACCAGGTGCCGGTGCGCGAGTCCGAGCAGATGCGCTGCTGGGGCCGCTCCAACGTCAAGGCCGACAAGCCGTTCACCGTCGACGACGCCAGTTGCGCGATGGAGTCGGCGATCTTCGTCAGCGGCTCGCTGCAAACGGGACAGCTCAGCATCCGCCACCAGTTCATCCGTGGCACCGGCCTCGACAAGCTGCGCTTCGCGCAACTGGCCAGCGCCTCGTTCAAGAACGAGCACTTCGGCAGCAACAAGGACACCCGTTTGACCGGCCCCAACTGCACCGAAGACTTCGTCAAGAATAAAAACCTGCCGTTGCGCGCCGTGCTGTGCGTGCGCGCCTACCGCAAATTCGCCGGCCTGTACGACTTCGCGCTGCTGACGGCCACCACCGATCAGGGGTTGATGAGCCTACAAAGCCGACTGGATGCGCGCGGCGTCTCGTATGACAACGGCATGCGCGTGTCGCGCGTGTTCCTCGAATCGCTGTCGCTGGCGCCGGCCGGCGCGCCCGTGCCCGCGCGCACGCCGGTCGTGAAACCGGCGGGCAAGCCGTCGAGCACGACGCCGGCAAGCGGGACCGCCGGCAAGGCGCCGATCCCCGCCCCGCCCCCGGCCAAGCCGGCCACGGGAGGCGCGCAATGATGGCGCCCTACTTCGTGGAAATCCTCGCCCGCAATGGCGACGTGCTGCACCGGCACAAGGCCGACGCCTTGCCGATCCGCCTTGGACGCAGCTACGACAACGACATCATTCTCGACGACGCCCACAGCGCCGCCGCGCACGCCATCGTCGACCTCGACGAACAAGGGAAACTGGTACTGCGCGACCTCGGCAGCAAGAACGGCACCTACGCGCGCGGCAAGCGCCAGACCGAAGTGGTGCTGGGCGGCGACACGGTGGTGCGTCTCGGCCATACCCGCTTGCGCATCCGCGCCGCCGACTTCCCGGTGCCGGCCGAAATCGCCGACACCACCATGCACGGCTGGGAAGGCGCGACGCCGGCCACCATCGGCCTGGTGCTGATCGCCGTCTTCAGCTGCCTGGAAACGTGGCTGTCCGACGTCGAACCGTTCGCGCTGATCCGGTATCTGCTGGTGCTCGCGTCCAGCCTGGCGGCGGGTTTGCTGTGGAGCGGCGTGTGGGCGCTGTCCAACCGCCTGTTCGGCAGCCACGCGCGCATGGGCCGGCACCTGTTCATATTGGGCAGCGGCCTGGCGGTGGTGGGCGTCTGGCGCGCCGCCAGCAGCACCATGGCGTATGCGTGGTCGGCCGAAGGGTTCACGCGGTATGGCAACCTGGTCAGCCTCGCGATCGTTTGCGGCATGTTGTTCTTCCATCTGAAGACCATCAAGCCGCACCTGACGAAGCAGTTCGCCACCACCGCCACGATCATGATGCTGGTCGGCGCCGGCTTGATGCTGATGGCCAACCTGCAAGGCACGGGCCGCTTGTCGGACGAGCTGTATATGTCGGTGCTGTTGCCGCCGGAAGTCAAACGCAGCCCCGACCGCAGCGTCGACCAATTCATGGGCAACGCCGCCAAGCTCAAGTCCGACACCGATGCGGCGCGGGCGCGCGGCGTCAAGGACGGCGCGGACGACGCCGCCGATGACGACGACGACGGCAGCGCCGAATAAGGTGGCGATGGTGAAGCCGCCAGGCAACCGGTAACGTCGGGAACGGATTCGTGCCGGGCATGGCGCCGGCACGAATCCGTGAAGGTCGCGGCGTTACGGCCAGCCGCGCAATACCTGGTCGACCACGCCCTGCAACTGTTCGCGCGTGGCGCCGGCGGCGGCCTGCACCGCCATGCCGTTCGACACCGTCATCACATAGCGCGCCATCTGCCCCGAACAGCTATCGGCCGGCAAATCGCCATCGACCTTGGCCCGCTCGAACCGCTCGCGCAGTTTTTCCTCGCTCGCCGCCCGGCGCTCGATCAGTGAATTACGAATCGGCAGCGCATCGTCGCTGCAAGCCAGCGCGCCGTTGATCACCAGGCAGCCATGCGGCTTGTCGGTCTCGGTCTGGGCATCGGCGTTGCCGCGCAAAAAATGCTCGACCACGGCGCGCGCGGTCGCTTCCTTCAACGCCGCGTTGAACAGCGGGTCGTGCGTGGCCCCGTACCGGTCCAGCGCCATGCGGAACAGGTTTTCCTTGTTGCCGAACACAGCGTACAAACTGGGCCGGTTCATGCCCATCGCCTCGGTCAGTTCCGGCAGCGAACTACCCTCGTAGCCCTTCTCCCAGAACACCTTCATCGCTTTGTCCAGCGCCGTTTCAGCATCGAAAGTGCGCGGACGGCCCGTCTTGCGGACTGTGGAAGTATTCTCTTTCATACCAATCGGTTAAAAATTATATTGACAACGTGATCTCCAGCCGTCATTATGAACCGATCAGTAAAAAACTCAAGCATTTTTACGACTACCCAGGACTATTTCCCATGCAATCTACATCCAACGCGCAGGCTGTGCCTGTAAGTCAACCGTCGGCGCTCACCACGCCCGCCCCCACCCGCGCCGCCTGGCTGGCCGTACTTTCCGTCGCCGTCGGATCGTTCGCGCTCGTCACGACGGAATTCCTGCCGGTCGGCCTGCTGCCGTCGATCGCCGCCGAACTGAAGGTGACCGAAGGCCTGGCCGGCATGATGGTCACCATCCCCGGCATCGTCGCCGCGTTTGCCGCCATCCTGGTCACCATCGGTGTCGGCAAGACCGACCGCCGTTACGTGATCTGGGGGCTGACGGCAACGCTAATCATTTCCAATCTGATGGTGGCGCTGTCCGATTCCTTCTTGGTGATCCTGGTCGGCCGCGCCCTGCTCGGTATCGGCGTCGGCGGCTTCTGGGCCATTGGCGGCGCGCTCGGCAACCGGCTGGTGCCGCCCGCGTATGCGACGCGGGCGACCTCGATCATCTTCGCCGGCATTTCGCTCGGCACCGTGGCGGGCGTGCCTGCCGGCGCGCTGATCGGCGAACTGGTCGGCTGGCGCGTGGCGTTCCACGCGGCCGGCGCGGTCGCCGTGCTGGTGCTGCTGACGCAAATGTGGCTGCTGCCACGGCTGCCGACCACGCAATCGCTGACGTTCGCGCAATTGCCGGCGCTGCTGCGCGTGAAAAAGGCGCGGCTCGGCATGCTGGCCACCTTGCTGGTCTTCATCGGCCAGTTCGCCGCCTACACGTATGTCACGCCGTTCCTCAGCCAGGTCGTCGGCCTGAACGCGACCACCATCAGCGCCCTGCTGCTGACCTATGGCGCGGCCGGCTTCGTCGGCAATCTGATCGGCGGCTGGACTGTGGCGCGCAGCGTGCGCATGTCGATGATCGTCACCGGTCTGGTGATGGGTCTGTCGGCGGCGGCGTTGCCGCTGATCGGCACCTCGCTGCTGGGCGCCACGGCGCTGATCGTGATCTGGGGCCTGGCCTTCGGCATGATGCCGATCTCGGTGCAGACCTGGATGTTCCGGGCCGCGCCGGATGCGATGGAAAGCGGCGGCGCCGTGTTCGTCGCCACCGCGCAGATCTCGCTGGCCAGCGGCGCGCTGGTCGGCGGCGTGGCGGTCGACCATCTGGGCGTGTCGAGCGCGATGCTGGTGGGCGGCGTGTTCGCCGTGGCGATGGCGGCGGTCATCGCCAAGTGGGGCGAGGACGACGGCAAGCCGTCAGGCAAACTGCACGCCGTGCACTGATTAGATCCTGCCGCGTCTGAATTCGGCCAGGAAGGCCTTGGTCTCCCTGGCGGACAATACCTTGATGTCGTCGCCGTGCCAGGCGTACAGATAGGGCGTGCCGCCCTGGCGGTCGGTCAGCTTGGCGTCCAGCAGAAAGCACGTACCGAGCGGATACAAGGACGTATCGCTCATCCGCCGCGAGCACTGCACCGCCAGCTCCGGCGAAAACGCCTGCCCCGGCACCGGATGGATCTCGACCGCGCCGCCGCGCCGCACCGAGTGCACCGCAACCTGCCGGTAAGCATAAATATCGCGCGCCATGGTCATCCTTGCTGAAAAACCGCCATGGTAGCAGATCGTTTTACGCAGGCATGACAATCCGCGCGCACCATCGATCCGGTCGAACGACCGACGGGAAAGCCGGGCGCAGGATGTCGCGAGACGTCCTAATCGACGAGGATGGCGCAGAGTATGATCCACGCTACTTCATTCCATGAAATCGAAGACGCCACTAGTGCGAATGAAACCTGGCATCCTTGGCGGAATGCCTGTGTTCAGGAATACGCTATCAGCTGACTCTTTTCTACGAAGATATCAGCAAAGCGATCGATTCGGCCGCGATACCCTCTTCCCTGCCCAAGTAGCCCAGCTTCTCGTTGGTCTTGGCCTTGACGTTGACCTGGCTGATATCGAGGCCCAGGTCCTCGGCGATGTTGGCGCGCATCGAGTGGATGTGCGGCGCCATCTTCGGGCGCTGGGCGATGATGGTGCAATCGACGTTGCCGATGCTGTAGCCGGTGGCCACCACGCGGCGCGCGGCTTCCTTCAGCAAGGTGCGCGAATCGGCGCCTTTGAACTGCGCGTCGGTATCCGGAAAGTGCTTGCCGATGTCGCCCAGCGCGGCCGCGCCCAGGATCGAATCGGTGATCGCGTGCAGCAGCACATCGGCGTCCGAATGGCCCAGCAGGCCGACGTGGTGCGGGATGTCGACGCCGCCGATGATCAGTTTGCGGCCTTCCACCAACGCGTGGCAGTCGTAGCCCTGGCCGATGCGGAACGGGAGTTTGTTCATTTTGTTTCCTTGGTTATTCGCCGGCGGCCAGATACATTTCGGCGATGCGGATGTCGGCCGGCAGCGTGACTTTCAAATTTCGTGGATGGCCTTCGATCAGGCGCGGCGACATGCCCAGCATCTCGACGGCGCTGGCGTCGTCGGTGATGGCGTTGGCGTCCGGCGCGCCGCCCAGTGCCCGTAGCAGCAGCGCGTAGCTGAACATCTGCGGTGTCTGCGCCAGCCACAGGCCGTCGCGCGGCACGGTGGCGACATCGGCGCCCGCCTTGCGCTTGACCGTGTCGACCACCGGCAGCGCCAGCAGGCCGCCGGCGGGATAGTCGCCAACGCCCTCAATCAGCTTTGCGATCAAGGCCGGCGTCAGGCCGGGGCGCGCGGCGTCGTGCACCATGACTAGGTCGGCGCCGGTGACGACACCATCCAGCGCGCGCAAGGCGTTGAGCACCGTGTCCATGCGCGTGGCGCCGCCGCAGCGCAGCACCGTGACGCCATCGAGGTCGTTCGGCAGCACGGCGTCGATCTGGCCGTCCGCCGCGCTGACGACGACATAGGTATGCGCCACCAAATCGCTGGCGCGGAAAGCGTCGACGGCATGGCGCAGCATTGGCTTGCCGCCCACCGTCAGGTATTGTTTGGGTCCGTCGGCCGCCATGCGCGCGCCGACGCCGGCGGCGGGCAGCAGCGCGAAATAGCGCGGTGTATCGCGGATTGTTTTTGTTTGGGCTGTCATCTTCTTTATCTTCTGCGCCTGCGCTGGACGATTTCCCGAATCTCGCCATTGCAGGTATTGGCCAGGCGCGCGTATTCGGCGGGGGTATCGATTTTAGCCTGCTCCGACTTGCCTTTGTCGAATTCGGCCTGAATAAACGGCATCCACTGGCTGTTGATCTCGTGCTGCAGCGCCGACTGCGCGGTACCCGACGGCGCGTACAGCGGCTTGCCTTCAAATCGGCGGTTCAGCGCGTCGCGCACCACCTTTTCGACCCGCACCAGATTGTCCATATAGGCTTTAAGGTGGCGCTGTTCATGCTCCAGGATCGTGTTGTAGCCGCAGCTGCCGGGCACGAACTCGTTGCCGACATAAATCAGCACCGGCGAGTAGTTCAACTTGATCTCCACGCGCGGCGCCACGCATTCGTAGCCGCTAACCCTGTCCTGCAAAATCGGCCCGCCCATGGTGGCGGCAAACTGCGCGCGCGTGACCGTCAAGCCCAGGGTCTCGCTGCGGCCATCGATGCTGCCGGTTTTCAGCGTCAACGCGCGGTAAGGCAGCTGGTTGTTGATCGTGAAGCCGTTACTCTTGGTCGACAGCACCGAAATGGTTTTGCTGATCGTGTCTTCGCAGCGGATCTGGAACGGCGTGCGTTCGGCCGCCTGGGTTAAGCCAGCCCCGGCCCCGGCGCCGCAGCACAACAGGATCAGCGCTGCCGGCTTCATGGCCTTAGTCCAGCTTCCAGTCGCCCGCGCGCAGCTTGTCGAGCCAGAACGCGCCGATGATGGTCTTGACGTCGGTGACCTTGCCTTCGCGGACCCACTGCAGCAGCTCGTCGATGGTGGCGGTGAATAATTCGAGGAACTCGCCGTCGTCGAGCTTTTGCTCGCCCTTCGTCAAGCCGCGCGCCAGGTACAGGTCCAGATGTTCGTCCGAATAGGCGATGGCGTTGTGGATCTTGCTAACGAACTGCCAGTCGGTGGCGGTGTAGCCGGTTTCTTCCTCCAGCTCGCGTTTCGCGCTGGCGAGCGGATCTTCGCCCGGATCGATTTTCCCGGCCGGGAATTCGATGAACACGTCGTGCAGCGGATAGCGGTACTGGCGCTCGAGCAGCACCTTGCCGTCGTCGAGCAGCGGCAGGATCACGACCGCGCCGGGATGCAGAATATATTCGCGGCCGGTGCGTTTGCCGTCGGGGAGTTCGATGGTGTCGCGTTGGACTTTGAGGAAGTGGCCGTCGTAGACCAATGCACCGTCGATGCGGGTTTCTGTCAGTGTCGACATGTCGGCTCCTTGATTGAAGCCGCTAGTGTATCAGTCGCGGTGCTTGCGCAGGTAGCGTGCGATGAATCCGGGGAAGCCGAAAACGAGGAACAGACAGCCGGAGATCGCGTAGAACTCCCAGGTCTGGGGGAAGCGGTTGCCGATGCGGCCTTCGAGTGCGAAGCCGAGCAGGCCAACGACAAAGTACAGCGCCACCATTTCGACCAGGCGCACAATCAGCGGCTTGCGCCGCCACGTGGCCGGGACCAGCGCGAGCACCTTGTCGTTGAAAAAAGGCAGGTTGGCGGCCGCGATGGCTATCGCGATCACCAACCAGCTTGCGACGGAAACATCCATCAGGTGGCGAGGGTCGCTTGCATCGCCTTCATGCACATCGCCAGCAGCGGCTCGGGCAGAATGCCCAGCACCACGATGGCCAGACCGTTCACGCTCAGGACGAACTTCATGTCGCCGTGGGCGACGATAGGCGCCGTGTCGGTCGGCTCGTCGAACCACATCAGTTTAACGATGCGCAGGTAGTAGAACGCGCCGATCAGCGAGAACATCACCGCGACCACGGTCAGCCAGATCTGGCCCGTACCCAGCACGGCGCTCAGCACCGAGAACTTGGCGGCAAAGCCCATCATCGGCGGCACGCCGGCCAGCGAGAACATCAGGATCGTCATGACGACCGCGAACCAGCCGCTGCGCTTGCTCAGGCCTTTGAAGTCGTTCAGCGTTTCGGCTTCGAAGCCGGAACGCGACAACAGCATCAACAGGCCGAAGCTGCCGACGGTGGTCAGCACGTAGGTCAGGATGTAGTACATCGACGAGCTGTAGGCGGCGGCGATGCCGGTGCGGTCGGTGGTGCCGACCACGCCGGCCAGCAGGCCAAGCAGCACGAAGCCGATTTGCGCGATGGTCGAATAAGCCAGCATGCGCTTCAGGTTCGTCTGGGCGATGGCGGTCAGGTTACCGATCGCCAGCGACAGCACGGCCAGGACCATCAGCATCTGCTGCCAGTCGAACGCCATCGGCAGCAGGCCTTCCACCAGCAGGCGGATGCAGATCGCGAAGGTGGCGATCTTCGGCGCGCCGCCCAGCAGCAGCGTCACTGCCGTTGGCGAACCTTCGTAGACGTCCGGCACCCACATATGGAACGGCACGGCGCCCAGTTTGAACGCCAGGCCAGCGACCAGGAACACGATACCGAACACCACGATGGTCGGCTTGATGGTGCCCGCTGCGACGGCGACGGCCACTTTGCTGATTTCCAGCGTGCCGGTGGCGCCGTACAGCATCGAGATACCGTACAACAGGAAACCGGATGCCAGCGCGCCGAGGATGAAGTACTTCATCGCCGCTTCGGTGGCCTTGTGGTTATCGCGGCGCAGCGCGACCAGCGCGTACAGCGACAGCGACATCAGTTCGACGCCGAGGTAGATCGTCAGGAAGTTCGAACCCGAGATCATCACCATCTGGCCCAGCATCGCGAACAGCGCCAGGACGTAGAACTCGCCGCCCAGGTTACCGCTCATCATGCCGCGCTGCGTGACGTACTGGCGCGAATACACCAGGGTCAGCGCCACGGCCACGTAGGTGGCCAGCTTGAGCAGGTTCGCCATCGGATCGTTGACGTACATGCCGTGGAAGGTATACGCCGTGGTGCCGGCGCTGAAGTCGGCGAAGGTGATGCCGGCCAAAACGGCCAGTATCGCCAGCGACAGCACGTAGGTGATCGACCGCTTGGACTCGGACAGGAACATGTCCACCAGCAGGAGTAGCGAGGCGCCAATGATCAACGTCACCTCGGCATACGCCGGTGCGAGATTGAACGCCTCTTGAGGATTAGGTGTCATCATTTATACGTTTCCGATTTTCTTAAGGCAGCTTGCTTTTTGCGACATGCGTCAGCAGGTCGGCGACCGAGGTTTGCATCGTGTCGGTGAATGGCGCAGGGTACAGACCCATGACCAGCACCGCGATCGCCAGGACACCCAGCATGAAGAACTCGCGGCCATTGACGTCGACCAGCGCGGCCACATGGTGGTTGGTCACTTTGCCGAAGATGACGCGCTTGGCCATCCACAGCGAGTAGGCTGCACCGAAGATCAGCGCGGTCGCGGCCAGCAAACCGATCCAGAAGTTGTACTGCACGGCGCCCAGGATCACCATGAACTCGCCGACGAAGCCGGAAGTCGCAGGCAGACCGCAGTTGGCCATCGAGAAGAAGATGAACAGCGCGGCGAACTTCGGCATCTTGTTGACGACACCACCGTAGTCGGCGATCTGGCGCGAGTGGGCCTGGTCATACAGCACGCCGATGCACAGGAACATCGCGCCGGAGATGAAACCGTGCGAGATCATTTGCACGATCGCGCCCTGCACGCCGATGGCGTTGAAGATGAAGAAGCCCAGGGTGACGAAGCCCATGTGCGCGATCGACGAGTAGGCGACCAGCTTTTTCATGTCCTTCTGGACCAGCGCCACCAGGCCGACGTAGATCACGGCGATCAGCGACAGGGTGATGACGAAGCCCGACAGGTAGTGCGACGCATCCGGGGTGATCGGCAGCGAGAAGCGCAGGAAACCATACGCGCCCAGCTTCAGCATGATCGCGGCCAGCACGGCGGAACCGCCGGTCGGCGCTTCGACGTGGACGTCCGGCAGCCAGGTGTGGACCGGGAACATCGGCACCTTGACGGCGAAGGCCATGAAGAAGGCGATGAAGATGAAGATCTGCTCGCGCATCGTCAACGGCGTCAGGTGCCAGGTCAGGATGTCGAAGGTGCCCGTCATGCGGTACAGGTAGATGATCGCGACCAACGTCAGCAAGGAGCCGAAGAAGGTGTAGAGGAAGAACTTGAACGACGCGTACACGCGGTTCTCGCCGCCCCACACGCCGATGATGATGTACATCGGAATCAGGGTCGCTTCGAAGAAGAAGTAGAACAGCAGGCCGTCCATCGCGCAGAACACGCCGATCATCAGGCCGGACAGGATCAGGAAGGCGCCCATGTATTGAGCGACGCGCTTCTGGATCACCTGCCAGGCCGAGATCACGACGATCACGGTAATGAAGGCCGTCAGCGGCACGAACCACAGCGACAGGCCGTCGATGCCCAGCGAGTAGTAGATGTTGAACGTCTCGATCCAAGGGGACTTTTCGACGAACTGCATGCCGTGGGCGGCGTTGTTGAAGTTCGTGATCAGCGGGATCGTCGCGGCGAAGCTGACGATCGCGCCGATCAGCGAACCGACGCGGACGAACGCCGCGTTGGTGTCACGGCCGACGGCCAGGACGATCAGGCCGAAGACAATCGGAAGCCAGATCGCCAGGCTCAGGTACGGAGGTAAGGTAGATATAGTTGACTGCATCATGGTTATCGTTATCTCTTTGCGTATCAGCTAATTAAGCGTGCCAAAACGGCAGGAAGTAGACCAGGAACCCCAGAATGCCCAGGATCATGACGAAAGCGTAGTGGTAGATGTAACCCGTCTGCCCCAAACGCGTCAGCTTCGAGAACCAGTTCACGACCTTGGCGCTGCCGTTGACCAGCAGGCCGTCGATCAGGGTCTTGTCGCCGACGTTCCACAGGCCGTTGCCCAGCAGGCGCGCGCCACCGGCGAACACCACCTCGTTGAACTTGTCCATGTAGTACTTGTTGTCCAACAGGGTGTGGATCGCCTTGAACTTGGCAAAGAACCATGCCGGTACGCGTGGATTGATCATGTAGCAGTAGTAAGCCGTCGCTACGCCCGCAATCGCCAGCCACAGTGGCAGGGTTGTCAGCGAGTGGATCGCCATGGCCATCGGACCGTGGAACTCTTCGCCCAGGATTTCCATCGCCTTGTGGTTTTCACCGATGAAGATGACGTTCTTGAAGAAGTCGCCGTGCAGCATAGGCTCGATCGTCAGGTAGCCGATCAGCACCGAAGGGATGGCCAGCATCACCAGCGGGAACCAGACCACGAATGGCGATTCATGCGGCTTCTGACCAGGCTCCAGGCCGTGGTGCGCGTGGTCGTCTTCTTCCTCTTCGTGGTGCGCATCGTGACCGTGGTCGTCGTGCGCGCCGTGTGCCGCTTTCGGTGCGTGCGCATCGTGGGCGTGATGGTCGTGGGCGTGGGCCTGGCCGAAACGCTCCTTGCCATGGAAGACCAGGAAGTACATACGGAACGAGTAGAACGCGGTTACGAACACACCGGCCAGCACGGCGAAGTTAGCGAAGCCCGAACCCCAGATGTGGGTCTCGTGCACCGCTTCGATGATCGAATCCTTCGAGTAGAAGCCGGAGAAGAACGGGGTGCCGATCAGCGCCAGGGAACCGAGCAGGGACGTGATCCAGGTGATCGGCATATATTTACGCAGGCCGCCCATGTTGCGGATGTCCTGGTCGTGGTGCATACCGATGATGACCGAACCGGCGCCAAGGAACAGCAGCGCCTTGAAGAACGCGTGGGTCATCAGGTGGAACACGGCCACCGAGTAGGCCGACGAGCCCAGTGCCACGGTCATGTAGCCCAATTGCGACAAGGTCGAATAAGCGACCACGCGCTTGATGTCGTTCTGGATGATGCCCAGGAAGCCCATGAACAGCGCGGTGATCGAGCCGATGACCAGGATGAACGACAGCGCGGTGTCCGACAGTTCGAACAGCGGCGACATGCGCGACACCATGAAGATACCGGCGGTAACCATCGTCGCGGCGTGGATCAGTGCCGAGATCGGGGTCGGGCCTTCCATCGAATCCGGCAGCCAGACGTGCAGTGGGAACTGCGCCGATTTACCCATCGCGCCGATGAACAGGCAGATACAGGCGACGGTCAGCAGCATCCAGTCGGTGCCCGGCAGCGTCAGCATGGCCAGCGCTTCCTTCTTGGCGAAGACTTCCTGGTAGTTCATGGTGCCGGCGTAGGCCAGCAGCAGGCCGATACCGAGGATGAAACCGAAGTCGCCGACGCGGTTGACCAGGAACGCCTTCATGTTGGCCACGATCGCCGTTGGGCGGGTGTACCAGAAGCCGATCAGCAGGTACGAAACCAGGCCCACCGCTTCCCAGCCGAAGAACAGCTGCAGGAAGTTGTTGGCCATGACCAGCATCAGCATCGAGAACGTGAACAGCGAGATGTAGGCGAAGAAGCGGTTGTAGCCCTCGTCTTCCGCCATGTAGCCGATGGTGTAGATGTGCACCATCAGCGACACGAAGGTCACCACGCACATCATCATCGCCGACAGCGAATCGATCTGGAAGCCGACTTCGAACTTCACGCCCGCCACCGTCATCCAGTGGTAGATGGTGCCGTTGAACGTCGCGCCATTGAGCACATCGTTCAGCGTCATCACCGACAGGATCAGCGCGACGAGCACGCCGAGGATGGTCGCGGTGTGCGAAGTCTTGCGACCGACAACGTTGCCAAAGAATTTGGTTCCTAACAAACCCGCCACCGCAGCGCCGGCCAGCGGCGCCAGAGGTACGGCTAGCAGGAGGTTAGGGTTAAGAAGAGTACCCGCCATGATGAACCTTAATCGTTATTTTTCGAGATTAGAACTAAAGCCGCGGGATTAACCCTTGAGGCTATCCAGGTCTTCCACATTGATGGTGTCCAGATTACGGAACATCACCACCAGGATCGCGAGGCCGATCGCCGATTCGGCGGCCGCCACGGTCAGGATGAAGAAAACGAAGATCTGCCCGGCCGCGTCGCCCAGATAGTGGGAGAACGCGATGAAGTTCATGTTCACCGCCAGCAGCATCAATTCGATGGCCATCAGCAGAATAATGATGTTCTTGCGATTCAAGAAAATACCCACGATCGAGATCGCGAACAGGATCGCGCCGAGAACGAGGTAGTGAGCAAGCGATAAAGTCATGGGGTCTCCTTTACTTCCGCCGAACCGGCGGCGGCTGCATCGGCGCCGCGCGAGGACACGGCATCGATCTTGACGATCTTCAGACGGTCGTTGCGCTTGACGCGGACCGCATCGGCCGGGTCGAAATGTTTGGTGTCCTTACGCTTGCGCAGGGTCAGCGCCACCGCCGCGACGATCGCGACCAGCAGGATCGCCGCTGCGATTTCAAAGCCGTAGACATATTTGGTGAAGATCAGGATACCGAGTTCCTTGGTGCCGCCGATGTTGCCGGCGCTGACGGCCTGCTGGTCGAACGACAGGAAGGAGCGCCACAGCACGGCGGCCATTTCCAGCACGATGATGACGCCGACGAACGACGCGATCGGCAGGTAGCCCCAGAAGTTTTCCCGCATCTTGTCGGTGTCGATGTCGAGCATCATGACCACGAACAGGAACAGCACCATGACGGCGCCGACGTAGACCAGCACAAGCACGATGGCCAGGAACTCGGCTTCGAGCAGCATCCAGATGCCGGCGGCCGAGAAGAACGCCAGCACCAGGAACAGCGCTGCGTGCACCGGATTGCGGGCCGTGATAACGCGCGTCGCAGCCAATACCATGATGGCTGAGAAGGCGTAGAACAAAGCAGTTTTAAATTCCATAACTAACCCAAGAGACGTACAGTTTTATTATCGACACACCACTGTTGCGGCGGACCGGCAAGCTTCACCGAGGTCCGCCTGTCGTCAGCGGTAAGGAGCGTCCGCTGCGCGGGCTTCGGCGATCTGGTTTTCATAGCGATCGCCAACGGCCAGCAGCATCTCTTTGGTGTAGTACAAATCACCGCGCTTCTCGCCGTGGTACTCCAGCACGTGCGTCTCGACGATCGAATCGACCGGGCAGGACTCTTCGCAGAAACCGCAGAAGATGCACTTGGTCAGATCGATGTCGTAACGCGTGGTGCGGCGCGAACCGTCGTCACGCTGTTCCGATTCGATGGTGATGGCCATCGCCGGGCACACCGCTTCGCACAGTTTGCAGGCGATGCAGCGTTCTTCGCCGTTCGGATAGCGGCGCAGCGCGTGCAGGCCGCGGAAGCGCGGCGACATCGGCGTCTTCTCTTCCGGGTACTGCACGGTGATTTTGCGCGAGAACATGTACTTGCCCGTCAGCGCCATCCCTTTGATCAATTCGGCCAGCATGAAGCTGCCGAAAAAGTCTTTTAATCGTTCCATTTTCTCTTGTCCTTACTTCCAGATATTCCAGGATGTCTGCATCCAGCCGGCCACGAACACCAGGTACACCAGCGTCAGAGGAATGAACACTTTCCAGCCCAGACGCATGATCTGGTCATAGCGGTAGCGTGGGAAGGTACCGCGCACCCAGATGAAGACCGACACCAGGAAGAACGCCTTGGCGAACAGCCAGAAGAAGCCGCCGAAACCGCCCCAGAATTCGAGGAAGGCGAACGGTGCGGACCAGCCGCCCAGGAACATGATCGAACCGATGGTCGCGATCAGGATCATGTTGGCGTATTCGGCCAGCATGAACATGGCGTAGGCCATGCCCGAGTACTCGACCATGTGGCCGGCGACGATCTCGGACTCGCCCTCGACCACGTCGAACGGATGGCGGTTCGCTTCGGCCAGGCCGGAGGTCAGGTAGACCACGAACAGCGGCAGCAAAGGCAGCCAGTTCCACGACAGGATGTTCAGACCCTGGTCGGCCATCATGCCGCGCTGCTGCATGGCGACGATGTCGCCGAAGTTCAGCGAACCGGAAACCATCAGGATCACGACGAACACGAAGCCCATCGGGATTTCGTAGGAAATCATCTGCGCCGAGGCGCGCATCGCGCCCATGAACGAGTACTTCGAGTTCGACGCCCAGCCGGCGATGATGATGCCGTAAACTTCCATCGAGGTGATCGCCATCAGCAGCAGCAAGGCGGCGTTGACGTTGGCCAGCACCGCTTGCGGGCCGAATGGCACCACCGACCATGCGGCCAGCGCCGGCATGATGGTCATGATCGGACCGATGACGAACAGGCCCGGGTTGGCCTTGGCCGGCATGATGATCTCTTTGAACAGCAGCTTGAGCGCATCGGCGATCGGCTGCAGCAGGCCCATTGGACCGACGCGGTTCGGACCGACGCGGATCTGGATCCAGCCGATGAACTTACGTTCCCACAGCGTCAGGTAGGCGACAAGGCCCATCAGCGGCAGCAGCACCAGCACGATCTTGATCATCGTCCAGACGATCGGCCACACCGGCGCGATCGGGCTGGTGGCGCCCAGTTCATAGAATGTAGTGACGAATTCAGGCAGAGCCATTATTTACCCTCCCCTGCTTTTTCAACGGTGATAGGACCGAACATGCCACCCAGCGCGGCGGTCGAAGCGTGCGCCGCGGCGACGCGCACGGCGTTCGCTGGCAGGCTTGCATCGACGGCGGCGACCAGGATGGCGCTGCCCGAACCTTGCGTGACCTTGACGGTGTCGCCGGCGGCGACGCCCAGCTGCTGCGCCAGCGCGGTCGACAGGTGCGCTTTGGGCGCGGCCGAATCGGCCATCTTCTGCAGCGACTCGGCGCGGCGCACGACGGCGTCGGCGAAGTAGATCGGAACGTCGGCGATACGCTCGGTGCCGGTGGTCTCGATCGAACCGGCGAAGTTGGACGCGACGACGGCTTGTTTGCTGGTGTTGTTCAAACGGGCCGCGAAATCGGCGCCCACGACTTCGTCGCGGATCGCTTCCGAGGTGTCGTAGTCGAAACCGGCCAGGCCGAGGATGTTACCCAGCACGCGCAGCACTTTCCACGCGGGGCGGGTTTCCAGCAGCGGCTTGACGGTGCCGTTGAAGCTTTGCGGACGGCCTTCGCAGTTGACGAAGGTGCCCGAGGTTTCGCTGAATGGCGACACCGGCAGCAGCACGTCGGCGTAGTCCATGCCATGCTTGTAGGCGGACATGACGACGACCATCTCGGCTTTTTTCAGCGCGGCGACGGCCGCTTGCGGATTGTAGGCGTCCAGTTCCGGCTCGACGTTCAGCAGCAGGTACGCTTGCTTGGGTTCGGTGAAGGCCGGGGCCTTGGCGCCGTTGGCGTTGACCAGGTAGGCGCCGACGGTGTTGGCGGCTTCGGTGAGGTAGCCCAGTTTGGCGCCGGTTTGTTCGGCGATCCATTGCGCGGCGGCGTGCAGCGCGGCCGCTTGCGGGTGCTGCGTTGCCGCGTTACCCAGGAAGATGCCCTTAGTGATGGAAGATGCGTCACCGGAGAGCAGCGACGCGGCGATCGCGGTCGCGGCGTCCGACGCCTCGATGCCTTCGAAGCCGGCTGGCGCCGACACTTCCTTGGCCTTGGCGACAGCCACCACCACTTGCGACAGCGCGGACAGCCACTCCGACGGCGCGGCGATCATCTTGTTCGCCACCTTCATCAGCAGGTCGTCGTCGGTCGCGTTCAGGATCGACAGCTTGGCGCCGCCCTTGACGGCGGTGCGCAGGCGGGTCGCCAGCAGCGGATGATCCTTGCGCAGGAAGGAGCCGATCACGAAGGCGCGGTTCAACGCGCCGAATTCGGTGATGCTCATGCCCAGCCAAGGAGTCACGTCGCCCAGCGAGAAATCGCTTTGGCGCAGACGCGTGTCGACGCTGTCCGAGCCCATCGCGCGGGTCAGCTTTTGCAGCAGGTGCAGTTCTTCCAGGGTCGAATGCGGGGTCGCCAGCGCGGCGAGCGCCTTGTCGCCGTGTTCGTGCTTGATGTTCTTCAGGCCGTGCGCCACGTATTCCAGCGCGGTCTGCCAGCTCACTTCTTTCCACTCGCCGCCCTGCTTCAGCATCGGCTGGGTCAAGCGGTCGTCGGCGTTCAAGCCTTCGTAGGCGAAGCGGTCCTTGTCCGAGATCCAGCACTCGTTGACGGCGTCGTTCTCCAATGGCAGCACGCGCATGACCTTGCCGCCCTTGACCTGGACGATCAGGTTCGAACCGAGGCCGTCGTGCATCGACACCGACTTGCGGCGCGACAGTTCCCACGTACGGGCGCTGTAGCGGAACGGCTTGGACGTCAGCGCGCCCACCGGGCACAGGTCGATCATGTTGCCCGACATTTCCGAGTTGACGGTCTGGCCGACGAAGGCGGTGATTTCCGAGTGTTCGCCACGGCCGATCATGCCCAGCTCCATCACGCCGGCCACTTCCTGGCCGAAACGCACGCAGCGGGTGCACTGGATGCAGCGCGCCATCTCCTGCATCGAGACCAGCGGACCGGCATCCTTCGGCACGACGACGCGCTTGTCTTCCTCATAGCGCGACTCGCCCTTGCCGTATCCGACAGCCAAATCCTGCAACTGGCATTCGCCGCCCTGATCGCAGATCGGGCAGTCGAGCGGGTGGTTAATCAGCAGGAATTCCATGACGGACTTCTGTGCCTGCACGGCCTTGTCCGACGCGGAGCGCACGATCATGCCGGCCGAGACCGGCGTGGCGCATGCTGGCAAAGGCTTGGGGGCCTTCTCCACTTCGACGAGACACATGCGGCAGTTCGCGGCGATCGACAATTTCTTGTGATAGCAGAAGTGCGGAATGTAGGTTCCCAATTTGTTGGCGGCGTCCATCACCATGCTACCAGCAGGGACTTCGACTTTTTTGCCGTCTATTTCGATTTCAACCATGGTGATCGTTACCTGACGCAGCTTAGATGTAAGCGGGCACTAAGCAATGCTTGTGCTCGACGTGATATTCAAATTCTTCGCGGAATTGCTTGATGAACGCGCGCATCGGCATGGCCGCCGCGTCGCCCAGCGCGCAAATGGTGCGGCCCTGGATGTTGTCGCAGATCGAGTTCAGCACGTCCAGGTCCGACGGACGGCCCTGGCCGTTTTCGATGCGGTGGATCATGCGGTACATCCAGCCGGTGCCTTCGCGGCACGGGGTGCACTGGCCGCACGACTCTTCAAAGTAGAAGTACGCCAGGCGTTCCATCGCCTTGACCATGCAACGCGTCTCGTCCATGACGATGACGGCGCCCGAACCGAGCATCGAACCGGCCTTGGCGATCGAGTCGTAGTCCAGGTCGGTGTTCATCATCAGTTCGCCGCGGATCACCGGAGCGGACGAGCCGCCAGGGATGACAGCCTTGATCTTTTTGCCGCCGCGCATGCCGCCTGCCAGTTCCAGCAATTTGGCGAACGGCGTGCCCAGCGGGACTTCGTAGTTGCCCGGCAATTCAACGTCGCCCGAGATCGAGAAGATCTTCGAACCGCCGTTGTTCGGACGACCCATGCCAAGGTACTTTTCCGGGCCCATGTTCAGGATGAACGGGACGGCGGCGAAAGTCTCGGTGTTGTTGATCGTCGTTGGTTTGCCGTACAGGCCGAACGAGGCCGGGAAAGGCGGCTTGAAGCGCGGCTGGCCCTTCTTGCCTTCCAGCGATTCCAGCAGCGCGGTTTCCTCGCCGCAGATGTAGGCGCCGTAACCGTGGTGCGCGTGCAGCTGGAAGCTGAACTCGCTGCCCATGATCTTGTCACCCAGGAAGCCGGCGGCGCGCGCCTCTTCCAGCGCGTCCTCGAACTGCGTATAGACTTCGAAGATCTCGCCGTGGATATAGTTGTAGCCGACCGTGATGCCCATGGCGTAGGCGCCGATGGCCATGCCCTCGATCAATGCATGCGGGTTGTAACGCATGATGTCGCGGTCCTTGAAAGTGCCAGGTTCGCCTTCATCTGAGTTACATACCAGATACTTCTGCCCCGGGAACTGACGCGGCATGAAGCTCCACTTCAAGCCGGTCGGGAAACCCGCGCCGCCACGGCCGCGCAGCGACGACGCTTTGAGGTCGGCGATGATCTGTTCCGGGGTGATTTTCTCTTCGAGGATCTTGCGCAGGGCGCTGTAGCCGCCGCGCTTGACGTAATCTTCCAGGTGCCAGTTTTTGCCGTCCAGGCCGGCCAGAATGACAGGGTCGATGTGACGATTGTGGAGTGACGTCATTTCGTAGTGTTCCCGCTTAGTTCCTCGACGAGACCGTCGATTTTGTCGTTCGACATGAAGCTGCACATGCGATGGTTATTCACCAGCATCACCGGCGCGTCGCCGCAGGCGCCCATGCACTCGCCTTCCATCAGCGTGAACTTGCCGTCGGCGGTGGTGTCGCGGTAGTCGATGCCCAGCTTTTGCTTCAGGTGGTGCGCGGCGCGCTCCCCGCCCGACAGCGCGCATGGCAGGTTGGTGCACACGGTGATCTTGTGCGTGCCGACCGGCTTCAGGTTGTACATATTGTAGAAAGTGGCCACTTCCTGCACGGCGATCGCCGGCATCTGGATGTAGTCGGCCAGTTCCTGCATGGTTTCCGGCGAGATCCAGCCCAGTTCAACCTGGGCGTGGGCCAGCGCGGCCATCACGGCCGACTGGCGCTGGTCGGCCGGATACTTGGCCAACTCGCGATCGATTTTTTTTAAGCACTGCTCTGATAACAACATACTTTTACCTTTTAGCGGTCAATACTGCCGAACACGATGTCTTGCGTACCGATGATGGTCACGGCGTCGGCAATCATGTGTCCACGCGCCATTTCGTCCAGCGCCTGCAGGTGGGCGTAATCGGGTGCGCGCAGCTTCATACGGTATGGCTTGTTGGCGCCGTCCGACAGCAGATAGATGCCGAACTCGCCCTTCGGATGCTCCACCGCGCTGTACGCTTCGCCCGGCGGCACGTGGAAGCCCTCGGTGAACAGCTTGAAGTGGTGAATCAGCGATTCCATGTTGGTCTTCATGTCGACGCGGCCCGGAGGCGCGACTTTATGATTGCTGGTGATGACCGGACCTGGATTGTTGCGCAGCCATTCTACGCACTGTTTGATGATCTTGTTGGACTGGCGCAATTCCTCGACGCGCACCAGGTAGCGGTCGTAGCAGTCGCCGTTGGTGCCGATCGGAATATCGAAGTCCATCAGGTCGTACACTTCGTACGGCTGGTGCTTGCGCAGATCCCACTGGATGCCCGAACCGCGCAGCATGGCGCCGGTGAAGCCCATCGCCAGCGCGTCTTCCGGCGCCACCACGCCGATGCCGACGGTGCGCTGTTTCCAGATACGGTTGTCGGTCAGCAGCGTTTCGTATTCGTCGACATAGGTCGGGAAACGGCGGGTGAAATCCTCGATGAAGTCCAGCAGCGAGCCCTGGCGGTTCTCGTTCAGGTTGGCGATCGCCTTGTCCGAACGGATGATCGACGGCTTGTGCTGCGGCATCGCGTCCGGCAGGTCGCGGTAGACGCCGCCCGGACGGTAGTAGGCCGCGTGCATGCGCGCGCCCGACACCGCTTCGTAGCAGTCGAACAGGTCTTCGCGGTCGCGGAACGCGTACAGGAACGGGCCCATCGCGCCGACGTCGAGCGCGTGCGCGCCCAGCCACATCAGGTGGTTCAGGATGCGGGTGATCTCGTCGAACATCACGCGGATGTATTGCGCGCGCAGCGGCACTTCCAGGCCCAGCAGCTTCTCGATGGCCATCACGTAGGCGTGCTCGTTGCACATCATCGAGACGTAGTCCAGACGGTCCATGTACGGCACCGACTGCAGGTAGGTCTTCTGCTCGGCCAGCTTCTCGGTGCCGCGGTGCAGCAGGCCGATGTGCGGGTCGGCGCGCTGGATCACTTCGCCGTCGAGCTCGAGCACCAGGCGCAGCACGCCGTGCGCGGCCGGGTGCTGCGGGCCGAAGTTCAGGGTGTAGTTCTTAATTTCAGCCATTTTTTACTTCCCGTAATTTTCTTCGCGGATCACGCGCGGCACGTTTTCACGCGGCTCGATGGTGACCGGCTGATAGATCACGCGCTTCTGCTCGGGGTCGTAGCGCATTTCGACATAGCCCGACACCGGGAAGTCCTTGCGGAACGGATGGCCGATGAAGCCGTAGTCGGTGAGGATGCGGCGCAAGTCGTTGTGGCCTTCGAACAGGATGCCGAACATGTCGAACGCTTCGCGCTCGTACCAGTTGACGGCGCGCCACAGCGGCACCAAGGACGGCAGCAGCGGCATCTCGTCGTCGGCGCAGAACGCGCGCACGCGCACGCGCCAGTTGTGCTGGATCGACAGCAGGTGCACGACGACGGCGAAACGCAGGCCGTCCCAGGCGCCGTCGCCGTAGCTGAGGTAATCCACGCCGGCCAGGTCGATCAATTGTTCGAAGCCGAGCGACTTGTCGTCGCGCAGCGTTTGCATCACGCCGTAGTAGTCGGCGGCCTTGACGGTGATGGTCACCTCGCCCAGCGCGACGGCGATACTAACGCGATCGCCCAGGGCGGTGCCGAGGGCGGTTTGCAGTTGTTCTAATTGTGTAGTCATCTTCTGAAGCGGCCTCGTTTAGCGTGCGATCGTGTTGGTGCGCTTGATCTTGTTTTGCAGCTGCATGATGCCGTACAGCAGGGCCTCGGCCGTTGGCGGACAGCCCGGCACGTAGACGTCCACCGGCACGATGCGGTCGCAACCGCGCACCACGGAGTACGAGTAGTGGTAGTAGCCGCCGCCGTTGGCGCACGAGCCCATCGAGATGACCCAGCGCGGTTCCGGCATCTGGTCGTAGACCTTGCGCAGCGCCGGCGCCATCTTGTTGCACAGCGTGCCGGCGACGATCATCACGTCGGACTGACGTGGCGACGGACGGAACACCACGCCGAAGCGGTCCATGTCGTAACGGGCAGCGCCCACGTGCATCATTTCGACCGCGCAGCAAGCCAGACCGAACGTCATCGGGAACATCGAACCCGTGCGCGCCCAGTTGATCAGCTTGTCGGCCGAGGTGGTGATGAAACCTTCGTTTAATACGCCTTCAATAGCCATGGCTTATTCCCAATCAAGGGCACCTTTCTTCCAGATATACCAAAAACCGACGACGAATTCGGCGATGAAACTCATCATCACCAGGAACCCGTTCCAGCCCAGTTCGCGCACGGAGACGCCCCATGGGAAGAAGAATGCCGTTTCCAGATCGAACAAAATAAAGAGGATAGCGACGAGGTAGTAACGCACGTCGAATTTCATGCGCGCGTCTTCGAACGCTTCGAAGCCGCATTCATACGGGGAGAGTTTTGCCGCATCAGGCTTGTTCGGACCGAGCACGTGGCCCAACACCTGGGGAAGGATCCCTACGCCGAGACCGACGAGGATAAACAACAGAACGGGGAGATAATTTTCGAGGTTCACGATTGATGAGCTTAAATTGAACGATCGGTTAGGGACTGCGAGGACTTGCGGTATTCTGCGGTGCTCTCTTAACGTTCGCCCCAATCGTACAACTTAGACCAGGATCGAACGACACATCCTCGTAAAAAAGCCAGCTCAGGTACACACTACTCCCTTGCTGGCCTCTATATATTTCTGGTGCCGACGACGAGACTCGAACTCGTACAGCTTTCGCCACTACCCCCTCAAGATAGCGTGTCTACCAATTTCACCACGTCGGCATAAGGCCGCTATTCTACTTTGTTTTCACGCTGTTGTTAATGCGTATTGCGCCAAAACAAGGAGAAAAACGATAAATCTTTACTTCTTTGATCACCCGGTTGATTTTCCGGCCGGGGCGACCGGAGTCACTTCTAAAACTATCGTAACTTCTGCCAAAACAACTGGCAAATGCCGCGCGGCCGATGTTGCGCCGCGCCATTCAGACTGTAATTATATTACTTTGGGATCGATCCTGCAGGACCGGCCGGCGCCGGAGCGGCTGGCGCGGGTGCGGCCGGCGCCGCCGGCGCGGTGGCCGGTGCGGTCGGGATCGCGGCCGCGCCGGTTGGCGCCGGGGCTGGCGCCGCTGGCAGCGCCTTATCCATCACGCCGCCGCTGACGGTGCTGTGGCCCTGCGCCGAAATATATGCCAGCGCCAGCGTGGCGCTGAAGAAGATCGCGGCGGCGACGCCGGTCGACTTCGACATGAAGTTCGACGAACCGGTCGCGCCGAACAGGCTGCCCGAAGCGCCGGAACCGAAGGCGGCGCCCATGTCGGCGCCTTTGCCGTGCTGCAGCAAGACCAGGCCGATAATGGCGAGGGCCGAAATGACTTGCACGATGACTACCAGGTTGAAGAAGCTGCTCATGTTATTCCATTCAAAGATTAAATAGTTTTGTATCGTTTTGTTTCACACCTGTTCATCAACCGGCAACAGGATTTTTACCATCGCGCCATTACCGCCCGATTACCGCTGCGGCAATTACGCAACACTCGGCGTTACGGTTAGACGGCGTGGATAATTCCAAGGAAATCCACCGCCTTCAATGCGGCGCCGCCAATCAGGCCGCCGTCGATATCGGGCTGCGCCATCAATTCCCTGGCGTTTTCCGGCTTCATGCTGCCGCCGTACAGGATTTGCACCTTGGCCGCCGCCTCCACGTTCTTTTGCTCGAGGCGCGCGCGCAGGAAGCGGTGGGCGTCTTGCGCGATTTGCGGCGTGGCCGTCTTGCCGGTGCCGATCGCCCACACCGGCTCATACGCCAGCACGACCTTGGTCAGCTCGCCCGCCGGAATCACGTCCAGCGCCGCCTGCAGTTGGCCGCAGATGACCGACTCGGTGGTGCCCGCTTCGCGTTGCTCCAGCGTTTCGCCGAAACAAATAACCGGCGTCAGGCCCGCGGCCAGCGCCGCCAGCGCCTTCCGCGCCACCAGTTCACTGCTTTCGTTGTGGTAGGCGCGGCGTTCGGAATGGCCGCAGAGCACGTAGGTGGACGCGAAATCGACCAGCATAGCCGCCGCCACTTCACCAGTATAGGCGCCGCTGGCGTGGACCGACAGGTCCTGTCCGCCCCAGGCGACCGGGCTGCCTTGCAGCTCGGCCTGGCACTGGGCCAGGTAGGGGGCCGGCACGCAGACCGCGCAGTCGGCGCGGGGCACGCCATCGGCCTCGAGGCCGGCGACGATGCCGGACAACAATGCCGTGTTGGCGGCGCGGTTGCCGTTCATTTTCCAATTGCCGATGACGAGTTTGCGTCGCATAGTAGCCTAAAATTCAATAACCCGCTATTTTAACGCGGGGCCGGGGACGGGTCAAACCAGGGGGCGACGGAGCGCCGGCGACAATTGCGAAAATACCACGTCAATCATTAGATTACTTGCAACATGATCTTGCCGACATGGCTGCTGCTCTCCATCAGCGCATGCGCGGCGGCGGCCTGCTCGAGCGGGAACACGGTATGGATCACTGGCTTGATTTTCCCCGCCGCCATGATCGGCCACACCTTTTTCAGCAGGTTCTTGGCGATCGCGCCCTTGAACTCGACCGAGCGCGGACGCAGGGTCGAGCCGGTGATCGTCAGGCGCCGGCGCAGCACCTGGCCCAGGTCCACGGTCGCCTTGCCGCCGCCCAGGGTGGCGATCAGCGCGATGCGGCCGTCGTCGGCCAGCGCGGCGATCTCGCGCGGGACGTAATCGCCACCGACCATATCCAGGATCACATCGACGCCACGGTCGTTGGTCAGCGATTTGACGATCTCGACGAAATCCTCGGTCTTGTAATTAATGCCCCGTTCGGCGCCCAGCTTGACGCATGCAGCGGTCTTGTCGTCGCTGCCGGCGGTGGCGAACACGCGGTGGCCCATGGCCGACGCCAGCTGGATCGCGGTCACGCCGATGCCGGAGGTGCCGCCCTGCACCAGCAAGGTCTCGCCGGCGCTCAGGTGGGCGCGGTCGAACACGTTGCTCCACACGGTGAAATAGTTTTCGGGGATCGAGGCCGCCTCCAGCATGCTCCAGCCCTTGGGAATCGGCAGGCACTGGGCGACGGGCGCCACGACATATTCGGCGTAGCCGCCGCCCTGCACCAGCGCGCAGACCTGGTCGCCGATGTCGAGGGTGGTGTAATCGAGGTCGCCGTCGACGATCTCGCCGGCCACTTCCAGGCCCGGCAGGTCGGAGGCGCCCGGCGGCGGCGCGTAATTGCCCATGCGCTGGAACACGTCCGGCCGGTTGACGCCGGCGGCGTGCACCTTGATCAGCACTTCGCCGGCCTTCACGACGGGCATCGGACGTTCGCACAGTTTCAGCACATCGGCCGGGCCGGGCTGGGTGATTTCAATCGCGCGCATGGAGCATCTCCGGACAAAACGGCGATTGTACGCGAGACGCCCCGGCGGCGCAGGGCGTGGAGGCGATCCGAACCCTACCCTCCCCCGGTGCGCGATTTGGTCGGCAGCGGCGTGTTCGGCTTCCAGGCCGCCGACAACGCCTGCCCTTCCTCGAGCTGCTCCTGCGTCATGTGCTTGACCACGGCCGACCGCTGCTCGGCGGCGTTGACCGAGCCCTTGGCCGCCGCCAGGTTCCACAGCATGTAGGCGATGACGTTGTCCTGCGGCATGCCGGCCATCTGGTAGCGGTACATCAGCCCCATGACCTGCTGCGCGTCCGGATGCCCCTGCTCGGCGGCCTTGCGGAACCAGCCGACCGCTTGCTTGTGATCCTGGATCACGGCGTTGCCGGTGTAGTACATGGCGCCGACGACGTATTGCGCGTCGGCCTTGCCTTGCAGCGCGGCCTTGCGGTGCCAGCTCAGCGCCTGCTTGTAGTCCTGCTTGACGCCACGGCCCATGTAATACATCAGCCCCAGCAGGTGCTGGGCGTCGGCGTTGCCGGCCTTGGCCAGCGGAGCGATCTCTTTTAAAGCCACCGCGTAGTTTTTGTTGTTGTAGGCGGTGGCGCCTTCGGCGAATCCAGCCATCGCGCTCTGTTGCAGAGCAAATGCGAGGCCTAGCGCTAGTATGAATTTTTTCATGTCGCGTGCATGTAAGTGGTGCGGTGGGTACGTTTACTTGGTTTTATTTCCAACTTACCTTGCCCAGGCCGTCAACGGTGACGTTGCGGTTCAGGGGCTTGCCATAGACGATGACCGATCCGAGGCCGCTAAGGTTCAATGTGGCGTTCGACGTGGCGTGCACGGTGGCGTTGCCCAGGCCGCTGAGGTCGACGTTGACCGATTCCGCCTGGAACTGCTGAGCGTTCAGTCCGCCCAACCCGCCCAGGGTGGCCTTGAGCAGCTTGCTGCGTCCGCCGAGCGTGATGTAGCCGGCGCCGCGCAAGTCGAGTTCGACGCTCTCGTTCTCGCCGACCAGCAGATGCATCTTGCCGACGCCGCCCAGGTTGGCCTTGAGAACCTTGTAGTCGACCACCGCCCGCATGCTGCCGGCCCCGTCCATTGTCAGCTCCAGCTCGTCTCCGCTGAAGCCGCTGATGTCGGTCGTGCCGACGCCCTCGCAGATCACCTGGCGCAAACCGGGCAAGATCAGCTCGGCGCGCGCGCTGGAGCGCCCCACCTTCACGCCACGGCCGTTGTCGGTGTCCAGGTACAGGGTGTCGCCGGTCTGCGCCGCGTTCAGCTTATCGATGTCGCGCTTGTCTCCAATGATGCGCAGCGACGGCGTGTCGCCCTGCCGCATCTTGACGTCGATCACGCCGTCGAGCTTGACCCGCACCACGCGCGCGTCGATCGTCACCACGCGGGTTTCGCGCTCCTCGGCGGCGCTGGCGCGGGCAAACAGCGCACAGAAGGCGGCAAACAGCAGGCCAAACCGGAAAAGCTTCGTCATCATCTCTATCCTCTAATATTTTTTAACCAGCCGATGGTGTCAATATAGCAACAACAGCGGCGGCCGCCAACCATCCATGATGGATGCCGACACTATATCGATCGGCGGCGCGGCGCCGGCGGGGATTGCGACGAACTGCATAAAACGGCGACCGGGCGTCGAAAACCGCGGATGGGCGACGGGTGCGGAGTGGGCGGCGGGCGGCTGACAGGGCGCGGCTGACGCGGCTGAACCAACTCAGGCCGGCAGGCGGATGGTCGCGTTCAAGCCGCCTTCGCGGTGGTTTTCCAGTATCAGCTCGCCGCCGTGCGACTCGATGATGCTGCGCGCGATGCCCAGCCCCAGGCCCATGCCGCCGTCGTTCTGTTCGCGCCCGTGCTCCAGCCGCACATAGGGCTCGAACAGGCTGGCGAAGGCCTCCTCCGGCACGCCCGGGCCGTGATCGCGCACCGTGATCGCCACCGCGCCCGGCTCGCCGCGCACGTCGATCTCGGCGCGGTCGCCGTAGAACAGCGCGTTGTCGAGCAGGTTGCCGATGGCCCGCTTGAGCGCCAGCGGCTTGGCCCGCACCGACAGGCCGCTGTCGCGATAGCCCACCTCGTGCCCGGCCAGCCGCGCGCTGCGCACCAGGCGCCCCAGCAAGGCGTCGAGTTTGACCTCGGCCGGGTTCTCGTGGATGTCGCTGTCCTTCACGCACTGCAGCGCGCCCTTCACCATCATGTCCAGTTCATCGAGGTCCTCCTCGAACTCGTTGCGCAGGGCCTCGTCGTCGAGCAACTCGGAGCGCAGCTTGAGGCGCGTGATCGGCGTGCGCAGATCGTGCGAGATGGAGATGAACAGCCGGTCGCGGTCTTCGATGTAGCGCTGGATGCGCTCGCGCATGGCGCTGAAGGCGCGCGCGGTGTTGATGAATTCCCGGCTGCCGGTCTCCGGCAGCGGCGGCGCGCGGTCGTCCTGGCCGTTGCCGAAGGCGGCGGCGGCTTCCGACAGCGCCGCCAGCGGGCGGGTGATCCAGCGCACCACCAAAAGGCACAGCAGCAGCACCGCCGCCAGCGACAGTCCTTGCAGCGCGAGCCGGTCCCACGCCAGCGGATCGTTAGTGCTTAAGAAGTACGGGTTGGGCATCAGCGCCGCCATGTATAGCCAGTTTCCCGGTTCGATCTCGGTCTGGATCACCAGGATGGGCGCGGGGTCCGGCTGCAGCAGCAGGATGTGCTGCACCCAGGCGTCCGGCAGGTCGCTCAGGTGGACGTCGTTTTCCGACACCACCAGCTGATCGGGCCATGCGAACGCCAGGTGGAACGCCGGGGAATGCGGCAGATCGCTTTTCAGCGTGGCGCCGACGGTGTCGATGACGCTGCGCGCCAGCGGATGACCGGCGATCTGCGTAACCGGCACGTAGGCCCGATTGAGGTTGACGAAAAAGCGCGTGCCGCCCATCTCGCGCAGCTGCTGGATCAGCAGCAGGCGGTAATTGGCCGGCAGGCTGCGGAAAAACCGGATCGCGCCGGAGGCGCTGTGCGCCACGTACTGCGACGCCGATTGCGCCTCCACCTGCGACTTGGCGCGCAGCTGGGTGGCCCAGATGATGCTGGCCGCCAGCTGCGTCACCAGCAGCCCCGCCACCATCACCAGCGTCAGTCGCCCCAGCAGCGACTGCGGCAGCAGCTTGTCGAGCAACGCGGGCAGGCGTCTAGGCATGCGAGACGCTGACATCGGCCGAGAACACGTAGCCGGCCCCGCGCACGGTCTTGATCAGCGCCGGCTGCTTGCCGTCGTCGTTGAGCCGCAGCCGCAGGCGGCTGATCTGGACGTCGAGCGAGCGGTCCAGCGGTCCGGCGTCGCGCCCGCGCGTCTCTTCGCACAACACGCCCCGGTCGAGGATCACGCCCGGATGCTCGGCGAAGTATTTAAGCAGCTGGAAATCGAGCCCGGTCAGCACCACCGGATTGCCGTCCCGGTCCACCACCTTGCGCTCCTTGAGGTCCAGCGTGAAGCCGACAAACCGGTAATAGCGCGCCGAGGGCGACTCGGCCGCGCTGCGCCGCAGGATCGCCTTGATACGCGCCAGCAGCTCGCGCGGGCTGTACGGCTTGGCGATGTAGTCGTCGGCGCCCAGTTCCAGGCCGACGATGCGGTCCGTTTCGTCGGAGCTGGCGGTGAGCATGATGATGGCGACGTTGGAGCGCTGGCGCACCTGCTTGCACAGCGCGAAGCCGTCGGTGTCCGGCAGCATGACGTCGAGGATCACGAGCGACAGCTGGTCGGCGTGCGCGTGCAGCTCGGCCAGGAAGCTCTCGCCGTTATGCGACAAAATCACCTCGTACTGGTTTTTCTCCAGGTAGGTCTTGAGTAGCACGCGGGTTTTTTGGTCATCGTCTACGATCAGTATCTTACGCACCGGGTGCTCCTTGGCTTCTGAGATTGAACAGTCGGAACAGCGCGCCGAGACGACGCTGGGCCTCCGCCGGCGTGGCCCGGTCGTCGAGAAAATAACGATGGACTTCGGCGATGATGGCGTCGCGGCTGGCCTCGTCGGAGGCCATGCGGTGCACCAGGCTTGGCGCCTGCACCGCCGCGCCCTGCGCGAAGATGGTCCACGAGGCGCGCGCGCAGCCGTCCATGCGCGCCGGGTCGGCGTCGCGCCGCACCGGCACCGCGCCCTTGAGCGCGTTGAAATCGGCCTGCACCGACGGCGACACCAGCACCCGCGCCATCTTCTCCTGCGCCGGCCGGTGGCGGTTGGCGCCGGCGAACATCGTCAGCGTATCGACGCTGTAGAGGTGATACCTGGCCGTCCCCGGCGCGGCGGCGCAGCCGTAGTCCTCGTCCAGCGCCATGCCGCGTTCGGCCAGCTCCGGCTTGGCCCAGTCACCCATGATCATCATGCCCGCCTCGCCGCGCGCGAACTGGCGCACCACCTCGGGCCAGGGCCGCTCCTCCATCTCGCGGCCGATCAAGTCCTTGACAATGCGCAGCCGCACCAGCGCCTCGGCGGTGCGGCGGTCGGCGGCGGCGGCAGGGCTGCGCTTGACCAGCAATTCGCGGTAGAACTCGGGCCCGCTCTCGGCCAGCACCAGGTTCTCGAACAGCGCGGCCACCTGCCACGATTCGCTGCTCTGCGCCAGCGGCGCCACGCCGGCCGCCCTGAGCTTGCGCGCGGCCGCCTCGAACTCGGCCCAGGTGCGCGGCGGCGCGAGCTTGAGCCGGGCGAACAGCGCGCGGTTGTAGTACAAGGTGTTGACGCGGTGGATGCCGAGCGGCGCGGCCACCACATGGCCGCGGTGCTGAATCAGCTTTTGGACGGTCGGGAACAGAAAGCCGTTCCAGTCGCCGGCGCTGGCGACGCCGTCGATGTCGAGCAGCAGGCCCAGTTCGGCCCACTCGGCGACCGAGGCGCCGATGATCTGCGTGACCTGCGGGGCGTCGCCGGCCAGCACGCGGCCCTTGAGCACCTTCCCGGCGCCGATGCCGGCGCCGCCGGGAATGGCGGCGTCCTTCCATGCCAGTCCTTCGTCGGCCATGCGCGCGGCCAGCAAGTCCGCCGCCTTGCGCTCGCTGGCGGATGTCCACCAGTGCAGCACCTGCAGGGTGTTGGCCGGGGCCTGCGCCGATGGCGCCACGGGAGCGACGGGTGTTCCGGGCGCCGCGGACGCCGCCGGCGACGATGCGCAGCAGGCGGCGCCGGCCCCGGTCGCGAACAGGCAGAACGTGAATGCGCGGACGGCGGTCGCGCAGCGCGCGCTCGAACGAAATCGTAACCGGCCTAACCGGGGCGGGAGTACTTTTTCCATCGACGCTATCACTCATCATCCCTGAAAAAACAGTGGGATGATTATAGCGGAGATGACCACCCGCGGGGACGGCTCGTCATGCCTGTGGTTTTAGCGGTTTTCCACCCGCGCCACCAGGCCCGCCCTGCCGTTGCGGTCGAAGGCGGCGACCTGGATGACGCCCTTTTCCGCGATCGGTCCCGTCACCGGTTTGCTGTTGGCGTCCGGGGCGGCGCCGTCGGTGGTGTAGCGCAGCGCGATGCCGGGCAAGACGTGGTTGACCAGCACCCGGCCGCCTTCGACCAGTAGTCCGGGCGGCGCGATGCGGTAGTTGACGCCCGTTTTCTCCAAATCGAGGCGCGGCAGCACGCGCTGGCTCAGCGTGTTGACGAAGCCGGACCACGCGGCGCGGTGCAGCACGGCGGCTTTGTCCGCGTCGTTTTCGGTGGCCCACGCGGGATCCGGCGCCCACGAGCGCTCGGCCATCGCCAGCAATCGCGGCATGACCAGATAGTCAATGCGGTCCGGGGTCAGCACGGTCTCGGTGAATAGTGTCGCTTCCAGCCCGCGGATGCGGCGCTTGCCGAAATCGGTCAACGCATCCTTGCCGGGCATCGGCCTGGCGGCATTCTTCAGGTAATCCAGCGGGATGAAGTCGTACACCGTATCCAGTTCGACGTAGTCGCCCCAATTGACGCCCGGCTCCTGCGGATTGGCGTTGTAGGCCATGTCCATGTACATCTTGGTCACCGGCGCCAGCACGATGTCGTAGCCGGCGTTGGCCAGCCGGTAGGCGAAGTCCTCGGCGCCCTCGGTGTTATTCCACACGTAGGCGCTGAAGCCGCGCTGCGTAAAGCGGGGATTCGGGATCAGCTTGTGCTGCCCGCGCAGCATGGTCGCGCGCGCGGCCATCTCCTCCCAACCGGAGGCGAACAGGCCTTGCTTGCGCAGGATGACGTCGACGCGGTCGTAGAAGTAGTCCCACAGGTCGGCGACGGTTTCCAGCTTCTTCTGCTTCATGACCGCCAGGCTGGCCGGCGATTTTTCCCACGCGCCATGCGGCAGTTCGTCGCCGCCGACGTGAATGGTGCGCAGCTTGACGCCGGCCTCGCGGTGCAGCGCGGCGATCTGTCCAACTACATGCTCGATGAACGTGAAGCTCGACTCCAGGCCGGGATTGATCACGTGGTCGTTGTAATGCTGCGGCGAGCTATAGACGGATTTGTCCTCGAAGTCGTTGAGCAGGTACTTGGCCGCGCCGGGTTTTCCGGCGGCCTTGAGACGGTGGTAGCGCGCCTCCATGGCCTGCACGGCCGCGCGTGCGTGGCCGGGCATTTCGATCTCGGGGATCACGTCGATATGGCGCGCGGCGGCGTAGCGCAGTATCTCGATGTAATCGGCGCGGGTGTAGTAGCCGGTGCCGGTGGCGTTGTCCGGATCGCCGCCGGAGCCGTACGCCGGTTGCAGGCGCACGCCCGCCTTGGCGCTGTGGCCGCGCACCGCGCCGACGCCGGTCAGCTCGGGCAAGCCGGCGATCTCCAGCCGCCAGCCCTCGTCGTCGGTCAGATGGAAGTGGAAGGTGTTGAGCTTGTAGCGCGCCATCAGGTCGAGCAGCTTGAACACGGTTTGTTTCGTGTGGAAGTTGCGGCTGACGTCCAGCTGGAATCCGCGATACGGGAACCGGGGCGCGTCGACCACCGCCAGCTCCGGCAGATCGATGCTGGCGGCGCCAGGTAAAGGCATCAGGTCGCGCAGCGATTGCAGGCCGTAGGCCACGCCGGCGGCGCTGTTGCCGACAATGGCGATGCCGCTATCGGCGTTGATGGTCAGGCTGTAGGCTTCCGGCGAAGTCTGACCGGCGACCGCGCCGATGCTCAGGCGCAGGTCCGGCGCCGCCGCCGCCCCTGCGGCGGCGGCGGGCAAGGCGGACGAAAACAGCGAGCGCGCGAAGGTGGCCTCCGTCTTCAGCGCGGCCGGCGCGACGAGCTTCGGCTGCGCGGACACCCGCAGCCTGCCCTGGCCCTGTTCCAAACGCAGCGGCGTCGGGAACAGCGGTGGCAACGCCTCCGCCGGCAGCGCGGTGGCATTGGCCTTGGCGTTGTGGCGGTAGGTGTCCTGCGGCGTCACGACGGCTTTGGCGCCGGTGCCGCCTTTGTCCAGTTGTTCCGGGCGAACGACCGGCAGCAGTTCGTAGTCCACGATATTCTGCGCCGCATCGGGCGCGCTGTCGTAGACAAGATACGGGCCGGCCGGCGCCTTCGCCAGCTTGATCACCAGGTTCGGATGGATGTACGGCACGTTCAACGTCTGGCCCGGCGCCACGCCGGCAAACCCCGCGGCGGGACGGATGCGGTAAAGACCGCCCGCGACCTTTTCCACCGTCAGGTTGCCGGCCAGCGGGCCGGTCGCGACACCGTCCATGCAGTTGAAGTAAAGCGACCAGCCTTGCGGCGGAAGCGGAGACTTGTCCAGGTTGGTGAGGATGAAGCGCGCATGCGTGATGCCGCCGGGCGCCTGGGCAGTGAACTCGTTGCGCTCGAGCTCCCAGCGCAGCCGCAGACTGGCTCCGGCGGCAGCGGAAGGGGTCGCGGTGGCCTTCGCCGGCTGCGCCGCCACGGCCGGCTTGTCCGCTTGCGCGGCCTGCGCCGTCATCAATAGTGACAATGACAGCGACAATGACAGCGACAATGACAGCGACGCCAGTCCGATACCTCCGGCCGTTTTCCGTTTCAGCATTCCACTCCCCTGGGTGACGATTAATAGTTAGAACTTGGCTTTGACACCGACACTATACCGGGCGCCATTCTCATACACGCCGACCGGCAAGCCGTCGGTGGTATTGGTGCGTATCAGTTCATTGCCGATATTGACCGCCGTCAGGTACAAGCTGATTTTGGGCGTGACGTCCCAACTGGCCGACGCGTCCCACTGGCCATAGGCGCTGGTCACATCCTGGCCGCCCTCATTCAGGCCGCCATAGGACTTGGAGCGGTAGTTGTACGACAGCCGGGCGCTGTAGCCGTCCTTTTCGAAGAAGCCGCTGACATTGGCCTGGTTGCGCGAGTTGCCCACCACATTGAGCTTCTGGCCGTTGGCGTTGGCGCCGGTCTTGGCGTCGGTGAAGGTGTAGTTGACGATGGCGCCAAAGCCGCTGCCGAACGCCTGCTGCCACTGCACTTCCAGCCCGTTGACGGTCTGCCCGCTGCTGGCGTTGTACGGCCGCGTGACCGAGCGGGTGACGCCGCCGACGTTTTCCAGCGCGCTTTGCGTGTAGATGAAGGTGTCGAGCTTCTTGGCGAACAAGGTCGCCGACAGCAGCGAGGCGTCGGCGTAGTACCACTCGGCGCCGATCTCCGCCTGGTTGGCGTGGTATGGTTTCAGGAACGGATTGCCGGCGGTGGCGGCGTTGGTGGTGCCGCTCACTTCCGTGCTGGCGCTCAAATCGCTGTAGGTGTTACGCGCCATGACGCGGGCGACGGCGCCGCGCACCAGCAAATCCTTGTTCACCGAATAGACCGCGTTAAGGCTGGGCAGCACATCGTTGTAGGTGCGCGAAACGCTGCCCAACACGTAATTGCCGTTGCCGTTCAGGTCCTGGTAGGCTTCCGAGGTCTGGTCGGTCTTGACCAGCCGGGCGCCGAAGTCGCCGCGCCACTGCCCCACCGCGAAGTCGGCGCGCACGTAGGTGGCGTAGATTTTCTCCTTGATGCGGTAGTACTCGCCCTTCGCCTCGGCGTAGACCATGCCTTTGTCGAACATGGCGAAGCCCCTCGACGATGCCAGCCCGTCATCGACCCACGCGTATTGCGTCAGCGAGCCGGCGCTGGCCGCCTCCTGCGAGATCAGCGGCGACGGCCCGGTCGACAGGTCCGCCAGGGTCAGCGTCTCCCAGCCCGGATTGCCGGGACCATTGGTGCCGATGATGCGGCGGTTCTGCACCTTGGTGTCGCGCAGCTTGACGCCGATCTTGATCGACTTGAAGAAGGCGTTATCGAGGTCTATCGTCAGGTCGCCCTGCGCGTAGTTCTCCTTGGTCTCCATGCGGCGGATCCAGTCGCGCGTGCTTTGCAATGTCAGTTTGGTCGGATCGAGCGGACTCATATCCAGGTACTTGATCTCGTAGGTGTCGGGCGCCAGGTTGAAGGTGGCGCGGGTATTCCCGGTGAACCAGAAATTGCGGTCATGGTCGCTGCCGCCGGAGCCCTTGGTGGTGCCGGCCTGTCCGTGGAACTTCCAGTTGTCGGCATCGTAGGTGCCCTCCAGGTCCAGCACCTGCGATTTGACATAGGACTGGCGGAAGATCGGCTCGAACGATACGCCGTTGGTCGGACCGACGGTGCCGCCGACCAGCGCCTTGGTGCCGTCCGAGGTGGTGATGAAGCGCGGATCGGTGACGGCGATATTGCCGCGCGCGTCGACCAGGCCACCCGCTTGCCACAGGTAGTTCTGGTTGCTGTTGTCCATGCTCATATCGGAGTTCATGTAGTTCAGCGAGATATCCGTGTTGGCGTTCGGGCGCGCCTGCAAGGTGATGTTGCCGGTTGTGCGTTCGCGGTCCTGGCGGAAGATCGGCGTGCCGCCGCCCCACGACGCATAGGCGCCCGGCGTGACCGCGCCGTTCTGGTCGACGATGTTGTACTTGGTCGTGTCCGTGAAGTTTTCCAGGCCGTCGCGGCGCATCGTGCGCTTTTGCTGGCTCACCGCGACCAAGGCGCCGAAGGTCTTCTGTTCGTTGGTCCAGCTCACCAGGCCGGAGAACTGGGGATCGGTTTTCTTCGGCAGTTCGCTGTAGGTCGCTTCCGCCGACACCTGCGCCACGAAAGGCTTCAACTGGAACGGCTTGCGGGTCTTGACGTTGACCAGGCCACCGATGCTGCCCTCGTCCAAGTCGGGCGACGGGCTTTTATAGACGTCGATGCTGCCCACCAGCTCCGACGCCAGGATGTCGTAGTTGAAGCCACGGCTTTGCGAATCGTTTTTCCACCAGTAGCCCGAGGCCACGGCCTGGCCGTTCAACTGCGTCAGATTCAGGTTCTTGTCGGTGCCGCGCACGAAGATGTCGCGGCCCTCGCCCCAAGTGCGGTCGACCGAAATGCCCGGCACGCGCTGCAGCGAGTCGGCCACGTTCTTGTCCGGGAACTTGCCCACCTCCTCCGCCGTCACCGTGTCGATCACGTTGCCCGAGTCGCGCTTCTCCGCCAGGTTGCGCTTGAGGCGCTCGCGGATGCCCTTCACCTCCACCACCGCCGGCTCTGCCGCCGGCGCGGCGTCGGCGGACTGCGCGGCCGCCGCCTGATCGGCGGCGGCATACAAATGCGGCGCGAAAGCGCTTCCCAGCGCCAGCGCGATCAGTTTGGGGAGCAGCTTTTGCTTCAACAGCGGCTTGGTGGTCGTCGTCATTATTTGATTCTCCTGTTTCTGTTCAAAAAAGACCGCTTCGATAAACCGCTTTTACGCGCGTCCCGCGCCGCGCCAGCTGCGGATCTTGTGGCCGCTCGCGGCGTACCAGAGGATCATCGCGTAGCAAGGCAGCATCAGCCAGTAACCCGCTTGCGGACCGGAGGCGTCGGACAAGCGGCCATACAGCAGCGGCAGCACGGCGCCGCCGGAGATGGCCATCACCAGCACGGCCGAACCGGCGGCGGTGTAGCGTCCCAGGCCTTGCAGCGCAAGCGGCCAGATGGCCGGCCATACCAGCGCGTTGGCCAGTCCCAGCAGCGCCAGGCACATGACCGTGTCCGGCACCAGCGGCACGCCGGACCAACCCAGCAGCACCTGCGCGATGCCGCTCGATTGGCTGGAGCCGGTGGCGACGCCGATCGTCAGCACCAGGCCGAGCAGCGCCGACACCATCAGCGCGCCCTTCTGCGACAGGTAGCGCGGGATCGCCGCCACGCCCACCACGTAGCCGAGCACCATGCACACCATGGTGTAGGAAGTGAGCACGCCGAAGTTGGCGACGTTCAGTTCATGGCCGTACAGGCCGATGGTGTCGCCGGCGATCACCTCGACGCCGACGTAGCCGAACAAGGCCAGCGCGCCCAGCACCAGTTGCGGGAATTGCAGCACGCCGGTGCGCTCGACATTGGCGGTGGCGTCGTCCGCGTCAGGGGGGATGTCGCGCAGATTGGAAAAATGGATGAACACCATGATGACGAACAGCACCGCGGCCATGCAGGCATAGGGGAACACCAGCCGCTCGGCCAAGGTGGCGCGCATGGCGTCGCGCGCGGCCGGCTCCAAGGTGGCCAGCGCGGTGTGCGAGAAGCTGTCGATATCGGCCAGCATCAGCGAGCTGAACACCAGCGGCACGACGACGCCGGCGCCCTTGTTGAACAGGCCCATGATGCTGATGCGCATGGCCGCGCTGTCACGGTCGCCGATCTGGACGATGTAGGGATTGATGGCGGTCTGCATCAAGGTCATGCCGGTGGCCAGCGTGAACAGCGCCGCCAGGAACAGTTCGTAGTGCGTGCTGCGCGCCGCCGGAATGAACAGCAAGGCGCCGGCGCCCATGATGCCCAGGCCGAGCGTCATGCCCTTTTTGTAGCCGATGCGGGCCAGCACGGCGGCGGCCGGCAGCGCCATCACCGTGTAGGCGATGTAGAACGCGAACGTCACCCACAGCGCCTGGAAGTTGTTCAGGCCGCAGACGATCTTGAGGAAGGGCACCAGCGACCCGTTCAGCCAGGTGACGAAGCCGAGAATGAAAAACAGCAGGCCGACGAACAACATGCCGACCACTACCGACCGCGACGCGTCGCGGGGTGTCTGTTCCGTTGTGTTCACGCTCATTTGCATGGGGCTCCCCCAAGTTATCGATCAGTTATGCTACCAGTGCAATACCACTCAAGCCAGCATCCGGTCGATCGCGATTAAGTCCTTGTTTTTACTGGACATTGTCGTGCGCCCACATGTATACCGCTTACATTTCTTTACAAAGCGGCCGCTGGCGCCCGTTCCGCGCCCGGGTATCGCGCAATGCATGCTTGCAAATCTTTACAAAACAGTTCGAGAAATTACGGCGTTGTGTCGGCATAGCCACGCTGGCCGAAAACCGTAAAAGATTGTGTGTTTAGTAAAGTTTGTTAAACATCGGTTGCAAATTTAGTTTCATTTGACCCTCGATATTTACGGATCGATACTCCGGTTGCCAGGAAGCTAAGCCGTATCAGACAACCTGCGGCACTGGCGCTTTCCATAATTCCAAAAACATCGAGGAGACAGACACAATGCTGCAACCCACAAGACGCACTCTCATGAGCCTGGCCGTCGCCAGCGCTTGTTCATTCATGACGTTCGCCGCCCAGGCCCAGGCCCAAGCCGAGTCCACCGCCACCGCCGCCGCCGATGCGCAAGCCGCGCCGGCCGCTGCGTCGTCCAACCCGGACCAGATCCAGGAAGTGCGCGTCACCGCGACGCGCTATTCGACCTCGTTGCTGCGCACCCCGCTGGCCGTCGCGGCGCTCAGCCAGGAGCAACTGACCCGCAAGGGCGCCACCAGCCTGTCGGACCTGAGCGGCGAGATGCCCAACGTCGTGATCGAAAACACCGGCGAGGATTCGGCCGTGCAGATCACCATCCGCGGCATCACCTCCACCAACTTCACCGAGACCGGCGACCCGGCGGTCGGCTTCCACGTCGACGGCATGTACTCGCCGCGTCCACAAGGCGCGCAGGCGCTGATGTTCGACCTGGAACAGGTCGAGGTGCTGCGCGGTCCGCAAGGCACGCTGTTCGGCCGTAACTCCACCGGCGGCAGCGTCAACGTGATTCCCGCCAAGCCGGATTGGACGGGCAACTACGGCAAGGCCGACATCGATATCGGCAACTACCGCAAGAAGCAAATCTCGGTGGTGCAGAACATCGTCGTCAACGACGCGCTGGCCCTGCGCGGCACCTTCATGAAGGTCAAGCGCGACGGCTATGCCAACCAGACGCGCGATCTGAGCGAAGCGAACGCGCCGGCACTCGGCTGGATCCCGAACGGCAAGCCCGATGTCGACCAGCGCTTCAACCGCGTGATCGGCAAGAGCGACTACTACACCAACCAGGACGAATGGGCCGGCCGCCTGACGGCACTGCTGAAGATCAACAAGGACATCACGGCCAAGGCCTCGTATGAGCAGTTCCAGGATTCGGGCGCCGGCGGCGCCACCTTCCGCGACTGCGACGCCACCGCCGGCACCCGCTACGCCTGCGGCCCGGGCCAGGGCAAGTGGGACATCAACGTCAACGTCCCCGGCCAGAACGACCTGAGTATCAAGACGCTGCGCACGGGGGTCAACTGGAACATCAACGACCACACCAACTTCGATTACACCTTCCAGATCGCCGACCAAAGCCGCTCGCAGATCACCGACGACGATTTGGGGATGCAGCATGCGGCGCCGTTCCAGATCAACGGCGCGTATCCGAATTCGGCCGACGGCAACTGGGGCACCTGGCCGCTGACCGACTCCTTCCACCGCACGCTCGATTCGCGCTACCTGTCGACGGTGCACGAGGCGCAGTTGAAGCAGCAGCTCGGCAATGTGCAGTACGTCGGCGGCTTGTTCTGGATGCACGAGCGTAACCGCATCGACTACGAGCAGACCAACACCATCCAGAAGCCGTACGGAGACGTTGGCAGCGTGCTGTATAACCAGCCTAACCGCCAGGTCGACGCCAAGGCGGTCTTCGCCCAGGCCGACTGGAAGTTCATGCCGACGTGGACCGGTACCCTCGGCGCGCGCTACAGCATCGACAGCAAGGAGGACAAGGGCGGCAAGGTATATGGCGCCAACTGGATCGGCAACTCGGCCTACTACAACGGCCTATACTCGCAAGGCACGCCCGGCACGCCCGGCTTCCACGTCCATGACGGCACCGACCTGACGCCGGCGATGGGCGGCAGCGTGGCGGCCTACAACCTGTATGGCGCGCCGACCTCGAACGACCACAAACAGGAATGGAAAAAAGTGACGTGGCGCGCCGGCCTGCAAAAGCAGCTCGACGCCAACAAGATGGTGTACGCCTCGGTGTCGACCGGCTACAAGGCGGGCGGCTTCGCCGACAAGACCGACAGCTGCAACTACCGGCTGTGCGCCGACGGCAAACCCGGCGTCGAGACCTTCCTGCCGTACGAGCCGGAGACCGTCACCAACTATGAGCTGGGCTTCAAGGGCAAATTCCTGGACAACCGTTTGAGCCTGTCGGCCACCGCGTTCTTCATGAAGTACAAGGACATGCAGGTCACCGGCACCTATTTCATCAACCAGATCATCCCTTCGAACGGCTTGCCATGCCCGGCCGACCAGCCGAAGTGCGACGTATATGAAGGCTGGCGCACGATCAACGTCGGCAAGGTGAACATCCCGGGACTGGAGCTGGAATGGGATTACAAGCCATGGCGCGGCGGCCGTATCGGCGGCGGCTTCGCTTACATCAACTCCAGCATCCACGACTACAATTCGTACAGCGACGACTATCAGTGCGATGTGCGACTGGAACTGGGCTTGCCGGCCTGCCCGACCGCTTACAACGGCCCTGACAAGACCTTGCTGGGCCGCCGCCTGGCGAACGTCGACGGCAACCACCTGCCCAACACGCCGAAGTACCAGTTCAACCTCAACTTCTCGCAGGAGTTCGGGTTTGAAAACGGCTACAAGGTGATCCCGTACGTGAAGGTGAACTGGCGCGACAAGGCTTACTTCGACATGCTCAATTCGGAGTTCGCGCACATCGGCCGCTACCAGAAAGCGTATGCGATGGGCGATGCGTCGGTGCGGCTGGAGGCGCCGGACGACAAATGGCACGCGGAGCTGTATGTCCGCAACGTGTCGAACAGCCACGCCAAGTTGAGCGGCAATTCGGTGTACGGTGGGTTCATGGAGGCCAACTTCGTGCAGCCTCGCATGTTCGGTTTCCGGGTTGGCGCGAACTACTAAGGTTGTTTAACGGGATTAGCCGTTCCGGCTAATCCCGCCTGCGTTCACCAACCCATGATGGCGCGGACCTGGGGGAGCAAGTCGTTGGCGATATCGACGGTTTGCTCCCTGGTCGGATGCCCGTCATCGGCATCGCCCGAATAGGGTTTCGACGCGATGGCGTGCACCCGCTTGTCCCCCACCCGTTTCACCGTCTCGGCGATGTATTCGATCAGCGCCACCCGCTTCTCGCCGGTCATCAAACCGCCTTCGGTCAGCACCACCCGCGCCTGCGGATGATCCTTTAGCAGCGTGCGCACGAACCGCACGTAGGTTGCCACGTACTGCTCGCGGTCCGGAATGCCGTGATTGAAGTCGTTGTTGCCGATCGCGCTGAGAATCACATCTGGCCGATAATCGCGCTGATCCCATTCTGCCGGCTGTTCCCGGTCAGGTATCGCCAACTGATAATAGTCCGGCAAATTCAGTTCGTTGGTCTTGTTGTCCCAGGTGCGTATCAAGCCTCGTCCACCGTAGCAGACCAGTTGCACCTGCGCGCCCAAGTCGCGCGCCATCAGCATGCCGTAGGATGAACGCGCGTTCCACCAGGACGGATCCTTCTTGGCGCCGGCGATACGGTCGATCGCCTCACCGCAGGTGACGGAATCGCCCAGCATCAGCATTTTCCGTTGCGGCAGGATGGGCGCGGCGCTCCACTTGCCGTCGGTGTCAAACCGCAGCAGCGCGGCAGTGCCGTGCCAGGTCTCGGACCGGTTGACGATTTCCACCGTGTGCCTGCCGTCGGCGGCGCCGTCGACCAGGCTGAGGGTCTGTTTGCCAGGCGCCAGCCTCACCTTGCGCGCGACGCCGTCGACGATCACGTCCAGATAGCTGTTGCCGCCGCTGGCCTGCGCGTCCACGCTCAGGCGCGTGCCCTCGAAGTTGAGATAAAAACTAACGCCCGGATAGCCGAACCGCACCACGCCGTCGGCGCTGATAGCGGCTCGGCCCATGCGGGCGACGTGGGGATCGGCGGCCGTCATCGACGCCGCCGCGGCCAGCGGGGCCTGGCCCCACAGCGAGGCGATCAACGCCGCGCAGCCGGCGATACGGCGGTGCGCGCCGTTCATTACTTCATCAACTTCTGTATGTCCGGCAGCATCGCGTCCGACCAGATCTGGTACCCCTTGGGCGTCGGATGCAGGAAGTCGGCCATCACCTCCGGCGACATATCGCCGTTCGCCAGCAGGAAACGGGCGCCGTAATCCCTGAAAATGATGGTCTTGCCATCGCCCAGCGATGCGATCTTGCGATTCAGCTCAATGATCTGCTGCCGCTTTGGATTCTGCGCCGATTGCTCGTAAGGCAGCACGGCGTTGAGCAGTATCTTCGCGTCCGGGTACAGCGCGCGCAACTTCTTGAGCACCGCCTGCACGCCTTGGAACACGTCGTCCGGCGCGGCGCCGCAGTGGAAGAAGTTGTTCACGCCGATCGTCAGCACGACCAGCTTCGGGTGCAGCTTGTCGGCGTGGCCATTATCGAGCCGCCAAAGCACGTTGCCGGTGTGGTCGCCGCCGATGCCGAAATTGGCCGCCTTCCAGGCGCCGAAGGACTTGTCCCAGATCTCGCGGTTCCAGCCTTCGGTGATGGAGTCGCCGACGAACAGCAGATCGACGTTGCCGGCATCGGCCACCGCGACGTCCTCTTTGAACATCTCGTGCCAGCGCGCCACCGACATCCACGGGTACTCGATTTTGCGTGGCGCCGGCGTGGTGCTGCAGGCGGCCGGGTTAAGCGGCGCGTCGGCGTGGCTTGGGGCGCTGGCCAGCGCCAGCAGGCCGGCGGCGACGATCGCGGGGATCAGCGACTTCTTCATCTGGAATCCTTTCATTGCGCGCCTATCCGCAGCGATTGCGGCGCCACGTTCCAGCCACGCAGATCCAGGCGCACCGCGCCCTGGCTCTTGAACGTGACGCTCACGGTGCGGCTCTCGCCCGGCATCAGCGCTACATAATTATCCGAAAAATACACCGGCAGTATCCGTTCGCCGTCCGCATTGAACAAGGTCAGTTTACCGCTCAGGGCGGGCACTTCGCCGCCGTTGCGCATTGTAACCTCCAACTGCCGTTCGCCCCGCGCGGCCGCGCCGGTCCAGCGCGTGGATAGTTCCAGCGGCACCGTCGCCAGCTGGTTCAAGCCCTGTTGGCCGGCGAGCGTGCTGCTTGGCCAGTAGGCGTTCTGCGACAGTAGCTTGCCGTCGGCGTCCTTGAGCGCCAGTTTGAGCACGATCAGTTTATGCTGCGCCACCAGCGCGCCGATGCCGGCGTCGATCGGTTCCGAGGTGCTCACCGCCGCCACCGCCACCGGCTTGTCGCCGCTGGCCAGCAGCTTGCCCTGAACGTCATACGCGGCGTACGACAGCGTGGCGCCATTCAACGCGGCGGCCGGGTTGTTGATCACCATGAGCTGGTAGTCCGGCAGGTTCATTTGCACGTGCACCGGCTCCGCCGCGCTCTTCACGCCGTAAAAGGCGCCGTGCGTGTCGTAGTCGTGGCTGAGGATCTGCCACATGGTGCTCGGCCAGGCCGGCTGCGTCATCCACAGCATGCGGCCGCTGTGCTGGCGCCACAGCCCCGCGTTCATGCCTTCGAAGATGGCGCGGTGGCTTTCGTAGTTCAGCAACTGGGCCTTGCGTTCGAAGTCCGCCAGCGAGTCGGGCGCGCCGTAACCGGCGGCCATCGCCGCGTTGAAGGTCTTGACGCTGCCGTTGCCGTCCGGGTGCCAGTCGTGATACGTGACGGTGTCGGTCAACGGCCACTGGTCGGTCGACGGCACCGCCGCCTTGATCGCCTCGATCGTCGGGAACGACGGCGTGCCCACTTCCACCGAGAAGCCTTTGGCGTGCTCGGTGAAGTAGCTGGTCGGCGTCTGGTAGTTATACGGACCGCTGTTTTGCAGATTGACGCGGTTCGAGCTGCCGCTGTACCAGCGCGTGCCGTCGAGCTGATAGATCATCGCCTCCAGCGCCTCGTTCAGCACCGGCTGCGGCACGCCCTCGTTACGGCCGAACCACATGATCACCGACGGATGGTTGCGATAGCGCTTGACCACATCGCGCGCGTTCTCCATGAACAGGTTGACGTCCTGCGGCTCCAGGTTGTAGTCCTGGGTCGACGCCCAGAAGTCGTTCATCACCATCAGACCGTATTCGTCGGCCAGCTCGAAGAAGCTCTCCTCGGTGTTCTGCCCCACCCAGTTGCGGATGATGTTGACGTTGGCGTCCCGGTGCAGGCGGAAGTAAGGTTCCAGCCGCTCACGGTCGATGCGTTTGCGCCAGTCTTCCGTGCCCCAGTTGCCCCCGCGCGCCGCGATGCGCACGCCATTGACCTTGATGACCAGGAAAGGACTGAGCGTGGTTTCCTCCAGCGGCCGAATCGCCGCCGTCCATTCGGCCTCCGGGCGCAGGCCCGTGGCCCAATTATTATCGGAGAGCTTCTTAATGGCTTGGTGGCGGCCGTCGGTGATGCGCACGCCCAGTTCACGCCCCTTGGTGAAGTCGGCTTCCACGCGGCGCAGGTGGCCGCCCTGGTCCACCAGCGACAGTTCGTACGTCACCGCCCGCACGCCAAACCGGGTGCTGGCCTGGTCCGACAGCTGCGTGCCCTGCATCGCCTCGAGCTTGAGCTCATGCAGATCCGGCGCGCCGTAGCCGTTGGGCCACCACAGTTTGGGATTTTTCAGCTTGAGCGCGGCGAAATCGGCCGGCGTGAAACGCACGCTATGCTCGCCCGGCGCCAGGCCGACGGTCTTGCTGACCTGGATGGGTTTCATGCTACCGTCACGCCGCGAAATCGTCGCGCGGACGGTGACCCGTTGCGCCGACTTCGACAAATTCGAGACCGGCACTTCGATGCTGACATCGGCCACGCTGTTGTCCGCCTTCGGCAGCGCGGTGATCACCTGGGCGTCGCCCAGCTTGAAGTCGCGCGTGGCGTGCAGCTCCACGTCCTGCCACAAACCGGTGTTGCGGTCGCGGACCGAGGGAATCCAGTCCCAGCCCTCGGAGGCGATAAAGGTCGGCCCGTCCTGCGCCAGCGTGCCGCCGTTTTCGCCGGCGCCGGCCGCGATCGATTCCTCCTGCGGCAGACCGGGATGCGGCGGCGGCGACACCCTGACCGCGATGACGTTATCGCCCTTGAGCTTCAGATAGGGGCTGATGTCGAAGGTGCCGCGCACGAAGGCGCCCTTCATGCCGCCCAGTTTGCGGCCGTTGATCCACACCTCCGCCTCGTAGTTCACGCCCTTGAAGGTGACGAACAGACGCTGCCCCTGCTTGAAGGCGGCGGGCGGCTGGAACGACGTGCGATACCAGTAATCCTGTTTGTTCAGCGATTCCGGAATGGCCATGTTATTGAGGCCGTAGTCGGGATCTGGATAGACGCCACGGTCGACCAGCGTGGTCAGCACCGTGCCGGGCGTGGTGGTCTGATACCAGCCGGCGGCGTCGAAGCCGGTCGACGAAATGTGCTCCGGCTTCGCGCTTACCTCTGGCGCCGCCTGCAGCTTCCACGACTTGATGGTCCACAGGTTGGCGTCCTTCTGCACCAGCGCCGGACCGCTGTAGGCCGGCTTGGCTTTCGGCTCCTGGAACGGTGAACCGGATTTGGGCAAGGTCCACGGGTCCTGCGGCGCGACCTGGCCGTACATCTGGCGAACCTGTATCGGCCACGATGGACTGCCGGATTCGAAGTTGATCAGCGCATCGTTCGGCTGCGTGGCGGCCATCGCGCGCACAGCACCTTCGTCCAGCGCGGTGGCGGTGACGGTGAAGCCGGCGATCCGCCCGGCGTAGCCTGTCGCGGCCTTGCTGCGCGGGCCCATCGAAATCCGGGGGGCGAAGTCGTCGACCGGCGCGGCCTGCGCACTTTCCTTGATCGGAGCTGGCGTAAAGCCCTCGGCTTTGAGCACCGCGTCCTGCCGGGCGATGGCGCTGCCGTTGGCGTACAAGGTGACCCGTCTGCCGTCGTAGCTGGCCGCCAGGTGCACCCAGGCATTGGGCGCAAGCTTCAGCGGCGAGACCACTTCCAGTCCATAGCCGCAGAAGCCGAACGCGCCGTCCACACTGCACACGAACCATCCGGGCCCCGCCTGCGCGCCGGCGACACCGGCGATCAGGGTGCGGCCGGGCGCCGGCTCCGACGGTTTGAACCAGCCGCTCAAAGCGAACGGCTGCACCCTGCCCGCCACCGCCGAAGCGAAGATGTCGGCCTGTTTGACCTTCTTCACCAGGCCGTCGCTGGCGGCCGGGAATTCGGCGTTATAAGGTCCCCACTGGTCGCCGGCTTGGGCGCCGGACCACATCATCGCGGCCAACGCCGCCACAGTCATCGTGTGCTTCATTTCAGCTCCGGGCCTTCAGGCGCAGGACAATCGCGCCGTGCGGCGCGAGCTTGCTCTCCAGTTTCTTGCTGGTGTCGCCGGTCTTGCCGGTCCAGGCGTCGGTCCAGTTGAAGACCGTCTTGGTGGTGTCGAGCACGCGCTTGTTCGCATCGTCGTTGATGCGGGATGTCGACCACTGGTAAGTCACCGGTTTGACCTCGTCGCTGCGGTTCAGGATCATCACCGCCCACTCGTCGTTGGCCAGCGGCTTGGCCCAATACTCCAACTGGCCGGATTGCAGGAAGCGCCACGCCTGGATACCCAGCTTGTCCTGGTTGATCCCGATCACCGCCTTGTTGGTCAGGATGCGTTTCGTCGCCTCGGACATCTTGCGCACGTCGTTGCCCAGGATGAGCGGCGACGCCAGCATCGACCAGGCGGCGAAGTGGGTGCGGTCCTCGTCTTCGGTGAAGCCACGGCCCACTTCCAGCATGTCCATATCGTTCCAGTGACCCGGACCGGCATGCACCCGCAGGCCCGCCTGCTTGTCGAGGATCTGCAGCACGCCCCAGCGCGAATACGACGCCTCGCTGAATTCGCAATCGAAGCACATATGGATGTCGCCGGTGGTGCGCCACGAGTGGCCGACATCCTTGGCCCATTCCCAGGGCTTGGTGTCGCCCCATTCGCAAATGCTGAACAACATCGGCCGGCCGGCGGCGCGGATGGCGTCGCGCATGGTGGTGTACGCCCCCACCGACGACAGGCCCTTGCTGTCGCACCAGTCGTACTTGATGTAGTCGATGCCCCAGGAGGCATAGGTGCGCGCATCCTGGTATTCATAGCCACGGCTGCCCGGGCGGCCGCCGCAAGTGGTGGCGCCGACGTCAGAGTAGATCCCGATCTTGAGGCCCTTGCTGTGAACGTAGTCGGCCAGCGCCTTCATACCCGACGGGAAGCGCTCCTTGTCCGGATGGATCACGCCCGTCTCGTCACGCTTCCCGTGCCAGCAATCGTCGATGTTGACATACTGATAGCCGGCGTCTTTCAAGCCGTTCTTGACCATCGCATCGGCGGTGTCCTTGATCAGCTGCTCGTTGATGTCGCAGGCGAAGGTATTCCAGCTGTTCCAACCCATTTGCGGCGTGTCGGCCAGCCCGTCGAACTTCTGGGCGTGGGCGTTGAAAGCGCAGGCGCAGGCGGCCAGCGCCGCCATGCTTATGACGGTACGTTTCATGCGTGCCCCCTTAGCGCTTGATGGTATTGAGTTTGTCGGCGTACTCCTTGATCAACTTGAGCGAGCTGGTGTCCGAGTCGAACACCGAGTACAGACCCTGCTCTTCCTGCGGTGGATCGCCGACGAAGTCGTTACCCGGCTTCCACCAGTAATCCGCGTTGGCCGCGCGGCCGGCGCCGCCCCAGGCCCAGAAATTGAAGCCGGCGATCGGATCGCCCTTCTTGGCGCCGTCGTAGACGAAATCGAACACTTCGCGGTAGAAGCGGTCGCGGATCTTGGTGGTGGCCTTGATGCTGAACGAGGCGCCGTCACGATCGAGGCCGAATTCCTCCAGCACGATAGGCTTGTCCAGTTTCTTGGCCAGGTCGATGTGCGAAGTCAGGTAGTTGCGGCTCTTGGTGATGGCGCCATCCCACGAACCGGTTGGGTCCTTGGAATCGAACCAGCCCCAGTTCTTCGGCCACAGGTGATAGGTCAGGTAGTCGATATGCTTGGTGCGGTGCGAGTCGAGGAACAGCTGGGCGTCCTGCGCGGAGCCGGCCAGGCCTTCGCTGCCGCTGCTGACCATGTGGTTCTTGTCAAGGCTGTGGATGTATGCGGCGGTTTCGTCGATCCACTTGATGTAGGCCTTCTTCTCTTCCGGTGTGGCGTTGCCGTTGCCCGGGCGCGGCTCGTTGGCCAGCTGCCACGACATCAGGATCGGGTCTTCCGAATAAGGTTTGCCGGTGATGGTGTTGACGCGCTTGACGATCTTCTGGATCACGTTGCGGTACTCTTTTTGCGCGGCGGCGTTGACGTAGAAGCGCGCGTTCTTCTTCATGTAGTCGTCGTAATCCTTGGTCACGTTCGGGTCCAGCGCCGGCGTGCCCTCGAACCAGTTCAGGTACTGCGTCATGCCGCCCGACCATTGCCAGAAGTTGTTCAGGTAGAGCACCACCGTCATATCGCGCTTGGCCGCTTCGGCCATCAGGAAGTCCAGGCCGACCAACAGATTCTCGTCGTACTCGCCCGGCTTGGCGGTGGTCGCCGGGCTGACGGCGCTTTTCATGTCGGTTTTCTCGGAGACGGCCAGCACGCGCAGGTTGTTGATGCCGATCGCGCGCATGCTATCGAGTTCCTTCAGCAGGCGGGCGCGCTCGCCCACGCCCTTCGGCGCGCCGAGGTAGCCGCCGTACCAGAAGTTGGCGCCGACGATGTAGTAGGCCTGGCCTTTGCGCGCGAAGTGGGTCTTCTTGGCGGTGACGAAATCGCCCTTGCCGACGGTGGCGCCATCGGCGGCGGACACGATGCCGCAAGCACCGATCATCAACGCGGTCGCGCAGAATTTGTAGAGTTGTTTCATGTCTCGTTCTTTCTTTTTATGGATGGTTACTTGGTTGGCTTGCCTGCGACGTTCAAGGTCTGCTTGGGTAGCTGCACGGTGATGCTGGCGGCTTTGGTGTCCCCGGCGTCATGCGCCAGCAATACCTTGTAGCCACCGCTGGCGACGCGCCAGGTCTTCGATTTACCGTCATACATGGCCAGCAGGCGCGGATCGACCGTCACGCTGACGTCCTTGCTCTCGCCGGGCGCGAGTTCGACCTTGTCCCAGCCGGCCAGGCGCTTCGGCGCTTCCCACTTCACACCGACCGGCGAGACGTACACCTGCGGCACGTCCTTGCCCTTGACCGCGCCGGTGTTGGTGACCTTGAAGCTCAGTTGCAGCTTGCCGTCCTTCTGGCTGGCGGCCAGGCCGGAATACGAGAACTGCGTGTACGACAAGCCGTGACCGAACGGGAACAGCGGCTTGAGGCCCTTGGCGTCGAACCACTTGTAGCCGACCGTCGCGCCTTCGTGATAGTTGACGGTGAAGCGCTCGCGGTCCTTCTTCGGATCGCCATCGAGCTTGGGACGCGGCAGTTGGCTTTCGGAGACCGGGAAGGTGGTCGGCAAGTGGCCCGACGGATTGACCTCGCCATACAGCACGCGGGCGATGGCGTCGCCGCCGCCGCTGCCGGCGTACCATGCCTGCACCACGGCGGCGGTCTGGTCGACCCACGGCATCAGCACCGGACCGGAGCTCTCCAGCACCACCACCGTTTTCGGGTTGGCCTTGGCGACGGCGGCGATCAGCGCGTCCTGGTTGTTCGGCAGCGACAGCGACACGGCGTCGAGCGACTCGCCCACCCATTGCTCCGCGAAGACGATGACGACATCGGCGTCCGCCGCATCCTTGGCCGCCGACGCGGTGTCCTTGCCGTCGTTGTAGACCACCTTGGCGCCGCCGGCGCGGGCCTTGATCGCCTTCAGCGGCGACGACGGGTGGTACACCACGGGCCCCGGCCAGATGGTCGGCTCGATGCCCGGCACCGGATTGCCGCCGATCGGATACACCAGCGACGAGCCGCCGCCGGCCAGTACGCCCACATCCGAGTGCGCGCCGATGACGACGATCTTTTTGGCGCCGGCCTTGAGCGGCAGCACGCTGTTGCTGTTCTTCAGCAGGACGATGCCCTCTTCCGCGTCGGCCTGGCTGACCAGCTTGTGGGCGTCGTAGTCGATCGAACCGCCTTCCTTGACCGGATTGTCGACCACGCCCTTGTCGAACATCGCCCACAGCACGCGGTAAGCCATGTTGTCCAGCCGCGCCTGCGGCACGTGGCCGTTTTCGACCGCCTCCTCCAGCGCGCCGCCGAAGTAGGCGGACTTGTCGAACTCCCAGCCGGAGTGCTGATCCAGGCCGCTGTTGGCCGCTTCCACGGTGCTGTGGACGGCGCCCCAGTCGGACATCACATAGCCCTTGAAGCCCCAGTCCTTCTTCAGCACCTGGTTGAGCAGGTAGTCGTTTTCGCAGGCGTAGACGCCGTTCAGGCGATTGTAGGAGCACATGACCGAGCCGGGGTTGGACTGCTCCAGAACGAACTGGAACGCCAGCAGGTCCGACATGCGGTTGCTGGTGTCGTCCAGGCGGGCGTCGAGCACGAAGCGACCGGTCTCCTGGTCGTTGACGGCGAAGTGCTTCATGGTCGCAATCAGATTATTCGACTGGATGCCCTTGATCTGCTGCGCCACCATGGTGCCGGCCAGCAGCGGATCTTCGCCGGCGTATTCGAAGTTACGGCCGTTGCGCGGTTCGCGCAGCAGGTTTACGCCGCCGGCCAGCATGACGTTGAAGCCGGAGGCGCGCGCCTCGCGGCCGATCATCGCGCCGCCCTGGTAGGCAAGGTCGCGGTTCCAGGTGGCCGTGGTGGCCAGGCCGGAAGGCAGCGAGGTGCGCTCGCGCGGGTTTTTGCTCAATTGCGTGGCAACGCCAAGGCCGGCGTCGGTCTCGAACAGCGCCGGCAGGCCCAGTCGGGGCACGCCGGGAATGTAACCGGCCGAGAAAGGCAGCGCGGCCGGATGCTTCTTGGTTTTGTTGGGGACGAAATCGGCGCCGAAGTAGCCCAGCACCCAGTTCAGTTTTTCCTGCTGCGTCATGGCGTCCAGCGCCAGCTTGGCGCGCTTGTCGGAGCTCAGCGACTTGTCCAGCCACGGCTTGGAGGCCGGTTCGGCCGGCGCGCCCGCCTCTTGTCCGGCGGCGTAGGCCGGCAGCGCGGTGGCCACGGTGACGATGGTCGCGGCGGCAAGCGTTGCCGCCACCGCCAGCGCGATGGCCAGCGGACGCAGGTTCAGTTCGGAATTCATTAGCTGTCTCACTTTATTATTGGAGGGCGAAATCAAAGGATCGAAGATCAACGGTCGGAGTACATGCCGGCGTACTTCAAACCGTAGTACAGGATAAAGGTATAGCAGGCGGCCGGCACGAAGAACGACAGCTGCAAGCCGATGGTGTCGGCCAGCAGCCCTTGCGCGAACGGCACCAGCGCGCCGCCGACGATGGCCATGCACAGGATGCCCGAGCCCTGGCTGGTCAGGGGGCCGAGCTTGTACAGCGCCATGCTGAAAATGGTCGGGAACATGATGGAGTTGAACAGGCCGACGGCGATGACGGCCCACATGGCGACCGCGCCATGCGAGAAGATCGCCGTCAGCAGCAGCACGATGGAGGCGGCCGAGTTGAACGCCAGCGCCTTGCCCGGGCTGACGTAGCGCATCACGCCGAAGCCGACGAAGCGGCCGATCATGGCGCCGAGCCAGTAGAAGCTGACGTAATTGGCGGCGGCGCCGTGCGACATGCCGGCGATGTTGGACTCGCCGAGGAAGTTGATCAGGAAGCTGCCGATGCTGACCTCTCCGCCGACGTACAGGAAGATGCCGATCGCGCCCAGCACCAAGTGGCGGTGCGACGTCACTTTTTTATCCAGCGTGTAGGCGCCCGATTCTTCGGCGTCGACGATCTTCGGCAGGCGCACCAGCGCGAACAGGATGGCGATGGCCAGCAAGGTGGCCGCCAGCACCAGGTACGGCCCCTGCACGGTCGCGGCCTCCTCGGCCTTGGTCTTGACGATGTTGGCGACGGCTGGAACGCCTTCGGACAGGATCAGGAAACCGCCAAGCGCCGGAGCGATCGCGGTGCCGAGCGAATTAAACGCCTGCGTCAAGGTCAGGCGGCTCGATGCGGTGGCCGGCGCGCCCAGCGCCGCGACGAAAGGGTTGGCGGACACTTGCAGGATGGTGATGCCGCCGGCGAGCACGAACAACGCCAGCAGGAACAGCGCGTAGCCGCCCATCGAGGCGGGATAGAACATGGCGCAGCCGATGGCGGCGACCACCAGCCCGGCGACGGCGCCGCGCTGGTAGCCCAGCCGCTTGATCAACATGCCGGCGGGGAGCGAGACGATGAAGTAGGCGCCGAAGAAGCAGAACTGCACCAGCATCGCCTGCACATAGGTGAGCGTGTAAATCGATTTGAGGTGGGGAATCAGGACATCGTTCAGCGAGGTGATCAACCCCCACATGAAGAACAGCAGCGTGATGATCATCATCGGGAAGGTGGTGCTGCCTCCGCCCTGACGCGCATGATCGTGGGTGTTCAAAGTTGCCGGTGCAACGTGCTCCATCAGCTGTCTCCTCTTGGATGGTTTTTATATTAGTGAAAAGATTCTGCATCGGCGACGCCCAAGGGTCAAACAGCAAGCGAATTTGAGGCGCAGTTTAGCCGCCTTCACTAAACACACGATGCAAGGCGATACGCCGTGTTGCGGCGCAGCGTACGGCTAAAATCGGCGTGTTTAGTAAATTGCGCTAAACTTTTCGAGAAAGTCGACGTGTCGTTTGACCGTGGCTGGACGATTATGCAAGACTGTATTCACACCAGAAACCCGCCGACGGCACCGCCGCGAGCCGGTTCATGAGAGATTTGGAGACCGAGATGGGCGATTCCACAAATAGCGCTGCGACCACCGGAGTGACGATACGGGATATCGCACGCGTGGCCGGCGTGTCGGCGGGGACCATTTCACGCGCCCTGAAAAACGAACCGGGATTGACCGAAGCCACGCGCCAGATGGTGCTGGAGGCGGCGCGCAAGCTCGGTTACGACTTTTGCAAGCTGCGGCCGAAACGTCTGCGCCGCCTGACTTTCCTGCTGCACCGACAGCACAACACCGCCTCGAGCAGCCCTTTCTACTCCCCGGTGCTGCACGGGGCCGAGGAGGCCTGCCGCAAACAGGGCATCGTGCTGTCGTTCATGGCGGTCGGCCCGGCCGATGGATTGATCGACCAGATACGCATGCACGCGCCGGACGGTATCGTCTGCGCCGGCTTCTTCGAGCCCGAAACCTTGAGCGCCCTGCGCTCGACCGGCAAGCAGCTGGTGCTGATTGATATGAAGCTGCGCGGTTACAGCTCGGTCAACCCGGACAATATGATGGGCGGCTACCTGGCCACCAAGCACCTGATCGACACCGGCCGCACGCGGGTGGGTTTTATTTCAGGTCCGCTGTCGCACTACAGTATTCGCGAGCGGGCGCGCGGCTACCGCCAGGCCCTGTTCGAAGAGGGCATTCTGGCCGACCCGCGTATGGAAGCGGGCCTGCCGGACGGCGTCGACCTGGAAACCGGCGCATGGGAGGCGATGGAGCAGTTGCTGGCCCTTCCCCATCCGCCGGACGCCGTCTTTTGCTACAACGACAGCGCCGCGCTGGTGGCGATGCGCTGCTGCCTGGCCAAGGGATTGAAGGTCCCGCATGACATCGCGATCGTCGGCTTCGACGATATTTCGACCGCCGTGCTGGGACACCGGCCGTTGACGACGCTGCGCATCGATAAGAAGGCGCTCGGCGCGCTGGGCGTGGAAATGCTGTTGAATGGCCCGCATAACGAACCGGTGGAAAAAATCGCGCCGGTGGAGCTGGTGGTGAGGGCCAGCACGGTGTTCGACGGCTGGCGGGTACAGAAGCCGCAGGGCAAAGGAGGCAGCGTGGCCGCCGCCTGAAACTAGCTAGACCGAGCAAGGTCGCGCAACAACTGGCATCGGCTCCGCGCCGATGCGGGGGCCTGTGCGCGCCCGAAAATATACCACCGGGCAGCCGTAAAAAGCGCCCTGCCTATCAACTAAAAACGGACCCAATGATGGTACCAGATTTTCAATCCCGCGCAACGCTGCTCAACCACATCCGCCACACCCGCAACTTCTACGACAGCCGTTGCGTGGACCCGAGCGGCGGCTTCTATCACTTCTACAAGGATGACGGCACCGTCTACGATAGCCGCACGCGCCATCTGGTCAGCAGCACGCGCTTCATCTTCACGCACGCGATGGCGTGGCGCCAGTTCGGCGAGGCGGCCGACCAGCAGCGCCTGCGCCACGGCCTGGCCTTCCTGCGCGCCGCCCACCGCAACCCGGCGACCGGCGGCTACGCCTGGCAACTGGACTGGAACAACGGCGAAGGCCGCGTCACCGACGGCACCAACCACTGTTACGGCCTGGCCTTCGTGCTGCTCGCCTACAGCCACGCGCTGATGGCCGGCGAAGCCGACGCCCGCGCATGGATCGACGAAACCTTCGAACTGATGGAACAGCGCTTCTGGGACGCCGACTACGGCCTGTACGCCGACGAGGCCAGCGCCGACTGGTCGACCCTTGACGCCTATCGCGGCCAGAACGCCAACATGCACGCCTGCGAGGCGCTGATCGCCGCCTTCGAAGCGACCGGCGAGCGCGCCTTCCTGCTGCGCGCCGAAACGCTGGCGCGCAACATCACGCAACGCCAGGCCGCGTTGGCGGACAATCTGATTTGGGAGCACTACCACGCCGACTGGTCGGTCGACACCGAGTACAACCGCCACGACAAGAGCAACATCTTCCGTCCGTGGGGCTACCAGCCGGGCCACCTGACCGAATGGGCCAAGCTGCTGCTGCTGCTGGAGCGTCACGGCGACCAGCTGGAAGGCGGCAAGGACTGGCTGCTGCCGCGCGCGGTGGAGTTGTTCAACGCGGCGATGGACAAGGCATGGGACGCGCAGCACGGCGGCATCTACTACGGTTTCGGCCCGGACGACAGCATCTGCGACGATCTCAAATACTTCTGGGTGCAGGCCGAGAGCCTGGCCACCGCCGCCCTGCTGGGCGCGCGCACCGGCGAGGCAAGCTACTGGACCTGGTACGACAAGATCTGGGCCTATAGCTGGGAGCATTTCGTCGATCACCAATACGGCGCGTGGTACCGCATCCTCGGCGCCGACAACAGCAAGCTGACGGACGAGAAAAGCCCGGCCGGCAAAGTGGATTACCACACCATGGGCGCCTGCTACGAAGTGCTCAACGTATTGAAGAAGGATTGAGATGGCGAATTTTCCTTTGTTTGTCGCGGCGGGCGAGGCGCTGACCGACATGATCGTGCAGGACGGCGACCAGCCCAATCCCCAGCGCTGGCTCAGCCAGGTCGGCGGCTCGACCTGGAACGTGGCGCGCACGATGGCCAAGCTGGAGGTGCCGACCGCGTTCGCCGGCGCCGTCAGCGTCGACGTCTTCGGCGACGCGCTGCACGGCGCCAGCGAAGCGGCCAACCTCGACATGCGCTTCCTGCAGCGCTATGCGAAATCGCCGCTGCTGGCGATCGTGCACCGCACCGATCCGCCGGCCTACTTCTTCGTCGGCGACGACAGCGCCGACCTGCACTTCGACGCCGCGCTGCTGCCGGAAGGCTGGCGCGCACACTGCAAATGGGTGCACTTCGGCGGCATCAGCCTGGCGCGCCAGCCGCTGGCCGGCAAGCTGGTGGCGCTGGCCGAGCAGCTCAAACTGGACGGCGTGCGCATCAGCTTCGATCCGAACTACCGGCTGCTGATGGACGAGCGTTACGATGCGACCTTGCGCCGCATGACGGAGCTGGCCGACGTGGTCAAGGTGTCGGAAGAGGATCTGGCGGGCCTGTTCCGCACCGGCGACATCGAGACGGCGTTCGCCACGCTGCGCGGCTGGAATCCGGCGGCCACCTATCTGTACACCAAGGGCGGCGACGGCGCCTCGCTGCACATCGGCGGCGAGCAATGGGCGCTGCCGGCGCCGCGCATCACCGTGGTCGATTCGGTCGGCGCGGGCGACGCCAGCATCGCCGCGCTGGCCTACAGCATGATGCACAACGCCGAACGCGCGCCGCTGGAGCACCTGCGCTTCGCGGTGGCCGCCGGCGCCGCCGCCTGCCTGGCGGCGGGCGCCTCGCCGCCGTCGCTGGCGGCGATCGAAGCGCTGCTGACGTCGACCGCCGACGCCTGAGCCACGTTAGCATATTGACACGTTGGTCGGATTGGCCGCCATGGCGCAATCCGACCGGCGTCGTAGCAAATTAATCATCTTCCTTCAACAAGCCGCTGAAACATTATTCTTTGAGCTATGTCAAAGGTGCGGCACTGGCGTTAACCCAACATTTGACCCGTGTCAGTGCGAACATAAATGTTTTTCCGGTGCTACACTCGGAAAGTCTTTGTTCCAACTGAGAGGCTTTCCATGAACCAGATGTCCAGGCGACAGTTCCTTCGGGTAACTGGCGCGACCATCGCGGGTTCGAGCATCGCGCTCCTCGGCTTTGCGCCGGCAACGGCCCTGGCCGAAGTCCGGCAGTACAAGCTGGCGCGCAGCACCGAAACCCGCAACACCTGCCCCTACTGCTCCGTAGGCTGCGGAATCCTGATGTACGGTTTGGGCGACGGCGCCAAAAACGCCACCGCCAAAATCATCCACATCGAAGGCGATGCCGACCACCCGGTCAACCGCGGCACGCTGTGTCCAAAGGGCGCAAGCCTGATCGACTTTATCCACTCGCCGAATCGCTTGATGGTGCCGGAATACCGCGCCCCGGGCGCCACGGAATGGAGCCCGATCGCCTGGGACGACGCGCTCACGCGCATCGCCAAGTTGATGAAGGCCGACCGCGACGCCAACTTCATCGAGAAGAGCGCCGACGGCAAAACCGTCAACCGATGGACCACGACCGGCATGCTGTGCGCGTCGGCCGGCTCCAACGAGGTAGGCTACTTAACCCATAAAACCATGCGCAGTCTGGGCATGCTGGCATTCGACAATCAAGCACGTGTATGACACGGTCCGACGGTGGCAGGTCTTGCCTCGACATTTGGACGTGGTGCGATGACGAATCACTGGGTAGACATCAAGAACGCGGATGTCATCCTGGTCATGGGCGGAAACGCCGCTGAAGCACACCCTTGCGGATTCAAATGGGTCACGGAAGCGAAGGCGCATCGCGGCGCCAAGCTGATCGTGGTCGATCCGCGCTTTACCCGAACCGCCTCGGTAGCCGACTATTACGTCCCTACCCGTACCGGCTCGGACATCGTATTCCTGGGCGCGATCATCAATTATCTGCTCACGAACGACAAAATCCAGCACGAGTACGTCCGCAATTACACGGACATGCCGTTCATCGTCCGGGAGGACTTCGCCTTCAACGACGGCCTGTATTCGGGCTACGACGAGGCGACCGGCAAGTACGCGGACAAGAGCAGCTGGAACTACGAGATGGGCGACGACGGCTACGCCAAGATCGATCCGACGCTCGAGCATCCGCGCTGCGTGTACCAGCTGATGAAGAAGCACTACTCGCGCTACACCCCGGAGATGGTGGAGAAAGCCTGCGGCGTGCCGCCGGAGAAATTCCACAAGGTCGCCGAGATGCTGGCGTCGACGGCCGTCCCCGGACGCGCCGCGACCATCCTGTACGCCCTGGGCTGGACGCAGCACTCGACCGGCGCGCAAACCCTGCGCACCGGCGCGATGGTGCAGCTCCTGCTGGGGAATATCGGTATCGCCGGCGGCGGCATGAACGCGCTGCGCGGCCACTCCAACATCCAGGGCCTGACCGACCTGGGTTTGCTGACCAATATGCTGCCGGGTTACCTGACCCTGCCCGGCGAGGCGGAACAGGACTGGCAAGCCTATACGGCCAAGCGCGCGCTGCAGCCTTTGCGCCCGAACCAGCTTAGCTACTACAGCAACGCCAAGAAGTTCCTGGTCTCCTTCATGAAGGCCTGGTGGGGCGACGCCGCCACCGAGGAAAACAACTACGCGTTCGACTACCTGCCGAAGCTGGACAAGCCGTACGACATGATGCAGGCCTTCGAGCTTATGCATCAGGGGAAAATGAACGGCTACATCTGCCAGGGCTTCAACATCCTGGCGTCGGCGCCGGACAAGCAGAAGATCACCGAGTCGCTGTCGAAGCTCAAGTTCCTGGTGGTGATGGACCCGCTGGCCGTCGAAACGGCGGAATTCTGGCGTCCGTTCGGCGAGTTCCACCAGGTCGATCCGACCAAGATCATGACCGAGGTGTTCCGCCTGCCGACCACCTGCTTCGCCGAGGAACGCGGCTCGCTGGTGAGCTCCTCGCGCGTGCTGCAGTGGCACTGGCAAGGCGCAGAAGGCCCCGGCCAGACCAAGAGCGATCTGGAGATCATGTCCGGCCTGTTCATGCGCATCCGGAAGATGTACCAGACCGACGGCGGCAAATTCCCCGATCCGATCGTCAACCTGACGTGGAACTACGCCCAGCCTCTGAGCCCGCAGCCGGAGGAGATCGCGATGGAGTTCAACGGCAAGGCGCTCAAGGAGCTCACCGATCCAAAGGACCCGACGAAAGTCATCCTGAAGAAGAACGAGCAACTGGCCGGCTTCGCGCAACTGCGCGACGACGGCAGCACCGCCTGCGGATGCTGGATCTTCGCCGGTTCGTGGACCGCCGCCGGCAACCAGATGGGCCGCCGCGACAACAGCGACCCGTCGGGCATCGGCAATACGCTGAACTGGGCCTGGGCCTGGCCGGCCAACCGCCGCGTGCTGTACAACCGCGCCTCGTGCGACACCAAGGGCAAACCGTTCGATCCGACCCGTAAGCTGATCGGCTGGAACGGCAGCAACTGGGCCGGCCCGGACGTCCCGGACTTCAAGGCCGACGAACCGCCGGAAAACGGCATGGGTCCGTTCATCATGCTGGCCGAGGGTGTGGCGCGCTTCTACTCGCGCGACGCCATGGCCGAAGGTCCGTTCCCCGAGCACTACGAGCCGTTCGAAACGCCGATCGGCCACAACCCGATGCACCCGAATAACCCGCGCGCCACCAGCAATCCGGCCGGCCGCATGTTCCCGGGCGACAGGGCGAAGCTGGGCAAGGCGAACGAGTATCCACACGTGGCCACCAGCTACCGTCTGACGGAGCATTTCCACTACTGGACCAAGCACGCGCGCCTGAACGCGATCATCCAGCCGGAGCAATTCGTCGAAATCGGCGAAGACCTCGGCAAGGAGATCGGCGTGACGCACGGCGATCGTGTCAAAGTCAGTTCCAAGCGTGGACACATCGTGGCGAAGGCCGTGGTGACCAAGCGTATCAAGGCATTGACCATCGACGGCAAGAAGACCCACCAGGTCGGACTGCCGATTCACTTCGGGTTCAAGGGAGTCACCAAACCGGGCTACCTGATTAACACCCTGACGCCGACGGTTGGAGACGGCAATTCACAGACACCGGAATTCAAGTCGTTCCTGGTGAAAGTGGAAAAAGCATGACGGCCCGAGGAGAATAAAACATGGCTTTACAATCACTTGATATCAAACGAATGTCGGCCACCACGGTGCAGACACCGGTGGCGCGCACTCCGGCCACCGGTGTCGTCGCCAAGCTGATCGACGTCTCGAAATGCATCGGCTGCAAGGCATGCCAGACCGCCTGCATGGAGTGGAACGACCTGCGCGACGACGTCGGCGAGACGACCGGCGTGTACGACAACCCGCTCGACCTGACGCCGCAATCGTGGACCGTGATGCGGTTCTCGGAACACGAGAGCAACGACGGCAACCTCGAATGGCTGATCCGCAAGGACGGCTGCATGCACTGCGAGGACCCGGGCTGCCTGAAGGCCTGCCCGGCCCCGGGCGCCATCGTCCAGTACACCAACGGCATTGTGGACTTCCATCAGGAGAACTGCATCGGCTGCGGCTATTGCGTCGCCGGCTGTCCGTTCGACGTGCCGCGCATCTCCAAGAAGGACGACCGCGCCTACAAGTGCACCTTGTGCTCGGACCGCGTGGCCGTCGGCCAGGAACCGGCCTGCGTCAAGACCTGCCCGACCGGCGCGATCGTCTTCGGCACCAAGGAAGACATGAAGGAGCACGCGGCCGAGCGCATCGAGGACCTGAAGTCGCGCGGCTACGCCAACGCCGGCCTGTATGACCCGGCCGGTGTCGGCGGCACGCACGTGATGTACGTGCTGCACCACGCCGACAAGGCGCCGCTGTACCATGGACTGAAGCAGAATCCGAGTATCAGCCCGATGGTCGGATTGTGGAAAGGCTTGACCAAGCCGCTCGCGCTGGCCGGCATCGCCGCGACGGCGCTGGCGGGCTGGTTCCACTATTCGCGCGTCGGTCCGAATGAGGTCAGCAGGGACGAGGAAGCCGAGGCGCTGCATGAGGCCAACCGGATCAGGGAGAGCGAAAAATGACAACCCCGATGGGCACACCTGAAAACAAACCGTTGCGCGACAAGGACGGCAACCCGCTGATCGAACGCTACACGCCCAATGAACGCAGCAACCACTGGGTCACCGCCATCTGCTTTATCGTGCTGACGGTGTCCGGCCTGGCCATGTTCCATCCGGCCACGGCGTGGATGGCGGTATTCCTCGGCGGCGGCCAGTGGACGCGCATCCTGCATCCCTTCTTCGGGATACTGATGTTCGCCTCGTTCGCGCTGCTGGTGGTGCGCTTCTGGCACCACAACCACTTCGAAAAGGGCGACACGCAGTGGCTCAAGCAGGTCGGCGACGTGGTCAACAACCGCGAGGAAAAGCTCCCAAGGGTCGGCCGCTACAACGCCGGCCAGAAGGTGCTGTTCTATGTGCTGATCCTGTGCATGCTGGGGCTCCTGTTGTCGGGCATCGTGATCTGGCGCGCGTACTTCGCGTTCTACTTCCCGATCGAGGTGGTACGCTTCGCCGCGCTGCTGCACGCGTTCTGCGCCTTTGTGATCATTTGCTCAATCGTGGTCCACATTTACGCGGGCCTGTGGGTCAAGGGTTCGATAGGCGCGATGGTGCGCGGCACGGTCACCTACGGGTGGGCGCGCAAGCATCATCCGCGCTGGTTCGAGGAAGTCGCGCGGAGCACTCACAAGCCGCGCGATTGATTTATTAATTTGGGATTAGAATAGTTCCCAAGCCGGCGGCCGAGGTCACACGCATCGCAATCGTGACGACGCCGCCGGCAAACTGGGAGACATCTTTTGGTACAACGTCTGCTTGAACCGGGCGAAATCGAATCGCTCGATCACAATGCCATACCGCGCCTGCTGCTGCCGCAAGCACGCAGTCTTTTCACCGCGCGCGCGGCCCGTCTGCGCCAGCTGGCGAACAATGAAATCACCGGAATTCCCGTGGGCGAATCGATGCAGGGCTACCTGCAACTGATGGCGGCCCTGGTCGACGCGCAGGCGGCGGTCGCAACGTCGCTGCCCGCGGCGACGTTCGCCCTGCCCGACGCGGCCGAAATCGCCCTCTCGCTGGAGCACCATATGCCGCCGCTGCCGGTCAGCGGCGCCCGTCCGGCGTCGTGGCGCACCGTCTTCGCCGCCATCCTCGATCAACTCGACCCACTGGCCAAGGAGCAGCCGCAGGTGGCCGGCGTGCTGGCGCAGCTGCGCGAGCTCGACGCCGCCCAGCTGGAAGGCTGCGCCGACGCCGTGCTGGCGGAAGTGACCGAGGGCGTCGATCCGCTGCACGCGCCGTTCGTCGCCGCCGCGCTGCAGGTGGTGTGGGCGATGCGCGCCAGCCAGCTCGACTCGCCGGCGGTGCAGCCGCTGGTGACCAACACCTTGTGTCCCGTGTGCGGCTCGCATCCAGTGGCCAGCGTGATCCGCATCGGCGGCCAGTCGCAAGGCTATCGCTACCTCCATTGCAGCGCCTGCGCCAGCGAATGGCACATGGTGCGTGTCAAATGCTCGTGCTGCGAACACACCTCCAAAATCGCCTACCAAAGCCTGGAGACGAACGAGGACAAGGCCAACGTGGTTGCGGCCGATCCGGCATCGGTCAACAAGGCCAACGATCCAAGCAAGGTGGCGCGCGCCGAAACCTGCGAAGACTGTAAAACCTACCGCAAGATCTTCAACCAGGAGCACGACTTCAACGTCGAGCCGCTGGCCGACGATCTGGCCAGCCTGACCCTCGACCTGCTGGTCGGCGAAGCCGGCTACGCCCGCGCCAGCGGCAATCCGCTGCTGTGGTTCAACGCCGCATGAACGGTCCCGCCAAACCGGTGAAGGCGGCTGGTGCGATCCACCTGCCGGCCGTGCATCTGATCCTGTCGGATGCCGGCTGCGAGGCGCTGATCGCCGAATACGGCCGCGCACAGACGACGGAGGCGGCGCGCGCGCTGCTGGCCGAGTTGCGCGGCCTGCTGCTGGCCGCGCGCGACGGCTCCGGCCACGGCCCGGTCGCCACCGACACCTCCATCCCCATGCTGCTGACGATGCTGGCGGCACGGCTGCGCGAGTCCAACCGCTCGCCGCTGCGTCCCGTCTTCAACCTGACCGGCACCGTGCTGCACACCAATCTGGGACGCGCGCTGCTGCCCGACAGCGCGGTGCAAGCCGTGGCCGAGGCGCTGCGCTGGCCGATGAACCTGGAGTGGGACATCGACACCGGCAAGCGCGGGGACCGCGACAACCTGGTCGAGCAACTGCTGCTGGAATTGACCGGCGCCGAGGCGGCGACCATCGTCAACAACAACGCCGCCGCCGTGCTGCTGATGTTGAACACCCTGGCGCAGGGCCGCGAGGTGATCGTCTCGCGCGGCGAGCTGGTGGAAATCGGCGGCGCCTTCCGCATTCCCGACATCATGACGCGCGCCGGCGCCGTGCTGCGCGAAGTGGGCAGCACCAACCGCACGCACCTGAAGGATTACGCCGAAGCGGCCGGCCCGCAGACCGCGCTGATGATGAAGGTCCATTGCAGCAACTACGCGATCACCGGCTTCACCAAAAGCGTCGAACTGCCGGAACTGGCGCCGCTGGCGCGCCAGCACAACATCCCGACCGCCGTGGACCTGGGCAGCGGCACGCTGGTCGACCTCGAACAATACGGACTGCCGCACGAGACCACCGTGCGCGAGACCATCGCCGGCGGCGCCGACCTGGTGACCTTCAGCGGCGACAAGCTGCTGGGCGGTCCGCAATGCGGCATCATCGTCGGCCGCGCGGACCTGATCGCGCAGATCAAAAAGAACCCGCTCAAGCGCGCGCTGCGCGTCGGCAAACTGACCCTGGCCGCGCTGGAGCCGGTGCTGGCCTTGTACCGCGCGCCGGACCTGCTGCCGGAGCGCCTGACCACCCTGAAGCTGTTGACGCGCCCCGCCGCCGCCATGCGCGAACAGGCGCAGGCCATCCTGCCGCAATTGCAGGCGGTGCTGGGCGACGGCTACACGGTCGGCGCCGAACCGATGATGAGCCAGATCGGCAGCGGCGCCCTGCCGGTCGACCAGTTGCACAGCCACGGGCTGGTGGTGCGCGCCGCCGCGACGGTCCGCACCGGCAACGCGCTGGGCGTGCTGGAACAGCGCCTGCGCGCGCTGCCGCTGCCGGTGATCGGCCGCGTGTCGCAAGACGCGCTGTGGCTCGACCTGCGCTGCCTGGACGAGCACCAGCAGCAGCGCTTCACCGAACAATTGCCTCTGTTGAGGCACACGCCCGCATGATCGTCGGCACGGCAGGTCATATCGACCATGGGAAAACCACCCTCACGCGCGCGTTGACGGGTGTCGACACCGATCGCCTGAAGGAAGAGAAGGCGCGCGGCATCACCATCGAACTGGGATACGCCTACGCGCCGCTGGCCAATGGCGACATCCTCGGCATCATCGACGTTCCCGGTCATGAAAAATTCATCCGGACGATGGCGGCCGGCGTCACCGGCATCGACGCCGCGCTGCTGGTGATCGCCGCCGACGACGGCATCATGCCGCAAACGATCGAGCACCTCGCCATCCTGCGGCTGCTCGGCGTGCGGCGCGGCGCGGTGGCGCTGACCAAGATCGACCGCGCCGACGAGCGCCAACTGGCGCGCGTCGAAGCCGACATCGCGGCGCTGCTGGCGAACACCGATTTCGCCGGCGCGCCGATCTTCCGCACCAACGCCACCAGCGAAGACGACGCCGGCGTGAAGGCGCTGCTGGCGCATCTGGCGACGATGGCGGCAGCGCTGCCGGCCGCCGATGAACGCCGCCTGTTCCGCCTTGGCGTCGACCGCGTGTTCACCTTGTCCGGCCAGGGCACCATCGTCACCGGCACCGCGCTGGCGGGCAGCGTGCGCGTGGGCGACACGCTGCAGCTGGCGCCGGGCGAGCGGCAGATGCGGGTGCGTAGCATCCACGCGCAAAACCGCGCCGCCGACAGCGGCCGCGCCGGCCAGCGCCTGGCGCTGAACCTGAGCGGCGTATCCAAGGACGAGATAGCGCGCGGCACCTGGATCGTCGCTCCCGCGCTGGCCGCGTGTTCCGAGCGCATCGACGTCGAACTGACGCTGACGCCGGACAGCGGCGTCACCCTCAAGCCATGGTCGCCGCTGCACGTGCACCTGGGCGCGGCGCACCACGTGGCCAACATCGTACCGCTGGACGGCGAGACGCTGGCGCCGGGCGGCAGCGGCCGCGCCCAGCTGGTGCTCGACGCCCCAGTGCACGCGGTGCCCGGCGACCGCTTCGTGATCCGCAACGCCCAGGCCAGCGCCACCATCGGCGGCGGCGTGGTACTCGATCCCTTCGGCCCGGCGCGCAAGCGGCGCAGCGCGGCGCGGCTGGACTGGCTGCGGGCGCTGGCCGATTTCATCGATCGCGATCAACGTCAAGACCGGCACGGCGGCGCGGCGGGCATCGGCGCCCTGCTGGCGCGCAGCCCCCTGGGTTTGCGCATGTCGACGCTGGTGCGGCTGTCGCAGCTGCCGGCGAGCGAGATCGTGGCGCCGCCCGGCACCGTGGAAGTGGCGCTGTCCGGCGGCGACGCGCTGCTGATCGCGGCGGCCGAAGTGGCGGCGCTCGAGTCCCGTATCCTCGCCGGCCTGTCCGAATTCCACGCCCGCGCCCCCGACGAGGCGGGACCGGAGCTGTGGCGCCTCAAACGCATCGTCGCGCCGGAGATGGAAGACCGGCTGTGGAGCCGCCTGGCCGAGGCGCTCAGCGCCACCGGGCAGATCAAGCAGCGCGGCCGCAGCCTGCACCTGCCAAGTCACAGCGTGGAATTGAGCGAGGCCGAACAGGCGCTGGTCCAGCCGCTGCTGGTGTCCTTGCATTCGGGCCGCTTCGATCCGCCGTGGGTACGCGATCTGGCGCGCCAGCACGGCTTGCCGGAGGCCGAAGTACGCCGGCTCTTGCTCAAGCTGTCGAAGACCGGCGAAATCAGCCAGCTGGTGCCGGATCTGTTCTACCATCCGGCGCCGCTCGCCGAGCTGGCGGAGTTGGTGGCGGCCTTGCCGGAGGTACAAGCGTCGTCGTTCCGCGACGCCACCGGCCTTGGACGCAAGCGCGCGATTCAAATCTTGGAGTTCTTCGATCGTGTCGGCTATACTCGGCGCGTCGGCAACGTCCATCTGATCCGGCCCAACGCGGCTTGGTCGTTCAGCGCGCACTAGCCGATAGCGCACCACGGAAGGCAATCTCATCCGGTGATGGGGCCGGGCTTCAAACCCGGTGGGGGGCGTCAGACGCTCTCCTGTAAGTTCGACTCCTACTGCCTTCCGCCACCTCCTCCCCGCCTTCCCGCGCTCCAGCCCCGATGCCGGCACGTGAAACTACGTACGCACGTCACTTTCAAATAGCGTGTAAAATTACATTAGAGAAACAGGTATTGTCAATAATAAAATATTGAGCCTGTTGTGAATTGGTCGTCAGACCTGGCTAAATGTAAGGAAGCACAATGATTTTTTCTAAGATGAAGGTCGGAAAACGGCTGGCGGTCGGCTTCGGCGCCGCCCTGTTGTTGCTGTTGGCAATCTCGGCCGCCAGCGAATTGACGATCCGCAGCATCGCCGCCGACACCACCAACCTGCTCGGCGAGCAACTGCAAACCGAACGCCTGGTCACCGAATGGAAAGGCATCATCGAAGCGAACGTGCAGCGCGCCCAGGCCGCCGCCAAGACCAGCGATCCCGAGGCGCAGAAATTCTTCGAGGACGGCATCGCCCGCGCGTCCAAGCGGGTGGCCGGGGCGCAGGAGCAAATCGGCAAGCTGCTGATCGACCCGCGCGCGAAAGAATTGTTCGCCAAGGCGCTGGAAAACCGCGCGATCTACCAAGGCCACCGCAAGGCGGCGTTCGACGCCAAGGCGCAGGGCGACATCGAGAAAACCAACGCCATCATCGCCCAGCAATTCGTGCCGGCCGGCGATGCCTACGTCGGCAGCATCGAGGCGCTGGCCGACCGCCAGAAGGCCTCCATCGATGAGATCGGCAACGGCATCCAGCGGCGCAGCGAAGCGGCCGTCATCACCATCCTGATCCTGTCCGTGGCCTCGATCGCCGTGGCGCTGCTGCTGGGCTGGCTCATCACGCGCTCGCTGCTGACCCAGCTCGGCGGCGAACCGGGCTACGCGGCCGGCATCACCGACCGCATCGCCGCCGGCGACTTGACGGTGGACGTGGCGTTGCGCGCCAACGACCGCTCCAGCCTGCTGTTCAGCATCGCCGCCATGCGCGACCGGCTGGCGGCCATCGTCGGCGAAGTGCGCAGCACCACCGACGCCGTCGCCACCGCGTCCAACGAAATCGCCAGCGGCAATATGGACCTGTCGACCCGTACCGAGCAGCAAGCCGGCTCGCTGGAGGAGACCGCCTCGTCGATGGAAGAGCTGACCTCGACCGTCAAGCAAAACACCGACCACGCGCGCCAAGCCAACCAGTTGGCGGCCAGCGCCGCCAAGGTGGCCGTGCGCGGCGGCGGCGTGGTGGCCGAGGTCGTGACGACGATGGATTCGATCAGCGCCTCGTCGCGCCGCATCGTCGACATCATCGGCGTGATCGACGGCATCGCGTTCCAGACCAATATCCTGGCGCTCAACGCGGCGGTGGAAGCGGCGCGCGCCGGCGAACAGGGCCGAGGCTTCGCCGTGGTGGCGTCGGAAGTGCGCAATCTGGCGCAGCGCTCGGCCAGCGCCGCCAAGGACATCAAGCAGCTGATCGGCGACTCGGTCGGCAAGATCGACGACGGCGCCAGGCTGGTCGGCCAGGCCGGCGACACGATGACCGAAATCGTCGCCAGCGTGCAGCGCGTGAGCGACATCATGGGACAGATCGCCACCGCCAGCGGCGAGCAGGAAGCCGGCATCGAACAGATCAACCAGGCCATCGTCGAGATGGACGGCGTGACGCAGCAAAACGCGGCGCTGGTGGAACAGGCGGCCGCCGCGGCCGACGCCTTGCAGGGCCAGTCCGGGCATCTGGCGCAACTGGTCAGCATGTTCAAGCTGGACGCCGCGCCGGCGCGCGGACACAAGGCGCTGGCGTTGCGCTAATCTCCATTTTCATGATGTCTCCAGCGCAAGAAAACTGGCACAATACGCCATCATTTACCTGGAGACATACATGAAACACATCGCTCCGCGCGCCTTGGCCATCACCATGGCGTTCGCATCTTTAGCGTCGCACGCAGCCGCACCATCGGTGGCCGCCGAAAAACTTTATCAGGCCAACTGCGCGTCCTGCCACGGCGTCGAGATGGAAGGCGGCATTGGTCCGACCTTGGGCAAGCACACTTGGCTGCACGGCGAGCCGACCAAGGCCAACCTGATCAAGGTGATCAGCAAGGGCGTGCCGGAAAAGAATATGCCGGCCTGGTCTCCCGCGCTGAGCGCGCCGCAGATCGCGCTGCTGGCCGACTATATCGCCGCCGGCGCCAACAAACCGATCCTTGCATCCGCCGCGACCACCGTGGCCGCCGCCGCGCCGGCAGCCGCCGCCAAGGCCGCCCCGGACGGTATCGACCTGAGCGGCTTCAAACTGCCCAAAGGATTCCGCATCAGCGTCTACGCCAGCCAGGTCGACGCGGCGCGTAGCATGGCCGTGTCCGACAGCGGCATCGTCTACGTCGGCTCGCGCAAGGCCGGCAAGGTGTATGCGCTGGTGCCGCGCGGCGACAAACAGACGGCCGAAGTGGTTACCATCGCCTCCGGGCTGGAGAACCCGATCGGCGTCACGCTTCTCAACGGCGCGCTCTACGTCGGCGAGATCAGCCGGGTGATCCGCTTCGACAATATCGACAAGCGCTACGCGCAAAAGCCGTCGTACGAAGTGGTCAAGGTCGACCTGCCGAACGACAAATGGCATGGCGAAAAAGTCATCAAGGCCGGCCCCGATGGCAAGCTCTACATCCCGGTGGGCGCGCCCTGCAACATCTGCGACACCGACGACACCAAGCACGCCAAGATCTACCGCATGAACGCCGACGGCAGCGGGCTGGAAGAATACGCGCGCGGCATCCGCAACACGGTCGGCTTCGCCTTTCATCCGACCACCAAGGCGCTGTGGTTCACCGATAACGGCGCGGACCAACTGGGCGACAACAGCCCGTCGTGCGAGCTGAACATCGCCCCCAAGGCCGGGCTGCACTTCGGCTTCCCGTACTGCCACGGCGGCGTGGTGCCGGACGCGAACTTCAAGGGTCGCGCCTGCGAAGAGTATGTCGAACCGGTCGCCAAGCTGGGGCCGCACGTCGCGCCGCTGGGCTTGACGTTCTACACGGGCAAGCAGTTCCCCGAGGCCTATCGCAACAACGTCTACGTCGCCGAGCATGGTTCGTGGAACCGCACCACCAAGAGCGGCTACAGCGTGCGCTTGATTACGCTGTACGGTAGCAAGGTCGTCAGCGATACAGCTTTCATCGACGGTTTCCTGCGCGGCGAGGAAGTGGTGGCGCGTCCGGTGGACGTGGTCACGCTGGCCGACGGCTCGATGCTGGTGTCGGACGACCACGGCGGACGCGTGTTCCGCGTGACGTACGACGGCAAGTGATGCAGGAACGCGCTCCGCTGTTCCGGGAGCGCGTTCCATCGTCCGTCCCAGCCTATGGATCGGGCAGAAAGTCGGATGCCAGCGCCTGATCCAAGGTCCACGGGCACTCCATCGGAAAATCCACGGACTGCGTCTCCTTGAGCGCTAGAATGAGGGCATCGCGCCACACGCCCTCGGCGAACTCGCGGTCGGAAATCAATCTCTTCAGGCTGGGCACTTTACGCACCAGCGTTTGGATGTCGAGCCGCTGAACCCGGATGGTTGTCAGCCAGCTAGATGCCCGATGATCCGGTTGATATCGCCACTTCGCCAAATGCTCGAGCAGCACCGCCAGCCGGCGGCGCAGTTCCCTCTTTTCACTTTTGCCCACATCCTCGATCTCCTCGGCGATGTTGTCGATATCCAGTTGGGACCAGCGACCGGCGCGAAGAAGCGAGGCTTGCCGCTCTGCCCATGCTAGGACGTCGTCTTCGTATAGATTGCCCATCAGTGAACTCCCGCGATCCACCAGTTAGACGGTGGTGCGGGGCGAAAGTTCGACGTTGAGACGGCAGAGTGTGGATCCGGAAGCTCAGGAGCGCTTCAACTGCCCGATAACGCTGGCCACCTTGGTAGTGATCACATCGATCGCCGGGCCGTTCGCGCCATGCGGAATGATGACATCGGCGTAACGCTTGGTCGGCTCGATGAATTGCTTATGCATCGGGCGCACGGTCTCCAGATACTGGCCGACGACGCTTTCAACCGAGCGGCCGCGCTCGTTGATATCCCTCTGCAGGCGGCGGATGAAGCGGACATCGGAGGCGGTGTCGACAAAGATCTTCAGCGACATCATTTTGCGCAAGTCCGCGTCATACAAGGCGAACAGGCCCTCGACCACGATCACCGGGGCCGGCTTGACCGGGATGGTGCGGTCGGAGCGATTGTCCTGCGTGAAGTCATACTCGGGCATCTCGATCGCTTCGCCATTGCGCAGGGCTTTGACGTGCTGGACCAGCAACGGCCAGTCGAAGGCCTGCGGATGGTCGTAGTTCTGCTGGCGGCGGACTTCGGGGGTGAGATGGGATTGGTCGCAATAGTAGTCGTCTTGCATCACCACCGAGACCATCTCGGCGCCGAACGACGCGAGCACTTGCTGGGATACGGTGGACTTGCCACTGCCGCTTCCGCCGGCGACACCAATGACAAAGGGATGGGAAGAAATCTTATTCATGCCGAATGATACCGGAACCGCGCCCGAACCGACAGGTCGGGCTGATGCCGAATTGGGCAACCAACAATCCTTGAAGTCCTTCGCAAGCTACGCTGGCGGACTAATTATTGCCGTATCAGGCATGAAATCTGTGGAAAGAATCTGGTCTACGGTCCAGGCTAATTCGTCCGGCAGGATCAGATCATGCGTATCCTCGTACACCTTAACTTTTGCATAACGGTAGGCTTGCCGCATCCATGCTGGGTCCGTAAGCAAAGGTTTTAGGCCCGGACATTTGATGAGGTCCTGTTGAATCGCATCGCGCTGCTCACGAATTGTATGAACCCAACTGTGGCTTCGCCTGCCCGGCTGATACGCCCACTTCAACAAATGCGCGATCAACAACGCTAGCCGGCTTTGCAACTCCCGTTTTTCGCTCTTCCCCACATCTTCGATCTCCTCAGCGATGTTGTCGATGTCCAGCTCCGACCATCGACCGGCGCGAAGAAGCGCGGCTTGCTGCTCGGCCCAAGTGACAACGTCGTTTTCATATAGCGTGCTCATGCACCCCCCACCTTTTTACCCTTCTTCCCTTTAGAAATTTGCTGTGGCGGCAGGAAATCCCCATTCAGGACTTGTTCTAACTGCCAAGGCAACTCGGCCGGAAACGCGTTCAATCCGGTTTCGCGCTGCGCTTTGCGCACAGCGCGGCGATAAGCCGTAGCAAGCCACTCGGGATCGCTGAGCAAGTTCTTCAAGCTGGGACACTCTTCCAGCGCGTCTTCTATTTCGTCCCGTTGCGTACCGATGGTTCCACTCCAACTTGCGCCACGCCTGAGCGGCTGATAGGCCCATGTCAGCAAATGCTCCAGCAACACCACCATATGGTTGCGCAACGCGCGCTTGTCGCTCTTGCCCACATCCTCGATCTCCTCGGCGATGTTGTCGACATCCAACTGCGCCCATTGACGCGCGCGTATCAGCGCGGCTTGCTGCTCGGCCCAGGCAACCACATCATCGTCATACAACGTCCCCATGGCTAATCCTCCTGAAGCGTTTCGTCCAACGTCCACGGGCTAAGCTCGGACAAATCGTCCACCGCAGCTTCCTTGACGGCGAGGATGACGGCATCGCGCCAGACCTCTTCCGCGAAGTCAGGATCGGCCATCAGCTTCCGCAGACTGGGACTGTGGCGCAGTAGCTTGCGCACCTGCGCCCGTTGCTCGCGGATCGTTCTCAGCCAACTGGAGCCGCATCGCTCAGGCTGATAGCGACACTTGATCAGATGCTCGACCAGCACCGCCATGCGATGGCACAGCGCGCGTTTTTCGCTCTTGCCCACATCCTCGATCTCCCCGGCGATGTTGTCGATATCCAGTCGCGACCACTGGCCCGAGCGCAGCAAGGCCGCCTGCTGCTCGGCCCAGGCGATAACGTCCTCGTCGTAAAGCGTGCCCATCGCTGCTCCCTCCACCGCATGAATTGTGTTGGACCCGGACCATGATCAAAAGTTCAAGACGAAAAAAAACCGCGCCGTGTGCAAGCACACGGCGCGGTTTTAGCGGACGAGTCCGGGATTAGTTCGCTGCGGCGGCCGCTTCTTCAGCGGCTGCTTTCATCGACAGCTTCAGACGGCCGCGGTCGTCGGTTTCCAGAACCTTGACGCGCACTGCCTGGCCTTCTTTCAGGTAGTCGGCAACGGCGTTGACGCGCTCGTTGGCGATTTGCGAGATGTGCAGCAGACCATCCTTGCCTGGCATGACCTGGACGATCGCGCCGAAGTCCAGCAGCTTCAACACCACGCCGTCGTAGGTCTTGCCCACTTCGACCGAGGCGGTCAGCTCTTCGATGCGACGCTTGGCTTCCTGGCCGGCGGCGGCGTCGACGGAGGCGATGGTGACCACGCCTTCGTCGCTGATGTCGATCTGCGTGCCGGTCTCTTCGGTCAGCGCGCGGATGACGGCGCCGCCCTTGCCGATGACGTCACGGATCTTCTCAGGATTGATCTTGATGGTGATCAGGCGCGGCGCGAAATCGGACAGTTCCGTTTTCACGTGCGGCATGGCTTTTTGCATTTCGCCCAGGATGTGCTCGCGGCCTTCCTTGGCTTGCGCCAGCGCCACTTGCATGATTTCCTTGGTGATGCCCATGATCTTGATGTCCATCTGCAGCGCGGTGATACCGTTGCGGGTACCGGCGACCTTGAAGTCCATGTCGCCCAGGTGATCTTCATCGCCCAGGATGTCCGACAGCACGGCGAACTTGCCGCCTTCCTTGATCAGCCCCATCGCGATACCGGCGACGTGCTCTTTCATTGGAACGCCGGCGTCCATCAGCGCCAGGCAGCCGCCGCAGACCGAAGCCATCGACGACGAACCGTTCGATTCGGTGATTTCCGACACCAGGCGCACCGAGTAGCTGAACTCTTCCGGTGCCGGCAGCGCGGCGATCAGCGCGCGCTTGGCCAGACGGCCGTGGCCGATTTCGCGGCGCTTCGGCGTGCCGACGCGGCCGGTTTCGCCGGTGGCGAACGGCGGCATGTTGTAATGCAGCATGAACGAATCGGTGAACTCGCCCATCAGCGCGTCGATCTTCTGGCTGTCGCGGGCGGTGCCCAGCGTGGCGACGACCAGCGCCTGCGTTTCACCGCGGGTGAACAGGGCCGAACCGTGGGTGCGTGGCAGCACCGAGGTGCGGATCGAGATCGGACGCACGGTGCGGGTGTCGCGGCCGTCGATGCGTGGCTCGCCGTCCAGGATCTGGGTGCGGACGATTTTCGCTTCGATGTCGAACAGGATGTTGTTCACTTCGGCCGAATCGATCGGCGCGGCGCCGGCGGCGGCGGCTTCAGCCGACAGGTCGGCCAGCACTTCGCTGGTGGCGGCCTTGAGCTTGGCGGTGCGCTCTTGCTTGTCTTTGGTCTGGTACGCTTCGTTGATCTTGCTGGCGGCGAAATGCGCCACGCGGCCGATCAGCGCTTCGTTTTTCGCTGGTGGAACCCATTCGACTTCCGGCTTGCCGCCGTCGCGCACCAGCTCGTGGATCGCGTCGATGACCGCTTTCATTTCGGTGTGGCCGAAGACGACGGCGCCGAGCATGATTTCTTCGGACAGTTGCTTGGCTTCCGATTCGACCATCAGCACGGCCGTTTCGGTACCGGCGACAACCAGATCCATTTCGGAGGTCTTCAGTTGTTCGACGGTGGGGTTCAGGATGTACTGGCCGTTGGCGTAGCCAACGCGCGCGGCGCCGACCGGGCCGTTGAATGGCACGCCCGAGACGCACAGGGCGGCCGATGCGCCGATCATGGCGGCGATGTCCGGATCGATCTCCGGGTTGACCGACAGCACGTGGATGATGACCTGCACTTCGTTCAGGTAGCCTTCAGGGAACAGCGGGCGGATAGGACGGTCGATCAGACGCGACGTCAGCGTTTCTTTTTCCGAAGGACGGCCTTCGCGCTTGAAGAAACCGCCCGGGATTTTACCGGCAGCGTAGGTTTTTTCGACGTAATCGACGGTCAGCGGGAAGAAATCCTGACCTGGCTTGGCATCCTTGCGTGCCACAACCGTTGCCAGCACGACGGTGTCTTCGATCGACACCAACACCGCGCCGGATGCCTGGCGAGCGATTTCGCCGGTTTCCAGGGTCACGGTGTGTTGGCCGTACTGGAAGGTTTTCGTAACTTTGTTAAACATGGGTAATCCCTTTCTATTTGCCGACAGATTTTCAGGGGCTGTCGTTCACCTCACCACAGACGGCATACCCGCCGTCTTTACTACACTTGCTAAAAAAACAGGAATTCCATGCTGCGCCGCTAAGACCAAGTTCCGCTTAGCAAGTTTTTACCCGCGAAAATGACAAAATGCCCGCGACAGACAAACTGGCGCAGGCATTTCGATTAAGCCGGATGACGCAAATATTACTTACGCAGGCCCAGTTTGGCGATCAGATCGCGATAACGGGTTGCGTCTTTGCCCTTCAGGTACGACAGCAGGCTCTTACGACGGTTAACCATCATAATCAGACCACGACGGGAGTGGTGATCCTTGCTGTGGGCCTTGAAGTGGCCGTTCAGTTCGTTGATGCGTGCGGTCAGCAGTGCGACTTGCACTTCTGGCGAGCCGGTGTCTTTTTGACCACGGGCGTTGTCCGCGATGATCGCGGCTTTGTTGATGTTTTCTACGGTCATGATATTTACCTTTAACATGCGGTGCGCGGAGTCTGAACCCTGCACACCGTGAACTTCAAAAAAAACCGGTCCGAAGACCAGACCCGAAAGTATAGCGGAAAAAGCGCCGCGTGTATCCCGGCTTGGCTACAATTTGTCACCTTCCCGCCTCTTTTTGGAGCTCAGACATGAAAAGGCTGTTTGTTTTGGCAACGTTTTGCGGCGCATTGACCGGCTGCGCAAACATGTTCGGCCCGCCACCGGCGCCGGGCGACAGCGCCCAAGTGGTGCAATCGAAGCTGGGCCGGCCAACCGGCGTGTATAAAAATGGCGCCGACACGATGCTCGAATACGCCATGGGGCCGCTCGGCCAGTACACGTGGATGGCGCGCCTCGGCCCCGACGACCGGCTCATCTCCTACGAGCAGGTGCTGACGAACGCCAAGTTCGGCACCATCAAGATCGGCCGCGACAACAAGGAAAGCGTGCTAGGCATCCTTGGCCGGCCAGCCAAGCAGGTGCGCTATTACAGCGTCGACGGCGACGTCTGGCAATACCGCTACAAGGAAAGCGATGTGTGGAACTCGCTGATGGACGTGCAGTTCGACCGCAACGGCGTGGTGCAGGCGCTGGTCAACGGACCGGACGAGGAACGCGAGCCGCGCTGGTTGCGCTGACCGGTTCGGTAGGAGCAGTCCCACGCATAGTTTAGCCGTGCGCCGACGTGAAATATTTGTGGCGATTGATATGATTTCTCCATATCAACTCAACTCGCAACTCACTTCGGAGAATTCATGTCTTTACGTACGCCTTCCGCACGCCATGCCATCTATGCAGCCACGCTTATCGCGCTGAGCACCGCCACCGCGATGGCCTGGGCGGAACCATCACCGGCGCTCGACCGCGCCAGCCTGTCCGTCGGCGCCTTCTACACCGAACCACGCATCAAGGTCGAGGGCGACACCAACTACGGCCGTATCGACACCGGCACCTACAAATCCGACAACGTGACCTTGCCACGCGCCAAGGCCAGTGTATTGATCGGCGACTCGCACGGCTTCGACTTCGATTACTACCGCTACGATAAAGAGTACAACCCGGGCCTGACCGGCAGCACCAATGTCAATGGTCTGCCGCTGACCGGCAACGGCAAGCTCAATGCCAAGCTGAAGCTGGACCTGGCCAATGTCGCCTACAAGTGGTGGCTGGGCAGTGGCGCCGACGTGTTTGGCGTCGGTGTGGGCGCGGCCTACTATCGCGCCCGTATCGACGGCACCGCGAACGGCGTGTTGAATGGCGTTAGCGGCAACGCGCGCTACTCGGAGAACGAAAGCGCCTATGCGCCGCTGGTGGAACTGGGCTGGCGCCATCAATTCTCGCCGCAGGTGCGCATGTACGCGGATGCGAACGGCATTAAAAAGAATGGCGGCAGCATCAACGGCCATATCTACGGCGGCGCCGTCGGCGTGGAATGGTATGTGACGCCGATGGTGGGCGTGGTGGCCGAGTACAGCGCGTCGAAGATCAGCCTGCGCCGCGAGCGCGACGATCTGGCGGTGAATATCCGTTTGAACGGACCTGCCGCCTACCTCAAGGTGCGCTTCTAACCCACCGGCCCGAGCTGCCCGGCGGCGCCGTCCGCCCCGCCGTTCGCCCCACGCCCGCCGTATGCCCCGCTTCGGCGGGGCTTCAGGCCGCGCGCACCCCGCCGCTTTTGAACCCGAGCGAGGCCTCGATACGGTCGGCGGAAGCGATCACGGCGTCGGCGTAGCGCCGGGTGTCGGACGAGACCTTATGTTCGGGCAGCACGATGGAAATAGTGGCGATGCAGGCCCCGTGCACGTCGCGGATCGGCGACGCCACGCAGGCCACCGAAAAATCGGATTCGCCGATCTGCACCGACAGCCGTTCCGCGAACGCCTTGGCCGACGCCTGCGCCAGCACCAGCGGGTCGGTTTGCGCCAGCCCGGTCGGCGAGGCCTTGCCGGCGCGGCGGAACAGTTCCACCCGCTCGGCGTCCGGCAAATGGCCCACCAGCAGCCGGCCCGAGGCCGCCCAGTTCAGCGGCACGCGGGTGCCGACGTTGGAGCTGATGCGGAAATGACCAAGACCGGCGGCGGTGGCCAGCACCACCATGAAGTCGCCATCGCGGCCGCACACCTGAACGGTTTCTCCGGTCTCGCGGCACAAGACGTCCATCTCGCGCTTGGCCTGCTCGAGGAAGTCGAGCGAGCGCGAATACGCCAGCCCATACAAGTGCAGGCGCGACCCTAGCCATACGCTGCCGTCCTCGCGGCGGCTCAGCATGGCCTTTTCCACCAGGTCCTCGACCAGCGCGTACACCGTCGACAGCGGCGCGCCGATGGCGCGCGCGATGGCGTAGGGGCCGGCCGGCGCGCCGGTCTCGTACAGGTGGTCGAGCACCTGCAGCGCGCGGTCCATGGCGCTCACGCGCGGCCCGCGCCCCGGGGGCAGTTCGGCTTCGTTGGCCGCCGGGACGGCGGGATTCTGTTTTTTCATCGGCGCGGCCGTGGCGTCCGGCGGCGCCGGCCCGCCCCCGGTTCAGGTTATAGACATCCGGTATTCTGACATGATTTGTCGGGAAGGCAGCGTTTTGGTCGGCCGCGATTCAGTTCTTTGACTCTGGCGGCGTTGGCCCTACAATCGTGATCGGCCCGACACCGGCCGGCGACAGCGACACCATCGTTTTCCAAGGAAGATCACCCGACATGAGCGGCCCGTCCATTCGCAGCAGCCTAGGCTTGCGCGAGATCATCAACGTATCCGGCACCATGACGCCACTGGGGGCGTGCATCGCCGTGCCCGAGGCCATCGCCGCCGCCGCCGCGATCCTGCCGCAGTTCGTCGACATGGGTGAATTGCAAAAACTGGCCAGCGCCGCCATCGCCGACGCCTGCGGCGCGCAGGCCGGCTTCGTCACCGCCTCCTGTTCGGCCGCCATCACCCTGGCGGTGGCGGCCAGCATGACCGGCGCCGATCTGGCGCGCATCGGCCAATTGCCCGATACGCGCGGCATGAAACGCGAGGTGCTGATCCAGTCCGGCCATCTGGTCAACTACGGCGCGCCGTTGTCGCAGGCGATCACGCTCTCGGGCGCCACGCTCACGATCATCGGCGCCGGCGCCGCGGCGGCCGAACTGGCCGCGTCGACGGCGGCGGCGATCACCCCGCGCACCGCCTGCGCGCTCTACGTGGTGTCGCACCATGCGCAACAAGCCGGCACGCTGGCGCTAGACGAATTCGCGCGCGTCTGCCACGCCGCCGGCGTACCGGTGATCGTCGATGCCGCGTCGGAATACGACCTCAGAAGGTTCCTGGCCGCCGGCGCGGACCTGGTGCTGTACTCGGCGCACAAATTCCTCGGTGGCCTGACGGCCGGCATCGTCGCCGGCGACAAGCAGCTGGTGCGCGCGGCCTACCTGCAAAACCACGGCATCGGCCGTGGCATGAAGGTCGGCAAGGAAGGGGTGGCCGCCACCATCGCCGCGCTGCAGGCATGGCGCACGCGCGATCATGCGGCCGTGCGGTCGCGCGAAACGGCCAGCCTGGAACTGTGGCGGCGCGCGCTGCAAGGATGCGCCGGCATCACCGCCGAGATCGAGGCCGATCCGACCGGCAATCCGCTATCGCGCCTGCGCGTGACGATCGCGCCGGCACAAGCGGGCATCACCGCCTGGGACCTGGCCGATGCGCTGGCGCGCGGCGCGCGGCCTGTGATCGTGCGCGACCACGAGCTCGAACAAGGAAGCTTCCACCTCGATCCCTGCAACCTGCATCCAGGCGAAGACGCGATCGTCGCCGAACGCCTGGTCGACGAACTGCGACGCGCGGTGGCCGAGCCGGCGGCGCCGACCCCGATCGGCCAGCGCGATGGGCGGCGGCTGGAAGCACTGCTGGCCTGGCCGGATTAAACCGCGCCGTTCGACAAAAAGTGGCGCACTTGCGCGGCGCGCGGCACCGGCGCCACCGCGCCGTGGCCCAAGGTCGACAGGGCCGCGCTGGCATTGGCGTAGCGGACCGCGTCGGCCAGCGTGTCGCCGTCGGCCAGCCGCGCCAGCAGGCTGCCGTCGAAACAATCGCCGGCGCCGGTGGCGTCGACCGCGTCGACCGCGCTGGCCGCCGCCAGCCGTGGCGCCTCGCCCGGCGCCGCGTACCATGCGCCGGCCGCGCCGCACTTGAGCACGACGGTGCGCGCTCCCTGCGCGCGGCACCACGAGAAGATGGCGCCGACATCGTCGCTGCCGGCCAGCGCCACCCCTTCGTCCAGGCTGGGCAAAAATAGATCGCTCAGGGCGATGCTGGCGCGGATCACGGCGCCGGCGCGCGCCAGCGGCCATAGCGCCAGCCGCAGGTTGGGATCGTAGCTGACCTGGACGCCGGCCCGGCGGGCAACATCGATGGCGGCCAACACGGTGTCGCAGGCGCCGGCCGAAATCGCCTGCGAGATGCCCGACACATGCAGCCAGCGCGCCGCGCGCACCGTATCGAGATCGGTGTTATCGGGGCGCATGCCGCTGGCGGCCGACCCGGCGCGCCGGTAGCTGAACGCATGCCCGGCAGGTCCGTGATGGACGAAGTACAGGCCGGTGGGCGCGCCGGCGTCGCAGGCGACGGCGCCGCAATCGACGCCCTCGCCCCGCCACAACTCCAACAGCATGTGGCCGAACTGGTCGTCGCCAACGCGGCTCAGATAAGCGGCGCGGGCACCCTGGCGGCTGGCGGCGATGACCACATTCGAGGTGTCGCCGCCAAAGCCCTGCCGGTAGTCCGGCTGCCCGGCGCGGGTCTGGTTGAATTCAACCATCGCCTCGCCCAGCGCGACGATGTCATATTGCTTCTCCAAGGCTTACTCCTGTTATCAATATTAGATCCGGCGCCCCGCTTCAACCGCCGTGGCGCAGGAAGCGGCCGCTGCGCCGTCCCTGCCAACCGCCTGCGCGGTACGACGGCACGCCGTTGACATACACATGCTCGATGCCGGCGCTGATTTCGGACGGCGCCGCGAACGTCGCGCGGTCCGCCACCGTCGCCGGATCGAACACCACCAAGTCGGCATGGTAGCCCACGCGCACCAACCCGCGTGCGCGCAGCCCGAAACGCTCGGCCGACATCCCGGTCATCTTGTGCACGGCCGTCTCCAGCCCGAACAACTTCAACTCGCGGCAATAGCGCCCCAGCACGCGGGGGAAGGTCCCCCACAGGCGCGGATGCGGATGGCGGTCGTGCGGCAAACCATCCGATCCTATCATGGACCGGGGATGCCTGAGCACACGCTGGACGTCGTCCTCGTCCATCTGGAAATAGCAGGCGCCGCCCGGCTGCAGCCGCTCGCAGGCTTCCTGCTGGCTGCAGCGCCAGTCGGCGGCGATGGTCGCCAGCGAGCGGCCCGCCAATTCCGGATACGGCTCGGACCACGTCACCAGGATCTCGATCACGCCGTCGACCAGGTCGGCGCGCAGCACGGTCGATCCGGCGACGTAGGGATAGACATCGAGGCCGATGGGCTGGTCGCGCGCGGCATGGTCGATCAGCGCCAGCGTCTCCGTGGTGCGGCCCCAGTTGTGCGGCCCGGCGCATTTGTGGTGCGACAGGATCAGCGGCACGCGCGCCGATTGCGCCACGTCCATCGCTTCACGCATCGAAGCGAGGATGGCCGAAAATTCATCGCGGATGTGCGTCGCGTAGACGCCGCCCCCGGCGGCGGCCACGCTGGCCAGCGCCGCCACTTCGTCGATGTCGGCGGCGGCCGCCGGGCCGTAGAACACGCCGCTGCTCATGCCGATCGCGCCCTGCGCCATCGCCAGTGCCAGGCTGCGCTCCATGGCGGCCAGCTCCGCCGGCGTGGCCTTGCGCAGCAGGTCCGCCACATGCGCCACCCGCAGGCTGGTATGGCCGACCAGCGCGGCCACGTTGACCGCCGGCCGCGCGGCGTCCACCGCGTCGGCATACGCCGCCAGCTCGCCGTAGCGGAAGCCGTCGCTGCCGCCGAGCAGGTTGAGCGGCGGCGGCACCGGCGCCGCCGGCAGCAGCGGGGCCAGGCTGATGCCGCAGTTGCCGACCACCACGGTGGTGACGCCCTGGCTGATCTTGGGCCGCATCTCCGGCGCCAGCAGCACGATGTTGTCGTCGTGGGTGTGGACATCGATGAAGCCGGGGCACACCGCCAGGCCGCCGACATCGAGCACGTGCGCCCCGGCGGGGACCGCCAGCACCGGCCCGATGGCGGCGATGCGGCCGTGTTCGATGAGGACATCGGCGACATAGGCGGGCGCGCCGCTGCCGTCGACCACGCTGCCGCCGCGCAGCATGACCGCGCCGGCATCCGCGCCAGGCGGGTGCGCGCGCTTTTTATCGTTCAAATCGGTTACGTCGGTCATCTGTCGGGTATCTCAGAAGTGGGTCAGAATGGCGCCGGTGACGCCGTACTGGCCGTCCACCACCGGCAGCCAGCGCCATTTATCGAATGTCGTGCACGGATGCGAGATGCCGCAGCCTACCAGATCGCCGACGTCGAGCGCCTGATCCGGCGGATAGCTCAGATACGCGTGCTGGTCGTTCATTTTGGTGATGCGCCAGCTGTCGTCCAGCGCGCTGCGCGCGCCGCCGGCGACGCGCGCGAAAGGCATCGGCCAGTCGATATCGAACGAGGCGTCGCGCTTGCCGACCGCCAGGATGGCGCGCCCCGGCTCGGGCCGGGCCTGCACCTGGGCCCACACCTCCAGCGCCGCTTGCAGGCGCGGACGCTGGCGCCACACGCCGCCGCTGCGCTCGACCACCAGCCGCGCGAAGCGGTCGTAGAAGCCCGAATCGTGGCTCAGGTAGCAGCCGCTGCGCAATATCGTTTGCACCGGCTTGGACAAGTGCATCGGCAGGCCGCGCGCCACCAGGTCGAACACCGCCGAGCCGCCGGCCGACAGGATGATGTGCGCCGTGGCGAACAGGCCGGCGCCGTCGCAGTCGCGCGCCACCTGCCGCACGTCGGCCATCAGCGCGGCCACCAGCGCGCTGTCGGCGGCGCTGTCGCCGCTCACCTGCAAGCCCTCGTAGCATTCGACGCCGGCCAGTTCGACGCTGCCGCTGGCGGCCACCGCGCGGGCGACGGCCAGCGCCTCGGCGCCGCCACGGCAGCCGGTGCGCCCGCCCGCCACGCCCACTTCGACCAACAGCGCCAGCGGCCGGGCGAACGGCCGGCGCGCGGCCACCCGTTCGATGATGGCCAGTTGCGCCAGCGAGTCGACCAGGCTATAGAACTCCAGATCCGGATGGCGTTCCAGCAGCGTGGCGGCATGGGCGATGTCGACTTCGGCGATCAGCTGGTTGGCCAGGATCACGCGCCGCAAGCCGAGGCCCACGCACAGGCCCACCTGCTGCATGGTGGCCAGGGTCAGCCCCCAGGCGCCGGCGCGCAGCTGGCGCTCGAACAGCTGCGGCGCCATGCTGGTTTTGCCGTGCGGCGCCAGCAGCACGCCGGCGGCGGCGGTGAAGTCGGCCATCCAGCGCAGATTGTGTTCGAGCGCGTCGTGCCTGAGCAGCGCCAGCGGAAACGGCAGATCGCCGCGCAGCGCGTTCCAGCCGCGCGCGCCGATGTCGGCGACGCGGCACGGCGCCGCTTCATAGGGAAAGCCTTTCAGGCGGCCATCGAGCAGTGTCGATTCGATATGGGTAAGTTCGAGCATGCGGTTTCCTAGGCAAGTGTAAGGGTGTCGGCGCCGGCGTGCTGCGCGGCCAGGGCGCCCTCGGGCACCTCGTCGCGCAGGCAGGCGCGCCAGCGCCCCGGGGTGGTTTCGGTCAGGACCGGGACGCTCTCGGCGCAGGCCGGCGCCGCGTACGGGCAACGGGTGCGGAACACGCAGCCGGACGGCGGGTCGGCGGGACTGGGCAGGTCGCCGGTCAGCAGGCGGCGCTGCCCGAGCTGCGCGCGCAGGCGCGGATCGGGGCGCGGCGCAGCCGCCAGCAGCGCCTCGGTGTAGGGATGGGCCGGGGCGGCGAACAGTGCGGCGGCGGGGGCGATTTCCATCACCTTGCCCAGGTAGAGCACCACCACCTTGTCGCACAGGTACTCGACGACGTCGAGGTCGTGCGAAATGAACAGCATCGACAGGTTCAGGCTGGCCTTCAGGTCCAGCAGCAGGTTGATGACCTGGGCCTGGATCGAGACGTCGAGCGCCGACACCGGCTCGTCGGCGACGATGAAGCGCGGCTCGACGGCCAGCGCGCGGGCGATGCCGACGCGCTGGCGCTGGCCGCCGGAGAATTCGTGCGGGTAGCGCGCCGCGTGCTCGGGCCGCAGCCCCACCAGTTCGAGCAGTTGTTCGATGCGCGCTTGCCGCAGCGCGCCCCGGTGCAGGCGGTGCGTATCGAGCGCTTCGCCGATCAACTGGCCGATTCTCATGCGCGGATTGAGGCTGGCGTACGGATCCTGGAAGACGATCTGCAGCTCGCGCCGCAATGCGCGCATGCGCGCGGGCGAGGCCTGCAACAGCTCCTCGCCGTGATAGCGCACGCTGCCCTGGCAACCGTCCTGCAAGCGCAGCAGATTGCGGCCGATGGTGCTCTTGCCGGAACCCGATTCGCCCACCAGGCCGACCACCTCGCCCGGCATGACGGTGAAACTGACGCCGTCGACGGCGCGCACCGGCGCGTCGCGGCGCTGGCCGGCGAAGTACTTGCGCAGCTGCGTCACTTCCAGCAGCGGTTGCGGCGATGGCGCCAGCGCGGCGGCCGCCGATGGCAAACGATCGTGCGTCATTGTGGGCTCCCGAGGATGCAGCGGGCGCTCTGGCCCGCGCCGAAATCGGCCAGCTCCGGCACCGCCGCGCGGCAGGCCGCCTGCGCCAGCGCGCAACGCGGTTCGAAGGCGCAACCCGGCGGCGGCGCCAGCGGACTGGCGACCTGGCCGGGAATGGCGGCCAGGCGCGGCCGCCCGCCTGCCAGGCGCGCCGCGTCCCCGTGGTGCCGGCCCGGCAGGCAGGCCAGCAGGCCCCGCGTGTAGGGGTGGCGCGGCTGGGCGAACAGCCGCATCACGTCGCCCTGCTCGACCACGCGGCCGCTGTACATCACCGCCACGCGGTCGGCGATCTCCGCCACCACGCCCAGGTTGTGGGTAATGAACAGGATGCCGGTGCCGGTGTCGCGCTGGAGCCGCTGCAGCAGCGCCAGGATCTGCGCCTGCACGGTGACGTCGAGCGCGGTGGTCGGTTCGTCGGCGATCAGCAGCGACGGCTGGCATGCCAGCGCCAGCGCGATCATCACCCGCTGGCGCATGCCGCCCGAGAGCTGGTGCGGATACTCGCCGAGGCGGCGCGCCGCCGCCGGGATCTCGACCATCTCCAGCATGCGCCGCGCATGGGCCAGCGCGGCGGCGCGGCCGCCACCGAGATGGATGCGGATGGCCTCGGCCAGCTGGTCGCCGATGGTCAGCACCGGATTGAGGCAGCTCATCGGATCCTGGAACACCATCGCCATCTCGTTGCCGCGCAGCCGGCGCAGCTCGCGCTGGGTCATGCGCGTCAATTCGCACACGCTGCCGTCGCGGCGCCGGAAGCGGATGCTGCCGCCGACGATGCGGCCGGCGTCCGGCGGGATCAGGCCCATGATCGACAGGCTGCTGACCGACTTGCCGGAGCCGGATTCGCCGACCACGGCCAGCGTTTCGCCGGCGGCCAGCGAGAACGACACGCCGTCGACCGACTTGACGGTGCCGCGCGGGGTGAAGAAGTGGGTCCGCAGGTGCTCGACTTCAAGCAGCGGGGTTGCATGATTCATTGGAGTCCTCGTTCAAAGATTCTGGCGCAAGCGCGGGTCGAGCATGTCGCGCAGGCCGTCGCCGACCATTTGCAGCGACAGCGCCGCCAGCACGATGGCCAGGCCGGGGAACAGCACCAGCCACATGGCCTGATCCGAATAGTTCTGGCCCGAGGCGATCATCGTGCCCCAGGTCGGCAGCTCGGGAGGTACGCCCAAGCCGAGGAAGGACAGCCCCGCCTCGGCCAGGATGGCGTAGGCGAAGATGAAACTGGCCTGCACCAGGATCGGCGAGACCGTGTTGCCCAGGATGTGGACGAACAGGATGCGCCAGGTCGGCACGCCCAGCGCGCGCGCCGCCTCCACGTACAGCAGCTCGCGCACCACCAAGGTCGAGGCGCGCACGATGCGCGCCATGCGCGGCGTGTAGACGATGGCCAGCGCCAGCACCACATTCATCAGCGAGGCGCCGAGGATGGCCAGCAGCGCGATCGCCAGCAGGATGTCGGGCAGCGCCATCAGCGCGTCGACCAGCCGCATGATCGGCGTGTCGAGCCGCGCGAAGAAGCCGGCGCACAGTCCCATCAACACGCCGCAGACGGCGGCGATGGCCACCACCAGCGCGCCCACGGCCAGCGAATAGCGTCCGCCGAACAGCACGCGGGTGAGCACGTCGCGGCCGAATTCGTCGGTGCCGAACCAATGCGCGGCCGACGGCGCCAGCAGCCGCGCGCCGATGTCGAGCGTGTCCGGCGCGTACGGCGACAGCAGCGGCACCGCCGCCGCCAGCACGGTCAACACGCACAAGGTGACGGCGCCGAAGCGCACCAGCGGGCGCCGCAACAGGGTGGAGATAAATGCTTGCATCGGGCTTTCCTTCAATAACGCACACGCGGGTCGATCACCGTGTACAACAGGTCGATCGCCAGGTTGATCAAGACGTAGATGGCGGCGATGGCCAGCAGCGCGCCCTGGATCACCGGATAGTCGCGCCGCAGCACCGCCGACACCACCAGGTTGCCCACGCCGGGCAGTCCGAACACCGTCTCGGTGATGACGGCGCCGCCGATCATCAACGCCGCCGTCAGGCCGACCACGGTGACCACCGGGATCAGCGCGTTGCGCAGCGCATGGCGCAGAATCACCACGCTCTCGCGCACCCCCTTGGCGCGCGCGGTGCGCACGTAGTCGTCCGACAGCACGTCGAGCATCGAGGCGCGCGTGAAACGGATGATCAGCGCCGAGTTGAGCGTGCCGAGCACCAGCGCCGGCAGCAGCAGGTGGCGCAGCCGCTCGGCCAGGTCGGCGTCCGGATCGCCGTAACCGGCCACCGGCAGCCAACCCAGTTTGACGGCCAGCAGCTGGATCAGGATCAGGCCGAGCCAGAAGCTGGGAATGCTCGCGCCCAGCATCGCCAGCCCGGTCGCGGCCTGGTCGACCAGGCGGCCGCGCCACACGGCCGAGACGATGCCGCACGGGATGCCGATCAGACAGGCCAGCGCGACGCCGAACAGGGTCAGGAAAAAGGTCGGTTCGACGCGCTCGGCGAGCGCCTCGGTGACCGGGATCTGCAGGAAGATCGATTGCCCGAGGTTGCCGCGCGCGAGCTCGCCGAGCCACAGGCCGAACTGCACCGGCAGCGGCCGGTCGAGGCCGTACTCGGCGCGCAGCCGGGCGATATCGGCCTGCGTGGCCTGGTCGCCCAACATCACGGCGGCCGGGTCGCCGGGGGTCAGCCGGGTGATGACAAAGACCAGGGTGGCGACGATGAACAGCACCACCAGCATGCCGGCGAAGCGGCCCAACAAGTAACGTGTCATGGGGGTCATGGTGTGATGGCATCCTGGTGCCGGGTGTGGGGTTGCAGGCCCGGCGCGCCGAGCCGGGTGTTCCAGAAGAAGGGCCACGGCGCCGGCGTGTAGCCGTCCAGGCCGGCGCTGGCGACGGTCAGGCTGTTGAAGGTGCCCAGTTTGATGTACGGCAGTTCGGTGTACAGCAGCGACTGCACCCCACCCCACAGCGCGGCCCGGGCCGCCGGGTCGGACTCGCGCACGAAGCGGCCGATGATGGCGTCCTTGGCCGCGCCGTGCCAGCCGCCCGGCGCGCCGTCGCCCAGCTGTGGCGGGCTGAGCATCGGCTCCGGCAGGAAGGCCGAATGCGTCAGGTACATGTCCCACAGCGCCATGTCGTTGCGGCGCGCGATCAGGCTGGCCCACTCCACCACCTGCAGGTCGACCCGGAAGCCGGCGCGGCGCAGCTGGTCGGCCATCACCAGCGCCATCCGGTAGTGGAACTCGTACTGCTTGCTGGTCATGAACGTCAGCGTTTGCCCCCGGTAGCCGGCGCGCGCGGCCAGCTGGCGCGCCTTGGCCGGATCGGCCTGGCTGTAGGCGCCGCTGCCGTCGGTCGCATAGAACGGCGAGCCCCGGGGAAAATGGTTGCCCTCGGCGGTGTAGAAGCGGGCGTCGCCGAAGCCGGCGGCCAGCACCTGGCGCAGGTCGAGCGCGGCGTTGACGGCCTGGCGCATGGCGACGCCGGCCAGCGGTCCGCGGCCGGTGTTGAGCACCAGGTACGGAAAGCCGAACGGCGCGGTGATCAGCGGGCGCAGCGCCGGCTCGCGCGCCAGGCGCGGATAGGCCTCGACCGGCAGCAGATCGGCGAAATGGTACTGGCCCGACAAGGCGCCCAGCACCCGCGTGTTGGCGTTGGGCACAGGGATGAACCGCAGCTCGGCCAGCAGCGCCTGGCGCCGGCCGGCGTAGCCACTGGGCGGCTCGGCGCGCGCCTGGTAGCCGTCGTAACGCTTGAGCACCACGTAACGGTCCGACTTGCGCTGCGCAAAGCGGTACGGCCCGGTGCCGACGAACTGCCTGAGCGGCACGCCGATCACTTCCTTGGGCATGATGGCGGCGAAGCCGGTCGGCAAGGCCAGCTGCGCCAGCAGCGGCGCGTAGGGCTGGCGCAACAGCAATTCAACCTGGTGGGGGCCGGCGGCGCGCACGGCCAGCACCGCGGCGGCGGTGGTCTTGCCGCGCGGCGTCATGTCCAGCCACCGGCGCAGCGAGGCGACCACGTCGTCGGCGTCCATCGCCTTGCCATTGTGAAATCGCACGTCCCGCCGCAACGTGATGGCGACCCGCTTGCCGTCGGCCGAGATCTCCGGCAGCGACGCGGCCAGCATCGGCGCGATGCGCCAGTCGGCGTCGAAGGTGTACAGGGGTTCGTACACGTGCTGCATGATGACGCCGACCAGATCGGCGGTCGAGGCCATCGGGTCGAGCGTCTGCGGCTCGCCGACCATCGCCAGGTTGACGGCGCCGCCGGCCGGCGCGGCGCGCACGGCCGCCATCAGCGACCACAGTAACAACGGGGCCAGCCACCGCCACCCGGATGCATTCAATCTCATTTATTCAATCCCATGTATATATACCCACGCATTCAATTTCAAGGATTCAAACCCCGATATTCAAACCGCATAAAAAAACAATATCTATAATACAGGCGGAACAAGACCCGGATTTAATATCGAAATAAAATTCCGATATTTAATTCCACCGCCTTTTATTATGAAATATAATAAATTTCCATTCACCGTTTTTAAATAAGGAGCTTTCGATGGCATTTGCAGAATATTTGGGTAACGAACGCAATGGCGCAGGCGGACAGGCGCTGCCGTTTTCGCCGGCGGTGCGCGCCGGCGACTTTGTGTATATCTCCGGCCAGGTGGCGATGGGCGACAACGGCGAGATCGTCCCGGGCGGCATCGAGGCGCAAACCCGCCGCACCATGGACAACGTCAAGCAGGCGCTGAGCCTGGGCGGGTGCGGGCTCGACGACGTTATCAAGTGCACCGTCTGGCTGGATGATCCGCGCGACTTCTGGTCGTTCAACCGCATCTATGCCGAATATTTCCCGAACAACAAACCAGCCCGATCGACCACCCAGGCCAAACTGATGGTCGACGCCAAGATCGAAATCGAAGCGATCGCCTACCGCCCGCAGGGCTGATCCGACGGCGGCCCGCCGCCACGGCGCGCGGGCCTGACCCAGCGGGGCGCGCACGGCCGGCAACTAGCGCCCCGCCGCCGGCGCGCGACTGGCCAGCAATTGCGCCACCGCGTCCACCACCTGCAATTCGGTGCCGGCGGCAGGCAGCCTGGCGGCGGCGATGGCGGCATCGGCGCGCTCGCGCGCGGCGCCGTCGAGCGCGTCCGCGGAGCCGGTGTCGAGCAGCGCCAGCGCGGTCTCGGCCAGCGCCTTCAACCGTTGCGACAACACCGCCACCGGCGCCAGCTGTGGCGAGGCCCCGACCAGCGCCGGCATGCGGGCGTCGTTGGCGATCCACAGCGCCAGCATGGCGCGCAAACGGTCGCGCTCGGCGCCGGCCCCGCCGGCCAGGTAGCGCCGCATCGACTCGTTGAAGCGGCGCGCGTCGCGCGGGTCGCGGTTGGCGGCGTCGGCAAAGCCGGACAGCGGCGACGTGACAAAGTGCACGTCATGGTTCTGGTTGCGCCCGCGCCCCTTGAGCGGCGCCGCCACGTCCAGCAGCACGTGCAGCGGCGCGGGATCGCCGGCGGCGCCGGCCATGCTGCGCGCGATCACATCCCTGCTGCTCAGATGGGTCAGTCCGAGTTCCTCGAGGCGCGCGCTGGTCGGCTCGAGACGGCGGTACATGTCGTCGAGGTCGCGCACGTGGGCGGGCGACCACAGGCGCTCGGCGATGGCGGCCGTCACCGGCCAGATGCGCGAATCGACGTTTTGCGCGTTGACCATCTCGCTCCACATGGTCGCTTCGCCGCCCAGGATGCGGCGCAGCTGTTCGGGCGGCAAGTCTTTGCCCTCCGGCAGGACCGGGTCGGCCAGATAATGTTCCGCCACCGGGTGCATCAGATCGATATAAAACCCTTTGCTCATCAGCGCGGAATATCCCATGCCGGTGGTTTTGAATAACGACGCCTTATCGAGCCAGATCTGCACCAGCGCCGACGATGGCAATCCCGGGTTCAGGATTTCCTCCCAGCCGATGATTTTCCGCCGTTGCCGGTCGGTACTCTTCAACAGGCGGCGGTTGAAATACGCCTGCAACGCGTGGTTATCGGCGATGCCGTTCTTTTTCATGAATGCCTGGATCGCCGGATTCTCGCGCCAATCCTTGCCATCGCGGTTTTCGTCGCCGCCGATGTGCACGTATTCGTCGGGGAACAGCGGCAGGACTTCGGCGAAGAAGCGGTCGAGGAAGCGGTAGGTGCTGTCGCGGGTGGGGTCCAGCACCGGGTCGGCGACGCCGAACGCGGTCCACGGCACATAGCGTTCGCCGGGCCGGCTGCCCAGTTCCGGATAGCCGGCCAGCCAGGAGGTGGCGTGGGTCGGCACGTCGAACTCGGGCACCACGCGGATGCCGCGCTCGGCCGCGTACGCGACGATCTTGCCGATGTCGGCGTGGGTGAAATATTCGCCGTTGGAGAACTGGTGCAATTTCGGGAAGGTCTTGCTCTCGATGCGGAAGCCCTGGTTGTCGGTCAGGTGCAGGTGCAGCACGTTCATCTTCACCGCCGCCATGGCGTCGATGTTGCGGGTGATGACCTCGACCGGCATGAAGTGGCGCGCCACGTCGAGCATCAGGCCGCGCCAGACGAAGCGCGGCGTGTCGCGGATGTCGATGTACGGAAAGTAATAGCCGTCGGCGTCGCTGGACGTCAGTTGCAGCAGCGTTTCGAGGCCGTGCAGCGCGCCGAGATCGGTCGCCGCGCGCAGCACGATGCCCGCGTCGTCGACGCGCAAGGTGTACGACTCGTCCTCGCCGCTGGTGAGCGCGCCGACGCGGCCGACCTCGATGCGCAGCGTCGCGCCCGGCCTGGGTCCGGTCGCCGGCATGCCCTCGGTGAAGAACAGCTGGGTGCGTCCGTCGAGCCGGCGCAGCAGGCGGGTGGCGCCCGCGTACAGGCGCGGCGCGGCGGGCGCGGCGAAGCCGATGCTGAACCCGCGGTCGAGCCGCAGCGCGCCGGGCGCGCTCTGCCATTGCGCCGGCACCGGCATCAGGTTCAGGCCGGGCGCCGCCGGCGCGCTCGCCGGCACCTGCGCCGGCGCCGGCGCCACCGGCGCCAGCCAGCCGCAGGCGGCGGCCAAGGCCAGTGTCGATAAGTGATAACGCATGCTTCCCCCTTAATATGATGGCGGCCCGGCTACCGGGCCGCCGGCACGCCGCCGTCAGAAGCGGTACATCGCCGAGAACTGCCACTGGCGGCCGAACAACGGACGGCCGATGACGACGTTGTCGCCGTTGGTGCCGTGGACGTTCCCTTCGGTCAGGCCCAGTTCGTTGGCCAGGTTGTTGCCCGTCAGCCGGAACTCGAGCTGGCTGCCCACCGTCAGGATCACGCCCGCGTCCACCGTGTGGTAACTCGGCAGCACTTGCAGGTTTTGCTGGTCCGAGAAGCGCGCGCCGACCTGCGTGTAGGTGCCGTACAGGCGCAGCGAGGCGTCCTCGAACGGGATGTTGTAGCTTGGCGTCACGCGGAACTGGCTTTTCGGCTGGCGGATCAGCGTGTTGCCGCTGATGCCGGGATAGGCGACCGGGTCGTAGTTGTAATACTCCGACTTTTGCACATTGCCCGTCATCGCCAGCTGGAAGTTGCGCAACGGGCGCAACGCCAGTTCGTACTCGATGCCGCGCGCCTTGGTGTTGCCGGTCGTGTTGCCGACCACGCCGTTGACCGTGGTCTGACTGAGGAAGTAATTGGCGAAGTCGTTCTTGAACAAGGTGACGTACGCGCTGTAGTACGGGGTGGCGGTCTTGAAGCCGACCTCGAACTGGCGCACGTGGGTCACCGGCGGCGGCGCGGCCGGATCGGTGCCGCGCAGTTGCGCCGAGTCCGGCGTGGCGCCGCCATAGCTCTCGTTGGCGAACACGCTCATGTCACGGCCGAGCTTGTACATGCCGCCGAACTGGAACGCGCGCACGTTGAAGGTGTCGTTGTAGGACTTGGTCGAGGTGCTCGCGGCCGAGAAATCGCGCATGCCGGCGTTGTAGACGTTGAGCGCGTTGGTGCCGAGCGTGGTGACGCCGGCGGTCTTGATGGCCGCGTCGAGACGGGTGTGCTCAAGGCGCGCGCCGAAGTTGACGGTGGCCTTGTCATTGACCGCCCACTCGTCGTGGACGAAGCCGGCGACCACGTCGGAACTGCCGTTGACGGTGATCAGCTGGCCCGGACCGCTGAAGTAGCCGCCGCTGCTCAACACCGCGCCGTTGTCGAGCGTGAGGTTGATCGGGCGGCCCTGGTGCGCCACTTCCTGCAGGAACAGGTTGCCGCTGTTGTAGCGGTTGAAGTTGGAAAAACTGGAGAAGTAGACGCCGGCGGTCACCGTGTGGCGGGCCGCGACTTCCTTGGTGGCCTGGAACTGGTTGGAGAACGAGTGGAAATCGTGGTTACCGATCTGCATCGAGTTCTGGATCACCTGCTGGTTCGGGTCGACCGCCAGGCCGCTGTCGACATAGGTGGCCAAGCCGGACGTGGCCAGCTTGCCGCCGGCGGCCGCCACCACCGTCGGCTTGGCGTTGGTGGCGGCGATCTGGCTGCGGATGAAGTCGGCCATGGTCACCGGCACGTTGCCGGCCACCACCGCGATGATCGGCGAGTTGGCGTCGAGGTAGCTGGCCTTGTCGCTGAGGGCCCAGCCGTTGACCTTCTGGTTGAAGTCGAAGCCGACCAGCGTCGCCTTCAGGCCACGTCCGCGTTCGAGGTCGTCGGTCATGCCGCCGGGCGGCGCGATCTGGCGGATCAGGTTGCTCTGGAAGGTGGCGGTGCGCGGATCGAAGCCCGGATAGGGGCTGATCTTATGCGTCACCGGGTCCTGGTAGACCGGCACGCCGGTGAAGGCGGAGTCGTTCTCGTCGGTGCTGCGCACGTAGACGGTCAGGCTGCCATCCTGCAACTTGCGGGTCAACGTGGCGCTGGCCTGGCCGCCGACGACGGCCGGGAAGCCGGAGTCGCGCACGCCGTGGCTGGTCTGGTAGTAGCCGCCCAGCGTGCCGTACCAGCCGTCGGCGATCTTGCCGCCGTAGTAGAAATCGGCGCGGCGGGTGTCGCCGGTGCCGACCGTGGCGCGGATGCTGCCCTCGGGCTGGTCGCCGCCGGTCTTCAGGATCCAGTCCATGGTGGCGCCGAACTGCCCGTTCGACAACAGCGGGCTGGGACCGCCGCGCAGCACTTCGACGCGCTCGATGGTGTCGTCGCGACGGAACAGGCCGTCATTGGTGAGCAGCGAGGCCTTGGGGAAGATCGGCGCGCCGTTGACCGACATCGTGATGTACGGCATCGACCCGGACGACGGAAAGCCGCGGATCTGCACGTTGGCGCCGGAAGCGCCGGCGGTCGATTCGACATAAATGCCGGGAACGATCTTGAGCAGGTCGGCGGTGCCGGTGGTGTTGGCCTGCTTGATCTGTTCCTCGTTGGCGGTGGTGATCGAGAAGGCGGTGTCGAGCTTGCGCTTGGCGCCGCCGCCGGCCACGCCGGTGACCACCACCTGCTGCACCTCCGATTTGACGGCGGCTTCCTGCGCGCTGGGTGGCCGGGATGCGGGCGGGACGTGGGATGGCGGTTGAATCGGTGCCGAAGACTCTTGTTGTGCCGCCGCCGGCTCTACGGCGGCGCTTTGCTGTGCGTGGGCCTGCGCGGCCAAGGTCTGGATGGCCAGCATGATCGACGACAGCAAAAACTTGTTGGTGTTGGTCATTTGCTTCCTCTGGATTTCGGCCGACTCGACTAACCTGGCCAATTTGTTGTGGAGATCAAAGACTACTACAACTGGCCCGACTATTCCACTATTCCGTTTGTTATTCCGTAATTGTGTAGTGTTAACACATCAACCATATTAAAGTGTTTTCCGGAACCATCGAAACGCGGCGCAAAAAAAAGCTCCCGCGCGGGGAGCCTGATCACCAGGACGACGTTGTCGTCAGGGTTGCGGGTTGACGCGCTCTATCTTCGAGTGCAATTTGTTCAGCGCGGACAGGTATGCCTTGGCCGAGGCGACGATGATGTCCGGATCGGCGCCGACGCCGTTGACGATGCGCCCCTCCTTCGACAAGCGCATCGTCACCTCGCCCTGCGACTGCGTGCCGGTGCTGATGGCGTTGACCGAGAACAGCACCAGCTCGGCGCCGCTGCCGACTTCCGATTCGATGGCGTTGACGGTGGCGTCCACCGGGCCGTCGCCCTTGCCCTCCGAGGTGTGCTCTTCGCCGTCGATGAAGAACACCACCCTGGCGTTCGGCGTCTCGCCGGTGTTCGATTGCTGCGACAGCGACGAGAATCGATAGAACTCGCTTTCCTGCGACTGCTGCTCGTCCGAGACCAGCGCCAGGATATCCTCGTCGAAGATGTCGGACTTGCGGTCGGCCAGCTCCTTGAAGCGGATGAAGGCGGCGTTGACCTCCGCTTCCGATTCCAGGTCGATGCCCAGCTCCTGCAAGCGCTGCTTGAAGGCGTTGCGGCCGGACAGTTTGCCCAGCACGATCTTGGTGGCGGCCCAGCCGACATCCTCGGCGCGCATGATCTCGTAGGTCTCGCGCGACTTGAGCATGCCGTCCTGGTGGATGCCGGAGGCGTGCGCGAAGGCGTTGGCGCCCACCACGGCCTTGTTGGGCTGCACCGCGAAGCCGGTGATCTGCGACACCATCTTCGACGCCGCCACGATCTGCGTGGTGTCGATGCCGCATTCCAGGTTGTAGTAGCCGCCGCGCGTGCGCAGCGCCATCACCACCTCCTCCAGCGCGGTATTGCCGGCGCGCTCACCGAGGCCGTTGATGGTGCATTCGATCTGGCGCGCGCCGCCGATCATCACGCCGGCCAGCGAGTTGGCCACCGCCAGCCCCAGGTCGTTGTGGCAGTGGACCGACCACACGGCCTTGTCGGAATTGGGGATGCGCTCGCGCAGGCGGCGGATGGTTTCGCCGAATATCTCCGGCACCGCGTAGCCGACGGTGTCGGGGAAGTTGATCGTGGTCGCGCCTTCGGCGATCACGCCTTCGAGCACGCGGCACAGGAAATCCTCGTCCGAGCGGCTGCCGTCCTCCGGGCTGAATTCGATATCGTCGGTGTGCTGGCGGGCGAAGCGCACCGCGCTCCTGGCCTGCTCGAGCACCTGTTCCGGCAGCATGCGCAGCTTCATCTCCATGTGCAGATTGGAGGTGGCGATAAAGGTGTGGATGCGTTTGCGCTCGGCCGGCGCGAGCGCCTCGGCGGCGCGGGCGATATCGCGGTCGTTGGCGCGCGAGAGCGAACAGATGGTCGATTCGCGCACCACCGAGGCGATCGCCTTGATCGATTCGAAGTCGCCCTGCGAGGCGGCCGCGAAGCCGGCTTCGATGACGTCGACCCGCAGGCGCTCGAGCTGCTTGGCGATGCGGACCTTTTCGTCCCGGGTCATCGAGGCGCCGGGCGATTGCTCGCCGTCGCGCAGGGTGGTGTCGAAGATGATCAGGCGGTTGGATGAGTTGTTCATATTAGCTCCGTTGCTGTGGCTGCGTTGCTTGAAAATGCTCAGGGCCTACCGCCCATGTGTGGGGTACCGGTTAGCGGCGCTCGCTCGGGTCGTCGCTTTCGATCTCGGTCTGGATCAGGCTGACCGGCTTGCCCTTCGCAAGGCGCCACACCAGCACCGCGTAGCCGGACAGGCCATACGCGATAAAGATCGGGAACAGCACCTTCGGCGGATCGATCGACACCAGCGCGAACACCAGCGCGATCAGGAACACGGCGATGAACGGCACCGACTTGCGGAAGTTGACGTCCTTGAAGCTGTAGAACGGCACATTGGTCACCATCGACAGGCCGGCGAAAATGGCGATGCTCCACGAGATCCAGCGCAGGTCGCGGCCGGAGACTTCCTGGTCGACCATCAGCAGGATGAAGCCGGCCACCAGCGCGGCGGCCGACGGCGACGGCAAGCCCTGGAAGAAGCGCTTGTCGACCACCTCGATATTGGTGTTGAAGCGGGCCAGGCGCAGCGCGGCGCCGGCGCAGTAGACAAAGGCGGCGATCCAGCCCAATTTGCCCAGGCCGACCAGCGACCATTCGTAGATCACCAGCGCCGGCGCGGCGCCGAAGGACACCATGTCCGACAGGCTGTCGTACTGGGCGCCGAATTCGCTCTGGGTGTTGGTCAGGCGGGCCACGCGGCCGTCAAGGCCGTCGAGCACCATGGCGATGAAGATCGCCCAGGCCGAATGTTCGAATTTCTGGTTCATCGCCATGACGATGGCGTAGAAGCCGCAGAACAGCGCGGCGGTGGTGAAGGCGTTGGGCAGCAGGTAAATCCCCCGATGACGCGGCTTGTCGAGGCCCTCGCCCCGGGCGCGGCGCGCAAACCGGCTGAAGCGCGACGTCTTGGGCAGTTTGGCTTGGGCGGCGACGTTTTTAGCGCGGCGGCGGGGAAAGTTCGGCATAGGGTTCCATTCTCATTATGTGGTCTTGCTGCGCCATCATTATAGAGGAGCCGACAATAAAAAAGGGGGATGGCGCCCCATCCCCCTATTCTGCACAAGTTTGCCTATTTGAAGCGCACTTTGCCGACGAGCTGCATTTGCAAGGTGGTTTCGCCGGGTTCGAAACTGGGTTCGGCCACCGCCGGTTCGCCCCTGCGCGGGCTCGGCGCCGCGACATTGCGGGCGTAGGCGATCACATTGCGGCCGCCGTAATTGCCGGAACCCTCGAAATCGACGGTGTCGAGCACGGCGTCGCCCACCTTGCGCCCCATCGCGGCGGCGATCGAATTGATCCGCTCGGTCAGGTTGGCATAGGTGGCGGCGATGCGCTGCTCGTCGAGCTTGCGGGTGGTCTCGGGCGCCAGGCCGAAGCGCACGCCGTTGAGCGCCAGCACGCTTTGCGCGGCGGCCACCGTTTTCGGCAGGATTGCCAGGTTGGTCGTGGTGGCCTGCAGCGACTGCCCCACGCGCCAGCCGGTCGGGACGCGCGGTTTGGACTGCCGGGCCGGCTGTCCGGCCGGCACCGGCGGCTCCTCCGGATACACCGGGTAGGTATAGTAGCCGTGGGTTTTGAGCTTGGCTTGCGGGTCTTCGCGCTTGACGATCTCGGTGCCCTGCCTCATCTTCTGATTGACCTTGGAGGCGGCCACGGCCTTGTCCTTGTCGACCTCTTCGATGCTGAAGGTGACGACCGCCTGGTCGTTGGCGTGCGTGACCTCGCCGGACGCCGGCACCACCACCAAGGTGCCGGTGGTGGGCAGGGAGTCCGGCGCGGCGTGCGCGGCCAGCGTGAAGACGGCGGCCACGGCGGCGGCGAGCGGTTTCAGGTGTGTCATTGATCGATCTCCGAAGTTAATGGAAAAGCAAGCTCGACTTTACCTGAAACAGTTCGCCGTCGCCGCTTTACTTGAAGCGCACCTTGCCGACCAGTTGCATCTGCAACGTGGTCTCGCCCGGCTCGAAACTCGGCTCGGCGACTTCGGCGCTGTCGGCCATCTTGGCGCGCATCATCATCGGCGCCGGCGCGGCCTGGGCGCGCTCCTGCGCATAATTGCCCGAGCCTTCGAAGTCGACCGTGTCGAGCACGGCGTCGCCGACCTTGCGGCCCATGGCGTTGGCGATCGAGTTGATGCGCTCGTTCAGGTTCTTATAGGTGGCGGCGATGCGCTCGTCGTCGAGCTTTTTGGTCGTCTCCGGGGTCAGGCCGAACTGCAGGCCGTTCAGGGTCAGCACCTTCTGCGCGGCGGCCACGGTTTTCGGCAACTTGTCGAGGTTAGTGGTGGTCACTTCCAGGTACTGGCCCACGCGCCAGGCGGTCGGCACGCGCTGCTTCGGCATCTGGCCGTTCGGCAGCGGACGGTCTTCCGGATACACTGGATAGGTATAGTAGCCCTGCGTTTTCAGCTTGGCCTGCGGATCGGCCGCCTTGACGATGTCGAGGCCCTGCTTCATCTTCTGGTTGACGCGCGAGGCGGCGGCGGCCTTGTCCTTGTCCTGCTCTTCGATCGCCAGGGTGGCAATGACCTGATCGTTGGCGTGTTTGACTTCGCCGAAGGCCGGCACCACCACCAAGGTGCCGGTGGTCGGCAGCGAATCGGCCGGCGCGGCGTGGGCCGCGAGCGCGAAGGAGACGGCGGCGGCGGCGGCGATATTTTTCATTACGGTCATTGCGGACTCCAAGTTGAGATTACGACAAGGCGAACTTTACCCGAAATTACACGTCGCACTTGTAAGACATGGTGACTCTTTGTAACATTGCCACGCAACTAACTGGGTGTGCTAGAGTTGTTCCGGAAATGACAACATGGAGAAACCCAATGCTGGCGGCAAGGAATTGGATCACGTTAGGTAGCGCGCGCCTGCCGCGCCATCCGGTTGCGCGGGGATTGAGTCTTTCTCTCGTCAGCGTGCTCCTTACGTCCATCGCGGCGGGAATTCTTTTCCTGACATTTCCTAAAGCCGTATTGGGTGGTGCGGCCGCGCTGGAGTTGATCGGCAAACCAGGCTGGTACATTTTCCTCTCCGCCGTCGTGTTGGCGCCTTTATTCGAGACCATCGTCGGTCAGCTCTTGCCGATCGAATTGGCGCGTCGCGTTGGCGCGAGCGATCAGATGCGCATCATTATCAGCGCGACGCTATTTGGCCTCGGGCATTTCTACAGCGGCGGCATCGCCAGTGCCGTTGCGACCTTCCTCGGCGGAGGAGTTTTCGCCTACGCCTATGTTTCGGTGCGCGAGCGTGGCGTCGGCGCGAGCTACATGGCCGCAGTCAGCGCCCATGCGGGGCACAACGCCCTGCTCCTTCACGTCGTGGTCCCATTGTTTTCATAACAGGACAAACATGTCATACCCGTATTTAAGCGACGTTGTGAGGGATGTCACCGGCTACAACGTGCCGCTGCCGCTAGCCACGTTCGGCCTGTTCGTGGCACTCGGCGCGCTGGTCGCCGGCGCCTGCTTCCGCACGGAATTGCAGCGCCTCTACCAGGCGGGCCGGATCGGACCGGCGCAACGGCGCGGCGTGCCCGTGCCGCCGCAGGAAGTGGTCAGCGACTTCATGGTGGTGGTGCTGATCGCCGGCGTGGTCGGGGCGCGGCTGTTCCACATCCTGGAGCACACGGGCCAGTTCATGGCCGATCCGATGAGCATGATCTTTACGCGCTCGGGGCTGAGTATTTTCGGCGGGCTGATCGCCGGCACCCTGGCCGGCATGCTCTGCGTGCGGCGCTGGCGCCTGCCGGTACGTCCGCTGCTCGACGCGGCCGCGCCCGCCATGATGATCGGCTATGCGGTCGGGCGCATCGGCTGCCAGGTGTCGGGCGACGGCGACTGGGGCACGGCAGCCAACATGGCGCTCAAGCCGGACTGGCTGCCGGCGTGGTTCTGGGCGCAAACCTACGACAACAACATCTTCGGCGAAGTGATCGCCGCGCCCGGCGTCTATCCGGCGCCGATCTACGAGACGGCGATGGCGACGGTGTGCTTCCTGATGTTGTGGGCGCTGCGCCGGCATCCTTTCCGCACCGGTTGGCTGTTTTCGGTGTATCTGATACTGGCGGGCGTGGAGCGCTTGCTGATCGAACAGATCCGCGTCAATCCGGTGTTCGATGTGCTTGGCATGCGGGCCACGCAGGCCGAGATGATCGCCGTCGTGCTGATCGTGCTGGGAGTGGCGGGCGCGCTGCTGCTCGGCCAGCGCCAAGCCGCCGACGGCAAACTACTCAATCCCGGCTAAGAGAGGACGACCGACATGTGGTTTAGCCACCCCAAGCCTTTTATCAACAGAGCGGTCGCCATGCAAATGGCCGAACAGAAAAAACTGCCGCCCCCGGACACAACGACGATCACGATCGAGCATGAGGACGTGACCGTTCCCGCGTTGAGTCAGCAAGCAGACGCGGCGGTTAGCGACGCCGCGCCGATCCGCATCAACGTCACGCTGCAGCTGCGTGAATATCTTGATTTCCGGTGGGCGAGTAACCGGTCGAACAAAAAAACGAGGCGCCTATCCGATACGGTGGCCGGCGCGCTGTGGTACTACCTGCGCGTGCGCCATGCGGCCGCGAGCGCCATCGACATCGATGAGCAACAGATCAAACGAACCGGCGCCAGCGGCACCTCGGTCTGGAGCTGGCGCGACGTGCGCGAGGTCCGCCCCTACCCCACCGGCTATTTGATGCGCCTGGCGGACACCGCGATGCCCATCCCCTATCGCCTGTTGAGCGTCGATCAGCGCGCCCGCTTCAGGGTGATGATTCAGAAGTAAACATGGCACTCGATTTCATAGGCTTCGCGGGCGACGTGCTGGTCCGAATCGTCATCGAAGTGTTTTGTTACGGCACCGGCCGCGTCGTCATTCCGGTGCTGTCGCTGGGCGCCGCGCGCGTCGACAAATGGAACGCGCGTCGATACGTCACGGCATACAAATTGTGGTGGCGCGAGGACGGGCAACTGGTGTTCAGCGGCGAGACGGCCGCATTCATCGGCTTCGTGTTTTGGATCGCGGTCATCGTCGCGCTAAATGTAATCGTGTGACCCCGAAATAAGCCGTGTTCGCGACGCCCGGTCGACTCCCGCTCGCTGCGCTTGAAATCCGTGCGTCACCTCCATACAATGATTGGGGCCCCACCATCTTTTCATTCATGCGAGGATCGCAGATGAGCGTCAAGAATCTATTATCTCAGCGAGCCTTAGGCTCCGATCTGTCACGCGTCGACGCACACGAGATTCAACCCGAAGAGTATGACGAGATTCCGGAGTTGACCGAGGAAATGCTTGAGAACGCTGTCGTCACGCTACCTGCCGGCTGGACCGTTACGACTCGTCGCTCGCTGCTGACAAACCCAAATAAGAAAAAGCCGGCTCGCGCCGGCTTTTGCACAACGAAGTAGCGGTTCAATTACCGCTTGGCGGCGTTCGCGCGCTTGCGCCCCGCCAGACCGAGCAAGCCCAGCCCGAGGCCGAACATGGCGTAGGTGGACGGCTCCGGCACGGCCGACACCGCCGTGTTGAAGGTGATGTTGTCGACGCCGACCCAATCGTCGAAGGCGCCGTGGTTGATGACAACGCTGGTGATCGGCGTGGCGCTGGAGAAGCTGAGCGTGAACTGGCCGGTTTCGACGTTGCTACCCACCGTGCCCAGCAAGGTCGAGCCGTTGTAGGCGTACAAGGCCACCGAGTCCGGGAAGAAAACCCCGGCAAAGTCGACGCTGAACGACGTCACGCCCTGGCTGAAGTAGGCGCCAAAGTTGGGATCGCCGTCCTCACCCAGCCAACCGAAAAAGCTGTGCAAGACATTGCCGCTGACCAGCGGCGGGGTCCCCACGCCGCCAACGTCAAAGCCTTCGGATGAGACGATCGTCATATCCGTGTTGGTGGCCCAGTCGGTGACGGGTCCGCCAGGACCCGTGAACGGACTGGGAGCGAAGGTCACACCGTAGGCGGCATATTGATTGCCCAGCGTTTCGCCTTCGGCCAGCCCGCCGATGGGGTCGTCGGCGTCGAAGGTGATACGGACCGGGTCGGCGGAGGCGGTGGCGGACAGCAGGCACAGCGCGACGGCGGCGGCCAGCGTCGAATATTTAAACATTGTCATCGTTACTCCATCATCAGGTGGATAAAGCGGGCGGTTTCCGACGCCGGAAACCGCCCGCGCACGACGAGAGCAAAAATTTCAAATCTCGCAATTAATTATAAAAATATTATTGACCGGAAGTCTATCTAAATCGCTGCAGCGCAGCAATCCCTCCCCGCTTTTGTCGCGCGGCGCAACGCCAAACGTAAAAAAGCCGGCTCGCGCCGGCTTTTTCGTGATGAAGCTGAAGCTTAGTTCTTCGACTGGTCGACCATCTTGTTCTTGGCGATCCAAGGCATCATGGCGCGCAGTTTGGCGCCGACTTCTTCGATCGGATGCTCGGCGGTCAGACGGCGGCGCGAAATCAGGGTCGGTGCGCCGGCCTTGTTTTCCAGGATGAAGGACTTGGCGTATTCGCCGGTCTGAATGTCCTTCAGGCACTGGCGCATCGCATCCTTGGTGGCCGAGGTCACGACCTTGGGACCGGTCACGTACTCGCCGTATTCGGCATTGTTCGAGATCGAGTAGTTCATGTTGGCGATGCCGCCTTCATAGATCAGGTCGACGATCAGCTTCAGTTCGTGCAGGCACTCGAAGTACGCCATTTCCGGCGCATAACCGGCTTCGGTCAGGGTTTCGAAACCGGCCTTGATCAGTTCGACCGCGCCGCCGCACAGCACCGCTTGTTCGCCGAACAGGTCGGTCTCGGTTTCTTCGCGGAAGTTCGTTTCGATGATGCCGGCGCGGCCGCCGCCGTTGGCCGAGGCGTACGACAGGGCGATGTCACGGGCGATGCCGGACTTGTCCTGGTACACGGCGACCAGGTGCGGCACGCCGCCACCCTGGGTGTAGGTGGCGCGCACGGTGTGGCCCGGGGCCTTCGGCGCGACCATGATCACGTCCAGGTCGGCGCGCGGCACGACTTGGCCGTAGTGCACGTTGAAGCCGTGGGCGAAGGCCAGCACCGCGCCCTGCTTGGCGTTCGGGGCGACGTTTTCGTTGTACACCTGGGCGATGTTCTCGTCCGGCAGCAAGATCATGATGACGTCGGCGGCCTTGATGGCGTCGTTCACTTCGGCAACCTTCAGGCCGGCCTTTTCAACCTTGTTCCACGAGGCGCCGCCCTTGCGCAGGCCGACGGTGACGTTGACGCCCGAATCGCTCAGGTTCTGGGCGTGCGCGTGACCCTGCGAGCCGTAGCCGATGATGGCAACGTTTTTGCCCTTGATCAGGGAGATGTCGGCGTCTTTGTCGTAGAAAACTTTCATGATAATTCCTTAGTAATAATTTTTAATGTTGGGGTGTCGGCGGGCCTCGCGGCCGTGCCCGTTAAACTTTGAGGATGCGTTCGCCGCGTCCGATGCCGGAACCGCCGGTACGTACCGTCTCCAGGATGGAGGCGCGGTCGATCGAGTCGATGAACGCGTCGAGCTTGCTCTTGGCGCCGGTCAGTTCGATCGTGTAGGTTTTCTCGGTGACGTCGATGATGCGGCCGCGGAAGATGTCCGCCGTCCGTTTCATCTCTTCCCGTTCCTTGCCGACCGCGCGCACCTTGATGAGCATGAGCTCGCGTTCGATGTGCTGGCCCTCGGTCAGGTCCACCACCTTGACCACCTCGATCAGGCGGTTCAGGTGCTTGGTGATCTGCTCGATGATGTCGTCCGAGCCGCTGGTGACGATGGTCATGCGCGACAGGGTCGGATCTTCGGTCGGGGCCACGGTCAACGTTTCGATGTTGTAGCCGCGCGCCGAGAACAGCCCGACGACGCGGGACAGCGCGCCGGCTTCGTTTTCCAGCAATACAGAGATAATGTGTCGCATGTTATAAGTCCTCCGAACCCAGCAGCATTTCAGAGAGCCCCTTGCCCGCTTTCACCATCGGCCAGACGTTTTCCGATTGATCGGTAATGAAGTTCATGAACACCAGCTTGTCCTTCATGCCGAACGCTTCGCGCAGCGCGCCGTCGACGTCGCCCGGTTTTTCGATGCGCATGCCGACGTGGCCGTAGGCCTCGGCCAGCTTCTCGAAGTTCGGCAGCGAATCCATATAGGACTCGGAGTAGCGCGAACCGTAGTCGATCTGCTGCCACTGGCGCACCATGCCGAGGAAGCGGTTGTTGAGCATGATGATCTTCGGCGTCAGATGGTATTGCTTGCAGGTGGCGAGTTCCTGGATGCACATCTGGATCGAGCCTTCGCCGGTGATGCAGGCGACGGTGGCGTCCGGGTTGGCCATCTGCACGCCCATGGCGTACGGCAGGCCCACGCCCATCGTGCCCAGGCCGCCGGAATTGATCCAGCGCTTCGGCTTGTCGAACGGATAGTATTGCGCGGCCCACATCTGGTGCTGGCCGACGTCGGAGGTGATGAAGGCGTCGCCCTTGGTCACTTCCCACACCTTCTGCACCACCGATTGCGGCTTGATGACCAGGTCCGACGTCGAGAATTTCAGGCAATCCTTGCCGCGCCATTCGTTGATCTGCTTCCACCAGTCCTTGACGGCGGGCGCGTTCGGCTTGGCGTCGGTCGCGTCGAGCTGCGCCAGGAACTCGATCAGCACGTCCTTGACGTTGCCGACGATCGGGATGTCGACTTTCACGCGCTTGGAGATCGACGAGGGATCGATGTCGACGTGGATGATCTTGCGCGGGTGCGAGGCGAAATGCTTCGGGTTGCCGATCACGCGGTCGTCGAAGCGGGCGCCGATGGCGATCAGGACGTCGCAGTGCTGCATCGCCATGTTCGCTTCATAGGTGCCGTGCATGCCGGGCATGCCGACGAAGTGCTCGCTCGAGGCTTTGTACGCGCCCAGGCCCATCAGGGTGTTGGTGACCGGGAAGCCGAGCTTGTCGACCAGCTTGTTGAGCTCGGGCGAGGCGCTGGCCAGGATCACGCCGCCGCCGGTGTAGATCATCGGACGTTCGGCTTGCAACAGCAGTTGGACGGCCTTGCGGATCTGGCCCGAGTGGCCCTTGTCGACCGGTTTGTACGACCGCATCTCGACCTCTTTCGGGTACGAGTACGTCGTCTTGTGCATCGAGATGTCCTTCGGGATGTCGACCAGCACGGGGCCTGGACGGCCGGTGCGGGCGATGAAGAAGGCCTTCTTGACGGTTTCCGCCAAATCCTTGACGTCTTTGACGAGGAAATTGTGCTTGACCACGGGGCGGGTGATGCCGACCGTGTCGCATTCCTGGAAGGCATCCTGGCCGATGGCGTGGCTGGGCACCTGGCCCGAGATCACGACCATGGGGATGGAATCCATGTAAGCGGTGGAGAGGCCGGTGACGGCATTGGTGACACCCGGACCGGACGTGACCAACGCGACGCCAACCTTGTTCGAACTGCGCGAGTACGCGTCGGCGGCGTGGACCGCGGCCTGCTCGTGACGCACCAGCACGTGTTGGAATTTGTCTTGCTTGAAGATGGCGTCGTAGATATACAGGACGGCTCCGCCGGGATAGCCGAAGACGTGTTCCACGCCCTCTTCCGCCAGGCAGCGCACGAGGATTTCCGCGCCGGTGAGTTGGCCGTTTTGGCCACCAGATTGTTGTGACGATGCTTCGGTGTTCATGAAACATTCCTTTCAAGGTCCATTGGAGATTGATCGGATGCTCTTCCCTCGCGAAGTATGCCTGCCCCTACAGCTTTGCCCAGCTTCCCTTTGTCATGCGGTCACGCAAGCCTCTTCCGCCAACCGTAGTGACGTGCAAAGCGGCGCTCAACGCAAATATCGTTCTGCCGGATCCTTCTGTAGCGGTTGTGCGTACCTCTCGCGCTTGTGGCACGGGTTAGAGCAAACTGCCTACATATGAAAGCGCGTCGTGTCGATGGCGGCGTTGTGTGCCTGCTGCGACAAGACCATAAAGCTTCGGGGTGTTCAAAGCGTCCCATACGGTACACCTAGCGCACCGGTTTGAGCAAGGAATAATTGGAGAAAAGGCGGCAAAAAGCCTGTTGGCGGTGCAAAAATCCGGCGTTTTGACGTAAAACGGTGCAAGGAATGCCGATTTTTGCTAGCATGCGCTCAGTTCGCAAATCGCCGCCAGCTAGCCATACCAACAACAATCAGCAGCAATTATGCGCCTATCGCCGGTGATCCCGGCAGTACCTCACCCAACGCATGGCCACAGACAAAGAATTATCCGACTTTCTCGAAAACGTCGAGCGGCGCGCCTTTAAACAAGCCGTCTACGCGGTACGCAAGGACGAATCGGCCCTGGACATCGTGCAGGACGCGATGATCAAGCTCGCCGAGAAATACGGCGACAAGCCGGCCGCCGAGCTGCCGATGCTGTTCCAGCGCATCCTGCAGACCACCATCCTCGATTACTTCCGCCGCGAAAAGGTCCGCAACACCTGGGTCAGCCTGTTCTCGGGCATGGCGCCGTCGGGGGAAGGCGGCGACGACTTTGATATACTGGAATCGTATGCCGCCGAGGAAGGCACCGAGGCTTCCGAATCGAGCGCCGACAAGGTCGAACGCCAGCAAATGTTGGCCCTGATCGATGCGGAAGTACAAAAGCTTCCGGCACGTCAACGAGAAGCCTTCCTGATGCGTTATTGGCAGGATATGGACGTGGCTGAAACAGCCGAAGCAATGGGATGTTCCGAAGGGAGCGTGAAGACGCATTGCTCACGCGCAACACACACTCTCGCCGAGTCGCTCAAAGCCAAGGGAATAAAACTATGAATACCGATGAATTGAACTTCGCCTACAAGGTGCGTCACGCGCTCAACGAGCGGCTGGACGATTTGCCCGCGTCGACCACGGACCGGCTGGCGCAGGCGCGCAAGCTGGCGCTGGCCCGTAAAAAGGCCCACGTCGAGGTGCCGATGAGCGTGCGCGTGGCCGGGACCGGGATGGCCACCTCGGGCGGCTTCCTGTCCCAGGGCTTCGGCTGGCTGGGCCGCATGGGCGTGGCCGTGCCGATGCTGGTGCTGGTCGCCGGCCTGGCCGGCATCTATCAATACGAGCAACAGCAGCGCATCGCCGATCTGGCCGAGCTCGATGCTGCCGTCCTGTCCGATGAATTGCCGCTGTCCGCCTACCTGGACCACGGTTTTAACGCGTATCTGACCCAGAGCGAGCAATAAGCATGGCATTAAGCGGTCGGGCAAAATGGGGCGCTGCTGCGGCGGCGGTGATAGCGGTAGCAGCGGCCGGTGCGATATGGATCGGCAACCAGTCCGGTACGCCCGTGCTCGCCTCCAGCCCCCTGACCGTGAGCAATGGCGCCATCCCGCCTGAAAAAATCCTGTGGAAAGACCTGCCCCCGGCGCAGCAGCAGGCGCTCGAGCCGCTGGCCGGCGAGTGGGACACGATGGAACCCATCCGCAAGCAAAAGTGGCTGGGCATCGGCAAGCGCTACGCGTCGATGAAGCCGGACGAACAGGTCCGCGTGCAGGAGCGCATGCGCGAGTGGGTCAAGATGACGCCGGAGGAACGGCGCCAGGTGCGGCAGAACTTCGCGCGCGCGCAAAAACTCGACCCGTCGCAGAAATCGACGCAGTGGGAATCCTACCAGCAACTCACCGACGAGCAGAAGAAAGCGCTGGCGGCCAGGTCGCCGACCAAGAAGCAGCTGGCCAACCTGCCGACGCCCTCGCAGAGCAAGATGAAGCTGCCGGCGCCGATCAAGCCGGGCGCGCCGACCACCGGCACCGCCGTCGGCACCGCATCGCCGGCCGCGACGGCGCATCCGCCGTGGATCGATCCGGCCACCGGCGGCCCGCTGCCGAACGCCTCGAACATCGCGCCGGTGATCGCCGCCCCGGCCCCCTCTCCTGCCCCGGCGGCGGCGCCCGCCGCCGCGCCGGCACCGACGGTGACCGCGCCGCCGGCGCCGGCCGGCGACATTGTCAAATAGCCCTGCCATTCCAGTCGACCATGACCTTGCCCGCCACGACTTTGCCGACAATCAAGCGCCGCCTGGTGTCGATGGTCTATGAATGCCTGCTGGGGTTCGCGGTGCTGTTCCTGCCCTTCCTGATTTTCGAAATGGTCACCGGCGCCAGCCACGCGCCGCTGGTCGAGCACATGCGCCAGGCGCTGGCCTTCGTGGTGCTGGGCATCTACTTCGTCCACCAGTGGAGCCGCGACGGCCAAACCCTGGCGATGAAAACCTGGCGCCTCAAGCTGGTCCTTCCCGGCCACGCGCACGTCTCGTCGAAGGCCGCCGCCCTACGTTATCTGCTGAGCTGGATGTGGGTGCTGCCGGCGCTGATCGTCAGCCTGGCGCTGGACCTGCACCGCTGGCAGGCGCTGGGCGCGGTCGGCGCCGGCATCCTGCTGTGGTCGCTGACGGCGTTTTTCGACAAGGACCGCCAGTTCCTGCATGACAAACTAAGCGGCACCCGGCTGGTGCAACTGCCGGCGCCGGAAAAGAAAAAGAAGACCGCGCCGGCGGTGTAATTTTCACAATCTTCTGTGGCAGAATAGGTGTTCCGCCACTAGGAGATAAGATGACCAAGTTAGTTCGCCTGATGTACGGGGCCGCCCTTGCCCTGACCGCTTCCGCCGCCCTGGCGCAAAAGCCCGTTCCCGCCGTCCCCGTCGCCAAGGTCGTGCCGGTCACCGACACCTACTTCGGCGAAGCCATCGTCGACCGCTACCGCTGGATGGAGAACGACAAGGACCCCGACTGGCTGCCCTTCCTGAAACAACAGAACGCCCACGCGCGCGGCGTGCTCGACGCGCTGCCCAAGCGCGACGTGCTGCTCAAGCGCATCGAGCAATTGTCGGGCGACGTGGCCGCCCCGGCGCGCGTGCAAAAGGCCGGCAGCCGCGTGTTCTACCAGCAGCGCCCGGCCGGCGCCAACAACTTCAAACTGTTCGTGAGCGACGGCATGAACGGCAAGGACCGCGTGCTGGTCGACCCGACCAAACTCGACACGAAAACCAGCCACTACTCGCTGGACTGGTGGCAACCATCGCCGGACGGCAGCAAGCTGGTCTACGGCCTGTCGAAGGACGGCAGCGAGGATTCGGTGCTGCAGATCATGGACGTGCGCACCGGCGCCGTGCTCAAGGAGCGCATCGCCAACACGCAAGGCGCCAACCCGAACTGGCTCGACGACAGCTCCGGCTTCTTCTACAACCAGCTCACCGGCAAGGTCAACACGCCGGAACGCTACCTCGATTCGCAGGTGCGCTTCCACAAGCTGGGCGGCAAGCCGGAACGCGATCCGATCATCATGAAGCGCGATCTCGACCCGTCGGTGAAGTATGAAAAGATCCAGTCGCCTTACATCGGCACGTCGCCGCACTCTTCCACGGCGCTGCTGCTGCTGGCCGACGTGCGGCCGGAACAGCGCGTGTTCAGCGCGCCGCTGGCCGACGTCGTCAAGGGCAAGGCCAAGTGGCAGCCGGTGGCCGGTTTCGAGGATGAGATCACCGGCATGGACCTGCATGGCGACGACCTGTATCTGTTGTCGACCAAGGGCCATCCGCGCGGACGCCTGCTGAAGACGTCGGCCAAGTCGCCGTCGCTGGAGAAGGCGGTCGAGGTGGTGCCGGAATCGGCGCTGGTGTTGCAGGGCACGGCGCGCGCCAAGGACGGCCTCTACATCCGCTCGATGGACGGCGGCATCAGCAAGCTGCAACGCCTGGGCGACGACGGCAAGCTGGCCGACATCGCCCTGCCCTTCGACGGCACCTTGCGCTCGATCGAAGCGGACGTGGACTCGCCGGGCGCGCTGTCCATCCTGTCGGGCTGGCTCGAACCGGCCGGCATCTGGAGCGTGGGCGCCGACGGCAAGGTGGCCGACACCGGCATCACGCCGAAACCGGCGATCGACACCAGCGGCTACACCACCGAGCGGCGCTTCGCCAAGGCCAAGGACGGCACGCAGATTCCGTATAGCCTGATCTACAAAAAGGGGCTGAAGATGGACGGCAAGAATCCGGCCTTCATCTCCGCCTACGGCAGCTACGGCGCGGCCGCGTATACGCCGTCGTTCGCCGGCCGGGCGCTGGCGCTGGCCGACGAGGGCGCCATCATCGGCTACGCCAACGTGCGCGGCGGCGGCGAATTCGGCCGCGAGTGGCACCGCGCCGGCAAGCTCGAAAACAAGCCGAACACCTGGCGCGACCTGATCGCCGTCAGCGAGGACCTGGTGGCCAACAAGTACACGGCGCCGGCGCACCTGGCCATCGGCGGGCGTTCGGCCGGCGGCATCCCGATGGGACGGGCGATGGAGGAGCGTCCGGACCTGTTCGCGGCGGTGGTGTCGGGTGTGGGCTGGCACAACCCGCTGCGCTACGTGGCCGAGCAAAACGGCTATGCGGAAGAACCTGAATGGGGCGCGATCTCCGACCCGGCCGGCTTCAAGGCGATCAAGAGCATCGACAGCTACCAGCAAGTGGTCGACGGCACCAAGTATCCGGCGGTGCTGCTGACGACCGGCGTGACCGATCCGCGCGTGGCGCCGTTCCACCCGGCGAAAATGGCGGCGCGGCTGCAGACGGCGACGGCCAGCGGCAAACCGGTGCTGCTGCGCGTGGACTTCGACGCCGGCCACGGCATGGGCTCGACCCGCGCCCAGCAGGATGCCGAGTCGGCCGATACCTACGCTTTCATCCTGTCGCAAACGGGTGGTGGAGACGGCAATAAAATAAAGTGACTTTCAATCGAACAGGGCTGGGGAAGTTGCAATATTTGAATTAAGATATTGTTAAGGTGGCTAAAAATTTATCTGTTTTAACTACCTCTGCGCGCCGTACCACGGTGCGCAGCTCCCCCCACCCTTTTTGAAGGAATTGTCTTGATCTCGACCAAAATGAAATTCGTCGCCTCGCTGATCCTGAGCGTCGCGAGCCTGCCAGCCCTGGCCGCGACGGCGCCGCAGTTCAGCATGACGTATCTGGGTGCCTTCAGCCCGCAGGCGCTGAACAATCTCGGCCAGGTAGTCGGCAATGACGCCACGCAAGCGGTGCTGTACAACGGCAGCGGCATGAGCTATCTGGGCTCGCCATCGGGCAGAAGTTTCGCCCATGGCATCAACGACTTCGGCCAGATTGTCGGCGAATACGGCAACCGTCAGGCGTTCAGCTATTCCGGCGGCGTCTACACCGACATCGGCCCCGCGAACAGCACGGCGACCGGCATCAACAACGCCGGCCAAATCACCGGCAATGTTGTATCGGACAACAACACCTATGGCTTTGTGTATTCGAATGGAAGCGTCACCAACCTGACGCCGGCCAATGCCGCCTTCAGCGCAGCGAACGGGATCAACAACAGTGGCCAGATCGCCGGTAGCGCAGGCCAGGTGCTCAACGAGGCCACGATCTTCTCGAACGGCGGCACGACCAACCTGTCGGCAGCCATACCGAACGACGGCAGCACCATGTCCTATGCGGCCGCGATCAGCGACAACGGCAATACCGTGATCAACTCGCGCGACTATTCGACGCAGGCCGACCATGCTTACCTGTACGCCAATGGCGTGGCGACCGCTCTGGACGGCTTCTCGATTTCCGCCAAGGACGTCAACAACGCCGGCGTCGTGGTCGGCCACGACGGCTTCGGCGCGGGCTTCCTGTGGCAAGGCGGCGTGATGTACGACATCAACTCGCTGGTGACCGGGCTGGACGGATGGTTTATCAAGGACGCGATCGCCATCAACGAAAACAACCAGATCGCCGTCTCGGCTTGCCGCGGCACCGACTGTGGCACGCTGCTGCTGACCAGCGTCTCGGCGGTGCCGGAACCGTCGACCTACGCGATGATGGCCGGCGGCCTTGGCCTGCTGGGCTTCATGGCGCGCCGTCGCCGTGCCGCGCCGAAGGCGTAACGTCCGCCTAGAAGCGCTCGTGGTCCTGCAGGTAGCGCCACTCGCCTAGCGGCAGGCTGGCCATCGCGATGCGGCCGACGCGGATGCGCTTCATCGACACCACACCCAGGCCGACCAGTTTGCACACGTGTTCAATCTGGCCCGGCTTGGGATTTTTCACCGCGAAGCGCAGGCGGTTCTCGTTCTGCCAGCTTACCTTGTTCGGCGCCAGCGGCTTGCCATTGAACGGCAACCCGTGGTTGAGCAGCGCCAGTCCGTTTTCCATGATCTGGCCGGTGACTTCGACGATGATCTCCTGCTCGATCTTGGCCTGCTCGTCGACCAGCTTGCGACTGACGCGGAAGTCCTGGGTGAACACCAGCAGGCCGCTAGCCTTGGTCTCCAGGGGATTGGTCAGCGTCAGGTTGACCAGGTGGCGCTTGAGGAAGCGCTGGCCGGGCGCGGAGCGGGTCAGCGATTCTGCGTTCAACAGATGCACGGCCGGCGAACCGTCCTTGCCCACGCCGCCGTTGGCGCCGGCGGGCTTGTGCAGCAGGATGGTGACCGGGACGATCTCCAGCAAGGTGGCGTCGGGGGCCAATTCGATCCTCTGCCCTTCGGTCACGCGCGCGCCGGCCTCCTCCACCAACACGCCGTCGACGCTGACATAACCGCCTTCGATATAGAGTTCGGCCTCGCGGCGCGAGCATGGCAGCGTTTCGGCCAGGCGCTTGGCGAGACGGACGGTGTCGTCGTCGTTGTTATCTTTACTGCTGGTGCGGTCGGTCATCCGAAAAAATCCCCAAAAACGGTAATGGCGCGATCGATATCGTCGCGCGACGCATCCATGTGCGTGACGATGCGCAGGCGCGGCGACATCGACACGCGGATGCGGGTCAGTTGTAAAACGTCGTTCAGACCGCGGCACGCGTCGGCCGGAATATCGACGTAGAAGATGTTGGTCTGCGGCGCGCTGACCTGGATGCCTTTGAGCTTGGACAGCTCGCCGGCGAAGTAGGCGGCGTTGTCGTGGTCCTGGGCCAGGCGCGCGATGTTGTGCTCCAACGCGTGCAAGCCGCCGGCGGCGATCATGCCGGCCTGGCGCATGCCGCCGCCGAGCATCTTGCGCCAGCGCGTGGCTTCCTTGATCAGCGGCTTGCTGCCGCACAGGATGGAGCCGACCGGCGCGCCCAATCCCTTCGACAGGCAAACGGAGACCGAATCGAAGCCCGCCACCGCCGCGCGCGGGCTCACGCCCAGCTTGACCGCCGCGTTGCAGATGCGCGCGCCGTCCATGTGCGTGGCCAGGCCGCGTTCATGCGCCAAGGCGGTCGCCTGCTTCAGGTAATCGAGCGGCAGCACGCGGCCGCCGATGGTGTTCTCCAGCGCCAGCAACTTGGTGCGGGCGAAGTGGAAGTCGTCGGGTTTGATGTAGGCCGCGATGTCGGTTAGCGCCAGGGTGCCGTCGGCCTGGTTGATGATGGGCTGCGGCTGGATACTGCCCAACACCGCCGCGCCGCCGCCTTCGTACTTGTAGGTGTGGGCTTCCTGCCCGACCAGGTATTCGTCGCCGCGGCCGCAATGGGCCAGCAGCGCCAGCAGATTGCTCTGCGTGCCGGAAGGCGCGAACAGCGCCGCCTCGTAGCCGAACAAATCGGCCGCGTATTCCTGCAGGCGGTTGACGCTGGGGTCGTCGCCGTAGACGTCGTCGCCGACGTCGGCCGCGTTCATCGCCGCACGCATCGCCGCGCTGGGGCGGGTGACGGTGTCGCTGCGAAGATCCAACCAATTTTCTTTCAGATCACTCATCGTTCCGCCACCCTTTCGTTTAATTTACTGTGTTTCCAGCTGCCCGGTGAAGAAGCGGTTGCCCATTTCTTGCAGTCCGACCGTTTCAAGCACCTCGCGCAAACGCTCGGAGGGGCGCTGGCGCGGCAGGTTTTTATAAGTCGCGATGATCAGCTCATTCTTCATCGAGTGCTCCCAGCCCACCAATTCGGTCACGTTGACCTGGTAGCCGTGCGCCTCCAGCTGAAGGCAGCGCAGCACGTTGGTGATCTGGCTGCCGAATTCGCGCGTGTGGATCGGGTGGCGCCACATCTCGGTCAGCGCCGACTTGCCCAGCGACTGGCCCTTGTTCTTCTTCAGCACCGACGCGACTTCGGCCTGGCAGCACGGCACCAGCACCATGTACTTGGCCTTCTTCTTCAACGCGAACTGGATGGCGTCGTCGGTGGCGGTGTTGCAGGCGTGGAGCGCGGTGACGATGTCGATCCGGTCCGGCAGCAGCCTGGACTCGGTCGATTCGGCCACCGACAGCGGCAGGAACGACATGCCAGGGAAGTTGAACTGCTTGGCCAGCTCCTGCGAGCGGGATACCAGTTCTTCGCGGGTTTCGATGCCGTAGATGTGGGAGCCGTCGCCAGGCGTGCCATGCAGCGCCTTGAAGAACAGATCGTAGATGATGAAGCCGAGGTAGGACTTGCCGGCGCCATGGTCGACCAGCGACACGTCGCCCTTCGCGGCCAGCACTTCCTTCAGCAGCGGCTCGATGAACTGGTACAGGTGATAGACCTGTTTGAGCTTGCGGCGGCTGTCCTGGTTCATCTTGCCGTCGCGGGTCAGGATGTGCAGTTCCTGCAGCAGCGCGACGGTCTGGCCTTCGCGGATTTCCGGCATGTTGTCGGCGCCGGTGACGGTGGCGCCGATTTTCACCGGTGCGGGCTTGACTGGCTTGGTTGGCCTATTTTGATTATTGGGCTTCATCGATCCACGCCTGCTGTACCGCTTCGAGAACTTTTTCACCGCCGCGCGTGTGGTCGTCGTCGAACTCCTCGAGTTCCACGATCCAGTTATGCAGATCGGTGAAGCGGATAGTCAGCGGATCGATGTCCGGATGCTTATCGTAGAGCGCTTCCGCGATCGCGGTGATGTCCGTCCACTTCATATCAGTGCCCGCCTTCGCTGGCGTGGTTGATGGTGTATTTCGGGATTTCGACGACCAGGTCTTCCTCGGCCACGACGGCCTGGCACGACAGGCGCGACACCGCCTCCAGGCCCCAGGCCTTGTCGAGCAGGTCTTCCTCGGTTTCGCTCGCTTCGCTCAGCGAATTGAAGCCTTCGCGCACCAGCACGTGGCAGGTGGTGCAGGCGCAGGACTTCTCGCACGCGTGCTCGATGTGGATATCATTTTCCAGCATGATGTCGCACAGGGTTTTACCGACTTCGGCTTCGACGACGGCGCCGTCCGGGCACAGTTTTGCGTGGGGCAGGAATACGATTTGTGGCACTTGATACCTCTGTATTTATAGGTTCTTAAACTACCTGGTCCAGCGTCTTGCCGGCCAGTGCGCTGCGCACGCTGCGGTCCATGCGGCGCGACGCGAATTCTTCGGTGCCGTGGGCCAGCGCCTCGACGGCGGCTTTGACGGCCACGTGGTCGGCGGCGCCGGTCTGCGATTGGGCGATCACGTCGCGCACCTTGTTCATCAGGACGTCGACCGATGCGCGTTCGTCGTCCGACAGCAGGCCGGCGTCTTCGTCCAGCGCCGATTGCGTGGCCAGGATGATGCGCTCGGCCTCGACCTGCTCTTCGCGCAGCGCGCGGGCGACCATGTCGACATCGGCCGACTTGTACGAATCCTGCAGCATGCGCGCGACGTCGTCGTCGCCCAGGCCATAGGCCGGCTTGACGGTGATCGACGCCTCGACGCCGGAGCGCAGCTCGCGTGCGGAGACCGACAGCAAGCCGTCGGCGTCGACCTGGTAGGTGATGCGGATGCGCGCGGCGCCCGCGACCATCGGCGGAATGCCGCGCAGCTCGAAGCGCGCCAGCGAACGGCAATCGGAGACCAGCTCGCGCTCGCCCTGCAGCACATGCACCGCCAGCGCCGTCTGGCCATCCTTGAAGGTGGTGAACTCCTGCGCGCGGGCGCAAGGAATGGTGGAATTGCGCGGAATGATCTTCTCGACCAGGCCGCCCATCGTCTCGATACCGAGCGACAGCGGAATCACGTCCAGCAGCAGCCAGTCGTCGCCCGGCGCGCGGTTGCCGGCCAACAGATTGGCCTGCACCGCCGCGCCCAGCGCCACCACCTTGTCCGGATCGATGTTCGCGTGCGGGATGGTGTGGAAGTACTCGCTGACGGCGCGCTGCACGTGCGGCATGCGCGTCGCGCCGCCGACCATCACCACGCCGTCGACGTCGTCGGCATCGACGCTGGCGTCGCGCAGCGCTTTTTTAATCGCGCTCATGGTCTTGGCGATCAGGTGCTTGGTGATCTCCTGGAAGGTCTCGGCGGTGATCTTCAGGTGCACCTCCTCGCCCGAGTTCAGGATGGCGTCGACGGTCACTTCATTTTTGTTCGACAGCAGTTCCTTGGCCTCGCGCGACTTCACCATCAGGATGGCGGTGTCCTCATCGGACAGCGGCGCCAGTTTTTCCTGCTGGTGGATGTAGCAGAACAGGCGGTGGTCGAAATCGTCGCCGCCCAGCGCGGAATCGCCGCCGGTGGACAGCACTTCGAACACGCCTTTGCTCAACTTGAGGATCGAGATATCGAAGGTGCCGCCACCCAGATCGTAGACCGCGTAGACGCCTTCGGAACCGTTATCGAGGCCATAGGCGATGGCGGCGGCGGTCGGCTCGCTCAGCAGGCGCAGCACGTTGATGCCGGCCAGTTGCGCCGCGTCCTTGGTGGCCTGGCGCTGGGCGTCGTCGAAGTACGCGGGCACGGTGATGACCGCGCCGACCAGATCGTCGCCGAGCGAATCTTCGGCGCGCTGGCGCAGCGTGGCCAGGATCTGCGCGGAGATCTCGACGGGACTCTTGACGCCGGCGATCGTCTTCAGCTGCACCATGCCGGGCGTGTCCTGGAAATCGTAGGGCATGTTCTCGGCGTAGGCGATATCGGCCAGGCCGCGCCCCATGAACCGCTTGACCGAGACGATGGTGTTTTTCGGATCGGTGGTCTGCGCCGCCTGCGCCTTGTAGCCGATATTGGCATGGCCGTTCGGCAGATAGCGCACCACGGACGGCAGCAGCGGGCGGCCCTCCTCATCGTTCAGCACTTCTGGAATGCTGTTGCGCACGGTGGCGACCAGCGAATTGGTGGTGCCCAGATCGATGCCCACGGCCAGCCGATGCTGGTGCGGCGCGGTCGACATACCCGGTTCGGAAATTTGCAGAAGTGCCATGTGATTCAAGCCTTTAATCCGGGGGTCAAGTCTGTCATTCGGACACGGCCTCGGCGCTAGCACCTTTTTAAGGCAGAGCTCGTGTCCGAATGACAGACTTGACCCCGGAGTTTTGTTAGTTGTCTTCGATCGCTGAGAAGCTGTGTTCTATTTCGTCTTTGAATTTTTCGAGGAACATCAGCGCGCGCACGCCTTGCGCGGCTTGCGCGTAGTCGTCGGCGTCGATCCGCTGTTCGATCTCGGCCAGGCGCTCTTGGCGCGCGGCGCGCAGTTGCTTGTCGAGCGCTTCGAGCGCGTCGGCGTCCTTGCCGGCGCGGGCTTCGCCCAGCTCTTCGCGCCATTCCATCTGCTGCATCAGGAACGCCATCGGCATCGCCGTGTTGGACTCGGTCTGTAAATCGACGCCGTGCAGCTCGCACATGTATTGCGCGCGCTTCTGCGGATTTTTCAGCGTCTGGTAGGCTTCGTTGGCGCGCGTGGCCCATTGCATCGCGACGCGCTTTTCGGCGTCGGTCGCGTTGACGAACTTGTCGGGATGGACCCGGCTCTGCACGTCGCGGTAGGCGCTGTCGAGCGCCCCCGTGTCGACGGCGAACTTCTGCGGCAGATTGAACAGCTCAAAGTGATTTTGCATGGGCGATCAGATGCGGAAGCTCTCGCCGCAACCGCATGCGTCTTTTTCGTTCGGGTTGTGGAACTTGAAGCCTTCGTTGAGCCCCTCGCGCGCGAAGTCGAGCTCCGTGCCGTCGATGTACGGCAGGCTTTTCGGATCGACGAACACTTTGACGCCGTGCGATTCGAAGACGCTGTCCTCGTCCGCCACTTCGTCGACATATTCCAGCTTGTACGCCAGGCCCGAACAGCCGGTGGTGCGCACGCCAAAACGCAAGCCGACGCCCTTGCCGCGACGTTCGATGTAGCGGTTGATGTGCTTAGCTGCTTTTTCGGTCAGGGTGATTGCCATGTGATTCTCCGTACCGGCGCCGGACCTGGATCCGCGCGCCGCTGTAAGACAGTGCTGTGAAGCCGAATTATGCCGCTACCGGGTGCTTGGTCTGGTAATCCAGAACAGCGGCCTTGATCGCGTCTTCGGCCAGGATCGAGCAGTGGATCTTCACCGGCGGCAGCGCCAGTTCTTCGGCGATCTGCGTGTTCTTGATGGCCAGCGCCTGATCCAGGGTTTTGCCCTTGACCCATTCGGTCACCAAGGAGCTCGAGGCGATGGCCGAACCGCAGCCGTAGGTCTTGAATTTCGCGTCCTCGATCAGGCCATCGGCGCCGACCTTGATCTGCAGTTTCATGACGTCGCCGCAGGCCGGCGCGCCGACCATGCCGGTGCCGACGCTGTCATCGCCCTTTTCGAAGGCGCCGACGTTGCGTGGGTTTTCGTAGTGGTCCAACACTTTTTCCGAGTAAGCCATTTTGATGCTCCTGTGATCTTAAAATTAGTGGGCTGCCCATTGGATCGAGCTGATGTCGATGCCTTCTTTGAACATGTCCCACAGCGGCGACAGTTCACGCAGTTTGTGTACCTTGGACTTCATCAGGTCGATGGCGAAGTCGATATCCTCTTCCGTCGTGAAACGGCCGATGGTGAAACGGATGGAGCTGTGCGCCAGCTCGTCGCTGCGGCCCAGCGCGCGCAGCACGTACGACGGCTCCAGCGAGGCCGAGGTGCAGGCCGAGCCCGACGACACGGCCAGGTCCTTGACGGCCATGATCAGCGATTCGCCCTCGACGTAGTTGAAGCTGACGTTGAGGTTGTGCGGCACGCGGTGCTCCATGTCGCCGTTGATGTAGGTCTCTTCGATCGCTTGCAGGCCGTTGGCCAGGCGGTCGCGCAGCGCCTTGATGCGGGCGATTTCGCTGTCCATCTCGACCTTGGCCAGGCGGAACGCTTCGCCCATGCCGACGATCTGATGGGTCGGCAAGGTGCCCGACCGCAGGCCGCGCTCGTGGCCGCCGCCGTGCATTTGCGCTTCGATGCGCACGCGCGGCTTGCGGCAGACGTACAGCGCGCCGATGCCTTTCGGACCGTAGGTCTTGTGGGCGGTGAAGGTCATCAGGTCGACCTTGGTTTTTTGCAGGTCGATGACGATCTTGCCGGTCGCTTGCGCGGCGTCGCAGTGGAAGATGATGCCCTTCGAGCGGCACAGCGCGCCGATCTCGTCGATCGGCTGGATCACGCCGATTTCGTTGTTCACCAGCATGACCGACACCAGGATCGTGTCCGGACGGATGGCCGCGGTCAGCTGCTCGATGGTGATCAGGCCGTTGTCCTGCGGTTCCAGGTAGGTCGCCTCGAAGCCGACGCGCTCGAGCTCGCGCACCGTGTCGAGCACCGCCTTGTGCTCGGTCTTGACGGTGATGATGTGCTTGCCCTTGGTCTTGTAGAACTGCGCCGCGCCCTTGATGGCCAGGTTGTTCGACTCGGTGGCGCCGGAGGTCCAGATGATTTCGCGCGGGTCGGCGTTGACCAGCGCGGCGACGTGGCCGCGCGCCTCTTCGACCGCCTTCTCAGCCGTCCAGCCGTACATGTGGCTGCGCGATGCCGGATTGCCGAACTGCTCGCGCAGGTAGGGAATCATGGCGTCGGCGACGCGCGGATCGATCGGCGTGGTGGCCGAGTAGTCCATGTAGATCGGGAAATGCGGGGCGGTCTGGAACTTCACTGCGGCGAGGTTTTTTTCTGGTGCGTTCATCTGGTAACTCCGGTTCTCTGTCTATATTAGTAGCTAAAGCGCTCAACCCAGCGCGGCATGGTTACGGTGCATCACGACCACGTTTTGTTCAGCATTCTTTTGCTTCTGTTGATCGACCAGATCCTGCAGCGAAACGGAATCCAGATAATCAACCATCTTTTCGTTCAAGGTGGCCCACAGTTCATGGGTCATGCAGCGCACGCCGCTGGCGGCGTCGGCGCCGTGGCAATTTTCCTTGCCGCCGCATTGGGTCGCGTCCAGCGGCTCGTCGACGGCGATGATGATGTCGGCCACCGTGACCTTGTCGGCCCGGCGCGCCAGGCTGTAGCCGCCGCCCGGACCGCGGATCGATTCGACGATCTCGTGGCGGCGCAACTTGCCGAACAGCTGTTCCAGATACGACAGCGAAATCGCCTGACGCTGGCTGATGCCGGAGAGCGTGACCGGGCCTTTGCCTTGGCGCAAAGCCAGATCGATCATCGCAGTCACAGCAAAACGGCCTTTGGTGGTCAGACGCATCACTACCTCGGTTCAGCTAGGTTAAAATATCGACCGCACTGCTCAACTTAAAGCCTGATTAGTTGATCGATTTAGTCAAGTATACCAAACTTTATGAAAGTTTGCCGGGAGGCCCCTCGGCCGCTCGGTCTTGCCACGCTTTACTTGCCCTGTAGCAGGCACATCGGCTGAAACAACGCATGCATGTCGGGATTGCCGATGAAACTCAGGTTGTACGGATGCTCGGCCGTGATCTGCGGGAACTCTTTCATTACCGGCAACTTTTTCAGCAACTCGGCGATTTTCCCCCATAGAATCATGGTCGGCCTGGTCGGCGCCTTGGCCGCCAGACCCGCCATGACCGTCTCGAAAAATGGCAGCCAGGCTTTCGCGTCCTTGACCGGCGGCACGTGGCTGCGGAACACCAGGGAGGCGTTGAGCAGCAGGAAACCCTGTCCGGTCAATTTCTGCTGCATCTCGGCCAGGGTCTGGATATGGGTGCCGCCGCCGCCGCGGGCAACGGTGGAAATCGCCGCCATTGCCGCGCCGCCCGTATCCGCCAGCGTGAGTTGGCCGTCGGCCACCAGCAGCATCTTCATGAAGTTGCGCAGCGAAGTGGCCTTGTTGACCGGCTTGGACAAGCCGCCGCCCTCTTCGTTCGACCATAGGCTGCCGACGGCGCCGTCCATGAAGCAGACGCCGGTGGCGCTGTCTTCACGCGGGTACGGTCCCTCGCCCACCAATACATAACGAACGTGATCTAGCGGCAGCGCGAAGGCGGCGAACAGGCGTTGTTCGGTCGGCAGGTAGATGTCGTCGGCTAGCTGGGCGAGGTAGCCGGGCGTGGCCGTCTGCATCGCGTCGAGGCCGTCGAGCAGCAATGGGCGCCACGAGGCATCGGCGCGCGACAGCGCATCAAGAATGGAAGCGGGGATAGTCATGCTAATTAGCGGCGGCGAGGGAAAGGCGGGATTGTACCTCCCCGCCGCCCCGCCGCCCCTGGAATCCGGTCAGGACGTTCGGGTCTTGTCGTCCAGCCAGCCGCCGGCGAATCCGGCGCGGCGCAGGCCGGTTTGCAGATAGGTGTTGCCCCGCATGATGTTCCATGGGAAATCGTGCAGATAGTTTTCCACCATAATCACCGTCGGCCCCTCGTTGATGCCGAAGTGGTACGGCGACACCCAGTGGCGGCATGCCACCCGCCCGTGCGAGAACACCGTCGAGAACGAGGCCTTGAAGCCATACGGATTGGCCTCGCACAGCTGCATGTCCTGATAGTGGATGATGCTGGGCATGACGATTTCCGGCGCGAACGGCAGCGACGCCGCCACCGCCCACGGCGCCAGGGTGCCGTCATCCGGACCGTACGGCACGCCGCGCGCGACATAGTCCCAGAACTTGCGCTGCACGCCGTCGATGCGGCGCGTGGCCGGCCCCGGCCCGTCGCTGGCCGTGATTCCCCAGCACAACTCCCCGTATTCCGGGAACCCCATGGGATTTTCAATCGCGTACTTTTGCTGCACATACGTGGCGCGCCGGCTGTTCTCGAAGTAGTCCGAGTCGTGCTCGCGCATGAAATCGTCGCGGATGCCGCGCAGGTCCAGCCACACATGCGACATCTGATGGATGAACAGCGGCCCCGCATACAGATAGTCGATGCCGTACACGGTCTTCCACTCGTAGCTGCGGCACCAGGCGTCGTAGCTGTCGCGCCCGATCGGGAAGGTCGGCGAACCCAGCGCCAGCACGTACAGGATCAGCGCCTCGTCGTAGCCTTCCCAGTGCCAGCGCAGAAAGCCGCTTTCCGGCTTCCAGCCGTGACAGATCAGATTCTCCCGCCCGCGCATCCATTGCCAGTCGACGCGGCGATACAGCATGTCGGCCAGCGCGCGGATTTCGTTTTCGTCGGGCGTATCCTCAGTGAAATATTGGGCCGCCGTCAGCATACCGGCGATCAGCAGCGCCGTGTCGATGCTCGACAGCTCGCATTGCCACGCGCGCGCGCCGCTGCCCATGTCGATGAAGTGGTAGTAGAAACCTTTGTAGCCGGTGGCGTCGGCAGATTCGCTCTGTTCGCTATTCGCGAAAAACCGCAACGTGGTCAGGGTGCGGACCACGGCGTCCGCACGCGCCATGAAGCCCTGCTCGACACCGATCGGATAGGCGGTCAGCGCCATGCCGACGGCGGCGATGCTGGCCGGCCAGACTTCTGCGGTCTTGTCGCGGATCAAGCCATTGGCGGGGTTGACTTCGTTGACGAAGTAGTCGAACGAGTCCTTCTGCAGTTCGTTCAGCAAGGCGAGCGTGGCCGCGTTGACGGCGGCCGGCGGGCGCTGGGCGCGCGGCATGGTGGTCATAAGGGTCCGAGCAATTGAAAAAGGCAATGCTGTCACAGCAGTAAGCTTGCAGTATGTACCGGAACACACAAATACGCCCGCCGCTTGCGATTCAATCGCGCTTGCCCCACTATTCGATGGCGAAGTTGGCAATGGCCGACCGATGGAACCCGAGGTTACCAATTGGCGACTCCCGATATTTCCCGTTTGAAAATCGACCGCGAGGCCAAGACGCCGGCGGCCGGGTCGCGCCCCGGGCGCCGCCGCTGGAGCCGGATGGTGCTGCTGACACTGGCCCTGGCACTGGTGGCCGCCGTCGCCGTGGGCGTGTTCGGCGGCAAGCCGGCGGTGGAGGTGGTCGCGGTCGCGCAGACCTGGCCGGCGCAAAACTACACGCTGCTCAACGCGACCGGCTACGTGGTGGCGCAGCGCAAGGCCGCGCTGTCGTCCAAGGCCACCGGCCGGCTGGAGTGGCTGGGCGTGCTGGAAGGCTCGCACGTGCGGAAGGACCAAGTGGTCGCGCGGCTGGAAAACCGGGACGTGGCGGCGGCGCTGGGCCAGGCGCAGGCCAATGTCAAGGTCGCGCAGGCCAACCTGGAACAGGGCCAGGCCGAGTTGCAGGACGCGCAGTCGGCCTTCCGGCGCGCGGCAGAACTGCTGAACCAGAAATTCATCGCCGCCTCGGCCCACGACACGGCACAAGCGCGCCTGAACAAGGCCAAGGCCAGCATCTCCGGCTATCAGGCCGCCATCGCCGCGGCCCGGGCCAACGCGCAGGCGGCGCAGGTGGCGGTGGACCAGACGGTGATCCGCGCGCCCTTCGACGGCGTGATCCTGACCAAGAGCGCCAATGTCGGCGACAACATCACGCCGTTCTCCTCCGCCGCCGACAGCAAGGGCGCGGTGGTCACCATCGCCGATATGGACACCCTGGAGGTGGAGGCGGATGTCTCCGAATCGAACCTGAGCAAGATCCGCGTCGACCAACCGGCCGAAATCCTGCTCGACGCCTTCCCGGAACTGCGCCTGGCCGGCACCGTCTCGCGCATGGTGCCCACCATGGACCGTAGCAAGGCGACCTTGCTGGTCAAGGTGCGGTTCGATGAGCGCGATCCGCGCGTGCTGCCGGACATGAGCGCGAAGGTCGCCTTCCTGTCCAAGGCCGTGCCGCCGGGGGACAAACTACCGGTGACCGCCGTGCAGCCGGCGGCGATCGTGGCGCGCGCCGGCGCGCCGTCCGTGTTTTTGCTCGAAGCCGACGGCGCCAGGATCAAGCGGGTCGCGGTCACCCCGGGCCGTAAAATCGGCGAGCTGGTCGAGGTCAAAGGCCTGAAGCCGGGCGACAAGGTGGTACTGGCGCCGGAAGACAAGCTGCAAGATGGCCAGGCCGTCAGATTGGCGAAGAAATGACCGCGCCGCTGGTATTGATCGAACATCTGGTCAAGTCCTATCGCCGTGGCGATCAGGTGGTGGAGGTGCTGCGCGATATCAGCCTGGCGATACCGGCCGGCGCCTTCACCGCGCTGATGGGGCCGTCCGGCTCCGGCAAAAGCACGCTGCTCAATCTGATCGCCGGCATCGACAAGCCGGATAGCGGCGTGTTGCGGATCGCCGGTCTCGATATCGCCGGCATGGGCGAGTCGGAGCTGGCCGCCTGGCGCGCCGCCAACGTCGGCTTCATCTTCCAGTTCTATAACCTGATGCCGGTGCTGACCGCGTTCGAGAACGTCGAGCTGCCGCTGCTGCTCACGCCATTGTCGCGGCGCGAGCGGCGCGAACGCGTGGCGCTGACCCTGGAGATGGTCAACCTGGCCGACCGCATGGACCATACGCCGAACGAGCTGTCCGGCGGCCAGCAGCAGCGCGTGGCGATCGCCCGCGCCATCGTCAGCGATCCGACCCTGATCGTGGCCGACGAACCGACCGGCGACCTTGACCGGCATTCGGCGGCCGAGATCCTGTCACTGCTGCAGCAATTGAACCAGCAACTGGGCAAGACCATCATCATGGTCACGCATGACGCCCAAGCGGCGGCGCAGGCGCGCAACGTGGTGCACCTGGAAAAAGGCGAACTGCTCGCCGACGAACCGCAGCGGGCATGAGACCGACCTTGACCGCCAGGACGCCACCATGTACACCCTGCGGCTGATCGTCAAGAACGCCCTGCGCCACAAACTGCGCACCTCACTGACGGTACTCGGGCTGGTGGTGGCGCTTTTCGCCTTCGGCCTGCTGCAGACGGTCATCGACGCCTGGTACGCCGGCGCGGAGGGGGCCTCCAACACCACGCTGGTCACGCGCAACAAGACGTCGCTGGTGTTTCCGCTGCCGCTGTCGTACGAGGCGCGCATCCGCGCCGTGCCCGGCGTGACCGGCGTGGGCTACGCCAACTGGTTCCAGGGCACCTACAAGGACCCGAAAAACTTCTTCGCGCAGTTCGCCATCTCGGGCGCCAGCTATCTGGATATCTACCCCGACTATCTGCTGCCGCCCGACCTGCGCGCCGCCTTCCTGCGCGACCGCAAGGGCGCCCTGGTCGGCCGCAAGCTGGCCGACCAATTCGGCTTCAAGGTGGGCGATGTGATCCCGCTCAAGGGGACCATCTATCCCGGCGACTGGGAGCTGGTCGTGCGCGGCATCTTCGACGGCCGCCAAAGCACGACCAACACGGCGACCCTGTTCCTGCACTGGGACTACGTCAACGAGTCGCTCAAGAAAACCCTGCCGAGGCGCGCCAACCAGATCGGCGTGTACGTGGTGCGGATCGACGAGCCGGAAAACGCCGCCGCCATTTCGGCGGCGATCGACAAGGAATTCGGCAATTCGCTGGCCGAGACGCTGACCGAGACCGAGAAGGCCTTCCAGCTCGGCTTCGTGTCGATGTCGGAGGCGATCGTGGTGGCGATCCGCGTGGTGTCGTTCGTCGTGATCGTGATCATCGCGGCGGTGATGGCCAACACGATGGCCATGAGCGCGCGCGAGCGCCTGGGCGAATACGCCACGCTCAAGGCGCTGGGCTTCGGCCCCGGCTTCCTGACGGCGATGATCCTGGGCGAATCGCTGCTGCTGTCGCTGTTCGGCGCGGCGCTCGGCATCGTCATCCTGTTTCCGTTCGCCGCCTTCCTGGGGAGTGTAATGGGCACGATGTTTCCGGTCTTCGAGGTGACGCGGCTGACGGTGATCCAGCAGATACTGGCGGCGCTGGCCATCGGGTCGGTCGCGGCCATCGCGCCGGCCTTGCGGGCGACCCGCGTCAATATCGTCGAGGGACTGCGGAGCGTAGGATGACGATGCGATGAAGATTCCACTGTTCTACGTCGCCCGCAACCTGTGGGCGCGCCGCCTGACCACGGCGCTGACGGCCGCCGGACTGGCGCTGGTGGTGTTCGTGTTCGCGACGGTGCTGATGCTCGACGAAGGCTTGCGCAACACGCTGGTGACCACCGGCGAATATGACAACGTGGTGCTGATACGGCGCAGCGCCGACACCGAGGTGCAGAGCAGCGTCGAACGGGCGCAGGCCGGCATCGTCTCGAGCCACCCTTCCATTGCGCTGGGCGCCGACGGCCGGCCATTGCTGTCGCGCGAGACGGTGGTGCTCATTTCGCTCGACAAACGGGGTTCGGCCAAGCCGTCGAACGTCATTATCCGTGGCATCGGCGAGCGCGGGCTGGCGCTGCGGCCGCAGGTGAAGCTGACGGCCGGGCGCATGTTCCGGCCGGGCGCGTCCGAGATCGTCGCCGGCGCCAGCATCGCACGCCGCTTCTCCGGCGCCGGCATCGGCGAGACGCTGCGCTTCGGCCAGCGCGAATGGACGGTCGTGGGCTTGTTCGACGCCGGGAACAGCGGCTTCGATTCGGAGGTGTGGGGCGACGCCGATCAGCTGATGCCGGCGTTCCGGCGGGTCGCCTATTCGGCGGTGGTGCTGCGCCTGGCCGACACGTCGCTGTTCGACGCCTTCAAGAAGGACATCGAGGGCGACCAGCGCCTGACGCTCGACGCCAAGCGCGAGCAGACTTTTTATGCGGACCAGTCGAAGGCGCTGTCGACCTTCATCAGCGTGCTGGGGCTGATCTTGTCGGTGATCTTTTCGATCGGGGCGATGATCGGGGCGACGATCACGATGTATGCGTCGGTCGCCAACCGGGTCGGGGAGATCGGAACACTGAGGGCGCTGGGGTTTCAGCGGCGGAGTATCCTGGCGGCTTTTTTGACGGAGTCGATGCTGTTGGCGGTGGTGGGCGGCATGCTGGGGCTGGGGTGCGCTTCGCTGATGCAGTTCATCTCGTTCTCCACGACGAATTTTCAGTCGTTCTCGGAGTTGGCGTTCGGGTTCAGGCTGACGGCGGACATCGTCGTCAAGACGCTGGTGTTTTCGCTGGTGATGGGCTTTGTCGGCGGGGTGCTGCCGGCGTTGCGGGCGGCGCGCATGAAGATCGTGGATGCGTTGCGCGCCGCGTAAGGTAGGGACAATCGTTCGAAGAGACGTTACTCGGCGTCGGATTGTTGCGACGGGTGCGCTTGCTGGAACGCCGGCAGCGCGGCGCAGGCGGCGTTGATGCGCATGAGGGTCGGATACGGCGCCGTATCGACCTCGAACCGCTGTGCGTTGAACACCTGCGGCACCAGGCAGCAGTCGGCCAACGTCGGCGTGTCGCCATGCGCATAGACGCCCGTGCGCGCATCGCCGGCCAGCAGCGCTTCCAGCGTTTCCAGCCCGCTGCGCAGCCAGTGCCGGTGCCACGCCAACTTGACCTCCTCGGTCAGCCCCATCTCGCCCTTGATGTACTTGAGCACCCGCAGATTCCCCAGCGGGTGCGTATCGGCCACCACCGTCAACGCCAGCGCGCGCACGCGGGCGCGACCCGCCGGATCGGCCGGCAGCAACGGAATTTGCGGCCGCGTCTCGTCAAGGTATTCCAGTATCGCCAGCGACTGGCCGATGACGGCGCCGTCGTCGTCCTCCAGAGTCGGCAGCAGCGCCGATGGATTGACCGCGCGATAGGCGTCGGCCAGATGCTGGCCGCCATCGCGCAGCAAATGCACCGGCTGCGCGTCGTAGGCCAGCCCCTTGAGATTGAGCGCGATCCGCACCCGGTAGGCGGCGGAACTGCGGAAGTAGGTGTAAAGCTTCATCGACGGCGCTCCCCGTAATGCGCGACCGTCTGCTCGATCGCGCCGAAGATGCTGGCGCCTTGCGCGTCCCGCATCTCGATCCGCACGCTGTCGCCGAATTTCAGGTAGCCGGTCTGCGGCTTGCCGGTCTCGATGGTTTCGTACATGCGCACCTCGGCCAGGCAGCAATAGCCCACGCCGCCGTTGTCGATACTCGAGCCATTCAGGCCGCCCTGCTTGTTGGAGACGGTGCCCGAGCCGATGATGGTGCCGGCGGCCAGTTCCCGCGTGGCGGCGGCGTGGGCGACGAGCTGCGCGAAGCTGAAGGTCATGTCCTCGCCGGCATTCGGCTTGCCGAACGGCTTGCCGTTGATATCGACCAGCAGCGGCAGATGCAGTTTGCTGTCGCTCCAGTCGAGGCCCAATTCGTCCGGCGTCACCGCCACCGGCGAGAACGCGCTGGCCGCCTTGGACTGGAAGAAACCGAAGCCCTTGGCCAGTTCGTTCGGAATCAGGTTGCGCAGCGAGACGTCGTTGACGAGCATAACGAGGCGGATCGCCTGGGCCGCATCGGCCACGTCCGCGCCCATCGGCACGTCGGCGGTGATGACGGCCACTTCGGCCTCCAGGTCGATGCCCCACTCCTCCGACAGCGCGTAGATCGGATCGCGCGGGCCGATGAAACTGTCCGAGCCGCCCTGGTACATCAGCGGGTCGGTGTAGAACGACGCCGGCACCTCGGCGTTGCGCGCCTTACGCACCAGTTCGACGTGGTTGATGTAGGCCGAACCGTCCGCCCACTGGTAGGCGCGCGGCAGCGGCGAATGGCAGGCTTGCTGGTCGAACGGCTTGGCGTCGACGGCGTCGCCGGCGTTGAGAAGCGTGTACACCGCTTCCAGCCGGTCCGCGACCAGGTCCCAGTGGTCGAGCGCATGCTGCAGCGTGGCCGAGATCTTCGGCACCAGCTGGTACTGCGACAGGTCGCGGCTGACCACGACCAGGCGCCCGTCGCGACTGTCGTCTTTGAGTGTGGCGAGCTTCATGGCTGTTCTCCGTGGTGATGTTGCTTGATTTTCATGGTTGCCTCCAATTCCAGTCCGTCGACATTAGATGCGAATCTCAGATATCATACAAACAGTATTTTTACCGCCATTTATCAGGTTTTCCCATGAATCCGAGTTTACGACAAATGCGGGCGCTGGTCGCGCTGGCCAAAACCGGCAGTTTTACGCTGGCGGCCGAGCATCTGAACCTGACACAATCCGCGCTCAGCGGCCAGATCAAGGAGCTCGAGCAGATGCTGGGCGTGCGCGTCGTCGAGCGTACCACGCGCAAGACGCAATTGTCGGAGCTGGGGCGCGAGCTGACGCCGTTGTTCGAGAAGATGCTGCAGGATCTGGACCGCGCGATGGCCGACATCGCCAGCCGCAAGGCCCTCAAGCAGGGCATCGTCCGTATCGCGGCGCCGCAGATGCTGTCGTGTACCTTGCTGCCCGAGGCCATCGCCGCCTATTCCGCGCGTTATCCCGATGTGCAGGTGCGGCTGGCCGACTGCCCGGTCGAGCAAGTGTCGGCGCGCGTGTTCAGCGGCGAAGTCGACTTCGGCATCGGCCCCGAGCGCGACGCCAATGCCGAGATCGAAGCGCGGCAGCTGTTCGAGATGCCGTTTGTGCTGGTGTTTCCGGCCGGGCATGCGCTGGAGTCGCGCGCGCGGATCGCCTGGGCCGACATCAACGAATTTCCGTTCATTTCGTTGCAGGGACAGTTCACCGAACGGCTGCTACGCGATATGCACGTGTCGTTGCGCGAGCTGTCGCTCAGCCCCTGCAACGAGGTGACCTTCATGACCACCGCGCTGGCAATGGTGCACGCGGGGCTGGGCATCACGGTCTGCCTGCCGTATGCGGAAAAAATGGTGCAATTATATGGACTGCGGATGCGGCAACTGGTCGATCCCGCGCTCACCCGCCGCTTTTTTGTCTACACGCGCAACGCCCGGGCGCTGTCGCCGGCGGCGGAAAGCTTCGTCGATTTCCTGCGGGATTACGTCGCCGCGCACGCGTGGAACGTTCCGCTCGGTTAAGATATCTTACATTTTTCCCACTACCGCGCCCCGGGCGGCGTGTGTATGCTTCGGTGTATGAATATTCTGCATATCGACTCCTGCGCGCTGGGCGACAGTTCGCTATCGCGCCAGCATACGGCCGCTGCGGTGGCGCGGCTGGCGGCGGCGCACGCGGGCGCCAGCGTGAACTATCGGGACCTTGCGGCGTCGCCTTTATCGCACGTCAGCGCACCGCTGTTGCAGGTGATGCGCAAGCAGTGGAACAGCGCCATCCCGATGCACGCCGAGCTGCGGGCGGAGTCGCTGCTGAGCGCGTCGCTGTTGCAGGAATTCATCGACGCCAACATTGTCGTGGTCGGCGCGCCGATGCACAACTACTTCACGCCGTCGACGCTCAAAGCCTGGCTGGACCGTTTGCTGCACTTGCATGGCGACCTGGCGAAGCGGTCCGATTCGCAACGCGTGATGCTGGTGACGTCGGGCTGGGGCGCGGACGACCCGCAACAGGCCGAGCTGATGCACAACTACGAAGGCCAATTGACGGCGGCGTTCAAATCCATCGGCGTGCGGCACCTGGATATCGCCCGCGCGGACATGAACTGACCGCCACGCCACCCATGCGGGCACACCGATCATGACAGCAGACACCATCGCCATCAACCAGATGATGGACCAGTTCGACGGCCACCACAGTGTATGGCTGTTCGGCTACGGCTCGCTGATCTACAAGGCCGACTTCCCCTACCTGCAACGCCGGCCGGCCAGCATCGCCAACTGGACGCGCCGCTTTTGGCAAGGTTCGCACGACCACCGCGGCACGCCGGAGGCCCCGGGCCGCGTGGTGACCATCATCGAGCAAGCCGGCGCCATATGCCACGGCATGGCTTACCTGGTCACGCCGGAAGTCTTCGCCCATCTGGACCACCGCGAGAAGAACGGCTACCTGCGGCTGGCAACGACCATCACGTTCGATGACGGCGACAGCGGCAGCGGGGACGACCGCACCGGCCGTGCGGGCGAAGGCAACGATGGCAACGGCAGCACCATCGGCCTGGTGTACATCGCCACGCCGGACAACACGGCCTTCCTGGGCGAAGCGTCCGAGCAGGAAATCGCGCGTCACATCGCCCGCTCGACCGGACCGAGCGGGCCGAACAGCGACTACCTGAATCATCTGGCGCACGCCCTGCGCGAACTGGGCCGCCACGACCAGCACGTCTTCGAGATCGAACGGCACCTGGCCGCGTTGAACCCTCCCTCGAACACTTCGTCAGAATAAATCCAGCTGCCCCTCGTCGGCGGGCCTGGCGCGCGCGCCCAGCGGCGGCACCACCAGCGGACGGGTGAACTGCGACGCGTCCATGCTGTGAAAGCGGCTGCCCTTGCCCGACAGCCCGAGGCGCTCGGTGGCGATCTTGAAGCGTTGCCGTATCAGTTCCGCCCACACGCCCTCGCCTTTCATGCGGGAGCCGAACGTGCTGTCGTAGTCTTTGCCGCCGCGCATTTCACGCACGCGGTTCATCACCCGCTGCGCCCGCTCCGGGAAGTGCGCCTGCAGCCATTGCTGGAACAACGGCGCCACCTCCCACGGCAGCCGCAACACCGTGTAGTGCGCGGTGACGGCGCCGGCTTCCTTGACCGCCTCAAGCAAGCGCTCGATATCCGGCTCGGTGACAAACGGGATGATCGGCGCGACGCTGACGGCCACCGGAATGCCGGCGTCGGTCAACGTGCGGATGGTGCGCAGGCGGCGCGCCGGGGCCGCCGCGCGCGGCTCCAGGGTGCGCGAGATGGCCGGGTCCAGTGTCGTCAGCGTGATGGCGACGCCGGCCTGCCGCTTGGCGGCCATCGCCGCCAGGATGTCGATATCGCGCTCGATCAGCGACGATTTGGTGATCAGGCCGACCGGGTGCTGGCATTCCTGCAGCACTTCCAGCACGCGGCGCGTGAGTTTGCGCTCGCGCTCGCAGGGCTGGTAGGCGTCCGTGTTGACGCCGAGGGCGATCGCTTCGGGCTCGTAGCCGGCCTTGGCCAGCTCGCGCCGCAGCATCTCCGGCGCGTTGACCTTGGCGAAAATCTTGCTCTCGAAGTCCATGCCCGGCGACAGGCCCAGATAGCTGTGGGTGGGACGGGCGAAGCAGTAAATACAACCGTGCTCGCAGCCGCGATACGGATTCAGCGACACGCTGAACGGCAGGTCCGGCGAGGCGTTACGGCTCAAAATCGATTTGCAATATTCGTCGGTGACCTGGGTCTTCCATGGCGCCGCCTCCTCTTCCTCGCGCTCCCAGCCGTCGTCGTAGGCTTCCCGCGCATTGACCTCGAAGCGTCCCTGCAGGTTAGATACCGCGCCACGGCCCTTTTGCGCTTTCAGCGAAGGCGGCGGCAGCATCACGTGCTCTTGGTTGTTTTCGTCGTGGTTCATGATCGCTAAGGGCCGGGCGCCGGGCGGGAATCGCCACTGCCGCGCCGATACTGTATATATATCCAGTATTCTAAGCGCTCCAAATGGCCATATCAAGCGAAAAATCAAAGGTGCGGCCCGCGCGCCTTTGGCGCCCGCGTCCGAACTGGTATCATGCGGGGCTTCCGGGGGAAAGACTTTCCCCGCGCCACGCGCGCCCCCACCCCACATTCCGCCAGGCTGCCGCCCCAGGCAGCGGCCCGGCTCACTCTACGCGAGCTAAACATGAACAATTCGACTCAACCGTTGCCGTCTTTTTTTAGCCGGATATCGATCGCCATCGGCGCCTTCTTCCGCGCGCTGTCCGACGCCGAGTACGCCGCGCGACTGGCGCGCATCGCCGCCGGCGAACCGCAGCCATCCGCCGCGCCGGTTTCCGCTCCCGCACCTGCCCCGGTCCCCGCGCCTGCCCCGGTCCCCGCTCCGGTCACGCTGCGCGTCGCCACGCCGGACGCCGCGCTCCAGCTGCTTGGCCTGTTCCAGCGCGAGGCGCGCCTGATCGACTTCACCCAGGAAAACCTGAGCGCCTACTCGGACGCCGACATCGGCGCCGCCGCGCGCGTGGTGCACGAAGGCTGCGGCAAGGTGCTGCGCGAGCACTTCACCATCGAAGCGGTGCGCAGCGAGGCCGAAGGCAGCCGCGTGGTGCTGGAGGAAGGCTTCGACGCCAGCGCCGTGCGCCTGACCGGCAACGTGGTCGGCAAGGCGCCGTTCCGCGGCGCCTTGAGCCATCGCGGCTGGCGCGCATCGAACGTGCGCCTGCCGAAGCTGGCCGAAGCGCACGACGCGGCGATCCTGGCACCGGCGGAGGTGGAATTATGAGCGACCCACGCTACGCCATCGGTATCGATCTTGGCACCACCCACAGCGCGCTGTCCTATGTCGACCTGGCCACCAGCGACGGCGAAAAAACCCGGCACGGCGTGCTGGCAATTCCCCAGTTGACGGCGCCGGGCACGGTGGAAGACCTGCCGCTGCTGCCGTCCTTCCTGTATCTGCCGCACGCCGACGAACTGGCGCCGGGTGATTTGAGCCTGCCGTGGCAGCAGTCGGCGGCCGAACAGACCGGCGTGGCCGGCGAGATGGCGCGCAGCCGTGGCGCCACCACGCCGATCCGCCTGGTCTCCAGCGCCAAAAGCTGGTTGAGCCACCCGGGCGTGGACCGCCGCAGCGCGCTGCTGCCGAACGACGCGCCGGAAGAAGTGACGCGCGTCTCGCCGCTGGAGGCGTCGACCCGCTACCTGTCGCACCTGCGCCAGGCGTGGGAACAGGCGCACCCGGAGGCGCCGTTCGGCGAACAGGCGGTGACGGTGACGATTCCCGCCTCCTTCGATCCGGGCGCGCGCGAACTGACGGCCGACGCGGCCCGCGCCGCCGGCTACACCAATCTGACCTTGCTGGAGGAGCCGCAGGCTGCCTTGTACAGCTGGATCCAGGGCAGCGAAGGCCGCTGGCGCAAAGAGGTCAAGCCGGGCGACATCATTCTGGTGGTGGACGTCGGCGGCGGCACCAGCGACTTCTCGCTGATCGCGGTGCTGGAACGCGACGGCGTGCTGGAACCGCACCGCATCGCGGTCGGCGACCACATTCTGCTCGGCGGCGACAATATGGACCTGGCGCTGGCGCACCTGGTGGCGCGCAAGCTGGCCGCCAACGGCACCCAGCTCGACGCCTGGCAGATGCGGGCGCTGACCTACGGCTGCCGCGCGGCCAAGGAGAAGCTGCTGGCCGATGCGACCGTCGACACCTGGCCTATCGTGGTGCCGAGCCGCGGCTCGAAGCTGATCGGCGGTTCGATCCGCACCGAACTGACGCGCGACGAGGTGACCACCTTTATTCTCGACGGCTTCTTCCCGGCGGTGGACGCTGCCGCGCGTCCGGCGGTGCGCACGCGCGCCGGCCTGACGCAGCTTGGCCTGCCGTATGCGCAGGACGCCGGCATCACGCGCCACCTGGCCGCTTTCCTGGCGCGCCAGGTCGGCGCCACCAGCGAACTGGAAGGCTACGCCGGCAAGCACAGTGCCGACGCCACCTTCCTGCATCCGACGGCGGTGCTGTTCAACGGTGGCGTGTTCAAGTCCGAGCTGCTGGCGCAGCGCGTCATGGGCACCCTCAACGACTGGCTGTACATGGAAGGCGCGGAGCCGGCCCGCATGCTGGGCGGCGCCGATCTGGATCTGGCGGTCGCGCGCGGCGCGGCTTACTACAGCTACGTGCGTCGCGGCAGCGGCGTGCGGATTCGCGGCGGCACGGCGCGCGCCTACTACGTGGCGATCGAGTCGTCGATGCCGGCCATCCCCGGCATGGAGCCGCCGATCCAGGCGCTGTGCGTGGCGCCGTTCGGCATGGAGGAAGGCAGCGAGATCGAACTGCCGAACCAGGAGTTCGGGCTGGTCGTCGGCGAGCCGGTGCAGTTCCGCTTCTTCGGCTCCTCGGTGCGCCGCCAGGACCAGATCGGCGACCTGCTGGACTTCTGGGGGCCGGATGAACTGATCGAGTTGAACGAGATCCAGGCCACGCTGTCGCCGGAAGGCCGCCAGTCCGGCGATGTGGTGCAGGTGCGCCTGCATGCGATGGCGACCGAATCGGGCACGCTCGAATTGCTGGCCGTGGCCAACGACGGCCAGCGCTGGAAAGTGGAGTTCGACGTGCGCTCGGGCGGTAGTGAGAGCGCCGCCGCCTGAGCATGAGTCAATACATCGTCAGCATCGACCTTGGCACCACCAATACGGTGCTGGCCTATTCGGCGCCGGGCAAAGCCGCCATCGAACTGTTCGACATCGAACAGCTGGTGGCGCCGGGCGAGGTTGGCGCTGGCGCGTTGCTGCCGTCGGTGCGCTACCACCCGGCCGACGGCGAGCTGGCTGACGGCGAGCTGCAACTGCCATGGCTGCCGGACGACGTGGCCGGTTTGCGGCAGGTGGTGGTGGGGCGTCTGGCGCGCAAGCTCGGCGCGCAGGTGCCGGGACGACTGGTCTCCAGCGCCAAGAGCTGGCTGTCGCATCCGAGCGTCGACCGCACGGCGGCCATCCTGCCATGGGGTTCCGAAGCCGATGTGGCCAAGGTGTCGCCGGTCGCCGCCAGCGCTTCCTACCTTTCGCATCTGCGATCGGCCTGGAATACCCGCTTTCCTTCGCATCCGCTGGAGCGGCAGCAGATCGTCCTGACGATTCCCGCGTCGTTCGACGAAGGCGCGCGGGCGCTGACGCTTGAAGCGGCGCGCATGGCGGGCCTGTCCGGCCTGCGTCTGCTGGAGGAGCCGCAGGCTGCCTTCTACGATTGGCTATACCGCCAGCGCGAAACCCTCGCCGCCGATCTGGCCGATACGCGGCTGCTGCTGGTGTGCGATGTCGGCGGCGGCACCACCGACTTCAGTTTGATCAAGGTGCAGATGGCCGACGGCCGGCCGGAAATGAGCCGCATCGGCGTCGGCAATCACCTGATCCTTGGTGGCGACAATATGGATCTGGCATTGGCGCATCTGGTCGAAACGCGCATGGCGGCCGCCCAACATGGCGACGCGCCCGCGCCACGCCTGTCGTCGAGCCGTCTGGCGCAACTGGCGGAGCGCTGCCGCGCCGCCAAGGAACTGCTGCTGGCGGCGGACGCGCCGGAGCGCGCCACCGTCACCTTGCTGGGGTCCGGCTCGCGCCTGATCGGCGGCTCCCGCTCGGCCGAACTGACCCGCGACGAAGTGGCCGCGCTGGTGGTGGACGGTTTCGTCCCAATGAACCCGTCGCGCGAACCGGCCACGCGCGGGCGCGGCGCCATCATCGAGTTCGGCCTGCCCTACGCCAGCGACGCCGCCATCACCCGCCACCTGGCGGGCTTCCTGCGCCAGCACGCGGCGGCGGCGCGCGAGGCCTTGGGCCTGCCGGCGGACGATCATGCGACGATACCGGTTCCCGATACCTTGCTGTTGAACGGCGGCGTGTTCCGCGCCGACGCCCTGGCACGCCGTTTGGAGGAAGTGCTTTCCCATTGGCGCGGCAAGCCGCTGCGCGTTCTGAACAACGACGACCCCGATGTCGCCGTCGCGCGCGGTGGCGTGGCCTATGCGCTCGGTCAAACCGGCCAGGCCCCGGTCATCGGCGGCGGCTCGCCACGCAGTTACTTCCTGCTTCTGGACGACGAACAGCGCGCCGACAAGCCGCGCCGTGCGGTCTGCATCCTGCCGCGCGGCAGCGCCGAAAACCGCGAAATCCTGCTGGCCGAGCGCACCTTCGCGCTGCGGCTCGGGCGGCCGGTGCGCTTTCACCTGGCATCGTCGACGTCAGACGCCACCCCGCCGCTGGCCGGGGAACTGGTCGAGCTCCAGCCGGACGATTACGTCCAGCTGCCGCCGATCGCCACCGTGCTGCGCGACAGCGGCGCCGCCGGCGCCCGCAAGGAAATCCCGGTGCAACTGGCCACCACGCTGAGCGAAGTCGGCACGCTGGAGGTGCATTGCGTGGCGCTCGAAGACGCGCAGCGCTGGCTGCTGGAGTTCCAGCTGCGCGGCGACGCCGGCATCGCCGAGAGCGACGATGTCGGCACGGCCGCCCCCCAGGACGCGCCGATGCCTGCGGGCCTGAACGCGGCCATCGACAAGATAGACCGTATCTTCGGCAGCCGCGCGCTGCAGGTCGACGTCAAGGAAGTGAAACAGCTGCGCGCGCAACTCGAGCACCTGTTGGGCGGCCGCGAAAGCTGGGCCACGCCGCTGCTGCGCCGCCTGTTCGACGCGCTGATCGAACGCGCCAAGGGTCGCCGGCGGTCCTCGGAACACGAGCGCGCGTGGCTCAATCTGAGCGGGTATTGCCTGCGTCCCGGCTTCGGCCATCCGCTCGACGAGTGGCGCATCGAACAATTGTGGGCGATGTTCGAGGCCGGCGCCCAGCACCACAAGGACGGCCAGGTCGGCGCCGAGTGGTGGACCCTGTGGCGGCGCGTGGCCGGCGGCTTGAGCGTGGAAGCGCAGTTGCGGGTGCTCGACGATTTCGCCTTCAACGTCCAGGCGGATGCGCAGGAGCGCGGCCGGCGGCCGGCAACGCTGGTCAACGGCAGCGAGGAAGACATGCTGCGCCTGGGCGCGTCGCTCGAACGCATACCCGGCAACTACAAGGCCGAAATCGGCGCGTGGATGCTGTCGCAGCTTGACGCGGCAACCCGCTCGGCCACCAAGGCGGGCGCCAACCAGACCCGCGCCGGCGCGGCGAACGCCGGCAAGGCGGAAGCGGCGCAGGCGCGCTTCCTGTGGGGATTGAGCCGCGTCGGCGCGCGCCAGCCCTTCCACGGCAGCGCGCACGATGTCGTCGACAGCGCGGTCGTCGAGCAATGGCTGTCAAAAATACTGGCGCTGGACTGGAAGAAGGTGGAGCCGGCCGGCTTCGCGGCAGCCCATTTGGCACGCATGACGGGCGACCGTGCGCGCGACATCGACCAGACCTTGCGCGCGGAGATACTGCGGCGCCTCGGCGCGATCGGCGCTCCCGCGAATTGGAGCGCGATGGTGCGCGAGGTGGTGCAACTCGACCAGGCCGACGAAAAACGCATGCTGGGCGAATCGCTGCCGCCAGGATTGAAACTGCTCGCCTGATCAGGCGCGTACGTAGCTGGCCTGCTGTGCGACGAAACCGTCGAAGGCCTCGATCAGCGGAGTGAATTTGCGCGGGTCGTTTTCCAGTTGCGCCAACGCGTAGGCGGTCGCCTCCAGCGTCGAAAGCTGGTCCGGCAGGTGCGCCTTGCGTATCAGGTAATGCGACGGCGGGGTGTCGCGCAGCGGGAGCCGGGGCAGCGCTTGCAGCGGCGGATTCAGATACAGCATTTTGCGGCTCTTGCGCCAGGTCCCGTCCAGCACCACCAGCCGCAATCGCTGTGGCTCGCCGAGCCAATCCTGATCGAACATTTGCGGCGTGGCCAGTCCCAGTGATTTGTCGTCGGCAGTTTCCGGATACAACAGCACGTTGCGGCGGCCACCGGAGAGCAGTTCGCCCAGCCGATCCGGCTCGAACGCCTCGCCGCATTCCAGGCGGCTACCGGACAAACTCAGATGCAGCAAACGCGCGCTGCCCTTGGCGTTCGCGACCTCCATCGGATGCTGCAGGATCAGCACTTCCACCTGGTTCGATACCGATGCCACCCAACGGCAGATACAGGTTTGCTGCGGCCGCAGGCACGCGGCACAATGCGCGCGAGTGCCGCGCGGCTTGGGGGATACGGCGTCGGTACTGGTCATATGCCATTGTACCGAAGCGCGGCCCTGCTTAGAACTCTTCCCAGCCGTCCGCGTCGTTGGTGGTGATGGCTTTGCGCGTGCTGTCCGGCGCCGCCTTGCGGGCGGGCGCGGGGACTGCCGCCACGGCTGCCGGCCTGGCGCGTCGCGGCGGCAGCGCCGGGCGCAGCGGCATGCGCGGCGCCGCGCGGCTGGACGCGGCCACCGGCGCGGGCAACTGCAAACCATCGAGCTTGAACACGCTCACCACGTCGGCCAGCTTGGCCGACTGCTCCTGCATCGATTCGGCCGCCGCCGCGGCTTGTTCGACCAGCGCCGCGTTCTGCTGCGTCACCTGGTCCATCTGGGTGATGGCGTCGTTGACCTGGGCGATGCCAAGGCTCTGCTCTTCGCTGGCATGGCTGATCTGGGTCATGATCTGGGTCACGCGGTTGATGCTGGTGACGATCTCGCTCATGGTCTCACCGGCCTTGTTGACCAGGTCCGAGCCCTGCGAGACCTTTTCGACCGAGTCGTTGATCAGACTCTTGATGTCCTTGGCGGCCGACGCCGAGCGCTGCGCCAGATTGCGCACCTCCGATGCCACCACCGCGAAGCCGCGTCCCTGCTCGCCGGCGCGCGCCGCTTCGACCGCCGCGTTCAGCGCGAGGATATTGGTCTGGAAGGCGATGCCGTCGATGACCGAGATGATCTCAACGATTTTGCGCGACGAGTCGTTGATGGAGCCCATGGTGTTGACCACCTCGCCCACCACGGCGCCGCCACGGCTGGCGATTTCCGACGCGTTGATCGCCAGCGCGTTGGCCTCCCGCGCGTTCTCCGCGTTGAACTTCACCGTCGATGTCAATTCCTCCATCGACGATGCGGTCTCCTCCAGCGAGCTGGCTTGCTGCTCGGTGCGCGACGACAGGTCCTGATTGCCGGCGGCGATTTCGGTGGATGCGGTGGCCATCAGATCGGTGCCGTTGCGCACCTGGCCGACGATGCTGACCAGGTTGGAGTTCATGATTTTCAGGGCGTTCATCAGCTGCCCGGTTTCGTCGTTGCTGTGCACCCGGATTTCGCTGGTCAGATCGCCGGACGATACGGTTTCCGCGACCCGCACCGCTTCGTTGATCGGCCTTGTGATGGTGCGGGTGATCCACCAGGCGGCCAGCACGCCCAAGATGATGGCGGCAAGGCCCAGCATCACCAGCAGCGTGCGGCCGCTGGTGTACTGGTCCCGAATCTGTACGGCGGCGGCGTCGAGCAGGTCGGCCTGCCGGTCGGAGAAGGTTTTCAGCGCGGCGAGATAGCTGGTGCGGGTTTGCGCCAGGTCGCCTTCGTAGAGTTTTTTGCCCAATTCAAGGTCGCCCGCCGCCTTGGCGGCAAAAACGGCCTTGCGCACGTCGGTGTAGGCTTTGCGCGTGTCGAGCACCTGCTTGAACAGCGGCTTGAGTTCCTCTTCCTCGATGGCGGCGCCGATCTGGTCCTGGATTTTGGTCGCGCGTCCGGACGATCCGGCCATCAGCGCTTCCAGACTCTTTTGATCGGCCGGATCGGCGACCATCCAGGCGCCCGTCGTGCGCGCGGCGTTGACCTCGATGATCTTGCCCCACTCCGCGATCAGCCGCTGGTCGCGGATCTTCACGTCGATCATGTGGTCCGTCAGCGCGCTGGCGCTACTGAGGCGCATGATGCCGATGATGGTCATCGTGGTCAGTAACAGCAGAATGAGCGAAAAGCCGAAGCCGAGCCGCGTGCCGATTTTCAGATTGTTCATGGCGAACCCCTAGCGAAGGATCATGGGCCCATGCTAGCACTGTTCGCTGAAATTCGTAGCACTGAGAGCAAGATTGAGCGTTGCGTTACAACAACTAAGCGACGCACACACACTCCGCGCTCACTCGCCGGCGGGCTGTGACCCCAACAGTTCTTCAAGGCCGGCGATGGCGCCCGGATCCTTGACGACCGCGCGCAGCCAGACGTGCAGCGGCATCTCGCCCCAGCTGGCGGCTTTGTCGGCGAGGTAGGCCACCGGACTATGGGGCTCGGTGCGGCGGAAAAAATCGGCCACAAGACGCAGTTGCGACAGGGCCTGGGCCCGATTTTGCAGCGGTCCGCCCGGCGCCGTTTGCGTGGAACCGCCGGGGGTGGACTCGCCGCCCGCCGACAGCACGGCCGGACCGCCAAGGGGCGCGATGGCGACGATCACCGCTTGCAGGGCGTCCCTGGCGGCGCTGAAACCCGGACCTTCGGCCCCCAGGCGCCGGTCGACCACGCGCTCCAGTTCACCAAGCATGGCGAGGCAGTATTGGGCATCCGGCAGCAGCGCGGCGCCATCGTCCAGCGGCATCTCCCTGACCAATACCAGGGTGCGTGTGAGCAGCCAGTACAGATTGCCGATGCGTTGGTCGTAGTCGCCGTCGTCGGCCAGCGGATGCAGGCCTTCCCAGTAATGCTCGCACAGGCCTGACAGCACCGCGTAGCCGTCGCCGAGGCCACGCAGGCCGCGCGTCTTGGCGTGGGCTTCGGCCAGCCAGACGGCCAGCCGCAGGTCTTTGGTTTTCGTTTCGATCATCGCCGCGCAGCGGCTGCCGACAAACTGCCAGTCGGCCTCCTTCAGCACCGCCACCCACTCGCCCTGATCGAGCGTGGGATCGTCGTAGGTGCGCGCGTGCGCGATGGCGTCCACCTCGCTGCTAAAGGACAGGTCCTCGCCGCAGATCCGGTCCGCGCTGATGGGCAACAGCAGTTGTGCGATGCTGAACATGGTGGCTCCTTGTTATTTGATAGCGTATTTAAAGTGCCCCTGCTTGCTGGCGCCCACCTTGATCCTGGCGATCGCCGCGCCCTGCGCCATTTTTTCCAGCACCGCCTCGGCGATCTCCGGCAGCAGGCTGCCGTTGAGGATATGGTCGACATTGCGGGCGCCGGAATCGACTTCCGTGCAGCGCGCCAGCACCGCTTCGACCAGCGCCTCGTCGTAGCTGAATTCCGCATGGTGCTGGTCGCGGATGCGCTGGCCGATGCGGTCCAGTTTCATCCCGATGATGCGCGCCAGTACCTGGTCCGGGATCGGGTAGTACGGCACCACCGTGAGCCTCCCGAGGAAAGCCGGTTTGAAGTGTTTGACGAGTTGGGGGCGCAGCAGCTGCTCCAGTTCATCCACCGTCGGCGGGGTTTCCTTGTTCAGGCATGCCTGCATGACGGCCGCCGAACCGGCGTTGGAGGTGGCGATGATGATGGTGTTGCGAAAGTCGATCTCGCGCCCTTCCGCATCGTCCATCACCCCTTTGTCGAAGACCTGGAAAAACAGTTCCGTGACATCGGGATGGGCTTTCTCGATCTCGTCGAGCAGCACCACGCTATACGGGTTGCGGCGCACCGCCTCGGTCAGCACCCCGCCCTGGCCGTAACCGACGTAGCCGGGTGGCGAGCCTTTCAAACCCGAGACGCTGTGCGCCTCCTGGTATTCGCTCATGTTGATCGTCAGGAGCTTGCGCTCGCCGCCATACAGCAGATCGGCCAGGGCCAAGGCGGTTTCCGTCTTGCCGACGCCGGAGGGGCCGACGAACATGAACACCCCTTTGGGTTTGTTCGGATCGTCCAGGTTGGCGCGCGCGGTGCGCACGCGCTGCGCCACGGCGGCGATGGCCGCGGACTGGCCGAGGATGCGGGATTCCAGCGCGTCCTGCAATTTGAGCACGGTGCGGATTTCATCCTTGACCATCTTCCCAAGCGGGATGCCGGTCCAGCCGGAGACGATGGCGGCGACCGTCGCGGCGTCGACTTCCATCGGCACCATTGGCGTCTCGCCCTGCAGCGCCGCAAGTTGCTCCTTCAGCACGCCGACCTCCCCGGCGCCGTCGCCGCCGGCGCGCAGGCGCGAGATGGCGGCGACGATCGACTGCTCTTGCTGCCAACGATCGCCGTTCTTCGCGTGCTCCCCGGCCAGCGCCGCGCGGGTGTCGGCCAGCTTCTGCAGGCGCTGGCGGCGCGCCGCGTCGGCGTTCTTTTCGCCACCCTCTTCACGCCGCAACGCGTGGATCTCGGCGTCGATGCGCTCCATCCCCCTGGCCGTCGATTCCAACAGCGCGGGCGTGCCGCTCTGGCCCAGCGCGACCCGCGCGCAGGCCGTATCGAGCACGCTGACAGCCTTGTCGGGCAGCTGGCGGCCGCTGATATAGCGATGCGATAGCCGGACCGCCTCGGTCACCGCTTCGTCGCGGATGCGGATGCCGAAGTGCTTTTCCATCAGCGGCGCCATCGCGCGCAACATGGCGCTGGCGATTTCCTCGCTCGGCTCCTCGACCTTGACGACCTGGAAGCGCCGCGCCAGCGCCGCATCCTTCTCGAAATACTTTTTGTACTCGCTCCAGGTGGTGGCGGCGATGGTACGCAGCTCGCCCCGCGCCAACGCCGGCTTGAGTAGATTGGCGGCGTCGTTCTGCCCGGCCGTTCCGCCGGCGCCTATCATCGTGTGGGCCTCGTCGATGAACAGGATGATACCGTGCGGGCTTTGCTTGACTTCGTCGATGACGTTCTTCAGGCGGTTCTCGAACTCACCCTTCACGCTGGCGCCGGCCTGCAACAAGCCCATGTCCAGCGTGCGGATCTCCACGCCGCGCAGCACGGCCGGCACGTCGCCCGCGGCGATGCGCAGGGCCAGGCCTTCCACCACCGCCGTCTTGCCCACGCCGGCTTCACCGGTGAGGATGGGGTTGTTCTGGCGGCGGCGCAGCAGGATGTCGATCATCTGGCGCACTTCGGTCTCGCGGCCGATCACCGGGTCAAGCCTGCCATCGCCGGCGGCGCGCGTCAGGCTGGTTGTGTACTGGTCGAGGGCGGGGGTGCGATGGATGGTTTGTGACGCGGCATCGACAAGCGGTTCGCGGCCGGTGGCGGCGATGACGGCCGTTTCCTCCTGCGAGCCATCGGTATATTTATCCAGCCGGTGTTTGACTTCATCGATCGGTATCCGCGCGAACGCCGGCGAGGCGCGGTGCGCGATCTGCGATAGTTCCGGATCGGTCAACAGCGCGACCAGCAGATGCGCGCTGCGAATGCCGGCCGGCTGCGGTGTCGCCAGCGAGGCGATCAGCCATGCGTTTTCCAGCAGCAGCGGCAGGTGGTGCGAAAATACGGGCGTGCGCGTGCTGCCCGTCTTGAACTGGCTGACCCCATGGTGCAAGTCCGCCTCCAGCGCATCGATGCCGACGCCGCACTGGCGCGCGATCAGCACCACGTCGCAGCGTTCCTGTTCGAGCAGTGCCAGGAACAGGTGCTCGACCTCCACTTCATACTGGCCCAGCGCCACGCAGATGCTGGCTGCGCGCGTGGCGGCCAGGCGCGTGGTGTCATTCAGTTTGCCGATCAGGGTTTTCAGATTCAAATTCATGTCTAGGCTCCGCGGGCGCTGCGGTTGATCGAGTAATGCAGGGATGAAGGTTGCAGCACCGCGTCGAAATTGATCGACTCAGTCATCGGCAGGCCGGCCAGCGTGGCGCTGATGGCGAAGCTGACGCGGTTGATGGAGCCGTTTTCGCGCTCCAGCCATGCCTGCACGTTGCGCAGGCGCGGTTCGTGACGCTCGATCGCGGTCTTCAGCGCGGCGCAGATGCGGGCGCGATCCTCGCTGCTGCCCAGGCACATGCCGGCGAAGTCGATCAAGCCATAGTTGATGATGGAGCCGGCGCACTCGGGGTAGGCTTCCAACAACTCGTCGGACAGTGCGCAGCGCGTGTTGAGCAGATCTTCCAGGTCGCGCGCAACGGAATCCTTCAATTGTTCCAACGTCATGCCGTGGCCGGGACGGCAGGTGCTTTGCTCGCCCAGCAGACGATCCAGCAGGCCAGGTGTGAAGCCGTTCATCGGATACCCTCGCAAAAAAAGGCCAGGCCAGGCCGGCCTGGCCCAAAAAGCGCACCGCCGCAACGCGAAACGGCGGGCGCTGGGGGGATCGTCAGACGATGCGGTTGGTGGCCAGATCCCAGCCGCCGGAGGTGTTGCCGCCGGCGCCGCCGGTGATTTTCTGCTGCGTGTAGCGCCACTTGATCTTGGAGAATTTCAGCGCGACTTCCTCGGTCAGGATATCGCCCTCGTGCACGGCCGGCGACACGGCGCCGATCAGCACATTTTCGATTTCGATTTCGAAGTACTTAACGCGCTCGCCCTGGGCGTCGGCCCGCATGAACTCGAGCCGGGCCTTGGGGATGGTGCGGCCGGCCGAGCAGGTCTGCAGCAGGATCGGCGAGGACAGGTCGGCCAGTTTTGAAAACACGATGTCGCGGTGTTCGCAGCGCTCGGCCGTATGGCCGCCGCCGGTGGACGCGGTGGCCGATTTCGGCTGGTCGACGCCGAAAGTGACCGATTTACATTCGATCCAATCCTTGTGGCGGTCGTCGGTGGACTCGCCCTTGATGCCTTCAATGTGAAGATAGACGTCGATTGCCATTGCATGCTCCAGTCTCAGGTTGTGGTGAAAAATCAGCTATTGGTCGACTGCGGAAGCTCCGCGACCAGTCGGAGGGAAACGGACAGCTCATCGAGCTGGAAATGCGGGCGCAGGAAGGACACGGCGCGGTACACGCCGGGACGCCCCGCCACCTCGTGCACTTGGACCGAGGCCTCGCGCAACGGGAACTGCGCCTTCTGTTCCTGGCTGGCGTTATCGTCCAGCAGAACGTATCGCATCAGCCAGCGGTTGAGGAAATCCTCGACGTTCGAGGCCGAGGCGAAGCTGCCGACTTTGTCGCGCATCATGGCCTTCATGTAGTGGGCGATGCGCGACACGGCGAAGATGTACTGCAGCTGCGACGACAACACGGCGTTGGCGTTGGCCGCCTCCGAGCTGTATTTCTTCGCCTTCTGCGCCGACTGCGCGCCGAAGAAGGCGGCGTACGAGGTGTTCTTGCAGTGCACCAGCGAGATGAATCCGAGATCGCTCAGCTCCTTCTCGCGGCGGTCGGTGATGGCCACCTCGGTCGGACATTTGAGCGCCACCTCGCCGTCGTCGGTTTTGAAGGTGTGCGTGGGCAGGTCGTCCACCAGGCCGCCGCCCTCGACGCCGCGGATCGCCGCGCACCAGCCGAAATCGTCGAACGCCTTGGTCAGCTTGGCGCCGAAGGCATAGGCGGCGTTACACCACAGGTACTTCTGGTGATCGGTGCCGTCCACCTCCTCGACGAAGTTGAAGCCCTCGACCGTGGTGCCGTCGACCGGATTGAATGGCAGGCGCCCCAGGAAGCGCGGCAACGCCAGGCCGACGTAGCGCGAGTCCTCCGATTCGCGGAAGGCCTTCCACTTGGCGTATTCCACGGTGTCGAACACCTTGGACAGGTCGCGCGGCTTGCCCAGGTCTCCGTAGGTCTCCAGCCCGAACAACTCGGGGCCGGCGGAGGCGATGAACGGCGCGTGCGACGCCGCCGCCACGTGCGACATCTGCTCGATGAAGTACATGTCTTCCGGCTGGCGCGAGATTTCGAAGTCGCCCAGCAGCGCCGCATAGGGCGCGCCGCCGAAGGTTCCGAACTCCTCTTCGTAGACTTTCTTGAACATCGAGCTCTGGTCGAACTCCAGCGCGGACTGGAAGTCCTTGACCAGTTCCCGTTTGGTGGCGTTGAGCATGCGGATCTTGAGGCCCTGGCCGGTATTGGAGTTCTGGACCAGGTAGTGCAGGCCGGTCCAGCTCTGTTCGAGCTTCTGGAACGCCGGCGCGTGCATGATGGCGCTCAACTGGCTGGAAATCAGCCGGTCGATTTCCGCCACGCGCGCATCGATCGTCGCCGACAGGTTGTTCGACATGACCACCGTTCCGTCCAGCACCTGGCTGACCAGTTCCGAGATGATGTCCTTGGCGCGCTCGTGTTCCACCGTCGACTTGGCGACCTTGCTTTGCTCGACGATCTGGTCCAGCAGGTTGACGTCTTCGGTCGTGACGGCGGCTTCCTGCAGCGGGTTGATTTGTGCCGGCATGTCAGTCTCCCTTCGCCGGCTTGGCCGATTTAAGCGTCGCCAGCTTGTCGGTGCTGCTCAGGACCTCGCTCAGGATGTCCTCCAGCTTGTCGTTGCCTGCCAGTTTGTTGCGCAGGTCCGCCAGCTTGCCGCGTGCCTCGAGCAGGCGGCTGAGCGGCTCGACCTGGCGCACCACGGCTTCCGGCCGGAAGTCCGACATCGCCTTGAAGTGCAGTTCCACATTGAAGCTGGTATCGTCGCCGGCCAGCTGGTTGGGCACCTTGAAGCGCGCGACCGGCTCGACGCCGCTCAGCACTTCATCGAAGTTGTCGCTGTCGATGCCGACGAACTTGCGGTCCTTCAGGCGCTTCTTCTCCACCTCCGAGTTGCCGCCGAAATCACCGACGACGCCGACCACGAAGGGCAGTTCCTTGTTTTCCATCGCGTCGCCGATCTCCACGTCGTACGTCATCTGCACGCGCGGTGGACGCACTTTGGTCAGGCGCTTTTGGACACTGTCACCATTTGCCATACAAACTCCATCAAAAAGGGAACGAGGAAAACGGCTTACTTCAAGCCGCCGAAAGGATCGCTGCTGTTGCTCTGGCTGTTGGTCTGGCTGTTGGTCTGGTTGTTGGTCTTTGCCGGCGCCGTGGCGGTGGCCTTCTTGGCTGGAGCGGGTTTGCGCGCAGCCGCCGACGAGGGCACCAGCACGTCCTCGCCCAGGCTCCCGCGCAGCAGTTTGGCCAGCTCCTGCGCCTCCGAACGCAGCGAGCCATTCAGGTTGTTTTGGCGGCTCAGGTCCGACAGCGCCTTGGTCGACAGACGCAGGCCGCTGACGGCGACGATGCTGTTGCCAAGTTTGTCGTTCGGGTCGCGCTGCAGCGCCTCCAGCGCATTGGTGATCGCCTCGCCGTAGCTGGCGCGGTCGAATTTGATTTGCGCCATATGCAGCCAGGGCGCCTTCTCGGCGGGATAGTTGGTGGCGGCGGCCTTCAGGATTCCCTGAGCCCTGTCGCTTTCGCCGGCGCTCAGCGCGGCGCCGGCCTCGGTCAGCGCCTGCTCCAGCGTGGATGCCTGCGATTTCTTGTTGCGGACCATGTCGCCATCGGTCGCACAGCCGGACAACAGGATCAGGCTCGCCACGCAGGGCAACCATGTTCTTGCGATGTTCATCACTCTCTCCTTGTTTGCGAAACCAGATACGAGAGAGCCATTATTCATGAACGGTGGCAGCACTAGTTGCGTCTAATCAATTACTCATCCCCTTCCAAATTGCTTGCGCCGCCGCAAATTCAATCGATGCCGCTTTCGTTCTAATGCATGGATCGTCTGGAGAAAACATGAACGGAACAACTATGATCGTGATAGCGGGCTTACTGGCCCTCCAAGGCTGCGCGGCCGGTTCCATCGCCGGCGCGGCGCTGCAACTGGCCGGCGTCCAAAAGCCGCCGGAGCTGCCCGACGCGCAAAAGCCGCCGCGCACTGTGGCGATCCGGCTGCACGCGGCGCAGAACCTCAACGCCGGCAAGGGGGAGCAGCCGATGGCGCTGACGACGCGGATTTACAAGCTGCGCCAGACCGCCACCTTCCAGCAAATGAACTTCAACGCCTTCCTCAACGCGCAGACCGAACGCGAACTGCTCGGCAACGACCTGCTGGAAGTCAAAGAGGTGACGCTGATACCCGGCCAGCGCTACGAGGTCGCCGAGAAGGTCACGCGCGAGGCATATTTCATCGGCGTCGTCGCCTTGTTCCAGGCGCCGGCCGAGCAACGCTGGCGCCTGTCGTTCGCAGCCGCCGACGCCGAAAAATCCGGCATCACCGTTGGCTTGCATGCCTGCGCGATGAGCCTCGGCGCCGGCGCCCTTGCGACAACGGCCGTCAATCAAACCGGCAAGCCCCTGGCGGCGGTACGCTGCCAATAACCGAAGGAGTCGACATGAGCATTCCATCCAAGGTCCTGTGGGGAGAAGGCGTATTCCTGCGCCCCCAGCACTTCCAGCAGCAGGACCAGTATCACGAGGCGCGGCTGCACCAGACCGCGCGGGCGCTGCATCCGTACTTGTGGGGCGTGCGCCGCATCGAATGGGATCATGATGCGCTGAAGGCCGATCGTCTGCGCCTGCAGGCGCTGTCCATCATCTTCCAGGATGGCGAAATCGTCGACGCGCCATCGAGCGAACCGCTGCCGGTGGCGATCGATTTGTCCACCCTGCCGCCAAGCCTGCAGGAGGTGACCTGGTATGCCGCCCTGCCCGCGCTGGCGCCCGCCGGCGGCAACGCGGCGCCGAACGGTCCGCAAAAGGATGAACAGCAGGCGGGTGCCCGCTATCGCGAAACGACCAGTGAAACGCCGGATCTGTACACGCGCGCCGTCAGCGCGGAAGTCAGCTACCTGAAGAAATCGGTGCGATTGGTATCGGACCAGGAGCCGCTCGGCGCGTACGACTGCGTGCCGGTGATACGGCTGCGCCGCCTGGTGACGGGCGGATTCGAACCCGATCCTTCGTTTATCCCGCCGGGCCTGTCGATCGCCAGCGCCCCGGCGCTGAAAGCGATGCTGGACCGGTTGATGGACGCCTTGCAGGCCAAGGTGCAGTCCTTGCAGGGACACATGCGCGAGCCCAGCCGCAACGTCATCGAGTTCCGCTCCGGCGACGTCTCGTCTTTTTGGCTGCTGCATACGGTCAGCACTTCGGCCGCGTCGTTGATGCACTACGTGCGCAATCCCGAGCTGCATCCGGAACGTCTGTTCGAATCGCTGCTTGGACTGGCCGGCGCCCTGATGACCTACTCGAAACAGTACTCGCTGGTCCACCTGCCCTGCTACCGCCATGACGACATGGCGGCATGCTTCTCCGGGATCGATGACATCATCCGCGACCTGCTCGATACCGTGATCTCGACCAAATACTTCTCGATCGCGCTGTCGGAAGAAAAGCCGAGCTACCACCTGGGCAAGCTCGATTCCGGAAAAATCGACCAGCGCACCACGCTTTACCTGGCCGTCAGCGCCTCGCTGTCGGCGCTGGAGCTGGTGGAAATCGTGCCGCTGCGCGTCAAGGCGGGCGCGCCGGACGACGTCGAAAAATGCGTGCTGACGGCCATGCCCGGGGTGAAAATCATCCACGCGCCGCAGGTGCCGGCGGCGATCCCGGTACAGCCGGACACCTACTACTTTGCGCTGGAAAGCAAAGGCATGTTGTATGAACAAATGCTCAAGGCGCAGTCGATCTCGATCTATGTACCGAGCGGCATACGCGACCTGCGCATCAACCTGATCGCGGTGACGGCATGACGCCCCAAGTCGAACGCCGCGCGATCCCGACGCTGATGGGCGGCCAGCGTCGGCAGATGCAGCCGGGCTACGGCCATGTGCAAACCCTGCTCGACCTGCTACAGGAGGGCTTCTATCTGCTGTTCATGCTCAAGAACGGCAGCGCGCCGCCGGGCGAAGCGGCCTTCCTCGACACCATCACCGCCTACCTGGCGGAATTCGACAGCGAGGCGCGCAAGCTGCGCGCGCAAGGCGAAGATATCGACGACGCCAAGTACGCGTTCTGCGCCGCCCTCGACGAGATCATCCTGGGGTCGCAGTTCCCGATGCGTTTCGCGTGGGAGCGCCGTCCGCTGCAACTGGTGATCTTTGGCGACCAGCTGGCCGGCGAACACTTCTTCGACCGTCTGGAAGCGCTGCGCAGCACCGGCGGCGCGCGGCTGCCGGCGTTGCAGGTGTTCCATATGTGTTTGCTGATCGGCTTTCGCGGCAAATACGCGCTCGACGCCGCCGACAGGCTGGCGTACATGACCGCGCGCCTCGGCGACGAGATTGCGCATATCCAGGGCAAAAGCAAGGGCTTCGCGCCGCAGGCCGAGCGCCCCGACCAAATCGTCAACAAGCTGCGTAGCAATACGCCATTGTGGGCACTGTGCGCGCTGTTCGCGGTAATCGGCCTGGCGGCCTATATCGGGTTGGAGTCGTCGCTGTCGCACGACACGCAGGACACGCTGGCGGCCTACTCGGATCTGGTCAAGCTGGCGCCAAGGCCGGCGTATGTGACGATCACGCTGCCCTGAACGGGCAGCGTTTTTTTTACTGGGCGATGCGGAATTCGATACGACGGTTGCGCGCGCGGCCGTCGGCGCTGCTGTTCTCGGCCACAGGCCGGTCCGGTCCCTGCCCCGACACCATCACCATATCCTGGCTGATGCCCTTCTCTGCCAGGTAGCTGCGCACCGCCTGCGCCCGCGCGTGGCTCAAGGCCAGGTTGCTGTCGCGCAGACCGACATTGTCGGTGTGCCCGATCACCTCCACCTTTTTGCCCTTCACCTTCTGCATCGCCGCCGCCATCTCGTCCAGGATGGCCTTCCCGGAGTCGGTCAGCGTCGCCTTGCCGCTTTCGAATTCGATGATGCGCTTAGCCAAGGTCGCGTCGAGCAGGTTCTGTTCCGCCGCGCTCACCCGCAGGCCGTTGTTGACCGTGTAACTGGGATTGAGGCTGGTGGCGAAGTCGCTGGCGATCTGCTGGCGCTGCGCCTCGTTGGCGACCTCGCCGCGCAGGGTGACGTTGGTGCCGTCGATCTTGATTTCACCCTTGCTGATCAACTTCAGATTGGGGCCGATCAGTTTTTGCACGTAGCCGTTCCAGTTGGGCGGCAGCGACACCGGCGCGATCGACACCTGGTCGACCACGCGCTCGGCGCCATACAGCTCCCGCACGCGCGCCAGCATGGCCGCCTTGCTGGCCTCGTCCGGCACCGAGCCGCTGACCAGCACCTGGCCGGGCCTGGGCGACGCCGGCGCGGGCACTTGCGCCGCGCAGTAGATCGATGTCGATAACAATGCCGGCATCACCGCCGGCCAGATGGTCCGCTGGCGCATCGAAAAGCTCCTCTTTGGATGGAATCGAAGTATAAGAATCAGACGAAAGTCTCGTGGAACAGCGCCTGCACGGAACGCAGCGACAACTGGCCCTGTTCCAGATAGGCCGACAGCTTTTGCACCCGCGCATCGCTGACGATCAGTTCATCGACCCAACCGGAATAATCGAAGTTGATCTGATGGTCGGCGGCGCACGCCGGATCGATGATGGCCTGCAGCGTTTCCGGGGCGGCGCCGCCGAAGCCGATCACCAGCGACGGCTGCTCGCGGATATCGGCCACGAATATGCACAGTTCGAAATCCGCCTGATGCAGGAAAGGCGCGATCAGGTCCAGCCAGAATGCGGCAACCAGGTAGCGCTGGCGGGCAGCCTGCGGCAGCGGCAGCGCCAGGCTTTTCTCCAGCCGCGCCTCGGCGCTGCGCCGCACCGGCTGAAGCAGCAGCCCGATCGCCAGTATCATGCGGCGCGCCGAATCGCGGCCCAGCATCGCCTCCAGGCTGGCGACGCTGTGGCGATCGAGGAAATCGACGAACGCGATTTCATGTTCGGCGGCGCCGGGTTCGATATCGAAGGTGGTGGCCGCTAGCACCTGCAGCGCGGGGTCCGGATCGGCCGCATCCAGCACATCGCCCGCCAGGTGTTCCAGCTCGTTCCACAGCGGCGCCAGAACCACGGGGCTCAGCGCGAGGAAGGTGCGCGGCGACTCGACCTCGATGGCCGTCATGCTCAGGAACGGGTAGCGCCGCTGGGAGGCGTCGCTGCTGGCCGCCAGATGGCCGGCGATCGCGCGTCTGCTGCGCGTGCCGACGAAAGCGAACTGCAACGGGCGCATCGCGTCGTAATTGATTTTCCAGCGCGGATCGGTACTTAACAGGTTCATCACCTCCGCCAGCCAGCCGTCAAGCAGATTGGCCAGCGCCAGGTTACTGGTCGCCTTGATAAAGTCCCCCCGGGATGGAAGCTTGCCGAAGTAGCCGATGCGTACATTCTGTGGGAGGCGTTTCATTGTGGCGCTCCGGTGGCCGCGATCGCGGGGACTGCGGGGACGGCGGGAGCGCCGACGATGGTTTCCGGCAGCCGCATGCCACGGAAGCCCTGCCCCTGCGGCGTGTTGTCGTTGTCCTTGACATCGGGGCTGCTGATGATCTTCAGGCCCATGGCGATGGTGATCGCGCCGTTGGTCCAGCGCAGCTCGAACACGCCGCCTTCGCGCCTTTGCTTGGCCGCCGCGTCGATCATGCGTTTGAGGCCGAACTGTCCGGGCTCGTTGAATACTTCGACGCTGCGGCCGTCGAAGGATACGGCGGTGATGCGCGCGCCGGAGACGCCCTGGCTGCCGGGGTGGACCATATTGGTCCACTGCGCCGGCGTGTTGCGGTAGCGGATCTGCTGGCCGTCGATATCGACCGTGTACTCCAGCGTTCCCGGCGCGGGCATCGGCTGGAGCTGGAACACGGTTTGGGCGGCGGCCGAGGCGGCGGCCACGCCGCCGGCGCCGATCGGCGCTATCCAGCCTGGAAAACGCGCCACCGTCTGCGGCGCCAGCGTGATGCCCATGTCGGCCCAGGTGCGCGGCGCCAGCACGTCGCCACGGCGCAGCACCAAGGGGCCCATCGCGGTGGTGGCGAATTTGGCGATCAATCCGTCGGGACCGAAGAACTGCGCGATCTCCGTGCTGGCCGCTTCGATGCGGGCGTTGGGCGAGAACGGATATTTGTTGGCCAGCGATTGCTGGAACGGTTCGTAAACCTGCGCCAGCCAGGTCTTGTTGATTTCCGCCTCGGCCGGTCCGATCAGCACCGCGAAGGTTTGCATCAGCGGCCGCACCAGGATCGGACGGATCGCCTGTTTCTGCGAGTCGCTCATCCCGGTCAGCATTTGCTCGTCGACGTAGCGCAGCGCGTCGGCCAGTTCCGAGCCTGTGCCTTCGAGCGTCTGCTGCATGAACTGGCGCGCGCCCGGACCGGGGTCGCCCTGGTTTTTCAGCTGATTCAACCGGCTGCGCAGCTTGGACAAGGTGTCCATGTAGGCGCGCATCAGCGACGCATCCTTGTCCTTGGCGGCGACCAGTTTTCCGACGCCGGCGAACTCGCGGCCGATGGGCCCCATCGGCCGGTCGGCACGGGTCTGGTCCATCCGCACGTTGACGTTGATCTGCGACGATCCGCGCCGCATCACGGTGTTCTTCACCCAGTTGACGAAACCCGACTGCGCCTCTTTCAGCTCGGTGCTCATCACCGCCGGATTGTCCCACGACGTCTGCTGATAGATGGTGGTGAGCAGCTTCGAGATCGGCGACGATTGCGGATCGCCCAGGCGGTTCATGGCGACGACGGCGGCGTCGAAGCCGTTCAAGTTGGCGATGGTGACGCCCTGCACGAACTTCTGCCATTCGCGCGCATAGTCGGCCTTGTACAAATCGGTCAGGCCCTTTTCGATCTGTTCCGGGCTGCCCTCCAGGGTCAGGTCGTCGCGCGCGGCGGTTTTCAACACCCAGTCGGCGCTTTGCAGCTCGCGCGTGGCGGCCTCGCGGAAGGCGCCCTGCACATACTTCTCCCATGCATCGCGCGTGTAGGCGCCGGCGATCGCATGACTGCCGGTGACCAGCGCCTGGTCCTGCTCTCCGACCATGCGCGCCACCGTCATCGCCGGGAAGCGGGTATTGGCGCGGGCACGGATGTCGGCGTAGACGCGCTCCCGCGCCGGCATGCCGCGCACCACGCGCTTCAGATTCTCGCGCGCCTGGTCGATCAGCGCCAGCTTCGGCTCCACGCGCGGCCACGACGGGTCGGCGATCTGCGCAAGGTAGAAGGTCATCAGCCGTTCGGCGCTGTGGATCATCTGCTCGCGCGGCATCGCAGCCCGGTGGTTTTCCAGCCACACGCGCCAGTGGCGGGTCAACTGATCGTTCAGATGGCTGGGCTCCGCGTGCGTTTTATCGACCAGCATCAGATAGCTTTTCAGCGCGTTGTAGGCGTCTTCCACGTTGCCGGCGGAGGCTTGCTGGAACTGGCGGTTGACCGGCGCCGCCGGCGCGGCGGCGCCTTCGCCGGCAGGCTGCGCGGGAGCGGCGCCCTGCGCCTGCAATTCGTCGGCGCGGGCGTTCATCTCGGACAGCAGCGTCTCCAGGTTGGCGACGACCGGCTTGATCATCACCTCGCGCACGCCGGAGAAGTACTCCTCGCGCAGCTTCCGCTCCAGCAGCGCGCCCTGGTAAAGTCCCATGCGCAGCGACCATGGCCGCTCGTCGCGGTACTTGTCCAGTTGTTCGATGCGGTCCTGCAGGATCTCCAGCGCCTCGAGCCGGGACTGCAAATCGAGCCGCTTGTCCTGCAGCTTGATCACCTTATCGAGGTCGGCCTGCACATTGCTGACCAACTGGCGATTGCCCAGGTAGGACCAGCTCCACCCGCCCAGCGACGCGCCCAGCAACAGCACCGCGCCGAAGAAGGCGGCGTACGTCAACCGCACCTTGTGCTTGCTGGCGTACTGCGAGACCAGCTCCTTGTCGGCGAAGATCACCTTGCGGAATAGATTTTGCAGGAAGAAGCCGGACTGCCCGGCCCCGGCGACGGCCTGCGCATCCGGCACCGACAGCGCGAAGCGCTTGGCCACCCTGTGCGATTGCTCGCTGACCGGCATGCCCTCCTGCAGCGCGCTGGTGAAGTAATAGCCGCGGAACACGGGCTTGAACTGGAACGGGTTTTCCTCGAACAGCGTCGCCAGAAACGCCCGCAGCGGCGCCCTGATCGTCGCGAACTCCAGCGGGAAGGTGAACACGCCCGGCTCCATGCGCTCGCGCCGCTGCTGGCTCATGTTGGCCAGGCTAAGCTCCTTCAAGCCGTCGCACAGCTCCGCGAAGCTCTGGTCGAAGAACGCCATCAACTGCTGGCTGGTCGCCTTGCGCTTGTACGGCATGGTCGCGCCCCACACGCGCTCGCGCTCCGAGCGTTCGGCCTTGGCGAAGAACTCGCCGAAGCCGGCGATCAGATCGGCCTTGGTGAACACCACGTACACCGGCGCGAACACCTCCAGCCGCTCGATCAGGTCCTGCACCCGCTTGCGCAGGCTAAGCGCGAGCTTGATGCCGGCCTCCGGATCATCGCCGCGCAGTTCCGCGATGCTGACGGCGATCAGGATGCCGTTGACCGGCGCGCGGCGGCGGTACTTCTTGAGCAAATCGAGAAAGCCGAACCACTCGGCGCGGTGTTCGTCCATGACCGAGTAGCGGCCGGCCGTGTCGAGCAGGATGCCGTCCGGCGTGAAGAACCAGTCGCAGTTGCGGGTGCCGCCGACGCCCTGCACCACCTTGCCGTCGGCGAAGGGGAACTGCAAGCCGGAGTTGGTGATCGCCGTGCTTTTGCCGGCGGCGGGATTCCCGATGATCATGTACCACGGCAGTTCGTACAAGGCGCGCGTGCCGGAGACGATGCCCAACTTGGAACCCTTGATCGTCTCGATGGCCTTCAACAGACTGTCGCGGATGGCCTTGACCTCGGCGCCCGCCTGGTCCTTCGGCGGCTCGTCGGCGGCGGCGCTGGTGCCGATGGCGTCGGCCAGCTTTTCGGACTCGCGCCTGGCGCGCGACCAGCGCCACAGCCACACCAGGCCCGCCAGCGCCAGCATCACGGCGGTCGCGGCCAGCGCCCAGATCAGCGCCAGCTCCAGCACTTGCGCGCCTAGATAGAATATCGCCGCCATCGCGGCCAAACCAAAAATCGTCAGGTGACGGGTATCGGTCAGGAAGTGCCAAATTTTTCGCATCATGGTTCGGTCGGGGCTCGGACGACAGCGCTTGAAAGGAAGGCGGACCGATCAATGTTGCCACCAATCATGACGCGAATTCTTGAGCGGGGACAATGATGGCCGCGCCCTGTTCTATTTGCGCACAGTGCCGGGCACGCGCAGTTCCGTGTGGCCGAAATCCATCATCGTCCAGCGTCCGCCCCAGGTCAGGCCAACCGATTCGGCCACCTCGCCATACAGGCGGTAGCCGCGCATCGCCCACGGATCTTTTTCGGAGATCACCAGCTTGCCGTCGCGCAGGAACGCGCAGTCGGCCGCCAGCCCGAACTGGTGGTAGCTCTGGAAGGCCTTGGCATTGGTGACGCTGGAACCGGCCGCCGCCAACGAGTTCTGCCGCTCCGGGCTGCGGTAGCCCTCCAGGATCGCCATGTCGTAGCCGTGGCGCTCCTTCATGATCCGGAACACCAGCAGCATGCGCTGGGAAAAGTCGGGGTCGAGCAATTGCCAGTTGCGGTTGGCGCTGTCGAGCATGGGCCGCACCAGGGTAACCTCGGCGGTCGTGAACGTCGTCGGCGGCAACGGCGCCGGCGCCACCAATTGCTCGCCCTTGAGCAAATCGGCCACCTGGTCGTTGGTGACATGGCCGACGCCGTCATAACCGCCCAGCATGTCGCGTCCGCTGAGCATCAGCGCCAGCAGCGGCGGCACCGTCATCAGCACGGACGCGGCCAGTATCAGCGGATAGCGCCGTTGCACGAATCGCCATGCGCTGCCGGCGCCGCCGCGCGCGCCGCGTCCCAGCGCCGACGCCTGCCGCGTGCCTTGTTGACAATCGCGCCGCAGGCGCTGCTCCAGACGGCGCCCGATCGCGCTGGCCGACTGCGTCATCAGATCGCGTCCCGCCGGAAACAGCAGCAGCCATGCGCCAACGCACGCGAACACGAAAAACATCAACACAGAAAATAGAAACATGGTGCGCTCCGTCAAAGCAAAGTCCGGCCGCCGGATGGACACTGGCAAGCGATCGGGTCAATAGCGTTTCATCGTAGGCCCGATCGGCGATCGGCGTGAAAGACCAGATCAAATTCGAAGGGAATATTGTGGACACATCAAAACGAAAGCCGGACTTGATGGGAGCGCCGGGGGCGCAGATGGACAGCGCCAAACGCATCCTCGCGCATCTCGAACACGGCGCGCGGCTGCCCGCCTCCAAACCGGCGCGCGCCGCCTGGGCCGTCGACGGCTGGACATTGGGTCTGGGCATGCTGCTGCTGGCGATGTGCGGCATCGCCTGGCTGATGCACGATAAGAGCGCCACATCGAACGGCTTCAAGACCAGCTACAGCAGCACGCGGGCATTGCCGCGGCATGAGGCCATACCGGCGCGCGCGCGGTTGGAAAACGCCCACGTCGACCCGGGGGAAGTGATCGTCGATCCGGTTGAACTGCCGGCGGCGATCGTGAACGATCCGGCGCAGCTACTGGCGGAAAACAAGCTCGCGGGCAGGAGCGAGAGTCGGTCAATGACGACGCCAACAACGGCGCCGCGCGAAGTCGGGCCGACGGCCTACACGCAGTCTGCCGCCGCCGCCGCGAGGCCGACGCCCGGACCGCAGCCCTTGCTTGCCGAGACGACGCGGGTCGCCTCGGTCGGCGCCGCTTATCCGAAGCCGGCCGGCGCCATCAGCAAATACAACAGCGCCAGCGCCGCAACGCCGCGCGTGAGCCAGGCCACCGCTACGGCTACGGCATCACGCGGCAAGGCGGCGGCGCCAACCAACGACACCGATGTCGCCCTGCTCACAGCGCTTGTCGCGCACGCCGGCAAGCCTGCGGTCGTCGCCCCCGAACGCAGCCGCGACATCGTCGAGCGTCGCGACGGCGACAACACGGCGGACCTGCTGGCGCGCTGCAAGCAGCTCGGCCTGATCGAGGGGATGCTGTGCCGCTCGCGCATTTGCTCCGGACGCTGGGATTCGGACGCCACCTGTCGCGCGCCGGCCAATTGATGTCGGCCTGGCGTTACTGAATCGCCTGCTGTTGGCCGCCGGTGTCGCTGCGTCAAACGAAAAGAGAGCCGCGATGCGCGATCCGATACCGAGGAGATATTGCGGGACCTGAGCATGATGGTGAACATTGACCTCGGTCAAGAAGATCGCGCACCCCGAGGTCCTAACTTCGGCTATGATTCCAATTATTGCCACTTAGCAATAATTGGAGAATGTGATGGAGTACAAGGTCATCAGTCAGGTTAGTAGCGCGGTTCAGGAAACGAGCGACTTGCTCAAGCAAAGCGGACCGCTATCGAAAGGCAACGGGTTGGCCAGCGGCGTGCTGGCGTTGACGCTGGCGATTTTGTCTGTGCTGGGCGTGGCGGCGTTCCACTATCCGCAATACCTGACCACCCCCGAACTGCGGCAGGCCTACTCGCCGGATGTGATACGCCACATTTTGTTTGCCGCGCTGGTGCTGTCCGGCTCGATCAGCCTGCTCAATGTGCTCTTCAGGCGCAGGCGCGGGCTCAACGCCGTGGCCGGCGCGCTCGTGCTGATCAGCGTGGCGGCCGGCGGCTCCCACGTGCCTGTCGCCGATTTCCCCGACCACACGCCGTACATTGGCCTGGACTGGTTCATCCTCGACCTGCTCGGCTCCACGATCATCTTCGCGGCGCTGGAAAAACTCTTCCCGCTCTATAAAGGCCAGCTGCTTTTCCGTAAGGAGTGGCAGACCGACATGATGCACTTCGCGTTTAACCATTTCATCGTCGGCCTGGCGTTACTGACGGTGAACTTCGCGATCCACCGCCTGTTCGGCTGGATGGTGAACGATAGCGTGCATGACGCGGTACAGGCCCTGCCTTTCATTCCGCAGCTGCTGGTATGCATCCTGGTGGCCGACCTGGTTCAATACTGGTTCCACCGCAGCTATCACGAGGTGCCGTTCCTGTGGCGGTTCCATGCCGTGCATCATTCGGCAAAGACCATGGACTGGCTGGCCGGTTCGCGCCAGCACATGCTCGAACTGATCTGCACCCGGGTGGGCGTGCTGGGCGGGCTGTACGTGCTTGGTTTTGAAAAGAACGTGATGGATGCCTACATCATCATCGTCGGCTTCCAGGCGGTGTTCAACCACGCCAACGTCCATCTGCCGTGGGGCCCGTTGAAATACGTGTTCGTCACGCCGGATTTCCATCACTGGCATCATTCATCGGACGAGGTCGCCATCGACCGTAACTACGCGGCGCACTACGCCTTCCTGGATCACCTGTTCGGCACCGCCATCAAGGGACAAAAGGGCTTTCCCGAAAAATACGGCGTGCAGGGCGACTACATGCCCGATGGTTTTGTGAAGCAGCAGAAGTTCCCGTTTACGGCGCAGAAATAGTCCACCGCGCCGCCGGAAAGCAAAAAGCCCAACCGGTGAAGGCTGGGCTTTCTGATCTTGCTAAATTCTGGCTCCCCGACCTGGACTCGAACCAGGGACCTGCGGATTAACAGTCCGTCGCTCTACCAACTGAGCTATCAGGGAAAAGAGGCCGCATTATATACGGCCAATTTCTAGCTGTCTAGGCTAGCGGGCGAAAATCAGAAACCGCCCTTGAACTGCACACCGAACTGGCGCGGCTCGTTGACCATGCCGGTCAGGTTGTTGAAGTCGATCGCGCCGATGATGCGCTGGGTGTCGGTGAGGTTGCGCGCGAATGCGGCCACTTCGTACTTGCCGCCATCCCAGTTGTAGCCGACGCGCAGGCCGCCTTCAACCATCGACTTGCCGGTGAATTCCTTGGCTTCGTACAGGAAGAAGTTGATCTTGCTGCGATACGACCAGTCCGTCAGCACGAACAGGTTGCCGTTCTCCAGCGCCCAGTTGTAGCGCGCGGTCGCGTTCAGGATGTACTTCGGCGCCTGCGGCAGCGGGTTGCCGTTGATGTCGACGCGGCCGGCAGCGTTGAGCGGGTCGGTCACGGTGCACGAACCGCACTTGGCCACGGACAGGCTCGGGTCCTTGATCTTGGTGAAGTTGTACGAACCGCCGGCCGAGACCTTGAACGCCGGCGTGATGAACGCCTCGAAGTCCGCCTCGACGCCGCGACCGTCGGTCTTGGCGGCGTTGATCAGGCGGGTGACGTTGGAGTTACCACCGACCACGGTCAGCTGCTGGTTCTTCACTTCGTAGTTGTAGACGCTGAACGAAGCGCGCGCGCGGCGGTTGAACAGGTCGGCCTTGACGCCGGCTTCATACGAGGTGATGGTTTCGGCGTCGGCCACGGTGATCGGCACCGACGCCGAGGCGGCGGCGATACTCGGCGCGCGGAAGCCGGTGGCCACGCGGGCGTAGGTGCTCACGTCCGGGTTGACCTTGTAGGTCAGGCTCAGATCCCAGCTGGCTTTGCTCTTGCTCTCGTCGACCGACTGCGGGCCGGCCAGCACGACGTTCTGGGCTTCGACGGTGTAGAAGTCCTTCTTGTCGTTGGTGTAGCGCAGGCCGCCGCGCAGGATCAGGTCCTGGGCCAGGTCGTAGGTCACCGAACCGAACACGGCAGCAGCCTTGTTGGTCTGATGGCTGGCCAGGTGCGACGTTTGCGCGCCGGTGGTGCTGTTGTAGTTGTTGCTGTAGCCGTCGGCGCTTTCCTTGAAGTAGTAGACGCCGGTCTGCCAGTTCAGCGGACCCGCGTTTTTCGATTCGACGCGGAATTCCTGGCTGTACTGGTGCAGGCCGCTCAGTCCGCCACCGGTTTCAACCTGGAACGGAATGAAGCCCGGACCGGTCGGCGTGCCGCCGTCGATGTCGCCACGGCTGTAATAATTGTCCACGCCTTCGTAGCCGGTGATCGAGAACAGCTTGACCGAACCGAGGTCCCAGGTCAGGCGGGCGTTGGCGCCGTTGGTGGTCAGTTCCTGGGCGTTCTGGCCGTTGGTGCTGATCTGGTTGAAGTTGTAGCCATCGGCGAAGTCGTTGGTGCCCTTCTTGATGATGTTGGCGCGGAACAGGCGCGCGCTGCCGGTGGTCGAACGCGCGTGCACGTTGAACAGGGCGTTGAAGGTGGTGCTCGGGCTGTACAGGAACTGCACGCGCTCGGCGTGTTCGTTGTAGCCTTCCAGCGAATCCTTGGCGCCGGTGAAGGTGTTGTCGACGAAGTCGTCGCGGTGCTGGCGCAGGGTCGATACGCGCATCGCCCACTCGCTCGACAACGGCACGTTGGCGGCCGCTTCGAGGTTGACGGTGTTGTGCGAGGCCCACGACAGGCTGTAGTAGCCTTCGACCTGCTTCAGGTTCGGCTTGGCCGATTCGAACTTGACCACGCCGGCCGGGGTGTTGCGGCCGAACAGGGTGCCCTGCGGGCCGCGCAGCACTTCCACGCCGGCCATGTCGAACATCGGGAAACCTTTGAGGATGCCGTTTTCCTGCACGACGTCGTCGTACACCAGCGATACCGGCTGCGAGGCGAAGGTGCTGAAGTCGGTGTTGCCGTAGCCGCGGATGTAGAAGCGCGGGAAGGTGCGGCCGTTCGACGATTCGACGTTCAGCGATGCCACTTTGCCTGCCAGCAGGCGGATGTCCTGGCCGCCGGACAGCAGCACGTCGAGCTTCTCGTCCTTCAGCAGGGTGACCGAGACGGGCACATCCTTAATGTTCTCGGCGCGGCGCTGGGCCGTCACGACAACGGTTTCCAGTTGCGCGTCGGTCGCGGCGCTTTGCGCGAAGGCGGAACCGATGGGCATAACGGCGCTCAGCGCCAGCAGGCGCTTGTGCATCTTAGACAATTTGATCATTCAATTTCCCGATTTAAATGTAATGCAAAGAGTAAAAAACAGCGTCTCCTGTTCTCTCTTTTCGTGACGCGTCCAGTCCTCTGATGGGGCCGTGACGGCAAACGGTGGATGTCTAGAATGCACCGTCCGTTAGAAAGGCGGTATTTTCTTTCATTGATACCAGGTATTGCAAGACGTATATATCTCAAATGGCATTAAGTGTTAGATATTCGGTTCTCGATAGGAGCAGACGGAATAATAGTGGGCAGCGCGCCCGGCGCGGCCGCCCCGCTTGATCGGAATCGCAACATTGCCTTTTCGCTATCATGACGGCCGTTTGCGCGCGTAGTGGCAATGGCAAGTGTATGAAAAAACCCACATTTCCAGCGCGCCGGCGATGCTTGCGCCCTCTCATTGTTCGGCCCGCCCAAGATGCTATAACCAAGGTTGGCACCCAAACGGACCGCAATGATGACCCGGCTCCGGCATCGCGGCATGGCATGGACTGCGCTTGGCGGTTACGCGCTGGCGCTGCCGCATCTGTACCTGGCGGCGTTGGCTGCGGGACTGGTCGTGGTGCCGTGTTACTGCCTGACGGCGTCGATCGCGGCGGACGGCTTCAACCACCAGGCCGGCCTGCGCTACGCCTGGCAGGCGCTCACGGCCAACCTGCACACGCTGCTGCGCAACCTCGGCTACGCGGGCGCGCCGTTGGCGCTGATCGCCATCGTAGTGGAGTCAGGCAGCGCCGGGAGGCGCCGCCGCGCTGGGCGCTGGTCAGCATCGCCGTCAGCCTGGTGCTGGCGAAGCTGACGCTGCAATCGCTGGTGCCCGTTGCCATCGACGACCGCTATCTGACACCGGCGCTACCCGCCTACACGGCGTTGGCGGCCTTGGGCGTTTTGCATGTCGCCACCGCGCTGCGTGGCTGGCTGGCGCGGCGCCGGACGATGGCGCCGCCGGCGGACGGCCGCGTGGCGCTGGGGGCGAGCGCGCTGCTCGCGCTGGCCATGCTGGCGCCCGACACCGAAGTGTACGCCCTTGCCGGCGATGCCCGGGCCGACATCGGCGCCGTCCGCCGGTTGGGCGTGCCCGCCAAGGGCGCCGCACTGTCCAACGCGGCCGGAGAGTGAGCCGGCCAGCGTCGCGGCGGGTCCGCTACGCCCGCCTGCTTACATACCCAGCGACTTGAGCAGCGCGTCCTGGGCCTCGTCTTCAGCCGATGCGGCAGCCGCCGAAGAGGCCGCGCTCTGGTTGCTGCGCTCCTGGTCCATCAACACGTCCGGATCGTCCACCTCGCTCGCATCGAAATCGTGCAGGCGGATGAACTCGGTGCGGTCGATGGCCAGCTCCAGGTAGAAGATGTTGCTCTTTTCGGTGTAGAACGTCACGCGGCGCATTTCCGGACGGTCCAGCGGCGTGTCCACGCTCAGCATCACCTGCTTGGTCAGCACCAGCATCTTCGGCTGGTTCTGGGTGATGTTGGTCTGCAGCTCGCGCCGCACCTTGCCGGTGAAGTCGCCGACGATCTGGTTCATCAGCTCGCCCATGATGTTGGACACTTCGTCCGACGTGTGCGAACTGGCCAGCTCAGACTTTGGCATGCCCATGTGCAGCATGTAGCGCTCGTAGATTTCCATCGCGGTATCGGCGGCGAAATTCAGCACCACCAGGCCGGTGAAGCCGCCGTCGAACATCACGAAGCAACCGATGTCGGGCTTCAACCCGGTCTTGGTGATTCGCTGCACCATGCCCGAATAATTCACTTTACTCTGCGTGGCGACGTTCAGCACGCGGGTCACCGAGTTACACAAACTGATCAACAAATCTTCTGTACCGTACACAACATCCTTTTCTTCGCTCATGGGGCAACCTCTATATACTTTTTATCGATGACGACGCTGTGTCATGGTCCAGCGCCAAACGAAACATGGCCTCCTCGCTCAGCAAGCGGGCGGCCTCATCTTTCCATTCCGTAGCCGAAATAAAATCAATACCACTGAGTATGCCGAGGCGCAAGATTCCCGTCCACCTGATTCACACATTTACGTCAAAATTCGGTGCCTGAATGCAAAATTCTGGGGCCTTGCGTCCACGACAGAGACGAATTGTGCAACGGTGTTTTTTTTGCAATCCAAGCCGCGCGTTGCGCATGGCGTCGATCGCCCCCGCCCTCCTCCGCGCAGATGGTCGACCAACGATAACAGATGAGGAAGCAGCGTCTGCAATATGTAGGGCGGATTGGCGAAGCGCAATCGTCCATCGAAGAGCCGTCGGCGGCGCGCGAACAAGCCACCACCGCACCCGCCCCCAGGACTTACTTAGAAGTCCGGCGCTTTTTGCGTTTCGGCGGTGCAGCGAGCGGGAACATGGCGTCGGTCCAGACCCTGGTCATTTGCGTCATGTTTTTTGCCGTCTCACGTTTAACCGCAGCCGTAGCCTGCGCCCGGGCGGAGCCGGCTACCTGATTGGCGACGCGGTTGGCCTGACTAAGGAACATGCTCATGAATGGATTTTTCATATCGGCACCTGATCTCGAGAAGTGAGTGCCAACGGTACAACGTTAGCACGAAGGCCACCGTTCGCTATCCCACGCTGCCCGCGTCCACCGTGGCCTCAATCCGACGAACATGCACAGAGCATGCACAACGGGCAACGCTTCTGGCGGTCGCGAAAATTTCCTGCGACGTGGCGTGCGTGACCCGTGTCGCAAGTGCCCTAGTGCCTCGCCCAAACATCGAAGCAAGACGAGTCTCCAACGACCAGTACTTGGCTTGCCTGCCTGCTGCATCAGCAAAGGCACCACCAACGAAAGGATGACCCGGCGATGCGCTTGTGCGACTTCTGCGCATCCGCCGCCGCACCAATCGACGGAAAAGCCCTCCCTTGACTAGCAACAACGCGCTGTGCGGCTGACACTCTCAGAATGGGTGATATGTTGCAATTAAGGAGCGATCATTATGCTAACCCGCCTCGCGTTATTCTTCCGGACACACTGGCAAAGACTAACGCTGTCCCAGTCGTCGCGACGTCTATCATGGTTTTCTTTGATACTCGTATTCCTCATCGATGCCTACGTCCTGAGCCTGCTCTTCGATGGATTGAATCGAACCGCGCGATTAATTGATGCTCCACATCCGAAAATGAATCGGCACTGTGTCGATCTTACGGTGCGCTATCTTCAGGAGGGCGCCGACGAGGGTATCCGGAGCATCGAGTGGTTTGGCGACCGCGTTTCGGAAGACCGGCAAAACGCCATTGATCAATTCGACGAGTACGTTAGCGGACGCCATCCAATGTGCGATCAGGTACGCGACAAACTGTTGGCAACCGTCAGCGACCCGACGCTCAGCAAGCTTTTCTTAGCACGAAAGCAGCAGCTGAAAGAAATCGAAGAGATAAAAGCGGCGATCAGTAAGCTCGAATCAACCTACGGCAACGCGCTGTTGGAAAAAATAGCCAACCAAAAACGCAGCGACTCTATCACGCCCGTTGAAGCTGGAAAAATGAAAGTCACGCTGGATGATATGAACGCGACGCTCGAAAAAACGCAACGGCAACGCGATGAGACCCGCGCATCCATCAACGAGCATCCGGCGATTAAAGCATATACCGCCTACCTGCAAACGCTTCCCGTGGTCGCGGCTTACCAATCCGACCAAGAACTTTACGAAACCGCGCGCGCTTGGTATCCAGTCAAAATCTTCGCGGCGCAAACCGGTTTTCTCCTGCCGCTATTGTTGCTGGCGGTGTTATGGAACCGGCAAGCGCTCGACAAACAACGTGACACCAGCATCATGGTCTCTTCCCATCTCATATTGGTGGGTGGAATTCCAATCGCTTTACGCTTGCTGCAACTGATGCGCGAATTCCTGCCGGAGGAATTACTGGGCTGGCTGCTGTATAAATTGGAGCAATGGCACATCAGCTTCCTGTGGTACTACGGCTTGATCTTTGCAAGCGTCGGCGCAGGATTGTTGCTGATCTTCATTGCCCAACGGACGTTCTTCACGCCATCCCGACAGAGGATGAGGCGCCTGCTCAAAGTCCTATGCAGGAGTTGTGGGGAAAAATTGCGGCACAGCGAACAAGCTTGGTGCGAGATCTGCGGCGCCGACCAACTGACAGCATGCGGGAAATGCAGCCAGCCGCATCGCATGATAGCCTTCCACTGCAGCCACTGCGGCAAAAGCCAACCTGCTGCCGAGTAAGATCGCGCTGTCGGATTCCGCGCAGCCATGAAAGCAAAAAGCCCAACCGGTAAAGGCTGGGCTTTTTTGATCTTGCTGTGTTCTGGCTCCCCGACCTGGACTCGAACCAGGGACCTGCGGATTAACAGTCCGTCGCTCTACCAACTGAGCTATCAGGGAAAAGAGGCGTGATTATATACGGCAATCCCGCATCTGCAAACCCCCTTTTCGCCGCCGCGCAATACTGAAGTCCGGACTTGACCTTTGAGCTGAACCGGCCGATACTGAAGTCTCAACTTCGCCAAAGGAGATTGCCATGACCGCCCCCGCCCAATTCGATACCTTTCGCCTCGAACGCGAATTTGCCGCGCCGCTGAGCCGCCTGTATGCCGCCTTTGCCGATCCCGAGCGCAAGCGACGCTGGTTCGCCGACGGCCGGAACCACGATGTGGAGCAATTCTCGATGCAGCTCGAAGTCGGCGGCCGCGAGCTGGCGCGCTACCGTTTGCGCGAAGGCACGCCCTTCCCCGGCAGCAGCATCGAAGCCGATGGCGTCGTGCTCGACCTGGTGCCGGAGCAGCGCATCGTCATCGCCAATACGATGGCGATGAATGGCCGGCGCTTTTCCGCGTCGATCCACACGTTCGAGTTTTCGGCGACGCCGGCCGGTGGCGCGCACCTGACGTTCACCCACCAGGCCGCGTTTTTCGAGGGCGCCGACGGCCCGGCGATGCGCCGCATGGGCTGGGAACAGCTGCTTGAACAATTGCAGCATGCGCTGGACGCGCACGCATGAGCAGGACACCGCGGCCGCAACCATTCGCGCCCGGCGCGGTCGACCAGATCTTCGTCGCGATGGGCGACGCCACGCGGCGCGCGATCTTCCGCCTGGTGACCGGCGGGCCGCAGACGGTGAGCGCGCTGGCTGGCGCGCTCGGCGTGACCCTGACGGCCGTTGCGCAGCATCTGGCGGTGCTGGAATCGTGCGGATTGCTGCGCACCCGCAAACAAGGGCGCGTGCGCATCTGTGAAATGCGGCGCGAGGCGCTCGACGTGCTGGCCGAATGGGTCGCGCTGAACCGGCAAATGTGGGAGCAGCGCTTCGATGCGCTCGACGAGCTGTTGAAGGAGGACGATAAGACGGAGTGAGCCAAACGCAAAAAAGCCCATGTGGCACTGCAACGATCTTAAACGTTGCAAGCACACATGGGCTTTTTGGTCTTACTGAATTCTGGCTCCCCGACCTGGACTCGAACCAGGGACCTGCGGATTAACAGTCCGTCGCTCTACCAACTGAGCTATCAGGGATTAGAGGCAACATTTTATACTGTTTCGTTCGCGCCATCAAGAAAGATTTCTATCAGCGCAACTTCTGCCAGCACTCCGTGTCGCCACTCAGGTCAAGCTAGTGCTCAACCCGAAGAAGCAAGAGTTTAGAGCACTTTGGCGATGGCGTCAATAACGATGTCGATATTGCGCGAATTCAACGCCGCCACGCAGATGCGGCCGGTGTCGACCGCGTAGATCGACTGCGCGCGCAGCTGCTCAACCTGCGCCTTGGTCAGGCCCGAGTACGAGAACATGCCGACCTGGTCGCGCACGAAGGCGAAATCATGGGCCGGAGCCTTCGCCTTGAGCTTCTCGACGAAGGCTTCGCGCATTTCCTTGATGCGCACGCGCATGCCGGCCAGTTCGTCTTCCCACATCTGACGCAGTTCCGGCGTGGTCAGCACGGTGGCGACGACCTTGCCGCCGTGTACGGGCGGGTTCGAGTAGTTGGTGCGCACGACGCGCTTCAACTGCGACATCAGACGGCTCGCCTCTTCGCCGCTGGCGGCGACCACGCTCAGCGCGCCGACGCGCTCGCCGTACAGCGAGAACGATTTCGAGAACGAATTCGACACCAGCAGCGGACCGCCGGCGTCGGCGAAGCGGCGCACCACGGCGCCGTCTTCGGCGATGCCGGCGCCGAAGCCCTGGTACGCCATGTCGAGGAACGGCACCAGGCCGCCGCCGGTGACGGCGGCGATGACTTCGTCCCACTGGGCCGACGTCAGATCGGCGCCGGTCGGGTTGTGGCAGCACGCGTGCAGCAGCACGATGGAACCGCGCGGCATGGCCTTCAGCGCGGCGAGCATGCCGGCGAAGTCGACGCCGTGGGTGGCGGCATCGTAATAGGCGTAGTTGTTGACGGTGAAGCCGGCGCTTTCGAACAGCGCGCGGTGGTTCTCCCAGCTTGGATCGCTGATGTAGACCTGCGAATCAAGCGCGAAGCGCTTGAGGAAGTCGGCGCCGATCTTGAGCGCGCCGGTGCCGCCGATCGCTTGCACGGTGATCGCACGTTTCTCTTGAATTACCGCGCTGTCGGCGCCAAATACCAGCTCTTGCACCGCCTTGTCATAGGCAGCCAGGCCTTCGATCGGCAGGTAGGTGCGCGGGGCCGGCGTGGCGATCAGGATTTCTTCCGCTTTCTGTACGCAAGACAGCAGAGGCACTTTGCCGTTGTCGTCATAATAAACGCCGACGCCCAGGTTGATTTTGGCTGGGTTTTGGTCGGCGTTGAAGGCTTCGGTGATACCCAGGATCGGGTCGCGTGGTGCCATGTCGATGGCGCTGAACAAGCTAGGATTCGTCATGATAAGATTGGATTCGATTGGAAGCGTTTCGCAGCGGATGAACGTAGACAGCGCCCCTCAAAAAACTACTTCAGGCCGCTGGCAGGCCATTATTCTAACAAAGGTCGGACCACGATGGCTGAATTACCAGTAGTAGATACCCCCAAGGCAACGGTTATTACCTTCCCGGATTCGCCGTTCAAATTGCACCAGCCGTTCCCGCCCGCCGGCGACCAGCCGGCGGCGATCGACCAGCTGTGCGAAGGCATCGACGACGGCCTGTTTTTCCAAACGCTGCTCGGCGTGACCGGCTCCGGCAAGACCTACACGATGGCCAACGTGATCGCCCGCAAGGGCCGTCCGGCGATCGTGTTCGCGCCCAATAAAACGCTGGCCGCGCAGCTGTATTCCGAGTTCCGCGAGTTCTTCCCCGAGAACGCGGTCGAGTACTTCGTCTCGTACTACGATTACTATCAGCCGGAAGCCTACGTGCCGCAGCGCGACCTGTTCATCGAAAAGGATTCGTCCATCAATGAGCACATCGAGCAGATGCGCCTGTCGTGCACCAAGTCGCTGATGGAGCGGCGCGACGTCATCATCGTCGCCACCGTGTCGGCCATTTACGGTATCGGTAATCCGAACGAATACCACCAGATGATTTTGACCTTGCGCCAGAAGGACCGCGTCTCGCAGCGCGACATCATCGCGCGCCTGATCCAGATGCAGTACACGCGCAACGAGGTCGATTTCGGCCGCGGCACCTTCCGCGTGCGCGGCGACACGCTCGACATCTTCCCGGCCGAGAATGCGGAGCTGGCGGTGCGCCTCGACATGTTCGGCGACGAGCTGGAATCGATCCAGCTGTTCGATCCATTGACGGGCCGCGTCAAGCAGAAGATCCCGCGCTTCACCGTCTATCCGGGCTCGCACTACGTCACGCCGCGTTCGACCGTGCTGCGCGCGATCGAGAGCATCAAGCTCGAACTGCGCGACCGCCTGGAGTTCTTCCGCAAGGAGAATAAGCTTATCGAAGAGCAGCGCATCGAGCAGCGCACCCGCTTCGATCTGGAGATGATGGCCGAAATCGGCTTCACCAAGGGCATCGAGAACTACTCGCGCCACCTGAGCGGCGCCATGCCGGGCGAACCGCCGCCGACCCTGGTCGACTACCTGCCGAAGGACGCGCTGATGTTCCTCGACGAGTCGCACGTGTTGATCGGGCAGCTGAGCGCCATGTACAACGGCGACCGCTCGCGCAAGACCAACCTGGTGGACTACGGCTTCCGCCTGCCGTCGGCGCTGGACAACCGGCCGTTGAAGTTCGAGGAATTCGAACAGAAGATGCGGCAGACGATTTTCGTCTCCGCCACCCCGGCCGACTACGAAAACACGCACGCCGACCAGGTGGTCGAGCAGGTCGTGCGTCCGACCGGTCTGGTCGACCCGCTGATCATCGTGCGCCCCGCCCGTTCGCAGGTGGAGGACTTGATGTCCGAGATCACCGACCGCGTCGCCAAGAACGAGCGCGTGCTGGTGACCACGCTGACCAAGCGCATGTCCGAGCAGCTGACCGAATTCCTCAGCGACCATGGCATCAAGGTGCGCTACCTGCACAGCGATATCGAAACCGTGGAACGGGTCGAGCTGCTGCGCGACCTGCGCATCGGCACCTTCGACGTGCTGGTGGGGATCAACCTGCTGCGCGAGGGCCTCGATTTGCCGGAGGTGTCGCTGGTGGCGATCCTGGACGCCGACAAGGAAGGCTTCCTGCGTTCCGAGCGTTCGCTGATCCAGACCATCGGCCGGGCCGCGCGTAACCTCAACGGCGTGGCGCTGCTGTACGCCGACCGCATGACCGATTCGATGGAACGCGCCATCGGCGAGACCGAACGCCGGCGCGCCAAGCAGATCGAATTCAACGCCGCCAACGGCATCATCCCGCGCGGGGTGAGCAAGATCATCAAGGACATGATCGACGGCGTCTACAGCCCGCAGGACGCGCGCGAGAACCAGCAGGTGGCGCAGGAGGCGGCCAAGTACGAGTCGATGAGCGAAAAGCAGATCAGCAAGGAGATCAAACGGCTGGAAAAGGCGATGCTCGATCATGCCAAGAACCTGGAGTTCGAAAAGGCCGCGCAAGTGCGCGACCAGCTGCACGGGCTCAAACAGCAGCTGTTCGGCGCCCCGGGCGCGGACACGCCGCCCACCCCAAACTGACCGGCACCTATGACGAATCCGATTTTAAGCAGCGGCCCGCTGGGCTTCCCGTGGGCCACCATGGACCCGTTCCTGTTTTGCGTCCACCACGTGGACAACTATCCCAAGGGCGATGGCAAGTTCGGCCCCGCCGCGTCGCTGGCCGGGCGCCGCCTGGGGCAGGACTTCATGAATATCGACGGCTGGAATATGTACCACGGCGAGCAGGTGCCGGGCTTTCCCGGCCACCCGCATCGCGGCTTCGAGACGGTGACCATTGTCCGCCATGGCCTGATCGACCACGCCGATTCGCTGGGCGCGGCGGCGCGCTTCGGCGCCGGCGATGTGCAGTGGCTCACCGCCGGACGCGGCATCGTCCACTCTGAGATGTTCCCGCTGCTGAAGACCGAAGATGACAATCCCCTCGAACTGTTCCAGATCTGGCTCAACCTGCCGGCCCGCAGCAAGTTCGCCGAGCCGCACTTCACCATGCTGTGGTCAGAGGATGTTCCCCGCGAAACCGTGGTCGACGCAGCCGGCGCGCGCACCGAGGTGGTCTGCGTGGCCGGCCGCGTGGGCGCCTCGCAGGCCCTGCCCCCGCCGCCGGATTCCTGGGCCGCCGCCGAGGACAGCGACCTGGCGATCTGGGTGGTGACGATGGAGCCCGGCGCGCAATGGACGCTGCCGCCGGCGCGCGGCGCCGACACCAAGCGGGCCTTGTACTACTTCGACGGCGACGGCGCCAGCCTTGGCGGCCAGCCGCTGGCATCGCGCAGCGTCAACGACGTGCGCACCGACACGCCTTGGCAGTTGGTGAATGGCGCCGCCGGCAAGGCGCAGTTCCTGATCCTGCAAGGACGACCGATCGGCGAACCGGTGGTGCAATCGGGGCCATTCGTGATGAACAGCGAACAGGAGATCCGCCAGGCCCACGCGGACTACCGCCAGACCGGCTTCGGTGGCTGGCCATGGCCGGACGGCGCGCCGGTGCATGGCGACGACCCCACGCGCTTCGCCCGCCACACCGACGGCAAGGTCGAACGGCGCGACAGCTGAACCACGTCAGCGCTGTTTGACAAACGCCGCCACGGCTTCGCTCAATTGCGGGGACAGCGGCAGGCCAGGATCGCTATACGATGCCCGCTGCGCCGCTGGATTGGCGGGCACCATTTTCAGCACGTGGTTCATGCCGTCGATGACCACCAGCTTGGCCGACGGCGCGGCGGCAGACAGCGCCTGCGCCTCCTTCACCGCGACCTGGATATCGGTCGCCCCCTGCGCGATCAGCACCGGCATTTTCAGCGCGGCGATCGCCTTGCGCGGGTCGGTCTTGAAGGACGATATCAAATACGGCTGCACCGACGGCCGGTACAACATCATCAGCTCCGGCGGCACATCCTCCACCGCTTTGCCCTGCTCCAGCGCGACCAGTATGCGTTCGTTCGCGCCTGCCAGCGCGGGCGGCAGCTTGGGCTTGAGCTGGTCGCGCAGGATGTCGGCCAACGGATGGCCAGGGCCGGAGATCGACACGCAGGCATCGGCCTTGGCGCGCTGGCACGCCACCAGCGCGATCAGCGCCCCTTCGCTGTGCCCCGCCATCACCACCTTCGAGAAGCGCTTGTCGGCGCGCAGCTGGCGCATCCACACCACGGCGTCGTCGACATAGCTATCGAGGCGCAGATCGGATTCCTCCTTGACCAGGGCGGCGCTGGACGCGACGCCGCGCTTATCGTAGCGCACCGTCGCGACGCCCTGCTGCGCCAGCGATTCGGCCAGCATGCGCAGGGAGTTGTTGAGCAGCGAGGCCGCCTCGCTGTTACCGTCGCGGTCCGTCGGGCCGGAACCGGAATGCAGCAGCACCACCGGCACCCTGGCGCCGCCCTCCGGTATCAGCTCCGTGCCATACAGCGTGCCACCGTCGACGGCCTGCGTGACGGCGCGTTCGGTGTAGCTGCCCGCGTGGGCGGTGCAGGACAGCACCAGCATAGCCAATAACAATTTACAGCGCATGGATAAACCTCCGGTTAGTGCGATTCGAGTGAATGACTTTTCTGCAGTCTTTTATAGTGCAGCAGCGAGTAAAGGACCACGAGCGGCGCCCACGCCAGCCCCAGTAGCAGGATGCTCCACCCCGGCGCGCGCATCGATAGCGCCAGCAAACCGAGCAACCCGCTGGCGACCATCAGCCGCCCCGCCATGCGGTGCGTGGCGTACCACACGCGCTCACTGGCCAACGTCCAGGGCGTGCGGATGCCGACATAAAAATTGCGGCGCACCTTGCCCATCGGGTTACCCATCAGGACAAGCAACAGGAACAGCCCCGCCGGCACCGCGCGCTGCATCGGCACCGTGCCGCCTGTCCCGGCGATCAGCACCAGCGCGAACACGTAGCCGAGCATGCAGACAACCAATCCGGCGATGTAGTAGTAGGTCGACAGGAACTCCGTGATGCCGAAGCGACGCGGCGACAGGACCGGCAACGCCAATCCCACCAGCGTGAACAGCGCCATGCTGCCGGGACCGACCACCCACATCACGGCGCGCCCGGCATGGCCGTCCACCCGGCCTTCGATGTTCCAGTGCACAGGCACCTCCGCGGGCAGCAACGGCCAATAGTACATAAGCGCGGCACAGGCGGCGGCGATCAGCGACAGGCAAACCACGAGATAACGCGTTCTCATTTTTTTCTCCCTTTTTGTTCTGTCTTTTGCGAAGGCTTGGAGTCGGCGTCGGTCAGGTCCATCACCCACGCCAACACATCCTGCAGCACCGTGGTATTAAGCCCATACCAGATGGTCTGCCCGTCCCGCCGCCGAGTGATCAGGTCAGCCTCGCCGAGCACCGCAAAATGATGGGACATCGAAGGTTTGCTCATATCAAAATGCCCCGCCAGATCGCCCGCCGTCATCTCGCCTTGCCGCAGCAGCCGCAGAATCTCGCGCCGCGCCGGATCGGCGATGGCTTTAAACGCGTTGTTGGAGGCATTCATTAGTCATTCATCTAATTAGACAGTCATCTAACTATAGGCCGTTAAAATCTCCCGGTCAAGCGATCTTTGGCCGGACGGCCACGCGCGCGCCGGGTTGCACGCATGGCAAATTAATAGACGGCCAGCCCCGCTTCATCGAAAACATGCCAGCGCGCCTGCTCGACGCGAATAACGGCGGTCTGGCCGCCCTGCCAGCGCGCCTCGGCATCCACCCTGGCGATCAACTGGGTCGCGCCGCCATCCGGCGTCAGATAAATGTAGCTGGCGTCGCCCAGCAATTCGGCCGCCTGCACCGTGACCGGAATACCGGCGACACCGCCGCCAGCCTCGGGTGCCGCCAGCGCCATGTGCTCGGCGCGCACGCCCAGCGACACCGGCGATCCCGGAACCAGGCCATCGCGCGCACCGATCGGCACCAGAGCGCCGCCGGCCAGCCGCACCGCCATGGACTGCCCGGCCAGCAGCTCGACCACGCCGCTCAGGAAGTTCATCGCCGGCGAACCCAGGAAGCCGGCGACGAACATATTGGCGGGCCGCTGATACAGCTCCAGCGGCGCACCCACCTGCTCCACCTGTCCGCCGCGCAGAACCACGATGCGGTCGGCCAGGGTCATCGCCTCCACCTGGTCGTGGGTGACGTAGATCATCGTGCTGCCCAGCGTGCGGTGCAGGTTTTTCAGCTCGATGCGCATCTGCACACGCAGCGACGCATCGAGATTGGACAGCGGTTCGTCGAACAGGAACACCTGCGGCTGACGAACGATCGCGCGGCCGATCGCCACCCTTTGGCGCTGTCCGCCCGACAGTTGCTTCGGCTTGCGCTGCAACAGCGGCTCGATACGCAGCGTGGCCGCCGCCTGCTCCACCTTGGCGCGGATCTCGTCGCGCGACAATCCCGCCATCTTCAGCGCGAAGCCCATGTTGTCGAACACCGTCATGTGCGGGTATAAGGCATAGCTCTGGAACACCATGGCGATGCCGCGCGCGGCCGGCGTCACGTGCGTCATGTCACGCCCGCCGATCGTCACCGTGCCCTCGTCGGCGGTTTCCAGCCCGCAGATCGTGCGCAGCAAGGTCGATTTGCCGCAACCCGACGGCCCCACGAACACCACGAACTCGCCATCGGCGATGCTCAGGTCTATGCCGCGCAGGATGGGCTGCTGGCCGAATCCCTTGCGTATGCCGCGAATGTCTACTCCAGCCATGACTTCCCCTCAACCCAGGACCAGTTCGACGCGGTGGACCGCGCCGTCGCGCAGCAGCGGAATGCGCGCCACGCCGTCGTCGGCCGCAAGCGCCGTGCCGTCGAGGGTAACCGCTACGACATCCCTGGCGCTACGGCCCGGATTGCGCACCGTGATCTCGTAGCTGCCACCGTCATCGGGCAGCTGATGGCGGATGGTGTATTCCGGCCAATCGTCCGGGATGCGCGGCGCCAGCACGATCGTGTCGCCGTCCTCGATGCTGAAGCCCAACACCGACTCCAGTCCCACGCGGTACATCCAGCCGGACGATCCCGTGTACCAGGTCCAGCCGCCGCGCCCCACATGCGGCGCCTCGCCATAGACGTCGGCGGCGATCACATACGGCTCGACCTGATACACCGCCACCGCCGCCGCGTCGCGCGCATGGGTCACAGGGCTGAGCATCTCCAGCAGCCGCGCGGCGCGGTCGCGGCGCCCCGCTTCGGCCATCGCCCGTACGACCCAGCAGGCGGCATGGGTGTACTGGCCGCCGTTTTCGCGCACGCCGGCCACGTAGCCCTTGATATAGCCAGGATCGTTGGGCGTGTTGACGAAAGCGGGCGTCAGCAGCCGTATCAGGCCGTCCTGTTCGGACACCAGCCGCTGCTCCAGCGCGTCCAGCGCCTGTGCGGCGCGTGCCGGTGGCGCCGCCTCGGAGATGACCGCCCACGCCTGCGCCAGCGCGTCGATCTGGCACTCGTCGCTGTCCTTGGAACCGATGACGGCGCCATTGTCGTAATAGGCGCGGCGATACCATTCGCCGTCCCAGCCGCCATCGTTCAGCGCCTGGTCCAGATGATCGTGATACGCGCTGTAGATGGCGATGCGCGCGGTATCGCCGCGCCGCTCGCAGATCGGCAGGAAGTCCTTGATGATGCGCGACAGGAAAAATCCCATCCATACGCTTTCGCCGCGTCCTTCGCGGCCGACGCGGTTCATGCCGTCGTTCCAGTCGCCGGTGCCCATCAGCGGCAAGCCGTGCGCGCCCTGCGTCAGCGAGCGGTCCAGCGCGCGGCAGCAATGCTCGTAGACGACGGCGCTTTCGCCCGACAGCGACGGCTTCAAATAGACCTCGTCCTCGCCGTCCTCCAGCAATGGCGCCGTCAGGAACGGTTCGACTTCATCGAGCACGCTCCAGTCGCCGGTGGTTTTGACGTAGAAGGCGGCCACGTACGGCAGCCATAGAAGGTCGTCGGAGAAGCGCGTGCGCAGTCCGCGTTCCATCGGCGCAGTATGCCACCAGTGCAGCACATCGCCTTCGACAAACTGGTGCGCCGCGTGGATGCGGATCTGCTGGCGCGTCAGGTCGGGGCGCGAGTAGATCATCGCACTTGAATCCTGCAACTGGTCGCGGTAACCCAACGCACCACCGGACTGGTAGAACGCCGAGCGACCCCAGATGCGGCAGCTCAGGTTCTGGTAGGCCAGCCAGCCGTTCTGCATCAAGTCGATGGCAGGCACCGGCGTGCGCACTTGCACCGCGCCGACGGTGTGCCGCCAGAACGCGGTGATTTCAGCGAATGCCCGCTGCACCGCGCCGGGCGCGGCGTAGCGTTCCACCAGTTCCAGCGCCGCCGCGCGTTCCCGCGTCTCCCCCAGCAGCACAACCCATTCCAGCGTGGCGCCCGGCGCCAGTTCATGCGTCGTCTGGAACGCCGCGCAGGGATCAAGGCCGGCGCCTGTCACGCCGTCCAACCGTGCGGCGGCCAGCGCGGCTGGCTTGGCAAGGTCGCCGTGCCGGCCGACGAAGGCTTCGCGGTCGGCACTGTGGTGTACCACCACGCCATCGCCCGGCAACGCGGCGGCGAACGTCACACCGTCGGCGAACTGGCCGGCGAGCGGATTGGTCGCCAGCAGCGTGCCCGAGGCATCCCACTCGGTGATGACGAACCGGCTGCTCTCGGCCGGCGTGCCGCCCAGGACCAGCCGCTGGTACGAGAACACCGACAGCCGGCGAGCCACCGCGTCGCGATTGGTCACGCGCACACGAACGATCTTCACCGGATCATGGCGCGGCACGAACATCACCGTCTCCTGCTCCAGGCCATGGCTGAAGTGATTGAAGCGCGTGTAGCCAAAGCCGTGCGCCGCCTCGTAGCCCGCCCGCGCCGGGGCCGGACCAGGCACCGGGGACCAGAACCGGCCACTGTCCTCGTCGCGCAGGTACAGCGCCTCGCCGTGCGGGTCGCGGATCGGATCGTTGGACCAAGGCGTCAACCGGTGGATGCGGCTGTTGCGGCTCCAGGTGTAGCCGGAACCGCTTTCGCTGACCAGGAAGCCGAATTCCTCGTTCGATATGGCGTTGGTCCAGGCCAGCGGTGGGCGCCGCAATCCATTGGCGCTATTCCAGTCCATGCGGATCACATACTCGTCGCCCGCATCGGAAAATCCGCCATAGCCATTGAAGTGATGCAGCACGGCGCGGCCTGGTAGCGTCGCCGGTCCATCCGGTTGCGCAGCGTCCATGGCAGGCGGCTGTGTGGCGGCGCCGTCATCGGTCTCCAGCGCCGGCATCGGGCCGCGCACAACCAGTACCGCGGTCATTTCGATCAAGGCGAGATCCTGCTTTTTGAATTGATCCGGTTTGCGCACATGGACGCCTTCGGCGTTCTTGCGCGAGCCGTCACCGTCCAGCAGTAAAAGGTCGACCACCCAGCCATGCGCGCCCCAATAGGCGCGCGCACGCAGCAGCAACTGCGCGTTGGCGTCGTCCGCGCCATCGACCCACAGGACGGCCAACGGCCCGGCCGGAAGCGCGTAGGACGATACAACCGAAGCGATATCGGCGGAAGCCTCCACCCCACGCGCGGTGTGGCGGGGTGCACGCACCGCCGAATCGCCATATAACATCGCACCGGCCAACCGCTGCAGGTAAGTCGCCTCGTCCGAGCTCAAACCCAGTCGTTGCTCCAGCGCCTGCTGGGCGGCGCGGGCGGCATTGATCGCTGTGCGATCCGCCGGTTCTAGGCCGCCGACCAACGCGAGCGCGTGCTCGCGACTGTCCGCCGCGCCGAGGACAAATGCCACGCTGGTGTGCGCGCCGGGCGCCAGCGTCACCGCGCGGCGCAAGCTAAACGCCGGGTCGAGCACATTTCCGACCGTGTTGGACAGTTCTCCGTCCATGCCGGCAGGCCGGCCCAGGTCCCGTCCGCGCCCCACAAAACGCGTGCGATCGGTGTCGAAGCCGGCGGCGTCGCCACCGGCGGCGGCATGCACCATCCACAGCGCCGCGTCGCCCTCGCCGCGCGGCCTGCGCCTTGCCAGCAGTGCGCCCGTGGCGGCATCGAACTCGGTCTGCACAAACAACTTGGAAAACGCCGGATGCGAGGCTTCATCCGCTTGGCGGTTCAACACCACTTCAAGATAGCTGGTCACCTCGATATGGCGCTCGGTCGAGCCGGTGTTCTTGAGCACCACGCTGCGCAGTTCGAGGTCGCGCGCGGGATCGACAGCGATCTCCATATGCGCCGCGATGCCATGCGCCGAGACGCCTATCCAGAAGCTGCCAGCCTCGCCGCCGGAGGTCCTGACCGCGTCCCCCGGACCGCCGGGCTGCAAACCCAGTGACCAGACCTCGCCGCTGACGGTGTCGCGCAGATAGATGAAATAGCCCTCGCCGTCCTCGACGCGGTCACCGCTCCAGCGCGACAGGGCCGTGTCGCCGACCCGGCTGAAACCCGTTCCGGCGCCGGTGATCAGCGTGGTGAAGCTGCCGTTGGAGAGCAACCGCGCTTCTTGCGCAGGGATGTTATCGAAACGATTATTCATTGTGATGTCCGGCTTCCAGATTGAGGCAAGCGCCATTGCTGGCGACGATATCGGCGTACAGCAGCGCGCTGTCCTTCAGCGTGCGCTGCTGCGTTTCAAAGTTGACGTGGATGATGCCGAAGCGCTTGGAAAAGCCCAGCGACCACTCCAGGTTGTCCAGCAGCGACCATACCATGTAGCCCCGCAAATCGACGCCCGCTTCCAGCGCGGCGCTAATGGCGCCCATGTTTTTGCGCAGGCAATCGACGCGCAAGGGATCGTGTACACGCCCGCCCTCGGCCCGAGGTGGATCGTAGAACGCCGAACCGTTTTCCATCACGTACAGCGGCGTGTCCCCGTAAAGGCGTTTGAAGTTGAGCAGCGTATCGGTCAACCCCTGCGGGAACACCTCCCATCCCGTCTCGGTGTAGGTGGCCTGGTTCTGGCGCACCGGCGCCACTTTCAACGGCCAGTTGGAGGGCTCGTCGCGCACCACGCTGCGGGTGTAATAATTAATGCCGACGAAGTCCAGCTTCTGCCCGATCAATTCGAAATCGGCGGCGGGCCAGTCCGGCCAGGCGTCGCCGAACATCTGTTTGAGTTCCGGCGGATAGGCGCCGAGGAAGATCGGGTCGAGGTATTGGCGGTTCATGTAGGCGTCGGCACGCCGCGTGGCGTCGAGATCCGCCTGCGATTGGCTGGCCGGATACTTAGGTTCGATATTGACCACGATGCCGATTTGGTGCTTGCCCATTTCCCGGTATGCCTTGACGGCGCTGCCGTGCGCGCGCATCAGGTTATGGCTGGCCAGCGCCGCTTCGTGCACGCTGCGATGGCCCGGCGCCAAAGTGCCGTGCATGTAGCCGCCATCGGTAACCACCCACGGCTCGTTTAGCGTGGCCCACGACTTGACCCGCCCATCGAAGGCCTCGAACAGTACGCGCGCATAGTCGGTGAACCAGTCGGCGATGTCCGGATTGAGCCAGCCGCCCCGGTCGTCCAGCGCGGCGGGTAAATCCCAGTGGTACAACGTGAGCATAGGTTCGATACCGTTGGCAATCAGCTCGTCGATCAAACGGCTGTAGAAATCCAGTCCCGCCGGATTCACGGCGCCCCGCCCTTGCGGCAGGATGCGGCTCCACGACACGCTGAAGCGATAGGCTTTCAGTCCCAACTTGACCATCAGCGCGACGTCCTCCTTGTAGCGGTTGTAATGATCGCAGGCGACGTCGCCGTTGTCGCCATCGCGCACATTACCCGGCACCGCGCAGAACCGCTGCCAGATGCTCGGCCCCGCGCCGTCGGCCAGCGGCGAACCTTCGATCTGATACGCCGACGTCGCACTGCCCCATAGGAAAGCGGCGGGAAACTGGATGGATTTACTCATTTGATGATCCTTGTGATCTCGAAGTTATAACGGTGCGCCATTGATTTTCAGTACCGCCGGCAGCCTATCGATCCTGATCTGCCGGTTTTGCCACGTGACCGGCTCGCCGTTCAGCGTCGCCGCGCCGGGTGCGCTGTCCCAGGGCCAGGTGAAGACCACGCCACCGGGAGGGTTATGTTGCATGGTCTCGACATGCAAGGAGAGCGCGCCGTTGGCGGCGGCCAGCTTGTAGCTGAGCGGGCCGTAGGGCGTGCGCAGTCCGTGAAGACCGATGCCTTCCCCGCGCAACCAGTCCACCGGCACGCCTTCGGCCAGCAACAGCGCTTGATCCTCCTCCCGTTCGTACGCGAACGAATCGAGCGCCGCGCGGATGTAGTCGGACGATATCCAGCCGTGCGGCATGTCGCCGACAAAACGCGGCTGCCGCATGTCGCGCCCGACCACCTCGGCCCACTGGTTCCACTTGGCCGGACGCTGGTCCGCATAGAAGTACTCCAGCAATTGGGCCGCCCGTTCGCGCCAACCCAGGCGCACAAAGGCGCTGACATTGCGCAGTTCATAGGGCGTGTAATCCTCCCACGCCTTGCGGCCGTCGCGCCGGGCCAGGAAGAAGTCCCAATATTTATCGTAGGTCGCCTTCAGCATCGCCGGCGGCAGGAACTGCTGCTCGCCGCCGGGCGTCAGCGCAATGGTCGACGAGGTGGGATCGAAGTCGCCCAGTTCCGCCGCACCGGGGAGGTAATCGATGTTATGGACCTCTGTTGCGGCATTCAACGATGCATAGAGATCGTGCCGGAACTCGTCACGCGCCGCCGCCAGGCGTCGCTCGTCACCGGCTTTCCCAAGCGCCGCTGCGACATGAACGGCGTCCTTATAGCCGCGCATCGCCCAGAAGTCATCCCAATATGAATGCATCGGTTTTTCCGAATACCCCTCGTGACTGATGGACGCCGGCATCAAGCCATAAAACGCGCGGCGCTCCGGCGCACGGTTCGCCTCGATGCGCTCGGACTGGCGCAAGGTCTCCATGTAGCGCGCGGCGGCATCGACACGGGGCCAGGCGTCGGCCAGCGCGGCCGTGTCCCGGGTATAGCGATACAGCTCCGCCGCGAGGAAGATCAACTGTCCGTGGCTATCGTTCTCCGGCACGGGATCGGCGCCGCGGCGATCGACGCAGCATGGCACTTTGCCGTTGTCGAACTGGTACGGCGCGTACCAGCGCAGGTATTCCGCCGCGATGTCGGGCTGACCGAGTCGCAACAGGGCTTCCGACATCATCGCGCCATCGCGTATCCAGGAGCGTCGGTAGGAGCGCGTGCCGGGTTGCAGCGATGCGCCCTCGCGCGTCATTAGCATGTGCGCCAGCGACGAGCGCAATGTGTCGGCCATCTGCCGGCCGGCTGCAGGCACCTTTAGCGTTACCCGATTCAGCTTGTCGCGCCACTGTGCCGCTACCGCTTCCTGACGCTGCGCCATCCATGCGGCGGCGTTCCGGCTGGCGGGCGGAATGGCGAACGCCTCCGAACCGCCCGCCATCGGCAGCACGGCGCCGATCACAACGCTTCCATGCGGCGGCAGCACCACGTCGTAAGTCATCGCCGCCGAGGCCATACCTGTTTCGTCATGCAGGCTACGCCCGCCAACACTTGCAGGATGGGCGCCGGGCAGGAGACCGCCGTCGAACGATGACAAGGCTACGCCGGCGGGCGCTTGCAAAGGATGGATCCTGCTATCGCCGTTGACTATGATCGCCTTGCCATCCCATCGCAAATCGTGAATGGCACTAAAGCCTCCCGGCGTATTGAGGAACTGGCGTGGCGCATTGACCTGGAACGGACGCACTGCCAGTACCAGCTGCATGCGCCGCGCGGTAGCGCCCAGGTTTTTCAGCTCGTACTTCGCCAGCAGTTGCGATGACGCCGGCGTGCCGTCGGCTGCGGCGGTCACGGAGAGCGTCCAATCCGGGTGCCGCCACAGCACCGAGGGAACAGGCAGATAGCCATCGCGCAAACTCTGGCTCACCTTCACATCGGCCCAAGTTACCAGCCGGTTGCCGTCGCGGACAAACGGCTCGACCGAAAAGCCACCCTGCTTCGACTCCAGCGCGCCATCCTCGGAAATGAGCGCGCTGTGATCGCCGCCGCCATCGACGCCCACCAGTGTCCAATAAGACTGCTGGCCCGAGAAGCCACGTGGATACAGTCCCCGCCGGGCGCCGCCCGCCACGCCCTCGATAAACTGGTTCGGTGTCGCACCCCAGGCCAGATCCTTCAGATCGACTTCCTGCAGCGCATACGCCGACGACGGGCCGTCGCGCATCACCAGCCGGATGTAGCGCGCCTCGGACTCCGCCAGGCGCAACGGATCTTCTCCGCCGTTGCCAGTAACGACACGGCGCGCCGTCCGCCATTGAACGCCATCGGACGAGAGCTCGATATCGTAGCTGCTCGCGTAGCGGCGGCCCTGCCAGTGCAGCACCAAGCCGCCGAACTCGCGCTGCGCGCCAAGATCGATCGTCAGGCGCTGCGGCTCATTTTTACTCTTCCTGCCAACCCACGTCGTACCGGCATCGCCATCGACCGCCAGCGCGGCCGCTCCGCCGGCCAAGTGGGAAGTAGCCTGCGCGACCGGCTTTGGCCAGGTATCCGGGACCGGCGGCAGCGCACGAATCGTCAAGTGCTTAACGTAGACAGAGCCTTTGCCGCCGCCGCTGCCGGCGCTGACGACAAATTCGATACGGTCCGCGTGTTTGAGCACGCGATCCTTTGTCGGTCCCCACGCGAACAGCACCTGGCGCTTCTTGATGCGCACCAGTTGCCACTGTTTCGGGAAGCTGAAGTTCTGCTGTGGGAACCACCAGACGTTATCGCCGCTGGCATCTGTCATCTTGAACTCGAAATGGTTGGTCGGCGCGTCGGCGCGCACGTAGAACGAGATCTCGTAGTTTTCCGGCAGATCCAGGGGCAACGCACGGCGCACGAAAGCGTAACCACCTTTGCCGGCGAAGTCGAAATCCAGCCGAAGGCCGCCATCGGCGGCGCTGGCGGCGGACACCACGCCGTCGGAGGCCTGCGCCTGCCACGCGCCGACAGACGAAAAGTCGTCGAGCACGCGCTGCGGCTCCGCCGCGATGGCTTTCGCCATCAGCGCGGCGACCAGGCCCGCAGCCAGCATTCGCATGAGCTTCATCCTTTGACGCTCCCGACCAGCAGCCCCTGGATGTAGTACCGCTGAAGGCCGAGGAACAGCAGCAGCACTGGCAAAATGGTCAACACCGAGCCGGCCATCATCAACTCGTTATCCTGAACGTGTTCGCGCGACAGCGACGCCAGCGCCACCGGCAACGTATAGAGGTCTTTATCGGTCAGTACGATCAACGGCCACATGAAGTCGTTCCACGTCCCGAGGAAGGTAAAGATACCCAGCGTGACCAGGATGGGCGTGAGCAGCGGCAGCACGATCACGCGGAAGATGCGGAACTCGCTGGCGCCGTCCATGCGCGCCGCCTCCAGCAGCGCGTCCGGTATCGTCAACGCGTACTGCCGCACCAGGAAGATGCCGAAGATGCCCGCCATCGCAGGCACCAGCACCGCGCCGTAGGTATTGACCAGGCCCAGATACTTCAGCAACAGGAACAGCGGCAGCATCGCCACCTGGCTAGGTATCACCAGCGCGCCGAGCATGACTTTGAAGATCCGGTCGCGCCCACGGAACTGCAGCTTGGCGAAGGCGTAGCCGGCGCTTACATTAAACAGCAACGACAGCGCCGTCGCCGCGCACGACAGCAACACGCTGTTAAGCAGATATTTGCCGATGCCGGCTTGGCTGAACAACTCGCGGTAGCTATGCAGCGTCGCGGCGCTCGGCACGAACGGCAGCGGGAACGCGCTCGACTCGCCGGGCGCCATCAGCGACACGGATACCATCCATAAAAGCGGGAACAAGGTCAGCGCGCCGGCGACAAGCATCAAGCCATTGAGCGCCAGCGCGCGCGGCTTCCAGGACAAGGCGGTCATGCTTCCGCTCCTTTGGCAAAGCGCAGTTGCAGCAGCGTGACGCCGAACATGATCACGAACAGCACGAAGGCCACCGCCGATGCCGCGCCCAGGTTCCACCATTTGAAACCCTGCTCGTACATGAAATACAGCACGCTGACGGTGCTTTGCACCGGCCCACCCTGCGTCATCACATACGGCTCGGCGAACAGCTGGAAGTATCCGGACATGCTGAGGATACTCACCATCAGCATCGTCGGTCCGAGCATCGGCCAGGTGATGAAGCGGAACTGCCCCCACACGCCGGCGCCGTCGAGCCCCGCCGCTTCGTACAGATCGTCCGGAATGCTTTGCAGGCCGGCGAGGAAGATGATCATGTTGTAGCCGAAGTTCTTCCAGACCGCGAACAGGATAATCGCCGGCATCGCCCAATCGGGATCGTTCAGCCAATCCACCGGCGCTATCCCCAGTTGATCGAGGCCATGGTTGATCATGCCGTAGCGCGTATGTAGCAGGTAGCGCCAGATCACCGCCACCGCCACCAGCGACGTCACCACCGGCGCGAAGAAGGCGGTGCGGAACAGGCCCTTGAACCACGTCAGCCGGGAATTGAGCAGCAGCGCGGCGCCCAGCGAGGCGGCGATCGACAGCGGCACGCCGACCACGACGAAGTACAGCGTATTGCCCAGCGCCTGCCAGAACAGCGGCGTTTGCAGCAGTTCGGCGTAGTTGCGCAGGCCGACGAAACGCAGATTGTCCAGATTCGCCAACGCGTAAATATCGAAATCGGTAAGGCTCATCACCAGCGCGGCCAGCACCGGCAGGAAGAAGAACACGCCGATGACCAGCAGCGCGGGGCCGGCAAAGCACCACGCGGCGCGGCGCGAGTTCATCGCGCCTCCTTGCGCGCCAGCATCCAGCGGCGCTTTTCCAGGATATGGTCGGCCTTGGCGTCGAGCGCCACCACCGCCTGGTCGACCGTCAGTTCCCCGTGCGTTACGCGCTCGGCGACGAGCCGCATCTCGGTGGCGATGCGTTCCCACTCGGGCACCTTGGGCGCGGGCTTCACCCGTTCGAACTGCTGCCGGAACGCCTGGGCATAGACGTCGTTGGCAAGGCGCGGCGCGCTCCAGTTGCTGCGGCGCGGCGGCAAGTCGCCCGTCAACTCGTGGAAGCGCGCGGCCGTATCGGTTCGGGACAGGTATTCGATCAATTGCCACGCTTCGCGCGGATGTTTGGACGACGCCGACAGCACCAGGCTGGAACCGCCGGCAATCGATGCCGCCGGACCGGAAGGCCCGGGCAAGATCGCGGTCATCCAGTGCTGTTGCTGATCGGCCGGCAGGCGGCGTTTGAACTCGCCCATGTTCCACGGGCCGGAAATGTAGAAGGACACGTAGCCCATGCCGAATTCGTGATAGACGTTGGTGATGCGGTTCATCGGCGCGAGCTTCTGCGCGAACATGTCGGCGTACAGCTGCAGGCTGCGGCGGAATCCGGCACTGCGGAAATTGCCGTAACGGCCGCCGTCACGCAGCAACGGCTCGTCGTTCTGCAAGGCCAGCGCCATCAGCGGCTCGAATTCATCGCTGGGCAGCAGGATGGCGTAGTTTTCCGGCCCCACCCGGCGCTTGATGGCGTTCATCGCCTTCATCCATTCGGTCCAGGTTTGCGGCGGCTTGGCGTAACCGGCGCGGGCCAGCATATCGCGCCGGTAGAACAAGACGCGGGTGTCGACATACCATGGCGCGCCCCACAGCTTGCCGTCGACGATATTGGTATCCCAGATCCCGGGGAAATAGTCGGCCGGCGTCACCAGCGTCGAGGCGGCGACCTGCGCGTCCAACGGCAGCAGGGCGCCCAGCACGGCGAACTCCGGCACCCACGTATTCCCAAGCTGGAAAATGTCGGGCATGACGTCGCCGGCGAACGCGGTCAGCAGCTTTTCGTGCGCGGCGGTCCACGGCAGCTGCTGGACTTCGACCCGCACGCCCGGGTGGGTGCGCTCGAACTCCGGCATCAGCGCCGTGACCACCTCGCCCTCGCGCCCCATGGCCCAGAACTTGAGCACGACGCCCTCCTGCTTGCGCGGCGCGCACGATGCCAGCAGGCCGCAGGCCAGCGACAGCAACATCGCGCGCGCAACGCATCGGCGCAGAGACAACCATCGCATCATTGGGCCGGCGCCATCTCTGCCGCCGGCTTGACCTTCTCCGGCTGCCGCAACCAGCCGCCCGTGAAGCCCGCGCGTTCCAGGCCGCGCCGGATCACCGGGTGGCCGCGCATCACGCGCCAGACGAAATCGCTGCGATAGTTCTCCGTCATGGCGAGGATCGGCCCCTGGTCGATGCCCAGATAGTCGTTGTCGACCCAGCCCTTGCCCTTGATCGTGCGCCCTTGCGAGACCGGGATATCGTAGTCAAAGCTTGGATTGAACGCGTCCAGGAAGCCGTAGCGGCCATAGATCCACTCGCCGTAACGCTGTTTCATCTCCAGCACCGCCGGCACCACGATCTCCGGCGCGAACGGCAGCGACGACGCGGCGGCCGTCGGCGCCAGGGTGCAATCGTCATAGTGTTTCAGGCCACCGATCCCGCGCGCCGTATAGGTGCGGAACGGCAGCTTGATGCCGCCGTAGTCGAGGGTTTTATCCACCGGGCCGTCGCTGGCGGTGATGCCCCAGACATTGGCGCCGTAGCCTTTGCAGCGCAGCGGGTTGGCGATCGCGTAGGCCTGCTGCGCATAGGTGGCGCGGCGGCTGTTTTCGAAATAGTCGTAGCCGCGCTTGCCCATGTACTCGTCGCGGATGCCCCGGAAGTCGATCCATACGTGGCTGTACTGGTGGATGAACAGCGACGGATAGGCCAGATACTCCTGGTCGCCCTTGCCTTCCAGGCTGTCTCCGTAGGTGCTGGTCCAGGCTTTCCACGCCTCCGGCTGCACCGGATGGGTGGGCGATCCGAGCGCCAGCACGTAGACCAGCATCGCCTCGTTGTAGCCTTTCCAATCGTACGGGATGAAGCCGGACTCCGGATGCCATCCCAGCGCGATAGAAGGCTTGCGCGCCTGCGCCCAGGTCCAGTCGACCCGCTCGTAGATCTCGGCGGCCAGCTTGCGGATCTCCTTCTCGGCCGGGTCGTCGCCGTCGAAATAGGACTGGCAGAACAGCGCGCCGGCCAGGAACAGCGCCGTGTCGACGGTCGACAGCTCGACCTTGTCGTACCGCAGGCCGGTCTTCATATCGAGGAAATGATAGAAGAAGCCCTTGTAGCCGCTGGTGGAGGTGCCCTTGGCGTCGCCCTGCGGCGCATTGCGGAAGAAGCGCAAGGTGGCCAGCACGCGCTCGCGCGCCTGCTGGCGCGTGACGTAGCCGCGTTCGACACCGATCGGATACGCGGTCAGGCCGAAGCCCACCGCCGCCACGCTGGAAAACGACGGCGTCGGATGCCGGTCCGGCACCAGGCCATTGGCCGGGTTGGCGGTCTCCCAGAAAAAGTCGAAGGTGCGGCGCTGGAGATCGTCGAACATCGGCGGCAGCGCCGCATCGCGCGCCTGCGCCACCCCGGCGCCGGCGAACAAGGCGGAAACGGCGAACGCCACGCTGGCGGCGGTGTGCAGGACGCGAGGCTTGGAAAATACGGTCATGAACACGAACCTCCTTAGAACGCGTAACGCGCGCTGAACTTCAAGGTGCGCATCTGGCCGCCCATCGAGTTTGGCGTACCGAGGTTACGGTTGTCGCCACCCAGACGGTTCTGCGGATTGCCCGGACCACCGACCCAGCCATCGTAGCCGCCGTAGTTGATGCTGTTGAACAGATTGAGCACGTCGGCGCGCAGCGCCACGCGGCCGAAGCGGAACCCGACCTCCTTCGACAGTCCCACATCCACCTGGTGGAAGGCGTCGCCATCGCCCTTGGCGGACACGCATTGTGTGAAGCCGTTCGAGCAATTGGTCATGCGGTAAGGCAGGCCCGAACCCACGGTCACCTTCCCGGACAACATCAGCCCCCACGGCAGCCAGCCATCGGATACGCCTGCCACCACCAGGCGGTGGCGTTCGACGTCGGTCGACGGATTCCAGGCGTTGGCATAGCGTCCATGGGTCCAGTTGAAGATATCGCTGGTCCACTCCTTGTTGGTGGTCTCGCCACGGCTGTAGGTGTAGGTCGCGCCCAGGCTCCACGTCGAAGACTTGCTATACGGCTTATCCATCTTCAGGTACGCCGATTCGGTCTTGGCCTGCGAGATAAAGTCGCCCAATATCAGCGTGCCGTAACCGGACACGGAGCCCCAATACGGATCGATCGGGGCGGCGTCGCCCCAGCCGCCTTGGGGATCGCGATTGCCGCCGAACCAGTTGAACTGGTTGCGGCTGCGCGAATTGGTGTAACCCGCCTCGCCGTTCCAGATACCCAGCGCCTGGCGCAGACCGAAACTCCATTGATCGGTGTAAGCCATCTTGTGATCGTTTTTGATCATCCAGATCTCGCCGTTGGCCTGCGCGTTTTTCTGCGCCTCATCCAGCGCGTGGTTGGCGATGGTGCGGTCGTACGCCCTGCCCCAGCCGGCGAACAGCACCGAAGCGCGGTCCCCATTGATGTCGTATGACAGTCCAAGGCGTGGCGCGAAGGCCTTCTTGAAGGCCTTGCGGCTATTGCCGTTGCTGATATAGTCGGCGATATTGATGCCGCCCTTGGCCAAGGACTGCGCGTAGGTCTGGCCTGCGGGGGCGCCGGCCCTCGGGTCCTGCCGACCGAACAGCGCCACGCGGTCGGCCGGCGTTGCATAGCCGTCGTTCAGCATATTGTCTTCGTAGTCGTAGCGCATGCCGAGATTGAGCAGCAGTTTTTCGCTGGCCTGCCAGTCGTCCTGCAAATAGACGCCGTACTGGTTGTTCGAAAAATTCACGCCACTGGCGGGTATCGCCTCTTCGACACGGATTAAACTCGGCAGCCCCGTGACGGTGTCGATCCGCTCGATACGCTTGTCGACGGCGCGGGCGGTGCCCGACAAATCATAGGTGATGTGCTTGACCTTGATACCGGCTTTCAGCGTGTGTCCGCTCGTGCCGGTGTAGGTCAGGTCGTCCTGGAACAGCAACCCGCTTTGCTCGCGGAACTGGTTGTTCGGCGAGCCGCCGACGATGATCACGTCGACGACGTTGTTGTCCGTATTGCTCGGCGAGACCTGGTATTTGATGTAGGGCGCGTTCGCGTTCGAATGGGGGTTCCAGCTGTACTTCTCGTAACCGATGCGCGCTTCGTTGAGGAAGTTATCATTGCTCCACTCGTGCTTGAAGTCCAGCCGGTCCTCGTCGTTGCTGCGATTGAGGGAGTTCTCAGGCACGCTCAGTTTCACGTCCTCCGGGATCATGTCGGTCTCGCGCCGGATGCGCGCGGTCGCTTCCACTCGCTGGTTCTTCGCGATCTGCGCGTCCAGCTTCACCAGGAACAGATCCTCCTTGAACTTCGAAACGGCGGAACCCTGCTGCGAAAGCAGCGACGGCACGATACCGGCGTTGGGCAGCAGGTCGGTGCGCTGGGCGATCACCTGGCGCGGGCTGTCGATCTTCTTGCCCTCGTAGGCGAAGAAGAAGTGCGCGACATCCTTCTTGATCGGACCACCCAATGTCATGCCGTATTGGTCCTGCGAGGACTTGGGACGCCCGATGCCGCGCTGCTCCGACTCCTTCTGGAACGGGTCCTTGGCCGTGAGATTGGTGCCGGTGTGGTCCCAGAAGGCGTCGCCATGCAGCTCGTTGCCGCCGGATTTGGTGATGGCGGTGATCGCGGCGCTCGAGACCTGGTCGAATTCGGCCTTGTAGTTTTGCGCGATCACCTTGTACTCGGCGATCGCCGATTGCGGGAACGGATTGCCGCGACTCGTATCGAGGCCGGAGACGCCGCCGCGCAGGATGTTGTTCTTCTGGCTGACGCCATCGATGAAAACGTTGACGTTGTCCTGGTTCTGCGAGCCGGATTGCAGCTTGACGTTGCCGCTGTTGTCGACACTGAAGCGCACCCCCGGCGCCAGATCGGCGAAGGACAGGAAATTACGGGTGACCTGCGGCAGCTTCTCGATCTGCTCGCGCGAAACCGACGTGCCGACCTCGGAGCCGGCGACATCGCGGCGCGACGCCGAGCCGGTGATCACCACCTGCTGCACGCCGCTTTGCAGCGCCAGGTTGACCTGGCTGGTCTGGCCGACGCTGACGGTGACCGGCTCGGATTTCTGATCGCCGACCTTGATCTCGTAGGTGCCAGGGGCGACGCCGGTCAGCACGTAGCTGCCGTCGGCGCGCGTCACGGTGTTGTAGACGTAGCCGTTGGACTGGTTGGTGGCGGTGACCGGGTTGCCCGCCGAGGGCGCCGTACCATTGGTGACCTGGCCCTGGATGGTGGCGCTGCTCAGTTGCGCGTGCGCCGGGATGGCTGTCAACAATGCTGCGGCCAATGCTGCGGCCATTGCGGACAGGCGTAGGGACGGCGTGTGCCGTTGAGTGTTGTTCATGGTTGTCTCCTGTTTTTGTGTACTTTTTTTTGTGTGTACTACCAAGGCATGACGCTACTACTAACAGTGCTGGCCACCTCCGGTCGAAGCGCGCACCACCAGCTCGGCGGCCAGTGTCTGCGCGGTCACCGGCGTGTTCCCGGGCTGCCCGATTTGCGCATGCAGGCGCTCCAACGCCCGCACCCCCAGATCGGCGATCGGAACCCGAACGGTCGTCAATGCCGGACTGACGTACCGCGCGATACGAATATCGTCGAAGCCGGCCAGCGCGATATCGCGCGGCAGCTCCAGGCCGTGCTGGCGCAGCTCGAGCAACGCGCCGATGGCCATCATGTCGTTGGCCGCGAACAGCGCGTCCGGCCGGTCGGCCGCAACCGCCAGCGCCCGGCCGACGCGCTGTCCCGACTCCTCGGAGAAGTCGCCCTCGAACACTTGCGCCATCGCCCGCGGCGCCAGCGCGGCCAACGCCGCGTGGTAACCGCGCAGCCGCTCCTGCGCCTCGAAGTTACCGGCCGGGCCGGCGAGGAAGGCGATGCGCCCGTAGCCCTGCCCGACCAGATGCGCCACCATCGCGTAGGCGCCGCTGTAGTTGTCGAACGAGATGGACGCGTACTGCGCGCCACCGGCGGCGGTGCTCATCAAAACGATCGGCAGGTCTTCGGGCAGGTTATCGGACAGCAGCGCCGCGTCGACATGGGGCGACATCACCAGCAGCCCGTCGACGCGGCCGCGCATGGCGCGGATCGACAACGCCACTTCGTCGGCGTCGCCGTGCAGGCTCGATACCATCAGATGCAGGCCGCGGGCGCGCGCGGCGACGTCGATGCCGCGAATGATCTCGGAAAAGAACTCACCGTACAAATCCGGCAGCAGCACGCCGATGGTGTTGGTGAAGCTGGTGGTCAGGCTGCGGGCGCCGACGTGCGGCATGTAGCGCATCCGCTTGACCACCGCCAGAACGTGTTTGCGGGTGTCGTCGGTGATGCTGGCGTGGCCGTTGAGCGCGCGCGACACCGACGCCACCGACACGCCGGCCTCCTGCGCCACGTCCTTGATCGTTATCGCCATTCTTGCTGCTTTCAGGAAATGTAACCGGTTACATTCGCATCAAAAAAATATAACCGATCACTTTTATGAAATGTAACCGGTTACATTGGTGTTTTGAAAAGTCTACTCGCGTTCGCCGCGCACTGTAAAGACTTTTTTATAACTTTCGCCCCCCGCGCGCATCGCTCGCATGGCCGGCGGCGGCGGCGCGGCGCCGGCCCGACCGTGTTCGATTTCAGCGGCCGATACCTGGAGCCGGCACGGCGCGCATTGCGATTACATGCGTGGCCACCACATGCCCATCGTCGCCACCGCGATGCCGAGCGCCATCGCCACCGTCAGCACCGCAAGCAGCAAGGCGGTGGCGCAGCGCGCCGCCACCCCGCCGCAGCGCAGGTACAGTTCGAGCACCGCCAGCGGCAGCAAATACTGGGCGAACGACAGAAAGCTCAGAAAAGGTCCGGTGAAGGTGTCGATATCGAAGCCGGCCGGGCCGCCGTTGACCGCGAGCCAGAACATCAGGCCCACGCGGAAGAACCACACGCCGCTCACGCACAGGAACAGGCGCAGCGCCCAGCGCCGGTGCGCGCTGAAGTCGCGCGCGAGCGCGCGCCGCACCGTCATGGCTGCGCAGGCGACGACCAGCACCGCGTTCAAACTTGTGCCGAGGTGCTGCACCGTGTCGCCGACGGCGCCCCGGAACCACAGCATGTACAAGCCGCTCAGCGCCGCCACGACTGCGCCGGCGAGGTAGACCCGCCCGTTCCAGCGATGGAACGACGGCGCCCGCGCACGCAGTTGGGGTATCAGCTGCAGCGTGCCGCCAACCATGATCACCGCCGCCAGCAGCAGGTGCGCGGCGGTGACGATATTGCCCGCCAGGTCAGCGCGCACGAAGCCGTGCGACATGACCTTGTTCCAGCCGTTCCAATCGCCGCCAGCGGCCGCGCCGCCGTACAGCAAGACGATGTACGCGGCGAATACCAGCTGCCCGACGACCGTGGCGACGAACCAGAAGCGCGCGGCGGCGCTCAGCGCGAGCGCCGCCCGGGCCTCGGCCGTGCGCCTGCGCGATGGCGCGGAATCGATGGAAAGTGCGGATGTCATGGTTTGCTCCCGGGCTGTTAGGTAGCCACCACGATAGCTACCCTGCGGCCGCCGTCCGACGCGCGGGCGCGAACGATGCGACCAACGGCGGTTTTTAGGGCTTGAACGACGAGCGGCGAGCGGTTATCGTTAGGCGATGACGCCGAACGCTCCCCTTCCCCGCCCAGCCAGGTTCTTGCCGACCGCGCGGCAGACGCTCGTGGTCGCCGTGTTCACGTTGTTGCTGTCGTGGCTGTTGCACAAGATGAGCCGCACGCCATATCCCACCGTGTTCGGCCATATCGGATTTATCGGCGCGGTGCTGTTGTTCGCGTATTCGGCGGCGGACCGGCTGCGCCCGCGCTGGCTCGCCACCGGCAAGGCGCGCGTGATGGCGGTGGTGCTGGCCGCGCCGCTGGCGGCGCTGCTGACCGCGATCGGCGCGCAAGGCCGCCACTTCATCACCTACCTGAGCGATGTTCAGACGCTGTCCGGCTACGTCATGATGGTGGTGCTGGGGGTTGTCTTCGGTGTGCCCTTCTCGCTGCTGGCGATGCGCGCCGAACGCAGGGAGCGCGAGCGGGCCGACCGCTTGCAGATCGAACTCGAGAAGAACAGGCTCGAACGCGAACTGGTCGATACTCGTCTGCGGCTGTTGCAGGCGCAGATCGAGCCGCACTTCCTGTTCAACACGCTGGCCAACGTCGAGGCGCTGGTGGCCGCCGGCTCTGCCACCGCGGGGCCGGTGCTGCGCCACCTGATCGCCTACTTGCGCGCGGCCATGCCGCGCCTGGGCGACGCCGACGCCACCCTGGGCAGCGAGCTTCAACTGGTGCGCGCCTATCTGGAGCTGATGCACATGCGGATGCCGGACCGGCTGCGGTTTTCCGTCGCCGGCTTGCCTGGGTTGGAGCCGATGCGCTTTCCCGCGATGGCCTTATTGACCTTGGTGGAAAACGCGGTCCGCCATGGCATCGACCCATCTCCTTGCGGCGGCCATATCGACGTCGGCGGAGACTACGACGCCGCCAGCGGCCACGTGATGCTGTGGGTCGCCGACAGCGGCGTCGGCATGTCGGAGACGGCGCAACCGGGCACCGGCCTGTCCAATTTGCGCAGCCGCCTGCATGGCTTCTACGGCGCCGGTGCGCGCGTCGACCTGCACGAGCAGACGCCGCACGGCATGCGCGTCGAACTGCATTTTCAGCCCGGAGAAAAAAAGTGAATCAACCAACCGCATTGATCGCCGACGACGAGCCGCTGCTGCGCGAGCGGCTGCGCAGCCACCTCGCCACCTTGTGGCCCGAGCTGCGCGTGCTGGACGACGCCCGCAACGGCGGCGAGGCGGTCGAACTGTTCGAACTGCATAAGCCGCAGGTGGTTTTTTTGGACATCCACATGCCGGGCATGAGCGGCATCGAGGCGGCGCGCGCGCTGGGCCGGCGTGCGCACCTGGTGTTCGTCACCGCGTACGAGCAGTACGCATTGCAAGCCTTCGAGCACGGCGCGGTCGATTATCTGGTCAAGCCGATCGATCCGGCGCGGCTGGCGGACACCGTGCAGCGCCTGCGCCGGCAGCTGGACGGTCCGCTGCCGGGTGGCGCGGCGCTGGATGCGATGCTGGACCAGTTGGCCGGGCGGCTCGGCCAGCGCGTCGAGGCGCGGCGCTGGCTGCAATGGATCAAGGCGTCGGTGGGGACGAGCGTGAGGCTGATTCCGGTCGAGCAGGTTTGCTATATGAAGGCCGAGGAAAAATACACGCTGGTGGTGTGGGAGGAAGGCGAGGCGCTGATCCGCAAGAGCATCCGCGAGCTGGCCGAGCAGCTCGATCCGGAGCGCTTCGCGCAAACGCACCGCTCGGTGATCGTCAACCTGGCGCACGTGGCGGAAGTGGTCCGGGGTGTCAACGAGACGGCGGAACTGAAGCTGCGCGGACGTGGCGAAGTGCTGCCGGTCAGCCGCAGCTACCTGCACCACTTCCGGCAGATGTAGCATTTACAGGGTCTTGACGAATTCCCGGATACCGCTCAACAGCATCTCGACCGACATCGCCGTCAGGATCAGGCCCATCAGGCGTTCGAACGCCGTCATCACCTGCGGTCCGAGCACCTTCTGCAGCCGCTCGGCGCTGAGGAACACCAGCAGCCACACCACCGCCACCGCCGCCAGCGCGGCCACGTGCACCATCACCTCGCCGGTGCTCTCGCTGGAGAACAGCAGCACGGTCGCCAGCGCCGACGGACCGGCCAGCGCGGGGATCGCCAGCGGCACGATGAACGGTTCGCCGCCATCGGTGCGGCCCAACACGCCGTCCGGGTGCGGGAAGATCATGCGGATCGAAATCAGCAGCAGGATCACCGCGCCGCCGATGCGCAGCGCCACTTCCGACAAGTGCAGCGCCGCGAGGAAATGACGGCCGAAGAACATGAAGATCAACAGCAGCACGAACGCGATCGCGCATTCGCGGATCACGATGCGCGAGCGGCGCGCCGGCGGCACCGGATTGAGCACGCTGGCGAACAGCGGCACGTTGCCGAAAGGGTCGGTCACGAGAACCAGCAAAATGAAGGTCTGGAAGAAGTCTTGGGTCATGTGTTTTTTTTATTGAATAAAAAAGGGAGCCGAAGCTCCCTTGGTCGAACAGCTTACTTCGCCGATTCGCCTTTTTTGATCCATGCCGCCAGCTGATGCGGACGCAGACCGTCGTAGTCCTCGAACGGCTGGTGGATCCAAGGATTGTGCGGCAGTTCCTCCATCTGGTAGTCCGGCTTGAAGGCCGAGCTGCCCTTGGTCCAGATCACGGCCGATTTCACATCGGTGACGCCTTCGAAGTTGTCCTTCAAATGCTTCATCACCTTGATCAGGGTCACGCCGGAATCGGCCAGGTCGTCGACCAGCAGGATCTTGCCGGACAGCGGGCCCTTGGTCATCGTCATGTACTTGGCGATGTCCAGGTCACCGCGCACGGTGCCCGCTTCTTCGCGGTAGCTGCTGGTCGACAGGATCGCCAGCGGCACGTCGAAGATGCGCGAGAAGACGTCGCCCGGACGCACGCCGCCGCGCGCCAGGCACAGCACCATGTCGAACTTCCAGCCCGATTCATGGACCTTCAGCGCCAGGCGCTCGATCAGGCGGTGGTACTCGTCCCAGGATACCCACAGGTGTTTTTCGTTCGATTGCGGATCGCTCATATTGACTCCCTGTTATTCGAACGGATGACGCAGGACGATCGTCTCTTCACGATCCGGACCGGTCGATACCATGTCGACCGGCACGCCGACCAACTCTTCGATACGTTTAATGTAGGCGCGGGCGGTGGCCGGCAGCGCCGCCAGCGACTTCGCGCCGACGGTGCTTTCGGTCCAACCCGGCATTTCTTCGTACACCGGCACGCAGCGCGCGGCTTCCTCGGCGCCCGACGGGAAGATGTCGACCGCCACGCCGTCGATGGTGTAGCCGGTGCACAGCTTGAGCGACTCCAGGCCGTCCAGTACATCGAGCTTGGTCAGGCACATGCCGGTCACGCCGTTGATCTGGACCGAGCGGCGCAGCAGCGCGGCGTCGAACCAGCCGCAGCGACGTGCGCGGCCCGTGACGGTGCCGAACTCGTGGCCCACTTGCGCCAGGTGGTGGCCGACGCCGGCATCGGTCGGCAGCTCCGAAGGGAACGGGCCGGAACCGACGCGGGTGGTGTAGGCCTTGGTGATGCCCATGATGTAGTGCAGCATGTTCGGACCGACGCCGGCGCCGGCGGCGGCGTTGCCGGCCACGCAGTTCGACGAGGTGACGAACGGATAGGTGCCGTGGTCGACGTCCAGCAGCGAGCCTTGCGCGCCTTCGAACAGCAGGTTGGCGCCGGCCTTGTGCGCGGCGTACAGCGCGCTCGAAACGTCGGTCACCATCGGGCGCAGGCGCGGCACGTAGGCCAGCGCGTCGTCCAGGGTTTTCTGGTATTCGATGCGCGGGGCCTTGAGGTAGTGCTCCAGCACGAAGTTGTGGTAGTCGAGGTTCTCGGCCAGCTTTTCGGCGAAGCGCTTTTCGTTCAGCAGGTCGGCGACGCGGATGGCGCGGCGCGCCACCTTGTCTTCGTAGGCCGGGCCGATGCCCTTGCCGGTGGTGCCGATCTTCGCTTCGCCGCGGGCGGCTTCACGGGCCAGGTCCAGCGCGGCGTGGTAAGGCAGGATCACCGGCGCGGCGTCCGACACCTTCAGGCGCGAGGCGACTTCGACGCCGACTTTTTCCAGCTTGTCGATTTCGCGCAGCACGTCCGGCACCGACACCACCACACCGTTACCGATGTAGCAGGCCACGCCCGGACGCATGATGCCCGACGGGATCAGCTGCAGCGCGGTCTTGACGCCGCCGATGACCAGCGTATGGCCGGCGTTGTGGCCGCCCTGGAAGCGGACCACACCTTGTGCATGATCGGTCAACCAGTCGACGATCTTGCCCTTGCCCTCATCGCCCCACTGGGTACCGATGACGACGACGTTCTTTGCGTTTTTCTTTGACATCACACTAACCTAAGTTTTTAAGAATCCAGTTGCTACCACTATCGTCGAGTACCAGAGCGCGGTCGCACTCGAACTCGTCCAGCTCGTTGCTGTGACCCGGCATACTTTGGATCACCACTTCGCCGGACTTGCGCAGCTCGGCGATTTTTTCCCTCAATTCAGGCGCGTTGCCCCACGGAGCGCGGATCGAATGCTTGCGTTCCGCGGTCGGCAACAGGCGCGCCAGCTCGCGCAGGTCGAGCGAGAAGCCGGTGGCGGGACGCGCCCGGCCAAAAGCTTCGCCTACGTGATCGTAACGGCCGCCGCGCGCCACCGCGTTCGGCAAGCCTGGCACATACAGGGCGAACATCGCGCCCCGTTCGTACTGGTAGCCGCGCAGGTCGGCCAAGTCGATCGCCACCTCGGCGCGGCCCAGCGCGGACGCGGCCAGCGCGGCCAGTTCGGCCAGCGCCTTGGCGATGCCCGGCAGTTCCGGCAGCGTCTCGCGCGCCTTCTTCAATACGCCGACGTCGCCGTACAGGTTCGGCAGCGCCAGCAACGCTGCACGCACCGGCGGCGCGTAGTTGGCGGAAATCGCCTGCAGGCCCGGCACGTCCTTGGAGCGCAGCAGCAGATACAACGCCGCTTCGTCCTTGACGGCGGCGGCGTCGCCTTCGATGATCGCCAGCAGCACGCCGACATGGGTCAGGTCCAGCCGCACCTCGTTGAACCCGGCCAGCGCCAAGGAAGCGAGCGACAGCTCCAAGATCTCGGCGTCGGCCTCCAGGCCGGCGTGGCCGTACATCTCGGCGCCGATCTGCAGCGGTTCGCGGGTGGTGTGCAGGCCCGAAGGACGGGTGTGCAGCACGCTGCCGGCGTAGCACAGGCGGGTGACCGAATCGCGGTTCAGCAGGTGGGCGTCGATGCGCGCCACTTGCGTGGTCATGTCGGCGCGGATGCCGAGCATGCGGCCGGAGATCTGGTCGACCAGCTTGAAGGTGCGCAGATCGGTGTCCTCGCCGGCGCCGGCCAGCAGCGACTCGACGTATTCGAGCAGCGGCGGCATGACCAGTTCATAACCGTAGAGACGGAAATTATCCAGCATCAGACGACGCAACTCTTCGATCTTGCGGGCTTCCGACGGCAAAACGTCGGCGATGTTCTCGGGCAAAAGCCAATTCGGCATGGGAAACTGGATACGGAAAAATTAAAAAACGAATAATGCGGCGAACGTGGCGCTGCCATAAAAGCGGCGGGCCGAACCTGATATTTTACGCGAAATGGCGGACCGGCGGGAAAAAATCGCCGCCCGCCGCGGGGCCGGGAGCCGCCGAAGCGGGCCACGGGCGCGCCGGCGAGCCGATCGCGCCGGCGTCCCGCCCCACAATAAATCGGGCGCCTGATACGTCTACCTGCTATCGATACGCTATCCGCGCCGGACGCCGATAGCACCGATCCCTGACCACGACCCGGAGCCTCCCCAATGAACGACCTCGCCATCCCTCCCCTGAAAAAACGCGCCGGCCTGCTGGAATCGGCGCTGCTCAAGATGTTCACCCGCCGCGCGCGGGTGCTGGACATCGAGGATATCGGCGACGCCTTCCGCATCGTCACACTGGGCGGCGAGGCGCTGCGCGATGCCGGCTGGACGCCCGGAGACAAGATCCAGGTCCAGCTGGGCGGCTGGACCCGGCGCACTTATACGCCGATGGGCTGGGACGCCGTGGGCGGCCGCACCCGCATCCTGGTCTACCTGCACGCCGGGGGGCCGGGCGCCCGGTGGGCGGGCGCGCTGCGCCCGGGCGACGACTGCGTTGTCTTCGGCCCGCGCAGGTCGGTGCGGCTGTTACAGCCGGTACGGCCGCAATCGACCGTCATCGTGGTCGGCGACGAGACGTCACTGGGCCTGGCGGCGGCGCTGGCCGATCAGATGGCCGCGCCGGCCGTCCTTGGCCTGTTCGAAGTCTGGCGGGCCGCCGATGCGGCGCCGGTGATCGAACGGCTGCAGATGCAAGGCGCCGCGCTGTGCCCGCGCCTCGAGAACGACGGCCATGTCGCCGGGATGGAAGCGCGCCTGGCGGACCTGCTGCGGGCGCACCCGGAGGCGGACGTCGTCCTGACGGGCCGCGCCGGCGCCATTCAACGCATGGGCAAGCTGCTGAAGCGGGAGAACCTGGCCGCCGGACGGCGCCAGAGCAAGGCGTATTGGGCGCCCGGCAAGACCGGTCTCGATTGAACGATCCAACCCGCCGAGCGAAGCGGCCGCGCAGGTAAAAAGGGGCGGATACCAGTCCGGTATCCGCCCCTCCATTTTTGCCGCCGCCGGCTTACTTCTTCGGCGCGGCCGGCGCCGACGGCGCGCCGCCGGTGCCCGAGCTCTTGAAGTACTTGAAGTAGTCCGAGCTCGAATCCATCACCATCACGTCGCCGTGGTTCTTGAAGGTGGCGCGATAGGCTTCCAGGCTGCGATAGAACTTGTAGAACTCCGGATTGCGGCCGAACGCCTCGGCGTAGATGGCCGACGCCTTGGCGTCGCCCTCGCCGCGCATGGTTTCCGCTTCGCGATAGGCTTCGGCCAGGATCACGGCGCGCTGGCGGTCGGCGTCGGCGCGGATCTTCTCCGATTCGGCCGAACCGGTCGAACGCAGCTCGTTGGCCACGCGCAGGCGCTCGGCCTTCATGCGGTCGTACACCGAGTTGTTGATCTGCTCGACGTATTCGACGCGCTTGAGGCGCACGTCGATGATCTCGACGCCGATCTGCGCCGCTTCCTGGACCACCTTGGTGCGGATCGCCTCCATCACCTTGCCGCGTTTGCCCGAAATGACTTCGCTAACGGTGTGCTTGGTGATTTCCTCGTTCAGCGCGGCCTTGACGATGACCGACATGCGGTCGCGCGCGCGGGTCTCGTCGCCGCCGAAGGTGACGTAGTACAGCTTGGCCTGGCCTTCGTTGCGGCCGATGCGCCACTTGACGAAGCTGTCGACCAGGATGTTCATCTTCTCGGCGGTGATGAAGCGCTCGGCGTCGGCCGACTCGATGGTCAGGATGCGGTTATCCAGGTACAGCACATTCTGGAACGGCGGCGGCAGTTTGAAATGCAGCCCCGGCTCGCGAATGACTTCCTTGATCTGGCCCAGCGCGAAGACGATCGCGTACTTGCGCTGGTCGACCACGAACACCATCGACGACAGCAACAGCAGCACGACGAAAACAGCAATGAGGGAACTAGCTATGCGATTCATTAACGACCCTCCCGGTCACGTCCGGACTCTCGCGAGCGCGAATCGCGCTGGCGGGTTACTTCAACCGATGGCATGACCTCCGACGGCAAGGTGGCCACCGGTGGCGGCGAAGCCTGCGCCGCCCTGGCCTGGGCCGCGGTCGCGTCGGTCGCCGCCGCCTGGGCGATCAGCTTGTCCAACGGCAGATACAGCAGGTTGCTGCCGCTCTTGGCGTCGACCATCACCTTGCTGGCGCTCGAATAAATCTGCTGCATGGTTTCCAGATACATGCGGTCGCGCGTCACGCCCGGCGCCTTCTGGTACTCGGTCAGCACCTGCTTGAAGCGCGAGGCGTTACCGGTGGCGTTCTCGGTGACCATCGAGCGATAGGCTTCGGCCTCCTGCAGCAGGCGCGAAGCGTAGCCGCGCGCCTTTGGAATGACGTCGTTGGCGTAGGCCTGGCCTTCGTTCTTCTGGCGCTCCAGATCCTGTCCGGCCTTGACGGCGTCGTCGAAGGCGACTTGCACCTGCTCCGGCGGTTGCACCGCCTGCAGCGTCACGTTCGAAATGAGCACGCCCGAGGCGTAGCGGTCGAGAATCAGCTGCATCAGCTGCTGCGTCTCGTAGGCCACCTTGTCGCGGCCTTCGTACAGCACGTAGTCCATCTTGTTCTTGCCGACGATTTCGCGGATCGAGGTCTCGGCCACCTGGCGTACGGTGTCCTCCTCGTCGCGGTTGTTCATCAGCCAGGCCACCGGGTCCTTCAGCTTGAATTGCACGGCGAACTGCATGTCGATGATGTTTTCGTCGTCGGTCAGCATCAGCGATTCGCGCGCCTGCTTGTTCTTGACGTTGCCGCGGTAGCCGATTTCGACCATCCGCATCTGCGATACCTTGACCGTCTCGTCGCTCTGGAACGGATACGGCCAGCGCCAGTTGAAACCGGAACCGGTGGTGTGGCTCACTTTACCGAAGGTGTAGACGATACCGGTCTGGCCCTCCTGCACGATGAACGAACCGCTGGCGAGCCAGATCAGCGCCGCGACGACGCCGATGGCGCCGGCCGTGGCGCGCATGCCGGCCATGTCGGGACGCGGCGCGCCGGGACCGGCCGGGCCGCCGTTGTTCGGGCCCTCGGGACCCTTCTTCTGGCCGAAGAAGCTATTGAGGCGCTGATTGAAATCGCGCCACAGCTGCTCCATGTCGGGAGGGCCTTCGCCGGGCTTTTTGCCTTCGTTCGCTTGCGGCTCGCCGTCCTTCTTGTCCGAGCCCCAGCGGGGATCGTTCAGCGACGGCTTGAGGCCAAGACGTTTCATAATTGAGGAGACACGCATCAGTGTGATCCAACGTGATTAGGGGTGGGACTGCTATCTGCTTCCGAATCGGAGGCCGGGTCGGCGCCGCCGTCGGCTGCCTCGTCGTCGTCCGCTTGATCCGCTTGTTCGAATTCTTCCATGTCGCCAGTCGGGTAGGCCTGGTTCAGCCTTGCGCCGGGCGCCGCCTTGGCCCATTCGACCACCGCTTCGCGCAGCAGATCGACGCCCTGGCCGGTGCGCGCGCTGAGGAAAACGCGGGAAATTTTAGCATATTCATCCCTTTCCACAGACGGCTCCAGGCCGGCCGCGTCGATCTTGTTCCACACCAGAATCTGCGGAATATGATCGGCGCCGATCTCCTTGAGCACCAGGTTGACCTGCTCGATCTGCTCCATGCGCACCGGCGACGAGGCGTCGACGACGTGCAGCAGCAAATCGGCGTGGATGGTCTCTTCCAGCGTGGCGCGGAACGCCGCCACCAGCTGGTGCGGCAGCTCGCGCACGAAACCGACGGTGTCCGAGAACACCACGTTGCCCACTTCCTGCCCCATGTAGACGCGGCGCGAGGTCGTGTCCAACGTGGCGAACAACTGGTCGGCGACGTAGACGCCGGCCTTGGTCACCGCGTTGAACAAGGTCGATTTGCCGGCGTTGGTATAGCCGACCAGCGACACCGAGAACGTCTGGCTGCGTCCACGCGAACGGCGCTGCGTCTCGTGCTGCTTGCGCAGCTTGCCGAGGCGCGCGCGCAGGGCCTTGACCCGCTCGCCGATCAGCCGGCGGTCGGTTTCAAGCTGCGTCTCGCCCGGACCGCGCAAGCCGATACCGCCCTTTTGCCGTTCCAGGTGGGTCCAGCCGCGGATCAGGCGCGTGGCCAGATGCTGCAGCTGCGCCAGTTCCACCTGCAGCTTGCCCTCGTGGGAGGCGGCGCGCTGGGCGAAAATGTCGAGGATCAGGCTGGTACGGTCGAGCACCCGGATCTGCAGGCGCTTTTCCAGGTTGCGTTGCTGGGCCGGCGACAGCGCGTGGTTGAAGATGACGATTTCGATGGCGTGGTCGAGCACGGCCAGACCGATCTCGTCGGCCTTGCCGCTACCGACGAAATACGCCGCGTCAGGGGATGAACGCTTTGCCGTGATCGTCGTGACAGGCTCCGCGCCTGCTGAACGGGCCAGCAGTTGCAGTTCCTCGACGCTGGCGGCAAAGTCGCCCTGACCGAAATCGATACCGACTAGAGCTGCGCGCATAAGACGGTCAGGCAAGTTGGGAAGAAGCCGAGATGCAAGCGCTTATTCCGCTTCGGATTCAATGTTGAGATTGACGGCGCGGGCCGGCACTACCGTGGAGATGGCGTGTTTGTAGACCATCTGGGTCACGGTGTTGCGCAGCAGTACGACGTACTGATCGAACGATTCAATGTGGCCCTGCAGCTTGATGCCGTTGACCAGATAGATCGAGACAGGAACATGCTCTTTGCGCAAGGCATTGAGGAATGGGTCTTGTAACAGTTGCCCTTTGTTGCTCATAACAGCTCCATTTTATGTTGTTGTGTTGGAATTGGAGGCGAAACGCTTAATTTCAAGTACGTGGCCCAGCGAAAGTCAAATGATTTCCGCTGAAACACCGCTCGCCACGCCGGGAATGGTGCTTCTAAGCCACTGTAACCTGTTTTGACAATTTTTGCAGGGGAGTCCCGTACAAAAGAGCCAAAATTCTCTTATTTTTTTCTTATTTGGCGGGCGTCTTCGAGAACGGGTTTTTACCGGTGCGCAGCTCGATGCGCAACGGCGTGCCGACCAGCTGGAACGTGTCGCGGAAATGTTTTTCCAGATAACGCTTGTACGGCTCGCCGACGGCGTCCAGGGCGTTGCCGTGGATAACGATCACCGGCGGATTCATGCCGCCCTGGTGCGCATAGCGCAGCTTCGGACGGATCGACCCCTTGCGGCGCGGCTCCTGCTTTTCCACCGCCTCGATCAGCGCGCGCGTCAGCTTCGGCGTCGACAGGTTGGCCGTGGCGGCGGCGTAGGCCGCGTCGACCGACTTCATCAGCGGGCCGATGCCCTGCGATTTCAACGCCGAGATGAAGTGCATCTTGGCGAACGACAGGAAGTCGAGCTTGCGGTCGATATCGATCTTGATCTCGTCGCGCTCGTCGGTGCGCAAGCCGTCCCACTTGTTGACGGCGATCACCAGCGCGCGGCCCGTCTCGAGCACGAAGCCGGCGATGTGGGCGTCCTGCTCGGAGATGTCCTGCTGGGCGTCGAGCATCAGCACGACCACGTTGGCCTCCGAGATCGACTGCAGCGTTTTGACCACCGAGAATTTCTCGATCGCCTCGAACACCTTGCCGCGGCGGCGGATGCCGGCCGTGTCGATCAGGGTGTACTGCTTGCCTTCGCGCTCGAACGGAATCTCGATCGAATCGCGGGTGGTGCCTGGCATGTCGAAAGCGATGACGCGCTCTTCGCCGACCAGCGTGTTGATCAGGGTCGACTTGCCCACGTTCGGGCGGCCCACCAGCGCGATCTTGATGCCGTGGTCGGCGCGCCCCAGTTCCTCGGGGTCGTCCGGACGCTGGGCGAAGGCCAGGTCGAGCGCCTCCTCCACCAGGTCGGCGACGCCGTCGCCGTGGGCCGACGAGATCGAGTACGGCTCGCCCAGTCCCAGCTCGTAGAACTCGGCGACGACGGCGGTGTAGCGCATGCCCTCGGACTTGTTCACGACCAGCATGACCGGACGGCCGCTTTTACGCAGGAAGTCGGTGATGGTTTTGTCATGCGGCGTCAGGCCCTGGCGGCCGTCGACCAGGAAGACGACCAGGTCGGCTTCGGCCACGGCCTGCTTGGTCTGCTTGGCCATCTGATGCATGATGCCTTCCTTGGCGACCGGCTCGAAGCCGCCCGTGTCGATGACGAGGAAGGGACGTTCGCCGACACGGCCCTCGCCATAGTGACGATCCCGCGTCAACCCAGGCAAGTCCGCCACCAGCGCATCGCGCGAGCGGGTCAGACGATTAAACAAGGTCGATTTCCCTACATTGGGTCGACCCACTAGTGCGATTACCGGCTTCATTGTATTACTCGACCGCGAGAGCGGTCACTGTCCCTGATTGGGTTTGAAAAATCAAATTCGCGCCGGCGATGACGGGGTCCGATTGGATCGGGCTTCCGTCGGTCGCGGCACGACCTATGTACGAACCATCTTCCCGCGACAGGAAGTGGACGTAGCCCTGGTAGTCGCCAACGGCCACAGCGCGGCCGAACGACACGGGGGTCGACAGGCGGCGATACGACATCTTGTCGTTCTTCCAGGCGTTGCCGCCGCTTTCGCGGCTGTAGGCTGCAACTTCGCCTTTGTCGTCGGAGACGAATACAAAACGCTGGTCCACCGCCACGCCCACGTCGGACGAAGTCGGCTTGCTCCAGTGCGGCGCGCCGTTGGTGGCGTCGAAGCAGGCCACGCGGCCCTGGTACGACACGGCGCAGACATCTTTTTCGAAGATCACCGGGGTGCCGGCGATGTCGGTCACGCGTTCCAGCTCGGTCGCGCCGCGCGGCTCGCCGACCACCAGCTCGAAGCGCTGCAGGCCGCCGGCCAGCGCCAGCACCAGCAGCTTGCCGCCCGGCTGGGCCACGTACACATTGGGGCCGTTGATGGCCATGCCCGGCGCGTTGCGCAGGGTCAGGGCCGGCGTGGTGCGCGCCACGCTCCATTTTTTGACGCCGGTCTTGGCGTCGTAGGCGGTAATCAGGTTGTCGACGCTGCGCACCACCACCACGCCGCCGCCGACCACCGGGGACGACAGCACTTCGCTGCTGGCCTGGCCCTTCCACAGTTCCTTGCCGTTGGCGTCATAGGCCAGGATCACGCCCTTTTTGCCGCCGACGACGACCGTTTCACCGTCGCTGCCGACGCCGGCGGTCAGGTCGACGCCGGTCTTGATGCGCCACGCCTCCTTGCCGGTGGCCGCGTCCAGGCGCGCCAGCACGCCGTCGCCATCGGCCACGTAGACGTGCTCGCCGACGACGGCCGGCGTGAAGACGGCGGTGCCGGCCTTGTTCATCGAGTACTTCCACACGGTCTTGGGCACCATGCCGCCCTTGAGCTCCACCAGCGGCGCCGGCTGGTTCTTGGTGTCTTTCGAACCAAACAAGGAACAACCGGCCAACATCGCGAACACACTTGCAGCAATAACTTTTTCGGTAATACGCATTTTTTAACCTTGATCTGGAGAGCTAAGCGGGCGCCGTGGCGCCCTTGCGGCATGACGTCGTGACGGCGTCAATCAGGCGGCGCTTTTGGCGTCCTTGGCTTCGGCCGGCACGGAGCCGCCGATGGCCTCGAACTTCAGCTGGATCAGCTGGCGGCCCGGGTTTTTCTTGTCGGTCGCGTCCAGCGCGGCCTGGTAGGCGGCGCGGGCTTCGGCGATCTTGTTTTGCGCGGCCAGGATGTCGCCCTTGCGGTCGGCGACGGCGCCGGCGAACTGCGGCGCCACATCGCCCGACAACGCCTTCAGCGCTTCGTCGTAGGCTTTTTCGTCGAGCAGGATGCCGGCCAGGCGAATCTTGGCCAGGGCCTTGAATTCGTCGGCGCCATGGTCGATCGCCCACTGCAGCTGCGCCTTGGCCGACTTGACGTCGTTGGCGTCGAAGCTGCTCTTGGCCGCCACCAGCGCGGCCATCGGCGCGTAGGTGGTGTTGCCGAACTTCGATTGCATGTCGCCGGCGGCGCGCAGCACCTTGGCGTTGTCCTTGGCTTGCACGGCCGTTTGCAGTTCCTCATACAGCGCCGAGGCCTGGTTCGATTGGTTGCGCTGGTAGTAGTTCCAACCCGCCCAGCCGGAATAGGCGGCCAGGCAGGCGATCAGCACCCACGAGGCCAGGTTGCCGTATTTTTCCCACCAAGCTTTAAGAGTAGCGAGTTGTTCTTGTTCTTCGAGATCGTATGCCATGTCAGTTCGTCTGCTAGAGGATTAATGAATGCGTTTTAATAAAACCGCTCGGTGTCAGCCTGGTTGCGGCTTAGTGATTGCAATGCTCGTCGTGCACGTGGTGGTGGTGATCGCCGCTGCCGGTGATCTGGTCGACCAGGAAATCGACGACGTCGTCGAACGGCACCGTCGACTGCTGCATGTCGCCCTCCTCCGCGCGCATCGCCTTGACGGTGGCGGTGTGCTTGGCCACTTCGTCTTCGCCGATGATGACGGCGAACGAAGCGCCGCTGCCGTCGGCCTTCTTCATCTGCGTCTTGAAGCTGCCGGCACCGTTGGCGGTCGAGGCGTGCATGACCACATCGAGGCCGGCGTCGCGGATACGCTCGCCCAGCACGAAGGCCTGCATCTGCGCGGCCTCGCCCTGGTGCACCAGGTAGACGTCGCACTGGTTCGGTTGTTCCGGCTCGCCGGCTTCCTTCATCAGTTCCAGCAGGCGCTCGATGCCCATGGCGAAACCGACGGCGGGCGTCGGCTTGCCGCCGAACGACGCGATCAGCGGGTCGTAACGGCCGCCGGCGCACACGGTGCCCTGCGAGCCCAGTGCGTCGGTGACCCATTCGAACACGGTGCGGTTGTAGTAATCGAGGCCGCGCACCAGGCGGTTGTTGATCACGTAGGGGATGTTGTTGTGGTCGAGGATCTTGCGCACGCCGTTGAAGTGGGCCAGCGACTCCTCGCCCAGGTATTCCATCAGCTTGGGCGCGCCGTCGACCATCTCCTGCATCGCCGGATTCTTGGTGTCGAGGATGCGCAGCGGGTTGCTGTGCAGGCGGCGCTTGGCTTCGGCGTCGAGGATGTCCTCGTGCTTTTCCAGGTAGGCGATCAGGTCGACGCGGTGGCGCGCGCGCTCTTCGGCGTCGCCGATCGAGTTCAGTTCGAGGCGGATGTTTTCCAGCCCCAGGTCGTCCCACAGGCGGCGACACATCATGATCAGTTCCGCGTCGATATCCGGGCCGTTGAAGCCGACGGCTTCGCAGCCGAACTGGTAGAACTGGCGATAGCGGCCGCGCTGCGGACGCTCGTGGCGGAACATCGGGCCGGTGTACCACAGGCGCTTGGGGCCTTCGTAGACCAGATTGTGCTCGATCACCGCGCGCACCGCGCCGGCCGTGCCTTCGGGGCGCAGGGTCAGCTCGTCGCCGTTCATCGAATCGGTGAACGAGTACATTTCCTTCTCGACGATGTCGGTGACGGCGCCGATGGCGCGCTTGAACAGCGCGGTGTCTTCGACGATCGGCGTGCGGATCTGCTGGAAGCCATAGCTTTGCACCACCGATTGCGCGGTGTTTTCAAACAGCTGCCACATATGCGAATCGGTCGGCAGGATATCGTTCATGCCTTTGACGGCGGTGATCTTTTCAGTTTTGGACATATTCTTTACTGTAGTTCTTCTTAACGTAATTCAGGACGATCTCTTGAAATTCCTCGACGATGCGCTCACCGCGCAGGGTCGCGAACTTGGCGCCGTCGACGAACACCGGCGCCGCCGGCGACTCGCCGGTGCCCGGCAAACTGATGCCGATGTTGGCGTGCTTCGATTCGCCCGGGCCGTTGACGATGCAGCCCATGACGGCCACGTTCATCGCCTCCACGCCCGGATAGGTCTTTTTCCACTCCGGCATCGAGTCGCGCAGATAGGTCTGGATGTTGTCGGCCAGTTCCTGGAACGTGGTCGAGGTGGTGCGGCCGCAACCCGGGCACGCGATCACCATCGGCGTGAATTTGCGCAGGCCCATGGTCTGCAAAATCTCCTGGCCGACCACCACTTCCTTGGTGCGGTCGCCGCCCGGTTCCGGCGTCAGCGAAATGCGGATGGTGTCGCCGATGCCCTCTTGCAGCAGCACCGACAACGCCGCCGTCGAGGCGACGATGCCCTTGCTGCCCATGCCGGCCTCGGTCAGGCCCAGGTGCAGCGGGTAGTCGCAGCGCTTGGCCAGCTCGCGGTAGACGGCGATCAAATCCTGCACGCCCGAGACTTTACACGACAGGATGATCTTGTCGCGGCCCAGGCCCAGTTCCTCGGCGCGCACGGCGTTTTCGATGGCGGAGGTGATCAGCGCCTCGTACATCACCGCCTGCGCGCTCCACGGCTCGGCGCGGCCGGCGTTTTCGTCCATGATGCGCGCCAGCAGCGCCTGATCCAGGCTGCCCCAGTTGACGCCGATGCGCACCGGCTTGTCGTAGCGCGCGGCCACTTCGATCATCTGCGCGAACTGCGTATCGCGCTTGGCGCCCTTGCCGACGTTGCCCGGATTGATGCGGTATTTCGACAGCGCCTTGGCGCATTCCGGATAATCGTTGAGCAAGGTGTGGCCGTTGTAGTGGAAGTCGCCCACCAGCGGCACGTCCACGTCCATCTTGTCCAATTGTTCGCGGATGTACGGCACCGCCTCGGCGGCCTCGGGACGGTCCACCGTCAGGCGCACCAGCTCCGAACCGGCGCGCGCCAGGTCGCGGATCTGGATCGCGGTCTCGATCGCGTTGGCGGTATCGGTGTTGGTCATCGACTGCACCACCACCGGGGCGTCGCCGCCGACCCAGATCTTGCGCTGGCCGTGCGCGACCAGCACGCTGCGGCTGGCGCGGCGATTCGACGGTCCCGAAGGAATAGCTGTTTGCGTAGAAGACATGGCTGTTTGCTCGTGCTGGCTGGTTTAACTTGTTGACTACTTGCTGACTAAATTACTTGATATTCACGCGGGAGATCGTGCCGCCGGCGACCGGTGGCAGCGCCAATGGCGCGCCGCCCAGGGTCGCTTTCACGCCATCCGGTTTGCCGACGATCAGCAGCGCCGGGTCCTTGATGTCGAAGGTCTCGGTGCTGCCCGCCTTGACCAGGCGCGAAATCAGCGGCTTGGTGCCGGGACGGCGGATCTCCACCCACGAATCGCTGGTCACTTCCAGCACCAGCTGGGTGCCGCTGGCCGCTGCCGGCGCGGCGGCCGGCGGCAGCACCTGCGCGGCCGGCGCGCTGGTGGTGGCCGGCGCGGTGGTGGTCGTCGCGGCGGCCGGCGCGGTGGTGGTCGTCGCGGCAGCCGCGGCGGCGGTGCCTGCCGGGGCGCTGGCGGCGTCGGCCGGGTTGGTCGACGTGCCTGGCGGCGGCACCGAAATCAGCGGCACGTTCGGCGACTGCAGCGGCGCCGTTTCCTGGCCCGGCTTGACCAAGGTGGTCTCCAGCGGCATGGTCGCATCGATCGGCTTGGGCAGCTCGGTCACGGCGCTGGCGCTGGAGGCGGCATCGCCGCCGGCGCGCTCGAACATCGAGGTCGAGATCAACCCGCTCTGGTAGGCGTACACGCCGCCGCCGATCAGCGCGGCGGCCACCACGACGGCGCCCACGATCCAGCCGCCGCGGCCGGACGAACGGTCCGTCATCAGCGGGAAGCGCGACTCCGAAAACTCGGCGGCGCGCTGCGTGCGCGGCGGCGCGGCCTCGGGGCTGGTCGGCGAGATCACCGCGATCATCGCCACCAGCGGCGTCGGGTCCAGCTTGACGACCTTGGCGTAGGCGCGCACGAAGCCGCGCACCACCGCCATGTTAGGCAAGGAGGCGTAATCGCCCGCTTCGAGCGCGACGACCTGGCGCGGCGCCAGCTTGAGCTGGTCCGCGATCTGTTCCACCGACATGCCCATCGCTTCGCGCTGGGCGGCCAGTTGTGCTCCGGGCGTGGCCAGGCTGGTGCCGCCCTGGTCTCTTTTCGGCGCTTCTGCCCACTCTGAATTCATTGGTATCCCTGTCTCACTCATCAAACGCCCCACGTTGATAAGCAGCATATTCGGTCGAGCCGGGGTGGAGGCGGCGCAGTTGCGTCGCCCAGCCATCTTCAGCCCCCTTGTCGCCCACCTTATGCTGCACCTTAATCCCGAGCCACAGCACATCGGCCGTCAGGCTCTCCATCTTTGCCACCTTGTTCAGACGGGTTATGAAGAAATTGGCGCGCACATAATCGCGCTTTTCAAAATATACCCGCGCCAGATTGGCGTTGGTGGCCGGCAGGTCGGGCGTCCACTGCAAGGCTTGCAGCAGATAACGCTCCGCGCTGGCGTAATCCCTGGACTTCAGCGCGCAGGCGCCGGCGTTGTTCGCGGCCGACGCCGGCGAACGATAGCCGCGGTTGCCCAATGCCGCCTCGAACAGCGGCATCGCTTCCGCCACCCGGCCGTTCTGGCACAGGAAGGAACCATAATTGTTGGCCAGATCCGGATTGGCCGGCGCCAGTTTGCGCGCGCGGACAAAGTTGTCCTCGGCCAGGCCGCTCTCGCCCATCGCCTGGTAAATCAGGCCGCGCATGCCGTAGGCGTCGGCGTGCTGCGGATCGGCCAGCAGTGCCATCTTGACCTCGTCGAGCGCGAACGGGTACTGGCCCTGCTCGTAATAACCGACCGCCAGCTGCATGCGGATCTCGACCTTGCGCTGGGCGCTGGTCTGGTCCGACGCGGTGGTCAATTCGGTCTGGCCGCTGTTGCCGCGTTCCGGCCCCGAGGCGCAACCGGCCAACGTCCCCGCCAGCGCCGGGATCAACCCGAGCGCGACAAGCCGCCGGCTACGCTGCGCCAGGAGCGTCATCAGGAAGCGATCTCCACGATCTTGCCGAAATTGGCGCCGAACTTTTGCTGGTACTCGGCCATCTTTTCCATCCGCTGCGCGACCTTGGTGCGGTCCTGGACCTCGCCGGCCAACTGGCCGCAGGCGGCGTCGATATCGTCGCCGCGGGTCTTGCGGATGGTGGTGACGATGCCGGCGTCGACCAGGATCTGGGCGAAGGCCTTGATGCGCGGATTCTTCGAGCGCAGCAGGCCGGACTCCGGGAACGGATTGAACGGAATCAGGTTGAATTTGCAGTTGACGCCGAACTGGCGGTCCTGCACCAGCGCGATCAGTTCGCGGGCGTTCTCGTCGGAGTCGTTGACGCCGTCGAGCATGCAGTATTCGAAGGTGATGAAGTCGCGCGGGGCGAACTCCAGATAGCGCTTGCAGGCGGCCATCAGCTCCTTGAGCGGATACTTTTTGTTGAGCGGAATCAGGCTGCTGCGCAGCTCGTCGTTGGACGCGTGCAGCGACACGGCCAGCGCCACCGGCACTTCCTGCGACAGCTTGTCCATCATCGGCACCACGCCGGAGGTCGACAGGGTCACGCGGCGGCGCGACAGGCCGTAGGCGTTATCGTCGAGCATCAGCTTGAGGGCGGTGGCGGTCGGCTCGAAGTTCAGCAGCGGCTCGCCCATGCCCATCATGACGACGTTGGTGATCTGGCGCTCGCCCTTCGGGCCCGGCTCGATACCCTTGGTGCGGCGCAGTTCGAACTCGGCCATCCACAGCTGGCCGATGATCTCGCCAACGCTCAGGTTGCGCGAAAAGCCCTGCTTGCCGGTCGAGCAGAAGCGGCAGTTGACGGCGCAGCCGGCCTGGGTCGAGATGCACAGCGTGCCGCGGTTTTCTTCCGGGATGAACACGGTTTCGACGGCGTTGCCGTTGCCGACGTCGACCAGCCATTTGCGCGTGCCGTCGGTGGACGTGTGGTCGCTGATGATGGCCGGCGCGGCGACATGGGCGCGGGTTTTCAGTTTGTCGCGCAGCGACTTGGCCAGATCGGTCATGGCGTCGAAGTCCGACGCGCCGAATTGATGGATCCAGCGTTGCAGTTGCTTGGCGCGGAACGGCTTCTCCCCCAACTCGGCGCAATAAGCGATGAGCTGCGCGGGATCGAAGTCCAGCAAGTTGGTCAGAGGTGCGTTCATAGTCGTTTTCAAAACAGTTCTAAAAAAATTCCGTTTCCGCGCGAGGCGGAAACGGGGCACTACAGGATTACCGACCGCGAATTACTTGCCGAAGAAGTAAGCGATTTCAACGGCGGCGGCTTCGACAGCGTCGGAACCGTGAACGGCGTTGGCGTCGATCGAGTCGGCGAAGTCGGCACGGATGGTGCCTTTTTCAGCCTTCTTAGGATCGGTGGCGCCCATCAGTTCGCGGTTTTTCAGGACGGCGTTTTCGCCTTCCAGTGCCTGGATCATGACTGGGCCCGAGACCATGAAGTCGACCAGGTCTTTGAAGAAGCCGCGCTCTTTGTGCGCGGCGTAGAAACCTTCAGCCTCTTCACGCGACAGCTGCTTCATTTGAGCAGCAACGATCTTCAGGCCAGCGCCTTCGAAACGGCTGTAGATTTGGCCGATAACGTTTTTTGCAACTGCGTCTGGTTTGATGATCGACAGGGTGCGTTCGATTGCCATTTGAAAAACTCCAATAAAAAGAAAGGTTTAAAACAAAATTGATAGCTCAATCAACCTTTGATTTTACCATAGAACACCCCATATTCCGAGCAAGGGCACCAGATAAGGATGTAAGCTGGCAGGCGCACGCCCCGTTTCGGGGCGAAAACGCCCGGTTTTGACGGCGCCATGCGCGTTTAAGCCCGGATTAAGTGCTTTTGGTACATGTTTTTGGGTATTTCGGCGCGTACGTGCTATGCTTTTAACAAGCGGTAAACCGAATCACTTTGAGGGAGGCACTATGATAAATATGGAAAAAACTTACGATCTGTCGGCTGGCAGTCGCCGTGCCGTACAGCACAACGTGCTGCGCAATACGTACTGGCTGCTCGCGTTGTCGATGATACCGACCGTGTTCGGCGCGGCGCTGGGCGTGTCGCTGCACCTGCCGCTGGGCGGCGGCCTGATGGCGCTGGTGTTCCTGGCCGGCGCGTTCGGCTTCATCTGGGCGATCGAAAAGAACAAGGATTCCGGCGTCGGCGTGGCCCTGCTGCTGGGCTTCACGTTCTTCATGGGTCTGATGTTGACGCCTTTGCTGTCGCGCATCCTGGGCTTCTCCAACGGCGGCTTCCTGATCATGACGGCCTTCGGCGGCACGGCGTCGGTGTTCGCGGTGCTGGCATCGATCGCCACGGTCTCCAAGCGCGACTTCTCGGGCATGGCCACGTGGCTGTTCGCCGGCGTCATCGTGCTGATTTTGGCGTCGCTGGCCAACATCTTCCTGAACATCCCGGCGCTGGGCATCGTCATCTCGGTGGTGGCGATCGCGATCTTCTCCGCCTACATCCTGTATGACGTGCAGCAGATCGTCAACGGCGGCGAGACCAACTACATCAGCGCCACCTTGCGTTTGTACCTCGACGTGTACAACATCTTCACCAGCCTGTTGTCGCTGCTGGGCATCGCCGGCGGTAGCCGCGATTAAGATCGCAAGTTAGCAGCACGCAAAAAAGCCGGCCCAGCGCCGGCTTTTTTTATTGGCGCGGCGCCACGCGCTTAGCCGAGGTTGAACACCGCCATCGACTCCACGTGCGACGTGTGCGGGAACATGTTGACCACGCCGGCCTTGTCGAGCACATAGCCGGCGTTGACCAGGATGCCGGCGTCGCGCGCCAGGGTCGACGGGCTGCACGACACATAGACGATGCGCTTGGGCAGCAGGTCCGCGCGGGCCTGGCTCAACGCCACCAGCGCCTCGCTCAGCGCCATGGCGCCGTCGCGCGGCGGGTCGATCAGCATGCGGTCGAACTTGCCGAGCGCGATTAAATCGTCGGCCGTCACCTCGAACAGGTTGCGCGTGTAGAACGTGGTCTTGTCCGACAGCCCGTTGGCCTTGGCGTTGTCCAGCGCCCGCTCCGACAAGGTGGTGCTGCCCTCGATGCCGACCACCTCGCGCGCCTGCGTCGCCAGCGGCAGGGTGAAGTTGCCCAGGCCGCAGAACAGGTCGGCGACGCGGTCTTGCGGACGCACTTCCAGCAGGCGCAGCGCCTTGCCCACCAGCACGCGGTTGATGTAGTGGTTGACCTGCGTGAAATCGACCGGCTTGAACGGCATCTTGATGCCGAATTCCGGCAGCAGGTAATGCAGGTCGTGGTCCAGCGGATAGAACGGCGCGGCCGTCTCCGGCCCCTTGGTCTGCAACCAGAACTGGATAGCGTGCAGGTCGGCGAAGGCTTTCAACTTGGCTTCGTCGTCGCCGGTCAGCGGCGCCATGATGCGCAGCACCAGCGCGGTGACACCCTCGCCGATCGCCACTTCGATCTGCGGCACCTGGTCGTACAGGGACAGCGAGCCGATCAGCGCGCGCAGCGGCAGCAGCAGGTCGGACACGTGGCGCGGCAGGATCTCGCAGCTGTCGATGTCGGCGACGAACACCGATTTCTTTTCGTGGAAGCCGACCAGCACCGTGCCCTTCTTGGCCACGTGGCGCACCGACAGCCGGGCGCGGTAGCGGTAGCCCCAGGTCGGCCCGTACATCGGCCGCATCACCGTCAGCGGCCTGACCTTGCCGATGTGGCGCAGGTTGTCCTCCAGCACGCGCTGCTTGATGGCCACCTGCGCGGTCGGCTCCAGATGCTGCATCGAGCAGCCGCCGCAGTAGTCGAAATGCTTGCACTTGGGCGCGACCCGCATCGGCGATTCGCGGTGCAGCGCGGTCATGCGCGCCATTTCCCAATTCTTCTTCTTTTTAAACGTGTAGAAACTGACCTTTTCGCCCGGCAAAGCGCCCTCGACAAACACCACCTTGCCCTGCGAGCCGTCTTCATTCTGCAAATGGCCGACGCCACGGGCGTCCATGTCGAGCGATTTGATGTCGAGGATAATATCTTGCATAAAATTTAATTTTAGAGAAAGAATGGCCGGCGCCGGTCGCACGAGCGGGCCACGGGCCGCGGTTCGTGCCGGGGCCGATATGATAGCAGAATGGGAAGGGGCTACAGCAGCGAATCGCGCACCACGCCGCGCGCGGCCATGGCCCGTTTGAGTTTGACCAGCGCTTCCTGCTGGATCTGGCGCACGCGCTCGCGGGTCACGCCCATCTCCTCGGCCAGGGTTTCCAGGGTGGCGGGATCGTCATTGTCGAGGCCGAAGCGGCGCATGATGACGATGCGCTGCTTGTCGGGCAGCTTGGTGAGCCAGTCGCGCATCAGCACCGTCATTTCGTGGTGCTCGGCGCGGGCGTCGGGACTGTCCTCGCTGTCGCCGGGCAGCATGTCCATCAGCGACGATTGCGGATCGTTGTCGAGCGGGGCGTCGAGCGAGGTGGCGTGCTCGGACAGCGCCAGGATGTCCTGCACCTCCTCCACCGGGCGGCCGACCAGCTCGGCGATGTCCTCGGCGGTGGCGTCCTTGCCGTTGTGGTGCTGCGCTTCCAGATGGTATTTGCCGCGCAGGATTTGATTCAGTTCGCGCACCATGTGCACCGGCAGGCGCACCGTGCGGGCCTGGTTCATGATGGCGCGCTCGATGCTCTGGCGGATCCACCAAGTGGCGTAGGTCGAGAAGCGGAAGCCGCGCTCGGGCTCGAACTTGTCGATGGCGCGCATCAGGCCGATGTTGCCCTCTTCGATCATGTCGAGCAGCACCACGCCACGGTTGATGTAGTGCTTGGCGATGGACACCACCAGGCGCAGGTTGTGCTCGATCATGGTCTGGCGGGCGCTGAAGTCGCCGGCCTTGGCCAGGGTGGCGTAGTGCACCTCCTGCGGCGCCGTCAACAGCGGCCGGGTGCCGATCTGGTTCAGGTAGTGCTGGGTGGTGTCGGTCGACAGTTCGGCCGCCAGCACCTTTTTCAGTTCGTCGACCTCGAGCACCGCCGGCGCCTCGGGCAGGCGCGCGCCGTCGCGCTCGCCGTCCGCCCCCTCCGCACCGTCCATGGCGTCGATGACTTCATCATCGCTGGACTCGTCCTGGAAATCTTCCGGGGCCGAGTCGTCATCCATTGGGTCGTGCGGCGTAGGTTTCATGGCTCAGCTAGCGGTTAGGCAGGAATTTGGACGGGTCCACCGGTTTGCCCTGCTGCCGTATTTCGAAGTGCAGCTTGACGGAGTCGGCGTCCGAATCGCCCATCTCGGCAATCATTTGTCCCTTGGTCACGGTCTGGCCTTCCTTGACCACGATGCTGCGGTTATGGGCGTAGGCCGACAACAAGCTATTACTGTGCTTCACAATAACGAGATTACCATAACCACGGATGCCGCTACCGGCATACATGACTTTTCCGGCCCCCGCCGCCACGACGTGCTGGCCAGCTTTGCCGGCGATGTCGACGCCCTTGTTCTTGCCCTCGTCGAAGGTGGCGATGACCTTGCCTTCGGACGGCCACATCCAGCTCAGTTTCTCGTCGTCGGCGGCGGCCGACCCGGCCGCCGGGGCCGCCGGCGCGGCCGGCGGACGGACCGCCGGCGCCGCGGCGGCGGCCGGGGCCGGTGCCGGGGACGCCGCGCCGTTGGCGGCGACGTCCTTGCCATTGTCGGCGCGTTGCAGCTCGGCCAGCGCAGCGTCGGTGTACGGACGCTTTTCGCCTTTCGGACCGGTCTTCTTGACCACCGGCGCCGGCGGCGGCGTCTTGTCGCTCGGCGGCATGGCCACGGCGGCCGTCTCCACGCCGCTGCCGTTGCCGGCGGCGTCCGGCGGCAGCACGCGCAGCACCTGGTCGACCTTGATGTCGTTCGGGTTGGCCAGATTGTTCCAGGCCACCAGATCGCGGTAATTCTGACCGTATTCGAGCGCGATGCGGATCAAGGTATCGCCCTTTTTGACCGTATACAGGCCGCGCTCGTCGCGCGACACTTGCGCCGTTTCGCTCGGCGTGGCGGATTTCACTGGCGGGGTCGACACCGGACGGTCGATCACCGGGGCCTGGTTCGGGGTGGTGCCGCAGGCGCTCAGCAAAGCGAGCGCCAGGCTCAGTACGAGCACATTACTTTTAGTTGTCATTCTCATCTTAAATTTCAGTTTGATGCGTAGGCGGACCGGTGAACGATCACACCGTGCCCGGACGCAACGGGACGAAATGGCAATCTTCCAGCGTTTCGCTGGTCCATTCCTTCTTGCCGATGCGTGTAATCAGTTCCAGACGCTGCGCGCGGGCGCCGACCGGCGCCACCAGCCGGCCACCGATGGCGAGCTGTTCGAGCAATGCCCGCGGCACCTCCAAACCGGCCGCGGCCAGGATAATGCCATCGAACGGCGCCGCTTGCGGCAGGCCAAGCATACCATCTCCGTAATGCAACCGTAGATTCGGCACACGCAGAGGCCGCAGGTTGTGCTTTGCGAGCTCATGCAGAGGCTTGATGCGCTCGATAGAATAAACCTCTTGCGCCACTCTTGACAACACCGCCGCCTGGTAGCCGCAGCCGGTGCCGATCTCGAGCACCCGCTTGAGCTGGCCGCCGTTGCGCATCACCTCGATCATGCGGGCCACGATATATGGCTGGGAAATGGTCTGCTGGTGGCCGATCGGCAGCGAGGCGTCGATATAGGCCTGCGAGGCCAGCGCCTCCTCCATGAACATGTGGCGCGGCACGCTTTCCAGCGCGCCGAGCACGACGTTGTCCTTGACGCCCTGCTTGGCCACCCGCTGCACCATGGCGCGGCGCACCGCGTCCGACACGAGCGGGTTCTGGCGCGGCGCCGGCGCCACCGCCGGCTGGGCCCGCTCCATCGCGTAGCTGTGGGCCTTGGACGGCACCGCCACCGGACGCGGCCCCGGATAACCGTGCTGCGGCGGCACGTGGCGCGCCGCGTTCTGGGTCGCCGTCTGCGGCGTGGCCACCGGCGCGAACAGGGTGGTCTTCTTGGCGCCCTTGTCCACTACCGACGACAGCGGCAGCGGAAAGGTCCGGGGTTTGTCGCTCATGCCAGGCCCTTTTCCAGTGCCGCGAGTTGCGTTTTATGGGTCAGATCGACCTGCAGCGGCGTGATCGACGTGCGGCCGTTGGCGCAGGCAAAAAAGTCGGTGCCCTCGCCGGCGTCCCTGGTCGCGCCGGGCGGACCGATCCAGAAAATTTCCCGGCCGCGCGGGTCCTGCGAGCGGATCACCGGTTCCGACTGGTGGCGCTTGCCCAGCCGGGTGGCGGCCACCTGGGTCAGCTGCGCATACGGCAGGTTGGGGATGTTGACGTTGAGAAGGTACGGACGCGGCAGCGCTTCATAATAGCGCTCGACGATGTCGCGCGCGTGACGGGCGGCGTCGTCGATGTGCTCCCAGCCGAACGCGCCCTGGGAAAAGGCGATGGCGGGAATACCGAACAGGTAGGCCTCGGTGGCGGCCGCCACGGTGCCCGAATACAGCGTGTCGTCGCCCATGTTGGGGCCGTTGTTGATGCCGGAGACGACCAGGTCGGGCCGGTAGTCGAGCACGCCGGTGAGCGCCACGTGCACGCAATCGGTCGGCGTGCCGTTGACGAAATAGAAACCGTTGGCGGCCCGCTGCACCGACAGCGGCCGGTCCAGCGACAGCGAATTGGACGAGCCGGAGCGGTTGCTGTCCGGCGCCACGACGACGATGTCGGCGATCGGCGCCAGCGCGGCGGCCAGGGCGTTGATGCCCGGCGCAAGGTAACCGTCGTCATTACTGATCAGGATTCTCATGCAGAGATTTTACCTGAAGCAACGCCCGGACTGCGCACCCGGACCGGTTCGCAACCAGATAAATTTACGCTAGCGCGACGCCGGCCGGCCGCTGGCGAGCTGCTCGTCGAGCGTCAGCAGGTCGTCGCTGGCGCGCGGGCGCGGATTGGTGACCGACATGGCCACGCGCGGATTGGGCGCCAGCCCCAGCGCGTCGTCGTAGTCGTCCATCGCCGCGTCCTGGTGCAGTTCGCGCACCGGCGCGTAGCCGTCCCGCGCCCCCGCCGGCGCGCCCGGCGCCGCGCCGTAGAAGTCCGGCTGCACGTGCGCGAGCAGTTCCAGGGTCCTGCGGGTGTCCGCGTGGTCCGGCCCCAGCCGGCGCAGCTGCGCCTGCAGCACCTTGTCGAACAGCACCCTCGCCTCGTCATGCTCGTTTTGCGCCAATAAAGTACAGGCCAGCGCGGTCTTGCTGCGCAAGGTGTCGGCGTGCTCGGCGCCGAGCAGGCGCTTGCGCTTGGCCAGCACCTGCTCCTGCTCGCGCCGCGCCTGGTCGAGGTCGCCCCGCTGGAACAGCAGGTCGGCGCGCGCCGCCTTGCAGGAGAGGGTCAGCAGATGTTCCGAGCCGAGCATGCGCAGGTAGGCGTCCAGCACGCAGTCCTGGATGCCCAGTGCCTCGGCGCCCTTGCCCTGCTCGGCCAGGGTGGCCGCCAGATTGGCGCGCGCGGCCAGCGTGTCGAGGTGCTCGGCCCCCAGCAAGCGCTCGCGGGCCTCGACGATGCACTCCTCCAGGAACTGCGCCTCGTCGAGCCGCCCCTGCTGGCGCAGCACGCCGGCCAGGTTGCTTTTACTAATCAGCGTATCGGCATGGTCGTCGCCCATGCCGCGCTGCCGCAGCCCCAGGCTTTCCTCGAAACAGGCCAGCGCCTGGCGCAGCTTGCCTTCGCGGCGATACAGCTCGCCCAACAGGTTGAGGTCGCGCGCGAGCGGCTGCGACAAGGCGCGCGCGCCGCCCTCCCCCAACGCCTGGCGCGCCTCCTCGATGGCCGACAGCAGGTGGATCTCGCGGCTCGACTGCCACGGGAAATAGCCGGGACCGAGCCAGTCGAGGAAGGCCTCGAAGGTGCGCGTCAGCGAAAAACGGTCGCCGCCCTGGTCCATCCGCACCGCCAACTGCTCGCCGTAGGCGAACGTACGGGTCTGTTGCAGCTGGACTTCGTCGAAATAACTGTCCAGCGACAGGTGCTGCATGCCGTAGCACTCGCACAGGAGGCGCTCGAAGATCGGCTGGTAACCGACGATATGATGCTGCGGGTCGCCGCGCCGCCATTGCGAGCGCTGCGTGCTGTCGCCCATTTCGATGCGCGACGGCAGCGGGTAGACCACCAGCGGCCGCTGCTCGTCCTCGTGGCTGCGCCGGTAGGCGGTGGCGCGGGTGACCAGCGCCTGCACCCCCTCCAGGCTCTGGCGGTTGGGCGTGAACACCACCACCAGTTTGCGCGGCAGCAAGGTCGTGCAAATGCCGGCGGTATCGGTGCGGCCGGTGCGCGAATCGACCAGCACGTACCGGAAGTGGCGCGCCAGCTTGTCGGCGAAGCAACGGAACAGCGCCGGGCAGCTGTCGAACAACGCGTCCCAGTGCAGCGCCGCCAGCCGCTCGCCATAGCTTTCGTCGAAACGGCCGGCGCGCATCAGATACAACTGGCTGCTCTGGTCGACCCGGCTGACGTATTGTTCCCATCCGACCGCGGCCAGCACTTCGTGCGCGAGCTCCTCGTCGTCGAGCACGTCGGCGCCTTTGCGGCGCCGGTGCAGTTGCTCGCGGCACGCTTCGAAAAACTCCAGCACGCCGGGTCGCTCCTCGCCGTGCTCGAAGTAGTGATGCAGGCCGGGCGCTTCCATGTCCCAATCGATCATCAATACCGGGGTGGTGGCGTTTTGCTGTCTTGCAAGCAACACGGCCAGATTGGACAGGGCCATCGTGCGCCCCGTGCCGCCCTTGTAAGAATAGAAAGTAACCACTTCGCCGTTGGCTGTGAGCGGTGGCAAAGACAATGATGTGGTTTCCATAACAAACCTTTAACGAGGGAAGTGGGGAGGGGGGACGGCGCGCCATTCGGGCGGAATGTCCGGCATGACGAAACGACCACAGTCATGCCCGGGCGGCGTGCACTGTTTCAGGTAGTGGTAATGCTGGGCGATCCGCAGGACTATCTTTTTTATGTCCGGCAAAAACTCGGGGTTGGTTTTCAAGTCCCCGCTCGCCAACGTGTACCGCGAGAAATCGACGTACATGCCGGGACCCGAAATCTGCGGCGGCAAGCTCAACGGGTGCTGGGTCATGATGACCGGGATAATCAAGTGACTGGGCAGCGTGTACCATTTCTTGCGCTCGTCTTCAATTAGTTGCATTGCCGCAAACTCACGCCGGGTGTAGGCATGGGCTTCATACTTCGGTGTGTAAATCACAATCATGCAAACGCTTTCACACATCGCCCTGGCAATCTTCTCGTCCAGGTCGTCGCCTCCGCCGAGTTGCTCACTGTCGACAAACAATTCGTTCTCGTTGTCGAAGTGGGGTTCCAGATAACATTTCAGAGCATCGATCAAATCGTTCTTGAACTTGCTCATGTATGCATGCTGGCCGTGTGCATAGCTGAAAAAACAGCCGTGGCGGATAGTCATGGCCTCCTCCGATCCTGCTCCTTAGGGGAACAGCGCTTAACCAACTCTAACAATCCGCTCATCGGCCACTTTGCGCCAACGCAAACGGGTGCGATATGCAAGGCTTAGGTCAAGCGGGCGGTCGGATGGCTTTGGCTCAAGCGGCGAGCGGTCGCCGCGCAGGCGAGAAAAGCCAGAAATTGGTTAGAACACACCAATATCTGGCATGATTTCAGGAAAAATCAAGGCATCGGGACGCGCTAGCGCGGATGAGCGGGCGGCGCGTCATCGGCCGCGAGCCGCGACGGCTCCCGGCCGATTACGCGCTCTGCGGTAATCCGCCCGACGAAAATCGCTGTGATCGCCCGCATGGGGCAAGAGAAAAAATACCGAAAGTTACTGTTCGGTATTCTTGTTTTGGAAGAAAGCGACCGCGTCGGCCTGCTCGCGGGTGCGCTTGAACGAAGGCAGGCTCTGCCAGATCCGCTTGCCGTAGGGCTTGGAAATGACGCGCGGATCGCACAACATCAACACGCCGCGATCGCCTTCATCGCGGATCAGGCGGCCGGCGCCCTGCTTCAGGTTGATGATCGCTTCCGGCAAGGTGTGGTGCATGAAGCCGTTTTTGCCCTGCTTTTCCATGACCTCGATGCGCGCGGCGAGCACCGGATCGTCCGGCGGCGCGAACGGCAGCTTGTCGATAATCACCAAGGACAGGGCGTCGCCGCGCACGTCGACGCCTTCCCAGAAACTCTGGCTACCGATCAGCACGCCATTTCCCGCCTTGCGGAACTGGTCGAGCAGCTCGGTGCGGCCCCGGTCGCCCTGGATAAACAGCGGATACGGCAGGCCGCGCTTCTCGAACTCGTCGCGCAGGCGCTCGGCGGCGCGCTTCACGGCGCGCAAAGTCGTGCACAAAAGAAAAGTTTTTCCGCCGGCCGCCTCGATCACCGGCAGCGCCAGGTCGAGCACCGCGTCGGTATAGCCGATGGAATTGGGGTCCGGCAAACCTTGCGGGACATATAAAAGGCCTTGCTGTTCGTAATTAAACGGGCTCGGCCACGTCTTCGACGGTTCGTCCGTCAGTCCCATTTGTTCGGAAAAATGGCTGAAATCATTCTTCACCGCCAACGTCGCCGACGTGAAAATCCAGCTGCGCGGCACGCCTTCGCGCTGGCCGTTGAAGATCGGCGCGATCGACAAAGGCGTTTTATGCAGCTGCAACGACGACGCGTAGGCTTCGACCCAGAACACCGCCTCCTCGCCTTTTTCGACGCGCGCCTTCGGATCGAATTTCCAGGACGACAATTTTTGCGCCAGTTCGATGCCGCGCTGGCGGCACTGTTCCAACGTCTCGGCGCGGGCCGCCTGGGTTTCGAGCACGGCCAGCATGCCGTCCAGCTCGTCCTTCAAGGTCTGCAAGGCCGGAAAAAAGTCGCTCGACGGCGCGATTTGCGGCAAGGACAGGCGCACGATATCTTGCGGGAATGTCAACCTGAGGTCGCGCGCGGCCTTCTCCACCACCGTGACGACCTTGCCCCAATCGGCGCCGTCGCGCGCGTTCGACAAGCCTTCGGCCAGCACGTCGCGGCACAGTTCGAGGATTTGCGACGTCGAAAAGGTATCGCCGAAGAACAAGGTGGCAGTGTCCGGCAGTTGGTGCGCCTCATCGAAGATGATGGTGTTGGCCGACGGCAGCAGCTCGGCGATGCCCGAATCCTTGAGGGCGACGTCGGCGAAGAACAGGTGGTGGTTGACGACGACCACGTCGGCCTGCTGCGCTTCCTTGCGCGCCTTCATGACGAAGCAATCCTGGTAATACTGGCACTCGGCGCCCATGCAATTGTCGCGGGTCGAGGTCACCAGGTTCCAGATCAGCGCGTTTTCCGGCACGCGCGCCAGCTCGGCCTTGTCGCCGGAACTGGTCATTTTCAGGAAACGCGAAATCTCGCGCAGGTGGCCGACGTCGTCGCGCGAGGTCATGCGGCCGTTCTGCAACGTGCGTTCCAGGTGGTAATGGCAGACGTAGTTCGAGCGGCCCTTGAGCAGCGCGACCGACACCGGCGCCTGCAAGGCGGCGCGCACAGTCGGAATATCGCGCAGGAACAGCTGGTCCTGCAAGTTTTTGGTCCCGGTCGAGACGATCGTCTTGCCGCCCCACAGCAAGGCCGGCACCAAGTAGGCGAACGTCTTGCCCGTGCCCGTGCCGGCTTCGGCGATCAAGGTGGTCTGGCTGGCGATCGCGGCGGCGACCGCCTTGGCCATTTCCGTCTGCGAGCGGCGCGGCTTGAAATCGCCGACAGCCGGACCCAACGGTCCTCCGGCGCCGAACAGTCGCTCGACCTCGGAATCGTATTTACCGGGGGGCAGGTCTGGGGTCGCCCCGACTACGGCGGGCGTGGCGTCGGCGGGCGTTGGAAGGTGTTCGGTCAAAATATACTTAGTTGAGGCGCGCGCGGAAGCCGGACATTACGCCGGCACGTCCGGCACCAGTTGCATTTTCAGCAGCGTGATATGGTCTTTCAACTGCAACTTGCGCTTTTTCAGGCGGCGCAGTTGCAGCTGATCGTGGTGTCCGTCCAGGGTGAGCATGTCGATCACCGCGTCCAGATCGCGGTGTTCGACGTCGAGTTCGATGAGACGACGCTGGATATCTTGTACATCAGTCATATTTCTAGGTCTCTACCCACACAAAGTTTCACCGAAACAACACGCATATTGCAAACAAACTGCGACACGGTGCATAGTTTAATCTACGGCGGCTCCGCCGCCAACAGAATGATCGATATCGCCGCTCGCCCGCCGTTCAGGATACAGTGTCAACCATATGAGCGCTTATAAAATAGAAGCCGGCACGGCCCAGCACATCGGCAACCGGCCACAGCAAAACGACCGCGTCGCCCTGCTGACGTCGCCGAGCGCGCCCGGCTATGTGCTGGCGGTGCTGGCCGACGGCAACAACAGTCCCGTCGGCTCTGACCAGGCGCTGCTAACGAGCAAACACTTGTTCGATCAGTTCCGCGTCGGCGACGTGCCCAGCCTCCCCCGGCTGAAGGAGTTGCTCGCCGCGATAGTGCTGGAGGCCCATCAAGTCATCAAGATGAATCCGATCGCCGCCAGCGCGCAACCGCACTGCGCGCTGGCGCTGCTGGTGCTGACCCCGGCCGGTCAGGCGGTCTGGGCGCACGCTGGCGAAGCGCGCGTCTACCGCTTCAGCGGCGAGACCAGCGTCGGGCGCAGCAACGACAGCGCGTATATCGCGCACCTGGTGCAAGACGACAAGGTGCCGCTGGAGGCGGCCAGGAAGCACCGCGGTTCCAGGCTGCTCAGCAATGTTCTGGGGAACAGCTTCAAGGCGCCGTTCGTCACGCTGGAAACGCATGAGGGGCTGGCGCCGGGCGACGCATTTTTGCTCTGCTCGGATGGGCTGTGGCAGTGTTTCGCCGACCAGGAACTGGCGGCCGCGGTGGCGCGCAACACGCCGCGCCGGGCGGCCGAGCGCTTGATCGGCAAGGCCGCCGAGCGCGCGCAGGGCAAGGGCGACAATTGCACGATGGCGATCATCAAGTTCGTCGCGCCCGCCCCGCCCGCCGCCCGCTGAGACACCGGCGCGCCGCGGCGGCGCCGGCTTACTGCTGTTTTTTCGCGGCGGCCGCTGCCGCCGCCGCCGCCGCAGCCGCCTTCTTCTTCTCGGCCGCGACCTTGGCCGACACCTTGCGTTCGGTCTCCGCCACCCGCTTGGCGACTTCGGCCTGACGACGCTCGGCGTCGATTTTCTTTTGCTCGAAGCGGGCCACGTTGGCGGCGCGCTTGTCGGCGGCCGCCGCCGTCGCGGCCGCCTCGCGTTTCATTTTGGCGGCATGGTCGGCTTCGCGCTCGGCCACGCGACGGCCTTTCGGCGGCGCCGGTTCCGGCTTGCTGTCGACATCCCTGACCGGCTTGGGCGGCAACGCTTCGCGCCGGGCCAGCTCCTCCTGGTCCTTGCGCACGCGCTCGGCCAGCTCGGCATCGCGGCGCGCCACCGAATCGGCGCGCTTGAAATGCTCGGCTTCCACTTCCAGCACGCGCAGGTTGGCCAACGCGGCGCGGCGCTGCTCCTTGGCCTGGTCGAGACAATTGTTGACGAAGAATTTGTCGTTGCACACCGCCTCGCGGGATGCGTACTCGGCGTTGACGGCGGCACGCTCCGTGGCCACCTTGGCCAAGGTGGCGTCGGCCTCCTCGACCGAATGCGACGGCGGCGCCACCGACGTCGCCTCCTGCGCGACGGCCGGCGCCGCCACGGCGGCCACTGCGGCCAGCACGGCGACGGCGATCATGTCGCCCAACGGTTTCAAACTTGCTCTCATATTCTTTCCTGTGCCATCAGGCCAGCGAACCGGCCGCTGCCCGCTGTTCCTTATCCATGTATTCGCGCGACTGCATCTCGACAATGCGCGACACCGTGCGGTGAAATTCGTTGGCCAAGGTGCCGGTGGTGTACAACTCCTCCGGCTCGACCTCGGCCGACATCAACAACTTTACGCCCTGGTCGTAAAACACATCGATCAGCCACGTGAAGCGGCGCGCCTCCGACGACATCGACGCCGACATCATCGGAATCCCGGACAATATCACGGTATGGAAGCGGCTGGCGATTTCCAGATAGTCGTTCTGCGAGCGCGGCCCGCCGCACAGGGTGTGGAAGTCGAACCAGATGATGGAACCGGCGCGGCGCAACGCGCGGATCTCGCGCGCCTCGATGCGCACCACCGGGTCCTCGTCGGCCGTCTCGGCGATGCTGGTGTAGGCGTCGCGCAACTTCTGGTCGGTCTCGGCGTTGATCGGCGTGTAGTAGGAATCGACCTGCTCGAGCGCGCGGCCGCGATAGTCGATGCCGGCGTCGATGTTCATCACGTCGAGCTTCTCGTACAGCAGCTCGATGGTCGGCAGGATGCGGTCGCGGTGCAGCCCGTCCGGGTACAGCAGCTTCGGATCGTAGTTCGACGTCATGATGAAGGACACGCCGTTGTCGAACAGCGCCTTCAGCAGGTTGTACATGATCATGGCGTCGGCCACGTCGGAGATGTGGAATTCGTCGAAGCAGATCAAACGGTATTTCTTGGCGATGCGCTTGGCCACCTCGTCGAGCGGATTGGCGACGCCGGTCAGCTCGTCGAGCTGGCGGTGCACGCCGCGCATGAACTCGTGGAAGTGCAGGCGCGTCTTGCGCACCAGCGGCACCACCGAATAGAAGCTGTCCATCAGGAACGACTTGCCGCGCCCCACCCCGCCCCACATGTAGACGCCCTTGGGCACGTCGGGACGGTTGATCAGGCGCTTGAACGTGCTCGAGCGCTGGCCCTTGTACGCGACCCATTCGTCGTAGCATAGCTGCAGACGGTCGACGGCGCGGCGCTGTGCCGCGTCGGCCTTGAAATTGCGCTGTTCCAGCGCTTGCTGATAAAACTCTTCGACGTTCATGTGTTCGATTCTATGTGGGCGGCGCAAACAAAAACGGGCGGACCGCAGTCCGCCCGCAGTCCGCCTGTTGGACTCGAAGGTTGCTTCAAACCGTGTGCGGCGAGGCGCGGCGACGAAGGCAGTACGCCTGTACGGCGAGGAGCCGCAACGAAGCCGCGCGCGGTTTGATGCGACCGTCTTAGAAGTTCAGCGTGCGCTTGTCGATAGCCAGCGCTGCCTCTTTGGTCGCTTCCGACAACGACGGGTGGGCGTGGCAGATGCGCGCGATGTCTTCGGCCGAAGCCTTGAACTCCATCGCCACGACCGCTTCCGAGATCAGCTCGGAGGCCATCGGTCCGATGATGTGAACGCCGAGGATTTCGTCGGTGGTCGCATCGGCCAGGAACTTGACCATGCCCGAGGTGTCGCCCAGCGCGCGCGCGCGGCCATTGGCCAGGAACGGGAAGGTGCCGGCCTTGTAAGCGACGCCCGACGCCTTCAGTTGCTGCTCGGTCTGGCCGACCCACGCGATTTCCGGCGAGGTGTAGATAACCCAAGGAATGGTGTTGAAGTTGGTGTGGCCATGCTGGCCGGCCATGCGCTCGGCAACGGCAACGCCCTCTTCTTCCGCCTTGTGCGCCAGCATCGGGCCGCGCACCACGTCGCCGATCGCCCACACGCCCGGCAGATTGGTTTTGCAATCGCCATCGACCGCCACGAAGCCGCGCTCGTCCAGCGACAGGCCGACCTTGTCGGCGGCCAGGCCGTCGGTATTCGGGGTGCGGCCGATCGACACGATCAGCTTGTCGAACACGGACGTGATCGACTCGCCCTTGGCGTTCTCGTACACCACGGTGACATTGTTGTCGCCCTTGGTGATCGCGCCGATCTTGCAACCGAGGTTGATCGACAGGCCTTGCTTGGCGAACAGCTTGCCGGCTTCCTTGGCGATCTGCTCGTCGACCGCGCCGAGGAACACTGGCAGGCCTTCGAGCACGGTCACTTCCGCACCCAGGCGGCGCCATACGGAGCCCATTTCCAGGCCGATGACGCCGGCGCCGATGACGCCCAGCTTGGCGGGTACGCCCTGGATCGCCAGCGCGCCGGTGTTCGACAGGATCAGTTGCTCGTCGAACGGTGCGCCCGGCAGTTCACGCGCGTTGGAACCGGTGGCGATGATGACTTGCTTGGCGTTGATGGTCTCGTTGGCGGGCGCCGAGATCGTCAGCGGGTAGCCTTCGGCGCTGGCGGCACCGGCGAACGAGGCGCGGCCGTGGAAGAAGGTGACCTTGTTTTTCTTGAACAGGAACAGGATGCCGTCGTTGTTCTGCTTGACGACCTGGTCTTTGCGCTTGAGCATTTGCGGCAGGTTCAGCGACAGGCCGGCGACATCGATGCCGTGGTCCTTGAACGCGTGGCCGGCGTGCTCGAAGTGCTCGGACGATTGCAGCAGCGCTTTCGACGGGATGCAACCGACGTTGGTGCAGGTGCCGCCCGGCGCCGGGCCGCCTTTTTCATTTTCCCATGCGTCGACGCAAGCAACGGAGAAACCCAGTTGTGCGGCGCGGATGGCGGCGATATAACCGCCGGGACCGGCGCCGATGACTACTACGTCAAATTGTTTACTCATTTTTTATTTTCCAATCAGTTCTTCGTCTGGAACGAAAATCCATAACAGAATGTAGATCGCCAGGCCGAAACCAAAGGTCAGCACGAACATCACGAACAACAGGCGCCAGATCCACGGCTCGATGCCGGAGACGCGGCCGAGGCCGCCACAGACGCCGCCCAGCCAGCGGTCGCTGCGCGAGCGGCGCAGGCGGGTGATGTCCGCGCCGATGTTGTCGCCCGGCCGGTAAGGCTCGGCATCGAGCAGGCGCGCCTTGGCGGCCGCGAATTCCGCGTCCGACAGGGCGCCGGCTTGATGCAGTTCGTGCAAACGCTTGATTTCTTCAGCAACGCTCATTGCGTGTCCTCTGGGTTCCCCGGAACCGAACGGCTCCGGGGTACGGCCGGCGTATCGAAGGCGGTCGCTTACAGGTCCAGCAGCAGGCGTGCAGGATCTTCCAGCGCTTCTTTCATGGCGACCAGGCCCAGCACGGCTTCGCGGCCGTCGATGATGCGGTGGTCGTAGGACATCGCCAGGTAGTTCATCGGACGGATCACGATCTGGCCGTTTTCGACCACGGCGCGGTCCTTGGTCGCGTGCACGCCCAGGATGGCCGATTGTGGCGGGTTGATGATCGGGGTCGACAGCATCGAGCCGAAGGTGCCGCCGTTCGAGATCGAGAACGTGCCGCCGGTCAGGTCGTCCAGGGTCAGCTTGCCTTCCTTGGCCTTGGCGCCGAATTCACCGATTTTCTTTTCGATTTCGGCGATCGACATCTGGTCGGCATTGCGCAGGATAGGCACCACCAGGCCGCGTGGCGAACCGACGGCGATACCGATGTCGAAGTAGCCGTGGTAGATGATGTCGTTGCCGTCAACCGAAGCGTTGATGATCGGGTACTTTTTCAGGGCTGCGACGGCGGCCTTGACGAAGAACGACATGAAGCCCAGCTTGACGCCGTGCTCTTTCTCGAACTTGTCTTTGTACTTGTTGCGCAGCTCCATCACTGGCGCCATGTTCACTTCGTTGAACGTGGTCAGGATGGCGTTGGTCGATTGCGACTGCAGCAGGCGCTCGGCGATACGGGCGCGCAGACGGCTCATCGGCACGCGCTCTTCCGGACGCTCGCCCAGGCTGGCGACGCTCGGCGAAGCGATCTGTTGCAGCGCTGGCTTCGGAACGGCGGCGGCCAGCGGCGCGACGGCCGGGGTGGCTGGAGCCGAAGCGCCCAGGGCGTCGCCCTTGGTCACGCGGCCGTCTTTGCCCGAACCGGCGACATCGCCGGCGCTCAGGCCTTTTTCGGACAGGATCTTGGCGGCTGCAGGCATGGCGACATCGCCCTTGCTGCCACCGGTCGCGGCTGCTGGCGCGGCGGCCGGCGCTGGCGCGGCGGCTGGAGCTGCGGCGGCGACAGGAGCGGCGGCGGCTGCGGCGGCGTCGGTGTCGATCACGGCGATCAGTTCGTCGGCGACAACGGTGCTACCGTCGCCCTTGATAATCTTGACCAGCACGCCGGCCGCGGGCGCGGGCAGTTCCAAAACGACCTTGTCGGTTTCGATATCGATCAGGTTTTCATCGCGCGCGACGGCGTCGCCGACTTTTTTATGCCACGTCAGCATGGTTGCTTCAGCGACCGATTCCGACAATTGAGGAACTTTGACTTCGATTTGTGCCATTGTAAAACTCCGTATATTTGTTATTACGGCGCCATCCCAGGGTTGTTTTCACAACGCGCAAGGCGGCGCTCCGTTAGTTATGTGAGGTAAGAGAGGCCGCACCCAGCGCGCGGCCCCTTAACGCTTATTTCGTCAGGATGAAACCTTTGAGCTTCGAGAACGCCGTTTCCAGCAGGTCTTTTTGCTGGGCATAGTGCTTGTCGTAGTAACCGACGGCCGGCGATGCCGACGCTGGGCGACCGGCGTAGGCCAGGCGCTGACCGGCGTCCATGCTCTCGAAGATGTTGTGCTGAATCTGGAACCATGGGCCCTGATTCTGCGGCTCGTCCTGCGCCCACACCACTTCGGTCAGGTTCGGGAACTTTTTCAGTTCGGCGGCGAACGACTTGTGCGGGAACGGATACAGCTGTTCGACACGGATGATGGCGGTATCGGTCTGGCCGCGGGTTTTGCGTGCGTTGACCAGGTCGTAGTAGACCTTGCCCGAGCAGGCGACCACGCGCTTGACCTTCTTGGCGTCGATTTTCTCGTCGACTTCGCCGATGACGGTCTGGAAGGCGCCCTTGGCCAGTTCGTTCAGCGACGAGCCCGCTTCCTTGTTGCGCAGCAGCGATTTCGGGGTCAGGATGACCAGCGGCTTGCGGAACTGGCGCACCATCTGGCGACGCAGCACGTGGAAGATCTGCGCGGCGGTGGTCGGCTGCACGACTTGCATGTTGTTGTCTGCGCACAGCTGCAGGAAACGCTCGGGACGCGCCGACGAGTGCTCGGGACCCTGGCCTTCGTAACCGTGCGGCAGCATCATGACCAGGCCGGAAGCGCGGCCCCACTTCACTTCGCCGGAGCTGATGAACTGGTCGATGACCACTTGCGCGCCGTTGACGAAGTCGCCGAACTGGGCTTCCCAGATCGTCAGCGTGTTCGGCTCGGCGGTCGAGTAACCGTATTCGAAGCCCAGCACCGCTTCTTCCGACAGCACGGAGTCGATGACGGTGAATGGCGCCTGGCCCTCGGCGATGTTTTGCAGCGGCACGTAGGTGCCGGCGTCCCAACGCTCGCGGTTCTGGTCGTGCAGCACGGCGTGGCGGTGCACGAAGGTGCCGCGGCCGGCATCCTGGCCGGTCAGGCGCACTGCGTAGCCCGAAGCGACCAGCGACGCGTAGGCCAGGTGTTCGCCCATGCCCCAGTCCAGGTTCAGTTCGCCGCGACCCATGGTGGCGCGATCGCCCAGTACTTTCTCGACCAGCGAGTGCACTTTGAAGCCGTCCGGCACCGTGGTGATGCGGGTGGCCAGGCGTTTCAGTTCGGTCATCGGCACGGCGGTGTCGGCCGAGTCGGTCCACTTGCGGTTCAGGAACGGCAGCCAATCGACGGCGTACTTGTTCTTGAAGTTCGAGATGACCGGATCGACGGTGTGCTTGCCGGCGTCCATCGCGTCGCGGTAGGCGGCTTGCATCTGTTCGCCGCCGTCGGCCGCGATCACGGTCTGGGCAACCAGCTTGTCCGCGTACAGCTTGCGGGTGCCTGGGTGCTGGCCGATCTTCTTGTACATCAGCGGCTGGGTCAGCGCTGGCGTGTCTTGCTCGTTGTGGCCCAGTTTGCGGTAGCAAATGATGTCGACAACGATGTCCTTCTGGAACTCGAGACGGTAGTCCATCGCGATCTGCGAAGCCAGCACGACGGCTTCAGGATCGTCGGCGTTCACGTGCAGCACCGGCGCTTCGATCATCTTGACGACGTCCGAGCAGTAGATGGTCGAACGGGCATCGCGCGGGTCGGAGGTGGTGAAACCGATCTGGTTGTTGATGACGATGTGCACCGTGCCGCCCGTGCCGTAGCCGCGGGTCTGCGCCAGATTCAGCGTTTCCATGACAACGCCCTGGCCTGCGAAGGCGGCGTCGCCGTGCACCAGGATCGGCAGCACTTGCTTGCCCAGGTGGTCGCCGCGGCGATCCATGCGGGCTTTGACCGAACCTTCGACGACCGGGTTGACGATCTCCAGGTGCGACGGGTTGAACGCCAGCGACAGGTGGACCGGACCGCCCTGGGTCGAGATGTCGGACGAGAAACCTTGGTGGTATTTGACGTCGCCGGCCGGCAGGTCGTCGCCGTGCTTGCCTTCGAATTCTTCGAACAGCTCTTTAGGAGCCTTGCCCAGGGTGTTGACCAGCACGTTCAAACGGCCACGGTGGGCCATGCCGATGACGATCTCCTGCACGCCTTTTTCGCCGGCGCGCTGGATGATCTCATCGATCGACGCGATGAAGGTCTCGCCGCCTTCGAGCGAGAAGCGCTTCTGGCCGACGTACTTGGTGTGCAGGTAGCGTTCCAGGCCTTCGGCCGCGGTCAGACGCTCCAGGATGTGCTTTTTCTTTTCCGCCGTGAAATTCGGGGTCGAACGGATCGACTCCAGGCGCTCTTGCAGCCAGCGCTTTTCGGTCGGATCGGAGATGTACATGTACTCTGCGCCGATCGAACGGGTATAGGTGTCGCGCAGGTAGTTCAGCAGGTCGCGCAGGGTCGCGGTCTCTGGGCCGAAATAGGTGTTGCTGATGTTGAAGACGGTGTCCATGTCCGCATCGGTGAAGCCGTAGAAGCTAGGCTCCAGCTCGTTGATGGCCGGACGTTCCTGGCGTTGCAGCGGGTCCAGATTGGCCCAGCGCGAACCCAGGTAGCGGTAGGCGGCGATCAGTTGCGTAGCTGCAACACGCTTGCGGCCCATCTCGGCGTCGGCCGAGGCCACGACGGTGCGGATAGGACCGGATTTGGCGCGTTCCGCGAAGGAAGCGATGACGGAGGCGTGAGCGACGTCTGGCTTGTTGGTGCCATCGACGGCCGGCACGTGCTGCATGGCATCGAAGTACGAGCGCCAATTATCTGGCACGGAACCTGGGTTGTTGAGATACGCCTCGTACAGTTCTTCGACGTACGGAGCGTTCCCACCAAACAGGTAGGAGTTGGACGTGTATTGTTGCATTTGCTGCTCACCTTTCTTCGCGCTTCGCGAGGAATTAGCGGGTTAATCTAACCTTCCGCGACACGGCCTGACCGGTTAGCGGATTGCACATCAAGTTGTGGGGAAGGGCTAAAGTTCTTCAGTAGTACAAAAAACGGTCATTCAGGATAGCACCGGTATTGTATCGCAACAACCATTTATGTACCGAGACCGCCACTATTAATTTTCACCTAAGTCGCCGGGCAAGCCGCGTCGCGGGTAACATTTACATATTCCCAACACCATATTTACCGCTAAGGTTGCTGCCGCCGAACCAATTCACCAAGAAATCCAGCAGCGCCCGCAGCGCGGGCGACATATGCTGGCGCGACGTATAAATTCCATAGATCCCCATCTGCTGCGTTTTGTAGCCTGAAAGCAACGCGACCAGCTTGCCTTGCGCGATCAGCGGACCGGCGCTATACAACGGCTGCAGGGCGATGCCCGCCCCTTCCACCGCCGCTTTCAGCAGAATATGGTCATCGTTGGCCGACAAGTTGCCGCTAACCGGCACGGTGACCTCCTCCCCGTCCTGGCGCGTGAACTGCCATAGGCTCTGCCCAAAATATGTGTACGCAAGGCAGTTGTGGGACGCCAGATCCTCGACCCGCTGCGGCGCGCCGCGCTCGGCAAGATAGGACGGCGCTGCACACACCACCGAATCGCAATGCCCAAGTTGCCGGGCGATCAGGTTCGGCTCCAACGCATTGGTGATGCGCAACGCCAGATCGATGCGCTGCTCGACCAGATTCACCGCCCTGTTGCTGCCCTGTAAATCAACCGAGGTACGTGGGTAGCGCTTGAGGAAGGCGGTCACCGCACTGGCGAGCTGCGCATGCGCCAGGGACGGCGAGCAGGTGATGCGCAGCAGCCCTTTCGGCGTGTCGTCGTCCTCGGCCGCCACTTCCATTCCGCCAGCCACCTCCAGCAGCTTGCGGCAACGCGCCAGCGTGACATCGCCGGCATCGGTCAGGCTCAGCCGGCGCGTGCTCCGGTGCAGCAGGCGCGCGCCGGCCCACTCTTCCATCTCGGCCAAATAGCGCGTGACCATTGCCCGCGACATGTCGAGCGCGTCGGCGGCGGCGATCATGCTGCCCCGCTCGGTGATGGCGACAAATACCTTGGCGGCGGTGATGCGATCCATATTCGTTCGATCCATGCAATTAACAAGCGCAGATTATCCGGTTTTTCTGCCGGATAAAGAAATTTATGATGACTTCACTTCCAACCATGATGAAAGACGATGATGATCAAGCAAACCCTGATGTCCGCCGCCCTTGCCGCAACCGTTGGTGGCGCCGTCGCCGCGCCGCTGAGGCTCGACGTTTTCAATCCCGGTGAAGCCGCCATTTTCCCGGTCGCCTCGGTACTGGTGACCGGTGCCAAGGACGCGGTGCTGATCGACGCCCAGTTCTCGCGCGGGGAAGCGGTCAAGCTGGTGGAAAAAATCCGTGCCAGCGGCAAACGCCTGACGACTGTTTATGTCAGCCATAGCGATCCGGATTTCTACTTCGGTCTGGACGTGATCCACGCCGCCTTCCCAGAAGCGAAGATCGTCGCCACGCCGCAAACCATCGCCGGCATCGAAAAGAAAAAGGATGCCAAGGTCGCCTACTGGTCGCCGATCTTGAAAGACAACGCACCCAAGAGCATCATCGTGCCGCAGGCTTTGCAGGGCGACACCATCAAGCTCGAAGGCGAAACGCTGAAGATCGAAGGCCTGAACGGCGCGACGCCGGACCGCAGCTATGTCTGGATTCCATCGATCAAAGCGATCGCCGGCGGGGTGGTGGTTTTCAGCGGCCTGCACGTGTGGACCGCCGACACGCAGAGCGCCGAGTCGCGCAGGAACTGGCTGGCCACGCTCGACCATATCGCCTCGCTGAAGCCTACGACCGTCGTGCCGGGCCACTTCAAGGTCGGCGCCCCGCTGACGCCCGACAGCGTCGCGTTTACCCGCGACTACCTGGTCCACTTCGAAGCCGAGACCGCCAAGGCCGCCAACTCCGCCGCGCTGATCGCCCGCATGAAGGAGCTGTATCCGGACGCCGGCCTGAACGCTGCGCTTGAGACCGGCTCCAAGGTCGCCAAGGGCGAAATGAAGTGGTAAGCCGACGCTAAGCATCCTCGGCGAGCGGCGGTGAAGTGATAAACTTCAACATTGACCTTCACCGCCACCTGACATGCATACCCTAGAGCAGTTGCGCGCTGGCGCCCTGAGCGGCGTCCAGCGCCTGCAAATGCGCGGCGGTCTCACCGAATTCCCGCGCGAAATCTTCGATCTGGCCGACTCGCTGGAAATCCTCGACCTGTCCGGCAACGCGCTGTCGTCGCTGCCCGACGACCTGCCGCGCCTGCGCAAGCTGCGCATCATCTTCTGTTCCGACAATCAGTTCACCGAATTGCCGGCGGTGCTGGGCGCGTGCCCTGCTTTGACGATGGTCGGCTTCAAAGCCAACAAGATACGCACGGTCCCGCCCGCGTCGCTGCCGGCGCAATTGCGCTGGCTGGTGCTGACGGATAATCTGATCGAGGAACTGCCCGCCGAGCTCGGGGAACGTCCGGCGCTACAGAAGCTGATGCTGGCCGGGAACCGTCTGCGCGCCCTGCCCGCCGGCATGGCGCAACTGCACCGCCTCGAACTGCTGCGCATCGCCGCCAACCAGTTGACCGAATTTCCCGCATGGCTGCCCGCGCTTCCCCGGCTGACCTGGCTGGCGTACGCCGGCAATCCGTTCTGCGAACAGCGCGAAGTCGCGATGACCGGCACGCCGTCCGCCGCCATCGGCTGGGAACAACTGGAGCTAAAACAAAAATTGGGCGAAGGCGCATCGGGCGTGATCCACCGCGCGGATTACATGCACGACGGCGCGACGGAAGACGTCGCCGTCAAGCTGTTCAAAGGCGCGATGACCAGCGACGGCTCGCCGCTGTGCGAGATGGCCGCCTGCATCGGCGCCGGCGCGCATCCGAACCTGATCCCGGTGCTGGGCCACCTGGAGCGCCATCCGGATGGCGCGCATGGCCTCGTCATGTCGCTGATCGATCCCGACTTCATCAACCTGGCCGGGCCGCCCAGTCTGGAAAGCTGCACGCGTGACGTCTACGACGCGGGCAAGCGCTTCGACCTGGCCTCCACGCTGGAAATCGCCCATGGCATCGCCTCCGCCGCCGCCCGCCTGCACCAGCGCGGCATCATGCACGGCGACCTGTACGGACACAACATCATGCATTGCGGCCAAGGCCGAACGTTGCTGGGGGACTTCGGCGCCGCCTCGTTCTACGATCCCGCGTCGCCCGAAGCCCTGCCGCTGCAACGGCTCGAAGTGCGCGCCTTCGGCTTCCTGCTGGATGAGCTCGCCGAGCGCTGCGACGCCACGGCGGCGGCCGAGCCGGCGCTGGCGCGTCTTCGTCAACTTCGCGACGCCTGTCTGCATGCCAGCAGCGCGGCGCGCCCGCTATTCGACGACATCGAAACGCAGCTGCGCACGCTGAAACAGGACTAGACAAGACGTTCTAGATATTTTATTCTACATCCATGACCACCGTAGCCCCACCCAAACCGACCGCCTCCGAGCTGGAGATGTTGCGCCTGCTGTTCGCGCTCGGCCCGGCCACCGCCAAGCAGGTGCACGCCGCCGCGCTCGAAACGCGGCCGGACATGAACTACGCCACCGTGCTGCGCCTGCTGCAAGTGATGCACACCAAGGGCCTGCTGACGCGCGACGAAGGCCAGCGCGCCCACGTCTACGCGCCCGCACAAGAACAGGATTCGATTCAGACCAACCTGCTGAAAGACTTGATACAGAAGGCTTTCTCCGGCTCCGGCAAGGCGCTGGTGCTGGCCGCCCTGCGCGGCGGCCATGTCAGCAAGAAGGAGCGAGCGGAAATCCAGGCGTTGCTGGATCAGGAAAAGTAGAGATACGCCCACTACGCCGTCACACTTGCCTCTCTTCATTACACGACACCATCCTCGTCCCGACCTGTTCGCTGAGCGCGGCGCTCAGCATTTCGCCTTTCTATCAACGCCGGCGGGACCCCAAGTTCGGCCCTGTGCCCATCAGCGGGAATGACCGTTGTTGATCTGCGCCTTTTTACCGTGCGCGGCATTCTGAGCGCCACGATCCCGCGTGCGCGCATATAACTTCGCAATCTCGCCAACAATAGGGCAGCTACCAATGCGTCGACCTCCACATTGTTACCGCCGGAGGTTTTCATCTGTCGCGCGTACTCCGCTACAACCTTGCCATAGACATGCATGTTCCGTAGCTCATCAGCTTCGTGACCGAGCCGCTCTCCTTCCCGCCAAACATCGATGTTGAAAAGACGAGCCAACAGCGCGCACGCGCGCTTCGCGAACGGCTGCAGCGCACCCACGACTGTGAGTGCTTTACGCACCGCAATCAGCCAATTCAAGTCCATGTTCAAACATGTTCACGGTTTGTTGCAGACTCATCGGCGGATGCGTCTTTCTGCGCGGGCTTGACCGGACCAAGCCGGAAACCCTGACGCCGCTGGCGCGCAGCTTCTTTACGCTGATCAGCGGTTCGCATCAACTCCTGCATAGTTGGCAAGCCCAACTCATCGAACAGATAGGGGTCCTCAACCGGCACGCCGAGCAACGGCGCAATCGCATCAAGCATACGGGCCATCAACAACTCGGATTCGGAAGCACTTAGTCCAGGCATTTTAGGCATCGGCATACGCGTCCCATCAACAAAATCTGCCGGCAGTTTTGCTGCCAGGGCTTTCAACTCGCTGATCTGCCGCGGCGTGATGCCGTACTTCAGCATCAATGGTTCTGCAGTGACGAAGTCCATGGTTGCACCTACTTGTGTGTGATCAAAATAGTTAGACCTGAGCTCAACTATTAAAGTTCATCCAATCGACCTCTGTTTGTCTGACGTCATACCCATGTATTCAGCGCGGGGACACATGGCGGCTGCCGCGCCACCCGCTCTATTTCCCCTACAATGGAGTCCTTTTCTTCCCACGTCCGTCACAATGATCAGCCGCTTCAACTCCTGGCCCGAATACCCACACCCCGTCATCGCCGTCATGCTCGCCGTGGCGATCTGCGCCGTCCCGGTCGTGCTGCCGCACGCCAACCTGGCCAACCTGATGCCCAATCTGTTCGCGTATGTGTTCGCCTGCGTGCTGGCCTACCCTGTCGCGGCCGTGCTGCGCCATCGCGTCACCAGTCTGCCGGTGCTGTGGGGCGTCGCGGCGCTGATCCTGCTGGGACTGTGTCTGTATCACACCAATATCATCGTCGAGACCGCCGACGCGGCCTGGCCGCAGCGGCGCGACGCCACGTTTGGCAAGTTCCTGTTCAACCTGCCGCAACTGACGTTGGGCGTGTTGTGCTGGTGGCTGTTGGTGATCCGGCCCGACCGGCGTCAGCTGAAATAAGAACCACTCCGGGAAATTCCGCGCAGAAATGGCATTGACACGCACAGTTGCCGATAAGAACTTGCTGTCCAGGACGCAATTCTGATAGTCTTGTTCACATTACACTATTCGAGGTCCGCGCCATGAGTCAGAAAGCACGAGGCACGCGCCGCCACCCGGTCCGTCATGCGGCAACGTTGACGATGACCGACGAAACCACCCTTCCAGCCCACACGCTGGACCTGTCGCAAGGCGGCGTCAGCCTGCAAACGGCGAGCCAGATCCGGCTTGCGCAATACTGCGCGGTGTCGTTCCAAGTGCAATTGAAGGACGGCGCCCACAAAGTGCTGGCGATGGGCCAGGTCGTCTACAGCGACCCGGACGCCGAGTTGGGCTACAAGACCGGCGTCCAGTTCCTGCGCCTCGACCACGGCAGCGTCGACGTCATCCGCCAACTGCTGCAAGAACCCGCCTAAGCGCCCGCGCCAACCGCCATGTAAAGTTTGCTTGACATCGGATTTTTGCCGTCCTATGATGTAAAGCATACTTTACACATGGAGGTACATGATGCACACCCGGACCGAACCCAGGTTTTCCGCAGCAGAACGCAAGGCCGGGGCGGCCTATCTGCGCGAGCTATTCGGCAGTATCGCCGTCTACATCGCACTGCTGGTCCCCTCGATCATGTATGGCCCGGCGATGGACGCCGGCCCGCTGAAGACCGCCGCGCTGATGTGCCCGATGACCGGTTTTGTGCTGATGATCTGGGCGATCGCGCGCCATATCGGCCGGATGGACGAATACCAGCGCATCGTCATGCTCGAGACGTTCGCGCTGGCGGCAGCGTTGACGGCCGCCGTCACCTTCACCTACGGCTTCATGGAGAACGCCGGCTACCCGCGCCTGAGCATGTTCTACGTCTGGGGCGTGATGGGCTTTTCCTGGCTGGCCATCGGGCTGCTGCGCTGCTGGAAGACCTGCCGATGAACAACACGATCCGCGAACTGCGCGCCGAGCGCGGCTGGAGCCAGGCCTACCTGGCCGACCAGTTGGCCGTCTCGCGCCAAACCGTCAACGCCATCGAAACGGGCCGCTACGATCCCAGCCTGCCGCTGGCGTTCGCGATCGCAAAACTGTTCGATACCAAGATCGAAACCATCTTCACTCCCTGATACGGGCAAAAAAAAACGGGCCGAAGCCCGTTTTTTTGTTCGCTGCGAAGGCGAAGATTAACGCTGATCCAGCGGCTTGACGTCGCGGGTGGTCGAACCGACGAACAGCTGGCGTGGACGGCCGATTTTCTGTTCCGGATCGGCGATCATTTCGTTCCACTGGGCGATCCAGCCGATGGTGCGGGCCATGGCGAAGATACCGGTGAACAGCGACACAGGGATGCCCAGCGCCGATTGCACGATGCCCGAGTAGAAGTCGACGTTCGGGTACAGCTTGCGCGAGACGAAGTATTCGTCGCTCAGCGCGATCTTTTCCAGTTCCATCGCCAGCTTGAACAGCGGGTCGTCCTGCAGGCCCAGCTCTTCCAGCACTTCGTAGCAGGTCTCGCGCATCAGCTTGGCGCGCGGGTCGAAGTTCTTGTACACGCGGTGACCGAAGCCCATCAGCTTGACGCCGGAGTTCTTGTCTTTGACTTGCGCGATGAACTCGGGGATCTTGTCGACGGTGCCGATTTCCTTGAGCATGGTCAGCGCGGCTTCGTTGGCGCCGCCGTGGGCAGGGCCCCACAGGCAGGCGATACCGGCGGCGATACAGGCGAACGGGTTGGCGCCCGACGAACCGGCCAGACGGACGGTCGAGGTCGATGCGTTCTGCTCGTGGTCCGCGTGCAGGATCAGGATACGGTCGAGGGCGCGCACCAGCACGTCGTTGACTTTGTATTCTTCGCACGGATTGCCGAACATCATGCGCATGAAGTTGGCGCTGTACGACAGATCGTTGCGCGGATACATGAACGGCTGGCCCATCGAGTACTTGTACGCCATCGCGACCAGGGTCGGCATTTTGGCGATCAGGCGGATGGCCGAGATTTCACGCTGCTTGGCGTCGTTGATGTCGAGCGAGTCGTGGTAGAACGACGCCAGCGCGCCGACGGTGCCGACCAGTACCGACATCGGGTGCGCGTCGCGGCGGAAGCCGCGGAAGAAGAATTGCATCTGCTCGTGCACCATGGTGTGCTTGGTGACCGTCTCGACGAACTCGTCCTTCTGCACGCTGTTCGGCAGTTCGCCGTTCAGCAGCAGGTAGCAAGATTCCATGAAGTCGGCGTTCACGGCCAGCTGTTCGATCGGGTAGCCGCGGTACAGCAGCTCGCCCTTGTCGCCGTCGATGTAGGTGATCGTCGAGTTGCACGCGGCGGTCGACATGAAGCCCGGATCGTAGGTGAACTTGCCGGTGCCGGCGTACAGCTTGCGAATGTCGATCACGTCGGGACCGACGGTACCTTTGTAGATCGGGAATTCCACCGCGGGGCTGCCATCGGAGAACGACAGGGTGGCTTTGTTGTCAGAAATATTCATGGACTCTTCCTTTTTTAGGGAGATGAAGGTAAATAAAACGCGAAAATTCTGGTTGCCTTCGTAGTCTCAGGCCAGTCTTAGTCGTTGCAGCAATGCATGCACGTGCGGCAGGTCGACCTCGCCTTCCGGCTCTTTACGGGCCAGTACCAGATCCATCAGGGCATTGTCCGACAAATCGAGGAGCCGCGTGAACGCGTCCACTTCTTCGTCGGTCAATTCGGTTTCATGCGCATCGAGAAAACGGGTGAGGATGATGTCGTTTTCCAGCAGACCCCGGCGTGAGCGCCAGCGCAGGCGCGCTCTGTTGGCTGGGTCCGACTGATGCGCAGATTGGTTCGGTTCAGTCATGGGTCACTACTTTACACTGCGCGCGCCAATCGTGCTGGAGCGCTACTACTAAACAGGAACGGACACGTGAAACGGGCGGCGCTCAGGCCGCCCGCAATGGCGCTTAGATCGCCCGGCGTACCATCAACTCTTTGATCTTGCCGATCGCCTTGTTCGGGTTCAAACCCTTAGGGCAAACATCGACGCAGTTCATGATCGAGTGGCAGCGGAACAGGCGGTACGGGTCTTCCAGGTTGTCCAGGCGCGCGCCGGTCGCTTCGTCGCGCGAGTCGGCGATGAAGCGGTAGGCTTGCAGCAGGCCGGCCGGGCCGACGAACTTGTCCGGATTCCACCAGAACGACGGGCACGACGTCGAGCAGCACGCGCACAGGATGCACTCGTACAGGCCGTCGAGCTCTTCGCGCTCGGTCGGCGACTGCAGGCGTTCCTTTTCGGGACGGATCGAGTCGTTGATCAGGTACGGCTTGATCGAATCGTACTGCTTGAAGAACTGGGTCATGTCGACGATCAGGTCGCGGATCACCGGCAGGCCCGGCAGCGGACGCAGCACGATAGGCTCGGTCAGCTCGTTCAGGTTGGTGGTGCAGGCCAGGCCGTTCTTGCCGTTGATGTTCATCGCGTCCGAACCGCACACGCCTTCGCGGCACGAGCGGCGCAGGGCCAGCGAATCGTCGACGTCGGACTTGATGCGCTGCAGCGCGTCGAGCAGCATCTTGTCGGTGTCTTTCAGCTCGACCGTCACGTCCTGCATGTACGGCTTGGCGTCCTGGTCCGGATCGTAACGGTAAATTTTCAGTTTGAGAGTGCGTGCCATGGTCTAGCCTTAGAAAGTACGTGGTTTCGGTTTGAAGGTATCAACCGTCAATGGCTTGGTCACGACCGCCTTGTAATCCAGGCGGTTGCCTTCCGAGTACCACAGGGTGTGCTTCATCCAGTTGTCGTCGTCGCGCTGCGGGAAATCGTTGTGGGCGTGGGCGCCGCGCGATTCCTTGCGGGCCACGGCCGACGTGATGGTCGCCTTGGCCGTTTCGATCAGGTTGTCCAGTTCCAGCGCTTCGACGCGCGCGGTGTTGAACACCTTCGATTTGTCCTTGAACGAGACGTGCTTGCGGCGCTCGTCGAGCACCATGATTTCCTTGGCGCCCTGGGTCATCATCTCTTCGGTGCGGAACACGCCGCAGTACTTCTGCATCGTGGCGCGGATGTCGTTGGCGACGTTCTGCACGCGCTCCGAACCGGTCGACGTTTCCAGCTTGTTCAGGCGGTCCATCGCGTAGTCGGAGGCGTCCTTCGGCAGCGGCTTGTTTTCCTTCTGCTTCAGGTTCGACGCGACCACGTGGTTGCCGGCCGCGCGGCCGAACACCACCAGGTCGAGCAGCGAGTTGGTGCCCAGGCGGTTGGCGCCGTGCACCGACACGCAGGCGCATTCGCCGATCGCGTACAGGCCGTTGACGATCTTCTGCGTGCCGTCGCCGTTGGGCGTGACGACCTGGCCGTGGATGTTGGTTGGAATACCGCCCATCTGGTAGTGGATGGTCGGCACGACGGGAATCGGTTCCTTGGTGGCGTCGACGTTGGCGAACTTGTGGCCGATTTCCAGGATCGACGGCAGGCGCTTGGCGATGGTCTCGGCGCCGATGTGGCGCAGGTCCAGCATGACGTGGTCCTTGTTCGGACCGCAGCCGCGGCCTTCCTTGATCTCCTGGTCCATCGAGCGCGAGACGAAGTCGCGCGGCGCCAGATCCTTCAGCGTCGGAGCATAACGCTCCATGAAGCGTTCGCCTTCGGAGTTGATCAGGATACCGCCCTCGCCGCGCACGCCCTCGGTGATGAGGACACCGGCGCCGGCCACGCCGGTCGGGTGGAACTGCCAGAACTCCATGTCCTGCAGCGGCAGGCCGGCGCGCGCGGCCATGCCCATGCCGTCGCCGGTGTTGATGAACGCGTTCGTGGAGGCTGCGAAGATGCGGCCGGCACCGCCGGTGGCGAAGATGGTGGTCTTCGCTTCCAGGATCATCGTTTCGCCGGTTTCCATTTCCAGGGCCACCACGCCGACGACGTCGCCTTCGGCGTCACGGATGATGTCGAGCGCCATCCATTCGACGAAGAAGTGGGTGCGGGCGCGGACGTTGCGCTGGTACAGGGTGTGCAGCAGCGCGTGGCCGGTGCGGTCGGCCGCGGCGCAGGCGCGCTGCACGGCTTTCTCGCCGAAGTTGGCGGTGTGGCCGCCGAACGGACGCTGGTAGATGGTGCCGTCGGGATTGCGGTCGAACGGCATGCCGAAGTGTTCCAGCTCGTAGACGACCTTCGGTGCTTCGCGGCACATGAATTCGATCGCGTCCTGGTCGCCCAGGTAGTCGCCGCCCTTGACGGTGTCGAACATGTGCCAGAACCAGTTGTCCTCGGCCATGTTGCCCAGCGAGGCGCCGATGCCGCCCTGCGCCGCGACGGTGTGCGAGCGGGTCGGGAAGACTTTCGACAGCACGGCGACGTTCAGGCCGGCTTCGGCCAGTTGCAGCGATGCGCGCATGCCGGAGCCGCCGGCGCCGACGATTACCGCGTCAAAGCGGCGGGTTGGAATTCCAGTTTTAATAGCTGCCACGATTACACACTCCAGAGTATCTGTACCGACCATACGGCACAAGCGATCAACCACAGCATGGTGGCGATTTGCAGGGTCAGGCGAAGGCCGACGGGTTTGACGTAGTCCATCCAGATGTCGCGCATGCCGACCCAGGCGTGATAGAACAGGCCCAGCAGCGTCACGGCGGAAATCAATTTGAACCATTGCTGGGCGAACAGCGCGGCCCAGCCCTCATAGGTGAAGTTCTGGCCGGTCAGGAAGGCGATCAGCAGGATGGCGGTGTAGAGCACCATGACGACGGCGGTCACGCGCTGCGCCAGCCAGTCTTTCATGCCGTAGTGCGCGCCGACGACCATGCGCTTCGGTCCGATGTTATTGTTAGCCATTTCAGAACACTCCAAACAGTTTCAGGGCGACCAGCGCGGTCAGGACCAGGCTGATGACCAGCACGGCGGCCGACGAATTGCGCGCCGAATCCTTGTCCAGGCCGATGTGGGTGTCCATCACCAGGTGGCGTACGCCAGCGCAGAAGTGGTGGAAGTAGCCCCAGCACAGCGCCAGGATGATCAGCTTGACCAGCGGATAGGTGATGAAGCCTTGATAGTGCGCGAAGGAGATCTCGGAACGCAGGCTCTCTTGCAACAAATACAGCGTGAATGGCAGCAAAAGACACATCAGCGCGCCGCTGATGCGGTGCAGGATGGAGACGATGGCGGCCAGGGGCTGGCGATAGTTGAGCAATTCTGTAACATGGATATTACGGAATTCCCGCCGTTCTTTTTTAGGGACTTCCCTTACGGCTTCTGACATAACAAGACCTCCTCAGGCTTAAACAAAAATTGGTTAGACCGCGATTTTCGCCGATTTCCGCGCCGATAACCAATATCTATTGTTACATATAACTAAAATAGTGTTTCGCAACACTGTCCGGCGGCCGCTTTCCGCAGCTCAACGTATTATCAGCGCAACAATGCTACCGTGGTGTGACGCACGGGCCGTTGTACGCTACCTGACGCGCTATTCCGCGCGCCAGGGTCTCCTGCTCCCCCCGATGGGTTCAATTCGGCTCACTCAGTTGCGTTCACTGAGTTGCGTTCACTCAGTTGCGTTCACTCAGTCGCGCTCACTCAGTTCAGTTCACTTAGTTCAGCTCATTGTGATAATGGTGGCGCTCGGTCAAATACTGGCCCCGGCGCAACTCCACCGGCTTGTCGCCATACGTGAACGACACCCGCTCCGACGCCAGCAGCGGCGTGCCCTGGGCGATGTGCAGCAGCGCGGCCGCGCCGGCGTCGGCGCACACGGCGCGGATCTTCTCGGTGGCGCGGATCATGCGGGTGCCGAATTCGGACTCGAACAGCCCGTACATCGGGCCCTTGTATTCGACCAGCCGCTCGGCGGTCAAGCCCTTGAACGTGACGCCGGGCAGCCACATCTCCTCGACGATGGTGGGCACGCTGTCGAACGACTGCACGCGCTTGATGAAGATGACGGCGTCGCCGGACTTCAGGTCGAGCAGGCGCGCCACGTCGGCGGGCGCGCGCATGCGCTTGACCTCGATGAACTTACTTTCAGGATAGTGCGGTACGCCCTCGTCGGGCAGCAGCTTGAGGAAGCGGAAATGGGCGCGCGCCTCGTGGTGGGTGGCGACGAAAGTGCCCTTGCCCTGCTTGCGCATGACCAGGTTCTCGGCGGCCAGCTCGTCGATCGCCTTGCGCACGGTGCCCTGGCTGACCTTGAAGCGGTTGGCCAGCTCGACCTCGCTGGGGATCAACTCGCCCGGCTTCCACTCCCCCGATTGCAGGCTTTGAGTTATCAGCGCCTTGATTTGCTGGTAAAGTGGGGAGAATGTCGGCGAACTGCCGGCCGGCAGGCCCGGCGCACCCGCCGCCCCCGTCGTGGCAGCGGCCGGCGATGTTGTCGCCGACCCCGCCGACGCTCCTGCCGCGCCACCGGCGCTTGAGGCTGGGCTGCTGCTGTTCGGATTGGGCGGGGCGGGATTCATAGACCGAGATTTCACCACAAACGACCGCTTCCGTCCAGCAAAACCGGCAACAACTTATCTGTCTTATATAAGACATAAGATATGATTGACAGAAGCTGGTTACGCGCCTACACTCCGCAGCCATGCGCTTATATGCTGTGGATTTGCAGTATCATTATGGATTAGGTTTTCCCGGGCCGGCACGGGCCGGATTTAAGAACGCGGTCTAGAACACTTTCATTCCCACTTTGGAGATTCATCATGGCTAAAACCCCAATGCGTGTTGCTGTCACCGGCGCCGCCGGTCAAATCGGTTACGCTCTGCTGTTCCGCATCGCCAACGGCGACATGCTGGGCAAAGACCAGCCGGTCATCCTGCAACTGCTGGAAATCGCCGACGAAAAGGCACAGAAAGCCCTCAAGGGCGTCATGATGGAAATCGACGACTGCGCGTTCCCGCTGCTGACCGAAATGACCGCCCACTCCGACCCGATGACCGCCTTCAAGGATGTCGACGTCGCCGTGCTGGTCGGCGCCCGTCCGCGCGGCCCTGGCATGGAACGCAAGGACCTGCTGGAAGCGAACGCCCAGATCTTCACCGTGCAGGGCAAGGCGCTCGACGCCGTCGCGTCGCGCAACGTTAAAGTGCTGGTGGTCGGCAACCCTGCCAACACCAACGCCTACATCGCCATGAAATCGGCGCCGTCGCTGCCGGCCAAGAACTTCACCGCCATGCTGCGCCTGGACCACAACCGCGCGCTGTCGCAAGTGGCCGCCAAGACCGGCACCGCCGTGAAAGACATCGAGAAGCTGACCGTGTGGGGCAACCACTCGCCGACGATGTACGCCGACTACCGTTTCGCCACCGTCGGCGGCAAGGCCGTCAAGGACCTGATCAACGACCAGGAATGGAACGCCAACGTGTTCCTGCCGACCGTCGGCAAGCGCGGCGCCGCCATCATCGAAGCGCGCGGCCTGTCGTCGGCCGCGTCGGCCGCCAACGCCGCCATCGACCACGTGCACGACTGGATGCTGGGCACCAACGGCAAGTGGACCACGATGGGCGTTCCGTCGGATGGTTCGTACGGCATCCCGGAAGGCACCATGTTCGGCTTCCCTGTCACCACCGAAAACGGCGAATACAAAATCGTCCAGGGCCTGGAAATCGACGCCTTCTCGCAAGAGCGCATCAACCTGACCCTGAAGGAACTGACCGAAGAGCGCGAAGGCGTCAAGCACCTGCTGCCGTAATCTTCCCTCGTGCATTAAGTGGAACCGGTTAAACCACCGATCCGCCGCACCCGCCGCGCTGCCGAGAGCAGCGCGGCTGTTGTTCAGCCCGTATCAGACCTATCCGCCACACCAGCCATTCAGCCAACCGCCATTCCAGACCACACCCGCATGCACCCATCCGAGGTTTTATTCCAGGGCAATCGCCAGCCGCTGCTGCTGCCGGCCTGCGACCACTACGCCGGCTCCGAAAAGCTGATGCGTAAATCGATCGCTCTGCAACAAGAACTTGGCCCGCTGTTCGACATCACGCTCGACTGCGAGGACGGCGCCAGCGCCGGCAACGAGGCCGCCCACGCGCGCCTGGTGGCCGAGCTGCTGGCCTCCGACGACAACAAATTCAACCGCATCGGCGCCCGCGTGCACGACGTCGGCAGCCCGTTCTTCGCCCAGGACGTCGAGATCATCTGCGCCGCCGCCCAGCGCCTGGCCTACCTGGTGCTGCCGAAGGTCCACGGCGCGCAGGAAGTGCTCGACGCCATCGTCCTGATCAACCGGCACGCCGAACAAGCCGGCCGCAAAGACCTGCCGATCCACGTGCTGATCGAAACCCACGGCGCGCTGCGCCAGGCCTACGACATCGCCGCCATTCCGCAAGTGCAGTGCCTGTCGTTCGGCATCATGGACTTCATCTCGTCGCACTACGGCGCCATTCCCGGCGCGGCCATGCGCACGCCAGGCCAGTTCACGCATCCGCTGGTGGTGCGCGCCAAGCTGGAAATCTCGGCCGCCTGCCACGCGCACGGCAAGGTGCCGTCGCATAACGTCACCACCGAGATCAAGGACACCGCCGTCGCCGCCAACGACGCCCAGCGCGCCGCCGCCGAATTCGGCTACACGCGCATGTGGAGCATCCACCCGAACCAGATCAAGCCGATCATCAAGACCTTCACGCCGCGCCTCTCCGAAGTCAACGAGGCGGCCGCCATCCTGCTGGAGGCGGCGGCCGGGCAATGGGGGCCGATCGCGCAAAACGGGCGCTTGCACGACCGCGCCAGCTACCGATATTATTGGACCGTTTTACAGCGCGCCAAACTGGCCGGGCTGAGCTTGCCCGAGTCGGTGGCCGCGCTGATGAACCCCGCCGACCACCCACTGGAAACAAACTGATGTCGATCTCCAAACTATTCCTGGCCTGCAGCCTCGCGCTGGCCTCGCTGTCGCTCGCCGCCGGCGCCCACGCCGCCGCGGAAACCACCAAAACCCCGGTCAAGAAGGCCGTGAAAAAATCCGCCAAGAAGGCCGCCAAGCCGGTGGAGGAAGCCGTGCCGAAGACCCCGGACGAGGAAGCCGACGAACCGGCCGTCACCGATTCGGCCGTCACCGAGTTCGACTGCGAACTGGGCAACAAGATCACGATCTACGCCAACACCACCGACGAGTCGCACATCGCGCTGCGCTGGAAGAAGCGGCTGCACCGCCTGACGCGCGTGGGCACGACCACCGGCGCCCAGCGCTTCGAGAACAAATTGTACGGTTTGATCTGGATCGGCATTCCGGCCAAGGGCATGCTGCTCGATTCCAAACTGAACCGCCAGCTGGCCAACGAATGCCGCAACGCCGAACAATTGAAGCCGGTCGTCACCTCCGACGCGGAGCCGACCAGCGTCAAGACCACGGTCCAGTAACACGCAGTCAGTAAAACTTAATACAGCACGGTTCCAAAACGGGCGCGCCGCCACGGGCGCTTGCACAACGTAGTACTTCAACAAATAGACGATACCCACTGAAGGAGAGGTCATGTCCCGCAACACTCTGAACACGCTTAAGGATTTCAACATTTCGGGCAAGAAGGCGAAGTTCTATTCGCTGCCTGCACTGGAGAAGAGCCTGGGCGCCAAAATCTCCCGCCTGCCGGTATCGATCCGTGTTGTGCTGGAATCCGTGCTGCGCAACTGCGACGGTAAGAAGGTCACCGAAGAGCACATCAAGCAGCTGGCCAACTGGAGCCCGACCGGCGAGCGCACCGACGAGATCCCGTTCGTCGTCGCCCGCGTGGTGCTGCAGGACTTCACCGGCGTGCCGCTGCTGGCCGACCTGGCCGCGATGCGCAACGTCGCCTACAAGATGGGTATCAACGCCAAGAAGATCGAGCCGCTGGTGCCGGTCGACCTAGTGGTCGACCACTCGGTCACCATCGACCACTTCCGCGAGCCTGGCGCGCTGGACCTGAACATGAAGCTGGAATTCTCGCGCAACAACGAGCGCTACCAGTTCATGAAATGGGGCATGCAAGCGTTCGACACCTTCGGCGTGGTGCCGCCGGGCTTCGGCATCGTCCACCAGGTCAACCTGGAATACCTGGCGCGCGGCGTGCACAAGGATGCGGCCGGCGTGTACTACCCTGATTCGCTGGTCGGCACCGACTCGCACACCACCATGATCAACGGCATCGGCGTGGTCGGCTGGGGCGTGGGCGGCATCGAGGCCGAAGCCGGCATGCTGGGCCAGCCGGTCTACTTCCTGACCCCGGACGTGATCGGCGTCAACCTGACCGGCGTGCTGCGCGAAGGCTGCACCGCGACCGACCTGGTGCTGACCATCACCGAACTGCTGCGCAAGGAAAAAGTCGTCGGCAAATTCGTCGAGTTCTTCGGCGAAGGCACCGAGACGCTGTCGGTCACCGACCGCGCCACCATCGCCAACATGGCACCTGAATACGGCGCGACGATGGGCTTCTTCCCGGTCGACGACGCCACCATCGAATACTTCGAAGGCACCGGCCGCACCAAGGCCGAAATCGACGCCTTCGCCGCCTACTTCAAGGCGCAGGGCATGTACGGCGTTTCGAAAGCCGGCGATATCGACTACACCCGCGTGGTGGAACTGAACCTGACCAGCGTCACCCCTTCGCTGGCCGGTCCGAAGCGTCCACAGGACCGTATCGAAATCGGCAACGTGAAAAACAACTTCACCGAACTGTTCTCGAAACCGACCACCGAAAACGGCTTCAACAAAAAGCCGGAAGACCTGACCAAGACCTACACCACCACCAACGGCGTGGACGTGAAGAACGGCGACGTGCTGATCGCGGCGATCACCTCGTGCACCAACACCTCGAACCCGAGCGTGCTGCTGGCCGCCGGCCTGCTGGCCAAGAAGGCCGTCGAAGCCGGCCTGACGGTCGCCCCGCACATCAAGTCGTCGCTGGCCCCCGGCTCGCGCGTGGTCACCGAGTACCTGACCGCCGCCGGCCTGCTGCCATACCTGGAGCAACTGGGCTTCGGCGTGACCGCCTACGGCTGCACCACCTGTATCGGTAACGCCGGCGACCTGACCCCGGAACTGAACGCCGCCATCACCTCGAACGACATCGTCGCTTCGGCCGTGCTGTCCGGTAACCGTAACTTCGAAGCGCGGATCCACCCGAACATCCGTTCGAACTTCCTGGCCTCGCCACCGCTGGTGGTGGCCTACGCCATCGCCGGCAACATGACCGTCGACCTGATGACCCAGCCGGTCGGCAAGGGCACCAACGGCAAGGACGTGTACCTGGGCGACATCTGGCCGACCTCGAAAGAGATCGCCAAGCTGATGAAGTTCGCGATGAACTCGAAAGTGTTCAAGACCAACTACGCCGACGTCAAGGGCAACCCGGGCAAGCTGTGGGAACACGTGTCGACCACCGAAGGCCAAGTGTACAACTGGCCGGCGTCGACCTACATCGCCGAGCCGCCGTTCTTCGACGGCTTCGAGATGACCCCGAAAGCGGTCGCCACCGGTATCGAAGGCGCGCGCGCGCTGGGCGTGTTCGGCGACTCGATCACCACCGACCACATCTCCCCTGCCGGCTCGATCAAGGAAGACGGTCCCGCGGGCAAATGGCTGCTGGCCAACGGCGTGCTGAAGGCGGACTTCAACTCCTACGGCTCGCGTCGCGGCAACCACGAGATCATGATGCGCGGCACCTTCGCCAACGTGCGTATCAAGAACAAGATGATCCCGCCAAAAGCGGACGGTTCGGCGGTTGAAGGCGGCATCACGATCCACCAGCCGTCGGGCGAACAGCTGTCGATCTACGACGCGGCGATGAAGTATGTTGCCGAAGGCACCCCGACCATGGTGTTCGGCGGCGAAGAGTACGGCACCGGCTCGTCGCGCGACTGGGCGGCCAAGGGCACCCAGCTGCTGGGCGTGAAGGCCGTGATCGTGCGTTCGTTCGAACGTATCCACCGCTCCAATCTGGTCGGCATGGGCGTGCTGCCGCTGCAATTCATCGGCACCGACAGCGTGGAATCGCTGGGCATCACCGGCAAGGAAACCTACGACCTGAAGGGCCTGGAAGGCGACATCAAGCCGCAACAGCTGGCCACCTTGGTGATCCACCGCGCCGACGGCTCGAGCCAGGAAGTGCGCGTGCTGCTGCGTATCGACACCCCGATCGAAGTCGATTACTACAAGCACGGCGGTATCCTGCCATTCGTGCTGCGTCAGCTGCTGGCTGCTTAATCCGCCGGTCTCACGCTAAAGGCACCCTGCCCGCTTCGGCGGCAGGGTGTTTTTTTTCGTCCCGCATACCCTGTCGGGAAGAACGTGAAAGGTGTTGGGAGAAAAGCAATCGCCGTCGTACACTGGTCGAACTTTCCTGGCGGCCACCGTTTCAGCGCCCCACCGTAATCCACCATTGGAAACAGACTATGTCGAGAAAGAGGCACCGAAATCACGTGTCCGCGCCCAAGCCAGCCAATCCGGGCGCTGACACTCCGTCGCAATCCACGCCGAACGGTCAGCCGGTGCCAACCAGCATGCCTGCGCTGGTGTCGCTTGTCGTGTTGCTGGCGGCTATCGCGCTTACGGTGTGGGTTGGAAAAGACCTGTACGCGATTGTTGTCGAAGGCGAGATATGCAGACCTCGGTACCGCTGTCAAACATGGTCATCCAACCCGGTGTCGCTTGGCGTTCAGTGCCTGGGTTTTACTCTGCTCATGACGATTTTCGTGGGTTTGGCGTATGGCGCGCTGAAATTGCTGATGGGATCGGCGAACGACGATCCCGCATGACGAGCTTGCTCTCGAACCTCCTGGCCGGCGATGACGGCGGCGCGGGCGGACGCGTTGGCGTCCGCGTAAAGGCAACGGCCCTGTCCATGCGCCGGCAGCAAGGCCGGCGGTGGCGCGCGGACTTGTTTTCCGCCCCGCTGTCCCGAACTAATACGGGTTAGCCGGGCGAATCAACTACAATACGTGTCATAAGGGTTATCATCTGCATGACTGATCCGCTTTTTTCACTAATTTTATAAGACTCTTATTGCGCTATGCGTCGTCCATCTAAAGATTCATCCCATAAATTGTCTGTCGAAAGCCAGCGTCTCGTCACCTACGCCCAGGCGGTCGGTCAGGCGGCCAGCCGGCTCGAAGAGCGGTCGTGGGAACACAACCTCGATGCACAGCTCCAGAAACTTCTCAAAACCGGCCATCAGGACACCATCGACGCCACGCTCAACGCGCTGTTCAAGGAAGACTTGAACGCCTACGACGTGCTGATGGATGGCGTCGAAGCGGTCAGCGAATCGAGCAGCATCACCATCGACACCGCCGACGGCGTGGCCAAGCAATACGACGTGCTACTGGTGGCCGCGCCGATCCTGGCGTGGACCCGCTTCTCGATCGCCTCGGGCGCGATCCCGGCCGACATCCTGCAAACCTTGTCGGCGCATTTCAGCGCCCACCTGCTGGCCGACGGCACGCGCATGGCGATGTCGCCGACCTTGTTCTCGATCGACCAGCTGCCGCGCAGCCACGTCGAGACCTACGGCAAGGTGCACAAGCTGGCGCAAGCCGCGATCAAGGGTACCGTGCTCAAGGCCGACACCAAGGTGCCGGAGACGGCGCCGTTCCTGGCCGATACGCGCTACCTGCTGGTGGCGGTGGTGGCACCGGCCGGCGCCCCGCTGTTCCGCTGGCAGATGCCGTCGAATCAAAGCAATTTCGCCAACGAGCGCGCCACCGCGCTGGAGCAATGGCGCGAGCAGGTCACGCCGACGGTCACCCGTCTGCTGCCGGGCTGCGGCATCGAGCTGCTGCTGCCGGAGGCCTACTACATGGCGTGCCGCGAGGCGGACAAACTGATCCGTCCGGTGTCGATCCGCGCCGCCGTGCACTACCTGACGCATACCCTGGCGGTCGAACCGTCGGAGCTGCGCGCGGTCATCGCCGGCTTCGGCGAGGAAAACGCCGACGGCCAGATCGACGAGTACCGCGTGGCGTTCACGCAGCGCTCGACGCCGGACGTGATCTACGGCGTGGTGTGGCCGCTGTACGGACAGGAAGACGAGGAAGGCACGCCGCCGGAAGGCCCACTGCAAGGCGGTCCGGGCGGCGTGGTGCAGAAGCCGGTGACGCCGGTGGAAGAGATCGTCGAGCACCTGAACGCCGCCGGCATCACGCAGATCAAGAAGCACGCGGAACGCTATGTGGCCGAGTTCTGCGATGATTGCGGCGCGCCGTTGTTCGCCGACCCGGTCGGCGAACTGGCGCATGCCGAAATGCCGGAAGACGCGCCCAGCGGCACCGAGCATTTCCATTAATAAAAAAAGCCCTTCGGGGCTTTTTTTATTTTGGCGTTGGTTGTGGTTGTGGTTGTGGTTGCGGAAGATACATGACAATTGGCGCCTGGCGCTGCGGTGCGGGCTGCGCCGCCGGCCGCGTCTCGAACGATCTGCTGGCCGCGAAATACAAGCCGCCGAACCCAATGAACATGCCGATCATCGATGCCACCATCCAGCGGTAGCCCTCGGCCGACATCTTATGCATTTCAGCGCGCAAGACCTCGATATCGGCCTTCGTCGCTAACGTCGGCACGATTGCATCGATATGCGCCTTGAGCGCTGCAACTTCGCTGTCCATACCATCAGCCTAGACCACATCCGGCCCACTACCAAGCCGAAAACGGGTGCTTGATCAGGCTCGAATTGAGGTAGCGCAGGTCGTCCGTGACTTCCTGCGCCACCCACTCCGGCTTGTCGAACGCCTGGTCCTCCGAGCCCAATTCGATCTCGGCCACCACCAGCCCGGCGTTGGCGCCGAGGAACTCGTCGACCTCCCACACATTGCCGGCGAAGTCGATGCGGCGGCGGTATTTTTCAATCAGCGGCTGCTCGCACAGGCCGTCGAGCAGCTCGGCCGCGTCGGCCATCGGGATCGGGTACTCCCACTCGCCGCGCGTGGCGCCGACGTTGCGGCCCTTGATCGTCATCACCGCCCGCTCGCCCTCGATGCGCACGCGCACCACCCGCTCCTTATGAGACGACAAATACCCCTGGCGAAAGAACACCGGCTCGCCAAGGGACTTCCACGCGTCGCCGCGCACCAGGAACTTGCGCTCGATCTCGACGCCCACGATCAGTAATCGTCCAGCGACAGCAGGATCGGCTGCAGGATCGCCGCGCCGAGCGCCGCGCTGCGCGCACCGTTCCAGCCCACGTGCGGATCGGGCAGATCGGCGTTGTCCTTGAACGGCATCTCCAACGTCAGCGCCAGGCAACCGAAGTGGTGGCCAACATACTTGGACGCCAACGTCAGCATGTCTTCCTTGTACTTGCTGGCCGCGTAGCCGACCTTGTCCTGGAAGTCCGGGCTGGCGTTTTTATAGCGGTCGATGAAGGCCTGCTGCTTGGCGCGGCGCTCGTCGCTGAAGTTCTCCAGCATCTCGTTACCGGCCACGAAGTTGTACGGCAGCGCCTCGTCGCCATGGATATCGAAGAACATGTCGATGCCGGTCTCGTGCATCTTCTGCTTCACGTACAGCACTTCCGGGCTGCGCTCGGCCGATGGCGTCATCCACTCGCGATTGAGGTTGGCGCCGGCGGCGTTGGTGCGCAGGTTGCCGCGCACCGAACCGTCCGGATTCATGTTCGGCACGATGTAGAACACGCAGCGCTGCAGCAGCTTGCGCGAGATGGGGTTCGAGTCGTCCAGCAGCGTATCGATCAGGCCTTCGATGAACCACTCGGCCATCGACTCGCCCGGATGCTGGCGCGCGATGAACCAGATTTTCTTTTCCGCTTCCGGCTTGCCGATGACAACCAGGTTCATGTCGCGGCCGTCGACGGTGCTGCCCAGATCGAGCACGCGCGCCAACGGATTCTCCGCCACTTCGCCCAGCAGGCGCAGATGGCGCTCGAACGAATACGGCTCGAAGTAGGCGTAGTAGACGCTGTCGAGGTCCGGCGTGTGGCGGATCGTCATGACGGCGCCGTCGAACGTGGTCGGCACGCGGAACCAGTTCTCGCTATCGTAGCTGGCCACGGCCTGGTAGTTCTCGTAGCCCTTGGCGTAGGTCGCCTGGCCGGCGTTGAGGAAGCGCATCGTCACCTGCTGGCCGCGCGCGCCCTGCAGGCGGAAGTGAAACCATTGGTGGATGTCCGCGTGCGAGTCCTTGCGCAGATTCAGTTCGATGGTGGCGGCGCTGTCGGCGCGCAGCACCTCGATGGCGCCGGAGTCGAAGTTCTGGCTGATTTTGATGGTCATGTCGATCCAATATAAGTGAATACCGATGACGCTATTTTACCAGCCGTGGCGCGTAAAGATCCGTAGGGCGGATTAGGCGGAACGCCGTCATCGGCCATGCATGCGACGCCGGCGGCGCATGCATTGGCCGATTACGCTGCGCTAATCCGCAGTGCGCGACTCCCCGGCTCAGGCCAGGTCGACGCCCTTGGCCTTGAGCGCCGCCCGCACGCCCGCGCCGTATGCCGGATCGGCCTGGTCGAAGTGAGCCAGCTGGCGGGCGATGATCTCGGCGTTCACCTGGCTCAACGGACCTGCGATGTTGTTGAACAGGTTGAGCTTTTCCTCGGCCGGCAGCAGGCGGAACAGATTACCGGCCTGCGTGTAATCGTCTTCCTTGCCGCGACCGTCATAGCGCGCCGCGCCGCCGTCCAGCGCCAGCGCCGGTTCGCCGTTGCCGAGGCCTTGCGGATTGCTGCCGTTCGAGTCGACCGGCTGGTAGTTACGCGCCGAGCCGCCGTTGGCGATCGCCATCGCGCCGTCGCGCTGCTGGTTGTGCACCGGGCAGCGTGGCGCGTTGACCGGCAGGTGCTGGTGGTTGGTGCCGACGCGGTACAACTGGGCGTCGTGGTAGGCGAACAGGCGCGCCTGCAGCATCTTGTCCGGCGAGTAGCCCAGGCCCGGCACCACGTTTGACGGCGACAACGCCGCCTGCTCCACTTCCGCGTGGTAGTTCAGCGGGTTGCGGTTCAACTCGAACACGCCCACCGGAATCAGCGGGAAGTCCTTGTGCGGCCACACCTTGGTCAGGTCGAACGGGTTCCAGCCGGTGCGCGCTTCCCACGCGGCCAGTTCCACCTCCGTCGCTACCTGCAGCTTCACCTCCCACTGCGGGAAGTCGCCGGCGGCGATGGCGCCGAACAGGTCGCGCTGCGCGTAGTCCGGGTCTTCACCGGCCAGGCGGCTCGCCTCGGACGCGGGCAGGTTCTTGATGCCTTGCTTGGTCTTCAGGTGCCATTTGCAGTACACACGCTCGCCGGCATCGTTGATCAAGCTGAAGGTGTGGCTGCCGAAACCGTCCATGTGGCGGTAGCCGTCCGGCGTGCCGCGGTCCGAAAACAGCATCGTCACCTGGTGCAGGCTTTCCGGGGTCTTGCTCCAGAAGTCGAACATCATCGTCGGCGACTTCAGGTTGGTTTGCGGGTCGCGCTTTTGCGTGTGGATGAAGTCCGGGAACTTGATTCCGTCCTTGATGAAGAACATCGGCGTGTTGTTGCCGACCAGGTCCCAGTTGCCTTCTTCGGTGTAGAAGCGCATGGCGAATCCGCGCGGATCGCGCTCGGTGTCGGCGCTGCCCTTTTCGCCGCCGACGGTGGAAAAGCGCACGAAGGTATCGGTCTGCTTGCCGATCGCCGAGAACAGCTTCGCCTTGGTGAATCTGGTGATGTCGTGGGTGACGGTGAAGGTGCCGTAGGCGCCCGAACCTTTGGCGTGGACCACGCGCTCCGGAATGCGCTCGCGGTTGAAGTGCTGCAGCTTCTCGATCAGGTGGAAGTCCTGCAGCAGCAACGGGCCGCGCGGGCCCGCGCTGATGGAATTCTGGTTGTCGGCGACCGGGATGCCGGACGCGGTGGTGATAGGTGGCTGGCTCATGCTTGGGTCCTCGTTGATAGTATGGGACTATTGTAACGAGGCAAATCCATAGTTCAAAGCTATATAAAACTATGGATTTGATAGCCAAAGACAATAAGCCGTGCTTACACCTCCGCGATGCGTTTGGCGATGTGCGCCAGCGCGTCTTCCACCTGGTCGATCAGGATCAGGCACAGGTCGCCCTCGCCCAGGCGCGCCAGCGCCGTGTCGATGGCCAGGAACTCGCCGTAGATTTCCTGCACGTGCGAGGTGCGCGGCGCGCCGTCCAGGCCGGAACGCAGCAAGGCCACCACTTCGCCGTCGACCCGTCCGCGCTGGCACTGGTCTTCGTACAGGATCACGTCGTCGAAGGCGCGGCCGAGGATCTCGGTCTGCTGCGTGATGTCCTGGTCGCGGCGGTCGCCGGCGCCGGAGATCACCACCGCGCGGCGCTTGGCCGGCATGGTCTCCACCGCCTGCACCAGCGCCAGGATGGCGTCCGGATTGTGGCCGTAGTCGGCGATCACGGTCGCGCCCTTGTAATCGAAGACGTTGAAACGGCCCGGCGCGTTGTCCGAATCGTTGGCGAAGGTCTTCAGGCCGAGACGGATGGCGTCCCAGCTGATGCCCACGCCCCACGCGGCGGCCACCGAGGCCATCACGTTTTCGACCTGGAAGCCGATCGCGCCGTTGCGGGTGATCGGCACCTGCGACAGCGCGATCTTGTTCAACTCCTTGCCCTCGGCCGCGACGATATGGCCGTCCTCGACGTACACGGTGCGGCTGCCCTGCGCGCGATGGGTGGCGATCACCGGGTGGCCGCGGTCGGCGCCGAAGAAGATCACCTTGCCGCGGCAGGTGGCCGCCATGCCGGCGACGATCGGATCGACCGCGTTGAGCACCGCGAAGCCGCTTTCGGAGACGTTTTGCACGATTACGCGCTTGAGCACCGCCAGGTCTTCGACCGTGGTGATGTAGTTCAAACCGAGATGGTCGCCGCTGCCGATGTTGGTGACCACCGCCACCTGGCAGCGGTCGAAGGCCAGGCCTTCGCGCAGCACGCCGCCGCGCGCGGTTTCGAACACCGCCGCGTCGACATCGGGATGCAGCAGCACGTTGCGGGCGCTGCGCGGACCGCTGCAGTCGCCGCTGTCGGTCTGGCGGCCTTCGATATACACGCCGTCGGTGTTGGTCATGCCGGTGCGCAGGCCGCTGGCCGTCAGCAGGTGGGCGATCAGGCGCACGGTGGTGGTCTTGCCGTTGGTGCCGGTGACGGCGACCACGGGAATGCGGCCGTTCTCGCCCGGCGCGAACATGGTGTTGACGATCGCCTCGCCAACGGCGCGGCCCTTGCCGTACGACGGCGCGATGTGCATGCGCAGGCCGGGGGCGGCGTTGACTTCGACCACGCCGCCGCGCTGGTTGTCGAACGGTTGCAGCACGCCTTCGCACACCACGTCGACGCCGCAGATATCGAGGCCGATCATTTGCGCCGCCTCGACCGCGCGCGCCGCCACTTCAGGGTGCACGTCGTCGGTGACGTCGGTGGCGGTGCCGCCGGTCGACAGGTTGGCGTTGTTGCGCAGGATGACGCGCTGGCCCTTGGCCGGCACGGAGTCGGCGTCCAGGTCCTGCAGCGCCAGGCGCGCCAGGGCGATGTCGTCGAAACGGATCTTGGTCAGCGAGGTCGAATGACCGCTGCCGCGGCGCGGATCGGCGTTGACGATGTCGACCAGCTCGCGCACCGTGTGGGTGCCGTCGCCGACCACTTGCGGCGGATCGCGGCGCGCGGCGGCGATCAGCTTGTTGCCGATGACGAGCAGGCGGAAATCGTGGCCCGGCAGGTAACGCTCGACCATGATGTCGTCGCGGAATTCGCGCGCGGTGTTGAAGGCCTGCGCCAGATGCTCCTTGGTCATCACGTTGACGGTGACGCCCTTGCCCTGGTTGCCGTCCTTCGGCTTGACCACGACGGGCAGGCCGATCTCCTGCGCGGCGGCCCAGGCGTCCTCGATATCCTCGACCGAGCGGCCGATCGGCACCGGCACGCCGGCCGCGTGCAGCAGCTTCTTGGTCAATTCCTTGTCCTGGGCGATCGCTTCGCCGATGGCGCTGGTGCTGTCCATTTCCGCGGCCTGGATGCGGCGCTGCTTCGAGCCCCAGCCGAACATCACCATGCTGCCCTCGGTCAGGCGGCGGATCGGAATGTCGCGGGCGATGGCGGCGCTGACGATGGCGCCGGTGCTCGGGCCCAGGCGCACGTCCTCGTCGAGGTCGCGCAGTTCGTTGAGCGCGCCGGTCAGGTCGAACGGGGTGTCGGCCAGCGCGGCGTTGATCAGGTTTTCGGCCAGGGTCACGGCCAGCAGGCCGACCGCCTCCTCGGTGTATTCGACCACGGTCTGGTAGATGCCTTCTTCCAGCGTGGCGCTGGTGCGGCTGAAGGTGACCGGGCAGCCGGCCTGCGCCTGCAGGCTGAGGGTCGCCACTTCCAGCACGCGGGCCATCGGCACGGCGTCGGCGCGGCCGGTCGTGCGCAGCGCGCCGATGGCCGGGAAGCGCGCGTGCAGGCGCTGCTCGAAACCGGGCAGCAGCGCGATCGACTGCTCTTCAGGCGGGCATGAGACGATGACTTCGACCGCCGTGTGATGGCTCCAGAGATTGGGGCCGCGAAGGGCACGGGTGCGTTTAACTTCCATAAATCTTCGTGTTCTTTCAGTGAAGTTATCAGTGATGGATGCGCTTCGGATTCGCATCGAAGGTGCGCAGGCCGGCGCCGATCAGATCCGGCGTCAGTCCCAGCGCCCAGCCGGCGGCGATGGCGGCCAGCACGGCTTCCGGCGGCACCAGCGGCGACAGCGGCAGGCTCGCCACCTCGTCGTGGCCCCGGGCCATGACGATGCAGCTCATGTCGCCCCCTTTGCGGTGGAACACCACGCGCTCGCTGTCCTGGCGGTGAGCGGCGATGGCCGGCAGGTGCTCGTCGACGCCGTAGAAAATCACTTCGCCATCGCACAGGCGGGCCATGTCGACGACCTGTTCGTCGGCGGCGTTGAGCACCGCCACGCCGCTCGGCAGGATCACGTCGACCTGGGTACGCAGCACGCCATACAGTTTGTCGGCGCTATCGATATAGAACTCGCCCAGTTCCCCGAAGTCGCTGACGTCGGTGACCACGCCCACCGCGCATTTGTCGTAGGCCAGGCCCTCGGTCAGGATCATGCGCGCGCTCGATTCGAACACCGCCGCCTCGACGTTTTTGTTCAACAGCAGGCGCTCGCCGGTTTCCCAGTCGCTAAAGCCGTCGCGCGGCAGCAGGCGGCCGTTGACGAACAAACCGTCGGCGCAGGTCAGTCCGACCTTCTTGCCGCTGATTTGCAGCAGCCAGGCGATCAGGCGCGACGCCATCGTCGTACCGTGCTTGCCGGCGATGCCGACGATCGGCATGCGGCCGCTCTCCTCCTGCGCGAACAGGTGGTCGACGATCGCCTCGCCGACGTTGCGCGGCTCGCCGTTGGCCGGCTTCAGGTGCGCCAGCAAACCCGGGCTGGCGTTGACTTCGATGATGGCGCCACCCTGCTCGTGCAGCGGACGCGAAATATCGGAGGCCACCAGATCGATGCCGGCGATATCCAGGCCGACCACGCGCGCGGCCAGGGTGGCCATCGCGGCCACCTGCGGGTGCACCCGGTCGGTGACGTCGGTGGCGACGTTGCCGTTCGGTTGGATCAAGACCTTCTGGCCCTCCAGCGGCACCGATTGCCACGTCATGCCCTGGCGCTCCAGCTCCAGAATGATCTCGCCCGATTCGTGCGGCTTGACCACGCCCAGCGGCGCGTCCTCGACTTCGCCGCGGCGCGGATCGGTGTTGATCTGCGTATTGCACAACTCGAGGATATTCTGCTTGCCGTCGCCGACGACCCACAGCGATTCGCCGCCGGCGGCGGCGATCAGGCGCTTGCCCACCACCAGCAGGCGGTGCTCGTCGCCGGGAATGAAGCGTTCGACGATGACGTTCTTGCTGCCGCCCTTTTGCGCCGCCAGGTGATAGGCCTTGGCCACATCGGACTGCGTCATCAGGTTGAGCGAGACGCCGCGTCCGTGGTTGCCGTCGTACGGCTTGACCACCACCGGCACGCCGATGTCCTCGGCCGCCTGCCACGCCGCGTCGGCGCTGGTGACCAGTTCACCTTCGGGCACCGGCACGCCGCACGATGCCAGCAAGCTTTTGGTCAGGTCCTTGTCGCTGGCGATGCCTTCGGCGATGGCGCTGGTCTGTTCGGTTTCGGCGGTCCAGATGCGGCGTTGCGCGGCGCCGTGGCCCAGCTGCACCAGGTTGCCGTCGGTCAGACGGATCGACGGGATTTTACGGTCGGTGGCGGCATCGACGATGTTGGCGGTGCTCGGCCCCAGGCACAGCGACTCGACCATGTCGGTCAGCTCGGCCACCTTGGCGGCCAGGTCGTACGGGCGGTCCTCGATCATCGCCATCAGCAGGTCGCGGCCCGCCTCCAGCGCGGCGCGGCCGACCTGCTCCTGGCGGGTGCGGAACGCCATCTTGTACAAGCCGGTGTCCTCGCCGATCTGGCGCGTCTTGCCGAAACCGGTCTTCATGCCGGCCAGGTTCTGCAACTCCAGCACCACGTGTTCGAGGATGTGGCCGGCGTAGGTGCCGTCGCGCAGGCGCTCGAGGAAGCCGCCGACCTCGCCCACGCCGCAGCGGTGCACGATCAGGCCGGGCAGGATCGCGGTGAGGCGCTCGTACAAGCCCGGCAACAAATTCGACGGATATTTTTCCAGTTCGCCAATATCCAGCCACGCCTCGATCACCGGGCGATAGGTCCAGATGTTGGGACCGCGCAAATGGGTTACGCGGAGGACTTCAATGTCTTTCTTCTTGGTCATGTTTCTATTCTTGTGTCTTTGTTATCAGCCGTGGCCAGCCTGCGCCGTATTTTAAACCCGTACCACCGCTTCCCGCCAAATCGTATTTGGCCCACCCCGTAGCTTGACCAAGTTCATCACGTCCACCGACCCCGATGTCTGTGCGTTATACTTGCCGCCAGTACAAAAGCCCGGTTTATTTCTGGCGCGAGTCAAATGTCCGACTCGACTGTTGATGCACTGACAGAATACTGTAAATAATTACTTATACCAGCCGCAACACCTTATTGGCAAAGCGATTGTTGTAGAGTGCCGATGCTAGTTTCACCATTTTTTCGACCCGGAGTAAGCCGCACGATGACAACCCAACAACTTTCCACCGTCTCCAGCCTTGGCGAGCTTCCCGAACGCTGGCGCTCCGAGATACAGGCACAGCTTTCCAAAGAGGAAAACGTTGTAAGTGCCCTGGAGGTTGACCTGGATCAGCAACTTCGTTTCGCCAAGGGCGTCATCGTCGTCACCGCCACGCGCCTGCTGGCGCGCGCGCCGGGCCAGGAACAATGGCAATCGTGGCCTTTTTCGCATGACCTGACGCTGCAGCACCACGACCACGCCGGCGTCGGCCACCTGGAGCTGATCGGCGCTGGCGGCCGCCTGGCGGCGTGGCGCTTCACCCTGGGCCAGAACCTCAACGCGATCCGCCTGGTGGAAGCCTTCTCGGCGCACCTGGACAGCCACGCCAGCGGCGTGCCGGTCATCGTCGAAGAAAAAAGCATCTGCCCGAGCTGCAAGGCGCCGCTGGACCCGGACCAGGAGGAATGCCCGGTCTGCACCAAGGTGATCTACACGCCGCCGTCGACGTGGACCCTGTTCCGCCTGTGGCGCTTCGCCAGGCCGTACAAATTCCAGCTCGCGCTGGGCTTCTCGCTGATGTTGCTCAGCACCGGCGCGCACATGATCCCGCCGTACCTGACCATCCCGCTGATGGACAATGTGCTGATCCCGTACCAGAACGGCAAGCCGGTCGACACCTCGATGGTGGCGCTGTACATGTCCGGCCTGGTCGCCTCGGCGGTGATGGCGTGGATCCTGGGCTGGGCCAAGACGTACGTGCTGGCGCTGGTGTCGGAGCGCATCGGCGCCGACCTGCGCACCGAAACCTACGACCACCTTTTGCGCCTGTCGCTGGAATACTTCGGCGGCAAGCGCACCGGCGACCTGATGTCGCGCATCGGCAGCGAGAGCGACAGGATCTGCGTGTTCCTGTCGCTGCACCTGCTCGACTTCGCGTCCGACTGCCTGATGATCATCATGACCGGCGTGATCCTGTTCTCGATCGACCCGTGGCTGGCGATCTTCACGTTGCTGCCGCTGCCGTTCATCGCCTGGTTGATCCACGTGGTGCGCGACCGCCTGCGCCAGGGCTTCGAAAAGATCGACCGGGTATGGGGCGAGGTCACCAACGTACTGGCCGATACCATCCCCGGCATCCGCGTGGTCAAGGCCTTCGCGCAGGAGACGCGCGAAGCGGCGCGCTTCCGCACCGCCAACCAGCACAACCTGGCCGTCAACGACAAACTCAATAAAATCTGGTCGCTGTTCTCGCCGACGGTATCGTTCCTGACCGAACTCGGTCTGCTGGTGATCTGGGTGTTCGGCATCTACCAGGTCTCGAAGGGGAATATCACCGTCGGTGTGCTGTCGGCGTTCATCGCCTACTCCAGCCGCTTCTACGGCCGCCTGGACTCGATGAGCCGCATCGTCTCGGTCACGCAGAAATCGGCGTCGGCCGCCAAGCGCATCTTCGACATCCTCGACCACGTGTCGTCGGTGCCGGAGCCGGCCAACCCGGTCAAGCTGGCCAAGGTCGACGGCAACATCACCTTGCGCGAAGTCGGTTTCCGCTACGGCAACCGCGCCGTCAACCGCGGCATCAGCCTCGATATCAAGGCCGGCGAGATGGTCGGCCTGGTTGGGCACTCGGGCTCCGGCAAATCGACACTGGTCAATCTGATCTGCCGCTTCTACGACGTCTCGGAAGGCGCCATCATGCTCGACGGCGTCGACATCCGCTCGTTCGCGGTGTCGGACTACCGCCGCAACATCGGCCTGGTGCTGCAGGAGCCGTTCCTGTTCTTCGGCACCATCGCCGAGAACCTCGCCTACGGCAAACCGGATGCGACGCGCGAAGAAATCATCGCCGCCGCGCGCGCCGCGCACGCGCACGAATTCATCCTGCGCCTGCCGCAGGGGTACGACTCGATGGTCGGCGAGCGTGGACAAGGGTTGTCGGGCGGCGAACGCCAACGCATCTCGATCGCCCGCGCGCTGCTGATCGATCCGAAGATCCTGATCCTCGACGAGGCCACGTCCTCGGTCGACTCCGAGACCGAAAAAGAAATCCAGCGCGCGCTGGAAAACCTGGTGAAGGGTCGCACCACGATCGCCATCGCCCACCGCCTGTCGACGTTGCAAAAGGCCGACCGCCTGGTGGTGCTCGATCGCGGCGTGGTGGTCGAGGAAGGCTCGCACGACGTGCTGATGGAGCGCGAAGGCGCCTACTACCGCCTGTATCAAGCGCAAGCCCGCAATGTCGACACCGACATGGGCGACAGCGGCGGCAAGGAATAACCAGGGAAGCAACTGAGAACCACATGACGACGACAAAATTTGAACTGGTACGCAATCCCTTCGGCCGGCTGGTGCTGACGACCGGCGAAGGCGCCGTGCACGAAGGCGTGGCGGCGGTGCGCGCCTTCCCGGTGCAGGCGCCGGAGGACGGCATCGCGCTGGTTAGCGGCGACGGCAAGGAAGTGGCATGGATCGACCGCATCGAAGAGCTGCCGCAGCAGATCGGAGAGCTGGTGCGCGAAGAGCTGGCGAGCCGTGAATTCATGCCCGAGATCTCGCGCATCGTCGACGTCTCGAGCTTCGCCACGCCGTGCACATGGACGGTGGAGACGGACCGTGGCGACACCGAATTCGTGCTGCGCGGCGAAGAGGACATCCGCCGGCTGACGGTCGACACGCTGCTGATCTCCGACATCCACGGCATCCACTACCTGATCCGCGACGTGCGCGAGCTCGACAAGCACGGCAAAAAAATCCTCGACCGCTTCCTCTAACCCCGGGGTCAAGTCTGGCATTCGGACACAGGCTCTACCATACCCCCCGGGGTCAAGTCTGGCATTCGGACACAGGCTCTGCCGTGATGCGGTTTTACAGATAAGCTCGTGTCCGAATGTCAGACTTGACCCCGACGTTTAGATAAGCTCGTGTCCGAATGTCAGACTTGACCCCGACGTTTATGACTGCTGGAGCTTTGCGCGGACCGCATCGATGAAGGCGTCCGGCTTGTCGATGCCGATGCAAATCCGCGTCACCACTTGCTCGCGTCCGGCGAACCCGGGAAGCCGGCTGCCCGGACGCAATCGGATCTCCACGTTGGCGCCGCCGAACTGGTACAAGCGAAGCACACCGCGCTCGCGCGGGACGTACCCGCCGCGACGCGAGATCGACTCCACCATCCAGTATGGAACCACGCGGTCCGCGGCAAACACGCCATAGCGTATCAACAGCGCATCCTTATCGAGCGACACCGGCCGCCAATGCGTGGCGCGGTACTCCGCCACGATGTACAGCATGGACCACAGCGTCAGTCCATCGACGATCCACGCCAGCACAGGCTTGACCGCGACCAGATGCAGCAGCAAGTGCGATAGCGGCATCTCGAACAGCAGCATCATGATCACCGCGATCTGGTTGGACGCGTTGCCCTCGTTCTTGTCGTAGCTGAAGTGCTGCTCGCCGCGAAGGCGCAACTGCGAACCCTTGCGCATGAACAGCCCGTAATACCAGATGCGCGCTTCGAACAAGGCGAACCAGCCGGTGGCGCCGCGCCCAAGCCGCCCTCGGATGGTCTGCTCCATCGCCTCATCGACGTCACCGCCCATGCGCGCGAGCGCACGTATCTTACGGACCAGGAAAACCAGGACATACAACTCGAGCGCCGCCTGCAGCGCGATATACAGGGGCCACAAGCGTTCGACGCCGCGCCAGATCACCTTGCCTTCGTCGGGGATCATCAGGCTGCCGAACCACAAACTCAACGCGGCGAAGGTCAGCCATCGCAGAAAAAACGCCTTGGGCGACGGGCGAAACATGAAATAGTAAAGCAGCGGGAAAGTGATCACCAGATCTGCCAGCAGCGGCCACTCGGCGATGTCGCGACCGAAATCGTTGCCGACGAACGGCACGCGCAACAAGGCGTAGTGCCCGGCCATCGCCACCAAGACGATTAAACCGAACACGCTTTTCCGGTTGATGCCCGTCATCATGCCAGCCTCGCTACTTTATTTGAACTCAGCAAGTCTAGCATTGAATGCAACAGGCTGCCGACGGCTGACCTGCCGCAATGCGCCACCATAAACTGCTTGCATGATGTAATCGGGCGCCGGTGGCGGCTGCGGAACGGCCTACAATGAAATGCCTCGATTCGAAGTCGCATCAGCCGCCCCGCCCGGCCCCTAAGCGCAAGCCGCGCAAGCCTGCGCCGCCGCCGATGCCCGCGCCGGTGCCGCCTCCCAAGCAAAAAGGGAACTAGTCATGGATGAAACCAAGGAAGAATTGCAGTTCAGCCCGCGTTATGCGCAGCGGCTCCGCCAGCGCACGGCCCGCCTCTACCGGCGCCTGCGAACCACGCTGACCTTCATCAGCTTGCTTGCCGGCAGCAGTGCCGTCGCGGCACTCGCCGCACAGTTGCCCGTGCCGTCCGCATGGCTGTTGGGCGTATTCGCCATCTTCGGCTGCATCAATCTGGCGCTGCGCCCGGCGGACAAGATCGCGGCCAACGAGGCGGACGTGCGCAAGTACGGCGCATTGCTGGCGAAGGTCAACATGGTAGATGCCGCCAAGCTTCGACAGATGCTCGACGAGGCACGGCTATCGGACACCGCCGAAATCGAACCACTGCGTCCCGTCGCCTACAACGACGTCGTGTTGGAGATCGACGAACCGGAAGCGCTGATCCCGCTAAGTCCGATGCAAAAGCTGATGGGCGCCCTGGCCTAGCCGCGGCTACGTGAAGGCCTTGATCAGCGCGTCGAACTTGACCCCGAGCGACTGATCATGATGGCTGACCGGCGGCACCGCGCGCTTGACGTCGAGCAGCTGGTACACCGCCATCTGCGCCGCCCGCACCGAGTATTCGACCGTGAACACCACGTCCTCCGGCACCTCGACGAACTGGCTGACAAAGGCCAGGTTGCGCGAATTGGGCGGCACGGGCAACGGCCGGTCGCTGCGCAAACGCGGCATGAACATGCTGGTGATGTACGGCATGCGGCACGGGATGCAGTTGGCCGTCTCCATCACCTCCATGTCGAAGTTCAGGTGCCCGCACAACTCGCGCAGAATCTCCTCGCCGGTGCAGTCGGCCATCGGCTTGGCGACGAAATTGCCGATGCGGTCCGGATGCAGCGAGTAGCCCCAGAACACCTGCACGCCCGCCGGCTGGCCGGCGAAGTGCGGCTGATGCGCCAGCACGATCGACAGCAACCAGTTGGAATCCTTGAACGTCACCAGCCCGCCGGTTCCGGCCACGTTGCCGCTAAAGCGCTCCATGCGGTCGAAGAACCTCGGGTCCTTCAACGTCACCGTGAACGACTCCCACCACGACTCCGGAATGCTGGAATTGAAAGCGGCCGGATTGCCGAACTGCGGCCGGTCAACCGCCAGCTTCTCCCACAGCGCCCAGCCCTGGCTATCACGCTTGTCCAGCTTGGGCGGCGCGCTATGCATGGTGCCGTGGCTGGAGGCGTCGGTCATCGAGCCGTTCTGGAAGAACACCAGGTCGTGCGGCGCCACCGCGATCGTTTCGGCCACGCCTTCGCGCGTGCAGCGGATCGCCGTCACGGTCAACACCCCGCCCTCCTCCATGATATCGAGGTCGTCGACCTTGCAGTTCCGGACGATGCGCACGCCCTGCTCCTGCAGCCAGTGCTGCAACGGCCGCACCAGAGAATCGTACTGGTTGTAGACGGTGCGCTTGACGCCGGCCAGCGTTTCGATACGCGAGAACTCCATCATGAAGCGGTGCAGATAGCGCTTGAACTCCACCGCGCTGTGCCACGGCTGGAAGGCGAACGTGGTGGCCCACATGTACCAAAATTTGGTGTCGAAGAATTCCGGCGAGAGCCAGTCGGTGATGGCACTGTCGCCGAGCTTTTCCTCATCGGCTTCGGTCAGCGCCAGCAGCTCGGTGCGGTCCTTCATCGAAAAGCCCATCGACGTCACATCGACCCGGAAGCGGTTGCGGTCCACCAGCCGCGCCTTCGAGTGCGATTTGTGCATCTCGTTGAAGGCGATGGTTTCGTCGTACACGGTCTGCCCGGGATGCTCGAGCGAGGGGATGCTCTTGAACAGATCCCAGGTGCATTCGTAGTTATCAGTGGTGAACATGCGGCCGCCGCGCAGCGTGTAGCCGCGCTCCGCGTCGCCACCGCCATCGAGGCTGCCGCCAACCAGCGGCATCGCCTCGAAGATCGTGATATTGGCGCCCTGGACGCCGGCGTCGCGGATCATGAAAGCGGCCGCCGACAACGAACCGATGCCCGCGCCGACCAGATATGCCTTGATGGAACTCATGTCTACATCCTTTATCGATTGAGATGAGACCATCATAGTTCGCTGGCGCAAGACAGACGCGAGAGGAAACCCTCTAAGACGCATATCCATGCGCCAGATCAAAATAGTCAAAAACAAAAACACGTGGGGCGGATTAGCGAAGCGTAATCGGCCATGCATGCGCCGTCGATGCGCATGCATGGCCGATTACGGCGTTCCGCCTAATCCGCCCTACGGGCTTCGGGTGTTTTTAGCTTTAGTGTCCCGCGCGCGCGGCCGGTTTGTCCGCGCCGCCGTCCGCATACATGCCGGCGTATTTCAAGCCGAAGTACAGCACGAAGACGTAGCACGCCGCCGGCACAACGAACGAGATCTGCAGATTGACGGTATCGGCCAGGAATCCTTGCGCGAACGGCACCAGCGCGCCGCCCACGATCGCCATGCACAGCAAGCCGGAGCCCTGCCCCGTCAACGGTCCCAGTTTGTTCAACGCCATCGAGAAGATGGTCGGGAACATGATCGAGTTGAACAGGCCAACGCCGAGCAGCGCCCACATCGCGGTATGGCCGCTGCCGAAAATCGCCACCAGCAGCAGCGCGAACGCGGCGGCCGAGTTGAAGGCCAGGGCCTTGCCCGGGCTGACGTAGCGCATGACGGCGAAGCCGATGAAGCGGCCCAGCATCGCGCCGCCCCAGAAGTAGCTGACGTACGGCGCCGCCTGGTGTTCCGGCAGGCCGGCGATGTGCGGCAGGCCGATGAAGTTAATCAGGAAGCTGCCGACGCACACCTCCGCACCCACATACAGGAAGATGCCGACCACGCCCAGTACCAGGTGGCGATGCTGCAGCACCAGCTTCCAGCCGCCACCGTCGGCCGCCCGGGCGGCCGGTTGCTCGGCGTCGACGATCTTCGGCAGGCGCGCCATCGCGAACAGGATCGCCAGCACCAGCAGGGCCCCGGCCAGCGCCAGATACGGACCTTGCACGCTGGCCGCCTGGTTGGCGTAGTAAGCGGCCACCTGGTCGGCCGGCAGCTTGGCCAGATCGGCGGTGCTCATCACGCCGCCGGCCAGGATCAGCATACCGCCCAGGGTCGGCGCCACCGTGGTGCCCAGCGAGTTGAAGGCCTGGGTCAAGGTCAGGCGGCTCGATGCCGTCTGCGGATCGCCCAGGATCGTCACGTAAGGGTTGGCCGCCACCTGCAGGATGGTGATGCCGCCGGCCAGAATGAAGAACGCCAACAGGAACAGCGCGTAGCCGCTGGTCGACGCCGGGTAGAACAGCGCGCAGCCGGCGGCGGCGATGGTCAGGCCGGCGACGGCGCCGTTCTGGTAGCCGATCCGCTTGATCAACGCGCCGGCAGGCAGCGAGACGATGAAATAAGCGCCGAAGAAGCAGAATTGAACCAGCATGGCCTGCACATAGGTCAGCGTGTAAATCGACTTAAGGTGCGGGATCAGGACGTCGTTCAACGCCGTCAACAGACCCCACATGAAGAACAGGATCGTGATGATGATGAGGGGGCCGGTGTTGCCCTTGGCCTGCGACGGGCTGCCCGGCACGCCGGCAGCTTTCGATAATGGTTCCATGCTTGCTCTTTCTGTTGTATTTGCTGTTGTTACTTAAAGTCGCCGCACGCCGACGCGTCCTTGTCTTTGGCCGCGCCGCCGACGATCTGGATGTTGGCGAAGCTGGCCGCGAACGGACCGTCGGCCGAGACGGCGAACGGCGTTGACAACGCGTCGGCCTTCAGTCCTTTGGCGCTGAAGCACGACAGCGGTATCTTCACCGTCTGTTTGCCTTTGCCGGCCATGCGCTGGAACACGGCGCTGGCGTCGAGTTCCACGTTTTCCATCCAGATGCCGACTTTCCCTTGTGGGGCGCCGGTGACGATGGTATCGAATTGCAGCGCGCCGTCGGTGCCGGCGATCGCGGGAACCGGCATGGCCTTGGCGGATTGCGCCGACAGTTTAGCAGGACCGGACCAGGTTAGCCTTTTTGCATCCTGTTGTGTGTTCACCTGCGCCGTCTCGACCTTCACCGTCGGCAGATTGAATACGGCGTTCAGGTCCGCGCCCAGCGCCGTCTTCTGGCCGCCGCTCTCCACGTGGAGCGCATAGGTGGCGCGGTCCGCCGGGCCATATACCGGCATGGCGGTGCTCTTGCCGCAGCCGCCAGGCGCGAAGCTGGCGTCGAGCGTCGGCAGGGCAGCCTGGCCGGCGGTGGAGGCGTAAGTCAGGCCATGACCATATTTGAACAGCGGATCGTAGCCGGCGTCGCCGACGTTGAGCGGCGACTGGCATGCCGACTTGGGCCAAGAGAACGACAGCTTGCCGCGGAAATCCGCGTTGACCTTGCCGTCCGCCTTGCGGAACAGGACATCGGACACGCCCTTGCCCTCGGTGCCCGGCAGCCAGGCGGCGACGAAGCTGTCCGACAGGTTGAGGATGTCGTTGGCGTACAGCGGGCGGCCGGCCACCAGCACCGTCACCACCGGTTTGCCCTTGCCCGCCACCGCCTGCAGCACGGCCAGATCCTCCGGATGGCGGCCCGACAGGCGCAACGTGCCCGATGGTCCGATGTCGCCATCGCCCTCGGCGTACGGCGTTTCGCCGATGACGGCGATAACGGCGTCGAACTTGCCGACATCGACACCGGCGGCGTTTTCGCTGAAGGTGACGTTGTCCTTGCCGGCGGCATCGCGAATGCCGGCCAGGATGGTGTCGCCGATTGGATAGTCGCTGTTCTTGTTGTCGGTGCCCTGCCACGTCAGCGACCAGCCGCCCGACTGGTTGGCCATGCTGTCGGCGCTCTTGCCGACCACGAGGATCTTTTTGCCGCGCGCCAGCGGCAGCACACCGCCGTTATTCTTCAGCAGCACCAGCGATTCGCGCACCGCCTGGCGCGCCAGCGCGCGGTCCTGCAACGCTTCCTGTTTGCCGGCGTAGCGGTTCTTCGACGGCTTCTTGCCATCGAACAGGCCGGCGCGCAGCTTCACGCGCAGGATGCGGGTGACCGCGTCGTCGATGCGCGCGATCGGAATCTCACCCTTCTCCACCTGGGCGATGGTGTTGGCGATGAAGGTCTTCCAGCGCTCCGGCACCATGATGATGTCGACGCCGGCGTTGATCGACTGCGGGCAGCTGTCCTCGGCGCAGCCGGGCACCTCGGCGATGCCGTTCCAGTCGCTGACGATCAATCCATCGAAGCCCATTTTGGTTTTCAAGGCGTCGGTCAGCAGCGCCTTACTACCGTGCATCTTGCCCTGATCGGCGCCGCCTTCGAGGTCGTTCCAGCTGTTGAACGACGCCATGACGGTCTGCACACCGGCTTCCAGCGCCGGGAAATAGCCCAGCGCGTGGATGTTGATCATGTCGGCCTTGGTGGACTGGTTGACGCCACGATCCTTGCCCTCGGCCGTCCCGCCGTCGCCGACGAAGTGTTTGGCGGTGGCGACCACGGTGCCGTCGCCTTTCAAATCACCCTGCAGACCCCTGACGTAAGCGCCGGCGTAGTCCTTGACGATGGCCGGGTCCTCCGAGAAGCTCTCGTAGGTGCGTCCCCAGCGATCGTCGCGCACCACCGCCAGCGTTGGCGCGAACACCCAGTCGATGCCGGTGGCGCGCACCGCCCTGGCGACCGAGCGCGCCATTTGCTCGACCAGCTTTTTATCGCGCGCGGCCCCGAGGCCGATATTGTGCGGGAACAGCGTGGCGCCATACATATTGCTGTTGCCGTGCATGGCGTCGATGCCCCAGATGACCGGGACTTTGACCTTCATGTCGGTACCCATCGACGCGTCGTAGTAGGCGTCCGCCAGCTTGACCCAGTCGGCGGCGGTGGCGTACTTGTTCCCCTGCGGCCAGCTGCCGCCGCCATTGAGGACGGAACCGATGTAGAACTCGCGCACCTGCGCCGGCGTGATGAACTTGATCTCGGGCTGCGTCATCTGGCCAACCTTTTGCGCCAGTGTCATGCCGGCGACGATGCCGGCGATGCGCGCTTCCATCGATTTGTCCTGCTTGACGGCGCTGGTGATGCGCGGCCAGTCGGTGAGCGGAGCGGAAGCCGGAGCCGGTGCGGCGGCGATGGCGTGGGCGCCCAGCGCCAGCATGGATGCCAGGACGGCGCGGCGCAGGATATGGTTGTGGCGTGTTTTCATTTGATGCTCGTCTCCGTGTTTGAATTATTGTTGATTCTGGCCGCGCACCAAGGCGCTGTACCAATGGCCGCTTTGCTTGACGGTGCGGCGCTGCGTCGGATAGTCGACGTAGGTCAGGCCGAAACGCCGCAGATAGCCCTCCGACCATTCGAAGTTATCCAGCAGGCTCCAGGCGAAATAGCCTTTGATATGGGCGCCGGCGGCGATCGCGTCGCGCACCGCCACCAGATGGCGGATCAGGTAGTCGCGCCGGGCGGTATCGTCGACGGCGCCGTCGGCGCCCACATGGTCGTCGTAGGAGGAACCGTTCTCGGTCACATACAAATCGCCGGTCGGATACTCCCGCGCCACGCGCGCCATCAAATCGACCAGCCCTTGTGGCGACACCTCCCAACCAAAGTCGGTGCGCTGGCGGTCCTGCGGATGGACGATGGCGGTGCGCAGCGGGTACTGGTCCGGCGCGTTGGTGACCACTTCCGGGAAGTAGTAGTTCACGCCGAGGAAGTCGCATGGAACGCCGATCGCTTCCATATCGCCGGGCAGCACCATCGGCGCATCCTCGCCCACCAGCCGCAACGCCAGCTCGGGATAGCCCCGGCCATACAGCGCGTCGAGGAACCAGCGGTTGCGCAGCGCGTCGTGGCGTACCACCGCCTCCTGGTCGGCGGCGCTGTCGCTGGCCGGCTTGATCGGGTGCAGGCTCAATGCGATCCCCACCTTCGCATCGGCCACGTTGGCGCGGATGACCGGCACCGCCAAGCCATGCGACACCAGTACGTTGTGGCAGACCTGGAGCGCCAGCGGCAGGCTTTTGTTGCCGGGAGCGTGCATGCCGTCCCAGTTGCCATGCATGGCCGTGCACCACGGTTCGTTGTGGGTGATCCAGTGCTTGACGCGGCCCCCAAGGTGCGTGGTCGTCACATCCACGTATCGCAGATAGGCGTCGATGGTGGCGCGGTTCTCCCAACCGCCCTGGTCTTGCAGGTACTGCGGCAGGTCCCAGTGGTACAGCGTGCACCACGGCTGCAGTCCGCGCGCCAGCATACCGTCCACCAGGCGCGAATAGAACGCCAGCCCTTCGGGATTCGGCTGTTCGTCCACGCCGTTGAAAATGCGCGTCCATGCGATCGAAAAACGGTACGAGTTCAGTCCCATGGCCTGCGCCAGATCCAGATCCTCCTCCCAGCGGTGATAGTGGTCGCAGGCGACCGCGCCGGTGGAGCCGTCGCGGACCTTGCCCGGCGTCGCGCTGAAGGTGTCCCAGATCGACGGCACGCGGCCGCCTATGTCGGCCGCGCCTTCGATCTGGTAGGCGGACGTCGACACGCCCCACAGGAAGTCGTTTGCGAAATCCGAGCGGCTTATCGCCTTGGTCAAGTCGTTAAAAGTCATGGTCATCGTGGGTTATTGTTTTGCGAAGGGAGTGGGCGCTACCGTGGAGTTCATCCACTTGATGATGGTTTGCTGCGGCTGATACGGCACGCTGCCGAACAGGCGGAACAGGTTTTCGATCTCCGCCAGCGAGGCTTTGTTGAAATCGAGTTTGGGAATCTTCGCTCCCGGCGCGTTGGTCACCATGCCCCAGGTTCCCTTTCCCTGCCCGCCTTTGTTGGACACCAGCTTGTACGACCAGGCGGTGGACGCCCAGCCGTTGGCGACGTAGGTGTCGTAGGTCACGCGCGTGACCTGGCCGCCGGCGTCCGCGCCCATGAAAGCCCACGGCTGGAACTCGCCGACGAAGAACGCGGTGTCGAGGCCATCGAGCCGCTTCTTCCAGGCGCAGACCGTGTCGCCGCCGCCGCATTGCAGCCAGCCCTGGTGCACCGCGAGCCCCGGCTTGCCCCAGCCGAAATGGCCCGGATATGGATGCATCTCGAAGGCGACGTTGACCATGCCTTTGTCCGACGGCTTGCCATAGGCGTCGATGCCGTTCTTGACATGGCCCGGCAGGATGATCACATGGTTGGTATCGACCGCGCGGATCGCCTTGTACAAGGTCTCGACCACACCAGCCATATTCTCGGGCGTCGTACCCCAGGGTTCATTGAGCACGCTGTAGCCGGCGACCGCGCCACGGTCCTTGTAGCGCGCCGCGATCTGCTGCCAGAGCCAGATGGTGCGCTCCTGGAACTCCGGCGTGTCCCAGTATTTGTTCTTCCCGGCGCAGCCGCTGTGATGCTCCCAGCCCTGGCTGCCGACGGCGCCGTGCAGGTCGAGCACCACGTAGATGCCGCGCTTTTCCGCCTCGTCGATGGCGTTGTCCAGATAGCGCCAGGCGTCGGCACGCAGATGGCGGGGATTCTTTTCGTCCTCCACCACGCTGTAAATGAACGGCAGGCGCACCAGATTCAGATTCAGCTTCGGCAGCATGTCCCAGTCGCGCGGCTTGATCCAGTTGTCGCGAAACAGCGCGTACAGGCGCTCGCGCTCCGCATAGCCGAAGCGTTTGTCGAGCACCGCCTCCAGCTTGCACTGGTCGTCGATGCCGGCGCCGCCCTGCCCCATCATCCAGAATTCCTGGATCAGGTAATTTCCCAGGTTGACGCCGCGCAGCGCCGCGACGCTGCCGTCCGCCGCCAGCCAGCGCGTACCCTCCGTATGCAGCATCGGCAGCGCCGGCGATCCCGTTTGGGCGCGGGCGAAGGGCTGCCCGAGCGTCAACAACGCCGCCGCGAATCCGGCGCATTTCAGTAATCTGGTTATCGGCATCGCCCCGCCCCATAAATTGGAATCGTTTCCAATATACTACAAAAAAAGGGTGCGCGGCCAGCGCGCACCCCGTTATTTAGCGCTTTTGCGTGAAGGGACTTTCGCCAGCGAAGCGCGCTCCGTCACGTGCAGCTTGTATTTGCGCTTGACCGGGCGGTCCGTCTCGTAGCACCGGTTCAACAGGTAATTCAAGCCGTTCATCGTCATCTCGCTCCACGGTATGTGGACGCTCGTCAGGCGCGGCGCGGTGAACTCCGCGCTGTGCGTGTCGTCATACCCGAGCACCGACACCTGGTCCGGCACGGCGACACCCGCCTGCTGGAAGAACGATAAGGCGCCGACCGCCATTTCATCGTTGGCGCAAAACACGGCCGAGAACTCCCGGCCCGACGCCAGCAGCCGCTCGGCGCATGCCCACCCTCCTTCGGGCGTGAAGTTACCGTCCTCCACCCACACTTTGCCGCTGTCGATGCCCGCCTCGTCCAGCTCCGCCATGAAGCCGGCCAGGCGCTCCTGGTTGTCCGGCGCGCTGGCGCGACCGGCGATGACGGCGATCTTGCGGTGCTTCTTGTCCAGCAGCGTGCGCGCCGCCAGCCGTCCGCCGGCCTTGTGGTCGACGGTGAAGCACTGCTCGGCGATGCCGGCGTAGCGGTGGTTGATCACCGCCACCCGGGACTGGAACGGCCCTAGCGCCGCGAAGTCCCCGTCCTCCAGCGCATTGCTCATGACGAGCAAGCCGTCGCTTCCACGCTCGATCAGAAAATTCACGCCGTCGATCGCCTGCTGCCGCTCGTTGCCGTCGCCGACGCCGAACGCGACCACCATGTTCAATCCCGACGCCCGCAGCGCCGTGTAGATCGACTGCAGGATCGGCGTGTAAAACGTCCCGCTCAGGTACGGGATGTAGACGCCGATCATTTGCGAACTGCCGGACAGCAGCGAGCGCGCCGCGTGCGAAGGCCGGAAATCCAGCTCGACGATGGCTTTTTGCACCTTCTCGAGCGTCGCCTTGGACACCGATCCCCTGCCGCTGACCACACGCGAGGCGGTGCCCAGCCCCACGCCCGCCAGCCGGGCGACGTCTTTGATTGTTGCCACGAGTTCCCTCATCCGTTGAGTGTATGCGGCGGTCAGCATACCGCATCGCCCCGGACGGTGACAAGCAAGCCGCGATTCAACCCATTGCTAGTCCCGCAGCGCCGCCGCGATGCTCTTCTGCGCCTTCTCGACCGGCATGCGGGTGTTCCAGTAAGTCGTCAGCACGTCCTGCAGCGCGCCGTTCTGGTCGGGCGTCAGATGCACCTCGATCATGCCCACCTGGCGGGATTTGTCCTTCATGATGGCCATGCCGGCCTGCGCGCAGACATCCATCGACGAGGTATCGACGTTGCTGAGGATGGGCAACGAGCCTTTCAGCTTGTTGAATTCCAGTTGGGCGGCCGGCGCCAGCATCGTCGTCGCCAGCAGTTTTTGCGCCTTGACCGTCTCCGGATTCTTCGTTTTGGGGAAGACGAAGGCGTCGCCCTGGATCAGGTACGGCACGTTCGGACCGAGACCGGCGATGCAGCCGAAGTCCTTGCCTGCGGTTTGTTTGGCGGCGGCGAATTCGCCCTTGGCCCAATCGCCCATGATCTGCACTCCCGCCCTGCCGCCGACCACCATGGCGGTGGCGTCGTTCCAGTTACGGTTCGGCGAGCCGGCATCGACGTAGGTTTGCAGCCGCTTGAAGGCCAGCAGCACCTTTTTAAACGCCTCGGAATTGATCGCCTGCGGCGAGCGCTCGCGCAGCACCGACAGGTACAGCGCCTTGCCACCGACGTTGGCCAGCATGGCCTGGAACAGGATGTTTTCCTGCCACGGCTGGCCGCCGTGCGCCAGGCCGACCACGCCGGCCGCCTTGAGCTTATCCAGTGCGGCGAACAATTCGTCCGGCGTGGCCGGCTCCTGGACGATGCCGGCTTTTTTGAACGCGGCCTTCGAGTACCAGATCCAGGTCGACATATGAATGTCGACCGGCGCCGCGTAATAATGTCCGTTGACCTTGATGACGTCCAGGATCGGCGCCGGCATCAGCTGGTCCCACTTGTCGCGCAGCGCGATGTCGTCGACGTTGTTGAGCGAGCCCTGGTCGATCAGGTCGCGGAATTGTTTGGTGGTGTTGAACTGCGCGGCCGTCGGCGGATTGCCGCCGACGATGCGGTTGATCGCCACCGACTTGGCCTGGTCGGCGCCGGCGACCGCCGTATCGGCCCAGACGCCGCCGGCGGCGCGGTAGGCGTCGGCGAATTTGCGCACCGCGGCCGATTCGCTGCTCGAGGTCCACCAGTGCATCACTTCCGCTTTCGGTCCGGCGGGCGCCGCGCTCGACGCCGCTGGCGCCATCGCGGCCGCTGCCATCAACGTCGCCGCTCCGGCGGCCCGCGCCCGTGTCAAAGTCCTGCTTTGCTTGAACATCCAGTCTCCTTGAACGCCGGGGTGGCACGGCGCGCCGCAAATGATTGGAAACGTTACCAATTCACGAACACGAATATAGCATCCTCTTATTTTGGGTGTCAACGGGTTGTCATCGGGTTGACAACGCGCCGTCAACGATACTCAGCGGCCGCTTCGCAGCAGGGACGCGTCGCCGTTCAGGGCGAACGGCATCGACCTGGCCCACCGGTTCGAGGACAACGAAAACGTCAGCGCGCGGACCTGGTGGTACCAGCCCGCCGGCACGTACAGCATGTCGCCGGGATTGACGACGCATTCGATCATGGTCGCCTGGCGCGCCAGCGGGAACCGGTCGAAATCGGGCGCCTCGGGATCGAACGGAGAGCCGAACAGGATGGCGTTCGCCTCGCTCGGGTACAGGAATTCGTCGTGGTGGGGCGGCGACAGGAAAATCCGCTTGGTGCCCCAGATCTGCGCGAAGATATTATCGTCGTAGTCGCAATGCAGCGGCGTCACGGTGCGGGCCGGGCCTATCCAGAAACGCGGCGGTCCCATTTTGTCGAAATACGTCGGCCAGTGGCACATGTTGTTCAACTCCCGCAGCTCCAGATTGCCCAGATACGGCGGCAGGTCCTGCGTTTCGACGGCGACCAGGTCGAGATACTCGCCCATCGACATGTCGCGCATCGCGCGATCGGCCGCGAAGGCGGTGTTGATGTAGTCTCCCACCCGCGCGCGCACCTGCACCTCGCTGTAGCGATCGCGCAGTGTTTGCGGCGTCAGCGCGCACAGTGGCCAGCGGTTGACGATACCGGTGATCAGGAATGGCAGGCCCTGCGCGGCCCGCGCGCGGAACGCCGCCGCATCGAGCGCGCGCACGCGCGGCACTTCGGAGATCTCCGGCAGCGCGCGCGCGGCGCCTCGTATCGCGTCGCGCATCTGCTGGATGGACGTGACGCCCCGGACCTGCGCATCCCGTTGCTCGCGCGCCTGCTTTTTGGCGGCCGCCTCCTCCGGCGACGCCGGCCGCGACGCCTGCAACGGTGGCGGCGAGCGCGGCGCGGTCCGTGACTGCGGCGTGACCGGAGCACCGCCCTCTGGATTTTTCTCTTTTGACATATGCCCTACCTTGAATTCCGATTGCTTACATGCGGCGCAGCATAACGCATGCGGTTGCTTGTTTGCTAGTGCGCCGCCCATTCAGCAGCTGCGGCGCAATGATGCTGGTCAACTTGGACCCTTAGAAGCGATTGGCGCGGTGGTCGGCAGCCGGAGCCTGGCGCAGGCCGCCGCCGTCCCGGTCGGCTTCTCGCCGCCCCCACACTCGCAGCCCCCATGGAGCCTTAAGTGTGCGCAGGGACCCGTTGAATCCCTGTTGCGGTTCGTTACCAGGTCGGCTAAAAGAAGATTGCCACTTTCATTTAACGCAACAGACTGATAGCATCGGAAACTTTTTATTCCGGGCAGTCTTTCTATGTTGAATTTTTCGCGCGCGCTCGCCTTGGCTGCGGCACTCTGCAGCCTCCCCGCCTTCGGCGCCGACATCGACGCGCTGTTCCGCGCGCGATGGGTACAAGCTGAAAGCAAGCACTTCCGGGTGGTGACCGACCAGGATGCCGAAACCGCCCGCCTGATGGTCAACGACCTGGAGCACATGCGCCACTTCAGCTCGCGCGCGCTGGGCATCGAAGCGCTCGATACCGTCGGGCCGCTGACGGTGCTGGCCATCGGCAACACCACTCTCTTCGACAAGCTCGGCCTGCCGGAAAACTACGGCGGCCTGTTTTCCTATACGCTGCGCGGCTTCGCGGCGATCGGCAACGTCAAGGGTTACGTCGGCGACAGCAACACCCCCACCTTCGCCCGCAACGTCTTGCTGCACGAATACCATCACTTCCTGATCCGCATGACCGAGCGGACGGTGGCCTACCCGATGTGGTGCGACGAAGGCCTGGCGGAGTATTTTTCCACTTTCCGGTACGACAACACCTCGGTCACCGTGGGTGACGTCGATGAGCAGTCCGGCCGTATCAGCGGCCTGTTCGGTCCCAGTGGCGGCATCGACATCGACACCGAGACATTATTCAACACGACCAAGCTTGACTACATCAAGACCACCCGAACCAACAAAATGGAGATCAACGCGTTTTACGCGCGGGCCGGCTTTGTCGTCCACTACTTCAATTCGTCGCCGGAACTGCGCGCGCAGCTGAACCACTATCTGCGCCTGTACAACCTCGGCATCGGCCAGGAGCACGCCGCCCGCCTCGCTTTCAAGCGCAGCTACGCGGAGCTGGACAAGGATATCGCCAGGTATTTGGTCAAACGCTTGAGTGTGCGGGTATTCAAGGCCACCGACGGACCGTTCAAGTTCCCAACGGTGGACATCCAGGTGCAGACCCTGGACCAGCCACGCGTGACGGCCGCCCTTGCCGCCGTGCTGACCCGCGTGTCGATGCCGCGCGACGCCATCGAGGCGGTGGTGGCGCGCAACCTGCAAGACAATCCGGACAGCGCGCAGGCGCACATCGACCGCCTGCGCTTTTCGCCCACGGGCTACGGCGGCGCGACGGTGCGCGCGTTGAGCGAGCGCTTCCCGGGCAACGCGCAGCTGCTGGACATGCTGGGTGACACCATGCTCAACCATGGCGAAGCGCTGCGCGCCGCCGGCCTGCCGGGCTGGCAGGCGCAGATGATCAAGGCGCGCGATCAATTCCGCCTCGCCGCCAAAGCCGACCCGGGCTACCCGGCCACTTACCGTGGCCTGGGCCAGGTGTACCTGAACCTTCCGGACGGCGAAGCGCTCGACGACGGCATCACCGGCTTCGACACCGCCTCGATTTTCCAGCGCAGCCCCGACATGTTCCGTGGCCTGGCCACATTGGCGCTGCGCGCCAGGGATACCGGCCAGGCGCTGGCGGCGCTGCGCCACGCGGTCACCTTCACCAAGCCGTCCCGTTACAGCGAGGACGCGCTCTTGCTCGACAATCTGGAACTGCTCAACGACGCGCGCGAGTCGGCACCCTCGCCCACGGCGGACGGGCTGGCGTATAAGAGCGGCACGCGCTACGTCGGCCAGGTGAACGGCCTCAAGCCGGACGGCGCGGGCAAGCTGGTGCGCATCAACGGCAGCTACATCGAAGGGACCTTCCGCGACGGCTTGCCGCTGACCGGCAAGTTGGTCAGCGCGCGCGGCGGCGAGTACGAAGGCCAGTTCGACGCCGGCATCGCCGGCGGGGAAGGCGCGCTGCGCTACCCGAAAGGCGCACCCGCCACCAGCTACGCGGGCGGCGTCGCGCTGGGCAAGCCATCCGGGCACGGCGTCCTGATCGACGCGACCGGCCGCTACGAGGGCGGCTTCGTCAATGGCGAGCCGCATGGCGAAGGCGGCTTCACGCCGGCGGCCAAGCCTGTGACCGTGCGCGGCAAGTGGCTGTACGGCCGCTACGTGTGGCCTGCCGCCAACGGCGAGGTATTCGTCGGCGCCATCGACGCCAGTGGTCAGCCAAGTGGGGAGGGCTACTGCTACGTCGCCGCCACCAACAGCGGCCTGCGCGAGTGCCGGCGCGGCGATGAACGGTCCAAAGTGGCCAAGTCGGACGATTAAGCCGCGAAGTTTATCCCGCAGCCAACCTCTCGCGGACAGCTTTGGCACTGGTCCCGACTTCCTTGACCAATTGTTGCAGGCGGTCCTTGGTGACGCCGAGTTCGTTGGTCCAGTAGGTCACTTCATGTGCCTCGTTGACATTGATGCGGGCGCGGTCTTGCGCGCCAGCTTTGGTCAGGTCATCGCTCATAATTTCCTCCATAACAATAATGTCTGAAGGATCGCATGGTGAGCGGATTCCTACCGTTACCTGGCGCACACCGCCGGAGCGCCCGCCCGTCACCGCCTGCGCAAATCGCGCGGCGTCGTGTGCTCCGCCCCTCGTGAACGCCGGCATGGGCAGAAGCGCCGGCCAGAAGCATATTCGCATCGTCAACGCAACGGAAAAATTATCATTTAAATATTTATATTCACGATGCGGAAATGGCAATAGAATCAGCGAGGGAGTACTGTCCCATAACCGCACAAAGGAGCTGAAATGAAGAAGCTTATAGCTATATTTGCCCTGATCGCATCGCAATTGGGAAATGCGCAAGCGACCGCCGTGGTTTCCGATGTTGCCTATGAGGCGAAACGCATTTCATTCACCATATCCGGCGACTTGCTTGGCTACGCCGAGCCAGCAGGCGATTACGCGACAAACTACCTCAGTATTCTTTATACGGGGAATTTGTTCGCGGCAACGTCAAGCGAGACGAATTTCTACAACGGTGCGATCACCGGAGGTGCCGGTCCGGAACCAAGCCAAGGCTCGACAGGCGGATTTGGGCTCGGCTATGACTTCACCTGGATGATACTTTTTCAGATGACGCCGGAATCAGTCTTCTCCGGCACCCCCTTCTCCGTATCGTGGTATTCCCCCGTGTTGAATCCAGCTGGAACAGGAGAAATCCAGTTTTTGTGGGGCAACCCTTCCGCCACCACTACGACAATGATCCAGTCGTTTTCCGTTGCCAACGGGGTGGTCGGAGCTCCCGTCACAGCGGTGCCTGAAGCCGAAACTTACGCCCTGCTCCTCGCCGGCCTCTCCTTTATCGGCTTTGCGTCACGGCGCCGACGCGGATAATGCAATCGCGTTGGTGGCGGTCCGGCTGGTGGTTCACCAGCAATCAGCCACCAGCCAAATGAAAAAAAAGGCCAATCCGAAGATTGGCCTATCTCTTTGATTCTATTGGTCGGGGCGAGAGGATTCGAACCTCCGCCCCCGTGCACCCCATATGATTTACTCCTACCCCCAACATATTCCAACCGATGTCAACGCCTATTCGCACCCCTTTGAAATCATGTAGTTACAAAAAAATTTGTAGCAGCAGATTCCAGGCAGTACACTGCGAGGTCACTAACCTGTAGACAACTATCGCGACCGGGTGCTGGCGCCGGACGAGATCCGCGAACTGCGCGTAGCCCTGGATCGAATGCAAGCCGAGTACGACGCGGCGCCAAACAAGCGCCTTGCGGCCCAACCGCTCGAGCGGACCACCCAATGTGGGATATGGATCATGCTGTCGACGCTGTGCCGGGTCGGCGAGATGTCGATGGCCAGGTGGGAGCACGTCGACCTGGCGGCCAGTGAGTGGTTCCTGCCGAGAAGTTGAATATGACCGCGAGCGGGCCGAGCGATGCTCCCCCACGTCACCGGAGGAGAAATACCCGATGACTTGGGTGAAGCTCGACCGCTACGTGGAGCTCTCCGGCGACACCGTTGATTCTGTACAGTCGCGGCGCAAGGTCGGGAAATGGCTCGACGGGCACCAGTGCAAAATCGTCGATGGGCGGTTGTGGATCAACCTGCGGGCGATCGACGAATGGATCGAGCGATGGGAGGACAAAGGTCCTTCCCTCGCGCCGCTCGTCGCTTTGCGTCCGCCTGCGAAGAATCGTTTGAAATAGCCGCGCTCTGACACTGGCGCCGACGGTCCGGAGATGGGTCAAGCCGTGGCGCTGGCGGAATAGTCGGCGCTAGTCACACCAGATGCTGGCGGCGATCAGACGCCCGCGCCGCTCCTTCAGGCGCATCTCGCAGGCCCGCCCCCCGGTGGAAATTCGATACATTATCCGCACATACCCAAGCGGCATGCTGTATTCGCAGAACGCCCACTTTTCAAGGTCCTCCCGGACGACGTCATATTCGAATCGATAGCCGGCACCACCGCGCAGCGGCGCGCCGATCAGCTCGCCGTTGCGTTCAGCCGGCCCGACAGAAACACCCACCTGCACCAGGGGCGCATGCGGCGTGCCGGGAAATGGCGCCGTCCATCCCCGCTCGGCCAGGGTCCGCATCTGGTCGAGATCGGGGTATTTCGCCGGGCACTGTAGGGCAAGGGGTGCTGCGCCGACAGGCCCTGCCAATGCCAGCAACAATGCACTACTGCACAACCCAAAAATTGTCGTAGACGTTCGAATCACTCATGCCTCCCGGAATATGGGCAAGTCGCCCTCTACCGTATATCGCGCGCTGCTTAATCACCCGAAGCCCCTTCCACTGCTTCATGATGATGAAGTAATCCGGCCGACCTGTCTTGGTATCGAGCGGTCCCATTCCAAGAAAAAAACCGGCATGGTTTCCAGTCGGCTTGTTGGGGTAGCGCCCGTGCTTATCGAACGTTGCGATCACGGTGCCTACCCTGATGTAGCCGGCGTCGATGACCCGCACCCAAGGTCGCCAACTGCCCGTCCAGCCGACATCGGTGAATGTCTGAACCAAAGCAACGCAATCCCCGTTGCCAACAGTCGGCTTTCCCTCCAGGTTGTGGACGTCAGTATAAACGTGGGGCATAGCACCTCCAATCAAATGGGATGTGCCATTGTTGGACGCCTGCGCGGCGGCGGTATTGGAGAGGATCAAGCCTGCGTGTCGGCGCGGTTGCGCGAGATCGCCGGCGGCGGCGTCCAGCGGCAGCTTGTCGAACTCGAATGCCGGCCGGCCCGGCACTTCGATGAGGCATGGCCGGTACACGGGCACGTCGATGATCTGCGTCGCCGATGGGGCCGTGCCGCAGCCGGCTAGCAGCGCGACCGTGAGGATGATGTATTTCATTTCACGTCCTTCAGCAACTGGTTGACGGCCGGCATTGCCTCGTCGCAGGTGGCGGCGCGCGCGCCGGCGGCCGCAAGCGCTGCATCGTAGCGGCGGCCCTTCGCCGCGGCGATTTGCCGGGCGGCGGCGCCGCGCGCCTCGGCGGCCAACTTCTCCTTGCCGAGCTCGACGATGCGCGTGTTCTGCAGGTCGACCCCGGCGCGCAACGCGGCGACAATGCGCTGCTCCGCCTTCAACTCGACGACTGCCGTGTCGCGCGCGGAGCTGGCCAGCGACAGCGCCGTGCCGCCAGCGCCGCCTCCGACCACCAGCAGGCCGCCCAGAGCGATCGCGGCGACCTTCCAGATGCCACCGGCGACGGCGCCGCCGGCCATATTGAAAATGCCCATCTTCAGCTCCAGTCTGGAAGGTCGAACGTCTGCCAGGCCAGCTCGTGCGTGCTATCGCTGAGGAACTGGATCCGGCCGGCGGTCACGAACGAATGGCAGATACCACACTTGAACGGCGACTTTCTTCCCGTCCGCTGCTCGAAGTTGCACCAGCACTCCTTTTTGTCCCTGTCCATGCGGTGCCCATTGCGGGCCAGCACCGACGGCGTGAACGTCGGCCGCATCGGGTCGCCGTTGTCCCGCCAGATCGGGCGCTGGTGACCGTCGGCGACCTGCCCGACTGGCAGCACATGGACCTCGCCGCAACCAGGGGAGGGCCAGCCGTACGCCAGGTCGGGACTCAACTCGATGTGGATTCGCGCCAAGCAGCGCATCGGAATGAAGGACGACGTCGTGTTCAAGGATATTCGCGCACCCGGCGCCACGGACGCGGCGCGGCGCGGAGAGAACCGGAAGCACATCCAGGATCGGCTGGCGCACATGTCGGGCGAGACGACGGAAATCTACATCGAGGAAGTGTTCCCCGACGTATCCAACATCGACATGGACTTGCCATGGCGGTAGGCAAAAAGACAAAGCCCAGTTCCGATATTAGACAACCGTCTAATATACAGCGCTGGGCTTATATACAGTTCCTCTTGTAAGTCTTTGATTCTATTGGTCGGGGCGAGAGGATTCGAACCTCCGACCCCGTGCACCCCATGCGATTTACTCCTACCCCCGACATGTTCCACCAGATGTCAGAGCCTATTCCCACCCCTTTAAAATCATATAGTTACAAAAATGTTTGTAGCAACAGATTTCAGGCAGTACACTGCGAGGTCACTAATCTGTAGGGGTAATTGTAGGGGTAATTTCAAGAAACCTCCGACCCTGTATAAAAAATGGCAAAACTAACACAGCGGGGTTTAGAGGCGATCACGCCGACGCAGGTCGGGGTCGTGGTGCGGGAGGACGGCAATCTCTTTGGCCGCGTGCGAGCAACGGCCAGCGGTGGCGTTGCCATCTCGTTCTATTACCGGTTCCGGTTCGAGGGCAAGCTCAAGGATTTATCGTGCGGCACATGGCCCGGCGACAGCCTGGCGTCGATACGCACGGTGCGAGATGCTGCGCGCGACAAGGTGTCTGCTGGGGTCAATCCCGCGATCGATAAGAAGATCGTTCGGCACGAAATGCAAACGGAGGTAGCTCAAAAGCTAGCATCGATCGAAGCGGCCCGCGTCAAGGACTTGACAGTCAACGATCTCTTCACCGAGTGGATCACCGACGGCGTGCGCCGCAAGGACGGAAACGCGATGTTGAAGCGGATGTTCGAGGCGGACGTCCTACCAGCAATCGGCGCCATTCCAGTGAAAGACGTGGCCGAGCACCACCTGCGCGGCGTGCTGCGCGCGATGGTCGACCGTGGCGTCAACCGCTCGGCCGTCATTCAGCGCAACAGCCTGACGCAGATGTTTGCTTGGGCGCGCAAGCGGCAGCCGTGGCGCAAACTGCTGGCCGACGGCGATCCAATGGAGCTGATCGAGATCGAGAAAATTGTCGCGCCCGAGTACGACCTGGACAACTATCGCGACCGGGTACTGGCGCCGGACGAGATACGCGAGCTGCGCGTAGCCCTGGATCGAATGCAAGCCGAGTACGACGCGGCGCCAAACAAGCGCCTTGCGGCCCAACCGCTCGAGCGGACCACCCAATGCGGAATATGGATCATGCTGTCGACGCTGTGCCGGGTCGGCGAGATGTCGATGGCCAGGTGGGAGCACGTCGACCTGGCGACCAGTGAGTGGTTCCTGCCAAAGGCGAACGTCAAGGACAACGTCGCGGACCTGATGGTCTACCTGTCGCCGTTCGCTCTCGAGCAGTTCAAGCAGCTGCACGCGCTGACCGGGCATACCGAGTGGTGCTTCCCCAACCACGCAGGAACCGGCCACCTCGACGTCAAGTCGATCAGCAAGCAACTGGGCGACCGCCAGGTGACGTTCAAGAAGAGTAGGGATGGCTCGCCGCGCGTGCTGAAGAACAGGCGCAACGACAACACCCTAATCCTGGCCGGCGGCGCGAGCGGGGCTTGGACGCCGCACGACCTGCGTCGCACCGGCGCCACCATGATGCAGCAGCTCGGCGTGGCGCTGGACATCATCGACCGCTGCCAGAATCACGTGCTGGCGGGCAGCAAGGTGCGGCGACATTACATGCACCACGACTATGCAGAGGAGAAGCGCGCGGCGTGGGCGGCGCTCGGCGAGAGGTTGTTCGCAATCTCGGCGATCCTAACTTAATATAGGCAGATTGGAACGCGCTGCAATCAGTTGCGGCTTGGACTTTGACGGCGGATGCCTGTATATTATGTGCTTCGTACTTCGAAAGCTTAGCAAACCCCTGTTACTTGGTGAGAAAATGAATTCAGAAGAGCAATTCGCATTAATGCAGCGCATCTCGGAGTCGTTTAGCCCCAGCGCTCCAATTGACCAAAAGGTCCTCTTCGCTGGCAGGATTCAGCAGTTCACCGACGTTGCAAACGCAGTCGCACAGAGGGGGCAGCATGTTATCCTTTTTGGAGAAAGGGGTGTCGGGAAAACCTCGCTCTCGACGGTTATTTCGCACGCATTCAAAGGAACAGCAAACACCATCTCTTCAGGAACGATCAACTGCGATCAGACGATGGATTTTGGCGGTTTATGGCGCAAGGTATTCCGGGAAATCCCGATTAATGCTGGCATAACAAACGGCATCGGATTCAATGCAACTCCGACTATGCATACAGGCTCACTTGCTGATTATCTGCCGGCGACAGTCACACCGGACGATATCAGGCACATCCTGCAACGGCTGGGAAAAACTATTATTGTTATTGATGAGTTGGATAGGATTGAAGATCCGGAGGTGACAACCCTACTTGCGGACACAATTAAAACTCTGTCAGATCATTCTGTTCCAACCACATTAATTTTGGTAGGGGTTGCGGACTCAGTAAATTCGCTTATTCAAGAACATCAGTCAGTCGAACGCGCTCTAGTGCAAATCAGAATGCCTCGCATGACAGTAGCGGAATTGGATGAGATTATCGACAAGGGAGTTGCGAATGCTGGAATGACCATTGAAAAAGCGGCGAAAAATAAAATTTCGTCCCTTTCACAGGGGCTCCCGCATTACACACACCTATTGGCGCTTCATGCCCTTCAGACCGCTGCACGCAAAGGGCAGACGCATGTGACAGGCGAAGACGTTAGTTCGGCAATAGAAAACGCGTTAAGCAAAGCTCAACAAAGTATTATTTCGGCTTACCACAAAGCGACAAGTAGTCAACGCGAAAATCTCTATGCGCAGGTTTTGTTGGCGTGTGCGCTTGCGAAGCCAGACGCTTTGGGATATTTCTCTGCGGCGGACGTTAGGGATCCGATGACTGAGATAATGGGTCGCTTTTACGACATCCCAGCTTTCTCGCAGCATTTAAACGCATTTTGCGACGATCAGCGCGGTCCGATATTGCAGCGTATTGGCGAAACGCGTCGATTCCGCTTCCGATTTATCAATCCTCTCATGCAGCCATATGTAACCATGGACGGACTTAAACGCGGATTGATCAAGGATACATCGCTACTAAAATAGTGATCCGGAATCGCGAGGATTCGCCAGTCAACGGCAACCAGCGATAACAGCCTCCAGCTGCTCCTCGTACTTGCGGCCGACGGGCCAGTCCCGCGCGAGTGCGAGCACACGCCCGCCCGGCGTGTCTTCCATGCGCGCGCCCGAATTCATAAATCGGGCGCGCCGGCATGTCGGCCGGATCGACACAGCTGACGTAGGTCGGGATGTTGATCGTCTGCGTCGCCGGCGGCGCCGTGCCGCAGCCGGCCAGCAGCGCGATCGCCAGGATGATATATTTCATTTGAGATCCTTCAGCAACTGGTTGACGACCGGCATCGCCTCGTCGCAGGTGGTGGCGCGCGCGCCGGCGGCGGCCGCAAGCGCTGCATCGTAGCGGCGGCCCTTCGCTGCGGCGATTTGCCGGGCGGCCGCGCCGCGCGCCTCGGCGGCAAGCTTTTCCTCGCCGAGCTTCATGATGGCCGTGTTTTGGGCGTTGACGCCAGCACGAAGGTCAGCGACGAGCAGCCGCGACGTCTCCAGTTTGGAGACAGCATCGTCGCGCGCGGAGCTGGCCAGCCACAGCGCCGTGCCGCCGGCGGCGCCACCGACGACAAGCAGGCCGGCCAGAGCGATCGCGGCGACCTTCCAGATGCCACCGACGACGGCGCCGCCGGCCAAGCTGAAGGCGCTCACGGGACACCCGTCAGGCACAGCTCGCGCTCGGCGGCACGGCGCTTGGTCAGGCCTGGCAGCGGCACGAGGACGCCCATCAGGCGCGCCCTGTCCCAGCGCGGCAGCTGATTGCATGCGCCGACCACATCGCCGACGTAGAGCATGCGCGCCGCCGTCGAGGTGGCGGTGCTGCACGCGATGCCGGGCCCGAGGTTGAACGCGGCATCGGCGAAGGCGGCCAGCACTGGCACGGGCAGCCCAGGGCGGCACGCTTCGACTTGGGCGACGGCCTTTTGCATGTCGATGGTCAGCAGCGCGCCGCACTCGTCGAGCGAGTACTTGCGCTTCGCGACGACGTCGGCACCGGTGTGCCCGTAGCAGACCGTCAGGATGCCCGGAGGATCGTAGTATGCGACCTGGCGCAGACCCTCCGCCGGCACCGCGATGGCGGTGGCCAGGGCAGCGGCTACGGCCGCGCGTTGTTTAGCTGTTGCCATTCTTACCTCCGGACAGTTCGTTTTGTGCGACGAGGCGCGCGAGCGCTGCGGCCAGCGACACGCCGCCGTCGATGCCCGCGAACACGCCGGGGCGGATGCTGGCCGGCTGGTAGAACAGCACCACCATCTCGGCGGCGCCGAGCAGCGCGGCCAGCACGTTGAATTTCACGGACCACGCGCGCTTCAGCACCGCGCGCCAGTCGCCGATCAGTTTGATTTTCATTTGAGTTTCCACAGAGCGTAGACGGCGGCGGCGCCCGCCATGGCCGCGATCCACTTCGCGGGGCGCTCGAGCCAGCCCAGCACGCGGACGCCGCCGCGCATTGACGTCATCACCAGGACGGTCTTTTCCAAAAAATCTCTGGACTTTCGACCCGTCCCTCCCCTTCGAGGTCAATCCCCTCCAGATCGCATCAGAGCGACGCAGGCGACGCCTTCGCGCTTCGCCCCCATCCACCATCCTCGGTCGCCGTCTTACGGTCGTGGTGCGTCTTGCACAGCGGCTGCCAGTTGTTCGCGCTGTCCCAGAACAGGGCGCGGGCCCTGGCGATCAGCGCAGCATCGCCGCTGTCGATGGCCTGCTTCAGCTTGTGGGGAATGATGTGGTCGACCGCATGAGCGGGTACCGCGCGGCGGCCTTCCTTTGCGCAGTGCACGCACAGCGGGTGGACTCGCAGGTATGCGGCCCGAGCCTTGGTCCAAGCGCTGGTGTAGCCGCGCTCGTGGGCCGTGCCGCGCTGCTCGTCGACAGCGACCTGCTTGGCCTTCTCGTGCTTGGCGCAGTGGCCGGGCTTCTCGATCGACGCGCCGCATCCAGCCTGACGACAGATGGACTTGGCGCGCTTAGGCATTCAGTCCTTCAGGCTCTTGACGTCGGCGACCAGCGACTTGGCAGCCTCGGCGACCGGCTTGACGGCGGCGCCGGCCAGGTCGGCAACGACCTCGACTGGCGCTGCGGCGACCTTCACTACGTCGGTGGCCAGGTCGACCACGGATTTGAACAGGCCGAACATACGCACCTCAAATGGAAAAGCCGGCAGCGTAGTGATGCGGCCGGCGGCAAAGGTTATGGTGTTAGGACTAGCGTGTATGATCTGATGCTAGACAACGAAGGAGGATGCGATGATGTCAGGACAGCCCGAGCGACTTATCACTGCGCTTGCCGAACAGCGGCAAATGCTCGAAGCCTCAGCGCGCAGCTATGATGCCGGCAATTCCTGGGAAGCAAAACGCATGGCGACTGCAATACATGTTCTTATGTTTGATAAGGGTAGGCAAGAGTCGCTACTGAGGCGCCTCAACGTCCGAGGAAAATTGGGATTTGTAAGCACCAAGATCGATTTGCCTGAGGGCGTAATGCCGTTCGCTCCACTCACGCTGATAGGCATGGGTGCTAGAGCCGAAATCACACCCCAGTGCTTGGTATGGCCAGATGCGAATCCGAATGTTCAACTCATGCGATTTCATGTTTGGTGGGATCAACTCATATACAAAACGCCCGGCCTCGGCGGGTTCACCCGCGCCACCTTGATAACGATGATGCGAGATAGAGATGCAGCGCACGTAGACAATTCCACCTCACCTCTTTACGAAGCGATGGCCGCAAGTGTAGACCCGCGTATCACCGTAAGCTCGAAAACGGGCGGCGAACGCGGCATTCCAGGGGCGCATCTAGCCACCGTAAGGCAGATTGCTTGGGAAGTCCTCGAAACACTCAAGCAACTGGACTGAGCCCGTAGCTGTGCATCCCTGCAGCGAAACAAGGGGCGCGCTGCGCAGTTCAGTCGCGCCCGGCACAGTCTGGCTGATTGTTCGTGGTCAGCATGTCCCAACCCAGCTGGCGCCGGATCTCGTCCGACGTCGGCGGCGGGTCGTCCGACCGCGTGCGCGCGTCCATGTAGTCGCGGACGAGCTGCTTGGTCGGGTGCGTTGTGCTGGCCATGGCAGCCTCACGAAAGTGGCGCCGAAATAGAAAAAGCCACCTCAAGGGTGGCTTGCTCCCGCGACAATCGGTGCGCGGTGAACTTTTTCCAAGGCGATCGGAGAGCGCCTATGGGCCTATAGTAGCACATTCTAACCCGTACGCAACACCAAACCGCAGCTAACTACGGGGATGTCGCGGCCAAACGGTTACGCACCAAGTACGCCCGCCCGGCGGGCGTCGTCACATAGTATAAATCGCCTACCCCTTGCTTCTCACTAATATATTTTAGTTCCAGCAATACATCTACGGCGTGCTCGGTCTGGAGCCTATCTATGGTTCTAGCCTCTAATAAAGAACGTCGCTCAATACCTTGGGACTCTTCGGCTATAATTTTCAGCACCTTGAGAGAGGGGGAATCTAAGGTATCACTGGGGACCGGTTCATTGCTAGCGGGCGAGATCGACACAGGTGCCAGATCTCCAGCCAATTCAGCATTGGCCTTTCGAAGATTTTCAATTATAGTTTCGCGGTCCTTAATTTCCCCTTCGTGAACCTTCACCAATTCTCTAACTTGCTTGCGAAGTTCACGTGCTTCCTCTTGCGTTAGGGGTGTTTCATCATCAATTTTTGTCTGAATTTCTTTTAGTTTCTTTTGCTGTTCCCGCGAGTATTTATATATCAAGTGCGACGGAATCGGATAGGCAAAAATATATAACATCGCTGTGACGAGCGGGAACACAATCCCGTAACAAACCCAGTATATCCATTGTTCCGGAAATTTCATGCCTAGTAAGTCGATCGCCAGAAATTTATCGGACGGACTCATCGACGAAATTAGTATCAGAATATAGCGATAATTCCAAGCACACCACGACAAGGCAAAAGAAAAGAAGAGCGGACTTGATGCCCTGTCGTAAAGGTGAGCTTTTAGGCTTTTGGTGAAATCGTCCATTGCAATAATCCGTTGCCAAAAGGCACTAGTATGGATTAATTACATGACGTTTTCTAGGGGCTTCGCGAGAGATGCTGCTAAAACAACACCGCCGTGCAAATATTCTTCCGAAGCTTCGTTGCCAATTCCGCGCGCGCCTCGGCGGCCACTCGACCAGCGACGCATTCGGGAAGCGCCACACGCTGGCCAGGCTGCAGGCGCGGTAGATCGCCCACACGTGCAAACGCGGCATGCTGTCGATCGCCGCGTTAGTGGCCTGCGCGATCCGGATGTCGTTGGCCTGCTGCGCCTCGTAAAGGTCTACCCCGTGGGCGTCGCCCTCGCCGCACATGCCGCGCATCGTCTTGGCGCCCAAGTCGCGGTCGCTGTCGCCGACCATCCAGTTTTTCCAAAGCTCCAGGCACAGGTCGACTGGATCCGGTTTCGTCCACGGGTCCATGCGCAACGCCGGCGCAGCGGCTGCCACGGTGTGCACCACCGGCGCCGCCGGCTGCTCCTCGACGAACGTGACGTTCGGCAGCCTAGTGGTGGCGCCGCGCCAGCCAAGCGTCAACTACGCGCGCTTCTTCTCGGTGGCGCCGATCACGCCCAGCAGCTCGCGATTATTGTCCATTGCGCTGCTCCTTCGGCCAAATCGGGCACGTCCAGACAAGGACCGCGATCAACAGCGCCTCGATCAGGATTACCGCCTGCGCAACACCGCGCTCGAGCATGTCGTAGCCGGCAGACCAGCCGACGATCAGGGTGGCCGCGAAGCCGATCGCAGTGCAGATCGCGCGCTTAGAAGGGCGCAGCCGCTGCAGGTGTTTAATTTCTTGGTCCATCGTTTGCTGCTCCCTATGGTTTTGGTGGTGGTGCTGGGCGCTGTGCCGCGCCTGGTGCTGTTGGCCGTATGTCCGTCATCGGGATGCCGGTGCGCCGCGCGTACGCCTCGACCTTCCGGTTGATCTCCGCGCGCTCAGCGGCGTCGGCGGCGACGCGCTGCTCGTGCTCCGCCTCCAGTCGAGCCTCGCGCGCGACCAGTCCATCGGCGATCATCTTCTTGATGGCCGCCAACTGCTCTCGCGCCATGTTGCTGATCGGCTCGTCGCTGGCCGGGCCCGACAGTAGTGGCTGAATGGTCGGCACAGGCAGTAGACCCGCCACCACCGCGCGCACCAGCGCCTGGTCGCGGCGCCCACCGTCCCAGCCGATCGATGCAGTCCAGGTGGTCTGCCGGCGCGCGGCCCGCGCAGCCGCCACCAGCCGAACGTACGCCTCCTTGAAGGCCATTCGCGCGCCGACCTCGTCACCTAGAGCCATCACCGGTTTGGCCAGGGAGTACGCCTCCGCGCATTCCGCCGTCCATACCACGGTATCCGCCTCGTCCTGGCTGCGCAGTGCGATGGCCCAGGCCTCCTCCGCGCCAGGCCGGCCGTCGTTCAGCACGGAGGCCTCGATCTGCTCGATGATGTCGGCTGGCTTCGGCGTGAAGCGCCCGCGCACCTTGTCGACGCAATGGGCGCCCAGCGCCGCGCGCACGGTAGCAAGCGAATACGGCGCCAGCGCGGCAAAAAACATGCTCTTCGCGCCGCCGGCGATGATCTTGTTCGCACCCGAGCCGATCAGGTCGTACACATCGTCCAGCAGCTGGGCGAAGTCGTCGTAGTCATTCGCGTGCATCGATGATCCTTTCGTTGTTGGCGCCCGGTGCAATCCCCAGCCGTCGCTTCGCTTCTTCGTTCGCCGCGCGCTGGGCGGCGGCCAGGTCCGACGGCGCTCCCGGGGACGCACGCGGTGCCGGCTGCAGCTTCTCGTTTCGTACCCAGTTGCGCCAGGTGGCCGACCAGTCGGCCTTGCGGCCCTTGGCGCCCGGCTGTGCGATCCAGTAGTCGAAGAAGGCAGCAGCCACTGTAGACGGGCGCAGGTCGGGACGCTCCGTTTTGCAGAACTCGGTATCGGCTTCTGTGGGATGCCAGTCGAGGGGCAAGCGCGAAGCGCGTGCTGACTCTGCTTTTGACTTTCGTTCTTTCTTCTCTTTCTCTTCTCTACTCTTCTCTTCTCTAGGCGTTTCCGATGCGTTACTGGCGTTACACGGCGTTTCATCCTCCGTAACGGCAGTCGCAGCAGCTTTGCGCGCGCGGTGCGCGGCAACGCGGTCGGTGCTGCTGTCGTCGGAGCGCTCGCGCTTCGTCTGGCGTTTCTCCCACTCGACGACACGCCCGTCCGCCAGCATCCCGCGACCTTCCAGCGCCGCTATGATGTTGGCGGTTCGCGTCTCGGTGTCCGGAAAATTGAAGAGGCAGTCGACAGCCTCCGCGTCGATCTGGCCGTAGATGCCGCGCGGCGTGGCGGCGCTGGCTGCCTCAAGCAGGAAGGCCCACACGGCCAGGACGTCAGGCAGCGAGGCGCCGGCCTTGCGTGCGACCAGTTGGAACTTCGGGTCCGTAACGCTGCCATGGTGCCAGCGGAACCAGTCGATACCGTTACTCATCTGCGGCGCTCCAGCGGCGATACCACGCGGATGTGGCGCCTGCGGTCTGTTGAGACATCGTGTTTCTCCAACCTTCCATCCAGCCGTATAAAGGGTCGGGCATGACCAGCGGGCTGGAATCGCATGGTCGCGGCCGCGCAGCCGGTGCCCCATTTGAAAACTTGCGCCGGCGCGTGGCCGGCAATAAAAAGGTGGAAACTCCCAAGCGTGTTAAATTGGCAATTCCACTTGATAATTTGAAAGGAAGTTCCCATGAGCGTTTTGAAATCAGCCAGCTTCAACATTGAGATTTCCGGACCCGGCCCAACGATTGCCCGAGAACTGGTATTTAGCAGCGGCGAGACGATATCGTTCAACATCAAACTCCCTCTCGACCGGGAAGACACGATCACGGAATTGCATCGAAAGTCCGCCGCTCGCGTGATCGAACTTATGCAGAATTTTTTAAATCCGCCAGAAAAGAAGTGACGTCGACAGGCGGCATGCCGACGGCGCATGCATAGGCCGTGGAAGCCGCCCAATCCTCTATCTTCCGAACCTGAGCATCGGTCAACGGCTGGGGGCACGCCAAGCAGGCCAGCGCCGCCTTCAGCTGCTCGACCTTCGCCAGCGCGGCGTCGACGGCGCTGGTGTCGATCGTCAGCACTAGGTCGGCGTCCACGGGGCCGGTGGCCGTGCACGCAGCCATGCGCTCAGCGTCGGCAGCCATCTGCGCGGACTCGGCGGCCATTTTGGCGGCGGCCTGGTCGAAGTGGACGGTGCTGGGCTGGCCGTCGATGCTCCAGCTGGAGTTGCCGACCACCGGGCCGAAGCGCGTGCCGCCGGCGGTGTGCGCGCCAATGTTTCCGCCACCGGCGGCCAGCGCAGCCTCGGCCTTCAGCGCGCGCTCGCGCCATTCGGCGGCCTCGCGCACCTCGGCGCCGGCACTCAGCGCGGCCTCCAGGAAGTTCAGCACTCTGTCGGTGCCCGGGACGGAGCCGTAGACGTCGCGGGTGGTGGCGATGGCGGCGCGGACGTCGGCGGCCAGGGCGGTGGTGGTCATTGTGGTTTCCTCGGTGGTGGTGGGCGTGTCACCAGAATTGGTTAGACGGTCGGCCGGCGCGCCTGTGGTGCTGGTGGCGGTCATGTGGCGGCCTTGCTTGTGGTGCCGAGCAGCGCGACGATTTTGGGATTTGCCAACCGCGTGCGCGAGATGTTGTACAGGGCCTCGATCTGGCCGGCGCGCATGAGCGGCACCCAGCCCTGCTTGCACCATTTCTGGACCGCCGGCTGCGTGACGCCCAGATCCTTCGCAAGTTTGTCCTGAGTGCCAGCAGCAGCAACGGCCGCAGCGATACCAGTGTGAGACTTCGATTTCGGGGACATTAAGAGCCTTGATCCAAAGTTGTTCATTGAAATGATATTTTACGCCTTTCATCTTTATAACGCCATAGTTTTACATCTTTTGGCAAATAGGCTACACTTCGGATTCATTACTCCTTTATGGTTATAAGATGGATAACGTCTTCGGAACCCTAGTGCAGCAATACCGGGAAAAGGCAGGCCTCACCCAGGATGACCTATCCAAATTGCTCGATGTATCCCAGCAGACGATCGCGAAATGGGAGTCGGGGCGCGCATATCCGCGCCCAGCCGCCTTTGCGAAACTGAGTTCGGTTCTGAGAATTCCCCATCAAGAAATCATAGAACCCTACGGGCAGAGCAAAGGTGCGCGCGCCCCGGATCTCGCCCGGAACCTATACGAGAACACCCAAAACGAACTGAGGCGAGCTGAAGGCGCTCGCGGAAGAGATATCAGCAACGATATTGGCTTCCCTCAATTTGACGTGAACCCGTACGCTCCTCAGACGCTGCGCAAAGATATGCTTGCCACACTCGAGCCATTACTGAATGCGGAGCGCCCAGGGGCTAAATGGTCTGAAAATGTGAGAAGAGGTACGCTCAACTGGCGGATTGACTACTCCGACAACGAAGTCGTCGCAGAATTTAAGTATGCGGAATCACCTGCGGCGCTAAAGAAAATGCTCGGCGATGAAGTACGGCTGGCCCTATGGAATCTAACGACGCTGCGCGCCAGCCTGCGGGATGATCGCCAATACCTCCTGATCATTATGATGCCGGCAAATGTTCGAGTCGACTACGAAGAAGGTGATCCGGAGTGGGATGATCTCGAAATCCTCACGAACGAACAAGCTGTTCGCCGACTCAGCGCGGAAGCTGCGCCACTCGATCTGTCGATATTTGTAGCGAACAGCCCTCGCCAGGTGCTGGCACTTATTAAGTTGCATGGGAATCAGGCGACCGATCTCGGCTAACCCCACTCTGGGATGCGCCAAGCGGCGCATTTTTTCCGCCCAAATTTACGCCTTATATAAATCGAATGTTGTATTTAAGATTCCATCATGCTAAAGTTGTCTCACTAACCGAACTCGTGAGACCACAATGACCTCTACTTCCACCAGCACCACCCCGGCCGAGCCCGGCCGCGATTCCTTCCCCTTCCAGATGAGCATGCACGCCGCGCTGGCCGCCCGCGCCAAGCTCAACTACCGCACCGCGAGCGCCGAGGCCGTGGCGCTGATCGAGCGTGGCATGCTGGTGGCGAACCCGATCGACTTCCTTGCCGCCGGCGACGCCCAGAAGCGGCGCCGTGCGGACCAGGTCGCCACGCAGGTCATCGACTGCGGTCTGGAAGTCGAGCGGCAGTACGCCGAAGCAGCGAAGGTGCAAAGCAGCGCGACGGTTGACCAGCTGATCGCCGCGGCGTTCGCCGGTCCGCGCAGTCCGCGCAGCGCCGAGTACAAGGCCGGCGCCCACCCGTCCTCGCCTTCCGTATTGGCGGGACGCCGATCACCCGCCCCTATGCCGCCGGCACGCCGCACGACGATGCGTTCGACGCTGGCCAAGTTGAGGGGCACGCTATCTGGCGCCGGGCTGTCGCTGCAGGTGCTGTATGAGCGCGCACACGCCGGGTCGGCTACCCTCGCCCGATTACAAAATCACCGCAAATGAAACCGTAATTTTCGTGCCAGCCGGCTATATCTTCTTCGGGGGCGCGCGCGGTCTTCGCGAAGCAAATGCTCGACGCGCTGGCGCATGCTGGAACGCCTGCGATGGCATGAGTATCGACAGCCTCGAAAACATGCTGATGCTCGGCGCCACGATGCGCTCCCGTTTCACCGAATTGAAAGCTGAGTGCGACAAGGCGCAAGCTGACCTGGGCGCCGCCCGCGCGCTGCTCACGCAGACGCTGACCAAAGACGACGAAGCGATAGCTGACATGAAGGAGCTGGGCTGCATGGAGGCACTTCCCGCCGATGCATTTGATCTGACCGAGCGCATCCGCGACTTCCTCGCCGGCGGTGCGGCATGAGCGTCCAGCATCAAGCACCTGGCCAATCGGATTGCCCGCAGTGCATCGTGAATTTTTACGCGTTCTTCGTCGCGGTCCACAAAGGCGAGGCAGAGAACAATCCCATTGTGAGGGATCACGTCGGTCGCGTAGTCGCTTGCTCCGCGCGGCGCGGCTTCACGCTTGCCGGTGACCTCGCCGCACTCGTTGCCAAGGGCGAAGAGCTCAGCGACAGCGCGCTCTGGATCGCCACCCGCCTCGGCGAGGTCGTCGGCGCCGAGTTGACGCAATCCATGGTCGACGACATGATCGCCGACCTCAAAACTCAGCAGTTCAACCCACCAGGAGAAAAAGCATGAACAGCAGCACCACCACGGCCGCCGGCGCTGACTTCACCCAGCTGAGCGCGCACGCGCTGTTGCTGGCCGCGCAGCACGGCATGGAGATTGTCGGGAATGCGGCCGGCTTCGCTGTGTACAAAGATGATGATTTCCTCACCGAAGATTGCACGTCGAGCGAAATCGAGCAATGGCTCGAGGGCTACGATAGCGGCAAGGTGGACGAGTCAGCGCATAACGTCACGCGGTTCACAGACGTCGAGTTCCAGCGGATTATGGATCACGTCCTCTACCGGAACTGGAGCCTGGTCGCAGACCATTCCGGCGTGAAGATCATTGGTCCACACTTCATCATGCATGCCGCGAGCTACGAGGCATTCGAATCGTTCATCTACGGATTCAACGCCGCTGGCGCTGCGCTGGGCATGCTCGGCACCGACCACGCTCCGGACCAAGATGAGGATGGTGCGGAATGAGCGCCCGGCCACCATACGAGCTGCTGCTGGCGGCCCAGCAGTCGGCGCCGGCCGCCCCGGTAGAAATCGCTGGCGTACAGCTGGTGCCGATCGAATACGCCGGCGTCCGGGTACTGACGCTGGCGATGATGGACAAGGCGCACCGCCGGCCCGATGGTACCGCCGGCCGTAATTTCCGGGAGAATCGAGCGCGCTTGGTTGAAGGCGAGGACTTCATGGAGATCGACCAGCCCGACGAAATTCGTCGCCTTGGTTTCACGCGACCGCAGGGCGGCACGCCGGCGTCGATGTTGCTGCTGACCGAGACCGGCTACAGCATGCTGGTGAAATCCTTCACCGATGATCTGGCCTGGGACGTGCAGCGGCAGCTGGTGAAGTCGTACTTTGCAAAGCACGCGCCGGCCGCCGATCCGCTGGCCTGCTTGCCGCCGGAGCAGCGCGCGCTGGTGGACCTAATGTTCGAGCAAGCCGCCATGAAGCAGCGGCTGGACACGCAGGGCGCGGCGCTGACCACCGTCGAGCAGCGCGTCGACGAGATCGCGGCCGGCCAGGTGCTGCTAACGCGGCCGTCGGCGGCCGAGTCCATCGTGCACATCAGGATCCGAATCGGCAAGCTGTACGGCCTGCCGGCACGCATCGTCGACGAGGTTGTCCGGCAGTCGCCGTACGCCTTGAAGCCGGTGATGGTGAAGAACGCACACGCGGATGCACTGGGCGGCAGCTACGCATGCTTCTGGATCAAGGACGTGAGCGCCGTGTTCGCCCGCTTCGCCGGCGAGTGCCAGCGCGTGACAGCGACTCAGGCGACGCACCCGTTCATCGAAGGTCGGTTCAAGCTGACGCCGCAGTCGGCGGCCGGGCCGGGCGGCCAGCTGCCGCTGATCGGCGGCTAGTCCTTGGGCTTCAGCCGCGTGCGTTTGACGGGGCCGGTGAGCTTAACGATCGGCCGCTGGTCGCCCGGCTCGGCAACCTGGGTTGTGCGGCCGCTCAGCTTGACTGGCTTCATTTTCAACGCATACCGCTTATCGATGTTCTCGCCAATAAGGTCGGCCAACATTTTAAGGGCTTCTGGGCTCGGAGCAAGATCGTAGACGACCGGCGGGGATTGCGGCTGCTGTGCCTCGACCGATTCGTCCACCAGTTGGTCGTGATAGTCCCGGAGGTCGTAGTAATCCTGGAGGATGCTCACGATCTCAGCATTCATGCTTCGGTTGTAGCGTTTTGCCGACTCGGCGATCCGATCGCGCATGCCGTCCGGTAGCCGAACCACGAACTGCTCGGCTGTTTTACTTGGGGGAGCGGTCTTTTGGGTCATCGACTCATGATACTGACCTGTTGTATTCTTTCAATACTATGCAGTTGCGATGATCGCACTATGCGAGTACCATAGATCGTACTAAGACTAGGAACAAAAATGACGGAAAAGTTCGAACGCCCCCCGGCCACGCGCCAGCAATTTGTGCTGCGGTTCCAATCGGAAGGTCAGCGCGACGCACTCAAGGCGCGCTCCCAAGCCAACCTGCGAACCATGAACGCCGAAATTCTGTTCCTGATCGAGGCCGGTATCAAGGCTACCGACGGAGCACGGACTGACGAGCCGAACCAAAGCTGACAGGCAATCAGAAAAAGAAACCGGGCGCGGATCGCTGCGTCTGGATATCGACTTATTGACTGGGAAGTGGAAGATATTTTGACTTAATGAATTCGACTACGGAGGACGGCCGGCAAGCCGTCCTCCATGTCTAGCAACCGACCTGGCGTAACCAGGGGAAGCAGGTGGTCAACGATGTTCTCAGCATCGGAGGCCGCGTGGATCACTACACCCTTTTGAAAAGACAATAATGAACCAACGAACCAATGTTAACACCGTCCTGTTGGACGCACAAGCGAAAAATATCACTCTGCCATTGTTGCACCTCAACACTTTGCGGCTTCACGTGGAAAGCATTCAAGATCAGGCGCTGACTGCGCAGACGATGGCCGAAATGGCCATCGAAATCCTCGGCGGCACTGTGATCGTCGAGGAGATGATGGCGCGGCTCGACGCGCTGTTCAAGAGTACCCATCGCGCCGTGATTGTGATCGAGGAATCGGCCAGTGCCATGAGCCTCGCCTTCGAAGAAGTTGAAGGCGGTGAGCAATGAGCGCCCATCTGCCTAAACCGGCCGCCACCGGCGCCAAGCCAGTCACCGCCAGCGAGATCGAGGACGCGCTGGAGATTGCCCACATCAGGATCGAAGCGTTGGGCGCGCTCTTGCGCGGCATTGCGGTCATGACCGACAACCGGGACATCAAAACCCTGTGCAAGCACGGCTCTGGCCAGGCTGAGGAAGTTGCCAACGATCTGGACCTGCTGCGCGACGGTGTCAGCACCGCTGGCGTCACGGGAGCAGCAGCATGAGCGCGCCCGTCGTTACGCCGGCAGAAATGACCATCTGCTTGGGCAAATACGGCATGACCGAGTTTCAGGGTACGCGCGCCATGCTGGAGGGTGAAGGCATCGTCCCGGCGAATCTCAAATGGCCACAAGGTTACGATGACCTGCGGTGGGACGATGGCAAGTTCGAGTACTGCATGACGAGGGAGCGACCCGAAGGTGCGAAAGGCCCTCGCAAGCTTTTCGTTGACGTCGACTGGTGGTGTCTGCGCCAGCAAGTAATTGGCGAAAGTTTCTTCGATGTCGAGCTGAAACGCAAAAAAAGAGAGTTGGATGAGTACGTCTACCATAACAGCGCCAAAGGAATAGCTGATTCGAATAGGCGTTATGCCGTCTACGCGGCGGCGTGCTCGGATGAGAAATTTCAGACATTCAAAGCCTCGATCCCCGGGTTCACCCAGCCAAAGCGCGAACGTCGCTCCAAGGGCGGGCGCCAGAGCCAGGGGGAGGCGGCATGAGTGCGTTGTCGGCAGCTTCGGTCGACCAGGTGCGCCGGCTGGAGGCGCTGTCCGGGCTGGTCAGCACCATGCTGGGCACGCTGCTGTTGGTGCGCGCCGAGGAGCGCGAGGCGCTGGTGCGGCGCTGCGCGTGCGTGGCCGACGGGATTGCGCGCGACCTCGCGCAGTTAGACGGGAGCGAGCTGTGAGCGCGCCGGTGGCGGACGCGACCACGGTGGTGGTGGCGCTGGCGGCGGCGCCGCACTTCGCTCACGCCCTGGACGTGCACATGGTCGACCGCGCCAACGGCATCCTCGCCGACCTGCTGCGCGCGGCGGGCGCCGGCGGCTTCGTCGACGCCGACATCATCCTGCAGCTGGCGGCGCGCCGGCGCTTCACTGGCCTGATCGAGCAACTGGCCGCCGAGGTGGTCGAACGCATCGGCGGACCCCACAAATTTTTCGCGTTGCTGAACTTGTCCACGACGCCCAGCGACTGGAACGGATTTATACGATGAACAAGAAATCTACCACCACCAACGAAAGGAACTGAACGTGAATATGAACGAAATGAAGGTCTTTATCCGCATGCCGGCGGTCATCGCCGCCACCGGGCTATCTCGCAGCACGATCCTGCGCGCCGTGAAGGCCGGCAGCTTCCCGGCACCGATAGACATCGGACCGCACGCCGTTGCATGGGATTCCGGCGCGGTCGCGCAGTGGCAGTTGGACCGCATCGCCGCGAGCCGAAAAGTTGGCTGATTGTTCTATCAGGTTCCATGCAGCACCGCTAGAGGCCACAGATTTGTAGGGGTAATTGTAGGGGTAATTTTCGCAGATAAGAAAAAGGCCAATCCGAAGATTGGCCTAAGTCTTTGATTCTATTGGTCGGGGCGAGAGGATTCGAACCTCCGACCCCGTGCACCCCATGCACGTACGCTACCAGGCTGCGCTACGCCCCGACGAATTCGCAATTATAGCAGCCGCTTTAAGTATTTGTCATGTTTGCTTTGCGCCACAGTGAGATGGAATTCGAACCCGGGCGCGGCTAAGATATCGAGCATGTCAGAACCCATTCCATCCCCGCTGCTCGACCAAGCCGCCGCCCTGGTGTCCGACGCCGATCTGCTGATCATCGCCGCCGGCGCCGGCATGGGCGTCGATTCCGGCTTGCCGGATTTTCGCGGCAACCAGGGCTTCTGGCAGGCCTACCCCGCGCTCGCCCGCGCGCGCATGGAATTTACCAGCGTCGCCTCGCCGGACACCTTCCGCGCCGATCCGTCGCTGGCCTGGGGCTTCTACGGCCATCGCCTCAACCTGTACCGCGACACCGTGCCGCACGCCGGCTTCGCCATCCTCAAGGACTGGGGCGAACATATGGACCAGGGCTACGGCGTCTTCACCAGCAATGTCGACGGCCAGTTCCAGCGCGCCGGTTTCGATTCGCAGCGGATTTACGAATGCCACGGCTCCATCCATCATCTGCAATGCCTGGAGCCCTGCGACGACGGAATCTGGAGCGCCGACCGCTTCCAACCGGAAGTCGACAGCGACGCCTGCCAGCTACTGAACGCGGCGCCGACCTGCCCGCGCTGCGGCGCGCTGGCGCGGCCGAACATCCTGATGTTCGGCGACTGGGGATGGAATGAACGCCGTTCGGCGATGCAGCAGGCGCGCTTGCATGCGTTGCTGGAAAAGGCCCGCCGTCCGCTGGTCGTGGAACTGGGCGCCGGCGTGGCGATACCGTCGGTGCGCCATTTCGGCCAACACGTGATCCGGCAGTTCGGCGGCCGCATAATCCGCATCAATCCACGCGAGCCGCAGGTGGCAAGCACGCGCGATGTCGGCCTGCCGATGGGCGCCCTGGCCGGCCTGGCCGCCATCGACGCCCTGCTCTAACCGATTTACACCAATTTGACGGCGATGCCGGACAGGCCGTCGACCTTGCCGGTCAAAGTCTGCCCGCGCACGACGGCGCCCACGCCCTCGGGCGTGCCGCTGAAAATCAGGTCGCCCGGCGCCAGCGCGAACAAGGTCGACAAATTCGCGATGGTTTCGCTGATCGACCAGATCAGATGGTCGATGGTGGCCGACTGCCTGGTCACGCCGTCGACGTCCAGCTGTATCGCGGCGTGGCCGATGTCGCCCGCTTCGGCGGCGCGGTGGATCACGCCGATGGGCGCGGAGTAGTCGAAGGCTTTGCCGATTTCCCACGGCCGGCCGGCGTCGCGCATCTTGAACTGCAAATCGCGGCGCGTCATGTCCAAGCCGACCGCGTAGCCGAAGATATGCTGCGCCGCGTCTTCCACGGCGATGTCGCTGCCGCCCTTGCCGATGGCGACCACCAGTTCGCACTCGTAGTGCAGGTTGCTGGTCGCTTGCGGATACGGCAGCTCGGCCACCTGTCCCGGCGCGACCGGCACCAGCGCCTGGGCGTCGTTGGGTTTGCAGAAGAAGAACGGTGGTTCGCGATCCGGGTCGTAGCCCATTTCGCGCGCGTGGGCGGCGTAGTTGCGGCCGACGCAGTAGACGCGGCGTACGGGGAACAGGTCGGTGGTGCCGGCGACGGGAAGGCCGACGATGTCGTGGGCGGGAATAACGTAGGAAGTCATGATGCTCCGATGGCTGGAATGGGAGATCAGCCATGGTACAACAACAAAAACCGGCCTGCTCGGCCGGAAACACTACGAGACAATTCAGGTCAGCAGCAACGCCGTCATGGCGACGCGGAACCCTTCCACCAGGCCCTCGCGCTTCATGTCGAGGCGGTGCAGCCGCCATAGCTGCAAGCCTTGGAAATACGCGATCATGGTATCGACACGGCCGTCGAGCAGGAAATCGTCGACCGCCAGACCGCGTCGCTCGCGCCCCTGCCTGACCAACCGCAGCAACTCCGAGCGGGACGCCAGCTCATGCTGGCGCAACTTGTCGGCGATGGCGGGGTTGCGCGACGCCTCCGCGTACATTTCCAGCGGCACATGCCAGGGCTGGGGGTCGAGCTTCTCGTCGATATGGCGCGGAGCGTCGTCGATCATCGCTTGCAGCGGATCTTCGCGCGAGCCCAAGTCGCGCAGCGTGCCGGTGATGTATTCAACCTGGCGCTCGACAAAAGCGAGAATGATGGCGTCCTTGCTGTCGAAATAATTGTAGATATGGCCGGCGCTCATGCCAGCCTGCTTGGAAATCTCGGACATGCTGGCGCCGTGAAAACCGCTGCGTGCGAAGCACACGGCCGCCGCTTCCAGTACCTGGTTGCGGCGGTTCTTCGCCCGTTCCGGATCGGTGCGTCGTTTTGCGGGAGTAGTCATGTCGTGTCCTCGGGTCTCTCTCTCATGCCTGAAGGCGGAACTGTGGTGATGCCGACCGGGTTTGTCAATCCACCCTTTGGGTCGAATGCGGCGGACGCGCAACGGCTGTTCACCACAGCAGTCCCGCGCCCGCCGCGCGCTTGCGCGGGCAAGCTGGCGACAATCTAACCGCGCGGCGGATTGCCCTGCCCGGCGACCTCGGGTTGCCAGCCGCCGCCGAGCACCTTGTACAGGTTGACGGCGTTGCTGGTCTGGTTCAGGCGCGTGCTGATCAAGCCCTGCTGCGCCGCATACAGCGCGCGCTGCGACACCAGCGCGTTCAGATACGTGTCGGCGCCCTTGCGGTAGCGGGCGTCGTTGATCTTGAAGCTCTTCTCGGCCGCGTCCACCAGCGCCTGCTGCGAGGCTAAACGCTCGTCGATGGTGCCGCGCGTGGCCAGCGCGTCGGCCACCTCGCGGAAGGCCACCTGGATCGCCTTCTCGTACTGCGCCACGTAGATATCGCGGTCGGTCTTGGCGATGCTCAGATTGGCGCGATTGACGCCGCCATCGAAGATCGGCAGGTTGATCTGCGGCGCGAAGCTCCACGTGCCCGAACCGGACTTGAACAATCCGGACAGGTTGCGGCTTGCGCTGCCGCCCGACGCCGTCAGCGAAATGCTGGGGAAGAAGGCGGCGCGCGCCACGCCGATGTTGGCGTTGGCGGCGCGCAAGGTGCGCTCGGCCTGCTGCACGTCGGGACGGTTGCGCAGCAGGTCGGACGGCAGCCCGGACGGAATCGCGGCCAGTTGCGTGACCGGATTGAGTTCGTCGGCCGGCAGCAGGTCGGCCGGCACGGCGCCGCCCACCAGCAGGTTCAGCGCGTTCTGGTCCAGCGCCACCTGCGCGGTGTACGTGGCGACGTCGTTGCGCGCCGATTGCACGCTGGTCTCGGCGTCGTACATGTCGACGCCGGAGGTGACGCCGTTCTCGAAGCGCTTGCGGCTCAAGTCATAGGTGATCTGCTGGCTGCTCAAGGTTTCCGCCGCCAGCTTGAGACGCTGCTGGTCGGCCGTCAAGGTGAGGTAGGCGTTGGCCACTTCGGCCACCAGGCTGATTTGCTGGGTGCGGCGCGCCTCCTCGGTGCCCAGGTAGGTCTGCAAGCCTGCCTCGGAGGCGTTGCGCACCTTGCCGAAGAAGTCCAGCTCATACGATGGCATCGACAGCCCGCCACTGTACTGGCGGGTGATGGCCGCCTCGCCGGTGCCGGTCATGTTGGCCGGCGTACGGGTGGCGCTCTGGTTGACGCCCGCGTTCACCTTCGGCAGCAGCGCCGCCGTCTGGATGTTGTACTCGGCGCGGGCGCGCTCGATGTTGAGCGCCGAGACGCGCAGGTCGCGGTTGTTGGCCAGCGCCAGCTCGATCACCTTGCGCAGGCGTTCGTCGGCGAAGTACTCGCGCCACTGGATTTCCGACACCGGCTTGGCGTCGGCGGCGGCCGGCGGCACGTTTTTATACGCGTCGCCGGCCGGCCAGGCCTGCCCCACCGGGGCGGCCGGCCGCTCGTACACGGGCGCCAGGCTGCAACCGGCCAGCAGCGCCAGCGCGGCCATGGTGATTAAAGACTTATGCATGATTTTCATGATTAATGCGCCTCCACGTGCGAGGTAGGTGCCGCTGGCGTGGCCTTCTTCTTGCTGAAGAAGCCGCGCACCAGCACAAAGAACAGCGGTACGAAGAAGATACCCAGGAAGGTCGACGTCAGCATCCCGCCCAACACGCCGATGCCGATGGCGTTCTGGCTGCCCGATCCGGCGCCGCTGCTGATGGCCAGCGGCAGCACGCCCAGACCGAAAGCGATCGACGTCATCAAGATCGGACGCAGACGCTGGCGCACCGCTTGCAAGGTCGCCTCGCGCAGTTCGATGCCCTGCTCCTGCAGGTCCTTGGCGAATTCCACGATCAGAATCGCATTCTTCGCCGCCAGGCCAACCACGGTCAGCAGACCGACCTGGAAGTACACGTCGTTCGACAATTTGAACAGGAACGTCGCCAGCACCGCGCCGACCACGCCCAGCGGCACGATCAGCAGCACCGAGAACGGAATCGACCAGCTTTCATACAGCGCGGCCAGGCACAGGAACACGATCAGGATCGAGATGCCGTACAGCGCCACCGTTTGCGAGCCGGAGTCGCGCTCTTCGAGCGACAGGCCGGTCCACTCGTAGCCGACACCAGGCGGCAGCTTCGCCGCCAGGGCTTCGATTTCGGCCATCGCGGCGCCCGAGCTCTGGCCCGGCGCCGGAGCGCCCAGTATCTCGCTCGACGACAGGCCGTTGTAGCGTTCCAGGCGCGGCGAGGCGTAAATCCACTCGCCGGTCGAGAAGGCGGAGAAAGGCACCATCTCGCCGTCGGCGTTACGGACGAACCACTTCTTCAGGTCTTCAGGCACCATGCGCGCTTCGGCCTGGCCCTGCAGGTACACCTTCTTCACGCGGCCACGGTCGACGAAGTCGTTGACGTACGCGCTACCCCAGGCATTACTCAATACCTGGTTGACGTTGGCCACGGTCAGGCCCAGCGCGATGGCTTTTTGCTGGTCGACGGTGATCTTGTACTGCGGCGTGTCTTCCTGGCCGTTCGGACGTACGCCGACCAGCACCTTGCTTTGCGAGGCCATGCCCAGCATCTGGTTACGCGCGGCCATCAAGGCCTCGTGACCGACGCCGCCCGTGTCCTGCAGCTGCAAATCGAAGCCGGAGGCGTTACCCAGTTCCAGCACCGCGGGCGGGGCGAAGGCGAACACCATCGCATCCTTGATTTGCGAGAACGCACCCATGGCGCGGCCGACGATGGCGCTGACGGCGTGGTCGGCGCCCTTGCGCTCCGACCAGTCCTTCATGCGGACGAAGGCGATACCGGTGTTCTGGCCGTTACCGGCGAAACTGAAGCCAGCCACCGCGAATACCGATGCCACGGATTCCTTCTCGTTGTTCATGAAGTGCTGTTCGACCTTTTCGATCACCTTGAGCGTGCGCTCCTGGGTGGCGCCGGTCGGCAGCTGGATCTGCGTGAACAGCACGCCCTGGTCTTCTTCCGGCAGGAAGGAAGTCGGCAGGCGCATGAACACGAAGGCCAGCACGCCGAGGATCAACGCGTACACCAGCACCGAGCGGCCGCCGCGATTGAGGATCTTGCCGACGAAGCCTTCGTACTTATGGCTGCTCTTTTCGAAGGTGCGGTTGAACCAGCCGAAGAAGCCGGTGTTGATCGCGGTGTGGCCTTTCGGCACGGGCTTGAGCAGGGTGGCGCACAGCGCCGGCGTGAACACCATCGCCACGATCACCGACAGCACCATCGCCGAGACGATCGTGATCGAGAACTGGCGGTAGATCACGCCGGTGGAGCCGCCGAAGAAGGCCATCGGCACGAACACCGCCGACAGCACCATGGCGATGCCGACCAGCGCGCCGCTAATCTGCGTCATCGATTTGCGCGTCGCCTCGAGCGGCGACAAGCCCTCCTCCGTCATCACCCGCTCGACGTTCTCCACCACCACGATGGCGTCATCGACCAGCAGGCCGATCGCCAGCACCACCGCGAACATGGTCAAGGTGTTGATCGAATATCCGAGCACCGACAGGATGGCGAAGGTCCCCAGCAGCACGACCGGCACGGCCATGGTCGGGATCAAGGTGGCGCGGAAGTTTTGCAGGAACAGGTACATCACCAGGAACACCAGCACGATCGCCTCGATCAGCGTCTTGACGACTTCCTCGATCGAGATCTTGACGAACGGCGTGGTGTCGAAGGCGACGACGGCCTTCATCCCGGGCGGGAACAGCTTTTGCAGTTCCGCGACCTTGGCCTTGACGGCGGTGGCGGTATCGAGCGCGTTGGCCCCGGTGGCCAGCTTGATGGCCATACCGGTGGCGGCGTTGCCGTTGTAGCGCGACAGCACTGCATAGTTCTCGCTGCCGAGTTCCATCGTGGCGACGTCGCGCAGGTGAACGGTGGCGCCGTTGGCGGAGGTCTTGAGCAGGATCGCGCCGAATTGTTCGGCGGTTTGCAGACGGCTCTGCGCCGACACGGTGGCGTTCAGCTGCTGGCCCTTGACGGCCGGCAGGCCGCCCAGCGCGCCGGCGGAGACCTCGGTGTTTTGCGCGGTGATGGCGGTGGTGACGTCGGCCGGCGTCAGTTGATAGCTTTGCAGCTTGGCCGGGTCGAGCCAGATGCGCATGGCGTACTGCGAACCGAAGGCGGTGACGTCGCCCACGCCTTCGACGCGGCTGATCGGATCGATGACGTTGGCGGCGACATAGTCGCCCAGGTCGGCCTGCTTCATGCTGCCGTCCTCGGAGATGAACCCGAGCACCATCATGAAGTTCTTGGTGGCCTTGCTGACCACCAGGCCCTGTTGGGTGACGGCGGCCGGCAGCAGCGGCGTGGCCAGTTGCAGCTTGTTCTGCACCTGCACCTGCGCGATGTCCGGATTGGTGCCGCTGCGGAAGGTCAGCGTGATGCTGATGCCGCCGGTCGAATCGCTCGACGAGTTCATGTAGCGCAGGCCGTCGATCCCCTTCATCTTTTGTTCGATGACCTGGGTGACTGCGTCCTCCACGGTTTTAGCCGAGGCGCCCGGATAGGAACCGGAGATCGAGATCGATGGCGGCGCGATGCTCGGGTACTGCGCGATCGGCAGTCCCATGATCGCGAGTACCCCGCCGAGCATGATCACAATGGCGATCACCCAGGCGAAAATGGGGCGGTCAATAAAGAAGCGTGACATTGGCTGGTTCCCCTCTTAGTGCGCGCTTTTGGCGGCGGGCGGCGCGGCGGCAGCGGCGGTAGCGGCGGCGGGATCGCCGCGAGCGGCGGCGGGAGCGGCGGCCACCTTGGCCGGCGCGCCCGGTTTGACTTTTTGCAGGCCTTCGACGATCAGCAGGTCGCCGGCGGCCAGGCCGGATTTGACCAGCCACTTGTCGCCCTGGGTGCCGCTGGTGACGAGGATGCGCTGTTCGACCTTGCCCTGCGGGTTGAGCACCAGCGCGGTGGCCTGGCCCTTCTGGTTGCGGCTCACGCCCTGCTGCGGCACGGCGATGGCCTGCTCGTTGACGCCGGCTTCGACCACCGCGCGCACGAACATGCCCGGCAACAGGTCGTTCTTAGGGTTGGGGAACAAGGCGCGCAGCACCACGTTGCCGGTGCTGGTGTCGACCGAGACGCCGGAGAACTGCAGCTTGCCTTCCTGCGCGTACTTGGTGCCGTCGGCCAGCATCAGGGTGACCTTGGCCTGCCCCGATTGTTTCAGGCTGCCGCTTTCCATGTCGCGCTTGAGGCGCAGCAGGTCTTCGCTCGACTGCGTGATGTCGACGTAGATCGGGTCGAGCTGCTGCACGGTGGTCAGCGGGTCGGTCTGGTTGGCGGTCACCAGCGCGCCCGGCGTCACCGTCGAGCGGCTGATACGGCCGCTGATCGGCGCATAGACGTGGGTGTAGCGCAGATTGATCTGCGCCTCTTCCAGCGCGGCGGCGGCCGATTCGACATCGGCCTTGGCCTGGGCATCGGCGGCGACGGCGTCCTCGTAATCCTGGCGGCTGACGCCTTCGATGGCGACCAGCTCCTTATAACGGGAGACTTTCGGGCCGCTGGTCAGCACGCTGGCCTTGGCCTTGGCCAGGGCCGCCTTGGCCGAGTTGACGCTGGCCTGGTACAGCGACGGGTCGATCTGGTAGAGGGCGGTGCCGGCCTTGACGTCGGCGCCCTCGACGAACAGGCGTTTTTGTATCAGTCCGTTGACCTGCGGGCGCACTTCGGCCACCTGGAAGGCGGCGGTGCGGCCCGGCAGTTCGGTCGTGATTTGCAGCGCTTGCGGCGCCACCTTGAAAACGCCCACTTCCGCCACCTGCGCTTGAGGTGCTGCGGGCTTGGATTTGGAGCAACCGGAGACGAGCACGGCGGCGGTGATCAGGGCTGCTGCCCCGGCCGTCCGCAGGGACGGTTTGCAGAAAAGAGCTTCCATGGCTTTGGGACTTTCTGTAGAAATTATGAGCACAAGCTATAGAATGAACGATCATTCTAATTATGTCAAGCTGGCATCTAGTTATGCAAAGCAACTTTAAGGGAGGTTTAAGAAAGCGCTAACAGGCCGCACGCGGCCCGAACGTTGTTGCATTAGAGGAATTTGTCTATAACACCGGAACCATGCCGACTGTCGGGTGCTACAATTAAAATACTTTCTTTCAGTTATCTTTCAGGCCTGAGCCGAGCCGAAAACCCGCCGTCATGACCACGCAGCCCACCCACCGCACGGCTCGCCCCCGGCTCACCACCCTGGTGACGGCGGGCGTCAGCGGCACGGTGCTGCTCACCGTGCTGTCGCTGCTGATCCTGGTCGACCGGGTCGGCTCCGATCACGCCGAGCGCGAAGCGGGCCAGCGCCTGCAACAGCTATCGTGGCAAACGCGCGACGCCCTCAACCGGGTGGTGCAGAAAGCCACCGGCGACGTCGTGCTGCTGACCGATCTGCCGCAGGTGCGCGACGCCAGCTCGCCGGCCGGGGTGCGCGCCGTGCTCGAGAGCGTGCAAAAAGCCTTCCCCGACTACGCCTGGATCGGCCTGGCCGCGCCGGACGGCCGCGTCTACGCCGCCACCCAGGGCATGCTCGAGGGCGCCGACGTCGGCGCGCGCGACTGGTTCCGGGGCGGCCGCGACAAACTGTTCGCGGGCGACTTCCACCCCGCCGTCCTGCTGGGCAAGAAATTGCCGGCCAGCGCGGACCCGTGGCGCTTCGTCGACGCCGCCGGCCCGGTGACCGGCGCCGACGGCGTGGCGCGCGGCGTGCTGTGCGTGCACATGAGCTGGGGCTGGGCGCGGCGCATGGCGCAAACCATCGTCGCGCCGGCCGACCGGGCCTACGCCGCCGACATCTTCGTGGTGCGCGCCGACGGCACCATCATCCTCGGTCCCAAGGGCATGGAGGAGCAAAAGCTCGACAGCGAGAGCCTGCGGCGGGCGCGCAGCGGCGCCACCGGCGCGGTGCGGGAAACCTGGCCCGACGGCCGCAGCTACCTGAGCGGCTACTCGCTGACGGGCAGGCCGGGCGATCCGGCCACGCTGGCCTGGGCGGTGATCGTGCGCCAACCGGCGGACGTGGCGCTGGCCTCGGCGCGGGTGCTGGAGCGCCGCATCCTGCTGCTCGGCGCCCTCCTCGGGCTGGCGATGGCGGCGGCGGCGGTCGTCGTCGGGCGCCGCTACACCCGCCCGTTCAACGCGCTCAGCCGCGACCTCGAACTGCGCTCGGCGGCGCCGGCCGGCGCCGCCGGCCTGCCGGCCATCGTCCGGGTCGACAGCTTCCACGAGGTGCAGGTGCTGTCGAGCGCGCTGGCGCGCCTGGTCGACAATGAACAATCGCACCTGGCCGCGCTGCGCGCGCTCAACGAAAAGCTCGAATCGACGGTGGCCGAGCGCACCCGCGAAATCGCCCGCAAGGCGCTGCAACTGGAGCGCGCGCTGGCCCAGGAGCACAGCACGCAGCGGCTGCTGCAGGAACGGGCGGCCGAGCTGCGCGCCATCCTCGACAACGCCCACGACGCCTTCATCGCGCTCGATCCGGGCGGCGTGGTGCTGGACTGGAACCGCCAGGCCGAAAAACTGCTGGGCTGGACCCGCGCCGAGGTGATCGGCCAGCCGCTGGCGGCGATGGTGCTGCCGCCATTGCTGCGGCGCGCCTACGAGCGCGACATGCGCCAGCTGGCCGAGTCCGCCGGCGCCGGCGGCGCGGCCGGCGACACCGCCGTCCTCAGCCGCCGCGTCGAGCTGACCTTGCACAACCGCGACTGCCAGGAGCTGCCGGTCGAGATCTCGCTGGCGTACGTGCCGCGCAGCGGCGGCCACCTGTTCATCGCCTTCCTGCACGACATCAGCGAGCGCAAAAAACTGTTCGCGTCGATGGAGGCGATGGCGCTGCGCGACACCCTCACCGGCCTGCCCAACCGCCGCGCCTTGTTACAGAGCTTGACCGAGGCGCTGCAGCGCGCCAACCGCACGCGCCAGTGCTGCGCCGTCTACTTCCTCGACCTCGACCGCTTCAAGCAGGTCAACGACCGCTACGGCCACGAGGAAGGCGACGAGCTGCTGCGCCAGTTCGCCGAGCGGGTGCGCCAGACGGTGCGCAAGACCGACACCGTCGGCCGCCTGGCCGGCGACGAATTCGTCGTCATCGTCGAGATGCTGCATTGCGACGACGACGCCCGCGAGGCGGCCGACAAGCTGCTGGCGGCGCTGCGCCGGCCCTACCCGCTCAAGACCGTCACGGTGCAGCTGGGCGCGAGCATCGGCATCGCGGTGCACCACCCGGACGACCCCCAGGATATCGAGATGCTACTGGGCCGCGCCGACCGCGCGATGTACGTCAACAAGCAGCAGGGCGCGCAGCGGATGGGACGCGGCTGATTTGTTCGCTGGCGTACGCAACTTTCCATATCGAAAACCCTTGGTTGGCCGTTTCCGGTAATATTTGAGGCAACTCAAAGGCATCGGATTCCGACATGCAAGCACAAAACAGCGTTACCAACCTATTTCTCGGCACCGGCGTGCCCGGCCTGGACGTGGTCCTGGCCGGCGGCCTGACGCGCGACCGCCTGTACCTGGTCGAGGGCGAGCCCGGCACCGGCAAGACCACGCTGGCGCTGCAATTCCTCAACGAGGGCGCGCGCCTCGGCGAAACCGTGCTGTACATCACGCTGGCCGAGACGGCGGTCGAACTGCGCAGCGTGGCCGAGTCGCACGGCTGGGACATGGGCGGCATCCAGGTCGAGGAAATCATCCCCAACGAGAACGCGCTCGATCCGGACCAGCAATACACCATCTTCCATCCGTCCGAGATTGAACTGGGCAGCACCACCCAGCGCATCGTCGCGGCGATCGAAAAATACAAGCCGCGCCGCGTGGTGCTCGACTCGCTGTCGGAGCTGCAGCTGCTGGCCGAAAGCCCGCTGCGCTACCGGCGCCAGGTGCTCGCGCTCAAGCAGTACCTGACCAGCCGCTCGTGCACCACCATCTTCCTCGACGACCGCACCGCGCTGTCGACCGACCTGCAGGTGCGCAGCGTGGCGCACGCCGTGCTGACGCTGGAACTGGCCGACCAGGCCTACGGCGCCGAACGGCGCCGCGTGCGGGTGGTCAAGTACCGCGGCATCGCCTTCCACGGCGGCGCCCACGACTACAAGATCGTCAAGGGCGGCCTGCAGGTCTACCCGCGCCTGGTGGCGGCCGGCTCGCGCGTCGAAAGCCGGCGGCGCCAGCTCTCGAGCGGCCTGGCGGAACTGGACCAGCTGATCGGCGGCGGCCTGGAGGAAGGCATGAGCACGCTGATCTCCGGCCCGCCCGGCACCGGCAAATCGTCGCTGGCGGCGCAATTCGTCCACGCCGCCTCGCAGCGCGGCGAGGCCAGCGCGATGTTCCTGTTCGAGGAGGCGCGCAACAACATGCTCAACCGCTGCGCCAACCTGGGCATGGACTTGAGCGGCGCCATCGACAAGGGCCTGCTGACGGTGCAGCAAATCGACCCGGCCGAACTGGCGCCGGGCCAATTCGCGCACGCGATCGTCGAGGCGGTCGAGCGCGGCGTGCGCATCGTCGTCATCGACAGCCTGAACGGCTACCTGAACGCGGTGCCCGACGAGCGCTTCCTGACCATCTACCTGCACGAGCTGTTGACGTACCTGGGCCAGCGCGGCGTGGTCAGCATCATCGTCGGCGTCCAGCAGGGCATGATCGGCACCGGCATGACCACCGCGGTCGACGCCAGCTACATCGCCGACAACGTCATCATGCTGCGCTATTTCGAGGCGGCCGGCGAGGTGCAACAGGCGATCTCCGTGTTCAAGAAGCGCGGCAGCGCGCACGAACGCACCATCCGCCGCTTCCAGGTCAACCAGGGCGGCATCAAGGTCGGCGCGGTGCTGAAGAATTTCCACGGCATCCTGACCGGGGTGCCGACCTACACCGGCGACGGCACCGGCCATGGCCATCCGCTCGACGGCGCCCATGGCTGACACCATGGAAACCCGCATCCTGATCCATGCGCCGTTCGGCCAGGACGGGCCGTTGACGGCCAAGGTGCTGGCGATGGCGCAGATCGACAGCCACGTCTGCCACACGCTGGCCGACCTGGCCGCGCAGCTGGAGCTGGGCGCCGGCGCGGTGCTGACGGTGGAGGAGGCGCTGGCGCCCGGCGGCTTCAAGCTGCTGCAGGAATGGGTGGCGCGCCAGCCCGACTGGTCGGACCTGCCGATCGTGCTGCTGACCCATCGCGGCGCCGATTCGCAGACGGTGCGCCACGCCGTCGCCGGCCTGGGCAACCTGACCCTGGTCGAGCGGCCGGTGCGCACCCTGACGTTGATCACCGCGCTGCATTCGACGTTGCGGGCGCGCAGCAAACAATACCAGGTGCGCGAGGCGGCGCGCCGCAAGGACGAGTTCCTCGCCAGCCTGGGCCATGAACTGCGCAATCCGCTGGCGCCGATCCGCACCTCGGTCTCGCTGTTGACGCACCTGTATCCGGACGCGGCGCCGGTGGCGCGCATCCGCGACATGGTCGAACGCCAGGTGCGCCTGCTGACGCGGCTGGTGGACGACCTGCTCGACGTCGCCCGCATCACCAGCGGCAAAATCAAACTGCAGCGCCAGCTCGTCACGCTGGCGTCGGTGATGAACCATGTCAGCGAACTGTGCGCGCAGGCGGCCAGCGCCAAGCGCATCCACGTGGCCTGGCAGCTGCCGGCCAGCGAGACCATGCTCAACGCCGACTATGCGCGCGTGGTGCAAATCTTCGCCAACATCCTGTCGAACGCGATCAAGTTCACGCCGCAGGGCGGCAACGTGGTGGTGCGCGCCGTGGTCGCGGGCAACGACCTGACCGTGTCGATGCGCGACAGCGGCATCGGCCTGGAAGTGGAAACGATCACGCGCATCTTCCGCATGTTTGAACAGAGCAATACGGTGGTGGGCCAGTTCTCCAGCGGCCTGGGGATAGGATTGAGCCTGTCGCGCGAGTTCGCCGAAATGCACGGCGGCACCGTCGACGCCCACAGCGAGGGGGTCGGCAAGGGCAGTGAATTCGTCATCCATCTGCCGGTCGTCAACGACAGCGGCGCGCGCGAGCCGGTGCCGCTGGCCTCCCCGGCGGCGGCCGACGGCCGCAAGATGAAGGTGCTGGTGGTCGACGACAACACCGACGCCGCCGATTCGCTGGCGGCGCTGCTGGAGATCGACGGCTTCGACGTGCGCACCGTCTACGACGGCGCGGCGGCGGTGGCGATGACCGCCGAGAGCCAGCCGGACATGATCATCATGGATCTGGGCATGCCCGGCATGGACGGCTACGAGACGGCGCGGGCGATCCGCCAGCGTCCCGGCGCCGAGCGCATCCTGATGCTGGCCCTGACCGGCTGGGGCCAGAGCGACGCCCGCCGCCGCACGGTGGAAGCGGGCTTCGACCACCACCTGGTCAAGCCGGTGGAACTGGAGCAGATCATCCGCCTGGCCGGCGCGCGCCAGAACCGCGAACAGGTGCAAGCGGCGCGCTGAGCGCCGATCGGCTTGCCCCGGCGTCCGGATGCGGCGCGGCTGCCGCGCTCGAGGCTCCGGCGCCATTCACCGCTGGTCTGCCTGTTTTTTCTGCTGGCAGTCATTTTTATTGACCCTCACGCGGCGTCATCCCCCACAATCGCGGTGTTATCGATGGGGATGAATATGAGGAAGACTGTCAAGCAGGTCGCCGAGGCGTCCGGTATCAGCGTGCGGGCCCTGCACCATTACGACGAGATCGGACTGCTGAAGCCGGAAATCGGGCCGAACGGCTATCGCTACTACGGCCGGCAGGAGCTGCTGCGCCTGCAACGCATCCTGTTCTACCGCGAGTTGGGCGTGGCGCTGGCCGAGATCCGCCGCATGCTCGACGATCCCGCCTTCAACACCCGCGCCGCGCTGGTCGATCTGCGCCGGCGCGTGGAGGCGGAGATCGAACGCCGGCGCGATCTGGCCAGGACCATCGACCGCACCCTGGCGCTGATCGACGCCGGTGAACCCCTGGACGCGCGCCGCCTGTTCGACGGCGTCTCGCCGGAAAAGCAGGCCGCGTGGGAGGCCGAGCTGACGCAGCGCTACGGCGCCCCCGCCGCCGCCGCCATCCGGCAGTCGCGCGGCGCGCAGGCGGCGCTCTCGCCGGCCGCCATGATCGACTTCCGGGCCGAAATCGACGCCATCCACGCGCGCTTCGTGGCACTGATCGAACGCGGGTTCGCGCCCGGCTCGGACCAGGCGCAAGCGGAGACCGCGCGGCACTACCGCTGGGTAAGCCGGTCGTGGCGGCCGGACGCCGATGCCTATGCGGCGCTGGGCGCGCTCTACATCGAGCATAATGAATTCCGCGCCATGTACGACGCGCTGCATCCCGGGCTGGCGCCTTTCCTGGCCGAGGCGATGGCGATTTATGCGCGAGGACTCGCCGACGCGGGGCGGGCGTGAAACGCCGCGGCTTCCTGGCACTTCCACTGATAGGAGCAATGACCATGTCGACCCGTCGCGCGGGTGCCGCGCCGCAAGAGCAGGATGTTTCCGTCACCGTCGCCGGGGTGGCGATCCCATGCCGCTTCACGCCGTCCGAGGGCGACGCCGTGGGCGCGGTGTTGATCGTGCCCGGCTCGCTGTTCAGCGACGTCGACGGAAACTATCCGACGATGAATATGCGCCCGCATGCGTATGCGGATCTGGCGCGCCATTTGAGCGCGCGCGGCTTCGCCGTGCTGCGGATGGCCAAGATCGGGCCCGGCACCGGATCGCAGACGATCAATCCCATGCTGGCCGCCTCCCACGTCGATTTCCTCACGCGCGTGGCGGTCGCCGCCGCCGGCCTGGCGCTGTTGCGCGCGACCGTGGAGGCGCGGCCCGTCATCGTCGCCGGCCATAGCGAGGGCGCGGTGGTGGCCTCGCTGCTGGCCGGCGGCGCGGACCGGCGGGCGATCGATGGCGTGGTGAGTTTGTCCGGCCCGGCGTTGCCGATCTTCGCCGTCATGCGGGAGCAGATCGCGGCGATGACGCCGCCCGGCATGGCGCCGGACCTGGCCTTGTTCGACCGCACGGTGGCGGCGATCCGCGACGGCACCGCGCTGCCTCCGGAGGCGGCGGGCGATCCGCGCACGGCGATGCTGGCGACCATGCCGGCGATGGGACACGCCTACCTGCGCAGCGCCGACCGCGTCGATCCGGTGGCGGCGCTGGCGCAGGTGCGCCAGCCGGTGTTGATCGTGCAGGGAGGGCGCGACGCGTCGGTGCCGCAGGAGCACGCACAGGCGCTGCGCGCGGGACGGGCAACGCTGCCGACCGACGTGGCGCTGTTCCCGTCACTGAACCACTTCTACAAAAGGACGCCGCCCGGCCTGCCGCCGATGCAATCGATGATGCTGGCAACCGAGAGCGACACGGCGGTGGCCGACGCCATCGCCGGCTGGTCGCGCCGATCGCTTGCGCCGGCTTGACCCGCCTGCCCTACTTCCAATCCCCGCGCAAATCGAGCACCTGCTTCTGCAAGCCCTCCGGCGTGACATCATGCGGCGGCACCGGCAGCCCCACCGCCAGCGCCAGCCGCGAGCGCAGCCCGTTGCGGAACGCCCGCTGGAACACATTCTCGCCATTGCGGCTCAGCAGATGCCCCCACAACCCGCGCAGCGCCATCGGAATCACCGGCACCTTCGAGCGCTCGATGATCTTCGCGATACCACCCTTGAACTGGTTGATCTCGCCGTCGTGCGTCAAGCGCCCCTCCGGGAAGATACACACCAGATCCCCCTCGTGCAGCGCCTGCGCGATGTCGATGTAGGCCTTCTCCATCAGCCACGGGTCTTCCTTGGCCGGCGCGATCGGAATCGCGCGCGCGGTGCGGAAGATCCACCCCAATAACGGCAGCTTGAAAATGCGGTGATCCATGACGAAGCGGATCGGCCGCGGGCTGGCCGCGCCGATGACGATGGCGTCGACATAGCTGACGTGGTTGCACACCAATACCGCCGCCCCCTCGGCCGGAATGCGCTCGGCGTCGATGGTGCGTACGCGGTGCACGGTGTGGATCAGCATCCAGGCCAGGAAGCGCATCAGGAATTCCGGCACCAGCGAGAAGATGTAGATCGCCACCAGCGCGTTGAGCAGCGCCGTCACCAGGAACAGCTGCGGGATCGTGAAGCCCTGCCCCAGCAGCACGATGGCCAGGCCGGCCGCCGCCACCATGAACAGCGCGTTGAGGATGTTCATGCCGGCGATGGTGCGTGATATGTGTTGCGGGTCGCAGCGGGTCTGGATCAGCGCGAACAGCGGCACGATGAACAGGCCGCCGAACAGGCCTATCATCAGGATGTCGAACAGGATGCGCCACATGCCATGCTGCGCCAGCAGCGCGATCGCGTCCAGGTGCGGGCCGGCCGCCAGCGCGGCCGCGCCGCCGCCGTAGGCCAGGCTGGCGAAGTACAGGTCCACGCCGAAGATCGTCAGGCCGATGGCGCCGAACGGCACCAGGCCGATTTCCACCTTGCGCCCGGACAGGCGCTCGCACAGCAGCGAGCCGCTGCCCACGCCGAGCGAGAACACCGTCAGCAGCAGCACGAAGGCGCTATGGTCGCCGTGCAGGTAATCCTTGGCGAACACCGGGAACTGCGACAGCACCAGCGCGCCGTAGAACCAGAACCACGAGTTGCCCAGCATGGACAGGAACACGGTGCGGTTCTTGCGCGAGAAATTGATATTGCGGATCGATTCACCGACGAAGTTCCAGTTGATTCTCAAGTCCGGCGCCGGCGCCGGCGAGCTGGGAATGCGGTAGGCGGCAATCAGGCCGAGCACCGCGAAGAAGATCGTGCCGCCCGCCTCCAGCAGGATGCCGTGCGGCTGCTGCACCACCAGGATGGCGCCGAGGATCTCGCCCAGCAGGATGCCGACGAAGGTGCCCATCTCGGTCACGCCGTTGCCGCCGATGAGTTCCTCCGGCTTGAGCTGCTGCGGCAGATACGCATATTTGACGGGGCCGAACAAGGTCGAATGGACGCCCATGCCGACCACGCCCAGCACCAGCAGCCACAGGGTGTGCGTCATCCAGCCCACGCCCGCCACCAGCATGATGCCCAGCTCGAGCCACTTGATGAAGCGCGTCAGCCCGGCCTTGTCGAACTTGTCGGCGAGCTGGCCGGCGGTGGCGGAAAACACCACGAACGGCAGGATGAACAGCCCCGGGATCAGATTGGTGACCAGCGACGGCGACAGCGTGGTCCAACTGAGCGCATCGAAGGTGATGATGACGATCAGCGCCGTCTTGAACAGATTGTCGTTGAACGCGCCGAGGAACTGGGTCCAAAAGAACGGCGCGAAGCGGCGTTGCGTCAACAGGGAAAACTGATTGGGCTGGCTCATATCGTGCGGTCCTTGCTATCTGGAAATTCCGGAAAGATTGAGCGGATTATAACCGCATGCCGTCCCGCCCCGGCATGCCGATATGGAAGTTAGTGGTGAGGCAGATCAAACAGCCGGCGCGCCCGGCGCCGGCTACGCCGCCTGCCGCGCCAGGTCTGGTTCGGCCGCCGGCGCGCGCAGCGACCAGACGCTGTGCGGATCGCCATGCAGCCCGCGCCGGAGCACCGCGCGCGCCATTTTCCAGTACAACGCTGCCGCCAGCAGCGCCACCACCGCCACGCCGACGGTGACGCCGTCGCCGCGCATCAGCGCCAGCAGCGGATTGAGGCCGGTGGCGATCCAGTGCGACAGCGGAATGGCCACGGTCAGCGCCGCGCACGCGGCCAGCAGCTCGCAGGCGGCGCGCGCCGGCGGCCGGGCGAAGGCCCACGCCACGGCCAGCCAGAACACCGCGTAATAGCCGCGCGACTCCCACAACGGCAGCTGCCCCGGCGCCGCCGGCGCCAGCTTGTTGATCACGAACATGGCCGAGACGCCCGCCACGCAGCCGAGACACACGCCCAGGGTGGCTTGCGCCATCAGGCGTCCGCTGCGCGGCTGCACCAGGTTAAGCCGCTTGCGGCGCGACTCGATCCACAGCAGGTTCCCGCTGTAGAACAGGAACGCGCCGGCGAGACCGAGGATGAAATACACCCACTGCACCGCCGCGTGGCCGAAGTTACCGAAATGGAGCGCCTGCAAACTACGCAGGAAACGCGTGCCCGGACTGAAATTCTCCGGCACCACCACCCGCCGCACCTCGCCGGTGCTGGCGTTGAGCACCACCGCGGCGATATGCGCCACGGTCTTTTGGTGTATGTCCCCTATTGCCTGCATCTGGGCGTTGGCGTCGCCGGCCTCGCGGTAGAGCAGGCGCTTGACCTCCATGCCGGGCGCCGCGCGTTCGACGGCGGCCATCAATTGCGGAACCGGCAGCAGCGGCGCGGCCTGGCCGGCCGGCTGCGGCGGCGCGGCGGCGTTGATATCGGCTCCCACCAGATTGAGCAGCTTGCCGTCGAAAACGAGGTACTGGAAAGGCGCCAGCAGGATCAGGCCCAGCGTCAGGATCGCGCTGCTCCACGCATACATGATGTGGAACGGCAGCGACAGGATGCCGATGGCGTTGTGCGCGTCCTGCCACATGCGCTTGAGGTTCCTGCCTATCCGGAGCGCGAACAAGTCCCTGGCGAAGCTGGGCGCGTAAATAATCACGCCGCTCACCAGCGCCAGCCCGTATAGCACGCACACCACGCCGAGCGCGTACAAGCCGAACTGCTGCGGCAGCCCCGCCGTGTAGTGCAGCCGGTAGATGAAGTCCATCAGGTGCGAGCGCTCGTCGAATTCCTCGAGCTTGCCGGCGGCGTCGAAGCGGAAGTGGCGCTCGCCGGCGGTCAGCACCAGCTCCGGTTCATAGTCCGACGGCAGGCTAACATAAAACATCTTGCCCGCCTCCGGATGCGCGGCCAGCACCGCGTCGATCAGCGCCTGCGGCCGCGGCGCGGCGGCCGCAGGCGCTGATGGCGCGACAGGCGTCTGCCATGCGTGCAGCTCCGAATGGAACAAGGTGATGGCGCCGGCGTAGAAGGCGATGAACAGGCCGAAGCCCGCCACCAGCCCCACCCAGGTGTGGACCGAAATGAAGGTGCGCAGGGTCGAGGATTTCATCCGGCGATCCTCAACAGGCCGCTGGCCTTGGACAAGTGCAGCACGGCGTAACCGAGCACGGTGGCGCCGCCCATCCACAACCAGGCGCGCAGGCCGGTGCGGAACAGGAAGGCGATCGTCATCGCGCCGATCCAGAACAGGAAGAACATCAGCAGCCATGGCAGCGTGGTGCGCGCCTGGTCGCGGCTCAGCAGCGCGCAGACGCCCACCACGACCACCGCCAGCGGCAAGCCGAGAAACACGGCGGCCGTCGATTTACCCCACATGGCGCGCTCCCGGTTTGGCCGCGGGTGGCGTCCCGCGGCGACGCAGCCAGGCGTCGGCATAAGGCAGCACCACCAGCGTCGTCATGAACCCTGACAGCGCGATGCAAACGCCGCACCAGGGGCCGTAGTCCCGCGCCGCCGCCGCGATGGCGCCGGTGGCCAGCGGCACCGACAGCCAGCGCAAAAAGTACCGGCGCGCCAGCGCGGCCGGCCATAACCCTTGGTGCGGCGAGGCCAAATACAAACACAAGGCGGCCAATGCCGCCACCACGATGCTGATCCAGTTCATCGCCTGCTTCCTTAGATGCTGCCCTGCACGCCGAAGGCGAACTGGCGCGGGTTGCCGAGAATGACGTTGTAGCGGCCCGTCACGGTCGCGATGCGGTTGTTGACGACGTAGGTGCGGTCGGTCAGGTTGGTGCCGGTGGCGAACAGCGTAACGCCATTGGCCAGCGTGTAGGACAGCTTGGCGCCGAGCGTGGTGTGGCCGTCGTTGCGGTCGACGTTTTCGGGGCCGGTGTAGCTGCCGGCGGCGTGCACCAGGTTCGCGTTCACCATCCAGCCTCCGGGCGTCCAGCTGAAACCGACCGATTGCGTCCGCCGGGGCGAATCCGGGAAGCGGTTGCCCGTGTACGTCCCCTGCGGCGAGACGAAATCGATATAGCGTGTGTTTGCCACGCCCACCGCCCCGAACAGCTCGAGGTTCTTCATCACCCTGCCGCGCGCCTCGGCCTCCAGGCCCTGCAGGCGCGACTTGCCGGCGTTGACGAAATAAGTGTCGAGCGAATTGCGGCCGACATCGACCTGCTGGTCCGACCAGTCGACGCGGTAGGCGTTGAGGGCGACCACCAGGCCGTTGTCGAGCGCTCCCTTGAGCGAGGCTTCGTAGTTGTTGGTGAACTCCGGATCGAAGGCCTTGGCGCCGCGCTGGTAGCTGTAATTGACGCCGCCGGTGCGGTAGCCGCGCTGCGCCGTCAATCCCGCCACCCACGCCGGCGCCAGCGCGTAGCGCACACCGAGCTTGGGCAGCCACACCGACGTGTCCGTGCCCAGGTGTTGGGTGCCGTCGGCGGCGAAGACGCCACCGGCGATCAGCCGCGCCAGGACGGTGCGCGCCAGCGCCGAGGTGCCGGTGGTGACGCTGGTCGGCACGCGGCTTTGGCTTTCGGCGTCGTAGCGCAGGCCGGCCGTCACGGTCAGCTTGCCGACCACATAGTCGAACTCCGTGAACACGGCGCGCGTGCGGATGCCGTCGGCCTGTACGTTGCCGCGATTGATGAACTCCGCGCCGTATTGCGCATCGCACGCCGCCTGCACCCTGCACTGCCCCGTCAATCCCAGCACGTAAGACAGCGGCACCACGAACATGTCGTCGTAATCGTAATGCTGGTTGGCGTAGTACAGGCCGGCCACGCCCTTGAGCGGGCGGCCGAACAAGGTGGTGTCGAGATTGGCGCGCGCTTCCTGCGTCCACTGGCGCGTGATGTTCTCGCCGGTGCGGTAGCCCTGGTCCAGCTCCGTCGAATCGTAGTCGAACAGGCGCGAATAGCGGTTGTGGGAATACGTCGTCAGCAGCGTGACATCGGCCCCGCCCGCGCGGAAGGTCTGTTCCAGCGCCGCCGAGCGGGCCCGGTTGTCCGAATCGCGCTGCACGTTCGACAGGTTCACGCGCGCCGACGCCGGATAACTGACCGCTTCCACATGCGGGCTGCCGAACTTGCGCTGCTCGTCCACCAGCGTGACCAAGGCTTGATAACGATCGCCCCATGGCGTCACGCGCAGCTTGGCGCGCAGCGTGTAGCCGTCGTCGTGGTTGAAGCGGCGGTCGTCGCGGGTCGGGTCGTAGGTGCCGCCATCGCTGCGGCGCTGCTCGAAGGCGATGCGGCCAGCGAGCACCTGATCGACGAGGGCGCCGCCGCCGGCCACCGCCACCCGGTGCGAGTTCTGGTTGCCGGCGCTGGCGCGGTAGCTGAAATCGGCGGCGTCGGACGGATCGCGCGTCTTGACCACCACCGCGCCGGCCAGCGAGTTGCGTCCCTGGTTCGTCGATTGCGGCCCGCGCAGCACCTCGAGGCGGTCGGCGTCCCACACGCTCATGCCGCCGACATCCTGGCCGAAGCCGTCCTGCGCGACGCCGTCGACCACCACGGTGATGGTGCGCCCGCCGCCGCCGGTCGGCCCGCTCAGGCCCACGCCGCGTATCGACAGTCCCTCGGCGGTGCCGACGTTGGCCATCTGCGTGGCCACGTCCTCGATGGTGGCGGCGCCCGATTCGGCGATCTGGCGCCGGTTGCGCGCGCCGACGCTGGCGCTGCTGTCGATTTCCGTGCGCCTGAGCTTATCGCCGGAGATCACCACCTGTTCGACCGGCGCCGCGCCGGATCCCGCCGCCGGAAGTTCCTCCGCTTGCACCTGCCAGCCCGCCACCACGCCGCTCAACGCCACCACCATTACTTTGATACGCATGCCACATCCTATCGTCGAAATGAGAATTATTCTCACAAACACCCGATATTAAATGAGAATCGTTTACATTCAAAGGTAATTGTGTTGATTTGGCATCGAAATTGCCTCGTGGCGTCGTTTACCGGACGGGCGGCGAAGGTTTAACGCCCACCAGATTGATCAGCGTCTCCTCGCGCACCGCCTTCGGCTTGATGCGCAGCGCCGTCTCGAGGATCCCCAGGTCCTCGCGGCTCCACCACAGGAACGGGTACGACACCGAACTATCCGGCACCACGAAACCGGCCGCGCGCACCATCGCCAGGTACTCGGGCGCGGTCTTCTGCACATCCATCGGATGGCGGAACAGCAGGCGGATGATCCACGAGTGGATATAGCGCTTGGTCGATTCGGCGAACAGCAGCACGCCGCCCGGCTTGAGCACGCGGAAGAACTCCTGGATCGCGCGCTCCTGGTCGATCAGGTGGTGAAAGGTCTGGTGGCAGAACAGCAGGTCGACCGAATTGTCTTCCAGTTTGATGTTGGAGCTGGAACAGCAAATGAAGTCTGCCGCGATATTCAGCGCCGCCATCTCCTTGGCCGACTCCTGCAGCATCTCGGGATCGATGTCCATGCCGATCAAGCGCTTGGGCGCGAAGCGCTGGTGCAGCTTGCCCAGCGAGCGGCCAAAGCCGCAGCCGACGTCGGCCACCACGTCGTAGCCGCGCCGATCGGCCGGCATCATGCGCTCCAGGTCCACCAGCGCGCGCTCCAGCACATGGACGGTCCAAGTCTCGGTGCGCAGGAACCATTTGCCGAACGCCGTCTCCGGCACATGGGGATCGCTGGAAGGCTTCATTACATCGAAATTGGCGCTCATAAGATCTTCATCTACATTGGTTTAATAAAATTTCGGGTGCGCGGCGACAATGAAAATTCACGTACAATAGTCATCCCTCGTCGTCCGTTAAACCCGTGTTAGCCCTTCGTCCCCGCCTGCTGTTCGCAACGTTGTCATTGCTGCTATTGAGCGCCGCCGCCGCAGGGCAGGACACGTCCGCGGGGCCGCCCTTGTCCGCGCCGGCGCCGGCGCCCGTGCGATTTCTGCTGACCTTCGACGATGGCCCCGCCGCCGCCGACAGCGACAATCCCACCGTGCATATCCTCGAGACGCTGGCCCGCAATCCGCTGCAGGACAACATCAAGGCCGTGTTCTTCACCCAGACCCGCGCCTGGCACGGCGGCGGCACCGATGTCGGCCGCGCGCTGATCAAGCGTGAACACGACGAGGGCCATGTCGTCGCGCTGCATAGCGCCACGCTGTTCCACTCGAACCACCGCTTCATGAGCAAACAGACGCTCGACGAATCGATGCAAACAGGCGTCGACGACCTGACCGGCATCACCGGCGTCGCGCCCAAGCTGGTGCGGCCGCCGTTCTGGGCCTACGACGCCGAGACGCTGGAGTCGTACCGCCAGCACGGCATGCGCATGCTGCTGACCGACCTCAATGCCAACGACGGCAAAATCTACGGCATCAACTTCAGCTGGCACAAACGCTCGAACATGCTCAAGCACCTGGCGGAGACGCGCAAGCGCTGGGCGGCCGGCGCCATGCCGGTGGTCGACGGCAGCACGCCGGTCGTCGTCACCTTCCACGACGTGAACACCTACACCTCGCGCCACATCCAGGAATACCTCGACATCCTGATCGACGTCGCGCGTGAACTCGACGTGCCGCTGGCGGCCAAACCGTTCTACGACGACCACGACGAACTGGAACGCGCCGCGCTGGCCAGCACGGTCAGCAACCCGAACGCCAAGCCGCAGCTGCCAGGGCTGTGGAACTGGCTGTGGCAGTGATCACAGGCTGACGACTTCTATCCTGGGCGCTTCGTCCAACGGCGATTCGCTACAGATCACCACCGACAGCTCGTCATGCGGCATGGCGACGTAATGCCCGCCAGCGCCCTCCCCCAGCTTGAAGCGCGCTTCCTTCTCGCTCCACATCCGGTAAAACCCGTCGACGCGCCGCGCCTCGGGCAATCCCTGCCAGCGCGCCATTTCGCGCGCGTCGAACGTCTGCGCGGCCAGCGCGGCCAGATCCCGCCCGGCGTCGCGCATTTCGATATCCAGCCCGAGCGCGGTGTGCGCGCTCACGGCACAGGCGACCCAGCGGCCGCTGTGCGCGATGCTGAAGCCGGGCATGCCGCCCTTGACGACGGGCGACACCAGCAGCGGCGCCTTGCCGACCTGCTCCTCCAGCTGGATCGCCGCCGCCTCGACGTCGAGCAAGCGGCCCAGCGCCTTGCGCAGCAGCACACGGCCCACCACGAACTGGCGCAGCCGCTGCGCGCGGACAAAGCGCTGATAGCGCGCCAGCTCGCCCGCCGACAGCCAGTCGCGGAACCGCAGCAGATCGGCATCGGCCACCGCGTCCGCGTCCACCATCCACAGCGCCGCCTTACTCATGAAGGCCAGCTATCACTTGGCCAGCTTGACGAAATCGCCCTTCAGCGCGACGCCGGCCATGATGGCGCCATCCGCGCACTCGTATTCGGTCTGGCTGGCGAATTCCTGGTCCTTGAAATTGCTGACGATGTTGACCACCGCGTCCGCGCCGACTTCGGTGGCGCGCTTCTGCAATGCCAGCATGGCCGACAGGAACACCCAGTTACAGGCTTTTTCGGCGGACTTGCCGAAGCCGTTGGTGCGCTGGCTGGTCTTGTCGCTGGTGATCTTGCTCGCCACTTTAGGCGTCTGCTGGTCGGCGAAATAGAACTTCACCGAGTCGCCCAGGCGCTGCTGCGCGTCGTTGGCGGCCATGGCGCCGGCGATAGGGAATTTCACCATTTTGTCTTCCGCCGAGGCGGAGAACGAGGCGGTCAGCGAAACAGCCAGCAAGGCTGCGGTAACGATGGTTTTTTTCATTGTCGTCTTCCTATTTAACGTACCGTTTAAAAATCAGGGATGTATTGATGCCGCCAAAGGCGAAGTTATTCGACATCACGTAGTGGCAATGCAGCGCGCGGCCTTCGCCGGCGATGTAGTCGAGCCGCGCGCACTCGCCGTCCACTTGTTCAAGGTTGATGGTGGGCGCGAACCAGCCCTCGCGCATCATCTCGATGCTGATCCACGCTTCGAGTGCGCCGCACGCGCCCAGCGTGTGGCCCATATAGCTTTTCAGGGAGCTGATCGGGGTTTTATCGCCGAACACTGCAAGCGTCGCCTGCGATTCGGCGATGTCGCCCTGCTGCGTGCCGGTGCCGTGGGCGTTGATGTAGCCGATGTCCGACGGCTGCAACCCGGCGTCGGCCAGCGCCAGCTGCATCGCCTTTTGCATCGTGGCCGCATTCGGCTGCGTGACGTGGCAGCCGTCGCTGTTGGTGCCGAAGCCCACCAGTTCGGCGTGGACCGCCGCCCCGCGCGCCAGCGCATGGTCCATATCCTCGAGTATCAGGCAGCCGGCGCCCTCGCCGATCACCAGGCCGTCGCGCCCGGCGTCGAAAGGACGCGGTGTGGTGTGGCCGGCGTCGTTGCGGGTGCTGGTCGCGAACAGCGTGTCGAACACCGCCGCCTCGGTCGCGCACAGCTCCTCGGCGCCGCCGGCCACCATCGCCAGCTGCTTGCCGGCGCGGATAGCCTCGTAGGCGTAGCCGATGCCCTGGCTGCCGGAGGTGCAGGCGCTCGACGTGGTGATCACGCGCCCGGTGATGCCGAAGAAGACGCCGATGTTGACCGGCGCCGTGTGCGACATCATCTTGATGTAGGTGGTGGCGTTGATGCCCTTGGTGGTGCGCTCCTCCATCATGCGCCCGAAGTCGCCGATGGCGCTCGGCGTGCCGGCCGAGGAGCCGAACGACACCCCCAGGTCGCCGCCCTTGAGCAGCGGATGATCCAGCAAGCCGGCGTCGGCCAGCGCCAGCTCGGTGGCGCGCGTGGCCATCAGCGCCACGCGGCCCATGCTGCGGATGGCCTTGCGGTTATAGCGTTCGGTCAGTTCGAACGGCGCGGCCGGCGCGCCCAGGCGCGTGTTCAAGCCCTCGTAGTCGGACCAGTCGTCCATGTGCACGACGGCGTTGCGGAATTCGCCCAGGCGCTGGCGAATGGCGGTCCAGTCGTTGCCGATCGGGCTGATGCCGGCCATGCCGGTGACGGCGACGCGGCGGCTCATGCCAGCCCGCCGTTGACGGAGATGACCTGGCGCGTGATGTACCCGGCCTCCTCGCCGATCAGGAAGCTGACGGCGGCCGCCACCTCCTCCGGCTTGCCGACGCGGCGCGCCGGTATCATCTTGAGCGCCTCGTCCAGCGGCACGTCGCCGATCATATCGGTCTCGATCAGGCCCGGCGCGACGCAGTTGACGGTGATGGCGCGCTTGGCCAGTTCCAGCGCCAGCGCCTTGGTGGCGCCGATGATGCCCGCCTTGGCCGCGCTGTAATTGACCTGGCCGCGATTGCCGATCAGGCCCGACACCGACGCCAGGGTGACGATGCGGCCCGGTTTGCGCCGCTGCACCAGCGGCATCACCAGCGGATTGAGGACGTTGTAGAAACCGTCCAGGTTCGTTTGCAGCACGATGTCCCAGTCCTCGCCGGACATGGCCGGAAAGGCGTTGTCGCGCGCGACGCCGGCGTTGCACACCACGCCGTAGTAGCAGCCGTGTTGTTCGATGTCCGCCTCCAGCGCGGCGGCGGTGGCGGCGCGGTCGCCGATGTCGAACTGCAGCACGCGCGCGGCGCGGCCCATTGCTTCGATCTCCCGCGCCACCGCGTCGGCTTCGGCGCGCTGGCTGCGGCAATGCAGCACCACGTCGTAACCGTCGCGCGCCAGGCGCAGCGCGATCGCCTTGCCGATGCCACGGGAAGATCCCGTCACCAGCACGCTCATGGACTTGTTCTGATTCATGCTACGTTTCCATCTTTGAGAAATTGATTGACATTGTCGGGCTGGAAAACCGTTACCGTCGCCGTGGCCAGGCTGGCGGCATCGGCATCGGCCGACACGATCCGGCAATCGAAGGCGCCCAGGCCATTTTCCGCCTGCAGCACGCGGTGCACATGCACCAGCAGCACGCTGCCGGGCGCGAAATGCGGCACGCTGGTCTCGTACTTGCGCGAGCCAAGCAGGAATCCCACCTTGACGGCGTCGCCGCGTTGGCGCGTCAGCCAGCCCGCGTGCGCGGCGATCGCCTGCGCCATGTATTCGATGCCGACCCACGCGCCCACGCCCTGTTCGGTCGCCAGCAAGCTGCCGGCATGGATGCGCACCTCCGCGCACAAATTGTCCGCGTCGGCGCAGACCACGCGGTCGAGCAGCACCATGTGGCCGGAGTGCGGCACCAGCGTTTCGACATCGGGCATCGGGTCGGGCATTACTGCCATCATGCCGTCCTCCCCAGCACCAGCGCCGCGTTGGAGCCGCCGAAAGCGAATGAGCTGCTCAGCACATGGCGCAAAGGCCGGCCCAGCGCCGCGCCGGGCGGCACCAGGTTGAGCGCCGGCAGCGCGGGATCGGCGGCGCCGTCCCACAGATGCGGCGGCAGCCTGCCCTGCGGATTATCGTCCTGCATCGCCAGCCAGCACAGCGCCGCCTCCACCGCCGCCGCCGCGCCCAGCGTGTGGCCGGTGAACGGCTTGGTCGAACTGACCGGCGTTTCAAGGCCGAACAGGTCTTCAATCACGCGCGACTCCATCGCGTCATTTTGCGGCGTGGCGGTGCCGTGCATGTTGACGTAGTCGATCTGCGCGGCGTCAAGGCCGGCGCGTTGCAGCGCCTGCGTCATCGCCAGCCGCGCGCCCACGCCGGCCGGATCCGGCGCCGACATGTGGTGGCCGTCCGACGATTCGCCCCACCCGAGCAAGGCCACCGCGCCCGCCGTCCCGGCGTCGCCCGCATCGGCGCTCATCAGGAACAGCGCGCCGGCTTCGCCGATATTGATGCCGTGGCGATTGGCGCTCATCGGGTTGCACCGCTCGTCGCTGACCGATTCCAATGAAGCGAAACCGGCCACCGTGAAGGTGCACAGCGAATCGACGCCGCCGGTCAGCACGGCGTCGCATAGTCCCATCTTGATCAGGCGCGCCGCGCTGGCCATCGCCTTGGCGCTCGACGAACAGGCGCTCGAATGCACGTAGGCGGGCCCCGACAGGCCCAATTCGTGCGCCAGCATGACTGCGGGCGATCCCATTTCCTGCGGATCGTAGACGAATTGCGGTGGCAGGACGCCGTCCGCGCAGTAGTGGCGGATGGCCTGTTCGGTCTCGCCGATGCCGGAGGTGCTGGTGCCGATCACCACGCCGACGCGGTCGGCGCCGTAACGCGCCACCGCCGCCTCGACGGCCGGCCGGATCTGCGCCAGCGCGGCCAGCGCCAGCGCGTTGTTGCGGCTGCGCTGGCGCGCGGGCAAATGGTCGACCGGCGGCAGCGCCGCGAGCACGCAGCCCAGCGGCAGCTGGCGGCCGGGCGACCATTCGCCGGTCATCGCCACGCCGCTCTCGCCCGCGTACAGGCGCGCCTTGACCTGCGCATGGCTATCGCCCAGCGCGCAGATGATACCGCAAGCGTTCAGATAAAAATTCAACATGCCACCGCCTCGGTCAATCGCGTTCGTTCAGTGAGTTCATTGGCCTTCCTGCGCGAACTGTATCGTAAGCTTATAGTGATAACGCAGATTCTCCAATACCACCGTGCCGCTCCAGCGCGGGCTGCCACTGTAGACAATCCGCATGATAGGCTCGTTTTCCAGGTACAAGGTGCGCGTCGCGCCCTGCTCGGCGATGCGCCAGCCCGCCGGCAACCCGGTGGCGATCGATTCGGCCGGCCACAAGGTCAGTTGCATATCCTCCAGCACGTCCTCCGGGCGCACCTGCGAGGGCAGCATCACGTGACGCCAGGAGGTCAGTTCCTTGCCGTCGTAGCGCATGGTGAGCACGCGCTGGCCGAACGCCAGGCCGACCACGTCGATCGCGTCCGGTTCGACTTGCAAGGCGACGTCCAGATCGTCGGTGCGGCCGGCCCGCTCCACCTTCAAATGCTGTTGCACGCTGATCGACGCGCCCAGCGCCGCGGGCGGCAGCTTCAGGCCCAGACGCGCCTGCGGCGGCGGCGTCGTGGCGCAGCCGGCCAACATCGCCAGCGCCGCAAGCGACACCACGCCCACGCCCTGGCGGACCCGCTGCCACATCACGCCGGCGTGCATAGGGCCTCCAGGGCGGCGAGCCTGCGCGGCGTCTCCTTGACGTAGGGATTGCTCAAGTCCCAGGCGTAACCGGCCAGGATGGCGGAGATCATGCGCTTGATCTCGGGCTGCTGGTTTTCATGGAAGATGATCTTCTGGAAGCCGCCGGCGTACCAGGACTCGACGAACACGCGGAACGTGTCCACGCCCTTGCGCAGCGGCGCGCCGAAGTCGGCCTGCCAGTCGACCGTCTCGCCGGCGAACTGGCGTTGCAGCGCGGCGGCGGCCAGGCTGGCGGACTTGAAGGCGATGGTCACGCCCGACGAGAACACCGGATCGAGGAACTCGCCGGCGTTGCCCAGCAGCGCGTAGCCCGGTCCCCACAGTTTTTCCACGTTGGCCGAATAGCCGACGATCTGGCGCGCCGGCGTGTCCCACTTGGCGTCGGCCAGCAAGGCGCTCAGCGACGGCTCCTCCGCCAGGATCGCTTGCAGGCGCTCGGTCGGCGTGCCTTCGTAGCGGTCCAGGAAGCTGGTCTCCGCCACCACGCCCTGCGAACAGCGGCCGCCGGCGAACGGAATGGTCCAGAACCAGACGTCGTCGTGCTTCGGATGCACGGTGACGCGGATCTTGTTGCGGTCGAAGCCCCCGCGTATGCCGTCTTCGACGTGCGTGAAGATGGCGCCGCGCACCGGGAAGTTGGACGGCGTCTCCAGCTTCAGGAGGCGCGGCAGGATGCGGCCAAAGCCGCTGGCGTCCAGTATGAAGCCGGCGCGCACCTGATACTGTTCGCCGTGTGGATTCCTGACGGTGACCAGCGCCGGCGCGCCATCGACACCCAGCTCGATGTTCAGCACTTCGTGGCGGTGGCGCACTTCGGCGCCGAAGCGCGCGGCCTCCTTCGCCAGGATGTGGTCGAAGTGGGCGCGCTGCACCTGGTAGGTGGTGCCCCAGCCTTCGGAGTGCTTGTCGCGGAAGTCGAAGTCGGTGTAGCGGCCGTCGCGCATGAAGGCGGCGCCGTTCTTGAACTGGAAGCCCGCCTCCACCACCGCCCGCAGCATGCCGGCCTGTTCGAGGTAGGCCATACTTTGCGGCAGCAGGCTTTCGCCGATCGAGAAGCGCGGAAATTCCTCTCTTTCGATCACCAGCACCTGGCGCCCCTGCTGGCGCAGCAGCGCGGCGGCGACGGAGCCGGCCGGGCCGGCGCCGACGATCAGAATTTCGACGGTTTCGATGGTCAGTGCGTCAGTCATGCTTGCCTTCTTTGATGGTGCCAAAACAGGGAACGATCAGCCAGGCCAGCGCGATCCCCAGCAGCATGGTCAGGCCGAAGGCCTGCAGCGCCGGGGTTTTGCTCAAGCCCAGTAGGCCGAACGACAAAAACGTGCTCGATGCCGACATCCCCACCGCCATCCAGGCCGCGTTGCCCCGATTGTCGGGCCGCTCCTGCATGAAGATGCCGTAGTCGACGCCCACGCCCAGCAACAGCAACAGCGCCAGCACATGGAACAGCTGCAGATTCTGCGACGCGAAACCCAGGATCGCCAGGGTGGCGACGCTGGCCAGCGCGGTCGGCGCCAGCACCCGCCAGGTGCGGCCGCGGTAGCGCGGGAACAGCAGCGCGAACACCAGCGCGTAGGCGCCCAGCACCACCCAGCTCATATTCTCGCGGTAGCGGCCCAGCACCGAGGAAATCTCGGCCACCTTGTCGACCCACTGCACGCCGTGCAAGCCGTCGGCCGCGCGCATGACATCCGGCACCGCCGCCCTGCCCAGCCCGCGCAGCGCGACGATGCTGGCGTGGACGCCGCCGGTATCGCCCAGCCACAGGTGGCGCGACGGCTCGCTGGCCGGCGACTTGAGGAAATCCTCCGGCGTCAGCGGCGTCCCCGCCGCCAGCAGTCCGGCGCGGGTCGCGGCGATCCATTGCGCGTCCTCGCCCGTCTGTTCGGCCAGTCCTTGCAGCGGGCCGTCGTCGCCCAGCAGCTTCTGTTCGATCAGCGCGCGGCGCGCGGCCTGCGTACGCGCCGAAGGTACCCAGTTCGACACGGCCTGATAGCCGGTGATGCCGCCGCCGGCGATCAGTTTATCCAGCCTGGCCTTGAGCGCTTCCTCGCGTTGCAACACCTCTTCGGCGGAGGCGCCGCGCACCAGGAAGTACTGCACCGGCGTCGGCGCGTCCGTCAGCTTGCTCAACTTGATCTGGTCGTCGATCAGATGCTTGGGCGGATTTTGCAGCAGGCGGATATCGTCGTTGGCGCCAAGGCGGCTGACGCCGTAGCCGGCCGCCAGCACGAAAATCACCGCCGCCGCCAGGGTGGCGCGGTTCAGCCGCAGCAAGGGCCAGCGCCGCAGCGCGTCGCCGTACACCCGCACCAGCGCGCCCGACTTGAGCGCGCGGGCGCCGATCAGCGCGGGGAACCAGCACACCACCGTCAGCCAGGCGAAGACCAGGCCGAGCGCCGAGAACACCGCCATCTGGCGCAGGCCGGGGAACGGCGTCAACGCCAATCCCATGTAGCCGATCACCGCAGCCAGCAAGGTCAGTCCAAGTCCCGGCAGCAGGCGTTTGAGCAAGGCCGGGGAATCGAGTTTTTCGTCGGCCGACAGGCGGTTGGACAGGAAGTAGATGCCGTAATCCTGCGCCACGCCTATCAGGCTGGCGCCGAACACCAACGTCATCAAGTGAATCTGGCCGAACACCAGCCAGCACACGGACAAGGCGCCGAGGAAGCCGATACCGATCGACAGCATGATCAGCGAAATCGGCTTGAAGGAATGGAAGGCGAACCACATCAGGAGGATGATGCCGAGCAGCGAGCCGATGCCGATGGTCGACACCTCGCCGCTGGCCTGGGCGCTGGCTTCGGCCGCGTGCAGGATCACGCCCGCCTGGATCAACTCCGCCTGCGGGGCGGCCTTGCGGGCGGCGTCGGCGGCCTGCTTGAGCAGCGGCAGCACGGTTTCCTGGGCCGTCATCGACAGCGCGGGCACCTTGAGCGTCAACGGCAGCAGCACATACTGGCGCCGGGCGTCGGCGACAAACAGATGGCCGTCGCGCGGACGCACCGGCGTCTCCTGCGCGCGCTCCTGCACCCAGCCGGCGAACAGGCCGAACGGGTCCTGCTGCCAGGAGCCCAGCTTCGGTCCGCCGAAGGGGCTATACAATTTGCCCAGCGCCGCCTCGAGCCAGAATTGCGACGGCTGCGCGCGCAACTGCGCCTCCTGCTGCGCCGTCAGCAAGGTCAGGCTGTGGCGCTGGAACAGCGACAACCAGTCGCCCTGCGTCTTTTCGCTGATCTGGATCGCATCGAACAAGTCCTTGCGTGGCGCCAGCACCGCGCCGTAGGCGTCGGCCGCGCGCTTGGCGTCTTCCCAGTCGGCGGCACCAACCAGCACGATGATCCTCTGCTGCGCGGCATCGACCATGTGCGAGAACGACTGCTGCAGCACCGGATCGCGCTCCTGCACCGGCAGCAGCGCCATGATGTCGGTGTTGGGCACGATGCGCTGGACCAGCCACAGATAGGCGTTGTGGCCCAGCAGCAGGCACACCACCACCGCCCAGAGCAGCGCGAGTTGTCTGGTGCGCGTCAAAACAGCGCCGCCTCTTCCTTCGTCATCGCCGTCTCGCCGGTCTGGATGGCGGAGAAGACGATGCTGGTCTTGTCGCCGCCCGCCTCGCTCATGACGATGTTCCTGACGTAGGCGCCGCCATCGAGCTTGATGGTGCCGATGGCTTTTTCCAGCGCCGCCTGGCGCGCCTTGAGCGCGACGTTCCAGCTGGTGGCGTCGACCGTGCCGTCGACTTCGAACAGCGATTCGAGCTGCCCAAGGTCGCCCGACAGCAGCGAGAACAGCACGTTGTTGATCATGCGGACCGTCGGCTCGGTCTTGGCGTCCAGCCGCATGGCGACGCGGTCGCCCTGGTAGTTGACGATTTCGTCGCGCGTCAGCCGCAGGGTGCTCGGGAACGGCTGCAAGGTGCGCCACAACACGCCCTTGCCGGCGACGACGCAGAAGCGGCCGTTGGAGGCGAGCGGTTTTTTCATGCCGGCCAGTTGCTTGGTCTGGTCGAAGCGGCCGCACATGATGGGCGGCTTGGCCAGCAAGGCCTGGATCTTGGCGACCGGCGCGGCGGCATGCGCGGGATTGAACAGCGCCAGCGCGGCCGCCAGCAAAACGGATTTTACTTTATTCATACAGGCTCGATTCCCAGTTTTTCGAACAGCACCGGCGGCGACACGAAGCACATCTCCTTGGTGGCGATATCGACGGCGACCATGGTGGTGGTAGCGCGGTTGAGGCGCTTGCCGGTTTCCGCGTCGGTGATCAGATAGTCGATCTTCAAACGGTTTTCCCATTCGACGATATCGGCGCGCAGCTTGAGCTTCTGGCCGAAGGTGGCCGAGCCGACGTAGCGCAGCTGCATGTCGACCACCGGCCACGCATAGCCGGAGGCCTTCATCTGCGGATAGTTGTAGTCTATCTTGTCCAGCAAAGCGCAGCGCACGACTTCCAGGTACTTGACGTAGCGGCCGTGCCAGACGATTTCCATCGGGTCCAGGTCGAAGAACTGCACCTGCATCTCGACTTCCGCGAACCAGCGGCTTTCCCGGGCCTTACGCATACAGATCCCATGCCTTGGCGCGGATGCGGTCCAGCAGCAGGCGCAGGTCCGGTTCCAGGCGGCGGTCTTCCTCGACCGCCCTGATATCGGCGGCCAGCGCCTCCTGCATCGCCGCCAGCGTGGCGTGCGGCCGCAGCTCAGGGCTGGCCTGGCAGCGCAGCCAAACGCCCTGGCGCACGGTGATCAGCAGCGCGGCGACCACCTGCTCCGTCAACTCCAGCACGCGCAGGCAGTCGCGCGCGGCGATGGTGCCCATGCTGACCTTGTCCTGGTTGTGGCATTCGGTCGAGCGCGAGAACACCGACGCCGGCATGGTCAGCTTGAGCGCTTCGGCGGTCCACGCGGAGGCGCTGATCTGCAGCGCCTTGAGACCGTGGTTGATCGCCGCGCGCGGGCCGGTGGCGCCGGTCAGGTTGGCCGGCAGGCCATGGTTGTAGCGGCTGTCGACCAGCAGCGCCATCTGGCGGTCCAGCAGGTCGGCCAGGTTGGCGACGGCGTTCTTCATGCCGTCCATGGCGAAGGCGATATGGCCGCCGTAGAAATGGCCGCCATGCAGCACCCGCTCGTTCTCGGCGTCGATCAGCGGATTGTCGTTGGCGCTATTGAGTTCATTTTCGATCGAAGCGCGGAAGAACGGCAGCGCGTCGGCCAGCACGCCGATCACGTGCGGCGCGCAGCGGATCGAGTAGCGGTCCTGCAGGCGCTTGCCGTTGCGCTCCCACTGGTCGGTCGGCAGGTCGGTGCGCAGCCAGGCCGCCACCTGCTGCATGCCGCCGTGCGGCTTGACCGAGAACAGCACCTCGTCGAAGTGGTGGGCGTTGCCGTCCATCGCGAACGACGCCATCGCGGTGATGCGTGTGGTCAGCTTGACCAGGTAGTCGGCGCGATCGTAAGCCATGCAGGCCAGCGCGGTCATGACGGCGGTGCCGTTCATGATCGCCAGCCCCTCCTTCGGACGCAGTTTCAGCGGGGTGATGCCCGCTTCGCGCAGCGCCTGCGCGGCCGGCACTTGCACGCCGTCGCGCCACACTTCGCGCTCGCCGCACAGCACCGCCGCCAGGTACGAAAGCGGCGTCAGGTCGCCGCTGGCGCCGACCGAGCCTTCGGACGGGATCAGCGGCAGCAGGCCGGCGTCGAGCAGGCGGGTGATCTGCAACAGCAGCTCGACGCTGACGCCGGAATAGCCTTTGCTCAGCGACGCCAGGCGCGAGGCCAGGATCGCGCGCGTCTGCTGCGGCGTGAAATACTCGCCCAGGCCGACGCCGTGATAGGTATACAGATGGTGCGGCAGCTCGGCCACCAATTCCGGCGGCACGGTGACGGTGCAGGAGTCGCCGTAGCCGGTGGTGACGCCGTAGATGGTGCCGTCCTCGCGCAGCAGGCGCTCGAGGAAATCGGCGCCGCGCGCGATCGCGGCGCGGAACGCGGGATCGTCGGACAACGCGGCGGCGGCACGTCCTTGCGCGATATCGACGATGTCTTCGATCGTCAGGCGCTGACGATCGAAGCACACGGTGCGCGCGGCGGTATTCAGTCGGACTGTGTCAGCGGGGTACATCGGAACGCTCCAATTCGGGTAAATGCCAAAAATCGTAAAAATTAAACCATTCCAGCGGCGCCTGCACGCAGTGGTGCTCCAGCCGCTTGGCGTAGTCGCCGGCCAGCGCCGCCAGCGCGGCGTCGCGCTCCTTGCGCGGGATGCGCACGGTCTCGCGGAAGCGTTCGAAATACACGTCCGACCGCGCCCCCCGGCGCATCGAGAACAGCAGGTATACCGGGCATTGCAAAATACTGGCCAGCACATAGGGGCCGACCGGGAAGGCGGCAGGCGCGCCAAGGAAATCCGCCACCGCCACGCGCGGGTTGTGCGAGACCGGGACGCGGTCGCCGGCGATGACGACGAATTCGCCGCGCGCCACGCGCTCCGACAACAGCATCGCGGTAGCCGGCGACATTTCCGTCACCTGCATCAGATTGAGCTGGCTGGCGGGATTGAGGGTGCCGAGCATCTCGTTGAAGGCCTGCGCATGCTTGGTGTGCACCAGCACCGTGAGCTTGATGTCGTGGCGCTGGCGCGACAGCACCCGGCACAACTCCAGGTTGCCCAGGTGGGCGCAGATCATCAGCCCGCCGCGCCCTTGCGCGACGGCGTCGGTGATCAATTCACCGCCGTGCAGCGCGACGCTGTCGACGTCGAACAAGCCGCCCCACAACAGCATCTTGTCCAGGATGCTCTCGCCGAAGGCGGCGAAGTGGCGCATCACGCCGGACTGCGCGCGGCCGGTAAACCGCTCCATGCGCCGCAGGTAATCGCGCGAGGCGCCGCGCGGCAAGGGCTTGGTCAGGACGTACCACGCCAGCACCGGATACAGCACCAGGCGGAACGGCCAACGGCCGAAGACACGGCAGATCCAGAACAGGAAACGCATGCCGGCGACAAAACTGATTTCGTTGATCGCGGCCCAGTGCAGACTGCGCGCGCTCACGGTGTCCGCCACTTCCGCGCCAGCAGCCTGGGGATGCGCGGCAGCATGCCGAAGAACAGCATCGTGTGCATCCACGTGATCAGCACATTGTCGCGCCACACGCGGAAGTGCGACACGCCGTCCGCCGGATAGGATACGCGGGTGGGCAGATTGACCACTTGCAGCCCGTCCCAGAACAGCCGCACCAGGATGTCGGTGTCGAAGTTCATGCGCACGCCGATGGCGTGGCGCGACGCCAGCGCGTTGACCGGGGCCACCGGGTAGACGCGGAAGCCGCACATCGAATCCTTGATGTCGAACGACAGCGTATTGATCCAGACCCAGATGTGGGTGGCGTAGCGGCCATACAGGCGCGCCTTCGGCACCGATTCGTCGTAGACCGGATGGCCGGCGATGATGGCGTCCGGGTGGGCGCGCGCCTGCGCCAGGAACTTGGGCACGTCGCCGGTGCGGTGCTGGCCGTCGGCGTCGATTTGCAGCACGTGGCTCCAGCCCAGTTCCGCCGCGCGGCGAAATCCGCTGAGCACCGCCGCGCCCTTGCCTTGGTTTGTCGCCAGCCGCACCAGCGTCACCCGACCCGGGTTGGCCAGCGCCAGCGCGTCCAGCACGGCGGCGCATTCCGCGCTGCTGCCGTCGTCGACCAGCATGCACGGCGCGTCGTGGCGCAGCAAGCCGGCCAGCACCGCGCCGATGGCGTGTTCGTGGTTATAGACCGGGACGACGATGCCGGGCCTGAAGGCGGGTTTAGCGGTCATCACCGCTCCCCGCCAGCAGCACGATGCGGCCGCTGGAATGCTGTCCGGCGTCGGACGCGTAGCGGAACTGCAGGTTGCCCTTGGCCGCGTCGTGCAGCAGTTCCAGGCGAACCGGCTGCGCCGGCTGTATCACCTGCTGGAACTTGAGCGCGTTGATTCCTTTGAAGATGGCCGGCAAAGTGAAGTACTGGCGGCCGTAATGGATCGCCCAGTCGACCTGCACCACGCCCGGCAAGATTGGCGCGACGTCGAAGTGGCCGTCGAAATAATACAGGTTCGACGGCGCAGTCACCTCCAGCACCACGCGCTCGCCGGTGCGTTCCAGCTCGCGCACGCGCGGCAGGCGCGGACGATGGTCGGCGCCCGCGCCGGTCCCGCCCGCACCCGCGTCGTCCTTGTCCAGCAGCGCCAGCAAGGCCGCCATGGTGGTCTTGCCTTGCGCGTTGACAGGCATCTGATCCAGATAGCGCCAGCGGCGCGGCAAGGCCACCAGTTCCACCGTCGCCGTGAGCGCGCCGCGCAAGCGGGCGTTCAGGGCGGTCTTGCCGCCCGCCAGCAGCGCGCGGCCGGCGGCGGTGGGCACGACGAAGGCGGCGACCCGCTGGCGTTCGCCGGCGACCGGATCGCACAGGATGACGCGCGCCTCGGCGGCCAGGCCGGTGCCGGTGATCGCCGCCTCCATCGCGCTGAGCGAGATGCGCTTCTCCTCGATCTTGACGATGCGGTCGCTGCGCCCGCGCAGCAGGAAGCGCTGTTCGCCGTCGCGGGTGGCCCGTTCGGCGCGGTCGGCCAGGGCCAGCCACTCGCCGTCGGGCAGGTGGGGCGAGCGCACTTCCAAACCGTCGTCCTCGCCGAGGCGCCATGCCACCGTCGGAAACGGCAGCCACGAATCGTCGGCGCCGACGCTGCGCTGGCGCCAGGCCACGCCGCCGGTCTCTGAACTGCCGTAGACTTCCACCGGCACCTTGCCCAGCAGGCCGCCCATCGCGAACGCGGTTTCCGGCGCCAGCGGGCCGCCGGACGAGAAGACGCCGCGTAGCATGTCCTTGGCGCCGTTCCAGTCCAGGTGGTCCGGCAGGCGTTTCAAATGCGCCGGACTGGCGATCAGCACGCACGGTCCGGCCGCCAGCGCCGGCGCGAGCGCCTCCGGGAAGGCGAGGCTGAGGGCGTGGATCGCGCGGCCCGACGTCAGGGGCCACAGAACCTTGAACAGCAGGCCGTAGATGTGTTGATGCGACACCGTCGCCAGTATCGCGGCATCGCCCGCCGCCGCGCCGAACAGCAGATCGAGCGTTTCGACCTCGTTCGCCATCTGCGACAGTTTTTTCGGGATCGCCTGCGCGACGCCGGTGCTGCCGGAGGTGAACACCACCAATGCGGGGAAATCCGGATCGAGGGCGCCGCCCATGCCGGCGCCGTCGCCCGACGATGGCGATGGACGCAACGGCTCCAACTCCGATGGGAACTCGCCGAGGAAGCCATCGACCGAGGCGCGCAGCGAGGCGCACGTGGCCTCCAGCGTATCGGCGCTCAGCCAGATGGTTTTACCGGCGTGCCAGGCGCCCAGCAGTGCCGCGCCGAATTCGATGCTGTCTTCCAGATAGAGCGCGTAGTCGCGTCCGGGCAGGCCGCGCAGCAGCGCGTGCCAGTCGCGCGCGCGCGCCAGGAACCGGCCGTTGGTGACGCCCTCGCCCGCCCTCCAGCCGACGATGCCTGTGGCCGGCCGCTCGCCCATCGCGGCCATCAAATGCTCGATACGGTCAGACATGGTGCAGCCGCTTGAAACGCATCCGCACCAGATACTCGGCGCCGAACAGGATCGCCATCAGGGCGTACGAGATGATACCCGTGTACAGCGACCACACGGCCTCGGAGGCCCACAGCGCGGTCGCCAGCGCGATCAAGCCGTTGATCACGAAAAACACGCACCACACCTGCGTGACCGAGCGCATATACGCCTGGGCCGGCGGCGGAAAATCCTCGCCGCGCAGCCGCGCCATGCGCTCGACGGCCGACATCGGCGTCGTCAGGCTCCAGGCGAAGCCCGCCAGCAGCGCGGCGCTCACCAGCACCGGGTAAAGCTTCAACGGCAGCAGCAGGTTGCTCCAGATCGCGCAGCCGACCAGCACCAGGCCGCCCGCGACGGACCAACGCGCGACGCCGCTCAATTTGAGCGCGGGCAGGCGCGTGGCCACCGCCAGCAGCAGCAGGCCGGCCAGCCAGCGCGGCTCCACTTGTCCATGTCCCAGCCAGATCGCCAACGGATACAGCAGCGTCATCGCCGCCGTCAATACAGTCATCGGCATCGCGATTAAGCCGCCTGCTCCGTCATGCCGGCCAGCGCATCGACCACGTCGCCGATGGTGCGGATGGTCTTGAACACCTCCGGCTGCAAACGCTTGCCGGTCAGTTGCTTGAGTTTGACGGCCAGGTCGACCGCGTCGATGCTGTCGATATCGAGATCGGCGTACAGGTTCGAATCGGCGGTCAGTCCCGCTTTATCGAGTTCGAACATGTCGGCCAACAGATCGATCACCCACGCTTGCAGTTGGTCCCTGCTCATGTCATTCAAAGCTATCATGTCCTGCTCCCTTATTTCTTTCTATGGGTCTCGATCATCGCCGCCAGCGCCTGTACCGACGCGAAATGGCGGCGCGTGTCCTCCGAATCGGCGGACAGCGAGATGCCGTACTTCTTCTGCAACGCGACGCCCAGTTCCAGCGCGTCGATCGAATCGAGTCCGAGGCCTTCGACAAACAACGGTGCGGCGCTGTCGATATCGTCCGGCGTGATATCTTCCAGCTGCAGCACTTCGATGATCAGTTCTTTCACTTCCAGTTCAAGCATGACGTTGGTACTTCCCGGTAAAATAGTCTTGTAAAAATTCCGTCAACTGGCGCGCCGCCATCACTTCGCTGGCGCCGTTGCCAGTAAACGTCTCGATCGCCAGGTCATCCTGGACGTCTATCCGTATCAACACCCGCCGCGGCGGCACGCGCCACCACTTCTCGCCCTTGCCCAGCGTGAGCGGCTCGCAGCGGATCAGCACCGGCGTCATGGCGCGCGCCCCGCGCACCGCGATATTGGCCGCGCCGCGCTTCATGCTGATGACGCCATCGGCCGGCGTGCGCGTCCCCTCGGGGAACACGATCAGGTTGTTACCGCGCCGCAGGGAGGCGATGCAATCGTCCACCAGCGCCGCGCCGCCCTCGTTGTTAATGTAACCGGCCGCCCGCACCGGCCCGCGCGTGAACGGGTTGTTCCACAACGCGCCCTTGACGATGCAATCGGCGTTCTTCACGAAGGCCATCAGGAACACGGTGTCGATCAAGGTTGGATGGTTCGCCAGTATCAGCAGACCGCCCCGTTCCAGTTTTTCCAGGCCGCGCACCTCGTAACGCAGCACGCCCAGCGCTCGCATCATGTCCACATAGGTGCGGAACGCCAGCCGTATCAACCCGCGCGCCGCCGCCACGCGCCGTTCCTTGCGCCGCACCACCAGGTTCAACACCGGGAACAGCACCACGCGCATCAGCAGCCCGCCAACGCCAAACACCGTAAAACTCAACCCTGTGGCCAGCACCCGCCAGTACAGCGACAGCCGGGCCAGCGCCGCATCAAGCATCGCGGCTCCACCGCCAGCGCATGCGGCCGTCGCAGCGCTCCATCATGCCCGCCCCGCCCAGATGAAACGCCGCCACCGCCAGGCCGCCCGGCATGCCGGACGACGGCGCCTCGTCGCTGGCGTTCCAGCGCAGGGAGATCGCGTCGCCATCGTCGTCGGCGGCGGTCATCAGCCACGCCCACGCGTGCGGCTGTTCCTCGCACTGCTGGAACGGCAAAAACAATTCGGGCAGCTGGCAATCGGACGCCACCAGCAGCACCATCCGCGCGCCGTCGGCCAGCAGGCCGCACGCCTCGATCACCGCGTGCTCGATCGTCGCCGCGCCGGCGGCCAGCGCGATGTGGTTGGCGCGGTCGCTGCGCGCGATGGTCAGCAGGCCGGCCGTCGCGTTGTGCACCGACATGCTGAACGCCGTCGGCGACAATGCCTCGCCGCGCGCCAGATCGCTCAGTAGTTCGAGCGCGCGCGACACTTCGCCGTGGCGCGAACAGAAAACCGTGGGGATGCCGCCACTCCCGTCGCCGTCGGCCCGCCCGGCGAGGCAGCGATAGGCCACTTCCAGCGCCATCTTCCCCAAAAACCCCGCCCGCCGCCGCAGCATCGCGGGCATCGCCTTGACCCCGGGTTCCTCGCCGGCCACGATGCGGTGCGGCGCGCGCGCCCACTGCGCCCACGCCTCCGGCGTGGTCAGGCCGGGTGCCCACGCGGCGTGACTGACGATTGAAAAGGTGACGCCATGAGTGCGCATGTTAACAAATAATCCAGAGTTCTGAGGTAGAGGAAGGTACGAACTCGCGCTCACATGCAGCGGAAATGCCAGGCCGACGTACTTTTAAAATTATAAACGACAGCCGCCGACAATCCGCCCAGAAAATAGCTCCAAAGCAACCATTTTGTTGATTGCGCTCTAGTTTTGTGCAACTTGCAGATCAGTTTCTCACCAAATGTCACACTTGTTTGTCCCGGGGCAAAAAAAAAAGACGGGTCGCATCGCTGCGATCCCGTCCTTTTGTCGACCGGATCACTCCGGTTGGCGTCTTAGAACACCCACAACTTGTCGACAGGCAATTGCAACCAGTAGTTACCCGCTTCCAGCTTGTATTTGGAATAGGCGCGCAGACCGAACTCGCCTCCGCCCGCCGGGCTCTTGAACAGGCATTCGAAGCGGTCGCCCAGATACATGCAGGTCAGCAGCGGCAACTCGATGGCGTTTTCCACCGGCGTCGGACTGATCTTCACCTCCTCGACGCGGATGATGGTCGACGGTTCGCCGCCGCCGGCGCCGCGCGCGGTGCCGGTCAGCGCGGTGCCGTTGACGTCCAGCCGCACCCGGGCGCCGTCGCGCTGCACGACCTTGGCCGGCAGGCGGTTGTTACTGCCCATGAACTCCGCCGTGAACAGCGTCTCCGGCGTCTCGTACATGCTTTGCGGCGTGCCTTGCTGTTCGATCTTGCCGTTGTTGAGCAGCAGGATGCGGTCCGAGATCGCCATCGCCTCGGCCTGGTCGTGGGTCACCATCAGCGCCGACAGGCCCAGTCGCACGATCAACTCGCGCAGGAAGGCGCGCGCCTCCTCGCGCAGCTTGGCGTCCAGGTTCGACAGCGGTTCGTCGAGCAGGATCACCGGCGGGTTGTAGACCAGCGCGCGGGCGATCGCCACGCGCTGCTGCTGGCCGCCGGACAGCTGGTGCGGATAGCGCTCGGCCAGATGGCCCAGGCCCAGGTTTTTCAGCACGTCGGCGACTTTGTCCTTGATGTCGGCGGCGCCCATCTTGCGCAGCTTGAGGCCATAGGCGACGTTGTCGAACACCGTCTTGTGCGGCCACAGCGCATACGACTGGAACACCAGTCCCAGGTTGCGGTGCTCGGCCGGCATCTCGAAGTTCTTCGAGCCGTCGTAGACATTGCGCTCGCCGATGGAGATGGTGCCCTGCTTGGCGCTTTCCAGGCCGGCCACCGCGCGCAGCAAGGTGGTCTTGCCGCTGCCCGAAGGCCCGAGCAGCGCCACCACTTCGCCCTTCTGAAGGTGCATCGACACCCCCTTCAGGATTTGATTGGCATGGGCGCCGGTGCCGTAGTCCAGGTGCAGGTCGTTGACGGTTAATTCGTTCATGGTGGTGTCTCGTTTCATATTGTTTGACGCAGTGTTTGGCGCGTTGTTTGGATCGATGGCGTAGCTTAGTTGTGCAACTTGACCCCGAAGCGCAAGGCGATGCCCAGGCCGATGGCCACCAGCGAGATGTTGATGAACGATAGCGCCGCCACCAGATCGGTGGAGCCGCTCGCCCATAGCGACACGATCATCGCCCCGATCACCTCCGTGCCGGGCGTGAGCAGGTACACGCCGGTCGAGTATTCGCGCTCGAAGATCAGGAACACCATCAGCCACGCGCCCAGCAAACCGTATTTGACCAGCGGCAGCGTGACGTCGCGCGTGACCTGGCCGCGCCGGGCGCCGACCGCGCGCGCCGCCTCCTCCAGCTCCGGCCCCACCTGCAGCAGCGCGGTCGAGATCAGGCGCATGCCGTAGGCCAGCCACACCACCGAATACGCCAGCCACAGGGCGAAGATGGTCGAGCGCACGGACCGCAGCAGCGGGATCGCGTGCTCGCTGAGCCACAGCGCCACGCCGTTGTCCATGCCCTTCAACATGCCATCGAGCCAGCTTGGCACGAACAGGAACACCCACAGGAACGACAGGCCGGCCAGCAGGCCGGGCACGGCGCGCGGCACCAGCACGCTGTAGTCGAGGAAGCGGGTGATGGCATCGGGCTTGCGGTGCATCGCCAGCGCGATGGCGCTGTAGCAGATCACCGCCAGCGCGCCGCCGATCACGCCGATCAGCACCGTGTTGACGATGCCGCGCACCAGCGCCGGCTGCTCGAGGATCTCGCGGAAGTGCTGCAACGTCAGCACGTCGGCCAGCTTGACGCCCTCGCCCCAGTACTGGACGAAGGAGCGCAGCACGATGCCCGACAGCGGCATGATGATGGTGAACATCAGCCAGGCGAAGATCAGCGCGAAGGCCAGCCACTTCCAGCTACCCAGCGGCATCGGCTTCGAGCGCGCGCCCTTGCCCTTGATCGAGACGAACTTGTTGGCCGATTTGAGCAGGTGGCGCTGCACCATCACCAGCGGCATCGTCACCATCACCAGGCAGACGGCGACGGCGGCCATCAGGTGGTAGGACGGCGTGCCCATTTTGTTGGTCAGCTTATAGAGATAGGTGGCCAGCACCATGTGGCCCTCGGGGTCGCCCAGCACCAGCACCAGGCCGAACACCTCGAAGCCGAGGAAGAACACCAGCACGCCGGCATACGCCAGCGCCGGCGTGATCATCGGCAGCGAGACGTTGAACATCACCTGCAGCGGCGAGGCGCCGGCCACGCGCGCGGCCTCCTCCACGTCCGAGCCCAGGCTCTTGAGCGCGGACGAGGCGTACAGGTACACGTGCGGCACGTGCGTCAGGCCGGCGATCACGACGATGCTGGTGAACGAATAGATATTCCACGGGACCATGCCGAGGATGTCCTTGGCCCACAGCGAATAGAAGCCGACGGGCCCCATCGAGACGACGTAACCGAAGCCCATCACCATCGGCGAGACGAAGATCGGCACCAGCAGCAGCGGCGCGATGAAGCCCTTGGCCGGCAGGTCGGTGCGGATCATCAGGAACGCCAGCATGCCGCCCAGCGGCACGGCGATGGCGGCCAGGCCGACGGCCAGGATGAAGGCGTTTTTGAACGCCGTCGTGAAATCGGGGTCGTCGAAGATGAAGCGGTAGGCGTCGAGGCCCAGCTCCTTGACCGGCATGAAGAACGGCGCGCTCAAAAAGCTTTGATAGAAGATCAGGAACAGCGGCAGGAAGATGGCGATGGAGGCGAGTACCACCACCACGCCGCGCGGCCAGTTCAGGCTGCGCCGGCCGGAGCCGGGGAGTGTCATAGTTTGCATAGGAATTCCGTTATTCAGACGCGTGCGGGCACCCAGCCGCGCGTCGGTGCGGCGGTGGGTGGACCTGGGGTGACGCTTACAGGTGACGCTTGCTCCAAAAGCTTGCGTTCAGCGCTTACTTCTTGCCGGCCGATTCTTTCCACTGTTTGAGGAAGGCCATGCGCTTGGCCGGTCCGAGGAACTGCAGCACCATCGGATGCACCGGCACCGGCTTGACGTTGTCCTTGCCGATCTGCTTGATCAGGTCCGCCGAGGTGGTCTCGCCGGTGACGTCGGCGCGGATCGCGAACAGTTTGGAGTCGTTTGCGACGATGGTCTGGCCGCGATGGGACAGCATGTAATCGAGCCACAGCTTGGCGGCGTTCGGATTCTTGGCGGCCTTGTTGATGAACAGGACGCGCGACATCACCAGCGTGTAATCCTTCGGCAGCACCACGCCGAGCGAAGGATCGGTCTTGGCGCGCACCAGCGCGTAGGAGCCCACGACGTTGTAGCCGATCAGGTTCTCGCCCGAGGAAATCCGTTCCATCATGGTGCCGGTCGACGACTGCACGCGCACCTTGGCGGCGCCGAAGGCGTTGAGCATGTCGAGGAACTTGGGATTCTCGCGCGCGTCCTGCGTCATGAACATGAAGCCGACGCCCGATTTTTCGATGTCGTAGGTGGTGACCTTGTCCTTGAACTTCGGCGTCTGAATCAGCTTGGCGAAGTCGGCGTGCGTCTGCGGCACTTCCTTGGCGTCCACCAGGCGCTTGTTGTAGACGATGGCGGCCGGCTCGAACGTGGTGCCGTAGGCCTGGTCGTCCCACATCGCCCATGCCGGCAGCTTCGGCGCCTCGACCGATTTGTACTTCATCGCGTAGCCGTCCGAGGCCAGGCGCATTTGCAGGTCCATCGCCGACGACCACACCGCGTCGGCGGTGGCGCCGCCGGCGGCCACCTCGGAGATGAAGCGGTTGTATACCTCGGTCGAATTCATGTCGTTGTATTCGACGGTGATACCGGGGAACTGGGCGCTGAAATCCTTGATCAGCGGCTGCGTGGCCTTGCTGTCGGTGGCGCCGTAGACCACCAGCTTGCCCTCTTTCTTGGCGCCGTCGATGATCTTCTGGTAGTCGGCCGGATAGCCGGCGGGCACTTGCGCGAAGGCGGCGTTGGAGGTTGCGAACAGCGCGAACGAGAGGGACGCGCATGCGGCGGCCACTGAGGTCTTTAACATCATTTTTTAGTCTCCAATTGTTTTAATAATTTTTTGTGATCAGCGCACCAGACCGAGTTCGGCGGCGTGCCTGCCGTAATCGTCTACGGCCTTTGTTACATAAGCTTTCAATGCGTCGCCGGTCAGCGCAAACGGATACAACCCGGCCGCCGCGCGCGTCTGCGCGAACTTCGGATCGGCCAGCACGCGGTCGAAGGCCGACACCCACTGCCGGTACACCGCATCGGGCACCTGGGGGCCCATCCACAAACCGCGGATCACCGGCCACACCACGTCCACGCCCTGCTCGCGCGCGGTCGGCACGTTGGCCAGCACGCCGGGTAGGCGCTTCTCCGACAGCACCGCCAGCACCCGGGTGTTGCCGTCGGCCGCGTACAGCGTCGCTTCGCTGGCGTCGCCCGACACCACCTGCACATAATCGGCATGCATCGCCGTGAAGGCCTCGCCGCCGCCCTCCAGCGCCACGAAGCGCAGCACCTTCGGGTCTAGCCCGGCGGTCTTGAACACCATCGCCATCTTCAGCCAATCCTGGCTGCCGATGGTGCCGGAGACGCCGATCAGCACCTTCTGCGGATTCCTCTTCAACGCCGCCAGCAGATCGGCCAGCGTCTTGTAAGGCGAATCGGCGCGCACCGCGATCATGCCGTAATCCGTTCCCAGCGCCGCCACCCAGCGCACATCGTTGGCGCTGGCCTTGCCGAACTTGCCCTGCGCCAGATTGAGCAGCGAGCCGCCCGAAAACACCACCAGCGTGTTCGGCTCCGCGCGGCGCCGCTGCGACACCAGCGAATGCCAGGCCACCGCGCCGATTCCGCCCGGCAGATAGGTGATGCGCATGTCCGACGGCGGCGGCTTGGGCGCCTCGCGCAAGCCCAGCAGGCCCTTTTGCGCCAGCTTGCAGGTAAGGTCCATCGCGCCACCCGGTTTGGACGGCACGATGCACTCCACGCTTGCCGCCCGCGCCACCGCGCATAATAAAAACAGCGCGGCGATCAAAGCCTGCAAAACTTTAGTCATCTTGTATGGTTATCTTAGAGCGGTGAAGCTTTCAAAGCGCTTTCAGGCCGCGTCGACTTGCAGATAAATATCGACACGGCCCGGTCTTCGTTGCGAAGCGGCTTAGAAGCGGTGCTGCATGCCGACGGTGATACCGCGCTGGCTGTTGGCGAAGCCGGCGTCGTCGCGCGACAGGCCGGTGAGCTGGCCGTGTTTGGCCTTGGCGTAGGCGCCCGAAATATGCACGTCGGTGCGCTTGGACAGCGCGTAGCGGTAGCGCAGCACGTACATGGTCGGATCGGCGTCGGTATTGGCGGCGACGTTCTTGACGTCGACGTGGTAGACCGCGCCGGTGATGGTGGTCACCTCGTTCGGCTTGTAGGCCACGCCGCCCCAGGTGGTGGTGGCTTCGACGTCGGCGGTCGCGGCGCGGCCGGCGGTCAGGTTGTAGTCGCGCAGCACGGCCCAGAATTTCAGCGGACCCGTTTCGTAGTTGGCGCCGACGTGCCACACGGTGTTTTCATCGCGGTTGCCGGTGGCGGCCACGGTGTTGCCGTTGTTGCGCTCATAGGTGGCCATCACGTTGGCCGGGCCGAACTTGTAGGCGACGGTCGCGCCCATCTTGGCGCTGTCGGCCACGCCGCTGGTCTGTTCGCCGGCGGCGTAGTTGGCGCCGAAGCGGAAGTTACCGAAGGTGCCGGCGTACTTGATCAGGTTATCGTAGCCGGTGGTGAAGCCGTATTTGCTTGGGCCGGTGGCCGGACCCGAGGTCGCCCACGAATAGTATGGCGCAAAGCCCATCGGATCGTAGCCGATCACCGTGTCGTAGACACTGGTGAACGAGCGGCCGACGACCACGCGGCCGAAGGCGCCTTCCAGGCCCACGTAGGCCTGGCGGCGGAACAGCGCGCCGTCCTGGGCGCCGGTGTCCATCAGGATCCCGCCCTCCAGATTGAAGACGGCCTTGAGACCACCGCCCAGGTCCTCGGTACCCCGGATGCCCCAGCGCGAGGTGTTCATGCCACCCGAAATCACGCGGGTATTGCTACCGCCGGTGGCGCTGGAGTTATTGGCGTTTTCGACGCCGACGTCCAGCAAGCCATAGACTTGCACATTCGATTGGGCTTGCGCGGCGCCGCCGGCGGCTGCCGCCAATGCCAGGATGGCAAGGCTGAATGGGGATTTTTTCATTGTGTCTCCAGTGGTTATAGTTATTCGTGATGCCTGATATTTGCTATCAGGGTGCCACTATAGAAGTCGCATCCTTTCAATTACCTTTCACTTACCTTTCACCGCATCAGGAAGGGTAGTTCCTGTCGTCCTCGCGCCACAAAGCCGATAGGCCTTCCCTTTTCACGCGGGGGCGACGATGATTCTGGCCTTACACTGAACCCATTTTTACGCCATGGCAAGAATTTATGCGCATACTGTTAGTTGAAGACCACACCGAGCTGTCGCACTGGCTGGCCAAAGCGCTGCGCGACGCCCATCTGACGGTCGAATGCGCGGACAACGGCGCCGACGCCGACGCCCTGCTGCACACGCAGGATTACGCGCTGCTGATCCTGGACCTGACGTTGCCGCGCATGGACGGCCTGGAGGTGCTCAAGCGCCTGCGCGCGCGCGCCGCGCCGCGCGGCCAGACGCCGGTGCTGATCCTCACCGCGCGCGGCGGCCTCGATGAACGGGTGCGGGGCCTGAACCTGGGCGCCGACGACTACCTCGCCAAGCCGTTCGAACTGGCGGAGCTGGAGGCGCGCGTCAAGGCGCTGCTGCGCCGCAGCGTCGGCAACGAGGCGCTGGTGCATCACTGCGGCGCGCTCAGTTTCGACACCGTCACGCGCATGTTCACCTACGCCGGCAACGCGCTGGCGCTGACGCCGCGCGAACACGCGGTGCTCGAAACGCTGATCACGCGCGCCGGCCGCGCCGTCTCGAAGGAAAAGCTGTTCGACGAGGTATTCGCGCTGGCCGACGACGCCAACATCGACGCCATCGAGCTGTATATCCACCGCGTGCGCAAAAAGCTCGACATCGCCGCGCCGGACGCCGCCATCATCACCACCTTGCGCGGCATCGGCTACCTGCTGCAACCGCGTCCGGCGCTGGCCGCCGACTGACGCGCGGAGCCACGCACCGATGCCGCTCTTGACCAGGCTCGCCAAGCGCTTCGGCCCCGGCGCCACCTTGGGCAGCCTGCGCGGCCAGTTGCTGCGCTGGTTGCTGGGCCCCTTGCTGGCGCTGGTCGCGCTCAACACGGTGTCGGTCTATCGCAACGCGCTGGACGCGGCCGATGTCGCCTACGACCGCTCGCTGCTGGCGTCCACGCGCGCGCTGGCCGAACGCGTCTCCATCGTCGGCGGCAAGGTGGTGGCCGACGTGCCCTACGTGGCGCTCGACAGCTTCGAGACCGACACCCTGGGGCGCATCTTCTACAAGGTCACCGGCATCGACGGCGAGACCGTGTCCGGCTACGGCGACCTGCCGGCGGTGCCGGCCAACGTACCGCGCTCGGAGGCCTATCCGGCGCTGGTGCGCTTCTATCACGCCAACTACAACGGCCAGCCGGTGCGCATCGCCGCGCTGCTGCAACCGGTGTACGACGACTCGATGCGCGGCATCGCGCTGATCCAGGTCGGCGAGACGCTCGAGGCGCGGCGCGGCCTGTCGAACCAGATCCTGTTCGACACCTTGACCTGGCAAGCCTTGCTGCTGCTGGCGCTCGCGCTGCTGGTGTGGTTCGCGGTGCGGCTGGTGCTGCAGCCGCTGATGCGGCTCAAGATCGCGGTCGAAACGCGCAGCTTGAACGATTCGTCCGATGTCGATCCGGCGCTGGTGCACAAGGAGGTGCGGCCGCTGGTGGCGGCGATGAACAGTTCGCGCTCGCGCCTGCAGCTGTTGATCAGCAGCCAGCGCCGCTTCATCGCCGATGCCTCGCACCAGCTGCGCACGCCGCTGACGGTGCTCAAGACGCAGGCCGAACTGGCGCTGCGCGAATGCGACCGGCCCGGCGTGCCGCCCGAGGAGACCAAGGCGGCGCTGCGCCACATCGTCCACGGCATCGCCGCCACCACCGACTCCACCGTCAACCTGGCCAACCGGCTGCTGACCCTGGCGCGCATCGAGCATGGCGGCGACGCCGACGGCGCCGCCGCGCAGGCGGCGCCGGTGTCGCTGCGCGACGGCGCGCGCCAGGTCGGGCTGGAGATGGCGATGGCGGCGGTGGCCAAGAACATCGACCTGTCGCTGGAGGCCGAGCGCGACGGCGTCGTCAGCGGCCAGGCCTTGCTGCTGCACGAAATGATCGCCAACCTGGTCGACAACGCGCTGCGCTACACGCCGGCCGGCGGCCGGGTGGCGCTGCGCGTGGTCGAGCATGACGACGGCGTGGCGCTGGAGGTCGAGGACAGCGGTCCGGGCATCGCCGTGGCCGAGCGCGAGCGCGTGTTCGCGCCGTTCTATCGCGCCGCCGCCACCTTGGAGCGCAACCCCGGCGGCGCCGGCCTTGGCCTGGCCATCGTGCGCGACATCGCCAGCCTGCACGGCGCCGGCATCGCGCTCGACGAAGCGGCCGGCGGCCGGGGCCTGAAAGTGACAGTCACGTTCAATCGCGCTTAACCGTTAAAATACCGGGGTCAGGTCCGACATTCGGACATTTGGCAAAATGGGGGAACTTTTCAGCCATCAAAAAGTTTCAAAATGTCCGAATGTCGGACCTGACCCCGGGGTGGCGTGCCCCGGGTCGCTTGCAGAAAGACACAGATGATCACCAAAGAAGAAATGGTCGAGCTATTCGCCGACATGAAGCAGAACGCCCCGTGGGACAGCAACAAGCCGCTGTTGTGGGGCTACTTTTTCGCCGACCCCGACAAGGCCAAGCTGGAAGCGGTGCAGGCGCCGCTGAAAGCGATGGGTTATCAGATCGTCGGCATCTACGACTCCAAGCCCGACGGCGACGCGCCGGCGCTGTGGTGGTTGCACATCGAAAAGGTCGAGAAGCACACGGTCGACACCCTGCACGCCCGCAACCAGCAGTTCTACCAGTTCGCCGAACAGCACGGCCTGGAATCGTACGACGGCATGGACGTCGGCCCGGCCGCGTGACGCCGATGCCATCGAACATCCTCACCAGCGCGCGCCTGCGGCTGGAGCCGGTGGACGACCGTCACTTCGACGGCTTGCGCGCGATCAGCGGCGATGCCGAGGTGATGCGCTACATCACCGGACGGCCGGAAACGCCGGAGGACACCGCCGCCTTCATCGCCCGCCACAAAATCAAGTGGGCCGAGCTGGGCCACGCATGGTGGGCCTTCATCGCCGCTGACAGCGGCCAGATCGTCGGCACCGGCGCCGTGCAGCATCTGGAACGCGACCCGCGCAACCCGCTGGAACTGGCCTGGCGCCTGCGCGCCGACCAGCAGGGCAAGGGCTACGCCACCGAGGCGGCGCTGGCCATGGCGCGCTTCGCTTTCGAGCGGCTGGGCGCCGGCCAATTGCTCGCGGTCTGCCACCAGGAAAACCTGGCCTCGTCGGCCGTCATGCGGCGCATCGGCATGCGCTTCAGGGGTGTCGAGCGCTGGTACGAGACCGACGTCGCCGTCTTCGAGATGGCGCCCGGCGACCTGGCGCAACACACGGGGCGCCCGCGGGCACCGTAACCGGTTGACGGCGGGCCGCAGCGCGCGCCCGCCGCCCTCGCAATATTTCCAATTAAACACACCTCGGGCGCCGTTTCGCCTATCATTCAGTCATTTCTCCTCTACCGACCAACAATGCTTTCGAAACTCTCGTTTCGCCAGTTACTGCTGGGCGTCTTCCTGTTGATTGCTGTGTTGCTGAGTGCCGCCTCCCTGCACGCGCTGTGGACGCTGGACAGTCTCGCCTTCCACAGCCGCGACAGCGGACACCACGCGCTGGCGCTCACCGAAAACACCCAGCAGCTCGACGAGCGCAGCGTGGCGATGACGCGCAGCGCCCGCCAATACCTGGTGCTGGACGACCCGGCCTTCCGCATGCGCTACGCCGACGCCTGGCGCGAGGCCCGCGCCGCGCTCGACGCCGTCCAGCGCGGCCTGCCGCACGCCCCCAACATCGCCTTCGACACCTGGCGCCAGGCCGGCGAGCAAGCCTGGGACATCCTGCAAATGCCGACCCGCGCGCGCACCAGCGCGCGCCGGCAGGCGCTGGAGAAAGTGCTGGCACTGTTGCCGCGCATAAACGCCCAGCTGGCCGAGGAGGTCAAGCAGGAGGTCGAACTGCGCAATATCGCCCTGTTGACCGAGCTCGACCGGCGGCGCGCCGTGCTCAAGGCGCAAGTGATCGCCTCCATCGTGGTGGCCGCGCTGCTGGCCGGCGGCTTCGGCCTGTGGCTGTCGCGGCCGCTGGCGCAGATCGAATCGGCGATCGACCGGCTCGGCGCCAACCGGTTCGACGAAACCATCGAGGTGCGCGGCCCGGCCGACCTGCAGCGCGTCGGCCAGCAATTGAACTGGCTGCGCCAGCGCCTGTCCAACCTGGAGGAGGACAAGTCCCGGTTCCTGCGCCACATCTCGCACGAACTGAAGACCCCGCTGGCGGCGCTGCGCGAAGGCGTTGCCCTGCTGGAAGATGGCGTGGCCGGCGCGTTATCGCCCAACCAGCGCGAAATCGCCGGTATACTGAATCAAAACACCGTCGCGCTGCAGTCGCAGATCGAAGCGCTGCTGCGCTACAACGAAGCGACGTTCGACGCCCACCACCTGCACCTGGAGCCGACCGACATGGCGGCGCTGCTCGCGCACGCCATCGACAGCCAGCGCCTGCAATGGCAGGCGGCCAAGCTGACCGTCCACACCGAGGGCAAGGCGCGCCCGATCACGGTCGACGCCGAGAAAATGGGCGTGGCGATCGGCAACCTGCTGTCGAACGCCGTGCGCTTCAGTCCCCAGGGCGGCGTGATCGCTTTCAAGCTCGAGGAACGCAACGACCGGCTGCTGATCGACTGCGCCGACCAGGGGCCGGGCGTGGCGCCGAACGACACGGCGCGCATCTTCGAACCGTTTTACCAGGGCCAGCGCCAGCCGCCCGGCGCGCGCCGCGGCAATGGCATCGGCCTGTCGATCGTGCAGGAATACATCTCCGCGCACCATGGCATGTTGCAACTGCTGCCGTCCGACCAGGGCGCCCGTTTCCGAATCGAACTACCTTATTGAAGCCGCCCACGATGGTTAACATGATCCCTTACATAAAACCCGCTTCCTCCCGCGCGCCGGCGCCCCTGCTGTGCGTGCTGCTGTGCCTGGTACTGGCCGCCTGCACCCAGATCCAGCCCAAGCCGGCGCCCGCGCCGGAGCCGCCGCCGCCGCCGGTGGTGGTGGAGCTGGCGCCGCCACCGCCGCCGCTCGACGCGATCGGGCCGCTGCTGAACTATCACCAGTCGCTGCGGCGCATGAGCCAGGGCGAACTGCTCAAGGAGCTCAGCGGCCTGACCCAGCAGCCGCGCAGCCCGCGCCTGTCGATGCAGATGGGCATGGTGCTGATGCTCACGCGCGGCGGCGGCGACCTGGCCCGCGCGCAAACGCTGTTCGACGGCGTCGGCAACTCCAACGACAGCGAAGCGGCCGCTTTCAAACCGCTGGCGCTGGTGCTGTCGAGCAATTGCGCCGAGGCGCGCCGGCTGGCCGAGCATGTCGACCGGCTGGCGGCGCAGCAGAAAGATAGCCAGCGCCGCATCGACCAGCTCAACGACATGGTCGAAGGCTTGAAAAACATCGAGCGCACGCTGCCGGTCCGGCCGGCCGCCAGCGCGCCCCAGGGGATCATCAAGTGAGCGCGGCCGACGAACAGTTGGCCGCCGCCGGCGCCGCCCGCAACCCGGCCGGCAAGGGCGCGCATTTGTTGGTGGTCGACGACGACGCCGACCTGCTGCGCCTGCTGTCGATGCGGCTGACGGCCAACGGCTACCGGGTCACCGGCGTCGGCAGCGCGGAGGCGGCGCTGGCGCGCATGTCGATCGAGCTGCCTCGTCTGGTCATCAGCGACATCCGCCTGCCGGACCGCGACGGCATGTCGCTGTTCCAGGAAATCCGCCACAACTATCCGGCGCTGCCGGTGATCCTGCTGACGGCGCACGGCACCATCCCCGACGCCATCGAGGCGACCACGCTGGGCGCCTACGCCTACCTGACCAAGCCGTTCGACGCCAAGCTGCTGCTGGACCGCATCGCCCAGGCGCTGAGCCTGTCCGCGCCGGCCGCCAGTCCGTCCAACGGCGACGAGGCCTGGCGCGCCGGCCTGATCAGCCGCAGCCAGTGCATGGACGAGCTGCTGGCCGAGGCCCGGCTGGTGGCCGCGTCCGATGCCAGCATCCTGATCCGTGGCGAAAGCGGCACCGGCAAGGAATTGCTGGCCAACGCCATCCACCGCGCCAGCCGCCGCGCCAAGGCGCCCTTCATCGCCGTCAACTGCGGCGCCATTCCGGAGGCGCTGCTCGAATCGGAGCTGTTCGGCCACGTCAAAGGCGCCTACACGGGCGCCGTCAGCAGCCGCGAGGGGCTGGTCCAGGCCGCCGACGGCGGCACCCTGTTCCTCGACGAGATCGGCGATATGCCGCTGTTGCTGCAGGTAAAGCTTTTGCGGGTGCTGCAAGAGCGCGTGGTGCGCCAGCTCGGCTCGGACATCCCCAGGCCGGTCGACGTGCGCATCCTGTCGGCCACCCACCGCGACCTCGACGCGGCGATGCTCGAAGGCCAGTTCCGCGAGGATCTGTATTACCGCCTCAACGTCATCACGCTGACCTTGCCGCCGCTGTCGCAGCGGCGCGAGGACATCACGCCGATGGCGACCCAGTTCCTGCACACGCTGGCCGCCAAGTACGGCAAGACGGTGCGCGGCTACGCCCCGGACGCGCTCGAGGCGCTGACCACGGCCTCGTGGCCGGGCAATGTGCGGCAACTGTATAACGTGGTCGAACACGTGTGCGCGCTGGCGACCGCCCCGCTGATTCCGTTGTCGCTGGTGCAGCGGGCGCTGCGCGTGCCGTCGCTGGAAGTGCTCAGCTACACCGAAGCCAAGCAACGCTTCGAGCGCAATTACCTGGTCCAGCTGCTCAAGCTAACCGACGGCAACGTGGCCGACGCCGCCCGCCTGGCCGAGCGTAACCGGACCGAGTTCTACCGGCTGCTGCAGAAATACGACCTCGACGCCAGCCTGTTCCGCACCGACCCCACCCTTGTCGCCTCCGAGCGACAAGACGATCCCCTTAAAAATCAATGACTTACCGAATGGCGACATAAAGCTGTCGCCATTTCACGACAAAATTCGTGGAATGTGGACGTAAACATCACGATTTGACAATTCTCCAAAAGCAATACTCTGATAAGTCCATGATTTGAAACAGCTTTTTATAGCTGGCACGCTGCTTGCTAAGGATGGGGTACGTCACTGACGTTTTACCCAACTCGAAAAAGGAAGCAAATCATGATGACCACCAATCTGATCGCCCGCCTGATGGTAGCCGCTACCCTCACCGCCGCCGCAGCTACTGGTACCGCCTTCGCCGCGGGTCAGCAAGAAGGTGCTATGGCTGGAGCCGCGAAGACTGGCACCGCCACCAATGACGATGCCATCACCAGCAAGATCAAGGCCTCGCTGGCCGATCAAAAACAAATTGGCGTGACCACCACCGACGGTGTGGTCGTGCTGAGCGGCGCCGTGCCAAGCACTGAAGTGGGCACCAAAGCCATTCAGGTCGCATCGGCCGTTCCCGGCGTTAAAGAAGTAAAAAGCGAACTGACCGTCGCTTCGAAGTAAGCAGCAGCGCAGCAATCGAGCACCCATTGAGCAGTAATGAGTTTCCCGCAGTAAAAACCTTGCAGTAGAAGTATCCGTAGTACCGCAACACCACCCTAGTAACTGACCCTTTTCCGGGTAGCGTGCGTAGACGCTACCCGGACTTTTTTTGCCCAAAGAGTTGCCAGATAATCAACTATAATCGATTAACCGGCCACGCTTGCTCCTTCGTGGTTCTCAGCTCAGGTTTTCCAGACGAATCTTGGTCACGCTGCCGCAGACGGTCGACAGCGCTTCCATCTTGGCGATGGCCGCCGTCACGTTCTTTTCCTGCGTCTGGTGCGTCAGGAAGATGATGTCGGTCCTGGTTTCGCCGTCGGCCGGTTCCTTTTGCAGCATGGCGTCGATCGAAATCGTCGCGTCGGCCAGGATGCGGGTCAGGTCGGCCAGCACGCCGGGCTGGTCGCTGACGTTCATGCGCAGGTAGTAGCTGGTGGTGATTTCCGACATCGGCAAGATTTCGATGTTGGTCATCGCGTTCGGCTGGAACGCCAGGTGCGGCACGCGGTGCTCCGGATCGGCCGTGGCCAGGCGGGTGATGTCGACCAGGTCGGCGATCACGGCCGACGCGGTCGGCTCGGCGCCGGCGCCTTTACCGTAGTACAACGTGGCGCCGACGGCGTCGCCCTGCACCAGCACGGCGTTCATCGCGCCTTCGACGTTGGCGATCAGGCGCTTGCTCGGGATCAGCGTCGGATGCACGCGCAATTCAACGCCCTCGACGCCGTTGACCTTGGCGCGCTTGGCGATGCCCAGCAGCTTGATGCGGTAGCCCAGTTGCTCGGCGTAGCGGATGTCGATCGCGTTGAGCTTGGAGATGCCCTCGACGTGCGCCTTGTCGAACTGCACCGGAATGCCGAAGGCGATGGCCGACATGATGGTGGCCTTGTGCGCCGCGTCGACGCCTTCGATGTCGAAGGTCGGGTCGGCTTCGGCGTAGCCCAGCTCCTGCGCCTGCTTGAGCACGGTGGCGAAGTCCAGGCCCTTGTCGCGCATCTCGGACAGGATGAAGTTGGTGGTGCCGTTGATGATGCCGGCCAGCCAGTCGATGCGGTTGGCGGTCAGGCCTTCGCGCAGCGCCTTGATGATCGGGATGCCGCCGGCCACCGCCGCTTCGAACGCGACCATGACGCCCTTTTCCTGCGCCGCGGCGAAGATTTCGTTGCCGTGCACGGCCAGCAGCGCCTTGTTGGCGGTGACCACGTGCTTGCCGTTGGCGATCGCTTGCAGCACCAGCGCCTTGGCCTGGTCGTAGCCGCCGATCAGCTCGACGACGATGTCGATCTCGGGATCGTTGACGATGTCGAACGGGTCGGCGACGACCTTGACCTTGCCGCCGGTGCGCTCCTTGGCGCGCTCGAGGTTGCGGGCCGAGACGGCCACCACTTCGATGCCGCGGCCGGCGCGGCGGCGGATTTCTTCCTGGTTGCGTTCCAACACGTTGAACGTTCCGGAGCCGACGTTGCCGACGCCTAACAAGCCTACTTTGATGGGTTTCATAGTTTCGTTTCTATTGATCTGCGGTTCGGTGGAGCGTGGAGGCTGGCTGCAACGCGACGCCCTAGCAGCTGGCGCCGTGGCGTTTGCGGTAGCCTTCCATGAATTTGGCGATACGGCCAAAGGCCTCCGTCATATCGTCCGAGTTCGGCAGGAACACGACGCGGAAGTGATCCGGCGCGATCCAGTTGAAGCCGCTGCCCTGGACGATGAGCACTTTTGTTTCTGCCAGCAATTCGTAGGCGAACTGCTGGTCGTCCGCAATCGGATAGATTTTCGGATCGAGGCGCGGGAACATGTACAGCGCCGCTTTCGGCTTGACACAAGTGACGCCCGGAATATCGGTCAGCAGCTTGTAGGCCAGATCGCGTTGCTTCAACAGGCGCCCGCCCGGTCCCACCAGGTCTTGTATCGACTGGTAGCCGCCGAGCGCAGTCTGGATCGCAAACTGCCCCGGTGCGTTGGCGCACAAGCGCATCGAGGCCAGCATGTTGAGGCCCTCGATATAGTCTTTCGCATGGGATTTCTCGCCCGACACCACCATCCAGCCGGAGCGGTAGCCGCAGGCGCGGTAATTCTTCGACAGGCCGTTGAAGGTGACGAACAGCACGTCGTCGGCCAGCGAGGCGATCGAGACGTGCTCGGCCTCGTCGTACAGCACCTTGTCGTAGATTTCGTCGGCGTAGATGATCAACTGGTGCTGGCGCGCCAGTTCGATGATCTGCTGCAGCAGCTCGACCGGGTACAGCGCGCCGGTCGGGTTGTTCGGGTTGATGACGACAATAGCGCGCGTGTTCGAGTTGATTTTGCGGCGGATGTCATCGATGTCCGGGAACCAGTCCTGCTGCTCGTCGCAGATGTAGTGCACCGGCGTGCCGCCCGACAGGCTGACGGCGGCGGTCCACAGCGGATAGTCGGGCGCCGGCACCAGCACCTCGTCGCCGGTGTTGAGCAGCGCGTTCATCGACATGACGATCAGCTCGGACGCGCCATTGCCCAGGTAAATGTCGTCGATCGACACGCCGGCGATGTTCTTGCCCTGCGTGTAGTGCATGACCGCCTTGCGCGGCGCGAACATCCCTTTGGAATCGGTGTAGCCGGCGGCGTTGGACAGGTTGATCTTCATGTCCTGGACGATCTCGTCCGGAGGGTCGAAACCGAACACGGCGAGGTTGCCAATATTCAACTTCGTGATCTTGTGGCCTTCTTCCTCCATTTGCCGGGCTTTTTCCGGCACCGGCCCGCGGATCTCGTAGCAGACTTCCGCCAGTTTGTTCGATTTATTAATCGGTCGCAAAATAAAATCCTGTGTTGGTGAGGCAAACCGCTGTGGCCTGCCAAAAACGCGCTGGCGGCCTGTGCTGCAATGCGAAAAGGACCATTCTGCCGAAAGCCACCCGTTTAATCAACCTCTGGCGGGGCTAAACGGCGAAGCGCCCCTTGAAAAAGGCTACAATGCCACTAATACCAGTAAGACAAGCCACCAAACAGCCGATATCACCATGAAGCTCCACGCAAGCGACACCAAAAAGTACCAAACCGTCACCGGCTACGATGAAACCGGCGTCGAGATCAACGCCCAGCGCTACAACTACAGCCTGATCGTCTTGCCCGAATCGGAGCCGCGCGCCTGGCCGGCGCCGACCTTCGAAGCGCTCACCGCCGAACATTTCGACATCATCGGCGCCGATGCGCCCGACGTCGTCATCCTCGGCACCGGCGCCCGGCAGCGCTTCATCCATCCGCGCCTGACGGCCGCGCTGACGATGCGCCGCATCGGCGTCGAATGCATGGACAGCCAGGCCGCCTGCCGCACCTACAACATCCTGATGGGCGAAGGCCGCAAGGTGACGCTGGCGCTGATCATCGACACCACCGCCAAGGCGGACGCCTGAGCCGGCCGACGGCACAAGGCGCACGGCCATGAACGACGCCGACGACGATGCGGACGAGCCCGAGCGCCGCCAACGCGCGGTCGTCTTCGCGCACGGCCAGCTGGGCGTGCGCTGCCTGAAGGTGCTGCTGGCCGGCGGCGTCGACGTCGCGCTGGTGCTCACCCACGCCGGCGACCCGGGCCAAGACGACGAACCGGTGCGCGCCCTGTGCCGCGAAGAACGCCTGCGCTGCATCACCACCGACGGCGCCGCGTCCCCGGGGCTGCTGGAACAAATCCGCGCCACACGGCCGGACCTGCTGTTCAGCTTTGACTATCGCCGCACGCTGTCGCCGCAGCTGCTCGCGCTCGCCCCCGCCTATAACATGCACGCCTCGCTGCTGCCGGAATTCGCGGGCGGCGCGCCGATCGAGCGGGCGGTGCTGCACGACGCCGTCGTCACCGGCGCCAGCCTGCACGAGTTGACCGGGGAACCGGGCGCCGGCGCCATCGTCTCGCAGGTGGAGGTGCCGATCCTGCCCGACGACACCGCGTTCGACGTGGCCGTCAAGGTCGTCGTGGCGGCCGAGCAGACCTTGTGGCGGGTGCTGCCTTCGCTGCTTGACGGCAGCGCGCCGCGCCTGCGCAACGACGCCGCGGCGGACGGCGGCTTCGACCCGCGCCCGCCCGGGGACGGCCGCATCGACTGGCGCCAGCCGGCGCGGCAGGTCTACAATCTGCACCGCGCCGCCGCGCCGCCCTACCCCGGCGCCTTCACCGACATCGCCGGCGTGCGTTACGTGATCGAGCGCGCCCGCCTGTCCGGCAATTTCGGCAATGTCGTCGCGCTCGGTTTGCCAGCGGGCTTGACCGTAGTGGATAATTGCATCTTCGGCGTGTGCGGCGACGGCCGCATGCTGACGATTTCCCGCCTGACCGCCGATGGCGCGCCCATCACGGCCGAGCAACTGCAAGCCCGCCTGCGGACGCGGCCATAGGCCATGCCCACGGTCAAGCCGACGGGCCAAGATTTACTTTGCGCGCCGTCTTGAAGGGTGAGAACCCGCCCTCATATTGTCGATGTCCATCTCCAGGAGAAAACCAGTGGCTGATAGCCAACCCGTAGTCAACGACTTTTCCGCCCCCATGACGAGCGGCCAGACTTTCCAGCTGTCGGGCCGGCCAGCGCGTCACACCGTGCTGTTTTTTTACCCGAAAGACAATACCCCCGGCTGCACCACCGAGAACATGGCGTTCCGCGACCTGTACGAGCAATTCCAGGCCGCCGGCACCGAAATCTACGGCATCAGCCGCGATTCGCTGCGCTCGCACGAAGGCTTCAAAGCCAAGCTGGGCCTGCCTTTCGAGCTCATTTCCGACGCCGACGAAGCGGTGTGCTTGCAGTTCAACGTCATGAAAATGAAGCAAATGTACGGCAAGACCGTCCGTGGCGTCGAGCGCAGCACGTTTGTCATTGACGCTAGCGGTCAATTGGTGAAAGAATGGAGAGGCGTGAAGGTAGCGGGTCACGTCGATGAAGTGCTGGAATTTGTGGCGCGTCAGGCTTAACAGGTTTGCGCGTTGCCTTTCAGAGTTGCTCAACCGTAGCAGAATCATGCGCATCCAGCCATTTTGTTAACCATTTTGAGTCATCACTGTCACTCTTCCCACCCTACATGGTGGCCAGCCGGCCACCACGCGGTACTTTCTCCGGGCAAGCTGTGCGCCCGTCGGCAGTCTACTATCCTGTTCCACCCAGCATCCACCCCATCCGGCACCAACGTTTCCATCGCTGGACACGTGCGCTCGCCTATGGGCGGATTCCTCCAGTTATTTTTCAATTGAGATCCTGATGCCACTGCCAAAATTACCTAGTAAGCCAGCGACTTTACTGTTGGCAAAAGATTATCCAAAAGCGACAGGGCCGCGCCCGGTTTCCGCCATTGCGGCGGTCGCCGAGATCGCGCCGGCACCCGCGCCGAAGAAGGCGGCGCCCGTCAAAGCAGTACCCGTAGCGAAATCCAAGGCGGCGGCGCCGGTCGCCGCGCAACCCGCACCAGCCGCGCCGGCGGCGCCAGTGAAAACCACCGCCAAGTCGAAGGCCGTGGCCGCTGTGCTGAAGGCCGCGCCGGCCGTGTTGAAGGCCGCCCAGGCGACGCCGGCGCCGGCGCCGGCCCCGGTGGCCGCCAAGCCGGCCGCCAAGGCCAAGGCCGTTCCCGCCGCGCCCGTCGCGCGCGGCAAGGTCACGCCGATCACCGCCGAGGCGCCACATCCGGCCAAGCACAAGGCCAACGAAGTGGCGATCAAGTCGTCGACCAGCCGCCACGCCGACCAGACCGGCACGACCAAGCTGTTCGTGCTCGACACGAACGTGCTGATGCACGATCCATCGTCGCTGTTCCGCTTCGAGGAGCACGACGTCTACCTGCCGATGATGACGCTGGAGGAGTTGGACAACCACAAGAAGGGCATGACCGAGGTGGCGCGCAACGCCCGCCAGGTCTCGCGCACGCTCGATGCGCTGGTCTCCAACACCGACGACGACGCCATCGAGAACGGCATCCCGCTGTCCAAGCTGGGCAACAAGGACGCCAAGGGCCGTCTGTACTTCCAGACCCGCATGCAAACGGCCGACCTGCCGGTGGGCCTGCCGGTCGGCAAGGCCGACAACCAGATCCTGTCCGTGGTGCGCTCGCTGGAGGCCGAACAGGAAGGCCGTCCGGTGGTGCTGGTGTCGAAGGACATCAACATGCGCATCAAGGCGCGTGCGCTGGGACTGCCGGCCGAGGACTACTTCAACGACCACGTGATGGAAGATACCGACCTGCTGTACTCGGGGATCGTCCAGCTGCCGGACGACTTCTGGACCAAGCACGGCAAGGATCTGGAATCGTGGCAGGAAAACAAAAACGGCCAAAGCGCGACGTTCTACCGCGTCACCGGTCCGTTCGTGCCGTCGCTGCTGGTCAACCAGTTCATCTTCCTGGAGCCGAAGAATGGCGAAGCGCCGTTCTACGGCCAGGTCAAGCAGATCAACGGCAAGACCGCCGTGCTGCAAACCCTGCGCGACTTCAGCCACAACAAGAACAATGTGTGGGGTGTGACCGCCCGCAACCGCGAGCAGAACTTCGCCTTGAACTTGCTGATGAATCCGGAATGCGACTTCGTCACCCTGCTCGGCCAGGCCGGCACCGGCAAAACCCTGCTGGCGCTGGCGGCCGGCCTGGCGCAAGTGCTGGAAACCAAGCTCTACAACGAAATCATCGTCACCCGCGTGACGGTGCCGGTCGGCGAGGACATCGGTTTCCTGCCGGGCACCGAGGAAGAGAAGATGTCGCCGTGGATGGGCGCCTTCGACGACAACCTCGAAGTGCTCAACAAGTCCGATTCGGACGGTGGCGAATGGGGCCGCGCGGCGACGCAGGACCTGATCCGCTCGCGCATCAAGATCAAGTCGCTCAACTTCATGCGCGGCCGCACCTTCGTCAACAAGTTCCTGATCATCGACGAGGCGCAGAACTTGACGCCGAAACAGGTCAAAACCCTGGTCACGCGCGCCGGTCCGGGCACCAAGATCCTCTGCCTGGGCAACATCGCGCAGATCGACACGCCGTACCTGACCGAGGGTTCGAGCGGCCTGACGTACGTGGTCGACCGCTTCAAGGGCTGGTCGCACAGCGGCCACGTGACCCTGGCGCGCGGCGAACGCTCGCGCTTGGCCGATCACGCCAGCGACGTGCTGTAATGTAGTAGAATCAATTCGTACCTGTTAGCCCCGCCCGCAGCGATGCCGGCGGGGCTTCTTTTTTGCGAAAACAGTTTCTGCCACTCAACCTATGCACAAGTCGGCACAAGTAAGCGGGTTGATCCACGAAAGTTCTTGAATCCTGTGGCAACCTGTATAACACTTACATCCAAGTCATTGATTTCGCCCGCCTTTCCGACCACAGCTGAGGTAAGACCATGGACATTCCAATCCTGATCCAGAAGCGTGAAGGCAGCCGATACGGGGTGACCGTCCCGGACATCCCGGGCTGCGTGACCACCGGCGAGACGGTGGACAAAGCGATGAGCAACGCCACCAAGGCCATCTACGGCCACGTCGGCCAGTTGGTCGAACAGGGCAAGGCCTTCGAAATCAAGCCCTCCGAAGTGGAGTACCTGTCGCGCGAGCCGGATTATGCCGACGGCATCTGGGCCATGGTCAGCCTCGACCTGGCCAGGCTGGACGATCCGCCGGAGGGGTGACGATTAGCGCTCCGCGGGAACAAGCGCCCATCTAAACCACCTCGGGCGGATTAGCGCAGCGTAATCGGCCAGGATCCGTTGTCGGCCCATCATGCGCCTACGACGACGTTTCCCTTGACCTTCCCATGATTGGAAGGCATACAGTATGATCATCGAAACCATGAAGGAGAAGTCGATGTATCAGCTACAAGTGGAGAACATGAGTTGCGGTCACTGCGTGGGCGCGGTGACCAAGGCGGTGCAGGCGATCGACGCCGCCGCCAGGGTCGAAGTCGACCTGGCCACCAAGACCGTCAACATCGACAGCGCCACCGCGCTGGCGCCGCTGAAATCGGCCATCGCCGACGCCGGCTACCCGGTCACCTCCGCCGCCTGACCGCGGCGTCCCTCGAAGCCCCGGGTCACTCCAACTCGGGGTAGTGGCGGAAGATGCCGTCCTCGTTGAAGGGGATGCGCCGCTTCGAACCCACGTAGGCGGCGATGTTGGGCCGCGCCGCCACCTTGTCGCGCAAGGCGACCAAACCCGGATACGACGGCTCGAGTTTCGCCATCGTTTTCGGAAACGCGTAGCGCAAACCCTCGATCAACTGGAATAGCGACAGGTCGACATACGACCGGCGCGAGCCGATGGCCCAGCCGCCACGTCCCGGATTGCGCCGCACCACACCCTCGAAATAATCCAGGAACTTCGGTATGCGCGTGTCCCTGAAATCCTGCGCGCGCGCCTTGGCTTCCTTCTTCTGGTCTTCGTAATACTTGTTGGTGGAGATCGGGTGATGCGTGTCGTGCGCCTCGGCGACGATGTCGCAGATGGTCAGTTGCAGCTGGTTGGCCCACAAGCGCCCCGCTTCCGCGCGCGGCGCCAGGCCATGGCGCGCGCCGAGGAACAGCAGGATATTGGCCGTCTGCCCGATCAGCAGCTCGCCCGCGCGCAGCACCGGCGGCGCGAACGACGGATGATCGACCTTGTCGCCGTCCAGGCTCGCCATCAACGCCGGCATGCCCTTCTTGCGCCGCGCCACATCGTCGTAGGGGAGGGCCGCCTCCTCCAGCGCCAGCCGCACGAATTCGCCGCGGCCCTGCAGGCCGTCCCAGTAATAGAGTTGATATGGTGTCGTCATGCGGAATATCGTAGCACCGCCGGCGCGCTCCCGTCGCACAATGCCGCGCCCGGAAAGCTTTTCGGGCGACGGTTATAATCAAGCGGAAACTATTGTTCCGCCCGCTTCCATATCAACCATGTCTGCGCCCGCCCATGCCGCCAGTCCCACCGCTTGAAATCCACATCGTCCTGATGGTCGCCGCCGCCGGATTCCTCGCCGGCGTGCAAAACGCCCTGGCCGGCGGCGGCTCGTTCATCACCTTCCCCGCCCTGATGCTGGCCGGATTGAATCCGCTGGCGGCCAACATGACGTCGACCATCGCCCTGTTTCCGAGCCAGATCACCTCGGCCTACGCGGGACGCCAACTGGTGGGCGACGTCGGTCCGCTGACGTTCCGCCAGATGCTGATCATCAGCGCCATCGGCGGCGTGTTCGGCGCCGTGCTGCTGTTGAACACCCCGGCGTCGTTCTTCGAACGGCTGGTGCCCTGGCTGGTGCTGTTCGCCACCAGCGTGTTCGCGTGGGGGAGCTTCCGCAAAAAGCCGCTGCACGCGGCCGGCGGCATGCCGCGCTGGGTGCTGGCGCTGGCGCAGGGGTGCATCGCGATTTATGGCGGCTACTTTGGCGGCGGCATCGGCTTTTTGATGCTGGCGGCGCTGACGGTCGCCGGCCAACAGGTGCGCATGGCCGCGGCCACCAAGAACGTGCTGGCGATGGCCATGAACGCGGTGGCGGCGCTGATCTTCGCCACCTCGGGTTTGATCAGCTGGCCGGCGGCGCTGGCGCTGTGCGTGGGCGGCATCGCCGGCGGCTTGTGCGGCGGGTGGTTGATTCACCGCCTGCCGGAGAAGGTGATGCGCGGGTTCGTGGTGCTGGTCGGCGCGGCGCTGACGGTTTGGATGTTTGTGCGTTGATGTCGTCAACCCCGCGCGCGCTTCGGATCGACGCTTAATCGAGCATTCCGCTTAGTTTCTTCAGCTTCTTTCGACGTCCGATATAGCCGGCGCCCACCAGGCCGGCGGCCAGCGCCAGCAGCGCCAGCGTCCCCACCGTCTTCTGCGCCGGGCTGAGATCGGCCAGCGTCTGCATCTCAAACCCGCTTACCTTGGCGTCGGCCGGCTCGGTTTTCGCAAACGGTGCCGGCGCCGGGTCTGCCGGTTTGGCCTTGGCGCGGGGCGCCGGTACCGGTTGCAGCTCCTGCGACTTCGCTTGCAGCACTTGCAGGTCCGCCAGCGCGGCCTGCATCGCGGCGTCGCTGGCTTGTTGCTGCCCCGGCGCGGCCGCCACTGGCTGCGCCGACGGCGCCGAACCGCCGGCACGCCCGGCCGCCGCCGCCCCGCGCGCGATCGCCGGATTGGAACCGACGTTCGGCACGAACTGGCCGGTGAACTCCGGCGCGATCTTCAACGTCGCCTTGCTGCACGAATCCGCGCTGCACGACACGCCCGCATCCTTGATCGCCCGCGCGTTTTGCCGCGTGAGATCGTCGCGCACCGCGTCGCCCGGCTTCCAGTACCCACGCTCGATGGCGCTGAGCATGCGATCCGTCACCGCCTGGTAGGCGCGCAGGTTGCCGCTGGCGGCGAAGCGCTCGCGCACTTTCAGGCCATGGCGGTCGGCCACGTAGGTGTCGTACATGCGCTGCCACTTGCCGCTGTCGACCACCTCCGGCACCGTCACCTGCCAGGCCCACAAATAGTCGACCACGCGGTTGATGTAGCGCGCGCCGGAGTAGCCTTCCTTCAGCATGCTGTCGGCCCACTTGGGATTGAGGTAGCGCGACTGCATCTCCTGGCCCATGTACTGCTCCAGCGTCTTGTGGCCCGGTTTGCGCGGGTTGGACAAATCGCTCACCACCACCTCCGGCGTCTTGCCGTCGGTGCTGCGGATCGCCATCGCGGTGCCGCCCAGGTACTGGAAGAAGTCATCATTGTCCAATGTCGCAAACAGGTTGCTCGACCGGCTGTGCAGCGCGATCTTGCTGCCGCTGATGGCCCGCTTGAACAATTCGCGCCGTTGCGCGGGGTCGGCCTTGTCGTCGCCCCAGTAGCCGGCGCCGAAAGGATGGCTCATGCGGTTGATGAACACGTCCGCCACTTCCTTCTCGTTCTTCCAGGCGTTCGTCAGCGGGATCAGCTTTTCGATCTGGGTGCCGTAGGCGCCGCTCGGCACGCCGAAGATGCGCACCGACGCCATGCGCCGCGCCTCGTCGGCCGACATGCCGGTGGCCTGCAAGGCGGCGGCGGTCTTGCGGCTGTGCTCCTGCATCACGTTGCCCGACGGCCCGGCATCGGCCGCCGTGCCCAGATCGTCCTGTTGCTGCGCCAGTTGCGCCGCCTTGTCCATCAACGCCAGCAGATTGCCGAACAGGTCGCGGAACAGGCCCGACGAAATCAGCGTGACGTCGACACGCGGACGTTCCAGCTCCTTGCGGGCCAGCGCTTCGACACCGGTTACGCGGCCGCGTTCATCCCAGGTCGGACGCACGCCCATCAGCGCCATCGCCTGCGCCTCCATGATGCCCTCGTGGCGCGAGGTCTCCACACCCCACAGGTTCATGCTCAATTTGTCCGGGTACACGCCATGGCGTTTGCGATAGTCGTCGACCAGTTGCCGCGCGAGTTTAGCGCCCGCCTCGTAAGTCGTCTTGCCGGGAATCCTCGAGGGATCGAGACCGAAGAAGTTGCGGCCCGTCGGCAGCGCGTCGGGATTGCGTACCAGGTCCGCGCTGGCGCCGGCCGGAATGTAGCGGCCCGCCAGGGACTCCATCAAGCGGTCCAACTCCAGCGCCGCGCTGCGCTCGATATCGTCTTCCAGCCGCGCGACCCGTTTGGCCTTCTGCTCGGCGGTGGCGCCGGTGTCCAGGCTGACCACCGCGCGCGCGGTGGCGTTGCGCCGCTCCGCCGTCGGCGCCACGCCGAAGGTGTGCAGGCCGAAAGGCGTCAGCTTGTTGCCGGTATCGTCCAGGTACTCTTCCAGCGCCTCCATATCGGCTTCGGTTTTGAGCTCGGTCTTTTTCATGTCCTTCAACACGCCGCTTTTGGCGGCGACGCGGTTCAGCGCCAGCATGTGGCTGCGCGCCAGCAGCGGGCTTTTTTGCTCGGCCACGCGGTAGTCGTTGAGCAGCGCGCCAAGCTCGCGCAGGTCGGGATTGAGGCCGGCGATATCGAACGGTGGCGTCATGTGGTCGATGATGGTGGCCATGCCGCGCCGCTTGGCCTGTATGCCCTCGCCCACGTCGTCCATCACGTAGGGATAAATATTGGGCACGGCGCCGATCAGCGCCTCGGTCGGATCGTCCTCGGACAGGCCGGCCTCTTTACCGGTCAGCCATTCCTGCGTGCCGTGGGTGCCGATGTGCATCACGGCGTTGGCCTGGAAGCTCTTTTGCAGCCACAGATAGAAGGCGATGTACTCGTGGCTGGGCGGCATGCTCACTTCGTTGTGCAGCTTCTCCAGGTTTTGCTCCCACGCGCGGCCGGGCTGCGGCGCCATCAACACGTTGCCGAAGCGGCGCGCCGGGTAGACGAAGAACGGCTGCCCCTTGGCGTCGCGCCACAGCACCGGTGCGTTTTCCGGCTTGCCCCAGGAGGCCAGGATGGATTCGCGCAGCGTTTGCGGAAGTTTGGCAAACCATGCCTGATAATCGCCCAGCGGCACCAGCAAGGCCTGGCCGCTTTCGGCCAGATGCTTCAGGCCCGTCATGTAGTCGCCCTTGGACTTGCCCGGGTAATTGCCCCATTGCTGGATCTCGCCTTGCAGCTCGGCCTCGCCGGCAGGCAGCGCGTCACCGGTCTGGTAGCCGTCGCGCTTGAGGCGCTGGACGATCTGCCACAAACTTTCCGGCAGCACGTTCAGATACGCCGCGCCGATGGTCTCCGAACCATGCGGGTAGTTAAAGTAGATCATCGCGATGCGCTTGTCGCCGTTGGCCTTCTGGCGCAGGGCCAGCCAGGCCGCCACGCGCTCGTTCAGGCGTTCGATGCGCTCCGCGATCGGCGTCTCCTCGACGTAGGCCAGGCCGGTCTGCGCATCGCTGATGCGCTCGCGGCTGGCGACCACCGTCGGCTGTATCAGGCCCGCCATCTCGGCGCCGGCAAGCTGCCAGGTGCGTTCGATGATATCGAGGCCGATCTTCGAGTCGCGCCATTGCGCCGCCGTGTGCTGGCTCAGGGTGATGGCGTTGATCGCCGGGACGCCGATCTTGTCGAGTAGAGCGCCAGTGTTGGCGGTGCCGCCGACCTTCATGCCCAGCGCGACGATCAGGTCCACGCGGCTCTTGCCGTTCTCGTCGAGCAGGAAGCGCAACGGCACGTCGTACGGATAGCCGAACACCGGCAGCACGTTGTAGCCGCCCGCTTCGAGCCTGGCGACGATGGCCGCCAGCGGCAAAGTTTGCCCCGCCACCAGGCTGGCGCGATAGAACGGCACGGCGATCCACGGCGCGCCCGTCTTGTAATTGGCATAGCCCTGCAAATACTGCTCGTAGCTGCCGTAGGTGCGGTTGGCCGCGACGTCGTACAGGCCCACGTCCGGCATCGCATGCACCGGCGCCGCCACCAGCGTCGCGCCGAAATGCTGGCGCAGGATGTAGCGCAGCAGGTTGCCCATGTTCTCGATCCCACCCTCGCTGTGATACTGCTGGATGGTCTTGTCGTCCTGGACGCCCATCTCGCGGATGCTGTCGTCGATGGCGCCGCCGACGGCGAACACCGGATGGCGCGACTTCCTCAGCGCCTGCAGTTCATCCTTCAGTCCCGCCATCGCCAGCCTGCCCTTGGCGTTGACGATCGCGACATCGGCGCTGGCGAGGGCGTTGCGGTCGGCCTGCGTCATGCCGTTGTTGGGGATGATGCGGATGACGACGTTGAGCGCCTTCAGCTCCGCCTGCAAACCGCGCACCGCCAGCACCGCCGGCCGCGATTCGACGTCGCCGAGCATCAGCGCCAGCGTGCGCGGCGCCTGCGCCGAGTGCACATAGCCGACGATGAAGAAGGAAACCAGCAGCAGCAGGACGGCTTCCAGTGTTCCAAAGCGCTTATTCCGGAACATATACGACCTTCCCGTCCGGCAGTTGGTAGGCGGTGCCGAGTCGCTTGCCCGAGCCGGACAATGGCTTGTCGCTGACGCGGCTCACGGTGATCTCGGCGCCCTTCTTGGTCAGCACTTCGACGCGTCCGTCCGCGCTTTTCTTGGCGATGGTGACTTCCGAATTCGGATCGAGCAGGTCCATCATGTTCCAGGCGGAGAACAGCGCCAGCATCATGGCGACGATGAAGACGATGCTGGCGTCGAACAGGTTGGCGACGCCGGCCAGCGGGTCCTCGGTGTGCTCGCCGATGCGGCTGTAGCGGTGGCGGTTCATGAAGCGCATCGCCATATCACGCCTCCGCGCGCATCAGGTGCGGCTTGCTGGCGTTCGCCGCCAGCATGCTCTCGGCGGCGTAGGCGATGTCGGTCAGGTCGTTGCGCAGCCAGTGCTCGCGCACCAGGCTCAGAACATACGCGCACACGCTGCACGCAAGGCCGACCACGGTGGCGGTGAAGGCGGTGGTCATCGATTCGGCCATCTTCGGCAGATTGCCCTGCGCCAGGCCGGCCAGCGAGATACCCATCGGTATCAGGGTGCCCATCAGACCGAGCGCCGGGCCGACCCGCACCACGAAACGCACGCCGTCCAAGCGGCGCACGCCGGCGGCGTCGGCGCGCTGCACCACGCGTTCGAGGCGCGCGTCGAGTCCCGGTTCGCCTTCCTGCGCGGTCAGCACGGCCGCCATGTCGTGACGCGCGGTCGCCACCAGCATGCGCACGCCGCGGCGGCGCTCGATCCATTCGGCGCCGAAGGTGCCGAAGCACACCAGCATATATAAGGTCAGCGCGGCGATCCCCAGCAACACGGGCAGATACAGCACGTTGGAAATGGAATACAGCAGCGTCTCGATCGAGCGGATGGCCGCGTCGGCAGGCAGGTTAGGCATTGAATGATCCAGCGACAGAAGCAAGCCACTCACCTCCCCGTGAGCGGATTGAAAGGAAGCGCATCGGCGCTTCCACCTTTTTGGCCGGTATCCGGGCTCGCAAGCAAATCCGCCTGACCTTCCCATGCGACAGCACAGTGGCACAGCGAGGCGGATAGTCGTCGGGGACGACGCTTGTTTACCGTTGCGGGGGCAGCACATGTTGGCTGGCTGGGCCAGCGCCATGTTTCCCGTTTAACTGCGCATCCAGACGGACGCGCGGGCACCAAAACCTGGCGATTATACGTGGTTCCAGCCCGTCCCGACAGATGCGGCGGGTGCTCCGAGCTAGTTTGATTCGGCGAGACTTTGAAGAATGGGACAATCGGGCCTGTCGTTGCCCTTGCAGCAGCGCGCCAGCGTTTGCAGCGTGTCGCGCATTTCGGTCAGTTCGGCGATGCGCTGGTTGAGCTCTTCGACGTGGCCGAGCGCGATTGTCTTCACGTCGGCGCTGGCGCGCTCCTTGTCCTGCCACAGCGACAGCAGCTCCCGGATCTGGTCCAGCGAGAAGCCCAGCGTGCGCGCGCGCTTGACGAAGCGCAGCGCGTGCAGGTCGTTCTCGCCATAGACGCGGTAGCCCGATGCGCTGCGCCGCCCCGGCGGAATCAGTGCGATGCTCTCGTAGTAGCGGATCATCTTCGCCGAAACGCCGGAGGCGCTGGCCGCTTGTCCGATATTCATGCCTTCCCTCCTGTCGTTGCGGGGTGCGCATCTGGCTTCCAGCGGCGCAGCAGCAGCGCGTTGCTGATCACGCTGACGGAACTGAGCGCCATCGCGGCGCCGGCGACCATGGGGTTGAGCAGGCCGAAAGCGGCCAACGGAATGCCGACCAGGTTATAGATAAACGCCCAAAACAGATTCTGGCGGATCTTGCTGTAGCTGCGGCGCGAGATCGAGATGGCGGCGGCCACCAGTGCCGGATCGCCGCGCATCAGCGTGATGCCGGCGGCGTGCATGGCGACGTCGGTGCCGCTGGACATGGCGATGCCGACGTCGGCGGCGGCCAGCGCCGGCGCGTCGTTGATGCCATCGCCGACCATGGCGATGCACTTGCCCTCTCCCTTCATGGCGCCGATGGTGGCGGCTTTATCGGCCGGCAGCATGTTGCTGACCACACGCTGGACGCCGAGCGCCGCGCCGACATGGGCGGCGCTGCCCTGATTGTCGCCTGTCAGCAGCACGGTCTCGATGTTCAACGCGTGCAGCGCCTCGATCGCGGCGCGCGCCTGCGGCTTGATACGGTCGCCGAAGGCCAGCAAGCCCAGTAAACGGGGCGGTTGCGGCGACTGCGCGGCAAGCCAGGAAACGGTCAGGCCTTGCCGTTCCAGTTCGGCGCCGCGCGCCGCCAGCGCGGTCAGCGCGACGCCCTGCTCCTCCATCAGGCGCGTGCTGCCCAATATCAGCCGCATGCCGTCGACGGTGGCGGCGACGCCGCGTCCGGGCAAGGCGGCGGTGTCAGAGGCGCTCATCGGATCGGCGGATTCTCCCTCGGCGGCTTGCTGCACCGCGCGGGCCAGCGCATGCTCGCTTCCCCGTTGCACCGCCGCCGCCAGTTGCAGCAGGCGCGCCTGGTCGACAGCGCCGGGCGCCGGCTCGCACGCCGCCAGCGACGGTTTGCCCTCGGTCAGCGTACCGGTTTTATCGAAAGCGACGGTGGTGATGCGGTGCGCCAGCTCCAGCGCCTCCGCGTCCTTGATCAGGATGCCGTGGCGCGCCGCCACGCCGGTGCCGGCCATGATGGCGGCAGGCGTGGCCAGTCCCAGCGCGCACGGACAGGCGATCACCAGCACCGCCACCGCGTTGATGATGGCGGTCTCGCCGTCGCCTGACGCCAGCCACCATCCCACCAGTGTGAGCAAAGCCAATACCAGCACCACCGGCACGAACACCGCGCTGACGCGGTCCACCAGATGCTGCACCGGCGCCTTGGCCGCCTGTGCGTCCTCCACCAGGCGGATGATGCGCGCCAGCGTGCTCTCGGCGCCGACCGCCGTCACGCGCACCAGCAGCATGCCTTCGCCGTTGATCGCGCCCCCGGTCACACGGTCGCCGACATGGCGCGCCACCGGCAGGCTTTCGCCGGTGATCAGCGCTTCGTCCACGTGGCTGGCGCCTTCGACCACCACGCCGTCGACGGCGATGCGTTCGCCCGGCCGCGCCACCACCATCTCGCCGGGCAGCACCTGCGCGATCGGCACGTCGACATCCTCGCCGCCGCGTCGAACGCGCGCCGACTCGGGCCGCAGCACCTGCAGCGCGCGGATCGCGGACGTGGTCTGGCGCTTGGCGCGCGCCTCCAACCATTTGCCCAGCAACACCAGCGTGATGACCACGGCGGACGCCTCGAAGTACAGGTGCGGCATGGCCGACGTGGCGGCCAGCAGTTGGTAGACGCTCAGGCCGTAGGCGGCGCTGGTGCCGACCGCCACCAGCAAATCCATATTGCCGCTGCGGGCGCGCGCGGCCAGCCAGCCGGCCCGGTAAAAGCGCGCGCCGAGCAAAAACTGCACCGGCGTCGCCAGCAGGAACTGGATGCGGCCGTCGAGCATCCAATGGACGCCGGCCAGTTCCAGCAGCATCGGCAGCACCAGCGGCAGCGACAGCAGCGCCGCCAGCAGCACGGCGTAACCACTGGCCCCGGGGGCGGGCACCACCGGCACGGCGGGCGCGAAAGGCGCCGGCGCCGGCGTGGCCTGGTAGCCGGCCTTGTCGACGGCCTGCCGCAGCACCTCGAAATCGATCGGCAGCGCCGAGTCCACGCGCGCCATCTCGGTCGCCAGGTTGACGCTGACCTGCTTGACGCCCGCCACGGCGGCGAGCACGCGCTCCACGCGTCCAACGCAGGAGGCGCAGCTCATGCCCTCGATCTTGATCGATTGCGAGACGGGCTTTTCAGCGGTTGCGTTCATCATGGTCATTCGAATGGCGGGTTATTAGCACTAGCTTCAAGTATCCCACGATTGGAAGGTCAAGCGCTTTTTCGGCACGCGCGTCCGCTCGCGCACAGAAACCGCCGAGATAATCGCTACAATCCGGATATCGACATGACAAGAAAGATCAAAGTGGCGCTGGGCCGAATGTTAAAACGCGATCTGCTGTGGCTTTGGACTGCCATCGCCGCCATGGTCGTACTGCTGGTGTGGCTGTTGCTGCAACTGGGCCGCCAGGGCGCGGACTGGCAGGTTTCGGCGGCCCGCTCGCGCGCCGCCGTTCTGTGCCAGATCATGCGCGCCGGCGGCGAACGCATCGACGTCGGCGCCACCGGTGATACCGCGACGGCTCGCGCCATCGTCGACATGGCCCTGCGCGAGGACGCCGGCGTCGAGGGCGGCCTGTGGGAGCGCCAGCGCGGCGTGTTCGCCTATGCCTTCCCGACCTACGACGGCAGCGGCGCCAAGACGGACGTGCCGGCGGCCGAGCTACCCCGGCTGGCGGCCCTGTCGGAGCAGGCGCTGGCCGCGCGCGCCGCCGTCGACGAAGTGCGGCCCGGATTGCGCGAGGCCGTCGTCTACAGCGCCTGCCCGGTGACGGCCAACATCGCCGGATGGACCCTGACCCGGGTGGCGACCATCGCCGACGGCGCGCTCCGGCATCTGGTCCTGGCCCTCAGCTTGCTATTGGGCTCATTGGTGCTGGCCGGCGCCGGCTTCGCCCTGCTGCTCACACGCTGGGGGCGCGAGGCGCAGCGCCTGTCGGCGCTGCTGGTGGGGAGCGAACGCATGGCCGCGCTGGGCGGGCTGGCGGCCGGCCTGGCGCACGAGATCCGCAACCCGCTCGGCACCATCCGCATGAAGGTGGAGAACGCGCTGGCGGCGCCGCCGGACCGCCGCCAGGCCCGCACCGAAGCGGCGCTGCATACGACGCTGGCGCAGGTACAGCGGCTCGAGACGCTGGTGGCCAGCCTGCTGGCGTTGACGCGCTCCTTCCATCCGCAACGCGCGGCGGTGGCGCTGGCCGACTGGCTCGCGCAGCGCGTCCAGCAACACGCCGAAGCGGCCACCGATCTTGGCGTGACCTTAAGCGTCGACCTGCAGCCCGGTCTCGACGACGCCACGCGCGCCACGGCGCTGTTCGATCCGGCGCAAATGGAGCGTGTGATGGACAACCTGATATTGAACGCGCTGGCACACACCGCCGCCGGTGGACACATTCAATTAGGCGCGGCGCGCGACGGCGCCCTGCTGCGTCTGTGGGTGGCCGATGACGGCAGCGGCGTGCCGCCTGCGCTGCGCGCCACGCTATTCGATCCATTGGTCACCGGCCGCGAAGGCGGCACCGGCCTGGGACTGGCCGTCGTGCGCGAAGTGGTCCAGGCCCACGGCGGCCGCGTGGCGCTGGGCGCGCAACAAATCGCGGGCACCCGCATCGAACTGGAGCTGCCATGGCCACGATCCTGATTGTCGACGACGACGCCGCGTTCCGCGCCACCCTGGCCGAGACGCTGGAAGACCTGGGCCACGCGGTGCGCCAGGCGGCCAGCTGCGAGGCCGGGTTGCGCGCCCTGGCGGAGGGCCGGATCGCCGCCGCCATCGTCGATTTGCGCCTGCCCGGCGATGACGGCCTGGCCTTCCTGCGAGCGGCGCCCGGCATCGCGCCCGGCGTGCCGTGCCTGATGCTGACCGCTTACGCAAGCGGCTCCAACACCATCGAAGCGATGCGCCTGGGCGCTTTCGACCACCTGACCAAGCCACTCGGGCGCGACGCGCTGGCCGTGGCGCTGGGCCGGGCGCTCAAGGCCGCCACGCAGGCGGCGCACGAAACGCCCGGCACCTTGGCGCCGGACTGCGATTTGCAGGACGAAAAAATGCTGAGCAACAGCGCGGAGATGCGGGCCATCTTCAAACGCATCGGCCTGGTCGCCGACAGCGACAACTCGGTGCTGGTGCTGGGCGAGACCGGCACCGGCAAGGAACTGGTGGCGCAGGCGCTGCATCAGAACAGCGCCAGGAGCACCGGGCCGTTCGTCGCAGTCAACTGCGCGGCGATCCCCGCCGAACTGCTCGAGAGTGAACTGTTCGGCCATGTCAAAGGCGCGTTCTCCGGCGCCACCGCGGACCGCCCCGGGCGCTTCCGCGAGGCCGACGGCGGCACCCTGTTCCTCGACGAGATCGGCGATATGGCGCTGCCGACCCAGGCCAAGATCCTGCGTGTGCTGCAGGAGCGCGAAGTGACGCCGCTGGGCGCGCGCCACAGCCAGCCGGTCGATTTGCGCGTCGTCGCCGCCACCCACCGCGACCTGGAGGCCGAGGTGGCCGCGCACACCTTCCGCGCCGACCTGTGGTACCGGCTACAGGTCATCACGATCACGCTGCCGCCGCTGCGCGAGCGCGCGGGCGATGTCGCGCTGCTGGCCGCGCATTTTTTGCGCGGACGTGCGGGCGGGCGAGAAAAACGCCTGAGCGAGCCGGCATTGCGCGCATTGGAGGCGCACGACTGGCCGGGCAACGTGCGTGAACTGCGCAACACGATACAGCGCGCCATCGCCCTCAGCGAGGGTGACCTGATCGAGATCGAACACCTTGGCCTTGGCGCGGTCCGCCAGGCCGGCGACTCCGCCACCCTCCCGGCCTCGGCTACGGACATCGACTGGGATGGCACGCTCGAAAGCGCGCTGGCGCAGGTCGAACTTGCGATGCTGCGGCGCGCGCTCGACGCGGCGGCGGGCAATCGCAGCGAAGCCGCGCGCCGCCTCGGATTGTCGCGCCAGCAGTTGTACCGCAAGCTGGCGCAGTACCGGCTGGAGTGACGCTGGCGGACAGCTGTCCGTTCCATTGACACCCCGCTGTAACAGCAACGGACACCCCGGCGTGCGCGCTGGCGTAACCAGGGGCGCGCGGGCCTGGCACGCTATCTGCATAGTGATGACTACCACCCCTCGACATCACACAAGGAGATAGTCATGAATATTCTTAAATACCCGATGATGGTCATCGCGCTTTCGCTGGCCACGGCAGCATCCGCAGCCCCTTCACAAACCGATCCGGCTCCGCCGCCACCGCCAGCCGGGCAACCGGCGCCACCACCGCCAGCGCCGCCGGCACCACCACCGGGAGCGCCGGTTCCGCCACCGCCAGGCGCGGACGCGCCGCCGCCGCCGCCACCGGTGGAGGGCCGCCGGGGCGACGCCGCCAAGCCTGTGCCGCCACCCAAGCCGCGTGGTCCGGCGGGTAAAAGGCCGCTCGACACGCCGCCTCCTCCGCCACCACAGGCGCCGGGAACCCAAGCACCACCACCACCACCACCACCACCGCCGGTCGGCCAGCCATAACACCGCCGTGACAATGCCACCGTCTGCGCTGGCGCGCGCCACGGCGCTGGCGGCGGCGCTGTCCAGCCTTTGCTGCGGCGAGGCCAGTGCAGCGCCACCGCCGCCACCGCGCGGCCGCTTGGCCACCGCCCCCGCCCAGGCGCCGGTGGCCGAAGGCGTCGTTGCGCGCTATCTCACCACCCCCTACGGCGATCCAAACGGCCTGCGCCTGGCCGATGGCACGCTGGTGCTGTTCCCGCCGCACGTGGCGGCGCGGATCGGCGGCGCCGCCGCGCAGGGAGACCGGGTGCGCGTCATCGGCCAGGTCGCCGACGACGGCGTGATCCGCGCCGCCGACCTGGTCAACCTGTCTTCGGGCGCCAACGTCGGCGACGAACCTACGGGACCGCCCGCCCCGCCAGCACCGCGTCGATCGATGCAAAGGCTGGAATCCGCCGGCACCATCGATGTCGTGCTGCGCGGACCGCGTGGCGAGGCCAATGGCGTCATCCTCACCAACGGCGACATCATCTACTTCCGTCCGGACCTGGTCCGCACACAGGTGGCGCCCGCACAGCCGTTCGCTGCCACCGGCATCGGCACGCGCGGCGCCGCCGGCATGTCGCTCGAAGCGATAACGGTCGGCGCCGACCTGTCGGCGGCGCGCGCGGCGACCCGTGAGGCGCCTGCCCGGCCCGCGCGCCCTTCACCACCGGGCACGCCGCCGGCCCATCAACCGTAACCGGAGCACCGACGCGTGGCGACTGAAAATATATTGTGGATCATCACAGGCCTGACGATGGCCGGCATCGTGTTGCGGCCCTGGCGCGTGCCGGAAGCGGTTTGGGCGGCCTTGGCGGTGCTGGCACTGGCGCTGTTCCAGCTGATCGACCCGGCCAGCATTGTCGGCGGCGCCGCGCGCGGCTGGGACGTATACCTGTTTTTGGCCGGCATGATGCTGCTGGCCGAAATGGGACGCCGCCACGGCGTCTTCGACTGGCTGGCTGCGCATACCGCCCGCGCCGCCGCCGGCTCCGGCCACCGCCTTTTTTTACTGGTCTACCTGGCCGGCACGGTGGTCACGGTGCTGCTGTCGAACGACGCCACCGCCGTGGTGCTGACCCCAGCAGTGTACGCGGTGGCGCGCGCGGTCGGCGCCCCGCCGCTGCCGTATTTGTTCATATGCGCCTTCGTCGCCAACGCCGCCAGCTTCGTGCTGCCGGTCTCCAACCCCGCCAACCTGGTGATGTTCGGCGAGCATATGCCCGCGCTGGGACAATGGCTGTCGCTGTTCCTGCTGCCGTCGCTGGGCGCGATCATCGCCACCGGCGTTGCCTTGTATCTGCTGCTGCGCGGCGAGCTCACGACAACGATCCGGCGCGATGTCGAGGTGCCGCAGCTGACGACACCCGGCCGCCTGACGGTCGGCGCCTTGTCCGGCACGGCGCTGCTGCTGGCGGTGGCCTCGGCGCTCGGCCTGGCGCTCGGGCCGGTCACCCTGGCTGCGGCGGTGGCCGCGCTGCTGCTGGTGAGCGTCAGCACACGCACGGGCTACGCCGCGCCGGTGGCGACCTTGCGCGCACTGTCATGGGATGTCTTGCTGATGGTGGCGGGGCTGTTCGTGCTGATCGAGGCGTTGCAGCAGCACGGCGTGGTGGCGACGCTGGCCGCGCAGCTCCAGTCGCTGCAAGCGCGTTGGCCGGACAACGCCGGCAATCTCACCGGCGCGCTGCTGGCGGTCGCGTGCAACCTCGTCAACAACCTGCCCGCCGGCCTGCTGGGCGCCGCCACCCTGGACCATGTGAACGCCGATGGCGCGCTGCGCGCGGCGGCCCTGATCGGCATCGACCTGGGGCCGAATCTATCGGTGAGCGGCTCGCTGGCGACGATCTTGTGGCTGACGGCGCTCAGGCGCGAAGGCCTGCACGTGGGCGCGTGGCGCTTCCTGCGCTTGGGCTTAGTGGTGATGCCGGCCGGGCTGGCGGCGGCGCTCGCATTGCTGTGGGTGCGGTCATGACGGCGCCACGCGCCCTGCCCGCCGGCGCCGACAACGCGGCGAGCACCGCGAACACGCACGCCGCCCCGGCGGGCGCCAGCCTGATGGCGCTCGCCATGTTGAATTTTTTCCTGGCCGACGCGCGCGACGGCCTCGGTCCGTTCCTGGACGCCTACCTGAGCACAAAAGGCTGGCAGTCGATGGACCTGGGCGTGCTGGCGACGGCGTGCGGCGTGATCGGCCTGCTGGCCGGCCTGCCCGCCGGCGCGCTGGCCGACCGCAGCCGCCACAAGCGGGCCATGATCGTGTTGCCGGTGGCGCTGATCACGCTGGGCGCGTTCCTGTGCATCGCGTTTCCCGATCGCTGGATGGTGTTCGGCAGCCAGGCGCTGGCGGCGGTGGCGGGCGTGCTGATCATGCCAGCGCTGGTCGGCATCACACTGGGTGTGGTCGGTGGCGACCGTTTCGGCGCGCAGCTTGGCAAGAACGAGGCCTACAACCATGCCGGCAATATCGTGCTGCTGGGCGGCACCTGGGCCGCCAGCGTCTGGTTCGGCCTGCCCGGCGTGGCGGCGCTGATGCTGGTCACGACGGTGGCCGCCATCGCCGCCACGCTGGCGATCTCGCCGGGGGCCATCGATCACGCGGCCGCGCGCGGCATGGCGGCCGCCGGCAAGGACACCGGCGCGCAAGGCGGCGCAAAGGCGTCGCCACTGAGCGCGCTGTATCACAACAAACCACTGCTGCTATTGAGCGTGTCGCTGCTGCTGTTCCACTTCGGGAACGCGCCGCTGGCGCGGCTGATCGCGCAGCAATTCGCCGTGCAGATGCAAAAACCGTTCGAGACCACGGCGGTGATCACCATGGTGTCGCAACTGGCGGCGCTGGCCGCCGCACTGGCGGCGCCGTGGATTATCAAGCGCGGCCTGGTTCGGCCGGCGGTGGTGCTGGCCATGCTCACGCTGCCACTGCGCGGGGTGCTGGCCTGGGCATTCTCCGACTTCGCCATGATTTATCCGGCGCAGCTGCTCGACGGCGTGGGCGTCGGCCTGCTCGGCATCCTGACGCCTTTCCTGGTCGAGCGGCTCACGCGCGGCAGCGGCCACTTCAACCTGGCGTTGGCGGCGGTGATGATGGTACAGGGTTTGGGCGCGGCCTCCAGCAATGTGGTGGCCGGCTATTTGGTGGCGCGCCACGGCTATCCGGTCACTTATCTGCTGCACGGCGCCGTCGCGCTGGCGGCGTTGGCGGCGTTCGTGCCGATGCGGCGCGGCGACGACGGCCGCTAACGGCTTGTCGGATGCTGGCGGCGCGGCGGGCTACCGGACTTCGCAGTCGACCGCCGCCGGTTTCGGGGCATTGGCACCCGAAGCCGAGGTTGTCGTGTTGCTGCTGAATGCGGGGGGCGGCGCGAACTTGATTCCCGGGTTGTTCGGCACCATCACCGGCGGCATCACGTTGTTGCGCGTGTAGCCGAACTGGCCGGCGCTGAAGTTCAGTGCGCCGGCGGGGTTGCTCACATTGATCATGCCGTCGAGGACGTTCACATACAAACCGGCCGGCAGCGCGCCGCCCGAGGTTGGCGGCGGGGTCGGTCCCTGCGCCAGCATCAGCGGTTTCAGCGGCGCCGCGAGAGCGTCCAGCGACGCCGTGCTGGCCATCAAGTACGCCTCGCGCGTGGCCACCGCCACCGCGACTTCTTCGGCGGATGGTTCGACCACGTCGGCGATGAAGGTGGTGCCGCGTATGCCGATAGTGGCGCTCGGCGTCTTCATCGAGAACTTTTCCTTGTTGCGTTTTCCCAGCAGGCCGGTGACCGAGCGCAGGCCTCCTTTGACCAGGCTGAACGAGGCTTGGTCGCCGTCGGGCTTGCCGGCGTCGAAGGCGAAGTTTTCGACCTTGAACGTGGTCCCCGGCTTGAGCGTGATTTCGCTGTTGTCGACGAACTTGACCAGCGCGTAGGTGTTTTTCTCCGTCATCAGCGTGTCGCCGCTTTCCACTTCCGAGCGCAGCGACAGCACCCGCACCGCGCCATCGGCCTTCTTGGCAAGCAAGGGGCCGCTGAGCTGCGTGATGGTGCCGGCCACCTGCGCCGCCCAACCGGCGCCGGCCACGCAGCAAAACACCAGCAGCATCAGACCCTTGATCAGACTCTTGGTTGCAACATGCCTAGTTGCAGTAGGTTTTTTTGGCAGGGACATTTTGTTTTCCGGTGTTTTCGGTGGTGGTGGTGCTGCTGCTTTGCGCCTTCGGTTCGCTCGACAATGGTTCGTCGGCTTTATCGTCGGCTGCGGGCGACGGCGCGGCCGTACTGCGGCTGACCGTCTTGATGACTTCGGTGCTGGCCAGCAGCGCCGGCTTGACCGGCTCGCTCGCGCTTGGCGGCGATAACACCTGGCATAGCGCTGAATTCGGTGCGACGATGCAAATATCCGCGGATGCCGGTGTTGGCGTTGGCGTTGGCGTTGGCGTCGGCGTTGGCGTCGGCGTTGGCGTTGGCGTTGGCGTTGGCGTCGGCGTTGGCGTTGGCGTTGGCGTCGGCGTTGGCGTCGGCGTCGGGGTTGGCGTTGGCGTTGGCGTCGGTGTCGGCGTTGGCGTCGGTTCAGGCGTAGGCATCGGCGTCGGGTCAGGTGTCGGCGTCGGTGTCGGCGTCGGTGTCGGCGTCGGATCAGGCGTCGGCGTCGGGGTTGGTGTCGGCGTAGGGTCCGGCGTTGGCGTTGGCGTTGGCGTTGGCGTTGGCGTTGGCGTTGGCGTTGGCGTTGGCGTCGGCGTCGGCGTCGGCGCCGTATGCGTAATCTGCTTGTAGCCGCGATTTGAGCCGTCCACGAAGTTGCCCGGGGCGAAAATAAAATTGGTCGCCGTCATAGTCACCGAGCCGCCGGCCGAGGTCACGCGCGACCCGCCACCGAAAGTCATCGTATTGCTCTCATCATAGCTATCGCCCGCCGCCAGGATGATGTCGCCAAAGATGGTATTAACCGTCCCCTCGATCGTCAACGGGCTATGGGTTTGCAGCGTGATGTCGCCGGTGCTGGTCCACACGCCATGCATGCCGTCCACCAGCGGCGACGGCGCGGCGGCGACCAGCATCGCTCCGGTGTTATCGATGGTAATCGCGCCGTTGTTGTCACCGAGGACCGAGACCTGCTGCGCCCTCGTCACCGTCAAGGTGTCCGCATGCGCGGTGTTGTTAACATTGGCGATATTGATCGGCGCCCTCGCGCCAACGCCGGCGCGGTTGACCGCCGACAGTTGCGAAACCTTGGTCCGCAAAGGCGTCGCCACCGAGCCGATGCCGCCGGTGGCGGCCATCGTCAGATGGTTGGCGATGATGGGCGCGCCATTGATGCCGCCGGCCGTGGTGATGGCGCCAACCACGTCCAACGTCACGTCGCCATCGCTATCGATGCCGCTGATCCTGTACAGATCGCCACCGATCTGCGTGGCGATGCCCGTGCTGAAGCTGTTCTTGAACGTAAAATCATTGCCGGCGCCCCGCTGCGACGCCGCCAGGTTGACCACCCGGTTGCCGGCGTGGGTCAGCGTGATGTCGCCCGCATTGGCCACCGCCAGGTTTTCCACGTTGATCGCGCCGGTTTGCGTGATGGCGCCGCCGTTGCTCAACAGCGCGATGCGGGTGGTGCCGGCGTCTCGCTGCGCCGCCGAGGAACCGGTGGTGGCAATCCCGGCGACGGCGATGCCGGTCACGTTATGTCCGGCGTCCTGGCTGCCGATCACCAAAATCGGCGTCTTCAGATAGCGGATATCCCGGACCAGCAGGCAGCTGGCCGTGTTGACGCAGGAATCGGCGCCCAGTTCGATATGGTAGCCGCCGGTGGCCGGCCGGATGCTGGCCAGGTTGGCCGTCACGTTGGCGGTCAAGTCGAGCGCGTTGGCCGCGATCGCCACCGTGTCGGCGCGGGTCGCGGCGTTGACGTTCACCTCCAGCGCGTTCAACGTCAGCGTGCCGTTGATCCGGGTGGCCGCGTCGACCAGCACCTTGCCGGTGGGGCCCGAGCCCAGCGTCAGGTTGCGGACGTAGCCGCTCGAACCGGTCAGGTTGAGCGAGCCGGTCACCGCGACCACGCCGCCGGCACTGGCGCTGGCGATGGTGACGTCGGCGTTGGCGATTTTCTTGAGCGCGTCCTCGCTCACGGCCATCGCGTCGCTGCCGTTGCCGTTGCCATGCGCGCCGCTGCCGACGTTGACATCGCCGAGCGACGTGATCAGCACTTGCGACGCGCCGCCCTGGCCGCTGATATGGGCGCCGCCGCCCAGCGCCAGCGTACGGGCCTTGATGCTGATATCGCCGCCGGTGACGGTGGCGTTGTCGCCCAGCGCGACGTTGTTCGCTTCGAGCGCCAGGTTGCCGACGGCGCCGGCGTCGACCTTGCCGTTGACGTTGACGGCGCGACCGCTCAACGAGATGGTGTGGCCACGGCTGTCGAGCGTGGTCGCGCCGCCCAGCGAGGCGATCGTCACGGCGCCGCTGCCGCTGGCGGTGCCGGCGGCGTCGTCGTTGGCCGTCAGGCGGACTTCGCCGGTCATCGCCAGCGCGGCGTTGACGTGGATGTCGTTGCCCGCCTGGGCCGTGAGGCTGACGCCGCTGTTGCTATTGTGAATCGCCGCGCCGAAGGTGATATCGTTGCGCGCCTGCAGCACCACGTTGGCGGTGGCGCCGCTCAGGGCGCCGGAGTCGACCTCGGTCACGTCGCTGGCGGCCTGGCCGAACGGCGTCAACTCCGACAGCGGGGTCTGGATGTTGGAATCCTTGATGACGACGATGTCGAACGGGTCGAGCAGCCAGGTGCCGTGCTTGCCCCCGGCCACCGCGCCGGCGTCCACGCGCGCGCCCGCCACATCAAGATAATGGCCCGAGGTTTCGATCAGGCCGCCGGCGCCGCCCTGCGCCCCGCCGCGCGCCGATACGGCGCCGTACATGCGGGTCGCCTCGTCGCTCCACACCACCACCTTGCCGCCGTCGCCGCTGGCGCCGGCGTCGGCGCTGATCGTCGCGTCGCGTCCGACAAAGGTCTGGCGCGCGTTCGGCAGCGCCGCGTTCTTGCCCTGGTAGTCGCCACCGGCCAGCACCGTGCCGCCGCCGGCCGCGCCGCCGGCGTCGACCACGGCGTTGCCGGTCAGGCCGACCCGTTCGCCCAGCAGGCGGATATCGCCGCCGGTATTGAGGTTGCCGCCGACCGCGCTGGTGACGCTGCCCGCCTCCAGCAGGGTGGTGCCGCTCGCCTTGAGCACGATCTGGCCGCGCTCGCCGCGCACGGCGCTGTCGGCGTTGATCGCGCCGCGCTGGTTGACCAGAGCGCCGTACACGCCGACGCGCCCGCCCCGGGCGACGATGCTGCCCAGGTTGAGCGCCTGGTCGGCCGGCGCCGAAACCACCACTTGCACGTTCGGATCGCTGGAATCGAACAGCTGCACGCTGTGGCCGGCCGCCAGCACCACGTCGCCGTTGGGCGACGAGATGACGCCGCTGTTTTCCACGGCCGGCGCGATCAGGAAGATCTGTCCGCCGGCGGGCGTGGTGAGCGCGCCCTGGTTGACGACCTTGCCCGCGTCGGCGCCGCCGGCGAAGTTGTGTTTGCCGGCCAGGAAATCGGCGTTGGAGATCGCCAGGCTGGAGGCGACCAGGCCGTTGACGTCGACCCGCGCGCCGGCGCCGAACAGCACGCCGTTCGGATTGATCAGGAACACCTTGCCGTTCGACTGCAGCGAGCCCAGGATGCGGCTCGGGTCCTGGCCGGTGATGCGGTTCAGGACCTTGCTGTCGGCGCTTTGCTGGATGAAGCGGGTGACCTCGCCCGCGTTGACCGAGAAACTGCGCCAGTCGATGATGGTGTTGGGCGTGTTGGTGATCGAATACACGTTGCCCTGCTGGCTGAAGCTCGCCGCGCCGTGCACCACGCTCGGCGCCACCGGACTGGCGTGGGCCGTGCCGAAGGCGGCCGCCACCAGCACGGCCAGCGCCTTGCGGCGCAACTTCGCGGACGACGGCAGGCGGCTGGGACGGCGGCTGGAGCGGGTGTGGTGGCTGGTCATATAGGTTCCTTCAGGGCGTTCAGTAAGCGAGGCCGAGGCGCAGGTGCAGGCGGTTGGCGTCGGCACGGCCGGTGGCGCCGGCGCGCAGCACGTGGCCATAGTCGAGTTGCAGGTTGACGTAGGTCGACAGCAGCAGGCGCGCGCCCACGCCGGCGCTACCGATCGAGGTGCTTTGCAGCTCGCCCGGCAACGCACGGTTGCGCTTGACATAGGCGTTGTCGGCGAAGCCGAGCAGGCGGCAGTTCCAGCCCTGGCGGGTGCACAGGTTGGGCGTGTACGCCTCCAGGTTGACGGCGACGCCGCTGTCGTTGGACACCTCGCGTTCGACGAAGCCGCGCACCGAGGTGGCGCCGCCGGCGCCGAACTGCTCGCCGGGGATCAGCGCGTCGCGTGTGTATTGGCCGTTGGCGATGGCGCGCAGCTGCCAGTCGTCGGCCAGCGCCCACGTCACGCTGCCGCCCAGGCGCAGCACGGTGTAGTCGGCCTTGGCGCCGGTGCGCGCCAGCGTGAAGTCGCGCTGGCCGCCCTTGGCGCCGCCGGAGATGTTGCGTACCAGCGTGATCTGGCCGCCGATTTCGCCCGACTTCAACGGCAGGTTGCCGCTCCAGGCGATGCTCAGCGGATGCACGGTGACGTCGTTGCCGAGGTTGCCCAACTGCTGGCCGACCAGCTCGACGTTGTTCTTGAACGCCTTGACGTCGACGCCGTAGGTCAGGCGGGAGTCGAGCTCGCCGCGCTTGGCCAGCGACTGGTTGTAGCGCGCGCCGTAGACGGCGCCCCGGCCGCTGACGGCCAGGTCGAACAAGCCGGCCGACACGGTGCCGGAATCGACGTTGGAATAGCTGGCGAAGAAGTCCAGCGAATCGCCCAGCGCGTACAGCGGAATGTGGTAGCCGGCGCCGTAGACCTTGACCCGGCCCGGCTCCTCGGCCGAGGTGGTGTACTGCAGCGAGGCCACATGGTCGAGGCCGAACAGGTTGGCGTTCTGCAGGATGAAGCCCAGATGCGTTTTGCCGGTCTGCCGGGTGCCGGTGTTGTCGGCGTTGGCCATCGCCTTCCAAACGCGCTCGTCCTTGACCTCCAGCACGGCGTCGACTTCATCGTCCTTCTCGCCGCCCTGCAGCTTGAGCGTGACCTGCTTGGACGGATTCTCGTTGCCTTGCCTGAGGTTGGCCGAGACCGCCTGCAGATTGGGCGTGCGGCCCTCCTGCAGCGCCGGCAGCGCGCGGCGGATGTTGGCTTCGTCGAAGTACTGGTTGTTCTTGACGCTGACGCGGCCGACCTTGGTTTCGACCACGCGCAGCAGCACCACGCCACGGTCCAGTTCCTGCTCGGGCAACCCGACGGTGACGACGTTGTAGCCCAGCGCGTGGTAGGCGCCCTCGAGCGCCTCGAGCGCGCGCTGGACGTCGCCGAAGTCGCGCGCGTCGCCCGTGAACGGCGCCAGCAATTGTCCGATCCGGCCCGGCGCCAGCAGCGTATTGCCCTGGACATCGAAACGGGCGATATCGAAACGGATGGCGGCGCTGTCGCTCGCGGGCTCCCCCGCCCAGGCCGTGGACACGGTCAGGGCAAGCAGGGCGCTCGCTAGCAGGCGGGGGAAACTTTCGGTCATCATCGGCTCTTGGTTCTCTGTCGCTGTCATCGCAGGAAATGTTAATTGTTCGACACTCCCTGGCTTCGTCACAACCCCGATGTTAACATGTTCCACAAAGAAAGATGCCGAATTGCAAGTATCAATTGTTAAATCGCGCCCGCCGGTGTTGGATTTCGGTGCGACCTGGTTGCAGTAGGTTTTCTTGGCGAGCGACGGCGCCGGCGGCATGCCGTGGCGGGCGGCGCGCGCGATCATTGCGCACCGATTATCATTGCATTTTTCGTATTACTTGTTGTCGAACGTCGTCACGCCGTCCCAAGCGTCGCCCGGAGGGTGGGCGCGGTAGTAGGCGATGCGTTCAGTGTATAGCGAGTACAGGCGATCATCCGGCGATAAATCATGCAATTGGGCAATTATTGACATGGCTCTATCCCACTGTTGCCCCCGCACGGCGGCCAGCGCCTCGTGCCAGCGCGCCAGGCCGGCGGCGCTGGCCGCGTCCAGCTCGTTCACCGGCGCCAGCGGCTCGAAGATGGCGACCGGCTCGCGCTTGCCCTTGACCCGCACCAGGTCCAGTTCGCGGTAGGCGAATTCCGGCGCCGCCGCGCGCGTGGCCGCGCCGACCGCGATGCCGACGCCGTAGACCTTGGTGATGCCCTCGAGCCGGGCGCCGAGGTTGACCGCGTCGCCCATGACGGTATAGGCGCGGCGGATCTTGGAGCCCATGTCGCCCACGTGCATCAGGCCGGTGTTCAGGCCGATGCCGATCTTCAGCGGCGGCCAGCCGCGCGCGACGAAGTCGTCGTTGAGGCGCCGCGCGCTGGCCTGCATCAGCAGCGAGGTGGCGACGGCGCGCCGGGCGTGGTCGGCGAAGGCCACCGGGGCGCCCCAGAACGCCATGACGGCGTCGCCGATGTATTTGTCGAGCGTGCCGCGATGGCTGTCGCGGATGTCCTCCGACATCGCCGTCAGGTACAGGTTGATGTATTCGCGCAGCGCCTTCGGCGTCAGGCCCTCGGAAATGGTGGTGAAGCCGCGCACGTCGACGAACAGCACCGTCAGCTCGCGGCTTTCGCCGTCCATATTGTATTGCTCGGGATTGGCGGCCATCTCGGCCACCAGTTCGGGGGCGACGTATTCGCCGAAGCGCGACACCAGCGCCCTGCCCTTGCGCACCTCGAAGAAGTAGCCCCACGCGACGTTGAACACGAAGATGGCGGCGATGACGATCAGCTGCATCGCCAGGTTGAACAGCAGGTCGCGCGCGCTGTACAGGTAGTAGTTGAGGCCGACGCTGGCGGCCAGCGCGGCCGCGCCCAGCGCGATGGCCTGCAACGGCGCCAGCGCCGGCAGCGCGAACGTCAGCGCCAGCCCGGCCAGCAGGATCAGCCCGGCCTCCAGCACGAAGGCGTAAAACGGCCGCGCCTTGAACTGGTCGTCGAGGATGGACTTGATGATGTTGGCGTGGATCTCGACACCGGGAAACTCGGGGCCGACCGGCGTGGCGCGCAGGTCGACCAGGCCCGGCGCGGTGGTGCCGATCAGCACCACCGCGCCCTTGAGCACGGCGGCCGGCGCGCGCCCGGTCAGCACGTCGGCCGCCGACACGTAGCGGAAGGCGCCGCCGCGCGGCCCGCCGCCGCCGCGGAACTGGATCACCGTCGTCATCGCCTCGCCCACCGGGATCAGGCGCTGGCCGCCGGGCAGGAACAGCGACAGGAAGTCGTAGCCGCCGCTGTCCTGCTGGCTCTGCGACATGCGGTCGACCGTGCGGTCGAGAAAGGGCTTGATGGCGCGCGCCTTGAGGTAGACGCCGGCCGTGGCCAGCGACAGCGACGGATAGTAATCGGCGCCGACCTGCTGGATCAGGCCGGCCGTGCGGACGATGCCGTCCGGATCGGTGACCACCGAGAAGCTGCCGGCGCCGGCCGCCGCGCGCGCCAGCGGCGCGACGTTGGCCTCGTAGCCGTCGGCCGAATAGGCCAGCAGTTCGCGGCCGTTCAATTCCTGCTCGCTGAACAGCGGCGCCGGCAGCGCGCCCTTGACCTGGTCCGGCGACAGGTTAAAGCCGAGCACCACCGGCTGGCCCTGCAGCGCGGCGGCGAACAGGCCGTCGTAGTCCAGCGCCGGCTTGAGTTGCGCGAGCCGTTCGCGCAGCGCCGGCACGTCCTTCAGCTCGCCGGCCGACAGTCGTTCCAGCACGCCGTAGCCGGAACTGGTGTCCGGCTCGGGAAAGGAGATATCGTAGCCGACCGCGCCCACCTGGTAGTGCCGGGTCAGCCGGGAGACCAGCCGCGCCTGGATGTCGCGGCCCCATGGGAAGCGGCCGAATTCGGTCAGCGCCTTGCCGTCGATGTCGACGATGACGATGCGCGGATCGAGCACCGGCGCCTGCAGCTTCATGCGCTCGCCGGCGATCAGGCTGTCGAGCCGGGCGACGGTGCCGTTGTCGTACCAGCCGAGCGCGTAGGCGGCGCCGAGCGCCGTGACGAGCAGCCCCAGCAGCCAGCGCGGGGCCGACCTCAACAGCGTCCTGCTCCACCGGCTCCACTGTGGCATGGGTGTTCCTTACGGTTGGTAGCCGGGAATCAGCGTTTCGTCGATGACGTCGATCTGTTTCTCGTCCATGTTGCGGCGGGCGAACTCCAGATAGATCTTGCTGCGGATGAAAATATCGAACAGGTCCGGGTCGATGTGGCCGTTGAGCGAGAACTGGCCGAGGATGCGCAGCGACTCCGACAGCATCTTGCCCTTCTTGTACGGGCGGTCCTTGGCCGTGAGCGCCTCGAAGATGTCGGCGATCGCCATCAGCCGCGCCTGCACCGACATGCGGTCGCCGGTCAGGCCGCGCGGATAGCCCTTGCCGTCCATGCGCTCGTGGTGGCCGCCGGCGTATTCGGGCACGTTCTTGAGGTGCTTGGGCCACGGCAGCGCCTCGAGCATGCGGATCGTCACGACGATGTGATTGTTGATGATCTTGCGCTCGGCCTCGGTCAGCGTGCCCGAGCGGATGGTCAGGTTCAGCACCTCGTCGGCGTCGAGGAAGTCCTGTTCGACGCCGTCCGGCCCGGTCCAGCGGCGCGCGGCGATCGCCCGCACGCGTTGCTGGTGCTCGGCCGACATGGCCTCGGCGCCGACGTTGGCGAAGCGGATGAAGTCGCGCTCGTCGCGCAGCTCGCCCTGGCGGCGCGCCAGCGCGGCGTCGATCGCGGCCAGCCGCGCGGGATCGGCGGCGGCGCCGGCGGCCAGCTTTTGCTTCAGCGCGGCGATTTCGGCGTCGCGCAGCAGCACCTCGAAGCGGGTGTCGATGGTGGTGATGCGGTCGCTGATGGTCTCGAGCTTGGTGGCCTTGTCGACCACGTGCACCGGCGTGGTGATCTTGCCGCAATCGTGCAGCAGGCCGGCCAGCCACAGTTCCTTGCGGTCGGCGTCGGTCATGCGGAAGCCGGCCATCGGGCCCGTCTCGGTGGCGTGCACAGCCTCGGCCAGCATCATCGTCAGCTCCGGCACGAACTGGCAATGGCGGCCGGTGTAGGGCGACTTCTCGTCGATGCCGATGTTGATCAGGTTGACCAGCGCTTCGAGCAGTTCCTCCAGTTGGCGGATCAGGCGCTGGTGCGTCAGCGCCACCGCCGCCTGCGCGGCCAAGGCTTCGATGAAGCGCTGGTCGGTCGACGAGAACGCGCGGATGGCGCCGGTCTCGGCGTCGATGGCGTTGATCAATTGCAGCACGCCGACCAGCTCGCCCTCGTGGTCGCTCATCGGTACGGTCAGGAACGATTGCGAATGGTAGTTGCGCTGGCGGTCGAAATCGACCATGCCGGAAAAGTTGAAGACGTCGGCCTTGTAGACGTCCTCGATATTGACCGAGACGCCGAAATGGGCCGCGTACGCCGCCACCGAGGCCAGGTTCTTGGCGCCGCCGGCGTCGTACAACGGAATCGATGGCGCGCTCACCGGCGCGCCGTGGGCGCCGCCCTGGCGCATGCCCAGGGTGTCGTTCCACAGGATATTGAAATTGAGGAAGCGCTTGTCCGCGCTGGGGCGGTACAAGGTGCCGCCGTCGGCGTTCGTCATGCTTTTGGCGACAATCAATATCCGCTCGAGCAGTGAGTCGGTGTCGTGGGTGCCGCCCAGCTCCACGCTGAGTTCCGTCAACTGGTCGAGACGCTGGGCAATCTGCGTTTGATTCAACTCATGCATGATTGTTTTTTGTTACCGTTTCAAGGAAAGTGACTGGCATCGACGCAGTGTCGAGTGTAGCCGCAGCGCAAGCTGTTGTACATGGAGAACTGTGCAGTGCGGCAAAATCGCCGCGCGCCTGCGCGCTTTCTTGTGCTGTTTCGCCCCCGCGCGGAAAAAAAAAGCTATCATCGGCCGTTGGTGGCAAGGCACAAAAAAGTTGCCGGCACGCGCAAAAATTACAAAAAAATCACTAGGGATCGAGCATGAAATTCAGATTTTGGGGCGTACGCGGCTCCATCCCCTCGCCGGGGCCGCGCACCGCGCGCTATGGCGGCAACACCACCTGCATCGAGGTGCGCACCGATGATGATACGCTGATCATCATCGATGGCGGCACCGGGCTGTTTTCGCTCGCGCAATCCTTGATTCAAAACAAAACCGCCGCCATCCACGCCAACATTTTCATCACCCACAGCCATTGGGACCATATCCACGGGCTGCCGTTCTTCACACCGCTGTTCGTGCGCGACAGCCGGGTGCGCCTGCACGGCGTCACCGACCCCGTCACCGGCAACGGCATCGAGCACGTGATGGGCGTGCAGTTGCAGAACAGTTATTTCCCGGTCAGCGAAACGCAGATGGACGCCACCATCGAATACCACACGCTGACGGTCGGCGAAGCGGTGCGGGTGGGCGACGCCACCGTTAACAACGTGGTGATGAACCATCCGGTGACCGACCTGGGCTACCGCATCGAATGCAACGGCAAGTCGCTGTTCTTCACCGGCGACCACGAGCCTTTTTACAATATCCATCCGGACGGCCACCCGGAGCAGGCGGCTTACGAGCGCTGGATGCGCGAGCGCAGCGCCGCCATCGACGCCATGGCCATGGGCGTCGACGCGCTGATCGTCGATTGCTCGTACACGCGGGAAGAATATCCGGCCAAGCGGGGTTGGGGACACGGCACGTTCGACTCGGCGTTCGCGCTGGCGCTGCGCACCGGCGCCGGCACCCTGTATTGCACCCATCACGAACCGACCCGCGGCGACGACGAGCTGGAGGCGGTGTTCGCCGACGTGCTGGCCCGCCACGCGTCGCTGCTGGGCGGGTTGAAGGTGGTGCTGGCGTACGAGGGGTTGGAGGTTGAGCTGGGCGATCGGGCGCGGTAAAACGATCCGGGCGATCGGATCGATCGCCCGCGAAAGGTGTGGGCTAGACCGGCCGCATCAAGCGGCGGCCGCCACCGCCGGACGGGCCGTCAAACGGCGGTCGGCCAGCGCGCGCAGGCGGGCCACGGCGGCCGGCAGGTTGAAGGCGCGGCCGGCGCGCAGCGCGCTGACCATTTGGGTGGCGATGCGCAGCGCCGGCGCGGCGGCGTTCTTGGCCGCGTACGGCAGCACCAGCCGGTAACGGCCCTGCATGCGCGGCACCACGCCGACAAACCCCACCGTCACTTCGTTGAGCGCCAGGCGGCGCAATTCCAACGCCACCTGCTGCACCACGCGCACGATCTGCGGCACGTCGTCGCCGCGCATGCCGACCAGGCCGGAGTGACTGCGCACGCCGGGCAGCAACGCCAGCAGGCGCTGGTCGAGCGACGCCAGCGCGGCCGGCGTGGCCGGCGCGTCGTCGACTTCGAGAATGCTGAGCAGGCAAGGCTGGGTGGAGTAGCGGTTGTCGCTGGAGAGGTAACGCTGATCGATGATACGCATGGTTTTTCTGGCCTTTGACGAAACAGGCCATATTCTGAACCCGACCGGCCGCGCGCGGAAGCGGCGCGCGGAGCATACGCTTGTAAGACGAAACTTACACGTAAGGCGTTTCTAAGCCCCGGGTGTTAATTTCCGGGGAGTTGTTTCTCAAAGCAAACAGCGAGCGGATTGCCGATGTACTTGCCGTAGTTGGCGATGCGCGCGTAGCCGCGCGCGGTGTAAAAATCGACCGCGCGCCGATTGACCAGCCGCGTCTCGAGCCAGACCGCCTGGTAGCCCAGCGCGGCCGCCTCGCGCTCCAGGTAGGCCAGCACGGCGCTGCCGATGCCGCTGCTGTGGCGCCGCGCGTACATGCGCTTGATCTCGGCCACGCCCGGCTCCAGCGGCCGGAAGGCGCCGCAGCCCTGCGCCACGCCGGCGGCGTCGCGCGCGACCACGAAGCGCGCCATCGGGCCGCGCACGTCGTCGGCGTCGAACGAGGCCTTGCCGTTGCCGCCGGTGATCTGCTCGAGCAGCGTCGACAGCTCCTCCATCAACGCCAGGCAGTCGGCGGCGCCGGGATCTTCGGGCGTGAGCGATATGGTCGGGATCGGCTTGTTCATGCCAGCGATTATTGCATAGTGCAGATCACCAGTTCGGGATCGGCGTTGATGCGCACCGGAATACCGCTGCAGCCCACGCCGCGACTGACGATCAACTCGCCGTTGTCGTGCAACGGAAAGCGCCCATAATGAAAGGGACGCGACAGCGGCCCGCGCGGCATCACCAGCGGCGTGCCGTCGGCGGCGGCGATTTGGCCGCCGTGCGTGTGGCCGGCGAAACCGACGTCGAAGCGGTGGCCGTCGAGGCGCAACAGGCCGTCCGGCGCGTGCATCAGCAACACCCGCGTGGGGCCGGCGCCGGCGAACGTGGCGTGGCCGTCGGGCACGCCGGTCCACGGATCGTCCATGCCGCACACCGACACGGCGTCGAACGGCGCCGGCAAGGCGTGGGCGCGGTTGACCAGCATCCGCACCCCGGCCCGCGCGAACATGCGCTCGATCAACCCGTGGTCGGTGATCAGGTCGTGGTTGCCGAACACGGCCAGCTTGCCCAGCGGCGGACGGCAGGCCGCCAGCGCCGCGCACAGCGCGCCGGCGTAGCGCGCCGGGCCGTGGACGTAGTCGCCGCCCAGCAGCAGCAGGTCGGGCCGCTCGGCGTCGATGCGCGCGAACAGGTCGTCGAAGATGCCGGCATGGGTCGGCGGGCCGGCGTGGAAGTCCGAGGCGAAGGCGATCTTGAGCGGGCGCGGCAGGCGGCGCTCCGGCGGCAGCGCGACCCTGTAGCGTGTCACGCCCAGGCGGCCGTGCAAGCCGACGCGGTAACTGAGCCAGGCCACCAGGCCGCCCAGCAGCGCGGCGTTCATCAAGGTTTCAGTGTAGTGCCGGAACCGGGACTGGCGGCCGCCGCGTGGGGCCTTGCCCGGAGGTAATGTCATTGATGCCTGAGTGAATCTGGAAAAGGCGGCATCATAGCGCATTTGCGACATCGCGGCCCCGGCGGTGGTAAGCTGGGACGAACAGGCATGCCTTCGCCTCGCCGGCGCGGTTGCCGTTGCGCCGACCTTGACTCCCCTACAGAGATTGCTCGATGACTACTGAAACCACCTTCCCGGGCAAAGACGCCGCCCTCGACACCACCATCGCCACCTTGCGGGCCACGCTGGCCCGGCGCCGCTTCCGGCTGGCCGAGTCGCCGCCGACGCGCGAGGTCGACGGCATCTGGTCCATCGAGCTCCAGGACGTCGACTGTCCACTGCTCAGCGCGCACGGCAGGGGCGCGACGGAGCTGGCCGCGCGCGCCAGCGCCTACGGCGCGTTCGCCGAACGGCTCGGCACGCACGACTTCTGGACCCACTACCACCTGGGCGCGCAGCGCGCCAACGCGCCGTTCGTGCACCACCCGAGCGAGCGATGGTTCGCGCCGGCGGCGGACGGTTCGTGGCCGTCCGAGCTGCTCGACCCCGAGCTGCACGCGTTCTACAACCCGCGCGGCGACATCGACGCCGGCGTACTGGTCGACATCAACTCCGGCAACGTCGCGCGCGGCATCTGCGCCCTGCCCTACCAGCGCCTGCGCGACGGCGCCACCGCCTACATCCCGGTCAACCTCATCGGCAACCTGTACGTCAGCAACGGCACCGCCGCCGGCAACACCGTCAACGAGGCGCGCGTCCAGGCGCTGTCGGAGATCTTCGAGCGCGCCATCAAGTACCGCGTCATCGCCGAGGGCATGTGCCTGCCGGAGGTGCCGGACGACGTCGTCGCGCGCTTCCCCGCCATCGCGGCCGGCATCGCCGGGCTGCGCCGGGCCGGTTTCGGCGTGCTGGTCAAGGACGCCTCGCTGGGCGGCAAGTACCCGGTGATGAACGTCACGCTGATCCAGCCGAAGGACCAGGGCGTGCTGTCCAGCTTTGGCGCGCACCCGCGCCTGGAGATCGCGCTGGAGCGGGCGCTGACCGCGCTGCTACGGGGCCGTTCGCTCGGCGCGCTCGACGGCTACCCCGAGCCAAGCTTCGACGCCAGCGAGATCGACGCCGTCGCCAACCTGGAGGCGCACTTCGTCGATGCGCGCGGCGTGATCGCATGGGACTTCCTGAGCGACACCTCCGACTATCCGTTCGTCGACTGGAACTTCGGCGGCACCACCGTGGAGGACTACCTGTGGCTGGTCGACGCGCTGCACGCCGAGGGCAAGGATATCTACGTGGCCGATTTCGACGCGCAAGGCGTCCACACGTGCCGCATCCTGGTGCCGGGCTTGTCGGAGATCTATCCGGTCGAGGATCTGGAGTGGGAGAACAACAGCGTCGGCAACGCGCTGCGGCCGCTGCTGGTGCGCCTGCAGGATCTGAGCGTGCAGGAATGCACGGCCCTGCTGGTGGAATTGCAGACCTCGAACCTGAACGACGAGCGGCCGCTGTGGGAAATCCTCGGCCTGGCGGCAGCGGCCGGGACGCCGTGGAAACAGCTGCGCATCGGCGAGCTGAAAACCCTGCTGGCGCTGGTGGTCGGCGACGAGGAGGCGGTGCTGGAAGGCTGCAACTGGATCCACCACTACGGCGACCTGGCCAAGCCGCGCCGGCTGGTGTACCGCTGCATCGAAAGCCTCGTCAGGCTGGAGGAGCCGGACAACTTCCGCCGCGCGCTGGAGCTGCTGTACGGCGCCGAGACGTTGGCGATGGCCGAGGCGCTGCTCGATGGTTCCGAGCGCTTCTTCGGCCTGGAGCCGCTCGGCCCGAACTTCGAAGGCAGCCCCTTGCACCAGAGCCTGCTGGCGGCCTACGACAAGCTGTTCGCGCCGGACGCGGTGTAAAACCACCAACCGCCTTAAATGATTTACGGGGCGGTTGCGTCCACCAACAAGTCCGGCTGCAAGGCGCGGATACGAAGCTCGGTGAAATAGCCGCCGGCCTCGTTGTAGCGCAGATAGTTGCGGCCACAATTCGTGCAGCGCGACACCGTACAACGGTTGTACGGGTAATAGCGCGGCGCAATCGGCGCGTCCGCGCTTTCGTAGCGCGTTTCGTTCGGGTGGAATTCGACGAACGTCGGTTCGTCATACGGATCTTCCATCAATGTACCGACATCCTCGAAGCGCTCCAGCTCCAACGTCATCGGCAACGCCTGCCAAGCCGCCAGCGATGTCTGGTTGCAGCTACAAGGCACGCCCACCGAGGCGGACGCCTGCGCCAACCGCGTCAACGTCGCGAAATCAATTTTTTGCATATTCAACCCTATCGGCAAGTTACACGATTCTACAGCTTGGGCCATTAGCGTATATCTCAGCAACCGCGACAGCCGGTACATCCCGGGAATCGATGGCGCACGCACATCACTGTTGATCGGATTCATGCTGCGGCTATGCGCTGTTGTTGTGGACCTTGCGCGAGGAGGCAAACAATGAACTGGGAATCGCTCACAGAAGGCTTGGAACTGATCGCCCTAGGAATGTTGGGCTCGGTTACCACCAAGGCATTTCGGAGCGGAAATTTCCAGGCAATCCAGATTCCGCCTGAAATCGCGTACGGCCGCGCCGACATCAACCTCGACATCCAACGCATCGGCGACGAGCTGCGCATCCGTCCGGCGCGCGGCAACTACTAGCTAAAAAAAGGGAGCCTCGGCTCCCTTTCGCGTTACATGATGTGTTGTCCGACCCACCAGGCGATGGCGGCGACGAAGGCCGACGCCGGTATGGTGAAGATCCACGCCCAGACGATGTTGCCGGCCACGCCCCAGCGCACCGCCGACATCTTTTGCGCCGAACCGACGCCGACGATGGCGCCGGTGATGGTGTGCGTGGTCGACACCGGCACGCCGAGGGCGGTGGCGGTGAACAAGGTGATGGCGCCGCCGGTCTCGGCGCAGAAGCCGCCCACCGGTTTGAGCTTGGTGATCTTCTGGCCCATGGTCTTGACGATGCGCCAGCCGCCGAACAGGGTGCCGAACGAGATCGCCGTGTAGCACGAGACGATCACCCACAGCGGCGGCTCGGCGTCGCCGGCCTGCGAGTAGCCGGCCGCGATCAGCAGCATCCAGATGATGCCGATGGTCTTCTGGGCGTCGTTGCCGCCGTGGCCGAGGCTGTACGAGGCGGCCGAAATCAGTTGCAGGCGGCGGAACCATTTATCGACCCGGCGCGGCGTCGAGCGCACGAACACCCACGACACGAGCAACATCATCAGCGAGCCGAAGATGAAGCCGAGCAGCGGCGACAGCACGATGAAGGCGACGGTCTTGATCAGGCCGGCCGAAATCAGCGCGCCGGTGCCGCTCTTGGCCACGGCCGCGCCGACCAGGCCGCCGATCAGCGCGTGCGACGACGACGACGGAATGCCGTAGTACCAGGTGACGATGTTCCAGACGATGGCGCCGACCAGCGCGCCGAAGATCACGTACTGGTCGACCACGCTGGGGTCGATGGTGCCCTTGCCGACGGTGGCGGCCACGGTCAGCTGGTGGAACACGAAAATGGCGACGAAGTTGAAGCACGCGGCCATCGCCACCGCCGTTTGCGGCTTCAGCACACCGGTCGAGACGACCGTGGCGATCGCGTTGGCGGCGTCGTGGAAGCCGTTCATGAAGTCAAACACCAAGGCCAGCGCGATCAGCACGCCCAGCACGTAGATGCTTATTGTTATGGTATTCATGGACTGATCTTTTTGTAATTATGCGTTTTCGACGATGATGCCTTCGATGATGTTGGCCACATCCTCGCAACGGTCGGTGACGGTTTCCAGAATTTCGTAGATGGCCTTCATCTTGATCAGGTTGCGCACGTCCGGTTCGTCGCGGAACAGCTTGGACATGGCGGCGCGCATCACGTGGTCGGCGTCCGATTCGAGGCGGTCGATCTCTTCGCAGATGGCGACGATCTGGCGCGAATTGTCCATGTTGTGCAGCAGGGCCACGGCTTCCTTGACCTTCTCGGTGCAGGCGAGCACCAGCTCGGCCAGGCGCTTGGCTTCCGGCGTGACCGAGTGCAGGTCGTACAGCGAGACGGTCTGGGCGGCGTCCTCGAGCAGGTCGAGGATGTCGTCCTGGCGCGTGATGAGCTTGTGGATGTCGTCGCGGTCGATCGGCGTGATGAAGGTCTTGTGCAGCAGGTCGACGGTGGCGTAGGTGATCTTGTCGGCCTGTTTTTCGATGCTCTCGATGGCGTGCACGCGGTTTTCCAGGTCGTCGAAGTTGGACATCAACCCCAGCATCTCTTTTGCACCTTTGACGCACAGGTCGGCGTGTTGATTGAACAGGTCAAAAAATTTGCCCTCGGTGGGCATCAAGCGTCCAAACATGTCTTTCTCCGTTTCATAGTCGTGATTACTGCTACAGACCGCCCTCCGGCACGGGCCGGCGGCGTCGGGATGGGTCCGCCCTGTTTGCTGTGGCGGACCCAGTGTGTTGCCGGGGTTAGTCGCCCTGGTACAGCGCCAGGTTACCGGCGTAGTTGCCGAACTTGGTGTATTGGCCGATCCAGGTCAGGCGCACCGAGCCGATCGGGCCGTTACGCTGCTTACCGATGATGATCTCGGCCGTTCCCTTATCGGGCGAGTCGGGGTTGTAGACCTCGTCGCGATACAGGAAGATGATGACGTCCGCGTCCTGCTCGATCGCGCCCGATTCGCGCAAGTCGGACATGACGGGACGTTTGTTGGGGCGTTGCTCCAGCGAGCGGTTCAGCTGCGACAGCGCGATCACCGGGCACTGCAGCTCCTTGGCCAGGCCCTTGAGCGAGCGCGAGATCTCCGAGATCTCGGAGGCGCGGTTGTCGCCCTGGGTCGAGCCGGTCATCAGCTGCAGGTAGTCGACCACGATCAGGCCGAGCTTGCCGCACTGGCGCGACAGGCGCCGCGCGCGCGCGCGCATCTCGATCGGGTTCAGCGCCGGCGTCTCGTCGATGTAGACCTGGGCGTCGTTCATTTTCTGGATGGCGTGCGTCAGGCGCGGCCAATCCTCGTCGTTCAGTTTGCCGGTGCGCAGGCGGTGCTGGTCGAGCTGTCCGACCGAGCCGAGCATACGCATGGCCAGCTGCACGCCGCCCATCTCCATCGAGAACACGGCCACCGGCAAGCCCTCTTCGACGGCGACGTTCTCGGCGATGTTCATCGAGAACGCGGTCTTGCCCATCGACGGGCGGCCGGCGACGACCACCATGTCGCCCGGCTGCAGGCCGGAGGTCATGCGGTCGAGGTCGATCCAGCCGGTCGGCACGCCGGTGATCTCGGACTGGTTGTCGCGTGAATATAATTCATCGATGCGCTCGACCACCTGGGTCAGCAGCGGCTGCACCGGCAGCCAGCCGGCGGCGCCGCGCGCGCCCTGTTCGGCGATGGCGAAGATCTTCGATTCGGCCTCGTCGAGCATCTGCTTGACTTCCTTGCCCTGGGGCGTGAACGCCTGGCCGGAAATCTCGTCGGCCACGGTGATCAGCTGGCGCAGGATCGAGCGGTCGCGCACGATCTCGGCGTAGCGGCGGATGTTGGCCGCCGACGGCGTGTTTTGCGCCATCGCGTTCAGGTAGGCCAGGCCGCCGACATCCTCGGCCTTGCCCATCTGCGTCAACGTTTCAAACACCGTGATGACGTCGGCCGGCTTGGAGCCGTTGATCATCTTGACGATCTGTTCGAAGATGATGCGGTGGTCATAGCGGTAGAAGTCTTCCGAATGCATCATGTCCGCGATGCGGTCGAACGCCTGGTTATCGCGCAGCAAGCCGCCAATGACGGACTGTTCTGCTTCGATGGAATGCGGCGGGACGCGGAGGGAATCAAGTTGCGGATCGGAGGGGGTGTTCATGGCGCGAATTATACCCGCTTAGGCCGGCAGCCAAGGCGTTACTACGAAAAAATTGGCGAGAAAAAAGCCGGGCAAGCCCGGCTTTTTTCATCTGTTGCCATGATTACTAGCATAACAGGCATTGCTGCCCGTGCAAGTAATTTAGGCTGCTTCGCCCACGACGGCGACGGTCACTTCGACCACCACGTCGGTGTGCAGAGCAACGCTGACCGGGTGCTCGCCCACGGTCTTCAGAGGACCGGTAGGCATGCGCACGGCAGCTTTTTCTACAGCGAAACCAGCTTTGGTCAGCGCTTCAGCGATGTCGAAGTTGGTGACCGAACCGAACAGACGGCCGTCGACACCCGCTTTTTGCGAAACGTTCACGGTCATGCCGTTCAGTTTCTCGCCTTGGGCTTGAGCGGCGGCCAGTTTGGCGGCAGCGGCTTTTTCCAGTTCGGCGCGCTTGACTTCGAATTCAGCAACAGCCGACGCGGTAGCGCGACGGGCCATTTTTTGCGGAATCAGGAAGTTACGTGCGTAACCGTCTTTAACTTTAACGACTTCACCCAGGTTGCCCAGGTTGACGACTTTTTCTAACAGAATGATTTGCATAGTTTTTCTCCAGGATTAGACTACGCAATTAAGCGTGGTGCAGATCGGTGTAAGGCAGCAGCGCGAGGTAGCGGGCGCGTTTGATGGCGGTGTCAACTTGACGCTGGTAGTGCGCCTTGGTGCCGGTCAGACGTGCTGGCATGATCTTGCCGTTTTCCTGGACGAAGTCCTTCAGGGTATCAACGTCTTTGTAGTCAACCTGCTCAACGCCAGCGGCGGTGAAGCGGCAGAACTTCTTGCGCTTGAACAGTGGATTTTGTTGCTTGCGCTTTTCTTTAAGCTTGAGCTTGTTTTTGTCGAACTTTTTACCGAATGCCATTTGAGGCTCCTGTATCTAAATTGAGCTGTCTGGGACAGCACTAAAATCAATGATGTGAAACACCAGGCTTTTGCTGTTGCGTGTCTTCTTGTTGATAAAACCGGTGAACTGATACACCCCGCCCAGTGGCGCCTGGCTGAAGCGGCCCGAGATCTCGCCCGCGGCGACCGCGGAAATCTCAAACTCGCTCAACCGGGCGATGCCCGCCTCCATCTGCTGCGACCGGTGCTGGAGTACAGCGTTCACGATCGGCATGCCGGCCGGGGTGTAGCGCAAGGCGTCCCGTTCGGCGATCAAGGCAATGAATTGGCTTTGATTCACTGGAGCTGTGTCAGCTCGGTTTTGCAACAATTAGGCCGCAGGAGCGGCGGCAACAGGAGCTGCTGGGGCTTCGGTGCGATGCGATTTCGCTGCATCTTCACGTTGTACCGACTTCATCATCGGCGAAGGAGCGGTTTCCGCTTTCTTCATCTTGACGGTCAGGTGACGCAGCACGGCATCATTGAATTTGAAGGCGGTTTCCAGCTCGACCAGGGTCTCGTTGTCGCATTCGATGTTCAGGCAGATGTAGTGTGCTTTAGCCAGTTTCTGGATCGAGTAAGCCATCTGACGACGGCCCCAATCTTCAACACGGTGCACGGCGCCGCCGCGGGTCGTTACGGTGGTCTTGTAACGTTCGATCATGGCGGGCACTTGCTCGCTCTGGTCCGGATGGACGATAAATACTATTTCATAGTGACGCATGCAAACTCCCTTAAGGACTGTGAAAATATAGCCCACCCTGGCGTCAAGACAGGTGTGGGAAGAGGTAAGCCCGCGACTATATCAGCTTTTTGGATGGAAATCTACCCCCTTGCCGGCCCCGCGACAGTGCTAACATCTTGTGAAACCAACAGGATTCCGATATGCCACCTACCCGCGCGCTGTCCCCTTTGCTGTTTTCCCTCTTCATCGCCGCCGCACTCGCCGCCGAGGGCCCCGCCCCCGCGGCAGCGGCCACCGCAGCCAGCCATCCCGACGTCGCCACCAAGGCCTACAGCACCAGGCAGTTCCTGCTGGCCCTGCGTACCGACACCCAGACCTTGGCGCGGCTCGATCCGGTCGCCGATCCCAGCTTCGACTTCACGCCGGGCCCGAGGGAGGCCGAGCGCCAGTACGACGGCTACGCCCACATCGGCGACCTCAACCTGCGACTGCGCAACGGCGGCGCCGGCGCCTGGCGGGAATTCTCCTCGTCGTCGGCGCGCCAGCCGATCAAGCCGCTGGCGGCCGGCGGCAAGGTCCTGGCGGCGGCCGACATCACGGCCACGATGGGCAAAGACCTGCCGCTGACGGTGGAGCGGCGCTGGCTCAACGAGGGCGGCGCGCTGGTGCTGCGGTTTACCTTGATTAACAACGCCAACGCGCCGGTGGAGATCGGCGGCCTCGGCATGCCGATGGTGTTCGACAACATCATCACCGACCGCACCTTGGAGCAGGCCCACGCCAGCGCCAGTTTCGCCGATCCTTATATAGGCCGCGACGCCGGCTACGTGCAGGTGACGCGCCTGAACGGCCAGGGCCCGGCGCTGATCGTCACGCCGGACGGGCGCACGCCGCTCGAAGCGTGGCGCCCGCTGACCGACCGCAGTCCGCGCGCGCAAACGTCGGAGGGCTTCTACGACTGGACCGTGGCGAGCAAGGCCTACGCCGAGAACGAGTGGAAAAACGCCGGCGAACAATGGAACGCGCCGACCAGCATCACCCTGGAAGCGGGGGCGCGGCGCGACATCGGCGTGCGCTTCGCCACCGCGCCGTCGATCCGCGCCATCGAGGCCGCGCTGATCGCGCAAAAACGGCCGGTCGCGGTCGGCATCCCCGGCTACGTGGTGCCAACCGACCTGGAGGCGACCTTGTTCCTCAAGAGTCCGCAAAAAGTCGTCGGCATCACCAGTTACCCGGAGAACGCGCTGGCCGTCACGCCCGACAAGTCCAGCGCCAAAGGCTGGGCGCGCTACACGGTGCGCGCCAACGGCTGGGGACCGGCGCGCCTGTCGATCGCCTACGCCGACGGCGGCGTGCAAACGGTCAGCTACTTCGTCACCAAGCCGCTGGAGCAGGCGGTGGCCGACCTCGGCAAGTTCTCCACCACGCAGCAATGGTTCGACGACAAGAAAGATCCGTTCAAGCGCGCGCCGGCCATCCTCACCTACGACCGCGACGCCAAGCGCATCGTCACCGACGACCCGCGAGTATGGATCTCCGGCATGAGCGACGAGGGTGGCGGCGGCAGTTGGGTCGCGGCCATCAGCAAGCAGCTCGACAATCCAGATCCCGCCGAAGTGGCCAAGCTGGAACGGCTGGTCAACGAAACGGTGGTCGGCAAGTTGCAGGTGGCCGACGGCCCGCAAGCCGGCGCCGTGCGCAAAAGCCTGTTCTATTACGACCCGAAATCCTTCCCGTCCTACTACAACCAGAAGGCCAACTGGGGCACCTGGGCCTCGTGGACCAAGAAGGACGCCGACGACCTGGGCCGCGCTTACAACTATCCGCACGTGGCCATCGGCCATTGGGTGCTGTACCGGCTGGCGCGCAACCACGTCGGCCTGGTCACCGCGCACGACTGGCGCTGGTATCTGAACAAGGCCTACCAGACCACGGTGGCGATGGTGCGCGACGCGCCCGAGTGCGCGCAGTTCGGCCTGATGGAGGGCGACGTCTTCGTCGACATCCTGAAAGACCTGCAACGCGAAGGCATGACGGCCGAGGCGACCGACATGGAAGCCATGATGAAGCGGCGCGCCGACCACTGGCGCACCTTGGCCTACCCGTTCGGCAGCGAGATGGCGTGGGATTCGACCGGCCAGGCCGAGGTGTACGCGTGGATGCGCCACTTCGGCTACGCCAAGCAGGCCGACATCACGCGCGAAGTGATCCTCGGCTACGATCCGGCGATGCCGAGCTGGGGCTACAACGGCAACGCCCGCCGCTACTGGGACTTCCTGTACGGCGGCAAGACCGCGCGCATCGAACGCCAGATCCACCACTACGGCTCGACGTTGAACGCGGTGCCGCTGTTCGACGCCTACCGCGCCAACCCAAGCGACCTGCACCTGCTGCGCGTGGCCTACGGCGGCCTGTTGGGCGGCATCACCAACATCGACCGCGACGGCTTTTCGTCGGCCGCCTTCCACGCCTGGCCCGACATGATGCGCTGGGACGCCTACAGCGGCGACTACGGCATGGGCTTCTACGGCCACGCCTACGCCAGCGCGACCTATGTACTGAAAGACCCGACCTTCGGCTGGCTCAGTTTCGGCGGCAACATGAAAGTGGCTAATAATGGCGTGGTCCAGATCACGCCCAAGGACAGCGCGCGCACGCGCCTGTTCGTGGCGCCGGCGCGCGCCTGGATCACCCTCGAGGCGGGCAAGATCGACAGCGCGGCCTACGACCCGAAAAGCCGCGCCATCACCTTGGAGCTGGCGGCCGCCACCGCGGCGACGCCGGCGGCCCGGCTGCTGGTCGAGAGTCCGGGCGGCAAATTCAAACCGCAGGGGCTGGTCGCCGAGCGTGGCGGCTACCGGATTCCGCTGACGGCCAGCACCACGCGCGTGCTGTTGAAGCCACGATGAGGGTGGTTGAACGAACTTTTTTCATTTTATTTCGCTGAACACAACAAATTTCCTTGCATTGCGAGCCATACTGTACAAAAATACAGACTGTCTATATACACAGGCCCAACCGCACTCATGATCAAGCTCACAGCACGTCAGGAACAAATTCTCAATCTGATCAAGGATGCCATCGAAAACACCGGCTTCCCGCCGACGCGCGCCGAGATCGCCAACGAGCTGGGCTTCAAATCCGCCAACGCGGCCGAGGAGCACCTGCAGGCGCTGGCGCGCAAGGGCGCCATCGAAATCGCCGCCGGCACCTCGCGCGGCATTCGTTTGCTGGGCGTGCACGCCGAGCCGGCCACGCCGAAGGCGCCGGTGTCGCTGATGATGTCGTTGCCGTTGATCGGCCGCGTGGCCGCCGGCTCGCCGATCCTGGCGCAGGAAAACCTGGAGGCGAGCTACAGCGTCGACCCGGCGATGTTCTCGTCCAAGCCCGACTACCTGCTCAAGGTGCGCGGCGAATCGATGCGCGACGCCGGCATCATGGACGGCGACCTGCTGGCGGTCAAAAAAGTCGACAGCGCCAAGAACGGCCAGATCGTCGTCGCCAGGATCGGCAACGACGTCACGGTCAAGCGCTACCGCAAGACCGGCACCCTGGTCGAACTGCTGCCGGAGAACCCCGACTTCAAGATCATCAAGGTCGATCCGGAGGCGGACGAGTTCGCACTGGAAGGCCTGGCGGTCGGGCTGATGCGCAGCTGGCACTAAGCCAGGGCCGCGACCGGACCCGGAGACACGATGCAAGTGTCTCCGTTGTGTTAGCAGCCTTCCAGCGCGCAGGCGAAGTCGTCCAGCAGGTCGTCGCTGTCTTCGATGCCGACCGAGACCCGGATCAGCGATTCGGCAATGCCCATCGATGCGCGCCGCTCGGCGCCCATCTCGTAGAAGATCGTGTGCGCGACCGGAATCACCAGGGTGCGCGTGTCCCCCAGGTTGGATGCCGGAATCGCCAGCTTGAGCCGGTTCAGGAAGTCGAAGCAGTCGATCCCATCCTTCAATTCAAAACTGAGCAGCGAACCGTGCTTGCGGAACAGCTCGCTCGAGATGCCGTGCTGCGGATGCGATGCCAGCCCGGGGTAGTACACCGCCGCCACGCGCTCGTCCGCTTCCAGCATCCGCGCCAGCGCCAGCGCATTGGCACTGGTGCGCTCCATGCGCAGCGCCAAGGTTTCGGCGCCGACGGCGATGTGGTGCGCCGCCTCCGGCCCCAGCGAGGCGCCGAAGTCGCGCAGCCCCTTGGCGCGGATCTGCGCCAGCCCCCATTGCAGCGGCGCGGCCTTCTTGTAGTTCTCGTAGATATTCGGGAATTGGGTCCAGTCGTATTCGCCGGTGTCGGTCAGGCTGCCGCCCAGCGCGTTGCCGTGGCCGCCGATCGATTTGGTCAGCGCGTTGATCACCAGCCCGGCGCCGACCGATTTCGGCCGGAACAGGTATGGCGTGGTCATCGTGTTGTCGACGATGTACAGGATGCCGCGCGCCTTGCACAATTCGCCGATGCGCTTCAAGTCCGCCACCTGCGTGCGCGGGTTGGCGATGGTTTCGACGAACACCACGCGCGTCCGTTCCGTGATCGCGGCTTCGACATTGGCGACGTCGGTGGCGTCGACGAACGAGACGCCGACGCCCTGCGCCATCGTGGTCTGCCACAGGCTGTTGGTGTTACCGAACAGGAAGGCCGACGAGACGACGTGGTCGCCCGCGCGAAGCAGCGCCTGGAACACGGCGCCGATCGCGCCCATGCCGGTGGCGAAGCACAAGGTGCCGACGCCCTGCTCCATCTTGTTGACCTTGTCCTCGAGCGCGGAGATGGTCGGGTTGCCCTGGCGGCCGTAGCGGAAGCCCGGCTCCTTGCCCTGGAACACCGACGCCAGCTGGCGCGCGTCGCCGTAGCCGAAGGCGACCGAGGTGTGGATCGGCTTGTGCAGCGAGCCGTGCTCGATGCCCTTCAGGCGGTCGTTGTGCAGGATGGTGGTGGTGAAACCGTAGTTCTTCTTATCGTTCATATGCTTGGATGGTCAAAAAAAAAGCCCGGTACGGCGAACCGTACCGGGCGCGACATCAGCCTTCGGCGGTCGCGAGATTCAGATTCAGTTGCGAGCGGCCGGCGTCCTCGTGGGTCGTCTTGGCCTTCGGGTGGTGGCGCGCGTACTCCAGCTTGTCGAGGTATTCCTTCGACACGTCGCCGGTGACGTAGACGCCGTCGAAGCACGACGCCTCGAAGTTCTTCAGCTCCGGGTTGACATCGGAGATGGCGCGCTTCAACGACTCGATGTCCTGGTACACCAGGTGGTCGGCGGTGATTTCGCGGCACACTTCCTCGGTGGTGCGGCCGTAGGCGATCAGCTCGTCGCGGGTCGGCATGTCGATGCCGTACACGTTCGGGTAGATCACCGGCGGCGCGGCCGAGGCGAAGATCACTTTCTTGGCGCCCGCTTCGCGCGCCATCTGCACGATCTCGCGGCTGGTGGTGCCGCGCACGATCGAGTCGTCGACCAGCAGCACGACCTTGTCCTTGAATTCGGAGGCGATCGCGTTCAGCTTCTGGCGCACCGATTTCTTGCGCGCGGCCTGGCCCGGCATGATGAAGGTGCGGCCGATGTAGCGGTTCTTGATGAAGCCTTCGCGGTACTCGACGTTGAGCGCCAGCGCCAGCTGGATCGCGGCCGGACGCGACGAATCGGGAATCGGCATGACGACATCGATCTCGCCGTCCTTGAATTCGCGCTTGATCTTCTCGGCCAGGTACTCGCCCATTTTCAGGCGGGTGGCGTAGACCGAGGCGCCGTCGATGACGGAGTCCGGACGGGCCAGGTAGACGAATTCGAACACGCACGGGTTGAGCGACGGATTGTCGGCGCACTGGCGGCTGTGCAGCTGCATGTCGGCGTCGACGAAGATGCACTCGCCCGGCGCGACGTCGCGCAGGAAGCGGAAGCCCATGCCTTCGAGCGCCACCGATTCGGAGGCGACCAGGTACTCGGCGCCCTGCTCGGTTTCGTTGATGCCCAGGCACAGCGGACGGATGCCGAACGGATCGCGGAAGGCCAGCAGGCCGACGCCGGCGATCTGCGCGACGGCGGCGTAGCCGCCCTTGACGCGGCGGTGCAGCACGGTGACGGCGTCGAAGATGGTGTCGGCGTCGATCGAGATGCCGGTGGTGGCCATGTGGATTTCATGGGCCAGCACGTTGAGCAGCACTTCCGAATCGGAGTCGGTGTTGATGTGGCGGCGGTCGTTCTTGAACATCTCTTGCTTGAGCTGTTCCCAGTTGGTCAGGTTGCCGTTGTGCGCCAGCGTGATGCCGAACGGGGCGTTGACGTAGAACGGCTGCGCCTCTTCCTCGCTCGACGAGCCGGCGGTCGGATAGCGGCAGTGGCCGATGCCCGAGTTGCCTTGCAGGGTGCGCATGTTGCGGGTGCGGAAAACGTCACGCACCAGGCCGTTGGCCTTGTGCATGGCGAACATGCTGCTGTGATTGGTCGCGATACCCGCTGCATCCTGGCCGCGATGCTGCAACAGCAGCAAGGCGTCATACAGCAGTTGATTGACAGGTTGATGGGAAACGACGCCGACGATGCCACACATGATGGTGCTCCTGGACTGGGTAATACAGATTAAAGACGCAGATTAAAGACGCAGATTAAAAACGGTGATGCAATTCAAAAGTTCACATGCTGCGCCATCGCAGCGGGAAGGAAGGTCTTGACGAGCCGGGCGCCGGTCTCGGCATACGGGCTGAGCAGCGCCTCCTTCCAGAAATCCTGTTGTGGGAGCGACGTCATCCCACACAAGATGACGGCGGTCAGCACGATTACAAGGCCCCGGCCGACGCCGAACACGGCGCCGAGCAGGCGGTCGAACAGGCTCAGGCCGCCCGCGTCGAGCAAGGCGCCCAGCGCCATGGCCAGCAAGCCCATCAAAATGCGCACGCCGATGAACAGGGCGATGAAGGCCAGGATCAGGCGCAACACCTCGCCCGGCACCACGGCCGGCAACATCACGGCCAGCGCGGCGGCGTAGGCGTTGGCCACGACGAAGGCGACCACCCAGCCGGCCAGCGACAGCACTTCCTTGACCAGCCCGCGCAGCATGCTGATGATGACCGACGTGACCATCACGAAGATCACCAGATAATCGAAAATCGTCACGTCAGGCGGCCTGGATCAAACCGTTTCCAGGCGGCCGCTCAGGCCCATGCCGCTCAGCTTGGCGCGCACCTTTTCCGCCTCTTCCTTGTTGGTGAACGGCCCCACGCGCACGCGGGTGATCTCGCCGGAAGGCGTTTTCTGCGTGAAGGAGTTGATGCCGGCGTCCTTCAGCTTCTTGCGCAGCTCGTCCACCTTGCCCTGGTCGCTCAGCGCGGCCACTTGCAGCACGAATTTCTGGCCGGACTCCGCTGCGGCGGCGGCCGGCTTGGCCGCGCCCTTGCCTTCCAGAATGGCCAGCGCGCGCGCGTCCTCGGACGCCTTGTCGGACGCCGGCTTGGCGGCCGGTTTGGCGTCGGCCAGCTTGCGCTCGGCATCGGCCTTGGCTTTTGCGTCGGCCTTCGCCTCGGCCAGCTTGCGCTCGGCTTCGCGCTTGCGCTCGGCCTCCAGCTTGGCCTTGGCCTCGGTCTCCGCCCGGGCCTTGGACTCATGCTCGGCCTTCGCCTTGGCCAGCGCCTCGGCCTTGGCTTCCGCCTTGGCCTTGGCCTCGGCCTTCAGATCGGCCTGGGCTTCGGCTTCCTGCCGGGCGTTGTCGGCCTTGATGACCTCCTCGGCGGACGGCGCGGCGCGCGCGGCAACGGCGGCGGTCGCGCCCTTGGCCGGCTTGACGTCGTCGACGATTTCTTCCTTGCTGTCGAGCGCGGCGCTGGCGGGCACGGCGGCGGCGGATGCGCGCACGGCGGCCGGCTTATCCTTGGCCGGGATCTTGATTTCGATGTCGGACGCGAGCGGACGCGGCTCGGAATCGAGCACCATCGGCAGCCCGACGGCGACGGCCAGCGCCAGCGCGATGGCGCCGACCAGGCGGCGCCGCGCGCGTTTCTTTTCCGGCAACACCGGGTCGTCCGCCTCGCGGTCCTTGGCGCGGCGCGACTTGGCCGGACCGTCGGCCGACGAGGCGCGCTTGGAGCGCGCCCGTTCGGCGACGGCCTGATCATCCGCGCTGGTGTAATAGCCGCTGTCCTGACCGGCGGTCTCTTGCTTGTTTTTACCGAATTTCGAGAACAAGCCCATGCGTGATTTCAGTCCTGTGCGTTCAATGGAGTGAGGATTTTCTCGCCGCCATGACACCCGCGACCGTGAGGAAAGATCCAAAGACCACAATTCTATCATTCTCCCCGGCCCGGCTCATCGCATTTGCAAAGGCGGCGGCCGGATCGTCGAAGATATTGATGGTGCGTTCGGACGAATTTGCCACATCCCTGGCGTGCACGATTTGCACCTTGGCGGCCAGTTCGGACGCGCTGGCGGCGCGCGGCGACGGCAGGTTCGTCAGGCACCAGTGGTCGACATGCTCGGACATGGCGGCGATGACGCCGTCGATATCCTTGTCGTGCATGGAGCCGAACACGGCGTAGGTGTACGGGTGGAAGCCCATATTGCCCAGGTTCTGGTTCAGCGCCGACGCCGCGTGCGGGTTGTGGGCGACGTCGAGGATCACCGTCGGGCGGCCCGGCAGCACCTGGAAGCGGCCCGGCAGCTCCACCGTGACCAGGCCGGTGCGCACTTCCTGCGCGCCGACCGGCAATTCCAGCTTGAGCGCCTCCAGCGCGGCCAGCACGGCCGTGGCGTTGAGGATCTGGTTGGCGCCGCGCAGGCTCGGGTAGGCCAGCGAATTGCGGCGCTGCGAGCGGCCGCCGTAGTTCCACTGCTGCTTGTCGCCGGAATAGTTGAAATCGCGGCCCATCAGCCACAGGTCGGCGCCGATGGCCTCGGCGTGGTCGATCAGCGACTGCGGCGGCACCGGGTCGGAGCAGATTGCCGTCTTGCCCGCGCGGAAGATGCCGGCCTTCTCGAAGCCGATCTTTTCGCGCGTGTCGCCCAGGTAGTCGGTGTGGTCGATGTCGACGCTGGTCACGATGGCGACGTCGGCGTCGACGATGTTGACGGCGTCCAGGCGCCCGCCGAGGCCGACTTCCAGGATGACGACATCCATGCCGGCGCCCGCCAGCAGCTTCATGATGGCCAGGGTGGTGAATTCGAAATACGTCAGCGGGGTGTCGCCGCGCGCCGCCTCGACGGCGTTGAAGGCGTCGACCAATACCTCGTCGCTGGCCAGGTCGCCGTTGATACGCGCGCGCTCGTTGAAGTCGAGGAAGTGCGGCTTGATGTACAGGCCGACCTTGTAGCCGGCGCGCAGCAGCACCGATTCGAGCATGGCGCAGGTGGAACCTTTGCCGTTGGTGCCGGCCACCATGATGACCGGGCAGCTAAAGCTCAGCTGCAAGCGTTCCTTGACGGCGAGGACGCGGTCCAGGCCCATGTTGATGACGGTTTCGGCGTGGCGCGATTCAAGCAGCGCAAGCCAGGCGGGCAAAGTGGTTGGGAGGTTCGACATGATGTGACTCTGAAAATGGCAACGGCGCGCAGGCCGGATGATATCCGATTGCGCGCCGTCGTGCCGGGCATTGAAAATGCAATATTGACTATGCGATAAGGTTACGCGATAACCTCGGCCGGCTGGTTCTGCAGCAAGGCCATTAGACGGGCGATTTCTTCGCGCATCTTGCGGCGGTCGACGATCATGTCGACGGCGCCCTTGGTGACCAGGAACTCGGAGCGCTGGAAACCTTCCGGCAACTTCTCGCGCACGGTGTTTTCGATCACGCGCGGGCCGGCGAAGCCGATCAGCGCCTTCGGCTCGGCGATGACGACGTCGCCCATGAAGGCGAACGAGGCGGACACGCCGCCCATGGTCGGATCGGTCAGCACGCTGATGAACGGCAGCTTCTTCTCGGACAGTTTGGTCAGCATGGCGGTGGTTTTCGCCATCTGCATCAGCGACAGCAGGCCCTCTTGCATGCGGGCGCCGCCGGTGGCGGTGATGCAGATGAACGGCACTTTCTGTTCCAGCGCCACTTGCGCGCCGCGCACGAAGCGCTCGCCGACCACGGAGCCCATCGAGCCGCCCATGAATTCGAATTCGAAGCAGGCCACGACGACGGGCATGCTCATGATGGCGCCGCCCATGACGATCATGGCGTCGGTCTCGCCGGTCGCCTCCATCGCTTGCTTGAGGCGGTCCGGGTATTTCTTGCTGTCTTTGAACTTCAGCGTATCGACCGGCAAGGTATCCATGCCGATTTCATAACGTCCGCCGGCGTCGAACAGGCTGTCGAGGCGTTCACGGGCGCGGATGCGCATGTGGTGGTCGCACTTGGGGCAAACATGCAGGTTCGATTCCAGATCGGTGCGGTACAGGACGGCTTCGCACGATGGGCATTTGACCCACAGGCCCTCCGGCATCGTCTTGCGGGCGGCAACGTCGGAACGCTGGATTCTTGGGGGCAGCAGTTTTTCCAACCAACTCATAAATTCTCCTTGCAGCTAACTCGTGGCCGAAGTGTAGCCGTTTCTTGTACGCCTGTCGAACATTGCAATACAATAATTTTTAGCTTTCGTCATGGAATTCGGCGGGATTTAGAGGGAATCCCCTACTAGCAAGCAGGTCGCTTAGTCATCGTCAGGCACCTCTATTACTACGTCCTTTAGCCGTTCACGCTCCTCCAGCGAGCGGAAATGATGCGAACAACGTTGCTTTGTCGATAGCGACGGGACACGCGCAGCAGCCTGGCCTTATCGCTGTATCCGTGCAGCAAAAATCTGTCCTCGGAGTCGGCATGCTCGAAGCAAAGCTCAAACTTGAGTTCGGATCATCGAACACAGTGCACGCTTCGTCAAAGCTCACGCCGTGCTTGCGGAGATTGGCCTTGGCCTTACGGGCATCCCATTCAAAACGCACGACCGCTCCCCTTCAACATAGCCAGTACTTAACTATGTATCAAGGTGAGCGGTCGTGATTTGAGGGTGGCCAAGCGGCCGGAGGGTGTTACGGCCGCCCGGTCAGGCGTCGAGGGCGCTGCGGATGTCGCTGACGAAGGCTTGCACCGCCGCGACCGAACCTTCGGCACCGTGCTTTTCGATCTCCTGCACGATGCGGCTGCCGATGACGACCGCGTCGGCCACCTCGGCCACGGCGCGCGCGGTGGCGCCGTCGCGGATGCCGAAGCCAACGCCGATCGGCAAGCTCACGTGCTTGCGGATCTCGGTCAGGCGCTCGGCCACCTGCACCGTGTCGATATTGCCGGCGCCGGTGACGCCCTTGAGCGAGACGTAATAGCTGAAGCCGCCACCGACCTTGGCCACCTGCTGGATGCGTTCCTCGGTCGAGGTCGGCGCCAGCAGGAAGATCAGATCGAGCTCGGCCGCGCGCATGGCGGCGGCGAACTCTTCGCACTCCTCCGGCGGGTAGTCGACCACGATGGCGCCGTCGGCCCCCACTTCCTTCGATCGGGCGATGAAGGCGGCGGCGCCGATGCGCTCGATCGGGTTGGCGTAGCCCATCAGCACCACCGGCGTGGTCTGGTCGGTCTTGCGGAACTCGGCGACGTATTCGAACACGTCGCGGATGCCGACGCCGAACGCCAGCGCCCGCTCGCAGGCGCGCTGGATGACCGGGCCCTCGGCCATCGGATCGGAGAACGGCACGCCGAGTTCGAGGATGTCGGCGCCGCCCGCGACCAGCGCGTGCATCAGCGGAACGGTGTGCGCGGGACCGGGATCGCCGGCGGTGATGAAGGTGACGAGCGCGGTCTTGTTGGCCGCCTTCAGGGCGGCGAAGGTTGGTGCGATTCTGGACATGGTTTTTTCCTTGGTGGAGTTATTGGATGGATTAGTTGAAGTTCAAACCCATCCGCTCCGCCACGGTGTGCATGTCCTTGTCGCCACGGCCCGACAGGTTGGCCAGAATGATCTGATCCTTCGGCAAGGTGGCCGCCAGCTTCACCGCGTACGCCAGCGCGTGCGACGATTCCAGCGCCGGGATGATGCCTTCGATATGACAACAATCGTGGAAGGCCTTGAGCGCCTCGTCGTCGGTGATCGAAACGTACTCGGCGCGGCCGATATCCTTCAGGTACGCGTGTTCCGGTCCCACGCCGGGGTAGTCCAGGCCCGCCGAGACCGAATGCGTCTCGATGATCTGGCCGTTCTCGTCCTGCAGCAGGTAGGTGCGGTTGCCGTGCAACACGCCCGGATAACCCTTGGTCAGCGAGGCCGCGTGCTTGACGCCGTCGAGTCCCTCGCCGGCCGCCTCGACGCCGATCAGGCGCACCTGTTTCTGGTCGATGTACGGGTAGAAGATCCCCATCGCGTTGGAACCGCCGCCGATGCAGGCCATCACGTAGTCCGGCTGGCGGCCGGTCATTTCCGGCATCTGCACCAGGCATTCCTCGCCGATCACCGACTGGAAGTCGCGCACCAGCATCGGATAAGGATGCGGGCCGGCCACGGTGCCGATGATGTAGAAGGTGTTTTCGATGTTGGTGACCCAGTCGCGCATCGCCTCGTTGAGCGCGTCCTTGAGCGTCTTCGAACCGGACTCGACCGGCACGACCGTCGCGCCGAGCAGCTTCATGCGGTAGACGTTCTGCGCCTGGCGCTTGACGTCCTCGCTGCCCATGTACACCACGCATTCGAGGCCGAAGCGGGCGCAGATGGTGGCGGTGGCGACGCCGTGCTGGCCGGCGCCGGTCTCGGCGATGACGCGCGGTTTGCCCATGCGCTTGGCCAGCAGGGCCTGGCCGATGACGTTGTTGATCTTGTGGGCGCCGGTGTGGTTCAGGTCTTCGCGCTTGAAATAGATCTGCGCGCCGCCGGCCATCTCGGACCAGCGCTTGGCGTGGTAGATCGGCGACGGACGGCCGACGAAGTGCTTCAGCTCGTAGCGGAATTCCTCGAGGAACTCGGGGTCCTTGCTGTAGCGCTCGTAAGCCTCGTTCAGCTCGGCCAGCGCGTAGGTCAGCGTTTCGGCGACGAAGGAGCCGCCGTACGGACCGAAGTGGCCGCTGGCGTTGGGGAAATCGTAGTCCTGGGCGTGGAACAGGGGCGCGGCGGCGCCGATCTCAGGTAATGCTTTCATGGTGGGTTTCGCTTTCAATCATGTCATCTCCGGCCCGCACCGCCGCGACGAAGGCGGCGATCTTGCGGGCGTCCTTGATCCCCTTGGACGCTTCGACACCACTGCTGATGTCGACGGCGTAGGGGCGTACACCAACCACCGCGTCAGTCGCGTTGTGTACGCTCAAGCCACCACTTAAAACGACCCGAGGCGCGAGATCTTTTGGAATGAGAGACCAATCAAAACCCTTTCCTGCGCCACCGTAGGCATCCACATATGTATCCAGCAACAAACTGGTGAACAGGGGACTGGCGGCGCGGCATAGTTGTTCGTATTCTAGCAAATCGGACGGCAAGGTGTCGGGTTTGACGCGAAACACGCGCATGAACTGTCGCTCGCAGGCGGCGGCGATGGCGGCCGACTGCGCCACCGTCTCGTCGCCGTGCAACTGGATCAGCGACACCGGCGCCACTTTGACGACAGCGGCCACCTGTTCCGGCGTGGCGTTGACGAACAGCCCGGTGCAGGTGATGAACGGCGGCACGGCGGCGATCAGCGCGGCGGCCTGCTCCGGGGTGACGTAGCGCGGACTTTTCGGATAGAACACGAAGCCGATCGCATCGGCGCCGGCGGCCGCCACGGCCTGCACGTCCTCCACGCGGGTCAGGCCGCAGATTTTGATACGGGTGCGTGGCATGCAATGTTTCCTTTTTAGAACCAGGGTAAGGCGCTGGCGGTCTCCAGCGGCAATTCCCATTTGGGGTCGTAGTCGATCTTGGCCAGGTACAGGCCGTCCGGCATGAAGGTGGGCGCGGCGGCGTGGCGGTCCTTGGTTTCCAGCAGCTGGCCCAGCCATTCCGGCTTTTCGCGCCCGGTGCCGATGTAGACCAGCGAGCCGACCAGGTTGCGCACCATATGGTGCAGGAAGGCGTTGGCGGTGATGGTGAACACCACCAGTTCGCCGACGCGCTTGATCCGGATGTCGTGCATCAGCTTGACGGGCGACTTGGCCTGGCACTGGGCGGCGCGGAAGGCGGTGAAATCGTGCCAGCCGAGCAATGGCGCGACCGCTTGTTGCATCAGCGCGACGTCGAGCGGGCGGAAGCAGAAGCCGGCGCGCCCTTCCAGCAGCGGCGAGCGGGTCGGGTTGTTGTACAGCACGTAATGGTAGGTGCGGGCGCGCGCGCTGAAGCGGGCGTGGAAGAAGTCGTCGACGCTCGGGTCGCCCGGCAGCTCCTTGGCCCAGCGCACGGCGATCGACGGCGGCAGGAAGGCGTTGACGCCGCGCACCCAGGAATGGGCGTCGCGGGTCAGGTCGGTGTCGAAGTGGACCACTTGTTCGAGCGCGTGCACGCCGGTGTCGGTGCGGCCGGCGCAGGTGGTGGCCAGGCGCAGCGTGGCGAATTTTTCCAGCGCCTGTTCCAGCTTGTCCTGGACCGTGTGGCCGTCTTCCTGTTTCTGGTAGCCGTGCCAGGCGGTGCCGTCGTACTGGACGCCGATTGCTATCCGTTTCAATTGCTGCCCGAGGTGATGTTTGAGGCTGGCATTATATCGGACAACCACGGGAGCAACCTCGCGGACCACCGGCAAGCGCCTACCCCAGCTGCGCTTTCATCTCGTTGGCTTTGGCGATCTGGTCGTCGCTGCCGCCGCGCAGCACTTCGTCCAGCAGTTCGCGCGCGCCTTCCTTGTCGCCGATTTCCTGGTAGGCGATGGCCAGGTCGAGCTTGGTGTCCATCTCCATGTGGTGCGCCGACAGGGTGTCGTCGCGGCCGGCGGCGGCCGGTTCGGCCGGCGCGGCGTCCGCCCCGGCGGCGGCGCCGGTGAACTCATTGTCCAGATCGAGGTTGATGTCCGACAGGTCGAACTCGGGCGCGGATGCCGGCGCCGGCGCGGCGGTGATCGATTCGGCGTCCTCCGGCAACTCCAGCGGCTCGTCGAAGTCGATGGCCTTCGGATCGGCCTTCGGTGGCTCGGTCAGGGCCGGCACTTCCGGAATGTCGAAGCCCATGATGTCCATGTCCAGCGGATCGGTGCTGGCCGAAGGCAGGCGCTCCGCCGGCGTGGCCGGCTCGGCTTTGTCTTCCGGCAGGTCCAGGCTGAAGTCCATGCTCGGGTCGTCCGCCGCCACCGGCGCGGCCGCGGGGGCGGCCGGCGCATCGAAGGCCAGATCGAACGGGTCGTCGACCGCCTCGTCACGGACCGGGGACGGCATTTCGATCGGCGACTTGGCGCTGGCGACCGGCTCGAAGCTCATGTCGCCCAGGTCGAAGTCCATCAGGTTGTCCGATTGCGCGGCCACCGACGCCGGCGACACCGAGGCGTCGGCAGGTTGCGGCAACGCCGTTTCCATGTCGTCCAGGTCGCGGCCGAAGTCCATCGCGTTGTCGGCCTTGGCGGACGCCGCATCCAGGCCCAGATCCAGGTCCAGGCCGCTCGGGGCGGCGGCCGGCGGTTCGGCGCCGAAATCGTCGCCGGTGCCAAAATCGTTCGCCGAGTAGGCCGAGGCGGCGGCAGCGGCGGCAGCGGCGCCCGCCGCGACCGGCACGGCGGCGGCCGACATGGCCGCGCCGCCAACGCCGTCGGGCGCGGCCGAGTACAGCGGATTGGTCGGATCGATGGACTGCCCCAGCGCGGACGCTTGCGCCCACTCGTCGCCCTGGCCGCGCGTCAGCGAATACAGCTCGGACGCCTGGCTTTCGAAGGCGCGCGCATCCTTGCGGGTAGCGTAGATTTCCAGCAGTTTCAGGCGCACGGGGTGGCGCTCGGGATGCGTGCGCAGCGCTTCCTTGAGGATGTCCTCGGCCTGCGCGTCGCGGCCGTAGGCGATGTAGACGTCGGCCTCGGCCACCGGATCGACCTCGTTGGTGTCGAGCTGGCTGGCCGACGGCGCGAAGTTGGAGTTGAACACGCTGTTGCTGGTGTCGACGTTCTGCGCGCCGGCCTCGGTGATGAACGGCTGTATCGGCGTGGTCGGGTCGGGCGGCATGACGATCTCGCCCGGCACCACGACGAATTTCTTACCCTTGCGGCGGCGCGCGAGGATGATGCCGTAGACCAGCGCCAGCAAGGCGGCTACGGCCAATCCGACCAGCTGGATGTTGTCCATCATCACTTCATACCAGCTCGGCTCGACCGGCTTGCGGGGCGGCACGGCCAGGGTGCGTTTCGGTTTCGGCGCCTCGGCCGGGGTGGCCGCCGGGGCGGCGGCCGGCGGCGCGACCGGGGCCGCAGGGGCGGCGGCGACAGGCGGCTTTTCGGCGATCGTCTTGTTCTTGACCGCCATCAGCTTTTCAAGGTCGTTGACGTTCTTTTCCAGTTCCTTGACGCGGGCGGCCGCTTCGTCCACCTGCTTTTGCTTGGCGATGTTGTCTTCGGCGGCCACGCCGGTCTTGCCCGCCACCGGCGCGCTGGCGGTCGATTTGGACAAGGTCAGCTTGTCCTTGGCCTCGTTGACGGCGTTCGGCTTTTCCTCGACCTTGGCGGTGATCTTGCCCTTGACGTTTTGCGTGGTCTCCGCTTCCTTGGCCGGCGTGCTGCTGGCCACCTGGCCGGCCAGCTTGGCGCGGTAGGCGTTGAAATCGACCGCGTGCGCGACCACCACGCCGCGCGCCTCGCCCTCGGGCACGATGGAGCGCACCGCGCCGGCATCCGGCACCTTGAGGATCTGGCCCGACTTCAGGCGGTTCATGTTATTGCCGGAAAACGCTTCCGGGTTGGCGCGGTACAGCGCCACCAGCATCATGTCGAGCGAGATGTCGCCCGGCTTGACCTGGCTGGCGATGCGGCTCAGGTTGTCGCCTTTTTTCACGGTGTACTGCTCGGTCGAACTTTTGGCCGGCTGCGGCCGGGGCGCCGCCGGTGCCGGATTGGCGCCGGCGCCCGCGGCGCTTGCGGCGGGCACGGCCGGCGCGCTGGCCAGCGGCGCGTTCGGCGCGCCCGCGGCCGGGGCGGTGGCCTGGCGGCTCAGATCGACCGGCGCGGCCACTTGCGGCGAATTGGCCGAGCGCATGTCCGGCGGGTCGAGCAGGAAGGTGTATTCGCGCACCATGCGGCCGCCGTTCCACTTCAGTTCCAGCAACATGTCGACGAACGGTTCATTGACCGGCTGGGTCGACGAGACGCGGATCAGCTGGCGGCCGCCGCGCTGCTCCACTTCGAAGCGCAGCGACGTCAGCGCCGGATTGAAATCGATGTTGGCGGTGCGGAAGGCATCGGCCGACGCCAGCTGGGCCACCAGGCCGCTGGCCTCCTCGGCGGTGACGGCGGTCAGTTCGATTTCCGCCCGCAACGGCTGGCCCAGCGACGACAGGACGGTCAGCTTGCCGAGTCCGGCGGCGTTCGCGGCGGCGGACAACAACACCGCACCGGCGACCGCGCTAGTGAGTGTTTTCAACGCGAACGAAACGATGCTGGTGCGATTGGTGAAGGGCATAGTGGGCGGCAGTAGGTTATCAGAGGGAAAATGTTACTTTCCCGGATATATCAACATATCATCATGCACATGAGCATGCAAGCTTTGCACGCCCTTTCTCAAGTGATACATGAAGAGTTGTCAGCTCTGTGCCTAATTTAAACCAAAAAAGGGGTTTTCCCTATGAAAGCACATAGAGAAAACCCCTTCTGCTACCACGATTGCGTGGTGGCTTTTACTTATCCAGCACGATGCGCAGCATGCGGCGCAGCGGTTCGGCCGCGCCCCACAGCAGCTGGTCGCCGACGGTGAAGGCCGACAGGTAATCGTCGCCCATGCTCATCTTGCGCAGGCGGCCGACCGGGATCGTCAGGCTGCCGGTGGCGGCGGCCGGCGACAGGTCCTTGACCGACGCTTCGCGCGTGTTCGGCACCACTTTGACCCACTGGTTGTTGGACGCGATGATGTCGTGGATCTCGTCGATCGGCACATCCTTCTTCAGCTTGATCGTCAGCGCCTGCGAGTGGCTGCGCATGGCGCCGATGCGCACGCACAGGCCGTCCACTGGAATCGCCTTGGAACCGAAGTCCGCGCCCAGGCCGAGGATCTTGTTGGTCTCGGCGCCGCCCTTCCACTCTTCCTTCGACTGGCCGTTGCCCAGGTCCTTGTCGATCCACGGGATCAGGTTGCCGGCCAGCGGCGCGCCGAACTGCTTGGTTTCCTCGGCCGACAGGCCGTGTTGCGTCGCCAGCACCTGGCGGTCGATCTCCAGGATCGCCGAGGCCGGATTGTCCAGCAGCGCCTTGACCGACGAATTGATCGTGCCGAACTGGGTCAGCAGCTCGCGCATGTGCTGCGCGCCGCCGCCCGAGGCCGCCTGATACGTCATCGAGGTCATCCACTCGACCAGGTTGTGCTGGAACAGGCCGCCCAGGCCCATCAGCATGCACGACACGGTGCAATTGCCGCCGATGTAGTTCTTCACGCCCTTGCCCAGCGCGTCCTTGATGACGTGCAGGTTGACCGGGTCCAGCACGATGACGGCATCCTTCTCCATGCGCAGGGTCGACGCGGCGTCGATCCAGTAGCCGTTCCAGCCGGCCGCGCGCAATGTCGGGAACACCTCGGTGGTGTAGTCGCCGCCCTGGCACGAGATGATGATCTCGCACTTTTTCAGTTCGTCGATGTCGGTCGCGCTTTTCAGTTTGGTCTCGTTCTTCGCCATCTTCGGGGCGTCGCCGCCCGGGTTCGACGTCGTGAAGAACACCGGTTCGATGTGGGCGAAATCGCCCTCTTCCTGCATGCGCTGCATCAGGACCGAACCGACCATGCCGCGCCAACCTACCAAGCCTACGAGTTTCATTTTTTATCCTTTGAATAGTTTAAGCCAGAGCCTTGACGACCGCGTTGCCCATCTCCTCGGTGCCCACCTTGGTGGTGCCCGGTTCGAAGATGTCGGCGGTGCGCAGGCCCTGCGCCAGCACGGACTTGACGGCGGTCTCGATGCGGTCGGCCTGTTCGTTCTTGTTGAAGGTGTAGCGCAGCATCATCGCCGCCGACAGGATCGTCGCCAGCGGGTTGGCGATGCCCTGGCCGGCGATGTCCGGCGCCGAGCCGTGCGACGGCTCGTACAAACCCTTGTTGTTGGCGTCGAGCGAGGCCGACGGCAGCATGCCGATCGAGCCGGTCAGCATCGCCGCGCAATCGCTCAGGATGTCGCCGAACATGTTGCCGGTGACGATGACGTCGAATTTCTTCGGCGCGCGCACCAGTTGCATGGCGGCGTTGTCGACGTACATGTGGTCGAGCGCGACGTCAGGATATTCCTTGTGGACGTCGGTGACGATGTCCTTCCAGAACTGGAACGTCTCGAGCACGTTGGCCTTGTCGACGCTGGTCAGGCGCTTGCCGCGTTTTTGCGCGGCCTGGAACGCCACGTGGGCGATGCGGCGGATTTCGCCTTCGGCGTAGCGCATCGTGTCGAACCCTTCGCGCTGGCCCTTGAACGGACCGTCCGGGCACTCGCGCACGCCGCGCGGCTGGCCGAAGTAGATGTCGCCGGTCAGTTCGCGCACGATCAGGATGTCGAGGCCGGAGACCACCTCGGGCTTCAGGGTCGAGGCGCCGGCCAGTTCCGGATACAGGATCGCCGGACGCAGGTTGCCGAACAGGCCCAGGTTCTTGCGCAGGCCGAGGATGGCCTGCTCGGGGCGCAGCGCGCGTTCCAGCGTGTCGTACTGGTAGTCGCCGACGGCGCCGAACAGCACCGCGTCGGCCGCCTTGGCCAGCGCCAGGGTGGCGTCCGGCAGCGGATGGCCGTGGGCGGCGTAGCCGGCGCCGCCGACGGGGGCGGTCTCCAGCTCGAACGATTCGCCCAGCACGTTGAGGACCTTGACGGCTTGGGCGACGATTTCCGGGCCGATACCGTCGCCCGGGAGGATTGCGATTTTCATGTGAGTTTTCGAGATTAGATGACGTTAGCCAACCAGGGTTGGTTTGCCAGATGGCGCTCTTCGAATTCGCGGATGGTGTCGGCGTGGCGCAGGGTCAGGCCGATATCGTCGAGTCCGTTCATCAGGCAGTATTTGCGGAAGGCGTCGATCTCGAAGGGATAGGAGACGCTGCCATTGCTGGTGGAAATGCGCTGCTGCTCAAGGTCGACCACCAGACGGTAACCGGGGAAGGCCTTGACTTCGTTGAACAGATGATCGATCTGCGCTTCAGGAATCACGATGGGCAGCAAGCCGCTCTTGTAGCAGTTGTTGAAGAAGATGTCGGCGAACGACGGCGCGATGATGGCGCGGAAGCCGTACTGGTCGAGCGCCCACGGCGCGTGCTCGCGCGAGGAGCCGCAGCCGAAATTTTTACGGGTCAGCAGGATCGAGGCGCCCTGGTAGCGCGCCTCGTTGAGCACGAAGTCCGGGTTGAGCGGGCGTTTGCTGTTGTCCATGCCGGGCTCGCCGTGGTCGAGGTAGCGCCACTCGTCGAACAGGTTGGGGCCGAAGCCGGTGCGATGGATGGACTTCAGGAATTGCTTCGGAATGATGGCGTCGGTGTCGACGTTGGCGCGGTCGAGCGGGGCCACCAGGCCTTCGTATATCGTAAATTTATCCATGATCTCGTTCGGGTTGTGCGACGGCGGACCGTCGCGGCCCGCCGTACTGCGGTTATTTTTTGGTCGAAGCGCCTTCCAGCGACTCACCGACTTTTTTCACGTCCTTGCCGAAGCCGTTGACCGTGTTGCAGCCGGTCAGGATCAAGGCGATGATGGACAGGGCGAATAGTTTTTTCATGTTGGTGTACTCGTGGTATCAATCGAAAAATTCAGCGCAGCGCGCGCACGTCGACGAAGTGGCCGGCGATACCGGCTGCGGCGGCCATCGCGGGCGACACCAGATGGGTGCGTCCGCCCTGACCTTGGCGTCCTTCGAAATTACGGTTGGAGGTCGAGGCGCAGCGCTCGCCCGGTTCCAGGCGGTCGGCGTTCATCGCCAGGCACATCGAGCAGCCCGGCTCGCGCCATTCGAAGCCGGCGTCCTTGAAGATGCGGTCCAGGCCCTCGCGCTCGGCCTGGTCCTTGACCAGGCCCGACCCCGGCACCACCATCGCCAGCTTGACGTTCGAGGCGCGCTGCTTGCCGCGCACCACGGCGGCGGCCGCGCGCAAATCCTCGATGCGCGAGTTGGTGCACGAGCCGATGAAGACCTTGTCGATGCGGATGTCCTCGATCGCGGTGTTCGGCTTGAGGTTCATGTAGACCAGCGCCTTTTCCATCGCGTCGCGCTTGACGCTGTCCTTTTCCTGGTCCGGGTCCGGCACGCGGCCGTCGATCGACGTCACCATCTCCGGCGACGTGCCCCAGGTCACCTGCGGCTTGATCTCGGCGGCGTCGAGCGTGATGACCAGGTCGAAGCGGGCGCCGGCGTCCGAGTGCAGGGTGCGCCAGTAGTCGACCGCGCGGTCCCAGTGCGGGCCGGCGGGCGAGAACGGCCGGCCCTTGACGTAGTTGATCGTGGTGTCGTCGACGCCGATGATGCCGGCGCGCGCGCCGGCCTCGATCGCCATGTTACAGACGGTCATGCGCCCTTCCATCGACAGCGCGCGGATGGTCGAACCGCCGAACTCGATACAGTAGCCGGTGCCGCCGGCGGTGCCGATCTTGCCGATGATGGCCAGCACCACGTCCTTGGCGGTGACGCCCACCGGCAGCGGGCCGTCGACCTGCACCAGCATCGCCTTGGATTTCTTTTGCAGCAGGGTTTGCGTGGCCAGCACGTGCTCGACCTCGGAGGTGCCGATGCCGTGCGCCAGCGCGCCGAAGGCGCCGTGGGTCGACGTGTGCGAGTCGCCGCAGACGACCGTCATGCCCGGCAGGGTGGCGCCCTGCTCCGGCCCGATCACGTGGACGATGCCCTGGCGCTTGTCGTTCATGTTGAAATAGGTCATGCCGTAGGACTTGGCATTGTTGTCCAGGGTTTCGACCTGCAGGCGCGAGACCGGGTCGGCGATGCCGTCGGCGCGCGAGGTGGTCGGCACGTTGTGGTCGGCCACGGCCAGGTTGGCCGACAGGCGCCACGGCTGGCGGTTGGCGGCGCGCAGGCCGTCGAAGGCCTGCGGACTGGTCACTTCGTGCACCAGGTGGCGGTCGATATAGAGGATGGTGGTGCCGTCTTCCTCGGCCTTGACCACGTGGGATTCCCAGAGTTTGTCGTAAAGCGTCTTCATCATGATGTGTGCTTACTGCTGCTGCCTGTGTGAGTGATCCACTTCGATTATGCCATATTGTGCAATGCGATAGCGACCGCCGCCATCCGGCCTCGTGAGCCGATGCGGCTGCGCCTACCGATACACGTTTTATGACTCCTTTAAAAATTTGGTACCGCGAATAACATTCAAACGAAAAAAAAGCCTGCGTGGACGCAGGCTTTTGTGTGCTTGGCTTAATCCGTCGACTAGGCCGCCATGCGTACACTTCCCCTGCATCCGTCCATCAGGAACGATAGGCCCACCACTAGCACCAGTTCGCCCTCGGCCGAGCGCGCGGTGCCGGTGATGCCCTCGACGGTGATCGCGGTCATCGGCTTGATGACCAGGTCGGCGGTGCCGTCGACCGCTTCCACCGCCAGGATATACGGCTGTGGCGCGGCGACAACAATCCCGACCTTCTCGCGGCAGCTCTCGTAGCCGAGCGCATCGGCCAGCGAGCGCACCGGCAGCGGCCGGCCCTGGTCCTTGAGGACCGGGGCGCCGCCCACTTCCATGAACACGTCCGGCAATTCGACCACGCGCTGCACCACGGCCATCGGCAGCGCCAGCGCGGCGCCCGAGGTCGACACCAGCATGGTCGGCACGATCGACAGCTCGATCGGCAGGCGGATGGCGAACTTGGTGCCCTTGCCCAGCGCCGATTCGATGTGGATGGCGCCGCGGTTCTTCTCCACGGCGGTCTTGACCACGTCCATGCCGACGCCGCGGCCCGACACGCTCGAGGCCACTTCCTTGGTCGAGAAGCCCGGCAGGAACACCAGCTGGAAGCACTCGTCGTTGGTCAAATTGGCCGACTCGCTGATCAAGCCCTTCTGCTGGGCCTTGGTGCGCAACACCACCGGATCCATGCCCTTGCCGTCGTCCTGCAGCACGATCATGACGCTGTTGGCTTCCTGCCACGCCTTGAGCGAGATGAACGACTTGGCCGGCTTGCCGGCCGCCAGGCGGTCTTCCGGCGACTCGACGCCATGGTCCAGCGAATTGCGCAGCATGTGCACCAGCGGATCGTACAGGCTGTCGACGACCACGCGGTCCACTTCGGTCTCGGCGCCCTCGATCGTCAGTTCGACGTCCTTGCCCAGGTCCTTGGCCAGCTCGCGCACCAGGCGCGGGAATTTCTGGAACAGGCGGCCGACCGGTTGCATGCGCGTCGCCAGCGTGGCGCGCTGCAGCTCGGTCGAATAGCGCGACGCCCGCTCCAGCGTTTCCGCCAAGGTGGCCATCAGGGTCTGGGCCTGGCCCTCGAACTTGAATTGCAACAGGCGCTCGAGCAGCACGGCGGCCTGGTTGGCGGCCTGCACCGATTCGCCCGCCACTTCCAGCAAGGCATCCAGTTTAACAGCATCGACGCGGATCGACTCTTCTTTGGCCGGGGCCGCATGCGGACGCTCTTCGCGTTTCTCCGGCGCGTCGCGCTTGGCCGGGGCGGCCACGGCGGTGCCGACGGCGGCCGGCGCGGCGGCTGCGGCTGCGGCTGCGGCTGGCGCGGCGGCGGCGGCCGGCGCGGCGGCGGCCACCGGCGCGGCCGAAACGGCCGGACGGGTGTAGCTGCCGGCCGGCATCACGGTTTCATACATGCCTTCCCAGTCGAGGCCGTCCTCGGAGGTGATCGACACGGCGGCGACGGCGGCCGGCGCGGCGGCGGCCGGCGCGGCCACGGGGGCCGGCGCCGGCGCCGGCGCCGCGGCAGGCGCGGGCGCGCCGGTCTTGCCTTCGATGGCGTCGGTCAGGATCACTTCCAGGTCGTGCGGCATCGGCGCCAGGCTGTGCGGCTCGGCGCCGTTGTTCAGTTCGGCGAGCTGGTCGGCCACGAAGCCGGACGCCTGCAGCGCCGCCTCGATCGCGATCGGCGTCACCGGCGCGGCGCCGGTGCGCAGCGCGTCGAACAGGTTTTCGGTCAGGTGGCAGGCCGCGACCATCGCCGGCAGGCCCATGAAACCGGCGCCGCCCTTGATGGTGTGGAACGAGCGGAACACCGCGTTCAGCGTCTCTTTGTTGTCGGGGTCGCGTTCGAGGCGCAGCAAGTGCTCTTCAACGTTGACCGCCAGATCCATCGCCTCGACGACGAAATCCTTCAGCATATCGTCCATTAGAATCCCAGATCAGCAAGCAGGTCGTCGACATTGTCCTGGTTCAGCGCCACGGCCGGAGCCGATGGGCCGGACATCAGGGACACTTCTTTTTGCGCGATTTTCTCGCGTACCGCCGGCGGCGCGTTGTCGCGCAGCAGTTCTGCCAGTTCGTGCTCCACCGTCTTGGTGATGTTCACGACCTTCTTGATCAGTTGACCGGTGATGTCCTGGAAGTCCTGGGCCATCATGATTTCGAGCAGCCGGGCTTTTTCGGCCTCGGTGGCGGCCGAGACGGCCACGGCGAAGGCTTGCGAGTCGCCGGCGAGCTGCTTGAACTGGTCCAGGCTGAGCTTGCCCGCGAACAGGTCGGCCCAGCGGTTTTCCATTTCCTTGGATTTCTTCGACAAGGTGTCCTGCTCGGGCATGCCCTCGTCGAGCGTGTTGAGCACCTTGTTGGCCGCTTGTTCGGTCAGGGTGGCGACGTATTCCAGACGGTCCTGGGCATCGTTGATCTGCGACGAGGCCTCGGTCAGCGCCTTGTCGTAGCCCAGTTCGCGCAGCGAATCGTGCAGCAGGCGCACGATGCCGCCCAGGCGCTCGAACATCGGCTTGTCGCCGCCCTCCTCGGCCTCGCCGCCGCCGGCCGCCGCGGCGGGCGCGGCGGCGGGAGCCGGGGCCGGGGCCGGGACCGGGGCCGGCGCGGCGGCCGCCGACGACGACACCTCGTCGAACAGGCTTTCGAGGTCGTCTTCGGCGGCGGGTGCGGGGGCAGGCGCTGGAGCGGGCGCTGCGGTCTTGCTCTGAGCGGACACTTCTTCAAATAATGCGTCGAAATCATCAGCGGCGTTGGTCATAATCCCTGCTTCTCCATAATTTGTAAAATTGCTGCCCTCAACCCTGCGTATTGATGACGCTCGGCAATAAAAAGCACTTATGCGAGTGTAGCAGGGCAACATGGAAATATTCAATCCCGGCGTCGGTCCTCTGCCCTGTTCTCCGTCTGAAAGCCTTGTTTCGTTGTATTTGGAGATACTATCATCGGATAGATTGCCAAAGGCAGCATTAAAGAGACAAAGCTGACGAAAAAATCCGTCGAGCAACTGTGAACAATTGTTAAAGCGGCCGGCGAGGGTCCGAACCGGCTGAGATTCGCGCTTTTATTTGATCAACATCAAGTCTTTCCTTACTAACAATACTACCAATCGCGTCTACAATGGGAAGTAGGCCGCGTCGCACAAGGAGGCTCGCCATGTACCGTAAAATCCTGATCACCACCGACGGCTCGGCCGTGTCGAGCAAAACCGCCTGCGCCGGCGTGGCGCTGGCCGAACAGCTCGGCGCCGAGGTGTTGGCGCTGTTCGTCGCGCCCGAGTACCAGTATCCGATTTACGTGGAAATCATCCCGCCCAGTTATCCGAGCGAGGACGAGTACCGCGCCGCGATGCTGCGCGCCGGCAAGGAGCATACCAAGGACGTGGTCGACTCCTGCGCCCGCCGCAACGTGCGCTGCGAGGCGCTGACCACGTTTTCGGAGAGCGCCGCGCTCAAGATCGTCGAGGTCGCGCAGCACAACGCCTGCGACCTGATCTTCATGGGTTCGCACGGGCGCAGCGGCTGGGGCCAGTTGTTGCTGGGCAGCGTGACCAACAAGGTCTTGTCGCATTCGCGCATTCCGGTGCTGGTCCACCGCTTGATCAACGGGCCGGACCACAAATAAAATGCGATCCTGCAACGGTTTGTATAGTAAGATTAAAAATTAATTCAAACGCAACAATACTTGCTTCAGGCCACTTGAGATAACCCCTTTATGATTCGAATAGTCATTGCCGACGACCACACCATCATGCGCGAGGGTCTCAAGCGCATCCTCGACGGCGCGCCGGACATCGATATCGTGGGCGAGGCGATCGACGGCTTCGAAGTGCTGGGCCACGTGCGCCAGGGCGGCTTCGACCTGCTGCTGCTGGACCTGTCGATGCCCGGGCGCAGCGGCGTCGACCTGATCCGCCAGATCAAGGCCGAGGCGCCCAAGCTGGCCATCCTGATCCTCACCATGCACGAGGAGGAACAGTACGCCGTGCGCGCCATCCGCGCCGGCGCCCAGGGCTACCTGACCAAGGAGAGTGCCGGCACCCAGCTGGTCGGCGCGATCCGCAAGGTCGCCTCCGGGCGGCCCTACATCAGCACCGAAGTGGCCGAGCAATTGGCGCTCAACATCATGATGCCCAACGAGAGCCTGTTGCATAAACAGTTGTCGGACCGCGAATTCGAGGTGTTTTCGTTGTTGGTGGCCGGAAAATCGATCACCGAAATCGCCAACAGCCTGCACCTGAGCGTGAAAACCGTCAGCACGCATAAAACCCGCATCATGCAGAAAATGGGCATGAACTCGCTCTCGGAGATGGTCCAATATGCCGTGGCGCATCGCCTGTTGTCCCCTTTTAAAACGTAAAAGCAGCCGGGTCAGTAGGAGTACTCCTACATCCGTGCGCTGACGCCTACTCCCATATTCAGCCATTGCTGATATCTATCTCCTCCCTCTGTTGGCATACTGAAACCACACGATTGATGCTGCAAGGCTACATGCGGTGCACCGAGATGCCATACGGAACACTTGCTGTACAAAATGTCATGCAATCAGCGTTCCCCGGCCTAACGAACAGAGTTACCTGATCAGGAGATCAACATGCTGTCAACGCAAACGTCTGAAATTCGCCCAGTCACCACCGCGACGGTGCAATCCTCGTCGATGGAAGCAGGCCGCCAGCGTCAGGGGCGGCTGTGGTCGAACCTGAAGGAGGTCTGCGACCTGCTGCACATCCCGGCGGCCGTCTCGGTCTCGACCGAGGAACTGCTGTTCCAGCACGTGCAGTTCAAAACCGGCCAGCGCATCCACACCATCGGCCAGCCGTTCGACACCTTGTATATCGTCAACTCGGGCTTCCTGAAGACCGTGCTGATCGACGAGTTCGGCAACGAACAGGTGCTCAGCTTCCCGATGAAGGGCGACATGCTCGGCGTCGACGGCATCCACACCCGCCACTACTCGTCGGAGGCGGTGGCGCTGTCGGACTGCGACCTGATCCTGCTGCCGTTCAAGAAGCTCACCGCGCTCGGCCGCGTGCACCTGGAACTGGAGAACATGATGTACGGCGTCATGAGCCGCGAACTGGTGCGCGAACAGGCGATGATCGGCATGCTGGGCGCGCTCAGCGCCGAGGCGCGCGTGGCGCGCTTCCTGGTGTCGCTGGCGGACCGTTTCGCGCAGATGGGCTACTCGAGCAAGCTGTTCAACCTGCGCATGACGCGCCACGAGATCGGCAGCTACCTGGGCCTGACGCTGGAAACGGTCAGCCGCACCTTGTCGGCCTTCAACGAAATCGGCCTCATCAGCGTCGACCAGCGCACCATCGGCATCAAGGACCCGGAGGCGCTCAAGACCCTTCGGCGCCTGCCGCCGTCGCGCACCCGCGCCAAACAACTGGCCGCGGCCAAGAGCAAGGCGGGCGAGGCGGTCACGCCCGGCCAACTGCTCGCGGCGCTGTAGGCCCCGGCCGTATCGGGCAATCACCCAGCCTTGGGCCCGGCTTCCCCGCCGGGCTTTTTTTTACATCTTCCGGACGTGATCCCGCGCCCGCGCCGGGCCGGCGCGCCACGGCACGCCGCACGCTATTCCGCGTCACTTTCATTTCAAATAAGGCTTGCATTCCGTCCCGCCTTCCACAATAATGAATGCAAATACGAATCATTCTTATTTAAAGGAGAAACGACGATGACCACGACCTTGCCGATGTCCATGCCCCTGGTGCAACCAGCCCGCCCCTCCCACGCCGTGGTGTCCTCGGCGGTGTCGCCCGTCAAGCGCGTCAACAGCACCGGCCTGATGGAGGGCGGCCGCGAACTCGAGATCGAACACGCCGGCCGCGTCTATCGCCTGCGCGTCACGCAGCTCAACAAGCTGATCCTGACAGCCTGATTTCCTTAATGTTGTTTGCCCCGGGCGCCGCCGCGCCCACTCCCCCGAGTCGCCAGCCGCACCGCCAGCCGCACTCCCAATTCGACCCAGGAGCGTTTGATGGCCATAGACCGTAGCAATCCGATTTTTCTTGCCCCGCCACAGGGACCGGGCGGACACAATCCAGAACTGATGCTGTCCGCCGTGCTGCATTTGATGTCGCACTACACGGCCAGCGCCGACGCGCCCGGCGGCTGCGTCAAGCTGGCCTCGGTCATCGAACGCCACCTGAAGGCGCTGGCCGGCCTGCCGGACCTGGCGCCGGTGCTCAGCGCCACCTGCCAGCAGCTGTCCGAGCAGTGGGCCACGGTGGTCGAACGCAATATGCATGAGCAGGAGAAAAGCAACTTCCTCAGCCGCATCATGGCGCGCGCCCGCAGCACGCCGGCCACCGCCTGAGGAGACGACCCGATGTGCGAAAAACACGATCCGCTGGCGGCCATCGTCGCCGCCGCCATGCCGCGCCTGGGCACGGCCAACCCGGCCCCGGCGCAAAGCCAGCCCGGCACCGACCCGCACCGCGCCCGGCAAGTGGTCAAACCGGTCATCAACAACGTCGCGGACATCCTCGCCGGCGAGCCGGAGCCGCACACCTCGCGCCGCCGCCGCCTGTGGGAGCTGGGCCACGCCTGCCACTGCCCGCTGGTCGGCGTCGGCTTCCCGCTGGGCGTGCTGCGCAAGCTGGTCGACAAGGTGACAAGCGGCAAAGTCGTGGCCGATGATTACGAAGTGCACGTCGGCGCGGTCACCGAGTGCGCCAACCGCAACCGGCTGTCCGAGGCGCTGCAAAAGGAACTGGAACGCCGCTATGCGGCCGTGCTGCTGCGCTTCCGCGGCGCCAAGACGACCGAACAGGTCGGCGAGCTGTGGCGCACCGCCGTGGCCAACGGCGACGTCGCCGGCGCCTTCTGGGCCGGCCTGACGCACCCGCGCTGCAGCAGCGAGCTGGAGGAGCAAATGTGCCGCGACCTGCACATGGTGCAACACCAGGCCGGCGCCTGCGTGCGCGCCGACATCGGCAAGTTCAACGCCACCCTGGCCGAGAACACGCGCCTGGCGCACGACCTCGGCAAGGCGCAGCAGCGCGCCGCCGCCCTGCTGGCCGACAAGAGCGCCGACGCCGAGCGCCACGCCACGCAACTGATGCAGCTGCGCGCGCAACTGGTGGGCAAGGACAGCCTGGTCGACTCGCTGCGCACCGAGCTCGAACAATTGAAGGAATCGATCCCGGGCCTGGAAACGCGCGCCAAGCTGGCCGAGCGGCTGGCCCAGATGGACGAGCGCGAGCGCGCGCTGCGCCAGCAGATCGCCGAGCTCAAGACCGAGGCGCTGCGCGCCGTCGAGCCGCCGGCGCCGATCCAGGAGGAAACGCGCCAGGTGGTCGAGCATGTCATGAAGATGCCGCTGCGCCTCAGCGACCGGGCCGTGCTGTGCGTCGGCGGGCGCTCGGGCAACGTCGCCACCTACCGCGAGCTGATCGAGCAACAGGGCGCGCAGTTCGCCCACCACGACGGCGGCCTGGAGGACAACGCCAACCGCCTCGACGCCAGCCTGGCGGCGGCCGACCTGGTGATCTGCCAGACCGGCTGCATCAGCCACAGCGCCTACTGGCGGGTCAAGGATTATTGCAAGCGCACGGGCACGCGCTGCGTGTTCATCGACAACCCCAGCATCTCGAGCCTGGCGCGCGGCCTGGAGCAGGCCGGCGCCGAGCCGTAGGTCGCCCGGCGCGCGCCCGCGCGCCGCCACTTCCCGAAACAAAAAAAGCCCCCACCCGCGCTGAACACGGTCTTAACCGGGTTCAGGCTGGTGGGGGCTTTCGCTTGCTAAGCGCGCAGCCGGCTTAGAAGGTGTAGTTGCCGGTCAGGTAGAACGTACGGCCCATCGGATCGGCGTAGCGTGCGTCGTAGCCGATCTGGTGGCCGGACGAGGCGCGCAGCGACAGCGGCGGATTGCGGTCGGCGATGTTCTTCACGCCGGCGCGCAGACCGAACTGCTTGGTCGCTTGCCACTTGCCCTGCCAGTCGAACGTCAGGTACGACGGCACTTCGATACGGAACGTTTCGTTCTTGTTGGTCCCCAGGTTGAACGACGTCGCCGACGCGTCGGTGTAACCGTTGCGGTAGTTGGCGATCAGCGAGTTCGAGAACGCGCCGGTGTCGAGCGTGGTGGCCAGGCGGATCACGTGGCGGAACGACACGGCATCGTTGATGCCGAAGAAGTTCATGCTGTTGACCCAGTCGTTGCTCGTGCCCGGACGGGTGTAGTCCGACTTCAGCAGGTAGGTGCCGTTCAGCGTGGTGCTCAGGTTGCCGAAACCGAAGCGGTGACGGTAGGTCGTTTCCCAGTCGATACCCTGGTTGTGCGTCTGGCCGATGTTGACCGACAGCGTTTTCTTGGCCCACAAGGTCTGGCCGCTGCCCGGTTCGACGAAGGTGGTGAACAGGTCGCGGAACTGGACCGGATCGGCGAAGATCTGCGCTTCCGACACCGCCGAGACGGCGTCACGGATCTTCACGTCCCACAGGTCGGCCTGGACGTAGAACGACGAGGTCGGCTCGAAACGGAAGCCCACGGTGAATTGCTTCGACTTCTCGGGCTTGAGGTTCTCGTTGCCGCCGGAGAGCACGTTGTACTGGCTCTTGCCGACGCGGCAGTACGACGAGTTTTCCGCCGCCAGGTTGGCCGGGCATTCGAACGGCGAGGCGGTGAAGCCGGCCGCCACCAGTGGCTGGCCGATGTCGAGCATCGACGGCGCCTTGAAGCCGGTGCCGTACGAACCGCGCATCAGGAACGACTGGGTCGGCTGCCAACGGGCCGACACCTTGTAGGTGCTGGCCGATTCCTTGCTGCCCATTTCGCGGTTGGCGATGTGGTTCTTGACCGCTTCGATGGTGTCGTAACGCGCCGCGGCCGTCACTTCGATGCTCTTGATCACAGGCACGTTCAACTCGGCGAAGGCGCCGTAGTTGTCACGCTCCATGTCGTAGGCCGGCGAAGCGCTGAAGCCGTAGATGTCCGACGAGGTCGCGTTCGGGGTTTGCTTGTAGTGGTAGTTGCGGTAGTCGCCGCCCAGGGCGACGTTGGCCGCGCCGGCCGGCAGCTGGACCAGCTCGCGCGAGCCGCGGAAGTCGATGCCCTTGAGCGTGGTCGACGCTTCGCGGATCGAACCCTTGAACACCGAGTTGGCGATCAATTGCTTGGTGGCGTCGCTTTGCGCGCCGGCGGCCAGGAACGGGTTGAACTGGTTGTTGGCCAGCATGCTGCGGAACTCGGCGTTCTTCACATAGCCGCCCTGATAGCGCTCGTCGATCGAGTTCTCGGACCAGGTCAGGCCGGTGCCGACGCTCCACGCGCCGATCTCGCCCTCGGCGCCCAGCACCAGGTGCTTCGCTTCGGTGATGGTCTGGCTGTCGCGGGTGCCCCAGTCGTAGGTGCGGTAGGTGGCCGTGGCGCTCGACAGGTTGGCGTCTTGCGCGGTGGTCAGGTATGGACGCACGTAGTTGTTGTACAGCTGCGAGCCTTTGGCCAGCGCGATCGACGCGGTGTTCGGCGCGATGCGGGCGGTCAGGTCCATGCGCGAGTAGGCGGCCTCGACGAACACTTCGAAGGTCTCGCCGACTTTGGCCGTGCCTTTGGCGAACACGGTGTCACGCTGGGATGCCGGTACGATCTCGACGGTCGAAGCCGAATCGAAGCCGCAGTTCTGCACGGTGGCCGTGTTGTTCTTGGACGGCTGGTTCATCGGGCCGCACTGGCCGTTGATGTTGCGGTACGGATTGAAGCCGATCGACGAGGTCGACGTCGGCGTGCGGCCGTCGCGGTAGGCCACGGCGACGTTGGCCGGCACGGCCGAGGTGCTCGAACGGTCGTGGATGTAGTTCTGGCCGTTCCAGCTGAATGGCAGGAACGAGCTGTTGGCGAAGTCGCGGTCGGTCGCTTTGACGCGGCTGTTCTCGTCGTGGCGGGCCGACAGCAAGACGTTGTAGCGGTTCGTGTCGAGGTCGCCGAAACCATAGGTGGCGCTGAAGTTGCTGGACTGGCCGGCGCGGCTTTGGCCGGGCTGGCTGGCGGTCGCTTCGATGCTGCCGCCTTGCAGGTTTTTCTTCAGGATGAAGTTGATCACGCCGGCGATGGCGTCCGAACCGTACAGGGCCGAAGCGCCGTCGGTCAGGATCTCGACACGTTCAACCGCGCTCATCGGAATGGCGTTCAGGTTGATCGCGGAGCCCGAGCCTTGCGGGGCGATGCGGCGGCCGTTCAGCAACACCAGCGTGTAGCTTTCGCCGATGTCGTGGATCGAGGCGGACACGCGGCCGCCGGAGTTGGTGCCGGCCGCGATGGCGGCGACGGTGAAACCTTGCATCGAAGGCAGGGCCTGGATCAGTTCGGCGACCGAAGTAGCGCCGGTCTTGGCGATCTGCTCCGAGCTCAGGCGCTGCACCGGCAGGGCGCCTTCAACGTTGATGCGCTTGATGGCCGAACCGGTGATTTCCACTTTCTGGATGGCTTGCTCTTGTGCCGACGCCTGACCTGCGAACATCGTCGTACCGGCCAGGACTGCGAGTGCCAGGCGAACCGAACGGGCGCCGACTTTCTCTTGCAAAATCATTCACTACTCCCTGTAATGTGGTTATATAAACTACATGAGCAAGGTGAATGCGTGCGCTTCGCGCTCTGCGGCCAAGACAGGCCTGGCGCGGTATTCGGCCACTGGGGGCCGCAACGCAGGACGGAAAAGGATCAGGCTCGGCGACGAGTACGTAAGGACTATCCTTGCTCATCAACCGAAGATTATGTAACGGCTTTGTCACAAACTGGGGATGTTTTAAGGCAATTTTACGAAACAATAAAGCAAAGCGAATAGAAATGTGGATAATTCCGATAGTCGCCGTTACGAATAAACTTTGTTTTGCGATATCCCCCTTTTGCCATATGCAAGCGTTGCGTTTTCACCACATTGATATATATATCCCAACGACAATATGACGATTTCTGTCAATAAAGGTCGCGCCGGCGGCGCCTTTCAGTCACCAATGTATCGAAAATGAAACCTCGCCGGTGCCGCCAGGAATGCTACGCGGCCCGGCGGAGCGATTGCCCGGTCAACAACCTGAAGTACCACCTCGGCGTCCCGTGTCTCCACGCCAGCTAGTACACGTCACGCTGGTAACGCTTTTCGGCGGCCAATCCAGCCAATCGAACACTCCCCAGTATCGTCTCGAGCGCCTGGTCGACGCCGGCGGCCATGCCCTCCAGGCTGCCGCAGACATAGATCGCGGCGCCGTCGTCCACCCAGGCCCGCAACTTGTCCGCCCGCGCCGGCAGCAGGTCCTGCACATAGCGCGCCGCGCCGCCGTCGCGCGACCAGGCCAGGTCGAGCTCGAGCCGCCCCGCCCGGTGCAGCGCCTCGAGCTCGTCGCGGTAATGGAAGTCGTGGGCGCTGTTGCGCTCGCCGAACAGCAGCCAGTTGCGCCCCTGCCCGGCCAGCGCGCGCGCCCTGAGGTGGCCGCGCAGCCCGGCGATGCCGCTGCCGTTGCCGATCAGGATCAAGGGCCGGCGCGCGTTGTCCTCGAGCCGGAAGCGGCGGTGCTGGCGCAGCCGCAGCCGCACCGTCCCGCCCGGCTCGGCCTGGCGCGTCAGCCAGCCGGAGGCCACGCCGTGGCTGCCGTCGTCGTGGCTGTGCAGGCGCACCAGCAACTGCACGGCGCCGTCGGCCGGGATCGACGCGATCGAGTATTCGCGCGGACGCGACGGCTCGGCCGGGGCGGCGATCTGCACCAGGTCGCCCGACTGCCAGTCCGGCAACACGCCGCCGGGCGGCGCCAGCTCCAGGTGGTAGAGCGGCGCGCCGGCGCTGCCGGAATTGAGTTCGGTGCGCGCGCGCAAGGTCCAGTCCGCGAACGCCGGCGCGCTCCAGTCCGGCGCGTCGCTGGTGCCGGCCAGGTGGCTCAACTGCTGGCGCCACAGCGCGACGGCGGCGTCGGCGCTGCGGTCGACCTCGATGCGCGGGAACAGGCTGTGCGCGCCGCGCGCGGCCAGCCAGGCGTCCAGCGCCCGGCCGAAGCCGCAGAACCGGGCGTAGGCGCTGTCGCCCAGCGCCAGCACGGCGTAATGCAGGTGCGCCAGCGGCAATTCGGTGGTCATCAGGCGGCCGGCGAAGGCGGCGGCGGCGTCGGGCGCGTCGCCTTCGCCATAGGTGCTGACCAGGAACAGGATGCGCTCGGCGCGGCGCAGGTCGTCGGCGTCGAGTTCGGACAGTTCGCTGAGCTGGGCGGCGATGCCGGCCAGCCGCAACGTCGCCAGGGTTTGCTGCGCCAGCGCCTCGGCGTTGCCGGTCTGGCTGGCGTAGGCGACGATCCACCCGGGGGCGGCGGCCGCCTCGGCCTTGGCGCGCAGCGCGGCCTGCCGCTTGCGGCGGTGGCGCAGATACGGCAGCAGGCACGCCAGGCCATAGCCGGCGCCCAGTGCCGCCACCAGCATCAATCGGGTCGGGTCGTCGGTCCAGATCATTCGGTTATTCGTTCAGCATGCCGCGTAAATGGGAACTCAGATGTTCGGTGAAGCCGCCGCCGGCGTCGCGGACCACGAAGCGCGCCGCCAGCCCCTGGCGTTCGGCCAGCGCCAGGCCCTGTTCGGCGCCCAGCACCGTCAGCGCGGTGGACCAGGCGTCGGCGGCCATGCACTGGCCGTGCACCACGGTGACGGACGCCAGGTCGTTGGCGATCGGCATGCCGCTGCGCGGATCGATGGTGTGCGAATAGCGCCGGCCGCCGAGCTCGAAGTAGCGGCGGTAGTCGCCCGACGTGGCGACCGCCAGGCCGTGCAGCGCCAGCACCAGCGAAGCGGGCTGCTCCACGGCCGGCGCCGCACGCATCGGCGCGTCCGGCAGCCGGTCCGCCACCTCCTCGAGCGCCACCCACCACGGCTGGCCGTCCGGCTTGACGCCGGCGCCGCGCAGCTCGCCGCCGACCTCGACCAGGTAGTGTTCGATACCCTGCGTTTTCAGGAAATAGGCCAGCCGGTCGACGCTGTAGCCCTTGGCCACGGCCGACAGATCGAGCTGCACGCCGCCCGGCTGCAGCGCCTTGCGCCCCGCGCGCTCGAGCCGCACGCCGGCGGCGGCCAGCTGGGTGCGCGCGACGGCGATCTCGTCGGCCGAAGGGGCGACGAATTCCGGCTGGTCGAAGCGCCCGTACGGCCCGAAGCCCCACAGGTTGACCAGGGCGCCGGCGCACGGATCGTAGGCGCCGCCGGACTCGCGCGCCACGCCCATCGCGAACGACAGCACGTCGAAGAAAGCCGGCGGCAAGGCCAGCCAGCTGCCCGCCTCGGCGCGGTTGAAGCGGCCCAGGTCGGAATCGGTTTCCCAGTGGCTCATTTCGGCCACGATGGCATCGAGCTGCTGCTGCAGCCCGTGTTGCAGATGGTCGAGCGCAAGGTGGCCGGGCGCGGCCACCAGCCGCACCGACCAGCCGGTGCCCATGCTGCGGCCGGCGAAATCGCGGACGACGCCGCCCGCCGGCGCCGGGTCTTCGGAGATATGGTGAGGCAGCAGAACCCGGCGCATGCGGACCTTGTCGACGTGAAGGTGGAGCAACGGGCCGGATTACTCCGGCAGGATTTCCACCGTCGCCGCGTAGCTGGCGCGGCGCGGCGCCATCTGCGGCGGCTGCCCTTGCGCCTGCGGCGCGGCCGCCGGCCAGCTGCTGCTGACCATGTACATGCCGGCCGCCGGCAGGGTGAACGTCAGCTCGCCCTTGGCGTCGGTGTTCTGGCGGATCTCGCCCAGCGTGCCGCGATAGCGCACGCCGCCCGGGATCAGGCTCACGCCCTGGTTGGCCGCAGGTTTGCCGTCGAGCAGGAAACGCCAGGTCGCCTTCTCGCCGGCGCGCAGGTCGTTCGGATGGGTGACGGGCACCATCTCCAGGCCCACGCCGGTGGTCTTGAACACCGCCAGGTCCGGGTCGCCGGTGGTGACGAAGGTCTCCAGGCGGCTGTCGGTGCGGGTGAGCTTGACCTCGGTCGCGTCGGCCGGCACGTCCTTGGCCAGGGTGTCCTCGGTGCCACGGAAGCGCTTCATCTCGCCGGCCGCGTTCTTGTAGCTGCCGAACACGTTCTTCGACACCAGCTCGATTTTATACGTGCCCGGTTTCGGCAGCTTGAGGTCGAAGCTGTTGCGCATCTTGCCGTTGGCGACGTTCTGCTTTTCCAGCTTGGCGCCGTCCGGGCCGGTGATGACGACCGTGTCGATCTTGAGCGGCTGGTGGTCGACGTCGAACAGGCCCTCCGAGATGGCGGCGTCGATCGTGACCCAGGCTTCCTTGCCCTCGACGATGGTCGACGTCGGCAGCAGCCACGGCTTGTGGGCGTGCGCGCTCAGCGCGATGCCGGCCAGCGCCAGCGCCACCAGCGATTTTTTGAGTGTAGACATGTCCCCTGCTTTCTTATGGTTTCAGTTGTACAACGACGGCGCCCAGCTCTTCCTTGCCCTGGCCTTTGAGGTCTTGCTTGGCCTTCGGCGGCCACTGCAGCGGCACCTTGACCACTTCACGGCCGCCGGCCTCGCGCGCCGCCTCGACCAGCAAGGTGTAGTTACCGGCCGGCAGCTTGTCGAGCGCCGCCTTGGCGCCCGGGAAGGTCAGCGACACTTCGCCCGGCGCCTTGGTCGCGCCGCTGACGCCATCCATCGGCATCTCGACGTCGCGCCCGCTCTTGCGCCACCACTGGCGCATGTCCTTGAGCCACTTGGTGCCGGCGTTGTCCTTCTTCTTGGTGTCATACAGCACGGCCAGGTTGGTCACCACTTTCTGGTCGGCGTTCTCCAGCCACGCGGCGATGTAGGGGCGGTGGTATTCGGCCACGTTCAATTGCGGCACGTCGAGTTTGAGGGCCAGGTCGGCGCCCATGGCCGAGGCGCTGGCCAGCGGCAGGCTCAACGCGATGGAATAACGTAATTTCATGGAGTACCCGAAGAGAGATGGTTAATGGATGAACAGCAAAGCGATGACAAACGGAATCAAAATACCCAGCCCGACCATCGGCCACGTGAACGGCCGGTTGGCGGCGTGGAACTTCAGGATCAGCAATCCAGTGATGCAAAACACCAGGCAGGCGCCGGCGAAGATGTCGATGAACCAGTTCCACGCGGCGCCGGTGTTGCGGCCCTTGTGGACGTCGTTGAGCCACGAGATCCAGCCGCGGTCGGTCTTTTCATATTCGGCCGCGCCGTCCTCCAGCGCGATGCGCACCCAGGCGTCGCCGCCGGCCTTGGGCATCGGCAGGTAGACTTCGTCGGCGGCCCATTCGGCGGCGCGGCCGCCGGCCTGCACCTTCCAGGTGTCGCTGAGCCATTGTTCGGCGGCCGCCGGCAGCGGCTCCCTGGCGCCGTCGTGGTCGGCGGCGTAGGCGCGCAACTGCGCCGCCAGCGCGGCCGGCACCGTGGCCTGCTGGCGCACGATGGACGGCTTGGCCTCGATCTGGGAAGCGTGGTTCAGGGTGATGCCGGTAATGCTGAACAAAAACATGCCGAGCAGGCATAAGGCCGAGCTGATCCAGTGCCACTGGTGCAGGTTCTTCAGCCATACCGCGCGGCTGGCATTGCTGGCTTGTTGAGCGCTCAAAACATGTCCTCGATCCGGTAAAAGTATTGCCCTTGAGCCAGGCACAAACACAAATGATAATTATTATCATTTACGTTGTCAACCTGTCCAATGTAACGCCTGTGTAAAGTTCGCCGGTTACACTGGCCTCACGCCAGCGTGAGAGCGCGTACAGACTGCGGCCCGGGCGACACGTAAGCTGGGACCAAATCATCCTTTTGTCATGGAGGCGCATCATGCCGCTGTATTCGCAAGACCAGATCAACACCATCTCCGCCAAGATCAAGGATGTGCGCTTCGGCATGTTCACCACCTTCGACGCGGAACACGTGCTCACCAGCCGTCCACTGACCACCCAGCAGATCGACAACGAGGGCAACCTGTGGTTCTTCGCCTCCGACGAAGCGGCCTTCATGCTCGACCTGCCTCGGAATCCAGGCGTCAATATCAGCTACTCCGACCCGGAACGCAACCTCTACCTGTCCATTTCCGGACGCGCCTATGTGCTCAAGGACCGCGCCAAGGCGCGCGAGCTGTGGAACGCGGCGGCGCGCAGCTGGTTCCCCGAAGGCGTCGACGATCCGCACCTGACCCTGATCCGCGTGCGCATCGAGTCGGCCGAATACTGGGACGCCGGCTCGACCAAGATGAAACAGCTGGTGCAGATCGCCACCGCCGCCATCACCGGCCGCGCGCCGATGGCCATGGGACGCCACACCACGATCTGCCTGTAGGCGAGCCCGGTAGCGCATCCGGGCCGAGCGCTTTGGGTGTGGCCGGACATGTAAAGCCAGACACGCGGTTAGCGTTCGCTATGCTTAACCAGGCCGGCGGATCGACCGCGAGCCGAAAAAAAAAGGCCTGCGGACGTGGCATCCGCAAGCCTCAAAACGGCGGGGCCCAGAGCAGAAGGCGCCCGCCGCACATCAACCGCACATCAGGATTTCGAGCCCGAACCGCCCGAACCGGAACGGCTGCCGCCCCGGCCCGCGCCGCCGCCCGCTTCGTCAGCATCCTCGACACGGGCGCTGGCCTTGTTGCCGCCACCCGAACCGCCGCGCGAGGCGCCAGTGCTGCTTTGACTGTTGGCATCGTTTTTGTGGCTCATCGCGCCGGCGCGACGCGCCTCTTCCGACGTGAATTCGTGGGCCGTGCCTTTTTCATGCGCCGCGCGCCCGCCCTCGGCGGCGATCTGGCGCTGCTGCTCCGGGTCCATCGATGCGAAACCGCGTTTTCTTGGCTCGCTCTGCTCGTTACCGGATTTGCCGCCTTGCTTGCCGCCCCGACCGCCGCCCTGGTTTCCACCGCCGCTACCACTCTTATCGTTCGTCGCCATGATCGTCTCCTTGGATGAATCGCGTCATCCCTGCTTGCTTCACAGGTGGAGTCATCGTAGTGCACCGCCCAGCGGCGCAATATAGGACATGCGCAGCAGAGAATGTAGGACCATTCCTTGTACGCCGGGTCGCCGCCCGCTCCACCATGCCAACCCGCCTACGCGGGCGCGACATGCGGTTTGACAGGCACCTCGACCACGGTGTCGCCGCTGCTGACGAACAGCCGCTCGCCCGGCTCGGGCAGCACCGGGTGGCCGCCGGTGAAGGCGCCGAACGCCGGCAGCACCACCCTGCCCTCGCCGACCAGGAAGCACGGCAGCAGCAGCGAATCCCAACCGGCGCGCAAGCGGTACACCGGATGCACGTGGCCGGCCATCAGATAACCGGACACCAGCAGGTCGGGGTGGTGGCAGAACGCGAACGGCGCGTGCCGCAGCGGTTCGTCGACCATGTCGATGGCCAGCCGGGCCGGCGGATCGCCGGCATGGGCGTCGTGGTTGCCGCGCACCACCGTCAGCTTCAACGCGGGCCGCGCCAGGCGCCAGCCGTGGATCGCCGTCATCGTCGCCTCGGCGTGCGCCGCCTTCGCATGCAGGAAGTCGCCCAGGAACAGGATCTCGCGCACCGCGTGCCGCGCCAGCAAGCCGTCGAGCGCGCGCAGGTTGGCCGCCGTGGTGCCGCCCGGCACCGGCACGCCCAGCGCGCGGAACGAGGCCGCCTTGCCGAAGTGGATGTCGGCGATGATCAGCATTTTCTCGCGCGGCCAGTACAGCGCCTTTTCCGGCAGCAGCAGCACCTGTTCGCCCGCCAGTTCGATGGCCAGGGTGCCGGCCATGCCGGCGACGCCGGCTTCCTCCATCTGTTGTGCCTTGCTGATTGCAATTGTCATGGTCCGGCCGCCTTTTCAAGTTCGCGCACCAGCCTGGCGACGCGATCCGACAGTTTTTCGGTACTGAGCTTTTCGCGGAAGCGCTCGACCATCAGCGCGAAGCCGAATGGCGTCGCCCGCTTGGTTCCATGATAACTGACTTGGCGCGCCTGCAACGCCTCTAATGTATTGCGCAGACGGTTCAATTCCAGTTCCTGCTCCAGCACCTCGCGCTGGGCCTGGGTGAGTAGCAGATTGCCAGCGTCGTGCTGGGTGAACACGGCGTAGAACAGCTGCGACGACGCCTGCAGCTGGCGCGCGCTTTTCGGCTGTCCCGGATAGCCCTGGAACACCAGCCCGGCGATGCGGGCGATCTCGCGGAAGCGCCGTTGCGACAGCTCGGTCGCGTTCAGGCTGGCCAGCACGTCCTCCAGCAGATGCTCGGTGCTGAACAGGTCGACGTTCGCGCCGGTGCCGCCGCTGGGGCCGATCAGCACGGCCCAGTCGATCTCCTGCGGCGCCAGCAGCTCGAAGCCGTAGTCGTTGACGGCGATCGAAAACGTCACCGGCGTCATGCGGCCGACGCGCCACGCCAGCAACGACGCCAGCCCGATGTGCACCGAGCGTCCCGCGAACGGGAACATGAACAGGTGGCGGCCCTCGCGGCTGTGCATGCTCTCGACGACGGTGGTGTCCGGCGTCGGCAGCGCCGACCAGCGCCGCTGGATCTCCAGCAGCGGTTTGATCGCCTGCATTTCCGGTCCCTCGTAGCGGTCCAGCGTGGCCAGGCGCAACTGCTCGAGCGCCGCGTGCGCCAGCTCGGACGACATCGGCATCTTGCCGCCCTGCCAGCGCGGCACCGCCCCCTTCTTGACGCCGGTGGCGCGCCGCACGTAGGCGGTCATCTCGTGCAGGCGGACGAATTCCAGGATGCGGCCGCCGAACAGGAAATGGTCGCCCTTGCTCAGGCGCGAGATGAACGATTCCTCGACGCTGCCGATGCGCCCGCCGCTGAGATACTTGACCTGCAGCGAGCTGTCGGACACGATGGTGCCGATGCCCATGCGGTGGCGCCGGCCGAGCGCCAGGTCCGGCACGCGGTAGACGCCCTCCTCGTCCGGCAGCACGCGCCGGTACTCCGGATACACGGCCAGGGTCTGGCCGCCGCGCGCGACGAAGTCGAGCGCCCACTGCCATTCTTCGGGGCCCAGGTCGCGGTACGACCAGGCGGTGCGCACCTCCGCGTACAGCGCCTCGGAGCGGAAGCCGCCGCCCAGCGCCATCGTCACCAGATGCTGCACCAGCACGTCGAGCGGCTTGTCCGGCACCGGCCGCGCCTCGATGTCGCGCGCGGCCACCGCCTGCCGGGCGCCGGCCGCCTCCAGCAACTCCATGCTTTGCGTCGGCACCAGGGTCAGGCGCGAGATCCGGCCCGGCGCGTGGCCGCTGCGGCCGGCCCGCTGCAACAGCCGGGCGATGCCCTTGGCGCTGCCGATCTGCAGCACGCGCTCGACCGGCAGGAAATCGACGCCCAGGTCCAGGCTGGAGGTACAAATCACCGCCTTCAGCTGTCCCTGTTTCAAGCCCTGCTCGACCCAGTCGCGCACTTCCTTGTCGAGCGAGCCGTGGTGCAGCGCGATCAGCCCGGCCCAGTCGGGGCGCGCCTCCAGCATGTGCTGGTACCACAGCTCGGCCTGCGACCGGGTGTTGGTGAACACCAGCGTGGTCGCGTGTTTTTCGATTTCCGCGATGACCGGCCCGAGCATCTGGATGCCCAGGTGGCCGCCCCACGGAAAGCGCGACGGATTGGCCGGGATCAGGGTGTCGACCTGGATCTCCTTGGCCACGTGGCCTTCGACGGTGACGCCGTCCGGCATCAGCGCCTGCCTGGCCTGCTCCAGGTTGCCCAGCGTGGCCGACAGTCCCCACACCAGCAGCGACGGGTTCCACCTGCGCAGGCGCGCCAGCGCCAGCTGCGTCTGCACGCCGCGCTTGTTGCCCATCAGCTCGTGCCACTCGTCGATGATGATCATGTCGAGCTGGGCGAACTGGGTGGCCGCCTCCGCCTTGCTCAGCAGCAGGGTCAGGCTTTCGGGCGTGGTGATCAGCGTGTCGGGCAGCTTCTTGTTCTGCCGTGCGCGTTGCGCGGAACTGGAGTCGCCGGTGCGCGCCTCGACCTGCCAGCCGGTTTTGCCGCCGGCCGCCAGTGCCGGCAGCGCCTCCAGCGACTCCTGCAATGCGCGCAAGGTATCGGCGGCCAGCGCCCGCATCGGCGTAATCCACAGTATTTTCAATCCGGCCTTGGGTTTGGCCACGGCCGCCGCGCGCTGCAACGCCGCGAACCACACCGCGTAGGTCTTGCCGGCGCCGGTGCTGGCGTGCAGCAGCCCGGAATGGCCGGCCGCCGCCGCCGCCCACACCTCGCGCTGGAACGGGAACACGCTCCAGCCGCGCGTGGCGAACCACGCCTTGGTTTGCGCGACCGCCGCCGTGGTCTTGAGCTTGGCTGGCACCGGGCCCGGGAGCCCGCTCATGACGTCGCCAGCAGGCTTTTCAGCGTATCGAGGGTATCGGCCTCGTCGATCGTTTTATCGTCGCGCTGGCGCAGGATGCGCGGGAAACGCACGGCGATGCCGGACTTGTGGCGCGGCGAGCTGGCGATGCCCTCGAACCCGATCTCGAACACCATGCTGGGCGTGACGCTGCGCACCGGCCCGAATTTTTCCACCGTGGTCTTGCGGATGGCCTGGTCGACCTTGGCGATTTCGGCGTCGGTCAGGCCGGAATAGGCCTTGGCGAACGGCACCAGCTTGCGCTCGCCGCCGTCCTCCTGTTCCCACACGGCGAAGGTGTAGTCGGTGTACAGCGAGGCCCGCCGGCCATGGCCGCTTTGCGCGTAGATCAGCACGGCGTCGACGCTGTACGGGTCGATCTTCCACTTCCACCAGGTGCCGACGTTCTTGGTGCGGCCGACGCCGTACTTGGCGTCGTTCGCCTTGAGCATCATGCCCTCGACGCCGCGCTCGCGCGATTCCTCGCGGATGCGCGCCAGGTGCTCCCAGCTGTCGGCGGCGATCAGCGGCGACAGGCGCAGCTGCGGCGCCGCCTGCTGCGCGCGCAGCATGTTGACCAGCTGTTCGAGCATGCGGCGGCGCTCCGACTGCGGCAGCTCGCGCAGGTCGCGGCCGTCCATCTCCAGCAGGTCGTAGGCCACCAGCACGGCCGGCAACTCGCCCAGCAGCCGGGCCGACACCTGCTTGCGGCCCATGCGCTTTTGCAGGTCGGCGAACGGCGCCGGCGAATTGCCGCCGTGCCAGATCAAAATCTCGCCGTCGATCACCACGCCGTCCGGCAGCCGCAGCGCGGCCAGTTCCGGGAAGCGCTCGGTGATCAAATCCTCGCCGCGCGACCACAGCCAGTTCTGCCCTTCGCGGCTGACCAGCTGCGCGCGCATGCCGTCGTATTTCCATTCGACCTGCCAGTCCGACAGCTCGCCGAGCGAGGCCGGTTCGCGCTCGAGCAGCGCGTGCGCCAGGAAGAACGGATACGGCTGGCCGCCGCGCTGCGCGTGCTCCTCCGGCGTGTGGGCGGCGATCAGCTGCAGGAAGCCGGCCGCCGTCGGGCTGACGCTGCCGTCGGTCCAGCCCATCAGGCGCTGCGCCACCAGCTTGCTGTCGAGGTTGGCGATGGCGCTGAGCGCGCGCGTCACCAGCAGCCGCGACACGCCGACGCGGAAGCCGCCGCCGATCAGCTTGGTCAGCAGGAAGCGCTCGCGCGTATCGAGCTGGTCCCAGTACAGCAGCAGCGCCGCGCGCACCGCCTCCGGCGCGGCGCCGCGCAACGGCGCGATGCCCAGCTCGATCCAGTCGGCCAGGCCGATGTCGCTCGGCTGGCTGGGCGGCGGCAGGATGTGGGCGATGGTCTCGGCCAGGTCGCCGACGGCGTGGTAGCACTCGTCGAACAGCCAGTCGTCGAGCCCCGAGTATTCGATGGCGAACTGGCGCAGCAGCTTGGTCGGCACCGCCTGGCGCGGCTTGCCGCCGGCCAGGAAGTACACGGCCCAGGCCGCGTCCTGCGGCGCCGCGCTGGTGAAATAGGCTTGCAGCGCCGCCAGCTTGCGGGTGGTGGAGGTCGTTTCATCGAGTTCCGCGTAAAGGCGGGCGAAATCACGCATCGGCGGCTCCTTGCGTCACGGGGGCGCCGGCGTCGGCCCCGGCGGCGGCGGTGGCGGCGGGGTCGGCCGCAATGCCGGCCGCCGCGACCTCGTCGGCCTCGTCATCGCCGTATTCGGTGTCGAAGCCGCTGGCCTGCAAGCCCTGCTGCTGCAACCAGCGCACCAGCACCGGGATCGAGCCGTGGGTGACGATCACGCGCTCGGCGCCGGTGGCGGAGATCGCCTGCATCAGTCCCGGCCAGTCGGCGTGGTCGGACAGCACGAAGCCGCGATCGACGCCGCGCCGGCGGCGCGCGCCGCGCAGCTGCATCCAGCCGCTGGCGAAGGCGTCGCTGAAGTCGCCGAAGCGCTTGATCCACGGCGAGCCGGCCGCCGACGGCGGCGCGATCACCATGGCGCGGCCGATGGCCTGCTTGTCGACCTCGCCCACCATGACGGTCGGCGGCAGCCACACGCCGTCGTCGCGGTAGACCTGGTTCAGCGTTTGCACCGCGCCGTGGCAGATGATCGGCCCGATGTCGGGGTCCAGTCCGCTCAGGATGCGCTGCGCCTTGCCGAAGCTGTAGCACTGCATGACGCTGGCGCGGCCCTGCTCGGCGTTGGAGCGCCACCAGTCGTTGATGTCGTCGTACACTTCCTGCTGCGGCTGCCATTGGTAGATCGGCAGGCCGAAGGTCGATTCGGTGATGAAGGTATCGCAGCGCACCGGCTCGAACGGCGCGCAGGTGCTGTCCGGCTCGACCTTGTAGTCGCCGGACGCCACCCACACCCGCCCCTGGTGCTCCATGCGCACCTGCGCCGACCCCAGCACGTGCCCGGCCGGGTGCAGCGAGATCGTCACGCCGTTGTGCACCACCCGCTCGCCATAGGCCAGGCCCTCGATGTGGATCGGGCCCAGGCGCGACTTGACCACGTTCACGCCCGTCTCGGCCGTCAGATAGTGCTGATGGCCGCCCCGGGCGTGGTCGCCGTGCGCGTGGGTGATGACGGCCCGTTCCACCGGCCGCCAGGGGTCGATGTAGAACTGGCCCGGCACGCAATACAGGCCTTCCTTGCGGACGACCACCAGATCGGATTGGGTTGATGCGGTTGTGGACATGGACAGCTTTCAGAAACGGCGTTTAGCCACGATAGCCGATTCTGTCGCCCGTCATATGCCTCCGTCTGTCAGGCAGCGCACCTTCATAAGGGATCGATGAACTCCGCCATGAAGCCGTTGTTGTCGTCTTCGTGGCCGTTGATGACGACGTGTTCGTCGCCTATCATCATCATGGCGGCGAGGTCGAGGCCTCCTACAGTTGGGCTTGGCTGTGCCGGCCCGCCCTCGCCGCCGGTGTGTCGCTTTTGCTGCGGTTGCTGTTGTTCTTGCTTGTCATTATTTTTTTGCTTGCCCTGACGCTGTGAGTCGGCGTTCTTTTTTCTGGTCGACATAAATTTTCCGTTTGGATTGGTAAAAGACGCGTCTCATAGAAGTCGTGACGCACTGCGACAAGAGTAGCTCGCATGGCAGGCGCGCGCCATCGGAGACTGCCTACATTTACCGTAGGAGGGACGTGGCCCCAATCAGGCGTTCACGCCTTTCATGCCCTCCCGCGGATACCGCGCGCCGGCCGCCATCCCCGCCGGCAACGCGGCGTTGATCCCGTCCAGCTCGGCCCCGGTCAGTACAACCCGCAAGGCGCCCAGGTTCTCCAGCAAGTAAGCGCTGCGCTTGGTGCCCGGGATGGGCACCACTTCGCACCCGTGCGCGCCGGCCTGCGCCAGCAGCCAGGCCAGCGCCAGCTGGGCCGGGGTGCAGCCCTTGTCGTCGGCGATGCGCCGCACGCTATCGGCGATGCGCTGGTTGGCCTGGCGATTCTCATCGGCAAAGCGGGGACTTAAAGTGCGGAAGTCCCCCGCTTGCAAGGCGGCGAGCTTCCCCGTCAGGAAGCCGCGTCCCAGCGGGCTGTAGGCGCAGAACATGGCGCCGATGTCGCGGCACGCGCGCAACACGCCGTCTTCCGGATCGCGGGTCCACAGCGAATACTCGCTCTGGACGGCGGCGATCGGGTGGATCGCCGCCGCGCGCAGCAAGGTGGCCGGAGACACCTCGCACAGGCCGATGGCGCCGATCTTGCCCTGCCGGACCAGCTCGCCAAGCGCGCCGATCGCATCCTCGAGCGGCGTCTGTTCCAGATTCAAACGATGCATATAATATAAATCGATATGATCGACGCCCAGCCGCGCCAGCGACGCCTCGCACGCCTGACGGATGTACGCGGGCGAATTGTCGACGCGCCGCGCGTAACTGCCCTTCTCGCGCACCAGGCCGAACTTGGTGGCGATGACCACCCGATCGCGCTTGCCGCGAAGAAAACGGCCCAGCAATTCCTCGTTGTGGCCGGCGCCATAGCTGTCGGCGGTGTCGAACAGCGTGACGCCGTGGGCGAACGCGGTCTCCAGCGTCTGCAGCGACTGGGCGTCGTCGGTGGCGCCGTAGAATTCGGACATGCCCATGCAGCCCAGTCCCATGCGCGAGTGTTTGTTCATGATGTGCTCCGGTTGGTTGATGACAAGCGGCGATGACAAGCAGTCTAGGGCCGCCGCGCGGCGCGCGGAATGTCCGAATTCGTGATACCTTTTAGGTATCATGAGACAACTCGACACCCACGCGCTGCGCATGTTCGTCGCCGTCGCCCAATGCCTGAACTTCCGCCAGGCCGCCGAACAGCTGCACATGACGCAGCCGCCGCTGAGCCGCGCCGTGCGGCAACTGGAGCAGCGGCTCGGCGTCGGCCTGTTCGAGCGCGACACCCGGCACGTGGCGCTGACCAGCGCCGCCGCCGCCCTGCTGCCGCGCGCGCTGCGCATCCTGGCGCTGCTCGACGAGGCCGAACTGGCGCTGCGGGCCGAGCGGCAGCAGCAGCGCCGCCCGCTGCGCCTGGGGTTGACCCGTTCGATGGAATCGGACCTGTTCCGCCGCTTCACCGACGCGCTGTCGGCCCAGGCCGGCGCGGCCGCGGACATCGTCGTCGACGACTCGCCCCGGCTGGTCGCGCGCCTGCGCGCGCGGCGGCTGGACGCGGCCATCATCGCCCTGCCGACCACCACCTTCGATCTGCCAGTCACGAGGCTGGGCAGCCAGCCGATGCTGGTGGCCTTGTCCAGCCGCCACCCGCTGGCCAGGCGCCGCGCGCTGTCGCTGGCCGATTTGCAAGACCAGCCCGTGTTCTGGTTCGAGCGGGCGCGCCAGCCGGCGTTTTTCGACCACTGCCACAGGGTGTTCCGCGAGCTCGGTTTCGCGCCGTCGTTCGTGCGCGAGCCGCCGGACCACCACGTGCTGCTGAGCGAAGTGGCGGCCGGCAACGGCATCGCGCTGCTGCCGGCGTCGTTCGCCGCGATCGCACGCCCTGGCGTGGCCTACCGCAAGCTGGGCGAGGGCGAACGGCTCGCCACCGGCCTGGGCCTGGTCGTGGCGGACGGCCATGCCGACGCCGCACTGCTGGCGCGCGTGGCCACGCAGACGCTGGCTTGACCCCGGCCGCTGCGCGTCCGGCCCGCTTGGGCTACCATAGCGGCTTGGCCGAAGCCCACCCGCGCTTCGCGGACCCTCAATCGACAAAATTGATTAATTGATTAATAGATATTAAGAATATTATGACCTTTACCCTCAGCGACACCGCCTACGGCACCGACACCCCGCAAGCCAAGATTGCCATGTTCGACGACCTGCGCTCGCAACTGGCGGGCCTGGTGCACGGCGAGCGCGACTTGATCGCCAACACCGCGAACTTCAGTTCGCTCGTGTTCAACAGCATGCCGGGCTTGAACTGGGCCGGGTTCTACTTCCTCAAGGGCGACGAGCTGGTGCTCGGACCGTTCCAGGGCAAGCCGGCCTGCATCCGCATCAAAAAGGGACGCGGGGTGTGCGGCACCACCGTGGTGGAGGGCAAGTCGATCGTCGTGCCGGACGTGCACGCGTTCCCGGGCCATATCGCCTGCGATGTGAATTCGCGTTCGGAATTGGTGGTGCCGGTGCGCGGCGCCAACGGCGAAATCATCGGCGTGTTCGATCTGGACAGCCCGCTGCCGAACCGCTTCGACCAGACCGACGCCGACGGCATCGAGGCGCTGGTCATGGTGCTGGAGGCGACGCTGGTTTAGCGCAACTGGGCGGCGCGGGCCAGCAGCAAGGTCCGCTCGCGCGCGTTCTGCGTCAACTGCGCGGCGCGTTCCAGCTCCACCCGCGCCTCGTCGTTGCGTCCCAGCCTGGCCAGCAAATCGCCCCGCACGCTCGGCAGCAGGTGGTAATTCTTCAGCGCCGCCACCTCCAGCAAGCCGTCCGCCACCTCCAGCCCCGCCTCCGCCCCGAACGCCATCGACACCGCCACCGCCCGGTTGAGCTCGACCACCGGCGACGGCGCCAGCTGCGACAACGCGTCGTACAAGGCGGCGATCCGCCCCCAGTCGGTATCGGCGGCCAGCCGCGCCCGCGCATGGCAGGCGGCGATCGCGGCCTGCACCCCATACGGCCCCAGCCCCCTGCCGGTGCGCTCGGCCCGCGCCAGCGCCGACAAGCCGCGCCGTATCAGCAACTGGTCCCAGCGCGACCTGTCCTGCTCCAGCAACAGGATCGGCTCGCCGCCCGGCCCCACCCGTGCGCGCGCGCGCGACGACTGGATCTCCATCAGCGCCACCAGCCCGTGCACCTCCGGCTCGCGCGGCGCCAGCTCGGCCAGGATGCGTCCCAGCCGCAGCGCCTCCTCGCACAACGCCGGCCGCATCCAGTCGGCGCCGGCGCTGGCCGAATAGCCTTCGTTGTAGATCAGATAGACCACCTGCAGCACCGACGCCAGCCGCTCGCCCAGCTCGTGCGCGCGCGGCGCCTCGAACGGCACCCTGGCCTCGGCCAGGGTGCGCTTGGCGCGCACGATGCGCTGCGCCACCGTCGACTCCGGCACCAGGAAGGCGCGCGCGATCTCCTCGGTGCTCAGGCCGCCCAGCAGGCGCAACGTCAGCGCCACCCGGCCGTCGGTCGGCAACACCGGATGGCAGGCCACGAACACCAGCCGCAGCAAATCGTCGCCGATGTCGTTTTCCAGCGCGTCGGCCACGGCCGCCTCCAGGTCCGGCGCGGCGTCCTGCAACATGCCTTCGATTTCGTGGGTGAGCGCCGGCTCCTTTTCCTGGTGCAGCTGGCGCCGCCGCAGCACGTCCAGCGCGCGGTTCTTGGCGACGGTGGTCAGCCACGCGGCCGGCTGCCCGGGCACGCCGGCCTCGGGCCAGCGCTCCAGCGCCAGCACCAGCGCGTCCTGCGCCAGCTCCTCGGCCTGGCCGACGTCGCGCAGCATGCGCGCCAGCACGGCGATGATCTTGGCCGATTCCATCCGCCATACCGCTTCGACGATCCGGGCGACGTCAGAGGCCACGGTTGTTCCTGCCGAAGGCGCCGCGCAGGCCCGCTTCCAGCAACTCGGCGCGCAGGCGCTCCTCGGCCGCGCGCATCTCCGGCGTGAATTCCTGGTGCTCGATGCGCTCGCACGCCTCGCGCAGCTCCAGGGTCAGGTCGCCCCGGTGCGGATACGGATAGGCCTGGGCCCAGGCGATCGCCTCGTCGCGCGTGGCCGCCTGCACCATCCAGTAGCCGGCGATCAATTCCTTCACCTCGGTGAACGGCCCGTCGACCACCGTGGTCTTCGAATTGGCGAAATGCACGCGCGCGCCGCTGCCGGTGCCGCGCAGGCCGGCGCCGGCCAGCAGCACGCGCTCGCGCACGGCCGCCTCGTTGCGCTCGTTCATGCGGTCGATGACTTCCGGCGGCGGCGCCAGGTCGGCCTCCGCCTCGACATCCGAGCGCAGGAACACCACGTAGCGCTTGAGCGCGACATCGCGCTGCGGCAGGTTGCCCAGCACCGTGCCGCGCTCGTCGATGCTGTGGCAACCGCCGACGCAGCCGGGATCGCGGATTTCATAGACCGCGCCGCTGTCGAACAGCGGCCACCAGCGCACCTGCTCGATGACGTCCTCGCGCGAGGCCGCCTCGACCAGGGTGAAACCGGCGACCAGCTCCTTGGGCGAAAACGGGCCGTCGCTGCGCAGCCACTCGCCGTCGCGGCGCGTCAGGCGCACCGCCTCGGTGCTGGGACGCAGGAAAACGCCCGGTTCCAGCGCCGGCGGCTGCTCGCCGCGCTCGGTGCTCTGGTTGGCGCGGCGCAGTACCATGAATTCCATTGCTTGCTCCTGATAAAGATTTAACGTAAAGGTAGCAGCTTCACAGGCGTGCGCGCAAGGCTTCTTCCCGCGCCACGATCTCGGGCGTGGCGGCGGCGCCGAAATCCTCCAGTTCCATCACCTGGCGGATCTCGATCTCGGACGGGCCGTCGGACGGATTCGGACAACGCTTCATCCATTCGATGGCCTCCTCCCTGGACTTGACCTGGATCAGCCAGAAGCCGGCGACCAGCTCGCGCGTCTGCGGGAACGGGCCGTCGATGACGGTGCGCGCGCTGCCCTCGTAACGGATGCGCGCGCCCTTGGAACTGGGTTGCAAGCCTTCGCCGGCCAGCAGCACGCCGGCGTTGACCAGTTCCTCGTTGAACTTGCCCATGGCCGTCAGCAAGTCGGTGCCCGGCAGCTTGCCCGCCTCGGTGTCCTCGGTGGCTTTGACGATGATCATGAATCTCATGATTGCGGCCCGCATTCCGGGTTCATCGATTGCATCGCCGCGCCCATTTCTTCCGGCGTCATGTCCTTGACATGGGTGGCGATCGACCAGTTGTGGCCGAACGGATCGACCACCTGGCCATACCGGTCGCCCCAGAACTGGTCCTCCACCGGCATGCGCACGGTGGCGCCGGCGGCGATCGCCTGCTCGAACACGCGGTCGACGTCCGGCACGTAGACGTGCAGCGTCACGGGACTGCCGTTGAGCTTTTTGGGGCCGACGCTGCCGTAGTCGGGAAACTCGTCGACCAGCATCACGTTGGAATCGCCGATGCGCACGCTCGCGTGCATGATCTTGCCGTCCGGCGTCTGCATGCGGGCCGTCTCGACGGCGTTGAAGGCTTTTTTATAGAAGTCGATGGCGGCGGCGGCGCCGTCGCAAACGAGGTGCGGGGTGACCGTGTGCATGTCGCTGGGGACAGGTTCTACTTGTGCAGTCATGGTGATCTCCTAAGTGTGGTTGAACCGAGTGAGACATCCCACTCTACCTCCACGACGAAGCCGCACAAACCGAATCGACAGTTTTTTCTAAATATTTTGAGTTTTTTCAAACGACAGATAAAAAACCGTGCTGGCGCCCGGCATGCTGTCGACCCGGATTTTACCGCCGTGCAATTCCATGATGGCGCGCACGATGGACAGGCCCAGTCCGGCCGAGTGGGCGTGGTCCGAACGGGCCGGATCGGCCCGGTAGTAACGGTCGAAGATATGCGGCAAGTGCTCGGCGGCGATGCCGGGTCCGGTATTGCTGACGGCCAATTCCACGCCGTTGGCCGTCGCCCGCGCCGACAACCCCACCTCGCCGCCGGCCGGCGTGTGGCGGATCGCGTTCGACACCAGGTTGCCCACCGCCCGCTGCAACAGCACCGGATCGACCTCGGCCCGCAGCGGCGGCGCGTCGACCATCAGGCGCACGCCGACGTCGTCGGCCAGGATCTCGAAATAGTCGTGGATGCGTTGCAGCTCGGCGCGCAGGTCGACCGCTTCGCGCCGCAAGCCCAGCTGGGCGTTGTCGACCCGCGCCAGGAACAGCGTGTTCTCGATCATGCGCGCCAGCCGCTCGTATTCCTCGGAGTTGGACGCCAGCAGCGCCTGGTACTCCTGCACCGTGCGCGGACGCGACAGCGCCACCTGCGTCTCCATCATCAGCGTGTTGACCGGCGTGCGCAGGTCGTGCGCGAGGTCGGCGGCAAAGCCGGACAGGCGCTGCACGCCATCCTCCAAGCGGTCGAGCATGGCGTTGAAGGCTTGCCCCATCTCGCGCAGCTCGACCGGCGCGTCCGCGACCGACAGGCGGGTGTTCAGGCGGCTGGTGTTGATGGCGTTGGCCTTGCCGATGACCGAGCGCAGGCGGCGCATGCTGTGGCGCACGATGGCGTAGCCGAGCAACGCGGCCAGGGTGGCGCCCACGCACAAGGCGACGAACAGGTCGACGGCGTAATCGCGCATGATGCGCAGCCGGTCCGAGCGCTCGCGCGCCAGCGTGATCTGCACCGGCTGGCCGTCCGCGCCCACCAGCCCGACCGCGCTGACCATGCGGCCGGTGCCCATGGCCGGCGTCCAGTCGTGCACGTCGGCCAGCGTCAGCGCCCGCCGCGGCGGCACGCGCTCGACCTGCGGCAGCGGCCGCGACGTCAGCGAGGTGCGCAGCAGCGACGCGCCGTCGGCGCCTTTGACGCTGAGCATGAAATCGTCGTGGCCGAACAGCGCCTCCGTCAGCGGACGCGGATTTTGCACGATCGCCTGCGGCGACGGCAGCTCGGCCAGGATGCGGCGGATCTGCGCCACCTTGCCGATCAGCTCGATATCGTCGCGCTCGGCCATCTGGCTGGCCAGGGTCTGGTACAGGTAGGCGCCGACGGCCAGGAAGGTCGCCACCGCCACCGCCGACAGCAGCAGCGCCACCCGCACGGTCAGCGACAGCGGACGCGGCCTGCGCGCCGCCTTGGCTGCCGGCGCCACCGTCACGCGCGCTCCTCGACCAGGTAGCCGATGCCGCGCACCGTCTGGATCAGCTTGACCGGATACGGATCGTCGATCTTGGCGCGCAGCCGGCGGATCGCCACGTCCACCACGTTGGTGTCCGAATCGAAGTTCATGTCCCACACCATCGACGCGATTTGCGTGCGCGACAGCACCTCGCCCTGGCGCTTGGCCAGCAGGTGCAGCAGCGCGAACTCCTTGGCCGTCAGCTCGATGCGCTGGGCCTGGCGCGTGACGCGGCGGCGCAGCACGTCGATCTCCAGGTCGGCCACGCGCACCACGTCGGCCTCGCGCACCGGCCCGCGCCGCATCAGCGTCTTGATGCGCGCCAGCAGCTCGGCAAAGGCGAACGGCTTGACCAGGTAATCGTCGGCGCCCAGTTCCAGCCCCTTGACCCGGTCGGCCACGTCGTCGCGCGCGGTCAGGAACAGCACCGGCGTGTGCTTGCGCTCGCGCAGCTTGCCCAGCACCGCCCAGCCGTCCAGTTGCGGCAGCATCACGTCCAGCACCACCAGGTCGTACTCGTGCGCCAGCGCCAGCGCCAGTCCGTCGACGCCGTTGCGCGCCAGGTCGGCCGTGTAGCCCGACTCCCGCAAGCCCTTGACCAGGTAATCGCCCGCCTTGGGCTCGTCTTCCACCACCAGTATTTTCATGCCGTCCATTGTCGCGGGTTTGAGGGCCGTTGTGGATTACAAATCCGTCATTCGGCCGCCAAGGATACAGGACCGGCCGGCGCGGACCCAGCCGAATGTGTTGTTCGGGATGCACGCCATATTGATCAACCATCCCTTTTCGAGCGGCGCCACGTCCCGACCATATCCGTTCAAAAACAACAGCTTACCCGCCGCCGCGACGCCATTTCCTTAAGGCTATTCCGCCAGCGCATAACCGGACCGAAAAAAGGAATAACCGCCCTTCGACGATGTTTCTGCACCATGAGGCAAGTCGGCGCGCGCACGCTGCGCCGCCGGCCAACCTATTGTCAATAAATCACTACAAAAGCACCGGAGGGAGACTGACTTTGTATAACTTGAAGAAAACCGCGATCGCCATGGGCGTCGCCCAGATCGTCCTGCTGCACGCCGGCGCCAGGGCCCAGGCGGCCGACACCGATACCGCCGCACCGCCGGTCGTCGTGGTCAGCGGCCAACGCGCAGCGCTGCAATCGGCGCAAAAACTCAAACAGAACGCCGACGAGGTGGTCGATTCGATCGTTGCCGAAGACATCGGCAAATTGCCGGACCGTTCGGTTACCGAGGTCTTGCAGCGCATCGCCGGCGTGACGATGGACCGCAACGTGGTCGGCGATCCGAACCGCCAGGCCGTTGAGGGTTCGGGCGTCTCCGTGCGCGGCCTGACCTACGTGCGCTCGGAGGTCAACGGCCGCGACGCGTTCTCCGCCGGCGGCGGCCGCTCGCTCGGCTTTACCGACGTGGCACCGGAGTTGATGGCGGGGGTCGACGTGTACAAGAACCCCTCCGCCGAACAGATCGAAGGCGCGGTTGCCGGCCTGGTCAATCTGCGCACGGCCATGCCGTTCGACTTCAAGGGCTTCAAAGGCTCGCTCGTCGCGTCGGAAAGCTACTCGAGCCTGAACAAGCAAAAGGCGCCGACCGGGGCCATCCTGCTGTCGAACCGTTGGGACACGCCGTTCGGTCAATTCGGCGCCCTGGTCGACCTCGCCTACGCCAAGAGCCCGACCCGCACCGACGCCATCGGCGTGGAGCCGTATTTCCCCCACGTCAATTCAACCGATCCCGCCAAATACGACCCGGCCCGGACCAGATGGATTCCGCTGGGCGTGGGATACCGCTCGCAAGACTTCGAGCGCATCCGTCATGGCGACTACGCGGCCTTCCAGTGGCGGCCGAACCGCGATCTGACGGCCGGCCTGACGTACTTCAAAACCAAGTACAACGAAGACCTGAGCGAGCACCTGGTGGCGCCGGCCGAAGACAAGTGGTACCAGCAGGTCGCCAGCCCGGATTCGGTGTTCGACAGCAACGGCGCCTTCCAGAGCGGCACGATCACCAATCCGACCTACGGCGGCTCGCCGTTCAACAGCTCGCAACGGATCAACAAGCGCCAGGCGGGCACCCGCGACATCGCGCTCAACGTGCAATGGCGCGTGACGCCGGAGCTGACCTGGACCAACGACTTCCAGCACGTGCGGTCGACCACCGAAGGCTTCGACGCCGACGTCTCCACCGGCTTCATCCTGCCGAGCCAGGCGATCGACACGACCGGGAAGATCCCGCACGTCGGGCTCGCTTCGGCAGCCTACATGGCCGACCCGAACAACTACTATTGGGCGTACACCCAGGAGGCGCTGGACAAGGCCAAGGCCGAGCAAAAGGCGTGGAAGTCGGACCTCAAGTTCGACTTCGACGATCCGGTCCTGCGCGACATCCGTTTCGGCGTGCGCATGGCCAACCGCGACGGCGAGAACAACCGCGCCCAGAAGTTCTACAACTGGTCGGCCATTACCTTCCCATGGATGGAGGGCTGGCAGATCAACGGCGTGGCGCGGCTGGGCGACCCGCGCTTTAGCGGTGGCTCGTCGCTGTATCAGGTTCCGAATTTCTTCGACGGCAAAGTCGCGGTGCCACCGATGCTGTTCGCCAGCGAAGCGACCGTCCGCGGCTTCCCGGACGAGTGGAGCAAGATCCACGCCTACCACGATGTGCTATGCAAGGAAAAAGGCTCCACCTGCGATCCCTGGGTGCCAGCGACCTTCGACACGCCCGCCGCGCGCAATGCGCAAACCGAGAAGACCCGCGGCGCTTACACCCAACTGCGCTTCGGTTTCGACAATCTGAAATACCCGATCGACGGCAACGTCGGCCTGCGCTTCGTCAGGACCACCGGCACGGCCAACGGCTACGTGGCGTTCACGCCGCCGCCGCCGACTTCGGTCGCGCCCGGCGCGGTCGTCACCGGCCAGGAAAAATTGATCAACATCCGCGCCTTCGCCGAGCCGCTGTCGTACGACAGTTCGTACGATAACTGGCTGCCCAGCCTGAACCTGCGCATGAAGTACAACGACAAGCTGCAGTTCCGCTTCGCCGTGGCCAGGTCGATGTCGCGTCCCGACTTCAACCAGCTGCAGGCGCAGACCACGCTGACCGCCTCGAACCTGTCGACGACGATCAAGAATGCCGCCGGCGAGACCACCGCGGTGCAGTTCAACGGCACCAGCCTGACCGGCACCACGGACGGCAATCCGCTGCTCAAGCCGGTCACGTCGACCAACGAGGACTTGACCGTCGAATGGTACTTCGCCCCGGCCGGTTCGCTGACCTTCTCGGCGTTTAACAAGCACATCAACAACATCATCGTCACCCAGACGTACGGCAAGACGGTCAAGGATGTCAACGGCCAAGACCAGACGTTTGCCGTCACCGGCCCGGTCAACGGCGCCAAGGGCTTCGCGCGCGGCGTCGAAATCGCCCACCAGCAGTACTACGATTTCGTGCCCGATTGGCTCAAGGGCATCGGCACCCAGTCGAGCTGGACGTACGTGTCCAGCGAGCGCAAGCTCAAGCGCCCGGTATACGAGCCCTGGTGCTCGGGCAACGACGCCGCCAGCAACTTCAACCTGTCCATCAACGGCTGCGATACCGATGGCCGCGCGTTCGGCAAGACCCCGCTGCAAGGCTTGTCGCGCCATACCATCAACTTCGCGCTGATGTACGAGCAGCATGGCCTGTCGGCCCGCCTGGCCTACAACTGGCGTTCGAAGTACCTGGTGGCCGTCAACACCTGGGGCAGCCGTGGCACCAATGGTCTGAACACCAACCCCGCCGCCCCGGCGGACAAGTACCTGGTACCGACCACCGTCCACGACCAGGCATACGGCCTGCCGCTGTGGCAGGCGGCGTACGGCCAGCTGGACGGGTCGATCTTCTACGACTTCACCGACAAGCTCCGCATCGGCCTGGAGGCGCAGAACCTGAACAACGCCAAAACGCGCCAGATCATGCAACAGCATGCCGGCATGTTCACCCGCCAGGTATTCATGAGCGGCCCGCGTTACGTCATCCAGGCCCAGTACGCGTTCTAGCCAAGCGCGATGCCGGGCCATGCCCGGCAGCGACCGCGCGCCGCCGCGATGGCGGCGCGCGGTTCACAAGCCAACCTCGCGGGTTGGCTTTTTTTCGCGCCGCGCCGGCTCAACGCGCCGCCTCCCGCAGCGCCGCGCCCTCGAAACCGGCGTCGACGCCGGCGGCCGATTCCACCAGCACGGTCAGCTCGCGCGGTCCGCTGCCGGGCGGCAGCGCGACCGACCATCGCTCGGCTTGCGCAGCGGTCTTTTTGGACAGCAAGCTCCCATCGAGCCACACCTCGGCCACGCCCCGCAACCCGGCGAACTCAAGCTTGGCGGTGCCCTGTTGCAATGCGGCGCGCGGCGCCAGCACGGTGCGGTACAGCCGGTACCGGGTTGGTTCGCCGGCGCCGGCGCCATCGCCCAGCCGCATCGGCGGACGGCCTGGCGCCCACGAATTCATATCGAAGCCGGCCAGCTTTTGCCCGGGGTCTGGCCGCCGCGCATAGACCGGCGAAATCCGCCAGTCCACCAGCGCGGCCGGCGCCGCGCCGGTGACCGGCACGCTCGCCACCGGCGCGGCGCGGCGCACCGGAATCGTCAGCCGCGCCGGCTGCAGCCCATCGGCGCTGGCGGTGATCGCCAGGTCGCCGGCGGCATCGTCGTGGGACTGCACGATCAGCTGTGCCAGGCCGTTGAACAGGCGCCGCCGCGCCCCCTTCTCATCCTCGTGGGAGTTCGGATCGCCGTTGCCGTGTCCGATCGACCGGCCGCTGCCGGAGATGGCAAACGTGACGAGCGGGCTGGCATCGGGCACCACGCGCCCGGCCGCGTCGAGCGCGCGCACGGTGACCGGCATGGCGTCGCGGCCGTCACCGTCGAGCTGGGCGCGGTCCGGCAGCAGCTCCAGCCGGACCGCGGCGCCCGCCGTTTCGACCACGGCGCGCGCCACTTCCCGCCCCTGCCGGTAGCCGATCGCTTCCAGCCGGCCGGGCTGGTAAGGCACCTCGAAATGGTTCATGCGGACATTGTCGACCGCCTGTCCACCGATCCGCCGCCCGTTGAGCAGCAACTCGATGCGCTCGACATTGGCCATCACCATCACCCGCTTGTTCTTGCCCTCGTCCCCCGGCCAGTTCCAGTGCGGCGCGATGTGGACCAGCGGCTGGTCCTTGATCCATTGCACTTGATGGATGTAGTACGCCGTCTTCGCGAAACCGTTCAGGTCCATGATGCCGAAGAAGGAACTGACCGATGGCCATTCGTGCGGGGTCGGCTCGCCGCGGTAGTCGAAACCGGTCCAGACGAAGCCGCCGGCGAGGTACTCGCGTCGCCGTATCGCTTCCCAGCCGTCGCGGTGACTGCTGCCCCATTGGGCGAAATCCTCGTCGTAGCTGGCGATCGTATGCTTGCCCGGATCGGTGACGAATTCACCGCGTGTCATGAAGGCGGAGGTGTCCTCGGAACTGGTGAATGGCAGGTCGGGGAAGGCGCGGTGGATCGCGTCGTAGTCGGCGGCCTGGTAGTTCGCTCCCAGCACGTCCACGGCGTGGGCCACGTTCAGCGGGCTGAAAAAGCCGCCGTTCATGGCGGCGGTGACAGGACGGGTATCGTCGAGCGCCCGCACCCGCGCCACCATCCGCCTGGCCATTTCGTAGCCGGCCCCGGTGCCCTGCATCGGCTCTTCGTTAAATACCGACCACAGCACAACGCCGGGCCGATGGCGGTCGCGTTTGACCATCCATTCGAGCTGGAGCATGTAGTCCGGCGACGGGTTGAAATTGCGGTTTTCGTCCATCACCAAAAAGCCCATGCGGTCGACCAGGTCCAGCACTTCCGCGGCCACCGCGTGGTGCGAGAAGCGGATCGCGTTCACGCCCAGTTCCTTCAGGCGGCGCAGCCGGTATGCCCAGATCGCGTCGGGCAGCGCGACGCCGACGCCGGCATGGTCCTGGTGGATGCACACGCCCTGCAGCTTGACGTGTCGGTCGTTCAGCAACAAGCCGCGCCGCGGATCGAAGCGGATGGTGCGCAGTCCCGTTTTCAGTTCGTGCGCGTCGATCACCCGGCCGGCCTGCAGCACCCGCGTGCGAACGTTGTACAGGCGGGGCGTGTCGATCGACCACGGCACCGGCTTGGCGATGGGGATCCGCAAGCGGGCGCTGGCCGGCGCCAGCGGATCGATGGCGACGCGCCGGCTGGCCGTGTGCACCGGCCGTCCGGACGGATCGGACACGTCCACCTGCACCGTGACCTGCGCCGGCGCGCGGGCGGCGCTGCCCAGCGTGACCGCCACCGGGATCGACCATGCGCCGGCCCGGTCGCGGCGCGGTGTCGCATGCACGCCGTCGGTGGCGATGTGCACCGGCGCGCGCTTGACCAGCCAGGCATGGCGGTAAATGCCGGCGCCCTCGTACCACCAGCCCTCCATCCGGGTGGCGTCGACCCGCACCGCGATCGTATTGAACTCGTCGCCATAGCGCAGGTACGGCGTGATGTCGATATTGTTGCCGGTGTAGCCCGACCAATTGCGGCTGACCAGGTTGCCGTTGACCCAGACGGTCGAGTGGGTGGCGATGCCATCGAACTGCAGCTCGACGTGGCGACCGCGCTCGGCCGCATCGAGCCGCAGATAGCGCCGGTACCAGCCGATGCCGCGCGGGCGATAGCCCTGCGACACGTTCGCTTGCGGATCGAACGGTCCCTCCACGGCCCAGTCGTGCGGCAGATCGACCGGGCGCCATTGGCTGTCGTCGTAGGACGCGGCGGCCGCGCCGGTGGCGTTGCCGGCCTTGGCGTGCAAATAGCTCTCGGTATGCCCGCGCACTTCAGGCGTGGCGATATCGCCAAGATGGAATACCCAGCCGCGATCCAGCGACAGGCGTTCGCGTCCGGTCGCGGCGCCGGCCGCGCCGGTCCAGGACTGCAACGCCGCCCACAGTAAAGCCAGGATCCACCAGCGGCATGCCGGTCCGCGCGGCGCGCTCACGGCAGCACCTCGAGGCGGGCCTCCAAGCGGAGGTCGTCGGAGGCGGCGCCCACCATCAGCCTGAAGCTTCCGGGTTCGACCACGCTGGCCAGGCTGGCGTCGATAAACGACAGCGTGGCGCGATCGATGGTGAATTCCACCTGCGCCGACGCGCCGGGCTGCAGGCCGACCTTGCGGAAGCCGCGCAGCAGCCGCACCGGCCGCGCCAGCGAGGCCACCTCGTCGTGCACATACAACTGCACCACTTCCTCGCCGTACACGGCGCCGCTGTTGGTCAGCGTGAAGCGCAAAGTGGCCTTGCCGTCGGCCTTGATCGCCGCCGCGCTCAGGGCCGGCGCGGTGTACTCGAACGTGGTGTAGCTGAGCCCGTGCCCGAAGGCGTACAGCGGGGTGTTGGGACTATCGATGTACTGGCTGCGGTAAGGGGCGCGCACCGCGCCGGCCGGGCGCCCCGTCATGTAGTGCGCGTAGCTGATCGGGATCTGCCCCACCGAGCGCGGGAACGTGATCGGCAGTTTGGCCGACGGATTGACGTGCCCGAACAGCAGGTCGCCGATGGCGTTGCCCCCCTCGCTGCCCGGCAGCCAGGCCAGCAGGATGGCGCCCGCATGCTCGGCGACCGTGTTCAGGATCAGCGGGCGCCCGCCCAGCACCACCGCCGCCACCGGCTTGCCGGCGCGCGCGACCCGTTGCACCAGTTCGTTCTGGCGCCCTGGCAGGCCGATGTCGGCGCGCGAGCGGTCCTCGCCCGTCATGTCCCAGCCCTCGCCGACTGCCAGCACCACCAGGTCCGCCTGCAGCGCCGCCGCTTCGGCGGCGGCGAAGCCGGCGTCGCTGGCGCAATCGACGTCGCACCCGTCGAGCACCGTCACCTGCGTGCCGGCGGGCGCGCGCGCCTTGATCGCCTCGGCGATAGTGACGACGTGCTGCGGCGACGAATTGACCAGCCAGCCGCCCTCGAGGTCGCGGCGGGCGCGCGCCAGCGGGCCGATCACGGCAATATGGCGCACCCGCGGCGGGATCGGCAGCAGCCGTTCGTGGTTCTTGAGCAACACCGCCGACTTGCGCGCCGCTTCCAGCGCGACCAACCGGTGCGCGGGATTCGACAGCGCCTGGCGCTCGCGCCGCTCGTCGGAAAAGCGGTACGGGTCCTTGAACAGTCCAAGGCGCGCCTTCATCTCGAGCACCCTGCGCACGGCGGCGTCCAGCGTCGGCGTGGCGACCGCGCCGGAGCGCACCGCGGCGGCCAGCGCCTTGTCGTACACATGGCTTTCCATGTCGATGTCGTTGCCCGCATTGAGCGCCAGCGGCGCGGCGTGCGCGGCGTCGCGCGCGAAGCCGTGGGTGATCATCTCGCCCACCGATCCCCAGTCGCTCACGACGATGCCGTCGTAGCCCCACTGGCGGCGCAGCAGCGTGGTTTGCAAGTAGCGGCTGCCGGTGGCCGGCACGCCGTTGAGTGTGTTGAAAGCGTTCATGAAGGACGCCACGCCGGCATCGGCGGCCGCCTTGAACGGTGGCAGGTACACGTCGTGCAGTTGTTGCAGGCTCATGTCGACCGTGTTGTAGTCGCGGCCGGCGAGCGCGGCGCCGTAGCCGGCGAAATGCTTGGCCGTGGCCATCACCGCGTCGGTGTCGCCCAGGCGCCGCTTCTGGAAGCCGAGCACCCTGGCGCGCGCGACGGCGGCGCCCAGCCAGGGGTCCTCGCCGGCGCCCTCCATCACCCGGCCCCAGCGCGGATCGCGCGCCACGTCGACCATCGGCGCGAACGTCCAGTGGATGCCGGACGCCGATGCTTCGATGGCGGCGATGCGGGCCGATTGCTCGATCAGCCCGAGGTCCCAGGATGCCGTCTCGCCCAGCGGGACCGGGAACACGGTCTGGTAGCCGTGAATGACGTCCAGGGCGAACAGCAGCGGAATTTTCAGGCGCGAGCGCATCGCCCATTGCTGGTACTGGCGGGTCGCCGCGGCGCCGCGGATGTTGAGCATGGAGCCGATCCGGCCGGACCGCACGGCGGCGGCGAGATCCTCGGCCTTGGCGGGACTGACCGGCCCGGTCGCGTCGGCGCCGGCGACCTGGTTAAGCTGGCCGACTTTTTCGTCGACGCTCATGCGGGCCATGAGCGCGCCGACGCGACGGCTGTCCTCGGCGGATAACGCGGGCAGTCGCGCGGTCGCCTCGGCGGCCACGGCGGCCACGGGCAGCATGACGGCGGCGAGCAACGCGGCCGCCGGAAGATGAGAACGCATGTAGGCCTTTCCAAAAAGTGAGATGGGGCGTCGGCGCCCCCGGCGGGGCACGGGACAAGTAACTTGCCTACAGCGCGCGCGGCGCATCCCCGCCGGCGCGTTCAAGCGCCACCGGCCCGGCAAGTTTGGAATCGCTTCCATGCTTGGTATTATATCGACGGCACTCGCTAACGAATCAGAATCGTCGCCATTTGGCTATTCCATTTTTCGCCAAACCCATATTGATTTTTCGTAATCGATAGCAATTCGATGCGATTGGTTAAGACGGCATACCGATTTCGATATGCCATACGCTATTTTATGAATACCTGCCCCCGGCAGGCTTGGTGATAGGATTGAATCCGGCGAATCAGGACCGCATGCTGTAGTTTCGTTACAACATGCGCTGTTCGCTGTGGAAGCGCCCCGCTGGCCACGCCGCCGCGGGAACGACAATAATCAGGAGACAATGATGCGTCATTCAGTCAGTACCGTACTCGCGTTCGCCGTGGCGTTGGCCGCCTGCGGCGGCGCGGGGGGAGGCAACGCGGCGCCACCGGCGAACGCGGTGTCGGCCAATCCAGCGGCGCCGCCTCCGGCAGGACCGGTGGCGTCGACGCTGATCGACGCGCCCAGGCCCGCCGAGTGGCGGCTGGTCTGGCACGACGAATTCGACCAGGTGGGCGGATCGGACTTGCCCGACCCGTCCAAGTGGGACTACGACACCTGGGGCAACCAGGGCGGCTGGCCCAACAACGAACAACAGTATTACGCGCGCGCCAGGCGCGAAAATTCCCGGGTCGAGAACGGCATGCTGGTCATCGAAGCACGCAAGGAACGCCTGGACTCCGCCGCCGACTACGGCGGCCAAGCCTATACCTCGGCCCGGCTGGTGACGCGCGGCAAGCAGGACTGGTTGTACGGCTTCGTCGAGATACGCGCCAAGCTGCCGTGCGGGGTCGGAACCTGGCCGGCGTTCTGGACGCTGGGCAGCGGCGGCAAGTGGCCCGACGACGGCGAAATCGACATCATGGAGCATGTCGGGCGCAACCCGGGCGAGGTGTCGGGCACCATCCACACGCTGGCCTACAACCACACCAACAATACCCAGCTGGGGGCGTCGATCCGGCGCGACACCGTGTGCGACAGCTTCCATCGCTACCAGCTGACGTGGACCGCGACCCAGATCAAGATCGGCATCGACGACAAGTCGTACTTCCAGTTCAGCAATCCGGGAGGCGCAGACCGCGCCAAGTGGCCGTTCGACCGGCCCCAGTACCTGCTGCTGAACATCGCCATGGGCGGTATGCTGGGAGGCCCGGTCGGCGACACGGCGCTGCCCGCCCGCATGGAAGTCGATTATGTGCGCGTCTGGCAACCGTAGGCGGCCATGGGCGAACGGACCATTCTCCCGCCACCCGAGCTGTCGGAGCGGCCGACGCTGAAGATGCGCCACCTCGTGCTGCTGGGCGAACTCGGCAAGCACGGCACCATCGCGCAGGCCGCCAAGGCGGTACACTTGAGCCAGCCGGCGGCCTCCAAGCTGCTCGGCGAACTGGAACAGGTGCTCGGCGTGCAGCTGTTCGAGCGCTCGGCGCGCGGGGTGGAACCGACCTGGTACGGCACCATCCTGTTGCGCCGCGCGCGCGCGGCGCTGGGGGAAATGGAAGCGGCCCACCAGGAGATCCACGACGTCATGACGGGCCTGCGCGGCCATGTGCGCGTTGGCGCGATCCTCACGCCGGCCGTCTCGCTGGTGCCGCAGGCGATCGTGCGGCTGCAGGCGGACAATCCGGCGGTGCAGGTTTCGGTCACGGTCGACGGCAGCGTGCGATTGCTGCAGGCGCTGCAGCGCGACGAGCTCGATATCGTCGTCGGCCGCGCGGTGCTGATCGACCAGCTCGACCAATTGCGCGTCGAGCCGGTCGCCGACGAGCCGCACAGCCTGCTCGCGCGCGCCAAGCATCCGTTGCTCGACGAGCATCCCATCACGCTGGCCGGCGTGGCGCGCCAGCCATGGATCATGCCGCCGGCCGCCAGCGTCCTGCGCGCGCGCCTGCAAGCGCTGTTTCTGGCCGGCGCCATCGAACCGCCGCGTGACATTGTCGAGACCAGCGCGCTGCCGGTGGTGTCGTCGCTCATCATGCGCAGCGACATGCTGGTGGCGCTGCCGCCTCCGCTTCTGCAGCCGTACCTCGACGCTGGCGCGATCGTCGTCCTGCCGTTCGAACTCGGCATTACGATGGACTGCTACGGCATCATCACGCGGCGCGGACGCGAACTGCAGCCGGCCGCGCAATCGCTGCTGGCGATACTGCGCCAGCAGTCGGCGCCGGGTTTTCCCGGGCATCCCCGGCCAACCCCGGTTTAAGGCAAGGCCGGCGCCACGCCATCGAACCCCGGCGTGGCCGCGAACACCGCGGCGATGTGGTCGATGAACACGCTGGCGCGCAGCGGCAGCAGGCGCGCCGCCGAATAGACGGCGTTGACCGGCGAGAACGTCGGCGCGTGCCCGGCCAGCACGTCGACCAGCGCGCCGGCGCGCAGGTGATCGGCCACCATCCAGCGCGGCAGGTAGCCGATGCCCAGGCCCGCGAGCGCGGCGCGCCGCACCCCCTCCAGGCTGTTGACCCGCAGCCGCCCGCGCACATGGACTTCGCCATCGCTCAGGCGCCACGCGCCGCTGCCGCCGAGCAGCGTGTAGACGATGCACTGGTGCCGCGCCAGGTCGGCCGTCGCCGCCGGCGCGCCGTGCCGCGCCACATAGCCGGCGCTGGCGACGCACAGGCGCTCCGAATTGCCCAGACGGCGGGCGCGCAGCGCGCTGTCCTTGAGCTCGCCGCCCCGGATGGCGATGTCGATGCCCTCGGCCACCAAGTCGACATAGCCATCGTCCATGCGCAGCTCCAGTTCGATGTCGGGGTAGCGCTCCAGGAAGGCCGGCAAGGTGGCGGTGATGACTTCCGTGCCCAGCGCCGGCGAGCAGGCCACGCGCAGCAAGCCGCGCGGATTGTGCTGTCCCAGCACGTCGGCCTCGGCCTGCGCGATCAGGTCGAGCGCCTGGCGCGCCTGCGCGTAATAGCGGTGGCCCTCCGGCGTGACGACCAGCTGGCGCGTCGAACGGTGCAGCAACAGCGCCCCCAGTTCCGCCTCCAGCGCGGCGATATGGCGGCTGACATTGGGTTGGCCGATGGCCAGCTCGCGGGCGACGGCCGAAAAGCTGCCGGTCTCGACCACGCGCACAAAACAGCGCATCCATAGCAATTTATTCATTTTCCGATTGCCCGCAAAGTATTTATGCGATTAAAACATAAATCATATGCGCCGCGCCTGTCTTATCGCCGGCCTGTTCCGGGCGCACACTGCTTCCATGGTCTTTCGACCCAACCAATGGAAAGGAAACATCATGTCCCAGAAACTCGAAGGAAAAATCGCCGTCGTCACCGGCGGCACCAGCGGCATCGGCCTGGCCGTCGCCAAGCGCTTCGCCAGCGAGGGCGCGCGCGTCTACATCACCGGACGCCGCCAGCCGGAACTCGACGCCGCGGTCGACGCGATCGGCGCGGCCGCGATCGGCGCGCGCGTCGATTCGGCCGACCAGGCGCAGTTGCAGGCGCTGTTCGACCGCGTCAAGGCCGAACACGGCAAGCTCGATGTGCTGGTGGCCAACGCCGGCGGCGGCTCGATGCTGCCGCTGGGCCAGATCACCGAGGCTCACTTCGACGACACCTTCGGCCGCAACGTCAAAGGCACCTTGTTCACGGTGCAGACGGCGCTGCCGCTGCTGGGCCAGGGCGCGTCGGTGATCCTGACCGGCTCGACCGCCGGCAGCACCGGCACCGAGGCGTTCAGCGTCTACGCGGCGTCGAAGGCGGCGGTGCGCTCGTTCGCCCGCAACTGGATCCTCGACCTGAAGGGGCGCGGCATCCGGATCAACACCATCAGCCCCGGCCCGATCAGGACGCCGGGCCTGGTGGAGCTGGCCGGGCCGGACGCCGCCCGGCAGCAAGGCTTGCTCGACCACCTCGCCGCGCAGATTCCGATGGGGCGCGTCGGCGAGCCCGACGAGATCGCCAAGGCGGCGGTGTTCCTGGCCTCGGACGACGCCAGCTTCGTCAACGGCGTCGAGCTGTTCGTCGACGGCGGCGTGGCGCAAATCTAGTCGGCCGTCACGCCTCCAGCGGCTGCGGCTCGCCCAGCATGAAGCCCTGGGCGTAATCGACGCCGATCTCGGTCAGCTTGGCCAGCGTGTCCTCGTCATTGACGAACTCGGCGATGGTGCGGCGTCCCATGATGTGGCTGATGTCGTTGGTGAAGCGCACCATCTCGAAGTCGACCGTGCTGCTGGTCATCATCTGGATGAACGAGCCGTCGATCTTGACGTAGTTGACCGGCAACTGCTTCAGATAGGCGAACGAGGCCATGCCGGTGCCGAAATCGTCGAGCGCGAAGCGGCAGCCCAGCCGCTGCAAGGCCAGCACGAACGACAGCGTGTTCTGCATATTGGCGAAGGCGCCGGTCTCGGTGATCTCGAAGCACAGCTTGTGGGCCGGCACCGCCACCGCCTGGATGCGGGCGGCGGCGTACTGCTGGAAACCCGGATCGGCCAGCGCCCGCTGCGACAGGTTGATGGTGCACAGCTCGAGCCGCTCGACGTGGCCGGGATGGGCCTCCAGCCAGGCCAGGCTGCGGTCGAGCACCCAGCGGTCGACCTCCTGCATGATGTCGTAGCGCTCGGCGGCCGGCAGGAAACTGGTCGGCCCCACCGGTCCGGCGCTGCCGTCCTTCATGCGCAGCAGGATCTCGTAGTGCAGGCCGCCGTCGCCGGCGCCGCCGAGCGCGCGGATCGGTTGGTGGTACAGCTGCAGCTCGTCGTTGCGGAAGGCGTCGCCGAGCCGCTTGACCCAGTACATGTCGTTGCGCCGCTGGGCGATCTCGGCGCCGCCGCGCTGTTGCAGGAACACCCGGTTGCGTCCGCCCTCCTTGGCGATGTAGCAGGCGTGGTCGGCCTGGCGCAGCGCCTCCTCCATCGTCGTGGTGCCGCCGTCGAGCGGCGTCAGGCCGATGCTCACGCCCAGCCGGAACACCTGGTTGTTGCAGATGTAGCGGAAGTTGCGCGTGGTCTCGAGCAGCTTGTCGGCCACCACCTTGGCCTCCTCCACCGTGCAGTGCTCGACGATCAGCGCGAACTCGTCGCCGCCGATGCGCGCCAGCGTGTCGCGCTCGCGCACATGGGCGCCGTAGGCCACCGACAGCTGGCGCAGCAGGTCGTCGCCGGCCGCGTGGCCGCAGGTGTCGTTGACGATCTTGAACTGGTCCAGGTCCAGGTACAGCAGCGCGCTGTTGCTGGCGCCCGGCTGGCCGGTGCGGTCGAGCGCGCGCTGCAGGCGCACGCCGAACTCGCGCCGGTTCACCAGGCCGGTCAGCACGTCGTGGCTGGCCTGGTAGCCCAGGTGCTTGAGCAGCCCGCGCGACTCGGTGACGTCGTTGAGCACCAGCACGGCGCCGCCGGTGCGGTTGTCCGGCAATTGCAACGGCGCGGCCGCGTAGTCGATCATGTGCCGGCCGCCGCCGCGCGCGTGCAGCACCGCCGGCGCGGACGACGTCACCGGCCGGTTCTCGCGCAGGCAGCGCAGCACCGGATCGATGCCGGCCGCGGGCGCGCGCGGCTGCCCGCCCGGCTCGTCGGCCGGCTCCTCGTCCAGTTGCAGCACCTCGTCGAGCGGCCGGCCCAGGGCCTCCCGCTGGCTCCAGCCGGTCAGCCGTTCGGCGGCCGTGTTCATGCTGTCGATGCGCCCGTCCAGGCCGGTGGTGACGACGCCGTTGCTGATGGCCCGCAACGTCACCTCGGCGCGCTCCTTTTCCGCCCGCAGCGATTCCTGCGCCCGCTTCAGATCGTCGATGTCGTGGGCCACGGCGACGGCCATGCGGCGCTCGTCGCCGTCGGCCTGCACCGGCGTGGCGCCGACCCGGAAGTAGCGCGGCGCGGCGCCGGGCGGATGGAACACCAGTTCGCGCGCCGGCACCGGCCGGCCGCTGAGGATGGCCTGGGCCAGCGGAAACTCGTGCGCCAGCAGGCGCCGCCCGTCGAGATCGCGGATGTCGACGCGCACGTAGTCGTGGTACGTGGCGATCTCGTCGAGCGTGGCGCCGAAGATGCGCCGGGCCTTGAGGTTTTGGTACAGCAGTTTGCCCGATGGCACCTCCGCCACGAACACGCCGGACGGCATCTGGTCGATGACGGCGCGGAAGCGCAAGCGCATCAGCTGCAGCTCGTTGAGCAGGCGCTCGCGGTCCTCGGCCAGCAGGCGCATATCGTGGATGTCGACGCAAACACCGCTCAGCTCGCCCTGGCCCGCCGCATCGCGCGTCCAGTCGGCGCGCACGAAGAACCAGCGGCAGTTGCCGTCCTGGCGGCACAGCCGCAGCTCCAGCGCCAGCGGGCGCGCCGGCATCGCCGTCATCATGGTGCGCAACCTGGCGCATACGGCCGGCACGTCGCGCGGGTCGACCAGGGCGCGCCAGTCGCTGGCGTCGGGCGCGGCGCCGCCGGCCTCGTAGCCGAGCAATTGCTTGAGCGCGGGGGACAACGCCAGGTGGCGGCCGGCGGCCTGCCACTTCCAGGTGCCGGCGTTGGCGGCGGTCATGATGCGGCGGTTTTCTTCTTTTTCGTCGAGGCACTGCTCGAGCAGCTTGTGGCGCGTCAGGTCCATCGTGACCTTGGAAAACCCGATCAACCGGTCGTGCTCGTCGCGCAGGCCGGTGAGCGCGATGTGCGCCCAGAACAGGCTGCCGTCCTTTCGGCGGCGCCAGGTTTCCTCGCTGTAGAAGCCGTGCTCGGCCGCCTGGCCCAGGTTGTGGTCGGCCCAGCGGCGCACCCGGTCCTCGTCGCGGTAGAGCAGCGACAGGTGTTGGCCGATCGCCTCGTCGGCGCGGTAGCCCTTCATGACCTCGGCCGCGCGGTTCCAGCTGGTGATCACGCCGCGCGTGTCCATCAGGAAGATGGCGCACTCCTTGATCTCCTGCACCATCAGGCAAAACATCCCGGCCGCCTGGTGCGGCAACGGTATCGATTCTTGGAGAGATGGCGGCATGGGCTGCCCGGCCGGATCGGCGCGGCTCGACAAAATTGAACACCTATTTTGCCGCAATTTCGCCGCGCCGTTTGGCCGCGTTTCTACCGTGCCGCGCTAGCGGGCCGACGCCAGCCTGCGCACCACTGCGACGAGCCGGTCGATCTCGTCGAAAGTGTTGTAGAACGCCAACGATGGCCGCACCGTCGTCTCCACGCCGAAACGCCGCAGGATCGGCTGCGCGCAATGGTGCCCGGTGCGCACGGCGATGCCCTCGTCGTTGAGCGCGTGACCGACCTCTTCCGTGGTGTAGCCGGCCAGCACGAACGACATCACGCTGGCCTTGTCGGCGGCCGTGCCGATCAGGCGCACGCCGTTGATCGCGCCCAGCTCGCGCATGCCGTACACCAGCAGCTCGTGCTCGTAGCGGGCGATGTTGTCGATGCCGATGCGCGTGACGTAGTCGATCGCCGCGCCCAGCCCGACGGCGTCGGCGATGTTGCCGGTGCCGGCCTCGAACTTGTTGGGGATGGGCTGGAACACGGTCTTGTCGAACGTGACGTCGGCGATCATGTTGCCGCCGCCCTGCCATGGCGGCATGTCCTCGAGCACTTCGCGCTTGCCCCACAGCGCGCCGATGCCGGTCGGGCCGAACAGCTTGTGGCCGGAGAAGACGAAGAAATCGGCGCCGATGTCCTGCACGTCGATGCGCATGTGCGAGACCGACTGCGCGCCGTCGACCAGGGTCCGGGCGCCGGCCCGCTTGGCGAGCTCGACGATTTCCTTGACCGGCGTGACCGTGCCCAGCGCGTTCGACACCTGCGTGACGGCGACGATTTTGGTGCGGTCGTTGAGCAGCTTGCGGTACTCGTCGAGCAAGACCTGGCCGCTGTCGTCGACCGGGATCACGCGCAGCCGCGCGCCCTTGGCGGCGGCCAGCTGCTGCCACGGCACGATGTTGGCGTGGTGCTCGAGGTTGGAGACGATGATCTCGTCGCCCTCGCCCACGTGTTGTCCGCCCCAGCTCTTGGCCACCAGGTTGATCGCCTCGGTGGTGCCGCGCACGAAGATGACCTCGTTGACGTCGGGAGCGTTGAGGAAGCGCCGCACCCGCTCGCGGGCGCCCTCGTAGGCGTCGGTCGCGCGCGCGGCGAGCTCGTGCGCGGCGCGGTGGATGTTCGAGTTCTCATGCGCGTAGAAATACGCGATGCGGTCGATCACCGACTGCGGCTTGTGGGTGGTGGCGGCGTTGTCGAACCAGACCAGCTGGCGGCCGTTGACCTTCTCCTGCAGGATCGGAAAATCGCGCCGCACGGCGTGCACGTCGAACGGTGGATGGCGCTCGCCGCCGGCCAGTGGCGCGCCGCCGTGCGGCGCCGGCTTGGCCGGGGTGACGTAGCCGCTGGGCAGCACCACCGCGTCGACGAAGTAATACCGCGGCGCTGGCGCTGGCGCCGCCGGCGCGGACGCGCCCGGCAAGCCGGTCACCGGTGGCGGCAGCGCGGCACCGGCCGGCGGCCGGGGCGACGGCAACGATGGCGTGGCGCCGTGCGGCGCCGGCGGCGCGCCGTCCGGCAAAGGCGACGACGGTGCGGAACGCTGCTGCGCCTGCGCCGTGGCGCCCGGCTGGCCGTAGCGCTCGCTCAAGAAATAGTACGACGACGCTTCGGCCGGCGCGCTCGCGCCGGCCGCCGTGGTCGGCACGTTCGGCACGCCCAGCACGGCGCCGCCGTTGCGCGGCTCGTACGCGGGAATCGCGCCGAACGCCTTGTCGGGCACGCCGTTGCCGGCCTGCGCGGCCGGCAACAACGCCGGCGCCCGATTGCCCAGCGACAGCACCTGGGTCGGCGATCCGGAAATCAGGTTGGTGCCGGGAATCTGGCCCTGCGGGATCGGCGTGCCGGGCACGCCGGGACCGAAGCCGGCCGGGCTGACCAGCGGCGAACCGGGCGGCGCGATGTTGGCCGGCGCCTGCACGCCCGGCGCGCTCAATTGCCGGACGAACGGCGGCGCCGCAAAGAATTCGTTGGCCAGGCGCGCCAGCGCGGCCGCATCGAACGGCGCGCCGGACGGTTCGGGAACGCCGGCGGCACGGTCCGCCGGCAGGGAGATGGGGGGCGAAAGGAGGCTCACGGCGCGCGCTTACTTGTAGGTGTCCGGATAGTCGTGGTACTTGTTGATCTCGACGTCGTCGAGCACGGCCAGCGCGTCGGAGGTCAGCACCGCGAGCGAGCAGTACAGCGAGATCAGGTACGACGAGATCGCATGGTTGTTGATGCCCATGAAGCGCACCGACAGGCCCGGGCTTTGCTCGCCCGGCAGACCCGGCTGGAACAGGCCGACCACGCCCTGGCGCTTGTCGCCGACGCGCAGCAGCAGGATCTTGCTCTTGCCGTCGGCCACCGGCACCTTGTCCGACGGGATCAGCGGAATGCCGCGCCAGGTGATGAACTGCGAGCCGAACAGGCTGATGGTCGGCGGCGGCGTGCCGCGGCGGGTGGCCTCGCGGCCGAAGGCGGCGATCGCCAGCGGATGGGTCAGGAAAAAGGCCGGCTCCTTCCACACCTTGGTCAGCAGCTCGTCGAGGTCGTCCGGCGTGGGCGCGCCCGTCAGCGGGAAGATGCGCTGCTCGTCGGTCACCTGGGCCAGCAGGCCGTAGTCGGGATTGTTGATCAGCTCGCTTTCCTGGTTTTCCTTGATGGTCTCGATCGTCAGGCGCAGTTGCTCCTTGATCTGGTCGTGCGGGCTGCTGTAGAGGTCGGAGACGCGGGTGTGCACGTCGAGCACGGTGGAGACGGCGTTGAGGAAGTACTCGCGCGGATTTTCCTCGTAATCGACGTAGGTGCGCGGCAACTGGTTCTCTTGTTCGCGGGCGGTGCAGGTGACCTTGATCGCCTCCGGATTCTTGACCTTGTTGAGCCGGTAGATGCCCGCCTCCACCGGCACCCATTGCAGCAGATGGGTCAGCCAGCGCGGGCTGATGGTCTCGAGCTGGGGAACGGTCTTGGTCGCGTTCGCTAATTGCCGTGCTGCGTTATCGCCCAGCGCCGTGGTACCGCCTACAGTTGCCGACATCGTGACTCCATTTCAGTAAGGTGAAAAATCAAATAAGGTTATGCGGAAAATAACCGGGCCAGTATGGCGCTACTGATGAGTCAGCTCAACATGCTATCGCCACCAATCCCCCCCGGGGGTCAGTGCCGACATTCAGACACGGACTAATCCGTTCGCCTGCCGAGCTTGTGTCCGAATGTCGGCACTGACCCCGGGGATGGACGTGCTATCGCCACCAATCCCCCCCGGGGGTCAGCCCCCGGGGGTCAGTGCCGACATTCAGACACGGACTAATCCGTTCGCCTGCCGAGCTTGTGTCCGAATGTCGGCACTGACCCCGGGGATGCTGACCCCGGGGATGGACGGACTAATCCGTTCGCCTGCCGAGCTTGTGTCCGAATGTCGGCACTGACCCCGGGGGGATGGAGCTGGCGTCGCCGACCATCTCGCCGCGCGTCAGCAAGGCGGACGGCGTCAGCTTGAGCGCCAGCGCCAACTTTTCCACCGTCAGCAGCGAGGCGATCACGCGGCCCCGCTCGATCTCGCCGACATATGAGCGGTTCAGGTTGGAGTTCTCGGCCAGCTGTTCCTGCGACCATCCCTGCGCCTCGCGCAGTTGCCGCACGCCGATGCCGAAGCTGCGCACCAGGCTGGTCATCGGTCCGCCCCGCCGCTCATGCCGCCGCGATGCCGTTGGCGAAGGCGCCCACGCGCGATTCGGCCTGGGCGATGCGGCCGCCCGGCGGCACGTCGTGCGTCAGCCAGACATTGCCGCCGATGATGGCGCCCTTGCCGATCGTGATCAGGCCGAGCACCGTGGCGCCGGCGTAGATGACGACGTCGTCCTCGACCACCGGGTGGCGCGGCAAGCCTTTTTGCAGGTTGCCGTCGGCGTCGGTCGGGAAGCGCTTGGCGCCGAGCGTGACGGCCTGGTACAGCCGCACGCGCGCGCCGATGACGGCGGTCTCGCCGATCACCACGCCGGTGCCGTGGCCGATGAAGAAGCCGGGGCCGATGCGCGCGCCGGGATGGATGTCGATGCCGGTGGCGCCGTGCGCCAGCTCGGCGACGATGCGGGCAAGTAACGTCAGCCCGAGCGTGTAGAACTGGTGGGCGATGCGGTAATGGATCATCGCCAGCACGCCCGGGTAGCACAGCAGCACCTCGTCGACGCTGCGCGCGGCCGGGTCGCCCTGGTAGGCGGCCATGACGTCGCTGTCGAGCAGCGCGCGGATCGCCGGCAGCGCGGCGGCGAAGCGGCGCACCGCGTCCAGCGCCGCGTGGTCGATGTCGTGCCCGATGCTGGCGTCGACTGCGCGCAATGGTTCGCCGCGCAGGCCGGCGTTGTAGGTCAACTCGCGCCGCACCTGCTTGAGCAGCGCGTGCAGCACACCGTCAAGCGCGTGGGCGACGTGGAAGTCCTCGCTTTCCTGGCGCAGGTCGGGCGGGCCCAGGCGCATCGGAAACAGCACGCCCTTGAGGCTGTCGATGATGGCCGCCAAGGCGTTACGCGAGGGGAATTCACGCCCGCCCGGTTCGCTGCCGCGGCTTTGTTGCTGGCGCCAGCGGTGGCGCGCCTCGTGCAGCGATTGCACGATGGTGGTGATGTCGAAAGTGGCCACGCTGTCCTCGTCCCGAAATGGTTGGTGGTACGGTTCAGTCCTGCACCCACGGCAGCCCGTGGAAGCGCCAGCCGTCGGCCTTGCCGCGCTGTTGGCGCGCGTCGAGCTCGCCCTCGAAGCCTTCGAGCACGTTGAAGACGTTGCCGAGTCCCGCCTTGGTGGCCGCTTCGGCCGCCAGCGCCGAACGCTTGCCGCTGCGGCACAGCAGCAGGACCACCGCGTCCTTGCCGCCGACTTTGCTCTCGAGCTCGCGCACGAAGCGCGGATTGCGCGTCAGCGCGGTGCCGGTGGCCCACGGCACGTGCAAGCTGTCGGCGACGTGACCGACGAATTTGCGCTCCTCGCCGGTGCGCACGTCGACCAGCAGCACGTCCTTGGCGGAGAACAGTTCCCACGCGAGCGCCGGGGCGACGCCGCCGGCATACGGCAATTGGGACGCGGCCGCATCGGCCTTGATCGATGCCAGCACTGGAGGCAGCGCCGGCGAGAGGACGTCAACGGACATAGGAGGACCTTATGATGGCGTGATTGGTGGATAGCCGTCGATGGCGATGGACGGCTTGCGGAATGAAATATACGTTCGGCCGAAGTGAAACAAAACGAATAAAATCAACTTCACAAAGACGAAAACCGTCTATGCGACGGCATGCCGCGCGCGCGGACGGCCCGGCGGCGCCGGCCTTGCAGGGGAAATGGCGGCCGCGCGGCCGCTCGTCAGGCTTCGGCGCAGGCCGGACGCGGCACGGCTGGCGCGCTGTCCGCTGGCGGCGGCGGCGGCGGTGAAACCCGGTCGCGGCCCTGGCGTTTGGCGGCGTACAGCGCGGCGTCGGCCGCTTCGATCAGCGAGCCGCCGCCATCGCCCTGGACGGGGACACCGGCGACCACGCCGGCGCTGATGGTGACGATACCGAAATCGCTGCCGCGATGCGGCGCCTGCAACGCGCGCACCGCCGCGCAGATGCCCTCGGCGACGGCGCGGGCGCCGTCCAGATTGGTGTTGGCCAGAAAGACCACGAACTCTTCGCCGCCGAAGCGCGCGGCGACGTCGGCGCCGCGCTGCGCGGCCCGCGCCACGACATCGCTGACCAGCTTGAGGCAGGCGTCGCCGGCCGGGTGGCCGTAGGTGTCGTTGTAGCGCTTGAAAAAGTCGACGTCGAGCATGATCAGCGCCACCGGCAGGGCGTCGCGCGCGGCGCGCGCCAGTTCGCCCGCGAGCCGCTCGTCGAGGTAGCGGCGGTTCTTCAAGCCGGTCAGCGCGTCGGTGGTGGCGATCAACTCCAGCTTGCCGACGCTGTCCTCCAGCGCGGCGCGCGAATTGCGCAGTTCGACCTCCAGGCGGTCCCGCAGGCTGATCTGGCGGAACAGCCGCGCGCCCAGCCATCCCAGCGTGGCCAGCAACACCGCCAGCGCGCCGCACTGGCGCCAGGTATCGATCCACCATTGGGCGTAGATTTCCTGTTTCGCCAGCGAGGCCGCGATCACCAGCGGATAGCCGCGCACGCGCCGGAAGCTGTACAGCCGCTCGACCTGGTCGACCAGCGCCACCCGCATCACCGTGCCGCTGTCGTGCCCCTGGTCGACCAGCGTGAACACGGCCCCGCCCTTGAGGCTGCTGCCGGTGACGTCGGTCAGCATCGGCCGGCGCGCGATCAGGGTGCCGTCGTCGAGCGCGATGAAAATGCCGCCGGCCTTGCCGATGTCGAAGCCGTTGTAGTAGTGCTGGAAGTAATCGGTGCGGATGGTCGCCAGCACCACGCCGGCGAACGAACCGTCGGGATGGTTGATGCGGCGCGACACCGGCAGTATCCACAGGCCCGACGAGCGGCTGCGCACCGGCACGCCGATATGCAGGCCGCGGTCGGTGTGCGTCTGGTGATACTTGAAATAGGGCCGGTCGGCGTTGTTGGCGCCGGGCTCGACCTGGTCGAGCGAGGTGATCACCCAGCGGCCTTGTTCATCGTAGACGAAGATGCCCAGCAGGCCACGGGTTTGCGCCACCCGCGCCTTGAGCAGCGCGTGCAGGCGCGGGAAATTGGACGGGCCGGTGCCGTCCACCTCGGCGCGTTCGACCACGCCGAATAGCACCGACGAGACGATGTCGACCGTGCGCTCCGCGTGCTCGGCGGTCGCGCGGGCGATATTGACGGTGGCGCGCCGGCTCTCGTCGAGCTGGCTCTGGCGGGCGCCGCTGCGGTAGGCGAATTGCAGCCCGCAGATGGCGCAGATGACGAAGATCAGGAAAAACGACGCGGCGCGGCCCACCGGCCGTTTTTTCCCCTCGAGCTGCACCAGCGTCGATGCGGACGCGCCGCCGGCGCCGGCGGGCGGCGGCGCGGCGGGGGCGAATTCGTTGGCGGCGGACTGCGGCATACTTCCCTTGGGCTATTTTTACGGAATAAAAACGCGGCGGGGGTTGGGCCTCGTCATGCGATCATAACAGGATTACTTTCCTCGAAGTAATTTTGTGTCGAATTACCCACGGCGGCGTCACATGGCGTCCAGCCGCGCCAGCGTGTCGGCGTCGAGGCGCAAGGCGCCGGCGGCGACGTTGTCGCGCAGGTGCGCCACCGACGAGGTGCCGGGAATGACCAGGATGTTGGGCGAGCGCTGCAGCAGCCAGGCCAGCGCCACCTGCATCGGCTGGGCGCCCAGCGCGGCCGCCGCCGCGCTCAGCGCGTCGGACTGCAACGGCGAGAAGCCGCCCAGCGGGAAGAACGGCACGTAGGCGATGCCATCGGCCGCCAGCGCGTCGATCAGCGCGTCGTCGCCGCGATGGGCCAGGTTGTACTGGTTTTGCACGCAGACGATCCCGGTGATCGCGCGCGCCTCGGCCACCTGCGCGGCGCTGACGTTGCTCACGCCGATATGGCGGATCAGTCCCTCCTCCTTGAGGCGCGCCATCGCCGCGATCGCCTCGCCGATCGGCGAACCATCCGGGCCTTGCACGCCCGGCGCGCGGTAGTTGACCACGTCGAGCGCCTCCAGTCGCAGGTTGCGCAGGTTGTCGTGGACCGCGTCGCGCAGTTGTTGCGGCGAGGCCGCCGTCAGCCACGACTGGTCGGCGCCGCGCACGAAGCCGACCTTGGTGACGATGGTCAACCCGTCGCGGTACGGGTGCAACGCTTCGCCGATGATCTGGTTGGTCACGTGCGGCCCGTAAAAGTCCGAGGTGTCGATGTGGTTGATGCCCAGCTCGATCGCCTCGCGCAGCACGGCCACGGCGGCGGCGCGGTCCTTCGGCGGCCCCCACACATGCGGGCCGGCCAGCTGCATGGCGCCGTAGCCGACGCGGTTGAAGCGGATGCCGCTGCCGGCGGGGCTGAACTGGTCGGCGGATGGGGAATACGTACGCATGCTCGGGTTCATGTCGATCTCCTCGGGTGTGGTGTGAACATGGACCCATGGTAGCGGCTGCGCGGGCGTGTGATAATGGGGGCAATGCCGCACGGGCTGTACGAAATTCCGCACAATCGAGAACGCCGCCATGACCACCGACACCCCTTCCATGGCCGACCTGGCCACTTTCGCGCTGGTGGCCCAGCACGGCGGCTTCCGGCAGGCCGCGCGCGCGGGCGGCCAGTCGGCGTCGGCGCTGAGCGAGGCGCTGCGGAGGCTGGAGAACCAGCTCGGCATCCGGCTGCTGCTGCGCACCACCCGCAGCGTCACCCCGACCGAGGCCGGGGCCCTGCTGCTGGCGCGCCTGCAACCGGCGCTGGGCCAGGTCGCCGGCGCGCTCGACGTGCTCAACGACCTGCGCGACAGCCCGCGCGGCACCTTGCGGCTCAACGTGCCGGTCAGCGCGGCGCGCTTTTTCCTGCAGCCGCTGGTCAACCGCTTCATGCGCGCGTACCCGGACATCGTGCTGGACGTGGTGATCGACAATAATTTCGTCGACGTCGTCGCCAGCGGCTGCGACGCCGGCATCCGCTACGGCGAGCGGCTGGAACAGGACATGATCGCCATCCCGATCGGGCCGCGCGTGCAGCGCTTCGCGGTGGCCGCCGCGCCCGACTATCTGGCGCGGCGCGGCGTGCCCGAACACCCGCGCGACCTGCTGCGCCATGCCTGCCTGCGCGGCAAGTTCCTCAGCGGCGCCATCTATCCCTGGGAGTTCGCGCGCGATGGCCAGACCCTGACGGTCGAGCCGGGCGGACCGCTGGTCGTCACGCCGACCGTGTTCGATCTGGCGGTGAGCGCGGCCGTGGACGGCCACGGCGTGATCTATCTGTTCGAGGAGTGGCTGGAGCCGTACATGGCGTGCGGCCAGTTGCAGCCGATCCTGCGGGACTGGTGGGCGGATTTCCCCGGCCCGTTCCTGTACTACTCGGGCCGGCGCCACCTGCCGGCGCCGCTGCGCGCGTTCGTCGATTTCATCAGGTCGCCCGCGCCGCCGTAGAACGCGGCCTCACAGCACGCCGAGGGCGCGCAATCCCGCCAGGCGCTGGCTGCCGAACTCGGTGGCCTGCGCGAGCAGCTCGTCAAAGTTGGCCTGGTCGCCCTGCAACGGCTTGCCGTCCTTGACGATGCTCTGGCCCTGGCCCTTAATGATCTGCAATACATAGGCGGCCCATTCCTCGGGCGACGCTTTGCCGGCCTGGATGGCCAGGATGAACAGTTGTGGAAAGCGCGTCAACGTCACGGCGCCGCCCAGCACCGGGCTGGCCAGATAGTTGATCTCGCCGCTGCCGCGCGCGCGGTCGAGCAACAAGCGGTTGAGCTGGTCGGTGCGCGGACGCGCGGCCGCGATCGTCGCCTCGTCGTGCGCCGGCGCCAGCGCGGCCTTCTCCGTCAACACCATCAGCGCCTGATGCAGGCTCGCCAGCGGGATGGCGTGTTCGCGCAAGGCGTGCTCGATCTCGCCGACGCCGCGCACCTGGTGATCGCTCATCAAATCGAGGATGGGCCGGTAGATCGCGTCGGTCAGCGTGGCCTCGCCCAGCACGCCTTTGACCGTCATCGTCACGCTGTCGCGCGGCGCCACCATCACCACGCGCTGGGCGCGCAATTGTTCGCGGTATTCGAGCGGGTTCAACTTGCGCGCGCCCTTGACCCAGTAATCGCGCCGGAACTGCTGGCCGACCATGAAGTCGCGCGTGCTCTGGCGGAACACCGGATCGGGCAGCTCGTCGAGCAAGGCGAGCTGCTCTTGCGTCATGCCGAGGTTCGGCAAATGGTCGAGGTAGGTGGCCGAGCAGGCGAAGTCGATCTTGGCCGGCGCCAGCGCGGCGGCCATGTCGGCGAACGACATCGGCACCCAGTCGCGGTTGAAGTATTCGTGCGCGAGGTAGTTGCGGTCCATGGCCTCGATCTTCTTGAGGCGCTCGGCGATCTGCGGATTGTTGCGGGCGAACGCCGGATTGACGGCCCACAATTTCTTGGCGAAGGCCAGCGCGCCCTCGACCCGCGCCACCACGCCGGCGCCCGCCGGCGCCAGCATGTCGGCATGCTGGTTCAACAGGTCGCGCACGGGCACCATCGCGGCCCAGCCGGGCTGGGTGTTGTAGCTGATGTAGAGGACGCCGCCGACCTTGAGCTTGCGCCGCAGGAAGTCGACGATGACGGCGCGGTTGTCGTCGGAGATCCAGCTCCAGATGCCGTGCAGCCCGATGAAATCGAAGTCGGGCAAGTCGTCGCGCGCGCAAAATTCGGCGAACGACTGGTCGAACAACTGCGGGCCGCCGCTGAAACTCTCCGCCAGATGCCCGGCGAAATTGGCCTGCGCGGGATTGAAGTCGGTGCCGTACCAGCGCGTGCCCGAGCCGGCGGCGTGGACGTTGGCGCTGATGCCCTGGCCGAAACCCAGCTCGCAAGCGGCGCCGGATTTCGGCAGCGCCAGGTTGGCGCTCAGCAGCGCGAGCCTGGCGCGCAGCGGGTTGAGTTCCCCGTAATAACCATAGGTGTAGCCTACGTCCGCGACATAGCCGCCGGTCCAATCAGTCATGCGTTTCCTCGATCTCGAACTTAACGGGCGCCCGGGGCGCCATCCGGTCCGCGAAAAGCCGCCAGCGCGAGCGTTCCGGGACCCCGTCACTATCAATCCGCTATTATCGCCAGCCGGCCGCGAAGCCGATTGCCTGATCCGCCGCCATTACTGCCCGAACCGCCGACGCCGCCGCTTCCGTGCTTCGGGGACGTGGACACAAATACTATCGCGCCAACCGGCGCAAGACAACATCGTTGTTTCAACGGTGCCGCCGCCGCCGGCCGGGCAGCAACCGTCCGCCATCGCCGCGAAGGCTGACCGACGGCGCGGTAGAATGCCGGATCGTCCGCCTTGTCGCCGGCCCGCCCTCCAATGAAAAAAATCCTCGCGCTCAGCCTGCTCGTCCTCGTCGCGCTGTATGTCCTCAAGCTGATGGTCTACCAGCCTTACATGTGGAAAAAGGCCATCGCCAGTCCGGAGCATCGCCTGCAATCGGGCAGCTATATCTTCACCACGTCGATGGAGCACAACGGCAGCCAAAGCCGCGAGCGCGCCTATTTCATCTTCAAGGTGGTGGAGATCGAAGGCGACCATGTGCGGCTCGCCGTGGTCCGGCAGCTGTCGCCGCCGAACCAGCCGCTGTCCGCCTTTTCGACCACGAAGGACGAGTATGCATCGCTGAAAGACGGCGTGCGCGACCTGACCGTCACCAAAATAGCGCAGGCGGATCTGTACGGCAAGGAGGCCAGCCATACGTTGAACGACCGGTTGCTGGCGAAATATCCGTCGTTGAACAGCTCGCGGTATTATTTTGAAGACGATACCGAACTGAGAACGGAGGCCGCCGCGAACCCGGCGACCGTCATGGAGGCCGAGGCCTATCTGCGCCTCGTCTTTTCGAAGGCCGAGATCGTCGCAAACGGCAAGCTGGTGCCCTGGGTGTTGAACAACAGCCCGACGCCGCAACTGGCGCCGGGACTGTCGAAACAGATCGATGTGATCGTGAACTGACGCTGTGGCACGGCCGTGAAGGCTAGCCTTCGGTGGCCGCCATCGCGCGCTGCCATGCCGGGCGCGCCTTGATCGATTCGACGAACGCCTTCAGCTTCGGCCAACGCTGCCCCTCGGGCTGCTGGGTGGCCAGGATGACCGGGAAGCTCAGCATGATGTCGGCGGCGCTCAAGTCGTCGCCGATGAAGAAGCCCGACGGCTGCAGGATGCCTTCCAGGTAATCGAAATAGCTGACGATCTCGCCGTCGATGCGCCCGTGCAGCGGCGCGCCCCCGTCGCCCAGCCGCGAGACATAAATACGCAGCAGCAGCGGCAGCATCGCCGAGCCCTCGGCAAAGTGCATCAGTTGCAGGTGCTTCAGCGCGGCCTTCGATCCCGGCTCTGGCTGCAGGCGCCCTTCCCCGTAGCGGTCGCAAAGATATTGGGCGATCGCGCCCGACTCTTCGATCAGTTCACCGTCGTCCTCCAGCAGCGGCGACTTGCCCAGCGGATGGATTTTCTTCAGCTCGGGCGGCGCGAAGTTGGTTTTCGCATCGCGCTGGTAGCGCACGATTTCGTACGGCAGGCCCAGTTCCTCGAGCAACCAGACGATCCGCTGCGAGCGGCTTTTGTTCAAATGATGGACCCGGATAGTCATGTGTTTCCTTTTCAGCGTTGTGGGTGTCGACCGTTCGATTTATAGCACACGCGGTGTTCGGTACGGAAAGTCGGAGCGCGATCGAATTGCGGACGCCGCCGACGGCCGCTGATTTCCCATTTACATGATTTTCCAAGGCGGTAGCAAATGGGCTATCCGTGCCCGAAAGCGGTAGAATGTCGGGTTACGCGCCACGGGCGTTACGCCCCGGCAAAACCAGACTCATCGCACCGCCGAAAAAGAACCAATGACCACCGTCCCCAACGAAATCAACGCCGCCGCCGTCAAGAACAGTCCCACAGAAAAAATCACGCCGATGATGCAGCAATATCTCAGCATCAAGGCCGACTATCCGGACATGCTGGTGTTCTACCGCATGGGCGATTTCTATGAGCTGTTCCATTCCGACGCGGAGAAGGCGGCGCGCGTGCTCGGCATCACGCTGACGGCGCGCGGGTCGTCGGGCGGCCAGCCGATCAAGATGTGCGGCGTGCCGTTCCATTCGCTGGAAGGCTATCTGGCCAAGCTGGTCAAGATCGGCGAGTCGTGCGCGATCTGCGAACAAATCGGCGACCCGGCCACCAGCAAGGGCCCGGTCGAGCGCAAGGTGATGCGGGTGGTGACGCCGGGCACGCTGACCGACGCCGACCTGCTGCCGGAAAAGGCCGAGCGCCCGCTGCTGGCGATGTGCATCATCAGCCAGCGCAAGGTGTGCACCGCCGGCCTGGCGTGGCTGTCGCTGGCCAGCGGTTCGCTCAAGCTGATGGAATTCTCCGGCGACAGCCGCACCGTCAACACCCGCATGCAGCAGGAGCTCGAGCGCATCGCGCCGGCCGAGATCCTGCGCGGCGACAACGCCGACCTGTTCGAGGAGGCCGTCGGCTGCCACGTCAACCGGGTGCCGGACTGGCACTTCGACGTCGTCACCGGCCACAAGTCGCTGCTCGATCAATTGGGCGTGGCGACGTTGACCGGCTTCGGCGCCGACGGCCTGGGCGCGGCGTTCGGCGCGGCCGGCGCGCTGCTGCGCTACGCTCAGTCGACCCAGGGTCGCGGCCTGCGGCACGTGCGCAGCCTGAGCACCGAGACCGAGAGCGAATTCATCGGCCTGGACGCGGCCACGCGCCGCAACCTGGAGCTGACCGAGACCATCCGCGGCCAGGAATCCCCCACCCTGTTCTCGCTGCTGGACCACTGCCGCACGGCGATGGGTTCGCGCCTGCTGCGCTACTGGCTGCACCACGCGCGCCGCGACCAGGGCATCGCCCGCTCGCGCCACCAGGCCATCGCCGCGCTGGCGCAGGCCGACGCCACCGGCGGCCTGTCGCACACCCTGGCGCAGGTGCCCGACATCGAACGCATCACCACGCGCATCGCGCTGCTGTCGGCGCGTCCGCGCGACCTGGCCAGCCTGCGCGACGGCGTCAAGCAGCTGCCGGCGCTGCGCCACGGCTTGCAGCGCGCGCTGACCGATCCGAATGGTTTGCTCGCCGCGATCCACGGCGACCTGTCGTCGCCGGAGCAATGCCTGGACCTGCTGGTGCGCGCGGTGGCGCCGGAGCCGGCCAACATGGTGCGCGACGGCGGCGTGTTCGCGCGCGGCTTCGACGCGGAGCTCGACGAGCTGCGCGCGCTGTCGGAAAACGCCGGCCAGTTCCTGGTCGACCTGGAGACGCGCGAACGCGCCCGCACCGGCATCGCCAACCTGCGCGTCGAGTACAACAAGGTGCACGGCTTCTACATCGAGGTCACGCACGGCCAGACCACCAAGGTGCCGGACGATTACCGCCGCCGCCAGACCTTGAAGAACGCCGAACGTTACATCACGCCGGAACTGAAGGCGTTCGAGGACAAGGCGCTGTCGGCGCAGGACAAGGCGCTGGCGCGCGAGAAGATGCTGTACGACCAGCTGCTGGCCGACCTGGCGCCGTTCATCGGCTGCCTGCAGACGATCGCCAAGGCGCTGTCGCAGCTCGACGCGCTGGTGTCGCTGACCGACCACGCGCTGCGCCACAACTGGTGCGCGCCGCAGCTGGTCGACGGCCCGTGCATCAACATCGTCGAGGGCCGCCATCCGGTGGTCGAGAACCAGATCGAGCGCTTCATCGCCAACGATTGCCGTTTCGTCGACGAGCGCCGCCTGCTGCTGATCACCGGTCCGAACATGGGCGGTAAATCGACCTTCATGCGCCAGGTGGCGTTGATCACGCTGCTCGCCTACGTCGGCAGCTACGTGCCGGCCACCAGCGCGACGATCGGCCCGATCGACCGCATCTTCACCCGCATCGGCGCCACCGACGACCTGGCCGGCGGCCGTTCGACCTTCATGGTGGAGATGACCGAGTCGGCGGCGATCCTCAACGGCGCCACCGAGCATTCGCTGGTGCTGATGGACGAAGTGGGACGCGGCACCTCGACCTTCGACGGCCTGGCGCTGGCGTGGGCGATCGCGCGCCACCTGATCGACACCAGCCGCAGCTTCTCGCTGTTCGCGACCCACTACTTCGAACTGACGCAGCTGCCGGAGAGCCATCCGACGGCGGCCAACGTGCACCTGTCGGCGGTCGAGCACAAGGACAGCATCGTGTTCCTGCACGCGGTGCAGGACGGCCCGGCGTCGCAGAGCTACGGCTTGCAGGTGGCGCAGCTGGCCGGCGTGCCGCAGACGGTGATCAAGGCGGCGCGCAAGCACCTGGCGCGTCTCGAGGCGCAGGCGCTCGACGCCACGCCGCAGCTGGACCTGTTCGCGGCGCCGGCCACCGACGCCAACGACGAACCGGCGGAAACGCCGGGCTCCGCCGACGGCGCCGGCGACGGCGATCCGACGCCGGCCATGCGCGAGCTGCTCGACGCGCTCGACGATCTGGACCCGGACGCGCTGACACCGCGCGAGGCGCTGGAGCGCTTGTATCAGCTTAAGCATCGAGTGAAGCGCATGACGGAGACCGCGCAGGCATGACGCGCGCCGCGTCCCGGTTGGCTGTGGCGCGAAGGATCGCGCTGACCGCCGCGCTCGGCGTCGTGGCGGCGCTGGCGCCGGCGCAGGCGCGCGAGCGCGCCGCCCCGGCCGGCAAGGGCTTCCAGTTCGCGGTGATCGGCCATCCGTTCAAGCAAGGCGCCGACGAGGCGCCCCTCAAGCGCGCCATCGCCGCCGCCATGCAGGGCAATCCGGCCTTCATCGTCGCCACCGGGATCAAGGGCGACAAGGAACCGTGCAGCGACAAGCTGTACGCCGCGCGCCACGCGATCCTGGACGACGCGGCCGCGCCGGTGGTGGTGTCGCTGGCCGGCAGCGACTGGAGCGCCTGTCTCAATTCGGCCGGCCGCTCGAACGCGATCGAACGCCTGAACCGCCTGCGCGAACTGTTTTACGGCGAGCCCGAATCGCTGGGCGCGCAGCGCATCGCGCTGTCACGCCTGTCGAGCACCGCCAAGTTCCGCAGCTACGCCGAAAACGCGCACTGGGAATACGGCAAGGTGCTGTTCGCCACCATCAATCTGCCGGCCAACAATAACCACTACCGCCCCGAGGCGGGCCGCAACAGCGAGTACGAGGACCGCCTGGTCGCCAACCGCGCGTGGCTGCACCGCCTGTTCACGCTGGCCGCGCGCCAGAAATTGCAAGGCCTGGTGCTGTTCTCGGACGGCGCCATCGGCTTGCAGGAGGAGGAAGGGTTTTCGCTGTTGCCGCGTTTCGAGTCGAAACAGGACGGCTTCGCCGAACCGCGCCGTCAAATCAACACGCTGGCGAAAAAATTCAAGGGGAAGGTGCTGCTGGTCGATACCCAGATCCAGACCCAGGTCGGCGCCGCCGGCAGGACCGAGACGGCCATCGACTGGCGCGGCAACGTCGGGCATCTGAGCGTGGCCGCCGAATCGGCCGAGGTGCGCGTCAATCCCGACGCCGCCACCCTGTTCACCATCAAGGGCGGCGGCGCCGAGACGACGCCTTGATCGACTAGGTTAGTGGATCGGATGGATGGCGACGTGGTCGCCGTCTTCGCCTTCGTCGTCCTCGTCACCGTGGTGGTGGCCGTGGGCGCCGTGCACGTGGCCGTGGGCGATTTCCTCGTCCGACGCTTCGCGCACTTCGGTGACGTTGAGCGAGAAGCGCAGCGCCATGCCGGCCAGCGGATGGTTGCCGTCCAAAACGACCTTGTCGTCGGCGATGTCGGTGACGGTGAAGATCATCGCTTCGTCGGCGTCGTCGCCGTCGGGCATGCCCTCGAACTGCATGCCCACTTCCAGCGGCTCCGGCAGGCGGTTGCGCGGCTCGACCTTGACCAGCGCGGCGTCGTAGTCGCCGAACGCGTCTTCCGGCTCGATCTGGATGATCGACGAATAGCCGACTTCCTTGCCGTCCAGTTCTTCTTCGATTTTTGGCAGGGTGTTCTCGTAGCCACCGTGCAGATAGACCATCGGTTGACGGCCGTCTTCGATCAGATTGTCCTGTGCATCGGACAGTTTGTAATTCACAGTCACGACCGTGTTCTTGGCAATCTTCATTTGAATTTCCTTTCTGTTATGAGCAGGCAGATTATACCTTTAATCGTCCGGCGGGCCGCGCCGCAGCGGCGCACCCGCAATGCCATGCAGGCCGGACGGATTACGGCGCTTCGCCCCGGGCGCCGGTTTATAATGCGGTATGAAAAAAATACCGCTCCTCGGCGACATCACGCCGGCGCAGTTCCTGCGCGACTATTGGCACAAAAAGCCACTCCTGATCCGTAACGCCATCCCCGGTTTCAAGCCTCTGCTGAGCCTGGACGCCCTGACCAGGCTGGCCTCGACCAACCATGCCGAATCGCGCCTGATCGCGGCCGTCGACGGCCAATGGTCGATGCAGCACGGGCCGCTGGAAAACCTGCCGCCGCTGACGCAAAAGGAATGGACGCTGCTGGTCCAGGGCGTCAACCTGTTCGACGCCAAGGCCGACGCGCTGCTGCGCCAGTTCCGCTTCATCCCCGACGCCCGCCTCGACGACTTGATGGTCAGCTTCGCCACCGACGGCGGCGGCGTCGGTCCGCACTTCGATTCCTACGACGTGTTCCTGCTGCAGGCGCAGGGACAGCGCCGCTGGCGCATCGGCCCGCAGAAGGACCTGAGCCTGGTCGACGGCCTGCCGCTCAAGATCCTGGCCAATTTCAAGCCGAACGAGGAATTCGTCCTCAATCCGGGCGACATGCTGTACCTGCCGCCGCACTACGCGCACGACGGCGTGGCCATCGGCGATTGCCAGACCTATTCGATCGGCTTCCGCTCGCCGTCGTACCAGGAGCTGGGCGAGGCGTTCCTGCAATTCATGGCCGATTCGATCGACCTGCCGGGCCGCTACGCCGATCCGGAGCTGGAGGCGACCGCCAAGCCGGCCGAGATCCCGCGCCACATGCTCGACACGATCACCGAGGAAATCAACAAGGTGCGCTTCACCGAAGAGGACGTGACGATCTTCCTGGGCGAGTACATGTCCGAGCCCAAGCACAACGTGTTCTTCACCGGGCCCGCCAAACCGCTGACGTTCGGCAAGTTCGGCGAGGCGGCCGCGAAAAAGGGCCTGTCGCTGTCGCGCAAGACGCAGATGCTGTATCGCGGCAAGCACGTGTTCATCAACGGCGAATCGTTCGGCGTCGGCCGCGCCGACAAGGTGGCGCTGGAATTGCTGGCCAATCACCGCGCGCTGACCGGCGCCGAGCTGGCGACGGCGTCCGACGACGTGATGGACGCGCTGTACACGTGGTACCAGGACGGCTGGGTCGAACTGGGCTGATCAATCAGGCGGAGGCGCGATGGAAAGGCAAGTATTTCCCTTTACAACCAGGGGCGGGTTTGTCGAACAACTGGCCGCCTGCCTGCCCCGCGCCGAGCACACGCTGCGGCTGTTCGATCCCGATTTCGCCATCTGGGACCTGGGCGGCAGCGCCACCGACGCGGTGTTGCGCCGCTTCCTGAAAGCCGGCGGCCGGCTGCAGCTGGCCGCCCACGACGGCCGCGTGCTCGAGCGGGAGGCGCCGCGTTTCTTGCGTTTGGTTAAGGATTACGGCCACGCGGTCGAGTTTAGGCGCACCAGCCAGTCGCTGCGGCAACTAACCGACTCGTTCTGTATCGCCGACGAACGCCATCTGGTGCGGCGCTTCCATTCGGATCATTTCCGTGGTGAAGCAGTTTTCGACGGTCCGGCCGACATAAACACCCCTTTGGAACGTTTCCTTACAATTTGGGACGAATCAGGCGCGGGAATGTTTGCAAATTCAACAGGACTTTGAACGGTTAGGGGTAAAATGCGGTGTTCGAAGCGAACTCCGGTAGTGGCCGGCTTCCCTAAACTGAAGTCGAAAGCGAAATGTTGCGATACCGCAAAATAGTTGTGAGAACGGCTCTTTGTCCTATTGCGACGCAGTAAAAATCGCTATAATATTCGGTTAGGAAGTTTCCGTTGTCTGGCAGGCACCATGTCAGGTACGAAAAGCCTTCGAAGACGACCTAATGAGCGATAATTACCGGTAATTATTAATCGCAACACTGTGTTCAATTTTGTATTTACTAAGGAAAATCCATGAAAAAATCCCTGCTGATCGTTTCCCTGCTGGCCGTTGCTGCTCTGACCGCTTGCTCGAAAAAAGAAGAAACCACCGTTACCCCAGCTCCAGTAGTTGCTCCAGAAGCCGCTCCTGCTGCTGCTCCAGCACCAGCTCCAGCTGACGCTGCCGCTCCAGCCGCTCCAGCTGCTGACGCTGCTGCTCCAGCCGCTCCTGCCGCTGACCCAGCTGCTTCGGCACCTGCTGCTTCGAAGTAATTCGTAAGGAAAAACCCGCTGGCGCTTATGGCGCCGGCGGGTTTTTTTTCGCCTGACGCTTTTGCGTTCGAATGGAAATTCCCATTTATTCGCGGCGATAAAAAAACCGGCGCGTCGCGCCGGTTTTTTTATGTCCGGATATTCTCCGGTTATTCAGGCGGCGACGCCGATCGGCGCCGCCACCGCAATCGCGCTTATTTCAATTGCTCGTGCAGCAGGGTCAGGATCTTATCGCCGACCGGACCGGTTTCCGGTTTGCCCGCATTGTTCATCACGGTGACGGTGCTGCTATTGCCCGCGCCGGCCTTGACCGAGATGCGATAGCGCTGCGCTTCCTTATCGGCCTCCGACGACGAACCCCAGCTGAACAGCTTGCTGAAGAAGCCCTTGGTTTCGGTCGCGTCGTCGATGTAGCGGACGAAGTACGTGCCGCTGGTGCGGTCGCGGTCCTCGACGGTGAAGCCGGCGCGGTCCAGCGCCAGGCCGACCCGGCGCCAGGCGCGGTCGAAGCCCTCGTCCACCTGCACGGCGCGCTCGGCGCCGGTGCCGACCAGCGACGCGTGCTGCGGCTGCACGATGGCCGATTCGACGGCGGTCTTGGCCGGCGAGGTGTCTTCGCCGCCGTTGCCCAGCTTGTTCATCATGCGCGCCAGGAATTCGGCTTCCAGGCCCGGATCGTTCGGACGCGGGGTCCACATCGTGGTTTCCTTCTGGGCGCCGGTGACCACTTCCTGGGCGCCGCGATGGCTGATGTAGATCTCGCTGGCGCCGTCGGCGCGGCGCTCGATGCGGGTGCGGAACTTGTCGCGCTCGCCGCTCGAATAGACCGAGTCGAAGACTTTACCGATGGTGTTGCGGATGAAATCCTGCGGAATCTTGGCGCGGTTTTCGTTCCATTCGGTTTCCATGATGCCGGCGGTCGGCAGTTCCTGCGCCAAGGTGAAGCCCGAATCCTCCCAGAACTTCTTGAGCTGCGGCCACAGTTGTTCCGGCGTCTGCTTGATCACCAGCCAGCGCTGGTTGCCGTCGCGCTCGACCTTGATATCGTTGACGGTGGTCGGCACCACGGTGCCGGCGGCCGGCTGGCCCGGCACGACCACGCCCGGACCGACGCCGGCGGCGGCGGCCGCGCCCTTGGCGGCGTTGTAGCCGGAGGCGGTGGCGACGCCGTTGTTCGAGTCCGGCAGCGAGTAGCGGTTATCCTTCTGCAATTGCGTCAGATCCGGCGGCACGTCCAGGGTGCTGGCCTTCTTGGCGGACTTGTAATCCACCTTGTCGTTGCCGATGACGGAGCTGATCATGCCGCAACCGGTCAAACTGGCCATCAATGCGCCCAGTACCAGCACGCGCTGCGAGGAAATAGAAGCTGTCTTGCGAATAGTCATGTCGTTACTGTTATAAGAAGCTGGAGTGCAGCAAAATATGATCCGATCGAGTCGGGGCTTGTTGCTCAGGCAGCTGCCGCGCCCGTGCGACAGCGCGGGCGCCAGCATGCCTGCCGGGTTTTACAGTACGCCGGCCTCTCGCAGGGCCGCGCGTACCGCGTCGTGGCAATCGGCGCCCAGCGGCACCAGCGGCAGGCGTATGCCGGCCGGCATCTTGCCCATTTCCGCCAGCGCCCATTTGACCGGCACCGGGTTCGGCTCGATGAACAGCTTCTGGTGCAGCGGGAACATTTGATTGTTCAGCGCCACCGCTTTAGGGATGTCGCCGGCCAGCGCGGCCGCGCACATCTCGGCCATGGCGCGCGGCATGACGTTGGCGGTGACGGAGATGTTGCCGGCGCCGCCGCCGAGGATCAGCGCCATCGCGGTCGGATCGTCGCCGGAGTAGACGGCGAACGACTTCGGCGCCAGGCGCAGCAGGTCGTAGCCGCGGCCGATGTTGCCGGTCGCGTCCTTGACGCCGACGATGCCGGGCACGGCCGCCAGGCGCAGGATGGTGTCGTTGCTCATGTCGGCCACGGTCCGGCCGGGCACGTTGTACAGGATCACCGGCAGGTCGACCGCTTCGGCGATCGCCTTGAAGTGCTGGAACATGCCTTCCTGCGTCGGGCGGTTGTAGTAGGGAACCACTTGCAGCGTGGCGTCGGCGCCCGCTTCCTTGGCGAAACGGGTCAGCTTGATCGCTTCGGCGGTCGAGTTGGCGCCGGCGCCGGCGATGATCGGGATGCGGCCCTTGGCGTGGGCGACCGTCGCCTTGATCAGGGCGCAGTGCTCTTCCACGCTGACGGTGGCCGATTCGCCGGTGGTGCCGGCGATGACGATGCTGTCCGTGCCCTCGGCGATGTGCCAGTCGATCAGGCGGTTCAGGCCCTCGAAGTCCAGACTGCCGTCCGGGTGCATCGGAGTGACGATTGCTACTATGCTGCCCTTAATCATAGGAAACCACTGCATAAAGTATTAAAACGACGATTGTAGACGATGAGTCGTGGTTATGGTGCATTCGGGGCGACAAATCGGGCTTCAAAATGGCGGCAACAGGGCCGCCACGCGCGGAAAATCGGGCTTCACCGCAAAGATTCGTTGCACCATGGCAGTTTTTGGCGCGTCGACGACGCCGTCCTCGAAAGCCACCACGCGCAGGCCGTGGTCGCGCGCCCAATCCAGCAGTTCACCCGGCTTGAGCAGGAAGTCCGGATTCGACGGTTTGCCGAACTGCGCGTTGCCGTCGGCGAAGGTTTCGTAGATCAACACGCCGTGCGGCGCCAGGCTGGCGATCATCGCGGCCGTTAGCGGCCGATGCAGGTAGTTTGTGACCACGATGCCGGCGAATCGCGCGGGTCCGAACGGCCAGGCGGCGCCCGGCTGCTCCAGGTCGATGTTGGAGGTGGTGATGTCGGAGCCGGCCGCCAGCGCCAGCGCCTCCGGGTCGCGGTCGACGGCGACCACCGAGTGGCCCAACGACGCCAGGTGGCGGGTATGGCGGCCGTTGCCGCAGGCCAGGTCCAGCACGTCGCCGCCGGGAATCAGGGGGGCGTAGCGCCGCACCCAGGGGGAGATGTTATCGCTCATGATGTCTTTACCGGAATTTACCAAGGGTTACAAAGTTTCCAGCGCTATGTGTAGGCCAGGCCCATGGCCTCGCGCACGTCGCGCATGGTGTCCTGCGCCAGACGGCGGGCGGCGTCGTTGCCGTCGGCGACGATGGCGCGCACCAGCGACGGATCGTCCAGATACTGCTGGGCGCGTTCGTGCATCGGCTCCTGTTCCTTGACGATGGCGTCGATGACCGGCTGTTTGCACTCGATGCAGCCGATGCCGGCCGACATGCAGCCGCGCCGCACCCAGGCCTGGGTCGGCGAATCGGAGTACACCTGGTGGAATTGCCAGACCGGGCAACGCGCCGGATCGCCCGGATCGGTGCGGCGCACGCGGGCGGGATCGGTCGGCATGGTGCGGATCTTCCTGGCGACCGAGTCCCTGTCCTCGCGCAGCGCGATGGCGTTGCCGTAGCTCTTCGACATCTTGCGTCCGTCCAGGCCCGGCAGGCGCGAGGCGGCGGTCAGGCGCGCCTGCGGCTCGACCAGGATCAGCTTGCGGCTGCCCTCCAGATAGCCGAACAGGCGCTCGCGGTCGCCCAGCGACAGGTTCTGGGCGTCGTCGAGCATGGCCTTGGCCTGCTCCAGCGCCTCGTCCTTGCCGTCCTGCTGGTATTCGGTGCGCAGCTCCATGTAGAGCTTGGCGCGCTTGCTGCCCAGCTTCTTGACGGCCTTTTCCGCCTTTTCCTCGAAGCCTTTTTCCTTGCCGTACAAGTGATTAAAACGGCGCGCAATCTCGCGCATCATCTCGATATGCGGCACCTGGTCGTCGCCCACCGGCACCAGGCTGGCGCGGTAGATCATCACGTCGGCGGCCTGCAGCAGCGGGTAGCCGAGGAAGCCGTAGGTGGCCAGGTCCTTGTTGGACAGGTTGTCGATCTGGTCCTTGTAGGTCGGCACCCGTTCGAGCCAGCCCAGCGGCGTGGCCATCGACAGCAGCAGGTGCAGCTCGGCGTGTTCGGGCACGCGCGACTGGATGAACAGCGTCGTCTGCGAAGGATCGATGCCGGCGGCCAGCCAGTCGATCAGCATCTCCCACGTGCTGCGCTCGATGACGCCGGGGTCGTCGTAGTGCGTGGTCAGCGCGTGCCAGTCGGCCACGAAGAACAGGCACGGCTGCTCGGCCTGCAGCTTGATCCAGTTTTTCAGCGCGCCGTGGTAGTGGCCCAGATGCATGGAGCCGGTCGGACGCATGCCGGAGACGACACGATCGGGGTACATGGTTGGCTCAGGCTAACAGGAAGATCAGCGGCTTGACCAGCAAATGGAACACGCCCTGCACCAGGTGCATGCCGCCGATCAGGAAGCCGGTCAGCAGGCCGAATTGCATCATCAGGATCAGGCCGATGAAGACATAGACGCCGTAGCGCTCGATCTGCGCGTATTTGCGCGCCAGCGGCATCGGCAGGATGCCGGTGACGATGCGGCCACCGTCGAGCGGCGGCAACGGAATCAGGTTGAACACGAACATGGCGGAATTGACGCCGATACCGGCCTTGGCCATCAGGATGAAGAAGTCCTCCTGGTCGGCATGGAACACGAACGTCAGCACCACCCACAGCACCATCCAGCCCAGTCCCATGGCGAAGTTGGCGCCGGGGCCGGCGGCGGCCACGATGGCCATCTGTTTCTTCGGATTGCGCAAGCGGCCGTAATCGACCGGCACCGGCTTGGCGTAGCCGAGCGCCGGCAAGGTCAGCAGGCTCAGCACCAGCGGCAGCAGCACCGTGCCGAACGGATCGATGTGGCGCATCGGGTTGATGCTCAGGCGGCCGAGGTCGGCGGCGGTGGAATCGCCAAAGTAGCGGGCGACATAGCCGTGCGCCGCTTCGTGCAGGGAAATCGCAAAAAGAACCGGGATGGCGTAGACCGTGATGGTCCGGACGATGCTATCTATATCCATGATGGGGGATTCTACCAGAGGCTGCTAAGTGATCTTGGGCGCCGTCGAAGGCCGGCGCGCTTGCCTTGTCGCGAAGGGACGATCAGAGTCCGAACAAGGCGGCGTCGCCCCGGCCCTGGCGCACCAGTTCGGCGTCGGGACCGGTCAGGTCGATCACGGTGGTCGGCTCCATGCTGCAGGCGCCGCCGTCGATGACCAGCTCGATCTGTTTGCCGAGCCGCTCGCAGATGGTGTCGGCGTCGTTGAGCGCGTCCTGCTCGCCCGGCATGATCAGCGTCGTGCCCAGCAGCGGCTGCTGCAACTGCTCCAGCAGCGCCAGCACGATCGGATTCTCCGGCACGCGCAGGCCGATGGTCTTGCGCGACGGATGGCTGAGCCGGCGCGGCACGATCTTGGTCGCCTCGAGGATGAAGGTGTACGGCCCCGGCGTGGCGCTCTTGAGCAGGCGGAACTGGCGGTTGTCGACGCGCGCGTAGACGCCGATCTCGCTCAGGTCGCGGCAAAGCAAGGTCAGGTGGTGCTTCTCGTCGATGCCGCGGATGCGGCGCAGGCGCTCGACGGCGCCCTTGTCGTCCAGATGGCAGACCAGCGCGTAACAGGAATCCGTCGGCACGGCGACGATGCCGCCGCCGTCGATGATTTGCGCCGCCTGCTTGATCAGGCGCGCTTGCGGGTTGACGGGATGGACCTGGAAGAATTGACTCATGGTTGGCTGGCAGGGCCCGGCTTTAGCTGAAGTCGAGACCGACTGCAGCCGGCCGAGGCCGCTATTAATAACATCAGGATTGTACGCTACGCAAGGCGGCGATGCGTTGCTCGAAAGGCGGGTGGGTCGAGAACAGCGCGCCCCAGCCGCCACGGTTGGTGATGCCGGCGGCCGCGATCGATTGCGGCAAGGCGCCCGGCTCCATGCCGTTCAGCCGGGCCAGCGCGTGCTGCATCGGCACGCTGCTGCCGAGCAGTTTGGCCGAACCGGCGTCGGCGCGGAATTCGCGATGGCGCGAGAACCAGGCCACGATCAGCGAGGCGACCAGGCCGAACACCAGTTCGCAGACGAACACGGTGGCCATGTAGCCGATGCCGGTGCCCTGGCGGTCGTTCTTGAGCAATACCTTGTCGACGAAGAAGCCGACCACGCGCGCCAGGAACACGACGAAGGTGTTGACCACGCCCTGGATCAGGGTCATGGTGACCATGTCGCCGTTGGCGATGTGGGCCACCTCGTGGCCGAGCACGGCCTCGACCTCGTCGCGGTTCATGTTTTCCAGCAAACCGGTCGACACCGCCACCATCGCCGAGTTCTTGAAGGCGCCGGTGGCGAATGCGTTCGGCTCGCCGGCGTAGACCGCGACGTCGGGCATGCCGATGCCGGCGCGCTCGGACAGCGCCTTGACGGTATTGACCAGCCACAGCTCGGTCGACGAGGACGGCGTCTCGATCACGCGCGCGCCGGTCGACCACTTGGCCATCGGCTTACTGATCAGCAGCGAGAAGATCGCGCCGGTGAAGCCGACCACCAGCGAAAACGCCAGCAGGCTGCCCAGCTCCAGGTCGCCGCCCGCGCCCGGACGGCCGATGCCCAGCAGCGACAGCACGATGGACAACACCAGCACGACGGCAAGGTTGGTGGCGATAAACAGGACGATGCGTTTCATTGATTGTTCTCCGGTATGGACAAGTTTGCCCAGATCATAAGGTATGACCGGTGCTACGCAAAATCAAGATGGCAATATTAATTACCGCCGGTAATCAGCGGCAGGTTTTACCGGCGAGGCTTAGAACCAGTCGTGCCAGACCGGCTTGACGTTGGCTGGCAATGGCGGCAACAACGCGAAATCGACGCGCGACTCGCCCGGCGCATGGAAATCGGTGCCGCGCGAGGCGAGAAAACCGTAACTATTCGCCAACTGCGCATACACCGGATACTGGTCCGGCGTATGGCTGCCGGTGACGACCTCGATCGCCTGCCCGCCCAGCTGCTTGAACTCGTCGAACAACTGCCCCTGGGCCAGCTGGCTGAAGCGATAACGCCCCGGGTGGGCGATGACGGCGATGCCGCCGGCCCCGCGTATCCATTCGACCGAGTCCGCCAGGCTTGCCCAGCAATGCGGCACGTAGCCCGGCTTGCCCTCCGACAGGTATTTCTTGAACACTTCCGGAATATTGGCGCAGGCGCCGACTTCCACCAGATAGCGGGCAAAGTGCGTGCGCGACATCAAGTCCGGATTGCCGACATAGGTCAGCGCGCCCTCGTAGGCGCCCGCGATGCCGGCCGCTTCCAACTGGCGCGCGATTTCGCGGCCCCGGTTGTCGCGGCCCGAGCGCGTGCACGCCAGGCCGTTGAGCAGCGCGGCGTTGGTCTCGTCGATGCGCAGGCCGACGATATGCACCGTCTCGTTGGCCCACGTGATCGAAATCTCGACGCCGGAGACAAATTCCATCCCCTGCTCTCTGGCGGCGGCGCGCGCGGCGGGAATGCCGCCGACTTCGTCGTGGTCGGTCAAGGCCCAGACGTCGACGCCGGCCTTGCGCGCGTGGGCGGCCACGGCGGCCGGTGCGAGGACGCCGTCGGAGACATTGGAATGGCAGTGCAGATCGACTTTTAACATGCTGTCATTGTATCCCGGATGCGCGCGCCCCTGCACAGCAGCTCGGCAAAACGCGCGGGGTCGATATTCGAGCCGCACACCAGCAACGCCACGCGTCTGCCCCGGAGCCGCTCGCGCAGCGGGCCGAACAGGGCGGCCGTCGCCACCGCCGCCGCCGGCTCGGCCACCAGCTTGGCGTCGCGGAACAGATACAGCATGGCTTCGCAGATCTGGTCGTCGTCGACCCGCACCACCTCGTCGACGAAGCGGCGGCAGACGTTGAAGCTGTACTCCATCGCATACGGCGCGCCCAGGCTGTCGGCGACGGTGTCGACCCGCTCCAAGGTCTGCGGCGTGCCCGAGGCGAAGCTGCGGAACAGCGCGTCGGCGCCGAACGGCTCGACGCCGTACACGACGCAGCGCGGATTGAGCTGCTTGACAGCGGCGGCGATGCCCGCGCACAAGCCGCCACCGCCGACCGGGACCACCACCGCATCAAGGTCCGGCACCTGCGCCATCAGTTCCAGTCCGACGGTGCCGGTACCCTGCGCGGTCAGCGGGCCGTCGTACGGATGCAGCATGGTGCGGCCCTCGTCGCGTTCGATCTCGCGGCCGCGCGCGAACGCCTGGTGTACGTCCGGCATCAGCAGCACTTCGGCGCCGAACTCGCGGCAAGCGGCGATACGCGCCGGGCTGGCGTGGGCCGGCATGACGACCTTTGCGCTACAGCCCGCCAGCCGCGCCGTGTACGCCACGGCGATCGCATGGTTGCCGGCGCTGACGGCGACCACGCCGCGCTCGCGCGCGGCCGCGTCCAGCGCCTCGATGCAGTTGAGCGCGCCGCGCAGCTTGAAGGTGCCGGTTTTCTGAAACAGTTCCAGCTTGAGCCAGACTTCGGTGGACGGGAATTGTTCTTCGATGACGCCGGTTTGCCAGCGCCAGACCGGTGTGTGCAGGATGCGGCCTTGCAGGCGAGCGGCGGTATCGCGGATCTCGGCCAGCAAAGGATACGGGTGGGACGTTGTCATTGGGTGCTCCATTAAACTATTCAGGGAAGGCGCGGGCACGGCCCGCGCGCGGGGACGCGCTGGGGCTAGGGGCGCCGAGCACCGGCGCAGCCGCAGCTCAGCGACCCTGAATAATTCGAATAATGGAGAAGGACCGACCGCAACCGGCGAACGCGGCCCGGCCGGCGTCGGTAGCGACGTGGCGGTGGTTCGTGACGGTGGTGTTATGCGGGTTCATGAGGTCAATCATGCCAAAGAAGTAGCGCGCTGGCAAGAAGTTCGTAGGGCGGATTAGGCCGAACGCCGTAAACGGCCATCTTGGAGCCGCCGCGACGCATACATGGCCGATTACGCTACGCCAATCCGCGCTACGTGATTCAGAGGAACGCGTGATTTTCAGCGCGTCAGGAATTCTTCGATATATCCGGCCAGCTCGACCGGCTGGTCGTGATGCAGCATATGGCCGGCATCGTGCACCATCTTGCGGGTGACGTCGCGCAAATAACCGAGGCGGCGCTCCAGTTCGACCTGCCCGCCCGGCTTCGAGCCGAGCCAGTCCCACATATTGGTCTGGTCGGCCTCGACCCACAGCACCGGCGCCGTGATGGCTTTCCAGCACGCCATCACCTCGTCGACGTTGTACGGCAGCGGGCCTTGTTGCTTGTGCACCGGGTCGCCGAGGATTTCCCACTCGCCCTGCTCGTTCTGCGCCGACCAGTGCTGCGCCAGGAAGGCGGCGCGCTCGTCGCTCAGGCGCGGATTGGTCTTCTGCAAGCGGGCCGCCACGGCCTGTCGCGACGGGTAGGTGCGCAGTTCCGGCTTTTCCAGCAAGCCATCCATCCACTTGGCGTAGCGGCCGGGCGCCTGCTCGGGCTTGGCGGCGCGCAGGCCGGCGCCCTCGAGGTTGACCAGCTTGCGGATGCGCTCGGGACGCGCGCCCGCGTACAGGCCGAGAATGTTGCCGCCCATGCTGTGGCCGACGATGTCGACCGCCTTGTCCGGCGAATAGTGGCGCAGGATCGCGTCCAGGTCGGCCAGGTAGTCGGGGAACCAGTAAGTATCCTCGCCGCTGCGCTCGGACAGGCCGAAGCCGCGCCAGTCCGGGGCGATCACGTGCCAGTCGCCCTTCAGTGCATCGACAACGAACTGGAACGAAGCGCCGACGTCCATCCAGCCATGCAGCATGAAGATCTTGGGCGCGCCTTCCCTGCCCCAATGATGCAAATGGCAACGCAAGCCGCGTATGGTCAGGAATTCGGAGCGGGATGGTGTCAGCGTCATGGTTGTTGTCCTTGTCTGAGACGGCAGCTTGAAAACGGCGAAGTCAGCGCAATATCGGTACATTGCTGGCCGCAAAGCAAAATAATAGCACGACCGTTCGCTGGTCGTGCAAGCGTAAAATAGCGCCATCCCGCCGTTCCCATCATTCAACCGAAGGTTTCCAATGTCTATTTATCAACTGGGCGAACACGCGCCAGAGATCGATGCATCGTCATTTGTCGCCGACAGCGCGACCCTGGTGGGCAAAGTCACGTTACAGGCCAACACCTCGGTGTGGTTTGGTGCGACCTTGCGCGGCGATAACGAACGCATCACCATCGGCGCGAACAGCAACGTCCAGGAAGGCGCCGTGATGCATACGGACATGGGTTACCCGCTGACCGTGGGCAGAAACGTGACCATCGGCCACCAGGCCATGCTGCACGGCTGCACCATCGGCGACGGCGCCCTGATCGGCATCCAGGCGGTGATCCTGAACGGCGCGAAGATCGGCGCCGGTTGCCTGGTCGGGGCCGGCGCGCTGGTCACCGAAGGCAAGGAATTTCCGGACAACTCGCTGATCATCGGTTCGCCGGCCAAGGCCGTGCGCACCCTGACGCCCGAGGACACCGCGCGCCTGCTCGCCAGCGCCGACAGCTATGTGCAACGCGGCCAGCTGTTCAAGACGCAACTCAAAAAGATTGGATAAAACATGAGCATTACCCTGACTACGGACGTCCTGCAGAAATTCATCTTCGAGAACGCCGCCGTGCGCGGCGAGTTCATCGACATTTCGGCCACATGGCGCGAGGTGCTGTCGCGCCACGACTATCCGCCTGCGGTCAAGAAGCTGTTGGGCCAGATGGTCGGCGCCGGCGCGCTGCTGTCGGCCAACCTGAAGTTCAACGGGTCGATCATCATGCAAATCCATGGCGACGGTCCAGTGCAGTTGCTGGTGGTCGAGTGCGACGCCGAGCTGCGCCTGCGCGCTACCGCCAAGCTGGCCGAGGGCGCCGTCATCGCCGACGACGCCACGTTGCCGGCGATGTTGAACGCCAACGGCAAGGGCCGCTTCATCATCACGCTCGATCCGGCCGACAAGGTGCCGGGCCAGCAGCCATACCAGGGCATCGTGCCGCTGGACGGCGACGATGTGGCGACCGTGATTGAAAACTACATGCTGCGCTCGGAACAGCTGGACACCAAGCTGTGGCTGGCGGCGGACGACAACGTCTCGCGCGGCTTGCTGCTGCAAAAGCTGCCGGACCATGGCGGCAAGGCCGGCGCCGAGCCGCTGACGCAGGAAGACGCGCTGGAGACGTGGAACCGGGCGGTGATCCTGGGCTCGACGCTGAAGGAGCAGGAGTTGCTGGAGACGACCGTCGATGTGCTGATGCAGCGCCTGTTCTGGGAGGAGACGATCCGGGTGTTCGATCCGTTGAGCCCGTCGTTCCACTGCACCTGCACGCGCGAAAAAGTCGGCAACATGCTGAAGATGCTGGGACGCGATGAGGTCGACAGCGTGCTGGAGGAACAGGGGCACGTTGGCGTCAATTGCGATTTCTGCGGGCAGCATTACGACTACGACAAGGTCGATTGCGCGCAGTTGTTCGCCAGTGACGAGCCGGTCGCGGCGTTGATCCCGGCGAGCGACGTCAAGCACTGATCGTTGAAAATAGCTCGCATAATCCGCCTCGAGCCGCTGGCGGCTCGGTGCCGATTACGCTACGCTAATCCGCCCTACCCTGTGCCGTAGCCTCCGGCTCGCTCGCATAGCGCTGCGCCAGCACCGCGCACACCATCAATTGCAATTGGTGGAACAACATCAACGGTAACACCACCGCGCCGAGCGCGCCGCCGGCGAACAACACCTTGGCCATCGGCACGCCGCTGGCCAAGCTTTTCTTCGACCCGCAGAACACGATCGCGATCCGGTCTTCGCGGTTGAATCCCAGGCGCCGGCTCAACTGCGCGGCGATCAGCATCACCGATCCCAGCAACACCACGTCAATCAGCATCAGCCCGCCCAGCGACGCCCACGACAGCTGGTGCCACAGCCCCTGCCCGACCGCCTCGCTGAAGGCGGTGTAGACCACCAGCAAAATCGACCCCTGGTCGACCATCCGCGTCAGCGGCTTGTTGCGTTCGACCCAGGCGCCGATCCAGCGCCGCGCGACCTGTCCGGCGATAAACGGCAGCAGCAACTGCAAGGCGATCTGCAACGCCGATTCCCACGGCGAGCCACCCTGCATCTGCGCCGCCGTCAGCAGCCCGACCATCAACGGCGTGAGGAAAATCCCGATCAGGTTCGACGCCGACGCGCTGCATATCGCCGCCGGCACATTGCCGCGCGCGGCCGCCGTGAAGGCGATCGACGATTGCACCGTCGACGGCAGCATGCACAGGAACAGGATGCCCAGATACAGGTCCGGCGTCACCAGCGGCATCAGCAGCGGCTTGAGCACGAATCCCAGCAAGGGAAACAGCGCGAACGTGCACAGCAACACCAGCAAGTGCAACCGCCAGTGCGTGATGCCAGCCACCACCGCTTCGCGCGACAGCTTGGCGCCATGCAGGAAAAACAGCAGGCACACGGCGCCATGGGTGACGCCGTTGAAGATGACGGCGCCCTGGCCGGTGCAGGGGAACAGGCTGGCCGCGACGATCGTCACGACCATCGCCAGCGTAAAGTTATCGGGTAGGAATTTAGGACGGGTCATCGCCGGATCACCACAGCTTGATCTTGGCGCATTGGACTTCCAGAATGTCGACCGCGCCCAGCGTCTTGGCCGACGCCGTGCTGCGCACCAGGTCGACGCGTTCGACGCAGTCGCCGCGCATCAGCCGTTCCTGCGTGCGGGTGCACACCGTCACGGTGCCGGCGCTGCTGGCGTTGCAGGCAAAGCCTTCGACCCGCATGCGCGCCACCGCCTGCTCCAGCGGCATGCCGGGCTGCACGGTGTCGGTGACGAAGTTGCCCAACCGAGCCTGATTGACCGTGTAACAGCCGGCCAGTGGCAACGCCAACGCCAGCATCAGAAGTATGCGCATCGTGTTTTTCCCTCTTATTTCCATACGGAAGTGTAACGCATCGGTCATCACCCGGTCACACGCCGTCACTATCATGCGCAGCGTTGCTATTCCTGTTGTTACTCTTTTAACCGGTTTTGAAGGCAGAACATGAACAAGAAATTATCCGCAGTGTGCTTCGCCGCGCTGAGCTTCCCGATGCTGGCCATGGCCGCCAACGTTGCCGCCGCCGTCGCTGAAATGGCCGCCCCGGCCAATGCCGCGGAAGCCCCCGCCGCCGCCGCCGCTGCCGATAGCGTGGACGCCGCCGCCACAGCCGCCGCGCCGATGGCCACCGTGGAAATCGCCACCCGCAAGACCCGCTCGTCGGTCGCGATGACCAAGAGCGATATGCAGAAGATCCTGCCTGGCATCAATCCCTTGAAAGCGCTGCAAACCCTGCCGGGAGTGAGCTTCCAGACCGCCGACCCGTGGGGCAACAACGAACAAAACACCTCGCTGTTCATCCACGGCTTCAGCGGCCCGCAACTGGGCTACACGATGGACGGCGTGCCGCTGGGCGACCAGCAGTACGGCAACTACAACGGCCTGTCGCCGCAGCGCGCCGTCATCAGCGAAAACGTCGGCAGCGTGATCCTGTCGTCGGGCGCCGGCGACCTGTCGACCGCGTCGACCAGCAACCTGGGCGGCACCATCGAGACGTTCTCCAGCGATCCGTCGCAGACGCGCAACCTCGCGGTCCAGCAGACCGTCGGCAGCTACAAGACCTCGCGCACCTTCCTGCGCTACGACACCGGCACCTTCGGCGAAGGCAACAGCGCCTACCTCTCCGGCGTGCACCACGAGCAGCGCGCCTGGGACTTCAAGGGACGCCAGGGCGGCGACCAGTTCAACGCCAAGTTCGTCAACCAGTCGAGCCTGGGCAAGCTGACCTTGTTCCTGAACTACTCGGACAAGATCGAGCCGAACGAGGACAGCACCGTGCGCTCGGCCACCGAGAAGTTCCAGCCGTACACCCGCCCCTTCCTGTATCCGAACTTCCAGCAGGCCGTGTCCTACCTGTCGCCGACCGGCGCCACCCCGGCCGCCGAGGGCAACAACTACCGCAACTACTACAGCGACGCCCAGCGCACCGACTGGCTGACGTACGCCAGGTTCGACATGAACCTGGGCGAATCGACCACCTGGTCGAACCAGCTCTACTACCACAACGACGACGGCGTCGGCGTGGTGGCCGGTCCGATCGGCGTGGCCGGCCTGCCGGGCCTGTTCGCGGTGTACTTCCCGGGCCAGAACCTCAAGCAGGTGTTCGGCAACTCCGGCTACGCGACGCGCACCACCGAATACGTCATCAACCGCAGCGGCTACCTGTCGAGCCTGACGACCGAACTGGGCGACCACAAGCTGCAGGCCAGCCTCTGGCTCGAAAGCAACCGCTCGTCGGCCTACCGCCGCTGGTACGCGCTCGACGTCAACAATCCGAGCTCGCCGTACGACCGTCCGGGCAATCCGCTGATCACCCAGTACGGCAGCGAGATCGACAACAAGGTCGCGCAGATTTCGGTGCAGGACGAATGGCGCGTGCGCGACGACCTGGCGCTGCAGGCCGGCGTCAAATCGAGCTTGCAATGGGCCGACGGCCAATTCCCGGTGCAGCCGAAAGTGGGCGCCATCGCCAACGGCTCGACCGCCCTGCCGGTCGGCAAGATCACCACCAAGAAATGGCTGCTGCCGCAGATCGGCGCGCGCTGGGACATCACGGCGCAGGACCAGTTGTTCGTCAACGTGCAGAAAAACATGCGCCAGTTCGTCACCTATGGCGGTGGCGGCGCGTCGCCGTGGAGCCTGGCGAGCCAGCAAGCGTTCGACCTGTTCCGCGACACCGCCAAGCCGGAAACCTCGATCACCTATGAAGCCGGCCTGCGCACCAGCCACCAGCTCGAGATGGGCGCGCTGAGCGCGATCGACGGCCAGGTCAACGTCTACCACGTCAACTGCAAGGACCGCCTGCTGACGATCAGCCCGACGCCGGTGATCTCGTCCATCATCGGCGGCAACCCGGTGCTGGCCAACGTCGGCAGCGTCAAGACCGACGGCATCGACCTGTCCGGCACCTTGCACTTCGGCCGCATGTTCTCGTTGTACAACGCGCTGTCGTACAACCGTTCCGAGTACCAGGACAACTACAGCAACGGCAAGGACATCGTGCGCACCGCCGGCAAGGCCGTGCCGGGCAGCCCGGAGTGGATGAACAAGACGGTCGCCACGCTGACCGTGGCCGACACCGAATTCCAGCTGATCGGCGACTATGTCGGCAAGCGCTACGCGACCTACACCAACGACCTGTCGGTGCCGAGCTACTTCCTGATGAGCCTTGGCGTGTCGGGCAAGCTGCCCTTCCTCAACGGCGGCTTGATCAAGAACGCCCGCTACCGCGTCAACATCAGCAACCTGGCCGATCGCGAAGGCAGCCTGAATGTGGTGGTCGGCGCGGCCAGCGGGACTTACAATACATTCCCGATCGCACCACGTCAGGGCTTCCTGACTTTGATGGCTGACTTCTAATGAATAGACTTTGTTTACCTTCGCGCCTGTCGCGCCGGGGATTTATGCGGACGGCGGCGCTGAGCGCCGGCGCTACGCTGATACTGCCGGCATCGTCGGTGCTGGCGGCGACCGGCGGGCTGGCGGACCAGTCGGGCCTGCCGGGCGTCGCGCCGGTCGGCGCCGGCGGCGGCAGGCCGCTGGTGTTCGCGCACCGGGGCGCCAGCGCGCTGCGGCCCGAGCACACCTTGGCGTCGTACGCCAGGGCCATCGCCGACGGCGCCGACTACATCGAGCCGGACCTGTGCAGCACCAAGGACGGCGTGCTGGTGGCGCGGCACGAGGCCTATCTCAGCGAGACCACCGACGTCGCCAGCCATCCCGAGTTCGCCAGCCGCAAGACGCGCAAGACCATCGACGGCGAGCCGCACGACGGCTGGTTCGTCGACGACTTCACCCTGGCGGAACTGAAGACCCTGCGGGCGGTGGAGCGCATTCCGGCCTACCGTCCGGGCAGCGCGCAGTACAACGGCATGTTCCAGGTCGCCACGTTCGAGGAGATCATCGACTTCGTCGCGGCCGAGGCGGCCGCGCGCGGGCGCATCATCGGCATCGTGCCGGAGTTGAAGCACTCGACCTATTTCGCCAGGGTCGGCCTGCCGCTGGAGGACCGTTTCCTGGCGATCCTCGACGCGCACGATTACACGCGCCGCAACCCGGTCGAGATCCAGTCGTTCGAAGTGGCCAACCTCAAGTACCTGCGCGGCAAGCTGGGGCGGCGCGCCAACCTGCGCATCATGCAGCTGGTGATCGGCCAGGACGTGCGGCCGATGGACGTCGCGGCGGCCGGCGGCACGCTGACCTTCGCGCAGATGTGCACGCCGGCCGGCTTGCGCGACATCGCCCAATACGCCGACGTGGTGGCGCCGCCGACGCGCTCGATCATCCCGCTGAAGAAGGACGGCAGCCTGGCCGAGCCGACTTCGCTGGTGGACGATGCGCACAAGGCGGGGCTGCGCGTGGAACCGTGGACGTTCCGGCCCGAAAACCAGTTCCTCGCGGCCGATTTCCGCGACGGCGGCAGCCTGCAGGCGCGCAACGAAGCCGGCTCGATCGCCGAAATGAAGCGCTACATCGCGGTCGGCCTGGACGGCTTCTTCACCGACGACCCGGCCCTGGGCCGCGCCGCCGTCGGCACCTAACCCCAACTCCGGGGTCAAGTCTGTCATTCGGACACGAGCTGATCTTTGTGATTGCGCTTACGGACCAACCCGTGTCCGAATGACAGACTTGACCCCGGTGGTGGCTAGCGGCTGGCCTGGCGCGAGGCGTCGTCCGCTTTTGGCAGCGCCGCGGTCATGTTGATCCAGCTTGCCGGCTGCGGTTTCTTCGGTTCGCGCACGCCGAAGAAGCTGACGACCTGGTCGCTGTTGTTGTCGTAGAACTCGACCGAGGTGATGCCGGCGCGCTTGACCACCCAGCCGCTGGCGAAGGCGCTGTCACGCAGGTGCAAATTGAACTCCGGATCGAGCACGTTGAACCAGCCCGGCGAGGCGGCGACCTTGCCGACCTTGCCGCTGAAGATCTGGATCGTCGAGCCGTTGCCGAGGAAGACCATGATGTCGATCTTTTGCCTGGCGCTCTCTTCCAGCAACTGCCGCACCGCTTGCGGCGTGACGCGCGTGGCGGCGCCGGCCGGGGCCAGCCGCATCGCTTGCTGGCGCGAGACGCCGAACTCGGTCAACAGCCGGTTGAACTGGTGCACGTCGTTGATTTCGTTCCACGCCAGCTGGAATTCCTTGACGTCGATCTCGCTGTCCGGCTTCTCGGCGGCCTTGGCCGGTTGCGCGGCCACTTTCAGGTCGACGCTCTGCGTTGGCGCGCGGAAGTCCGCCACCAGCTTGTCGAATACCGGGACGCCGGCGTCGTTCTTCAGGTACAGCTTGTGCACGGCGTTGCCGCTGGCGTCGAAAAATTGCAGGCTGCGCGAGACCGCGCCGTCCTTGCCCGGCAGCGTCACGGCAAACGCGTATTTCCATTTGTCGAAGGTGAAGCGCAGGTCGATCTCGCCACCCAAATAGCCGCCGGCGATGTTGCGCAGGCGCGCTTCGCGCTCCTTTTGCTTGTCTTCCTCGAGGCCGACGATGTCGTCCTGCGACTTGAGCTTGCTGGCGACGCCGGTGCGCTCGAGCACGCCGTTTTCGTTGCGCGTCAGCGCCAGCACTTTGCCCAGGTCGAGCGCGCGGCGCATGATTTCGCGCGGCACGGTGTCGCCTTCCTTGAGCCGGACGACGGTCTTGCCGATGGCCGTCGCCAGCAGGTCAGCCTCCGAGACGCTGAGCGTCTTGGCGGCGTCGCGCGCGGCCAGCTTGGGCTGCTCGGCGCGCAGGGTGTCCCAGCGCTCGGCCAGGCTGGCGGCGCCGCCCGGCAACGCGGTGAACAGCAAGGCGCCGGTCAGCGCCAGGGTGAATCGGTGGTGAGGTTTCATGATGGCTCCGTGGGTTGGCTAGTAGATGACTTTGAGGTTGACGGCGACGTTGCGACCGGCGCGCGCCTGGCGTTCGATGTCGGCCAACGTGGCCGCCGTGGTGCCCGCGACCAGGCTGCGCGACGCGGCGTAGTCCCAGTACTTGCGGTCGGCCAGGTTGTACAGGCCGCCGCTGACGGTGGCGTGCTTGTTGATGTGCCAGTACGCGGTCAGGTCCATGACCGTGTAGCCGGGCACGGCGAACATGCCGGTCGTGGCGCTGGTGAACACGTCGGCCTCGGCGCGCTTGCCGCGCACCGTGCTGACGATGAAGGCGCCGCCGCCACGCTTGGCCGGATCGTCGTAGGCGAACGTGGCGTTGACCTTGTACGGTTGCACCGAGGCCAGTTCGGCCTTTTTGCCGCTGTCCTTGTTCTCTGCGGTGCCGCGCGAGACGCCGCCGGCCAGCGCCAGGCTGTAGCCCCGCATCGACCGCCACCATTGGCCCAGCGCGAAGCGGCTGCCGACTTCGCCGCCACGGATCTTGGCCTTGCCGACGTTTTCCGGACGGAACAGGCCTTGCGTGATGGTCGGATAGTTGACCGGGTCCGGGGCCTGCGCGGCGTATTCGATGAAGTTGTCGTAGCTGGTGTGGAACAGCGAGAAGCTGAGCTCGACGCCCGGCGTCGGCGCGCCCTTCAGGCCCACCTCGAAGGCGTTGCTGGTTTCCTTTTTCAGGTCCGGATTGCCCAGCACCGCGTAGCCGTTGCCGGCACCGGTGTAGCTGAACGAGTCGTAGGTGCCGGTGCGCTCGGCCGCGCTCGGCAGGCGGGTGCCGCGCGTGTATTGCGCGTAGGTGCTCAACTGCGGCGTCAGCTCGACCGACAAGTTCAGGCTCGGCGTGACGAAGGTGTCCTTGTCCTCGCGGATTTCCCTGGCCGCGCTCGGCACGGCGATGACGTAGTTTTGCAGGTTTTGCGGCGTCAGCTTGCGGCGCTCGGCGCGCAGGCCCGGCGTCAACGTGGCCTGGCGGCCGGCCAGGTCGACGCCGAACTCGCCGCGCACGTAGGCGGCCAGCTTGTCGGTGTCCATGTCGGCCATGCGGTTTTTCATCGTGATCTGGTGGGCGCCGGTGCGTACCACCGTGCGGTCTTCGATCCAGGGACGACGGCTTTCCAGTTCCTCGTACAGCACGCCGTAGCCGATCACCGTGGACGGGTTCAGTTGCTTGACGGCGTCGAACGCGATGCCCTTGCTGTCGTTGAAGTAGCCGGTGGCGATGTCGCGGATGTAGGGCTGGCCGCCGCTGACATAGTTGGCGTGGGTGTCGTCCTCGACCGAGGCGGTTTGCTTGTAGAGCTTGGTCTCGAGTTTGTCGAACAGCGGGTTGCCGCCCGGCGTGTAGCGGTGTTCGACGCTGTAGCGGGTGCGCTCGGTGTTGGAGTTCTGCGTGGCGCCGGCCGGGTACAGGGCGCCGACCTTGTTGTTGTAGACGCGGTCGTGCTCGGCCTTGTAGTGGTCGACGGTGAAGCGCAATTGCTGGTCGCGCGCTAGCTTCCAGTTCAGCTTGGCCAGCACGGCGTCGGACGACCAATCGTCCGGATTGGGGACGGCGTCGCCTTCGGTCTTGGTTTCGGCGCCGTCGCGGTGCACGGCGACGATCAGCGCTTGCAGGTGCTCGCCGAGCGCGGTGGCGGCGGTGACCGCGTGCATGCGCGAGGCCTGTTCCGACGCGTAGCCGAACTTGTAGTCGGCGTAGAGCCCGCGGGTGCCGTCGAGGTACATTTCCGGCGACTTGGTGACGAACGAGACCGCCCCGCCCAGGCCGGGTGTGCCGCCGCCGGCCGGGCTGGCGCCGGCGCCGATGCTGACGTAGTGGAACATCTCGGGGTCGAAGTAGTCGCGGCCGATGCCGAACGCGTTCATCGACGTGCTTTCCGGACGCGGCGCGGCGTCCGGCAGCGCGATGCCGTCGACTTCGAGGCTGACGCGGTTGCCTTCGACGCCGCGGATGTTGATGCCGGTGTTGCCGCCGCTGTCCCAGACGTTGGCGGAGCCGCTGGCCGCGGCCGGCACGCTGACCAGCGGCGAATAGCGGGCGATCTTGGCCATGTCGACGGCGTTGTTTTGTTCGAGTTGTTCCGCGCCGATGACGGTGGTGGTGCCGTTGCGGGTGGAGGCGGCGTCGTCGCGCTTGGCCTGGACGACGATTTCGCCGAGCGCCGGGGCGCCGGCGGCAGCCACCGCTTGCGCTTGCTGCGCGTGGACGGGGAGCGCGGCGGCGGCCATCAGCGTGATCATTGCGGAGTGCACCGCGATGCGCATCAGGCGCGGACGCAGGCGGTGGTCGATGGGCGCGGCCGGATGCCGGGCGCCGGTGGTGGTGGCAGCCATAGTGTTCCAAGAGAGAGTTGTGGACGGCTGGCTCTCGGACTACGATTGCTGGCAAAAACGCATACTAACAATAATGATTCTCATTTACAAGTGGTGAACATGTAAAGATTGATTATTGTCAAAGCGGTTATGACTAAAAACAGGCGGAAATTTTTGCGGCGGGATCAGGACGTTTTCGTGGCTGGAGTCGGCGTTGCGCTGTGCTCGCTGCTGATGTGGTTGTTTTTTACGCGGACGTAGTGCTCGGCCGAGTATTTGAGGTAGGCGATTTCCTCCGGCGTGAGCGCCCTGACCTTCTTCACCGGACGGCCGACGTACAGGTGGCCGCTTTCCAGCACCTTGCCCGGCGAGACCAGGCTGCCGGCGCCGACCATGACGCGGTCTTGCACCACGACGTCGTCCATGACGATGGACCCCATGCCGATCAGGCATTCATTGCCGATGGTGCAGCCGTGCAGCAGCACCGAGTGGCCGATGGTGACGTAGTCGCCGATGAGCAGCGGCGAGCCGTCCGGCTTGCCCGGGTGCCTGTGGGCGACGTGGCCCATGGCGAAGTCCTGCACGTTGCTGCATTCGCCGATGACGATGCGGTTGACGTCGCCACGCAGCACGGTGTTGCACCAGATCGAGCTATCGCGGCCGATGCGAACGTCGCCGATCACTTGCGCCGTGGCGTGCAGATAGGTGTCGTCGCCGAGGACGGGGGTGGTGTCGAGATACGGGGATAAAGGCATGCGGGGTCCGGATAAGTCAGTGGGAGGAATAGGTGCTGTCGCCATGCGGCGCGGCGGCGAATTGCGGCAGCGCTTCGGCGCGGCGCGACAGTTCGTCCAGCGCGGGATAGTCTCCGGCGGCCACCAGCTCGGGCAACATCTGCCGCATGAAGTGCCAGGTGACGGCGGCCATGACCGCGCCGTGCTCGGTGCCGGCGCCGCCTATGAGGAGCGGCCGCTCGCGCTGTTCGGCTTCGAGCGCGTCGAAGGCCGACAACATTTGCAAGGTGACCCGCTCGACCCACGGCTGGTGCAGCTTTTCGGCCGGACGCACATTGCGTTCGTAGACGATCTGCACGCCCTTGTCGCAGGCGGCCAGCGCCAGCCCGAGCACGCGCAGCGAGCGCAACAGGGCGGCCGGTTCGGACGGCGTCAGGCGCCGCTCCGGCACGGCCAGGGTCTCGGCGTATTGCAGGATCAGCGTCGAATCCATCAGCACGGTGCCGTCGCCGGCCACCAGGGTCGGCGCCTTGACCACGGGATTGATCTGGCGGAACTGGTCGAAGGTGCGGAACACCGACAGCGACTGGTGTTCGAACGGTACTCCCAATAATTGCAGCGACACGGCGACGCGGCGGACGTAGGGTGAGTCGAGCATGCCGATCAGTTTCATGTGTTCTCCGTGGTGTCGAGTGGCAGGCCGAGCGCGAACTCGGCGGCCTTGCGGGCGTGGATGGCGGTGGTGTCGAACAGCGGCACGGCCGCGTCGGACTGGGCGATCAGCAGCGATATCTCGGTGCAGCCGAGAATGATGGCCTGCGCGCCCCGCGCCACCAGCGCGGCGATGATTCGGCGGTAGTCGTCGCGCGAGGCGTCGACGACGTCGCCGAGGCAAAGTTCCTCGTAGATGACGCGGTGGACGATGTCGCGCTCGGCCGGTTCGGGGACGATCACGTCCAGGCCGTGCAACGCGCGCAGCCGGTCCTTGTAAAACGCCTGCTCCATCGTGAAGCGCGTGCCGAGCAGGCCGATTCTGGTGTGGCCGGCGGCCTTGATGGCGGCGGCCGTCGGGTCGGCGATATGGAATAGCGGGATGCCGGCGGCCGCCTCGATGGCCGGGGCGACCTTGTGCATGGTGTTGGTGCACAGTACGATGAAGTCGGCGCCGGCCGCTTGCAGCGAACGGGCGGCGCCCGCCAGCAATGCGCCGGCCGCGTCCCAGTCGCCGGCGCGCTGCAACTTTTCCACGTCATGGAAGTCGACGCTGACGAGCACCACCCTGGCCGAGTGCAGCCCGCCCAGGTGTTGTTTGACGGTTTGATTGACCTGCCGGTAGTACGGCACCGTCGATTCCCAGCTCATGCCGCCGATCAAGCCGATGGTTTTCATCAGATGCGTCCCGGAATGAAGCTGAGGAAGGAGAACTCGGCTACGAAGCCGGCTTCCTTGGGGCTGCAGGCGTACAGGCCGCAGGCGACCGACTCGGCGCCGGCGCGCTCGTGCAGGTGGGCCATGCGGATTTGCGTCCACCGCTCGCCGTCGAGCGACGATTCGACGATGCAGTCGTTGGCCTCGGCGCGCACACGAAACCAGACGGTGTCGATGCCCTTGGCCAGCGGCTGGGTCGACCAGTCGGAGTAATGGCCGTTGGTGACGACGACGCCGAGGCGGTTGTCGCCGTCGGGCTCGAACTCGACCGATGTCTTGAGCCAGCAGCCGGACGACAGCCGCACCATCAGGCCGGCCTGGTCGTACTGGTGCGCCGGGCGCGAGGTGACCTTGGTCGTCAGCACGAAGTCGCCCTCGGCCTTCAGGTGCAGGAAGTGGCCGTTGTCGACCTGGAAGCCGTAGTGGGTGCGCTGCCAGAAGTCGGTGGCGGCGTCGGTGTGGACGCGCAGGCTGTTTTCGGCGTAGTCGACCTGCCAGCGGGCAGGCTCGCAATGCCATTGCAGCCTCGGGCTGAGCATGGTGTCGGCGAAGGTTTCGTGCAGCGGGGTGTCGCTCATCCGGTGTCCTTGTCTGGTGTGGGTCGTGCCTCCGTAGCTATTTTAAATTAACTTGGCGATTAATTTAACGACAATAGGTTAACGACAATAGGTCAACGACAATAGGTTAACGACAATAGGCGCGGATGTCGTTGGCGGCGACGTCGCGGTCGTGCTGGTCGATCGGCAGGCCGTTGACGTGGCGTACGGTGCCGTCGATGACGGCGCGCGCCAGGGCGCAGCGGGTGGCGTCGGTGTCCGGCTGGCCGCCGCGATGGACGACGGCCGCCGCCCCGCCGCCGCCGTCCTCGTCGCGGGCGCGGTAGCCGGGCGCCATCAGCTTGTGCTGCTGGCGGCGCTGGAATTCGGCTTCGCGCTGTTGCCAGGTGCCGGACGGACCGGCCGCCGGCGCGGCCGACGTTTTAAGCATCTGCACGCGCGCGCCGCCGGCCAGGTCGGGGTTGTCGGTGTAATTGGTGACGCCGTTGGCGTCCACCCATTTGTAGATGTCGGCGTGGACGGCGCCGCTGGCGCCCAGCAGTGCCAGCGACAGGGCCAGCGACAGCGAGAACGCAGGAGATCTGGTCATGGAAGATTGTTCTCATGGAGAATCGACCAGCCAATTCTACGGATTATTTCCGCGCAGAATCTATTGAAATGTCACTAACCTTGCAACAACACCACGGCGCCGCGCGCGATCACCCGCGCCACCGTCCGCGCATCCCAATTGGTCAGGCGGATGCAGCCATGCGACTGGGTCTTGCCGATCTTGCCCGGCTCCGGCGTGCCATGGATGCCGTAGTGCGGCTTGCTCAGTTGAATCCAGACGGCGCCGACCGGGTTGTTGGGGCCGGCCGGGATGCGGGCGGCGGCGTCGCCGGCCTTGGCGTCCCAGAACAGTTTGGGGTTGTAGCGGTATTCCGGGTTGAGGGCGACGCCGAGCACCTCCCAGCGGCCTTCCGGCAGCGGATCGTGGGCGCTGCCGGTGCTGGCCGGGAATTGGGCGATCGGCATGCCGCCGGCGTCGAGCAGGGTCAAGGTGCCGTCGCTGGCGTCGACCAGGATCGAGGTGGCCTTGGGCAGTGGCTTGGCCGAGGCGACGTTGGGCACCAGCAGTTGTTCGCCGGCGCGGGCGAACGACTTGCCGGGATTGAGACGGCGCAGCAGCTCGGGACTGCTGTGGAATTTTTCGCCCAGCGCTTCGGCCGCGCTGGCGTAGCCCAGCGCCGGCAGCTTGGCCTTGCCGGCCATCGTGGCCGGCAGCGGCCGGTACGGGCCGGCCGCGTCGTCGGCGCTGACGGTGTAGATGTCGAGCACGGGCGCGGTGTCGGTCGACAGCACGGTCCACGTCGCCGCGTCGAGCACGCCGGTGAGCGGCAACTGGTGCAGCTTCTGGAAACCGGTGACGGCCTTGCGCAGGTTGCTGCCCTTGTTGCCGTCGATCTCGCCGGACGAGAAATGGGCGCGGTCGAGCAGCACTTGCGCGCGCAGCAGGTCGTGGCCGCCGGCGGCGGGGTTGGCCGGGGTTGCGGATGGCGCGGGCGCCGCCGGCCTGGCGGCGGCGACGCCGGCCGGCGCCAGCGCCAGCGCGGCCGCGACTAACAACGTCTTCAACAAATCAGGCCCGGGGACGGTTGACGACCGCTTCGACGCGGTGGCCGTCGGGATCGACGGCGAAGGAGGCATGGTGGAGCATTGGGCGTGGGGGTCGATTCGGATGGTCGCGGTAAGGGACCCGGATTCTACCAAATCGCGGGGCCGGATCGCGCACGCCTACTGCTTGCGGTATTTTTGCATGACGTAGCCGAGCCGGTGGCGGTTGACGTCGAGCCAGGTCCACAGCGCCTCGACCTGCGCCGGATGGGCGCGGTAGAAATTATCGTTGAAGGCGAGCCAGACGCGCGTGTTGATCAGCGGTTGCGGCAGTTGCACGACGGCGCCCTTGTAGCGCGCCAGCGTGGCCTTCAGGTGCGCCGGCGAGACGGCCGCGACGACCACGCCGTCGACCCGCCCGAGCCGCAGTTTCTCCAGATTGCGCTCGAGGTCGCGCGCGCCGTCGTCGATCGTCAGGCCGGCTTCGCGCAGGCGCGGCGCGTAGCTTTGCCCTTGCGCCACGCCGAGCAGCTTGCCCTTGAAGTGCTGCATCGGCACGGTGCTGGCCGGCAGCTTGTCGCCGGCGCGCACCAGCACGATCAGGGCGTTGTGCATGGCGCGGTCGAGGTCGATGTTGCCGGCCTTGTCGCGTGGTAGCGCTATTCCCGGCGGATACGAGGGCAGTTCGCCCAGCGGGGACATGTCGATGTCGCCGCTGGCCAGCGCGACGCGCAGGCGGGCGATCGGCAGGCGCACCCAGACCGGGGCGCAGCCGAAGCCGGCGCCGAGCACGGCGTCATGCATCAGGTCGACGGCGGCGCCGGGCGGGTCGGGCACGTCGCTGCCCTCGCCCAGCCAGTATGGCGGGCGGTGCTGGTCCATGTAGCCGACCCGCACGGGAATGCAGGCGGCGCCGGCGGCGGCCGGCGCCAGCAACGCGGCCAGCAGCACCGCCGCCCCGGCGCGCGCGGCCGCAAGGCGACCGGCCTTGCGGCCGGTCGCGGGCGCGCGGGGTGGTGCGGGGGCGTGTGCGGGGGCTGGGGTCATGGCGGTGTGGTCACTTCGCTGGGTGCTGGTCGGTATCATACAATTTATTTCCGTGTGGAAATCTAGCGAAATGTCACGGTGGTGGGCGTGGCCGCCGCCGGCGCTTGACCGATCACGCTGCGCTAATCCGCCCTAGGTGGTTGGGAAGTTGTTTGGGGTTACTGGCCGGCTGCGGACGTCGGGGGCGCCGCCAGCGGGACCGGCGGCGCGGCCTGACCCTTGCCGACGATCTGGATGAAGATTTCGTTTTGTTTGATCATGCTGAGCTCGTAGCGGGCGCGTTCCTCGACGGCGCCGGTGCCGTCCTTGAGGTCGCGCACTTCGGAGTCGAGCTTGGCGTTGCGGGCCAGCAGTTCGGCGTTCTTTTTGTGCGCCGTGCCGACCTGGGCTTCGAGGTCGGCCACGCGCAGCCAGCCGCCCTTCCCCAGCCAGAGCGGGTACTGTATCAGCAGCAGCAGGACTGCCAGGGCGAGGGTGATCAGGCGCATGGTCGATTCGGGTTCGAACGCGGCCGCCGGAAGCCGGCGGCCGCTTGCTACATTACTTCAGGTTGTAGAACGCGTCGCGGCCAGGGTAGGAGGCGATGTCGCCCAGGTCTTCCTCGATGCGCAGCAGCTGGTTGTACTTCGCCATGCGGTCCGAACGCGACATCGAGCCGGTCTTGATCTGCAGCGCGTTCATGCCGACGGCGATGTCGGCGATGGTCGAGTCCTCGGTCTCGCCCGAACGGTGCGAGATGACGGCCGTGTAGCCGGCGCGCTTGGCCATTTCGATCGCGGCGAAGGTTTCGGTCAGGGTGCCGATCTGGTTGATCTTGATCAGGATCGAGTTGGCGATGCCCTTCGAGATGCCTTCCTTGAGGATCTTGGTGTTGGTGACGTACAGGTCGTCGCCGACCAGCTGGATTTTCTTGCCCAGTTCCTTGGTCAGGATGGCCCAGCCGTCCCAGTCGCCTTCGTGCATCGCGTCTTCGATCGAGATGATCGGGTATTTGTCGCACCAGGTGGCCAGCAGGTTGGTGAACTCGGTCGACGTCAGCGACAAGCCCTCGCCTTCCAGTTCGTACTTGCCGTTCTTGTAGAACTCGGAGGCGGCGCAGTCCAGGCCCAGCGCGATCTGCGTGCCCGGCTCGTAGCCGGCTTCCTCGATGGCCTGGATGATCAGCTTGATGGCTTCCTCATGGTTGGCCAAGGATGGCGCGAAACCGCCTTCGTCGCCGACGGAGGTGCTCAGGCCCTTCTTGTGCAGGATTTTTTTCAGCGTGTGGAACACCTCGGCGCCGTAGCGCACCGCTTCCTTGAACGACGGCGCGCCGACCGGGATGATCATGAATTCCTGGATGTCCAGGTTGTTGTCGGCGTGGGCGCCGCCGTTGATGACGTTCATCATCGGCACCGGCAGTTGCATCGCGCCCGAGCCGCCGAAGTAGCGGTACAGCGGCAGGCCGGCTTCCTCGGCGGCGGCCTTGGCCACGGCCATCGACACGGCCAGCATGGCGTTGGCGCCCAGGCGGCCTTTGTTTTCGGTGCCGTCCAGATCGATCAGCGTGCGGTCCAGGAAGGCTTGCTCATTGGCGTCGAGGCCCATGATCGCTTCCGAGATTTCGGTGTTGATATTTTCGCAGGCTTGCAGCACGCCCTTGCCGAAGTAACGCTTCGGATCGCCGTCGCGCAGTTCGATCGCTTCGCGCGAACCGGTCGAGGCGCCCGATGGCACGGCGGCGCGGCCCATGACGCCCGATTCGAGCAGGACGTCGCATTCGACGGTCGGATTGCCGCGCGAATCGATAATTTCACGGCCGATAATATCAACAATAGCACTCATGTCATTCTCCAAAGTTAGACGAAAACGTGTTTGCCCATCGCGTGTTGCATGATGGGCAATTTAAGGATAACGGGAATATAACCCGGCGCAGAGGGGTTTGCCAACGCGCGCCGGGCATTTTTGCCTGCGATTGCTTAGTTGAAGCTGCTTAGTTAAAACTGTTCTCGAGGAAGCCGGCCTTCTTGGTGATGCGGTCCAGCTCGATCAGGGTCGACAGCAGTTCCTTCATGCGGCCCAGCGGCACGGCGTTGGGGCCGTCCGACAGCGCTTCGGCCGGGTTCGGATGGGTTTCCATGAACAGGCCGGCCACGCCGACGGCGACGGCGGCGCGCGACAGCACGGGCACCATCTCGCGCATGCCGCCCGACGAGGTGCCGTTACCACCCGGCAATTGCACCGAGTGGGTGGCGTCGAACACCACCGGGCAGTTCGATTCGCGCATGATGGCCAGCGAGCGCATGTCGGATACAAGATTGTTGTAGCCGAACGAGGCGCCGCGCTCGCACGCCATGAAGACGTCGTCCGGCAAGCCCTTGGCCTTGGCGGCCGCGCGCGCTTTGTCGATGACGTTTTTCATGTCGTGCGGGGCCAGGAACTGGCCCTTCTTGATGTTGACCGGCAGGCCGGACTGCGCGCAGGCCGTGATGAAATCGGTCTGGCGGCACAGGAAGGCCGGCGTTTGCAACACGTCGACGACGGCCGACACTTCGGCGATCTCGTCGATCGAATGGACGTCGGTCAACACCGGCACGCCCAGCTCGCGCTTGACGTCGCCGAGGATCTCGAGGCCCTTGTCGCGGCCGGGACCGCGATACGAGGTGCCCGACGAGCGGTTGGCCTTGTCGAACGACGACTTGTAGATGAACGGGATGCCCAGCGCGGCCGTCATTTCCTTGAGCGCGCCGGCGGTGTCGAACGCCATCTGGCGCGATTCGATCACGCAGGTGCCAGCGATCAGGAAGAACGGCTGGTCGAGGCCGGCTTCGAAGCCACAGAGTTTCATGCCGCATCTCCTTGCAAAGCAGGCGATTCAGAAACGGCGTGCGGACGGTTGCCGCCCGCGGCCTTGTGGGCCAGTGCCGCCTTGATGTAGGACGTGAACAGCGGATGGCCGTCACGCGGGGTCGATTTGAATTCGGGGTGGTACTGCACGCCCATGTACCACGGGTGCGCGTTGTCGCCGCTGCGCGGCAGTTCCATGATCTCGCACAGGTCCTCGGTCGGCGTGCGGGCCGCCACCACCAGGCCGGCCGCTTCGACGCGCGGCAGGTAGTGGTTGTTGGCCTCGTAGCGGTGGCGGTGGCGCTCGGTCACGACCGGGCCGTAGATCTCGGCCGCCAGCGTGCCCGGCTTGATCGCGCAGGTTTGCGCGCCCAGGCGCATGGTGCCGCCCAGGTCGGAGTTGGCGTCGCGCGTTTCGACCTTGCCGTCCTGGCCCTGCCACTGGTCGATCAGGGCCACCACCGGTTGCGACGTTTCCAGGTCGAACTCGGTCGAGTTGGCGGTGGTCAGGCCGGCCATGTGGCGCGCGTATTCGATCAGCGCGACCTGCATGCCCAGGCAGATGCCCAGGTACGGGATCTTGTTTTCACGGGCGAACTGGGCCGCCATGACCTTGCCCTCGACGCCGCGCTTGCCGAAGCCGCCCGGCACCAGGATGGCGTCGTACTTGGCCAGCGCGGCGCAGCCGGTCGTCTCGATCTCTTCCGAGTCGATGTACTCGATGTTGACCTTCGATTCGTTGTGGATGCCGGCGTGGCGCAGCGCCTCGGTCAGCGACTTGTACGACTCGGTCAGATCGACGTATTTGCCGACCATGCCGATCGACACTTCGCTCTTCGGATGCTCGAGCGTGTAGATCAGGCGGCTCCAGACCGACAGGTCGGCCGGCGCCGGGTTGAGGTCGAGCGCCTCGCAGATGATGGCGTCGAGGCCCTGGTCGTGCAGCATCTGCGGCACTTTGTAGATGGTGTCGACGTCCCACACGGAGATGACGGCCTGCTCTTCGATGTTCGAGAACAGCGAGATCTTGGCGCGTTCGTCGTCCGGGATCGGGCGGTCGGCGCGGCACAGCAGCGCGTTCGGCGAGATGCCGATCTCGCGCAGCTTCTGCACCGAGTGCTGGGTCGGCTTGGTTTTCAGTTCGCCCGCCGAGGCGATGTACGGCACCAGGGTCAGGTGGACGAAGGCGGTGTTCTTGCGGCCGGCGCGCAGGCTCAGCTGGCGTGCCGCCTCGAGGAACGGCAGCGATTCGATGTCGCCGACGGTGCCGCCGATTTCGCACAGGGCCACGTCGTAGCCTTCGGCGCCGCGGCGGATGTAATCCTGGATCTCGTTGGTGATGTGGGGAATGACCTGCACGGTCTTGCCCAGGTATTCGCCGCGGCGTTCCTTGCGGATCACCGATTCGTAGATCTGGCCGGTGGTGAAGTTGTTCACCTTTTTCATGCGGGTCGAGATGAAGCGCTCGTAGTGGCCGAGGTCGAGATCGGTCTCGGCGCCGTCGTCGGTGACGAACACTTCACCGTGCTGCATGGGGCTCATCGTGCCAGGGTCGACGTTGATGTACGGGTCGAGCTTGAGCATGGTGACTTTGAGGCCGCGCGATTCGAGGATCGCGGCGAGGGAGGCGGCGGCAATCCCTTTACCAAGGGAAGACACGACGCCACCGGTGACGAAGACAAATTTGGTCATTGCAGATAGTGCCGAACGGCACGTGCGGGAAATTGAAATTATACCCTAAAACGGTCATTTCTTCAGCATCGGCCCCGGAAAAATCCGCTCCGGCCCGGAAACGTCCGATTGATTAATTGATAAAAATAGCCGGTTTGGCAATCCATGCCGACTGTGTTTCAGCGTACAGACCGTCACAATCAAGCAAGTCAGAATAGCAACTCATTCTTAGAGGAGAACATCATGAGCTACACGGAACGCGATGCTTACGGTATGTATGTCGACAACGGCAACAAGGGTCCAGGCCCGGAACTGATGGGCGCCGACACGCTGATTGGCGACCACGTTCACAATCTGAAGAACGAACACCTGGGCGAGATCAAGGAAATCATGCTTGACATGCGCACCGGCAAAATCGCCTACGCGGTCATGTCGTCGGGCGGCATCCTGACCATCGGCGAAAAGCTGTTCGCGGTGCCATGGGAAGCGCTGACCTTGGACACGGTCAACAAACGCTTCACCTTGAACATCGACAAGGAGCGCATCGAGAACGCGCCCGGCTTCGACACCGACCACTGGCCGAACATGGCCAACCAGACCTGGGCCAGCCAGATCCACAGCTACTACGGCACCCGCTACGACAACCTCGACAGCGGCCCGCTGTGATGTCGGCCCTGATCATGCTGGCCGGCGCGGCCGCGCTGACGGCGACGTTGATGGTGCGCGTGGCGCGCCGGCGCCAGGCGCAGGCGCGGCCGCCGGCCGGCGTCCCCGTCACGCTGGCGAGCTGGTCCGACGGTCGCGAATACCAGGTGGCGGACCACCTGCGGCGCATGAGGCGATGAGTTGGAGGGATAACCACTCTCCAGTCATCGTTGTAGTACGGCTTCGGCCGCCAGCGCAAGCCGGCGGCCGAAGTCTTTTTGATCGGAAAATTAATGCATGTCTTCCAGCTCGTCGTATTCGCGGGAAGCGTATCCACAGGTCGCGCCAGGCGTTGTGCGGTTTCTGTCGGTTTTTGTCTCTTCCTGTCTCATTAGGCCGTGAGGCCGAGCGTTCCCGCACGGAGTGGTGCGAGCACGCCCCATACACACCTTTTATAGAGTGGCCAGCAGCCGCATCGGAATGTGGGCGATGCGGTCGTGCTCGGCGCGCGGCACCGTGGCCGCGACCGGCCAAGGCCCCTGCCCTGCCACCCGGCCGCCAAGAGCAATCCTAAGCCGCGTCCCGCGCCGCCTGCTGCGCACGCGCGTAGCTCTCCGCCACGGCCGCATAGTTCGGCGCGACCAGGCCATAGAGCTTGGCCAGCTCCGCCGCTTCCGGGCGCGCCCACGTGCGGTGCAGTTCCGACAGCAACGCGTTGGTCGAGGTAGGTTTGACGCCGCCCTGCGCGAAGCGCGCGACGGAGACGCGGGAGGCCATCTCGCTCGGATCGCCGGAGGCGTCGATGACGGCGTAGACATCGTAGCCCGCCGCGACGGCGTCAAGCGCCGGGAACATCACGCAAACACTGGTCCACACGCCCGCCATCACCAGCGTCTTGCGGCCGCTGGCGCGCACCGCGCCGACGAAGTCGGCATTGTCCCAGGCGTTGACCTCGCCCTTGCGCGGCACATAGACGGCATGCGGAGCGTACTCGTGGATTTCCGGCATCAGCGGACCGTTGCTGCCGGCCGGCTCCGAGGCGGTGGTGATCACCGGGATCTTGAGCAAGGTGCACAGCCTGGCGATCGTCTCGACATTGCGCCGCAGGTCGGCCACCGCGATATCCTTGACGGTCTGGAACAGCCCGGACTGGTGGTCCAGCAACAGCACCAGCGTATCGGCGGGATCGAGCAGCGCGGCGCCGCCGCCCGTGGGCAGTGTGCTGGGTTTGGCATGTGGCGTATCTTGCATGGGTGGTTCTCCTTCGTTGGGCAGTTGTGGACGGTGACGGCGGGCGATCGGAAACGCGCCCTCACGGTCAGCTTGCCTGAATTTTTGGCCATGTTGCCGGCGCGACGCAAGTTCGCGCGCCGCATTCCCCCCGAAAGGGGGGCATGGCGCCGGACCGAAAATGCCACCTCAACAAAAATCGCGGCTGATCGTCGGCAACCGTCCCAGCAGGTGGGACATGTCGACCAGCCGCTTGGCCACCAGGTGGCGCACGATGCCCTCCTGCTGCCAGACGCCATACACGCCCAGCAGCGGCGCGCCCAAGACCTCGCGGCGCTGCTCCTCGACCAGCTTGGGCCAGACGATGACGTTGACGTTGCCGGTCTCGTCCTCGATGGTGAGGAACAGCACGCCCTTGGCCGTGCCGGGCCGCTGCCGCACCGTCACCATGCCGCAGGCGCGCGCCAGCATGCCGTTGGTGTAGGTGTTCAAGGTGGCCGCCGGCAGGAAGCGGTGCTCCAGCAGCTTGGCGCGCAGCAGCGCCAGCGGATGGCGCCCCAACGTCAGGCCGTGCGAACGGTAGTCGCCGAGGATTTCCTCGCCCTCGGTCGGCGGCGTCAACACCGGCGCCGCCTCGTCCGGCGTGGTCGGCCGCAGCAGGTCCTTGTCCGGCGTGGCGCCGACCGCCTGCCACAGCGCCTGCCGGCGGTTGCCGGCCAGGTGGACCAGCGCGTTGCCGGCGGCCAGCACCTGCAGGTCGTGGCGGTCCAGGTCGGCGCGCCGCGCCAGGTCGGCCACGCCGGCGAACGGCGCCTGCGCGCGCGCCGCCTCGATGCGCTCGGCGGCGCCGTCGCGCATGCCCTTCATCATCGACAGGCCCAGCCGCACCGCCGGCTGGCCCAGCTTTCCCACCGGTTCCTCCAGCGACGAATCCCAGCCGCTGACGGTGACGTCGATCTCGCGCACCACCACGCCGTGGCGCTTGGCGTCCTGCACCAGTTGCGACGGGCTGTAGAAGCCCATCGGCTGGCTGTTGAGCAGCGCGCACAGGAAGGCGGCCGGTTCGTGGCATTTGAGCCAGGAGCTGGCATAGGTCAACAGCGCGAAACTGGCCGCGTGCGATTCGGGAAAGCCGTATTCGCCGAAGCCCTGGATCTGGCGGAAGATCGATTCGGCGAACTCGGGATCGTAGCCGCGCTCGGTCATGCCGTCGACGATGCGGGCGTGGTATCGATCGACGCCGCCCTTGCGCTTCCAGGCCGCCATTGCGCGCCGCAACTGGTCGGCCTCGCCTTCGCTGAAGCCGGCGGCGATGACGGCGATCTGCATCACCTGCTCCTGGAAGATCGGCACGCCCAGGGTGCGGCCCAGCGCCTCCTCCAGTCCGGCCGGGTACTCAACCAGGCGCGGGTCCTGGCGCCGCTGCAAATACGGATGCACCATGCCGCCCTGGATCGGCCCGGGACGCACCAGCGCCACCTCGACCACCAGATCGTAGAATTTATTTGGCCGCAGCCTCGGCAGCATGCTCATCTGCGCGCGCGACTCGATCTGGAACACGCCGATGGTGTCGGCCTGGCACATCATCGCGTAGGTGGCCTTGTCCTCGGCCGGAATGTCCTGCATGCGGAACGGCGCGCCACGCCGTTCGGCCACCATGTCGAGGGCGCGCCGCAGCGCCGACAGCATGCCCAGCGCCAGCACGTCGACCTTCATCAGGCCGAGCTCCTCGAGGTCGTCCTTGTCCCACTGGATCACGCAGCGCCCCTCCATCGTGGCCGCCTCGATCGGCACCAGCCGCGACAACTTCTCGTGCGAGATGACGAAGCCGCCCGGATGCTGCGACAGGTGGCGCGGAAAGCCCAGCAGCATCATCGCCAGCGAGGCCCATTGCTGCGCCAGTTGCGAGTCCGGATCGAGCCCGCACTCGGCCAGCCGTCCGACCAGGTCATGCCGGCTGTCGAACCAGTGGTGCGCCTTGGCCACCTTCTCGACGATGGCCAGGTCGACGCCGAGCGCCTTGCCGCTGTCGCGCAGCGCGCTCTTGGGCCGGTAGCTGATGACGACGGCGGCCAGCGCGGCGCGGTCGGCGCCGTATTTTTTATAGATGTACTGGATCACCTCCTCGCGCCGCTGGTGCTCGAAATCGACGTCGATGTCGGGCGGCTCGTTGCGCTCGCGGGAAATGAACCGCCCGGTCAGCATGTTGCTGCGCTCGGGGTCGACCTCGGTCACGCCGAGGCAGAAACAGACCACCGAATTGGCCGCCGAGCCGCGCCCCTGGCACAGGATGCCCTGGCCGCGGGCGAACCGCACGATGTCGTAGACGGTCAGGAAATATGGTTCGTATTCGAGCTCGGCGATCAGCTTCAGTTCCTTCTCGATCTGGCCGCGCACCTTGTCCGACACCCCCGCCGGGAAGCGCCGCGCCGCGCCGCCGTAGGTTTCCTGGCGCAGGTAGCTGGCCGGCGTGTGGCCGGCCGGCACCAGCTCGCGCGGATACTCGTAGCGCAGCTCGGTCAGCTTGAAGGTGCATTCCTGCATGATGCGCAACGTCTCGAACAGCGCCGCCGGCGGATACAGGTTGGCCAGCCGCAGGCGCGGGCGCAGATGCTGCTCGGCGTTCTGCGCCAGCGCATAGCCGCACTCGCCGACCGGCTTACCCACCCGCACCGCCGTCAGGGTGTCGTGCAGCGGCTTGCGCGAGCGCACGTGCATGCGCACGTCGCCCAGCGCCACCACCGACATGCCGTGCTGCAACGCCACCTCGTCGATGCTGAGGCGGTGCGCCTCGTCGAAGGCGCGCTGCAGCAGGTTCAGCCCCATCCACGCGCGCCCGGGAAAGGTCGCCTCCATCCACGCCGCCTGCGCGTGCAACCGGTCGACGTCGCCGGGCTGGTGCGCCGGATAGTGCGGCAGCAGTATCATCAGGCAATCCGGCAAACCCTTTAAATGCGCATAGGCCGGCGCCGGCGCGGCCAGGTCGGCCGGCGTGAGCAGGTAGCTGCCCTTGGCGACGCGGTTGCGGGCGATCGTGATCAGCTCGCACAAATTGCCGTAGCCCTCGCGGTTCCTGGCCAGCGCGATCAGCGACAACGCGGCGGTCCCGTCCGGGTTCTTCAGGTGGAAGTGGCTGCCGATGACCAACGGCAAGCCGGCCTCCTTGGCCGCCGCGTGCGCGCGCACCACGCCGGCCAGCGAACACTCGTCGGTGATGGCCAGCCCCGCATAATCGAGCTCGACGGCGCGCGCGACCAGCTCCTCGGGCCGCGACGCGCCCTGCAGGAAAGAGAAGTTGCTCATGCAGAACAGCTCGGCGTAGGCCGGCAGTCCCTGTGACGAGGGTGGCGATGTTGGGATAAGTGGCGGGCTCATGATTTATACTGTGTTTATGTACAGTATTTTACACCTTAACCTCGCGTTATACTCAAGTCATGACAATTCATCAATTGCTTTGCTTCGGCACCGTTCCCGGCGGCGGCAACGCCGCCCTCGTGGTCCAACATGATCGTTCCAGCCCCGACCAACGCCAGCGCTTCGCCCGCGAACGGGCCCTGCCCGCCTGCGTGTTCATCGACACCGCGCCCGACGGCGGGGTGGCGCTGGACTATTACTATCCACATACCCGCAGTCCGCTGTGCCTGCACGCCACCCTGGCGGCGGCGCAGGTGCTGCTGTCGCCGCAACGCCCGTCACTGCCGGTGCGCACCGCCCTGCGCGGCCAGCCGCTGACACTGGCGTTGGCCGAAGATGGCGGCGACGTGTTCATCGAACTGGCGCCGCAACCGGTTGAGCAACCGGCGCTCGCCGCCGATCTGCCGGCACGCCTGCTGGCCGCGCCCGGCCTCGCGCTGGCGTCGACCCCGGCCGTCGCCTCGGTCGGCAGCCTCAAGCTGTTGCTCGAGGTGGCCGACAGCGCCACGCTGCAAGCGCTGCGCCCGGACCTGCAAGCCATCGCCGCATGGGGCCGCGCGCACGGCGTCAACGGTTGCTACGCGTGGTGCCGCCGGCCCGACGGCGCGCTCGAGGGCCGCAACTTCAACCACCTTGACCCGGCGCTGGAGGACGCCGCCACCGGCGTGGCCGCCGGCGCCCTCGCCGTCCACCTGGGCGCGGACGTGACCGTGTACCAGGGCGCCCACCTCGGCCAGCCATGCCGCATCCGGGCCGCCATCGGCGCCGGCGGCACCCGCGTCCTGGTCGGCGGCGCGGCAGGCCTCGCCACCGGGGACGGCCGATGAGCAAGTCCAGGCGCAAGCGCAAATACAAATACACACTCCTGCACAAGCACATACCCAAGCCCATGCCCATGCGGCAACCGCCGATGTCGGACAGGGCGCTTTTCGCACGGGCTTTGCTGGTCCTTGCGGCCATCGTGGCCATCATTTATTTATCGTACACGGAAGTCTACCGGCCCCTCGTCGGGGGACCGCGACTGAACGAGCAAGCCGAGGGCATCGCCCTTTATGCCACGTTCCGGGGTAAAAAGCCGATGCCGGCGGGGGCGCTGTCGCCTTCCATCCTGACACCCGAGTCGCGCGCATGGGCAACCGAGCGCACGCTCAGGCAAATGCCCGATGCATCGGTCAGCCGCATGGTCTACACGCCGCGTAAAAACCGCTTCGACCCGAACACGCGCCTATACTACGACGCATTCAGACGCCTCGATCCAGAGCCGGACCACGTCCTGAACGAATGGGGCGGGACGATCCAGGTCTTCATCGGCGAACAAGGCGTGCTGGTCGCCTACGACGGCGTGCCGCGCCGTCTGTGCGAGCACGATTTCGAGCCGCCGCCGTTCAAGTTCGGCTTCCAGTGCAACGGCAAGTTCCAGTACAGACATTAATCATATCCGCCCGCCCGACTCCGTAACACTACGTAGCCCGGACGCCCGCGCGGCCCCGGTTGGCGCGCCAAAACAACACTAAATAGTGTTTAAACGCAAAATTGGCAGAAAACCCATATCAATATAAATTATTTGAATAGAATCAAATTTTTCATGGGAGCCTAAACGTGCCAGCCAACACCATCTTACGCAACGCCGTCTTGTTCACCCTCTACGGCGCCGCCGCGCTGACCGTGACCCCCGCCGTCCAGGCGCAGACCACACCGGCCGAGGCCGCCGCCGCTCCCATGCAAACGGTCACCCTGGTCGGCTCGCGCCGCGCCACCTCGTCGGCCACCGACACCGTGGTGCCGGTCGATATCATCCCGATGAACAAGGTCTCCGAACAGGGCGGCCAGTTCGACCTGGCGCAGTCGCTGACGTATATCTCGCCATCGTTCAACTCGACCCGCCAGAGCGGCTCGGACGGCGCCGACCTGGTCGACTCGGCCGCGCTGCGCGGCCTCGGCTCGGACCAGACCCTGGTGCTGGTCAACGGCAAGCGCCGCCACACCACCGCGCTGGTCAACCTGTTCGGCGCGCGCAACCGCGGCAACACCGGCACCGACCTCAACGCCATCCCGATGCTGGCCATCAAGGACGTGCAGGTGCTGCGCGACGGCGCCGCCGCCCAGTACGGCTCGGACGCGATCGCCGGCGTCATGGACATCGGCCTCAAAAAGAGCCTCGGCTGCGAAGCCATCGCCGGCTACAGCCAGTACTCGGCCGGCGACGGCGAAAACTACCTGGGCTCGGCCTACTGCGGTTTCAGCATCGGCAACGGCGGCGTCGTCGGCATCACCGGCGAATACCTCGACCGCGGCCGCTCCAACCGCGCCGAGGCCGACAACCCGCGCATCATCGGCGACACCAAGACCGAGAACCAGACCATCTATCTGAACGGCGAACTGCCGACCACCGGCACGGGCAAGCTGTACTTCACCGCCGGCGCCCAGAAGCGCGACGGCTCGTCGGCCGCGTTCGCGCGCGGCGGCGTCGGCTCGGACGACATCCCGAGCCGCAACTCGGCCGCCATGTACCCGAACGGCTTCGTGCCGTTCATCAACGCCAAGATCGACGACCGTTACGGCACCATCGGCCACCGCATCAAGCTCGGCGAATGGAACACCGACTTGTCGCAGACCTACGGCTACAACAAGATGATGTACAACATCAGCAACACGATCAACGCCTCGATCGCCAACCAGGACCTGCTCGCCGGCGGCCGCGGCGTCAGCGCCAGCGCCTTCGACGCCGGCGGCTTCTCGTTCCAGCAGCTGACCACCAACGTCGACCTGTCGCGCTACTACGACGGCGTGCTCGGGGGCGGCCTGAACGTCGCCTTCGGCGGCGAGTACCGCAGCGAGGAATTCAAGATCTTTGCCGGCGAGCGCGGCTCCTACGTCGACGCCGACGGCGTCGGCAACGGCGGCAACGCCGGCAGCCAAGGCTTCCCCGGCTTCCAGCCGGGCGACGAAACCAAGGCCAAGCGCCACAGCAACGCCGCCTACCTCGACCTCGAGGCCGACCTGACCGACGCCGTCAAGGCCCAGGCGGCGGTGCGCTACGAGAAATTCAGCGACTTCGGCTCGACCGTCACCGGCAAGCTGGCCGGCTCGGTGCGCGTGGCGCCGAGCACCCTGCTGCGCGGCTCGGCCAGCACCGGTTTCCGCGCGCCGTCGCTGCAGCAAAGCCACCTGTCGACCACCTTCACCGACTTCATCGGCGGCGTGCCGAAGGAAGTGGTGCTCGCGCCCAACGGCGGCGTGGTCGCCAACGCGGCCGGCATCCCGAAACTGAAGGAGGAAAAGTCGACCAGCTTCACGCTGGGCACGACCTGGACGCCGAGCGACGCCATCTCCGTCACGGCCGACCTGTACCGCATCAAGATCAAGGACCGCATCGTGCTGTCGGGCCGCTTCAACGCCGACAACTACCCGGACCTGGCCGACCGCCTGGCCGCGCTGGGCGTGGGCGAGGCGCAGTTCTTCGTCAACTCGGTCGACACCAAGACCCAGGGCCTGGACCTGACCGCCTCGCACAAGGCCAACTTCGGCGCCAACCGCCTGACCACCTACCTGGCGCTCAACGCCAGCAAGACCGAGGTCACCGGCATCCACGCGCCGGCCGCGCTGCAAGGCTTCGAGGACGTGCTGCTGTCGGAGAAGGAACGCCTGTACATCGAGCAGGGCGCGCCGAAATCGAAGGTCACCCTCGGCTTCGACTTCGTCACCGGCGCGCTGGAGACCGATTTCAAGATCATCCACTTCGGTCCGCAAACCCTGGGCACCTTCGACGGCACCGCCAACGGCGTGGCCAACCAGCGCTACGAGTCGAAGACCTCGGCCGACCTGAGCTTCACGTACACGATCAACAAGAACATGAAGTTCACCCTGGGCGGCAACAACATCTTCAACGTCAAGCCGACCTCGCAGGACCCGGACCAGACCGACAACGGCTTCAAGTACGAGAGCGTGCAGTTCGGCCTGAACGGCGCCTCCTACTTCGGCCGGCTGTGGGTGCGCTTCTAATCGGGCCCGCCTAAAGACGGCGCCCGCGGGCGCCGTTTTTTTTTGCCGCCGCTAATCTGCTTTACGTTTGCTTACATTTCCCTAACGCAATTCAACCCGATCGCCGCCTACACTTGCCGTTATTCCAGGCAACGGAGCACGCCATGCGCCACGCGATCGCCCTCATGTTATTCCTTACCTTGCTGCAGGGCGCGCTCGCCTACGCGGCACTGGGCGGTTCGCCGTCCGACTTCGGCGGCGCGCCCGCCACCACGGCGCGGCGCCTGGCCGCCACCGGCGCCGCCGCGACGGCCGCCGCCGCCGACGCCGTCTACACCGTCAGCCAGAGCACCCTCGACAGCGGCACCGTGGTGCGCGAATACAGCGACCCGGCCGGCAGGGTGTTCGCCGTCAGCTGGCGCGGCCCGGTGCTGCCGGACCTGCGCACGCTGCTCGGCGAGAAATTCGCCGTCATGACCGGCGCCGCCGGCCAGCGCGCCCGCGCCGGCCACTCGCAGCTGGCGCTCGGGCAGTCGGACGTGGTGCTGGTCTCGAACGGCCACATGCGCTCGTTCGCCGGCCACGCCTGGATCCCCAGCGCGCTGCCGGCCGGCTTCGACACCACCACCATTGAATAGGATCGCCGCATGACACCAGCAGCGCAGCGCGGCGCCCGCCGCCCGGCGTGGGTCCGCGCCGTCGCTGGCGCCATGCTCGCCGTGGCGCTGGCCGCATGCGGCGGCGGCTCCGCGCCGGCCGCCACCGCCACCACGTCTGCAAGCACGGCCGCCATGCCGGACGCGGCGGCCGCCACCCCGGTGGTCAGCATCAGCGCCACGCCGACCGCCACCACCAGCGGCCAGCTCGTCACCCTGAACTGGAGCGTGAGCAACGCGCCGGCCGCCGGTTGCGCCGCCGCCGGCGCCTGGAGCGGCGCGCGCGCCGCCAGCGGTTCCGAAACGGTCATCGCCGGCGCCGCCGGCGCGGCCAACTACACGCTCACCTGCGGCGGCGCCAGCGGCACCGCCGCGGTGGTCGTGAGCACGCCGCCGCCGACGCCCACCACCAACCTGGCGCTGGCGCCGGCCACCGTCACCACGGCGCAAACGTCGGTGCTGAGCTGGTCGTCGGCCAACGCCACCGGCTGCATCGCCAGCGGCGCCTGGAGCGGCGCCCGCGCGACCTCCGGCGCGGTGACGATCGCCGCCGCCGGCGCCGGCCACTTCACCTACAGCCTGACCTGCAGCGGCGACGGCGGCAGCGCCAGCGCCAGCGCCGCGCTGAGCGTGACGGCGGCGCTGTCGAACAGCATCCCCATCAGCGTCGACAGCGGCCCGGCCGGCGTGGGCGGCGTCATCAACGTCCCCTACGTCGACGTGACGGTGTGCCGGCCCGGCACCGCCACCTGCCAGGTGATCGACCACGTGCTGCTCGACACCGGCTCGTACGGCCTGCGCCTGCTGGCGTCGGCGCTCGACACCGGCCTGGCGCTGCCGGCGGTGCCAACCCCGTCGGGCGCCGACGCCGCCGAATGCGGCAAGTTCATCAGCGGCTACACATGGGGCGCGGTGCGCCGGGCCGACGTCAGGATGGCCGACGAGCTGGCCGCCGGCATCCCGATCCAGGTCGTCGGCGACGGCGGCGCCGGCTACGCCGCCACCCCCGCCAGCTGCAGCAGCGCCGGCAACAACCTCGGCACCCTGGCCGCGCTGGGCGCCAAAGGCATCCTCGGCGTCGGCCTGTTCCGGCACGATTGCGGCGACGCCTGCGCGCGGGCGGCCATCGCCGGCGTCTACTACGCCTGCGCCGGCGGCGCCTGCACGGCCAGCGCCATGCCGCTCGCCTCGCAGGTCGGCAACCCGGTCGCCGCGTTCGCCGTCAACAACAACGGCGTGCTGGTGAGCCTGCCGGCGGTGGGCACGGCCGGCCTGACGTCGGTCAGCGGCACGTTGATCTTCGGCGTCAACACGCAGGCCAACAACGGCATCGCCGGCGAGACGGTGTTCAAGACCGACAGCGGCGGCGACTTCCGCACCACCTACAAGGGCAAGACATCCGGCTCGAGCTTCATCGACAGCGGCTCGAACGGCTACTTTTTCACCGACGCGACGATCCGCACCTGCTCCGGCGGCGACTTCTTCTGCCCGGCCGCGGCGCTGGCGCTGAGCGCGACCACCACCGCCGCCGACGGCAGCGCCAGCGCCACGGTCGCCTTCGACATCGTCAACCTGGTGCAACTGGCGTCGACGGTCCGGGCCGCGCCGGTCGGCGGCCCCTTGACGGGCGCCGCCGCCGGCGACAGCGACTATTTCGACTGGGGCCTGCCGTTCTTCTACGGGCGCCGCGTGTTCGTCGTGCTGGAGGGCGCCACGGTCAACGGCAAGACCGGCCCGCTGTGGGCCTACTAACCCAACAGCCGGGGTCAAGTCTGTCATTCGGACACGTGCTGATGCATGGTACAGTTGTGTCGGTGTCCGAATGACAGACTTGACCCCGGTGTTTGACGCATTAACGCTTGTCACAGCGCGGTCATGTAGTTTCGTTAAAGTCGCCACCTTGATTTTTATATCTTTTGAGGATGCGATGAGAACGAATTCGGTGATGGTGGCGGCGTTGGTGGCGGCGGGCGTGGTCGGGTGCGGCGGCGAGTCCAATCCGGTGCCGGCGATTCCCGAGGGCACCACCGTCACCCTGGCGTTGATGGAGACCACCGATATCCACGCCAACGTGATGAGCTATAACTATTATTCGCTGGCCGAGGACACCAGCCTGGGCCTCGAACGCACCGCCACCCTGGTGGCCGCCGCCCGCGCCGAGACCCCCAACAACGTGCTGCTCGACGACGGCGACACCATCCAGGGCACCCTGCTGGGCGACCTGCAGGCCGTCACCAAGCCGATCCCGTGCACCGAGACGATGGCCGTGCACAAGGCCATGAACGCCATGAAGTACGACGGCGGCGGCTTCGGCAACCATGAGTTCAACTACGGCTTGCCGCTGCTGAGCCAGATCACCAACACCGACTTCGGCATCCCCGGCGTGGCCAAGCCGGGCGGCACCTGCGGCGCCCCGGCCTTCCCGCTGACCCTGACCAACGTCACCGGCGTGGCCAGCGGCAAGCCGATCGTGCCACCGTACGTGGTGCTGCCGCGCACCTTCTCGGCCACCGCGCCCGACGGCGCCAGGTTCGACGTCAAGATGAACATCGGCCTGCTGAGCTTTGTGCCGCCGCAGATCCTCGAGTGGGACCAGAAAAACCTGGCCGGCAAGGTCGCCGTCACCGGCGTGCAGGAGGCGGCCAGGCAGTACGTGCCCGAGCTGCGCGCCAAGGGCGCCGACCTGGTCGTGGCGCTGTCGCACGGCGGCCTCGATCCGAGCCCGTACAGCCCGAAGATGGAGAACGGCAGCTACCACCTGACCACCACCGGCATCGACGCGCTGCTGATCGGCCATTCGCACCTGATCTTCCCGAAAGGCAAGGAGCCGGGCGCCGCCGCGCTCGACGCCTCGTTCGCCGCCTTCCCGGCCAGCGCCAAGATCGACGCCGTCAACGGCTTCGTCAACGGCGTGCCGACCGTCATGGCGCAAAGCTGGGGCCGGCGCCTGGGCATCATCAAGATGACCTTGGCCTACACGGGCGGCAAGTGGGTGGTGCAGCCGGCCAAGACGACGGTCGAGTCGCGCGGCTTCAAGTACGCCGACGGCGCCACCATCGTCAAGGCCGATCCGGCGATCGCGCCGCTGGTGGCCGCCGAGCATGCCGCCACCATCGCCTACGCCAAGCAGCCGCTGGGCGTGGCGACCGACTTCGAGATGTCGGCCTACTTCGCGCTGGCCGGCGACGTCAGCGCGATCCAGCTGGTCAACCAGGCGCAGCTCGACTACGTCAAGAAGTTCATCGCCTCCAGCACCGATGCCACGCTGGCCAGCTACAAGAACATTCCGGTGATCTCGTGCAGCGCGCCGTTCAAGGCCGGGCGCAACGGGCCGTCCGACTTCACCGACGTCGCGCCGGGCGCCAGCGCGGCCGCGCCGGTCGGGCTGCAGGTGCGCAACCCGGGCGACCTTTACCTGTACAGCAACAACAACCTGCAGGCGGTCAAGATCAAGGGGGCGGACTTGAAGGCGTGGCTGGAGACGTCGGCCAAGCAATTCGCCCAGATCGATCCGGCCAGGACGGCCGAGCAGGACCTGGTGCCGAGCTACGGCACCATCTATAACTACGACGTGTTCTACGCCGAAAACAACGCCCTGACGTACCAGATCGACGTCACCAAGCCGGCCGGCGCGCGCATCGCCAATTTGACCTACCTGGGCAAGCCGGTGGCCGACGGCGACGACTTCATCGTCGCCACCAACGATTACCGCGCCGGCGGCGGCGGCGCCGTGCCCGGCATCGACGGCAGCAAGACCATCATCAAGTCGCCGGACGCCAACCAGACCGTGGTCAGCAACTACCTGGCGGCGCTGGGCGCCGCCAGCGGCAAGGTCACGCTGGCCGCCAACGGCAGCGCGCGCAGCTGGAGCTTCGTCAAGACCGCCACCGCCGGTCCGGTGATCCTGCGCTCGGCGCCGGGCCACCTGGCGCTGGCCAAAAGCGGCGGCATCGCCGCCGTCGCCGCCGAGGGCGGGCTCGACGCGAGCGGCTTCGCCAAGTACACCATCGATCTGAGCAAATAAACCGGGAGCGCGACGATGAACAAGCCTTCAGTGACGATGCCGGCGACCGCGCTGGCCTGCGCGCTGTTGTTCGGCTGCCAGATCCAGCGCGATCCGCCCGACACGGCGCAGATCGAGACGATCGGCATGCGGGCGCTGCAACAGGCCGACGCCGCCGCCGAGCGCAAGCTGATGGCGTGGGCGCGGCAGGACATGCCGGTGGCCCAGCGCGAGCTGGCGCTGCTGTATAAGACCCGGCCGGCGCAGCGCGCCGAGGCGCTGCAGTGGTTCGAGCGGGCCGCGCGCGGCGGCGACGTCGAGGCGGCGTTCCAGCTCGGCGAGCTGCTGCGGCTGGGCGTGGCCGGCGTGGCCGCGCAACCGGCGGCCGCCGCGCCGTGGTACAAGCTGGCGGCGCAGCAACGGCACGCGCGGGCGGCGCTGGTGCTCGGTCAGCTCTACAAGAACGGCGACGGCGTCGCGCGCGACGACCCCTTGGCCGCGCGCTGGCTGGCGGCCGCCAGCGAAGGCGGCAACGCGCACGCCATGTTCCTGCTGTCGTACTTCTACCGCGACGGGCGCGGCGTGGCGCGCGACCCGGCCAGGGCGCGCGCGCTGCTGGAGCAGGCGGCCGAACACGAGTATCCGCCGGCGCTGCAGGAACTGGCGATGGCGGTGCAGCTGGGCGACGCCCACAGCGCCAGGGACGAGCGCCGCGCCGGCCACCTGTTCAAGGAGGCGACCGAGCACCGCCACAACAATTGGAACCGCTTTTAAGCGGCGCCGGCCGTCACATGAAGTTGCGGGTATGCAGCGACGACAGGTGTTGCGCCGCCTCCTTGCCGAACCCGAGCCGCTCGAGCCGCGCCTGGCGCCCCTCGGCCATGTCGCGCATCAATTGCTGCACCTTCAGGTAGCCGGCCGCGATCGCCGGCACCGTCAATGCCCCCGCCGCCAGCAGGATCAGCGCGTCGAACACTTCCTCGTTCAGGCCCGACGTCGCCGACAGCGCGTCGTTGCGCGACTGCACGGCGTTGGCCAGCCGCGCGCGGAAACCGGGATCGCTGTCGAGCCGCGCGGCCAGGTGCGTCATGCCGAAGGCGACGTGGCGCGCCTCGTCGCGCGCGGCCAGCCGGGCGATCTGGCGCGTGACCGGGTCCGGCGCGTGCTCGTGCAGGAAGTGCAGCAGGCTGACGAACGTGCCCTCCCCCAGCACCGACAGTAAAAATTCGGCCACCGAGAAGTCCGGCTCGTCGAGCAGGGTCTTGAGCGAGGCCTGGCCGCCGGCCGTCGACAGCCCGGGCTCGCGGCCCTTGAGCCGCAGCCGGCGCGTGAACACGTCGATGTGGCGCGCCTCGTCGGCGACCTGGATCGCCAGCACCGCCTGCACCTCGCGGTAGTGCGGATGCAGCTGGCCGAGGAAGCGCGCCGGCACCACCAGCGCGGCGACCTCGTTTTCGATCATGTAGGTCAGCACCTGCGCCACGGCGTCCTCGACGATGTCGGGCAGCTCGAACGGCGCGGCCCAGTCGATCGCCGTTTGCGGGTCCCACTGGGCGGCGGCGGCCTGCGCGTACAGGTCGGCGGCGCGCTCGCCCCAGACCTCGTCGCGCCCGGCCAGGCGGAAGGCGATCGGCGGCGAACCGGCCTCGACGGTCGCGCCGCGCGCGGCCAGGCCCCAGCGGGCGTCGGCGTGCGCGGCCAGCGCGCCGGGCAAGGCCGGGTCGGCGTGGCCGGTGCGCAGCGCGCCGCGCCAGCGCCCGGCCGCGCCGGCCGGGGGCGCGCTGTCGGCGCCGTCGGCGCTGTCGAGGCTATGGCGCACGGTGGCGACGTTGCCGCCCGCCCCGTCCGGCGCGAACGCGCACTGGTGGCCCTGCGTGCGGCACCACGCGATCAGTTGGCCTTCCCAGCCGCAGGCGCGGCCGCGCACCTGCAGGGTGTGTCCCGGCGCCAACGCCGCCAGCGCGTGCTTGACCAGCACGTGGGCGCCGGCGTCGAAGCCGAGTTGCTCAATATCGATAGTCGCTTGCAATGATGTGCCCCGCCTGGTCGTAGAATCGTTCATCGTCGGCGGCGCGGTGCAAGGCGTCGTAGCCGCTGGTGCGGCCCGGCAGCCATTGCCGCAAGCCTTCCAGCTCGAGCAGCGGGCGCACGGCGGCGTCGTCCCAGCGCATCGCCAGCAGCAACTCGGCGAACCGCTTGACCGGCGCGGCCGGCGCGCCCGGGCTGACGGTGAAGTTGCAATGGTCGAAGGCGTCGGTGCGCGCCAGGATGCGCGTGGCGCCGGCCGCCAGCAAGCCTTCGCGCGAGAACGCCATGTGGTTGCCGTCGATCATCCAGGCGGCGTCGACCTCGCCGTCGACCAGCGCCTGCGCGGCGTCGCGCTCGCCGCCGATATGGTCGCCGTGCTTGCCGCCGAGCACGTCGAAGTGGCGCGCCATGAAGTCGCGTCCGGCCAGCAGGCCGTGGTGGCGCAGATAGTCGAGCGGGATCAGGCGCGCCTGCGGCGAGTCGATGGCGCCGAAGCCGATGGTCTTGCCGGCCAGCCAGGCCAACTCCGTCACCGGCGAATCGGCGCGCGTGACCAGCACCGACGTCAGGTCGCGGTCGGTGTCGCGCATCGCCACCGTGTCCAGCGCCAGGCCGCGCGCGGCGGCCATGCGCTCGGCGCGCACCCACGCCAGCGGCGAATTCCAGGCCACGTCGATGGCGCCGTCGAACTGCGCCTCGACCTGGCGCTCGTAGTTGGAATAGAGGATGTAGTCGAACGCCAGGCCGTGGCGGCGGAAGTACTGCTTGAAGCCTTCCCAGATCGTCACGACCTTGGGCGCGTAGGCGACCGCGCCCATCATCAGTGGTGTGCTTGTCATGTGTGTCCTTGTGTGGGTCGCTTGATCAACCGAAAACCGGCATGCCGCAGACGGCCTTGCCGATGAAGTCGTACAGCACGTCCGACGTCGGCGCCATCACCGAGGCGGCGCGGGCGTCGCGGAAATAGCGCTCGATGCCGAGGTCCTTGCGGAAGGCGGCGCCGCCGCACACGCGCATGGCGGTGTCGCTCACCTCCAGCGCGTACTCGGCGGCGGCGGCCTTGACCTGCATCACGCGCAGCATGGCGTCGGCGCGGCCGGCCGCCAGCGCGGCGACGGTGTCGTCGCGCAGGGTGCGCACCAGGTCGGCCTGGATGCGGGCGCGCGCCAGGTAGGCGCGGATGGTCGGCAGCTCGGCCAGCGCGCTGTCGAGGTGTTCGAGCTTGCTGGCGGTGACGTGGCCGCAGGCGGCCTCCAGCACGGCGTCCATCAGGCCCAGCGAGCACGACGCGCTCAACGTGGCGAACACCGGCAGCACCTGGCCGACCATGATGTCGAAGCCGCCGCCGTCGGCGCCCAGCAGCGCCGCGGCCGGCACCCGCACGCCGTCGGCGCGCAACGGCGACGAGCGGTTGCCGCGCAGGCCCAGGCCGTCGAAGAATTTGGCTTCGCCCAGGCCCTCGCTGTCGCGCTCGACGAGCCACAGGCTGCTGACGCCGGCGCCGTCGGCCGGGCCGGTCGACCACACGTAGGAATCGGCTTCGGCGGCCGAGGTGACCATGGTCTTGCTGCCGTCGATGACGACGTGGCCGCCGTCGCGCCGGGCCGTGCCCATCGGCGCCCAGAAGTGGCTGCGCGAGCCGCCGTCGGACCACGCCAGCGTGCTCAGGTGGCGGCCGGCGGCGATGTCGCGGCGCGGCGCCTCGGCGCCGAACGCTTCGACGACGACGGTGGCGCAGTAGTGCATGCACACCACCATCGCCGTCGACGGGCAGGCGCGGGCGATGCGTTCGACCACCTGGGCCGCCTCGGCCAGGCCCCGGCCGCCGCCGCCGACCGCTTCGGCGCTGATCAGGCCGAGCAGCCCGGCCCGGCCCAGCGCGGCGATGGCCGCGCGCGGAAACACGGCGTCGCGGTCGGTGGCCTGCGCGGCCGGGGCGATGGTGGACAGGACGATGGAATCGAGTGTTTGCAGGTAAGGCATGACATCCCTTTACAACGACAATGACGACGCGGGGACGCGGCCGGCGGGCGGCAAACAGACAGGCGTGTGGCGGCCGCCACGGCCGGGGGCGGCGGCGCGGCGGGCGCGGCGTACCTCTCATGTTCGGCTGACCTGCACGATGGCAGCGCTGCGAAACGGTACTGCCGGCGGATCGTGGCAAGCCAGCCTCGCGGGGCATGGGGATGCGCGGCCGGCGGACCCGCCCGCTCCTGACGGAGACGGGATCGGCGTGACGGCGGACCGGCTTGCGACGATCGTGACGGCGCGCCCAGTGTAGCAGAGAGCGCCGCGCCGCCGCGCGCCATACCCGGCGTCAAGTGCGCCATCGCGCGCGGGCTTGCCCCTGGTCGGGCCGGCGGCCGCCTTACGCCGCGCTACGGTTGCGCTTGTGTCGCAATGACAGACTTGACCCCGGCGTTGCCGAGGGCGGCCATTTCGCGCCGCATGTTGTCGATGGCGCGCCCGTTGTAGGTGTCGGCGAAGTAGGCGTTGCCGAACAGCTGGCCCGCTTCGGCCTTGCGGCACAGGTGCGCCAGCGCGCCGCCGCGGTCCTGGCGGTATTTGACGTCCGGCAGGTGGCTGTATTCGCGCCGGATGCCGCGCGCGTAATTTTGATACACCTCGTCATCCTGGCCGAGGATGGCCAGGTCGACGCTGAGCATGACGTCCTTGAGCCGGTGCGTCACCGACGCTTCCTGGAAATGGTCGGTGGCGCGGATCAGCTGCGCCGCGTCGTCCATCTGCTGCGCCAGGTGGCTGCCAAGCCACAGCTGGGCGCTCGCCTCCTCGTTGGTGGGCGCGCCGCTCTCGCCGTGGCGCCCGTATTCGGCGTCGTGGAACCAGAACGCTTGCTTGACGACGTCGACGTCGAGCGGATCGGGCCCGGTGTTGGCGGCCCAGGCGCGGATTTCGCACAGGCCGTGCACCAGGTGGTCGAGGTTGTGGTAGTGGCGGTCGGCGCCGCCGTAGGCGGTGGCGCCGGTCAGGCGCACGAACCATTGGTCGGCGTGGGCGATGGCCGGCACGTCGGCGTGGGCGTAGTCCCACAGGGTTTCCCATTCCTTGCGCAGCCAGCTGAGCACCCAGGCGTGGTAGGCCGGGCCCGGCACGAATTTCTTCATGATCCAGTTCCAGCCGATCGGCCCCTCGAGCGCCTTGACGAAGCTCGAGCTGACCGACCCCAGGTCGCGCGGCGGCATGACGAAGATGGTCTTGGCGCCCTGCAGCACGTCGACGTTGGTTTGCTGGATCAGGTTTTCATAGTCGAAGTCGGCCGTGGTGCGGATGCCGCGGATCAGGCAGTCGGCGCCGTGCTTCTTGGCCGCGCGCGCCGTGTAGTCGCCCTTGACGATGACCACCTGGACGTTGTCCCAGCCCTGCTCGGCGCAGCTGAGCGCGATGATGCTCTTGCGCTCCTCGGCCGTGAACTTGGGCTTTTTGGCGGTGTTTTCCGACAGAAAGACCACCACTTCGTCCGCGATCGAGCGCGCCTCGTTGATCACCCACATGTGGCCGTTGGTGATCGGGTCCAGGGTGCCCGAAAAGCCGATCTTCTTCATACGCCGCTCCCACCGATGTCAAAGGCGCATTTTAGACCGGAGTGGGCGCCGCGGTCTCGGGAAAATCGAGATTGACCCGCAACCCGCCCAAACGCGCGGACTGGCCGAGCGTGAGCACGGCGCCGTGGCGCTCGGCGATCGACTTGATGATGGCCAGCCCCAGGCCGCTGCCGCCGGCCGCGCTGCCGGGCACGCGGTAGAAGCGGTTGAACACGCGCTCGCGCTCGTCGGCCGGGATGCCGGGGCCGGAATCGTCGACGCTGAGGACCACCCGGCCCGGCCCGCCCTTGGCGCCGGGCACGCGGCGCAGGTCGAGGTCGACCGTGCCGCCGGCCGGCGTGTACTTGATGGCGTTGTCGACCAGGTTGCGCAGCAGGATGATGAGGGCGTCGGGCTGGCCGTCGACGCCGGCCTCGTCGGCGTGGTGCAGGCCGAGGTCGATCTGGCGCGCCTGCGCCAGCCCGGCCATGTCGCCCAGGGTGCGCTTGACCAGGTCCGACAGGCTGACCGGCTCGAGCCGGACGTCGTCGACCGAGCCCTCCTGGCGCGCCAGCACCAGCAGTTGCTCGACCAGCCGGGTGGCGCGCTCGATGCCGGCCGTGACGCGGCCGATGGCGACGTTGCGCGCGGCCTCGTCCTGGGCGCGGCCCAGGCTGAGCACCTGCAGTTTGAGCGCGGCCAGCGGCGAGCGCAGCTCGTGGGCGGCGTCGGCGACGAAATGTTGCTGCGCCTCGAAGGCGGTGCGCACGCGGCCGAACAGCAAATTGAGTTCGTGCACCAGCGGCAGCACCTCGTCGGGCAAGTCGTTTTCCGACACCGGCGACAAATCGTCGGCCTGGCGCGCGGCGACCTGGCGTTTGACGCGCGACACCGGCGCGAGCGAGCCGGACACGACCCACCACACCACCAGCATCAGGATCGGCGCCATGACGGCGATCGGCCCGACGGTGCGCAGCGCCAGGGTGCCGGCCATGCGCTGGCGCACCGCCATGTCCTGCGCCACCTGCACCGTCTGGTTGCTCGTTTGCACCGAGAAGATGCGGTAGGTGGTGTTGTTGGCCTTGACGTTGGAAAAGCCCAGCACGGCGCGCTGCGGCAGCGCCGCGCGCGACAGCGAGCGGAACACCTGGGCGCCGTCGGGGGTCCACACCTGCACCACCAGGTCGTCATTTTCGGGGTCGGCCACGGCGTCGGCGGCCTTGTTGGTCAGCGTCGCGCTCGAGCGCAAGGACATGGCCATCTGTTGCATGTGGTAATCGAAGATCTGGTCGGCGTCGCTCAGCGCGCTGCGGTAGGCGATCAGCGCCTGGGCGATGGCCGCCATGGTGATGGCCGCCAGTAGGAACCACAGCAGCCGGCCGCGCAGCGAGTGCGTGACGACGGGCACCCGCGGCAACGACGGCATCTTGACCTTCACCTTCATAGTTTGGGCACCATGTAGCCGAGGCCGCGCACGTTCTGGATCAACTCGGCGCCGAGCTTTTTGCGCAGGCCGTGGATATAGACCTCGACGGCGTTGCTGTTGACCTCGTCCTTCCAGCTGTACAACTTTTCCTCCAGCTGGTGCCGCGACAGCACGATGCCGGGGCGGGCGATCAACGCTTCCAGCACGGCCCATTCGCGCGCCGACAGGTTGACCGGCTTGCCGTCGGCGATCACTTCGCGCGTTTGCGGGTTGACCGAGACGTTGCCGTGCTCGAATACCGGCTCGGCGCGCCCGGCCGAGCGGCGCAGCAAGGCGCGGATGCGCGCCAGCAGCTCGTCGAGGTCGTAGGGCTTGAGCACGTAGTCGTCGGCGCCGGCGTCGAGGCCGGCGATGCGCTGCTCCTTGGCGTCGCGCGCCGTGGCCACCAGCACCGGGGTCAGCTCCTTGCGCGCGCGCATCGAGCGCAGCACCTCCAGGCCGTCCTTGCGCGGCAGGCCCAGGTCGAGCAGCACCAGGTCGTAGGTTTGCGTTTGCAGCGCGGTGTCGGCCATGTCGCCGTCCTTGACCCAGTCGACCGCGTAGTGCTCGGCCCGCAGCAGGTCGAGCACCACCTCGCCGATCATCGTGTCGTCTTCTACCAGCAGAAGTCGCATTGGGTGTTTCCTTTCTTGTTGTTGTCGCATTCCGCAGGTAGAGGCCACGCCAGCGCGCGCCGGTTGGCCCCGATCAGCCCAGCCGCACCGGGATGAAGATTCTCTCATCTCCGCGCTGGATCAGCAACGCCACCGACTTGCCGGACTTGTCGACCACCTGGCGCACCTGGTCGACGGTGTTGACGGCCAGGCCGTTGACCGACAGCAGCACGTCGCCCGGCTGGATGCCGGCGTTGGCGGCGGCGCCGCCGGCGTCCTCGATCACCAGGCCGCCGGGAATGCCGGACTGGCGCCGCTCCGTCTGGTCGAGCGGACGCAGCGACAAGCCCAGGCGCAGCTTGGCGGTGCCCTGGTCGGCGCGCTCGCCGCGGTCGGCGAAGGTGGCGGCCTTGTCGTTGGCGTTGCCCAGGGTCGCCGCCAGCGGCACGAGCTTGCCGTTGCGCCACACCTCGAGGTTGATCTTCGAGCCCGGCTCGGCCAGGCCGACCATGGCCGGCAGGTCGATCGAGGCGACGATCTTCTGGCCGTTCATCGTGCGCACCACGTCGCCCGGACGCAGGCCGGCCTTGTCGGCCGGGCCGCCGCGTTCGACGTTGGCCACCAGCGCGCCCTCTGGCGTGGCCAGCTTGAACGAATCGGCGAAGCTTTGGTCGATCTCCTGCACCGTCACGCCCAGCTTGGCGTGTTCGACCTTGCCCTTGGAGACGATCTGGTCCTTGATCTTGGTGGCGACGTCGATCGGGATCGCGAACGACAAGCCCTGGTAGCCGCCGGTCTGGCTGTAGATCTGCGAGTTGATGCCGACCACCTCGCCACGGGTATTGAACAGCGGCCCGCCCGAGTTGCCGGGATTGACGGCGACATCGGTCTGGATGAACGGCACATACGAGTCGTCCGGCAGCGAGCGTCCCTTGGCGCTGACGACGCCGGCGGTGACGGTATTGTCGAGGCCGTATGGCGAACCGATCGCCAGCACCCATTCGCCCACCTTCAGGTTGTCGCTCTTGGCCAGCGGCACCACCGGCAGGTTCTTGGCGTCGATTTTCAGCACGGCGACGTCGGTCTTCGGATCGGAACCGAGCACCTTGGCGCGGAATTCGCGGCGGTCGGTCAGTTTGACGACCACCTCGCGGGCGTCGCGCACGACGTGGGCGTTGGTCAGGATGATGCCGTCGGCGCTGATGATGAAGCCCGAGCCCATGCCGTGGGTCGGCATTTCGCGCTGGCCGCGCGGCTGCTGCTGGCCCTGGAAGCGGCGGAAGAACTCCATGAACGGGTCGTCGCCGAAGGCGTCGCCGCCCCGGCCTTGCGGACCGTTGCCGTCGTACGAGGTCTTGACGCTGCCGGTGACGTTGATGTTGACCACGGCCGGCCCGTTGTGGGCCGCCACGACGCTGAAGTCCGGCAGCGAGATGCCGGGCGCCGGCACGGCCACGGGCGCGCCCTGGGCGGCGGCGGGCGCGGCGGCTATCGCGGCGACAGGAGCGCCGGCGCCGGCGGCCGTGGCGCTATTCTGGTGGACCACCACCGCACCGCCCGCGCCGATCGCGGCCAGCACGGCCACGGCGGCGACTGCGCGCTTGGCGGTCTTCGATCCGGACGAAGTAGTTTGGGACATATGCACTCCTGAATTGAATGAGGTTTTGTAGATGTATTCAATATGAGGCAAAAAACTTAGACGCCACTTAACTTCTGTTATCGATACAAATTCTTACAAACAATGCAATTTAATTAAGATCGGGGGCGGGCTCCGGGCCGGCGGCGGACGTGCAACTGGCCGGATAAACCGGCCAGTTGGTCCTACTCGTGTGCCACCGAAGGCGCACACCCTACCACCGGATTACGCCGCCTGGCGTTGCTCCAGGGCCGCGACGTTGTCGCTGCCATCGATGACGATCTTGCGTGGCTTGAGGGCTTCCGGAATTTCGCGCACCAATTCGATGGTGAGCATGCCGTTGTCGAAGGACGCGCCGGTCACTTTGACGTGGTTGGCCAGCTGGAAGCGCTGCTCGAAGTCACGCGCCGCGATGCCGCGGTGCAGATAGGTGCGCTCGGTGGCGTCCTTCTGCTTGCGGCCGACAACCTGCAGCGAATCGCGTTCGAAGGTGATGTCGATTTCCGACCGGTCGAAACCGGCGAGCGCCATCACGATCCGATACTTGTCTTCGGAGACCAGCTCGATGTTGTAAGGTGGGTAGCTTGGTGCGGAATCTCCCCGCTGGGCATCGTTCAGCAGTTGTGCCAGACGATCAAAACCGATAGCGGAACGATACAGAGGAGTGAGGTCAAAAGTACGCATGATAAATATCCTTTTCAAGTTAAGCGATATGGAATCGTGGCCCCCATCTGGGCGACCACTGAGTCCGATATAGGTCGCTTTTTGGGGCTTTCAAGGCCTTGAAAAACGCCTTCAACATCCCCAGCGGCCCACTTTTTTTAAAAATTTTTGGATTTTTTTTGCGCTGCCGACCGCCCCCGCCCCAACCGCTTAGTCAAACGCGACGTCTTCCAGTCGGAAACGGAATTTGCGGCGCTCGGGCAACGTCCATCCGGGACCCGGCGTGGGATCGCGTGGGGACTCCGGCGCTGCGTCGTGCTGCCAGGCTTGCGGCGCGCCCTGGTACGACTGCGCCTGGGCTCGCATCGCGGCGAACATCGCCATCACCGTGGTTTCGGGAATCATCGCGGCCGCGCCTGGGGGCGGCGCCGGCTCGGCCGGGCTTGCCGCCTGCTCCGCAAGTTGCTGGCGCAACCGGCAGGCCAGCGTGAACCGCTTGTCGCAAGGACGACGGATGTACAAATCGGTCCAGGCGTTGCGGGTGGTGCGCGCGAACGATTGCGCGAACTGGTTGGGCGACACCGACTTTCCCTCGTGGATGATCTGATCCCCCTCGACCCGGGCATAATTGTGATCGCCGTAGCTCCAGGAACGCAGCACGGTCCCCTCGGGCAAAAACACCGATTTCCACTGGTAGCCGCGCGCACTCGCCGGGTCGCAGCCGGTAGCCAGTTTAGCTTGTTCGGCAAGCCAACAATCGATCGCCGACGACACGCCCTCCGATAAGTCCTGCGTGCCGCCAAGCTCAGCGAGCCGGTTGATCAGCTTGAGCAGCGTGCCGGTTTCCAGCTGCACGGTCACTGTAGATTTCATTCGATTTTCCCTTCTATTTTGTTCTGCTTTTCTCTATTTAGACCTGCTTAGGCGCTGGGGGTTCCACCTCCGCGAAAGCAGAGAAAAATAGAAGGAAATAGAAAAATAAATCGAACACTTCCCGCAGGGGCCCGGTGGGGCGTCCCCCCCGATGTATTCCCGGAGCATTTGCCCACGTGCCCGCGTGCTAAACTCTTTCTCTTGCCCAACCCTTTAACCTTTCCTACCCGCCGCCTCATGCCCCCTATCCGTGCCGCCCTTGCCGTCCTGTTGGCCACCGCCTTCAGCGCCCAGGCAGAAACGATCTCCGAGCAGCCCTATCCGGGCACCATCGTGCTCAAGGTCGACGCCAGCAACTTCGCCCAGCAAATCTTCCGCGTGCGCCAGACCATCCCGGCCAAGCCCGGCAAGCTGACGTTGCTCTATCCGCAGTGGGTGGTGGCCAACCACGGCCCCAGCGGCGCGCTCAACCAGTTCGCCGGCCTGAAGGTCAGCGCCAACGGCAAGCCGCTCGACTGGAAGCGCGATCCGCTCGACGTCTGGGCCTTCGCCATCGACGTGCCGGCCGGCGCCAGCGCCATCGACGTGGAATTCCAGTACCTGTCGCCGATCGAGGCCAACCAGGGCCGCACCACCTTCACCGCCGACATCCTCGGCGTGCAATGGCAATCGCTGGCGCTGTACCCGGCCGGTTACCGCAGCCGCAACATCACCGTGCAGCCGAACCTGACCGTGCCGCCCGGCTGGCAGTTCGGCAGCGCGCTGCAGACGGCCGCGCGCAACGGCGACGAGATCGCCTTCAAGCCGCTTGACCTGGAAACCCTGCTCGATTCGCCGCTGTTCGCCGGCCGCTATTTCCGCCGCGTCGACCTCGATCCGGGCGCCAAGGTGCCGGTGCACCTGAACATGGTGGCCGACAGCGCCGAGCAACTGGCGGCCACGCCGGAACAGATCGCGCCGCACCGCGCGCTGATCCAGCAAGCCTATAAATTGTTCGACTCCAAACACTACCGCCACTACGATTTCCTGTTCGCCATCAGCGACGAATTCGGCGGCATCGGCCGCGAACACCACGAGTCGAGCGAAAACGGCGTCAAGCTGGGCTACTTCACCGAATGGGCCAAGTACGAGGCGCGGCGCGAGTTGCTGTCGCACGAATTCGTGCACTCGTGGAACGGCAAGTTCCGCCGCCCGGCCGGCCAGGACGTGCCCAACTTCAACACGCCGCTCGACAACTCGTTGCTGTGGGTGTACGAGGGCCAGACCCAGTACTGGGGCGCGGTGCTGGCCGCGCGCTCCGGGCTGATCAAGCCGGAAAACACGCGCGACCTGCTGGCCGCCTCGGCCGCGCGGCTCGACAACGTCAAGGGCCGCGAGTGGCGCGCGGTGCAGGACACCACCTACGATCCGATCGTCAACGCGCGCCGCCCGCAGGTGTGGAACAACTGGCAGCGCGGCGAGGATTACTACCAGGAAGGCCAGCTGATCTGGCTCGACGCCGACACCCGCATCCGCGAGCTGTCCAACGGCAAGCGCTCGCTCGACGATTTCGCGCGCGCCTTCTTCGGCGTCGACGACGGCGCCCGCGTCGCCAAGCACTACACGTTCGACCAGCTGGTGGCGGCCTTGAACGCGGTGCAGCCGTACGACTGGGCCGGTTTCCTGCGCAGCCGCGTGGAAAGCCACGGCCCCGGCGCGCCGCTCGACGGACTGGCGCGCGCCGGCTGGAAACTGGTCTACGCCGAGCAGCAAACGCCGTTCCTCAAGGCCCAGGAGGAGCTGGGCAAGTCGGCCAACTTCCAGTATTCGCTGGGCTTCTCGGTGGGCGCCGAGGGCAAGCTCGAGGCGTTCATGTGGGAGGGCGTCGGCTTCAAGGCCGGCATGTCCGGCGGTTCGACCTTGCTCGCCGTCAACGGCCGCGCCTACAAGCCGGACGTGCTGCGCGCGGCGGTCACCGCCGCCAAGGACGGCAAGGAGCCGATCCAGTTGCTGGTCAAAAAAGGCAGTCTGTACCAGACCTACGCGCTCGACTACCACGGCGGCCTGAAGTATCCGCGCCTGGAGCGCATCGCGGGCGCGCCGGACCGTCTGGAGGCGATCCTCAAGCCGCTGAAGTAAGCCGCGCGCCTGTTCCGCACGGGCGGTTTCGGTCGGTTTTGGTGTATGCTGGCGGTATGAACAAAGACACCGACATCCAACTGAGCGGCCCCTTCAAGGCCACCGACGGCTCCGGCCGTGCCCACGACGCCAAGGCGATCCGCATCTTCGACGAAGGCTATGGCGCCATCGACGTCTACGTCGATTTCGCCGGCTCGATCAGCGGCTTGCACAAGGACAAATCCCTGATCGACGCCGTCGTCGCGCAGCTGCGCACGGTCGGCTACAAGGGCCCGGCGCTGAGCGCCGGCGATCCGGTGCTGCAGGAAGGCAAGCTGCTGGTGCTCGAATCGCCCGACGAATTCAACACCTTCGCCGCCGGCAAGGGCTGGAAAGACCTGGCCGAGGAATTCGGCGACGAGTGAGCGGTTGTGATGAAGCGGTTGACTAAGCGGTTGACTAAGCGGTTGTGACTAAGCGCGCCGGCGGCGCGCGTCAATCCAGGTAGCGCCGGCTCCAGACGGCGATCAGGTCGGCCACGTAGACGGCGTCCTCGCGCCGGGTCAGCAGGTGGTCGGCGCTGTCGAGCGAGATGAAACTTTTCGGGTGCCGGGCCGCCGTGAAGATCTCGACAGCGTTGCTGATCGGCACCGTGTCGTCGCCCGGCGCGTGCATCACCATCAAGGCCCGCCTCAGGGCCGCGATCTTCCCCTTTAAATTGTGCTCGCCGGCGTCCTCGACGAACTGGCGCTTGATGCGGAACGGGCGCCCCGCCAGTTGCACCTGGGCCTCGCCGTCGCGCGCGATCGCGTCCAGGTGCGCGCTGAACAGGCCGGTCACGTGCGACGGGTCGCTGGGCGCGGCCACGGTGACGACGGCCGCCACTTCCGGCATCTGGTCGGCGGCGGCCAGCACGGCCGCGCCGCCCAGGCTGTGGCCGATCAACAGGCGCGGCGCCGCGTGCCGCGCGCGCAGGAAGTCGGCGGCGGCCACCAGGTCGGCCAGGTTGGACGAGAAATTGGTGTTGGCGAACTCGCCCTCGCTCGCGCCCAGGCCGGTGAAGTCGAAGCGCAGCACGGCGATGCCGTGGGCGGTCAGCGCCTGGGCGATGCGGCTGGCGGCGAACACGTCCTTGCCGCACGTGAAGCAGTGCGCGAACAAGGCGTACGCTTTGATGGCGGCCGGCTCGCCGTCGGGCGCGTCGAGCCGCGCGGCCAGTTTGGCGCCGTCGGCGCCGGGGAATTCCTGTCGTTGTGATCGCATGTGGTGTCCCTCGATAAGTTGCGTCAAGAATACCTCAACCCCGGCCGCCATGTCAGCCGAACAATCCATGCAAATACCAGCGCGTGACGGCCTCGGCGTCGTTGCCGCCGCGCTCGCGGTACAGCCAATAATGCGCGTGGTCGCGCCCCTCGGCCATGAAATAATCGCGCGTCTGCATCTCGGTCCACCAGCCCGCCTCGATGCGCTCGCCGGTCGACACGATCTTCAACGGCGACCCATAGAACGGCCGGTGGTCGCGCATCAGCAGGGCGATCGGCTTGGCCAGCAGCCACGCCGGGCGCGGCAGGCTGGGCAGGTCCGGCGGCAGCTGCGCGCGGGCGTCGGCCGGCCGTATCTTGTCGTGCGCGCCGACCCAGGCGTTGGCGTGCTCGGGCCGGTAATCGGCGCGCGGCGCCGCCCGCAACACGTTCTCCGGCCCCAGCCGCGCGGTCAGCAACTCGAGCAGGCGCTGCCAGTCCTCCTTGCTGCCGCCCGGCTCGGGGAACAGCGATTCGCTCGGCGGCGCCATCGGCCGCACCCGCGGCGCCTCCAGGCACAGGCCGATGACGGGCGCCTCCAGCGTCTGCTTGGCCAGCCGCTCCTTGAGCAGGCGCACCAGGTGCTCGTCGCGCCAGGTCGGCTCGGCCAGCACCACCTCGATCATCGTCGGCGCGCGCGCCACCCGGCCGCGCTCGTGCTCGAGCGACAGGACGATGCGCTCGACGGCGAACTGGTGCGCGCTGAGCCACCCGGTCAGTTGCAGCAGCAGCCGGTGCGCGCCGCACAGCAAGGCGTCGGCCTGCTCGACCCGGTCGAACAATTCGAGCTTGGCGCGGAAGCTGGCCGGCGCCGCCAGCCACTGGTGCAATTCCGCCCGCTCGCCGTGGGCGTCGTCGAGCATGTCGAGCAGGGCGCGCCCGCAGCGCCGCTGCAGGCCCGGGCGCGGCAGCGCGCGCGCCGCCCCCACGCTCAGGCAGCCGATGCCCTCCAGCCAGGCCAGGTAGGGCCGCGCCGGCGGCAGCAGGTCCACCGGCAGGCGCGCCAGGCGCCGCGCCATCGACGCCACCGTCAGCGCGCGCCCGGCGCCGGCGCGCGCCAGCAGCCAGGCGCCGCGCGCGGTCGGCGCGCACCCGAGCGTGGCGGTGAAACCGAGCGCGCGCAGGCTGGCGGCGATCTGCCGGCACAGCGGGCGCACGCCGCCGAACAGGCGCAGGCTGGCGCCCACGTCGAGCAGCAACGTGGCCTCCTCGGCCATGGCCAGCTGCGGCGTGAAGCGCAGCAGCGCCATCGCCACCGCGTCCAGCGCCTCGGCTTCCCGCTGCGGCGCGCGCTGCTGGAACTGCGCGTGCGGCGCCAGCATCAGCGCGCCGCCGCGCCGCATGCCCGCTTCGACGCCGGCCGCGCGCGCCGAATCGGCCAGCGCCGCCACCCGCTCCTGCTCGAGCACGACGGTGCAGTGGTCGTCAGACCAGCGCGGGCAAAACACTTCGAGCGGCAGCCGGGGCAGGTGTAGGGCGATCCAGAGGCGCATGGCGTTGTAGCAAAGAAGGGGTTAACGGTAAAAACAAGGGGGTGTCGCGCCGCGGCCCGCGCCGCTTGACGAAACCGACGTCGACGCCGCCGGCGGCGGCCGTCAGCGACAGCCGCAGCGGCGCCGGCGAGGCGTCCTGCGCCGCCGCCAGCGGCCGCAGCATGCAAAACAGCGTGTCCGCGCTTTGCGCGGCCAGGTGCAGCCGGCGCAAGGTTTCGCCGCGCGCGTGCTGCTGCCACAGCAACAGCGCGCCGCAACAGCCGCTGCGCAGCACCTGCTCGGCCGCCCATAGGGTGTCGCCGCCTTTGCCGCCGGCGCCGCCGCGGATCCAGAGCAATTGCGACGGTTCGATCCCCAGCGCGGCCAGCGCCAGCGCCTGCGGCGCGTGCGGCGGCTGCAGCAGCACGATCGGGCGCTTGCCCAGCGCGGCCAGCGCCGGCCGCAACAGGCGCAACTCGCCGATGCCGTGCTGCTGCACCAGCAAGTCGATCAGGGTGCCCAGCGGCCAGCCGCCGCCGGGCAACTGCGCCGACAACGCGGCAAAGCCGGTGTCGACGCAGCGCGTGGCGCTGTGCGCCAGTTGCGACGCCCGCCACAGCGACGGATGGACGGTTTCGGGCGCGGCGATGGCAGCCGGGGCGGAGGCGGAAGGATTCATGATGTCACCAGCGCATTTTAGCGCAAATACTGTACAAATACACAGTACTATCTCGATCCGGTTTTGGCAAGTCCGAATATGTTTGGCGCGCGGCATGCTGTAACATGACACCAAAGAAACATCACCAGGATAATATTTTGCACACAATACAACTGGTGGGCGCGGTCCTGTTCGGCCTCGCCCTGCTCCACACCTTCGCCGCCAAAACCTTCGGCGTGCTGGCGCGCCGCCATCCCCGCCACGCCGGCCTGTTCCATCTGTTGGGCGAGGTCGAGGTCGTTTTCGGCTTCTGGGCCTTCGTGCTGATCGCCGCCCTGGCCGTGCTCGACGGGCCCGGCGCGGCGATCGCCTACGCCGAGACGCGCCACTACGCCGAGCCGCTGTTCGTCTTCACCGTGATGGTGGTGGCCGCCTCGCGCCCGGTGCTCGACATCGTGCGGCGCGCCCTGCGCGCCGTGGCCGCGCGCTTGCCGCTGTCGACCGACCTGGCGCTGTCGTGGTTCGGCCTGGCGCTGGTGCCGCTGACCGGCTCGCTGATCACCGAGCCGGCCGCGATGACTCTCGCGGCCCTGATGCTGGCGCCGCTGGTGTTCCGCCGCGACCTGCCCGAGTGGCTCAAGTACGGCGCGCTCGGCGCGCTGTTCGTCAACGTCTCGATCGGCGGCACCTTGACCGCGTACGCGGCGCCGCCGGTGCTGATGGTGGCCACCACCTGGCAATGGGACAGCCTGTATATGGCGACCCGCTTCGGCTGGAAGGCGGCGCTGGCGGTGGCGCTCAACGCCGGCGTCGTCTGCTTCCTGCTGCGCCCGCACCTGCGCGCGCCGGCCGGCGCCCCGGCGCCGGGCGCCCCATCCCGCGGCGTCCCCGCGCCGGACGGGCCCGCGGACGGGGCGCCGCCGGTGCCGTGGCCGGTCACGCTGATCCACCTCGGCTTCCTGGCCGGGGTGGTCGTGCTCGGCCACCATCCGGTGCTGTTCCTCGGCCTGTTCATGCTGTTCCTCGGCTTCGCCACGGCCTACCAGCGCTACCAGCATCCGCTGATCATCAAGGAGGGCTTGCTGGTGGGCTTTTTCCTGGCCGGCCTGGTGGTGCTCGGCGGCATGCAGCAATGGTGGTTGCAACCCATCGTCGCCAGCCTGTCGCCGCTGGCCTTGTTTTTCGGCGCGCTGGGCTTGACGGCGATCACCGACAACGCCGCGCTGACCTACCTCGGCTCGCTGATTGAGGGCATCTCGGCGCCGTCGCAGTACATGCTGATGGCCGGCGCGGTGGCCGGCGGCGGCCTGACCGTGATCGCCAACGCGCCCAACCCGGCCGGCGCGGCGCTGCTGCGGCGCGGCTTTCGCGACGAATCGATCGGCGCCGTCGGCCTGCTGCTCGGCGCGCTGGGACCGACCGTGGTCGCGGCGGCCGCCTTCCTGCTGCTGTGAGCCCGATGGTGGCGCGTGGCGATACTTGTCAAAAAAAGATGCCAGATCGTTAAAATTCGCCTACCCTCTACCTTCCAGGGTGCAACCTTTCACCCATCAACTGTTTAGCCAAGGAGCGACCATGAACACACCCTCCCTCGGTGGCCTGCTGCTGGGCGCCGCCGTCTGCCTGGCGCCGTCGGCCCGGGCGGCCGACGCGCCGGGCACCGACGGCGCCTTCGCCAAGCCGCAGCTGCGGGTCGACATCGGCGGGCGCAAGCTCAACCTGTACTGCAGTGGCAGCGGCGCCACCACCGTGCTGTTCGACGGTCCGGCCGGCGATGCCGGCTGGGCCTGGTTCAAGGTGCAACCGGCAGTGGCCAGGCACACGCGCGCCTGCACCTACGACCGTCCCGGCTACGGCTTCAGCGACCCGTCCAAGCGCCCCAACACATCGCAACACGTGGCCGAGGACCTGCACCAGGGCCTGGCCGCCGCCGGCATCAAGCCGCCGTACCTGCTGGTGGGCAACTCGATCGGCGGCGCCAACGCGCAAGTGTTCGCCTACCGCTATCCCGGCGAGGTCACGGGCATGGTGCTGGTCGAGCCGCAGACCGAGGATGAAAGCACGCGCACCAACAAGGCCTCCGGCGGCATGCTCGACAAGGTCTACGCGATGGTGGCCGCGCACAACGCCGAATGCCTGCGCGCGGCGGGCAAAGGCTTCAAGCCGGGCGGCCGGGCGCTGGCCGACTGCATCGGCGAGCCGGCCGACTTCTACGGCCCGGTGCTGGGTCCGCAAGTGCTGGCGGCGATGAAGAAGCCCTCGTACTGGCGCACGGTGGTGGGCGAATACCAGGGCTTCGGCGCCAGCGACGACCAGCTGCGCGCCTTGCGCAAGCCCTTCGGCGACCTGCCGCTGCTGGTGCTCACGCGCGGCGTCAGCCCGTACGCCATTCCCGGCCGGCCGCAAAGCGCGGTCAACAAGGCCATGGAGGATGAAAACGAAGCGATCCACAAGGAGCTCGCGGCGCTGTCGACCAGGGGCGCGCAACGCGTGGTGCCGGGCGCCGGGCACGCCATCCAAAGCGAGCAGCCGGCGGTCGTCACGGCGGCGGTGCTGGAGATGCTCCACCAAATCAACTAGCACATCGGGGTCAAGTCTGACAATCGGACACGGGCACAAGCACGCGCCCGCTGAGGCCGTGTCCGAATGACAGACTTGACCCCGGGGTTAGGCGCGCTGGTGGCGGTTGAAGAACTGCATCATCATCTTGCTGGCGTCCGGGCCGGCCTTGGTGTTGTAGGCCAGCGTTTCGTCGCCGCCGCTCCAGGCGTGCTCGAGCTGCTCGATCTGCGCCACGCGCAGCAGCAGCTTTCTGCCGTCGTAAAAATCGTCGATGCGGTGGGCGTTGTGGCGCCCGCCCCGGCCCTGCGACTTGAGCGTGGTCTTCGGTTGCGCGACGGCGCCGATGCCGTTCAGCGCCCGGCTCTGGCGCATCAGCTGCGTCTGGTTGATCGGGCGCACCACGCTGTCGCCCTCGCCCTGGATCAGGATCATCGGCATGCCCGGGAAATGCGGCTGGCGCATCAGCACTTCGCGCACCGCCAGGTCGGCGCGCAAGCCGCCGCCGTGCTGCATGACGCCCAGCGCGCCCATCTGGCTGTGGCCGGCGCCGAACACGGGGCCGGAGTGCATGCCGACCGCCGCGAACAAGCGCGGGTGGTTGAGCGCGACGATGTTGGCCATGCCGGCGCCGGCCGAGATGCCGGCGATATAGATGCGCGAGCGGTCGATCGCGTATTCGGTCATCACCTTGTTGACCATGCCGACGATCAGCGGCACGTCGCCGCCGCCCTCCTGCGTGGCGCGGTCGTACCACTTCCAGCAGCGCTGCGCGTGCGAGCCGACCGATTGCTGCGGATAGAGCACGGCGTAGCCCATCTGCTCGGCCCACCGGTTCATGCGCGTGCCCTGCGCGAACTGGGTGGCGGTCTGCTGGCAACCGTGCAGCATCACCACCAGCGGCAAGCCCTTGCGGGCGGCCTGGGCGGGAATATTGTTGGGCAGGTAGAGCCAGTACCCGAGGCGATGCGCGGGCGTGCCCACGCCGGCCGGCGTCGCGTAGTGCGAGGCCAGCCACTTTCCGGGCGCCGGTGGCACGCTGGGCGCCGGCGCGGCGGCACGGGGCTTGGCGCTGGCCGCCCTCGCCGGCGGCACCCTGACCGGCTTGACGGCCACCGTCGCGGCCCTGGCGACCGTGGGCTTGGCGACCGTGGGCTTGGCGACCGTGGGCTTGGCGACTATGGGCTTGACGACTTTGACCTTGGCGGCCTTGGCCGCCGGCGCCCGCTTGCGCTTGGGCGCGGGCGGGGTGGCGGCCTTGAACAGCGCCGTCATCAATTTGTTGACGGACTTACTCTGTCGTGTGCCGGTACGCACCAGACTACGCAGCAAACCAGCGGCACTCTTCATCGGATCGACCTCCTGTTGCCATAAAGTCTACCCCGGAAACCCCATCCGCCTGCGTTCGCCACCGCGCATACCGGACGATCGATGCGGCATCAACGCAACATCGACTCCCACACTTTCTGCAAGCGCTTGGCCGACACCGGCATCGGCGTGCGCAGCTCCTGGGCGAACAGCGACACGCGCAGCTCCTCGAGCATCCAGCGGAACTCGACCATCTTCGGATCGGTGTTCTTGCCGGCCGATTTGTCCTTGTTGGCGCGCTGGTACAACGCCGCCGCCGACTGCCATTCGGCCATCAGCTTGGCGTCGCGCGCCGGGTCGCCGCGCAGCTTTTCGATGCGCACGTTGATCGCCTTCAGATAGCGCGGGAAGTGCGCCAGCTGGCTGTAGTCGTTGTCCGACAGGAAGCGTTTGTTGACCAGCGCCTGCAACTGCGCCTGCATGTCGGCCGCCGCCGCCGCCGGCAACCCCTGCAAGCGCTTGGGCAGGCCGTGGAACTCGGTGAGCACCTGCGACAGCAGGCGCGCGATCTCGTTCACCAGCAGCACCAGGCGCGACTTGCCCTCGTCCTTGCGCTTGGCGAAACTGGCGGCATCGAGCGGCAACGGATCTTGCAGGCAGGCGATATCGAGCGCCTTGTTGATGATCTGTTCGCGCAGCTCCTCCTGCGTGCCCATGCTCATGAACTGCATGCCCATTTGCTGCAGGCCGGGGATGCCCTTTTCGATGAACTTGATCTGGTCCTTCATCTGCAGCGCGAACAGCCGGCGCAGGCCGATCCGGTGCGTGCGCGCCGCCACCGTCGGGTCGTCGAACACCTCCAGGTCGCAGTGCGTGCCCTTGTCGACCAGCGCCGGGAAGCCGATCAGCGTCAGCTTGCCCTGGACGATCTCCAGCAGCTCCGGCAGCTCGCCGAAGGTCCAGCTGGTCAGGCCCGTCAACGTGATGCCGCTGGCGGCGCTGGACGCTTCCCTGGCGCCGACCGCCTTGTCACCGCCCCTGCCCGGCGCCGGCGCCGGCGCCGCGCCGGCGTTGCCGCCGGCCGCGCGCGACGGCGGGGCCGGGGACGCGGCCGCGCCGCCGCTGCCCAGCGCCCGCAGCGTCACCCCTTGCGTGCCCGAGGTTTCGGCCATCTTCTGGAAGCTCTCGCGCGCCTGCGCGCCGAATTCGGCCTGCAGGGTGGCCAGGTTGCGGCCCATCTCCAGCTGGCGTCCGTGCTCGTCGATCACCTTGAAGTTCATGAAGTGGTGGGCCGGCAGGGTCTCCGGCTTGAAGTCGGTGGTCAGCACCGAGATCGTGATCTGCGACCGGATGTCGGCGATGATCGCGTCGATCAAGTCGCCGCGGCCGAAGATGCCCGCCTCGTGCACCCGTTCGCAGAACCTGGCCGCGTAGTCCGGCAGCGGCACGCAGTGGCGGCGCAGCTTTTGCGGCAGGGACTTGAGCAGCAGGTGCACCTTCTCCTTCAGCATGCCCGGCACCAGCCATTCGCAGCGCTCGCGCGGCAATTGGTTCAACGCGAACAGCGGCACGGCCATCGTCACGCCATCGCGCACGCTGCCCGGTTCGAAGTGGTAGGTCAGCGCCATTTCCAGCCCCGTCACCGACATCATCTTCGGGAACAGGTCGGTCGTCACGCCGGCCGCCTCGTGGCGCATCAATTCGTCGCGGTTCAGGTACAGCAGCTTCGGCTCGGCCGCCGTGGCGTCCTTGTGCCACTTCTCGAAGCCGGCGCCGTTGACCACGTCGGCCGGTATCAGCTTGTCGTAGAAGGCGGCGATCAACTCGTCGTCGACCAGCACGTCGAGGCGGCGCGACTTGTGCTCGAGGTTCTCGATCTCCTTGATCAACTTGTGGTTGTGGGCGAAGAACGGCGCGCGCGTGTCGTAGTCGCCGCCGACCAGCGCGTCGCGGATGAAGATCTCGCGCGCCTCGGCCGGGTTGTGCAGCGCGTAGTTGATGCGGCGCTGGCTGTACACCACCAGCCCGTACAAGGTGGCGCGCTCGGACGCGCTGACCTGCGCCCCGCGTTTTTCCCAGCGCGGCTCGCCCCACGATTTTTTCAGCAGGTGGCCGCCGACCTTCTCCAGCCATTCCGGCTCGATGCGGGCCACGCAGCGCGCGTACAGGCGCGTGGTGTCGACCAGTTCGGCCGCCATGATCCACTTGCCCGGTTTTTTCAGCAGCGACGAACCGGGCCAGATATTGAACTTGATGCCGCGCGCGCCCAGGTAGCCGGCGCCCGGTTCGTCCTCGCTCTTGAAACCGATGTTGCCCAGCAGGCCGGTCAGCAGCGCCAGGTGCAGGTTCTCGTAGGTGGCCGGCGCCTCGTTGATGCGCCAGCCCTGCTCCTTGACGATGGTGAGCAGCTGCGAGTGCACGTCGCGCCACTCGCGCAGCCGCAGTTGCGACAGGAAGTTGGTCCGGCAGTTGTCCATCAGCTGGCGGTTGGTCTTTTTGTGCTCGATGGCGTTCTCGAACCACTGCCAGATCTTCAGATAGCTGATGAACTCCGACTTCTCGTCGGCGAACTTCTTGTGCGCCTCGTCGGCCGCCTGCTGGTGCTCCATCGGGCGGTCGCGCGGGTCCTGCACCGACAGCGCCGAGGCGATGATCAGCACTTCGTTCAGGCTGGCGTTGTCGAGCGCGGCGAGGATCATGCGGCCCACGCGCGGGTCCAGCGGCAGCTTGGCGAGCTTGTTGCCAAGGGGCGTGAGCTGGTTGTATTCGTCGACCGCGCCCAGCTCCTGCAGCAGCTGGTAGCCGTCGGCGATGGCGCGCGCCAGCGGCGGCTCGATGAACGGGAACGTCTCGACATCGGTCAGGTGCAGCGACTTCATGCGCAGGATGACGGCCGCCAGCGACGAGCGCAGGATCTCCGGCTCGGTGAACTTGGGCCGCTGCAGGAAGTCCTGCTCCTCGTACAGGCGGATGCAGACGCCGTCGGCGACGCGGCCGCAACGGCCGGCGCGCTGGTTGGCGGCCGATTGCGCGATCGGCTCGATCTGCAGCTGTTCGACCTTGTTGCGGTAGCTGTAGCGCTTCACGCGCGCCAGGCCGGCGTCGACCACGTAACGGATGCCCGGCACCGTCAGCGAGGTTTCGGCGACGTTGGTGGCCAGCACGATGCGGCGCGCGTTGGTCAGCTTGAAGACGCGCTCCTGCTCCTCGGCCGACAGGCGGGCGAACAGCGGCAGGATCTCGACGTGCGGCGGATGGTGCTTGCGCAGCGCCTCGGCGGCGTCGCGGATTTCGCGCTCGCCGGGCAGGAACACCAGCACGTCGCCGGAGCCGAGGCGGCACAGTTCATCGACGCCGTCGACCACCGCGTCCATCAGGTCGCGCTTTTCGCGGGCGGCGGCGGTGCGCTGGCCCTTGCCCTCGGCGTTGGCGATGGCCGCCGCGTTGCCGGCGCGCGGCACGTCCGCCTCGATCGGGCGGTAGCGCACCTCGACCTTGTACAGGCGGCCGGAAACCTCGATCACCGGCGCCGGCATGTCCGGCGTACCGAAGTGGCGCGAGAAGCGCTCGGCGTCGATGGTCGCCGAGGTGATGATCACCTTCAGGTCGGGGCGGCGCGGCAGCAGCTGCTTCAGGTAGCCAAGCAGGAAGTCGATGTTCAGGCTGCGCTCGTGCGCCTCGTCGATGATGATGGTGTCGTAGTTCTTCAGCAGCGGGTCGGTCTGCGTCTCGGCCAGCAGGATACCGTCGGTCATCAACTTGACCGAGGCGCCCTTCATCAGGGTGTCGGCGAAGCGGACCTTGAAACCGACGGTCTCGCCCAGCGGCGTGCCCAGTTCCTGGGCGATGCGCTTGGCGGTGGACGAGGCGGCGATGCGGCGCGGCTGCGTGTGGCCGATCAGCGCCTTCCGGCCGCGGCCCAGCTCCAGGCAGATTTTCGGCAGCTGGGTGGTCTTGCCGGAGCCGGTTTCGCCGGAGACGATGATCACCTGGTGCTTTTGCAGCGCCTCGGCGATTTCGTGGCGGCGGCCGGAGACCGGCAGGTCCTCGGGGAAGGTGATCGGCGGCAGCGGGTTGCGGAACGCGCGTTCGGCGGCGCGGGCGGCCTGCTCCTCGGGTGTCAGGCGTGGCCGCGGTTCGCGCCGGGGCTGGGCGCGCGAGCCGCCCTCGCCGTCCGGGCGCGCGCGGGAGGGGGCGCCGGTCGGGGCGCCGGTCGGGGCGTTGCGCGGGCTGCGGGGCTGGCCAGGGGTGCTGGATGGGCGGTTTGCGGCGGTTTTCGGTTTATTGCTGGCGTCTGACATTGTTTTTTACAAGATTGGAGCGCGGAACTCGCGCACCGAATTATAATGCGGCTAATGGAAAACCCTACCCAATTCGTCCAATGGCTGCGTTCCGTCGCGCCCTACATCCACGCCTTCCGCGGCAAGACCTTCGTGGTCGCCTTCCCCGGTGAACTGGTCAGCGCCGGCGCGCTGCAGGTGCTGGCCCACGATTTGTCGCTGCTGCACGCGCTCGACATCAACGTCACCGTGGTCTACGGCTCGCGCCCGCAGGTGGCCGAGCAGCTGGCGCTGCGCAACGTCGAGGGCCGCTTCCACAACGGCGTGCGCATCACCGACATCGCCGCCATGGAGTGCGCCAAGGAGGCCGCCGGCGAGCTGCGCCTCGACATCGAGGCCGCCTTCAGCCAGGGCTTGCCGAACACGCCGATGTCGAACGCGGCCATCCGTATCATTTCCGGCAACTTCATCACGGCGCGCCCGCTCGGCGTCATCGACGGCGTCGACCTGGAACTGACCGGCGTCACCCGCAAGGTCGACGCCGAGACGATCCACTCGATCCTCGGCTCCGACGGCCTGGTGCTGCTGTCGCCGCTGGGCTTCTCGCCCACCGGCGAGGCGTTCAACCTGACGATGGAGGACGTCGCCTGCAGCGCCGCGATCGCGCTGCACGCCGACAAACTGGTGTTCATCACCGAGACCGACATGATGGTCGACGCGGCCGGCACCGAGATCCGCGAACTGTCGTCGCACCAGGCCGAGGCGGTGCTGCAGGCCGGCTTCCTGCCCGATTCGACCGCGTTCTACCTGCAACACTGCATCAAGGCGTGCGACAACGGCGTCGAACGCTCGCACATCGTGCCGTTCGCGATGGACGGCTCGGCGCTGCTCGAGCTGTTCACCCACGACGGCGTCGGCACCATGATCTCGCACGAGAACCTCGAATCGCTGCGCAAGGCCACCATCGAGGACGTCGGCGGCATCATCAAGCTGATCGAGCCGCTCGAGGCCGACGGCACGCTGGTCAAGCGCGGGCGCGAGCTGATCGAACGCGAGATCGATTATTTCTCCGTCATCGAGCACGATGGCGTGATCTTCGGCTGCGCCGCGCTGTACCCGTTCCCGGAACAGAAAATGGCCGAAATGGCATGTTTGACCGTCAACCCCGAGGTCCAGGCCCAGGGCGACGGCGAGCGCATTTTGAAGCACATGGAGAACCGCGCGCGCGCCATCGGCGTGACCAAGCTGTTCGTGCTCACCACGCGCACGTCGCACTGGTTCCAGAAGCGCGGCTTCGTGCCGGCCACCGTCGACGCGCTGCCGAAGGACCGTCAACGCATGTTTAACTGGCAGCGCAAATCCCAGGTGCTGATTAAGTCTTTATAATCACGGTTTATCGAACCGTTTTAGGAGCAACACAGATGGCCCGCACCGTGCAATGCGTCAAACTCAACAAGGAAGCCGAAGGACTCGATTTCCCGCCGTATCCGGGCGAACTGGGTAAGAAGATCTACGAATCGGTCTCGAAGGAAGCCTGGGCCGCCTGGCTCAAGCACCAGACCATGCTGGTCAACGAGAACCGCCTGAACCTGGCCGACCAGCGCGCGCGCAAATACCTGGCGCAGCAGATGGAAAAGCACTTCTTCGGCGACGGCGCCGACGCCGCCATGGGCTACGTGCCGCCGACCGAGTAAATCGCACGCCGCTGGCGGCACGCGTCCCACAACCCCCGGCCCGGCCGGGGGTTTGTGTTTGCACCGCGGCGTTTAGAATGTCAGCGTCTTCACGCCGTCGGCCGTGCCCAGCAGGCACACATTGGCGCCGCGCGCGGCGAACAATCCCACCGCGATCACGCCGACGATCTGGTTGATCTTCGCCTCCAGCGCCACCGGATCGGCGATGGCCAGCCCGGCCACGTCGATCAGCATGCCGCCGTTGTCGGTGATGAACGCCTCGTCGGTGCCCGGCTTCAGGCGCAGCTTCGGCTCGCCGCCCAGCTTGGCCAGCTCGCGCGTGACCGCCGCGCGCGCCATCGGCAGCACCTCGACCGGCAACGGGAACTTGCCCATCACGTCGACCAGCTTGGAGCCGTCGGCGATGCAGACGAAACTTTTCGCCACCGAGGCGACGATTTTTTCGCGCGTGAGCGCCGCGCCGCCGCCCTTGACCATGGCGCCGCTGTGGGTGATCTCGTCGGCGCCGTCGATGTAGACGGCGATCTCCGGCACGTCGTTCAAGTCGAACACCGCGATGCCGTGGCCGCGCAGGCGGGCGGCGGTCGCTTCCGACGACGCCACGGCGCCCTTGATGTCGGCCTTGATCTTGGCGAGCTCGTCAATGAAAAAATTGGCGGTCGAGCCCGTGCCCACGCCGATGATCTCGTGCTTGACCACGTAATCGATGGCGGCGCGCGCCACGGCTTGCTTCAATTCGTCTTGAGTCATGATGCTATTTCTATATGAAAAGGGAAAGCGGTGTGGCCAACCTGTGGCCGCGAAGCCGCCATTTTAACGGATCGCCCCCGCCCGGCCCCGATTTCCGCTAAAAATTGCGCATGGACAACACCGACCCGGGCCCGCTGTCGCAGACTTGCACCAGGACGGCGCGGACGGTACGACGCCGGCCCGGCGGCGCCGCCGATTGTGCGAGAATGACCCAGCAGATCCCATCCAACGCTCGTCCGGGGAGTCCCATGCCGCAAGCTAAAACAGTCTTGATCGTCGACGACAGCCGCGTCTCGCGGCTCATGGCGCGCCAGTACATCACCGGCCTGCACCCCGACTGGATCGTCGAGGAGGCCGGCACCGGCGAGGAATCGCTGCTCAAGTCGCGCGACGTGCACCCGGACCTGGTGCTGATGGACGTCAACATGCCCGGCATGGGCGGCATCGCCGCCGCCGAGCAGCTGCGGCGCGAGAACCCGGACTTGCCGATCTCGCTGCTGACGGCCAACGTGCAGACGGCCACGCGCGAGGCGGCCGAGGCGATCGGCGTGGGCTTCGTCGAAAAGCCGATCACCGAGGCGCGCATCGCCCGCCTGCTGTCGCCGCTCGAGGAGGCCGGTCCATGATCGTGCTGTCCGAGCTGGAGAACGACGCCCTGATCGAGATCTTCAACATCGGCGTCGGCCAGGCGGCCGCCTCGATGAGCGCCATCGTCAACGAGGCGGTGCGCATGTCGGTGCCGTCGATCACCTTCATCCACCGCGCCGACGCCGCGCGCCTGCTGCGCAACCGCGTGTTCGAGCCCGAGCGCATCTGCGGCGTGAGCCAGCACTACGAGGGCGCCTTCTCGACCGAGGCGATCCTGATGTTCCCGGAGGATAAAAGCCTCGAGATCGTGCGCCTGATGGTCGGCGAGAGCGTGCCGCTGGCCGAGCTGACCGACATGGAGCAGGAGGCCATGTGCGAGATCGGCAACATCATCCTGAACTCCTGCGTCGGCACCTTGGCCAACATCTTCCAGCACGAGCTGCGCGGCTCGCTGCCGGCCTACCACGTGGGCACCAGCGACGAGATCCTGACCGCCTCGGGCAGCGCGCCCGACGCCGTGGTGCTGATGCTGCACATCGACTTCGTGCTCGAGAAGCACCAGATCCAGGGCTATGTCGCCTTCGTGCTCGACCTGTCGGCCATGCACGACCTCAAGGCGTTGATCAACCAGTACATCGCGCGCGCGATGGGACAGGCGTAGCCGTGCGGGCGATGGACAGCAAGCTGCCGGAGGCGCACCGCCTCAAGGTGCTGCGCAGCGTGCTCGGCGCCGTCAACCTGGGCATGGTGGTGGTCGACGCCGACGGCCGCGTGGTGTTGTGGAACGCCTGGATGAGCCGCCATTCGGGGCTGGCGCAGGTGGATGTGGTCGGCGCCGAGCTGCTGGCCGTCTATCCGGAGTTGCGCGGCGGCCGGGTCGACGCGGCGATCGGCCAGGCGCTGCGCGACAACTTCCCGTCGCTGCTGTCGCAAAGCCTGAACAAGGCGCCGTTCGCGCTGCACGCCAACGCGGCGGCGGCCGCGCGCGGCGAGCGGCTGCAGCAGGCGATCGAGATCACGCCGATCGCGGTCGAGGACGCGCCGCGCCACTGCCTGGTGCAGATCCGCGACGTCAGCGTGGCCGTCGCGCGCGAAAAGCTGCTGCGCGAGCAGACCATGGTGCTGCGCTCGCAGACCTTCGCCGACGGCCTGACGGGCATCGCCAACCGGCGCCACTTCGACGTCGCCATGGAAAAGGAGCACCGGCGCGCCAAGCGGGCCGGCGCGGCGCTGTCGCTGCTGATGATCGACATCGACCGGTTCAAGGCCTACAACGACCACTACGGCCACCAGAAGGGCGACCAGTGCCTGATCCAGGTGGCCGCCGCGCTGGCGGCCATGCTCAGGCGCCCGTGCGACCTGATGGCGCGCTACGGCGGCGAGGAGTTCGCCGTCATCCTGCCCGAGCTCGATATCGAGCAGGCCGGCCGGATCGCCGAGACGATACGGGCGCGCGCGCTGGAGCTGGCCATTCCGCACGAGCGCAACGGCGAGGTGCCGTACGTCACGGTGAGCATCGGCGTGACGTCGCAGCGGCCGCAGGCGCCGGTCGACATCGAAGCGCTGATCGGCGCCGCCGACCGCGCGCTGTACGACGCCAAGAAAGCCGGCCGCAACCGCAGCGCCGCGCGCCCGCCGTAGGCGCCGCCGGCGCCCTCACGTCCAGATCCGATAAATCCAGTAGCGCTCATCGCCCGATCCCAGCACCCGCGCCAGTTCCAGCGGCGTATGCCCGGTGATTTCGCGCGCCTCGCGGCAAAAATGCGCCTGGTCCGCGTAGCCGCCGCGCGCGGCCACGTCGGCCCACACCACCCTGCCCGCCAGGTAATCGTCGCGCGCCTCGAAGAACGACTGCTCCGCGCGCCGCAGCCGCAGCAGCTTGCGCAGCGGCTGCCCGGCGCGCGCCTTGATGCGCCGCTCGACGCTGCGCAGCCCGCGCCCGAGCGCCGAATCGGCGGCCTGCCAGGCCAGATGCCGCACCCAGTCGCGCGCCATGTCGCCCATGCCGTCGGGCCGCGTGGCCCGCCACAGCGGCGCCAGGAACGCCTCGAGCAGCGCCATGCGCGCGTCGTCGTCGGCGGCCTCGAGCACCGCCGCGGCCAGCGCCGCCCACCGCGGCCCGAGCGCCTGCTCCACCGGCGCGACGCGGTCGACCCAGCCGGCGAGGTCGATCGCGCCCAGCGCATGCATGGCCTGCGGATAGAACAACACCATGAACAGCCGCACCGGGCCGGGATTATAGGTCAGCAGCGGGCGCGTCTGCGGGCCGCAAAACACGGCGCGCATGGGTCCCTTCGGCAAATCCGACGGCCGCACGACCTCCGCCTCGCCTTGCATGTAAAAAGTGATCGAGCACAGCGGGGTGGCGGGGAAATGGTTGAAGCGGTCGCCCTGCGCCAATGGCGTCTCGACGGTGCTGCGCGTGACGCAGGCGCGCACGCACGACGCCAGCGCCAGCGGCGGCACGATCATGCGCGTGGTGTCGGCGACGGTGGCGGGAGCGGTGGCGGGCATGATCGGAGTTTATACTAAAGCGTGGCCAACGCGCCGGCTTGTCGCAAACGTTCAATACACCGCGTCGGCGACGCGGCATAGTGGGACATCGCCAATGCACAACCACGGAGACACCCGATGATGGAAACCACCTTGCCACTCGCCCTGCGCGACATCGCCGACCTGCCCGGCCCGCCCCCCTGGCCGCTGGTGGGCAACCTGCCGCAGATCCGGCCGCTGCGCATCCACCAGGATGTCGAAGCCTGGAGCCGCCAATACGGTCCGTTGTTCAAGATCCGCTTCGGCCGCACCGACCTCGTGGTGCTGGCCAGCCACGAGCTGGTCGGCGCGGCGCTGCGCGACCGGCCCGACGGCTTCCGCCGGCCCGCCATCACCAGCGACGTCGGCGAGGAAATGGGCGGGCGTCCGGGCGTGTTCGTGGCCGAGGGCGCGGCCTGGCGCGAGCAGCGCCGCATGGTGATGGCGGCGTTGTCGCCGCACGCGGTCAAGGCCTACTTCCCGGCGCTGGCGGCGGTGGCGCTGCGGCTGCGCGAACACTGGCGGCGCGCCGCCGCCGCCGGGCGCGAGATCGACCTCACCGACGACCTGAAACGCTTCAGCGTCGACGTCATCGCCGGGCTGGCGTTCGGCACCGACGTCAACACCATCGACGGCGGCGAGGACGTCATCCAGCGCCACCTGGACGTCATCCTGCCGGCGGTGGCGCGCCGCACCATCGCCTTGATTCCGTACTGGCGCTACGTGCGCCTGCCGCAGGACCGGCAGCTCGACGCCAGCGTGGCCGCGCTCAACGACGCCATCGACGCGCTGATCGCCTCGGCGCGCGCCAAGCTCGCCGCCGAGCCGGCGCGGCGCCAGCGGCCCGCCCATTTGCTCGACGCCATGCTCTGCGCGGCCGATGAAGGCGGCGGCATCGACGACCGCGCCATCGCCGGCAACGTCATGACGATGCTGTTGGCCGGCGAGGACACCACCAGCCATACCCTGGCGTGGATGCTGTATCTGCTGCAGAAAAATCCGGCGGCGCTGCGCAAGGCGCGCGAAGAAGTAGCGCGCGTGGCGCCCGATCCGGCGGCGCTGACGATCGCGCAGATGGACGGCCTCGATTACCTGGACGCCTGCGCGCAGGAGGCGATGCGGCTCAAGCCGGTGGCGCCGTTCATTCCCCTCGAAGCCCTGCGCGAGACCGTGATCGGCGATGTGCGCATACCCAAGGGGGGATTGATCTGGTGCGTGATGCGCAACGACAGCGTCGACGAAACGCACGTGCCGCGCGCCGACGCTTTCGAGCCGGAGCGCTGGCTGCGCGGCGGCGAGGGGGCGATCGACAAGCACCTGTCGATGCCGTTCGGCGCCGGCGTGCGCACCTGCCCGGGGCGCTACCTGGCGCTGCTGGAGATCAAGCTCGCCAGCGCCATGCTGCTGAGCAGCTTCGATATCGCATCGATCGACACGGTGGACGGCAAGGAGCCGGAGGAGTTGATGGGGTTTACGATGTCGCCGATTGGATTACGCATGCGTCTCGGCGGGATCAATACAATCTAAACGGAATTCATCTCATGGATCGCAAAAAATCCCACGGGCGGTGATCTGATACCTGGAAGTGGCGGGTGTCGCAAAGTACGCTGGTCGATAAAGGGCCAGGGCAAACGCGGCGGCGCACGCGTCATTTATTTTTGCGCCTCCAACGACATTATTTGGCTGCTGATCGTCTATACCAAAGCCAGGCTGGATACGTTGTCAGCAGTCTTTTTGTCAGAACTGCGGAAAGGAATAGAAGATGTCCTCTGAAAAAGATCAGTTTCAACGCGATTTGCTTGAATCGGTCAAACAAATGCGCGCTGGAGAACCCGCGCGAGTCAGTGTCGTCGATACGTCGGCGGCAACCGTGGAAATCTCCTTGCGTCTCCCGGCGACGGTAATAGATCGTTGGAAAGCGACAGGGCCCGGCTGGCAAAGCCGCATGGCAAAAGTGCTGAGCGATGTGACAATCGGATAGGCGGCCAAAGAAAACCGGCGGTCTCGCTAGACTATTCGCCTATTCGAGTGACCCCGCTGTTGCGCGGCGTCGCGTCCTCGTGAAACAGGTCGAACAGGTATTCGCATAATTCGTCGTCGGCGACGTCGTCGGGAACGATGAAGTCCGCCGGGCGGCGTTTGCCCTCCGCGCCAAGCTCGAACGCCCGCCGTTCCCCGGCTTCGCCGCGTATCGCGATCAGCCGCCCGAATACGTTGAACCGAAACTCCTTCATCGCGCCCTCCCCTTTGATCAAGGAAGTATATACTCGAGCGTCGCCCAGTATGATTCAAAGGATAGTATGAAGATGTTGTCTCGCGTTGACGCGAACCTTGCGGAACAAATAAACAAGCAATTCCCCGGCCTGAAGGACATCTGGCAGCTCGGCGCCGATGGCGGCATGCGGCGCGTGGCGATCTCCGTGTTCGACCACTGGCTCGATGACGAATCGGAATGGCACCTGATGGCCTGTTTCGAAGGCGAGGAGCGCGAGCGCAGGAACCAGAAAATGCTGGCACACTGGGCGGCGCTGTACGACCTGACGCAGGTGTACACGCTGCGCTATCGCGGCCGCTGGCCCGCCAAGGCTAACACCGTCATCAAACGCTACACCGACCGCGACGGCTTCCTGATCCAGTCGCGCTACGACAAACACCACCCGCCGTCCCAGTTCCTGATCATGCCGGATCTGGGGTGCATCTGCGCCGCTGGCTGGGATGACACCAACATCCTGTACTTCCACGACAAGGCGCGGGCCGCGCCGGTGCTGGACCTGGCCAGCAAGGCCGGCCTGTTTGTCCTCGAGGGCGACGCGGCCTGACATGACGCGGCATTACGCCTTCCGGTGCGCGGCGAATCCAGTGCGGCCGGGCGCCACGTCGTCGCGCAGGGTGAGCTGCGGGATGTCGTAGTCGCCTCCGTTCTGCGGGCGGAAGGCGATTGGCGCGGTCGTCGCCAGCGTGTCGAGACGCCGGCCCAGTTCCTCGCGGAGGGTGTCGAAACGCGCTTCGTCCACCCGGCTGGTGCGGTACACCACGAACGGCGGCAGCACCTCGAAGCCCGGATAGTACAAAATGCCATGCTGGATCGGGAACAGGATGTCGTCGATCGGGCCGTTGATGCCGCGCGCGCTGTAGTGGGATTCCCAGCCGCCGGTGGTCACGATCAGCATCGCGCGCTTGCCCGTCAAATTACCCTCGCCATAGCGGTCACCCCAGCGGCGGTCCGAATGCTCGCCCACGCCGTAGGCAAAACCATGGGCGTAGACTCTTTCGACCCAGCCCTTCAGGATCGCCGGCATCGAGAACCACCACATCGGAAACTGCAGGATCACGGTATCGGCCCACATCAGCTTTTGCTGTTCGAGGGCGATGTCCGCGCTTTGCCGTCCGCCGTCGAAGGCGCGCTTGGAATCGAGCGCGGCGTCGAAGCGTTCGGTAGCCGCGCCATCGAGGCTGTCGTCCGCGTCCAGCGCGGACTTCCACTGCATCGCATACAGATCGGAGACTTGCACGCTGTGGCCTGCCGCCTCGAGACGTTCGACGGTGAAGTTTTTGATGGAACCGTTCAGGGACAGCGGTTCGGGATGGGCGTAGACGATAAGGACGTTCATGACAGTGACTCCTGATGGAAGCACCCAGCGTAGGCCCGCCTCAGGTATATTGGAAATGAATTCCCAACATAGCAGGTATTAAGATGGATAATTTACGGCGACTCGACTTGAATCTGCTGGTGACGCTCGACGTTCTGCTCTCCGAGCACAACGTCACGCGCGCCGCGCGGCGGCTCAATTTTTCGCAGCCGTCGATCAGCGTGCACCTGGCCAAACTGCGCGACATCTTCGGCGACCCGCTGCTGCTGCCAGGACCGCACGGCATGAAGCCGACCGCCCGGGCCGAGGAGCTGCGCGAGCCCTTGCGGCAGGCGCTGGAGGCGCTGGGGCGCGCGGTGTCGCCGGCGCAGCCGTTCGAGCCGTCGAAGGCGGATCAAACGTGGCGCGTCGCCGCCACCGACTACGGCGAATCGACGATCCTGCTGCCGGCGCTGTCAGGCCTGCGCGCGCTGGCGCCCGGCACCCGGCTGGCGGTGCTGGAGATGAACCCGTCGCGCATCGCGCGGCAGGCGGAGCAAGGCGAGATCGACCTCGCCTTCCACACGGTCGCAGGCTCGCCGCCGGGCATGCGGCGACGCGCGCTGTTCGCCGAGCGCTATGTGCTGGCGGGGCGCGGCGACCATCCGCGTCTGAAGCGAAAGCCGACGCTGAAGCAGTTTTGCGCGCTGGAGCACGTGCTGGTGTCTGCCGACGGCGGCGGCTTCCACGGCGCCACCGACGCGGCGCTGGCGCAAGTCGGCCTGTTGCGCCGGGTGGCGCTGTCGGTGCCACATTTCCTGTTCATGGTATCGGTCCTGCAAAGCACGGATCTGGTGGCGATGCTGCCCGAGCGTCTGGTGCGCGCCAATCCGGCGCTCAAGGTGGTCGAACCGCCAGTCGACATTCCCGGCTACGAGATGGCGATGCTATGGCACGAACGCTCGCACCGCGATCCGGCACACCAATGGCTGCGCGAACATATCCAGAAATCGGTGTGAAGATTGAAGCGCTCCAGCAACACAGCGAACACAACACAGCGGGGTCAAGTCTGTCATTCGGACACGAGCTCGACGTTAGAAACGCTTTAAAGCCGGGTCCGTGTCCGAATGACAGACTTGACCCCGGCGTTTCTTGACCCCGGCGTTTCCTTAATGCCGGGTCCGTGTCCGAATGACAGACTTGACCCCGGCGTTGCAGGCAAAAAAAACCGCCCGGCTTGCAGCGGGCGGCTTCGATGCCTTGGCGTCGTTTCAGCTGGGTCGTTTCAGCCAGTCCGGATTTTAACGCAGGCCGCTGGCGGCTTTGGCCAGGTCGGTGATGCGGCCCCAGTCGCCGGCGGCGATCGCGTCTTTCGGCGTCAGCCACGAGCCGCCCACGCAGGCGACGTTTTTCAGCGCCAGGAATTGCGACGCCGTTTCCTGCGAAATGCCGCCCGTCGGGCAGAACGTCACGTCCGGCAGCGGGCCGTTGATCGCGTTGAGCATGCCGATGCCGCCGGCCGGCACCGCCGGGAACAGCTTCAGTTGGCGGAAGCCCTGCTCGCGCGCGGCCATCACTTCCGACGGCGTCATCACGCCCGGCAGCAGCGGCAGGCCGCTGCTCTTGGCGGCGGCGATCAGCGCGGCCGTCAGGCCAGGCGAGACGCCGAACACCGCGCCGGCGTCGCGCGCGGCGGCGAATTCCTCCGGCTGCGTCAACGTGCCGACGCCGACGATGGCGCCTTCCACTTCCGACATGGCGCGGATCGCGCCCAGGCCGTGCTTGGTGCGCAGCGTTACTTCCAGCACGCGGATGCCGCCGGCCACCAGCGCGCGCGCCAACGGCACCGCGTGTTCAGGTTCGTCAATCGCGATCACCGGGATCACGGCCGAGGTACGCATAATATCCAGCAGGGTCATAGTCATGATTTACGCTTCTTTCTTCATCGAGAAATCTTCATCGGAACCCGGCACGGTGTTGCCGACCGGGTCTTTGTCATGCAGGCCGACGATCGTCGGAATCGGCGACGGCAGCGGGAACGTGGTCGCGCCCTTCTCCGCCTCGCACACGCTGTTGCGGAACATGGCGAACAGCTCGCGGCCCATGCCCACGCTGTTCGGCGTCAGATCGGCCGTGGCTTGCTCGCGCGCGGCCCAGACGGCCGGCTCCACCAGCGCCTCCAGCGTGCCGTTCTTGGCGCAGACGCGGATGATGTCGCCGTCGCGCACGCGGCCCAGCGGACCGCCGGCCAAAATCTCCGGCGAGACGTGGATCGCCGCCGGCACCTTGCCCGACGCGCCCGACATGCGGCCGTCGGTCACCAGCGCCACGTGGCGGCCGGCGTCCTGCAGGTTGGCCAGCGCCGGCGTCAGCGCGTGCAGCTCCGGCATGCCGTTGGCGCGCGGGCCCTGGAAGCGCAGCACGGCGACGAAGTCGCGATCGAGCTGGCCGGCCTTGTAGGCTTCCATGAAATCTTCCTGCGAATTGAATACCAGCGCCGGCGCTTCCACCGTCTGGTGTTCCGGCTTGACGGCCGAGACCTTCATCACCGCGCGGCCCAGGTTACCCTTGACCAGCACCGTGCCGCCGTCCGGCGAGAACGGCGCGGTGATCTTGCGCAGCACCGCTTCGTCGCCCGATTCGGCCGGCGCGTCGCGCCATACAACACCCTGCGCGCCCGGCGCACCTTCGCCCAGGAACGGCTCGGTGCAGTGCGCGCGCAGACCCTTGCCCAGGATGGTGGTGACGTCGTCGTGCAGCAGGCCGCCGTTGAGCAGTTCGCGGATGACGAAGCCGGTGCCGCCGGCGGCGTGGAAGTGGTTGACGTCGGCGTTGCCGTTCGGGTAGATGCGCGTCAGCAGCGGCACCACCTTCGACAGCTCGTCGAAGTCGTCCCAGTCGATGACGATGCCGGCCGCCTTGGCGATGGCCACCAGGTGCAAGGTGTGGTTGGTCGAGCCGCCGGTGGTCAGCAGCGCGACGATGGCGTTGACGATCGATTTTTCATCGACCACGTGGCCGACCGGCAGGTACTCGCTCGATTGCGCCGTGATGACGGCCGCGCGGCGGGCGGCGGCCTTGGTCAACTCGTCGCGCAGCGGCGTGTTGGGGGTGATGAAGGCGGCGCCCGGCAGGTGCAGGCCCATGACTTCCATCAGCATCTGGTTGCTGTTGGCGGTGCCGTAGAAGGTACAGGTGCCGGCGCCGTGGTAGGACTGCGACTCGCCCTCGAGCAGTTCGGCGCGGCCGACCTTGCCCTGCGCGTACAGCTGGCGGATCTTGGCTTTCTCGGAATTGGACAGGCCGGTCGTCATCGGGCCGGCCGGCACGAACACCGCCGGCAGGTGGCCGAAGTGCAGCGCGCCGATCAACAGGCCCGGCACGATCTTGTCGCACACGCCCAGGTAGACGGCCGAGTCGAACATATTATGCGACAGCGCGACGGCGGTCGCCATGGCGATGGCGTCGCGCGAGAACAGCGACAATTCCATGCCCGGCTGGCCCTGCGTGACGCCGTCGCACATGGCGGGGGTGCCGCCGGCGTACTGCGCCACCGCGCCCACTTCGCGCACGGCATCCTTGATCAGCGCCGGGAAGCCCTCGAACGGCTGGTGCGCCGACAGCATGTCGTTGTAGGCCGAGACGATCGCCACCGACGGCTTCTTCAATTCTTTCAACGACAGCTTGTCGTTGGCCGGGAAGGCGGCGAAGCCGTGCGCCAGGTTCGTACACGCCAGGGCGCCGCGCTGCACGCCCTTCACGCGCGCCGCCTCCAGGTGCGCCAGGTACGCGCCGCGCGAAGGTTTGCTACGCTCGATGATGCGAGCGGTGACAGTTTCCAAGACCGGATGCAACGCCATGATTGTTCCTTATGAATGAATTCCGTGAAATTTTACTACAAAATCTCAAAACCGACTGTATTTTTCAATTCTTTAGCTGGCAAACGCTGGCGACCGCCGGTACCGGAAAAGCATTTTGGCGCGCGGGAAAATCCACCTCCAGAGCGATAAAAATTCTATTCTTTCAATAGTGTCGTAGTGAATTTACCGGGTTTTCATGTATGATTCCCTCAGCTTATTCACGCATCCCCTACCAACATCAGACGAAGACGCCCGACCATTATGCGCCAGCCCGCCCTGACCACCCTCGCCAGCTTCAAAGCCCTCGAATCCCACGCCGTCGACGCCAGGCACTGGCAATTGCGCCAACTGTTCGCGCACGACGCGCAGCGCTTCCCGTCCCTGACGGTCGACGCGGCCGGCCTGTTCCTCGATTATTCCAAGAACCGCCTGACCAGCACCACCGTCGACCTGCTGCTGGACCTGGCCCGCGAGCGCGGCGTCGAAGCCAGGCGCGACGCCATGCTCAGTGGCGAGAAGATCAATATTACAGAACATCGCGCCGTACTGCATACCGCGCTGAGATTGCCGCGCAGCAAGAGTTTAACGGTCGACGGCCAGGATATCGTCGCCGACGTCCACGCGGTGCTCGACCACGTCAAGGAATTCACCGACCAGGTCCGCTCCGGCGCCTGGCTCGGCCACACCGGCAAACCGATCACGGACGTCGTCAACGTCGGCATCGGCGGCTCGGACCTGGGGCCGAAAATGGCGGTGCTGGCGCTGCGCTCTTACGCCCACCCGCGCCTGAAGATGCATTTCGTCTCCAACGTCGACGGCCACGACATGGACGCCGCGCTGGCTCTGGTCGATCCCGAGACCACGCTGTTCATCATCGCCTCCAAGACCTTCGTCACGGCCGAAACGATGCTCAACGCCGGCACCGCCCGCACCTGGTTCCTCAAAACCGCCAAGGAGGAAGACTTGGCGCGCCACTTCGTCGCCGTCTCCACCAACACCGAGGCGGTCAAAGCGTTCGGCATCGACCCGGCCAACATGTTCCCGTTCTGGGACTGGGTCGGCGGCCGTTACTCCGTGTGGTCGGCGATCGGCCTGGCCGTCGCGCTGGCGGTCGGCTACGGCTACTTCAGCGACTTCCTGGCCGGCGCCCACGCCATGGACGAGCACTTCCGCAGCGCGCCGCTGCAACAGAACATGCCGGTGCTGCTGGCCATGGTCGGCTTCTGGAACCGCCAGTTCCTCGAGGCCGGCTCGCTGTCGATCGCGCCCTACCACCAGGATTTGAACCGCTTCCCGGCCTACCTGCAGCAGCTCGACATGGAAAGCAACGGCAAGCGCGTCACCCGCGACGGCGCCGACGTCGACACGCCGACCTGCCCGGTGGTATGGGGCGAATGCGGCACCAACGCGCAACACGCGTACTTCCAGCTGCTGCACCAGGGCACCGACGTCACGCCGATCGACTTCATCGCCGCGCTGCGCGCCACGCACGACCTGCCGGGCCACCACGACTCGCTGCTGGCCAACTGCTTCGCGCAGTCGGAAGCGTTCATGACCGGCAAAACGGCCGACGAGGTGCGCGCCGACCTGACCGCGCAGAAATTGTCCGCCGACGAGATCGAGGCGCTGGTGCCGCACAAGACCTTCCCCGGCAACCGCCCGTCGAACACCATCCTGATGGACCAGCTGACACCGTCGACGCTGGGCGCGCTGATCGCGCTGTACGAACATAAAACCTTCGTGCAGGGCGTGCTGTGGGACGTCAACAGCTTCGACCAGTGGGGTGTCGAGCTGGGCAAGGTGCTGGCCAAGAACATCCACGCCGAATTGACGGGCGAAGTCCAGCCGGAGCGCCACGACAGCTCGACCAATGGCCTGATCGTCATGGCCAAAGCGGCCCAGCACATTTAATCCGGGGATGACCATGAGCGCACCGCACATCGAAGTGGCCTACGACGCCGTCATGCAAACCGGCGAATGCCCGCTGTGGCACGAGCAGGAACAGGCGCTGTACTGGGTCGACATTCCCGCCTTCACCGTGCACCGGCTCGACCCGGCCAGCGGCGCGCACCGCGCGTGGCGGCTCTCGAGCGAGCCGGCCAGCCTGGCCGTCAGCGACAACGGCGGCTTGATCGTCGCCATGCGCAGCGGCTTTTATCATCTGGACACCGGCGCCGACGACGTGCGCATCACCGAGATCGCGCCGGCGCCGTACGACACCTCGCTGGCCCGCTTCAACGACGGCCGGGTCGATCCGGCCGGACGCTTCTGGGTCGGCACCATCTACGAGCCGCGCGACCGCCCGGCCGCCGAGATGTTCGTGCTGGAGCAAGGCGAGATCCGCAAGGCCTGGTCGGGCGGCATGACCAACTCGAACGGCCTCGGTTTCAGCCCGGACGGCAAAACCATGTACCACGCCGACACCACCGCGCACCTGGTGCGGCGCTTCGACTTCGACGCCGATGCCGGCACGGTGGAAAACCAGCGGCCGCTGATGCAGTTCTCGGCCGACAAGGCGAACAACTACGGCGGACGGCCGGACGGCGCGGCGGTCGACAGCGACGGCAATTACTGGTGCGCGCTGTTCGAGGGCGGGCGGCTGGTCAAGCTGTCGCCGGACGGCAAGCTGCTCGACGAGATCGAGCTGCCGCTGCGTTGCCCGACGATGCCGGCCTTCGGCGGCGCCGATTTGCGCACCCTGTACGTGACCAGCGCCGGCGAACGCCCGGCCGCCGAGCTGGAACAATATCCGCTCAGCGGCAAGCTGCTGGCCATCAAGGTCGACGTCGCGGGCCGCGTGAATCCACAATATCGTAATTAAAACCGACCAAAAACGGCACCAAAATGTAGTAAAATTACTTGCATTTCACTGCTTGTCGTAGTAAATTTACACAACGAAAAATCGCCTCCGGGTATAGTGTCAAACCGGTGGCGCCGCTGTGCAGCGACTTCCCTTTCAGGCACTACTTACTCTTGCGACGACTCTCAATTATGGCTCTTACCGATTTTGATCTGGTTCTGTTCGGCGGCAGCGGCGATCTGGCGATGCGCAAATTGCTGCCGGCGATGTACGCCCGCGACGTGGCCAACGACCTGCCCGCGACCGCGCGCATCATCTGCGTCGGCCGCGCGGACGCCAGCCAGGAAGACTTCCTGCACACGGTCGAAACCACCTCCAAGCCCCACGTCAAGTCGCCGGCCATCACCCCGGCCGCCTGGAGCCGCTTCACCGCGCGCATCGTCTACGTCTCGCTCAACGCCACCGACAGCGCCAGCTACAAGAACCTGGTCGAGGCGCTGCGCAAGGACGACGCCATCACCCGCGTCTACTACCTGGCCACGCCGCCGGCGATCTTCTCGCAAATCTGCGACAACCTCAAAGAGAACGGCCTGGTCACCAAGAACTCGCGCGTGGTGCTGGAAAAACCGCTCGGACGCGACCTCGCCTCGGCCAAGCAGATCAACGCCGAAGTGGGCAAGGTGTTCGAGGAATCGCAGATCTACCGGATCGACCACTACCTCGGCAAGGAAACCGTGCAGAACCTGCTGGCCCTGCGCTTCGGCAACATCCTGTTCGAGCCGCTGTGGCGCCGCGAGTGGATCTCCGACGTGCAGATCACCATCGCCGAAAAACTCGGCGTCGGCAACCGCATGGGCTACTACGACACCTCCGGCGCGCTGCGCGACATGCTGCAAAACCACCTGCTGCAACTGTTGTGCATCGTCGCCATGGAGCCGCCGACCTCGATCGCCCCGGACGCGGTGCGCGACGCCAAGCTGCAAGTGCTGCGCTCGCTTAAAAAATTCACGCCGACCACGCTGGCGCAAAACATCGTGCGCGGCCAGTACCGCGCCGGCCACGTCGATGGCAAGGCCGTGCCGAGCTACCGCGACGAGCCGGACGCGCCGGAACACTCGCGCACCGAGACCTTCGTCGCCATGAAGGCCGAGATCGACACGTGGCGCTGGGCCGGCGTGCCATTCTACCTGCGCACCGGCAAGCGCATGGCCGACGGCCTGGCCGAGATCGTCGTGCGCTTCAAGCAGATCCCGCACTCGATCTTCGCCCAGCCGACCAACAGCTTCCAGCCGAACTCGCTGGTGATCCGCCTGCAGCCCGACGAGGGCCTGCGCATGAACCTGATGGCCAAGACGCCCGGCGACGGCATGCGCCTGAAGCAAGCGGAGCTGGAACTGGACTTCCGCGAATCGTTCAAGTCGCCCCGCATGGACGCCTACGAGCGCCTGCTGCTCGACGTGCTGCGCGGCCAGCTGACCTTGTTCATGCGCGGCGACGAACTGGAAGCGGCGTGGGAATGGGTCGAGCCGATCCTGAACAACTGGGAAGCCGACGACAGCTACCCGATCCCGTACGCCTCCGGCACCTGGGGTCCGGCCGCCGCCTCCGCGCTGATCGGCCGCGACGGCCTGCAGTGGCGCGAAGAAGCGCTGCCGGAAGACTAAACGCCAATCCGCTCCGATGCTGCTCGACTCCATCCGCACCCAGCTCGACTCGCTCTCCAAATCGGAGCGCAAGGTCGCGCTGGCCGTGCTCGACCACCCCGGCCAGACGGTCAGCCAGAACATCACGGCGCTGGCCAAGAGCGCGCAAGTGTCCGAGCCGACCGTGGTGCGCTTTTGCCGCACCCTGGGCTATGACGGCTGGCACGAGTTCAAGCTGAAACTGGCGCAGGGGCTGGCGCTGGCGCTGCCCGGCCTCAACGAGCAGCCGACCCAGGACGACCTCGCGGCCGACCTGGTCAACAAGATCTGCAGCCGCTCGATCAACACCCTGCTCGACCTGCGCAACAACCTCGATCCGGACGCGATCCAGAAGGCGCTCGACATCCTGGCCAAGGCCAACAAGATCGAGTTCTACGGCCAGGGCACGTCCGGCATCGTCGCCGCCGACGCCCAGCACAAGTTCTTCCGTTCCGGCGTGCCGACGGTGGCCTACGCCGACCCGCACATCCACAGCATCGCCGCCGCCCTGTTGCGCACCGGCGACGCCGTGGTGGCGATTTCCCAGCGCGGCAACAGCCCGTCGCTGGTGCGCTCGATCAAGCTGGCCCGCCGCGGCGGCGCCGACGTCATCGTGCTGGCGCCGTCGGGCACGCCGCTGGCCGACCTGGCCACGGTGCTGATCCCGATCGACCTGATCTTCAACATCGACCCCTACACGCCGATCTCGGCGCGCCTGGCGTATCTGGTCGTCATCGACGTGCTGGCCGTCGGCCTGGCCCTGCAGCGCGGCCCGGAATTCCGCAAGAAGATGCAGAACGCCCAGAAGGCGCTGCAAGAGTTCGACTTGCAATTCGACTCCTTCATCGGCTAAGCTCTCGGTCTTACAAAAAAACCACTGCCTGCTCGCGTGGGTGTGCTGGCGTACGTGGGCTTCGCGCGAGGCCTCCTATAATTCTTGCTGTGCTACAGTGTGTCTGTTTTTTACGCAGACGCAACATTGCTGTTTGCATATGCAGTACGTTCGTGGCCGACGAGCCCCCGAGAGTGGACATGACTACCTTTACCTCCCATACCGCCCAACCCGCAGTGCGCATGCCGCTGCTGCAGACGGGCGTGTCCGGTTTCGACCAGATCCTCGGCGGCGGCTTTCCGGCCCACAGCCTGTACCTGATCCAGGGGCTGGCAGGCAGCGGCAAGACCACGTTGGCGTGCCAGATCGGCTTCCAGCACGCCCACCAAGGCAAAAAGGTGCTGATCCTGACCTTGATCGCCGAGACCCACGGCAAAATGCTCAACCACCTGAGCAGCTTTTCCTTTTTCGACGAGAAACTGGTCGGCGAGCGCATCATCTTCCTCGGCGCCTACAACGAACTGCTCAAGGGCGGTTTGCGCGAACTGCTCAAGTCGATCGCCACCACCCTGGCCGACCAGCGCCCCGACATCATGATCATCGACGGCTTCCGCACCGTGCGCGAGGCCAAGCCGTCGGACGTGGCGCTGTCCGAGTTCATGTTGTCGCTCAATTCGCTGGTGGCGACCATGCAGTGCACCACCTTCCTGCTCTCGCCCACCGAGGGCAACGTGGCGGACTCGGAAAACACGCTGGTCGACGGCTTGATCGAACTGAGCCAGTACGAGCAGGGCTTGCAGCTGATCCGCGAGATCAAGGTGTTTAAGTTGCGCGGCAGCAAGCACCTGCTGGGCCGGCACGTGTTCGAGGTCGGCGTCGACGGCGTCGCCATCTACCCGCGCCTGGAGGCGGTCAGCACCGTCTCCGGCGCCACCCCGGCCGTCTCGCGCGAGCGCCTCGGCTTCGGCATCGCCGGCTGGGACAAGCTGACCAACGGCGGCGTGGCGCGCGGTTCGACCACGGCGCTGCTGGGCAATCCGGGCGTCGGCAAGACCCTGATGGGCCTGCACTTCATCTACGAGGGGCTCAAGCGCGGCGAAAACTGCCTGATCGCCGGCTTCTACGAGTCGCCGCTGCGGCTGCTGGAAAAATCGGCCAGCGTCGGCATGGACATGACACCCTATTACGAGAGCGGCGCGCTGGAAGTCATCTGGCACCCGCCGCTCGAGGTGCTGGTCGACGCCATGGCCCAGGAAATGCTGCGCAACGTCGAGCGGCGCGGCGTCACGCGCTTGCTGATGGACGGCCTCGACGGCCTGCGCGAGATCGTCATCCACGAGGGCCGCTCGCGCTCCTTCCTGGCCGCGCTGGTCAACGAACTGCGTTGCCGCAACGTCACCAGCTTCTTCACGCAAGAGCTGCCGTACTTCGGCAACGGGCCGGCGCACAGCGAAGTGTCGGCCTCGATGTTGTTTGAAAACATCATCCTGTTGCGCTACGTCGACGTGCGCGGCATCAACCGGCGCCAGATCGGCGTGCTCAAGCTGCGCGAGAACAGCTACGACGCGGCCAACCACATCCTGCTCATCTCAGACCACGGCATGACGATCGAGGGCGCCGTGTTCGGCCCCGTCGCGCCGCCGCAGACGTTATAGCGAGATGACATGAGCAACTCCCCGGCAATCACGGACGCCAACCCGGATGGAAAAATCATCCTGGTGGTCGACGACGAGTTCGACGTCCTGTCGGCGTACACGATGCTGTTCGAGTACCGCGGCTACCGCGTGCGCACCGCCGGCAACGGCGCCGAGGCGCTGGCGCTGGCGGCGCGCGAGCGCCCGGACATCATCGTCTCCGACTACATGATGCCGGTCATGGACGGCGCCCAGTTGTGCCTGCAATGGCGCGCCGACCCGGCGCTGGCCGCCATCCCCTTCATCCTGGCCAGCGCCGGCATCCCGCGCAAGGACGAAGTGCTGCCTTACGACACCTTCTTCCGCAAACCGGTCCGCTTCGAGGTGCTGCTCGAGGAAATCGCGCGCCTGATCGCCGCCCGCGCGGCGTCCTGATATAACCACTATCGCGCACGCTCGCTTTCTCTTGGCGGCTCCCTTGAGTACAATAAGACAACGCAATCCCCTTACCTTTGATTGGCAGCGCACATGAACCAACTCGAACAGCTCAAGCAATTCACCACCGTGGTCGCCGACACCGGCGACTTCCAGTCGATCCAGGCCTACACCCCGCGCGACGCCACCACCAACCCGTCGCTGATCCTCAAGGCGGTGCAAAAGGACGAGTACAAGCCGCTGCTGGAAAAAGCCGTGCGCGACAACCTCGACCGCTCGATCCCGGACACCATCGACCACCTGCTGGTGGCCTTCGGCAAGCAGATCCTGCGCATCATCCCGGGCCGCGTGTCGACCGAGATCGACGCCCGCCTGTCGTTCGACGTCGACGGCTCGGTGGCCAAGGGACGCGACCTGATCAAGCTGTACGAGGCGGCCGGCATCGAGCGCGAACGCGTGCTCATCAAGATGGCCGCCACTTGGGAAGGCATCCGCGCCGCCGAGATCCTGGAAAAGGAAGGCATCCGCTGCAACATGACCCTGCTGTTCTCGCTGGGCCAGGCGATCGCCTGCGCCGACGCCGGCGCCCAGCTGATCTCGCCGTTCGTCGGCCGCATCTACGACTGGTACAAAAAATCGACCGGCATCGACTACACCGGCGCCGAAGACCCGGGCGTGCAGTCGGTCAAGCGCATCTACAACTACTACCGCAAGTTCGGCTACAAGACCGAGGTGATGGGCGCGAGCTTCCGCAACACCGGCCAGATCCTCGAACTGGCCGGCTGCGACCTGCTCACCATCAGCCCCGACCTGCTGCAAAAGCTGGCCGACACCGAGGCCCCGGTCGAGCGCAAGCTCAGCGCCGACAAAGTGCCGTCGTCGGGCATCATCAAGCTGACCCAGGACGAGAAAACCTTCCGCTTCCAGCTCAACGAGGACCAGATGGCGTCCGAGAAGCTGGCCGAGGGCATCCGCGCCTTCTGCGCCGATTCGGGCAAGCTGAAACAAATCATCTCCGGCATGCGCTGAGCCCGGCATGACGGACCCGGTCGGACCGGAAGGGGCGGGAGCGCGGCGGCGGCCGGGCTCCCGCCCCTTGCCCTTTGCGGTGGCGTTTCAGCCACCGCCGGTCGAAATCCGGCCACCGCCGCTGCGCCATCTCGCACCAAAATGCGGCAATTTCGCGCAACTTGTCGCATATCGATCTGTACAAAACGTTACATAACTGTCTGTATTACAATGTTGCAGCCTCGGCCGGCACCCGCTCCGGCCGGCATACGTCCAACACCATTCTTTTCAGAGACCATCCAATGAGATCCGTCCCTCGTTTCACTGCATTCGGCTGCGCCGCCCTCACCCTTGCCGTGCTCAGCGCCTGCGGCAAGAAAGACGCCGCGCCCGCCGCCCCGCCGCCGCCGAAGGTGGCGGTGGTCACGGTGGCGCCGGCCAGCATCACGCTGACCAGCGAACTGCCCGGCCGCACCGAGGCGTCGCGCATCGCCGAGGTGCGCGCGCGCACCGCCGGCATCGTGCTGAAACGGGTGTTCAAGGAGGGCGGCGACGTCAAGGCCGGCGAGGTGCTGTTCCGCATCGATCCGGCCAGCTTCCAGGCCTCGTTCGACAGCGCCCAGGCCGCCGTCGGCCGCGCCGAGGCCAACCTGGCCCAGGCCGACCTGCGCGTCAAGCGCTACACGCCGCTGCTGGCCGCCCAGGCCGTCAGCCAGCAGGAATACGACGACGCCATCACGTCGCAGAAGCAGGCCCGCGCCGACCTGGCCACGGCCAAGGCCGCGCGCACCAACGCCGGCCTGACCCTGGGCTACGCCACCGTTACCGCGCCGATCTCCGGCCGCGTCGGCCGCGCGCTGGTGACCGAGGGCGCGCTGGTCGGCCAGGGCGAAGCGACGCCGATGGCCACCGTGCAGCAGCTCGACCCGATCTACGTCACCATCACGCAATCGTCGACCGAGCTGCTCAAGCTGCGCCGGGCGCTGGCCGACGGCCGACTCAAAAGCGCCGGCAACGGGGGAAGCAAAACCGAGGCGCGCGTGTCCCTGGTGACCGAGGACGGCCAGACCTATCCGCAAACGGGCAAGCTGCTGTTCGCCGATGTGTCGGTCGACCAGACCACCGGCTCGGTGTCGATGCGCGCCGAGTTCCCGAATCCGCACCGCACCCTGCTGCCGGGCATGTACGTGCGCGCGCGACTCGAGCAAGGCGTCAACGAGGCCGCCATCACCGTGCCGCAGCAGGCCGTGGTGCGCGGCACCGAAGGCGCCACCGTGCTGCTGGTCGGCGCCGACAACAAGGTCACCGCCCAGCCGGTCAAGGCCGACGCCGCGCAAAACGGCAGCTGGGTCGTCAGCGCCGGCCTCAAGGGCGGCGAGCGCGTGATCGTCGAGGGCTTCCAGAAGGCCAAGCCGGGCGCCACCGTGACACCGGAAGCGTGGAAGGGGCCGGTCGGCACGCCGCCGGCCGCCGCGCCATCGGCGCCAGCCGCCGCCGCCAAATAATCGGGAGACCAGATGGCCAAGTTCTTCATCGACCGCCCCGTGTTCGCGTGGGTGATCGCGCTGTTCATCCTGATCGGCGGCGCGCTGTCGATCACCCTGCTGCCGGTGGCGCAATACCCGACCATCGCGCCGCCGTCGATCGTCATCGACGCCACCTATCCGGGCGCCACCGCCCAGATCCTCGACGACGCCGTCACCAGCGTGATCGAACAGGAGATGAACGGCGCCGACGGCCTCCAGTACGTCGAGGCCGTCAGCGAGGGCAACGGCTCGGTGTCGATCACCGTCACCTTCCTGCCCGGCACCAACCCCGACCTGGCCGCCGTCGACGTGCAAAACCGCATCAAGCGGGTCGAGTCGCGCCTGCCGCAGGCGGTCACGCAACAGGGCGTCAACGTCAACAAGGCGCGCAGCAACATCCTGATGTTCGTCGGCATCTCGTCGACCGACGGCAAGCTCGACACGGCCGCCATCGGCGACTACGCCGCCCGCAACATCGTCAACGAACTCAAACGCCTGCCCGGCGTGGGCCAGGCCCAGCTGTTCGGCACCGAGCGCGCCATGCGCGTCTGGGTCGATCCGGCCAAGCTGCTCGGCCTGCGCCTGACGATGGCCGACGTCACCGCCGCCATCCGCGCCCAGAACGCCCAGGTCACCGCCGGCACCCTGGGCGACCTGCCGTCGCCCGAGTCGCAGGCCTACGCCGCGCCGATCGTGGTGCAGGGCCAGCTGACCTCGCCGGAGGAATTCGGCAAGGTGGTGCTGCGCTCCAACACCAATGGCGCCATCGTGCGCTTGAGCGATGTCGCCCGCATCGAGATGGCCGGCGCCAACTTCAACCGCAGCTCGCGCCTGGACGGCAAGCCGTTCGTGGCCGTCGCCGTGCAGCAGTCGCTGACCGGCAACGCGCTGGCCACCGCCACGCTGGTGCGCGCCAAGATGGACGAGCTGTCCAAGTTCTTCCCGCCGGGGATCAAGTACACCGTGCCCTACGACACCTCGACCTTCGTCAAGATTTCGATCGAGGAGGTGGTCAAGACGCTGTTCGAAGCGGTGTTCCTGGTGTTCATCGTCATGTACGTGTTCCTGCAGAACCTGCGCTACACCTTGATTCCGACCATCGTCGTACCGATCGCGCTGATGGGCACGCTGGCGGTGATGCAGGTGGCCGGCTTCTCGATCAACGTGCTGACCATGTTCGGCATGGTGCTGGCGATCGGCATCCTGGTCGACGACGCCATCGTCGTCGTCGAGAACGTCGAGCGCATCATGAGCGAGGAAGGCCTGTCGCCGCGCGACGCCACCCGCAAGGCGATGTCGCAGATCACCGGCGCCATCGTCGGCATCACCTTGGTGCTGATCGCCGTGTTCATTCCGATGGCCTTCTTCGGCGGCGCCGTCGGCGCCATCTACCGCCAGTTCTCGCTGTCGATGGTGTCGGCGATGGTGTTCTCGGCGCTGATGGCGCTGACGCTGACGCCGGCGCTGTGCGCCACCATCCTCAAGCCGGTCGAGGCCGGCCACCACCACGAGAAGAAGGGCTTCTTCGGCTGGTTCAACCGCAAGTTCGCCGTCACCGCCACCGGCTACCAGGGCATGATCGCCAAGATGCTCAAGCGCACCGGCCGCTTCATGATCGTGTTCCTGCTCATCTGCGGCGTGGTCGGCTGGCTGTACGCGCGCCTGCCGTCGTCGTTCCTGCCGAACGAGGACCAGGGCTACATCATCGCCAACGTCCAGCTGCCGCCGGGCGCCTCGCGCAGCCGCACCGAGGCCGTGCTGGCCCAGGTCGAGCACTACCTGCACCAGCAGCCGGCCGTGGCGCGCACCATCGCGGTGGCCGGCTTCAGCTTCTCCGGCGCCGGCCAGAACGTCGGCCTGGTGTTCGTGCCGCTCAAGGACTGGAGCGAGCGCGGCGCCGACGACGCCGCCGACAAGGTCGCCGCGCGCGCGCTCAAGGCGCTGTCGGGCATCGCCGACGCCGTGGTCTTCCCGCTCAGCCCTCCCCCGATCCGCGAGCTGGGCAACGCCACCGGCATCACCGCGCGCCTGCAGGACCGCGCCGGCGCCGGCCACGCCGGCCTGCTCGACGCCCGCAACCAGCTGCTGGCCCTGGCCGGCAAGAGCGAGATCCTCAAGGGCGTGCGCCCCGAGGGCCTGGAGGACGCGCCGCAGCTGCAGATCGACATCGACCGCGACAAGGCCAACGCGCTGGGCGTGGCGTTCGCCGACATCAACAGCCTGCTGTCGGTGGGCCTCGGTTCGAGCTACGTCAACGACTTCACCAGCACCGGGCGCCAGCAACGCGTCATCGTGCAGGCCGACGCGCCGCAGCGCCTGCAGCCGGAAGACCTGCTGCGCCTGAACGTGCGCAGCGCCGCCGGCGGCATGGTGCCGCTGTCGGCGGTGGCCGGCACGCGCTGGATCAACGGCCCGGTACAGCTGGTGCGCTACAACGGCTACCCGGCCATCAAGCTGACCGGCGACGCCGCGCCGGGCCGCAGCACCGGCGAGGCGATGGCCGAACTGGAACGGCTGGCCGCGCAGCTGCCGCCCGGCTTCAGCATCGAATGGACCGGCCAGTCGCTGGAAGAGAAAACCTCCGGCTCGCAGGCGCCGGCGCTGTTCGCGCTGTCGATGCTGGCCGCCTTCCTGGTGCTGGCCGCGCTGTATGAAAGCGAATCGATCCCGGTGGCCGTGCTGCTGGTGGTGCCGCTGGGGATCCTTGGCGCGCTGCTCGGCGCCCATATCCGCGACCTGCCCAACGACGTGTACTTCAAGGTCGGCCTGATCGCGATCATCGGCCTGTCGGCCAAGAACGCGATCCTGATCATCGAATTCGCCAAGGACTTGCAGGCGCAGGGCATGGGCCTGATCGAGGCGACGCTGGAGGCGGTGCACCTGCGCTTCCGCCCCATCATCATGACCTCGCTGGCCTTCATCCTCGGCGTGCTGCCGCTGGTGATCGCCACCGGCGCCGGCTCGGCCAGCCAGCGCGCCATCGGCACCGGCGTGATGGGCGGCATGATCACGGCGACGGTGCTGGCGGTGTTCCTGGTGCCGGTATTCTTCGTGGTGATCCGTAAAATCTTCAAGGGCAGCGAACGCCAGCGCAAGCTGGCCGCTCACGAAATGGACGACAAAAAGCATGAGACTTATGACTAACCCGGCCCGCGCCTCCCTCCCCGCCGCGCGCCCGGCCTCGCCGGCCAAGCGATCGGCAACCCGGTTGGCAACCGCGCTGCTGGGCGCCGCGCTGCTGTCGGCCTGCTCGCTGGCGCCGACCTACCGGCGTCCCGACGCCCCGGTGGCCGCCGCCTTCCCGGCCGACGACGCCGGCAAGGCCGCCAAGACCGGCTCGGCGCCAGCCGCCGCCGGTCAGCGCGACGCCGTCGATACCGGCTGGCGCGAGTACTTCAACGAGCCGCGCCTGCAACAGCTGATCGCCGCCGCGCTGGAGAACAACCGCGACCTGCGCACCGCCGCGCTGCGCATCGAAGAGGCGCGCGCGCTGTACAACGTGCAGTCGGCCGACCGCCTGCCGAACCTGAACGCCAGCGTCGGCGCGACACGCGCCAAGACGCCGGCGACGGCCTCGCCGACCGGCGAGAGCACGATCGGCCGGCGGGTCGACGCGGGCCTGTCGATCTCCTCGTTCGAGCTCGATTTCTTCGGCCGCGTGAAAAGCCTGAACGATGCCGCGCTGGCGGCCTACCTGGCCACCGACGAGGCGCGCCAGGCGGCGCAAATCAGCCTGGTCGCACAAGTGGCGCAGGCCTACTTCACCGAACGCGCCTACGCCGAGCAGTACGCGCTGGCGCAGCAGACCTACGAGGCGCGCGCCCGCACCTACAAACTGACGCAGCAGCGCGCCGAAGCGGGCGCCTCGTCGCGCCTCGACCTGCGCTCGAACGAAACGCTGATGGAGACGGCGCGCGCCGCCGCGCTGACGCTGGCGCGCCAGCGCGCGCAAGCCGACAACGCCCTGACCCTGCTGGTCGGCCAGCCCGCGGCCAGCGGCGCCGCCGGCGCGAACGCCGCGGCCATGCCGAGCGACGCCCAGATCGACGCGCTCAGCGCCTTGCCGGCCGGGCTGCCGTCCGACCTGCTGGCGCGCCGGCCGGACATCCGCGCCGCCGAGCAGCGGCTCAAGTCGGCCAACGCCAACATCGGCGCCGCGCGCGCGGCCTTCTTCCCGCGCATCAGCCTGACGGCGGCGATCGGCAGCACCAGCCCGACCCTGGGCGGCTTGTTCGACAGCGGCACCGGCAGCTGGTCGTTCGCGCCGCAACTGGTGCTGCCGATCTTCGACGCCGGCCGCAACCGCGCCAACCTGACCTTGACCGAGGTGCGCAAGAACATCGCGGTGGCCGACTACGAGAAGGCCATCCAGACCGCCTTCCGCGAAGTGGCCGACGCGCTGGCCGCGCGCGACTATTTGGGCGAACAGGTGGCCGCGCAGCGCGCGGTGCAGGACGCGCAGGCGGACCGCCTGAAGCTGTCGCAGCTGCGCTTCGACAACGGCGTCGCCAGCTCGCTCGACGTGCTGGACGCGCAGCGCGAGCTGTTCAGCGCCCAGCAATCGCTGGTGCAGGCGCGCCTGCTGCGCACCACCAGCGCGATCGACCTGTATCGCGCGCTGGGCGGCGGCATTAAATAGCGGCATCCGATGTCGTCCGCGATCACCATCCGCCTTGGCCAACGCGCCCGCCAACGCATCGCCGCCGAGGGTGTGCAAGCGGCCGACATCGCCATCATCCCGGCCGCCGCCGGCGGCCCCAAAGGCCTGATCCTCAACGGCCTCGACCTGTGGCTGTTCGGCTCCTGGCTCAAGACCGCGCCGCGCCCGCGCAAGCTGGTCGGCGCCTCGATCGGCGCCTGGCGCATGGCCGCGTCGGCCTTCGACGACCCGGCCGCCGCGCACAAACGCCTGGCCCGCCTGTACGCCCACCAGCGCTATCCGGCCAAGGTCACCGCCGCCTACGTCAGCCAGACCTGCCGCGCGCTGCTCGACGAACTGCTCGACGGCCGCGCCGCCGAAGCGGCCGGCCATCCGCACCACCACGTCAGCGTGCTGACCGCGCGCGGCACCGGCGCGCTGGCGCGCACCAACGGCGTGCGCTGGCGCGAGCTGGCCGGCTTCCTGCTGGCCGCCGCCGGCAACGCCGTCTCGCGCGACCGCCTGGCCGGCGCGATGGAACGGGTGATCTTCCACAACCGCCACGACCACGCGCACTGGCTGCGCGAACCGTTCGACGCCTTCGCCGGCCACTTCGTCGAGCTGTCGCCGGAGAACCTGCGCGAGGCCCTGCTGGCCTCCGGCTCGATCCCGCTGGTGCTGGAGGCGGTCACGGCCATCGCCGGCGCGCCCGGCGGCGCCTACTGGGACGGCGGCCTGATCGACTACCACCTGCACCTGCCCTACCAGCGCGACGCCGGCCTGGTGCTCTACCCGCACTTCAGCGACCACATCGTGCCGGGCTGGCTGGACAAGTCGATGCCGTGGCGCCGCGCCGGCGGCGCCGATCCGGCGCTGGAGAACGTGATCCTGGTCTCGCCGTCGGCGTCCTTCGTCGCCACGCTCCCCAACGGCAAGCTGCCGGACCGCAAGGATTTCACCGCCTACGGCCAGGACCACGCCGGCCGCATCCGCGACTGGACCCGCGCCATCGCCGAGAGCGAACGCCTGGCCGACGCCTTCGCCCGCTGGTGCGACAAACCGGACTTTAAGGAAACATTGTCGTTTTAGATAGGACACATTGTTTCATATTTGCAACAGAAGTTCACGGACTTTCACAGACCGGATGACCGTCCGCGATGCCGGGCGCATACTTGCAGCCATAAACTAAGCCACCCGGCACGTGCCAGTTCGGGCACGCATATAGTCAATGGAGTCCACCATGAATTTTCTCTCGCACACGCGCATCGGCACCCGCCTGGCCATCGCCTTCGCCATCGTCCTGCTGCTGGCGGTCTTCGCCACCACGGTGGGCCTGGTCAACGCCCGCAGCAACGCCGCGGCCACCAAACAAATGATGGAGCAGCCGCTGGCCAAGGAGCGCCTGGTGTCGGACTGGTACGTGCTGATCTACTCGGCCGTCGCCCGCACCGAACTGATCGCGCGCAGCAAGGACGACACCTTGCCGGTGGTGTTCGCCGACACCATCGCCGCCAGCACCAAGCGCGGCGGCGAATTGCTCGGCAAGGTCAAGGAGCTGCTGGTCAGCGATGACGAGCGCAAGCTGTACGATTCCACCATCGCCTTGCGCGCCGCCTACCAGAAGGCCAAGAACGACGTCGGCGACATCCGCAAAACCGGCGACGACGCCGCCGCCGAAGCGGCCTACCGCGACAAGTTCCTGCCGGCCGCCGAGGCCTACAAGAACAAGGTCAACGAGCTGCTGGCCTATCAGCGCAAGGCCATCGACGACACCGCGCACGCGATCGACGCCGCCAACGCCCGCAGCAACACGCTGCTGCTGATCCTGACGGTGCTGATGGTCACCTTCGGCTCGCTGGCCGCGTGGATCATTTCGCGCTCGATCACCGCGCCGCTCAAGTCGGCGATCGACATCGCCGCGACGGTCGCCAACGGCGACCTGACCACGCGCTTCGACGGCCCCACCTCGCGCTCCGAGATCGGCGAGCTGATGACGGCGCTGAAAGGCATGAACGACTCGCTGCGCAACGTCGTCAGCCAGGTGCAGGTCGGCACCAAGACCATCGCCAGCGCCTCCAACGAAATCGCCGCCGGCAATATGGACCTGTCGCAGCGTACCGAGGAACAAGCCAGCTCGCTGGAGGAGACCGCGTCGTCGATGGAGGAGTTGACATCGACCGTGCGCCAGAACGCGGAGAACGCCCGCCAGGCCAATCAGCTGGCGCATGCCGCCTCCGACGTGGCCGAACGCGGCGGCTCGATCGTCGGCCAGGTGGTCAACACCATGGGCACGATCAACGACTCGTCGCGCAAGATCTTCGACATCATCAGCGTCATCGACGGCATCGCCTTCCAGACCAATATCCTGGCGTTGAACGCGGCGGTGGAAGCGGCGCGCGCCGGCGAACAGGGTCGCGGCTTCGCGGTGGTGGCGTCGGAGGTGCGCAACCTGGCGCAGCGTTCGGCGGCGGCGGCCAAGGAGATCAAGGAATTGATCGGCAATTCGGTCGAGCAGGTCGACATCGGCTCGAAGCTGGTGCAGCAGGCCGGCAGCACGATGAACGAGGTGGTCGACAGCGTGCGCCGCGTGACCGACATCATGGGCGAGATCACCTCGGCCAGCAGCGAACAGAGCATCGGCATCGATCAGGTCAACACGGCGATCACGCAGATGGACCAGGTCACGCAGCAGAACGCCGCGCTGGTCGAGGAAGCGGCGGCGGCGGCGGCCAGCATGCAGGAGCAGGCCGAGCGCCTGGCCGACGTGGCCTCGTCGTTCAGGCTTGGCGACGATGGCGCGCGCCCGTCGCTGGCCGCGCCGCCGGCCGTCCGCAAGATCGCCGCGGCGGTGCGTCCGGCGCCGTCCCGCGCCGCGCCGGCCGCCCCGAAGAAGCCGGCGGTCCGGCTGGCGACGTCCAGCGCCAGCGCCGCCGCCCGCAAGCCCGCCACGGTCGGCAACGACAAGGATTGGGAAGAGTTTTGAGCGTGATTACGTGGTCAAAAACATCTGCTGCAAATCGTTGAGGAAACGCTGGCCCAACCCGGTGGGCCTGATCACCTTGTAATCGCGATACAGCAGCCCCTTGGCCTCGGCCGCGTCGAGGCTTTTCTCGATCGCGTTCAAACTCAACCCGGTGCGCTCGCTGAACAGGTTGGGATCGAAGCCGCCGTGCAGGCGCAGGGTGTTGAGCATGAACTCGAAGCCCATGTCCTCGCGCCCGATCTCGTATTCCTCCTGCACCGGCGCGCCCAGCCCGACCTGCTCCATGTAGGCCTTCGGCTGCTTGTAGCGCGCCTGCCGCAGTACGCGATGCGGGAACGATATCTTCGAATGCGCTCCGGCGCCGATGCCGAGATAATCGCCGAATTCCCAGTAATTCAGATTGTGGCGCGCGCGGTGGCCCTCCCTGGCGTATGCCGACACCTCGTACTGCCGGTAGCCGTTGGCGGCGGTGAGCTCGGCGATCATGTCCTGCATGTCGGCGCTGGCGTCGTCGTCGGGCAGCGACGGCGGATACTTGGCGAACAGCGTGTTCGGCTCCATCGTCAGGTGGTACAGCGACAGGTGCGGCGGCTTGAACGACATCGCCGTCTCCACATCCAGCCTGGCCTCCTCCAGCGTCTGCGACGGCAGCGCGTACATCAAATCCAGATTGAAGTTGTCGAAGTTGGCCAGCGCGATATCTACCGCGCGGCGCGCCTCGTGGTCGTCATGGATGCGGCCCAGCGCCTTCAGGTGGCGCGGGTTGAAGCTCTGGATGCCGATCGACAGCCGGTTGACGCCGCTGGCGCGGTAGGACTTGAACTTCTCCGCCTCGAAGGTGCCCGGGTTGGCCTCCATCGTGATCTCGACATCGCTGTCGAGCGGCAGCAAGGTGCGCACGTCCGACAGCAGCCGGTCCAGGCCCGCCGCCGACATCAGGCTGGGCGTGCCGCCGCCGATGAAGATCGTATAGATCTTGCGGCCCCAGATCAGCGGCAGCGCCATTTCCAGGTCGGCGCGCATGGCGTCCAGGTATTCCCGCTCCGGGAAGGCGCCGCCCTCCTTCGCCTCGTGCGAGTTGAAGTCGCAATACGGGCACTTCTTCACGCACCACGGGAAATGGATGTACAGCGACAGCGGCGGCAGCGCCGACAGGTTCAGCGAACCGCTTTGCAGATATTTGAGCGCGACGCCGGCGGCGTCGCCCAGGCCGGCGCCGGGGGCCTTCGGCGCTGCCGGTGTAGCCGCCTTGCCGCCGGCGCCGACGATTTTAATCGGGATCATTTCAGTTTCTCTACCAGCGCGCGCAACGCCTGGCCGCGATGGGACATGGCGTTTTTCTCGTCGGCGCTCAGCTCCGCCGCGCATTTGCCCAGCGCCGGGATGAAGAAGTAGGGATCGTAGCCGAAGCCGCCGTTGCCGCGCGGCGTGGCGATCATCTCGCCGTTCCAGCGGCCGTCGGCGATGACCGGCTGCGGATCGTCGGCGTGGCGCACGAACACCAGCACGCAATAGTAGTAGGCCGATTTGTCGGCGTGCGCGGCCAGGTCGGCGATCATTTTCTCGTTGTTGCGGGCGTCCGACTTCGGCTCGCCGGCGAAGCGCGCCGAGTACACGCCCGGGGCGCCGCCCAGCGCGTTGACGCACACGCCGGAATCGTCCGCCAGCGCCGGCAAGCCGGTCAGGCGCGACGCGTGGCGCGCCTTTTGCAGTGCATTTTCAACAAACGTGTGAAAAGGCTCATCCGCCTCGGGCACGCCGAACTCGCCCTGCGCGTGGACGGAAAAGCCCACGGTGGACAGCAGTTCGTTGAATTCCTTGAGTTTGCCGGCGTTGTTGGAGGCGAGGATCAGGCGTTGGGTCATGGTGTGGGCTGCGATCGAGTCATGCGGAGAAGGCGACATTGTAAACCTTTTGCCCGGCCCCCACCGGCCGCCGATGCGCCGCCGGGGGAATGCGCCCACGCGAATCGCTCACGCCACGCCCAACACCTGCTTCTGCAACTTGATCAAATCGGCGATGCCGCCCTGCGCCAGATCGAGCAGGCGGTTCATGCCGGCCCGGTCGAACGCCGCGCCTTCGGCCGTGCCCTGCACTTCGATGAAGTGGCCGGCGTCGTTCATCACCACGTTCATGTCGGTGTCGCAGCCCGAATCCTCGACATAGTCGAGGTCCAGCACCGGCACGCCCTGGTACACGCCGACCGAGATCGCCGCCACGAAACCCTTGAGCGGAATGGCCGGCACCGCGCCGCGCGCGACCAGCCTGGAAAACGCGTCATGCGCGGCGACCATGGCGCCGGTGATCGACGCGGTGCGGGTGCCGCCGTCGGCCTGGATCACGTCGCAATCGAGGTGCAGGGTGCGCTCGCCGAAGGCCTGCAGATCGAAGGCGGCGCGCAGCGAACGGCCGATCAGGCGCTGGATCTCCTGCGTGCGGCCGGACTGCTTGCCACGCGCGGCCTCGCGGTCCATCCGCGTGTGCGTCGAACGCGGCAGCATGCCGTATTCGGCCGTCATCCAGCCCTGGCCCTTGCCCTTCAGGAAGCCGGGCACCTTGTCCTCGATGCTGGCGGTGCAAATGACCTTGGTGTCGCCGCATTCGATCAGCACCGAGCCTTCGGCGTGCTTGGTGTAGTCGCGCGTCAGGCGCAGCGCGCGCAAGGCGTCGACAGGGCGGCCGCTGGGACGGGCGAAGGTGGATGGTGCTAAGGTCATACGGTGTCCTTGTAAACTGTTTGGGGATTATTTGAGGATCTGCGACGATTTTTCGATCGCGCCGCGTATCTCGGCGATGGCCTTTTCAATGTCATCGTCATCGAAGGCGGCATCCATATCGGTGGCCGGCGCCTGCACCGGCCCGCCCTGGATGGTGGTGCTGTGCAGGTCCTGCGGCAGCGCTTCCGTCGAGATTTCGGTCGCGATCACCGTCGTGGTCCCGTCCTGCGTCGTCGCGCCGATGCCGTCGGCCGCCGAACCGCCCTGCCACATGATGGCCAGCGCGGTGACGTTGTCGCTGCCGTCGCCGGCGGCGTCGAGCGCCGCCCGCAGCAGGTCCGGCACGGCCCGCGGCACCGTGTGCGCGTGCATGCGGCGCGCCATTTCATCGTCCGGCAGCATAGACCACAAACCGTCGGAGCACAACAGCATCTGGTCGCCCGGCAGCAGGCCGGCGCCGCTCGACACCTCCACCTTCGGCAGGCTGTCGGCGCCCAGGCAGTTATACAGCTTGTTGCGGTCCGGATGGGTGGCGCGCTCGGACGCCGGCACCAGCCCCTTGGCGATCAGGCTTTCGATGTGCGAGTGGTCGCGCGTGCGCGCCAGGATGCGCCCTTCGCGCAGCCAGTACAGGCGCGAGTCGCCGCAGTGGGCCCAGGTGGCCGTGTTGTGCTGGATCAGGCAGGCGACGATGGTGGTGCGCGGCGTCTCCGGCATGGCGTGGGCCTTGCGGTAGTCGTGGATGTCCCGGTGCGCGGCCAGGAAGGCCTCCTCGAGGAAACGCTGAGGCTTTTTCACGTAGGGCGTGGCCTGCTGCTGGAACATGGCCGAAATGGTTTGCAGCGCGACGCCGGCGGCGATCTCGCCGCGCAGATGGCCGCCCATGCCGTCGGCCAGCACCAGCAGCAAGGCGTCGCGCGTGAAGCTGTAGCCCATGCGGTCCTGGTTGACCTTGCGGCCGCCGATGTGGCTTTCCTGATACACGGAGAATTGCATTGTTCGCCTCCGCAGTGGCCTTGTTTAACGTGTCCGGAGCCCCGTCCGGCTCAGACCAGCGTATCCGGTCCGGCTTTCGCCTTGCGCCGCGCCGCGCCGCCCAGCCGTCCGACCAGGCCGCGCAGGCCGCCGCCCAGCTTGTCGATGATACCGCGCCGCGCCGGCGCCGGCGCCGGCGTCTCCGGCGGCGCCGCCTGCAGCACCTTTTGCAGCGCGAACAGGCTTTGCGGCCGCGCCAGAGGATCGACCATCAGGCACCAGCTTACCAGCCGCACCAGCTCCGGCGTGTAGGCGCCGGCGAGCTGGTCGAAGTGCGCCGCCATCTTGTCCCCGGTCTTGCGCTGGTCCGCCGGCTGCGGCGGCGAGCCGACCATGCAGGCGAACATCGACGCGCCGATGCTGTAGACGTCCGACCACGGCCCCAGGCCGCCGGTTTTGGCGTACAGCTCCGGCGGCGCGAAGCCCGGCGTGTACATCGGCGCCAACGTCGGCATGTCGTTGTTGACGGTCTGGCGCGCCGCGCCGAAGTCTAACAGCATCGGCGTGCCGTCGGTGCGCAGGTAGATATTGGCCGGTTTCAGGTCCAGGTGCAGCAGCTTGTTGGCATGGACCTCGCGCAGCCCCTTGAGCACCTGAATAAAGATCGTTCGGATGAAGGCCTCGCCCACCTTGCCGCCCTTGGCGCGCTGGCGCTGGATATGCTCCTGCAGCGAATGGCCCGATTCGTAGGCCATGACCATGTAGACGGTATCGTGCGCGCGGAAGAAATTGAGCACGCTGACGACGTTGGGGTGGGAGATGCGCGCCAGCGCCCGGCCCTCCTCGAAGAAGCACTTCAGGCCGATCCGGAACACCGGCAGGTTGGCGCGCGGGACGGTCGGCGCCAGCTCGCCGGGCTGGCGCAGCGCAAGCGAACTGGGCAAATACTCCTTGATGGCGACGGCGACCCCGTCCGGGTCGTACGCGAGGTAAACAATACTGAACCCACCGGACGCAATTTTCTTTACAATGCGATATCCAGCAATTTCCAGACCATCTGGTAACGGGGCGTTGTTTTGTGCAGCCATAGGTTCCTCGCCTCAACACACCGGATTGTGTGGATAAATCACTGTTTTGTAAAGATTAAATCGGGGACATCCATTGAGCATTTCCAGCATGACGGGCTACGCAGTCGCCACCAGTGAAAGCGCGGCGGGCACACTGACGATCGAAATCAAGAGCGTCAATTCGCGCTTTCTCGACCTTCAGTTTCGAATAAACGACGATTTGCGCGCGCTCGAACCCGATTTGCGCTCGGCGATCATGGCCGCCATCACGCGCGGCAAGGTCGAGCTGCGGCTCAGTTTCGGCCGCAAGGCGGCGACGGCCGGTACGCAGGCGCTCAACCTGCCCCTATTGACCGAATTGCAACGACTGCAACAGGAAGTCGGCGCCCACTTCCCCGCCGCGCCGACCATGTCGGTGGCCGAACTGCTGCGCTGGCCCGGCGTCATCGAGGAAGCCCAGATCGGCCAGGAATCGCTGCAGGCCGACGTCGCCGCGCTGACCGCCACCACCGTGCGGGCCTTCGTCGTCAGCCGCCAGCGCGAAGGCGCCGCGCTCGAAACCATGCTGACCTCGCGCATCGAGGCGATGGAAGTGATCGTCAAGCGCATCACGCCGCTGATCCCGCAGGTGGTCGCCGCCTTCCAGCAAAAAGCCGTCGAGCGCATGCAGGACGCGCTGGGCCTGGCCTGCCAGGGCTCCAATTCGGCGCTGTCGCGCCAGGACGCGCTCGAGCGCATCCGCCAGGAGGTGATCCTGTACGGCATCCGCATCGACGTCGCCGAGGAGCTGGGCCGGCTGTCGGCGCACCTGACCGAGACGCGCCACATCCTCAAAAAGGGCGGCCAGGTCGGCAAACGGCTGGACTTCATGATGCAGGAGCTCAACCGCGAGGCCAATACGCTGGGCGCCAAGGCCTCCGTCAAGGAGCTGGCCGACGCCTCGATGGAGCTCAAGCTGCTCATCGAACAGATGCGCGAGCAGGTGCAAAACCTCGAGTGACACAAAAAAGGGAGCTTCGGCTCCCTTTTTCATCCGGAGGACTTCGCGCCCCCGCGCCGGCTACAGCAACTGATTCAGCTTGGTGATTTTGATGTCGGTCACCTTGCCGATGGTGTTCACCATTTCCAGGAAATGCGGCGTGGTTTCGTGCAGCGCGTGCGCTTCGGCGTCGTCCCAGGCTTCGAGCATGACGAAGGTCGCCGGGTCGCCCAGGTCCTGGTGCAGGTCGTAGCGGATGCAGCCGGTCTCGGCGCGGCTCGGGGGCACGATTTGGTCCAGCGCGGAACGCACCAGCAGCTCGGAACCCGAATGGGCGGTGATGGTGGCGACGATGATCAGTTCTGACATGTTCTATCCTGTGAAAGTGGGAACTTGCATGGTTGGGGCGGATTGCGAAACGAAAAGGCCGGCCCCGCGAAATCCGCTATCATCGGCGCAACAACTTCCGGGGAGCGAGGCATGGCCGCATCGAACGCAGCACCGATGATACGCGTAGGCATAGGCGGCTGGGATTTCGCGCCGTGGCGCGAGACGTTCTATCCGAAGGACGTGCCGCGGAAGAAGGCGCTCGAGTATGCCAGCCGGCACGTCACCAGCATCGAAATCAACGGCACTTTCTACCGCACCGCCAAGCCCGAACACTTCGCCGCGTGGAACGCGCAAACGCCGGACGATTTCATCTTCGCCGTCAAGGCCAGCCGCTACGCCACCAACCGCAAGGCGCTCGGCGAGGCCGGCGAATCGATCGAGCGCTTCATCGGCAGCGGCCTGGCGGAGCTGGGCGACAAGCTCGGCCCCCTGCTGTGGCAACTGGCGCCGACCAAGCAGTTCGATCCGGACGACCTGGAAGCGTTCTTCAAACTGCTGCCGGCCAAACTGGGCACGCGCAAACTGCGCCACGTGCTCGACACCCGCCACGACAGTTTCATGTGCGCCGACTACGTCAAGCTGGCGCGCAAGTACAAGGTCGCCAGCGTGTTCACCGACTCGCCCAAGTTCCCCTCCTTCGCCGACGTCACCGCCGACTTCGTCTACGCCCGCTTGATGAACGCGCAGAGCGAACAAGTGACCGGCTACACCAAGCCGGCGCTGAAGAAATGGGCGGCGCTCGCGCAGCAATGGCAGGCCGGCGCGCTGCCGCCGGGACTGCCGTATGCGGCGCCGCCGCCGGCATCGGCCAAGGCCGCCGGCAAGGCGCGCCCGGTGTTCGTCTACTTCATCAACGGCGCCAAGGAACGCGCGCCCGCCGCCGCCCAGCACCTGATCGGCTTGCTGTGATAGCGGCCCGGTCGAACCCGGACCGACAGCCGAATTGAATGCCGGCCGTTGCTCTTGGTAAAATACGTCTTTGGGCGCTGCCCGAACGAGTATTTGAACCGTATTTGAAACGCATTTGAAAGTTACACACATGAGCTCATCCAACGCATTCGCCGGCAGCCTGTTCATGGTGGTGGCGCCATCGGGCGCCGGCAAGTCGACGCTGGTCAACGCGCTGCTGGCGCAGGAACCGACGATCAAGCTGTCGATTTCGACCACCACGCGCGCGCCGCGTCCGGGTGAAACCCACGGCAAGGAATACTACTTCACCAACGCCGAGGATTTCGTCGCGCGCGCCGACGCCGGCGAGTTCCTCGAGTGGGCCGAAGTGCACGGTAACTACTACGGCACCTCGCGCATCATGGTCGAGCAGCAGATGAAGACCGGCACCGACATCCTGCTCGAAATCGACTGGCAGGGCGCGCGCCAGGTCAAGAAGCAGTTCCCGCAGGCGGCCGGCATTTTCATCCTGCCGCCATCGATCGAGGCGCTGGAACAACGCTTGAAAAAACGCGCCACCGACGAGGCCCACGTGATCACCCGCCGCATGCTGGCGGCCGGCGGCGAAATCGCCCACGCTCCCGAGTTCGAGTATGCTATTATCAATGAAGAATTCGCGGTCGCCCTGTCGGAATTGACGGCGATTGTTAGAGCGGCCCGTTGCCGGTTTGCGCAACAAGCGGCACGCAACATCTCGCTATTTGCCCAATTGGGTATCCACGCTGAATAAATACACAAGATTTTAGGAGTTATCATGGCCCGTATTACTATTGAAGATTGTCTCAAAACCATTCCGAACCGTTTCCAGCTGACCCTGGCCGCGACCTACCGCGCCCGCCAACTGCTGCAAGGCCACACCCCGAAGGTCGAAGCCAAGGACAAGCCGACCGTCGTCGCGCTGCGCGAGATCGCCGCCGGCAAAGTCGGTCTGGAAATGTTGAAAAAGGTCCCAATGTAAGTTGGACCCGCGTTCCCGAACAATGTGAATGATGCGGTTAGCAGTAGTTGAGCAATAGCGCACGCCATCAGGTAGTATTTACATTGACACTCTCATTGCGACGGAACGCATACGTATGAATCTGATCCCCGCCGATCCGACACTTAGCGGCAAGCCCCGGTCCAAGCAACCGGCGAAACAGCCGGCCAAAGCGCCGGCCGCAGCCACGTCGGGCGCCAACGCGGGCGACAGCACTGCCTCCACCATCGCCTCATCCGCACCAGCCCCCATCCCCCCCGTGATTTCTTCGTCGCCCCTGGCCACGCCCACCCTGACCGCCGGCGTCGCCTCCGTCACGCACCTGACCGAAAAACTGGCCGAGTACATGACGCCGGCCGACCTGAAAAAGGTCAAGGAAGCGTACCGCTTCTCGGACGAGATGCACCTGGGGCAGGTGCGCAAATCGGGCGAGCCGTACATCTCGCATCCGATCGCCGTGGCCGAGATCTGCGCCGACTGGAAGCTCGACGCGCAAGCGATCATGGCGGCGCTGCTGCACGACGTGATGGAAGACCAGGACGTCAAAAAGGACGAGTTGATCGAGCGCTTCGGCGCGCCGGTCGCCAACCTGGTCGACGGCCTGTCGAAGCTGGAAAAGATCGAATTCCAAAGCCAGATCGAGGCGCAGGCGGAGAACTTCCGCAAGATGCTGCTGGCGATGGCGTCCGACGTGCGCGTCATCCTCATCAAGCTGGCCGACCGTCTGCACAATATGCGCACGATGGAGGTCATGGCGCCGGCCAAGAAGGCGCGCATCTCCAGCGAGACGATGGAAGTGTACGTGCCGATCGCGCACCGCCTGGGCCTGAACAACATCTACCGCGAGCTGCAGGACTTGTCGTTCTCGCACCTGTATCCGCTGCGCTACCGCACCCTGGCCAAGGCCGTGAAGGCGGCGCGCGGCAACCGCCGCGAGGTGGTGTCGAAGATCCTCGACTCGGTCAAGACCACGCTGCAGATCGCCGACATCGAGGCCGAGGTCTACGGCCGCGAGAAAACCCTGTACGGGATCTACAAGAAGATGCGCAGCAAACACCTGTCGTTCTCGCAGGTGCTCGACGTCTACGGCTTCCGCGTGGTGGTCGACAGCTTCCCCAATTGCTACGTCGCGCTGGGCACCCTGCACTCGCTGTACAAGCCGATGCCGGGCAAGTTCAAGGACTACATCGCGATCCGCAAATTGAACGGCTATCAGTCGCTGCACACGACCTTGATCGGGCCGTACGGCACGCCGGTCGAGTTCCAGATCCGCACCCAGGAAATGCACCGCACCGCCGAATCGGGCGTGGCCGCGCATTGGCTGTACAAGAACGGCGAATCGAACCTGTCGGACCTGCAGCAGCGCACCCACGCGTGGCTGCAGTCGCTGCTCGACATCCAGCAGCAGACCGGCGACTCGGCCGAATTCCTCGAACACGTGAAGGTCGACCTGTTCCCCGATTCGGTCTACGTGTTCACGCCCAAATCGAAGATCATCGCGCTGCCGCGCGGGGCCACGCCGATCGACTTCGCGTACTCGATCCACACCGGCATCGGCGACCACACGGTGGCGGTCAACATCAACAACGAGCCGGCCTCGCTGCGCACGGAACTGCGCAACGGCGACATCGTCGAAATCGTCACCGACTCGTCGTCGCGTCCGAGCCCGACGTGGCTATCGTTCGTCCGCACCGGCAAGGCGCGCTCGGCGATCCGCCACCATCTGCGCACCATCAACCTGCCCGAATCGATCACGCTCGGCCAGCAGCTGCTGTCGCAGGCGCTGACGTCGCTGGGCATGGGCGCCGACCTGGAAGACCACCTGATCGACCGGCTGCTCAACGAATCGAGCGCCAAGTCGCTCGACGAGCTATATGCCGACATCGGCATCGGCAAGCGCATGGCGGCCTTGGTGGCGCGCCACATCTTCGGCCTGCGCGGCGGCGAATCGGCCAGCGCGCCGGTGGACCACAACAGCGCCGCCGAACTCGATCCGGTGACGATCTGCGGCAGCGAAGGCGTGTCGGTGCAACTGGCGCCGTGCTGCCTGCCGATCCCGGGCGACTCGATCGTCGGCCAGTTGCGCCGCGACCAGGGCCTGCTGGTGCACACCAACGACTGCACCGTGGCCAAGCGCCAGAAGATCAAGGAACCGGACCGCTGGATCGCCGTCAAATGGGGCACCGAATTGAACCGCCGCTTCGACAGCCGCATCAAGCTGTTGATCAACAACGAAAAAGGCATCCTCGCGCGCGTCGCGGCGGAGATCGGCGAGTCGGACGCCAACATCACCTATGTCGGCATGGACGAGGACAAGGAACACGTGCTGCACCAGCTGCGCTTCACGATCCAGGTCAAGGATCGCGTGCACCTGGCGGGCCTGCTGCGCAACGTGCGCCGCGTCGTGGGCGTCAACCGCATCCTGCGCGAGCGCAGCTAGGCTGCGGCGAAGCTACGGCCTGGCCACCGGATCGTACCAATACGCCTTGTTGGCCAATGGCGTCTTCGGCGGCAGCAATGGATTCTCGAGCCTGAAAATACGCCGCTTGCGCAAGCCGACCTGTTCGATCAAGCCGTCGTAGGCCTGGTGAAACAACCGGTCCAGGCGGCCATCGGCGCTGAGCGCCCGCATGCCGAACTCAAGTCGCTGGGCCAGCCTCGGCTCGCCGGGCGCGACAAAGAAATAACGCGCCAGCGGCATATACAGCGCCAGCTCATTCTCAATGGCGAGCATCGGAAACCCCGGCGCGTACGCCTCCCGCTCGAAGACCGCCTCCTCCACCGAGCGCGGGAAAAACAAAAACCGCTCGGCCGCCAGCATGGCTTGCAGATTGTGGACCGAGGCCCCCGTCACGACCTTGAAACCGTTTTGCAGAAGCACCGGGGTCGAGCCCCACTGGCGGCCGGCGCCCATCGACAGCTCCTTCAACTGCGGCAAACTGGTCACCGCGCTGAAGCGCGCCTGGCGGCGCCCGTCGATCAGGAAGATGCGGTAGCCTGAAAATCCCTTGTCGACGGGAATGCGGATCGGAATCAGCTTGCGTTCCCACTCTACCGAAGTCACTTGCGCGGTCAGGTTGACCATGCCGCCCTTGCCCATTTCCTGCATCAGGCGGTCGCGCTCCATGATCAGCGGCGAGACGGTCAGTTCGAAGGGGCCATATTTTTCGCTGGATGCCTCCAGCGCCGCCTTCAGCACGGCCAGCGCGTAGCGGTCCCGATAATCAGGATTGTTGAAGACAAAATCGCCTCGATAGGTATCGAGCGCGCGCGCCGCCGGCGCACAGCCGCACAGCCCCAGCGCCAACAGCGCGCAACGAACCAGCCGTCTGCCACGGCCGTCGTCCTGCCGATCTGATTTTTCCGCAATTGCCGTCTTCATCTGGGCCATTGTAACGAGTTCCTCATGCCGCCATGTAACCGCTTGGCGAGCCCATCAAGAATAGCTTACTTGAGCGGAAACGGCTCATACCAATACACCTCGCGCGACGGCGGCGCCCGCAGCCGGTCGCGCTCGATGGCCAGCGTCGACGTGTTCAATTGGCAGGGAGATAGCCTTCTCGCGAGACCAAGGTCGCAACACCGTTACTGCCTGGAGGAGCTGACCTGCCGCTACCCTCTCATAACTTCTTCGTGAAAAACGCCGTGCGCGCGAAGAACTACTCTTCTCCAGTAAGTGAAACGCTAAATTTTCTTATAGTGCTAGTCTCGCGGCTGCCGTTTAATCTAAATTGAAGCTCGCCGCGATCACCGAACGCGCCTCTCGGTGTCGCACAATCTTTAATTCCACATCTTAACTCTCTTTTATTCTTCGTTCCCGCCTTGATCTCCCAGAACTTGCTGTTGGCGTCGATCCCATATCCATCCAACTCAAGGTATCCTGGAAAAGCTTCGTGAACCTGCCAGTCATCGGTTGGCAGTGCAGCCTTTCCACCCGGATAATTCTCTCTACCCAAGTCTTTGCCATCTTCGTCCACAAAACTCAGATATATATTGATAAACTTTACCTTGGGGTCCTTACCTTCGCCAGTACCCAATTGCAATCCGTACTCTTCCCAAACGCAGATAACAATTCCATCCTTGCTGCAGCGAGGAGACCCGGCAAGCCCGTTCTTCCACGCTTGCAGGGACGCACCCATAAACAATTTCTTACCATTGAAATATATAAATTCGTCCTTGATAATTATTTCAGGTTTGCGGCCTTTTGAAACAATGCGAGGCGTGCCCAATTGCTTCAAATCTTGCGTTTCCGCTACAGCCTTATTTTTCAACGCTTCTAATTTTTCAAAGAAACCGCGTTCTTGGCGTTGTGCGGGAACCTCATTGACTGCGGACGAGCTGGAAAACGCGAGAACCGGGACGTAAAGTGCTAGCGCACACACAAAACAAAATATATTCTTAACCATCATTTTCTCACCTGATTCTCTGTCCCAAATATACTCTGATAATTTTTGTTAATGTAACCCCATATATCGTTACTCTGTTTTTTTGTTTTGTTGATCGCATCGATAGTCTCTTGTTTATGCGCTTTTTCAAGGGCCTCCCATTCCGTAGCGGACTGGCCACGAAGTACCTGTTGCGGGTGCTTGGCCGCCCATTCCTTCACCATGGCGTCCTGCCAATTCGTGTCGAGCGGGTGCACGATGAATGATGCGGCAACCGCCGCAGGATCGGCGCTGACATCGCCGCCCCACCAGCGAGCGGCCATCGCACGACCGACCTGGCCTACCGCCACTTTGGCCAAACTCGCGGCCAACGTGTGAAACGGGTGGTTGTCATGGTCTTTGGCCAACTGGGAATGGGTAGGATCAGTGGATCCGTTTGTATTGGGGTCGCCAATTCGCAAAATCTGCTGATCGTCAACGCTGTTTCCCACTAGATGAATGAGGCTGCTATAGACAAAGTTATAAACATTGGCAACCATGCCCAATGTGTAGTGCATCGCGCCCTCCAAATACTGATGCCCGGGGATTTTTGCGATCGTGTCCCTAACAACGAGGAAATCTTGATAGGACGCCAGCAATCTAGGATCACTGTGTTCGCTCAGCAGAATAAGCATGATGCGATCGACTTTTGTACGTTCGCCTGGCTTGGTCGCTTTGAAGTCCCATTCAACCTTGAATAGGGTATCAGCAATTAAGCCTGCAGTGCTGGCGATCACATCGTCGGAATCGAACATACCAGTGACGACAGGCAGCCTGTGTTTGCCGGCAGCGGGCGAGGTCCACGGCAATACCTTGCTATGGCCAACCTTTCGCAGGCTGAGTTCCAGGAAATTACTGTGGGCAAAGTAGTCCTCCAAGACGTGCAACGCGGCGCCAAAATGCCGGTATCCGTCTTTCCCCGGTCCGGCTGCAACCGCTTTGTTGATCTCGTCGCGCATGTACTTCACGGAAAAACCAATATACCGCTTCATGGAAGTTGCGGGATCAACAGCAACGTACTCCTTGGTCGCTCGTGGCTGGAAGTCCTTGTCGATGCTTTGCGGATCAGGGGCGCCCGGCGCGTTGTTGGTTGGATTATCGATGTGCTCGACCGGACGGTACACGCCGAGCAAAGGCTCTGTCACCTGGAATATTTTTTTATCCGCTGGCGTCACAACGAACTCCAATTCAGCAAATAAATCCACCAATTGAGTCAATTTCTTGCGGGAGATCGCGCGAGGGAAGTCTTTCGGCGCGTCGGGCTTGCGAACGATTACCGGATCAAGTACCTGCGAAAAATCGCGTAACCAGTTGCCGAAATATATCTGCTTCAACACATTTTCGGACGCAAACCGTCGCGAGACAAGAGACAATGCTTCTTCAATCGATTGGTGTCCGAACGATTCGGTTGGCCGCTCCTCTTGGCCGCCGCCCAGTCGATGTGCGCGTTGGCGCTGATAATGTTGACTTCGTCTCTCGCCTGCACGTTGAGCACGTCGGCCTGCGCCTGCAGATCGATCGCATCCTGGGCCGCGATCAGTTGCAGGCCCACGTTGCCCTCGCCCGCCTTGACCGCACCGCCCAGCATGCCGATGGCCTGGTGGCTCTGAATACGCATCTGCCCGCCGGTAGCGAACTGCGTGTCCTGCCCGCTCATCAAGGTGATCGTCTCGCCGTTGGCCAATTGCAAATTCTGCCCCGCCAGCACGCCCAGCCCGGCCTTGGCCGCGATGGCGATAATGGCGTCGCTCGTGTGCGGCAGCTTGTCGTCGCCCGGCGCAACCGGCTTCTCCGGCGCCTCCGCCTTGGCGGCATCGGTGCTGTCCTGGCTCAGCATGCCCGAGGTGACCTTGAGCATCGCTTTCAATGGCGGCGCCTTGTCATCGAGCTTGCTGGAGTCGGCCTTCGCCGCGCCAATATGGCTGGCGTACGCCACGGTCTCATGCGTCTTGGCCGCGCCGCTGAAGGTTTCTCCCAGCATCACCGCCTGCTTGAGCAAGGCCATGCCGGCGCTGTTGTCGCCGGCCGGATCGCGCGCGTCGGCGCCGTGCGTGATCCTGTAGCTCGACACCAGCAAGCCGGCCCCGGCCCGCACCGCGCCGTAGCCATCGGTGCGCAGTTCGGCGCCGGTGCCGCGCAGGCTGCCGCGATAG
>NZ_FODC01000020.1 GCF_900110275.1 Duganella sp. CF517
AAACTGGGCGCGCGCGGCGTGCTGGAAAGCCTGCGCGAGACGCACGCCGGTTTGACCGGCCTGCTGGCGCACGAACACGCCAGTCTGTCGCTGGCGCAGCGTTGCAGCGGGCTGCCTAGCAGTACGCCGCTGTTCTCGTCGCTGTTGAATTACCGCCACGGCGCCACCGGCCAGGCCGACAGCGGCATCGCCTGGGAAGGCATGCAGGCGCTCGGCGGCGAGGAACGCACGAATTTCCCGATGGTGATGTCGGTCGATGATCAAGGCCAGGGCTTCCAGCTGTCGGGGCAAACGGTGCGCCAGGTCGGCGTAGGGCGTATATGCGATTACATGCTGGCTGCGGTCGAGTGCATCGTCACGGCGTTGGCCATGGCGCCGGAAAGCGCCATTGGCGAAATGGATTTGCTGGCGACGGACGAGCGCGATCAACTGTACGCCTGGAGCGTGAACCTGGCGGCGCATGCGGACGAGAAGCCGGTGCACCACCTGATCGAACGCCGCGCGCGGGAGGCGCCCGGGGCGACGGCGCTGCTGTTCGGCGACGAATCGCTGAGCTACGCGGAACTAAACCTGCGTGCCAACCGGCTGGCGCACCACCTGATCAAACTCGGTGTCCGCCCGGACGTCAAGGTCGGCATCGCGGTAGAACGCTCGGTCGAGATGGTGGTCGGCCTGCTGGCGATCATGAAGGCCGGCGGCGCCTATGTGCCGCTGGACCCGGAATATCCGGCCGACCGCTTGGCCTATATGATCGGCGACAGCGGCATCCAGTTGCTGCTGACGCAGAGCGCGCTGAAAGAAGGCCTGCCGCTGGCCGCCGGCTTGCGCCTGCTGGAGCTGGACGCGCTCGATCTGGCCGGCGAGGCCGGGCATGATCCGGCGGTCGCGCTGCACGGCGAAAACCTGGCCTACGTAATCTACACCTCCGGCTCGACCGGACGGCCCAAGGGCGCGGCAAATCGCCACCGCTCGCTGTACAGCCGCCTGGCGTGGATGCAGCAAGCCTATGGCTTGACCGCCGCCGACACGGTGCTGCAAAAAACCCCGTTCAGCTTTGACGTCTCGGTGTGGGAGTTCTTCTGGCCGTTGATGACCGGCGCGCGGCTGGCCGTCGCCAATCCGGGCGACCACCGCGATCCGCGCCGCCTGGTCGAACTGATCGAGCGCCATGGCGTCACCACGCTGCACTTCGTGCCGTCGATGCTGCAGGCTTTCCTCGCGCACGAGGGCATCGAGGCGTGCGCCAGCCTGACGCGCGTCGTCTGCAGCGGCGAGGCCCTGCCGGCCGAGGCGCGCAACGGCGTGTTCAAACGTCTGCCGAAGGCGGGACTTTACAACTTGTACGGGCCGACCGAGGCTGCCATCGACGTCACCCACAGCACCTGCCGCGACGACGGCCGTGGCCAGGTGCCGATCGGCCGGCCGATCAGCGCCACCCACACCCACGTGTTAGACGCCGGCCTGAATCTGGTGCCGGCCGGCGTGGCCGGTGAGCTGTACCTGGGCGGCATCAACCTGGCGCGCGGCTACCTTGACCGTCCGGGCCTCAGCGCCGAGCGCTTCGTGGCAGATCCATTCGGCCTCGATGGCGAGCGCCTGTACCGCACCGGGGATTTGGTGCGCTGGAACGACGAGGGGGAGCTGGAATACCTGGGCCGGATCGACCACCAGGTCAAGATTCGCGGCTTCCGGATCGAGTTGGGCGAGGTGGAGGCGCAACTGCTGGCGCAACCGGCGGTGCGCGAGGCGGTGGTGGTGGCCCATGGCGGCGCCGCCGGCGCGCGCCTGGTGGCCTACGTCTCGGCGCAGGCCGGGCAGACGATCGACACGGCGGCGTTGCGCGCACGCCTGGGCAAAGCGCTGCCGGACTATATGGTGCCGTCGTTGATCGTGACGCTCGACAGCCTGCCGCTGAACGCCAACGGCAAGGTGGACCGCAAGGCGCTGCCGGAGCCGGACCACGAAAGCCGGGAATACGAGGCTCCGCAGGGCGAGGTCGAACAAGCGCTGGCCGCGATCTGGGCCGGGGTGCTGGGTGTCGAACGCGTCGGACGCCAGGACAACTTCTTCGAGCTGGGTGGCGATTCGATTCTCAGTCTCAAAGTGATTTCGCGCTCCCGGGCCAACGGCCTGTCACTGACGCCGCAGCAGATCTTTGCCCATCAGACCCTGGCGGCAGTGGCCAGGGCCGGCGAAGGTGATCGCAAGGAGGAATCGATTCCGGTGCTGCCCGAAACCAGTCGGTCAGGCCCGATGGCCGCCTCGTATGCGCAGGTTCGCCAGTGGTTCCTGTGGAAACTGGAACCTGAAAGCGCGGCTTACCACATCAGTCACGCGCTGACGCTGAACGGCGCGTTGGATGTCGATGCCCTGAAGGCAGCCTTCGAGGCGCTGCTGGTCCGGCATGAATCCCTGCGCACCGTGTTCCGTGCCGGCGACGACGGCCAGGCGGCACAGCTGGTCGGCGAGGCGTCGGACGCCTGGTTCGAACACATCGACTTGACAGGAACGGCGGCCGACGCCTTGACCGCGCAAGTGCGCGGCGAGGTGGCGCGTCTGAACCGCACCCCGTTCGACCTCGAACACGGCCCCTTATTGCGCGTGGGCCTGATCCGCGAAGCGGCGGACCGACACGTATTGGCAGTGGTGATGCATCACATCGTTTCAGACGGATGGTCGATGAACATCATCGTCGAGGAATTCGTCGAGCTGTATCGGGCGCGTCTTGAGGGGCGCTCGGCCACGCTGGCGCCGCTGCCGGTGCAATATGCCGATTACGCGGCGTGGCAGCGCCAGTGGATGGAAGCCGGCGAGCGGGAACGCCAGCTAAGTTATTGGAAGGCGCAACTGGGCGACGAGCACCCGGTACTTCAATTGCCGACCAATCGCCCGCGCAAGGCCGATGGCGCCTACCGCGCCGCGCGGCACACGTTCGTGCTGCCGCCCGATCTTGCTGGCGGCCTGCAGCGGCGCGCGCAGGCGCAAGGCGCCACGCTGTTCATGGCGTTGCTGGCCGGCGTGCAGGTGCTGCTGTCGCGCCACAGCGGCCAGTCGGATATCCGGGTCGGCGTGCCGATCGCCAACCGCCATCGCTCCGAGACCGAGGGCGTGGTGGGCTTCTTCGTCAATACCCAGGTGCTGCGCAACGTCATCGACGACAGGCAAAGCATGGCGCAGGTGCTGGAACAGGCAAAGCAAGCGTCACTGGGCGCACAGGCGCACCAGGACCTGCCTTTCGAGCAGTTGGTCGAGGCGCTGCGGCCCGAGCGCCAGCTAGGCGCCAATCCCTTGTTCCAGGTGCTGATGAACCACCAAAGGCAGCAGCGCGGCGGGGCGCGACAGCTGCCAGGCCTGGTGCTGGAGGATTACCTCTCTGGCGATCGCACGGCGCAGTTCGAACTGACGGTCGACACATTCGAGGCAGCCGATGGCCTGCTGCATGTGGGCTTCACCTATGCACAAGAGCTGTTCGCAGCCGAGGCGATCGAACGGATGGCGGCACACTATGTGGCGGTGCTGCGGGCGTTGGCTGAAGATCCCGGCCGCGCGGCCGGCGCCGTGTCCCTGCTGGACGAGGCCGAGCGCGATCGACTGCGCGCCTGGGGCGTGAACCCGGCGGCGCATGCGGACGAGAAGCCGGTGCACCACCTGATCGAACGCCGCGCGCGGGAGGCGCCCGGGGCGACGGCGCTGCTGTTCGGCGACGAATCGCTGAGCTACGCGGAACTAAACCTGCGTGCCAACCGGCTGGCGCACCACCTGATCAAACTCGGTGTCCGCCCGGACGTCAAGGTCGGCATCGCGGTAGAACGCTCGGTCGAGATGGTGGTCGGCCTGCTGGCGATCATGAAGGCCGGCGGCGCCTATGTGCCGCTGGACCCGGAATATCCGGCCGACCGCTTGGCCTATATGATCGGCGACAGCGGCATCCAGTTGCTGCTGACGCAGAGCGCGCTGAAAGAAGGCCTGCCGCTGGCCGCCGGCTTGCGCCTGCTGGAGCTGGACGCGCTCGATCTGGCCGGCGAGGCCGGGCATGATCCGGCGGTCGCGCTGCACGGCGAAAACCTGGCCTACGTAATCTACACCTCCGGCTCGACCGGACGGCCCAAGGGCGCGGCAAATCGCCACCGCTCGCTGTACAGCCGCCTGGCGTGGATGCAGCAAGCCTATGGCTTGACCGCCGCCGACACGGTGCTGCAAAAAACCCCGTTCAGCTTTGACGTCTCGGTGTGGGAGTTCTTCTGGCCGTTGATGACCGGCGCGCGGCTGGCCGTCGCCAATCCGGGCGACCACCGCGATCCGCGCCGCCTGGTCGAACTGATCGAGCGCCATGGCGTCACCACGCTGCACTTCGTGCCGTCGATGCTGCAGGCTTTCCTCGCGCACGAGGGCATCGAGGCGTGCGCCAGCCTGACGCGCGTCGTCTGCAGCGGCGAGGCCCTGCCGGCCGAGGCGCGCAACGGCGTGTTCAAACGTCTGCCGAAGGCGGGACTTTACAACTTGTACGGGCCGACCGAGGCTGCCATCGACGTCACCCACAGCACCTGCCGCGACGACGGCCGTGGCCAGGTGCCGATCGGCCGGCCGATCAGCGCCACCCACACCCACGTGTTAGACGCCGGCCTGAATCTGGTGCCGGCCGGCGTGGCCGGTGAGCTGTACCTGGGCGGCATCAACCTGGCGCGCGGCTACCTTGACCGTCCGGGCCTCAGCGCCGAGCGCTTCGTGGCAGATCCATTCGGCCTCGATGGCGAGCGCCTGTACCGCACCGGGGATTTGGTGCGCTGGAACGACGAGGGGGAGCTGGAATACCTGGGCCGGATCGACCACCAGGTCAAGATTCGCGGCTTCCGGATCGAGTTGGGCGAGGTGGAGGCGCAACTGCTGGCGCAACCGGCGGTGCGCGAGGCGGTGGTGGTGGCCCATGGCGGCGCCACCGGCGCGCGCCTGGTGGCCTATGTCTCGGCGCAGGCCGGGCAGCCGATCGACACGGCGGCGTTGCGCGGGCGCCTGGGCGAAGCGCTGCCGGACTATATGGTGCCGTCGTTGATCGTGACGCTCGACAGCCTGCCGCTGAACGCCAACGGCAAGGTGGACCGCAAGGCGCTGCCGGAGCCCGGCCATGAAAACCGGGAATACGAAGCGCCGCAGGGCGAGGTCGAACAAGCACTGGCCGCGATCTGGGCCGGGGTGCTGGGCGTCGAACGTATCGGACGCCAGGACAACTTCTTCGAGCTGGGTGGCCATTCGCTGCTGGCGTTGAGCGTGTTGGAACGCATGCGCGCGCGCGGCAAGGCGGTGCAGGTGCGCACGCTGTTCCAGCAACCGGTGCTGGCGGCCTTCGCGCAATCAGTCGCCCGAGACGAGGACCGGCGCGATGTGGTGGTGCCGCCTAATCTGATCCCTGCGGATTGCGACGCGATCACGCCGGAGATGCTAACCCTGATCGACCTCGACCTCGACGTCGAACAGATCGCGCGCATAGAGGAGGCGGTGCCAGGCGGCGCCGCCAACATCCAGGATATCTATCCATTGGCGCCGCTGCAGGAAGGGATTCTTTTCCACCACATGCTTCAGGGTGAGGGCGACGCCTATGTCACGCCGCACCTGCTGGGCTTCGACAGCCGTGAAAGGCTGGAGCGCTTCGTCTCAAGCTTCAACCGGGTGATCGCGCGTCACGACATCCTGCGCACGGCGGTGCTGTGGGAAGGCTTGCAATCTCCGGTGCAGGTGGTCGCGCGCCACGCCGCGCTGGTCATCGAATGGCTGCCGGTATCGCAAGGCACCGACGCCGCCGAGAGGCTGAACGCCCATGTCGACCCGCTGCGCCATCGCATCGACGTGCGCCGCGCGCCGCTGCTGCGCGCCGTGGCGTTACAGGATCCCGATCATGAACGCTGGCTGTTGCAGCTGCCCGGCCACCATCTGGTGCTGGACCACACCACGCTGGAGCTGATCGTCGCGGAGATCGCGTTGATCCAGCAAGGGCGTGCGGAAGAATTGTCCGAGCCGGTGCCGTTCCGCCGCTTCGTGGCGCAGGCGCGCCTTGGCGTCAGCGCCGCCGAGCATGAGGCCTTCTTCAAGGCGATGCTGGCCGATGTGGACGAACCGACGGCGCCATTCGGCTTGCTGGACGTGCAAGGCGACGGCGGCGGCGTCGAAGAGTTGCGGCTGCCGTTGGCGGCCGGTCTGTCCGAAAGGATCAGGCGGCAGGCGCGCAGCCACGGCCTGGGTACGGCCAGCTTGTTCCACCTGGCGTGGGCGCTGGTGCTGTCGAAAGCGACCGGCAAGGACGACGTGGTATTCGGCACCGTGCTGTTCGGCCGCATGCAGGGCGGCGAAGGCGCCGGGCGTGCGTTGGGCATGTTCATCAACACGCTGCCGCTGCGCGTCAAACTCGGTGGGCGCGGCGTGCTGCATAGCCTGCGCGAGACTCACGCCGGTTTGATTGGATTGATGGCGCACGAACACGCCAGCCTGTCGCTGGCGCAGCGTTGCAGCGGCATGGCCGGCGGAACGCCGCTGTTCTCGGCACTACTGAACTACCGCCACGGCGCCAGCGGCACGGCCGACAGCGGCGCCGTTTGGGAAGGCATGGTGTCCCTGGGTGGTGAAGAGCGAACCAACTACCCTGTCGGCATGTCGATCGATGATCTTGGCCAGGACTTCCATCTGGTGGGACAGGCCGTCCGTTCGGTCGGCGCCGCAAAGCTATGCGAATATATGTTGGCGGCGGTGGAAGGCATCGTCGAAGTGCTGGACGGTCAATCCGGGCGCGCCATCGGCGAACTCGATTTGTTGGGCGCGACGGAGCGGGAGCTGTTGCGCACCTGGAGCGTCAATCCGGCCAGCCATGCGAACATGGCGCCGGTGCACCAGCTGTTCGAGCGCTGGGCGCTTGAGTCGCCGCTGGCGACGGCGCTGCTGTTCGGCGACGAATCGCTGACCTACATGGCGCTGAACCAGCGCGCCAACCGGCTGGCGCACCGCCTGATCAAGCTCGGTGTCGG
>NZ_FODC01000025.1 GCF_900110275.1 Duganella sp. CF517
TCCGCATCGAGCTGGGAGAAATCGAGGCGCAATTGCTGGCGCAGGCGGAAGTGCGCGAGGCGGTGGTGCTGGCCCTGGAAGGTCCGGCCGGCGCGCGCCTGGTGGGTTACGTCTCTGCGCAGGCCGGACAAACAGTGGTCGCTGCCGAGCTGCGCGAGAAGCTGGGCGAAACGCTGCCCGACTATATGGTGCCATCTGCCATCGTGGTGATGGACGCGCTGCCGATCAATGCCAACGGCAAGGTTGACCGCAAGGCGCTGCCGGAACCGGGCTTTGAAAGCGCTGGCGAGTATGAGGCGCCGCAAGGGGACGCGGAAGAGGTGCTGGCCGCCGTCTGGGCCGAGTTGTTGGGCGTCGAACGGGTCGGACGGCAGGACAACTTCTTCGAACTGGGTGGGCATTCGCTGATGGCGGTCCAGATGGTGGCGCGCATTCAGGCCGTTTTGCAGGTTGATCTGGCGATCAAGGATGTCTTCATCAACCCCACGCTGGCGGCGCTGGCGCTGCTGCTGCCCGATAGCTCGCGCTCCGCATCGAACACACGTTCACTTTCTGAAATTGACGCATTTATTGATGGTTTGGAAATCGCATAATGAATAGTTTAACCACCCAACGAATCGCTGAACGCTTCGCCCGACTCAGTCCGGAGCAGCGCCGCGCGGTGTATCAGAAGATTAAGCTGGAAGGCCTGGCGATCGGGCAGTTCCCCATCCTTCCACGCCAGGCATCGGAATCGGACGCCTGGTCGCCATCGTACGCGCAAGCGCGCCAGTGGTTCCTGTGGAAGCTGGAGCCGGACAGCACCGCCTATCACATCAGCGGCGCCTACAGGCTTGACGGAGAACTCGATGGGCAAGCGTTGGGCGCCGCGTTCGACGCGCTGGTGGCACGGCATGAATCCCTGCGCACGCTGTTCCGGGCGGATGCCGATGGCCAGGTGACCCAAGTGATTCAGCCGGCGGTTGCGGCGAATCTCGAGCAGATCGACCTGACCGGCGTGGCGCCGGACGATCTGACGGCACGCGTGCGTGGGGAAGCGGCGCGGTTGCACCAGACGCCGTTCGATCTCGAACATGGGCCACTGCTGCGGGTGGGCCTGATCCGCGAGGCGGCCGATCGCCACGTGCTGGTGGTGGTGATGCACCACATTATTTCCGACGGCTGGTCGATGGGGATCATTATCGAGGAGTTTGTGGAGCTTTACCGCGCGCGGGTGGAAGGGCGGGCGGGTGAGTTGGACGCTTTACCGGTGCAGTACGCGGACTTCGCATTGTGGCAGCGTCATTGGCTCGAAGCCGGTGAGAAGGAGCGCCAACTGGCCTATTGGAAGGCGCAACTGGGCGACGATCATCCGGTGTTGCAGTTGCCGACCACTTATCCGCGCAGGGCCGACGGCATCTATCGCGCAGCGCGTCACCATGTCGATCTGACCGAGGAGCTGGCGGCGGCCTTGCAACGCCGTGCGCAAGGACAGGGCGCGACGTTGTTCATGGCGTTGCTGGCCGGCGTGCAGGTGCTGCTGTCGCGATATACGGGACTGGCCGACATCCGCGTTGGCGTACCGAACGCCAATCGCCATCGCGTGGAGACCGAGGGACTGGTCGGCTTCTTCGTCAATACGCAGGTGCTGAGTAGCCGCGTCGACGCGCGTCAAAGTCTGGCGCAGGTGCTGGAGCAGACCAGGGAGGCGGCGCTGGGCGCGCAGACGCATCAGGATCTGCCGTTCGAACAGCTGGTGGAGGCGTTGCGGCCGGAGCGTCAACTTGGCGCCAATCCGTTGTTCCAGGTGATGGTGAATCATCAGCGCATGGAGCGGAAAGGGCCGGTGCGCATGCCGGGGCTGGTATTGGACGAATATGCGCTCGGCGAGCAGGCGGCGCAGTTCGAGCTGGTGGTCGACACCACCGAAACCGCCGACGGCAGCGTGCGGGTGAGTCTTACCTATGCGCGAGAGCTGTATGACGGCGAAGCGATCGAACGCATGGGTCGCCATTACCTGGCGGTGCTGCGCGCGCTAGCCGAGTCCCCGGAATTGGCTGTGGGCGAAGTGGAATTGCTCGGAACTAGCGAACGCGATCAGCTCCATGCGTGGGGCGGGCGCACGGCGCGCTACCCGGCTCAGGAAACGCTGCACCAACTGATCGAACGCCAGGCGCTGGCCAATCCGGAGGCCACGGCGCTGATTCACGGCGACGAGTCGCTGAGCTACGAAGAACTGAACCTGCGCTCCAACCGCTTGGCCCACCGCCTGATCGAGCTAGGTGTGGGACCCGACGTCAAGGTCGGCATTGCCGTCGAACGCTCTATCGGGATGATGGTCGGCCTGCTGGCGATCCTGAAGGCCGGCGGCGCCTACGTGCCGCTGGACCCTGAATATCCGGCCGACCGGCTGGCTTACATGATGCGGGACAGCGGCATCGAACTGTTGCTGACGCAAAGCGCGATCAAGGACGGCCTGCCGCCCGCCGAGGGCTTGCAGGTATTGGAACTGGACACGCTGGACCTGTCCGGCGAGTCGGAGCACGACCCGCAAGTGGCCGTTCACGCCGAGAACCTGGCCTACGTCATCTACACCTCCGGCTCCACCGGCCGGCCGAAGGGCGCGCAACTGAGCCATCGCAACGTCACCCGTCTGCTCCA
>NZ_FODC01000018.1 GCF_900110275.1 Duganella sp. CF517
ACCCCTTCCCATCCCGAACAGGACCGTGAAACAACTCTGCGCCGATGATAGTGCTGCAACCAGTGTGAAAGTAGGTTATCGTCAGGCTAGTTATAAGAAGAAGCCCACCATGTGATCATGGTGGGCTTTTTTGCGTTCAATCCAAATGCAAATCTTTACCGTTCGCCAAAACTTTGCGTGATGCGGTCCAATATGATCGCCAGCAACACCACGCATAAGCCGCTCTCGAAACCCAAGCCGACGTCCAGCTGCTGGATGCTGCTCAATACCTCTCCACCCAAACCGCCCGCGCCGACCATCGACGTGACGATCACCATCGACAAGGCCATCATGATGGTTTGATTGATGCCGCCCATCAGCGCCGGCAGGGCCAGTGGCAACTGTACCTTGAACAGCAACTGCCAGCCGCTGGCGCCAAACGCTTGCCCGGCTTCCAGCTGCTCCTTGTCCACCTGCAAAATTCCGATGGTGGTCAGCCGCACCGCCGGCGGCATCGCGAAAATCACGGTGGCGATGATGCCCGGAACGCGGCCAAGGCCGAACAGCATTACCGCCGGGATCAGATAAACAAATGCGGGCATGGTCTGCATGAAATCCAGCACCGGCCGCAGCACCGCGTGCACGTGCCGGTTCCTGGCCGCCAGGATTCCAAGCGGTACGCCCAGCGCAAGGCTGATCACCGTGGCCGACAAGGTCAGTCCCAACGTGACGATCATCTGCGGCCAGTACCCGAGCACCGCGATCAGCAACAGCGACAGTCCGGCGAACACGGCGAAGCGCCACGACAGGCGACGCCAGCCAACGACCGTGGCAATCCCAATCACCACCCACGCGGGCGCCAGTTGCAGCGCACTTTCAATGACCGCCGCCAAACCTTCGATGACGCGCCCGGCGCTGTCGAACAAGCCGCCGTTGTGGTCGATCAGCAGCCGGACGGCCCCATTGACCGCGTCTCCGAGTGGAAAATATTGATGGAGTTGTTCGAACATATCAGCCCCTGGCGCTCGCGCGTGAAATGATGCGCAGCGCGCTGGCCGCGGTGATCAGCCCCAACGCGACCCCGCTGGCGTCGCGCACCGTCAACGGCATCCGATAAGCCGTCAGGCGCGGCATCAATTCGCTCAGCCTGGCATCGGCGGCGACGCTGGGCTGCCCGGACGCCAATGTCGACACCGCTTCATGATCGATCAGGTCGGTCGCCAGCAAATGGCTGGACGTATCGGCGCTGTGGAAGAATTCACGCACGTGGTCGTTGACCGGATTGCTCAGCAGGTCACGCGACGTGCCGTGCTGAACCAGTTGGCCGCCATGCAGCAGGGCAATCTGGTCGCCCAGATGCAGCGCTTCATCGATATCGTGGGAGACAAACACAATGGTGCGGCGCCGCTCGCGCTGCAAGGCCAGCAACAACTCCTGCATTTCGCGGCGCTTGAGCGGATCGAGCGCGGAAAACGCCTCGTCCATCAGCAGCAGCGCTGGGTCCACCGCCAGCGCGCGCGCCAGCCCGACCCGTTGGCGCATGCCACCGGACAGCTGATCCGGGCGCTGTTGCGCATGCGCGAGCAGGCCGACCTGTTCCAGCATGGCCGACGCGCGCCGGTGCCGCTCCGCCCGTCCAACGCCGGCAATCTCCAGGCCGAAGGCGGCGTTGTCGATCACGCTGCGATGTGGAAACAGCGCGGACGACTGGAACACCATGCCCATCGACTCGCGCCGCAGTTGCTGCAACTGGCGCGGCGCCAGACAGTTCAGGTCGACACCGTCGATCAGCACCTGGCCACTCGATGGCGGCGCCAGCCCGTTGATGGTGCGCAGCAAGGTCGACTTGCCCGAGCCCGACAACCCCATCAACACGCAGATGCCTCCCTCGGCGATGTCGAGCGACACATCGTCAAGCGCGGCGGCGGGACTCGCATCGAACACCTTGCAGACATTGCGCAGTGAGACTTTAACGTTGGACATGGCGTGCGCTCACAGTTTACCGTTCAGGGTAAGGAAGGCGGCGCGCGGAGCGCCGGCCAGCATGGTGGCGAAACCGCCCGACGGATCGCTGCTGGCGAACCCGTTGGTGCCGATGGTGGCGAAGTAGCGCTTGTCGAACACATTGGTCACGTTCAATTGCAGCGACGCGCTCTTGAACGGGCCGATATTGCCCAGCTTGTAGCCCGCGCTCAGGTTCGCCAGCCAGAACGACGGCACCGGGCTGTCGTTGAGATAGGTGTAATAGCGTTTTCCCGTGTATTTGGCGTCGGCGCGCGCGAACCAGCCGGCGTGCTCGTACGATACCTCGGTGTTGAACAGCACTTTCGGCGCGTCGACCACGCGCTTGCCGTTGACGTCGACCGGCGTCGCGCCCTCGTAGTACACCGGCGCCTGCTTGTAGGTCGAGTCGTTGTAGGTGAAGGAATTGAACCAGGCCCATTCACGCGCGATCTTCCAGTCGAGCGCCGCTTCCAGTCCCTTGGTCTCGACCTTGCCCACGTTGGCGAGCGTGGTCGGGCAACCGACGATGCCGGTGCAGGTGGCCACGTTCAACTGGCGGTTCTTGAAGTCGGCCAAGTACAGCGCCAGCGAGGCCTGCAGCGGACCGCGTCGCGAGCGTACGCCAAGGTCGACCGTGGTGGAGGTTTGCGGCTTGACCTTGCCGGCGCTCAGGTCGAACGCCGCTTGCGTCTGCGAGAACGGACCATCGGCGCCTGCCTGGTAGGCGTTCATGTTTTTCGCCCACGACGAGAACAGTTCGTCGCGGTCGGTCAGCGCGTAGGTCAGGCCGGCCTGTGGCAGGAACTTCTTCGACGCCTCCAGCTGGCCGCCGGCGCGGCCGCCGATCCGGTTGTCGCCATCGATGCGCGCCTTGGTGCTCTTGAAGCCGTAGCTGAGCTTGAGCTTGTCGTCGAGCAGCGCGAAGCTGTCCTGCAAATACAGCTGCGTCGTCTTGCTGACGAAGCGCTGCGCGATCACGGTCGAGAACGGATTATCGAGGAAGTGGTCGGTGCTTTCCGGACCGTTGACGGCGAAGAAGGCGCGCGACCAGTTGTGGACGCTGCGCTCGCCCCAGACGCCCGCCGTGACGGTGTGGCCGTCCAGCTCCCACGTCAGGTCGCTGAGCACGCCGGTACGGTCGATGGCGTAGGTTTGCGCCCGTACCGAGATCGGCACGCCGGCCGACGATGGCGTGTACGGCGTGTACCAGTGGCTCTCGCCGTGGTTGCGGTGATCGTAGACGGTGGTTTTCAGGCGTACGGTATCGCCTGGATTCCACTCCAGCGCGACGCCGCCGAGCCAGTCGTTGCGCAAGCCGCGTCCGAGGTAGTAGGCGTCGTCCAGATTGTTGACGCCGCCGCTGTAGATCCCTTTGGCGGCGGCGACCGCGCGCTGCCAGTCGGGCGCGTAGTTGTCCCATTTGTAGCCGAGCCGGCGCACGCTGTCGAACGACAAGTCCTGGTAGTCGGTCTCGTCGCGTTCGGAGTAATTGAAGAAGGCGCTCAACTGGCTGGCGCCGAGCTTTTGCACGACCTTGGAATTGAACTGGTTCTGGTCCTGGCCGCCGTCACCTTTCCACTTGTCGGCGCGCTGGCGCGTCAGCGACAAATAGGCCTTGGTGTCGGTCGGCAGCAGGCCGGTGTCGTAGCGGACGAACGTGCGCGAGGTGCTGTCGCTGCCGAGCGTCTGCGCCAAGGTGGCGCCGGCGACGTCGGCCGGGCCGCGCGTGGTGAAGCCGACCGTGCCGCCCAGATTGCTGGTCGACGCCGTGCCGAGCGCGCCCGTGCCTTGCGACACCGTGACGTTGCCGACGTTCTCGGACGAGATGGCGCGGCTGATGTGCAGGCCGTTGTGGTTGCGGTAGCTCATGTCGCCGAGCGGGATGTCGTCCAAGGTGAACCCCAGCTGGTTCTGGCTGAAGCCACGGATAGAGATGTGCGCCGACCACTCGTAGGCGCCGAACGGATCGGCCGACTGGAACGATACGCCGGGCAATTTCTCCAGCGTCTTGAGCGGACTGGTGCCCGGAATGGCTTCGGCCAGATCCTTGCGCGTGATGTTTTGCACCTGGCGCCCTTGTCCCTGCACGAACACGGTCTCGATCGGCGCGTCGGTGGAGGCGGCGATCGGCGCCGGGTCGGCCGCTGCGTGGGCGGGCGCGGAGCAGGCCAGCGCCTGCAGCACGAGTAGGTGAAGGGGGTTGAATCGCAGTGCGTGTCGCATCGGTGGCTCCGGCTGTAGTGGATGAAGAGATCGGGGAATCAAGGCTGGGCCAGGCGGGCGCGCACGGCGGACGCGGCATCGCCGCCGGCGCGGGTGGTCACGCCGGCCAGCCAGGCGGTCACCAGCTCTGGCCGGGCGCGCAATTGGCGCAGGGCGGCGGCGCGCGCGGGCTGCTTTTTGTCGAGCATGTCGGCCATGATCGCGTGCTCGAGCGGAGCGCTGAATTCGATCTGCGCGAACAGCCGGCCGACGTTGGGACAGGCCGCGCGGTAGCCGCGGCGCGCCACCGTGTTGACGCTGGCGCTGCCGAATTTCGGGCCGAAGTACAGGTCGTCGCCGTCGAGATAGACCAGCTTGTAGGTGTTGTTCATCTGATGCGGTTCCCAGGCGAGGAACACGATCCATTCGGCACTGCGGCCTTTGCGGGCGACCTGGCTCAGCATGCCTTGTTCGCTCGACTCGACCAGCGTCCATCCGCCCAGGCCGTAGCTTTGGGCGGCCAGCATCTTTTTGATCGATTGGTTGGCGGGCGCGCCCGATTCGATGCCGTAGATTTTGCGGTCGAACCGGTCGGCATGCTTGGCCAGGTCGCTGAAGGTGCGTACGCCGGCGCGCGCCACGTAGTCCGGCACGGCGAGCGTGAACTTGGCGCCGGGCAGGTTAGCGTGCACGAAATCGATCGTGCCCGCCTTCAGCAGCGGCGCGACCAGTTGACGCTGGGCCGGCATCCAGTTGCCGAGGAAGACGTCGATCTGGCCCTTTTGCAAGCCGGCGTAAGTGATCGGCACCGACAGCGGCAGCACCTTCTGTTCGTAGCCGAGGGCGTCGAGGACGATGCCGGCCAGCGCGTTGGCGGCGCCGATGTCGGTCCAGCCGGGATCGGCCATGCGCACCGCGCGGCAGGATTCGGGTTCGCCGGCATGGGCCGGGCTGGCGGGCGCGGCGATCATGGCGGCGCCGGCGGCCAGAGCGAGGAACGCGCGCCGGATGGCGCCGTGCGCGAGGCGGGCCGGGTATCGGGACGGGTGGTTCATGCGTCGGCTCCTGGTCGGGCGGACAGGCGCGCCCGGGCTTCCAGCGCGTCGAGGTCCAGGTGATTGCGGATGTAGCGCTTGCTGGCGTCGCGCGGCGGCTCGTAATCCCACGCGTGATGCGCGCCGAGCGCGTTGGCGGCGCCGATGAAGCGCCGGCGCGCCTGGCTGGCCAGCACTTGCCGGTGCAATGCCGGCAAGTCCCAGCGCCGCGCGGTGTCGGCGCGGAAGCGGGCCAGCACATCGGCGCTGGCCGGGTCCGATGCCAGGTTGTGCAACTCGTCGGGATCGTCGCCGAGGTGGTAGAGCTGGTCGGGATCGGCCGGCGAGTGGATGAATTTCCAGGCGCCCTGGCGCAGCATGACGATGGGCGCCAGCGCGCCCTCGGCCAGATACTCGGCGGCGACGCCGTCGTGGCCGCCGCGCCGGGTCAGGTGCGGCAGCAGGCTGCGGCCGGCGATGTCGAGCGGGAAGGCGGCGCCGGCCGGCGGCGTCGCGCCGGCGTGGGCCAGGTCGAGCAAAGTCGGCAACAGGTCGACCAGCGACACCGACTCGGCCACGCGGTGCGGCTGGAACCTTGGCGGCGCGTGGACGATCAGCGGCACGCGGCTGGCCGGCTCGAAAAAGTTCATCTTGTACCAGAGGCCGCGTTCGCCCAGCATATCGCCGTGGTCGGAGGTGACGATGATGACGGTGTCGTCGGCCTGGCCCGATTCGCGCAGCGCGCGCAGCAGCACGCCGATCTGCTCGTCCACATACGAAATGGCGCCATAGTAGGCGCGGCGCGCGCGGCGCGTCTGTGCTGGCGTGACCGGTGTCTGGTCGAGGCCGATCACGGCGCGCAGGCGGCGCGAGTGCGGGTCGTCGCCGGCCGGCGCCTCCGGCACGCGCGGCATGTCGATCTCGTCGTCGCTGTATTGCTCCCAGTACGGCGAGCAGATGGCGTAGGGGTCGTGCGGATGCGTCATTGCCACCGTCATGCAGAACGGCCGGCGGTCGGGATCGCGGGCGAGGTCGAACAATTTTTGGCGCGCGGCGAACACCACTTCGTCGTCGAAATCGAGCTGGTTGCTGCGCGCGCAGTGGCCGGCGTCGGTCACCGACGACATGTTGTGATACCAGTCCGGACGCACGTCCGGTTGCGTCCAGTCCGGCGTCCAGCCGAAGTCGGCCGGATAGATGTCGGTCGTCAAGCGCTCCTCGAAACCGTGCAACTGGTCGGCGCCGCAAAAGTGCATCTTGCCAGAGAGGATGGTGCGGTAGCCCGCGTGGCGCAGGTAGTGCGCGAACGTCACCGCGTCGGAAGAGAGCGCGGCGGCGTTGTCGTAGCCGCCATTGGCCGACGGCAGCGTGCCGGTCATCAGCGCGTAGCGCGCCGGCGCGCACAGCGGCGAATTGCAGTACGCCGAATCGAACACCACGCCGGCGGCGGCCAGCGCGTCGATGTGCGGGGTCGAGGTGACCGGGTTGCCATAGGCGGCGAGCGCGCGGGCGGTCAGCTGGTCGGCCATCAGGATCAGAATATTCGGCTGCGAGGCGGGTTTCAAAGCGGGTTTCGAAGCGGGTTTCAAAGCGGGCTGCATAAAGGCGTCTTCGGAAATGTATCGATGCACGCATTCTGCGATGCCTGCCGAAAATTATGAACGTATCAATTTGCATATTCATATTCGAATAATATAAACAGGGCTTATGCATGGTTTCGCGAATTCCTTTGCAAATTCAGCGGCTTGAGGGCAGAATAAATTATCGAAACATAAGAATAATTTATGGCTAATCCATCTCAAACCGTTCCGCTGCACAGCCTGGTGTTTTTCGAATCGGCGGTGCGGCACCTGAACTTCACGCTGGTCGCGGAGGAATTCGGCACCAGCCAGCCGGCCGTCAGCCAGCGTATCGCCGCGCTGGAAAAGGATCTGGGCACGCCGCTGTTCAAGCGCGCCCACCGGGGCGTGACGTTGACGGCCGACGGTGTGACCTTGCACGAGGCGGTGCGCGATCATCTGGCGGCGATCCACGTCGCGGTCGACAAGCTGCGGGCACGGCGCACCCGGCAAGTGGTGACGGTGGCGACCGATTTCGCCTTCGCGCAGTTCTGGCTGATGCCGCGTCTGGCGGCGTTTCAGGAATTGCGGCCCGAGCTCGACGTGCGCATCGTCACCTCGCAAAACGCCTTCGACATCCGGGGCGAGGCGGTGGACCTGGCGATTTCATTCGGCGACGGCCGATGGCCCGGCTGCGATGCGCGACAGATCTTGCCGGAACTGGTGGTGCCGGTGTGCGCGCCGGCCTTGTTGGAGCGGCATACGCAAGCGTGCGGCACGCCGGCCGACGTGCTGCGTTTGCCGCTGCTGCATTTGGGTGGAGGCGGTCAAAACCGTTGGATGACCTGGCAGGACTGGGCGCGGTTGCAGGGGCTGCCGAACGGCGGCGATATTCCGAGCCTAACCCTGGGCAATTATCCGTTGCTGATCCAGGCGGCGGTCGCCGGTCACGGCGTGGCGCTGGGGTGGCGTCCGCTGGTCGATGAGCTGGTGCGCGACGGCCAGCTGGTCACGCTGCCGGCGCCGGCGCTGAGTACGTCGCGCGGCTACTTCCTGGTGCGCCCCCACGGCCGCGAGCCGTGGGAGGCGCTCGACAGCCTGAGCGAGTGGATCGTGCGCGGTTGCGCTTAGAAATTGAAGCGCGCGCCGAACGAGAACAGCGACACTTCGGTCTTGGTCAGATAGCTGGCGTCGACGCCGATCGACCACTGGCGGTTGAAGGCGTAGCTGACGCCGACGCCGACCATCGGATCGGTTTCATTGCGATCGGGCAGGTCGCTGCGGTTGCCCTGCATCGAGGTGCGGCCGACGCCGGCGCGGCCGAACAAGCTGAAGCGCTCGTTGAGCGGCGCCGTGCCCTGGACGGCGATGCCGTAGGTGCGGTCCGGGTAGTAACCCGCTTCGGTGAACAGGCCGCGGAACGGATTGAGGCTCAGGCCACGGGTGTAGACGTCGAAGCCGAGGTTGGGGCTGTACTGGTAGCCGATCGCGCCGCCGACCGAAAAGTCGCTGCTATTGTCGACGTATTTGGACGAGACCGAGGCGCGCCCGCCGGAGACGCCGAGATAGACGCCTGGTTCGAACGGGGCCGCAAACGAAGGGGCGGCAACGGCGAGCGTGGCCGCCGCGAGGATCAAGAGACGCATGAGGTTCCTTAGAGGAGATAGGAAAAACGCGGCATTGATTTATTTGCAACGCCGTCGCTTCCGCATACTACGCTCTAATTATCTTTACGGCAACCTTGTCGTTTCGGCCGGCTGCATTACCAGCATGCGGCGCATCGCCTCGGCTTCCTCGCCGGGACTGCGGCCGAAGTAGCGCTTGAATTCCCGGCTGAACTGCGACGGGCTCTCGTAGCCCACTTGCGCCGACGCCGCTTGCGCCGTGATGTCGCTGCGCGCCATCAGAAGCCGCGCCTGGTGCAGCCGGGCCGATTTCAGATACTGGATCGGCGAGCAGTGCGTCACCGATTTGAAGTGCACGTGGAAGGCCGGCACGCTCATGCTGGCCTCGGCCGCCAACATGCCCACATCCATGTCGGCCGCGCAGTCGGCATGGATGCGGCGCAGCGCCTTGGCGATGCGGCCGAACTGGCCCTGGCTGGTGAGTGCCGCGCGCATCGCCGCGCCTTGCTCGCCCATCAGCACGCGGAAGCAGATTTCGCGCACGATGGCCGGCCCGAGCACGCGCGCCTCCAGCGGAGAGGTTAGCGCCTCCATCAGGCGCAGCACGGTCTCGCGCAGGCGCTGGTCCATGCGCGTGGTCATCATGCCTTTGGGCATGGCCGGCACATCGTTGGCGGTCTGGTCGATGGCGAACATCAGGTCGGCCAGGGTGGTGCGGTCGACGCGGATGGCCAGGCCGAGGAACGGCTCCTCGACCGACGCCTCGGTGGCGCTGATGAACGGCGTGGGGATGGCGACCACCAGGTAGTGATCGGCGTCGAACTGCAGCACGTCCTCGCCGAAGTGGGCGCGCTTGCGGCCCTGCAGCACGATGGCGATGCAGGGGTCGGACATGGCGGGCGCCTTGGTTACGCTTTGCGTGGCGCGGGTCAGACGCACGTCGTCGAGCGCCGTCTCGGTGTAGCCGTCGTGCTTCGCCATGCTGGTGTGCAGCGCGATCATCCGTTCCAATTCGAGTCCTTCCAAAAATGCGGTGAAGAATAGGAATGATCCATCAAACCGGCTGCGATGGCTACGGGGCTATCGTCGATGTATAGGATTAGGCAAGAAACACATAGACATGTGCATTCGCAGCATGGGCGGATGTTCGTATGATGCAGGCTGGTTTAATTGCCATTGAAAGGACCGCATCATGACTGCTATTGCACACACCAATCGAAAGGTGATTCTGATTGCTGGCGCCAGCCGGGGCAGCGGTCCTGCCACCGCGCGCCAGCTGGCCGGCGAGGGCCATCACGTGGTGCTGGGCGCGCGCCGCTCGGCCAAGCTGCACGCGCTGGTGACGGAGATCCGCAGCGCCGGCGGTTCGGCGGAGTGGTTTGCGCTGGACGTCTCGCGGCCGGAGGAGATGCGCGAATTCCTGGCGTTCGCCGAGGACGTGCACAAGCGCATCGACGTCGTCATCAATAATTGCTGAGAACGCGTCGCCGCTACGGCTTGAACAATATTTTCAACAGCGTGTCGGCCGTCGCCTGCAGTTCTTCGGGCGCATGGTAGATGCGTTCCATCACCACATTGCCGCGTGTGAATGTCACCAGCAGCCGGGTGGCGTCTTTGGGCGGCAGCGTCAGGCGCGCCAGCGCGTCGGGCGCGGACAGCCGCTCCTCCAGCGCGTCGGCCAATCCTTCGAGCATGCCGCGCAGCGCGTGGCGCACCGCGTCATCCATTGCTGTTTCATCCGTGGCGATTTTGGTGGTCAGACAGCCGCGGGTGGACGAGGAGGGCGTGTCGTCCCGGGGCGGTACGGGCTCCGACATTGAGGCGATCACGTAGGCGAAGAAATCGCGCAGCGCATCGACCGGATCGGCGGCCTTCATTCGTTCGCGTACCGCCGCCAGATAGCGCTGCTTGTAACGCGCGAACGCCAGCAGAAAGATCGATTGCTTGTCGCCGTAGGCGTTGTAGAGCGAGCCGCGCAGCACACCGGTCGCCTGCGCCAGATCCTGCATCGACGTCGACGCATAGCCGCGCCGCCAAAAAACGTGCATCGCGCGTTCCAGCGTTTCTTCCTCGTCGAATTGTTTTATGCCTGCCATGGAGCGGATTATCGGCATTCTTGACAGTGGTGTCAAGTTTTACTATCCTGTCAAACATGATTGGCCGTTGAGGAATCGTGGATGAATATCGCAGCAGACAAGGGCGCCGCCGCGCGCGCCATATTCGCCGGCCTGTGCGCCAGCCTGGTGGGCATCGGCCTGGCGCGCTTCGGCTACACGCCGTTGATCCCGCCATTGATCGAGGCGCACTGGTTCGCCGCCCAGGACGTGGTGTATCTGGGCGCGGCCAATCTGGTCGGGTATCTGGTGGGCGCATTGGCGGGGCGTCCGCTTGCCGCGCGGCTGTCGGCGCGCACCACCTTGCGCCTGATGATGATGCTGGCCTCGCTGGCCTTCTTCGCCTGCGCGTTTCCGCTGTCGGTGAGCTGGTTCTTTGCCTGGCGCCTGTTGTCCGGTATATCCGGCGGCATCATCATGGTGCTGGTCGCATCGACGGTATTGCCGCATGTGCCGGCCGAGCGCAGGGGCATGGCAAGCGGGGCGATCTTCCTGGGCGTGGGTGTCGGCATCGCCGCCTCGGGCACGGTGGTTCCGATGCTGTTGGGCGTCGGGCTGCGGGAGACCTGGCTGGGCTTGGGTGTGCTGGCGCTGGTGCTCAGCATTGCCAGCTGGTTTTGCTGGCCGCACGCGTCACCGGGTCATGCCGGCGCCGCGGGCGCGCAGTCCGCCACGCCTACACCCGGTGCGCGTTTCGACCTGAACGTGCTTTATGTCCAATATGCCTTGATGGCGATCGGCCTGGTTCCGTTGATGGTGTTCCTCGTCGACTACGTCGCGCGCGGCCTGGGATGGGGCACGCATACGGCTTCCTTGTTCTGGATCGCTTACGGTATCGGCGCGATCGCCGGTCCGATGGCATATGGCGCGCTGACCGATCGTATCGGTCCCACACATACGGCCCAGGTTACATTGCTGATGCAGGCGGGCGTTATCGCGGTGATGATGTTTTCCACCAACCACGTGGTGCTCATCGCCGCCACGGTGGTCGTCGGGTCTTTCCCGCCGGGCATTGTGCCGATTGTGCTGGGCCGCGTACATCAGATATTGCCGGGCGATGCGCACGCCCAGAGTGCCGTATGGAGTCGTGCCACGACAGTGTTCGCCTTGTTCCAGGCGCTGGCGGGTTACGGCTATTCCTACCTGTTCGCGCAAAGCGGCGGCGACCATCGCCTGTTGATGGGAATAGGGGCGGGGGCGTTGTTAATCGCGGTGCTCGCTGATGGCGTGAAGAAAGTTCTTGCCAAGCCCGGAGGGGCTTTGCTATAGTTCGCCTCCTCGCAAAACGGTGCACACAAAACATGGTGTTGCAGAGTGAAGCGAGAAGAAAAAGAAGGTTGACGAAACGGTCTAAACGATTCATACTCTTCCTTCTTCGCTGACAGACAAAACGATTTGTCAAGCGTGCAAGCAGTACCGAACAAAGTTCTTTAAAAATTAACAGTCGATAAGTGTGGACGTTTGATGAAAGTGCACGCGGAGCCAAGGTTAAACTTAGTTCCGCGATACTTAAAATATCAAATGTTCACAAGAAGTAATGAAATAGGCGCTACGAAAGTAGTGGCCTGTCAGTATTTTGAGTGAGCGACCTCTTAGTAATAAGAGTGCCGGTAAAACGGCAAAAGTAACAGAGATTAAACTGAAGAGTTTGATCCTGGCTCAGATTGAACGCTGGCGGCATGCCTTACACATGCAAGT
>NZ_FODC01000021.1 GCF_900110275.1 Duganella sp. CF517
CCGGCGTTTTCCAATACCACGTCGGCCGCGTTGAGCAGCACATAGGTGTCGTCGCCCAGGCCGCCGCTCAAGGTGTCGACGCCGAGGCCGCCGTTGAGCACGTCGTTGCCATCGCTGCCATGCAGGCTGTCGTTGCCGGGACTGGGGACGTTGTCCTGCACCTGCGCCAGCGTCTTGTCGCCGTCGGCGAAGGCGAAGTTTTCCACGCCACGCACGGTGATCATATTCCCCGCGCCGTCGGTCAACAGCGTGTCGGTCAAGGTCGGGCGCGTGACGACATAGTCGGCGAACTTGCCCAGCCCCTGCAGCAGGTCGGTGCCGGCGCCGCCGTCGATGGTGTCCTTGCCGGTCGCGCCGACAAAGGTGTCGTCGCCCAGGCCGCCAATCAGGCTGTCGGCGCCGTCGCCGCCGACGAGCCGATCGTTGCCGGCGCCGCCGTCGAGCTTGTTGCCGGCATGGCCGCCGGTGATGATATTGTCGAGCACGTTACCGGTGCCGGTGAACGCGGCCTTGCCGGTGTAGGCCAGGTTCTCGACGTTGGCCGTCAGCGTATAGGCTGCCTGCGACGCCCGCACGGTGTCCGTGCCCTCACCCGTCAACTCGGTTACCACGTCGCCGGCCGCGTCCACCAAGTAGAGGTCGTCGCCGCTGCCGCCGGTCAGTTTGTCGGCGCCGGCGCCGCCATCGAGCCTGTCGTTACCGGCGTTGCCGGTCAGGGTGTTGGCGGCCGCGTTGCCGGTTAAGACGTTATCGAGCGCGTTGCCTACCAGGCTCACCGCGGTCGTGGCGCTCGTCACCGTCGCGTTCTCGACGTTGGCCGCGAGCGTGTAGCTGCCGGCCGTCGTGTAGCCGACATTGACCAAATCCGTGCCCTCGCCAGCGCCCTCGGTCACCACGTCGCCGACGACGTTGACCAGATAGGTATCGTCGCCCGCGCCACCGGCAAGCTGGTCGGCGCCGGTGCTGCCCTTGAGCGTGTCGTTGCCCGACACGATCACATTGCTGGTGACGGACTCGCGCGTGCCTAGCCCATCGGTGTAGGTGGCGGTGACGGTGATCGGTTTGCCGACCTGCGCCGCCGTCAGCGTGAACGTATCCGACGTCGCGCCAGCGATGGCGACGCCGGCGGCCATCCACTGGTAACCGACAGTGCCGAGGCCATCGGCGTCGGCAAGTGTGTGGGAAGCGGTCAGGACCTGGCCTTCAACGGCCGTGCCACCGGCGGTGACGTCACCCGTCGCCGCGTGGTTAAGCGGGGCGCCCGTCACCTGGCTTACGGTTTCAGGCAATGCGGCCAGCGCGACGGCGAGCGACGCGCCGTCCGTGACCGTCGCGATGAATGCCTTGGCGAGCGCGACCGCGCCTGCGGCCGGGTTGGCGTAACCGCTGATTTCGGCAGCCGTATCCAGCTCGGCGGTGAACGCTTCGGCGGCCGCGATCTTGCTGTTGACGGCGATCAGGTCGCTACCTTGCGCCGCGTCGGTCAGCGTCGTGATCAGATCCGCCAAGGTGATGCTGCCATTTTGCAACAATCCGACCCAAAACGTCAGACCTGCCGGCTCGGCATGATGGCCGAACAAATTCACATAGCGTTGGTCGACAACTTGCTCGGTGGATAAGCCAGCGAATGCCGCGGTGAATTCCGTCGCGGTGGACAGCGCCGTTTTCACGGCCGCCAAGCCGCTGTCGCGCTGTTGTTCAAGCATGCCCAGCCAGAAGGCGAGGGCGACGGGATCAGCGGGGCGGCCAAGGTAGGCGACGTAGAGTTTTTGAATGTCGTGTACATTGCCGCTGACTACCATTACTGCTTCTCCCGTGAAAACCGCGCTCGGCTTCCGTGATGGTTGATGGAATCCCGGAGGATGTTAATAGGAATACTATCATTTCCCATAAGAAATTGCCAATGGGAATTACTAGCTTGACAACCAATAATTAATCTCGGAAATTAAAAAGTCCCGCAAAGGCACTTGCGGGACTTTACTTTCGACGCTGCGCTCGCTCGTCGGCCAGCTGAGCAATCCATCAAACGATGAACTGGTAGTCCGCCACGGTGGTGCTCGGCGTTCCCGTCAACACGGCGATCTGGGTCAGCTCGCCGGCGGAAACGACGTTGTCGGCGCCGTTGGAGGTGAACCGATACACCGCCGTGTCGGCGGCGGTGGAAAGCACACAGATCATCTGTTCGCCGGCGTCGTAGCTGCCTTTGTGGCTATTGATGAGGTTTGCGACGGAGACAGATGAAAAACTCGCCAGCTTCTGGGTGAAAATGACGAGATTCCCGTACAGGTTGGTGCCCGGCTCGGAAACCGTCTGCGCGTTCAGGAACAGCGCGTCTTTGACGTCGCGGAAGTGCAACATGATGCGGTCGCTGCCGGAGACCATATCGGTAATCGTGGCCATGCCCCGCGCCGGGATGATGAAGGCATCGGCCCCGCCGCCGCCGGTCAGCGTATCGACGCCGCCGGCGCCGTCGATCGAGTCATTGCCGGCGCCCCCGGCCAGATTGTCGGCGCCGCTCGTGCCGACGATGGTTTTGCCATAAGCAATCACGTCGGAGGAAGTGCCGATACCATGCAGGTTTTGGGTGAGGGCTTCCAGCGTCAGCGTGATATCGCTAAAGACAAAAGTCTCCACACCGCGCACCGTGGCGGAATAACCAGTCGCATCGGTCAGCTGGATATCGCTGGCGCTGATCTGCTTCACCTTGAAGGATGCGGCGCTCCCCAAGGGGTAGCCGAGCACCAGGGTATCGGCGCCGCCGCCACCATCGACCGTATCCTTGCCAGGACTTGCTTCGAAGCGGTCGTCGCCATCCCCGCCAAGCAAGCTGTCATTGCCGACACCGCCCACCAGCGTGTCGTTGCCGGCGCCCCCGTCCAGCCTGGCGCTGGTGCTGTAGCTCGCGTTGAGCACATTGCCCAGCGCGTTGCCGATCCCGGTGAAATTGAGGGGACCGGTCTGGCTGCGTCCGAACAGGTTTTCGACGTTGTCCGGCAGCCGGTAGGAAGACAGATTGGTCGTGACCTGGTCGATGCCGCCGCCAACGCTTTCCACGACGACGGCACCGCTGGCGGCGCCATCGAGGATATAGATATCGTCGCCGGCGCCGCCAATCAACGTATCGGCGCCCCCCAAGCCTTGCAAGGTATCGTTGCCGTCCCCGCCGGCCAGGCTGTTGGCGGCGGCATTGCCGGTGAGCCAGTTGGCCAGTTCGTTGCCGACGATATTGACGGCGACACTGGCGGCAGACAGGACGGCGGCGTTTTCGACATTCGCCGTCATCGTGTAAGTGGCGGCCTTGGCAAAGGCCAGGGCAACCGCATCCGTGCCCGCATTGGCCGCCTCGATCACCACGTCGTCCGCACCGGACAGCACGTAGGCGTCATTTCCCGGCCCGCCTTCCATCGTGTCGGCGCCTTCGCGGCCGTCGAGCACATCGGCATTGGCGGTGCCGCGCAGGCGGTCATTGCCGACGCTGACGATGTTGTCCTGGACCTCGTCCAGCGTCTTGGTGCCGTCGGCAAAGACCATATACTCGATGTTGCGAATGGTAAGCACACTGCCATTCTGGCCGGTCAACACGGTATCGGCCGCGTTCGGGCGGCTGACCTTGTAGCTGGCGAAATCGCCCAGCACTTGCACCACATCGATGCCAGCGCCACCGTCGACCGTGTCCTTGCCCAGGCCTGCGGCGATGGTGTCGTCGCCCAGCCCTCCCGCCAGGCTGTCGGCGCCGTTGCCGCCGGTGAGGCTGTCGTTGCCGGCGCCGCCATCGATCTTGTTGCCGGCGTTGCCGCCGATGATGACATTGTCGAGCGCGTTGCCGGTGGCGGTGAACGCGGCCACGCCGGTGTACACCAGGGTTTCGAGGTTGGCCGCCAGCGTGTAGGTGGCCAGCTTGGTACGCACCGTGTCGCTACCCTCGTTCAGCGCTTCGGTCACCACGTCGCCGGCGCTGTCGACAATATAGAGGTCGTCGCCGATACCGCCAATCAGTTTGTCGGCGCCGGCACCACCGTCCAGCGTGTCGTTGCCGCCGCCGCCGGTCAGCGTGTTGGCCGCCGCGTTAGCAGTCAGGAAGTTGTCCAGGTCATTGCCGGTCAGGTTGACCGCGACCGTCGCCGCCGAGGTAACCGTTGCATTCTCGACGCCGTCGGCCAACGCATAGGTGCTATTACTGGCGGTCAAGGCGACCTGCGCCAGATCGATGCCTTCGTCGGCGTTTTCGACGATCTTATCGGCCGTATTATCGATGACGTAGCTGTCGTTGCCCAACCCGCCAGTCATGCTGTCGGCGCCGGTGCCGCCGTTCAGGGTGTCGTCGCCGTCACCGCCGTACAGCTTGTCGTTGCCAGCACTGACGAGGTTGTATTGCACGTCATCGAGCGACTTCGCGCCATCGGCGAAGACGAAGCTTTCGACATTGCGCACGGTGAGCACGGTGCCATTCTGGCCGGTCAGCACCGTGTCGGTCGCGCTCGGGCGGGTGATCTTGTAGCTGGCGAAATTGCCCGCCACTTGCACCACATCGTTTCCAGTGCCCCCGTCGATGGTGTCCTTGCCAAGGCCAGCGGCGATGGTGTCGTCGCCCAGCCCTCCAGCCAGGCTGTCCGCGCCGTTGCCGCCGGTGAGGCTGTCATTGCCGGCGCCGCCGTCGAGCTTGTTGCCGGCGTTGCCGCCGATGATGACATTGTCGAGCGCGTTGCCGGTGGCGGTGAACGCGGCCTTGCCGGTGTAGGCCAGGTGCTCGACGTTGGCCGTCAGCGTATAGGTCGCCAACGATGTCCACACGGTGTCCGCGCCCTCGCCCGTCAACTCGGTCACCACGTCGCCGGCCGCGTCCACCAGGTAGAGGTCATCGCCGCTGCCGCCGATCAGTTTGTCGGCGCCGGTGCCGCCATCGAGCTGGTCGTTGCCGGCGCCGCCGGTCAGTGTGTTGGCCGCCGCGTTGCCGGTCAGGACGTTGTCGAGGCTATTGCCGGTGAGGTTGGCGGCAATGGACGCCGCCGCCGTCACGCTGGCATTCTCCACGTTCGCCGCCAGCGTGTAGGTGCCCGCCGCCGTCAACGCCACCTGGACCAGGTCGACGCCTTCGCCGGCGTTTTCCAGCACCGCGTCTGCCGCGTTGAACAGCACATAGGTGTCGTCGCCGACGCCGCCGCTCAAGGTGTCGACGCCGAGGCCGCCGTTGAGCATGTCGTTGCCATCGGTGCCATACAGGCTGTCGTTGCCGGGGCTGCCGATGTTGTCTTGCACCTGCGCCAGCGTCTTGTCGCCGTCGGCGAAGGCGAAGTGTTCCACGCCACGCGCGGTGATGACGTTGCCCGCGCCGTCGGTCAGCACGGTATCGGTCAGGCTCGGGCGCGTGACGACATAGTCGGCGAAGTTGCCCAAGCCTTGCAGCAGGTCGGCGCCGGCGCCGCCGTCGACGATGTCCTTGCCGCTCGCGCCGATGAAGGTGTCGTCGCCCAGGCCGCCGATCAGGTTGTCGGCGCCGTCGCCGCCGATGAGTCGATCGTTGCCGGCGCCGCCGTCGAGCTTGTTGCCGGCATGGCCGCCGGTGATGATATTGTCGAGCACGTTACCGGTGCCGGTGAACGCGGCCTTGCCGGTGTACGCCAGGTTCTCGACGTTGGCCGTCAGCGTATAGGTCGCCAGCGAAGTCCACACGGTGTCCGTGCCCTCGCCGGCCAGCTCGGTCACGACGTCGCCGGCCACGTCCACCGAGTAGAGGTCATCGCCGCTGCCGCCAATCAGCTTGTCGGCGCCGGCGCCGCCATCGAG
>NZ_FODC01000022.1 GCF_900110275.1 Duganella sp. CF517
GTGGCCGGCGACGGTCTGGCGCGCGGTTATCTCGGCCGCCCCGGCCTGAGCGCGGAGCGCTTCATCGCCGATCCGTTCGGCGCCGATGGCGAGCGCTTGTACCGCACCGGCGACCTGGTTCGTTGGAACCAGGACGGCCAGCTGGAATACCTGGGCCGTATCGACCACCAGGTCAAGATCCGTGGCTTCCGCATCGAGCTGGGAGAAATCGAGGCGCAACTGCTGGCGCAGGCGGAAGTGCGCGAGGCGGTGGTGTTGGCCCTGGAAGGTCCGGCCGGCGCGCGCCTCGTGGGTTACGTCTCGGCGCAGGCCGGACAAACGCTGCTCGCGGCCGAGCTGCGCGAGAAGCTGGGCGAAACGCTGCCCGACTATATGGTGCCGTCGGCGATCGTGGTGATGGACGCGCTGCCGATCAACGCCAACGGCAAGGTTGACCGCAAGGCACTGCCGGAGCCGGGCTTTGAAAGCGCCGGCGAGTACGAGGCGCCGCAGGGGGACACGGAAGTGGCGCTGGCCGCCATCTGGGCCGACATTCTGGGCGTCGAGCGGGTCGGACGTCACGACAACTTCTTTGAGCTGGGAGGTCACTCGCTGCTGGCGTTGCGCTTGCAAAGCGCGACGCAGCTACACCTGTCGCGCCATCTTCCGCTGCGCACCTATTGGGAACACCCGACACCCGCTTCGCTGGCCGAATGGATGTCTCAATCATCCGACAGTGCCGCCGAGGCGAACGATATCGAACAAATGACCACGCTTTTAGAGCAGTTGGAGTATTGAATGGCAATCAGCAAACATGACATCGCGGTGCGATTTTCCAGCCTTCCGGCCGAAAAGCAGAAGACGTTTCTAAACGCGCTGAAAGCGCAGGGCATCGATTTCGGCCAACTGCCGATCGTGCCCGCGCGGACGGCTGGCGGAAAGGCGCTGTCCTATGCGCAAACCCGCCAGTGGTTCCTGTGGAAGCTGGAGCCCGACACCACGGCCTATCATATCAGTGGGGCATTGAGGCTGAGCGGGGAACTCGATATCGACGCGCTCAAAAGCGCGTTCGACGCGCTGGTGGCGCGGCACGACTCGCTGCGCACCGTGTTCCGTGCCGGGGAGGACGGCAAAGTTGAGCAAGTCATACAGGACGCGGCAGCAGCGCATCTGGAACAGATCGACCTCAGAGGCGGGTCGGGCGATGAACTGGCGGCACGGGTGCATGACGAAGTGGCGCGTTTGCACCAGGCCACATTCGATCTTGAGCGCGGGCCATTGCTGCGCGTTGGACTGATACGCGAAGCCGCCGACAGGCACGTGCTGGTAGTGGTGATGCATCACATCGTCTCGGACGGGTGGTCGATGGGGATCATCATCAACGAGTTCGTGGCACAGTACCGCGCCAGGGTGGAAGGCTCGCTGTCCCAACTGCCGGTGTTGCCATTGCAGTACGCCGATTACGCCGCCTGGCAGCGCAACTGGCTCGAAGCCGGTGAAAAGGAACGTCAACTGTCGTATTGGAGCGCGCAGCTGGGCACCGAACACCCCGTGCTGCAACTCTCGACCGATCATCCGCGCCAGCCCGGCGGGACGTATCGCGCGGCGCGCCACGCCATCGAGCTGCCGGCGGATTTGACGCAAAGCCTGCAACGACGCGCGCAAGCACACGGCGCCACGTTGTTCATGGCGCTGCTGGCGGGCGTGCAGGTATTGCTGTCGCGGCACACGGGGCAGTCCGATATCCGGGTCGGCGTCGCCATCGCCAATCGTCACCGCGTCGAGACGTCGGGCCTGGTGGGCTTCTTCGTCAATACGCAGGTGCTGCGCAACGTTATCGACGGCAGGGAGAGCCTGACGCAGGTATTGGAGCGTGCCAGGGAGGCTGCGTTAGGAGCGCAGACCTATCAGGATTTACCCTTCGAGCAGTTGGTCGAGGCGCTGCGGCCGGAGCGCCAGCTTGGCGCCAATCCCCTGTTTCAGGTGATGGTGAACCATCAGCGGCAGGAACAGGCGCTCTCGCGGCAGCTGCCCGGCCTCACGCTGGAGAACTACCCGATGGGCGGGCAGGGGGCGCAGTTTGAACTCACGGTCGACACGTCCGAGGACGCCGATGGCCGGGTGCGCGTGAGCTTCACCTACGCCTGCGAATTGTTCGAGGCCGGAACCATAGCGCGCATGGGCGATCATTACCTGGCCGTGCTGCAGGCGCTGGCCGACCGCCCGGAGCAGGCTTGCGGCCAGGTGGCGCTGCCGGCGGCCGCGGAACAGCGGCAGTTGCTGGAGTGGGGTGTGAACCCGCAGCGTTATTCGCACCTGGAACCGGTACATCGCTTGATCGAAAGGCGCGTGCTGGAGACTCCACAATCGACGGCATTGCAGTTCGGGGCCGCCTCGCTGAATTATGCCGACATGAACCGGCGCGCCAACCGGCTGGCGCACCACCTGATCAAACTGGGCGTGCGGCCCGATGCGAAAGTCGGCGTCGCCCTTGAGCGCTCATTGGACATGGTGGTGGGACTGCTCGCGGTGTTGAAGGCGGGAGCGGCCTATGTGCCGCTGGACCCGGAGTATCCGGCCGAGCGCCTGGCCTACATGCTGGAGGATAGCGGCATCGCGCTGCTGCTGACCCAGGGCGCGGTGCATGAGGCGCTGCCGCCGGTGGCGGGATTGCGGGTGCTGCGTCTGGACGCGCTCGATCTTGCCGGCGAGCCGGAAGAAAACCCCCGGGTCGAGACCCACGCCGATCATCTGGCCTATGTGATTTATACCTCCGGCTCGACCGGGCGGCCCAAGGGCGTGATGGTGCGTCATGGCGCCTTGAGCCATTTCATGGCCAGCATGGCGATGGCGCCGGGCATGTCCGCCGACGACATCCTGGTCGCGGTCACCTCGCTGTCGTTCGACATCGCGGCGCTGGAACTCTATCTGCCGCTGCTGCAAGGCGCACGCGTGGTGATCGCCTCGCGCGACGTCGCGCGCGACGGCGAGGCATTGGCGGGGTTGATCGCGCAAAGCGGCGCCACAGTGCTGCAATGCACCCCGGCCAGCTGGCGCATGCTGCTGGCCGGCGGCTGGCGCGGTTCGCCGGGACGGCGTTTCAAGGGCTTGTGCGGTGGCGAAGCGCTTCAGCAGGATCTGGCGCGGAACCTGGCGGGCCTCGGTGTCGATCTGTGGAATATGTATGGTCCGACCGAAACAACGATCTGGTCGTCGGCGGGGCCGGCGGCCGATGGTTTGAATATAGGGATCGCCATCGCCGACACCCGGCTCTTGGTGCTCGATCCCGCGCTGCAGGCGGCGCCGATCGGCGTTCCCGGCGAACTGTATATCGCCGGCGCGGGCCTGGCGCGCGGCTATCTGCACCGTCCCGGCTTGAGCGCGGAGCGCTTCGTCGCCGACCCGTTCGGCGGCGACGGCGGGCGGCTCTATCGCACGGGCGACCTGGTACGCTGGACCGGCGCGGGTCAATTGGAATATCTGGGGCGCCTGGACCACCAGGTCAAGATCCGTGGCTTCCGCATCGAGCTTGGCGAGGTGGAGACGGAATTACTGGCGCAACCCGAGGTAAGGGAGGCCGTGGTTGTGGCGTTGGGCGGTGCGGGCGGCGTGCGTTTGGCCGCCTACGTGGCGATGACGGCCGGCCAAGTCGTCTCGGTGGGCGAGTTGCGCGAGCGCTTGGCGCGGGCGCTGCCGGACTACATGGTCCCTTCGGCGATCGTGGTGCTGGAAAGTCTGCCGTTGAACGTCAACGGCAAGGTGGATCGCAAGGCGCTGCCGGATCCTGGCCACGAGAACGCAGCTGGCTACGAGGCCCCCCACGGGGATGTGGAGGAAGCGCTGGCCGCGATTTGGGCCGAGGTGCTGGGCGCCGAACGCGTGGGGCGCAACGACAACTTCTTCGAACTGGGTGGCCATTCGCTTCTGGCCCTGAGTGTGCTGGAACGCATGCGCGGGCAAGGCATGACCGTACAGGTCCGCACGCTGTTCCAGCACCCGGTGCTGGCCGCCTTCGCCCGGGAGGTCGCGCGCGACGATGACCGGCGCGACGTGGTGGTGCCGGACAACTTGATTCCTGTGGACGCGCGGGCGATCGCACCGGAGATGCTGACGCTGATCGAACTGGATGCCGCGCAGATCGCGCGCATCGAGCCGGCGGTGCCAGGTGGCGCCGCCAATATCCAGGATATTTATCCGCTGGCGCCGCTCCAGGAAGGGATTTTGTTCCACCACATGCTTCAGGGCCAGGGCGACGCCTATGTCACGCCGCACCTGCTTGGCTTTGACAGCCGGGAAAGGCTGGAGCGCTTCATCGCCAGTTTCAATCGGGTGATCGTGCGCCACGATATCCTGCGCACTGCGGTGTTGTGGGAGGGTTTGGCGGAGCCGGTGCAGGTGGTGCTGCGCCAGGCTGAATTGTCCATAGAGTGGTTGCCGGTCCTGGCGGGCGGGGACGCTGCCATGAGGCTGAATGACCATGTCGACCCGCTGCGCCATCGTATCGACGTGCGCCGCGCGCCGATGGTACGCGCCGTAGCGTTGCAGGACGTCACACATGGCCGCTGGCTATTGCAGCTGCCCGGCCACCACCTGGTGCTGGACCATACGACACTGGAATTGATCGTCGCGGAGATCTCACTGATCCAGCAGGGGCGGGCGGTGGAGTTGCCCGCGCCGGTGCCGTTCCGCCGCTTCGTGGCGCAGTCGCGCCTCGGCGTGAGCGTGGCCGAGCACGAGGCATTTTTCAAGGCCATGCTGGCGGACGTCGACGAACCAACAGGCCCGTTCGGCGTGATCGACGTGCTGGGCGACGGCTCCGGCATCGAGGAGTCGCGGATGCCGTTACCGTCTGGATTGTCGGCCCAAGTTCGCGAGCAGGCGCGCCGCCATGGGGTTGGCGCGGCCAGTCTGTTCCATTTGGCGTGGGCACTGGTGCTGTCCAAGGCCACCGGCAAGGACGACGTGGTGTTCGGCACGGTGCTGTCGGGCCGTATGCAAGGTGGCGAAGGCGGCATTCGCGCGCTGGGCATGTTCATCAACACGCTGCCGCTGCGGGTAAAACTTGGCGCGCGCGGTGTGTTGCAAAGCCTGCGCGAAACCCAGGCCGGCTTGACGGGTTTGATGGATCACGAGCATGCCAGCCTGTCGCTGGCGCAACGCTGTAGCGCGCTGGCGGGAGGCACGCCGCTGTTTTCCGCTCTGCTGAATTATCGACGCGGCTCGCCGCAAAAGGCAGGCGCTCATGTCGTATGGGAGGGTATGGAATCGCTCGGTGACGAGGAGCGGACCAACTATCCGCTGGGGATGTCGGTCGACGACCTGGGTCGCGATTTCGGGCTGGTGGCGCTTGCCGACCGTCGGATTGGCGCGGCGCGGATTTGCCGGTACATGCTGGCGGCGGTGGAGGGCATTGTGTGCGCCTTGACGGTGGCGCCTGAGCGTGCGGTCGGCGAAGTGGAACTGTTAAGCGCGGACGAGCGCGAGCAGCTCAGGGACTGGGGAGTCAACCCGGCCAGCCACGCGAACATCACGCCGGTGCACCAGCTGTTCGAGCGCAGGGCGCTTGAGTCGCCGCCGGCTACGGCGCTGCTGTTCGGCGACGAATCGCTGACCTACATGGCGCTGAACCAGCGCGCCAACCGGCTGGCGCACCGCCTGATCAAGCTCGGTGTCGG